>JBKBNY010000001.1:0-1409459 GCA_046295175.1 Spirosomataceae bacterium
TTATAAATCCAAATGTTTTGCGAAATTTATTTTTTAACCGCCCTTATCTACCATGCTCTTGCTCCGTAGCGTCGAACCCCTATCGCTTTTGGGACTGCAAAGGTACGGCCTTTTTTTACCCGTGTCAAGACCCCATCCAAAAGTTTTTTATAACCTTACTCCCATCTCCCTTATTCTCAATGACTTACATTTCCACCCAATCCGAACGTTTATATAACTTCTTTGAATTGTGCAATTTACAATATTCTACAAAACTAATACATAAACGTAATCATTGTTATTGATGACTGTTATCATACTTGATGAAATAAAAGAAACATAGATTTGATAAGTGCAGAAATTTTATTTTCAACTTATTTAAACAAACATTTCGTAAGGCTATGAAACAGATATTGAGTTTTTTGTTAACGTTAGTATGGTTGCCGTTATTGGGACAGCATACGGTAGAAATCATCGGTGCTGGAAGTTCTTGGAAGTACTGGGATATGGGATTTAGTGTTCCGGATAGTACCCGATGGAAAACAGATACCTTATACAATGTGAGTGCTTGGGGAACAGGTAATGCTCCGCTTGGATATGGCGACCCTGTGAGTACAACAATAGGATATGGGGGCGACCCTATGAACAAACACCGTACTGCGTATTTCAGGAAGGAAGTTACATTGACTGGCTATTTGGATGGTGGTGATACTACCGTTAGTAGGACATGTGCCGCTTATAAACTAAGGGTTAAGCGAGATGATGGAATAGTTGTTTATATCAATGGCCGAATTGTGTTTAGGGATAACCTACCTCTTCCTTTTGGTTTTCATACGTATGCTCCACTCGTTACTGAGGGTGACACTTGGATTGAAATACTAATAGACCCACATATTTTTCGTTTGGGTAGAAATATCATTGCAGTAGAAGTCCATCAAAATGCTAATGATAGTTCGGATTTGTTTTTTGATTTAGAATTAAAATCTTTGAGTGTATTCCCGTTTGCACAAAATGCAATTATCAGACAAACGGATAGTTGGAGATATTTAGACAATAACACTGACCCTGGCTCTACTTGGAAAAACGTAGGTTATAATGATGCCACGTGGAGCTTGGGTGTAGGTGAGTTTGGCTACGGAGAAGGAGATGAAACCACGATTATCAACTACGGGAGTAACCCAGCCAGTAAATATATTACGACTTACTTTCGGAAAACCTTCAACATTGGCACTCTGGATGATATGTACAAACTAAGAATACGGAGAGATGACGGGATTGTACTATATATAAATGGTGTTGAGTATTTTAGGGATAATTTCAATAGTTATACGAATATTATAAAAACTACAATGGCAAGTAATGCCGAAGACGATGGAAATGTCTGGGATGAAATATTCATAAAAGGAACGAGTTTGGTGGTCGGGTCGAATACAATTGCTGTTGAAATCCATCAAGCTACATTAAATAGTACCGATTTATCTTTCTTTTTTGAATTAGTAGGTATAAAAACAACATCCGATTTCATTACAAGAGGGCCGTATTTACAGAAGTCAACTCCAAACTCAATAAAGATTATATGGAGAACCGCTACTTCGACAATCGGGCAAGTCAGATATGGTACAGACCCAAATAATTTGAATTTACTGACGCCTACAACAGCATCAATGGTTGAACATAATGTTTCGATTTCGGGTCTCAGTGCAGATACTAAATATTACTATTCGATTGAAACAAATTCTACTATTCTCGAACGAACATCGGATAATTACTTCATAACGAATCCGGCAGTAGGGTCGGAACGAAAAACAAGGATTTGGGCGATGGGATGTTTTGGTTCGGGGAAATACCCACAAAGGCAAGTTCAGGAAAGATTTTTGGAGTATGGACGAAACAAGCACACTGATTTGTTTTTGCAAATGGGTGATTTAGCTTATTGGAATGCCAATGAGCTGGATTTTCAGGCCAATTATTTCCAGCCTTATCAAAATTATAGGGTTATGAAGCAAACACCTATTTATCCGTCTATAGGAAATCATGAGTATGGCGTTGTTGGATTCGACTATACAAATATCACTGGCTTGACATATTATAATGTATTTGATTTATTTACTAATGCCGAAGCAGGAGGTGTGGCATCGAATGTCGAACGTTACTACTCATTCAATTATGGTAATATACATGTCATTAGTATAGACCCGTACGGAAAAGAGGCAGGTTCTAATCTACGTGTTTATGAGAATGGTAGTATCCAACGGCAATGGTTAGTAAATGATTTAGCAACAAACACACAAAAATGGGTCATTGTGATGGTGCATACTCCGCCCTATTCAAAAGGAAAGCACGATTCAGATTCTGAGCCAGAAATGATAGGAGTTCGCCAAAACTTAGTACCTCTTTTTGAACAATATAATGTTGATTTAGTATTATCGGCACACAGCCATGACTATGAACGCTCGAAGTTAATAAAAGGGCATTATGGTATTGAGAGTAGCTATAATCCCGGAACTCATGAGGTTAGTACATCAAGCGGAAAATATGATGGTACGGCAAACTCATGTTTCTATAATAAACAAACCTCGACTGGCGGTATAGTATATGCTGTTGTGGGTTCGGGAGGACGACTCGAAACTGGGGTTCAGACTTCGTGGCCGCACGATGCCATGGCTGCGGGCTACAACCTCTCACATCAGGGCTCGTATCTGATTGAAGTTGAATCAAACAGAATGGATATATCGTGGGTTAGCATAGATGGAGAACCTAATGTGGTAAAAGACAAATTTACTGTAATGAAGGACTTGAACCTCTCAACTGAGACAGTAGTTGTTCCAAACGGAACTCCCACCGTAACTCTCACAGCACCGTGGATAGGTAATTATGTGTGGTCGAATGGGGCTACTACAAGAAGTATTAATGTACCAGCTACCAATACGAGTTACACTGTCACTGATGGAAGCACAGCTTGCCTAAATAAAATTTATAATATAACGGTAAGCACTTGCCCTTCAACTATGACAATCACAAATGCTATTTCGACGGGTACTGTCAAATACGAAGCTTCTCAGACAATATTTGCCAACAATGTGATTAGTGGAACAGCTAATGTAACATACGATGCCGGTAAATCAATCACATTAACTCCGGGTTTTGTAGCTAACTCTGGAACAGTTTTCAAAGCATATATTGATGGTTGTGGAAATTTAAGAGTATCTACTCCAAAGTAATCGATTAAATAACTTACCAAAATAAAAACCGAATCTGTCATGAATTTCAGATTCGGTTTTTTTATTCAGAAAATCGATATCCGAAAGAAACAATCAGGCTGCAAACTACTTCTAATGCTTTCAAATTCCATCTATCCAAAACTTTTTTGAATTGTGTAATTTAGAAACAGTCGATTTTAGGAATGAAATATCGCATCGGCCTTGTTTTTTGTAAAATCACACATTTTAGGGGATTTCTGGTTTTATGCTCTGCACTTATTTTGTGGTTTTATTTCCAAACAATTAAACATTATAATTGACCATGAAAAAACAATTGAAGTATTACTGGATGATTGCGGCAGCATTTTTATTGCTGCAAGGATGCTCAAAAGGCGAAGAACCTTCTAATGGCGGGGGGAGTCGAGAGGTTAAGTATGAAATAACTGGTAACTTCTCGGGGTCGTTTATCGTGGTGGCTACGACAAACAATGATGACTACGAAGTGATTGAAGTAACGAAGCTCCCGTGGAAAAACGAATTTACGGCAAAGTCTTCAATCAAGTTATTGGTTGCAACTGCAACGGGGTCGAAAGGGAAGGCTGGCGAAACGGCTACTTTGAAAATGTATGTCGGAGGAAAGGAGGTCAGGACTGGTGGCGGAACAGCAACGAGTTTTGGTGCGTTGAGCATGACCAATAATGTTTATATGTTTGAATAACTTATTTCTTGGGCTACTCCAATTACATTATATATATGGAGTGGCCCTTAAATTTTACTACTCATTTAACTATTCGGCCGTTCGGAAATAAAGTTTTGCTTAAAAGTCAATTATTGCATTCTTTTGAAGGTATTTGAACCTAAACTAATTGACGATGAATCATTACTACGAAAAGATGTTTGATTACATTGGCGAAATCTTAATCTTACCCGAATTTGACAAAGCTCTCTGTCGAAAATTATTCAAACCTGTATCTGTAACAAAAGATACCATCATCGAACCCGCTGGTAGGGCACCACAATACCATAATTTTATAGTATCGGGTTTTATGCGGAATTTCCACGTAGATGCCGACGGCAATGAGATTACGAATGACCTCAACGACGGGAGTAGATTTTTTACTTCTTATTATCACTTCTTAAATCGAACGGTTTCTAATGAAAATATACAATGTATTACCGATTGTGAATTATTGAGGATTAGCAGAGATGATGTTGAGATTGCAGCAAGAGAGGGTATCACACAAAAAGACTATACTGTTCAAATTTTGAATAAACGCTTAGAGGCGAACAAACAGAGGGCCTTTGACATGGCAAATTTATCGGCCGAAGAACGGTATAATAAGTTTCTGGTTGAGCATCCGAATATAGTTAGGCACGTACCTCTTACTTATATAGCATCATATTTAGGAATTACACAAAGGCATTTGAGCAGGCTTCGGAAGAAACCATAGAATTCACAAGCAAAAAAATCCACTCATCATAATAGGACATTTGTCTAATGGCTTAGTAAATAGCTTACCTAATTTTGGAAAAACAAAAGCTATTTCTAAATGCAAACAAGTGTACAATTATCACAGAAAAAATTACTTTATAACCCAAAACTACTTGACCTTTCGGTCAAGGCTTGGTTTGTAGCTGCTGCAATTGGGCAATGGATATTCGGGATTTATGTAATTGCGGTTTATCACGTTGCTACATTCAAAGGTCAATTTGAAAAATGGAATGTGGTTTTGCCCAAAGGATATGTTGCTGGCGACTGGAAAGGAAACCTGATGGTCGGGATTCATGTATTGCTGGCGGCAATTATCGTAATCGGTGGGCCATTGCAGATTATCCCGCAAGTCAGAGAGCGATTCGGGGCTTTTCATAAGTGGTTAGGTAGAATTTATGTTTTTACGGCAATGGTTGTTAGTTTGGCAGGAGTTATCATGGTCTGGACACGTGGCACAGTTGGCGATACATTTATGCACACAACCAATAGCCTACAAATCATATATATATTCTGGTTCGGAGTACAGGCAGTAAAAACTGCCAGAAACAAAGAGTTCAAAAAACATCGAAAGTGGGCATTGAGGTTGTTTATGGTTACAAATGGTGTTTGGTTTTTTAGGGTAGGATTGATGGCTTGGTTGGTGATTAATCAAGCTCCGGTAGGGTTTAACACCGAAACTTTTTCGGGGCCGTTTCTGTGGGTACTCTCAACTTTTGCTTATGCAGTACCGATTTCGTTGATATTATTAGAGTTATATTTCTATGCTCAGAAAAAGCGAACGCAATCACTCAGTAATCTGACAGCAGGGGTTATTTCGGTATTTACAATCATTACGGTCATCGGAATCATCGGAGCTACATTGGGAATGTGGTTACCAAGAATCTAAAATCAACCTAAAAATTATGTCTAAATGGCGGGTTTTAAAATAAATCGAACAAAATCAAACCTATGAAACAGAAAATAATTAATGCTTACGAAGCACTCGCCGAAGCATATAATGCAAAAATTGATACCAAACCACACAATGCTTTTTATGACCGCCCCAATACTTTAGGATTATTGCCCGAGGATTTGAATAATAAAAAAATTCTTGATGCCGCCTGCGGGCCGGGTAAATATGCCGAAATATTAATCGAAAAAGGTGCAGATGTTATTGGCTTTGACATTAGCAACAAAATGGTAGAATTGGCTCAAAAAAGAAATCGTAGTAAAGGCAAATTTTTTGTACATGATTTGTGCGAACCATTAGAGAATTTCGAAGACGAAACATTTGATATTGAAATATGTGCTTTGGCATTAGATTACATCGAAGATTGGAACGATACGATTTCGGAGTTTAACCGTGTATTGAAAAAAGATGGGATTTTGGTGATTTCTTGTCAGCATCCATTCTTTGAATACACTTTTTATGAAGTTAGCAATTATTTCACAACTGAAGCAGTAAAGTGTGTCTGGACAGGCTTTGGATTTCCAATCGAAATGAATTGTTATAAAAGGTCTCTGCAATCTTGCTTGATGCCAATAATTGAAAATGGATTTAGGCTTGATAAGATTTTAGAACCCAAACCAACCGCCGAATTTGAAAAACATGATGCTCGACACTTCAAAGAATTAAACGAGTTTCCGTCGTTTATGTGTCTAAGAGCAATAAAAATGTAGTAAAACCAATTTTTATAAATCAATCAAAAATAATTATGAAACTATTACTTACAAAGAGCCTACTTTTGGCGGCAACTCTCTACTGCAATGCCCAAAAAGATACCATTACGGTGGATTCTCGGAATCTTGCTGTGAAAGATTTGCATTTTGGAAAATCTACGTATTTGATTTATGCTAAAAGTGGAAAAGATAAGCCCGCTCAAAACCTAACGTTGGTACAAATGGACATCACGAAACAAAATGACGCAGTGGCAATCTCGCAAACATGGTTCGAAAAAGACACGGTTTCGCATACAGCATTCAGTCTTTTACGTGCCAATGATTTATCGACCATCAAACACGATTATTGGTGGAAACGCACAGGGCAGAAAATTAGCCTCGACTTTGAGAAAAAAACGGCTAACATCGAAGGTAAAATGACCGATGCTCAAAAAGAAAAATATTTAAAAGATTTTAACACCGCAGTCGAAAGCAGTCATTTTGTAAACTGGCACGCCGACCTAACGATGTTTCCGCTACTGCCATTCAAAGAAAATGCAGTTTTCAAGATTAAATTTTACGACCCGGGCTACCGAGTTCCTAATTTTGAAGTTTACAAAGTTATAGCGAGCGAAAAAGTAGAAAACATTGATTGCTGGGTTTTAGAATACACACTACCTCGCAACATGGGGTATCAGAGATTTTATATTTCAAAAAAAGGCAAAGAAGTTATCAAAGAAGAAGATAGTTTCAATGGAATGTTTAGGATTAAACTAAAGATGCTTGTTTCGGAATAGTCTTTTGCAAGAAATACATACGCCATATTAAAGAAACAGTTTACGTATCAATTATGACTTCCCTCTATCTCTAAAAGAAATGGTTTGAGAATAGCATTGCTCATTGCAACCATTTCGTTGATAGTAAACTGCATTTTGTCTTCGACCCATAGCCTTAGTAGATGTATCACAGCATCAGCTAAGGCTTCGGTTTTAAACGATAGCATCTTCATAGTTCTTCTATCCAGATTTTTCTGCTTATTTTTTGCATGAGTAAGCAACATATCGGTCAATAAGTTTCGGAAAAAAACCTGTAATATATCGCCTCCTTTTGCTCCAAAAAAATAATCTGCCAGTTTGTAATTATCTTTAATGTGTTGGTAAAAGAATGAAAAATTGATAACAAATTCGCCATTAATATAGTGTGAGTGAAGGATTTTCTTGAAATTATCATTGCCCGCAATCAGCAGTTGGTCTTTGTTTTCGAAATGGGTATAAAAAGTAGAGCGTCCTACATTTGAACGGTCTAAAATATCCTGAATTGTAATGGTATCGTAGTCTTTTTCTCGGATAAGACTAACTAATGCCCTTGATAAAATATCCTTTGTTTTCTGGATTCTACGGTCTATCATAATTCTGAACTTTTTGAGAACTTTGTTCAATAACGTACTTTAGGCGGTTTTTGTAAATTGTACTAATTACCCAAAGCCAATAGTTTTACGACAATTAAAGAACTAAAACTATTTTGGCTTACAATGTATCAAAAAAACGCTCTCAAAAAAACCATCACGTTTGGTCTGTATCCATTTTTATTAATTTTTGGAATCGGGTTATGTATCCTAACTACTGTATTTAACTGGAATGTCAAAGGAGCATTCACCGCAATGGCTGCTGGTCGTTTTGTTTTAATGCTTGCTATCGAATTTGTTTTCCCGCTCAAAGAAAAATGGAAAATGACTATCAAATCATTTATCCGAGATTTAAAATACGCCGCCTTTGTTGGTACTACTGGCTTCGGATTTAAGTATTTGATTGGACTCTTAGCATTCGATTATGCTGGCCGAAAAGGCATTCTATCAGGCTTACCATTATTTTGGGGTATCGTTAGTGCATTGCTCATCTATGAATTCTTACAATATTGGTTTCATCGAATCAGCCACGAAGCCAAAGGGAGATTTGGGCAATTCTTATGGAAAATCCATGCTGCCCATCATCTACCCGACAAAGTATATTTGTTGATGCATCCGGTGGCTCATCCTTTAAATGCCATTGTTGTAATGCTGATAAGTCAGATTGTTTTTGTGGGTCTTGGTGTAGATAGTAAAGTACTCTTATTTGTGAATACAATCATGGGGATTAACGGCTTGGTATCGCACTTTAATGTTGATATCAGAGCTGGTTGGTTGAATTATATATTTATTACTGCCGAGCTACATCGGTACCATCATAGCAACAAATTGGATGAGGCTCAAAATTTTGGGGCAATCATATCATTTTGGGATATAATTTTCGGAACATTCAATTATAAAAAAGACCAAGTACCAGAGAGTTTGGGAATAACTAATCCTGAAAACTATCCAGACTCAAACGAAATATTCAAGGTTATGAGTCTTCCTTTTCGTAAATGATAAATCATAAAAATCAATTCATCATAACATTAATGGTCAATCTACGATACAAACCAAGGTAGATTGGCCAATCAAATATATTATTGCAAAAAAGGATTCCAATTCTCCAAACCACATCAATTTTTGGGCTGTGTAATTTTCAGATAATTTGTGTAAATACAGGTCATCAGTAGATAAAAAACATCCATTTCTTCAAATTTTATAACTTCTACTTGTTAAAAATCACGAAATTTTAGTGATTCTCTATATTTCGATTTTCACTTAATTTGTGTCGTAGCAATTCTGATTCTCAGGGGCTTCGGTTATCGTCTTTTATCTCTTACCTAAACTACAATGCAATCTTACCCTTTTTTATCAACCAATCAATACCTCAATTTTCTCAGAATCACCCTCGGACTCATGATGATGGCACACGGAGCCGCCAGACTTTACGTTGGCTCGGTTGGTGATTTTGGAGCTTTTCTCAACTCAAAAGGCTTTATCATTGGGCCACTATTGGCTTGGAGCATCACACTTTTCGATTTAATTGGTGGAGCAGTCTTGGCATTGGGATATTTCCGAAAAATCATCAGTGCAGGTTTTATCTTTGTCTTGATGATGGGGATATTCTTGGTACATATCCAAAACGGATGGTTTGTGGTCGGGCATCAATCAGGCGGAATCGAATACAGTGTTTTACTCATCATTTGCTTTTTGCTAATAGCTTCAACAAAAAAAGCCAATGAATAACCGTATTCTCACTCTCCAAAACACAATTATTCTACTACGTTTCGGCATAGCATTGGTATTTTTTCTTCATGCAGTTGTCAGAATTTACAACGGTACAATTCCTCGTTTCGGAGAATTCCTTTCGGCAAAGGGTTTGCCAATAGGTATAACTTTAGTTTGGGTAATCACTTTTTATGAAATAATCGGAAGTATCTTGCTTGCCATTGGCGTACTTAGAAGATGGATTGCTGCCGGATTTATATTAATACTTCTGGTAGGAATTGTGCTTATTCATGCTCAATTGGGTTGGTTTGTGGGTGAGCATGGCACAGGTGGAGTCGAATACAGTTTTATTTTGATAATTGGTTTAATGGTATTGATGGCTGAAGACTGAAAGAATCGGTGATAGAAAGAAGAATTCTCTATCACCGATAATGATTTATCAACTATGCTTCAAAATGGCATACTCTTTAGCAAAATAACTCAAAATCACCTTCGCTCCTGCCCTACGGATACTCAAAAGCATTTCGAGCATGGCCTTTTGTCCATCGAGCCAACCATTGGCTGCGGCGGCTTTAATCATGGCATATTCGCCCGAAACATTGTAAGCCGCAATCGGTAAATTAAAATTATCGCTCATGGTTTTGATGACATCCAAATACGAAAAAGCAGGCTTAACCATCAAAAAATCAGCCCCTTCTTCAACATCCAGCTGCCCTTCGATGAGTGCCTCACGAACATTTGCAGGATTCATCTGATACGTTTTCTTGTCGCCGAATTTCGGAGCCGAATCTAAAGCATCTCTAAACGGTCCGTAAAATGCACTGGCATATTTGGCGGTGTAAGACATTATCGAGACATCCGAAAATCCCTCGTCATCGAGTAACTCTCGGATATATCCAACACGGCCATCCATCATATCCGACGGCCCAATGATGTCGGCACCCGCACGAGCTTGAGCTAAAGCCATTTTACCCAAAATATCGAGGGTTTCATCATTCAGAATCTTACCGTTTTCGACCAATCCATCGTGACCATCGCTGCTGTATGGGTCCATCGCTACATCGGTCATCAGTGCTAATTCAGGAAATTTATCTTTGATGGCTTTCAAAGAATTGATGTACAAAGTATTTGGATTATGGCTTTCGGTAGCAAATTTATCTTTTTTAGATTCGGGATAATTCGGAAATAAGCAGATTGATTTAATACCTAAATCGGTTATTTCTTTGATTTCTTCGAGCAATGTATCCAACGAAAAACGATAAATACCCGGCATTGATTTTACTTCATTCTTCACTCCTTGGCCTTCCATGACAAACATCGGAAAGATAAAATCATTGATAGAAAGGCTGGTTTCTTGTACTAAATCACGTATTGCCGAGCTTTTACGGTTTCTTCGTGGGCGGTGATTGATAATCATAATACTGTCGATTGAGCTATAAACTTAAAATTATAAAGCAAAATTAAGGCTTTAACTGCGGTGTGGTTCAGGGTTCTTTAATTTAATTTATTTTTAGAATATTCAATTTATACTGAAAATACAATCAAAATAATATTTACAATTACTTCAAATTATTTATATTAAATTGTATAAATTATTATTCTAATATATTCAACTTTATTAATTTATTCAATGTAAATAATTAATACAATTTTATTAAAATATAAAGTATAAATAATAATTTCAAAATATACAATCTAAAACGAAAGGGGGTCGAGGTTTTTGAAATGACCGTTCATAGCGATTCTATCTTTGGTTCTTTCAACTTCTGTAACTACTGGAATTATGCGTTCGAGGTGTTCGATAAGTCTAATTTGGCGGCCAGTCTCGGTCGGGATTGTCAGCAATTCGTATTCTTCGGATTGCGAAAGTCCAATTTTATGGGCGATTCGGTAGCTAAATGGCTGGTAAAATGATTTATTGTAATCTACTTTTACTTTGAGAATTTTGTAAAGTTTTTCGACTAATGACTGTAGATAGGGATTTACCTCTTCGGATAAATCTTCGTTATCAATAAAAACTACATCTCCACCAGCGTACAATTTATCATCCATCGGGTTCTGAAAATCAGTAATTCTGAATATCCTCAAACCACGAGTTTTGATGTCCATGCGTCCGTTTTCGTAGCGTTTTGAAAGCTCAACGACTTTCATCTCGGTACCGTATCCGAGCAGGCGATTATTGATAAAAGGGGGTATTCCGAAAGTTTGACCCGTTTCGAGGCACTCATTTATCAGTTGTCGGTAACGAGGCTCAAAAATATGAAGATTGAGGTCTTCGTGCGGGTAAGCGACTAAATTGAGAGGAAAAAATGGGAGTTTCATCAAAAATTCGGATTTTGTGTTTGCGGCTTCGGGTTAATACTCGACTCGAAACACAAAACCCGAAACCATGTATTATTGTTTTACTACTTTTTCAACATTAATTCCGACAGAAAGAATCCCAACGAGTGGGTCTTGACGCATATATTGTTTGAGTAGCATTTTATATTTCCCTTTTTTGGGGAATTTTATATTTTTCAAAGTCAATATTTTATGGTCGAAGAGGTCGCCGAGTCCTTCGCCAAGTGGTTTGCCAGTTTTTTGGTCGAATAAAATTAATTCTTCGAGTTTAGAACTGAGCAATTTACCCCTATCATCGTACAATTCGCGGGTAAGGTAAAGGTTGTAGTAAGGGTACTGTACGGCATTGCGAACCAAGTACGAAACATTATAAGTAAGCGTTTCGTCTTTGACTTCAAAGCTAAAAGCAGGCACTTGTTTGATATACCAATTGCCATCTTTGATGTCTTCATGCCCTTTCCAAATCGAATTGTCTTCGCACGAAAACATCGAGAACACAAGGGTCATTGAAAGTAAAGAGGCAAACAAATATTTTTTCATTATTCAGATTTTTTCTTTTTATTTTTCCAATACTTATTCTTGTTGTTGCCCTGCTTTGGCTGGTTTTCGCCACCCTGTGCCTGAGGTTTTTCAGCTTGATTCTGCGGCTTTGGCTGTTGTTGAGGCGGCTGCTGATTACCTTTAGGTTGCTGCTTTTGCCCTTGATTTGGGTGTTGATTATTTGGCTTTTGATTCGGCTGCCCAGGCTGCTGATTATTCGGTTTTGGACCTTGGTTCGATTGAGCCGTAGGCTGAATATTCTGGTTTTTCTGAGCGGATGATTGGTTATTATTTTGCGGTCGCTGCTGATTTTGATTTGGCTGCGACTTCTGGTTATTCGGATTGTTCTGCTGCTTTTGGTTTTGATTGTTGTTCTGATTTGACTTGCGTTTATCTTGCAAACGTTTATCGAATCGAGCTAAATCGCTATTCTTAGGTAGTTTTTCTAAGATACTATCTGGCAACGACAAATCATCGAGGGCTTTAGGAATCAATCCGCTCTCATTCATTTCGACGATTTCTAACACTTTCGGAATCGGAAGTGAGTGCCAGTTAGAATCATTATGGTAACTAAACCACATGATTTTGCGGAAAATATCCGTTTTTTGGAGCAATGCCTCGCCTTTCTCTGTTTTGAGTGGTTTCTCTATTTGCGGAATATCACTCAAGGCATCCATATAAGTTTCAAGCTCATAATTGAGGCAACATTTCAATCGCCCGCACTGGCCCGAAAGTTTAGTAGGATTCAAACTCAGGTTCTGATAACGTGCCGCCGAGGTCGGAATCGCCTTGAAATCCGTCAACCAAGTCGAGCAGCAAAGTTCACGTCCGCAAGAACCAATCCCTCCTACTCGGGCGGCTTCTTGGCGTAAACTGATTTGTCGCATCTCGACTCTAATCTTGAATTCGCTGGCCAAAACTTTAATCAATTCACGGAAATCTACACGGTCATCGGCCGAATAATAGAACGTAGCCTTGGTATTATCTGACTGAAACTCTACATCCGAAACCTTCATTTGAAGTTTCAATTCTTTGGCTATTTCACGGACACGGTACATCGTCGGCAAGTCACGGTTGATTGCCTGTTCGTGTTTTTCCATGTCTTTTTCAGTAGCTTTACGGAGGATTTTCTTGATTTCGTCGTTATCGACAAAACTCTTTTTTATCATCTGCAAGCGTACTAATTCGCCTTGCAAAGAAACCGTACCGATGTGATAGCCCGTTGGCATTTCGCAAACTACGAAGTCGCCAGTGTAGAGTTCGAGCTGATTAGAATTGCGGAAATATTCTTTACGACCACCTTTAAATTTGACTTCTACAACATCATAACGCATCGTGGTCGGAACATCCATGTTCGACAACCAATCAAAAACGTTCATTTTATTGCAACCGCCAGTTCCGCACGCTCCGTTGTTATTGCATCCGCCTACGTGGTTCGATTTTTCTTTATTATTTATTGCTTTTACAGAGCCACAACCGCCTGTACTACATGATTTACAACCCATTTCAAACGTTGAATTAGTGAATTAGTGCCGTATTCGGAATTAAAAAAGTGGATAATAGTTTGTTATCAGAAAACCGTTAATCACCGATGAACGAACGATTTACAATCAACAAACAGCAAATTATCCCCTAAATTTCACATAATTCTTTGATAAACTACAATATTCTAACACAAATATACAACCAAATGTTGTTCTGCGAAAAGAATAATTTAGTTAGTACAGCCCACAATGAATGTTTGGAAGACTCCGCCGCTATCCACTTTAAATCCTGGATTTAGAATTATAGCTTTAGATGCAGTAAAGTTTACCCTTGCGTTTGGCTCGATTGTAGAAGTCGAGTTTAGGATTCCGTTTACTGAAACATTATAATTTTGGTTGCTCAAATAGGTCTCGGTTGTGGTGAGGGTTTCGACACATTTCTTGATGCTTCCGCTCGAAGAGATATTACCTGCATAGTCATAAGCCTGAATGTGTAAATCTTTAATCATTTGATTTGCCATTCCGGTTAAAACAACGGTTGTCTCATTGGGAGGTAATGTCGCAAAAAGAATACCATTCAGAAAGACTTTGTATTCGGTCACAGCAACGTTATCGGTAGAAGATGACCAAGATAGAATCAGGTCTGAATTATTGGTACTTACAGAGATATTCGTTGGTACTGATGGTGGTAAAATGTCTGTTGTACAATCAAGAAATTTAGCATCAGCAAAGTTTCCGTGGTCACAATAATAATTATCTTGTCCGATATTCGATTCTAATTTAATCTGGCTATGCCCTTCCACATCCAAGTCTATCAAAACTCCATTTGAATTCGTATAAAGTGTTGGTGATTCATACGTCAAAACATTATCTAAATATACCCTAAAAACTACCGAGCCGCACGTATTTTGGGTCATTTCATCATCAATTCCGATAACAGCTTTAAATCTCTTCACATTTGGCAGAATATCAAAAACAGCTTCCGAATTTGCGTGCATCGATAATCCTTTGGGGTACGTAACATTATTGATTTTCAGCGGATTATTGTCATAACTAATATCTTTTTTAACATAATCTGGTCCATCTGAATTGATTGAAACCCAGTTTAGGTCCGATAAATAGGTTGTTCCGCTACAATCTTGAGGCAGCTGAAACGTTACCGTCATTTCGTTGCTCAATTCTGAGACATTACCTGCAATATCGCGGGCTAAGAGTGTAAATCTGTAGGTTTGACCTATGGTTAAATTATAAAAACGATAACTCAAAACATCATGATGGAATACTCCGATACTAACGCCATTTCTGAATAATTCGTAGGTAGAAATTGCTTGGTTATCGGTCGATGGCTCCCAATTAATTATCAAACTATTATCGGTTTGTGGTCGTGCCGACACTATCACGGGAGTCGTTGGAGGAGTATTATCGGTAATTGTGCTGCAATTAGCATAAATATCCTTGTAAAAAACTGTTGATAAGCCATGGGCATCTGTAACCGTTAGGGTAATCCTATAATAATAAATATGCTCGTCGCATGGCAATGGGTCGAGGTTTGTATTAGAATTATTGCTGTAATAAGTTTGTACCGGATGCGAATGGGTATTGTGATGCAAATAGACTTCCCATTTGTAGGTAAAATTATTTGGACTTTCTAAATCAAGTACATTGGCCGATAAATTAACTGTGGTGTTAGAGTTGTTAAATTTATCAAGAGCATCAATACTCGTTGATACAATAGTTGGTGGTGTATTATTAAGCGATATTTTAATCGTTGTAGTTGCCGTTTGTCCTTGGTTATCGGTTACAGTGAGGGTCACATCAAACGATACCACATCACTGTTAGAGGTAGTAAAAGCGTGCGAAGGTGTGGCACCTGATGCTGTAGTACCATCGCCAAAATCCCAAAAATATGTCAGCCCAGCATTTTCGGGGTCGGTAGAGGTTGTTCCGTCAAATTGAACGGTTAACGGACTAAATCCGTACAGATTTGAAGCCTCGATTCGGGCAGTTGGTGGTAAATTACCACTGTAAATAATTTTTGAAACAGTACCTGTTATGATATTGCAAATATAAATATAACCATCAGTGGGGTTATACGCCATGCAAGAAATACCCGTAGGAGTATCACCTATTGCATTTACTCCCATGGGATTCATACTTCCATCAAACATCACACTTTTTATCCAGCCTGGGTCGTGGTCGGCAAAGAAATAAGAATTATGATATTGTTCAGGATAAATATCCCCTTCATACCAAACTCCACCAATCACAGCTCCGCCAATAAAATCAAAACCTGTAAACTCAGGAGAGCCGATTGTGTAAATCTGTCCGTTTTTATAAGTACGAGGCATTTGACCTCGATAGTCAATGATGGGCAGTTTATGGTTGGCTGGAATGTAAGTGGGTTCGTTATAGCCGGGCATATAATCCATACCTTCGTAATGAGGCCACCCAAAATTTTGTCCACCAGCACTTGCGATATTGATTTCTTCGTTGGTGGCCATTCCGACATCACCAAAGATAATCAAACCGGGGTTTCCTTCTTCGATATTGTGCGAACCCGAATTAGGCTTAACCGTAAATCTAAAAGAATTTCTATGCCCGAGTGTCCAAACTCGTGAACTCGCCGAACGGGGTTCGTTGGGTCTATAAAAAGGATTGGAAGCCAAACCATCACCATTGATTGGCGAAATACGTAAGATTTTACCCGTGTAAGAACTATCAATTTGTGAGCGATACGCTCCTATGTTTTCGTAAGGTTTCAGAATACCTTTTGCCTCTGATTGGTCGGCCATGGTGTATTCATTATGACCGGTATCCCATCCACCTGCAAAGGCTCCATCACCAATTGAAACCAAAAGTGAGCCATCTGTACCAAAACCGAGTGTTCCAAGTCCATGACTAACATACAATACAGGAATTCCTGTTGTTTTCGATTCTCCAATTAATATTTGTCGAGAATTATAATCCGTTGTAGTAAAATTTGTACTCGATTGAGCAGTATATCGCGTAACTCGGCCAATTGTAGCTTGTGGAATATCTACCGAGTCAACATTATTTGGGGAATATTCGGGAGTTCCGAAGTAATTTAGGTAATGACCATCTACTGTGTAAAGCAAATAGAAATAACCGTTTGTGCTGAATTCGGGGTCGAGTGCAAAGCCAATTAGACCGTGTTCGTTCCAATCACCGACCTCTTCGTGAATATCAATGAGAGGATTCGGTAGTTTTTGTCCATTTTGATAAATCCAGACCTTACCACCTTTTTCCCAAACATACATTTTGCCTTGGTTATCGAAGGTGAGTCCGACAGGTAAAACTAAATCAGTAGCTATACTTAGCTCGGCAAAATTGCCTTGAGCAAGTAGTTTATTAGGGCTAATTGCGAGTAAGATATACGCAATTAGACATAGTCTTTGTAAAGTTTTTGTCATCAGGAATATTGTTTGTCTATCGTGGATAAAATAAAGTTGAATTCAGAATTTAGGATTTTATACGCTTGTGGGGGTATTTTGTAACCATTTCAATAAAATAGTCGGTAAATAACCGACTACTTCGAATAAGCAAGTAAGTCTTTACCGATGTCTTTTCGATAATATTTACCTTTATACTTAATTTTTTTAGCCATTTTCTGCGACTTCTTAATGGCAGCCTCCATTGTGCGGGCCATACCTGTGAGAGCCATTACTCTACCTCCATTTGTAACTACTTGTGAGGACGATTCTTGGACAGAATCGGTTGCAATTAGTTTAGTGCCAGCATGAAAAATTATACAATCTTTGTCGGCAGCAGGAATATCCATCACATCGCCTTTGCGATAATCTTCAGGGTAGCCTTTGGCAACAACTACGCTCGTCACCGCCGATTTTGGATTGATGCTAAACTTAACTTTATCTAACTTACCATCGGCTGTTGCTTTAAATAATTTTACCAAGTCGTTTTTGATACGAGGAATCACCACTTCGGTTTCGGGGTCGCCCATACGAGCGTTGTATTCAATCACGTAAGGCTCGCCATCTACATTCATCAATCCAATAAAAATAAAGCCTACGTATTTGATGCCCTCGGCTTGCAAACCTGCTAAAGTTGGTTTTACCACTCTATCTTCGACTTTCTGAATAAACGCTGCATCGGCAAATGGAACTGGCGATACCGCCCCCATTCCGCCCGTATTCAGACCCGTATCTCCTTCGCCAATTCTTTTATAGTCTTTTGCTTCGGGCAGAATCTTATAGTTTTTGCCATCCGAAAGTACAAATACCGAAAGTTCGATTCCCGATAAGTACTGCTCAACCAAAACTTTGCTACTGGCATCGCCAAACTTAGCTTCGGCGAGCATTTCGACCAATGTTTTCTTGGCTTCGGCGAGTTCGTTGGTGATGATTACCCCTTTTCCAGCAGCCAAACCATCTGCTTTGAGAACAAATGGAGCTTTTTGTATTTCTAAGTATTTCAGACCATCTTCGAGCGTATCTTTGGTAAATGTAGCCGATGCTCCGCAAGGGATTCCGTATTTTACCATAAAATTTTTAGAGAAATCTTTGCTACCTTCGAGCATTGCTCCCTTAGCATCTGGCCCGATGATTCTTACTTTGCGAAGTTCTTTTTTGCTTTTAAAATAATCAACAATTCCTTTTACGAGAGGTTCTTCGGGACCCACAACCACCAATCCGATTTCGTTTTCGATAACCGCTTTGCCGATTCCATCAAAATCTGAAACAGCCAATGGCAAATTTGTTGCGATTTGGGCAGTGCCGGCATTTCCGGGGGCTACAAAAAGTTTTTCGGTGAGTTTTGATTGTGCAATTTTCCAAGTGAAGGTATGCTCACGTCCGCCTGAGCCAATGATAAGGATATTCATCGAATGTGTATTTGTCTTTGGTAATTTTGAAGTACAAAAGTCGTGAAGTTTTGGGAGAATTACCAAAAACCCGACAGCTTTTTAATAGCTGTCGGGTTTCATACTGCTTAAATCGTAGAATTATTTTACGGCAATCACCGAAATCTCAACGTTGACATCTTTAGGAAGTCTGGCAACTTGAACGGTCTCACGAGCGGGCGGAGCCGAAGTAAAGTAGCTTCCGTAAACTTCATTAACCGAAGCAAAATCGTTCATATCTTTCAAGAAAATACTACTTTTAACGATATTTGAGTGGTCCATACCTGCTTCTGCCAAAATATGACCAATATTCTGCATTATTCTATCCGTTTCGGCTTTAATATCGCCACTCGCCGCCAAATCTAATGCTATTTGACCCGAAACATACAAAGTATTTCCTGCTAAAACGGCCTGACTGTAAGGGCCAATTGCTGCTGGAGCTTTGTCGGTAAAAATGATTTGTTTCATAACCTAAGATAAATATTTTAATTTTTTTGATGAATAAGTAAATCGATTTGAGGTTTTCTCTCGTAGATTTAAAGACAAAAATCATAATTAATTTCAGATGCAAGAAAAAAACGGGCTAATAATTTTTGTAAAGAATCCTGCTTTGGGCAAAGTCAAGACTCGAATTGCCAAAACTACCGGCGATGAAAAAGCCTTAGAGATTTATCGCGAACTCCTCAATCATACATTGCAAATCACCCAAAATTTAAGTTGTAAAAAACATCTTTATTACTCCGATTTTGTTGATAATCAGGATATTTGGCCCAATGAAATCTATCAAAAAAATACGCAAAAATTGAGCAATGATTTAGGAATTAGAATGGCGGCTGCATTTAAAGAGATGTATGATTCGGGTTTTGAGAAAGCAGCTATCATTGGCTCAGATTGTTTGGCTCTCAATGCCGAAATTTTAGAGAATACATTTGTAAAATTAACTGATAAACAAGCAGTTATCGGCAAAGTAGAAGACGGCGGATACTACTTACTCGGTCTGAATTTTGTCAAATTGAAGCAAAAAATTGAAGATGTATTAGACGCAGTTTTTCTGAACAAAGAATGGAGCCACGCCGATGTTGCCAAAGAGGCCTTGACTGCATTTAAAAAACTTAATCTTAACTACGACTTAATGCCAACGCTAACCGATATTGACGAATACGAAGATTACCTCAAGCACAAAAAGAAGCATCAAGTATCTGAAATGGATGAAAAATAAAACTCAGGGAATTTTTTAACCTCTCTGCCTATCGCAATCTCAAAAGCTATTTGTGTACAAACACCAGCCGCTATCCAAGATGCAACCGAGAGTTGCGGGGGTGGCAATTGTTTATTTTCGTTGAGGTATTTATCTATTATTTCTTCTAACCATTGCTGTGGTTTTTGGGCATCTCTGAGGCTTTGGCAAATATATCTCACCACATCAACTTCGTTGAATCTGCCTTCTGTTTTTAGAGTCTCTAAGCCAATTTGCTCAATAACAATTACCAATGCTCCCCATCCCAAATTGTAAGGGTGCAAAACAGGTATGTTGTATTGTTGGCAAATTCTATCGAAAACAAGCGGAATATCCGAAGTAAAATCTAAAGCATTGATTGCTAATTTATGCCCTCCAATGATTTTTTCTGCGTTTTCGTGGGTAATAAAACAGTTTTCGGCTGTTATCTTGGCTTCGCTATTAATTGCCAATAGCCGCTCTTTCAAAGCCAAGACTTTGGCGTTTGAGATGTCTTTTTGGGTGTAGTTTTGGCGGTTAAGATTAGATAATTCTACGTTATCGCCATCAATAATTGTGAGGGTTTCAAACCCAAACCTGAGTAAGCACTCGGCAATAATACTACCTATACCAGCCCCACCTAATAAAATTGGGAACTGTTTAATTAATTGTTGTTCGGTCTCGGTAAGATATAATCTATTTCTGCTGTAACGTATAGTCATGAATTTGTATATGCCAGTTTTATCGCCTTTTTTGTCAGTATTATCAAGCCAAATCAAGATAATTTTACGGTGTATTAATGCTTAATAAGTATTTTCTCACTTAAAGTAAATTTTCAGAAATTATGGAATCATTAAACGAATCAAAAAAAAAACAGCCTCACGAAGATAAAAAAATATCTTCGGGCGACAAAACAGATAGCAATGCTCCGTTGAACAACACGCCGGCAAAGCACAACATTGATGATATGGAGCTAAATGAAGAACAACTCGATATTATTTCGGGAGGGGTAGATGGTAATTTTATTAGACGTGGATAGTTTTTAGTAAGTAATTTTGCTATTTATTAAAATCTTGAGACTTTTGAAGAAAGATTAAACGTATGTATTCTAAAGTTGAATATATACGTTTTTCAGTTTATATAAACCATTTTATAACTACATGAAGGAACGATTAATACATATTTTAATTTGTATGTTTATTTTGACTAAAGGACAAATAAGTTCTTTTGGGCAATCAAATCCGAATCGTATCCAATCACAAAAATATTTGGCCGATAGCATTTTCAAAGTTGCTAAAAAATATGAAAATCTTGATAATCAAAAGCTTGCGTTAGAATCTTATCAAAGTAGTTTGAAAATTTATAAAAATATTGGAGATAATATCAAAATCGGTGATTGTATGACAAACATCGGCGTATTGTACTATTTTCAAGGAGATATTTATAAGTCATTACAATATTTTAAAGAAAGTTTAGCAGTATTTAAAAAAGCAGGCGATAAATCGGGTATTGCTTCCAGTTTAAATAATTTGGGAGGGTTATATCATAACATTGGGAAATATCCCGAAGCAGTAGAATACTTAAAACAGGCTGCTGAAGCCAATGAGAAAATTCAGGTAAAAAAAGAGGATAAAGAATTTTCGGCAACAATCATCGAAAACATTGGAATAATATATGCTAAAGTCAAAGATTACGACAATGCAATGAAGTATTATGAAAAAGCAAATCTAATGTATAAAGAAATAAATGCCCAAAAGGGTATGGCTAAGATATTGCTTGAAAAAGGTATTCTGTATAAAGAACAAGGGAGTCCTGATAAGGCACTTGATAATTTTAATAAAGCATTAGAACTGATAAAAGAGACAAACCATACTTATGTAGAAGTAGAAATACTTGCTAATTTAGGAGAACTTTTTTTTTCACAATCAGATTTCGATAAGTCGCTTTATTATTACAACTTTTGCTTAAAAGAAGCTGAGAGAATTGGGAATATCCAGTACAGAAGTGAATCAAGGGTTTCGATAGGAAAAATCTTCATCGAGTTTAAAGAATATGAAAAGGCTATTGATAAATGTAAGTCAGGTTTAAAGCAAGCCGAAAAAATAGGTTTTTTCTCTCTGAAGAAAAATGCTTGTGAGTGCTTATATAAATCATATAAGTCGTTAAATAAAGATAAACTGGCCTTATACTATTTTGAAAGAGCACATGCTTATGAAGATAGTATGCAGTCGGAGGAAGCTTTAAATAAGATAATGAATATGGAGTTTCAGAAACAACAATTAGTTGACAGTATTGCTTATGTAAAGAAAGAAAACCTCTTGCAACTCAAGCACAAAGCAGAAGTACAAAAAAAAGAAAAACAACGCAATATCATCATTGTTTCGTTGGGGTTTATCTTTTTGATAGCAGTCGGTTTGTGGGGTCGGTTGAATTTGGTTCGTAAATCAAAAGCTGCTTTGCAAATAGAAAAAGACCGCTCGGAGGCTCTACTCCTCAACATCCTCCCCGAAGAAATCGCCGAAGAATTAAAAGAAAAAGGTAGTGTAAATGCACGAGAGTTTAATTTGGTTTCGATTCTTTTCTCAGATTTTAAATCATTTACACAAACCGCCGAAAAAATGACTCCGCAAACTTTGGTTGAGGAGATTAATGTCTGCTTCAAAGCCTTTGATTTGATTGCCGAAAAATATCAAGTCGAGAAAATCAAGACAATCGGTGATGCCTACATGGCGGCGGGTGGGATTCCGGTTCCGAGCGAAGACTCACTCAAAAATATCGTACTGGCAGGTTTAGAAATGCAAGCGTTCATGATTGAAAGAGCCAAAGAAAATGAAAAAAGCAACTTGCCATTTTTTGAAATGCGGCTGGGTATCCACGCTGGGCCAATCGTAGCAGGCATTGTGGGGGTCAAAAAGTTTCAGTACGATGTCTGGGGAGATACCGTCAATACTGCCAGCCGAATCGAAAGTAATGGAATGGTCGGTAAGGTAAACATAAGCGAAACACTCTACCAATTAATCAAGCACGAGCCTTGTTTTAAGTTTGAATACAGAGGAAACATCAATGCAAAAGGTAAGGGAGAGATTGCCATGTATTTTGTCGAGAAAAAAGAGAATTCTTGAATTATCAAAACACACAACCAGTAAACGAATCAAAAAACAGCCTCACGAAGATAAAAAAATATCTTCGGGCGACAAAACAGATAACAATGCTCCGTTGAACAACACGCCGGCAAAGCACAACATTGATGATATGGAGCTAAATGAATAACAACTCGATATTATTTCGGGGGGGGGTAAACCCTTTTTTACCTCCGAAAGGTTAAATTTACGCAGTTTTTGAAAAAATAGTATTAAGAAATCAAACGCATATATTACTTATTGACAAGATATATGCGTTTGCTCCGTATTTGAAACTGTGAAATTAATGAAACAAATATTAATATATATTCTGCATTTTCTTTTACTAACCAGTGTAGTAAATCAAAGGGGATATAGCCAAACCACCTCAAAAAATATTACACTAAACTCAAAAAAATTAGCAGATAGTTTGTATAGTATTGGTTCAAATTATGACAGTAAAGGTTATTCCGAAAAAGCTTTGGTTTTTTACAATAATAGTTTAAAAATATATAATAGTATTGGAGAATACCAAAAAGTTGGAGAATGTTATGATGACATCGGAAGAATATATTATTTCAAAGGCTACTACACAAAAGCACTTGACTTTTTTGAACAAAGCTTAAATGCACATAAAAAGGCAAACAACAAAAAGGGGGTAGCAGGTATTTTAAATGGTATCGGGGCGGTACACTTTAGTCTTGGGGCATATTTGAAAGCAGTAGATTCTTATAAAAAAGCTATCATTCTACAAGAAGAATTAGGCAACAAAAAAATTGTTGCAGTTATTACATTAAATATCGGCGGTATTTTTTCTATCATAAAAGATTATGCAAATGCAATAAAATACATTAATCAATCGCATTTGATTTTTAAGGAACTAAAATATAACCACGGTATCGCAAAAGCTCTACTTGAAATAGGATATATTGATATGCAGCAGGGTAATTATACCAAAGCCTTAAAAAACTTCAATCAATCACTGCCCCTTGCAATTCAAGAAAAAGATAAACAATTAGAGATAGAAATATTATCAAATTTAGGAGAGTTATTCTACAAAAAAACAGATTTCCAAAAGTCATTATACTATCATAATTTATGCTTAAAACATGCCGAAGATGTCGATAATTTGCAATATAAAAGTTTGACAAGAATTGCTATCGGTAAAATTTTTATTCAATCAAAAAAATACAAAGAAGCTGTTGAAAAATGTAAGTTAGGTTTAGTTTTCGCTGATGAAATGAAAGCTACACCAATCAAAAAAGAAGCTTGTGAGTGTCTTTACAAATCTTACAAATCTTTAGGGCAAAAAGGTTTGGCACTTGATTATTATGAAAAAGTTAACATCTACAATGATAGCCTAAAGTCTGAAGAAACTTCTAACAGAATGATGAATATGGAGTTTCAGAAACAACAATTAGTTGACAGTATTGCTTATGTAAAGAAAGAAAACCTTTTGCAACTCAAGCACAAAGAAGAAGTACAAAAAAAAGAAAAACAACGCAATATCATCATTGTTTCGTTGGGGTTTATCTTTTTGATAGCAGTCGGTTTGTGGGGTCGGTTGAATTTGGTTCGTAAATCAAAAGCTGCTTTGCAAATAGAAAAAGACCGCTCGGAGGCTCTACTCCTCAACATCCTCCCCGAAGAAATCGCCGAAGAATTAAAAGAAAAAGGTAGTGTAAATGCACGAGAGTTTAATTTGGTTTCGATTCTTTTCTCAGATTTTAAATCATTTACACAAACCGCCGAAAAAATGACTCCGCAAACTTTGGTTGAGGAGATTAATGTCTGCTTCAAAGCCTTTGATTTGATTGCCGAAAAATATCAAGTCGAGAAAATCAAGACAATCGGTGATGCCTACATGGCGGCGGGTGGGATTCCGGTTCCGAGCGAAGACTCACTCAAAAATATCGTACTGGCAGGTTTAGAAATGCAAGCGTTCATGATTGAAAGAGCCAAAGAAAATGAAAAAAGCAACTTGCCATTTTTTGAAATGCGGCTGGGTATCCACGCTGGGCCAATCGTAGCAGGCATTGTGGGGGTCAAAAAGTTTCAGTACGATGTCTGGGGAGATACCGTCAATACTGCCAGCCGAATCGAAAGTAATGGAATGGTCGGTAAGGTAAACATAAGCGAAACACTCTACCAATTAATTAAGCACGAGCCTTGTTTTAAGTTTGAATACAGAGGAAACATCAATGCAAAAGGTAAGGGAGAGATTGCCATGTATTTTGTAGAAAAGGCCGAAATTGTTTAAATACACTTTCGTCGGTTTTCTTGACAGTTTTATAATAATTCTTCGCTATAACTTTACAACATGTAAAGGAATCAACGAATTACTCTTCCAACAGAGAAGGGTATCGCATCCTTAAAAAGCTATAAATAAAAATACCAATTATTTTAAGGAGTAAATTATCAATAAACTTATGACAATCGAATGTCAATTTTGAAGCTAATTCTGGCAAACTTACAAAGAAATTCAACTCTAAATTTGTTAGAAAGAATCCAGAGAATAAAGCAAATATTTGAAATAATCGAATGTCAATTTTGAAGCTATTTCTGGCAAATTTATAAAGAAATTCAACTCTAAATTTGTTAGAAAGAATCCAGAGAACAAAGCAAATATTTGAAATAATCGAATGTCAATTTTGAAGCTAATTCTGGCTTATTTATAAAGAAATTCAACTCTAAATTTGTTAGAAAGAATCCAGAGAATAAAGCAAATATTTGAAATAATCGAATGTCAATTTTGAAGCTATTTCTGGCAAATTTATAAAGGAAATCAACTCTAAATTTGTTAGAAAGAATCCAGAGAACAAGGCAAATATTTGAAATAATCGAATGTCAATTTTGAAGCTAATTCTGGCTTATTTATAAAGAAATTCAACTCTAAATTTGTCAGAAAGAATCCAGAAAATAAGGCAAATATTTGAAATAATTGAATGTCAATTTTGAAGCTATTTCTGGCAAATTTATAAAGAAAATCAACTCTAAATTTGTCAGAAAGAATCCAGAAAATAAGGCAAATATTTGAAATAATTGAATGTCAATTTTGAAGCTATTTCTGGCAAATTTATAAAGAAGTTTAAGTTTAGTTTTGTCTCATACAAGTACAAAATATATGGAACAGAGAAAACACGAAGTGATTCAGGCGGTAATTTCTAAAGCATGGGAAGACCCAACTTTCAGAAAAGAGTTAATCGCCGACCCTACAACTGCGATAGAAAAGTTAACGGGTGTCAAAATAGTTTTGCCAGAAGGAAAAGAATTGGTGATAGCCGACCAAACTGATAAATCGAAGATATATGTAAATATACCTGCCGAACCCGAAATAGAAAATATGGAACTCTCAGAAGAGCAACTTGAGATGATTGCAGGTGGAGGACAGACGGTTTGGAATGACTTAATTAATAGTTTGTTTCCCAAGTTAGTGGACTACATTAAAATCTAAATATTTAAAACAATGGAAAACTCAAAAAACAAAGCAGTAGAATCTACCGAAGATTCGGCAAAGGAAACAGTAGATGTAGAATTAAACGATAGCCAGTTAGACGCAGTGTCTGGTGGCGTTGTAGATGGACCAGACGGTGGTGGGTGTACTGGTGGTGGCTTCCCTTGGGATAAAAAACCACGCTCAACTGTCTTTAAGTTACAAGATTAGTATCTCTAAAGAATTACAGAAAAAACAATAAAATTTTATAAATCAATTTTAAATATTAAACAAGAAAAAAGATGAACTTACTAGAACTTCAGAAGAAAGCAGAAACTAATTTGCAAAAAATTTACGCAAAAGCATGGGAAGATGAAGCATTTAAGCAAAGTTTGATTAATGACCCAGTTGCGACCCTTAGTAGAATCACAAAAGGAGAATTTAAACTTGAAGGATTAAAAGTTCAGGTAAATGACCAAACAGATACATCTACCTTGTATCTTAACATTCCTGCCAATCCAAAAGACTTAGTTATGGAAAGTGACATGGAATTGACTGAAGAGGAACTCGAACTTATTGCTGGTGGCGGTAAGGTACATGTGAAGGGAAGCTACATGTGGGGACTCATAGATATTGACATTTTGGTCGAGTGGTGATATTTACCAACCAAAAATGTATGGTACATAAGGCAAGATTACCCTGCCTTATGTACTTGTTTTTATGAGAATAAATCATTTCTGTTTCACAAACGACTCGATTTTGAAGTATAAGTTGTATCGCTATTAAGCTAATAATACTAAAATGACTATTTTGAACATCCCATATTTTACAGGGGGCTTGTCTCATATGCTTCCATTACTTGCTCTAAATACTAGATGCAATAAAAGTTGGAATAGTTACTTCTTAGTTCAAAGTAACCTACAAGGCTTTTTGAGAGAAAAAGGTGTAAATTGTGTACCTATCGATTATTTTGGAAATAAAATTGATGCCCTTGACAACAGTGAACAAATTATAGAATATGTTATAAAGAAAGAGAAAGAGGCATATGAAAAAATTAGACCCAATTTAATAATAGAGGACTGTTCACTAACTTCACCCCTAGTAGCAGAAAAGAACAATGTACCTAGAATTTCTATTCAGCGAACAGGATTTTTCCGGTCGATTGATAAAAGTTACAGGAATCCTAACCATCTTCATTCATTGCAGAAAGGAGACTTAGTACAATTTTCATCAGCCAATTCCACAAAAAATTTATCAAAATTATTACAAAATAATAATTTTGATAAAAACAATTTTAGCAGTTATCGGAGTGCTAAGGCAAAAATCATTCCTGGTATACCCTCTATTGAGTGCCTTCCAGACGATATAGAAAACAGACAATCATATTTCTACTCTGGGCCTTTAATTGTTAAGAGCCAACCTTCAAGAAACCTGTTGATTAGATTAGGGATATTTCTTGAAATAAACAAAAATAAACCTGTGGTTTTTGTTACAACTGGTACTATCGATAAAACTCCTGTTGAAAAGTATATCGAATATTTTGCAAAGCGTAACTATGCCGTAATAACTACCAATAATTGTGAAATAAGCGAAGAATATAAACAAAATGTTTTTTATAATGAATTACTCCCTTTGGATTACATCTGTAAAATATCAGACTTAGTTATACATCAGTGTGGCTCAGGAATATACCATTATCCAATAATAACAAAGACGGCATTTCTTACGATTGGAACTCAGTGCTACGACCGTGAAGATATTGCACAAAGGTTGCAGGAGCTTGGTGTTTCTGGACATATACCTCACCCAGATGACAATCCTGATTATTGGGATATTTTTATTGAACTGATAGATAAATTTGAAAAAAACACTCTAACAGATTATAATGTAATGGATAGTCTAAAAAACGAAATAGATAGAACAATGGCGAATTTTCGGATGGAAGAAGTAATAAGATACGTACTGGTTTAACACAATCTTATTCTTGTAAAATTAAATAGAGAACGTTTGATGCCATTGACTGAGTAATAGAGTATCGTATATTAATTTTTATAAAACTTTTAATCTAACAAACAATGAATTTATTAGAACTACAAAAGAAATCAGAGGCTAACTTACAAAAAATTTATGCCAAAGCATGGGAAGACGAGGCGTTCAAGCAGAGTTTGATTCATGACCCAGTTGCCACGCTTAATAGGATTGCAACAGGAGGATTTAACTTTAACGGAGTAAAAATTCAAGTAAATGACCAAACCGATACATCTACCTTGTATCTTAATATTCCGCCTAATCCAAAGGATTTAGCAATGGACTTCGATATGGAACTGACCGAAGAAGACATGGAGCTTATTGCAGGTGGTGTTCATATCAAAATAAAAGGGAAATTTAGTATTGGGCAAACTGATTTTGATGTTGATATTGATTTTACCTTTTAATAATTTTTAACAATACAAAAGATATTGTAGATAAAGTATTTGTAGAACAGGTTTAAAAACCGAAACAAAAACATTTCTACACTATATTTATTTACGATTGTAAAAAATAAAAGGATACATTCTTAAAAAATAATCTATTCGAATGAAAATAATATTGAAGGTCTTAATGTATGTACTACTATCTGTTATTTTAGCCGTAGCTATTTGGATATTACTTCCAAACCCTGAATCAGATTTTGATGACACACCAAGAGAATCTACCGAATATTGGGAATTAAGCACTGGGTCAAAAATTGCGTACACACAACTGAAATCAGACGCCGATTCAATCAAATCAACAATTATTTACCTTCACGGCGGTCCAGGGGGCTATATAGATAATTCAGTCATTGAAACATTCAAGCCAATATCAAAACAAGGCTATAATGTTTACTTATATGACCAAATAGGGTGCGGTTTATCTGAAAGACTCAAAAATCCTGTCGAATATACCGTTGAGCGTCATTCACAAGATTTAAAAGAAATAATAGAAAAAATAAATGCACCTAATATAACACTGGTCGGACAATCTTGGGGAGGTTTCTTAGCATCATATTTTGTGGCTAATAACCCAAGTTTAGTAACAAAATTAGTTTTAACATCTCCTGGTCAAATCAGTCCCATTGATTCTTCAAAGTATGATAAGTTTGATTCTACAGATTACATTCAAAAACTAACAAGTATTGATGATAGGATTGATAAAATTAATGAAAAAATTAATGATTTTAGTTTTAGAGAAATCATTTGGGTAGCGTTGGCAAATGTTACCAAAAACACTACCTTCATATCAGACAACAAAGTTGATGGTATTCTACATAAGGTTTCTAAAATATTTGTGGGAGGTATGGTTTGTAACCCAACCAAAGTTTCAATCCCGACTGGAAGACCAGGTATGTATTGCTCAATGTTTACAAAAAAATCCTGCGAAAATATTTCTGAAAATGTAAGAGACAAAATGAAAAAGTACGACAAACCCGTTCTCATACTAAAACCAGAATGTGATTACTTAGATTGGGAATTTGCTCACGAATACAAAGAACTTTATCCAAACTCTGAACTAAAAGTAATTAAAAACTCTGGTCATTCTATATACACCGAAAACCCACAAGATTATGTGTCTGAAATAGTAAGCTTTATACAGGTTGACATTGAATAAAAACGGCCCACCTGTATTTGGTGGGGAGCTATCCATACTTGCAAAAAAAATTACTCTTGATTTGCGTAATACCTTTTTTATCAAATATTCCCCTAAATCAACTTATTATTTGTAGCATAAGCAATTGCCTCCGTTATACTTGTTACGTCTATTTTCTCGAAGAGTTTTTTCCGATGAAACTTCACCGTATCGGGCGAGACAAAAATAGCATCGGCAATTTCGTTAATGGTGTAGCCCCGTACCGAATACTGCAAAATCTCGACTTCTCTTTTGGTTAGTGTCATTTTATGCTCTATCTCCCAAACATTCGTACAAAGATTATAATTATAAACTTTGTTTTCGCCGCTTCTATAGATTTTTACATTGCCCGAAGACTTCTCCGAAGAAAGCGAAACTATACAGATTGCCTTCCAGATTTTTCCATCATTGGTCAAAAACATCGGGGTTAGTTTTTGATTAATCAGAATCAGCTTTCCCTCGTCATTTTTTAAATGGAAATCATACGAAATCGAATAGTGCATTCGGTCCTCTAATGGCAATCTTTCATAAAAATCAAAACCCACAGCGTTTATCTTCAAAAGTAACTCTAAGTCTTTATCTGGAACATACTTTAGATAATACCCATATCCCATTTCTAAAACTTGTTCGGCTGTATTGCCACAAAGAAAAAGAGGATTATCAGAAACATACTCAAAGCCTTGCTTCATGTAGTCAATCACATAAACGCTGGTATTTGTAGCTCTGGCAAATGCCCTCACTGGTTTAAGGTAGTCAAACTTCTGAACCTCTTCGGCCTCAGACATACTATGGATGGTATTTCGGTGGTCAAAAAATGCACTGACATTTTTCATTGTGTCTAATTTATAAGATGGGGTAATGCAAAAGGGTATCTTTCAGAATCTGTAATTCTTTAAGTCTAATTTAACAGTCTGGTCTAATATGGATTTAAACGCAATTTGTGTCTAACTAAATAAGTAAGCTTTTTCTATTGATTAAGGATGGATTTAAACTATAAAGCTTTTTCACACAACTGGTTTATACGTTGTATTTGATGTTTTCATCAATACAGCAGCAAGTACTTGAGTAGCTGGGCATGATTTCAATAAGCATACCTGCACCTCAGCTTACACTTAGAAGATGTAGTTTAATTTAAATTTTGGGTCACAGTAAAATGATTAAACACAAATATAAACACAATTGTTTTAGACGGTTATTGATTGCTTCTATATCACAACAATAGTACACCTACCCAAAAGTGTAGTTGTTTGATTTTCAGACAACTACTACAATTTTGGGTAGTGTAATTATCAATTTCAAGAAATAGATTTGTCAAGGATAAACACAAAAAAATATCATTATATCACTATGATTATTACTCAGAGTTATCTTGGGCAATTAGAGTTGAACTTACTCACCGATTTAGCCAAATTTGTAGTAGAAGAAAATTTCAACCATCATTGTGAAAACGCTCAAAGTATCGAACTACAAAATGATGTAGCCGATATTTGCCATGATGAGTTGAAGTACTCAAAAAATTCTAAATACTTTGTTGCCAAAGATTCGTCTGGCAATATTCAAGGCTCAATCAGGATTATCAAATGGGACTATAAAACTACCCTACCCATTCAAAAAATTTTTAATATCAATCCCTTAGATACATTAGAAAACCAAAATAGTGTATCTTCTATCTGGCACATCGGCAGATTTGCCACGAGCAAAAAAAGTGATGACAAAACTCTATTTAAGAAATTAATGGTACACGCCATCACGCCCATCTGCAAAGAAAAAAATAGCGTTGCATTTGCCGAATGCGATAGTAAGCTCTTGAGGGTTATGAACCTGATGGGAATCGAAACGCAAGTAATCGGAAAGCCGATAAATTATCTTGGCTCAGAGACAATTCCGGTCTCAATGAGTTCGGCTGGCCTAAAAGGATTTTACGAAAGTAATAAATACTTGGTAACCTCAACAAAGTAATGTTTTGCTAATCAATACTTTATAAGCTTACAGAAATGAACACTCCAAATAACCTTAAAATTGATTGGTCATCGCCAAATGTTTTGGAACAAATAGTCATGAATATCAAAAACCCGCTTGAGAATATCATGAGTGTTAGCCAAAACAGTACCATTTATAATAAAGCAACAACGGATGAGATAATCTTTACAAGCACAAAAGAGATAAACGACATCATCGAAGACATCATGCTCAAGGCTAAATCTAAAGCCCTTAACCTGACATTTAAAGGACAGCCCGATATATTTGAAATATATGAGTCGAATGTGAACGTCAGAGAGATGTGCACCGATGAAATCAAGCCCCAAAAAATAACCAAGCTCGACCAAGAGTGGTTGATGAATCTCGAAAAAGAAATTTATGGCTCAATAAATCAAAATTTTCTAAATTTGTACGACCTGTCGTATAAAATGGCAGTGAGTGAAAGACAATTACACCGAAAAATTGCAAATTTGGTTTATTTAACACCAAATAAGTATATTAGGATTTTACGTCTGCACAAAGCAAAGAAAATGATTGATAATTACTTCGAGCGTTCTATTTCGCAAATTGCCTATGCGGTCGGATACAACGATGTACATTATTTTTCGAGGCTGTTTGTTGAGCAATATAACGTTTCTCCAAAAGAACTGCTGAATTCTTTGCGTTAAGTAAACGCAATCAAAAAGTAAAAATAAATAAGATTATGAGTCTAACTGAGCAGCAAAAAAAAGGGCAAGAGGTTTTCTTCAGAATAATAGCTGAAGCCTGGGAAAACGAAGATTTCAAGAAGTTATTGATTACGAATCCTGAAGAAACCTTAGAAAAGTTTTTCGGTAGAAAACTCCCAATTGGCAAAAAAATCAAGGTAACTGACCAGTCAGACCCTGACTATCTGTACATCAATATACCAATAAAACCACAACACGGTGGACTGGGTATTCAAAAAAAAAATCTAAGAAAACCAAAGAAAATACAGCCGATACACCCATTCTGACAGATTATGAATCATTGTACGATTCATTACAAAAAAAATATACCTAAAGTCAGTAATCACGGTTTTTTTGTCAAGATTATCAGCTCAAAATAAAATAATTTAGCAACATAATTAAAATAAACTTATGAAACGGGTACTTTTCTTCTTAGGTCAATTAAACGACCGAGATGTTGAGTGGATGCTCAACAATGGCAATAAGTTAGAACTTGAAACTGGCGATAGGCTAATCAACAAAGGCGAATTCATTGATAGCCTTTACATTGTGTTATCGGGTCAGTTGGCAGTTTGTGGTAACAACGATGAGTGTGTAGCCAAATTAGAAACAGGCGAGATTGTCGGCGAAATGTCCTTTTTAGAGTCACGTCCCCCATCGGTTTCTGTGATTGTTACAAGACCTACTACTGTGTATCAAATCACACGCAAAACTATCGAGAATAGACTCGCTACCAACATGGAGTTCAGGTCTAATTTCTATTATGCACTTGCGTTATTTTTATCGAACCGCCTCCGTAAGACAACCGACCAGTTAGGGTACGGAAACCCTGAGGAAGAGGACTTAATTGATACAAATGTGTTGGATGGGGTTTCACAAGCAGGTGCTCGCTTCGGAAAAATCCTTCACAAGTTTTCGGAGGTTCGTGCCGCTTAAACCAAGGCCAAACAGCCATTTATTCGAAATTGTTTGACACAACCATTATGATAAATTACCCATTTTCAGTATTCTAAAATCGTAACTTCAAATCCACCACCAATACACGATACAATAGTCTCATTTATTTAAACGAATCGGGGACATTGATAGAAAACTGAAAATATCAACAAAATGAAATGGTATTGATTGCAAATTCACCATTGGCGATTGATTAACAATCACCAGGGCGTCATCCATATCATCATTCTTTTAGCATTGGATAATTACTCAAAATTAACAGTTACTCAAAAGGTATCTGGCGAGGGTTCTTGTTTTCTAAAATTCAGGAATTGCGACGAATTTTTGGGTAATTATCCTACCAAAACACAAAATGAAATAGGTAATCAGTATTTAATAATCACAAAGATGTGGCGTAGAACTTTACTCATATTGCTTTTAGTTGTTTGCTTCGGCAGCCTATTCGGACAGTCGAAAATCAAATGTGATTTAATCGAACTCTCGCAAAGAGCTTTTGATAAAAGCCCCATTATTAAGAGGAGTTTTTACTCGATTCAGAGTGCAGAGGCTAATTTGCAGATTCAGCAAGGTGCTTTCAATATCAGTTCTTTTTCAGAATTGGCACTTCGCAATAATCGCAATAACCTTTTTGAAGCCGACCCCAGAAATCAGTTTATTGATAGAATCTTGAATACAAATACTATCAACTACTCGGTTGGGCTACAAAAAAGGCTTCGCACAGGGCAATTGACTGCAGTCAGTTTAAATTACGGTCTCAACAAAAACAATTTTCCCTTTGATAGCTTCAACGAAAATGTGGGTGCTTATTTTGGGAATCACTCAAGTGCTATTAGCCTATCATTCACCCAACCATTATTTAGAGGTAAAGGGCGTAATATTGCTACCGCTTTTGAGAGAGTTTCACATCTTTATATAGAAAATTCAAAGAAATATAACGAATTCACCAACTCATACGAACTCCTACAGATTGGGCTTGCCTACTGGGATTACTACACAGCTTACAAGAGCTTAGAGATTTATAAACAAAACGAAGACCGAGTAAGAAATGTTTTGAGTATCACCAACGAATTGGTCAGAGCCGATAAAAAACCTGCAGGAGATGTTATTCAGGTTAATGCCGATTTAGCCAATCAAGAAAAACTAACTATTTTGGCCGAGCAGAGTTTGTATCAAGCAAGACTGAATTTAGGTAGGGTAATTGGCCTAAACAATGAAGAAAGTATTTTGATTGATGCTCCGCTTAACGATTTCCCTACGATTGAGCAATCGGCCTACAAAAATGATTTAGATAAAAATACCTTTATCAAAATTGCCAAAGAAAGAAGAGGTGATTTAAAAGCAGTAAGAAAACTGGCCGAGGCTTTGGATGTTCAATACAAATTGGCCGAAAATAATGTAAAACCACAATTGGATTTAACAGGATTTGCCTCTTACGGTGGTGTGAGTATGGGTAATGGCTTTGGAGAAGTATTTTCGACACTAACTAACTTCCAAGGGCGAAACACAGGTATTGGAGCAAGATTGACGTTCTCTTTTCCGATTAGTAATGATGTAGCCAAAGGAAACCTCGTGAAAAGCAATGTGGCTATCAACGACCAAAAGGTTTACAACGACAACCTTCTAAGAAATGTTGAACTTAACATCAGCAATTCTATCAATAATCTGAATAACAGTGTTTTAGCTTTGAAGAAATCGGAAGAAGCTCTAAACTATTACAAACAGGTTTTCAAAGATGAGCAGGTGAAGTTCCAAACCGGACTGACTACCATATTAAACCTTATTTTATTTCAAGAACGTCTGACATCCGCCGAGTTGAGATACTTGCAGGCCTATCAGCAATTTGCTAATTCGCTCATCGTACTCAGACACGAAACAGGCACTTTGATAAGCCCCGAGAACAACGGATTCACGATAGACCGTCAGTCATTTTACAGTATTCCGAATACCGATAATTAATAAAAAAATATACAATTATGGCAGCAGGTTTTTTCAGAAAGTCGGCTTTAGAAAAACTTTCGACACCAGAGAAGTTAGACCAATTAATCAAAGTAACAGGTCCAAAAGCGTGGATAGCACTCGTTACGATTTCTTTAGCATTAGGAACCGGAATAGCATGGTCTATTTTGGGTAGAGTTAAAACTAAACTCAACGCTGTTGGGGTTGTACTCGGCGGAGAGGTTCATGAGGTAGTTTCTACTTCACGCGGACAGTTAATCAAGCTACAAGTAGCCATCGGAGATAAAGTCAAAGAAGGTGACATCATTGCAACGATTCAACAGCCCGAACTATACCAACAAATTGAAGACGCAAAAGCCGTATTAGCCGACCGCAAGTTTGAACTCGGAAGAATCACGTCTTACGGTAGTCAGGGCAATCAGCTCCAAGAAGAATTATTGAACCAAAGCCGTGTAAGTATTCAAGGCGAAATCGAGGCTGAGAAAAAAAGATTGGCATTTCTCAATAATCAGTTAGATGCTGAAAATAATCTACTCGAAAAAGGCCTAATTGTTCGAGCTCAAGTGGCCAATACAAAGCAGCAAATTGATGCCTCTAAAAATACGATTGAACGCCTCAAAGCACAGATGGTTGAAACATCGAGCCGTGAGCATAACATTGGGTTTGATTTAAAACAACGAATCACACTTCAGAATCAGCGAATTGCCGAATCGGAGCGAAACCTGCAATTCTTGACCGAACGCTATGATACGCAGACAAACATCAGAAGCCCATATAATGGCGAGGTGGTTGAGGTATTGACCGATGCTGGTGTTGTTGTTAACCCTGGTAGCCCGCTATTTAAGTTGAAAAACTTGAAAAGTGAGAGACAAGCCAAGCTAAAAGGCGTGCTTTATATTCCATCACAAGATGGTAAAAAGATTAAAAAAGATATGGAGGCATTTGTAGTACCCTCAACCGTTCAGCCACAAGAATTCGGATTCATCAAAGGAAGAGTTACGTATGTTTCAGACTTCCCGATTACCCAACAAGGTATGATGAATTCTGTCAAAAACGACCAATTAGTAAAAGGGATTTTGTCTGGTGGGCCACTCTTTGAGGTTCATGTAGAATTTGAAGAAGATGCCAATTCGTACAGTGGATTCAAATGGACATCGGCAAAAGGACCCGACATCGCAATAAAAGAAGGAACCTCTTGCACTGGTCAGATTACGATTAAGCAAGAAACCCCTGTGGCAATCGTAGTGCCAGCTTTCAAAAAGTTTTTTGATTTGTACTAACCAAAAAGATTCTGAACGCATTTCAAATCCGAATATTTGAATAGTCAATGTTCGGCACCGCTAATGATGTTCTAAAACTACTATTCTTTGCATTAAAATGGGAAATAATACAAAATTTGTAATTGATAAACAGGCAAGACCGGTCAAAGTGCCTACTGTCTTGCAGATGGAAAGTGTGGAGTGTGGGGCTGCCGCTTTAAGTATTATTTTAGGACATTTCGGAAAATTCGTTCCATTAGAAAAACTAAGAATAGCCTGCGGGGTTTCGAGAGATGGCTTAAAGGCAACCAATATCATCAAAGCAGCAAAAGAGTTTGGATTGGAGGCAAAAGGTTACGCTAAGTCAATCGAAAAATTGATGCAAATCCAAACTCCTGCCATTATCTTCTGGAACTTCAACCACTTTTTGGTTTTAGAGGGTTTCACACAAAATAAGGTATTCTTGAGCGACCCCGCACAGGGCAGATACCAAGTTACGCATCAAGAGTTTGATGAGTCTTACACTGGGGTTGTACTTACATTCAAACCAGGGCCAAATTTTGAAAAAGGCAATGAAAAAAGGGGTTTGATGGCCTCTTTGGCATCCAGAATCTCAAATTCAAAATTGAGCATTACCTATATCATTTTGGTAAGCCTCTTTTTAGTGATTCCGGGTTTAGTTATTCCGTCATTCATCAAGATATTCATCGATAAATACTTGGTAAATGGTTATTCAGGATTCGTAATGCCGCTACTGCTAGTCATGGGGGCAGTACTGATAATCAATTCGGCATTGGTTTACATACAGCAGTACTATTTGCTCAAGTTAGAAACCAAGCTGGCTCTGGCAACATCGAGTAAGTTTCTGTGGCATGTCTTTCATTTGCCAATCGCCTTTTTCACCCAGCGTTACAGCGGCGAAATTGGCAATAGAGTCTCACTCAATGATAAAGTTGCCAAGCTACTCAGTGGAAACCTCGCCAATGCAGCCTTAAACGTCATCGTAGTAATATTTTATGCGTTTCTGATGTTTTCGTACGATGTTCCGCTCACACTAATCGGGATATTTATGGCGGGTCTCAACGTAGCGGTGCTTCAATACGTATCGAGAGCCAGAAAAGACGGAAACCGCCGATTGAGCAATGAAAGCGGCAAACTACTCGGTACAACCACCTCGGGTATCAGTATGATAGAAACCCTCAAGGCATCGGGCAGAGAAAATGACTTCTTTACAAATTGGGTTGGATATTTAGCAAAAGTAACTAATGCACAGCAAGAATTAGGTTGGCTCACCATTAGGCTCAATGCTATACCTCCGCTACTAACATCCCTCACAACAACGCTTATTTTAGGAATTGGTGCATTGAGAATAATGGACGGAGTCATGACGCTGGGAGCATTGGTCGCATTTACTTACTTGATGAATAATTTCATCTCGCCAGTAAATCAACTTATTTCGGTAGGGTCGCTACTGCACGAAACCGAAAGCGATATGGGGCGTATTGATGATGTAATGAACTACGAACTCGACGACCAGTTCCAAAACAAACCAAATACTGAGGTCAAAACTGAGCCAAAAGTTACGGTCAATAATAAGTTGATAGGCTACTTCGAGATGAAGAATGTAACTTTCGGGTACAACACAACCATGGCACCGTTGGTCGAAAACTTTAGTTTGAAGTTAAAACCCGGAAGCAGAGTGGCTTTGGTTGGTGGTTCGGGTAGTGGCAAATCTACCATTGCAAAAGTCGCTTCGGGGCTTTACCAACCTTGGTCAGGTGAGATACTTTTCGATGGCAAACCCAAAAGCGAGATTCCGAGACACATCATTACTGAGTCTTTGGCAGTAATAGACCAAGAGGTATTGGTTTTTAATGGTACAATCAAAGAAAACATTGCTTTCTGGGACTCAACTATATCCGATAAACACATTATTCAGTCGGCTCGTGATGCAGCAATACATGACATCATCGCCGCCCGAAAAGATGCTTACGATAGCGGAGTACTCGAAGGTGGCTCAAATTTCAGCGGCGGGCAACGCCAAAGATTAGAGATAGCGAGAGCATTGGCCACGAATCCGTCTATTTTGATTATGGATGAAGCCACCAGTGCATTAGACCCCACTGCTGAGAAAATTGTGATGGATAATATCAAAAAAAGAGGATGTACTTGCCTGATTGTCGCTCACCGACTCAGTACAATTATTGACTGCGACGAAATCATCGTGATGGAATACGGAAAAATCGTTGAGAGAGGAACACATCAAGAATTGATGAACAAAAATGGTGTATATGCCCACTTAATCGAAACAAAATAAAATTTTACAGTTATGTCTTCAAAAGAAAAAATATATATCGGAGTCGAAAACCCTCTTATCTTAAATGATTCAGAAAAATTCTGGATGATTCTTTCTGGAGAAGTAAATGTTTTCTACACGAAAGTAGGAGAAGATGGCGAATATTTGATGCCACTAAAACATCTTTATTCGGCCAAGAAAGGTGAGATATTGTTTAGTCTATTGCCCAAAAATTGCCCCGAAGACGCAAGGCTAGTTGTGGTTTCGAGCTATGCAACACTCATGGCAATTGAGAAATTCGCACTTCTCGATATGGACCACTTCTTTCTGAAAAGTATGATTGATAAGTGGATTCTGAAGACCTCATCGGTATTTAATAACGCGAATAGTCCGAGAGTTTATACCGCCATAGATGAGTTTACAACTGTAAAATTAGAGAAAGATGCAATTGCGTTTCCGTCGAGTGGTATCAATTGGATTCACCTCTTGAAAGGAGACATTGATGTTTATTCTGAAAGTACACCCATCCCTTACAAAAAATACCCTTATTTTCTCGCACCGGTCTCAAATAAACTTTGGATAAAAGCGGCAAGCGACGATACCGAGATTGAAGTATTGAGTACTAGAGAAGTCTTGCTAAAAGATGATGTATATTTCATGCTTTCGCTAAGCAAGTTAGAGGCTTACTTTTTTGCTCAACTCAATAAAATCATAGAAGCACACAAATGTGAAGAAAGTAACCACTTTGCCGAAAAATTGGTAATTGAAGAAGAAAGCCTCAAAAATACTTTAGAAAAGATAAAATCTATTGTATCGGGCAACGGCGAAGCTCCAACTACTTTTGTCAATAATCAATCCAAAAAGCAGAGTGTTCTTTTTTCAACTTGCCAACTAATAGGCGACCAGCTCGGATTTAAACTCGAAGAACCAAAGCACATTGATTCTTACCAAAATAGTTTAACAAATCAATTATACGTTATCGCCAAAAGTTCAAAACTAAGAATCCGCAGGGTTATCTTGAGAGATGTGTGGTGGAAAGAAGAAAACGGACACCTTTTGGCATTTACAAAAAAAGAGAAGACTCCCGTTGCATTGATACAGAAAAACTCTCAGACATACGTCTTGAAAGACTTATCGACTGGCACCGAAACATTGGTAACTTACGAAGTCGCCGAAACATTAGAGCCAATGGCCTATATGTTTTTCTCGGGATTCGATGGAAAAATGACTTCAATAAAAAAAGTTATCCGTTTTGCCATCAAAGGAGTCGAAAAAGATGCAAAAGTTCTGATTTTAGCAGCATTTGCGGGTAGTCTGATTGGCTTATTAGTCCCTATTTTATCAGGAATGATGTACGATGACGTCATCCCAACCGCCGATAGGTCATTGCATTTAGAGGTATTTGCCATTATGATAATCATAGGTTTGGTAACGGCTGGTTTACAATTGGTTCAAGGTGTACTCCAATTGCGATTAGAATCAAAATCCAGTATCAATTTACAAGCAGGCGTCATGGACCACATGCTTAGGCTCCCAGTTACATTCTACAAAAAGTATTCGGCTGGAGACCTCACAAACAGGGTTTTGAGTATCAATGCCATCCGTCAGATTGTATCAAGCACTTTAATGACAGCCGTTCTGAGCGGAGCCTTCTCATTCGTAAACCTAATCTTATTATTCTATTACGATTCAAAATTGGCTTGGGTTGGTGTAGGTTTAGGGGTTATTGCCGCTGCCTTTATGATTTCAATGGGTTGGCTAAAACTAAAATCCGATAGAGAAATCTCTAAATATCAGGGCGATATTCAAGGTTTTCTGTTTGAATTTCTTTCGGGTATTACCAAAATCAGAATCACGGGCGGCGAACGTCGCGTATTCACACTTTGGGCCGATAAATTCTCAAAACTAAAAAGATTGGGTTTTATGTCGGGAAGTTACCAAAACTTTGTTGAAACATTCAACGCCTCTTACCCGCTACTTACCAGCATTTTCTTTTTCTCATTTCTCTATTACACAGTTTTAAACTCGGATGCCGCAACGAGTATGCTGACGGTAGGAGCATTCATGGCATTCATCACGTCGTTCAATCAATTTCTAAGCGACAGCCTAAGATTGAGCATGGCCTTGATTACATCGCTCAATGTTGTTACGCTTTACGAACGTGTTAAGCCAATTTTAGAAGAAGAAACCGAATCGGCCGAGCAGAGCATCGACCCCGGTGAATTGGCAGGAGAAATTGAAATGAACTCGGTATCGTTTAGGTATAATCCCGAACAACCACTTGTTTTGAACGACGTATCATTTAAAATCAAACCAGGTGAAATGGTTGCCTTTGTAGGGGCTTCGGGTTGTGGTAAATCTACCATTATGCGATTACTGCTGGGTTTTGAAAAACCTGAAACAGGGTCAATTTACTACGATGGAGATTCATTTGATTCTATGAATAAAGAATTAGTCAGAAGACAAATTGGGGTTGTTTTACAAAACGGCTCGTTGATGTCTGGCAGTATCTATCAGAATATCGTGGGTAATTCTGAATTATCTCTCGATGATGCTTGGGAGGCAGCTCGCATGGCAGGTATGGAAGAGGACATCAAGCAGATGCCGATGGAGATGCACACCGTCGTGAGTGAAGGGGCAGGCACGTTCTCTGGTGGACAAAGACAGCGACTGATGATTGCCCGTGCCATTGTGCATAAACCGAGACTTTTGTTTATGGATGAGGCAACAAGTGCCTTAGATAACCGCACTCAAAACATCGTCTCGCAGAGTTTGGATAAACTCCAAGCTACCCGAATTATCATCGCACACCGACTCAGTACAATCAAAAACGCTGACCGCATCTATGTAATGGATAAAGGCACAATTGTAGAGTCTGGTACTTATGATGAATTGATGGAAAAAGATGCTCTATTTGCTCAACTTGCTAAACGACAAATTGCGTAAAATATGATAGACGTTAGCTCTACCCATGAAGTATTGGTCGAAAACGAATTCGATTTATCTGACGAATTGAAGCAGTATTTCAGTAACAAGTTTAGTTTGTCCGATAAAAAAGAATCCATTTTAGTTGAGGAAGAATCATTTATCAAAGATTGGGAACGATACTTTGCGGATGCTAAAGCAAACGGAACGTTTAAAGTACTTAGGCAATGCTATCCTCAGCTAAACTTTCCGATAGAAAATGAAATTAACAAAACTCAAGATTACATCAACGCTGTCTTGAAAGGCAAAGTTGAAGGTTTAGAATCAAATCTTGGTCTTAACAATCCTGCGGGAATTGAACTTGAAATCCATGATGGTTTTGCCGGACGTATCCCCGTTATCAAAGTGGCTGGTAGCCAAGACTTTACAAAAATCATACAATGCTTCATTCATAAAAATAATCCCGTCAATGTTCCAAAATCAATGGGTGCGTTATTGGCTAATAGCCTAAATAATTGGGATAGAATACACACTTTGAGGAATAAATGGTTAGCAAATAACCCGTTAGGTGACTGGAATCAAGAGTTTTCGAGGAATGTTTTACCAAATCCGAGTTTGTTCAAAGATAAGGTAATTATCTTGAGTACAAAGTCATATAGTAATCTACCTGCTGAGAGTTTGGGATTACCAGAGGATGTTTGGCAGTCGTTTTCTTATTCTATTAGGCTTCACCATGAATGCTCGCACCTCTACACCCTAAAAAGATACGGCTGTGCCTCAAACAACCTACACGATGAACTCATAGCCGACTACGTTGGTATATGTAAGGCCATTGGGCATTTTAACAAAGATTGGATGCTATCTTTTATGGGATTAGAAAACTACCCTCAATACCGAAAAGGAGCAAGACTCGAAAACTATTTGGGCGATACGAATTTGACTATGAGTAATTTTGACCAGTTGATTCGAATAATCAAAAATGCAATTGAGAATATCGCAATATTTGATGCAGAAATAGGTAAAACAACCTCTGATAATGACCTAAAAAATAGAATTGAGTCGCTTTGTGAAACGGATGTACTCAATATTGCTTCTCAAAATGGAGCATACCTGCTAATCGAAAAGTATAATCATAAAAAAATCGTTAATGGTTGATTCTCTAAAACCAACCATTAACGATTTAAAAATAACTCCATTTATCAGTTTGCCATTTCAGACAAGAACTTGATACGCATCAGGCGAAGTTCTTCTTCGGTAATATCATCATCGCCAATCTGTTGGATTGCAGTACGGATATTATCGGTCTCGGCTCTCATAAAGTATTCATAAATGTCGTCTTGGCGGTCTTCGTCGATTACTTGATTGATGTAATAATCAAGATTTAGCCTTGTACCCGAATAACAAATATGCTCAATTTCTTCGATAAGCTCTTGCATCGTCAAATCTTTCGATTCGGCGATTTCTTCGAGGTCAATCTTACGGTCAATCTGCTGAATGATATAAATCTTAGTTTTTGATTTATTCACTGCCGATTTCACAACCAAATCTTTGGTTGTTTCTATCTCGTTATCATCAACGTACTTCGAGATTAATTCCAAGAATGGTTTTCCAAACTTCTGCACTTTCCCCATTCCGACCCCGTTGATTTGAGCCAAATCAGACTGAGTTGTTGGGTAAGTTGTGGCCATCTCTTCGAGCGAAGGGTCTTGGAAAACCACGTATGGCGGTACGTTTTTCTCTTTGGCAATTTTTTTACGAAGTGCCTTGAGCAATTCAAAAAGAGCGTCGTCGAATGCTCCACCGCCGCCACTTCCAGGAGCCGATGTCTGAATCTCATCATCATCGCTGCTTTCGGTGTTTTCATAGTTATGGTCTTCCGACATCGTAATCGAATACGAATCTTCGATAAACTTACGACCTTTTTCAGAAACCTTCACAACACCGTAGCTTTCGATGTCTTTCTCAATATACCCAAAAACTAATAACTGACGGAGAATCGAAACCCAACGTTCGCCAGCAGTCTGCTGATTGCCTTTTTTGGTTTCTTTCTTTTCTTCTTTCTTAACTGGTTTTGGTGCTTTGGCAACTGGTTTTGTTTCTTCTCCATCTTCATCATCCAATTCAATCTCCAGTTCTACCTCCTCTTCTTCTTCGTCGTCATCCTCTTCAACTGCACCACCTAAAATCCCTTTACCTTTTCCGTAAACATCCAATTTATGATGCTCATAGCTTTTTACGTAAGGATTTGCTTCGTTGGCTGTTAAAACATCCGAAATATGCTGAATATCAAAGCGTTCGTTTACGGCTAAAATGGTTTTTAGTGCCAAAACTGCCTCATCCTCAACTTTGAAAGTCTTGGTTGGTTTCAAGCAGTTATCACAAAAACCACAATTTTTCTCCATGTGTTCGCCGAAGTAGCTCAACAACTGACGACGACGACAAACGCCCAAATTGGCATACGCAACCATCTCCATCAACAACGCACGGGCATTGTCTCTTTCGGTTACGGTTTTATCTTTATTAAATTTCTCAAGTTTCTGAATATCATCAAAACTGTAAAACATGATACAGTTTCCTTCGAGTCCGTCACGGCCCGCACGACCCGTTTCTTGATAATAACCTTCGAGCGATTTTGGTGCATCGTAGTGAATCACAAAACGCACGTCTGGCTTGTCGATTCCCATCCCGAAAGCAATCGTTGCCACAATTACGTCGGCTTCTTCGTTCAAGAACGCATCTTGGTTTTTCATTCGGGTATCCGAATCCAACCCTGCGTGGTAAGGCAATGCTTTTACATCGTTTACCGCTAATAATTCGGCGATTTCTTCTACCTTCTTACGGCTCAAACAATAAACAACACCTGACTTGCCTTTGTGCGTCTTGATGAATTTGATGAGTTGCTTTTTAGAATCTATCTTCGGGCGAATCTCGTAGTAGAGGTTTTTACGGTTGAATGAAGACTTGTAGAGCGTTGCTTCATCCATTCCGAGATTCTTATTAATATCTTGCTGAACTTTTGGCGTTGCAGTGGCAGTCAGGGCGATTATCGGAAGATTCGGATTTATATCGTCAATAATACTACGGATTCGTCGATATTCTGGTCTAAAATCGTGTCCCCACTCCGAAATACAATGGGCTTCATCTACCGCTACAAATGATAACTTTGCTTTTTTCAAAAACGAGAGGTTGTCTTCTTTTGTCAACGACTCGGGTGCGATATAAAGTAGTTTACATTCGCCACTAAGTACATCGTTCTTGACCTTCGTCATTTCGGCCTTGTTCAATGTCGAGTTCAAAAACTGAGCATTAATCCCAAAAGCCGTCATTTGGTCCACTTGGTTTTTCATCAAGGCGATGAGCGGAGATATAACAATCGCCGTACCATCAAGCACCATTGCGGGTAGCTGATAGCACAAAGACTTACCAGCACCAGTTGGCATGATTACAAAGGTATTCTTGCCTTCGGTGATGTTATTGATAATAATTTCCTGTTCGCCACGAAACGTGTCGAAACCAAAGATTTCTTTTAGTTTTTCTTTTAATGACTGCTGTACTGCTGTTTCTACCATAAACTCTCTCGCTAAACGGGTATTTTAGTGGAATCGGATTCTCGATATTTTAGGAAATTCACTTTGCTAATATACACTTTTTTTATGATTCAAAATCAGATAAAAAAAATCATATACAATTTCTGAGGATACCAATTAATTGTGTTGTCTTTTTAAAATTCATAAATCGAAATTAATAAAAAATTCAGAATGCAAAATGAAAAAAATTTTGTGAGGCATAGGCTACTCAAATCTTTCTTTGAAAAGTCCTATTAAAACTTTCTTATATTACTTTACACTTCCTCATGCCAGCCTCCGATTCATCATCAATTCAATCAAAAAATCAACAAAAACCCCAAAATATTCTCGTATTTTTGCATTTCGATTATAAAATTAAGACTGAATTTGAAAACTGAAAAAAATATTAGTGTGCTTGCAAAAAAAGTTTTGCAAGATGAAGCCAATGCAATCCTGAATATCCAACAATTCATCAACAAAGATTTTGAAGATTGTGCCAATGCTATTTTGAATTCAAGCGGTAGGCTCGTGGTTACTGGTATCGGTAAAAGTGCCATAATTGCCCAGAAAATTGTAGCAACGATGAATTCGACCGGTACCCCTGCCCTATTTATGCACGCTGCCGATGCAATTCATGGCGATTTGGGGATGATTCAGAGCAACGATTTGGTACTTTGTATCTCAAAAAGTGGCGATACGCCCGAAATAAAAGTGCTTGTACCGCTACTCAAACGTACAGGGAATAAATTAATCGCGATGGTGAGCAATACCAAGTCTTACCTTGCCAAACAAGCCGATTTTGTACTTAATGCCTTTGTCGAACGTGAGGCTTGTCCGCTCAACCTCGCCCCGACAACCTCTACAACGGTTGCCCTTGCTCTTGGAGATGCTCTGGCGATGTGCTTGCTCGAAATGCGAGAATTTACAAGTAAAGATTTTGGCAAATATCACCCAGGCGGAAGTTTGGGCAAAAAACTGTATTTAAAAGTAAAAGATATTTATCCAAATCACGCGATTCCGAAAGTTCCGGAAACGGCCAATATTCAAGCGGTGATTCTCGAAATGACCTCAAAAAGACTGGGTTGCACGGCAGTTATAAACGAATCGGACGAATTGCTCGGAATCATTACGGATGGAGATTTGCGTAGGATGCTGAATCGTTTTAACGATTTCTCGAATCTCACTGCCAAAGAAATCATGACTGTTAACCCAAAAACGGTATCCGATGATGACTACGCAGTTTATGCCTTAGAATTAATGCAGAGCAAAAACATCACGCAGTTGGTTGTGACCGATGCCAAAAAAGTACTCGGTTTTGTACATTTGCACGATTTATTAAAAGAAGGATTAGTGTAATGTGGGCGAATGCTATACGCCGCTACGTTCCAACCATTTAGCCAAAATTTTAGTCATATCCACAAGTTCAAACTTCTGAGAATGCAAAGACTACTATTATTTCTATTCATAACTTCAAACATTTTTGCTCAGTCAACCGACCCAGCCAAACTCAAGTGGGAATTCCGTGGCCCAACGAATGTGAAGTTAGATGGAAAAAGTATTACCGACATAGCCTCCGACCCAAACGACCCCTTCGAAAATACGATTTGGGGCGTTACTGCGAGTGGTCAGGTGGTTATCAATCGAGAAATCCGAAAGCCCGATAGTAGGTGGAGTGAATTACCGATTGAGTTCGATGTTAAAAAGATAGTTTTTCAGCCAAATTCTCCGAATATTGTTTTTGCCGTACTCAATTCACAAAAATTCCTTCTCAAAAGTACCGACGACGGCAAAACTTGGAGCAATGTTGCAGTACCCGAAATCTCGAATAATTTAATCGAGAACCTCAAAATCTCGCAACGTGGACGTTTGGTGATTGCTCTGAGTAATGGCACTTTTATGTATTCGGATAACGGTGGTGAAGTTTGGGTAAATGCCAATGTATCGTCTTTCAATAACATCGCCAATTTTTGGGTCGGCGATAACAATAAGATTTTTATTAGATTACTGGATGATATTTATTCGACCGAATCGCCTTACACAAATTGGCAAAAAATCGACCTCGATAAAGCATTGAGCGAAGGTTTTATTGCAAATGATACATTTTTCGAGCAGTTTAGCTCTTACATAACCGATAAAGGGATTTACTACGGATTTGTACCCAACCGCCGTCGGATTATTACCGCAAACAAAACTTTTTCGTCGGATGCAGGCGTGACCTTCCGTTCATTCAATTTCCCTGCGAATTTAAAGGAGGTAGTTTTTGCAGGAGAAGAATTGATATTTGCCACCGCCGATGGGGTTTTCTTGAGAAAAAACGCCAGTGATTTTCCACTCGAACCTCGCAATAACGGAATCGAAACCGAGTTTAAAATGGCAGCCGTAAGGGATATTTCGGGCGATGATTTTATTCAGGGTATTTCAACCAAAAATCTATTCTCTCTACGCAATATTTCTTCAAATTACGGAATAATTTACCCGAATCAGCTTTCAGAATACCGATTTATACGAGATTTTGAAAGTACTACTTACCTCGGCAATAGCAATTATATCGAGCTAAAAATTGATAATAAACTCATCTATCCAGCCGAAGAAATTATCCCGATTAATAATGCGTTGAGTTATATCAGATACGATAGAAATGGCCTAAAAAAAGTAGTGCAATACACCACCGAGCAAAACAATGTAAGAAGCGAGTCGGTCATTGCTCCCGATAATGCCTTTTATTCAAAATCAGCGGTTGACATTGCTCAAAACAACATCACAAAATCAATCTCAATTCTTTTTAGTGATGGCAGTGTTGCCCTAATCAAAAACCCGAGTTTGTATAAGAATTCGTTTGCTCAATTTACTGCAATCTCAACTCCGCTTTCTCAAAATGCAGCTTACGTTGTACCATTATCAGATACCGACAAAGATTGGTTAATATGTACAAAAAACGGCGAAATATATTATACCAACGACACAGGACAATCTTGGAAAAACATTAACACCACCTCTATCAGAAACCTGATTATCAATCATTTAGAATATTCAACAACTCAAAAAACACTATTTTTAGCGACATCAAACGGCATCTGGATTGGTCAAGATATTTCTGGAGCAAATCCGAAATGGACCGATATAACAAAAGATTTCACCGAAAAGTCTTTTAACCATGTACTCTACCGCGAGCGTGACGGCTTGATAGTGGCCACCAATCGCCAAAAAGGAATCTACACGACCAATTGGTTTGCCAAAGCAAATACCATCATAACCCAAGCCCCAAGTTTTATTCCTTCTTTTGAAAATTACAATACCGATGGTGCCAGAGAAGCCACAAAGTTTTGTGTAGGTAGCAAAATAAATGTTCCATTCGCTACCGATTTACCGCAAGATGGCTCTTATGAATTTACGGTTGATTTACTCAGAAACGACTCGTTAAATTCAAAAATAATTACCCTAAACGGCAAATCAAGCAAAAGCCCCGTTGAGGTCGAAATCCCTGCTGATTTAAAAACTGACTACTACCGATTCAGGGTAAACGCAAAAGGTTCGGCTACGGTTTCGGGTATAGAAAGTGGTTTGGTCTTGGCTTCGCCAAACAAAATCATGAGCGAATCTTCTAAACTTCTTTCAAGGGTATGTCCGCAAGATTCGGTCATTGTTGGAGTTCAGAGCAACTTAAATTTGGCATATACCTGGAAAAAAGACAATAAAGTCATTGAAGGACTCACGAGCCAATTTTTTAAGACCAGTACCTTTGGTGTATATGAGCGTACTTTGACACAAAATGGGTGTATTGTCGAAAACTTAACTTTTGTATTGAGAGCTGGAGCAACGGGCGGCCTCTCGATTAGTGGGTCGGTGGGTCAAGGTACAAATTGGAACAACTACAGCCTTGCCCAAAACGATAAAATGGTACAGTACAAAGGTCAAGAAGTTGCATTTACAACGCCTTACACCAATGACTTTACCTACGATTTTAAGCTACTACGAAACGGAATTGAGCGTATTAGAACCCAATCAAAGTTTTTTCTTAATAGTTTATCGACAATTGGTGGCGATGTTCAATCTGATAACGGAACGTACTATTACGAATATAGAACCCAAAATTGTACTTCTCGAACCAGTAATTATTTCAGAATTGGGCGAGAGATTCAGAATGAAACAATTAATCTAAACATTGCATCACCCAATACTTTAGAGGCTCCGATTACTCATTTATTTTCTGACAAAACAAATACATCTTCATTATCGAGGCTGAATACCGTTTACGAATGGTACAAAGACAGTATGCTTATTGCAAAACAGAATTACTCCCCTACCGCAACAACTTTTAACAAACTAACCCTCGAAAAAGAGGGAAATTACTCACTAAAAATCGACATTGAAGAGAAACGATTTAGCTCATTATCAGCTACTTATACAAATGGACGAATCGTAGTTGTGAATCAACGAAAAAGATGCGAAGGCATTTTGCTTTCGGCGATTGTCGGAAAAGATACCAAACAAACCGATTTCAGTGGAACTTACCAGTGGTTTATCAACAAAAACGAAATCAGAAATGCCAATAAGTTGAGTTTGATTGTAAAATCAGTGGGCCAATATCAACTCATTGCAACCGATGAAAACGGCATGCCGTTTCGCTCGGCAACGATAATTATCACAGAAAAAGACTTTTTGCAAGCACCCAAGATTCAGAGTGAACCCGATGCTTGCGGGCAGACAACAGTCCTTAAAGTCGAAGACGATAACTTACTACAATTCAATAGTTTTCAGTGGTACAAAGACGGCCAAAAAACCGATGGCGATACACTTCCTTTTATCCGTGTAGGAAAAGCAGGCACGTATTCGCTCCGAATGAAAGTTGATAATATAGATACCGAATGTGCATTTTCACCTTCGATTACTTTCACTCCCAAGCCCGATTTTACGCCAAATATCGCCTTGAGTTATGGTAGCAATTGCGTTGTAGATTCATTCAAAGTCTATACCGATTTCAGTAATGAATACCGTTTCGATTGGTTTAAAGATGGGGTATTAGTACCAAATCAAAAGACTAACGAATTGATAATCAAAGATTTAAGTCGTTATCAGGTTGTAGTAACTCGCAATGACGGTTGTCAAAGGTTTTCGGAGTTTATCCAGTTAAAATCTTGTGCCGACCCCAAAACCAATCGAGCGGTTTTGATAAATCCGCCTGTTATCAACACCAATAAGACAAACCTTTTTGTTCCAGAAACAACTATCTTACGAACCGAAGGTTGCCGCGATGCAAATTTTCAGTGGCTGCTCGACAACAAGCCTATCAAAGATGCTAAACTCAATACACTTGAAGTAAATTCTACTGGGAATTATTCGCTACAAATCGAAAAATTTGGCTGCGTTGCAACCTCAAATACAATCAAAATTGTAGCCGAGCAACTTTTATCGGCCGAAGACGAAATCAATACAACAATTAAAATTTATCCGAATCCAACTTCTTCAAAAATTTTGGTTGAAACCATTCAGCAAACAATTGACAAAAATTACATATATTTAAGTGATAATTTGGGCAAATTACTCGAAAAATGGCATTTTCAAGATAAAAAAGAAATCAATCTCGAACACCTGCCCGCAGGAATTTATTACCTAAAAATTGAAACAAATGGTAAAGTATTGAGCAGAAAATTGATAAAAAATTGATTCGGTTTTCCAACCCTCTTTGCGGTTTTTCTGTCTGTACAATAAATCACCTTTAAACTTCGGTTTGATGCCCTCGAATCGGAAAATAAAAGATTTGAAAAAAAACTTTTACATAGCATTTTCTCTTTGGGGTCTGTTAACTTCGTGCGATGTCGCAAAAGAAGATACCGTGCCGATTGTTGAGGTAATCGAAGAAAATCCAACCGCTGATTTCCATACCACAATTGATGCCGCTCTTTCGATAAACCCAACAAGTTTCCAGAAATTAAAAGGTATTAAATCATTCACTATCAATCAATTACCCAAACATGGCGAGGCTCGATTTATAGAAAATGGCTTTGTATATTACAAGGCAAATGGTAGCGGCAACAACGATAATTTTACCCTACAAGGTCAGACTCCGACAGGTACAACAGTTACTGAAGACGTAAAAATTAATATTGTTTCTGATATAAGCGGACTCCCCTGCAATGCAGGCTGTATCGGCGATAACGCCAAAACCGAAGTCAATAAAAATATCGAAATTGATGTTCTCAAAAACGATAAAACTTGCAGTCAGATTGCTCCAAACTCGCTTAAAGTTGAGATAAATCCTAAAAACGGGAGCATAGAAATTCAAAATCAAAAATTGATTTATAAACCAAATCCAGATTTCATCGGTGAAGATTTATTTTTCTATCGAATCGGGGTCAATAATTCAAAAAATCCAGTTGCACCAGTGACCGTCGTAGTAGGCGAAACCAGCGAATGTACCCAAGGAATGACCGATGATTTCATTAATCTTTTGGCTTATACTCCTACAACCGACCTCAAAATTGACGTTCTCGAAAACGACCGAATCTGTTCGCTGTATCGAAATGCAACTTTGAAAATCAACAAAAATCCCCAAATCGGAACAGTAAAAATAATAAAGGAAGCCAACAAAGAGTTTATCATTTATAACTCACCGAGGGTATTTAAAGGCTCCGATACCTTTGAATACGCCTTGTATCGTACCGAAAAAATATTCATCAAAGCTCAAGTAACGATAACGATAAATTGATACATAAGGGTGTATCGCATACGCCTACCCACCACACCGAATGAAAAAAGGAGGTTGATGACCGACAGAGAGATTTACGAAGGTTGCCTACGCAAAGACCCGAAGGCCCAAGCGACACTTTATCAGCGTTATAAAGGTCGCTTTTTTGGCGTTTGCCGTCGTTATACTCGCTGCCGAGAAGAAGCCGAAGATGTTTTTCAAGATGCTTTTGTAAAAGTTTTTTTGAATCTACACGAATTACGCCAACCCGAACAGCTCAGTTTTTGGATTCACCGAGTGGTAGTCAATGTCTGTATTGATTTTACCAAAAAACAGGTAAATCTAACCGATATTAACGAGTTACCCGAACAATATCAACCCAATTGGGAGAGCGAAAGTATTATTTCGCAAATGAGTAATGCCGAATTAATGCTTTTGGTCAATGAACTACCCGATGGTGCCAGAATGGTATTTAATATGTATGTCATTGATGGTTATACACACGTCGAGATTGCTAAAACCTTGAATATTTCGGAAGGTACATCAAAATCACAACTGTTTTTTGCCAAGAAACTTTTGAAAGAGAAAATCGAAAAACAACATTTGTTCAGCGATTTTGTAAATCGCTTATAATAAAGATATTGCAATGGATAATTTAGAAAACGAATACCGAAAACGGTTTCAAACATACGAAGAAGAACCAGCCGATTTTGCTTGGGAGAATATCCAAGCCAGAATCGAAGAAAAACCAACTCGCCGTTTGGCGATTGTGTGGTGGCGATATGGCATTGCTGCGGGTGTTTTGATTGGTCTGTTTTTGAGTTTTTACTTGTTCAATCAATCTACCAAAACCAATAAAAATACAGTTATCTCAAAAGTAGAAAACAAAACACAACCTACTGATAATCAAATAATTAAACAAGGAGAAGACATAAATCGCTCATCAAAATTTGCAATCCCGATGCAATCTGATACAGATTTGAAATCTGAAAATGCATTAGCACAACAAAACACAAAACAAAGCTCATCAAAATTTGCAATCTCAACACAATCTGATACAGATTTGAAATCTGAAAGTACTTTAACACAACAAAATACAAAACAAAGCTCATCGGGATTTGCAATCCCGATGCAATCTGATAAGGATTTAAAATCCGAAAGTACATTGACACAACAAAATACAAAACAAAGCTCATCGGGATTTGCAATCCCGATGCAATCTGATAAGGATTTGCAATCCATCGCATTGAACGAATCCGAAAAAAGTGATGTAGTTCTTGAAGAATTAAAGATAAAAGAAGCAACCGAATTAGCAATCGTAAAGCTAATCAACCAAACTCCAACTTATGAATCTTTGAATGCAGAATTATTCGACGAAAAAGACGACCGTAAATTGGTTTTTGTAGCTCCTTCTGAAATTTTTGCCAACATAACCCCAACGCTCAACTACTATATGTTTTCGCCCAATACGGCCGATGATTTTGTGGTGAGTAGCTTCCAAAACAACAAAGATAGGCTCGGTTTTGCGGCACAAGTTGGTTTTACTTATTCAATCGCCAAGAAAACGAGCATCCGAACCGCTTTTAGTTATTTCAGCGGAAAATCGCAGGTTCAATATACTTCTTTGGCTGTTAATGAACCAAAAAATGTAAAATTATTAGATAATTACTCGGTTCAGTTTGAGACTCCTCACAAAACCCAAACCGAGAGTTTGCGTTGGCAATATCTTGAAATGCAAAGTGATTTATTGTACGATGTAAAAAGAAACCAAGCAGTTTCGATGGGTTTACGTGCAGGTGTGAAAACTAGCGACCTCCGCGACCCAATCTTAAATGCTCGCATTGGTTACAGATTCAGCAAACCCGTCGGTAATAGATTTGCCCTTTGGGTAGAGCCATCGTTATCGGTGATGCTTACTAAACAGAACTCGATAAATAACCTCTACATCTACCGAACCACCGGTCTCGGCATGAATATGGGTGTAAGTCTATTAAAGTAGGATTAGTTTGGGTAGATAAAATAAAAAAGCGGATTTCGCTCTTACGAAAACCGCTTTTATCGAATGTCGTTAAAAATTGTTATTCAGTCAATAAAACAATCAAACAACCTAAAAAATAGATTACTTGTGCGTTTTCTCGTCTGAAACTGTCAATTTCCATCTGCCTCTCGTACGACGAGCTTTCAATACACGACGACCGTTGGCTGTTGCCATTCTTTCACGGAAACCATGCTTATTACGACGTTTTCTATTCGATGGTTGGAATGTACGCTTCATTGCTAAATCTTATGTTTGGAGTACTTTGATTCGGTTTTGAAATACCCAAAGCGGGAATATTTACCACAAAAATTCCATTTGGGGATGCAAAGGTAGCAATTATTATCAAAGATTCAAACCAAACATTACTAAAAGTTTCAAGTTTTTTTGGATTGATTGCTCCACGATAAATTTTGAGGCAACCAATCCAAAAAGTTCGAGTGTAAAAACGATTTACCACTCAGTATCCATTCTTCTATTTTATTTTAGAGATTTCAAGTGGTTTCATATAAACCGATTCTACTTTCTCCACAATTTTACCATCTTTCTCAGAATCGTCACGTACTTTTATCCATTCGGGGTCAACTCTAAAAGTATCAAACGATGCCTTGCCAGCCTCTTCTGATTTGTGTGCCAAAATATAAACCAGTTTTGCTTGCTGACCATCTTTCTCAACGGTTGTCCAGTAAGCAATATTTGTCATGCCGTGTTTCTCAAATAACTTAATCGTATGATTTTTGAATCGAGCCAAGATATTCGGCAGACGATTTGGCAGACAATAATAGGTGCGTAATTCAAAAGTACGAGGAGGATTTTTGATGTTTTTCTTCTTGACTTTCATCGAAAAATCGGTCGTGTTCATATAAATCGACTCAACTTTTGCTACAATTTTACCATCTTTTTCAGATTCTTCACGCACCTTCTTCCATTCTGGGTCAGCACCAAAGGCTTTCCATGAAGCATCTCTTGCTTCTCGATTTGGATAAGATAAAATGTAAAGCATTTTGTTTGGGTCGGCCGTTGCCAGCCAATAACCCACATTGGTCATACCGTGTTTTTCAAAAAGTTTGGTGGTATGATTGGTAAATCGCTGAATGAGGGCATCCATTCGGCCATTTTCGGTGTAGTAAATACGCAATTCGTAAAATCTCGAATCGGTGTTTTGGGCAAATGCCCCAAAATTAGCAATCAAAATTGCCAGTAACATGAAGATTTTTTTCATAGATAAAGGTTGAATAAATTTGAATTAGAATCAAAACACAATATTAAGATATATCTTGAATCGGAAATGTAAAATCGAGATTAAAATTTGAATATTTAAAATCTCTGGTTCTGGATTCCTATCCAGAACTCAAAATGATGAGGTTTCCGAACCTCAAACATTTGCCATCCGACCAGTATAACCCATTTCGAGCAATTTCTGATAGGCTTCTATGACATCTTCTGGAATCTCCATGCTTACCAAAAAGCCTTTGGCTGGGTATTCAATTAGTCTTTGTAAATCACCGACCATGTTGTCAATCACTCGTTTTTCCGATATATTATTTGCCGCACAACGAGCAACGTAACTTTCGTAAGTATCAGGCATGGCACTCGTAATAAACTGTTTATCAGCGAATTGCACTTTGGCTGTTGCGTAAGTTCGGCGAAGCATGTAGGGTTTCTGAACCAAGATAAACATCTGAAAATCAAGACCTTTAGACTCTATCAACTCACTAGTTTTGATGAAATTATCGCCCGTATTCATCGCCAAGTTGTCTTTCAAAATTGCTTCAGCAGGTACACCATGGCCTACGGCAATATCAAAAAATGCTTCGGCTTCGGTCTTTGGCTCGGCGTTTCGCAACTCCCCTACTCTCACTACTCCGCCCGAAAAAATTATGTATGGAGCATAACCTTCGAGGTAAAGCTGCGAGGCATAATCGGCCACGCTTGGGTCGTGGCTACCCAAAACAAAAATGGCATCGGCTTTTTCGAGAGGTTGTTCAAATCGGTGAAAATCGTAGATTATCTCGGCGTAGTTTTTCATTGTTTGGTTAAAATTGGACTTTAATCAATATGAACAAATCCCGTAGGGATAAAATATAGGTAGAGTGGAGTTTATGATTTCCCTCAAAAGTCCCGTCAGGGACGACATATCGTCCCTGACGGGACTTAAAACAAGAAAAAGCATACTTTACTACCATTATCTTGTCCGAATGGGACAAATACACAAATCAAAGACGTAATTATAAAATGTACTCAAGATTCAGTGTTTAAATGCTGAATCTAAAAAACTTGATTTTGATGGAATCTTTTTAGATAACAATATCGTTAATACAATATGAACAATTCTTCATATAAACTTTGAAGGCGTGAATTTCATCAAAAAACAAACATTTCTGATAATATCTATCCTAATTTTTTTAGGAGTTGCGATATACTATACTTACACCGCCAAAATTTTTGAAAAAGAAGAAATTACGCCACTCACCAAAAGTTGGGAAAAAGCCATCCCAAACCAAAAAGTACCAGCTGGCTTGGTATCGCTCAAGGCAGAAGACTGCGGAAATTGCCATAAAAACCACTACGAAGAATGGAAACTCTCGACCCACGCCCACGCATGGACCGATTTGCAGTTTCAAGCCGAATTGAAGAAAGAATCCAGCCCATTCATGTGTATCAATTGCCATATTCCACTGCAAAATCAGCAAGAGTTTATCATAAAAGGATTAATCAACGGCGATATTTATAAACCAGTCAAAGAAAAAAACGAACTTTTTGATGCCGCACTCCAAAAAGAAGGAATTACTTGTGCGAGTTGCCACGTCAGAAATGGCGAGATTATCGGTACAAATGGCAATTTGAATGCACCTCACAAAGTAAAAAAAGACCCAGTTTTATTATCGGAGAAACTATGTATTTCGTGTCATAATGCTCACGCAACCATCACACCTACACTGGCATGTACGTTTGAAACGGGCGATGAATGGAAAAAAGGGCCTTTTTATGGCAAAAAGAATTGTATCAGTTGCCACATGAACGAGACCGAAAGGCCACTGATGGAGGGTTTTCCGAAAAGAAAAAGCCACATGCACTTTTTTACTGGTTCTGGAATCCCGAAGTTTGATACTGTCAAAACAACGATTCAGAATGGTTTAGCTTTTTATCCTGCAAAATTCAATCAAAAAATCCATGCAACCGATTCGCTGAGTTTTACATTAAAAGTTAAAAATGAATTTGCAGGGCATCGTGTTCCTTCGGGCGACCCCGAGAGGTTTATCTTGATAAATTTCGAGTTATCTGATGAAAACGGAAAAGCTATTTCTTCGAAAAAATACAGAATCGGCGAAGAATGGCAGTGGCATCCAACCGCTAAGAAATTGAGCGATAATAACATGGACCCAGGCGAAGAAAGAAATTATGTTTTCAGCCAATCGAAACTCGGAAAGGGTAATTACAACCTAAAAGTTTTTGTAACCAAGCATCGTCTCAACGAAGAATCGGCTAAATACAATAAATTAGGCAAAAACTATCCGTTATTTGTTCAGATTTATGAGAAAAATTATCCAGTAATAGTGCGATGATTTCATAAAGTAGTATTTGAAAATTTATAGTTTACTGACTTGTAAAAAGATTTAATAAAACTTTTTTAACATATTCTTAAAATTAACTTTTCATTCTGAAATAATCTTTTGAACTTTGTATTGATTATTCAGCGTTATACGAATAAACTCCAAATAATAATTAATCAAAACTTATTTAGTATTAGTTAAATATTTGATTATCAGTATTTTACATTTCTAAACAAGTATTGACTACTTCAAATTCATGAGCGAAGAAATCAAACACGAGTGTGGCGTTGCCCTCATTCGCCTTCGTAAACCTCTCCAATACTATATTGACAAATATGGTACTCCGCTCTATGGCATCAATCGCCTATACGTTTTGATGGAAAAACAATCGAATCGTGGACAAGACGGAGCAGGTGTTGCTAATGTCAAAATTGAAGTTTCGCCCGGTCATCGGTACATTAGTCGTTATCGTTCGGTCGAAAATCGCCCCATCATCGACATCTTCAACAAGATTAACTCAAAGTACAAAGAAGTACTGAGAGATAATCCTGACAAAATGAAAGATGCTCAGTGGTTGCAAGAAAATGTGGCATTTAGCGGCGAGGTTTGGCTGGGTCATTTACGCTACGGTACACACGGCAAAAACGAAATCGAAAATTGCCATCCGATGCTGCGTCAGAGCAACTGGCGAAGCCGAAATTTGGTAGTAGCAGGAAACTTCAACATGACCAATGCCGAAGAATTATTCAACAAATTGGTCAAATTGGGGCAACACCCAAAAGATAAGGGCGATACAGTAACGGTTCTCGAAAAAATCGGACACTTCTTAGACGAAGAAAACCAAAGGGTTTTTGACCGTTTTAAAGGAATCTACGAAAACCCTGCGTTGTCTGACATCATCGAAGACAACATGGATTTGCAACGTGTACTTTACCGCTCTTGCCGTGATTTTGACGGTGGATACGCTATGTGTGGTGTTACTGGTTACGGAGCATCATTTGTGGTTCGTGACCCTGCGGGAATCCGTCCGGCATACCACTGGGAGAATGACGAAGTTATTGTAGTTGCATCCGAACGTACGGCTATCAAGGCGGCTTTCAACGCTAACTACTCAGATATAAAAGAGGTTCAGCCAGGTCATGCGTTTATCATTGATAAACACGGCGAATTTGGCGAATACCAAATAATGCCACAACTCGAAAAACGTTCTTGTAGCTTCGAGAGAATCTACTTTTCGAGGGGTTCTGACCCTAAAATCTACGAAGAACGTAAAGAATTAGGCAAATTGCTGATTCCACAGATTTTGGAAGAAGTAGAGTACGACCTCGAAAATACCGTTTTCTCTTACATTCCGAATACCGCCGAAATGGCATTCTTCGGGATGGTCGAAGGCCTCGAAGAACACTTGGCCGATTGGCGAACCAAAAGGGTTCTGGAGGATAAATTATCGCCCGACGAAATTCGTAAAGTGATGGCTTTCCGTCCGAGAATCGAGAAAATCGTATCAAAAGACGTTAAGTTACGTACATTTATTACGAATGATGACGAACGCGATGAGATGGTTTCGCACGTGTATGAGATGACTCACGATGTGATTCGCAAAGGGATTGATAATGTGGTGGTGATTGATGATTCGATTGTGCGTGGAACAACCCTCGAAAAGAGTATTCTGAAAATGCTCGACCGAATGAATCCGAAGAAAATCGTTATCGTTTCATCAGCTCCGCAAATTCGTTATCCTGATTGTTATGGTATTGACATGTCGAAAATGAAGGAGTTTGTGGCGTTTAGAGCAATGCTCGAATTGCTTCAAGAGAACGGTCTCAACTACCAAAAACAAGAGATTTACGCTCAATGTGTGGGTGCTTTACAAACGCAGAACGCTCACCTCGAAAACTTTGTTAAGCAGCTTTACGATAACTTTACTGACGACGAAATCTCGAAAAAGATTTCTAAAATCGTAACGCCAGAAACCCTTAATGCAGAGGTTTCGGTGATTTATCAGACAGTTGAGAATTTACACAAAGCATGTCCAAATCACGTTGGAGATTGGTATTTTACTGGTAATTATCCAACCCCTGGAGGAAACCGAGTTGTAAATAAAGCTTTCGTAAACTTTATGGAAGGTAAACTCGTAAGAGCTTATTAATCAGCTTTTTAACTCTTAGCAATATACAAAAAAGGAACACCTCAGCAGTGTTCCTTTTTGCTTTTCTGGATATGAGAAGTCTGTGCCATGCACATCATTACATAAATCTTTAGATATTTTTATCTCCTAAAGCTATCACCTACAAATTTTAGAACCTCTGGCAAAGCTGTACGCCAATACGACCACGTATGTCCGCCTTCACGTACACGAAACTCATGCGGAACTTTCTTATCAATCATTGCGGCGTGCAATGCCATATTGCCCTTGATTAAGAAATCATCATCTCCACAATCAATGTAATAGCGTACTTTTTTTAATTCGTCAGCATTACCATTTTGTACGATATGAATCGGAGCATTTTTCTTAAAATGGTCGGTAATTCGGTCTTTACCTTTTAAGCCTTTTCCGTACAAATCACCAAAAACAGCATCGTAGCGTGCTTGGTCTTGATTACCCGTTGCCACCTCTTCATCTGTCCAAACTGCGGCACTTAACGGACAAGCCGCTACAAACATTTCGGGGTGTTTGGTGGCAAAAAGCAATGTACCGAGTCCGCCCATCGAAAGTCCTGCCACTGCTCTAAACTCTTTCTTTGGGCGAGTGCGGTAGGTTTCGTCAATGTGTTTGATGAATTCTTCAAAAAAGAAATCTTCAAAGCGAGTTTTGCCATCAAATGAATTCTGATACCATGATACGCCCGCATCTGGCATAACGATAATCATTGGCGGAGCATCATTGCTACCAATTGTTTTATCAGCAATCGTTTGCGTATCTCCGAACTGAGTCCAGCCCGTTTCGTCATCGGTATAACCATGCAATAAATACAAAACTGGGTATCGGCGATTGGTTTCGTCATAGCCCGACGGTAAATAAATACTGTATTCCACATCTTTACCCAAAATAGTACTCTTTACTTTAAGGCTCTCTTTTAACTGACTCTTTTGAGCAAATGCAAAGACTACAATCAAAGAAAAAAGGATTGACAAAATAGTTTTTTTCATAGTTTGTAAGGTTGAATAAATATTTGTTTTATTAATATGATTAAATGTAATTTGCTAATCGTTAATCAAAACTCATAAATGCTTGATTATTAGTCTATTTGTTGCAGTTGACGATTTATAATAACATAAACTATTTTAAACGAGTACTTACAGATTAAACGAGTTAAAAACTCATTTTACAAAATCAATGACCTTTGAATTGTGTATTTGGGTCGTGTTTATGTCTGAAAAGAACTGCAAAAAGTACTGCCACAACCAAAGAATATCCTGCAAACGAAAGCCAGATGCCCTCCCATTGTTTAGTACCATCGGCCAATGTAAAGTAGGCCTGAATCACGTATCCGCTTACTAAACTACCTAAAACCGCCCCAAAGCCATTGACCATCATCATAAAAAGCCCTTGAGCACTTGAACGAATCTTGGCATCGGTGTAGGTTTCGATAAATAATGACCCCGAAATATTGAAGAAGTCAAAAGCCATTCCGTAAACGATACACGAAAGAATAATCATCCAAAAACCATCTTGTGGATTGCCATAAGCAAACAATCCAAAACGCAAAACCCACGCAATCATACTAAAAAGCATAACCTGTTTGATTCCGAATTTTTTCAAGAAAAATGGTATCGCTAAAATGAATAAAGTCTCGGAAATCTGCGAAATAGACATGATAATCGCAGGATATTTCACGGCAATTGTATCTTTATAGGCAGCAACACTGGCAAAATCATGCAAAAAAGTATCGCCATAGGCATTGGTCAATTGCAAAGCTGCTCCCAAAAACATTGCGAATATGAAGAATAGGGCAATCTTGGCATCTTTGAATAAAGCAAAGGCATTCAGCCCCAAAAGTTCGATAAATGACTTCTTCTCTACTTTAGCCGCCAACGGAGGACAAGCAGGTAAAGTAAGCGAATAAACTGCCAGCAAAATTGCAGCACCAGCACTGATGTAAAACTGATTTGGAGTAGTTTCGTTATGAGTCAAACTCACCACCCACAAAGCCACCACAAAACCAACTGTACCCCAAACTCGAATCGGTGGAAAATCCTTAACAATATCGCTTTCGCTGTTATTCAGAATCGTGTAGGCAATCGAATTCGACAAGGCCAATGTAGGCATGTAGAAAATAACAACCATCAAAATCGCCCAAAAGAAATCGGTTGGGTTATCAATTTGTGGAATATAAATCAAAGCAATTGCACCTAAAATATGAAGTATTGCGTAGAGTCTTTCGGCATTTATCCATCTATCGGCGATGATTCCAGTTATCGTGGGCATAAATAGCGAAGCGATTCCCATGGTCGAGAAAATTGCCCCAAACTGGGCTCCGTCCCATCCTTTATTTTGAAACCAATACGCTCCGATTGTCAGCAGCCACGCTCCCCAAATAAAAAACTGGAGAAAATTCATCACAATTAGTCTATTCTTGATGCCCATAGTATAGTCAGGGTTTTAGTTTGTTAAATTTTAGATTTAAGTTTAGGAATATTTGATTTTTTTCAGCGTGAAATAAACAAAATTTTATCATAAAATCACTTTTTGGCACGTTTTTGTCATGTGAATTGGTAATTGACCCATAGGAAAACAGTAAACGCTTTGAAAAGATACCTAATAACCCTCGTGTTAATCCTAACATTTTGGGATAGTGATGCCCAAATTATGTACAGGACTCGCTATACAACGGCGATTATGGCCGAATTAACCCCAAGTAGTATTTTTCCGACGGTTAATGTAGAATATCTTCCCGCAAGATTCCAGAATAGTTTTATTGCCATGCGTGGCGGTATGGGTTTTGAGCCAAGTTCATCATTCACAGCATCTGGGGTCATGTTCCCAGCCTCGGTCACTTATAATATTTTGTTTAATAACCTTCGCAAACGTATTTTTAATCGAGTTTATAATAAATGTAAATCTGCACCATCTAAAATTGCAACCGAGATTTTTGGCGAAATCGGCCTTGGCAATCAGTTTTCGACCTACGCCAATACCACAACTCTTAACCGTTCGATGGCCATAATCGGTGTACGCCAACAAGTCATTTTTGATATTCCACCACGCCCAAGAGTGGTATTTGTGAGGGCAAATCTTACCCCGATGGTTTACACAAATAAAGGATTTGGTAATATAGAATTCCAAAAAGGTGGAGTAAGTGTTGGGATGTCTTTCTAAAATCTAACTTTTGTCACAAATAAGTATTATATTTTGGGCTTTTCACTTGGAAAAGTACAAATTTTATTAACTTTGCAAACACTTCCAACAATCGCAAAGTATATGCAAGTTATACATGAAAAGAATCTGGGAACAAAGCAAAAAGCACTCAGAATCAACCTCAATAAACAAATCTACGGGTCATTTGCCGAAATCGGGGCTGGTCAGGATGTTGCAGCCAATTTCTTTAAATCGGGTGGGGCATCTGGTACAATCGCCAAAACGATGTCGGCCTATGATATGACTTTTTCGGATGCAATCTACGGTGTTGTTGAGAATAACCGCTATGTGTGTGAGCCTCGCTTAATGAGTATGCTCAACCACGAGTACGGTTTATTGATGGAACGTCTGAACGATAAAAGAGGAGAATCAACTACATTTTTTGCATTTGCCGATACCGTTTCGGCTCTCAACTATCACAAAACAAACGAAGCTCATGGCTGGATGGGTGTTAGGTTTCAACTAACACCTCAAGGTGGATACAACGACGTGATTATCCACGTCAAGATGCTCGATAACGATAATAACCTCCAGCAACAAGCTGTTGGGGTTTTGGGTGTAAATTTGATGTATGCGTGTTTTTACTACCATCAAGACCCCGAAATCATGCTTTTGTCGTTGATGGATGATTTGGCCAAAGACCGAATCCAGATAGACATGATTCGTTTTGAAGGCCCAGATTTTGAGCATGTAGATAACCGACTGATGAGTTTGCATTTGGTCAAATACGGATTCTCAGATATTGCTCTTTTTGGTCCAGATGGTAAAAACTTACAGCCATCCGAGGTTCTCTACAAAAAACATGCTTTGGTATTGCGTGGACGTTTCCGCCCATTGATTAATGTCCATGTTGATATGCTCCAAAATGGTCAAAAGCAGTTCATGCAAGAACCTGATGTAGATAAAAGTAAGGTTGTAGTGATGTCGGAGCTTACGCTTCAAGCACTTACCGAAGGAGATGCCGCCATTGACGAAAAAGATTTCTTGGATAGAGTTGATATTCTTTGCTCGCTCGGGCAAATGGTAATGATTTCAAATTACCACGAATATTATAAACTCGTGGCCTATTTATCGAAGCTAACCAAGATGAAATTAGGCTTGATAATCGGTTATCCAAATCTTGAATATATATTCGAAGAATCTCATTACCAAGACCTTACAGGCGGAATCCTCGAATCTTTCGCAACACTTTTCAGCCGAAATGTGAAACTTTTCGTCTATCCAACTCTGCGAGACAATCGAATTATGAACTGTTTGAAATTCCGTCCGGCTTCGCACGTGATTGATTTATTCCAGTATTTGATTGCCAACAATAAAATCGAGGATATTAGACACTACAACGAGAAAAATCTTCACCTCAATACCGATACCATGCTCGACCTCATCAAACGTGGCGAGAGCGGTTGGGAAGAAGATGTACCAGAGGCAGTATCGACAATGATAAAAGACCGATGCTTGTTTGGTTTTCCGTGTGTGGTTGTGCCTGAGAAACAAAAAGTAAAGGCTTGAAAATCAGTTCTAAATATTTAGATTTGATAAAACAAAAGATTAAGATGAATCCTAAGGTATATTTCAGAAGTTTATCACTCGAAAACGTTCGCTGCTTTGGGAAAAAGCAGGAAATTTTCTTTACAGATAATGGTAAAGCTGACGGCAAAGTAGCTATGTGGAATGTCATTTTGGGTGAAAACGGAACAGGTAAGACTACAGTTTTGAGGAGTTTAGCATTTGACTATGCTCTATCTTTTCAAGAACTTCTCAGAGATATTAGATTTCACGGAGATTATTTTAGTAGAATTCAAGAAAAAGGACATGGTTCGTTTTTTGCACCTTCTATTCAATGCAACAGTGAAATCTATATTGAAACATCAATACTTTGGATTTTCCCTCAAACTATTAGCCAAGAAAATCTCTATTACCATGCTATACAAGATAATGAAAAAAATGATTATAGAGATAATATTAAGTTAATGATTTTAAATGCCTACGGTGCATCCCGAAAAATAAGTTCAACTGGTATTTCAGAACAAAACAATAATACACTTCACAGTTTATTTGATGAAGATACCACCTTAATCAACGTGGAGGAATGGCTCGTACAGGCAGATTATTTAGCACTAAAAAATCAAGATGATAAGAAATATCAGACTGTAACGAATGCTATTAGAAAACTACTCAAAGAAGAAATTAGTGATTTCTATATCAAAACAGACACCAATGCTCCTCAGGTATTTTTCAGAACCCATTATGGTGATGTACGTCTCCACGATTTGAGCTTGGGTTATAAAACACTTTTGGCTTGGATAACTGACTTTGCCAAAAATATGGTAGAAAAATATCCTGAAAGTACCGACCCATTGGCAGAACCTGCTGTATGCTTAGTAGATGAAATAGACCTACACATGCACCCTAAAATGCAGCGTTCGGTTGTTAAATTTTTAAGAGAGACTTTTCCTCAAACACAGTTTATCGTTACTGCCCATAGCCCGTTAATCGTACAGTCAGAAGAAGACACAAACGTCATTCTTCTGCGTAGGAATGGTGATGAGATTGAGGTTTTGAATGAAATAGATAATATCCAGAATTGGCGAATCGACCAGATTTTAGAGAGTGATTTATTTGGCAATCAAAGCGGATATAGCAATACAATTAATGAAAAAATTGAGGAAAGACGCAAAATCTTGCTTAAAGATAAGGTTACGAAAGAGGATAAACGACGTTTAGAGGAAATTGATAGCACACTTGATAAAGTAAGTATAACTGAGTCTCCTGAATATCAAAAAACACTCAAAATATTAGCCGAATTTCAAAAATGATTAGAGTAGATAAAAGCACTGTAATTGTACCTAAAATATTGAGAGAGGGTAAAGGTTTTGAAATGACTAATCAGCTAAAAACTGATTTTGATAATGGTATTAGGAGTTTTGATTTTGATTCTAAAACATACGGCAATAAGAGTGTAAAGAATTTATTAATCAAAATTCAGCATAAGAAATGCTGTTTTTGTGAAAGATACCGCCCCTATGCAAGAGAATGCGATGTTGAGCATTTCCGACCCAAAGGCGGTTATCAAATAGATGAAGATTCGCCGCTGACTCAGCCTGGTTATTATTGGTTAGCTTATGATTTTGGTAATCTTTTTTACTCCTGTAAAACCTGTAATCAGGCTTACAAAAAGAATTTCTTTCCATTACTCGATGAAAATAAAAGAGCAAAGAACCATAATGATGATTTAGACTTAGAAGAATGTCTTTTGATTCATCCCGAATTTGATGACCCTCAAAATCACATTACTTTTGTAGAAGAAATCGCCAAACCAATAAATGATTCAATCAAAGGTAAAACAACTATCAAATATCTTGGATTAAATGATTCTGAACTCCTAAAAGAACGTTTTGAGTATTTAAGACCATTAAAAATAGTTGCAGAATTAGCCCGAAACCAACACCAAAAAGCAATTGACCATTTTAAAGAGATTACAAAACCTAAAAGTATGTTTTCAATGCTTGTTAGGTGTAATTTTCCAGATTTAGTGTAAAAATATTCAAACTTTAACCGCCAAGATACTTACTAAATCGATGATTTTTTCGTTTTAGAATAGTTGATTTGCGGTTTTTTGATTGTACTATATAAAGATTAAACATATATGAAGTTATATAAATTATTGATTACCAGTTTTTTACTCTCAATCAATATTGTATTTGCCCAAGAGAATCCTCCAAAAATCATTTTACCCTTATACCCAAACTGGAATCAGCTCATCGAGGGTACTACCGTAGCATTTGATTTAAAAGTTGTCGGAGAAAATTGCACAAAGTTTCGTTTTACGATTCCACAAGGTAAAATTGAGGGAATGGAATTTGACTCGACAGGGCGTTTTACTTGGACTCCCTCTTATAACTTAGTTGAGCGTTTGGCTGCTTATAAATATTACCAAGTTATCTTTGAAGCTCATTGCGATTCTACCAAAGAGATTCTGACCGAAAAAGTTGAGTTCCGAATCCAGCACGTCAATCGCCAACCAGTTGTTCGAGAATTGAAGCCGTTTTACGTCAAATACAGCACCGAAAACTTATACAAAATTGATAATCAGTTCGTATTTGATGAAGACAACGACCCAATCGTATTCATCCCGATTATTGACCAAATGCCCGAAGGTGCCAGATTGAGTTCTCAGGGTGAATTCACTTGGTCGCCGTCTTTTGCTCAATTCAAGAAACTAAAAGAAACGCCAATTTACATTGAGTTTTATGTGCAAGACCAGCCCGCCAAAGCTCAAGTAAAAGGCAGATTGAAAATCGAGGCAACACAGATGGATTTACCGCCCCAAATTACGGTGATTCCAAAAGATGATTTTATCAAAGGTCGAGAAAATCAAAACATTAACCTTCGGTTTTATCTTTCAGACCCCAACGGCGACGATGACATCATTACATTTGACTTTTTGACTGATAATCAGGACGTTCCGAAATCGGCATTGGTAAAAAATACTGCCAATCAGTACGAATTTATCTGGACACCGACCTACGATTTTGTAAAAGACCCAGCCGATTCTGCCAGTTTCAGCATTGACTTCTTCGTATTAGATAAAACCCAAAAACGAGAAGTCAAGAAAATTAATTTTGTGATTAAAAACGCTGTTAACGAAATCGAAAAAGACCGCAAACTCTACGATTTGTACCGTGGAACACTCTTGCGTGGTTGGGAACTGACCGAGCAACTTAAAGAAAAAGAGCAAGAACTCAAAAAAGCATACAGCAGAGCCAAGAAAGGTAAAAAGAATCGTTCGGTTATCAATGCCGGTCTTGGGGCAACAACGGGGCTTTCGCCAGTACTTGCCAAAAAGATTGAAAATCAGCGAGTTATATCAACTCTTGGCGGCACAACCGTCTTGACGATTGGTACACTCGAAGCAACCGAGGTGATTGGTCGCTCAATGAAAGATTTGATTGACCGCCTGAATTACGTCATCGAAAAGAAAAACGAGATTCAGACCAAAGGCGATATTTTTGCTCGTGATTTTTCGCTCAAATCGGCACGTCGAGGTGGCGATTTTCTACGTAAAGTGGATGAATTCATGGCAACTATGAGCCTCAAGGGTTTGGTTGTACTCGACCTCGATGCCGCTTGGGAGCCTAAAAACAAGCCGACTGATGTGAATATAAAGAAGACTTTCAAGGATTTTAACCCAGAAGAAACTCCGGTGAAATTCTAAATTCATTTGACGTTAAATAAAATCATACGATGCCTTGACCGATTGTCGAGGCATTTTTTTTATATTTATCGCCAGCAATTCTCATCTTCGCCTTCAAAAATTTTGATTATGAATAGTAATTCTTCTTGGTCATTATTCCGCAGAATCATTTTCAGATTCATTTTTATTTTCTTTGTTCTCAATCTTTTCCCGTTTCCGCTTGGGTTAATTCCAGTTTTGAGTGGTTTCTTGTACAATGTACTTGATGAATACTTCTGGAATCTCATTGTGCAGTTTTTGGGTAAAAGCGTATTGGGTGTCAACGAAATAACCGTAAGGCCCAACGGTAGCGGAGATACCACTTGGAACTGGCTTCAACAATTAGGTGCATTGATTATTGCCGCCGTTGGTTGTATTATCTGGTCGATTGCCGATGCCAAAAGAAAAAACTACGAAAAACTAAATTATTGGTTTTGTGTGCTTTTGCGATATTATTTGGCATTCACGATGTTCAATTATGGCTTCATAAAAGTATTTCCGCTACAATTTGGAAACATCACAACTTATCGACTTTACGAACGCCTCGGCGAAATGAGTCCGATGGGGCTTTTGTGGACATTCATGGCGTATTCAGAAGGTTATCAGTTTTTCAGTGGTTTTTGCGAGGTGGTCGCTGGTCTGTTATTGCTATTCAGACGAACAACAACACTTGGGGCATTGGTTGCTGGTGGAGTAATGCTCAATGTATTTATGCTGAATATGTTTTTTGACGTGCCAGTCAAGATTTATTCGTTTTTATTGGTAGTAATGAGTGTTTATCTGGCATTCGATGACCTCAAACGACTCTGGAGATTCTTTGTGATGAATCTCTCAACCGAACCACGCAACCTATCACTATTTTCGGATAAAAAATGGTTTAAGATTGGTAGAGTCATCCTTAAAGTATTATTCATCATAGGCTCGGTTGGTTTTATGTTTTACCAATCTTGGGAATCATCACAATACAAAGATGCTCCGAAATCGGCTATGTATGGAGCTTACAGTGTTGATGAATTCAAGAGAAACAATGTAGTAAACAAGGCTGATACCTTACGCTGGCAAGAAGTCTTCATCGACCGACGTGGAACTTACGACATGTTTTATTTGACTAACGAATCGGGGCTGCGAACACGCGTAAATTTTGAAAGAAATGCCAAAAATAAAACGATTAAAGTAAGCGAAATAGCAGATACAACATCATACACATTGAGCTACATTCAGCCCGATTCGTCTTCGATGATTCTTAAAGGAAAATTCAAAAAAGATTCGATTTATGTTTCGATGAAGAAGTTTCCGAAACGAGATTTTCTACTTATAAATCGAGGTTTTCACTGGATAAATGAATACCCTTACAATAAATAAGCGGATATAAGTGCAAGCTATAAATTAGTTTATGTTATTCGCTAATATAATGCTGATAATCCGATAATTATGGATTTCAATTAACCATTAACTATTTTCTATTAACACCTTATCGTGAAAATATTCAGATGAGATTTCCCGAAAAATAATATCTCATCTGAATATCAAAGCTCTCTATTGATAAACCCTCACATAATCTACAACCATCGAAGCAGGGAAGATATTTTCATCTACCCCTTTTGCTCCGCCCCAGTTACCGCCAATAGCAAGATTCATCAAAAGGTAATATTTTTTATCAAATGGCCACTCATCGGTGGTTTTGTGTTCGTTTGTAATACTCAAATAAACTACCCCATCGAGCAGGAAATCCATTTTTTCAGCTGTCCAGTCAATAGCATAAACATGAAAATCTGTGTAAGGATTTTTAATGAATAATTTCTTTGATTTTTGTGTACCTTTCACATGGTTGTATGCTTGTGTATGAATCGTCCCAACGAGCGTATCGGGGTCGTAGCCCACGTGTTCCATAATATCAATTTCGCCACATTTTGGCCATCCAACTGTTTTTATATCATTGCCCAGCATCCAGATTGCAGGCCAAGTTCCCCTACCCGACGGCAATTTGGCTCTGACTTCTATCCGTCCGTATTTCCACTCTGCTTTGTCTCGTGTTACCAAGCGGGCCGAAGTGAAATTTCGATTTTCAACTTGTTTTTTTCGAGCCGTTATTGTCAAAAGCCCATTTTTCACGAGGGCATTTGTAGTATCTGCTTCGGTATAATATTGCAATTCGTTATTGCCCCAGCCGCCACCACCGACATCGTAACCCCATTTGTTAGCATCTGGTAGGCCTTTGTAATTAAATTCATCGCTCCAAACGAGTTTACGCTTAAAGTTCTTGAAATAAGTATCTCTTTTGAGGGCTTTTTCAGGCTCATCGGTTGTCAAGAAATCAATGTTTCGGGCAAAGAAATAATCCATCAGCAGCGTATCATTGACCGTCCAAGCATTAGTCACAATTCCGATTTTCTGAGCATCATCGAGCCATTCTTCATCTCTTTGAAAAACACTAAAATGATAATCGGCCCCCGTGATTTTATCGGCAAGGAGTTGGCTCACCGAAGCATTGCCGTTTAGGTATTGTGTTTGGGCGTTTTTGTCTAATTGTATAATTTTTTTGAGAATATCGTAGTCAAAACTGATATAAACGACCCATTTCTGCACCTTCATTTTTTGCACCATCTTCACCACTTTTTCGGCTAAAAGCAATGAGCGTTCTTTGCTAACTGTCGAGGGCTTAATCTCGGTAATCAGCATCGTCTTTTTTTGTTTTTTGCCTGCTTTGTAGTATTCTTCGAGGGTGGGGAGCTTTTCGCCGTTTTTGAGCGGTTTCTTGATGAGTTCGGCATAGTCAGTCTTTTCAATATCCATGCCCTCATAATGCGGGTCGTGGTTGATGACCAACACCTCGTCTTTGGTCATTCTGACGTCAAATTCGGACCCAACACAGCCTAAATCTATGGCTTTTTTGAGCGATGCAATCGAATTTTGAGGCAAATTATCGGCCTTCCATGCTCCACGGTGGGCGATTACTTTATTGTCATTAAAATTCTGACCGAATGAATCTTTAACGAAAACTGATAAAAAAAATAGTACTAAAATTGAATAACGGTGTTTATTGTTCATGTTGAATAGTTTTGTAGCACAAAGAAAGAGTATTTTACTTTAAAAATGATTCTCCTTCTAAATTTTCCTTGACACTTTTCGGAATCTCAATACCCATAAATTGACAAACCGAAGGCATAATATCAACCACCGCTAAGCCGTTGCTAAATCGCTGATTAACGTTTTTCTTGTTGGTACTAATCCACGTCGTGCGTTCTCTATCCGACTGTCTTCCGTGGTTTTTACCAGTTTTTTCGTCTCGACCGTGGTCGGTAGTTACGATTAACAACCAATCTTCTTTATTTTTCTTCTCACGCTTTTCGATGGCATCGTAAATTTTTCCAATCAATCCATCGGCAAAGCGAACTGCATCATAAAACTCTTGACTATCGCCAAATTTATGCCCCATATCATCGGTAAATTCTAAATAAACCCACGAAATATCAGGAGCGTTCTTCTGGATTGTTTCGACGGCTTTCTGAACAACTAATTCATCAATATTCTTGATATAAATCTTACCTGCATCGTGCGGAAAACGAACAGTATCTTTTTCGTATCCGTCAAATTTATAATCGAGCATCAGGCGGTTGGTTTCGGGCAATCCTTCGCCCAAAAGTTTGGTTCGATTATCGAGCCATGTCGAGAAAATACCAAGTTTAAGGTTAGGCTTTTGGTCTCTCGCAACCTTAAAAAATGTAGGATAGTTGTAATTGGGAGCCTCGATGTCGTTATCCCAAACATTGTGTTTATTGGCCCAAGTCCCCGTCAGCATCGAATTATACCCAACGGCCGAAATCGTCGGTGATTGCGTTTTACCACCTTTTTCGCCACCTACGTATGCTTTGCCGAAAGCTCCAATTTTAGCAATTTTTTCAAGATTGGGTGGATTTACCTTCTGAATAACATCGTACGGAATCCCATCGACCAATATAACAACTGTTTTTTTCTTTTGTCCAAATACGTTGTTTGTACAAACCAACATTACCAAAAATAAATATCGTAGTAGCATAGCCTAAAAATGAGTGAAAGATTTTATAAAACTACAAAGAAAGCAGATGTAGATTAACAAACCATAAACGTAATGTTAAGAGGTTGTTTAAAATTTGAATTTTGAGTTAAAATAGCGACTTTTAAGCCTACTCATCGTTAGAAAAAGATTCATTTTATACCATAAAACTGCATTTTTTCTACCTTGATTAGGTCTAAAATTCATCAATTTTACCATTCAAACACAAATTGAAACAACCTCTATGATTATTGCATAAAAAACCCTGACAGCGTTCAAAACACTGTCAGGGTTGAAAATAACCTAAAGATAATCTTACTTCACTTCGCTTGCCGATGGGCGATTGCCTTTGATGAGGTCTTGTAAGAATTTCTCAACTTCTGGAAACTTCTCTTTGAGAGCCTCAGTAGCCTCGGTTTGAAGTTTATCAAAATATTCTGGGGCTTTGTCGATGGCCTCTTCGGCTTGCCCTTTCAAATCATTTGCTTTTGCTTTGAGGTCGTTGAGAGCCTTTTCGCCTTCTTCGGTTTGTAAGTATTTGTGAAGAGCCACGCCAGCCGCTGCACCCATGATGAACGTAGCTAAGTGTTTTGCATTTACCATTTTCTTAAAAATTTAGATGTTTCTGGTGTAAGTTTTGTTGTAAAACTTGCTCCTTTCTGACGTAAATTTATAAAATAGTATCATCACAAATGCAAGTTTTTTCGATACGGTCAAAACATCATCCAAGCGGTTAGATTTGGTGATGAATTTTACTTGCTTTGTTCACCAATTATCCGCAAACCATCCATCGTTAGATTTACATTTATTTCTTTGAATTCGCCTTTTAGAGTCGGAATAATCGAAGATAATCCACCAGTAGCGATGGCAATACAATCGCCATCGAGTTCTCTACGGATTTTACGAATCATGCTTCGTACCATGCCTTCGTAGCCCCAGAGAATCCCTGCTTGGATTGAATGAATAGTATTTTTACCAATTACCGACTTGGGTAATTCGAGCGGGACATCGGGCAATTGGGCTGTATTTGAGAACAAAGCCTTTACGGCGGTTCGTAAACCTGGGGCAATCGCTACACCGAGGATTTTCCCCTCGCCCGAAACGGTAGTAAATGTAAGAGCCGTTCCGAAATCTACAACAACACAATTTCGGCGGTATTTTGTGTAAGCCGCCACCGCATTGGCAACTAAATCGCTACCGATTTCGTCGGGGTTATCAATCGAAACTTTTAATTGAGGAAAAATATTGGCATTTACAACCACAGGGGCAAAACCCAGTGTGTGCTGTATGATTTCTTTATAAGTCGGAGTGAGAGTTGGCACAACGCTACTCAATACAACTTTCTGAATATCAGTAAATTTAATACTGTTTTCTAAAAAATAATCTCTGATTTTGTATTCAAAAAAAACGGCATTTTCATCGCGTTTTGAAGGGATTCTAAAACTATTCCGTAAGTTTTCGCCTTCATAGATTCCAAGCGTTGCGTCAGTATTACCGACATCTATCACAAATAGCATTTTGAATGTTTAGGTTAAAAACATTCAAATATATAATCAATCTTGATGTAATTTGCGTATTTATTGTAATTTTACGGCACATTTCAATTTTTGCTGATAAGTTCGTTAATACACCATACAATCTACAACCCCAAAAACGACTGACTAAAAAATGAACGACACCCAAAACAACAAAGTGTCATTGAGTGAGCTATTGAGTAAAAAAACTGCAATCGAACGCCTGACGGCATTGTGGGCTGTCCACGAGGCTGGTTTAGGTGGGTTTGTACATCTCTTCGATGCCCCTTTTTCGGGAGTCGTGATGGGCGGTATGGCATCAGTCTGCATTATGTTTATTGCTTATTTCTCCGATAAAAATGTAAATACACTGCTCAAATCGGTCATTTTAGTTCTTATTGCCAAAGTAGTTGTGAGTCCACATACGAGTGTTTCGGCCTACATAGCAGTAATTTGTCAAGGCGTTTTTGGAGCATACATATTTAGGTATTTGCCATCTTTCAAATTGGGAGTAATTCTCCTTACAGTTTTTGCATTGTTTGAATCATCGATTCAGCGAATCGTAATGCTCACACTCGTACACGGAAATTCTATTTGGAAAGCAACTGATGTTTTCTTGGCACAGGTTTTTGAAAAATTCGGAATCCAAATCTCTTCGGGTAGTGTTTGGTTGATTGGGCTTTATGTCACAATACACACTTTGTCAGGAATCTTCATCGGATTTGCGGCAATTGGATTATTAAAGAGTGTGGTTGGTATCATCAAAAACGGAAAACAAACCGAAGAAATAAACGATACTTTTATAGTACTCAACTCCGATATCCAAGACAAAATCAGACCTCAGAATACGGCCATCAAGCACTTTTTGGTATTTTTTTCGAGTAGTGCCATTTTCTTGATATTCACAATGATGCTCCCCGAACAAAAAGGACTCGGCTATGCTTTGTATGCGTTGATTCGTACCATTACGTTCTTGGTTTTGTGGGGAGTTGCAATTCAGCCGATTTTACTGAGGTTATTCAATAAATATTTATCTACCAAACAACAAAAATATAGCCAAGAGGTAGAATCTATGTTTTCTTATATGGGAACACTACACAAATTGGTCGGGATTGCTTGGAAAGACTCAAAACAGTACCGAGGTCTGCGGAGAATCCACGATTTTACGACTCGCTCACTGGCATACACATTATTGTATCAGCCCGATTTTTGACAACTTTTGGTTTATCCTACAAAAACTAATAAAAATCATAACAAGCAACCGCTTTGTGTCGTAATTTTGTAACAGTTTGATTGTCGTATCTCTGAGAAGGCATACGACAATGTAGAGGTTATGAACGAACTCAAAGCACTTATCGAAAAAGAAATTCGTTTGGAATGGCGACAACGCTATGCCCTAAACGGAATGTTATTGTATGTAATCAGTACCGTTTTTGTTTGCTACTTAGGCTTTAAAGTTCGGATGGGTGGAATCGACCCACTCACGTGGAATACCCTATTCTGGATAATCATTTTGTTTACGGCAACTACCTCAATTTCAAAAAGTTTTACGCAAGAACGTGCCGGCCGACTACTCTACTACTACACCATTGCCAATCCGAAAACAATAATTCTGTCAAAAATCATTTATAACTCGTTCTTGATGACGGTTTTGTCTGTTTTGGGTTTCGGTTTTTATGCTTTGGTTATGGATAATCCTCTGCAAAACCAACTCGTATTTTTGGTGAGTATAGTTTTGGGTTCGATGGCATTTGCAGGTACGCTTACGCTGATTTCGGGGATTGCCTCTAAAGCCGAAAACAATAGTACGCTGATGGCCGTGATGAGTTTTCCGCTCATACTACCATCGCTTTTGATAGTTATGAAATTAGCCAAAAACGCCCTCGATGGCTTGGCTTGGAGTGCCTCATACGACGAAATCGGGCTGTTGATTGCCCTAAACATTCTCGTAGTGGCAATGAGTTATATATTGTTTCCTTTTTTGTGGAGGAGTTAAAACTTATAAAATTATTGATTTGAAATGAAAAAAATGTGGTGGAAAATCCTGACGGTTATTATACTTTCTTACGTCTTTGTTTGGGGCGTAGCAGGGCCAATACCCGTTCAGCCAATCTTAAACGAAACCGCTCGAAATCTGTACTTTCACGTTTCGTTTTGGTTTGGATTAATTGTTCTTTTGTTTATTTCTTGGATTTATTCAATCAAATACCTTCGCCAAAATAAACCCGAATACGACGATATTTCGTCTGAGCTAATCAATAGTTCGGTTTTGTATTCGATTCTTGGATTTATCACGGGAGCAATCTGGGGAAAATACACTTGGGGAAGCCCAATACCCAACGACCCGAAGATTCTGTACGTGGCAATCGCCATGCTGATTTACTTTGCTTATTTGGTTTTGAGAGGTTCTTTTGAAGACGAACAACGTCGGGCAATCGTTTCAGCAGTTTTCAACATTTTCGCTTTTGTGTTATTCAATGTCTTGATAATTGTTTTGCCTCGAATGGCCAATTTCTCATTGCACCCTGGCAATGGCGGTAATCCCGGATTCAAGATTTATGATTCAGACCATATCATGAAATTTGTGTTTTATCCAGCCGTTATCGGTTATACATTGCTTGGTTATTGGATGGCTACCATCAGAATCAGAATCAAACGAATCAATCGCAAACTCGAAGATTCGATGAATGTCTAATCAAGAAACGTTGAATAGAAATAGTTCATGTTATTAGTTAATCGTTAAAAAATTGATAATCAATGCATTAACAATTCCCATTAACGATTAACAATTAATTTTATCTCAATTTTTTAGAATTAATCGCTATCAAAACTCATAAAATGAAAAATCTAATCACTATATTTTTATTATTTATTACTTCAAACCTTTTTGCTCAACAAGATGTAGAAATGGCAGATAAGCTCCGCGAAGACGGCAAAATATGGGTGGTTGTGGCCATCATATTTGTAACTTTCTTGGGCTTGGCTATCTATCTTTTTACGATTGACCGAAAAGTTAGTAAAATCGAAAAAAAGTTAAATATTGATAAATAAAATGAAAGTTTCTAATATAATTATCTTGGTTGTGATTGCGGTTGCAATTGGAGCCATCATTAGTCTTACTGTTGGAGATGCGAGTTCGTACGTGAGTTTCAGCGAAGCCGAACAAATGGCAAAAGAGGGCAACAATAAGGCGATTCACGTTGTGGGCGAATTGAAAAAAGATGCTAATAATCAGCCAGTTGGAATGATGTATGAGCCATCTATTGATGCCAATCATTTTGAGTTTATGATGCGAGATTCGCTCGGATTTGAATCGAAAGTGGTTTATAATCAGCCAAAACCAACTGATTTAGACAAATCAGAAAAAGTAGTTGTGGTGGGCAAGATGGATGTGTCGAATAAATGTTTCAGAGCCGACCAAATCTTATTGAAATGCCCTTCTAAATACAATAATAAACTCGAAACCGAAGAACCTAAGAAGGTTTCGATGAATTAAAAATCCTGAGTTTGACAGGAGAGCAATTTTACACCTAATTTATGCAAAATCTGCTCATTCACTTATTCACTAATTGATTATGTTAAGACAATATCTTGGCGACATTGGGCATTTTTCGATAATTGTAGCCTTTGTTTCGGCCCTTGTTGCAACCTACGCCTACTGGCAATCTACCCGCAGTAGTCAGTGGAAAAGCTTTGCCCGCAATGCTTTCTACATACATACTGTTGCGGTTATTGCTATTTGTGCGGCGTTGTTAACCATTATTTTTAAACGATATTTTGAATATCACTACGCTTGGGATAACTCATCGCTTGGGCTTCCGTTTGGCTATGCGATTTCATGTTTTTGGCAAGACCAAGAAGGTAGCTTCTTACTTTGGATGTTCTGGAACGCCATTATCGGTTGTTTGATTCCGCTCACGTCTTACGGGCGTAAAGAAGGTGGCATGACCAACTCGATGATGACTGTATTTGCGTTGGTTCAGGTATTTTTGACTTCGATGATTTTGGGTGTGGTTATTTTTGCCGATTTCAAAATTGGTAGTTCGCCATTTTTATTGCTCAAAGAATCAATGCCAAATATGCCAGTCTGGAAAATGCAACCAAACTTTATTCCGAAAGATGGCAATGGTCTGAACCCGCTTCTTCAAAACTACTGGATGGTGATTCACCCTCCTACCCTATTTTTGGGTTTTGCACTCACGATGGTTCCGTTTGCTTATGCGATTGCTGGTTTGTGGCAAAAACAATATACTGAGTGGATTCGCCCTGCACTTCCGTGGGCTTTAGTGGCGGCGGTAGTTCTCGGAACTGGAATTATGATGGGTGGAATCTGGGCTTACGAAACGCTGAACTTTGGCGGATATTGGAATTGGGACCCGGTCGAAAATGCCGTTTATGTACCGTGGTTGGTGCTTGTAGCTGGTTTTCATACAATGCTTTTGGCCCGTCGAAGTAGTTCGGCATTGAAGTATTCAGTTATCTTGATGATTGTTCAGTTCATTTTGATTCTTTATTCGACATTCTTAACTCGAAGCGGAATCTTGGGCAATGCATCGGTACACTCATTTACCGATTTAGGACTTTCGGGGCAATTATTGGTTTATCTGATGACTTTCATCGTAGGTTCGATAGCGTTGTGTATTTGGAGATGGAAAGAATTACCAAAAGACGAAAAAGAAATAACAACATTCACTCGTGAATTTTGGATTTTTATGGGTGTTCTGACGCTCTGTTTAACGAGTTTTCAGGTAATTTTCACAACATCATTCCCTGTCTATAACAAAGTAGCGGCGGTGTTTGGCATAAAACTTAACCTTGCACTACCTGCCGACCAAGTAGCTCACTACACAAGTTTTCAGATGTGGTTCTTTGCCATTATTACGGTTTTGACGGGTATTGCTCAATATTTTTGGTGGAAGAAAATCCAGAAAGGTAATTTTGGAAAACTGATAAATCCATTGATTTTTACGCTTTTGGCTTCGGCTTTAATCATTACATTTGGGAATATCAACGAAGCAAAAGAAAATACGTGGAAATACATCATCATTCTTACTACCGCTATTTTTGGTGTAATGGCCAACGGAGCTATTTTGCTCGATATTCTGAAAGGAAACTTCAAAGTAGCTGGCGGAGCAATCACACATATAGGTGTAGCATTGATGGTGATTGGGGTTTTGTTTTCGGCAGGGTATTCTAAAATTGTTTCGGTCAATACTACAACGCAATTATTCAATGACCAAAAAGCCAACGCCGAGAATGTTCAGTTATTTCTGAATCGGGCGGTTTCGCTGAATGGTTTTGATTTAACGTACAGAGGTCGTTTTGTAGATATTCGGGGTATAAGTACGTATGTTCCGAAAGAGTACGTTAAGCCTATTGCCAGCGATTTCAAAGGTATTGCGGCAAAAGACCTTGTAATAAATGGTAAGTTGTATTACAAAAAAGGTGATACGCTCGAATATGAAGCCGAAAATACTTATTATCAGCTCGAATACAAAACCAAAGACGGAAAGAAATATGTGCTATTTCCACGTTATCAAATCAATCAAAAGATGGGTAATGTGGCATCGCCAGATATAAAGAAGTTTTGGAATCGTGATATTTATGCCCACGTAAATTATGTTCAAGATGAAGAGCGTGACTGGTCGATGCCAGAAGAATTTAATGTGGCAATCAAGGACACATTTTTCTTGAATGATTTTGTAGCAATTTTAGATAACGTTGAGGCTACCAAAGAAGTGGACGGAATGCCTCTTGGCCCAAATGATGCGGCCGCAAAAGCTACATTGAGAATCCTTGACCGTGATGGTGAAAATATTTTGAATCCGCTTTTTGTGATAAAAGGTCGTGAGGTATGGAGTATTCCAGTTACGGATAATGCACTTGGTTTGAGAGTTCAATTAACCAAAATAGACCCTCAAAACGGTAATTTCACATTCACGGTTCGTCGTTCCGAACGTGAGTTTATCGTGATAAAAGCATCCGAAAAACCACATATCAATTTGCTCTGGCTGGGGCTATTGTTGGTTGTAGTTGGTCTTACATTGGCGGCAGCCCGAAGGTTTAGGATTGCTGGCATTGATTAAAAACTAAACCCTGACAGCGTAAAGAATTGTCAGGGTTTTTCATTTCAAATAGTTTTTATTTCGATTTCTTTTTCTAACAATCTTTTCCGTAGTTCGGCGGCAAATGCTACGGCGTGTTTTCCGTCTCCGTGAATACAAACGGTATCAACTTCTAAGGAAACTTTCTGTCCATCGGTCGAAATCACCGAACCGTCCTCAATCATCATAATAACCTGACTAACAGCATTTTCGGTAGATTCCACCAAGGCATTAGACTGGCTTCTTGGCGTTAAATTCCCATCATTTTGGTAAGTTCTATCAGCAAAAACTTCAGACGCAGTCTTTAATCCAATAGCCTTTGCTTCACTAATCAAAAAGCTACCCGATAGCCCATAAAGAATCAAATCAGGATGAATGGCTTTCGTAGCTTCGGCAATGGCTTTTGCCAAATTTTTATCTTTGGCGGCCATATTATACAAGGCTCCGTGGGGTTTAACATGGTGCAATTTACCCCCCAATGCACGTACTACTCCAAACATCGCCCCTATTTGATACACGCAAATATCATAGACCTCTTGTGGTGAAAGTTGCATGTTTCGGCGGCCAAATCCTTGCAAATCATTAAAGCCTGGGTGAGCTCCAACAGCGACATCGTTATTTAGAGCCAATTCGGCAGTTTTTCGCATAATTGTTGCATCGCCAGCGTGGAAGCCACAAGCGATATTCGCCGAAGAAATCAATTCCATCAACTTTTCGTCATTACCTATCACCCAAGCCCCAAAAGACTCGCCCATATCGCAGTTTAAGTCTATCGTTTTTTTCATGCCATACTTTTCTTGGAACGAGTTGAAAACTCGTTCTACATTATCAGTTTTACACCTACTTTTAGTTTTTTTATGTCTTCTTCTCTCAAAAATAGCAATTCTTGGGCTTCTTGAATACTAACAACTTGAAATTTGAATGAATCATTTGCTCCGAATTGAGCTAAAATTGGCAAATCTACTGAGATAACATGACCGATTCTTGGATACCCGCCAGTAGTTTGGTGGTCGGCCATCAAGATGATTAATTGCCCCGAAGGCAAAAGCTGAATCGTGCCGAAATCAACGGCCGAAGAGAGAATACTACCGGAATCACTGGTTGTCAATTTCAGTGGTTCGCCAATTAACCGATAACCCATCCGATTTGAATCAAATCCAATCGTAAATGTCTGATTTTGAAGCTTCTGTTTAGAATATTCATCGAGAAAAGTATGTTCATTACCAGAAACGATTCTGATAACCTTTTGATTTTGATAAGCTGGAATGATGTTTTGGGAGATTTGAGTTTTGGGATTTATGGTTATTTGAGAATCGACTTTCAATTCAATTCTATCGCCTTTTTCAAACTTCTTCCCGATTCCAGCTACCAGATTAGTACTGACGGAGTCGAGCCATTTTTCAGTTTTAAAACCACCAAATACAGCCAAATATGCTCTATTTCCGTAGTTTTTCCTCACAAAACTCAATCTATCACCAATACTAACCAAAACTCTTTTCCAAGATTCGATTGGTTCGTTATTTAAGGCTGGTGAAAAATCTGCTCCGCCAATGGCAATTGTACATTCTTCTTCAAAAAAGATTTCGGCAGCAGGAAAATGAATCTCTAAAACACCGTCATTTTCGTCATTATTCAGTAAAATATTAAGCAATCTCGCTGCATATTTATCCATCGCACCATTGGGATTTATGCCCGCCGAACGATAACCATTTCGCCCCAAATCTTGAATGGTGGTTAATATGCCTGATTTTAAGAAAAGCATTGTTTGGTTAGAAATTGGAGAAATTATTACTTCTGCTTCACGTTATTGATTTCAAACAGGATTCGACTACCATCAACATTGAAAAAATCCATTTTAATGAAACCAAAATCTTCGTTGTAGTGAGCAATGAGTTTTGTCTCGCCGAGCGAACTGATACAGGTTCCTGCGATGATATAGCAAAAAACCGTACCAATATTGGTATGTATGTACTCCGAACGAGTGATTTTATAACTTAACTCTTTGGTAAGTTCGCCCGACCATTCGGCTAAATTTGGCATTTTGGCATCTTCGGTAAGCACTTGGCGGTCGTACCATTCAAAGCCTACTTTGAGCGAATCTCCCACTTGGGGCGAGGGCGAAAATTCTAAAATCTTAAAGAATGATTGTCGTGGCGGATTCAAAATCACTCGCTTACCAACCTCCACTACACCCGTTTGTTCCGAATCAAGGCTTTTGATTCCTCGATTGATGTAATCATACCGCACGAGCGATTGTTGCCTCAAAAAACTACCTTCAGAAACCGACAACGCAATCTGATAAATCGGAGTATATTCGGCTTCTTCGGCTGGTTTCTTGCGTTTATCGAGCTTCCATTTAAAATCATAAGGCACCAAAACTTCACGGTTATTGTAAACTTTGCAAATCAGCGTGTCTTTATCTTTGAAGATTTGATAGCGATAAAAAAACTGCCGAAACTTCTTAAAAACTTTGTTGTCGGAGGTGGCATAAACCAACGAGTCAGGCGATTGTGAAAATGCGTTTGGGGTAATTAACACACTGATAACCAAGCAAATACCAAAAATAGCTTGCTTAGTTTTTTTCAGTTTATTAATCACAGCAATTTTCATTTTCACTCTCTTTAAGTCACATTAATCGTCAGATTCGGAAATCTGACTTTCGATATATCTCCGAATTCCTTCAAAGTCATTGGCATGAAACCAAACAAATTCATCTTGATTCCGAAACCAAGTCAGTTGTCGTTTGGCATACCTTCGGGAGTTTCGTTTCAGTAGCTCCGCCATCGTTTCGTAGCCATAATTGCCATCAAGATACTCATAAACTTCCTTATAACCAACGGTTTGTAGTGCATTATGCTCTCTAAACTCAATTACGCTTTTGGCCTCATCGACCAATCCCGCTTCGAGCATCAAATCCATTCGTCTATTAATTCTATCGTATAGCTCTTCTCGTGGACGTTCGAGAGCGATTTTGACGATTTTGAAATTTCTTACTTCTTGCTCCTTGTTTCTTGCTTCTTGTATCTCATTTCTTGTTTCTTGTATCTTATTTCTTGTTTCTTGTTTTTTATGGAATGACGAAAACGGCTTACCAGTACTCAAACAAACCTCCAAAGCCCTAACCACTCGCTGCGAATTTTGCAAATCAGCAGTTTCGCAGTAAACCGGGTCGAGTTTTCTAAGTTCGTTTGCTAAAACTTCAACTCCCTCATTTTCAAGCCTTTGCATTAGTTCATTTCGTAATTCTATCGGTGCTTCGGGCATTTCATCTAAACCATCAGTGATGGCTTTTATAAAAAAACCAGAGCCTCCAGTCATTATCGCAACCGATTTCCTTTTAAAAATATCATCTTCCAAAAGGCGAATTGCATCACGCTCAAAATCGCCAGCACTGTAATATTCGGCAATGCTGTGTGAATCAATAAAATGATGAACTACCCCATCCATTTCTTCGGGCGATGGTTTAGCAGTACCGATGCTTAATTCTCGATAAAATTGTCGACTATCGGCCGAAATAATTTCAGTATCGAGCATTTTTGCTAATTTTATGCACAAATCTGTTTTGCCTACGGCTGTTGGCCCCACAATCAAAAGTAATACTTTTTGTTTTTTTTCGTCTAAAATAAAATCATTCACAAATTCAACGATTAATATGGAAATCCTGCTCTTTTTGGTTGCTTTGGCTATTGGTGGAATCGCCGCTTGGCAAATTTTCAATTGGATGTACGGTAAAAAACTCCGTGATAATACCCAAGAACTCCGCCAAGAATCGACCATTTTGCTCGAACGCATCGAGAAAGTTTTTAAAGTCGTCATGGCAGAAGGGTATTTTACCGAAATTTATGACCACAACAGCCGCAAAGAATTTTTAGGATTTTTCAAAGTTAATAAAAAAGCGTTGGTTATTGCTAAAGCAAAGGTATCTGTTGGCTTTGATTTTGGCAAAATGAAGGTCCGACGTGAAGAAAACGACCGAAAATTAGTCGTTGAGGCGTTTCCAGAAGCCGAAGTTTTATCTATAGATACCGATTACAAATTTTACGATATTGAACAAGGTTGGCTCAATAAGTTTAACCACGAAGACTACACCAATATCTTGAACGAGGCCAAAAAAGTAATGAACGAAAAAGCCCTCACAAGCGATTTACCAAAGATTGCCAATGCCCAAATCGGCGTGATGATGAAGCAATTAGCGGCTTCGATGAATTGGGAAGTTGATTTTAAACAATTGCCACCAACCAATCCAAAATCATTGAGTGAGTTTAGCGATTTTGAAGAATTAAAAAATTGATTCGATTTTTATAATTTTCAGAAAATACTCTGCGTTTTGTATTTAGATTGGGCAATGACCTAATCTCAACGTTCAACTTAAACAAATACAAAAATGGCAGAAATTACTACTGGCAATCGTCGAGTGGCGAAGCCCGACATGACCCCCATGGTAGATTTGGGGTTTCTTCTCATTTCGTTTTTCATGTTCACGACTACGTTCAGTCTTCCGTATGTAATCGGTCTTACCATGCCCAAAAAAGGGGGTACATCCGACATCAGCGAGGAAAACACGCTAACACTGATTTTGGCAAAAGACAATCGTATTTTTTGGCATCAGTCTGCACTCAATAAACTCAATGTAGAGTTGCTCCGAGAAACTTCGTTTAGTCCGAGCGAAATCCGTAAGTTATTGATTGAAAGCCGATTAAATGCAAAGAAGCCGGAAAATTTTACGGTAATCATTAAACCAACCGACGAGTCGAATTACAAAAATACAGTAGATGCCCTCGACGAAATGCTCATTACCAAAACCGAGCATTATGCCTTAGTTGATATTACGCCAAAAGAATTGGAACTGTTGAAAGGTAGATAATATTCATACTCCTCATCCAAAGTAGATATTAAAAAGCCCTCTCCTTGTAGGAGAGGGTTGGGTGAGGTAATCCGCCCCAACTAAAAAAGAAAAATCCCCCCGAAACGAGAGGACTTTCTCTGTATGTAACCAACAGTTACAAGTTACATTATCTTTAGATTATCTTCATTCCGATTGTCAACTGCCAACCACTCGCTCTTTGGCTAAATTTCGAGTTGTTTTGCAAATTGAGCATCGAAATATCCGACAAACTTCCTTCTTTTCTTAAATCAATTTCGAGTCCGAGTAATTTCACTCCTACCCCAACCTGATACCCAAAAGTAGCTTGTTTGAAAGTATCATCAATGTTTGAGGCGTAGTCTCGCAAGGCATCACGTAGCTTTTGGTCGCTACTAAGATTTACCGTTGCAACTGGCCCAGCCATCACTCTCAAAAACTTCACTGGTTTAAAACCAAGCAAAAGTGGTACATCTAAATTGGTATATTTAAAATCAATTTTCTGAGAGCCACCACTCGAAGTAATAACGTCTATACTACCGCCTTTATTGGCAACCATCAGCTCGGGTTGCAAATAAATTTTATTGCCGATTCGGCCAAATACCCCGAGTACATATCCTGTTTGGGTATCGAGGCTTTGTTGAATGTTATTTTTGAGCGAACCCGCATCAGTGTAAACTTTATTGAAAGTCAAGCCTCCTTTGATTCCCAAACCCGACTGTGCTTGCGAATTCAACGAAAAAATAGTTGCGAAAAGGCCAAAAAAAATGAGTTTTTTCATGGTATTTTTTGTTTTAAAATTATGATTATGCAACACCCACTTGGTATTTGTAAACATCAAATCATATCAATTACTTTCATAAAATTTTAAAGGTTCTGTAAATAAACGTAGATAGCGTGTATCTTCGTACAAATTAACAAAATATTAACAAGATTCTGGTTTTGAGTTTTTTGTTTTTGGTTTGTTGTTTAATATAAAAACGAACCTCAAACCAGCAACCCAAAACCAGAAACTAAATAAAACATGGCTAAGTTAAAAACAGCATATTTTTGTCAGAGTTGTGGGTATAATTCGCCAAAATGGCTCGGTCGTTGTCCATCTTGTGGCGAATGGAGTACGATGGTCGAAGAGGTTATTGAGAAAAACGAACCCGAAAAAGGCAACTGGAAATTCTCAACTTCTTCGTCTGCTGCACCTAAGACAGCCAACAAACCCAAAACCCTCACTGAGATTGCCACACAAGAACGTTACCGAATCGTTACCGACGATGCCGAGCTGAATCGGGTGCTTGGTAGCGGTATTGTGCCGGGTTCGCTTACGCTCATTGGCGGCGAGCCGGGTATTGGCAAATCTACACTCATGTTGCAGATTGCGTTGAGCCTAAAAGACTACACGATTTTGTATGTTTCGGGCGAGGAATCGGAACAGCAGATTAAGATGCGTGCCGAGCGAATGGATTATCGAAACGACCGTTGTTATATCTTGAACGAAACCGCAACCGATAATATTTTTAGGCAAATTGAATTACTCGAACCCGATGTGGTAATCATTGATTCAATTCAGACGCTGGTTTCGCCTCTGATAGAATCGGCGGCGGGGAGTGTTTCGCAAGTACGTGAATGTGCGGCCGAACTGATGAAATTTGCCAAAGAATCTGATGTACCTGTCATCATGATTGGGCATATTACCAAAGATGGGTCGATTGCTGGGCCGAAGGTTCTCGAACATATCGTCGATACCGTTTTGCAGTTTGAGGGCGACCGCCAAATGACGTATCGCATCTTGCGAACCATCAAAAACCGTTTTGGAAGTACCTCAGAATTAGGCATTTATGAAATGTTGGGTTCGGGATTACGCCAAGTATCGAATCCGTCTGAGATTTTGATTTCGCAACGTGAAGATGACCTAAGCGGAATTGCCATTGCGGCAATGGTCGAAGGCAACCGACCGCTACTCATAGAAACGCAATCGTTGGTTAGTATTGCCACTTACGGTACGCCGCAGCGTTCGAGCAATGGTTTCGATGGCCGTCGTTTGCAAATGCTTTTGGCAGTTCTCGAAAAAAGAGCTGGTTTTAGGCTTGGTACGCAAGATGTTTTCTTGAATATCGCTGGCGGACTCAAAGTAGAAGACCCTGCGATAGATTTAGCGATTTGTGCCTCGTTGGCTTCATCTTACGAAGACCGTTCGATTCCGCATACGACTTGCTTCGCTGCCGAAATCGGTCTGGGGGGTGAAGTCAGAGCGGTCAACCGCATCGAAAATCGTATTTCGGAAGCCGAAAAATTAGGGTTTAAGCAAATTTATATTTCAAAATTCAATCTAAAAGGCTTAGAACCAAAGAATTACAAAATCGAAATCATCGCTTGCAGCAAGCTCGATGAAGTTTTTTTGAAGTTGTTTAGGTAAGCGAAACCATTAAAATGGTTTATACAATTAATATTTTTACATTTCTCCACGATTAAAATCGTGTGCTAAAACTTTACAATGTTCTCTCGTATCGAAAATCTCTCTCCCAAAAAACTTGTAGGTAAATGCCTTACAATGTCATTCATCAATGACCAAACACCAATCCTTTGGCGAAGTTTCATGCCACACCGTCGAGAGATTCAAAATATTGTCAGTAATGATTTGTATTCAATGCAAATTTACGGTGAAACTTTAGATTATTTCAATATTAATCCTGCAAAAGAATTCACCAAATGGGCAGTTATTGAAGTAAATGATTTTGAAAATATCCCCGACGGAATGCAATCGTATGAGCTTTCGGGCGGACTTTACGCCATTTTTATTCACAAAGGTACGGCTTCTGAATTTGCCAAAACTTTCAATTATATCTTTGGTGAATGGATACCCGATTCTGAATACGAAGTTGATAACCGTGAACATTTCGAGATTATAAACGAAGGCTACTCACCTACCGACCCCAATTCTGAAGAAGAAGTTTGGATTCCGATAAAACCAAAATCATAGGATAACCTACTGATTATCAAACTCATACATGACTGGCATCATAAGATTTATTGAGTATTTGAGACAATTTTACATCAAAAAAAAGATTGAATCTCTCAAACCAAAACTATCAATAAATCATGAAAAAGATTTTAGTTCCTACCGATTTCAGTCCAATCGCCAATAAAGCACTCGAAGTAGCAGTGCAACTCGCCAGACCCACCGGTGCAACCATCGAAGTTCTCAACGTAAACGTTTTTCCGGTAGGTGCTGTGGGTAGCTACTACTCGGTTCCGGGTGCAACGCTTGGCTCGATAGATGATACTTGGCAAGAAATCATGGAAGATGCCAAAAAAAGTATTTTAGAAGCAGCCGCCCAATACCAAGACGTCAAAATCAAGCCCGTTGTAGAAGAAACTACAGAACACTTTATTCAAGCCATTCTCGACCACAAAGCTGACCTCATCGTGATGGGTTCTAATGGTGCCTCTGGATTCAAGGAGCTACTCGAAGGCTCAAATAGCGAAGAAATCGTTCGTTTGGCCTCTTGCCCAGTTTTGGTTGTTAAAGACGAAAACGCAACATTTACACCTAAAAAAGTGGTTTTTGCGGTTGATTTAAGCAAGCATGAGCAATTCATCAAAAAGGCAATTGCTATACTACCATTGCAAAATGCTATGTGCCATTTCTTATTTGTTGATACCGATACACAAATCGTGAATTATCCCGAAACTAAAGCTCGGATGAAAAAATTGGCCGAAAAGTATCATCTCAATGAAACTATCTTTGATATTACGGAATCGGTTAGTGTTTTAGATGGAATTTTGAATTATATAGAAGACGTAAACGCCGATTTGGTCGTAATGTACACCCACGGACGCACAGGTATCAGTCACTTCTTTAGAGGAAGTATTGCCGAAGATGTTGTAAATCACGCTAAAATTCCAGTATTTACGTATGTAGAGAATTGATTCTGATAAATATTCGTCCATTTTCAAACCTCCAAGGTCTTGCAGATGCTTGGAGGATATTTTAAAAAACATATTGCAGAATTGCTCTATCTCTTAATTCCACACTATTTTGATGTTTTCAAACCTCCAAGGGCTTTCAGACTCTTGGAGGATATTTTAAAAACATGTTGCCGAATCGTTCTATCTCTTAATTCCATAATATTTTGATGTTTTCAAACCTCCAAGGGCTTTCAGACGCTTAGAGGATATTTTAAAAACATGTTGCCGAATCGTTCTATCTCTTAATTCCATAATATTTCGATGTTTTCAAACCTCCAAGGTCTTTCAGACGCTTGGAGGTTTTTGTTTCAATAATAATTTTTTGTAAATAAACCCACATATTGCCCTATTGATTTATCTTTGTTGCCAAAACAGACACTAAAACTGTTTATTGGTAACATACCACTGAAAGATATGCTTTCACATTTATTGATTAAAAATTATGCGTTGATTGAGCATCTCGAATTTACTCCTGATGCTTCACTAAATATTATTACAGGCGAAACCGGTGCTGGTAAATCCATTATGTTGGGGGCATTGGGGCTGCTGCTCGGCAACCGAGCCGACACTAAAACGCTCTACAACGAATCCGAAAAGTGTATTATCGAAGGCACTTTCGATATGTCGGGATTTTACATCAAGAATATTTTTGAAGAAGAAGAATTAGATTTTGAGAATCCGTGTATTATTCGTCGTGAGATTGCTCCGAGCGGAAAATCTCGGGCATTTATCAATGATACTCCCGTAACTCTCGAAACCCTCCGCAGTATTACTTCGCAGTTGATGGATATTCACTCTCAGCACGACTCTATCATGTTGGGGTCGAATGAATATCAACTTCAAATTGTGGATACTTATGCTCAGTGCCACGACAAATTGGTGGAGTATCAGGAGAAATATCGTACCTACAAAAAACTTCAAGATTCGTACGAGCAATTGCTGGCCGAATCGGCTGAAAACAAGAAAGAATTTGATTATAACAGTTTTTTGCTCGAAGAATTATCAAAAGCCAAACTCGACCCCAACGAACAAGAGCAACTCGAACAAGAACTGAATATTCTGGAACACGCCGAAGAAGTAAAACAACGCCTTCGCACTGCCTTTGCTTACCTCAATGCCGACGAACAATCTATTGTTTCGGTATTACAAAGCACAGTTTCGAGTTTAAATCCAATTGCCTCATACTCGCCTGATTATCAACAGTTTAAAGACAGAATTCAGTCTTGTTTGATTGAATTAAAGGATGTTTCGCGTGAGATTGAAAACGAAGAAGAAAATATTGAAGTTGACGATAAAAAAATCAGTAATATTCAAGAAAGGCTCGATTTAATTTATAAACTACAAGCCAAACACGCTGTTAAATCGAATGGAGAATTACTCGAAATTCAGGCGATTCTCGAAGAAAAAGTAAGTAAAGTACTAAACCTTACCGAAAACCTCGAAGCTGCTAAACAGCGAGTTGATAAAGCCCTCGAAATTGCCACAAAATCGGCAGAATCTTTATCGAAAGCTCGTCAGAAAGTATTGGCAGAAATCGAAAAACGAGTTGTCGGACTTTTGGTCGAACTCGGAATGCCCAATTCGTCGCTCAAAATTCAGCATAAAAATATTAATCTGAGCAAAGACGGAATCGACCAAATAAATTTCTTGTTCAGTGCCAATAAGGGTATCGCTCCACGCCAATTGAAAGATGTTGCTTCGGGTGGCGAATTTTCGAGGTTGATGCTGGCTATCAAGTATGTTTTGGGCGATAAACGCTCATTGCCAACAATTATTTTTGACGAAATTGATACGGGTATTTCGGGCGAAGTTGCCATAAAAGTAGGTAAAATGATGCGTGAAATGGCCAATAGCCTTCAAGTTTTGGCGATTACGCACCTCCACCAGATTGCAGGACGTGGCACAGCACATTTTTATGTTTATAAAGACAATTCGTCTAAAAAAACCGTTAGTAAAGTACGTAAATTATCGCAAGACGAACGCATTATCGAAATCGCCAAGATGATTGGCGGCGAAAATCCATCCGAAAGTGCGATTCATAGTGCCATCGAAATGCTCGGATTTAATGTGTAACCGTAGCACGGGTTTCCAACCCGTGTAAATAATATATTGACAATCAATTAATTAACAATAAAACCAAGATGAAACAATTACTCATTTTTGCTTTAACACTATTTGTATTTGCTTGTGGCTCAAAAGATGCTGAAATCGCCGATAAACTCAAAGAAGAAGCCTTCAAACTACACGACGAAGTAATGCCTGTAAGCATGAAACTCGAAGACCTCAAAGAGCAAGTTATGAAAAAAGCCGAAGCCGATACTACTCAAAAAGCCAAAGCATTAGAAATTAGCTCAGAACTCGACGGTGCTTACAACGATATGGAAGTTTGGATGCCCAAACTCGGCGATGCAGCTGATATGCAAGACGTAAAAGAAAAAATAAAGGCCTTGACCGAAGCCAAAGCCGAAGGCGAAAAAATCAAAGAAAAAACAATGGCTGCAAAACAAAAAGCCGAAGAATTCTTGAAATAATATTTAGTAACCCTGTCAGTGGTCAATGAAACCCTGACAGCGGTTTATGCTGGTTGATTCAGTCCTACTCGCTCAAAATCATCAACCAAATCTAAATCTAACACATAAGTATTCCCGATTTCGTCGGTTTCGAGCATCTGCTTAAACTTCGCTCCAAAAACTAATTCATTGTGCAAATATGAGGTTCGGGTATAAACTGCATCGGCAAAAGTATCGTCTGTTCCTTCGAGAGCAATTAAAAACTCAGTATCAGAAGCCTTCATAGTCTCGGCTGTCTCTCCAAAAAGTGGACTTTCTTTGGTGATTGGATGGACAATCGTCCAGTTTGTAGGAAAAAAAGTAACCTTGTTTCGTTCCAAATCCAGTGCATAATATCTCCGATACGGATGCCCGTTTCGTTCTTCGATTCGCGACATCAACAATGAAACTGTTACATTAATCAGCTGATTGCTACGCTCATTTACCATTCTAAACATCAATCCGTTGGTATCGAGATACGGAGCCACTATGATATTTTTACTAAATCTTATTTTAGGATTAGGCCTCGAAAATCGCCCGTAAACCAAGCCCGTGATGATGGCAAAAGTTGTCAATCCGATTAATGACTCGATTGCCGCCACAAAACTCATCAGGAAACCGGTTGGGGCAATTCTTCCATAACCAACCGTCGTCAATGTTTGTGAGCTAAAAAAGAACGCATCCCAGAACTGAGCGTGAGCAGTTGAGGTATCAATACCAGTCAGGTGTTCGATACCAATTAAGTAATAAATTCCCGCAAAAAGTAGATTTAAAAACGTGTAATAAACAAAAATCAGGAAGACGAATTTCCGCCACGACATTACGATTAGGCGGTGATATGCATTTAGCCAAGCCTCGAAAGATTGACCTTTGCGGCGAACGTTGAAAAGTCCGTCTTTATTGATAAGGCGAGTGCTACGTTCGGTAAGTTTAGTACCAAAACCTAAGTCTTGGCGACTTTTTTCGCGTTCGACAAGTGTATCTTTTGCCATGAAGTAGAGCTACAATTTCTAATTTTTCCAATATTTGTAGCATTATAACCACCAAAGCAAAAAAGAGGTTCAGATTACAGAAACACAACGTCTTCTACTGTTGTCTCGCCAGTTTCTTTGTTGATGATGTCTATTACTTTCGATTTGGCCATAAATAACTCTTGGCGAAGCGGTGCAGAGTCTATTTTTAGGTAAAGAACCCTATTTTTTACATACAATTCTCGTGTGCGAGACGCTATGTATTTGCCCATCATTTTTTCCCAAAAAGCAACCAAATAAGTTTCGTTAAACTTCTTTTTGAGGTCAAAAGTCTTCAACAATGCCTCTATGGCATCTTTCATGGGCGTAGCCTGCGAACGACGTGTAGTTTCGGATGGCATTAGTCTATTTTGGTTTTACTATATAAAATTAATCCTAAATATCTAACTTAACAACATTGATTACTTATCCTGTAATTCGTCAACTTCAAAACTAACCAAAGCACGCTCAGCCGATGATTTTACGAGGGGATTCTTCGGATAATCAATTCGTACTTTTTCGTCGAAATTAGTACCCAATCGCTTGGCCGAAATCGGTAAAATGATTAAATCTTGATAATTTTTCAGTGAACTTTCGGGGCCTTCGATTGTAATGGTATTAGGTAAAATATTTATCGGACTCGATACCACAAAACCACGAGCCAAATCAATGGCAAGGCTATCGACTTTGAGTTTAATGGTTTTCTTGAGTTTACGGTCGAAACTCAATTCTAAAGAATCAGAAACGACATAGTTTACACGCGAACCCACAAGCTGCGAAGACAACTCTTTTGCTAATGAAGATGAGTTTAACTGATTGATTTTTAGCGGATTACCAATTGAATAAACTAAAGGTTCTATGCCTACCCAAAGGTTGTTTTTGAGCAACCCCCAGCCTGTACTTGATAGACTGACGATGATTTCTTGCGGAAGTGGCTTGAGCGGAATAAAGGCTTCTTGGTCGTACTGAAACTGTATCGGATACGAAACTTCGGTAGAGTATCCGTCTTTGCTAAGAGCATCAAGCAACCAAAAAACCGATGCAGCCCCAAGACAAAGTATAAACGGTCGGAATTTTGACTTGAGCATTTTTTCTGGAATTCATCGTTTGCGATGTACCATCACAAACGATGAATTAATTACTGTTTACTCTTATTTCTTACGTGCGATAGACGATTTCTCGAATGTCAATCTTGCTCCACCGCCAGCCGAAAGCGTAACGGTGTTTTCGTCTTTTGAAAGCACTTTACCGTGCATTCCGCCGATAGTAACAACCTCATCTCCTTCTTTCAATTCATCAATCATTTTCTTTTGGTCGTTCTGCTTTTTTTGTTGCGGACGAATCATAAAGAAATAAAAAATGGCAATCATCCCAACCAAAAATAAGATTTGGAACATCCCGCCACCTGCACCTGCTTGTAGTAAAATCATTGTTTTATTTGTTTCGAGTTTCTGGTATTTTAAATAAATGAGCGAATAATGAATAATCCGAATTTTTCGATTAGAATCATTGATAATTATCTTATTTTGCTTCGTCTTTGCCTTTTACGACAGCCGTAAAAGTGATTGAATTTTGGTTCGGAATCGCATTTGAGAATACCGTTACCATTTTCTTGTTGATGCCTGCTTTGTGTTCGGTATTGAAACGTACCGTTATCACATCTTGCTGCCCAACTCCAATCGGTTTATCGGGTTTTGAAGCAACCGTACAGCCGCATTGTACTTGCACATCGTTTATCATCAATGGGCTTTTACCTACATTCTTAAATGCAAATTTATGCTCTACAACATCGCCTTCGTTCAATTGTCCAAAATCAAAACTTTCTTCTAAAAACTGTAATTTCGGAGCATTTTCGATTGCCGCAAGCGAGTCAGCATTGCCTTTTTTCTCTGATGATGATTGACTACACGACATAGCCAAAACAGTAGAAAAAGCAGCAAAAATTACTGCAATTTGTATTCTTTTCATCTTAACTTTCTAATGGTTATTTATTCAAAACGATTCACAATTAAGTATTCGCTTATAAATAACAAATGTTGTTTGCAAATAGTTAATCTTTATGGAATATTGATAATGTAGTAATTAGTAACTTCGATTAACTACCTAACAATTTGTAATTATCCTCTTGATTTAATCTGCTCCATCAATGACTCTACGTCTTCGAGCAAACGCTCGGCCTTCTGACGTGCCTCGCTCACAACTTTTTGTCCTTCGGCTTTGGCTGAGCTATCGCCACCTGCCATTTCGAGAGCTACTTCATCGCCACGCTCAATGAGGTCTTTGATAAATTTCTGTAATTGCTCACGGTAATTTTTGAGGCGATACGACAGTTTATCACGTGTAACTTCGCCTTTGTCTGGAGCGTATAAAATTCCGATGGCTGCACCTGTGGCAACCCCTGCCAAAAATGCTATAAAACTTCTTGATGAATTGCTCATTTCTTTAAAATAGTTAATCGTTATATGTTAATCGAAAGATTCTCTATTAACGATTTTCAATTAACGAAATTTATTTATTATCCAGCATTCCACGCCCTGTTTTGCGGATAATGCCTTTTTCTTTTAATTCTTTTGATAACGAATCAAGCACTCCGTTGATGAATTGTCCACTTTTTGGTGTGCTGTAATCTTTGGCTATTTCGATGATTTCGTTGATGGTAACTTTAATCGGAATACTCGGAAAATTTATCAATTCGGTCAATCCCATCATCATCAAAATCTTATCCATGATAGCGATACGCTCATAATCCCAGTTTTTTAGTTTCGGAATCAGATAATCTTCCAACTCGTTGTTATCATAGATTGTCTTGCGATACAAAGTTTGTAAAAATTCTTTACTTTGTTCCCAATCTTCTTCCAATAATTCTACTTTTATTTTACCCGTTTCGACGATTGACTGAATCGTGTGCGTAACCATTGCCCGAAGTGTCTCGATGTCATCGACCAAATACATATTTTCACGGTCGAAGTACTCCATCGTAATCTCGTGTTTTAAGATAACGTTTTTGAGTAAATATTTCAAAATCGAGACGTCTTCGTCGAGGGTATGGTTTTTCTTAGAACAATATTCGGTGTAGTAAGGATTATTCTTGACAGCTTCACGATAGAATTTCGCAATCAAGACTTGGTCGTTTTTCCAATTAGCGTTTCGTCTGATTTGTTGTAGCTCAAAATTTCTATCGTGGCGAATCGCTTTAACTACTTGGTTATCAACCAATTTAGAATCGGTATCGTCGAGTTTTGCACGGTCGGCTACTTCGATATAAAGAGCCAGAATGAGAAGATATAAATCATAGACTTTTTCGGCCTCGGCAATGCTACGATTGGCATAATGCTCAGCATCTTTACGGTTACGCATCAGATACATGTCACGAGCTTTATCAACGGCATTTTTGACTTCTCTCGGTGGTTCAAAATCGTCCTTTTTAGCAGTTTTTGAGATAATTTCTGTAAAAATTTGCTGAGATAATTTTTTGTAACCTTCCAGTTTTTCGCGGTCTTGGTATTCCATCGAATTGAGGTCTGGAGCAAAAGTCTCGGCGATTAAGTCCATTCCTAACTGAAAATTGGCACCTTCTGCCTGTTTGTAGGCAAACAAGGCTTGCATCGCACGTATCCGTATGAGTCGTCTATTAAGCATTGGCGTTCAAAGAACTATTTTTTTGCAAAGGTACGGATTTTTGGGGACAAAAAAAACCTCCGAGGTTTCAAAAACGCTCGGAGGTTGCCGAAAAAATCTTTTAGTTTTAGGTGATGCTTCTGTCTCGCCAACGTTTGGCTTTACGTCTCGAAAACGCAATTACAAACGAATTCGACAGTTTAAGCGTGTTTTTTTCTTCTTCGACCACATATTGGCTGTTTATCATGTACGTTTTATTCATCCGGATAAACGAAAATTGACTGAATCGTTCTTCGAGTTTTTTGAGAGTCGTAGCAACAATCAGTTTTGTACCGTCTATCAAATAAACAATCGAATAATTTACATCGGCTTGTAACATTATTACCTCATCGGGGCAAACTTTCTGCCGCCCTCCGATGGCAATTTGAATGGAGTTTTCTATGGTTTTCATGGCTTAAAATAGTTTCTATTCTTTGTAGGTTATCAAAATTTTAACGGGGCGATTTGTGATATTCGCATCATTACCGCTGATGTTATTAATGGTAATATTGGTCGGTGAAACAAAGAAATCATATCCAAAACCCGAATAAGTTGAATTTGGTGGTACATCATTACCAAATGAACCATTGACCAAAACAGAAACCGCTAAAATCTTACTTTGAGACAGACCATGTGCGATATTGGCAGCCCCACCATTCACCGAGTTGGTTGTACCAGTGAGTTCTTTCATTTTGATACTCGGTGCATCACTACCCAACTTCGTAAAACCTTGATGCTCAGAGTTACCATTGCCATATAATCTTAAAACATTATTGCCAGTGCCAACACCCGTTGAGTAATAAAAATTCATCTCGGCAGATGCTTGAGAGCCGCTTGCTTTAGGGTTTCCGAAAATATCCCAGAAAAATGCGTCTCCGGTTGAGTTTTGGTTAGTAAATTTTAACCTTGGGCCATCGTTAAGTTCTGATTCTAAGAGTGATAATGTTGACCTTACAGTTCCGCAGCAAGAGCTATTATCTTCGAGCATCATTTTGGTACTTCCAGCATAAGAATTGATTGAGCCAACTCGAATATCTCCTTGATAATCAATATTAAATCTTATGAGATTGTTTGTACCGAGGCCTAATCCGCCAAATGATTCTTGATTCATGATATTGGCTTGGTATGGAAACAAAAAAGAATTGTTGTTATAGCTTATTCTCAAACCATCAGTCGAAGCTGTCCCAGCATCCAAATTCGAAATCTGAAAATGAGTTGTTGCCGCCGAAGGTTGGTGAATATGTAGATTTGATGCGGGAGAAGCTATACCAACACCAACTAATCCACCGCTCGTAATTCGCATCCTTTCGGAGTTACCATTAGTGAAAAAAGTCAATGAATTGCCAGTGTTTGCTGTAATTTGAAATCTATCAGAAAAAGTCTGGAGTAGTCCAATTACTGTACCAGCACTTCCGTCTCCTGACTCAGATAATCTAAAATTCAAATCAGCACCACCGGCTGATGTTGTTGAGAAGTTTCCATAAGTACTCCCTGTTGATTTCACAGCAAATCTTTTTGTTGCACCCGGTTCTAAAAGAATACTCTGCCCGAATGCAAAAACAGAAATCAAGGAAAGAATTGAAGAATAGATAATTTTTTTCATGGTCTTGAAATATTTAGAAAATTGAAGAACAATTGGTTCGACAAAGTTCTGTTTCAAGACTATTCTCGTCAATTACATGATGATGTAGGTTTTGAATAAGTTTAATGACGAGTTAATAGAATACCCCAAATTTCTCGAATATATTTATGGTATGTGAAATAACTCTTCCCTAAAAAAACCGTGACACGGCCAAACCATAATCGCCTAATTTAAATATTAAAGGTTCGAGCCGTGCCACGGATTCTATCCCTTGTTTTATATGCTATTTCATAATCTATAAACTACTGATAATCAACACTCTATTAGTCATTCGGATGACTTTAATAATTCTACACTATTTTTTCTTTCAATGCTTTAGCTACCGCTTCGGTTTGTGAATGTACGTGTAGCTTTTCGTAAATATGCTTGATATGAGCCCGAACGGCATCAATACCCGTCCCGATTTGGGCAGCTATCATCTTGTAGCTGAGTCCCTTAACGAGATTTTCTAAGACCTCTTTTTCTCGTTTGGTAAGCTGATAATCTGGGGCGGCTGGCTCTTTTTGACTCATAAACGTCAAGACTCTCCGAGCGATTGAGGATGTCATCGGAACACCGCCTTCGTGTACCTGCAAGATAGATTCTACGATTTGGGCGGGTGGTGTGGTTTTGAGCAAGTAGCCGTTTGCTCCGAGTTTGATAGCTTCAAAAATGTTTTCGTCGTTATCAAAAACGGTAAGCATCACAACTTGTATGTTTTGTGAATATTTTCGGATAGCTTTTAGCCCATCAAAACCATTAGCAATGGGCATGTCGATATCCATTAAAACAACGTCTGGATGTAGTTTAATAAGCTGACTTTCAATATTTTCGCAATTTTCGTAACTCCCCAAAAAATCTATATTGGGTGTACTTTCGAGCAGAAAAGTAAGCCCCATCCGTAACTTTGGATTGTCTTCGTACAATAAAACCTTTATTGGCATTGACTTAAATTTTTAGCAAGTTTACGATTTTTACAGATTACTTAAAATTACACAAATATGTATCATAGCCTCGTAGTAAGTACTATGCAAGTACCAGCCCCAACCTCAGATTTAACTTCGAGCTTACCTTTCAGGCTTTCGGCTCTTTTGTGCATATTCTGAATCCCATTTCCTGATATTTTTTCGTTCAAATCAAAACCTTTTCCATCGTCCTGAATAATCATTTTTAAACTCGAATCTTCTTTTAAAATATTGATTACCAAACGATTACATTCTGAATATTTTACGGCATTATTGAGCGATTCTTTAAAAATCATATAAAAATCATAAAACCGTTGCGATGTCCATTTTACATTTAGGTTTTTATCAATTTCGAACTGGTAATCAATACCTTTGGGTTCGAGTAGTTTAGCCGTAAACTCCTGCATTCGGATACTCAATTGCTCAAAATCATCATTCAGCATTTTATTTGTCCAGACAATATCGCTCATATTTTCGAGCATTTCTTGGGCGTTTTCACTGATTTGATTGAGCAACATTTTTGCTTTATCTGGTGCATCAATTAGCTGATTTTTAGCTACTTGCGTGAGTATCGCAATGCTACTGAGAGTCGAGCCGACATCGTCGTGGAGGTCTCTTGCAATCTTGTCTTGGATTCGCTGTGTGCGTAGTTTTTGACGGAATTTATACTGGAGAAACAAGTAAAAAATAATCCCCAAAACCGAAACAACATAAACAAACAAAAACGGAATAAACCACCAACTCTGCCAAAAAGCTGGTTTTATGCTGAATTTGAGCGAGTTTTGGGTATTATTTCTTAGGTTTTTGACAAATAATTCATAATTACCACCAAACAGATTGGCGTAAGACATGAATCCCTGATTTCCGATTTTTATCCAATTTACGTTATCCGAACCTTCTAACTTTATGACGAATTGTGGGTTGAGGGTATCCGATTTATCAATAAAATTTATCCCGATGTGTTGTGGTTTGAAGCTCAAACTAATTGGTTTTGAGCAATCGAACTCGGTGCTATCATCAAAAACTCGGAATCTTGTAAACTGGATATTTTGTTGTGAAAAACAGAAATTTAGCTTGATGAGTATATACAAAAAAAACGCAAGTCGCATTTGGGCAAATCGTTTATTGATTTTGGGTTACGTCAAAATAAGTGTGGCATCTCTAAAAACTGAATTATCAATAAAAAATTCTTCACATAAGCGATAATCTATACTTTCTTGTCAGCCAAAATCCGACACTCAACATAACGACCCTAATCAGCATAAAAATAGGTACGATGTAGTCCCACAAGACAAAGAAAAAGTTACGATTTACGGCATAAAGCCAGTTATTGAGCAGTGTGAGTAGAAAATCGAAAACTATAAAAATGAGTGTACCCAAAACTATCCAAAAATGCGGATAAGCCCGCAATGATTCGATTGATTCATCATTAAAAATCTGATTTAGGCTTATCAAACAGAAAATTATTAGCCAGACATCGTAAATGCTAAAGAGTAGCTCATTCATGTAAATTCCTTTTGTAAAAATATCAAACACCACGAGAATGAGATAACTAAAAAGGCAAACTAACAGACTGATTTTGAGCTTTTTGGAATCAAGAAAATAATAGAAAAATAGCGTACGAAAGATAAAGAGCGTTGTGGCATTGACATAAATCATGAAGTGATTATTGATACCTCTCTGGCTCAATTTTAGAGAAACAATACTCCCAAAAGTTGACAAAATACTGCCCAGCAAAAACCACTTGAGGGATTTGTCTAAAGATTTTATGCAGAATATTGCCAATAAAATCGGGAAATATTCTGCATAAACGGCAAATTGATAGAGCCAGTCATTCATACGTTTACTTATTAATTTGAATAAGGCGGACAAGGGCGTGAACCAGCCATACCTTCGCCATCATCAACCAAAACCCTGACGATTGAGGTTGAGCCAAAGGTATCGATATTTCGTTTGCCACCCCAAACTCTCGAAAAATATAAAACTGGCGAGCCATCTGGGAGTTGCCAAAGCTCTATTTGCAAGCCGTCGGTATCGGGTAGGTTTAAGCAAAAGTTATTTAATGCTCCTTTTCCTACAAAAAAACCTTTAGTTCCGTTGTATAATCCTTCGTCAATTTTTGCCGATTTCCAAGCAAAATCGCTACTTACAACACGGTTTTCGGTTAGGCTATTGCCCGAATCGCTCAAAACATAAAAAGCCCAGTTCGGTTCAGGAATCTTATTTTCTAAAGTAGTACTTTGGGCTTTTGAAACAATCAATTTATATGCAGCTCCATCGCGTATGAGCCAAATCCAGTTGCCGATAACACTTACGCTTGCTGATTCGGTTGCGAATAATATGCTTTGAAAGGTACTTTTCTCAATGTAAAATTTAGCTCGTAAAACTCCACCAACTGGGCGGACATTGTAGAAATAAAAACCCGACCTATTTTCTAATTTTTGATTTAACTGGATTATTAAATCTATGATGGCTCGGTTATTTATCTGAGTAGGTATTTGATAAGGTGGAGTTAGAATTTGTTTTTTGATTTTCGGGTCAATCTTAGGGATAATTGATTTAGCCATGACTTTGAGGTTGTTTAAAAGATATACACAAGCAAAAATCTTGTAAATGAGTGGATTTATCAATTACATAATGATGTAGATATTTGTAAATTTATCGAACCGAAAGCAAAAATACAAGCGTGTATTTCTAATAAAAAAACCTCCAAGGTTTTAAAAACGCTTGGAGGTCTGATATAAATCACTTTTTTACAAATTACTGTAATGTTTGAGACCTTCTTGTAACTTCATATAATGAGGAATCAGAATAAATTTTCGATTTGGGGTGATTAAAATCTTAGATGGGAAACTGGTAATTTGGAAATCGTCTTCAATCTTTTCATCTGCCATAACCACCGGAAAAGTATATCGGTTTTCTTGTAGATACTTCAATACTTTGTCTTCTGTGTCTTTACAAGCAACTGTAATGAGCGAAATCTCACCAGAATTAGCGACCGAATCATAAAACTTCTGTAATTCGGGGTGTTCACTGATGCAAGGGCCGCACCAAGTACCCCAAAAATCAATCATTACCCACTTTTTATCAAGTTCCGTTTTGAGATTTTTTGGGCTGTTCAGTAGTGTTTCAAGCAGAATCTCAGGTGTTTCTCTTCCATACTTTTCGACTTCTTCAAACCAAAACTCTTCAAAAGACTTATTAGACGTTTTAATTTTTTCATAAAACTGTTTAAGTGGTTCTTTTGAATCTGCAAACTGAATCGCCAGTTGAACCATTATGTTTAAAGCATCGGTTTTATTGGGTAGTTCATTGGTTAGAAAATCTACATAATCATATTTGAAAGATTTTTTACCCTTTAGCAATTTCATATCGGTCATGAAAGCTATGCTATTGTCTAAATCTGTAACATCTGGACTGTAATCAGACGCATTTTTCAGAAAATACTGTTTTTCTTTCAAATCAGTAGAAGACGTTGCATTATCATAGCACATATATGCATACAAATACCTGTAATTGGCTCTTCTGTATTCAATTTCTCTCGAAGTAGCTTTTTCATAAGGTATTTGATTGGCTTTCAGGTTATCAACCAAAACAGCCTTTAGTTTTTTTGCTAAATCAGTCAGTTCTGGCTCTTGCTTTATGATTTGGTAAGTAGCTACACCATAACGACCAACAAGGTTTTTGTAATAATTAGATTGATTTGAGGCTAATTCTATAAACTTAGCAGTAATTGATTTTAAGGTAGGTATGCTACTTGTATTGGCTGCTTTTACCCATAAAATAAGTGGCAGAGACTCAGTAACTTGCTCTTTTTCTAATCTGAGAAAAATACTATTCAGAAATTCTCTTTTAATTTTCCTTTCGGCAGTCAAGTCATTATCTCGAATTTTGAGAACCTCCTCTAAAATGGCATTCTTGAATAATATATCAAGCAAAGGATTTTCAGCAAAAGACGGATTTGCCAAAATCATTTTATGATAAATCACTACCGAATCTAAATTGTGGCTTCTATTTAAAAAATCGATGTAATTTCTATAGAGTTGACTTGGGCGAATCGCTTGCGAATTGGCAGGTAGAATACTCCCAATGAAGAGGATGGAAGCGATAATTGTAAGCTGAATAGACTTCATTTTAAATGATTTAAGTTGTATAATTAATTTTTAATTGTATGAATAACTCAATAACAATAAAAAACCTCCAAGGTTTTAAAAACGCTTGGAGGTCTGAGAGATTTATAAAGAAAACCAACTTTTCACCATGTCTTTTTCTTTCATAAAATCGTGGTTTTGGTGGTAAAACTCATTGGTTTTGTTTGAATATTGGTACTTATCTTGCCAAAAACCAACATTTGAAGCAATCTCGGCGATGGCATCGGTTATGAGTAGAACCTCGGCATCGGTGGTGGTTGGATGAAACGAAATCCGAATCCAACCCGGTTTTTCGCTGTTGTCACCGCTATCAATTTTATCAGTAATTCGTTTTGAATGAAGCGGGTTTACGTGCAATAAATAATGACCATACGTACCTGCACACGAGCAGCCTCCACGAGCCTGGATTCCGTAATAATCATTCAGAATCTTAACTACTAAATTATAATGAATACCTTCGAGATAAAACGAAATGATACCTTGACGGTCTTCGATATTACCCGCCAAAATTCTGAGATTTTGTATTTTTCTAAGTTCAGCAAAAGCAATTTTAAGTAAATCCGCTTCTCGGTGATGAATGTTTTCAACCTGCATTCGGTCTTTTAGCTCAACACAAAGAGCCGAACGGATAGTTTGTAAAAAGGCAGGAGTACCCGCATCTTCACGATTTTCGATGTCATCTACAAAACTATATCCGCCCCACGGATTCGTCCAGTTTACAATTCCTCCACCTACGTTATCAGGGATTCGGTTTTGGTAAAGTGCCGAATTAAATATCAAAACACCCGAGCTACCAGGTCCACCGAGAAATTTATGTGGCGAAAAGTAAATCGCATCTAATCTTTCTTCGGGGTCTTCGGGGTGCATGTTTATGTCAATGTAAGGAGCCGAAGCCGCAAAATCTACAAAACACCAACCGTTGTAGCGGTGCATGAGTTTTGCCATTTGATGGTACGGTGTGTAGATACCCGAAACATTGGAACAAGACGAAAAAGCTCCAATCTTCAATGGACGGTTCTTGTATTTTTCTAAGTTTTCTTCGAGATTCTGTAAATCTACTAATCCATCGGCATCGGGGTCAAGCACAACTACATCGGCGATGGTTTCGAGCCAAGATGTTTGGTTTGAGTGGTGCTCGAGGTGAGTGATGAATACAACAGGTCGCTGTGGTTCGGACAGCGTTACTTGCTTGCGGTATTTTTCGTGGATTCGTAATCCTAAAATCCGTTGGAGCTTATTGACAGCACCCGTCATTCCCGAACCAATCGCCAAGAAAACATCATCTTTTGAGGCATTGACATGCTCTTTTATCATATCTTTTGCGATATGGTAGGCGTAGGTCATGGCAGTACCCGTAATTGTTGACTCTGAATGGGTGTTGCCGACTAATTCACCAAATTGGTAAGCTAATTTTTGTTCAATCGGTGCGTAAAGTCTTCCGCTGGCGGTCCAATCGGCATAAATCACTGGTTTTTCGCCGTAAGGAGTTTGAAATGTGGCGTCAATCCCGATAATATTTTTACGGAAAGGCTCAAAGTATTCTGGTAAATTCATATAGTCTGATAATGAAGGAGTCTGCAAAGATAGTGGATTGAACTAAACAAAAAAACTCCTCAGAGACCGAGGAGTTTTCTAATTTACTTAAACCTATGATGAAAATTCGGAAGAAACCCTCCAAAACATCATCATAATGCCACAAAAACGATACCGTCTTCGATTCGGACAGGGTAGGTTTTTATCTCGTAATCGTCGCCACTCAGGCATTTGCCCGATTGCAACGAAAATGTTTTTTTGTGAAACGGGCAAGCCACTTTTGGCTCGCCTGCCTGCGTGCCAATCATGCCACGAGAAAGCACCATCTGCTGCTTGTGCGGGCATAGATTCTGCGTAGCAAACCACTCTCCCCGTCGAGTAAAATTATAAATGGCTATCTGTTCGCCGTTGAGTAGTACACAAGCCCCACCATCTTCGGGAACATCTTCTACTCGACAAGCTACCTCCCAACTCTCAGAAGAGCGTTTCTCTTTTGTATTTTTTATTAATTCTAATTCTTCCATTTTTAAAAATCGTTTGTTTTTACCGAAAAATACCTTCAAGATTCACCACTGTTTTAATGACGATTCCAATCTTCGGCCATGAGTTGCTCTCGCAAAGGCTCAAATTTCACGGTTGGGTCTTTCACTTCTGGAGCGTTCACAAAATGCGTAAAACGCTGACGAATCGATGGCGTTTCTACGGCTTCTTTCCATTCACAAGCATAATTATTCACAAGAGCCTGCATTTCGGCTTCGAGGTCGGCACAGATTCCGAGCGAATCATCTACCACAACCGATTTAAGATAGGCGATTCCGCCCTCCATCTTGTTGAGCCACGTAGCAGTACGAGTCAGTGGTTCGGCGGTTTTGATGTAAAACATCAAAAATCTATCAATCAACTTGATGCACATTTCTTTATCAACATCGGTCGCTAAAAGCAAAGCGTGCTGAGGTTTTGAGCCACCGTTGCCGCAAACGTAGAGATTCCAGCCTTTTTCGGTGGCGATAATTCCGAAATCTTTTGATTGAGCCTCGGCACATTCACGGATACAGCCCGAAACGGCAGATTTTAACTTATGTGGCGAGCGTAGCCCTTTGTAACGATTCTCGACCTCGATGGCAAACGAAACCGAATCTTGCACACCAAAACGGCACCAAGTTGTACCTACGCAGCTTTTGACAGTTCGGAGCGATTTTCCGTAGGCGTGTCCGCTTTCAAAACCTGCCGCAATGAGTTCTTCCCAAATCTTTGGTAAATCTCCTACGTGAGCCCCAAACATATCAATGCGTTGTCCGCCCGTGATTTTGGTGTATAGACCGTATTTTTGAGCAACTTGACCAATCACAATCAATTTTTCGGGTGTAATCTCTCCTCCCGGAATCCGTGGAACGACCGAGTACGTACCGCCACGCTGAATATTCGCCAAAAATCTATCATTAGAATCTTGTGCGGTAGCATTGCCTTTTTGCAGGATGTTTTCGTTCCACAAACTCGCCAAAATTGATGATACAGCGGGTTTGCAGGTTTCGCAGCCATCGCCTTTGCCAAATTTATCCAAAACGGCATTGTAAGTGCGTAAACCATTGATTTTTACTAAATCGAAAAGCTCTTGGCGGGTATAATCAAAGTGTTCGCACAAAACATTCCGTACGTACAAACCTTGGGCTTTCATAATGCCTTGAATCAAATCTTTGACCAATGGTACACAGCCGCCACAACCCGTGCCTGCTTTTGTGCATTTTTTGATACCATCAATGGTGGTTAGGTTGTTTTCGGTTACTTGCGAACAAATTGTACCTTTGGTAACGGCTTCGCAAGAACAAATTAGGGCATCATCGGGCAATGACATTACGCCTGCCCCATCGTCTGACTCGCCTCCCCGACTTCCCAAAATCAAATCTTCGGGGTCTTTTGGTAAGACAATTTTGTTATTGACCGTCTGCAACAACATATTGTACTGCTCGGCTTCGCCAACCAAGACTCCACCGAGTAAGTACTGTCCATCGTTGCTAATGTTTATTCTTTTATAAATCCCTTTGGTTTTATTTTCATAAATAATAGTCTGACAATCAGGCTCTTGCACAAAAGCATTACCAAAACTGGCCACATCAACTCCAATTAATTTTAATTTGGTGGACATATCGTAGGCAGAAAAACACCTCACCCCCAGCCCCTCTCCTTGAAAGAGAGGGGAGTTTAAAAAGCCATCTCCTTGAGGAGAAAGTTGACTAAGATGTAATAATATGCCTGCCACCACTTCAGCCATTTCATAACCTGGAGCAACTAAACCATAAATCATGTGATTGTGTAAGGCACATTCGCCGATTGCGAAGATATTAGGGTCAGACGTCTGCAAATAATCATTGACGACGATTCCACCACGAGAACCCACTTCTAAACCCGACAATTTGGCAACTTCATCGCGTGGTTTGATACCCGCCGAAATAACGAGCATGTCAACATCGAGTTTAGTGCCATCCACAAAACTCATGGCTGTGATAGAATCTCCACCGATAATTTCTTGGGTATTTTTAGAGAGATGGATTTTTAGACCAAGCATTTCGAGTTTAGCTTTCAGAATATCGCTACCCGCTTGGTCAATCTGACGAGGCATCAGTCGGGGAGCGAATTCGATAACGTGGGTTTCTTCAAGACCCAAATCGAGCAATGCTTTAGCAGCTTCAAGCCCCAGAAGTCCTCCACCAATTACAGCACCTTTACGTGCCTTGCGGGCGTGAGATTGCATCATGTCGAGGTCTTCGATGGTACGATACACAAAAACACCGTCTTTTTCGACTCCCTGAATGGGTGGTACGAATGCCGCCGAACCAGTTGCCAAAACCAGATAATTGTAAGCAATATTGAGTCCGTGATGTGACGAAACCGTTTTCGATTCGCGGTTGATATGCGTAACGGGGTCTGAGAGATAAAGCTGAATGCCGTTTTCTTCATACCAACTCAGTGGAGCCATCGTAAGGTCTTCGGCGGTTTTTCCGGCAAAATATTCACTGAGGTGTACTCTGTCGTAGGCGGGGCGAGGTTCTTCGCCGAAAACGATGATTTCGAAGCGTTTTTCTGAATCTTTTGCGAGTAGTTTTTCGCAAAATTTGTAACCAACCATGCCATTGCCCACCACAACGACACGGATTCTGTCATTTTTTACCATGCTGAATCGTGTTTACTTACTCTTGATTTTTGTTTCTAAAAATCCAACTACCGAGGCCCCCACCTCTTTTGATGATAGCTTGAATTTTAGAATATATTGATTTGAGTAAAAATACTCATTTCAATTCAAAATTAACGATAGAAATATCAAATGCAAATTTTTATTCGGCAAATTTTACGATTTACAATATTTTCAGATTAAATATTGATAATTTATAAAATATTATTGGTTATATGCAATTTCAGAGAGTCTTATGGTTTTGCATGAATTACTGGTACAAAGAGATTTTAACAATCAATATATTAACCCTTCGTTTTTAGAACCCTTATCGGGGTACACTGAGCGTTTCCTTCTTTGATGTTTATGCTGGCACTTTGAGAACTTTCTCCACAAATATTCAAGCATGTTGCCGAGTAATTTCCAGATTTTGTTACCGTAATTTGAGTTCCATTCTGTTGGTTACTCCATTTTACGATACCGTTACAATTTGAAGCTGTCAAAACAGCCGTTTCGGCATTGCAAAGAATTGACTTAGATGTTATAATATCTGGAACAGTAGGTAAATTAGAGGCCCTAATGACCAATTCATTTGATGGCAAGCTTTGTCCGCAAATATTTGAACAAACAGCGGTGTATGTTCCAGAAACTATAATAGATATGGATGTTTGAGATAAACCATTATTCCAAATAACAGTACCAGGGCAACCAATCGCACTTAATACCGCAGGAGAATCTCCTTGACAAATAATCGTTTTTGTAGTTGCGATAACTGGTGATGGTGGCAATGTAAAGGCCCTAATAATGACTGAATTAGAAGCGGGACTATCGCCGCATTGATTACGACAAATCGCAGAGTAAGTTCCCCCCTGAGTAATTTGTATAGAAGTAGCAGTCATTCCGTTACTCCAAACCACAACACTATTACATTGCGATGCCGTCAGTGTTGCAGATTCTCCATTACAAATCACTGTTTTATCTGTCAAAACAAATGGTGCGGGTGGTAAACTAACACCTTGTGTAATTGTAATGATGTCAGAAGTTGGGCTTATTCCGCAAATATTTTGGCAGTATGCCGAATAGGTGCCTATTGTATTGATTTGTATGGATGAGCCGGTACTACCATTGCTCCAAATTACATTTCCCTCAGTACAAGGCGAAGCCGATAAAGTTACTGTCGAGCCAGCACAGAGTTGAGAATTTGAAGCAGAAATTAATGGTTTGGTAAGTGAAATCTCTTCGATATTTAAAGTGTCTGAATTAATACTTTGCTGCCCTCCTTTATCGCAATAAGCATAATAACTCCCAGCAGCCGATAGCTGGATAGTAGTACCCGAGAGACCATTGCTCCAAAAAACGGTACCATCGCAGCGAGTGGCTGTCAAAATAAAGGTTTCCGCTTGGCAAATCTTTGATTTATTAGTTGTAATGAGGGGCGAAACGGTGGCTTTTGCTTCGACTGTATTTGAAATAGAACTATTGCAAATATCACCTCGGCAATAAGCATGATAGAACCCATCGGCACTGACTACAATACTCGTCGCACCCGCCGTTCCATTGCTCCAAACAACTTCTCCAACGCATCCAGTAGCTTTGAGAACATTTAAAAACCCATCCACTTCGAGCGTCACAACTGGAGGGTTTGGAGTTGGTAAAACAGTAACTGAGATTGAATTTGAGACTTCTGAAGTCGTTTCGCATGTGGCAGAGTAAATTCCACTTTGGCGTACCATAATAAAGTTGGCAATCTCGCCATTACTCCAAATTACCCTACCAGAGCAACCAGTAGAGGATATTCGGATTGAATCATTACCACAGATTGGGTTTGTACTGCTTGCACTGATACTAAAAGCCAGCGGATTTGTATTAGCTAAGCAAAAGAATGAGGTTGTGAGTAGTAATATTGTGTAAAGTAAACGCATGATTGTATGGTAAAAATCTTTGAAAAATTAGCAAAAATCATTCCAAGATGTACTCATACAATCATTTATAAATTGGGTCAATGTCATAATTTAGTGATTGACTCAGCCATCTACCGCCAATCGAACCAATTCGGCGGTATTCTTAACTTTGGTTTTTTTCAGGATATTGGCACGGTGATTTGAAACCGTGCGGGTACTGAGTTCGTATTTTTCGGCTATCTCTTTACTACTTAGCCCTTCGATGATGTGATTCAGAATCAGTTTTTCTTGTTTGGTGAGCTGGTCTTGCAGTATTTTACTGGGCTTCTTGCCAGATTTTTTACGGTCGCTAAGCAAACCTTCAATAATCAAAGCCGAAACATTGGGCGGAAAATACTTATGCCCCGCCGCAACCGAGGCGATTGCTTTCAAAATTTCTTCTTTAGAACTATCCTTTAAAAGATACCCCAAAGCTCCATTCTCGACAGCCCGTAGCATGTATTCTTGGTTATTGTGCATCGAAAAAATGAGTGCTTTTGAAGTAGGATATTTTTCAGAAATCGCCTTAGCAGCCTCAATGCCCGACATCTTGGGCATGGTAATATCAAGCAATACAACATCGGGTTTGAGTTTTTTAACTTGTTCTATCGCTTCAATACCGTCCGATGCTTCACCCACAATTTCAATTTGTTCTTCGTCTTCGAGTAGGTTTTGGATTCCTTTTCGGACAACGGCGTGGTCGTCTGAAATAAGGAGTTTAATCTTAGTCATTTTTCTTCGGTTTGTTGATGTATTTTTTAAGTAATTATTGACAAAATTTATAAACGCTGCTACCAAACCCACCCCGCCCAAGCTGGGATTAAAATAAGCTTTATTACTGCTCAATAAAAAGCCTTACTGAAATCGTTGTTCCTTTTTTAGATGCAGATTCGATGCTCACCGAACCATTCAAAAGCCGAACACGAGTATAGATATTTTTCAATCCGTTCCCCAATTCATTTTTTTGAACTTTGTTAATATCGAACCCAATTCCCTTATCGGCAATTATTAACGAAACAGAATTTTTATTCTTGATTAAATCTACAAAAATCTGCTTGGTTTTAGCATATTTCACTGCATTATTTACAGCCTCTTGTGCAATCCTGTAAAGATTGATTTCGAGATTGTACGGAAGCCTTTTTGTCCCTAAATTTTCATTCAAAACCACTTCAATACCAGCACTTTGCATGGTTTGTTCGCCAAGTAATTTTATAATCGCAACTAAACCAAAATCGCTTAAAACGGCTGGCATTAGATTAAAAGATGCATTGCGGGTTGCGGCTATGGTTTCATTGATGAGATTTTGGTGGTAAGCAAAAATCTGGCGTTGTTTATCATTTTCAAAAGGCAAACTTTTGAGTTTTTCGCTGTGGAGTTTTAGCCCAGTAAGCATCTGCCCGATGCCGTCGTGCAGCTCACGAGCGACCCGTTCACGTTCTTGTTCTTGGCCTTCGAGTAGCGATGCCGAACGGATGTTGTCTTCTTTGCGAATCAAATCAAACTTCTCTTGGGTAGCTTTTACCAAATCTTCTTGGGTTTCGATGAGTTTTTGATTGATTTCGCTCAATTCTACATTCGTTTGCTGTAATTGATTCTCCGAAACGGTTAATTGACGAATGATTTCTTTGACGTATTCGACCAACGGACGATAAATCAGAATAACCTCGACAATCAAAACCCCAATCGTCAGTAAAAGCAAAAGCAATTCGATTCCTTTAAGTCGGTCAATCCTCTGAGTCGATTCCAAATCGTACTGGAAAACAATTGCATCCATGTTCTTCAAAAACGAACGTTCCGACCGCAAAATATGATTCAAAATATAGCCTTTGTCGCTCTCCACGTAAGACTTATTATTGATTAGCTCCATGTTGCCGTACATCGAGTCAAAATACGGCGAAAGCACCTCAAACATCTCATTTATTTTCGGGCTATTCTTTACGTAATACGTCTTTTCTAAATCTAATCTGCCGTTTTTAAGGCCTTCGTGGCACTTTTTCCAGAGTTTTAATACACTTGCAAACTCTTGTCGATAATACTCAGATTCTTTGCCAAATCGGTCTTCGTTTATGAGTATAATTGCTATTTTGCTGAGTCGTTGGCTGAGCATCCGTTGCCGACCTGCAAGATTGACCACGTGCGAATCATCCAATAAATCTCCGAGTGTATTCTGAATCAGTATTTGCCCGAATAACGATAAAATAACCACAGCTGTGAGAGCAGCCAAGTATAATTTCGTGAGTCGGTTCGATACTTGTATATCCAATGTTTGCATCTACAAAAATTAAGTTTAAAAACCTATAAATCAAGGCTTTGAGATAGATTCCGAAAAGATTTACATTATTTCTTTTCATAATACAATTCGATTTATAAGTAATTTTACTCAATTTTGCATTATTCAAATAATCTCTTGCAATAATCAGATTTTACCGAATTTTCAAGCACAAAATATTTGCTTTTTCAGAATTTAATACTGAATATTTGGTCAGTTTCAGCTTTGAGAGTTTCAAAGTTTTAGGATTGTAAGTAAACTTTGACACAACCAGACTTTGAAACTTGAAACTTAAAAACTATCAAAAAAATGCCAAAGCTAACACTCGTGGGGGCGGGTCCGGGCGATGGCGAGTTGATTACACTCAAAGGCATTAAGGCACTCCAAAACGCCGATGCTGTCTTGTATGATGCTCTTGCCAATGACTCTCTCCTTGATTTTGCACCAAAATCGGCCGAACGCCTCAACGTCGGCAAACGCAAAGGATTCCATTATTTTTCGCAAGACGAAATCAATGAATTGATTGTCGAATACGCCTACAAGTACGGCCACGTTGTACGTCTCAAAGGTGGCGACCCGTTTGTATTTGGTCGTGGTTATGAAGAATTGGCTTATGCTCGCCAATACGGAATCGAAATCGAAGTAATTGCAGGGGTTTCGAGTAGTATAGGAGTACCTGCAAGCATTCAGATACCTGTTACTCACCGTGAAATGGCTCGGAGTTTTTGGGTCGTAACGGGGCATACCAGCGATGGAAAACTCCCCCAAGATGTTTATTTGGCAGCTCAATCGTCGGCAACGGTGATGATTTTGATGGGAATGAGTAAGCTGAGCGAAATCGTTAAAATATTTTCAAAGTATAAACCAGCCGACTACCCAATTGCGATTATCCAAGACGGAACCACGCCCAAGCAAAAACAAGTGATTGGTACATTATATAATATAGAGCAAAAAGTTGCCGAATCGGGCATTGCTAATCCTGCTATAATAATGATTGGTGAAGTGGTAAGTTTGCATCCTGAATTTGATAAATTCTTATATGGAAATCAAGTCAATCTCAGTCATCATCCGAAAGTGAGTAAGTGACAATAAAACTGACAACCACAAAATTCAAAAAATTCAATTTTCTTAAAAACAAGTTTCAAAAAATATCATTTCTGAATAATATTTTGAAAAAACCCGAAAATGAAGTATAAAATTTCTAAGATTTAGTGAAAAATTATAAAGAATTTTAAAAAATACGTGAAAATTTATATAATATTTATTTTGAGTATAATTACTTATTTCTATATTTGAAATATTAATTACAAAAACTAAGAAAAATCATATCGAAATCAGCTCAAACAATAGATTAATCAAATTAAATATTAAAATAATACAAAGTTTCATTTGCAAAATATGGGGGTATTGGCAAATGGAGTAAAACAAAACCCGAAGGCGAAGTGGGGGCTTCGCTCAAAAGTTTCAAAAAGCAACGATTTAGGTCAAAAAACGTAAGAATTACCTAAATCAGAGTCAAAAAAAATGCCGGCAGAAGTGGGGGCTTCGTACCGGCGGAACTGGACAAGAGTAAGTATTTCTAATCACAATTCAATTTCAAAACAAATGAGAAAATTTGACAAAAACAAGTGGGGGCTTGTACTTTTGTTAGTAACTCTCCTATCGAGCAAAACAATTGCTCAGTTTTCACTCGTCGGACAAGTCCGTACCAGAACCGAAGTTCGGGATGGTCTCGGCAATCTCGCTCCGATTGGCAGCAAATACGCAGCGTTCACATCGCAACGCACTCGCCTAACCTTTGGCTACAAATGGGACAGGGTAACTTTTCAGGCTGCCGCACAAGACATTCGGGTTTGGGGACAAGATGCCGCCACCATCAACAATGCCGATGGTAACAAACTCTCAATGCACGAGGCTTGGGCCGAGGTGGTTTTGGCAAACAGTGCCGATACAACCATCAAATTCCGCCCGATTCAGAACCTTTTACTCAAAATCGGTCGCCAAGAGTTAGTTTATGACGACGTTCGTTTGCTTGGAAACCTCGATTGGTTGCAGCAAGCACGCCGTTTTGATGCCGCTCTTCTAAAAGCACAGCACTTAGGTTGGGCCTTAGATTTAGGAGTCGGATTCAACCAAAATACCGATGCTTTTGGATACAATGGTACATTCTACGTTGGCGGAAACGCTCCTACTACGGCACTTTCTACTAAAAACGTTACACTGAATATCCCTGTCGGATTTTTGCCTACAAGTGGCAAAGGCGGTGCACCCGTTTTGGCGAGTCCATTGAGTACCAATGCTCAAAACCAGAACTTCAAGTCGTTTCAGATGGCGTATCTGACGCGTAAGTTTAAGCAGACCAAAGTTGCGTTATTGTTCTTCAAAGACGATTTTTCAAAATATCGTATAGACAGTATCGGCAATGCAAATCAGGGTTACGTATATGGTAGGCGTTATGACCAAACTGGCGTAAATTCTCGTATGACTTACGGCGGAATGTTGAATGGTCAGTTTGGCAATTCATCCTCAAAGCTGGGTAAAGTTGCTTGGCAAGCATGGGGTTATGCCCAAACTGGTAAAGACCGTGACGGCCTCAAGTACAAAGATGCTTACCACTACGGAGCATTCGTTATGTTCCAGAAAGGCAAATATACATTTGGTCCAAGTTACGAGGTTCTAACCGGCAATAACGGTTTCACTCAAAAGGCTGGTACTACCTCACGTTTTGACCCTCTCTACGGCACTCCGCACAAGCATTGGGGATATATGGATTACTTCTATGTAGGTACTGGCTCGCCAGCGGGTGGATTACAAGATGCCCAAATCAAGTCAAAATACACGGGTTCTCGCCTAACGGCTATGTTTGACATTCATTATTTTGCTTTGGCGGCAGATACGCCAAACCGCATGGCAGATGCAGCGACTGGCTCAAAAGTTAATTCAAAGTTAGGTTTAGAATATGATTTAGTAGCCACCTACACACTCAATAAATTTACTACGATTGAGGCTGGTTATAGCATCATGTCGGGGTCGAATAGCCTTGAGTATGTCAAGCAAAATAGCATGAACAAAACCCGTAAAACAGGTACTTGGGGCTACTTGATGCTCAACATCCGTCCTGACTTTTTCTACACTAAACCAGTGGCTATCAAGCAGTAATTGTAGAACGGATTTTCAATCCGTTTTCTAAATTATTTCATCTTATTTAATCAAAGCAGATACAATGAAAAATATTAAAAATATATACATCCTTACATTGATTACCGTTTTTGCAGCGACGATAACAGCATTCAAAGCACCCGTAGCCGAGCCAATCAAATTGGGCTTTATTCCACTGACCGACTGTGCACCGCTCGTTGCGGCTAAAGAATTAGGTTTATTCCAGAAATACGGTGTCGATGTTCAGCTTTCAAAAGAAGCCTCTTGGGCAAATATCCGCGATAAAGTATTGAATGGTGAATTAGAAGGGGCTCATTGCTTATTCTCAATGCCTTTCTCGGTTTATACCGGAATCGGTGGAAAAGCAGGTTCTGAAATGAAAATTGCAATGATTTTGAATAACAATGGTCAGGCGATTACGCTTTCTAAAGATTTCTGTGGATTGGTCGGATTCAAAGAAACCAAAAAAGTAAACGCTGCCGTTGCCGAAATCAAAAAACGTAAAGAAGTAACATTTGCCATGACGTTTCCGGGTGGCACACACGACATTTGGCTCAGAAACTGGATGGCAGCTTGCGGAATTAACCAGAAATCGGTAGGTATTATCACGATTCCGCCGCCACAAATGGTAGCAAATATGAAAGTTGATAACATGGAAGGCTATTGCGTTGGCGAGCCGTGGAATGGTGTTGCGGTAGCACAAAATGTTGGTTTTACCCACATCGCCTCGCAAGATATTTGGAAACACCATCCCGAAAAAGCATTGGTCGTAAATAGTGGGTTTGCTTCATCTCGCAAAGAAGATTTGAAAAAAGTAATGAAAGCCATCATCGAAGCTCAAAAATGGCTCGACAATATGGGCAATCGCAAAAAAGCTGCTGCTTGGCTTAGTAAACCTTACTACGTAAATGCTCCGGTTGCGGTACTTGAAGCCCGTTTGGTTGGCTCAACCGATTTGGGCTGTGAATTAGGCGTGCAGAAGTACAAAGACGATTACATGTTATTCTACAATGGTGGTAAAACTCCTTCGCCTTGTAAATCTTACGGTATTTGGTTTATGGCTCAATACGTACGTTTCGGGATGCTCAAATCGGCTCCTGACTACAAAGGAATCGCCGAAAAGTTAGTCTTGGATGATTTATTTGCCGAAGTAGCCAAAGAAACTGGCACGCCCGTACAAACTGATATGCAGCCATTTAAAACTGCTCTCGATGTAGAATTCAATCCGAATAATCCTGCTGGATATTTGGTAGCTACGAAGAAATAAAAACTTTTTAACCACTAAGTTATCTAAGAACACAAAGTACCACTAAGTTTTTCTCTATTCGGACCGCCGATGCGGTGAGACTTTGTGTTCTATGTGCCCTAAGTGGTAAATCATTATGTAATTTATTTAAAATTCATGAAAAAACTTACATCAATTTATACCTATTTACCAGCAATTTATTTCATCGGAAGTATGTCAATTCTGGTAGCAATTTGGGCTTTGGTCTCAAAAATCACCAATAATGAAATCCCAAATCCAGCGGCTACGTGGACAGTCTTCTTTGAGATGCTCCAAGACCCATTCTACGATTACGGCCCCAACGACAAAGGCATCGGAATCCAACTTTGGTCATCCATCAAGCGTGTTTTGATGGGCTTCGGCTTGGGTAGTTTGGTTGCCATCCCAATCGGGATGCTCATGGGTTCGTCAAAAATAGGTATGAAGCTGCTCAATCCATTGGTACAGGTGCTTCGCCCAGTTTCGCCATTGGCGTGGTTTCCGTTGGGTTTATTGGCTTTCAAAGCCGCCGAAGGGGCAACCGTTTTCATTATTATGATAACCTCTTTGTGGCCTACATTAATCAATACCGCTTTCGGGGTTTCGACAATCCCGCAAGACCACAAAAACGTAGGTAAAGCTTTTGGTTTTTCTAAATGGAAATACATCGCAAAAATCTTAATTCCATACGCTATTCCACATATTATCACGGGTTTACGCCTTTCGATTGGAGTAGCTTGGATGGTAATTGTAGCGGGCGAAATGCTCTCGGGCGGAGTCGGAATTGGTTTTTTTGTTTGGGATTCTTGGAATGGATTAAGCCTCGAAAAAATCCTTTCGGCAATCTTAATCATTGGTTTTGTGGGACTTATACTCGATAAATTATTCAATGCTTTACAAAATTGGGTCTCGTACGAACATAAATAATCAAAGTAAATTTCAAATAAGTACTTGTTCTCATTCCTAAATGATTCTTACGAAAAATTTTCACCACCAAGTACACATAAAACACTAAGTTTCACTAAGAAAATATACCTAAAACTACGTTCAGTTCTGTGTTCTAAGTGTACTTAGTGGTAAAATGAATCTTACAAAAGGTTAAGTTTTAAAAATTTCTCAAAAATGGAAAAAGAATTAGAATTAATAGATTCCGCATCGGATTTTCACAAAATCTCGAAACCTGTCTGCATCGAAGTCAAAGACGTTTCAATTTCATTCAAGACCAAAGGTAAATCATTTACAGCCGTCAAAAACATTGATTTGAGTATCCGCAAAGGCGAAATTGTGAGCATCATCGGGCATTCGGGTTGTGGTAAATCAACGATTATGAATTCTATCAGCGGTATGGTTACGCCAACGGGTGGAGAGGTCATCGTAAATGGTAAAAAAGTTACCGGTCCCGGCCCCGATAGAGGTATAGTTTTCCAGAATTATTCTCTATTACCGTGGCTTACGGTTTATAGAAATGTTTACGAAGCCGTAGATTCGGTGATGCCGCATTTATCAAAAACCGAAAAGCGTGAATTAGTCGAAAACAACCTCAAAATGGTGAATCTCTACCAACACAAAGACAAGTACCCGAGCCAACTTTCGGGCGGAATGAAGCAACGTACGGCAATCGCAAGGGCATTTGCCATCAATCCTTCGGTGCTGTTATTGGATGAACCTTTCGGTGCTTTGGATGCTCTCACAAAAAGTAGTTTGCACATCGAATTATTGAAACTCTGGAACTTGGATAACCGCGATAAAACCATCGTGATGGTTACGCACGACATCGAAGAAGCGATATTCTTATCGGATAGAGTAGTAGTCATGAATGACGGCCCCGAAGCAACCATCAAAGAAATTGTGGATGTGCCATTGGCTCGCCCTCGAAACAAAAAAGAAATCGTACATATACCTGCGTATCAGGAGATTCACGATAAATTATTGAGCTTACTTGTTAAGAATTTCTCAATCGAAGATGTGGTGTACGAGGAGGGTTAAAATCTTTAGTAAAATATTTTACCAAAGGGTACAGAGTAGCACTTAGTTTTTCAACCTTAGTGAAACTTTGTGTCTTTGGTGTTCTTAGTGGTTAAGAAAATTACAGAATTGGAAGATAAGATAAAAAATACTAATTCCCATAAAACTACCTGCTGCTACTGTGGTGTGGGTTGCGGAATCGTGGTAAAGGATTTGGGGAATGGCAAAATCTATGTTGAGGGAGATAAAGACCATCCTGTAAACCGTGGAATGCTCTGTTCAAAAGGCATGAATCTGCACTATACAGTAATGGATAAATCTGACCGCTTGCTGTATCCCGAAATGCGGATGAACCGCTCGATGCCACTCCAAAAAGTTAGCTGGGATACGGCTCTTGAGCGTACAGCAGCAATTTTTAAGACATATATCCAAAAATACGGACCTGATTCGGTCGGATTTTATGTTTCGGGGCAATGCCTAACTGAAGAGTATTACCTCTGGAATAAAGTGATGAAGGGCTTTATAGGCTCAAATAACATTGATACAAACAGTCGCCTTTGCATGTCGAGTGCTGTCGTCGGGTATAAATTGAGTTTGGGCGAAGACGCCGTGCCTGTCTGCTACGATGACATCGAAGAATCTGACTGCATTTTGGTCGAAGGGGCAAATCCTGCTTGGTGTCATCCCATCATTTGGCGGAGAGTTGAGGCTCATAAAGCAGCTAATCCAAAAGTGAAAATCATCACGGTTGACCCACGAAAAACCCAAACGGCTTCGGTTTCGGATTTACATTTGGCCGTTAATCCGGGTACTGATGTTACGCTCAATCACGCCATTGGCAGAATCTTGATAGAAAACGAATGGACTGATAATCAGTTCATTCAGAATCATACTGATGGTTTTGAGGCTTATCGAGCAAAGGTTTTTGAAAGAACACTCGAAGAATCGGCCGAAATCTGCGGGGTCAATCCAAAAGATATTCTGACCGCCGCCAAATGGATTGCCAATGCCAAAGGCTTTTTGAGTATGTGGACAATGGGCTTAAATCAATCAGTTATTGGCGTTAATAAGAATTTATCATTAATCAATCTTAGTCTAATTACTGGTAAAATCGGTAAACCTGGCAATGGACCGTTCTCATTGACTGGTCAACCTAATGCAATGGGTGGACGTGAAGTTGGCGGATTAGCCAATATGCTGGCCTCGCACCGTGAGATAAATAACCCAGCCCACCGACTCGAAATGGAAGAATTTTGGGGCGGAACGGTGATTTCGGATAAAGTTGGATTGACGGCTACCGAAATGTTTAAAGCCCTTAAAGATGGCAAAATGAAAGCCATTTGGATTGTTTGTACCAATCCGATGGTGAGTTTACCCGATGTCCGTGAAGCCGAAGAAGCCCTACGAAATGCCAAATTTGTAGTGGTTCAGGATGTTTCAAATCGAGCAGATACCATCAAATTTGCCGATGTGGTGCTCCCTGCCGCCGCATGGACCGAAAAAGAAGGTACAATGACCAATGCCGAAAGACGAATTTCGTACCTCAGTAAAATCTCCGAACCAGTCGGAGAAGCCCTCCCCGATACCGAAATCATTACTCGATTTGCCCATAAAATGGGTTGGGGAGCAAAATTCAATTATTCAAAAACCGAAGATATTTATTCAGAATACAAACGCACAACCGCAGGTACAAATATTGACATTACTGGGGTAAATTATGAATTATTGAAGCATAAGACGGTGCAGTGGCCTTTTTCAAATGGTGAATTATTGAATGACGAATTAGCGAATAATAATTCAAACAAAAATATTCACTCATTCACTAATTCGCTCATTCACCATTCAAACGGAAAGGGGCTTTTTTATGACAAACAATTTTTTACCCCAAACAAGCGAGCCCAAATACATGCTGTTCCAGACGAAAACCAATCGGAGACAACGAGCGAGGACTTTCCATTGATTTTGATGACGGGGCGAATCCGTGACCAGTGGCACACCATGACCAAAACAGGTCGGGTAAATAAACTCAACCAACATATCGCCGAGCCTTTCTTAGAAATTAACCCAATTGATGCTAAAGAACGTGGTATTGTTGATAATCAAATAGTTGTAATATCTGGTAGCCGTGGCGAAGTACGAGTGAAAGCCAAAATAACGGAAGATGTAAAACAAGGAAATTGCTTTTTGCCCATGCACTGGGGGCGTCTAAAAGGTAGTGATTTTGGACGAGCCAATAATATCACTAATAGCCTCTTTGACCCACGTTCTAAAGAACCCGATTTTAAGTTTTCGGCTGTGCAGGTGGCTCCCTACACAAAACCCAAAGAAAAAATCATTATCATCGGGGCGGGTTCGGCAGGTTTAGGATTTATTAATTCGTATCGAAAACTCAATCAAACCGACGAGATTCATGTATTCTCAAAAGAAATTTACCCATTCTACAACCGTGTGATGCTGCCCGATTATATCAGCGGAACGCAATCTTGGGAACAGCTTGTAAAACTCCGTGAAGACCAATTCAAAGAAGCAAACATACATGTTCATAAAGGCATTGCTATCGAACACATTGACCGAAATAATAAAGTTGTGGTCGATTCGGATGGTAATGAACACCACTACGATAAATTATTTTTGGGAATGGGAAGTCAGGCGTTTATGCCACGGAATTTCCCAAAAATGCAAGGAATTTTTAATATGCGTAGTCGTTTGGATGCGGATAACCTCGCCCCTTTCTTGATTCCGAATGGTCATGCTATCATTGTCGGCGGCGGGCTTTTAGGTTTAGAAATGGCAGCATCCTTGCGTGAAATTGACGTAAAAGTTACGGTTATTCAGCGTATTGACCGATTTATGGATAGACAACTCGACCCTCTCGGTAGTCAGATTTTACACGAAGAAATCGTGGCCCGTGGTATTGATGTATTTTACAATGATGAGGTTGAGCAATTCTACGGAAGCGAAAAAATTGAAGGTGTTAGGCTAAAATCGGGTCGGAAACTTGATTGTCAAGCAATTATAGTGGCGGCAGGCACGATTCCGACCATCGGTTTGGCAAAAGATGCAGGATTAACTTGTAACCGTGGCGTTGTAGTAAACGACTACTTACAGACATCCGACCCTGATATTTTTGCTTGTGGAGAGATTGCCGAATGGAACAAACAAATGTGGGGTATCACTGCCGCAGCCGAGCAGCAAGCCGAAATCGTGGCGAAATACTTGGCAGGTGATTGGGGCAGTCCGTACAAAGGCAGCTTGAGTATGAATATCCTAAAAATGCACGGACTCAATCTGGCATCACTTGGCATTGTCGAAGCACCAGCCAATGACCCTGATTATGAAGAAGTTATATTCATTGATAAAGCCAAACATTACTACAAAAAGTGTATCATCAAAAACGACCGATTGGTGGGTGCGATATTGATTGGTGATAAATCGGAGTTTCTCGAATTCCGTGATTTGATTTTTAATGGAATCGAATTATCCGAAAAACGTCTTGAATTGTTGCGTTCGGGCAAAAAAGCCGAGCCGGTTTTGGGTAAATTGGTCTGTAGCTGTAATAACGTCGGACAAGGTAATCTCGAAAATGCAATTGCGGCAGGGTGTACTGATTTTACCAAACTTTGTAACCAAACAGGTGCTGGTACGGGTTGCGGAAGCTGCCGCCCTGAAGTGAGGATGATTTTGGAGAAGGCAGTAAGCCAATTATCTCATCAATCGAATGGTGAATTAATAATGCCTTAAAATCGAATCAAACTGTAAGGCTTTCTTGATTATTCTTTTTCATTTTATCAAGAATTGTCTTCGTACGAATCATTTTAGCATCTACGACTTCCTGTAATGTTTTACCTTTTGAGGTTTTTGAATTACTAATCTGTGATTTCATCGAGAATATTTTGATTTAAGTTCAATACTGAAAAGTTCATAATTACGATTAGGTCTAAAAATTTCAAAATCATCATCTATAAATCCTTTGATAATGAAGTTCTGAGTAACCTCTAAATTGTTAGAAATCGCAATGCGATAAAGTCTGGTACGGCTATCCGAACTTCCTGTAAAAATAACGATTGATTTTGAATTTTGATTCAAAAATAATTCAATACAATAAAAAACAGTTGCAATAATCTCTTTTAAATCATTATTGTTACTTACTGATAAATCATCATAAAGTCCGTCTTCGATTACATCAACAAGAGCTAAGTTATAAGCGTTGTCAGTGTCTGGAATATAAGTAAAAATAACCTTTTTATGAATCGTTTTTTTAGAACTAACACTCGAAAAATCGAAACTTTGTGAATCTATATTTTGTGTTACCTTGTATTTGGGATAATTCATTACAGCTTTCCAGTTATGAAGATATTCCAAAATTAAGCATTTTTTAAATCATGCAAGACTTCTATCATATCAGAATAAATTTTAAGGGCGGTTTGGTTTCGCCCGGAGAATTACAACATATCTTGACAGCCGCCAAAGATGCAGGGCTAAGCGATGTTCGTTTTGGGCTTCGTCAGCAGTTATTTTTGCACATTCCGCATCATTTTATTCGTCAGTTTGAATCTACAATTAGTAGCCAAAACATTGATTTTCAAGTAGATGCAAATGAATATCCGAATATTATCAGTTCGTATGCAGGCGAAGAGATTTTTCAGCAAGGTAACTGGCTAACCGAAGGAATTTATAAAGATGTTTTAGATAATTTTGATTACGAGCCACGATTGAAAATCAATATTTCGGATAATAATCAGAGCTTTACACCATTCTTTTCGGGGCATCTCAATTTTGTTGCTTCGGCCAATCCAAATTTCTGGTATTTGAGTATTCGTTTGCCCAAAACCAATGAAGTTTTTACTTACAATCGCTTAGTTTTCACCAACGAAATCGCCAAAATTTCGTATCTACTCGAAAAATTAATTAATGAAGGTATCAGCAATCCAAGCGATTTATGGGGAGCGATTCCACAAAATACAATTGCCATCGATGCTGATAAAGAGTTAGAACTGCATCGTTTTAGGCTCCCCTACTACGAGGGTTTGAATCGCTACGGACGTAAATCGTGGCTTGGAATCTATCGCCGAGATGAGTTATTTTCGATAGATTTTTTGGGTGAATTGTGTCAGATTTGTCTCGAAACCAAAATCGGTCAGTTTTGTGTAACTCCTTGGAAATCAATCATTGTTAAAGGTATCGAAGAAAAAGACCGCTCAAAATGGAGCAATCTTTTGGCAAAATACAGCATCAATGTACGCCACGCCGCCAACGAACTCAACTGGCAGGTCGAAGACGATTCTGATGTAGCCTTGAAACTCAAACACGAGTTGGTAAAGTATTTTGACAAATGGGATTTACGGACTTTCGGGATTTGTTTCGGCATCAAAACCAAGCCCAAAACCGAGGTTTTTGCTTCGATTATGGTTCGTAAACGCCGATTTAGGCTGTTTAATCTAATTCCATCTTTTTTTGTGTACGATATTTCTTACACCAAGGATTTTGACCCAAACGGACGTACAAAAGTTTATTTTGAAGAAGGCATTTTGAAATTTAATCTTGCTGAGCAGCTAAGGCGTTCGGTTTTACTCTACAACAAACAAGCAGCCGAAAACCGAATTGAAAAGGTCGAAAAACAATTGGCTTCGCAGTCGCTAAAAGTAGAGATTTCAACTAAGACGGTTCATCAATGCCCTGCTTGTTTTACAATTTATGATGCAGATTTTGGAGATATTCTGAATGGAATCGAGGCGGGAATTGAATTTAAAAATCTGCCCGAAAATTATTGTTGTTCTACTTGTGAAGCCCCCAAAAGTGAATTTAAAGAAGTAATTGTTAGAAAACAGTTTTCGTAAAACGGGATTTCATCCCGTTTTTATAATTCATTTAAACGCTTCAAAATTTCGGCATCTAATATATTTTCTTGCTCTGATTTATCATAAATTGATAGAAGCGTTACAGTTTCTCCTTCTATGTAAACATGAGTTATGACCCTTGCACCACCCGATTTTCCTGTATTTTTGGATGAAATTCTAAGCCTAATTTTATAACACGAACGCCCGATTGGTGTACCTTGTGATGGGTTATCTGCTAAACTTTGCACTAAATACCGCAAATCATCAGGAAGTGAAGCATATCTTTTTGAGAGTTTTTTAAACTCCTTCCGAAAAGCATCGATAGATTTAATTTGCATAGAATTCTTCAGCTTTTAATTCTGCTTCTACTTCATCTATCATCTCCAAGGCATCTTGCAGCTTAATTTTGCCCTGTTTATAAAGCTTTATCTCTTCAACAGCTTGGTCAATCCCCTTTAAAATCCGTTTATCTTCGGCAGAAAGTTTTTTTGATGGTTTTTCTTCTCTGATTTTTACAAAATCAAACTTTTTCAAGAGATTTTTAATAAATTTTGTTTCGGAGTTATCCACTTCAATTGTAATTACCGTCATGCTTTCAAGATTTATACAACAAATTTAATATAATACTGCACAAACTTGATTATAATTTGACATATAATTATCTAATTTTTGTGGAGTGATTACCAAAATAAACGAGTTGAAAACTCGTTTTACAAATGTTCAAAAACTTAAACTTTACAATTATGTACCGATTTTTACTGCTCGGGATGTTCTTTCCCATGTTCTCCTATTCGCAAGATGTCTATTTTATTTCAGTCGAGAACCCACCACAATACATTGGAGGCTCTACTGCGATGTATCAATTTATTGGAAAAAATTTCAAATATCCGCAAGAATTAGATACAATCAAGAAAAATTATTTTGGGGCAGTTGAAATAAAAATAAGTGAAAATGGCAATAATGAGGGTGTGCGTTTAGTTGGAAGTCCGATTGACTGTAAGAGTTGTAATGAAGAAGCCCTGCGAATCGGTAGATTACTAACTGACTGGCAAGCGGGCAAACAAAATGGAAAACCAGTAAAATGCCTATTTATTGTTCCAATAATGGTTTCGTATGAGAAAAAGTGCATTTATACGACTGAACCATACGCCGTAAAAGGTTGGCGAGGAGCTGGCAAAGAGGTTTACCATTGCAATTGAAACTACAACAGAACGAGTTTAAAACTCGTTCTACAAGTTCAAACCAAAGGTATTTTAACCTTAAAAATATTCAATTCTTCAATAACCTCAATCGGTGTTGGATGCAGAAACTCATACAATGTCTTGAGGTTATTTAAACCTTGACGATTGGAGGTTTCGACCTGCTTTTTGGGCTGAACGTTATTCTCTACAAATAGAAAATCATCATAAGTTAAAATACTGATATTTAGCACATTTGACTGACTAATAACATTGTGTTTAATAGCATTTTCAATCAATATTTGAAGCGTTACTGGTGCAATTTGTTTGTCTAAATCATCGGGTTTTATATCAATATTTACTTTGAGAGATTCGCCAAAACGAGTCTGCAACAATTGGATATAATTCTTGATAAAATCTAATTCGGTCTGCACACTCACCAAACCTTTTTCTTTGCTCTGCAAAACGTATCTAAATACTTTGGAAAGCTGCTGTAAAAACTTACGAGCCAAATCGGGATTTTCTTGAATCAACGAATCGAGCGAGGTAAGCGAATTAAACAAAAAATGCGGATTAAGTTGATTCTTCAAATTATCGAATTGCACCTGCGACTTCTCTTTTTCGAGATTGGCGGCACGATTCTCATTCTCTTTCCAAAATTCAAAAAAATGAAACGCGATAAAACCCAAACTGATTAAAGTACTTATCGTAAACGACAAGAAGAAAAACGTTACGATATTGAGTTTGTTTAGGTGATTGAAAGGTGGAGCAATCGAATATATCTGAAAGAAGTTGTCAATCAAAATCAGAGCAAACGGTATAAAGATAATCTTCACAAATCCGAACCCTAAAATGAGCTGTACAGCCACTCTTTTTATGGTATTCGTTTTGAACGGAAGGTACTTATTTAGCTGATAATCAAGATTATAATAGAAAATCCATAAAATATTTGTACCAACAAACTGAAAAGTAAACAATAGTGCATGAACCCAGATTCGAGATTCGTCTAACACCCAAATTCTGGCTACTAAACCAACCAAGGCGAACAGAAAAAAACCAAGTTCGATGTATTTGTTAAACTTAAATTTCATAAAATTTCAGTATTCAATTTATGATTCTGCCGTCGCTCATTTCGATGATTCTATCCCCCCCTTTTGCAAAATCGGGGTCGTGCGTAACGGTAATAATCGTTTGGTTATTTTCTTGCGAAATCTGCCTAAATATATCAAAAACAACTTGAGAATTTTTCTTGTCCAAATTACCCGTTGGTTCATCGCCCATGATAATTGTTGGGTCGTTGATTAACGCCCTCGCTATCGCCACCCTTTGCTGTTGTCCGCCCGAAAGTTTTGAAGATTGTTTAAGGGCATAATCGTGCATTTCTACGAGTTTTAGCTTTTGGTAAGCTCTTTCTTCAATCTCCGAAACCGAATATTTACCTAACTTCATGGCTGGCAGCATGACATTCTGCAAAACGGTAAATTCGGGTAAAAGAAAATGAAACTGAAACACAAAACCGAGATGCTCGTTCCGAAACTCAGCCAATTCATCTTGTTTGAGACCAGTTAGTTTTGTATCGTTCATTTGCAAATGCCCTTCGTAATCGGTGTCCATTGTAGAGAGGATGTACAAAAGCGTTGATTTTCCGCACCCCGACTTACCAATTATCGAAAGAAATTCACCTTTCTGGACCTCAAAAGAGACCTCTTTCAGAACCTGAAATTTCTCTGGGTCGTAGAAATATTTATTTATGTTTGTTGCTTGTAAGACGCTCATTTATGTATTTTTGTAAAAATCATTGAATAAAAATGACAACTGCCATACTCGAAAGTTCATCAAAATCAGATTTGAAATTGATAGTCGAAATCGCCAAAAAAATGGGTATTCGCTCTCGTCTTCTTAGTAATGAAGAGTTTTCAGATTTTATTCTTGCCGAAAAAATCGAAGATGGCATGAAAACATCTTCTGTTAGTCGTGATGAAATCATGAAAGCTCTTGGAAAATGAAAACTGAATTTAAAAATAGCTTTCTTAAAGAACTCCAAAAGTTAAAAGACCAGTCACTCAAAGACGCTATTTTTCAGGTCATTATTGATGTTGAAAACGCAACTAATCTTAACGATATTCCGAATATCAAAAAACTAAAAGGCTATTCAAACTATTTTCGGATTCGAGTTAAAGACTACCGAATTGGACTAAAACTTGAAAACGAGACCCTTTTTTTCGTAACATTCGACCACCGAAAAGATATTTACAAACGATTCCCTTAGTCAAATCACCCCCTCAAAATCGCCACGGGGTCTATTTTTGATGCTTTTTTAGACGGCGAATAACCCGCAATCAGCGTAGTTACAATTCCGAAAACCACACCAAGAGAATAATATCTTGCATCGAATAAAACCGGAAATGTCTTAATATCAATCATATCGCCCGCCGGAAAAGGCGTGATTGATAGTAAATAACATATTCCTAAACCAATGGCTATGCCGAGAATTGCCCCCAAAAAACCGATAATAATTGCCTGAATCAAGAAAATTGCCACAATATCTTTACTTCCAAAACCCGTTGCTTTCAGAATCGCGATGTCTTTCATTTTATTGATGACATTCATGTTCATGATATTATAAATCCCAAACCCCGCCACCACCAAAAGGGTCAAACAGACCACAAAAGTCATCGTATTTCTAATCTGCTCGCCAGCCATGATAAATGCGTTTGCTTCAGACCAATCTTCGATTTTGTATCCAAACTGATTTTTAAGATTGGTTTTAATATCCAACGCCAACATGGGGTCTTTCATTTTCACGTGCAGGTCGGTTATGTAGCTTTTATCTCGCCCCAAAATCTCTTGCACTTTATTGATATTGGCATAGCTTTTTGAGTTATCAATTGTACCGATTCCAAAACCAAAAATTCCGACAACTTTCAGCAAAACCACGTTGCCCGCAGGAGTTGTAATATTGATATTATCTCCTACTCGAAGATTCAATTTATTTGCCAATCCGATACCCATCACAACACCATTCGGATTCGACAATAAATCCATAAATCGGCCCGATTTTGTTCGTTTCACGATATTATAAATCTTGTTTTCACGTAAGACATCAATGCCTGCGATGTTTCCTGAGATTGGAGTTGAGCCTGTATTATAAAAAACTTGTGAACTAATCTGTGGCGAGGTACCAACCACATTTGGGAGTTTTTCGATGTAATCGGCCATTTGCCACGGATTTTTCAGGCTCATTTGCTCGATTTGTGGTTTTTGATGATGTACCACATTGAAGCCTCCGCCATACACTTTGTCAATCAAACTCGGACGATTGGACGTAACTTCTTTGTAAATCCTGAGATGCGGCGACGACTCCAAAGCTGAATCTTCGAGAAACTGATTGACGCCTCGCATAAAACTAATCATGACCGAGAACATCGCAATCCCAAACGTAACGCCCAGCATGGCAATAACCGTCTGTTTCTTTTTGCTCAAAAGGTGAGTTTTGGCAATGCTAAAAGCTATTTTTATGTCCATAATTTAAAATGTCATTTGTGGTAATCTGATTGAACTCTATATCCTCAAAAAACCGTGACACGGCTAACCGTCATTGCTCTAAATTCATCACTTATCTTGAGCCGTGCCACGGATTTATCGCTTATTCCACTTACTCAATCACAATCACCGATTTATCCGTTAGACCGCTTTTTATCTCAACTAATTCAATATTTTCGGCTCCTTTTACGATTTTGATTCGCTTTTTGTCACCATTTTCGAGTACCCAAACCGAATCATTCACCACATACGCTTTAGGAATCGTCAATGCTTTCGGATTTTGTGTAATCACGATATTTGCCTCGACCGAAAGGCCGTAGTAAGCATTTGGTTTTTCGCCTACAAATTCGGCATCTACTCTAAAAGTCTGGTCGGCTTTATTGAGTTTCGGGTAAATTTTGGTAATACGAGATTTAAAAACTTTATCGCCAAAAACATCAATTTTGAGCAAAGCCTCTTGCCCAACGCTGATTTTAGAAAAATCTGATTCATCAATATTCAATTGCACATAAATCTCGTTGGCATCGCCAATCAAAGCCACGGCTTCGCCCTTACGAATCAATTCGCCTTGCTTTTTATAAATCTCATAGACTTTACCCGATTCATACGATTTTATCCTAAAATTCTCACCTTCGCGAGCATTTACACGATAGTTTGAACGTGAATTTTGCAAATCAATGTACAATTGATTTTTGGTGCGTTGCAACGTAATCTGCTTGGCTTCGTAATCTCCTTTTGAGGTTTCGTAGCTTAGTTTTGCACGCTCATATTCTACTTTTGGCGTTGCATTTTTTTCGTAGAGGTCTTTATAACGCTCAAAATTCGTTGCGTCGTTATCGAGTTTGGTTTTGGCAATCTTGATTTGAGCTTCGAGTTCTCTCAATGCCGCCGACGAACCCGAATAGTTTTCTTCTGACTGACGCAGGATATTACTTGCAGCCTCCGAGCGGGCATCTTGCGAAGCACTTTCGAGCTGAAAAAGCATTTGATTATTATTCACAATATCGCCTTCGGTAGCAAACTGTTTTACCAAATACCCATCGGCATTGGCCATGAGTTTGTACTCATTTTTGGGATAAATATTGCCCGAAGCATACACCGCCTCGGTCAGTGATTTATACTCTGGCGATGTGGTTTTATTATCTTTTTTGCAAGAAGATGCTGCAAAAAGAAGAATCGAAAACGGAAAAAGAAATAATTTATTCATTCTGAAAATGGTATTAAACATGATACGAAGAGCAGGTTTCTAAACCCGCCCGTAACAGATACAGAAATTCTAATCGATTAATTTTTATCAAAATTGGGTGAAACTCTACAATGATAAATAATTTTTCTGGACGAAGCGGAAGTTTGAATACTTGAGACGGATTCGTTTATCTGTAATTCTTTTGTAGATTTGCAAAAAATCGCAACAGAGCAGAACGGAACATCGAAATAACGAAATCGTGTTCCGTTCTACTTTTATTATTTCTCCCAAATATCAATGAAACGTTTTGACAATAAAGTAGTTTGGATTACGGGTGCTTCGTCGGGAATCGGTGAGGCATTGGCTTATCAATTTGCAGCCGAAGGAGCAAAACTCATCCTTTCGGCTCGTCGTGAGAGCGAGTTGCAAAAAGTAAAAACCAATACCCAACTACCAGAAAATCAAGTATTTATATTACCGATTGACATAGAAAAAATCGACGAGTTGCCCACAAAAACCCAAGAAGCGATTGCTCATTTCGGATACATTGACGTTTTGGTGAATAATGCCGGAATCTCACAAAGGGGTATTGTAAACGAAACCGATTTATCGGTTTATCAACGAATCATGAACCTCAATTTTTTTGGAGTAATTGCACTCACAAAAGCCATTTTACCTCACTTCTTGGCTCGCAAAACGGGCCATATTGCCGTTACGAGTAGCGTAACTGGTAAAATAGGTACACCGATGCGTTCGGGTTATGCAGCTTCAAAACACGCATTGCACGGTTTCTTCGATTCGCTCCGTGCCGAAGTTTGGCGAGAAAACATCAATGTTACGCTGATTTGTCCGGGCTATATCCGTACCAATATTTCGTACAATGCTCTAAATGCAGATGGCTCAAAACACGACCGCATGGATGGAAATCAAGAAGCGGGAATGTCGCCCGAAGAATGTGCAAGACGCATCGCAAACGGTATCTACAACAAAAAAGAAGAGATTTATATGGGAGGTAAAGAGGTTTTGGGGGTTTACATCAAACGATTCTTCCCGAAATTACTCTCTCGCATCATGCGAAACCAATTGCCTAAGTAGTTTGGGCGTTTGGTGTTAAAATGTTTTTTAGTTGGACAACTTACCAACATTCAAACCATTTCAAACATCCTAACTTAAAACTATAATTTGCTAAACTCCTCATTTTGAGCGAAATTTGCGGTTTATTCATCAATCAAAAAATTTAAACATCCTTAAAATAAAGGTTCATGTCATTACTCACAGTAGGTTCGGTTGCATTTGATAAAATCGAAACCCCATTCGGAAAAACAGATAAAATCATCGGTGGTGCGGCCACATTTATTACGCTCACTGCTTCATATTTCGTAAAAAATAATAACCTCGTAGCTGTTGTAGGCGAAGATTTTCCACAAGAAATGATTGATACATTGGTCAATCACGGTGTTGATGTAGAAGGACTCGAAATACGTAAAGGCGAAAAATCTTTCTTTTGGCACGGTCGTTATCACAACGATATGAATAGCCGCGACACCGTGGACGTACAATTGAACGTAATGGGCGATTTTGACCCAAAAATCCCTGCTTCGTACCAAGATTGTGAGTTTTTGATGTTGGGAAATACCGCTCCAGCGATTCAGAGTTTGGTTTTGGATAGATTATCGAATCGTCCGAAGTTTGTGATGCTCGATACGATGAATTTATGGATTGATATTGCAAATGATGATTTAAAAAGCCTTCTCAAAAGAGTTGACTGCTTGACCATCAACGATGAAGAGGCTCGCATGCTTTCGGGCGACTATTCGATTCGTCGTGCAGCAAAAACCATCATGGCGATGGGACCAAAAACTTTGATTATTAAGAAAGGCGAACACGGTGCTTTGTTGTTCCAGAACGATGATGTGTTCTTCTGCCCCGCCCTTCCACTCGAAGAAGTATTCGACCCAACAGGTGCTGGCGATACCTTTGCTGGTGGGTTTATCTCTTATTTGGCAAGTACGGGCGATTTGAGTTTCGATAATATGAAACGTGCCATCATTCACGGTTCGGCGATGGCATCTTTCTGCGTTGAGAAATTCGGTACAGAGCGTATCCAAGACCTTACTCAAGAAGAAATATCGGCTCGTGTGCAGGAGTTTGTAAAATTGGCAAGTTTCCAAATGATTTAATATCCTCTAAACCGCCGTCAGTCGAAAAGTTCTGATGGCGGTTTTCTATTAAATTACCACGCCATGCAAGAGTTCATTCCACTAACCCCCAACCACAATTATCACATTTATAGCAGAGGCATAAATGGCGAAAAACTCTTTAAAAGCCTGAGTAACTGCAGTTATTTTTTAAAAAAGTATCATCAATACATTCATCCCGTTGCCGATACTTTAGCCTATTGCCTGATGGGTAATCACTTCCACATATCACTAAGAATAAAATCAGTTGACGAGCTAACCCTGACAGGGCTTGAAGCCCTGTCAGGGTTAAAAACTTCAGAAGATTACTCAAAGTTTATAAGTAAGCAGTTCTCAAATCTTTTCAACTCATATGCCCAAAGTATAAATAAAGCCCATGGTAGAACTGGCGGATTATTTGAAACACCTTTTAAAAGAGAATTAGTTGAAAACGATGGATATCTCAAACAACTGATTTGTTATATTCACCTCAACCCTATCAAACATAATTTCACCGATAATTTCAGAACATATCCGCATTCATCGTTTCAAAGCATTTTAAGCGATAAACCTACAAATCTTAGGCGTTTAGAGGTAATTGAATTATTTGGAGGCTCAAATGCGTTTATAGATTATCACGAAGAAAATTTATTGAATAACTTCGGATTTATAGAATAACAACCTCGTTTTAAGCTCATTTTCAAACTTTTAACCCTGACAGGGTTCTGAACCCTGTCAGGGTTAAAAGTTTGGGGCAACGATTATAAATAAATGAAAAACTACTTTAGATTACTTTCTTTTGGCCGTCCGTTTGGCAATTTTATTGCTCCATTTCTAATAACATCTATCTTGGCGAGTGTTTTTGGGGTACTAAATTTCACATTGCTGATTCCGATTCTCAATGTTTTATTCGACCAAACCAAAGAGCAATCAAGCGAGAGCAGCAATGTACTAATCCAGCAATTCAATCATTATTTTGAATTATTTCTCAATCAAAATGGCAAACTTGGGGCTTTGCAGTATGTCTGCGGAATGTTAATCGTTTCGGTAATACTTGCCAATATTTTCAAGTATTTTAGTATAAGATATCTGGAAGGATTCAAAACCAATATGGTTGCCAATCTTCGTCAATCAGTCTTTGATAATTCTATCAATCTTCATCTCGGATTTTTCAGCAACGAACGCAAAGGGAATCTTATCTCAAAAATAGTTACTGATGTTCAAGAAGTTGAGAATTCTATTGCCAATACCTTTTCAGCGGCCACTAAAGAGTTGTCTTTGTTTATTGCGTATATCTACACTTTGTTTTCAATCTCTTGGAATCTAACCCTTTTTGCCCTTTTGGTGATTCCGATTTCGGGGATTTTTATCTCGACATTGGTAAAAAAAATGAAATTTGATGCGGGTGAAGGTCAGCAACGACTGAGCAACCTAATCAGTATCATGGATGAAGCTTTTGGCGGAATGCGAGTTGTAAAAGGTTTCAATGCCGAAAAGTTTATTACCGATAAATTTAAAACCGAAAATCAAGGATACAAAAATTCTATTTTTTCGTTGGCTGCCAAACGCGAAATGGCATCTCCGTTTTCGGAGGTCATGGGCGTAAGCATCGTGGCGGGGATTCTGCTCTACGGAGGTAGTTTGGTCCTATCTAATCAGTCTTCGCTATCGGCATCGGAGTTTATTACTTACATCGCTATTTTTTCGCAGGTAATGCGGCCAGCCAAAGAGATTTCAAATGCTTTCAGTTCGGCTCAAAGAGGTTTGGCTTCGGGGCAACGAATCTTAGATTTAGTTGATAATCAACCAATTGTACAAGACAAACCAAATCCGATTCAAATCCAAAAGTTTAATTCGGAGATAAAAGTAAATAATGTTTCGTTTGCTTACGAAGAAGACAAAGAGGTCTTGAAAAACATCAATTTTACGCTTCAAAAAGGCAAAACGATTGCATTGGTTGGTTCGTCGGGGGGCGGAAAATCCACCATTGCCGATTTGATTCCGAGATTTTATGACCCTACCAATGGGCAAATTTTGATTGATGGACTCGACCTTAGAGATGTTTCTCAAAAATCACTCCGTAACCTCATGGGAATCGTAACCCAAGAAGCCGTTTTATTCAACGATACGATTCAAAATAATATTTCTTTTGGCAATGAAGTAGCAGAAGCTGCCATCATTCAAGCCGCTAAAATTGCGAATGCCCACGAATTTATCACCCAACAGCCCGACGGCTACCAAACAGTGATTGGCGACCGAGGAACAAAACTTTCGGGCGGCCAACGCCAACGAATCAGCATTGCAAGGGCCATTCTACAAAACCCTCCGATTTTGATTCTCGACGAAGCTACCTCAGCTCTCGATACCGAATCAGAGAAATTGGTTCAAGAAGCACTGAGCAATCTTATGAAAAATCGTACTACGCTCGTCATCGCTCATAGACTTAGCACGATTCAGAATGCCGATGAGATTTTGGTAGTGCATCAAGGGCAAATCATTGAGCGAGGCACGCACGAATCGCTCTTAGGTTTAGAAGACGGATTCTACAGAAAACTAAGCACAATGCAAATGCTTTGATGCAACAAAAAAATATATTTTATCGTTAAATAGGGGTAGTATCTTCGACGATTGTCATTTACCAACAGAATATGAAAAAACGAGTTATTGTATCAGTTTTTGCGGCTTTTTTGGTTTTGCCTGAGCTATCAGAAGCATCTGTAAATCAAGCATTTACTCAATCAGAAGCCAGCTTTCATACTCTATCTTCCAAAAATTTGGGTGGTGGAAAACGGAATAAAAACGGACGTTACCGCAAGAAAAAAGGATTTCTTTGGGGTTTGTTTAAAGGCAAAAATCAGTGCGATTGCCCGAAACACTAATTGGTGCTTACTTTTTCATATTCTGATGCAACTATTTATAAATGAAAATCATCTAATAATAAAATCAGAACGAATATGAAAAAGAACCTTTTTGCACTATTTCTGATATTGGGACTACTGGTTATTACCGAAACCCAAGCACAACGCCACAGATACAGTTATCGATACCGTCCAAGAGTTTGGGTTGCTCCGCCGAGAGTTATTGTACCAGCACCATCTTTCAGATTAGGATGGGGCGGCACAAGAGTTTGGGTTACGCCTCCGCCAATCATTATCGGTCGTGGACTCGGATGGAGACATTACCACGGACGAGGTGGTAGATGTAACGCACGCTGCCATAGACGATATAACGAAGGCTATAATGACGGTTACGAAGACGGAAGATACGACGAAAGACGTGATAATCGCCGCTATGATGACTATGACCGTCGCAGATACGATGACCGCCGCTACGACGACAGACGTTATTATGACAACGACAGGTATTACAACCGTAATGAAGATAAAGAAAAGCAACCAGAGACCATCAATACCGATGAGGATATTTATGAGGAGGTTGTAGATACAAGCATAAATTAATTAAGTTTAGGGGATTAAAAAAAGCGTCGGAGTTTCTCTGACGCTTTTTTACTTATCTGATTTTATCGGTCTTCACGAATGTTACTTTTCGATAAATTGAGTCGAAATCTATTATACAATCTCCGATTCGGACTTCCTTGTCTTTTTCGGTGTAATCGTGCAGTAACCATTCGTCTTCGGGAGTACGCTGATAAACTTCAATTTTTTTCTTTTTTGAAGAAACCAAAATATATTCTCTGACGGTTTCGATTTGTTTGTAACAATCAAATTTTTCGGTTCGGTCAAATAATTCAGTCGAATCAGACAAAACTTCGATGATTATCTCAGGATTTTCGAGAACATCTAATCCGTAACGATTAGTCAGAATAGGCTCTTTGCAAACAATCACAACATCCGGAAAAACGTATTTATAACATTCGGCCAGATGTACCAACATATCACTGTTTAGCACCAAGCAATCGCCATCCTCCAAGCAATTTCCTAATAATTTAATCAAATTACTCGCAATGATATTGTGAGGCAATGACGCCCCAGCCATTGCTACGACTTCGCCATCGTGGTATTCGAGTTTTTCTACCGAATCTTTCAACAGTGCGAAATACTCCTCTTCTGTTACATAAACCCCAATTTGGTTTTGCATAAATTTTGGATTTTAATCAAATTTACACATTTCCGTCAGTAAATCAATATGACTTAACGGTTTCGATAAAGCATTTTACCTTCTGTGGGTCGGTGTCGGGATAAACCCCATGTCCAAGGTTAGCGATGTAACGCTGGGTTCCGAAAGTCTTAATCATCTTTTTGGTTTGCTTCTCAATCTCTTTGTAAGGTGCGTATAATACACACGGGTCGAGATTGCCTTGCAGGGTTTTGTTTGGAATCATCTTGCGAGATTCTTTGATGTCCATGTTCCAGTCTAATCCTACAACATCGCAATTCAATTTCGACATTTCCTTACGAGCAAAAAACGCCCCTTTGGCAAAGACCGTTACTGGTACTTCGTTTATGGCATCGCAGATTTGTGCAATGTAAGGCAAAGAAAATTTACGGTATTGCTCTGGCGATAAAATACCCGCCCAAGAATCGAAGATTTGAACCAAATCGGCACCATGACGAACCTGTGCTTTGAGGTATTCGATGGTACTATCGGTAATTTTTTGGAGAAGTGTATGAGCCATTTTCGGGTTAGAAAACATCATTTTCTTAGCTACCGAGAATGTCTTTGAGCCTTTGCCTTCTACCATGTAGCAATAAATCGTAAACGGAGCCCCCGCAAAACCAATGAGAGGTACTCGTCCGTTTAGTTCTTTTTTGACAATATCAATTGCACTCAAAACGTAGCCTAAATCGGTTTCAGCATCGCTTACTTTGAGAGCATCAACATCTTTTTGTGTTTTGATAACTTTCGGAAAAATCGGTCCTTTGGCTTCGACCATTTCGTACGGTAAACCCATCGCTTCGGGAATCACCAGAATATCCGAAAAAATAATGGCGGCATCAACCCCAAGAATATCAACTGGCTGGATTGTTACCTCGGCGGCCATTTCGGGAGTGGTTGCCAATTTTATAAAACTTCCTGCTTTTTCTCTTACCGCACGGTATTCAGGCAAGATTCGACCCGCTTGACGCATCATCCAAACTGGTACTCGCTCAACCTCCTCGCCCTTTGCGGCACGAATCAATAAATCATTTTGTAATTTCATATCAGAAAATATAAAGGACGTGCAAATGGCACGTCCTGCAAAGTTACGAATATTCTAAAAAATAATCTCTCAACTCTATCAATTAACCATAAACAAAGCATTGCCAAATAGCAATTTACCATTGTACCAGAAGCCTCTGAAAAGCGGGTTATCTGTTAAATACACGACACTTCCACGACCCATTTGATGAACTCCAAAAATCAATGTATTTTTCATTTTTTCTTTGGCATTTTTACCACCAAAACCCGTAACGTAGGCGTTATCTTTTACGTAGCCTACATTCCAGCCGTCTTTAAGGTACTCATAATTATAGGCATCACGCACCAGAGCATGATAATTGCCATCGTAGCCATAAGCAAGCGGATGCGTATTATCAACTTGTACTTTGTAGATTGCCCCCGGAATCTGCTCCATGATGCTTTCACGCTCACGATTCCCGTAAACACGGAGTTCTTCTTTCTTGTCACTGTCTTTTTTGCGTTTCAATCCCCAGCCTTCTTTATCGGCAAAATAATTGGTCGCCGACTCCATTGCAATCACTTTTCCGCCAGCTTGTACCCATTTTTTGAGGGCATCGGCATTCAAAATTCGGTCATAGCTACCATCGGCCAAAACCAAAACATCGAATTGGTCGAGTTGGACTCTTCCGAAAGAATTAGCATCGAGCATCGTAATCGGATAATTGATTTGTTGCTCAAAGAAATGCCAAACTTCGCCAATAGCCGTTGGAGAAATTCCATCGCCCAAAATTGCTGCAACTCGTGGATTTTCGAGTAGATTGACCGAACTCGAACCAAAATCATTTCCGCTCTTCACCATCCCCGACATAACGGGTAAAATATTGATATTCAACCTTTTGGCTTCTTCTTGCACGATTCTATCAAAATTATCTCCCATGCGTTCGTTATTGGTGCGAGTGATAATTAAGCTACCTACATCAAACTTACGTCCTTCGGTCTCGAAAGCTACCTCGTTAGAACGAACTTTGATTTTCTTTGCCAAAATAGCCGACAAAAATCTTACATCTTCCATCGTCTTCCACGAAGCTACGTAGGCATAGGGTTTTGCGACTGAGGATTGAGGATTTGGAATTTCTGATTTAAGACTTTGAGCATTGCCCTGAAACTTATCTTTTGTAGCAAATGCCTTCAAACCATAAGCATACGGCAAAGACCACGTTGTAATATCATAAGTATTTGAATCTTCGACCACTGTTTTAGGTTCAAACAAAATCTTGGCAAATGTACCTTTTGGCTGATACGCACTGATAATCAAATCATTAGCTTCGACTTTAAATGATTCATCTTTGAGCGATTGATAGCTAAATCCACTCGAAGACGTCTCTTTTTCGGCAAAACCGTAACTAATTTGTAGTTTATCGAGGTGTTTTGTCAATGCCCTAACTTTGGCTTCATCGCCTTTGGTTTTTAGTACATACGTTTTATAAACCCCAATAGGATTCGATTTATCAAAAAACTTTGCAAATTCTTCAACTGTTTTGTCGGCACGGCTCGAAATCGCCTCTAAAGTAGCCATACTTGCCGCAAAATGATGGTCGATACGGTTTCTCAAAGTCAAAGTATCTCCATCTTCTTTAGCAATCGCCAAACCTGCACGTCCCGAACCACCCTGTTCGTAGGTCATCCCGATTGCACCATTGTACGACGGATACGTATCGCCATAGCTCGGATACAGCAAATCATATTGCTCGTGCGTAAAGTACAACCAATAATTTTTATCGAAATATTTTTTATTGAATTCGCCAATTACCTGCTGAAACTCACGCTGCCAAGAAGTAAGGTTTTCGTGATAAGGCTTGGCCGATGGCGGAAAATAATACGGATTATTCACTCCCATTTCGTGGAAATCGGCATGAAGATGCGGCATCCAAGAGTTATAGACCTTCAATCGTTGCTCGGTTTCTTTTTGTACTTGCCAAGCCCAATCGCGGTTTAGGTCAAACAAATAATGGTTAAATCGTCCGCCTGGCCACGGCTCGTTGTGTTCGATAGCCGAAGGATTTGCATTGGGCAAATAATTAGCTACTCGATTGTACCATTGCGTATATCTGTCGTATCCATCAGGATTGATACAAGGGTCAAGAATCACAACCGTGTTTTTTAAGACACCCTGCATTGCGGCATTATTCGGATTCAATAATTCATACAACACCGACGAAACCGTATTGGTACTTACCGATTCGTTTCCGTGAACATTGTAACTCAACCAAGCAATAGCGGGTACTTTTCCAGTAGCTTTACCGTCTATTAAACCAATATTTTTTAGGTTATTGGTACGAATCTCTTCGATTTTAGCGAGATTTTCGGGCGACGCCACGATTGCAATCAACAATGGGCGGCCTTCGTTGGTTGTACCGTAATCCACTATTTTGACTTGTTGGGGGCGTTGTGCCGCTACGTATCTAACATAATCAACAACTCGGTGATGAAATGTAAATTTTGAGCCAATCTTGTATCCCAAAAATTCTTCGGGCGATTGTAGGGTTTGGGCTTGTAGTTTTGTAATGAATAGACAAAACAGAATAATTGAAAAGATTCTCTGCATGATGAAGAATTGTGAATGTGTTTTGCTAAAGAATTAAATTTGTCAAAGATACATTCAAAGAATCAAGCAGAAAAAAAATTGAGGGAGTTTTGCATGATAACTCAACCAATCAGCAGAATTTGTAGATAAAATAAGCAGCCAGATGACTCTGGCTGCTTCTAAATCTTATTGACTAATCTTACTTACCGCAAAGTGTAGTGTAGGTCTCGAAGAGTCTGATGTAGTTTTCGGCATTGTAAGAATTGAATTCACCCGTATCTATTTTTGGTTGCATTTTAGGGCAATCTTCAAAATATGTTTTGAGTGATTTTTTTATACCAAAAACCGGAATCTCATAAAATTTTTCTTCGTTTGGTCTCTTCAAAGTGTAGTCGCTTTGAGGGAAGAATTCGGCATAAACCGATAATTTCTTGTGTGTTTTAACTTCTTCTAATAGTGAATAACGGCTTGTTGCCTCCAAGGCATTGCCTACAACCCCTACATAATAAGTCTTTCCTTCTTTGGTTTTGATAAATAGCAAATCGTCGATTTTTTTACGAGTTGGTTTCTTAGCACCCGGAACCTCAATATAAACCGTGCTATTTTCGACTTTTAGAGAGCTAAGTAAACCTCCGACCAAACCCTGCGAACTCTCTTGTAGGCGAAAATCAACAACTGGCGGGTTATCATTCATGATTTTGATTTTACCTTGCAAACGCTCATTTTTCTTATCTACGGCTTCACCTTCTAAAAGTACAAATTTGAAAACATCCGAAGACTTCTGATAATCGGCCAATTGTGGCTCGGCTTCAATCGGATTAATTCTTTTGAGTTCTTGGGCTGTTGTTGTAAATTCTTTTACTTCACGGATATTTGCCGAGAGCAAATCATAATTTGAAGCCATCCCTAAGAATTTACGGTCATTTTCTTTAACGCCAATTAAGTATTTTTCGGCTTCTGCAATATTACCGAGCAGTAAATGCGAAAAACCTAAATTGTAAAAAGCCGCCATTCTGACATCTTTGATGGCATCATCGTCTTTTGAATTATTGTATTTCAAAAGTGTAAGCCAGTATTTTTGAGCTTCACCAAACAATTTCGGCCAGTCTTCTCTACTAACACCAACCAAAGACGGAAAAACCTGAGTCGAAAGGTTGAAATCATTGAGGTCGGTATTTTTAGGCAACTTCGTAAGCTCTATATATCTTGCCTTGAGTATTGGCCCATGCAAGAAGTATGATTCAAAATCTTGGATTAGTTCAAGATATGTCAAGTACAAAGCTCTATACACAGTAGAAGTTAGGTTTTTACCAATATCTACCACGTAAGTATTTGCTCTTGGGGTTCTGTATCTTTTAAAAATAATATTACCTTCTTTGTCTTTGACTTCTACGTTTGCTTCGATACCCATCACATAAGCTGGGCTTTTCTGAAATGAGCGAGAATCTATAAACTCGAACCTCGTGATATTGTAATTAATTGTAAAATCACCATCCAAAGTACTTTTTAAACCATAGACTTCAAAGTTCTCTGCCAATGTTGATAAACTATAAACACCACCGTTTCGTTTGATGTCTTCTTCGAGGTTTTTGGGTGCGTTGATTTTAATCGAATAACTCTTATAGTTTGTGTATTTGCTATCGACAGGTGCAATAGGCCCTCGGAGTTGAATGCTCTTTTCGGAACGTTTTTGAGCAAACACTGCACCGAAAGACAAAATTGACAGGGCAATAATGTATATTTTTTTCATTTTTATCTGTTTAAAATTGAATTTGGAGGATACTATGATTTGCAAGTATCCTTCATTTACAAAGCTGATGAATTATTTTAGCGACTCGTTATGGCGAGTGTTTACTTTGGCTTGCTTCATCGAATCCGAAAGATTTACAGCTACTTCAAATAGTTTTTCGCCATCTTTTTCGTCAAATCCATTTTTTATCAAACCATCTGCTTCTTCTTTTGCTTTTTCGGGCTTATCGAGGTAATAATATATCTTAGAAAGGTTGTAATAAGCCGAATATCTAAGTTTTTTATTACGTTTGTCGTCGCCGCCATACTTAGTCTTGAGCGATTGAAGATAATCAATCAAAGGTGCCATATTCGATTCGAGCGTTGAGATAGGCTCATCGGCTTTCATCGTTTTAAACAATTCTTTTACAGCCGCAATAGCTTCTTGCTGGGTCTGGTACTCAGGGTGGTCTTTAGAATTGAGAATCCACAAAAAATCTTCATCATTTACAGGAGTAAAACCATAAGTAGAGTTAAGGCGGCTGTTCACAAAACTAACCGAACCATCCACAAACTTGCGGAGATTCTCGCCATAAATGGCTTCTTTACGATTTGAGAAATCGTTACTAACCGCCGATGCACTCGTAGATTTATCGCTGGTATAGGTATAAGAATTACTAAGACCAAGATTAAAGCCATTGGTATTATCTTCGGTTGGTTTAGCAACATTCACATTAGCCAAAAATCGGTTTGTAGTTTTTTCTTCTTCTTTTTTCTTTTTTTCTTCTAATTCTTTAGCTGTTGGAGTGCGTGGAGTCATCGGGCCTTTGATTCTACAAGTACCTCTACCTTCGTAATTGGCCTGAACCCAATAATATGTAGTGCGAGAAGTTACTTTACCATCTTTATCTTTATTTTCTACGGTTTCAGATTTAGTTTCGGCTCCTCTAAAAGCAAAATCATCTACATTTACCTCAACACCAACTGTTGGGTTAGATTCTATTTTTTTCCATCCATGTACTACAACTCTATCATAAATGCTATTTTCGTCGGTGTATGAGCGAATCGCCCCTCCGACGTTAGCTCGAACTCCGTAAGTTCTATTTTCGAGTGGAACAAATTCATAGGGAAGTTTTTGATAATTGACCTTAAAATAGAAGCGGTCGAGGTCAACTTTCTGTGCAAAAACTCCAGTAATTGCACCAAAGTACAATACAAACAATTTAGTAGATTTCATTTTATAGAAGATTTGGTAATTTTGAGGATATGGAGTAATGATAGAGTATGTTTAAAAATATATTGGTCAAGTAATGCCTACCTGACCAAAGGAGCTACAGAATCACCCTCCGATTCGGTAAAAAACAGATATATTTATTGGCAAATCGAATTTATCGAAGGATTCGATGATATTACCAATAAGTGGAATCTCTTGCGAAATTGTAGTCTTTTCGCCAGACTTTTTGAACTTGTAGTTATTGAGTAGCCAATACCCAAGTCCAGCTTCGACTTGGTACCCAAACTGGTCATTTATCATGCCTTTTCTACCCAATAATATACCTAAGCCAACACGATTGTTTACCACAGGTTCTTCAAATTTGATGTTTTGAAATCTGTAGCGAGTGTATGGAGAAATGTGCCAGCCATCAAGAGTATTGGTTGGATTAAAGTAGTAGTTGGCTCGAAGCATTCCGTTGTAACCAAAGCGTTTAACTTCAATTTCGGTTTCATTGCCATTGGCATCAACGATTGTGGCTTCGCCCCATTTCTTAAAGATTAAACCGTTTGTTAGTTCTAAGCTGAATTTATCAGCTCCAAATTCGACAGAGACCTCTGGTTTTGCATCTACGAGGTTGTCAACATTCAATTTTAAGTCTAATTGTGCATAAGTACTCAGAATGGTGGATGAGTAAATCAAAGCAGTTAGAATTAAGTTTGTAGAGATTTTCATAAAATGGATATTATAGTTTACAGTTTTTTGACTTTGGAGCAAAACCATAAATTTTTTTTTCAATTATTCTACCCTCCAATTCATTATATCTCTACCATAGAGGTATCTAATTTTGTTTCTCAATTAGTCAAATTAGGGAATCAATTGACTAAAAAAGGCATTTTATTCTTATTTTGTAGCTTTATAAATAAACTATGGGGCTATTTTATTTTTAAACTCAGTCGATTACAAAAATCTATGAGAAACAAGATAATATTGCCGGGTCTTTATTAGGATTTAACCCGAACCACCGATAGATTTGTGTACTTTTGAGAAATACCCTAATTTTTAAAACCGTAGTTATCATAATGCGAAGATTTTGCCCAAGTGTATTTTCTTTTGCACTTGTTTGTCTAATGGCTGGCTATCAGGTGTTTGCACAAACTCCCAACATTAATAGTATCAAAAAACAGTTTAATCAATCTTCTACCGATACTACACAACACCGTTTAGCTTTAGTTTTAGGAAAAATCTACGAAGAAAATAATCTTGACTCTTCGTTGTTTTTCTTTGGTAAATCGCTCGAAATTGCACAAAAATCTAAGATTCCTCTGCTTATTGCCGAGAGTATGTGTGAAATCGGTCGGGCAAACTTATATTTAATCAAAGATGAAGCTAAGGCAATCGAATGGCTGAATAAGTCTTTAGAAATCTCGCTTAAGCATAAATTCTATGCCATCTCTGCGGTTTGTTATATATATTTAGGCATCATTGCCAATCACCAAAATAATGCATCAAAATTTGAATTCCTGAAAAAATCTATTGAGTTAGCCAAATTATCAAATGATAAAAAAGTGATAGCTGATAGTTATAGTGCTTCTCACCAGATTTATTTTTTGAGCAACAGGCTCAAGGATTCGGAATTCTATCTCCTAAAAGCAATTGACATCCAAAAAAATAACAATATTGATAACTGGTTTACGTACAGTTTAGATTATTGTGATATTCTTGAAAAACAGAAAAAATACGATGAATCTTATCAATATGCCCAAAAACTGAGTAAAAGTGTTCCAAAATTACAAAAATCAGAAGGTACGTTTGTGTATCTCAATGACAATGGTAGGCTACAAATAAAATTAAGAAACTATAAACAAGCCGAAAAGTATTTTTATGATGCCATCGAGTTCGAAAAAAGTAAAACCAAACCCGACACTTCGCATCTTAATTATTCATTTACAGAATTAGAAAATATCTACCTGATACAACAAGACTACAAAAAGGCACACGAAATTAGTAAAAAACTGATGGTGATTCGTCTTTGGTTGAGCCAAAAAAGAGAAACTCAAAATAGCCAAATTCTGATTACACAATTGAAATCAAAACTTGATTTAGAGAAGAAAGAAATCGAGATAAAAAGACTTGCCGATAAGCAAAATCAGCAGTTTTTTCTGTTAATTGCCTTTATTGCCATAATGGCCCTTCTATCGAGTTTAATCATTATTCTGGAACGAAACAAAAAGCGTATCGAACGGCAAAAAGAAGAACTCAGCCAGATAAATGCCACTAAAGATAAACTATTTAGTATCATTGCTCACGACCTTCGCAAGCCAATAGCATCGCTTAAAGGTATCTTACAGTTATTTGATAATCAATCACTTAGCCAATCAGAATTCGTAGAATTATCAAAGCAATTGGAGCAAAATGTAGATAATATCCACGCAATGCTCGAAAACCTTTTGCTGTGGTCGCTCTCTCAAATGAATGGCATCAAACCGCATTTTAGGAAGTTTAATATTGCCGAAACTGTAACCGACACAATTTCACTTTTTGGTGAAATGACACGCCAGAAGCAGGTCAGGTTAATAACGAATATTGATAACCAGCTTGTCGCATTTGCAGATGAAAACCAAATCCAAACCGTTATCAGAAATCTTTTGAACAACGCCGTTAAGTTTTCTCCGATAAACGGTCAAGTAGAGATTTTGGGCTATGCCGAAGATAAGAAAATAAGTTTGACTTTTACCGATTCTGGAAGCGGCATAAAACCAGAAGAATTGGCTACTATTTTCTCAAAACCAAAGCTAAATCTGGGTACGAAAGGCGAAAAAGGAACTGGCTTAGGTTTGATACTTTGCAAGGAGTTAATCGAGCAAAATCAAGGTAATATTAGTGTATCGAGCCAGAATGGGCAGGGTTCTACATTTAAAATTTCTTTACCAATTGGATAAATTTAGCAGAAATTAAACTATTTTCTCCTAAATTTACCTCCCAATTAATATCAACCCTATTCAATGAAATTACAAAAGATTGCCATCATTATTTGCCTTTGTTTTATTCTATTCAATTGCCAAGATTCCTCTCAAACCGATTCTAACGAACCATCGGGCGACCCTATATTTCAGCTTCTCACACCCGAAAAAACCGGTATTACGTTTCAAAATGTAATCGAAGAAGGACTGAATACCAATGTTTTGATGTATGAATATTTCTATAACGGTGGCGGAGTTGCGGTTGGCGATTTGAATGGCGATGGACTCGATGATGTGTATTTTACGAGCAATATGGAGGTCAATAGACTTTACCTCAATCGTGGTAAAATGTCGTTTCAAGATATTACCGACCAAGCTGGCGTAAGCGGACGTGAAGGCCCTTGGAAAACAGGTGCTACGATGGCCGATGTGAATGGCGATGGACGGCTCGATATTTTTATTTGTTATTCGGGCAACCTCCGCCCCGAAAAACGTACCAAACAACTTTTTATCAACCAAGGCAACGACCCCAACGGAATCCCGAAGTTTATCGATAAAGCCGCCGAATACGGCTTAGACAATACATCTACAAGCACTCAAGCCGCCTTTTTTGACTATGACCGAGATGGCGATTTGGATATGTTTTTATTGAATCACAACATCAAATCGTTGCCAGTTCTTAATATCCTATCTACCAAAGAAATCATCAAAACCGAAGACCCAATAAGCGGAGTTCGACTTTTTAGAAACGATAAAGGAGCAAATGGGCAACCGTTTTTCAGTGATGTTACACAAAAAGCCAACATTCTTAGTCATTCGATTTCTTACGGTTTGGGTATCGGAGTCGCCGATTTCAATCAAGATGGTTGGCAAGATATGTACGTATCAAATGATTACACAGCTCCCGATTATCTGTACATAAACGACCAAAAAGGTGGATTCATCAATCAAATAAATGAGCGTTTGGGACATTTTTCACAGTTTTCAATGGGAAATGATGTATCGGATGTGAATAATGATGGAGCAATCGACATCTTCACGCTCGATATGCTGCCCGAAGATAACCGCCGACAAAAGCTATTGATGGCACCCGATAACTACGAAAAATTTGACTTTAACGTACAAGTAGGATTCGGCAAGCAGTACATGCGAAATATGCTGCACTTACTTCCTCCATCTGGGGGGCAGGGTGCTTCTGAAATCGGTCAACTTGCCGGAGTCTCAAACACAGACTGGTCTTGGGCGGCACTTTTTGCCGATTATGATAACGATGGATGGAAAGACCTCTACATCACAAACGGGTACATGAGAGATTATACAAATCTTGATTTTTTGAAGTACATGAATGATTTTACGGCTCAAAATCAAGTAACCCGTGAAAGCGTCTTAGAATTGGTCAAACAAATGCCATCAAGCAATGTAACAAACTACATTTTTAGAAACAATGGCGATTTGACATTCCGAAACATGGTTGGCTCTTGGGGTACCAATCAACAATCAAATAGCAACGGAGCTGCTTACAGTGATTTAGACAACGATGGCGACCTTGATTTGGTCGTAAATAATATCAATCAACCTGCATTTATCTACGAAAACGTATCAAATACTAAGAATAATCACCTCAAAATAAAATTAGACGGAGAAGGCTTAAACCGAAACGGAATTGGTGCAAAAATCACCCTTTATAACAAAGGAAAAGTACAATTTCAAGAAGCTATGCCAACACATGGTTATCAGTCGAGTGTGAGTCCAGTTCTTCATTTTGGATTGGGCAAAGATGCTGCAATTGATTCCCTAAAAGTCGTTTGGTTGGGTGGTAAATCAGAAATTTTGAAAACTATAAAAGCTAATCAAACACTGACATTATCTGAGAAAAATGCAAAATCAATTCCGAGTAAAAAAGAATCACCAAAACCTTTGTTGCAAGAAGTTTCGCCAGTAAACTTTGTTCATGTAAAAGATTCGGTCAATGATTTCAAACGACAATCATTGCTCACCAATCCGCTCTCGTTTGCGGGTCCTTGCATGGCAAAAGGCGATATCAATGGCGATGGTTTAGAAGATATTTATGTGGGCGGAGGCACCAACCAAGCAGGAGAAATTTACTTACAAAGCAAAGGTGGTTCGTTTACACTTAAACCCCAACCTGCTTTTGAATCAGACAAATTGAGCTACGATACCGATGCACTTTTCGTCGATACCAATGCCGATGGATTCATAGATTTATACGTTTGCAGCGGCGGTTACGGTAATTATCAAACCAACGATGCCGCCCTACAAGACCGGCTTTATTTGGGCGATGGAAAGGGTAATTTTACCAAAACTGTACTTCCACAAATGCTTACGAGTACGAGTTGTGTCAGGGCAAATGATATAAATGGCGATGGTAAAATTGATTTATTTGTAGGTGGCAGGGTAAACGTTGGGCGTTATCCCGAAGCCCCACAGAGCTACGTCTTAATCAATAATGGAAAAGGACAGTTTGCCATTCAAACATCCGAACCACTCAAAAATATCGGGATGGTTACCGATGCGGCTTGGTATGATTTGAACGGTGATAAAAAGAACGAACTCATCATCGTAGGTGAATGGATGCCGATAACGGTTTTTGAGGTACAGAATGGTGAATTTAAAGAATCTACCGATAAATATTTCGATAAAAAATGGACTGGTTTGTGGAATAAACTCTTGATTGATGATTTTAATGGCGATGGAAAAGGCGATTTGGTTGTTGGTAATTTAGGGCTGAATTCTCAACTCAAAGCAAGCGATTATCAACTCGCTGAATTATTCTACAAAGATTTTGACAAGAATGGTTCGGTCGAGCCAATTCTCTGCTCATACATTCAAGGCAAAAGTTATCCGTATCTGACTCGTGATGAACTGCTCGAACAACTACCGATGTTCAGAGCAAAATTCACCGATTACAAAAGCTATGCAGATGCCACCATCAAGGATGTCTTTACTAATGGCGAACTCGACGATGCAGGGCATTTAGAAGCAAATTGTCTCAAAACAATGTATTTTGAGAGTACCACAACGGGTAAATTCAAAGAAAAACCTTTGCCGATTCAAGCTCAATTTGCTCCAATATTTACGATTTCGGCTTTTGATTATGACAAAGACGGCAAAAAAGACTTGGTTTTGGCAGGAAACATCCATCGAGCAAGACTCAAATTTGGTGACTATGATGCCAATTCTGGATTTGTTTTCAAAAACGATGGCAAAGGTAATTTTGGTTTTACTGGTCAGTTAGGTCTAAAAGGAGACGTTCGTAGTGCATTGACAATCAATGATTTAATTTTATTTGGCATTAACCAAGGTAAAGTCAGAGGATTCAAAATTCAATAAAATTTAAACCCTGTCAGTGCTTTTTGTCGCGGTCAGGGTTTCATCACAAATTATTTGATAATATTCATAAAATCCATAAATTTGTTCAAATCGCAAAGCAAGATTGAATACCACAAAACAAATAATTTGCCCTAAATGTAGTACCAAGCACCTGCTACACCATCCGAATACCCAAACATTCGGCTGTTCTTCTTGTTTGAGTATTCTCGAAATCGAGGGTTCAAAAATCAATATTTTAGGCAAAAATCTGAGGTTTAATTCACCGAAGTCATTCATCAAAATCGGTCAATTTGCTACAATTGATGGCACCGAATATGTCGTAATTGGCCGCACAGTTTGGTCTTCTGACTACAAAGAATACTGGAAAGACGATGAAGGCGAAGGGTATTCTGACGAAACTTGGAGCTACCACGAGTGGATTTTGAGTGATACTAAAGGCGACATCAAATACCTTTTTGAGGACGAAGAAGGGTATCATTTCTCGGAGAATATAAAACCTAAATTTCATAACCTCCCCATTACTCGAATCGAAGAAAAATGGTTGGTGAAAGATAAAGAAATTATCCAAATCGGTAATTTTTATCAAAATTCTACCGAAAAAGTACTCGAAATTGGGCATTCTACTTTAGAGCATATCGAGGGTGAGATTCCGTGGAAAAATAATCTCAACGAAAAAGTCTTTTTTGCTACTTATCAAGATAGCGGCAAACGCTACACCATCGAAACCGAACCCAACGAAAACGACCCCAAAAAAGGGAGTTATTTTGAGGAATGGTCGGTTTCAAAACGCTATTTGATGGAATGCTTTAGGCAGAATCCTGAAATTGGTAGTCAACTCGAAGAAGGCGAAACCAAACAAAAAGAATATACCTTTTGGGCGGCTATCATGGGTGGTTTTACGGCAATCTGCTTTGTTTTGTTTTTGATGGCCGATAGTTCTGATGGGAATCTCGTAAAACAACAAACTTTTTCGGTTCCGGCCGCAAAAGATACTACTGCTGAGAGAATCGAGCCGATTTTGATTGGAAAAATGAACGAAATAAGGCTTGTAGAAGGCCCTGTGAGGATTGTACTATCGGCAAGTTTACCCAAAAATACTGACCTTTGGGCGGGAGTCGAAATCCACGATAACAAAGATTTGCCAATCAATGCCATCGACGACCAATTCTATGACGAAGAAGGTACTGAGTTTTGGCAGGAGGATGGCGAAAGTGGCTACGAGCATTACGAAGAACGGAATGTCAGAAAATCAGAACTGTATCGGGTAGAAGAATCGGGTACGTTTTCGGCAGAAGTTCACGTGGCACCACAAAGCCTACAAACCACCCAAGTAACACTTTCGATTTATGACGGCGTTAAATCGGGCGGTTGGTTTATGGGACTCGGATTTGCCGGACTTTTTGTAACGGTCATCGTGATTTTAGTTGGATATTCGAGTATGCCGTGGCGTAAATAATTAGTTTTCATGTTAATTTCATTAACGGTTTTTCGCAGATGCAAAACTTTACCAAATATCTCATTATCGGTTTTTTAGTTACAATTCTTGGTTTGGTCTATTACACATCGACCCGAGGATACGGACTCAAAAACTTTACTGATGCCCAAATAAGAGCCGAAGCCGAAAAAGAAAGAGCCAACGGCAGTAGAGCGGGCCGAAGTTACTTTGTACGCCGAAGCATCAGGGGTGGAGGTTTTAGATTTGGTAAATAATCATAAAATCACTTATAAAAAGTGTCCGATTGTATATGGTTTATAATAAAGAGCTATTCAATTGCCAATATTCTACCGTTGCGGCGGTCGCCACTGAGTCTCACGGAGTTACGCACAGAGTAAGACAAAATTTAATATAGAACTCGGTGGATTTTAAAACTCTGTGCTACTCCGTGTTAAGCAATATACAATCAAATAAATTTCACTTTTACTTATTAAAAAAAGCTGATAATCAAACAATTAACTACTCAAATCATTTAAACATATCAAACATGAATAATTTATTTTTTATATTACTTCAAGCAGATTCTCTTCAAAAAGGAGTTATAAGCTCAGTTATCTACGCGGCCATCGGCATTCTGATGAGTGTTTTGAGCTTCAAAATCGTGGATTTGATTATTCCTGGGCGGCTCGCCAAACAAATAGCCGAAGACCGCAATGTTGCCGTAGCAGTGGTAGCGGGTGCATTGATTTTGGGTATTTGTATCATCATTGCGGCCTCAATTCATGGATAAAAACAACCTGAATGATAATCAAACCAGCAATACTTCTATGGCAGTTTTGCTGGTTTCGGTTTTTATAATTGCCACGTGCGGAATCCTCTACGAACTTCTCATAAGCACAATTTCGACCTATTTTTTAGGGAGTAGCATCCTGCATTTTTCTATTACGATTGGGCTGTTTATGAGTGCGATGGGAATCGGTTCGTATCTATCCAAATACATTGATAATCAATTACTTAAACGATTCATCCAAATCGAAATTTGGCTTGGGCTAATCGGTGGGCTTTCGGCTTTTTTACTATTTTTTGCGTATTCACTTACCGAAAACTATCATCTCATTGCCTTTTGTTTGATTGTGCTACTCGGCACATTCATCGGGCTTGAGATTCCGCTCGTTACCCGAATCGTCAAAGAATACACCACTCTCAAAGACACCATCGCCCAAGTACTTTCATTCGATTACATCGGGGCTTTGGTGGCATCGGTTGTTTTTCCTTTGATACTCCTCCCCTATCTTGGTACGATGCGAACAGGTTTTTTGGTCGGAATCCTCAATCTTTCAGTTGCGGTTTTCAATCTTATAATTTTCAAAAATCAACTTAAAAACTTTGTCTATCGCCGATTGATGACTCCTACCATCGGAATCATTCTCATCTTAGTTTCAGGATTCGTTTATTCTTTCAAAATCACATCATTTTTCGAGCAATTCATTTATCAAGACGAGGTGATTTTTGCCGAACAATCGCCTTATCAAAGAATCGTTTTAAGTAAATGGAAAGATGATATTCGATTATACATTAACGGAAATTTACAATTTTCGACCATCGACGAATACCGCTACCACGAGCCATTGGTGCATATTCCGATGGCGGTTACACCCAATCACCAAAAAGTTTTAGTTTTGGGAGGTGGCGATGGTTTTGCAGTAAGAGAATTACTAAAATGGACTGATATTCAAGAGATTACAGTAATTGACCTCGACCCTGTAATAACCAATTTGGGCAAGAAAAATCCACTTTTCAGAAAACTAAATCATAATTCTTTTAATAGTCCGAAAGTCAAAATCATCAATGAAGACGCTTTTAATTTTATAAGCAACACATCCGAAAAGTACAATTGCGTCATCATTGACCTACCCGACCCCAACGATACTGGTCTGGGCAAATTATACAGCAAAGAGTTTTACGAAATCCTCAAAAAAACATTGACAGCCGATGGTGTAATGGTTACGCAAGCGACTTCTCCGTACTTTGCCCGCGAGGCTTTTTGGTGCATCAAACATACGCTCGAATCGGTATTTACAAATATCGAACCCTATACAACTTACGTGCCGTCATTTGGACAATGGGGTTACGTTTTGGCATCGAAGCAGACAATTGATAAATCTAAGATTCTCGATAAAATCATTGCCCGAAACTTGACTTTGAAGCACATTTCAAAGGCTTCATTTGTGAGTTTTTTTAGTTTTGAACCAGACATTTCGGAGATTCCAACAAAAACAAATCTCCTTGATAATCAATCACTTGTAGAATATTACGAAGCCGCCACACAAAAATGGGAACAAGAATAAACAAACTGATTTTAATTTTCGGGATTCTTATTTATTTGGTTGGTTGCCAAAAACAAAATGGTATAGATAATATTCCACTGGCTAAAAAAGAATTCACATTTTTTGAGTTCAAAACTACTCATAATCCAAATCTGATTGAAGACCTAACTGGTGTTTTTCAGCAAGATACTATACTCATCACCGTTCTGGCTGGTACTAATTTAAAAGCACTTAAACCATCTTTTAGTACAGCAATTGATGTAAAAGTCAATGGTATAACCCAAGTCAGCGATAAATCTCCGCAAGATTTTACAAAACTCGTTACTTACCAAATAACAATTGATGGTATCAGCAAAAACTACGTGGTTAAGGTGCAAGATACCAAACTGCCCGTTTTGTATATTTCGACAAATAATCGCCCGATTCAGACAAAAACCACTTACATTGCGGGTAAAATGTCGATTAAAAATAGTAATGGTGAATTGTACAATGGCGAAATCGAGATTAGAGGAAGAGGTAATTCGACGTGGAATTTCCCGAAAAAACCATATAAAATAAAACTCAATGAAAAGGCTCCGCTACTCGGAATGAACGCCGATAAGCATTGGGTCTTGCTGGCAAATTATGCCGATAAATCATTGATACGCAACGAAGTAGGATTTGAATTGAGTCGGCGATTGGGCTTGGCATTTACTCCTGCTGGCAGATTTGTAGAAGTGGTTTTGAATGATGTGTACATTGGTAATTATCAATTAGTCGAAGCCATTGAGGTCGATAAAGAAAAAGTGAACTTGGCCGAAACCACCAAAGATGATATAACGGGTGGGTATTTGGTAGAAGTTGATGGTTTCAATAATACAGAAGATGTAAATTTCAGAACGCCTCGTGGAATGCCTATTTCGGTACATTATCCCGAAAGCGAAGACATTACCGCCGCCCAACGAAACTACATCGGAAGTCATTTCAATAAATTTGAAGTCGCACTTTTTGAAACGCCGTTTGACTCGCCTACCAATAATTACCGAAAATTCTTCGACCTAAAATCATACGTAAATTTCTATTTGGTCAATGAAATAATGGGTAATTCGGATATTTTCTGGAGTACTTATCTTTACAAACAGCCACAAAACGATTTATTGTACGCTGGTCCAGTGTGGGATTTTGATATTTCGGCCAATAATGATTTTAGAATTGGTGATTCGGAGAAAAAACTTATGATTGATGCCGCCCACCAACCCCGAATCTGGATAAATCAACTGATGAAGGATAAAGAATTCAGAACCCAAGTCAGAAACCGTTGGAATGAGGTATATCCTAAACTACAACTTACAGGTTTTATTGATGGATTGGCCGAGCAATTGATAATTTCACAAAAAAAGAATTTTGTTAAATGGCCGATTTTAAATCAAAAAGTGCATTTCAATTATCAAGCGGCGGGAAGCTACGAAGCAGAAGTGACTTTTTTGAAGGATTATCTCAAAAACCGAACACAGTGGCTCAATGGGCAATTTAATAGCACGAGGTTTCAGTAAAAGCTATTTTACTGATAATCAAGCTGATACCGTAAAATAAAAATCGTCATTTTTTGAATACAAAAGCCATTCTATTCGTGTAAATTCAACCCAATTACTCACCATGAAAACACGTTTTAGATATGAAAATCGAAGACCATTGGCTCAAAAAAGAGGATGATTCCGAAAAATTGGTCATCTCAAAATCTGATAACGCACGGCACAACATCGACCCCGACTATCTGATTGTCCACTACACCGCCACCGATACCGCCTCTGCTGCTATTGATTGGTTTAAGGCTGTTCCGCCAAATAATCCAGACCGTATCGCAGCCCATTTGGTCATCGACCTCGACGGCACGATTACGCAGTTGATTCCGTTTAATCGCAGAGCCAATCATGCAGGTTATAGCAATTGGGATGGGCTTTCGGGGATGAATATTCACTCAATCGGTATTGAAGTGGTAAATGCGGGATTCCTCGAAAAAATGGCCGATGGAAGTTTTAGAAGAAGAACTGGAAAAGACAATTCGGGAAATCCAACATTTAAATCATATCCTGCATCTACAGCAAGCAAAATTGTAAAAACCAAGCACAAACATAAGTTTTGGACGGACGCCGATAATAATTATTGGTTCAAATTTCCGCAAGAACAGTTAGACGCACTCTATGTAGTGAGTAAATTATTGATGAATCATTACCAGTTGATTCAGGCCATCGGACACGATGATATTTCGCCCGCCCGCAAGCCCGACCCGGGCCCGGCTTTTCCGTGGGATGAATTCAAAACCCAAGTACTGGGAGGTACAAACGACGTCGGTAAAATATTCAAAGTGAATACAACTGGCACAAAGTTTCGGACTGGCCCAAGCACAACATTTGCCGAAATTAAATCATTGCCAAAAGGTTTTGAGGTAGGTTTAATCGAAACGGTGGGTAGTTGGAGCAAAGTTTATTTGGTTAATACCAAAGGCGATGTAGTAGCCGCCGACGGAAGTAGTATCAAATCTATTGGGTACATTCACAGCTCACTATTGACACTTAAATAATTGAATATCAGACTCAAGACTAAAAGAGACAAGATAAAAGAAACGAGACAATTAGATGTTGAATTATATGTTTTACCGCATTGTTTAGCTTAAATCTTGTATCTGCTATCCTCGGTCTAAATGATAAAACTACCGCATCTCTGGAACTTTCTCTAAACAATAAAATGTTTACCGTAAACCAACTACTGGGGATGACCGGTTTTGACGGCGTGAGTGGTTGCGAGTATAAGCACGTCAGGAGGTGATGGAAGGTCTCCTGTCAAAAAATCCATCGAACAATAACTGGCAACTATCAGTATGCCATGGCTGCTTAATTCAGGATTGAATTAAACTTTTAGCCACATTCCGCCCTGTCCAACCTCTGCCGATGGGGGATTCGGAGTGTCGAAATGCAGAGGCGAATCGTATGTTGTTGTTGGTTACGATTTAGTACTAAACAAATAAGGCCGAGTTTAGGTATGTCGGACACCTTGCTTGGCTCGAAAATTAAGACCTACTAAGCGTGTAGAAGGCTCGACAGTTGCCATGTTCGGACGGCGGTTCGAATCCGCCCATCTCCACTAAGCCCCTGAAAATCAGGGGCTTTTTTATTTATCCAGCTATAAAGTTACATTCTCAATAATTACTGCATAGCCCATTCCAACACCTACACACATAGAGGCAAGTGCATAACGTTTTTTGCTTCTAACAAGCTGATTTACAGCTGCTTGAATAATACGAGTACCCGACATGCCGAGTGGATGACCAAGAGCTATTGCTCCGCCATTGGGATTAATACGTGCATCGTCATCAGACAAACCAAGATTTCGAGTTACAGCCAAACATTGAGCCGCAAAGGCTTCATTAAACTCAATTACATCTATATCATTTAAGGTCAAACCCGCTTTTTGGAGAGCTTTCTGAGTTGCTTCAACTGGTCCGATTCCCATGATGCGTGGTTCAACTCCTACTACTGCCGAAGATACGATTCTGGCTTTGGGTGTTAGATTGTATTTTTTTACAGCTTCTTCTGAAGTGATGAGCATAGCAGCGGCACCATCGTTCAAACCAGCAGCGTTTCCTGCCGTAACGGTTCCTCCTTCTTTTTTGAACGCTGGACGAAGCTTCGCTAAGATTTCGAGCGTTGTATTTCCTTTTACAAATTCATCTTTGTCGAAAATCGTTACATTACCTTTTCTATCGGTCATTTCTACACCAATAATTTCTTCAGCTAAAACACCATTTTGTTGAGCAGCAAACGCTTTTTGTTGTGAACGAAGTGCAAATAAATCTTGGTCTTCACGGCTAATATTGTACATTTCTGCCAAATTTTCGGCCGTTATGCCCATAGCATCAGTACCATACAATTTGTGCATTTGTGGATTTACGAAACGCCACCCAAAACTCGAATCGAAAAGTTGAACATCGCCCCCGAATGGTTTTGAGGATTTACTCATTACCATTGGACCACGGGTCATGTGTTCCATTCCTCCTGCAATCAAAACATCACCATCATCGGCCTTGATAACTCGATTGGCATGAATAACTGCCGACATTCCCGATGAACACAAACGATTGACTGTTTCTCCAGGAACAGTGTAGGGTAAACCTGCCAAAAGCAGAGCCATACGAGCTACATTTCGATTGTCTTCTCCTGCTTGGTTATGACACCCCAAGATTACATCATCAATTACCTCAGTTGGTAAATTAGGGTTTCTTTTGATAAGCTCTCTGATAGGTAATGCTGCCAAATCATCGGCACGCACGGGCGATAAACTGCCACCAAAACTGCCGATTGGTGTGCGTATGGCATCTATGATGTATGATTCTTTCATATTTTCTAATTTTTCGAGTTTCTCGAATAATTCTTCTACTAAATTTTAAATGAGATTCGAGAAATTCGGATTATTCGATTAATTCTATATTCTAATTATTCTGATAATTTTTCCTCAAACTTAGCACTTGTTTTAGCTCTCACTTCTTCCAAAGTGGCATTTGGCATAAGGCCGATGAGGGTCAATTTACCTTCTGGATAAGCAAAAACAGCTAAGTCGGTGATAATCATATCTACTACACCCGATGCTGTGAGCGGCAATACACAAGAAGGAACAATTTTAGGCGACCCATCGGGATTGGTATGGGTCATGGTAATGATGAGTCTTTTTGCACCAACAGCTAAATCCATCGCTCCGCCTACGCCCAAAAGAGGCTTGCCCGGAACTGCCCAGTTGGCCAAATTAGCCGCTTCGTCACACTCTAATCCACCCATAATGGCCACATCAATATGTCCGCCACGAATCATAGCAAACGAATCGGCACTATCAAAATAGCTACTTCCATTTAAGGCAGTTACGGGTATTTTTCCGGCATTTACAGGATAATCCATTGCTCCACCGCCATCAGTTGGTACGGGGCCAACGCCTAACATTCCGTTTTCGGTGTGAAGAATAATGCCATGTTCTTCGGTGATTAAATCGGCTACCAATGTCGGAATTCCAATTCCCAGATTCACTACATCGCCTTTTTTCAATTCTTGCAATGCCCTTCGAGCCATATTCATGCGAACTTCATCGACTTTCTTTGATGCCGAAACCGATGCCGAAGTTCCTAAATCTTCAAGTGTAAGCGTGGCTTGCACCAAATAATCGACATAGCACCCTTGTGTGTGTACATTTTCGGGAGCGATTTCGCCAACAGGCACAATCTCCTCGACTTCGGCAATGACCAAATCAGCGGCAGTTGCCATAGCTTTGTTGAAGTTATTTTCGGTCATGCGGTATTGAAGATTTCCAGCCGTATCAGCCTTCCATGCACGAATAAACGCCACATTTCCTCTCAAACCTTTGATAAAAACATACTCTTCTCCATCAATCATTTTTGTTTCTCGACCTTCGGCAATTTTTGTTCCTGCTGATGTCTTGGTATAGAAACCACCAATTCCTGCTCCACCCGCACGTAGAGCTTCAGCAAGTGTTCCTTGTGGTAAAAGTTCGGCTTCAACTAAACCTGCTTGCACTGCTTTTACGGCATTAGGATTTGAGGTGAAGAAAGAGCCTATTACCTTTTTTAATTGACCATTTGCGAGAAGTCTATCGCCACCTAAACCCGGCTCCCCGGTGTTATTCCCAATAAAAGTAAGGTTTTTAGTGCCTATTTCGGCCAAAGCGTGCATCAAGTGTACAGGGTTTCCTGTCATACCAAAACCACCTTGAAGCAAAACATCACCCTCTCTGACCATTGAAGCGGCGGTATGTAAATCTATAATTGATACTTGTTTCATATTTTATAATTTTATGAATGCATCGAATGACGAATGATTCGAATGTCTCTTTAAATTCTTCGATTCAATATAAAATTCGAGATGTTAGAAAAATTCTTCATTCGAATAATTATTAAGTTTTTCTTTTTCTTGCAGTTAGCTCATTCTTTGAATCCTCGATTCTCTTACCAATCATTTTTATTTAATTTTTTTGAATTATTTTGATTTGAATGAAAACATTCGAGGAATTCGAGATATTCAACATTAGAAAAATTCAAATTATTCAAACGTCTCAAATGGCAATCCTACATAATTTTCGGCAATGGTTTTCTGATAGGCTTCCGAAACTCTTAAATAATCAAATTTCGATTTTTGTAATAATTGCTCAAAACTGCCATTTTCTGCTTGTTTATGGCATAAATAGGTCATAAAGTTTGAGAAATCTTGCACTCGCCAAACCCTTGCTACACATTTCTTCGTATAATTATTGAGCGATTCTTCACTGCCATTTTTATAAAACTCAACGATTCCCTTGGCTAAATTTCGTACATCGGCTACTGCTAAGTTTAAACCTTTTGCACCCGTTGGTGGTACAATATGAGCGGCATCCCCCGCTAAAAATAAACGTCCCGCTTGAAGATTATCAATCATAAAACTTCGCATTGGGGTAATTCCTTTTTCAAAAATTTCTCCTTTGTCCAGTTCGATACCCAAACGATTTTCGAGTTCCGCCCAGATTTGTTCGTCCGACCAATTTTCAATCTTTTCATCGTTTGGTACTTGCAAATACAAACGACAAACCTTTTCAGAACGCATACTTGCCAATGCAAAACCCTCATGGTGAAAAGCATATATCAATTCATCATAATTCGGCTTCGAGTAAGCCAAAATACCTAACCAACTAAACGGATACTCGATTTTAAACTCATTGTATGACTCTTTGGGTAAAGTTTTACGAGCTAAACCATGGAAACCATCTGTTCCTGCTACAAAATCACAGGTTAATAGACCATTTTCTCCACCGTGAGTGAACGAAATACTTGGTTTATCGGTCATAAAATCATTGATTTGAGTAGCATCTGCCTCAAAAATGATTGTTATATTTCTATCCAAACACGCTTTTATCAAGTCTTTCACAACTTCTTGCTGCCCGTAAATCGTCACTTCTCTTTGTGTATGTTTCTGAAAATCAATGCGTTGTGTAACACCATTATAGGTAATATAGCATCCATGATGCACTAAGCCTTCTTGGTGGAGACGGTCAGCAACGCCTAATTCTTCAAAAACTTCTACGGTATTATGTTCTAAAAGCCCCGCACGAACTCTATTCTCAACATATTCACGGCTACGATTTTCCAAAATGATGCTTTCTATACCCTGCTTTTGTAGCATTAAGGCTAATGTAAGCCCGGCTGGCCCTGCCCCAATGATTCCAACTTGTGTTTTTATTGTTTTCATATTTTAAAAATTCAATGCAAAATCCTGAGGTAAAGACGTTGCATGCAACGTCTCTACGATGTTTATTCATTAATTTTAATATCTAATTCACGAATCACTTCTTCGGCTGAGTGAATAGCTTCATTGGCAGCTGGAAGACCACAATACAATGCCGATTGCATGATTACCTCTTTGATTTCATCAACCGTTACCCCATTATTAAAAGCCGCTCTTACGTGCATTTTAAATTCGGTTTGACGGTTTAAAGCAATCAACATCGCCATTGTTATCAAACTTCTATCATGTTTGGAAAGATTTGGACGAGTCCAGACTTCACCCCAAGCATAGTTTGTGATAAACGACTGAAAATCAGCATTAAACGAATTAATTTTACTATTCGCACGGTCAACGTGAGCGTTTCCTAAAACCGTTCGGCGAACGTGCATTCCACGAAAACCCCTATCCCCAACCCTTTCCCCCATAGTGAAAGGGAGTTCTTTATCAACAAAAAAATCAATCAAAACTTCGGCATACTCTTTTGGAAGTTCGGTAGCGGCCAAGTGGCGAGCATGAAGAACCCTTAATTGAGCATTTGGAATGTTGGCAACTAAAAACTCAGCTTGTTCGACATTCGTTACGGGGTCTTCATCGCCCGTGATTACCAAAGTTTCAACACTTAGATTTTGGAGCTGATTTCTAAAATCGGCATCACGAATGGCACAACAGCAGTTTGAGTATCCTTGTACATCGCTACGCAAAAACATGGCGTGAGTTTCGGCAACTCTTTGTGGGTTTTGCTTGCGAAAATCTTCGGTAAACCAACGCTCCATCGTATCATCAACAATCGCCTGCATACCATTTTTAGAGATGGTTTCGATGCGGCCATTCCATCGCTCATCATTCCCAATTTTTGCACCTGTATTGCTTAAAACTATCTTTTTAAAGCGATTTGCGTGATTTATTCCAAGATATTGTCCAATCAAACCGCCCATCGAAAGTCCGCAATAGTAAGCAGTTTCGATGTTTAGTTCATCCATTAATTTGATTATATCATTACCAAGTAATTCTATTGTATAACCTTCATTACTGATGTTTTTTTTGGAAGTACCGTGTCCACGAGTATCGTATCGCAGTACCCTAAAATAGGGTAGTAGATATGGAATCAGCTCGTCCCACATCATCATTTCCGAACCCAATGAATTTGAGAAAATCAGAACTGGACTATTTGGTGTTCCTGTTAGTTTATAGTTCATATTGAATATTTTTATAAAATGTATCCTTCGATATTATTGTTCTCGTGATAAAGACAAGGCGTTCGTGTGGTAGAGACAAGGCATGCCTTGTCTCTACGGGCAATGAAAACGGCAATATTACAATTACAAATTTTTTATTATCTCATCAATCATCTCCAAACTATTGCCAATTGAGTTTTCGGGTTTAAATAATGCCTCTAAATTGGGTAAATCAATGTTCATTTCTTCGAGTACTTCCTTCAAATGCTTCTGCTGCGAAATAGCTGATTTACAGGCTTTTTCGACTAATTCATGGGCATTAATTTTGCCGATTTTGGTGGCTAATGCCAACGAAACATTCTCGGCATAAATCAAGCCTTTGGTGAGTTCGAGGTTGAGCAACATACGTTGTTTATCTACCTCTAAACTTTCGATTAACTCAATGGCTCGTTCGATACTTCCAGCCGTTAAAAGCATGATTTCACTTAAAACCTCCCATTCCGAGTGCCACAAACCCGCCGAACGCTCATGTTCTTGGGGCATTGCCGAAAATAAACTCGCCACCAAATGCGGTACACGTGTGGCGTTGGCAATAATTGCCGCACAAGTAACAGGATTACGTTTGTGTGGCATCGTGCTTGAGCCGCCTTTGCCTTCACCAGCCCCTTCGAAAACCTCTCCGATTTCGGTTTGCATGAGCAACGAAATATCCTTCGCCATTTTGCCCAATGACTGATTCAATAAGGCAAAAACTGAAGCCGCCTCCACCAAAGTATCACGATTTGATTGCCACGAAAAAGCAGTTTTTAGGTCTAAAATATTCGCTAAACTTAACTGAACTGCTTTTGAAATATTGGCATTTCCACTACCTACCGCTCCTACTAATTGAAGCATTAATGCCCGTTTTTGGGTACTTTTAAGTCGCTCTTTGCTTCGTGAGATACTTTGTAGCCAACCTGCAGTTTTCAGTCCGAATGTAATTGGGCGTGCCTGTTGTAATAGCGTTCGGCCAATCATCAATGTTTCTCGGTGTTTTTGGGTAAGGCCGGTGAGGAGTTGTTGAAGAACCACTAATTTATCATTGAGCCAATACCAATATTCTTGCATTTGTAAAACAGTGGCCGTATCGACCACATCTTGGCTGGTTGCTCCTAAATGCACGTATTTTGATGCCTCAACATCGTTATTCTTCACGATTCGGGTGAGTTGCTTAACCAATGGAATGGCTGCATTTCCGCCTAACTTTATTTCAGATTTGAGCTTATCAATATCAATAAAATCAACTTGGCAACAACTATCAATAATTTCGGCTGATGGCAAGGGTACAATACCATTTTCGGCTTGTGCAAGAGCCAATGCCCCCTCAAAACGCAACATCTGAGCAATTGTTTGGCGTTCGGAGAGAAGATTATTGATATCTTTTGAATAAAAATATTCGGAGTATAAAGACATTTTTGATTTACGATTTTTGATTTACGATTTACGATTATATTTTTTTAGGTACTTGTAAAGATATTATCTAAGTAAAAAAAATTAGAACGCTGATGACGCTGATAAATAACTTTAACGCAGATAGTCGCTGATTAAAAAAAATCCGTATTATCAGCGTTGGAACATCCGTTTCATCAGCGTGCCATAAGTTTGCGACAATATCCTCTAATGTCGTATTTTAGTAAATCACAAATCCAACATTATACTTATACTTCAAAAAACACTGTTTCGTTTTCACCTTGCATATAGATATTAAATTCATATACATTTTTACCACTTTTGTTCGCGATAAGCGTATGTTTTCTATCGGCTGGAACAAGGTTTAATACCTCATCGGTGGCATTAAGTTCAGTTTCTTCTGGAAAATACATGCGAGTATATGAATGTATCAATTGCCCACGCATAAAGACGATTACCGATAGATACGGAGCTTGTCTGTTATAAGATTGAGGCTTAACCGTGCTAAAAATAAAACGATTTTGTGCATCAGTGCCAGTACCAAAACGGCCAAAAAGTTGGTTTTCGCCATCATTTTGCCAAATTTCAATCATTGCATCGGGAATCACGTCGCCATTTCCATCGAAAACTTTACCCATAATCGTGATAGCATTTTCAACTTCAAAAGGCTTAGCCATCTGATTACCGACTAATTGTTTGAAATCATATAAATATTGCTCAGGCGTAAGACCGTAAGCAAAGTAAGGTCCAACGGTTTGTGAGGGAGTTTGCTTCATAATTTTTAATTTTTCGAATTGTGAATTTCTCGAATTATCCGAATGTTTTATTCCACTACAAAAGATTCGAAGTATTCGTCATTCAAGACATTCGGGATATTCAAATAATTGCTTTAAATGTTTTCAAAAGGAGTTGCATTATTTCCTCTCAATACGAAATCGAATCGGAAAGCTAAGGCAAAACTTTCTTCTGTGTTTTCTAAGTCGAACTTAGAAATCAACAAATCACGACCTTTTGGTGGCACACCTAAGAAAATCGGGTCATATTGCAAAAGTGGGTCGCCCGGAAAATACATTTGTGTAACCAAACGATTCGTAATATTTGCCCCAAACAACGAAAAATGTATATGATTCGGACGCCAAGCGTTGTAGTGATTTCCCCACGGATATGCCCCAGGTTTGATGGTATAAAATTTATAATTTCCATCTTTATCGGTCATACAACGCCCTGCACCCAAGAAATTCGGGTCGAGTGGGGCATCATGTTGGTCAACTTTGTGTACGTAACGACCGCATGAGTTAGCTTGCCAAATTTCGATAAGCGTATTCGGTATTGGTTGTCCATTTTCATTGAGAACTTTCCCAAAAACCTTAATTCTCTCTCCCAATGGTTCGCCATTTTTGATGGAGTTTTTGGTAAGGTCGTGGTCGAGTGGACCAAGATTAAAATCTCCGAATACTGGGCCAGTCAATTCTGAAAGCGATTGTTTGATAACCACCAAAGGCTTCGTTGGTGCTCTAAGAATTGTTGATTTATAATCGGGGAATAATTTGGGTGGGTGAACTTCCAAATCCAAGGGGTTGTAGATGATGTTGCTCATTGGTTGAATATTTTTTAACAAAAGTATTGTATGAGTCAAAAATATTCTTGGATAAATCAAAATATTACTTGCACAAATCAAACATAATTTATATTTTGGATTTCGGATTTACGATTTATGATTTGTTCTTTTTATCAAAAAATTAATATTTCTATCTAAAACTGTTATCTTTAACGAATGTTATATGCTATTATTTTCAAACATTTGATGAAAAAAGGTTTAATACAATTTGGCGGACTTTATGGCGATACGCAATCGGTCGTTTTTCCGAATTTCTTGCATCATGAAATGCTCGAAACTCGGAGCAAAATATATGACTGGGAAATTAAAGAACATCTCCATGCCGAATTGTACCAGATTTTTATTATTGATGAAGGAAACGGTATTTTGATTTCGGGTGAAAATGAACTAACAATTGAAGGTCCCAGCATCATTTTGATTCCTGCTAATACGGTTCATGGTTTTATGTTTCAGCCTGATGTTAAGGGAGAGGTCATCACTTTTTCAGAATCGTTTTTGGAAAATATTTTTAAGAATTCTCCTAAAATTCTGATGGAAACGATGCAACTCAAAATCTTAAATTTCGGACAAGAAAATTCAATTTTTGAACAACTCATTCAATATAAAAGTCAGATTTTGAGTGAATTAATTGAAGAAAACCCTGAAAAACGTAATGTAATTCAGCTTTTATTTCAGCTTTTATTTATTCAGATTTATCGTTTTAGTATTTTAGAAAAACAAGAAATTTCAGTTGCCGATAATCGAATGCTCAATTATTTCAAGGCATTTCAGAAGAATATTAAGCAAACAATTACAGAAACCAAATCGGTGGAAGGATATGCCAAAGAATTAAATATCACAGCTGTTCATCTCAACCGAATTTGTCAGGCAATTGTCAAGAAATCAGCCTTGCAAATCATTCATGAATACCTCATAGCTGAGGCAAAAAAATATCTTTTGAACACCAATTATTCCATTTCGGAAGTATCTTATTTTCTAAATTTCAAAGACCCCGCCTATTTTACTCGTTTATTCAAAAAACAAACGGGGGTTTCGCCGAGTGAGTTTAAGAAGATATAAAAAATGGCGACCGAAGCCGCCATTTGCAATAAATAGAATTTATGGTAAAAGTGTAGCAAATTACTCTATAAAACCAGCTTGGGTTTTCTGACCTGTTTTTACCCAATTACGAAGAGCATCGAAGGCTTTGCCAGTTTGCTCATTGGTAAAATTACAATGTCCTTGGCCATTGGTATATTTCACACTGAAATACTGCTGTTTACCTTGTTTTTGTATCAAATTTTCATAACTCACAATAGCCAAATCAGCTGGAATTAGTTGGTCATAAATTGTATGAAGAGCCAAAGCGGGTTTGTCGATGATGCCCGTGCGGTCGTATTTATCGAATAAAGTATTTTGGCTTACGGTAGCGGCCAATCGCTCGGCTTTCTGATTTACCAAAAGGTTATTCGGGAATCGACCATAAACTGTATTCGTATTATCATAAGGATTTCCACCTGCTTTTTGAGCAATATCTCGTAAAACTCCTTCTCCAAATACTAAGGCAAAAGCCAAATCATCTGGTTTCATATCAAAATGCTTTGCAAATTCTACCGCCAACAATGAATCTTTCGCATAAATTGCTTTTTTCATCACAACCGCTTTACGAAAACCAGCCTGCATAGACATAGGTTCTTTGGGTGCTTTCGAACTATCAAAAATATCATACAAAGAAGTAGCAATGCCTGGAAAAAGGCCATTGAAAGTAGCAAACATATCAAATTCCTTGCGGGTTTGAAGATAGATTCTTCCAGCCAAAGGGCACATCGGTAAGCCACCATTATAGTTTTTTCCGAAATTTTCGAGTGTCGCCAATGTAATTCCTCCACCCATTGAATGACCAGTCATGAACGTAGAATCTGGTTGACCATATTTTTTTACAAAATACTGGCGTAAAGCCTCTGTATCATCAACGCCACGAGCCAAAGCTAAACCTTGATTACCATAATCAGATGCCGCCACGGCAAAGCCTCTTTCCAAAAACGGAGCCATTCGCTTCGGGAAATCTGGATTTTGGCTTTGTGCTGGCTTAGACCCCATAAACTCGTATCCGTGGGCGTACATGACTAATTTTCCTTTCCAGTTTTCGGGAAAAAGAATTTTGTATTTTGCCCCATCGATACTTCCAGTATCAGTTTTAGCGATATTTTGAGCAAAAACTGCCTGCGTTATCAATAGCAGAGTTAGGATTTTTTTCATGCGGTTTGTTGGTTTTGAGTAAAAACTTTTACGTTTCCAATATTTTTCTCAAGTATAGTTTTTTTACCTCATCCTAAATCCTTCTCCTCGAAGGAGAAGGACTTCAATTCTGTATATTTAAACATTTAAAAGTCCCTCTCTTTTTTCAGGAAAGGGATTTAGGGTGAGGTGTTTTATGCTTCTCCCCAAACTTTTAGGGCTGTATTTACTACTAAATCAAGCTTACGCCATTGGTCGTCGTGGCTCATGTCGTTACCGTGGTGTGTTGAAGAAAATCCGCATTGTGGGCTCACACAAAGGTTTTCGAGTGGAGCATATTGAGCTGCTTCATCAATGCGTTTGCAAAGGTCGTCGATGTTTTCGAGTTCTCGTTTTTTTGATGAAATAATTCCCAAAACAACCTTTTTGTTTTTCGGTACAAAACGAAGTGGTGCGAAATCACCCGAACGCTCATCATCGTATTCCAATAAATAACGGTCAACGTTGATTTCGTTAAAAAGAATTTCGGCAACTGGCTCATAACCACCTTCGGCAAACCAAGTACTTCTATAATTTCCACGGCAAAGGTGAATTCCCACCGTTAAATCCGCAGGGCGATTATCAATAACCGAATTGATGAGGGCAGCATACGTGCGTGGCAATTCGTTGGGGTCTTCGCCACGTTCGGCAGCAGCAGCACGCATTTTAGGGTCGCAGAGATATGCTAAATTCGTATCATCTAATTGTAAATAACGCAAACCAGCCTCATACAAGTGTGCTATTTCTTCACGATAAGCAGCGGCTAAATCGGCAAAGAAAACATCCATATCTGGATACGAATTAATGTCTATAGACTTACGACCACCACGGAAGTGAATCATGGTTGGCGAAGGAATCGTTACTTTAGGCGTTTGTGTAACTATTGTTTTTAGGTAATTAAAATCGGCAACCTGAATATCTTTAACGTGTTTCAATTTACCCGTAACACTCAAAACAGGTGGCTTAAAACCATCTTCAGCAACTTTAGCATTAGGGTTTGCTTCGATACCGCCAGTAACGGTTACACCTGCCAATTCCTTCAAGAAATCGAGGTGAAAATAATCACGTCGAAACTCACCATCAGTAATGGCTTTCATGCCTGTTGCTTCCAATTTTTTTACGGTTTCGGCAATGGCGGCATCTTCAATTACTCTAAGTTCTTCGGCCGAAAGTTGACCTAATTTCCATTTATTACGATTTTCTTTCACTTCTGGGCTTCTTAATAAACTACCCACATGGTCGGCTCTGAAATTTGACATTTTGTGTAATTATTTTTAAATTTTAATGTAAAAACCATTTTTGTTGATTGCCACCTCTACTAACTGATAGACAAAACATTTGAAAAAAATTAGCTTAATCTCAACTTAGTTTTGGCTAAAGCCGATAGTTGTTTTATCTGAGAAGCATCCGTCAGCTAAAGCAGACGGCAATAAATTATCTTTTACAGAATTTTTTTACTGTTTCAACTTATCTCTTTCGAATCAATTCTTGAAGTAATGATGCCTGCAAGAGCGGCTGGCAAGGCAAAAATCAAGAAATTGGTGGCGATTCCTAATCCCGCTGCAATCAATACCCCTGCTAAAGCTGGCCCAACGATTCCGCCTAAACGACCCGCTCCCATCGCCCAGCCTACACCCGTGGTACGGAATTCGGTCGGATATAATCTTGCTGAAAGTGCATAAAGCCCCACAAACCCACCTTGAATACCAAAGCCCAAAAGAGCAAAGATTAATAGAACTACATCGGAGCCAACAAACAAGCCAAACGAAGCCATCAATACTCCTGTGAGAACTAATATGACTCCCAGTGTTTTCTTTAGGCCATATTTACTCGAAAAATACCCTTGTGTGATGATTCCGAAGAATGCTCCAACATTGAAAATCGTTCCTGCATAAATGGCCAATTCCATCGAAAGGCCTGCATCTTTGGCCAATTTCGGAATCCAACTTGTAAGAAAATACAATGCCGCAAAAGCCATAAACAAAGCTGCCCAGAGTTGTAAAGTTGGTTTTCTGAAATCTGATTTTAGTAATTGGTCAACTGGTAATTTAGACTTTAATTTTTCGATATTCGGTAAAGATTCTATGGATGGAATATTCATCTTCGTGAGAATCTTATTTACTTTTTCAAGAGCATTTTTGGGTTGAGCTCTCAAATAAAAATCTATTGATTCGGATAAAAACAAAAGAATCAATGGCACTGAAAACATAGAAGCAATACCTGCGATGCGAAACATCTGCTGCCAGCCATCAGTAGGAATAATTTTAGCAGCTACTAAACCCGAAGCAACCGCCCCAACAGGATAGCCCGAAACAACAAAGCTTACCCAAAAATCACGCGTTTTATTGGGTGTATATTCAGAAGCCAAAGAGGCCGTACTGGCCAACATACTACCAATACCGAGGCCACTAATGAAACGATAAATTAATAAATGCGTAATTGATGTAGAATAGGAAGTCAGATAAATACATACTCCCATAATAATTCCGCTTATGAGAATGATGCTTTTACGACCAATTTTATCGGCAAAAGGTGCTAAAAATAGTGTGCCGAGGGTCATTCCAAACAGCCCCGAACTAAAAACCGTACCAAGTGCAGCGGGACTAATATCCCAATCCTTAGCAATGGCTGGTGCAGTATAAGAAATCACCAATACATCCATACCATCGAGCATATTCATCAAAAAACAGATGATGATGGTTGAATATTGGAGGGAAGTCATAGGGTTTTGGTCAATCAGGGTCTTAGGCGTCATAGTAGTAATTTTTCGAATGATTTTTACAGTAATCATTCATGATAAACCTTTAATGAATAGATGGAACACAGATGACATTAACGCAAGCAACGCCGATTAATACCGATTTAAAAATCTGTGCTAATCTGCGGTTAGCAAATCTGCGTCATCTGCGTGCTATATTAATTTTAAAGCACTGAAATAATTGTAGAGTCAATTCACTTTCCAAACTTGAATTGCCACATTATCTGGATTTCTGATACCCTTACAAATAAATATGGCATTATTCATCCATTCGTATTTGCCTTGCGGAGCTTCAAATTTTGGTATCGCACGGAAGTAATATTCCGATGGAGAAACCTGCTCACCTCTGCCTATGCGAGCCGCCACTTCGGGAGTTGCTACTCTTAGCCCTGTATTTTTTATGTAAATGATTACACCGTCGTCGGTTTTGATTTGATAGTGTGCCTCTAATTCTGCCACACCATCTTTTCTTACAATCTGCCAATCGGCTCCACCATCAAGGATTTCACCTTTAATTTTGGGGCCTTCAAAACTTCCACCTACAATCGGGATAATTCGACGCATTCCGTGGGGGGTATCGCCCACAACATAAGGCGGTTTTAGTTTTACTTTTAATTCACAAACGAACTCAAGTGATGGTGCCTCTGGGGCAGTTTGAGCGGCAATTTCCATTGAAATGAATAGAGAAAGAAAGAAAAATAAGCGTTTCATAGTTAAATAGATAATGGGGAATAACTTGAATATTTCGAATGACGAATAATTCGAGTATCTCGAATTGAATAAGCGATTAATTCAAAGAGCTTTTCAAGGATTTATTTAATTGAAAATCAATAGCTAATCTTGCTCTTTTTCTCATCATTCTTAAAATTCGTAGAATTCGATTAATCCGGAATATTCGTCATTCATACAAAAGCCAAGTTAGCTATTTTTTTTGATTTAATGTCTGAATATCAAATCCTGCAACTTTTTTATAATTATCCATTACGGCTGCCAATTTATCGTGAGGTACTTCTTCGGGCAAAAATCCATTCGGGAACCAGTCTTCCATCATATCCATGATTTCGTCGGGGCCTTTGGCTCTATTTTGCAAAACAACCTTCGCAGCCGCAGGCACTCTTTCTTTATCGTAATCGATGAGTGCTTCTTCTATACTACTTGTACTTTTCAAACATTCTGTCAGGCAATCGGCATCTAAAATGGCTTGTGAGGCTCCATTCGAGCCAATCGGATACATTGGGTGAGCTGCATCGCCCAAGAGCGTAACGCGTCCGAAAGTCCAGCGTTCTAAAGGATTTCTGTCGGACATCGGAAATTCATAAACCGCCTTAGCACCATCAATCATTTTTGGTACATCTAACCAATCGAAATTCCATGATTTATAAATCTCTACTAATCGAGCCTTATCAGATTCACGATTCCAATCACGAGCCGTAAGTTTCGATTTTCCTTCTTTCAGATTTCCTACCCAGTTTATTAAGCAATTGCCATCGGCATCAGGTTTTCCAATCGGATAAACCACCATTTTCTGACGTAAACTACCAATCATAGCCATCGAATTTCCATTCAAGAAAGGTTTCATGATAGTAGTGCCTCGGTAAAGTACATTTTCTGAATAAACGGGAGGTCCTTCGTTTGGATATAACTGCTGACGCACAACCGAATTAATACCATCGGCACCAATCAGAATATCGCCCTTTTCTTCATGAATCTTCTCACCAGTTTCTTTATCAATAAAATGAGCAATTACTTCGTTTTCATTTTGCTCAAAATGGCTCAAATGATGATTTTTAGTAATCGTTTCGGCTCCCATTCGCTCGATAACTTCATCAAAAAGAATCATTTGTAAAACCCCACGGTGTACTGAAAATTGCGGCCATTTATAACCCGCAAAACGCCCCCGTGGCTCTGTCCAGAATTGTTGGCCGAATCTATTGAAATACACTAAATCGCTGGTTTCGATGGCATTTTGGGCAATTTTTTCTTGTAAACCCAAATTTGTCAGTACACGCACACAATGCGGGAGCGTATTGATGCCCACACCCAGCGGTCGGATTTCTTTAACCGATTCAAAAACCTTTACTTCAAAACCTGCTTGATGCAAACTTAATGCGGTTGTTAGACCACCAATCCCTCCACCGATAATGATTACTTTCATATTTATATTTTTCGAATGATTCGCCTTAGCGAATTTGAATTATCCGAATGCCTCGAATCAACTATAATTTTAATCATTTATTCGAGATATTCGTCATTCTGAAAACTTGAAATATCAAAAATGATAAATTGTAATTTTTCAACAAAAATCTATATTTTTCTTAGATAAAAATATGCAATTTTAGACTGAAACTAAGCAAAATCAATCAATCTAAAGTTTTTAAAGTATTAAAAGGTACAAAATATCCTTAAATCTCAATTATTATTTTACTTTCTGTTCCGGTAGCTGCTTTTTCAAGAGCATTTTGAAGATTTTCAAAGGAAGAATAACTTGATATAATTCGGCGAGGTTGAATGGTCTTATTGCGAATCAGTTGAATGGCACGCCTAAAATCGGTTGGGTGATGATAAATGATTGATGGTAAGATAGATATACCTTCACGAGCAATTTTAAGTGGCGTAAAATTAGCTTGCTTTTCTGATAAGCCCACCAAAATAATTTCTGAACCGCGTGGAGCGGCCGCTGCCGCTAAAGATGCCGTTGCGGCCGAACCAGCACACTCAAAAACAGCAGAAATTTCGTTTTCTTCCCAAAGTTTATTGAGCGTATCAGCATCGCCGTTGGCAGCAATTGCTCCTTCTTCAACGGCCATTTGTAGTTTTTGTTGATTGATTTCGCTTACAAAAACATTATATCCTAAACGTAAAGCTAAATGATTGAGCAACAAGCCAATAGCCCCTAAACCAATAATGGCAATGGTATCGCCGGGTTTTGCCGAAGAGGTGAATAGTGCATGAACGCCAACAGCCATCGGCTCGATACAAACGGCATCAAGTTCGTCCATTTCGGCAGGAACTACCCAAGAATAATTGGCGGGTACGCAAACATATTCAGCAAAACAACCATTTTCGAGTAAACCAATGACACGTTTGTTGGAGCAAATGTATCCTTTGCCATTTAGGCAGTGTTTACAATGATTACAGGCGATGTTGGGTTCGATTACAACTTTTTCGCCCACTGTTCTATTGTTTACACCTTCCCCTAATTTGTCAATGATACCTAAACCTTCGTGCCCAATAACCGTAGGTTTATTGAGTAAGCGATGCCCCAAAAATAAATGCACATCCGAACCACAAATGCCCACTTTTGATAGTTTCACGCGTACTTCTCCTCGTTGCGGCTCTGGAATTGAAATATCTTTGAATACGATTTTTTGGGGTTCTTCTAAAAACGCTGCTTTCATTTAGAAATCATTAGAATAATTTGAATTTTCCGAATGACGAATAAATCGAATTTGAATTTCTTGAAATATAAAATAGAAACTATAAAGATATAGTCGCAAACGTATAGAACGCTGATGACGCTGATAAATAAATTTAACGCAGATTCTCGCCGATTTTATTGAAAAAAAATCCGTAAAATCAGCGTTGGAACATCCGTTTTATCAGCGTTCTATACGTTTGTGAGAGTCGTTTTATAATTCTGTATAAAATTATCTTTAAAAACATAATTATCACTACGCTTCTAAGTCTATTAGAAAAATTCGGATTATTCGATAAATTCTACATTCAAAAAATTTAAAGTTTATCTGATTTAATAGCCCAAATACACACGCCCATCATGAGTAAAGGTATTGAAAAGGCAATGAACAATGCTTGAATACTCAAACCTAAATCTGAAAAATAACCAAAGACTAATGGCCCTAAAATTGCTCCAACTCGACCAATGCCAACTGTATAGCCTACGCCTGTGGCTCTAATTTTTGCTTCATAAATACGAGAAAGTGTCGGCCAAATGCCATTGAAGCCTCCTTGCACAAAAAAACCAATCAACAAAACTAAAACGAAAATAAGTGCAGTGGTAAGAGTAGAAAAAGCATAGGTTTGCATCACCACAAAAGCGATTAACATAAATGTGAGAATGGTTTGGCGAAGGCCAAATTTGCTACCAATAGCCCCAACCGATGCCGAACCAACCGCCGCACCGATATTGAGCATAATACCAACCCACGTAGCTAATTCAAACGGAAGACCAGAATCTTTGGCAATGGTTGGCACCCAACTCATGAGTGTGTAAAGTGTCATAAAACCAAAGAAAGCAGCAACCCAAACTTTTATGGTAGAATTTTTATAAGTATCTGTAAACAAAGCATTTACGCCAACTTTTACTGTCACATTTTCAATTTTGGGGAAAGATTGTAAAGTTGGTTGATTGAGTTTTACGAGTAATTTATTCGCTTCTTCGAGTGTATGAGTATCTTGATTATGTAACATAAATTCGAGCGAATCGGTCATGAAAAAATAAACCAACAACCACATAAGTAATGAAACACAACCTGCTCCAAGAAACATGATATGCCAGCCATATATTGGTATCAGTTTCGCACAAAGTAAGCCAGTAAGTATTGCTCCAATTGGCCAACCCGCTTGCACTAATCCAACATTGAAATCACGGTATTTCTGATTGGAAAACTCCGCCGCAGTAGCCGCCATCGTTGGTAAAATTCCACCAATGCCAAGCCCAGTGATAAATCTCAGTAGGAGCATTAGGCTATACTGTTGGCAAATACCCACGCCCAGCATTCCGAGAGCAATCATGCCAACTGCAATCAAAAAAATTCTTCTTCTACCAAATTTATCAGCTTGGGGAGCAATCAAAAAGGCCCCGAACGTCATTCCTGCCAAACCAGCACTGAAAATATAGCCCATTTCGGTTTTAGATAGTCCCCAATCTTTGATGATTTCGGTACTCGAAAACGAAACTATGAGTACATCGATGCCGTCATTAAAATTTAGGATAAAACAAATAGCTACCATGAGCCACTGAAAGGAGGTCATGGGTCGGTCTGAGAGGTCGGTTAGGTTGTTTTTCATTATTTTGAGGAAGGAAGCTAATTCTATCCTTGCAAAGATGATTATAATAAATTTGCACGCAGAAAACGCAGATTTAATACCGCAGATTTTCGCTGAATATCCGCCATTTATCCGTTTATTTCAAACCCAACATTCTGATTGCATTTTCTTTTAGTATCAATGGCTTCACCTCTTCTTTAAAACCAGTATCGGCAAAATCTTTCATCCATCTTTCGGGGGTGATTAACGGAAAATCTGTGCCAAAAAGCATACGGTCTTTCAATAAAGTATTGGCGTATTGAACAAGCTGTTTCGGAAAATATTTAGGCGACCAACCACTCAAATCAATGTAAACATTGGGTTTGTGCATCGCCACACTCAGAGCTTCATCTTGCCACGGCCAACTTGGGTGAGCAATAATTATTGGGCAATCTGGGAAATCAATAGACACATCATCAAGGTGCATAGGATTTGAATATTCTAAGCGTAAACCGCCGCCACCACGTACACCTGAGCCAAAACCTGAATGCCCCGAGTGGAACAACATTGGTAATTTATATTCGGCAATTACTTCGTAAAGGTGATAAGCCATTTTATCTTGCGGATAAAACCCTTGTACCGTTGGGTGAAATTTGAAACCTTTTACGCCATAATTTTCGATTAAATCACGAGCTTCTCTTGCTCCCATTCGGCCTTTATGCGGGTCAATACTTGCAAAAGCAATCATCACATCATCATTTTTGAGAGCGGCTTCGGCCACTTCAATATTCGGAATTCGGCGTTTTCCCACATTATGCTCAGAATCAACGGTAAACATCACAAATGCCAAATTATTATCGCGATAAAAATCGGCGGTTTCTTGAATTGTTGGGCGTTTATCCGACTTAAAGTATTTGGCAAATGCCTCGTCTAATTCTGGACGATAATCATCGTGCGGTTGGCAACACGAAACCTCTGCGTGCGTGTGTACGTCTATGGCAATTACTTTGTTTATATCTATCATTTTTTGGTCAATTTTAATATAATACTCTAATATTCAACTATTTTGTAACTTTATTCTGCGTAAATCTGCGTTAATTCCATCTGTGAAAATCTGCGGTCAAATTTTCAAACAACCGCATACATCTCATCTACTAAACTACTACGATATTTTAAAACAGCTCTTTGATTCAATGAACCTTTATCAGTTATTTCACCTAAATCAATCAATGGTGGGTCGAGGGCTACTACATATTTCTTGATAACTGTTGAACTTCCAGTTGAAGTCTTGTTAAATTCTACCAGCCAATGAGCAATAAATTCCTTCACCGACTCGTGCAGAAAAGCTTCTTGATTCGATACCTCAGCCCCTAAATTAGCCAATTTTCGACAAGCATCGGCATTTAAAAACAAAATTGCTCCAATATATTCTTTGTCCAAACCAGCAAGCACTACATCTTGAATAATCGGCGAGCCCGTGGATATAACCTTGGCTTTTAGCACCCCAACATTTACCCAAGTCCCCGTAGAGAGTTTAAAATCTTCGGCAATTCTTCCATCAAAAACCAAACCTTTATCGGGGTTATTTTCATCCAAAAACTTAACGGCATCGCCAGTTTTATAATAGCCCTCTTCATCAAATGCGGCTGCCGTAGCTTCGGGGTTTCTCCAATATCCTTTGGTCACGTTTGGTGCTTTGTAACGAGCTTCTACTTTATCGCCATCGGGTACGAGTTTAACATCCATTCCTGCCACTGGCACCCCCAAAAGTCCAGAAAATGCTCCCCCCCAGTTAGCAAACATCGCCGAAGGTCCCGACTCCGTACAGCCCAAACCTGTGATGATTGGAATTTTTACGCCAATGGTTTCAACGGCTAATTCTTCCAAACGATTCCAAACGGGTTGAGCCAAACTTGCACCTGCGTAGAACAAAATGTTAAGGTTTCGGAAAAAGTTTTCTCGTAAAGCAGGTTCATTTTCAAGGTATGGAATCAGCATTTCAAAACCTTTCGGAACGTTGAAATAGGCGGTTGGAGAAATTTCTCTGAGATTTTGCACCGTTTCTTCAATTCCTTTGGGCGTTGGTTTTCCATCATCAATCAAAATCGTTCCGCCATTGTAAAGAGCTAAACCGAAATTATGATTGCTCCCAAAAGTATGATTCCACGGCAACCAGTCGATAAAAACAGGCGGTTGCTGCTCCATAAACGGAAAAACCTGCGTAATCTGCTGCAAATTGGCACACCACATACCCTGGTGATTCATCACACCCTTAGGTAAACCAGTCGAGCCAGAAGTAAACAGCACTTTGGCAATCGTATCTGCATTTACTTTTGCGGCGACGGTTTCTACCTCTGCCGTTGGCTTTGTGAGTAGCATTTCTTCAAAACAAACGCCATTTTCACCATCAGCAGTAATTATTATGGCATCTGGAAAAAGTGTTTTTGACAGCTCAATTGCCTTTTGATAGACCTTACCACTTTGAGCAAAAATGACTTTCGGAGTCATTAGTTCGAGGCAATGTTTGAGCTTCCCAAAATCATTTGAAACCAACGAGTAGGGTGGAGAAATTGGCGTGTAAGGAATGCCAATATGCACCGAAGCCAGCACCAAAAGTGCGTGTTCGAGGCTGTTTTCTGAGAAAATTACGACAGTTTCATCAGGCGAAAACTCAAGATTTAATAAATATTGAGCGACGCTTTTTGTCTTTTCGAGCGTTTCGGCATACGATAATTTCTCCCAATCTCTTGTAATTGGATTTCTGCGACCAATAAACGTGTGACTCGGTTTTATTTCAGCCCAATGCACCAATTTATCTGTGATTTTTGTTGGAAAAACCTCTAATTTTTGCTCATTCCCAAAATGAACAATGCCATTTTCGAGCCGCTTTTTATATGTTTTAGTAGGACCGAATGGGGTATTTTTATATGCCGACATCGAAAATTTGTTATTTCATTTGACGTTTAAAAAATGACCACGCTTCGAGATGCACATCAATATCATTCGGATAATTGTGCTTTCCTCCTATCACCTTCAATAAAGTTATTTCTGGTTTTTTACCTTTTTTGTACGTGTAGCGTTCGATTATTTTACCATCGGTAGGGTCGGTGTCGGGATAAGTTTCTTTTTTGGACGGTTTGGTGTAGCCTGCCAATTTTGTCCAATATTCTACCGTGCGGTCGGTTGAACGAACAAACCCTAAACTGAGATTATTTCCGAGTACTACCTCGCCACCATTATACGGATTCACAGTATCTTCGGTACCATTTACAATCATAACGGGTTTAGCTACTTTCGCTTCGGTGCAATCCATGTTGTTATCGTCGGGTAGGTTCGCAATCAAAGCCGTAATCGCCCTAAACCTTTCGGGCATGGTCAATGCCAGTTTATAAACCATGTGTCCGCCGCCCGAAGTACCTACCGCAAAGACATTTTTCTCATTGATTCCATAGTTTTTGCTGAAATAATTTATCATTCCGTCAAAAAAAGCATTCTCATTGATATTCAAATGATTAGCTTCCGAATTAGCCGTTTTTCGGCATTCGTTCCAGAATTTTTTATAACCATCAGGATATACCAAAAGGATATTTTCGGCTGGAGCAATGGCTTCCAACTTTTTGGTAGCGGCAATCATTTGTTGGCCGTTTCCTCCCGAACCATGTAGTACAAAAACCAAAGTAGCATTTGTGCGAGCAGGTTTAAAAAAATGGAAAGTTCGGTGATTTCCTTCAATCAGGAGTGAGTCGTGCATAACTTGCGAAATCGCCTGATTTGCTACTAAAATCATCAACAATAAAACGTAATTTTTCATAGGATTAAGGTTTTAATATTTTTTGTATTTAATTGATTACCAGACCAATAACTCATTCTCCTACTTTCTTGGCTCTTCCTTCCAGAAAATCAGTTAATCTTTTCTTCGCTTCTGGAGCATCGGCCGAAATAGCGGCTATCAAACTTTCCATCATCAAGCCTTCGTTTTGACTCGAATCAACGATTCTTGGCAATACATGCATCAATGCGTAGTTGGTCATGCCAGCGTTTGAAGAAATTTTCTTGGCCAATTCAATGCCCTTTTCAAGTCCTTTTCCTTCTTCTACTAAATATTGTGCTAAACCGATGCGTTCACCTTCTTCGGCTTTATAAACTCTTCCCGTAAACATCATGTCCATCATTCGAGCCATGCCAATTAGTTTCGGCACTCGAACCGAGGCTCCACCGCCTACAAAAATCCCTCTTTGTCCTTCAGGAAGTGCATAAAATGTACTTGGCTCCGAAACTCTTATGTGACATGCCGATGCTAATTCAAGGCCACCGCCTACTACTGCTCCGTGCAAGACAGCTATTACTGGTACTGGCCCAAACTGAACTTTATCTAAAGTTCGGTGCCACATTCTTGAATGGTGAAGGCCTTGTACAGCATCACGTTCACGGAGTTCGGAAAGGTCAAGCCCTGCCGAAAAATGCTGTCCTAAACCATAAATAATGGCACAACGGATATTTGATGGGATATTTTCGAATACTTTTTCGATGCCTAAAACTAAATCGTCGTTGAAGGCATTGCGTTTTTGTGGCCGATTGATAGCCACCAAAAGTATTTCATCTTGGATTTCTAATTTTATTGATTCGGTTGGCGAAGTGAGTTCTTGCATTGATTTACACAAAAATGAATTGTTTTATTTCAATACAAAATTGAATAATAAAAAGAAATCAAAATAAGCTAAAGGCTATAAATTATATGCAATTTCAATCAAGTTTGAATATTTCGGTATTCTTTAGGTGAAATTCCTGTCTTAGATTTAAAGAATCGTGAAAAATCGCTTGGTTCGAAGCCCCCTATTTTAAAAGCAATATCTGCAATTCGCATAGGGGTTTGTTTGAGCAATACTTTTGCTTCCAAAATCCGCATTTCTTCGAGTAATTCATGTGCAGATTTTCCCGTCGTTGTTTTCACACATTTATGTAAATGATTGGGCGAAACAGCCAACATTTCGGCAAATTCGGTTACAGTCTTTTTATCGTAGATATTTTCGGAAAGTAAATTTTTGTAGCGTTGGGTCAGATTTGAGGCGGCGTTATTAAGTGATTTCCGAGTCTGAGTATAAAATTCTTTTATTTCTTTGAAAAACGTTGTCAGATACAAAGCTATAATCTCGGCACGATTGGCTTCATTGCGTAGTTTCTCAGTGATTAAAATCTCCAACAATTCTACTAACCTCCGATTATCAGCCAATTGAATGAGTGGCTCAGAAGTTATCTGAAAAAAAGGAAAATCTTTTTCGAGGTCAACATTTAATAATGATTGATTAAAAAACTCGGGCTGAAAGTGGCAATAGAACCCTTCGACATCCTCAGAAATGGCTTCGAGCGATGTGATTTGGTCGGAGGATAAACAAAAAAATGTATTGGCTTCCACCTTGTATTCGGTCAATCCTTTGCTTCTAATAGCGAAACCTTTCGTGACAAAGAGAAAAAAATAAACGGAACGTCGGTGCGGTAAAACTGGAAGTTTTAAAAAAGATTCATAATTCTCAATTCGCTCAATATGAAATTGCTCATAAAGGTCAGAAACCTTGGGCTTCCAGCTCCCAAAGAGATAATTATCAAATTCAGACGGATTTAACTGCGGAATATCCTTCGATTTACTCATTTTTACCCTCAATTATTTGTCGGTAGGGTTTTAGAGCCATCCACGAAAGAACAGACCCCAACAAACCACCCACCAAATATAACAAGACCATCGAATACCGAATCATGCTTTCGTCTTTGAAAATAAAATCGGTACAAAGAGCCACAAAGGTAGGGCCAAGACCGATACCGATAAGATTGAGGATGAATAAAAATATCGAAGAGGCCAAAGCCCTTACCTGATTTGGCATGATTTCTTGGAGTGCCGCCGTGATAGCTCCATACGGAGCGGTAACTGCAAAACTCGGAATAAAAACAGCTATCAGAACCCATTCGGCTTTTGGTAGCAGTGGAACAAAACAAGTTAAAACACAAGCCAAACATCCAAAAACTCCGATTCGTAATCGGCCGTCTTTTACACCTTTTTGAACGAGTCTATCGGCATACCAACCTCCAAAAAGTACTCCCGAAATTGAAGCAAAAACCAATACGATTCCGTACATAAAACCAGCTTTGGGGGCCTCCCACCCGAAGGTTCGGCTGATGAGGGTAGGTATCCAAGCATTACTGCCATAGTTTATTAAAGCACCTGCGGCGGTGGCAAAACATATCAGCAAATAGGCTTTGGGATATTTAAAAACTATCGCCAAAGATTCTTTCAAAGATAATTTTGCGGTTTCACCATCTTTTTGCAGTGTGTTTGTTCGGGTAGGTTCTTTTATGGTGAATAACAAAAGAGCAATGACCAAACCTGGCAACCCCACGTAAAGAAAAATCATCTGCCACGGAAAAATCTCTCCAAAAACTGGTACCGTTACCATACCTTCGGTGGGTAATTTGGCAACAATACCCGCACCAATCAGAATGGCTAATCCAGAACCCAAAAACACACCCAAAGAATAAACGCTCAGTGCTGTTGCCAAGCGTTTTTTGGGAAACATATCAGCAATCATCGAGTACGCCGACGGAGCGAGCGTTGCTTCGCCGACTCCCACGCCCATTCGAGCTAAAAAAAATTGTACATAATTGCCCACTCCTGCACAAAAACTCGTCATCAACGACCAAACTGAGATACCAATAATGATAATATTTCGGCGATTTTGTCTATCGGCCAAACGCCCGATAACTACTCCGAAGATTGTGTAAAATAAAGCAAAACTCAGCCCCATCAACAAACTCACTTCGGTATCCGAAAGGTGCAAATCGCGTTTGATTGGCTTGACCAACAAACTCAGAATTTGGCGGTCGATAAATGAAGAAATATTGGCGAGAGTCAGGATACCAACTGCATACCAAGCGTAGCGAGTCGAATTTGTTTCTTTGTGCATTAGGTCAGGGTTTTGATAAAATTATATTTTTTATCAGATTAATGCAAATTATTTTAAAATTTATGACTTCTTAGTCGTTTTGAATAAAAATTGATAGATAAATACAAATAGCAGAGAAGCGATAATAAAAAATCGTGGCATAGTTTTCTATACCACGATTTCGAGATGATGATAATCTATTTCTTATGCCTTATAAGTAGCATTCAAGAATGTTTTCAAGTCGGTAGGTTTACGACCTAAAATAGTTTCTAAATCGGCATAAACCGTATCAAAATCATTGTGTTTGATACTTGCGGCAAACAAAACCGACATAATGACTATGCCATCGGGCAAACCAAATTGTTTGAGGGCAGCCTCAAAAGCATCAGATTCTGGACTAACGAAGCCAACACTCTTTCCCGAAATTGCCGAAAGTTCATTGGCAACATCGGCAAACGAACTCGCCGCAGAGCCAGTCAAATGATACACTTTGTTTTCGTGACCTTCGGTTGTCAACACGTTTGCGGCAGCTTCGGCCAAATCAGCCCTCGAAACAAAGGCTACTTTACCATCTCCCGAAGCAAAGAAAATTCCGGTTTCGAGTACATTCGCCCCTGCAAATAGCGGAATAACCTCTTGATAAAGACCATTTCGCAAAAACGTATAAGTCAGTCCGCTTGCTTTGATGTAATCTTCGGTCTCGAAGTGGTCGCCAAGCAAAGGTTTGATAGGCGAATTCTCGATGCCATTCAGCGTGACACCCGTGTAAACGATGTGTTTTGTACCTGCACTTTTGGCGGCATCAACCACATTTTTGTGCTGCCCGATTCGGTCATTGAAATCGTTGGATGAAATCAACAAAACCTTATCGATACCTTGCAAAGCCGTTGCCAAAGAAGCCTTGTCTTGATAGCTCCCGACTCTTACATCAATTCCTTTGGCCTTCAAATCGGCGGCTTTGTTTTCATCTCTAACTAAAACTGCAATCTCATTGGCAGCCACTTTTTTCAATAAATTTTCTACAACAATTCCACCTAATTGGCCAGTTGCACCAGTAACTAATATCATAATTCTAAATGTTTTATAAATTTTGTTTTAACTGGTGCAAAAGTATTTTAACTTTGCTATATAAAATATATCAATATACTTTTGTATAGCAGTATCAAAAAGTATAGTAATCTGATAATCAATAAGATGGAAATATTTGATAAGTTTTCGCAAGTAAAGAAATGTCCTGTTTCTTATGTTTTGGCGATTCAAGATACATTGAATGCGTTTCAAGGAAAATGGAAAATGCCCATTATCGGGACATTGCTTTGGGGCAAAAAAAGATTTAAAGAAATCGAGAGAGAGATTCCGAAAATTACGCCTCGGATGCTATCCCAGGAGTTAAAAGATTTAGAAGCCAATGGCATTATCAGTCGAAGTGTTTACAATACAACACCCGTAACGGTCGAGTACGAATTGACCGAATCCGGAAAGCAATTGAGCAAGGTTGTAGAATCGATGCTCGAATGGGGTTTGCAACACCGCAAAACAAATATCATGGAGAATTTACCTGCGTTTGCAGAAGTTAGGCAAGCTGGTTGAGTTATTCTGGCAAATAAACCTCTCCCCTACTCAAAATCCGAGCGGTGCGAATTACCCCCGATTTAAGGATATTGATTTGATTATCAACGAATTCGTATTCTAAATTTACGGTAAATTCACCCGATGGATGCTCAATGGATATTTGGGATTTTGCTGGGGTCGCACTCGACTTTTGGCTTTCGGTTTCATTTTTGAGTTCGCTATTCCCAAATCCGAAATCCCGAATTAAAAGGGCTGTGGCTACCGAAACCGCTGCTAAAACGCCAATTGCTTCGTGAACAACGTGCGGAATAAACATTCGGGTATTGATTGCACCGCCATTTTCGGGTGGAGAAACCAAACACATTTTCGGAATCGTTTGGTCTTTTACATCACCCAAATTCATCATAAATCCCGCTTTTAAGCGTATCTGCTCTATTTTGCTTCGTAAATCATCGTTGGCTTCTAAGGTTTCTTTGCTTTCATTACCGATGAGTCCGAAATCTGATGCTCGCATGATTACGACGGGCATTCCGTTATCAATGCAAGTAGTTTCGATTCCTTCAATAATATCTATCGAATTGCCAGTCGGGAGCAATGCACCACAAGTTGAACCAACTGTTTCGAGATAATTACAAATAATCGGTGCCGCAGTACCTACTACACCATCTACTTTGGCATCGCCTTTGGTTGCGATGATTCCATTGGTTGTTTGCACAATCACCTCGCAGATTCCGCCCGTATTGACGATATTTATTTTAGCAGATGTTGTTGGATGTTTGGCTTCAATCATGCCTGTTTCAATGGCAAAATGCACAATTCCAGCTAAAATATTGCCGCAAGTCTGGGTGGTCGAAACTTTTCCTTTGCCCACCACAACCTGAACAAAATTATAATCTAAATCTGCCGAAGGGTTTTCTGATTTACTGATAATTGCCACTTTACTGGTCAGAGAAGTTGCTCCGCCGAGTCCGTCGATTTGACGAGGGTCGCCCAAGGTCGTTCCTTCCATTGCCAAAAGGAGGATTTTACTAACGCTGTCAGGGTTCAAAACCCTGACAGCGTTTGGGCTGACTGCGTTTAAATCTTCGGCTTTGAAATACAAACCTTTTGAGCTTCCTCCTCTGATTTGGCAAAATGGAATTTTCATTATCAATTATATATTGTTGGGTATCGTTTTTGAACTTTTCTTCTTTCAATGGGCTGAAATGCCCATTGCTATTTATTTTGCTCCGTTGGAGCTTAATTTTCCCTGACAGAATTAAGTTAAAGCATACTCAATTTTTCTAAGTTATTCCTCGTTCCTCTGGTTACGATTGGCTCAATGCCTTGGGTTTCAAGCATTTCTATCACTGCTTCCATTTCGTGCATTCTTCGCATGGCGTGGGTTTTACTTCCTTCTACAAATCGGTCGATTAAATCATCATTTCCACCAATTAATGAGCTGATTTGTCCTCTGATGTAACTTTCCATGCCAAAGGCTTCACCTGCTTCCATTGCCTCACAAACCACGGCGGCAATGCCTTTATAGACAATCGAACGAAGTAGTTTTCTGGTAGCCGCATCACCGATTTGGCTGTTTTCTACCATCGAAATATCAAGATTCAATGGTTTTACTTTTTCAAGAAATTCGGCAGCAAACTCACCCGAAGCCAAAAATGGCGTAAGTATCCCTTTGGGCGGAACGGGAGCCATGATTGCTAAATCAATTACTTTTACTCCCGAAGGCTTTAAGATTTCGGCAATTTTCTTCTTCTTTTCGGGTCCAGAAGTATTCATTTCGCAGAAAAACTGGTGTGGCTTTAAAACATCCACTAATTCTTCGGCAATCTCTATCGAAACCGATGAAAGGTTGACACTGAAAATAATATCGGGTATCTCCATACCAGCACCTTTTGCGGCTTCGGCGTTGCTTTTTACAAGAATGACTTTTTCGTGAAATTTTCTTACGGGATTTGGGTCAAAACCTGTAACTTCTATGCCTAATTTTATTAAATCGTTGGCAAAATGGCTGCCTGCTTCGCCTAAGCCTAATATTGCAATTTTCATTTAATCAATCATTTTTGACGGGTTAGAAACCCGTCCTACTAAAATCCAAACTTTTCTCTCCAACCATAAATATCTATCGAAACCCTGCCCTTGCGAAGCTCTGCACGAGTGCGTTCTTCTTTGGCTTCACGAGCCAATGCTTTTTCGATGGTTTCTTCAATTTTATTTTGAGGAACTACCACTACACCATCACGGTCGCCGACCACAATATCACCCGGGTTTATCAAAAACTCGCCAATAATGATTGGCTCGTTGAGTGTTCCATCACCATGATTTGACGTGCCACGAATACACAAACCTCTCGAAAAAACAGGAAATCCCATAGCTTCAATATCATCGGCATCACGCACACACGCATCAATTACCAAACCATTAATTCCTTTGTTTTTTGCTCCCAAACTCATTAAATCTCCCCAATAACCAGCTTCATAAAACCCAGAAGTATTGACAATCAGCACATCGCCAGCTTGAGCGTAAGCATACGCACGGTGTAGCAAAATGTTATCCCGAGGCATGGTTTGTACGGTGTAAGCAGGGCCACAAACTTTCATATTTGCGGCAATGGGTTTGATTGCCGAAGGCAGATACCCTTTATTGCCCAGTGCTTCGCAGATGGTAGCGGCTGAGAATTTTGACAATTGTTGTATTAAATTCATGATAATTACTCTAATGACGAATTAATCGAATGATTCGAATAAGTAAAGCGACGGTTACCACTGAGTATCACGGAGTTATGCACTGAGTAACACAAAGTTAAATATCGAACTCTGTGAAACTCGGTGGATTTTAAAACTCTGTGTTACTCAGTGTTAAATAAGACACTATCAAATAATTTTTTACTTACCTCGAATTAAGGACATAATTGGCTGATTATCAGCATAATTTAAAAGTCATAGTTCATTGATAATTATTCCGAAATCCACAATCCGCATTCCAAAATCAAAGAGGTTTATTGAATTCACCCGTAACTCTTACTTCAATCTCGTCACCAACCATGATTGTCTGAAGCTTTCCGCCTATGCCAAAATCGCTTCTTTTGATTGTTGTCGTAGCCTTCATACCTACTTGCATATTTTTAGCGTTTGGATTCGGGTTCTTTACTGGCCCATTCACTACGGCATCAAAAGTTACAGATTTTGTAACTCCTTTGATGGTAAGATTTCCTGTGAGTGTATATTTATTTCCTTCTTTTTTCTTGAAAGAAGTACTTTGAAAAGTCATTGTAGGAAACTTCGCAACATCGAACATATCTTCGCTTTTGAGGTGATTATCTCTCATTTCGAGGTCGGTATTGATACTTGCTGTTTCGACATTGACATCAAAAACGGCATCGGATAAATCTTCTTTTGAGGCAGTGATTTTACCTTCAAATTTCTTGAAATAACCATCTACTTCCGAGATTCCGTGGTGCGAAGCGATGAACGTGAATTTGGTATGCCCTTTGTCGAGTGTCCATTGTGAGAAGGCGAAAAACGGAGCGATAACTAATGCAATAAATAACGATTTTGTTTTCATACAATTTTCTTGGTTTTATTAATTTAAAAAGAGGTTTAAAGTAAACCTATCAGGCCGCTAAGACCCGATAGGTTTGGGTTAATTTATGCTAATGTTTTTCTTGCTTCGCGGTCTGGGTCGTTGGCCAATGCTGGTAAATCATCCAGAATCATGGTTTCACCGTTTTGGGTAGTGTAGGGTTTCCACGTAGGTAAACCTCCACCGTTGGGATTAGCCGATTTCATGAAATTCAACAGCGATTTTGCCATTTTATCCGACAACGCTCTTGGGCGTTTTCCACCGCCTGTGTGCGTAAGCATCAAGTCGGTATTATAAAACCAAAAACAAATATCAGAGCAGTGAAATGCACGCATGCGGTTATCGAAAAGCGGTGGTTGCCAACCAAACCAAGCTACATAAACTGGGGCTTTTTTCAGCCCAAATTTGGCATCGGCAATGGCTACTGCATTTTTGCGATTTGAGATAATCATCGACCACAATTCGATTGGACGAGCTTTCGGGAAATTCTTGGCATAAGCCTCAACAATCTCGCCTGATTTATCACCAAAACGTGGTTTAATTTTCTCTTTTACATCAGTTAATGTTACGTTTTCGAGAGCGGCCTCAGTTCGGCTTGGGCTTTGCTCATTGAATGTCGAGCAAATCATTAGCGGAATATCTGCCGAAAAATGATTATCTGTAAAGAATTTATCGCTCAAATATTCACCATCGGCAACTGGCGAAAAACCACCACGTACAACACCCAAGCGTTTGGCTTCATCGGCCATTTTATCTACCGCACGATTGGCGATATTGATGTATTCTAACCACGGAATCTGCTGCAATTTTTCGATTTCTCCACTCTTCAAACCAGCTTCTTCCATTACTTTTTGACCTAATTTTGCCGAATATTCTTTGTTTACTCCCGCCAACGAACCACCACTCAGTACCACTGCTTTGTGGAATAATCCTTTAGCAGATGGCATATTCATTAAGGTTGTTACCTTCGAGCCACCACCCGACTGCCCCATGATTGTTACATTATTTGGGTCGCCACCGAAGTTTGAAATGTTATTTTTAACCCATTCGAGAGCCGCTACCATATCCAGATTGCCAACATTACCCGAAGCCGCATGACCACCCACTGCTTTAAGGTCAGAATATCCCAAAGCTCCCAAACGGTGATTGAGCGAAACAAAAACTACATTGCCCAAACGTGCAAAATTTTCGCCATGATAACCATCCTGCTCGATACCATTTCCATTGACAAAACCTCCTCCGTGTAGCCAAACCATCACAGGGCGTTTTTGCGAGTCAGGTGCGGGTGTCCAAACGTTTAGTTTTAGACAATCTTCTGAAACATCATCGTAATTCCAATGGTCGGCAAACGAATAATACACATTTGCATAGCGTTTCTCCATGATTTGCGGAGCGGTATTTCCCCACCAAAGAGCAGGTTTTACATCTGTCCACGAGGCTGGTTTTTGAGGAGGCATAAAACGGTTTTTGCCCGATGTATCGGCTCCGTACGGAATCCCGAGATAAGTATGGATTCCACGCATGATGAATCCCCTCACCTTGCCGTATTCGGTATTAGCAATGGCGATATTGTCGCCTACAAATAAAACTTGGTCATCGTTATTGGATTTTAGGGTTTTAGGCGGATTGGATGATTTGGCTAACGAATTATTTGCCACACTCAAACCAGCTACACTAAACCCTAAGGATTGAATAAAGTTACGTCTTGTAGGTTTCATAGAAAAAATATGATTAAAGATTGATATTTTACCACAAAATATAGATAATCGACATTTACTTTCAAAGAAGTCCCCGAAACTTAGATTCTTACCTCCAAAATCCTCAAATGATTCGACCAAATCAATTCTTCTAAAATATCGAATTTGTTACTCTCGGTAAATGGCTTTGGAAAGCTTCGGCAAATTTTACCTCTTTTTTGCCCGAAATTCTACGAGCATGGTTGGCTCTTCGACCACCCAATTCGGTATAATATTCTACCAAATATTTCTGAGCACCCATACAATTCATGGCGGCAATCTTTTTATCGAAAACCGAAGAAATATCAATAAAAGTATCGGGTTTAAAATCGCAAATTTCGGGTTGATGAGGTTCAAACGAATACCACGCAGGCGGGTCGATATTTTTGAATGCACTGGCTACACCGGCCCCACACGAAAGCAATCTCGCACGTTCGGTAGCTTGGTAAGCCAATGGATGGTCGGGATTGAATGGGTCTTTTGCAGTATGCGTAAGTATAACGGTTGGTTCAAAATCGCCAATGATTTTGGTTAATTGTGCAATTCTTTCATCAGAAATCAGCATCGGGTAATCGCCCCAATCTAAAAACACAATGGGTGTTCCGAAAATATCAGCGGCTTGTTGGGCTTGTGCTTTACGAATGATTTTCACACTTTCTTCGCTTCGATTAGGGTCTTCTTTCCAAAGTTCCCCTGATTCGCCACGCTCTCCAAAAGAAAGGCAAACCACGAGCGTTTCGGCTCCTTGTTCTACACTTTTTGCGATTGTGCCTCCGCTTCGCCAAACAAAATCGGCAGAATGAGCAGAGATGACTAATAATTTATTCATGTCTTGTAATTTTTTATCTGTGAAAATCTGATTTCAATGACTGGCACGCTGATGTACCATCGCTGAATTTTACGGATTTTTTTTAATTCTAAATCAACTCCTCAGGCATTGGGTTTCCTCTGGTATGGAAACTTTCTACGGTTTTTAGTCCCCATGCTTGGCCTTTCATTCTTTCTTCTTTATTCCAAACTACGGTTTCGTAATCGGGGTCGAGAATAAGTCGGGCAGAAGCATTAGCTACTTCAATTCTATTTCCTCCTGGTTCGTAGAGATATAAGAAAAACGTTTGCTGAATAGCGTGTTTATGCGGGCCTGTTTCAATAAAAACCCCATTTTCGAGAGCAATATCGGCGGCAATCAAGATTTCTTCTCTGCTATTTGTGGCAAATGTGAGGTGGTGTAAACGACCGTTTAGACCGCTATGGTCTTCGGTTATTGCCAAATCATACGATTTATTATTGACCGAAACCCAAACACCTTTGGGGCCATCTTCAAACTCAATCCTTTCTGTATTTCGGCCACCCAAAACACCAAATTGAAAATCGGCAAATGCCCGAATATCTTTTGCCAAAAGGTTTAAGTGGTCAATCCTACGCACATTTACCCCACGTGCCGGATATTTACTATTTGTATTTTTCAAAGCAGAACGCATATCACCTTCGGCTTTATATTTATGGGTATCGAAATAAATTTCGCACAAATGTCCATCTGGATAACGAAACTGATAGGCTTTTCCATAGCCACATTCGTGGTCAACCCAGCCAATGCCTAAACCTGTGGTTTCGATGGCTTTTACTCGACTTTCGAGCGATTCTCGACTTCTGGCTCTCCACGCAAAATGCCCGATTCCACTGTGTTTGTGGGCAGTCAGTTTCAACGAATGATGTTCGTAATCGTCATACGCCCGAAGGTAGGCAGAATTGCCATCATTTTCGGTAATGTACATGCCGAGAATTTCGGTAAAGAACCTAATACTTTCGTCGAGTTTTGGCGTAAGTAGCTCAACATGAGCCAGATGGGCGAGTTCCCAAGTGATGTTATTCATTGTTTATTTTTTTGTTTGTAAAGACATTGCATGAAACATCTCTACGTAATGTTATTACTTACAAATTTTGTCCATCCAAACAAACAATTCCTCTAAGTCATAATCTCCCGAATGTGGCACACCCCAAGGTAAAGCAAAATCAACTTTGAAACCTTTATTTTGTAAAGTTGTTGCCAAAATTATAGATACAGCAAAGCCCGTATCTTTATCTTTTGCCCCGTGACGGACTCTCCAATTTTTAGCAGTTTTGGCTTGTTTATCGCCCAAATAATTCATTGGATTCATCATTTTTATCGTCTGTTTGTCGGCTATTGTGGCATTTGGGTCTTTTGAATGTGTGAAAGAATAATCAGTAAAATGACGATTTTCAATCGAAGAAGTACCAAAAAGGTTGTTTTCAAACGATTTATTATCGAGAGCATCAAAAGCTGGGGGAGTTTTCATACGTTCGAGATAAACCATGTAGGTATCAAAATCAACCGAAACCACTTTCTCATCTTTGATTTCGAGGGCATTAATTTTTGATAAATCTGCTCCCGAAGACAAGGCTTTTTGAGCCGAAGCAACGATATACGATTTTACTAATTCTTTGAAATTCCCATTCCCTTCGGCATCTAAAGTCAGTTTTTTACCTGCCTCATTTTTTAGATTCAGACTATTGAGATAATTCGGGAAAGCCGCCTTTAAATCGTCAGAAACTTTCATAGATTCGGCATCTAAAACGCCCGATTTACCTCTAAAATTAAAAGAGTGTATTTTATTCAACTGCCACTCATAGGCCATATCGGCATTTTCAAGATTGATGATTGGACAATAGGCCGATACCGCAAAAATATCATCGGTAGCATTGGCAGCTCCAAGAGCCTTCAGATAAGGTTCATAATCAGCATGATTACCCGTTGCACCCAATAAAGTTGACATCGCCCCACCCGCACTTGTGCCATTTGAGATAATTTTATTGGCATTGCCAGCCATGAGTTTATCATTGAATTTTAGATATCGAATCGCCGCTTTCAAATCTACGATTCCAGCTGGGGCTTTGCCTGTAAATTCTCCTTTCTCGTTTTTATTGGTCCTACCTCTCGCACCAGCCGAAGCCACAATATAACCTTTTGAAAGAGCTGTCAAGACTGTTTTATTATTGTATGGGAGGCCCCCTCTTTGTTCTGGAACTACAAAAGTAGCTGGAACAGCAGGCATGTATCCACCCACACGATTTGGAAAAAAAATAGGAGCAGTTTCGGCAGTGTACCCATTGATTGAGCTACCATTAAAATATTCTTCTGGTATGTAAATATTCAGAATTTGGTGAGTCAAATCTACTGGATTTGCCACATATACGATTCTCTCATAAGCCCTAACTTTGATAGTTTTACCGTTAAATTCTTGAGATTGAACTTCATATTTTGAGGCTTCAAATGTAAGAGGGTTTTGAGCTTGTGTAAAGCCAAATGAGAGCAGACAGCATATACTGCACCACAGTGAGATTTTCATTATCAATCAATTAGGTTTTATTTCAAATACAAATTTCTTGATTTTAATTTAGAATAGCAGGAAACTATTTTTACATTTATGGATAAAAATCGAACATTGACTCAATGAAACAAGAAAAGAATATTCTCAACTTTGATGGACTTTATGGCGATGATTTTGGACGGTACTCATCAGAATATATCTTTTTGGAATTGATAGCTACTCGAAGTCAGCTTTTCAATTGGACAATCAAACCACACTTACATTCGCAGCTTTTTCAAGTGTTTATTATCAGTAAAGGCTCACTTTTGTTTCAAGAAGCCATAGAAGAACACAAACTTCAAGCACCTTGTATTGTGCTGATACCTCCAACAAAACTACACGGATTGGTATATAATCCTGATATAGAAGGGCAAATCCTTACGCTTTCAGAGAGTATTATAGAAGAAATTTTTAAAACATCAAGTTCTCTCTGGAAGACCTTTGAAGATATTAGAATTCTGAGCTATTTTGAAGAAAATACATTCGATAAAATCCAGCAAAATTTGACTCATATTGAGTTTGAGTTATTCAGCGAAAATCCAGAGCGATTCTTGATGCTTAGGGCTTATCTGACTACTTTTTTTATATGTTTACACCGACTTACCAAACAAGAAGAAGCTCAAAGGAGTGATTCGTTGATGATGAATTATTTTAGGAGGTTTCAGATGAATATTAAAAATTCTGAATATCCGAAAAGCATTCCCGATTTTGCCGATGAACTCAATATTACCCCCGTTCATTTGAATCGGATTTGTAATGCTGTTGCTGGTAAATCTGCTATTGAGTTGGTGCATCAAAACCTCATCAGCGAGGCTCAAAAATATCTGTTACATACTTCGTATTCGGTTTCGGAGATTGCCTATTTATTGAAATTTGAATACCCGAATTATTTTGCCAAATTGTTTAAAAAACATACTGGTTTATCGCCGTTGGAGTTTAGGCGGCAGGATAGAAAGTAGATTTTAATAGATAAAATCTATATCTTTGTATTTATTTTCTATCTTTTTAATCAAAAATATGTCAGAATTTCCTCCTTGCCCCAAGTGCAAATCAGAATACGTGTATCCGAGCGATGGTTTGTTGATTTGCCCAGAATGTTTTTATGAATGGAATCCAGAAGATGAAGCAGCTGAAGTTGTAGAAGATGGCACTTTTAAGGTTTTTGATTCGAACGGAAACGAACTCAAAGACGGCGATTCGGTAGTTATTATCAAGGATTTACCCGTAAAAGGAGCTCCAAAACCAATAAAATCAGGAACAAAAGTAAAGAATATTCGTTTGGTTGATTCGAACGACGGACATAACATTGATTGCAAAATTGATGGTTTCGGTGCAATGGGACTGAAATCGGAATTTGTGCGGAAGGCATAAAACAAAAGCCACGAATCAGCAATGTGTTCGTGGCTTTTTCTCATCTTTTCAATAATTTAAAGCCAATATCACGGCCTTGCCCTTTGAACATTGCCAAATTTATCCAAAAGAAAGCAAATTGTTCCATCAACTGAAACTTATCGTTTCCGCCTACATCGTAGCACGCCGCAAAACCTGCATCGAGGGCTAATTTTGAGGCAATTTCTTTTCCTTTTTCTGAATCTCCTGCCACGAAGGCATCTATTGCATACTCGCCATAGTTTGTATCTAACATATTGTTGAAGCCCGTTGTATTGAAGCATTTTACAACGTCTTTGGTTGCAGTATTTGCTAAAATAGCGTCGGCTGTATTTGAAAAACCAGCAGGCCCACGTCCCATGACGATGTTCATGGTGTCGATGATTACTTTACCAGTTGTATCGCCCAATGATTGAGCTACTTCTGCTGCCATCGGGGCAGGTGTTGCCAAAACGATTATTTCGCATTGCTTTACGGCACTTTCTACGCTTGTGAATCGGTCTTCGCCAATTTGAGTGGCTAATTTGATAGATTTGTCGCTCAATGGAAACTTAGCTCCTACCAAAACCGTATGTCCTGCTTTGATGAATTTCTGGGCTAATGCTCCGCCTACATTTCCCGAACCAATAATTGCTATTTTCATATTTATGTATTTTTTGAATTTATTTTAACACGCAGGTTTTTGCTCTGTGGTTCAATTTTTTTTACCCGAGGATTATCGCTGAACTTTGCCGCTGAATTCGATGAAAATTCCTCTGCGGTTGTCTGCGGTTGTCAATCTGCGTTTTCTGCGGTTTAAATTTTTTACCCACAGATTATCGCTGAACTTTGCCGCTAAATTCGCTGAAAATTCCTCTGCGGTTTTCTGCGTTTGTAAATCTGCGTAGTCTGCGGTTCAAATTTTTTACCCGCAGATGTTCGCTGAACTTTGCCGCTGAATTCGCTGAAAATTCCTCTGAGGTTTTCTGCGTTTGTAAATCTGCGTAGTCTGCGGTTCAATTTTTTTCCCGCTGAATTCGCTGATTTTTTACCGCTGACTCTCGCTGAAAATTAAGATAAAAACCCTTTTTCTGCTTCTAATTTAGCTGGTAAATTGCTTTCTCCAAGCATTTCTTTTAAATCTCTCTCAATCGTATTGCACATCGAAGTCATCGGAATATCCGTGATTCGGTTTTCAAATGGGTCTTCGTTTACCTCGCCTACTTTTCCCATCACACCAAACACAAAAGACACCAAAATACTTATCGGAATCATGAGAACAGGAACACCCATTTTGTTGAAATCGGTAATCAACGAAAATGGTAAAATCACCATAAAAACCATCAAAAATAATTTAGTAAAGAAATGATATTGACGCAGTAATGGCGTGTTTTTGATACGCTCGCAAGAGCCTTGGAAATTGTTAAATCCTGCCAAAGTTGGTTCAAGGCTGATATTATCAAAAGCTCCTAAAATCTCGGCTCGCATTCCTTCTTTGATTCTAACTCCTTGATTTTGAAGCAAATAATTGGGTTTGTTTACTTTTTGAGTTAATATTTTGTATTCTTCTTCCGAAAGAAGATGTTTGAGTTCTTGCCAAGAATCTTGCTTACGAAGGTGCAGCCGTAAGGCATGAGCAAAGGCAATTTGACGATAAATCAATTCTTTTTTATAGTCATCTACTTGTTGTTGAGTAGATTTTTCAATCGTCACGGCGTTATCGGCATTAGCGATGATTTGTCGAGCAAAAATCCGACTATTATTGATGATTCCACCCCACAAAGTACGAGCTTCCCACCAACGATTATAGGCATTGTTATTCCGAAAAGCCAAGAAAATGGCCAAAGCACTGCCCAAAATAGCCGCCACCGAAAACGGCAAACTTACTTTTTCGAGGTGTTGATTATGATACAAAAAGTATACTACAACCGAAAAGACTGTAGAAACGATTAATTCGGTACGCATATAACGAGCTACCGAGAAAGGATTGAATATTTTTTTTAGAATCATAGCTTTTAAAATTCATTTCGTACGAAAACACCTAAATTGTTGGTTTTTGCAAATGTGCCTTTTCCTGATTGATTAAAATCCATCATTAAACCACCTGCCCAAGTATGATACCTCGCCCCCAAACGAAGGCGTTGGGTGAGACTCCAGAATTGTTTTTTAGGATTATACACCGGAAACAACTCTGCCTGTAAAAAGCCCTTCCATTGGGCGTTGATTTTGGGCTGATAACGAAACAAACCAAACAAATCGAGGTTACTTTCTTTCTTCAAATCCGTCACAAACCAACCAAAAAACATAAAATCGCCTTTTTGTTTATAGTACTGAATACCCGCTTTAGGGGTGAAACCAGCATTGAGAAACGAAGCGACTCCAACAATACCAATTCCGTTTTTGAAATTGTAAGAAATGGCATTGGTTGAGCCGAATGCTGTTGGTGAATTTTTGTAATCGGTACTTGCCCTATTTCGACTAAAAATTAGAACTGGTGTACGTTCGTCTTTAGTATTTTTGAAATTTTTAAACCACATTAAATCGACTCCTGCTCGTTGATGTCCAGCATAAATTTCGACAGATTGGGCATTTAATTTAGAATTAATTACCAAACTTAAACCCACCAATAATGACAGAAAATGATATTTCATATAAAATACGTGGCTGTATTTTCAAAGTTTTTAAAAATCTTGGCCCCGGGCTTTTAGAAAGTGCCTACGAGGCTGCTCTGGTCTATGAACTCCGAAAAGAAGGACTGATGGTTAGCAACCAAGTAAATCTCCCAATGATTTATGAAGAAGTAAAGGTTGATATTGCGTATCGGTTAGACATTGTGGTTGAAAACAAGGTCATTATCGAACTGAAATCGGTTGAGAACCTTCTGGATGTTCATCATAAACAGGTCATTACTTATCTAAAACTTTCGGGAATGAAACTTGGTATTTTGGTAAATTTCAACACCGATGATATTTCTAAGAGTATTTTTAGAAAAGTCAATGGTCTGTGAGTTTTGAAATCTTTTAGTTAAATTTTCTACCCGCAGATGTTCGATGAATTTTTTCTCTGTGGTTTTCTGCGTTTGTAAATCTGCGTAGTCTGCGGTTCAAATTTTTTACCCGCAGATTATCGCAGAACTTGGCCGCTGAATTCACAGAAAATTTATCTGTGATTTTCTGCGTTTGTCAATCTGCGTTTTCTGCGGTTCAAATTTTTTACCCGCAGATTATCGCAGAACTTGGCCGCTGAATTCACAGAAAATTTATCTGTGATTTTCTGCGTTTGTCAATCTGCGTTTTCTGCGGTTCAAATTTTTTACCCGCAGATTATCGCAGAACTTGGCCGCTGAATTCACAGAAAATTTATCTGTGATTTTCTGTGTTTGTAAATCTGCGTAGTCTGCGGTTCAAATTTTTTACCCGCAGATGTTCGCAGAATCATTTATAACTCACTCGATAGAAGTCCAATTTTATTTCCTTCGCTATCAATGATTACAGCCGCAAAACCAAATTTCCCAAGATTGATTTCTGGTACGATTACCTTGCCGCCTGCACTTTCTACTTTACCAACTACTTCGGTCAGTTTTCCGAAAGCATTCAGATAAAGGACTGGTCCATCCGCAGTTGGCTTTAAGTCTGGACGAACCACAATCGAGCCACCTACTGCTTCTCCAGTATTAAAAGGGACATTGAACAAAATCAAATCGCCATTACCAAATGTGCCTTTGCGGACGTTGCCGTTAAGTACAGTCGAATAAAATTGAAACGCTCGTTCTAAATCGAGAGCAGGTATTTCAAACCAATTTATTGCGTTCATGGCTTATTTATTTAGAGATTTTACCACTAATTCTGCCGCGGCAGCACCCGAATTTTGTTGCTGACCAGTAATTAAATTACCATCTTGAATGGCATAAGACGAGAACGGAGCAGCTACTTTGAAAGTCGTTCCCGCAATTTTCTTGGCTTCGGTTTCGATGCGATACGGTTGGATTTTCATACCAACTGCTTGGTCGGCAAATTCTTCTTCCGCATCGGCAAAGCCTGTCCAAGTTTTTCCATTTACCAATAATTCTCCGTTAGATTTTTTGGCCTCCAAAAGCAAGGTAGTCGAATGGCAAACTGCCGCACTTGGTTTTCCTGCTTCGTAGAAATCGGCAAAAAGCTTCTCTAAATCCTTATTTCCTCTAAAAGTGTACATCGGGCCTTGTCCACCAACCAAGAAAATGGCATCGTAATCTGCCGCACTCACTTCTGTTAGTTTTTGGGTGTTTTCGAGCATGGCATTGAACTCTGGTTTTTGTAAATACCCCAAAGAAATCACATCATGAGCCGAGTATCCACTGGCATCGGTTGGGTTAGAATAACCATCCATTTCTAATTTTCCGCCTTCAGTAGAAACCAGTTCTACTTCGTAGCCTGCTTCTTGAAATACTCGCAATGGGTGCGTAAGTTCGGCAGCCCAAAAGCCAATTGGCCAACCTGTTTGTTTTGAAACACTTGGTGAACTTGCCACCATCAAAATTTTACCTTTTACGGGTGCTCCGTGGAAATGTACGTAGTTTTTTACTTCAGTTATCATTTGTTTTTTTATTTTAGATTTGATGTTGCAAAGGTGCAGCAACAAACCCTCAAAACCATGTGTACCACTTTTTTGTACGATACGCACTAAAAAGTATGTATAGTATTTTGAATACGTATATCTATCTTTGATGTAGATTTTTTTCAGCGTTGGTTTGTAATTTCTGTGGTAAAAATTTTTACCCGCTGATTAAATCAATAAATTAAATTATTATTCAAAAAATGGGAGATTTTAGATACAATGGCAAGATTTACTACAACCCAGTAGAGTTTGCAATGGATAGAATTGGTGGAACTTGGAAAATGCCTATTTTGTGGCGTTTGAAAGACCGTGTGATGCGTTATAGTGAATTACAGAAAGATATTCCACATATTTCGCAGAAGATGCTCACTACCCAACTTCGAGAATTAGAGGAAGATGGTTTTGTGATTAGAAAAGTATATCCTGTTGTTCCTCCAAAAACCGAATATACCATTACAGAAAGAGGACTCCGAGCGATTGAGGTTGTGAAAGTAATTAGAGAATATGGTTTAGAATTGATGAAAGAAATGGGAGTAAATGATTAAAATCAAGAATTGATGTGTAATTTAACCCAAAAATTTCATTGACTGTTTATAATGCAAAGATTAGAAACCTTCTCAAAAACCTACGAAATCGGCTGGAACCATTTAGATGCCAATGCCCACGTAAAAAATTCTGCTTATGCCGAATTTGGCGATGATGTTCGGATAGCGTTTTGGCAAATGTGTGGAGCAAGTCCACTTTTGATGCACGAACTTGGCATTGGACCAATACTTTTCGATAGCTACATTCAGTTTTACAAAGAATTGCATTTGGGTGAAATAATTGTCATTGATTTGGTCTTGGAAAACATCAGTGAGGATTTCCGTAAATGGAAACTCATCCATCATATTTACAAACAAGATGGTTTAGTTTTGGCGGCAAAAATCACCCTCAATGGCTCATTTTTGGATTTGAAAACTCGAAAGGTCTGTCCTGCAATAGGCCCTATGAAAGATTCGTTTTTATTGATGCCAATAAAATCGATAAAAGAATAATAAACTCATGCAAAGACGAAAATTCATTAAAAATACTTTAACCAGTCTCTCATTACCCTTAATTTCTCCCGCACTACTTTCATGTAAAGACACAGTTGTTACTCCAAAAGATAAGACCGTAATTATCGTCGGAGCAGGAATCGCTGGACTTGCCGCCGCCAAAAAACTTACTGAAAACGGTTTTGATGTAAAAGTTTTAGAATCTCAAGAAAAAGTGGGTGGGCGTTTACGTACCAATCGAAATTTGGGAATTGCCTTTGATGAAGGAGCAAGCTGGATTCACGGTGTCAATAAAAACCCGATTACGAAACTGGCTCAGGAGTCGGGAATGGCTACTTTTGAAACAGTCGATGAAAACCGAAAATCGTATGATATTGGAGGAAAAGTCAGAACTGCGGCAATTTATGATTCAGCCGAAGACGAATTAGACGGAATCATTGCCTCAATGATGAAAAAAGGAAATCTAACCGAAAGTTTTGAAACTGTTTTTAAGAGATTATATCCTCAAAAATACAATGACCGCCTCTGGAAATTCTTTCTATCTACTTATATAACTTTCGATTTGGGTGATTTAGACAAACTTTCATCGATACTTTATAGTGAAGGCGAGGAGTTTGGCGGTACTGAAAAAATTGCTACAAATGGTTATGATACAATTCCAAACTATTTAGCAAAAGGCTTGAATATTCTGCTTAACGAACGAGTCACAAAGATTGATTATTCAGCCGAAAGAGTAAAAGTAACGCATAATTCGACCATAAGTGAGGCTGATTACGTCATCGTTACAGTGCCGCTCGGTGTTCTGAAAAATAATGTGATTCAGTTTTCACCTAATTTGCCATCCAATAAGCAAAATGCGATTAAAAAAATAGGGATGAATTGTGTCAATAAATTTTTATTGACTTGGGATAAAGCCTTTTGGGATGATGTCCAGTACATTTCTTACACACCCGAAGAGCGAGATAAATTCAATTATTTTGTCAATATGAAGAAATTTAATCCCAACACAAATGCTCTCATGACTTTTGCTTATGCCGATTATGCTCGTCAAACCGAAAGCATGAGCGATGTTCAAATCATCAATGAAATAATGAATCATCTAAGAGACATTTATGGCTCAAATACACCAAATCCAACGAATTTATTGCGAACTAAATGGCAAAGTAATCCAAACTCCTACGGAGCGTATTCATACACAGCCGTAGGAACCGAAATGAAACATTTTGATGACTTGGCAGCCTCCGTTAGCGATAAACTATTTTTTGCGGGCGAACATACCGAAATTGATTACTTTTCAACCGCTCACGGGGCATATCTAAGCGGCATCAGAGAAGCAGATAAGATTATTGATTTGTAATTATTAACTTTGTTCTATCTAATTCAATATTCAAGAATATGAAAGCACTTTATTCAACCTTAGCTATAACGATTTTACTACAAATTCAATTAAAAGCTCAAACTTTCAACCCCAAATTTAAACTTATTCCTGCCGAAAAAGTAAAGTTCAACTCATTTGTGGATTGCAACATGGCCGAAGCATGGATTGGAGATACCTTACGCATTTTCCCGGGTAAATATGGCGAAGACCCAGTTTGGGGCATTGGTGTGGACAACCGCTATGCAGATGGTAAAAACGCCGATGAAGTTTTCAAAAGTCCTTCCGAAAATTTCTTTGAGCCAATAATGCCCGAAAATGCTCCTGTTGGCAAACCGGGGCTGCATGGAGCCGTTTGGTTTGAGACCGTTTACCAAGACCAAAAAGATAAATCGGGCAAAACGCTCTATGGCATCTATCATAATGAAAACTACCCACAAACACTCCCCTACAACCCAAAAACTGGCGAAGGCTACAAAAACAATAAGTGGCCACAAGGATTGAGAGGTCCTAAAAGTGCGGCGGCAGTATGCAGAATCGGCATTATGAAATCTGTTGATGGAGGAAAAAGCTGGAAAGACAAAGGTATTTTTATTGAAGACCTCGACCCAAGAATGATTTTGAAACCATTCAATACTTCAAACACTTTTGCAGGTGGTGTAGGCGACCCTTCGGCAGTGGCAAGTGGCGATTACTTGTATCTGTTTTATGGCGAATATGGGTATCCTGGAGTTTACAACGAAAAAACTTACGACCCCAAAACCGAGTGGTCAGGGCAATGCATCAGTGTAGCTCGAATTGCCATCAAAGACCTCGATAAGCCCGTAGGTAAAGCCAACCGCTGGGATGGAAAGGGTTTCAATGCACCATACAATGGCATAGGAAAACCCATTGCCTCGTTGCAAATTCCGTTAGAAGAAGGTGGCGGACCTTCCTCTTCGCCGACTGGTGGCTTTCATTGGGGGCCTTCGGTAAGTTGGAATACCTATCTGGAATGTTGGGTAATGATGATGGGTAAAGTAGAGGGTAAATCTTGGGTGGGCGACAAAGTGTATATTTCGTTCAATAAAAATAAAGACCTCGGCACTGCCCTAAACAGCCAAGATTGGACAAAACCGCAGCTATTTTTTCAGAAACCCACCTATACGCTTTGGTATCCATCATTGCAGCCACTCAATACCGAAGAAGATATTAAAAACAAATATACGTGCCTTATTCTTGGTAAAAGAGCCAGATTTTTTGTAAAAAGAATCAAACCAGGCGACGACGAATATGCCTCTGAGCATATTGTGGAGTTTGAAAAGTAAATCAGCTGATTCTTGATGCGAGTTTAAAGAGGAATGAGTGCAGAAAACCAAAAAGTTTGATTTTCTGCCCCCATAGACTATTCCTCAAATATTTCTTTACGGTGTAATACGCCCCATTGGTGCAAAGTTTCGATTACCATTTGTAATGATTTACCGTGTTCGGTGATAGTATATTCTATTCGGATAGGGTAATCTTCAATGATTGTTCGATTAATCAACTTATTTAATTCCAATTCTTTCAATTCTTTGGCAAGCACTTTAGTAGATAGTTTCGGAATACTCCGCTCTATCTCTCTAAAATGCTTGTTGCCTTCCCAAATAGAAATAATTATTAGAAGTTTCCACTTCCCACCAATAATATCAAGGGTATCTCGCACCGGCACCAATGCAGAGATACATTCTTTATGCTCTTTCTTTTTCATAAAACCATTTTAATCTGATTACCAAAAGGTAACTGATTACGATTAGAAATCAAATATACATTATTTTTGTATTGTAATTTAACGAACACATGAAAAAACAAATTAAGTTTAAAATTCGTGGGCATCGAGAAAACATTGGTACTACCACCATTTATCGATTATTGCCCAATCAATATACCCATCATGCTGGTCATTTTGTATTTTTAGATTATATACCCCCTTTTATGATAAGGGAGAAACAGCTAAATCCAAATTTTGCCCATCCGCATCGTGGCATCGCTACGCTTACTTATATCCTAAACGGTGAAGCCGAACATTTTGATAGTCGTGGACACAAAGGAATGGTACATTCTGGCGGTGTGCAATGGATGAAAGCAGGAAATGGAATTGTGCATAATGAATCGATGGGGCCAGATACCAAAACCGAGGGTAAACTTTTACACGGATTTCAGTTTTGGATAAACCTTCCGGCAAAACAAAAAAAAGAAAACCCAGAATACATGGCTCTTCAAGCTGAGGAATTACCATTGTTGCAGCTGGATGACAACGCAGGGACGCTGAAAGTAGTTGTGGGCGAGTACGGAGGGCAGAGTTCAAAAATCCCTACTTATGCCAAACAATTCTTGTATCACGTTCGATTAAATGCGGGTAAGCAAATTACACTTCCAACTGTTGCTGGGCAGGAATATGCTATTTTTCTACCTCAACATGACCTTACTATTAATAACGAAAGCTTTTTTACTGGCGATTTGATTGGTTTCAGTGAAGAAGGTAGCTTCATCGAAATCAGTAATAATTTGAACATCGAAACTGATTTTATCCTTTTTGGAGGCGAAAAATACACCGAACCTTTTGTTGCTCAAGGCCCCTTTGTGATGAGTACCGAAGAAGAAATCAGAGATGCCTACTATGATGCCAAGAAAGGTAAATATGGAAAGATAATTTACAGTTAAAATAAATAATAAATCAAACAAAAAAGATGACAACTCCCAAAAAATCTAACTTATTACACATTGTGTTATGGGTTATTCAAGTATTATTAGCCGTAGCATTTGGAATGGCAGGTTTTATGAAAACAACCGCACCCATCGAACAACTCTCTGAGATGGGAATGAAATTTGTGAATCATACCAGTGTTGAGTTGGTGCGTTTTATCGGTGTTTCCGAAATCTTAGGTGCGATAGGTTTAATACTACCATCGGCTCTTCGAATCAAACCTATCCTGACACCGATTGCGGCTATTGGTATTGCTACAATCATGGTTTTGGCTGTACGTGAGCATTTAACTCAGAATGAGCCTATTATCGCAAATGTAGTTATGTTTGCATTGGCAGCATTTGTAGCGTGGGGAAGATTAAAAAAAGCTCCCATTAGCCCCAAATAATTAAACCAAACGATGAAAGAACATTCCAAACTCTTGAGACTTGGAATGTTCTTTTTTGATGTCTTATCAAAGGGGTTTTATAAATATAACCCATTAAATTTTTGAGCAGTATGAACTTTATTGTTTTTTCACTAACTCTTTTACCCCTTCCAAAACGATAGGCCCAGTTTGTTTACCCACCGACATACGGGTAAGGTACTCGGCATGTGGCAGCGTGTTGTCTTCAAAATATTTAGGTTTGAGAATGTACCCCAAGGCATCATTGCCAAGTCCAAGTACGAAATTGGTACCCTTGCCCATCATTTTCTTCGATTCGATGGCATAATATGGGGCGGTTTCGCCGGGATGGGTGATGAATTGGGCATTACCGATGCTGAAAAATGAAATTTCGGTTTCTACGTTTTCATTGATTTTTCTTTTGATGATACCCATAGCCGAAAGTTGTTTCCAGCCTTCGTTTTCAACCGGAATACTGATTTTCTTGTTTCTGTATTGAATCGCATTGGTTTTCAATGGTTTAGCGTTTTTCAAAGCCAGACTCACTGTATTTGCCAATTCGCTACCACGTTTATAGGCGTTTTCAAAGGTTTTGGCTTTTTTTTCGGGTTGAACCCAACCACCAATCGCTCCTTGAAGAAACAACACTTCTCCACCTATTTTCTTTTTGAGTTCTTCGTAATAGCCATGAATATAATCAGCCGAAACCTCCGATGCTACGGCATCTATAAAAGTAGGATGACAGGCAAAATTGACAAGCGTGGCGATGGCTTTCTGTTGCGAATCTTTGAACTGAATGATACTGACTGCTCGGTCTATTTCCTCATTACAAATGTTTTCGACCCACGGCTCTCCAAAAGTAGTTTCGGCCGTAAAGGCTTTGGCATCTTTCTGATTTTCAAAGGCGTATTTAATTTGTTTGGCAGACGTTGAAATAAGAAAATCCATGTAAGCATCATCTACCCCACTTTCCGAAAAATCTTTCCCCCAAATACCCACTACATCGGGTCCGGCGTGCGTGTGGGTAGAACTTACCACAATTCTTTCGACCGGAAACTTACAAATTTCAGCGGTCTTTTGTCTGATTTTCAACACATCAGAATACAACAAACCAATACAATCCAAAGTCAAGAGAGCCACGTTTTCTTTGCCCGAACTTATCACCACCGCCTTGGCAAAAAGGTTATCGTGAATACCTGTAAACTTACGGTTTTGCTTGTCGCCAGCTATGTAAGTCCCCACTGATGGGTTAATGGATGCCGATGAAGTTCCCACTTTTAGGTTTTGGGCAGTTACTTGCTGAAAAACGAGCTGAATGAATATGAGCTTAAACAAATTTTTCATACTACTTTTTCCCTCCTTTTTGTAAAAAGTCTAACAAATCTGCCATTTCTTGATTAGAAAGAGCGTTTTCAAATCCCTCCATCATCAAAGATGTACCCAAAGAACGGAACGTTTTGATTTCTGATTTGTTAATCGTCACTTTTTCGCCACCTATTTTATGAATCGTAACCGATTTATCGGTTTCGTTGGCTACAATGCCCATGTGTATCGCACCGCTTTTGGTTTCGAGGCTATGGTTTACATATTTGGGGTCCACGGCGGCGTTAGGGTCGAGAATGTCGTGCATTACAGTAGCTTTGCTTTTTCTGCTGATTTCGGTTAAAACCGGACCCACCTCGTTCCCAATATTGCCATATTTGTGGCAAGTAGCACAGGTATTGCTAAACACTTTTTCGCCATTTTGAGCATTGCCTTTGAGTGTAAGAGCAGGTTTCATTTTATCCATGGCAGCTTGGCGGTTGCTTACTCCCGAATCGCTGAATAGTTTTTTGGCTCGGCGTTTGGTGTCTTCATTATCTGTCCACCAAAGTAGGGTACGTCTTCTTTCGAGGTCAAAATTCATTTCTCCGATGTTGATAATCCCTTTTTCAAGCCCCGTCAATAAAGCATCGTGGTTCGACTCAATGTAGAGCAATAAATCGCTGGCATACCGACGGGTTTGCGGACTGAGGTCTTTCCACATAGCTACTACTTTACCGCCAATTTCCTTTTCTCTGTAATTGGAAAGCTGACGTAGAGCATTTTCTTGTAGCTTGAGCGGTTGATTATTTTTTAGGCATTCGTACAAAATAGCCGATTTTTGCGGATACGGAACAAAATCCAACAAAGAAAGGTATTGCACCCGAACCGAGTCTGGCAACGAGGTATTTAGCACATTTTGTGAGGCTTCATTGCTATACTTCAAAAACTGAGGCGATGGTTGTAATTTTAAAATTTGTCGAATTGATGCCAGCTGGGTCAGTAAATCTAATTGGGCATTGTTTTCGAGAGAAGTAAGTTGATTCTCAATCGTTTTTCCATCAACCTTATCCAGATTTTGAGCCAATTGTTTCATCACCAATGCCCGCTCCTTATCTGTGAGTTGAGAAGATTGAAGGCTCGAAAGTATTGAGGCAATTTCATCTGTCGAACCCGATGTATTCAATGCCAACGAAGCCAATAAATCTGAATTAGGGCGTTTTTCTTTGGCAATTTCGGTAAAAAGTTGAGTTGTTTTACTTTGAGCCGCCAAGGTAATAGCTGCTACATTCCATTCATCATTAGATAGTTGAGCCGATTGAACCAAAGCATTGAGTATTTTTGCCTGATTCTTTTGATAGGCTGGGTGAGTTTCGGGTAATGTACTCAAACTCAAAGCGGCTTGCATACGCACGCGGGCGTTGGTATCTTGAAGCAATGCTATTGTTTTAGCCAAAATGGTTTCATTTTCGGTCAAATAACTTTCGGCAATTTTCAGAATACTCTCTTTGAACGACGAACTACCATTTTGCAATTCATTTGCTACTTCATCGGCGGTTAGTTTACCCGAATGACTCAAAATCCAGAGGGCATGCAATCGAGCCAATTCATTTTCAGATTTGAATAGGTTTTTTAGACCAACGAAGGCTTCGTTGCTCAAAGAGCCTTCCATCAAGATTCTGTGGGCTGTATTTCGTACCCACTGATTAGCATTTTCGAGCGATTTCAATAAGCCATCGGTACTTTTAAATTGTTGAAAATCAAATTTCTCATGCCCATTGACCGATGAAATTTTATAAATTCTCCCTTGGTTTTTACCTGCATCGAGGTCTAAAGTTTTTTCGATTTCGTCGGGAATCCATTCAGGGTGTTCAATGACTTTCCGGTGCATATCCATCACATACATAGAGCCATCGGGTCCTACGCTCATATTTACAGGCCTAAAAGCCCTATCAGTACTTGCCAAAAAGTCTTTATTTTCGAGCATCCTCGAAGCCGTAAAAGATGCTCCATTGGGCTTAATTTTATCGACATGTATTAGGTTTAGCACCACATCGGCCACCCAAACGGTATTTTTATATTTTTCACCAAAAGCACCTCCTCCATAGTAAGTAATGCCGCAAGAGCCTGAAAAATACCCCGATTGCTCCGGGTGATTTACTCGGTCTTCTTGCTCGCCAATCGGGAAAATACGAGCCAGTCCGTTTTCGTCATGGTCAGAGATATTCTGTAAAGTATTTTCGGTCAGAATCCGTTTACCTTTGAGGTAGCGGTCAGGAAAAACCAGATGCGAAATATGCGTAAGGTTATGGGTTTCAAAGAAATGCCCGTATTCATTCATCCCCAATCCAAAACCTCCCGAAGATTCTCCGAGGCGTTCCATTTGGCGAGTTTCGAGGTTAAATCTCAAATCTTGTCCACGCAAATCAAGAGCAGTAGTGGTATCACCCCACCAATACGGTTTACCATCGTTTCCGCCATTAGCGACATAAATCCAGTTGTCGATACCGTAGGTGAGTCCGTTGTAATTGTGCTGCAAATTATCCTTTGCAAAGCCCCCCATCAAGGTATCAACTTTTTCTACTTTGTAGTCGCTGTTCTCATCACGCAACTGCAACAAATAAGGTGGTGCAGCCACCAATACACCTTTTTTGTAAGGCATAAACGAATCTGCCAAGCCTAAATTCTCGGCAAAAACGATGGTACTATCATACACACCGTCGTTGTTTTTATCTTTCAAGACCAACAATCGGCTTTTTTTATCTTCCATCGGGTAGCCCGGCATTTCGAGTACCATGGCATCGCCATTTTCATTGAATTCCAAATCAACGGGGTCTTTGATGAGTGGTTCTGAAGCTACCAATTCTAAATAAAAGCCCTCTTCAATCTCGAAACCTTCGGGGTTTTTGTGGGGCTTTTGACAAGATAGAAAAAGTATGAGGCTAAAACAGATAAAGCATGTTAATACAGTACGCATACGAAAGTATAAATTAAGTTAGGGTACATTAAATCGACTGAATAAATCCTTCACTTACTAATTCATTATAAAATCAAATAATTCGTAAAAATTGTTTGGTCAAGGCAATCATCTTTGACAATAAAGAGAAGTTTGCTGCCAAAATTGAATATTTCTAAGTGCTTCGTTTATGTGGTTTGAATGTCAATAAATGTTAAGTCATTCTGACAATGAAAAAATAGGCTTTTATAAAAATTCCTATAAAGTTCTTAATTTTTCAAATATATTACACTTGATTAACAATATTTCATCTTCTTCATAATTCATTTCATCATGCCGCTGTAGCTATTCGGATACTTTTGGGTCAGAACCATATCGACAAGGTTGTGTTTTCCTGATTGTTTGCCCTTTGATGCTGGTTTGAAATCTACAAGACCAATATCGCTTTTTGTCTTTCAATAAAATATACTCACAATAAACTGCGTTGCCACAAAATCTTTCAAAAAGTCTCTCTGTCCTGCTTTTATCATACTGATTTCATTTGCCTTTTGCGTAGCTTACTCAAAAACTCTGGCGTAATGCCCAGGTACGAAGCAATATAATGCTGGGGTACTCGATTGGGTAAGGTCGGGTAACGTTTCAGAAACTCGTTGAGTTTATCCATAGCCGAGTAAGTTACGGTTCGAAGGAGTCTTTTCTGAACAACCGCTAAATGTCGCTGAATCATCAGCCTAAACATTCGTTCTAATTTAGGTACTCTGCGGAGCAACTCATCTTTTGATTCTCTCGAAAGCACTAAAAGTTCGCAATCTTCTAAGGTTTCGATATACATCATACTCGGAGTCTGATGCTCAAAACTCGTAATATCGCTCACCCACCAATCTTCAACTGCAAATTCAAGGGTAAGTTCTACCCCACGTTTATCAATAAAATATTCTCTTATACAGCCTTTTAATACATACGCTTCAAAATTACAAACATCGCCCGCATTGAGAAGTACCGTCTTTTTTGGAAAACTCTTGAGACTGAGACATTTATTCACAATCGAAATCTCTTCGCTGTTTAGACTCACAAATCTTTCGATATATTGGTGAATGTTCTGATACATTTTGAGTAAATTCGTTGGTTAAATTAATTTCTTGTTCTGGTTCAATGTTTTTATTGAATTCTTATCTCAACTTTGCGAATCGAATTTATCACAAAAATATTAAACAATGACATATTTACCCTCTCCTGAGCGTTACCAAACCATGGAATACCGCCGATGTGGCAAAAGCGGAATCAAATTGCCAGCACTTTCGTTGGGTTTGTGGCATAATTTCGGAGGAATCGACAACTACGAAAATGCCCGAAATATGATAAAACTGGCATTCGACAAAGGAATTACACACTTCGATTTAGCCAATAATTACGGCCCACCTGCGGGTTCGGCCGAAGAAACCTTTGGAAGCGTCTTCAAAAAAGATTTGCAAGCATACCGCGACGAAATGCTCATAACAACCAAAGCTGGTTTTTATATGTGGCAAGGGCCTTATGGCGAGTGGGGTTCTAAAAAATATTTGGTTTCGAGCTTAGACCAAAGCCTCAAACGCATGGGTCTCGACTACGTAGATATTTTCTACCATCACCGCCCCGACCCCGATACATCACTCGAAGAAACGATGTCGGCTCTCGACCTAATCGTGCGTCAGGGTAAGGCTCTGTATGTAGGAATCTCAAATTACAGTGCCGCCGATACCGAAAAAGCAGTAAAAATCTTAAAGGAATTAGGTACGCCTTGCTTGGTGCATCAGGCCAAATATTCGATGTTTGAGCGTTGGGTAGAGGGTGGATTGTTGGATGTTTTAGAACAAAACGGTGCTGGTTGTGTGGCGTTTTCGCCATTGGCACAAGGAATGTTATCGGACAAATATTTGAACGGAATTCCTGCCGACTCAAGGGCGGCTTCGGGTCGTGGAAACGGGGCATTGGAAGGTGAAAGAATCACGCAAGATAAAATCAATCAGATAATCAAACTAAACGAATTGGCAAAAGAACGCGGACAAAATCTGGCTCAAATGGCCCTGTCGTGGATTCTGAAAGACCCTCGAATCACATCGGTGATTTTGGGTGTGAGCAAGCCTGTGCAACTAACCGACTCTTTGAAGTGTCTTGATAGTACAAAATTTACCGAAGACGAATTACAAACAATAAATCAGATTTTGGGTTAGTTAATAATGTAGAATTTATCGAATATTCCGAATTATTCAAACAAGATTATGCCTAAGACGTAATTGAGAAACTCAAGTAATTCGAAATAAGTGCAAACCATAGATTGATTAGTTCATGTTATTTGTCAATGGTTAATCGTTGAGATAATTCTGATAATCAAGCAATTACGAATTCCTATCAGCAATTAACTATTTTCTATTAACTACTTATTAATCATTGAACCTCCAAGAACAAACTATTAAAAAATGAAAAAAACAGCCTTATTATCATTAGCACTTAGCTCGGTTGTATATGTTTCGTGCGGACAAACAACTCCAGCCGAAACCGTAACCGCAAATGCAAGTGGCTCGCTACCACCTGTCGAGACAAAAGCACCGAATTCGCCAGAATATAAACCAGCTTTTGCGGGTCAGACCAGAGTTGCTGGCGTTAAAACCAAAACCCCTTACGAGTTTAAGGTCTTGACCGAAGGCTTGTCTTTTCCGTGGGGTGTGAAGTACATGCCCGATGGTAGATTGCTCGTAACCGAGAAAGAAGCGGGTACATTACGCATCGTAAAACAAAATGGAGAATTGAGTAAGCCGATTACTGGACTCCCTGCCGTAAACTCAAAAGGACAAGGTGGGTTACTCGGTATTACGCTCGACCCAAATTTTGAGCAAAACCGCATGATTTACTGGGCTTTTTCAGAAGATTTTGACGGTGGAACACTCACGGCAGTTGCCAAAGGAAAACTCTCGGCCGATGAATCTAAAATCGAAGGTGCAACCGTGATTTATCGTGCTACTCCCGCATACAGAGGAAACCTCCACTACGGTGGCCGTGTGATTTTTGATAAAGACGGAAATCTTTTTGTGAGTACTGGCGAACGCTCAGACCTTGCTACTCGTCCGCAGGCACAATCGTTGAATTCGGGACTTGGAAAAATCATGCGTATCACAACCGATGGTAAGCCAGTTGCGGGTAATCCGTTTATGGGACAAGCCGGTGCAAGACCAGAACTTTACTCATACGGACACCGCAACGTGCAGGGCTTAACCTTTAACCCTGCTAATGGTGAGCTTTTCTCGAATGAATTTGGCCCAAGAGGTGGCGACGAAATCAACCATGTGCGTCCGGGTAAAAACTACGGATGGCCGACAATCACTTACGGAATTGAGTATAGCGGAAAGAAAATCGGTGAGGTGATTCAGCAAAAAGATGGTATGGAGCAACCAACTTATTATTGGGACCCATCGGTATCGCCAAGTGGTATGACTTTCTACAGTGGCGATTTGATTCCAGAATGGAAAAACAACCTTTTTGTGGGCTGCTTGAGCGGTATGCACATTGCTCGCTTGGTGATAGAAAACAATAAAGTTGTAGGCGAAGAACGTTTACTTTCGGAAGAATATCAGCGTTTTCGTGATGTAACCCAAGGCAAAGACGGTGCAATTTACGCCGTTACCGACCAAGGCAGACTGTATAAGATTACGAAGAAATAAAAGTAAAAGGGAGCGTTGCAAAATGCTCCCTTTTTTGTTTATAAACAGATTGAATTTCTATTACTTGCTGATTTATAAGATTTCAGCTAAATTCGCTTTAATTAAATTCGGAGTAAATGTTTCACGAAAATTTAGTCGAACAAATTTTAGGGTTATCGGATGCACCTTTGCTTATTCAAGAAGTTAGTAATCGTCTTGAAGAAGAACGTCGCCGTCATGAGCAATTCTACAATCGTGCGACGAACCGTGACATTGATGAATCTATGAAAGTAGAATTTATCAATGGCGAAATCGTTGTTCATTCGCCTGTGATGAAGCGACATAATGAAGCTACTACCAATCTTTTAGTTTTGCTTCAAACTTACGTCAATATCCACGATTTGGGCTTCGTTGGTTACGAAAAAATCATGACGGTTTTTACTCGTAATGATTATGAACCAGACTTGGTTTTCTTCGGAAATTCAAAAGCCGAAAAGTTTTCGTCAGACCAAACGCTTTTTCCTGTACCTGATTTTATAGTAGAAGTTTTATCGAAAGGCACGGCAAAAAATGACCGAGGTGTAAAGTACGACGATTATGAAACTCATAAAGTACCTGAGTATTGGATTATTGATGCCAAAAGCGAAACCGTTGAACAATATATTTTAGTACGAAACAAGTACGAGTTGGTGATAAAATCGGCCGAAGGACGGTTAAAAAGTAAAGTTATCAAAGGTTTTGAGATACCAATACAAGCAATTTTCGATAAAAAAACTAATCTAAAAGTATTGAATGAAATAATTAAGAAAGCGTAAAATCTTGTGTTTTCTTATTATTGCTGAATACTTTTAAACGATTCTCAATTCAAACCTCTAAACTCCATCGGGCTAACCCCCACTTTTTGCTTGAAAAATCTGGTAAAATGCTGCGGATATTTAAAACCCAATTCGTAGGCTACTTCGCTAACCGATTTGCTGTTATCGAAGATGCGTTCTTTAGCTAAATCTATTAAGCGGAGTTGAATGTATTCTAAAGCAGATTTCCCTGTTTGTTTCTTTACCAAATCGCCAAAATAATTGGCCGAGAGATTTAATTCATTGGCAAAATATGCAACCGATGGTAAACCATTGATTTTCAACTCTTCACATCGAAAATATTCATTTAATTTTTGCTCAAATTGTTCGATTATTCCATGATTTACGTGTTCACGTGTGATGAATTGTCGGTCGTAGAAACGGCTACAATATTTCAGTAATAATTCGATATTTGCCACAATTATTTTTTTACTGTGGGTATCAATGTTTTGCTTGATTTCTGATTCGATATTGGCAAAACAAATATCCACCAAATTTCTTTCTTTTTCCGAAACGTGCAATGCTTCGTAAGAAGCATAACTAAAAAAAGTATATTCGTGAATCTGCTTACCGAGACTCGTACCTTTGATTAAATCTGGATGAAACACAAGAGCAAGTCCATACGGCTGATGCAACTCGCCTTCGGGTTCGGAGGCGGCAATTTGTCCCGGAGCAAAGAAAACAATGCTTCCTTCGTCATAATCATAGTATTTCAGGCCGTATCGCAGGTCGCCGCATTTACTGTCTTTGATAATGATGGCATAAAAATCCATTCGGAATTTGTCTCGTTTCAAAGGGTTGCCTTTGCTCAAATCCAACACACTGATGAGCGGGTGTAAGGTTGGGTGATTGAAGGTTTCGTTATAGGTTTTTATGCTATCGTAAATTATCATCGGCTTGATATTTTTTACCAAATCTACATCCTTAAATTATGAATTGTAATACCATCGGTAAAATTGGTAGGTAAAACCGTAAAATGTATAAAAGCTATCCTAAATGTACACACTAACTTTGCAAAAAAATAAATAAATACCTATCAATGAATCGTTTACAAAACTCTGTTTTTCTATTACTGTTTATTTTCACCGCATCACTTAGCTTCGGACAAGCACCCGATAGCACCAAAAACACTTCTACTTTTTCGGGTTCGGTAGGTTTAACAAATAATGGTTTTTCAATTATTCCATCATTTTCTCTGAATAGCCCTGCGATTGTGAGTACGCTATCATTTCGCAAAAAAAGATTTAGCTTCGACCCTGATATTCGAGTGGCATTAGATGCTAAAAATGGCGGTTTTATTTGGTGGTTTCGATACCGATTGATTGAAAAGAAAAAGTTTGGTTTTAGAGTGGGTACACATCCAGCTTTTACGCTCATAAAACGTCAAGACACCGAAAACGGCAAAACCACCGAAATAACCGAAATGCTTAGATTCATTGCCTTTGAGGCAGTACCAAGCTACCAATTTAATAATCATTTTGGAGTAAGTGCCATGTACTTACAAGGAAATGCTTTGCAGAAAAGTGGACCTCAACAAACCAGAGTTTTGTTTCTAAATACGGCTATCACCAATATCGGATTAAGTGAAAAACTCTATTTGAATGTATTTCCAACGGTTTTCTTTCTCAATACCGATGGCTACAAAGGAAGTTACCTGACGGCAACGGTGGCGGTAGGTCATAAAAAGTCTCCATTTAGCCTGCAAACCACTATCAATCAGGCATTTACATCAAATGTACCGGGTAATAAAGACTTTATGTGGAACGTAACACTGAATTATAATTTTAGGAGAATCATCAAACGAAACTGACCTTTATGATAAAGTTTAATTCTTTCTTGTTATTGACAATAAGTGTATTTTTGGTCTTTTGTCAAAAAGAAAATCAATCAACCATTAGCCCTTCAATTGAGTTGAACATGAATAATAAAATTAATGTAAAAGTTGGCAATAAAACTTTTACTGCTACACTTTTAGATAATCCTACTTCAAGAGCCTTTGTAGCTCAATTACCACTGAGCATCAACATGATAGAACTCAATAACAACGAAAAATACGCCCAATTGCCCAAAAGCGTACCCACTAATGCCTCAGTGCCAAGCCGAATTGAAGCAGGCGATTTGATGATGTATGGGTCAAGCACATTGGTGTTGTTTTACAAAAGCTTTAGTACTTCATACAGCTATACCAAAATCGGCAAAATTGATGATGTTTCGGGGCTAAATACTGCATTGGGTGCAGGCGATGTGAAAGTGAGTTTTGAGGTGAAATAATATTACTTCATCTCAAAACCTCATTATTTGGCATAAAACGCTTGTTTTTCTTTTGAACCATTCACTTCACCACTGGCAGTTCTATAAATGAAAGATTGGTTTTATTCCTGTAAATACTAAGCTTTGGTGTGCCTTCGGCTGGTACTCTATCGAATGTATCCTTGTCGGCTCCTGCAATGGCAACTCTGATAGCATGACCTTTTTTAATCAGAATAGATATAGGCTGAAACCTGAAAGAAATTTCTTCGACCTTATTCACGGGCATGGGTGAAGCATCCGATTGATTGTAGGAATGATAAGGCAAGCCTTCAAACATCTTGTTTTTTGATAGTTTACGATGTTCGAGCAACAATCCTCCTTCGGTAATATAGCGACTCCTCCCATTTTCATCAATATCTTCAAGATAAACCAAAACTGCTCCCTCTGGGTGTGTAGTAGAAAGATTTAAGGTTATTGAGGCAGTACCTGTTAGTTGCAGGTCTTCTTTCAATGGCTCAGTTGTGTAAGTGAGCATCAACGAGTCGGCGGCATTTCGATTATCAAGGTTCAGAATAGGTTTACCCATTTGAGTTGCCCAACGATTATTTGTTCCTGTTGTTACCGAGTAATCAACCACGTAATTATCCATCCCCTTTCGATTAGTAGGAACAGCGTTGTTCAACTTTCCGTTTTCTTGAAAAAAGTATTTGATTCTTTTCTGTTCAGCAATCGGCCACACGTTTGATTCTTTGAAAGCTTCTTCGCCGAAATTATAATATTTGATAGTTGGCCAATTTTCAACGCCCTTGTTCTTCGCTTTTAGGTATTGCTCAAAAAAATCAAATTGAAGTTGAAGTTGCTCATTTAAAGATGGCACAGGGGCAACCGTCTTGCTCGAAACCAAGAATGGACTTGAATGATACATTCCACCGTGTGAGTTTGGCATCAGCACCACTTTTTGCGGGTTTTTAAAATTGTTTAATCGGACCAAACTACCCTCTGCCGTTCCGGCATCCATCCAACTCGTAAGCACGAGCATTGGTATTTTTGATGCAGAAATTTCTTTTTCCCAATTAATCGGAGAACATTCTTGATAGGTGAATCCTCCAAATTTAGAATCCTTATATTTTGCTTTACTGGTACTTTCAAGCACAATTGGGTTATTTTTATGTTGGATAATTGCATCATCTGGCTTGTTTTCAAAAACTCGCCTGATAGATGATTTCGGACTTATGGTGTTGTTATCTAATGCGTTTACCATTTCACTCCATTTTGCTATAAATCCAGTAGCAATCAATCCGTACGGTCTGATTGGGCTTTCATAAATATCAAAATCAGACCAGCCAACCATAACCGCTTTGACTGCTTTATGCTGTGTTGCACATAATAATTCGGCAGTTGTACCTGAATAAGAACCGCCATAGGCCCCGACGTTTCCGTCAGACCACGATTGGCTGATTATCCAATCAACAATGTATTTTGCGTCGTTTACCTCGATAGGCGTATATTCTCCGGGTCTGACACCACAAGAAGCCCCCGTTCCTCTTGCATCAATTTTGATGAGGATATAGTCATTTTCTAAGAAAAATCTATCTCGTTTATTTGTTAGCGGATTAGGTTTGCCAGTTTCGGGGTTTTCAGAACCTCTCCAGTACCTTGTAAATTCGCAAAGAGCTGGTAATTTCTGGCCTGAGTAATTAGACGGAAAATGTACATCTACTGCCAATTTTGTGCCATCAGCTACTGCAACGTAGTACGACTTACTCGTTGGCGTTGCTTGTCCGTTGGCAGGTTTTTGTATGATAAATGTAAGAAGACTGATAAGAATAAAGTACAATAGATTAATCCGAATTTGGGTATTTTTACTGTTCATAAAATGATTTCATTTATTTCTGATAACCTTAGGCGGTTCATTTATGCTGTCTTCCGACAACCCGCACTTCGTAATGATAAAACTATGATAATTGTTGTTAAAAACCAAATCCAGGGTAGGATAGCTAAACTAAAGTATGATATGTACTACGATGTTATGATGATTTCATCATTTATCAATTTGGGTAATATTTTTGATATACAAAAGTCTTATGAAACTTTCATTTATTAATATATTTTGCTATTTTACTTAAAATTTATAGACAAATTTTCAAAAAACATTTATGAATAAACAACGTAAACTCTATCAATATCAAGGTGTAAATAACTACTCGCTACAAAATTTAAAGAACCACCAAATCTATTTTAATTCACCTTTGAATTTCAATGACCCCTATGATTGCCTTCATACAATAAAGGTTAAACCTTTATCAAATAACTTGATTGCAAAAACTTTTGGTGAAACATATGATAGCATTGAATTAGAAAAATTAACTTCTAAAATTTTAGATAATTCAATCAACCAAAAAGAGTTAATTGAATTCAATATTACTCTGGCTCAGAAGGAAGGTAAATCAATGGATTTCATAAATAAACTAGGTGAGGAAGTTCAAAATGAGCAAAATTTTGAAAGTTTAAAGGGAGCCGCTAAGAAATTGATTGTAGAACAACTAAACAGCATCATTCATGTAAGTATTAATAAGATTCAAAAAAATATGGCTGCAAATCATGGTATTTCATGTTTTTCAGAAACTTATAATGACTTGCAAATGTGGGCATATTATGGTGATGGGCATAAAGGGTTTTGTTTAGAATATGATACCTCGGATGAACCTTTCTCAAAGGCTAAAAAAGTAATTTATTCAGAAGAGGCTCCTGTAATTTCTTATGAAACATTTTTAAACTCTGAAAAGGAGAATTCGGATGAAGACATTATAGAAAAATTACTTTGTACAAAATTCGCTCAATGGCAAAATGAAAAAGAATGGAGGTTGATTCACAAAGAATCCAATAAACTTTTCACATATACACCAAAACAATTAACAGGAATATATTTTGGAACAAAAATCAATAAAACTCAAATGGAAATAATTATGACAATTCTTGTAAGTCAAAATCCATTTGTAAAGTTTTATCGTATGGAAAAAGACCCGTCAAGTTTTAAAATAAGACCCATCGAACAAAACTATTTAACTCACTTACAAGGTCAAGACCTATTTTTTAAACAAATTATTGATTTGTTTAAAAATCATTATTTTTCAATATCAGATGCCGAGGGAAAAATGACTCCTACAATTCCAAAATCAAATATTTCAATCTACATAGATAATTTAACTACTTTGGGATTCTTCGAAAAAAAAGACAATTTATATAGGTTAAATGTATAAGTTTTCATAGTCGATTGAGCTCAAATATTAATAACTTCATATTTTGAGCTCAATCTATAAAACTATTCTTACTTCATCTCAAAAACATAAGTCCCCGAAGTCAGAGAAATCAGTACCTTATCGCCTTCGGTTTTTTCTATTTTTACGCTTTTGCCTGATTCTGTAATTTGCTTATTAGCAGGCAAATAGAGTGTAGCAGAAGTATTTGGAGGAACGATACATTTGTATGTAAATTTACCATTCACCATTAACCATTCAGCATTGATACGTCCATACATCGAATCATAATAACCTTTGGCTGAGGTGATTTGCCCCGTTGGGTCGGGAGTTGGTTTCAGGATAAACTCCTTAAAACCAGCCTTTTGTGGGTGGCGTTGAATACCCAACGAATAATTATACATCCAAGCCGCTACCGCTCCAAACGAATAGTGGTTGAATGAATTCATTGAATTGTTTCCGCCAAAACCATTTTCTACGGTATAACTATTCAATCGTTCCCAAATGGTAGTAGCCCCATTAACCACCGAATACAACCACGATGGATATTGTTTATTGACCAAGAGCTGATAAGCCAAATCATCTCGACCATTTTCTGAAAGTGCTTCGCTAACCGCAGCGGTGCCGATAAAACCTGTCATTAACGAATTTTCGGGGCGTTCTACTCCCCCATCATCCTTGTTTTTGCGAGAAATGGCTTCACTTAAATACTTGATAGCAAAGGCTTTATTTTGTAAATCGAATGTACCCAACGCCAACGGAATAGCATAAGATGCTTGTGTGTCAATCAATTCACCTTTGTCAGATTTTCCACGGCTATCTGCTTCATTCGGAGCTCCCATAAATCCAGTTTTGATGCCTGATTTGACTGTACGGTGCGAAGATTTATCAACATACACCTCATTGAAAGTCTTTTTGATTTCGCTGCTTCTTTGCAAAAAAGCCTTTGCATCTTCGGTTTTGCCCAAAGCATCGGCCATTTTGCTCATGATATCTAAATCGTAGGCAAAATATGCCATCCAAAACAAAGTGTTATCGTTTTTATTTCCTTCTGGACTCAACCAATCGCCCAATGGCCCTTCGTTCAGGATTCCATTTGCTTTATCAACTTTTGTTTCCAAGAAATTGATGTATTTTTTCATCGCATCGTAATGTTCGGCGAGTAGCTGAACATCGCCGTATTGACGGTAAGTTTCCCAAGCTACCACGATACCCGCACTTCCCCAGAGTGTTCCACCAAAACCACCTCCAACGGGTGCTACATCGGTAAAGCGACCGCTCTCGGGTTGAATATCACGCATACCCAAAAGGTGTCTTCTTAAAAACAAATTGGCGTCGGTCAAATAAGTAGCACTTCTCGAAAATACCGAAATGTCACCGCTCCAGCCCATGCGTTCGTTGCGTTGTGGGCAGTCGGTTGGCACCGAAACAAAATTTCCACGCAACGACCAAGTAATGTTTTCCCAGAAACGATTAACCAAGGGATTGCTGGTTTCGAATTTAGAAGATAAATCAGCTATCGAACTGATAACCAAACCTTTCACATCTGCCACAGGAATGGCTTTTTCAATGCCTGTAATTTCTAAATAACGATAGCCATGAAAAGTGAATCGAGGTTGAATGATTTCATCGCCACCTTTCAAAATGTATTGGTCTTGAGCAAGAGCCGCTCTGATATTTTCGAGCATAATCATGCCTTCGTTTCCTTTATAATCGGGTAGATTCGGGTAAGTAATTTCGGCATAACGTAGATTTATCACTTGTCCTTTTTTACCATTTTTTACCAAAATCTGTGGGAAACCCGCCATGTTTTGTCCCATGTCATACACAAAAACTTTGGGTCTGACCTCTTCTACTTTTTGAGCGGTAAGTGTTTTCACGATTTTGACGTTTTCACCCATTTGTCCAACCAACTTAAAATCATCGTAGGGTAAAGAGGCCGAATATCGACCCGAATATTTTACATCACCCACGATAGCCGTTCCTTCAAGTGGTACTTCCACAGCCGATTTCCAAGCCTTATCATCATAATTAGTCGTTGCCCAACCTTTGATGGCTTCTTCTTTGGTAGCATCATAGACTTCGCCTTGAAAAAACGAACCCACTCGAATTGGGCCTTCAGTAAATAGTTTCCAATCTTTATTGTTGGTCGTAATGATTTGCTCTGAATCATCGGCATAGGTAACCACTAACTTAGCCAATAAAGATTGGCGGTCGCCGAACCAATTCCAGTTTTCGCCGCTGTAAGTGATATTTCCACTCCACCAACCTTCGCTCAACCATGCTCCAATGGCATTGGCTTGGCTATTTTTTAGGCTCGATGTTACATCGAAAGTTTGGTACATGTGGTTTTTATTGTACTGCGTTAAGCCTGGGTTGAAGTATTCATTACTAACACGATTTCCGTTGATAAAAACTTCATAAATTCCTCGGGCTGTTACGTATAAACGGGCTTTTTTGATGACTTTTGAGTCGGTTTTGAATACCGAACGCAGCATTGGTGTAGCGTTTTTGCTTGGATTGATGGTTATTAATTTTTCACCAGAAACGTCAGGTGCTTTTTTTAGATGATATAAAGTATTGCTTGGATAACGCAAGTTTTTTACTTGAATATCAGTGAAATAAGCCGTTTGACTTGTCTTTGTTTTGAAACCAATATCGGCTAACATCGGGAAACTGATAAAGTTATTTCCCACACCCACTGGATTGAGATTTAAGCCACGAGGAGCAAATCTCGAAGAAGGAATCATTGATTTATCTTGAATTTTGTGAGCCTCATCGGTGCCATCAATATAAAATTCAAAAACGCCAAAATTGCATTCTAAAAATAGCGTATGTTTGGCATTTTTATTAACTTGATTAATAATACTTTGCGGTATTGGAATTGTTTTGATTGGCTCATCTGCTTTATCGGTTTTGGTGTAACCTACCCGATAAATATTCAGTTTGGCAGATGAATTTGCATCATCTGTTAGTGACGAAATATCCAATTCTATTTCAACGTAACTTTCATCTTTTTTACGCTCAACACCCATGAAATTAAGGTACTGATTGCTCAAACGACTATCATTTGCCCCAAAAATGAATGAACCTTTGGTTGAATTTTGAGCTAATTGAATATCATATTGCAGCTTAAAAACCGATAAATAATGAGAATAAAAGTTCAAATCTTCGTCGCCTCCGCCTATCCATTGAGCACCTGACCACGCCTCAATTTTAGGATTGAGCAAGCCTGTTTCGAACCAAGATTTCGTAACCGAAAAAGCTTTGAAATTGTCCCAAACAGTCAGTTTCCATGTATATTTTGTGGTTGGTTTTAGAGCTTCGCCTTCATACTGAATCGCATGAGCAAGCCCAGTTTCTACCCTTTTTGAGTCCCATACTACATAGTTTTGCTCATCTGTTACTTCTATTCGATAAGCAATTTGAGCTTGACCTCTTTTGTTGGTAGTGTTTTTCATTTGCCACGAAAACTGCGGTTTTGTTAAATCAGTACCGAGAGGCGTTGTCTGATAATTGACTTGGAGTTTTTGGAGCGTAAATTGGGCGAAAATATCGCCAATTTGTAGAATTATAAATGCGAAAAGCAGTATCAATCTTTGTTTCATATCAAGGTTGAATTGTTATTTTGCAACAAATGTAATCAACCATGTTTTAAAAGTGTCATGTAGTTTCATGGTTGTATGAATTTTAATCCTTTAATACATAGTAATATAAATTGGAACAATTTTTAAAATCGTGTCCCTGCATCCCCATTGTTGGGGAAGGCAGGACAGGTCGGGGTCAAGGATATTGATTATCAGCCAATTAGACTCATCACAAAACCCCATTCCCGACCCTTCCCCACCTATTAGGAAGGGAGTCAAAAATTTACTACCTTAAATTACAGCGTATTTAACATGAAACAAATAAAAATATCACACCTTCTGATTGAAGATGTGATATAGATTCAAGAATAATATTTAGTTACACCCTGCTATTTTTGCTTCAAAAACACTTCCTGCGTTAGCTTCAAAGCCCGCATTGAGTATCACCGATTTCCCTGCCTGATAGTTTACACTGGCTGGTGAGATAATCTTATTACTCGCATTGATGCTCGTTACGGCCTTCTTCGTACTCATACCCGTTAGATTATTAGTCGGATTCACCAAATTGTAAGTGTTCGGGTGAACCGTCACTTGGCTGATGGCTGGATTACTTACCACCACCTGATTCGATGACGCTACTCGTATCAGATATTTTGTCCCTTCCAAGGTATTCTGCGGAATTGTACAACTCAATGTTCCTGTGGTATTTATAGTTCCAACCAGCACCGGTGTGGCAAAACTTCCCGAAGAATCAGAGAGTTCAACTCTAAATTCGTTACCAATACTGAATGTACCCGAGGTGGCAAAACTTACATCTACCGTACTTCCTGCACAAACTGTAGTTTTTGACAGCATCGGTGCATTTATCGTCGCCAAATTACCCACTACCGTAAACCGGATGATTTTCGGTCCGTAGGTGACTCCCCCACCCTTGTTGTCTTGGGCATAACCCGTTACGGTTAAGGTATAGTTACCCGGAATGAAGTTTCTGCCCCATATATCGCTTCCTGAATTATCGAACAACGCATTCGGAGCGACATTTTGGAGGATATTCCAATTGAATTCTGGACCTTGAAGATTCATCTCGAAACTTTCTATCGTCACCGACGGACATAAAGAGGGCGTAACCAAAACCGATACTTGCTCCGAGATTTGGTTGATTGTCATACCGTCAACCAGATTAAATAATGGTTGGTGAGGATTACCCGATTTTACGTAAATATAGTCCACGATTCGGCTTGGGTCGCACGGGTTGACTCCCGTCACAATCACTTCGGTTGTATTACTTGCCGAACACCCGTTTGGAGCTAAAACGGTAAGCGTATAAATTCCACCATTCACCGTTAAAGCATTCGGAATGCTTGGCGAAATGGATGTACTACTGAAATTATTTGGCCCCGACCACGAATATGTACCAGCTCCACCGCCAGTTAAACTAATTGTCTGACCGACTGTATAAGGGCCAGTATTGGTAGCACTAACCACTGGTAATGCTTTTATCTCCAAGTTCGTTATCGAACTTGGGTCTGATTCACAACCGTTTAAAGTACATTTTGCTGAAATTGAGTATGTTCCGACTGAATTAAGTGTCAAACTCGTGCCTGTCGAATTATTCGACCAAACTACATTTCCAGTCGCACAATTTGCCGTTAATGTCAAATTACTTGGTGAACACACCACTAATTGGCTCGGTGGCGTAATAGTCGGCACACTTGGTTTGGCTTTGATTTCTAAATTCGTTACCGAACTTGGGTCTGATTCACAACCATTCAGTACACATTTGGCTGATATTGAATATGTTCCAACTGAATTAAGTGTCAAACTCGTACCTGTCGAATTATTCGACCATAAGACTGTACCTGTTGTGCAGTTGGCAGTTAAAGTCAAACTTGCTGGCGAACAAACCACTAATTGACTTGGTGGCGTGATAGTCGGCACACTTGGTTTGGCTTTGATTTCTAAATTCGTTACCGAACTTGGGTCTGAATCGCAGCCATTCAGTACACATTTGGCTGAAATGGCGTATGTTCCGACTGAATTAAGCGTCAAGCTCGTGCCTGTTGAATTATTCGACCAAAGTACCGTTCCACTTACACAAGTTGCCGTTAAGGTCAAACTACTTGGTGAACAAACCACTAATTGGCTCGGTGGCGTGATTGTCGGTACGCTTGGTTTGGCTTTTATTTCCAAATTAGTTGTAGAACTTGGGTCTGATTCACAACCATTCAAGGTACATTTAGCTGATATTGAATATGTTCCGACTGAATTAAGCGTCAAAATCGTGCCTGTCGAATTATTCGACCAAAGTACAGTTCCACTTGCACAAGTTGCGGTTAAGGTCAAACTACTTGGTGAACAAACCACTAATTGGCTCGGTGGCGTGATGGTTGGTACGCTTGGTTTGGCTTTTATTTCCAAATTAGTTACCGAACTGGCGTCTGATTCACAACCATTCAGCACACATTTTGCCGAAATTGAATATGTTCCAACTGAATTAAGCGTCAAACTCGTGCCTGTTGAATTATTCGACCATAAAACCGTTCCAGTTGTGCAGTTAGCCGTTAAGGTCAAACTTGCTGGTGAACATACCACTAATTGACTTGGTGGAGTAATGGTCGGTACACTTGGTTTGGCTTTGATTTCCAAATTTGTCGTACTACTTGCATCTGAGTCACAACCATTTAATACACATTTGGCTGAAATTGAGTAAGTGCCGACTGAGTTAAGCGTCAAACTCGTACCTGTTGAATTATTCGACCAAACAACATTTCCACCTGCACAAGTTGCCGTCAGGGTTAACGTACTTGGTGAACAAACCACTAATTGACTTGGTGGCGTAATTGTCGGAGTAGTTGGTTTAGCTTTGATTTCCAAATTCGTTGCCGAACTGGCGTCTGATTCACAACCATTTAACACACATTTAGCTGATATTGAATATGTTCCGACTGAATTAAGCGTCAAACTCGTACCAGTCGAATTATTCGACCATAATACTGTACCTGTTGCACAAGTTGCTGTTAAGGTCAAAGTGCTTGGTGAACAAACCACTAATTGACTTGGTGGCGTAATAGTCGGTACGCTTGGTTTAGCTTTGATTTCCAAATTTGTTGCCGAACTTGGGTCTGACTCACAGCCATTCAGTACACATTTGGCTGATATTGAGTATGTTCCGACTGAATTAAGCGTCAAACTCGTGCCTGTCGAATTATCCGACCATAAGACTGTACCTGTTGTGCAATTTGCCGTCAGGGTTAAGTTTGCTGGCGAACAAACTACTAATTGACTTGGTGGAGTAATGGTCGGTACACTTGGTTTGGCTTTGATTTCCAAATTCGTTGCCGAACTTGGGTCTGATTCACAACCATTCTGTACACATTTAGCTGATATTGAATATGTGCCAACTGAATTGAGTATCAAACTCGTGCCTGTTGAATTATTTGACCACAAAACTGTGCCTGTTGTACAGTTAGCAGTTAAGGTCAAATTACTTGGCGAGCAAACAATCAATTGGCTTGGTGGCGTAACAGTCGGTACGCTTGGTTTGGCTTTTATCTCCAAGTTCGTTGTAGAACTTGGGTCTGATTCACAGCCATTCAGTACACATTTGGCTGATATTGAGTATGTTCCGACTGAATTAAGTGTCAAACTCGTGCCAGTTGAATTATTCGACCAAAGCACCGTTCCAGTTGCACAAGTTGCCGTTAAGGTCAAAGTACTTGGAGAACAGACAATCAATTGGCTTGGTGGTGTAATAGTCGGTACGCTTGGTTTGGCTTTTATTTCTAAACTCGTAGTCGAACTTGGGTCTGATTCACAACCGTTCAGTACACATTTGGCTGAAATTGAATATGTTCCGACTGAATTAAGCATCAAAGTCGTGCCTGTTGAATTATTCGACCAAAGCACCGTTCCAGTTGCACAAGTTGCTGTTAAGGTCAAATTACTTGGCGAGCATACCACTAATTGACTTGGTGGCGTAATGGTTGGTACACTTGGTTTGGCTTTTATTTCCAAATTCGTTGCCGAACTTGGGTCTGATTCACAACCATTCTGTACACATTTAGCTGATATTGAATATGTGCCAACTGAATTGAGTGTCAAACTCGTGCCTGTTGAATTATTTGACCACAAAACTGTGCCTGTTGTACAAGTAGCCGTTAGTGTCAAAGTCGTTGGCGAACATACCACTAATTGACTCGGTGGCGTAACAGTCGGTACGCTTGGTTTGGCTTTTATCTCCAAATTCGTTGCCGAACTTGCATCTGATTCACAGCCATTAAATACACATTTGGCTGAGATTGAGTATGTTCCGACTGAATTAAGTGTCAAACTCGTTCCTGTCGAATTATTCGACCATAATACCGTGCCAGTTGCACAATTTGCGGTTAATGTCAAATTACTTGGCGAACAAACCACTAATTGGCTTGGCGGCGTAATTGCCGGTACACTCGGTTTGGCATTTACAGTTAAAATATTACTCGTTGCTACCAAGGCAGTCTCACAAGTAGCAGTTTTACAACTGGCATAAAAAGTTTGGTTTGCTCCAACTGGTGCAATATAACTGAATGAACTTCCCGTACCGAGAGCAGTACCACCCGTTGCAGAATTATACCAATTGACCGTTCCGCTCGTGCAAGTTGCTTGTAAGTTTACACTCGTGCCTTGACAAACTGTTGTTTGGCTTATCGAAACGGCAGTTGGAGAAGTGATTGGTGAACTTTGCAATTCATAAGCACCCATATCAACTACTCCATTATTAAAGATACGTGGATTATTAGCTAAATCTACTCCAGAAACACCTAAATTATTGCCTGAATTGATAGCAGGTGAGCAGATTTGTAAAGAAAAATCTCCAGCAGCAGTATTTACAAATAATGGGTTTGCATCAAGTACTCCACCGGCATTGTTGATGATAGTATTTATCCCAATAACACCGATGGAGGAAGTTCCTCCTTTTAAAATACTATTTGAAATATTAAGAGTTGAAGCAGACATATAAATTTCATTGCCATCTCTGGCAGCACTGTTGTTCCACAGTATAGAATTATTAATATTCAATGTAGGATTTCCCGAATTAGCAACAGCATTAATAGCTCCAGCCCATCCTGAGCTTTGATTATTGGTAAAAGTACAGTTATTTATATTAAGGGTAACATTAGACAATCCATTTATGGCTCCCCCAGATGAAAAATCACTATTAGTGTTTACTATATTATTGTAAAACAGGCAATTAGTAAAAGTAGGAGATACAGAAGTTGAGTTCAGATTACCTTCAACCGCAACAGCTCCACCACTTCCAGCAATGTTGTTTCTAAATATACAATTTGCAAAAATAGGGCTACACACACCATTATTGCCCATTAAAAAAGCTCCTCCCCCATTTTGCTCAATGTCAGCATAACTTCCTGTTATTGCGAACCCGTTAAGTACAGCAGTGTTAGTGGTTGTATTGCCACAATAAATAACATGGTAACTATTGTCATTGACCGTTGATAAATTTCCAATTTCACCACTTAGTATTGTTTCGTTGGCTGAGGGGTTACGATTGGCTAATGTACCTGAGCCATCATTCGGGAAGCCACCATAAATGGTTACGCCATTAATTAAATTAAATGAAACTGAACGTGTAGAAGCATGGGGCTTATAAGTACCTTTGGCCACCCAGATTTCGGTCACGCAGGTATTTGCACGGGCATAGCTGAGAGCTGCCTGTAAATCGGTGAAAGCATTAACCCAAGAAGTGCCATTGTTTGCTCCTGCGGTGGCTGAGGCGTTTACGTAAAGGCGAGAGGGATTGCCTTGGTATTCATAGGCTCCTATATCTACTGTACCACCATTAAAAATACGTGGGCTTCCTGCAATATCCGAAGTAGTAGTATTGAATGAATTATTACCTGCATTGACAGCCGGCGAACACATACTTAGCGATAAGCCATCATCGGCAGTACCATATACATTATCTGACCCTGCAAGATTAGCGGGATTGAGTAGAAAAGCATTAGCTGTTGCCGCTATGATATTACCCCCACCATCAATTGAACCGTTGGGGATTGAACTCACCACACTGTTAGATATGGATGCACCGCCGAAAGCTATCAAATTTCCTGTTGCAATACAGTTTTGAATAACATTCTGACCGCCGAACCCAAATATTGCAGGAGTAGAATTATTAAAAAACGTACAGTTAATAAAACTTCCGTTTTGTGATACATTGCCACGACTAATTATCCCAAATTGCGAAGAACTATTATTGGCAAAAACCGTATTCAATACCTCAACGTTTGAATCACCATCAACTGCACTATACCTTTGAGATGAATTATTAAGAATAAACGAGTTCCGAAGATTTAAATATGCTCTCCCCGCTCCATTTAGATAGCTGATATACATCGCAGCTCCACGGAAGTTAGAAAGATTATTACGAACAGTACACTGGTTTATATTTAAGGTGGCATTATTTGTGTAAACCAAAATACCTGCACCATAATCTAACGAAATTTGATTACTATTCCCTCGTTCCACAATAAACCCATCAAGTGTGGCTTCTCCTGCTTCATTAAAAGACACCACATGATAAGAATTGTCATTGTAATTTGTAAAACCACTACCATCGTTTTGTAGTAAGTCGCCACTCAAAATGGTTTCGTTAACTTTGGGGTTACGGTTGGCTAATGTACCCGAGCCATCATTCGGGAAGCCACCATAAATGGTTACGCCATTAATTAAATTAAATGAAACTGAACGTGTAGAAGCATGGGGCTTATAAGTACCTTTGGCTACCCATATTTCAGTCAAATTAGTTTTACAAGGATAATTCAAAGCCGATTGTAGGTCTGTAAAGGCATTTGCCCAATCTAAGCCTGTATTATTTCCTGCGGTGGCTGAGGCGTTTACGTAGAGGCGAGTGGGTAAAATATTCACCGTCAATGTATTACTCGTTGCCACCAAGGCAGTCTCACAAGTAGCAGTCTTACAACTGGCATAAAACGTTTGGTTTGCTCCCACAGGTGCAATATAACTGAACGAAGCTCCTGTACCCAAAGCAGTACCGCCCGTTGAGGTGTTATACCAATTGACAGTTCCGCTCGTGCAAGTTGCTTGTAAATTTACGCTTGTGCCTGGGCAGGCAGTTGTTTGGCTTATCGAAACGGCAGTGGGAGAAGGAACTGCTGTACCATGATACTCAAAAGCACCCATATCAACTACCCCATTATTAAAGATACGTGGATTATTAGCTAAATCTACTCCCGAAATACCTGTATTGTCGCCTGCATTGATGGCTGGTGAACATTGTTGTAACGAAAAATCGCCCCCAGAAGCATTGGTAAACAATGGGTTTGTATTCAAATTACCTATGCCACTATATCCACCCTGCACATTAGAATAAGTTACGTCTGCGGTAGCACCTTGATTATTAAAAATAAAGCCTTCACCCATAGAACCAATATTACCCCAAAAAATACAGTTTCGAATTATATAGTTGGTACTGCCATAAAAATTATTCCCAGCTAATGCTCCACCTAAAGTAACTGCCGTATTGCTAACGAACGTACAGTTTGTAAGAACAGGGCTTCCCACTTCTGTCCACATTCCTCCACCCTGTCTGCCGGTATTTTCTTTAAAAATACAGTTTATGAATGTTGGAGAGCCATTATTATTTGCAATACCCCCTCCATGATAAGCAGAATAATTATTTCGAATAATACAATTTCTAAATGTTGGAGAAGAACTATTATTCCAAACTCCACCACCTTGATTACCATTGAATTGTGTTGGCTGGTATGAATCACAGATAGTAACACCATCCAGCACGGCAGTACTGTTGAGATTGGCATTATAAATTATGCGGTATGTGTTATCCGTTAAGCCAATAGTACCTATATCTCCACTTAAGATGGTTTGACGGGTTACCCAGTTCCGTTGTGAAAGTTGAGTTTCTGTACCAGCAAAACCTCCATAAATGGCAACTCCATTCTTCATAGAAAATGAAATTGTTCTATCAGTACCCGATGTCGGCTTGTAAGTACCAGCGGCTACCCACACTTGTTGCACACCAGAGGCGTTTATCATCGCCTGTAAATTGCTGGAGGCATTGGCCCAAGAACTACCATCGCCACTGCCCGATGCCACGGGTCTTACATAACGAATCGACTGAGCGTAAGTAAAACTTAGGCTCAGCAATAGAAATAAGAAAGTAAATTTGGTTCTCATGTATTTATTTTTCAGGTTATTACTTATTTAGGTTAGTTTTGATTAGAGCGTCCATTAATGAATTCAATCGTCGTCTCGAAACCACCACCGAGTGCTGGTCTTTGATTTTTAGTCTCAAAAAAGACTCTTCAAACTCAGCATAGTGCAGGTTGATAAAAAATGAGCGATTGGGGCGAAAGAAATACTTGCACTCGGCAAAACGGTCTTCGATTTTCTTGAGGTTGGTCGAAACCAGTAGTTTTTCCCCATTCTCGAAGTGGACGTACGTGTAATTAACATCTGCTTCAAAATAGACCACTTCTGCGGGAGAAACTTTTTTTCGACCTCCGATACTTATCACTTTTTCCATAGCTTTTTGGGTTTGTTTAGTTTTGGGTAAAATCTGTTTTATTCTGAAAGGCATAATATCTATCAATCATTTTTGATTTATTGAAATGAAAACAGTAATTCATTTTTAATGTAGAGCTACTACCATCGGTATAGATTACTTTTCCTTGAAAGAGCGAAAAAACATACACCCCCGATAAATCGGTAAACTTCATGGCTTTCTGGCTACTGATGGGTACTTGGGTAAAATTTGAGCATTTTAGTGCCTGTACTTTGTTTTTGTTTTTCCAGTTTTGCCATGCCTCAATAGCTGCCAACTTACCAACTACTACCGATTGTGAGGTATCGTCGGGTAGTTCAAACTGCACATCATCGGCCAGCATCTTGCTCCAAGAAACCAAGTCAAAATCAGTTTGGTAGGTGATAGTTTTCTCGGCCAATACGGCGTAGTCTTGCGTAGCAATACTGAGGCTATCGGTGGTCTTGTGTTCGGTATTTTGGCAAGCCCAAAGGCCTACAAAAAGCAAAGCGTATATAAGTAAAAAGTAGGGGGTTCGTTGCAGCATTTTCATAAGGGAATTTGAATGAAACTGATACAACAAAGTTCGGTAGAGTAGGTTTTTTTATGTTTGCCTATTTGGCCAAAGACTTAGGCTATTTGACCAAAAACTTAGATTATTTGACCAAAACTTGTGTTATTTATTTAGATATGTAGTTTTTGGCCCTAAATCGGGCATCACATCATTCGGATTGGGAGATTTTTCTATCTATTTCTAAAATAAAAAAAGTCGGTTGAGAAAACCCTCTCAACCGACTTCAAAAATCTTTTTTTACGATATATTTTTCACCTTTTCTACTCCACTTCTATCTTCACATCAAGCAAGCCAAAGCGTTTCAATAATTCATTAAATCGTTTATCGCCATGCAAAAATTTAAAGAAAGGTAATACTTTTACATCCGTAGGAGTTTGCTTGAAAGTCGCCATTTGCTCAAGGTATTTGAGGGTGTTTTCTTTGTCTTTAAGCCCAGCATATACCATAGCAAAATAGGTGTAGTTATCGGGTATATTGGGGAGTGTGGTCAAATAAGTTTTGGCGGCAGCATACTGCCCCATACAGGCTTGGGCATAGGCAATAGCAGCATCTACACCTTTCGCAGTAGGATTAAGTTCTTTAGCTTTGGTCAAATGAGATATTGCTTTGGGATAGTCTTTAATATCGAGGTAATGATAACCTGAACTCCAATAAATCAGATAAGAATCACTGAACAAAAGTTTCCCTTTTTTGATAGCCTCGTTGACCAAGTCTATTTTATTGGCATGCGAACAATTTCTGATGTGTCCTGCCAAAATAACGGGTGAAAGAGGGTCTAAAAAAAGTGCTTTGGTACTATACTCCAACGCCTCGTCCAGCATACCAAGCGAGCGTAACATCAGGCTATACCAATAATTTACCTGTGCATTGTTGGGGTTGCATCTGAGAGCAATCTGAAAGGTAGTATTGGCCTGTTCCCATTTGTATTGGTCACGATAAATAGCCGCCAGTAGGCCATACGCCTCAGCATTGGCAGCATCTATTCTGATTGCCTCCAATGCCTCTTGCTCGGCCATTCTAAAACTTGAGTCTAAGTTTATGTAGTTTAGATTACCAAGAACAAAATAAGCACTTGCCTTGCCCGCATAAGCATCAGCAAAACTCGGGTCTAAAGCAATTGCTTTATCCATTTTCTCTAAACTTGCTATCATTTTTTCTTTGGTTCTGGTAGCAAATAGTTGCCTCCCCTGCAAGTATTCGTTATATGCCTCGATATTTTCGGTAGGGATTTGCTCAATTTTTTTAATTTGAGAATTACTCAGTTTTTGATTCAACTCTTTGGCGACTTCTTCGGCAACCTTATTCATAAAAGACAAAACATCTTTGGTATCGCCATCAAAACTTTTCGACCAAACGGTTCGGTCTTGGTCGGCTTTTATGAGTTCTACGTTTACGTTGACCTTATTGACCGCTTGAGAGACCGTCCCCGTCAGAATATAAGATACTTGGAGTTCGGTTGCAATTTGAGCAATTGACTTAGGAGAATCTTTGAATACCAAAGAAGAATTTTTTGAAATAACTTTGAGGTTTTGGAGCAAAGTAAGCGACGAATGAACTTGCCCCATAAGTCCATCGGCAAAATAAGAGGTCTCGGGCAGACCTAAATTTTTGAATGGCAATATGGCTATTGAATTATCGAAGTTTTGGGTCTCGTCTTTATGGGTCGATGTAAATTTCCAGTATGCTGCGGCCCCAATCAAAAAAACTAAAAACACCCCAATGACCACATACAGATAAGTTTTTCGATTAACTGGTTTAGGTTCAACTTTTTCTTCGATAACCGCCTCACTTACAATAGGTTCGGCCTCAAATTTAGTTTTATTTTTTCGGTATTCGGTTGGGCTAACTCCAAAGAAATCTGTAAAATACTTAGTGAAACTTTGTGGAGAATCAATACCAATTTTGTAGGCAATTTCTGATATTTTTAATTCAGAATTATCCAAGAGATTTTGTGCTTGTAGTAATCTTCTTTGGCGGATGTAAAGTGAGGTCGATAACTGCGAATGCTCTTTGATTAACCTAAAAAGTTGTGAGCGGCTAATTCCGAGTTCTTTGCAAATGAAGTCGGGAGAAAACTGCTCATTTTCGAGGTTTTCGTCAATCAGTGCATTAATTTTATCTAATAACTCTAATTCTGTATTGCTCAGTTTTCCCGACATTCAAAAAAAACTTTAATTCTTCACTCTACCCAACACTTACTTAAATTACAAATATACACAAAAAGCGAATGGTGAAGAACTCGTTTTTAGAAACTGAGATTAAAAAATTGATAAATTAACAATTCGTATTTTTATTCTTTTTTTGATAGTTATTGAAAATTTACATGAAAGCGAATTATGTTACTTCTCAACAAAATACTGCACAGCTTCGACTTTTTTGGTTATAGCAACACCAACTTTGATATGTTTTTGATGCTCGGGCGACTGAGCATATTTATCCAAACCTTCTAAAGAAGTAAACGTAAAAGCATAGGTATGTTTGTTTTCTTTGTTGCGTTCGGTAATGGGGGCAATTCCCCATTCGTAGGCTTTCACTACTTTGAGTTTTGCCAAACCTTTAAATGATTTATCAACTTCGTCGATTTCGTTTTGAGTAGCATTTTCCGTGAAAGTTACCGTAACGATGTGCTTGAAAAGCTTCGTTGGTTTTGTTTGAGCCTTAGCGTTGAAACTATTAGCTATCAATAAGATAACGATTGTAAAAAAGAGGTTTTTCATTGTTTAAATTTTGGTTTGAAATTATCAAGCAAATGCCCCACCATCAACGGCCATGCAATGCCCCGTAATAAAACTCGATTGGTCAGAACAAAGCCAAAGGGCTACATCAGCTACTTCTTCGGGTTGCCCCATGCGTTTCATGCGTTGAAAATTAATAGCTTGTTGTAGTGCTTCGGGATTTTCTGCTAATTTTCTTCTACCGTGCATAATCATGGGCGTCTCTATGGCAGTCGGACAAATGGCGTTTATCCTGATATTTTTAGTGGCATATTCAATGGATGCAGATTTCACTAAGCCATTTACGCCATGTTTGGATGCCGCATAAGGCGAGTTTTCGGGTTGCCCGACCAAACCTGCCGCCGACGAAACACAAACGATATTTCCACCGCCTTGTTTCATCATTTGTTCCAACTGAAATTTCACGCAATACCAAGTGCCCACAAGATTAATCTGAATTTGATTCAACCAATCTTCTTCTGGATATTCATGCACAGGTTTTGAGACTTTTCCGGCAATTCCTGCACAATTTACGGCATAATCTATTCTACCAAAGGTTTTTACGGTGGTTTCTATTAGATTTACTACGTCTGCTCGTTCGCCGATATTGCATTTTAAATAAATATGGGATTGCGGATTTGTGATTTCGGATTTCACTGACTCAAATTCAGCTAAATCTGCCAATACAACATTAGCCCCTTCTTCGACTAATTTGATGGCGGTTGCACGCCCAATTCCCGATGCTGCACCCGTTACGATAGCTACTTTATTTTGGAATCTTTTCATTATCTTTGCTTAAAATCTTTGTTTTTTTATGGAAATTACCAGTTTATCTCAATTAGATGTCGTCAACGGAATTTATACGTATGCAGATTATCTCACTTGGAAATTCGAGCAAACCGTCGAACTAATCAAAGGTAGAATTCTGCAAATGTCTGCTCCAAGTCGAAGACATCAAGGAATGTCAATGGAGCTTAGTGCAACTGTTTATCAGAAATTTAAAGGGCATCGTTGTAAATTTTACGCTGCCCCTTTTGATGTTCGTTTGTACGATAAAACCAAGTCTGTTAAAGCCAATAAAGATATTTATACCGTTGTCCAACCCGACATTTCTATCATCTGCGACCTCGAAAAATTAGATGAAAGAGGATGCCTCGGTGCTCCTGATTTAGTGATTGAAATACTTTCACCGGGAAATTCTTCTAAAGAAATGAAACTCAAAAAAGCTCTTTATGAAGAATCGGGTGTGAGAGAATATCTCATTTTTGACCCCGAACATGAAAACGTTTTTCAGTTTCATCTAACAGAGGCGGATGTCTATAGTCCAGCTACGATTTATGTTGATGATGAGATACTTACGAGTGTGATATTCCCAGATTTTCAGATAAATCTCAAAGAGGTTTTTGCGGCAGAATAGTCTTATAATTAAATAAATTAATTCCCATCACTAATCGTAGTGCCACCATCAACAATTATATTTTGGCCAGTAATGAATCCACCTGCTTTCGAGGCGAGCATTACGGCCACACCAGCAATTTCTTCTACTTCGCCTACTCTCCTAAGTGGCGTTTGAGATAAACGTTTTTTCATGAATTCTTCGTTTTTCATCAAAGATTCCGAAAAAGGTGTGTTTATCATACCGGGTGAAATCGAGTTGACTCTTATATTATAAGGGCCAAATTCTACCGCAAGATTTCGGGCTAATTCAATCAAACCAGCTTTCGAAACGCCATAAAGTCCCAGATATTTATTACCTCGTACACCCGCAATACTCGCTAAGTAAATGATAGTCCCATCTTTCTGCCCCTGCATAGTAGGAATGGCCAATTTTGTTAAGTAGATGGCCGCTTGAAGATTCAACCCCATAGTTTTCTCAAAATTTTCTTGATTTATATCGAAAAAACTACCCGTTGGAGCTATCCCTACGCAGTTTACTAAAATATCAATCTTGCCAAAAGTACCAATAGCTTGCTGGTAAAGGGTATCAATATCTGCTTTACTATTCATATCACACTCAACCCCAATGGCTTCGATGTTTTCAGCACGAAATTCTTCAACAGTTTCGATTACTCCAGCCATATCATTGCTCGAAACTACAATTTTTGCACCATGTAGCCCCATCGCATAAGCAATTGCCTTACCCATGCCCGATGTAGAGCCTGTGATAAGAGCGGTTTTTCCAGATAAATCGAACAAATTTTTCATTTTGGATTTCGGATTTTTGATTTGGGATTTCACTTAACAACTTTGGTCGGAATAATCCAAAATCGTAAATCCCAAATCGTCTTAGTGTATCATACATTCCTCTAATGCCACGCCATTTACTTCGTACGGTTTGGCTTCGGTTAGGACAAAGACTATTCGGCAAATTTCGTCGGCACTTGGGTTTCTCCATTTATGAATTGTTCCTCTCTGAACGATTATCCCACCTGCTTCGACAGTTTTAAATACCTGATTATCAAGCTCTAATTCTATTTTTCCGCTAATCACAATGCCATAATCAATGCTATTGGTGCGATGCAATGGCGATGAGGCATTGGGCAACATATCTACTACTCGAATCACCGAGCCACCTTTAAGCGTTGTGCCTGCATCTCGAAGTCGGCCATCGGTTTCGTCATTACAGTCGGCAGGAACGGTGGCAGTTGTCCAAATGGTTGCCATAGCTGCATCACCCGTTGGAATCACAACGGTTTCAAATGATTCATCAGCAGTAAAAATGGCCGTCCCATTAGTGGTGTGGCCAGTTACTACTCTTCTTATTGTACTACTCATACTATTCAGTGTATTCTATTTCTTGCAAAAGTATAACTCAATCTATGTTTTTTACTATTCAAAAACCGAGTACAACTATGCACTATCCGATTATTTATTACTTTTGTCTATTATAAATCAAATCTTATGAAAAAACTACGTCTTATATTAGCAACTATCTTACTTTCATCTGGACTATCGGCTCAGCATATAAAAATGAGCAAAGAGAATCTCGAAGCCAATCAAGTGTATCTGTCTTTTTTAAAGATGGAAGGAAAAGATGTTGTAAAAGTTGAAGCCGATACGACAATAAAAGGCACAGATGAAGCTACTTTGGTAAAAATAAAAAACCTTGACTTCAAGGATGGAATAATCGAAGTAAAGGTTTTGAGTAGATTGATGAAAAACGCACCAGCCTTCGCCCGTGGTTTTATTGGACTTGCTTTTAGAATTGGTGAGAAAAACTCAACATTTGAGAGTATTTATATTCGACCGACCAATGGCCGTGCCGACGAGCAAATTCGCAGAAACCATAGTATTCAGTATTTTGCTTTTCCCGATTATCGTTTTGATAAATTACGCAAAACTGACCCCGAAAAATACGAATCGTACGCCGATATGGGCTTAAATGAATGGATAACTTTGCGAATTGAAGTAGAAGGACAAAAAGCCAAATTCTTTGTAAACAATGCTAAACAACCTTCATTGATTGTAAACGACCTAAAACTTGGAGCAGATAAGGCTGGCAGCATTGGACTTTGGATAGGCAACTGGACAGAAGGTTATTTTAAGGATTTGAAGGTCGTAAAAAGATAAACAATATGAGCTATTGCCAACAAAATATCATTGGCAATAGCTTCATTTTTAATCATTTACTCTGCTCAATAATTTGGCGAAGTTGCTCAACTTCAGCTTCAGTTGGTATTGTGAGTGGAGGGCGAACATCACCTGCACTTTTACCAATTAACTTTGCTCCAGCTTTAATCAGACTAACGGCATAGCCATTCTTTTTGCCACGCAGTCTGACCAATGGAATGTAAAATTTCTGCGTAATTTCTTCAACCGTTGCTTTATCGCCTGCACGTAGGGCTTTGTAGAATTTATTGGCAAGTTCTGGTACAAAATTGAAAGCTGCCGATGAATAGGTATTTACACCAATCGACAAATATGCCTCGGCAATAATCTCGGCAGTCGGTACTCCACCGATGTATGAAAGGCGTTTACCAACTGTTTTGATGGTATCGTTCAAATCTTGCATATTGCCTGTGCCATCTTTCAAACCAATGAAATTTGGACAAGCATCGGCCAGTTTTTTTATATATTCTGCCGATAAAACACCGTTCCCACGATTATAGTAAATCACTGGTAATGAGGTATTTTGCATGATGGCTTTGGCATATTCATAAACCCCATCTTGCGGACATTCGGTGAGATACGGCGGGAAGAGCAAAATGGCATGAATACCAGCTTTTTCAGCAATTTTTGTAAAAGTTTTTGCTTCGGCGATACTTCTTCCTGCACTGGCAATTACTGGCACACGCTCAGCCACAACTTTGACCGAAATATTGACAATTTGCTCGTATTCATCAACTGTTAGTGAGAAAAACTCGCCTGTTCCGCCAGCCACAAAAACCGATGAAACATCATGGCTCACGAACCACTCTACACGTTCGGCAAAGGTTTTGGCGTTGAATTCACCTTTTTCATCAAAATCGGTGATTGGAAAAGAAAGTAGCCCGTCTTCGAGCGATGATTTTATTTTTGATAGTTCCATACCCCCAACCCCTAAAGGGGTGTTTTAATTAAGAAAATAAATATTCGTAAATCGTCATTCGTTAAATCGTCAATTCAGCCTACCATCTCGTTGCCATAAATTTCCAGTCCGGTTGTACTTTTTGCATTTCTATTTCGTCGTTGCGTTTGGTTAGTCCGCACTTTTTGTAGTTTTCGTGCAATTTTGCCAAAGCGATTTTATCTAATTCAACGCCTAAACCTGGTCCGCTCGGTACTGGCACTGCCCCATCTTCAAATTTCATGCGTCCACCAACAATTATTTCGTCAGATTGCCACGGATAATGTGTATCGAGGGCATATTTAAAATTAGGAATGGCTGCTCCCAAATGCACCATCGCCGCCAACGAAATACCCAAATGAGAATTGGAGTGCATGGATAAATCTCGCCCGAAAGTCTCGCAGATGCTCGTTAACTTCATTGATTCCTGCAAACCGCCCCAAAAATGGTGGTCAGACAAAATGATATCTTCCGAACCCAACTGAACACTTCTCGGAATATCTCCGAATGAAGTTGTACACATATTGGTTGCCAAAGGTGTTTTTAGGGCTTTCCGAACAGCAGCCATGTTTTCTTGTCCACGGCAAGGGTCTTCTAAATATTCGATGACACCCTCCATTTCTTTGCCATATTTGATAGAAGTATCTACTGTCCAAAGAGCATTGGGGTCAATACGAAGTGGCACATTGGGGCCAAAGGCTTCGTGTAAAGCCAAGATTGCATCTACTTCTTGGCGTGGCTCAAACACTCCTCCTTTTAACTTAATCGACTGAAAACCAAACGCTGAACACATGGCTTTGGCTTGAGCAACAATCTCGGCGGGATTTAAAGCACTTGCTTGTCGAGCTGCCGCCCAACCTGTGGCATTGGGGTCTGTTCCAAACTCCAATTCTCCGCCAGCACCTTCGTATTTATAGAAAAGATAAGCCGAAAATGGCACGGCATCACGGCGTTTTCCGCCCAATAAATCTACTACTGGACGGTTAATAATTTTACCGATAATATCCAAACAAGCTACTTCAATCGAACTAAAAACATGCACCACTGTACGTTGGTCCCACGGAGTGAAACCTCTATCGGCAGGCTTTTCGGTACCAAATTCGGCCAAAAGAATATCTCTTATTTTATTGATTTGAAACGGGTCTTGCCCAATGATAAGCGGGCGGCTTCTTTCAAGAGCTTTATCAATATCTATATTTCCCGGAATCTCGCTAACTCCGCTGATGTTATCTTCTGTTACCAATTCAACAACCGTACGCAATGCATAAGGTGCATGAAGCCCAGCGGCATTCAGCAACGGAGGGTCAACCACCGCAATAGGGGTAATGTGGAATTCTTTGATTTTTGGAAATTTCATTGTTTGTTAAATTTTATTTTGCCACGAATACACGAATTTAATTTGTGTATTCGTGGCATTTATTTACGTTAAAGGCCCAGGATTAAACAAAACCAAATCATTATAAAGCCCCAGCTTATCGGTTGCTACTTTTTTATTTCCGCTGGCAATTTCAAGAATTAGGTGAAATAATTCCCAGCCCATTTCTTCGATAGTTTTTTGTCCGAAAGCCACTGGACCTGCATCAAAATCAATCAAATCATGCCAACGATTCGCCAATTTTGAATTTGAACTTACTTTAATGACAGGAACCATATTTAAGCCATAAGGCGTACCCCTACCCGTAATGAATACGTGCATATTCATGCCTGCGGCCAATTGGAGCGTTCCACAGGCAAAATCACTGGCGGGAGTTGCTACAAAATTTAGTCCTTTTTTGCGTACTTTCTCACCCGGTGATACCACATCTACAATCGGACTCGTTCCAGATTTTACAACCGAACCAAGGGCTTTTTCTACAATATTACTCAATCCACCTCCTTTATTGCCAGGGGTTGTATTGGCACTGCGGTCGGCTTGCCCTTGACTAAGGTAATTATCATACCAAGCCATTTCGTCTTTGAGTTTTTGGGCAACTTCGGCACTTTCGCAACGAGGTACAAGCAAATGTACGGCATCTCGCACTTCGGTAACTTCTGAGAAAAACACCGTTCCCCCACCTTTTACAATCAAATCCGCTGCAAATCCAGCTACGGGATTCCCCGTCAGACCCGAAAAAGCATCGCTTCCGCCACATTGCATTCCAACCACCAAATCAGCCACCGAGCAAGTTTCTCGTTTACGTTGATTGAGTTTTTTGAGATGTTTTTCAGCCATTTCCATAATACCATCCACCATTTCGTAAAAACCCTCGAAGCGTTCATCTTGTAAAAAAATAATTTGGGAATTCGGATTGGGGAGTTCGGATTGGGAGTTGATTCCTATTTTATCCGAAATCCCAAATCCTAAATCCGAATTTGGCAATAACCTTTCAGGTCTAAGCTTCTCACAACCCAAGCCAATAATCATGATTTCGCCTCCAAAATTTGGATTTTGGGCAATGTGTTTGATGGTACGAATCGGGATAATGGCAGCAGGAGCATCAATCGCAATTCCACAACCATAACTATGATTGAAAGCTACGACATCATCAACATTCGGATAAAGTGGCAATAACTCTTTTCTGATTTTATTTTCGATGAAATTTGTAATTCCAGCAACACATTGTACACTCGTGGTAATACCTAAAATGTTTTTGGTGCCTACGCTGCCATCTGGGTTGCGGTAGCCTTGGAAGGTAAATACCTCACCCCCCAGCCCCCTCTCCTCAATGGAGAGGGGAGGTAGAAAATATTTAATATCTTCTAATTTCGGAGGCTGTGGCATACTGATGTTGCTTTCGTTTACCCAGCTTCCTTTTTCAATCAATCTATTAGCATAACCGATGATTTGACCGTAACGAATAACCTCATCTCCTTCATTAAAAGATTTTAAGGCTACTTTATGCCCCATCGGAATATCTTCTTCGAGAACCACTCCATCCAACACAATTGCACCACGCTTCAATCCAGTTGGATTCGCTACGATGGCTACATTGTCTTTGGGGCTTGTTTTTATTACTATATTTTGCATTTCTATCTATTCATATCTATTGCTTCTCTTTTCTTTAATTCGCTCTTCATTTTATTAAGATTATTTATGGGCAATAATAGAATCGGAAGAAGTGCAACAGGAATTGTTAATGAAGTAAATCCTGAATTACCGTTGATGATATTGAAGATATTCAGGCATATCAAAACAAGAAGCATTCCCCCCAGTAATCCACTAACGAGATTGTTTGTTTTAATCCCTTTTTTCAATTCCTCCGTAGTCATTTTTTCAAATGAATTTTCTTTCATTTCTTTGATAATTAAAATTTTGAAATAAGATTAATTACATTTCGATGTTTACAGTCTGAACTTACACCAAGCTGTAATCATTTTTTAAATCACTCCCGTAAGCTCCCACATAATTTGCCTTTTTTCTATTGATTCTCTCTTTTCTTCAATTCGTCTTTCATATTCTTGATATTGACAAGATTTAGAAAAAGTATTGGAGAAAGAGCTAATGGAACAGCAATCGACAAAGAACCATTGTTTTCTTGAACTTTGTTGTAAATAGCCATCCCGGCCAAAATCAGAAGCATCACTCCTAACATTCCTGTTATTGCAGAACTAACCCCAATAGTTTTTTTGAGCTGCTCGGTTGACATCTTCGAATATGAGTTTTCTTTCATAAAAGTATATTTTAGATTAAAATTTTACACCATCGGAAATAACCAAGCGGCAATCATTGTCAGAATCACACCGGTCAAACCCATCAAACTTTGCATGGGGGCAATCGTTTTGAGGGCTTCTTGTTCGGTAAGATTTGAAGTTTTACACATAATCCAAAAACCTGCATCGTTCATCCACGGAATGAGTTTTGCTCCACTCCCAATAGCCAAACATAAATAAACTGGATGAAAACCCAAATTGGCATTTTGTGCCATTCCTGCCAAAATTCCAGAGGCGGTTATCAAAGCGACCGTTGCCGAACCTTGTGCCGTGCGAACAACCATTGTGATAAAAAACGCCAACGGAATCAATGCCATTTGGTAGTCTTTGGTCAAATCAGCGATTCTACTGCTAATGCCCGTCTGTTGCAACATTCCACCAAAAGCTCCACCAGCGGCAGTAATCAAGATGATGCCTCCACCGCTTGCCAATGCCGTTGAGGTAAATGCCAAAAGTTTTTCTTTGGTTGTTTTTTTCTGCATCGTAAGCACCCACAAAGCAAACAACGCACCCGTGATGATGGCAATATTTTTATCGCCAAAGAAAAGGATTACATCTAAAATCTTATTGATAAATGCAGAATTGGTAATTGGCGTGGCTGATTTATGAAAAGCCTCAATTGCCGAACGGATACAAATTGTAACCAACGGAAACAATGCCGGAAGCAAAGCCCATCCCAAAGAAGGTAATTCTTTGTCGTCTTTTTCGGCAATGGCTTTGATGTCTTCGAGACGAGCATCGGGCGAATCTCGCAATGGAATATCAAATTTTTTATTGAGAAATACGGCAATAAAGTAGCCTACGGTAATCGTACATAATCCCAGAATCAAACCGCAAATCATCATCAAGCCAATGGGTACGTTCATTGCTCCGACCAAAAACAAAGGGCCTGGCGATGGAGGTACATACGAATTTGCCATTACCGCCCCTGCAATTACCGAAAGTGCCAAAAGCAAATAGTTCTTCTTCAATCGCATTCCCATTGCTTTTGCCAAAGGCATCATTAAGAAAATAACAGTATCCACAAAAACTGGAATTGTAAGAAAGAAACTACTCAAAATAAAGCCAATAGGAGCATTTTTTTCGCCCGTAACTTTAAGCATGGCTCTGATGATTTTTTCGGCAGCACCGCTATCGAGCATAGCTTTGCCGATGATGGCCGCCATAGCTATCAGAATACCTATTTTGGCACACGTATTGCCAAATTCGGTGGCGATTCTTTCGCCAATGCTTTTATGGGCTAATTTGAGAGCATCGGCTTCTGAACCACCTTTGGCTATGAAAAACTGTTCGACAGATGCCGTGGGTGTCAGAATCGCTACGACGATGGCAGCCAAAAGTAGAGATAATACAGGATGTAGCTTAAACTTGATGATTCCACCGACCACAATGGCCATTCCGATAAGCATTATAAGTATAGGGTCTGTCATAGGGAAATTAGGGAATTAATTTCCAACAAATGTATATAAACTAAATCCTATTCGCTATTGATATAATGCTAATAAATGATACTTTTTGGGCATCTAAAATCTTAGTACCTTTGAAATAAAATTGTTCGCAACCTTAAAACTATGGATACTGACAAGCTAATTCACAGCATCAATATAAAACTGGGCAGTTTTCCAGATTTAATTTTAACTGAATCGGAAAAAACTTTTTTGCAGATATTCCAACCCGAAAAACATTTTATCGTTTACGGAACACTCGCCCCGAATCGTCTCAACCATCATAAAGTTGAGCATATCAGAGGTACATGGCACGAAGGTATTGTACGAGGGAAATTAGTAAGCAAAGGATGGGGTGCCGAATTAGGATATAATGGTTTTAAGCATTGCTCGACAGAAGAAAGTACTGATATTCAAGCATTTATATTGACTTCGGAAGAACTCCCTCAAAACTGGCAAGCCTTAGATGATTTTGAGGGAGTTGAATATAAACGTATTTTGGCACAATACAAACTTGCCAATGGTACGCAGGGCGTTGGGTACATTTATTCGTTGAATGACTAAAAGGAATTACAAGCCCGTAGCTTTTTCTTGAGCTTCGGTATATCTTGCTCCTACAACTTTTACAGCCTCCGATGCCTTCGTTAATTCATCAAGTTCTGCTGCCGAAAGTTGAACATTGACGGCACCAATGTTTTCAGTCAAACGGTGCAGTTTCGTAGTTCCCGGAATCGGAACTGTCATAGGGTTTCGTGCCAAAACCCAAGCGAGTGCAATTTGTGCATTAGTAGCATTATGTTTTTGTGCAAAACCTGTGATTACATCAACCAGTGCTTTGTTGGCAATGCGAGCTTCTTCGGTAAACCTCGGTATTACTGCCCGAATATCTTGTGGCTCAAACTTTCGATTTTCGTCGATAGTACCTGTCAGAAAGCCTTTTCCGAGTGGGCTAAATGGCACAAAACCAATACCTAATTCTTCGATAGTTGGAATGATTTCGGTTTCGTGATTTCGAGTCCAGAGTGAGTATTCACTTTGCAAAGCCGAAACTGGTAAAACCGCATGAGCTTTACGAATGGTATTTGCTCCAGCTTCCGAAAGGCCAAAATACTTCACTTTTCCTGCCTGAATCAAATCTTTTACAGTACCTGCTACATCCTCGATAGGAATTTTAGGGTCAACTCGGTGCTGATAGAGTAAATCTATGCACTCAACACCTAATCTTTTCAAAGAAGCATCCACTACCTTACGGATATTTTCTGGGTGAGAATTTACACCCACCATTTTCCCATCTTGAATATCAAAACCGAATTTTGTAGCTATAATAACTCCCTGATTTTTAAAAGGCTTTAGGGCTTCGCCAACAATTTCTTCGTTATCATACGGCCCATAAACTTCGGCAGTATCAAAAAAAGTAACGCCCTGCTCAACAGCATTTCTGATTAAATTTATCGAATCTTCTTTCGGAGGAAAAGGAGCATACGAAAAGCTCATACCCATACAACCCAACCCAATTGCTGATACTTCAAGACCCTGATTTCCTAATTTTCTTTTTTGCATATTTTACAATGATTTATCTTCAACAAAGTTCTGAATCTTTGAGTAGGTTTTGTAACCAATTTCAAACAGAAACTTACGATATTCAAACGGGGTTGTTTTTAGTAGTTTCAAGAGCAATAAAATGCCACGAACACACAAATAAAGTTCGTAAAAATTTGTGCATTCGTGGCAAAAAATATCAATCCATATTACGACTTAGCCTTCGGCTGCTCACTCATAAACGGCTGATTATAATAGCGTTGGCCCGTAGTCTTGAACAAAGCATTGGCCACTGCCCCAAATACTGGTGGGAACGGAGGTTCGCCAAGACCAGTTGGGTCGATGTCATTTTCTACAAAATGAACATCTATCTTTTTAGGTGCTTCATTATGGCGAATCATGCGATAATTATGGAAATTATTCTGCTCAGGAACACCGTCTTTATGGGTCAATGCCCCATAAAATGACTGTCCGATGCCATCAACCACTGCACCTTGTACCATGTTTCGGGCAGCATCTGGGTTTACAACTACCCCACAATCAACGGCAGAAGTTACTGATTCTACGTACGGTTGTCCATCTCGCATCACCATATCTACTACATGGCCTGCGTAAGAAGCATGACAGAAATAAGCAGCAACCCCACGTTTCTTGCCAGCATTTTCGGGTTTTCCCCAACCTGATTTTTCTTTCAATAATTCCAAAACACCAATATATCTGCTGGCATCATAATCGTTGTTTTTGCCAACTGGATTTTCTTTGGCACGTTTCAATAAATCTAAACGCATTTGGATGGGGTCTTTTCCCATTGCTTCGGCAACTTCATCCAAGAATGACTGCTCGGCTGCGGCATTGAAGTTGGAACGTGGTGCTCTAAATGCACCAATGGTGATGTTTGAAGGAATCTCCCAGCCTTCGGCTAAATAATTATCTACCGCACCCGCAGGAAAACGATTGGCATGAACGGGGTTTTCGGGAATACCACCACCAATGACATGAAAACCTATCAAATTTTTGTTGGCATCGAGTGCCGCACGATAAGTTGCCGTGTACATGGGGCGATAGATTCCGTAAGTCATATCATCTTCACGGGTGTATATCAATTTGATAGGAGCTTTCATTTTCTGTGAGATTCTGGCAGCTTCGTAGGCATATTGGGCATACGCTCTACGACCAAAACCTCCACCCATGCGGGTCATTTGGATTTCGATTTTATCGGCTGGTAAATTCAGTAGTTTGATGAGTGTTGGTTCCATCCAACCCGGTGCTTGTATTGGCCCCGCAACCAATGCCTTATCTGCTTCTACATGAGCGAAAAAGTTCATCGGTTCCATGGTATTATGTGCCAAAAACGGAGCATTGTAAGTACGCTCAATTATCTGAGCGGCATTTTTGAAAGCTGTTTCTGGGTCGCCGTCTTTTCTTAATTGTTGAGCTGGTTTCTTGGCATATTCAGCCATCAGCTCAAATTGTTGGCTTGTTGTTTCCAATCTGCCAGGTACTACTTTCTCAGTTTTTCCACCTCTGCCCATCACGGTCTCTTTTAGTTCACCAGCGGCTTCCCATTGAGCATTGATTTTCTTGCGAGCATTCATTACTTCCCAAGTAGAATTTCCCACAATAGCAATCATTTCATTAAAAGTACGGGTATCGAAACCAGCTTGTTCAAAACCATCATCATAGAGTTTGAAACTAAACACATCTTTGATACCCGGCATTTTTTTGGCAGCAGTTGCATCAAAAGACTTTAGTTTCATACCGAATGCAGGTGGATGTTGAATCATGGCTATCAACATTCCATCTACTCGATAATCCATTCCGAAAAGTGGTTTACCAGTAACTACTTTCAAGCCTTCGGTATTTTTCTTTGAATTTCTAACAATCGAAAAATCTTTTGGGGCTTTCAACTTCACCTCTTTCGGAACAGTCAATGTAGCTGCCTTCGCGGCCATTTCGCCATATTTTGCAGTTTTCCCGCTCGAATGAGACAAAACACCTGCTTTGGTTGTAATTTCTGTTGCCGAAACACCCCAAGTTTGAGCGGCCGCTTCGATAAGCATTTGGCGGGCGGCTGCTCCTGCATTTCGGAGTGGCTTCCAGTACATTCTTATTGAATTACTTCCACCCGTAAATTGTGGTCCATACTTCAGATTATCGTGCGTACCCATTTCTACCACCACATCTTTCCAATCTACATCCAACTCTTCGGCCACCATCATCGGCAATGAGGTCATTACGTTTTGACCAAATTCGGGGTTTGGCACTAAAATTTTCACTACATTATCAGGCGTGATTTTGATGTAGGCCGCCAATTCAGACCATTGGTCGGCGAGGTTAAATGCTTCTACTTTTTCAGCTGCTTTTGCTTCTGAGAACCAACTGAAACTAAGCATCAAACCACCTCCTGCCAGAGCCGAAGACCTTAAAAAATCTCTTCTACTTTGTGATTTTATATTTTTCATAGTCTTTTCTTATTTAGTGTTTGATGTTTTAGCCGCCGTTTTAATTGCTTCTTTAATTCTCAAATAGGTTCCACAACGACAAATATTACCGCTCATAGCATTGTCAATATCTTCATCAGTAGGATTTGGGTTACTTTTCAGTAATGCCGCTGCCGACATGATTTGTCCAGATTGACAATAACCACACTGAGCCACATCGTGTTCGAGCCAAGCCTTTTGAACGGGATGCGTACCATTTGCAGATAAACCTTCGATAGTTGTAATGGCTGATTTCCCAACCGCCGATACTGGTAAACTGCAAGAACGAACAGCGTTTCCATCAAGATGAACGGTACAAGCTCCACATTGAGCCATGCCACAGCCAAACTTGGTGCCGGGCATATTTAGGTGGTCACGCAAAACCCAAAGAATCGGAGTTGATGGGTCAACATCTACTTGTTGCGTTTTTCCGTTGATTTTTAGAGAATATTTTGCCATGATTTAATGAGTGAGTGCAAGTAATAGAGTGAGTGAATAGTTCACAATACAAAAATCTATAAAAAAAGCCTTAGAAAATAACTCTTTTCAAACAGAAACTTACGAAAATCAAATAAGTACATTGTAAACTAAGTACATTCAATTTTTCCTGCAACCGCGGACGGTCGCAAACTATCAATGAATGAGTAATCAGCGAATATCTGCGTTACTAAATCAGCGGGAATCTGCGAGAAAAAAAATCATACTAATTTAGTTTACAGGGTATTAGGTACGATTTGCATAAGAACTGATTATACTTTAAAAAACAAAAATGAGATTTTCGCCACGAATCAAAACATCAAAGCGACCCCAATTCATGGCTACTTAAAATCAAATATCTCTTTTCTTCAAAGCCTTCACCGCATAATCAGCTGCACGAGCCGTGAGTGCCATGTAAGTAATTGATGGGTTCACACACGAGGCCGAAGTCATGGCAGCACCGTCGGTTACGAATACATTTTTGCAATCATGTACTTGATTGAAGGCATTCAAGACCGAAGTTTTAGGGTCACGACCCATGCGGGCAGTTCCCATATCATGTATGCCCAAGCCCATGTGCGTCGGACGGTCATAAGGCGTAACATTTTTAAAGCCTGCTGTTTCGAGCATTTCTACGGCCGACGCAATAATATCTTTACGCATGGCCCAATCGTTTTCGACAAAAGCAGCATCGGTCACAATCATCGGAATGCCCCATTTATCTTTTTTCTCAGGGTCGAGGTAAATTCTGTTGTTAGGGTAGGGTAAAATTTCACCAAAACCACCAATACGAATTGACCAAGGGCCGGGCTTGGTTAAGCTTTGCTTAAAATCTGCCCCAAAGCCATCTTTGTTAGCTCCACTTTCCCAACCTTCACGGCTTGCTCCTCCTTGATAGCCGAAACCTCTCAAATACGCTGTTTGTTTATCATTGCCCCAGTTTCTGAATCTTGGAATATACATCGCATTTGGGCGTTGGCCATACACATAATCATCTTCAAAGCCCTCAACCGTTGCCTGAGCTCCCGAACCTAATTGGTGGTCCATCAGATTTCTACCTACTTGGTCGCTGTCATTACCGAATCCATTTGGGAAACGATTCGATTTTGAGTTGAGCATCAAAGCCGCCGTATTGATAGAACCCGCATTTAAGAAGATTATTTTAGCAAAAAACTCTTCGGTTTGCATGGTGTTTTGATTGATAATTTTCACACCAGTAGCTCGTTTTTTCTGCTCGTCGTAGATGATTTCAGCTACTATCGAATCATGCAAAATACTCAAACGATTGGTTCGCATCGCCGCAGGAATTGAACCAGACAACGAACTATAATACCCACCATACGGGCAACCTCTTTGGCATTTATTTCTGTACTGACAAGAAGCACGCCCCAAAGAAGTATGAATATCTTGCGGTTGGGTAAGGTTTGCCACTCGCCCAACCGTTACGGGGCGATTGAATCTTTCGAGCATTTTGTTTTTAAAATGAACTTCGGGAGCAAACAAAGGCATGGCTGGTAAGAAATGCCCATCGGGCAATACTTCTAAACCTTCTTTTTGCCCAGATACGCCCACAAATTTCTCAACGTGCGTGTACCACGGCTCTAAATCTTCGTAGCGAATCGGCCAGTCGATTCCGATGCCTTCTTTGGCATTGGCTTCAAAATCATGTTTTCCCCATCGGTACGACTGACGCCCCCAATGCATTGATTTTCCGCCAGTATGGTAGGCACGAATCCAGTCGAAAGGGCGTTTTTCGATGTATGGGTTTTCTTTATCGTTTGTCAGATGATTGACTACTTCTTCGCTTCCAAGTCCCCAAAAACGGCTATTTGCCCAACGTTCTTCGGCCGAAATATTAGAAGTTCGTCCTCGATGTTCGATTTCCCACGGTTGTTTCATGGCGGTATCGTAGCCTTCGATGTGCTTAATTTCATGGCCACGCTCTATCATCAAAACTTTCAGCCCTCTTTCGGTTAGTTCTTTCGCCGCAAATCCACCCGACATTCCCGAACCAACAACAATGGCATCGAATGTATTATTTTTATTTGCTTTTATATTTAAGTTCATGATTTTTTAATTATTTAGGTTGAATAAATTTACGATTGATTCGATTTACGAGTTCTTTGAAGAATAATTAATCTTTAAAATCGTAAATCAAAAATCGTAAATCAGTAAGCGTATGCTTTTTGATTGGGTTTTAACTTGATGAGTTCGAGTTTTCCCGGAATCTGCACATATTCAAAAGAAGCTTTCAAACCAGCCTCCGAAGTGAAGTAGCCAAGCAGCGTGAGTTCTTTTATTAATCGCCAAAATGGAGGAGTTTTGCTGGTAATTTTCTTGGTTTCTTGCTCCAAAAGTTTCAAAACTCCTCTTCTTTCATCAGTATTTAAGTCAAGAAACTTTACTTTCTCCATCGAAGCCAAGCCTTCCATAAAACTCTGATGCTCAGGTGCTTTATAGCAATCTTTCAACATCATTTCGATAAATGCAGGCACACCAACGTCTTTCGCACCCACTGTATCGGTTTTAGGAATGATTAATTCGGCAATTTCGGCAACGATTTTTTGTTGAGTTTCGGATAAGCTGAATGCAACTCCGCTGGCATTGGGTTTTGTAGCATTTTCCCAATTATCCATAGCCATGAGTGTTGGTGCAGAGAACGCTCCACCCAACATCAAGGCTACATTTTTTATGACTTCTCGTCTGTTCATTGTTAATTATTAAGGTTGAATTGATTACTAAAACAAACGCAACTATGAGAATGTTGTCGCAATAAAAATTTTAAAACCGCAGATGACGCAGATAAACAAATTTAACGCAGATTTTCGCAGTTTTTATTTAAAAAATCATTTGAGTCAGCGTTGAAAGCAAGTCGTTTATCGGCAAGGTCCTATTTCTACAGATTATCGACAATATCTAAATAATTCATAAAACAAATATATCAATCAATTTTAGAATTCAATCATTCGCTAAAACTTTATTCGTGTTAATAGTACACTTATAAACAGCATATTTATTTACTGATACATCAGAATTTACATCTCAAAAAGGACTTTCCTTCATAAAAATGTATTAAAACACATTTTTTCATTGGAAAAAGTGTAAGATTTTACATTTTTATGAAGGAATGCTGTAGAATTCAAAGGCAGGGATGCCCCTCAAAACTCCTTCCGAAACTTAACCGGACTCATTTCGGTGTGTTTCTTGAAGAAATTATTAAAATGTGTAACTTCTTGAAAACCAAGCGAATAAGCAATCTCCGAAACATTCCATTTGCTTTGTTTGAGCATGATTTTGGCTTCTTGGAGGAGGCGTTCGGCAATCAGGTTTGAAGTAGTTTTACTACTTGTTTCTTTTACGGCCCGATTGAGGTGATTGACATGCACATTGAGTTGTTCAGCAAAATCTGATGCGGTTCGTAATTTTATTTCCGTATGGTTTTCGTCAATCGGAAACTGGCGTTCGAGTAATTCCAAAAATAGCCAATAAATTCGCTGCGAAGCATTAATCGGTAGCTGCTCAATGAGTGTTGAGGGGCGGGTTTTCATGGCAAAATGTATCAGCTCGTAAATCTGATTTCTGATGGCATCGTACTTATGAATATACTCCGAACTCAATTCGGTTTCTATTTTCCCAAAGATTCCACATAAATATTCAAACTGCACATCGTCTAATTCAAAAACATGCGTACCCACAGGTTGAAACACTTCGTACTGTATCAGAGTGCCGAATTGATTAAAAAAATTAGCATTGAAAATCACATAAAAGCCCGAAACCTCTGTTTCGATATGTTCCCACTTATACGGAATGAAAGGATTTGAGAAAACAAGGGCTTGTTTCTCAAACGAAAAAACTTTATCGGCATAATGAATACGGCTGTTGCCTCGGCACAGTGTAACTTTGAAAAAATCACGGCGGCGATATGGCACGGGCTTGTTGGCAGGATGCGGTAAACGAAACACATTCACATGCCCGATGTCTTTACTCAGATTTTCGGGAATCCAATGGAATTTGCGTTTATAAAAATCTTCTAAGGACTCAAAACCACTATTCATAATTTTACAGTTTTACATTCAGTGCAACATTCCAAACAACGTTATCACCCGCAATCGTAGAATTCAGTTTGTAGGTGAATATTGATGAGAGATAAACGGGCATTTTTTTCTTATTAATACTTATCAGGTGGCTGTAATAATAGCCTTTTTTATCATCTAAAGTCAGATGGAAAACCTGTGGAAAAAAGCCTAAATAATAGTTTTTCGAGATTCCGATATTCGGAAAGCGTGGTTGGAGCGAAACATAAGAACTTTTTTTAATGGCATACGGGTCTAAACCTTTGGAAGCAAGTAAGTGCAAGCCTAATGAAAACTTGGAAGATTGATGCCAAACAGGCACAAACTCACCTGCAAAATAACGTTGCGAAACCCAACGGTTTTCGGTTTTACCGTTGATACTCACAGACGTCGAACGCAAAACATACGATGGGTGTGCTCCTGCGTGCCAGCTAAAATGTTCGGTACGTTTCGAGCGGTATCTCAGCCAAAAAATGTAAGACCAAGGTTCTCCGTTGAGTCGCCAACGAAGCTCGGGTTCGAAGAAAATATGTTTTTTTCCAACCGTCAAATTGATAATCGTGGCAGGTTTACCGAGCATTAAATTAGGGAAAAGTGATACGCCATTATTCGTAATTTGAATATTGGCAGAAGCATGCAACGGTTCAGTTTTTTTAAGCGAATCTGCTTTTTGGGCAAAAATTGCAGTATTACAAAAAAGAAGTAATAAGCAGATTTTATTTAAGATAGTATTTCGATAAAAAAAGTACATTTTATAAAGGTAGGAATTAATTTTTCTGCAAAAATACAATCAAATACTTGCTTGAGTTAAACAAAATTCAAATCAAAACTTACGAAAATCAAACAATAAAAAAGCGGATTACTCAATGAGAATCCGCCATAGGAGAATTTAACTTTTAAAATATTATTGCTTAACTCTCACCGCTTTGCAGTCGAACATCCCCATCAAACTTCCTTTTAGGTTATCATCATCCACTTTTTCAAAGGGGATATTCAAATCATAACCACTTGCCGAAAAATAAACCGTCATTTTACCGTCGGCTTCTTCTACGTTGGTCATTGGTGCTGTACCGGCATTTGGGTCGGCTGGGTTGGTCATTTCACCTACTAACTTACCATCTTTACGAGTAATTGTTGCCGTAAATTTGGCATCACCTTGCGGAGTTCCAAAAATGGTAATTTCCCATTTTCCCAGATAAAAATCGTTGGCAGGAGTTGTAGTTGTTTGAGCAAATGTATTGAAAGTAAGACCCAATACAAAAAGAACGATGATTGCACTTAGTTTTTTCATTTTTATTGCGGTACGTCGCCACGTATATTTAGGTTGTTTGAAAATTTAATTTAATTCATGGCATCACTTTGAATGATGCCATGAGTGTTACTTCACTCTACTACCTTTTACCTCAATCATACCCATGAGTTTGCCTTTTAGGTTATCGGCATCTTCTTTGTTGAGTTCCATGTTGAGACTCATACCATTGGCTGAGAAAAATACTTTGACTTTTTCGGCATCAACTTCTTCAACTTTTTCGAAAGCTTGACTTCCCATTTGTTGAGAAATCATTTTGCCCGAAAGCACACCATTGTTTCTTTCAAATATAATATCAATCGAAACATCTCCGGCTGGTGTACCAATCATTTTGGTTGCCCATTTTCCTACAAAGAAATCATTGGCGGCCGATGCCTCTACTTTCACAGGTTCTTTCAATGAGCTTTCGTAAGCCATTTTAAATTCAAGACCCATTACCACCATTAACGAACCTGATTCTGCTTTTGTGTTTGTGAAAACTACATAAACATCTTGCAGTTTTCCATCCAAATTATTTGGTAATTGAATTGGCACTGAAACCGATTTTGGCGTGAAATCCATTTTTTCGGAAGGCTCCAAGAAAGCCGAACGCCCAAGCAATGGACCAGTCGGGCTACCCAAACGTGCTTCAACCGTTCCTCCTACGGCCCCCAATTGTGGTTTCGGTGCGGTTGCTGCTACTTGGATTTCTGAAACGCCTGTCAAATCCACTTGCTTCATAATCATGTAAGCCCCTGATTTTGAAGGAATTGCCAAGTTGTTTCCACCAAAAGCCATTTTGTTAATATCCACATAATCGTCGAATCCGTGTGGGTCGATTTTCGAATTTCTCAACACAAAACTTTGCTCCGATTTCAAGGCTGGTAAACCATTTGCACCTTGGTCTTCGTAGGCAGCACGCACAATATACACACCCTTGTTTTTATCAGATGCAGGGGCTTTGGTTGTGAATGAACCTTTTACTGGCAATGAAGATTTTGGTTTTTCGTTGGCGATATTCAAGATATATTTTACCATTTCAGAGGCATCAGCTGTAGAAATTTGTGGGTGTGCCGCCATGGCAGTTTCGCCCCAAACGCCACTTCCACCCGAAATGATTTTCTTAGTAAGTGTTTCAAGAGCTTTGTTATCGCCTTTGTATTTCAATGCCACTTCACGATAAGCTGGTCCGATAGATTTTGAATCTTTTTTGTGGCAGGCCATACAGTCGCTACCTTCAATCAATTTCTTACCAGTGGCATAAGCTGCACTTGCATCCGCCGAGCGGTGCCCCATAGCAATCATATTTTTATCGAAACCTTCGGCCAAATAATCAATATTTACTGCTACGTTTTCAGGCGAAATTCCATTATCCAACTCGCCATCTTCTTTATCTTTTACTTTGATTTCGTAGTCGAATGATTTATTGGCAATGTAAAAACTCTTATTGGCTTTTGGCATATCAAGGCTCAATACTGGAGGTTCGTTTCCTGCCGTAATTTCCATTGATTGTGAGTTGATTCCACCTTTTCCATCATCAACTGTAAGTGTTGCTTTATAAACACCAGCCTTTGTGAGTGTCAGGTTAGCATCTTGCGTAGGAATCACTTTCACGAAACCATTTTTTGAAGTAAGCTTCCAAGTATATTTCAAGGCATCGCCATCGGCATCTGTTGTGCCTTTTGCACTTAATTTTAGGTTGAAAGGAATAGCTCCGCCCATTTGATTAGCCGCCACTTGGATTTGTGGCTTACGATTTCCGCCATTATATTCGATGCGAATCAAGCGAGCATCATCATTGGCCGTAAACCAGCCACTACCGTATTCGAGCATGTATAAATCACCATTTTCGGCAAACTCCATATCCATCGGATTACTGAATTTGTAGCTTGGCATAAAACGCTCCATCGAAGCATAATTTCCATCTTTATCGAAACTTACGGCCATTATCCAACCACGCATCCATTCGTAGATAAAGTGTTTTCCATCGTAATATTTAGGAAATGCTCGGTTGGCCGTTGGAAAATCGGCTTTGTAATAAACCGGACCCGACATTGGGTTACAACCGCCCGCACCCAGCAAGGGAAATTCTTGACTGTTGGCGTACGAATACCAAATCATCGCTCCCTTTGCTTCGGGTAATTGAATCAAACCAGTGTTGTTTGGCGAAGTATTCATCGGTTTCAGATAATCCCACTTAGCACCAGAAGTATTAGTCGCAAAATCAAATTTATTGTAGGCTTTGTTATCGCCCACAAAATGCGGCCAACCATAATTTCCAGCCGTTGAAGCTTGTCCAAACTCACAAGTTCCTGCTGCACCACGATTCGGGTCTGCTTTTGAAGCATCAGGCCCCACATCGCCCCAATACAATTTTCCAGTTCTTTTATCAACCGCAATTCTATAAGGGTTGCGGTGTCCCATCGTGTAAATTTCTGGACGAGTTTTATCTGTTCCTTTCGGAAAAAGATTTCCTTCTGGAATAGTATAAGTGCCATCTGGCTGTGGTTTAATTCTTAGAATTTTACCACGTAAATCGTTGGTATTGGCCGAAGATTTTTGAGCATCCCACGGACTTCTTCCTGGGCGTTCATCGCTTGGGCTATAACCATTCGAGGCGTGAGGATTGGTATTATCTCCCGTAGAAAGGTACAAATTACCTGATTTATCCCAATCAATCGAACCGCCCGTGTGGCAGCATTCTTCACGTTGGGTTTCTACTTTCAGCATTTCTTTTTCAGAACTCAAATCAATCTCGTCGCCTTTCATAGTAAATCTTGAAAGTACGTTGTATGAACCTTTCAAAGACGAATAATACATGTAAATCCAGTGATTTTGAGCGAAATTAGGGTCTTTATTCAAACCTAAAAGTCCATCTTCTGCTACCGATTCTTTTCCTTCACGGTTTACATATTTAAGGCTTACAGGAAGTTTAGCAATCGTTTTTAGGGTTTTAGTCTTAGTATTATAAAGTCTTACTTCACCTTTACGTTGGATGAAAAGTACACGGTCGTTATCAAGTAAAATTAGCTCGACTGGCTCATCGAGTTTTTCTTCCAAAACAACTTTCGTAAAACGATTTTCTTCTGGGCGAGCCTTCGAGAAATCTAATGGTTTTGGTGCTTCGCCACCAGCAGCATATTTGATACCAGCCCAAAGATGATTCAAGAAAAGTGGTTCGGCGAAAGTTTCATCTGTATGCCCCATGGCAGTATAAAATGAGCGTCCGCCCTCGAATTCTTGAAACCAGCTAATTGGGTGGTCAGCACCGTTTTTGCCTCCTTGATATGATTTTTCATCAATTTTTACAACCACATTGATTTTTGGCGAAATATCTTTGAAGCTATAAAACTCATCCGAACGCTCAAACTCGTCGGGCATACCTGCGGTTAGTTCGTTCTTTTTTGTTACATAAAACCTACCTTTTTGCACATTATTGGGCATTGGGTGGTCGAGAAACCATGCACCAGCCAATTTATTATACCAAGGCCAATCATACTCGGTATCGGTGGCGGCGTGAATACCCACATAGCCCCCACCCGCTTGAATGTATCGCTCAAACGAATTTTGCTGTTCGTTGTTTAGAATATCCCCCGTTGTATTTAAGAAAATAACGGCATTGAATTTCTTCAAATTTGCTTCCGTAAACAGACTTGCATCTTCTGTAAAACTCACCCCAAAGCCTTTTTCTTTAGCCATTTTATCTAAGGCTTTTTTACCTGCCTCGATAGACTGATGCCTGAACGCCGCCGTTTTGCTAAAAACTAACACATTGATTTTGGTTTGTGCAAACAGAGAATTGACCAAAAACAACATAAAAACCGACTTCAAAAGCCCTTTTATGATTGTTGTACGCTGTTTTTTCATGTAATTGTAATTGATTCGTTTAATTAATATTTTTAGTAATTATTTCATCGTCCATTTAATACCGTTTTCAATCAATCGTACAAAATTTGGGTCTTTCCAAGTGCTTTCGTCGTGCCCCATCGAAGTGTAAAATGTTTTGCCTTTGCCAATCTGCTTGCACCAAGCCACAGGATGGTCTTTGCCCATTCCAAAATTTTTATCGCTGGCTAAAAGAGGAATATTTCCACTCGGATTAATCGTTTCTCCGTTGATTGTATATAAAATATTGAAGCCTTTTTTGCGAGGATTTTCAAAAAACACATACCACTCATCGGTATGGCTCCACGGTTGCGGAATCTGAGCAGTTATCAAGCTATCTGCTTGGGCATCTTGCAACACATCGGTTTTCTGAAATTGGGGTTTGATTGGGTGATGCGAAAACTCCGACCCTAACAAATTACTGACATACCACGGCCATTCGTGCGAATTATCACCCGCTCCATGAATCCCAATTAGGTTTCCGCCATTTGCTACGTATTGTTCTAAATTTTTCTGTTGTTCATCATTCAAAACCCTACCCGTCGAATTATTAAAAATCACGGTCTTGAATTTTGATAATTGCTCGGCATTAAATACACCACCTTCTTCGGTTTCGTAGAGAAACCAGCCATTTTTCTTGGCTAAATCGGCGATGATAGGTTTCGATGCCTCAATAGAGCCAGCATGACGGAAGCCTGTTGTTTTAGAAAAAAGTAAGATTGCTGGTTTGTCGGCAGGAAAATCAATTTTGGGGGCTTCGGTCTCGTACGATACCGGAAAACCGTGTTTTACTTTATAAACAAAAACCGCCATTGCCCCAACCAGAACCACAACGATTGTCAGAATAGACCAAAGTAGAATTTTAACGATTTTCTTCATGAGAAAATAGATTTATTAGAAGACTCCAAAATGATTTCTGGAACAAATGTAAAAAGATTTTTCATATTGTCTATTTTTTAGACAATATTATTTTTTAATATTGTATCTTTGAATATTAATATTTTATGAACGGTTTTTTTCGAGGATAAAAACTATATTGCAATAGCGATTTGACATTCCGAAATTTGAAAGAATAAACACATCAGCATGAAACTATTTGACGAGACAAATTACATACATCAGCTTTCGATAGATTGTGTAATTTTTGGATATAGAGAAAGAGAACTAAAAGTATTGGTCCCAAAGGTAAATATCGAGATTCCACTTTGGACACTGCCTGGCGGATTTATCAAGCAAGAAGAAAGTATTGACGAAGCCGCCAAAAGAATTCTGGAAGAAAGAACTGGTTTAAAAGATATTTATCTCGAACAATTTAGGGTATTTGGCGAACCAACACGTATCAATCTTGAGATTTCTCAAAACCTAAATAAACTAAAAAATCAAATCACTGAGAACGGAATGTTGGACGAAGCCGATGTAGTATGGCTATCAAAAAGGTTTATTTCGATTGGTTATTATGCTTTGGTTGATATTAATAAGGTGAATCCTAAAACGGGTATATTTGATGAGTCGGTTGATTGGTATAATGTAAAAGATTTACCAAAGATGATAATGGACCATAACGAAATGGTCAGTCATGCCCTCGAAACGCTTCGCCAAAACCTCGACCAAAAGTTGATTGGGTTCAATCTTCTACCCGAAACTTTCACGATGAAAGAAGTTCAAGAACTCTACGAAGCGGTTTATGACAAACCTTTTGCCCGAAACAACTTCCAAAAGAAAATATTAGACTTAGACGTACTCGAACGCCTTGAAAAGAAGTTTACGGGTGCGGCCAATAAAGCTCCGTATTTGTATCGGTTTAGGAGATAAAAAAAGACCTTCTCGTATCTGAGAAGGTCTCGTTGACTATTCGGTCACCAATTCTACATTCTTTTTTCTTTTTTTCTTATTCCCCAATCCCATCACCCGATTTTTCAATGATTCGATAATCATGTACATACTCGGCACTAAAAATAAAGTTAGTACCAGCGAACTCGTCAGACCACCGATAATCACCCAAGCCATACCATTTTTTACCTCAGCACCCGAGCCAGATGCCAAAGCAATTGGCAACATACCAGCAATCATGGCGATGGTTGTCATCAAAATTGGTCGCAAACGCTCTTTACCTGCTTCTACCAAAGCCTCTTTTACCGAAAGTCCCTCGGATTTGAGATGATTGGTAAAATCAACGATAAGAATACCGTTTTTGGCAACCAAACCCAAGAGCATAATCAGACCTACGATAGCAAAAATCGTGAGGGATTCCATCGTGAGTGCCAATGCCAACAAAGCCCCAATCAATGCCACTGGAATCGAAAAAAGTACCACAAACGGATAAACCACACTCTCGTATAAAGCAACCATGATGAGATAAACCAACAAGATACCTAACCCGAAAGCTAATCCTAAGCTACCAAAAGCATCTTTTTGGCGTTGGGCTTCGCCTTGGTATTCGACAATAACACCATCTGGCATTTTGAGTTTTTCTACTTGCTTCTGAATATCTGCTACAACCGTACCCGTCGGGCGACCAACCGTAGAGGCCGTTACTTTCATCGAATTCATGCGGTCTGAACGTTCTAAAACGGCTTGACCGACTACTTCGGTTACATCGGCAACATCTTTGAGTTTGATGATAGCTCCACGGCTATTGCGAAGCGATAATTCTCTGATGTTATCAATCGAGCGTTTATCAGATTTCTCCAACGAAATATTAATTGGGTATTCTTCACCTGCTTCTTTAAATTTCGATTGGTCGTTTCCTCTAAACGCCAACTGAATCGCCCCGCCCACTTCTGGAACACTCAAACCCATTTGTGCAATTTTATCACGATTCAACTGAATCGAAATTTCGGTTTTGGGGCTTTTTGTGCTAAATTCTACGTAATCTGTACCCGGAGTCTTACGCACGATTTCTTTGATGCTTGCGGCAACTTCTTTGATTTTGTTTAAATCAACACCTTTGATTGCAATCTGAATCGGAGCCTCGCTGTTACCCGTGATACTGGCAGGGCGAATCACAACTTTTACCCCCGGAATCTGAGCGATTTCGTTACGAATCATTCCACCGAAGGCATCAGACGAAATACTACGTTTTTTCTTATCGACCAATGTAACGGCAATCTCCGAAATATTAGAATTTGAACCTCCCGAACCCATCGCCCCCGTTTGTGTACCTACATTGGCAAAAACTTTTTCTACTTCGGGTTTTTGTAGTAGCATTTCTTCTACTCGTTTGGTCATCAGATTGGTCTGCGACAATGGCGTTTGCGGGGCCATTTCGAGTTGGATGGTTATCTCGCCACGGTCGCCATTACCCGTAAATGCCGTTCCGATAAATCCGGCTGGAATCAAAGCCACTGAACCAACAAAAAGCAGAATTATCAACGATAAAACCCATCTTTTGTGTCCTAATGCCCAAGCGAGCATCTTGCCGTAGTCTTGCTGGAGACCCGTTAAGAATCGTTCAAAAGCGAGGTTTATTCTTCCCCAAAGACTCGATTTGCTCAAAATCTCAACTTTGCCCCATCTCGAAGCCAAAAGCGGCGTAAGTGTAAACGAAACCAACAAACTCATCAAGGTCGAGAAAACCACCACCAAAGAGAATTCACGAAGGATATTGCCGATAAGCCCACCACTCATTGAGAGCGGTAAAAACACCACAACATCGACCAACGTAATGGCAAGTGCCGTAAATCCGATTTCGTTTCGACCTTCGAGTGCGGCTTCGATTTTGCCTTTGCCCATTTCGAGGTGTCGGTAAATATTCTCCAAAACTACAATACTATCATCGACCAAGATACCTACCACGAGCGAAAGCCCCATGAGCGTCATCAAATTGAGAGAAAATCCAAAGACGTACATCAAAATGAAGGTCGGAATCATGGCTGATGGAATCGCAACCAAAACGAACATCGAGCTGCGAAAACTATGCAAAAAGAAGAGCATTACACCCGCTACAATGACAATCGCTAAGAATAAATCGAACACAACCGCATTGGCCGATGCCAAAGTATAAACCGACTGGTCGGCGGCGATTTCGTAATGGAAATTCTTGTAAGCATACGTTTTTTCGACTTTTACGAGCGTTTCTTTTACGGCTTTGCTCACATTTACGGCATTGGCATCGGCTTGTTTTACAATCTCGATACCGATACCTGCCTTACCGTTGTTGCGGTTGATGGTCTTGCTTTCGGTTTGTCCGTCGGTTATTATCGCAAGGTCTTTCAATAGAACCCTGCTTCCGTCAGAATTTTGACGAATCACCAAATTGCGGAGTTCATCCACTTTTACCAATTTAGCATCCAAACGGATTGAGATACGGCTATCGTTGCTCAATACACTACCCGCCGGAAACGAACTGTTGCTATTGGCAATCATTTGATTGACTTGTGCCGACGAAATGTTATAGGCTTGAAGTTTGGCATTATCTAAATTTACCTGAATCTCACGCTCATTGCCACCAATCAGCCTGACCGTACCCACACCAGCCACATTGGCCAAGATAGGTTTGATTTTTTGGTCGATTAAATCATACAATTCTGGCTCCGACATATTGGCCGAAGCACTGATACGCAAAACGGGGATTTCGTCGGTATTGAAACGATTGACAACTGGGTCGTCGGCATCATCGGGCAATGTTGACTTGATTTGGTTAATCTTACGCTCGGCATCGCGTTGGGCATCGAGGGTATTGATTCCTGATTTTAATTGAATCGTTACAATCGAAAGGCCTTCTGAAGAACTTGACGAAATTTTATCAATTCCTTCGATGGCCGAAACGGCCTCTTCTACTGGCTTGGTAACTGTATTCTGAATCTCTTCAGAAGATGCCCCGCGATAGATTGTCTGAACCATGATGACATTGGCCTCGAATTTTGGCAAAAGGTTGTAGTTCAGTTGCTTATATCCGATAAACCCAAATAAAATCAAGGTTACAAAAGCGACCGTTATCAGTAACGGGCGTTTGATTGATATTTCGGTTATTGACATTTTTTTAGTGTGTTTACACCTCATCTCCTGCATCTTCTCCTCGTAGGAGAAGGGGTTTCTGCCTCCCTTCTACTTGAAGGAGAAGGGTTGGGGATGAGGTAATTATTTATTACCAGTTTTCGCAATAATACTTCCGTCAATCAGGTTAATCTGACCACTCGTAATCACCTCGTCACCTGCCTGCAAACCAGCAATTACCTCGATATTTTCGCCGATTTCACGTCCAACTGTAATCTTTCTGATACTCGCCGTATTGCCATTTACCACATACACATAAGGATTTTTTACGCCTTCGACCAATGCCAATTTTGGAATCTGTAAAACTTTTGCTTTGCCGCCCAAATCGAAGCCTACCATCACGTAAGTACCCGCACGGAGTTCGCCCGAATTGAGTTGAAGTTCTACTCGATAATTATGGTTTTCGTCGCCTTTCGGAGAGATAAATTTCACTGTACCCGCAAACGATTTATTCGGGAAAACATCGGTAGTGATATTGGCTCTTTGACCCAATCGTAGTTGATAAACGTCTTTTTCGTTGACATAAACCACCGCTTTTAGGTTGCGGTCGTCAACCACCGTCGCGATAACAGTACCAGGATTCACGAATTCGCCAGCGGTTAGTTTGCGAGCCGTAACGATACCGCTGATTGGCGAAATGATATTGCCATCGGCGATTTGCTGTTTTACTTGTTCGATTTGGATACGGGTATTCTCAATATCGTATTTGCCATTCACAACACTCAATTCGGTTCCGGCATTGCCTTTAAACAAATCTTCGTTACGCTGCAAATCTCTCTCTAACTTACTCAAAGTCAACTCATTAGCTTTTAGATTTATTTGTTTTAATCTCGAATCTAATTGACCCACCACTTGTCCTTTGGCGACTCTTGAGCCTACATCAATCGTGAGTTTTTCGATTTTCCCCTGAACGCCAATCGAGATAGTAGCCTCACTGTTTAGTTCGATATTGGCTGGTAAAACTACCTTTCCGTCAAAATCTTGGTATTCGACCAAAGCCGTCGCTACGGCAATTGGCATTTTAGAGCGGTCAACAACCACTTTATTGGCTTCAATTCTTTTCTTGTTTTTGGCAAGCGTGTAGCCTATCATTCCAATCAATGCTACTGATATTACGCCTACGATGATTGACTTTTTCATTATTCTGTTTGATTAAAACTGATTAATATAATTTTTTAGGTTTCCTTTCGATTTTTCGTATTCGAGTCTGGCACTCAAAAAGCTAATAAGTGATGTCACGTAATTGCTTTGGGCTTCTTTATATGAATAATCGGCGTTTAGTAAATCCGAAAGCGTCGAAACTCCCTTTTGATATTCTAATGTACTACTCTCAAAAACTCCCTTGGCAAATGCCAGATTCTCTCTGTTTATTTTTAGGTCAGATTGCGATTTTTGTAGCACCGAAGATGAATTCTGATACGCCAATTGCATGCCTTCGGCACTTAGTTTCTGATTGGTTCGGGCATTCAAAAGACTGATTTCGCTTTGTTTTAATTGGCTACTTTTGCGATAACCGCTGAAAATCGGAACATTTACTTTGAATCCGATTGATGAATAATCGAACCAATTGCTGAATGACTTGCCGAAATTGTTGCCGAAACTTTGGACTCCGTAGCGTCCGTAAGCCGATACCGTAGGCAAAAATGCCGCTTGCTTGCGTTTTACATCGAGTTCTTGTAGCTGAATAGTATTGCTCTGAATTTTGTAATCAATGATGCTACCCAAGTCGAGCGAATAATCTCTTTCGAGTTGCGTAAATGGCTCTAAATTAGGTACTTCTACCACATTAATACTCTCGCCAAGAGGCATCCCGATGGCATATTTGAGGCGATTGAGAGCTACTTCTTTATTGGCTTGAATCACGGATTTTTGCGAAAGAATGTTATTAAGTGTTGATTGTGTACGGTCAAATTCGGTCTTTTTGATTACACCTTTTTCTAATCGTAATTTCAGGATACTAAGCAATTCTCGGTATTTCTTTTCGTTTTCGAGTGTGATTTTCTCCTGCTCCAAATACACCAATACCTGAAAATACGCCGCCGCCGTATTATACGTTAGGCTCTCTTGGGTTTGTTCTTTTTTCAAAGCTGACAATTGATTATTTGGCTCGGCCGCTTTCAATCCCAAAATCATTGCTTTATCGTAAATCACTTGGTCGAGTTGGGCTACGGCACTGGTATTGTACTGATTACCAAACTGTAACCGAATCTCGTTTGGACTAAACGCCCCCGCAGGAATCACCGAGACCGGTCGTTTGATATTATCATCGAATGTGATACTTGTATTGACTTGTGGCAAATACCCCGATAACGCCTCTCTTTCTTTCTCTTTTGCCGCTACGATTTCGTTGCTGGCGATGACATTGCTCAAATGGTTTTTGAGGGCATAATCTACGCACTGCTTTAGCGAAAGTGTCGTACTACCCGACTGGCTCTGCCCCACCGAATCGATTCGATTCAGTAACAAAACCAGAATAATTAAAAAACTCGCTCTCTTCATTGCTTTTCCAGAATTGAACTTTAACAAGATTTAGTTGATTTTAATATAGTTGATAAATCAACTATTTATTTAAAAAATTTTAGCTTTCGGCGTTTGCTTTTAGCTTAGTTAGTACTTGCTTGAATATCAATATTTCGGCATCCGAAATACCATTTAAGATTGTAGAAGACAATTCGTTCAAAACCGCTTTACATTTTTCTAATTCGACATTACCTGATTCTGTCACCACAATATACTTTTTGCGGCGGTCGTTGGCATCATTCACCCGCTTAACGTAACCCTTTTGCTCCATTTGGTCGATATGACGCATAACGCCTGATTTATCGAGTTGTACAATTTCGGCCAGTTCGGCTTGAATCGCATCTTCTTTTGAGGCAATAATTTTTAGTAGATGAAACTGCTCGGGTGAGAGCGGAATATCTCTTTTTTCAAATTCAGTACCAACTCGTTTGTGCAAAGCTCGTATCGTGCTACCAAAGACGAATTGTAATGAATCTTTATCTATTTCCATAATCATTGATTTTAATATAGTTGATTAGTCAACGAATTGATTTTTATTTTAGTTCATTCAAATATAATTTTTCACAAAAAAATAGGACGTAACTCTTACGTCCTATATAAAATCACGTTAAAAAGATTGTTCCTACTTCAATACGTTAATCTTCACTTCGCTCAAGAGTCCTGATGGCAACAGAGGTTCTTTTCCACGATAAAACGGCATTGTTGTAAATGTTGTTTTCATGGGATTGGGTTGGGCATCACCAATCAAGCGGTTTACCCAAAGATTAGTCACTTTGATTTCAATGGCGTTTTCACCTGCCTTGATAGCATCCGAAATATCGAGTTTAAAAGGTTTTTTCCAAGCTGTTCCTACGTTTTTACCATTTACGATAACCTCTGCAATGTTTTTTACCTCACCTAAATCAATAATGTATTTTGCAGATTTATCAATAGAAGTCACTTTGAAATTATTGCTGTATGAAGCTGTTCCAGAGAAATATTTGATGTCAATATCAGCATTTTCAGACCATGATGTTAATTTATCAAACGATATGTTTTTATCATTAAATTTCGTATTCCAACTTCCCGAAATTGTTAATAATGGAATTTCAGTTTTTGGGGCAATAGCAACACTATTAGCCATTGCTTTATCTTTGAAAACCACAAAAAAGGCATCCCAAGAGTCAAATTTCAACGGCACAATTGTTCTTCCATTTTTTATTTGATAACTTAACTTTTCGATTTTGCCTGTTTGAGCATTCCATAATTCAGGCACTTTACCACTTACTCTGAAACTAACTTCGACATCGGTTGGGTTTTCGCTTCTGTTGTTTAACCAATAAATATCAATTGGGGATTTTGAATTTATGATTTCTGATTTACGATGTCTAAATAGAATTTTGTTTTTTGCCCCGTTGATAATTACATCAGGTTGCATTCCGATTGGTAGAGACGTGGCATGCAACGTCTCTACGTTGGTGTTGGATACATTCGATTTCGACCAAATTTCGTTGGCTAATTTCTGAAACTCAGTATCATTATCAGCCAAACTTGGCGATTTTTCTGGTTTTGCTCCAATAATTTTTATTCCTGCATCGGTTAAAGTTTTGATTCTTTTCAATACAGGTAAAGTCATTGATTTGGTCGATTCATCGAGAATCAATATATGATAAGAATTACCCGATTTAGCAACCAATTTACCATTTTGAGCATCAATTACATTGATTAAGGCAGATGAATTGACAAAATCGAATTCAAATCCTGCTGGAATATTCGGTAGTTTTTCTCGGCAAATCCACGTAATATTGGTATTTTCTCCATACAAATACAGAATATCGGCCACGTTTTTTCCTTGTTGGAGCATGTAGCTACTTCTTCCTAAATAATCCATCCATGCTTTTCCGCCAGCTTCTGCCCATGTTTCTTGTCGAGTAAAATACTGACCGAATGGTCCGAGAGAAAATCCAGGTTTTTTATCATCGAGAGGTTGATGAACGGAAGTATGTATCACGAAACGATTCAAACCCGAAGCCATTTCTAAATCAGCCGTTCGTTTCAATTTTTCAGGATGCCACGAAAAAGCATCACGGGCAGAGGTCATAGACTCAGCAGCCACAATGTTTTGACCATAAATATTTGCAACAGAAGCAGCTTCACGAATATCTCCTTCACTCCGCACCTCTTCATCATTGCCAGCAGCCAAACTGCCCGGTGTCCACATGGCCGACATCGGAATATCAGAATATCGTTTTACGTCCATGCCATCAGCTAAAAAAATACGTCTATCCTCATGACTTTCGGTATAACGTTTCATGCCACGTTTGTGCAACTCCTCCCCTATTACATCGTAATGATTTTCGGCTATCATTTCACCGATTGTCTTACGAAAATCCCACAAGAATTTTTCACTCGCTTCCACACTATTTATGATTCTACCCGTTAGAGCAGGAATCCATTTGGTGATTTCGTACCCCCGACGTTTCTTAAATTCTTTCGTAAAATCTTTCGTCCAATTCATGTGTCCTGCTTCGTAACTATCCAAAACCATGTGAGTCAAGCCCTTTGCCCCCATTAAGCCACCTGTGGCATCTTTATACATATCGAGGTAAGTATTGATGTAACGACGAACGGCATCTTTATCTAATTTATCAACTTCCAAACCCGTTGCCTCTGGTGATGCAGGATGATTTTGACGACCAGTAAGTGAATAGCCTAATCTGACAACCATCCACTCTCCTGCTGGGACATCCCACTCAAGAGTTCCGTCTGCTTTCAATTTGCTTGTCAAATCAATCACATTTTCTTCAGAAATAACATCGGCATTTTCGGCCAAATAAGATTTATTATCTTCTTTCCAAGGTGTGAAACCTGCCTTATCTTCTACTTGGTCGATACGAGAAGTATTAAAAAGGACAAACTCTGAAACATTTGCTCCCTCGGGTTTTCCAGAACCACCCATTCCAAAAGAAGCCAACATTCCATTTACTTCTGGTTTGAGCGTTTCGATGGCAAAACGCCAATATTTGGCAGTAGTTGGTGGAATAGCAACTGTTAAAAATGGGTTGATACTTGTAGAAAGTTCGGCCACCGTTCGGAAATTCACACCATCATCACTAACTTTTAATCTTCTGTTTTTAGGCACTCCGTTAAATTCTGCCAAACCACCCGCAGGAGCTACTCCGATAGCAAAAGCCTTGAATGTTTGCGGAGAGTCAAATTCATACTGAATATACATATCCTGCCCAATTTCGGTTGGGGGCAATAGATAGGCTTTACCCAAATTGTGGTCGAGCATGGCTTTTACATCCCAATCGCCGCCACTTTTAGTCATTTTAGGGTTTAGGTCGAGTATATGCTTTTCATTACTCGGCAATTTGTAGGCTATTACTAAAGCATCTTTTGCAAATTTTGGTTTCTCGCCCACAAAACTACCTGAAATACCATCTGCAATTCCCACATCTTGGAATTTACCTGTCTGATTTGGTAGCTCAGGTAAGTTAATCAATTGTGTTTTCCCGCCACTAACCAACGCCTCTGACCAAACGTATTTTTTCATGGCATCTTCGGGTTTTACCCACGGGCCACCCGTTACGCTCCAACCTGGCGAACCTGCGATTGCCATTTCAAGACCTTTTTTATCGGCAAGTTCAGTCGTAAATTTAAAAGCATCCTTCCAGTCAGGTTGCATAAAAACCAATTTCTTAGGTACAACAACTGGCGTGAAAAGATTAGCATCGAAGTTTTGAAAACCACCAATTCCAACACGCTCCATCCATTCTAAATCTTTCTGGATACCCTCTTTTGTGATATTTCCGTTCATCCAGTGCCACCAAACTCGTGGTTTTGCCGCATTGGGTGGAGTCTGAAACTGGTTTTTATCTTGGGCATATACACCCAAACATACCGTGAAAAGTAGAAAGAAGCATGATTTTCTGGAATAGTTCATTATATTTTCAATTTTAACTTTTTATTTTACGAAATCACTCATAAGGCGAAGCCCCAACGGAAGTCCAACCGCCATCAATGACAAGGTTTTGCCCCATGATTTGTCGGGACAAAGGCGATACCAAAAAGAGAGCCGCATTGGCAATGTCTTCTACGGTTGCTGGTCTGCCCGATGGTGTAATTCTCGACCAAGTTTTGATATAATCGGCATCTTCGAGCGTGCGTTCGGTGAGTGTTGCACCAGGCACAATTGTGTTGATATTGATACGGTGGGGAGCCAAATCTACAATTAGATTTTTGGCCAATTGGTCGATAGCGGCCTTGGTCATTCCGTAGGCAGCTAAGTTTAAATGTGCCGCATGAGCAGTAACAGACGATGTCAGTAGAACACTCCCGCCGTGTCCTTGCAAAACCATCTGTTTGGCAGCGGCTTGTGTCAAGAAAAAAGTACCGAAAAGATTTATTTTTAGTAGTTTTTCCATTGATTCGGGTTTATATTCTAAAAAATCACCAAATGTCGTAATACCTGCATTGGCTATCAGAATATCCAATTTACCAAAGGTATCTACTACAAATTTTACAATTCCTTCGATTGTTTTTATTTCCGAAATATCTCCACCAAATGCTTTACAAACCCCACCCTGTTCGCTTATTTTATCGCTTGCCGACTGGGCTAAATTTTCATCAATATCATTCAAAATAACCATCGCACCTTGTAGAGCCAATTGCTTAGCTATCTCATATCCGATTCCGATTCCTGCCCCCGTCACGATGGCTACTTGATTATTAAAAAGTTGATTCGACATTTCAGTTTGTTAAGATTTACGTTTAGTGATATTTCCGTAAAAGTATCAAAAACTTTATTTTACTTTGAAATGTTTCTCATTTCTATTCAGAAAATAATCTGCCCAAAATCTCATCTAAAAAGCATCTTGAACCGCAAACAAATCTTATTTTATAAATTGTGAAATAACATCGTTAAAAATAAGGGATAGAATCCGTGGCACGGCTCGAACCTTTAACATTGAAAATCAGGCTATTATGGTTTAGCCGTGTCACGGTTTTTTAGGAAAGTTATTTCAAGCATTATAAAACAAAATAGTACAATTTGCTGCATATCATTTCAAGCACTATTATACTTATTGTCTAAAGATTAGGCATTATTTTTTCACTTTTTAGATTCTTGTAATTGAAAGACAAAAAACAACCCTAACACAGCTAAAAAACCTGCCACCCACAAGAAAGCCGAAGGTGCGATTTTATCGGATAGTACGCCCGCAACGGCTGGTACTAAAACTCCACCTACAATCTCGCCAATGGCTGTAATCAAGCCGATTGCTTTGGCTTTGAGGTGTACAGGCACAGCCTCAGACGGCACAACCGCAGCCGCCAATGGAATAGCTCCCATTAAAAAATAGGTTAATAACATGGCTGGTAGGTGAATGGCTGTTCCTGCTAAATAATGCACTGCAAACGGATACATCGCCCCAACCAATGAGAAGACTATCAGTACTTTTTTGCGGCCAATTTTATCTGACAAAGCTGGTACAATAATAGACGAGACCAACCCCGCTACGCCCAGAAGCCCCATGGTTTTGCCCATTTCGTCGGCGGTCATTCCTTGCGAACTAACGAAATAATTTGAAATAAAAGGGAGCGTAGCAAACCACCAACCAAATATGCAACAAGCCACGCCAATACCCCATCTTACGTTGTTGTATTGTAGAAGTTCTGAGATGTTCAATGCGAATTTTTCGTTAGTTTTTACACTTTCGGCAGTTGATTTCTGTACGAATTTCCATGCCAATACTCCCAAAATCAAGCCTGGAGCACCTGCAATGAAAAAGGCATTTCGCCAACCCATATCTTCGGCGATTTTAACTAAAAGCACCGGGGCCAAAATAGACCCAAAAAGTGCCGAGCCAACGCCTTGCAAAATACCCGCATTGATGCCCAAACGGTTGGGAGAAGATTCACGCTCAACAAAGTTTTGTGCCAACGGAATAACTGGGCCTTCGGCAAAACCCATCACCAAGCGAGCAAGCAATAAAATGATAAATGAGGTGGCCAGACCTGAGCCAAACGAGCAAATAGAAAACACAAAAACGGCAATGATAAACACGGCTTTCTTTTTATTATTTGTTTCGGCCCAAGCCGTCGAGAAAAAGCTCGAAAAGGCCCAAGCCAGCGATAACGCTCCGGCCAAAAGGCCGATTTGAGTATTATTTAAATTGAGGTCTTTGGCTACATAAGGCATTAGGAAATTGAGTGCCAGTCGGTCGAAAAACAAACAGCCGAAAGTGAGTGCCATGAGCAACACAATGCCATTTTCGTAAGTAAAAACTCCTTTTTTCATAGTTTCAATTAGGGTTTGATTGATTTATCGGATAAAGTAAACGAATAATAACTCAAGGCTCAATTGAGCTGAACACGAGCAAAAACTCCCAAATTTTCTTTAAAAACCTTGTGAGGTCCATACCAGTTGGCATCGGCTCCCAAACCAAATTGATAGTTTTTGACAGAAAGGCCAGCCCGCATTGCCACAAAACTTCGTTCATGATGAGCCTCCGTTGGATTATAGACATAAAGCCCTTGAAATCTCGTATAAAGACCTAATTTTGGTGTTAGCTGCGGTTTAAATTCCAAGATATTAATGCTTTCGAGATTATGTCCATCTTTTAAATCGACAGTGGGAACTGTAATAAAAAGCCATTTTTTATTGGCAAAAACATACTGAAATCCCGCAATTTTTCTGAAACCCGACTTATGATTCATTGCCACGCCAGCCGTCAACGAAAAACCTTTGAAAAATGCATAGTTGAGCATAGCCTGTGAAACAAACTCATTGTTTGCAAGCCTATTTTTATAGTCACCCGTTATGTTGGTCATATTGAAAAATCCCCACTTACTTTTTTCTGTAAAATGCTTGGCTACCACCATCTGCACATTCAAGTAGTTATTTCCAGCAAAAACCTCAACAGGAATGGGCGTTACTCGGAGAGCTGGACCATGTTCTTGGGCGTTTAAATACGCTGAAAAAAAGAGAATTAGTAAGGTAATTTTCTGAAATACTTTCACTTGTAATATTATTTTATATCGCTGATTATCAATCGCTTAATTAAATACAAAGCAAAATTTTTAGGTTGTTACACCGTGCAAAAAATTTACACCAGATGTCTTTGTATTTGATTACAAATCCATCAACATTTTAAAAAAATTTGGCTGTCAAAAATGCAATAGATTTCGGCGTATCTTTTGGAGTTGAGTTTCGTTGAATAAATTGTGCAAAACCCGATGTACTCAAAAAATAGCAGAAATATAATTTGGTATAGTCTCATCGTACAATACAACAGTAAGAACCTCATTTTTAGTAAGGTTTAAATAATTTATTGTACAAAACTAATAAGAAGAAGATAAGAAAAATTAGCAGAAAACGATATAAAATATGCAAAATCAATGTATTCAAATAAAAACGTGGAGATGCAAATTTTTTGCGTCTCCACGTTTGAGATTATGCTAATACATTTTTACAGAATTCAAGGCATTTTTTTACTTCTTTTACCGAAGTAGAGCCTTCTGGTACTTTGTATTCTAATTCGATTGTAGCAGGGAAGCCGTACTTATTATCGCGAATCAGTTTAAGAGCCTCGGCAATTGGTGTATCGCCTTTGCCCCACTCTAAATTTCCACCACCATTGGCTTTGGTTTGGCGGTCTTTTACGTGCATACTTACGATTCGGTCGTGCTTTTGCTTGATAATGTCTAACGGATTCGGATTTCCAGCGGCCACAAAATGCCCAAAATCAAGATTTAAAGAATTAGCTGGCGATTGCGAAAGTGCTGTATCCCAAAGCGTATAAGTCTGTTGCTCATGCCCGTGATAACCGACTTTGAGTCCGAATTTTTCGGCAATTTTACCCAGCTTAAGCGTATGAGCGTCATTGCTTGGGTGTTCAAGCGTTACCTGATTTGCACCAATCGCTTTGGCGGCTTTCATACCGTATTCAATCTCGGCCTCACTACTTTGCAAACCAAAAGCATCGGGCTTAAAGGCATACACCGAAACCCCTGCTTTCTTGTATTTTTTACCCAATTCTTCAAACTTACCCATGTCGGCACTGAGTCGCCATTTAGCCAACTCGGCACGGTAAGCCTTCATTTTTGCATCTACTTCTTCGAGTGTTTTCTTTTCGTCATCGGTCAATTCTTTTTTATCGAATCGCTTACGCATAAGTGGCATTACCGAACGCATATCGAGTGAATTTTTTGGGGCTCCGGCAAAAGATTCGGCAGGACCACCCATCAATTCGATGGCACTGATTCCAGAATCTAAAACGTATTGTAGCGTTGCCTCGGCACTTTGGTCTGGCATATCTCTGAACGAATACGTGATGACACCTACCTGTACCCCATTTATCAATGATTTAGGTTTACCAAAATTATCAATAATGGCAGGCATCCCCCAGACTTTATTACTTAGTAATGAGCCAGTTATGAGCGTGGTTGCGGCTCCGAGAAACTGACGGCGTGAGTTATTTGTGTTTTCCACTTTAATAAATGTTATGGTTGAATAAATTATACTATGATGCCGTAATCTTATAGACTTCGTGCTAACGTAAAATCAGTAAATCGTTGAGTTGTATCAATCCTCAGACGAGATTGCTTTTCCTACGATTTTGAGATAAAATTATGAAATAATCAGACACTTCCTACACACAATCAAATTAAATTGTATTAATCTTCAAGACTTCATTGGTCGTTGATTTTCAGAAGATTAAAAAACGGAATAGAAAAGTATCTATCCCGTTTTTACTATTCAACCTTTAATTAAAATTTATAACTCAACGTCAAGAAATAGGCACGTGGCATAATCGATTGCGTTGAATAAACTGCGTTAGGGTTTGCTTCAAACGCTGCTTTTGTAAAACCTTGTGTATCGAGCGAAGCAGGGAAACCACCCGGTGCAGCCCAGTTCATCACGCCATAAGTATCAAACAAATTATTAATAGAAGCACTCAAAGCAATTTTTTTGGTTATATTATAACCCATGTTCAAATCAAATGAACCAAAGGCGGGTAATTGGAAGGCATTGGCTACGTTTGCCCAGCGTTTACCCATGTATTGATAGTTTAAAGAAGCATAAAACTTATCCGTTGAATAAGTAGGCGTAATATTGAGCATCAACGGAGCCACATTGTCTAATTTATTACCATCGTAGGTTATTTTTTCATCGTCTTGAGGACCGTTTGCTTTTGCCAAATATACACTGTATTTATCTGCAGTAGCATCTTGAATGGTCGCCACTGCTCTTACAGAAAAATTTTTAGTAAAATTATGATTTGCTTCCAATTCTACACCTAATGTTGTAAATTCCTGATAAATACGCGGAGGACCATAGAAAGTCAAATCTGTATTTTGAAACACCTGGAAGTTGGCAACATTACCAATTTTATTTAAGAATGGAGTAACAAACAAGGTCGTTTTGTTAGTTTTTAGCTTAAATGCCGCTTCAAACATATTTATATCTTGGGCATTTACTGGTGAAGTTTGTAGGGCCACTTGATTGGCAATATCTAAGAAGAAGTTGGTATCAGGAGACTTTCTACCTCTTGAATAGCGAGCATAAATTGCCATCTTGTCATTAAACTTATAGTTAAGACCTGCTGAGTAGGACATGGTTTGGAGATTTTCTCCAAATAAAAACGGATTATTTAAACTCCAACTTCTTACATCATAAAGCGTTGCTATGTTACCATCAGCCCCACCCGAAGCCACAAGGTCTGCATTTCTTTTTGCCGTGCGAGTCTCTACATCAATAACGAACCTTTCGTAACGAAGCCCCCAATCAAGGGTAAAATTAGAGTTGATGTCCCAGTTGTGACCAAAAAACAATGCTGTGGTATTTACTTTTGCATTGTTATCAGTAAGCCCCGAACCACTCACGTTAAGTACTCCTTGAGGATTGGAAAGCTCGAAAGCCCTACCTGCAAGGTCTGTAAATCTGATACCAACTGGCTGCGGAGTAGGTTCAACAGTTGAAAACACTTGTCCAGCCGGACCTGCACCTTCTTGGAATAAATCAAGTCTTGAAATAAATGCTCCACCCGTAAATGTCATATTTTTGAGTTTCTTAGAAACAGAAAATTGGTCTATAAACTCATTCATTTTAATATCATTATAGGCAAGTGGTGTGTACAATAAAGCATTTTGCATTACATCGCCACCAGGTAAACTTAGACCATTGGGAATAAAACGAAGCGGCTGCCCAGCACCTGCCGGTGGAAGCTGCTGCACCCTTCCATAGCTCTGGCCTGTCTTAATATTGTAGAATTCGTAAGTACCAAATCGCGGAATATTGCCACCTACACCGTAAAATGTGGGTTGGTCAACTCTAAAAGGAAACACAACCGCCACCAGGTTTGAAAGGTTTTCTTTTTTTGCAAATTTACCATTGTTATTTATTGTCCAACCATTACCGAAGTGTTGCTCCCAATTGAGTCCTATGGAATTATCAACAAAATGCGAAAGATTTTCAGAATTATACAAAAGATTCTCTGCACGGCTCCACGAAGAACCCGGAACAGTCATAGTAATTGCTCCAACCATAGTTGAGCTTGAGTTTGTAAACGAACCAGCAGGTCTTGGTTTATCGAAACCTATTGTAGGAGTAAACTCAAAAGGTGCGGTACGGTCATTTAAAATTTTGGCGTAAAGCTTTAATGAACCATTTTTATAGTTTTTTACAATATTTGCTTTCACTTGCCCACCCCTACTTAGGGTATAACCAGGATATTTAGGACCGTCTGCATTTCGATAGTGTCCCCCAATATTAAAAGTTACAGTTTTATCTTTTGATAGTGGCCCACCCACGTTAAATTCTGCTCGATAATAAGGATTTTGACCATTTCCTTCCAAACCAACCCTGACACGTGCTTCGCCTTCAAAGGTTTGTCCGCCTGTTCGTGACACATAATTGAAAATCCCTCCGGGAGCGTTTGCACCGAGAATGGAGGCCGTTCCGCCTCTTACGGCTTCGATACGATTGATATTGACATCGGCACGAAGAAACCCGTCAGGTTTGTAGTTTGGGTTAGTGAGTGAGTTACCTTGAGCAGCCATAATTGGAAGACCGTCTTCTTGCATCGAAACATAGAAAAAACCACCGCCAACCGCCAGGCCTCGGGTTTGCAGTGAGCCACTTACTTCACCCTTTGCAGAGTTAACATACACGCCCGGTATGTTTCTAAGCATATCAATACCACTATTGGGTACGATTCGCTCTAATTGCTTTGCACTGAGGGTCGAAATAGCCACCGAAGACTCCAAACGTGTTCGTTTGTCAAAAACACCCGTAACAACCACTTCATCGAGGCTTTCGGCGTCTTCTTCGAGCGATACATTCACGAGCGACTGATTGTTGACAGCAACTTCTGTGGATTTATAACCCACAAACGAAAACACGAGTGTTTGGTTACCCAAAGCCTCGATTGAGTAGCCACCGTTGGCATCGGTGATTGTACCTTTAGAAGTACCCTTCACAGAAACCGAAACCCCAACAAGCACCTGATTTGAATTATCGGTAACTTTACCCGTTACCTTTGAATTTTGAGCAAAGATTGTAGTCTGGAACCAAGACAATAGAAATATTGTCCAAATCCCTTTTTTTAAAAGCGATTTTCTCATTTTTTTGCAATTAGGTTTAAATACATCGTTTAAAACCTTAATCCTCATGGTCTTTGGTCGGTCTGTGAGGTGTACTCGCCGATAGGGCTTCCGGGCTTTATCGGCATTTTTATTAAGGTTTCAATAAATTGTTGTACAAAACTAATAAGAATAAAACGGGAATAATTAGCACAAAACGATGAATAATATGCATTATCCGAGAACATGGATTGATATTGACAATATTTTGATTGATTTATATAGTATTTACGAACTATTTACAGAATAACTGTTTTCCTGAAGTCTTTTGGAGAGAGGCCTGTTCGGCTCTTGAAAAACCTTGTAAAATCGCTGGGATTGGTTTCTGAAAACTTAAAAGCAATCTCGCTGATAGAAAAGTTTGTTTGTTTTAATAATACTTTTGCTTCGAGAATTATCATATCTGCGAGCAATTCTTGCGAAGTACGTCCTATGGTTGCTTTCACACATTTGTTGAGGTGGTCGGGTGTGATTGCCAGCATCGAGGCGTAATCTGTTACTTTATTGGTTTTGTAGATGTGCTGTGAGAGTAAGTTTTTGTATTTTTCGGTGATACGGAGAGCCGCATTTTTAGGCGAATTGATTTGGTCTTTCTTGTACACGTTCAATTCACTGAATAACGTCAGCAAATAAGAAGCTATCAGATTGACATTAAGCGATTGGTTTGATTCGTATTCAAAAAGTAAACGCTCCAAAATATTGACGATTGGTCGTTTGATTTTTCGGTCAATTTGAATCAGTGGTTCACTCGCAAACTGCCAAAATTTAAACTCACTGATAAAATTGAAATTGGGGAATAACTGGCTGAAAATCTCGGTATCGAAATGACAAAAGAAACCTTTACTATCGGGGCTTACGAATTCGTGAGTCGAAATCTGAAACGCAGGCAAAAAGAAAAAAGTATTTTCAGAAATCTCGTATTTATGAAGCCCTTTGCTACGTACGCTTTTGCCTTCAGATAAAAAGAAGAAATCATTTACGGTTTTGCGATGTGGCTCAAGCGGAAACTTTATTTTATGGATAACGTCTTCGATGCGATTGATATGAAACAGATGGTGAAGAGTGCCAACGTTCATCTCCCATTCATTCCCGAAGTGATGAACATTTAACTCTTTGGGCGAAAGCGGAGCTATTTTGTTTTCGTTTTGCGGCATAGAGTGAGCAAAATAGTAAAAAATACTTATGCTAACCAAGTAATATATCTTACTTATCTACATCTTGGTGTTTCCAAAGCTCTTGAAAGATTAAATTATTGGCTTTTAAATCCTCAAAAGTACCTTCGGCAACGATTCGACCTTGCCCCAGAACGTACACATAATCGAAGTACCGGAGCAGATGCAAACGGTGCAATGACGAAACGATGGCTTTATCGGCAAATGTAGTGAAAAGCCTTTCGTAAATCAACGTTTCGGTTTTGGGGTCAACACTGCTGGTAGGTTCATCCATCAAGACAACATAGCTGGTTTGGGCAGCCAAAATTCCACGAGCCAATGCCAAGCGTTGCTTTTGTCCGCCCGAAAGGTTAACTCCTTTTTCTTGAATATTCGATTCCAAACCATTTGGCAATTGTTTGGCAGTATCGGTAAAATGAGCCTCTTCGCATACCCGCCAAACATCCGATTCTTCAAAAGGTAATCCGAGCGTAATATTGTAGCGAATCGTATTCTCAAAAATCTCTGGTTCTTGCGGAAACAACGTAACGGTTTCGTTCAATGTAGCCATTTGGTATGGTTTCCCATCTACCTCAAATACAAAACCTTCTTCTGGCACATAAAGCCCTCGTAATAGAGCCAGTAGCGTACTTTTACCACTACCACTCTCGCCAATAAATGCTATCTTTTTACCTTTCTGAATCTTGATTTTGATGTTATGCAGGCTCTGCGGAGCGTGTTCGCCATCATAAACTTCTCGGTGCGAAAAGTTCAGATTTTTAATCGTAATTTCTCTCCAATTTTGCCGTAAAGATTCATTTGTTTCGGGACGATGATTTTTAGCATAATCTTCTCCTATTGAGCGTGCCGTCTGAATATCGGTATTGTATTGCACAATCTCGGTATATTGCCACGCGACATCGTGAAAAACACTCGTAAACTGATTGACAAAACCCAAAAGCGTGACTAATCCTCCCACATAAAAAACTTTATCGGGTTCGTAATTTTGATAAACATACCCAAGCGTTATAACCGCATAAGTCAGCCCTACGAGCATATCAGCCGTAAACCATTTCCATTCATTGATAATTACATTTCGGCGGAACGGCGGCAATAAATCCTTGATTTTAGAAAGTAATCCTACCTCCATACTCTTTTCGAGCCGCAGCGTGATTACGGTTATAATGTTAGAAAGGCTATCAAACAAAGTCGAAGAAATGACGTGTTCTTTTTCGTTGACTTCATCGAGGGTTTTGATAAATGGCTTATCGAATTTGAAAATAACCCAAATCGTAAATACTCCAATCAAGATGCCGATTGCACCAAATAAAGGCGAAAAATAGAGCATTGCTCCAAACGAAAAAAAGAATTTTGAAAGAGCATGCAAAAACATGAATCCATTCTGAAAGAAGTTTTTGAGGGCTTCGTATGCCTTTCGGATTCGGTTTATGGTAGAGCCACTGTGGTGGTCTTGTTGCCACTTGACGGGCAAATGCAGCGTCTGGTGGTACATTTCCATCAAAAAATTTCGACTCATGTTAAACGCCAACTGACGCTCCATCACACGAGCAGGCCCGTGAAAAGCCCACTCCAAAAACTTTAATCCTAAATAACCTAAGGCATAAAGCAGCGTGTACTTGAGCGTATCTTTGTAATCGTGCTGGATTTTGTTGATAAACCACCCAAACAAAATCGGATTCATCGAGAAAACGACATTAGCCAAAATAAACAAAAAATACACAAAAAGGTATTGTTTTCGCTCATGTTTGGCGTATTTCCAAGCAGTTTTTAGAAGTGAAATATAAGGATTCACAGTAAAGCTATTTTTCATTCTACAAAGATAGCCAAAAAACAAAAGCCCGATGGCATTATACCATCAGGCTTTCAATTCGGATTTTTATCTTAAACTTATTTTGTAAATCTATACATTCATCAGATTACTTATTTTCTAAGTCTTTGAGTCTTTGTTCTAAAGCGTTGTTTTTCTTCTCTAATTCAATCATGTAAAGCGTCAATTCCTCAACTTTCTCCATCAATTTTGCACTTACTTCAAGAATATCTAAGCCATTTTTAGCCATTTCACCTGCCGACGGCACATTTGGTAAATGTTTGTTGAGTTTGATAAATTGCTCAACCTCTCTCAATGGTCTAAGTTTGTATGAAGGTTCAAAGACATAATCGGCCCATTTATCACTGTTGGCAACTGCTACTCTCACTCGCTCGGCCAAGATTCCACCTTTCACAAAAAGGTTATAACCCACAGGATAACTTGTGATACCTCCGCCAATTGCGACACGGGCGTTGTTATCTGGTTGTAGAATTCCATTGTTCGAACTCCAATTTGAGTTAATTACCGTTGTTCCGCCTCCGCTACCAACTACATCTGGCACCAAGATTACGAAACCTCTATCATCTACCGAAAGCACTTTACCATTCGATTGTGAAGTAGGGCTTCCGCTATTCATCTGACTAAAAAACATACCACTGGCTCCTGGCACCATACTATTGACCCAAAAACCATTATGGAGGGTTGTACCACCCCAAACTTTAAGGCCTTTTGCCACTTGTACCTCACCATTATTACTGTTTGATACAGTGCTACCATTGAGTGTCCAAAGCGATGAACCACCAACAACAGTTCCGCCAGTCCCAACTGAATCTCTTGCCAAGAAAACTCGACCGTTTTCATCTACCGAAAGTACTTTACCGTTACTTCTGGCAGCTACCAAATTACTCGTAATTGATGGCAATCTTAAACTTGGAAGGCTGGTCGAATAACCTACTTTTGGCGAAACTTCTACTCCGTTTGCAGTCCAATAGGTATCTCCTGATATAACTACGCCACCATTCGATACTCCAACCGAGTCTCTTGTCAAAAACAAACGACCGTTTTCATCTACCGAAAGCACTCTCAAATTGCTACTTCTTAATGGCGAATTGCTATTGATTCCCAATAATCTCATTCGATTAATGACAACTTCGCCCGAATTGCTATTTTGAATATCTCCGTTCGGGCTTCTCAACCAATCTTGCGACAATATTACATTATTGCCTCCGCCAACCGAATCTCTCGCCAAAATCACACGGCCTAAATTATCTAAGGTCAGAACTCGACCATTTGAGGCGGTCGGAGTTGAGCTTGAATTGAGTTGCTTAAATTCCAAACCACTGATTCCCAATTGTTTACTATCAATCGAAAGCGTACTTGTTGGCTGATTGGTATTGATACCCACGCGGTCCGACTCAAATTGTCCGTAAATAAGTGGCGATGGTGTTCCGGAGTTATCAATAAACAATTGGTTACTACCGTTTGCGTTTGCACCCGCCTGAAAACCAATGAAAATATTGCCCGAACCATTATTGCCAAGACCCGCCGCCGTACCGATGGCAGTATTGGCCGAGCCACCCACGTTATAGTGTAATGTGAGCGTTCCTAATGCAACGTTATAGAGGCCATTAGTCATACTAAACAACGCCCCCGAACCGATGGCTGTAGTATAAGTACCCGTGGTTTTCATACCAGCTTGGTAACCAAAAAAGGTGTTTCCTCTTTTGAAATCTATCAAGCCCGACGGTTGGTTATTTGCCCTAAAAGCCAGAGAAAGAGTATCGGTTGTACCAATAAACGAACCTCTTTCGAGACCTGAGTTACCCGTAGTAAGCCATCCATTGGTTTCAGCAACTGCACTACTTTTAAGACTGCTGTTGAGGGCTTGCCATTTTTCGCCATTGTAAAAATAAAAGCCTGATAAAAGGTCTGTTTGGTAAACCATCAAACCAGTTGCAGGAGATTGTATCTCGTTACGCTGTGCGAGACTCATCCTCGGAATCAACAACCCTTTTGAAGTAGATGAAATGTCGAGAATTGCAGAATTATCGGGCGTAGTCGTGCCGAATCCTATGTTTCCCTTCTGTGCAAATGATGAGTTGATGAACATCAATAGAGCAGATAGCACTAATGAACACTGGATAACCAGTCTCTTTCCCCATTTTTCCATGACAAATTATTAATTGTTTAAGAATACAAATTTGAGCGTTAAGCTACGTTGCTGGACCTCGTAATTTACCTTTGCCAAATTAGGCACAAATAATATGCCAAAAAGTGATTTAACGGATACGCAAAAAATTAGAATTTTAATGAAAATCCTAATATTAACCCAATCGATAAGTTCGTAATCCACTGATAACAAGACACTTAGTCGAATCTTAAAAAAGTCAATATTTTTTTTGGGTTGTGTTTTATTACCATCGGATGAATAGTTTTCATCAAAAATGGCAACTGATTAACCTCAAAAATGGGTGATAACCCTTTTAAACATATTCGTCACTATAAACAAATGGCAGCTTCTATGATATTTTAAAATTATTCTTTAAATAATGCAAAACTTTAATAATATTTGGTAATTCGTCAAATTGACAAAACAAAAATTTATTTTGGGATAAGTAAAGGAAACTTATTACTTTTGCGATGTTAAATACTGAGCTTAACCATAATGAAAAAAATCGCAGTTTTTACTTCCGGAGGTGATGCACCCGGTATGAACGCCTGCATTAGAGCAGTTGTTCGTGGGGCAATCTATCACGGTCTGGAGGTCTATGGCATACGTAGAGGATACAGTGGAATGATTGCAGGAGACATTATTCCGATGACTTCGCAATCGGTAAGTAACATCGTTCAGCGTGGCGGTACAATCCTCAAATCTGCTCGTAGCAAAGAGTTTATGACTCCCGAAGGCCGTAAAAAAGCCTATGAAAATATAATGGCTCACGGAATCGAGGGCCTTGTCGCCATCGGCGGAAACGGTACTTTTACTGGTGCTGAGGTTTTCTACAACGAATACCAAATACCGACAGTCGGATGCCCCGGTACGATTGATAACGACCTCTACGGAACCGATTACACCATCGGTTTTGATACGGCGGTGAATACATCGCTCGAAGCTATTGATAAAATCAGAGATACGGCCGATTCGCACGACCGTGTATTTTTTATCGAAGTTATGGGACGTGACTCGGGCTATATCGCCATCCAGTCTGGTATTGGTGGTGGTGCCGAAATCGTGATGGTTCCTGAGACACACACACCGTTGAAGAAAGTCGTTTCGACATTGAAGGATGGATGGAGTCGTTCAAAATCTTCGTCAATCGTAGTAGTTGCCGAAGGAGATGAAGAAGGACACGCTACCGAGATTGCGGATAAAATCAAGAAACAAGTAGCCGATAAATTAGATATTCGTGTAACAACGCTTGGGCATATCCAGCGTGGGGGTACTCCAACCGCATACGACCGTATCTTGGCGAGCCGCCTTGGTCTCGGAGCAGTTGAAGGTCTTTTGAAGGGCAACAAAAACGTGATGGCGGGTATTGTGAACAATGAGTTGATTTACACGCCATTCATCGACACCATCAAAAAACCGAAGCCAATCCACGATGATTTGCTACGAATGGTACATATATTAAGTTTGTAATATTAAAATGCCTCGATTTAGAATTCGGGGCATTTTTCATTACGAGTTAAAAACACATCACACTTTTACAAAAATGAAAAAACTGCACCAACTAAGTTTATTAATCATGTTGTTGATTAACGGATGTACAGTGTATTTACACGCTCAAACCGTTTTAATCCCTAATTATCGCCCATTCACCAATCCATCAAAGTTCAGAATCGATAGTGTCATTGATGCTCGAAACGAAAAAAGCTATCTCGGGTTAGTAATTGATAGAAAATCAAAATCTGTAGATACGCTCATTAGCCAAGAAAACTATGGTACTCTATTACAAAAAATGTTTAATTCATGTGTCGGTACTGAGCAGAAACAACCCACTATCCTCAAACTCAATCACTTAGAATTTGGAAAAAGGCAAATCGAACAAAAGTATAGAATTTGGATTTTTTATGATTTTGAAATCTACCTTAAAAATCCAGATGGTACTTTATCTACTATTTTTAATGGCATAGACTCGATAGAAGGTATTCCTAACTATGGAGAAGAAGAATTTAACTCTGACTACTTATTTTCAAAACTACATTGGCACTTTTGGAATGAGTTTATTCCGAAAATAACAAACTCTAAAATAAAAAATATAATTAAAAAGCCGCAGAAATTAACCTTAAGCGAAATAAGCAAGCCGTTAGAGTGTCTGCCAATATTTTGTGATAGCCTACTAAAAGTCGGTAGTTATCTAACAAAACAAGATTTTATTGACAACAAAACGACCATTGAAGAAATTAACGTTCAGAAAGGTAATATTCAATACACCGACTCCACAGATAACTCCATAAGAACCCTACCAAGTACTTATATCTATGGGTATTCTGACGGAAAACAACTGTACATAAATTTTAATAAGACTAACCAATATGTACCCGTCGAGCGGCTCGGTACTGTATTTGAAGCCTCTGGTTTAGCAGAAAAATTTTACACATCCGAAAATTACATTAAAAACCGAGCTGTTCTCAGCGGTATTCAAGCACTTACTTTCCCATCTCGGCTTAACACAGGATTAGCGGCTGTATCGGCAGCGAGTTTATTGATTAATATAATACAAGATTCAACAAACTACAGGCTGGTTTTTGATACAAGAGGAGAAGGGGCTCCCATCCAAATGCCTTTTGTTGTACTAAAATGATAAAAAACTATCATTCATCGGTTATAAGTAGATTAATTTTTACATTGATATTTGTTGTGATAGTTGCAGGTTGTGACTTCAGCGATACCAAACTCAAGGTAGTTAATAACTCTGAGCAAAATGTAGTTGTGAGTGTGTATTCAAAATGGAATGACTCAAATTCAGATTGTGTTAATTGTTTAGTTGTCGATGCTGGAGATACATCAAACTTAGCGGCAATGAATACCACTTGGGAACATTTAATCAATAGTCGTTTGGATAGTTTATTGGTAATTCGTGTCCTTCAAGAAGATACATTTAAAAAATACAAATGGGAGAATAAAAAACCCATATTTGATGAGATAAAACTAAGTGTAGCCGAGTTAGATTCTCTCAATTGGATAATTAATATACCTAAACAATTAACTTCAAAATCTCATACATACCCCATCACCCAATAGGTCAAGTACCCAATGATTTCGTGAAAAATGTGCATTGAATACACGAAGTAGTCTTCTCTCAAACCTAATAAATACCCTGGAATAAACTGAAACTCGTGCGAATTATACGATGTTCCAAACGGCGTAACCTTCACTCCTACTTTCTCAAAACACTCTACCGCCCGCTTCATGTGGAAGCCCGAAGTTAACAAAACATAGCGTTGATTGGGGAAATACTTTTTAAGGATTCTTGAACTATAAACTGCGTTTTCTCTCGTGTTTTTTGAGAGTGTATCAAGCAAAATATCCTGATGTTTTACACCGCAAATCATCATAAACTTAGAGGCTTCTACACTCTCCATTTTGGTTATTTTACCCAAAATATTAGCACTTCCGCCACTAATGAGAATTTTCTTTATTTTCCCCAGTTTGTAAAGATGAACTGCTTGCCATGCACGGTCGGCACTTTTAGCGAGAAAAGTATTTTCATGCGGGAGTTTGTCATCGTTGGTGATTCCTCCCGTCAATACGATTCCGACATCGTGTTGGGGCAGTTTCGTAACTGACGTGGGCGGAACCTCCCACCAAAGCATCAGCTCATTTACAATAAAAGGATTATTACTGGCGTATATGAAAATAAGTGCCGCCAAAAGATAACGCCTCGATTTGGTACGATTTTTAGTAGAAAAACTGATAATTAAGAGTATAACAGTGATACCTATCGGCATCAGAACAAAGCCGAGTACCTTTGAGAGAATGTAAAACATGGGTGCTGTGGCGTACGAATTTTAATCGTTATTAACGAATCAATAACAACATCGAATCAGAATAATAACTAATTTTACAAAAATATTAAATAACCAGAAGACTATGAAGCGAATTTTGCTTTCTATTTCACTACTGCTTAGCATAGCTGCAACAACCAATGCACAACACAGCATTAAAGCCAAAATTAAGGGAGCTCCGAGTGATAAGACTTGCTATTTAGCCCACTTTTTTGGCTATAACCAATACATCAAAGTCGATTCGGCAAAAGTTCAAGATGGTGTTTTGAACTTTAATGGTGACGAAAAACTAAAAGGTGGTATTTATCTGATTGTGCTTTCGCCAAGCAAATACTACGATTTTGCCGTAAGTGGCGACGAACAAAACTTTGAAATCGAGGCCGATACCGCCGATTTTGTGGGTACTGCCAAATTTACTGGCTCAAAAGAAAACCAAATCTTGTTTGGGTATCGTAAATTTTTGAAACAAAAAGGTGAAGAAGCCGAGGCTCTCAATAAGGTATCGTCTATACAAAACGACCCAGTTAGCAAAGAAATGAGTCGTAAAAGAGTAGAGAATATCCAAAAAGAAGTAGATGATTATCAGAAAAAGGTAATCGCCGAAAACCCAAATTCGTTTGCTTCAAAAGTTTTATTGGCCAATATCGACCCCGAAATGCCAAAAGAACTACCTAAAAAGGCCGATGGTCGCCCCGACTCTACATATTTGTTCAATTATTACAAGAATAATTATTTCAAAAACATAGATTTTTCGGACGACAGATTCCTCCGTACACCATTCATCCATAGCAAAATTGAGCGTTATTTCCGCGATTTGGTGTATCAAGTACAAGATTCGGTTATCCGCGATGCCGATAGGATTTTGAAATTATCAAAGAAGAATCCAGAGGTTTATCGTTATGCACTTTGGTTTATCACCAATAAATACGAAAACCCTGAAATCGTAGGTCTCGATGGTGTATTCATCCATTTGGCAGAGAATTATTACTTGAAAGATGCCACTTGGTTAGACTCGACCCAAAGAGCAAAATTCCAAGAAAGAGTAACAATTTTGAAGCCTTTACAGACAAACTTCGTGTTTCCGTCGCTTGTGGTTTCTGATACGCTCGGACGTGAGCATACAATCATGCAAAGCAAGAGCAAATATACCATCGTGTATTTTTACGACCCCGATTGCGGCCATTGTAAAGAATCAGCCCCGAAATTGGTAGAATTCTACAATAAAAATAAAGGACGTGTTACGATTTACAACGTCAGTGTGGCTTACGACTTGAAGAAGATGAAAGAGTTTATCAGAACCTACAAAACTGGTAGTATGATAAATGTCTGGGATGCCAAAGGCAAATACTATTTCAAGAATAACTTTGATGTTTATTCGACTCCAACAACCTACGTTTTGGATGAAAATAAACGGATAATTGCCAAACGGATTCCGGCCGATAAGTTTGAAGATTTTATTAGTTTTTACGAAAAGCAGCAGGCAAGTAAAAATTCAAACGGAAAAACAAAAATAACTCCGTAAAAGACTGATTTACAAAGAAAAATCTAAATTCTCGGAAAACTTAATCTGAATTTTGTACCCTCGTTGATGGTACTTTCAACCTCGATTTTTCCGCCCATCATTTGGGTAAATTCTTTGACAATAGAAAGTCCTAAACCAATCGAAGGCTCGCCTGCGGTGGGTTTAGGGCTTAATTTTTGGAATCTATTAAAAATAAATGGCAACTCTTCTGGCAAAATCCCCTGCCCTTCGTCTTCAACTTCTACGATTACGTTTGCTTCGTCTTTCATCAATCGCACAAAAACCATTTTTTCAGACGGCGTAAACTTGATGGCGTTCGAAATCAGATTGTCTAAAATCTGTACAAAACAGCTTCGGTCGAGTTGGCAATGTAATTTCTCGAAAGGATAATCGTAGAATAAATCAATCCGTTTGGCTTTGGCAATTGGCTCAAAAAGATGCACTGAGAGGTCGGTCAGATAATTTACTTCGGTACTTTCGATTACCAATTTCAATCCGCCGCTTTCAATCCGATTGACATTGAGTAAATGCTTCACAATCTGCGACATGTGCAACGAAATCTTCACTATTTCGTCGGTAGCAGGTGTATTATCAATCCCTAAGATTTTTGCTTTTCGTTTTACCTCCTCAGCCGCCAAAATAATTAACTGAATCGGATTCTGTAAATCGTGGGCAGCAATGCCAATAAACCTATTTTTTTCTTCATTAATTCGCTTTAATTCTTCATTTGCCGACCTGATTTCATGCTCAAACTTCTTGCGTTCGGTCAAATCAAAAACCACCGAGCGATTCATCAAATAATTACCTTTTTCGTCGTAAATCGCCTCCGAATTAAGCAAAACGGGGTATTTTGTACCGTCTTTTCGGCACATTTCAAATTCGAGGTTCGTAACTTTCCCGTCTTTTTTGAATTTCTCAAATGTCTGATAAAAAATCTCAGTACCAGCCTCGCTTGTCAGTTCAATGAGCCTTTTTTTACCCACTACTTCTTCGCGAGTATAGCCGAGCCAGCGGAGTTCGGTATCGTTCATTCTGATAATCAAACCATTAGCATCGAGCGAATGATACCCGCAAGGAGCATTTTGGTAGAGGTCTTCGATTTCGTTGAGGGCATTTTCGAGTTGCGTATTTCTGATTTGTAGCAAAGATTCATCACCACCGCTCCTCAATTCGGTACCCGAAACCTCACTTGGATTCAGTTTATTTTTTTCATCAATCGAAATATACTTTGGCATAAGCCCTCAATTCTCTATAAGTTGTAAGACGATAATATAGGTAAACAAAGTTGCAATTTTTTGATTTTATGGCATTACAAATCTAAAAAATGGCTAATTTTCGGTTTCAATTCATAAATATACCATTTTAGATGAAACTACCTAAAATCTTACTCTTTTTTATCATTAATACAGCCTCGTTTGCCCAAGCCGATAAAGTACTGTGGTACAACAAACCTGCTCAATATTTTGAAGAAACTTTGGTTTTGGGCAATGGGCGAGTCGGGGCATCGGTTCATGGAGGAGTTTCTTCTGATAAAATCTACCTCAACGATGCCACCCTGTGGTCGGGAGAACCAGTCGATGGAGCCAACATGAATCCCGAAGCACATAAGTATTTAGCCCCCATCCGTGAAGCCCTCCGCAAAGGTAATTATCGTGCTGCAGATAGCTTAAACAAAAAAATGCAGGGTAAATTTTCGGAGTCGTATTCGCCACTCGGAACATTATTTATTGATACGCCACACACCGATTTTAGCAATTATTACCGCGAATTAGACCTAAATAATGCCACTTCAACGGTAAAATATCAAGCCGAAGGAGTAACCTACACAAGAGAATATTTTATCTCGAATCCAGATAAAATATTTGTTATCCGAATGACGAGTTCGGAGAAAGGAAAATTGAATTTTAACTTGCGATTCAATAGCCTACTTCGTTACAAAATCAATATAAAAGGCTCGATGCCCAACCAAAAAGGAGCAAAAAACTACGCCATGAGTGTTTCGGGGTTCGCACCTGTTCATGCCGAACCAAATTATCGAGGCAATATACCCAATGCCATTGTTTTTGAAGAAGGTCGAGGAACAAGATTTACGACTTTAGCCCAAATCGTGCCGACTGGAGGGAGTGTGGTCAGCACCGATTCTACAATTGGGGTGAGCAATGCCGACGAAGCATTGATTTTTGTGAGCATCGCTACGAGTTTCAACGGCTTTGATAAGAATCCAGCAACTCAAGGACTTGACGATAACAACTTGGCATCGGCAGCAATGAATAAAGTAATTCTAAAGAAATTCGAGACGCTCAAAAGCAACCATATCAAAGATTATCAGCGTTTTTTCAACAGAGTTAGCCTAAAATTGGGTAATCAACCTGCCGAAAACCTACCCACCGACGAACGCCTCAGACGCTACGCCACGGGTCAGAAAGACAACGATTTAGAAACGCTTTATTTTAACTACGGAAGATATTTATTGATAAGTAGTTCACGTACCAATGGCGTTCCTGCCAACCTGCAAGGCATCTGGAACCCGCACGCTCGTCCACCGTGGAGTAGCAATTACACAACCAATATCAACGCCGAAATGAACTATTGGCTGGCCGAAACCTGCAATTTATCCGAAATGCACCGACCATTGCTTACGTTTATCAGAGGAGTGTCTAAAACTGGTTCTGTTACTGCTAAAAACTTCTTTAATGCGAGCGGATGGAGCTTGGCACATAATTCGGATATTTGGGCAATGTCGAATCCAGTTGGTGCATTTGGCGATGGACATCCATCGTGGGCAAACTGGAACATGGGCGGAGCTTGGATTGCAACTCACCTTTGGGAGCATTACAGTTTTACAAAAAACGAAGAGTTTTTGAAGAATTATGCCTACCGATTGATGAAAGGAGCATCGAGATTCTGCCTCGATATGTTGGTTAGCGACGGCAAAGGACATTTGGTCACCTCTCCTGCGACTTCGCCCGAAAATATCTTCTTAACACCCGATGGTTACGCAGGAGCAACGGCATTTGGTACCACCTCCGATTTGGCGATGGTTCGAGAGTTATTTTTGCAGACAATTCAAGCATCGAAAGTGCTTAAAACCGACGAAAAATTCAGAGAAAAACTCCAAATTGCTCTAAAAAAACTGTATCCGTACCAAGTTGGTAAAAAAGGAAATCTGCAAGAATGGTATTATGATTGGGAAGACAAAGAACCTCTTCACCGTCACCAATCACATTTGTATGGTTTGTATCCGGGCCATCATATTTCGACAACGGCTACTCCAAAACTCGCCGATGCCGCTCGCAAAACGCTCGAAATCAAGGGCGATGAAACAACTGGCTGGTCGAAAGGATGGCGTGTAAACCTTTGGGCAAGACTCCGCGATGGCAACCATGCTTACAAAATGTACCGTGAATTGCTGCACTACGTAGAACCCGATGGTGTAAAAACTAATTATGCTCGTGGTGGCGGTACTTATCCAAATCTTTTTGATGCCCACCCACCGTTCCAGATTGATGGTAATTTTGGCGGAACAGCGGCTGTTGCCGAGATGTTGGTACAATCAAAAATTGGCGAGATAACACTCCTCCCTGCCCTACCCGATGAGTGGTCGGTTGGCTCTGTAAAAGGACTTTGTGCAAGAGGTGGTTTTGTGGTAAACATGGATTGGAACAATAAAACGCTGCAAAATGTAACGATTTATGCCCGCAAAGCAGGAAAAACAACCATCGTGAACGGTTCACAGAAAAGAACGGTTATCTTAAAAGCTGGCGAATCAAAAACCATTAAATTCTAAAAATCGACACTAAGAATGACTTTATCAATATATCAAGTAGATGCCTTTACCGATAAACTTTTCGGAGGTAATCCGGCAGCGGTTGTACCGCTCAAAGAATGGCTTTCGGACGAAAAACTTCAAAAAATAGCATCCGAAAATAACCTTTCTGAGACCGCCTATTACGTAAAAACTGAAAACGGCTTTCATATTCGTTGGTTTACACCCGCGGTCGAGGTCGCTCTTTGTGGACATGCTACTTTGGCAACTGCCTTTGTAATTTTTAAGATTGAGAAATACAACAAAGACATTATTGAATTTGAATCAAAAAGTGGGATTTTAAAGGTCCGCAAAGACGGAAATTGGCTCGAACTCGACTTCCCTGTTCAGCAAACTAATCCTGCCGATGCACCCGAAGGATTAATTGAAGGAATCGGCAAAAAACCTATCGAAATCTATCGAGCGACCGACGACTACATGCTTGTCTATAAATCACAAAAAGACATCGAAGAAATCTCGCCCGACTTTGGGCTGCTCAAAAAAGTAAAAGCTCGTGGTATTATTGTAACGGCAAAAGCACGAAGCAAAAAAGTAGATTTTGTTTCGAGATTCTTTGCTCCGGGTTCGGGTATCGACGAAGACCCAGTTACGGGTTCGGCTCATACCAAATTGGTGCCCTATTGGGCAGATAAATTAGACAAAACCGAACTGGTAGCCAATCAGATTCATGAGAGGCTTGGATACCTCAAATGCACGCTCGCTGGCAATAGGGTTTTAATGGCAGGAAAAGGTAAATTATACCTAAAAGGTAAAATTTACGTCTAAATTGTTTAATTTAGTACCAATTATTGATTCAAATATGAATAATCTCGAACGTATCACCTTTAATCCCCTTGTCATGGGCGGAAAACCTTGTATTAGAGGAATGCGAGTTACAGTAGGGACAATTGTAGGATTAGTAGCATCAGGATATTCTTTTGATGATATTCTCAAAGCATATCCCTATTTAGAAAAAGACGATATTACACAAGCTCTTGTTTATGCTGCCTGGAGAACCGAAGAAATTGAAGTTATGCTTCCTGCCGCATGAAAATTCTGATAGACATGAATCTCTCGCCAATTTGGGTTGATTTCTTTTCAAACCATAACATTAACTCAGTTCATTGGGCTAATATTGGCGATATAAGAGCCAGTGATACTACTTTGTTTGATTGGGCAAAAGAAAATAATTCAATCGTTTTTACAAATGATTTAGATTTCGGCTCTATCTTGTCAGCAACTAATGCCAGTTATCCAAGTGTAATTCAGGTAAGAACTCAAAACCTGATGCCTTCTCATATCGGAGGAAAAATCTTAGAAATTTTATCTTCTTTCAAACAACAATTAGACGAGGGTTCATTAATTACTTTAGATGATGAAAAACTAAGAGTCAGAATCCTACCCATCCGCAAAAACTAATTCTTCGACAAACTTTTGCATCCAAAATCTAAAATTTACGTCTAAAACATTGACAAGGGGGTATCCGATTCACTACCTTTGCAGCCCAAAATCAGTTTGCTATCAGCAAGTTATGCCAAAAGTAAGCTGTAAACAAAATGTAAGATGAAATTATCAGAATTCAAATTTGACCTTCCGCATAGCCTTATTGCGATGTATCCTCACGAACAACGTGACGGAGGACGAATGATGGTCGTAAATCGTAAAACAAAGCAAATCGAACATAAAATGTTCACCGACATCATCGATTACTTCGGTGAGGGTGATTCGTTGGTGGTCAATGATACCAAAGTTTTTCCGGCTCGTTTGTATGGGCAAAAAGAAAAAACTGGTGCAAAAATCGAAGTTTTTTTGCTTCGTGAACTTAACCGTGAAATGCGTTTGTGGGATGTCTTGGTTGACCCTGCTCGTAAAATCCGTGTGGGTAATAAATTGTACTTTGGCGATAGCGATTTGGTTGCCGAAGTAATTGATAATACAACGTCACGCGGACGTACAATCAGATTTTTGTACGATGGCAACCACGACGAAATGATGAAGGCTATCTACGAATTAGGCGAAACGCCGCTCCCGATAGACATCATCAAACGCAAAGTGACCGACGAAGACCGTGAGCGTTTTCAGACAATCTTTGCCGATAAAGAAGGTGCTGTGGCAGCTCCAACCGCTGGTATGCACTTCACCAAAAACGTGATGCGTAAAATGGAAATACGTGGGGTAAATTTCTGCCCAGTTACGTTGCACATCGGTATTGGTACGTTCCGTCAGGTTGACGTCGAAGATTTGACAAAACACAAGACAGATTCCGAAAATTTCATGATTCCAGAACGCACTTGCAATATTGTAAATGCCTCTTTGGATGCCGAAAAACGAGTTTGCTCAGTAGGTACAACCACATTGAAAACCCTTGAATCATCGGTTTCGGCAAATAACCGTTTGAAACCAGTTCCAGAAGGTTGGACAGATAAATTCATCTTCCCGCCGTACGATTTCAAGATTTCGAACTCTTTGCTGACCAACTTCCATTTGCCAGAATCAATCCTTTTGATGATGACGAGTGCATTCGGTGGTTATGATTTGATTATGCACGCTTACGAAGTAGCAATCAAAGAAAAATACAAATTCTTCACTTACGGAGACGCAATGTTGATTATATAATTTGTGAATAATGGTGAATGGATAAGTCGCAGATGTAAGATAGAATCTAAATCATTTTTCGGTAGTTCATTCACCATCATTATACTACAAATTAATTGGTTTCATCATTTTCACGATGCTAAATCCTTGAAAATCAAATAATCAATCTTGAGAATCTTAGAAATCATCTGAATCTTGGTATAATTCTCAATTTTTATGCAAAAATATGCTATAATTGTAGCAGGTGGCAGTGGTAGCCGAATGGGTAGCGAAATCCCGAAACAGTTTCTACCAATCAATAATAAGCCGATTTTATTCCACACAGTCGAAAAATTCCTCCAAATCCCTGAACTTCAAGTCATTTTAGTTCTCCCCAAAAAAGACATTGAATATTGGAATTCTCTCGAAAAACCAGTTTCGTTACAATCAAATCAACTAACAATTACCGAAGGCGGTGCATCACGATTCCAATCTGTCAAGAACGGGTTAAAACTTGTACCGCAAGATGCCGATTTGGTAGCAGTTCACGATGGTGTGCGTCCGCTCATCAGTCTTGAAATAATACAAAATTCTTTTACTGTCGCCGCCGAAAAAGGTTCTGCTGTTACGAGTGTCATGCTCAAAGATTCGGCTCGAAGAATTTTAGAAAATGGCGATAACGAAGCCATTGACCGAACCCAATATCGCTTGATGCAAACTCCGCAGACTTTCAAGGTTTCGATAATGAAACCCGCTTTCGAGGCTCCCGAGCAGTCATTTTTTACCGATTGTGCCAGCGTTTTGGAGTATGCTGGGCATAAGATTACGCTCATCGAAGGTAGTTACGAAAACATCAAAATAACAACACCCGAAGACTTGGTTTTAGCCGAAGCATTTATCAAAAATGTTTAATAAATATTTTTCAGAATAAATTGAAAATATAATTAATTCAACTTAAACAATATATAATATTTATTTTGAATTTACAATTAAATTTATATATTCAAAATTTTACATAGCTTTAGCAATTAACCATTCGGGTAGAATCCTCAGCAGATTAGCTAATAAAACATACCGTTTTGTAATATAAACAACTGATTCTCTGGCATTTATGGCATCGTAAATCTGAGATGCAGCCTTATCTGGAGTAGCAACCCAAAACATTCCTTTGTTAGATTTTGTCATTGGCGTATCCACATATCCTGGGCGAATATCAGTTACCGAAATATTAGGATTCCACTTACGAGAACGCATCCTCAGACCTTCCATGTAACTACTAATAAAAGCTTTTGAAGCGTGATACTCTGGTGCATACGGGCTGCTACGTACACCCGCAACCGACGAAACTCCCGCAAATTGCCCCGAACCTTTCGTGGTAAAATACTCGTAAGACCAATTCGCCAAGGCCAAAAATCCACGTGCGTTAATATCAACGGTACTGAGTTCTTGCTCGTAAGTTGCTTTTGGATAGCCAACCCCTGCATTCAATAATACAATATCGATTCCACCCAAAACCTCGACTAATTCATCCATAATTTTACGAGAAGATTCGGTATCGGCCACATCCATCTGCCGAGTGATTATCTTGCTGGTCGGGTATTTATCTTTTATTTCTTCGAGTAGATTGAGACGGCGACCAGTAATTGCCATTTCGTAGCCTTTTTGTGCGTATAATTCGGCCAATGAACGACCGATACCCGTTGTAGCTCCGATAATTACGATTTTTTTCATAGGGTTAGGTTAAGAATAAAATAGGCATCTGCGATAGATGCCTATTTGTTGAATATTATTTTGAATAATCTACTTTTTAGCCTGAATCTGGGCAATAATTTTCTGTACTTCGGTAATTGGTTCATCAATCAATGCGGCAATAGCCTCTGCAGAAAGTCCCAAAGTTAGGTAACCTTTGATATACTTTATCGAGGCCTCATTCTTACCTTCTAATTTACTTGCTTGTATTGCTCTGTCCCACATTGTCATGGCTGTATCAGATATTTTTATGGAATTTTTACGAAAAATAGCAATGATTTCTGTTATTGTCAAGTCATTTGTGTGATAAAGATACCCAAAATAACTCTGCAAACTCAAAGTTTCATCAGTAGTTATGAGTTTATCCATTAATTCAGTTATTTGTTGGCCTATTGTCAATAAATAGTTTTTTACCCTACTGTATTTCATCATAATTGCCGAAAGTGCTAAAAAATGATTTTCAAAGCCAAGAATTTGGGCATCTGATAAACTCGAAATATCGCACAATAAATAATCGAATTCGGGAATAAACCTTTCGAGTTCTGGACTCTAAGCGATTTAAAGTACTTCTTCAGCGGAGAGTATTCCCATCGACCTTTACCATGAAAAATAATAATTGGAATCATCGGGATAAAATCTTGTTTTTGCTTTTCATTTTGCTCCCACGCATTGAGTAAATACCTAAGTAACTGAAAATGAGGATATTTTACTTTAAAACTTTTGTGTTCCAACAATATCGCAACCCGAACCTTATGCTTATTCTTGTAATGACAATCATAAACTAAATCGGCGAAGTTTTCGGACAATTCTTCATCTATATAGGAATTTGTAGAAAGTTCGAGGCTCGAAATATCTAAATTATTCTGAATTTCGGTAGGAAGAAATTCTTTCAAGAATGCTTCTGCTATATTCTTTTGTGAAAAAGTAGCCTTAAAAAATACATCATGCGGATTTTCTTTTGCCATGAGGATATTTATTCAGATTATTGAAATCCAAATCTACAAAAAACGATTTATTTTTGTTCAAATTCTAAAAATCTCCCATCAATGAAAAATCGGCTTTCGGTCAATGAATATGTAGAAGGAATCCTGGCGGGTAATCGCATGGTGCTGAGTCGAGCTATTACATTGATAGAGAGCCAATTAGCCGATGACAAAACCTTAGCTCAACAAGTTTTAGAGAAGGTTTTACCGCATACTGGTAAGTCAATTCGTATCGGGATAACTGGGGTTCCGGGAGTAGGAAAGAGTACATTTATCGAAGCTTTTGGAAAATCAATTACAGGATTAGGAAAGAAAATAGCTGTATTGGCTATTGACCCAACGAGTCAACGAACGGGCGGGAGCATCATGGGTGACAAAACTCGAATGGAAGAACTCGCACACGACCCTTTGGCTTATATTCGGCCTTCGCCTTCGGGAAACTCACTCGGTGGTGTGGCACACAAAACCCGCGAAACGATTTTGCTTTGCGAAGCAGCTGGTTTTGAGGTAATTATCGTTGAGACCGTTGGGGTTGGGCAATCCGAAACATTGGTAAAAGGAATGGTAGATTTCTTTTTGTTGTTGATGCTTTCGGGTGCGGGTGATGAATTGCAGGGAATCAAACGGGGTATCATGGAAATGGCTGATGCTCTGGTGATTACGAAGGCTGACGGCGATAATCTCCAAAAAGCAAAAAACGCTCGGATTGAGTATTTGCATGCCCTGCATTTGTTTCCGCCCAATGAAAACGGATGGATTGTACCTGCACTTATTTGCTCAGCACTCGAAAATTCTGGAATCAACGAAATTTGGCAAGTCATCGAAGAGTTTGTAAGTAAAACTAAATCGAGTAACCATTTTGAGTCAAATCGTCAAAAGCAAAATTTAGATTGGATGTATTCGTTCATAAAACAAACCCTCGAAGAGCAATTCTTTGCCAATGAAGTTATAAAAACTCATTTATCTGAGACCGAAAAGAATGTTTTGAACGGAAATTTGTTACCTATTCAAGCAGCAAAAAAATTACTCAATTTGTAGAACGGGTTTCCAACCCGTTCAGTAAAATCATTACGCAAAATGATTATCGGTATCATCATATTATTGGTCATCGTACTGTATTTTGGTCGAAATGTGTTGTTTCCTTCTACCTACCGAACGGTAGATGACAAATACAATGAGCAAAAAGCTCTGCAACAAAGAGAAATTGATAGGATTCTGGACAAAATCAGTCAAAGAGGTATCGAGAGTCTGAGCCAAAAAGAACGCCAGACCTTGGATGAATATTCGCAGAAGTAGTCGGTACCGAAAAATAAAAATGGCTTGAATTCATACGAAAACTATCTTAGATTTAAATAAAAAATATAATGGATAGGCAAGCTGTAATAATAATTCATGGTATTGGAGAACAAAAACCCACTGACACGCTACGAGGTTTTGTAAAATCAATCATCGGGCATGAGACAAATGATACTTCAAAAGGGATTTACAGCAAACCTGATGATTATTCGGATTTATACGAGTTACGTCGGATGACTATTTCTCATCCTAAAACAGATTTTCTTGAATATTATTGGGCACATGAAATGTCAGGAAGTAAAATTTCAGATGTTTTCAATTGGTTTAGAGTGTTAATTCTCCGCAGCCCATCCTCTAAATCATTTCCTAAAAGATTACTTTGGCTATATCTACTCATTTGGGCAACCCTCGTCATATCATTATATATTGCAATTAAATTTGGTCTTTGGAAGCTGCTTATAGGCGAATCTATAGGGACCGATACTAATTTCACTAAAATAATAGGTATCGTTTCTCCAATATTACTCATCATTTTTAGCTCAATTTTGGTAAACTATGTAGGAGATGCCGCTCGATACATGACTCCTGCTCCGCATAACATACCACAAAGACAAAATATTCGCAAAAATGGACTCAAACTGTTGGAAAAATTGCACGAACAAAAAGAACCAGACGGTAGCTACCGGTATAATCGAATTGTAGTTGTGGGGCATAGCTTAGGTTCGGTTATCGCGTATGATTTGATTTCGAATCTTTGGAATAAATACAATAAAACGCATAACAAACCTGCAACTATAAATCAAAAAGAGTTGGAAGAAATGAGCAAATTAGTTGATAAATTAAAAAATAAAAGCCTCAATGAAATAACTGATGATGAATTAAAACAATATCAGGAAAAACAACTCGAACTTTGGAAAGAGCAAAAAGAATTAGGAAATTTTTGGAGGATAACTGATTTTATTACTTTAGGTAGCCCTCTGGCACACGCCCGACTCTTATTATCAAAAAACTTAGATGACTTAAACGAAAAAATAAATGATAGAGAATTCCCGATTTGTCCACCCAAAATCGAACCCGATATAAACGGTATTTCATATTCACTCTCACCCCCATATACAGTCGAAATCAATGGGCAAATAGAACGTCGTACTATCAAAGTCTTGCATCATGCCGCACCTTTTGCTGTAACAAAATGGGTAAATATTTATTACAAAAACGATTTTGTAGGTGGCAAAATTGAGGATTTTGGCTCTTGTATTGAAAATGTCGGTATTGAATCAAACTACTTATTTAGGCGTATTGTACCATTTATCTCTCATACTCACTACTGGAATCCGAAAGAAAAAAAAGCAATAGACACACTACGAAAAAAACTAAAACTTAGATTTTAAAAGAACTATACTCCAGAAATTTTATAGTAGGTTTGTCATAAAAATTGTAATTTTGACAGTTTTTATGACAATTACCAAAGAAAACCTTTCATGCAAAAAGTTCTTTTTATCGACCGCGACGGTACAATCATAGACGAACCCAAAACTGATTTTCAGATTGATTCGTTACAAAAATTAGAATTTCTACCAAGAGCTATTTCTAATCTCCGAAAAATCGCCGAAGAAACTGATTATAAACTCGTTATGGTTACAAACCAAGACGGTTTAGGAACAGATTCATTCCCCGAAGAAACATTCTGGGAGCCTCATAACAAGATGATGAAAACGCTCGAAAACGAGAATATTCACTTTTCGGCGATTCACATAGACCGTACTTTCGAGCATGAAAACGCCCCTACTCGTAAGCCTCGCACGGGTATGTTGACGGAGTACTTTTCGGATGAATATGACCTCAAAAATAGCTTCGTTATCGGCGATAGAGTAACCGATATTCAGTTGGCGGTAAATCTCGGAGCAAAGGCGATTTTTATTGGCTCGGCCCAAAATTTAACCGAAGAACAGCAAAATGCTTTGGCTTTAGAAACTACAAATTGGGACGAAATCTACGAGTTTTTGAAGCTACCGCCACGCATCGCTCAAATCGAAAGAAATACAAAAGAAACTAAAATAAAAATCGAGCTAAACCTCGACGGAAAGGGCAAATCGGATATTCATACAGGCTTAGGATTTTATGACCACATGCTCGACCAATTGGCAAAACACTCAGGTGCTGATTTGAAAATCTACGTTGATGGTGATTTGCACATCGACGAACACCATACCATCGAAGATACTGCTTTGGCTCTCGGAGAAGCATATTTGAAGGCACTTGGCGATAAAAAAGGCATTAGTCGCTACGGATTTTTATTGCCAATGGATGACGCTTTGGCTCAGGTTGGTATTGATTTTTCGGGTCGCCCGTGGATTGTGTGGGAGGCTGAATTTAAGCGTGAGAAAATCGGTGAAATGCCAACCGAGATGTTTTACCATTTCTTCAAATCGTTTAGCGATACTTCAAAATGTAACCTAAACATCAAGTGCGAAGGCCAGAACGAGCATCATAAAATTGAGGCTATTTTTAAGGCTTTTGCCAAATCTATCAAAATGGCGGTAAAACGTGATTTGAAAGAGTTAGACTCGCTCCCGAGTACGAAGGGGGTGCTATGATATTTTCAAACCTTGGAGGTTTTTGAAACCTCCAAGGTTTTATTTATTTCTTCAACCTATCAGGATTTTCACTCAAAAACGCATCCCAGCCCTTCTTTTTAGAATTATTGCCAGTGAGTGCCTTGGTCTTAGCGTGCATAAAATGACAAACTGCCACGCCAAGGGCATCGGTTGCATCGTAAAATTGGCGTTCGAGTTTGGTATTTAATAGTTTTTCGAGCATAAACGCCACTTGTTCTTTATTTGCATTTCCGTTTCCAGTGACCGACTGCTTCACTTTTTTGGGCAAATATTCTACAATCGGTACCTCTCGGCTCAGTGCCGCCGCCATCGCCACACCTTGAGCCCTACCCAATTTCAGCATCGATTGTACGTTTTCGCCGTAAAACGGAGCCTCAATCGCCATTTCGTCGGGTAAGTATTCACCAATAATTTGTGTAATTCTCTCAAAAATCTTCTTCAATTTTATCTCGTGACTCGTATATTTGTCGAGGCGAAGTACGCCGTACTGAATCAACTGTATGGTGCTGCCCTTGACCGAAATCAGTCCATAACCCATGATTCGGGTTCCGGGGTCAACGCCAAGAATTATTTTTTCATTTATTGCTTTTTCCATTCATAAAGCCCTTTATTTGGGGTATGCAAATTAACCCAAAAATTCCATTCCGATTGTCAAATAATCTCATTTGGTGGATAAAAACATTCATTTTTATCGTAACCCTCTATGGAATCTACCTGCTCGTACTCGAAAAAGGCAGCAAAATCGAGGATTTTTCAGAAGTAAAAAACCGTATATTAATTCCCCAAAAAATCCCTTTACTAATCCTTGTCATAGCTCTAACCCCTATCAATTGGGCCTTTGAGGCCCTCAAATGGCAGAAATTAGCCCAAAAAGTCGAAAAAATTTCATTTTTAGATGCTTATCGTGGAGTTTTGGTAGGATTAACACTCGGCTCAATAACACCGTTTATGCTCGGTGACTATGCCGGAAAAATCTGGATGCTCAAAAGTGATAAACGCCTTGAAAGCATCGGTGCAATAATCTTAGGGAATGGATTTCAGACATTTGTTACGCTAATTTTCGGGGCTATTGGCTACGCAATTTTCTTGTTTTTGTGCAAAGATTCACTTTGGTATTTTCATTTATTCGTTCTCTGCATAATCGTTTTAATTATCATTCTTGGGGTAATTATATTACTCAAAAAAGAGAAAATTTTAGGATATTTCAACCAAATCAAATGGTTTGCAAGAATAAGCCCTTATGCCCAGTTCTTAGAAAACTACAATAACGCTGATTTACTAAAAATCCTGTCCATCGCTGCCGCTCGGTATTGTGTTTTCGCTGTTCAATTTGTTTTGCTTCTTATTATTTTTGAGATAAAACTACCTATTTTTGTGCTGTTTAGTGGTGTTTGCCTAATACTTCTGACAAAATTGATTGCCCTAAATACCCTCGGAGATTTAGGTATCCGTCAGCTTACGTCAATTTATTTTTTTGGCCAATTTCAAATTAGTACATTAGTCATCACGAGTGCAACTTTGCTGATTTGGCTAATCAATGTATTAGTGCCGATGTTGATTGGAGCAATATTTATTTGGAAACTAAAAATCTCAACAAAACCAGCTAATTGATTGATAATCATATTTTTAGCAATAGCGACTCTGTATTTTTTATTCAATATCTATCTGATTTGGATTTGGATAAATATGCCTTCGTTCGATACCCCTGACAGGGTTTCAAAACCCTGTCAGGGGTTATCTGAATTACCATTCATTTCGGTTATTATACCCGTCCGTAATGAAGCCCAAAATATCATAAATTTGTTACTCGATTTAGAAAATCAGACTTATCCAAAAGATAAATTTGAAGTAATTATCGCCGACGATTCTTCGACAGATAACACGGTTTTAATGGTGAAAGAATTTGCACAAAAATCAACTTTTAATCTCATTATCAACGAGTTAAAAGACATCAAACGCAATACTTCTCCAAAAAAAAGAGCGATAAATTCATCAATTCAGATTGCAAGAGGCGAGTTAATCACAACCACCGACGGCGATTGTAGAGTAAAACCGCAATGGCTCGAAACTATCGGAAAATTCTATGCCGAAAAGCAGCCATTTTTGATTAGTTCGTTCGTAACATTTTTCGATAAATCTCGATTATCTGATTCTGTTCAAATCATCGAATTTGCTTCGTTGGTGGGTTCGGGGGCGTGTGCGATGGCGATTCAGAAACCAAATATGTGCAACGGAGCAAATATCAGCTATCGAAAAGATGTGTTTTTTGAGGTGGGTGGATTTAGTGGCAATGAAAACGTAGCCTCGGGCGATGACGAGTTTTTGATGCACAAGATTGCGGCGAAGTATCCTGATAAAGTACAATTTTTAAAATCTCAAAATAGTATCGTAGAAACCTATGCTCACAATAGTTTTAGGTCGTTTTACTTACAACGTAAACGATGGGCAAGCAAATGGAAACATTATCAAAATAAGTCGGTTTCGGCATTGGCAGTTTTTGTATTTTTGGCAAATTTCTCAGTGATTTTAGTTGATGGTTGGTATTTCTTCGGAGATTTATCGCTAAGGTTATTTTTAACATTTATCGCACTTAAATTCTCGGCAGAATTCGTTTTTTTGAGTTTAATTTTACGATTTTTGAATAAAAAATCATTGATAGGCATTATCCCGATTGTGCAAATAATTTATCCATTTTATGTGAGTTTCTTTGGGCTGATTGCACAAGGTGAAGGCTACGAATGGAAAGGTAGAAAATTGAAATAAAGGTAGTATGTTTTTATATAAAACTAATTTCTTGATGCGGGCATTTTACTCTGATTTTGTTTGGCGAAAATCTGAGAAAAATACCATTTATTTAACTTTCGATGATGGGCCAATTCCAGAAATTACGGAGTTTGTATTAGAAACCTTACAACGGTTCGATGCCAAGGCTACATTTTTCTGTATCGGTGATAATATTCAGAAAAATTCGTGGGTTTTCGATAAAATAATTGACCAAAAACACGCTGTTGGCAACCACACTTTCAATCATCTCAAAGGATGGGAAACTGACGACGATACATATATTGAAAATGCTCAAAAATGTCAATTAGTTTTGGAGAAACAAGATACAAGAGTCAAGAAACAAGAAACCCAAAAGCTACTTTTCCGTCCGCCATACGGAAGGATAAAAAAAAGCCAAGCAAAAGTATTACTACCTGATTATCAGATTATTATGTGGGATGTACTGAGTGGTGATTTTTCGAAAGATATTTCGCCCGAAAAGTGTTTACGCAAAACGATTCAATACACAGAAGGCGGCTCAATCGTGGTTTTTCATGACAGCATCAAAGCATCAAAAAATATGATGTTTACGTTGCCGAGATTTTTGGAGCATTTTTCAGAAAAAGGTTTTCAATTCAAAAGTTTATGAATTTATCCAACAACAAATCTGACCAATCTGGCAAACCTTGGAGGTTCCCAAAAACCTCCAAGGTTTTAAAAGTTTCGGTATTGATTGCTGCACGCAACGAAGAAGAAAACATACTCGATTTACTGCAATCCATTGAGAATCTTAGCTACCCAAAAGATTACCTACAAATATTGATTGGGAATGATAACTCGACCGACAAAACCGAATCTATCATTCGTGAATTCATCGCAGAAAAACCTCATTATCAACTAATTAATATCACTACAAATTTATCCTCCCTTTCAGGGGATGGCAAGGGAGGGATTCTCAAAGGCAAAGCCAATGTATTGGCACAATTAGCTCATCACGCAAAGGGCGATTATTTTTTTTATACCGATGCCGACATCGAACTACCAACCGATTGGGTGCAAGCGATGTTGAAGTATTTTGAGGGGAATTCGGTTGGGGTTGTAACCGGAGTTACCATCGTAAAAGGCAATAACTGGTTTGAGGCTTGTCAGGCTTTAGAGTGGCTTTCGGCGTTGTATTTCATCAAGCGTTTGGCCGATTATAAGATTCCGGCAACGGGCATGGGCAATAATATGGCGGTTTTAGCAGAAGCCTACAGGGCAGTGGGTGGCTACGAAAAAATCGGTTTTTCGATTGTCGAAGATTACGCCATTTTTAAAGCAATCATTGATAAAGAGTATGAATTTAGGCAAGCATTTGAGCCTTCGATTATGGCATTTACAAAGCCCCCGAAAAATTATTTTGAACAACGTAAACGCTGGGTTACGGGTGGTATCGAATCGAGGTCAACTTTGATAATCCCTGCTCTGATTCAAGCTTTTGCTTTGCCTATATTGCTGATTATCAGCATTTTCAATTGGCAAACCTCACTCGGCATATTCTGCCTAAGTTTTATCTTGAATTTGGTTGGTTGTCTTAAAATCCTTCCGAGAATGAAACTTATGAGGCTCTTCAAATACGTACCAATTTACACAGTTTACATGTACATTTTTTGGTTTTTACAATTTGTCAATTATCTGTTACCCACAAAACTCGTCTGGAAAGAAAGACAGTATTAAACACATTATATTAACCTCACCTTCTCCTGTCTACCGACAGGCAGGCATTCCCTCTCCCGATGGAGCTACGGATTATACATATCTTTCACTTTTTAATTTCCTCCCCTAAATTTTAGGGGAGGTGTCCTGATTCCGACCTTTTTCGGAATCAGGGCGGAGTGGTAAAAGGTGGTTGAATACCTTTTGAAACCTAAATTTAGCTACTGTGGTTACCCCCTCCCCTTGAAAAAATCAAGAAAATATAATTTTTTCAAGGTACTCCCCCTAAAATGTAGGGGGAGAAATTTCAAAAAAAGATGTGTATAATCCGTAATTCCCGACGGAGCGGGACACGCTGTCGAGGAGGGACTCGCAATCAGAAAACTTTACTAATTTTAGTTTACAGTGTACTAAACGTATTTTTTCCATTTGAAATAAATCCATAAAACAATCGCAATGGCTGCCATCGAGCCGAGCGTGTAAAAATAACCCATCGGATGTTTGAGTTCGGGCATGTTGTCGAAATTCATTCCGTAAATCCCTGCAATGAATGTCAGCGGCATAAAAATCGCCGTAAAAACGGTGAGGGTTTTCATGACCGAGTTCATTTTATTGCTGATACTCGTCAGGTAAATATTCTGGATATTTTCTATCAAATCACGGTACGATTCGACCGTCTCGATTATCTGAAGCACGTGGTCATAGACATCTCGCAAGTACAACTGCGTAGGACTGCTAATCAAACCTGAATCTTCTCGCATGAGCATCCCGACAATATCTCGAATCGGCAAAATACTCTTCCGAAGCTGCATCAATTCTCGGCGTAGCTGATACAATCTGGTCTGCTGATTTGAATGTGCATTTTCGATAATTTGTACTTCTAAGTCTTCGAGCACATCGCCAAATTCTTCTAAAGAAACGTAGTAATTATCTACCACTAAATCTAAGAGCGAATAGAACAAATAGTCGGCTTTACCTTTGCGAGTTTTGCCGATTGAAGTCTTGAGGCGTTCGTGAATCGGCTGAAAAACATCCGTTTTGTGAATCTCTTGAAACGAAATAACGTAGTTACTACCCAAAACCAATGCAACGTGTTCGGTATCGAATTCGACCCTTTCGTTGCTAAAATGAAGCATTTTTAATACCACAAATAGGTTATTATCATCGAAATGCTCCAATTTCGGTTTCTGTTCGGTATTCAGAACGTCTTCGAGTAGTAGCGGATGCAAATTGTAATGTTTGCCGATAGCCTCAATCACCTGCGTTTCGTGGATTCCATCAACATCGAGCCAAGTAACGTAATCTTTTGAGAGGGCAGGCTTACAATCATTCATTTGTTTTACCTGTTTTTCAACGATAAATTCGCCATTGAATTCTATCAATTTGACGATACTACTCTCGGCCACCTCTTTGCCTACATACACCAACGAACCCGGCGACGTAAAGACCTTTTGGTGAATATATTTGTGTATTCGCTTATTCTTTTTTGACATTTTTATTAGATTCTATCCATCCTAAATAGATTTCACTCATCGAGACTTCACAGTCAATAGATTGTAACTTTACTATTTCATCGAGGCTATGATATGATTTATATTGCCAAAAATCTATCTTTTCGGGCTTGAAATACACTTCTACCCAAATCTGATTTTGCGATATTAAAACATATTCTCTAAAACTCTTTATCTGTCGATACTCTCTAAACTTATCGCCCCTATCGTATTTTTCGGACGAATCAGACAAAACTTCGATTATTAAAATTGGATTTTTAGCAGCTAAATAGTTATCCTCATAAAATTCGATTTCACCACAAATCACCGAGCCATCGGCATAAATATATTCATCATCGCTGAGAGCAATCTGCAAATCACTACTGTATGTCAGGCAAGATTTATTATTCTTAGTAAGAGCGTTGCCGATTCCTCTCTGAATATTCGATTGTAACAAAGCATGGTTCGGCCGTCCGCCAGCCATTCCAAAAATCTCAGAAACAGCAATTATCCTACCTTTACGATAGTAGTGTTTCTCATTAGAACTCTCTTCTAACGCTACGTACTCGGCTACAGTGTGATATTTGTAACTTAATGCGGCTTCTCCCATATCTCTGTTTGGTAAATATCATTATAAAAATACAAATTTAGACTTTACCCAAAAAATTGAGGATTAAAATTCAACAAAAATACCTCTTTGGCTCCACGCGTGATTGCGGTATAAAGCCACCTAATAAAATCATTATCTACTTGAGCATCAGGCAGATACCCTTGGTCGATGAACACCGCATCCCACTGTCCACCCTGCGATTTATGGCAGGTCAGGGCATAGGCAAATTTTACTTGCAAAGCATTGAGATACTGGTCTTTGCGGAGCATCTCGTTGCGGTCTTTTTTAGATTTTACCCAAAAATAATCCTTCAAGACGTTTTCATAAAGCATTTTATTTTCTTCGGCAGTAAGGCTCGGAGAATTGGAATGTAGTGTATTCAGAATAATACGGGTCTCGAAAGATGGTTCGTCTGGATAATCAACCAAACGCAAAACCACATTGGCAAATCGTAAACCGTGCATTTCTTCTTCACGACGGATTTTTAGTACCTCCACAAAATCGCCATTGGCAATAAATCCCGCTTTCGACTCTTCGTCTAAAACCGAGTAATTATTCTTGACCACCATCAGCATATCACCTGCATCGAGTTCGTTTTCGGCATAATCAATCTTGCCTCTGATGTATTGGTTATACAACACCGCAGTTTTGTTGGAGCGAGTGATGATAATCGTATTTTCACGTCCGTATTTATCGTAAGCGTACCGAATCCCATCTTCGAGTTTCTCGCCTGTCATCTTATAAAAATCTCGAAAACCTCTCGTAATCAACTTAATATCAGGGGTTTCGGCAAGCAGTTGCTGGCGAAGGTCGGTCGCATTTGTCAAAATCCCCGAGCCTTCTTCTTGACGCATAACTTCGGTCAGGCGGTGTTCGGTAATTTCGACATAATATCTGCTTTTGAGGTGTTCGACATCCAACGCAGGGCTTTTGGTCATTCCGACGGGTGGAAGCTGGGCTTCGTCGCCAATCAGAACCAATTTATTGGTTTCTTGTTCAAAGACATAATCGAGCAAATCGTGCAAAACACTATTGGTACCAAACTCTCTATCATCCGAAATCATCGAGGCTTCATCCACAATAAAAACCGTGTCTTCGTGGTAGTTTTTTTGGCGTTGAAACTGCAAAGCCCCCGTGTAAGCATCTTCGACTTGTCGGTAGATTTTTTTATGGATTGTCAATGCTTTTTTCTTCGAGTAAGTACTCATTACTTTGGCCGCTCGACCCGTCGGAGCCATCAAAACCGACTTATAACCGTAGTTTTTTAAAACCTTGATTAATGCACTCACAAAAGTTGTTTTACCCGTACCAGCGTAACCTTTTAGCAGAAAAGTTTTCCTGAATTTGTCTTCTTCCTCGATAAAATTACCCATTTTCTCGAACAACAACGCTTGCCCTGGCGTTGGCTCGAATGGAAATTTCTTCTGCAATAACTGAGCTGGACTAACGTATTCTTGGGGTTTCATCAATTGTTTTTATGAATCAGAATTGTACTTTTTTGTAAAATTAATCGAAAAAAACTCAATAATTGAATATTTATTGAATGACAGCACCGCAATTCGCTATCTTTGCAATATGACTGACGAAATCTTATCAACCTACGGAAACCGCCTACGAGTAAGAGTTTGTGGAGTTTGTATAGAAAACGACAAAATTTTGCTCATCAAACACAAAAGTATCACAAAATCGGGTGTTTTTTACGCTCCGCCCGGTGGCGGAATCAACCCAAACGAAAGTGCAATTGAGGCATTAAAACGAGAATTTTCAGAAGAAACTGGCTTAGAAATTGCAGTAAATCGTTTACTTTTTGTGAATGATTACGTCAAACCACCGCTACACGGCGTAGAATTGTTTTTTGAGGTCAGCAGATTGAGTGGCGAGCTTCAACTTGGCACCGACCCCGAAACGCAAAATCAGATTATTGAGAGCGTGAACTGGTTAAATATTTCAGAAGTAAAGACTTTAAAGAGTGAAGAAAAACACAGTTTTTTGGATTTAATTAAATCTTTTGACGAAATTTACACGCTAGACAAATATCTGACGCAACTGTAATCTGAATACGCCATGACACCATTTCAAAGATAATTAAATCGTGGTAGGATTAAAATATGTTGGTGAGATAAATCTAAAAATAAAAAATAATGAATTGAGCGGGATGGAAACAACGAGTAGTATTAGTATAGCACCAAGTTTTGAGATTCGAGATGACCGATTCGATGCCAATCAAATCGCCGATAGCCATTTGATGATTGAGGTGGGTCGCGACCGTTTCAGATTTGCTGTTTACCATACTCAGCATAACGCCGTCATGTGGCTCGAAGACTACTTGGTGTACTCGTTATTGACCGAAAATCAGTTGATTAAATCGCTCAAAACGATTTACCAAGAACACCATTTTTTAGCAGCAAACTACTGGCGAACAATTCGCCTGACGGTTAATTCTCAGCACTTTACGTTTATTCCCGAAGATTTTTATAACCCCGACGATGCCTCAAAGTACCTGAGTTTTGCGGCTGGTAAATACTTGATAGATAAAGAAAATATCTACGATTTCAAACACAGTAAGCTTTCGGCAGTAAACGTTTTTGGGGTCGAGAAAGAGTTAATCGGTTGGTTTAAAGAGATGTATCCAGCCAAAAAAATCACTCCGATTCACATTCTAAGTACTTGGATTGAGGGGATTTTACAAGAAAAAGACCCCAATGGATTACACCTATTTTTTGAGGATAATCACGTTTCAATCGTTTATATAAAAGATAGCAAACTCCAGTTCTGCAACCGTTTTGCTTATCGTACCTCGCAAGATTTGGTCTATCACATTCTGTTTGTGATGAATGAATTGGGACTTCACAACGACCATCCTGTGATTTTTTATGGAGAAATTACAACATTTGCCGAGAGCTACACCACACTCTGCAATTCGCTCCGTAATACTTCGTTTGCCAATAATCCCTCAAAAATAAAGTTCAGCCAGTATTTCGATGAGCTACCCGAACACCGATATTTTTCGTTGTTTAGCTCTTTTTATTTATACTGATTTTGAAAAATAAAAAATTCACTTAATCTTTACGCTCATTATCCTTCCTAACCAATCAAAAAGGCTTGATGAAACGTATTGCATTTTTCCCTGGTTCGTTCGACCCATTCACCAAAGGACACGCCGACATCGTGGAGCGTGGGCTTCGCCTTTTCGATGAGGTTGTTATCGGTATTGGTACTAATTCACAGAAAAAAAGGTACTTTTCTTTAGAAGAAATGACTCGCCTCATCAAGAGTGCCTTTGAGGGTGACGAACGCATAAAGGTGATTCATTACGATAACCTTACGGCAAAAGTTGCCAGCGAGTATAACGCTCAGTTTATCATCAGAGGGCTACGCAATACGACAGATTTTGAGTACGAAAACACAATTTCGCAAGTAAACCGACATCTTTCGGATGATGACATCGAGACCGTTTTCTTGATTACCTCGCCCGAACTCGCCCCGATTAGCTCAACTATCGTGCGAGAACTCCACAAATACGGTGCTGATATTTCGGATTACCTTCCGTATAAATTAGAAATGTAAAGACGTGCCGATTGGCACGCCCTACGATTATCTAAACTAACCAACACTCGTATAATCATCAATGAAATTGCTCTTCTTCGGTCGAGCCTTTCAAGGCCGTGGTCGATGACATACCCGCCGTTACAACCGACTGAACTGCATCAAAATAACCCGTACCCACAAAAGCTTGGTGTTTAACTGCCTTAAAGCCACTGCTTTGTAAGGCAAATTCACGCTGTTGAAGCTGCGAGAATCCTGCCATTCCACGCTCAACATAGGCTTTAGACAACTCAAACATCGAAGTATTTAAAGCATGGAAACCCGCCAATGTGATAAACTGGAATTTATAACCCATATCGGCCAATTCTTCTCTGAAAGTCTCCATTTGTTTTTCGTTCATGAATTTTGCCCAATTAAATGATGGTGAACAATTATACGCCAACATTTTTTCAGGGAATTTCTCTCTGATTCCTTGGGCAAATTCACGGGCCAATCCTAAGTCTGGATTACCAGTTTCCATCCAAATCATATCGGCATAAGGTGCATAGCTTAGTCCACGGTCAATCCCTTGCTCCAAACCATTTTTTACGTAGAAAAATCCCTCTTGTGTACGAGTCGATGAAGTGATGAATCGCTGGTCACGCCCATCAATGTCTGAGGTTATCAAATTGGCTGCTTCGGCATCGGTACGGGCAATCACCAACGTCGGCACGCCCATCACATCAGCCGCCAAACGAGCCGAAACCAACTTATTGATGGCTTCTTGGGTCGGTACAAGAACTTTTCCGCCTAAGTGCCCACATTTTTTAGCCGATGAAAGTTGGTCTTCAAAATGCACCCCAGCCGCACCTGCTTCAATCATCATTTTCATCAATTCAAAAGCATTGAGATTGCCACCAAAACCAGCTTCGGCATCGGCCACAATCGGTACAAGCCAATCTATATCTTCATCGTTTTTGAGGCACTGAATCTGGTCGGCTCGCAAAAGAGCATTATTGATTCTTTTGACAACGCTCGGCACCGAATCAGCAGGGTACAAACTTTGGTCAGGATACATGTGTCCGGCCAAATTGGCATCGGCAGCTACCTGCCATCCCGAAAGATAAATGGCTTTCATACCCGCCTGCACTTCTTGCACGGCTTGGTTGCCAGTCAAAGCACCTAAACCAGCCACCCATCTTTCGTTTTGAAGTGAATTCCAGAGGCGTTCGGCACCGTGTCGAGCAATCGAATATTCGATTTGATAAGACCCCGCCAACGAAACAACTTCTTCGGCTGTGTATGGTCTTTCGATACCTTTCCAACGCGGATTTGAAGCCCAATCTGCAATGATTGCATTGATTCTTTCTTGAAAATTTTTCATAGTAATTGTTGATAAAAAAGTTTATTGATGAATTTTTAGACACAAAAGGATTGGTAGAACGGGTTTTCTACCCGTTCGGATGAATTTTAAAATAATTACAGAATGATTAATCGGATTTAAAGCTCTCGATAGGCATTAATCGTGAGAAACTCGCTGAATTCTCCTTGCAAAACTAATTCATTAAATATCTCGGCGGCTTTTCCGTATTGAGCCGTTTCAAAAGCATCTTCGCCTACACTTTCTTTGATTTTCTGTACTTCTTCGTCATAAATTTGCTCATAATAAGTCAAATCTATCACACGTCCTTCGTGGGTCTTTGCACCGTGTTTGAGCCATTGCCAAACCTGAGCCCTCGAAATCTCGGCCGTAGCGGCATCTTCCATCAAGTTGTGAATCGCCGCCGCCCCTACTCCACGAAGCCAAGAAGCAATGTAGAGAATCCCAACGTTTATATTTATACGTAACCCGTTTTCGGTAATAAATGCCCCTTCTATTTTAGGGTTCAATAAATCATTTGCTGTAACATTGACATCTTCTCGCATTACGAATTTTTGATGCGGACGATTACCCATGTATTTGTCAAAAGGTTGCATTGCAATCGGCACGAGGTCTGGGTGAGCAACCCAAGTACCATCAAAACCATTCGATGCTTCGAGTTCTTTGTCGGATTCTACACGAGCAAACGCCATTTCGTTAACCTTTGGGTCTTTACGGTTCGGGATAAATGCCGCCATTCCTCCAATCGCATGAGCCCCACGACGGTGGCAAGTTTTTACCAAAAGTTGTGCATAAGCCCTCATAAATGGCACTCGCATCGTAACATCGGCTCTATCGGGCAAAATGAATGCTGGATTATTCGCAAATTTCTTAATAAAACTAAAAATATAATCCCAACGGCCAGCATTTAACCCTGCCAAATGTTGGCGTAATTCGTAGATAATTTCATCCATTTCAAAAGCCGCCAAGATTGTTTCTATCAAAACTGTTACCTTAATTGTGCCAAGGGGCAAGCCGAGTAGCTTCTGAGATTCTACAAAAATATCATTCCACAAACGAGCCTCTAAATGGCTTTCGAGCTTGGGCAGGTAGAAGTAAGGGCCGCTTCCTCGATTCAATAATTCTTTGGCATTGTGAAAGAAAAATAAGCCAAAGTCGAAAATAGAAGCCGAAATCGGTTCTCCGTAAATCAAAAAATGTTTTTCTTCTAAATGCCATCCTCGCGGACGAACCTTTAATACAGCCGTTTTTTCATTGAGTTGATAAGCTTTACCATTTTCGGCGGTAAAATCAATCTGACGGCGGATGGCATCTCGGAGGTTAATTTGTCCATCTAAACAATTCTGCCAAAGTGGCGAATTGGCATCTTCAAAGTCGGCCATAAAAACCTTTGCTCCAGAGTTTAGAGCATTCACAACCATCTTGCGGTCAACGGGGCCAGTAATCTCAACCCTACGGTCTTGTAAATCTGACGGAATATCACTGACATACCAAGTTGACTCTCGAATCGACTGGGTTTCGGATAGAAAATTTGGTAGTTCGCCCGCATCGATTCTTTCTTGGCGTTGGATTCGCATTTTGAGCAAATAACGGCGACGGTCATCAAATTTACGATGAAGTGTCGTGATGAAATCAATCGCTTCGGGAGTTAGGATTTGCCAATACTCCTTTTTAATTTCTCCGATGATTTCGAGTTCTTGGGTGTCAGTGAAAATCGTCATTTTGAATGTATATTTGTGATGAAGTGTAATTGATATTTCAAATATACAAAAGCGAACAATATAAATCAAGCGAATATTCGCTAAATGCGAATATTCATTAAAAAATTCTTTATTAGTTCATGTTTTTTATTTTAATAATTATATTTACACATAAATAAAGAGCCTCTTCACTTTTAAAATTGATTGAATCGAAATAAAAAATGGCAAACCTTTGAGGGATTTGCCATTGATAACAAGAAGGTTAATATTAAAATTACTCCAAATTTCAATAATTACAACCCTCAATTTTAGCACTAAATACCGTTCCTGAACCAACCGTCGTATTTGGATTAAGCGTAACTGACTTGCCAGCTTTAAAGGTTTTATTGCCAGTTACATTTACAGTACCCGAAGTCGTGACATTATCTACTGCTTCATAGGGTGAAGCAGTAGATGAATTAACTGCTCGATTTATCGGTATGATTGAAATTGAAGGCTGATTTGTACTACTTACAACAGGATTTGTCGATACGATTTGCATCTTATAACCCACTCCACCTGGGGTTGTACTGGATGGTATAGTACCTACAATCGTACCTGCCGATGTACTTGTGAGTGTCCCAATATTTACTGGTGACGTGAATGAACCTAAATCATTAGAGATTTGTGCAATGAATTGATTACCTGAATTGAATGTACCAGTGGTCGTAAAACTTATGTTGTATGGTTTGTTAGCACAAGGTGTACTTGTTGGCAATGCACCAACAGTGATTGTTGATGGAGTACTGGGTTGCAATACAAATGATGCAATTTTTGTACCCCATGTAGTATTGGTCTTTGCATAATGAGATGTAAACCAAAAGGTTTTATTATCGACAGGGTCAATCGATATTGAGTAATAATCTCCTGTACGGCCACCTGTTGATGTAGGCATTGTGTGTGTACCTGCTCCGACCTCATACTCGGTAAATGTCATTGTATTTAGTGGGTCGGTGCTTAACCTTCCAGTGGCAAAGGCCGAGTAGAATTTGGTATCGCCCACAATCGTACTCGTGAGGTTATATCCCAATGCTATATTACCAAAACCATCAATCCCGATTGAACCCACAAACCGATTTTTTGCATCGGGGGCAAAGGTACTCTGTTGATAGATTGTCCATGCTCCATTCCCTGTTCTGCGTAGTTCGTACCATCTGATGCCTGCATATTTAGCTTGGACAGTTCCCGCATTTACTACGTGGCACGTTACGATACTCTCATGCGTACCAAAATTTCGGTATTGGGCCCTGAAGTTGAGGTATTCGGCTTGCGAATCTAATAAATTAGTAGCTCCGGGCTGGGGGGTACAATTAAAACTTGCACAAAGGTAAGAATCAAATGCAGAGGTGTTCAGATTTGTTGGTCCGCTTACATTTGAGTTTCCAGGAGTAACCCAATCAAGATTGACATTCCATAGTTCGAGGTGGTCGGCTCCTCCCGAGCCCGACCAAGCATTGTCATACATTCTTAAAAATATGGGGGCCCCAACAGGATTCGTACTGCTATCCCAATCGACAGGGGTCATTGGTTGAAAACTTACACCCGTTATAAACGGCACTGTAAAGCGTAGGATAGCGGTTGTGGTACCTGCATAGAGTGTTGTTTTATTTATTGCATAAATAGGAGCTTGTGAAAGACCGTTTTCGTTATCGGTCATTAAAATGGCGTTATTCCAAATAGATATTTTCGGAAAATCGGGAAACGCACTTGTACTAAATTGAAACAAATACCATGCACCGGTAGGGTCGCTGGTTTGTGAGGCTGCCATCAATATTTTATTTCCGGTACTCCTCATTTCGACCAATACCCATCTTTGTGCCACTTGGTCATAGAGTATCACGGGGTCGCCCAATGACGTAGATGCAATTCCATTCCAAAATGCAGTTTGGGTATTTACTGTACTTATCAATGCCCCTGTGGTTTTATTGTATATTTTCATTATCGAACCACCACTTGCATTAACCGTATGTACATAATACTGAGTACCAACTTCGCCATTGACATCTGGCGGATTGACTAAAGCGGCAGCAAAATCTGTACCCTCAATATTATTTGTAGGGGTTATTACACCATTGACTGCACGGCTCGAAGCCTGCTTGGCAGCATCAAAACCCAATTGAGCATTCGGATTTTTAATAGAATTTTTGCCACGATGCTCGTCATTTTCTTCTTCTTCTTTTAAGTAAAGTTGAAAAGGAACTCCTGATAAATTTGTAAAGTTTCGAACAGGCTGAGAAATGCCCATTAAGGTCATTTGACCTACATCATCGGGCTTGTAGGTATCAAATACCATCCCGTTGGCATCCATCCTTACTCTGTTACGTTGAGCAAAAGAAAGATTAAAACCCAAAAAGAGAATTATTAAAGGTAGAGACTTATTCATATATCGTAGGTATATTTAGAGGAGTTAATTTAGATTAATATAATGAAATATACCTAATTTTTGATGGAATTTTATTGGGTGGTATAAATTAAGCCTTGAAACCTACAAACTTGTTATTTTAACAAATTTAGGTTAGTAAGTAATAGCCCATAACAATTGTTTTCGTTCTGAATCTTTCCAAAACCCATCATCTTGGTTTATCTTTGCATTTATGGCACAAAATGTGTTGATTTAAAAGCGTTATGGGTTATTTCAGAAACATAGGTCGTGGAATCAAAACTTCATTTAAAGGCATGAGCCTTACAATGAAGCATTTGTGGGCAGCTCGAAAAAACCGAAGAGCCAATGATATTCAAAATGCTGACTACTTCGACCGCACAAGTGGACGAGTTACTGTTCAGTTTCCGCACGAATCATTGCTCATACCCGACAACGGCCGTTATCAGTTAGACTGCGAGATTGATGATTGTATCGTTTGTGATAAATGTGCCAAAGTCTGCCCAGTAGATTGTATAGAAATCGATGCCATCAAGTCTTCTGAAATCATCAACTACGCCTCAGATGGCTCGCCAATAAGGCTTTACGCAGCCAAGTTCGATATTGACATGGCCAAATGTTGCTTCTGCGGGCTATGCACGACAGTTTGTCCAACAGAATGTCTGACAATGAGTAGCGAATACGATTTTAGTGTGCGTGATGTCCATGCACTCAATTTTGCATTTGCGAAACTAACACCCGAGCAAGCCGAAGAAAAACGTAATCTGTACGAACAATTTGTGGCCGAGAAAAACGCCGCAAAAACTACAAAACCTGCTGAGGCTATCGCAGAACCGTCGAGCGAGCCTAAAAAACCAGCTTTCAGGCCAAGTTTCAAACCAGCTTCAACTGCCACTTCTGAGCCAAAACCAGAAATAAAACCAATTGAAGAAGCCGAAACTAAGCCTAAACCAAGTTTCAGACCTAAGTTTAAAGCCAACGGCACCGAGAATGGAGAATCTTCTGAAAAAACTCCAGAGTCAAAGCCTATTGAGGCTAAAGAAGATACACCCAAACCGAGCTTTAGACCTAAGTTTAAAGTCAACAGTACGGCAGTAAATGATGCACCTAAAGTAGAAAATATCATAGAAGTAGCTCCCGTAGAAGAAGAGGTAAAACCCAAACCAAACCCAAGTTTCAAACCGAAATTCAAAATAAATAAACCCGAAGATAAACCAGCCGAGGAGAAAATAGTAGAGGAGCTAAAAGAAGAGGTTGTCGAAGAAAAACCTAAACCCAACCCAAGTTTTAGGCCAAAATTCAAACTAAAAACCGAAACTCCTCAAGCTGCTGAGACTCCAATTGTTGCAGAAGAAACAAAACCTGATACTGAACCGAACGAAGAAGAAAAACCAAAAACGGCATCTTTTAGGCCCAAGTTTAAATTACCAAATAAAGACTAAAATTGGATTTAGAAAAATACATACAGCAAATTGATTGGCAAATCGTAAGGCAGATTTCATTTTATGTTTTTGCCGCAATCACCATTTTAGGGGCTGCGATATTGCTTTTTACCAAGAATGTCCTTTATGGAGCATATAGCTTGCTCGTGGCATTTTTGGGTGTTGCAGGCATTTATGTTTTTGCAGGAGCCGATTTCATCGCCGTTACTCAAATCATGGTTTACGTGGGTGGGATTCTGGTATTATTGATTTTCGGAATCATGCTGACTCGCAAACAAAAAACAACCCGAGACAATCGGATATTGGTAGGTCATAAAAATCGTTTTGGAGCTTTTATCGTAGCGATTCCAATCCTTGCAGCGTATTTGTGGGTAATTTTTAATGCTAATTTCAATATTTTATCCAAAAACACATCGGGCGGGGCTTCAGTAAAAAAAATCGGAATCAGTCTTATGACCAACTACGTTTTTGCCTTTGAGGTGATTGGTATCCTTTTGTTAGTAGCATTGGTCGGGGCTTCGTACATTGCTCTAAAAGAAAAGAAAGTTTAATCAACTATGATAGACATATACCATTATCTTATTTTGTCGGCAATCCTTTTCTCAATCGGATTGGCGGTTGCAATAACCAAACAAAACGCAATCTTAGTTTTGATGGGCGTTGAATTGATGCTCAATGCCGTAAATATCAATTTGGTGGCATTCAGCCAATATGACCCAAATCACTTACAAGGACAGATGTTTGCCATCTTTGTGATAGTAATTGCCGCTGCCGAAGTGACCATAGCATTGGCCATTGCATTGAAAATATATGACTATTTCAAGAATATTGATTTGAAAGAATTAAATCAATTAAAAAATTAAAAAAAGTACTTGACAAGGGTAAAAAATAGTACTACCTTTGCAGTCCTAAATGAGGAAAATGGCTGCGTAGCTCAACTGAATAGAGCATCTGACTACGGATCAGAAGGTTAGGAGTTTGAATCTCTTCGCGGTCACAAAAAGTAAAAGCACTTATCAGAAATGTTAAGTGCTTTTTTGTTTTCTACGATATTACTAACCAAACTTACGAAGTTTTCGAGGCTTCGTAAGTTGGTTATATTCCATTACCAAACCGTAATACGTTCGTTTACGGGTTTATACATTTTATCGCCAGGTTTTATATCAAAGGCCTGATAAAAAGGTGTAAAATTCATCAATGGCCCATTCACACGCCATTTGGCTGGTGAATGCGGATTAGTGTTTACATACATTCTCATGTAAGCATCTTTGGTTTTTACTCGCCAAATTCTGGCAATCGAAACAAAAAAACGCTGGTCGGGTGTTAGGCCGTCAATTTTGGTATTACTTTTTCCTTGTTCGGTCAATTTGAATGCATCATAAGCGATGGCGATTCCTGCAATATCTGCTGTATTTTCTCCTACCGTCAAAGCCCCTTTTACGTGTAGCGAATCAAGAACCGTAAAGCTATTATATTGGTCGATTACCTGTTGAGTTCTGGCTTTAAATTTCTTAAAATCGTCTTCTTTCCACCAGTTTTTCACATTCCCATATTTATCGTACAATGCACCTTGGTCATCGAATGAGTGCGTAATCTCATGCCCAATCACCATACCAATCCCTCCGTAATTCAAGGCATCGTCGGCATTCATATCAAAATATGGCGGTTGAAGAATTCCCGCAGGAAAAACGATTTCATTCAATGGTGGATTATTATACGCCGTAACCGTAGGCGGAGTAGTTCCCCATTCGGTACGGTCAACGGGCTGTCCGACCTTCGAGATGGCATAATTGAAGTCATTTTTGCTGGTAGCCAGACGATTCTCAAAGTATGTACCTCGATTTATCACCACTTTTGAGTAATCTCTCCACTTATCAGGATAACCGATTTTTTCGGTAAAAGCATAGAGTTTTTCTTTGGCTTTCGCTTTGGTCGAATCGCTCATCCAATCGAGTCTATTGATTCGACTTTCAAAAGCAGTTTTTAGATTCTTCACCAAAACCTGCATCCGTCTTTTGGCTTCTTCAGGAAAATATTTTTTTACATAAAGTTGAGCAAGTCCGTGTCCGAGCGATTTATCAACCGCATCGGTAATTTCTTCGCCACGAGGTTTTTGGACAGATTGCCCAGTCAAAATCTTGGCATACTCAAACGAAGCAGACGAAAAAGGTTTGCTAAGAAAATCGGCATACGAAACCAAAACCCTTGCTCTCAAATACGCCTTCCAATCATCAATCGAAGTAGATGTCAATAACGAATTCAATCGGTCATAATATGCTGGCTGCTGCATATTTACCGAGTCAATGTTTATTCCCAAACCCTTAAAATACGCTACCCAACCAATATTTGGCTGTTTTTGGGTAATATCTGCCATCGCCAGTTTGTTGTAATTGGCCTGCACATTTCTACGTTCGATATTGGTTTTGTGCGAAGTTGCGAGTTCTTTCTCAACACTATAAACCGCCGAAGCCATGCTTGCCGCCTTCGCAGGGTCGATACCAGTAAGGGTAAATAATTTAGCAATGTAGTTTTTGTAGGATTTCTGGATATTAATGGTCGAAGAATCGGTTCTGAAATAATAATCTCTTTCGGGCAACCCGATGCCAGTTTGCCCCAAATTAACAATATTAATAGAGCTTTTCTTGATATCTGGCCCTACTCGAAAACCTATAATTGAGTAATTGTTGAGTTTTGTTTGTTCGGTTACGTACTTCATCAACGAAGCAACATCTTTTATACCATCAATACTTTTGAGCATGGGCATTACGGGCGAATACCCTCTTTTGTTGATAGTGGCGGTATCCATACCCGATGCATAAAAATCGCCGACTTTTTGCTCGATAGTTCCTGCTTTGTTTTTGGCAGCCGAAACGCTATCCAGAATGCCTTGCATGCGAATCCGTTGCGGAAAATTTAGGAATGAATACGAACCTACACCTGACTGAGTAGAAGGAATTTCGACGGAATTGTACCATTTACCGTTTACATACATAAAGAAATCATCGCCCGGCTTAATGGATGTATCGAATTCGGAAATACTGACTTTTTGAGCAAAAACCGAGGACACTGCGAGCGACAAAATCCAAGAAAAAATAAAGTTTTTTTTCATGTTTGTTGACTATTGTTTTTTGGTTAGAATCTCAACAAATTTAGCCAAAAAATCTACAATAAATCAAAAACCACCTAAGCAATAGAGCAAACTGGATTATTGATAGATTAAATGAGAATCACGTATCGAGTTCTAACAAGTATTCTATACCCCCCTACCCCCTTCGGCTTAGCTTTTGTCTATCGCACAAGGGGGAGTTTTTAAAAGTCGTAACCGAAATTCTCCCTTGTGCGTGGGTAAGTGAGGAAATGCCGAAGGGGCTGTGGGGATGTCATACACGATTTTTTATTTCGAGAATTTTAGTTGCTAAACCTCTTCAGCCATTTCAATGGCTTTGCGGAGAGCTGCCAATTTGAGGTGAATCTCTTTCATCTCTAATTCAACATCCGATTTCGCCACAACTCCCATTCCTGCTTGATAAAAAAGTGTATTGTTTTTACTCAAAAATGTCCGAATCGCAATAGCGTGATTAAAATTACCCTCAAAATCCATAAAACCGATTGCTCCACCATAAATACTACGATTGGTTGGTTCCATTTTATTAATCAGGCTCATGGCCATGTGTTTCGGCGAACCCGAAAGCGTTCCGGCTGGAAAAGTATCGGCAACAAGTTGGAGCGGATTCGTACCTTCGTGCATGTGTCCGGTTACCTTTGAAACCAAGTGAATCACGTGGCTGTAAAACTGTACTTCTTTAAAAATATCAACTTTCACACGGTCAGAACTTCGAGAGAGGTCATTCCGAGCCAAATCTACAAGCATAACGTGTTCGGCAGATTCTTTAGGGTCGGCATGGAGTTGCTGGGCCAATTCGGCATCTTTTTGGTCATCGCCAGTACGTCTAAAAGTACCTGCAATTGGGTGAATTTCGGCCATTCCATCTTTGATATAAATTTGTTTTTCGGGCGATGAACCGAAGATTTTATATCCATTAAAATCAAAATAAAATAAGTAAGGCGAAGGATTTATCGAACGCAATGCACGATAGACATTGAAATCGTCGCCTTCAAATTTCCTCGAAAAACGCCTCGATGGTACAATCTGAAAAACGTCTCCTCGCAAACAATGCCCAATACATTTATTGATAATATCTCGCATATCATCGTCATTGATATTGGTTTCTTCGTCGGACGATACCTTGAATTTTGAACTTGTCATTTTAGGATTTTTCACAAAAAACTCCAAATGTTCCAATCCATCTTCTGATTGCACAACCACTTGTCCATCGGGTGTGTAAGTATGTTCAAATAAGTAGAGTTCGTCTTTAAAATGATTGACCGCAATTACATAACGGTAAACCCTGTAAACGATTTGTGGGATAGCGTTTTCGGGTGTTTTATCCTGAATCTCAATGTCTTCAAAATATTCAACCGAATCGTAAGTGATATGCCCAAAGAGTCCGTTGGATATAAAACTAAATTCGTTTTTGGGGGCTTTAAATCTTTTGGCAAAATCCATGATTGCCCCTACCCCATCGCTGCGTTTGGCAAGCTTGTAGGTTTCGGTTGAACCGTCTGGAAACTTCTGCGTAACAACTTCATTATCAAGCACAAAACTTGCTACTTCGTCGCAGGCTATGTAGCTAAAGCTGTTTTGCATGGCATGGTAATCGGCCGATTCGAGGATGACCGAGTTGGGGTATTGCTGACGCAAACGCATGAAAATTCCGACGGGTGTAATCGTATCAGCCAATAGGCGTTTGTGGGCTGTTGTAATCGTAAAGTTTTGGTTATTCATCTTTATTTCAATGGTTTCAATTTCGAGGTTATTAATCAATTTTTGAGGTTCTGAAACGAAAAAAGCCTACTATTCAGACGAACAGTAGGCTTTTACCTTTATTTATGCCAATACTACATAGCAATTCCGTTCATCTAATTATGTTAGATAACGCCACCACCAAAGGTTTGCTATGTTGTTTGTTTTTGTCATTTTTTAAAACTGATGTTGCAAATGTATAAATGAAAATCGAAAAACAAAATTTTTGAAATAAATTTCTGTCAATTACACCCTTGTATCTTTGCCAAAAAGACCTCGCTTGGCCCAGCACTAAATGGCGGATTGAGCGAAATACTTTTGCCAGCGTAATAATTTGTCGGCGAAGTCACGTTGGCCTGACTCGTAATTGTCTCGACGGCTTGGTATGTGCCTGCTTGTTGCGAGATATTTCCGTACGATAACGTCAATTCGCAAAGCGGAAGATTCACCTCCCAAAGTCCTCGACCATAAGTACCTACACGAAGTTTACCTCCGATTTTGGTTATTTCAACTTCGTTGATTGCCACTTGTGGCAGCCCTACTCCGTAAACCACCCAATTAGGATTTGCGATATTTCGGTAATAAACCCCGAGGTTCATCCCTACAAAGATATTCTCGGCGTTATTGTCATCTACCACAATACTTCGCCCTGGAAGTGCGGGTAATCCTGCCGAGATATTGGTAAATGTCGCCCCTGCGTTAGTCGAATGAACTACTGGCTGAGAAGTTGAGGTTGTCGTGACCCAAATCTTCTGAGGGTCGTTATATTTCACGGCAATATCTGTAATAGCATCAGGATAAGTATAAGAAGTCCAACTCGTTCCGCCATTGGTTGTAACCCATAAAATATTACCTTTTGCGGCGTAAATATACTGGTCGTTGGATGGTGCTACTGCCAAATCGTCAATATTTTCTGTCGATGTAATTCCCGCCGAGATATTCGTCCAAGTTCCATCATCACCCGAGCTATTTGAGCGGTAAACCGCATCCCATCCTCCATAAACAATGGTTGAGTTTGTCGAATGCCAAACCAGCGGAGTCACCCAATTTCCAGCTGCAGGTCTGGTGAGATTTACGCGTGTGTTTCCGCCATCGGTAGTACGATATATTGAACCATATTGGGTTGTTCCTATCATATTCAGGTCGTTATCTGGGTTAATTACAATATCCATCCCATCAGCACCAAGCCAATCTGCAAACGCTCCGCTTGCTTGTCGGACGGTCGTTCCGTTATCTTGGGCTCCACCTCCCCAAACTATCCCCGTTGTTTTACTATTGGCAATTCTATAAAATTGACGAATACCCAATCCCGCCGACATATCTGTCCAAGAATTACCTCCCGTTATCGAATAATCAGTTCTAAAAATACCGCCATCCGAACCCGAATAAAGCATATTACCAATATACTCTAAAGCATGTACATCGGCATGGTTATAACCTGTCGAATTCCCCCAAGTCCATACAGTAGCTTGTGTAAACGAAGTTCCGCCATTGGTACTTCGCCACACCACAATACCCGCTATCGATAAATCATTCACATCGTTGGGGTTTACCGCAATCGCCATATCATACCCAGCTTGCCCACCGGCAGTAGTACCATCATAACCAAAATAATTAGTACCTGCTCCAATATCACCTACAATTGTTGTTGTAAAGGTCAATCCTGCATCGGTACTTTTGTAGAGTCTCCCAAAGGCATCTCCATTAGCTTGAACAGCATATACAACATCGGCATTATTTGGGCTAACCCCAAGCAGAGTTCTACCACTATTGGTAATTCCAGATGTTATGGCACTCCATGTGATTCCTCCATCAGTTGAGCGATGAATCGTTGTTGTATTCGCCGAGCTTCCCGATGAATACATAATATTGGCATCGTCGGGTTTGAACTCAATATCTTCTACCCTTTGTGCAAGTCTTCGGGTCCAGCTTGTACCTCCATTCGATGATTCGTAAATACCACTGCTTGAAGTAACGAATACTTTATTGCTGTTGGTTGGATGAACTAATACTTTAAGTGGACTAAAAGTCGAAGTACCCGTGGCGGCCCACGTAACACCTGCATCCGTCGATTTTATAACTCCAAACCCTGTGGCGGCGGCATAAATCGTATTGGCGTTTGAGGGGTCAAGACACAAATTATAAACATTCATGTAAGAACTATTAGCATCAACCAATGGTGTCCATGTAGTTCCTGCGTTAGTAGTTTTCCAAATGCCCCCACCCGGCGAAGAAACATAAATGACATTGGTATTGGCCGGATTAACCGCAACACTCGTTACACGCCCGATTCCCGGATTCCAACTTGATGTAACATTCAGGTTTTTAGGCCCCACCTCAACCCAATTTGAGGAAGACGATAAAGTCGAAAATCTTTTATTAGCTTCGTAAGCTTGCTGCTCGACAACTGGTGAAACCTTATAGCCTTTGTTATCTAAATGAAATTTCATTTCGTATTTCCAGCGTTCAAAGTGCTTTTGATAACGGCGTTTTTGATTTTCATTGGTCTCTTTATCGATAAAATCGTTAGCCAATTTTATAATCTCCTGATAGGTCAAATCTTGTCTTTCTATGATTTCTTGGATAGTCTGTTGAGAGAAGGCATTTGATATACTACACAGAAAAATCAACAGAATTACGCAGTAACGAGAGTAAGTAAAGGGTTTCATTATAGAGGTTATTTTGAGGAATATCTCTTAAAATTAAGGCTTGGAGAATTTCAAGTCAAATAAATTCTCCAATTTTTATCTAACGTAAATCGCTGTACAACAATCTCTTGTAAATGAACGAAATAGATAAGAGTGGCTCTTGTTTTAATACAAGAAAAACACATCTTAATGTGATATTTCGTAGTTCTCAAAAAATATCGTACCTTTGCAAAACTATCTGATTTTCAGGTAGTTTTAACATTTTTAATACAGTAGTGATACTGCAAGCTAATGCGAAAAAGAGAAGAAAACAGAGGGAATTCCTTTGACAAAAAAGACAACAGAGGTTTCGACAAGAAAAAGTCATTCGGTGCAAAATCCGATTCGTTTGATAGACCTAAAAAAGACTTCGGAAGAAGCGAAAAACCGAGTTTTGGTGGAGATAAAAAAAGATTCTCAGATAAACCAACTTTCAGAAAAGAAGGCGGATTTGACGATAGAAAAAAATCTTTTGGTGGTGACGACAGACGTCCAGCAGACAGACCATTCAAAAGAGAAGGCGGATTCGACGATAGAAAAAAATCTTTTGGCGGTGACGACAGACGTTCATCAGACAGACCGTTCAGAAGAGAAGGCGGATTCGACGATAGAAAAAAATCTTTTGGTGGTGACGACAGACGTCCAGCAGACAGACCATTCAAAAGAGAAGGCGGATTCGACGATAGAAAAAAATCTTTTGGTGGTGACGACAGACGTCCAGCAGACAGACCATTCAAAAGAGAAGGCGGATTCGACGACAGAAAAAAATCTTTTGGTGGTGACGACAGACGTTCATCAGACAGACCATTCAGAAGAGAAGGCGGATTCGACGATAGAAAAAAATCTTTTGGTGGTGACGACAGACGTCCAGCAGACAGACCGTTCAGAAGAGAAGGTGGATTCGACGATAGAAAAAAATCTTTTGATGGTGACGACAGACGTCCAGCAGACAGACCGTTCAGAAGAGAAGGTGGATTCGACGATAGAAAAAAATCTTTTGGTGGTGACGACAGACGTCCATCGGATAGACCGTTCAGAAAAGAAGGCGGGTTCGACGATAGAAAAAAATCTTTTGGTGGTGACGACAGACGTCCAGCAGACAGACCGTTCAGAAGAGAAGGTGGATTCGACGATAGAAAAAAATCTTTTGGTGGTGATGACAGACGCTCATCAGACAGACCATTCAGAAAAGAAGGTGGATTCGACGATAGAAAACGTTTTGAAGATAAACCACTTAGAAAAGAGGCTGATTTTGAAGATAGAAAATCGTTTTCGAGAGATGATGAACGCCCAAGACGCAGCCGTTACGACAAAAAAGAGAATCAAGCAAGTAGTTCGAGTGTTCAACCTCCGAAATACAACTACCGCAACAACAAAGATGGCTTACCTTTAAAGGCAAAAAAGCAGATTATCCAAGAAGAACTCGAAGAAGTAAACGAAGAAATCCGCTTGAATCGTTACATTGCCAACGCTGGTTTGTGTTCTCGCCGCGAAGCCGATGAATTTATCGCTTCGGGTCAAATCTCTGTCAATGGAGTTACCATTACCGAGATGGGCTACAAAGTTAAGCGTGATGATGTGGTTAAGTATGGTAAGAAAATCCTTAATCCTGAGAAACTGGTTTATTTGTTACTCAACAAACCCAAGGATTTTATCACCACAACCGAAGACCCCGAAGAACGTAAAACTGTGATGGATTTGGTTTCGGATGCATGTTCGGAAAGGGTTTATCCAGTTGGTCGTTTAGATAGAAATACTACGGGTCTATTGCTTCTTACAAACGATGGCGAATTGGCCGAAAAGCTATCGCATCCATCCAATAATATTAAAAAGATTTACCAAGTTGAGCTAAATCAACCTATCTCGACCGAGCATTTTGAACTCATCAAAAAAGGTTTTGAGTTAGAAGATGGGTTTATCAAAGCCGATGATTTGGCAATCGTAACACCAGATGCAGAGGTAGTTGGAATTGAGATTCATAGCGGACGTAACCGTATTGTTCGTCGTATTTTTGAGCATCTCGGATACGAAGTATTGAAACTCGACCGAACTACGTACGCAGGTCTTACCAAAAAAGATTTACCACGTGGCAAGTGGCGTTTCTTGACCGAAAAAGAGGTCATTCGCCTCAAATACATGATATAAATTTGATGATTTGCAGCAAGCCTCATAGGGTATTCACTCTATGAGGCTTGTTTTATTTACCCAAAATATTTAATTTTGGAAGATTTATTCGCATAAATATCTCTTTACCTTTTTGACATTAGGAAGTTTATTACCTATGAAAAAATTAACACTATTGCTGCTGATAACCTTTTCTGCAATAAATAGTTTTTCTCAAATTACTATCAATTTCCCTACTGCGAGGGCTACTTTTCAGCGAGACAAAACCAACTCTGCCGACATTTATATTACCGGAAATATCGGAAAGATTGCCGACCGAATCGAAGCAAGGCTTTTGCCAATGACTGCTGGTCAAGGTACGGCCACTGCTTGGACGGTCATACAGTCGAATCCGTCTTCGGGAGTCTATTCGGGCAAACTAAAAGGCACGGGTGGCTGGTACCGACTCGAAGTAAGAGCCATCAGTAAAGAACAAGTTATAGAAAGTACCGCAACCGACCGTATCGGTATCGGTGAGGTTTTTGTTGTAGCTGGGCAATCAAATGCTCGTGGACGTCGAAATTATGGCGAAAGAAAAGCAAACGACGACCGTGTCAATACGATAGAGTTTTACAATATCAATGCTCAATCAGAGCTACCATTTGGCTTTACATTTACACATTTAGAAAAAGAAACTTATATTTCGCCTTTTGGTGAGAGTTCGTGGTGTTGGGGCGAATTAGGCGATTTACTCACGGCTCGCCTCAATGTACCAGTTATGTTTTTTAATGCTGCTTGGGAAGGCTCAACCATCACCAATTGGCGTGAAAGTGCCGAAGGATTAACAACCGTCAATTTGGATGGTTCGGGTAATTTTCCGAAAGGATTTCCGTACTTAAATCTAAAAAATGTACTTAATCAATACATATCAGTTTTAGGGATTCGAGCCATACTGTGGCATCAAGGAGAAACCGATACAAGTCCAAGTAAAACAACCGAAGCTGTTTATGCGGCTAATCTCCAAAAACTTATAGAATTGAGCCGCCAACACGCAGGTAAAAACATTAGCTGGATGGTTTCTAAGGTGTCTTTCACGTATCCTGGAATCACTTCTTCGGCTATCATAAATGCTCAAACCAAAGTAATCAACACACCACAACTTAACGTTTTTGAAGGACCATCAACCGATGGTATTGATGCTCGCTTAGATGGAATCCACTTTGCCAATATCACCACCGACTGGGCTGGTCTTACACAATTGGCAAGGGCTTGGAACATCCGTATGGATGATAATTTCTTCAATAATTCGACTCCGTACACAGGCTCAGCTTTAGTACCTATACAAGCCAAGTGTGGGCCAAACAATAATATAACTATCTCAACATCAAGCAATTACCAATCTTATAGGTGGAGCAACGGTGCTACCTCTAAAGATATATCTGTCAATTCTGGGAATTTCTCAGCATTACTAAGAGATGCAACGGGCAACTACGCATTAAGTACCACTATCAATACCAACTTCTTGGCCTTAGAGGCATCCCCTACGATTTTTGCCAAAAGTGCCACATCATTTTGCCAAGGTAATGGTGTCGAGCTAACCGCCAATACTGATTTACAACGAGTACGATGGAGTACTGGCGATACCACAAAAACTATCACTATCAAAACTCAAGGTAGTTACACCGTTAGCGGAGTCAATCAACAGGGTTGTGCAACTGTTGCATCAAATGCTATCTCGACCGTTGTTTTTCCATTACCAGTACAACCCGCCATTATTTATGGAGGTCAGTCAAGTGCCTGCGAAGGAGATAACATTACACTCGCATCTTCGATTTCGGTTTATAAATCGTTTTGGGATAGCCCCAATAAAGACAGTACACAGTTAATTGTGTTATCGAAGGCCGGAGAGTACAATAATTTGAGAGTACGAATCAGAGATAATAACGGGTGTTTTTCTCCGTATTCTGAACCAGTCTCAATCTCAATCAAGCCTCGACCAGCAACGCCAGAGATTGTCCAAATCGGGACATTCACCCTTCAAGCTAAATCGAGCGATTTGCAACCATCTGATACATTTGAATGGAAACGTGATGCTTTTGTTCAACCACAAAGAGGACAAAACATAAAAACTTCGCAGCAAGGATTCTTCAGTGTGGTTATCAGCCGTTTTTATGCGTTACCCAATAACCAAAGTCTTACTTGCCGTTCGCAACCATCTGGTGTCGTTTCGTTTATTCCAGACCCTGCGTTTCCGATGCTGAGTGTGTATCCAAATCCGAGTATTGATGGTAAGCTATACCTCGAAGCCAAAGAAAATGTCGGTGATATGTACGTAGAAATATTTACGCCATTAGGCAAAAGAATTGGAACATATTCGCTTCCAGACTTTAGCCAGAGGCAAATACTTGACTTATCACTGATGCCCGCAGGAGAATACTTATTGAAGTTTGTGAGTAATTCGGTATTCGAGGCTCCTAAAACACTCAAAGTCAGAATAAAATAGAATATTTGTAGGGGCGAATAGCATTCGCCCAAATCATCTATCTTTAATACCCAAATACGGAATCCAGTTCTCTTCGATAGAGCCTGAAAAATCTCTCAAAAACATAATAAATGATGGCTTGAATGGCTTGCGGGGCAGAATCAGTCCTGCTTCTTCAGGAGTATTATCGCCTTTACGGGAGTTGCATCGGCGGCAGGCGGTTACGAGGTTATCCCAATTGGTTTTTCCGCCTTTAGATTTCGGGATTAGATGGTCAAGTGTGAGGTCTTCGCGGCTTCCACAGTAAACACATTTGTTATCATCCCGCCTAAAAACATTCTGCCTGCTCAGCATTACACCCTTGTATGGCACGTGCACGTACTTATGAAGCCGAATCACCGAGGGCATTGGATAAGTGGCATTGATGGTGTGCAATTGTGCCGTAGAAGATTCGGCCACCAAATCGGCTTTTTCGAGATAAACCAATAAAAAAGCTTTTGGAACTGTGCAAATACTCAAGGCACTGTAATCAGAATTTAAGACTAAGACTTTCCTGCCCATAATGTCGTTCTGAGTTAAGATTATTTGCTAAGCAATATACAATAAAAAAATCAGAATTCCACGCAAGACATCGTAAAGAAAAAATTAAAAAATATTGGTTATCAATACTTCCGTTATTTTTTAGCCTTAAATCCCGAGAATCAATACTCGCTTCGTTGACGTTCTCGCATCACGTCTTTCTCTTTGATGGAGTCGCGTTTGTCGTATAGTTTTTTACCTTTGGCAAGGGCAATATCTATTTTTATGAACCCGCCTTCGTTGATATACAATCGTGTCGGAATAATCGTAAGGCCTTTATCCGTCAGTTTGTTTTCTAATTTACGGAGTTCTTTTCGCTTCAAAAGCAGTTTTCTATCTCGTAGCGGTTCGTGGTTTAGGTAGGTGCCATGTTCGTATTTTGAGATATTAAGATTCTTCAAAATCAATTCACCATCCTGAAAAAAACAGTAAGCATCGCCCATGTTAAATTTATTCATCCTGATAGACTTCACCTCTGTACCCGTCAGCACAACTCCAGCCGTGTATTTTTCGAGGAAGAAAAATTCAAAGCCCGCTTTTTTGTTTGTTACATCTATATTTTTCTGAAACTTCGTCATTGTTTTGTAAAACGACTTTTCAAGTCGTTTAGATATTTAATTTAGGTTAAAAACACACCTAAGTACTCGTTTATAAATAGCTTACGTTATTTGTCAATTGCTAAATATTACAAAATAGCTGATAGTCAAGCATTTATGAACTTCGATTAACAATTAACTATTTTTGATTAACCACTTAATAATAAATTAATCCACAAAGATACACAAAAAAAATCCCTGTCTCAATGATAGAAACAGGGATTCCGACTTACGTGCTTTCCTAATAATCCATGTATAAGCTCTTTAAGCTCTTTTCTTGGATTAGAGTATTTTATCTTTAATATTTTTGTTCTCTTCTCACTTCAAGGTACAAAAATAATTGTTTTCTTAAAAATGCCTAATATTTTTTAAAAGTATAATTTTATTGATTCCCATTTTCCTCGTTCTAACTTCGCAATTTACTACCGCAGAATCACTTTTGTATTAACTAAAACTGTGCCAAAAAACTCGCTCAAAATTATCAAAAGGATATATTTTTTCATAAATCACTGATATTCAGCAAATTAAAAACATATTTTTTTTAGGAAGTAAAAATTTTTAAAAAATTTATCCAGTGGTAGCAAAAATTCACCTTCTATTTTGGAAATCTGCTCGCTAATGTCTAACTTCGATTGGTATTGAAACTTTTGTCTCGATGATTTAGTTTTAAATATCTAAGTGCAAAGGTATAGATTGATATTGTAAGTACCGATTATCAGTTACTCTCTCAATATCGTCAACTACCGACAAGTATCATAATTTATATAAAACAAAGTATTAGATTTGCTTAATTCACCGTTATTCTCGACAGCAAAAAGACAAGAAACAGCCATCTTGGTGGCATTGATTACTCAAAAACAAAACGCCGAAAAAACTTACGAATATCTCGACGAATTGGCTTTCTTGGCCTCAACTTCAGGCGTAAAAACCATTAAAACATTTGTACAAAGATTAGAACGCCCCGACCAGCGAACTTTTGTGGGTAAGGGTAAACTCGAAGAAATCGAAATTTGGCTCAAGGATAACCCAGTCGATACCATTATCTTTGATGATGACCTCACGCCTTCGCAAGTACGAAACCTTGAGGCGGCTTTCAACGAAATCAAGATTCTTGACCGTAGCCTTTTGATTCTCAATATTTTCTCGCAAAGAGCCCAAACCGACCAAGCCAAACGTCAGGTAGAATTGGCTCAGTATCAATACCTTTTGCCAAGACTTACCAGAATGTGGAGCCACTTGAGCCGCCAAAAAGGGGGTATCGGGATGCGTGGTCCGGGTGAGAAAGAGCTTGAAACTGATAAACGTATCGTGCAAGACCGCATTGCGTTTCTGAAAGATAAATTAGAGAAGATTGATAAACAAAGTATGACTCGCCGCAAAGAACGCAGCCGTTTGGTGCGTGTGGCTTTGGTGGGTTATACCAACGTGGGCAAATCTACCCTGATGCGACGCATGGCAAAAGCCGATGTATTTGCCGAAAACAAACTTTTTGCAACGGTCGATTCGACTGTTCGTAAGGTAGTTTTAGGAAATATCCCGTTCCTTTTGACCGATACCGTCGGATTCATCCGCAAATTGCCAACTACGCTTATCGAATCTTTTAAATCGACTTTGGATGAAATCCGTGAAGCTGATATTCTACTACATGTAGTTGATATTTCTCACCCTTCGTTTGAAGAGCAGGTCGAGGTTGTCAATACAACATTAGCCGAAATCGGAGCATCCGACAAACCAATGGTTTTGGTATTCAATAAATTGGATTTGTACAAACCAGAGGCCGAAGAAACTACTGATTTTGAGGAGGTTGTAGAAGTAGATATTCAGAAAAACCTCGAAAACTTAAAGAAAAGCTATTTGACCAAAAATACAGAAAATGTGGTATTTATCTCGGCTGAGAAAAAAGAGAATATCGATGAATTAAGAGATATTCTTTTAGATAAAATTCGCCAAAGACACTTCCAGATTTATCCGAATTGGGATGCTACCAAAAACCCAATGATTGATTGGCAGATTGAGTCTTATGCCTAATTGAGAATATTCTCTATCGAAGATTTAAAACTTTCGATAGAGAATATTTTATCACTAAATAACTTTTGCATCAAAAGCCCCCGTCAAAATTTTTCCATTTCGCTTGATTTGTAGCCAAATTCGGTAATTCCCCTCTTTCGGAAAGGCATACGGAAATGTCACTTCGCCTACATGATGCCCCGCATCGTGTTTCATATTCGGCATAAAAAATTGGTCTCTTTCGGTTTCGCTCATTTGACTAACCTTTGCCATGACAGCCTCAACACTATCTCGGAAAGCCTTCGCCGATTGTAGCTGTGGACGTCGGTTGGTTTCATCAATTCGTTTTTGCATCACCGAAACCGCCGTACTCGAAAACGTTCCGTTGGGGTGAAGATGAATGTAAACCGAACCATCATCTTTGAGAATAGCCGCGTGCCCCATCATACCCAGATAAGGCTGCAATTCGGCAGGCTTTCCGCTTGGGTCAATGATACTGAACTTTAAATTATTGACTTGCCCAGTCTTCAAAACATCATTGGGGTTACGCTCCCAAACAATCGAAGAACCATCTTGCAAAAGAGTTTTCACCCCGGGTGTTCCACAAATTGTAATACTGGCATCTTGCAGCGTTGGCTTTGCTACTCCCAGCGGATTCGTAACTACATAGGTATCTTCGGTATCGGTTACCAAAGGATTAGAATTTAATGCCACAGGGTTCGGAATCTCGACTGTATCAGTAATCGTGTATTGAAGCCCATGATAACGCATAATATCGGCATAGACAAGGTATTTGCCAGCTGGTAAGTTAGGCAATGCCGCAACAAAATTGAGGGTATCTTTACGATTGGGGTGCAAATGTGCAAAAGCATCCATCGTACCTTGACGCACTAAGAATAAGTGCATTAATTTTCCGTGGTCGGGAATGATATAACTCAATGAGCGATTTTTAACCGAATTAGAATCTATCTGAAAATTCAGGATTCGTTGCCCATTTTGTACAACAACTTTTGAATTTGCCTTAAATGGCTGATAAAGATTGTATTGTTTGTAGTCGTCAGACCACGAATTCCACCAAAAATTACCAACGAATAATAATCCACCACAAAAAACAGCTCCAATACTTGAGCCAATGATGCGTCGTCGAGCGATTCTCTTGTTTTCATTTTCGCCGGGTTTTAGCAAACTATCACCAGTACTCGCTCCGATTATTGTAGTCATTAATCCAACCAAAACAACTGCCAAAGCGGCTAAAATCCAGCCCGTTGACATTGGCATCGAACGTTGAGCAGTCGAAACTGCCATGATTGGTATCAAGACTTGTCCTTGTCCACGGCCACCTTCAATGTTTATCTGAACACTCGCTGCACCACTCGACATCAACCAAATTTTGCCTTCAAAGCGTCCTGATTCGCCCAAAATTGGGAGTAATTCATCCGAACGAGGCGAGCCTTCATCGCCTGACCAATAAAAAATAGGTTTTGCCGAAATCTTTCGAACATCGGTTCCATCAGTCAAAACAGTTATCTTGGCCGTTCCCGGAATCACATCTGGGGGTTCTACATAAACTTGTATTTGATAATTACCCGCCTTGCCTTCATGCACAACACCTGCACTACCTATATGAGCAAAAGAATTGACCGATACTCCGAGTATCAGAATCAATATTTTGATGAGTTTCATTCTTAGTTTAGTTTTTGAACGAATAGATTATCTGACAACTTTTTGCATCCACTTACCCCACAATAAGGCTATCCGGGTAGAAATGATGCCTAAAGCTAATGCAATGCCCAATTCTTTGGCCCAATTGGCTAAGCCCTTTGTACTCCATTCTCCAAATTTATAAAGGCCGTCCCAAGTAGGGTCGTTATCAAAGCTCCAATTATGGCTCCCAAAAAACCAGTTGCGTGCATAGACCGATTCGTGAATGAAATATCCCCAGTAATAATTAAACACAAAAAACACAACCAAATAAGCCGTGGCCAAAACAACCGAAAGTAACCAATCATTCAGGTGAGCAAAACGGTTTCTGACTATGTCTAAAACCAATGCTGGAACCACCAAAACCAACGGAAAACCCATTGTCTGGTAGGTTGTGATTGGGTTATTGATAGGCCCCAAAAGTGGTTCGGCAGGAAACAAACGAAGGGTGGCGTTAATCAACCAAAAGAAAATCATGTAAGTGATTGCAATGTAGGTAGTTCCCCATTTCATTCTCGAAGCTCGCGGAGCAGATACCAACGCCAAAATCAATACAGAGCTTCCTATCTGATAAAAAAGACCTGTGTGCATATTCCATCGTCCTAAAAATTCAAACATGAATGTATATAGAGTTGTTAGTAAAAAGCCCGCCGTAAGGATGAACATCCATTTGAGCCTTGTTTCTCTCTTTTGATTTTGCTCGGCCGTGAGGGTACTTATGTAGTCTTTTCGATTAAGAATTGATAAAACCGATGTCATTGCCCCTAATTGTACCGACATGAGTCCCATCAAAAGCACTGTGTGAGGTGGCGAGAAAATCTGAACATCCAGACCGTAAGTATTATGCCACCAGTCATCGAACGGAGCCGATGTAATCGCCGCAAGACCTCCCCATATACAGAAAAGACCACCAAGCGAGCTGTAAAATACTCCCCAAAAATGTACCATTCGACTTTTTTCAAAGTCATTACCCCAGAAAGAGGTTTTCAGAACCTGATAACCCGAAAAAATACCCGCCGTAGCTGCTCCGATGTAAACCACAACGTGCGGAGGAGAGAACAGCCCGTCGCGACCGATTGACATGTGCCAAGCAATATCCCATATAATGCCGAGGATTACGGCCATCGAACAAACGACACCAACGTAAACATAAATCGGAATGGATAACAAAAGTGAGCCGCTTGATGATGAAGTTTTTGAATGTGAATGATTTAAAGCTGTTTCCATAAGTCTATGCTTAAAAAAGCATTTCAAGGTTGATTTTTTCTATGACAGTTGATGCTAATAAATCCCCTATGGTTGCACCAACCAAATTTTAAGTTATAAATATATCGAAATTTTAACGACTTCAATACATCTTATTTATAGAGTAATTCAGCAAGTTTCAGATTTCGCACAAAAGTTTTAGTCTCTACATTTGTATTATAAATCAAATGCAAAATGACTGAACAAGCTATTATCAACTACAACCGAATCGCCGAAGCGATTGAGTACATCAAACAGAACTTTAAAGAGCAGCCTAACCTCGACGAAGTTGCCGAGAAGGTTCATTTGAGTCCGTTTCATTTTCAGCGGATGTTTACCGAATGGGCGGGTACAAGTCCCAAGAAGTTTTTGCAATACATCAGTGTCGAACACGCCAAAAAATTATTGAAAGAAAATCAGAATACTGTTTTTGATGTAGCACACGAAACTGGGCTTTCGGGTACAAGCCGGCTTCATGATTTATTTGTAAATGTCGAAGGAATGACCCCAGCCGAATACAAAAATGGCGGACAAAACCTCAACATCAATTACAGTTTTGCCGAGAGTCCGTTTGGTAATATTATAGTGGCTTCTACCCAAAAAGGAATCTGCTACATGGCATTTTATGATTATGAAATGGGTGGTTTGGGTGAACTAAAAAGTAGGTTTCCGAATGCAACTTTCAACCAAAAATTGGATTTGATTCAGCAAAATGCCCTTTTTATTTTTCAGAATGACTGGAGCAAACTTCATCAAATCAAACTCCACCTCAAAGGCACCGATTTTCAGCTAAAAGTGTGGGAGACTCTCCTTAAAATTCCGATTGGGCATTTATCAACTTACGGCACGATTGCCGAAAGAATCGAAAAACCAAACGCTTCGAGGGCGGTTGGTACTGCCATTGGGAGTAACCCTGTTGCATTCTTGATTCCGTGTCATCGAGTTATTCAATCAACGGGTCATCTCGGTGGCTATATGTGGGGAACAACCCGCAAAACCGCCATCATAGGCTGGGAAAGTGCCAGAATTCATTCATAAGCTCAATAGTTTTTCACTTTGATTATTCTTCAGGTTAAGCGCATTAAAAAAGAGTGAAATTATTGCGTTAATACCCCGCGGGATTTTTTAACTGATTTATGCCAAAGCGTAGGTAATTTCAATGCGTTCAACCTGACTATTCTTCAATAAATATTATCAATCATAAAAATATTTATACATTACTTGCTTTGACAACTAATTTTATTATAAATTTGCATCAACAATATTTGTTACAACAAATATATAATTCCGTCTCCATCGGGAGAGGGTTAGGGAGAGGTTCACCATGCCGATTTATCATAAATTAGGAAAGATTCCAGCAAAAAGACACGTACAATTCGAGAAACCAGAAGGTGGCCTGTACTACGAGCAACTCTTCGGAACAATCGGTTTCGACGGTATGGCATCGTTGATGTATCATATCAATCGCCCGACGCAAGTATCCGAAATACTTGGTAGTGTGGATGTTACACCAAAAGCTGCGGTCGAAAAAAACATTCATTCTCGCAAACTCATTGGTTTTGCAGCTGAGCCCAAAGTTGATTTTCTCGAAAGTCGCACGCCATTGATGTTCAACAAAGATTGTATCATTGGGGTTGCTGCTCCGTCGGCTTCATTGACCGAATATTTCTACAAAAATGCCGATTCGGACGAATTACTTTTTATTCATAAAGGAACCGGTACGCTAAAAACAATTTTCGGAAATATCCCATTTGAATACGGCGATTATCTCATCATTCCGCGTGGGATGATTTATCAGATTGAGTTCGATACAACCGATAACCGAATCTTTTATGTAGAATCGCATTCGCCATTCTATACACCGAAACGCTATCGCAATCATTTTGGACAATTGCTCGAACATTCGCCTTTTTGTGAACGCGATTATAAACTTCCGCAAGACCTCGAAACGCACGATTTGAAAGGCGACTTTTTGATGAAAATCAAAAAACAAAGTACGCTTCATAGCTTAGTTTACAATCATCATCCATTTGATGTTGTAGGTTGGGATGGCTACAACTACCCTTGGGGATTCAATATTCAGAACTTTGAGCCAATCACGGGTCGTATTCACCAACCGCCGCCAGTACACCAGACATTCCAAACCGATGCCTTTGTGGTTTGTTCGTTTTGTCCGAGGCTTTACGATTACCATCCAAAGGCGATTCCTGCACCATACAATCACTCAAATATTGATTCTGACGAAGTGATTTACTACGTAGATGGTGATTTTATGAGCCGCAACGACATCGCACAAGGGCACATCACGCTGCACCCAGGAGGTATTCCGCACGGGCCACACCCAGGAGCAATGGAACGCAGTATCGGTAAAACCTCAACCGAAGAGTACGCCGTGATGGTTGATACCTTTAAGCCGCTGATGATTACCGAAGAAGGGATGAAATTAGACGACGGAAAATATTATAAGAGTTGGATATAGACCATGATTAACAAGATAGAAGGAGTTTCAGGATTTATGAAATGATTATTTAAGAGGAATTCTATTTCTGAAATCTACGATTATCTAAAACACCAAAAAAACATTAAATCAAATAAAGATATGCTTCATCAAGAATTGATATTAGACACTAAAAAAACGCAAAATAGCGATTCAAAAACCGATTTTTTGCCAATCAACGGAACCGACTACGTAGAACTTTATGTAGGCAACTGCAAGCAAGCGGCTCATTATTACCAAACAGCGTTTGGGTTTCAGCCTTTGGCTTATGCTGGGCTCGAAACAGGTCAAAAAGACTTTGAAAGCTACGTTTTGGTACAAGACAAAATCAGATTGGTACTTACATCTCCACTCAAAGGCGGTACCGAAATCGGACGACACATTGATATTCATGGCGATGGAATCAAGGTGGTTGCTCTTTGGGTTGATGACGCCGAAGCGGCATTCTACGAGACCGTGGAGCGTGGAGCGATTCCGTATTTGCGTCCGACTTATGAATCAGATGAATTCGGAAAGGTTGTTCGTTCGGGTATTCATACCTACGGCGATACGGTTCATATTTTTGTAGAACGTAAAAACTATAATGGCGTTTTTTTGCCGGGTTATCGTGCTTGGAACCCACACTATCGTCCATCTGAGATAGGTCTGAAATTTGTTGACCACATGGTGGGTAATGTAGGCTGGTTTGAGATGAAACACTGGGTAAATTTCTATGCCAATGTTATGGGTTTCAATCAATTAGTGAGCTTTGATGACAAAGATATTTCGACCGAATACACTGCTCTCATGAGTAAAGTAATGAGCAATGGCAATGGCCGAATCAAGTTTCCTATCAATGAGCCAGCCGAAGGCAAAAAACGCAGTCAGGTCGAAGAATACCTCGATTTTTATGGCGGAGCGGGTGTACAGCACTTGGCGGTTGCTACCGATAATATCATCGAGACCGTGACGGCTCTACGCGATAGAGGAGTTGAGTTTTTGAGAGTTCCTGAGACTTACTACGATGATTTGCGAGAAAGAGTCGGCAATATTGATGAAGAAATAAATGAATTACGCCAGCTCGGAATCTTGGTTGATAGAGACGAAGAAGGTTATTTATTACAGATATTCACCAAACCGATTGAACCACGCCCAACGATGTTTTTTGAGATTATTCAACGAAAAGGGGCAAAATCATTCGGTAAAGGCAATTTTAAGGCACTTTTTGAAGCCATCGAACGCGAACAAGAGCTAAGAGGAACGCTGTAATTAATTTGAGAATTAGTGAATCGTGAATTAGTGAATTGATAATAATTGCGAATTAGTGAATAACGGAAAGATTTTCAATATTCAATAAAAAACTATTCGCTAATTCACTCATTCGCAGTTCACGATATTCAATAAAAAACTATTCGCTAATTCACTCATTCACGATTCACGATTAGTGTAAAAAAAATACATCCATGAAACAAGAATATCAAAAATATACCGAAGCCGACCAAGCGATTTGGCGAATGCTTTTTGAAAGACAGATGAAGCAATTGCCCAACATGGCAAGTAAAGACTATATTGAGGGCATCGAAAAAGCAGGATTTGTGGCCGACCATATCCCAGATTTTGAGAACGAAACAAACCCTAACCTCAAAAGTCTGACTGGTTGGGAGGTTGTGGCTGTTGGTGGATTGATTCCTGTAAAAGAGTTTTTTGAGTTGTTGGCCGAAAAGAAATTCCCTGCCTCGACATGGCTCCGAACTCCCGAACAATTGGATTACCTCGAAGAACCCGATATGTTTCATGATACTTTTGGGCATGTTCCGCTCTTGACAAATCAGCATTTTTGCGATTTTTTGGGAGATTTTAGTAAAATTTCTTTGAAATACATCGAAAACGAATACGCCATTACGCTTCTACAAAGACTTTATTGGTTTACGGTTGAGTTTGGATTGATTCGCGAAGATGGACAATTGAAGATTTACGGAGGCGGTATTTTATCGTCGAGTGGAGAGTCCGAATACAGTCTTTTTAGTGAAGTGCCAGAGCGAGTACCGTATTGTATTTCGGATATTTTGGATACGGTTGTCAAGATTGATGAGTTTCAGAAGAAGTACTTTGTCATTGATTCTTATGAGCAATTATTCAGTTCGCTATCGCAGTTAGAACACGAATTAGAAAAGCATTTGGAGCCAGTTTGTTAGTTTTTCGAGGATTTGTTATACTTTTGTTAGATAAATATGTTCAAAGACTTGGTTTTCGACTCAAAACCAACAACTGAAAGATAACAACACGAAAGTTCTCAAATGACTCATTCTGACAAACGCTCATATTTTTTCAAGATTGACACGACCGTTAAGCGAATCCGTAGTTTTATGCAAAAAGGTCTTACCGATGCGGGCATCGACCTGACGGTTGACCAATGGGTTGTGATTGACCACATCATGCCAAAACAAGACAGAGGAGTTAGCCAGAATGAACTCGCCGAAGATACAACCAAAGATGCTCCAACCGTAACCCGAATCTTAGATTTGTTGGTAAAAAAAGGATTGGTTGTGCGTCAAATGGCCGATGATGACCGTAGAAAATTCAATATTTATCTGACCGACGAAGGCCGTAAACTACATCAACAAGCATTTAAAGTAATTGCTGAGTTTAGGATAAAATCTTGGGATGGCCTCACCGACGATGACTACGAGCATTTGGTAAGAATCATGGATAGAATACATAAGAACATTAGTGAGTGAAACGGTATAGTCCCCCTTAAAAAGGGGGTAGGGGGATTTTCAAACCTAACATCACATCAAAGTAAAGTCTCTTTTTGCATAATGTTATTTTTACCATACAATCGAGATTTAAAAGAGTTCTCAAGGTACTTAAGAAACAATTCTACCCTGTCCGAAGTACTCCTTTGGAATCAATTAAAAGCAAGCCAAATGATGGGTTATCAGTTCAACAGGCAAAAACCTCTTGATAATTACATTGTTGATTTTTATGCCAAAAGATTGAATTTAGTAATCGAAATTGATGGAATAAGTCACCAATTTGCAGAGGTCATTGTAAATGACGAAAAACGGCAGCAAGTTTTGGAACAAATGGGGTTAAACTTTCTAAGATTCACCGAAGCAGAAGTAAGAAAAAATATAAAGGGCGTGTTAAAAGTTATTGAAGATTATATCATAGATTTTGAGTTCAAAAATCCAGATATCAGACCAAATTAGAACCTATTTTAAATCCCCCTAACCCCCTTTTCAAGGGAGAATTTTTCTCACCATTTTACACTTCCACTCTTATGCAAAGCTGGATAAATATACCACAAGATTCAGATTTTTCGATATATAACCTCCCATTCGGGATATTCAGTACAAAGACCTCGAAGCCTCATGTAGGAGTTCGGATTGGTGATTATGTGATTGATTTAGAGGCACTTCGCAAGTTTGGTTTATTGCAGATTCCGAGAAATATTCTCAACCAAAATATTCTCAATCCTTTTATCGGATTAGGCAAAAAAATCACAAACAAAGTCAGATTACAAATCCAAGAGTGGTTGTGTGAGCCAAATTCACCACTCAAAAGACACTTCAATCACGCCTTCTACCCCATTGAGCAAGTGCGTATGCACATGCCCGTAAGAGTGGGCGATTATACAGATTTTTATTCGAGTATCGAACACGCCTCAAATTCGGGGCGAATTTTTAGGCCGAATAATCCTAACCCATTGGTTGCTAACTGGAAACACATGCCAATTGCTTACCACGGACGAGCGAGTTCGATAGTAGTGTCAGGAACAGAAATCATCCGCCCGATGGGACAAATTACTCCTGCATCCGAAGATAATCTACCCGAATTTGGTCTGACAAAATCGCTTGATTTTGAGCTTGAAATGGCGATGATTATCGGCAAAAATAACCAATTAGGGCAACCAATCAGTACATCCGAAGCCGAAGAGTATGTCTTTGGGTTTGTACTTTTCAATGATTGGTCGGCACGAGATATTCAACGTTGGGAATACCAACCACTCGGTCCATTTTTGGGAAAAAACTTTGCTTCTTCAATCTCGCCATGGGTTGTTACGATTGAGGCATTAGAGCCATTCAGAGTCGAAACTCCCAAACAAGACCCAATTCTACCTTATCTGCAATTTGAAGGTAAACACAATTTCGATATTAACCTTCAAGTAGAGCTAAATCAGCAGACTATCTGCCAATCAAACTACAAATATTTGTACTGGAATATCACCCAGCAAATCGCTCACCACACCATCAATGGCTGTAATCTTAAAATCGGTGATTTGTTGGCTTCGGGTACAATTAGCGGCGAAACCCCCGATAGTTTTGGCTCAATGCTCGAATTATCGTGGAATGGGCAAAAACCCCTTACCCTACCCGATGGCTCAACCCGAACATTTTTAGAAGACCAAGACACACTAACTATCAAAGGATGGGCAGCGAAAAACTATATAAAAGTAGGCTTCGGAGAAGTAACTGGCGAAGTGAAAGCCAATCCAACATTATTGCATAAGAAAATATCAAAATAGTACAAACTTAAAATTCACAAGTCGCTAATTACAAGTACTTTACCGACTTTTTAATCCTTATTTAATTAAAGCATATAAAATTTGTCAATACCTTTGTAGTACCTTTTACAATACCTATGATAAGACAAATTTTGCTGACAACCGATTTTTCGATTGCATCGGAAAATGCCATTCGTTGTGCAATAAAAACATTCGAGAATCTCAATTGTCATTTCACCCTTTTTAATTGTTCAGAAGAAAATTCTAAAGAAAAATCCGAATTCTACCTCAATAAATTTCGAGAAGATTTAGAATGGAATTGTTCGAGCTTGCACTCTTTTTCGTCATTATTTTTGGATAAATCTATTGATGAATCTATCTCAAAACTTAAAGAAAACTTCGCCTTTCAAGTAGTTGTGGTAGGCACAACTGGACTTGGTAACAATCAATATTTCGGAAGTTTTGCAAAGAAGGTGTACCAAGAGTTTAAGAGTGCTTCTTTGTTTATACCTCATCACAGCATAGCCAAAACCATCAAAAAAGCACAAGTTATTATTGAAGCAAACGAGAATCTCAATATCATGAGACTCGTGAGCCTTCGCAATCATTTAGAGACTCTGGAGATTGAAGCCTCTATTTTGTTGGTTTCAAAAGACCTTGAAGAAGAACAAAGGGTAGAAAAAGGTATTTTAAAAGATATTAAACACCTCTTTGGGTCGGTTAGCACAAAAATCGAAACTTGTAATAATTACGTAGATGGTATTTGTGAGTGCTTACTAACAAGCCAATCAGATATATTTGTATTTATGCTCAAAGAAGAGCTACAAAATGCTTTTTATGAGCGTGCATTGAACCAACTCATTGCTGATTTTCATTCGGCACCAGTTCTCAATATACCCATTCTTCAATGGCCCGAAAATAATACTGTAATCCGAGAAAATAAGATTCAATACGCGTTTTGAATCTATTTTTTACGATTGAGACGGAGTTTGGTTAGGTAAAGTGCAACAAAAATAAGACTCAAAAAATAAAGTACGTTTCGGCTATCAATTAATCCTCGACCGAGTGCATCGTAGTGATAATTTAGACCGATGTATGACGTAATGTATTGCAAAGAGCCACTAAAAACACTTGCCAAACTCCCGATTATATAATAAAAGACAAAGCACAAGACTGCTCCGAGAATAAACGCAACTACCTGATTATCAGTCATTGACGAAGACCAAATACCAATTGAGACGAATACTCCTCCGAGCAGAATCAAGCCAATATACGAGCCTATAACTGCCGCAGTGTCGATATTTCCTTTGGGTACTCCAAGCTGATAGACCGAATAATAGTAAAGCAACGTAGGTATTAGTGCCACAATCACCAAAGCAAAAGCCGCCAAAAATTTACCGATTACTAATTGCCATTCAGAAAGTGGTTTTGTAAGAAGCAACTCAATTGTACCGGTCTTGAATTCTTCAGAAAAAGCCCTCATTGTGATTGCCGGAATCAACAAAATAAAAACAAATGGTGTGACCGAAAAAAACGTATTGAGGTCAGCAAAACCATAATCAAGCACGTTTTGGGTTTGTCCATCGTTAGAAATCCAAACAAAATAACCAGTGATTGCCAAAAATACTCCGATGGCAATGTAGGCAATTAACGAATTGAGGAAACTATTAATTTCTTTTCTGAAAATGGTCAGCATTATTTAGTTCAAAGTTCGAGGTTCAAAGTTCAAAAAAATGAATTTTGAATCAAATTTATAAAAAAAGTCGTTAGCAACGACTGCATTGCTAACGACCAATACTATGCCAATATTTTAAAATTCTACTTCTGGCTTGCTTTTTTTCATGATTGCCGATACAATCAAAGTCAAGATAAATCCTACTACCAAATAACCTATAACTCCGAAGATAAACATCATTCCAGGGGTCATAAACTTTGCTGTCATCTCCATTGCTTGGTCGATTTGCTCATCAGATAATCCCTGTTCGCTCATTTTTTCACGCTGAAAGTCAATAATCCGAGAAACCATCGTATTGTCGATGAAGTTAAGGTAAATGTAGGAGAAAATCGCACCAAGTACTCCTACAACTGTACTCATGAGGGTACCTAAACCAAGGCCTTCGCCAAAACTCAGAAAGCCTCCGTTTGCTTTTTTGAATTCACCTAAAGCCATGATGATACCCCCTAAAACAAAAAGATACCCAACCCAACTTGCCCAAGACTGCTTCCAGAGGTCAGTCATAGAGGTGATTGTGCTGAAAATAATGACAACGATACCGACAATTACGCCCCATTTTAAGGCGATACGTGCTGTAGATGGTTTTTCCATGTTTTTGTGATTTAATTAGGGGTTTGATATTTTGTGGGCAATTACTTAAAAAACTTTACTTTAAACAATCATTTTATGATGAAAGGCTTATTCGGCAGGATTTCGGCGGCGTAGTACCATCCCGATTAGTGCAATCCCGATGATTACGTATTGTTTTTTTACGATTTCGTCAAGAAAAACGTAACTTGGCTTTATTTCTAATTTACTATTCTCGATTAGTGTTTTGTAATCTTCTTTGCGTTTGAGGTCTTTTTCTTGGTTATAAATCTTCTGGGCATTTTCGATATTCTCTTTTTGCCATAAAGCCAACGGACGTTTATCTACCAATACAAATACATAAAACAGTAATCCGGCCAAAATTGAGCCTATCAAATTCGTTAGAAATCCTACCGAAAATCCAGCCGAAAATGATAAATACCCGCCGTTATCGCGGCGATAATACCAAACTGCAAAAAATATAAATATCAAATTAACGCCCAATGCTGGCACTTTGTATTTACCAAACGGGCTTTTACCCAAACCATAAAATTGAATCAAGCTCACCAACACACATGCCAATGCGGTGAGGCCTCCGAAGATTAGCGAATATTTAATTATCTTACTTTTCGTCATAATTTATTTTGTCGAACGATTTTTCAAATCGTTCGAATGTATTTTCGGCTTACAAAGTCGTTTTACAAAGATTTTTATTCAAAACTGCTACGGCTCTTCCTTTTAGTTTTTTACCTACAAATGGCGTATTTTTAGATTTAGAACGAATATCTTTTTCGGTGAATTCCCATTCTAAATCAGGGTTAAAAATCGTCAGATTTGCTGTACTTCCTTCGGCAATCTCAACTTGGCTCATACGCAAGAGTTTTCGAGGATTTACCGTTAGTTTCTCAATCAGATTTTCGATTGACAATCCTCCATGCGTATTGGCCGAAGCAAAAGCAGTTTCGAGACCAATGATTCCGAAATCGGCCAAGTCAAATTCCAAATTCTTAGCTTCTTCATCATGTGGATTATGGTCTGAGACTATCGCATCAATCGTGCCATCAGCCAAACCTTTTTTGAGTGCTTCGATGTCTTTTTGGCTTCTAAATGGCGGACTAACCTTGAGATTTGTATCAAATTCTTTCAAATCGGCATCTGTAAATGCCAACTGATGGGCGGCGATGTCGCAACTCACGGCCAATCCTTTTTTCTTTGCCTCACGGATTAACTCCACAGCCTCAGCCGTAGAAATTGTAGAAAAATGCAAAACCGAATTTGGTGAATCAATCTTGGCGTATTCGAGCAATTTTAAATCACGAATCACCATTAATTCCTCCGCCATCGAAGGTACCCCTTTCATTCCCAAAAGCGTACTTTCGATTCCTTCGTGCATTTGTCCAAACATCGCCAAATTGGCTTCTTCGGGGTGATTCATCAACAAACCGTTGATTGGATACAAATATTGAAGGGTTTTGAGTAAAATATCGGCGTTCCAAAGAGGGTGTTCGCCATCCGTAAAAGCCACCGCACCCGCATGGTGCAGGTCGAGCATTTCGGTAAAATCTTTTCCTTCGCAATTTTTAGTAACCGCCGCCGCCGCGTGAATTTCAACTATCTGACTACGGCTAAATTGCTTGTAATAAGCGATTGACTCTTTGGTCTGAACCGTTGGTTTTGTATTTGGCAATGTAACGATTTCTGTAAAACCACCCGCTGCCGCCGCATTGCAAAGTGAACTGAGGTCTTCTTTAGATTCGTATCCAGGGTCTTTGGGCGACACTCGCATATCTACCCACCCTGCCGAAACGTGCAGATTATCGCCCTCGATGACTTGGGCATTATTTGCCGAAATATTATCCGAAATCTGTTTAATTATTCCGTTTTCAATCAGAATATCTTTGGTCTGAAGGTTGAATTCAGAACTTTTATCAATGATTTTAACGGCCTTTAAAAGAATTTGCATTTTGATTGATAAACTTCTTTAAGCTGCTGCTTGTGATATTATAATTTCAAACAGAGAGTTATTTTTTTAATCCATTCAAAAAGTTTTTATAAATTATGTAGCCTTTTCAACTCTGTCAGGGTTCAAAACCCTGACAGAGTTAACCCACATGATTCATTCAAAAAAAAAGCCCTCGTTGGGGCTTCTAATATAAAATTAATGTCCGATACTGGATTTATACGCTTCGGCATCCATCAATGCATCAACGTCTGCTACATTTGCCAATTCCATCTTAATCATCCAGCCATCGCCGTAAGGGTCTGAGTTCACCAATTCTGGCGAATCTTTCAAGGCTGCGTTTACTTCTAAGACTTTACCCGCAACTGGTAAGTATAAGTCAGAAACCGTTTTGACGGCCTCAACAGTACCAAAAATATCATTGGCGGCCAAATCTTGTCCTTCGGTTTCGATTTCAACAAAAACGATGTCGCCCAATTCACTTTGTGCAAAATCGGTGATTCCTACAACGGCAATATTACCGCTTTCGATTTTAATCCATTCGTGGTCTGAAGTGTAACGTAATTCTGATGGAATATTCATGATTTTTATTTTTGTTAATGGTTAATTGCCGAATCGTTAATCGTACAATCAATCAACGAATAACGATTAACCGAAAAGTCATTTTGAGCAATCCTAAATGATACCGCAAATTACGTGAAATTACTGAATTGTTCCTAAATCGTGTGGAGGATTTTTTGATGCAAGATTCAGAAACACCGTAAGATTTTTAATGTTGTTGGTAGAATCTATCTGAGATTGAGGCACAAATTCGCTACCTTTGTCAAAAAAAGTATTTGAATGAATCGCCAAATTCCGCAAGGAAAAAAAATATATTTTGCCTCTGATTTTCATCTCGGAGCCCCCAATCATCAGAAAAGTCTCGAACGTGAACGAAGAATCATCCGTTGGCTCGAAAGCATTCGTCACGATGCCGAAATCATCTTTTTGGTGGGCGATTTGTTCGATTTTTGGTTTGAATACAGGCGAACTGTACCCAAAGGTTTTGTCAGATTACTCGGTAAATTGGCCGAAATCCGTGATTCGGGTATCGAAATCATCGTTTTTACGGGCAATCACGATATGTGGATGGATGATTATTTTGAGACCGAACTCAATATAAAAACCTACCGAAAACCGCAAGATTTTGTATTCAACAATAAAAAATTTCACATTGCCCACGGTGACGGACTCGGCCCCGGCGACTACAAATACAAAGTTTTGAAGAAGATATTTGAGGGTAAAATTCCTCGGTTTTTGTTCAATCGGGTCATGCACCCAAATCTTGGGTTATTTTTGGGGAATGCTTGGGCAAGGCACAGTTGGCAAAGCCACGACAAAGAAACCGAAATCGAGCGTTTTTTGGGCGAAGACCGAGAGTTTTTGATATTATATAGCAAAGAAATCGAAGCCCAAAATCACCATGATTTTTATATCTTTGGGCATCGACATTTAAAATTAGATTTCAGAATCAACGATTCATCACGCTACATCAATCTCGGCGATTGGATTGTATTTAACAGCTACGCAGTTTTTGATGGCGAAGATGTACAACTCTTGGATTTTAAAGAATGAAAATCTTTAATTGACAGTAAAACCGTGACACGGCTAAATGTTGAGATTGCTAAAAATTGAATTCAAAGGTTCAGCCGTGCCACGGATTATTTAAAACTTAAATTCCAAACTTTTTATTTACTCTAATTGACCAAATCACGAAAATCTATTCAATCAATATAATTATACTAAAAAATGAAAAACAACGAATTATCTCGTCGAAACCTCCTCAAAAACTCACTCGTAGCTGGTGCAGGCGTAGCCTTGGGAACATCTGAACTCGTGGCAAACCCACCAAAAAAAGCCAAACATAATTTTACATTTTGCTTAAATACCAGCACGATTCGTGAACAAAATCTTGGCTTGGTTGGCGAAATCGAAACCGCAGCAAAAGCTGGCTACGATAGCATTGAGGTTTGGGTAAGTACAGTCGAAAAATACGTAGCAGGTGGCGGAAACCTAAAAGATATTCGTAAACGAGCCGCCGATTTAGGCATCACCATCGAAGACGCCATTGGCTTCTCGAAATGGATTGTTGATGACGCATCAGAGCGTGCAAAGGCATTGGAGCAAAACAAAAAAGAGATGGCAATGCTCGCCGAAATCGGTTGTAAGCGTATTGCCGCACCACCTTTTGGAGCCACAACCGGGGCATCTATCAACCTCAAAGATGCGGCAGACAGATACGGAAAACTGCTCGAATTGGGCGATGAAATGGGGGTTTTGCCACAGTTAGAACTTTGGGGATTCTCGACAAACCTGCACCTATTTGGCGAAACGCTTTTTGTAGCATCTGAGAGTGGTCACCCCAAAGCGTGTATATTGCCCGATGTGTATCATTTGTATAAAGGTGGGTCAAATTTCAATAGCCTTAAAATGATAAACGGGGCTTCGATTCACATGTTTCATGTCAATGACTATCCGGCTGAGCCGCCAAGAGACAAAGTAAACGATAGCTTTAGAGTAATGCCCGGCGATGGAATAGCTCCGATGACCCAAATTTTGCGAGATTTAAACAGTAAAAATACACCGATTGTACTTTCGCTTGAGCTTTTCAATAAAGAATACTGGAAAATGGATGCCCTCGAAGCTGCCAAACAAGGTCTTGCAAAAATGAAGGCATCGGTTGCAAAAGCAATAGCTTAAAATGATTTTCAGATAAGTCCAATATAGAATCAATCGAATGGCTCGAATATCTCGAATCATTCGATTAATTAACTGGTTATCAGTACATTTATAGATTGTAAAGTAACTTGCTAAAATTAGTTATTACTAATTCACGATTCGCTCATTCACTAATTCATAATATGTGGTCTAAAAGGATTGCAGTATCGAGTTTTTTCTTTGTCAACGGATTTTTGTACGCCAGTTGGACCTCTCGCCTACCCGAAATCCAACGTTTTTTCAATATCGGAAATGCCCAATTAGGCACTTTGCTGTTTGTTTTGGCTATCGGGGCATTGATTTCTATGCCTTTTTCGGGCTGGCTTACTACTCGTCTTGGCAGCCACCGCATTACACAGATTGCAGGGCTTGTTTTTTGTGCTTTGGTAATGTTGATAACCATCTACCCCGATATTAGATTGGTTTCTGTAATTTTTGTATTTGTAGGATTAGCGAGTGGAGCAATGGATGTAGCCATGAATGGGCAAGCTGTTTATGTCGAACGCCTCTGGAACAAACCCATTATGTCGTCTTTTCATGCGGTTTTTAGTATCGGAATGGCCCTCGGGGCGGCCGCAGGAGCGTTATTTGCCAAGTTTCATTTTCAGCTACAAACCCATTTTATGATAGTGGGTGGTGTAGGTTTATTGTGGCTCATTTTTGCCTCGATTTACTTGATAAAAGACGAACAAAGCGAGTCGAAATCTACCGAATCTGAAAGTCATTTTGTGTTGCCTACCAAAGCCATTCTTCCACTCGGAATCATTGGTTTTTGTGGAATGACTGGCGAAGGTTCAATGGCCGATTGGTCGGCGATTTACATGAACAAAGTCTTGCAACAAACCGAAGCATTCGGAGCAATCGCTTTCGGAGCTTTTGGGGTTGCCATGACTATCGGACGAATCTTCGGTGATTATTTCACTTTGAAATTAGGCAAAAGAAAGTTATTGATTATTGATTCGGTGCTTTCGGTGGTGGGTTTGGGCATTGTATTGAGTTTTTCGTCTGAATGGTTGGCTTTGGGTGGTTTCTTTTTGGTTGGTTTGGGTTTATCGACGGTCGTTCCAATCGTTTATTCTACCGCTGGCAACACCGAAGGAGTTATACCAAGTGTCGGAATCGCCATGGCGACAACCATCGGTTATGCTGGATTTTTCGTTGGCCCACCTACAATCGGTTTTTTGGCCGATACATTCGGGCTACGAATCGGTCTTTGCTTTTCGTTGACTTTATTCTTGATTATGTTGTTTTTGGTTTCAAGGGTAAAGATAAAAGATTAGGATAAGGCATAGCTCCTAAATATTCTAAAATATGAATCACAAAAAAGTAAAAGTTGGAGTTGTGCAAGCTACTCCCGCTTTATTTGATATTGAAAAAAGCATCGAAGTTTTCGTAAAATGGCTCAATAAGGGCGTTGACGAAGGCTGCGAATTATTACTTTTTCCAGAATCATTCATTCCGTGTTATCCTCGTGGATTAGATTTCGATTCGGTTGTGGGGCGACGCACCGATAAAAGCCGTAATATGTGGCTCGACTATTGGGATAACAGCCTCGACGTAACATCCGATTACTTCAAAACCATTAGCGAAGCCATCAAAAAAGCAGGGATTTTCGTTGGTGTAGGTGTTACCGAAAGAGAAAATATCGGTGGTTCATTGCATTGTTGTCTGTTGTATTTTGACCCCGAAGGAAATCTCATCGGCAAGCACCGAAAACTTAAACCTACTGGACTCGAACGCTACATTTGGAGCGAAAGCGACGGTAGTACCCTGGTAAGTTTCGATACCCCAATCGGGAAGATTGGCGGATTAATCTGCTGGGAAAACTACATGCCGCTTGCCCGAATGGCGATGTATAGCCAAGGAGTTGAGATTTACCTTGCACCGACGGCCGACTCTCGTGAGTCTTGGCAATCGACCATGCAGCACATAGCCCTCGAAGGGCGTTGTTTTGTGTTGGCGTGTAATCAATTTGTCCGTAAATCTGATTATCCCGAAAAATACCAAGCCGATTTGGCCAACGAACCCGAAATCATGTCTTCGGGCGGTAGCGTAATCATTTCGCCGATGGGTGAGGTTCTGGCTGGTCCACTCTGGAACGCCGAAGGATTACTGACAGCCGAGTTAGATTTCTCAATCCTTGCCAAAAGTAAGTTAGATTTTGATGTCGTAGGGCATTATGCTCGTCCCGATGTTTTTGAATACAGCGTCAATAAACAACCTCCCATCAAAAAAATCTAAAATTTTGAAGATTTTTTGAGGAATTTCGTCCTTTCAATTGTCATATAGACCACAGACAATAATTTATGAATATGATATATGTGATTGGTACTTTTATCGCCTTCTTTTTATGCATTATCATTCTGACGAAAAAAGGTCGGAATTTTGCCGATAAAATCTTGGGGATTTGGATGTTGATTATTGGTCTTCACCTCTTGGCCTACTACAGTTTTGTATCGGGTATGATTTATCAGTATCCTGATATTTTGTGGCTGAATATGCCTTATCCGTTTCTGCACGGGCCAATGCTCTATCTTTATACATTGGCATTGACCAATCCAGAAAAATTCAATACTAAAAACTGGCTTTTTCATTTTATTGTACCCGTTTTTGTCTTGGTTATCCATACGCCATTTATGCTATTGCCCAAAAATGAATTGGCAGAGATAATCAGAAATAGTGACCAAAACGAAAAATACTGGCAAAGTATTTTAAGTAATATTATATTGATAAGCTCGGGTTTTTTCTATGTTTTCGCTACAAATCGGCTACTTTCGAGACATAAAAAGCGGATTCTGAATCAATTCTCAAACCAAGAAAAAATCAACTTAAATTGGTTGAAGATGCTATTTTATGGCATGGGATTGATGTGGATTTTTATCATTTTTGTTGGCTACGACCCGTTGATATTTTCGGCAGCATCAATTTTTATAATTTTTATTGGTTACTATGGGATAAAGCAAGTTGGGATATTTACGAACCAGAACCTCGAAGTCGAAGAACCCGTTTTTGAGATTGTTAATGAAGAAAATACCGAAAAGAAAAAATACGCAAAATCGGGACTGAGTGAGGATGTCGCAAAAGATTTACACCTCAAACTCCGAAGCCTGATGGCAACCGAAAAACTTTTTACCGAACCCGAACTCACGTTATCGGACCTCGCCAATCGTCTGGAGATTCATCCAAACTACCTTTCGCAAGTGATTAACGAAATGGAGGGCATGAATTTCTACGACTACATCAACGGGCTTAGGATTGAGGAATTCAAAAGATTGGTTACGATTCCCGAAAACCAGCGATTTACGCTCTTAGCTTTGGCTTACGAATGTGGCTTCAATTCAAAATCGGCCTTCAATCGTTTTTTCAAAAAAGCAACCGACTTATCACCTTCGGAGTATGTCAAAAACCTCAATTAAATTTCCTTGATTAAAGTAATTAATGGCTTGGTTTATCCGAATTCTTCGGGTTTCTCGAATATTTTTCCGATAACCATTCATTTCAAAATAAGTCCATTCATCACCATTAGACATTTGTCTAAAGAGCATACTGCTTTTCTTATCTACATTCGTGCAGTAAATATTCTTGCATGAAAAACACTAACCTATTAGATTACGAAGTAAACCCAAAAATCATTTTGGCTGGGCTGTGGACGTCGGTCATGTTTTGCTACGTCTATGGCGATTATTTTGAGTTTTATACCCCAAATAAGCTTCGGAGTTTGCTCGATAACACTTCTACATTAAATACTCCGACTTATCTATTATTGGCTTCGATTCTGATGGTGATTCCGTCACTGATGATTAGTTTTTCGTTGATTTTAAAACCTAAAATTAATCGGATTTTGAATATAACTTTTGGGGTAATCTACACAATTATTATGGTTTTGATTGCGATTAGTTCATTTGCCACAACTTGGCAAGAGTTCTATTTTCTATACGCAATTATCGAAAGTGTGATTACCTCAATCATTGTTTGGCGAGCATTCAATTGGACTCGCAACTAACCCTTAACAATAAAATCATGGAAAACCTATCTCTTCAAAAACTTGCTCGAATAGCGGGTATTTATTATTTAATTATCGTAATTATGGGGTTTTGGGGTATTATGTATGTGCCTTCAAAAATAAGAGTCAAAGATGACCCCGCCGCAACGATGAACAACCTGATTCAGAATGAATTCTTGTTTCGGAGTGGTACATTATCGCAGATGATTAGCTCGATTTCGTTTATCTTTTTAGTCTTGGTTTTGTACCGGATTTTTAAGGATACTGACCAGCACCGAGCCAGATTGATGGTGGTTTTTGTATTGGTACAGATTCCTGTATTTTTCTTGGCCGAAGCCTTCAATATTGCCGCATTGATGGTTGCCAAAGGTAGCTTAATGCAATCTTTAGAATTACCACAAAAGCAAGATTTTGTGTATTTCTTACTCCGAATTTATAAATTTTGTATCATCACAATTATCATTTTTTGGGGTTTGTGGTTGATTCCGCTCGGACAATTAATTCTAAAATCGGGCTACCTACCTCGAATCATTGGTTTTCTACTGATTGTCGGTGGCTGGGCTTACGTTGTTGAGAGTTTGGATTATATTTTATTGGATACGAAACTTGCTCCATTGACCAATTACACATCCATTTTACATACATCGGCTGAGCTTTTGACCGTTGCTTGGTTATTGGTAAAGGGAATAAAAGTAGTAAAATAGAATTAGAACCTTTTAACACAAATAGGTTTATTCTGAATCGTTCAAGGCTTAAAATTGTATTTTCTGTTTAAAAGCCAATTGAGCGAATGCCATTCAATTTATCAAATATTCTGTTTTTTCTAAGTACTTTGGGTTGGTTTAATGGCCTGATTCTTTGTATTGTGTTTTTCCGAAAATCGAAGTTATTAAGCAATGCCCTATTCGGTATTTTCCTTTCTTTGCTTAGTTTGAGGGTAGCTAAATCGGTTTTGTGGTGGTTTGTGCCTGATTTTCCGATAATCATTGTGATGATTGGTTTAGGAATCTGTTTTTTGATTGGACCAGTATTTCTGTTTTATGTCATTGCATCACAGAGAAATATCCAGAAACTTCCAAAAAGCTGGCTTATTGTGCTGATAAGTCATCTGTTATTGGCGGCAATAGTATTGGTGTTTTATTCGGGACATGAATATTTACCGATTTGGAAAAAATACATTGTGTCTATCATTTATTATCAATGGATGGGTTTTACTTTGGCAGCAGGATACCAGTTAAAAGATTTAATCTTAAAATTTTTTAAAAGAATTCCTCTTTCAATCAACGAAAAATGGCTTTTAGCGATATTTTTCAGCACATTTTTACTTGTTTTCACTTACATACTATCGTATTTTAAAATTTTTAATATAGCCTATATCACTGGTCCATTGATATTTACACTGATTATTTATTTGAATATCATCATTTATTTTAATCGTAAAAACATTGATAATTTATCAGTCAACAATGAAATCAAGTACCAAAACAAAAAGATTGATGCCGAAGAAGCCGCAAATGTTATGCAGTTGCTCAATGAGTATCTGACCCAAACCGAAGTTTATAAAAATCCTGAATTAAAAATTCAAGAAGTGGCCAAGGCAATACAAATATCTTCGCACAAGCTTTCTCAAATACTGAATGATAATTATGGTGTAGGGTTTCCGTCGTTTATCAATACTTTTCGGGTTGAGGCATCCTGCCAGTTGATTATTGAAAAACACCAAACACTCACACTCGAAGCCATCGGAAAAGAAGTCGGGTTTCAGTCGAAATCTACATTCTTTACTTTTTTCAAGAAAATCAAAGGAATCACACCCAACGAGTTTAAAGCACAGCAAAATTTGGTTTAGATTTATAAATTTAAACAGATTTAGCCCTGCTTTTTTAAAGTTTTAAGCTAAAACACATGAGTTTTGTAGAAATTTTTAAACAACAATTTCTGCATTATGAAAAAGCTTACATTATTATTTTTGTTTCTGTTTATTGGTTTAGAGGCGGTTTATTCACAGAAAAAGGTTCTCATTGTTATTAGTGGTTATGGCAAAGAAAAAGGTAAGATTCGCCCGGGATTTGAACTTGACGAACTGTCGCAAGCCTATCATATTTTCAAAAAACATAAAATCCAAATAGAAATCGCCAGCCCACAAGGTGGCAAGGTAGAGGCCGATGGTTTCAGCACCAAAAAGCCTTATAACAAAGCATTCATCGAGGATTCGGCCGCTGTCAACCTTTTAAAAAACACCAAAAGCACAGCCCAAGTCTTAAAAAATGATTATGATGCACTTTATGTTGTGGGCGGCAAAGGAGCCATGTTTGACCTCCCGTTTGACCCTTCGTTACAAGATTTGGTTTTGAAGATGAGTAATCAGAATAAAATCATTTCGGCGGTATGCCACGGTGCGGCAGCTTTTGTAAATGTAAAAGTAAACGACTCGACATTCTTTGTACAAAACCGAAAAATTACAGGTCTTTGTAATGCCGAAGAAACAAGATTTGGAAAAAAATGGATGAAAGAGTTTCCATTTTTATTAGAAACCAAGCTCATCGAGCGAAAAGCGAAGTACGAACAAACAGAAGTGATGCTGCCATTGGTAGTAAAAGACGATAATCTGATAACTGGGCAAAACCCGTATTCGACAAACTTAGTAGCCGAAGAAATCGTAAAGGCATTGGGCTTAGAGTTACAGTCAAGAGAACAATATAAAGACGAAAAAGCATTGCACCTTGTAAAAAAAGCCTTGAATGGAGGCTATGATTGGGCAGTGAATGAGCTGAAATCAAACCATAGCCAATATGATATGGAGTTAATGGCTATTTATGGATATTATGGTTTACTTTTTGCCAATGGAAACGAAGCCGAACTGAAAAAATCGCTTTCGATTGTTGAGATGGCAGCCCCGTATTATTTTAACGAAAAGCTACAGATGGAGCGGGCAAAAGCTCACAAAAGTTTAGGCGAAAAACAAAAAGCAAAAACACTTTTGGAAGAACTCATCCAAAAAAAATTGCTTGTCGATGAATCGAAAAAAATGATGGCAGAGCTATGATTGATTTTATGAAAAAAGCCGTAATCCCAAAGCTAAAAAGTGTATTTATCGCAATTTCAGGTTGCTTAAGCGTAGCTTCTTATGGACAAAAAACTGACATCAAAACCGAGATAAGTCAGCTACAAAAACAACAAAAATTGGCAGGGGCAGTATGGGCAATAGTAGAAAACGATAGTATCAAAACTTATGCTTCGGGTTACAAAAACCTCAAGACCAAAGAGCAAATGCAAGAATCTGATTGGGTAAATGTAGGTTCTTTGGCAAAAATGGTTTTAGGATTAGGCGTTTTGAGGCTCGCCACCGAGCAGAAACTTAACATAGACGAACCTATCAAAAAGTATCTGCCAGACTTGCCTTTAGATAACCCTTGGGTAGAAACACATCCGGTTACCATCAGACATTTGATGGACCACACCTCGGGGCTAAGTGATATGAAACTCTGGCATTTTTTTAGCAATACGTCAACCCCCAAAACACCTCTTGCTGAGATATACCAACGCAATATATCGGTCTTGAAAGTATCAACACAACCCGGCAGTGTGTTTTCGTATTCAAACACTGGCTATGCTTTATTGGGGATGATTATAGAGGCAGTGGCAAAACAGCCATACGAACTCTATATCGATAATCAAATACTCAGGCCAATAGGTATGTCCCAAAGTACGTTTCAGTTTGTCTCGCAGGCACGAAATCCCAAATTGGCAATGGGGCATCTTGATAATGGCGAACCCTGTTTTGCAATGCCTATTTATGTACGCCCTGCAGGTCAGTTTACCACCACCGCCTATGACATGGGTTTACTGCTAAAGTTTCTGATGAACGATGGCCAACTAAACCAAAAAGAATACATCCGCAAAGACTATATTCAAAACATTGGCATACAAACTCATACCATTGCGGCAAAGCAGGGTATCAAAAACGGTTATGCTTTTGCAGGTACTTTGCGAGATAGACATGGCGTAGAGGGTATATATCATTCGGGCAATATCGTCGGTTTCTTTGCCATATATTATTATTTCCCAAAAGAGAAAAAAGCCTTTTTTATTGCCCACAATATGGATAGCGAAAGTGCAGATTATGAATCGTTTAACAAAAAAATCATTGATTATTTGTTTCCTGAAATGGCTAATTTAGAACAACCGAAAAATCAAACAACGAGCTTAAATCTAAACGATTGGGTGGGCTACTATGTACCAGTGATTACCAAAATTAAACCGTCTGAACTTTTTGATATTTTAGGTTCATATACCAAGATAGAAAACGGTGCCGATGGGCTGATATTTAAGCCCTTAGCCAAAAAAGGTATAGTGTTAAAAGCCGTTGGGGCAAATCTTTTTAGGGCAGAAGGACGGCAGAGTCCCTCGCATGCATTTTACGATGATAAGACCAAACAAAAGTTTATAACAACAGGTATTTTGACCCTAAAAAAAATTAATGGTTGGAAGTTGCTCATACTTTACACAAGCTTTGGGCTTGGATTGTTAGCTTGCTTTGTAGTATTATTTAAAGGTTTATATTTACTTGTTTTTCAAAATACAAAATTCATCAAAACACCCACTTTTTATCTATTTATTTCATTGGTTTTGCTGATTATTGCCTCAATTTGGATAGCAACAAATGGGTTTATGCAGATTGGAAACAAAAATGCAGCCAGTATTACACTACTTCTTGGCACTATTTTGTTGCCTTTTGGTGCAGTAATTTCGTTGATAAAAACAATTCGAGATACAAAGAGCTTGAACTTTTGGGTGAGTCTCATTGCCGCCCAATTTGTCATACTCTTAGCTGTTTATGATTTAATACCTTTTGTACTTTGGAAATAAAAAATGGTCAATCAATTATTGCCGTATTCAAACCAAGAGCAAAATGCAAAAATTCGCTATCACCCTTGCTGTTATTCTGTATGCAGTCGTTGTACCAATTTTAGAAATCAACGATACACACGTTTTCAGTCCCGATTGGATTCCGCATGCCAAGATTCACGAGGTTTGGCAACTCATCACCAATTCGTCTATTGGCATATTGTGCCTTTGGCTTACTTGGCGTAAAGCAGAATACCGCCTCAGCATTATTTTGAGTATGATAGTTACGGGCGGATTCTTGTTAGCTTTTATCCTCAAAGATTTTTATGGTGGCGATATGCGTTTTCAAGATGGCACCGAAAAGGCAATCGGAGGAATAAATATTGGCATTTTAGGGTTTGGAATTGCAATCATTTTTCTGATAATTTCTTTGTTCGTCAAAGAAAAGAAGCATGTTTAACTCGTACTTAAACCTACATTTTCCTTAGTTCGTAGGGTATTTTCCTGCGTTCATTGTTTAGCTATTGAGCCAAGTACTGGGGTAGATTAGTTTTGTGCTGTATTCAAAATTTAATCAACAACAGGTATAGACAATGAACAGAGAATTAGTTTTTTTAAGAGCCTTTGCAGTAGCTACGGTATTCGCCATTACTTTTATTGCAACGACGGCATTCAACAAAAATGGTAATCAGAGATTCGGTGAAATTGACGTTGAGCGAATCAATATCGTTGAGAAAGACGGTACTGTTAAGATGGTAATCACGAATGTTGAGCGATTCCCTAATGGCAGCGACAAAATCAACGGTCGCCCCACCAACGAGCAGCGTAAAAAGAGGTCTGGTATGTTATTTTTTAACGAAGATGGTATAGAATGTGGTGGATTTATCTATGACGGACAAAAGAAAGCAAACGGACACAGTGCGGGACTTTCGCTGACTTACGACCAGTACGACGGCGACCAAGTGATGCAATTGCTAACCGAAGACTACCAAGAAGGAGATAAAAGGCTCGTAACGAGTGGCTTGATGTTTAATGACAGAGCCACCAAAGAGTCTCAGCAAAAAACGGCTCAAATCATGAAAGAGTTAGATGAGCTTGCCCAAAAAGACCCAAAAGCTGCCGATGAGAAATATAAACTGTATGAATCTCAAGGATTGATTGGCGGAGCTCCTCGTTTATTAATTGGAAAATCAAGAAGTGAAAACAACGGCCTATTTCTTTTTGATAAAAAAGGAATGCCAAAAGCGATGTTTTATGTTGATAAAGATAACAATGCCAAACTCGATTTCTTTGACGAAAAAGGAAACATCCTTGCTTCTTTCCCCGAGAAGAAAAAGTAAAACTATGCTTAAATCAGACAATAGTCCCGTAAAGAAACGGGGCTATTTGTCTTTGTAATATTTTGATTAACATGAAAAAACTGTGGCGTAGCATACAACTCAATCGATACTTTTTGCTGTTCATACTGCTTTTTGCGTATGTGCAGTCAATCTATATGCGAATCTCTTTTGAGCATGTAATCAATGCCTACACTTTTACACCCGAAGCCGCCATTTCTTCATTATTTAAGGCGAGTGTGCTATTTATCATCATTGTATTTTTTATCGATAAATGGCAAAAATCGGATGTTTTTAGCACCCAAGAAATGCTAAAAATCTTTGGCTCGTCGCTCATTTCGTTTCTTCTGATAATGAAAATGATTGGGTTTATCGTCTCTTTTTCGTTTGATACCATCGAGCGAAACTTCAACCAAGAAACCCTCCTATTCACTGTTTTTTCTGACTTATTAGATGGCTTTATATACGGGAGTTTTTTTCTTGCGTATTACTACTACAATAAAAATAAAAATCACCAAATACAATTAAGCAATTATCATCAGGCTCTCGCCGAAAACCGAATTTTTCAGCTAAAATCTCAGCTGAATCCGCACTTTTTATTCAATAATCTGAATGTTTTAGACCAATTAATTGACGAAGACAAGCACAAAGCATCGGATTTTTTGAACGAATTCGCCGATATTTACCGATATGTTTTGCAGTCTTCTGATAAAAAACTGATTAGTTTAAACGAAGAATTAGCCTTTGCCGAGCAGTATTTTAGGCTTATTCAGCACAAATACGGCAATGCTTACCAATTAAACATTCAGACCCAAAACACCAACGGCTACATTGTGCCTCTAACACTCCAATTACTTATCGAAAATGCCGTTCAGCACAATCTCGGAACCGAAGAGAATCCGATATTTATTACTATTCATATCGCCGAAAAAATAAGTACCTCAAATAATATTCATCTGAAACCCAACATCAAACCAACTTACGGACGGGCTTTGAATAACATCAAAGAGCAATACAAGCTCTTGACCTCGCAACCCGTTGATATTGAGCAGACAAATAATGTATTTTTGGTAAAAATTCCGATTATTTATTCAGCAGAAATATGATTAAAATACTAATCGTAGAAGACGAAATTCCGGCCAGAAAGAAACTCAGAAGGTTTATTGATGAGTTAGATTCTCAAATCGAGGTTGTCGCAGAAATCGACACCGTTGCAAAGGGTGTTATGTTTTTGAAAGAAAATTCGGTCGATTTAATTTTTTCGGATATCGAACTCCTCGATGGTAATTCATTCGAGATTTACAATCAAGTACCTATTACTTGCCCTATTATTTTTACAACTGCCTATAACCAATTTTGGATGAATGCCTTCGAAAACAATGGCATTGATTATCTGCTAAAGCCATTCTCGAAAGACCGTTTTCAGAAAGCTTGGGATAAGTTTCTGATGCTGCGGAGCGTACCCAACGATACGGATAATCTCTTGCAAAATATTTCAAAAATATTGATTCAAAATTTTGCTGAAAAATCATTCAAAAAACGATTTACAATACACCAACGTCAAGGTATTTATTTTTTAGAAACAGCAAATATCACTTTTTTTGAAGCAAGCGAAGGGGTAGTTTTTGCCTACGATACAACTGGTAAGAAACACCTTCTTGGCGAGTCAGCCCTCAAAGAAATCGAAGAACAGCTTGACCCCAAAGAGTTTTTTAGGCTTAATCGCAGCGAACTTGTACAGAAAATCCACATCGAAAAAATAGAAACTTACAACAAAAACACCCTGGCCGTATGGCTGAAAGGCAACGCCCAAAACCTATTGACCAGTCAAAACACAACTGCGTTGTTTCGGGCTTGGATTAATGATTGATATAGTTCTAAGCTCTACCAACCTCATTGGCAGGCATATAACCGTAAATTATATAAAATCCCTCATCCAAAATAGACAAATGTCTTCTTTTTGAATGAGCAGACGTGCTTAATTTTGTAAAAAACAGGTGTCTTCTTGTAAGATAGAGCGTTTAAAAGCCATTTTAAAACAATTTTTGCACAAATAAATATAATGTTTGAAGAGCTAAAAAAATACTGTTCGTCAATTGTTCAACTAACAGAAAGCGAGTTAAAACTGATTGATACAAATTTTGAAGTTAAAGTATTAAAAAAGAAAGATTTTTTACTGCAAGACGGTAAAGTTTGCGACTTTATCGGATTCATTACCAAAGGCACAATTAGGCATTTTCATGTCAAGGACGGTGTAGAAAGAACTTGTGATATTTCATTTGAAAATTCGTGGGTTACTGATTTTCAAAGTTTTACACATAATACATCTTGCATAATGAATCTGCAAGCCATAACCAACACAACTGTATTTATAATCAAGAAAGAAAACCTTTATAAATTGTATAATGAGTGTAATAAGTATGAAACATTTGGAAGGATTATGGCCGAACAAGTGGCACAAAGAGCCACCGAAATAGCGATGTCGCTTTCATCAGATAAGCCCGAAGAAAGATTCAAGAATTTATTAAAAAAACAACCTGATTTATTTCAAAGAGTACCACAAAAATACATAGCCAACTTCTTAGGAATTAGCCCTGAGAGTTTGAGTAGAATTCAAAAAAGAATTCATACCAAACAAAAATCTTAACTTAAGTCATCGTCATTAAGCCTAATGTATTTCCAATTTTGCACTTCAATTAAGCACAGTTCAAAAAATGAAATACAGATTATTTACTTTAATTATGATGGCATTGGCAGTAACAAACAGCCTAACAGCACAACAGTTAGATTTCTCGAAAGTCAAAGGCTTTGAACATCAATTAGATGATGTGATGGAATTGATTGATACAACTGAGTTAAAAACCAAACTCAAAGAGGTTGAGAAGGAATTTAAGCAAAATCCGACAGAAATAAATAAAACCAGACTTGGGGTTATTTATCACGAAACAGCATTAAATCTCTCGTTTTTTTCAAAAACAGAATTTAAAGGCTACGCCAAAAAGAGTTTTGATGTTTTGACCGAACAATTCAATTCTGGTAAAACATCCAAAGAGTTGTTGCCATTTATTGCATCTTATAGAGCATCAGCATTATCATTGGTCGGTGCCGAAACCAAGAAATTGAAACTATTGGGTAAAGCATTTACATTATTTAACGAAGCCGTAAATAAATATGCCTCGGTATCCTATTTACCCGAATTTTTGCGAGGAAGTGTAGCCGAAAACTTACCTTGGTTTTTCTTCACAAAAAAGAGGTTCGCCAAGCAAGACTTTCAATCAATTATCGACAAACAAGATAAAAATGAAAATTACGCCAATTGGAAAATCATGAGTTTCACGTATTGGGCTTGGGCAAATCAAAGGCAAAGTTCAAAATACAAAAGCCAATCTTTGACCTATCTCGATAAAGCAATAGCTTTAGACCCAAACTATAAAGCTGGTAGAAAAAGGGCTGAAGAATTAAAAAACAAAATGTCTAAGTAAGTAAGAACTGAAGAAACAAGCCTACTTTTTGAGGGGTTTACTCTCGGGTATCTCAATTTAAATTTGTAGTATCATTTTATCCATTATAAACACAAAAAAAACCATGAAAAAGCAAATCAGATTAGCTATTTTAAGCATTTTTGCCACATTTGCAATGCTCTCTTGCTCAAAAGATGAAGTCGGTTCTGGAGGTAATAGCGGCAGCCGTGATGTCAAATACGAAATTACGGGTAACTATTCGGGGAATTTAATCGTTGCTGCCGCAACAAACAATGGAGTAACAGAAGCATTTGAAGTAGATAAACTTCCGTGGTCAACGTCATTCACTGCAAAATCTTCTGTAAATACCTTGGTGATGGTGGTAACGGGCGGGGCTGGCAAACTCGGCAAAAAAGGAGAAACAGTTACCTTGAAAATTTATGTGGGCGGAAAAGAAGTCGATGCATCAACGGGAACAGCACTCAGCGATGGAATAATTAGTGTTTCTACTATACCCTATATTTTGAGATGAATTTAGGGGATGTCTTAAATAGTTTCAACCTTAAAAAAGCCGATGCCGAGCAAATTGAAGGAATCTTCACCAAAAAAATCAGCCTATCAAATGGCGATTATTTTGTGAAGGATGGTCAAGTTGTGGGCGGCATCGGTTTTATCAAAAAAGGGGCGTGTCGGTTTTTCTATAATCGAAAAGGCGATGAATTTACACGTTGGGTTTCGTTTGAAGGCGAGTTTATTACATCGCTTGCGAGTTTTCTTTACCAAAAACCTGCATACGAAAACATCCAAGCCATTAGAGATACAGAAATACTATTTGCCGAACGAAAAGCATGGTATGACTTATTCGAAAAAAATGAGGTTATGCGGGGTCTGTGGCTCAAAACCCTCGAAGAACTCTATGTAGATTTAGAACATAGGGTTTTTCGTTTTCTCACACTCAATGCCGAAGAACGTTATCGGTGGATGTTTGAAAACCAACCTAATTTTATCAATCAAGTACCCGATAAATATTTGGCTCAAATGCTGGGAATCACCCCTCGCCACCTGACACGTTTACGTAGCAAACGGATATAGACATTTGTCTTCGACTGGAGTAAAATCAGAAAAGTAATTTTGCAAGAAATAAAATCAATTATGAAAATAGCAAAATTCTCTTTCTTTATTCTCTTTTTAGGGATAAATTCTTATGCTCAAAATCAATCAAATACCACCGAAAAATTCAAAATGAGTCTGGTTTTTGGTTTAAATCAACCCGTCATTACGCAAGGCTTCAATGTAGAGCTAAATTATTACACCAAGTATTTTGTTTTTGATTATTCACATGGTTTCAATTTACATTTCAAAGACAAATTGGTAACAGAAGATGCTCGAAATCAGCATCTTAAATTCAAAATTTCACACTCTCTTGGTTTTGGAGTCGGTTATAGAATCACCCCAGAGTTCAACCTCAGAATCGAACCCAAACTGCACATTTGGAATATGTACTATGATGACAAAAGCTATGTAAAAGACAATAAAATCAAGCAATATTCGACTTATACACTTGGCTTAGGGGCGTATTATCGTTGGTTGCCATTCAGAAATCAAGCTGGATTTGCACAGGGAATTAGTGTAGTACCGAGTGTGAGGTGGTGGCCTAATGTACTCTCAACTTTGAAAGACAATGAATACACTTACTTTAATCGGATTACGAACCAAAACGAGGTCCATAAAGCCAATAATATAGGTATCAATAATACCCCATTTTTTGGCAATATTAGTGTAGGGTATAGTTTTGGAAATCGTTAGATTTACTCTTTATCCTACTCTAATTAGCCTAAAATTAGTAATAAGACACATGAAAAAAGCTATTCTTAAAACATTAAAAATCTCCTCAATACTAATTGCGGTATTTGCTATAACCATATTTATTGGTGTACAGATGCCGAAAGAGTACTATAAAGCCAATCCCACAACCGCCCGTAGTTTCATCCTTAAAAATTGCCATATTGTTGATATTGAAAACAATAAAATTGATTACAATCAGAATGTGGTAGTAAAAAATGGGGTAATTGTCTCTATTGACTCCGTAACCCAAACAATAGACCCTAATACTCCAATCATCGATGCCAAAGGGAGTTTTGTGATGCCCTCGCTTTGGGATATGCACGTACACACGATTTCGCTGTCGCCTCAATTGCATTTTCCGTTGATGATAGCTCACGGCGTAACCCATATCAGAGACCTGGGCGATGGCGATTCGTGGGCATCAGATATTGAAAATACTGACACCAGAGACAAGGTTATCTGGGAAAGAATGGAAACCAACGAAGAACTGCTGATGCCCAAAATCATGGAAGCTACGAGTTTTCATTTGGAGGAAGTGGACGGTTTGGATGAAAAAAACGTAACTGAAAAAGCCAAAGAAATTGTAGAAAAACTGAAAAGAAGAAATGAACCATTTGTAAAAGTACAATTGGATGAAGATAACTACCCTACTTCTTTTTTTTATGAAATACAAAAACAAGCTAAAGTAAACAAGATTCCTGTTTTGGGGCATTTGCCCGCCCATGTTGATGCCAGTCTGGTGTTTACCAACGGTTTCAGAAGTGTAGAACACGCTTGGGCTTTGATACCCCACTTCGTAAAAAACAAGCAGTTGGAGGGAGGTGACATCAAACGCAAAAGTTACGAATTGGCCAACCAAAACGAAGCAATTGCCCATCAGGTTTTGGAACTTATGAAAACCCAAAACGTCTATTATTGCCCAACGCACATTACCTCAAATCGAAAGGAATATCTGGCGTTTGATGAGAATTTCAACAACAACCCCAATAATAAGTACATCAATGGTGTGCAGTTGTTTGCTTGGAAGTCGCTCAACTGGCTCCACACCAAAGGATACGACAAAACCGAAGACCTGCCCGTCTTGAAAGCCTACTATGACCGAGGGCTTGAAGTAACCAATTTGGCTCACAAAAAAGGTGTGAAACTACTGGCAGGAACTGACGCTTTGGATAGAAACGTGTATCATGGCCTCAGCCTACACGAAGAATTACAAGAACTAACCAAAGCAGGGCTTTCAAATGCCGAGGCTCTCAAAACTGCCACTATCAATCCCGCCCAATACTATGGATTATCTGACCAATATGGCAGTATTTCGGTGGGTAAAAAAGCAGCGTTTATTTTATTAGACAAAAATCCGTTAGAAAATATTGCCCATACGCAAAGCATCAACGCCGTTTTCTTCAACGACAGATTTTACCCAAAATCAGACTTAGAGAACATGAAAAAATACACCATTCGGCAAGCCAAAAGCTATGGCATGAGTTGTAAGTTTATCTGGAATATGCTCAAATAGCAAAGAAAATCAAAACAAAATACTCTATGAAAAAGCTAATTACTCTTCTATCTTTCAATACATTATTGATGCTGTTGGCGTATTCGAGCAATGCCCAGCTACCACCACCCGATACCTTAAAAACTCAAAAAGGAGATTTAATTATTCAACCGATTTTTCATGGGGCATTGGTCATGCGTTGGCAACAAAAAACGATTTACATTGACCCATACAATGGCATCAATGCTTATAAAGGTTTGCCCTCACCCGATTTGATTTTGATTACGCATATCCACCAAGACCACATGGATACGCTTACTTTAAATGCCCTCAATACTGCAAAAGCAAATCTGATAGTACCACAGGCAGTTGCGGATAGGCTACCTTCCAAATGGAAAAACCAAGAAGTGGTATTAAGTAATGACAATACATACACCGATTCTGGGATTTCTATCACCGCAGTACCGATGTATGACTTGCCACAAGAGGCTAATTCAAGGCATATAAAAGGTATGGGCAATGGCTATGTTCTGGAAGTCGGCGGCAAACGAATTTACGTTTCTGGCGATACGGATGATATTCCTGAAATGCGAAATCTGAAAAATATCGATGTGGCTTTTGTATGTATGAATCAGCCATTTACCATGACCATCCAGCAAGCAGCAAGTGCGGTTCTTGATTTTAAACCAAAGATAATGTACCCGTATCATTACCGAGATATGAACGGCTTTAGTGATATAAACACCTTTAAAAAATTGATTGATGAAAGTAACAATAGTATTGTCGTAAGGATAAGGAACTGGTATGCTAAAATGTAACAAAAACCAAAGATTTAACATACTAACAAAGCCGCTTAAACTTTGAGACTCATGAATAAAAAAAAACTTATTCTTGCCTCCACTTCTATCCTGATTTTGGCAACGATTTTTAGTTTCACATCCAAGAAAAAACTATCGATTGAAGGTGTTTGGCGATTTGTGGAAGTAAAAACCGTAAAACCGGACGGTTCGTCAACTTCAACATTTGCGAAGGAAGGCTTGGCCATTTTTGCCGATAATCATTACAGTATCAATTGGACCAGCCACGTCTCTGAAACCCGTAGTTGGCAAATGGCCGACTCTACCAAATTGAGTAGGTTTAACCAGTCAATCATCAATACGGGTACTTTCGAGATTAAAGACTCCATCCTAACCACCAAAGCCATATTTGCGATGAACCCTATGTTTAGCAACGGATTAGCAAAATTTAAGTGTTCGTTTGCGGGTGATACCCTGATTTTGAAAGGTTTGAGTGTTGTCTCGTCCGATAATGTCTCGCACCCTACTTACGCTCGGGGTTCGTATTTTGTGAATAAACTTTTAAGAGTGAAGAGTAAATAAATGCTAATTCGCTATTGCCCATTCCTCAAATCATTGATAATCAATCAATAAACCTATGTTTTTAAAAATCCTTCTCATTTTATCAACTGGTACACTTGGGGTATTTGTGGGTACACAATTGGCCGAAGCCGCCCTCATCGTACCGTATTGGAAGGGGCTATCGCCCAATGATTTTTTTGATTTTTATAAAAATTATGGCAAAAAACTACACCAGTTTTATTCGCCTCTGACCATAATCTCAACCCTTCTGCCACTTGCTACGATAGCCTATTGCTTGTTTACAAAACAAAAAATAGACCCTTTGATGTGGCTTATGGTGGTATTTACCTTGCTGTTCTTTTCTTCTTATTTTGTGTATTTCAAGGAGGCCAATCTGAGTTTTACAGAAAGAAGTTTTTCTGATGAATCGCTTTCAAATAAGCTGAATGAATGGGCAAATTGGCATTGGGGAAGGGTCGCCTGTGAATTGGCGGCTTTTGTCTGTGGCCTCTTATTATTGGTGAAAAAATAAGTCAAAACTTATCAAATCACCCAAAACATTATTTTACAAAAACTATGAGAAATAGAGAATTCCCCTTTTTTACTAATCTGTTTGTAGTCGCTGCCTTATGGAACCTCATCGGGGCGGGATTCGGATTTTTCAATACCGAATATACCTTTCAAGGCTTGTTTGAAAGAAAACTTAATGACCCCTTGTTTTATGAAGTGTACAAGGGTGCATGGGGTACGACCCTGATGTTTTTCATGGGGTATCTGTTGGTTGCCTACAATCCAGTCAGGCATTCTGGAATTGCTATCATCGGATTTGTCGGAAAACTATCCTTTGCTATCGCCGAGTTGCAACTCTACACTTCTGGCCTTGCCAATTCAAAAATACTCATCATAGTTATCGGAGATTTTATCTTTTGTGCCTTCTTCATCTATTATTTTATAGAACTGTTCAACCGAAAAAAAGCCATCGTTTAAAATAAAGATTATGAAAAGAATAATGCTGGTTTTACTATCATTTTGTAATGTGATGACACTCAAAGCACAGCAAACTTGGAATATTGCCAAAGAAAAAGATGGAATCAAAGTAATGGTTGGAGAAGTTAGCAACAGCGAATATTATGCTTTTAAAGCCACAATGACCGTAAAAGCGACTGAAAATGAGGTTGTTGAGATTTTGAAAGATGTAAATAAATACCCTGAATGGTTTGCTTTTACGGCATCTACCAAACGAATTTCTCATTCTGAAATCGAGCAACAGTTTTTTATGGAAACGGATTATCCTTGGCCTTATTCAAACGAATGCATGAATTATCAGATGATTTTCGAAAAACCACAGCCAAACAAAACCAAAATAGCAATAACTGGGAGAAATCAGAACGTTCCTTGCAAATATTCATTCAAAAAAGCAGGTGGATATATCTTGCTGGAATCAGAAAAGGGAGGCGTTAAAATAACCTATTATTTTCATTCGGAACCATCGCAACGTATCCCAACTTGGCTTATTAATCCTCGAATACACGAAATGCCCTTTCAGACTTTCGAGGCACTCCGAGAAAAATTGAGTAACTGATTGAAGTATGGAACTATTACCCTAAAAATTCAAGACTTTAAAGCAAAACTGATAGATGGCAAATACTAAAACGATTGTGTTTATCCACGGGCTTCACGAAAATGCAGACAGTTGGAAATCGTGGAAATTATTCTTCGAGAAATTGGGCTATACTTGCCATGCTCCCAGCTATCCATTTCATGACGGTGTACCTTCGGAGTTGCGGCAAAAACCCAATAAAGAATTGGCTAAAATCAGATTAAAAGATGTTATTGACCACTATTTAGAATTCATCGAAAATTTAGGGGGTATTTCCCCTATATTAATTGGACATTCGATGGGTGGACTCATTGTTCAAAAATTGATTGAGGTCGAAAAAGGCTCGGTGGGAGTTTGTATCACTTCTGCTTCGCCCAAAGGCGTTTTTAGTTTTAAATGGAGCTTTTTCAAATCGAATATAGGCGTTGTGAATCCGCTCAGAGGCAATAGTTTGTATTGTGCTACCAAAGATTGGTTTCATTATGCCATTTGCAACACATTGACACGCCAAGAATCGGACGAAATTTATGAAAAAGCTGTAGTACCCGAGGGCAGGAATATTCCGAGAAGCAGTAGATTTAATGACGGAAAAATAGACTTCAACAAACCCCATAAACCGCTTCTTTTTATCAGTGCCGAAAAAGACCATATCATTCCGATTAGCCTCAACATCAAAAACGTTAATGCTTATAAAGACAAACAGAGCATCGTAGATTTTAAGGAATTTAAAGGGCGTTCGCATAGTTTGTGCGTACAAAAAGGCTGGGAAGAAGTAGCTTTGTATATAGAAAATTGGTTGATACTAAATGTTCAGTAAACGAGTGTTTGAATCATCTATGAAAGCATTAATCGAAGAATACAATCCAGAATGGGTCATTCAATTTGAGAAAATAAAAGAAAAACTGGCGAAAGCATTGCTCGGAATCAATGTTGAGATAGAACACATTGGTAGTACGTCAATCCCAAACCTTGCGGCCAAACCCATTATTGATATTGATATTGTTTACTTTGAAACTGCCGACTTTCAAAAAATAAAAAATAGTTTAGAATCGTTGGGTTACTTTCACAATGGTAATCAAGGCATTGAAGGGCGAGAGGTCTTTAAAAGAAGCGGTAACGACGAAGTATTAGACAAAATCACGCATCATTTGTATGTCTGTAAGGTAGATAGTGAAGAATTACGAAGACACATTGCGTTTAGAGATTATCTACGAAAACACGACGTAGCTCGAAGATTCTATCAGAATTTGAAGTACAAAATGGCAGAAGAAGCCAATCAAAACAAAAAACTATACGCCGACATCAAAGAACAAAAAGCGAAGTCTTTTATTGATTACATTATCGAAGTATCATCAATCTATAAATAACAAAATGAAAATCACGAAAATCATGGCTGCCTTAGTGGTAGTATTTTTAATTTCAAGCAGAGCCAATGCTCAAAGTTTAGAGTCGGAATTTCTCTATAAAATTAGTTTGACGTTGGATAAGCCCATAGATTCGGGCAAGAGTCCGTTCGGAACAAGAATTGGGTATCCGGTAAAAGGAGGAACATTTGCAGGTCCAAAAATGAAAGGAAAAGTACTGGCAATCGGTGAAGATTGGCTATTGAAAGTTGATGACGCTACCAATAAACTCGATGTTAGGGTGATGCTCGAAACCGAAGACGGGCAACTCATTGCTTGCAATTACACGGGAATCGTTCATAAAAACCCAGATGGGACATCCTATTGGAGAATTACGCCACGTTTTGAGACAAGTTCAAAAAAATATGACTGGTTGAATTATGTCATAGGTGTCGGCAAAGGAAGTTTTGAAAACGGTAGTGTTACTTATGAGGTCTTTGCGATAAAATAGAGTTCCCACCTTGTAAGCGAAAGCGACTAAGGCTTTTGATGGAGATAATTTTGAGCTTTAAAAACTCAAAATTATGAAAAAAACTCTCTGGATGATTATCATCGCTCTCGCAATTTTAGTAGGAATTATTCCGATTACCTACCTGGTAAATGGTGTAAACGAAGGTTACCTTCAACTCAAAGGCCCTGAAATATTACGCAGTAAAACTTGGTGGTTTTTCTTGTACATTCATGCTATTTCGGGCGGAATCGCAATTCTGATTGGTTGGATACAGTTCAGTAAAAAAATCCTCCAAAACCGCCCCAAACTGCACCGTTTTATAGGAAAAAGTTATTTCTTTTCAGCAATAATTTGTTCAATATCGGGTTTTTATATCGGATTTTATGCCACAGGTGGTATGGTGGCTGCGGCTGGGTTCATTACTGTCGCTTGCATTTATTTTTACACGACTTTGCAAGGATACTTGACAATCCGAAAAGGACAAATCGCAGAACACCAAAATATGATGACCTATAGTTATGCAGCTTGTTTGGCGGCGGTTTCTTTGCGATTGTCAACGCCCATTGCCTACATTTTGGGCTTTGAGTATGTTTCATCTTATACGTTTATTGCGTGGTCGGCGTGGATTCCGAACTTGATGATTGCTTATTGGATAAATAAAAACAGAAGTGAATATTCGTTAGAAATATTAAAAAGCAAATAACAACATCTATAAAAATGAAAGTAAAAGTATTATTAGTAATCGGATTCACATTGTCATGCTTGATTAGCGTTGCTCAAAAAAGATTCAAACCCAAAGAACTTTACAAAACTGAGAGTTTAATCATAACTCAAATCTCGGCAAATGCTTTTCAACATGTTTCGTTCAAGCAAACCCAAGATTTTGGATATGTACCTTGCAACGGGATGTTTGTAAGGAGCAATAATGAAGTAATTGTTTTTGATACCCCAACCAACGACAAAAGTGCCGAAGAACTCATCAAATGGATAAAAGAGAAACTTAGTTGCCAGATAAACGCCATCATACCGACCCACTTCCATGATGATTGTCTGGGAGGGTTAAAAGCTTTTCATCAAAACGGTATTTCTTCTTATGCCAATTTCAAAACCATCGAACTCGCCAAAGCAAATAATTACGAAGTTCCTAAAAATGGTTTTTCGGATTCGCTCAATCTTAAAGTCGGTAACGAAAAAATTTCCGCAAAATTTTTTGGGGAAGGCCATACCAAAGACAATGTGGTGGGGTATTTCCCGAGTGAAAACGTCATGTTTGGTGGTTGCTTAATCAAAGAAATAAAAGCGAGTAAGGGTTATTTGGGCGATGCCAATGTAGATACGTGGTCGGCAACTGTAGCCAAAGTAAAAGAGGAGTTTCCGAATGTAAAAATTGTGGTACCGGGGCATGGTAAGTTTGGTAATCATAAACTTCTCGACTACACAGTTGATTTATTCAAAACTCGTGTTTTTGGAGCAAATCAACTCATTAAAAAATGATACACAAGATAGACTAAAATTCTAAAGCGAAACAGGCGAGTAAATTTTATAATAAGCTTTACAGAAAGCAACCATCGACCCAATCTTTGAATCTTGTTTTTAAAAAGACTTATTTTTACTTCAAAACTTACAACGATAGTTTTTGATATATGACCCATGCCGAGCGAATAAAAAAAGCATTTGACCCTTATTGTGAAGTACCCGTTCAGAACTGGGAGACTTTTGTCGATTATCTCGAAGATGTTTACTTTGAAAAAAACGAAATCATCAAACGCCCCTGGGAAACCGAAAAATATGGTTATTTTCTGCTCGAAGGAAGTTGCGGCGTTTTTATCTGGAAAGAAAACAACTATGTATGCTTAGACTTAATTCCAGAAAATAACTTTTTCGCAGACCATATGTCACTCATTACACAACAGCCCACACCCATAGAAACCATGGCACTGGAACGTTGCCATGCTTTACGAATCACAAAAAGTAGTATTGATTATTTGAAGAGTTTTCAGGGTGGGGCTATGTTATTTTTAATCGGAGCCGAATATTCGTTTGTTGAAAAACAGCAGCAACAAATCGACTTGCTCCTAAAAACACCCGAACAGCGTTATATTGAAATACTCGAAAAAAGTCCGAAGATGATTCAAAATACAGCCCAAAAGTATATTGCCTCTTATTTAGGAATCACAACTCAGAGCCTTAGCCGAATCAGAAAACGTATCATGAAAAAACGAAATTAACTTAGGGTAACTTTTTTCAGAATTTTTCTTTTGATTTTTGCTTCAAATCTAAATCATTAATCAAGAAAAAATGAAGTATAAGTTATTAATATTAAGTATTTTGATTGGATATATGTGTGCTGGGCAAAATAAAGCCACAATCCAAAGAAAAGGATTTATGGGAGGTATATCAGTAGGTTTTGCTCATTCAAAAATCCCTTTTCCGATAAAATCAACGAATTATAATGACTTAGCATTAAACTGGAAAATTGGCTATTTCATTAGTCCCAAAGCGGCACTCTTGCTCAATGGGGCGGTTTCGGTTTATGATTATTCATTATCAGGAAGACCTCGAAAACGCGACTTCGGGGGGCTATATCCCTCCTACCAATATTTTCTCAATAAAAACCTTTGGGTATTAGGGGGCATCGGACTCGCCACCGAAGCACCGGTCTTTTATGATTTAAAAACCGATAACCAAGATGAAACCAAATATTATTTTGGAACTGGGGTCTTAACTGCTATTGGATATGATTTAGTAAGGCTTAAAAAAGCAGTCATTAATGTTCAAATCAGAACCAACTGGAACAGCATAAATAAATCAGACAGCAAACTCAATGGTCTAAGTACCGGTATTTGTTTGGGAGTCAATTTTTATTAAACCATTTCACAACACTCAATGAAAAAGCAATCAAAATTCATTTTTTGGGGATGTACGATTTTCCATTTAGTCATAATTTTCTTATTACCCATCTGCCTATTTACAATGATATCGTGTAGCAGTTCTGAGTTACCACCCGATTCGTCGGGCAAGTACTTTATCAAAGCTAAGTTAAATGGAGAATTAGTAGAGTACAGAGTCTATGCTTACGTCCAAAATGACCCAAGCAGAATACTATCGGCAACAGCTTTCAAATCAAGCACCTCAAATTTTCCGAGTTTGGGTTTTACGATTGAGTCATCAGAAGCCATAACCAAAAAAATTCATAAAGAAACCGACCCCAATACAAACCTAATTTTTGTGTACAGTTTGGCAGGTCTTGAATCTTATAATTCGCAAATGGGCGATGAACAAGACTTTAAGATTGAAGTTACTGAAATAAACCCTGAATTTGTAAAAGGTAAATTTGAAGGTACAATCAGAAAAGCCAGCGGAAGCAACGTTAACACAGTCATAGAAGTAAAAGATGGAGAATTTTATTTGTCAAACCAGAAATAATCATGGAAAAGCAAATATTTGAAAAATTAGAAAAGATTGAAAACAAATACAATAGACTAAAAATCATGTATCTTGTTTCAACGATTGGGCTTACGGGCCTTATGCTATTGGTTAGCTTTAAGCATGTCGATTCGTTCGATATAATCAAAGCTAAAGGCATCGTGATTCAAGACCAAAATGGGCGTGATAGAATCCTGATTGGTTCGCCTGTGCCGCCATCCAAAGATAGAGTAAGAACAGACTCTAACCTTGTAAAAAAATATTGGGCAAGTAAGTTTAACAACCCTGATGAATACATGGGCTGGTACAAGAAATATAAAAACACCTCGAATGGTATTATATTTATGAACGAAAATGGGTTCGATGAAGTGCTGGTCGGAGACAACTTAGCCGATGCTAATGTAGGAGTCAGAAGTTATAAATTATCAGGTATTCTTGTCAATGACAAATCAGGTTGGGAATGCGTTGGTGCCGGAGTAAATACCCTTGATAACGGTAAAACCAGACAAGGATTTGGCGTTGATGATGACTCTGGTGAAGCAATGCACATGTTATGTTTTGAAGATGGCAGTAAAGGATTGATTATCGGTGGAGAAAATGGCTCGTTGCGAATCGGGATGGCACATAACCCAGGCGAATTACTTCAGAATAAGGGGAAATTCACCGGAATAAAATTCTTTGATACCGATGGTAAAGTCATCTGGGAACAAGATTTGACTGAAAAGAAAAAGTAAAAAACTATTTAATCAAAAAAACATGGGCGGAGACTGGAAAGATATGTTTCGGGGTGTTGAGACCAACGACTTCGACTTGGTAAAATACCATATCAGAAATGGGATAGACTTAAACTATCAGCATCCTGAGTTTTTGACGAGTGCTTTGATTGAAAGCATTCGGCTGAATCATCTCGAAATGATGGAATTTTTACTCAAAAATGGGGCTTCGCCCGATGTCAAAGAGGCGTTTTCAAACAAAAGTCCGATGGCGGTTGCAAAAGAAACCCGCAACAAAGAAGCCATCGAGATTTTGAATCGGTATTTGGGCACAAACGAAACAATTGAAGACAGCAGGTCGCAGTCGGCATTTCGTAGAGTTTATCACTTTTTCAAGAATACAATAAGTCTAAACTTTGATTTTGACCGATTATGAAAAACCTGTCAATCAAAAAAATACTCATCGGGGCTTTTAGTTTAGTTCTTATTTTTCAGTTATGCTTAATTATTGGAGTAATCCCCTATGAATACACTTGGGGAGGTAGGCTGAAATCTGAGAATGAAATGTATGTTTTTGTTTCGATTTCGATTTTACTGAATCTGATTTTTTTATTGACTATTCTGAAAACCGCCAATCAGATTTCATGGAATATCCCCAAAACTGCAATCAAAACCATACTTTGGTTTATGGTTGTGATTTTTGCATTAAATACAGTCGGAAACCTTTTTGCAAAAACCTATTTAGAAAAATTCATTGCTACGCCAATAACTTTGCTTCTGAGCATTATGTGCTATAAAATAGCTACCGAATAACCCAAAAATTACATTTCATCTTACAAGTGAGTGCATTTTGATTGGGCGAGTGGCATCGCTCAATCAAAATTGTGATATTATGAGAAATTATCGGTTAATACCTAAATTTTGATGATTACGAGTTTTCTTTTAAAACTTCACAGAATAATCAAACTTAACTTTATCCATTACCACGTGCGTATAAAACTGCTTCACGTCGGGGTTATCCATGATGTATTTCTTTGAAAACTCTTCGTATTGTTTCATGTCTTTGGTATTGACAATCAAGACGAAATCGTAAGCCCCCGTTACGTAGTAACACTGAGCAACTTCTTCGCAGTTATTCATCAAAGTTTTGAAAGCCTCAATTACTTTTGAATTCCCCAAATGCAATGTAACATCCACAATACAAGTGATGCCCAAACCTACCGCCGAGGGCGAAATAATAGAAACATCGGCCTCAATAATTTTATCTTGTCGTAGCCTCTGGATTCGCCTCTGAACCGCACTTGTGCTTAGTCCAATCATATCGCCAAGCTCTTCGGCGGTGGTTTTATTATTTTTTTGAAGCTGATTCAGCAGCTTTTTATCAAACTCATCCAAATTGTGCATATTCTACCCGATTTTTACAATTTTACAGTTTTTTTATGCATCAATATGGGAAATTTACTCAAAAAATGCAAGCCGATGATTATATTTTTGTAGGAGAATTAATCACCTCAAAGCTATTATTTAAACAAAATGAAAAAGCTATTTTTAATTACTTTATCTCTCGTTGTCTTTTTGGGTCTTGAATCCAAATCACAAAAAATCGCCAATAACCATGAAGATTCGATAGGCGTAATCATTGAAAAGAAAATGAAAGAATCAGGAATCGTTGGTCTTGGAGCGGCAATCATAGTCGATAAGAAATTAGTCTGGAAAAACGGCTACGGCTACACTGATAGAGAGGCCAAAACTCCATTTACAGCCGAAACAATTATGAATATCGCTTCTATTGCCAAGACTTTTACTGGGGTTTGTATCATGAAAGCGGTAGAAGAAGGTAAGGTTTCGCTCGATGAAGACATCAACAAATACCTACCGTTTAAAGTAATCAACCCAAATTTTCCGAACGAAAAAATTACACTAAGGCATTTGGCTACCCACACTTCAAGCCTAACCGACCGCTACCCTTTTTATGATAGCACTTATGTCGCTATTGATAAAACTCCCGAAAAATTAGGCGATTTTCTGAAAAACTACTTCGCAGAAGGTGGCAAGTATTATTCAAAAGATAACTTCTTGAATAAAAAGCCCGGCAACTTCCGTGATTATTCAAATTTTGGGGCTGGATTGGCAGGTTATATTGTCGAATTACAAACCGGAAAAAAACTGAATGAATATGGCAAGCAGCATATTTTTAAACCCCTCAAAATGGCCAATACCGATTGGGCAAAAATAAATCTCAAAAAGCATACAAAACTCTATAAAAAACAAGGCGATTCAGTAAATCCTATTCCACTTTATCAGAATATCACCTACCCCGACGGAGGTATAAGAACTAATGTCGATGAACTTTCACGGTTATTTATTACTCTATTAAACGACGGTAACTACAACGGTCGGCAGATTCTTAAAGCAGAAACCGTAAAAGAAATGACCCGATTTCATCATAGTACAGCCAATAAACCCGAAAATGTCAATGTAGAAAAATTGAATCAAGGCATATTTTGGGCTACCAAACTTGGAGGAACTCGCATGGGCCATAACGGTACAGACCCTGGAGTTAGAACATTCATGCTTTCGGATTTAAAAAAAGAAATTGGAGTAGTAATTTTCTTTAACACTTCACTCAACGACAACGAAGAAGGCGTATATTTTGATATTTATAACGAATTGTACCAGTATGGCGTCAAATTAAAGAAAAAATGACCTTTCAAACCGAATTTTGTAGCGATTCAGGGCTATTTTGAATGATTGGAGCAATGTGTAGGATTCTAAAAACTACGTTCCATCTTACAAGCAAGGGCGTTTTGGAGTTTTGATTGGGCGAATTTTGCCGCTCAATCAAAATTTCAATATTATGAAAAAAGCTAAAAAAAAATTCTCTGGAATACTCATTGGGGCATCTCTCCTATTGGGTATTTCAGAATCATTCTCCCAAAAAAATGTCAGAATATCGGTATTGAATGAGAGTATTTCACTGCCATCACTCCAGCTAACTAAGCCTCCGTTTCATCCTACGCTTAACATTGGCACCGATTTACGAGAAAAAGGTGGTAAACACTGGAAACGAACCTTTGGGGTCGATGCTTATTACTATTATCACAAGCAGATTGAACACGCCATCATGCTTGATGCTTCGTATCGGATTGGTTATCAGTTTAAATTTGGGTTAAAGCCTTACTTCTCGACGGCTTTGGGTTACAAACATGCCATTCTTACAGGAGAAAAGTACGAATTGAAAGACGGCGAGTACCAAAAAAACAACCACCTCGGTAAGGCACAAGCCAATCTCAAATTGGGATTGGGACTCGAATACCCGATTTCGGAAAAATATAGTTTGATGACCGATTATAAATTCATGACGTCGTTCCCCTCGGGTGGGATGTTCGTGCCGTTCAACTTAAATACCTTCTTAGGTGCTGGTCTAAAAATTAATCTTGACAAATAAAATCAAATATGAAAAAGCTAATAAAAAACTTAGGAGCTGCGGCTCTTGGATTGGTATTAATTCTGAGTTCTTGCGAGAAAATAACCGAGACTACTCCTGTACAGACAAATTGTTCGGTCGAGAACAAAAGACACCCGAAAGCCGCAAAATATCAGCAAATCGCTGATAAGTTTTTGAAAGCAGGCACTGTTGGTGTGAGCATCACCATCCGAACACCCGAAGGGGTTTGGTCATCGGCGAGTGGGAAAGCCGATTTGAAGAATAATATTGATTTGAGTCCTTGCCATACACTTCGGATTGGGAGTATCTCTAAAACATTTGCATCGGCAACCATTTTGAAATTACAAGAAGAAGGAAAACTGAATATCAACGACTTAGCGAGTAAATACCTGCCCGAAGAATTTCAAGGGATTGCCAATCTTGACAAAGCCACTGTCAGAAACCTCCTGCAACACACCTCGGGTGTACCCGAATATTTAGGAATCAAAGGCATTTTAGACCTAACAAATGGTACATATAAAAAACGCTCAGCCGCCGAAAGTATGCGTATCGTTCTGAAAAGTAAGGCTCAGTTTGAGGTCGGAAAAGATTGGTCTTATGCCAATTCTAATTTTCTACTGCTTGCACTTATCATTGAAAACGTTGCGAAAAAGCCTGCATACGAGGTAGTTACCGAGAAAATCATCAAACCTTTGGGGCTTAAAAATACGCTTGCCAGCACCGCAATCCCTTCAAATTTATCAAGAGGTTATTATGATTTCATGAATAATGGCTTGATGAAAGACCAAACCGATATTGACAACAATGCCGTAGGCGGACAAGATATGCTTGATGGCGGAATGATTTCGAATCCTAATGATTTAGCACTTTTTATGGAGGCGTTGAATACAAGCAAATTTTTATCAGAAAAATCGCTGATTGAAATGAGAAAATTGAGCGGTTTTACGGGTAAAGCTCCTGCTGGGTTTGAGTTTATCTATGATTATGGCTTAGGTCTTTTTTTAATTGATGTTGATGGCAAAAAAGGCTTTGGGCATGGCGGAAACGTTCAGTGTTTCAATGGTTTGGCTTATTATTTCCCAGAGCAAAAAATCAGCATTTCGATTTTGGTAAACAGTTATTCGAAGAAAATAGCCGATGTTTTGTACGATGTCGAAACCTTAAAAATGGTATTGTAGCCATTTCTTAACTAAAGTCAATAAACGGTAAATCATCCGACCGTAATTTTGCATCAGTTATTTAAACAAAAAATTATGAAAAAAGCTATCATCATTATCGCTGCAATGGCTGCGGCGAATGCGTATTCCCAAAATACCAAACCTATCCACATTTCGGTTGTGCAAGGCCTCAGCACACAAGGCAAGGAAAGCAAAAATACCGACTACCACCTTTCTTTCAATCTATTCTCTGGCACAGTCAGAAGTATAAAAGGTGTCGAAGTAGGCACACTTTATAACCAAAACAATGGCGATATGACGGGCTTCCAGACATCAGGATTCTTGAATCTTACAAAAGGTAACGTAGTTGGGTTTCAGAATTCGGGTGTTACCAATATTTCGGGCGATGTAAAAGGTTTTCAAGATGCTGGTATTAGCAATCACGCCAAAAATCTAATCGGTTTGCAAGTTTCGGGTATTGCCAATACCGCTAAAGAAGTAAAAGGCGGACAAATAACCGGAATTTTTAATAGGGCATCCACCCTGAAAGGATTGCAAATCGGCTTGATAAACTATGCCGATTCGGTAGAAAAAGGCGGCGGAATTGGCTTGCTAAATATCTACAAAAAAGGTGGATACCGTGAAATCGAGGTTTCGTTTGCCGATTATCAAAACATTGGCTTGAGTCTAAAAACTGGCACAAAAAGTATTTATTCAATCGTTACGTTGGGCTACAATTTTACACCTGAAACATTATTAATAAGCGGATTTGGGATTGGAACTTTAAGAGAGCTACGCCAAAATTGGTTTCTTAAACCCGAGCTTATTATGTACAACTACAATGAAGATGATTTTGAGTTTAGAACAACTTCAAATTCTACCCATCTCAAAATCGGGATTATGCGAAAAGTAAATAAACTCGGATTCACACTTATGCCGAGTATCTATTACGCCAATATTCCGAAAAATCTTGAAGGAAGTCTAACCGAAATCAGTCGAATCAAACCATTTAGCCAGACCAAAAATGGGAGATTCGGCTTCGGGTTAAGTCTCGGAATTGCTTTCTTGAAATAAACTGATATTTATTAATTCTGACAAAAGTTTTTTAGTGTTCCAACTTTTTTTCGATACGTAGAATCCTAATAATGAAACAAAAATCAGAGCCACTTTTATGAAAAAGTTAAGTTTAGCGATTCTGGTATCAATAGCCGCTTGGGCTTGTGAAACTGAGAATTCGGTATTATCCGAAAAGAAGGAAAAAGCACAAGCTCAGGATTGTGTCGAAAAGCCTAAAAACGATGTATTATGCACGGCCGATTACAATCCGGTTTGTGGTTGTAATGGCAAAACCTACGGCAATGCCTGCACCGCAGCAGCTATGGGTATCAGAGTTGTATCTACGGGTGAATGTCCGAAATAATCCAGATTTTCTCCCACAAAGAGGCTACTTTTACTATTAAAGTAGTCTCTTTTATTTTGTAGGTACTCAAATACCCTCAATTTGTAGATATTACTTTGAAATAAATCCTTCATGCTAAAGTCCTTCAAAATACTTATCTAAACCCAGAAGAATTAGCAGCTTATTACATATACCTCAACCAAGATTTATCTGAGTTTTTAAACTTGTAAACTCCGTACAATTTAGCCAATGGAAACATAAATAAAACTACAAAAATCCATGTAACATACACCCACTTTAATGACATACCTTGGCCGTCGGCAGGTTTACCAAAACCAAAACCACTAAATTCTAAATCTTGCCAACCATAACCTTGGCCTAAGTAATAAACAATAGCAACGAAATGAAGCACAAACCAATGAATCGTCCAATAAAACAAGGGGACTTTTCCGAAAATACTGAGCCACTTTGTAAATTTATTTCCGGCCGTTCTAAACAAAAATAACAATAAAAAAGAGATGCCTAAGGTCATTAGTACAAACAAAAGCGATGGGGGTTGTTTAGTGGTATTAATAAAAGAAAGAAAAGTCATGGTAACATTTTTTTGTAAAGTCCATGGTGCGGGGTCGCCATAAAGATTAATAAATCTTAATACAATAAATGACAACAAAGCACCCATGCCAATTTTGAATAGTTGACGTTCGTTCTGTGGTTTAGATATAATTGCGGCTGTTCCAAAGCCAACTAATAATATTGCCGACCAAGGGATTATAGCATAAGATATAAGTACACCAGTACTTGGAGTAATCTGGAAATAGCCTTTATTCATAAACAATGCCCAAAGGAAGTTTAAGGCGTGATTCTCACCAAATGAAATACCTTGAAATAGATTGTGGCTCAACAGGACAATACCCCCAATAAGCCCAATTTTATTGGCTCCCAGTTTCAGTATAGCAGCGAGAATCAAGAACCCAAATCCGATAGCAGCAATTACTTGTAAGAAAAAAATACTAAAATGAATATCAAGAAAAATTCCGAAGTTATTAATTGTAAAGTTCACAAAAATCAGCCACAATCCTCTTTTGATTAAGAAAGTGCGATTCTCCGAAATATTAGGATTATTACTCATTGATAAATAGGCCGATACACCAGCAAGGAATACGAAAGTAGGAGCACATAAATGTGTAATCCAACGCGTAAGAAATAAAGCAGGATTACTTTGACTGAGGTCAGTTGGCTCAATGCTTAATACATTCTCATGTACAAAATCTCGTGTATGGTCCAGTGTCATGATTACTATCACCAGCCCCCTAAGTATGTCAATGTTTTGTATTCGGCTCATAGTGTTATGTGATTAGGCTAAATTCTAATAGTGTAATGTTCAGATTACGATGTTGTATGGGTAGTTCTATATTATTTCCGGTGGTATATGTTTCTACATACCGAAAGCCATAACTTTTGTAGTAGTCAATAATCTTTTCATTTTCTGCCCAGGTGTCCATCCTAATATATTGTAAATTCTCAGTGTGTGCATGATAAATTGACCATTCTAACACTTTTTCAAACAGACGTTTACCAGCAAATTTTCTATTCAAGACTATCCTGTGCAAATAAAGTGCATTGCCCTTTTCCATCTCTCTCCAGATAAATGGGTCGGCATAGCAGATGCTAAATATACAAGCGATGGCATCATCAACTATTATTTTATAGAGAAACCCATTGTTCACCTCATTAGAAAGAAAAGTTTGGTCATATTCCTTCCAACCGATATAATTATTCTGCTTTTGGAAATTGATGGCTTCTTCAAAAAGCTGAAAAATAATTTCTAAGTCGGTTGGGTCGGCCTTTTTAATATTAAATTCCATAGACAATATCATTTTAGAATTCTGAGAAAAACATTAAACGGACCAACGTAAGGCTTGTTTTGCTTAGCTAAAATGCGAGTAATTTGAGCAAGATGGGTTAAGTCGTGGGTGACCCATGTTGCCAACAATTGAGAAAGGCTTACCGTACCTAATTGTGGATGTATGGCTGTTTTTAGCATGTCATTCACTTGTAAATCATACGCTTTTAATGTTTCAATGCTTTCATTTCTTAGCACTTGAAACTCATCAAGAAGTTCGGCGATGGTTTTATCTTTGGCCATCTGAAAATGCAAAGTCATGTCAATTGGAATGAATGGAGAAGTTTGATTTTGTGCCAAAATAATTTTACTCCTCGGAATCCAGTTGGTTTGTTCACATACAATTAGGTGAGCTACCACTTCTTTTACTGTCCAAGTATCCGGCCCCTCATCTTGCTCGACCCACGCTGTATCCAAATCACTCAACAATGCAAACAAGGCTTTAGGCGTACGCAATAGAATATCTAAAGCTTTTTCTACGGTGTAAGTATTCATCAATTTATAATTTTAAAGTACATTAAATTCGATTTCATTCAGATAATTAAACTCTGGGTTTTTGACTCCGGCTTCCATTCTGATGGCAATTAGTTTTGGTGATTCAAAAAAACTCTTGGCTGCTTCGACTGAACTCCATTTAGAAAGGTGGACTATTCTATTCTCATCACTAAAATCTTTTAGTAACTGATAAGATATTTCACCCGCTTCTTTTCTAATTGATGCGGCCTTATCAAATATCTTTTTCCAAGCCTCATATTCGACTACCTCATGAATAATTAGGGTATAGCACATAAGATTAAGATTTCATTATTTTTAGATTTTTTACTCTTGATTCAAAATCAACTGGCTCTGAAAGCGGATTCACAACCGACGCAAATAGACTTTGCAGTTCGTCGGGATGTACTTGAGCCTGCTTGGTTTTTAAATTAAAATGCACAAGTTTGGTCCACATTACCGCTTTTATCTCTGTTTTATTTGTATTCCAAACATAAGCCTCAAGCGATAAACTTTTCGGAGTGAAGGCAATCAGCTGAGTTTCGATTATGAGTTCTTCCATTAAATATGCCGGTGACAAATACGAAATTTGTGTTTGTGCTGTAACCCAACCCAGTCCATTTTTACGGGTATAATCATAAATATCCAACTGATAATTATCTATGAGCTGGTCGGCACGGGCAGTTATTATATAATCAATGTATCTTGAATTATTCAAATGATTAAAAGGGTCACAGTCATGAAACCTTACTTTTACTTTGCTTTCTAAAACTTTCTTTTTCATGTTTTTATACCGAACGGTATATTTTTGGTTAAAAAAATTATTTCTTTAATTCGATAATTATTTTTTCGAGGTAATCCATAGCCACATTGAGTTCTGTAAGCTGCCCAGTTACCTTAGCTTGCATAAAAGCCCCTTCGATGAGCGACATCATGATTACTGCAATTTGTTGAGCATTAGTACTTTCTTTGATTTCGCCTCTTTCGATTCCTCTATTTATTTGGTTCATCAGTGAGGTTTTCCAAAAATTGAGTGCATTTTTTGCTCTTTCGCGAAGTTGTGGGTGAGTATCATCGGCCTCAGTAGAAGTATTGAGTATAGGACACCCCGCCTCTAAAAATGGAATCTTGTAATAATTTCTGTACACATCTGGATAAACCAATAACCTATCAATAGCATTATCAAACGACAAAATTCTATCTTTTATGTACTTAGTAACTTTACCAAAATTATAATCAAATACAGCCAAAGCCACATCATCTTTATTTTCAAAATTACCATAAATACTACCCTTAGTTAGTCCAGTAGCATCAGTAATATCGGTCAATGAAGTGCCAGCAAAGCCCTTTTTATTGAAAACATTTGCTGTTTTTTCAATAATAAAAAGTTTGGTTCTTTCTGCTTTAGATAATGTATCTGTTTTCATATTAATGCAAATATAATAATAATTATATACCGAACGGTATATTTTATAAATTTTTATTGATTTTTAAATCGAATACTTTTGTATTTTATATGCAAAATTCTGATTATCAGACAATTACATATATTTTTAACAACACAAACTGTTTTATAATTTAAATTATTTTATGTAAAACTTTGTAAGTTTTTAGGGTGATAAGTCTTTTTCAACTTCGATTTGATAGAACTTCTAAGTAGCAGTATCCTATTTTTAGTAATAGAGTTTCGTTTGTATGATTATTGATGCTGCGGTCTTTTTTACTTTAATCATTAGGTATTCATTTTTATCTTTTATCTAAAATCTGGTTTTTATACCACCCCATAAATACTTTTGTGATTGTGAAGCAATAGTAGTAGTTTTATAAGGGTATGTTTAGTTTGCTGTGTGAGCCTCAGAAAACCCTCGTAACAAATTTTATATTGCCCATTTAAAGTATTGACGTGTACCAAAAAATATGACAAGAAACGAAAATATTGACCCAAGAAGTGCCATATACGAAATTGTAATGAAATATATGGATGACTTCCAATTTGAAACTCAAAATATTGACTACAGTAAACTTGACAAACATAAAAAGGTTGTTGAAACTTTAGCAGATATTAGTAATTCTTCCATTCAAATATTTGATTTGAATGAAAAGAAAATAGTATTTTTCTCAAAAAACTATGCTAATCTTTTGGGCTATGACAAAACTGAATTTGAAGCACTGAATTACGCATTCTTCGAAGCCAAAATCCATCCCGATGACAAATATGATTTGGCAATGTTTGGGCTATCATCTCTGAAGTTGTTTAAAGAATTATCAAATGACGAAAAACTAAATCACAAAGTGGTTTATGAATTTAGAATGCTAAATTCTGAGGGCAAATATGTTAGGGTTATCGACCAATATCAGCTATTAGAATTAGATGCAACAGGACAAATTTGGCTTATGATGAGTACTATAGATTTATCGCCAAATCAAGAAATAGAATCTTCTGTTAAATGCCAAATTCTTAATTTCAGAACGGGTAAAATAATTCCCTCAAGCGTAGATGATAAACCAAGTTTGGAACTAACCAAACGTGAGTTAGAGATACTCAACCTTGTAAAACAGGGTTTGCTAAGCAAAGAGATTTCAGATAAATTATTTATAAGTGTTCATACTGTAAATACCCACAGACAACGACTTTTAGACAAATTAGGAGCCAATAATACTATAGAAGCTATCATTTTTGCTACAAAATACGGTCTTATTTAGTAAAAATACTGATTAATCATTATTGTATCTGGTTCGGGAGGTAGAGAATTTTGCATCATTAAAAATTATTAATGATATTTAAATGATACGTAAAATTTTCTCTTCCTTGCTCTTACTAATGAGCATCAATGTTGTGGTTGCCCAATCACGCCAAGTGGTAACCGGAGTTGTTACCGATAAAATCACTTCACTACCCATACAGTTTGCTAATGTTTCTGTATTAAATAGCCAACCATCAATCGGTTCTGCAACTGATAGTTTAGGTAGGTTCATTCTGTATAACGTTCCTATCGGCAGATATGACATAAAAGTGTCATTTATCGGATATAATGATAGAGTGGTTCGAGAGGTGCTTGTGGTCTCTGGTAAACAAACTCAATTGTCTATCGAGCTTGAAGAAAGTCTGACAAAACTGGATGAAGTAGTTGTAAGACCCACTTTAAATAAGCAAAAATCATTGAACCCGTTTGCAACAGTGAGTGCAAGGATGCTAAGCGTAGAAGAGGCATCAAGGTATGCTGGTGGATTCGATGACCCTGCAAGACTTGCATCAGCTTTTGCGGGTGTAGCCTCCAACAATAGCAATAATGGTATAGTTGTGAGAGGTAATGCCCCCCGATATTTGCAGTGGCGAATGGAGGGTGTAGAGATACCAAGCCCCAATCATTTCAATGATTTACGTTCTTTCGGAGGTGGTACTTTAACCGCCCTTAGTGCACAAATGTTGGCAAACTCTGATTTTTTAACAGGAGCGTTTCCGGCAGAATATAGCAATGCCCTTTCGGGAGTATTTGACATGAATCTCCGAAAGGGTAATACCGAAAAAACCGAAAGAACCATTCAGGTGGGCCTCGTAGGGTTGGAATCATCGCAAGAAGGTCCATTTAAGAAAGGTGGAAAATCATCTTATGTGTACAACTACCGCTACTCAACACTGGGTTTATTAGAACCTTTATTGCCAGATGGTGCTTCGTCTATTACTTATCAAGATTTATCATTCAAGCTCAATTTTCCTACCCAAAAAGCAGGTGTGTTTTCTGTTTGGGGTTTATGGTTTTTGGATGGAGCAAAAAACAACCCCAAAAAAGATAGCACCGAAAGAAAATATTATGATGATAGTCAAGAGGACAAAATAAAAATGATGACAGGGGCTTTTGGGATTAACCACAAAATTTTTCTAAAAAACAACGCCTATGTACAAACTGCAATAGCCGTAACATCTAACGAGACCGACTGGAGAACTAAAGTACTCAATCGGTCGGAGCAATTAGTCCCATTTAGCAATATCTCAAATAATAATTCGGATTTGGTGTTATCCACATTTTTAAACAAAAAATTTAGTTCTAAACACACAAATAGAACAGGATTTAGAGTAAGATTTCTGAATTATGACCTAAAGCTGAACCGTGCAACGAATGTTGGGGAAAATCCAGCAGAAATTGTCAATGCAAGTGGAAACAGTGTGTTATCCTCTGCATTCACGAATTCATCAATATCTCTTCCTTCTGGATTAAAACTAAATGTAGGCATTACCGCCCAACAATTTTCGCTCAATAATAACTACTCCATAGAACCACGAATGGCACTAACACAAAATATAGGCGAAAAGCATACTTTGGGTTTGGCTTATGGTTTACATAGCCGAATAGAGAGTTTGTATATGTACTTTAATAATTCGTTATCTACTGGAGCAAAAGCGGTAAACAAAAACTTAGATTTTACTAAAGCCCATCACTTGGTACTTAGTTATGACTGGAGTCTTTCAGAACTGCTTCATTTAAAGTTAGAGCCGTATTTTCAATATCTGTACGATGTACCGGTTATTGATGGTAATTCTTTCTCTGCTATTAATTTTCAATCCGATTGGTTTTTTGCCGAGAAAATGGTGAACAAAGGCGAAGGAAGAAACTATGGATTGGATGTCACTTTTGAAAAATACATGTCGAACGGATTTTATTACATGACCACTGCCTCAATCTTTGACGCAAAATATAGAGGCGGTGACGGCGTATGGAGAGATACAAGGTTTAATAGAAACTACGTAGTTAATCTATTAGGTGGCAAAGAGTGGAAAGTTGGTAAAAATAAGCAGAATACATTTAACATCAATGGTCGAATCACATTTCAAGGCGGAGATAGATTTTCACCGATTGACGAACAAGCAACCAAGGCAAGAAAAACTATTGTATATGATGAAACACTTGCCTACTCGGTTCAATCAGACCCAATTACCAATGTGCATTTGACTATTGCTTACAGAAAAAATAAATTGAAAAGTTCAAGAGAAATAGCATTAAAAATCGTGAATCTTACCCAACAGCCAGACTTTTTTGGCTATCAATACAATTTTAGAACAAAAGGAGTAGATAAAGATGTCGAGACAATTCTACTGCCTAATTTAAGCTACAAGATTCAATTCTAAAAAATATAAAATGAAAATCTCACTCACTAAATATAACGGTTCAAAAATATTCGTACTCGATGCCTTAGGAGCATTTGTATCAATCATATTATTGTCTAACCTTTATGTATTTGAAGAATACTTTGGCATGCCTAAGCAAATTATCTCCATATTTATTGGCATAGCATTGGTATTTTTCTTCTACTCTGTCACTATTCGCTTCGTCAATCCTTTAAGATGGAGAACCTATTTAAAAATTATTGCGATACTCAATATTTGTTATTGTGTATTTACAATCTATCATGTATTTCTATGTTTTGAAAACTTAACACTTTACGGAAAACTTTACTTTGGGGGTGAGGTTTTGGTGATTATTTTACTATCAATCTATGAACTTAGAATAGCAGCCACAACAACAGGATTTAACACTAAATGAAAATAATTATGAAAAAGTCAACAATGCTTACAATTGGTATATTCAGCAGTCTTATTGCTTTTGGTCAGGATACTAAACAAACAGTAATTATCAGAAATCTTGAAAATGCAAAAGGCAATCTTTATGTAGGTTGGTACAATCAACCAGGCACTTTTAGAATAAATGAAAAAGCTATTTATCGCGAAAAAATAGTGGTTAATAATCAAAAAGAAATATCCGTTGATTTCAAAAACATTCCAGAAGGAAAATACGCAGTTGCGGTTTTCTTGGACGAGAACGATAATTATAAATTGGATAGAAACATTTTTGGAGTTCCAAAAGAAAAGTATGGATTTTCAAACAATGTTTTACCGGCATTAAGAGCCGCTACCTTTGAAGAATCAGTTTTTAAATTGAATAAACAAAGTTTAATCATAAATATAAATTTGAAATAGAAAATGAAACCATTAGTAGTTTTAGTTAGTGTTTTTCTGGTTTCAATTTTTGTAATAAAATTGACAACTCGAAACTATGATGTGTATCTTTCTGCAAGGATTGGAATGTGTGGAATGTTGATATTTACAGCAATAGGACATTTTACATTCACAAAAGGCATGGCTTTGATGATACCGCCAATGATTCCATTAAAAACTGAAATTATCTATTTTACAGGTTTTTTGGAAATCTTATTGGGTATTTGCCTGCTGATTCCACGATTGAGCATCTATTCAGGATGGATTTTAATTGCTTTTTTTATACTTCTACTACCTGCCAATATTTATGCTTCAATAAAACATATAGATTACCAAAAAGCTACTTTTGATGGTAATGGGTTAGACTATTTATGGTTTAGAATTCCATTACAATTTCTATTTATTGCATGGACATACTTTTCTACCATCAAAAGATAGAAAATGAAATTACAGTGCGTGAAATAACTTTCCTAAAAAACCGTGACACGGCTAAACCATAATAGCCTGATTTTTAAGATTAAAGGTTCGAGCCGTGCCACGGATTCTATCCCTTATTTTTAACAATGTTATTTCACAATCTATAAAGAAGTCCAATACAAATTATTGATTGACTTGTGTCTATACAGACCATAAAGTTAAATTCAGTATTATTAACTTCAAAAATGGCAATTTCGTAAGCACCATTAGGAGAATAAACATTAAAATTTTCTTCTACTAATTACACTTAGTCTTGCAGAAAGAACTATGAAAAATTGTCAATATCAATACTCATTATCTTTCAAAATACATATTAAAAATGGCATTTGAGTTAAAAAACACCGTTCCTTGGGGTCGAAATCTTGATGAATACCAATCAATGTTTAAACTTGTTGATGATGATTTAAATAAAAAAATCATAAGTTTTGGTGATGGACCCGCAGGTTTTAACTCTGAGATGGCAAAACTGAATCGAAGAGTTATTTCCTTAGACCCAATTTACCAGTTTACTAAAGACGAATTAACACAACGCATTGCAGAAACCAAAGAAACTATTCTTTTACAAACACAGAAAAATCAAGACAAATTCGTTTGGAAAAGTATCAAAAGTATTCAGGAGTTGGAGCAAATCCGTATGAATGCGATGAGTAACTTTATTGGTGATTTTGAATTAGGCAAAACTCAGGAACGATATATCTATCATGAATTACCAAATCAAACTAACTTTGAAGATTTGTCATTTGATTTAGGATTAAGTTCTCACTTCTTGATTTTGTATTCACAACTTGGTTTGGATTTTCATATCAAATCAATAGTTGAGATGTTAAGGATTTGTAAAGAAATCCGAATTTTTCCTATTGTAAATTTGAATGCTGTTAAATCAGAGGTTTTAGATGGAGTAATAGACTTTTTTCAAACAGATTTTATTGTTAGCATTGATTCTGTTGATTATGAATTTCAGAAAGGTGGAAATCAAATGTTGAAAATTAAAAGAATGAGTGAATAGCGGGTAAAAATTTACCCAAATATATAAAGTAAGTGGCCTTTGTTCTTTGCCTAACTTATTTTGTACAAATGATTGTCGTAAAAAAATGGAACGCTGATGACTTTGATAATTCGTGTTGGAGCATCAGCATTCTATAAAATTTATTACAATAAAAATACGCTCCGCTTTGTAACACACAAAATACTGATTATCAAATAGTTACAAAAACTCAGCAAAATATATTTTATTTTTCTTCTCTAAATGTGTGATATGTCTTTCTCAGATACGAATCATTGGTAAAATTCAATAAAATAGATTTTACTTTAATGAAAATTGTATTCAGAATCTTGGTTTTTAGTTTCCTTTTTTGTGGAGGAATCAGTGTATATGCCCAAAGTATTTTAGAAACCTACTATAAAGGCAACAAAGACTCACTCACCAAAGACGCCACCCAGTTGATTCAGCTTCGAGAGCCAACTTTTAAGTCGGTGAGTAGTCATAACGCAGAGTCTATCAAAGACTTGGGTTTGGAGCAGCCCAATCGTTTTCGGAAACACTTCTTCAAGGCTCGCGACGGAAAAAAGATATTTGCTTATCATTTTCCTACTAAATCCCAAAATACCATAGTTTTGATTCACGGAGTAGGCACTACGAGTTACACATTCAACAAAACAGCAGGACTACTCCAAGCCGCCACCAATGCCAATGTTTATGCAATTGATTTACGTGGTCACGGAAAATCAGACGGAGCAAGTGGTGATGTAGATTACATCAATCAGTACGCCGATGACTTGGCCGATGTTGTCGCTACCATCCGTAAAAAACAGCCCAACGGTAAAATCATCATTGCGGCTCATTCTATGGGCGGAGGCATCACATTCAATTATCTTATTGCTCATTCGAGCCATCAAATAGACGGTGTTTTGATGTTTGCACCGCTTTTGAGCCAGTTATCGCCTGCCATCAAACAGCCTCAACGCACCAAAGGCGACACAACCGAACCATTCATGAAGATTCACATTGAGCGAATCATTGGCCTAAAAATGCTGAACGAAATCCAAAATACCAGCCTCAATCATTTGCCAGTATTGTTTTTTAATAAACCCACCAACGACCTGCTAAGAACCTACTCGTACAGAGCTAATCAAAGTATGTCGCCCGAAAACCACAAAATAGGTCTAAAAGCCGTAAATATTCCGTTTTTGGTATTGATTGGCACAAAAGATGAGGCTTTTGATGCAACCATCATGAAGAAAACCGTCGAAGCCAATAGCAAAGGACGTTGCGAAATCATCGAGGGTTATAGCCACAATGGTATCCGTCATGCCCCAGAGGCTTATCAGTTGATTGGAGATTGGTTCAAAACGCTAAAATGATGGAAAAAGAGGTTCAAAATAAAATATTTGAGGAGGTTTTGTCTGAACACAAGGGGATATTTTTCAAAATAGCCAAGACCTACTGCAAAGACGAAACCGACCGCCAAGACTTACTGCAAGAAATGATGATAAACGTTTGGCAGGCGTTGCCTCGCTACAAAAGCGACTTCAAACTTTCTACTTGGCTTTATCGGATTTGCCTCAATGTAGCCATTTCGTCTTATCGCAAAAATGCGGCCGTGCCTCTACATATCCCGATTGAAGACGACGACAATCAAACCATTGTGGAGCATCAAGAGGGCGATAAACAACAACACCTTCAAATGCTCGAAAAATTTATTGATGAGTTAAAAGACTTAGATAAAGCCTTAATGCTCTTGTATTTGGACGACAAAAGCCACTCCGAGATTGCAGAAATTCTCGGGATTTCGCCCTCGAATGTTTCGACAAAAGTGTTGCGAATCAAAGAAAAATTAAAACAACGGTTTTCAAAATTAGACAAATAAAATGGAAGATAACGAATTGAAAGTTCTTTGGGCATCTTACAACGAAAAAGTTGATAAAAGCCTACAAATCAGTCAGAAACTATTAGATAATTCGTCTGATTTGAGAGTAAAAACGCTCTTAAACTCAATGAAACCAACCAAAATTGCCCTCGTGATTGTGGGCCTCGTTTGGGTGTTTTTTATAGATTCTCTCGTGATTGATACCTTTGGCGAAGCGAGCCTTTTCTTTACAATCTCGGCAGGGTTACAATCCGTCATCAGCAAAATTGCGATTGGGGTTTATATCTATCAATTAGTTTTGATAAATCAGATAGACCTTACCCAACCGCTCGTTTCGACCCAAGAAAAACTATCAACGCTAAAAGCCACGAGTTTGGGCATAGCCCGAGTATTGTTTTTGCAATTGCCACTTTGGAGTACTTTTTACCTACATGATGCACTATTTGTCAAAGAGAATTTTTTTTGGTTGGGTTTCCAACTTACCATAACAGCTGACTTAACTTGGCTTGCGGTGTGGTTGTTTTTTAATATTAAATACGAAAATCGCCACAAAAAATGGTTTAAATGGCTATTTGACGGAAAAGATTGGACACCCGTCATTCAGGCAATGGAAGTTTTAGCAGAAGTGAAAGAATTTAAGAAAAATTGAGCAGAACAAAGATGAAAAAGCTATTTTTAATTATCCTAAACATTGCATTTTTTAATGTCCCCTCATTAATCGCCCAAGAAAACCGAGCTTTCAAAATCTATGGCATAATGGGTGTTTCGGTCAATCAATTCAAAACAAAATTCAACACCAATCTTGCCCCCGAAATCGTCTCGTTCAATGCTGGGGCAGGGGCAAAATATTACTTTGACCGTTTTTTTAGTGGTTTTGAGTTTTTTACCTCAAACGGCACAAAAGCCAACAATTCTAAGCGAATTGATTTTGATGGATTCAACTCTTCGGTTTTTGCGGGGTACAAATTTAAAGTACATCCTGCAATTACCATCGAACCCGTCATAGGGCTGGGGATGTCGCTTAACAAAAGCCTCATTTATGATACTGAGCGAGCCGAAATCCATGCTTACAGCAAAAATAAATGGGTGCTTAATCCATCGCTAAGTACCAATTACTTTGAAGACCGAAGGGTTTATTTTGGCATCAGGTGGGGATACAACTACGCTCCAAATCCTGACAGCAAATGGCTCAATGAAGCCAGCAACAAAGCCAGTGTTTTTGCCGATGATATCAACAATTTTTATGTTCAGTTGCATTGTGGCACTCACTTATCGTTTGAAAAGAAAAGGAAGTGATAGTAATTAATATTCTCTCAGAAAAACCATAGAATTTATAGTCTGTAAAAGCCAAACAAAATTATGAAAAAGAGAACTTTATTGCTCTTAATGAGCATTTTGGCTCTACTTAGTTGCGAAAATACCAACGATGCCAATCCCTCAAACAAATACTACTTAACTGCTAAATTAGACGGCAAGCAAACCGATTTTTCAACCGATTTTGCGGGTTACAACTGGACCCAATCGGCTCCGTACAATCTCATTGCGACTGGTTATCAAAACAAAAATTTTGGGCTACCTGCCATCGATATAGAGGTACAAAACGCCACAAATACTATCAAAACAGGTACTTATACCGAGCCAAACCAAGAGCGGCTATGCCGATATGCAGTCTCGACAAATGAAGTTTATACCGCCAATAATAATGTGCTGAATGATTTTGAAGTCAAAATATTAGAATTGACCAATAAAGATGTAAAAGGAACTTTTGAAGGCACAATTACCGATTTCAAAACAAACAAATCAATCAAAATCACCGAAGGCAAATTCTATGTAACTTTTGACTAAATAGGTGGTTCTAAACTCAAAGGTTTTAAGAAATACAACTAATGATGAATTAACCGAATGATTTGAGCATATCAAATCAAAAGCATACCCGACTGATTATCAATATATTTCAATGAGCTATTTTTATTAAGTTGAGAGAAAATCATTTTATCTTATTACTTATTTAGTACAAAAGACATTATTATATATTGTGAAAATAACTTGTTTAAATATAAAAGGAGAAATCCCGTGGCACGGATAACCTTCGAATCGGCAATTCCGCCAATTATGACCTATCCGTGTCGCGGTTTTAAGAGATTTATTGCAATATCTGTAAAGAAATTATGAATATACCAATTTTAATAGCTAACATATTTACACTATTGGCTTTTGTAGTCCACACTTTTATTGGCGACAAAGAACTTAAAGTAAACGAACCGACAAGTGAAATTGATGAAAATCACCAAAAGAGAGAAAAGTGGACAATGGCAAGATGCGGCTGGCATTGGGTTTCGTTTGACTTATTATTTGCTACAATCGGACTTGGACTGATTAATGTAACAGACCTCTTCGAGAACGAAAAAACATTGTTACAAATACTGTCGGTCTATTTTTTAGGATACGCCATTGTTTGGGCTTTGACAATTTTCATTTCAAGGCAGTTTCCCCAAAACTATTTAAAACTCGGGCAGTGGATTTTGCTCTTGCTTATTAGCGGACTCATTTACTTTGGAATTAATTAAGAAATGAAAATAGTTATATCAATACTCGGGCTACTCAACGGTGCTTATATGCTCATTGATGGTATCTTTGTATCAATCAGAGGCAAGTACATCGGACCCAAAAAACCTGGGCCATGGGCAGAACTTTTCTACAAACTGAATATTGATGTTTTTAAGCTTGGCTGGCTTTTTATCATCTATGGCTTTTTATGGTTTGCTTGGATATTGGCTCTATGGACCAACCGAGATTGGGCTTGGGGATACGGAATCCTGCTCAGTGTCATGACCCTCTGGTATCTGCCAGTAGGTACGCTGTTTTCAATTATTATCATGGTTGTACTTATGATTTGGAAACAAAAACTTGGGCTATAAAGGTAGTTTCATCTTAGGTCACAGATTAGCCTCTAACTGTATTATTTTTAGCTGTATGCAAACCTATCTGAGTCAATTTGGAATTTTAGACAAATCTGATATTGAGGCTATTATGCCTTATGTTTCTCGACGCACCATCAAAAGAAACCAGTTCTTGATTCAAGAAGGGCTGATTTGTAATGAAGTGTTTTTTGTAGAAAAAGGTATCTTACGGAACTTTATCGTTGATGAAGAAGGCAACGAAACAACCTACTGTCTCACTTTTGGAGGGCAAGGGGCAACCGCCTATTCTTCGTTTCTATCGGGCAACCCTACCCAAGAGAATATTCAAGCCATTACCGACGTAGAAGGATTGGTGGTTTCAAAATCTGCCATCGAGCGATTGGCCGAAGCTAATTCTAATTGGATGAAGTTCTTGAAAAAAGTATCCGAACTGGAATACGAAAGATTAGAGAATCGCATATTTTCGCTCCTCAAAGACTCTCCCCAAAAACGGTATCTTAGTCTACTGAAACAAAACCCAACCTACGTCCAGCAAATACCGTTGCATTATTTGGCCTCTTATTTAGGAATTTCGCAAAGGCATCTAACTCGCTTACGCCGCGAGATTTTGCTTAAAAAATAGGCCAAATCCTGATTTGGGGTTGCGAACCAGTAGAAAGATTCGTATGTTCAGAACATTTTAATGATGTACTTTTACATAAAGGTATTTTGCAACCATGATAACAACTTCAAAACCCAACATAAAAGACATATCTGTACAAATAAAATCTGTGTTTGATAATTTTTTTCAGGCTCCTATTGAGGCATGGGAGGGTTTCGTCAAATTGGGTGAAGTGGTTAATTTTAAAAAAGAAGAAGTGATTAAGCAGAGTTTTTCGACAGAAAAGTATCTGTATTTTATACTAAAAGGTTCGGGCGGTATTTTTCTTTGGAATAAAAATAATTCGATTTGTTTAGACATTTGTTATGAAAATGAGTTTTTGGGCGATTATATGTCGTTCTTGACACAAGAAGATTCTCCAATCGAAGTCATTACTTTTGAACCAACCGTATTATTCAGGATTTCATCTGCCAATTTTAACCAAATGAGCAAAGAAAACCCATTAGGAATAAATATTTGTCGGCATGCCGCAGAAGGGTTATTTATTCATAAACAAAAACAACAAATTGATATTCTGAGCAAAACCCCAGAAGAACGATACCACGATTTACAAACCAAGTACCCCAACGTATTACAACGAACTCCCCAAAAGTATATTTCGTCATATTTGGGTATTACGCCACAGAGCCTAAGTAGGATTAGAAGACGTTTGACCAAAGAGAAGTTACCCAAGGGTAATTGCTAATAATTTTTTTGAGCAGAATTTTGCAGAAAAAAAATTATGAAAACTTTTATAACATTATTGCTGATAGGTTTATCGGCTATTGCACTTGTTACTTCAAACGCATTTCTTTCTAAGCTCAATATCCGGCTACATTCTGATACTTTTATCAACGGGATTCTCCAATACCAGATTTTTGCACTACTATTAGCCATATTGGTTTGCTTAGTAACCTTAAAGGCAAACCCTAACAGCAAAGAATTATTGAGTTTTGGCAATCTGAATGAGATAGCCTCTAAAGAAATCTGGATGGGAATCAATGGTAAAACATCATGGCTAAGAAATGGTGTCTCTTTATTGCTTTTTATCAGTTTTGGTACAGGGATATTCATGTACGGAGGGCTTGAGCAAACCCAAAGTTTAGACAATTTTAAGTGGGGTTTTATTCCTTACATAATATTATTTTCGGCCAGCAATGCATTTTCCGAAGAGCTAATATTTAGAATAGGTATCAATGGCAATCTTCAAGGTTACTTAGAACCAAAATATATTTTCCTGATTTCAGCGGTTATGTTCGGATTACCGCATTGGGGCGGCAACCCGAGTGGACCAGTGGGTGTAATAATGGCCGGAGTATTGGGGTATATTCTTTCAAAAGCCACACACGAAACAAAAGGTATAGGTTTAGCTTTGATAATTCATTTTGTTCAAGATATAATCATTTTTACGGCTGTTTTTATGATGAATAATAAATAATTTGTTGAATCAATATCACTAACAGATATTGATTCAAGTTCCTTAAAAACTTCATACATGGTTAGTAACAATGATTGTTTAAATAGTTCATACTAAGAATATCTACATTATGGTTTTTAAATATTCTCAATACAAACTATGGAGTAAATCCATCACTAAACAATTACTTATCAGTGGTTTACGTGTTATAGTGCGTAAAATAACTTCCCTTAAAAACCGTGACACGGCTAAACTATGATAGCCTGATTTTCAATGTTAATGGTTCGAGCCGTGCCACGGATTCTATCCCTTATTTTTAACAATGTTATTTCACAATCTATAAAATAAACCAGTCTCAAAAATTTCCCTCAAAAATATGGGTGGTTTTGCTAAGAAGCCTCGCTCATCTATATTGCAAAATCTTATTCTAAAATAGGCCAAATGTCCTCTTTTAGTGGGTATGTACGAAGGTAATTTTGTCAAAAAAATTATTGTAGAATATGCCAAAGAAAATCCTCATCATAGACGGCCACCCCAACAAAGCCAGTCTATGCTACGCATTAGCCGAAGCCTACCAAAAAGGGGCCTCCGAAATCGGTGCCGAAGTAAAAACCTTCCGCATTGCTGATTTAAACTTCAATCCAAATCTCGAAGCAGGTTATCAGAAAATCCAAACCCACGAACCCGATTTGCTATTGGCTCTCGAAAAAATCCGCTGGGCCGAACACATCGTTTGGGTACATCCTGTTTGGTGGGGTAGTTTTCCGGCCATCATGAAAGGTTTCATAGATAGACTTTTTGTACCTACGGTGGCGTTCAAGTACCGACCCAATTCGGTTTGGTGGGACAAACTCTTTGCGGGGCGTTCGGCACGTATCATCACTACGCTCGACCAACCGAGTTGGTACTACTGGTTGTTTTACGGTCGCCCGAGTGTCAATCAGCTCAAAAACAGCATCTTAAAATTCTGCGGTATCTCGCCAGTGCGTGTGAGCTATGTGGGCATCGTACGCAACTCTACCGAAACCCAACGCCAAAGGTGGATTCAGAAAATATATCAATTAGGTAAAAATCAAGCATAAAATAGACATGAAAAGTAACATTTTGGTCATTGGTGGCACTGGCTTGGTCGGTAGCCGCATTGTGCAGAATCTTCGTCAAGAAATACCCCAACTCAATATTTGGATTGGTAGTCGAAAAGCCCAACCACAAGACCCCCAATATTTAAAATTAGACGTTCAAAACCCTGATTCGCTTTCGCAAATCAAAAACCGAGGCATTGATTTGATACTACTTTGTGCCGCCGACCCCGCTGATAACGTGCTACGATATTGCGTCAAAGAAGGCATTGATTATCTGGATATTACCAAACCCACTCCCGAACTCCAACGGGCTTATCGCTGGGCAAAGACACAAAAAGTTGCCAGTCAAATTGTGTTTAGTTCGGGCTGGATGGGCGGTATCGTAGGGAGCATGGCCTATCATTTAACTCCGAGTTTCGACAGTTTGAAACTATTCATCAGTTATTCGCTCAATGACCTCGCAGGCGAATCAACTACCCATTTCATAGCCGAAAACGTAACGAAGCTTTTTCACAAATACCAGCAAGGGCAGGCGGTAGCTACAAAACATTTTCTGAGTCCCGAAGCTCATGATTTTTGGTTTGGAATTGGCACCAAAAACACCTACGATTTTGATATTCCCGAAAACTTCATTTTTCATGAAGGTGAAAAAATACCCAATGTTACTACCAAAATGACCTATAACTCCGACCTGGTATCGAAAGCTCTGTATTTGGCTCAAAAGATTCGCTTATTCGATTGGCTTTCGCATAGTGTGCGGCGGGCGGTATTCAACGCCAGTGGTAAAGGAGACCGAGTAATTTTTGAGGTAGTTGTAGAGGATAAACAGGGTTTAAAACGAAAAATCAGTCTCAAAGACAGCGAAGGACAGGCTCATTTGACAGCTTTTTCGGCAGTGATGCACCTCAAAAAAATGTTGAGTAGCACCCAAAACGGGGTATTTTTCAGTCATCAGATTCATGAGCCTTCGAGCGTGATTCAAGCTCTTTTGGCACAACCACAAATCAGCATAAAAATAAATTAGTGGCCAGAATCAGAAATTACCAACGAGATTTCTCATTTTTGTTTTTTACGAAAATTATGAAAAAAAGCATCTGTCATCTCTTCATTCTGCTAACAGCCATGTCATCGGTTTTAGGACAAGAAAAATCAGCCATTTCAAAAGAAAAAGAGGGCTATCGTTTGGTTTTTGAAGATGATTTCAACAATCCAAAACTAAACCTCAAAAACTGGATTCCGTATTATTTACCTCAGTGGAGTAGCCGCGAAAAATCGAAACCAAATTATGAGATAAAAAACGGCAATCTCATCTTAAAAATCACCGAAAATCAGCAGCCTTGGTGTCCCGAATTCAATGGCAACGTCAAATGCTCATCCATCCAAACTGGCATTTTTGCGGGTAAACTTGGCTCCAATATTGGCCAACACAAGTTTTTTAATCCTGACAAATGTGTGGTGCGAGAAGAACAACAAAATAGCCATACGTTTTTGCCACAATACGGTTTTTTTGAGATTCGGGCCAAGTCTCTCAATACTTCTTCAAACGTTGTTTCGCTTTGGATGATTGGCTACGAAGACCAACCCGACAGGTCGGCGGAGTTGTGTGTTTTTGAGGTCAAAGGCTGGAATGTAGAAAAAAGCAAGGCCAAAATTGGTTTTGGGATTCATAAATTCAACGACCCAACGCTCAAAGAAGCATTTTATGAAGAAGATTTTGAGATTGATGTGACTCAGTTTCATACGTACGCCGCCGAATGGACTCCCGAAAAAGTAGTTTTTTATATTGATGGCAAAGCAACCAAAACCATCGGGCAAGCCCCTCAGTACCCCATGCAGTTTATGTTGGGGGTTTATGAGATTCCGGATTTGCAGAAAAAAGAGGTACAAGAAAAATACCCCAAGGAGTTCGTGGTTGAGTATGTGCGGGCGTATCAGAAAAAGTAAAATCCTTTCTTAACCCAAGTCAATCATTTTCTTGATGCCAAACTCGAAATTTGCATCGAAAAAACATCAAGAAAATGAACAAAAAAGACTTATTATCAACACTTTGGGTATTTGTAACCATCAATTATTTGTACTGCGACCTCATCGGATTAATGGACGCATCACTCCTCAAACAATATCTTACTGGTAAGGTAGAAGGAATGGAAATCAGTCGAGAATTTTTACTTTATGCAGGCATATTGATGGAGATTCCGATTGCGATGATTCTGCTTTCTAAGATACTGAAAGACAAACTAAACGCTTGGACAAATATTGTGGCGGCAGCAATCAAAACTATCGTAATGGTACTGACATTTTTTGTAGGAAATGCCACCATTTACTATACTTTCTTTGCGATAATTGAGATTTCGACCACCGTTTTTATATTTATTTACGCAATCCGATGGCTCATACGTAAAAGTTAATCGTTATTTATTTCCTTATCCTGAAATTTTTGCCTAACTACTTAACTTTTCTTTATGATTCGCCTACGGATTCGGCTCAGCGACTCGGGTTTTATACCGATATAACTCGCCAACTGATATTGCGGAATCCGTTGAACTAAATCAGGATTCGCCTCGACCAACCTCAAATAACGTTGCTCGGGCGAATCATTCAAATAATTCAACATTTTCTGCTGAAATTCGGCAAATGTATGCTCAATTACCTTACGAGCGATGCCCTCAAGTCTCGGAAATCTATCAAATAAAGCCTGAGCCGAAGTGTCATTACCCGTCAATAATAAACAGTCTTCGTCGCATACCCAATAGCAATTCGATGGCTTGTTGGAGTCGGAGCCATTGAGCGAAATAATCCATTGGTCTTCGGTAAAAAAAGCAGTCGTTTTTTCTTCACCATCAATGATTTGGTATTGCCGAATCAACCCTTCAAAGACAAAATAGGTATCGCTCGAATACTGCCCTTCTCTCAGCAAAACAGTACCTTTTTTGAAGGTTTTGATAACCGAACTTTCTTTGATAGCCTCGGTTTCTTCAACCGAAAGCGGCGAAATATTCGAAAAATATCTAACGATTTTATCTTTCATCTTAATAAATTCTATTTCTTACCAAAAGTCAATGGATAGCAACCTTCGCCACGATAATTTTGCCTAAATTTTAATCAATTCATTAAGGTTATGCAAAATACATATTCCATCAAGGCTACCGCCCGAATCGCAGGGCTGCTATATTTTTTACAGATTCCGTTGGGTGTTTTTGGTATCATTTACATACCACAAGTTCTTTTTGTACCAAATGATTTAAGTGCAACTATTTCTAATATTTTAGCCAATGAATCTATGTTCAGAATGAGCGTCGTGAGTGCTATCGTTTGTGCATTAGTTACTGTTCTGACCGCCTATTTCATCCATAAAGTACTAAGACCCGTTGATAAAACCCTTGCCCGACTGATTGTGATTTTTACGTGTATTGTTACACCCATTACGATGCTCAACGAACTCAACCACATCGCGATTCTGCTAATTCTGAAAAATAATGAGATAAAAGCCGCATTTTCAACAAATCAAATTCATTCGGCAATCAGGTTTTTCATAGAATTACATCATTATGGCCTTCAAATCGCCAATATATTCTTTGGGCTTTGGCTACTGCCGATGGGGTATTTGGTCATAAAATCTGGCTATATTCCTAAAATAATTGGTTATTTGCTACTCTTAACATGTTTTGGTTATCTTGTTGATTTTATGGCATTTTATTTATTTCCAGATTTCAATTTCAAATTGAGTGAATACACTTGGTTAGGCGAAGTTCTGATGGTTTTGTGGCTATTGCTTAAAGGCGTAAAGCTCGAAGAATACCAAAAGCTCTACCCTACTTCTTAGCAAGCCGACGCCTGATTCGGCTCAACGACTCAGGCGTAACTCCCAGATAACTTGCAATTTGGTGTTGTGGAACTCGCTGAATCAAATCAGGACGATTTTTTATCAAATCTAAGTAGCGTTTTTCGGGCGATGAAGTTACAAAATTGGCAAAATCTTCTTGGGTTTTGCCAAAATCTTGTTCGACCATCGTCCGAGTAAGCGATTCTAAATTCGGAAACTTCCGATACATTTCTTTCTCCTCCTCAGGATTCCCCACAATCGCCGTAACGTCTTCTAAACAAACCGTAAAATGGTTTGATGGCTTGCCTTTTAAATAGGTCTGAAACGGCACAACCGCTTGGTTTTCGGTGTAGAAAGCCGTCGTTTTTTCGATTCCATCTTCCAAAATATATTGCCTTACACATCCTTTCAGAATATAATAACAAAGAGTCGAAACAGCCCCCTCTTGCACCAAAATCGTACCTTTTTTGATGGTTTTGATATTCAATGCGTCAATTACTTCGGCCAATTCATCTTTTGAGCCAGACCAATTCTCTGAAAAGTACACCAATATTTCTGTTTTCATAGCAATCAAATTTTGTGTTTCAACAAAGTAAGGCATTTATACGCAATCGCAAAAGTATTAATTGCTCATCGCCACTCCTTTCTTAACTAAAGTCAATGAAATCGAGCCACCCCACTTCTAATTTTGCGGAGTAACAAAACAAAATTTCATGATTATGAAGAAGCTATTTTTAATCGTTCTTTCGGTTTGGTTTGTCTCTTGCAAAGAAGATGATGCCAAAGCCGTAAACAGTATCAACGAATCTAAGTATCTCGACCTCAACGGAACCAAACAATTTGTGATGATTCGGGGCGAAAATGACCAAAACCCTGTGCTTTTGCACCTACACGGTGGGCCGGGTGTTTCTGAAATCGGTGGATTGCGAAAATACAACAAAGATTTAGAGAAAAACTTTACGGTGGTTTACTGGGACCAACGAAATGCCGGAAAATCTTACACCGAGAATTTTCCAGCTGCCGAAATCAAGGTTCAGAAATACGTCGAAGATGTTAATCAATTGGCTAAATACCTCAAAGATAGGCTAAAAGTCAATAAAATCTTCTTGGTTGGGCATTCGTGGGGTTCGCAATTAGGGATGTTGGCAGTGCAGAAGTATCCGCAGCATTTTTCGGCATTTGTCGGTACGGGTCAGCAGGTGGCGGCTTACGAAGGCGAGTTGCAGTCGTATCGCTACACTTTGGCAAAGGCTAAAGAATTTAAGGTGGATTCGCTCATAAAGCAATTACAATTTATTGGCGAACCCAAAAGTGGCGATTTTAGTACGATGTATCCGTTTCCAGAAGCCTTTTCTTTGCAGAAATACATCCTTTTGGAGCTCAATCGCAAAATCTATAACGGTTTCCCGATTGAAAAACTTTTTGCCAATTTTCAAGAATCAGACGAATACACTGCCAAAGAAAAAGAGAATTACCTCAACGGAGCAAATTTTGCCAACGAACACATCATTAAAGACCCCGACTACAATAATTTTGACTTACGAAAACAAGTACCCGAAGTAAAAATCCCAGTATTTTTTATTGCGGGTAAATTCGATTTCGTCAATCCGACACCACTTGCCAAAGAGTATTTCGACTTACTGAAAGCACCGAAAAAAGAATTCATCTCGTTCGAAAAATCAGGACACGACCCAGCTTGGGAAGAACCCGAACGCTACCACAGCGAATTGAATCGGATTTATAAATTGATAAAATAAAGGTTCTTAATTTCTCAGAAGACGACAAACGAGGCTATTTCAAAGGTTTTGAGTACAAAGTACGATGCAAATTGACTAAATATTAAAAGCATTGAACTTAATACTTTAGGCTTTTGAAGTAGTTTCATTTATTTTTTTCAATACATCGCTATACAATGTATTATTTTTTCATATATATTTGCAATATGAAAAATGAATTTCTAAAAAACTGGGATACTCAACTCAAAAAAGGGATACTACCTTTTTTTGTTTTGCAAGCACTCAACCAAAAAGAGTGTTATGGTTACGAACTCATTCAAACCCTAAAAGATTCTGTCGGGATTGAAGTAACAGAAAGTACGATTTATCCGCTGTTAATAAGGCTCATGAAAGACGAATTACTGATTCATAAATGGGTAGAACAGCAATCGGGGATTCCGAGAAAATACTACTTCATTACCGAAGAGGGCAAGAGTAATTTGCTTGAAATGAAAAAAAATATTGAAGAAATGATGCAAAAAATCGAAATCAAATGAAACTAATCGAATTTAAAAATAATAACTCTCAAAGAATCTATACCGACTACCTAAATCGGAGTAAGCATGTTTTAAGGCTTCTTTCAAAAGAAGACCAAGAAGATACAATGATGGAAGTGAACAGCTATATTTTTGAATATATGCAAAACCATCAGGCAGAAGATGAAACAACGGCCTTGCTTAATATTTTGGAAAGATTAGGCTCGCCCGAAGAAACCCTCAAAGAAGTTGTTGCTTCTAAAAAAATAGACCAAGCCGTAAAAACCTATAACATCAAGCACTTGCTTGTGGCACTATTTCTAAACCTCCGCAACGGGGTTGTTTATGTCTTTTTATTTATCCTAACACTCCTTTTGGTGTGTTTCCCGGTGCTAATTGTTTTAGAAATCCTGTTTCCTGAACAAACTGGGCTTTTTGTTGGTAAAAATACATTTATGCTTGGTTATACAGTTCGTGATGAGAACAAAACCGAGCTTCTCGGCAACGCTTTTATTCCTCTTATGGTGGTATTTGGAGTATTTCTCTATTTCTTAATCATATTTCTTTTAAAAATTATCAAACACAAAAAATCATGAAAAAGCTAATTTTAACAATTTTCTCAACGCTATTATTTACCTTTCTGACCAATGCCCAAGATATTACTGGCTCTTGGAACGGCACTTTGAATGTTGGTTCGGCCAAGCTCAGGATTGTCATCAACATTTCAAAAACCGAAGACGGCTATAAATCTACTTTAGATAGTCCCGACCAAGGTGCAAAGGGGATTACTGTACCAAAAACAACTTTCGAAAACTCAAAATTAAGTTTTGAGATTCCGGCAGGAGGAATTCAATATACAGGAGATTTCCAAAATGATAAGTTTGTTGGTACTTTCAAACAAGGTGGTCGTGAGATTCCGCTCGAATTGGTAAAAGGAACTGTGGTCGTTGAAGCACCAGTTCGTCCGCAAGAACCTAAGAAACCTTTTCCATATTATTCAGAAGACATAACTTTCGAGAATCCGAAGGCTCAAATCACATTAGCAGGTACGCTTACTTTGCCACAAAAAGAGGGTGTTTTTCCGGCGGTTATCCTGATTTCGGGAAGTGGTCCACAAAATCGTGATGAAGAATTATTAGGTCATAAGCCTTTTTTGGTGATTTCGGATTATTTGACTCGTAACGGAATTGCCGTCTTGCGATTCGACGACCGCGGCGTTGGGCAATCGAAAGGGGTTTTCAAAACGGCAACTTCGGCCGATAATGCCTCCGATGTCGAAAGTGCGGTGGCTTACTTACGCACACGTAAAGAAATTAAGCAAATTGGCTTAATGGGGCATAGTGAAGGTGGGCTGATTGCTCCGATGGTGGCTGCTGCAAATCCAAATGTGGAATTTATTGTGTTACTGGCCGGAACCGGAATCAGTGGCGATAAACTTTTACTGATGCAACAAGAACTGATTGCTCGTGCCAACGGAGCCGACGAAAAAGAGATTGGTTTAACAAAAAAAATGAGCGAGAAAGTTTTTGAATTGATTACGAAATCGAATGATGATGAGCAACTCAAAAAAGATTTAGGAGAGTATTTCAAACAAGCATTGAAAGAAAACCCAGAGATAAAGTCAGCAAATCAGAAAGAAGAAGAATTTATTGCCGAGCAGATAAAAGGAGCGATGAGTCCGTGGCCGTGGATGCAATATTTCTTAAAATACGACCCCGCAACCAGCTTAAAGAAGGTAAAATGCCCAGTATTGGCACTAAATGGCGAAAAAGATTTGCAAGTCCCTGCCAAAGAAAATCTATCAGCAATTGAAAAAATATTGAGAACTTCAGGGAATAAGAATGTAACCACAAAAGCTTACGATGGATTGAATCACCTTTTCCAAGAGTGCAAAACGGGTAGCCCTGCCGAATACCCAACCATTCAACAAACCTTTTCGCCAGTTGTGATGGCAGATTTTACGAAGTGGATAAAAGAAAGAACTACGAAATAAAAACGTATCAATAAGTCATTAAACAGTTCTTTTAATCTTTTGACTATCAACAATTGAACCATGAAAGATTAATTGAGTTATCCGAAATAGTTTAATTTTATACCATTGCGTTTGTATGTTTCTAAAATACGTGCTTTGGCATCAATTTTTTGATGATAAATTTAGATTTTAATTCAGCTTTTGGTTTATATGTTCAAAATCTTCTTTTTTAGTGAAATATTCCAGTGCCAAAATCAGCATTATCATACTGATAACCGTGATTTTCTGCATGATTGGGAGACTATCAAAGTTGCCCGAGCCGTAAAGATATAAGGTGTAGTAGAAAATCAGCATACAGCCAACGCACAAAAACTTGAAGATATGAAGCCGTGATTTTAGAATAAAAACCGTTATATAAAAAATACTCAATAGAAACATCGTACTCGCTATCGTAACCATAATATCGTGCAATGGCGTAACGATTAGAAAGGTAAAAAACATTCCGCCAGCACCCGCATATTTTATGACATTGGCGGCACTTTTTTGCGGAATCCTTTCGGAGAATCTAATAAAAAACATTGCAAAACTTACCGCAAGAAAAATCATTCCGGCATCGGCCCAGTATCTGGATGGATTATCCGCACCATTCAAGGCCTGTTCGCCAAATAGATTACTAATAAAGTTTTTTGTTAAATCAAACCCGACTGAATTTTTATCGAACATCGAGCCACCGGGATAAACCATCATGGCAATCGTAAGCAATAATAAAGCAGCAATTATTCCTATAAAAACCGAATGTCTTTTTAACATATTCATTGTACCTGATTTGTTGTCTGTTTTGTAAAAATAGACAAATGCACAAATAACTTGGCACTTTTTAGGATGATTGGTAAAATTAGCCTGTTTTATGCTTTTCATTTATTAACTAAAGTTAACGAGTTAAGTAGTGAGTCTGCCGTAATTTTGTAATCAAATCAGAACACAAAATTATGAATGCTCCTACAATGAAAGCCGTTATTTGTACCCAATATGGTGGTCCAGAAGTATTAAAAATCGAAGAAGTTGCCAAGCCAACACCGAGAGATAATGAGATTCTAATCAAAATCGTGGCTTCGTCTGTCAATTCGGGCGATGTCAGAGTAAGAGCCTTGGCGGTTGAGGGATTTCTCAGAATCATAATGCGTTTTGTGCTTGGTTTTAGAAAGCCTCGAAAACCGATTTTAGGGGTTGCTTTCTCAGGAATCGTCGAGCAGACTGGCAGATACACAAAAGATTTTAAGGTCGGTGATGAAGTTTATGGCATTACGGGCTTCCAGTTCGGAACGTATGCCGAGTACATTGCGGTTTCGGAGAAAAGCGTTATTTATAAAAAGCCCATCAATGCCACATTTGAAGAAGCAGCAGCTCTTCCGTTTGGGGGGCAAACCGCCATTTATTTTTTAGAAAAAGCCCAAATTATCCAAAGAAAAAATCCTAAAGTCTTGATTTATGGAGCAACGGGAGCCGTTGGGTCTTCGGCTATCCAGTTATCAAAATATCACAACGCCGAAGTAACAGCCGTTTGTAGCGAAGGAGGGAAAAGTCTGGCACTTGAGTTGGGTGCCGACGAGGTTGTTTTTTATACTCAAGAAGATTTTACCCAAACAAACGAAAAATTTGACATTATCTTCGATGCAGTTGGTAAAATTACCAAAAAGCAATGCAGACATTTACTTAACGAAAACGGAAGTTTCGTAACAGTTGGAGGACTTGAGTTTGCACCAGACCGAGTCGAACAACTACAATTTTTGCGAGAATTATTTGAAAAAGGCAATTACAAAGCCGCTATCGACAGGGTTTATCCCATGGAGGAAATCGTAGAGGCACATCGGTACGTTGAATCTGGGCGAAAAAAAGGAAATGTGGTTTTGCGAATTGCCTAATCGTTTATTGATAAAAGAAATCTCGTTTGATTCAACTATGCACTTCTCCTAAAACCCAATTATTTCGCCATCTTTAAAATTCTTGAGAGAAAATCGATATTATTGTGCATTGAAAAGGCTAAACCGAACAAAAATCGAATCGTGTGGTTAATTAAAAAGACTTAATTACCTCCGATATTTACAATGCAAGAATTCCGTCAATTTATCAATTCTCTGTACCCAATTTCAAATGATTCGTGGGAGCAATTCAGCGGTCTTTTTAAAATCAAGTATCTAAAAAAAGGCGAAATATTCATCAATCAGGGTGAATTTGCTAAGGAAATTGGTTTTTTGAGAAGTGGCGTTATGAGAGGTTTTTTTAGAGACGACAACGGAAACGAGTACAACAAACACATATTTGTAACGCCTTGCTTTATTGGTGGGTATGCTTCGCTAATTACCAAACGCCCCAACTTAATCATTCAAGAAGCCCTCACCGATTGTGAAGTTTTTGTTGCCAACTTCAACGACTACGAAACTTTATTTGACACCTACCCCGAAATCGAAAGGGTTGCCCGCCGATTGGCCGAGATATTCTTCGTGGTAAAAGAGCAAAAAGAAATCGAAATCGTGCTGCTCGATGCCGAAAAACGCTACGAGATTTTCAAAAAACAGTATCCACAAATCGAGCAGTTGATTCCTCAGTACCAAATTGCCTCCTACTTGGGCATCACGCCAATCCAGCTGAGCCGCATCCGTCGTAAGTCTGCCAAAAGCAGTTGATATTAACATATGTTAATGCTTACAGTATTTTTCTAAATGAGATTTGCATCCGAAATCAACCAAGATTTACGATGCAATCATACAGTAAATTATTCTTCTTGACTCTAAGTTTCTTAATCGCCTCTAATGCTATCGCAAGAGGGCATTCGAGCGATAACCCGCTCATTATCAACACGATAACAATCGAAGGAAATAAAAAAACAAAAGATTTTATAATTGTCCGAGAGATTGATTTTGTAATTGGCGATACCATTGATACCTCTACTTTAGACGAAAGAATAAAACTCAACCAACGGCGGATTTTCAACACCACTCTTTTTAGCAAAGTGGATGTTTTGGCATCAGTTCAAGCCGAGGGATTGGTTGATATAAAAATCATTGTCAACGAAAACTGGTACATTTGGGCGGCACCTTATTTTAGGCTCAATGACCGAAATTTTAATGAATGGATAGATAGAGGAAGTGATTTTGGGAGGCTGAATTACGGATTATTTGCCGATAATGAAAACTTTTTGGGTAGAGGACAAAAACTCGAATTTGTCTTTGAAACCGGATTTACAAACCGCTACACGCTACGGTATAATATCCCTTACATCGACAAAAAACGCAACACAGGTCTAATCTCCGAATTCAGGTTTCAGACCTTCTCAAATCTTGCCTACACAACTTCAAACGACCAACTCGATTTTCTGTATCGCGACGAAGTTCTGAAAACCCAATTTGAAAGCAAAATCAAACTCCGACTTCGGCAAGGTTTTTACATTTTTCATTTTTTAGAATTGGGCTATAACCAAACCAATATTAGCCAATCGCTCATCGAACAAAACCCATTTTATCTACATCAAAACTCTGATAAACAGCAGTTTAGCACAATTGCCTATACTTTCAGATTTGACAGACGAGACAATGTAAATTTCCCGCTCAAAGGCAGAGTTTTTATTGCTGATATTAGACGATACGGGCTACTACCCACCGATAATTTCAACTCGTGGCAGTTTAGGCTCGCATTAGGCGATTATTACCCTTTGGGCAAAAAATGGTTTACCAATTATATCCTGAAAGCAAAGGCGTTTACAAATGCCGACGTACCTTACAATATTCTGAGAGGAATCGGCTACGAAGAAGATATTTTGAGAGGCTACGACCTCTACGTAGTCAATGGCTCGGCCTATGGTTCGGGCAGAGTAAACCTCAAAAGAGAGGTATTTAACCGAACTTTTCAATTGAAATTTATCAAATGGAGGCAGTTCAATACATTACCGATTCAGCTTTTCATCAATGCCTTCAACGACTGGGGCTATGTTTATAATCGCTATCCCGAACGCATCAATAATCCACTCGCCAACAGTGTATTGCGTAGTTACGGATTAGGTCTCGAAATCAACACTTTTTACAATACCGTCATCAGGTTCAATGCCAGCCGGAACCATCGAAACGAAACTAATTTTTTCATCAATTTTCAAAAAGATATATGGACAAAATGGAATTAATAAAACGGAATCTCGTTGCGGCGTTCATCATCTTACTCCCCAGTATGATAAAAGCCCAAATTAACTTAAAAGCTCCAGTAAAAACGGCAGATTCGGTAGTTATAAATGCTCCAATCGAGCGAGTTTGGGATGCTTTGACACAGATAAACCAATGGAATCGGCGTTACGATTTCATTATTAATGCTGAGGTACAAGAGCCGCTAAAAGCAGGAGACACTTTTAAATGGCAAACCACCAAACTAAAAATAAAATCGAAACTTACTGTGGTAAATACCCAAAAACAACTGTGTTGGAAAGGCGGTAAATATGGGGTTCTGGTATATCATAACTGGGCCTTCCGGGTTATCGAACCCAATAAAACTTTGTTGGTATCAGAAGAAAGTCAGCAGGGTTTACCCGTACGATTATTTCAGAAAAGTTTTAGTAAATCATTAAAAGAAGGTTCGGTTAAGTGGTTGAATCAGATAAAAAATTACTGCGAAAAATGAAAATATCACAAAACAAAATCATCATCACTGGGGCCAGCGACGGAATCGGTAAAGCCCTGACATTGAAGCTGTTATCACTTGATAATGAGATAATTGCCGTAGGTCGTAGTCAAGAAAAATTAAATCATCTTGCTCAATTTGATAGTCGGATTATCCCGTTTGTATGTGATATTTCGCAAGATGAAGAATTAAACAAATTAGTGAATTTTATAGAACAAAATCACCGAGATGCCAATATCTTAATCAATAACGCTGGCATACAGTATAATTACGATTTCAGTACCGAAACCGATATTATTTCTAAAATAGAACACGAAATCGCTACGAATCTGACAGCTCCTATCAAATTATTGGCTCGACTTAAACCAACCCTTGAGGCAAATCCAAACGCAGCGGTTGTCAATGTGTCATCGGGTTTGGGGATTGTACCCAAAAAACAAGCACCCATCTATTGTGGTACTAAGGCTGGTTTGCACATTTTTACAAAGGCGTTTCGCTATCAATCCGACAGATTAAAAGTATTTGAAATCATCCCTCCATTGGTCGATACCGCCATGACACACGGTAGAGGAAGTGGTAAAATATCGCCCGAAGCCCTTGCCGATGAATTCATTGAAGCCTTCAAAAAAGATAAATACGAAATCAACATCGGTAAAGTAAAACTACTACGGATTATCAACCGAATTGCCCCAAAAATTGCCGATTTAATTATGAAAAATGGACTTTAAAATCAAATAATAATAGAAATACAATTTAGAGTTTCTAACTAAGCAAAAGTAGTTTGCCGTTTGTGTAGATAAACTTTCATGAAGACTGCCCAATCTATTAGATTTGCGGCTCAATCACAACCATTTATGGAAAAGCTAATTACAACATTTAAGCAAAAACGGCTATTTCAAGTATTAACCATCGGGCTGCGTTACCTCATTGGGTCGGCGTTTGTATTTGCCAGTATCGTCAAAATCGAAAGTCAGCGATTCACAAGTATATCGGGCGAATCCTCCCCTATCGACAGTTCTTGGCACTATTTTGAGACCATGTATCGCTCCGGACTTTACTGGAACTTCATCGGTTGGGGGCAGCTCATTGCGGGTTTTCTACTGATGTCGCAACGATTCAGCACACTTGGTGCTGTTGCGTTTTTGCCAATCATCACCAATGTCTTCTTCGTTACGATTTCTTATTATTTTGCAGGCACGCCAGTCATTACATTTTTGATGCTAATTGGCAATATTTACCTACTCTTGTGGGATTGGAACAAACTCAAATTTATCGTTTTACCCAATCCAACTTCTTACCAAGACAATGACCCTGCCTTTATGAAGCATAACGCATGGTTTTATCTCGGAATCTTCTACTTTATCACTACCATTTTGATGCAAAAAGGAAGTCAATTCTTTGCAAAAAATACAGATTTAGGCATCAATCCTTTCTTTTTTATGTTAGGATGTTTAGTGGCCATTTTGATTTCGGGTGTAGCTACCTTGACAATTCAAATTAGAAAATGAACCAAAAATTAGTACACATCGCCCTCGTTGTAGCCGACTACGACGAAGCCATCCAATTTTACACCCAAAAATTAGGTTTTGAATTAATCGAAGATACATCCCTAAGCGAAACCAAACGCTGGGTTTTGGTATCGCCCAAAGGTGGCGAAAGTTGCCATATTTTGCTCGCCAAAGCAGCCAATGACGAACAAAGTAGCCGAATCGGCAATCAAACAGGCGGAAGAGTCTTTTTATTTTTGAGTACCGATGATTTTTGGCGAGATTTCGAGAATCTCAAACAAAATGGAGTAAAAATCATTCGAGAACCATCCGAAGAAATCTACGGAACAGTCGCAGTCTTCGCCGATTTATACGGCAACTTATGGGATTTGATTGAGTACAAAAAATAATGCCCATCCGATTGCTCAGATGGGCTTAGTGGTTAGCTTGATGATAGTCGGTAATTACAACACTTCTGAAATATCGGCCAATGGGAGATTAAACGCATCGGCTACTCCTTGATATACAACTTTTCCTTGTACAACATTCAATCCTTTTTTCAACTCCACGTTGTCGGTACAAGCTTTTTTCCATCCTTTATTTGCCAACTGAATAGCATAAGGAAGGGTAGCGTTTGTCAGAGCCAGTGTCGAAGTATATGGCACTGCACCCGGCATATTGGCTACACAATAATGCACTACTTCGTCGATGATAAATGTTGGGTTTTCGTGAGTTGTTGGTGTACATGTTTCGATACAACCACCTTGGTCAACCGCCACATCGACAACCACCGTACCCGGACGCATCAATTTCAACATATCGCGAGTAATCAAATGTGGAGCTTTTGCTCCCGGAATCAACACTGCTCCTACAATTAAATCGGCCGATTTGATAGCCTCACGGATATTGTAATCGTTCGACATAATAGTTGTAACGTTCTGCGGCATAATATCCGACAAATAACGTAAGCGTGGTAAGCTGACATCCATTATCACGACTCTTGCACCCAAACCAGCCGCCATTTTGGCCGCTTGAGTACCCACGATACCACCACCAAGAACCAATACATTGGCAGGACGAACACCCGGAACACCTCCGAGTAAGATTCCACGACCTTTGAGTGGTTTTTCGAGGTATTTGGCTCCTTCTTGGATGGCCATTCTACCCGCAACCTCCGACATCGGTACCAAAAGTGGCAACGAACGGTCGGCTTTTTCTACTGTTTCGTAAGCCAAACAAACTGCTCCACGCTCAATCATGGCGTGAGTCAATGGCTCCGACGAAGCAAAGTGAAAATATGTAAATAATAATTGGTCTTTTTTAATCAGATTATACTCAGACTCAATCGGTTCTTTTACTTTTACAATCATCTCGGCGATTTCATAAATTGCCTCGATGCTTGGCAACATCTCTGCACCTGCTTCTACGTATTCGGCATCCGAAAAACCACTGCCCTCGCCTGCCGTTGCCTGAATATACACTTTGTGCCCGTTTTTCTTGAATTCAGCCACACCCGCTGGCGTAAGTGCCACACGGTTTTCGTTGTTTTTAATCTCTTTTGGTACTCCGATTATCATAGCCGATAGAATTATTATTAACAAAACTTAAATGGGTAATTAGAGCCTAACTACCCATTCAAAACCAAAGATTTGTTAATTGATTATGTTTGTTGATGAAGAATAAGTGCTGCAAAGTTATGGATTAAGAAAATATTTTTGAATATTTGAATAAAATAAGAAAATTATACATTAATTCATCTTAATTGAAGAATTTATTTCTGAAAAAGTACTCAATTTTTAGGAAAATCCGAAAAAATTACGCTTTGTAAAAACGGCTATACGAAATGTACCAAATTGATGAAACCGACCGAAAGATTTTAAGGCTGATTCAGGAGAATTCGCAGATGACAATCAAGGAGATTTCGAATGCGATAAATCTCTCGATGACACCCGTCCATGACCGTATCAAAAAGCTCGAAAACGAGGGGATTATTGAGAAATATGTAACGATTTTGAATAAAAAAAGGATTGGAAAATCGCTGACGGTTTTTTGTCAGGTTACGCTTATCAAACAGACAAACGATACCTCCGAAGAATTCAACGAGGTGATTCGGCAACTACCCGAGGTATTGGAATGTAATTTCGTTTCGGGGAGTTTCGATTATCTATTGAAGATTGTTGTTCCAGATATGGAAAGTTACCACGAATTTCACCAAAAAAAACTATCAATCATCCCATCGGTTTCGTTGATTCACAGCTTTTTTGTGATGTCGGAGGTCAAAAGCACTACGGTTTTGAATCTCTGATTATTGCCCAACCTTGTAGTTTGTCTGCTCGATGATAGACAACAACTTAGCTTTTCCGGCCAAAAATGCTTTGTCGTACTCGTAGGTTTTGATAGATTTATCGAGAATCTCGTAGTTTTCATAATCCTGAAAAATGATTCCAGCTACTTCTTGACGTTTGGTAGCTTTCCGAAACCTCGGTCCACCGTTGTCATAAGCCAAATAATCCAAGGTCTTAGTATTTTGATTTATCCAATAACAAAACACATCATCGTGGTCTTTGCCACCGCCTTCGGCATCAAACCAAACCTTTATCTTATCGTAATCCTGACCATTTATTTGTACATAACCCAAATACTCTAAATTGACGGCCTTATCGAGTAGCTTGTAGGGCAACATCACAAAATACGCAATCGAATTAGTGCCTTCACGGTATTTTTCTTCGGCTTTTTGTGATAATGTTTGCTTTTCGCCATTAATCGTCCGTACAAAGCTACTATCAGTCAGTACATCGGTAATTGTATTATTTAAAGAATCCTTCGTGGTGCGTTCATAACTGAATTTATCACCATTTTTATTGATTCTAAAACGATACTTCCTGAAGTCGAACGAGACGTCAAACTTTTCGTAGTTGGTGCCACCATGTTTTTCAACACAAGATTCGATGATTTCTTGGGCTTTGGGGTCGTTCAGTTTATCGGATTTACTGCACGAAATCAATACGAATAATCCGAGAAATAAGCTTAAAGTGTTTTTCATAATTTTTCATCGTCAGGTTTTGCAACCAGCCTTTGGTTTGTATTTTAGCAAAGATAAAGATTGATGTAATGAGCGGATGTCGTATAAATGACAAATTACATAATTCATCGCAAAAAACAAAATCCTAAAGTTCTTTTATCAAGAGCTTTAGAATTTCACCAATTATACAAAAATCATTTTTCTTACTGATGTGCCGTCATTCCGCCCATTACTTTGTTCATAATCAATACCTTGCCCCATCTTGGTACAGTTCTGAGCGAATAGACCAATGCTTTTGTCAATAATCCCGGCAAAACGGTTGTTTGCTTGCCCAATGCTCTCAATATAGGTACACCGATTTCAGAGGGTTTTTGCGACATACTCATTCTCATATTTGCTCGGTTGGCAAATCCGCTCGCAACTGGCCCAGGTGCAGCAGCCAGCACATCTACCCCAAAAGGCCTCAATTCTACGGCCAATCCTTCGGCAAGTGTTTGTACATAAGCCTTTGTGGCAGCATAATTGGCGGCATTAGGTACGCCTTGAAAAGCCACCATCGAGCTCATCAAGATTATTCCTCCTCGCTTTTGTTGAGCAAATTGTTGGCTAAAATAATGCGTAATGTAAAGTAATCCTTCGCAATTGACACGCAGCATATCTATCTCATCGTCGATTTCATTATTGATAAATTTGCCCGAAGTACCGTAGCCCGCCGAAACTACCAACAACCCAACCGATAGGTCCGAAGCGACTTTAAAAATGGCTTCATTAGTTTCGTATTGGGCAGCATCGCCATCCACAATTTTTACCGAAACCTTGTATTTTTGCTCAAACTCCGCCTTAATTTCTCTCAATTTCATTAGGTTTCGGGCATTTATGATGAGATTAAAACCCGACTCGGCAAGTTTAGTGGCAAGTTCGAGTCCGATACCCGAAGATGCCCCTGTTACCACGGCCCACTGACCGTATTTCTCAATTAAACGTTTTTTTTCGTTATCTGATAATTTCATTTTTTGAATGCTGTCTTGATTTAAAGAAAGGTTTTCCTTGAATAGCCTGAACCAACGTAAAGACAGAAAGCAACCCATAGAATACACCCACCAAAATGGTCAACTTGGTATCTTTAAGTACATAAAATGCTAAAATCGGCAATACCTGCATGGCGTGCATACCTATAAAATGAGATACCCGTGGGTCGCCAAATTTTGTACTCCAATTCAGAATCGGAAGCCCTTCACCGCCATCGGCTCCGCCAATGGTGTGAGAAAGCCTCGAACCCATCACAAATCCTTCAAAAGAGAAAATTACAAAAATCAGTAAGCCGAGGCGGATTCCCCAGACATAATATTCGGGCAAATCACTAAAACTATTCTGAAAAAATAAATACCCGACGTACGCCGTATAAATAGCTACCAAAGAAGCCGCCACAGCCATAAAAATATACATAACTCCATAAAATGGCGTGCTGATATTGTAGTGCGAAAGCTGCCCTCTACCTGCCTGAATGGCAATGTAGATGATTTCAAAACCCAATAGAATAATAATCGACCAATTGAAAAATTGGGTATTAAACGAAGGTAGATAATGGCAAAACCAAGCCATTGTCCATGAATACAGACAAATAGAAATGGCAAATTTGAATGGTTTAATCCAAGCGTTGATATTATAAACTTGGGTTGTTGTGAATCGGGTCAGAATCAAAAAAATGATTGCTGCCACCATACAAATCAAACCAAAATAATAGAGTGTCTCGTTTCGAGATTTGAGTTCATAAATAAATTCTTGCATTTGCTTATTGTTTAGATTCTGCTTGATTTTTAATCTCAAAAAGCCATAAATCGAGCAGTTTTTGTAGTTTTTTACCTTGAAAAGTTCTCTCAAATAAAGTCAACCAGCCATTTTGAGATTCTTCGGTGATGAGTTTACAACCGCTCGCTGGATAGACTGCCTTTGAGCATAAAGCCCCATATTTGCTACACAAATTATGAAGAATTGAATAAAGATTGATTTTGTCATTGATGTAATTTTTTGACAAAATTGGGGCCTCATTCGCCATAAAACGATAACAAATGTTTATAGTTTTGACGAATCTTCTTTTTTTAGTCGGCTCAAATGTACCGAAGTGATACCCAAATAAGAAGCAATCATGTGCTGAGGTACTCGATTATGAATATTTGGGAATACCTGCGTGATGGTTTCGTAACGTTGTTTGGGTGTAGAAAAATATTGGTTTTTGATTTGATTATCGTGAAAGACAAAATAAAATTCGGCAACCAATCGGCCTAATTTATCTCCTTGCTTGAGGTTTTGATAACCCCACTCAATAGTCTTGCGGGGCATCACCACCACTTCGGTAGTTTCTAAGGCTTGAATGTAATAAATAGAAGGCGTTTTTTGAATAAAACTGGCATAATCGGCAATAAATTGGTTTTCGACCGTGAAATTTGTGGTATGTTCAACTCCTTCGTTATCGACCAAAAGATTACGCGTTATGCCTTTACAAACAAAATAAACTTCGTTGCAAACTACGTCTGGAATACTCAAAAAGGATTTCTTTTTGAATGTTTTTACATAACAATCACCCAATAATTGAATCATTTCTTCATCCGAAATATCAATCATTTGGTTTATTGCCGCTCTGAGTTGTTCCATAGTATCGGATTTAACGAAATTCTCATTCTTCTTTCTTAACAACCTTCTTTTTCTTCTTCTTTTTGGGCTTTGCCACGATTGGGCGTTTGGCAAGCTCGATGTTGTACTCTAATAATTCTCGAATCACAACCGACGCACAAACCCCGCCAAAAGCCGCTGGCATATAAGAGATTGTACCATAAGCCGAGCGTTTGAAATTGCTACCATCGGTCATTATCAACGAATCGGCATCGTTGGGTTCGGGCGAAAAAACTGCTTTGATTCCGCCGTTTACCTCCATTCTTCTGATTCTTTTACGAATATAATGGGCAAAGTTACACTGATAGGTATCGAGCAAATCAGTAACTTGGATTCGGGTCGGGTCGATTTTTCCGCCAGCCCCCATCGAGCTGACGATTCGCTGCCCTTTGCGATACGCCACCGAAAGCAAAGTAAGTTTTGGCGTGATGCTGTCGATGCAATCCATTACATAATCAAACTTTTGCTCCAAAATCTCCTCGCATTTTTGGGGCGTAAGAAACTCTTTGACTACATTCAGCCGCAACTCTGGGTTGATTGCCAGCAAGCGTTCGGCCATAATATCGGCTTTCGACACGCCATGATTTGTTGCCAAAGCCGGTAGCTGGCGGTTTCGGTTTGTAGGGTCAACAACATCGCCATCTACGATTGTCATTTCGCCAACACCCGCTCGGCAGATAAATTCGGCAGCAAAAGAGCCTACTCCGCCAAGTCCCACGACCAAAACATGGGCATTTTGTAATTTCTGGATTCCTTCTTCTCCAACTAAAAGTTTAGACCTCGATAACCAACCTAAATCTGACATTAGTAATATTCTGTTTACGCTTTCAATTCGGCAGATTTGCGACTCTGCTCTACTTTACAAACTTAAATAATTTTCAAAAACAATCTGTTCTAATTCTTCTATCGAAATCTGTTTGATTTCGGCAATTTTTTCGTAGATACTTTTTATAGAAACCTCTTTATCGTCGGTCTCGATAAACAATTGATTGACAGGTATTTCAGCTACGACTTTAGCCGCATTTGAATCGTCTTTTAAGACGGCATCGCCAATTGATAAATAAAAGCCTTTTTCGATTAATTGCTTGGCGATTTGCTCGTTTTGGTTGAATCCATGCACTATCATCGGTACTTTTGGGCGAATGATTTTTTTGATAGAAACCAATTCACTAAAACACCGAACGCAATGAATAATGACTGGCTTGCGGAGGTCTTCGGCAATACGAATTTGTTTGATAAAAACCTCTTCTTGGAGTTGCAGATTCGGGCCTTTCAGTCTGTCGAGTCCGCATTCGCCAATCAACCTAACCGATTGATTTTTAGCGAGTTCGACCAATTTATCAATCTGTAATTTGTAATTGAGTTCGTCAATAAACCAAGGATGAATACCGAGCGATATTGGCTCTCCATCAGATTCTAATTCAAAATTTTCGATATTTTCCTCGCCCTCCGGAATCTGCCGATTCAAAATTATCTGTTCGCCATCTTGTTTTATTCGATGATGGGCGTGTATATTTAGCAACATCTTAGCATTTTTAAGACCTCAAAATTAAAACAAGAATACGACAAACGACATTAATTCTGCAAAAACTCCATGAAAATCACTTTCAAATGCGTGCCTTTTGAACAACTTTCGCTAACCGAACTCTACAAAGCCATGACCCTCCGCCAAGAAGTTTTTGTAGTTGAGCAAAATTGCCCTTTTGTCGATGCCGACGGCAAAGACCCTTTGGCATGGCACTGCATGGGTTTTGACGATAACGGAGAATTGATGGCTTATACTCGCTTATTTGACATGGACGTTTATTACGATGGCTATACGTCTATCGGGCGAGTGGTGTCTTCGTCGAAAGCCCGTGGAACAGGAGTCGGGAAGGTATTGATGCAAAAATCTATCGAACTCTGTACCGAACTTTTTGGCGAAAAACCCATCAAAATTGGTGCTCAGAAATACTTAGAAAAGTTTTACGAATCGTTTGATTTTAGGTCAACAGGCGAAGATTACATCGAAGACGGAATTTTACATACTTACATGATAAAAAATGTATCCGTTAAATAACTTTTTACATTAAAATCATTGACTTGTAAGCCATAAATTGATTTTTTTTGTTTTACTTAGATTAGGATAATTACTGATTGTCAGGCAGTTATCTAACATAGCTTTCCTAATCTACGAATATACGATGCCCAAATAGTAGATTAGCATATACATTTGTACTTCTGATGATGGAAACCCCAAAAAACAGAAGTCATGATGTCCCCAAATTTTGACTCACAGTTTCTCGAATCAAACCGTTCGATTGGAGACTCTGTGGCTGACCGTGTAGTTTTTGAATTGTTGAAGGCGAAAGGTCATAATTATTTAAGAGAATTGATGCCCTTTTTGGGCGATTTCAGAAACGTTGATTACTACTCGCAAGACCCAATCTTGCAGGCGTATTTCAATCAAAACGCAGTATTACCCGCTTGGGCCGACCTCAAGCGAATTGATAACGCATGTAATCTCTTCAAGTCCTATTTCATTCCAATCGGAATGGCTTTAGGCTGCTATGCCTTACCGTATTGTTATCTCGCTGCCGACGGTGCTCAGGTACTGAATTTATCTCGCCGAATCAAAGACGATACCACCAAACGTATCATGGAAACCTCAGATTTTGTGAATGGGGTGTTGAATAAAAATGATTGGTACAATGGCAAAAACCTCATCAGAATCTTGAAAGTGAGGCTTTTACACGCAATGGTACGTGGATTTGCCAGCCAAAGCAAACAATGGCAAGCCGAGTGGGGAATCCCTATCAACCAAGAAGATATGGCGGGTACAAATTTGGCGTTTTCGTATATTTCGATAACGGGTTTGAAGAAAATGGGGTATCGGATTTCGACCCAAATGCAAGACGATTACATACACACTTGGGCGGTGATTGGAGCTATTCAAGGGATTCGCACCGAACTACTACCCCAGAACCTCGAACAATCTATGCTGCTGGATAAACAAATTGCGAGAAGGCTTTTCAAGGAGTCGGAAGTCGGTAAAGACTTGATGAAATCGCTGATTGAGGGCTTACAAGCAATAAAACCGTACCCAATTGTCAAAAACTTCCCGATTGCTCAAGCTCGAATCCTTTTGGGCGATGAATATGCCAAAATGCTGGGAGTTCCGAGGTATCGTTTTGAAGAAGGGGTGATTAAATCAATGACCTACATGAATAGTGGCTACAACGCCATAAAAGACTTTTTTAGGCTACAAAACAATAGGTTTGTGATTGCTATTGAGAATTTCTTTTATCACAATATCTTAGCAACGCATATTCACGAAACAAACCCTGCTTGACGTAAGCAGGGTTTTTGTTTTATGCTTTTTCCTATATATGAATTTACTATTCCGAGATTTAAGACAAATTCATCGTAATGATAAAAATATCTCAAGATAGTTTTCTTCAAAATCTTAACCTTTTCATTTGCCTACGTTATTTCACAATCAGATAAAAAGACTCTTGAATCCTGATTGAAGAATCCAAGAGTCGATATAATAGAGCAAAGAAGTGAAAAGTACAGGAATTACCCCAGCTAAACTACTGATTATTAGGCAAGTAGATGAAAACTATTTCCTTATAAGCAATAAATCTTTTTGGTCTTGGGCGGGGTTGTATCTATCGCAGATGTAAAGGTCTTTTTTACCATCGCCATTTAGGTCGGCCGCAATTACACCCAGAGCATCACGCACATACTTTTTACCAAAAATCTTGATTGTCTCGTCGGTAAAATTCCCTTTTCCATCATTGATATAGGCTTTTAGGTATGACCCAAAAACATTGGCAACCACAATATCAATATGTCCATCGGCATTTAAATCTTCAAAAATCGCATCAATCGTGTGGTCGGTATCTTTGGGTAAGCGTTGGTCGGTTTCGTCAGTAAATTTCCCTTTGCCGTCATTGATAAACAGACGATTTTGAGCATTTTTATTACCTCTAAAATTGACATTCGACAAAAATACATCCATATCACCATCGTGGTCAACATCACCAAAGGTTACTTTTCGGGTTTCTAAATTTTCGATTTTAGGCAAATTTGTACTCGAAATATCCTCAAAAAACCCTTTTCCGTTGTTTCTATAAAGTAAGTTTCCGTCTTCGTTACCAGCCAAAAGGTCGAGGTCTCCGTCGTTGTCAATATCGGCTAAGGCCAAATCTTGCGTAACTCTTGTGGCTTTGGGCAATCGCGTCTCGTCGGCTTTGAAGACAGCCTTTCCTTGATTGATGTAAACTACATTTTGTCCGTTATTTCCAAATATCAAATCTTGTTTTTTATCACCATTCAAATCTACCGAAACGACTGCGTTAGCTTCCGAATCTGGTAATTGATTTTCGGCCTTCATAAAGTAGCCTTTCCCTTTATTGAGGTAGAGTTCATGCTCTTTATCATCCTCTGAGCAGAAAATCAAATCGAGTTTACCGTCTTGGTCAAAATCCTTAATAACAACATCCTCTGAGTCATGCACAACTTGCGGTAGTCTATTCACGGATTCATCCGTAAACTTCGCTTTTCCGTCATTGATAAGAATCGTATTTGCCTTAAATTCATTGGCCAAAACAATGTCTAAATCACCGTCATCGTCAATATCAGCCGCCTGCACATCCATGCTTGGGCCTTTGGCTCCATCATCAGGCAAGTTATTGCTGGCATCTTCAAAAATTGGGTTAATAGCTTTTTCGATGGGTTTTTGTAGGGTTTCTTTCATCCAATTGCAGGCGTAATCAAACACTTCGGGATTAAACCGAGTCGCAGCATATTGGGCATAAGCCTGCGGATTTTTCTGCCATTCGATAAACTCTGCCATTGTACCGATTTTCTCAAAAGTATGCGTAGTTTTCTCAGCCAGCCAGAACGTCCCTTTTCCGGGATGTTGCGAATTTACGTGCTTTATCAAAGCAATGTTATCGTCCGGGCTATTTGCGTTGAGGTCGCATTCGCCATAAATCGCCAAAACATAGTTTTGATAGGCCGAGAGTGCCTTTGCCACATTAAATTCATTGAGTTCTTTAAAAGTACTCATACTTCGACCGCTCGGCCCCAGTTTTGTCATAGGGTTGTAGTTCAATAAATGCTGCATTGCTTGCATGCCGAGCGGGTCTTTCACAATCTCTTCGACGGGCTTTTTACCATAAAAAAACTCATAAAAGTAGGGTTTATACTGCTCAAGGGCATCTCTGAGTTCGCCTAAATCTTCGCCCCGCAGTGTAAGCTGTATCAAGAAGGCCTCGCACAAATACTCGGCCCAAGGTCTAAAGCCAGTTCCGTAAACTACAACCCCACGAGGTTGATATTTCTCGGCCAAAAGCGGTGCCGTTGTGCCGCCCATCGAATGTCCAAAAAGGTAAATTTTGTCTTTGTCGATTCCTTCCAATTTCAAAAGGTTTTCGTATCCAGCTTTATACATTTCGAGTTCTTCTCTATAACCCATTTCTTCGCACGGTCCAAATCCTACATTATCGCCCATGTCACCTTTTTCCATTCTGTAAACCGCAAAACCTCGCTCAACCATTGCATCAATCGCCTGTTTGGTTTTATCTAAGGGCTGCATATTGTCTAAAGAATAACACGGCAATCCTTGCAGAAAGTAAATCGTTCCGAGTGGTTTTGAGTTTTTAGGAGTCTTCAAGATGGTACGAACGTACCCACTTTTGTAGGCAAATTCTCCATAAATTACATCGGCAGTCGGAGAAGTTTCACGAGGTCTTTCGACAATCGTACCTTGCAGTTGTATTTCTTTTCCACCTCTTAGCAATTGTACCTTGATAGATTCATTGGCTCGCAGTTTCTTGGCTTCGGTCGATAAAAGGCTGGGTTTTGAGATAACTGCGTCATTCATTTTCAGAATAATGTCGTCTTTCTGAAGTCCAATTGCTGCGGCGGTGGTATTGGGCAAGGCCGAGATAACAATTGCCCCCGACTTATAATTCAGCCTTTTGGCAACCGAATCGGGTATGTTTTGGTAATAGTTTACCCCCAAACTGCCTTTACGTTTGATATTTTGAGCAATTAAATTTTGGCCTGCAAAAATGCAAAATACGAATACGCCAATGAGCCTCCTCATGTGTAGAATTAAAGATTGATGAAAAAAAATTGATTTGATTAATGTTGAATTACCAATAAAAACCGATTAGATGCCCGTGTCATGCTGTTGCATGGCACGGATTCATAAGCCTTGGTAAGTTTTCTTAGGGTTGATGAATTAATGCAGAACCTGATACAGCCATTGTCCCGTTGCGTATCCTGCACTAAAAATTTTTGTTACACACACAAAAATGAAAATCGGCAAAAAAAACTTAAATAATTTTGTCTGAGTGATTTGTTTGATGTCCATAGCTTTATCATTTTTATTTCAAAAGTACACTATGGCGATACTAAGTAGGTTGTCAAAAATTGCTAATTTTAAACGTAGATGGGTTTACTCCCGTGTGTTTTTTGAAAGCCTTGCTGAATGTCTGTAAATCCGAAAAACCGCAGTTTATGGCAACTTCGTTGATACTCAAGTCTTTGATTTTTAGCATTTTTTGGGCATGATTCATCCTGCATGAAATCAACATCTGAATTGGCGTTTGCCCGTAACATTTCTTGAATAATCGAATAAAATGGTAGAGAGAAAGCCCCGCTTCATCGGCTAAAACTTGGGCATTGATTGGGTGAACGAATTCACTTTCGATTATTTTTCGAGTCTTTTCGAGTTTCAGAAATAAGTCTTTTTGGGTCAGTGGTTTGATGGCATCGAGGGCGTTGATTTTTTGGTGAATATGAGTAAATTCTAAAATTACGTTTTCGGCAACCTCAAAAAAGAGTTCGTTGGTATCGAGAATTGTATCTTTCTGTTCAAGAAAATGCTGGCTTAATTTTTCGAGATAAAAACCAGTCTTCGAGAATCTCGTTGACAAGATTTGTTCAGGCATGGCTTGGCTCAATAAGAAATCAGCCAAATTGGTATCGGGTTCGGCGGCATTTGAAGCGATATGACTTGCGGCAACCTGTTGAAGAATCTCGGACGAAAGATTGATACAAATACCCACTACTTTTTGTTTACTCTCAATCTCTACAAATCCGCAGTTGTTTTCGTTAGTAACCAAAAACTGATTTTCTTTGACGGCATACCGACGATTATTGAAAAGATAGACTTCTTCGCCTCTCTGGACATACTTCAAAGCAAGTCCCTGAGATTTTACCGGCTCAAAGTATTCGGAAAGCTCAGAGAAAACCAACGAACTACCATCCGAAATCCATTTTTTAAATCCGTCTTGTTCTCTCATTTTAGTTTAGGTAAACCCGATTTTCGGTAATAAAAATTCACGATTCGATAAATAATTCAATCTAAACACTAATAAAAATACGTATTCTGGGGCTTTATTCATCGTCGATTAATGATAAATGGTCAATCTAAATGGTCGAAAGATACGATTGGTAGATAAATTTGTAGAAAGTAATACAACCTAAAGCACCATCTGGGCGTTTTTATTGAAATAAAGCCTTAACACGATGCCACGATTCGTACTACATTTATGAAAAACATTTTTACGTTACTTTTTTTATTGGTCAATATCTCACAAGCATTCGCTTCGTTGAGCGACTCGATTGTGGTGAATATCGGTAATCGTAAACGTTTGATTATTTATGGCGAATCAAAACAAGACCTCAAAGATTTCGAAAAGTATGATTTGAATAAGATAATCCGACAGATGAATCTCGAACTCGAAAACATGCCAACAGATGTTAAACGCATGGTTATCAGAGACTTCGACGGTACTACTTACAACAAACGCACCGAAAAACAGATTAAGCAAGACAGCCTTGCACAGCTTCGCAAAGAACAACAATATACAACCAAGTGGCAGCATTTTATAAATACCTACTACCTCAATCTGTCGTTTGGGTTATCTTCTGTGAATAAAACTGTGCGAGACACTTACATTAACCGTCCGGATGAACCTTACTATTATACTGCCGAGCCTTTCTTTTATCGCCGTGCAAGCTCACCGATGATTGGCATTTCGATACACCGACAAGAGGTAACATTTAGGGGTTATCGCAAAAAAGTATTTTTCAAATATGGATTAGATTTAAGTTGGCAATTTATCGACCAGCAAATCAAACAACATACCTTTTGGGCAACGCAGCAAAACCCAAGAATTGCCGCCAAAATTGATACTTTATATACGTTTAGGCCCCGAAGTGACAATAAGGCCTACGACCGAGAGGATTACAACGGCACAAATTCGTCATTGAGAAATATTTATTCCCCAACCGACCAATCGCTTTTGTACGCAAACCTTGAACTCATCCCGACGATAAGTTTTTATAATCGGAATAACCTGCAAACCTTCTCTTTTGGTTTGGGAGGCTACATCGGCACATTACTCACAGGTAGTAGTAAATCGTACGTTTTACGCAAAGATAAGGTTTCACAGAACCTCAATGAGAGTCGTTTTCCGTACATTACCAAAGATAACCCTTTGCGTTATGGAGTTACGCTCGTGGCGGGCTACAAGATATTTCACGTTTTTCTACAAACCGACATCAATAACATTTTTAGGAAAGACGACCGCCGTTGGTCGCAGAATCTCACTACCTTTGGGCTTTTATTAGGCAAGTAAGTAATAGTGTCGAATTTCTTGGTTATTCCGAATCTCTCGAATATCACCCTAAAGCATTGATTATCAATTCTTTATTGCGACAACCTACTATTCGGATAATTCTAAATAATACTACACAGTTGCTTATGTGAATAAGAATGCATTTATGCTTTACCTCGGTTTAGGAACAAATATCGGTGATAGATTTCAGAATCTGCAAACGGCTCGCGAGTTGATTAATCAGCAAATGGGGATAATCGTCAGTGAATCAAGCATTTACGAAACCGCCGCTTGGGGAATAACCGACCAAGCTGCTTTTTTGAATCAAGCCATCGCAATCAAAACCAGACGTTCGCCCGAGAACCTTCTCAAAATCTTACTACAAATCGAAAGGCAAATGGGACGAATCCGAGAAATCAAATGGGGTCCACGAATTATTGATATTGACATTTTGTATTATGGCAATAAAATCATCGACACGGCCGATTTGAAAATCCCGCATCCATTCATCCAAGAACGTAAATTTGTTTTGGCTCCGCTTGCCGAAATCGCACCATCATTTATTCATCCCAAATTATTAGAAAACAACTTAGAATTATTGAACAACTGCAACGACAACTCTGATATTCAAGCAATTACAAAAACCTAAAACTTCAAGTCTGGACGTTTTCTCTTGCGTTCGACATCAATGTGGTCGGCATCGCCAATCAGAAACCCAAATGGTTTTGTAGGTTCGTAATTATCAAAAATCACCTTAATAATAGCCGTAAGTGGCAACGCCAAAACCAAACCGCTGATTCCCCAAAGATTACCGAAAAGAATCAAAACGATAATCGCCGCCATCGAATTGATACTAACTTTTGAACCTACGATATACGGTGTGATAAAGTTGCCTTCGAGTAGTTGCACTCCACCAAAAATCGCTGCAACTCCCACAGCATGAATCGGTGATTTGGTTATCAAAGCCATCATAATTGGCAAAATAGACCCAATCGCTATACCGATGTAAGGTACAAGCACCAAAACCGCCGCAAAGAAACCAAAGAAAATTGCGTGGTCGATACCGATTATCCAAAGCCCAATGGTATTCAACGTACCGATGATTCCGACCACAAACACAAGCCCTACAACGTAATCTATCACGACATTTTTGACCTGACGCAAAACCACATCAATACGTGGATGGCTCACGCTACTAAACAGTTTATATAAGAAAACTCTTAGAAAATCGCGGTAGAGCAATAGCAAAAAAACGTAGAGCGGAATCAACGTTAGGTTACCCAAAAAGTTAGTCGTTGTCGAGAGCGTGTTAGTAAACAGATTGCTATTATTTTTCAAGAATTCGGTCAAATACTTCTGACCTTCGGCATTTTGTTTGGTTCGGCTAATATGAAAATTTCGTCGGATAAATGTTTGAATATCACGAATCCAAACCTCCGATTTCTCTTGTAACTGCGGCAAAACCTCTTCTAAACTAATGATTTGGGCATAAATCAAGTAGAAAAACCCTGACAAAACGCCAAGTGTTATGATAATCGTAAGGGTAATCGAAATCCCTCTCGGAATCCCCCAACGTTCTAATCGTTGAGTCAATGGTAGTAATAAAATCGACAAAAGCACCGAAAAAACCAACGGAACTACTACGTCTTTTAGAATATAAAGTCCGTAAATAATGATTACCAACGAAATCAAAGTATAAGTAAGGCGAGTATAAAAAGGGGTTTGTCGAGTGTACATAGGTCTTTGGATTTTTATAAGGTCAATTTAGTCTTTTAGATAAATGTATCGAAATTTTTGGCTCAAATTGTTGTTATAGCCCAAATTTAGCTAATATTACGCACTTTGTATTTTGATTCGGATGAAAAAACAAACCTCTACCCTACTCGGTGCTGCATTTTTGATGGCTACCTCGGCGATTGGCCCCGGTTTCTTAACCCAAACAACGGTCTTTACCGAGCAACTTTTGGCAAATTTCGGCTTTGTTATTCTGCTTTCGGTGATTCTTGATATTGTTGCCCAATTAAACATTTGGCGTGTCTTGACAGTTAGCAAATTAAGGGCTCAAGATTTGGCCAATCAGCTGTTTCCGTCATTGGGCTATCTACTGGCTGGACTAATTGTTTTAGGTGGATTGGCCTTCAATATCGGCAATATTGCTGGGGCGGGTTTGGGTATCAATGTACTTTTGGGCATCGATGTGCAGATTGGAGCCTTGATAAGTGCCGTTTTGGCGATTGGTTTGTTTTTATCGAAAGAAGTGGGCAAGGCAATGGACACATTCACCAAAATTTTAGGTTTTCTGATGCTGATTCTGATACTTTATGTAGTTTTTGTATCAAAACCACCTATCGCCGAAGCCTTGCAATACACGATTTTACCACAAAAATTCGATGCTTTGGCAACCATCACGCTTGTTGGCGGAACGGTAGGCGGATACATCACTTTTGCGGGTGCTCACCGGCTCATTGATGCAGGAATCGTCGGCGAAGAAAACCTACCACAAGTAAACCAAAGTGCCACAACGGGCATTTTGATAACCGCAACCATCAGATTTATGCTGTTTTTGGCAACACTCGGAGTGGTTTCGGCAGGATTAGCACTCAATAAAGATAATCCGCCGGCATCGGTTTTTCAGTTGGCGGCGGGTGATGTAGGGTTCAAACTTTTCGGAATCGTCATTTGGGCGGCGGCCATTACATCGGTGGTGGGTGCGGCCTATACTTCGGTATCGTTTTTGAAGACCTTTCATCCGTTTTTTGAGAAAAACCAATCAAAAATCATCATTGGTTTTATTGTTTTCTCGACAATTATTTTCCTTTTGGTGGGTAAGCCCGTCAAAACTTTGGTAGTTGTGGGTACACTCAACGGATTCATTTTACCGATTGGCCTCGCCATAATCCTGATAGCAAGTACCAAATCTAAACTAATAGGCAGCTACAAACACTCGTTAGCATTAAAATTATTAGGGTGGTTTGTTGTACTTTTGATGACGGCAATGGCGGCCAAAGCATTTCTGTAATTATCTCATTATCAATAAGTTTAAAAAGTTGAGCCGCAGATTACGCCGATTTCGAAACACAGAAAAACGCAGATTTTATAATGCATTATTACACTATAATATCTTGATTATCAATCAATAAGAATACTAAATCATGTCTAAAGCACAAAAAATCGTTATTACACTGGGGTTATTCTGCTGGTTGGCAATCGGCTGGATGATTTACGTCAATTATTACAAAGAAAAACCAGTTGCTAAACCCAAACCAGACAATTTTCCAGAGACTGCATTGGCCAACTATCGAGCCGTAAAGGTTCATTCATTGCTCGGCCCAGTCAAAATATACATCAAGCGAGATTCGGTACACAAAATCTCAATTCATAAATCGTATCATCCATTCAGTAAATACGAAGTCAAAAACGATACACTCAATATTTGGCTCGAAAAAGTGCCACAAGAGCAACGCAAGCAAGTGCAACGAAGCATTTATTTATTTGTGAAAGAATTAGATTTTCTTGATGTTGAAGCTGGCGAAACCATCATTACGGGTTTTCATGGCGGAAAAATATCGGCTATCAATCGCAGCGGTTACTTGCGTTTTTGGCGAAATTTCTTCGACGAAATCAAGTTATCTTCGGCTGGTGTTTGCAATTTCAGATTGGAGCGAGACAATGCCTGTAAAAAACTGGAAGTTTACCTGAGCAATCGTAGCAAACTTACCGCCGATATTCAGATTTTGGATTCTTTCACGCTCGAAGCAGGAAAAAACGCTGACATTAATATTGCGAACTACAACAAACCGAAACTCAAAAAATTTGTCTGGGATATACCACTCGAAGAAGCCCTAAAATAATTTTTTTGTTTTTTTCTTGGTTGAATAAAATATCTATCGTAATATTGCGATAAATATTTGATATTAGTTGAATGGGAGTTACAAAAACAGAGGTTTTTACAGCCGAACAAAACCGTATAGCTGATTTAGCAAAGGCTTTGGCACATCCTGCCCGAATTGCGATTCTGTCGGTTTTGGCAAAACGAAAAGCCTGTATTTGTAACGATATTGTTGAGGAACTTCCACTTTCGCAAGCTACAGTTTCGCAGCACCTCAAAGAACTAAAACGAATTGGCATCATAAAAGGCGAAATCGACCCACCGAGGGTTTGCTATTGTATCAACGAAGATACTTGGCAAGAAGCCCAAGCGGCATTTGGTAAAATGTTTGCCGATTATTTAAAATGTTGTTGAGCCACGGCTCAATATTTTTTAAACTTAATTATCGTAATATTACAATGGATTTCTCTAAAATCACCGAGAATAGTTTTGAACAAGCGATTAATTTGCTCAAAATCAACAATTTACCAACCGAAGACATCGACGCAAATGTAGAATTATTCGGAATTTTTGAAGATGAAAAATTGATTGCAACGGCCGGCCTCGAAAAATATGAGTCAATCGGACTGCTACGCTCGGTTAGTACGACGCCCGAAGTGAGAGGTAAAGGTTTTGGCAAAATCATCACCGCCGAAACCGAAAACTACGCCCTCCAAAATGGCATTTCGGAAATGTATCTACTAACAACCACCGCAAAAGATTTCTTTGCCAAAGATGGTTACACACTCGTAAATCGTGAAGACGTACCCGAAGAAATCAAGCAAACCAAACAGTTTAGCTCGGTTTGCCCATCATCGGCAACAATTATGAAGAAGGATTTATAAAACGATTTTGCAAATATTTTGGTCCAAGTATTTTTTTGAATCTAATTATCGTAATATAACAATAAACCAATGATTAATTCTTATGAAAAAGCTATTTTTATCTCTCTTTTTCTTATCAAGTCTGAATTTATCAGCTCAAAAACTAAATGTTGATTTAGAACATTATCAAAAACTCGCTCAATTGAGCAAACAAAGCCAAGCCGAATTAGCAACTGCTGATACTTTACGTTTTCCGTGGAAAGAATATGGCGAATCGGGCATCCGAAATTCGTTTATCAAAACATTTTACATGACCGAATCTAATCTCACAACTCTAAAAAACAGCTTTTTGCCTCCTGCCAATAGCTCAAAACAAACCCAAGCCGAGCTAAAATATTTGCTCGAATTACAAGAAAAACGCACCCAAGAAGACATAAACCGTAGCATGTATTTGGCAAATATTGGGTATTTTCCTTACTACCTAAATCCCGAAAATGAAAACTACAAACGCAACCTCAAAGACTTGTTTTTCTTTGGGTACGAAACCTTTGGCGAATGGATGAATGCTGAGAATTTTCCGAAAACGAGCGAATTGCTCAAAGGTATTATGCAAGATATGAGAGCCGTAGAGTTTAATCTAAAATTACACTTCAGAAGACCAAGACCTTATCATCTCGAACCTCAACTCAAAAATCTGCAACGTATGCAGTCGCCAGCTTTTCCGAGTGGGCACACCTTGTTTGCATTTACCAACGCTTTGATTTTCAGCGAGTTAGCACCAAGTTCAAAAGCTAACTTTGTGGCATTAGCCAACGAGTTACGGTTTTCGAGAGAGATTTTGGGGATTCACTATCCGAGCGATAACGAACAAGCCCGACTGATTGCAGAGCAGATGTTTAAATTCTGGAAAGCTAATCCTCAATTTCAAAAAGACCTATTGGCCGCCAAAATCGAGTGGAGTAAAGAATCGGTAAAATTCCTTAAAAAATGACTTCGAAGTAGTGCAAAATATATGTTTCACAATTTAAAATTTCGCAAAATAATGAATGATGGATGCTGCGGAGGAATCGGTTGCTGCTAAGATGTAGCCCGCCTCAAAAAAATAAGCGTGGCAAGGTTTGTCTGTGCCACGCTTATTAATTACTTGATTATATGATTGTACCGCCATCGACTGAGAACATCTGCCCCGTAGTATAACTCGAAGCATCCGAAGCTAAATACAAAGCAATCGGCGAAATCTCTTCTACCTCACCCATGCGAGCAATCGGCAGGCGTTTTGTAAAATGATTAAGCGTTTTTTCGTCTTCCCACAGAGCTTGGCTAAATTTGGTCTTAATCAAACCCGGACAAATCGCATTGACTCTAATGCCATCTTGCCCCCATTCTTTTGCCAAAACTTTTGTGAGCATATTCAAAGAAGCCTTACTAACACTGTAAATTCCTAAGCCTGGGTCGGGCGTATGCCCTGCAATACTACTAATATTGATGATGCTTCCGCCGCCACGTTGCTTCATAATTGGGTGAACATACTTCGATAATTCAAACGGAGCTTTCACATTTACCTGCATAATTTTATCGAAAGCACTCTCGGGGCAATCTAACGAAGGGCCATAAACTGGGTTAGTGGCAGCATTATTTACCAAAATATCAACCCCACCGAAGCGTTCTACTGTTTTATCAATCAGGTTTTTGAGTTGTTCTAACTCGCCAGCGTGAGCCGCAATTCCGACAACCTCAGCACCTGTTTCGGCCGAGATTTCGGCCGCTAATTGGTCTAAATCGGCTTGTTTACGGCTACTAATCACGACTTTTGCTCCGTATTCGGCAAAAATTCTCGCAATCGCCTCTCCGATTCCCTTACTGGCTCCGGTGATGACCGCTACTTTATTTTTTATATCAAATTGATTTTTCATTTTATTTTGAAAATTTCATATAATCAAAATATTCAATTCAGATTATATATTTTATATTGTTAGATTTTACAATTTTAACTAATATTATATTTTATTTTGAATGTTTTAAATAAACTATTTATATAGAATATACAATTTGATTAAAAATAATTATTTATTTAATAATTATCGTCTATTCAGAATATTCAAAATTATTGAGAAATCAAACCGCCATCCAAAATCATACACTGGCCTGTCATGTAAGAAGATTCGTCTGAAGCCAAATATAGGATTGCCGTAGAGATTTCTTCGGGCTTGCCGAAACGTTTCATCGGCGTTGCGTTTTGAAGAGCCTCAAGATAAGCATCGTCAACTTCTGAACCTTCGAGCATTGGAGTTACAGTAAAACCTGGACAAACAGCATTTACTCTGATTCCGTGTTTGGCAAATTCGATACCGGTAGTCTTGGTCATGCCCATTACGGCGTGTTTTGAAGCACAATATGCGATGTGACCACTCATACCAACATGCCCCGCAACCGATGCAATATTGACGATATTTCCACTCTTCTTCTCCATAAAGTGCTTTAAAGCTACTTGCATGCAGTACCAAAGTCCTTTTACGTTTACATCAATTACTTTATCGAATGCCTCCATTGGGTACTTTTCGGTTCGCATACGAGGGCCCAAAACCCCAGCCGAATTGACGATAACATCTACTTTACCCATTCGGAGTAAAGTCTGCTCAAACATCCGTTCGACGTCATCAAAATCGGTAACATTTACCCTAATAAAAGAGGCTTCACCACCCGATTTTTCGATTTCTTCTACTAAGTCATCGCCCATTTTTTCGGATAAATCGGCAATCATGACTTTGGCACCTTCTTTAGCAAACTGTATGGCAGCAGCTTTGCCAATACCCGAGTTTCCACCCGTAATTACTACAACTTTGTCTTTAAAACGCATATTATTCGGTCGGATTGATTGTTGATTGATTGTTTATAGATGAATGATTGAAGTATGTTTAATAAGGCTTGGGGATTAAAAATCCTTAGCAGTTGTAGGTTCGGATTACAAATCCGAACCAGCAGAAAAATAATTACTTTATTCGGGTCCAAGTTTCGCTTTGCCCCAGCATAGGCACTCCGATATAACCCGTTATAACGATTTTGTTATTGTCTTTCATCGTTATTTTTAGGCTGTAAGTTTTGCCACGTTTGGGGTCATAGACATCGCCATCATCCCAAATCTTTTTATCGGCAATGTATTTTAAATTTTTGATAACTACCAAACCCACAATCGGCTGGTTTCGCTTACTTTTATCAGGGTTCTCGGTATCGGTGTAGGGCTTACCCGTTTTAGGGTCGGCTGGCTCTACAAGTTCGGTAATTTTGGCAAAATAAGCATTACCTTGTTTGTAAATTTCAACTTTTCCGTCTTTGTCTTGTGGCAACCAAAGCCCCAGAATGGCATCGGCTTTTTGTGCAAAAACCGATGTATAAGTCATGAAGATTATGAATAAGATTGCTTTTTTCATTTCTGACAGAAGTATATAATTTCGCCTTCGGGCAATGCGTATCGTTTTACCAAGTTTTTATCCATTTTCAAGACAAAATCGTCTTCTAAAACCTTAAAACCACCTTTTTCGAGTTCTCGACCGTAGTCTTGTCCAAACAAACGGAGGTGGTCATTTTGCCAAAAAACACGCTCACGCTCGGCAGGGTCGGTGATGGTCGGGTCTTCAAAAGTATGCTCTTTGGTCCAATCTTGCGGCGACTGGATAATCGCCCAACCACCCGGTTTCAAGACACGGTGAAGCTCACTCATAGCCTTGATGTAATCATCCACGTGTTCCATCACGTGGTTACAAAATGCTACATCGAAAGTATTGGCTTCAAACGGAATCTGGTGAATATCCATCTTGACTTTTGCCAATGGCGATTCTATATCGGCCGTGATGTAATCGAGGTTTTTCATTGCCTCAAAACGGTCAATAAAACAATATTCGGGGGCGACATGCAATACTTTCAGCTTATCGGCCGTATAAAAATTGGTTTTTTCTCTCAGATATAGTGCCATCAATCTGTGGCGTTCGAGGGCCAAACAATTGGGGCAAAGTGCATTTTCTCTCGGAGTAAGGCGTCCGTAAGGAAGAAATTTCTTAAATTTGCTCTCACAAACCGTACACTCTACGGTATTGCCACGCATAAAAAAAGCATAGACTTTGAGCGGAATATGACTGAATAATTGGAGGTATTTTCGAGGAACGAATCTGAGTAAAAGACTGATGATTGATTTCATGTAAGTGCAAGCTATAAATTAGTTTATGTTATTCGTTAATGGTTAATCGTTAATATTACGCTGATAATGAATTCGATTAACTATTTTCTATTAACATCTTGATATCATGATGGGATTTGAAAAGTAAAATTACTTCCTCAATCCTTTTATTAATTTGATTTTTATACAAAATTAGATAAAATTGTCTTTAAATTATTAACAACACTGATATAAAATGGAAGTAAAACCTCAAAAACCACCCGGAAAAAGATTGCTAAAAAATATGTCGTTGCGAACCAAATGGTTGCTTTGCTCTATCGGCGGGCTAATGCTTATGGGCTATGGTCTGTCTGTATTTAGCGAAGCTGGCAATCTAAAACATTCGGGAGCCGATACCATGAAGTGGGTTTTGCTCGGCACTTATAGTTTGGTGGTTTTCAATGCAGGGGTTTCGGTTTTTGGGCAGGCAATTATTTTTAAGATGATGATTGAGAATCGTAAATTCATCAAAAAAATGCTCAAAGAGCGTGATAAAAAGACATTCAAGAAACTAAAAACTACTACTCAAGCACCTAAAACAAGTATGTAGTCATTCTGTGGATACTCAATAGGCAGCTGATTGTTATTCATTATAAATACTTTTTATAGTAGAGTTGACTATTGAATGACAAATGAAATATTTTGCATAAGTACTTACTAAAAAAGGTGTCGAAATGCTACATTCCGACACCTTTTTAATACCTCTGCTCTACAGAATTAAGCAAATTGAGCTTTTAATTCTTCAACTGTAACTTTCTTGATAGTTGGTTTCAAAGTCAAACGCTTTACAGCTGCAACTTTATTATTAGCTACTGCTTTATTTCTGCGGTCTTTACGTTTTAATCTTGTTACGCTCATGTCCTTGATATAAATTAGTGAATGAGTGAATGGCGAATTAGCGATATATTTACACCATTTCACTATTCAATTATTCTGATTTTCAAAATTGGAGTGCAAAGTTAAGTTTTTAGTTTAATATATTCAATCTTTCGATGTAATTTTGTCAGAAATTTTTAAGTATTATTTTATTGGCGAATCCAAAAGACTTTTCTATTCGCTAATTAACGATTGATAATTAGATAATGAGCAAACCAAGTTTAGTTAGAGGCACGAGAGATTTTGGACCAGCCGTGATGGTCAAGCGGAATTATATTTTTGATACGATAAAACGCACTTTTCAGAAATTTGGTTTTCAGCCAATCGAAACCCCAACCATGGAAAACCTCTCGGTTTTGATGGGAAAATACGGCGACGAAGGCGACCAACTGCTCTTTAAAGTGCTGAATTCGGGTAATTTTTTGGAGAAAGTTACTCCAACCGATTTGGAAGATGGATACAAAAAATTGACGCATAAAATCTCTGAAAAGGGTCTTAGATATGACCTTACGGTGCCATTTGCTCGTTATGTGGTGATGAATCGTAACGATTTGGCGATGCCATTCAAACGCTATCAGATTCAACCCGTTTGGCGTGCCGACCGCCCACAAAAAGGTCGTTATCGTGAGTTTTATCAGTGTGATGCCGATGTCGTAGGCACGGATTCGCTCATTTGCGAAGCCGAAATCGTGTTGATGCTCAACGAAATTTTGGGGAATCTGGGACTGCCCTCGTTCACAATCAAGATTAATAACCGCAAGATTTTGACGGGTATCGCCGAGGTTATCGGAGCGGCAGGACAAGAAGGCCCACTCTGTGTAGCGATTGATAAATTGGATAAAATCGGGAAAGAAGAAGTTGAGAAAGAATTGGTTGAAAGGGGTTTCTCCAATGAAACGATTGAAAAACTCCAACCGATATTCAGCCTAAAAATGTCTGATAGCACGTTTATTACGGAGTTAAAATCGTGGTTATCGGCTTCTGAGATTGGGACAAAAGGTATCGAAGAAATCGAAAAAGTTTTTGAATTGGTCAAACAATTTGGCTTAGAAAATACCAACACCGAACTCGATATTACGCTGGCTCGTGGATTGAGCTATTATACCGGGGCGATTTTTGAAGTTAAAGCCAACGGCGTGCAGATGGGAAGTATCTCGGGTGGTGGCCGTTATGATAATCTTACTGGCACATTCGGAATGCCCGGACTCTCGGGCGTTGGGATTTCGCTCGGAGTTGATAGAATTTTTGATGTAATGGAAGAATTAGGATTATTCCCTGATAACCAATCGGTTACGACGAAAGTTTTATTGACAAATTTTGATGGCGAAGCTGAAAGTTATTGTTTGCCAATCTTGAAAAAACTCCGCGATGCGGGCATCAATGCCGAGATTTACCCCGAAGCATCGAAACTAAAAAAACAATTTGAATACGCCGACCGCAAGAAGATTCCGTTTGTATTGGTGGTGGGTTCGGAAGAGATTCAGACAGGATTACTCAATCTGAAAAATATGACATCAGGCGAGCAGGAGAAATTGGGTATCGAAGAAATAATCGAACGTTTGGCTTAATAATTGAAAAATAGGTATATTTGATAAAAAAGAATCAAATGGATACTTTAGTTATTGAAAAAAATACGGAACGGGAATCTTTGGATAGTTGGCTGATTGAAAGTCAATTAGCCGAAATCGGGGTTCCGTATTTGCCACTTTCGTGGCAAGACGAATTTCTGATGGCCGAAAATCTCCAAAATTATTTTGCAGAGGTGATTGCAAAAATCAGCCATATCAAGAGAGAATTTGAAAGTCTAAATCTTGAAGAAAGAACAAAATTAGATAGTACTAAACTCAAATGGATTCAGCTTAGTCGGGTATATCGCCAACTCAATCTGGCCGAAAGGCAACAGATATTGATAAATTTGATGAAAGACAATAAATATTTATCAGAGAATTATGATTATTGAGCTTTCTGAAACAAAATCTGAGTCAATTTTTAATGATATTCTCTTCGATTTTGTAATTGCTAAATCTCCCAAAACTTATGAAGCTCCCACAGCAATAATCCTCGGCGGGCAGCCGGGTGCAGGTAAATCGTTTTTAGTAAAAGAAGTTGAACAAGAATTTCAGAAAGAATTTATTTTTATCAGTACCGACGACCTGCGATTATACCATCCAGCCTATCAAAAACTCCAAAAAAGCCCAGATACCGTTCAAAATGCTGCCAATTTAGTAAATCCTTATGCTTCGGCTTGGACTGAGAAATTAATAAAATATTGCATCGAAAATAAATATAATATTATCATTGATAGCACACTTGGCGGTAATATAAGAGCTGTTTATGATACTGTTGATATGCTCAGAACTGGCGGTTTTGAGTTTCATCTGAGACTTATGGCTGTGCCTTCGTTGGTAAGTAAATTAAGTATTTTTTTGAGATATGAGAGCCAACTAATCGAAAAGGGATTTGCCCGTTGGACTCGAATTGAAGACCACGACGATAGATTTGAGAAGATTCCGCAGGTTTTAGAGCAAATCATCAGCAACAAACCACCCGACACGATTCGATTTTTTAGAAGAAATTTATCCGATAAAATCACGATTTCTTTAGAACCTTCACAACTTTTTGCCTTCGATAATGATTCCTTTTCTAACTTTGTGTTCTTGGAGCAATTTCACCTTTTTAGAAATCAAATTCCAGAAACCGCCTTCAACTTTATTGAGCATGCGATTCGCCAGATTTTTACAAGTAAAAAATTAGAAAATACGCATAAAGATATGCTGAAAGTGATTTTGACTGATGAAATGAAACAATCGAAAGGTCAATTTAAAAACTTACTTTCGAGATTGATTAACGAACAGAATTAAGAAAAACAATGCTTAAAAATCGTAAATTCATTGCCTACGCACTCGTTATCGTAACGACGCTTGCTGCTACTTTTACTTTTTATTTTTGGCAGGTTGCCAAAAGTCCAAACCTCAACGTTGAGGGCAAAAAAACTTTTGTTTTGTATGTTCCAGAAGGAGCAACTTATGAGACCGTCGTAGATTCTTTAGAAAAAAACAAGATGATTACCGATATGGTTTCTTTTGCTTTTTTGGCAAAATTGATGAAATACCGTGAGTCGGTCAAAGCGGGGCGTTACGAAATCCCGGTGAATTCGGGCAACAAAGAAATCCTTTCAAAATTACGTGGCGGCTACCAAGACCCAGTAAAACTGACTTTTAATAATGTAAGGATGAAGTCTGATTTGTTGAAAAAAGTGGGTTCAAAGTTCATTTTCAAACCCGAAGAATTAAGCAAATTATTGAGTAGCCAAGAAGCGTGTAATAAGTACGGGTTCGATACCACAACGATAATGTGTATGTTTTTGCCTGATACTTATTTGGTAAAATGGACCACGACTCCTGAGAAATTTATGGACCGTATGCACGACGAATACAAAAAATATTGGACGGATACTAAAGTTCAGAAAGCGGAGTCGATTGGGATGAATCCTGTCAAAGTAGCGGTTTTGGCTTCGATTGTGCAGTCAGAAACCAATAAAGTTGATGAAATGCCTCGCGTGGCGGGTGCGTACATCAACCGCATGAATATCAATATGCCGCTACAAGCTGACCCAACGGTGAAATTTGCCGTAGGTGATTTCTCAATAAAACGTATTCTCGAAAAACATTTATCAATCAATTCACCTTATAATACTTATCGCAATACGGGGTTGCCTCCTGGGCCAATTGCATTGCCCGAAAAAAATGCTTTGGATGCCGTCTTGAATTATGAACAGCACAAATACATTTATTTCTGTGCCAAAGAAGACTTTTCGGGTTATCATAACTTTGCCGAAAACTACGAAGACCACCTCAACAACGCCAAACTCTATCAAGATGCGTTGAATAGGGCCCAAATCTATCATTGATTTCGCTGATTTTTGAATGATTTCTCTGATTTTTGAATGAATTTTATGATTTGAATATATTCCTCCACACACTATTTATGATTAAAAATGAATATAAGTACTCAGATATTACGGCCAAAATTATTGGCTGTGCAATGACTGTTCATGCTGAATTAGGGATGGGTTTTCCAGAATACATTTATCAGCGAGCAATGGAATACGAAATGCAAAATCAAAAAATAGAATTTGTACGAGAATACGAAATGTCTATTTATTTTAAAGATGTGCTAATGGGTAAGCGTCGAGTAGATTTTTTTGTTGCAAACAGTGTGTCTGTTGAGTTAAAAGCAACGTCAGAGCTTACAAATGAGCATTTTAATCAAGCATTAAATTACTTAAAGGCTGGTAGAACGGAGGTTGGACTATTAATAAACTTTGGCTCGCCAAGCCTTCAATTTAAAAGGCTAATAAACAACAATTATCGCTGATTTTATCATTGATTCTGCTGATTTACAATTATTGATTATATTAAAGTAAAATCAATGTAATCAAGATAAAATCAGAGCAATCAGTGATACTGTTCAGCGTAATCATCAAAAATCAAACTAATCAGTGATAATGTTCTCCTACGATTTCCCTTACCGAGTACGATATGCAGACATTGACCAAATGGGTTATATGTATTATGGCAATTATGCTCGTTTGTACGAAATTGGTCGGGTTGAAGCACTTCGTTCGTTGGGATTACGCTACCGTGAACTCGAAGAAACTGGCGTGATGATGCCTGTTTACGAAAATCGTTCGAGGTACATCCTGCCAGCTAAATACGATGATTTATTGACGATTCGGGTTATCATAAAGGAATTACCACGAGCCAGAATTGTTTTTAATTACGAGATTTACAACGAAGAAAATACGCTGCTACACACGGGCGAAACAACACTGGTTTTTGTTAAGATGGATAACAACCGTATTACGGCCTGCCCCAAAGAGATTATCGAAAAGCTCAATCCGTTTTTTGGATAATTATAAATTTTGGCACAACTTTAACCTACTTTATGCTCAAACTCACCCAAAAATATTACGATTCGCTCAAAAGTTTTTTGCAGACAATCTATCTGTGGAACACCACCGTTTCGCTCTATCACGTGCTGATAGTTTTATGGAAAAAAATCGTAACATTCGATATTGACCAACGAGCAGCTTCGGTTTCTTACAGCTTTCTTTTGGCGGTTTTTCCGGGTGTGATTTTTTTATTTACGCTGATTCCATACATCCCGATTGAGCATCTCGACCAGCAAATTATGGTCTTTTTGAAAGAAATTATGCCAAATGGTATCTACGAAAACACAGCCGTTACAATTCAAGATATTGTTAGTCGTCGCCGGAGTGATGTACTTTCTTTTGGTTTTTTCTTCACGGTTTTTGCGGCAACAAATGGCATGATGGCCCTGATGCGAGCTTTTAATATGGCACTACAAGCCCGCGAAAAACGCAATTATTTCAAAGCTCGACTGATTGCCCTTTTTCTGACATTTCTGCTCGTGATGGTTTTGATTTTGGCGATTGTAGTGTTGATTGTGGGCAGTCTAATAATTGATTTCTTATTCGATAAAGGGCTTCTAAATGCCAATTTCAACTTCTATTTGCTACAAATCGTACGTTACGGGGCTATTTTCTTGATATTCTTTTTGGCGATTTGTGTCATTTATTATTTTGCTCCAGCCGTAAAAAAGAAATTTAGATTCTTCAATACAGGGGCTTTGATTGCTTCGGTTTTGAGCATCATTGCCACCAACCTTTTCTCGGTTTATTTGGCAAGTTTTAGCTCTTACAATAAACTCTATGGCTCAATCGGTACGCTCATTGCATTGATGGTTTGGATGTATTTGGTTGCTTTGATTTTGATTTTAGGATTCGAGATAAACATTTCTCTCCGTGACGCCTTCAGTGCAGTTCATAAAGAAAAACAAACGGGTGAATAAAACAAAAAACACCACAGCAGTCGAGTGCCCGTGGTGTTTAACAATAAACCCTAACCCATAAAAATCAATGTCTTTGATTTTCGATGTTTGTATTATCTATTATTCAATTACCATGCCATAAGCCTCGCCAAAAAACATAAAATGAGCTAGTGGTATCATATTTTTTCGCCAGAATCTGTAAACTACTGATAACCAAATACTTAATCTGATAATCATAAACGGTTAATCGAAGTTGATAATTACTTATGGCTTCTGTACCGAAGTCAAATTGTGTTCAAAATTTACCTTGGTTAGACCCACCCCGTCTTTGGACGGCTTTGCCAGTCCAAACCCACCCCGCCCAAGCGGGGATTTTTGAAAAATTCTCCGTAAAAATTTCGGCAAGTTTCTTCTGTTAATTACTTTACTATCAGGCTTTTTCTAACGAATAAAATAAGCCAAGTACCCGATAACAGTATCTTAGTCACTACAAAACAACTGATAATCAATAAATTAGCTATTTCTATTAACGATTAACTATTTTCGATTAATTATTTATTTACGAATGATTGCTGATTAGCATCACATTTTTGATTTAGCAGAATAACATGAAGTCTGACCATCGTCCGACTCGGTTTATCAAAACACAAAATAAGCATTTACTGCGGCTCTATCATCAAAAATCTCCATTCATAAAAATCGGTCGGTTTTCAGAAACTTTTTCTAATAATCCAACGTCTAAAGCGTTGAAAATTAAAACCAATTTTTAATGAAATGAATGATTCGCAAAGCGACCAAATTCTTCGGAAATTCGAGGAGCGTAAAAAGTTTGATTTGATTGCCAGTTTGGCGATTGATGCTGTGGGGATGGCAAGTTTTGCTCTACCTGCTTTGGCAGAAGTCAGCGATATTGTCATTGCCCCGATTCTGTCTATTTTGATTTTTGCTGTTCACCGAACAACCTTTGGAGCCATTGCGGGATTCCTCGAAGAAATCATTCCGTTTACAGATATTATCCCGACGGCTACACTGATTTGGCTTTATCGGTACGTAATAAATGGAGAGAAAACAATGAGAGATTTTGCAGGAAAATCGGATAAGAATAAGAAGATTATTCAGGATGTTCTGAGCCAAAATAGCTCAAAACTTATAAAAGGATAATTGTTTGATGAGTAAAGTTCGAGGTGCAAAGAAAACTCTTTGCACCTCGAACTTCAAACTAAATTATTGTTTACAACCACTCAGATTGGCATCAAAATGCCCACCACTATCGGCTTTAGCATCAAATCCATCTTGAAGGTCTATTGCTTTTGAAGCTTTCAAGTTCAATTTTGCACCATTCTTTACCACACTTTTCGATGTTATCTGTTTGGCTTCTTTGGTCATGTCTTGAGTAGCGGCATCGAGCGTAAACGATACGTCTAAGTCTTCGGGGCATCCTGGCGGTGGAACAACCACAGTTTGAATCGTAATCGCCGAAGGATTTGTACCACCCAAAACCATCGGTTCAGCATTCACAATCACTGGTGTATTCGAGGCACAATTGGGCGAAAGTGTCTGAGTATATGTACGCTCAACCTGTGTACGGTTTACCCTAATTTTGTAATTAGTACCCGCTGGTAAATCGTTTGGCACTTGTCCACCGATATTAAAAGTACCCAGATTTCCACCGTTATTGTTTATAGTCGTAATGGCGAGTGTACGCGGGTTGCTAAACGAGCCATTTGCATCTGACATTTGTAACTCAAAAATTGACTTATCAAAAGTACCGCAATCTTGTTGTGTGCTACGATTTGGGGCAAAACTCGTCTGAAAATCTACGCTCATTCCTTCTCCTACCGTAAATGCTGTTTTGTTTGGATTGGGGTTATTGGTCGTGATTACGTAAGTTGAGTTGTCGATGCCACCCGTTTCAAACGAATATTTGAAATAGTCGAGGCTTCTGTTAGGCATATTATTGGTAGCATACATGCTTCTGCCTTCATCATTCGACTCACCTTCTATATTTAGGATATTATTTGGATAAACTTTCGGGCGAATCCTAACCGAACCATCATTATAGAATGTAACAAGCCATTTTTGTAATTCTGAATTACTGGAATTCCGCAAAGACGTAGCTCCCCAATTGGCAATTGCTTCGAGCGATTTACTGGTTTTCTGTGATACGATTCGATAGACATTTGGTTCTTCGACTTTCTCAAATTTCCAAGCTTCATCTGTCTGGGAGTACTGCACTATATTGTCTTTTCCGCTATCGAAACCTACGTATTTGCCCGAACCAAAATTTTTAAGTTTTACGAAACCTCCCGGCACCGACCGAACCGAATAACCATCGGGAGTAATTGTATAAGAGGTATATCCGTGGCATTCTCCCTGACCGCCGCAGAACATCCCGATAAGAAAAGGCTGATTTGGTACAATGCCCGAAACCGTGTTATCGGTTCGTTGAAGACGGTTGAGATAATCGCCAATGTTGGGTCTATCGTTTGAGCCTTCAATAAAATCCATGATAACAAGCGTAGCTTTAGGGCAACCTTCATAAGTCAATTTGAATGGCTCACCAGTTGTATGATAAACTTTATCGGCCTTAATAGTACGATAGTTTTCTGGGCAATAGATTGGGTTTCCGTCGTGGTCGCAGGTTGTTACGTACCATTTCAACGAAAAATCGGCATAGCCTGCCTTTCTCACTTTAAAGTAGAAATTGGCGTGTTTGTTTCGTGGAGGTTCTTTGATATAGAACTCATTCGGCTTATCAGTACGGATAACTTCGCACAAAAAATCATCTCCGAAGTCTATAAACGGAACAATATCGTAGCTAAAATCGCCTATGTTTTGCGTGGGCGAGATTGGTAAAATTCTGAGTTTATTTTTTCCATCAACACATTCCTGTTGAATATGTACCTGTATGTAGTCTCCTTGGGCAAGAAGTGGTACAGAAATACTCCAAAATAGAAGTAGTACAAACAGTTTTCTCATGACAAATTTATTAAACGGATACATGCACTAAATTCCTGCTCAATAAATATGCCAAAGTGATGAATTACGCAGTTCTTTTAACGTAATCATAGACACTGATGCCTATCCCAGATTGTCCATCACGTAGCGTACGGCCTCAGCTTTTGAATTTATTTCGAGTTTTTGGTAGATATTTTTGATGTGAGTTCGTACCGTATGTGGGCTGATAAACATAGCATCCGAAATCTCTTGGTAGGTAAACCCATTGGCAAATGCTTTCAAGATTTCGGTTTCTCGTTTAGTAAGAATTGTGCTATTATGGGGCGTTTCTATGATTTTCTCTTCTTCAATCGGCAGAGCCGTATTGGGTTGAGCAGTCTGTCGGTTAAATATATATGCACGAATCTTGAAAATCATGGCTATCGAAAGTATGATAATTTCTATCGAAAAGCCTACCAAATAAGAATACGGCTGCACCGCCCAAACATTAAAAATTTGGTATTGCGGAATGATATACGCAAGCAAAGGTGGTACCGATGCAAGCAAAAACACTTTGGCCATTTGGTTGTTTTTGAGGCTGGCAAAAACCGTCGTAATCCCCCAAATGATTATCGCCAAAATTAAGATTCGACCAATCCAACCCCAAATCTGTAGAAACGAATCAGAAACATCATCAATCCATAACGGATTCAGAATCGTAGGAATCAGTGTCAGCCAAAACAACATTTGGAGGATTCTGAACCCACGCTCAAAATACGGTTTATCAATCAGCGAAAGTTTAGTAAACGAAACCACAAAAAGAGTCGTAAAAAAGAACGTACTGTAGTTGAAAAGATGGTGAATATCATAAAAACTACCTTTGATGAGCCTAATCGGCAGGTATTCGTAGAGAAATCCTTCAAGATTCAGAAAAACCAAAATCAAACTTGCTACATAGCCCCCATAATAGTAGAAGGTTCGCATTTGCATCAAAAACCCCAAAATGAAATTAGCCAAAGCCACCAAAACAAATACCCCAATGATAACTCCCCAAAACAGATTGCTCGATTTTTCGGATTTTGTGAATGCACTTTCTTGCCAAATCTCAATCGGGAATTTTAGGTTATTGAGTTGAGTTCTTCCGCTCAGATAAATCGTGTAGTTGGCATTGGGTTCTAAATCCATCGGAAAAACAAAATCGCGATGCCAATACGCTCTTTTTTCGGGCGGCACAAGGCTGCCGAGATGTTCGTATTTAGCTGTAATTTGTTCGTCTTTTACCAAATAATAATTAAGGTTATCAAAAATAGCCGAATTGATATGCAACAATACTTTACCATTTTGATTGCTTAGATTCTCAACCGAGAATCTCACCCATCCGACAGATTTCCCCCAACCAAAATTCGGAATCGGACTTGGTGATTTTTGAAAATTCTTTTGCAAAACCTCATCGATTTTCAGATTAGCAGATGGGTCTTCAAAGGTTTCGATACCGTCTTTAATCGTAATTTTCGCAAAATCTTTACCCAACTTCGTCTGAGCAAACGAAAAGCTCAAGACGTGCAGAAATAGCAACAAAAATATGTTCTTCTTGGGTTTCATGGTCGCAATTTAGCAAAATACCGCATTTGAGGTATTGTATTTAAGCAATTATTTGAGGGTTATTTGTATCAGAATTACGAGCAAGTATGTCTGCCAAATCTGAAATAAACCTCAAGGAGATTTTTAGCAAATTTAATCTTGAATTTGATTCAAAATTCATTACCAATCAAATGCAAGAAGAAATTGAATTGCTTGTAAGGCTCAACAAAATTAACATAAGGTATCCTGTTTCATCACGAATTTACCTTTCTATGCTTATTGTGAGACTACTCGGAATACCAAGTTTCAAAATCGGGTGGTATGCTCTTCTCGGGCAAATCTTAGGTTATCGAATTTAAAAATTACTTTACCATGAAAAAGACAATTATAGTCCTGCTTCTATTTTTGGCTAATACACCATTCAGTATTGGTCAGAAATACATTATCCAAAATAATAGCCAAAGTGTAACTATTCTGCCAGGCGAGATTAGTTCAAATAAACAAAATTCGCCTGGATATAATGAAAACCTCTCAATTGGCGATGATGCCCTAAAAAACAATTTCTATGGCATAACAGGGATTGGTGGTAGAAATACGGCCGTCGGCACTGGTACCCTCCGCAACAATACATTAAATCATGCTTTTACGAGTAACCCATACGGTCTTTATAATACAGCCGTTGGGTACGAAGCGATGGCTCAGAATAAAGGTGGTAACTGGAATACCGCTCTCGGAAGTTTAGCATTTTATAATAACCTCAATGGGCATTCAAATGTAGTAATTGGGTATAGTTCAGGGTCTCATCTAACCTCAAGCGAAAATATTGCAATTGGTTATAGAGCACTTGGTTCTTCGAGTTTCGGAAACAGAAATACTGCCGTAGGTCATAGAGCTGGTGAGCATTTGGGTAGTATCTACAACCCCGAAGATTCGGCAGGGGTTTTTATTGGTTATATGGCTGGCAGAGGTGCAATCAGTAAGACAAATAAGTTATTTATTGCTAATTCGGATACGCCAAACCCATTAATCTGGGGCGATTTCAATCTCAAATATCTGGGGATTCATGGACGAGTAGGTATCGGCACAAAATCGCCTTTAAGCCCACTTCACGTACACAACCAAAATGATAATGGAACTGCCGATAATTTTATTAGAGTTACAAATAGTATTTCGGGTATCACAAACTCCGATGGGTTATTGGTAGGTTTTGATGATTTTCTGAACGGAATATTGTATAATAATGAAAATAAACCGCTATATTTTGGTACAAATGCCACATTGAGAATGGCAATTGACGAAAATGGAAAAGTAGGAATTGGCACAAATACGATAAATGCCGATGTACACGTGTACAAAAACGGCACATCTTCTGCTTTTTTGCTTAATAATTCGTCTGTTGGTTCCACATTTACTGATGGAATCGCACTTATTTCGGCAAATAATGGTGCAACATTCGTAAATCGAGAAAATTCAAACTTTTATTTAGGAAGCAACAACTCAGGATTCTTAACTCTTTATGCCAATAATCGAGTCGGTATCGGACTAAACACCCTTCCCGGTCAATCGGATTTACATATTCACCGACAAGAGTTTACCTCAACACAACTCAGACTTAGTAATATTCCAACGGGTTCGAGTGCTACTGATGGCTTTACGATTACACTCAACGAAACAGGAGAAGTAGCCTTAGAAAACAAAGAAAACCAAAAAATTAGCTTACAATCAAACCGAGTCGAAATCGGTGGTTTTACCAAAATGGGCAATGATGCACCAGCTATTAAAACAAAGAAACTCACTGGCATAACTTCAAATGTTGATGGTGGAAGCGTTTCGTTGGTTCATGGTTTGACCAATAGTAAGATAATATCAATAACTGTGATGGTTGAATATGGAACTGGAAGCTATATTCCACCATCTTATGACGGCTCAAATGGCTACTTGTTTAATTGGTATTTATCTGGAACCGACATTTACATCTGGAATAAAGCGGGCAGCAGTTCTAACATTCTATCTAAACCTTTTAAAATTTTAATTACTTACGAAGAATAGCCATGAAAACACTCTTTTTATTAATGATTTCGGTTGCCACTTTCGCTCAGATTGGGGCAAAAACCAAAACCTCAGCGAGTAGCTCGTTGGTTGGTAAATGGTCGAATAACTCTTTTGGGTTCGATATGGTGTTGGTACTCAATGCCGATGGCAGCGGTAGTTTCGACGGAGAAAAAATCACTTATACCTCAACCGCCACGAGCCTAAACATCAAAGAAGCTGGACAAACAACACAGTACCAATACAAACTCAATGGAAATTCGCTTATGCTTTCGGGCGGAGATTTAGACGAAGCCATCACTTTTACCAAAGGCGGAAGTATAGCCACTAATAATAGTACCACGACTACCCCAAACCCTTCAAAACCAGCGAGTTCGGGCAGTAGTAGTAATACCGCAATAGTAGGAACTTGGTCGGGCAATGGCGAAACGATGACATTGCAAGCCAATGGGCAGGGTTCGTACAATAATATTCCGTTTTCGTACACCGTATCGGGTAACACGCTCAATATCTCGGGCAGTGGTGGCACAAGTCAAATGCAGTTTTCGGTCAGTGGTAATTACCTGACACTCAGCGGCAATGGCACAACCGTTATGCTACAAAAAGGAACGGCATACTCTAACACAAAGCCAGCACAATCGGGTGGTTATCAGCAAAATACCACTGGCGGAATCGACCAATCGCTCGTAGGTAAATGGTGTTATGTGAGTTCGCTCAATAATCCGAGTGCTACGAGTTCATACAGCCGTTGTATTGTCATCAATGGCAATGGCACTTATGAGTACTACGCCGAAGGCTCAATCAGCGGATACGGCGGAGGTGGCTATGGTGGTTCGTCGAGCCAGAGTTCGGATAGAGGCACTTGGCGATTGGCGGGCAATCAGATTCAGGTACAATCTCAAACCGAAGGCTACAAAGTTTATTCGTTTGAGAAAAGGAATCACCCGAAAAACGGTGAACCGATGATAATCATTGATGGCGACCCATACGTAACTTATTATCAAAAAGCTCCGTGGAGATAAAAACATGATGAAAACAAGCTCAAAACTCCCATCTTTCACTCCTCGACCCAAGTCATTTTGGGAGAGGAATTTTGCAAACGTTTTTCTCTGGATTGGGATTCCGTTTTTGATTGGCTCGGTCTATTTTTGGATTGACAGCCGAGATTCGGTTCAGAAATACAAAACGACTCTTGGGCGAGTCATTGATTATGAAGGACGCTCCAGACAAAGCAACCGTACGGTAGCACCTGTTATCGAATACCGCCCCGACGACGGCAGATTAAGGCTCTATTACCACGATGTATATTCACGTCCACCTGCTTATGAAATTGGCGAAGAAGTAACCGTTTACTACGACCCAAACAATCCCGACAACGCCAATTTGGGTTATAGTTGGCTCAAAATCTTGGTTTGTGGAGGCCTCGGTATTGTCTTTACAGGTTTCGGTATTTTGTTTAAGAAGTTTTTGAATTTCTGAATTGTGATTTTCGATTTTGTAATCCCACCAAAATTGTATAATATGCAGTCCTATTCAGAAAAATTTATTCAATCCTTAAATATTCATAAAAAATGGAAACCTCTCGCCGAAACGCTATGAAAAAACTCGTAGGTAGTGCTGCCGTTTTCGCAACTGGCGATGCCCTCGCCAACCGTTTTGATGCCGCCGACCACCAGATGGGCGAATCTCTCAAAGGACGTATCAATCACTCTGCTTGCCGCTGGTGCTACAACACCATTGAGTTTGAGGCATTGTGCAAAGCCAGCAAAGAAATGGGAATCGCCAGTATCGAATTGACTGGCCCTGCCGAATGGGAAATCTTGAAAAAATATGACCTAACAGCCGCTATCGGTTGGGGAGAATATCCGAAAGGAATGGGTTTACCAAACTTCTTTAATAAAGTGAAAAACCACGACCAATTGGTGGCTTTTTACGAAGATTTGATTCCGAAAGCGGCCAATGCAGGTATCAAAAACCTGATTTGTTTTTCGGGAAATCGTGATGGAATGTCGGACGAAGAAGGTCTATTGAATTGTAAAAAAGGTATTCAGCGAGTAATCAAAACCGCCGAAAAACATAAAGTTACGCTCTCGATGGAGCTTTTGAACTCAAAAGTAAACCACAAAGATTATCAATGCGACCATACCGAATGGGGCGTTGTGCTTTGCGAAATGGTGGGGTCTGACTACTTCAAATTACTTTACGACATCTACCACATGCAAATCATGGAAGGAGACGTAATCGCAACCATCAAAAAGTACTATCAGTACATCAGCCACTACCATACTGGCGGTGTTCCGGGTCGTAACGAAATCAATGATACGCAAGAATTAAATTATCCTGCCATCATGAAGGCCATCGTAGAAACTGGTTACAAAGGTTTTGTGGGTCAAGAATTTGTTCCTGCAAGAGCCGATAAATTGGCTTCGCTTAAAGAAGGTGTTTTGATTTGTGATGTTTAAAGGTTTAAAATCCTTTTAATAATAATCAAACCTGCACAAGTGTTCGTTGTGCAGGTTTTTTATTTGGATAAGTTTCAGAATCTGCTCATCAATCGCCAAAACAATACATCCAAATTATTGGTTAGACTTGCAAAGAATAACACTTTAGTAGGTCATTTATGAATATTGTTTGGTTTAAAAGAGATTTACGTCTGCACGACCACGAACCGCTCAAAACAGCCATCGAAGACCAAAAACCCTTGATTCTATTGTATATTTTTGAGCCATCGCTAATGACTGACTTACACTACTCGGAGCGACATTGGCGATTCGTCTTTCAATCTCTTCAAGACCTAAACAACCAACTAAAACCTTACAAATCAAGCATTTACATTCTTCACAGCGAAGTCGTTGAGGTTCTAAACGAAATCAACCAGATAGAATCCATTGATAAAATTTTCTCATACGAAGAAACGGGAATCCGTCTGACCTACGATAGAGATAAAAACGTAAAAAATTTCTGTACAAATTATAAAATCATTTGGCAAGAGTTTCAGACAAATGGCGTTATCCGAAAACTAAAAAATCGTGAAGATTGGGCCGAGCGTTGGCATCAGTTTATGCACCAAAAGCAAGCGACTCCAAACCTATCGAAACTGTCAAATCTTCATTTTGAATTACCAATAGAATTCATCGAAAAATACGAATTCAAGCCTAATTTTGAATCAAATAACAAAGATTTTCAGCCTGGTGGAGAAGTTTTCGCCCATCGGTATCTCCATAATTTTCTGAACGAGCGGGTTGCTCAATATACTCATTCGCTATCAAAACCTCTCGAAAGTCGCCGAGGTTGTAGTCGGCTTTCGCCCTACATTGCGTGGGGAAATCTGTCGGTTCGGCAAGTTTATCAGGCCATGCTAAAAGCCCGAAAAACATCCGAACACCGCTTTCATTTAGATAATTTTGGTTCGAGACTGCGTTGGCATTGTCATTTTATCCAAAAATTTGAAATGGAAGACCGAATGGAGTTTGAAAATCTAAACCGTGGATACAATGATTTGGGGCGAGAATTTAACAAAGAATACTACGAAGCATGGGCAAATGGACAAACTGGTTACCCGCTGATTGATGCCTGTATGCGATGTCTGCACCAAACTGGCTATATCAATTTCAGGATGCGAGCCATGTTGGTTTCGTTTCTTACGCACACGCTTTTTCAGGATTGGCGGGTTGGTGTACATCATTTGGCGAGGTTATTTTTAGATTTTGAAGTAGGAATTCACTATCCGCAGTTTCAGATGCAAGCTGGTGTAACGGGTATGAATACCGTTCGGGTTTATAATCCAATCAAACAATCCGAAGAAAAAGACCCCGAAGGCATTTTCATCAAACAATGGATTCCCGAATTGGCAAACTGCCCCAAACAATTCATCCACCAACCGTGGTTGATGACTCCAATGGAACAAAATTTATATAACTTGCAAATCGGTGTAGATTACCCCTCGCCCATCGTAGATTTCGAAAAAGCAACCAAAATTGCCAAAGACAAAATCTGGAAACACAAAAATACATTCACAGTTCGGCAAGAAAGCAAACGAATCCTAAGTATCCATGTTGTGCCAAACAATCGTAGAAATACCTCAAAAAAATAATTCTGTCGATTCAACAAATAATTAGTATAAAAACTTCTCAAAAACAGTTTTAATATTAACTTTACGCACACATAAATTTTAAAGAATCACTGCAAGTATTACTCCACAAATCTTATGAAGCATCTACTTCTACCTTGGCTCATTTGCTTTTTTACTTTCAATTTTGCTTATTCACAACACTCAAAGTGGTGCCGCACCGCCGAACCTACTGAAAGTCAGCGACTTGAGATGTCTCGACTGGTAAATTCCGAAAGTTTCAGAAATGCCAAAATCAATACCAATAAAATCATCAATATTGCGGTTAAGCCCCACATTGTTCGCAAGAGCGATGGTTCTGGAGGGTTCGATACCAGTACACTAAACGCAGTTTTTGATACACTCAATAAGCAATATATTGGAGCTGGGATTCAGTTTTTTATCAGTGGCAATACGCCTAACTATATTGATAATGACAAGTACTTTATTTTCGACTCGGATGCTCACGAAGGCGAATTGACGGCTCGATACGATGTACGAAATGCCATCAATCTATACTTTGTAAGCGAATTTGCCGACAATATCGGCGGATACGCTTATTTCCCGTCAACCGACCGAAACACCAACCGTATTTTTGTGTATTATGCCAATATCTCAGACATGGTAAAAAGAGTAGTACCTCACGAAATGGGGCATTACATGGGGCTTTGGCATACTTTTCAGGACGCTTGGGATAGCCGATTGGCCGAATTGGTAACAAGAGGAGAAGGAGCAAACTGCTCATACGCGGGCGATATGATTTGTGATACCCCCGCCGACCCATACGGAAGAATCATATTTATCGGTGGGGTTGATTGTGGGTTTAATTATGACTACGTAGATGCAAATAACGAAAAGTTTAAACCTCAAACTGGCAATACGATGTCGTATTACAGAGGTTGTGGGAATTTTCTAACAGCAGGACAGCATCGAGTAGCATCTTTTGGGGTATTGACTCGCATTAGCCCCGATAGAGACTCCAACAAAAGATACACAATTACTGGCCAAGGTGAGCAATCTATCACCGTAACAACTGCGGCTCCAACCAAAAACAACTCAAGGTTTTCGGCAGCCTGTTTAGGCGAAACTATCTCTGTACCATTTTCGACGACTGGAAATGTAGCAGCAGGTACAAAATATAAAGTATTATTGATTTCAGAGAGAAGCGATTTTGCAGGAGAGATAGGTTCAGGTTCTACAAGCCCCATCGAATGTAAGATTCCGAACAATGCACCTTACTTTTTTTCGTACAGATTACAAGTGGTTTCTGAAGATGAGTCTATCAGAGGCACACTTACTGCCGAAACATTTAGAGTGACCCATCCGGCCAAAGTGACGATTTCGGGTAACGAAAACATTTTTGAGGGCGAAATAGGTAAAATTTACCTATCGCATTCGGGCGGCAGTGCCGATATACGCATTACTTCTTCGACCGGAGTTAACTATAATTATCGCATCTCTGATATTTATTCGCCGGTCACCTATTCCTTAAATCCATCCAGAACCGCTACTTACAAAATCTCATCAATAACCAATATTTGTGGCGAAGGTACCGCCAGCGGCGAAGCAACCATTAGCGTTTTTGCACGTCCGCAAGCACGAAAAATTACGGTATCGAATCTACCAAGTAGTTTTTGTGCCAAACAAGAACTCACACTTCCGATTTTCGCCGACGGCATTTTAGCGACAAATAACACTTACAAAGTAAATATCATCGATGGCGAATCTGGTCAAGCAATCGAAGTAAAACACACTTCGATTAGAAATGATGCCATCCGAATCGTTCTACCCGAAAACCTTATTGTAGGCAAAGATTACCAGATAAAAGTATCGAGTACAAGTCCTTCAACCGAATATCTATCTCCCAAAATCAGGCTTCGAGAGCCTTTTTTGGTTAGTGTTTCGGGGAGTCGAAATATTCTTCGAGGTCAAGAATCAACCATCGAAGTTACCTCAAATTACACCCCATTTAGCTTTAAATTATCTGACGGCAAAGAAATCAGTTCGTCAACAAGCCCGTACAGATTAACCATAAAGCCTGAGCAAGATACCCAATACAGAATTTCGGCAGCCAACAACGCTTTTTGCGGTGCAAATGCTGAGATTTCGGGAGAAGCGACAATCAAGGTACAGAACCCAATCAAGACTGGTTTTATCACCCAACGGAACATTTGTACTGGTCAGAAAATAAAAGTTGGTTTTGAACAAGACCAAATCGGCATTTCAGGACAATTAGTTGTTCAATTAGGTAATTCTAAAAACGAATACATAGACATCCCGACCACTGGTTCAAGCAGCCCATTAGAAGTAACAATACCACAAGGAACACCAACCGGCGATGGTTATAAATTGCGGGTTGTTTCGGTAAGTCAAAAATTAATAGGTTCTGAAAGTAACGAATTCGAAATCAAATCGGCTCCAATAGTCCGAATTTCGGGTTACGGGTATGGTAATGCTAATTTTGAAACGGCTATACCGATGGAGATTTCGGGGACATTACCAATCAACCTTACTTTGTCGGATGGCACTTCTCTACAAATCAATGCCTTACAACAAAAACTTGCATTCAAACCTACCAAAACAGATTATTATTCAATCGTTTCGGCCAAAAACGAATGCGGAGAAGGCAACAAAGATGGTAGAGTTTGGGTAGAATTTAAAGCCAATGCATCGGCTTATTGCTCTGCATCGGCAAGGTCTAACAGAGGACAGTATTTTACCTCAAGAGTTAGGCTTTTTAACGAACGCGGAACCAGAATATTTAGTTCTTTCGATTTTGCTGTCGGACAAAACGGTTATACCGACCAAACCAACCATACCATCTATATCCAAAAACAAAAACAATATTACCTCACGGTTGCGGCTTATGTCGATGGCGACGAGGCCGGGGGTGGCGGCTGGAATACCCCAATCAGAGCTTGGATTGATTACAATCAGGATTATCAATTTACCAAAGACGAAATGATAATTACACGTGGCGAATTCTCGGTTGGAACAAATCTAACTATTCCTCAATCTGCTAAAGATGGATTTACCCGAATGAGAATCCGCACTTTTTACGATGCTGCCAACGAAACCAACCTTGATAATCCTTGTGGGGTTTCAGAAGATGGCGAAACCGAAGATTACGTAGTATATCTTACCAACGATTCAAACCAATTGTATGAGATTGTTCCGAGTATCTCGAACATGAATTCATCATCGCTCGACTTATACGGCGTCTGCAGGGGTACAAATCTAAGTTTATTTTTCTCTACTAAAGGTTTCTTTAGTGAATCTAATACATTCGTTGCCGAGCTTGTAGATATTACTGGAACCCCAGTTGCCGAATTGGGCAGAACAAAATTCAATAATCTGAATGTAACCATTCCCGATAACATCACCACAAATCAATCCTATGCGGTAAGGGTCCGTTCACTGAATCCGGTAATTACTGGCCAAACCAACCGTTTTAGAGTCAATGATGCCCCAACAGCCACGATTTCGGGCGATGCAACCATAAGCAAAGGGCAAACCGCTAATTTGGTTATCCGACTCACTGGAGGCGGCATGTGGAACTATCAAATCAATAATTTTCATACCAGCAATAGTTTTAGTACCAACACCAATACACGCGACCAAACAAGCACATTTACTGTTAAAACAAAGCCATTGGAAAGTACTACTACATTTAGTTTAAATTATGTAAGAAACTCAGGCTGCGGAAACGGCAATATTAGTGGCAAAGCAACCATTACGGTCTTGCCCGAAGATTCCAACCGACCAAATCTTAGCTTTAAAGAAAGTGTTTTCTCTACTTGTAAAGGTTATGGTTTTAGTATCAACCTCAATGTTGTGGGTAAATTAAACCCCGAAAACTACTACACGGCCCAATTAGTTGATTTGAATGACCAATTCGTAACTCATCTGGGCATAGCCAAAAACACGCCTTTTACGGTTACGATTCCTTCACAAGTCAATGAAGGTGTGTATAAAATCAAGATAATTTCGAGTAGTCCATCGGTTGAGGTTATTTCCAATTCGTTTCCGATATTTGGTCAGGGTATAGCCGAACTTTCGGGCGATACCGAGATTATAAGAGGCGAAACCGCAACTCTAAAAGTCACGAGGAAAGGGTTTGTTTTTGGCTCATCATTTAGATTATCCGATAATACCGACTACGTCAACATCAATGCCGAAGAATACTACATAAAAGTAAAACCACTCACTACGACGACTTACCGAATCTCTGGCCTGCGAACAGGCTATTGTGGAAACGATATTTTCATGGGTAGCCCAACCGTCAAAGTAGTAGCACCACGTGCCAATAAAATGTTTATCGGCAATATTAATGATGCTTGTGTAGGCAGTACACTTTCGGTTCCGATTTCGTTTGATGGCTCTCAGGCTACAAAAAACCCTATTTTAGCCCAAATCAACGATTCAAAAAGTAATTTTAGTAGAGTTCTGAATGGCTCGGTCGAAAACAGTAATTTGCTATTCACTATTCCATCCGATGCTCCTAAAAACGGCGATTATAAGGTCAAGATTATTTCACAAAGCCCCTACCTGACAACCGAAAGTAATAGTTTCTCACTCAAAGAATCGGTAAACGCTACCATTTCGGGCGGAAATGACGATGTATATGAAACCGAACCAATCGGAATGAAAGTTGATTTTACAGGCGAATCTCCGTGGAACCTCCAACTCTCAGACGGCTCAAGGTATAACAATATCAAAACCAGTCCGTTTTTAATTGATAAAAAAGCAAACGTCCGCAATCAAACATTTACAATTAGTACGGTAACCTCAAACTGCGGAATAGGTTCCAACACTGGCCGAGCCACTTTTAATATTTTGCCTTTACCAATCATCAAAACTGGGCTCACAAGCGAAACCAGCGTCTGTCAAGGCAAAAGCTTTAGCGTTGGTTTCAATGTTCAGCAATCCAAATTTAGGGCAAATAATCAGTTTAAGGTTACACTTTATTCAGATACTACATCCAGTGCCAAAGCGTATGAATTATTCGTAACCAATGGCAACAGCCCCGTTACGGCACAAATTCCTAAAAGTGTACCTGCTCGCGATAAATATTATGTAAAAGTAAGCGGAATAAATCCGCAGGTTGAGGGTAGTTTTTCGCCTGTAAGCATCAAGGTTAGGCCGCTACCTACCGCTACGATTCAAGGCGAAAAATCAATTATAGAAGGCGATGAAAGCGAAATAAAAGTTTCGTTTACGGGCGAATCCCCTTGGACATTTAAGGTATCGGACGGGCAGCAACTTTCGACAACCAATAACCCCGTTAGTATAAAAGTTAAACCCCAATCTACCAGTAATTTTGTATTAGAGACGGTTTCTAATGTTTGTGGCGAAGGCGATGTATCGGGAAATGCCATCATAAAAGTTTATCCAGAATCTGCCATCGAAGATTTGGTAAATGTGTATCCGATTCCGAGCAATTCAAACATAACCGTTGCGATTGACGAGGCATTGAGCAAATACCCCGTTACACTTACATTATTCGATACTGGTGGTAAGGTCATTCGCTCAGCTATTGTAGATTTGAATACTCCACTAAATCGTAATTTTTTTGATGTGAGTTACGGAATGTATATACTCAAAATCCAGACATACAAAAAGACATTTAGTCGTAAAGTGGTGAAGTACTAATTCCGTAAAACCTCACAGGTGTGTGTGGTAGATTCGGTCTATCACGCACCTTGACAAATTTATTAACATCATGCAAATCTCTCTTATTGCCGCCATGTCCGAAAACCGAGCCATCGGACTCCACAACCAACTGCCGTGGCAACCCATAGCCGCCGATTGGGATAACCTGAAAGCGGTTACGGCTGGCAAAAAAATGATTATGGGCCGTAAAAGCTACGATAATCCGCATAGATTGTGGTCGGAGGCTGGTAATTATGTCATAACTCGACAAAAAGATTACGTAGTCGATGAAGGCTTTGAAGTCGTCGGTAGTCTCGAAGAAGCTTTTGCTAAATGCCAAGACCAAGAAGAAGTGTATGTTTTGGGTGGTGAAGAAATCTTTAGACTGGCTCTACCATCGGCCGATAAAATTGTACTGACAATTGTTCATGGGATTTTTGAAGGAGATGCGTTCTTTCCCGAATTCGATGAATCAGACTTTGAAGTCATCGAAGAAAAGCAATTTAAAGCAGGGCAAAATACCCCTTATAATATTTCGATAATTACTTACCTAAGAAAATCTTATTCTCTTTCGGGTAATAGAACGTAAAAAACAAAATCACCACTAAGGAACTTAGGACACAAAGTTTCACTAAGAAATAATCAACCTGAGTGTACCTATGTGTTCTATGTAAACTTAGTGGTAAAATTAAAAATACGATTTTATCAACCGAAATGGAATAATTGATAATTTGAAGACAAAAGATTTACTTTGAAAGGTAAATTCCTGTAAATTATTTCTGATTACAAAAATTCTCCTCTGCTTTCATAATGCACTGATTTTTACTATATTAGTGCAACTTATTCAACCGTATTTACAATCTTCATCTATCGACCTTAAAGATGGATTCACTTAAATTGAAATGGCTGGCGGCAGTGCTGCTTCCGGTTATCGCAGCTGTTTCTTATCTCAAATTTGGAGGAGATAAAATCAGTTATAACGAAGAAATCCGCCCGATTTTTAATAAGAAATGTATTGTCTGCCACGGAGGAGTTAAGAAAAGTGGCAATTTCAGTTTATTATTTCCAGAAGAAGCCTACGCCAAAGCCAAATCGGGCAAATACGCCATCATTCCGTACGATGCCGATAATTCAGAACTCATCAAACGCATCAAAACACACGACCCAGAGTTGCGAATGCCCAAAGAAAAAGAGCCACTGACCGATGAAGAAATCAGTAAAATCGAACAATGGATAAACGAAGGAGCCAAATGGGAAGACCACTGGGCATACATCAAACCCCGAACTGATATTACCCCACCTGATGCCGGCAAAGACTGGGCAGTCAATGGCATTGATAATTTCATTTTTCAAAAATTGGCATCCGAAAACTTAAAACCTTCAGAAGAAGCCGACAAAGCCGATTTGCTTCGCCGATTAAGTTTAGATTTGGTCGGCCTCCCTCCTACCGCCCAAGAGACAGCCGACTTTCTCAAAGACAATTCGACAAATGCTTACGAAAAACAAGTTGATAGATTGCTCAAATCTCCCGCCTTTGGTGAGCGATGGGCTACTATGTGGCTCGATTTGGCTCGCTATGCCGATTCAAAAGGCTACGAAAAAGACCTCGACCGTAGTATCTGGAAGTACCGAGACTGGGTCATTCGGGCATTTAATCGAGATATGCCTTTCGACCAATTCACGGTTCAACAATTAGCTGGCGACTTGATTCAACCCAAAGGCAGTGAGCCAGTTGAAGAATTTGAAAATCGACTTATCGCGACGGCATTCCACCGCAACACAATGGCCAATGACGAAGGCGGTACCAACGACGAAGAATTTAGAAATATGGCTTTATTCGACCGTGTTTCGACCACGATGGAGGTTTGGCAAGGAACTACGATGTCTTGCGTGCAATGTCATAGCCATCCTTATGACCCATTCCGACACGAAGATTTTTATCGGCTGATGGCGTTTTTTAATAATACCCAAGACCGAGATTTATACAACGAAAAACCTCATTTAAAGACTTTTACCAAAACCAAAGAGCAAGAAGTAAATCGGCTTTTGGCATGGTTGCACAAGCAAGCCCCAGTACAAGTTGATGAAAAAAAGAGGCTTTTGGACGATAAGAGGCAGGATTTTCTACGAAAAATGGGATACTACCGCATCGAAGCCGAGGATTTTGACAGCACCAGCCGCCACATCGAACTCTGGAACAACCAAAAAACCATTATGCAAACCACCGAAGGTGCATACACGGTTTACGAAGACGTTGATTTGAGTAATATTACGGCGGTCAATTACCGCTATCAAAGTGGTGCCGAAAATGCTTTTATTGAGATGCGATTAGATAAATCGGATGGTGAATTAATCAGTCGTGTAGAAACCAAATGTAGCGAAAAAACGGTCAATTCGGGTTGGTATGCTTGGAGTCAATACACGACATCGTCGGGAAAAGTCAAACCCACAAAAGGGGTGCATGATGTGTATTTGGTTTACAGAAAAGGCAAAAACTTTTGGACAGATTTAATTCATCTCGATTGGATGGATTTGATTTCGGATAAAGCTCCGAAGAATGCAATGCCGAAGGCATTTCAAGATTCTCTACAAAAATTGGCCGAAGTTGAAGCAATTCCGACCCCAATCATGCTCGACCGACCGACTACGAGAGCCAGAAAAACCCACGTTTTTATTCGTGGAAATTGGCTTACCAAAGGGCAAGAGGTATCGCCCGACGTTCCGAAATCGCTACCGAGTATCAAAAATTACAGCAACAATCGCTTAGGGCTTGGGCAATGGTTGGTAAGTAAAGAAAATCCGTTGACTGGCCGAGTAATTGTCAATCGTTTTTGGGAGCAACTCTTCGGAATTGGTTTGGTAGAATCGCTCGAAGATTTCGGAAGTATGGGAGCAAAACCTACGCATCCCGAACTTTTGGACTGGCTTGCCGTTCGATTCATCAATGATTATAACTGGAGCATCAAAAAACTCCTCAAAACAATGGTGATGTCGGCAACCTATCGGCAATCGGCCATCATTACCAAAGAATTACAAGAAAAAGACCCTCGAAACCTGCTTTTGGCTCGTGGTCCGAGGGTGAGATTATCGGCCGAGCAAATCAGAGACCAAGCTCTTTTGGTGAGTGGATTGTTGAATCCTGAAATGTATGGCCCGAGCGTTCGTCCGCCAAATCCAACCGACGAAAGTTGGCGTAAAGAACCAACCCAAAACCTTTATCGTAGAGCAGTTTACACGTACTGGCGACGCACCAATCCATACCCTTCGATGATTACCTTCGATAGCCCTCAACGCAACGTCTGTATTTCTCGCAGGGTTCGTACTAATACGCCATTGCAAGCCCTCACATCGCTAAACGATACGGTTTATTACGCAGCAGCCCAAAAAATTGCGATGAAAATGATGGAAACAAAAACGCCCAAAATTGAGCAGAAAATCAATGCGGGGTATTATCAGATATTTCAGAAAAATCCAGCCAAACAAAAAACACAGCTTCTGGGGCAGCTATTCCAAGAGGCCTATTTCGATTTCAAGAAAAAGAAAAAACCAAATGCCGAATACTTAGCCCTGACCGTTACGGCCAATGCCATGTTGAATTTAGACGAATTTCTGACCAAATGAAAAGAACAAGTATTGCACAAGAAGCCTTCTTCGACGAAGCAGCATTCAACACCCGCCGTCATTTCCTAAAAAAATGCACTTCTGGTCTGGGTGGATTGGTTTTAGGCTCGGTTTTGGGCGGATGTTTTGGTGGTGATTCAAAAAAGCCAATCGTAGAAGAAAACCCTTTTGCGGTCAAGCCGCCGCATTTTCCGGCCAAAGCAAAAAATATTATCTTTTTGCACATGGAGGGGGCTCCGTCACAGCTTGAGTTGTTCGACTATAAACCCGAATTATCCAAGTTAGATGGTCAGCTTTGTCCGTCATCTTTGTTGGAGGGCAAAAGATTTGCCTTCATCAAAGGCACGCCCAAAATGCTCGGTCCGCAGGCGACTTTTCAGCAATATGGGCAATCTGGAGCATGGTTTTCTGATTATTTCAAACATTTGCCTCAACTCGCCGATGATTTAACTTTTTTGAAAGCCATGCACACCGACGAGTTCAACCATGCTCCTGCACAGCTTTTTATGCACACGGGTAGTGCAAGGGTTGGGCGTCCGAGTTTGGGTTCGTGGATAACCTACGGTTTGGGTTCTGCCAATCAGAATTTACCTGCTTACGTTGTCTTGGTTTCGGGTTCGGAGCCGAGTGCTGGCAAATACCTATGGGGCAATGGTTTCCTGCCTTCGGTGTATCAGGGAGTGCAGTGCCGCTCAAAAGGCGACCCAGTTTTGTATATCAATAACCCAAGCGATATTGATACAGATTTACGAAAAAAATCAATCGAGACGATAAATAAAATCAATCAACTTACCTACGATGAAATCGGCGACCCGGAGACTTTGACTCGAATCTCGCAATACGAAATGGCGTTTAGGATGCAAGCCGAAGTACCCGAAACGATGGATATTGCCGACGAACCAGCCTACATCCATGAAATGTACGGTATCGAAATGGGCAAGGCGACTTTTGCCAATAACTGCCTTTTGGCTCGTAAACTCATCGAAAAAGGGGTTCGGGTGGTTCAGTTATTCGACCGTCGCTGGGATAACCACGGCACCGACGAAGGTAGCGGTGTAGATATTGGTCTGCGGAGAAATGTAGAGTACATCGACAAACCGCTGACGGCTCTTATCAACGACCTCAAACAACGAGGGCTGCTCGATGAAACGTTGATTGTTTGGGGTGGAGAATTTGGACGCACGCCCATGATGGAAAACCGTGCGGGCGATAACAACACACATTTGAAAGGGCGTGACCACCACGTAGATGCTTTCACGATGTTTATGGCAGGAGCAGGCCTCAAAAAGGGGTATTCGCACGGCGAAACCGATGAAATCGGTTATTACGGAATCAAAGGCAAAACCCATATCCACGACCTACAAGCAACCATCATGCACCTGATGGGCTTCGACCACGAGCAGTTCACTTTTCCGTTTCAAGGAAGGAATTTCAGATTGACCGATGTGAGCGGTAAAGTGGTGAGGGAAGTACTTGGGTAGTTTTAGTGTTTATTTGAAATGCAGTCGGGAGACTGCCGTTATATTGTGGTCGAAGACGTATCGCTATGCAATAAGTCTTCAACCAGTTGATTCTAAGAACGCAATTTTGCTCGGTTGATTCGCCTATACCCTTTTAAAAACCTTATTTAAACCTACAAAGTCAAGAAGGCAATCCGTAACTCACGTTATTTACTTTAGTTCTATTTGTTTACTTCAAAATCGTATTTATTCCCAACGATTTGCTTCATAAGGCTTTTCATTTCTTCTAATTTTTTCGGATTTGTTTTAGCTAAATTATCCTTCTCCGAAATATCAGACTTTAAGTTAAATAACTGATAATCAATAGAATTACCTAATTCAATATTTACATCTTTTGAAACAGCATTACCCTTGTAGGGTGGAATCATAGCCCAATCACCGCTACGAAAAGCTAACCTCGTTGATGCTTCGATGACCAAATTGCTTCTTCCTTTTTTGGTTTTACCCAAAAACGCATCTAACATATTCTGACTATCATTTGATGGTATTTGCTGGCCCACCAAAGCAGCAAAAGATGCTAAAAAATCAATCTGACAAACCAAAGCATCCGAAACTTGCGGTTTGATTTTACCATTCCAATATGCCAAAAACGGAACTCTCGTACCGGCTTCATACAAACTATATTTTCCGCCACGAAGCCCACCCGAAGGCGTATGATTGCCCAATTTTTCGACAGCATCATCATAATAGCCATCGTTTAGCACAGGCCCGTTATCGCTCGAAAGGATAATCAAAGTATTTTTATCTAATCCCTCTGCCTCTAATTTTTTTAGGATTTCGCCTACACACCAGTCAGCTTCGAGAATAACATCACCACGAGGCCCCAGACCAGATTTACCTGCAAAACGAGGGTGTGGAGTACGAGGAACATGAGGCTGATGTAGAGCATAATATAGAAAAAACGGCTTCTTACTGTTATTTTCAATGAAATTTAATGACTTTTGAAGAAAAACATCTGCCATTTCTTCGTCATTCCAAAGTGCTGCTTTACCCCCTTTCTGATAGCCAATTCGTGGAATTCCGAAATGTACACTATAATTATGCCCATGATGCCACTTTTGTCTGGTCATCAATTCAGGATTTGAGATAGCAGTCGGTTCGCCATCGAAGTTCTTGTTATAATTCACAAAGATTGGGTCTTTTTCATTCAATCCAACTACCTTTCTATTCTCGATATAGACTGTCGGCACCCTATCTGTTGTGGCCGCCATAATATACGAATAATCAAAACCCACATCATTTGGGTTGAGTGATAAATCTTTATTCCAATCAATTTCTCCCTTACCGATTCCTAAATGCCATTTGCCAACCACTGCTGTCTGATAACCTGCCTTTTTGAGCATTTTGGGTAAGGTAATCAATGAAGTATCAATTAGCAATGGAGCATCGCCCGGAAGAACCCTCGCACGCTCGTTTTTCCAAGGATAAATACCTGTGAGCAAAGCAAATCGGCTTGGCGTACAAGTTGCCGAAGTTGCATAACCATTGGTAAATCGGATTCCTCCGTTGGCTAATTTATCCATATTTGGGGTTGATAATGTTCCTTTTTTATAAGCCGAAACATCGCCGTAACCCAAGTCATCGGCATAAATCAAGATGATGTTGGGTCTATTTTTTTGAGCGAAAACAAAACTTGAGAATAATAAAAAGCAGGATAAAAGAAATTTTTTCATTGTTTTAGTTTTAGAGAAGACTTACTTCCATTTTCCTTGCATAACTTCAAATAATTTTTCAAGTTATGTTTGGGTTGTTGACGTGTTTATCAATCGAAATTAAGTATATTTTTTGACGATATTATACATTTTACACTAAACTCAATAGTTTGGCGTCCTATTTTTGGTTTTATTAATCTTTCAAATTATTATCTACATTTACAAAAGTCGCCCGTCTGCTTATTTCTCTGTGAAGTATTCACTTCATGGGTGCGTTTTCCGCAATGGATATTGTTGTTCTTTAAACGACCTCAACAAGCCACTTTTCGTTTTGAACCAGCTAAACTTGGACATCATTCACCCCGTTGGTTTGAGATTCCAATCTCAAACTCAAATGATAGGGTTTCCAAACCCCACTACGATAAAATCGGTTGTCTTCGACCAAATAATAATGAAAATAGAAATTGCCACAATAGGCTATAACAAAAAAGAGGCTTTGCAGAGTAATTTACCCCACAAAACCTCTTTTGCTAATACATTTATTTATCAACGATGGTCGGCGTTGATGGCTGCAAGAGTATCAATACTTGGCATCACGTCTTTTTCGGCAAGAGAATTTAACGGACGCTTCGTCGTCTTGATGACGTCGTGTAAATCTTGGCTTTCGGTATCAATATAAAGCAATCCTGTCAAAATTTCACCCTTCGAGCGAGCATCTTGCAAACGATTCATGGCCGAATCCCTATCTTTTGGGTTCCATCCCGAAGCTAATTTATGCAATTGCAAATACGACCCATCGTGTAATTCTACTTCGGTCGAGTCGCCTTCGCTATAATCAAGCGTGATTTCGGTTCTTTCGGGTACAAAATCTACCATCGAAAGTGCTTCAACGTGTTCACGTACATAATCATACGATTTGGTCGAACCAACGTTATTATTGAATGTTACGCAAGGCGAAATCACATCAATAAATGCAAACCCATGATGCGACATTGCCGCTTTTATCAGCGGAATAAGCTGTGCTTTATCGCCCGAAAAACTACGAGCCACAAAACTCGCACCTAATTCAAGGGCCAATCCAGCTAAGTCAATTCCTTCAAAAACGTTTGTAGAGCCAGCTTTGCTTACCGAGCCAACATCTGCCGTTGCCGAGTCTTGACCTTTTGTTAATCCGTAGCAGCCATTATTCATCACAATGTAGGTCATATTTAGATTTCGGCGAATCGCATGGACAAATTGCCCCATACCGATTGAGGCAGTATCGCCATCGCCCGAAACGCCCAAATACAATAAATCTCGATTGGCAAGATATGCACCAGTCGCTACCGAAGGCATACGACCATGTACAGAGTTGAACCCGTGTGAGTTATTGAGAAAATAGGTCGGTGTCTTTGACGAACACCCAATACCCGAAAGTTTGGCGATACGATGTGGCTCGACCGACATCTCGTAGCAAGCCTGTACGATAGCACCACTGATAGAATCGTGCCCACAACCCGCACAAAGCGTAGAAATAACACCTTCGTAATCACTTTTTGCGAATCCCACCCTATTTTTGGGCATTTCTGGGTGGCGGAATTTGGGTTTTATAAATGACATTTGATTGAATAATTCTTGGTTAATGAGTAGTTAATCGAAAATAGTTAATTGTTAATAGTAGTCATTAATTCCCTGATTTCAGTATTTTTTAACGATTAACCATTAACTAATAACATAAATTATTTGCTATCGAGTATTTATAGGATAATTTCTTACGCTGCTTTTGAATGATTTTCTACTTTGAGTTCAAATTGAGCTAATAATTCATTGAGTTGCTCTTTGTACTGCTCCTTCAATTTTTGATAGCCTTCTATCGCCAATGTATCAGGTGTAGGCAACTCTTGATGCTTATGGATTAGCTTATTCAAACGTTCGATTCGTTTCAAAATATCCTCTAAAACAATTGATAAGTTCTTTTCCATGATTTCACGGTTTTAATTCTAAGAAACCTTTAGGATACCTCCTACCTGTTTTGATATTCTTTCTCGTAAAAGAAAACTGAAATATCCATTCATCTTTATCCATCTCATAAATGTACCTCAATGGATGATTCTCTGGATAGATTCTAACAAAATACAAATCAAGTAATTTAAATTCGTTCCTAAGATTCCGTAATTCTTTTTGAAATTTTTCGTTTTGTTCGGCCCCGATAAACACTACAATATCAATATCGTTTGGGTCTTCTTTTTTAGTAACAAAACTTCCATTTATCCAAAAATAAGTATCTTTCAACTGTAATTTAGAAATTTCTCCCAGAAAATGTAAAAATTCTTGATACAAACTTGTTCGTTTCTGATTCCATACAAAATTGTTAGATAATTCTTCTTTGCTTATCTTGATTACGTCATACGGTTTCAAAAATCCGAACTCATCAAACTCTAACATAGAATCTTACATTGACTTCTACGCACTTACCAAAATTTTAGATTTAATCTGCTGCAAAATATCATCGGCCGTAATTGGCATACCATCATAATTGAGGGTTTTGACCAATTTCTTAGGATTAATTTCGAGTTCGTTAATCAACAACGAGCGGAACTGTGCGTCACGGTTTTGTTCAATCACAAAAACTTGGTCGTGAGACTCGATGAATTCTTCGACACTCGACGGAAACGGAAACGCCTTTACTCGCATGGCATCCACTGCTATTCCTTCTTCTTTGAGTAAATCCATCGTTTCTAAGGCCGCGTAGGTAGTTGTTCCAAAGAAAATCATGCCGATATTGCTATTGTTACGCTCTTGATAAAACTCTGGTTGCGGCACAAGCGACTTGGCAGTTTCCCATTTGCGTTCGAGGCGTTGCATATTTCTTACATAAACAGCCCCATCTTCGGTATATTTCGCATCTTCGTCTCTCGAAGTACCACGGGTAAAGAACGAACCTTTGGTTGGGTGCGTTCCGGGTAATGTTCGGTACGGAATCGCATCACCATCAACATCTCTATAACGTCCAAAATGTGGCAAAATCTCTAATTCTTCGGCAGTTAAGACTTTCCCACGGTCATATTTACGGTCAGGATTCCAGACAAATGGCTCGGTGAGGTGGTCGTTCATACCCAAATCCAAATCAATCATCATGATGATTGGCGTTTGAAGGCGTTCGGCCAAATCAAAAGAATCAGCCATCATTTCAAAACATTCTTTCGGATTACACGGAAAAATCAAAACGTGTTTGGTATCGCCGTGCGAAGCATACGCACAAATCGTAATATCAGATTGCTGAGTACGAGTTGGCATGCCCGTAGATGGGCCTGTTCGCTGAACATCCACCAAAACGGTCGGAATCTCGGCGAAATATGCCAATCCTAAGAACTCACTCATCAGCGAAATCCCCGGTCCACTCGTAGCCGTAAATGCTCTCGCTCCGTTCCAGTTGGCACCAATCACCATCCCGATAGCCGCCAATTCGTCTTCGGCTTGTACAATTGCTACGTTTTTCTCGCCAGTTTCGGGGTTTGTACGGTATTTATTGGCATATTTTTCAAATGCACTTACCAATGATGTCGATGGAGTAATCGGGTACCACGCCGCTACGGTAGCACCACCAAACAAAGCTCCGATTCCCGCAGCCGAGTTACCATCAATCACAATTTTATCGCCATTCAAATCACGCCTTTCGAGACGAATATTGAGTGGATATTCATAATGCTCTTTTACGTAATTTACACCCAAATAAAGAGCATTAACGTTTGGCTCTATGAGCTTCGGTTTTTTCTTAAATTCGGATGCAATAACACTTTTAACTGCTTCAATATCAATATCCAAAAGGGTTGCCAAAGCACCCACATAAATCATGTTTTTGAATAACTGACGTTGGCGTGGGTCGGCGTATTCACGCATACAGATTTCCATCATCGGGATACCGATGTAATTTACGTCTTCGCGGATATATTCTTTGCGTAAGAATTTTGTACTATCATACACGAAATATCCACCCGATTTGACCGATGCGACATCCTTTGCCAATGATTGAGGATTGAGCGACACCAACATATCTACGCCTTCTCGGCGTCCTAAATATCCCTTTTCGCTTACCCTAACTTCGTACCAAGTTGGTAATCCTTGAATATTTGACGGAAAAATGTTTTTTGCCGACATCGGAATCCCCATTCTAAAAATCGAAAGGGCAAACATTTTATTGGCACTTGCCGAACCTGTTCCGTTGACGTTGGCAAATCGTACTACAAAATCGTTTACAGCCCCCTGTCCCCCAGTGGGGGTATTATTTATATTCATTTTTAATTAAAATTTCAGTTTAGACTAAATTAAAAAGTAATCTATTCAAAGAGAATTCCAATTCCCCCACTGGGGGTTAGGGGGCTTGCCTTTGCCGATTGATAAATATATTTCTGCATATCCCAAGCAGAAGTTGGGCAACGCTCGGCACATAATCCGCAGTGCAAACAAACGTTTTCATCTTTTACCATCACTTTTGTAGTTTTCAGCGAGTCCGAAACGTACAAATCTTGCGAGGTATTATTGGCAGGAGCCAACAGTCTGGTTCTTAAATCTTCTTCTTCGCCATTGGTCGTAAATGTAATACACGAGGTCGGGCAAATATCCATACAAGCGTCGCATTCAATGCAACGGTCTTCCATAAACACGGTCTGAACATCGCAATTCAAGCAGCGTTGTGCTTCTTTGAATGCAACATTGACATCAAAGCCTAATTCTACCTCTTTTTTACGGTCAACAAGCGTTAATTTCTTATCGGCGTGAGGTACTTTAAATCGAATATCGGTCGTAACATCACTGTCATAAATCCACTCATGAATACCCATTTTTTGGCTAATCAGATTGGTATGCGGATGCGGTCGGTCGGTTAGCGATTGTCCATTACAGAACAAATCAATCGAAATTGCAGCCTGATGCCCTTGTGCAACCGCCGTGATTACGTTTTTTGGACCAAATGCGGCATCACCTCCAAAAAATACATTTGGCAATGTAGATTGAAACGTAACAGCATCTAAAACTGGCAATTCCCATTTATCAAATTCAATTCCTAAATCACGCTCAATCCACGGAAAACTATTTTCTTGACCAATCGCTACCAATACATCATCGGCCTCAATAAACACATCTGGCTCACCCGATGATACAAGCGAGCGTTTACCTTTCTCGTCATAAACGGCCTTCACTTTCTCGAAAGTCATCCCGATTAATTTACCATCTTTTACTTCAAAAGATTTCGGTACGTGATTCTCTAAAATCGGAATATCTTCGTGTTGTGCATCTTCGATTTCCCACGGCGAAGCCTTCATTTCTTTGAACGGACTACGCACAACCACTTTCACGTTTTCACCACCCAAACGTCGAGACGTACGGCAACAGTCCATGGCTGTATTTCCACCACCCAATACAATCACGTTTTTGCCGATTTTATTGGTATGTTCAAACGCAACACTCGCCAGCCACTCAATACCCACATGAATATTTTTAGCCGCTTCTAAACGCCCCGGTAGGCTCGATAAATCTTTACCTTTAGGTGCTCCCGTTCCGACAAAAACCGCATCGTAGCCCTTTGCCATTACATCTTTCAAACTCGAAACATAAGTCTTGAAATGCGTTTTGATACCCATATCAAGAATAAAGTTTACTTCTTCGTTCAATACCGAATCTGGCAAACGAAACGACGGAATCTGGCTACGCATCATTCCACCGCCTAACTCTTGGTCGTCGTACAAATCAATCTCGTATCCGAGCGGAGCCAAATCACGAGCCACTGTCAGTGAGGCTGGGCCGCCACCAATCAAGGCGATTCGCTTACCGTTTTTAGGAAATGGTCCCTTCGGAATATGATTTTTAACATCATCACCCTTAAAATCGGCAGCAACACGTTTCAAGCGGCAAATCGCCACGGGTTCTTCTTCAACTCTACCACGGCGGCACGCTGGCTCGCAGGGGCGGTCGCAGGTTCTACCCAAAACACCCGGAAAAACATTAGATTCCCAATTGATGAGATAAGCCTCAGTGTAGCGTTCGGCGGCAATCAATCGGATATACTCTGGCACTGGCGTATGTGCAGGGCAAGCATACTGGCAATCCACAACCTTGTGGAAATACTCAGGGTCTTTAATGTTGGTTGGTTTCAAAATAAAGAGGATTGGTACTATGGTTATACAATTCCGAAATATGTGGCAAAATTATGAATATTTCAAGAAAGAATTGTAATAATATTTTTGCAGGATGTGGTAGATAATTGATGTTGTAAATCAGCTTTGAAATTCAATACTTCGTAAAGATTTCTATTTTAATTAATTTTAATCTATTTTTGATATATCATCTTATCAAAGAAAAATCTATGCCACAGGTATCAGTCGAGAATAATCTAAAAAGAACGTACTTAGCACTATTGAATAGATTGAGTGTCGATAATCGTCTTGAGATTATTGCTGAATTATCATTATCCTTAAAAAATAGTATCCGAAAGCCCAAAAAAGCTGATTTTTACAGTGGGGTGTGGCAATCAGAAGATAGTGCCGAAGATATTATTGCTTCTATTCGCTCCTCACGAACTTTTAATCGAAGAATTGAAGAATTTTAATCATGTACTTACTTGATACAAATATTGTAATTTTTCTTTTCAAAGGAAATGCTGCTGTAACCGAAAAGATAAAAAAAGCACAGCTATCGAATTGCTTCATTTCTGAAATTACTATTGCCGAATTAAAATATGGAGCCGCCAAAAGTAACCGCCCTGAATACCATAATAGTATAATTGATAGCTTTATTCAAGACGTGGGAATAATTCCGATTTATGATGCTCTCGACGAATATGCCAAAGAGAAAGTTCGTTTAGAAAAAGACGGTAATAGAATTGATGACTTTGATTTATTGATTGGAGTTACCTCTGTCGTCAATAATTTAATTTTGGTAACCAATAATATTTCTCATTTGAACCGAATAAATAACATTAAAATTGAAGACTGGACTCATTCTGCCTAAATTTAATACCCGCATTTTAGTATTTTTTATTTTACCTCTCTGCTTGTTAAACGCACAAGCCCAAAACAAAGTAAACATTCTCTCTTCTGAACCTGTCTCAAATATCTTAACCGATAAAGTTAAAACCCAATTTGGTATAACATACCCAATCTTTAGGGTCTATCAATACGATGATAAATCAGGGAAAAATTTGATTGTCTTAACTGAAAGTTTTGATGGTGTTAATTCTACAAACGATACACTACACCACAACATAAAAGCGTTTGGATTTACTCAAAATCAGACTACTGAGTTATTGAAGAATTGGGAAATCCGTGATTTTAAAATCAAGCAAGAATATACCAGCGAAAGCTCGATTTGGTTCTGGACAAAATATTGTGCTTTTGAAGATACCGACAAAGACGGATTTATTGACCCAATTTTAGTTTACGGAACAAGCGGTTCGAATGGATTTGATGATGGCCGAATCAAGATTTTTATTCTTTACAAAAAACAAAAAATCGGAATCAGGCAGCAGAATGGCACGCTTGATTTTGAGCGAAATACCCAAGTAGATAAGGCCTTTTACGCTCTACCAGTAGCTATCCAAGCAAAAGTTAAAGGAATTATTGAGAAAATTATTGCCGATGGCCGAGCCATTTTTCCGTATGGTTGGCAAAATGCCATGAAAAAACAAAAAACTCTTTTCGATGAGCGTACTAAATGAGTTTTAGGTTCATTTTAACGTAGTCTTTGCCACTTTTCTGAAAAACTTCAGAATCAATCCTCATTCCGAATTTTTCGTAAAACCCAATAGCCGAAGTGCGGGCATCGCACCACAATTCGGACAATTTCATCCTCTTTGACTCTTCAATTACAAAACCCAAAAGTTTTGAACCGTACCCTTTTCCCTGTAAATTACGTTTAGTGGCGAATTTCCGAAATTGCCCACGATTTTCACTCACAAACAATGATATAACCGAGACCAAAACACCTTCTTCAAAGAATCCAAAATGAAGACCTTCGGCATCATTTGGTAATTTGATAAAATCAATTGGCTTATCTGGCCACATCACTTCATGACGAAGCGGCCAAGTTTCTGTAGCTGATATTTGTTTTATTATTTTCATTGATTTGGATACCCATAAAAAGAAAAAACCCCGCCGTCTTGGGCAGGGCATTTCTCAACTTTATAGCCATGAAAACTAATATTTTTAATGTTTTTATGCGAAATTTAATTTTAAGTCATTCAATTTTCTCTTGACCGAAGTATCAATTTGCTTGTCGTCAACTTGCAAAACGTAACCACCAATCAAATTCTCGTTTATTTTCTCCTCTAAGATGACTTTTCTTCCTGTTGCATCAGCCACGACTTTGATAAATGCTTTTCGCTGTTCGTCTGTCAATGCTGATGTGGTTGTTACGGTAGCTCTCTGAATTCCGTTTTGGTCATTATAGATTTTTTGGAACTCTTCGGCTATTGCGTAAATTAAATTTTCTCGGTTTTTATTAGTTAAGACTTTAAAAATCGAAAAAGTAACAGGATGTACGTTATTTTCAAAAACTTTCTTTAGAATCCCCAGTTTCTTTTCGTGTCTGACGATAGGATTACCCATCACAGCCAAAAACTGGCGATTTCCGTCGCAAACTTCTTTAAACAAAGCCATGTCTTTGCTTACTTCTTCTACGACTTTCTTTTCGTTTGCAAGGTCAATCAATGACTTTGCATAACGGTACGCAACTACTGATTCAGCCATTTTCGTATAATTATGTCATTCTCAATAGTAAACAGCGTAAATATAACACAAATTTAGTATTGAGTTTTTTAAAATGTCAAATTTTATTTGAGGTATTTTGCAAAACTTTGCACTAATTTCGCAAAAAGTTATCAAATTTTATTTAATGGTAAAGTATCAGTGTACAAATTTAAACAAAAATGTTTAATTTAAAAACACCCTTGATACTTGGTGAACAATTTCAACCAAATTTTAATTTAATTTGGCATCTGAAATCAAATCAGAAACTAAAGTTTGTTGAGCTTTTGCATCTGACAATTCTTTGCGAAGCACTTTCTCAGCGATTTCGATTGACAACGCGGCAACATCTTTTTTCATTTGGGCCACAACCGCTACTTTCTCTTGTTGGATGGCCTCTTTTGCGTTTTCAATGATTTTGTTGCCTTCAACAACCGCATTTTCTTTAGCATCAGCTACTAACTTATCTGCAATTGCTTTTGCATCACGAATGATTCTATCTCTTTCGGCACGTGCTTCGGCCAATACTTTCTCATTATCCGACTTCAACTTTGCCATTTCGGCACGAGTTTCTTCTGCCATTTTCAAAGCAGATGCGATAGATTCTTCACGCTCTTTTAAGCCACCGATGATTGCCGACCAAGCAAATTTCTTCAAAATGAAGAAAAGAAGACCGAAAACCACAATCATCCAAAAAATAAGACCCGGATTTGGAGTTAATAACTGCATATTTTTATTCTATTGAATTTACTTTTGATAAAATCGTTAATCGAAAATAGTTATCCGTTAATTGTTATCTGTAAATAAATACTTTGCGAGTATTGCAACTAACTGATATAAATCTCAAAATTACTTTATTCTATCTATCAAAAACTAACTTTTTGATTATGAATTAAGTAAGAAAACTGTTCTGACACCTAATGTGAACAGAACAGTTTTTTGGGTTTGTTGATTAAACCAATTTGAAAGAAATCAACAAACAAATAACGGCTGCAAACAACGCAACGGCCTCGATAAGGGCAGCGATGATAAGCATGGCAGTTTGGATTTTACCAGCAGCTTCTGGCTGACGAGCAATACCTTCCATAGCCGAACCACCGATACGACCAATACCTAAACCTGCACCGATAGCTGCAAGACCAGCTCCGATAGCTGCACCCATTACCGCAAATCCTCTTCCGCCTTCTTCAGCAGCTTGTAAAAGAATGTTTAACAACGACATTTTTATAAAATTTATAGTTAAAAATAAATTTGCAAATTATTGAGAGTTTCTAAGTTTAGAGTTTGATAGTTTCAAGTTTTGGAGTTGAACTTTGAAACCCTTGAAGGTTAAGCACTTCACTTGAACTTTGAACCTACGAACTCTTGAAACTCATAATCAATGACCGTGGTCGGCATCGTGGTGTTCTTCGATAGAAGAACCGATATACATCGAAGACAACAACGTAAAGATAAATGCTTGTAAGAATGCCACCAAAAGCTCGATACCATTCATGAACAATGCAAAACCTGAGATTACTGGTGCAATTACAAAACTTTTGAAGATAAAAATCAAACCGAATAAACTCAAAAGAATGATGTGACCCGCTGTGATGTTGGCAAAGAGACGAACCATCAATGAGAACGGCTTCATCAATACACCTACGATTTCGACCGGAATCATGATTGGTAATAAAGCCGCTGGTACACCAGTTGGTTTTACAAGGTGCAACCAATAGTGTTTGTTACCACCCAAGTTTGTAATCAAGAATGTGATAACGGCCAAAACCAATGTGATGGCGATATTACCCGTTACGTTGGCACCACCTGGGAACAACCCTAAAAGGTTATTGAATAATATAAAGAAGAAAAGTGTAAGCATATACGGCAAATACTTTTCGTATTTTGGGCCGATGTTTGGCTTAACAACTTCGTCACGAATAAATGTGATGATTGGCTCCATTGCAGATTGGATTCCGCTTGGGGCTTTTCCTTTGTTTTTCTTGAATCCTTTGGCTACGGCTGTCATTACCAGTACTAAAAGGATTGCACTGAGCATCAATGAAGCAACGTTTTTGGTAATTGAGAAATCCCAAACGTGAACTTTCTCATCGGCAGCGTAAGTGATATGTTCGTGGTGATTTACGAAACCTTCGTAAGACTGACCATGTTCCAAACGGCTCGAAGAAAAGATTTTAAGACCAGTTGGTTCAGAATAGACGATTACAGGAAGTGGAAGTTTCACACCGTGAGTGAATTCCCAACCGTGTTCGTCAGAGATATGGTGCATAATCATGTCACCGATATTGAATTTTTCTTCGCCTTCTTCACCATGTTTGGCTTCTGCGTGAGCATCGTGACCTTCTTGAGCGTAGCTAAGATTCAGCGTAAGAGCTGATAACGAAAGAAATAAGAATAATTTTTTCAACATAGTCCTAAAACAGTTCTCGATTCACAAATTGCAACGATTGAAAATTGGATATTTTTAAGCTACAATTTGAACTTTTCATAGATTTTGTACATTTCTATGAATTTTGCCGCAAGTTACGATACAATTCTGATATTTCAAAAACCGTATAGCATAAATAAAGTACAAAAAAATTAAGAATAAATATTTTGACATCTGCAACATCCAAATATAATTCTACACCGACAAAGATTATGCAAAGAATTAACCGAGAAACGATGCTTGCGAGATAAAAAGTTACGAAATTCTCTCGATTATTGCTTAATCCTTGCTTTGAAAAGAGATTTAATAAAAATGAAATCGAAACAAAAAAAATCAACATCACCCATTTTTGTTGGTGCAGGAGGTGTCCGAGTCCGATAAAGGAAAATAAAAAAAATACAATTATGATAACACCCGTCAGGATTGCGGTTTTGAGCATTTGGTAAAGTTTATGAAAGTATCCTATAAATTACAAAGTTCTATTTAATTCGATAGTTTTCAAAAAATATTAGAGGAGTCAGAATTGTTAGACCATTTATTAAGTAAATGTACTTATATAATGATTCCAACACTTATACATTTACAAAGATTTACTATAATTATTTTAATATTATTTAGTCTTAAAATCAATATTTATTGCACAATTTCGTGAAATACGAAAAAAGAAAATATATATTTGCCGAGTAAAAAAATACGCTTCGAGTTTGTAAATCAATAGCTTATCAGCAGAAGAGTACAGATGTAGATTCTGAACTCATAAGTTAGACTAAGCAAAAATAAAAACAATATATGAAAACCGTTGATAGTTACAATTTTGCAGGCAAACGAGCCTTGATTCGTGTTGATTTCAATGTGCCACTAAACGAAAGATATGAAATCACCGACGATACACGTATCAAAGCGACGATTCCGACCATCAAAAAAATCTTAAAAGATGGAGGTTCTTGTATTTTGATGTCGCATTTAGGCCGCCCAAAAGATGGCCCGACAGAGAAGTATTCTCTCAAACACCTCGTCAATCCACTATCAGTAATTTTAGGTTTAGAAGTAAAATTTGCAGATGATTGTATCGGCGAATCAGCCTATGAACAAGCATCGGCATTACAAGCAGGAGAAGTTTTGTTGTTAGAAAACCTCCGCTTTTATAAAGAAGAAGAAAAAGGTAATGTTGAATTTGCCGAAAAATTATCAAAATTGGGTGATGTTTGGGTAAATGATGCCTTCGGAACTGCCCACCGAGCCCATGCCTCGACGGCGGTTTGTGGTCAATTCTTTGCCGATAAAGTATGTGGTTATGTAATGCAAGCCGAGATTGATAACGCTCAACGTGTTCTTGAAAATGCCGAGCGTCCGTTTACGGCAATCATGGGTGGAGCCAAGATTTCGGATAAAATCTTAATTATCGAAAAACTTTTAGATAAAGTAGATAATCTTATCATCGGTGGTGGTATGACTTATACTTTTACAAAAGCACAAGGTGGCTCGATTGGGAAATCACTTCTCGAAGCCGATAAACAAGAGTTAGCTCTTGAATTATTGGCAAAAGCCAAGGCTAAAGGTGTAAATATCATCATGCCAGTTGATAACGTTTGTGCCGATGCTTTCAGTAATGATGCAAACCGAATGACGGTAGCTACTGGGCAAATTCCAGATGGTTGGGAAGGCTTAGACATCGGCCCTGATACAATTATGCTTTTCTCTGAAATCCTCGAAAAATCAAAAACAATCCTTTGGAATGGCCCGATGGGTGTATTTGAATTCCCGAATTTTGCGATTGGTACAAACGCAATTGCAGAAGCGGTAGTAAAAGCAACCGAAGAAAACGGTGCGTTCTCGCTTATCGGTGGCGGAGACTCGGCTTCGGCAGTAAACAATGCAGGTTACGGCGATAGAGTTTCGTATGTTTCGACAGGTGGCGGTGCATTGCTCGAATACATGGAAGGTAAGGTACTTCCAGGTGTAGCGGCATTAGAGGCTTAAACTTTTAGAAAAATATAATAAACAAAAATGGCACACTTAACGGTGTGCCATTTTTTGTTAGCGGTTTGTATAACTACTCAATGCTTCGGTTCGGAATCCTCTCCTACCTTGTGCATATAAAGTATAAATTCTCTTACTTACTGGAATAAAGTTATTGAGACTATACAATGGTCTTGCTGGGCTTGTTGCATCGAATACATCGAGTGTGTCGCTAATCAACGGGATTGGCACTTCGATAAATCCACCTACTTTTTTGTATTCAAGACCCGTTACGATTTTCTTTTTTTCACGACGCGAATAGACATCTATCGGGCGTGCAGGGTCAGGCACAAGATTAGCAACACGTATTTTGTATTTGCCAACGGCTGGTTCGGTCATATCATCTTCGGCCAACAAAATTTCTTGAGTTGGCGAAGCCCCTACCATAAATGCTGTGTAAAATTTACCTGCCTGCAAATCGAGATTTGCCTTAAATGCAGTATCGCCTCTGGCGGGTGTTCCGTAATCATTACCAACACGACGGTCGAGCAACCAATAATAGTTGGCTTTGCCAGCAGTGATTGTCGCATAAGTAGCTGTACTCGGGTACGCTGCTACCGCTGCAATTGCATTGCCGTTTAACTTGGTTTTCTCTTGATAAATAAAAAACCTTGTAACACCCACGCCAGGTGCACCAGCAGGTACGTTAGAAGTGTAGGCATTAATCACCTTGAGATTGGCATTTGTCGTTTGATTGACGTATTGCCATTGAATGTTATCGTCTAAAAGTGTTTTTTCGCATGCTATCAGTATCATAAAAACACCTGCGAGCGATATATATTTTGTAAGTCTATTCATACATTTACAATGATTAGAGAGTTAAAATCACAATTTCTCTCGATTAACAATTTTATTCTAACTATTAACAATCATCATGGTTTTGTAAACCAACACTCTACCGTATGATAATCTGTATTTATTCCACCGATTCGTTTTAATTCATCCACATTCCACAAATATTCAGAATTATATCTCGGACGCACTCTTTGTACTGGTTTGCCTAAGTTATCAGGATAAATCGCAGTCGGGAATGCAAATGTCTTATAAATATCAGGGCTATATTTATAACGACGTAAGTCAACCCACGTTTCTTCAAATCCGTATCCCCAAAGAGCAACAAATTTTTGAATCATAATATCGCTCAATGTCAAGTCGGCAGCAGCTTTCGGGCTAACAGCCGTAATAAAATCATCGGCTTGTTTGTCAGTAAATGCCGTGTAGCCAGTATAATATTTTTTATACATCTCAAAACACCCTTTAATGCCTTTTTGGTACGCAGCCAATGCTGTTGCTTTATCGCCTTTGATAAATGCGGCTTCGGCCTTGATGAATTGCAACTCAGAATAGGTCATTACTGGAAACGGAGCATTGTTCTTAAAGAAACTACGGGCATCGGTATCAACACCACCCGCAGGTGCAGTTAAAGTATAAGCTCCCCAAAAATTTGAAGTTTTACGGGCATTTGGTAAAGAGGTTGCTTCACCTTCGTTCATTCTGAGGCCTCTAAACGTACCATCGGTAGGTGGTTTAAATAAGAATGGCATACGTGGGTCTCTGATACTGGTATAAACCGAGCCATCCATATATCTGATAATCAAATCAGTCTGGCGGTAAGTAGCTAAGTTATTTCTTCTTGGGCCATAGAAATTGGCATCGTCAGAAGCCGCAGGACCGTTGTTGAATTTCACCATCGCATCGTCATCGGTTGAGGCCATTGCCGCATCTACTGCTTTGATAACTTCGTCTGGTTTGTAAGTACTCTTCAACGAATAACGATGCAGGAGTTTTGCCCTAACACCACTCACAAATTTTTTCCATTTGATAATATCTCCACCATAAAAGAATGCATCAGCCGAACGGAAATCGCTCGAAACTTCTTTTTTGGCTGCTCTGTCTAAATAAATATTGGCCGAATCACAAAGTGCTGCTACATGCTTGTAAACGTCTTCTTGAGTATCATATTTAAACGTTAACTGGCTCGTATTGAATGCTTCTTTCAAGATTACGTCATTGTGGTAATCGGTAAGTAACAACCAGCTCCAAGCCATTACTGCATGACCCGCCCCGATGTACTCATCTTTACCTTCGGCACGTGCATCTTTTATCATGTTTAGTACATTATGGCCTAAGTTCCAGTAATGTGTACGCCATTTTTCGCCGCCGTTATCTGAGTTTGGGTCATAGCCCATTCTATCCCATGAGCCATTCGAGGTAGTGAGGGTCCAGTACTGGACATAACGCCCCAACATACGTGAATCAAACTGTACTCCACGAGCCATATTGGCAAAGATTGGAGGGAGAGCTTCCGATGGTTTTATGACTGTCGGAGCATTCGGATTTAAGAAAGCCTCATCTATGTAGTTTTCGCAAGATGCCAACCCAAATCCTATTAATATAATTGAAAATATTTTCTTCATGTTTTACTAAAATTTAAGTGAATCGAGACTGGATATTCGATAAGTGATTCGTATTATTCACAATCGATTCGTCCCAAATCTAAAATCCAATTATCTTGCTTTAAAATCAACTCTTAAACCTAAGTTAAAACCTCTTGGAGTAGATGGTGAAAAGTAATCAATACCAAAAGCTCCAACACCCGATGTTGCGGCACTGTTACCGTTTACGCTTGGGTCGGCTCCTGAATAGTTGGTCAGGATAAACAAATCGGTTCCAGAAGCGAAAACACTTACACCCGACACGTACTTGAGGTTTTTCAACATTTTAGGTGTCAGACGATAGCTCACACGGGCCTCACGCAAACGAAGCCAGTTTATATCACGCTCCACGAAGTTCGAGGCATATACTCTACCATCTTGGTAATAATTACTGAAATATGGAGTAATCTGGATATTATTCGGAGTAGGATTGGCGGTTTCTTCTAAACCATCTCTCAATACACCCGGAACAATGATTGACTTCTCGCGGTCGAGTGTACGAGTGCTGTATCCTCTGGTTGTAAGCCAATATTCGGTACCATTCATGATGTCGCCACCTTTACGGATATCCAACGAAAACGAGAAAGATACGTTTTTATAATTGAAACTATTGATGATACCACCAGTAAAATCAGGGTTACGCTCAGCAATCTTCACGTAATTTGGATTTACTAACGGGTTACCCGTACCTGGGTCAATCAAAATTTGACCTTTGCTATTTCTGAGATAATCTTGTCCGGTAAGTGAGGTTGTTGTACTACCTGGTACTAAACCATTACGGAAAGCATCGAGCCAAGTATCTGAGTTGTAATATTCGGGGATATTCGATGGGAGATTCAACACTTCGTTGCGAGTACCTGCCATATTTACGGTAATATCCCATTTAAAGGTTTTGGTTTTGATTGGTTGACCAGTTACTATCAACTCCATCCCTTTATTGCGAGTATCGGCCACATTGAGTGTCGAAAGAATAAAACCAGTACCGTAGCTCAAGCGAACTAAACGGACGATTTGACCAATATTAAGCGTATTGTAATAGGTATAATCGACGGTCAATCTCTTACCAAAGAAATGCAATTCGGTTCCGACTTCAAACGTGCGTTGTCTTTCGGGTTTTATGAATGGGTTGTTGTTGGTAAAACCATATCCGTAACCCAAACCACTTGTGAGCTGTCTTGCATAAACCGACTGAGAACCATAAGGCAAAATGTCTTTAGCTGTTTCGGCAACCGAACCACGCAATTTACCGTAAGAAAATACCTTAGAATCTTTGGCAATGAGTTGGCTGAAGTTAAACGCAAGACTGGCAGATGGATAGAAAAACGAACGAGATTCCTTTGGTAAAGTAGAAGTCCAGTCGTTACGTCCGGTAAGTGTAAGTACCAACAAATCATCATAATTTATGACATATTCACCAAAAACACCTTGTGCTCTCTTGCGTACCAATGTATCGCGTCCGAGCGTGCGGCTATTTAGAATTGTTGCAGGGTCGGCAGTTGAAATATCATTGACAAAATCTTCTCCTACTTTCTGGAGTCGCTGACCTCTCACTGAGAAAATGTCTCTTCGATACTCGTCGAGGGCGGTTCCTACACGAAGAGTATTAGCAAATTTACCAAAGGTTTTTTCGGCAGTTGCAATAGCTACTCCGCTGTATCCTTTGTATTTTTCGGAATAATTCTCGACCATCCCACCAACTGAATAAAACTCGTTTGAAAGCGGATGGTAAAATAAATTACCTTTTGTCTCGTATGAATCTAAACCACCTCTGGCAGTAATACTCAACCACGAAAGCGGACGATAAGTAGTAGTTACGTTGTAGATATAACGGTTTGTCTTATCAGAACTTGAGTTTTTATTGACTGTCCAGAATGGGTTATCGGCCTCGGCAAAATTTAGGTCATCAAAAAATCTACGACGAGACCCATCTTCTTTGAGGTAATTTGAAGCATCATCAGTAAATGGCCAAGAAAGCAATCCTTGTAAAAAACCACCTGCACCACGCATGGCTTTTTGGTTTTCGCTATATGTGTAGGCTAAACTGACGCTTGCATCAAAATTCTTCTTCAAAGAACTGTAAGACATAGTACCACGTGCATTGTAGCGGTCGAGTCCAGTATTCGGAATCGTACCATTCTGATTGGTCGAGCCAAGCGATAGACGATACGAAATTCGATTTTTACCACCATCAAATGTCAAATTGTGTTTTTGTACAAACGCATCATTGAAGAAGTTTCTGATATTGTCATAAGTCTTGGTGGTATCAGCAAGTTTAGGACCAAGCGTACTTCTTGTTCTTTGCCCAGCATCACCTAACACACCTAATCCGTAGGTGGTCTGAATCTCTGGAAAAAGATACGTATGGTCTAATCTAAAGCTGTTATCATAACTCATTTTTAGTTTACCAGCAGCACCTTTTTTGGTGGTAATTACGATAGCACCACTACCCGCCTCGATACCATAGAGCGATGTCGCCTCTGGACCTTTTAGTACCGTTATACTGGCAATATCGTTAGGGTTGATGTCGGCAGCACGGTTCGAAAAATCATTGTTACGGTTTGAACTCTGAACAGTAAGGTTGCTCTGGTCGAATGTATTGTTACTGATTGGCAAACCATCTACTACAATGAGTGGCGAGTTGTTTCCACTCAATGAGTTGAAACCACGCAATACAATTTGCGACGAAGCACCTGGGGCACCACTCGACGTATTGATGGTTGCACCCGCCACACGGCTTTGTAGGGCGGTCAGGAAGTTCTCACGCTGGGTTTCGGCAATCTCATCGCCACTTACTTGCTGAGTAGCATAGCCCAATGTCTTTTTGTCTTTTGAGATGTTGAAGGCTGTCACCACAACTTCGTTGAGTTGTGAGGCTACGCCATTCAAAACAACATCAATAACAGTTGAAGTACCCACTTTAATTTGTTGAGATTCCATTCCCACAAAACTAAAGACGAGGGTTGCTCCTTGCGGAGCTACAATAGAATACTTACCATCGGCATTGGTATTCGCTCCTTTTGTAGTACCTTTAATAGTAACACTTGCCCCCGGAATGGCACTGCCATCTTCTGAGGAGGTCACTTTTCCGGTAATTGTCTGATTTTGGGAGAATGCTTGTACAGTGAAGAGTATAAAAAACAGCATTACCCAACCTTTGAGTAGTTGTCTCACCATAAAAATAGAGATTTGTGTTGATGAAAAATAATTTCTCTCAAAAATATACAGAAAATGCGATATTAATACAACCACTCAATAATTTTAGAAGAATTTAGCAACATTTTATATTGAAATATTGTTTTGTATTATATAAGTATTTTTTGTAACTTTACAAAGATTTGGTACAGGGTTTGCATATACTTATTTTGAGTATTTTCAAAGTATCAAACTTTAAACGTGCATCTAACCAACATGAAAAGATTAAATTCGTACATGGTCGTTCAATGGTTAATATTTTTACCGTTGATTTTGCCATTGGGTATTGTCGCAGGAGCGATTGAAGGCGTTAAACGCATTTTTGAGCAAGTTTCATCAGATATTTATGAGCCGCGTGGTGAGTTTCTGACTCCAGAGAATTGATTTGTATTTTTTTTAATATTTAAATAAAATAGGGTTTCAGTTTAATTACCGAAACCCTATAAGTATATTCTACTTTAAGTAGCTCTATTTCTTATCTTTCTTCCCGAAAAGCGAGAAATGTACGTAGCGTTTAGGATGACTTTTCAAATCTTCTAAGAGTTTAGCGGCATTGGCGGCCGTGCGGTCGAGATTCGTATATAGAGAATCGTCTTTGGCCAATTTACCCATTGTTCCTTTTCCAGAATTAATTTCTTTCAAGATTCCCTGCAAACTTGCTACCGAAGCATTCAATTGTGCAACCGTTTGCCCGAGCTGCATTGCGTTAAGCGAATCGGCAAAAGTATTGGTTTTTTGCAAAATCGGCTTTATCTGAGCATCCATGCTCGTAGTAAGGTCGTTGAGTTTTAAAGTCAATGCACTGGCATTTGCCGTAATTGCCGAAATATTCTTAGAATTTGAAGCTAATAGTCCATTTACGCCATTGGTTGTCTGATTGGCACTTGCCAAGACAGCTTTCAGTGCCTGTCCGGTTTGGTCGAATTGCTTAACGATTTTGGTTAGATTCACCATCAAACTATCAGCGTTTCGGAGCGTTGGGTCGAGTTTACTCGTTACCGATGCCATAATCCCTTGTGCTACATCGCCTTGAAGAGTAGCTTCGTCATTGAGGGCTTGGCCTTTATTGACCAATAATTTTATCATTTTTCCACCAAGCAGACCATTATCAGCCATCAAAGCGATTGTTTTATCGGTAAGACTTATTTTACGATTGATTGCCAAAGTAACTTTTACTTGTGCTTTGTCTTGCTCTACATCAATTGCCATGACACGCCCCACTGTTACACCATTGAAAACGACTGGATTTGAAGTTTGGAGGCCTTCGACATCGGTGTAATATACATAGTATTCGTTTTCGGTACGGAAAATATCAAGACCTTTCAGAAAATTGAATCCGAGGTAAAGAATTGCTAAAGAAATAATACCTAATAAACCTACTTTTGCTTCTTTCGACATAAGTCTGATTCCGAATCTTGCGGATGTTTAATTTATAAATCTACTTTTTTTCTACTTCTTCTTTATACGCTTTGAGTGCCTGAAATATTGCCTCTGCCATTTTTTCTCTACCCGATTCGCTATCTAAGAATTTCTTATCAGTCGGATTCGTAATATAGCCCGTCTCTACATAAATGGCTGGCATTGAGGTTTGCCAAAGCACGATAAAACCTGCTTGTTTGACACCACGATTCTTCAGACCCGTTACCGAAGCGATTTTTTTACTCGTTTTCGATGCCAACGCTACGCTCTGCTTCATAAAAGCATTCTGAAAATTCGCCATCATGATATGAGCCAATGGCGAGTTCGGGTCATAGCCCTTATAGGTTTTTTTGTAATTTTCCTCCATCAAGATTACCTCATTCTCTCGCTTGGCAAGTTCGAGGTTATCTTCGGTACGATGCAAGCCCAGTGTGTAAATTTCGGTACCGCTCAACTTACTCGAATGCGGATTGGCATTGACATGGATACAAATAAACAAATCGGCTTTGTTTCGATTGGCAATTGCGGCACGCTCGCTCAAGTCAATAAACACATCCTTTTTTCGGGTCTGAATCACTTTGATGTCGGGCAATCCTTCTTCAATCTTTTTACCCAATTTCAAAGCAATAGAGAGAGCTATGTTTTTTTCTTTTGAGCTTCCGCGATGCGTTCCGGGGTCTTTGCCACCATGCCCTGCATCAATAACGATTGTTTTGAGTTTACCGTTCTGTGCCAGCCCAATTTGAGCCGTCAGAATTACCAAAAAAATTACTTTAAGAACTTTTAACATGATTTATTTTCCCTTTCGTTCTGTCTCTAAGGGTAATTCAGCTAATTTTGTGCCGAAAATGAATTGATTGTATCCTGATTATACGTTAATATCAATATTTTACGAATTAACTAAACCAAGATTCAATCAAAAACATACAAAGGTATAGCTTTTAGAATAATGAATGAAATAAAAGTATTGTGTTTAAAGAATTGTGATTGTATAAAAATTACCACGAATAAACGTTCTGGGGTAGTATTTTTATTGTTATTCTTCATTCTAATCTCAAATATCACATTTGCACAAAGACCAAATTTTGGGAATCTCGGCAATACTTTCGGGAATCCGACAACCCAGCCCAATAATTCGAGACCTACTCAGCGAGCTGTACCGAAGAATCCGAAATTCAAAGAAACCAAAGACACCGTAAAAGTAAGTATTCCTGATTCGCTCCGTAGTAAAGAAAATAGCCTCGAAACAACCGCCACGTATTATGCCGAAGACTCAACGATTTATGATGTGGATGGCAAAGCTGTTAACCTCTACGGAAAAGGCAAAGTAACTTACGGTCAAATCGAACTCGAAGCCGATTTTATCAGATTGGATTGGGGTAAAAGTGAGGTTTTTGCGTATGGACGTGCCGATACCACAAAAAATTCTACCAAAGTACTCGGTAAACCTATCTTTACCGAAGGCGGTGAAAAATACAACGCCGATACGATTCGGTATAATTTCAAATCGAAAAAGGCGATTATCAAGGGGATTCAAACCCAACAAGGCGAAGGTTTTTTGCAGGGTGTAAAAGTCAAAAAAGACCCCGAAGATAACCTCTACGTAATGAATGCCAAATACACAACTTGTAATTTAAAAGAGCCTCATTTTCATATTTCGGCGACCAAAATCAAGCTCGTCAATCGGAAATCTATCATTTCAGGACCATTCAATTTTGTTTTGAGCAATATCCCATTACCAATCGGATTACCGTTTGGATTCTTCCCCGTACCCAAGAAAAAAGAATTGGGTACATCGGGTTTTATCATGGGAACCTACGGCGAAGAGCCTAACAACCGAGGTTTCTATTTCAGAGATTTTGGGTGGTATTTTCCGGTAAACGAATACATTGGAGTAAAAGTGATGGGTCAGGTTTATTCGAGAGGAAGTTGGGGTATCGCGACACAATCGCAATACACCAAAAAGTATAAATATTCGGGTTCTTTAAATCTACAATTCAACTATAACGTACAGGCCAACGAAGCCGTCGATAAAAAAGACTGGGCAAAATCAAGAGATTTCAACCTGAGTTGGTCGCATTCGCCACAAAACAAACGCCCCGACCGTAGTTTTTCGGCCTCGGTCAACTTGGTAAGTAACGGGTTCAACCGCAACAACCGCCGATTGGACGAAGTGAACCTTTATACAAACAACACTTTTGGTTCTTCGATTCAAGGCACTCGTAACTTCGGAAAGAATATCCGTACGAGCCTTGGTTTTAGGGTTGACCAGAACGTTTCGACAAAAGTAATGAACTCATCGCTCGATTATAGTTTGGGATTCAATCAGTTTAACCCATTTGTACCCGAGAAAAAACAATTGGGTAAGTGGTATGAGTCTTTTCGGGTTGGTCTTGATGTAAGTGGTGGTTTTCAGGCAACAAACGATATTAGTTATTCGCAACGTGTAACGACCTATACCGATTATAGAATTTATGGTGTAGCCGAACAGAGACCCTTGAGTCAAGAAGAACTCCGCCAACAATCTTTGGGGTTATCGAATACAACAAAGGTTATTTCAATCAATAGCCTCGAAAGCCTGAATCAGGTCATAAAGAATGGTCAGTTCCGAACGACTTTTTCGGTTCCGATTGCACTCCCAAACTTCAAATTAGCCAAATACATCAACTTTACACCGAGTGTTTCGTACCGTGGCGAAATATTTACCAAGCAACTTAATTACCGCTTCATTGCCGACAGTAACGCCGTGAAGATTGACACACTAAACGGCTTTTTTAATGCTTATCAGTGGTCGGCGGGTGTGAGTATGAATACCCGTATCTACGGAACATTCCAGTTTGGTACAAAGGGGCGTTTGCAGGCAATTCGTCACACAATGGCTCCGTCGTTTAGTTTGTCGTATTCACCTGATTTGAAAGATAAATTTTTCGATTATATCCAAGTCCGTCAAGATGACCCCAACAAGCGTTATTTGGCGAAATATCCTGCACTTGGTGCAACAGCAGGGGCATCGGGAATGGCTTCGTTTAGCATCACCAATCAGCTTGAAGCAAAAATTCGTTCTAAATCAGATACGGCTGCGAAATCATTCGAGAAAATATCTCTTTTAGATAACCTTAGTATTGGTTCGAGTTACAATCTCTTAGCCGATTCGATGAATCTGGCCAATGTCAATCTTTCTGCCAATACTTCGTTGTTCAAAAACCTCATCAATCTCAACTTCAACGCCAGCCTCGACCCGTACTATTATGCTCCTGATGGACTTCTGGCTTCGGATGGCATCACACCTCTTAACCCTGCAGGACGAATAACAAGACATTACTTAATCAATAAAGGTGGCGGATTGGCAACACTACGCAACGCTAATATTTCGGTAGGTACGAGGATTAGCCCCGAGATTTTCAATAAAAACAAAAAATCTACCCAAAATACCAACAACAGCGACCCTGCCAAAGAAGCAGTAAAGAAATTTGTAAAGGCGAACCCCGACCTCTATGTAGATTTTAGTATTCCGTGGACACTCAATATTAGCTACAACTGGGGATACAATAAACAAGGAAATGCCGAGCCACAAAGAGTACAGGCATTGACACTGCAAGGCGATTTCAGTTTGACTCCGAAATGGAAGTTTGGATACAGCACGGGCTGGGATTTTGAATTTAAAGGAGCAACCCTCACAACCTTATCTGTTATGCGTGAACTACACTGCTGGGATATGTCTTTTAACTGGACTCCGATTGCGGGTAATCAGCTTAGAGCCAGCAACTTCTCGTTCGATTTGAGAGCCAGAAGTAGTATCCTCCAAGAATTAAAAATCAGTAGAAGACGTACTTATTTTGATAGAGGTGGATTTTGATTTTACTACTGAGATAATTCAACAACCGAATCTTTAATTTTACTATTAGTGGTAATTTCTACAAAATTTTGAGACTTGAGAACAAGTTTTGCTCGTTCTATTACTCCCTGAAATTTAATACTGTTGCCTCTAATCTCCATAATATCATCTTTAAAATCAAATGACAAATCCAAATTTTGTAAAGTAGTATTGGCCATTAGATTCGATGGTGTAGAATAGGCTGTGGAGTTGGCAAAGTATATTTTATAAAAATATTTCTTTTCAGCAGTAACTATAGAATCTGTTAATCTGCAATTATTAATAGGTATTTCTGCCAATTTAATAAAATCTTTATTAATGAATTCAGAACGTTCAACAACAATTCTGTTTGTTCTTAAATGATTATTGCGAACAATTAATTCAACTTTATCAGGTTGCGGAATAATTATTATATCTGGCTTACCAACGATTTCGTTTCCAATATCTAAATTAACAAACGAAAAAGCACTCACTCCCGAGCTATTTTTCAAGAATGGTCCATCATAATATTGTGAATATGTATCTGCGAAAAAAGGGGGTAAATAGTTGATTTTGGATGCCCCAAAGTATCCATTAATTTTAAGAATTATCCGATTCCCAACAGCTACTCCTGACTCTACTTTTTGGTTCGGATTATCAAAATAAAAGAAATCTTTCAAGCTACGAGTATAACCTCCCAAGGTTGAGTCTGACGGATAAATCATTTCAGATGCTTCATTAAAAATGATAGTTAATGAATCTTTTGAAGAGTTGTAATAAGCTATTTTAGCATTAGGTGATTCCAGTTGGCGTGTTTGAGGGTTTGCATTATAAATATCACGACCGATGAGTTTTGATAAATAATCTGCTACCTGCTTGTGTCCAAAATAATTATAGTGTAAACCGTCATATCCGCGAACACCAATCGTAGAAAATGGAACGATTTTCGGGTTTAGCTCCCCTATTTTTCTCTGAGAATTCCGTAATAAACCAGCTTCGGTAGCCTCACAAAAAGCGGTTGAAATAATATTATTTTGTGCTACATATATTTTCTCCAAACCAATAAAGTCATCAAAAAAATTATTCATTAGGTTTCTCAATCGAAGATTATACTCAAAGCACGCATCATTTGAGGAGGCGTCACTTTCTCCCTGCCTCCAGATAATGCTTTTTATATGATTTTTAAGCCCAGACCGTTCGGTTATATTCAGTAACTGTCCGTAATATGTATTTTCGTCATTAGGATTTGACTGGTTACGACTCAAAGACAAGATGTTGGCCCCACCAACTCCTCTATTTATTATACAAATTGGCACATTTGCTTCCTTCTGAATTCTCGCCCCTAATAACATTCCAAAAATACCAATTGAAGCATAGGGTTCTGCTCCTTCATGCCAGTTAATATATAAAGAATTTTCACCATCGAGTGTTATATTCCGAAGATACTTTCTATACTTTTGTTTGAAATACATCGTATCAATTTGGTCGAAACCTATAGAGTTCGACTGTCCATAAATGATAAATGCATCACCACACAGAACTTTTTCGGCTTTCTTCTCTAAATAGTTGGAATTTTGTGCATCAACTGAGTAAATCTCAAAAGAATATTCATGCAGACCCGCATCAATTTCGACTGAAAAATTAAAATTTCGGTCTTGTTCAGTCAAATTAGCAAATCTTTGTATGAAAAAATTATTATCCTTTTTTATCTGCAAAATGATTTTTCTGTGATGTAAATTCTGTGAAACTCCACTAACGATAACAGCTGATTTATTCTGTAGGTTTCGCGGAAACAGCTGCAGACTTTTAGGGAACGAAGTAAATTGTATTTGTGCGTTTAATTGTTTAGACAACAACAACACTAGTAGCAAAAGAACCTTGAGATTCATTAAATTATTGTGGATTATATTGGTAATGATTTGTATGAATTCAATGAAGCAACCCTAAAATTACAAAATAAACTCTTGTAATTTCAGGGTTTAAAATAACTACTTAATCACAATCAAATCACAAAGGATTCTCTTCGATTCGGTCATGATAATATCTTTATCTTTACCGTCTTTCTCGGTATTACTCAATTTATTGATTGACTTACGGCGTTTTTCGGCTTCGTCACGTTCTTTTTTGCGTTTTTCTTCGTTAAGAGATACCACCGTAATATCTTTAATTTTGCGATATTCGTCCAAATCAGCCGTTAGTTGACTCAATTCAGCGTCTGATTTCAAGCGACCTTGGTATTTTTCACGAAGTTTACCTAAAACTTTATCGTTAATATCATTTACACGCTCAAAGCTTGAAGATTTCACTTGGTCGAATGGCAAAGCCGATGGCTGTGAGCTTTCGCCGAGTTCTTCTGGAGCAAATGGTGACGGTAAATCAATATCGGCAATTACACCACGTCTTTGAGTACTATTGCCCGTCACACGGTAGAACTTCTCGGTTGTAAGTTTCAGCTGCCCTTTTTTCTCATCCGAATCTGAGCCAACTTTTACGCCACCACGCCCGTTTGAGGCCGAACGACCCGACATGAAGAATTGGTCGAGGTCAAGCAATTGCTGTACAGTTCCTTTTCCGAACGACTGCTCTCCTACCACAACTCCGCGTTTATAATCTTGGATAGCCCCTGCAAAAATCTCAGAAGCCGAAGCACTAAAACGGTTTTGTAGAATTACCAATGGTCCGTTGTACGTAATGTCTGAATCGGTGTCTGATTCTACCTCAACAGCACCGGTATTATCACGACGCTGAACAACTGGCCCACGACTGATGAACAGTCCTGTCAATTGAATCGCCTCGGTCAATGAACCTCCGCCATTGTTGCGTAAATCAATCACTATTCCGTCAATACCTTTCGATTTAAAATCTTCGATAAAACGTTTAGCATCGCGAGTTGTACTCTGAAAATCTCCGCCACGGCGAGCATCTTCAAAATCACGATAAAACATCGGAATATCCAAAACGCCAATTTTGTAGTCTTTTCCGTTATGCTTAAATGGCACAACATCGCCTTTTACAACAGCTTCTTCGAGTTTGATTTTTTCACGAACCAATCGAATCTCTTTTGGCTGAGAGCCAACTGGTGCATCACCTGGCAAAATACGGATACGAACAACTGTTTCTTTTTTGCCACGAATCAACTTGACGGCGTCGTCAGTCAGCCAGCCTACAATATCCTGCCATTTACCATCATCGCCTTGGGCTACGGCTATGATTTTATCCATCTTATTGGCCTGACCACTTCTAAACAACGGCCCACCCGGAATCACCTCGGCAATCATCACATAATCGCCTTCGTTGCGGAGCGATGCCCCGATGCCTTCGAGCGACTGTGCCATTTCGATATTAAACTGTGCCGCAGTACTCGGAGCCATGTAATTGGTGTGTGGGTCAATCATCTCGGTAAACGAATTCATGAACGTCTGAAAAACATCTTGCGGACGCCATTTTGCCATTCGTTTCTCAAAATTCGTATAACGGTCTTTGAGCGTTGCCACAATCGCACTGTCTTTGCTACCACTCAATTTGAGGTCAAGGGCCTGACTTTTTACGATTTTACGCCAAACATCATCTAATTCTGCCGAATTCTTTGCCCACGGCAATTTCTCACGGTCGGTCTCGTAAGATTCATCCGTTTTGAAATCAAAGGGTTTGTTAAGAATCGACATGATGTAAGAATGACGCTCTTTGAAACGTTTTCTGTAGAGATTAAAAACCTCATAAGGGGCATCTAAATCGCCACTCAAAAGGGCTTCGTCAATCGTATAGCGATACTTCTCAAAAGATTTAATATCGGCTTCGGTAAAGTAGGCTTTTCCACCATCTACCTCACTGATGAAGTAATCCCAAACTTTAGACGAAAGCGAATCATCCATCTTAAATTTTTGGTAATGGTATGCCGCCAAAAACTGTGTAACAAATTTCTCTACATCTTTTTGCGTTTCGGTTGGCTTCAAATCTTCGTAGCCATAAGTTGGCGTAGCGGTGTCTTGAGCCTTGTTTTCGAAGCAACTAAACATCCCGCTTAGTGTCAGCAATACCAAGAGTTTTTTCATCAGGGCGAATATGTCTTTTGATTTAATTTGTCTCATGTTTGAATGTTTGGATGTTTGAAATATTTAGATGCTTAACTGCTTTTATCCAACAATCAAACACTTAAACTAAAACAACAATCAAACAATTTATTACTTAACAATTTCTAATAATTCTACCTCAAAAATCAATACTGAGTTGGGTGGGATTCCACCCGTACCTTGTGGGCCGTACGCTAAGTTTGACGGAATAAACAATTTCCATTTTGAGCCAGCAGGCATCAATTGCAATGCTTCAACCCAACCCTGAATCACACCATTTACCGGGAATGTCGCAGGCTCGCCACGTTGTACCGAGCTATCAAATACTTTACCATCAATTAATGTACCGTGGTAGTGTACTTTTACTTGGTCGGTAGCCGAAGGTTTTGCACCAGTACCTTCTTTGATGATTTGATACTGCAAACCACTTGGTGTACTCTGGATACCCGGTTTTGTTTTATTTTCGGCCAAAAATTTATCTCCTACTTCTAATTGAACTTTGGCTACTTTCATACGCTCGTTTTGTAAATACGATTGGATATATCCGTTTGCAGCCTGAGCATCCATCAAGGTTTTTTGTTCTTTTAGACTCTCTCCTAATGCCTTAACAACCAAATCCATATTAGGGTTATTGACATTTTGTTGTTTGAAGACACTTTTAAGGTAATCTCCAAAACCAACACCAAAGGCATAACTCAACGAATCGAGACTATTTTTCAAAGCTGTCGAAGTGGCAGTTTTGGGCGGCGGTGGTGGTGGCGTTGTAGTTTTTTTAGTTGTGTTTTGTGCTGTTGCTACTTGTCCTACGAGTACAATCGTGATGATTGTCACAAATAATTTTCTCATTTTATTTAAAATTTGCTTTAAGAATTACAATTTTATGTTTTTGATAAACTGCAATAATACGAAATAAGGGATAAACGACAAATTAACGGATTTTTTTAAGAAAAATTATTAGTTTATTCAAAGAAATAACGCCAATCGGGGGATTTAGGTTTTTGACTTTACAGGTTTAACGGTTTTGAGTTTCAAGCTCAAGAATATGCCCTACGCTATATTTGAAAAGTATCTTTTTAAAAAAATGGCATAATTTTCGTTTTAATGATTTGCGGTAAAAGAAATAATTTATAACTTTGCATCCCGATTGTAACAGACGGGCATAGTTTAAGGGTAGAACTACGGTCTCCAAAACCGTCGGTCTGGGTTCGAATCCTGGTGCCCGTGCAAAGTTCCGAGTGAGGTGTGTGGATATACCCTCAAAACTCGGAACTTTTGAGTTTCTAAAAAGAAAGTTAAAAGAATTTAAACCATAAGTTATTCATTATCAATAGATTAACGAATAACTACCGAATGACTAAATTTCATGAGCAAGGTTCAAGAATTTTTCAAAAACTCTTACGAGGAAGTAACTAAAGAGGTTACGTGGCCTCAGTGGGGCGAACTACAAGGCAGTGCATCGCTTGTTTTGATAGCTTCTATCATTTTTGCATTGGTGGTTGGTGCCATTGACTTCGTAATCGACAACGGTTTACGTTTATTATATCAATCATTCTAAAATAATCCTGCGATATGAGCGAAATACAATGGTTTGTTGTACGAGCAATCTCAGGACAGGAAAAGAAAGTAAAATCATATATTGAGAATGAGGCGGTTCGTCGCAAACTGACCGACTATATTCCACAAATATTGATTCCGTCTGAGAAGATTGTAGAAGTACGCAACGGTAAAAAACGTGTCCGTGAGAAAAGCTTTTTTCCGGGCTATATATTAGTAAACGCCGACTTGAGCAACGGTGAAGTTCCTCACTTAATCAAGAGTATCCCGGGCGTTTTAGGCTTTTTAGGCCGCAATAATGGTACTTCATTGACTCCTGAACCGCTTCGCCAGTCTGAGGTGAATCGTATCTTAGGTGTACAAGAAGAAGCCATCGAAGAGACAATCGCACCATCGCTTTCGTTTACCAAAGGTGAGTCTGTTAAAGTTATTGACGGGCCATTCAGTGGATTTGAGGGTTCTGTCGAAGAAATCTTTGAAGATAAGAAGAAACTCAATGTTAGCGTTAAAATCTTTGGTCGTAGTACACCAGTAGAATTGAGCTACATTCAGGTTGAGAAATTGTAAGAAATTTATATTCTAAAAGTAAAGCCCTTCCGAAACAATGTTTCGGAAGGGCTTTCTTTTATCTATCAAATTAGTTTTTACCGCTTGTCTGCGTAGCCGAAGGCTGATTTTTGCGTGCTTCACGCATCGGATTCGACCCGCCAGCACCACCAAAACCTTGCTGCTTAAACGCTTGGAAACGAGTTGGTTGTTCTGGTTCTTTCGGGAAGGCATTATCCGAAGTATCAATATCTGGAATCTCTTTGTAAGGGTCGAGCTTAAATTTGGCAACTTTCTTGGTTGTAGTTATCGTTTTCTTGATTTCGACGTCGTTTGTTCGCCAAATCTCAACTGGGTAACGCATCACTTCTTTTGTGCCATCTTCGTAGGTCAGCTCCACAATAACAGGCATTGGTAATCCACCTTTATTTTTAAGGCTCAACACGTAAAAGTTTTTACCTGCTTCGAGTAGCTTGCGGTCTTCGTCTGAAAGGCTCGCCAAATAAGTTTCGTACTTTTTCTTATCGGCTTCGGTAACTGCAAATCTATCGTAGCTATTGTAGAAGTCTTTCATGGTAGAATCTGCCTCAACGACCGTCTGCTTAATATCTGTTTTGTTACGCATATTGCTCAAAGTCTGGCGTTTTTCTTCGGCATCTTTACGCTGTGCCGACTTCACGACTTCTGGGTTTTGTGTATCAATGCTGTACCAATCTACATTGGCAATCGCTTGGTCAACTGGCTCAACACCGTAGAACCAACCTTTCCAGAACCAATCTAAATCTACACCCGAGGCGTCTTCCATCGTACGGAAGAAATCAGCAGGAGTTGGGTGCTTAAATGCCCAGCGACGAGAATATTCTTTAAATGCGTAATCGAATAATTCACGACCCATGATGGTTTCACGGAGGATATTCAAGCCAGTTGCTGGTTTAGAATAAGCATTTGGCCCAAATGTACCCGGAATGATATTATCCGAACTCGACATGATTGGATTTTGCTTGCTGGCTTCGGTTTTCATATAGCTTGTGATAGACTGTGGCTCGATGCCAGTGGCTGGGAAGTTTCTATCCCATTCGAGGCAAGTTAAACCTTCTAAAAAGCTATTCAAACCTTCATCCATCCACGACCACTGACGCTCATCAGAATTGACAATCATCGGGAAGAAGTTATGCCCTACTTCGTGGATAATTACCAAAATCAAGAAGTTTTTAGTTCCTTCTGAATACGTTCCGTCAGCTTCGGGTCTTGCTCCATTGAAACTCATCATTGGGTATTCCATACCACCCACTGTTCCGTGTACCGAATACGCCACTGGGTAAGGATACGCCACTGAGCGTTTTGAATAATTGACCAATGTATGAGCCACAACGCGAGTAGAATACTGCCCCCAAAGTGGATTGGCTTCTTTTGGATACAACGACATCGCCCACACTTTTTTGCCTTCTACATCAACCTGCATGGCATCCCAAATGAACTTACGAGAACAGGCAAACGCAAAGTCACGAACATTTTTGGCTACGTAAACCCAAGTTTTTTTACCAGTTGGCTTGCCTTTCTCGGCAGCTTCGGCATCGGCTTGCGTTACGATTTCGACTGGTGTTTTTGAGGTTTTAGCTTGCTCCAAACGCTTTTGCTGCGTTGTCGAAAGCACATCCTTCGGGTTTTGGAGTTCGCCAGTTGCTCCCAATACAAAATCATTAGGTACTGTGAGGGCTACTTTATAATCGCCAAACGGAAGTGTAAACTCGCCTTGACCCAAGAATTGTTTATGTTGCCAGCCGTTTACGTCATCGTAAACCGCCATGCGTGGAAACCACTGAGCAATTTCATAGAGCCAATTGCCATCTTTCGGGAAGAATTCGGCACCGCTACGTCCGCCAACTTGCTTTAGGTCAATGATTTTGAAGTTCCAATCAATCTGAAACGTGATAGACTGCCCTTTCATCAATGGTACTGGCAAGTCGATACGCATCATAGTACCGTTGATGGTGTTTCGCATATCTTTACCCAAAGCATCTTTTACTGCCGTAATGTTGTAGCCGTAGCCACGGTCGGCCTCCATATTATTGAGGGTACGTAGGCTCATGCCTTGCGTAGCATTGATAGACGACTGATTAGTGATATTTCCGTCGGAGTTTTTCTTGAAAACGTTTTGGTCGAGCTGCACCCACAAATAGCGGAGTTCTTCGGGGGCATTGTTGAAATATGTGATTTTTTCAGAACCTGTAATGGTCTGATTTTCGTCATTCAACTCGGCTTTGATGTCGTAATCAGCTTTTTGTTGCCAGTAATCTCTACCCGGAGCCCCAGAGGCTGTTCGGTAGGTATTAGGGGTTGGTAGCATCGCACCCATTTGCTCAAAACGGGTGTTGGCGTTGTATTGGGTCGAAGCCTGCTGTGCCATCAATCCACTGATTAACAAGCAGATAGCTCCCAAAAATGAGGATAACTTCTTCATTAGTTTGTTTGAGAATGATTAAAAAAGCAAGTTAGGAAAATATCTTGGATGTTGGTAATGAGCAGTTAAAAAATCACTCAATTGAGGTGAGTGAATTAATTTTCATTATTTATTGAATTTATTATTTATTTAGAATTTTCAATAATAAACAGTGATTTAATTTAAAAATATAAGGTATAAATTTAATATATTGACATAACTATCCTTGAATCCGTGACAAAGTTATGTGCTAAAATTGTAAATTTATAAGCCTAAAGGTTACGCCTGCCAAAGATTCCTTACCTTAAATTCTAATTCATCCATCAAATAAAGTTTTCGTAAAAATTTCAATATATATCTTTAAATAAATTTGGATTTAGATATTTAATCTTTTAATTTGCTCAAAACAATCATACCATTTATGAAAATTTGCCTATTTAGAAGTAATAAAACTGTTGGTTATTAATCATCTTCGATTGGGCTAATCTTTCAGAAACACTTCCCATATATTCTCAAAAAGTATATCACACCAAAAAGATTTAATACCACCGCTTCATTCTATTAGTTGTGACTTTTTAAAAAATCTGAATGAGTTTGTTGCTCATCAAAAGCTTGTATTTGAGCTTTTGGCTGTGTTACCTATGCCATTCTGCTATAATTGATTGGATTACCTATCAAATTTTAAACGTTAGACTAAAAAGGTATGAGTAAAATCTTTACCTGCTTCATTTATTTAAGCTTATTTATAACTCTTGGTGTCAATGCCCAAAATGTTGACATTGAGAAACTGACTAAGAAAGATAGGCTCAAAATAAATGGTGCCTTCAATGCCAACACGGTTTATAATTCGCAGAGGTTTCAAGGGATGCCTCCGTTGAGTTACTTTTTAAGCGGAACTATCAATTTCAGTATCTGGGACTTTCAAATGCCTTTGGTTGTAAATTATTCAAATCGAAAATTTACGTACAGCCAGCCATTTTCTTACAATTTTGTTTCGTTAAGACCTACCTACAAGTGGGCTTCTGCAGAAATCGGGACTGGTTACACTACATTCTCCCCGTATTCATTGAATGGCCATCAATACCAAGGAATTGGGCTGAAATTGACTCCCCAAAAATGGGACATCAGCTTGATGTATGGTCGGTTATTTAAATCAAACAACGGAGATGCCGCAAACCCATCGAATTATAAACGAATGGGTATGGGACTCAAAACGGTTTATAGGGGTGATAAATACTCTTTGGGTTTTACACTTTTCAATGCCGATGACCAAGTCAACTCACTCTCTATATCTGACAGTTTGAAACCTCAGCCTAAAGAAAACATGGTTGTAGGTTTGGAGTTTGGCACGACCTTACTCAGAAGATTCCAGTTGAGTGTTGATTATCATTCGAGTTCGATAAATCCCGATAAAAATCAAATCGGAATCAGTAATAATTCAAATAAGGCAATTTCTGCTTTATTTCTTAACCGAAACTCAAATGTGCAATCTTATGAAAGCTACAAGATAGGCTTAAATACTAACCTTATTAAGACGAATACTTTGGTTGGTATTAGCTTTCAGAAAGTTGACCCCGACTACACAACCTTTGGGGGCTATTATTTTGTCAATAATTTTCAAAATCTCACGCTTAATCTTACCCAAAATTTTTTCAAAAACAAAGTAAGTTTAGCAGCTAATGCGGGCTTTCAGCAAGATAATATCATGCCACAACAATCATCAACCCAAAACAGATTTGTTGGCAACTTAGACTTAGGTGTCAGACCTACCGAAAAATTGAATATTAACTTTAGCTTCTCAAATTTCACCTCTTATTCATTTATCAGAACAGCCTTTGATGAAATCAGGAAGCTGAATCCATTCGAACAATTAGATACACTTAACTATCGCCAAATCAACCAAAGTCTATCTACAAATATCAATTACGATTTTGAAAAAACTGAAGATACTCAAAAAGGGATTCATTTCGATTTGGCAGTAATGCAATCTGTCAATAGACAAGGAGAAATCGTCAGGTTAGGTCAAAAATCTGGGTTTATCAATTCAAATATTCTTTATTCACAGTCTGCTATTCGCAAAGGGCAAGGTACCAGTTTGGGGCTTAACACCAGTATTAATACAGTAGGTATAGAAAACTCCTACTCGGTGGGGCCAATAGCTAACTTACAAAAAAACTTTATCAAGAATAAGTTAATTACAAACTCTTCGCTTTCATATGTGTATTCGCGAGATACCGCTTCAAAGAGCAATGCTGGAGCAGCCAATATTAGAGCCACTGCCAGCTATAATATTGATAAATTCCAGACTTTGACGTGTAACTTGGGAGTATCAAGTATTAAAAGTAGTGGATACGATAACAAAACCTTTGTTTCATTAACCTTAGGTTACTCAAGCAGATTTTAACTGAGCATAACATTACCTATTTCATCATCAAAAATGAAAAGAACAATCTGTATTATATTGGTTTATAGCCTGTTTTGTATCAAACAGACAACTTTAGCTCAGCTTTTTCCGGTACAGGCAACTATTAATCTTAAAACACCCTATCCGATATATTTACCCGAATACGCAGACGCTACCGGAGACCGACTCAGCATGAAGGTGTTATTACGAGATTTGAAACTTGGCCCTACTCAGGTATATTTTAATTTCAGAATCTCTGGAAACTCAGTTTCATTCTCAAACCGACCAATCTTAACCAATAAGCCAACATTCTTACTACAACCCGGAGTATCGCGTACGTTTACACAGGGCGAGTTGGCTTCTTATTTCAGTGCAGAAAACCTATTGGTTTCACCAGCACAATATGCAGCCCAGCTACCCGAAGGAATGTACACTTTTAGTGTTGAGGTCATAGATGTGCAGACCAATAAGCCTATTTCGATTTTAGAACAAGCCCCGCCAGTTTGGTTATTTGTCAATGACCCTCCTATATTGGTTAGCCCTGCAAACAAAATCAATGAGAAAGTGACAAATCCGCAAAACGTTATTTTTCAGTGGACACCAAGGCACAGACAGGCCCTCACCGTCGAATATGAGTTTACACTAACTGAAATCATAGAGCCAAATGGTTTTAACGGGAATCCTCAAAATTTCTTTTTGGCACAACCTGCCTATTTCAAAACAAGGACACCAAATACAACTCTCATTTATAATCCAGGTTACCCACCACTTGTAGAGGGTCGTTTGTATGCATTTAGGGTACAGGCTTTGGCTCGGCAGGGGGTCTCAAATGTTGGGGTGTTTCGAAATAATGGGTACAGCGAAATATTTACATTCAGATACGGGGAACAAAATATTGCCCCTAAAATGCTCTCTGCTAAATGGGGAAACGATGGTTTAATCGAACTTACTTGGGAAAGCCGACCTATGCACGTGAGATTTGACATGAGGACTTCGGTTTATGACCCAAAAAATAAGGCATATATCCAGAGTGCTGTAATACCTATTTTTAGAAATAATCTCGGTCAAGTGGTAAAAAATGGGCTTACCTATTCAATGAAGATGGCAGGTAATTTTGCGAGCCAATATTCTTTTAATGTTGGTGGTATTAGTGCTGAAGTATCTGACCGAATGCTATACTCCAATTCGATAGAATTAATACCTTTTTTTGGTGAATTAAACATCGCATCTATCAAAAAAGACCTAAATGATTATGTATTTTCGATTTCGGGTAAAAGCCGTAAGAAAAACCCTAATCCGCTGGTATCAACTTGTACCAACCCGAATGTAAGTCCTACCGATATGACATCCAACAGCATTGTAAAGGGCGACATCCTATATGCTGGTGGTAGCGAAGTTGAAGTAATAGATAACGAAACCGCCAAAGTAATCATCAAGGTTGCGGGGGTACAGACTCCAATTACACTTAAAATGTTTTACTCTCCCGATTTCAAAATCAATCAGTATAATGAGGTCATTGCAGGTTATCTGAGCAGCACGCCAACCAATCATAGGATTACTTTGATTAACAGTAATATAAACCAAAGCGGAGATAATAATGCACTTCCTACAGAAATTATAAAAATGGGATTTGAGATAGATTCACTCAAAATACTCGCTAATAATTCTTTCGATAAAACATCAGATTTGATTCAGACCTCATTCAGAAATAGTACACTAACTTCTGAAATACAAAAGGGAATAGGACAGCTCAAGTTATTTCTGGTTCAAAAACGGTCAGAGATTCAGAAAACTATCGGTCAACTTGATACTTTGGAAGGAAAAAGTGGTAATACTTCAGAGCAGATAGCCTCTATCAGAAGTTTGAAAAATCAACTGAGTACACAACAATCCGAGAATCAAACAAACATTACGACGATAGAGAATTTCGAGAAAACATACACGGGAGTTTCTGCAACGACATATTCAAGACTCACAAAGGCATTGTTTGGTATCAAATAATGACAACCGAAAACCATATATAAGCTATTAAAACAGTGATTTATGAAAAAATATTTTAAATACCTGATATATCAACTTTGTCTCTTTGGTGCGAGTTACGCTATTGCACATGAAGACGACAAATTACCAGGTGGTTCGAACAATGCGAAGCCTGCGTTTAGCATCAATAAATCTACCGCAAACAAGACTTTTGAATCGCTCGAAAACTCTTTAAATAATGTAATAAATACAGTACATCAAGAGCAGTATTTACAACTCGTAGAAACGAAGCAGATGCCAAAAGGCAATTTATCTCAAGATGCCTTGAATGCTCAAAGACTATTCAACGATTTAGAAAAAAACCAAAAAATAATAAGTAATATCTCGCCAAGTACCTTGCAGGCATTACCCGTAGCTATGCCTATGCTTGGTACATCTAAAGCTTTGATTGCTATCAAGTCTGCGAAAATTATGCCTACTCATGCCGAATTAGAAGTTTATGTGCGGCTTTACATCGGCGACCAAGAGTTTTATTTTGGGAATGATAAAGTTAAATATGCTTACAATTCGGGCTTTGCCGATAAGTCAAGTTTGGTTTTACTTGGCAAACAAGACTATACAACTAAGCATTTTGCACTAACTCTGTCGGGAGTACCACTCGGCAGTGCTCCAACCCCCGAAACCACACAAATCAATATTAACTGCGGTAATTTTGAGAATTTGGTAATCAAAGGTAAATTTAATCTAAACTCAGACCTCTACACTGCTTTAGATAGTCAGGGGCATCAGAGTAGTGGAGCTATTACATCAAATGTCAACATGACAGTTACTGATTTAAGTAAAATCAGTATAAAAATTGTCAATCTTACTGCTTTTTCGTTAAAAAAATCGGCTTCTAAGGTTGGTTTTTTGGTCAGTGAGGCCGAAATAGACATGAGTGAAAAAAATAATGTAAGTAGTGATGCTACAAATTTTTTAGTTACCAACGTACTCGAAAAATCACAATCATCGGCAAGTAACCAGTGGATGGGCTTCTATGCAAAAACTTTAGCATTGTACTTACCAATGCACTATATCTCTACCACTGCAAATGATATTAAAAACAAAGTAAAAAAAGCCCGAACCAAAGTAGATGCCAGTGATTTGGTAATTGATGATTCGGGGCTATACTTCAAGTATAACAAAGAGAATCCACAACCCGACTCTAAACTAATGGGCATTGGGTTTAAACTCACAAAATTAGATGTTGTAATTAAAAAATCTGTTTTTGAAAAATTTGACACTGAAGGGCTTCTGGCTAATCCATTCACGCTTAGTAGCCTAATTGCACGGGCGAGCAATAACACTACGAATCCAAAAGGCAAAGGAGGGCCAAATCCTTATGAGTATAGCGAGTTTTTATTTGATAGCGACAATACCGAGACACTACCAGTAGCCGAAAGTGAAAACTATCAAATCAATGGCCCGATGAGTGGAACCGATGAGCCTTCCTTTAAGCTAAATTACAGAGGCAGAGGCCTTTTATCATTATTTGGTGGTAGCACTGCACCCAATCCAAACTCCGAATTTGGCATGCAAAGACCCGACCCAATTTGGTTTGGGATAACGCCCATGATACGCCTCAATGGTAAAATGAACATTGGTGCAAGCAAAGGCGAAACGGGTATTTCTATAACCAGTGGTGCTACTGGTTCAGATTTTTCGGGGTTAATCCTCGAATACGAGAATCTACTTTTGGAATGGAACTCAGGCCCAAAGTTTATGTTCGACCGAATCTCACTTGAAGCGTCAGGTTCTTTACTCGACCTTCCAGTTGGTATAAACTCTGTCATAGCGACATACGACAAAGACAAACAGATAATCGCGATTGAGTTAGACTCTTACTTCGGTTTAGACAAACTCTCGCCCAAGTTACCAAGAATCGAAGGAGTGATGACTTTCAATGTCAACTATGGATTTGATAAATCTGGAAATATCTTCGGAACCTTCGAAAGCTGGACATTTGACAGACTTAAACTCGATGGGCAAGTAGGTCCATTGAGAGTTGCGGGTGTACTCACGCTCGATATTAACAAAAAAGAGGCTGAATTTAACAGTAAACTCTTGGTAAGAGGCTCTGTAGAGATAACTTCAGATTACAAATTTTTACAAAAGTTCAATGGTAATTTCATCTTTGGGCTTAGTGTCAATAAATACACATTTTTCTACTTTGATGCCCTCTTGTACATCCAAAAAGGTTACCCAATCGGTACAACGGGCATGCAAATCAATGGATTTGGCTTGGGCTGCTTTTATAATATGAAAAAAGTACCTGGCCAAACCAGCAATTACTCACTTTCTGGGGCAAAATATGCTCCATCGGTCAATTACCACGGGGGTTTAATAGTCATTGGTGTAAGTGATATACCCACCAAAGGGCGGTATTTTCAAGGATACGCAGGTTTCGATATAAATTTCGGCCCTGGATGGAGCTTGGCTAATATCGGGATATTTGCCGGAGCTAAATTTGGCTCAAGCAATTCTGTAATTAGCAAAGACGGGATTTCTCGAAATATGGTAAAGAAAAAAGCTATCGAGCAGCCTCGTACCGATGCCAACGCCAAACTTGATAAATATACGAGTATTAGAGCCGAGTATGACAACGCAACAACAGATGCCGCAAAACAAGCAGTACTAAAAAAATACGGCCTTGCTGACGAAAAAGCCCTGAAAGCTAAAGAAGAAAAAGCAAAATATAACATTGAGCAGGTTAAAAAGAAAGAAGAAGAAGAAGCATTTAGAAAAGAACAAGAACGATTTAAACAAGAAGCTCAGGCAAAACTCAACAAGATTCTCGAAGCCGAACAAGCCCAAATAAATGCCGAAAAAGACCTCAAAAGAAAACGTGAGGAGTTGTTAGCAAAGAAAGAAGAAATAGAGAAATCTAAAGGGAAAGAGACCGAAATAAACAATAAGATTAAGAATTTTAATTCTGAAATAAGTAGTATTAATAAAACTTTGGAGGCTGCTAAAAGGAATCAACCAACCAAAGCCCAAAGAGACGAAGTTCAGAAAAAATACAATACTGCAATTGTTCAGCTTGCAGGAGCTAAGGCACAGTCAAAAAAGCTTAAAGACCTATTAGCGATTGCTGAGAAGAAAAATCCAAAAAGTGAATCAATCATTGCACAAATCAACGCTTTGAAATCTCAAATTGTTAGCTACGAGAAAGATATAAACTCTTTAGAAACGCAGATAAACGCAACTCTCAATGAGTTAAATAAATATGCCGAAGCCGATAAAGCAGTGAACACCATCGAGAAAGAACTCTTTGCTAAACAAAATGAGTTAAACAATTCTCAAAATGAGCTAAATGCTGTTAAAAATTTAGAAAAAGAATACAAAGATTTACAAAAAGCCGAAAAAGAAGCCGATGCTCTGGCAAGTAAAAAAGCCAAAGAGTTTAACGACATCAATAATACCGATGCACTCAAAGAAGAAATCAATCTTGCATTAAAAGAAGGTATTGAGGATGTTCAAAAAGAACTTATCGGCAAAACATTTAAGGGTACAGATGGTGTAGAGTATCGCTTAGACCAAATATGTTCGTCAGCGTCATCGGATGCGTGCCAGCGGGCAGTATCAAAAATGACACCCGCCCAAAAACAACTTTACGGCTCTATCATTGATAAGCAGAAAATGCTCGAAGAGCAGCAAAAGATGTTTGCCCAAATCAATACCAATAAAGAGCTGCAAGCCACAATGGATAAGGTGAATGCCATTTTGGCAAACAAGAAGAAGAACGACCCCGTAGTGTTTACAATCAAGCAACCCGAATACGTAACAAAACTACTCACCGAAGTTCAGGCCAAATGGCTTAACTTTAACTACGAAAGTACCAAAAAGACCCTCACAGATATGAGGAAAAAAATCTTTGATGACATTAGTAACGCCGAAAAAAATGTAACCCAAACAGAAAGCGATGCCCGCAAAGCCATTGAAGCCTCTAAAAAAGATGTTCCAGAATTAGACCCTAATCTTTCTTTTGACCAAAACCGAAAAATATTAGCAGAAAAGATAATAAATCTAAAGTCTGGCAAAGACTTATTAGGAAGAGGGATTGGTCCTAAAGAGAGGGCAAGAATCGCTCTCGATGCCATTTTGAAAGTCAGTGATGCACAAAAAGCCCTCGAACTAAAAAATAAAGCCAAATCACAAGCCCTCAGTATTTTTGAGACCGACGAGCAGTTTAAGGTATTTATTTCGATGATTGTCAGCGAGAAACTCTCTACTGGTTTGCAAAATTTATCATTGTCTGAAATTGACGAACGAATATCGGCTCACGAAATAGCGGCAACAGCCGCCAAAATGAGACTCAATGGCGATTATGAGAAAACTAAAAACGAAATAGGCGTCAAGCAAGAAAACTTCGATAACACCAAGAGTAAAAATGTCACTTTTAATGGTAAGCCAGTGAATGCGGCAGATATTGCCACAGAGTTACAGAAAAAAGGAATAATTCTAATAGTATTTAATACAGAAAAAGAATATGACGATGAAATAGCTCGTTTAACATCAACTACTGGTAAAACTCCAGAACAAATCGAAATCGATAAAGCAAAAATACTTGCTTATGAATACAGAAAAAATGAAAATGAGTTGAGTAAATCTAAAAAAATCATTGATACTATCGAAGACGAAATTAATTACAAACAAAGTATCGAGATTCTTAAGCTAACTGATATCGCCAGTGTCAAGGAGGCGTTTCAGAAAGAAAAGGTTAATTATGATAAACTAATCAAACTTGAAAAGGATTTAAATAAATCTAATGCACCTATTTTTTTTAAGAATCAAAATGATAAACAATTAGCCGATTCGAGAAAACGTTTGGAGTCCTTGCAAAAACTCATGGATGAATATGAGCAGGCTACTGAAAACATCAAACGAATAAAAAAACAAAACGGTGCCGCCTTAGCTTACGCAGAGCAACAACTATATGACCTCGAAATAGCTATTCAAAAAGCAAACGAGGCAGAGAAAGCCGATTATACACAACAGAAGGAAGAATTAGAACGTAGGCTGGCTCGTCTTAGAGATATTGCCTACGTACAGCCCGACATTGACGAGTTGGCAGACGTACTACCCGAAGAACTTGAGAATATCAGAGATGCCGAAAGTGAAGATTTCGATGATATATCTACCGATGGTGCCTTTGCTATGATTAAGGCCTCAGCCAGTTACGATTTAGAGGCCAAAGAATTCCATTTAATGGCTTTGGCCTATATAAACATCGAACAGCCTTCTTCTACGATTCGAGGCAAAAGGAATTCGGCTGGATATGCCGGAGTTGTTGATATGTGTATTGGCTGCAAATCAGGATTTCACCTCTGGGTTGGTACACCTGGGCAGCCCATTGAGGTCCAGATTGAACTAAAACCTGGTATGGGATTGATGGGTAGCATACAGCAAGACATTCAGTTTTATTTGATAGGCGGTTCTTTACCATCAGAACCAAGATTAATAAGTCGGGTGTATCCAGAAGGTATCCAGAAAGTTATCAACGAATTAAAAAATGCGGGTAGGTTATCATTTACTCCATCCGAGGTACTCACAACTGCATACTCTAATGCCAGCAATGGGATTGGATTTGGATTTGCCTTTGACCAAAGCAAGACCAAAGATTCGCAGATTGGGCCACTCGCCTACAATATAGGGTACGGAATCGGTTTAGACCTTTTATTGGCATTTAATGACCCATGCTCACCGACCGGCTACTACGGAACTGGCACCCTCGCAGCGTACGCAAAGGGTAGTATCAGCTTTAAAGTATCATTTTGGGGAGCCAAGATAAATATTAAACTTTTAAGTGCTCAAGTCAGCTTAGTAATGGCCGGCGGAGTACCTGAGCCACTTTTCTTTAAGGGAAATGCCGATTTCAAATTTTCGGCACTTGGTGGAGCAGTCAGAGGAAGAGTTGGGGTTGATTTTAGTATCGGTAAACAATGTAGTTTAGCAGGTTTATTTGAAGGTGGACGACTCAATGTTTTTAATGAGATGCATATCGGAGACAAAAGGCACGTTCACATACGAACCAAATACGATGTATTTAATAAGTTTAGCATTACCGTTGATGGTGTTAGATATGATGATGGTGGTCTTGTAGTTCTCAATCAGCGGTTGTATTCGAATGGTAATTCTTTGCCAAATTATAAAACCTATTACCACATGGAGAATTACAAGATATACTCATTGGCCGAAATCAAAGACGGAGGCGTTTGGGCTGCCAATGCAACCTACAATTATAAACTAACTATATACATCGCCCAAGTAAGCTTTTACAAAAAAGATGGTAAGCATTACTGTAATCCTACGCCAATCAACCCTCAGAAATATAATCAGCCAATAAGTATTTCATGGAAAACAAATAAAGATGGCAGGATTGAATCTACCACTTGGGAAGAAGACCGCGACCCTAACGAGAGTAAATCGGCAATTGAGGCTCCAAAAGAATAATAAACTATTTAAAATAAAAAAGTTGAGTTTGGTATGAAATTCATTTCTAAAATATTTATAACACTTTTGCTTTTCACTATTGGTATTGGGGTAACTTACGCCCAAAAACCAAAGAAAAAAGTAAACAACAAGCTCGAAATAACCGAAGGTGGTGGGATATTTCAAGAATTGGTCATCATCGGTAAAACGAAAAATAATGCTGTATGGCTACGATGGGCACCCAATTCGCAATCGGCTTGGGATAAAGGCAATGAGTTTGGCTACACACTAACCCGAACCGATGTACGTACCAAACAGAAAGTAGAATTATTTAAACGCAAGAAACCCCAACCTGAGTCTTTCTGGCGAAATAAGGTAGCTCAAAACAACGAAAAATATGTCTCAACAGCCTATGCAATCTATGGGTACAAAGACGATAAAGAAGTTAAAGTAAAAGATTTGTTAGAAGCCATCGACGAAGCCAACCGCAGGTATGTAATGGCTATTGTTGCGGCCGATATGAGTTTTGAAGTAGCTCAAAGTGCTTCGTTGGGTTTTATAGATAGTACTGCTAAAATCGGCGAAACGTATATCTACACCATCGGGATTGAGGTAACAAGAGCCAAAGTACAGCCCGTCGTATCAGAAGATACTCAACCCATTACAGCTGGGCAAAAAGTTGAATTTCCAAAACCTGAAATATCGGTTAAGTCGGGTAAAAATGTGGCTATTTTAGAATGGAATACTCAAAAATTACAAAAATATTACAATTCTTATATCATTGAGTCATCGGTCAAAGACCAACAACATTTTACTCAGCTTAATGAAGGAGCAATTCTAAATGCAACTGATGAAGAAGAATATACCGCAAAATTTATCGATACCCTCAGTAATCACCAAACAACGCACTATTATCGCCTAAAAGGTATTGATGTCTTTGAAGATGAAGGCGAATATTCAAACGTGGTATCTGCTAAGTCAATTCCGCCAATTTTTGCACCCGAAATAACCAAAACCAAACTGATTGATAGTACGACTCTCACAGTTGATTGGATTTTCGGAGATTCACTCCAAACATATATCAAAGGATTTGTCGTACAGCAATCCGATAGTCTCTATGGTTTCTATCAAGATGCCTCGCCCCTTCTTGTACCTTCGGCAAGACATCGTTTGATTATTCCCAAAAACTTACCAATCAATATCCGAATAGCCGCCAAGATTGATAGTTCTTATTATGTTTATTCATTCCCAACAACCGTAGTAGCATCCGATTCTATTCCTCCGGAGCGGCCATCGGGACTCTTTGCAAAAATTGACTCAAGCGGCATTGTAAGCCTCATCTGGGATAAAAATACCGAAAAAGACCTCAAAGGGTACTACATAGCTCGCCGAGACTTATCTACTGACACGTATGTAAGAATCACCCGAGATGTAGTAATCGGAGAATTTTATACCGATACTTTGGATATGAAACTTTTAAATCGCGATTATTTCTACAGAGTAATGGCCGTAGATTATAGATACAATGTATCCGAGCTTTCGTCTGAGTTTCACATCACAAAACCCGACATTTACGGTCCAACTCGGCCAATTTTTACTAAATATTTAGTAGAAGATAAAAAAGTTAGTCTGTCTTGGGAAAGGAGCTACTCTAAAGATGTAGCCACACATACATTATATAGAAAAACTCTACCTTCTGATGCTTGGGAGGTCATGGTGGTAGTAGATGACACGCTTATAAATAGTTTTATAGATACGACAGTATCAGAAAAACAGCTATATGCCTACACAATCATAGCTCGCGATGATAGCAATAACGAATCCGAACCTGCCAATCCGCTTTTATTAGAAACGCCTTTTTTTACTAAAAAAGTTGATTTCCAAAACTTTGAGGCATCATTCGATGAAAAAAATGATAAAATAAAATTACGTTGGCAATGTAACAACACAAGTCAAGTAGAAAGTTTTTTATTGTATCGTTCGATTGAAAACGAAGAATATAGCATTTTAAAAAGTTTAGAAAATTCGGTATCTGACTGGATTGACTATCCACAACAATCGGCAACTATTTATAAATACTTGATTCGTGCAAAAATGAAGGATGGTTACTTATCAGGTTGGAAAGAAGTTACAATAGATATAAAACGCTAACTAAGGTCATGAACAATAAATATATTTATTTGATAATAGCACTATGGGGGGGGATTCTAAAGGGTTACAGTCAAAATGACTTATCTGTTCAAAAAGATTATCATTTAGATAAGCTTTCACCTTGCGACAACCCCACAGGGATGACTGACCAAACTATATGTATCGGCGAATCAGCGACCTTAATTGCTAACTGTTCGCCGGGTGGTACCGTAACTTGGTATGATAACATCGGGGCATTTTTAGCAAACGGGAGTCCGTTTATTACCAATAAACTTGACGAAAACAAGGTATTTCAAGTATCTTGTGAATCTCCCTCGCCCGACTGTGCCAGCCCCAAACTACCAGTAAACGTAACAGTCGTTTCAAGTCCTGCATCGCCTACTGGTACGAGCAATGCCAATATCAATGCTGGGCAATCTGCATCGCTGGATGCAACATGTTCTACCGGAATACCTAAGTGGTATGATAACTCAGAGACTTACCTTTCGCAAACAACGCCCTTCATTACTCCCGTACTTTCGAGTTCTACAACCTACAAAGTACGATGTGAGGTAGGTTCTTGCACAAGTACATTTGTATCAGTTGTTGTTAATGTAACTGAGTGTTCAATCACTACTTCTGCCTCTCCAAGTTACATTGACATCGGACAAAGCAGTACCTTATCTTATACAGGATGTAGCAACGGAACAGTCACTTGGAATAATGGAGCTGGCTCGGGTAATAACGTTGTGGTGAGTCCTTCGAGTACAACAACCTATACTGCCACTTGTACTCCCACTGGAGGCGGTGATATTTGCACAAGTAATGTAGCTGTAAATATAAGAACTTGTCCTGTTACAGCAATTGCTAATCCTACTACCATCAACGCTGGGCAAAGCTCTACACTTTCTTACACTGGGTGTATCGGCGGTAGTGTTACTTGGGATAATGGAGCGGGTTCGGGTAATAACGTCAGCGTTTCGCCTACTTCATCTACGACCTACACAGCAACATGTGCTCAACCATCCGATGGGTCTCCTTGCACCAGTTCGGTAACTGTCAGTGTAAATACTTGTAGTATCACGGCTTCGGCTAATCCTACATCCATCAATGCTGGGCAAAGTTCTACACTTTCGTACTCTGGCTGTACTTCGGGTACAGTCACTTGGAACAATGGAGCTGGCTCGGGTAATAATGTCGTGGTAAGTCCTGCGAGTACAACAACTTATACCGCCACTTGTACTCCCACTGGCGGAGGGACTGCTTGTACCAGTTCGGTAACTGTTAATGTAAATGCTTGTAGTGTCACGGCTTCGGCTAATCCTACATCTATCAACGCTGGGCAAAGTTCTACACTTTCGTACTCTGGTTGTACTTCGGGTACAGTCACTTGGAACAATGGAGCTGGCTCGGGTAATAATGTCGTGGTAAGTCCTGCGAGTACAACAACCTATACTGCCACTTGTACGCCCACTGGCGGAGGAACTGCTTGTACCAGTTCGGTAACTGTCAGTGTAAATGCTTGTAGTATCACGGCTTCGGCTAATCCTTCATCCATCAACGCTGGGCAAAGTTCTACACTTTCGTACTCTGGCTGTACTTCGGGGACAGTCACTTGGAACAATGGAGCTGGCTCGGGTAATAACGTAGTGGTAAGTCCTGCGAGTTCAACAACCTATACCGCCACTTGTACGCCGACTGGCGGGGGAACAACTTGTACCAGTTCGGTAACTGTCAGTGTAAATGCTTGTAGTATCACGGCTTCGGCTAATCCTTCATCCATCAACGCTGGGCAAAGTTCTACACTTTCTTACTCTGGCTGTACTTCGGGTACGGTCACTTGGAACAATGGAGCTGGCTCGGGTAATAATGTCGTGGTGAGCCCTACGAGTACAACAACCTATACCGCCACTTGTACACCCACTGGCGGAGGAACTGCTTGTACTAGTTCGGTAACCATCAGTGTAAATGCTTGTAGTATCACGGCTTCGGCTAATCCTTCATCTATCAACGCTGGGCAAAGCTCTACACTTTCTTACTCTGGCTGTACTTCGGGTACAGTCACTTGGAACAATGGAGCTGGCTCGGGTAATAATGTCGTGGTGAGTCCTGCGAGTACAACAACTTATACCGCCACTTGTACACCGACTGGCGGAGGGACAACTTGCACCAGTTCGGTAACTGTCAGTGTAAATACTTGTAGTGTCACGGCTTCGGCTAATCCTACATCCATCAATGCAGGGCAAAGTTCTACACTTTCGTACGCTGGCTGTACTTCGGGTACAGTCACTTGGAACAATGGAGCTGGCTCGGGTAATAATGTCGTGGTGAGTCCTGCGAGTACAACAACTTATACCGCCACTTGTACGCCCACTAGCGGAGGAACAACTTGCACCAGTTCCGTAACTGTCAGTGTAAATGCTTGTAGTATCACGGCTTCGGCTAATCCTTCATCCATCAATGCTGGGCAAAGTTCTACACTTTCGTACTCTGGCTGTACTTCGGGTACAGTCACTTGGAACAATGGAGCTGGCTCGGGTAATAATGTAGTGGTGAGTCCTGCGAGTTCAACAACCTATACCGCCACTTGTACTCCCACTGGCGGAGGAACAACTTGCACCAGTTCGGTAACTGTCAGTGTAAATACTTGTAGTATCACGGCTTCGGCTAATCCGTTAAACATATTAGTTGGTTCCAGTAGCACACTATCAGCATCAAATTGTACTGGAGTAGTGTCTTGGGATAATGGACTCGGAGTGGGTATTACTAAAGTTGTTTCTCCTGTAAAATCTACCACGTATGTTGCAACTTGTACTATCTCTCCTACTTTAAGTTGTAGTTCATCAACATCAGTATCTGTAAATCCAAGACCAATATCAATTGTCAGAACTGTTATTAAACAGCCTAACTGCTCCAAAGAAAAATCAGGAAACATTGAGTTTTTCTTTGACCGTGGGCTCGTTGCGGGTGAAAGCTACATTAAGCTAACATTAGTAAAAGATAATAAAGGAGAAGGTGTATATTTATTTTCTGATAACTCAGTCAAAACACAAAGTAACTTAGAAGCTGGTTCTTATTATGCTCTTATTCAGACCTTTACCGCAAACGATGTGGTGTCTGCACAAGCATCTACGCAAGTTGTCATAAATGACCCTCTCCCTGTTTTATTCTCTTTAAAGAAAAATGATGTCAAATGTTTTGGTGGAAAAGATGGTAATATCGAAATATCAGCCAGTGGCGGAAACGGAAGTTATCGCTTTCAGTTGAATCCACCAACTCCAAGTATCGCATTCAATAACCTCAATAAACATATCATTGACGATTTGGCCGCTGGTACATATTATGTCAATGTGAGTGATGAACTTAATTGTTATTCTCAAACACAAACAATCATTGTAGGTGGGCCAACCGAGGCTGTCAAATTAACCAAAATATCACAAAAAGACCCAAGAGGATTTGAAACCAAAGATGGAGTAGCCGTTGTGAAAATTGAAGGAGGTACTCCCAATTATATCGCAGGTTGGTTGGATAGCAAAGAAGTAAGTTACGGCTTAGGTGTTATGAATGGTAACCAAAACCAAAATAATACATTGAGGGGAGGCGAATATACAGTACGTGTTTTTGACTCAAATTATAATACGGCTAAACAAAAGGCTGGATGTTACGCCGAAGCTAAGTTTACTCTTGTAGAACCTCCAATTATTGAAGCAAAGATTAATGTTTCAAAAGAAATTTCTTGCTTCGGGAAAAAAGATGGTTCAATTGAAGTAATACCTTCGGGGGGAGTTCCAAACAAAATTGGAGATGGGTATAAAGTCTCTTTGGTTCAAAAGAACAACATTGACCTTAAATTTACCGCTAAAAAGTATTCCTTCGAAAATCTCCTTTCTACAAACTACACCATAACTGTAACAGACTCAAACGGTGTTTCGAGAAGTTTTGACTACTTCTTAAACCAGCCAACAAAAGTTCAATACACAATTAATGCTATAAAAGATGTCTTATGCTTTGGCGATAAAACAGGCGAGATAAGCCTAACACCATCTGGTGGGGTTGGTCCATACACCGTCAATTGGAATACTGGCCTAACTGGAACTCAACTTGTCAACTTAACTGCACAAAAATACACATCACTCATATCAGATTCTCGTGGGTGCCTTTCGGATGTAATCACTGCCGAAGTAAAATCACCGCCTAAAATTACGATTACCCTGACTGCCAATAATCCGTCTTGCTTCGATAAATGTGATGGCGACATAGTCGCTGCCGTTTCAGGAGGGGTTATTCCATACAGTTTCGGGTGGGATAATCGCCCCGAAACAACTCCATTCTTGAGGAATTTGTGCGGAAACGAAAACCTTACTTTTAATATAAAAGATAAAAATAACTGTTCTGCCAAGGTAGCCAGGAGCATTATCAAACCAGCAAAACTTGATATTAGATTAAGTCCAGAAAAAAATGTCTGCCAAGGGCAATCTGTGCTTTTAGATGCTACCACTGAGAACGCAAGTGCCTACTCGTGGAAAGCACCAAATGGTCAGACTTTTTCATCACCAAGCATCGAAGCCAAACAAATTGGGACCTACTCTGTAACTTTATTCGATAAAAACAAGTGCGGTTTCAATGCCAATGTTTTGGTAAGGTCAATCCCATACGGTGGGAGAATCAGATTTGCTTCATCTACCGATGTCCCGATAAACGAGCCAGTAGTTATTCTCAATCTGTCGAACCCTCTGCCTACATCGGTTGATTGGCAATTACCAAAAGAAGCTACTCTGGATTTTCGTTCAAATGAAAGACTCCAGTTTAAACTAAACAAATTAGGCGAATATTATGTGGGTATCAGGGCGGTATTTCCGCAATGTGAGTTATTCCAGAACCAGAGATTCAACGTAGTTAATTTTATCCCTAAAATCGTTTCTATCAAGAACGAAAATGACAATATCAACCTAAAAGTTAGTCCAAACCCAAACATTGGAGAATTCGAGGTAGATATAAACTTTGATAACCCAACAGACTTTAAAGTTAGATTAGTGGATTTAGCACAACCCAATCTTAACTTATTTGAACAGAGTGAACAATCTAAAACTACCCATAAAATTCAAATCGGGGCTTCTCACCTTAGTTCGGGTACATATATGCTAATAGTCGAATCAGCTAAGGGAGTAGCACGAACGAGGGTTATTATATCAAGATAAGTTTAAAAAGATTGGCTTAAATATTAAATTTAGTTATCAAATGATAAAAAGATATATATTCTTCTTTTTCGCAGCATCCATCTTATGGGGGTGTTATGAAGAAATCGCCCTACCGATAAATTCCGATTTTAGCATTGTATCGACCAATGATAAATTTACTATTCCAGCAAAAATCACCATCAATAACTCAACCACTGGGGCCGAAACATTCAAATGGACTTTCGAGGGTGGGCTGCCTGCTTCTTCTACTCAAAGAAATCCAGGAGAAATAGTTTATACAAAACCTGGTACTTATACTATCAAGCTCGAAGCAAATAATTTTGATGGTGTACAAAAAGTAGTCGAAAAAAAGATAACTATCAACGACATCATAAATGTTGATTATAGCTTCGCAATTGATGGAGACTCGTTTGCCCCTGCGGTGGTAAACTTTAAAAATAATTCAAGTGGTTCAGATACATTTGAATGGACTTTTGAGGGGGGAAATCCAGCCACTTCTACTCAAGTAAATCCGAGAGTTACATTCGAGAATGGCGGAAGCCACAGAGTGAGTTTGAGAGTTTTTAATAAACAACTAAGTGTAAAAAAAGATACAACCATAATTCTCGAACCAGAGCTCACCCCCAGCTTTGCAATCGTAGTACCCAAACGCTACGAAGAATTAGAAGCTCCTTGTGAAATTTCATTAAAAAATACATCAATTGGCAATACAACAAACACATGGACAGTAGAAGGTAGCGATAATCCGACATCTAAGCTTAAAGAACCAACCATTAAATTCTCAAAAGCTGGTACATATACAATACAATTAGTCGTTGGTAATGGCAAAAAGACCAAAACACAAACCCAACAGATTACTATCAAAAATAACAAAGGTTACGCCTACATTAAAGATGCTCAATTAGGAATTTTTTCGGCTCGAAACGAGGTCGGTGTTTACTATTCAACACTTCTGCGAAAAGCCTTTACCGAATCTGATAATATCAGTAAAGAAGAGGCAGCTACGATAGATTTCGTTTTTTTTGGATTTAATCAAAACTTCACTTTTAACAAGTTTGTCTCTCCACATCAAGCCAGCCAAGTGGGTTTAATTGAATTTGAAGGAGCGACTAAAACCTTAATTGTCAATAATTCAAATATACTTTCGGCCTCAGAGTTTGAAAAACTTGATGCTCAGTCAATCCAAAAGTTAGTAATTGATAACACCGAAGAAGAATCAGACTCTCACTTTGCAGAGGTACTGCCCAAGATAATTCTCTTCGAAAATTCACAAAAGAAAAAGGGAGTCATCCTCATAAAAAAGTATGTCAAAGGCATTGAAAACCCTTATATATTGGTTGATATAAAAATCACAAAATAATTTCTACATAAAGCCCGAATTTTACCAATTCGGGCTTATTTTATCAAACGCTACAACATCAATAGTAAATCTCGAATCACAAAACTCTACCTATTTTAAACACTTCCTTGAATAGCAAATATCTTGAGCATTGGTAATGATGAGTTAAAAAATCACTCAATTGAGGTGAGAGAAATGATTTTCATTATTTATTGAATTTATTATCATTTCAGAATATTCAATAAATTATTTAATTACAAACAAAAAGGATGAATAATCCGTGCGGTTTTAGGAGGAATTTGTTTCAATAGTTGTTAAATCACTCCTTTGGCAGTTGCCTAATCACATTATACATCGAAACTCCGATAGCAAGAAGCGACAAAATGATGGTCATGGCTGGTACTTTATTCTCAAACTTGCCGTCGAGCCAATAACCCAACCACGTACCCAAACCGATGGTTGCGGCCATCTGAATGCCAATTTGCGAGTAAACAACCCAACTTTGGGCTTTTTTCACGTCTTCTTTGAGTTTATCTTGCTCGTCCATGTGTCAGTAAATTTACTAAGTAGTAGGTTGTATCTCGCACGCCCGCATAGCCCATCTTTAGGGCTTCTTCTAAATCCATCGGTCGGTTGAGGATTGACGCCGCATACGTAATTCCGATTTTTTCTAATTCGACTGGTTCAACGGCCAATGTACCACAAATTGCGGCAATTGGTATATTTTTTTCGGATGTTTTTTGGGTAATTCCTCCAATCAATTTTCCTTGAAGTGTCTGGTTATCAATTTTTCCCTCGCCAGTTATAACCAAATCTACATTTTCTAAATGCTTATCAAAATCACAAAAATCCATCAGTAATTTTACGCCTTCTTTCAATTTTCCACCCAAAAACATTACCGAACCAAAACCCAAACCTCCCGCAGCACCCCATCCTTTCTGTTCCGATTGCAAATCCCGAACGGCAATGTTGTAAATATTTCGTAGTCCTTCATCCAATAACTCCACGGCGGCGGCATCGGCACCTTTTTGCGGAGCATAAACATACGCAGCTCCATTTATACCATAAAGCGGATTGGTTACATCGCAGGCAATATTGATAGTTTTCAGTTTATGGTTCGGGGTTTGGGGGGCTTTTATTGATTTTATTTTGATTAGATTCTCTCCGATTGGGTCGATAGCATCTCCGTTTTCATCTAAAAATCGCCAACCTAAAGCCGCTGCCATGCCTATGCCTGCATCGTTGGTGGCACTTCCGCCAATACCCAAAATGAGGTTTTCGACACCGTTTTCGATAGCCGATTTTATCAATTCTCCCGTACCAAAAGTACTGGTTTTGAGCGGGTTACGTTCATCATTTTTTAATAATCTTAACCCCGAAGCCGTTGCCATTTCGATAAAGGCAGTTTTGCCGTCGGCCGAAATACCGTACTCGGCTTCGATGATTCTACCGAGCGGGTCATGCACTTGGGTCGTAATTTTCTTTCCTGCCGAATACCAAAGTAGTAAATCGAGCGTACCTTCTCCCCCATCGGCCATTGGTAAGCTAACTACCTCAATATCAGCCGATACCATACGGATTCCGTCGGTCATGGCTTGACAAACCTCGGGGGCAGTCAGCGAACCTCTGAATTTATCGGGTGCGAGAAGGATTTTCATTGGTGGGTTTGATTGAAGTTATGAATCTCCCGATTTAATTCATTGGCTAATTCTTGCTCAGTTGGTAAATACAATTTGTATTTTGATGCAAAAATCTGCTCACTTCCTTTAAGAACAGAGTACTTAACAATCGTTTCGTCTTTTTCTTGGCATAGAATCAAGCCTATGGTCGGATTATCAGATTCGGGTCGGTACAAATCATCGTACATCCTTACATACATGTCCATCTGACCAATATCTTGGTGGGTAAGTTTTCCGATTTTTAAATCAATCAATACAAAACATTTAAGAATGTAATTATAGAAAACCAAATCTATGAAAAACTCAGAAGTCTCGGTTGATATAAATTTTTGCTGAGCAACAAATGCAAAACCTTTGCCCAATTCGAGCAGAAATTTTTGTAGATGTTTGATTAATGAATTCTCAATATCCTTTTCAGAATGAGCATCGCCAGCCGAAAAACCTAAAAATTCAAAAATATATGGGTCTTTGAGAATATCTTTAGGAGAAATTACTTCGTTTTGGGCATTTGTATTTTCTGATAATGCTTTTCTATCATTGCTTGATAACAACCTTTCGTAATAAAACGACCCAATTTGCCTTTCGAGCAATCGGGTTGTCCAATGGTTTTCTGAAGCCTCTCTGATATAAAACTCTCTTGCTTGAGGGTTTTCGACTCTAATAATTAAGCGATAATGAGTCCAACCTAATTGCGAACGCAGTGCGTTCGAATTTTCGAAACATAAATAAAATCTACGAAACATTTCTAAATTTCTCACGCCAAATCCGCTCCCAAATTCAGAAGTTAATCTTTCAGAAAGATTCTTTAAGAGTCCTTTCCCGTACTCAGCCCTTTCTTTGCCGTTTTGTTCTTCTTCCACAATTCGGCGACCGATTTCCCAATAAGCCTGAACCATCGCCGAATTGACAGCAGTCGCTATCTGAATCCGAGCTTTGTTCAGAATCTCACGGATATTTTCATAAAAATTGTTCTCTAAATTCATTATTGGTGGTTATTTAACTCAAAAGTCTCAGCAATTCGTCTGTTTTTCAATAATTTATCATCATTATTATTCTGATTGCCTTTTAAGTTTTCTTCTTTGCCAAACTGAAATTTATTGACACCAACCATAATCTTACCATTTTGGAGTTCGGCGAGTTTGGCTTGATACGATTTTTCGATTTCGGATTGAATGAATCCGTCGTTGAAGGCTTCGATGATTCCGCCCTTGGATTCAACCTCAAGAAACAGTTTCCAAGCCGATTCGATGAGTTGATAGGTTAGGTTTTCTATAAAATAAGAACCCGCCGAAGCATCTTCTGATTTATTGAGATGCCCTTCTTCTTTCATCAGAATCGAGATATTGCGAGCAATCCGCTCCGAAAACTCATCTGATTCTCTAAAAACCTCATCATAGGCGTGTACCGTAATGGCATCTACTCCACCAATCGCCGCCGACATCGCCTCGGTAGTCGCTCGCAGCATATTGGTATTTGCTGTCAGGGTCGAGTCATAAAAACTTGAGGTTTGGGCGTGGATGAATAGCGGTTGAAGTTTCTGACTTCTGGCTTCTGGCTTTTGGTATTCTCCAATTATTTTTTCGTATAAATATCGTAAAGCTCTGATTTTGGCGATTTCGATAAAGTAATTTGTACCAACCGAAACCGACAATTCGATTTTGGGTGTAATTTCTTCAATCGTCAAACCTTTGTCTGTCAGTTTATCAAGGTACGTTACCAAAGAATTAAGCAAAAAAGCCAATTCTTGGGTGGCGTTTGCTCCTGCATTATGGAAATGGTGGCTCGAAACAGTCAATGTTCTGAACTGCGGAGAATCGGCAGTCATTTTAATGACTTCGGCGGCGGCGTCCCAGGCGTTTTCGTTCAATTCACCACTTACCATCCAATCGGCCAAGAAATCATCCACAATTCCGCCTTTCATCTGATAATTGATAAATTTTTTGAGCGATTCAACAGTTTTTTTTGCGTTTCCTCGCACCGAAAAATAAAAAGGTGTTTCGCTTAATTTGATTTTATCTAAAACTTTTGTTAAGTTTATGTTATCAATTGCTGTGGAGTGAATTTTAAGAGAAACCCCTTCACCACCTCTGTTCAACAAACTTAAAATTTGTTGGTTTGAACTTTTTTCATCTGAGTATTTTACCATTGGTCTGTTTTGCCAGCCCACAGTCTGTTTACTATTTTGGGCTTTCTGAATAGCATCTAAAGGAAGTTCCTTCAGGTCTTCTTCGGCGTAGTACGGCTGAACCTTGAAGCCTTCGAGTGTATCCCACACAAGTGCTTGGTCAAAATCTTTGCCTTTTAGGTCTTTGATTGCCTGATTGTACCATTGTGTTTTGGTGTTTGAATCAAACTCTGTGAAGTTCATAATTTATTGAGGTTTTGTTGTACAATAATTTTATAGGAATTTTGATTGAAGTGTAATGTTTTTGCCGATTGGCGATTTATGCCAATAATTGTACTTTTCTGAGATAATGTTTGCTCAAAAAACGATTGGTAAAAATAGCACTTGTACTTTATTAAGCCAAATTCGTTTGGCAAAAAAAATGTTTGAAAAATACTTTGAAAAAACATGAAAATTAACAAATTTCATCACCAAGTAGCCGTGCAAATTTATTATCTTTGCAACCCTTTTTTGAAATAGCGAAACGATGAGTTTATTCGAAAATACATTAATCCAAAAACCAATTGCAGTGGCTACTGAAAGAGATGTTAATATTGTCTGGCAGAATTGTCTCAAAATTATCAGAGAGAATATTTCTGAACAGAGCTATAAAACATGGTTTGAGCCGATTGTTGCCGCCAAATTGGATGGTAAAAAACTTACAATACAAGTACCGAGTCAGTTCTTTTATGAATGGCTCGAAGAAAACTATGTGCATTTGCTACGTAAGGCCTTGGATTATGCCATCGGTAGAGATGGTCTTTTAGAATATTCTATCGTTATAGATAGTGGTAATAAACAACGCAACGACCCACCTGTGGCCGTGAATATGCCACCTTCGCAGACAATCACCGCACCAAAAACCGAATCAATACCGCAACAAATCAGCCAAGTACGAAATCCGTTTGTGTTGAAAGACGTTGACTCAATGCGTCTTGACTCTTACCTTAATAATAATTATAGTTTCGATAATTTCGTAGAGGGCGACTGTAATCGTCTGGCTCGTGCGGCTGGCTTTGCCGTTGCCCAAAAACCTGGCGTTACGTCATTTAACCCATTGATGATTTACGGAGGCGTTGGTCTTGGTAAAACTCATTTGGTACAAGCCATTGGCAATTACATTAAAAACAAGGCTACCAATAAATTTGTCTTGTACGTTTCGTCCGAGAAATTTACGGCACAGTTTATCAACGCAATCAGAGAAAACCAACTTCAAGACTTCATGAGTTTTTATATGCAAGTTGATGTCTTGATTTTGGATGATATTCAGTTTTTATCGGGAAAAGAGAAAACCCAAGAGACTTTCTTCCACATTTTCAATCACTTGCACCAATCGGGCAAACAGATTGTCATGACCTCCGACCGCTCGCCTCGCGAGATGGAGGGTGTCGAAGACCGTTTGCTTTCTCGTTTTAAATGGGGACTCACAACCGACCTCCAAACACCCGATTTAGAAACACGCATCGCCATCATTCAGAAAAAACTCCAAGCCGAAGGCATTGATATTGACTACGGCGTGATTGAATATTTGGCTCATAGCATAGACACCAACGTCCGTGAATTAGAAGGTGTAATCGTTTCGTTGATTGCCCAAGCGTCATTGACTCGCCGCAATATTGATTTAGAATTAGCCAAATCAACGCTTCGTCATTTGGTAAAAGATACCGAGCGTGAGGTTACGATTGATACGATTATCGATGCGGTTGTTGAGCAATATAAAGTCCGAATCGCCGATTTAAAAGGTAAAAGCCGTTTGCGTGAGATAGTTCTGCCACGCCAAGTTGCGATGTATTTGGCCAAAGAATTGACTAATCTTTCGTTAAAATCAATCGGTTATCATTTCGGCGGACGCGACCACAGCACGGTTATTCACGCCATCCAAACAATCAATGATTTGATGGATACCGACAAAGAAATTAATTCTACGGTAAGTAAATTGATAAAAATGTTCAGAAAATAACCTAAATTCTTTCTGATTTTCAATCCGTAACTCAAGAGTAAAACAGACGCACCGAGCATTAGAACTTTGGTGCGTTTTTTATTTACTACCAATTCTTCCTAAATTTGGATTTATAAACTTTATTCAACAAATGTCGAGAGTCTTCATTCTTATACTTATTTCATTTTATTCGATTGCCCAAAAGACGTATTTTCCGCCAGCTCATACGTGGGAGCATCGTTCTCCAGAATCAATGGGGCTTAAAACCGAAAAAATCCAGGAAGTTATAAAATTTGCAAAAGAGAATGAAATCAAGAATACTCGTAGCATGGAACTCTCTCATTATCAATCATTTGGCAAAGAGCCTTATGGCTACGCCATTGGGCCGTTTGCAGACCGAGGAGAGCCAGCCGGAATAATTATTTACAAAGGCTACATCGTAGCCAAATGGGGAGAACCAGAGCGTTGCGACATCACACATAGTGTTACTAAGAGTTTTCTCTCGACGGTTGTTGGTTTGGCAGTTGACAAAGGGCTGATTCGGAGTGTTCAAGACAGCGTTTACAAGTACGTTCCACCGATTGAGCTATACGGCAATCCTGTGATGCGTCCTGCCGATGATTTAGGTAAACCCGAATTACTAAATCTATTTGAAACTCCTCATAATAAGACTATTAAATGGGATGATATGCTCCGCCAAACGAGCGATTGGGAGGGTACACTTTGGGGTAAACCCGACTGGGCCGACCGCCCAAGCGATAAGCCAAGCGAATGGCTCAATCGAAAGCGAAATCTGGCGGGGAGTGTTTACGAATACAATGATGTTAGGGTAAATGCCCTCGCTCTGGCAGCCACGAGCGTTTGGCGAAAACCGCTTCCGCAAGTTTTGAAGACTTACATTATGGATGAAATTGGGGCATCGAATACGTGGCGTTGGACAGGTTATAGAAATGCTTGGATTGTACTTGATGGGCAACCCGTGCAGTCAGTAAGTGGTGGTGGACATTGGGGAGGTGGAATGTTTATCAATGCCTACGATATGGCTCGTTTTGGTTTGTTGACGCTCAACCGAGGCAATTGGAATGGAAAACAATTACTCTCCGAAAATTGGGTAAAGCAAGCTCTCACTCCAACCCCAGCTCAGCCCACTTACGGGTACATGAATTGGTTTTTGAATACTGGCAAAAAGCTACTTCCGAGTGCATCCGAAAAAGCGTTTTACCATCTCGGCAACGGCACAAATATGGTTTATGTTGACCCCGATAATCAATTGGTTATGGTGGTTCGCTGGATTGACAATAAAGCCCTCGATGGTGTGGTAAAACCATTGCTTGAGGCACTAAAATAGTTTTAAAAATAGAAATCTGTTGCCCAAAACATTATGCCGCTCGATACTTATTTATCGTTTTTATCGCAGATTCATCCTCTATCTGATGAATGTATGGGCGAAGTGCGTGGTGTTTTGGGACTCAAACAGTATCCGAAAAAACAATTTTTGGTAAAACAAGGTGAAACCGTTGACGAAGTTTTTTTCATCACAAAAGGGTGTGTCAGAGAATTTTTTACCGATGATAACACCGACGAGATATGCACTTGGTTTGGTTTTGAGCATGATATTGCTTTGCCAACTCACGGTTTCTTGATTCAACAACCGAGTTTTACGAGTATTCAAGCCATCGAAGATGTCGAGGCGGTTATTTTGAAACGTGGCGACTTAGAATCGCTCTACCATAAATACCACGAACTCGAAAGAGTCGGCAGAATCTTGGCCGAAATGTACCTGATTCAGAACGAAGAAAACCGAATCATTCTGCAAACCCACAACGCCAAACAGAAATACGAGTTTCTCATAAAAAAACACCCCGAAACCATCCAAAGGATTCCACTGAGTTATATTGCTTCTTACCTCGGCATCTCGCTCGAAACCCTCAGCAGGATTCGTGCAAGAAAGTAAAAATTCGTCTCTACCTGCAATATTTGACATTTATCAAATGTATTATTTTGATAAAATATTGACTTTTGTAAATAAATTCAGAAAACCGAATTATTTAACCCTCTTTGATATGAAAAAACTACTTATTCTGACCTCATGCTTGCTCTCGGCAAGTATTACGTGGGGGCAATCATCGCCACAAAAGAAAATTCAGACACAATTTATCATGGCCGAAGACGGCTCGACTGTCGAACTCGATGAAGGTACTTTCATTTTTACAGCGAGTCTTTCGATGGAGGGCAAAAAAGGTGTTACCATCAAAGGAAAAGGCAAGGACAAAACAATATTGGTTTTTAAAGGACAAACCGAAGGAGCCGAAGGAATCAGAGTTTCGAATGCTCAGAACATTACGATTGCCGACTTAACGGTACAAGATTCTAAAGGTGATGCCATCAAAACGATGAATGTTAATGGAATTACTTTTAAAAACGTAAAAACCGAATGGACTGGAAAACCTAAAAAAGAAAATGGGGCTTATGGATTGTACCCAGTGCAGTGCGATAACGTCTTGATAGATGGTTGCGAAGCAATCGGTGCGTCGGATGCAGGAATTTATGTGGGTCAGAGCCGCAATATCGTCGTCCGTAATTCGAGAGCGTATCACAATGTGGCAGGTATTGAGATTGAAAACTCTATCAATGCCGATGTCTATGATAACGAAGCGACCGAAAATACTGGCGGAATCTTGGTTTTTGATTTACCAGATTTGGTTCAGAAAAAAGGTGGTAATGTGCGGGTTTTCAAAAATAACGTACACGACAACAACTACCCAAATTTTGCTCCCGAAGCCAATACAGTCGGCAAAGTTCCAGACGGAACTGGCATCTTGATTTTGGCTACCAATAACGTAGAAGTATTTGAAAATCAGATAATTAACAACAAAACCGTCGGTACGGGTATCATCAGTTATTTCATGACCGAGACCCCGATTAAAGACAAAGACTATTACCCATATTCAACCCAAATTTATATCCACGATAACACCTACGAGCGTCAGTCAGTGCGAACTACCTCACGCCGCCGTATGGGCAAAATGTATCGTTTTAAATTGAAATTTGGTACGGATGTTCCGCATATTCAGTGGGATGGAATTACCGATAAAAACAATCCAGCAACGGTTTTGTGTATCAAAAATAATAAAAATGGGTCTTTTGCAAATCTTGATGCCGAAAACGATTTCAAAAACGTAAGCCGAGATTTGAGCAAACACAATTGCGAATTAGAACGCCTCAAAATGGCAGTTTTGAAATAGAAAGTTGGAAAGGTCGGACGGTAGTCAGACCGATTTAAAGTACCAATTTGATTATGGTCAGACTCACCTCTAACCAAAATTCTTTACAATGAAATACCTCGTATTAGTCATTTCGGTTATCGTTTTTTTGTCTTCTTTTAATCAAGAAGGAGCCATCGGAGCAAAAGAAAAACTCTCTGATTATCAGTTTTTTACGGGCAATCTTGCAGATTTAAAACCCGCCAATGGAGTACTTCCGTATTCTTTGAATACACCGTTATTCAGTGATTATGCCGAAAAAGCTCGTTTTATAAAATTGCCCGAAAACCAAACAGCAACCTATAACGACAAAGAGGTTTTGGATTTTCCGAAGGGTACAACAATTATCAAAAATTTTTATTTCCCGAATGACTTTAGGAACCCGGCAAAAGGTAGGAAAATTATCGAAACTCGTCTTTTGATTCACGAAGATAGTGGTTGGAAAGCCTACGAATATGTGTGGAACGAGGAACAAACCGATGCTTTTTTGGAGGTTGCGGGCGATACCAAGGAGGTAAGCTATGTTTACTTAGACGGAAAAAAGAAAAAGCACCAGTATTCGATTCCGAACCTAAACCAGTGCAAAGGCTGCCACAACAGAAGCGAAAAAATGAGTCCGATTGGGCCATCAGCAAGGCAGCTGAATGGGGTTTTCGTTGATAATTTTCACACTGACAGGGTTTTGAACCCTGTCAGTGTGAATGATAACCAACTTCTGGCATGGCAAAAAATGGGCATTCTGACTGGTTTACCAGATATTGCTTCTATCCCGAAAGCACCCGTTTGGAATGACCCAAAAACTGGTTCTTTGGATGAGCGTGCCAGAATCTGGCTTGATATTAATTGTGCTCATTGCCATCGTCCAGAAGGCCCAGCAAGTACTTCGGGGCTTAATTTGAGTATTCACAACAACGATTTGACAACCCTCGGTATCGAAAAAGCTCCCGTAGCGGCTGGTAGAGGTACTGGCGATAAAAAGTACGATATTGTAAAAGGGCATCCCGAACAGTCAATCTTATTGTACCGATTAGAATCTACCGACCCCGGTATAATGATGCCCGAAGTTGGCCGCCGCCAAGTGCATAAAGAAAGTGTGGCACTCATCAAAGAATGGATTGAGAACATGAAATAAAATTCTTTGAAAACCCTGACAGAGCTTGAAGGCCCTGTCAGGGTTAAACTATCTTTTGCAATTTTGAGTTAAATAATCAAAGTCTATCCATTTGGTTATCGGTCTGACTACCGTCCGACCTAAGTTTCTAAAAATGCTCAAAATTGCCCATAGTCCTATTTATTGCCATCCCCTACCCGAAGGTCATCGTTTTCCGATGATTAAGTACGAACTCATTCCCGAACAACTTATCTACGAAGGCACTTGCACCGAAGCTAATTTTTTTAGCCCAGAGGTTGTTGATACAAAATGGGTTTTGGGTGTGCATACGGAGCAATACCTCAATGATTTGATGAATCTCACAATCGACCCGAAAATGGAGCGACGGATTGGTTTTCCGGTCACGAAAGAATTGGTAATGAGAGAATTAATCATCACACAAGGTACAATAGATTGCTGTCGATATGCATTTGAAAGTGGAGTTTCGATGAATGTGGCGGGTGGGACTCACCACGCTTACGCCGACAAAGGCGAAGGTTTTTGCTTGCTCAATGATATCGCTGTGGCATCTTATTACCTTTTAGAAAATAAGTTAGCCAAACAGATTTTAGTCATTGATTTAGACGTTCATCAAGGCAACGGAACGGCCGTAATTTTTGAGAATGAACCTCGGGTTTTTACATTTTCGATGCACGGAGCCGAGAATTATCCGCTCAAAAAAGAAAAATCTGACCTCGATATTGCCCTGCCAACTTACTGCGAAGACCAACCCTATTTAGATTTATTGTACTCTACTTTACCCCAACTCATTGGCGAAGTAAAACCCGATTTTCTGTTTTATATTTCGGGAGTTGATATTCTAAAAACCGATAAACTCGGCAAATTGAGTGTGAGCAAAGAAGGGTGTTATCTGCGTGATAAATTTGTTTTTGAACAAGCCCGAAAACACAAACTACCCATCGTAGTTTCGATGGGCGGAGGGTATTCGCCACGTATCGCCGACATTGTTGAAGCTCACTGCAATACTTACCGGTTGGCTAATGAAATGTATTTTTGATTTACTTTACTTTCCAAATCTGCCGAAGGGCTTCCATCAAATCATCACGATAGTTGATAGCAATTGGTACAAATTCGGTATCCGAAACACAAAGTTGATGCTTTTCAATCTTCTGAATATGATTGAGATTGACCAAAAACGACTTATGAACCCTAAAAAAGTTTCTTCGAGGCAATAAATCCTGGGCTTCGGTCATTGTCATTCGAGTAAGAGTTTTACGTTTTTTCTCTCTAAAAGTCAAATAATTACCATCCGACTGTACGTAAAGTAGGTCTTCGAGCGAGACCCTAATCCAGTCATAGCCATCTTTCACAAAAAGATAATCATTTGGGGCTTCTTCTTTCTTTACCAACTCATGTGCCTTTTGGCATGCCTGCATAAATCGCCCAAAATCAATAGGTTTCATCAAATAATCAAGAGCATTCAATTTAAATGCATCAACTGCGTACTGCGAATAAGCTGTGGTAAAAATAAACGCTGTGTCGGGTGGAAGCAACTGCGAAAAATCTATCCCTGTAACATCTGGCATATTTATATCCAAAAATACCAAATCAACTACGTTATTTCTAAGATAATCGAGGGCTTCTGTCGCACTGACAAATGTGCATTTTAAGTCAATAAAACTTACTTTTTTGGCGTGGGCTTTTATCACTTCGAGAGCCATTGGCTCGTCATCAATTGCTATTGCGTGTATCATTTAAGGTCAATTGTTAGGAATACTTCGTATATATTTTCTGTATTATTGATATTTATAGTGTGGCGATTATGATAGAGTAATTTCAATCGTTTAAGGGTATTCTCAATACCTGTTCCAGTACCTTTTTCGATTTGAGTACGTTGTATCCTGCTGTTTCTACAAACAAACGTAAGCTGCTGATTATCAACGCTCAGCCGTATATCTATAAAGCATTTTTCGTTGATACTGATGCCGTATTTAAAAGCATTTTCGATAAATGTCATCAAAATAAGCGGAGCAATCTGAGCCGGTACTTCATCCCAACTGATTTGGTAATCAATCTTGATATTATCACGTTTAGGTATTCGGATTTGTTGAATTTCGATGTAATCATGCAAAAATCGAACCTCCTTATCAATACCTATTCTATCATTTTTAGAACTCTCTACAGCATGCCGCATGATACCAGCTAATTGCTGGATTCCTTCGGCCGTTTTGGGGCTTTCTTCGACTATGGCAGTACCATAGAGGTTATTGAGTGTATTGAATAAAAAATGAGGATTTATCTGAGCTTTCAGAGCTTGAATCTCAGCAGTAGATTTCTGTGAAATAAGTGCCGCTTGTTCTTTATAGTTTTTAATAAAGTTATTTATCAAACCATAAGCCACGATAAAAATTAATATAAAGTAAGCAATAATTGTGGCAAAGTTTTCTCGGTATTCTTTAAGCGTATAGTCTTTCTTTAATAAGAGGTTATTCTTCTCAAAAACCAGAAAGAGCCCTTCCCAAATAAAATTATAAATTATGATAATCCAAATAACAAAAAGTATTATATGCTTATAATCAGGCTTTTGTAAAATAAATTTAAACAAAAAGTTATAAAAAACATTGGCAATAAATAAGGTTATTACTACAAATACTGCTAAAATAAATAGTGTCAGAAGTCCTATTCCAATAAAATAAATGGTGCTATTATTTTGTTTTTTAGAATCAGGACATCCCTCACAGTTTTCACTATAACCATCGTAGAAGCCTTTCAAAAAAGAGCTAACTATTTCATCGACATTGGATGTGTAAATTAGTAATCCGATACTCAATATTATCGCAATCCAGACACCGTTTTTAACAAAAAAACTTCTTGTTTTTTGTTGCCATATCGGGCTGTCTTCTGTACCAAAAATCAATTTCATCTTAAAAGAGTATTATGGATTATAAAAATTTACTAAGCAATTCAAACAAGAATCCGAAACTTACAATAAAATTCCAAGTTGAGTGTACTCCGATGCTATATATTAATCCGAATTTCATTCTGACAAAACCCAAAATATAACCAGAAATTAACTGCATGGTTACGAGCGGAATCGCCAAGAAATAATTATTGCTAATTCCGGTATAATTCGTTAGGTGGATTAATCCAAAACAAACACAAGTAATGTGGAAAATGTAGGGGAAAGACTTTGACCAAAACATTGATAATTTAGCATCTAAAGGTCTTAAAACTCGCACATATAAAGGTACCAGCAAAATATTTAGGACTATTGAAATACCTAATACAACACTCGAAACAAAGACAAATTTAGCAATAATCATCAACAAAAATGAAAGTGTAAAGGCAATGAAAACACGACTGTATTTAAGAAAACCTCGAAATATCAATTCTTCTATGAAAGGAGCTAAAATAATGACAATAAAATAGGTCATCCAGTTTTCGTCCCATTGCTGTGACTTAGCTCCAGTTATTGATTTTGTAGCTACGACTATCGGCAAAATAATTGGAAGAAGAGCCAATTTAAAAAGCATTAGGTTAGAAACAAACTTAATTTTCTGACCCAAACTCATAGTTTGATTTTGTTCTATGTAATGTACTTTTTTTATAAAACTCCAAAATTCAATTATGGAATTACGAAAACTGACCTCAGATTGTTCCTTGCTAAGGATTGTCGATTTTGAGATTGAAAGTTCCATTGTTGCATTTAGTTTAGTGATTGAATAAAGTCTATTTTACTTGGCGTCTTGCTCTTTGCTCAGAGTGATAAATGCAGTAGGAATCCACCACAAATTGACTCCAAAAGAAACCGAAACAATTTCATAATTTTCTTGGATTGCACTTTGTAGTATTTGCTCAACCTTGTTGATGAGTGAATTGGTTGACCAGAACGTAGATTTTTTGATTATTTTGTATGTTTTCATATATTTGATTTGTTTGATGATTCAAAATTAGGTCGTACAATCTGTTGGCTAAAATGCGAGTGATGAAGTCTGATGGGTTTGGGATAAAATACCTAAACTTTGGGATTTCAGATTTGATATTCAAGTCATAAACTGCTTCATTTGTATAAAAATACAAGCCTCAATGACTACAACTCTCTCTAATCTAACCATTCATACTGGCACCGAAGTACTCAAAAATCACTCAATAGAAGTAGAAAACGGACTGATAAAGGCTATTTTTCCGAGTAACACAACCAGTTCGACGAATAAACACATTGCTCCTGCCTTGATAGATTTGCACATCAACGGCGGCGAACAGTTTTATTTTACACAGCACCCAACCGAAGAAACCATCGACGATATTTACCAATCGTGCCTCAAAATGGGTACGGGTTATGTGCTACCAACGCTTATAACCTCGCCCACTGAAAATATTTTGAAGGGAATAGAATCTACCAGAAATTATCTTGCTAAAAACCCCAATTCGGGGGTTTTGGGTATGCACCTCGAAGGGCCTTTTCTGAATCCTACAAAACGGGGAGCCCACTTGGCCGAATACGTCAGAAAGCCAACCAATGCCGAATTGGAAGAAATCATTAAGTACGGAAAAGGCATTATCAAAATCATGACGATTGCCCCTGAGCAATTCACTGACGAGCAGATTGAGATGCTCATTGAAAGCGGAATTACGATTTCGGCTGGGCATTCAAACGCTACCTATAAACAGGCTTCTCATGCGTTTGGCTTGGGAATTAGGCTCATTACGCACCTTTTCAATGCCATGAGCCAAATGGGGCATCGAGAGGTTGGGTTGGTTGGAGCAACTTTCGATAACGATGCCGTTTATGCTCCGATAATTTTAGACGGATTTCATTGCGACTATGCCGCCGCACGGATTGCCCACAAAGCCAAAAAAGATAAACTTTTCTTGATTTCGGATGCATTATTTGTGGGCGATAAAGTGAAACAATTTCAGTGGGGAGAATTTGATGCGTACCTAAAAGACGGTCAATACCGAAACTCCGAAGGTAATTTGGCCGGTGCGGCCATTGCGATGGGCGATGCTGTTCGGAATGCCACAAAATTTGTCAATATTTCATTGCAAGAAGCCATCGAAATGGCAACTATTCGCCCCGCAGAGGCAATCGGTATGGATGATAAAATCGGGAAAATTGCGGTTGGTTATCCTGCTAAATTTACGGTTTTTGATGAAGATTTAGAGAAATTTGAGATGTTAGCCTTCTAAACTCTATTCTTCGAATCAATCACAATCGTAACGGGGCCATCGTTGATGAGTGAAACCTTCATGTCCGCTCCAAACTCGCCAGTTTCGATTTTTTTACCTAAATCGGTTTCTAATTGAGCAATCATTTTTTCGTAGAGCGGAATCGCAACTTCGGGTCGAGCTGCCTCAATAAACGACGGACGATTACCTTTTTTGGTACTCGCATGAAGCGTGAATTGACTGATTAGCAGGATATTTCCATTGACAGAATTCAAATCAAGATTCATTTTCCCTTCTTCATCGCCAAAAATTCTCATGCCTACAATCTTCTTCGAGAGCCATTCGATGTCTTCTTGCGTATCGGTGTGCGTGATTCCGAGCAGAATCATAAACCCAAGTCCGATTTGTCCTTTAATTTGTCCGTCAATTTTTACTGAGGCTTCCGAAACTCGCTGAATTACTGCAATCATTTTTGGCTGAATATGTCTTCTTTTTGACTATTTAGAGAATATTATTAATAATACTTTTGTGTAAAGTAAACAAAAGATTTTTACATTAGATGAAAGTATTCAGCCAAATTATTTTTTTGATATTATGCCTTTGCTTTATAGCCGAAAGCCATTCACAAGATAGTGTTTTGGTAAAAACGCCTAAAGACTTAATTTTTACGAGTAGGCTCAATTCGGCGGGGCATTTTCCTTATACAGGTTCGGTGCTGAATAATCATCTCAATGCCGACTTCAACCTCTATTTCAAGCAAAAGAACTTTGGCTTTTTTGTGTTTCAATCCATTGATTTAGAAAGTAAAAATAGTGATGTAACCTACCTTCAGCCCGGACTATTCTATAAAATACCTGTAACCCAAAAGTTTTCAGTTACGCCTTATATTGGCTATCTTTTTATCCAGACCAATCGGTTTTATGATACGGGTTCGGATGTTTTTTTCGCCATCGTCCCGACTTTCGTAACCCCAAAAGTAAAAATTGAAAATACCTCATTATTCACCAACGTGTTTGAGTTTGGTTACAAACGTTCCCTTGCAAATCGCTTGCAAATTCAATATTTTTTGCAAAAAATGAGCGTTTCTTTATTTTTATTTCATAATATTAAACTTTCGGGCAAAGACCAATCGCTATCGGCATCATTGAATTTTCAGTTTCCCAAAATCGAAATTGCAAAGAATTTCCCGATACAGTCGGCACTGATGTTGCAAACGTATTTGTCCGAAAACAAACCCAGTTATGCCATGCGTAGAGGAGCAGTTTTTTCGCTTAGTTTTCCCATCAATCTCAGACCATGAACACCAAAATTGTTTTCTTGATTTTACCGCAAATTCACCTCATGGATTTGGCTGGTCCTGACCAAGTTTTTCATGAAGCCATTGAGTTTGGAGCAAAGATGAAGGTAGAATACTGCTCATTTACCGATGAATTAGCTTCTACGTCGGGATTGCCAATGGCGGCTGTTCAGCACTTTTCGGAGGTCAATTTAAAAGCTGGCGATTATCTGATTATCCCAGGGGCTGATGTGAGTTTTGTCCATTCAGAGGCATTCCAAAAACAAAAAGATTTGCTGACTTGGATACGGAAACTTTACACGCAAAAAGTGATGATTTGTAGTGTTTGTACAGGTGCTTTTGTTTTGGCTTATTCTGGCATCTTAAACGGTAAAAACTGCACAACTCACTGGAAACGCACATCCGAACTTCAACGTTGTTTTCCGAATCTGAAGGTTATCGAAAACGTGCTTTTTTATGAACAAGATAATATTTGCACCTCGGCGGGTATCGCCTCGGGTATTGACTTGGCTTTGCACATTGTCGAAAAATTAGAAGGTGAATATTTCGCTCATAAAGTGGCTCGTGAGTTGGTGATTTATAAACGAAGAAATGGTAATCAACCCCAAAAAAGTGAATTATTGAGTTATCGAAACCATATTCATGCGGGCGTACACAAGGTGCAAGATTGGCTTCACGAAAACCTAAATCATAAATCTGCCCTGCCAGATTTGGCCGAAATTGCCAGCATGAGCGAGCGAAATTTTACAAGAATCTTCAAACGAGAAACGGGTATTACGGTAAATGACTATATTCGTATTCTTAGAAGAGAAAAAGCAGCCGAATTACTCAAAAACCCCGATTTATCTCGCACCCAAATCGCCAATATGTGTGGGCTTCAAAGTAAAAGGCATTTGAGTCGAATTGTAAACGGTTAATTTATGGAAAATAAAGCATCTGAAATCATACATTTAGAGCCATTTCAAGTGATTGGAATCGCCATTCGTACTACCAACGAAAACCTACAATCGAAGCAAGATATTGAAATACTTTGGGGTAGATTTTTTGCCGAAAATGTCCTTTCAAAAATCCCAAATAAGGTTTCTGGTACGATTTATTGTATCTACACCGACTACGAAAAAGACCATTCAGCACCATACACCACCATTATTGGTTGTAAAGTAAATGCTACCGAAAACATACCCGAAGGCATGGTTTTAAAGGAAATTCCTGCTACAAAATATCTGGTTTTTACTTGTGTTGGTAAGATGCCCGATGCGGTATTAGATACGTGGCTGTATATTTGGAAAAGCGATATTGAACGAAAATATGTGGCTGATTTTGAAGTATATGATGAGAAATCACAAGACCCAGTGAATGCCGAAGTAAAAACTTATTTATCTGTCATCTAATACCATGAAAACCAATTATTTAGAAAGTGCGAGAAAACAGTTTGAGTATTATAAAATGCTCGGGGATAAAACTTTTACTCAGCTTTCGGAAGAACAACTGTTTTGGCAATTCAATGAAGAAAGTAACAGTATAGCTATGATTGTGAAGCACCTTTGGGGGAATATGCTTTCACGCTGGACAGATTTTTTAACTTCCGATGGTGAAAAAGAATGGAGGAATCGAGAGGCAGAATTTGAAAATGATATGCAGTCGAGAGAGGAATTATTGACTAAATGGAAAGATGGCTGGAATTGTCTTTTTACAGCAATAGATACCCTCAACGAAGACGATTTGCAGAAGATTATCTATATCCGAAATCAAGGACACAGCGTTATGGAGGCTATCAACCGACAATTGGCACATTATCCATATCACGTAGGGCAGATTGTCTTTATTGGAAAAATGCTTTGCGATGAAAATTGGACTTCGCTTTCAATTCCGAAAGGGAAATCACAAGATTTTAATGCCGAAAAATTCTCACAACCTAAAGAGAGAACACATTTTACTGATGAATTCTTAAAATAAACATTTATGAAAAACCTACTCTTTTCACTAATAGTCGTTGTTTCAATGGCTTGCCAAAACGAAAAATCAGCCGATAATACTGCGGCTAATAAAGCGATTATTGAAACCTATTACACCCATTTCAACAAGCACGATTGGCAAAAAATGGCTGAAATGTATGCTGATTCTGCCCAAATGAAAGACCCTGCGTACGGCAACAAAGCCGTGAAAATGACTCCTGCCGAAATCCAGAAAAAATACGAAGAGCTGAATAAAACGATTCCGGATGTAAAGGATAGCGTAGTTTCGATGTATCATTCAGGCGATAACGTGATTGTTGAGTTTGTTTCAACGGGTACATCCCCCGACAACTCAAAATTTGAACTTCCGATTTGCACTATCTTCGAAATCAAAAACGGCAAAATCACCAAAGATTTTACGTATTACGACAATTTTTAGAGAAATTTTTTTGGCTGAAAATGTCCTTTTTCTGTCTGAAATCCTACTAAAAACCGTAATAGATTTGCAAAAAGCTATTACGGAATGAAAAAGATATTGATAATATTGCTGATTTCTTGGCAAATGATTGGGCAATTGTGTATTGCTCAATCACCACCAACCACACAAATTGATGTAAAACACATTACGCTCGACCTCCGATTTGATTGGGCAAAAAGGCAAGCATTCGGTACTGCTACTATTACAATTACTCCACTTTTTGCCACAGATAGCATTGGGTTAGATGCCGCATTTATGACCATACATTCGGTTTCGGGTGTTAATAAAAATCCATTAAAGTTTAATTACATCGCTGATAGTCAAGATAATAACCTCAACATAAAACTTCCTCGAAGGTACAATTCGGGCGAAAATATTATTCTAAAAATAGATTACCGCACCAATTACGAAAACCGAGCCGACCCCAACGCTATCGGGGGTAGTTTTGGCAAAGGTTTGCGATTTTTTCAACCAACATCCACCACTCCCACCAAACGCAAGCAAATTTGGAGCAGCGGCGAGCCAGAAAGTAACAAATATTGGTTTCCGTGTCATGAAGACATTGCCGATATTCATACCACCGAGATTTATGCCACCGTCGAGAAGCCTTTGATGGTCATCAGCAACGGAAAACTCGTAGAAACCAATGCCAATGCGGATGGTACTCAAACTTTTCATTATAAATCGGATGTAGCCTTTCCGAACTATTTGGTTTCAATTGTGGTGGGCGAATACGCCAACATTAAGCAACAATCTGGCAAAACCATCATCAATAATTTCGGTTATCCAGACGAAAAAGAAGCCGTAAAAGCCACCGTAGCTCTACTGCCCGAAATGATGCAATTTTTGGAATCAAAAACGGATTATGCCTATTCTTTTGAAAATTACAATCAGGTAGTGGTGCAGGATTATCCTTTTCCTGGATTGGTTGGGCAACACACGGCTTCGTTGCTTTCCGATAATTACATTGATGATTTTGGCGTGCATCAAGATTTCAAATATTTGTGGGATGGCGTTGCTGTGCAAGCTCTTGCTAATCAATGGTTTGGAAATTTGATTATGCCGAAATCATGGACTGACATTTGGCTCAATAATGCTTTTGCTCAATATTTTGCTGGATTATTCACGGCAAAAGACAACGGAAATGCCGAATATTTGCTTTGGTATTATCCGTTTGAAAAAGGTGCGGTGATGGGCGATTGGGAAGCAGGCTATAAACACCCGTTAGTTCCGCAAAAAATTACCGATGTATCTACATTTACGAGTGATAATTATTCGAAGTTTCGCGGAGCGTTGGTATTGAGGATGTTAGAGTACGAAATGGGCGATGAACTTTGGTGGAAAGCAGTGCAATATTTCGTAAAAAACAACGCTCATAAGCAGGTAAACACCCAAGATTTTCAGGCCGCCATCGAAAAAGTAAGCGGAAAATCGTACCAATGGTTTTTCGACCAATGGATTTATAAAGTAGGTTTGCCCAAGTTTGAAATTTCAAAAAGATACGATGCCACAAAAAAACAATTGTCTTTAACGGTCAAACAAAATCAAACCAAAGAAAACAATTCAGAAAATCCTCAAATTGAGTTTTTTGAAGGAAAAATAAAGATTGAAATTGATAGAAAAATAGAAACTGTTTATCTCAAAGCTGAGCAAGAGAATGATTTTACTTTTCAGTTTGATTCTGCTCCAAAATTTGTCAATTTCAATTACGAACAAGCCTTTTTGTGCGAAATCAAAGACATAAAATCCAAAGAAGAATATTTGGTTCAACTACAACAAAGTACTGATGTTCTTGCAAAACAAGAAGCTGGAAATCAGTTAGTTTCAATAGCCAACGACAGCACAACTACGGCAAAATTCAAGCAAAAAATCAGAGAAACATTTATCAATGAAATTCAATCAAAGCAATATTGGCGATACCGTATGTGGGCTTTAGGTGCTTTATCTAAAATAGTACTCTTGCCTTATGATGCCGAAATGATTGCTCTTTTGAAAAAGCTCATTCAAACCGAAAAATCATGGTTGAAAAGTACCGCTATCAGTATTTTAGGCAATTCAAAAAACGCAGATTTTATCGAAATTTATACCGCTGCACTACACGATGAAAGCGATAGAGTCATCAATTCGGCGGCCATTGCTTTAGGCAAAACCAAAAGCCCAAAAGTCTTTGAATTGCTGATGAATTTAGAAAAACAACCTTCGTGGAAAAACCAAAATCGCATTTCTGCCCTCAACGGTTTGCAACAATTGGGCGATGTACGAGCCGTTGAATACGTACTGAATTGCATCAAAGATAACCGTTCGCCACGTTGGTATTTGGCTACGCCCGTTTGGGATTATCCGTTTGCGGCTGTAAATACTTTGGTAGCATTAGGCAAAGCCGATTTGGCATATCCGATTCTGTTTGAGAGATTCAAAAAATCGTTACAAGATGATGATTTAAACGATATTTTCCAGAATGTACAACTCATTGATTTACTGAAAGATGCAAGAGCCAAAGAAATGTATGATTTGTTAAAAGAAAAGTTTAAAAATGATGCAAATGTGATGAATGCTGTGAATATGTATGAAGAACAATTTTTAAAAAGTTTACAGCACAAATAAATTCACTATATTGCTCTTAATCAATCTTTTATCAAGCAATAAAATTATGAAAAAACTAATTACATTCGTAACCCTCACCTTTATTAGCACGAGTCTCATCGCTCAAAGTATTCCGTTTCGTCTGACAAGCCATAATAACCTTGTCGTAAAAGTAGTTTTAAATCAAAAAGATACAGTTAATCTGATGTTGCACACGGGAGCAACCGATGTCATGCTAATTGAAGATGCACTGCCAAGGCTCAAAAGCATCAATTTCAGCGGCAAAGTTGATAGCGTTGGCAGTTGGGGTGGCGGAAATAATTCGTCGGATTATAGTATAAAAAATTCGGTCAAAATCGGAGAATTTGACTTTCAAAATATTACCGTTTGGAAAGACCAATATTCAGGTCCCGAAACCGATGGGAAGTTTGGAATCAGCCTTTTTGAAAAAAAGTTTTTAGCTTTCAATTTCGATAAAAATTCATTGAAAGTTACCGAAAATCTGCCCCGAAAACTTAAAAAGTACCAGAAATTTGAATTAAAATACGAAAGAGGCTTGGTTTTTATCAAAGCTATTTGCAAGGTAGGAACTCAAGATTTTGAGAAAGAATTTATGATTCATTCGGGCTACGCAGGCGATGTTTTGCTCGATGATAAATTTGCCAACGAAAACAAGATTGGGGAATATATCAAAATCACAGGTAAGAAGAAACTAAAAGATTCTTTCGGCAAAACGGTCGTAACCAAAAAGGGGATTCTTCCTACGCTGAAAATCGGAAAATTTGAATTGATTGACACTCCCGTAGGCTTTTTTGAAGGCACAATCGGCAGACAAACAATCAGCGTTATCGGCGGCGATATTTTCAAGCGATTCAACTGGATTTTTGATGCCGAAAGAAAATACGTTTATCTGAAACCCAATAAAAACTTCAAAGTCGAATATTCAAAAGTGTAAATTAATGTAGATGAATCAACTCCAAATAAGAAAATACGCCAAATTTTATGGCAAAATTGAGGTTCTGAAGGTTGAAGAATTGACCATAGAAAACGGTATTTATTGGCTAAAAGGAAAAAATGGCTCAGGAAAAAGTACATTTTTGAAGTCGGTTGCTGGTATCATTGATTTCTACGGAGAGATAATGCTCAATCATAAAATCAGCTGTAAAGAAAATACAGTTGCTTATCGAAAAAAGGTCAATTTTGCAGAAGCCGAACCCATTTTTCCTGCTTTTCTAACCGGAAAAGAGTTGATTAATCTTTTTGCCGATGCCAAAGAAGCCAGCCTTTCGCAAATTGATTATTACCTCGAAGCCCTGAAAATGAAATCGTACATTGATGAAAACATCGGAGCGTATTCGAGCGGAATGCAAAAGAAACTTTCGTTGGTCTTGGCTTTTATCGGAAAGCCTGACTTGATTTTGTTGGATGAACCCCTCACAACTTTAGATGTGGAGTCTGTCGAGCTTTTGCATAAACTAATTTCCGAACGCCATATTTCCGACAATACGAGTTTTATCATCTCTTCGCACCACGAGATTGATTTTGATAACACGATTGCTCACAAGACCATTTCGATAGAAAATAACACCATAACGCTTCAATGAGCAAGTCGTATATCAACATATTATTCAAGACCTTCGTCAAAGGATTTTTCAAAACGCACTCCGGGCTTTTGATGTTTTTGTTCGTTACCTTTTTGTCGTATTTTTTCTACATTGAGGTATTAAAAGACAATTTACTTTCGCTCGAAGAACGCAACAAAAACCATTTATTATTGGTGCTGAATGTCGTTAGTTCACCCGCATTAGCTCTTTTGGTATTGGGCATGTTTCTGATATACTCATGGAAAAGCTACGGCTATGTCATCAAGCAAATAAAAGCAAACCCTCATCTTTTTCTTTTTTACAGTGCCAATGCACTCAACAAATCAACCCAATTTGGTAGCCTATTTTTGACACAATTGAGCATTGTATCGCCAATTCTGTTTTATGCTTTGTTCTCGATATTCATTGGTTTTATATACGGTTTTTATGCCCTGCCACTCGCCAATTTGGCAATTGTGTTAATAACTTCGGCAATCGTTGCGTTTTTGTACCTCATTGCATTGAATACACCCATCAAAAACCAGCAAGTTTCTGTCATAATTCAATACCTAAAGTTCGTACCTAAACCACTATTTTCGTTATTCTCTTTTCATACAATTGCCGATTTAAAAGTAGTTTTTATCGTTTCAAAAGTCCTTTCTATGGGCTTATCAATTGGTTTATTTTATTTGTTAAACGATTTTCGTACAAACCAACTGAATCAAATCATCGGTATTGTGCTTGGACTTTCTAACGCTGTTTTGATATTCGAGCATTATTCTTTTGAAAAAAATCATTTCAAATTATCTCTGAATCTTCCAAAATCAACCCTTCAAATTTATTCAAATTGGGTTCTTTGCTGCATTGTTTTGATAAGCCCAGAAATACTGATGCTGTTTCTAATCAAGAGTGCATTATCTACCCTTACAATCACACTCGAAGCCATCGGAATTTTAGTTTTATTTAGAAGTATTTTGCTTTTACATACGGTCGAAATGAAGCAATATCTTTACTTTATCTTTGGATTCTTCATTATTTCAATTCTCCTGATTCAATTCCAATTATTCGCCATTGCGATTGTTTTGGGCTATTTTTTAGCATTTTATTTTATCAAACGATGGTATTTCAGACCAGAATATTAACACAAAAAACATGAACAAATCACAGATTAACCCCATGCCAGATTATTTCGATAGATACATCAATTTGGCAGCCGATGACGATGTATTGAGAGCCTTAGAAATCTCGAAAGAAGAATTAGAAGCTTTCCCGATTGAAAGATGGGAAAAAATAGGCGATAAAGTCTATGCCGAAGGCAAATGGACAATCAAGCAAATCTTTCAGCACATGGTAGATACCGAACGGATTTTTGCTTACCGAGCCTTGTGTTTTGCCCGTGGAGAAGCAATAAAATTACCTTCTTTCGATGAAAATAGCTACGCCGATAACGCCTACGTAAACCACCGAACTTTGGCCGAAATCATCGAAGAATTCAAAATCGTTAAGTTGGCAACTCTTGCTCTATATCGCTCTTTTACTGATGAAATATTGCTGAAAGTAGGCGTTGCTTCAAGTAGCAGTTACTCTACTTTGGCCGCAGGTTTTATCATAGCAGGGCATCAGCGTTGGCATTTGAATGTGATTGAAGAGAGATATTCATCAATCTGATGCTCGGCAAAGCAACTGTTTCAGAGTTTTGGGCATCTACTTGCTGAAGTTGGCATTCAATATCTCAATTTCAGCAGTTCTTTACCTCCATCCCAAAACAAACATGATTATGAAAAACATTAGACTATTACTTTTTTGTTTCTTCAATTTACTCATCCAATCATCTTATTCGCAGATTAACTTTATTGATTTATCGCAGAAACAATTACGACTTTTGCACGAACTAAAGAATACTCCCGATAGTATTCGCTCGAAGGTATTCTTGGATAGTCTGTACCGCCCTCACAAGCAATTTTGGAGCGGATACGCAGGCGAAGAAAAGGATTTTACCGATTGGATGAATAAGGAAGGCTATCATTTTCTGGACTTTTTTGATAAGAGGAATCGAGAAATTGACGGACAACTTCTTCTCAAAAAGTTCAATGAAGTGCAAGCATCCATGCAAAAACTAACGGGCTACACTGCCAGCGGAACGTGGTATTTTGTGTTTAGTCATGCCGCTACCGATTTGGGTGGATTAAGTTCTGGAGAAATGGTACTCGATTTATCACATCAGAGTAATAGTTCTACCGAAAAAATAGAGTTAATTATGCCTCACGAAATCAATCACCTGATTTGCAGTAAGTTATCGAGATTCGACGAAGGCGATGCTTTGAGTTTTGCACTCAGCGAAGGCTTTGCGGTTTTTATAAATGAGGTATATTGGGGCAAAAAATACACCTCTGCTCAGCATTTGGGTTATACCGAGGCCGAATATCAACTGTGCGAGAAAAACAAAGAGTTCATCCGTCAGTTTTTTGATGAATTCAAATTTTCGAAAGACCCCAAAATCATCAATTATTTCAGAAATGCAGGGCTTTCAATTCGCTATGATTTACCGCCTAAAATCGGCTACTACATCGGATATAACCTCATCAAAAACTTCGCAAAAAACCACGATTGGAGAGAAATTTACAAACTCAAATCGAGTGAAATATTAGCCCAAAGTAAGTTTTAAGGAGGTTAAATCTTTAACAATAAATGAGCAATTAAAAAATAGGTTGTAATACCGATGATATCATTGGCGGTAGTGATGAATGGGCCAGAAGCTACCGCCGGATTTATCCCAAATTTATCGAGCAAAATCGGTGTAACTGTACCCATAAATGAAGCCAAAACCACAACCGAAATAAGCGATAGTGCAACAACCCAAAATAACCGTGGTTCGCTAACTACATACACATAAATACCTGCTAATGAACCAATTATTAAACCATTTATCAAAGCCACGAGAATGATTTTGAATAAACGTTGCCCAAGGCTCGTACTGATACCCGATTTTTCGGCAAGACTTTGCACTATCAATGAAGAGGTCTGAATACCGACATTTCCACCCGTCGAACCCATGATGGGAATAAACAGAGCCAACGCCGCCATACGACTGAGTTCGCCTTCAAAACCTTTGATAACTGTAGCCGCCAAAAGGCTACCAATAACACCTACAACCAACCATGGCAAACGAGATTTTACTTGTACCCAAAGGCTATCATCTTCTTCAACTTCACCCGTGATACCCGCCATCGCTTGAATGTCTTCGTCGGCTTTTTCGGTGATAAAATCCACGACGTCATCAATCGTGATTCGTCCCAACAATCGCCCTTGTACATTCACCACCGGAATCGCATCAAGGTCATATTTTTGCATAATATCGGCAATCTCTTCGCCGGGTGTATCGGTTTTTACAAATACGATTTCGTCATTGTAAATATTCTCAACTTTGGTATTCTTCCGAGCCAGCACGATTTGCTTCAAAGACACGATTCCGAGCAATTTCTGCGTATCATCTACCACATAAACGGCATAGACTTTCTCAACATCTTCGGCTTGACGGCGAATCTCTTCGACACACTCACTTACATTCCAGTCAACGTTTACTTTGATAAGTTCTTTCTGCATCAATCCACCCGCCACATCTTCAGGATAATGCAACATATCCAAGATAAAACGAGCTTGTTCTCGGTCTTCGAGAAGGGCAATTACCTCTTCACGGACATTGATGGGCTGCTCATTGAGCAAATCCACGGCATCATCCGAATCGAATAGGTTTACGTACTTGGCGATTTCTTCGTTGGTAAATCGTTCTTTGAGAAAACGTTTTCGGTCGTCGGGTTCTATTAACGACAGAATCTCGGCACCCGTTTCGGTATCGACCAAAGTCATCAAATAATGAGCTGGTTCGCCATCAATTTCGTATAAAAGCGTAACAATATCGGCAGGGAACAACTCTCCCAACTCCGATTTGAGCAGCTTTTCGTCTTTTTCGGCAATGGCTGCCTCAATTTTTTCTACGTACTCTTTGGTTAGCTCAAAATTTTCCATCCGTTTTCCCTCCTTATTAAATCGAATTTTTCTCGATATAATTCTTGATTACATTAAGGTATTCTTCTGCCATTGAGAACATCTCAGTTGCGTCTTTCTGATTCACTCCTCTTCCAATCTCGTAGTCGCCAATCATTCTTTGAATCTCCCCTTTTTTCAAGATTTTTGCATATTTTAAATCCATCAAACCCGTTTTTACAAAATGTTTATTAAAAGCCACATTCACCCCAACGTGCGTATGAGAACTTATCGAAATAGTTTCTAAAATTGCTTTAGTAGCATGAAACATCGCATAATAACTCCTTGATACCGACGATTCAAACCTACTGGCATCGAGTAATATTCTTGAATCTTCGAGTAGAGAAAAAGCTTTATTTATGTAAAAATCGGTTGATTCACTCATAGATTGATACCTTCATTTCGGATATTCCTGTAAAATGGTAATGTCGAATTCTCGAATGTTTCTCTCGAAACAGCAATGGTTGATAAATACAATTCGTGTTCGTTAAGATACTTCAGTTCAGTATCCAAATATTTATCCGCCTCTTCGGTCGGTGATGCCGCCTCCGACAAAACCAATAGTAAATCAACATCAGATTCTCGACTTGCCAATCCGTTGGCATACGAACCAAACAAAATCAAACCTACCATATTACCCCCGTAAATTTGTTCTAAATCTTTTTTATATTGGGAAATAATTGGCTCGATTGATTTTGACTTCTTAGGAATTGTTTTTTTCATTTTCAAACATTTTAGTCAATGTTATAAAATCTGCCACGCCCAACTGCTCAGCACGTTTATCTAAAAGCGGATGGTCGAAGTCAAGCCCCAGCGGTTTGAGGGCATTTCTAAGCATTTTACGTCTTTGATTAAATCCCGCTTTTACGACTTGTACAAATTTACGTTCATCGCAGTCTAATTTTTCGACCGAATTTCGGCGTAAACTTATCACGCCCGAATCTACTTTTGGTGGCGGATTAAACGCTCCCGGCAAAACCGTAAATTCATATTTTATATCATAATAGGCTTGTAATAAGACACTTAAAATGCCATAATCTTTATTGCCAGGCTTTGAGGCAATCCGTTGTGCTACTTCTTTTTGCAACATACATACAACCTCCGTAATCTGGTTTTTGTATTCCAAAACCTTAAAAAATATTTGCGACGAAATATTGTACGGAAAATTACCGATGATAGCAAAAGACTCTAACTCTGACAGGGTTTGAAACCCTGTCAGAGTTTCGGCCTTCAAAAAATCGCCCTCAATAATCTTTCCTTCGAGTTCGGGATAATGCTCTTTGAGATAAACCACCGACTCGGTATCAATTTCGATGACGTACGTTTCGTATTCGGTCTTTTTGACGAGATATTGCGTCAGCACGCCCATTCCGGGGCCAACCTCCAACACTTTTTTGTATCCGCCGTGTAGCGAAAGCGTTTCAACGATTCGCTCGGCGGCTCTTAAATCTCGCAAAAAATGCTGACCAAGATGTTTTTTTGGTTTTACTTTTTCCAATATTGACCTATTAATTTTTCAAACTTCGATTGTTCAAAATTAGTAAAAAATAATCTAAATTAAGTTGCCATTTTGCCAACTTTCGGTATATTTGGAACATGAGAGTCATTGCTAAACGAACTTTGCGAGAATTTTGGGAAATCCACCCCGATTCAGAACAATCCTTGATAGATTGGTATGACTTGGTGATTGAGCAAAACTGGGCTTCGCCAAACGAACTAAAATCTACATTTGGTAATACCAGTATCATAGACAGCAATCGGGTGGTTTTCAATATCAAAGGCAATGATTACCGACTCATTACGTATATTGATTATAAATTTCAAATCATCTTTGTGATGTGGGTAGGCACGCATAGTGAATATGATAAAATTGATGCCCGAAAGATAAATTTCAAGAGAAAATGAGCAATTTCATAAAACCAATCAAAACAGAAACCGAATACGAGGAAGCCTTAGAGAGGGTCTTTGAGTTGCTTCAAACCCAACCAAATATCGGTACGCCAGAGGGCAACGAAATTGAGGTTTTGACAACACTCATCGAAAGCTACGAGGCAGTGCATCACCCAATCAGTCCCACCGACCCCATCACTTATCTTAAAAATAAAATAGAACAAATGGGGCTCAAACAACAAGATTTAATCCCATTCATCGGTGATAAAACCCAAGTATCAAAAATTCTAAATAGAAAAAGAGAACTTACATTGCCGATGATAAAAAAACTGTGCAAAGGCCTGAATCTACCAGTAAACCGACTAATTGGAAGCTAATTTCAATCCAAAACTTTAACCTAATGACTACCGAAAAAAATAGCGAAGAATTACAAAACGAAATCGAAAAGCTCAGAAAACAGCTCGAACAGGCAGGCCAACGCAAAGGAATTGACCAACTGCAAGATTTGGTCGATAACACTTCAGATTTAATAATGTTGTTTTCGCTTTCGGGTCGATTTCTTTTTGTCAATCGAGCATTTAGAGAAATAACGGGGTATTCGAGCGATGAAATCAGTCGTTTGTCTTTCAATGACATTGTTCATCCTAAATACAAAGAAAATACCTTAGCTAATCTTGATAAAATCCTTAAAGGCGAAAAAATCACCGATTTTGAAACCGTAATCTACAACAAAGACCAAAAAAGAGTTTACCTTTCGGGTAGTGTCAATTGCCGATTCGATGGCGATAAACCCGTGGCTTTTCGATGTATTTTGCACGATATTTCGCAGCGTTATCGTGCCGAGCGTTCCGAAAAACTGTATTATAGCATCGCCCAGCAAAACCTCAATCAGACCGATTTGTATGAGTTTTTGAAAGGTGTGCATGTCGAATTACAGAAGACAATTCAAGCCAACAATTTCTTTGTGGCTTTGTACGATACCGATAAGAGTTTTATCAATTTCCCGTATTATGTCAATGAGCAGTTCGACGAGAACCTGAAGTTCACCAAAAGAAGACTCGGAAACGGTATCATCGAACACGCCATTGTCAAAAACAAACCTTTGTTATTCTACCGCGAAGACATCGAAAAAATGGTAGAAAACAAAGAGGTAGTTCTTTACGAGAAAATCCCAGAGATAATCCTTTTTGTACCGCTTCGGGTGGGCGAACGCACCACGGGTGTGATTGGAGTACAGTCGTACTCAGACCGTAACAAGTTCACTATCAGAGATTTAGAGCTGCTCGAATTTATTTCTGGACAGATAGCATTGGCATTGGCTCGTAAACAAACCGAGCAAGAACGCCAACGCCAAACGGCTCGGTTGAATGCTATTTTTGATAGTAGTTCGCACATGATTTGGACGATGAATCGCCGTTTTCAGCTTTCGTCATTCAATAAAAATTATTCAAATCTTATCCAATCGCAATTGGGTACGCCCCCGCAGGTCAATGTCAGTACTGAGAAAGTTGGCTGGCGACTCATTGCCCCTTCTGACCGACCAGTTTTGCAGGAAAAGTACAATTCGGCGTTTAAGGGAATCCCGCAATATTTTGAAATGAATTGGGGGAAAATTGATGGCGGCGACCAATGGTTTGAGTTTTATCTGAATCCGATTTTACCATCCGATGGCGGACAAATCGAAGAGGTTTCGGGGATTGCACGAGATATAACCGAAAAGAAAATGGCTCAACTTTCGCTCCAAAAAAGCGAAAATAAGTTTAGAGATATTGTAGAATCTTTCTTAGATATTTATTACCGAACCGATTTGGCAGGAAACGTTACGATGATTTCGCCTTCGGTTTTGGAGCATACAGGTTACTCGTCGGCGGAGGTTTTGGGTAATAAAGTTGATAAATTCTTTGAGAATGCGAGCGATAGCTCAAAAAACATCAAAGGGCTGCTAAAAGCGGGTAGTATTACCAATTTTGAAGTAAAAGTGAAGCGTCAAAACGGCGAATTACGAGATTTTATCTTGAATATTCGTCTGATTCGCAACGAAGACGGCGTACCTGTTGAGGTTGAGGGTGTGGCCCGTGATATTTCAGAATTGAAAAAAACCGCCCAAGAAATGCTCAAAGCCAAAGAAGAAGCCGAGCATTCGCTCAAAGTAAAAGAAAGATTTTTGGCAAATATGAGCCACGAGATTCGGACACCGATGAATGGAATCATCGGGATGATTGATTTGCTAAACGAAACCAATCTAAACGTTGAACAGAAGGATTATGTTCAGACCATCAAGAAATCATCCGAAACACTCCTGACGATTCTGAACGACATCTTGGATTTATCTAAAATCGAAGCTGGAAAAATGGAGCTACACAATGCTCCGCTCGACATCAGAGAACTCCTCGATAGATTGGTGTCGTTGTTCCGTCAGCGTGCCATCGAAAAAAATAATAAAGTTGCGTATCAACTCTCTGAGAATTTCCCGCCGTATCTCATTGCCGACCAGACTCGTTTGTTGCAGATTTTGTCGAACCTGACCTCAAATGCCCTAAAATTCACCGAAAACGGAACGGTAAATATCTCGTTATCAGTCGTTTCGTCAAATGGCAAGATTCATCAACTCAAAGTCGAAGTTACCGACTCTGGAATCGGAATCTCGCCCGAAAACCAAAAGTTATTGTTTGGGGCATTTCAACAATTAGACAATTCGACTAAAAAATCATTTGGCGGAACAGGTCTTGGGCTGGCAATCTCGCGTGAACTTTGCCGATTGATGAAAGGCGACATGGGAGTGATTTCGGAAGAAGGCAAAGGGAGTACCTTCTGGTTTACGGTTGAGTTGCGTTCTACAACCATCAGTCCATCGGTTACCGAATCGCTCCGAGAAGAAGTAAAATTGACCGATTTCTTCAAAGGTTATTCGCCCAAAATTCTATTGGTTGATGACAACGCTGTCAATCGAAAAGTGGCTTCGGAGATTCTCCAAAAGGCTGGTTGTGAGGTAACTACGGCTGATAGCGGCATGAGAGCCATCGAGATTGTGGGTATGAACTCATCACAAGAGAAGGGTGTAAATGCTGGTTTTGATGTAATTTTGATGGATATTCAGATGCCCGAAATGGATGGTGTAGAAACTACCAAACGGCTTCGTCAACAATTTGGAGAATCGCTGCCGACGGTAATTGCAATGACGGCTTACTCAATGCAACACGACCGCGAACGCTTCTTGGCAGCAGGAATGGACGATTATATTCCGAAACCGATTCGAGCCAATGTGCTGATTCAGAAAGTTGATGAAATTGTCAAAAAAGGGAAAGAAGAAAAAGCAGCAAGAAAGGCCGGAGAAGGGAAAAAGGAAAATGAATTGATAAATGTTAGTTCTGAAAATCCAAAATCCGAAATCCAAAATCCGAATTTCGATTACGTGATTCCGAGCGATATTCCGATGATTGATGCCGAAATCGTCAGTCAGCTCAAAGAAATGGTAGGTGAAGAATTGCTCATGAGCGTTTTTGAGGATTTTGAACGAGAAGCCGAAGAGCAAATTGCCAATACAAAACAAGCATACCCCGATAATGTAAAGACTATCCAAGCTGAGTTGCATACGCTAAAAGGTAATTCGGGAACGATTGGATTAATGCGTATCCACGAGATTGTGAAAGAAATAGAAGTACCTTCAAAAACGGGAGATTTGACCAATTTTGAACCTAAAATGGCGATTTTAGAAAAAGAATTCGCCGATTTTAAAGAGGTTTTGAAGAATGGGAAGTTGTAAACTCCACCAAAACCGTGACACGGCTCTGTTAGAAGTCTAAGTTATTGATAATAAACCTAAGCCGTGCCACGGGTTCTCGCCTATTTATTCAATTATTAGAATTCAAATATTTTTATGTAATCGTAATATTCGCTTTAGAGCAGTTTTTCTTGTACTTTACCAAGAAAACTAACATAAAAATGCAACTTCATACCATTCTCAATGTCCAAATGAGTACTTTTGTAAGTAATTTCTGGAAGATTGGTAATGAAAAAAATAATAATTTTGACTTGTTTTAATATTTCAATAAATCTCACAGCCTTCTCGCAAAATGATTTATTGGCATTGAATACAACCAAAACAACATTTGAGAAAGAAGACGAAAACGATGAGGATTATTGGGAAACCGAACTCTCACCACTCACGCACCATATCGAAATTCTGAACTTTATCTACCGAGACCCATACAAAATCCATTATTCCAATTTTATTCCTGCGGGTTATCCGCTCCGCAAAGAGATTGACATCACATCATTTTATGGTGCCAGAAATCACCCCGTGCATCACGTCATGAAGTTTCACAGAGGCATTGATTTAAAGGGAAATACGGGAGAAGTCGCCATAGCAACAGGCGACGGAGTTGTGATTGATGCGGGTTTCAGAACCGACTTAGGTAACTTCGTAAAAATCAAACATAAATACGGATTTGAAACCATTTATGGGCATTTGAGTGTCATAAAAGTCAAGAAAGGGGCAAAAATCTGTAAAAACCAAATTGTGGGTTTAGTAGGTGCTACGGGTACTGTTACGGGGCCGCATCTGCACTATACACTCAAGAAAAATGGTGAATACATGGACCCTTTCGATTTCTTGTTTATGGATTTCAAAGAAGAAAATAATTGATTTGTAAAACGACTTTTCAAGTCGTTTCTCGAAATTCTTCCTTCCCAAAATCACTCACGAGCCAAAAACTCGTACTACAATGAGTTTTTCTGACTAATTTTGCAGAATGACAGAGAAACGTTGGAATATCAAGCAGCTTCCCACAACCGAGGAAGAGAACAAAATTGTATTTGACTTAGCCGAGCAAGTAACTAAAAATAAAACTTTGGCCACGCTTCTGTGGCAAAGAGGCATCACCGATTTCGATGAAGCCAAAACCTTCTTTCGTCCGCAACTTAGCCACCTCCACGACCCATTCCTGATGCCCGATATGCAATTAGCCGTTGATAGACTCAATCTGGCTATCCAATCGGGTGAAAAAATATTAATTTACGGCGACTACGACGTAGATGGAACCACCTCGGTGGCGATGTTCTACGGATTTTTGTCGAATCATTACAAAAACCTCCTTTTCTACACACCCGACCGCTACATAGAAGGCTACGGAGTTTCCAGAAAAGGAATGGAATACGCACATAGTCAAGGGGTTAGTTTAATCGTCACGCTCGACTGCGGCATTAAATCGGTCGAAATTATCAAGCAAACCAAAGACGAATTTGGCATTGATTTTATCGTCTGCGACCACCATGAGCCAGGCGATGAACTGCCGCCAGCCGTTGCTGTTTTAGATGCCAAACGCAAAGATTCGATTTACCCGTACAATGAGCTAACTGGCTGTGGCGTAGGATTCAAACTGCTTCAAGCGTTTTGTCAGGTCAATAAAATTAATGAAGATTCGCTTTTTGAATACCTCGATTTGGTATGCACGAGTATCGCCTGTGATATTGTTCCGATTACGGGCGAAAACCGCGTTTTGGCACATTTTGGTTTGAAAAAAATCAATTCTGACCCAAGAATTGGGCTAAAGGCATTGAAAGAAGTAGCTGGTTTCAATGGCGAAATGAGTATCGAAAATGTAGTTTTTGGGTATGGTCCACGAATCAATGCCGCAGGACGAATCAAACACGCCGAAGCTGCAGTAAAACTTTTACTCTCGGATGACTATGATGAGGCTCTGGATTTTGCCCACGAGATTCAGAAACATAATCTCGAACGCCGAAACCACGATTTTAGAATAACCGACGAAGCCATTTCGATGATTGAAAACGATGAATGGCTCTCAAATCAAGCAAAAAGCACGGTTTTGTACCGTGAAGATTGGCACAAAGGCGTAATCGGGATTGTGGCTTCGAGGTGCATCGAAAAATACTATCGTCCGACTATTATCTTGACCCAATCAAACGGCAAAGCGGCTGGTTCGGCTCGCTCAGTTGTTGGATTTAATCTGTACGAAGCCATCGAAGAATGCTCGCACCTCCTCGAACAATTTGGCGGACACATGCACGCTGCTGGACTGACATTGCCGATTGAAAACATTGAGAAATTTAGAACAGAATTTGACTTAGTTGTCTCTCGAAAAATTACCGATTCGCAACTCATTCCGCAGTTAGATATTGACTTGGTTGTAGAGCTATCAGACATCACACCGAAGTTCTATAATATCGTCAAGCAAATGTCACCTTTTGGTCCACACAATATGCAGCCGGTCTTTATGACAGAAGGCGTTAGGCTTGCCAATCGCCCGTTTGTGATGAAAGAAAAACACCTAAAATTAGAGCTTTTAGACGAAGAAACTGGGGCAATCATTACCGCAATCGGATTTGGAATGGCAGAGGCCTACCACCAACAATTGTTATCAAATGAGCGTTTTAGTATTGCTTACCAAATCGAAGAGAATAATTATAGAGGCCGAACAACCCTCCAATTGTATTTAAAAGATGTTAAATTTTGATTTAAGTCTTTTGAGAATGTGTAAATTGCTTAAAAATTGAAAAATATGCAATTAGTGTATCACATAGCCGAAAACGAGCTAGATTCAAGTTTTTTGAAATCTCTCAAAAACGCATTTAAAAACAAGCGATTAACCATCGTAGTAAATGCCGAAGAAATGGATGAAACTGAATATCTGATGAGTTCACCTATCAATAAAGAGCGTCTTTTAAATTCAATAGAAAATATTAAATCGGGTATGAATTTAACAGAAATTAATTTAGATGAACTAAAATCTTTAGTTAATGCGTAGGATTGTTATTGAAAATTCAGCTTCTGAGGATTTATACTATTGGGCTAAAACAGATTTAAAATTGCTCAAAAAAATCATCGAATTAATCGAAGATATAAGAAAAAATCCATTTGAAGGTATCGGAAAACCCGAGCCACTCAAACATGATTTTAAAGGATTCTGGTCGAGGCGAATTAATGATGAACACCGTTTGATTTATACAGTAACATCAAATGAAATTATCATTGCTTCGTGCCGTTTTCACTATACAAAATGATACTACGTACCGAAAATCTCATAAAAAAATACGGACAAAGGCTTGTCAATAACAATGTAAGCTACCAAGTAGCCCAAGGCGAAATCGTGGGGCTGCTCGGACCAAACGGAGCGGGTAAAACAACCTCTTTTTATATGGCTACTGGCCTTGTAAAACCCAATAGTGGTAAAGTTTGGCTCGATGATTTAGATATTACGTCTTTGCCGATGTATAAACGTGCCAAACTCGGACTCGGTTACTTGGCTCAAGAGGCTTCTATTTTTAGGAATCTGACCGTTGAAGAGAATATTCTGGGGATTTTGGAGTTGGCAAAACCCGAATTGTCTAAAGCTCAACGCAAAGAAAAAACCGAAAGTCTGCTCGAAGAATTTAGCTTGACGCACGTCCGTAAAAATAAGGGAATTGTCTGTTCGGGGGGCGAGCGTCGCCGGACCGAAATCGCTCGTGCTTTGGCCGTTGACCCTAAATTTATCTTGCTCGATGAGCCGTTTGCAGGGGTTGACCCCATCGCCGTTGAGGAGATTCAGAGTATCGTTGCCAAGCTAAAACTCCGCAATATTGGTATTTTGATAACCGACCACAACGTAAACGAAACACTCTCAATCACCGACCGAGCTTATTTACTTTTTGAGGGCAAGATTCTGCGTCAAGGCACTGCCGAAGAACTCGCCGCCGACGAATTAGTCCGTAAAGTTTATTTAGGTCAGCATTTTGAATTGAAACGTAAGATATAATTGTTATTTTACACAGCTTTTAAAGTGTACGAAAAAATCTAATGAATGTTCGATTTTGGACATTTTTAGAAAATCTCAAATCTCAAACTATTTGATAATCAGCAGATTACATCTCTGGTATTGGATTTGTATTAACTAAAAATGAACCCAAAATAACTATGGAAAAGACCGATATTAAACTTCAGACTATTTCTGAGGAACGTTTTTACGAATATTGGGAGTCTAAACGAACAAACATTGAGATTGAGCAGGCAGAAATCTTTGACTTTTTTAGGCCTTTCGTAGAAACCATACCCAAAGTTGCTCTTGGCGAGTACTACTGGCAAATCTTCGACAATGCGACTCCCCTCCCCAAAGTAATCATGGTCGGTGGTGCAGTCGAAAGTTTAACTCCTGTTGATGCAGAGACATTTTTACAGCTCAATTATCTCGAATTCTTCTCATTTTTTCAACAAGACGACCTAAGGCAACTCATGACTTTTATCTCAAAAGCCTACGAAATGCTGTTTTCGATGGATAATGAAACCCGCAAAAATTTCAACTTTAGCATCTATACAAGAATCAAGAACCGTGATGGAGAATACCAATGGAATAGCCTTCAATACCCTGCTCTTTACTTCGATAATGATGGTAATTTTTTGTATGGAATGGCACTCTACACCAATGTTCATCATTTGATGAAGCCAGACACTCAACCTATGATGACAATTCTGGATTCGACATCCAAAAATAATCAGGTTTTTACGTGTTATAAACCCGATAATATGCTCGGCGAGCGGCGATATTACCCAAGATTGACCAAAAGAGAACGTGAAATAATTGTATTATTGAGCCAAGGTAAAGCCAGTAAGCAAATCAGCGATATTCTCGGTATCTCTAAGAATACCGTCGATAATCATCGCCAAAGGCTGCTAAAAAAATTCCAAGTGAGTTCGTCGGCTGAGTTGGTCATCAAAGCAATCTCTGCTGAGTAGTGATAAATCACTAATTGCGAAGTCGTATTCTTGAGTCTAATTTTGTAAGCAATATCACAAAATTCTTCAAAAATATATGTAGTATAGTTTAGTAGCTTAATCATAATGTATTAGTAAAACGAGTTATGAAAACCGTTATTGATGATACACAACTTTCACCAAAATTATCGTAACCAAGAAAATAAAACTTTGAATGTAGATTACATATTATGTAGATTATAACGTTTAAGAACAAAACATAATCTAAACTCAATAATTACATGCCTAAGTTTTTAACTTTCTTTCTCTTTTCTTTTGCTTTTTTAGAAGTATTCGCACAAGCCCAAATCAAGTTAGATACCACCACCTGGATTGACAAAAGTCGTAATAGAATAATACCAGTCGCCTTTTTTTCTAAGAAAACAGATAGGAATCTCAAAAAACAACCTGTCGTAATTTTTAGCCACGGATACGGACAAAATCAAGGAGGTGATTATCTGATGTACTCGTATTTGACCAATAAATTGGCCGAGGAAGGCTATTATGTGGTGAGTATCCAGCACGAACTGAAAAGCGATGAACTGATACCAACTTCGGGGATTCCGCAGGTTGTCAGAAGACCATTTTGGGATAGAGGTGCCGATAATATCTTATTCGTAATCAATAAGTTAAAGAAACAAAAACCAAAATTAGATTTTGAAAATATTACGCTAATTGGGCATTCAAACGGAGGCGATATGACGGCACTGTTTCCGCAGAAATATCCCAATATTGTCAATAAAATCATCACACTCGATAACCGACGAATGGCACTGCCCCGAACACCCAAAGTTTATTCGCTTCGTTCGAGTGACCAACCCGCCGACAACGGTGTACTGCCGACAGAGGACGAGCAAAAGAGATTTGGGATAAAAATCATCAAACTACCTAATACGATTCATAACGATATGGATAATGATGCCAATGAGGCTCAACGAAAAGAGATTAACGATTACATATTGTATTTCTTGAAAGAATAATCTAACCACTATTCAATATTGTGTTGACCCAAAAAGTGACTCTAATTCACACGACTCAAATTTTAACTATCATCCAATAACTATTAATTTGACTACTATGAAAAAGCTATTATTATTTTTATCTGTGTTGTCTTTGGCAATGACCGCTTGCAAAGGCGATGGCGATGTTGCACCAAAATCTGAAATTAAACTTGCTTACGAAGTAATCACGAGTTCGGGTAAGTGGTTTGGTGAATATTTTGATGCTTCTGGAAAAAGAATTCAGACAAATCCGCTGGAGCAAGAAAGTGGCTGGAAATATGAATTCAAAGTCGCAGAAGCTCCGTTTCAAATGTTTTTAAATGCAACTTCGTCTTGCTCGTGTTTTGGTACAGCATCCTCACCCGATGTTACCATCAATTTTTATGTGAATGATAAATTGGTAAAAACCGAGAGAAACAATTGGGCAAAAGGTGTCACGAGTATCGTCTATGATGTAAATTAAAATTGAAAAACTACCCCTAATGACTCTAAAACGCTCATGTTTAATGGGCGTTTTTTTCTTTGGTTCGAGATTCCTATCTCGAACTCAGATAATGGGGTTTCCGAACCTCAGTTTACCTACAAAATCCCTTCATCGGCAAAGCTAAAGTAGCCATTATCACCAAAAATAAGGTGGTCTAATACAGGTGTATCGAGCAGACGACCCGCTTCCGAGACTTTCTTTGTCAAATCTTTATCGGCTTGGCTGGGTTTCAGATTGCCCGAAGGATGATTATGAACCAAGATAATTGCCGATGCCAAATGCTCAATGGCCGATTTGAAAATGAGTTTTGGGTCGGCAACTGTGCCGGCCACACCACCTACACTAATTTGGATTGGGCGGATGACTTCGTTGGCTCGGTTGAGCAGTAAAATCCAGAATTGTTCGTGGCTTAAATCGGATAAATGTGGCCGAACTGCATCGTATGCGTCGGCAGAGCAAGTAATTTTAGTTTTTTTAGGAGACTCGGCCGCTTTTCGACGTCGGCCTAATTCGAGAGCCGCAACGATAGAAATCGCCTTGGCATCGCCAACGCCTTTAAATTTCATCAGGTCATTGACCGAAAGTCGAGCCAATTCATTAAGATTATTGCCTACACTTTGCAGAATAATTTTTGATAAATCTACCGCCGAAAGCTCACGCGTACCCGAGCCTATCAAAATGGCGATTAATTCGGCATCGGTCAAAGCAGATTTGCCTCTGAGCATCAGTTTTTCGCGTGGACGGTCTTCTTCGGCCCACGAAAGTATGCGGCGGTAATCGTTCATATTGGTGTATTTTGGATTTATTATAAAATATCAACAGCAAAAAATTAGCACCTACTTCGTCAGTTTTCTCGAATCATCGCGGGTCATTTTTTTCATAAATTCTACCCTCCGAAAACGCAAAGCCGACCAGTCTTCGTCAACAGCTACCATTCTGACGGTCTCAAATCCGAATTTACCCAGAATATTCCAGCCATTATCACGATTAAACTCACATTTGTAGCGTTTCGATGTACCTTTCGGATACACAAACCAAACCACAGCATCGCCTTTTACAGATTCGGCAATTTGTGGCGAGACTTCATCAATTTGGCTTTGTTCGGTAGCAAAAACAATCGTAAAAGTAATATTTTCGGCGGCTTTTAGGTCGTTTACGACTACTTTCGATACCGAAATCAAGTCTTGTTTTAGTTGGGTCAAATCATCGGGAAAGTTCTGGATAAACACCTCGCTTCCTTCTTTGAGGTTCATTTTTTTGAGGATAGGGTTCATTTTAGATATTTTCTTGAACGAGTTGAAAACTACATTTACAAATCTCCAATATATTTTACACCACCCAAAGCCCGCATCTGACGGGTAATCTGCAACGTGCGGCGATTTACGTACGGCCCAGGTTTGGCGATTGACCACTTGCGAGGACTTGGTAACACGGCTGCGATTCGGGCGGCTTCGGTTCTGGCCAAATTCTTAGCCGATTTACCATAATACCTTTTAGACGCTTCTTCTACCCCAAAAGTCATGTTTCCCATCTCGGCAACGTTGAGATAAACCTCTAAAATACGTTCTTTGCCCCAGATTAATTCTATCAAAAAAGTAAAATAAACCTCCAGTGCTTTTCTAACGTAATTCCTTGATTGCCAAAGAAATACATTTTTGGCAACTTGCTGAGAGATAGTACTCGCTCCTCTAATTTTTTTACCTTTTAAATTGCGGCTAAAGGCATTTCCCATTGCTTCAAAATCAAATCCCCAGTGAGTCGGAAAAAGTTGGTCTTCGGCTGCTACAACGGCAAGCCCCGCCTCTTTCGACATTTCGTCATAAGATACCCAATCATAGTGAATCTCGCTATCTTTGCCGTCGGCGATGGCCTCCATTTTTCGAGCAATCATCGTAGATGTAACGGGTATCGGCACCCATTTGTAGATAATAACGAGCGAAATCGAAATGATAAAAAAGTAAATCGTGATTTTAAGCAGCCAATACTTAATTCGAGTCCAGATACTTGGGTTTTCAGTGGTTGGTTTGGGAATAAATCGCATTCGGATTTTAATTAATGAATAGTGAATTGCGAATGATTTAATAATTTACAAATTAACTAAGAAACAGTCTATACTCAAAACTTTCAAACTCATTATGTTATCAAACTTCCCATTGCCCTTTGGCTACAAATTTAACTTTGCCACCCACCTGCAATTTGTAAGTTTCGGATTCGTCAATTTCTCCTCTGATTTTTATCAACGATGGGCGTAGCATCTCGTAACCTTGCTCGACCGAACCCGTTTTAATATCGGTATTCTTCAGTAAATAAGCCATCAAACACGAATTGGCACTACCTGTGGCAGCATCTTCACGGATTTGCCCGTTTTCGTAACAGAACATCCGAGCATGAAAATTGTTTTCGGGATGCGTGGTTTCTTTGGTAAATGCAAAAAACGCAACGGTCAATCCGTCTTCCGAATTATCTTTATGTAATCTGTTTTTTTTCAACCAATTAAGCACTTCTTCATTCTCAAAATGAATACTTTCTACGGCTTCGATGTTTTTCATCGGTACAATCAAATACGGAAGACCAGTCGAGACAATTTCAATCGGTAAATCACCATCGAGCATATCGGGAGCTAAATCAAACAAATAACCGACTTCGTCGGGTGTAAAAGTTCGTCCAAAAGTAGGATTCGATACTTCGAGCCAAAGCGTTTCACCTTGCTGCTCAACGGGTACTTGTCCGATTTGCAAATTCAATACAACTTTCTCGTTATCAGAGCCTTGCAGATGACTCTTAATAACATGGGCTGTTCCGAGTGTGGGGTGTCCGGCAAACGGAACTTCGTACTCGGGCGTGAAAATCCTTACATCAAATCCGCCATTTTGTTGTTTGTCCGAAACCACAAAAGTAGATTCCTGAAAATTGATTTCACGGGTTATTTGGAGCATTTGCTCGCTGCTGAGATGCTCGGCATTACAAAAAACAGCTAATTGATTACCCTCGTATTTGTTTTCGGCAAAGACATCGACTATGTAAAAATCTATCATTTTTTTGAATTGGTCTATTTTATGTTATAACGCTGATTTTTATAATAAATACGATTTTTGGGGTATTTATCTTAATAAATCATAAAAATCCGCACAATCGGTGTTCTATTTCTTGAATGTAAAACTAATTTTGTACGCCATCAAAATTCAAACGTAAAATTATGCAAATTGATTTAAGCGGAAAAAATATATTAGTTACTGGTGCATCCAACGGCATCGGTAAAGCCATAGCAACGCAGTTATCGGCTTCGGGTGCAAGAGTGGCGATTCATTACAACAGCAACCGAGCCAATGCCGAAAAAATGGCAATCGAGCTAAACAACGGAGCGATGGTTTTTGGAGCAGATTTAGCCAAAGAAAAAGATTGTTTTCGGTTATTTGATGACGTAAAAACGGCTTTCGGAAGAATAGACGCGATTGTTAATAACGCAGGAATTTTTAAGGGGCATCCTGTGCAAACGGATAACGAAAACTGGTTGAATATTTGGAAACAAACGATGGATATTAACCTAACTTCAGCCGCGATTTTGACCAAATTAGCCATTAATCATTTTACCGAAAATGGTGGCGGAAGGCTGATTTACATTGCTTCGAGAGCAGCATTTAGGGGCGAAACCGAAGACTACTTGGCTTATGCGGCATCGAAGGGTGGTATGGTTTCGTTGGCTCGTTCGGTGGCAAGGTCGTTTGGTAAACAGAACATCAAAGCATTTACAATTGCCCCGGGATTTACTCGTACCGAAATGGCCGAAAGTTTTATCAGAGAATACGGCGAAGGAGCTATTTTGAAAGAATTATCGTTGCAAAAACTGACCGAACCGACGGATATTTCGCCGATTGTAACGCTCATGTGTAGCGGATTGCTCGACCACGCCACTGGCACAACCGTTGATATAAATGCGGGGAGTTATATGAGGTAATTTTAACTCTATAACTTTCAAACCTCCAAGGTCTTCGAGACCTTGGAGGTTTATTTTTATCCTAAAATCTTGATTTTTTGGCTGACATTACCGCTTTCTCCCATCCTAACTACCCACAAGGCACTGCTCAAAAGCCAACCCGGATCGATAACTCTATCAGCGATTTGAGCGACTCTTTTATCCATTTTTTCGATATAAACTGCTTTTTGGGCAGCGTTCATCGGAGCAAGTGCCAGTGCAGATGCCCAAGAGAATGTCCGAGCCGTCGAAATACTGAAATTAATGATTCCTTCGTCTTGGGTTTTGAGGGCATCATCCATCAGCCTGAATGGCAGCCAAATTTCGGCCAATTTATCTTGCACTTTTTCGGTCAATTCACCAATGATTGCGTTGATTTTATTGAAGTCATTCTGAAGTCCGAAAATCTTTTCGTTTGGGGCAGTTTCGGCGGCGGCAATCGCCAAATCGAGGTTTATGTGGGCATTGATTCCCAAAATCAAATGCTGGATTAAAGCAATATTACCGTTTTTTGTGGCATCAAAGGCTTTTTTCCAAGCAGTCGTCGTTTTCTGTCCTTTTTGGTACGCATCAAAGGCATCAATATATCGTTGGGCAAATCGAATATCCAATTCTTCCATCCGTTTAGAATCTTCAAACTGAGCATTTGCCATACCGTTTTTTACGGCGATGGTCATGGCTCGATAAAGCGATGCAAAATAACCCATCGGCGACTGCTTCTGCTCGGCCCAAGCCACAATTTCGGTTAGGCGATTGATGACTTCATCTATGGTTTTCATGGGGTAAAAATTTTAGGTTTCGGGTTTTAGGTTTATAGTAAATTTATTTACAATATCTGATAAATTAACCACACAAACAAGTTCACAAATCCACTCATTTCAGGTATTTATCGCCAAGTATTATTTTTTTAGAAACTAATTGTAGATATTTGAATCTCTGGATAATTCAACCTAAATCAAATTTCAAAAATGAAAAACCTCTTTTCCAAAATCACTACTTTGGTGGTTTTTGTTTTCACGATTTCGAATGGGGCTTTTGCTCAGCAATTCAATGTTTTATTATTTACCAAAACCGATGGTTTTCACCACGAATCTATCAACGAAGGCGTAGATGCCATCAGATTATTGGCAAAACGACACGAATTCGGCTTAGATTGGCAAGAAAATGCCTCTGTTTTCAACGACAAAGCTCTCGAAAAATACAGTGCTATTATCTTTTTAAGTACAACGGGCAATATCTTAAACGACGAACAACAAGCCGCTTTTGAGAAATTTATCAAGTCGGGCAAAGGTTTTGTGGGTATTCATGCGGCCTCCGATACCGAATATGAATGGGCTTGGTACACCAAAATGGTAGGTATGATGTTTAAGATTCACCCAAGAAACCAAACGGCATATCTAAAAGTAGAGGATAGCAATTTTCCTGGTATGGAGCGTTTTCCAAAAAGATTTTTGTGGACTGACGAATGGTACGAATTTGGCGAACGAAAAGCGGATGATTTAAAAATTTTGGTTTCGGTAGATGAAAAATCATACAATCCAAACGCCAAATGGGGTAATAATGAAGGTAAAGGCATGGGAGCTATGCACCCGATTTCGTGGTACCATAACTACGATGGCGGACGTGCCTTCTACACTGCATTGGGGCATATCCCGTTGACGTACTCAGACCAAACTTTCTTAGACCATATCTACGGTGGAATTTACTGGGCTGCCACTGGCAAAGGACTTTGAGAAGTTTATGATTTTGAAATTTAAGTGAATATGGCAGGTCTTGATTTTTTATGAGGCCTGCCATAAGTTGTTAATTGAAAATAGTTAATTTAAATCCATAATTATCTGATTATCAGCACTATATTAACGATTAACCATTAACCATTAACGAATAACATAAACTAATTTATTATTAACTTAATCTACATTTTTCCGCACTGCCGATACCTTCACAAATCGGATTCCGAAAAGCATAAAAACTGCAAGGCAAACAAACGTTGCTGCAAAGAAAATCAGGCTCAAAAACAGATTGTAGTAGATAATCGCACCCATACAAACCACCGAAAGAGCCAAAGCAATTATCGGGAAATATGGATAAAACGGTGCTTTGTAGGGTCTTTCGAGTTTGGGTTCTTTCTTTCTCAGAATCAATAGACTAATCATACTCGTAATATACATCACGATTGCCCCAAGTACCGACATAATGATGATTTTATCGGTAGTACCCGAAAAAATCGCCACAAAACCTACCAATCCACCCACAATCAAAGCCCAATGTGGCGTACGATAACGAGTATTGATTTCGGATAAAAAATTGGGCAGATAACCACCCCGAGCCAAGGCATAGATTTGCCGAGAATAACCGATTGTATTGCCATGAAATGAAGCAATCAGCCCAAATAATCCCAAACTTGTAAAGATTTTTGCCCAAGCATTTCCTTTGCCTAATGCCATTGAGAGGGTTTCGGGTAACGGGTGGTCTATACCGCTCAATAATCGCCAATCGCCTACACCGCCCGATAGAACCATGATTCCGATGGCGAGAAAAACCAAAGTCAAAATCGCCGAAATGTAGCCAATCGGAATCGTTTTTTGCGGATTTTTGACTTCTTCGGCAACCATCGCAACACCCTCAATCGCCACAAAAAACCACACAGCAAACGGTAATCCGGCAAAAACTCCACTGATGGTTACTTCTGAATTAGCAATAAAATTTTCGGTTTTGAACGATGGGATTATCAGCACCATAAAAACCAAGATTTCGATAACCGAAAGGATGGTTACGACCAACGAAAAATTGGCAGATTCTCGGATTCCGAAAAGGTTAATCGTAATAAAAACCGCATACGCCAAAATCGCCGTCGTGAGTATCGGAATCTCTGGATTCAGAAAATGAGTATAACTCCCCAAAGCCATCGCAATGGCTGGCGGAGCCAAAACAAAATCTACAAGCGTAGCAAAACCCGCAATAAAACCACCGATAGGCCCCATTGCCCTAAAAGCATACGCAAACGGGCCACCCGCATCGGGAATCGAAGTAGTAAGCTCGGTATATGAAAAAATAAACGTAACGTACAAAACCGTAACCAACAATACCGCAATCAGAAATCCTACCGTTCCAGAGGCCTCCCAACCGTAGTTCCAACCAAAATATTCGCCAGAAATCACCATTCCAACCGCAATCGACCACAATTGTAGTGGTCCTAAAACTCGTTTTAATTGGTGCTTGTCGTCAATCGGTATTTCTGTCATTCGATAATAGTTTTTTCATATAAAAAGCCCACGAAATTAACTAAACTGAGGATAATTTGTAGCAATTACCTAATTTTGTTTCTTGAATTTCATAAAAATGCACTTATTATATAATCTGGGAATATCTCTATATACCTTCGCCATTAAGACGATTGCTATATTCAACAAAAAAGCCAAACTGTGGGTTGAGGGGCGAAAGGTCAACTACGAATTATTATTTACAAATAAAAAATCTCTAAACTCAAAGCTGGCGTGGTTTCATTGTGCCTCTTTGGGCGAATTTGAGCAAGGCCGACCCGTTATTGAGCGTTTCCGAGCCGAATTCCCTGATTATCAGATTCTACTGACATTCTTTTCGCCATCAGGATATGAGGTTCGTAAGAATTATGCAGGAGCAGATTACATCGTTTACCTACCCGCCGATACGGCTCAAAACGCCCGAAAGTTTATCGAAACATTCAAGCCAGACATTGTATTTTTTGTAAAATATGAGTTCTGGAGAAATTATCTCGAAGAACTCCACCGCCGACAGATTCCTACCATTTTGTTTTCGGCAATTTTTAGAGAGAATCAAGTCTTTTTTAAATGGTACGGCGGATTTTTCAGACAGACAGTTTCGATGCTGAGTCATATTTTAGTTCAGAACAACAAATCGGCAAAACTACTTCAATCCATTGATTATCAAAACATTACAATCGCTGGCGATACACGATTCGACCGTGTAAAACAAATCGCTGATGCCCGAAAGAATATAGAAATCGCCGAAAGATTCAAAAATAATCAAGAGGTTTTTATCGTCGGCTCGGCTTGGGATTCTGATATGCAGGTTTTGATTCCGTTTATGAATCACCATTACCTCAACCTAAATCCCTCTCCTGTGGAGAGGGATTTTCCATTTTCTCTAAAAAACAAACATATTAGGTTCATCATTGCCCCGCACGAGATTCACCATGATGAAATCGAAAGTTGGAGAAAGCAGATTCAAGCAAAATCTATTCGTTTTTCGGAGGTAAAAGATACTACTCAACTCACTGATTATCAAGTACTAATCATTGATAATATCGGAATGCTCTCGTCTCTGTATCAATATGCCGAATACGCCTACATCGGTGGTTCGTTTGGCAAGGGACTGCACAACATCCTCGAAGCCGCTACTTTTGGTTTGCCACTGTTTTTTGGCGATAAAGCCTATCATAAATTTCAAGAAGCCAATGATTTATTAGCACTTGGCGGAGCATTTGCCATAAGCAATACGACAGATTTGAAGCATAGATTTGATACCGTAAAATCAAACCAACCTACTTTTGGTTTGATTTGTAAAAATTATGTTTTGGAGCATATTGGAGCTACCGAACAAGTGATTGATATTTCTAAGAAATTTATTTTATAAATCTGACTATACCAAATAGTAATATTCTAATAAAATTCCATATTAATTGATATTTTTCTTGTATTATTCAACTATTTATTCCAAATTTTCGTTATAATTTTAATCAGGAATAAATAGTATTATTTTAATAAATCAAGAGAAGTTATGAAAGCACTATTGAAAAATCTCGGATTAGAAGGAATCCTTCGTATAAATAACAAAACATTGGGTTGGATTGAACCAGCAGAACGCCGCAGAGGCTTTGGGCTAACAAACGAAGAAATCATGAAAGATTTGACATTTGGGGTGAGATAATCGCCCCTTTTTTGTTTAAATCAATTATTGTTTATCTTTGGTCTATTAAATGATAGAGTTATGACAAATGTTGTGGATAAGGAATTGGTCAAACAAGCACTCAAAGAATTGATAATTGAGGATTCGGATTACTTCAAAAAAATTATTAAAGAATTAATATCCGAAGCAAATAATGAAGATGAAGAACTTGAATTTTTAATCAAAAAGAATTTTAAACGATTTGATGAAACCTTCAAGGCTCTTGCATAATGAGATTTCTTACTAAAAGCCAAATCATACGGCTCAATAAAGCTACTGTTGACGAACACGGTGGAAACTTCATGCCGCCTTCAAACTTCCTGCACGAAGAAAACTTAGATTATCTAATTGAAATTGTACAAGCAGAGATGTTTGGTGAGCCACTTTACCCGAGTATTACGGATAAAGCGGCAGTTTATTGCTACAATATTATTTGTAATCACATTTTTACAGATGGCAACAAAAGGACTGGTTTGGCATCTGCATTGATATTTTTAAACCTAAATGGGTTTGATATTGCCAATAATATTGATAATCAAACTCTTACTAACTTCATTATAAAAGTAGCTTCTGGCGAGTCTTCGTTAGAAGAATGCCGAGAATGGTTTAGCCAAAATAGTGTTGTTATTACTTCTTAGGTTTCCTTCTTCTTGATTTTGGGTCGTTGCCTCTGCGGCTTTTTTTGGCCGAATCTTTTGCCTTTTCGTGTCTTGATTTTGCGGCATGATTACCAGCCAAAACCTTAGCCTTAGAGCTTTTTTGTCCGCCACTGACCAATTCCAAATCCATGCTTCGGCGTTCTAAATCGGTTGCCTTGACTCGCACTTGTACAGCATCGCCAAACGTAATGATTTTACCTTTGCGAGTACCAATGATTCGGTAATTTTGAGCATCCAATTCATAGTAGTCGTCTTTCAAATCGGCCAATCGTACCATTCCTTCGCAACTTGTCTCGGTGATTTCAACAAAAATCCCGAAATCCGTTACGCCTGTAACCACGCCATCAAAAGTTCTCCTATTATCTTGCAGACTCATGTACTCAACCTGCTTGTACTTGATTGAAGCCCTTTCGGCCTCGGCTGCGAGTTTTTCACGCTCCGACGAATGCTTACATTTTTGCTCAAAATCCTCTTTTGAGGCACTTTTGCCACCATCTAAATAATGTTGTAGCAACCTATGAGCCATCATATCTGGATAACGACGAATCGGTGAGGTAAAATGGCTGTAATGCTCAAAAGCCAACCCAAAATGCCCCATTGGTTCAGTAGTATATTTGGCCTTCGACATCGTACGCACCGCCAACTGCTCCAAAACATTTTGCATCGGTGTACCTTCTACATTCTCCATGAGGTTATTCATCGAGGTCGAAAGCACCTTTTCGTTATCGGTCTTGATGATAAATCCTAATCGACCGGCAAACTTGGCAAATGTGCTGAGTTTGGTCGGGTCTGGCGGTTCATGAACCCGATAAACCATTGTATTGGTTTGCGGATTTGATAATTCGGATTGTGGATTTTCTTTTTTCTTGTCTCCTTTATCCTTTCTCCCTTTATTAAAAACAAATTCAGCCACTCGTTTATTGGCCAAAAGCATAAATTCTTCGATAAGTTTATGAGCATCTTTACGGATTTTCACAAAAACACCGAGCGGTTTTCCGTCTTTATCGAGCTTAAATTTTACTTCATTTGTCTCAAAATTAATCGCTCCTTTTCTGAAACGTTCTTTACGGAGAATGTGAGCCAAACGATTGAGGGTTAGTATTGCCTCGCTTAAATTTTGCCCAATCGAAACTGCATTTTCATCATTTTCGATAACTTCTTGGGCTTCTTCGTAAGTAAATCGTTTATCTGAATGAATCACCGTGCGACCAAACCATTCATTCACGATTCGGGCATCGTGGCTCATTTCAAAAACAGCCGCAAAGGTCAATTTATCTTCATTTGGACGAAGCGAACAAAGATTATTCGACAATTTCTCTGGCAACATCGGAATTGTCCTATCCACCAAATAAACCGACGTAGCACGTCTCAAAGCTTCTTCTTCGAGCTTAGTGCCTTCACGTACATAGTGCGTAACATCGGCAATATGTACCCCGATTTCGTAGTTTCCATTCTCCAAAACCCTAAAACTCAAGGCATCGTCAAAGTCTTTGGCATCGTGTGGGTCAATCGTAAATGTCAGAATATCTCTGAAATCTCTACGCTTGGCGATTTCTTCGTCGGTAATTTTTTCAGAAATAGCCGCCGCTTCTTCTTCTATCTCTTTGGCAAATCTAAACGGTAGCCCAAACTCGGCCATAATGGCGTGCATTTCGGCGTTGTTATCGCCCGATTGCCCCAAAATCTCAATTACTTCTCCCGAAGCCTGCACCATCGAGGTTGAATACTCAATGATTTTTACAATCACCAAATCATTCTTGACCGCTCCGTTGATACGTTCTTTAGGAATAAAAATTTCGTCGTATAGATTCTTATGGTCGGGTTTTACAAGTGCATAATTGCCATAAGTAGTGATTTTACCCACGATTTCGGCTCGACCCCGCTTCACAATCTCAATCACTCGTCCTTCGGGGTGGTCACCTTTTTTGTAGAATTCGCCATAAACCGCAACCTTGACGGTATCGCCATCAATTGCTCCATTCAAATCATCGGTACTGACCCAAATATCGGGCTTGACATCATCGTAACGGATGTACCCAAACCTCGGATTTACGTGGTCGAGAACACCCACAACGGCATTGGCACTTGCATTTACGGTGTATTTATTTTTTGCGACTTGAAATAGTTTTCCTTCTTGTACCAATTCTTCGACAAGCATATTGTAGAGCATTTTCTCTTGCTTGTTATTGACCGTGTAGTGGTTGTAAAGTTGTGATAAATCAAAAGACTGCTCGCTATTTATGGCAAAAAATGCCAAAATCTCCTCTTTCAATTCTTCGTAATACGTCTTTTTTTTCTTTTTACTCATTTAATTCTTTTGTTATGTATCTTTAACAAATGTAATCAATATTGGTTCAAATCAAACATTTGAGCGGTTTATTAATACAAATATTCATAAATTATAATTTATTCAGATTATATTTAATTTTCAATATTTACTGAATATTCTAAAATATAATTCTAATAAATAATAATCGGGCAGGCTTTTGCAAACCTACCCGACGTGTTTTATTGGCTATAAATTGAGAAATACTGAGTTGGAATCAAACAACTTATAAATTCGTTTTACATACTATAAACTGGTGTTTGGTTTTTCTCACGGTCTTTTTTGTCGAGAACTGCACCTACTCCAGCACCCGTTCCGGCTCCGATGACACCGCCGATGATGGCTCCTTTACCTTTTTTCTTCGATACGACTGCCCCCGTTACGGCTCCGACACCCGCCCCGATGATAGCACCTTTGGCAGTTTTACTCATTTTCTTTTTCTTAGATGTAGAGTTCGAGGTGGTAGTTACCGGAACACTACTTTTGCTACTACTTCCAGTTTTAGGAATGTAGCCGTTTGGCGAACTAACTGAATTATTGGTACTTGTTGTGTTACTATTGTTTTCAGCAAGTAATTGTTTTGAGTCCAAAGTCGATTTGAGCGAATCAATCGTTTTTTGTTGTTGGCTGATTAAATTGGCCTTACTTACCGAGTCTATTGCGGCTTGTTTGGCTTTGGCGATTTCGGCATTATTAGTTTTGCTATTACAAGCGTATATAAATGGGACAAATCCTAAAATCACAAGTATCTTTTTCATGGTTGCAGTAATTTAAGTAAAACAAAACCACTAAATCATTTTTTGATTTCTGTACTAATGAATAAAAAGCCAATGCCAGCAAAGAAGATTGAAGATTTGGGCAATAAATTCCCCATAATGAGGAATCGAGAGAGAAAAAATTACCCAATTTGGATGAATTTGTTTTGTAAAACCAACCAATATTCATAATTAATTATATTTTCAATAATTATTGAACAATTAAAACATCCAAAATAATTTTAAATTAAAATAAAAATGAATAATAACCCGAAGTGGATTAATTTTGTAGCCGAAAACTCGTGGAAATCACGATATAACAGCTATAAACAAAGTATTCATGGCATTTAACATCTATAAATCACTTACAATTTGCCTTTTATCGTTATCGGTATTGGCACAAAACAGCGAAGAAAAGCATCTAAAGAACGTCCGTCAGTTAACTTTTGGCGGTAATAACGCCGAGGCGTATTTTAGTCGAGATGACAAATACATCAGTTTTCAATCTGATAATACGCAATGGGGATTACAATGCGACCAGATTTTTAGAATGGATGTAAAAAAAGGCTTAAAAGACCCTAAAAAACGTCCTGATTTTATCAGTACCAGCTTCGGACGTACGACTTGTAGCTTTTTTATGCCCGACGGTAAACATATTTTGTATGCAAGTACACACGAAGCAGGTGGACACGCTTGTCCGGCTCCACCCGAAACAGGCAAAAAGTATCTTTGGGCGATTTACGACTCATTTGATATTTACGTGGCTGACATGAAGGGAAAAATCACTAAACAGCTTACTAATACCCCGGGCTACGATGCCGAAGCGACGGTTTCTCCAGATGGTAAAAAGATTGTTTTTACAAGTACTCGCAATGGTGATTTAGACCTTTACATCATGGATATTGATGGTAAAAACGTGAAGCAAATCACCAATCAGTTAGGCTACGATGGTGGTGCGTTTTTCTCGCCCGATAGCAAGAAATTGGTTTTTAGAGCATCGAGACCCAAAACTGACGAAGAAGTAAAAGAATATAAAGAATATCTGGCTAAAAATTTGGTTGCCCCAACCAATATGGAGATTTATACTTGCAATGTTGACGGCTCAGATTTGAAACAAATCACAAATCTTGGTAAGGCAAATTGGGCTCCGTATTTTCATCCAAAAGGAGAAAAAATTATTTTCTCATCGAATCATCATTCACAGCGTGGGTATGATTTTCAACTTTACATGATAAACTTAGATGGCAGTGGTCTTGAAAGAATTACGAATAATAGTATTTTCAATGCGTTTCCGATGTTTAGTTATGATGGTAAAAAGTTGATTTTTAGCTCGAATCGTGATAACGGTGGTACTCGCGATACCAATTTGTTTATTGCGGATTGGGTGGATTGAGTTGGTATTTAATGGACAAACCTCCAAGGTCTGAAAGACGCTTGGAGGTTTTAGATACTCCTACTATATTTGTTAAATAAATCAAAAGCATGGGAGAAGCATTAGCAAAACGCCACTACACGGTTGCTGAATACCTCGAAATCTTAAAAGATTCTACCGAGAGATTAGCCTTTCACGATGGTGAAATATTTGCTATGGCTGGCGGTAGTGTAAACCATGCTCGACTTTCAGGAAAAATCGGTTCTCTGCTCGGGAGTGCATTGCTCAAAACAAAATGTAGTTATTACAGCAGCGATTTAATGATTGGTTATAGTGCCAATAATTATGTTTTTGCTGATGCAACAGTGATTTGCGGAAACCCCGAAGTATGGGATGAAAACAAAAATGCGATTAAGAATCCAACATTGATTGTTGAGGTGCTTTCACCAGATACTGAGGAATATGATAGAGGATTGAAATTCTACAAATACAGAAGTTTGGAAACACTTAAAGAATACGTATTGGTTTCGCAAAATCGACCGTGGGTCGAAGTTTTTTTCAAACGTGAAGGCATAGATATTTGGCAATACACTGCATATTACGAATTTAGTGAAACTATAAAGCTTCAGTCGCTTGATATTGAGGTTTCGATGCAGGAACTTTACGATGGTATTTTTTAAGTTCAAACCTCCAAGGTCTGAAAGACGCTTGGAGGTTTGTCATTTTCTATTGGCTACTTCTTTCCTGAATTCCATCGGAGTTTTGCCCTTTATTTGCTTAAAAACTTTACTAAAATACGACTGATTAGCAAAACCGCATTCGTAGCAAATATCGGTTATGCTTTGGTCGGTGAGCAACATTCGGCACGCCTGATTGATACGGTATTCGTTTACAAAATCGGTAAATGTGAGGTTAATGACCTTCTTAAAATAATTACAAAAGGCCGGAACTGTCAGATTTGAAATCGAAGCAATTTCTTGAATATCAATCGGTTTTTGGTAATTATGCTTTACGTATTCATAGATTTTCTTTAATCTGGTTTGGTCTTTTAGATTAAAATCGTAGGTGTGTTTAGAATCATTCAGCAGGATGTATTCATCCGAATCGGCCAATTCCCCAAAAATATCCATCAACAACATCAAACGAGCAAAAGGCTGAAGACTAAGCAATTTTTTTAGCTTCTGCCCTATTCGGTTTTTGGTTTCTCCCGAAAAGCAAAGTCCGTGTTGCGAACGCTCAAAAAGTGCTTTTAGGAGTTTCATTTCGGGTTTTGTCAAGAAGTTTTCGCCAAGCAAGTCGTCTTTAAATTGTACCACGATTTCTTCATGAATCCCCAAAGCTCCAAAACCAAACCCCGAATGCGGCAGGTTTGAACCTATCAGAACCAAATCGCCATCTTGGTAATAGCTTAGGTGATTGCCAACGTGCCGACGTCCTGTACCATCAAGTACATAAACCAGCTCAAACTCAGGATGATAGTGGTAATTCCACAAAAAAGTATCAGACGTAACTCTGTGGTGTAGTAGCCTAAACGAGCTACCTTCATCGGGTTGGATTTTTTCAAAAGGTGTTTTCACTACATTAATATAAATATTAGAATATTTTCCATAAAAATATTAATATAAAACAAAAATTCATTAATATAGCTGTACTTTTTTTTTGAGAAAGTCTTGAAATTTGTGAAGTAGTTTTAGTTTCATAGAATTAGTTTAAAATCGAAAAGAAAATAGACCTATGATGAGTCAAAATGGCGAGCGTTTGCTCGCTTTTTTTGCATATAACTACAAAACCCTAAAAACCTATTCTCGACTATGAAAAACTGGAAAATCAAAGCATCGCTTTTTCTCAATTACTTCGTTTTTGCGATTTTGCTCAATAGTGTCGGAATCCTCATCCAGAAATCTATCAATACCTACGGAGTCGATGAACTTTCGGCAAGTTCGCTCGAAGCCTTCAAAGACCTTTCGATTGCTTTTGTTTCGTTTTTGGTGGGGTCGTTTCTGCCAAGATTAGGCTACAAAAAAGGAATGCTAATTTCGCTTGCTTTGGTGTTTTTAGGGTGTTTACAAATGTATTTTGGCAATTCGTTTACGGCTGTCAGGATTCTTTTTGCTTGTGTCGGAATCTCGTTTGCGGTCATCAAGGTTTCGGTTTATTCATTGATTGGACTTTTGGTCGATAACGATAAAGAACATAAAGGGCTTTTGAGTGCTATCGAGAGTTTTTTTATGATTGGAATCGCCGTGGCTTTCGTGAGTTTTCCGCTTTTTTATAGCGACACCGACCCCAACGCTTGGCTCAATGTGTATTTGGTCGTGGCGGGGTTAATCGCACTTTCGTTTGTATTTTTGTTATTCTCTGACTTTGATAAACTTCAATACGATATTCCGGGAACAAACCTCAGCGACGATTTCACTCAAATGATTGGTTTGCTCAAACGCCCGTTGGTTTTGGTTTTTGCGATTGCGGCATTTATGTACGTAATGACCGAGCAGGGAATCATGAGTTGGCTACCGACTTTCAACGAAAAAGTGCTACATCTACCCGAAAAAATGTCGGTTTCGATGGCCGTAATCCTGATGCTTTCTATCGCAGGTGGCCGATACTTTTCTTCGATTCTGATAAAGAAAATCCATTGGCTTACGATTCTTTTAACTTGTTTAGTTGGGGCAGCTTTGATGGTGCTTATCGTATTGCCCAAAACTGATAATTTGCAAGTAACCGAGATAAATTCATTGGCCGATGTACCCGTAATCGCCTACGTTTTTCCTTTGATTGGGTTCTTTTTGGCTCCGATTTATCCGTTGGTCAATTCGATTGTATTGAGCGGAACCGAAAAGGTTTTTCATAGTCCGATGGCTTCACTTTTGGTGTTTTTCTCGGCGATTGGTGGCACGCTCGGTTCGAGATTAGTAGGTTATTTGTTCCAGAATGTTGGCGGCAGCAAAGCCTTCTATTTTTCGTTGATTCCGCTCGTGATTCTGATTATTTGCTTGTTTATTTTGAATCGAATAATCAAAAAATCAAATACCAAAGTTGAGCTTGATACCAACGGCGGGCATTGATATTTAACAAATGAGTGAATTAGCGAATAAATTTCAGATAATCATTTATTTAGCTAATCACATAAACACTTCTCTTTTCTACCTAAAAGAAAATAGAGAACTTACAAATTTCATGTAATAACCTATGAATAATAATGAGTACAACTACAAAATACCTGCATCAAATGGGTGAGTTATTTGAGGTTGTACAATTAAAAAGTGTTTTTGCAGATAACAAAACATTTCCTGATTGTATCCCAAATAAACCCTTGAACGAAATTTGTGAATTATTCAAAAATCAAAAAAACAACACCGAGTTTGACCTAAAATCGTTTGTAAATGAGCATTTTAGCTTGCCAGAAGGCTACGAATTATCTTATGTGAGCGACACCCAAAAAACTGCAAAAGAACACCTCGAAGAACTCTGGGATGTACTTACTCGTCAACCCCGACAAGAGAATTCATCGTTGATACCTTTACCGAATCCGTACGTTGTGCCGGGTGGGCGTTTTAGAGAGATTTATTATTGGGATAGCTATTTTACGATGCTTGGGCTGGAGGTCTCAAATCGCTTTGATTTGATTCAGAATATGATTGATAATTTTTCGTATTTGTTGAATCAGTTTGGGCATATTCCAAACGGTAATCGGGCGTATTACATCGGGCGTTCGCAGCCACCATTTTTTGCTCTAATGCTTGAGGTTTTAAGTCACAAAAACGGTGATGAAGTATTTGTAAAGTACCTGCCTCAACTCGAAATTGAGCATAGATTTTGGATGAATGGAGGGGATGAGTTATCCGAAAATCAAACAGCAGTTAATCGGGTGGTGAGACTGAAAGACGGTGAAATCTTGAATCGTTTTTGGGATGCCAATGATACGCCAAGACCCGAATCGTACCGTGAAGACGTAGAATTAGCTCATGTTTCGGGGCAAAATTCGGCAAATCTTTTCAGGCATTTGAGAGCTGCTGCCGAGTCTGGATGGGACTTTAGTAGTCGTTGGTTTAAAGAACCCGACAAATTTGAGAGCATTCACACAACCGATATTATACCCGTAGATTTGAACTGCCTACTGTATAATCTCGAAAAGACATTGGCGAAGGCTTATTTGCTCAAAAGTGAGGATTCGGAATCGAACAGGTTTGAAGCATTAGCACAAAAACGCAAGGACGCAATCATAAAATATTGCTGGGATGACACACGAGGTTTCTTCTTCGACTATGATTTTATCGAACAAACTCAAACTAATTCTTATCATTTGGGAGCGTGTTTCCCGATGCTTTTTGAGATTGCAACATCTCAACAAACCAAGCAAATTGTACAAATTCTAAATGACAAATTTTTGCAATCGGGAGGGCTACTGACAACTCTACAATTTACCGAACAGCAGTGGGATGCTCCTAACGGTTGGGCTCCACTCCAATGGGTCGCATACCGAGGATTAATGAATTACGGTGAGTTTGACTTGGCAAAGAAAATTAGAGAGAATTGGATTGACCTCAACCTCAAAGTTTACGAAGAATCGGGTAAAATGACCGAAAAATACAATGTGATAAACACAAACAAAGGTGCTGGTGGGGGCGAATACCCAAACCAAGACGGCTTTGGCTGGACAAATGGAGTGCTGTTGAGAATGATGCAAGATGAATGAAAACTGTGGGGTTGATAGCTAACCCCTTTTCATGTTACGTTCAACCTCTCTCCTCCAAAAGTTTTATACTCTTCGGTTTCGACGATTTTTTTTATTCTGATAACCGATTTATACAATTCTTCAAACGTATTATACAGCGGAGCTATACCGAGACGGATGTTATTTGGTGGTCTGAAATCGGGGATTATGCTCGGCGAATCGTCTTTGGGTTCAATCATCGCACGGTTGATTCGGTAACCTTCAGGGTGCTGTATCGAAATATGCGAACCTCTCTTTTTGATTTCGAGCGGAGATGCAATCGTAAAACCAAGCGGACTCAGATAATGGTGAATTAATTCTATCAAAAAAGTACTCTGAACAATGCTCTTTCTCCGAAGATTCGGCATTCCAGCTTCGTTTGTAATGGCTAAGCCAACTTGCGTAGCCGCCAACGACAATATAGAGGGCGTACCAACCGCAAACCGCTGAATACCTGTATTTGGGCTAAAGTCTGAGCCAAAATCAAAAGGTTTTTGATGGCTAAACCAACCCCAAATCGGGTTGATTAGTTTCTCTTGCAAATCTCGACGAACATACAAAAACGCAGGTGAACCTGGTCCACCATTGAGGTATTTATAAGTACACCCAATCGCCATATCGGCATTGGTTGCTTTGAGGTTGATTTCTACTGCTCCCGCTGCATGGCTTAAATCCCATATAACCAACGCGTTATGCTCATGTGCTGCTTCATTTATCTGCTTCATATCGTACATAAATGCACTTTTATAAAGCACATAGCTCAGCGTAACAAGGGCGGTGTCTTCATTAATTTTTGAAATTAGTTCGGCTTCATCAATCACAATATCATCTTTGCTTTCGATGATTTCAATTTGATGATTCTTGAATTGATTTTGTACCAAACCTTGCAGGATGTACAGGTCGGTCGGGAAGTTGAGTGAATCGGTAATTATTTTATTTTTTGATGAATTATAATTCAAAGCCGCAAAAGCCAATTTATAGAGGTTGACCGAAGTAGAATCTCCCACAAAAACCTCATCGACATCCGCACCGATGATTTTGGCAATTTGAGCCGACACTTTGTTTGGCAAATCAATCCAATGCTCATTCCAACTTCTAATCATCCGATTCCCCCACTGCTGATTTACCACTTCGGCTACTACTTCGGGAGTCTGTTTCGGCAATTTCCCGAGCGAGTTACCATCTAAATAAATGGTTTCATCGTGCGTAAATCGTTCTCTAAAATGAGCTAAAGTGTCTTTTTGGTCTAATTCTATTGCTTTTTGAAGGAAATTGGGCATAAAATTTAATTGTCATTTGGTGGTCATTCGATGGTCATTCATTGTAAAACAATTGTATTACTACTGCATGATTTATTTCAAATTCTTACTAAAATCGGGCAGAATTTTATCGACCCACTGCTTGTACATCTTGCCCGACGGGTGCAGGCCATCCTCGGCAATCAACGAAATATCGGTATCGGCTACTCGCGAAATCGGTGTGATGTCTATGTACAAAATGCCTTTTCGGAGGGTTTCTTCTTTATTGATGGCATTGTAAAGGTCAATCTCTTTTGAAACCGTCGTTCTACCCGATTTTTTGCCAAACGGAGTCACACCCCAATCTGGAATCGAAACCACAAAAACACGACTTGTTTTACCTCCTGCAAAAGCAATGGCATCGTTCAGGAGTCCGATAAATTCTTTGCGATATTGCTCGGCATCGCGACCACGATACTGATTATTGACACCAATCAAAAGCGAAACCATATCGTAGGTTTGTCCCTGAATATTGGCTCGTTCGATACCCGCTTTGAGTTCATCGGTCGTCCAGCCAGTTTTAGCAATGATTTTTGGAGCAATAACCGCAATCCCGATTTTATTGAGTTCGGTAGCCAACTGAACAGGATAACGTTGGGCTTCTTCGACACTCTCGCCGATGGTATAGCTATCGCCCAAGGCCAAGTAAGATAATCCTTTAATAGGTAGGTTTATATTTTGCGATTGACACGAAAATGCAATGGCACAAAACACAAAAAATAGGTATTTCATCTAAACAAAGTTTTTCATAAATATACAAGAATTAGACGCTTTGGGTTTGGGAGATTATCAATTTTATTTGGAATTCTTTAAAATGAAATGGTGTTTTCAATAAACATTGTGAGGCGAATACAATTCGTCATTGTTAAACAAACCTTATAAAAATGAATCAAATACAGATTGATATTGTGTCGGACGTAGCTTGTCCGTGGTGTTATATTGGCAAAAAGCATTTAGAAAAAGCCATCGAAAAACTTGATAATCAAAATATTACGATTAACTGGCATCCTTTTCAACTCGACCCGACGATTCCTGCCGAGGGATACGACCGTAAAGAATATTTTGAGAAAAAATTCGGTAGCGAAGAGCGTACTCAGCAGATTTATGAACACGTGAGCAATGTCGGTCGCAAAGCAGGAATTGATTTTCAGTTTAATGCCATTCCGAGAGCCATAAATACGATTCCGTTGCACAAAATACTTCATGTAGCAGGCAAAGAGGGTTTTCAGCACGAATTAGAAGAACGATTTTTCAAGGCAATGTTTACCGACGGAATTGACTTGAGTAATGCCCAAGAATTGCACAAAATCATGGCAGAGTTTGGTTGGGAGGCCGCAAAGGTTGATAATATTCTTACCAATGACGAGATTGGGTATCATGTACGTCAAGAAATCAATCATTTTCAGAGTATGGGGGTTTCGGGTGTACCATTTTTTATTCTGAATAACAAATATGGTTTTAGCGGAGCCCAACCCGTCGATGTATTTGTAGATGCTATCAATCAAGTTGCAGCCGAAATGCAGCCAGTCGAAGCAGACGGCGAGGCGTGCGATATTGATGGAGGCAACTGCTAAACCACATAGATTTCATAGAAAGCATAGGGTCATAGATTGATGGTAATTTTGTAAAACCATTCAAAAATCCGTGTTTATCTGCGTTTCGTTAGAATCCGTTTCATCTGCGTGCCATTTTTTAAACCACATAGTTTTCATAGAAAGCATAGGAACGTAGAAAACCTATGCTCTCTATGTACACTATGAAACCCTATGTGATTACCACATAGATTTAATAGAAAGCATAGGAACGTAGAAAACCTATGTAACCTATGAAACCCTATGTGTTGTACTAATTCAACAAAAAGTGGTAATAATTAATCCAATATTACTGATTCTGCAAAATAATCTTTGGCTTTTGGGCCGAAGGACGTAGTTTTACACCATTACAACAAAATACAATATTATACGCCAAAGAAAAGAATGACTCTACAAGAAAAAATCACTGCTATCTTTCCAGAAGATAGTCAGATTCCGGAATCGTACCGTATTGAGCCAGTTAACCAAAAAGAATATTTGGTAAACGGACAAATGCGTCAGTGGACTGGTGCCACTCAAGATGTATTTTCGCCAGTTTTTGTCAAAGAAAACGACAAATTTGTGAGTAAGCATATCGGTAGTTACCCAATTACGGGCGAAGCCGAAGCGATGGAAGCCTTAGATGCGGCTGTAAAAGCATACGACAATGGTCGTGGCGAATGGCCGATGATGTCGGTGGCCGATAGGATTGTTTGCATGGAGAAATTTGTAAAGAAAATGCTCGAACGCAAGCAGCAAATTGTGAATCTTTTGATGTATGAAATCGGTAAATCTTTGGCCGATTCGACAAAGGAATTTGACCGTACTGTAGAATATATTTACGACACGATTGACTGTCTAAAAGACATCGACCGTGCTTCGTCTCGTTTCCGTATTGAGCAAGGAATCATCGGACAAATCCGCCGTTCGCCGCTTGGAGTTGTACTTTGTATGGGGCCATTCAATTATCCATTAAACGAAACCTATACGACGCTTATCCCAGCGATTTTGATGGGAAATACCATTCTTTTCAAACCACCCAAGCACGGTACGCTTTTGCATTATCCGATGCTCGAAGCGTTTAAGGAGTGTTTTCCAAAGGGCGTTGTTAATACAATCTACGGACGTGGTGCAAACGTTGTTCCGCCAATTATGCAATCGGGTAAAATTAATGTTTTGACTTTGATTGGGTCGAGCAAAGTTGCCAACGATTTGAAGAAAATGCACCCTAAACTCAACCGTTTGCGTGCCGTTTTGGGTCTTGATGCCAAAAATGCAGGGATTGTCTTAAAAAATGCCGACATAGAATTGGCCGTAAAAGAATGTATTTTGGGTTCGTTATCGTTCAATGGTCAGCGTTGTACGGCCATCAAAATCATTTGGGTGCATCGCTCGATTGCGAAGCGTTTCTTGGAGCGTTTCAACGAAGAATTAGGAAAAATGAAATTCGGAATGCCGTGGGAAGCAGGCGTAAATCTGACTCCGCTTCCTGAGCCAAATAAACCAGCGTATCTGACCGAATGTATTGAGGATGCCAAAGCAAATGGTGCAGAGGTTATCAATGAAGGCGGCGGAACATTCGTCAATTCGTTTTTCTATCCAGCAGTCGTTTATCCTGTAAACGAAAAAATGAAATTGTACCGCGAAGAGCAATTCGGGCCAGTTGTACCAGTTGTGCCTTTTGATGACATCGAAGAACCAATCAATTACATAATCGACTCGTCGCACGGACAGCAGGTTTCGATTTTCGGAACAAATTCGGGGCAAATCGCCAATTTGATTGACCCGTTGGTAAATGAAGTAAGCCGCGTGAATATCAATGCACAGTGCCAACGTGGGCCAGATACTTTTCCGTTTACGGGTCGCAAAGACTCGGCAGAAGGCACACTTTCGGTCGAAGACGCATTGAGAGCATTCTCAATTCGTACGGTTGTGGCTACCAAAGATTCGGATGCCAACAAAGCAATCTTGAATGAGATTATCAACGACGATAAGTCGAATTTCCTTTCGACGAAGTTTATATTTTAGGTTTTCTGTAAACCTCACCCTCTAAATCTCCTTCTCCAAACGGAGAGGGAGACTTTATCCACTCCTCACCCAAAAGGGTAATTATTCTACATAAAAAATATTTGGCAGAGTTTTGGCGTTAGTGAATAAGTAGTCAAAAGTCTGTAGCATTCATGCCAAAATATTTATTTGTATTTTTCTTTTTTATTGGTTCAAATCTCAATGCTCAGGTTTTTAGCTCGACCGAAATCCATGCTGATTTGGCTGTTTTGAAGGAAAAAATCGAAGAAATCCACCCAAATCCTTACAAATTTGTTACTCCTGCTCGTTTTCAGCAAGTTTATGATTCGCTCTACCGATTCGATAAACCACTGACCGTCAAACAAACTTTTTCGCACTTTCTGAATCTTACCAAAACAATCCGTTGCGGTCATACCTCGATTTTGCTCGACGAAAGGTTGATTCCGCCAAGCAATCTAAATCCCAAATTCTTACCGATTGATGTCGTGATTTTTGGCGAACGGGTGTACGTTTCGAGGAATTTTTCGGACAATAAAGAACTCACAAAAGGCACAGAGATTGTGGCAATTGAAGAGATTCCGATGGATAAATTGCTGAGGTATTTATCAAAATATGCCTTTCAGAATGGCGATGGCGAAAACCATGAAGCTGAGATGTACTACGTACAACGCAACTTTAGGCGGCTGCTGTATTTGTTTCTTGATGAACAAAATGAGCTACACCTCAGAATAAAACCGCAAAACAAAACCGAAAATAGCGTGAGTGTACGGACAATCTCGATTGCGAATCTACGAGAGATTGAAGCCGAGCGTTTTCCTGTTAGAAATAACGACACCTACAAAAATGTGGCATTGAGCCAAGTAGATAGCCTAACTTCACTGGTTCGTATCAGGAGCTTTGACGGAAACGAATACGAAGACGGCGATTTTAAGCAGGAGATTTTAGAGATTTTTAGAGAAATCAGTCAAAAACAAACCAAAAACCTCATCATTGATTTACGCAACAATGCTGGCGGCCGTCTCGATTACGCCGACGAAGTTTTGAAATACCTGCTTGCTAAACCATATCAACGCTACCAAATCAGTAGTAATCAGAGCATTCGAGAGAAGAAAAAAGCCTATACCATCAATCGGTTTTATGAAGCAACCAACCCTTATCTATTTGGGGGCAATCTGTTTGTTTTGATAAACGAAGGTACATTTTCGGCAGCGGTTTATTTGGCTACTCACCTGCGTAGCCAACAAGTAGGTACTTTTGTAGGTACAACTTGCGGAGGTGCAGCCGATGGCTCATCGGCAGGAGAGTTTGCTTCGGTTACGTTGCCCAACACAAATTTTACGATAAACCTGCCGCTTCTACGTATCAACTACAACGCAACCAAGACGCCACAACTCACCCCCGACCATACTGTTCGCCAATCTCTCACCGATTTTCTACAGGGCGAAGACAGCATCTACAACTACGCTAAAAACTTGATTATCAAGTAGGTACCGAATAATAAAAATGGATTGGATTGGGTTAGGGGATTTTGTAGGTTTGGGGGAAACATTAAAATCAATCACAATGAAAGAAATAAAATATAACCCTAATGGGCTACCTGTAAGGGTACAAGTTAATATGACGGGCATTGTATTTATCACGTATCGTTTATTTTTCTTCGGAGCAAAGGTTACGGAAGAAAAAGTTTTATTCACAGAAACAGGAAACAATAAACAACCTCATGATGATACTTTTATTTTAATTGACCCCACGAATCCTACCGAACCAGTATCGAATACCACCGACAGAATACTATTGCTTGAGGTAACTGTTTTTGGAATACAACCAAATGACACACCATTTGAAGTATCAATGGATTTTTTTCAAAAAAATTCTAATGCTTCGCCTGAAGTTAAAATAGGTATGTCTGATAAAATAAAAGGTAATAAAAAATTATCAAATAACCCTAAAACTGAATTCCTCGTTGTTACTTTCAAACCTCTACCGTAAAAATTATGAAAAATCTCTTAAAAATAGTAGCTATTCTGGTGACTATACCTATTGTTTCTTTTGCTCAACAAGCAAGCAAAAAACAATTTCTTGATAGTACATTATTAAAAAAAATGACACTTGATTTCAGTATCCCCGATATGCCAGCCTTCAAAGCTTTGGGTACTAATCCAAGTAACATACTAAGGCCAACTGATTTAAAAGATTTTGCTGCAATGATTGAACCGTTCTATTCTAATGGTAATGTGACTATACCTAAGTCTTTTGCAGTTGAGGTTGCTCCCTGGAAAATTGTGTCTAAAAAATGGCAGCTAAATGATTATTATAATAGTCATTTGAAAAAGGCATTGTACAATTCCTCTTTTTCAGTTGGAACAAATCGAGTAAATGATAAAGGTACTGCAAGTAAATTATCAATTGGGTTCAGAACATCTATTCTAAGTAAAAAAGACGATTGGGTTAACTTTGCTGTTGATTCTATAAGTAACGATTTAATTAATATTGAAAACGAGGTCGTAAATGAATTAGAAAACGACTCGACTTGGCTTAAAAAAAATGGATTTTCATTTCCTCTTGATAGGAGAATTTTAGCAATTGATTCTAAAAAGCAGGTTGAATATGCTGAAGAAAAAGACAAAAGGCTTGCAGGAAAAGTAAAAAAAGTAATAAATGATGAAATTTATTCAGATTTTCAAAGAGAGAGAGAGAATGGTTGGGCTACTCAAAGATTTGACTTTGCAATGTCATGGGTAGGAAAATCCCCTGACTCATTAGTTAAAAATGCTGCCTTTTCATCTTTTCATTTGTGGGGAACTTACGCTATGAAACTTGGGAAAAAACATCGTTCTCAACTATTACTTGGTGGGACAGCAACATTAAATAGAACAGAAAATCCAAGAAATGAAAGTAATATTTTAAAGGATAATATTTTTACAGGTAACATAAGGTTATACAATGGCAGTCCAACTCTAAGAGGTTTTGTAGAATGCCAATATAAATATGAGACAAACAAGAAGAATAAAATTGGCTTGATAAATTTGGGGGCAGAATTAAGTATTCAGCAAAGATTTTGGATTAGCATTTCGGGAGGATTTGAAAACCTATTTGGTAAAAACCCTGTTTCTCAATTTGTATCAAGTATTGACTTAAGATACGGTTTAATAAATTGATTTATCTAAAAAACTTATAAAGAGCCTTTAGTGTTTTCACTAAAGGCTCTAATCCCCCCTACTTCTCCAGCACCCAAACCCCTCTACCATAAGTCGCGATGACCATTGTGTTGTCTCTTGGATGGATAAAAAGGTCTTGTACCGAAACACTCTTCGGGAGGTTGGCTTGCATGCTTTCCCAATTTTTACCACCATTTTTTGAAGCATAAATCCCCAAATCTATTCCGCAGTAAAGGCTGTTTTTATCTTTTGGGTCTTCACGAATTACATTTACGGGCGATGCAGGTAAATCGCCAGAGATACTAACCCAAGTCTTACCAAAATCGGTTGATTTGTAGATATATGGCGTGATGTTATCCTCTCGTCTATCGCTTAGGGTTAGGTAAACCACTCCGTCTTGGTACTGAGAAGCCTCCAAACGTGAAACGTGCGAATTTACAGGAATACCTTTCATAATCTTAGTCCAAGTTTTGCCATCATCGACCGTGATGTGTACATTTCCATCATCCGTACCCACATAGAGCGTTCCCTGCTTAAATGGCGACTCGGCAATGGCTGTTATGGCTTGGTGAGCTATGGCATAAGGCAATTTCCCCATCCGATTTTTATCGTTATTGCTGAGGTCGGGGCTAATTCTCTTCCAAGTTTCGCCCATATCAGTCGATTTGAAAAGGTATTGCATTCCGTGATAAATCGTCTTATTATCGTATTTTGAAATAAGTGTATAAGCCAGCCATTCGCCACGGTGTGTTTCTTCGTCTTCGGCTTTTTTGATAGTAATATTTTTGGTACGTTCTTTACCCGATTTACTCAAATCCGACCGTTGAATCCGTCCATAAAACGCACTCGAATACGTAATATCAGGGTTTGTTGGGTCAATTGCAATGATGCTTCCTTCGCCACCTGGCACAAAATGCCAACCATTCTTTTTGTCATCGACACCACTCCAAGCCTTCCAAGTTACGTTTGCACCCATCGAGCCCTCATCTTGCACCGAACCTTGCACATTAAACGGCGTTGCCATATCGTAATGAATATTGTAGAATTGCGTGGTCGGAATCTCCTTAAAGAAATTCTTCCAAGTTTTACCGCCATCGTAGCTCACTACCACCCCACCATCATTGGCATTCAGGATATAATTGGTATCCGAAGGGTCAATCCACATGCCGTGATTATCGCCATGAATCCGTGTCTCGGGTGTATTTCCTCCACGCAAAACCTTCCAAGTCTTACCACCATCGAGCGACTCTGCAATATTCAATCCCATGATAAAGACTCGATTTTCGTCAACAGGGTCAACTCTAATCTGACTAAAAACCCAACCGTAAGTTCCGCCAAATGTCTCCATTTGCTTATCGTTTTCGCTCATTTTAGTCCAAGATTCGCCTTTATCGCTACTCTTATAAACTTCTGCACCCAAAATCACCAATTCCTTCGGACGGCCATACGAATCCAACTCGCCTTCATTACCTTGGCGTTTGGGAGTATGGTTATCTACGTAAGCATACAATACATTGGGTTTTGCAGCACACATTGCCAAGCCAATCCGCCCAGTATTTTTGGTATCTGGCAAGCCATTTTTAATGATTTTCCAAGTTTTACCGCCATCGGTCGTTTTGTAGAGATAATCACCGTCTTCGGGGGTTGGGTCGCTCCAACGTTTACGAATCCTATTCCACATCGAAGCATACAGCGTATTGGGGTCCGATGGGTCAATGAGTAAATCTATGCAGCCCGTTTTTTCGTCTTTATACAAAATCTTTTTCCAAGTTTTGCCGCCATCGGTCGTTTGATAAACCCCACGGTCGGCATTGTAGCTCCACTCATTGCCACTTGCAGCCACATAAACAACATTTGGGTTGTTTGGATGAATCACCACACGAGCAATCGTACTTGTGTTTTCGAGGCCAATGTGCTGCCAAGTTTTACCAGCATCGGTTGATTTATACATACCGACACCCGGCAACGAAGCCCTGAAAATATTTGCCTCGCCCGTTCCGACGTAGATTACGTTTGGATTCGACTTTGAAACCGCAAAATTACCGACTGCCTGAGTAGCTTCTTTGTCCATAAGTGGCATCCAAGTTTTACCAGCATCTTCGGTTTTCCAAAATCCGCCAGTGGCAAATCCCGCATAAATGATATTCTTATTACCTTCTATTCCCCATACATCGGTCGCACGTCCACTTGTGTTATCGGGTCCAAGCAAACGCCAATTTAGGTTTTTGTAAGGCGATTTACTGATTAATTCATCATGTTTTTTGAAGGCATTTTGTCGGTCTGTACCAGTCGAAGCACGGTTATTATTTACCTGTGCGATTAGTTGTTGATGTGCAAAAACCGCTAATAAAAGAAGTAGTTTTTTCATATAATTTAGGGGGTTGATTATTCTAAAATACATCAAAACATCTGATTCGCAAACACAATTTCGGCAAAAGATAAATTTGTATCGGCATTCGTGTAGATTGTACTAATTTAAGATGCCTTATTTGAAGAGAATACAAAGAATTTCATTGAAGAAATATCCAGCAGTCAGAAAAACAAACCACAGTTCACGTTAAATTAGTGCTATACGCATCTTACTTATCAATTAAACAGAAAAGGCACTAAAGATGATTTAACCCATCTCTAATGCCTATTTTATTTACAAAATATCAAAGATTTGATGTTTCTCACATCTCCATTTCGACTTTCTGAGTTTGGCTTGAGAACGTACTCTCAAATATTTTATCGGCATTGCCAGTTTCAAAACCTTCTCGGCGATGCTCACGACCAATCTTATCCACTGGTAAATCGGCAAATTGTGGCAGCACTTTACGCTCGGCAAACTCGACATAACTACCCGAAATACGATGAACCGAACCATCGGCAAATTCGGCATCAATCATCTCGGCAACCGTACTGCTTTGTAATAAGCCTCCGTCGGGACTGATTTTTATTTTTCCGCCCGAATCATTCAATTTCACACCGATAGACTTCAAAAATTCATTAAATTTATGAATATCGCCGTAGCCACTCGGTAGATTATGCACCGAAATCGTGTAGTGATTGAGGTAATACCGATTATAAATCACCCATGCGGCGTACTCGCTTGCCTGCTGGAGAGTTTCGTAATCTTCCCACGAAGGTGTACGCCAAAGTGGCGTATGTAAAAACGCATCAACGGCTGCGGCATCGTTTAGGTCGAGAGCATCAACAGGGTCGGTTTTTACCTCATCTGTATAGCTCGTGATGATGTCTTGGATATGCTGCGGTAAATCCCAAACACGGAGTTCGCTAACAAAAATCCTCGGGAACTCTGGGCTTGGCGGAGCATACCAGTAAGCATTGAGTTTTTTGCCCTCAAAATAGAAATACTCACGTTTCTGGTATCCAAAATGCGAAAAAATCTTCTCAAAAGATTGGATACCCAACTGTGGAACCCCCATCGTGCGAAAAGCCACATGGTCGTTTTCAATGTCTGCTATATTGTTGATAATGCCCTGCTCAACCATCGCATTTGCGATTTTGAGAACATCTGGCACACGCTCACGATACCTGCTCATGAGACCGTTCATTACGTACTGCAGCCCCCCTGCCCCAGATGGGGTGCTTGCTGTTGTTTGGTTGTTTAGACTCATAGTTTTATCAATAAGTTTAATCTATTTTAAATTCCCCTTTAGGGGTTAGGGGCAGAAAAACTGCCCATTTGTTGTTTTTAAGAATTCATCGAAGTCGATTTCTTCTTGTTTGATAAATCCTTTTTGTGGGAGTTTTGCATCGGCAACCATCTCAACGACTGCAGCTACCGAGGCCGCCGTAGTCCACGAAATTGCTCGCCAATGTACACCGTCAATATCAATCGGGTGATAAGCTCGGTAGAATTCTTCACGTGCCAACTCGCTGCCTTTCCATCCTTCTACAACCGCATATACATATACAACATCTTCTCGCACCGGAGGTTTCGCTTCGGTCAAGATTTGTTCGATTAATTCTCGTTTTTCTTTCAAAATTAATTCATAAAGCAAAAACTTCATCAATTTTGCGTGTCCTGGGTATCGAATTGTTTTGTAATTGAGCGTATCTACTTTTCCGAGATAGGTTTCGCACATTGTACCCAAACCTCCCGAAGTGCTGAATGCCTCAAACTCTTGCCCTTCGATGTTGATTAATTCGAGACCATCCAACGAAGGCACCATTTTGCGTTCGCCGTTGTGAATCGCTTCGGCATCATTGATGTATTCGTTGATAACCCCCGCAGGCGACCACGTAAACGAGTATCCCATCAATCCATTCGGGAAACGTGGCAAAGCCCCAACCCGCAACTCAATATCACGCAATTTAGTAAATCTCTTGGCTAAATCTGCCCCAACGATGCCGATTAAACCCGGAGCCAAACCACACTGCGGAGCCATAACACCTTTAGAATCTTTGGCCATTTCGCGGATGGCGTTGGTAGTTGGCACATCTTCCGTAAGGTCAAAATAATGGATTCCGAGCTGATAGGCCGTTTGGGCAATTGGTAAATTAAGGTTGTAGGGCATTGCCGATACAACCGCATCGAAGTTTTTGAGTGTTGATTGCAGAAAAGCGACATCATTCACATCTCCGAGAATGACATCAAAAGGCAACGAGCCAGATGGCGTTCGTTTGTCCATACCGGTTACATCAAAGCGTTTGTGTAACAATGTACCGACCAACGAACCCACCTTACCCATACCAATGACAAGTACTTTTTTCATTGTTTGGTCGTAAGTGTTTGTTGATAATTTGAAATGTAATAGCGACGCTTTTTGAATTAAGGAATTAGTGAATGGCGAATTAGCGAATACCAAACTATTGCCAGAATTGTACTAATGTCTCAATCATGAGTATTACTAATACCCGAAACTGTCGTCTGGCTCTCATTGCTTTGAGCCTAAAATGTAAAAATTGAAGTGTAAAATGAAGTTTTGATTAGTCGAAGAATTATTGACCAATCACTTGAAAATCAGGAACGAACGAGCATGCACTACGGAGGTAGGCAAGTCGTGCAAGAAAATATTTAAGGTCTCTGAACAAAGGTTAGCTGATTTTTTCGGTGGCGAAGATAGCGAAGCAAAAGATATTTTGCAAATATTCGCCGTAAAAGAAACGGTTTTAACAAAATCACAACAAATACCAAAGTGGGATTTCAGAAAGCCCTCAATCAACAAAAATGCAAAAAGCTATTTACTACATCTTTGCAATACTTTTTTAACAGAATCTGTCTCGGTTATGGCCGATTCGTTGCCCCACTTATTGTAAATATAAGTTGTGATTGCGGCAATGTCTAAATCGTACAATTGTGCATTGGCGGGCATTTGTTGGTTATAAACTTTACCGTTGACGGTCATTTCTCCCGATGCTCCGTTGCGAATCATGCAGATTACGGCTTCTTTGTTTTTTAAGAAATCTGAACCTGCAATGGGTGGGTACAAATCTTTGAAGCCAAGTCCATCTTTTTGGTGGCAATTGGCACAGTTTTGTTCGTAAAGTTCCTGCCCATTCACGTAAAACTGTTCTAATTTTACTTTTTCGGGCGATTTACACGAAACTACGATACTAATTATCAGCAGTTTAGCTACGACTTGAAAAGTCGTGCTACAAAAATCATTTTTCATCTAACAAAATCTCAATATCCTCCATCAATTTATTAACATCCTTCTCTTTAGTACCATCATAAAGCCCTCTCACGCGGCGTTTGCGGTCAACCAAAATAAAAGCACCACTGTGCAAATAGCCGCCCTGCTGCGTGCTATCTTCTTGAGCCGTAACCATGTAGCTTTTCTCACCAATTTCGTAGATTTTTTTGCGGTCGCCCGTTACAAAATACCATTTGTCAGATTTTACTCCCAAACGTGCGGCATACTCCTTGAGTACCTCAACCGAATCGTGGCGAGGGTCTATCGAATGTGATAAAATCATAATATCTGGATTTACCTTGAAACGCTCGTGTACTCTCAGCATTTCTTTTTTCATGATGGGGCAAATCGTCGGGCAAGTCGTAAAAAAGAAATCGGCTACGTATATTTTATTCTCAAAATCTTTTTGCGTAACGGCTTTACCATCTTGATTGATAAACTCAAAATCGGGGATTTTCCGCTCGGTCGAGTCTTCGTTATAGTAAATCTTTAAGGTACGCTGTTTGGTATTACAAGATTGCAGGAGAACAAAACTCAAAAGACCTAATCCAAGAACGATTTTTTTAAAATTCATTGCTTTCATTTTGATACTTGCGATTGAACTCGCAATTTGCAAGTTAGTAACTTTGTAACCAATAATTTATTTGAAAAGTTTAGCACTGCCCCTCTCTCCGAAAGAAAAGGAATGTAAAAATGATTAGACCTAACTATTTGAAAAAAGGCGATACCGTTGCCATAGTGGCATTGGCAAGTAAACTAAATATCGAGGAAATTCGACCGGCTATTGATTTGATGCAAAACGACTGGGGACTGAATGTGGTGGTCGGCGAATCGGTATCGGCTGCATATTTTGGGTTCGCTGGCGACGACGAAACCCGCAGGAGAGATTTCCAGCAAATGATTGATAACGAAGAGGTTAAGGCTATCTTTTCGGCTCGTGGCGGATATGGTAGTTCGAGAATCATTGATTCGATTGATTTTACCGAATTCAAGAAAAACCCTAAATGGATTATCGGATTTTCGGATATTACGGCTGTGCATTGCCACCTACAAGCGATGGACTACGAAAGCCTACACGCGGCCATGCCCAAAACAATGATGAAGGATGATTTTTCGAGAGATTCGCTTCGTAAATTACTTTTTGGCGAAGAACTTTCATACAAGGCAAATTCGCACGAATTAAACCGTTTAGGAACTGGAAAAGGTGAATTAATTGGCGGAAATCTCTGCCTTTTGGCTCATTTGCTTGGCTCTGATTCTGAACCCGATACCAAAAATAAAATACTATTCATCGAAGATATTAGCGAATACCTCTACAACATCGACCGCATGATGGTTCAGCTAAAACGTGCAGGTAAACTCAAAGATTTGGCGGGTTTGATTGTCGGAGATTTCTCTGATTCTAAAGAAAACGACGAGCCTTTTGGCAAAACTGTTTACGAAATCATCGCCGAACATACCGCCGAATACAATTATCCAATCAGTTTTGGTTTTCCGGTTGGGCATGAGAGTGTCAATTGGGCCATGCCGTGCGGCAGAATGGCTGAGTTGGCGGTTATGGATGGAGAGGTAAAATTGAGGTTTTGAAACCTCATCATTTTGGGTCGAGACAAGAATCTCGACCCAAAATTAAGCTTTGCAAGCCCTATCCTATGAAGAAAGTTCACTTCTTGATTATCCCTTCTAAAACCTTCAAATCTCCATCAATCTTAGGTAATTTCTCAATACCCAAAAGTTTAGCCACCAATGGATACACGTGAATATTCTCAAAAGTTTTGATTTTGACTTTCTTCTTAATGTTTGGTCCTTGAGCGTAGAAAATCGCTCCCATTTCGGGAGTTGTGTAAGGGTCAAATCCATGAACGCCCCAAACGCTTCGGGTTTCGGGTCTTTTTGACATCATTTCTTTTGAATAAATACTATAACCCGCCTCTACGACAAAAAATAAATCGCCGATTCGTTGGTGCTGATTGAAATGCAAGTTGGCTGGAATATCGGCTTTTTTGTAAATCTTAAAATGCGATTCTTTAGCCTTGATTGAATTATAAATCTCATCTTCTTTTGCCTTATTTTTGATAAAAATATTGGCGTGTGTACTGTTATTGACAAACAAAAAATCATCTTTTGAAAGCCCCGCAACCAAATCTTCTTGATAAATAAAATACGCTGGTTTATTCTGCATTTCGTACATTCCGTGGTCGGCGGTCAAAATTACATTTACGGGCAAATCAATCTTTTTGAGGCCATCCATCAGCATTCCTACCAGTGTATCGGCTTCCATCACAGCTTCTTTGGTTTTTTGCCCGTTTGGCCCAACCTCATGCCCTTGTGTATCAACCATCGAAAAGTAAATCGTGATGATTCGTGGACGCTCCGATTCGGGTAAATTCAACCAATCAAAAACTGCTTGAACACGCTTTTTGTGCGGAACGGTATCATCAAATCTGTGGTAATAATCGGGGAGTTTTCCACCAATCGGAGCCTCCGAACCTACCCAAAAATACGAGGCCGATTTCATCCCGTTTTGCTGTGCCAATTGCCAAATCGGCAACCCACCGTAATAGTAGGGGTCTTCTACTTTATTTCTTTGGCGAATCGAATAAAAAGTATCTCGTTCTTTGTCATAAAAAGTGTTATCTACCAATCCGTGATTGCCCGGATACAAACCCGTAACGAGCGTGTAGTGATTGGGGAATGTCTTGCTCGGAAACGATGGCAACATCATTTCGGCAGCGGCTCCTTTTTTAATAAATTTCTTAAAATTCGGGGTCGGATATTTGTTTACGTAATCGTACCGAAATCCATCAAAAGACACCATGACCACGTAAGATTTGGCATCTTTTTGGGCAAAAATCGAAATCGAAGAAAAGAGCAATAAAATAAGCAGTTTTTTCATTGTTTTTGTTGATGATTAATTATTCATGTTTTGGCTCACAAGCGTGTACAAAATCTTTTTATCGGCATCGGTCAAGATTCGGCTGCCTTCGGTTTTGGTGTATTTACGTTTGAATGCCACAATAACTGCACTCGTATCTTTTAGATGGTAGCCAATTGATTTTAGTCCCAAATAAGGATTAAAATCGGTCGGAATATTGAGATTCAACGTATCTCCGAACCAAACTCCAAAACCATTTTTTGATAGTAAATTCCAATCAAAATTGACATTTGGGTCGTTTTTGCGAGTCGGAGCAATATCGGCATGGCCGATGAAATTAGCGGTCGGAATATCGTATTTTTTCTTGAGATGAGTCAGCAGATTGAGTAAAGATTGCATCTGTTTTTCGGAGAATGGTTCAAAACCGTCATTGTCGAGTTCAATACCGATGCTCGATGAATTTACATCGTTTATCGTACCCCATTTTCCGACACCGCCATGCCAAGCACGCATATAATCGTTGAGCATTTGATGAATCACGCCATCTTCGCAAATTACATAATGAGCACTCACTTTGGTGCGTTCGAGTGTGAACGTTTTGAGGGTTTGTTCGCAGCTCTTTTGTGCAGTATGATGAATCACGACGATATTGGGCTTACGCAAACTAAAATTGGTAGTTCCAGCCCAAAAGTTGGCTTGTGCAACACCCAGAGAATCAATTTTAGGCAATTGACGGATTACCTTGGCGTACTGCTTAGCTTGCTTTTTATAAGATTTATTGGTCTGTTTGTAAGGCCCCGACATACAAGCCGTTAGGGCAAATAACGATAATATTTTTAGGTAATTTTTCAAGGTTTGTTTTTGAAGTAAGGTTGAGATAAATCGTTAATCGAAAATTGTTAATTGTTAATTGAGAATAATCATCGCAACAGCGAAACATTCGTTAATCAGAATTCATAATTACTTGGTTATCAATATCCTATTTAACGATTAACAATTAACTATTAACATAAACTAACACTTAGATGATTAAATGTCGATGGTATGATTCTCTCACACCATCGCTGTAAATCAGCCTAAAAGCGTAATAAATTCGGCTTCGTTAATCATTTTTACACCTAATTGCTGTGCTTTTTGGAGTTTTGAAGGCCCTGCCCCTTCGCCAACAATCAAGAAATCCAATTTTTTAGAAACTCCGCTGACCAATTTTCCGCCATTGGCTTCAATTTTATTTTCGAGTTCTTCACGGCTGAAATTCTCAAACGTCCCCGTGTATAAAAACGTTTTTCCTTCGAGAGAATTACCTTCCATTTCAACCACAATATTCTCAGCCTCCATTTGCAAGCCAGACGCTTTCAAGCGATTTACAAACTCTTGATTTTCAAGCTCTTTGAAGAATTCTAAAACACTTTGAGCAATGCGTTCGCCGACCTCTGGAACACTTCGCAAGGCCTCAAAATCGGCAACTTGTAGGGCATCCATCGTCTTGAAATAGGCCGCTAATTTCTCGGCAGTTGTTTCGCCCACAAAACGGATTCCGATACCAAAAAGTACCTTAGCAAATGGCTGCTGTTTCGATTTTTCGATACCATCCAAGATATTCTGAACCGTTTTTTCTTTAAAACTCACTCGGCGTTCTTTGCCAGTTTCTTCATCGACCGTTACTTTTTCGAGTCCGAGCAATTGGTCGTATTTCAAATCATACAAATCGGCGGCGTTTCGCACCAAACCTTTGTCAAATAACAATTCCAATTTCCCTTCGCCAAGGCTTTCGATGTTCATGGCTTTGCGTTGGATAAAATGCTCTACTTTGCCTTTGATTTGCGGAGGACAGCCCTTGTCGTTGGGGCAAAAAGTAGCCGCTTCGCCTTCGTTTCGTTTCAATTCTGTTCCGCAAGCGGGGCAATTTGTCGGAAAAACCAACTTTTGGTCGCTTAAAACAGGCTTTTTGTTTTTGTCAACGCCCGTAATTTTCGGGATAATTTCGCCAGCTTTTTCTACAAATACATAATCGCCAATTTGCAGCCCCAAACGCACGATTTCGTCGGCATTGTGAAGAGTAGCACGTTTTACGGTAGTCATTGCTAATTCGATTGGTTCGAGTTCAGCAACTGGCGTAACTGCCCCCGTGCGTCCGACTTGGAAAGTCACACCTTTCAACAAAGTAGATTTAGACTCGGCTTTGTATTTGTACGCAATCGCCCAACGTGGACTCTTCGACGTAAAACCCAGCTCTTCTCTTTGGGCATAATCATTGATTTTTACGACAATTCCATCAGTAGCACAAGGCAAGCTGTGGCGTTTCTCCGACCATTCATTTATATACGCTATAACCCCTTGAATATCAGTCACTTTTCGCCAAGTAGGTGATACATTAAAGCCCGTTTTTTTGAGCATCAAGAGGCTTTCTTCGTGGGTTTTGATGGCGTCATCATCCGATAAAAATTGATAAATATAACAATCCAATCCACGACGAGCGACCTCGCCCGAATCCTGCATTTTGAATGTTCCTGCCGCCGCATTTCTTGGATTTGCCAACAGTGATTCGCCAATATCTTCTCGCTCTTGGTTGATTCTTTCAAACGAACTTATCGGCATAAAACCCTCGCCACGAATCTCGAAATTTTGAGTTTGAGGTTTCGGTGTTTCGAGTTGAGTATTTTCATTCTTAAATCCCAAGTCCGAAATCCGCAGTGGTAATGTTCGGATTGTCTTCACATTGGTTGTAATATCATCACCTTTTGTGCCATCGCCGCGAGTAACGCCACGAACCAAAACTCCGTTTTCGTAGGTCATCGAAAGCGAAATACCATCAAACTTGATTTCGCAGATATATTCGTAGGGGCGGTCGGTCAGTACTTTTTTGATGCGTTCGTCCCAATCAATCAAATCTTGCTCGTTGTAAGTATTTGATAATGAGAGCATTGGGTAGCGATGCTCAACAGCCTTAAATTCTTTGGTAATCGTCCCTCCTACTCTATGCGTTGGCGAATCGGGGCGTTTGAGGTGAGGATTTTCGGATTCTAATTTTTCGAGTTCTTTGAGCAAAAAGTCAAATTCTTCGTCCGAAATCTCCGAAATTGCATCTTGGTAATAGCGGTGGTTATAGTAGTTTAATTTATCGGTCAATTCATTAATCCGTTGGGCTTCGGCTGTATGTGAAAATAAGTCCATTGATAGAATATAGGTTTATCATTTATGCAAAAATAATGAAATTTGTGTCGTAATGACCTAAAAAAGCACCGTACTTTTCTGCCAATCTGTCAGTAATTAATACAATGGAATGAGATTTGAAAATATATCCCCGACCCTTAGAGGAGAGTTTTTATACTAAATCATTTAATTAATCATAAAATTATGGCAGAAAAAGGTACGATTTCGATTAATACCGAAAACATCTTTCCGATAATTAAGAAGTTTTTGTATTCAGACAATGAAATTTTCCTTCGTGAGTTGGTATCAAATGCGGTAGATGCCACACAAAAAATCAAGAAATTAGCTTCGATAGGCGAATTCAACGGCGAATTAGGCGATTTAAAAATCAAAGTTGCGGTTGATAAAGACGCAAAAACCATCACGATTTCGGATGCTGGAATCGGGATGTCGGCCGAAGAAATCAAGAAATATATCAATCAAATTGCTTTTTCGGGAGCAAAAGAATTCTTAGAAAAATACAAAGAAAAAACCGATACAAAAGAAATTATCGGGCAGTTTGGTCTTGGGTTTTACTCGGCATTTATGGTGGCCGACCAAGTAGAAGTTATTTCTAAAAATTTCAAAGGCGAACCTGCCGCTCGTTGGATTTGTGATGGTAGCACCGAGTTTGAAATCACGGATTCGGACAAAGCCGAAAGAGGAACTGATGTTATATTACACGTTTCTGAAGAATCGGCTGAGTTTTTAGATAATTTCAGAATCAAGCAAATTCTCGAAAAATACGGCAAATTCTTGCCAATCGAAATCGAATTTGAAGGAAATGTTATTAATAATCCAAATCCGATTTGGACAAAATCACCATCTGATTTGACCGATGAAGATTACCTTAAATTCTACAAAGAACTTTATCCTTTTGGCGAAGACCCACTTTTCTGGATTCACCTCAATGTAGATTATCCATTTAATCTGACGGGTGTTTTGTATTTCCCGAAAATCAAAAAGGATTTCCAGCTCAATCGCGAAAAAATACAATTATACAGCCGCCAGGTTTTCATTACCGATGATGTTAAGAATGTCGTACCTGAGTTCTTGCAATTATTGCACGGTGTGATTGACTCGCCTGATATTCCGCTAAACGTTTCGAGAAGTTATTTGCAAGCCGATGGCAATGTGAAGAAAATCAATAGCCACATTACTAAAAAGGTTGCTGATAAGTTATCTGAACTTTACAAAAATGACCGCAAGGCGTTTGAAGAAAAGTGGGAAAGTATCGGTCTTTTTGTGAAGTACGGAATCATCTCAGACGATAAATTCTACGACAGAGCCAAAGACTTTACGCTACTCAAAAACATTGATAATCAACTCTTTACATTTGAAGAGTACAAAGAAAAAGTAAAACCAAACCAAACCGATAAAAACGAAACAACGGTTTATCTTTATGCCAACGACAAGGGCAAACAAGATGCGTACATCGAGTCGGCGAAGAAGCGTGAGTACGATATTTTGCTATTGGATGATGTTTTGGATGGACACTTTATCAATGCTCTTGAATCGAAATTAGAGAAGGTTACATTTAAACGTGTGGACTCAGAAACCCTCGATAAATTGATTGACAAAGACATCAAAATCGAGAGTGTACTGACCGAAGACGAGAAAACCAAAGCCGAAGGTATCTTCAAAGAATTTGCGGGTACAAACATGGTGCAGATTGAGGCATTGCCAACCGACGAATTGCCAGTTTCGATTGTATTGCCAGAATTTATGCGTCGCTGGAAAGACATGCAAGCCATTAGCGGTCAGGCGGGTATGTTTGGCGATATGCCTCTCGGCCTAACGATTGTGGTAAACGCCAACCACGCATTGATTGGCAAAGTCATCAAAAACGATGATAAAAACTTGGCAAAACAACTTTACGATTTGGCATTGCTTTCGCAAGGAATGCTATCGGGCAATGACCTGACTAAGTTTATCCAACGCTCGGTCGAGACTTTGCAGTAATAAAAACTCTACCCCTGACAGGGCTTGAAGCCCTGTCAGGGGTTTAAGATAGTTGCAAAAGGTAGAGAAATGCTTGTTATAAAGTCATTTTTCTACCTTTTGTTTTAATAATCTGATTTAAAGATTAAATTTGGATAAATAAAGTAAGCGTTATGATAGCTACGAAAGACATAAAAACGGTTTTGCCAAAAACTTTGGATGAATTTATGGCTTGGGAACAACCCGAAGATGGCTATAAATATGAATGGAATGACGGAGAATTGATACGTTTCAATGGTACGAATAGAAAACAAATCTACATTTACGATTATCTAAACACACTTTTTATAACAAAAGGATACTGGCAAACTGGCACTTTGGTTTCGGAATACGATGTAATGCTTTCGGGGATTCAGATGCGTCGCCCAGATATTGCTTACCTTACAAAAGAGCAAATTGAACAAACTAAACAAGGGGTTGATGTTATTCCTGAATTTGTGATTGAAATTCTATCCGAAAATGACAATATCAATAAGGTTGAAGAAAAAGTAGCCGAGTATTTCAAGGCAGGAGTAAAAGTAATTTGGAATATTTATGTAGAGCAAAAAGTAGTTTATGTTTATACTTCACGTCGTGAAGTAAAGATTTGTATCGAAAACGATATTTGTTCAGCAAAACCCATTTTAGAGGATTTTGAAGTGCAAGTAGATAAACTTTTAATATAACCACCCCCAACAGAGTTACAATCCCTGTCAGGGGTTCTTCTATTTATCACCAGCCAAAACCTTGTAGCTATACGCAAGCCCCATCGCAACACTATTGAAATTATCACCCGATTTGATTTTATCAACCCCGAAATGTTGCACAAATCTCTCACGCAGCGGACGCACCATCGAGGTCCCGCCAGTCATAAAAACAACATCAATATCGTTTGGTTTTACCTGATTTTTATCCAGAAAATTAAGCATATAAGTATCAATACTATTCAAGTTTTTTTGGATAATTTCATCCGTAAACTCCTCAATCGAAATCTTTTCCGAAAATGTAATTCCGTGTTGGTCAAATGCAAAATCTGATGAATCGGCCGTGGCTAATTCGATTTTCGTTTTTTCGATTTCTTTGAATAAAACATAACCGAGGTTGTCTTCGACCAATGTCAATAGATTCTTAACTCGGTAATCTTTACCCGAAAAATTATAGGATTTATTGATACTAATCCGCATTCGGAGTGTATCTAAGAAATTCATCCGTTCCCACGTACAAATACTATGAAAATACGAAAGCGGTAAATCTATCGGCTTCCCTTTATTTATTTCTTCTTTTACACCACGCCCAAAATGGGGTGTCCCGCGATGCCACATAATGTCAGAATCGAAACTATCACCACCTATATAAATCCCGCCTTGGGCAATCATATCGGCTCGGCGGTCGGCGTTATTGATAGCCGCAGGGTTAAGTTTCATCAACGAAAAATCGGAAGTTCCACCCCCAAAATCGCCAACCAAAACCAACTGCTCTTTATTGATATTACGCTCGTAAGTGAAAGCCGCCCCAATTGGCTCCAATTGAAAATAAAACTCACTAAAACCAGCAATTTGAGCGGCATTTGCTAATCTTTTTTGGGCTAAAGCATCTTTTTCGGGGTTTTCATCGAAAACTACGGGGCGACCAATGACCGCCGTCGTAATGTTTTCGCCTACGAAATTATCGGCTTGTTTTTTAAGATAAATTAATATCAACGAAACCAAATCTTCGGCTTTAAAACTTTTGTTACCGATAATCGTATTTACAAAGCTTTTATTGGGCAAAACCTTTTTGATAGACTTCATAAATCGCCCTTTCATACGGCTTTCTACATAGCCCTCAACGGCCGATTGACCCACCAAATGCTGTAATTGCTCATTACGATTTTGAAGTTCTGGAAAAAACAACAGCGAAGGCACTGTAAACAATTTGACAATCTTATTGGTCTCGGTTTCAAGAATTACCAATGTCGAATTACTTGTTCCGAAGTCAATTCCGTAGATAAATTTGCTCATAAAAATCAAAAAAGACCGCAAAAATAGGGATTCTGAATGGATTATGCGTGCTTTTTCTGAAAATAAAAAAGGACGTAAGCCGTACGTCCTCAAAATATCACTATATCATTCTAAATCATTTACTCAGCAGGCTCACGCTCCACAACCTTGATTTCGGGCTTGTGATAAACCGTCGAGTAAGCCGGAACACTCTTCGTGAGCCAGACGTTACCGCCGATGATTGAGTTTTGCCCGATTGTCGTTTTACCGCCCAAAATCGTCGCTCCCGAATAAATCACTACGTGGTCTTCGACAGTCGGGTGGCGTTTGGTATTCGCCAATGATTTCTCGACACTCAAAGCCCCAAGCGTAACACCTTGATAAAGTTTTACGTGTTTGCCAATAATAGTAGATTCGCCGATAACGATACCCGTTCCGTGGTCGATGAAGAAATATTCGTCAATCGTAGCTCCTGGGTGAATATCAATTCCAGTTTTTGAATGGGCATATTCGGTCAGAATTCGTGGTAAAAGAGGAATATCTAAATTGTACAATTGATGAGCAATTCTATAAAATGTAATCGCAAAGAAACCCGGATACGCACGCACAACCTCATACTCGCTTTTGGCGGCGGGGTCTCCCTCGATAATCGCCTGAATATCAGTCTTTAATGTTTCGTAAATCGACGGAATCGCATCAATAAATTGCTTGGCCTTCAACTCGGCATTGCAATCTTTGCATTGGTACGTCGAAAGAAGCATATTTCTTAAATCCAATTCTAAATTCTTGAACTGAATCTCGATTTCTTCGGCCGAATGGTAGTATTCTTTGGTTTGTTCAGGAAACAACAAACGGATAAGTCTCAATGCCCAAGCCGCAATCTCTTTGGTGGGTGGCACCGCAACAGTCTTTTGGTGCTTATCGAATATGTGCTGTAAAAAATGCTGATTCATCTTAATGATTTGTTATTCTGAACTACCTAATTGCTAACAATCTAAAATTACGCCACGTTCAACCGAATGACAAAATTTATTTGACGAAGTTGCTCTTTAGAACTATTAAACCTCGCAAATTGGCAATAATTCATCTTCCACGCTAAAAATAATTTTACCGCTAAATAAATTTTTTGAGTCGTTTTGCGAAATTTCGCTAAATACATATTATCTTTGAGTCCTCAAAAAACTTCAAACACTCTTAAACCAAACACTACAATGAAAACTAACACTTACACAATGCCATCTACAACTGTTATGGGGTCTTCAAAAGTAGCAGATGATAAAGTACCCGACCTACGCGATGTTCTACGCATGATTGGTATCCAAGAAGTTACGGCCAACGTGTTCAGCTTGCCAAATAAGAAGAAAAAAGACTGATTTTATCGAGACGTGAGTAATAAATAATTCGAGTTATTCGGAGTATTCGAGAGATTCGAAGCATTCGAGAAATTTATCTTACTTAATTTCAGATAAGATAGACGTCTGAATCTGCCAATCGAATCTAATTTCTTTAGGTTCAAAAACTGTTTCTATTGCTGGACTCACACTTATCTCACGTAAAAAAATACGTGCAGACTCGCTTTGCCATTGCCTAAAATCGGCACTAATGTCTTGGTGCTTTGGGAGATAATTGAGCAAAATATCTAAATCGAAAGTGTTAGCGACTACACCCGCACCCGCCCGTTGGGCATCCAGACCATTGCAGGCTTGTTCGTAGTGTTTAGGCACTGGCACCATCATCACGGGTTTGCCCAGAAACATCGCCTCGCAGACCGATTCAAAACCCGCAGTTGTTACCAATACCCTACAATTTTGCATAAACGCTAAGAATTTTTGACCATTTATCTGATGAAATGTCAAATTTGTCGAAAAATCCACTTCGGCTTTTTCTTGTTTTTTATCGGTAAAACAATGAATTCTAACTTCTGGATTTGCCTCATGCCACTTTATAAGGTCTTCTACGAGTGAACTTTGGGTCATGTAAGCCAAAATAAAATCGTTGTTTTGTGGCTTTAGGTGTTGTAAATCAGACCGAAGAAGTGGTGGAACTGCAATGATATTTTGCTTTTTATCATCGGCAAAAGGGGTAAACGAAAGAGCCAATTTTTTGGTTGCCCAAAGTGCCGTAATGCGTGTATTGAGATTAACCAAAAACTTATCAATCCAATTACATTTGGGATGCTCAAATGCTGGATGAAGCAATAAATATTGATGAGCCGTGCAAATAAACGGAATTCGTCCTTGATTAAAAATAAGATTGTAGAATCCGCCCAAGACATCATAGAAATTGATGATTACATCGGGCTGGTATTGTCTAATAGTTTTTTGAATTTTACCAATACTGAGTATAAACCTCTTGAATCCTAAAAAACTGTTAATCAGTGTTTTATTTACATCAAGGGCTTTAGTTTTTTTGCAATAAACCAAGCAAGGGCTCTGAAAAGTCACGATATTGCTCTTAACTTTTTCGCTAAAAAATGTGGGTGCTTGTCCACCATCAGCAGTACCGACAAGCATGAAACCAACCTCATGACCAGCATTGGTTAGGATTTCACCGAGGGCTATTGCCTGCGTAAGATGCCCACGCCCTTCGCCTTGTATGATAAATGCATATTTCATAAGCCTTAAAGAATTGCCACCCTCGAAAGCGTCGGTTTATCTTCTACAAATAGCTGATTATCAGCGGTATTATTCTCTTTATCCGAAACCGAATAATAAACCAAACTCCAGTTTCCATCAAAGTCTTCGACCAAAGCCGACATCGTTTCGACCCAATCGCCCGAGTTCATATATACAATACCGTCAATTTCTCTGATAGCAGGCTGATGGATATGTCCGCAGATAATGCCATCGCAGCCACGAGCCTTGGCCAATTCGGCGAGTTTTTGCTCAAAATCATCCATGTAGCTCACCGCCAACTTAACTTTATGCTTGATTTGCTGCGAAAGCGAGTAGTATTTCAGTCCTCGCCATTCTCGGTATTGGTTGTATTTTTTATTGAGCCAAAGCAGAAGTGTATAACCCAAATCGCCCAAATGAGCCAGCCATTTCATGCCCGTTGTGATGCTGTCGAAGACGTCTCCGTGTGTTACAAAGAAGCGTTTATCGCCCGATTGCAGCACATAATCGCGGCGAATCTGAAACTGTTTACCCACTACCAGCGGCAAAATTTGGTCGAGAAAATCATCGTGGTTTCCACGCAGGTAAATCACCTTTGTATCGTATTTATCCATGATTTTCAGGATAATTCTGAAAAAAGCCGTGTGTTTTTTCTTCCAAATACCGTATTTTTTGAGTTGCCAACCATCAATTATATCGCCGTTCAAAATCAGTTTTTCGCAACGATTCTCTTTCAAAAAATCGGTTACTTCTTTTGCCTTTGAGCCGCTCGTGCCGAGATGAATATCCGAGAGTACAATGGTACGGTAGTGTTTGTTCTTTTTCATGTCAACAAATTTCCTACCTTAATGTAAACTACTTATTATTAATAGGTTAAGAAAATGTTAATATTGAATTTTCAATATATTCTGAATATTCAGAATTAAATTTAAAACATATTCCTATATCGAATTGAGGAAAAATGAGAGATATTTGTAGTGACCTAAATTTTCAAGAAACTTTATTTTCAAACAAATCTGTGCCATGCACAGCATGACACAGGCATTGCTCTAACATGGCACGTTGTGCGTGTCATGATTTTGTCGATTTTGATAAATTAAGTACTTATAATAGGAGACTGTGTCCGTGGCACGGTTAGCATTTAGGGTCATTTTAAACCAGTGATTGTCCGTAACCGTGTCACGGTTTTTTAGAAAGGTTATTTAATCCAATATCAATAAAACATTTAAAGAAAAAATGAAAAAGCTAATCTGCTCGGTGTACTTTTTATTGTCTGTTTTTAGTACCTCATTTGCCCAAAAAGTAATCGAACAAAACTTCAAAAAGTACTACGACAAACACAATCTCAAAGGTTCGTTTTTATTGTACAATTTAAAGAAGAACGAATACACCGCTTACGATTACAAACGTTGTCAAGTAGGATTTATCCCAGCTTCTACTTTTAAGATTCCGAATTCGTTGATTGGGCTTGATTTAGGAATAGTCAAAGACGAAAACTCAATGTTTAAATGGGATGGAACGGTAAGAACAAACAAAAATTGGAACAAAGACATGAATCTTGCCGAAGCAATGAAAGTATCGTGTGTGCCTTGTTATCAGCAAATTGCAAGAAAAGTCGGAGTCGAAAAATATCATCAATATCTTACAAAATTTGGCTATGGTAAGATGGACGTAAACCCGCAAAATCTTGATAAGTTTTGGCTTGGTGGTAAATCGGCAATTAGTCAAAAACAGCAAGTTGAGTTTTTGATAAAATTGTACAAAAACGAGTTGCCAGTTAAGAAGCACAGTGCCGATGTCGTAAAGAAAATTATACTTTTAGAAGATAATCCTACTTATAAAATGAGAGGTAAAACGGGTTGGGCAATCAAGACATCGGATGGAATCAATGCCGATTGGCCCGATGGACTAAACCGTGGGTGGTTTGTGGGTTGGATTGAGAAAGGAGACAATGTTTATTTCTTCGCCAATAACGTTGAGGCCATGAATCCAAACGATGATGTTTTCATGAAAGAACGCCGCGGAATTGTTGAGGCGATTTTGAAAGATATGAAAATTATCGAATAAAAAGATGCAAAAACCCTGACAGTGTTTTGAACGCCAGACGGCAAGTCGCTGTCAGGGTTGAACTTAGCTTTTCTGAGTCAGAATTTTCTTTAATCCGTTACATACTTTTTTGATTTTGATGTAGTTATCGTGTGAGTTTTCTTCACGGTCAAATTCAATTCTGAGTTTACCTTTCTCCGATTTTACATAAAAAGTCATATCATTATTCAGGGTAATATTTGCGTCAATTTCAGCTTTCTGAAATTTAAAATCACCGCCAGCCTCCAGTTTTTCGTCTAAATAGTTTCTTACCTTGGTGGTTTGCGATGCTGGAAAATCAGCCGAAAATTCATAGACTTTGTCATTGTCGGATTGGATAATCTTAATATCGTGGTTGTTTCGACAAGACCACAAAGCCCCCAAAAAGAGAAGTAATTGTAATAGCTTTTTCATAATAATTTGAAGAGTTTTAATTTTCAAATCAAATATAGTGCATAGAATAATACATTGCAATACCAAGTACCTTGTATTTAATATAAATTTTACAAATGGAAAAATAAATTGATAAACGGAAGGCATAAAAAAGCCTCCGACAAACGCCGAGGGCTCTCAAATAATATAAAAACTGAGGTGATTTAAAAAGGAAGATTTCCTAAATCTACATTACCACCCGTCAGGATTATACCTACTTTTTTGCCAGTAAAACGTTCTTTTTGCTTGAGCAATGCCGCAAAAGGCACCGCACACGAAGGCTCAATGACAATTTTGAGTCGCTCCCAAATCAGTCGCATTGCCGCTACAATTTCCTCATCAGATACCGTAATGATGTCTTTTACATGTAGTCTGATAATTTCGAGAGTTTTATCGCCGAGATTGGTCAGTAAGCCGTCGGCAATCGTTTTGATGTAGGGTGCTTTCTCTATTTTACCCGATTTAAACGAAAGAATAGCATCGGCAGCTCCTTCGGGTTCGCCCGCAATTACCTCAGCATTTGGCAATAAATAATGTGTTGTCAGAGCCGTTCCGCTCAAGAGTCCCCCACCGCCTACGGGGGCCATCACAACCTGCAAATCGCCAACCTCTTCGATGAGTTCTTTGGCGGCCGTGGCTTGTCCCTCAATCACATCATAATTATTGAATGGATGTACAAAAGTTGCTCCTTTCTCGTCAATGATTTTTTGAACGGTTGACTCACGAGCTTCGAGAGTTGGCTCGCACTCAATCACTTCTCCTCCGAGAGCTTTAACCCCATTTTTCTTAATGATTGGAGCATTTGAGGGCATCACGATATAGGCTTTTGTGCCAACTGTTTTGGCAGCGAGGGCAATCGCTTGGGCGTGGTTGCCCGACGAATGCGTAGTGATTCCTTTTTGTTGTTCTTCTTTGCTCAGTTTCAAGACCGAGTTCATCCCTCCACGAGCCTTAAAAGCCCCGATTTTCTGGAAGTTTTCGCATTTGAAATAAATCTCGCATCCAGCCAATTCGTTGATGCTCTGAGAGGTCATTACGGGTGTACGATGCACAAAAGGCTTGATTCGTTCGTGAGCCTCTTGAATATCTTGTAGAGTAGGAATCATAATTTTGCTTTTAGTTTTGCAAATTTATGGATTATTGGTTTTGTTGGTTAGGTAAATCATAAATACTGTTTTAATAATTTTGAATGGTCCGAATATCTCGAATGATTCGAATTGTTATAAAAGATTATCTCTTATCTCAAAAGCGAGACATTCGTCATTCGGATTATTCAAAAAACTCGTATAATTATCTATTTCATCACTCTTGTGGCTTTCGAGAATCGGCTCCACCAATAATTTGTGTAGAGATTATCCTCACGAACTCCCTTGCTCGACGACGCATGGATAAACATCACTTCGTTTTTGCTCTTGACTTCGGTTACGATTCCAACATGATTGACAAATGAGCCTCCTGTGTAGAAAAACACCAAATCACCTTTGCGAATGTCTTCGGCTCGAATCGTCGGATAGTAATCTGACTGTTGCCACGAAATTCGCGGAAGCTCAATACCGATTTTTTTAAAACTATTGCAGATAAGTCCTGAGCAATCAATACCTTTGTGGTCGTTGCCCCCCAACTTGTAAGGTACACCCATGTACGCACGGGCGGCTTCGATAAGCGAATTATCTTTTGATACCGATTTTGCAGTCGGATTTTTGACAACCGTACAACTCGATACAACCCAACAAATTAAAACCACTCCGATAGCAAATCTTTTTAGGGGTGAATCCAAAATCATACTAAGTACATTTATAATTTTGCAATCCTTTTCAAAATAACGTAATTTTATATTAGTCATTTTATGGCTCATTTATAATTTTACTCAATACCAATATCAAGCCAAACCATCACCTAACAGACGATTTTGGATATTTATAAATGAAAAAGTTTTTATTTACGCTTGTCTTCTTTATATACACCTGCATGGTTTTTGCCCAGCGGAAAGAAGTTTTTGAAGATATTTATCAAGAAATTTCAAAAGATAGCATCATTGTGGGCAATAGTGCGGTGCGTCTTGCATTCTTGAAACAAAACGGTGCTTGGGTCGGGTTTAGGGATGAAGAAACTCAGAAAAATTTGATTAGTGCCTCAAGTATCCCCGAAGTATTTGATTTTCAGATAGATGGCAAAGAAATATTGGCTAATTCGCAGTATTTTCCGAAGCAATTTTACGTACGAAAAAACGAAAAAGACGATGGCGTAACAGCCTCTTTTATCTACGAAGCTACCGATGCCCAAAAACGTAAATTTGAGTTTCAGTTATTTTATATCCTTTATCCCGAAAGTCCGATTCTCGAACGCTCGGCTTCGGTGCATCGCATCGCAAGTGAGCAATTTGTGATTAACGAAAATACTCATTTTGAACATTTTAGCCTAAAAATTCCATCGGTTAGTATTGGCAATAAACGAGATTGTACTTTCGATATTCCAGGGCCTTTTTTTGTAAAGACATTCGTAAAGCCAAATTCACCTTTTGATTCGTTGGTCAATCGCCAAATCAATTTCCATCAAGCTCCCGATGCTGGTTTGGGGATTATTTCAATGACTAATTCATCGCTAAAAACCACACTCACAACTTGGATGAGTACCAAAGGTGAAGTAGCGTACCAGCCTTTTCTGAAAGGAAATAGACTCAACATCACCATCGGTCAGCAAGATTTTCGGTCGGTTTATTTGCCGTCGGGTTCGGGAATTAAATCGGATGTTCAGATAATTGCCCTTACCAAAAATCTCGATGAAGCATTAGCGATTTATCAAGAAAACGTATCAAACACAATGCCTTTTACCGAAGCACCAACTTGGGTAAGAGAAATGACGATTTTGGAGGTTTATCCCAAATATTTTAAGGATGGATTTAAAGAAATCACCGAAAAACTAACGTTTTACAAAGGGGTTGGGTTCAATACAATTTACCTAATGCCGCATTGGGTAGGTGGATATTCGCCCGTAGATTTGTACCAAGTTGACCCCGCTTTTGGCTCTAAACAAGATTTGCAAAATCTGGTAAAAAAAGCCCATGAATTGGGCATGAAAGTGCTTTTCGATATGGTGATTCATGGAGTTAGCGAGGCATCTGATTATGTAAGAAATCGCCCTCAGATGTTTGTCAAAGACGAAGAAGGCAAGATTGCTAAACACCGAACTTGGGGAAGTATGAGTACCGATTGGTCGAGTGCGGCGTACCAACAATTTATGATTGATTTGATAAAACACGACATCGCCACCTACGATATTGACGGCTACAGAGTAGATGCGGCTACGTACAAAGGGGCGGGGTGGAATCCGTTATCTAAAAATCCAGCGTATATGAGTGGTTCAAATTCACCCGAATTGCTCAAAAAAATGCTCGAAGCAATGCGACAGCTAAAACCCGAAGCAGTTTTCTTGAACGAAGTTTTCGGACCCGTTTTTCATAGTGTTTTTAATCTCTCGCACGATAACCAAACCGAAGCACCCACCCAACTACTGGAGCTAATCGAACAAAAACGCTACACTGCCGAAGACTACAAAAAACACCTCAAAATGGTGTATCAGTCTTTGCCTTCGGGAGCGAATAGAGTATTTTTTGCCCGAAATCACGATACTTCTTGGTTTTTTAGATTTAATGGATATTCACCCAGATTTTTGGCATTTGATGCTATTCATTCGTTTTTCGGGATTCCCGAATTCTTCGCAGGCGACCTCGACCACGAGCCAAATCCCGACGAAAAGGTTTACAATTTCTACCAAAAAGTTTTTGCGATACGTAGTAAATTCCCAGAATTGATTCACGGAGAAATCTTATTGGACGACGCTCAGAGTAGTAATCCAATGGTTTTTACTGGCATTCGTAAAATTGGCAAGCAAGCATCATTGGTTGTGATTTCGTTGAGCGAAAAAGAAGAAAATGTAAGAATCAAACTCAAAAATAATATACCTAATTCGGCAAGCGTTAGTGATTTAGAAACCGCCGAAAAAATCAAAGTTGGAGGCTACGGCTCCGAAATCAACCTAAAACTCAAGCCTTTTCAGATTTTGGTCGGGCGACTGTGAAATTTTCAGTAAGAAAAGTTACAATTTATTCAAAAAATAGTCTAATCATTTGAAAATTAAATCATAATAAGTAACATTGTGTAAAAACAATCTTTTCACCTTTTAACCCCAACAAAGATGAGTGCATTTGATGAAAAATTAGAGATTTATAAAGCACAAGTGGCCGAGCTTAATCTTGGAATCAGTGATGAACTCCTTACAGGAGTAGCCAAAGGTTTAGGACCATCTATCTACAACGACGATGCGTCGAGAGTAGCTGGTTCTGATTCCGAAGAATTGGCTCGTGTAAAAAATAACTTTTTGATTGGAAAATTAGGATTAGCCGATGGCCCAGAGTTAGACGCCGCTATTGCCGAAGTGATTGAGCAGTTGGGTACATCGAACCGTAATAAGTGGCGTGCAGTTGTGTATGCTCTTTTGGTTAAGAAATTTGGCAAAGAAGGTAACTACGCTTGATAGGAGGTTAATCGAAAATTGTTATTGGTTAATCGTTGTCTATTTGTATTGATTTCATTGACTGATAACTAAGATTATCTCTATCAATAAAACAAAATGGCAGCCCCGAAGAGGTTGCCATTTTGTTTTATTGATTTACTTCAAATGCCGTTTCGTTTTTGATTTCGCTCATTACAAATGTGCTGTGCGTACTGCCGATATTTGAGAGCGAAGCCAGTTTATTCATCAGAAAATCTTGGTACTGACGCATGTCATCTACCACCACTTTTATCATGAAATCGTACTCGCCCGATATATTATGAACCTCCAAGACCTCTTGCAGTTTAACAATTTCGCTCACAAATAAAGCTCCAGCTTCACGAGCGTGTTCTTTGAGACGGATATTACAAAAAACCATTAGATTTTTCCCGATTTTTTCACGCTCTACGATAGCTACGTAACGCTTAATGACGCCTTCGTTTTCGAGACGACGTACACGCTCATAAACGGGTGTTGGTGAGAGGTTCAATCTCGAAGCTAACTCTTTGGTCGTCAGAAGGGCGTCTTTTTGGAGGTGCTTCAAAATCTCTTTGTCTATCGAATCGAGTTTGGTCATCATATTTTTAGATTACTACAAATCATTTTAGTACAAATTTAGATAAAATATATCGAAAATTCACCTATAAAAGATAAAATAACTACAAGCACTCGTCTTATTAATCAGAATAATGATTTTTTCTTCAAACAGATACATCGTTTAAGATAATTTTTCTATTTACAATAAAAAACAATATTAAAATAGATAAATCAATTAGTAAAAAACACAATATATAGATAAATTAACTATTTTTTGGGTAAAATTTAAAAAATCAATCTTTAAATCTTAAATTTGTGGGATAATTTTTGTTATTGAAATAGTATCAAAACGATTTGATTAAGTGAGCAAAAACATCAGAGAAATACTCAAAGACCGAATCCTTGTACTTGATGGTGCGATGGGGTCGCTGATTCAGCAATATAAATTAGACGAAGATGGCTATCGTGGCGAACGCTTCAAAGATTGGCCGTCTCCGCTCAAAGGCAATAACGATTTGCTATCAATCACACAACCGCAAATCATCAAAGAAATTCATGCTAAATACTTTGAGGCAGGAGCCGATATTGCCGAAACTAATACTTTTTCGGGTACGACAATCGCCATGGCCGATTATCACATGGAAGAATTTGTCTATGAACTCAATTATCAATCGGCCAAAATCGCTCGTGAGGTAGCCGATGAATTCACTGCCAGAAATCCTGAAAAACCTCGTTTTGTTGCGGGTTCGATTGGACCAACCAACCGTACGGCATCGCTTTCGCCCGATGTAAACAATCCAGGGTATCGTGCTGTAACATTTGATGAATTGGTTGATGCCTACTACGAGCAAGTTTGTGGATTGGTCGATGGCGGAGCCGACGTTTTGCTCGTTGAAACCATCTTCGATACCCTCAATGCCAAGGCTGCGTTGTTTGCAATCTCTCGTTACATGGATGACCGAAGAAAGGAAAAAGGGGATGCACGTTACGAAATCCCAGTCATGGTCTCTGGAACCATCACCGATGCTTCGGGGCGTACATTATCGGGTCAGACGACCGAGGCGTTCTTAACTTCGGTTTCGCACCTTCCTTTGTTATCGGTAGGCCTTAACTGTGCTTTGGGAGCCGATTTGATGCGTCCGTACGTACAGATTTTGGCAAACGAAGCTCCATTCCAAGTTTCGGCTCACCCAAATGCAGGTTTGCCAAACGAAATGGGAGAATACGACCAAACGCCCGCCGAAATGGCGGCAATTGTTGAAGATTTCTTACAACATAGCTTTATTAATATCATCGGCGGATGTTGCGGAACAACTCCTGCTCACATCAAAGCCATCGCCGAAGTAGCCGCTCGATACAAACCTCGTCAGATTCCGACATTTGAGAAAAACATGAAATTGTCGGGCCTCGAAGGCGTTAAATTTACCAAAGCATCTAATTTCATCAACGTTGGCGAGCGTTGTAATGTAACGGGTTCTAAGAAATTTGCCCGATTGATTCGTGAAAATAAATACGATGAAGCTCTTGTGGTAGCTCGTGAACAAGTAGAAAACGGGGCCCAAGTGATAGATATTAACCTCGATGAAGGGATGATTGATGGTGTGCAGGCCATGACAACCTTTGTCAATTTGATTGCATCTGAGCCAGACATCGCAAAAGTACCATTGATGATTGACTCGTCGAAATGGGAGGTTATCGAAGCTGGATTGAAGTGTACACAGGGTAAGTGCATCGTAAACTCAATCTCGCTCAAAGAAGGCGAAGAGAAGTTTAAAGAATATGCAAACAAGGTAAAATCTTACGGTGCCGCCACGGTTGTGATGGCTTTTGACGAAAAAGGTCAGGCCGATAACTACGAAAGACGTATCGAGATTTGTGAAAGAGCCTACCGAATCTTGGTTGATGAAGTGGGTTTCCCTGCCGAAGACATCATCTTCGACCCGAATATCTTGACCGTAGCAACGGGTATCGACGAACACAACAACTACGCTGTGGACTTCATAAATGCTACTCGTTGGATTAAAGAAAATCTTCCGTATGCTAAAGTTTCGGGCGGGGTTTCTAACATTTCGTTTAGTTTTAGAGGCAATGAGCCAGTTCGTGAGGCAATGCATTCGGTGTTTTTGTACCATGCTATCAAGGCAGGTATGGATATGGGTATCGTCAATGCAGGGCAGATTGGTATCTACGATGACATTGACAAAGAAATGCTCGAAATGTGCGAAGACGTATTGCTCAATCGCCGCCCCGATGCTACCGAACGCATGGTGGCTTTTGCCGAAACGGTAAAATCGAAAGGTGTTGAGAAATCGGTCGAAGAACAAAATACTTGGAGAAATTTACCAGTAAAAGAGCGTTTGACTCATTCATTGGTAAAAGGTATCGCCGATTATATTGATGAAGATGTAGAAGAATGTCGCCACCTCTACAATATGCCGATTGAGGTAATCGAAGGGCCATTGATGGATGGTATGAATGTGGTAGGAGATTTGTTTGGCGAAGGAAAAATGTTTTTGCCCCAAGTTGTAAAATCGGCAAGGGTAATGAAAAAAGCCGTTGCGTATCTTACGCCATTTATCGAGGCTTCAAAAGCAGCAGGTGCGGCGGCTGGTAAAATTTTGTTGGCAACCGTAAAAGGTGATGTGCATGATATTGGTAAAAACATCGTGGGTGTGGTATTGGGTTGTAATAATTACGAGATTATCGATTTGGGCGTAATGGTGCCAACCGATAAAATCCTCGAAGAAGCCATCAAGCACAATGTTGATATTATTGGTCTTTCGGGATTGATTACGCCATCGCTCGACGAAATGGTGGGTGTTGCTAAAGAAATGGAACGCCGAGGAATGAAACTACCACTTTTGATAGGTGGAGCAACAACCTCTCGTATCCACACGGCAGTTAAGATTGACCCATGCTACTCGGGTCCAGTGATTCATGTTTTAGATGCTTCTCGTGCTGTGCCAGTAGCAGGCAAATTGACCCAAAACGAGCAAACAAAAGAAGATATTTTTGGCGATATTAAAGCCGAATACGCTCGATTACGCGAAGAACACGCCAAACGCCAAGCCGATAAAAACTTTATTACGATTGAGCAAGCTCGCCAAAATAAAGTAAAAATAGATTGGGATAGCTACCAGCCCGTAAAACCGCAGTTTACAGGTACAAGGGTATTTGAAGATTATGATTTAGCCGAAATCGCCAAATACATAGATTGGACTCCGTTCTTTCAGACGTGGCAATTACACGGTAAATATCCAAAGATTTTTGAAGATGCCACGGTCGGTGCCGAAGCCAAAAAGCTATTTGAAGATGCCAACGATTTATTGCTCGACATCATCAATGCAAAATCGCTAAAAGCTAAAGCGGTGGTTGGCTTTTGGGAAGCTAAGAGTGTAGCAGATGATATTGTTTTAACAATAGATGGCGGCTCTGAGGTGAGATTACACAATCTCCGTCAGCAAAACCAAAAAGCTCAAAATTTACCAAATTTGTGTTTATCTGACTACATTTCACCAAACGGAAGTGATTACATCGGTAGTTTTGCCGTAACAGCAGGTATCGGAATCGAGACATTGCTCGAAAAATACGAAGCCGACCATGATGATTACGGAAGTATCATGCTCAAAGCCATTGCCGACCGTTTGGCCGAGGCATTCACCGAATTGATGCACGAAAGAGTACGAAAAGAGTTTTGGGGATACGCCAAAGATGAACATTTGAGCAACGAAGAATTGATTTCGGAGCGTTATCAGGGTATCCGTCCGGCACCTGGTTATCCTGCTTGCCCAGACCATACCGAAAAAGCAACACTTTGGAATTTGCTCGAACCCGAAAGAATTGGCATCAAAATCACCGAAAGCTTTGCGATGTACCCCGCAAGTAGCGTGAGTGGTTGGTATTTTAGCCATCCCGAAAGTAAGTATTTCACCATCGGGAAAATCGCCAAAGACCAAGTAGAAGATTACGCCAAACGCAAAGGCATGACACTCGACGAAGCCGAAAAATGGCTGGCTCCGGTTTTGAATTATTAAAAGCCCCCAAGTTTTGAAAAGCATCTGAGCAATCAGGTGCTTTTTTTATTTAGAAATTGATGGTATTTTTGGAAAATAGTATCGGAAATCGCATTTCGAAAAACGGCTTTAAATGGAACACTTCATAAAGAATATTGAAATTTCAAATTTTAAATCTTTCAAACATTTACAAGTTGAAGGCTTCAAACGAATTAATCTATTTATCGGAAAACCAAACGTCGGGAAGTCTAATTTTTTAGAGGCTTTGGGGTTGTTCAGTGTAGCTGCACTAAATGAAAATGATAATTTTAATGAACTGTTGAGATTTGAAAGTCCTACAGAAATTTTTTATGATTTGAATATTAAGGATTCTGTATCTGTCATCATGAATGACAATAAGAAGAAAATAAAACTTTATCTAATATTTAACCGAAACGATGGTATCAAAATCTATGAATCATTCATTCATAATGCATATGAAATTGAACAATCTTTTCAGTTTGGGCTAAATAACCTTTTAAATCACAAAAGTATTATTCCAAGTTCATATATACTAAATCATTACTTAAAGTATAACTTTAATCCCAATCTTATACTAAAAACGAAAGAAATCGAAGAATATAGCGGTTTTGGTTACAAACTGCTTCCTCCGACAGGAACAAATATTGCTCAAGTTCTTGAATTATTACCTAACCTCCGCAAAACTTTTGAATCATGGTTTAATCAATACGGTTTACGCTTGGTGTTAGACAAAACCAGTCAATCGCTCAAAATAATGAAAGATAAAGGTGATGAAGGCGTATTTCTATTACCTTATTCGTCTATTGCCGACACCCTCCAACGCATCATTTTTTATAAAACAGCTATTGCATCAAACGAAAATTCGGTTCTGATTTTTGAAGAACCAGAAGCCCATGCTTTTCCGCCATATATTGCTGAATTTACGAGAGATGTTATCAATTCTACGACCAATCAGTTTTTTATAGCCACACATAGCCCATTTATCTTGAATGATTTCTTAGAAGACGCTCGTGAAGAATTAGCCATTTATATTGTTGATTTTAAAGATGGGCAAACTGTGATGAAAGGCTTGAGTCGAGAAGAAATTGAAGAAGTTTATAAATACGGTGTTGATTTGTTTTTTAATTACGAAAGCTATTTAGCATAATGGATTTACATATTATTCCGGAGTGCTACATTGATACAAAACTCATCAAGGCACTTATTCCGCCAACCACTCGCTACAATCACCAAAAAGGATGCCCCAATGTGGTAAAAGTGATGCAACAAAACCTTGCTGGCGATTTTGCTCTCGGTATTATCGACCGTGACAAAAAGGAATTGGGATATGCCGACGAATTTGACTTAATGTATGAAATCTCTAATAATATTCAGCTTTTTAAACACAAATCAAGAAACCATTATCTAATTTTTATTTGCCCTGCCGTCGAAAAATGGATAATCACAAACGCTTCAGAGGCGAACCTAAATCTTAATGACTTTGGTTTGCCAAACGATTTTCGTAAACTGACTGATATTACTAAAACATCTAAAAGCGAAAAAGAAGACCCATACTCTAAGAATTTTCATGAATTATTCAAAAAACTTAGAGAATCCCAGCCAAAAGCTGTACAGTTGCTCATTTTTTGGGTAAAGTACCTAAAAGATAATCCTTATGATGCTGATATAGATTTCTTACGAGACCAATCTTCAATTATTGCAAATCCATGAAAATCCTTTCTACTCAGCAAATCCGAGAGGCTGATGCTTATACCATTGAGAACGAGCCGATTGCGTCAATTGATTTGATGGAACGTGCATCACGTGCGTTTGTAAATTGGTTTTCGGAGCGGTTTAGTATCTCAGAAAGCCGAATAAAAATCATTTGCGGACTGGGTAATAATGGTGGCGATGGACTGGCGATTGCTCGAATGTTGCATCCACTTGGGTATGATTTAGAGGTTTTTGTAGTTCGATATAGCGATAAATCCAGTGCAGATTTTGACATAAACTTCGCAAGGTTGTCGAAGCAATTACCTATTCAAAATATTGACAATCAAGCATCTATTAGTTTCGATAAAAACGATTTAGTGATTGATGCCATCTTTGGCTCGGGGCTTTCGAGACCGATTGATGGTTTGGTAAAAGAGATTGTAAATAAGGTCAATGAAAGCAATGCAAAAGTTGTATCGGTGGATATTCCAACGGGGCTTTTTGCCGACTCTCCAAATACCCCAAACGATTGTATTCTCGAAGCCGATTTCACAGTGAGTTTTCAACTACCCAAATTGGCATTTATGCTACCCCAAAACGATAAATTTGTAGGCGAATGGGCTGTTGTACCGATTGGATTAAGTCAAAAATTTATCGAAGACGCCAAAACGAATTTTTATTACACCAACCAAGCCCAACAACTCATAAAACCCCGCAAAAAATTCTCTCACAAAGGCACTTTTGGGCATGGTTTGCTCATTGCGGGTTCGCACGGTATGATGGGAGCTGCGGTGCTGGCATCAAAAGCGGCTTTGCGGTCGGGTATTGGTAAAATCTCGATTCAGTCAGCTCCATCGGGTTTAGAAATCGTGCAAATATCAGTACCCGAGGCAATCTTCTTGATTGATGAAGTTGCTCCTCAAAACTTTGATGCTGTTGGCGTTGGTCCCGGAATCGGAGTTGGTCGTGAAATCCAACAGAATTTGGGTAAATTATTTACCAAAATCGCTCAACACAACATCCCAATCGTAATAGATGCCGATGCAATCAATAACATTGCCGAAGATAGGAGTTTGGAGCGGCAAATCCCAAAAAATGCAATCCTGACACCGCACCCAAAAGAGTTCAAAAAGTTAGTCAATCAAGATTGGGCAGATGATTACCAAAAACTACAAATCCTACAACAATACGCTATCAATCAACAAGTTACCATTTGCCTGAAAGGAGCAAATACGGCTATTGCCCTACCCGATGGCAGTATTCATTTTAATTCGACTGGCAATGCAGGCATGGCAAAAGCAGGTAGTGGAGATGTATTGACAGGTATGATTTTGGCACTTTTAGCCCAAGGTTATCCGACCCACGAAGCGGCAATTTTGGGAGTTTACGAACACGGACTTGCAGGCGACCGAGCCGTATCAAAAAGAAGCATCAATAGCATTATTGCAAGCGATATTATCGAAGAAATTAGATTTTGATTTAGGATTCATAAAAAAATAAATCGAAATTCGTAAATTGTAATTCCTAATTAGGGTAAATGTATGAAAAAATAATAGAAAGCAGATTCTGATGATTTTTGTGGTTTGTTAAGACTTCTATCATAGAATATCATATATAATCTTAATAATCTGCGTGCTATATTTTAAAAATAAATCTCATGTATTTTTTCCTAATTCCCAATTCATAAATCGTAATTCAAAATATGATTGCCTACCTTGACGGAAAACTTGCCTATAAAGACCCTACTTTCGTGATAATTGATGTACACGGAGTAGGCTATCAAGTAAAAATATCGCTTCAAACTTATGCCGCTCTGCACAACACTGGCGAACACTGCAAACTACATACTTTGCTGATTATCAGAGAAGATGCTCATACTTTGTTTGGGTTTTCGGATGCTGATGAGAAGCAACTTTTCGAGGATTTAATCAGTGTTTCGGGTATTGGGCCAAGCACGGCGATTATGATGCTTTCGGCAATGTCATCGGCCGAGATTCGCCACGCACTCGTCAGCGAAGACGTTAAATCTATCCAATCTATCAAAGGAATCGGGCTAAAAACTGCCCAAAGAGCCATCATTGAGCTAAAAGATAAACTTAAAAAAGAAAACCTATTGGGTGGAGTTACTCCAAATATTTTTGCACCACAAAATACAAAACTCCGCAACGACGCCTTGCAAGCTCTCATGGCTTTGGGTATTGCCAAAAACGTTGCCGAGAAAAACATTGATACGATTCTGAAACGTGAAGGAAACGAGGTTACAATCGAGCAGTTAATCAAATTGGCATTACGATGACATCGTTCAAAGTTCGAGGTTTAATGTTCAAAGTTGAAATTTGAGAGTCTAAGAAAAACATTGAACATCGCTCCATTGAACTTTGAGTCCAAAATTGCTCCATTAAATCAAATTTTCTTAAAAATTCTTAAATCTTACTAAATATTGGCAGGATTTTAGACGTTAGAGATTTTGTGGTCTATAATTATCATCAATAATTACGAATCGCTAAACTAAAGTTAAAAAGGCCCAAAGCCACTCCCGAAAGGCAGTCTTGTATAAGTAATTGACATCCAGACAATTATTCACGCATTTGCCATTCATTATTAGCAATTACAAATAAGTATGCTCAGACAACTTACCCAAGTTTTTCAAACTGTTTTCACTATAATCTGTGCATTTTTTTGCATCAATACTGCTATTGCCCAAAGCGATAGCACAAAAACCACGCTCGATTCAAACGTAGTTATACCCAAAAGTGGCAAAGCACCCGCCTACCGTTGGCAAGACCACTACCTAAACCGTTTTTCGGATAGGTTATTACAGACCCCACTCGTATTGCCCGACCCAAAGAACGTCAAAACTATATTCTCGCTCGACCCTACGACTAAGAATATTTCGGTTATCGAGAAAATCGGACCTTCGATAGATTACAAGTTGCCACAATCTATGAATTTCAATCAGTATTCGAGTATTCAGAATCGGATTGTGAAGCAAAATTTAATAAGAGATTACGAAGAATCGCAAGATGGCAAAAGTGCCATTAGCGGACGTGGGCTAAGACCATTATTAGAGAAAAATCCAGTTGTTGACAGAATTTTTGGGGGCAACTTAGTCGATTTCAAACCAAATGGTTTCGTTACTCTTGATTTCCAGTTGGTTAATCAATTCATTGATAACCCATTCATTCCGTTGGCGTTGCGTAGGCAAACAAACTTTAATTTTAACGAACAAATCAATATCAATTTCAATGGTAAAATCGGCGAAAAGATGGGTCTTTTGACCAATCTCGATACCAAAGCCGCTTTTAATTTTGAAAACCAATTGAAGCTCAACTTCAAGAATCAACCCGAAGACATCCTCCAAAGAGTTGAGGCCGGAAACGTCAGCATGCCAGTACGTAGCCAGTTGATTCCGGGTGTGCAAAACCTTTTTGGTTTTAAAGCTGGTCTTAAATTGGGCAAGTTAGACATCACAGGAGTTGTAGCACAACAGCGTTCTCGTACCCAATCCATCGTCTTAAACGGTGGCTCACAAAACAAACCTTTTGAGGTTCGATGCGATAATTACGACGAAAACCGCCATTTTTTCCTTTCACAATTCTTTAGAAATAATTATGAACGTTGGCTCAGCAACCTCCCAGTTATCACATCGGGTGTACGAATCACGCGTCTGGAAGTTTACGTAACTAACCGCAATAACAACATCGAATCCATGCGGAGTTTGGCGGCTTTCCGCGATTTAGGTGAAGGGAATCCAGTGGTATCGGGCCTTAAAAGTAGCGGACAAGAAAAAGCACCCAGTGATAATAAGGCAAACACACTATATTCAAAAATTTACAATAGTCAGAGTTTCCGTAATGCAGATACAAATAGTACACGATTCTTACAAACTTTAGGATTAAGAAAAGGTACAGATTATGAATTTTTGCGTGGAGCAAGACGCTTGACAGAGCGTGAATACCGTTTTCAGCCTGAGTTGGGCTACGTATCGCTCGTTACGCCACTTCGCAATGATGAAATCTTGGCGGTTTCGTATGAGTACGTTTACCAAGGCCGAAACTACAAAGTCGGTGAATTGACTGAAGATTATTCGGCATTGGCTGAGAACCAAGTAATTGCACTTAAATTATTGAAATCGGCAACGATTCGTAACCGTACCAGTCTTGATACCTCCAAAGTTGACCCATTGTGGAATCTGATGATGAAAAACGTTTACAGCTTGGGGACATCTTCACTAACTCGTCAAGGTTTTACGCTTAGAGTCATTTACAAAGACGACCGTACCGGTGTCGATAACCCAAACCTACAAGATGGTGATGCCGTAGCATCTTTTGATAGAGAGCGACGCAAGCTAAAAGATATTCCATTACTCGAATTATTCGGTTTAGACCGACTAAACCCTAATAATGACCCACAAAAGGATGGAAATTTCGACTTTGTAGAAGATGTTACTGTTGACTCTAAACTCGGTAAAATCATTTTTCCAGTTTTGGAGCCTTTTGGCAAAACCCTCGAAGAAAAGCTCAAAGGACAAGACATCCTATTGCGTGACAAGTATGTATTCAATGAATTGTATCGTACCACACTGGCTGATGCACAGCAGGTTACAACCAAAAATAAATTCTTTATTCGTGGTCAATTCACTTCTGGAGGCAACGCCGAAATCCAGCTTCCGCTCGGAGCATCAGGTTCGGGTGTGCGTGTATATGCGGGTGGTCAGCAACTCCAAGAAGGTATAGATTACACCATCGAGCCGCAACTCGGTAGAGTCCGTATCACCAACCAAAGTATCTTGAATTCTTCTCGTCAGATTCGAGTAGATTACGAACTACCCGATTTGTTCCAAACGCAAATCCGTGGGCTTTTTGGTTTACGTCTCGATTACGACGTTAGCCCTTACCTCCACCTCGGTTTTACTGGTATGATGATGCGAGAAGCCCCTGCGGGCTTTTTGACTCGTACGGCCATTGGTAATGAACCTGTCAATAACACGATTTTGGGTGGGGATATTAATTTCAAACGTGAGTCGAGATTCCTAACAAAACTTTTAGATAAGCTACCGTTGATTCAAACTAAAGAAATGTCGGCGATTCAGTTTACTGGCGAGTACGCTCGATTATTCCCAAAAATCAACGAAAAACGTATATCTAATAACTCCGCTATGATTGATGATTTTGAGGCAGCTCGAAACATCAACGACCTTACACGTCAAGCAAATCGTTGGCGTTTGGGTTCGACTCCGCAAGGCGAAGGTAAAAACTTTGGTGGTGAACGCACAAATTTTGCCTACAATTTCAAACGTGCCAAAATATCGGTTTATACCGTTGACCAAAGTACTTACCTAACTGGCGGCTTTGGTGTTGGTAATGCGGGGATTCCACAAGAATTATTAGACGATATTAACAGCAATATTTACGAAAAACCATTTGTTCCGCAAGATATTTTTGCAGGGCGTTCGCAACCCGTTGCAGGGCAATTATTGCCACTTTCGGTGCTTGATATTTCGTATTTCCCATCCGAAAGGGGAATGTACAACTACAACACTGATGTACTTTTTGATGGTAAACTTAAAAACGCCAGAGAGAACTTCGGGGCGATTATGCGTGGAATTACGGCCGATAACGACTTTGAAAACGCCAATACTGAGTACCTGACCTTTTGGTTGCTCGACCCATTCAGAGAGCAGATTCGTGATGGTAAACCAGGCGAATACAAAGCTAATACCAAAGGTGGCAAAGTATTGATTCATCTCGGTGATATTTCGGAAGATGTAATCCCAGATACATATAATAATTTCGAGAATGGGCTGATTCCTACTGGTACGTCGTCGAACTCTCAACCAGTTACAACTCAATGGGGAAGAGCACCAAAAGTGCAATTTATGACTGATGCCTTTGATAATCAGCAAAATGCAAGAACCCAACAAGATGTAGGTCTCGACGGAATGGCGGATTCGTTAGAGCGAAGTTTCCACCGAAATTTCCTTTCTACAATTCGTCCCAAAGTTCCTTCTGATGTGTACCAAGAATTAGAAAGTGACCCTTCGGGCGATAATTTCAAATTCTTTTTGGATAGTACTTACAACGCTAATAATGCAAAGTTAATCACTCGTTTTAAGGGTTATCTGGGAATGGAAGGCAACTCGCCACCAACCGACCAAGCAAATCAATTGACACCATCTAATACTGTATTACCCGATAAAGAAGATATAAATGCCGATAACACCGTCAACGATGTAGAAGCCTACCACGAATATGAGTTAGATATTCGTCCCGATAATTTGGTTGTGGGTCAAGGTTTTATTGTTGATAAAGTAATCACACCAAACTCCGATAACGTCGCTTGGTATTTATTTCGAGTTCCGGTACGTAAACCTACACGCTCAATTAATGGCATAACAGGCTTCAAATCCATCCGCTTTATGCGTATGGTCATGACTGATTTTGAAGAACCCGTTGTGATGCGTTTTGCAGCTATGCAATTAGAATCTAATTCGTATCGTCAATACGACAAAGAGATTAATGACCCAACAAAACCACTTATCGCTGGCGATACCGAATTGAAAGTAGGTGTAGTGAACGTCGAAGAAAACGGTTGCGACCTCGAAACTGGCAATTGTAATATCAAAGATGGAAATATCCCGTATTTGGTTCCGCCCGATTTTCAGCGAGATAGAGATATTACCCAACAAAACTTTTTCCAGTTTAATGAGCAATCATTGAGCTTGAATGTAAAAAACCTTCGCGATGGAGATGCCCGTGCAGTATTCAAAAACACCCGTTTAGATTTATTATTCTATAAAAACCTACGGATGTTTATCCATGCACAAAACCAAAATAGTATAAGTAACGTAGCTGGGGCATTCATACGTTTTGGTACTGATAATTCTCAGAATTATTACGAAATTGAGATTCCGAGATTGGCCGTAACCGAACGCAAAGGTACAAACGGAGCAACATACACCGAAAACGAAGTTTGGCAAAATAGTATTGATATGCCCCTCGATTCGATGCGAAATCTGAAATCTTTACGAAATAGAGCGAATGTTGCTCTCAATCAACGCTACACCCGAACTGTTACAGTGCCAGATTATAAAGGTGTAAACCGTACTTATAACATCACAGTGGTTGGTAATCCTGACTTGAGTGCCATCCTAACCGTTATGCTTGGCGTAACCAACCCTAAAGATGATGGTTTGGCTCAAAGCTTTGTTGTTTGGATGAACGAACTCCGTGCCAGCGACTTTGACCAAACAGCTGGCGATGCGGGTATTATGTCGGCCGATATTAAATTGGCCGATTTGGCAACGGTCTCACTCAATGGAAACTTCAAAAACTTTGGTTTTGGTGGTGTTCAAGATAAAATATCGGAACGTTCGCGTGATAATACAAACGGATTTGGCATTGCAGCAAATGTAAAATTAGATAAATTATTACCCGAGAATTGGGGCTTACAGATACCCTTCTTTATCAACTACGATAAACAAGTCATTAATCCAGAGTTTAATCCACTCGACCCAGATATGAAGTTATCGCAGTCTTTGAGCGATATTGGCGACGAAACCCGAAGAAGTAATTTAAGAAGATTTGTAGTTGATGAGAGTACAAGACGAGGTTTCAACTTTTCGAATGTCCGTAAAATTAAGACCAAACAAGACGCTAAATCCCATTTTTACGACATTGAAAATTTCTCGCTTACATACGCCCAAAGTAATATTAGCCGTACCAATGTTTTGACCGACGAATTTACCAACAATCAATATCGTGGAGGGCTAACCTATCAGTATCAACCTCAAAATACAAAGCCTTGGGAACCATTCAAGAAAGCCAAGGTTTTTGAGAATCCAAAACTGGCCTGGCTGAAAGATTTCAACCTGTCGCCGATTCCATCAGTTGTAGCATTTCGTACTGACTTCGACCGTAGCTATATGAAAACTCAGCTACGTAATATGAACGAAAATCGTGAGCTCACTACTGAGGGGGTGCAGCCATTCTATGAAAAATATTTTTGGATGAACCGTATCTACGATTTACAGTGGAATCTAACCAAAAGTATTTTGGTAAACTATAGTGCCGAAAATCGTGCGATTATTGACGAACCCTACGGCGAAACCAGTCGAGATTCAATTTGGGCAAGTATTCGCCGCTTAGGTCGTGCCAAAAACTTCGACCAAAGACTCACAAGCACCTACAGACTACCGTTAGATAAACTTTTTATTTTGGATTGGATGCAAGCCGATGCCAAATATAATACTCAATTCAATTTTCAGGCGGCATCGTATGATATTCGTGATGAAAACGACCAACTATTCGGTAACTTAATCAAGAATGGACGTGAATATGGCTTACAAGGACGTGTAGATTTAGTAAAACTCTACAATAAGTTTAAGTATTTGCGTTCGGCAAATGCTCCGAAAGCTCAGCAAAAACGCTTTACACGAAGCCCAGCCGATGACGAAGAAATTGAGATTCCGAAGAGTGACGTCACTAAAACTGTAACCCGATTATTGATGGCCGTACGAGGTATCAACTTCGATTATTCGATGGTTGAGACAACCGTTTTGCCAGGTTTCTTAGGTACACCACAGTTTCTCGGTACACGAGGTGATGCTCCTGGTTATGGATTCAGTCTTTTAGGCAACCAATACATCACAAGAACAGATGAATTTCTACGCAGAATGGAAGGTCAAAACCTACTTTCTAAGTCGTCTGTGATGAATAATCCGTTTACGCAAACTCGCCAAAAACGTTTTAGTTATAGCACTAATCTTGAACCTTTTAAAGATTTCAGAATCTGGATTCGAGGGCAATTGACTCGTGGAGATGGCTATTCTTTCTTCTATCGTGATACTCTCGGTAACTACGGTTATCGTAGCCCTGTTCGTAACGGTAATTTCAATATGTCGTTTTGGGGATTCAGAACTTTCTTTACAAGAATGGACGAAAAGAATAATTATCAATACGATTTGTTTGATAATATGGTAAAATACCGTGAAAAAGTCCAGGATTTATTAAATAAAAATATCAAGAAAGGTGAAGGCACTTATTCATTAAACTCACAAGATGTATTGATTCCTGCATTTTTTGCGGCTTACAGTGGTAAAGACGTAAATAACGTTACAAATCGAATGCTCAAACTACAAACAGGCAGAAAAAACGGCTCATCGAAATCTCCGTTCTTCTTACCATTGCCCAACTGGAGAATTGATTATAACGGTCTATCAAACATAAAAGCATTTGCCAAGTATTTTAGTTCGATTACAATAAACCACGCCTATAACTCAACGATTAACGTTGGGAATTTCACTTCATCGCTCGATTACGGTGCTCAGTACATTAATTTGGCTATGATGGGTTATCAATTTGGGTCGCTGGTTGATAGAACCATCCAGCTTGATAACCCAGCCGCTCCGTTATCGTTCATGCCAGTTTTTGTAATGAGTACCATCACACTCGAAGAGAAATTTATGCCGTTTATGGGTGTAAACTTTACCACAAAAAGTAAGATTTCGGGTAAATTAGAATATAATCGTGAGCGTCGTGCGGGTCTAAATTTGGCAAATTCGCAGGTAGCCGAATACAATAGCGATGACTTTGTATTTGGATTTGGCTTCCGTAAGAATAATGTCAAACTACCATTTAGAGGTCGTGATGGCAACTTAATTGTTTTGAAGAATGATGTAAACTTCCGATTTGACTGGACAATCCGCAACGTACGTGCATTACAACGCAGATTAGACGGCGACCCACAACCTGTGCAAGGTAACCGCAATGTACAGATTCGTCCGAGTGTTCAGTATCAATTAAATAAACGTGTAGCGATGAATTTCTACATCGAGCATTTGGTCAATGACCCATTTGTTTCGACTTCATTCTACCGCAAGTCAACAACCGGAGGCTTGAATGTAAGATTTAGCTTAGCAGATTAAAAATAGGGAGGTTCGGGGTGCAAAATCCCGAACCTTTTTTTCATTTCAGAACCTCCAATCGCAAACTCGACACGACTACCTCTCGGCTTTTCTCGTTTCGGTAAACAATTCTAACAATATAAACACCATCGAGTATTTTTTGTAAATCAATCTCGATTTCGCCATCATTTAGCTTGCGAAACTTACTCTTGAAGTGTTTACCTTGCAAATCGTAAATAACCAAATCTTCGACCTTTTGAAAGGCATTTTTCTGTACCCAGTCGCTGGCTGCCAGTTTCAATTCTTCGGCAATACTATTCTCTTTTAATCTCGGAACAATTACCACTTTATCGCCCGTGGTAGGATTTGATAAAGCCATAATTTCGGTTTCTAAATGAGTTCCCTTCAATTTATCTACCATCTCAAAATTGGAATCAGTAGTACAAATCGTCGTCGATACTGCACCCGTAGTATATCTCCCTTTTTTAATAACAGAACCAACAACTACAACTTCTCCCATAAGGCCCATTACATCAGTTTCTAATTTTGTGGTTGATTTATCGGGTAAATTCACCACTTCTTTTGTGGCCGTATTAAAACCAACAAAACTAAATACCAATTTATCTTTTTGTCCAACCGATATTTGATACTCACCATTTTCGTTTGAAGTCACGCCTTTGTTTGAATCTTTTATCTTAATTGAAACCCCTGGCAATGGCTCTAAGTTTTCGGCATCCACAACCCTACCTCTGATTATCCGTTCTTGTCCGTGCGTTTCGACCAAACTAAAAGATAGTAACGCAAAAGATGCCGCATATCGAATCACTTTCGGAATACGAATGAATACATCTTTGGGATTATTCACGAGATTCTTAAGCTCGTAAGCAGCAGAATTATCACTCACTTTCCATTCAGGAAACCACTGACTAATAGTATAATCTTTTTGAAGTTGGTCTTCTCGAAAACGACCGCAGAGTTTGCTATCGGATGGTTTATCTCTCAAAAAAGCCACAAGTTCGCTATCGGGCATCTTGGTAAAATCAATAACATTTTCTTGGCATTTGGCACAGAATCGACCCGTTTGGGTGGGTTCAAAATCATTCCAATTTTCACCACAGGGTTTATCAATTTTAATCTGGAGCGTTGTTTTCATAGAATAAAAGGTTTAAAAGATTAAGTTTAATGAATTGATTAGTTAACCATTTTTTCTATTGATGCACAGTCTCGACAGATTCCATAAAACATTTTTCATTTTATCGTTTAGTACATTGTAAACTAAGTACATTCAATTTTTGCTGCAGAAGGTCGCAGAATTAAAAACGCAGACTATCGCAAATGAATAAGTAATCAGCGAATATCTCCGTTACTAAATCAGCGGGAATCTGCGAGAAAAAAATCATACTAATTTAGTTTACAGTGTATTTAGATACTTTTATGATTAACTTTCGTCTAATCTTCTGAACCATAAACTTACATTGTTATGAGCTTTATTATTACACTTATCGTGGGTGGATTGGCTGGTTTTTTGGCCGATTTAGTTTTCAAAAAATTCTCTTTTTCACTATTAGTTCAAATCATTTTAGGCATTGCAGGTGCATTTGTAGGTAGATTTATCTTCGATGGAGAGTTCCAAACCATGCTTGGACTACCCGAAGTCGTAAGCCGAATCATCGAAGCATTTGTGGGTGCTTCGGTCATTTTATTGATTATTTCGCTGTATAAAAAATATGTAGCAAAAAATTAATAATTTGGTATCCGAAAAGGTGCGATACTGATAGATGTATCGCACCAACAATGGACATTCTCACAGTAAAAGCATTGCAAGAACTCGAAACACTCTTAAAAAAACGAGAATCTACTACTCTCGAATTCAAAAGCAGGATTGATAACCCGTACAAAATAGCTCGTACGATTGTGGCATTTGCCAATACTTCGGGCGGAATCGCCCTCGTGGGTATCAACGATGATAAAACGGTGAAAGGAATCTCTGCCCTACCCGAAATCGAAAAACTCCAAAAAGCACTCGAATTGATTGAACCTCCACTCGAAATCAATTACGAGATTGTCATGTATCAAGAAAAACGCAAAGTGTTGATTATCAACGTAAAAGAGAGTTTGCAGAAACCACACACCGTTTTGAATGCTAAAAACGAGAAAGAAGTATTTGTACGTGCCGACGATGCCACCGTGCCTGCAAGCAAGCAGATGATTCAGATTTTAGAAAGATTCGATACCCAACCCAATAACGATTACGTTAATCAGCCGAATATCAAAAAACTGACTCAGTTTCTACAAAAAAATAGGCGAATCACCGTGAAGCAATTCGCCAAATTGGTTAATATATCAGACCATCGAGCCGAAAAAACGATGCAAGAGTTGGTTTTTCGGGGGTATCTACTCATGCTCGATACCCAACGGCCAGTATCTTATGTCTTGAAAAAATAATTGAATCTTACTGAACATCCGCCTCGGTTGGGCTATCTACTTGACGTTTGTCTAAATCGAAAATCAATGAGATTCTCCAAGTATTTGCCAATGGGCTACCTGTCGTTGTCGGAATCAAGTAAGCTAAATCTATGCCGTAGCTATCTTTGAGTTTAACACCCAAACCTGCTGTTACATAGCGGCGTCCACCTTTCGATGATGCCTCGAAGAAGTATCCTCCACGAGCGGCGAACAAGTCGTTGTACCAGTACTCAAGACCAACCGAAGATGTAATTTCACGAAGTTTATCACCTATCGGAGCTCCACCAAACGAGCTAAAAATACCGTTTATTACGCCAGTATTGGCATATTTGAGTGGGTCTGATGGGTCTGGTGTAGGTACAAGCAATTTATTGAAATCAACCAAGAAATTGAATCTATTGTGGGCATCTAATCTGCGACCGATGTTTGTACCAATTTTTAGGTTTGTTGGCAAGAAATAAGCCTCACGACCGTAGCTGATTTTACCACCGATATTTGAGATAACCGCCCCAAACGAGTAGTCAGTTCCTCTTTCGCGATTAACGCTATTTTTCACGTAATAAGCACTAATATCGCCCGAAACTTGGTTGGCGGCCTTACTTGCTTGTTGGTTTACTACGTAATCACCGATAAGGTTTGAGTGAATATAACGAAGGTTGATACCCATCGAAAAATCACGGCTTAGTTTACGGCTGTACGCTCCCGTCATCGAAAACTCACGCGACTGGAAATCACCAGCGGTTTGTCCTGTTTGGGTCGTAAACTCGATTTTACCCGGATTAAAATAGGTCATCGAGAAACCAAATGCTTGGTTTTTGGCCGCTTTCTTGAAACCTGAGATGTGTGCAATAAACATATCGTCAATCAATTCACGCAGCCAAGGCACGTAAGACATACTCGCACCTACGTTTTTATTAACAAAGGCCAATTTGGCGGCATTCCAATAGATAGAGTTGGCATCTGGCGATGAAGCCACACCCGCATCGCCCAAGGCGGCGGCTCTCGAATCTGGCGAAATCGTTAAGAATGGTACTGCTGAAGTAATTACTCTGGTACGAGATGTTGTTGTTTGTTGTGCATTAGCAATAATTGAGCTTAATAATACGGCACTTGTAAGCACAACTGACAGTTTGCGTTTCATATTTTGGAGTTTTAGCCATTGATTTAAGTATCTATGTACCCCGACAGTTTTCAGGAACCTGTCAATGGTAAGTTCAAATTATCAATGGATTGTAATAATTTTTCTGTGTATAACCGAGGTCGGATGGTAGTCAGACCGTAACGATTGTTGTCTGACTATCGTCCGACAAACGTTTCTATTTCAATATCATCCGCCCCCCTAAACTCGTCTCGCTACTGGTAGTTTTTGCCAATATTCGATAAAAGTACATTCCCTTTGCAAGCCACTGAGGCAACTCTATTGGACTTAGATTCAAAATCGAATCGCAATTATAGCAATTATCTTTGAATTCATAAACCAATTTGCCCAAAACGTCATAAATTCCGACCTCCCAAGCTATGTCTTCACCTTCTCGGTTGTGTTCAACCTTCAATTGAGTTTGTTCTGAAAACGGATTAGGAAAATTCACCGCCGATTTAATCTCAAATTTATTGGTTTCAACTATAAATTTTAACGATGCCTCACCAGAATTATTATGATTATCCCAAACTTTTGATTTTACGGCGTAATTTCCTTCGGGCAGGTTCGTAAAATTATATCGGATAACCCCTTTGGTGTAATCTTCTTCGTTGCTAAAATACTCATTTGCGATTACCTGCAAAGTATCGTTAAGTGTCAAAATCATCTCATGTCCGATACCCGCACGTGAAAGATTAATGCCATTTTCGTCAGATATTTTGGCAATCAATGTTGTGTTTGGCTCAACCACACCACCATCTTTGAAAGATTCAGAATCCATAAAAAGCTGAATCTGTGGCGGCTTAATATCGGCAACCACATTTGTTTCGCTGCCACCAATCAATATTTCGTCACTTCCGATGGCATCGAGCGTGCTGTCGGCATTGAGTGCATAAAATTCGATTCGCCCTTTACCTAATTCATAATCAATATCTTTTGGCACAACAAACGTAATACTAAAAACACCATTTTGTACCCTTGCCCTACCCTCAAATAATTGATTAGGATAAGCCGAATAACTCATTTTGGTTCCTTTTGAGCCAAGTGTATTGAGTTGTTTTGGTTTATCGAAAATAGATACAAAAATCGTTCCATCGAACCCACTCAAACGCGTTTTTTGGTCTTTATTGCTCAATATTTCGCCTTCTAAAACTACTTTAGAAAGAGCTTTTAATTGTTGTTTTTCAGGATTCTGACCATTGACTTTCGTTAGTTTGATAGCTTCTTGCGGATACGCCAACGCCATCGAAGGGTCGCCGAGTAATGAAAAATTACGATTAAAAACCCCACTGATTGAGTTGTTTTTGGTTTCTCTAAAAATATCGCCCAAACGTCTCAAACGGCCATTTTCAAAGGTAAAAGCCGATTTATAAAACTCTTGACTGAGCAAATTATTGGTATTTGAATAAACAGGTCGAGTGGTTGTAAGTAACCCAATGGCTGCCCCTCGGCGGCTCAACATCGCCAACTCAGCCCCCGACACAACAGCAGGATTGTCGTATCGGCCAAACTCGCAGGTAGCCGTTAAGAAAATTGGCATGTTGTTGAGGTTTCGCCAAGACTGAATCTGCCCGATAGTCAGCACTTTTTCTTCTGTCCAGCCAGTTTCATCACCGTGTCCGTTGTAATTTACAATCAACGAACCCTCATTTACTGCTCGGTTGAGGGCTCTATTCGCCGCAGGCGATGTAGCTCCGTTTGGGGTCGAAATCTGCGGAAAAATATCAAGATATAACTTATTGATAATGAGGTTTTTATTTTGTTTAAATACCTGCCCCGAAATAACCTCGGCATCGAGTTGATGGTCGTAACGATACTGGTCTATGTCATCGGCTACAAAACTCAAACGGCTCCGCCAACGCCCAAAAGAACGCTTGGAAGTGGAATAGTGAATCAATTTATCAACTACGTGTTCGGCTTCTTCGACCGAATTCACGGGTAACCTCCCAACGCCAATTTCGAGTGTATGATTAGACGAATAGTCTTCGTTCCACTCGCCTTCCGATTCTTCAAAAAATCCAAAAAAATCATCCGAAGAAAAAGTGTTGACTGGATGAAAAGATTCTCTGCTTTCGTAGGTCGGAATTAGGTTTTGTGGATTTATATCGGAGAATTGATTAACATTTTTATAATCGAACGACGTATCGCCAAAGAGCAATAAATATTTTAGCTTTTGAGGATTTTTAAGCCACAAAAATCTCGCAAAATCACGGATAGCAGTTAGGTCTTCTTTACCCGACGAAAACTCATTATAAACCTCATCGGTAGTTACGACCAACGTTTTTAAACCATCATTTTTTTGTCTAAATTCGGCCAGACGGTTTGCTTGAACTTTCCAATTATTTGCAGTAATTATCAATAAATCAGGCGTTTCCAGAATCTGAATATGCTGATTCGGTATTTTGGCAATACTTTTTGGTTCGAGAGTATTTCCGTTATTGAACAGTATAAAAGTTCGATAAGACTTCTTAGTTGCAACCCCGAAATTAGCTTGATTCCCGTTAAGTTGAAAACCCTGATTTATGGGCGATTGTGGGCTGGTTATATCCCAAATTTTTAGTTGATTATTGGCATTCGCAATGGTAAAATCAGCGTTATCTAAAGCATTACTGTTAATCGACCTTACAAATGTCTGCGAAGCATAAACTTGCAAATTCCTTTGTAGCTGAATCTCGAAATAATTCAAATAAGCAACTGAGGCCGAGTTTGATTTTCCATCAAATTGATAAGTCAATTTTTGGGAAGGCAAAGCATCGGTTTTGGCAATAAATTTTTGTTTATTTTCGATTCCTTTGATGGCATAACGACTCAATTCGATGGGTTCGAGTGTCTGGCTACCAACTATTTGGCTGTTTAGCCTTAAACTCATCAATGTAGATATTGGCGACGCCCCAATAATTGATGATGTAATTTTAACTTCCGAATTTGGCAAGATTCCTTCAACTTTCAAATCAAAACCCTTCTCGGTACTCCCCACAAAACTCTCTCCAACCCATTCTCTACCCGAATTTGTAAGGTTTTTTTGCTCTGATTCATGAAAAATGAAGTCATCAAAAGTTGAAATTTTATTAGGTGAATTAAGCGAACTACGATTCGAGATTCTCAGACCTTTTGCATCGGCAAAGGTCAAAAAATAGTAGGTTGTATTTGAATAATAATTGATTTGGTGCGAGAAACCCGTTGAATCGTATCGGATTGTGTGTGGACTTTCGCCGTAAAACAAAATAAAGTCATTTGTATCGAACTTGCCATCTGCCTCACCCTCTACAAAAATAGCATTTTCTATTAAATCTTTGGGGCGTTTTGCCCTATTGGCTTGTGGCAGCATCGCACCGCCATTACCATAAATTTTAATGTTTTGAGGATTGACATTTGCGATATTAACACCCGCATTTTGAAGGAATTTCGCATCAATTTTATGGATTCCGCTCTCGGTAACACCGATTTTGTACCAATTACCTTTAGATAAAACAGATTGGGCCGAGGTAGAAAAACTCAACAACAAAAAGAGAAACACCTGACCGCAGCGACGGTTGCCCAGTCCTCCGCCAATGGATAGAGCTTTTTTATCTTCGTTATCTGGCAAAAAGGAGATTCGAGGATAGTGATTCTGCTTAAAATATGTCAAAAATTTGAACTTCATTCTATCACTTTAACTCGTGCAATTGCCGCTATCGTATATTTTCGCTTACTTTTCTTTTCGAGACACAATGCCCTTGTACGACGCATTTCGAGTTTTTGATAAATCACATTTCTAAACTCAAACCACTTATTATCAGGCAATTGACCTAACAAAACGCCTTCTTCGACGTGGGTATTGAACGATTGCAGAGCTTCTTGAAGTGGTGTATAACTAACCGACGAAGCCATCGGATTTGACATATAAACCGTGAGCGGTTTTAGGATTTTTTCGGGATAAATTTCGGGCGACAACAATGGTTGCATCAATCGCTGGAAGTTAGTCTTCCACTCGATTCCATGCGGTAGAATCTTCTTGCGGCGTCCTGCCTTGTTTATCCAAGTATGTTGATGGGCAATCTCGTGGATGTAAGTCAGCAAAAACGCATAAGGATTTAGGTCGTGATTGACCGTAATTTTGTGCGTTCCATCACGAAAAATATAGTTACCGAGACAGGAATTTCGGGTACGAGAAATCTTGAAAGAAAACGGATTTTCTTGCCACAATCTAAAGCAATATTCTACTGCTCCAGCCGGCAATTTCTCTTGCAAAGCCTCGTACATTTTACGGGTTACAACAGCCGAAGGTTGCGATTTAGGCGGATTTTCGGTTTTATTTCTAAAAAAATTAAGCACTTTTAGGTCTTTAAGCTATTATTTTATCAATTACTTTACCCCCAACATCCGTTAACCTGAATGGGCGACCTTGGAAATTATAAGTCAGTTTTTCGTGGTCGAAACCCAACTGGTTTAAGATTGTCGCCTGCAAATCGTGTACGTGTGTACGGTCTTTTACTCCGTAGTAGCCCAGTGGGTCGGTTTCGCCAATCGAAACCCCTTTTTTGAGTCCGCCGCCGGCCATAAATACCGTAAATGCTTCGAGGTGGTGGTCTCTACCTTTAAATGGAAGCGTTTGCCCGTCACGGTTTTCTTGCATTGGCGTACGCCCAAATTCGCCCCCCCAAACTATCAGCGTTTCATCGAGTAATCCTCTCATTTTGAGGTCTTTAATCAACGCCGTTACGGCTCTGTCAGTTACTCGGCAGAGGTCTTTAAATCCTCCGTCAAGAGCCAACTCTTTACCAGTTCCGTGGGCGTCCCATCCCCAATGAAACAATTGCACAAAACGCACTCCGTTTTCGACCAATCGTCTGGCAAGCAAGCAGTTATTAGCAAAAGACGCCTCCCCCACAACCGAGCCGTACATATTTCGTACCCATTCGGGTTCTTTGCTGACATCCATCACTTCAGGCACCGACATCTGCATCCTAAACGCCATTTCATATTGCGAGATTCGAGTCAGGATTTCGGGGTCTTGTACTTCTTCGTATTGTTGGCGATTGATTTCGTTGATGGCATCAATTGTATTTTTACGAATATCTCGGCTCATTCCGTGCGGATTCGACACATAAAGCACGGGGTCGGCTCCGTTGCGACACTGAACACCCTGATAAACTGATGGCAAAAAGCCACTTCCCCAAACACTTTTACCAGCATCGGGGCTACGGCCACCCGAAGCTAAAACTATAAAACCAGGTAGGTTTTGATTCTCAGAACCCAAACCATACAAAGCCCACGAACCCAAACTCGGACGCCCCAGTCGAGGGCTACCTGTGTGCATCATCAACTGAGCAGGGGCGTGATTGAACTGGTCAGTGTACATGGCCTTCAAGAAGGTCAGTTCATCAGCGACTTCGGGCAAATACGGCATAAAATCAGAGATATACGCCCCCGATTGTCCGTGTTGTTTGAATTCGCCCAATGGCCCAAGCATCTTAGGTACTCCACGTATGAATGCAAATTTTTTACCTTCCAAAAACTCCTGTGGGCAGTCTTTGCCATCGTATTTGAGTAGTTCGGGTTTGTAATCGAACAATTCTAATTGCGACGGAGCCCCCGCCATGTGAATATAAATAACACGCTTGGCTTTGGGTGCAAAATGAGAAGGCTTGGGTGAAATCGGGTCGGTAATTACCTCATTACCAGTCGATTTATTACATCCGCCTACCATCGAGCCAAGTGCCATCATTCCCAAACCTGTTGTGCAGGTCTTCAAAAAATGACGACGAGTTTCGGCTTCAAGTCGGGCGTGTTCCAGCTCTTTTAATAATTTTTCCATTGATACGATTGAATAGTTTACGAAGTTAATCAAAAAGGATTAAAGTTCTCCAAAAACTATATTCAAAAACAATGAATCAAAGATTATTAATGATTTCCATCAACCTCGAAGGGTAAATAAAAAGGAGGATGATTGCTCCGGTCAGAATAAAAAGAAGTAATCGCTGTGAAATACTCATGTTAAAATACTGATTTCCTTCGCCGTCTTTGAGGAGCATAAAGTACGGAATCTTGAAATAAAAGAATATCGAAATAGCTGTATTTATCAATCCAAAAATCAAAACCAGAAGCATCAAACCGCTGGCGGTATCTTCGTAACCTTGATACAAAGCACTAAAAATCAATAATTTACCAGTGAATCCAACCGTTGGGGGTAAACCAACCAATGCCACCATAATAACCGTAGCCGCCACTGCCAAAATAGGATTTACCTGCCCCAGTCCGCTTAGTTCTTCGAGTTCGTAGCTATCGGTTTTGAGAGCCAATAAGTCAACCAAAAGAAACGCCGCAAGTGTAATGACAGCATACGTTGAGACATAGAAAATCGCCGATTTCATACCGTCTTCGTTGATTGCCAAAAGCCCTACCAACATGAATCCAGCATGAGCAATGGTAGAATATCCAAGAAGGCGTTTGGTATTTTTTTGCCACAATGCCGAGAGATTACCAATCGTAATCGAAATCAATATCACAACACCTATAATGAGCTGATAATCAACGGTTAGATTACTCAAAAATCGGCTTAGTACCAATAAACTACCCGCCTTTGGAGCAATCGAAAGAAAAGACACGATTGGCGTTGGAGTTGCTTCGTAAATATCGGGTGTCCAGATATGGAAAGGAGCAGCCGAAAGTTTAAATAGCAATCCACCGATTGACATAAACACCACTACCAAAACCACCCAAGACGGATTCAATAGCAGATTGATGGCAAATTGCTGCGAGGCGAAATCGAGCGTACCCGTCATGCCGTACAAAAGCGAGATTCCGTAGAGCATAATTGCCGAACTCGTAGCTCCAACCAGAAGGTATTTTATACCTGCTTCGGCATTGAGTTTGCCTTTATTGAATGCTACCAAAATGTAAGAACTTATCGAGACAAATTCTACCGAGATGTACATCATCAGTAGGTTTGTGGTCATTGTGAGCAGGTACAAACCCAAAATAACCGCAATAAAAATGGCATAAAACTCGCCCACAACTCGATAACCTACCACCCAAAGATGCAACAAAACAATAACTGAACATACCGAAATGAGTAGCTTAAAATAAATGGCTTCGGTGTCGAGGTAAAGCAAGCCCGAATACAGCACACTACCCGACTCAAAGTAGGTTTTATAATACGATAAAAACCCCCAGAAGACGAAAGACAAACTCACCAAAACGCTGATTACGAGAAAGTTAAAGATATTATGGATTCGTTCGTAATCTAAACTTTTGGAGAATGCCAAAAGCAAAACTATCACCAAAAACGTACCCGTAAATATGAGTTCGGGTAGAATCAGGCGATTGCTCTGGAGTATATGTTGTAGTTGTTCGTACATTTAAAACTTCTCTAAAAATAACTTAACCGACTCTTGGGTAACATCGAAGATTGAAGCTGGGAAGATTCCGAAAAGAATGGCCATTGCCCCGAGCGAATACAGCATTACCATTTCTCTAATATCCAAATCTTTGAGGTTATCCGCTTGGTTTCTATTGGCCCAAAAATTCCCAAAAAACATTCGCTGCATTGTCCATAAAAAATATCCCGCCGAAAGGACGATTCCGAGGATAGCCACCATCGAGACCCAATCGGGCAACGTAACCGACTGAAAACCACCCGTTACCGTAAAAAATTCACCGATAAAACCCGAAAAGCCCGGTAAACCCAACGACCCAAAAAATGCCGCTGCCACAGCTACCGTGAAATAAGGCATTTTACCTGCCAATCCTCTAAAATTCTCAATCCTGCGGTTGTGGGTTCGGTCATAGATAACTCCTGCTATCAAGAAAAGCATCGAAGACAAGATGCCGTGACTAAACATCTGGTAAATCGCTCCGTTTACGCCCTCGGCTGTGAGCGAAGCCAATCCTAAAAAGACAAATCCCATGTGTGAGATTGACGAATAGGCAATCATTTTCTTTAAATCTTCTTGAGCAAGGGCATTTAATGCTCCGTAAATGATAGAAACTACTCCCAAACCCGCAATGATATAAGTGAATTGAAAGGCAATATCGGGGAAGAAGCCGTAGCCGATTCGGATGAATCCGTAGCCACCGACCTTCAATAAAACTCCAGCCAAAACTACCGAAATAGGTGTTGGAGCCTCGACGTGGGCATCGGGTAGCCATGTATGCACGGGTACGGTTGGTAGCTTGATACCAAAACCCACCAGTAGCAGTATGAACGCAAACATCCGAGCGGGGATTCCAAGTAGGCTTTGTTCTTGGGTTGGATTCAGCAATGAACCATCGAGATAACTACGAAAATCGCCAAGCTGTCGGAAGTCGAATGTGTGAACCGTTCCGCCTAATTCTTGCGAAAAGAACACATCCGATGTCGAAAGAGCCAGCATAATCATCACAATCAGAATCAAAACCGAGCCTGCCAATGTATAAATGAAAAATTTCATTGCCGAATATTCTCTGCGTTCGCCTCCCCAAATACCAATTAAGAAGTACATCGGCAACAACATAAATTCAAAAAATAAGAAGAATAAAAAGAAATCTAAAGCCACAAAACAGCCCATTACACTGCCCGAAAGCAACAAATAGAGTGCGTGGTAGGCTTTATCGCGAGCAGGGATTGTCAGCGACGAAACCGACCCAACGAGTAGCACAATGGCCGAGAGAAGCACCATTGGCATGTTGATTCCATCGACCCCAAGTAGGTAATCTATCGAGATAACCCCCAGATTGCCCAAACTCATGCGTATCCATTCGTAGTGTTCTACAAATTGGTATTCAGTAATTTGGCGGTCGAATGAGCCATAAAGACTCGTTGCATTGAGTAAATTGAGCACTCCGATAATGACCGAAAGCCACTTAAAAGAACCTTTGTAGGCATCGGGCAATATAAATATCAGTACCGAGCCAAAAATCGGTAAAAATATCAGTGTCGAAAGTAAAATGTTATTCATAAATACGTTTTCCCAATTGGCAGGAACACCCCGAGGTGTGGTCCTACAGTTATAGGAATATTTTATCCAAAACTAATCAGCGTAACAATCAATAAAATAACCCCAATAAATATACCAATGAGGTAGCTTTGAGCTTTTCCGTTTTGGATATATCGGGTGTAAAAGCCGAATCGGGCAATGAGCCAAGCAAAGAAATTGACAAAACTATCAATCACGTTTTGCTCAAACCAGCTATTGATATTGGCCAAAAACAATGTAAAATCGGCGATACCATTCACAATTCTATCAAAAATTAGAGCATCTAATTGCTTCACGTAGTCCATCAAACCATTCGAGATTTTGATTTGGCTACCGTCTTCGGCTGTTTGGTATTTACCAGTGAGTGTATGAATGAATAGCGAATAATAAAGTTTGTCTAAATAGAAATTATGAAATCCGAATTTTGCCAAGGCATTTTGTGGCTCGGTGGTTTCAAAATATACTTTTTGTACTTCTTCTTCGACAAATATATAACTTAACAAAATACCCAAAAATGCCACCAAAAACGCCACATAAGCTACCCAATAGTATTTACTTTCGGCAAGTGGAAATATCTCAGCAAACCAACCATGTTCGGCAACCAACGGATTGGTAGAAAACACAAAACCCGTTGAAGCGATAGCCATGACAACCAACGGAAGCTCGAAGTTTCCGAGTTTTTTCAAGAATTCAAACAAGCCGCCCTCTTCGTCGTTGGTTTGTATTTCGTCTTCTACTTTTACGATATTCTCAATTTGCTTAGCCACTGATTTATAGGCACTTACGGCATTATCGGCAATCATTCGGAGAGGATTATCGTTTCGTTCAAAATACACCAAATAAATCTGGCGAGTCATGTAAAAAGCGGTCATACCCGTTGTGAGCAAAGCCACTACTGGTACGGTATAGTAATATTGTTGCTCGTGTCTGGATGCCCACTCAAAAGCCCCAATCAGAATGGCATCTTTCGACATAAAACCCGAAAACAGCGGAATTCCGACCAAGGCACAAGCACAGATTAAATGAGAATAATAAACGATTGGAATTTCTTTGCGGAAACCGCCCATTTTACGCATATCTTGCTCGTGATGAGCATGATGAATAACCGCACCAGCCGATAAAAATAATCCTGCCTTAAAAAATGCGTGAGTCAATAAATGGAAAATAGCGGCATTCATGGCTCCAACTCCTAAACCCACCACCATCACACCGAGCTGCGAGATTGTCGAATATGCCAACATTTTCTTGATGTCGCTCTGCATGATTGCCGAAAACGCACCCAAAAACATGGTTATGGTACCGACAACCGTCATAACCATAAGGGCATCGGTTGTCAGAATCGGATAGATACGAGCCATCAAAAATATACCAGCGGCCACCATCGTTGCGGCGTGAATCAATGCCGAAACGGGTGTTGGGCCTTCCATTGCGTCGGGCAACCAAATTTGCAGCGGAAACTGTGCCGATTTGGCAATACATCCACAAAAAATCAGGATACCGATGGTTGTTATGACCCAGTATTTTGAATCGCTAATATTAGGATTTTGCAGGATTTCGGATACTTGAGTAGTGATTTGTCCGAGTTCAAAAGTTCCGAAAAATCGGTAAATCAAGATGATTCCGATAAAAAGCCCCACATCGCCAATACGATTCACGATAAATGCTTTTTTGGCGGCATTGGTAGCCGATTGTTTTTCGTACCAAAATCCTATCAAAAAGTAAGAACAAGTGCCGACAAGCTCCCAAAAAATATAGATTTGGAGGAGGTTTCCCGAAACTACAATCCCAATCATCGAAAGCACAAAGAGATTTATTAGGGCAAAATATCGCCCAAAACTCTCATCGCCCTCCATGTATTTGATTGAGAATATCTGCACCCAAAGTGCCACAAATTGCACCAAAAAGTACATCAAAAAAGTAAGGTCATTGAAGAATAAATCGAATGTGATGAGGGTTTTGCCGACATAAAACCACTTATAACTGATTAATTCGCTCGAAATATCGCTTAGGCGAATTCCCATCGAAAACAGAACCCCGACGAAATTGATAGCAACAGATAGCCATCCGATAGATTGTTCGCTCAGCGTATTGCGTTTGTAAAGCAAAAAGCCAAATCCAATCAGATAGAGAAGAAGATTTATAAGGATTATTCTCTCGACAGACATCCGTAAGGGGGATTGATAATTACGATTTTTGATTGACGATTGAGGTCAATTCAAAAATCTCAAAGCCAAATCAATAAAAATTTAACCTGATATTCTTAATTTATTCAAAATAATTGCAAATATCAACTCTATGGAGTTAAGATGCAAAAAACATTCCGAAATATAGAGAATATTAAATAAACTACTTTATGAAATAACGAAATAGCAGATAACCTTTAGTTAAGGGGTGTAAGTAGTAGCACTACAAATATTTTAGAATTTGACAGATAGATGGTGTTAGAAACAAGAATAATTTCTACTTTTATGCACGTTGACGATTAAGTGGTGAATATTTATCTAAAAACGCCAAAAATCGAAGACTTACTTAATCAAATTTACTTATACAAACTTTTAGTGTTTATTACTCATGTCGGATAAATTCATTACCAAGGTAATCTCGGCAAGAAAACGTATTGCATTGGTAGCCCACGACAACAAAAAAGATGATTTGATAGATTGGGCTATCTACAATAAGACCGTGTTATCGAAACACCAGCTTTTTGCTACTGGCACTACAGGACGGCTTCTTGAAGAAGCCCTCGATGTATCGGTTGTGAAACTTCTGAGTGGTCCTTTAGGTGGTGACCAGCAGATTGGTGCGTTGATAGCCGAAGGTAAAATCGACATCTTGTTTTTCTTCTGGGACCCTATGGAAGCCCAACCCCACGACCCCGACATCAAAGCTCTTCTACGTTTGGGAGTTGTCTGGAATATCCCGATGGCATGCGACCGTGCCACTGCAGACTATATTCTGACATCGACCTTGATGCACACCGAATACGAAACCTTCGTGCCAGATTATAAGAATTATACCAAAAGAAAGATTTAGATAATAATTGAATTCAGGATTCTCGATGGATTCTGAAACTGGTACTGTTTTGGCAAAAAATGATGAATTGATATTCAGGATATAATTATTTAAAGAATTTATTGATATATTCACAAATCTTGTTTAACCCTAAAAAATTACTTTTGAATGGCTCTCGGTCTCGAAACCCTCGATTACATTATCTTTTTGGTTTATTTTGTCATCGTTTCTTCTTACGGCTATTGGATTTACAAAAACAAAGGCAAACAATCGGCCGATAGTAAAGACTTCTTTTTGGCTGAAGGCTCGCTTACTTGGTGGGCAATCGGTGCTTCGATTATCGCTTCAAATATCTCGGCCGAGCAGTTTATTGGCATGAGCGGACAAGCGTTTCAGTTGGGGATTGCTATTTCGGTGTATGAGCTTTTGGGAGGTGTTTCACTCTTGATTGTGGCGGTGTATTTTCTGCCGATGTATCTCAACAACAAGATATTTACGATGCCGCAATTCTTGGCCAAACGCTACGACGGACGCTTGGCTACAATTATGGCTGTTTTTTGGCTCTTCTTGTACATTTTCGTAAATCTAACTTCAATCATCTATCTCGGTGGATTGAGCTTAGAGAAAATGACGGGCTTTAGCTTTATGTCGTGTGCTATTTTCCTGACAGTCTTTGCCGTAATCATCACGCTTGGCGGAATGAAAGTTATCGGCTACACCGATGTGATTCAGGTAGTTTGTTTGATTTTTGGTGGATTGGCTACAACTTATTTAGCACTTGATTTACTGTCGAATAAAGTAGGAACAGGTTCGGGCGTTTTTGAGGGATTAAAACTCATTTCTCAAAAAGCAGATAGCCATTTACACATGATTTTTGAGCCGAATCAATACCAAGTTCATGATGGAAAAGGCGGATTTATTGATGCTTACCGCCAATTGCCGGGTATTATGATGTTTATTATTGGCGGTCAGTGGGTCAATAACCTCAATTATTTTGGATGTAACCAATATATGACTCAGCGTGCTTTGGGTGCCGATATTTCTACGGCTCGAAATGGCGTTTTGTTTGCAGCATTTATGAAAATGTTGATGCCAATCATTGTGGTGCTTCCGGGTTTGGCAGCTTTTGTGATTTTCCAAGAAAATGCCGATGCTTCTATCGTGAACGGAATCACGCAAAACGGAATCGTAAAACCCGATAATGCGTATCCGGTTTTATTAAACCTACTTCCAGTCGGGCTAAAAGGCCTTGCTTTTGCTGCACTTACTGCCGCTATCGTGGCATCGTTGGCGGGTAAAGCCAATAGTATTTCTACGATTTATGTATTGGATATTCACAAAAAATTCTTCAATAAAAATCTTACCGAAAAACAAACCGTTTGGACAGGTCGAGTGGCTATCATCATTGCATTTATCATAGCCTTAATCGTTAGCCCACTCTTGGCTAATTTCGGACAAGCGTTTGAATACATTCAGGTTTATACGGGATACATTTCGCCGGGTATCTTGAGTATTTTCTTACTCGGTTTCTTCTGGAGAAAAGCCACTGCCAATGGAGCTTTGGCGGCAGCTGTTTTGAGTATTGCCTTGTCGGCAGTTATCGAGCATTTTTATCCAGATTTCCCATTCCTCAATCGCATGGGTGTTGTTTTCTGGATTTGCTCATTGGTACACATCACCATTAGTTTAATTGAAGGAAAAGGCAAAGACCAAGACAACGCATTTGAGGTTCGTAAAGAATGGTTTAAAGTTGATACAACCTTTGCGATTGGGGCATTGATTGTTTGTGGTATCTTTACACTTATTTATACAGTATTTTGGTAATATTCAATCAAACGCTGTTAGGAAAGCGTTAAAAATTCAATCTTAAAACTATGAACTTAAAAACACTCGGTGTGATTCTTTGTGGCGTAGTTCTGTTGCAAAGTTGTACATCAAAAACATCCGAAAACACTCAAACAGATTCAGTAAAAGTGAACAAAATCGAAAAAGTAGCCTATGGTCAGCTGCCAGATGGCTCAACAGCCGACCTCTTTACGCTTCGCAATGCAAACGGCATGGAAGTACAGATTACAAACTATGGTGGAACAATCACTAACTTGACCGCCCCAGATAAAAATGGCAAATACGAAAACGTAACTCTTGCTTGCGATTCGCTCGACGGATATTTGAAAGGTGTTCCGTTTTTTGGTGCTTTGGTAGGTCGTTACGGAAACCGTATCGCCAAAGGTAAATTTACATTAGAAGGTAAAGAATACACATTGGCCCAAAATAATGGTGTAAATGCCCTTCATGGTGGTAAAAAAGGTTTTGATAAAGTGCTTTGGGCGGCCACTCCGATTGATGGCGAAGAACCACAATTAAAGCTAAACTACACTTCGGCCGATGGCGAAGAGGGCTATCCAGGCAAGTTAGATGTTGAGGTGATTTACACGCTTCAAAAAGATAATTCGTTGAAGATTGATTATAAAGCAACCACCGATAAAACAACGGTTGTGAATCTTACGAATCATACGTATTTCAATCTAACGGGCGATGCCAGCAAAGAAATTCTCGACCATGAAGTGACGCTTTTGGCCGATAAATTTGTACCCGTTGATGAAACCTTGATTCCGACTGGCGAATTGAAAGCCGTTGCGGGTACTCCGTTCGACTTTACGACAGCTCATAAAATTGGCGAGAGAATCAACGACGAAAAAGACATCCAAATCAAATACGGAAAAGGCTACGACCATTGCTGGGTATTTACAGATTCGAGCAATAAACTCAAAAACGTGGCTTCGGTTCATGAAGCAACTACGGGGCGATTTATGGAGGTTTTGACGACCGAACCAGCCGTTCAGTTCTATACAGGAAATTTCTTGAATGGTTCGGCAATTGTTAAAGGTGGAATACCTGCTAAGTTCCGTACCGGATTTTGTTTAGAAACCGAGCATTATCCAGATTCACCGAATCAACCGAAGTTCCCGACTACTACTTTAAAACCAGGTGAAACTTATCAAACAACAACGATTTATAAGTTTTCGGTAAAATAATAAGTCTTTTTATGCAGAATCCCTTGGTTACGACAATCAAGGGATTTTTGTTTGTTGCGATTTCTCTATTCTCCTCAAAAGTCGTAACTTACCAGCCATATTCAACCTTACAATTTTTCAACCTATTTTACAAATGAATAATTACTTCATAAATCGCCGCACTTTTCTGCATGGTGCTACGGCGACACTTGCACTTTCGGCTTTGGGGGTCAAGGCTTCTGAATCATTGAAACCCGCAAAAATCTATCGAGTTGCATTAATTGGTACAGGGTGGTACGGAAAAAGCGATTTATTTCGGCTCATTCAAGTTGCCGATGTCGAGGTAGTAGCCCTTTGCGATGTCGATAAAAAAATGCTCACAGCTGCTGGCGAACTCGTCAGTAAACGCCAAAAATCAGGGAAAATACCTAAACTTTATGGCGATTATCGCAAGATGCTCGCCGAGAATAAGTTGGATATTGTGCTAATCGGCACTCCCGACCATTGGCACGCACTCACGGCCATAGATGCCATGCGTGCGGGGGCTCATGTGTATGTGCAGAAGCCCATCAGTGTAGATGTCATCGAAGGCGAGGCAATGGTGGCCGCAGCCCGTAAATACAACCGTGTGGTGCAGGTCGGCACACAACGCAAAAGCACCCCTCACTTGATTGACGCCAAGAAAAACATCGTCGATGCGGGGCTTTTGGGCAAGGTTTCACACGTCGAGATGTGTTGTTATTTTCACATGCGAAACAACGGGAATCCGCCGACCGAGCCAGTGCCTGACTTCTTCGATTACGAAATGTGGACAGGCCCCGCTCCGATGCGTCCGTATGATGGGCTACCGCACATCCGTTGGTGGAGAACGTTTAACGAATACGGCAACGGTATCATGGGCGATATGTGCGTTCATATGCTCGATACGGTTCGGTGGATGCTTAAATTAGGCTGGCCAAAACGAATTACATCTACGGGTGGAATCTTTGTTCAGAAAGACGGAAAATCTAATATTGCCGATACCCAAACGGCTGTTTTTGAATACGATGAATTGAATTGCGTTTGGCAACATCGCTCTTGGGGAACACCTGCCAATCCTGAATATCCGTGGGCTTTTATTTTGTACGGCGAAAAAGGAACTCTTTACGGTAGCACTATGCGGTACGATTTTGTTCCACAAGGCAAAGGCGAGAAGATTCATCAAGATGTAGTTTACGAAAAAGAAAAATATCCCGAAGACGTAACCGAGGAGCGTATCGAGCTAAACGCTGCACCTGCAACGAGGCTTCACATGGTTGATTTTATCAAGGCAATCGAAAATAACAGCCGTCCAGTTGCCGATATTGAAGAAGGGCATATCTCGACAGCAAGTTGTATTTTGGCTAATATTTCGATGAATCTCAACGGTCGACCGCTCGTGTATGACCCCAAGAAACGAGAAGTTGTGGGCGATAAAGAGGCCACTTCGTTACTGCGTCGCCCCTACCGCAAAGGTTGGGTGCATCCAGAGGTGGATAAGGTTTAAATAATAGCTTCACTTCATAGGGTCGGGTTTGCAAACCCGACCCTGTCAAGATTATCTCACAAAATCCACATTCTCTTTCCGTTTTCTGATAATTTCCTTCAAATTTGTATGACATTTGCTACCGTACAGCAAAACTGCTTTTTAACCAAAGAAAATGGAATCTATCTTACCACTTTTGCAAGCTACGCAGAAGGCATCAATCGGTGTCCGTAATTTATCCGACCAACGCCGCCGTGATTTACTAATTCGTTTGGCAGAGGTCGTCATGTCTAATAAAGATTTGATTATATCCGAAAATCAAAAAGATTTAGACTTGATGCCCAAGTCGGACCCCAAGTGGGACAGATTGCTACTAACCGAAAAACGTATTGAAGACTTGGCAGCATCGCTTCGTCAGGTGGCTGATTTAGCAGACCCAACTAACGTAGTTTCGACCGAAAAAATCTTAGAAAACGGTCTCAAAATCAAGAAAATAAACGTTGCTTTGGGTGTTGTTGGCGTGATTTATGAATCTCGACCAAATGTCACGCTCGATGTGGCTTCGCTGTGTTTGCGTTCGGGCAATGCCTGTGTCTTGAAAGGTGGTAAAGAGGCCAACTTCTCAAATCTTTGTTTGGTTGGATTAATCCACAGCGTTCTCGAAGAATTTGGAGTTGATAAAAACGCTGTTTTGCTTTTACCAACCGATAGAAAATTCGTTGACGAACTCTTGAAGGCTACCCGCTACGTCGATATAATTATTCCTCGTGGTAGCGATGCCCTGATACAATTTGTGCGTCAGAATTCACTCATTCCTACCATCGAAACTGGTGCAGGGGTTTGCCATGCCTACGTAGAAGCTACTGCCGATTTGGCAAAAGCCAAAGATATTGTTGTCAATGCCCGAGTTTCACGCCCTTCGGTTTGTAATTCTTTAGATTGTATTTTGGTCGATGGGGCCATCGCCGATGTTTTCTTGCCAATGCTTTGCGAAGATTTTAAAAAATGGAGCGTAGCAGTTTATGCCGATAATCAAGCATTTGAAGTGTTGAAGAAAGCAAATTACGATAGATTATACGAAGCTGTACCCGAAGATTTTGGTCGTGAATGGCTCGATTACAAAATCTCAATCAAGACCGTAAATGGTATTGATGAAGCCTTAGAACATATCCAAAACTATTCATCGCGGCATTCAGAATCAATCATTACACAAAATATCGAACTTGCCGAACGGTTTTTGAGAGATGTAGATGCAGCAGCAGTTTACCACAATGCTTCGACTCGCTTTACTGATGGTGGGGTGTTTGGATTAGGTGCCGAAATCGGAATTTCTACCCAGAAACTCCACGCCCGTGGGCCATTTGCCCTCGAAAAACTCGTTACCGAAAAATGGGTTTGCTACGGCGATGGGCAGGTTAGGTGGTGAAATAATTGTTTGAATTATAGGAACACGCCGCGGCGTGTTCCTATAATATTTCTAACCCAATTTTTTCAACTCTTCCTCCAAAGCCTTGATTTTAGCTTCGGCATCTGCGAGTTTTTTACGCTCATTTTCTACGATTTCGGGCTTGGCATTTGCCACAAAACGTTCGTTTGAGAGTTTCGCTAAAACGGATTTTTTGAAACCTTCAGTATAATCCAGTTCTAATACTAAACCATTTTTATAAGAGACATCATTAACTGCCTTTTCAATTGCAACACCCCATAAAATGAATTCATCATTTTTAATTACTTGTAATATCCCATTAATTCCCCGTTCATTAAAATCTATTGTCCTAATATTTCCCATTCTCTCAATTAATGAGATTAAACTTTGATAACGGGCTACTTTTTTGGAATAAATTGTTAAATTCAATGTATCCTTCGGCGAAATCTGCTTGGCATTTCGGGTGTTACGAATAAACGAAATCAATTCTGACAAAATAGAAAAATCTTCTAAAATTTCGATATTTACCTCTCCTCCTCTTGGGAAGGCCGCCTTACAAATTGATTCATTTTCGCCTCTTTGCTTGATATTTTGCCAAATTTCTTCGGTAATAAACGGCATCCACGGGTGCAACAAACGCATCAATTCATCAAAGAATTCGAGCGTTGCATCATAAGTAGCTTGGTCAATCGGCTGGGCTTGCCCGTCGATATAAGCTGGCTTAATCATTTCGAGGTATTGCGAACAGAAATCATCCCAAACTAAATTATAAGATGCCAGAAGCCCATCCGACATTCTGAATTTTTCATAATGGTCGAGAATCTCTGGAATAACCTGATTTAAGCGAGAACGGAACCACGCAACCGCTAAATCGTTGCCCTGTTTTCTTTCTCCATTTTCGGTACTCCAACCATCTACCAGCCTAAACGCATTCCAAATTTTATTACAGAAGTTACGTCCTTGCTCGCATAGTTTTTCATCAAAAAGCAAGTCGTTACCAGCTGGACTACTAAACAACAAACCAGTGCGAACGCCATCAGCACCAAACTTTTCGATTAGTTCGAGCGGGTCGGGCGAATTCCCCAACGATTTCGACATCTTGCGTCCTTGTTTATCACGAACAAGACCCGTCAAATAAACATTTCTGAATGGGAATTCTCCACGATATTCGTATCCCGAAATAATCATTCTGGCAACCCAAAAGAATAGAATATCTGGCCCAGTTACCAAATCATTGGTCGGATAATAATAGCTAATATCCTCATTATTAGGGTCTTGCAAGCCATCAAAAACCGAAATCGGCCAGAGCCACGAGCTAAACCACGTATCTAAAACGTCGGGGTCTTGCGTAAGGTCTTTTTCGCTAAGGGCAAAAAGCTGGTATTTATTTCGAGCAATTTTAAGAGCCTCTTTCTTGTTTTTGGCAACGATACATGTTCCGTCTGGCATATAAAAGGCCGGAATCTGATGCCCCCACCACAACTGACGGCTGATACACCAATCCCGCACATTCTCCATCCAATAGTTATACGTATTCTTAAACTTCGGCGGAATCAGTTTGATGGTGTCGTTCATCACATTCTCCAAAGCCGGTTGGCTGATACGTTTCATTGCCAAAAACCACTGCATCGACAGTCTCGGTTCGATTACAGCACCCGTACGCTCCGATGTTCCGACGGTAGATTTATAATCTTCGATTTTGACAATATATCCACCTTCTTCGAGCATCGGAATGATTTTCTTGCGAGCCGCAAAACGGTCTTCCCCAACCAAAATCTGTGCTTTTTCGTTAAGTTTTCCGTCTTCGGTCAAAATATCAACGATTTCGAGACCATGTTTTTGTCCCAAAGCGTAATCGTTTTGGTCGTGGGCTGGCGTAACTTTCAAAGCACCCGTTCCGAATTCACGCTCAACGTATTCATCGGCAATAATCGGAATCTCGCGATTGATAATCGGAATCAACGCTTTTTTACCAATCAAATGTTTATACCTTTCGTCTTCGGGATGTACGCAAATCGCCGAATCGGCCATGATAGTTTCGGGACGAACGGTGGCAATCGTGATTCCGTCTTCACTACCCGAAATTTGGTAACGGATATAAACCAATTTTTGCTGAACATCCTTCATGATGACTTCTTCGTCCGAAACCACCGTTTTGGCTTGCGGGTCCCAGTTTACCATGCGGTGTCCACGATAAATATCTCCTTTGTTATAAAGGTCAATAAAAACATCAATCACGGCATCATAAAGGCTTGGCTCCATCGTAAAACGAGTACGAGACCAATCACACGACGCACCCAATTTACGAAGTTGCTGCAAGATGATTCCACCGTATTTATCGGTCCATTCCCAACAATATTTCAAAAACTCCTCTCTCGACAAGTCAGTTTTGTTGATTCCTTTTTCTTTGAGCATATTCACGACTTTTGCCTCGGTTGCGATAGAGGCGTGGTCGGTTCCGGGTACCCAAAGGGCTTCTTTGCCCTCCATACGTGCCTTACGGATAAGTACGTCTTGAATGGTATTATTGAGCAAATGCCCCATGTGCAGCACACCCGTAACGTTTGGTGGCGGAATCACGATGGTGTACGGCTCTTTATCGGGATTTGGTTTAGACTCAAAGAATTTGTTATCAGTCCAATACTGATACCACTTGTTTTCTATTTCTTTTGGACTATACGTTTTTGAAATCATATATTTATCGGAAAAATGAACAACGGAGCCGCGATTTGCTTTATCCGTGATTCTAATAAAACACAAAATTAATGAATTTGGGGCAGTGAATAAAAAAAGCCGTCAGTTAAAATCTGACGGCTCATTTTAAGCACCATAAAACTGGCTATCAGAATACAATATCTTCTTGGGCTAAGACATTAGCGAGGTTTAAGACGACATCATCGACCAAAGGAATATCTTCATTGAAATCTACCATATACCATCTTTCGGTTTTACTACTAACAAATATTTTCTTTGATTTGGTCGTAATCCAGATAACTCGTTCAACACCAAAATCAAGCATTTTTTGAGATTTTTCGATAACATAATCCCACTCATTCGTCCACTCAGTCTGGCTCAAATCTATCTTTACATCAATCTCAACAACAATTTTTGGGGCTTTCTTGAAATATTTATCGTCTAAAACAAGGTTTTCTTTTTCAAATATGACAATATCATTTGCTAAATTATCTCCAGCTGCGATATGCAAACCAGCTTCATTACTGCCAATACGATATTTTTTTCGATTAATAAGACTACCAATATAAAACCCAATAGTATAAACCAAAATAGATTGTAAAGAACTACTTCCCATAATTTCTTCGGCTTTTTTCTTTCCAGCCAAAACATCCCTAAAACCCTTGTACGGAAGGGCAATACCATTCATTTCTTCGTAGATAAGATACGAAGGTATTTTTTTGATTTTAGGATGTCTTTTTCTACCGATTTCGAGCATAACTCAATCATTTATATGCAAGTTTAATAAAAATAATGGCTCAAAACAATCAATCTCTGGTGATTTATCGGATTTTTAGCCAAACAACTTCGCCACCGAAAACGCCGCCCCAGCCGCAGCAGCTCCAATCAGCATAACTTTTATGGCTCCTTTGAGTGGTTGCTGTCCGGTGATTTTGCTCTTGAAATACCCAAAAATAAACAAGCATATCAGTGTCGTAACTGCCGAATAAGCCAAACCTGTCTGCGGGTCTTCGGTAAAGAAATACGGCGAAAGCGGCACGATTCCACCCAAAATATATGCGATACCAATCGTAAAAGCACTTTTGGTAGCTCTTTTTGGGTCGGGTTGTTCGAGTCCAAGTTCAAACTTCATCATAAAATCAACCCACTTCTTTTTATCTTTCGATAACTCCTCCACTGCTGCATTCTGGAGGTTTTCGCTTAACCCAAACTCGGCAAAAACCTCTTTTACTTCTTGTTTTTCGCGTTCGGGTAGGCGTTCTACCTCATCATATTCACGTTTTAGTTCAGATTCATAATGCTCAATCTCGGTTTGCCCTGCCAAATATCCACCAAGCCCCATCGCTACCGACCCCGCCACAATCTCGGCAATACCTGCCGCAATCACCAATTCGGTATTTGAGACGGCTCCGCTCAAACCCGCCGCCAAAGCAAAAGGCACAGTTAGACCATCCGACATACCGATAACGATGTCGGTGATAAAATCCGAACTTTTCAAGTGAGCTTCATTGTGAGAATCGTGCAAATGCTCGTGGTGTCTGATGGTGTCCATTTCTGAGATTTTTTGATTGATGAATGTATCAAGACAAATGTATTGTTTTAGTAATACATTCAAAACAAAAACGGCTTGAAATGTATTTTCAAGCCGTTTTTGTTAAGGTTTTAAAACTTACTTTCCGTTCAACTCCCAATTATAATCAAGACTCGACGACGAAGCGTTTTTATCGGCTTTTACCTTTGAATATTTATTGACCCAATCTATAATCGGCATTTTCTTGGTGAAATCGCCGCCGTACCACGTAAACAATTTAGACAGTTTCATCTCAGATTTAGTAACCTGATTTTTGTACGAATCATTCAGAAAATCAACGCCCTGGTCGTCTAATTGCTGATTAAGTTTGGATGCCACAAAGGCCTCGTTTCGCAGTGGTGGGCACGATTTTGCGGCACAGACCAAAGCAAAGTGTATGCGTGGTTCGTCGAATTTCTTACGGATGATTCCGTGTTCGATATTGTTCAAATCCATTTTTTTACCCCCAATCGTGATAAACTTGATGTCCCATGGGGTATTCACAAACGGAATTTTAATTTTATCGCCAATGTCTTTTATACTTTTTATTCCCTTATCATAATGTTCCAAAATCAGCTCAATCGTATAGGCGTTGTAAGCGTTTATCCAGTACGCCAATTGCTCATCTTTGCTCCACTTATCGTTTGGGGCATTTTCTGAGACTAATTCGAGGTATTTTTTGAGTTCAGAACGGTCTTTTTTGAATCCTGCGTAGTTGACAAATCCTTTATTATCAACGTATTTCTTCAATAATTTATCGAAAATTTCGTGGCTGATAGGCTCGGCGGTTGAGGTAGGAGCCTCGACAGCAAAACAACTGCTCAAAGCAAAAAATAACAGCAAAAGGGGAGCTTTAAAAATAGTTTTCATTTTAAATACATCAAACAGTGAAAAAACATATTTGTTTATGCTATTAAGTACGAAATATCGGTGAGAAAAGTTTTCGGAACGATATTTTTTTGGATTTTTGTACAAATTTTAACGATTCATAATGCAGCAATCTCAATCAAAAGACCCTCTTCATGGTGTTACGCTCGAAATGATGCTCAAACAAATGATAGATTACTACGGGTTCGACCAATTGTATTATCACGTACCTGTTAATTGTTTTGGTAATAATCCATCATTGAAATCGAGTTTAACATTCCTCCGCAAAACTCCGTGGGCAAGAACCAAAGTCGAAAAACTGTATCTGCGAATGATTGAAGAACTAAATCGCTGATTGGATTGTAGAATATTAAAAGCAAAGAAATTCATGAATCTTAATTTAACGAATAAAACTGCCATCGTCTGTGGCAGTACCCAAGGAATCGGCAAAGCAACGGCTATAGAGTTGGCCCAATTAGGTGCAAACGTTACGCTTATGGCTCGAAATGCCGAAAAATTAAAAGAAGTTTTGACAGAATTACCTAAGAAAAGAGGGCAAAAACATAGTTTTATTGTAGCTGATTTCGCGAATCCGAAACAAGTCAAACAACGTATTGAGAAGTATCTACAGAAGAATCCTGAAGTACATATTTTGATAAATAACACAGGTGGGCCGTCGGGCGGACCAATCATCGAAGCCCAGACCGAACAATTTGAGGCCGTTTTTCAGCAACATTTGGTTTGCAATCAGATTTTGGCTCAGGCTTGTGTACCGAGTATGCAAAATGCAGGTTTTGGCAGAATCGTGAATATCATTTCGGTCTCGGTCAAGCAGCCGATTGTCGGCTTGGGTGTTTCAAATACTATTCGCTGGGCGGTAGCCAGTTGGGCAAAGACATTATCGCTCGAATTGGGTAAATTCGGGATTACAGTCAATAACGTTTTACCGGGTTATACACTGACAGGTCGCTTGCAGTTTGTCAATGAAATGAGAGCTAATACACTTGGTATTTCGATTGAAGAAGTTGAAAACCAATTAATTAAAGACATTCCAGTCGGCAGATTTGCTACTCCCGAAGAAGTGGCGGCAGCGGCAGTGTTTTTGTGTACGCCAGCAGCGGCTTCTATCAATGGAATCAATCTACCAGTAGATGGAGGGCGAAGTGGGAGTTTGTAGAAATGGTAATTTACAAGTTGAACGCTTTACCAAAACCAGTTTCAAAAAGCAAGTTTATCATACTCATAGAAAGGTCATTTTTGCCCCGTTCCAAGCGAGCAATAAGACTTTTCTTTGTACCTGTTTTCTTTGCTAATTCTTCTTGTGAGAGTTTAGCCAATCGGCGTTCTTCTTTTAGCATTTCGGCTATCATAAATGCTTTAGCTTCTTCTTCGAGCAAGTTTCTTTCGTCACTACCCAGTTTGCCGTGATGTTTTTCAAATAATGTTTCGACAGGGGTGCAACTATTTGGCATATTATTTTTATCCATAATTATTTATTTTCAAAATATTCCTTCATCAAACGTTCTGCCAAAACTATTTCATTTTTTGGAGTTTTCTGAGTTTTTTTCTGAAAACCATTGAGCAATATAACCAAGCGTCCTGCATCAAAGAAGCAAAATGTTCGGTATATATTGCTCTCAAATTCTACTCTAATTTCGTATAATCCTTTCGTACCTTCTATTTGTTTCAAAAACTTTTCGGGTACTTTTTGTATATTCTCAATAATATACAAAACATAACGATACTTCTCTCGCACTTTTTGGGGGAGAGAATCATAAAACTCCTCAAAATAATGTCTAAAGTATATTATTTCACGTTCCATAAATACCTTACGCCGTCTGGGTAATCACCTCTTTGATGTCTTGGATGATTTTATCGGCAAGGTTTGAGGCTGTTGTCTCAAACTCCGATTCGGCATAGATTCTGATAATAGGCTCGGTATTAGATTTACGTAAATGAACCCACTCTTTATTGAATAATATCTTGACCCCATCTTCGGTATTTATCGGATATCGGTCATATTTTTGTTTGATTTCCTCCAAAACTTCATCTACATTGATGTCGGGAGTCAATTCGATTTTCTTCTTAGCAATGTGGTAATTCGGATACGTCTTACGCAAAAATCCTACTGGTTTACCAAATTTCGCTAATTGAGTCAAGAAAAGTGCGATACCCACCAAGGCATCACGACCGTAGTGTAATTCTGGATAAATAATACCTCCATTGCCTTCACCACCGATGATTGCCCCAACGGCTTTCATTTTTGTTACGACATTCACCTCTCCTACCGCAGCTGCGTGGTATTCACCTTGTGCTTTATCGGTTACGTCTTTGAGTGCCATCGTCGAAGACATATTCGAGACTGTCGTCAAGCCTTTTTTATTAGTACTTTGCAAGATATAGTCAGCAACCGCAACGAGCGTATATTCTTCGCCGAAAGGTTCTCCGTCTTCGCAAATAAACGCCAATCTATCTACATCGGGGTCAACAACGATACCTAAATCGTAATCTCCACGACGCACCTCGCTCGAAATCTCACGCATATTCTCTGGTAATGGCTCAGGATTATGAGCAAAAAGACCCGTAGGTTCGCAGTAAATCTCTTTAACCTCGGCAACCCCCAATGCACGCAACAACATCGGAATAACGATTCCACCCGACGAGTTTACGGCATCTACCGCAATCTTGAAATTCGCTTTTTCGATAGCCGCTTTATCAACCAATGGCAAATCCAGAATCATCTGAATGTGTTTTTCAAAATAGCCATCCTTTGCTTCTACTTTACCGAGTTGTTTTACATCGGCAAATTCAAAAGATTCATCTTCGGCTATTTTGAGTAGTTCTTCCCCATCTGCTCCCGAAATAAATTCACCTTTTTCGTTAAGCAATTTTAGGGCATTCCACTGAATCGGATTATGACTTGCCGTCAGGATGATTCCACCCGCAGCTTCTTCGAGCGGTACGGCGATTTCGACAGTTGGTGTTGTAGAAAGACCTAAATCAATGATATGAAAACCCATACCCACAAGAGTAGAGCAGACCAAATCATTAATCATTTTGCCCGAAAGACGAGCATCACGCCCAATGACAATTTTTAAATTTTGGTTGTTTTTTTGCTTTAACCAAGCTCCATAAGCAGCCGCGAACTTCACCACATCTAATGGTGTAAGGGCATCACCGCTTTTGCCTCCGATTGTACCTCGGATGCCCGAAATAGACTTAATAAGGGTCACAGTTTATAGTATTTGGAGTTTGATATTAATATGATTTGAAACCAAAAAGCATCTCAAAATCAGAAACGTATAAATTTTGAAAATAGTTTTAGGCCGCTACTTTGAGCTATTCAAATCTGATAATATATGTACAAATATATCAAAAAAACCAAATATTCGTATAAAAAAATTAAGTATTTTGAAAAAAAATTAAGTAAATTTCAAAAATGCAGTTAAAAATTTGGTAGAACTTATTATTAGTTAGTTGCTAATCAATGCGTTGATAATTAATCTAAAAACAAAAATGGCACACCTTTGCAGATGTGCCATCAAGTTAGTATTAGCATAAAATATTAAGGAATAATCACTTTGCTGATTACTTTCTCGGCACAAAGTTTATTGTAAGCCGCAATGTCTTTTGTAATCAAATCATTCATTTCGGTTTTTAGTACATTCCATTGAGCATCGAGGGCGGCCAGTTGCTTTTTCTGTCCGCTTGTAACGGTTGGTACATTTGAATCAACTTCGCCTCTTACGAAAATATAATCGGCACTTAGCATATTCTTGAAATTGATAATATCATCGTTCGATTCGGCTTTGTTTTGTATCAATTTTTCTTCCCAAACTTTGATTTTCTTCACAATCGCATTTCCTGCATCCACTACTGCTTTTAGCTCAGTTTTTGTAGCCAAAAGACTGCTTACTTCGCTGATTTGCTTAGAAATCTTACGCATTTTGGCGATTGACTCGTGAATATCATTTACGCTATTTTCGAGCGATTTGAGCGTATTTTCTTGGTCTTGATAATCGGCGGCTGTTGCATTGATGCGTGGGTCGGCAAGGATTTTTACAGGTACAGTTTTAATTTGTTTTCCGTAAGTAAATTTAGCCGAATAGCTACCTGGCGACATTTTACGGCCATCATAACTACCTTCGATAAATACTTTCGGAATACCTTTGATGGTTTCGGCACGCATATCCCACACAAAACGATTTATGCCACCTTTCACAAGGAGCGTTGGGTCGGGCGATGGGCCACCTGGGTAAACTTCAAAATCTTTCTCTTTTTTGCTGCTGTAAGTTCTTACGATTTCCCCTTTTGCATTGCTGATTTCTAATGTCAAGACCAACGAAGTATCGGGTTTGGCTGGCAAACTGTAATAGAAAACTACGCCCGTAGAAGGGTTTTCTCCGAAAGATGAAGTGTTTTCGTCGTCATCTTCGCTTACTTTATCAAGCGAGCTACGCCCCGAAACTCGGTAGGCATCTTCGGGAGTGAAAGCCGTCAAACTATCTTTTGATAACTCACCTTTTAGTTCTCTAATCGGAGCTAAGTCATCCAAAATCCAAAACGAACGACCTTGAGTTGAGGCAATCAAATCATTTTGGTGGACTTTCAAATCGGTAATTGGCGTAATCGGAAGGTTCAATTGCATATTCGACCAATTCTTACCGCCATTCATTGATACATAAAAACCAGTTTCCGTTCCCGCAAAAAGCAAATCTTTTCGTTGAGAATCTTCACGAACTACACGCACACACGCTCCGTACGGAATTCCTTCTGTAATCTTTGTCCAAGTTTTTCCGTAATCGGTTGTTTTATAGATAGAAGGCGTAAAATCATTTTGTTTGTAGCGATGTGTAGCAATATATGCCGTTGCGTTGTCGTGAGGCGAAACCTCAATTGCATTCACCAAACATTCTTCGAGGCCAGCTGGTGTCACATTTGTCCAAGTTTTGCCATTGTCTTTTGTGATATGCACCAAGCCATCATCGCTACCTGCCCAAAAAACACCTGCTTCGTTGGGTGATTCAATTAGATACGAAATCGTTGCGTAGTTTTCGCCACCTGCACCTTCGTTGGTATAGGGAGCTCCGCCTAAACCGAGTTTGGTTGTATCTTTTCGCGTTAAATCAGTCGAAAATTCCGTCCAAGTTTTGCCCAAATCGGTTGTTTTCAAAACCACATTTCCTGCATGATAATAGGCTTTTTCACGTTTTGAGTAGATGATTGGAGCATTCCAATTGAAGCGGTACTTCATCTCTTTCGCTTTCAAGGCTTGGTATTGAATCGGGGCTGTCATTACGCCTTTTCCTTCTTTATTTTGCAAATCAAGTAATTCGATTGTTCCTTGATAACTACCGCCCATCACGTAACGAGGGGCGTCGGGGTCGAATGCTAAAAATGCACTTTCACCTCCTGCCGAATATTCCCAGTCACGTTCACGGATACCACCACCATTCGTCACTCGACTCGGAATCATGACCGAAGTATTATCTTGCTGACCGCCATAAATTCGGTATGGAAACAAATTATCGGCATTGATTCGGTAAAACTGAGCCGTAGGCATTTGGTTTTGTGGAGAAAATGATTGTCCGCCATTGAACGAAACGGCTGCACCACCGTCATTTGCTAAAACCATGTTTTTACCATCTCTCGGATTCATCCACAAGTCGTGGTGGTCGCCGTGGGTTCCGCCAAAAACACGAGTGAAGGTTTTGCCACCATCAATAGATTTGAGGGCGGGAGAATTGAGTACATAAACAATATTTTCGTTGGTTGGGTCGGCAAAGATTTCAATATAATACCACGCACGTTGAACCGTACGGTGGTCTTTGCTTACACGAGTCCAAGATTTTCCTGCATCGTCGGAGCGGAAAACGCCACCTTGTTCTTTTTCGGTATCAGATTCAATGACCGCAAAAACTCGGTTCGGATTAGCTCTCGAAACTACAATTCCCATTTTACCCAATTCTTTTGGCAAACCTTTATCAAGTTTTGTCCAAGTTTCGCCACCATCAACCGATTTATACAAGCCACTGCCTTTGCCACCGCTCACCATTTGCCACGGCAAACGACGGTGGTCCCACATGGCAGCATACATAATTCTCGGATTCGTCATGTCCATGCTTAAATCCGAACAGCCTGTGTTATTATCAACAAAAAGCGTCTTTTTCCACGTTTTACCACCATCAATTGATTTGTAAACGCCTCTTTCTTCGCCAGCACCGTGCAATGCACCTTGTGCCGCCACATAAACAACATCAGGATTTTGTGGGTGAATGCTGATGCGAGAAATATGACGAGTAAGGTCAAGACCCAACTTTGTCCAAGTTTTTCCTGCATCGGTCGATTTATAAACGCCATCGCCGTAAGAGGTCATCACGCCACGAGGAGCGTGTTCACCCATACCCACGTACACAACGTTCGGGTCAGATTCGGCCACCGAAACCGCCCCAACCGAACCAGTTTTGAAATAACCGTCCGAGATATTTGTCCAATTAAGTCCAGCGTCGGTAGTTTTCCAAAGTCCTCCGCCAGTTGTACCCATGTAATACACTTGTGGATTACCAACTACGCCCGAAACTGCCACCGAACGACCGCCACGGAATGGGCCGATATTTCGCCATTTGAGTGCTTTAAAAGTACTGTCGTAGTTGATTTGTGGGGGCTTTGGAGCCTGCACAACCGTTGTAGTAGTGGTTGGAGAAGCTTTTGTTTTCTTTTTGTTTTGGGCAATTGCTCCAAAAGCAGTCAAGAAAATCAAAACGAAAACTGATATTTGTTTCATTAGTTTAGGATGAATAATTGTTAATGAAGACCATACTTCGATTCAAATATAAGTATTATCGTGGTACGGTCTTCAACAACCTGCTATTCAATCCTAATTTTCGGAGACGAAATTGTAGAATTTAATGCGATTTATTGTAAGATTTTTGAGATTATCTCAATTTTCAAACATCCTCCCCAGCCTACCAGCTACAAAGCTAAAAAACAACGTGATACCAATCGAAGCGTACGAGGCAAACATGGCTAAGTCTTTTACTGCAGGAGTAAAAGGCTGAATCAGCCAACATAAAACAATAATTGTGGCTTGAATCAATGCCAAAACCCATCCTCGGCGAGGCTCCAAAAATCCAATTACAAAACTACTTATCGAGATAACCGACATGGCAGCATAGCCTGTTTCGGTATGAAAAATCACATAAACTGAAAGAACTGCACCCAAAATGGCAATTATCATATTGCGGAAAAACACTTTGTCTTTAAATCCGCTGCTTGTGTATGTCATAATGTCGAAGTTTTTAATTTTAGAACAAATGTACTAAATATTTTAAATTAGAACAATTGTTCTAAAAATTATTTTTCTTTTGAACTAAATGATTTCAAGACAGGATACAACAGAACCGAAGCCAAAATCAATGCACCGCCGATGTAGAACCCACCAGTCATTTTTTCTTTTTCTCCAAAAATCACGTATGCGAGCAAAATCCCGTAGATTGGCTCCATATTTATCGAAAGATTGAGCATATAAGCACTGAATTTGCGGAGTAGTTTTATCATTTCGATGTATGGATAAACCGTACAGACAAATCCCAAAACTGCCAACCAAAGCCAATCATTACCAGTCGGAATCAATTGAAAATCATCTTTGGTAATGAATAAGATGAGCGGAATATATATAATACACGACAAAAACGCCCCCACAATTTCGTAAAATGTAATGAGTTGCGGCTCGTATTCGTGGGCTAATCGGGCATTGAACGATGAAAAAATTGTGGCTAAAACTGCCCCAATCAGCCCAATTATAATGCCTGTGAGGTATTTACCTTCAAATTTGAAAACAAAGTACATCCCGATTACGACCAAAACCCCTAAGAAGACCTCAATCCAAGAGATTTTTTTCTTCATGATGAATGGCTCAAGCAGACTCGTAAAAAATGAAGTGGTCGAGAATGTAACCAAGCTAACGGCTATCGTGGCGGCTCGTGCCGAACCAAAAAAGCACATCCAATGCAACGACATCACGGCCCCGATGCCAATCAACGGCAGGGCTTTTCGGAACGAAATCGAAAGGTCTTTTTTCAAGATTCGAGCCGTGACATACATCCCAACTGCCGCCAGGAGTGTTCGCCAAAATACTACTCCCAGAGAGGAAGTTTCGGTTAGTCTGCCAAGAATCGCCGTAAATCCTAAGATTACAACAATAAAATGTAGCTTTATGTAGTCGGCAGGAGAGCTTTGTTTGTCCATAAATATTAGGTCAATTTCTAAAAATGTTTGCAATATAAACCGTTTCTGTCTATTTTCACCCATTACAAAAACTATTCGACCATAAAATGAATCGCCAAGAATTTCTCCGTACGTCAGCATTGGCTGGTGCAGCCGTTTTGGCTCGTCCGTTTATCACATTTGCCCATCAATCCAAATACCGAGTTGCACTCATTGGCTCGGGATGGTGGGGTACAAATATCTTGCGAGAAGCCATCCGTTCGGGCGAAACCCAAGTTGTGGCTCTTTGTGACGTTGACGAATCTCAGCTCAAAAAATGCCAAGAAGAAGTCAATAAATTGTGCAATGACCAACCCAAACTTTACAAAGATTACCGTGAATTGTTACAAAAAGAGAAACCCGAAATCGTGATAAATGCCACGCCCGACCACTGGCATGCACTGATTGCGATTGATGCCATGAATGCAGGGGCTCACGTTTATCTCGAAAAACCGATTAGTCATACGCTCAACGAAGGTAAAGCCATCGTGGCAGCGGCACGACGCAACAATCGGGTTTGTATAGTGGGTTTTCACCGTCGATATTCGCCGCACAATGTTTCGGGACGTGATTTTATTCGTTCGGGTAAAGTTGGGCAAATCGGTATGATTCGCACCTTTGTACATTACGGTGGCGGTTCTGGTCAAATGACTCCTGCCAAGGATATTCCGCAGGGTTTTGATTGGGATGCTTACTGCGGGCCAGCTCCAATGGTGCCTTATCATCAATCTATTCATCCGAGAGGTTTTAGACAGCACATGAATTTTGCCAATGGTCAAATCGGAGATTGGGGTGTGCATTGGTTCGACCAGATTTTGTGGTGCATGGAAGAAAAAGCTCCGAAGAAAATTTACTCGACTGGTGGGCGTGCCATCAAAAAAGATAATACCGATGCCCCCGACCACCAGATTGCGGTTTATGATTTTGAGAATTTCAAAGTCGAGTGGGAACACCGCCTTTTTGCCTCGAACGAAGCCGAAAAAAGCAACGTAGGAGTCTATTTTTACGGAACCGAAGGTACTTTTCACATGGGTTGGCTCGATGGCTGGACATTCTATCCTGCCGATAAAAAGAAACAGATTATTCATGAAGATGCAAAATTGAATGCCCCCGACCAGCAAAATATTGATTTGGTTTGGGCTGATTTGCTGCGTTGTATTAAATCGGGAGATAGACCAACGGCCGATATTGAGTTTGGGCATCGCTCGACCTCAATGAGCCTTTTGGGGAATCTCTCGATGAAGCACGGCAAAAGCATCGAGTGGGATGCCAATAAAGAAATCATCATCAACGACTCTGCGGCTAATAAGCTGTTGAGCCGTGATTATAGAAAAGGCTATTCGTATCCGAAGGGGTGAGGCTTACCAAACAGTTTTTACAAATTGTGATGCTTGAATAAGTGGGTCGTTTGTAATTAATTCTACATCAAAATAATGAGCTGTACCACCAATCAAACGGTCGTGCAGCTCAGGTATATCATTAATCGCAAAGGCTTTAGAAACAATCTCAAAGGAAAGGTCTTGCTTTTTAAAAGAAGGGTATTTTGCAAGATGTTGTAAGACGTCATTGGGCGAGACATCTATTCTACTTCGCTCAAAGAGGTAATGAATTTCAAAGAAAACTACCGATGGTATCAATATCTCAACTAAATTGGCATCGGCACTTTGAAAAATCTGTTTGGTGGATACAGGCAAACGTCTTTTGCCAATATAAGACACAAGAGCCATTGTGTCTGTTACGTATTTAATCATTCTTTCGGAAAATCTTTATCGAAATCTTTAAATTCATCTTCAAGATGACTCAATTCTCGCTCATTAAGCAAGCTCATATCTTTTTGTATTGCTTCTAAGTCATAAAAATCTTTTTTTTGTAGCGATTTTTGACGGATAAACAACACAAAATCAGCTACCTCGCTCAAATATTGCTTAGGAAGTCCTTTTATACCTTGAATGATAACTTGTTCAAAATCAACGCTTTTTATCATTTTCGTACCGTTTTTTACAAAAATACTAAATCATTTTGATTCTCAATGCACGTAATTGACCATAAACCCAGCCGAACGATTCTGATTGATGGTAAAGAATATTTATTTTTTAGTGGCACATCCTATTTGGGTTTATCAGAAAGTGTTGAGTTTCAGCAATTAATAAAATCAGGGCTTGATGTTTACGGTGCATCGTTTGGGAGTTCTCGAAATGGCAATCTGCGTTTAGAAATCTACGAAAAAGCCGAAAAATACCTTGCCAAATTTGCCCAAGCACCTGCCGCCATCACGCTTTCGTCGGGGATGTTGGCTGGGCAAGTGGTTGTCAATCAATTACACGGACATCAATACATTTATTCGCCTCAAAATCACCCTGCTAATTGGCATTTACCTAAGATTGATTCTCCGAAAATGCCTTTTATGGATTGGGCAAATGAGCTTATTCGACACTTTCCTTACTCAGATACTCCCAAAGTCATTGTTTGTAATTCGGTTGATGCCTTGCGGAACGAAGAAATGAGTTTTGATTGGGTAATGCACCTACCCGAAAACCAGAATATCACATTGGTAGTTGATGATTCGCACGGAATTGGCGTAATGGGCAAAAATGGCGAAGGGATTTACAGCAAAATACAACATAAACCCAATGTTAGGTTGGTCGTTACGGCATCACTGCACAAGGCGATGGGCGTTGTGGGTGGAGTTGTGCTGTCAGACGAAGCATTTATCCAGCAAATCCACGAATCGGTTTTTTATTCGGCTTGTTCGCCAATTGCTCCGTCTATTTTGTGGGCATTGATTCAATCGAGAGAATTGTACAAGCAGAACCTCCAAAAATTACGAGGGAATATTCGTTATTTCAATCAATTAATGACTGATAATCAACTACTTGAATGGCAGCGGGATTATCCTGTTTATTGGACTTCTCGCAATGATTTATACGATTTTTTGCTCAACGAAGGCATTTTCGTTTATCATTTCACGTACCCTGCCAAAACGGGTAATACCAATACGAGAATTGTGATAAATGCTTGGCATGAGCAAACCGATATTGAGCGTTTGTCAGAAGCTTGTTGGGCATTTACTGGTCGAGCCAAGTCTTAAATTCTTTGATTTTGTCTTTGCTGATAAAAATATCTTGCTCGATACTCGGCTTCAAAAACAACTGCAAACGGCTATTTGAAAGAGATTTTATACGTTGAATCGAATCAATTTTTACCAAAAACTTACGATTTGCACGATAAAATTTATGGGGGTCGAGCAGATTCTCCAATTGTTCTAAACGATAATCTACAATGTATTGCTTGGCATCGTTGCAGACCAAATAAACGATTTTATCATCGGCAAAAAAGTAGGCAATTTCTTCTACGTTTTTGAAGAGGATATTATTGCCAGTTTTTACCAAAAAACGGTTTTTGTAACCACTTTTTGAATCGCTTAGCTGGTTGATTTTGACCCAGTTGAATGCTTCTCTGAGTGTGCTTACGGTATCGACCTCGATTGCTTTATCATAATTTCTAAGAAGATTAGACACTTTTTCTCCCGATGTTACTTTATCCTCCAATATTAAAACCTTCATCTACTTGTTAGAGTTAACTGTCATTATCAATATCACACTGGCAAAGAGGAAATCATTATAAAGTTCAGCAGCAGTAAAATTTGAGAGGTTGAGTAAGCATTTGACCTCACAAGTCACAGTCTCATAACGACAGCATCGAGCCATTTGTTTTAGAGATTAATTTATTATAGAGAATTTCTATAAAACAAAAGGCCATCAGAAAACTCTGATGACCTCCCCCAAACAAAATTAACCCTATTAAATTTATGGCAATAAAACCTTGTCAATTACATGAATAACGCCGTTGGTAGCAAGAATGTTTACGTTTGTAATATTCGAGTTACCACTTGTTTTGCCTTTCACTTTTGCACCACCCGCCAAATCGAAAGATAATTTTGCACTTGTATTTGCTGTGCTTACTTCGCCAGTTACGTTTGGTAAATCAGACGAGAAAACACGACCTGGCACTACGTGATACAATAACACGCTTGTCAATAAAGCCTTGTTGGCAGGGTTTAACAAAGTAGCTTTTGGTGTAGTTTTATATAATTCGGTGAATGCTGCGTTGGTCGGAGCAAAAACTGTAAGACCGTTTGCCGAAGCTGTCGATAATGCACTCAAAACCGAAGCGTCAGCGGCTAAGACCAATGAAACCAATTCACTGAAATTAGCATCACCTTGAGCGATTTGTACAAGGTTGCGTGTCGGAGGCACGATTACGTTGTCGATGATGTGAATCACACCATTTGAAGCTGACACATCGGCTGTTGTAACTTTGCTGTTTCCATTGATAAACACACCCGATGAGTTTTTAGATAAGTAAATCGCCGAACCAAGTGTACTCGCTTGGCCCGATTTTACATCAGCGGCCAATACTTTTGCACTTACAACGTGCGATTTCAAGATGTTAACCAATTCGGTTTGAGTCAATTTGCTTGCGTCAATTTTAGCAAAGGCGTCATTGGTCGGAGCAAATACGGTAAAAGGTCCTGTACCTTTGAGTGTACTCACAAGACCATTATCGGTCAAAAGTTTTGTCAATGTCGAAAAACGGCTATCGGCCAATGCTACATCTACAACATCTTTGGCGGCTGGAGTCTCTTCTGTATCACACGATGTAACAAAAAGCGATAACGAACACAATACGATACTAATTCCTAAAAATAATCTTACGTTTTTCATAAAGTTTTTGATTGAATTTTATTTATAAAACTAAATCAATAACTCTTTTGAACCGCCGAGTGGCTTTCGAGAAACGAGTGAATGGCTCTATTGGGGGAGTCAATCAGAATTTTTATGGAGTAAACCGACTGATTTATTAAACCGCTGTCAGGGTCAGGCGACCGCCGACAGCCTTGGCGTTATTCTTGGTATAAAATGGCTTTATTGACCATCGGGGGCAATGGCCCGAGTGTTGTAATCTTGAGTGCGGCGATATTTGCCCCTGCTTTGGCACATATTTCGGGCGAATGTCCATCCAAAAATGCCGTTAGAAATCCCGACCAATACGAATCGCCAGCTCCGGTTGTATCTACCACTTCTATCTTGCGACCAGCTACAAAGATTCGTTCTTTGCCGCCATCGGTCGAAATGATACTTCCTTTTGCTCCGAGCGTAAAACAAATCAGTTTTGCTCCCCAAGCATGAAAATCGGCGATAGCTTTATCGGCCTCGACGGGTGTACCATAAAAACGCTCGGCATCGTCTTCGCTCAATTTTACAAATGCCCCGTTGGCTACATAAGCTCGCACAACTGCGTGTGCATTGTTTCTATCGGGCCAAATCTGCGGGGCATAATTGAGGTCAATGCTCAACTGACAACCCAATTTGGCAGCTCTACCAGCGGCTTCGACGATGCTTTCTTGGGCAGGAGATTTGCTCAATGCAAAGCAAGTTGTATGATAAATAGCCGATTGCGAGAGCAATTCATCCGAAATATGAGCCGATTGTATCATTCGGTCGGCTTCTCGATAAGCGATAAAATCGGGAGTACCTTTACTTCTCGAAACCACCACAATACTCGTTGGGGTTTCGTAGTCGGTGGCTACGTGGGTGGTATCTACACCCGTTTCGGCAACTTTTTCTATCAAGAATTTCCCCAGATTATCATTTCCAACGCACGAAACAATAGCGGTTTTGCTACCCAAACGTGCCATGTTAGCCGCCAGATTCGATGGGCTACCGCCCTGAAAACGTTTGTATTGCTCGGTTGTATAGATACTTTCGGTGTATTCGGTACCGATAAAATCGGCAAGGAGTTCGCCAACGGCGAGTAAAGAGTATTTACGATTCATCATAGGTTAATTATAGTTCAATGTTAAAGCATAAAAAGTTTGAAGTTGGTAGGCTTGATATTTGTTGTTCCTAAAAGCAAAGATTCAAATTTCAAAGTTTTGCCGATAAATCGAAAAGAAAAATCAATTTTTTGTATCCTGCATCTGATTTTGTATTTTTGCGGTCTGAAAATAGAAAAATTTAAGTTATTCTGAAAGAATTCAAAACTAATATCGTTTAGATTCTTACAACATCATTTCAAATAAAGAAATCAATATTTATGGAATTATTAAGAGACATTGCACACATTTCGGGCAAAAGCGGTTTGTTTCGTATCCTAAAGCCGGGTCGTGCGGGTGTAATCGTAGAATCGCTTGATGATAAAAAGCAACGTGAAATGGTAAGTGCCAATGCACGTGTATCTGTACTAAAAGATATTTCTATCTATACCGAAGACTACAACAAATCTACTCCACTCGGTGATTTATTCTTGAAAATCCGTGAGGTTTACGGAGAAATCGTCGAGAAGGATTTGAAAAATGCTTCGAAAAACGAACTATTCGATTTCATGGAAACAGTAATGCCAGATTTCGACCGTGGCCGTGTACATGATTCAGACATCAAGAAGATTATTCAGTGGTATAATGTACTTTCTAAGCATTATCCAGTAGTTTTTGAACCAGCTACCGAAGAAACTAAAGAAGAAGCTACCGAAGCATAAATAATAATTACGAATTAATCGAATATTCCGAATTCTTCGAATGTTATTTAATAATGTAAATAAAATAATCCCCGATAAAACTGACTTTATCGGGGATTTGATTTTATCGTAATTTGTAAATCATTTTACTTTTCTACTACAAATCGGCGAGTCATTATGCCATTATCAGTATTAATTTTTACGAGATAGAATCCGTTTTTGAAATCTCTCAAATCAATTCTTTGGGCAAATGCACGGCTCGAACTATTGTATTCTTTCTCCATGACTTTCATTCCTCTGATATTGAAGAACTCTACCAAGACTTTACCCGGCTTGTTCAAAACCGCCTTGATGTTTAGTTCATCAGGGGTTGGATTTGGCGAAATCGTCGCTACATCGGTAGGTAATTCTTCTTCGTTGCTCAAGACTGGCGGTGGCGGTGGTACTTGAATTTCGAGGTTATCAATTGCCCATCCCCAACCATTTGAATACTGGTCAGCGTACAATCTGAATCTTACGTAAACTTTATCGCCCGCTTGGAAATACCCACTATTGAGCATATCAATTGTACGTTTTTTGAATAAATTCGACCTTCCTGTTGCTCTCGAATTAATATCTGGAGCTACGCCAACAAGGTTTGAGTTCCAAGCATTTCTCCAATCAGTATAGGCGTTGCAGTCCCAGCCGTCTTCAAACGGCACCCACGTGCGTCCGTCGAGAGAGCCTTCAACAACCACATAATCCCAGAACTCAGTATCGCCAAATGATGCTCCGTCTTCGCCTGGTTCAACCAAGGCTACTTCATCAAACTTGATAGTTGCGGTATCATCATCAATAGTAATCGGTTTTAAGAGATTCATGATAAAATTAGACTCAAAATTTGCTCCCGAACCATTTGTATATGGGTGAATACTGTGAATTGCCGGATTTGAGAATCCTTCGGGTTGATTAATATTGAAACCTACACCTGCAAAATCAGTTACCGTTCCGTTGAAATCGTTTTTATATGATTTTACGGCAGTCGGATTGAAATCGGCAATGACTAAATCAAAAAAGCCCGTAGCTGGCAGTATTGCTCTATTTTTAGCCTTTGAATTATCTGTCGCAATAATACGGTATTTCACTTGGTCGCCATTGGCTAATTTACCAAAGGTATTTTCGGTAAAGTACAAATCAGAAGTCTCAAATCTTTTGAGTGTAATCGGCGTTTTGTTTACACCATTTACCGAATATTCTACAACTACCGAGTTAATACCCGCTTCGAGGTTATCAATCGCACTGGCTACGATATTGATGGTGTCTTTAGAAGTTGCCAAAAGTCTCGGATAATGCTCAATCTCTGGCGGAGTCTTATCGTCTTTGATGTCAAATCCCCAGAAATATTTAGGTCTGTTTGCAGGTGTTGCTTCTGGCGGATTGGTAAAGGTACGATTTGATGCATCTTGTGCCGTAATGTAATACCTAATCGTGCGGTCATTGTTGCTTGCAGGAATACTCGCCTCGTAATTATCTGTGGTACCAACACGCCTCAAATCAACCGATTTGGCATTGGCAAACAGCGTATCGTTTTCGGTATAAAAAACTTTTAAAGTATTAGCTCTCAGCGTAGTATCGCTCTTGATGGTTGCTGTAAAAGTAACTGGTTTGGTTTTGTCTTCGATATCAAGTTTTGGCGTATGCAAAACCGAAGTACCTTTCCAGCCCATTTCGGCCATGAGGTTCATCACGATTGGGCCAGGATTACGAATAATCTCTCTTTGGCTTGCCGCCGAAGTCATCAAGGCATTTGGGTCGCCTGGGCGATAAGTATCATCATCTAAGTGCGAGATACTTGAACCGCCTTGGTAGGTCGAAGGGGCAAAAATTTTGGGTTTGTTGTTATTATTTACAGCTCTGGCAAGCGGACTATCATAAAACAAATTATTGCTCACCAACTGGCTTCGTAAATTGCCCGATGGGTTTCTGAAAAGTGTCGTGTTCAATAACGATTGGTCATTGCCATTAACAACAAGATAGTCATAAACACGTGGATAAGTAGCTCCACCGACAGTCTGGTCGCCCCAAGCTCCTTGCGAATTATTGGCTCTGAATGTACTCGTAAACCCTAATCCGTGGCACAATTCGTGCAAAACAATCGCTACAAAATCAAACTGACCTGCTGGTACGACATTATCGCCCTTGTCGAAATACCAGTTGACATCGCTATTGAAATCGGCTACAATATCTGGCTCAGAGTTTGAATTGAGAGAGTCATTGGCAATTTTCTCGGCCAATGCAACCGGATACCACGTAAAAGCTTTTTGAGCTCCGTTGAAGTTAAGTCTATAATCATTTGGCCCCGCTTGTCCTAAAATAATACTATTGGCATCTGGTTTCGGGATTTTTCGGTAAATTGCCTCTACACGTATAGGCACAGGCGATGAAATCAGCGATGCCCAAATATCGACTGCTCTTTGGAAAGAGTTTTTAGCGGCATCCGAGAAACCTCTGTAATTAACGATGAATGTCGATTTAGCAGCACCAATACGAGCCCGTGGGTTTTTGAGATACTCGTAATATTCGGGTGGTGGCGGCACGTAGGTATTGGCATCTACCATATTTCCCGGACAGATAATTTGCTCACCCTTAGTGCTGAGAACCTTGGAGTTGAACCGAATCTGAGCCGTCGAAGACAGTACTCCCAAAAACAATACTGCCAAAATGTAAATTTTTTTCATAATTTATGATTGGGTAAGAAAATGAGCGAATCGGCTTAAAGCGTTATTAATGCACTTACTCTTTTTTATGAGATATACGATAAATCGAGCAATTACGTTGCATTGGTGGAAAACTTTGCCAATGTAAAAAATTAAACGTAAATCTAAATGCTTTTGTTGGATTGATAATGCAAATAATCTGATTTACAATAAAGAATATCCCTAAATTTGCAACCATAGAATAAATTCTCTGTCATTTTGCCACAAAATAGGCAATGGCATAGTTATTGACTTTGTAATTATCCCTTTAATAGATTTATTTTGTCAGTAAAGCACTGTTTATCTGTACTGACAACATGACAGTTTTTAAGAATCATCAGTACATATCATTAGGCTTTTAGCCAGTATATTTGTATCGAGTGATTCATGTACAAGTGACAAAAGCACATAAATTTGAAACTTTTAGATAACATCAGAATGGCTGCCCGCGACGTCGAGAGCCTCGAAATGATAGAAATTGCCTCGCCAGATGAGGTAATGGAGAATGAAGATAACCTCCCAGCCGAGCTTCCACTTCTGCCCCTTCGTAATACTGTTTTGTTTCCGGGTATTGTGATACCTGTCACGGTAACACGCTCAAAGTTTATCAAGATGATAAAAAGAGCTTACAAAGGCGACAAAACGATTGGAGTGGTGGCTCAAGCACGCCAAACCAAAGAAGAACCAACTCCCGAAGACCTCTACAAAGTAGGTACGATTGCTCATATCTTGAAAATGCTCGTTTTGCCCGATGGCAACGTCACGATTATCATTCAGGGGCGTCGTCGTTTTGAGATTTTAGAATATGTCAAATTCGACCCTTATATTGCGGTTAAGGTAAACTATATCGTTGATTCGTTTCCGAATACCAAGAAAAAAGAAACAAAGGCTCTGATTCAGAGTATCAAGGAGGCGGCATATAAGATTTTGAGTCTTAATCCAGATATTCCGAGAGACGCCCAAGTAGCCATTAGTAATATTGATACCCCGAGTTTTCTGACGCATTTTCTTTCGTCGAACCTCAATATCGAAATCGCCGAGAAGCAATTACTCCTCGAAACCTTCGACGGTGGCGACCAAGCTACTAAGCTGCTCGAACACATGATGAAAGAGATTCAGGTTCTCGAAATCAAACGTGATATTCAGAGCAAAGCCAGTTTAGACATTGACCAACAACAACGTGAGTATTACCTACGCCAGCAGATTCGTGTTTTGCAGGAAGAACTCGGCATGGATACCCCCGACCAAGAGGTCGAGAAACTCCGTGCCAAAGGTGCTAAGAAGAAGTGGTCGCAGGAAGTAAATGAGCATTTTAATCGTGAATTAAATAAAATTCTTCGGATGAATTCGATGGCTCCCGAATACGGAATCTCATTGAGTTATGCCGAATTGATGGTTGATTTACCTTGGGGTGGCGAAAACACAAAAGATAATTTTGACCTCAAACGTGCCAAAAAGATATTAGACGAAGACCATTCGGGGCTCGAAAAAGTAAAAGAACGTATCATCGAATATTTGGCAGTTTTGAAACTAAAAGGCGATATGAAAGCCCCGATTTTGTGCCTTTATGGCCCTCCGGGTGTGGGTAAAACCTCTTTGGGTAAATCTATTGCCAAATCTTTAGGTCGTAAGTACGTCAGAATGGCCCTTGGGGGCGTGCATGACGAAGCCGAGATTCGTGGACACCGCAAGACTTACATCGGTGCGATGCCCGGAAAGGTGATTCAGAATATCCAAAAAGCGAAGTCGGCCAATCCTGTTTTTGTACTGGATGAAATTGATAAAGTTTCGAGAGATTTTAGAGGAGACCCTTCATCGGCATTGCTCGAAGTCCTCGACCCTGAGCAAAATAATGCGTTCAAGGATAATTACCTCGAAGTAGAATACGACTTATCGAAGGTACTTTTTATCGCTACGGCAAACTCGCTCGATACAATCTCAGCACCTTTGCGTGACCGTATGGAAATCATCGAGATTTCGGGATATACTGTCGAAGAAAAAGTTGAGATTGCTAAAAAGCATTTGATTCCGAAACAAATCGAAAATCATGGCCTAAAACCTCGTGATTTAAAATTCGACAATGAGGCCATCGTAAAACTGGTTGAAGGCTACACGAGAGAGTCGGGTGTCAGAACCCTCGAACAGAAAGTCGGTAGCGTGGTTCGTAAAATTGCCAAGAAGATTGCAATGGGCGAATCTTACAACAAAACCATCAAAGAAGCTGACGTTGAGAAATTGCTCGGCGGACAGATTTTTGACAAAGATTTGTACGAAGGCAACGACGTAGCAGGAGTTGTAACTGGATTGGCTTGGACTCCAGTCGGGGGCGATATTTTATTTATCGAATCGAGCTTGAGTCGAGGCAAAGGACAGCTTACTCTTTCGGGTCAATTGGGTGATGTAATGAAAGAATCGGCCATTACGGCACTTTCATATCTGAAAACTCACACCGACGAAATCGGAATTGATTACAGAATTTACTCAAATTACGATTTGCATATTCACGTTCCGCAAGGAGCAGTACCCAAAGATGGCCCTTCGGCGGGTATTACGATGCTCACTTCGATGGCCTCGATTTACACTCAACGCAAAGTGAAGCCAAATGTAGCCATGACGGGCGAGATTACGCTTCGTGGCAAGGTGCTTCCAGTAGGTGGAATCAAAGAGAAAATCTTGGCTGCCAAGCGTGCTGGTATCAAAGAAATCATCATGTGTTACCGCAACCGCAAAGACGTAGAAGAAGTCGGCGAAGCATACACCGAAGGCTTGACATTCCACTACGTAAATTACGTGCCAGAGGTTTTAGAGATTGCACTTTTGCAAGAAAAAGTATCTAAACCACTTGAGTTTATATTGCCCGAAGAGAAAAAAGAAGCAGTATCTTCCTTATAACATACCTCATACCAATCCCTCTCTTCTACAATCATTTGAGAGGGATTGGGTTTTGGATGAGGTAAAACCTCATTTCAACACCTTGAACCTGAAAGCGTACTTACAACTCACTCGACCTGCCAATGTCATCACGGCAATCGCTGATATTTTGGCAGGTATTTCTATTGCCTGTTTCTCTACACTTTTTGACGAGATTCCTCTCCAAAACGCCATCTTCTTGTGCATTTCGACCATCGGGCTATATGCCGGAGGAATTGTCTTTAATGATATTTTTGATTTAGAATTAGACCGAATCGAACGCCCCGAAAGAGTGATTCCGAGCGGGAGAGTAAGCAAAAACAATGCAATTATATTTGGTGTTTTATTGTTATCAATCGGTGTTTTGGCCGCTTGGGGCAATAGCCTAACGAGTGCTTTTATTGCTGCGTTGGTAGCTGCTTGTGCATTGATTTATGATAAATACGGCAAACATCATTCGTTTTTAGGGCCTATCAACATGGGTCTTTGCCGTGGAGGAAACCTCATATTGGGTATGAGTATCATCGAAAGTGCCATTGGTGAATGGTGGTGGATTGGTCTATTACCCGTATGTTATATTGCCGCTATCACGATGATTAGCCGCGGAGAAGTGCATGGAGGCAATAAAAACACTTTGTATTTTGCCGCATTTTTATACGTCTTGGTTAGCACTTTTCAGTTGATTATCTCATTTAATTTAGGAAATCTACTGATTACCACAGGATTTGTAATTTTGCATATTTATTTAATTTTCAAACCTTTAATTAAGGCGATTTCGAACCCAATTGGGCCGAATATCGGTAAAGCCGTGAAAGCTGGTGTACTATCGCTCATCGTGATGGATGCCGCTTGGGTGAGCGTTTCGGGAAATATCATTCTGGCTTTAGCAGTATTATGTTTATTGCCTATTTCGATTCGCTTGGCCAAGGTTTTCGCAGTTACTTAAACAAAACGACAATAGATTTTACAATTAATTTTATTATTCAACCCATTCGATGAATGTAATTCAGCAGTCTTTTCAAGTACCATTTACTTTCAATATAATTTTCACAAAAGACCTTTTTTCGACTGAAAATCAAGAGTTTAGTAAATTTTTATCCAACTTTGGCGATAATAGTTTTCAGAAAAAAATTCTATTTTTAATTGATGAAGGCGTTGCCGAAGCTCATCCTTCTCTAAAAGATGCCATCAAAGGATATTTTCAAGGGCAGAGCAAAATCAGTTTGGTAGAAGAAATCTTGGTAATGCCTGGTGGGGAACAAGTAAAAAACGACACAAAATATTTAGACGAAACCCTTTTAGCAATTAATAAATACGGCATCGACCGACATTCATTCGTGGCCGCCATTGGTGGTGGAGCGTTTTTAGACATGGTTGGCTATGCCTCTACGATTGCTCACCGAGGCGTAAAACATATAAGAATCCCGACTACGGTTCTTTCTCAAAATGATTCTGGCGTAGGTGTGAAAAATGGGGTTAATTTCTTGGGTAAAAAGAATTTCCTCGGCACTTTTTCGCCGCCCGTGGCAGTTTTCAATGACTCAAATTTCTTGCTTACACTTTCTGAAAGAGACTGGCGTTCGGGTATTTCGGAGGCCGTAAAAGTAGCATTAATCAAAGATTTGGTATTTTTTGAGTGGCTCGAAACCAATGCACTTGCCATGGCCAACCGTGAAATGGAAGTGATGCAAGAGCAAATCTTCCGTTCGGCAGCATTGCATACCAATCATATTTCGAGTGGCGACCCTTTTGAAATGGGTTCGGCACGACCATTGGATTTTGGACATTGGGCAGCTCACAAATTGGAGTATTTGACCAATTTCGAGATTCGTCACGGTGAAGCGGTTGCCATCGGAATTGCACTCGATTCAATCTATTCAAAATTGGTGGGTCTGATTTCTCAAGAAGATGTCAATAGAATTCTTTCCTTACTAAAAAATCTTGGTTTCACGCTTTATCATGAAAAACTCGGCGAAAATGATAAATTGAATTTGTGGGAAGGCTTAAATGAATTCAGAGAACATTTGGGCGGCCGCTTGACTATCACGATTTTAGAAAAATTAGGCAAAGGACGAGAAATTCATGAAGTAGATTTCGAACTCATGAAACAAGCAGTTGATGAATTGAAAATGAGTGTCTATAAAAATAAATTTACCAAGGAGGCACGGATTTCATAGAGTTTCACAGATTTTCCGTGTAAATCAGTGTAATCTGTGCCTCTGTGGTTATCTTAAAATTATTAACATAATGCAAACCCCATACGGACACCTAAGTTATTGTAGCAATATTCACCCAGGCGAAGATTGGAAAGAACACTTTGCTGTTTTACAAAGCAGTATCCCACAAATTAAAGCATCGGTTTGCCCAGATGCGAAGATGGGAATCGGGCTTCGATTAGCCAATCAAGCAAGTATTGATTTATCGGAAAAATCTAATTTTGACACTTTCAAAAATTGGCTCGAAGAGAATAATTGCTACGTTTTTACGATGAATGGTTTTCCGTACGGAGGCTTTCATAATGTAGTAGTAAAAGACCAAGTTCACGCCCCCGATTGGACAACGCCCGAACGCACCAACTACACCATTCGTATGTTTGGTTTATTGGCTCAACTTCTTCCAGAAAATCTTTCAGAAGGTGGCATTTCTACCTCACCTCTTTCTTACCGTTTTTGGTGGAAAACAGCCGATGATTTAGAGAAAGCTACTCAAATAGCTACTAAAAACATGATTTTAGTAGTAGAAGCACTTCTTGAAATAAAGACGAATACAGGGAAAACACTTCATTTGGACATCGAACCTGAACCCGATGGCATTTTAGAAAACTCTGAAGAATACCTCAACTGGTACACTCATTATCTTTTGCCGATGGGCATAGAGCAACTGACATCGAAAGGATTTTCGGCTGAACAAGCAACCGATGCTATCAAAACACATATTCAGCTTTGTTATGATGTTTGTCATTTTGCAGTAGGATTTGAACACCCACAAGCAGTCATTGACAAATTAGATGACCAAGACTTAAAAGTTGGAAAAATACAAATTAGCTCGGCACTGAAAGTTGATTTTTCGAGCAATGCCGAAGAAAAGTTAAAGGTTATTGCTCAATACAATGAGCCTACTTATTTACACCAAGTAGTTGCCCAAAGAAAAGATGGAAGTTTTCAGAAATTTCCGGATTTAACCGAAGCAATTGAAGGTTTTGATGATAACATTCTTTCATGGCGAGTACATTTTCACGTACCATTATTCATCGAAAATTATGGGTTGTTGGCCTCTACCCGCAGTGATATTGTTGATACTATCAATGTTCATAAACAAAATCCTTTCACCAATCACCTCGAAATCGAAACATATACTTGGGGAGTTTTACCAACCGAGTTTCAAGCCCCTTTGAATAAGTCGATTATCAGAGAGATAAACTGGGTCAAAGGTCTATTGTAATAAATCCTACCGCTTCGGCGGTCCGGCCTTCTCCTCTCAGGAGAAGGGAGTAAAAGTCCCTCTCCTTCGAGGAGAGGGATTTAGGGTGAGGTAAATATTTCAAAAAATGCAAAAAACAGTAGTTATAGATATAGTTGGTCTCAGCACGAGTGTTATCGGTGAGCATACGCCTTTTATTCAGCAATTCATCAATAAAAATAAGCTGACGCACATCAAACCGCCATTTCCTGCGGTTACGACAACTTCCCAAAGTTATTATCTAACAGGCAAAACCGCCACCGAACACGGCATTGTGGGCAATGGCTGGTACGACCGAGAAGCCAACGAAATGAAGTTTTGGAAACAATCGAACAAATTGGTTCGGGCTGAGAAAATTTGGGAAGCTGCCCGAAAAAAGAATCCAAATTTCACGGTATCGAAGATGTTTTGGTGGTATAATATGTATTCATCGGCTGATTTTTCGGCAACGCCTCGCCCACAATATCATTCCGATGGCAAAAAAGAACCTGATTGCTATACTTACCCCGCTGATTTAAGAGATAAACTACAAGCTAAATTTGGCACGTTTCCTTTGTTTAAATTTTGGGGGCCAAATACCAGTATCGACTGCTCGAAATGGATTGCCAATGCTGCCTTAGAAGTTGACAAAGAAAATGACCCAACACTTACGCTTATTTATTTACCGCATTTAGATTATTGTTTACAAAAATTTGGGGTAGATTTCAGTAAAATTGCCAAAGATTTGCACGAAATTGATGATTTGGTCAAAGAATTAGTAGCATATTACGAGGCTAAAAATGCTAATGTCATTCTACTTTCAGAGTACGGAATCAACAATGTGAGCAACCCGATTCATATTAATCGTATTTTAAGAGAAAACGGACTTTTATCAGTTAGAGTTGAAAGTGGCCATGAACTTCTCGACGGTGGAGCCTCAAAAGCTTTTGCGGCAGCCGACCACCAAATTGCTCATATTTATATCAACGATTTAAGTCAAAAAGAGCAAATTAAGGCAATTCTATCGAAAATAGAAGGCATTGCCTTAATAATGGACGATGCCGAAAAACGTGAACATAACATCGACCACGAACGGGCAGGTGATTTGGTTTTGATGGCAAAAGCAGATAGTTGGTTTACGTATTATTATTGGTTTGATGATAAAGTTGCCCCTGATTTTGCCCGAAGTGTGGATATTCATAATAAACCTGGCTACGACCCAGTAGAGATGTTTATGAATCCAAAAAATCCATTCATTAAACTTCGTGCTGCTTATAAATTAGCCCGCAAACTATTAGGTTTTAGATATAGAATGGATGTGATTCCACTCGATGCAACCCTCATCAAAGGCTCGCACGGAACACTTGATATTGGCAAAGAATATTATCCTATTTTAATAAGTAATCAAGCCACTGCTGATGAAATTTTAGCCACCGATGTTTATAATGTAATTTGGAATAGTATTTTTGGGAAAGATTAATCTCAAAGACAATGAAAAAACTATTCTTCTTACTATTACTGCTCGCAAATGTAGCATTTGCACAAAAACAAGAAATTACTCCCGAGTTATTGGCCCAAAAGCAATTGGAGGCATACAATGCTCACGATATTGATGCTTTTGTTGAGCCTTACGCCGACGATGTAGAAATTTACAGATTTCCCGATAAATTACTTTACAAAGGCAAAGAAACCATGCGAAAAGACTACGGTGAATTCTTTAAAAATACACCAAAACTGCACTGTGAACTCAAAAATCGTATCATTCAAGGCAATACAGTTATTGACAAAGAATATATTACGGGAACTGGAAAACCCTTTGAGGCAGTTGCCGTTTATCAGATAGAAAACAATAAAATCAAGAAGGTTTATTTTATACAATAAGCCAAATTACATGCAAAATCTCCGAACCGTAAATATCACTCGCTACGTAACGCCTTTGCGAGAAGGCGGTTCGTTGCCTGCCATTGTCGAAGCCGATGATGGCTTTTTGTATGTCATTAAATTTCGTGGGGCTGGACAAGGCGTAAAAGCACTCATTGCCGAACTCATAGGCGGAGAATTAGCTCGTTTCTTGGGTCTAAGAATGCCCGAAATGGTTTTTGCAATGCTCGATGATAGTTTTAGCAAAACCGAACCCGACGAAGAAATACAAGATTTGTTACAAGCGAGTGTTGGGCAAAATTTGGGCGTACATTACCTTTCTGGTTCGATAACTTTCGACCCAGTCATTTCGGAAGTTTCGCCCCTACTCGCTTCACAAATTGTTTGGTTAGATTGCGTTTTGACCAATGTTGACCGCACTTTCCGAAACACCAATATGCTCATGTGGCACAAAGAATTGTGGCTGATTGACCACGGTGCATCTTTGTATTTTCATCATTCGTGGGATAGCTGGCAATCGCAAGCCAAACGCCCATTTGCAGCCATCAAAGACCACGTTTTGCTTCCGAAAGCGAGCGAACTTGAGGCCGTCAATGAAACATTCAAGCAAAAACTCAATTTGGAGGTAATCAAAGAAATCACTTCGATGATTCCAGACGAATGGCTTTTGGCTGATGCTTATGATGAAACCGCCGAAGACCGCCGAGCTGTTTATACCAAATTCTTAGAAAAACGTTTAGAAATCTCTGATTTATTAGTAAAAGAAGCCCAAAATGCAAGAGAAAGTCTTATATGAATACGCTGTCATTCGGGTAGTTCCTAAAGTCGAAAGAGAGGAGTTTCTGAATGTGGGCATTATTTTATACTGTGCCAAACAGAATTTTTTGCAGTCAGTTTTCAAGATTGATGAAGAGCGTTTGCGTATTTTTTCGAGTAATATTGATTGCGAAGAACTAAATAATTACCTCGAAACTTGGCAAAAAATCTGTCAAGGAGGTAAACATGGTGGGCCGATTGGTAGCCTGCCAATGTCGGCACGTTTTAGGTGGCTAACGGCTACTCGAAGTACGATTATCCAAACATCTAAAGTACATCCAGGCTACACCGAAAATGCCGAAGAAACGATGAATTGCTTATTTAACGAATTGGTTTTATGAACTCCCAAATACTCGAAGATTTAGTAAAAATTGAAATGCCTTTTGGCAAATACAAAGGTCGATTAATCTGTGATTTGCCCGAATATTATTTAATTTGGTATCAAAACAAAGGTTTTCCCGAAGGAAAATTGGGTATGCTGCTCGCCACTATGTACGAAATCAAAATCAACAGACTGGAATACCTGCTAAAACCATTAAAACAAAAATAGTGTGGCAAATCAAAAAGAAATGCCACACTTGCAAAAAGCTAAGTCTTAATTGCCACTCTTCACACGCCCCTGCTCCGATTCGGTTGCGGTGCTTCTTCGTCGAGCCGACTTAACTTGCTGATTTCCAAACTTATAGGTAAAACTCAATCGAGCTACACGGGCATCCCAACGGTTTCGGATTGAGAGAACAACGCCTGCAAAATCGGCATTCCCATTCCAATAACTTGTCAAGAAAACATCGTTTACACTAAGTTTAAGCGTACCTTTTTTATCCCAAAACGATTTCTGAACTCCCAAGTTGACTGCTCCTTGCGGGCGACCCATCATCATTCCGTAAACATTTGCCGAATTATACCAACCCGAAATCTCGGCCGTGATTCCTTTTTTGAGGGTCAGGCTGTGGCTCGAAAAGAAATTATACGCAAATGCCCCTACGCTTAGGTTTTGATTTAACAAATTTCCATCGTATCGGTTGTAATACGCCGTGATATTATTATTTGCCATCCACCATTTTGCAATCGGAATTGGGAAGCTAATATTGAGGCTATAATTCTCAAATCGTTTCAAATTATCTTTGGTTGCAAACGTGATTTTCTTGGGGTCAACCTCTTGTTCGATGCTGTATTTCGTAATTTTTTCCAACAAAATTGGGTCATCTTTGGCATTTTTAACGACTTCGAGCATCATATCCGTTGTGAAACTATACCCAACAGTTGTGATGATTGCATCTTTGAAAGTATGTGCTACCTCAAAACTATTGGCAAACTGTGGCTTCAAAAATTCATTCCCGACTTGATACGTATAAGGGTCAAGGAAATATATAAACGGATTCAGAGATTCATAATCTGGGCGTTCGATTCGGCGACTATACGAATAATTCAGAGAGTTATTTTTATTGATTTTCTGCGATAAAAACACACTCGGGAAAAACTGCACTTGCTCTCTTTTTTTCACTTCTTTCAAGGTCAAAGATTCGCCTTTGGCATTCCAATGTTCAACACGCAAACCCGTCTGCAAGCTCCATTTTTCGTTAAATTCTTTGCTAAAATTGGCATAAATGGCATTGATATTCTCCGAATAAATAAAATGGTTCGTACGGCCTCTATCCACTTCTTCGTTCTTATAAAACATGATATTGTTATCAGATTTTACAAAACTCGTCTTGGCTCCCATTTCAAATTTCGATTTAATACTCGCCAATGGCAAAATATAATCAACCTTAGCGGCCGTGATGGTGTATTGGTTCGGGATATTGCTCGTAACATTCAATGGTCTGCCGTATTCGGCACCCTCTGCATTGTAAAAACGGGTAGTCATGCCCAATTCTTTGGTGAGGTTATCATATACCGAGAAATCGAAATCGGCGGTGAGTTCTTTACCTGTCGAATCAAAAGTGTGCTTGAAATTAAGGTTAAAAATGCCACTTTTCCATGTTTGATAATTGTTTGATGTCGTTTGTGGCGAATATTGCAATTTTCGTTGAGAATCAAAAAAATACGATTTATTGACCGATGGCTCGGTTTGTCCCCAATCGCCGATATTGCCATTCACCAAAAAACCGACGGTGGTTTTCTTATTGGCAAAATAATCCATGCCCAACTTGTAGCCAAAATTTCTGCTGAAACGCTGCTCGACGGTATATTGGTCAATATCAATGCCCTCGATGGTTCTGAAAATGCTGTTATTCTGGAAGTTTCGGCGGTCGGATAGCGTCAGATTGGCAAAAGTATTTACCTTTCCTTTACGATTATTGAGGTTTAAACCCAAATTTCCTTTCGGAATAAAACCTGGCTTTTCTAACTCGTATTCTTTGTAATTGCTTTCTTTTGTCAAGCCATATTGATAGTCGAAAGGCAATAAACTTGCTCCAAAACCAGCCGAAAGTGTACCATTTGTACCAAAATTTTTATCTTTTCGGGTTACGATATTGATGATACCTGAGTTGCCAGCGGCATCGTAGCGAGACGATGGATTGGTGATGATTTCGATTTTTTCAATTTGCTCGCTCGTCATGTTTTTGAGCAAATTGGTCAAATCCGACTGCGAAAGATAAGTTGGCTTGCCATCCATATAAATCTGCACACCTTGCTTGCCTTTTAGGCTGATTCGGTCGTTGTTGTCAATCGTAATGCCGGGTGATTTTTGTAATACTTCGAGAGCCGAATTTCCTGTAGCGATGATACTGTTTTCGACATTCACGACCAATTTATCTATTTTCTGTTCGATAAATGGTTTCTTGGCCGATACAGTAACTTCTTTGAGTTGTTTGGTCATCAATTGCATTTCGATATTCGGCAGATTCACGTCTTTATTTTCGGCCGAAATTGTGATTTTGGGGCTTAGATATTTCTCATAACCCACCATCGTAATCGAAACAAGGTACTGATTATCAACAATTTGAAAAAATTCAAATTTACCATTGGCATCCGCTACGGTAGCTTTGGCTAAAGTCGAATCTTTGGCTTTGAGCAGTAGCACGTTAGCAAACGGAAGGGCTTGTTTTTTCTCGTCGAGGATTCCGCCCGTGATTTTTCCGCCCGATTGTGCAAACGAAAAATAAGAATTGGCAATTAGTAAAAACAACAAAGTTTTTTGGAGCGAACGGAGAGTTCGCCCAGAGAGGGGGTATAGCTTTTTCATAATGTTTATTTATCGGTAATCAACAAGAAGATGCAGATACCCCATCGGCTGGTTGCGTGGGTAACGAAAAAAAAATTATGATTCGATTCGGTACTTTCGGCGAATCGGGTTGATTAAGAATTTCTTTTGAGCCGTAAAACTCTCAGGATGAAGCTGTTCAAAGAGGTTTTTCCATTCGGCAAAACGCTCGGCCTCAGCCTTTTGAAATTTAGCTTCGTCTATTTTTTTGGAGATTAAATATTCTGAAAAAGTCATATTTTTATATTCGATTTCCAAAAATATTGAATTATTTAGTAATTCTTTTCAGATTTTAGAGCCAATCTCAATTAAATGCTCAGACTCAGCCTTTACATAGCAGCCATTTTACTGGCATTTTTCGGTTATAGCACTTTCTTTGATGGAAAAGAAGTGATGTACGACGGACCGAAAATCAAAGGAGTGTGCTTTGTTGCCCCGCACGACACCATGCAACACACCGAATACGACCCCATCAAACAAATCAATGCGGAGTGGGTGGCCATCACGCCCTACGGATTTTGTAGGCAAAACGAACCCAAGTTTCATTATCCGAAAACCAACCAAACCGAGCCAAATCGCTGGCAATGGTGGGGCGAAAAACCCGATGGAGCTGCCGAATGTATCAGAATGGCACACCAAAAAGGCTTGAAGGTGATGCTCAAACCTCACGTATGGGTGCGAGACATGTACACTGGCGATTTAGACTACGGAAGCGATGAAAATTGGGCAAAATTTGAAAAAGATTACCGTGAATACGTGTTGGATTTTGCCCGCGTGGCCGACTCGACAAATGCCGAAATCTACTGCATTGCTACCGAGTTTCATACTTTTGTGGCGAAACGTCCGCAGTTTTGGAAACAACTCATCAAAGAGGTTAAACAGATTTATAAAGGAAAACTTACCTACGCCGAAAACTGGGATAAATACCAAGATGCTCATTTTTGGGATGAAATGGATTTTGTAGGTATAGATGCTTACTTTCCGTTATCAGAAAAGCAATCGCCGACTTTAGACGAAATCAAGAAGGGATGGAAAAACCACCTCAAAGACATCGAAAAGTATAGCCGAAAAGCTCAAAAACCTGTACTTTTTACCGAAATTGGCTACCAAAGCACCGATTTTACGACCCACAAACCGTGGGAGTCGTACTCGAAACATCCCGATAATGAAAAACTCCAAGTAGATGCCTATCAAGCATTTTTTGATATGGTTTGGCAGCAAAAATGGTTTGCGGGGGCATTTGTCTGGAAATGGTTTCCGTTTATGGATAAAGACGATATTGCCCGTGATAAATATTCGCCCCAAAACAAACCCGCACAAGGTGTTTTGAGAGATAATTTTGGGAAGAAGTGAAGTAGAAGTCGGATTACAAATCCTGTGCAGTATGATTCGGGATTGCAAATCCCGAATAGCGGAGGGCTGAAATACTATGATTCTTACTTGATTTCGGCTTGGAAGCCTAATCATTTAGGTTCGAGATTGTTGGAATCTCGAACCAGCGGGGATAGAATAACATCACGTATGATAGGTGTTACAGACATTCCTATCATCCAACCAATAGAAATACCACACATGACGAGTGCAACAATATTCTTCTTAGTTTTCATCTTCATTTTTTATTTAATGGTTTCTCTATCTATTTCAAATCCACTTTCCTCAGATTTCTAAAGAGCATAAGCAATCAATCTCCAGCCATCAAGGTATATGAAAATTGCTCCTCCTCGTCCTGAAATAGTTACATCACTTCCTGTATTCGTAAGGATTCTATCATTTTGAATGGAAGAGTCATTGTGTTTTAAGACAATCGAACCAACAGAGCCATTTGAAACAAACAACAATGTTCCAGAAACCCTACCAGTTGATGGTCGAGAGAATCCTTTAATAGTAGTAACAATATTTGTAGAAGGTTCTATTATCACAAAAGATTGATTAGCCCTATCAAGTGGGTCATAAGTTGCACTTACAGTAGGTTGCAATGTTAGGTTACGGAGTGATAAATCTCTGTGAATATTAGCTGCCCCCAAAATATCTAACTCTACTTTTGGCATAGCAGTATTTATCCCTACAAACCCTACGCTATCAATAGTTACTCTGGGAATGCTTTTTGTGCCAAATTGCATTTTCTGACTCGAATGAAGATAATGTATAATGCCATCTTCGGCTTTGTCGGGACTACCAAAAAGAAGTCCTCCTGCTGAGGTATTGGGGGTCAGAATACTTAAATATCCATCTGTATTATTTTCAAATGTAGATATTGAAGCAGAATTAGGCCAAAAATTTCCTGCACTCCCTTTCATTACATGAAGTTTTGATTTTGCCACTGTAGTACCAATGCCCACATCACCATCGCCTTCAACATAAATTCTATCTAAATTATTGGTTTTAACCTTAAATCCTCGTGCATCAGTTGTACCAATAAAATTTGTAGTAGAACTTGTCCCGCTGTTACCTGTCAGTCCCCAACCCGAAAATGAACCTCCTGAATGCTCAGGTGTGGCTACACGCCAACGTTGTTTAGAGCCATCGTAAATAAGAGCTACTCCGCCTTTACCAACAAGGAAGTCTGCACCACTCGGTGTGAGAATACGATTGGCTGCAGTACTTAAAACATTTTCATGCTGCAAAGTAAGTTCTCCAGTTGTAGTGGCTCCTACAGGATAACCATTAAAGACGTACACCAGCATCCCATCTTGGCCATCAGCAATACCACTTAGGGTTCCTCCTCCTTCAAAAATTAGGTAAGAGGAATTATCACGGTTATAGTTTGCATAGCCTCCGTTAGTGACTTCTCTTTTTTGTCTTCTAAATGCTAAATCGCTGGCTACTTGCACACCTGCAACTTGAGTAGTTTGAGGGTCGAGCGTAATGCTTTGACCAAATGAAATGGAGCAAAAACTTGGAAGAATCAGAAGTAAAATAATTTTTTTCATTATCTCAATAAGATATATTTTTATGAAATACCTTATCAAATTTTATAATCTTCCCGAAAACCATCTTCAAAATTCGATTTATCGGTATAGTTTTCGATTTAACGGTTTCCCGAATGTTAAAGCAAATATTTTTTTACCCGCTGGGTCGAGATTCCCATCTCGACCCTAAATGATTAGGCTTCCAAGCCGAAAGCTATCAAATACCTGTATAGCTAAACGGCGTGATTCGACGGAGTTCGTACTTGACGTTCTCGCTGACGTTTAATTCATCAATAAATTCTCTGATGCTCCTCTCCGTGATTTTGGTATTGGTACGGGTCAATGCCTTTAAGGCTTCGTAAGGTTTGGGGTATCCTTCGCGGCGGAGAATCGTCTGTATGCCTTCGGCCACAACCGCCCAGTTATTTTCGAGGTCGGCATCTATGGCGGCTTTGTTTAATTCTAATTTATCAAGTCCTTTTATCAAAGACTTTAAGGCAATTACGGTATGAGCTACTGGCACACCGAGGTTGCGGAGTACTGTAGAATCGGTCAAATCTCTTTGTAGTCTCGAAATTGGGAGTTTGGCGGCAAAATGCTCAAAAAGAGCATTGGCAACACCCAAATTGCCTTCGGCATTTTCGAAATCAATCGGGTTTACTTTATGCGGCATTGCCGACGAACCAATCTCTCCTGCTTTGATTTTTTGTTTGAAATATTCGACCGAAACGTAGTTCCAAATATCTCTCGAAAAATCAATCAAAATCGTATTAATTCGCTTCCAATTATCGCTATAAGCCCCCAAATTATCGTAATGCTCAATCTGTGTGGTCTTTTGGCTACGGTTTAGTCCAAGCGTTTGATTAACAAATTTATTGGCAAACTCTACCCAATTTATCTGCGGATACGCCACGTGGTGAGCATTGAAATTGCCCGTTGCTCCACCAAATTTCGCACTGTACGGAACCGTTTTTAGAAGGCTCAACTGTGCTTCGAGGCGTTCTACAAAAACCTCAATCTCTTTACCCAAACGGGTCGGCGAAGCAGGCTGCCCGTGCGTACGAGCCAAAAGTGCAACGTCTTTCCAAGCCTCGGCATATTCTTTGAGTTTGGCAATAACTTGCTCTAAGGTCGGAATCAACTCGGCATCGTTAGCCTCTTTGAGAGATAACGGAATCGAGGTGTTGTTTACATCTTGCGAGGTCAACCCAAAATGGATAAACTCGGCAAATTTTTCGATTCCGAGGCTTTCAAATTTTTCTTTGATAAAGTACTCAACCGCCTTCACGTCGTGGTTTGTCGTTTTCTCGATTTCTTTGATTTTGAGGGCGTCTTCTTCCGAAAAATTCGTATAAATTGTCCTCAAATCACTGAAAAGAGATTTGGGAAATTCCTGTAGCTGAGCAAGTGGAATCTCACAAAGGGCAATGAAATATTCGACCTCAACCCGAACTCGGTAATGAATCAATCCAAACTCCGAAAAATATTTAGCAAGATTTTCGACTTGACGACGATAACGACCATCAACGGGAGAAATAGCGGTAAGAGAATTTAAAAGCATCAGTATCTTATTAAAATGCAAAGTTAGCGGTAGATTTGTAGGTTTTCAACCTTTATCCGAAAATTAACCAAGATTTGTGTGAATATTTAGCCAACAAATATATTTTTGGCTTAAAGATTGCGTTTTTAGTATTGATAGCATCCATAAATTAATAAATCACAAGTGAGTACTCGTTTGTAAATAGCTTTTGTTATTTGTTAATCGTCAATTGTTATAAAGTTGTTGATAATCAATTATTTATGAATTTCGATTACCTATTAACTATTTTCGATTAACCACTTAATTAGCCATTAACTTTTGTTTCTATGTTGAGAATCTACCGTTTCATAATTCTGCTTACAATCATTTCAAATACTGGTATTGCCCAAAAAATGGAGCAATTAGGCTCGTCTATCAATACCGAATACAACGAAGTGAATCCAATCATTGCTCCCGATAACAAAACCTTGTATTTTTCGAGGATAAGCCATCCATCAAATAACTTCGGGGCTAAAGGCAGTGAGGATGTCTGGTATTCAGAACTCCGTGATGATGGTATCTGGACGATTGCCCGCCGTATGCCTAATAGTGTAAACAAAGACCAATACAACGAATTGTTTAGCGTAACACCCGACGGCAACACTATTCTGATTTCGGGAGCATACACCAATGGTCGTCGAGATAATGAGGCTGGGCTTTCGATGTGCCGCCGCACCAAAACGGGTTGGTCAGACCCTGTGAAGATTGTCATCCCAAAATTTGATGAAATGTGCAAAGGGCAATATCTAACGGCTACGCTTTCAAATGATGCTAAAACACTTATCATGGCATTTAGCGAAAAGAAAAACGGAAAAGAAGATGATTTATACGTAAGTACGCTTGGCAAAGATGGTAAATGGACTAAACCTGAACCATTGACAGGAATCAATTCGGGTAGCAGCGAAACAACTCCTTTTTTGGCTTCGGATAGCAGAACTCTTTATTTTGCCAGTGATAGAAAAGATGGTTTAGGTGGATTAGATATTTGGAAAACCACCCGAATCGGAAAGGCTTGGGATAAATGGACAAAACCGATTAATCTTGGTAATAAAATAAACACTGATGCCAATGATATGTATTTTTCGATGGCAGCATCGGGCGAATTTGCCTATATGATGACCAAAAAGAATTCGGCTGGCAAAGGCGATATTGTAAGATTTAGACTCAAAGAAGATAAAAAAGAAGATGCCACGGTAGGGGCAATCCAGACCGCAAGCACTACACCAACCGATAATTCAAACAAAGACGATAAATCAAAAACTCAATCTGAGCTTGACATCATCAAACCCAAACCAGTTGTTTTGGTGAGCGGTAAATTGGTAGATGCCCAAGGCAGACCCGTTGATGCCCGAATTATTTTCCAGACATTGCCCGATGGCGAAGAAGTTGGGGTAGCCAATTCAAATCCTGCGACTGGCGAGTATAAGATTACACTACCAAGAGGTGCAAAATATTCTATCCGAGCAGAAGCCGATGGCAAAATTGCGATGAGTAAAAACATTGACCTAACGCAGGGAACCGATGAATACAAAGAGATTACGGGTCAAGATATTACGATTGTACCGATTGGGGCTGGTGTGAGCGTTACGCTAAATAACCTTTTCTTTGCGTTTGGTAAGGCCGCTATCGCCGAAGATTCGTATCCCGAACTCGACCGTATGGTGGAGGTCATGAATCAATACCCAACGATGGTTGTCGAGATTCATGGACATACCGATAACATTGGCTCAAACGATGCCAACCTCAAACTCTCGCAAGACCGTGCCGACGCCGTACGAAATTATCTGATTAGTAAGAAAATCGGGATGGCAAGGCTAAGCAGCAAGGGCTTTGGCGAAACCAAACCGTTGGCCTCAAACGATACCGAAGAGGGTCGAGATAAAAACCGACGTGTAGAATTTGTGATTATTAAAAAGTAAAATATTTGTCGTTGCCTGTGCCAATACAGACAACGACACTTTTATATAAATCCATCATAATCGAAAAAAAAACGTACATCTATCAAATTCTGCGGTTAATTTTGCATTGACAACAAGCCAAATCCCGAAATGACAAAAGTCAGTGTGATGGTTCTGACCTATAATCACGGTAATTTTATTCGTCAGACTCTTGATTCGATAATTTCCCAAAAGACCAATTTTAAGTTTGAAATCCTCGTGGGCGATGATGCTTCGCCCGATAATACTCCCGATATTGTTCGAGAATACCACGCTCGTTATCCCGATTTGATAGTGCCAGTTCTGCACGAAAAAAACCTCGGCGGATACGGCAAAAACAACACACTCGTTACGCTCACGCACGCCAAAGGCCAGTACATTGCCCCGATGGACGGCGATGACTACTGGACAGACGATTCAAAACTCCAAAAACTCGTTGATTTTCTCGACCAAAACGATGATTTCGTGGCGGCTTTTCACAATGCCGAAATCATTTTTGAGGATGGCTCGCACCCCAATTTATTTGTGAATCAGCCCGACCAAAAAGAGATTACAACCGTAAAAGATTTTATCGGCGAAGACGAAGTTTGGTTTATTGCTACGTCGGCGGTTGTTTTTCGGAACGGTGTCATAAAAGAGTACCCTAAATGGTTTCATGAATCAAAAAGTGGCGATATTCCGAGATACATTTTGTTGGGTAAGCACGGCGGTAAATTCAAGTATTTTGATGAAGTGATGTCGGTTTATAGAAAGCACCGTGGCGGCGGAATGAGCTTTACAGACGGCTACAATGATGCCGATTTTCTTTGGAATCGTATCGGGATGTACCGTGGAATCGACCAAGAGTTAAACCATAAATTTAAGCCAACCCTCGATAAAAATATTGCTCGGTATTACAGAATGATACTCGACAGCAAACAATACAAAAACCGATATTTTAAGCAATTACCGATAGCGATACAATACCTAAGATTGAGCCAAGCACCGTGGGCAGTCAAGAAAGAAATCATCCGTGATTACATCTTGCCAAAATGGTTATCTAATATTTATAGTTTTTTTGCACTATTGCCACATCGTCTAAAAAGGTAGAATCTAATCGCCATGAAAAATACACCAAAGGTATCGGTATGTGTACCAACCTACAATCACGAAAAATTCATTGCTCAGACAATCGAAGGTGCTTTGATGCAAAAAACGAATTTTGAGTTTGAAATCGTCATCGGCGATGATGGCTCAACCGATAATGCTCCGCAAATTATTGCCGAATACGCCCAAAAATATCCTAATAAAATCAGGGCATTTTTGCCCAAAGAGAACCTTGGGCCCAAAGAACCACGTGAATTTGCGGGGCGAAATAATGTTTTGATGCTTTTGAAGGCTTGTCAAGGCGACTACGTTGCACTTTGCGAGGGCGATGATTATTTTACTGACCCACTCAAACTCCAAAAACAAGCTGATTTTATGGAGGCAAATCCTGATTTTGCGATTTGTCATCACCAGATGGAGGTAATTTATGAGGATAATTCACCGAGTCATTATTTTAATCCTGCCGACCAAAAGATTGATTCGACCATCGAAGACATCCTCGAAGACCGCTGGTTTATTGCCACTGCGAGTACTTTTTATCGGAATATTTTTAGAGAACTTGATTTTGTAGAATGGCACAGTCGAGCAGCGGCGGGCGATTGGGCATTGGTGATACAATTGGCAGCTACGGGCAAGATTCATTACATTCCTGAGTCGATGGGTGTTTACCGAAAACACCGTGGCGGACTGAGCAACGTACATGCTAATACGAATTTAGGGTTTCTAAAAAATCGCCGACAGATGTTTGAGGATGTAAACAAATGGTTAAATTTTAGGTACGATGCCACTATTCGGCAGACTTTGAGTAGCTACGACCGACAAATTGCAGGTTTAGAAGCAAAAAATTTGTAATTTTGTAGCAATACTCAAAATTCACCAGTACTTAATGGAAGAAATCCCATACAATTTCAAAGAGGTTCAGGTAAAATCTATGAATTTGAAAGTAAAAGTGCCTCAAAAACAGTCTTGAAAAGGGTTGTTTTTAGTGAATACCAAGCCAATGTATTTAATCTCGCTTTGCTTGATGTATTACCCGACGGAGAAACGAGTGATATTTCAGAAAGTAAAAATAATGATATTAGAATAATTTTGGCAACAGTAATTCGGATTATATCAGATTTTTTCAACCAAAATCCGAATGTAATCATCACTTTTCGGGGTAACGACCACAGAAGACAAAGACTTTACAGGTTGGTAATTGGTAGAGAATTATCCGTTATCGAGGCTAAATTTAGAATTTTTGGTTTAATAGATGGCGTTATTGAACGTTTTGAACCAGATAAACATTACGAAGTTTTTATCATCCAAAAACTCTCTTAATTCTTATGAAAACATCGGCCAAAAAACATACAAAACTCTCAGGAGAACAGATTATACAGAAAAAAATTGACGAAACCTCTAAATTGTTAAAAGGGGTAGATTTGAGCATATTGTTTAAGGAAACTTCGGTAAATACAACCAAAAACTAATTTTTTAAGCCTCAGCATATTTTAAAGAGGGCTTTGCTTCGATGAAGATAACCATACTTACACCTTCATTCAATGATTGGGATTGTTTAAATCAGTTGGTAGTACGAATCAAAGACGTACTGCAAAATACTGTGTATAACGATTATCGGATTATGGTCGTGAATGACTGTTCGAGCCTTGAGCCAAACTTCGATGCCATCAAGGGGCATCCTGTTGAGATAATCCATCTCAATAAAAACTTGGGGCATCAGAAAGCAATCGCAATTGGACTTTCGTATCTCAACAAAAACACTGATAGTGAGCTAATTGTGGTCATGGATGTTGACGGCGAAGACAAACCCGAACATCTTCCAATTTTATTAGAAGAGGCCGTAAAAAACAATCTAAAACAAGTCATTTTTGCTCAACGCACCAAACGCAAAGAGAGTTTTTTCTTCAAGATTTTCTACAAAATCTATAAAAATATATTCATTTTACTGACTGGCAAAGTTATCAATTTTGGTAACTACTCGGTTGTGCCGAAAGGACTTTTAGATAAAGTAACCCATATTTCTGACATCTGGAATCACTACCCGGGCGGCTTGATGCGTTCGAGGTTACCTTACAAATCGGTCGGGCTGGAGCGTGGCGAGCGTTTTATGGGTAAATCAAAGATGAATGTAACCTCGCTGGTCATTCACGGATTGAGTTCGATTGCCGTTTATGTCGATACCGTTTCGGTTAGGTTACTTATTGGCATTTCGTCATTATTTGCTATTACAATCGTTACGCTCGGAATCATCTTTTTGAGTACCTCCGAGATTTCGGGAACCATCATTTTTATATCACTTTTATTGGTTGGCAATCTGATTCAAGCCGTATTGAGTTCGCTAATTTTAGTTTTTACAGTTTTATCTTACAGAGTCAATTTCAACTTCTTGCCAGCAGTGCATTATCAGGATTATATCGAATCTGTAGAGAAGATTTAAGTTATGAGTGAATCAACAAACAAAAATACAAAAAATGCTCCCCTATCACGACCGCTGATTTGGGTTCTATTGCTTGCTCCTATCATCTGTTTTTATACTTATGTCAATTATTTTGCCGTAAATATTGGTTGGAACGACGATTTTCACGGAATCGAAGGCTTCTTGGCAAGTTGGATGCAGCAAGAAACTTGGAGCGATAAGCTTACGCTACTCTTCTCGCAAATGTGCGACCACCGTATCCTCTGGGTACGCCTCAGTACGCTGTTTGGATACAATGTTTTGGGCGAGGTAAACTACAAATTTATGATGCTGATGGGGGTTTCGTACCTGCTCGTTTTACCGTTTGTATTTTATCGAGTTCTCAAATCTATCAATCTCGGTTTAGCGTATTTAATTCCGATTATTTTTATCATTTTCAATATCCAACCCATCGAAAACATCTTTTGGGCAATCACTTCTTTACAACCAAACGTAGTGATTATCTTCGGTTTATGGGCTTTTTCATTGATATTATTCACCAAAAATAAACTCTACTTTGTACTTGCCAATATCCTGATTTTTATTGCGATGTTTACCAACGGAAACGGCATGTTTGCATTTCTTGGGGCAATTCCTTTGGTTTTATATACTCGCACCAAAATCGAGAAAGTTGCCTACTTTGCATTTGTAGCCTTTTGTTTTTGGTTGTATTTTCACAATTTCCATAAGGTTGGCATCCGCCCCAACCCTATCATCAATATTACTCAATATCCGCATTTAATCATTGGCGATTTCTTTGCTTTTTTTGGTTCGCCAATAGACAGCACGATTCAGTTTTATGACATTTTTTTGAAGCATACCACGGCTATCTTAGTCGGTATCCTGATGATTGGCTGGGTAATTTATTTAATCATCAGTTTCGGGGTTTATTATTATACCTCATCCCAACCCTTCTCCTCAAAGGAGAAGGGCTTTATTGCTCACTTTCATAAATCTGGGCAAAAAATTGCTCAAAATCCCGAATTCAATTTATTCCTTTTAGCCGCATTTATTTTTGTGGGTTTAAGCGGACTCGCCTTTTCGGTTTCGAGAGCGAAGCAGGGTATCGAAGAAGCCTTCAATAGCCGTTATAAAACAGTCTCGATTATCCTTTTTATCATCGTTTATTTAAGTTCGTTCAACTTCATTAACGTACAAAAACGAGTCAAATACCTCAAAATCAGCATTATAATTACACTTTTTTTCAATCTTTTCTCATACTACGCCAGCACCGACGATGTGCTAAACTATCGCCGATTTTTGACAACCAGTATGCTGAATTGGAAGAACAACGGTCGCTATTATTACTATGCTTTTGGTGAGAAATCACGGTACCCGCAAGACGACCACGCACCTATCAGCGAATACAAAAAATTACCAATTCCGCCACTCAACTACGCTGGTTTTGTAGAAGGCATCATGAAGTACGTCAATGACATTCTTTGGTTGAGCCGTAAACACTACAAAAATTACACGCCACCCAAAGAGGTTGACGAGTTGAATAATATCTTGTTTGAATCGCCCATTGTCAATAATAACACCACCAATGAGCTTATCAATATCAAAGAAGAGCCTAATCGTTTTGTTTTCGATATTCAGAATGCCGATATTGCGTTTTCGCCCATGCGAAGCGGCTACTACGTTACGTTTGTTGAGCAAAAAAACAACACTCGCCTTGCGTTTGTGTTGAATACCCAAGCCAATAAATTCACGACATTCTTGACAACCCAACACTATTATAACAACCGAATAGACTGGACAATCGCCAAGCCCGAAGTCGCTAAACCTGATTTACCAGTTGGCACTTATACGATGCGTTTGGGTAAAATTCAGAACGATAAATTCATAGTTTTAAAAGAGATTCAGAATATAATTATAAAATAGCCTAATAATTACCTCCATCGAGAGAGGGTTGGGTGAGGTTTTTTCTATGCAAAAATTGACAATCATAGGTGGCGGTATGACAGGCCTCGCAGCGGCATACATCGCAGCCAAAAAGGGAGTAAAAGTAACCGTTGTTGAGGGTAGTGATAAATTCGGCGGTTTGTTAAATACATTTGAGATTGGCGGCAACCAGTTAGAACATTATTACCACCATTTTTTTACGCAGGATGCTGAGTTGCGTTGGATGCTCGAAGACTTAGGCATTGCCGATAAGACATTCTTCAAAAAAACAACAATGGGGGTTTTTCGTAACGGAAAAATCTACGATTTCAACTCGCCAATTGATTTACTGAAGTTCAAGCCCGTAGGTATCATCGGCAAAATCAGATTTGGACTAACGAGTATTTTTCTCGGGAAATTTGCCAAATGGCCCGAAAACGAAGGAGTTCCGACTTTAGATTGGTTTTACAAATGGGCGGGTCGTGATATTACCGATGCCCTCTGGAAACCCATGCTCGATATTAAGTTTGGGCCTTATGCCAAGCAAGTGCCTTTATCATGGATGATTGGGCGTTTGGCTCAAAGGTTGAATTCGAGAAAAGGCGGCGACGAACGCCTCGGGTATATTTCGGGTAGCTGGAAGACTCTCATGGATAGATTGGTCTCAAAACTCGGAGAAATGGGAGTTGAATTGATTAAAAATGAGCCAGTTCAAGAATTTACGATTGCAAATAATCAATTAACGGGGATTAAAACGAAGAATCAAACCATCGAAGGTGGTAAGTTTTTGATTACGATTCCTCAGATTTACATCAACGATTTATTGAAAGATAAGCTAACTTCGGGCAAGGACATCGAATATTTTGGGGCGGTTTGTACGATTCTCGAATTGAAAAAATCATTCAGTAATATTTATTGGATGAATGTCGCCGATGCGGGGTTTCCGTTTGGTGGGGTGATTGAGCATACCAATTTTATCCCGAAAGAAGAATACAATGGCTCACATATTGTCTATTTATCGCGATATTTTGCCATGACCGAAGATTTGGCAACCATGACCGAAGAGCAAATCAAAGAACGGATGATTCCGCCATTGAAGAAGATTAATCCTGATTTCTCCGAAGATTGGATTAAAAACGTTCATGTTTTTAAGACCAATGTTGCGGCCACCGTTTGTGACTTGAACTTTAGTGAAAAAGTACCTTCGTGCAAGACCGAAATCGAGAATTTGTATTTGGCAAATATGGCCCACATTTACCCCGACGAACGCAGCACCAACAACTCTATCAGAGTAGCCGCCGAAGCCTGCCAAGTAATGGGCATAAATACCGACTTTGTTCCTTACGGAGCATCATTGAGCGGAAAAATCGGATTTAATCACTGATTCCGTTGATTATTTTTTTAATTTCGCTGATGCGGAGTTGAGTATAGATTAATAAAATAAAAGGTACTTTACGATTTTACTTAGTCACCCCAGCCCTGTTGAAGGGAGTCAAAGCCCTCTCCTCGTAGGAGAGGGTTGGGTGAGGTAAAACCCACAAAATTAAAATATCAAGTAAAATCACAAGGTACCAAACAGAATAGTAACATTCTTAAAAATCAGCCGAAATAAGCAATTATGATAAGTATTGTAATACCAATTTATAACGAAGAAGAAAATTTAGACAACCTCTACAACAGACTTACGGCTGCGGCCCCAAGCTGGAACGAAGACTACGAAATTGTTTTGGTAGATGATGGTTCGAGAGATAAATCATTGACCATGATGCGAGTTATGGCAGCCAAAGATAGCCACGTTAGGGTTGTTAAATTATCTCGTAATTTTGGGCATCAACCTGCTATTTCGGCTGGTATCAAGGTTGCCAAAGGCGATGCCATTATCATCATGGATGGCGATTTGCAAGACCCGCCCGAAGAACTTTATCGTTTCTTAGATAAATGGCGTGAAGGCTACGAGGTAGTCTATGCTGTACGAACAAAACGTAAAGAAGGATTCTTCAAAAAATTGGCGTATAGTTCATTCTATCGTCTTTTGGCTTGGGTTTCCGATATTGAGATTCCGCTCGATTCGGGCGATTTCTGTGTTATGGATAGAAAAGTGGTCAATGTATTGGTCGAAGAAATGCCTGAGCAAATCCGTTTTGTGCGTGGAATGCGTGCTTATGCAGGTTTTAAGCAAGTCGGTGTTACGTATGAACGTGCCGAGCGTGCGGCAGGCGAAGTAAAATATACATTCAAAAAGCTGATGAAACTCGCCCTCGATGGCTTGTTTGGTTTTTCGAGTTTTCCGCTTCGATTAGCGACTTACATGGGCTTTTTCATTTCAATTCCTTCGTTTTTGATTGGAATTTTCTTTATTTTACATCGAATCATCGGATTTAAAGTATTCGGTCATTCGCCTGAAGAAACCCCCGGAACGGCAACTTTGGCAGTAGGAATGTACTTTTTGAGTGGCGTTATTTTGATTATCCTCGGAATCTTGGGCGAATACATCGGTAGAATCTACATCGAGGTAAAACGCCGCCCATTCTTTGTAATTGATGAAGTGATTGAGAAGAAAAACTAAAGGTTTTGCAACCATTTTGGTTACATTTTTGTATGTTTGATAATGAGAGTTGTTGCTGTTAAAACATTAAAAAATTATTGGGATAAAGAACCATTGGCAGAGCAGGCTTTAAAGAGTTGGTATGAAGAAGCCGAAAAAGCCACTTGGAAGTCGCCTCAAGAATTAAAACAGCAGTATGTCAACGCCTCAATTTTATCGAGTAAAAGGGTTATTTTTAATATTCATGGTAATAAATATCGGCTCATTGTAGATGTCGAATATCGTCTGCAAATAGTGTTTATTGTATGGATAGGTACTCATGCCGAATACGATAAAATTGATGCAAAAAATATCAATTATGCTAAGATTAATTAAAAACGAGGAGCAATATGAAGAGGCATTAGAACAAATTTATGTTTTAATGCAAAAAGAGATACTGCCCGACTCAGCCGAAGAAGCAAATCTTGAGATTCTGACTTTGTTGGTTAAAGAATATGAAAAAGAACATTATCCGATAACTCCCCCAAACCCCATAGAAGCAATCAAGTTTAGGCTCGAACAGATGGGTTTAAAAGAATCTGAATTAAGCAAAATTTTAGGTAATAGAAGTCGGAAATCCGATATTTTGAATGGCAATAGAAAGTTAAGCCTCTCGATGATTCGGACACTCCACAAGAAATTAAATATCCCAGCCGAAATCTTAATTTCGGAATATTAATTCGTTATCAATCATGTACATAGATTTTGAAAAAATGCCGCAAGATGCCCGCTTGTGGGTATATCAGGCAAATAGAGATTTGACCGAGGCCGAAGTTGATGTAGTACAAGCCAATTTGCAAAATACAACGCAACAATGGGCTGCACACGGCGTACCGTTGTTGGCTTCGTTCAAAATACTTTACAATCGTTTTGTGGTTGTGGCAGTTGATGAAGGCCAAAACGCCGCGAGTGGTTGCTCGATTGATGCCTCAACACGATGGCTAAAAGAATTAGGAAATCACCTAAACATTGATTTCTTCGACCGCTCACAAGCCTATCTCGATGGCGAGAACATCAAGACTTTCTCAATCTTTCAAGCAAAACAACAGGTTTCTAATGGTATAATTTCCCCAGATGCCGTAGTATTTGTGAATGACATCAAAACAATAGGTGATTTATTTACAAGATGGAAAAGTAAAGCGGTCAATACCTACTTAAGAAAATATTTTTCAGGTCAAGCAGTCTAAAAATTAGACTCCACCAAAACCTAAAAACGAATGCGACTCGATTTTCTATCAGTCGCATTTTTTTGTGTGATTTGTCATACTTCCCAAAAGTCTATCCGTTTATCCCAAAACTTTGCTATTCTCCCCAAACCATTGATAACCAACCCTTTAATTTGCTTCCATTCTTATTATGCGTTTACCTTTGCTTCGTAAAATTTATGAAAAAGCTATTTGAATGCTGACAGGGTTTTAAACTTCTTCTTATGTTAATCCCTGTCAGCATTAACCCAAAAAATTATCACGAATCAAAACAAATTAAAATAATGGAAACGCTTATCTACAAATCATCAATTTTTATTCATGTTCTCGCCGGATTTTTATCGCTGGCTCTCGGTCTTGTTGCGATGGTTGCCCAAAAAGGTAGCAAAATCCACAATCGTGCGGGGCAGGTCTTTTATTGGTCGATGACAATCATTTTTATCACAACCATTATATTCATGATTCTCGACCCTACCAAGCTGAAATACCAATTCTTCTTGACCATCGGTATTGTGAGTTTTTATCCAAATTGGTCGGGGAAACGAATGCTCTCTATGAAGAAAGGTATTAATCCAACCACAATCGATTTAGTAGCCGCTTGGGCAATCGGAATTTCTGGATTAGTTATGTTGGGATACTCAATTTACGGATTTTCGCACGCCGAGCAGTTTCAAGGCTTAGAATACTTATTTCTCGTTTTCGGAATCGTCAGTTTGGCAAATGCCTACGGAGATTTAAAAATTTATCTTGGCTACCAGAAAGCCGAAAAAATGCACTGGTTTTTGGCTCATGGTGGCAAAATGATAGGAGCTTATTCGGCGGCATTGACAGCCTTTTGTGTAAATATTGTTCCGAGGTATTTTCCTGAACAAACTCCATTTTTTGTATTCATTCTTATGTGGGTTTTGCCAGGTGTTGTATTTGGAATCATCTCTGCTCGAATCATCAAAAAGTACAAATTAAAATTCAAAATTGCTTAAAAAATTAACTCTGACAGGGTTTTGTAACCCTGTCAGAGTTTCTTATTTGCTCGGTGTCACTTACAGCGTTTTGACCGCCAGACGGCAAGTCGCTGTCAGGGTTAAAACAAATCTTACAATCTTACTCCAAAAGAAACCATATTTCCGTTTACACCATTGCCATCTCTAAACATCGGAGTCATTTCGTAGCGGGCAAAGATTGCGAAACCACTTCTACCCATTTCAGCTGCTAATCCGTAGTGAAATTTATTCAAGTTATACGCTCCGTGGTTGCGTTTTGTACCGTTTTCGCTGTCTTTGGTTTTTGTGTAGCTATCCAATCTCACACCACCGTATGCTCCAACTCCCAAACGCCAATTGCTTTCTTTGAATCCAATCTGAAGCATCAAAGGCACATTAAAATTGAAAGTCGTCAATTTAGATTTATCCAAAGTTCTGCCCGCATCCACAAAATCGGTTGTACCATCTTGCAATCTCGCCACTCTGATATTATCATTGAACATCAAATTATTCCATCCCAATTCCCAGCCAGTTGCCATTGCCAAATCTACCTGACCACCAGTGATAAGTCTGTGATTTTTACGCCATTGCAATGCCACAAATCTCGACTGAAGGTTATTTAATTCTGGAAGATTCTGCGTATTGGTATAATTATTCAAACCGAGGTATAATCCGAAATCTTTGCGATTGAAAATACTCGATTTTTTGGTGTGGATTATTCTTTCGTCGTTTTCTTCGACATCCTGAGCTTTTGCTCCGAAGTTTAATCCTGCTACTAATGCAATTGAGGCGATAGTGATTATGAGCTTTTTCATTTCCGTAAAAAATTAAATGTTTTTTGAATGATTTTCCTATGATTCGACTCAAACAGACATAAAATCATCTATTCAAATCTTATGTTTAGAATCTCAAAAAACTGCCGGCGGAATTTTGAAATTAGCTTTTCTTGCTTTACATAAACAAGATGCAAAAAGAGTTGCGAGAGGTTGCATAAATTTTAAAATATTTTATAAATAACTGATAATCAATGAAATAAAAATAGAAAATAATAAATAAAGTTATGCAAGCATACTAAATAGATGCTTTTTATATATCTTTGAAATGAATTGTACAACGACTTTACAAGTCGTTGCCCGAATACTTCAAAACCGTAAAATCTTATTATACATGAAGAATACCCAAGTTAAACTCATCCAAAGACCTATTGGCGAGCCAACCGATGCTTGTTGGCAAATTGAAGAAAACGAATTACCAACCATAGCCGAAAACCAAGTTTTAGTAAAAGTGCATTACCTCTCGATAGACCCCGCCATGCGAGGCTGGATGAACGAGGGCAAATCGTACATTCCACCCGTTAAAATCGGGGCAGTTATGCGGGCTTTAGGGGCAGGTCAGGTTGTAGAATCGAACCACGAAGGCTTTGCGGCTGGCGATTACGTGACAGGTGCATTTGGTGTACAAGAGTACGCTGCTATTGATGGCAAAGAACTCGTTAAAGTCGATGCTAATATGTTGCCGCTTCCGGCTTATCTCGGTACATTGGGGATGTCGGGGCTAACGGCATATTTTGGGATTTTGGACACTGGACAACCCAAAGAAGGCGAAACAGTGGTGGTTTCGGGAGCAGCAGGGGCAGTTGGTAGTGTTGTTGGGCAAATCGCCAAGATAAAAGGCTGTAGAGTTGTGGGAATCGCGGGTGGTGATGATAAATGCAAATATGTTGTCGAAGAATTAGGCTTCGATGCTTGCGTAGATTATAAAAAAGGAAACCTAAGAGCCGATTTGAAAGAGGCTTGTCCAAACGGTGTCGATGTTTATTTTGATAACGTTGGTGGTGAAATTCTGGATACAGTCCTGACGCTTATCAATCTCAGAGCCAGAATCGTCATCTGTGGAGCAATCTCGCAATACAACAATAAAGAGGCCGTACAAGGTCCTAAAAACTATCTTTCGCTTTTGGTCAATCGTGCCAGAATGGAAGGAATCGTAGTTTTTGATAACGCTCCAAACTACGGCAAGGCAGTGAAAGAAATGGCTGGCTGGATTATGCAAGGCAAGCTCAACTCAAATTATTACGTAGCCGAGGGCGGTGTGAGGGCATTTAACGAAACCCTCCTAAAACTCTTTAAAGGCGAAAACACTGGTAAATTAGTTTTAAAAGTGTAGAACGAGTTGAAAACTCGTTCATTAAAAATTATGACTACGGGTTGAAAACCCGTGCCACAAATCAATTATTTCGAGATGCTCGGCTGTGATAGTCGAGCATTTTTTATAGTTTTGCACAAAAATCATTCGCCATGCCGTTTTTTGGTATTGTAATTGAATTCTTCTCTTCTCGATGTTGTTGCTGAAATATGCAACAATCACAGTACTGCTTTGTCTCTAAAAGCAAATGATATTGTCTAAAACATCAATCGTCTATCAAAATACTTATGTCTTTAAAAATCTATAATACACTTACACGTCAAAAAGAAGAATTTATTCCACTCAATCCACAACACGTTGGTCTTTATGTATGTGGCCCTACGGTTTACAATTATGTACATTTGGGCAATGTCCGTACGTTTATGACATTCGATGTACTTTACCGTTATCTGATGCACACAGGCTACAAAGTTCGTTATGTGCGTAATATCACCGATGTAGGACATTTGGTTGGCGATGGCGACGAAGGCGAAGATAAAATCGGACGTATGGCAAAACTCGAAAAGCTCGAACCGATGGAGATTGTACAACGCTACACCAATGATTTTCATAAAGTTCTTGAGCAATTCAATTTTCTACCACCGAGTATCGAGCCAACTGCCACTGGGCATTTGGTCGAGCAAATAGAGGCAGTCAAAACACTGATTGACAAAGATTTAGCTTACGAATCAAACGGTTCGGTATATTTCGATATTAATAAATACAACGAAACGGGTGGTAATTACGGAAAACTTTCGGGCAGAATCTTGGAGGATTTATTGAACGAAACCCGTGAACTGGATGGACAGGCCGAAAAACGAAATCCGCTCGATTTTGCGATTTGGAAAAAAGCAGCCCCCGAACACATCATGCAATGGAACAGTCCGTGGGGAATGGGTTTTCCGGGTTGGCATTTAGAATGTAGCTGTATGAGTAATAAATATTTGGGTAATCAATTCGATATTCACGGCGGCGGAATGGACTTGAAGTTTCCGCACCACGAATGCGAAATTGCCCAAGGCACGGGGCTAAACGGAGTCGAGCCAGTGCGTTATTGGATGCACAGCAATATGCTCACCGTCAATGGTCAGAAAATGTCTAAATCGCTGGGTAATAGCTTTTTACCAGCCGAGTTATTCAGCGGAAGCCACCCAATCTTAGAGCAAGCATACAGCCCAATGACGGTTCGTTTCTTTATGCTTCAATCGCAGTATCGTAGCACGCTCGATTTCTCGAACGAAGCCCTAAAAGCAGCCCAAAAAGGTTATAAACGCCTCATAAATGGCCTAAGAATCGCTAAATCGCTTGAGTTTACAGCAACCGAAACACCAATCGACGAAAAGAAAAAAGCTGATATTGAGAAATCTATCCAAGATTTTTACAATGCCATGAACGATGACCTCAATACTGCCGTTGCGGTGGCATCGTTGTTTAATCTATTGAAATACGTCAATATGATTTATATGAATCAGCTTCAACCTGCGGCAATCACTGAGGCAACATTCAACGAGCTAAAAACAAAATTTGTGGTTTTTATCGAAGAAATCCTCGGACTGAAAGAAGAGCCTACCCAACAAGATTCGGTTTTAGTTGGTATGCTCAATCTTTATCGCGAATACAAAACCAATCAGCAATACGATAAAGTTGACGAAATCAGAGGCTATTTCAAAGCTCAAGGATTGGTCATCAAAGACATGAAACACCGCATTGATTGGGCTTACGAAGAGTAAAATTTTGGATAAATGCCTGTGTCATGTTTTGCATGGCACAGATTCCTGAGACCGAATATTTGAATGGTGATATAGCAAAACTGTATCACCATTATTTTTTAGGATTATCCAAACTAAAAACCATAGAAATTGGTTAAGAATTAGATATACCAAGCCCAAATAATCAGATAATTATCCTTTTGCATGATTCCAAACGATTCAATTCTCACAAAATATAAAAATATTGAAGACCTCGACCCTAAGAAATTTATCATCATCAAAGGGGCAAAAGTAAATAATCTCAAAAATGTTGATGTGGCCATTCCTCGCAACAAATTAGTGGTTATCACTGGGCTATCGGGTTCGGGTAAATCTTCTTTGGCGTTCGATACACTCTTTGCCGAAGGGCAGCGGATGTACGTAGAGAGTTTGAGTAGTTATGCCCGCCAATTTATGGGCAGAATGGAAAAACCCGATGTCGAGTATATCAAGGGGGTATCGCCAGCCATTGCAATCGAACAAAAGGTTTCGACCAAAAATCCACGCTCGACTGTCGGTACAACAACCGAAATCTACGATTATTTAAAATTACTTTTTGCGAGAATCGGCAAAACTTACTCGCCAGTCAGCGGAAATGAAGTGAGAAAAGACACCGTTACGGATGTGGTGAACTGGATAATGACCCATCAAGAAGGCCAAAGGGTGATGGTACTGACTCCGCTTATTCCGAAAGAAGGGCGTTCAATTAGCAAAGAATTAGAACTTTTACTACAAAAAGGATATACTCGTATCGTCATTGATGGCGAAGTACAGCAAATCGAAGAGGTTTTAGAAAATAAAACCAAACTCGATGCTCAAAAACAGAAATTTGAAATATTGATTGACCGTGCCGTTGTTAAATACGATGACGAGGATACCATTTTCAGATTCAGTGATTCGGTTCAAACCGCTTTTTTTGAAGGCGAAGGTGAGTGTATCATACACCTCACCCCCAACCCCTCTCCCACCGGAGAGGGGAGACGTTTATTCTCCGACCGATTTGAATTAGACGGAATCACTTTTGAAGAACCAACTGTCAATCTTTTTGCATTTAATAACCCTTACGGAGCGTGCAAACGTTGCGAAGGCTTCGGCAAAGTACTTGGTCTCGACCCTGATTTGGTCATTCCAGATAAAAATTTATCGGTTTTTGAAGGAGCAATTGCCCCGTGGCGAAGTGAAAAAATGAGCGAATGGGCGGCTCCACTGATTCGCAATGGAATCCGTTTCGACTTCCCGATTCACAGAGCCTACAAAGATTTATCCGAAAAAGAAAAACAATTATTATGGACTGGTAATCAATACTTTACGGGCTTAGACGATTTCTTCAAAGAACTCGAAGCACAGGTTCATAAAGTGCAATATCGCGTGATGCTCTCTCGCTATCGTGGACGCACAGTCTGTCCTGATTGCCGTGGTTCTCGCCTCAGAAAAGACGCAAGTTATGTCAAAATCAGCGGAGCTTCGATAACTGATTTGGTACTAATGCCAATTGCCGAAGTAGCCCAATTTTTTAGAGATTTACAATTAGACGAATACCAACAAGGTATCTCAAAGCGGATACTTATCGAAATCCAGAACCGATTAGATTACATGGAGCGTGTTGGCTTGGGTTATCTGACGCTCAATCGCCTCACTTCTACCCTATCGGGTGGCGAGTACCAGCGTATCAAATTAGCTACTTCGCTCGGCTCGGCGTTGGTAGGTTCAATGTATATTCTCGACGAACCGAGTATAGGTTTACACCCAAGAGATACCAAAAGGTTGGTAAGTGTGCTTGAGTCGCTACGAGATATTGGGAATACGGTCATCGTTGTCGAACACGAAGAAGAAGTAATGCGTGCAGCCGACCAAATCATTGATATTGGCCCCGATGCCGGAAACCTGGGCGGTGAATTGGTCTTTCAGGGGAGTTGGGAGGATATTCAGAACATTAACCCCACCGTAGCGACGGTCGCCCCAGCCCTCCCCAACAATGGGGAGGGAGTGGAGAGGACGACAACTATTTACGGTCAACCTTACTACCATTCAAATCCTGAGGATTGGACAAATCTCAAAAACTTCGCTAAAGCAAATAGAAAAAATCCAACCGAAGCAGAGGATACATTATGGCAACACATTCGCAAAGAACAGTTGGGTTATAAATTTAGAAGACAACATACAATAGAAACATTTATTGCTGATTTTGTGTGTTTGGAGAAGAACTTAGTAATCGCAGTAGATGGAAGTATCCATGAAAAGTTCGAAGAGTATGATAAAATGAGAACTCAATTTTTGAATTCGATTGGTTTTGAAGTTATTCGATTTTCTAATGATGAAGTTTTAAACAATTTAGATTCTGTTTTAGAAAAAATTAAGAATACTTTATCTCAAATAAGACCACTCTTGGCTTCAACTCTAAAAGAAGCCCTCCCCATTGTTGGGGAGGGTTTGGGAGGGGTCAGCCACACCATCGCCTTCTTAACAGGTCAAGATGAAGTACCAATTCCGAAACGCCGCCGCAAAGCATCCGATTTTATTGAACTAAAAGGGGCAAGAGAAAACAACCTCAAAGATGTAGATGTCAAATTTCCGCTTGGTACGCTTACTGTTGTGACGGGTGTGAGTGGCTCGGGTAAATCAACTTTGGTTCGAAAGATTTTTTATCCAGCTTTGGCTCGATTGAAGGGAGAATACAACGAAGAAGCTGGCAAATATAACGACTTGACTGGTGCATTAGACCGTATTACGCAAATCGAAATGATTGACCAAAATCCGATTGGAAAATCATCTCGTTCAAATCCGGTAACCTACATTAAAGCTTATGATTACATCCGCCAGTTGATGTCGGAGCAGCAGCTATCCAAAGCCCGCGATTACAAACCTGCGTTTTTCTCATTCAATGTCGATGGTGGCCGTTGTGAGGCCTGCCAAGGCGAAGGCGAACAAACGATTGAGATGCAATTTATGGCCGATGTACGCCTCAAATGCGAAAGTTGCGGTGGCAAGCGTTTCAAACAAGAAATCCTTGAGGTAAAATACCAAGAAAAAGATATTTCGGATATTCTGGCGATGACCGTCGATGAAGCCATTGCATTTTTTAAACCAAATGACCCTAAATTAGTCGAGAGACTACTGCCACTACAAGAAGTAGGTCTGGGTTATATTCGTTTGGGGCAGTCATCGAGTACACTTTCGGGCGGAGAAGCACAAAGGGTAAAACTGGCATTTTTCTTGGGTAAAGGCAATGCCGACAAAGGTAAAACGTTGTTTGTTTTTGACGAACCAACAACTGGTTTGCACTTCAACGACATCAAGAAATTATTGAAGGCTCTAAATGCCTTGGTCGAGCAAGGAGATTCGGTTATCATCATCGAACACAATATGGAGGTGATTAAATCAGCCGACTGGATTATTGATTTAGGCCCAGAAGGTGGCGATAAAGGTGGTTATGTTACGTTTGAAGGCACACCCGAAGACATGGTAAAATTAGAAAATAACTACACCGCTGAGTTTTTGAAAGAAAAGATAAAATAAGTAGATTTGTTGTAAAACTATTAGTTTATGACTACCGGAATAGCCGAAAAACTCTATACTGTCGAAGAGTATTTTGATTTTGAGAAAAAATCAGAAACTCGTCATGAATTTTATTATGGAGAATTAATACCTATGCCCGGAGAATCTACCACCGCCAACGAGATTGCATCAAACATCTTAGTTTTTTTTAAATTATTCCTGAAGGGCAAGCCCTTTAAAGTTTACGAACACGATATTAAATTAATGGTAAAAGACCAAAAAGTCTATCGTTATCCAGACTTATTTGTCATTCATCAAAAAGGAAATCATAAAACATACACAACCGACCCTATTTTGATAGTCGAGGTAATTTCTGACAGCACCGAAAACACCGACCGAGAACGTAAAAGGGTACAATATTTTTCGATTCCGACACTCCAATACTATTTATTGGTTCATCAAGACGAATCTATCGTAGAGTTCTACACTCGCGAAAACAGCCATTGGATTTACGACTATCGCAGTGATTTGAACGACACAATTGCATTGCCATTCTTCGAGACAAGTATCTCTTTATCAACTATTTACGACGGAATTACTTTAGAAAAAGAAAACCAAGATTAATCTCAACCGCTCAAACCCAAAACCTTTTAACTTTTGGCGAGTTTTAGTGATATACGTATCGCTATTTACAACCGATTTTATGACACTTAGCCAGTCCGAAACCGTAAAAAATAAATCACCTCGCCCCTACTTGTATCTACTGACAGCCATGTACACGGCTGGATTAATTGGTCTTAATATACCCCAAATCGCTTGGTTATTTAAGTTATTGACCCCTTTTAACCTCATCGCTTCGCTCGGAATTTTACTATATTTTCACGAAGATTGGAACACCCACTTCAAAATTTTTGCCGTAATCGCTTTTCTGACGGGTTATTTCATTGAGGTAGTTGGCGTCAATACAGGTTTAATTTTTGGACATTATCAATACGATACCACGCTCGGATTCGAGATTCTGAATGTACCACCCGTAATCGGTGTAAATTGGCTCATGTTGGTCTATTGCGTCGGGATAATCATGCAGAAACAACTGCCTTATTTGCGGGTCGGAGTCGGTGCAATTCTGCTAACACTCTTCGATTATGTCGTCGAGCCAATCGCCATCCGCCAAGAAATGTGGTCTTGGTTTGGGCAAATGCCCCCAATCCAAAATTACATCGGTTGGTTTGTTGTTTCAGCGTTTTTATTGTTCTTATTCGACAAACTCAGCTTCAAAAAAGAAAACCCGATTGCTCGATGGTTATTCATTCTAAACATCTTATTCTTCTTTATTCAACATTTTATCTAAATATTGTTAAATCTAAGTTTTTGATTTGAATGATATTCTTATATTGCCTCCTAATTATTCATCTAAAACACTGAGGCTATGAGAATCGACGCTCACCAACACTTTTGGTATTATAATGCTACTGATTACGCATGGATTGACGATTCGATGAAGGCAATCCAACGAGATTTTCTTCCGTCAGATTTAGAGCCAATTCTACAAAAACATAACTTCGATGGTTGTGTTTTGGTGCAGGTCAATCAAAACGAAGCCGAGAATGACTATTTCCTGAAATTTGCCGAATTGTATGATTTTATCAAAGGAGTAGTCGGATGGATAGATTTAAAAGCGGATAATCTGCCTGAAAGACTCGAATATTACAGGCAATTTGCTCCTCTCAAAGGCTTTCGACACATCGTACAAGGCGAACCCATCGGATTTATGCGTGACGAGCAATTCATCAAAGGCGTTCAGCAATTAGCCCCTCATAATTATACTTACGATGTTCTGATTTATCCGAGCCAAATGAAAGATGCTGTCCATCTGATTCGTCAATGTCCTGATAATCAATTTATTATAGACCATATTGCCAAACCTTATATCAAAGACAAAGAGATTGTTCGATGGGCCAATTACATGCAAAAACTCTCAGAGTTTCCGCACGTAATGTGCAAAGTATCGGGAATGGTAACTGAAGCCGATTGGCAGAACTGGAACAAAGAAGATTTTTATATCTATCTCGATATTGTTTTTGAATGTTTTGGCCCCGACCGAATCATGTACGGCTCCGACTGGCCAGTTTGCTTAGTTGCAGCTCAATACGAACAGCAATTAGAGATTGTAGAATCTTATTTTGATAAACTTTCAAGCACCGAAAAAGCCAAGATTTTTGGCGAAAATGCTGCTAAATTTTATCATCTTGCGTAGAATCACTTCAAAACCAACAATAAAACCATCTAATGGAAACCTTGTTTATCACCGAAAAACTAAAAAATCTTTTACCCAAAATCAAAGAGTTTGTAGCAACCGAACTCTATCCGCTCGAAACAACCGAAAACCTGACACATAATTTTTCGCACGTTGAGCCAATTCTGCAACAGAAAAGAGCATTGGTCAAAAAAGCAGGATTGTGGGGGCTTCATCTACCCGAAGAAGATGGCGGCCTGGGGCTAACCCTCTGCGAATTTGGTCAAATATCCGAAGTATTGGCATCTTCGCCGTTTGGGCATTTTGTTTTCAATACCCAAGCCCCCGACATCGGTAATACCGAGTTGATGCATAAATATGCCCCAAAACACCTCAAAGATAGATACTTGAAACCTTTGATGGATGGCGAAATCAGGAGTTGCTTTAGCATGACCGAACCCGAGTTTGCGGGGTCTAACCCCACTCGTATGGGTACAACAGCCGTAAAAGATGGGGATGATTACGTGATAAACGGACATAAATGGTTTACCTCATCGGCCGATGGTGCTGCTTTTGCGGTGGTGATGGCGGTTACGAATCCTGATGCCGCTTCGCACAAAAGGGCCAGCCAGATTTTAGTACCGATGGATGCTGAGGGTGTAAAATTAGTCAGAAATATTCCGATTATGGGTCATGCAGGCGATAGTTGGGCAAGTCACGCCGAGATGCTCTACGAAAACGTGCGGGTTCCGCAGTCAAATCTAATCGGAGGCGAAGGTACAGGCTTTTTATTGGCACAAGAACGCCTCGGTCCGGGTCGAATCCACCATTGTATGCGATTTATCGGAATCGCCGAACGTAGCTTCGATTTAATGTGCCGTTATGCCGTTTCTCGTGAACTCGACGAAGGTAAATCACTGGGCGATATGCAGTTTATTCAGGGATTTATTGCCGAAAGTCGTGCCGAAATCGACGCTGCCCGACTATTAGTTTTGCGAACCGCTCAACATATAGACGAGTTGGGAGCCGCCGCAGTTCGAGATGAAATTTCGATGATTAAATTCTTCACGGCCAATATGATGCTTAGGGTCATCGACCGAGCCATCCAGACCCACGGAGGTCTGGGTATGACAAGCGATGTACTGTTATCGTTTTGGTATTCGCACGAACGTGCCGCACGTATCTACGACGGAGCCGACGAAGTGCATAAATCGGCATTGGCTCGTAGTATTTTGAAAAATTATGGATTGGATGTAAGGAGAAAATAAGTAAATTAGCTAAAAAAACGCTATGCCTACTACAACACTCGTCGAAACTTGGACATACCAAAGGATGGTAGATGAACTACCACCCGAAACTCCGTATGAGCTATTCGACGGGGAATTAATTGATAATACAATGAGTCCAGCACCCAATTTTCAACACCAACATATTTCAGGAGAATTAGAGTTTCTATTCAGAGAATTCTGTAAAAAAACTAAGATAGGTAGGATTTTCGATGCTCCTTTCGATGTCATTTTTGATAAAAATAACGTTACTCAGCCCGATATTCTTTATATTTCTAACGAAAACATGAAGAACATGGGCAAACAAGGATTCTTCGGCACACCCGAACTCATCGTAGAAATTATTTCTCCTCGTTCGTTCTACGACGACCAAGTTCGTAAAAAAGACCTGTACGAACGCTTCGGTGTGCAAGAATATTGGATTATCGAACCTGCTAATCAAGTTATTGAGGTTTTTGAATTACTTGATAAGAAATATGAGTTGTTTAGTTATGTTGCCGAAGAAGGAATCGCAAAATCAAAATTACTCAATGGTTTTGAGGTAGATTCAAAAGAAATTTTCATCTAAAAATGACCGAAATAAAACTCGACTCACCTACCCAAGTTCGTCAAGGTGAAGAATTAGACATAGCAAAACTAAATGATTTTCTACAATCTCAAATCCCTGATTTTGAGCCGATTATAGAAATATCTCAGTTTCCGGGTGGGTACTCAAACCTTACATATTTTCTTAAAACGGCCAATGCCGAATTCGTACTTCGTCGCCCTCCGTTTGGTGCAAAAGAAATCAAAGGTGGACACGATATGGGACGTGAATACAAGATTCTCTCGGCACTCAAGGGCATTGGTTTCGGTAAAATTCCGAACCCAATCATTTTTACCGAAGACGAATCTATTTTGGGTTGTCCGTTTTACATTATGGAGCGTGTTCAAGGAATTATTCTGAGGGCTTTTCATGCTCCTAAATTGATAAATACCGTGTCGGCAGAGCAAATGAAATCACTCTCTGAAGGGCTTTGCGATAACCTCGTAGATTTACACGCCATCAACATTCAAGAAACTGGACTCATCAATATCGGAAAACCCGAAGGGTATATCCAACGACAAGTTGAGGGCTGGCACAAGCGATATTTAGCCTCTCAAACCGATGAAATCAAAGCAATGGATGATTTGGCGACTTGGCTCAAAGAAAACTTACCAACCGAAGGTAAACCGACACTGATTCATAACGACTACAAATACGATAACGTAGTACTTGACCCACAAAGCCTATCTATAAAAGCACTGCTCGATTGGGAAATGACAACCGTAGGCGACCCATTGATGGATTTAGGTACAGCCCTATCCTACTGGGCCGAGGCAAATGATGGCCCTTTTGAGAAGAGCTTTAACCTCACTTGGCTCGCTGGAAATCTAACTCGTCAAGAGTTTGCCGATAGATACGCCGCTCGTTGTGGTCGAGATGTCTCGAATATTCTGTATTTCTATGTTTTCGGATTATTCAAAAACTCGGTTGTTATCCAGCAGATTTACGGACGATACAAAAAAGGACTCACCAAAGACGAACGCTTTGCCGATTTAATCAAAGGAGTAATGGCTCTTTCGTATAAAGGTGTAAAATCTATTGAGAAAGGTAAGATTTAGCCAATATCAAGGCTAAATCTTATTCTAATATTAAGTTTCGACTGAAAATACCTTTTGATGTTATTACCCTAAAAATGTACTTACCCCTCGGTAAAGTATCTAATTTTAAGACACTATCTTGGTCTAATACTCTTTTCTTGAAGACCTCTTTTCCATCCACCGAAAAAATTGAGATACTTTTTAGGCTTTCGCCCAATGGTAAATCTATGTATAAATCGGATGAAACAGGATTTGGCCTAATTTTTACCCAAGATTCGTTTGGTTCAACAGAAAGTAACTTATTAACGGTAATGTTTACTGTATTTGAAACCGCCTTACAAGCCTCTCTTTTTACTTCTACGCTATAATTACCGCTCTGCTTGACTCCGTAAGAAGACTTTGTTGCTCCGCCAATATTTGCTCCATCTTTTTGCCACTGAAAACTATAATTTAAGCCTTCTGTAGCTTTCAAAACAACCGAATCTGGTTCATAGATATTGGTCGCATTTGGTAAAGCAATACTGGCAACCAATCCATCGGGTTGTGAAACCTTAACATTGATTTTATTACTTACTTCGCTCATGCAATTTGCAAGATTACTTAACTGCTTCAAACAAGTCGCACTATACACAGTATTTTCGGTTGGGATTGCCGAAACCGATAATCCTCTATTCCCATTCGACCAAATAACAGCCCCATCACAGCCTTTTGCCATGAGTGTAATTGCCTCTCCTTTGCAAATATTCTCGCTCGAACTGGTTACTGTTGGCGGAGTTTCATTCACAACTTTCATACTCACAGCATCAGAAACCGCAGTGCATTTTCCTTGTGTGATTTTTAAGCGATAAATGCCTGTAGAAGTTGCCGTATAGTCAATTTTTGCGGCGTTGCTAATATCTGTACCGTCTTTTTGCCATTGAATCAGCAGATTAGCATCCAGTTTTTCGAGAATACTACCTGCTATTTTACTCAAACCCCCATAAATAATTTTGCTTCCTTTATTGCAGAATTCGGTATCTTGAGATGACGATACGACCGGCTTATATCTACAAGTTGTGTCGTAAGGTGCAATTTTCAACAATAACGAAGGATACCCAACCGTGGCGTTATCTTTAAAATAACCACCAGAAAGATAAATACCGTTATCGGGTGAAGTATTGGCACTGAGCGAGCCTAAAAAACCGTAAAATGGATTAAATTCCTTCGTCCAAATCACTTGATTATTCACTCCGATTTTAGCGATTTTACTACTTGTTCCTGTCTTACTTTTGGTCACTAAGATTCCACCGTCTTCCATTATCATCACTTGTTTGCCTCCACCCCATTCGCTATTGCTCCATTCGGTTATTCCGCTTTCTTTGATTTTATAGAGCATATTATCCGTCATCAACACTACATCCTTATTTTTTGTAACTTTCAAATCTGTAATATTGGCAATATCTAAACTCCATTTCTTTTCACCATTGGCTATATTGTATTGAGTAATTCCTTTGTTATTCAATACATACATTTTTGACTCATCTGCTATCGTAACTTTAGTAGCTTCGTTGGTATTACTCCACCCCAGAATACCACTCGATAAATAATACAGAATCCCACTTTCGCCTACTACTACTACACCGTCGTCGCTGGTTGTTTGAATATCTTTTGCACTGAAATTACGTAACTCTAAAACCCATTTCTGAATACCATCTTTGTCAACTTTCATCAAAGCATAAGCACCGTTTAGCGGCTTTACCAATAAATAAAAACCATCTTGTAGCGTGGTCGAAGCATCGATTAATTGAAGATTATTAAGGTTTTTAGTCCACGACATTTTACCTTCGGCATCTATCTTTTTCAATTCTGAGCCATCCGAAATCAATATTCCATCACTTTGTGAAGCGTACCCAACTTGTATTGGGCAACTACTCGCTGAGCCATTAGTAGTTGTATTTGAGCAAAGAGTTAAATCCCAGCTTTTGTCGCCTAATTTTGAAAGAACTACACTATTGGTTCGTGGCCCTCTGTATTCTTTAACGGTGTAAATAGCATTGGGACTTCTCAATACGGTTGTACTGCCTCCATAAGTTCCGGCAATTTCTTCTCCGTATTCGATAGGTGGAGCAACTGGAGATTGAGCATTAGACAGACTTGCCAAGCAGATAAGTGTCAAAATAAGTAGATGATGTAGCTTCATGGATTTGTGAATTTTACAATCACTAATTTATGAGAAATCCGCTTCTTGTTGAAATCAAAATTATTTATCGGTTAAATATTTGAAAAATACCCTCAAAATCAACTACGAAATCAAGTTTTTCTTATCTTGTATTGTAAAGTTACCCATCTCTAAAAGACATGAAAAACCTCTACCTATTTACTATTTTATTCCTTTTTAGTTTAGTAGTCAATGCCCAAACTGCCGAACCAGATACTCTAAAACCTGAAACCCAAATGCCAACCGACTCTACCTCAAATAAAGAAGATGAAGATGAGGAAGAAGAAGAGGAGGAAGAAGAGCAAGAAGATGAAACCGAACTCAATATTTTTAAGTACCGAGTCGGGGCCGATGGAAACCTAACATCGGGTAATGTAAACCGGTTTTTATTTAGATTAACATCAAATTTCGATTGGGATTTGCACAAATCATTCAGGTTTTCGTCGAGTCCGTCATTTATATACGGCAGGCAGAATAATCTATTGAACGAACGGGAATTCTTTACCGACCTACGTGCAAGTCTATTACACGAACGAAAGCTCTATTATTTGGCTTTTGGTTCTTATGAAAAAAGCAATCTAAGAAGTATTAATTTTAGGTGGATTGGTGCAGGAGGTATCGGTTTAAAGTTGCTCCAAAAACCGAATGCTTATATATCAGTCACTAATGTTATACTTTACGAAGATACTGATTTTCAAGAACTTAACGACAAAAGACTCTGGCGTAACTCAACCCGTTTATTGGGCGAATATACATTTGCCGATAAGAAATTTACCATATCTCATATTGTGTTTCTACAACCATCAATCTCAGAAAAGAAAAACCTTCGATGGAACGGTAATCTAACACTCAAATACCAACTGACAACTCATATAAGTCTGCGTTCGGTATTCGAGAATTCTTATGAAAGTTTAGTCGTGCCAGGTCGTAAAAACAACGATTTTAGATGGACTTTTGGGATTGCTTTCGATGGAGCCAAGTAGCTTGAGCTGGTTTGGGATTCCTATCTCAAACCCAAATAATAAGGTTTCCAAACCTTATACACAACAAAACGCCGAATCTGTATCCAGATTCGGCGTTTTTATAGAAGATTTTGAATCTTATTCTTCGTCACGCATACGAAACTCTACTTTATCTTCGATAAACTCTTCCATTGCCAATGCAGTTGGCTTAGGCTGACGCTCATAGAATTTAGAGATTTCGATTTGTTCGCGGTTTTCAAAAATTTCTTCGAGGTTGTCGATATTCGATGCAAACTCAGCTAATTTTTGAGTCAATTCTTCTTTAGTTTTAACCGCAATTTGTTTTGCACGTTGAGAAACCACAAAAACCGATTGGTAAACATTACCTGTCTTTGCTGCGAGTTTGTCAACGTCTCTTGTTATAATCGAAGGACTTGCTGCCATAATTCTAAAAATTTATATCTAATGTAAAATATCGTTAGTAATCAATGAGTGAGTTTTCGAATGAATGTTTTTCATGAAATCATTCTAATCAATCCATAATCTGCGAAATCGGCGATTAATTTTTACCCAACTTTTCAGTCTCTTTTGCCGCTGTTTTCTCTTTTTCTTTGAGAGCCTTGGCTTCCAATTCGGCCTTTACTATTTTTTCGATTGCTTTATTGGCTCCGTCGTAAGATTTTTCGGCTTGCTTTAAATACTTACTTTTCGGAAAACCATCGACAAATTTCTCGTAGAATTTAACCACTTCGCCGTAGCGTTCTTTTTGTTTATCTTCAAACGAAACCTGTGCCAATTCGTACTGAGCCTGCACTTTCAAATAAGCCAATTCTTCGATAAACTCCGAATCGGGAAAATCTCTCTCAAAATTCTGAATCGTCACAACCGCCGCCTTCAAATTCATTATCGTCACGGTTCTCGTTTTATAATACAGTTTAGCCTTCTCGTAGGCTTTCTGCTCTAAACGGTGCCGTAAATCCTTCAAATTTTTATTACATTCTTCGGCGTACTTACTCTCTGGAAACGTATTAATGTACGTCTGCAAAGCATCAATCGCCGTCAAAGTACTGGTTTGGTCGAGGTTATAATTTGGAGCATCTTTATACATCGAAAACGCTGACATATAAAACGCTTCGTCGGCCAGCGGGCTATTTGCATAAGTCGAGTAAAACGTCTTAAACAAATACGAACTCATCTGGTATTGTCTTTGATAATACTGGCAATACGCATTATAAAACTGAGCGTATTCGGCAGTAGAATCTACTCCTTTCAACAAAGGTATAATCTCTTCAAAAAGCAGCCCCGAACGGTAGTAATCTGCTTTTTTGTAATACTCCATTGCGGCTTTGTATTTATCTTCGGTTGTGCCGTTTTTCTGAAGTTTCATAAACTTACTCGAACACGCCGAAAGCAACAAAATGCCGACTAAAAACAATCCAATATGTACCTTTTTTGAAAACATGGGTGCAAAGATAATAAAAATGCTACTCTTTCAGAACGAAATGAGTAGCATAAATATTATTTTTTATAAAAACTGATGCCTATTTCTGAAATAATCAATTTTAAAGCTTAGTTATGTCTAACCAAAAGTTTCTTTGTTACTAATTTTTTACCATCTACGTTGAGTTGGTAGAAGTAAACGCCCGACTCCCAATTGGCTGTCGAAACTCTCAATTTACGTTCTGATTTATCTAAATCGAAAGATGCAATTTCAGAACCTAATAAATTATAGAATGATAAACTCGCCGAATTAACATTTCCCGAAATCGAATAATCAATCCATGCAGCTTCGTTTGCTGGGTTCGGATAAATATTCGATACCGTCAATTTATCGCTCAAATACAATTTATCGTGATTAGGAATCTCGGTAGATGCTACACTTTTTTCTTGTGATACCGATACTACAGCCGCCTCATTGTTCGTTTTCTTGGTAGAATTTGCAGTTTTTACAGGTGTACCAAGCAAAGCATTACGAAAATATTGATTTACTACCGCAGGCTTGTCTAACTTCACAGCCGATGCAGGTAAGCTCTTTGAGAACTGATAACGCTGAATCGGTTGGGTCGAATTCGATTTTGTTGTTGGAGTCTTACCAATATCCAATCGAGATTTGCCCTTATCTATCTGGGCAAATGCACCGATGGAAATCATCAGTAGTCCGACAAACAAATATATTTGTAAATTTTTTATCATAATTAATCTCAATCATTTTTAGCCTATCTCGCACGTATATACTATTGGACATTACAAACTTAACAAAGTTTAGCAATACTTTCACTTATTTTTATTGTTAAGACTACTTTTTTTATTAAAAGGTTGCATTTAAACCCAAAAATCTTCATTGATTTTGATTATACTTACGTTTAACGTAGAATTTTGGTTGCGTACAATCAAAATTATTTTATCGAAGCCTCGCTTTTAACATTTTTTATTGCAATTTTCGAGCCAATCACCTCATTTTTAGTAGGTTTTTTATTTGCCTTCCACTCAAATCCGTCTAATTTTACTTCTTCGTTGGTTATCTCTTTTGGTGGCACCAAACGTGCATCGGGTTTGCCCACAAATGCGATTCTGTTGACTTTATTTTCGACAAATTTCAGATTCATTTTTCCGCAATCTACTCTGTTGACACCAATCAAACGGTTTTTATCATCGAGTGCATAGTAAACGCTCTCGCCATTGCCTTCTACGATTACGTTTTCGAGGCTCGTTGATGGATTGAACACTGCCGTAATTTTTCGACCTTTTATTTGGTTAAAATTCATCGAAGTATCTTGCGAAACCACAAAACTTTTTACTCGCAAATACATTCGGTCAATTTTATTATTCTTCATTGTCAACCAAATAGAATCTGCTTCTAATTGGTTGTTTTTGGTCCATAAAATCGGTGATTTGAAGAAATGAATCGAAGAGTCTTTGAGGTTATAATACAGCGAATCACAAAGGCTTTGCATATCATACCTAAAAACTTTTACCTTGCCATCGGCAATAAGTTTTTTCATTTTTCGCTCTTTTTTGACGGTATCTGTCTTTGCTTTTTGGGTCGAATCTATGTCTTCGTAGGCATGAAAATGCTCGGCACGCACAAAAAGTGTGTCTTTTTCTTGAAAATTCCGCATCAAAGCATTGCCAATTACCTGTGTATAACCAACCGCACCATCGCGAATCATTCTATCGCCATTCAAGATAACCTTATCTTTATACGAAATAAACTCAACATTGCCTTTGGCAGTGCCAGACTCGGTCTGGTTATCAAAATTTAAAGTATCACCCACCAGTGTATAATCGTTGTTGATAACACTCGAACGCCCCTTAAAATTAGATTGTTGGGTTTGGGTATTATAAGTACCGCTATTTGCCACAATCATCTCGTTGTCTTTGCCCTCAATCGTGGTTATGGTCTTAAAAACAGCCAATTTGCTATTAGCGTTGTACTCCAAACTATCGGTTTTGATGGTGTATTTCGGATGTTTGATAACAACGTTTTCTTTGTAATTGAATATTTTTAGCTTGGTATTATAAAATCCTCGATTGCTCGTGAGGGTTTTGTCTTCGTCAATAATCTCGCCCGGAACAGGATAATACGCATTACTTCGAGCCATATCGTACTCAACTCGCTTGGTTTTGAGTGTAACCTTTTTGTCTTTGAGTGTAACAACCTTACCCAAAACCTTAGCAAATCGGAGATTGCCATCGTAATACAATGTATCGCCCGTAACAGTTAGGGTATCACCTTGCACGATTTTCACTTTGCCATAGGCATCAACTGTGTTAGTAGTCAGGTTCTGAATGGCTTGTTGGCAGTACAAAATCGCTCCTTTGTGTTTGAAAGCCACATTTCCGAAGAATTGGTAAAGCGTAATTCCAGCCTGATTGGTTCCGACTAAACTATCAGCACTCAATAGCTCAATTTTTGTTTTGGGACCAGTATTAATAGGCGGATTGAGCGGCTTTTGCGAAAAACCACAATACGAGAGGATTAAGAAAAAATATGTAAGATATTTGATTTTTTGCACCAGTGCTTTGCTAACGATTTCAGTGCAAAATTAACGAAAACCAACGGAACACTGATGTATTTTTAAGATATATTAACGAAAACGATGGATTAGTCTGCTGGACATTTCTGCACCTGCAACAAAGTATGAACACGCCATGGCGTGTTCATACAAATAATTTCTTTCTTTTATCGAGTAATTATATTGTAATCAAAACAAACCTTAGAAACCTAAAAAATCATAATTAACTGATAATCAATTACTTAAAACATATTATTTACACTATTTTTATGAAAACCAAACTTTTTTGATTTCGTCTAACAATTCGGTGTGTACTGGTGAGCCGCAAACAATATCGCCGCCAAAAAGATGGTTATCTCCACCCGCAAAATCGCTGCAAATACCCCCTGCTTCTTCGACCAAAAGTATGCCCGCGGCCATATCCCAAGAGTTGAGGTTGTATTCATAGAATCCATCAAAATGGCCTTTGGCAACGTAGGCTAAATCAATCGCCGCCGAACCCATTCGACGTAATCCATGCGTTTTTTGCATCAAAGATTCGAGGATTTTGAGGTATTTATCCTGATTCTCGAATTTGTAATACGGAAAACCCGTCGCCAATAAACTCTCGCCGAGGTGCTTCACTGGCGAGACACTGATTCGGTTGCCATTGCTCCACGCTCCGCCTCCTCGCCAAGTATAAAACATTTCTTGGGTCGAGATATTCAGAATCACGCCAATCAAAACCTTTTTACCTTCGGCAAGTGCCAAACTCGTAGAATAATTGGGTAATCCATGAATAAAATTAGCTGTGCCATCGAGTGGGTCAATAATCCAATTAAGTCCTTCATAATCAGAAGTTTCGGCAGTACCTTCTTCGGTGATAAAACCAGCTTCGGGAAGTATCTGGCGTAGCCCCTCAACAATTAGTTTTTCGGTTTCTTTATCAACGTAGCTGACCACATTGTTTACGTCTTTGTATTCGATTGCACTGCGATTAAATTTAGCAGATTCTTGCTGAATAAAATCGCCTGCTTCTTGGGCAACTTCTATAACTTGTTGACAGATTTTTTCGAGGTTAATCACAATTTATTTTGGATTTGATAAGTGTAAAATTATTGGATTCATCAAAACGAAATCAACTTATGCCTTAGTCGCCACCAAACAAAAAACGCACGGGTAGCGAGTGCCAAAATAAGTGGAATCGATGCCGAGTGCAGTTCTTGCGGAAGGAAACTCCAAGATAATAGAAGTAAAATTTGGATGATTCCATACGCCAAAAAATGCTTCGAAAGCCACTGCAAACTATTCTTTTTTCGTAAAAACAACGCAATCGGAAACAGCAGCGGATACGCCCAAATCACATTCAGGTTATTTGCCGTAACCCCGTGGTCGGTAAAGAACCAAAGCAAAATAAAAATCCAACCTGCTAAGCCCACGATGCTAAAAAAGATTTTATCGAAGATGAGACTAAAATTAGTTTTGTACAACTGAAAGTAGGTCAAAGCCGCAACTAATATAAATAAAATCCAAAAAACGAGATTGGGTGTTAGCCAATCTTTTTCGATTTTTTGAGGTTGCAGCATAAACGAGTTGATGTCGGCTTTGTTTATCACGAGAGGTTGCCAGCTACCAGCACGGTATATTTTGGCAGAATCAAAAGCCATCATCAAATTATCAGGAATGTACATCGCTCCATCCGCACCAGTGATTCTATCCGAAGGCTCACCGATGGCAATATCCATCCCAAAATCTGACCAAGGCTTTTTTTCATGGGCATATTTATCAATCCATTGGCGGTAGGTGCTATCGGCATGAAGTGTTTTCGAGAATCGAAGGCTATCGCCGACATTTTTGCTCAAAACATCACGAAGGCGAGTCGAGCAATTATCATAGAAGAATTTGTACGAATATTTGCGATTTTCGGGCAGAGCGTTGGTATTTAAAAACTGCCAGATACGTTCTTTTTGTGCTTGTGATAAGTTTAAAATCTGCTCCGTAACTGAGCGATTTTCGTAACTCCACGCTGCTATTTCTCTGTAAAAATCATCGCCCGAAATCGTGTATGGCAATTGTCCACGAAGAAATTTTACGTAGAAATTATTCTCTTGAAAACTAAACGAGCCATAATTATAGACATAATCAAGGCCCATTTGCGGGTCTTTGATTCGGATTGCACTATGCCCGAAAGTAGAGTAGAGCTCTTTACCCGGCGAAACCGTCAGGAGGCTGATTACTGCATTGGGCGAGAGTGCTTGAGCAAAGAGATTGACCGATAAAAGACAAAAAAACAATATCTTTTTCATTTGAAATGAGTTTGTTTTACAAAATTTGGACAGTTTGGGGCAAATGCCATTCGCTCTTACCAAACCTTTATTTATTCGATTTCTAAAGCCTCCAAAATCTCCATCAACTCGTCATAATTTTTGTATCCCGGACGAATCTCCTCACTACCTTTAAGGGCAATTCCTTTGAGATTAGGCAGACTTTCTAATAATTCAGCGAGATTCTCTTGATTAACGCCAAATCCTAAGACAATTTCATAATTCGACGACAATTCTTGTAATTCATGCACAAAAACATCCGTCAAAGATTCGCCTTCGAGCAAGACAAAAGTAGCATCTTGGGCATATCTTTCGAGGTTCTCTTTGAGATAAGCACTTTCGGCATCGAATTTCAAGATTAACGGTTTATCAAGCTCTTTTAGACTGTTTATCAACGAAGCATCGGTAATTTGTAATAAATCAATGTCGTAAGCCTCGACCATCGATTTGATTTCGGCAAAATCAGTACTTTGGGTTTCGCCAATTATTTGCACACCCGCCAACCACGATTTGATTTCTTTCAATTTTTCGGGCGATACGTACTCGGCCGAATCGGCATCCATCACAAATCCTAACATATCAACCCCCATCCCGGCACAATAACGAGCATCCGAAAGGTTGGTAACATTACTTATTTTTACAAATGTCTTTAGCATAACGATTAAAGCGAAGCAGTCGCTCCGCAGTGATTACATTAATTTTGTCGAAGTCGAGACCTCGACCTACGAAGCTACAAAGGTAGAATAGAACTTACTGTATTCAAATAATGTTGTTATAATCTGTTATCTTTGCAGCAGTTTTATGAGTTACGGGTTAGGTAAATCCGTTCTACAAGAAAATTTTAACACTTAGACGGTTGGCTTTGAACCAACGCAGTTAATACAATGAGCAAACACGGACGCATCCTCGTCGCCATGAGCGGCGGCATCGACAGCTCTCTTGCGGCTGTCTTACTTCACGAAGAAGGCTACGAAGTTATTGGCATGACCATGAAAACATGGGACTACGCTTCGTCGGGCGGAACTAAAAAAGAAACGGGCTGTTGTAGCCTCGACTCTATCAACGATGCCCGCAATATAGCGGTCGGGCTCGGTTTTCCGCATTATATATTGGATATTAGAGAAGAATTTGGCGATTATGTCATAGACCATTTTACAGGCGAATATCTCGAAGGTCGTACACCAAATCCATGTGTATTGTGCAATACGCACATCAAGTGGGATACCCTGCTTCGTCGTGCCGATAAATTGGGTTGTGAATACATCGCTACGGGGCATTATGCCAATATCAGAGAGGTCGGCTCTCCGAAGGAAAACAGCCGATTTGTTATCTCAAAAGGCAAAGACGCTTGGAAAGACCAAAGCTACGTGCTTTGGGGAGTTTCGCAGCAGAGTCTTTCGAGAACTAAATTACCTTTGGGGAATTTTCACAAAACCGAAATTCGAGAAATGGCAAAAGAACGGGGATTCTTCGATTTGGTAAATAAATCAGAATCTTACGAAATCTGTTTTGTACCAGATAACGATTATCGTGGATTTTTGAAACGCCGAGTTGAAGGCCTCGAAGAAAGTGTAAAAGGTGGAAACTTCGTAAGCACCGATGGAAAAGTCTTAGGCAAACACGAGGGTTATCCTTTTTATACAATTGGTCAACGTAAAGGTTTAGGAATCGCCTTGGGGTATCCAGCATTTGTGACCGAAATCCGAAAAGAGACCAATGAGGTTGTTTTGGGTATAGACAAAGACCTCGAACGCGATGCAATGATGGTTGGCAAGTTGAATATGCTTAAATATGAAAACTTACATGGCCGCCATCTCGAAACGATTACAAAGGTACGCTACAAACACGAAGGTACACCTGCCACGATTACGCAGATTGACGATAAAGTAGAAGTACTTTTCCATGAGCCTGTAAGTGCCATCGCACCCGGACAAGCCGCCGTATTCTACGAAGGCGACGATGTTGTGGGTGGTGGTTGGATTATGAAAAGCTATAGGCAATCTTGAGTTATTGATACGTAATTATGTAGAATTATTCGAATAATCCGAATTTCTCGAATTTTATAATAACCCATTGTTAATCACTATTTTATTGCACGACAAACCATTCGTCATTCGGATTATTCGAAGAATTCAAACCAATTATACATATATCAATAAAACGCATCCATAATCATCGAATTATTGATGCGTTTTTTTAATTTTGAGGCCTGATATTCAATCGAACTTAACCTAATTATATATTAAATGAAACTTTACTATTTGGCATTTGTGGCGATTTTTGGATTGGCTCTTTCGTGTAAAAATTCTTCACAATCCACAACCGAATACACTCCTCCTGTGCCAAGCGATAAAAATGGTAAAGAATTATCCGAAATCTATTGTGCAAGTTGCCATGCTTATCCAGACCCGAGCCTTTTAGACAAAAAAACTTGGATGGATAAACTCTTGCCCAACATGGGTGCGAGATTGGGTATCAAAACTCCAAATTATGACCCCTACAAAGGTTACAGCCAAATCGAACAAATGTTGATTGAAGGCTTAGAGACCTATCCTACTCAGCCACGTATCCACCAATCAGACTGGGATAAAATCATTGCTTACTACAAAACCACCGCCCCCGAAAAATTAGATTTATCAAGACCAGATACCGAATTTGGCGAACTGACATTCTTCAAACCCAAAAAAGTAAATACCAATAGCTATGCACCAGTAGTTACACTGGCAAAATTCGATACCACAAACCATGAAATATACATTGGCTTACTCAACGGTAAACTTATGAGGTATGATTTAGACTTAAAAATCAAGCAACATTATCAGGTTTATGCAGCTCCAGTCGATGTTTCAGTTTTTAAGGATAGTACTTTCGAGATACTTGGGGCGGGTGAGCTAAACCCAAATGAGCAGTCAACCGGAATCATTTCTTCTTTCGATAAAAAAAAGAATTTACAAGTCGGCAGAGAAATAATGAGAGAATTAAAAAGGCCTGTTCAGTTTAATAGAATAGACCTTAATAATGATGGTCAAGATGAAATATTTGTTGCTGAGTACGGCTACGAGTCAGGTATGTTGACGTGGTACGAAAAAAAGAAAAATTCTTGGAAACGCCGCTTATTGTCTAATCAATCGGGTGCATCAAAAATTCTATTTCATGATTTTAATAAAGATGGGCAGAAAGACGTAGCCGTTTTGTTTGCACAGGGCGATGAACACATCAGTATTTATTACAATAAGGGTTTGGGCGAGTTTGAGGAACGAGTCATTTTAAGGTTTCCGCCTGTGTACGGCTCGGCAGATATGCAACTGATAGATTTCAACAAAGACGGCCATATCGACATCTTATATACCAATGGCGACAACGCCGATTATTCGGCAATTCTGAAACCGTATCATGGCGTAAGATTATTTCTGAACGATGGCAAAGATAACTTTAATCAAAAATGGTTTTATCCGCTATTTGGTGCATTTCAAGCCAAAGCCGCCGATTTTGACAAAGACGGAGATTACGACATTGCAACCTCTTCCTTTTTTCCGGCCGATGAGAAAATCCCTTCTTCAAATTTCCTTTATTTAGAGCAAAAGTCACCTTTGCAATTTGAGCCTAAAACATTCAAACAAGCCAATCTTGGCAAATGGATGACGATGGATATTGGCGATATTGACCAAGATGGCGATACTGATATTCTGCTCGGCTCATTCATGCTGAGCATGCGAATGGGTGATATGCCCGTAATGCCCAACGACAAGACTACTCCTTTTTTACTCCTTTTAAATAATAATTAGTCATTTTTCTATCAAATCCATAGATAATAACTCTTATTAAAAAATTTTAATATAAGTTTTTTGGAAAAAAATTAGACTATTTGTAGTATTGTGTCGAAATGTTAATAGAATTTGTCGCTTTAGTACAATTTTAACTTTTTTGATAAAATTCTACGACATTCAGTTTTTTTAACTTAACCAAAACAAAAACTATGAAGCAAAACTACTCTATCCCTATTAGGGGTATGTTTCTGTGCGGTCTATTGTTCTTATCTACAATAGTGGCCTTTGCTCAGAGAACAATCAGTGGTAAAGTGAGTGATTCGCAAGGGGGAGCCATCCCAGGTGCAAGTGTAACTGTCAAAGGAACAAAAACAGGTTCTATCACAGACGCCAATGGTGATTTCAAAATCCAAGCACCAAACTCAGGCGGAACATTAGTAATCAGTTCGATTGGTTACACTGCGAAAGAGGTTGCAATCGGCAACCAAACAACAATCAATGTTACATTAGAAGATGATGCATCGGCTTTGAGCGAAGTCGTTGTAACTGGTTACACCATTGATAACCGTCGTGAAACTACGGGTTCGGTATCAATTGTAAAACCAAAAGAATTAACAGTAAGACCTACTGGTAACGTAGAACAGCAGTTACAAGGTCGTGTTGCGGGGGTAACGCTCATTACCAATGGTCAACCTGGTACAACCAGCCAGATTCGTGTTCGTGGTTTTGGTTCATTCGGTGGTAACGAGCCATTGTACATCGTTGATGGGGTGCCAGTTGGTACAACTGATTTCATTAACCCTAATGATATTGAAAGTGTTACTGTATTGAAAGATGCAGCAGCAGCTTCTATCTATGGTGCAAGAGCTGCAAACGGTGTAATCGTTTATACTACTAAAAAAGGTGCAAAAGCAGCTAAGAAATTGACAATCAGCTACGATAACATGATTGGTACTACAACACCTGGCCCTGGTCAGAAAATGATGAACCCAACTGATTTTGCTGATTGGACTTGGAGAGCTTACAAAAACTCTAACGTACCTCTAAGCCACCCACAATTCGGTACTGGTGCTACTCCGGTTATCCCTGATTATATCAACGTAGGTGGTGCTTCTGGTGTAATTGGTACAGTTAATTTAGAAGCTGAAAGAGCAAAATACAATGTTAACCCAGCTGCTGGTGCTATTTACCAAGTTGTTAGAGCAAATAAAGCAGGTACTGACTGGTACGATGCAATTACACGTAATGCTCCTATCAATTACCACTCTTTAGGTTTCAGTGGTGGTGGAGACAAGAGCCGTTTCTATGTAGGTCTATCGGCTCACAACCAAGCAGGTATCCTGCTTTCGAGTGACTTCAAACGTTATACATTCAGAGCAAACTCAGAATTTGACATTTTCAAAAACTTGAAAATTGGTCAAAACGTTCAGGTAACATATCGTAGAACTTTAGGTTTATCTGGTGAAAACGGTGGTATTGGTGTTGCTGATGACGAAAACGACGTTCTTCAAGCATTCCGTATGCCTTCAATCATTCCAGTATATGATGAGTTTGGCGGATACGCTGGTACTGCGGCCAAAGGCTTCAACAACCCACGTAACCCAGTAGCTAACCAAGAAGGTTTACTAAACAACAGAAGCTTTAACACCCAAGGTTTTGGTAACATCTATCTTGAGTACGAACCAATCAAAGGCTTGACAGTTCGTTCGAGCTTAGGTGGTGGCTATGGTAGCTTCTACAACTGGAATTACTCACGTCTTCAGTACGAAAACTCTGAAAATAACTCAGCATTCGGATATGGCGAAGGTGGCGGTTTCTCTTACAACTGGGTATTAACAAACACCGCTAACTATAAGCGTCAGTTTGGCAAACACAATGTAGATGTACTTGTTGGACAAGAAGCATTGAATACAGGTAGAGGACGTAACATGAGTGCAAATGGTATCAACCCATTCTCTACTGACCTTGACTTCGTAACAATCACGACATTGGGTAACCGTAACCCACCTAACAGTAACTACTTCAAAGGTGTAAACTTCTATTCAATATTTGGTCGTGTTAACTACATCTTCAACGACAAATATATCGTAACAGCAGTATTACGTCGTGATGGTTCTTCAAGATTTGGTGCAAACAACCGTTATGGTACATTCCCTGCTTTCTCGGCAGCATGGCGTTTGTCGTCTGAGTCATTCATGAAAGGTATTACTTGGATTAACGACTTGAAAATCCGTGGTGGTTATGGTACAATGGGTAACTCTAACAACGTTGACCCTAACAACCAGTATAGCTTGTTCAGTGCAAACATCGGTTCAACAGGTTATGACCTTAATGGTTCTAACTCAAGCGTTGTAGAAGGTTATGCACGTAACCGTATCGGTAACCCTGATGCAAGATGGGAAACAGCTATCACTAAAAACATCGGTTTTGATGGTACATTCTTCAATGGTAAATTGGATGTTATTTTAGACTTCTGGCAAAAAGATACTAAAGACCTTTTATTACAATTGCCAATTCCAGCAACAAACGGTTTAGCAGCTGCTCCAGCCGTAAACATTGCTAAAATGGTAAATAAAGGTATTGACCTCTTAGTTGCTACAAAAGGTAAAATCGCTGGCGATTTGAACTTCGACGTAACATTCACTGGTGGTATCTTGAAAAATGAAATCACTGAGGTTGCTCCTGGTGTAACTTACCTTACAAGCGTAAACCCAGGCTACCGTGGTCTGCGACCAATCCGTAACGAAGTTGGACGCTCAATCTCTGCATTCTATGGATACAAAGTAATGGGCTTGTTCCAAACTGCTGATGAGGTTGCTTCTGCTCCAGCACAAGATGGTAAAGGAGTAGGACGTTTCCGCTACGAAGACATCAATAAAGATGGTAAAATTGATGTAAATGACCGTACTTTCTTGGGTAGCCCAGTTCCTAAATTTACTGGTGGTATCTCTTTGACATTGAGCTACAAAAACTTTGATTTAGTATCTCAATTGAACGGATTCTTTGGCAACAAAATCTTCAACGCTTCTAAATGGTTTACTGATTTCTTCCCATCTTTCCAAGGTGCGGCTATCAGCGAGCGTGTAAAAGATTCTTGGACACCATCAAATCCTAATGCGACTATTCCAATCTTCGAAACAGCTTCTAACTTCAGTACGAATACACAAGCTAACTCATTCTACGTAGAAGATGGTTCTTATGTACGTATGCAGACTGTAACTTTGGGTTATACTGTACCACAAAATGTATTGAACAAAGTTAAAATCGAAAGATTGAGACTATTTGCTTCAGCAAATAACTTGTTCACACTTACAAAATACCAAGGTCTTGACCCAGGTGTAGGTGGTAACGCTGATACTCAATTTGGTATTGATGTAGGTAACTTCCCAGTAACAAGAGGTTATACATTCGGTCTCAACTTAGGATTCTAAAACTAAAGTTAATTGAATAAATGTTGTCTTGGTTTATTTGAATATTTTTATAAAAAATAAAACATTTTTGATAAACATTCTGTAAAATAGGTTATTCAACAATTATCATTAACATCATTTAATTTAAAAAACATTTATAATAATATGAAAAGATATTTTTCAAAGAAAGTAGCGATTGCCACAGCCACAGTGCTTGCTTTTGCAGTTTCTTGTAAAGATTCTTTCTTAGACGTAAAACCTACTGGCTCGATTGCGGTTGACCAGTTAAAATCTAAGAAAGGTATCGAAGGAGCCCTGGTAGCAACTTATGGTGCTATCCATGGCTACGGTATCCGTATGGTACACCCATGGAACTGGGTTTGGGGTAGTATCCGTGGTGGCGACGCTAACAAAGGTACTGACCCAGGTGACTTCTCGGATATCAACCCTATCCAAACGTTTACTTATCAATCAACCCAAGGTGTTATCAATGATAACTACCGCGGTTTGTATGAAATCGTAGCTCGTGCAAACACTGTATTGCGTTTGTTGCCAGACGCAGCATCTGACGTAACTGATGCTGATAAAAAGAGAATTGGTGCAGAGGCTCGTTTTATGCGTGGACATGCCTATTTCTCATTGAAGCGTAACTTCGACAAAACACCTATCATCGACGAAAAATTAGATTATGGTGCAGGTATCGAAGCCGTTAAAAATGACAAAGATATGTGGCCTCAGATTGAAGCTGACATGAAATTTGCTTACGATAACCTACCAGAAACTCAAGGTGCAGTAGGTCGTGCTAACAAATGGGCTGCTGCCGCTTATCTTGGTAAAATCTATTTGTATCAGAAAAAATACGCTCAAGCAAAAACTTTGTTTGATGAGGTTATTACAAAAGGTACAAACTCAAGAGGTGTTAAGTTTGCTTTGGTTCCTAAATTTGGTGATTTGTATAAAGCATCAAACGATAACAACCCAGAGTCTATCTTTGCAGTTCAAGCAGCAGCAAACACAGGTTCGGTAAACAACGCTAACGCAGAAGGTGACTTGAACTACCCTTACAACACTGGTCCTAACGGCCCTGGTAACTGTTGTGGTTTCTTCCAGCCAAGTTTTGAGTTAGCAAACTCATTCCGTACAAGTGCAACTGGTTTACCACTTTTGGATGGTTCTTACAACGTTGGTGCAAACCAACTTAAAACTGACATGGGTATCCTGTCGTCTCAACCATTTACTCCAGATGAAGGTAATCTTGACCCACGCCTCGACTGGACAATTGGCCGTCGTGGTATTCAGTTCCTTGACTGGCAACCACACCCAGGTGCAGCTTGGATTCGTAACCAACCAAACGGTGGGCCATACTCACCTAAGAAATACTCTTACTACAAATCAGATAGAGGTTCGTTGCAAGATAACAGCTCATGGACACCAGGTTATACAGCTCTTAACTACACAGTTATTCGTTTAGCTGACGTACTTTTGATGGCTGCTGAGTGTGAAATCGAAGTTGGTTCTTTAGAGAAAGCTCGTGAATACGTAAACATGGTTCGCAGACGTGCAGCTAACGCTGATGGTTTTGTAATCCAAGATGGTAAGCCTGCGGCTAAATATACTATCTCTACTTACGATGCTCCATGGACAGACAAAGCTGCGGCAACAACTGCGGTAAGATTTGAGCGTAAGTTAGAGTTAGCTATGGAAGGTCACCGTTTCTACGACCTTGTTCGTTGGGGTACAGATGTTACCGAAATCAACAAGTTCTTGGAATACGAGAAGAAATTCTTAGCTGGTACTTATGGCCCTGCTAAATACGAAGCAAAACATGCTTTATTGCCACTTCCTCAAGGTCAAATCGACTTAGTAGGACCTGACATCCTCAAGCAAAACCCTGGTTATTAATCAATAATAACTTTCAAAATAGTAAAAGAGATGGTATTTTTACCATCTCTTTTTTATGCCTAATCATTAAGAAAAATGTCTAAAAATATCTTACTTTCGATTGTCGTTTCTTGTGTCTTTTTGTGTTCGTGTTCAAAAGATAAGCTATTTACTTCTTTGGGGGCTGACGAGACGGGTATCAACTTCTCGAATCGAATTGCCGAAAACGATACCATGAATATTCTTTCGTTTGAATATATCTACAATGGTGGTGGAGTTGCATTAGGCGATTTTAATAATGATAACCTAACTGACATTTATTTTACTGCTAATACTTCTCCGAACAAATTATACCTTAATAAAGGTGATTTAAAATTTGAAGACGTTACCCAGACTGCTGGTGTCGATGGTAATAAACGGTGGTCTTCGGGAGTAGCATTGGTAGATATCAACAATGATAAAAAACTTGATATTTATGTTTGTGCTACCGCTAAGAAATCTCCCAACGAGAGAGCCAATTTACTTTATGTAAACCAAGGAAATGATAAAAATAATGTGCCAGTTTTCAAAGAAATGGGCAAAGAGTACGGCGTAGCCGATACAACTCACACAACAAACGCTGCATTTTTTGATTATGATAATGATGGAGACCTCGACCTATATTTAGTCGTGAATGAGATGGATGACAAGATGTTTCCGAACAAATATCACGAAAAAATAAAGGATGGTTCATCAAAACGTACGGATAGATTATACCGAAACGATATTGCCGAAAAGGGTACATTTACCAATGTTTCTAAAGAGGCAGGTATTTTGATTGAAGGATACGGTTTAGGAGTAAACATCTGTGATATTAACCAAGATGGCTGGAAGGATATTTATGTAACAAACGATTATCTAACCAATGATTTACTCTACATAAACAACCAAAACGGCACTTTTACCGACCAAGCATCTATTTATTTTAAGCATACTTCGCACTCGGCGATGGGCAATGATATTGCCGACATTAATAATGACGGACTACCCGATGTGATAGCACTCGACATGATGCCGGCCACCAATGAACGTAAGAAAATGATGGTGCCTGCCAATAGCTATGTGACATACCAAAATAACGAAGCATGGGGGTATCAGTATCAATATGCCAGAAATACATTGCAACTCAATCGTGGAAAAAATCCAAAAACGGGTGTTCCTATTTTCAGCGAGATTGGTTTGTTGGCAGGGGTTGCCGAGACCGATTGGAGTTGGACACCAATGGTGGTTGATTTCGATAATGATGGGCTTCGTGATATTATCGTAACAAACGGTTTTCCGCGTGATATTACCGACCAAGATTTTGTAGCCTACCGCAACGAAGTCTTTAGTTTGATGAGCAAAATGGAACTAAGAGACCATATTCCGGCAATCAAACTCAAAAATTTTGCATTTAAAAACAAAGGAAATGCTCAGTTTGAAGATAAAACCGATGATTGGGGAATCGTGGAGCCTTCTTTCTCGAATGGTGCGGCTTATGCCGATTTAGACAACGATGGCGATTTGGATTATGTAGTAAATAACATCAACGATTCGGCTTCGGTATATCGCAATAACTTGATTCAACTCAAAACCAACGATAGCAATTACCTTCGTATCAAGTTAAACGGAAACGATAAGAATTTCTTAGGAATCGGAGCCATTATAGAAATCAAAACTGGCGAATCCGATATTTATTATGAGCATACACCTTATCGTGGCTATTTATCATCGGTTGAGCCTATCGCTCATTTTGGGCTTGGCAAAACGACTGTTATCCCAGAAGTAAAAATTACATGGCAGAGCGGCAGAGTACAAATCTTAAAGAATGTCAAGGCCAATCAGGTTTTGGCGGTCGATGAGAAAAACGCAACAGTACCTACCAATCAGCTCGAAAAAGAGTCGGTAAAACCACTTTTTGATGACATTACAGATGTATTGAATATTCCGTATAAACACGAAGAATCTGACTTTATCGACTTTAATATTCAGAAACTTATCCCTCATAAATTTTCGCAATTTGGGCCTGCCATTGCCGTTGGCGATGTAAACGGAGACAAAATTGATGATGTGTTTATCGGTGGAGCAAATCAGCACAAAGGCAAATTTTTGATTCAAAACGCCGAGGGCAAATTTGCGGTAAACGACCTATTGCCCGATAAAGAACATAACACCGAAGACATGGGGGTTCTGCTATTTGATGCCGATAAAGACAATGACCTCGACCTCTATATTGTAAGTGGTAGTTATGAATTTAATGCCGATTCGACGGCTCTTCAAGACCGTTTTTATACCAACGATGGCAAGGGTAATTTTACATCGCAGGCCAATGCAGTACCTAAATTTTTGAAGAGTGGCTCGTGTGTAAAAGCGGCCGACTACGACCACGATAGCGATTTGGATTTATTCATCGGAGGTAGGGTTGAGCCAAAGGCATATCCTAAACCTGTTTCGAGTTATATTTTACGCAATGACGGTGGTAAATTCAGCATTGCTCATACTTTTCAGAATATTGGTTTGGTTTGCGATGCCCTCTGGACCGACTTCGACAACGACGGTTGGGTAGATTTAATGATGGCGGGTGAATTTATGCCGATTACGCTATTCAAAAATCAAAAAGGTAAACTTACCAAGCACGATAATTTGAATCTTGGTGCAAAGATGGGCTGGTGGAATAGCCTTGCAGCAGGGGATTTTGACAACGATGGCGATATGGATTATATCGCTGGTAATTTAGGAATCAATACGTTGCAAAGGGTATCGGATAAACAACCAATTAGTGTTTTTGCCAAAGATTTCAATAACGATGGATTCTATGATGCAATACCGACGATTTTCTACAAAAATAATAAAGGCGAATACAAAGAATATCCTTATAGCTCACGCGATGATTTGGCAAAACAGTTTATACAAACTCGTCAGCGTTTTCAGAATTACGCCAAATTTGCCGAGGCCACAATTACCGAAATCTTGAAACCAGAAGAAATCAAAGATGCCTTGATTTTGAGGGCCAATTGGATGAAAACAAGCTACATCGAAAACAAAGGAAATGGCGATTTTGCGGTAAAAGAATTGCCTCTCGAAGCTCAGTTTGCACCTATCTTCGGTATGATTTTGCAAGATTTTGACAATGATGGAAACCTCGATGCACTTTTGGCGGGCAATGACTTTAGCACTGAGGTATTAATTGGCCGCCACGACGCCCTAAATGGGTTACTACTCAAAGGCGATGGCAAAGGCAATTTCAGTACCGTTTCGTTACAAAATAGTGGTTATTGTGTAATGGGCGATGCTAAAAGTTTAGTTAGAATCACGACAGCAAATAACAAATTATTGACGATTTCGGGTCAAAATCGTGATATTTTGAAGGTTTTTGAATACAGCAAGCCAATCAAGAAAATTGATTTATTGCCAAATGAATATTCAGCAATCTTGAAATTGAAAAATGGTAAAACTCGCCGAGAAGAAATTGGTTTTGGCACTTCGTTTTTATCGCAATCTGCTCATAGTCTGATTGTTGGCGAAGACGTTAAGCAGGTAGAAATTATCAATAATTCGGGGCAGAAACGAGTCGTTAATCTGTAAATTTCATTTAAACCCTGACGGGGTTTTCAAACCACCGTCAGGGTTATAAAATCAGCCTTTCTTCTTCTTAGGAGTTTCAACAACCGGAGCCGCAACTGGCAATTTTGCCTTAATATCGGTGATTCCTTTTTCGATACCATCTTTAAAGAATTGGTAGCTTGGGTCGCTTCCGCCCAACGATTGAGCCTTCATGGCAAACGCCAAAGCATCCGAAGATTTGCCCAATTTATCCAAAATCTGAGCTTTTACCCAGTTGTTGCGGAATGTCTCACGCAAAGCCAAAGATTTATCGACCAAAGCAAGAGCTTTATTCAAATCCATTCCTTTTTGCACCATGTACTCAGCAGCTTGTTGGAACGAAGCCGAAGCTTGGCTTCCTTGTTGAGTCAAAGCCACATCAATTGATTTTTCGATGTTTACACCGATATTGAGTGTTACTTTCGTTTTCTCCCAATAGATATTCATCTTTGCTGCATCGTCTTTGATGTCAGAGAAATCAATCGTGAAAGATTCGGTCAAAGCAACCTCCGAAGTCTTCACTTTTACACGCAAAGCATCTTCTGAATCTTTGTAGTTCTGCTCGCCAACGTTCAAATTTTTCGAGAAGATTACAGTCCATTCGTCAGCACCCGGAATCGACATGATGGCGTATTTGCCCGCTGCCAATGGTTGTCCTTCAACTGTAATATCAGAAGAAACTTCGATTTTGGTAGAGGCGTTGGCTCCTGTACGGTAAATTTTACCAAACGGAATCAATTTGCCGAAAATCTCACGACCTCTCAATGCTGGGCGAGAGTAATCGACAGATACTTTAGCGACCCCAACCACTTGCGAAACCGTTGCCGCTGGCGATGGAGCTGGTGTAACTTGTGCTACAACGAAATTGACTGATAATAAGACACTTGCAATAAAACTCGTAATTTTTTTCATAGAGAACCAAGGATTTTTAGTCGTTTAAAACGTAAAGATATGCAATTAGTACCGCAAAATAAAAATGGCTTTTGATTCATGTTATTTATTGGTAGATTACTCATAAAATTGAACCCTAAACACCCGTAAGCCATGTTATCGTCAAGCATACTCGACACCCTAATCGCCCTTGTTTTTGTTTATTTTTTATTATCGACACTGGTTAGTTGTACGATAGAATATTATGCTCAACAAACCAAAAGAAGGGCGATTGCACTCAAAGATGCACTCAATAAGATTCTAAACGACCACATAAATCTCAATTTTGCCAGTTTGCTGTATGCACATCCGCTCGTGAAAGAGTTTAGAGAGAAAGAAAACAAACTCCCCTCCTACCTCGACGGAAATACCTTTGCCAAAGCATTGATTGATATTATTGCAAAACAAAGCCCCGAAACGCAAGACTTATTGAAAGATTTTAAATCTGGGGTGAATGCACTCAAAGACGGAGATGTCAAGACACTGCTCAATGCTTTTGGAATGAGTGCTGGCAGTATCGACGAACTCGAAAAGCAGATTCAGGCTTGGTATGATGGCTACATGGATAGGGTAACTGGATGGTATAAAAAAGGTATGAGAATGCCACTTTTCATCGGAGCCGCGATTTACGTCGTACTATTCAATGTCAATTTTATTGATATTACCAAATACCTTTACGTCAATGAATCGGTCCGTGATGCCATTGTTTCAGATGCAATTACAGCTACCCAAAAGGATTCTCTTCAATTTTCGCCCGCAAACATTGACTCGCTCAATAAGAAGCTAACCAATGATTATTTACTACCAATCGGATGGGATTTGGCCGAAGAAACGGGAATAAAAGATAAAGGTTTACAAAAATTCTTCTCAAATATGCGTAAAGAAGTCCATTCAAAGGGACTTGGACATGTTTTCTGGGGTTGGCTGATTTCGGCGTTTATCATGAGTTTTGGGGCTCCTTTTTGGTTCGATGTTCTCAAAAAACTTGCCAATATGCGAGGAAGTGGATTAAAAACGCTAATCGACGATAAAACAAAATAGCCATGAAATACTACAATTGCCACGCCCATATTTTTAATTACGATTGTATTCCACCCGATTTTCTGAGAAATCGTATCAGTCCATCATTCATCACGCCAGTTGTTGATTCATTGCTACGAAAAGAATGGTTTGCTTCTTCGATGAGTTGGATTTTAGGATTATTTGGGAGCAAAAGTCAAGCAGGGAGGTTAGCCGAATTCGTCAAAATCGGTAAATTGGCTTTTCAAGAAGATATTTTCAGGAGACTGCAATCAGAATACGAGTCAAACTACAGTTTTGTTTTGCTCACGATGGATTTCGACTTCATGGGGGCGGGTCAGCCCAACGATGATTTCCTGACGCAATTGGCTCACGTTCAGAATCTGAAACAAAAATACAAAGATTTGGTAAGACCTTTTCTTGGGCTTGACCCAAGAAGATTCGCAAATGCCGATGAAATGTTGGCGTTTGCTAAACATTATATCGAAAACCCCAACGTACCTTTTGCGGGTTTAAAAATATATCCGCCGCACGGATTTTATCCGTTTCACCCAAATTTCGATAAAACATTTGCTTACGCTGCCCAAAACCAAATACCTGTTTTGGTTCATTGCTACCGTGGTGGTGGCTCATACTATGCACAAAATTCGCTGCCTCCGCAAACTTTTGGCAGGGTTTCGCTTGGCGATAGCAACGAATGTAAAACGTTTTTTACTGAGCTAAACCAACAATCCGATTTTTTTAAGAAACCAATGCGTCAGCAGACCGATGTTTTTCAGCATCCTGTTTGCTATTACGATATTTTGCGGAAATACCCCGAACTGAAACTCTGCTTGGCACATTTTGGCGGAATAGACGAAATCAAACGAGAAGGAAAAGAAGATACGGCTTCGATTTTTGAACGCTCGTGGTTTAGTATCATCAAAGATTTAATCGAGGAGTTTCCGAATGTTTATGCCGATGTTTCGTATATTTTTGGAGAAATTAATAAGAAAGATTCGGTGATTCGAGATACTTTATTCGACCCAAAACTCCAAGACCGAATCATGTTTGGGTCGGATTACTACATGGTTGTGAGAGAAGGTGACGAAAGCGAGATGCGACAAAAATTCGTTGATTATCTTGGAAATCCTACGATTTGGGACAAAATTGCGAGTCAAAACGTCGAAACGTTTTTAAACTCAAAACCAATCTTAGCCTAAATTTATGCACCGCCAACCACTTTTAAATTTATTGGCCAAACACCAACCATCCGACGAAAACGAAGCAAAAATGCTTACCGAAATGATTACGTTTGTCAATCAAAATCCTGATTGTTTTAAGCGTGAATTATTGATTGGGCATATCACTGGCTCGTCTTGGATTGTTGATAAATCTCGGAAATACGTTTTATTGACCCACCACCGCAAACTCAATAAATGGCTTCAGCCGGGTGGGCATTGCGATGGCGACCCCGATGTACTCAACGTTGCACTCAAAGAAGCCAACGAAGAAACTGGTGTAGCGGGTATCAAACCTGTGTCAGAAGATATTTTTGATGTTGATATTCACCTAATTCCCGAACGCAAAGGCGTGCCACAACATTATCATTACGATGTAAGGTTTTTACTTGAGGCCGATAAGGAAATACCTTTGGTAGTATCGGATGAATCGAATGATTTGGCTTGGATTGCGATAGGAGAATTACCCAAGCTAAATGATGAAGAATCTATTTTGAGAATGGTTCGGAAGACTTTGTAGAACGGGTTTAAAACCCGTTCTGTATTTTATAAACTCGTGCTACTTGGCATTTTTACAAGAATTCACCACCGTTTCAAAACGAGCCGCAATGTCTCTTACGGTAGTCTCATCTTTGGTTTTGAGGTCGAAACTGGTCTTATCGCCCTTACCATCTTTACCGTCGTTTACATTGAATGAGCCATTAATCGAGTTATCATTCCCAAAGCCCAAATTCATCTTGATTTTATCAGCAGGTACATCCAATTTCAAGTCATAAAACCCATCTTGATTCTTAACATACGATACTTTCCTGACTTCTTTCAACTGCCACGAAATCGTCATCGCGAAGTTAAAATCATCGCCTCTATCTTTGTCTTTTACGTCAATGTTCATCTGGCATCCTTTAAACGAAAACTGTGCGTTGTCGTCTTTATCGCGAGACAAACTATTGAGTTTTTGAGCCAAAAAAGTAGTGTTTTGGGTTAGACTTTGGGCAAAAGTCGTAGAAACCATTGCGATTAGGGCAACAGTACAAACAAAAAATAGCTTTTTCATAAATGTAATTGTTTAGTTTTCTGAATGAAGATGCAGAATTACATTTATGGGTTGCATTTAATAAATTAGTCAACCGGTTGGCATTTGGTGGTCATTCATTGTAAATGCCTTTCAATTGATTGACTATAAATGACTACTGATTGACTAATTATGAATACACTAATCTTTTATCAACCGTTTTGCTGCTACAAAATCACTACCAGTTACTTTGATAAAGTACCTCCCAGAAGCTACCCTAATCGGGATTTTTATGTTTTTTTCTTGAAAACTATTGAGATAAACGATTCTTCCATTCACATCAAAAAGCCTTACTTCAAACTGTTTTGAATTGGTTTCTCGTAGAATCGAAAGTTGGATTTCGTCAGTAAACGGATTGGGTGAAACACTGATTTCGCTGGTTGATTCGTCTTCTACCCCCGTGATTCCGTACAATTCGGCAATCTTGGCTGCACGCTCAAAATTCGGGATTCCGTACCCTAATAAACTATCAGGTTTTTGGTATTGGCTACCCGATTTTATCAAAATATCACGAATCTCCATACTCGTAAATCTCGGATAAGCTTGCCAAAAAGATGCTGCAAAACCCGCCAAAAGTGGCGAAGAAAACGATGTGCCGTTTGAAGTACCCACCGCACCACTCGTTGCCCCTACTACTGTACTTTGCCCTTGGGCAGCTAATTCGGGTTTGATTCGCTTATCGAACGACGGCCCAAACGAACTAAAACTTGCCTTAATCTGCGTAGCCGTAACCGCCCCAACCGCAATCACCGAGTCGGCATCGGCAGGAGCTCCAATTTTCTGCCAAGCGGCGTTGCCTTCATTTCCAGCCGAACAAACAATCAGCATACCCGTTGCTGCTGCAAAATCGGCCGCACGGGTAATAATTGTCGTTTTTCCGTCTAAATTTCTGAAGGTATAGTTTTGGGCTTGACTATCGAATTCGGTGTAGCCCAAAGAAGTATTCAAGACATCAACGCCCAAGCTATCGGCATATTCAGCCCCGAAGAGCCAGTTGGCTTCTTCGAGTTTGGTTTCCGAGCGTACGTCTTCGGTTTTCAATAACAAATAAGAGGCTTTGGGTGCAGTACCAACGATTTGCCCATCGGTAAACGCCGCCATGCAAGACAGTACGTTGGTTCCGTGGTTGTGGTCTTCATAAACCGAGGTCTCATTAAACACAAAATCGTAAGTACCCAAAATCCGCTTTTCGTCGTAAAGATGTTTGAAGAATGGGAGCTTATCGGCATTCAAAAATCCAGAATCCAAAACACCAATCCACATTCCTTCGCCACGAAAGCCTTTTTCGAGCATTTTATCGGCTCCGAGCATCGCCAATTGATTTTGCGAAAGTCCATTATCGGTTACCGAAACCGTTTCAAATTTATCTTTAGGTCCAAAAAACTGATTATCTCCACCCAAACGTACTTTAGTCAAATCTCCTTTACCTTCGAGGCCTTTCACAAAAGAGAGTTTTAGGATTTGAGCCAAATTGGCTTCGGTGGCTTCGACCAAAACACCATTAAACCAACGGCTTTTGTACCAGACCTTTCCGAGTTTTCGGACCTCGTTGATATAGGTAGGATTTGGCGGAAAATCTCGCTCGGTGATTTTGATATTTTGCTTAGTACGCCTTGCAATCGAGCGAGCCGAAAGGAACTCGGTAGGTCTTGCAACCGAGTACGGCGAATTGGCCTTGTCTTTAAACAAAACAAAGTATTTATTCTGAGCGAATGTATGTATCGAAACGATTGAGAATAAAATAAGTAAAAGTTTTTTCATTAGCTTCGGATGAATTTAGACTCTGATTTCAGGCTTCTCTCAATTAAAAATTGGGAATCCAGATTTATGAAATTCGTTGTAAATGATTCTTTTTTCTAATAACGAAATTTTAGGATAAAACCGTTGCGTCATCGCAATTAATAAACACAAAGATAGGCAAAAAGGTTAATATGATATTCAGAGAAATTATTCAGAAAAAACCCTAAAAATACTTTCTTCTAAGCAGTTATTTAACTTAAATTTGTTTATCTAACACCTACCTAAACTTCACTTCATGAGAAAACTAACAATCCTCCTCAGTTTTGTTTCGACTATTTTATTTGCTCAAAACAAAAAAGCATTGGTCGGCGGCACCATGATTGATGGCTTTGGCGGCGAGCCTCTCGAAAACAGCGTCATTATCATCGAAGGTAATAAAATCATTAGAATTGGTACAGTTGGCAATATCGAGATTCCGAAAGATGCCGAAATCATCAGCACCGAAGGGATGTCTGTCCTGCCCGGCCTTTGGGATATGCACGTGCATTTGATGCTAAACGGACACTCTGACTACACCCATTGGGACAAAACCTACCTCGGTAGCCTCCGTAAAATCATCATGCCATCGTCGGCAAAACAGCTTTTGCTGGCGGGTGTAACCAGTGCCAGAGATTTGGGTGCTCCGCTCGAAGCCTCGATTGCGGTTCGAGATAGCATCAACAAAGGCTACATCGACGGGCCAACAATGTATATGTCGGGGCCATTTTTGCAACATGCCCCCTACCCCGGCACTGAGGCCTTTCGTTGGGGTGTCAATGGCGTGGCCGATGCACGAGCCAAAGTGCAAAAAATCGCCAAAGCGGGTGTTGACTGTGTAAAGTTGATTGACCAAGACCAAATGACGATGGACGAAGTAATGGCAATTGTGGATGAGGCTCATAAACACAAGCTAAAAGTGGTGGCTCATAGTCACCGCCCCGAGGAGATTCGTAGGGGGTTGAAAGCTGGAATTGATAATTTTGAACACACTGGTTTGGCTATGGCTCCTGAGTATCCAGAGGATGTGATGGAAATGATTAAAGAACGCACGGCTAATTCAAACACCAAACTTTTCTGGACACCGACCATCGAAGGACTTTTCAATTATGATTATATCCGTGATAACCCCGAAAAATTAGACGACCCTTCTTGGCACGTAGGCTTGCCCGATAGCATTATTCGAGATATTAAACAAAGTTTGACGCATCCTTCTCGATTATCGTATTTTCAGGTAACACCCTACCGCAAACCTACTCTAAAAACCAAATTTAATCAATTGAAAAACTCTGGTGTGGTGATGCTGGTGGGTACTGATAGTGGTATTCCGATGAAGTTTCACAGCCAAAGTACGTGGAATGAATTGGATATTTGGGTTCGTGAAATGGGAATTGACCCACTACTTGCTATCAAATCGGCTACGTATTGGCCAGCAGTTTTTCAGGGTGTTGATGATAAAGTAGGTACAATTTCTGAAGGTAAATATGCCGATATTATCGCCGTAAAAGGCGATGTGCTACGATACATCAATCTACTGCAAAGGGTTGATATGGTTATCAAAAACGGTAAACGAATCAAGTAATTTATTGATTTTCGGGGCGATGTTTACATTCATCTTTTTGGCATTGACCGTAAAGAATCAATGAATGCTCAATGATATTAGATTGGTAGAATTCTGCGATTGTGTTTTGGATGGTTTGAATCCGAGGGTCGCAGAATTCTAAAACCCGATTGCAATTAACACAAATCAAGTGACTATGTTGTTTACGACCAAATGCTCTTTCGTACCGAGCAGCATGAGTATTGCCAAATTGATGACGGATGATTAGTCCTAAATCAACCAATAAATCAAGGCAATTATAAACCGTAGCTTTACTAACCGAAAAATTCTTTTCTTTCAAATCGTCGTAAAGTTCCTCGGCCTCAAAGTGGTCATTTCGGCTATAAATCTCTTCCAATATTTTATACCGCTCTACTGTTTTTCGCAAGCCTAATTCCCCGATTCGAGTATCCAAAATAGCCCTTGCTTTCAAAAAATCGTTTTTATCATACATGATTCAGAATCTTTTAATTTAAGAAGTGTGCAGACTTAGGCTCTTGGCAGTTTTCGACTATCGAAAACGATATTTTTAGGGTTAGGTAAAAAATTTTATACGTCACCGTGCTTACAAATCTTGAAACAATTACACTTAAAACCTGCTTTTCGGACCGCACAATCAATCGAATCAGTCTGGATAGATTCTGGGCCAACAATCGAAATCTGCTGGTTTTGATAATCTATCGTAAAAGCATTTACTCCAATCTGGTTTAACTCCTCTTTCAGCACATCCAGCCTTGCAGGGTTATTTAGTTTTGTCAAAAAATTGATGGTCTTCATGGTCAATTCATTTATTTGGTTTGATAAAACTTGCCGACAAAATAGCATCATCGGCAAGGATAGTTTCAGAGAATGAAATTTTCTGAGTAAAGCTAAAAAGTTTGTATTTGTTAATTTTATTTAGACTAATTATAAATAATATCACAAAGTTAAAAACAGATTTTAAATCTGCAAGACATTATTTAGAATAATTTTAAATAAGAGGTTTAGATATGAAATTTTTCGGTCTGACTACTGTCCGACCTCGGTTGTAGAAAATCAAAATTTAGGAGCCAATTATCAACTTTTGAAGCATCGAAGACTTAAAAATGTCTTTCGATATTCTTCTTTTTGTTCCACGGAGCAGTAGTGTGACGGGCTAAATCGTATAAAAAATAGAGAGACGCTGCTAAAAAAATCAGAAAAATGATTCTGAATATTTTTCGATTTCGATTTGCTGATGGGTTATCCATATCTGAAGCTGATAATAATCTTTTTACTAAAACTAAGTACAAAATTAAATGGTTTTGGCTTTTTAGTAAAATGTATTCTAAAAATCATTAGATTTATACATAAAACCATCTCTATCTACCCTATTTCAAATGAAAACTTGGATAAAAATTGTATTGGCGATATTTGTTCTCGTCGCTCTATTTGTCTTAAAAACACTTTTTGATGCTGGCTCATTCAAGAGTATTAATCCGCACTTTGACGGGCAAATTACCGAAATCGGAGGTTTTTTGAATGCCGAAGACATTGCAATCGACCAAAATACAGGTATTGCACTCATTTCTTCTGGCGAATTTGACGATATTCCCAACGCCAAACGTGGCGATATTTGGATGATAGATTTAAAAACGGATTCGTACAAACCAATCAATCTTACTGCAAATCTCGACCAAGCGGATTTTCGTCCGCACGGAATCTCACTTTATCAATCGCCCGAAGGCAAAAAGAAATTATTTGTGGTAAATCACCGAAAATCGGGCAATTTTATCGAAATCTTTGAATTTACTGATAGCACGCTCGTGTATCAAAAGAGTATTTCTGACCCATTGATTGTCAGTCCGAACGATGTTGTTGGTGTCGGCGAAAATAGTTTTTATGTAACCAACGACCACAATATACCCATGAGTACCAAGCGTATGTTGTCGGATTATTTGCAAATCGGTATCGGGAATGTGGTTTATTATGACGGACAAAAAGCAGCTCTCCAAGACGAAGGATTGAAATATGCCAACGGAATCAATGTATCGAAAGATAGAAAACTGGTTTTTGTGGGGCTTTCGACTGGCCGAAGTGTTGTGGTTTATGACAAAGATGCCACAGGGAAATTGTCGAAAATGGATGAATTAGACCTTGATACGGGTGTCGATAACATTGATATTGACCCCGATGGAAACCTTTGGTTGGGATGCCATCCTCAATTATTGAAATTTACGGCTCATGCCAAAAATCATGAAAAACTCTCGCCTTCGCAGGTGCTAAAAGTGAAATACAACGGCAAAGGCTCGTTTGAAAGCACCGAGGTTTATCTCAATAATGGTAAACCGCTTTCGGCATCGAGCATTGGGGCAGTTTGGAAAAATAAATTGCTAATCGGTGGAGTATTTGATGATAAAGTTTTGATTGGCAAAATGAAGTGAGGTTAATTTTTCGAGTAGTTCTCTTTTACCCTGTTTACTTTGCCGATTACTTTTCCATCAGTATTTCATACAGAAACCATGCACAACTAAGCAAAAAACATTAGTGGGAATACCACAATATTTTATATTTAAGATACTTATTGTGAAAAAGTCTTTACTAATTTTGCCTAAAAGCAAACTAAATTCTCAATCATCATAATACTTTTGTTTGAACACAAAAAATAATGAAAAAGGTTACAATTCTATTGCTCATAATTATTATTTCATGCAAAAAAGAATCTACTGTCTTTGATTCTTTCACAAATAATAAATTTACTCTAAAATCAATTACTTATAAAAGCGATAAATTGACATACACTGAGGATATATTCTATGATAAAAATTGGAGAATAATTAAGGTTAAGAACCAATGGCAGGAGTATAATATTGAGTACAACAAAAACGAAATTTCAAAAATTAATTTCAAAAATGGAGAAGGTTCTGGCGTGTATGAAATTTCTTATGGAAAAGTTGGTACTATAAATTCTACCTATACTACCAATTTTGAAAATAAAACTTATTTCTCAAAGGCTAATTTTGAACTAAACGATAAAAAGCAAATTATTCGTTTTTCTGATGAAATTATTAAATTAAATATCAGTTATGATAATTTGGGAAACATAGTTCAGATTGCAAATGATGAAAATACCTTTGAATTAAAAAATAATGCTTTTGATACAAATTACAATCCATATGCTTATCATTACCAAAATTGGCTATTATTATCATTTTTGAGAAATAAGTACGAGAATACAATAAGTATAAATAATCCAATATCATCCACTATTCGATATTCCAATAATAGTAAAATAAATATCAATTTTCTAAATTTTCAGTTTGATGAAAATAAGAATTTAATTGCCTTAAAAACACAAAATGACAGCAATAGGGATGAATATGAAATGTTATTTACATATGTTTCAATAGAATAAAAAATGTACTAATAATGAACGGGGATACAATCTCTGTTTGGTTGAATGTTCAGTGAGTTAAGCTGATTTTGAAATCAGTCGTGGTGTAAGCCGTTAAATTCTATTTCAGGTTTCAACGGTATCGTAGTTTTTGGTAATTGTGTTCTTAGAAAGCTTGACACAAGTTTTGACTGAAAGTCAGGAGACTTTCATTATATTGAGGTCGAAGACGCATTGCTTCGCAATAAGTCTTCGACCAGTGGTATTACGGATTCAATGCCTTCAATCAATATCTATCATAGAAACTTCTAATCTTCGAGGTAACTTGGTCGTAGATTGGCTTGCAGAACTCAATAAACATCTGCTGTGGTGGCGGTGGCAATTCTTCTCGGCGGCTACAAAGCGTTTTATCGGCACTTGTCAAGGCACGTTCGTCGCCATTATATTTTGCCCATTCGGTTCCCCAGTTATATTCGCCGTTTACTTCTTCTCTTCTGAGTGTTCGATTTGCCTGATAATCAACGATTTCGAGTAGCATAATACCACGAGAACGTACTTGTTTGCGGTAGCGAGTAATCTCGGCATTTACTTTTCCATAAACAGGTACTTTTTTACCGTCGATGGTAGCTTCACCGACTTTCACGCTATCTTTGCTCGTTACCGTCGCTTTATCCGAATTTATCAATGTTTCGCCTACGATGAAATCAATGAATTCGAGACGAACCACTTGGTCGGGCGATAAATTGACACTTTTCGCTTCGTTCGGACTATAAAACCTAATAAATTTATTCATTCGGCGATTGGTATTCAAAAATTCATCAACCTTACTCTGAAAAAACTCATTGCTATATTGATACAAACGAGAATTGACTTTTGGTTGCTCAACCACAACGTGCAAGGAACCCATATTGAGGGCTTCCTCCATTCGGTTGCGAACATCACGGTAGTTCGGAGCAAATTTGTAGAGTTCTTCAAAGCTATTATAGGCCTCACGTCCGGCCTCACGTGTTTTGCGTTTGAGTAGGTCTATACCCAAAGCGTAGCGTTCGGTAGCGGCATTTTCGCGTGCTTCTTCGGTTTCCTTAAAATAAGGCTGCGAACTCACCAATCGGCGGCAAGCCGTGCAGCGTTCGATGGCATCGTGCATCCGATTGAGTTTGTTGTAATACTCCAATGCACGCTCCCAGCGAAACTGCTGATTGCTCATTTTGGCCTTATCAATATCTCTCAAAAGTTCTTTGGTAGCCATTTGGTAGGCTTGAGGCAGTACCTCCGAAGACTTTGAGTTATCGCTATATTTTTTGAGTTTTTCGGTGGCTTGAATGACTGCTTCGTAATAATTACCTTGTTCGAGAGCCTTCGTACCAGACTTCGAGCAGGCAAAGGTCGTGGCGGCTAAAATGCTCACAACCAAAAGTTTAGGTAGGTTTTTCATGGTTAAACTGTTTTTATTGGTAGCAATATAATGAAATACAAACGAGAAATCGTGAATCATATCAGCAGATTAACAAATCATTAACCCGAACACCATTTATCTAAAATATTGGCCAAATCTGTGTTTTTGCTTGATATTTGGCAAAATTATCTCAATTATTGCAAATCAAAAACTTTAAGGTCCTAACAAACTCAAATTATTTATTATATGCAATTACTACAACGCCGAGACATCGGAGATAAAATCAGGGCAACGGTCGATTTCATCAAAGAAAACTTCAAATCTTTGATGCTATCCTCTCTCATTTTTGCGATTCCGCTTGGGGTTACCCTCGGGTATTTCATGTCGAAGTATCAGCTAATGGTCAATCAATTGGTACAAGAAGCCCAAGACGACCCTGCCAATGCTAATCCGTTTGAGTTATTCTCACAATTATTCGATAATACAACGCTTGCGATGCTCGTTTTATCGCAGTTTCTGAGCGTAATGCTAATGACCGCCATTTTTTCATACATTGAAATTTACGAAGAGCGAGAGTCGAGCAATATCTCCGTTTCGGAAGTACTAAATCGCACGTTTAGCAATCTTCCAAGAGTACTGCTAACATACATTACGATGATGTTTTTGTTTGCAATCATAATGATATTCTTAGTTTTGGGTTTAGCACCGGTCATGAGTAGCATCAAAGGCGGAGCAGATGGAGCTACGGGGCTGAGAATCTTGAGTATTATGATGATAGTCTTCGGGATTATAATGCTTCTATTATTGCTATTTGTAGGTGTCGGGATATACCTCTCATTATCGCCAATTGTAGCATCTCGCGAAAAAGCAAATCCTATCGAAGCAATCCGAACAAGTTATAACCTTATCAAAGGCGAATGGTGGCTCACTTTTGGTTTTTTGGTAATTATGATAATTCTCCAAAGTCTAATCTCTACAATTATTTCTATTCCGTTGAGCGTTATGAGTGGAGTTTCGGCAGTATCGCCCGAGGCAGTTGATGAATCTAAAACACTGATTATAAGCTCGGCAACTTATATTCTGAGTAGCCTTGTTGGAGTAATCTATTACGTAGGTGTGGCGTTCCAGTATTATGATTTAAAAGCCAGAGGATGATTTATAAAAATTTTCGCCTTCGGTGAGTGTTTACCGAAGGCGAAAGTCAAATCTTAAAATGTCCCACGTTTTCTATCTCTGCGGTCTTCTTTTCTATCTCTCACATTCTCACGGCGGTCTCTAACGTCTTCGGTTCTATCGCGGCGGTCTTCGGCTCGGTCTCGACGGTCTTCACGTTTATCACGAATATCCTCCATTTTATCACGGCGTCCACCATCGTGCTGAGCATCTCTTACATCTTCTGCTCTATCGCGGCGGTCTTCCGCACGGTCTCGACGGTCTTCGGCTCGGTCGGCAACATCTTCACGACGGTCGCGAACATCTTCTTTTCTATCACGACGGTCTTCTTTCATGTCTCTTTTTAGCCTTTTGGCAGGGGTTTGGGCATCCGCAGCGAAAGAAATAACTGTTAAAAGAGCGATTGATAATCCGAGAGTTTTAAATGAGATTTTCATGGCTATTCAAGGTTTTGGTGTTAGTAAATAATAAAGTTTTCATGGTCAATACTGATGCTTTGATAATTCAACTACAAAAAGGTTTAAACGAAGCCAAAAAAATTCATAAATTTGCGAAGAAATTGCACCCGTAGTTCAATGGATAGAATGTCAGATTCCGGTTCTGATGATGGGGGTTCGAGTCCCTTCGGGTGTACAAGTATAGATAAAGTGTGGCACGTCTCAATAGATGTGCCACACTTTTTTTTGAACGGATTGTTAAATTAATTTCTCACCCAAAAATTTGACTTTTCTACCAAAATCATCAACTTTGATAGTTTAACCTATCACTGTCTATGAATTTCCCTTACCAACGAGTATTCGATTTATTGCCAAACTACACAGCAAGATTCAACAAATCAGACGTTTTTGGCTATAAAGATAAAAAAGAGTGGAAGACCATCTCGGCCCAAGATTTTATCGAACAAGTCAATCAAGTAAGTTTAGGATTGCTCGAACTGGGAATTCAAAAAGGCGATAAGATTTCGATTATTGCCGAGGGGCGTCCCGAATGGAACATCATTGATTTCGGAATCCAACAACTCGGGGCAATCAGTGTGCCGCTGTATCCTACCATCACTACCGAAGACTATAAATATATTTTTCAAGAATCGGGCGTGAAACTCGTTTTTGTAGGTGATGAATCGCTGCTTCGCAAAGCCCAAGATGCCGCCAAAGAATCTCCATCGGTTCAAGAAATTTATTCATTCGATAAAATAATAGGAGCAAAACATTGGTCCGAAATCAAAAAAAGTATTGATAATGAAGGGTTTAATAAATTAGAATCCGCCAAAAAAGCCGTCAATCACGAAGATTTACTGACAATCATCTACACCTCTGGCACAACTGGCAAACCCAAAGGCGTAATGCTGAGCCATCGAAGCCTGATTAGCAATGTCGAGTCGTGTTGCAGTTCTTTTCCGATAGATGAAAACTGCCGAGCGTTGAGTTTCCTCCCGCTCAATCACGTCTATGAACGGATGGTCTTGTACCTTTATATGCGTTTGGGTACATCTATTTACTATGCCCAAAATATCGCCACTATCGCCGACGATTTACGAGATGTTCGTCCGCAAATATTCACTACCGTTCCTCGACTCCTCGAAAAAGTCTATGACCGAATCGTGGCAAAAGGTTACGAACTCACGGGTCTAAAACGCCGAATCTTCCTTTGGGCTTTAGATTTAGGCTTGAAATACGACCCAAACAAACAATTCGGCTGGTTGTACACCAAACAACTCGAATTGGCCAATAAACTCGTTTTTAGCAAATGGCGAGAGGCTTTGGGCGATAACCTACGGATGATTTGTTCGGGTGCGGCAGCTCTACAACCACGCTTGGCGAGGGTATTTTGGGCGGCTCAGATTCCCGTATCTGAGGGTTATGGCATGACCGAAGCATCACCCGTGATTGCTACAAACCGTGTTGCTCCGCTCGATTTGCGAATCGGAACCGTCGGACCTATTGTAGATGGCGGCGAAGTGAGCATTGCCGAAGACGGCGAAATCTTGTATCGTGGACCAAACGTCATGGTGGGTTACTACAATCAGCCCGAACTCACCAAAGATGTCATTGATGCCGACGGCTGGCTACATACTGGCGATATTGGCGTACTTGAAGAAGGTAAATACCTCAAAATCACCGATAGGAAGAAGGAGATTTTTAAAACTTCGGGTGGCAAATACATTGCTCCGCAGATGCTCGAAAATAAGTTTAAAGAGTCGGTATTGATTGAGCAGGTAATGGTTGTTGGCGAAGGGCAGAAATTCCCAGCGGCATTAATCGTTCCCGAATTTATGGTGCTTCGAGATTGGTGCAAATCGCAGGGTATCGCTTACACATCAGATTACGAAATGATTGAAAACGAACAAGTTATTAAGAAGTTTTATAGCGAAATCAACGAATTCAATAAAGAATTTGCCCAATACGAAAGAGTCAAGAAAATTACTTTATTGCCCACAGCATGGACAGTAGAAGGTGGCGAAATAACCCCCACACTCAAGCCCAAACGCAAAATCATTATGAGTAAATTTAAGGACAAAATCGAGGCGATGTTTGAGTAAATCACTCAATCTGAAAATTGCATTTGATTTTGATGAAATAAAATTTTTTAAATAATAATTGTATATTTGACACTTAATAATTTACTTCGCATAAAATTTATTTAATTTATACTCAAAATATGTCAAAACTTACACTTACTCTTGGCGAAAAGGAGTACTTCCCATTTGTAAAAGAACCTATTAAATACGAAGGAAAAGAGTCTGATAATCCATTAGCATTCAAATTTTATGATGCCGACCGTCTTGTAGGTGGCAAAACCATGAGAGACCATCTCCGTTTTGCGATTTCTTACTGGCATACATTCTGCGGAACTGGCGGCGACCCATTTGGCCCAGGTACAAAGAATTTCCCTTGGGATGCCAACGCAAACGCTCTGCAAGCGGCTCACGATAAAATGGATGCTGCGTTTGAATTCTTTACAAAAATCGGTGCTGGATATTGGTGTTTTCACGATGTCGATATGTCGCCAGAAGGAAGCTCTTTGGCCGAATACGAAAGCAACCTTGCCAAAATGGTTGAATATGCCAAAGCAAAACAAGCAGCAAGTGGAGTAAAATTATTGTGGGGAACAGCCAATTTGTTCTCTAATCCAAGATATATGAATGGTGCTTCTACAAACCCTAATTTTGAGGTTGTGGCTCATGCAGGTTTGCAAGTTAAAAACTGTATTGATGCTACCATCGCGTTGGGTGGCGAAGGTTACACATTCTGGGGAGGTCGCGAGGGCTATATGTCGTTGCTCAACACCAAAACCAAAAAAGAACTCGACCACTTGGGTCAGTTCTTGAGAACAGCCCGCGATTATGGCCGTAAAAATGGCTTCAAGGGTACGTTCTACATTGAGCCTAAGCCAGCCGAGCCATCGAAACACCAGTATGATTTTGATGCACAAACGGTAATCGGTTTCTTGCATGCACAAGGTTTAGAGAAAGATTTTGGTTTGAATATCGAAGTAAACCACGCTACATTGGCGGGGCATACTTTTGCACACGAGCTACAAATGGCGGCTGATGCAGGTATGATGTCTTCGATTGATGCCAACCGTGGCGATTATCAAAACGGATGGGATACCGACCAATTCCCAGTTGATTTGTACGAATTGACGGAGGCGATGTTGGTTATTCTCGAAGCAGGTGGATTCTCGACCGGAGGTATCAACTTCGATGCAAAAACTCGTCGTAACTCAACAGATTTAGAAGATATTTTCATTGCTCACATCGGTGGTATGGATGCTTTTGCAAGAGCGTTGTTGGTTGCCAACGACATCCTGACAAAATCTCCTTACAAAAAACTCCGTGATGAGCGTTATGCGTCATTCGACAGCGGCAACGGAGCTAAGTTTGAGCGTGGAGAATTAACTCTCGAAGACCTTAGCAATATTGCCAAAGAAGTAGGAGAACCTGCACAAATCAGTGGTAAGCAGGAATACTACGAAATGATAATAAATCAGTATATCTGATATTATTGAAGGTTAGTTGTACAATCCGCCTTTGACTTTCGAGGGCGGATTTTTTATTGATTTCTTCTATGACATTGAACCCAACTCGCCCCCAGAAAGGTTCTCTAATTATGTATCTTGCTCTTCACATTGTACTCGGTCATCTTTTTATTTTGTGGGGCTAAGTATTTTTGTGTTTTTTTGTAGCTTAATTTTACCTTACATGTGGAACAAAATCGCCAGTTACATTATTAATTATAGGATTGTTTGGTTGTTACTGATTGCTATTGCAACAATTTTTATGGGTTATGAAGGCAGTAAAATCGAACTCTCTTATAAAATTGCCCGAATCTTACCAAGCAGCGACCCAATCGAAAAAGAATATCAGGATTTTCGTAAGATTTTTGGAGAAGACGGAGCCGTAATGGCAATTGGCTGGCAAGATAAAGAACTTTTTGAGGTAAATAAATTTAGAGATTGGTATTCGCTATCAAAAGAAATCAAGGCGATTCCGGGTATCAAAAATGTACTTTCGCTTGGCGATGTCTATAAGGTAGTTCGCAACGACAGCCTCCAACGTTTCGATATTCAACCTGTCATGAAGACCCCTCCTGCCACCCAAGCAGAAGCCGACAGTCTCAAGAAACAAATAGAAAATTTACCATTTTATGAAGGATTGGTCTGGAATCCAGAAACACAATCAACGCTTATTCTGATAACATTTAATGAGCAGGTGCTGAACTCATTTGAAAGGATAGCAACTGTAAAAAAATTGGTGGGCATGGCCGAAGCATTCGGTGCCAAATACAAAACCGAGATTCATTTGTCTGGAATGCCCTACATCCGTACATCGGTAATGCAGAAAATATCGGGCGAGATGAAACTCTTCATGGGGCTTGCGGTATTGGTAACAGCCCTGATTCTATGGGCATTCTTCCGCTCTATCAGTCTTACATTTGTTTCTATCGTTGTGGTACTTATCGGGGTGATATTCTCGGTTGGTACATTACAACTGTTCGATTACAAAATCACGGCATTAACGGGGCTGATTCCGCCTTTGCTTATCGTAATCGGAGTGCCAAACTGTATATTTTTGATTAATAAATACCAGCAAGAAATTGTTGCTCATGGCGAAAAAGACCGAGCCATTGCCGAAATGGTTAAGCAAATCGGGCTTTCGATTCTATTGGCCAATGTCACTACTGCGATTGGTTTTGGAGTATTTTATTTCACAAATAGCCAATTATTGACCGAGTTTGGGGTAGTTGCCGCAATCAGCGTAATGGTAACTTACGTAATCTGCTTGGTTTTATTACCAATTTCGTTGCATTATTTGCCCCTCTCAAAACCCCGCCACCTCAAACATTTGGATGGCAAATGGGCGATGGGATTTTTATCAAAGATTGATTATTGGGTACACCATCGCCGCCGTGCGATTTACCTCACAATGCTCGGAGTAGTGTTGATTTCGGTATATGGGATGACCAAAATCAAAGCGATTGGGTATGTGGTAGATGACCTCCCGAAAGATGATAAAGTATATACCGATTTACGTTTTTTTGAGAAAAATTTCAACGGAATCTTGCCATTTGAGGTAATGATTGATACAAAACGGCCAAACGGAATTTTTGAAGACCAAGCCCGAAATCTATATAAAATCAAGGCTTTACAAAACGTGATTGCTCAATACGATGAATTCTCAAAACCGCTCTCGGTTGTTGAGGCTTCTCGGTTTTTATACCAAGCATACCGAGGTGGAGATGGCAAATACTACGCCCTACCGGGTATTACCGAATTGGCCAAACTGACCGACTACGTAAAGAGCGGCCAAGCAAATACTGGTACTGATAAACTCAATACGTTTCTGAATAAAGATAGAGGTGTCACAAGGGTGAGTTTTCAGATGGCCGATGTAGGTTCGGAGCGAATCAAAGAGTTGATTAACGAAATTCGACCAAAAGTAGATTCAATTTTCAATCCTCAAGAATATAAAGTAAGTCTGACGGGTCATAGTTTGGTATTCTTAAAAAGTAACGACTACCTTCTCAGCAATCTCTACGAAAGTCTTTTGATTGCGATTGTTTTGATTGCTTTGGTCGGGATGATTTTGTTTAGGTCGATTCCAATCATTCTTTTGTCAAAACTACCTTGCTTGATTCCTTTGGCTTTGACGGCCGGAATCATGGGATTCACCGATATTTATTTTAAACCTACCACAATTCTGATTTTCAGTATTACGTTCGGTATCGCCTCCGACGGTACGGTTTATTTCTTGACACGCTATCGCCAAGAAATCTACAAAAATGGTCGAACCCCATCTGAGGCTATCACGCAGGCAATCTTTGGCACTGGTCTTAGTATGATTTACACAGCGGCCGTACTTTTCTGCGGATTTGCCATTTTTGCAGCATCGAGTTTTGGCGGTACTGCCGCAATGGGCGTAATGGTTTCGATTACTTTGCTAATCGCGATGTGTACAAATCTAATCTTATTGCCCGCATTGTTACTTTCGATTGCCAAAAGACAGAAAAAAGGAGTTTTGCCGGATTGATTAATGAAGAGGGCTTTTTTTTAAATCATACCGCACTTTGCGTCTTTTACAAAGGTCCTTACCGCTTTTCCTAAGCCACATATTCGGTAATTGTCAGCCGTCGTATAGGAATAAATCCCTTAAAACCGTGACACGGCTATATGCTAAAATTGGTAAAATTGTAGGTCTGGAGGCCCAGATTCCTCTCTTTTTTATTTTATCACAATCTATAATTTAATGTGAACTATGGTTTAGGTTTCTGACTATTAGACATTTCTTCAGTGAAAATACCGTATGAACACGCCGTGGCGTGTTCATACAAAGAATTTCTATGTATTCTCCAATAATCATATTTCAATAAAAGCATACTTTTGAAATACACAAGATTGTAATAAGCTAATAATCAACCATTTACAAAGAACTCAATCCATGACTCACGTTAATTTAATTCTCTTGCAGCTCAGAGATGATGATTTTAGCTTTTTTGGGTTTACGAATCCTGACCGCTAAATTTTTAAGCAATTTTAATTCGCCGAGATGTTCGATTTCGTGGTTATAAAAAAAGAAGACGTGGTTTTGATTGGTACGAGGTTCGCTGCCCATTTTGAGCCAACTTTCTTTGTGCAATTGGTCATCCGAAACCACTTCGAGCAGTTGGTTTATTTTCTCCCCTCTTTTCACAAAATGTTCCAATACCAAATCTAAAGCAGGGTAAGCATCATTGGGCATGAGTCCTTTGCCTGGCATAAATAGTTCTCTTTCGTTATCAAAAAGCTCAAGCGAAGGGTTTGCATCGAGCAATTTAATAAGCGTATTGCGAACAAACGTTATATGTCCGAGATTCCAAATAAAGTGATTGACCTTATCGTAAGGCCTAAAAAATACCTCTTTGGCGTTAATCTCAGAAACAAATTTCCGAACGCTTTCGGTATTTTGGTTAAATCCTTTTTGGAGTTCTTTTAAGTACGTGTGCATAAAAAATGATTATCATTTATATTCTTTACTCAATAGAATACATAAAATTATCATTTTAAATGTATAGATGAGAACAATGAAGTATTAAAATTTCAAATAAATTGATTCTGCGGTAAGTTTTACTACGACTCATCGGGCATTTTTTTGAAACGCCTTCCCGAAGCCATCAACGGGTATTGGTCGTAGATTGTACGAACTATATTTTTGAAATAGTTTTTCTTTGACGAATTTCGATTGAAAATCCCAGTCGCATAACCACGCCAGACCACCTCACTGGTTTCGGCTTCGATGATAGAAATCATGAGTGTGCCTTCGCCCAAATGGTGGTTTACTGGCTTGTACGCAGACCTATCGTCCTCGGTCGCAATCCAATTAATCAACGAAGGTTGCTCATAGCCCTTATATCTCAATTTATCGTAATAAATGGCATAGTTTACATAGACATTGGGTTTCTGAGCATTAAATTTATAACCTCTCGCACGCATTTGGTATTCGATTGCTTGCTGAATATCCTCGCACAACAAGTTGGTATCTCGTTGGCAATCTACAAAAGCGTAATTTTTGTATTCTTTAAAATGATTGGAGTACCGATAGTCGTTATCGACAAAAACCCTTGTACAACTCGATAAAGTAATCAATAAACCTGCAATTGCCGTGATTGATTTCATAGAAGATGGTTTGTTTTAGTTTTTAAGTTTACAAAACATACATAACCTAAAACAAATATGTAGCTACGATGATGGCTCGCAACTACATATTTTGAATATTGAATATTAGAGCAGAACTTCTTATTTTGAGACTTAAATATCGTCTATTTTGTGCGGCTTTTCGCCAGCGGCAAAAAGAGGATATTGGTCGAATATCGTTCGGACGACGCTACGGTAATAATTGACGGGTTTGTTAATCTTTTTATTGAAAACCCCCGAAGCATAACCACGCCAGATGAGTCGACTGCTTTCGGCATCGAGCAACGACACCAAAATCATTCCTCCACCAAAATGAAACTGTTGGGTTTTGTAGGTATCCTCCAAATCAAAGCGATTCACCCAACGGTCGAGCGACGGCTGAAAGTAACCTTTGTAATCTACTCGGTCGCGAATGATACTGTAACTCACCAAAAGACCGGGGTCGTTTTCGGTCATTTTATAACCACGTGCTTTCATTTGGCGACGAATAGCATCTTGAATCTCGGTACAAACAAAGGATGTATCAATTTCGCAGTTTAAGAAATTGTAGGATTTGTACTTTGTAAAATCGGTTTCGTAGCTGTAATCATTATCTACCATCAACCGAAGGGTATTACAGCCTGACAAACTAATGATAAGTAAAAAAGCAAATAAAAGTAACTTTCTCATACGCTCTGATTTATAGGATTGAAAAATTCTACTGTATATACGGAAAGATTTGATAATCAGTTGCTTGTACTAATCAAAAATAATTTGCGAAATCGAAAAAAGCAAACTATCCGATGTAATATTCTAAGGCTTTTTTCATTTCTTTACCCGAAACCACCACATCATAAAGGCAATTACCGATTCGGTCAATGATTGAGAATCTTATCTCTTTACCTTTGTTCTTTTTATCTTGTTGGGTCAGTTTGATGATAGACTCAACGTCTTCGGGCTTTATGGCTGCTTTGCCATAAATCGAAAATATAAACTCTTCGATTTGCAATAATGTTTTTTCATTAATCAATTTTCTTTCAAAGGCAATAAAACTTTCGCAAATCATACCTGCTGCAATGGCCTCGCCGTGTAGTAATCGGTCTTTTCCTTTGTCTAAAAAGTAAGTTTCGATGGCGTGGCCGAGCGTATGCCCAAAATTCAGAATCTTGCGTAAGCCTTTTTCGGTTGGGTCTTGTTCAACCACCTTTTTCTTGATTTCGACCGAATGAGCAATCAAATCATCCAAGTTTTGCTCTTCTAAATCATTCCCTTTAATCTCATTCCATTTATCGGCGTCTTGAATCAAGCAATGTTTTACGATTTCGGCAAAGCCCGAACGCAACTCGTTTTGTGGAAGGGTTTTCAGAAAAACAGAATCTATCAAAACCGATTTGGGCAAGGTAAATACCCCAAGATGATTTTTGAAGCCATTGAAATCGATTCCTAATTTGCCACCCACGCTGGCATCTACTTGCGAGAGCAACGTCGTCGGAATCTGAATAAAGTCGATTCCACGCTTGTAGGTAGCCGCACAAAAACCTCCCATATCGCCGATTACCCCTCCGCCCAAATTTATCATCAGAGCGTGGCGGTCGAGTTCGGCATCGGTCATTGCTCCCCAAATCTTCTCACAAGTAGCCAAATTTTTATGATTCTCGCCGCTTGGTACGGTTACGAGTTCGTGCTTGGGCAATAGACTTTTGATGGTTGGATAACAATGCTTTTTGGTATTTGTATCGGTCAAAACGATGATTTTTGAATAATCTTTTTGCGATAAAAATGCTGGGAGAGATTCTGAAATAGAAGAAATAATTACTGACATGATTGAGATTGCTAAATTGAAACTCAAAAATATCGCTTTTATTTATCGAATCATATTTTTTGTTAATTTTCGGCGATAACCAATTCAACCCAATTACTTATGCAGAGAGTTGCTTTTAAGATGAAGCTCCATGAGGGGCAAGCCGAAGAATACAAACGCCGCCACGACGAACTCTGGGACGATTTGCGAGATTTACTGAAATCTATTGGTGTTAGTGATTATTCTATTTTTCTGGACGAAGAAACCCATGCTCTTTTTGGCGTACTGAAAATCGAAGACCCAAAACGACTCGACGAATTGCCCGCTCACCCAGTTATGCAACGTTGGTGGGCATACATGGGCGATATAATGGATGCCAACCCCGATAATTCGCCGGTGAGTACTCCGCTGAAAGATGTTTTTTATTTACCTTAATTTTGTGGTCATAATTTGTCAATCAATAGTCAGTCAGTTGTTAATCAAACTTTTACAACGGAATGGCTACTGATTGACTAATGAATGACATCTAAATTGTTATAAACATTTACTTCGCTATCTCATACAAAGCCTCTATCAACCTATCTAAATCGCGGGTTGTGGTATAAACATGTGGCGTTATCCTGACTCCATCGAGTTTTTCCCACTTGATTGGCGACGTATGAATTTTATATCTATTAAATAATTCGGATTCGATTTTGCCAGCGTCCATTCCTTCGACACCGATATGAGCCAAAGCACACGAATAGTCGGCTTTGAGCGAGGTATTCATCTTGATTTTTGGCAGTTTGGCGGCTTCTTTTGCCCAATAATCCTTCAAATATCGTAATCTGGCCTCTTTGCGAGCATTGCCAATGGCGTTCTGGAAATTGAGTGCTACCCCGATGGCCTGCTCAATCATAAACGGACGAGTACCGAGGTTTTCGAACTTGCGAATGTTATCAGAATTTGGTTCGCCATTCGGAATCAACGGAAAAATCTTACTAATTTTCTCTTTCTTTATCCATAACATCCCCGAACCTATCGGAGCCGAAAGCCATTTATGCAGGCTCGTTCCGTAATAATCTCCGCCCAAATCAGGGATTTTATATTCTAAATGAGCAAACGAATGAGCTCCATCAATTAGCACCTCGATTCCTCTTTTGTGGGCTTCATCTGCGATTCGTTTAGAAGGTAAAATTTGTCCGTTCCAGTTAATGATGTGTGTGATGTGTACGACTCTTGTCTTTGGTGTCATCTTCTCGACAAACTTCCTGACAATCAAATCATTATCTTCGGATGGTAGGTCTAAATCTATATAGTTTATTTTCAGTCCATCTCTTAGTTCGCGTTGTCGCCACGCATGAAGCATATTTGGGTAATCGTATCGAGTCATCACTATTTCGTCGCCTTTTTGAAGCGGCATACCCATGATTACGGTGTCAATTGCTTCGGTAGCATTCCGATTTATCGCAATTTCTTCGGGCGAACAACCCGCATATTTTGCCAGATTTTCGCGGAGTGGTTCACGCCCTTGGTCGAGAATCCGCCACATAAAATACGACGGTGCTTCGTTGGCATATTTTCCATAACGCTCGACGGCGTCTTGCACAATCTGCGGAGCGGGGCTAACGCCGCCATTGTTAAGGTTAATTATTTGTGGCGAAACCGTGTAGGCTTGCTGAATATGGTACCAATAGTCTTCGTCGGTGGCGAGTTCGGCTGCTGATTTATCGGGCGAAAATTGACTAATTTCAAATAATTTATCGGCCGAAAGTGCCTTTAAAGTTGGTAAAAGAGTTGCCCCAGTGAGAGCCGTGGCTTTCTGGAAAAATTGACGACGAAGCATTTATTAGTGAAGGTTTTAGGGTGTTAGATACAAGTTTTCAAGTTACTAAATTTTAAGATTCATCAGCAAAAAGCATTCATTAAAATTATCAAAAATCCCATAAGAATACGGTTCTGTTTATTCAGTTTTCAGAAATTAGTTGTTAATACTCAATTCCAAAAACATCCCAACTTAGCATGGTTAAATTTATTCTAAAATTAATCCTAAGGCTATTTTAGAGGTCCTTTGGGTGGTTTTGGCTTGCATGTACACACAATTGATTTGTTCGACGATAAATTCGGTACTTTGGTGGATATGGCTTACCGATTCGATTCTAAAAATCGTCTTCTAAATAACAAATAGCCATACATGCTTACAGAATCCATTTACATTATCCACGCCTTACGAGGCTACGAGTACCACCAAAGAAGGATTGAGAAGTTATTCAAGGAACAAAATCTAAATTTTGAACTTGTAACCGACGGAGACCCGTCTCTTTTTAGTAGCGATTTGCTTGAGAAGTACTTTGTGGCTGATATTCAGTCAAAATTATCGAAGGGAGTTTTGTCTTGTACGCTAAATCATATTTTTGCTTACAAGAAAATGGTCGAAAGGCAACAACCGTACGCCATCGTATTTGAAAATGACCCTTATTTTATGGGGAATTTTTCGGAGGATTTTGAAAAATTAAAGCCTGAAATCGAGAATCTTGAAAAAGGTTTTATTGTTTCGTTAGAGAATAGCACCTTGCGTTTTCCGTCGTATTGGCAAGAACAGCCTCAAAAGCATTTGTATCAAGCCAAAGCAGGCCGTATGGCAGGAGCTTATTTGATTGATTTGCACGCTGCCGAAAGGATATTGGCCGATTTAGAAAGCAATAAATGCCATGATGTCATCGACTGGTGGCACAATAGTTTGATTGAGAGAAGCATTTTCAAAATGTATTGGGCGTTTCCGGCTCTCGTTGAGCAGGGTTCGCACAATGGCAAACTCAATTCTACGATTTCGAGTAAACCCAAAGGATTGATTCGACGAATCAAATGGGTTGCCCAAAAGAATTATAAAACTCACATCAAGCGACTAATCAATGAAAAAAGGCTGCTCAACGGCTGATTTTACTCGCATTTTTTAGATTAGATTCGATGTGGCATGGGCAACTATGCCACATTTTGTTTAAATACATCCTATATTTTATATTGAAACCAAACATATAAATCGTAATTTTACATCAACATCTATAAACCTCCGAAATGAAGAAAATATTTTTACTATCACTCATCAGCATTCAGTTAAACGCACAAAAAATCATTAACCGAGACCCGCAAATCGAAACGATGGTTCGGCAGGTTTCGGGCGATTCGCTCAAAGCATACGTTGATAAACTCGTTAGTTTTGGCACGCGAGCAACCCTAAGTACAACAACCGATGCCAAACAAGGAATCGGAGCGGCTCGTAAATGGGTTTTGAGTAAATTTCAGGAATTTGCTAAGCAATCGGGCGGACGAATGACTGCCGAGATAGAAACTTGGATGCTCAAACCCGATGGCAGAAGAATTGACAAAGAGCATGAGATTGGCAATGTAATAGCAACGCTCAAAGGCACCGACCCAACCGATAATCGGGTTTTTATTGTCAGTGGGCATATTGATAGCCGTGTAACGGATGTGATGAATCGCACTGCCGAGGCTCCCGGAGCCAACGACGACGGCAGTGGAACAGTAGCCGTAATAGAATTGGCGAGAGTCATGGCGAAATCGCAGTTTCCGGCTACAATCAAATTTGTGGTTTTTAGTGGCGAAGAGCAAGGTTTACTCGGCTCAAATTACATGGCCGACAAAGCAGCCAAAGATTCGATAAACATCGAAGCTGTTTTGAACAACGACATCATGGGTTCAAATCACAGCAACGAAACCAATATCATTGATAATACTCGTTTGAGGGTTTTTAGTGAGGGGCTTCCTGCTTTTGAGATGGATAAACGTGTTGGGGCGATTCGTCAATACGGATGGGAGAATGACGGCAAAGCTCGCCAGTTGGCTCGTTATGTAAAAGAAATCGGCGAAAGATACGTTGATAACCTCGAAATCGTGATGATTTATCGCAATGACCGTTTTTTGCGTGGTGGCGACCACACACCATTTGTAACCAAAGGTTTTGCGGCGATTCGTTTTTCGGAGATGAACGAAAACTTTTTGCATCAACACCAAGATTTAAAAATAGATAAAGGCATTGAGTACGGAGATTTGGCAAAATTCATGGATTTTGAATACCTCCGTAAAAATACCGCCGTCAATATGGCAAACCTTGCTAATTTAGCCAAATCACCATCGCAACCGCAAGATGTCATCATTGATGTGCGTGGGCTGGGGAATTCGACCAATCTGAACTGGAAAGCCCCTAAATCGGGCAAGGTGAAAGGCTATTATGTTTTGATGAGAGAATCGGCAATGCCGTATTGGCAAAAGAAGTTTTTTACAACAGATTTAAAAATTAGTTTGCCATACTCAAAAGATAATTACTTTTTTGCAGTTCAATCAGTCAGCCAAGACGGCAACGAAGGCCTCCCCGTAATTCCGAGAGTTGGGCTTCGCAACGCAACCGAATAGATATCACCTTTAAAGTCCTTCTCCACGTAGGAGAAGGATTTAGGATGAGGTACATAAATTAATAACAACCAAGAATAATTATGAAAGTCCTTGTTTTAGATAACTACGATTCGTTTGTCTATAACCTTGTTTATATCATCAAGGATTTAGGACACGACGTTGACGTATTCCGCAATGATAAAATCGCTCTCGAAGAAGTTGGCAAATACGATAAAATTTTGCTTTCGCCCGGCCCAGGTATTCCCGAAGAAGCAGGAATTATGCTCGATGTAATCAAAGAATATGCCCCTACTAAATCAATTTTTGGGGTGTGTTTGGGGCATCAAGCCATCGGTGAGGCTTTTGGTGCTAAACTGCATAACATGGGCGAGGTACTCCACGGTGTTACGACCAAATGTATCATCACCGACCCCAACGAAAGGCTTTTTCAGGGAGTTCCTTCCGAAATCGAAGTTTGTCGTTATCACTCATGGACGGTCGTCCCTGAGACCATGCCAGCCGATTTGAAGATTACAGCAGTCGATGATAAAGGCTACGTCATGGCCGAAGCACATACCAAATACGATGTGAGAGGCGTACAGTTCCACCCCGAAGCGTATCTTACTCAGCACGGTGTAAAGATGGTTGAGAATTGGCTTTTGAATTAAGATTTTGGTAAATTTGGGCATTAAACGAGATGATTTATGACAACAATTCAAATCGAAGTAAAGGATTCATTGGCTCAATCGCTTGGACTGAAGGCTATTCAAGAGCATTTCAGAAAAGAATTAGAATTGTTAGAAATTGAGTTATTGGCTCAAAAGCTCAATGATTCTATTTCGGTCAGTGGTGTTGATTGGAATGAAGAATTAGAGAACGCTCGACGTGATGCATACATCGAATATCAAAATAAAAAATGATGGATAAGTATGTGATTGATGTCAATATTTTGTTTAGTGGACTCATCAGTCGAAAGCCCTTTTACGCAAAAATATTTTCAAAATTTCATTTTTTCACACCTGATTTTGCATTAATCGAATTAGAAAAATACAAAAAAGTTTTTCTCAAAAAGGTAAAAAATGAAGACCGTGAAATTTTTGAACAGTTTGGCTTAAAAATTTTCTCGCAGTTATCTGTAATACCCGATATTCTGATTCCAGAAAATACAAAGCAAAAGGCATTCGATTTATGTAAAGATACCGACGAAAAAGACTTTCTTTATCTTGCTTTGGCTCTACATTTAAACATACCATTACTGACACGAGATATTCCTCTTTATGAAGCCCTCTACCAAAACTCATCGGTAAAAATCATTTTATTTGATAAATTTTTACAGGATATCGAGTCATTTTAAGATTTTAACATGAAACCGTATTTTCAAGAAATTATAGAAAATAAAAAACTCAGCACCAACTCAGCCAAAGAAGTCCTTACGATTATTGGTAAAGGTGAAGCCGAACCAAGCCAAATCGCAGCTTTTTTGGGAATGTACGCCATGAAAGGTGTGTTGGTCGAGGAGTTAGAAGGCTTCCGTGAAGCCATGCTACAATTAGCCGTTCAGATTGATTTATCCGAATTCGATGCCATGGATGTTTGCGGCACGGGCGGCGACGGCAAAGATACCTTCAATATCTCTACCACATCGGCGTTTGTCGTGGCGGGGGCTGGTCAAAAAGTAGCCAAACACGGCAACCATGGTGTATCGAGTGCGGTAGGTTCGAGTACGGTTCTGGAGCATTTAGGAATAAAATTTACGAATGACGTTGATTTTTTGAAACATAAACTCGAAACAGCGGGTATTTGCTACATGCACGCACCGTTGTTTCACCCAGCCATGAAGTACGTAGCCCCGATTCGCAAAGAATTAGGTCTCAAGACTTTCTTTAATATCCTTGGACCTTTGCTCAATCCGGCTAAAGTTCAGAAACAACTCACGGGTACTTTCGACCTCGCTACGGCAGAATTATACGGTAAGTTATTCAATCGTAGCAATGCTCAATATACAATTATTCACAGCTTAGATGGCTACGATGAAATCTCTCTGACTGGCGATTTTGTGGTTATATCAAACAATAAGCCCCTCTCCAGCGGGAGAGGGGAAGGGGCGACCGTCGCCACGGGTGAGGTCAAAACGATTTCACCGATTTCGGTCGGTTTGCCATTTCTCAATGCCGAGGATTTACACGGAGGTAGCACGACCACCGATGCCGCCGAAATATTGCTAAATATTTTGAAGAATAAAGCAACCCAACCTCAGACCGATGTAGTTGTTGCCAATGCGGCTTTGGCACTTCACGCCGCCGATAGTTCGTTAAGTATCAGCGATGCCATTCTGAAAGCCGAAGAATCGCTCGAAAGCGGAAAGGCTTACGAAGCATTCAAAAAATTGATTGAGTGACAAGAAAGTAAATCACTCACTTGCTAATTATCTCATTCACAAATTATCATAATGACGATTTTAGACCAAATCATAGAAAATAAACGCCACGAAGTAGAAAAGGCAAAAAGTATTGTTTCGATTGAGCAACTAATGCAAAGTGAACATTTCGGTCGTAAATGTAATTCGTTGGTTGCGAGCCTTTTAGCCGAAGGCTCATCGGGCATTATTTCAGAATTTAAACGTAAATCGCCCTCAAAAGACAATATCAATATAGGTGCAGGGGTAGCCGAAGTTACCAAAGGCTACGCCGATGCGGGTGCGAGTGGGCTATCGGTTTTGACCGATACCGTTTTCTTTGGCGGGTTCAAAGAAGACCTTTTTATTGCTCGTGAGAAAAACCCAACGACCCCGATTCTGCGTAAGGACTTTATGATTGATGAATACCAAGTCTATGAAGCAAAATCGTGGGGAGCGGATGTAATTTTGCTGATTGCGGCCAATCTCGCACCCGAAGAAATCGAAAAATTATCGAAAAAAGCCCACGAATTAGGACTCGAAGTATTGCTTGAAGTGCATGACCAAGAAGAATTAGAACGCAGCCCTTTGAGCAATGTCGATATTATTGGTGTAAATAACCGCAATCTTAAAAATTTTGCTGAGAATAACGTGAATGCGTCGCTCAATCTGGCCGACTTGATTCCTGCCGATAAAGTTAAGATTTCGGAGAGTTGTATTGACGGAGCCGAGACCATAAATCAGCTAAAAAAAGCTGGCTATCGTGGATTCTTGATTGGCGAAACTTTTATGAAAACAACCAATCCGCCGTCAAAATTGGCCGAATTAATTGCAGAATTGTAGAAAAAAAGGTTAATTTTGAAAATTTATTACGATACTGCTCTGAATTTAAACTACCCAAAATCCTTTATGAAAATCAAAGTCTGTGGAATGCGAGATTCTGCCAATATTGAATCTTTGGCAGCACTAAAACCCGATTTTATGGGTTTTATCTTTTACGAGAAGTCGCCTCGGTTTGTTGGCAATGATTTGGATGTCGAATTACTCAATTCGCTCCCAAGAGAAATCAAAAAAGTTGGTGTATTTGTCAATTGTTCGTTGGATGTTGTTTTGCAAAATGTACGTAAATACGGCCTGAATTATGTGCAATTGCACGGCAACGAAATGCCCGATTATTGCAAATCATTACGACTCAAAGGCGTAAATATCATCAAGGCGTTTAGGGTAGATAACTCGTTCGTTTTCAGCATGTTGAATAACTACAAACCTCACGTAGATTTCTTTTTATTCGACACCAAAGGCGAACAAATGGGCGGTAACGGCATACCTTTCGATTGGGAAATTCTGAAAAAATACGATGGCGAAAAGCCTTATTTTTTGGCAGGAGGAATCGACTTAGAAAACATTGAAAAAGTAAATTCAGTCATTCCAAAACCCTACTCGATTGATGTTAACAGCAAATTTGAAGTAGAACCCGCCATCAAAGACATCGAAAAATTAGAAGATTTGATAGGTAGATTGAGATTTGAAGAAGTTGAATCTGTGAAATGATTCAGTATGAAATTTAATATATAATGATAGCAACAATACAAGAATCACCATTTGCGGTATCAGAAAGAGGTTACTACGGGCAGTTTGGCGGGTCATTCGTACCCGAAATGCTACACCCTAACGTAGAAGAATTGCGTGATAATTACCTAAAAATCATGGCCGAGCCAGATTTTCAGGAAGAATTCCATTCGCTTTTAAGAGATTTTGTGGGTCGTCCGACACCTTTATATTTTGCAAGTCGTCTATCTCAAAAATACAAAACCAATATTTATCTCAAACGTGAAGACCTCTGCCATACAGGAGCCCACAAAGTAAACAATACGATTGGGCAAATATTGGTAGCCAAACGCCTCGGCAAACACAAAATCGTTGCCGAAACGGGTGCAGGTCAGCACGGAGTAGCCACGGCGACGGTCTGTGCTTTGATGGGTTTAGAATGTATCGTTTACATGGGCGAAGTTGATATTGAGCGTCAGGCACCGAATGTCGCTCGTATGAAAATGCTCGGAGCAGAAGTTCGGGCGGCTCGAAGCGGTTCAAAAACCCTCAAAGATGCCACCAACGAAGCCATGCGTCACTGGATAAACAATCCCGACGATACACATTACATCATCGGTTCGGTGGTTGGTCCACATCCTTACCCCGATATGGTGGCACGTTTTCAGTCGGTTATTTCAGAAGAAATCCGTAGCCAATTACTCGAAAAAACGGGTTCAGAAAACCCCGATTACGTAATAGCCTGCGTTGGTGGAGGCTCAAATGCAGCAGGTGCATTTTATCATTTCTTAGACGAAACCGATGTACAACTCATCGCAGCCGAAGCGGCAGGTCACGGTGTAGCATCGGGGATGTCGGCGGCTACTACATTTTTGGGTACTCCGGGTGTATTGCACGGCAGCAAGAGCATTGTAATGCAAACCGAAGACGGTCAAGTTGTAGAGCCTCACAGTATCTCGGCTGGTTTAGATTACCCCGGAATTGGGCCACTTCATGCTCATTTGTGGGATACCAAACGAGCAAAGTTCTACGCAATTACCGACGAAGAATCGCTCGAATCGGCTATGGAACTCTCAAAACTTGAAGGTATTATTCCTGCTCTCGAATCGGCTCATGCTTTGGCTGTTTTGAAATACCTCAATGCTGCCGAAAACGAAATCGTTGTCATAAATCTTTCGGGGCGTGGCGATAAAGATTTGGGTACTTATATGAAGTATTTGTAGAATATTAATAAGTAATCAGACAAAAGAAGAAAGATAAAAGATTTATTATCAAACACTTACATTGCTTGAATTTTAAAATAATTGTGTACTTATTACCACAAAAAAGTCCCATTCTGGCTCAGAATGGGACTTTTTATTTATCATTATTCAAAAGTTCACCTCAACAAATGAATCTGCCCTTTTATTGTTGCCGAATCTTCGATTTTTTCGAGGCGATTGAACTTGAATTTTGCTAAATAAAAATACACTCCCGACGATAAATCGCTACCGTTTTGGGTCTTGCCATCCCAGTTGAGTTCGGTTGCCCCTATTTTCTCAAAAACCTTCGCTCCGTAGCGGTTATAGACCTCAAAATCAACCTCTTGCACAAATGCTGGGCAATTCATCGGCGTAAAGGTATCATTGCTACCATCGCCATTTGGCGAGAAAACATTTGGTAGATTTACCCCCGGACAATTGTCTTTGCAAATCAAATTGCTCGGTTGGCTCTCTTGATTGTTTCGGGTTACACTTGTTACGTAATAACATCCTGCAAAACCATCAGTAGCATTGCGTAAGTGCGAGTATTCGAGACTGTTCAAGTTTGTAACTCCCGTCAACAAGGCTGGTTTATCTTCTTTGTAGCGTGCATAATAAACATTGTATTTGACAATGTCTTTTCGGCAAGCCCCACCCGAAGCATTGGCTGCTGGGGCTGTCCATTTCAGACGATTCGTAAAAAATGATGGGTCACAGTAAGATTCAGAATTAATAGTGCCACAATCAACTTCATTAATCGTCAAAACTGGTGGACAAGGCGGTGAATTGTCAAGCGGAACGGCACAATCAACCTGCGAGAAGTTATTGAACGTACCTAAGAATGGGAAACGGCTATAAGCTCCGACGGTTTCGACTCGATAACAGTACGTCGAATCATTTTTTAATTCAATATCGTTTTTGCCATCTCCTGCAAAATTATCCTTACCATCATCGGTATAAATAAAGTTACCCGGAGTAGCCGTCACTACCGCAATCTGATTGAAAACACCTGGGCGTACCTGACGATAAACTTTGTGTTCTCGGTTATCGTTACTCCACGGCACATTAGCTGTCCATTGCAAGCGAATAGTTCGGGTAGCTTCCGACGAAGCCAATAACCTCACACTCGTAGCTGTCGGAGTCACTCCCATCAACTTAGTGCCTTCGTAGTAAAATTCTAAACGATAACGGAAAGCATCGAACGATGTATTGAGGTTATTGTCAACAAAAACGGTATCGGCAGCCGTGCGACTCAGACGTGTATTAATTGTGCTGACCAGCTGAAAATTTGTACCGTCTATACCCGTTGCACGATATAGTTTGTATTGATACGGTCCTTTAAATTCTAAAGTATCTAAGTCTAATGGGCGTGACCATTTTACGGTAATTTGTCCGTTAGAAGTACCTGTTCTGTCAACGGTTACATTTGTCAAAACTGGCATACGAGTTGGTAATTCGCTACCAAAACACGACTCGTTAGAAGCCACACTCAAAGCCTCTGTAACAACATTGACATTTACACCGAGCTGTAGGCGTGCTACAATACGATAGCTGTATGTCGAGCCTTTTTGGGCATTTATATCTAAAAATGTAGTGTCGTTGCCCACAACTCGACCGATTTCTCGATAACCCAAAGATGTTGGTAAACCTACTTGGCAATCGGCTGGATTGAATGTCGTACAACCTTCTTTTCGGTAAATAATCATCTCGGTTTGGCGAGAATTACACGCTGGGTATTTTTGCCAAGTGAGCCTAACACCAGAACCCGACGGAACGGCCTCGCGGGCTTGTAAACCAAACGGACGCTGTGGTAAGACTCTGATTTTAACAGTCTTAATATCAACCAATTGTACGATATTTCGACCCGGAAAATCCTCTACCTTAAATAATACATCGTAAGGTTGTTCGCGTACGTGGTTGCAGTTGGTTACCCAATTAAATACCCCTTCGGTTGAGCCTCTTTGAGGTTGAGAAGAAGTAGAGAATGTCGCAGGATTTGGAGGAATATACTGTACTCTATTGCCATCAATATCGAGGTTATAAACCCCACCAGAGGTAGTGATTCTTACCGAATTATTGTCGGGGTCATTGCCCACAACTCTGAAGTTAATCGTTCGGCCAGCCTCCACGCACACATCATTCGGAATCGACAATAATGGTCGTTTGTTTCTCGACTCAGTTACAATAATCTGCATATCACGGACCGTTTCACTGATAGGGATATACGAACCATCAATCCCTTTTCGCCATTCTATCACTACAAAAGCAATATTGTATTGACCTGCTTTATTGGGAGCATCCCAGACCAAATCTCCATTACTTTCTATTCTAAAGAACGCCACATTCCGACCATCTTCGGTCAGAAACGGCGGATTATCCCCGACGGTATTGGGGTCTTTGTAGCCGACTATAAATTCTCCGACCCCCGTTCCGTCTCCCATATCTCGCTTGGGTATCGTTAGTCGATACGAAAGGCTATCGCCATCCACATCAAATGCTCCAGGATTATGAATGAATCGAGTGCCTATCGAGGCTGAATCTATCGGGATATTCAATAAAACGGGGGTATTATTGATACCTATCGGTCCTCTTAAATCAATGAATGTCTCGACAAAAAACGGAATATCATCGGTTTTGCCGGGTAGGTTTATCGTATTGGCATTACGGTTCGAGATTCCGCAAGTAATTCTGTAGCGACCCGGTGCCGGATACGTAAAAGTGGTATCATAGACATTGGCTACGGTAGAGGCATTGATTGCAAACTTACGTCGGCGTTTTACCTCATAGTTGATATTGCTTACTCCAAAATAAATTTTAACCGAGTTTTGGGCTTCATTGGCTTGTTTACCATTGATTTCGTCGGTGTATGTTGTGAGTGTAACACGGAAAGTAAGCGAAGTGGTCGAAACACGTTTTACGGTAATTTCACCTGCACGTAAGTGCGTAGCAAACGCTTGATAGCTTGCCAAAATAGTGAAGATTAGCCATACTCCGACTCGTAGGGATTTTTTCATATACACAATTGTTAAGGCTATATTCTTAACGAAAAAATAAGAATTCAATTATAATCAAAATCAAGAATTTATTCGGATTCTGATTCGATTATACGATATTTCGGATAATATTAAAATGATATAACGAATATATTTTAAATATGGTTGTAAAGTGTTACAACGTTTTGGCAAGAAACAGAATCATATTGATAAAAAGCATCATATCATGAAAAAAATTGCAGTAGCCATTTGCTTATCCTTATTGCTCGGTTGTGAACAAGACAAAATAAACAGTGATTGCAAAGAAAACCCCAAGGAAGGAATTGCATGTACGCAGCAGTATGAGCCTGTTTGTGGATGTAATGGCAAAACTTACGGAAATGCCTGCATGGCAGGTGCAATGGGGATTACGAGTTTTACACCTGGGGAATGCCCAGAGAAATGAGTTAAGTAGTTTATAGTTTGCAGTTTATGAAATACTGGTTATTAGTATTTTACTCTGTAAACGATTAAATCTAAATTGCTTATGTCTTGATACAAAATAAAAGTGGGTACATGCCAAGGCATGTACCCACAGGTATATTTCCAAAAATATTTATCCTAATTTTTCGATTGCGGTTTTCAATCGGCCGATGGTTTCATCTTTGCCGATAATCTCCATTGTCAGCATCAAATCTGGACCTTTGCCGAGACCCGTAACGCACAAACGCAATGCTTGCATTACTTTGCCAGGTTTGATACCCGCCGCTTCAAGGTTCGAGAAAATACTATCGTGAATATTCTGAGAAGTGAAAGTATCAATTCCTCCGATTGATTCGGCAATGATGCCAATCGCTTTGCGGGCATCGTCATTCCATTTCGATTTGGCAACTTCTTCGTCGTAAGCGGTTGGTGCATCAAAAATAAACGAAACTTCGGCTGTAATCTCTTTCGGAAACGTAACACGTTCTTTCATCAATTTTACGAGATTCAATGCCAATTCTTGCGTTGTAACTCTCGCATCTTGACTCTGGATTAAGGCCGCTAACGCTGCATCATCCATGTTTTTGAGGTAATGTTGATTAAACCATTTGGCTTTATCAACCATAAATCTCGCTCCTGCTTTATGGATTTTTTCGAGAGAGAATGCCTCAATTAATTCATCCATCGAGAAGATTTCTTGCTCAGTACCCGGATTCCACCCCAAAAATGCTAAGAAATTGACCAATGCTTCTGGCAGATAACCATCTTGTTTGAAACCTCTCGAAACAGAACCATCGAATGGGTCATTCCACTCCATCGGAAAAACCGGAAAATCTCCCAAAATACCATCTCTTTTGCTCAATTTACCGTTTCCTTCAGGTTTTAGAAGTAATGGCAAATGGGCAAATTGCGGAGCTTCCCAGCCAAATGCTTTATAAAGTAAAACGTGCAACGGAGCCGATGGCAACCATTCTTCGCCACGAATTACGTGCGTAATACCCATCAAATGGTCATCTACGATATTGGCCAAATGATAGGTTGGCATTCCGTCTGATTTCAACAACACCTTGTCGTCAATCGTCGAAGAATGTACCACAACCCAATCGCGGATGATGTCTTTGAAACGGATTTCTTCTTTAAGGGGTACTTTCAATCTCACTACGTGTGGTTCGCCTGCCTCGATTCGAGCCTTGACCTCATCGGCCGAGAGCATTATCGAGTTTTTCATTTGCATGCGAGTTACAGCATTGTAAGACTGGTTATCTACATTGGCTTCTTCGAGGCGTTTACGCATGGCTTCGAGTTCTTCGGCGGTATCGAATGCGTAGTATGCCTTGCCTTCGTTTATCAACTTTTCGGCGTATTCACGGTACATTTCTTTACGCTCCGACTGGCGGTATGGAGCATGCGGGCCGCCAACGCCTTGCCCTTCGTCAATCGTGATTCCGAGCCATTTTAAGCTATCTAAAATATATTCTTCGGCACCCGGCACAAAACGAGTTTGGTCGGTATCTTCGATACGAAGCAACATTTTACCACCCATTTTACGGGCAAAAAGATAATTGTACAAAGCCGTACGGACACCTCCGATATGCAAAGGACCCGTCGGACTTGGAGCAAATCTAACTCTTACAGACATAATTTATTGTGAATGAGTGAATTAGCGAATGAATAATCTATCATTTACTAAATTGAGGGTGCAAAATTACAACCAATTTTGTAGAATATGTAGAATTACGAAAAGATTAAAATAACATGTTAATATACAACTTATGTTATTTTGCGGATTAATGCTTGATACAATCCTAACCCTTCGGTTTTTTATACAAAGGTACTGTGCTGCAAGGCTCACCAAACATTAGGCTCTGTACATAAGGTTTTAGTTGTCGGCTGATTTCGACGTAAGCCGCTATCGGAACATCTACTTTGCTGCATCCTTTCACGACAACTCTCTTACCCTCGTATTCGGCATAATTGATTTTTGAAAGTGCTTCTTCGTAGATTTTGCGTTCTAAATCTTCGAGGTTTCCGAAAACAAACATATTGGCGTGTGACTCTAAATGGAGAGCTACGAGCATATATGCCCAAGTTGGTACAATAGCATCTTCGGTGCAGGTAATTGCCACGTTTTTGCCAGCGTATTGGCTCCAATCGTGGGTTTTTAAGAATTCTCTGAAATCTTTTTCTTTCAGAATCAAACCCATAAATAGGTTATCTTTGAGGTCATATACAACCCTTTCTCCTGCGTGATAAAAATCTTCTAAATCTAACGATACCAAGCCGCTATTGGCTACTCTATTGACGATTGCTTCTTCGACCATTGCTAAAACATTTACTGGAAATTTCCTACGATTACAACGTTATTCGGTATCAGAAAGTTTATTTTCAGAATCGTTGATGTCTAAATCGGTAGCTTCTTCGACAATGGGTTGCGGAATTACTTTGATAGGAATCGGTTTTAAGGCATAATACTGGCAGGCATTGCCCATCATCCAATTGCGGATGTAAATTCGTCCAAAGATAAAGGCTTGCTGAATAACAAACATCACAGCAATCAACAGCCCCGAAACCATTCCGATGTAGGCATCGAGCAGTAAATAAAGAGCCGATAAAACTATGAAAATGCCAATCATTATCCAGTAAATCCCTACGGCTTTGAAGTTTTTGAATACATACGCAAAGGCATCAATGAAGGCATCCCAAACACCCGATTGATTGCGATAAATGATGATTTTGGCAAAATCTCCGATATTCAGAACCAAAGTCATTAAGAATATCCAAATCATGAAAGGAATCAACAGAGCAAAGAAATAGGTGCGTTCGTTACCGCCTTCGGCGATGAGTGCAAAAACAAAGAAAATTAGTCCGCCCAAAAACACCACAATCAAAAACATGATGAGTTGTATCAAGAAGAGCAGTAGATACCTCAGAAAATAATCTTTGCTATCTTTCAGAAAATCGCTTATTCTAAAATCTTCGTTTGCTTTGCAATATTTACCGATGATTCCGCCCGCAAAAAACAGATTCAAAATAAAATAAACTAATCCTAAAATTGATGCAATCGGAATGAGGCTTCGTAGGGTTTTACCACTTTGTCGCATAAAGTCGCTAAAAGTTGCAAAATCAAAGTCATTGAGGAGTTTATCTAATTCCATCGAATGATTGGCTTCTTTTTCGAGCTGCCAATACATCTGCGGAGCGATAATTAATCCAAAAATCAGGTTGATAACAAATATAAATAAGCTCATTTGCCAATGGCGAGCCGTAAGTCTAAATGCAATTTGTATAATGGTTAGCATATTGGTATTTTGAAAAACTGACAAAAGTACAACTTTAGCAACTGAATCGGCAAGCGTTATAGAATAATTCTCTTGGATTCTTTAGCTAAAGTCGTACTTCTGTCGGCCAACTTTTATGAAAACCGTATTACAAATTACCTTTTCTAAACTCATCGGCAGCGTAGTTTGCTGCACGAGCCGTGATTGCCATAAAAGTAAGCGATGGGTTCTGGGTCGAGTTGGTTGTCATACAAGCACCATCGGTTACAAATACGTTTTTGCAATTATGCAGCTGATTCCATTTATTGAGCTGCGAAGTTTTAGGGTCTTTACCCATGCGTACGCCGCCCATTTCGTGGATGTCGAGTCCGGGTGCTTTTTCGGGTTTATCGTGCGTTTTGATATTTTTGAAACCCGCCAAAGTGTACATTTCGGTCAATTGCTCGTGGAAATCCTTAATCATCTTTTCGTCGTTATCATCATACGCCACCGAGATTTTTAATTGCGGAATCCCCCATAGGTCGGTTAATTTATCATCCAAAGCCACAAAATTACTTTCTTTCGGAATCGTCTCGCCCATAAAGTGCGAGCCAACTCGCCAGTTTCCGTATTTGGTTTGTCCCAAACTATTTTTTAGGTCTTCGCCAATTCCCGAAGTATCATTGTAGGTCATGCGGCTGGCACTAAAACCGGCGGCATAACCACGCAAAAAGTCGGTTTCTTGCTTGAAAACATTGCGGAATCGAGGAATATAACTTCCGTTGGGGCGGATACCTTCCGTTTTTGTATCCATGTACCCTTCGTATTCTCCCGAAATCGTTGTTCTGAAATTATGGAACGAAATCGCCTTACCCAAAAGACCATTATCATTACCCAAACCATTCGGAAAACGATTTGATTTTGAATTCAATAATATCAAATTTGTATTGAGCGTAGCGGCATTCAAGAAGATAACACGAGCGTAATATTCTACCATTTCTTTGGTATTGGCATCAATCACACGCACGCCCGTAGCTTTACCTTTTTGTTCATCATAAATAACCGAATGTACAACCGAGTCGGGCCTTAGCGTTAGTTTACCCGACTTCAATGCCCACGGAATTGTAGATGAATTACTGCTAAAATATCCGCCAAACGGACACCCACGCTGACAAAGGTTACGGTGCTGACATTTGCCCCTACCCTGCTGTAAATGAATGGGTTGTGGCTTGGTAAGATGGGCACAACGACCAATGATTACTGGGCGAGAACCTTTGTATTGTTTAGCCATTTGTTGCGTAAAATGCTTCTCGACACAAGATTGCTCGTGCGGCGGCAGAAACACACCATCGGGAAGTTGCGGCAAGCCATCTTTATTGCCCGAAATCCCCGCAAAACGCTCAACGTAACTGTACCACGGAGCAATGTCGTTGTAGCCAATCGGCCATTCTACAGCAAAGCCATCGCGGGCTGGGCCATCGAAATCGTACTGCGACCAACGCTGCGTACCTCTGGCCCACATCAGAGACTTACCCCCTACTTGGTAGCCACGAATCCAGTCGAATGGCTTTTCTTGTACGTATGGATGCTCGGCATCTTTTACAAAAAAATGAGCGGCGTCTTCGTTGAAAGCATAACAACGACTCGCAATCGGGTTAGCATCTTTTAATGCCTTCGGGATTTGCCCCAAATGTTCAAATTCCCATGGTTGCATCAACGTAGTCGGATAATCTTTGATATGCTCTACATTGCGTCCGCGTTCGAGCAGAAGCGTGCGTAAGCCTTTGCCCGTCAGCTCTTTGGCAGCCCATCCGCCACTAATCCCCGACCCTACAACAATGGCATCGAAGGTGCGGTCTTTGATTGAATCTATATTTAAAAATGACATTTTTCGTTCGTAGTTTTGTTATTGGTTTTGTTTGATAACGCTGACAGGGTTCAAAACCCTGTCAGCGTTGCTCACTGAACATGGTTTTACCCCAAAACATTATATCAATCTTTTGAATAGTTTGATTATTTCTTAATCGGCACGCAGCCGTGAAAGAATCCGGGAGCCATGTTGTAATTAGCTACATTATTTAAGTAGTATTCTGAGTTTGTATAACCTCTGATTGTCAGGTTTTTTACCATATCGGCAAAACGTTTGGTTGATGAATCGCTGCTCAATTTCAAGAAAACATCGGTTCTCTGTTTTGTATCGCACGAAACAAATGGCTTACCATAAGCACTTTGTGCAAATTCATCGGTTATGGCTAATCCAGTATTTAAGCTTTTTTGAGCGGCCTCGTCGTAGCAATCATTGACCATTCGCATCACAAACTGATGAATTTTTAGAGATTTTGCTCCCGGAGTAGAAGTTTCGGGAATAATCGTTTCAACGATTTCGGCAAGCAATGCTTCGTTACTAACTGATAGATTTGCGGCTTGACCAACCGATTCGGGAGTCCAGCCCGAAGCCCAAGCAGGCAAACTCGCCAGTCCGCCAAAAGCCATTGTGAGGCTTTTTATCGCAGAGCGTCTTTTCATAATTGATTTAAGGTTGAATTAATTGAAGGTTTTGTTAAGTAATAACTTGTAAATATACAAAAGGACTCGAAATTAAGAAGTATCAATACATCTTTTGTGTCTATCAATAGAAAAATCAATTTAATTATTTTAAAAATAAACAAACATTCATTTATATTTGCGAACAAAATGAGAACGAGAGACGAAAACAAAGAATCTATTGTAAGGCAAAAAGCCCTCGAAATGCTTGTAAACGAGGGTTTTGATGGCTTCAGCATGCAAAAACTCGCCAAAGCGGCGGGGGTCTCGCCTGCTACTTTGTATATTTATTATAAAGACAAAGAAGATTTAATTGTTCGGCTGGGTATCGAAGAAGGCAAAAAAATGGTCGAAGATACATTGGTAAATTTTGACCCCAGTATGAGTTTTGAACAAGGATTACGGATTCAATGGCAAAACCGAGCAAAACACTGGCTCGAAAATCCGATAGAATCTCGTTTTTTTGAACAACTCAAACACACACCTTATCGTGAAAAAATCGTGGGTGGTTTTCATGATAGGCTAAAAGAGAAGATGGGTCAATTCATCAAAAATGCCATCGCCAATAACGAACTAAAACCTATGCCAATTGAAGTTTTTTGGTCGGTTGCATACGCCCCGCTTTATACATTAATCAACTTCCATTTTGAAGGTCGAAGCATCGGCGGAAGGCCTTTTGTTTGGCAAGATGAATTGATGGAACAAGCCCTACAACTTGTTTTGAAGGCATTTAAGCCTTAATTTTTATAGTTTATTAATAAATGAATGTTCATTAATATTTTCAAATCATAATGCAAAAAGAAAAGATTTTTACGCCATATCAGGCTTTTGTGATAGCCATTTTAGCAATTTTACAATTTACCATTATCCTTGACTTTATGGTGCTTTCGCCGCTTGGGGCGATTCTGATGCCTACACTCAAAATCAGCACTTCGCAGTTTGGTTTGGTGGTGTCGGCTTATGCGTTTAGTGCTGGAGCATCGGGCTTATTGGCGGCTGGTTTTGCCGATAAATTCGACCGAAAGAAGTTTTTGATGTTTTTCTACACTGGCTTTTTGGCGGGTACACTTCTCTGTGCCATTGCCCCTACCTACGAGTTCTTGCTGGCGGCTCGCATCATAACGGGTATTTTTGGAGGTGTTATTGGTTCGGTAAGTTTTGCGATTATCACCGATTTATTCAAAGTTGAAGTGCGAGGACGAGTAATGGGGTTTGTTCAGATGGCTTTTGGTGCAAGCCAGATTTTGGGTTTACCAATTGGTTTGATGCTCGCCAACAAATTTGGGTGGCACTCGCCATTCTGGATGATTGTCATCTTTGGGGTTTTGGTCGGAATTGTCATCTGGTTTTACATGAAACCAGTCAGCGAACACCTCAAATTACAGAAAGACTATAATGCCCTCCAGCACCTCACCAAAACGGTTTCGACTCCACTTTATGTCAGAGGATTTTTAGGTACAGTTCTTTTGGCTACGGGAGGTTTTATGATGATGCCATTCGGAAGTGCATTTAGTACCAATAATCTCGGACTTACACTCGACCAATTACCCATTTTATACCTCGTTACGGGTGCATTTAGCATAGTTTTGGGGCCTTTGATTGGTCGATTCAGCGATAAAATTGGCAAATTCCAAATGTTTACGATTGGTACAATGATAGCCCTCATTACAGTTGGCATCTACACCCATTTGGGCATTACCCCGCTTTGGATTTGTATCATCGTCAATGTCGTTTTGTTTACTGGTATCAATGCCCGCATGATTTCGGCATCGGCACTTACTTCGGCAATTCCGTCGCCGCAAGACCGTGGAGCGTACATGAGTATCAATTCGTCTATTCAGCAGATTTCGGGCGGAATCGCCTCTTTTATAGCAGGGTTGATTGTGGTACAAACTCCAAGTGGTTTTCTCGAAAGATACGATGTTTTAGGCTATGCAGTCATCGGAAGTATGGTTGTGGCGTTGGTAATTATTTATTGGCTGGATAGACATCTAAAGAAAAACCAAAGAAGCAGGGCCGTTTGAGAGCAAAATCCAAGATTATAGATTAATTTTGGCGATGCTTCTCGAAAAATTCAAAACATACGCCCAAACGCTTTTTGAGCCAAACGAAAAAATCTTGCTGACAATCAGTGGCGGCAAAGATTCGGTCGTGATGTTTGATTTATTTCTAAAGGCTGGTTATAGATTTGGGGTTGCACATTGCAATTTTCAATTACGTGGTGATGACTCAATAGGCGATGAAGAATTTGTAAAGCAATTGGCTCACAATCAAGGTATTGACTTTCATTCGATTCGATTCAACACCAAAGAATTTGCCCATCAAAAAGCCATTTCGACTCAAATGGCGGCTCGTGAGTTGCGTTATGAATGGTTCGAGAAAATCAGAATTGAGTTTGGCTATGATTCAATCGCAACGGCTCATCACCTCAATGACAACATCGAGACGATTCTGCTAAATCTTACCAAAGGTACTGGCGTTGCAGGTCTAAGGGGTATCCAAGCCAAAAATGGAAATATCATTCGTCCGCTACTTTTTGCAACGAGAGCCGAGATTGACGATTATATTTCGGCAAATAATCTGACTTGGCGAGAAGATAGCTCAAATGCCTCAACCGATTATCAGCGAAATCTACTTCGACACGAGGTTATCCCGATTTTAAAAAGGATTAATCCCAATCTCGAAGAGACATTCAGCCGAAACATCGACCGATTCCAAGACCTCGAAATGGCATTTCAGAAGAATCTCAATTACTTCAAAACGACGGTTTTGAGAAAAGAAGGCGATACGGTATTCATCAAAATACCTAATTTAAAATACTGGCAATCAGTCACTTACCTACTCGAAGAAACCCTCAAAGAATATGGTTTCAATTATCAACAAGTAAAAGATATTGAACATTCGCTGCACGGGCATTCGGGTAAACAATTCTTCTCTCCTACTCATATTTTGGTCAAAGACCGTGAAGATTTGGTCATCAGCCAACGCACCGAAGACGATTTTGAGGAAGTCATTATACCTCACCCTAAATCCTTCTCCTCTGAGGAGAGGGACTTTTCTAAAATACCCACCCCATCGGGGGAGGGTTGGGCGACCGTCGCTACGAAGGGGTTCTACATCCTCGAAATAGCCTTGCCAAGCAATCGCTATCCTTCTGAAATTGAGCCACAGAGATTCGATTTTGATAAAATTAAATTCCCGCTTACGCTTCGTAAATGGCAGCAAGGCGATTGGTTTATTCCGCTCGGAATGAAAGGCAAAAAGAAAATCAGCGATTACCTAATCGACCGTAAGATTCCGCTTCATCTAAAAAAAGTTATATTTACACTCACCTCTGGCGATAGCATCATCTGGGTTGTCGGTCATCGTATTGATGATAGATTCAAGATTACTCCTTCTACCAAACGAGTCTTAGAGATTCGTATCCGTTAGATTATTTTATTACTGATTATCAATGAATTAACAATTAACAATAAAAAACCACTCTATTTTGGCATGGTTTTCGATACACTGTTTTGTGTATAAGAAAAAAACCGAATAACCCAGCGTATAAAGATTATAATTAAAATGCTTTCGTCCATGAAAAAATACAAAATTGGACTATTGGCTGTGCTGTGCCTAATCGTTCATCTGGGATATGCCCAAAGTGGTAGATTGAAGCTGGCGAACAAGCACTTCGATAACCTTAGCTACATAGAAGCCATCCGTACTTACGAAGACTATCTCCGTACTGCCAAAGAAGGCTCGCCAGAGATGAAAGAAGCTCTTACCAAACTGGCGTATAGCTACCGCAAGGTGCAGGATTCTCGCAATACCGAGAGGGTTTACGAAGAACTCATCAAGCGTTACGAAAAAGATTTAGATAGCGAAATATTTCTGTATTATGCCCAATCGCTGGCGGCAAATAGCAAGTACCGCGAGTCGCAGAAGGCATATAGCAAATACGGTGAGCAGCAAGCCGCCGATATGCGTGGCCGACGTTTTACGGTAGCGTACATGGACAACAGTCGATTTTTTCAGGATTCGGCTCAGTACCGTGTAGAGTACGTTCATCCGCTCAATTCACGCCAGTCAGATTTCAGCCCGATGTATTATCAAGGTGGTTTGGTGTTCGTTTCGTCTCGCGACGAAAGCGGAGCCATCAAGCGGGTATTCATGCAAAACCAAACGCCATTTTTAGATTTATATTTCTTTCCGGATACTTCGGAACTACGCAAAGACAATTTTATAGCAATGAAACAGGCAGGAGCCATCGGAGGCGGAAACGCTTCGTTCGGTGGTTCTGAAAAGTTGGAGGCATCGGCGGCTGAAGAGAAGCCACTATCGAAGATAGAGCAATTCAGCCGCACGCTCAACTCAAAATACCACGAAGGGCCTGTCACATTCTTCAAAGATTATAAAAAACTGATTTTTACTCGTAATAATTACAGTAAAGGTCGCAGCCGTACGAGTAGCGATGGGGTCAATAAACTCAAACTCTACATGGCTACCAGCAATGGCAAGCATTGGGGAAATATCTCTGAGCTACCTTTTAACAGCAACGAGTATTCTTGTGGGCATCCGGCTTTATCGCCCGATAACACTAAGTTGTATTTTGTTTCGGATATGCCAGGAGGCTACGGCGGAACTGACATTTATGTAGTAGAATACCGTGACGGACAATGGAGCAGCCCCGTAAATTTGGGTAGGGAGATAAACACCGAAGGCAATGAGATGTTTCCGTACATGGATGAAAACGGCAATATGTATTTTGCCTCTGATGGCCACGAAGGCTTGGGTGGACTCGATATTTTTTACGTAGAAATGAAAGACGGGATTCCGATTAGTGATATTCAGAATCTAGGAGCTCCGGTCAATTCTAACAAAGACGATTTTGGTTTGATTACCGACGGACAGCGTTCGGGTGGATATTTCAGTTCAAATCGCAAACGTGGGTATTCTGATGATAACATTTATTCGTTTCGCAGAGCCTGCCGCCAGCTAAATGTATTGGTTTACGATGCCGACACCAAACGCCCAATCGAAAGTGCTGAGGTGCGTTTGTCGAAGAATGGTATCAATAAAGAATTAATCATTACGGGTTCGGATGGCAAAGTTTCGGTTTGCCTCGAAGCAGGAACCGATTTTGAGTTCAGAGCCATCAAAGAAGGCTACGAACTGGGCAGCGTTACTTACGGAACGATGTCGCGTTCACAAAAACAACGCACCGATATTACGATTTACCTCAATAAATCCAAAGCTCCGCTTGTAAGGGGTATCGTCAAATCAGAAGTAAATCAGCAGCCTATCGCAGGTGCTACGGTTGTTCTGCAAAACGAAAAAGATGGCTCGACCGAGACTATTGTAACAGGAGCCGATGGTAGATACGAATTTCAGCCCAAAAAAGAAGGAGAATACAGCGTAATTGCCTCAAAAGACCGCTATGCAGTCAATACCGAGAATGTCGGTAAAATCAAACAGAGCAAGAAGTCGCCTAAGACCGTCAATCAAGATTTGGGTTTGGTAGCCAATGGCGATATTTTCAGACTCGAAAACATTTATTATGACTTTGGGCAATTCTTTATTCGCCCCGATGCAGCTAAAGAATTAGAAGCAAGGGTGATTCCGATGCTCCGCAAATATCCAAATATGCGTATCGAGATTCGCTCGCATACCGATAGCCGCTCAAGCGACGCATTCAACCAAAAACTTTCAGAAAACCGTGCGAGAGCCGTAGTAGATTATTTGGTTGCAAGAGGCGTAAGTATCAGTCGAATTGAGGCGAGAGGTTATGGCGAAAACGAATTAGTGAATGATTGCTACAATGGCGTAAAATGCTCGGATGACGAACACGAGAAAAACCGCCGTACCGAATTTAAGATTTTATCAGTTGAGCCAATCGGATACAACCGTTGATATAGAGATACTAAATGAGAATTTTTTTCATAGTTTAGGGTTAGGGTTTATTGTTAAAAGCACTATCTGATTAGATGGTGCTTTTTTGTTTTGCTGGATTTTATTAAATTAGCATAAAAATCAAGTATGTATGTCTGCTTTTTCGCTAAAACGGCCATTTAATAACGCTCAAATCGAGATTTTGAATCTTTTTCGTCAAGACTTAAACAACGAAGACCTTGATGAATTGAAGGATATTCTCATGCAGTTCAAACTAAAAAGACTTCAGGAGTTAGAGGACGATTTTTGGGAGAAGAATAACTTTGATAATGACAAAAACAAAGAAATATTAAAACAACACTTACGAACTCCTTACAAATCTCAAAAACAGCACTAAGCCCCCACAAATGAATGTTGTAATTGATACAAACGTTTTATTAGTTTCTATTTCAAAGAGGTCCGAATACCACAAAATTTGGGAGGGCTTTACCAGTAAGAAGTATAATCTTTGTATCACAACCGATATTTTGGAAGAATACGCCGAAATCATCAGTAATTATCGAAATCCACCTTTTGCTACTTTAATCATTGACATCATTCTATCAAGCTCAAATACGGTCTTGATAACCAAATACTACAATTAGTTACTCATAACCCAAGACCCCGACGATAACAAATTCGCAGATTGTGCGATTCATGCAAATGCCACATATTTAGTTACCGAAGATAAACATTTCAATGTTCTCAAAGATACTCCTTTTCCAGAGATAAACGTTATTGGTATTGACCAATTCTTGCATATTCTGACCCAACTTTAGGGCAAATAACCAAATCGTTTGATAATTTCATGGTTGTAAATCGTGAATATTTCCTATTTTTGGCACGACCGAACCGAAATGATTATGAAAATATTAGTTATCGAAGACGAGGTGAAGACGATTCAGCTAATCAAGCAAGGTCTCGAAGAACAACAATGGGAAGTTGACATCGCCTACGACGGGGCTATCGGTTTTCAGTTAGCGACACGCTCACAATACGCTCTCATTATTTCAGATATTATTTTACCTGGCATCAATGGCCTCGATTTGTGCCGCAAACTAAGAGAAGCCAAAGTCGTTTCGCCGATTCTTCTATTGACGGCTCTCGGCACAACCGATGATAAAATCACGGGCTTAGACGCTGGTGCCGACGATTACTTGGTAAAACCATTTGAATTTCGCGAACTCATGGCTCGGGTACGTGCCTTGACTCGCCGCAATGTAGGCTCTATCCAGACCGCAAATCTGCTCCGTATTGCCGATTTAGAGCTGAATCTTGATACCAAAACGGTCTTTCGTTCGGGTAAAGAAATCGTATTGACTGCCAAAGAATTTACGCTTCTCGAATACTTCATGCGGCATCAAGGTCGGGTGATTTCCAAAGTAGAATTAGCCGAAAAAATCTGGGATATTACCTTCGATTCGGGTACGAATGTCATTGAGGTTTATGTCAATTTTTTACGCAAAAAAATAGATAAAGACTTCGAGCCAAAACTACTGCACACCCAAATTGGCTTAGGTTATGTTCTAAAAGTAATTTCGTGATGATAAATATTCGTACTCGGCTCACCTATCAATTTGTATTTTTGGTTGGCATCATCCTGCTGTTTTTTTCGGTTGGGGTTTATTTTTTCAGTAAACTTTATCTCGAAAAACGCTTTTACAAACGCCTCCAAGACCGAGCGATTACGACCACGACATTGCTTTTTGACCTCCAAACGGCCGATTCGACCGTCTTAAAACTCGTTGACGTTACGGATAAAGAATTACTGACCGATGAAATGATTTCGGTTTATGATGAGAAAACGCAGCGAATTGTATTTTCGACGAATCCTGCCAATAGCGAATTCCACAAAAGATTCATCCCCGATTTTAGGAGTAATCCGCAAAATATATTCAAGAAATTCGGCGAATATCAAATCATAGCCCTAAATCTTCAAAACGTCGGGCGGAGCCACTGGGTATTGGTGAGTGCCATCGACCGCAACGGAAACGATGCCTTAGAAGACCTCCGCAAAATCTTGACGGTGATGGTTTTGGTCGGAATTCTGCTCCTGAGCATCGTCGGGTGGTTATTTGCCGATAGGGCATTAGCACCGATGTCGGGGATTGTCAAACAAGTAAAAGAGATTTTTCCGTCGAATGTCGAGAAACGGGTACAACACCCCAACCGTTCGGACGAAATCGGAATTTTGGTGGCAACATTCAATCAGCTTTTAGACCGAATCGAGCAAGCTCTATTAACCCAAAAGATGTTTATTGCCAATGTTTCGCACGAGTTAAAAAACCCACTTACCAAGATTTACACCCAAATCGAGCTAACTTTGATGCAGAAACGTAGCCCTGAGGTTTACGAAAAAAGCCTCGAATCGCTACAAGAAGATACCCGAACCCTCACCCAACTAACCAATACCCTACTCGATTTGGCCAATACGGTTGTTAGTTCGGCGAATCTGAAATTTGATAAGATTCGGATGGATGAATTACTCTGGGATGCCAAAAGTCAAGTGCAAAAATGGCACGAAGATTATCAGATTCAGGTCGATTTTGTTGATTTTCCAGAAGAAGAAGAATTGCTACTCGTCAATGGCAATGAGGCTTCGCTCAAAGTAGCTTTGATGAATCTGATGGATAATGCCTGCAAGTTTTCGCCTACCCAAACGGCTATTGTCAATTTTTCGGCAAATCAAAAACACATTAAGATTTCGGTCGCCAATCAGGGTATTCAGATTCCGAAAGAAGATTTGGCTTATATTTTTCAACCTTTCTACCGCAGCAACGCTACCGCCCAAGCTACCAAAGGTCACGGTGTCGGTTTGGCTATCGTTTGGCAGATTATCCAAATTCACCAAGCCCAAATCAGTGTAGAATCTGATGAAAATGGTACGGTTTTTACATTGGTTTTTGATTCTTCGAGACAAACGACTTAAAAAGTCGTTTTACATATCCCCTGAAATTTTAAGGTAAATTTTATCTCGATTTAATTCGAGCTTAACATCGCTGTTGTTGTTTTGCATCATAACAATTAATAATATGGAAGCAACAGCAAACAACAGTAACGGAATATTGAAAATTACAATCGGGGTTTTAGTTGGCGTTTTGGCTCTTTTGGGCTATTTATTTATGGGAGCCAGAAACGAAACCATCGAATTACAAAAAACATTGACTACTAAAGTCGAGCAGTTATCTTCTACGCAAATCAAATTAGACTCGATTTCGAGGTCTTTAGATTCAAAAATTGCCGAGATTGGACAATTAGGCGGTAATGTAGCCGAATTAGAAAACATCAAAGCCCAACTCGAAGCCGATAAAAAGAAATTGAAATCTGACCTTAATTTTTCGGTTCAGAAATACGAAACTAAAATCAAAGAATACGAAACATTCTTGGCTCAAAAAGACGATGATATTCGTAAGTTAAAAGAAGAAAACGGAATCTTAGTTGCTAAAAATCAAACCCTCGAAACCGAAAAACAAGCGGTTATCAGCGAAAACACTGGCCTAAAAACAGAGAAAGAGGCTTTGACCCAAACTGTAGCCGACTACACCACTCAAAACGACGACCTCAAACGCAAAGTTACGATGGCTTCTGCCATGAAAGCCGTAAATGTGCAGGTAACTGCTCTTAATTCGAGAGGTAAAGAACGCGATGGCGGTGCTTATAAATCATCGAGAATCGACCGTTTGAAAATCTCTTTTATCATGCCTTCAAACCCCGTGGCAGAGCGTAACAACAAAGATATTTATGTACGTATCATGGATAGCAACGGGGCAGTTTTAAACGAAAACGGAACGGGTGGCGTGATACAATTCAACGGAAAGGAACTCGGATACAGCACCAAACAAGCCATTTTATTTGAAAACAATGACCAAAAAGTTGATTTATTCTACGGAAAAGGCAACAGTTACAAATCGGGTAAATACAGTGTCGAACTTTATTCAGAAGGCTTCAAGATTGGAAGTGGCTCTTTTAATGTAAAGTAAAACCAAAAACTCCGAAGACGATGCTGGCCCCAAAGCTGGCATCGTTCATTTTTTTATCACCTACCAAAGAAAAGTATTATGATGAATCAAGCAAACCTAAAACTCGCCTTGAAGGCGGGTTTTCAGCCCATTGGCGAAGTAGTCCTCGATTTCATCGGCTACGTTTTTCGGTTATATCGCCAATTCCCCTATTCGTATTCGGCACTTTTGTATTTGTTTATCACGATGGCCTTTTGCTACTATCCAGTATCTCAACACTGGCTGGCAGGATTCATCATGATGAGCCTTCCCATCGCCATTCTGATAGGATTAATTGCGAGTTGTTATTTATTCTACAAAAACCAAAAAATCGTAGCCACTACTGGTTTGGTATGGGTTTTATTTACGTTTCCGGTTGTCAAAAGGCTCATTGGTATTGGCGATGGCGACGTAAACTACACGGCTTCTCAAAGCCTAAAAGTATTGAGTTTTAATGGCGAAAGTTTCGGTAAAAACACCAAAAACATATCAGATTGGTCGGTTTTTAATGCCGATATTGCCTGTTTTCAAGAGTATTCGCGAAATCCCAACATCCACGAAATGTACGCCCACAAGACCGTCAAACTCAGCTATATGGCCGATAGTTCGCAGATTGGCTTGGGCATACTCTCACACTACCCGATTGTGAACGAATACAGCAAACTTTGGGGTAAAGAGAACGGCCCGACCGTCAATGGATTTATCTGTGCCGACATTGCCTACGGATGCGACACCGTGCGAGTTGTGAATGTGCATTTATGGTCGATGGGAGTACGCATCAATCGAGCTTTTGATGCCCTCAAGAAAGCCGATTTGAAAACTTTTGCAGTCGAATTATACGATTCATTCAGCCGCCTAAAAGAAGGCTTTGATATGCGAAACGAGCAAATCCGAGAAGTAGAATCGTACGTAGCGGGTAGCCGTTATCCGGTCATTATATGCGGAGATTTCAACGAAACGCCATTCGGCTACTCGTACGGAAAACTGAGTTTGAGCTTCGATAACGCCTTCGAGAAAGCAGGAAAAGGTTTAGGATTTACGCTCAATCGTCAACCGTATTGTGTCAGGATAGACCAGCAGTTTTTTAGCTCCGATTGGGTCGTAAAATCGTGCGAAATCATCTCTGATATTACTTTTTCAGACCATTTTCCTGTATTGGCTCAGTATTCGCTCAAAAAATCAAAATTTATAGCCGAGAGCATCGCTCAAAGGTAGGTTTGGGCTTGGAAGTCTAATCATTTAAGTTCGAGATTGGAACTTCGAACAAGCGGGGCGTGAAATAACTTCCCTAAAAACCGTGACACGACTAAACCTTAATAGCCTGATTTTCAATGTTAATGGTTCGAGCCGTGCCACGAATTCTATTCCTTATTTTTAACTACCTTATTTCACAATCTATAAAACAAAATCGAGTAGCCAAGTGATATACAATTTGATGAATTTTTGTCGTTAATTGGGTATTCTCAAGCATTCATCCTAAAAACTACAGAATTTGAAAAAACTGCTTCTGCTTGTTGCCTCGTTGGCATTTGTATTTAGTTCTTGTTCGAGCGATAACTACGAAGATGTAAACCCCAGCTCACCCACTGGAATTTTCGGTATCAGAGGAGATTTGAATTTGGCCGATTACGAAAAAATCGCCTCAAATGTCTCACCCTACCAAGCAGGCACCACTTACCCTGACTTTGGCTCGGTGGTTTTTATAAAAGTAACCGAAAAATCTGATGAATTCATCGGTTCGGGAGTCTTGATTGCTCCGAATTGGGTTCTTACTGCATCTCATAACTTCTACTTTCCAGGCGAAGACAAAACTCCTAAAACGGCATCACAAGTAAAGGTTTCAATCGGAAATGACCCCAATAATCCTCAAGCGACCTACTCGGTCGAGCAGATAATTCTGCACCCAACGTGGTCGGATGGCGACGGAGGATTTGAACGAGGAAACGATATTTGCTTAGTAAAACTTACCAAAAACGTAGCCGAAGTCTCGCCTGCTACCATCAATTTCGCTGCGGCTTCACCAAAGCTAAATGATAAAATCTGGTTTGCTGGCTTTGGCGATTATTCGAGTACTGCTGGGCAAAACGCTAATCTGTACTCAAAAAAACACGCTTTAGAGAATATCTTAGACCGAAAAGTAGATGGTTTGACGAGTAAGAAGAACAATACCTCTTACGAAGGTGGCTTACTGGCTTTTGATTTTGATTCGCCCGATGGCTCATTTAATACACTCGGCGATGCTATTATCAACCTTCAAGAAAAAGCCTTAGGAAACGGCACAAGTTCTGCCACAGCTTTGGCCTTTGAAGGAACGACCGTTCAGGGAGATAGTGGCGGCCCATTATTTGCATTTATTGATAATAAGTGGGTTCTTATCGGGATTTTGCACGGAGGTATAGACGATGTTGCACCCAACGTAAAAGATGCCGCTTATGGCGATATTTCTGTTTTCACACAAACAGCCTCTCATGTAAATTGGATTAAAAGCATAGTGAAGTAGGGCTGAAACACCATGATTTTTATTTATTTTCGGCTTGAAAGCCTAATCAATTAGGTTCGAGATTGGAATCTCGAACCAGTGGGGATGTTTTCAAGCTATTCTTCTTTCTTCAAATCGTCTATTTTTGTATTTTTAGCTCTATTGTTAACGTATTTAGTTTGACCGAATGAATGCGTATACGATAATTGTATCGTACGACCCAAATAATAATTAACTGAGTTAATCAAAATTTCGTTTGCTACAATATTATTCACTGTATTAATTTTGTTAATAATAGGATTTTGGCTTCTAAATGTAAAATTTGACCTATCTGATAGTTTGTAATTAAGCATGAAATCCATATAGACACTATTACCCGAGGTCGATTGCAAAGTAATATGGTTGTCTAAAATATTACCGAAAAAGTCTAAAGTCAATTTTTTATTTGGCGAGTATGTAATGCCTAAATTAATAGATTTCAACCATCCTTTATTCTCTTGAATGGGGGCGTTTATGTAGTATTTTTTTAGACTTCCTGATGAAAAAATATACACTTTATCTTTCAATAGACTTACATTTGAGCTATATAAAATACCCGCTGAACGAGATGAAGAGACATTGAAAAACGAAGTCAGAATCTTTCCGTTGTATATTTCTCTTAAACTACTAATTATATTATTACCCCAAGTTGCAATTCCCGTTAAATTCAAGTTTAAATTTCCCAAAACCATCGAAGTCTCTAAATCAATACTATTAAATTTTTGATTTTGGAGTGCCTTATTACCAATGCTTGTAAATAGTGGATTAGAAATATCTCTGAATTGATTTATCAATAAAAAATCAGGTCGTTCGATTCTCTTCGAATAGGAAAAAGTAATTTTGAAATTATCAGAAGCGGCATAAGATAGCAAAAGTTTAGGAAGAAAATTAAATTGTTTAAACATGGTATCTTGTCTAATCTGATTTTGTGTACTTTCGAACCTAAACCCACCTTGAAAGAAAATCTTTTCTTTTTGTTTTGAGACATTAAAATAAGTACCTAAGATATTCTGATTATAATTAAATTGTATTTTTGACAATTCAAAATCATTAATATTTTGGTCGTAAATCCTGTAAATAATTATCCCTCCTGATTCTGTTTTTAAATTATTCTCAAACGAATGTTCAAAATCTAATTGCGATTTTAAATGAATATTTTGATAAGTGTTAGTATTGAATATTTGATTCGTCGCTTCACTTAAATTTAACTTATACTTTAAAAAATTTGATTGTAACAAATTAGAGAGAGAAATAGTAGATTTATTATTATTCAATGTTTTGATATAATTTGCATTAGCATTTACTAACAAACCTTTATTAGAAATATTGCTTTTAAGTTTTTCAGTATTAACTAAAAAAGAAGTAAATTCATTCTTTGGGGTGTAACTGGTGCTTAATCCTAAACTTACAGCTTGTTTCTTCTTAAGATTAGTGTTGTAGTTATATGAAAATGAAATATCGGGCGATTCTGAAGACGCTTTTGAAGATAAAATTGTATTCCGTTGATTTACATTTTGATTTAACTCTTCCCCTGATATAAATTTGTCATAACTTACATTGAGACTCATACTCGAATTAGACAATCCACTCACATTTGAAAAGGTAATACCCGCCGAATTTGTATTTAAAATTCCACCAGACCTTGTACCAACACCTATCCACGAGTCTCCACCTGTAAATTTCTCATCTTTTTTTGTGATGATATTTACTATTTGCTCAATTTCTCCTTCATATTTTGCGGATGGATAATAAATAATTTCAATTGAACTAATTAAAGAGCTTGGCATACTTTTTAAGTCTTGTAGAGTAAGACTACTCGCCAAACCATCCTTATAAATTAGAAAATTAGATTTACCCTTAATCAAAAGTGCATCTGCCGTTACTGCCACGAAAGGCATTTTTTTAATTGTCTCGGCTACTTTCTTACCTTTTTCTAAAGAATGGTCAATTTTGAGAACCACTCTATCAGGTTTGTTCTCCATAATTGCTTTTTTACCTTTAATTTTAACTTCATCAAGAAGATTTTTTGATGGTGAGAGGAGTACCGTAATAATTGTATCTTGAGTAATTGTAACATTTATCGTTTTACTAATAAAACCAATATAATTTGTCGTAAATGTTACTGTATCACCTTGATTCAAAAGACAATCATATCTCCCCAGCGAATCGCTCACACTCCCAAACTCTTTTAGCTTATTTTTATTAACAATTTTACAAGAACTGTATGCCAACGGTAAAAGATTTAAACTATCCTTTACTTCAAAGGAGACTTTATATTGTGCCTTAAGCGTAAATAGCGGACATATAACTATAATTACAATTGATTTAAGAATCTGTTTTTTCATAAAAATAGATTGCTAAGATACAAATAATCGTATATAGAATATTGAAGACAATATGCTCGGGATAATCCATATTACTCAAAATGCCCCCACAAGCACAAGGAGGTTTTTCATACAAAAAATATAGAGCGGATAAATAAAGAGTAAAAAATAACATAAGTGATAAAGACAACCACAGAGCAGTTTTTGCTTTTTTCAAGAAAATAAGACTTAACCCCAATCCAATCTCAAAGATTGGTAGTGCAACCGCAATAAATGATATTAATTTTTCAGGTAATAACGGAGATTCAATTAGCTGAGACTTAAATAATGTCACATCTGAAACTTTATAAACTCCTGCATACAAATACAGCAAGGCTATCAGATATTTTAAAAGTGATAATTTATTCATTTTTATTAAGAAATAGCTTTACAAATCTTCTCATATCATATATAACTATATTGTTTCTATATGAAGCAGCTAACAGGTAGTTATCTGACACAACAAAATCATCTACCATCTTTTTGTTGAAATTAGGAATTTTAAAACTCAATAGATATTTTTTGTCCCTTATTCTATAAATATCTATTGTCGTACCTTCCTTGAAGCTTTTTTCGGATTCTTCCGATGCCAGTACAAAAGAAGATAAGAAAAGAAAATCTTTTGAAATGCCCGCACCTATGCGAATTATCCGTGTATTGGCATCCAAAGAAAATCTATCTCCTACCTTATTTATTTTAATTTTTTGATTTATGCTGTCAATAGGTTTCAGTATATCTACTTTTAAACTATTATCAATGATTCTTATTGAATCCCTGTAGAAGGGTATAAATAATGACATATTACTATTTTTCAAAAACTTTCCTGAATATGACATTGCACCACCCTCAATTTTATCAACATAAAAGTTATTAAACTCCTGTAGGGTATCTTTTTCGATGTATTTGACACATAGGCTACCATTTCTTGGGATAAGCTCAAAAAGTAAATATCCATTACTTAATTTAAGAAAATCAGTAATTGGAAATTTTAAACTAATCGTTTTTGTAGAGGTAAGAGAGTTACTAATTGGTAAATAAGAAATCTTTGATGTATTTCCTAAATAGTAAAACAGTGTATCATTCTGAACATAAAAATTTACGATTGGTGAATTGATATTTGTATTGACTACTATTCTGTTTCTTATTTGGGCAGTGCTATCTAATGAAAATATTTGACTTCTACCATTTATCCATAATAATCCGTTATTGTATAACATCCCATCAATATTATATCCCTCAACAGTATCTTTAGCTGTAATTGTTGTACTTGATACATAAGCTCTATCAAAATTACCTTTCAAATTTGATTTACCAGATATAATGTACAGATACAACAATAAGAATATAGGTATCAATAGATAGGTGATTTTTTTTATCATAAACAAAACAATCTAATTAAAGACAGTAATGAAGATAAACTATAATCTAATTTATCCTCATTACTAATTTCTCAAAATACAAAATTTTACACTTTCACTGGAGCTGTCGCTTTAGTGTAATAGATAACATTTCCTACCGAGCAGCATCTGTCGTTACCACCACCACACTCTGACCTACTGCAAGCGAAAGAAGCATAAATTGCAGTTGCAAATGCAAAAACTGTCAAAAACAATTTTGTTTTCATACCTTTGTTAAAGTTTTATTTTTTTATGGATAGAACTCACAAGCCTCCTGTTAGCTGTCAAGGTTTTGGGAGGCTTACTTGCTTGCAAATTTCAATGTATGACTCCAGAAAAAAAAATAGGTTTGGCTAAGAAATCCTCTTAGCCAAACCTAATAAATGTAGATACATTTATTTTTTTGTTCTTACTCGCTGGCTACGAATTTTACTCAATGTAGTGGGGTGCATCTGTAGATAAGAAGCAACATATTTTAGTGGTGCGGTATTTATAAGCTCTCGATGATAATACTCAAACCATTCGTAACGCTCGGCAGGTTTTAGTCTGAGCATATTAATAAATCTTTCGTATTTGAGCAAATATTGCTCCGTTAGGCTCTGTCCTAAAAAATTAAGCATCGGGTATTTCAGCCTGAGTTGCCGCCAATCTTGTTTAGTTACATACCAAACTTTTGATTTATCAATGGCTTGCAAAAGCACCTTTGAAGGGGTTTCTTCTATGAAACTCTCTGCTAAATAGACAAAGTGTCCAGCCGACATTAACCAATGGGTGTGTGTTTGGTCGGGGTCAAGGTCGGGGTCAAGGTCGGGGTCAAGGTCGGGGTCAAGGTCGGGGTCAAGACTATTATATGAAAATTCTCTTAATAACCCAAACTCAATGAAATATAACTTGTCGTTAATATCTCCCAAATCAACAATTATCTTTTTAGGAGGATATACTTTATATTTAAAATAAGAAGCTATGCTCTCAACCTCTTGTGGAGTGAATAAAGAAGTATGAGCCAAAACAGGTATAATTGGGTGGTTATTCATTTTATAATTGTTGAGTGTTTACTAATCCCAAAAGTATAGCATTTCTTAATCAATTCCAACCCCGCTGGGTCGAGATTCCTATCTCGACCCTAAATGATTAGGCTTCCAAGCCGAAATCTATCAAATCCCTGCACCCGCTCGCCTCGTGGCGAGTAGTAACTATTTTGAGTCATCTTGACGAAAAAATACAACGTAGTAAATCACAAATTCTCCAAAATCGCCTTTACCATAATAGCCGAATTATCGGCAGCGATTTTCTTGAATGTCTGAATATCCATCGGGGCTTTGTCATTAGCTTTATCACTGATACTACGAAGCACCAAAAACGGAATCTTTAATTGCCCACAAATCTGTGCAACTGCCGCACCTTCCATTTCGGTAGCATCGGCATTGAGGGTCTTGGCAAAACGCTCCGTAGCTTTTGCAGATGCCACAAAAGTATCGCCGGTAACAATCGTACCCTTAATAATTTTTGGCTGAACTCCTTGCAAAACCTTCTGTAAATCAACCTTTTGAATCGCCGAAACCGATAGACTGACAAGAGCCGAATCTGAAAGAAAAAATAAATCATTTCGCTCTTTTGTAAACGGATTTCGAGTCGGATTCGTCAATAAACCCTCGTCTGTCAATCGTCCATAATCGTGGTACGCCAATCGGCTGCCAATCACCACATCGCCCTGATTCAAACTCGGATTCACTGCCCCCGCAATACCCGTAAAAATGATAGATTTGGGTTTAAATTGATTGATTAGCAAAGTCGTAACTGTTGCCGCGTTTACCTTTCCGATTCCAGTCTCGGCAAGTACTACTTTTTTACCCATCAGTTTACCCGTCTTAAAACTAAAACCTAAAATCTTCTTAGTTTTGGGGTTTTGCAACTGCGATTCGAGCAACTGAACCTCTTCGGGCATAGCACCCAAAATCGCGATTCGTTGGGCAAAAGTTTGAGCAACAATCAGTACAAAGAGGGGTATAAAAATCGTTTTTTTCATTTTGGGTTTAATTTCATATTTTGTTTTCGAGTCCCTCCCTCTCCATCGGGAGAGGGAATGAAAGGGCGACCGACGCTCGGTGAGGCTTCCAATGAATATCAATGCCCCAAATAAAGAGCCAGTAAAGCAAAAGCATCAATCACAATAAGCATCCACGAAACCTCCTTGGCTTTGCCAGTTGCGATTTTGAGAATCGTCCAAGACAAAAATCCCCAAATGATACCCTGTGTTATCGAGTACGTAAACGGCACCAAAACCATTGCCAAAAAGGCCGGAATGGCATCGTCGAGTTTATCCCAATTGATTTTGGTAACGGGTTTCATCATCAAAACACCTACCACAATCAATGCAGGTGCGGTAGCAATGGCGGGGATAATCCCGAGCAAAGGCGACAAAAACAAAAACGGTAAAAATAAAACGCCAGCCGTAATGGCTGTCCATCCCGTTCGTCCGCCTTGGCTTATCCCAACAGCCGACTCAATAAATGCCGTACCCGGACTCGACCCCAGCAATCCGCCCAAAGTAGTTGCTACGGCATCGGTCAGTAGGGCTTGTTTTACGTTTTGGGGTTCACCGTCTTCGTCATACAAATCTGCCGCTTCGGCAACACCCACAAATGTCGAAAGGCTATCGAATAAATCAGTAAACACAAACGCAAAAATTACGGGTATTAAACTGATTTTGAGAGAATTAACAAAGTCTAATTGAAACAACAAGCTGAAATCGGGAGCAGCAAAAATACCCTGCCAATTGACCAAAGCCTTTTGCCCAAAATTTACGGCCGAAGCATCGCCCCACCATCGCCCAATCGGTACAGCCAATAGCGTTGTGATGATGATTCCGAAAATAATTCCGCCCTGAATCCGCCTAACGAGCATATAAGCCGTAACTGCCAAACCCACCAAAAACGTGATGATGATTGGGTCATGAACGTTGGCAATACCGATAATCGTCGCAGGATTCGGAACGATAAATTTAGCATTGGCAAATCCAATCAGTGTAATAAAAAGCCCAATACCTGCCGAAATCGCATAACGTAATTGTTTCGGAATCGCCTTGACGATGTAGGTTCGGACATTGAATACCGAAAGCAATAAAAACACAATTCCTGCCCAAAAAACCGCCCCGAGTGCTACTTGGTAGCTGATTCCCATACCTTTTACCGCCGAAAACGTAAAAAATGCATTCATTCCCATTCCAGGAGCAACTACAATCGGGTTTCGGGCGTAAATCCCCATCATCAGGCTACTGAAAAACGAGAGTAAAACAGTTGCAGTCAGTACTCCACTAAAGGGCATTCCGGATTGGCTCAAGATGGCAGGATTGACGATGATGATGTACATCGTAGCCAAAAAAGTAGATACTCCCGCAAGAATTTCGGTTTTTAAGGATGTTTTTGCTAACATAAATTCTATCCCTTACAAGACATCGAAGCTCTGTCAGGGATGTTTAGGGTTTATATCTGTGCAAGATATAAAAATCCCCATTACTACCGAAATCAATTATCCGATAATAATAGGGATACACAGAAATTAACCCTGACAGGGCTTAGAGCCCTGTCAGGGTTTTTAATTGGGATTCGCTTATTAAAACTTCAACGTAGCTGGCAAGTACTTCGCAACAAGGTCTTCGTAATACGGCTTAATGGCTTCCCAGTTTGGTTTTACTGGAGCTTTTGTATATAAATCGTAAGGATTGAATTTATCAACCCATTTAAACATTTCGTGGTCGTGGGCATCCATCAAATGCTCGTAGGCATGCTCGCGGTGCTGCGAATAGAATGAGTGATAACGCAACGGATAAAGAGCTTCTTCTGGAAGATGGTCTTTTACCAACTGGTAGATGTACTCATCGTGTCCCCAGCTCATATCTACGTTTCTTAGGCCACAATTTGGCTCATAAACACCGTATTTTGTATTGTATCTTTCGTCTTTTGAATCTGGATTTGCCTCAAAAAACTCAGGGAAAACGATTTTATCCGAATGCTTACAACCCACAGGGAATGTATCGCCAACAACAGCCCATTGTGGCTCGCCGAAAAGACAAAGAACCTTGCCCATATCGTGCAATAAGCCCGTCAAAACAAACCAATCTGGATGTCCGTCTAAACGAATCGCCTCAGAGGTTTGGAGTAAATGCTGAAACTGGTCGAGTTCGGTATCGGGGTCAGAGTCATCTACGAGGGTATTCAAGAAATTGAATGCCTCCCAAATATTCATTTCTTTTTTGTCGAATTTCAAAAACTCAGCTTGTTTTTGTTTTACAAAATCATACGTTTGGTACGTGTGATTAAGACGATAAAACTCACGAACTGTATTCTGGCGGTCAGAATCGGTGTAATTACGAAACTCGTCTTTTGCTTTTGCGGGTTGATTAGGTTCTGGATAACGCTCCAACACGTCGTCTTCCCATACGTCGAGACTCGCCAGCGGCGATATTTCTTTTTCGGTAAATGCCATTAAAGTACTATTTAATTGGTTTGATAATATGTTTATTTGTACAACGACTTTGCAAGTCGTTGAGTGTTTTACTTAGCTAAAGCCAATTACAGCTTAATTTCCATTTTTTGATTATCCAATCGGCTTCTTTCACACATAAAGCCCATCACGTGGCTTTCGATAGATGCTTCAATCGTCGAAGTCAAAAGCTCGGGTTTACGCTGCGAAACTGCCTGAACAAAATTACGAGCCAAGCCATAGTCTCCGCCGCCGTGTCCCGATGCTTGGTTCTTAAATTCGGGTTGTTCTGATGCTTTCCAGTGGGTCGTTTCGCCCGTTCTGAAATCATACGTATTTAACTCATCCATATCGCCCCAAACTTCTCCGTGCGAAAACATCAAGCGGGTCTTGCGGTGTTCAAAAGACGTAAACGCCTCCATCGCAAAATTCACCGTTACGCCATTCTTAAATTCCATCGAAGTTGTGTAGTGGTCGGGTTGGTCGTTGTCCATTCTATAAACACAACGTCCATAATTCGACACCTTCAATTTATCCCAAATCTCTTGGTCTTGGGTGGCTTTGTTATCCGAAACATCCAAAACGTGAATCCGTTTTTTGTTTTTCTGATAAATCCGAATCGCCGAAAACGGGCAGGTAGATTCTACTTTGCAGCCATCGGTACAGCGTTCGGTGCTACCTTCGGGGGCATTCTCACGCTTAAACCAAGTCAATGAGCCATACGCCGAAACACTCTTGCAAGAATCACCCACTATCCAACGCAAAATATCGAGGTCGTGGCATGATTTTGCCAAAATAATCGGGTTTGTATTTTTAGAAACGTGCCAATTGCCACGCACATAACTATGAGCCATGTGCTGATGCTCGACGCCTTCGAGGTGATTCACGCTAATCAACCTACCGAATTTACCGCTGTCGGCAATTTCTTTTAATTTTCTGAAATACGGCGTATAACGCAAAACATGGCAAACCGCAATGATTCGCTGGGTTTTTTGTGCCATTTTCAGAATATCCAAACACTCCTGCAACGATGGCGAAATCGGTTTTTCGAGCAATACATCGTAGCCCATTTCGAGGGCTTTCATGGCTGGGCCATAGTGCAGATAATCGGGTGTTGAGATAATGATTGCATCGGCAAATTTGGGTACTTTAAAGACATCTTCCCAGGTTTTAAATCGGTTTTTGTCTTCGATATTATGTGCTTTTGCGTATTTATCGTTTCTAAACTGTATCGGTTCGGCTACTCCTACGATGTCTAACTCATTCGGAAAAGCCAGTGCAAATCTACCATAAACATTGCCACGGTTGCCAGCCCCGAGTGTAATCGCCGTAACGGGGCGTTCGAGCGGAATGTACCTTTCGTCTTCTGGAATAATAATCGGCTCGTAATCAGCACCTTCGGCATGAGAATCGAAGTTTACAGTGCCAATCGCACCCGCGGTTAATCCAATCGTTTTTAATAAATTACGTCTCGAAATATTAGACATTTGTAAAATGGCGAATTAGTGAATGTTTTCGGTTTTGCGATGTGAATCTAAGCAATATTTTGTATGATAAAATCAAGAAAACAACAAAATTTTAATGCAAAGGTTTGCAATCGTTTTTTCAGACTTTTTTTGATGAAATCTTAAATTTAGTTAAGGCACAAATATTATGTTTGAATCGTCATAAATTTTGAATTTATTTGAATCTAAACTAAATTTATGAGTGATAGATTATCCTGCACATTTCTGTAAACCACGGCTATTTATGAAAAAACTATTTATACTCTTATTGGTTTCGACTCAGGTTGTGGCCCAATTACAATTTACCGATGCCAGCCTCTCAACCGCCATGAAATGGGGGCGAGAAATGAATAAATCTATCTTTGTTTTTTATACTTCAAAATTCGCTCCGAATGGCCCTCAAATCGAAAAAGATATTTTGGGGAACGACGACGTAAAAAATATTCTTTACTCTAAATTTATCTGCATAAAAATTGATGCCGAAACCGACGAAGGCATGGCTTTTAGCAAGAAATACGGTATCAATGATGCTCCGTCGATGGTTTTTATGAGTGCTTTTGAGAGCATTTTGTATCGAAAATCGAATACCATTGGGGTTGACGAGTTTATCGAATTGGCTGAAAAATCGCTCCTCGCCGCCGATGAAAACGAGCCATCGAAACTCTACGAAGAAGAATTTAAAAACGGACGAAGAGACCCCGAGTTTTTATTGAAATACATCAATTATTTGATTGATAAACGAGAAGATAACACCGTGGTTTTGGGTGTTTATTTGATGGAATTACCCGAAAGCGAGCTAACCAATCCCAAGATTCTTGATTTGCTCAGTCGGTCGCAATATAACGGTGTAATTGATGGATTTTATCATAAAACATTGAGCAAACTTATACAACTCGATACGCCTTATAAATCGCTTTTGATTCCGAAATACCACGATATTGCCTATAATTCTGTAGAAGTTGCCGCCGATGAAAAAGACGAAAAATTGTACATGAAAGCCGATAGCATGATTCGAACATGGGAGAACCCCAAAGGTCAACGCTACGAAGAGTTTTTTAGGAAGGTACGATTCTACGCAACCGTCAAAGATTCGCTCAAAATAAAAACGTACATGACTGACATCATCGAAAAAGATGTGATGAATGCCTCAATAAAACCTCCAAAGTCGGATTCTACCGCCCGAATGATTGTTTGGAGCAGTTCGATAGAAAACGCAAGCGGCGGCCGATATTGGGGGCAATACAACAGCAAAATGGATGCTTTTTTGGCAGTCAGACTCCTCAATCAAGCTACTTGGGCAGTTACGGAGGCATTTGCACACGACCCGTTTATGCTAAAAAAAGGATTAGAATGGATGAATAAAGCCCAAGAATTAGACGGAAAATTCAATAATATGTGGGGCGTTACCAAGTCGAAAATCTTGTTTCTGAATGGGCAAAAAGAGCAAGCCATTCAGAATTTAGAAAAAATGATTGATGAGATTCAAAAAGTACCAAATAATAGGTACATAGAGGATGTTACGAAAAGCTACAAAGAAATTCTCGAAAAAATGAAGAAAAACGATTTGTAAAAAATATTTTACGGCTATATTTAGGTACGTTTTTTGCTTTAAATTTTTTGAATTCATATCTCTACAAAAGAAAACCACTCATTCTATGCGACCTACACAAATCGTCCTACTGTTGCTGTTGTTTATTTTCTCACTTAAAGTATCTGCACAAGACAAAAAACTACCTTTTGGCGAAGTAGATTCAGAATCACTCAAGATGACGGCTTACGCCAAAGATTCATCGGTCGATGCCATCGTACTCTACGATTATGCCGATGTAAGTTTTGGGCTTTCTACTGGCAATTACGCCATTACTATGGAGTATCATGGTAGAATCAAAATCCTGAAAAAATCGGCATTAGACCGAGCTACCATCAAGCTATCTTTGGCACGATACGGGCATCCTAACGACGAAATTATCTCCAACATTCGAGGATTTACGCACAACATCGAAAACGGCGAAGTCAAAAAAGAGAAACTAACCAAAGAGATGATTTTTACCGAAAAGACATCGGATAACCTCACCACAACGAGATTTACGATGCCAAACGTAAAAGAAGGTTCGGTTATCGAATATTCGTATCGCCTGCAAACGCCCCTGAGCGTCAGTATCAACCCAAAAACTTGGACTTTCCAGAGCGATATTCCTGTGGCTTGGAGCGAGTACCGCATCTCGATTCCGAATTATTTTTATTACCGAATGTTGATGTCGGGCTACTTACCACTGTATATTTCTGACAATCGAGCCGAAAACGTCAAACTTGGCGGCGATTACGTCAGTGGTACCTCCTACCGATTTGTCGTAAAAGATGCTCCCGCATTCAGCAATGAGCCATTTATCACGACTGCGGCCGATTACCTCTCGAAAATTGACTTTGAATTGGCAAGCTATGATATTCCGGGTTTGGGTATGAAAGATTTTTCGTTGGATTATAATTCGATGAATAAAATGCTGCTCGAACACGAAGAATTTGGCGAGGTCTTGAAAAAAACAAATTTTATGAAAGATGCCGCCCAAGAAATTAATGCTAAATCGAAAGATTCGACTGTGCTGATTCAATCAGCGATAAATTATATCAGAAGTAAAATTAAATGGAATAACCGAAGTAGTATCTGGACCAAAAATCTCAAAAAAGTATTAGAAAAAGGCGAAGGCGATGCCGCCGATATGAATTTTGCCTTAATTGCACTCCTACGAGAAATGGGTTTCGACGCCAATCCTGTCATTTTGAGTACACGGGATAATGGCCGAATCCACGAGCAATACGCCATCCGAAAGCGTTTTAATTATGTGGTTGCTCATATCAAAAAAGGCCCAAAAGATATGTTTTTAGATGCTACCGATGAGTTTTTGCCTGCGGGTGTATTACCAGTGCATTGCCTAAATCATACTGGGTGGCTGGTGCATCCACAAAATATGCAAATGGTTAGTATGGAGCCTATCGAAAAAGATGCTGAATACGAAAATGTTATCTTGAAAATAACCGAAGATGGCGAATTGGTCGGTAGGGTCTCCAAGTCTTATGGTGGTTACAGTGGTTGGAGTTCTCGAACAGCCTACAAAAGCGATGGCAAGGATAAGTTTTTGGAGGCAATCAAAAAAGGAAAACCTTCTTGGGTAATTAGTAAGGCAGATTATCGCAAGATTGAAGATATTACAAGCTCGATGGAGGCTAATTATGAGGTTACTATCAATGACCACTTGACCGTGGCGGGTAATATGATGTATCTGAAACCGATGCTAACCGAAGGCCACGTTGAGAATCCTTTCAAAGACACCGAGCGAGCATTTCCGATAGATTTTGCTCATCCAATCGAAGAAACTTTTATTGCTACCTACGAGATTCCGGCAGGGTATCAAATCGTTGAGTTACCCAAAAACACCTCTGTTAGTTTGCCAAATTCGGGCGGTAGATTCAATTTTGCCATTTCTCAAAACGAAAATAAGATAACTATCAATAGCCGCATTGCATTCCGGAAATCATTGTACGCCGCCGATGAATATGGCTTACTTAGAGAATTCTACGATATAATAGTGGCAAAACACGCCGAACAAATTGTCTTGAAAAAAATGTAAGTCTGAATCCTCCAAGCGTTTTAAAAAACCTTGGAGGATTGTACCAATCTACCACTATACTCATTCTCAGTGATTCAATGAAAAGAATTTTTACTCTCATTTTTGCAATCCATGCAATTGCTGCTATCGGACAACAACAGTTTGCTGCTTCGACGATTCCTGAAGAATTAAAAGAAAAAGCCCACGCTGTCGTGAGATTTCACGAAACCCATTTTGTTGTTGACAACATCGGCGAAGCCAGCAACGTCATCAAAGGAGCCATTACGATTCTCGACGAAAAAGGAGATTCGTTTTCTACATTGGTAATCCCGTACAATGTTTTTACCAAAATAAAAGACATCGAAGCCCAAGTTTATGATGCCAATGGTAAACAAATCAAAAAACTAAAACGAAGCGATATTGAGAGTTTCAGTGGTTCGTCGGGGAGTAATACCATCGACGATAGCTACTTCAAAATGGCATCTTTGTCACAGTCGCAGTATCCTTACACGGTTGCTTTTAGAATGGAATATACCACCAAAAACATGATGTTTTATCCGTCGTGGGACGCCTACCTGTACAATCAAGAACATTTGGCTGTCGAGAAATCTTCGTTCCGAATTGCAACGCCCAACGATATGCAGATTCGTTACAAAGAGATTAACATGCCAACCAAAGTAAAAATGGAACGCGATGGCAATCTGTTTGTGCATTTTTGGGAGGTTAGCAATCTCAAAGCTCTCGAAAGCGAACCCCTTAGCCCCGACCTCGATAGCGTCATGCCGCAGGTATTGACCGCACCAACCGATTTCAGCGTACAGGATTATGTAGGTCGAATTAATAATTGGGACGACGTGGCAAAATTCATCGCAAAAATGAACAAAGACCGTGATAAATTACCAGAACCGTTGGTTCAGAAGGTAAAAGAATTGGTCAAAAACGAAACTGATGTCAGTCAAAAAGTCAAAAAAGTATATGAGTTTCTGCAAGCCAATACTCGCTACGTGAGTATTCAGTTAGGAATCGGCGGTTGGCAAACCATGAAGGCCGAAGATGTGTTTGAGAAAGGCTACGGCGATTGCAAAGCATTGAGCAATTACACAATGGCGATGCTCAACGCCCTCGGTATAAAATCGCATCAGGTTTTGGTAAAAGCTGGCGATGACGAAAACGATATTCATACTGATTTCCCTTCGTTTCAGTTCAATCACGTTTTTGTGTGCGTGCCAACTGCAAAAGATACTCTTTGGCTCGAATGTACCAGTCAGAGCAATCCGTTTGGGTATCTCGGTACATTTACCAGCGACAGGCACGTGGTGGTGATAAACGACAACGGTGGAAAACTCGTAAAAACACCCACATACAGCAGCAACGACAACAAACTGATACGAAAATCGAGTATTCAGCTACAAGACAGCGGCGAGGCAATTGCCAAAGTCTTGACCAAATACACGGGCGAGCAATACGAAACGCACTCTGGAGTACTGAATTCTCTCTCGAACGAAGACCAAAAGAAATGGCTTTACAAACAAATGAGTCTGCCGAGCGTAGAAATTAATGCCTTTAACCTCAAAGAGAACAGAGACAAGATTCCGTCAATTACCGAAGATTTAGACCTAAAACTACGCAATGTAGCCACCAAAAGCGGCACAAGGCTGTTTGTTACGCCTAATCTTTTCAATCGTTTTGAAACCGCTCCGCTGCCTAATCCGAATCGTAAATTCGATTTAAAACTTTCGCTCAATTACGTCGATACCGACAGTACGGTCTTTGATTTACCCAAAGGATATTCGCCCGAATACATTCCTGAACCAGTAACGATTCAGTCAAAATTTGGCGTTTACAAATCTACAATTGAAGTAAAAGGCGATAAACTGGTTTATTTTCGTAGTTTGAGCATGAAAAAGGGGCAGTATCCTGCAATGGCCTATAACGAATACGCCGATTTCAGAAAGAAAATCTTGAAAGCCGATAAAAATCAAGCGGTTTTGGTGTTAAAATAGTGCGAAAGAATCAGCTATTATCTACTTTTGCCATCTCAAACAATAAAAGATGCTCAAAGCAAGAGGAATCAAGAAAAAATACGGAAGTCTGGAAGTGCTGAAAGGAATAGACTTAGACATCGAAGCTGGCGAAATTGTATCAATCGTCGGGGCTTCGGGTGCGGGCAAAAGTACGCTTCTACACATTTTGGGTACGCTCGACAAAGCCGATGCAGGCGATGTTTGGCTCAGAGACACTAATCTCAGTAGCCTGAACGACAAGCAGTTAGCTCAATTCCGAAATCAGAATATTGGTTTTATTTTTCAGTTTCATAACCTGATGGCCGAGTTTACGGCATTAGAGAATGTGTGTATTCCGGCGTGGATTAAGCCCCCCAGCCCCCAGAGGGGGAGTATTGAAAAAAAAGCGACTGAATTATTAGAATTATTAGGTTTGAAGGATAGAATCAACCATTTACCATCGGAACTTTCGGGCGGAGAACAGCAGCGGGTGTCGGTAGCGAGGGCCTTGATAAATTCGCCTTCGGTGGTTTTTGCCGACGAACCAAGTGGTAATCTTGACTCTCGAAATGCCGAAGAACTTCACAATTTGTTTTTTGATTTGAGGAAACAATTGAATCAAACATTTGTTATAATTACACATAACGAACAGCTCGCCAACATGGCAGACCGTAAACTCGAAATGCGTGATGGGGTGATTGTTTAGTTTCTGGTTTCGGGTATTTGGTTTCTGGTTGTTGCCACATTCAAAAGCTTGAAACTTCAATACTCGCAACACAAAACGAAAAAAAATGCCTGATTCAATTAAAACAAAAAAACAGTATCTCTACCTAATCTTGTGCGGAATCTTCTTGACAAATGCCATTGTTGCCGAGATAATCGGAGCAAAGATTTTTTCGGTAGAAGGTACACTCGGAATCTCGCCAGTTCAGATTCCAATCTTCGGTTATAAGCTCGACTTCAACATGTCGGCAGGGGTACTCAATTGGCCGTTTGTTTTCGTAACATCCGATATCATCAATGAATACTATGGGCGACAAGGCGTAAAAAGGATTTCTTATCTAACTGCCATTCTGATTGCTTACAGTTTTATCTTGATTTACATCTCGACCATCGTAACACCAGCACAATTCTGGCTCGACATCAATAATACCGATTCGCAAGGCAAATACCTAAATATTGATGAAGCCTACGGTAAAATTTTTAGGCAAGGTTTGGGTATTATTACGGGTTCGATTACGGCTTTTTTGGTAGGACAGGTGCTTGATGCTCTGGTTTTCCACCGATTGAGGCTCATTACGAGCAACCGCTTCATTTGGCTGAGAGCTACTGGCTCGACCCTCGTTTCGCAGCTGATTGATAGTTTTGTAGTAATATTTATTGCGTTTTATGTATTTGGAAATTGGACTTTCACACAGATTTTGGCGGTGGGTTCGGTCAATTACACTTATAAATTCATCGTGGCTTTATTGATGACCCCAATCATCTATTTTGCTCACAACATGATTGATAAATATCTCGGTAAAGAACACGCCCATCAGATGATTGATGAAGCAACGTACACGCCGATGTAAAATAGAATTAGTCATTTGATGGTCATTCTGTTGTCATTCATTGTAAAACCAATTATATGACTATTGAATGACCATCGTCTGACAAACTATATTTCTTCTGGAAAATCAATTTTCACGCCACACGCTCCCCCGCAATTCTTGGCACAACCCGCATTTTTTACCGTGAATTGACGATACACCATTCTACCCAAATAAGCCAATGCAGCTACAAATATGATTCCGATAATGATATTTTCCATTGTTTAAGTAATAAAGTAGAATTAACCGAATATGCCGAATTTTTCGAATATTATTTAAAGTTACTGACTATCAGAGTTTTAATATTATTCAAGTAATTCAAAATTGTACTAAATTATTCGTCATTCGAGAAATTCGGAGGATTCAAATAATTATGTTTATTTATTCAAAACGATTTCGACATGCTTTAGATGATGCTCCGAATGCCACGCATACAAAGCGATAACCTCTTGAATATCAAATGATTTCTGATACCCCGAGTGGAAATACGTGCGTTTTAATTGCTTTTTATCTAAGGTTTTAAACAGCGTAACCATGCGTTTATGCACACCCTCAATGATTTGCAAAGAAGGCTTTACGGGTAATGTCGTATCGGGTAAAACCGCCCATTGAGCCTCGTCGTAACCTTTAATCGGTGGGTTCTCTTCGGTCAATGCAAAACGTACACGTGTGTACATATTGATATGGCTATCCGCAACGTGATGAATCACTTGTCTGGCCGTCCATCCTTCGGGACGATACGGCGTATCTAACTGATTTTCAGAGAGTTTTGCGGCAGTTTTCTTCAAAGCACTCGGAAACTTCTCTAAAACTTTTATGTGTTGGCGAGTCTCACGCATCGAATACTTTTTGCCGTATTCAAAACGCCCGATTGGGTACTTCAATTGCTCAATATCCATAATTTCGCTTTGGTTTGTATCTTTAAAACAGACTAAATATAAGCAAAGTTCAGTCAATTTAACATCTCGACTCGCTATATTTTCAGTATCCTACGTATAATAATAGCCAATTTACGTATTTTTGTAAGGTAATTAAAATTGGTTTCTGAAAGATTGCACTTATAAATCATTGAAAGTCAGAATAATCAACCAAGAAAATCTTAAAATCATTCTAATCTTGGTATAATTTTCACACGCAATGGCATTACCTGTCAATATTGAGCAACTTCTTAATGGCAAAATCATCGAATGGGATAGGCTGGAATTCAAAAAAAGTTGGAATCCAGAAGATGTCTTACATACTATTTGTGCATTTGCCAATGACATTAATAATTGGGGTGGTGGGTATATTATCATCGGTGTCGAAGAAAACGATGGGATACCCGTTCTTCCTCCAATCGGTTTACAAGAAAATCAAATTGACAGAATCCAAAAAGAGTTAATCAAGATTACTCATAAGATTGAGCCTTTTTATTCGCCTATATCACAACCTTACTTATACGAAGACAAATGGATTTTTATCATTTGGGTTCCAGGGGGTGATAATCGCCCGTACAAAGTTCCGAAAGCATTAGGAAGCAAAGAGATAGAAGGTAAAAGATACTACATTAGACGTGGGTCGTCATCGGCAATAGCAAAAGAAGCCGACGAAAAGCAACTACTCGATTTAGCAAAAAAGATTCCGTTTGATGATAGAATCAACCACGAAGCAACCATAAAAGACCTTGATTTGGGGCTTATCCGCGAGTTTTTGCAAGAAATCAGAAGTGACCTTTTTGAAGAATCAATCAAAACACCTTTTGAAGAAGTGTGCCGCCAGATGCGAATCGTCAATGGCCCTGACGAATACCTAAAACCACTCAATGTAGGTTTGTTGTTTTTTTGTACAAATCCTCAAAAATTCTTTAATGAGGCACGTATCGAGGTGGTTTGGCGTTACAATGAATCAGGGACTTCTTTTGACGAATTTGTATTCAAAGGACCTATTCACAAACAAATTCGTGAGGTTTTGTCGCATATTCGTTCACGTCTGATTATCGAAAGGGTCATCAAACAAGCCAATAAAGCCGAAGCGATTAGGGTTTATAACTATCCGTTTGAAGCCATCGAAGAAGCCGTAGTCAATGCTTTTTTTCATAGAAGTTATGAGATTAGAGAACCTATCATTATTGATATTTGGCAAAATAGAATCGAAATTGCGAGTCTGCCGGGTCCTGTCCCACCAATCAATCAGCAAGATTTACAAAAAGGCAGAGTTGTGGCAAGGCATTATCGGAATCGCCGAATTGGAGATTTTTTCAAGGATTTGGATTTATCAGAAGGTCGTTGCACTGGAATTCCGACGATTTACAAAAAAATGGCAGCGAATGATTCGCCCAAACCTCATTTTGAGACCGACGAAGACCGTACCTATTTTGCCGTAACCCTACCAATAAATCCGTATTTTTTAGAAGTACAAGATAATGCACCAGAAGACATACGAATTTTACATTATTGTCTCGAAGAAAAAAGTCGTAAAGAGATTTTAGCATTTTTGGGATTAACCTCGCATACTTTTAATTACGAACAAAAGATAGTCCCACTCTTGCATAATGGGTTTTTACAGATGACCGTCCCTGAGAATCCTTTTAGTAAAAAACAAAAATATATTATTACTTATGACGGATTTAGACACTTATCATCGAAGCTACTGTCTAACACTGTCTAACATTTTAAAACATATATGTACTAAAAACATATAATAATTTTTATAAATATAACATTTTTTATATAATCAAAAGTAAGCATATACTTAACTGTCTAACAAGTGTCTAAGTAATGTACAAGTAGTAACTAAGTCAAAAAATCATCAACAAACCATAATTAAAAGAATGAAAAAAGTACTCAAAGAATTAGGAATCAAGTCGCTCAACGAGGGTATCAGCACGGGGGTGGAGAGTTGGGCAGGTAGCGGAAAAGTATTGAGTTCGTACTCGCCAGTAGATGGGCAACTCATTGGTAAGGTTCGACAAGCCAATCGAGAAGACTACGATAAAGTGGTGGCACAGGCCGTGGCGGCGTTTCCGATGTGGAGAGAATTACCAGCCCCAAAACGTGGCGAAATCGTTCGTCAGATGGGCGATGCTTTCAGAGAACATAAAGATGCACTCGGACGCTTAGTGAGCTACGAAATGGGCAAAAGCCTGCAAGAAGGTTGGGGCGAAGTACAAGAAATAATTGATATTTGCGATTTTGCGGTTGGGCTTTCTCGTCAATTGTACGGTCTTTCGATGCACTCAGAGCGTGGCTCGCACCGCATGTACGAGCAGTGGCATCCGCTCGGAGTTGTGGGTATTATCTCGGCATTCAATTTCCCGGTAGCCGTTTGGGCATGGAATACCATGTTGGCTTGGGTTTGCGGAGATGTTTGCGTATGGAAGCCATCCGAAAAAACACCGCTTTCGGCAATCGCTTGTCAGAATATCATCCGTGAGGTTTTGGCAAAGCACGGAATCCCCGAGGGCGTTTCTGGGTTAATTATCGGCGATAGAAAAGTAGGCGAATGGTTATCTAACGATACTCGTATTCCGTTGGTTTCGGCAACTGGTTCGACTCGCATGGGTAAAGCTGTGGGCGTGGCCGTAGCCAATCGTTTTGGAAAAACTATCCTCGAATTAGGCGGTAACAACGCCATCATCGTTACCGAAAACGCCGATTTAAAATTGGTCGTTCCAGCCGTTGTATTCGGAGCTGTCGGTACAGCAGGGCAACGCTGCACCACCACTCGCCGATTAATCGTGCAAGAGGGTATCTACGACGAAGTCAAAAATCGTTTGGTAAAAGCCTATTCACAAATCCGAATCGGTAATCCGTTAGATATTCAAAACCACGTAGGCCCATTGATTGATGATTTGGCAGTAAGTGGTTACCAAAATGCCATCCAGAAAGCAATCGAAGAAGGCGGAAAAGTACTCTGTGGCAATGAAATTTTGAGCGGAGAAGGCTACGAATCAGGCTGTTATGTAAAACCTACAATCGTTGAAGTACAAAAACAAACACCGATGGTTTGCCACGAAACTTTTGCTCCGATTTTGTATTTGATGAAATACCAAGATTTAGACGAAGCCATTGAACTACAAAACGGTGTTCCGCAGGGACTTTCATCGGCAATATTTACCCTAAATCTACGCGAAGCCGAGCAATTCTTATCGGCCAAAGGCTCAGATTGTGGTATTGCCAATGTAAACATCGGTACTTCGGGGGCTGAAATTGGAGGTGCTTTCGGTGGCGAAAAAGAAACTGGCGGAGGACGTGAGAGTGGCTCCGATGCTTGGAAGGCCTATATGCGTCGCCAAACGAATACCATCAATTACAGCACACAATTGCCATTGGCACAAGGAATCAAATTTGATTTTTAAGATTCGTAAATCAACTCACGGTATAACTGACGACTCGTTAAGTTATACCGTGAGTATTTTTTTTATAATTGAAACAAACCCATCAGAGGGATTGTTCTACTCGAAACACTATAACTTTCAATGGAGAACCAAAGTAAATTTAAAATGTGGTTTAAGCGGCTCGGATGGGCAGGTTTTTTCTTTTTTCTGATAAAAGGATTGCTTTGGTTGATTGTGCCATATTTGATAGCAAAAGGATGTTTTTGAGTAAATTTTGATAAGAAAAAGCGATTGAAGTACGCTCTCAGTAACGTGACTCAATTCTTTCATTTTTTTAGCAAATGGTTAATCGAAATTGATAAACTTCTGAATTGATTAACAAATAACACAAACCAATTTATATCAAGCACGCAGTTAGTTAATGATTCTACAACAAGATACAATTTGTGCTTTAGCTACTCCGCAAGGAGTCGGAGCGATTGCCGTAATCAGGGTTTCGGGCGAGCGTACTTTCGAGATTGTCAATCAGATTTTTTTTGGCAAAAATTTAGAAAAAGTCGATAGCCATACCATTCACTTCGGGACAATCCGCGACGGCGAAACAATCGTAGATGAAGTGCTGGTATCGGTTTTCAAAAATCCTAAATCTTTCACAAAAGAAGACGTGGTAGAAATCTCCTGCCACGGCTCAGACTATATCATCCGATACATTCTGAAATTATTAGTAAAAAAAGGTTGCCGCATGGCCAAACCAGGCGAATTTACCCAGAGAGCATTCATCAATGGGCAATTTGACCTCGTGCAAGCCGAAGCCGTGGCCGACCTCATTGCCGCCGATTCAGAAGCGGCTCACCGCTCGGCATTGCATCAACTACGTGGTGGATTTTCTAAAAAATTGGCAATTCTGAGAGAAGAACTCATCCATTTTGCGAGTTTGGTTGAACTCGAATTGGATTTTGGCGAAGAAGATGTAGAATTTGCCAATAGAGATGATTTGAAAGAATTGATTCTGAAAATCCAGCGACAGATTCATCCGCTGATTGATTCTTTCGATTCGGGCAATGCTATCAAAGAGGGCGTACCCGTGGCAATTATTGGGCCTCCTAATGCCGGAAAATCTACGCTTCTGAATGCTTTATTGAACGAAGAAAAAGCCATCGTAACCGAAATTGCAGGTACAACCCGCGATGTGATAGAGGATGTGATGTTTATTGATGGCGTAAAATTTAGGTTTATTGATACGGCTGGAATCAGAGAAACTCAAGATGTTGTAGAATCTATCGGTATCGAACGTTCCAAACAAGCAATGGAACGTGCCGAAATCATACTTTTATTGAGCGATAACGACGAATTTACCACCGATTTTATCGAAAATGCTGATAAAGAAAAGGTGATTTTTGTGAGAAATAAGATTGATTTGGGTGTCGCCTCACCCCAAAACTTCTCCTCAGAGGAGAAAGGCTTCTCGCAACTCCCCTCTCCTACAAGGAGAGGGGTTGGGGGTGAGGTGAAACCACCAAACACAAAATCCCCCTTTCATTCTGTATCAACAGATTTACTCAAAAAAGCCAGAGAGTTAAGACAAAATCTTACCGATTCAGAGCAGATATTGTGGGAGGTTCTTCGAAATAGACAACTAAATAATTTAAAATTTAGGCGTCAGCATCCGCTCAAAGAGGGTTATATTTTAGATTTTTATTGCCATGAAGCCAAACTTGGAATCGAGTTAGACGGGGGCTATCACAATCAATTAAAACAGCTGAATTACGATGCAGTTCGTACATTAGATATCGAGATTGGGTACGGAATAAAAATTCTACGATTTTCAAATGACGATGTACAAAATCGAATAGATTTTGTGTTGAATGAAATTTTGAATTTCACCTCACCCCTATCCCCTCTCCTCAAAGGAGAGGGGGACGATATAAAGACCTCTCCTTCGAGAAGAGAGTTGGGTGAGGTTCACATCTCAGCCAAGCTCGGTATCGGTATCGAAGACCTAAAAAAACAGATTTTGTCGAAAGCTAAAATCAAAAAGCAGTCGGATAATATGCTGACTAATTTGAGGCATTACGAACACCTCCTAAAAGCAAACGATGCCCTCAACGAAGTGTTAAATGGTTTAGATTTAGGTATTACTGGTGATTTCTTGGCACAAGATATTCGCCTTTCGTTGCACCATCTTGGCGAGATTACCGGCACAATCACAACGGATGATTTATTAGCCAACATATTTAGTAAGTTTTGCATCGGAAAATGATTTCGCTCATTGCATAAGTCGTTTTCGTAGTAAATATTTACGATTATTTTAATCGTTATTTTGCCTAACCCAAAAATGAATTTTTCAGAACAATTATTCGAGAAAATAAAAGAGTTTTCATCGCCCAAAGAGATTAATTGGATTGAAAGCAAAGCCAATGGTAACTTACAAGCCTTACAAACGGCCTTTGTGGCTACTCCGAGGTTTATCAGCAAAAGCCCTATTCAATCTAAAGAACTTATCAATGGCGTGTCAATTGGTGATTGGACACTCGACCGACTCGTAAGAGTATTTTTCTTATCAAAATTTGATAGTAGCAATAAAGAATCTTACACGAAAGCCATTGACACACTTTTTGAAACAGCCGAAATCAACGAGGCAGTTGCCCTTATCTCTGCCCTACCCTTTTTTGCTTTTCCTGATTATTGGATGCTCCGTTCTACCGATGCCGTAAGGTCAAATATCGGTTTGGTTTTAGAAGCCATTGCTTACCAAAATCCTTATCCAAAAAAACATTTTAGTGAATTGGCGTGGAATCAGTTGGTTTTGAAGTGCATTTTTAATGATAAAGCCATTCATCGAATCGAAGGCTTGGCCGAACGTGCAAATCAAGAATTGGCCAATTCTATTTCATATTTAGCTCACGAACGCTGGTCGGCTGGTCGAACAATTACTCCACAAGCTTGGCGTTTGGTAAGTAGATTTATGAATGATGAAATCTTGAAAGACATAGAAACCCTCTTCAAATCAGGCGAAGAAAAAAATCAAATCGCTGCAGCTTTGGTTTGTAAAGAAACTGATTTTGCCCCCGCAAAAGAAATTTTAAAACAACATCCTCAGCTCGAACCACAAACACTTAGTTGGTCAATGCTTGAGGATTGAAATCACTATTATCTTTTTGGTTTACGAAAAGAAGAGTCAAATTCTTGAATTCTAAATTAAAATAAAATGTGTCAGAAACACGCAGATATATCGCAAAATCCTTCACACTTTGAAGGTAGTGCCGAAGAACTCGAAACTTCAAAAAATGTACAGGCCAATTATGCCGATTACACCAAAGGAATGAAGTTTTTCGACCCGCACATTCACATGACCTCACGCACAACCGACGACTACACGGCCTTGATTGATGCGGGAGTTGTGGCAATTATCGAGCCTGCTTTTTGGTTGGGTCAGCCACGCACCGGATTGGCCTCTTTCAAAGATTATTTTAGTAGTTTGGTTGGTTGGGAACGCTTCCGTTCTTCGCAGTTTGGTATTAAACATTATTGCACGATTGGCCTAAATTCGCGTGAAGCAAATAACGAGCCTTTAGCCGAGCAGGTAATGGAGATTTTGCCTTTGTTTCTGTATAAAGAGGGTGTTGTGGGCGTTGGAGAAATTGGATTTGATGACCAAACCGCTGCCGAAGAGAAATTCTATCGCTTACAACTCGAATTAGCAAAAGAAGCCAATCTGCCTGTACAAGTACACACACCTCACCGAGATAAGAAAAAAGGAACGGAACTGAGCATGGCCATTGCTCTCGAACACGGAATCGACCCAAGCATGGTGATTATCGACCATAACAACGAAGAAACCGTTGAAAGTGTACTCGATAAAGGTTTTTGGGCAGCATTTACAATTTATCCATTTACCAAAATGGGAAATGAACGCATGGTAGAAATTGTGAAGAAATATGGTTCTGAGAGAATTATGGTCAATTCGGCTGCCGACTGGGGAATTAGCGACCCGCTGGCTGTGCCAAAAACTGCGGCTTTGATGAAGATAAAAGGCATTTCGGATGAAGATATTCGTTTAGTAACTTACCAAAATGCCATTGATGCTTTTGCCCAAAGTGGACAAATCAATGTAGCCGATTTTGAAACGCCACAAGTTATTGACCAAAGTCTGAAATTCAACGGAAACACGGTTTTACGTGGTGGACAAATCCCGAGAATTGATAAAAATTCATTGATAATTAGTTAATTATAAAGCCTCATCTTACCACGACATTTGGTAAGATGAGGCATATTTTATCACCAACGAATCAAGGCCGAACCCCAAGTAAAACCTGCACCAAAGGCCGCCAAACAAACCAAATCGCCTTCTTTTACTTTTCCTGCTTCCCAAGCCTCACACAATGCAATCGGAATCGAAGCGGCAGTTGTATTTCCGTATTTCTGAATGTTATTCCAGACTTTTTCGTTTGGTAAACCTAATTTTTGCTGTACAAACTGACTGATACGTAAATTGGCCTGATGCGGTACAAAAAGGTCAATATCGGTCGATTGTAAACCTGCTTTTTGTAGAGCCTCGGCAATTACCTCTGGAAACTTCACGACAGCCGTCTTGAATACCAATTGTCCATTCATATTCGGGTAAATATCTCTATCTACAAAAAGGCCTTCGTGGATGAATATTTCGCCATATTCGGTTTCAGGAAAATGGAATTTCTCTTTACCAGTATGGTACCCGCCGTGGCTACCAGGGTTAATCATCGCCAATTCTTCGGCATGTGTACCGTCTGAATGTAAACAAGTTGTGATAATACCTTGGCCTTCTTTTTCGGTTGGCTGAATCACCACTGCACCAGCACCATCGCCAAAGATTACGGTTACGTTGCGTCCTCTATCGCTAAATTCTAAACCCATCGAGTGCATTTCAGAGCCAATCAACAAGACGTTTTTGTACATACCTGTTTTTACGAATTGGTCGGCAATCGAAAGTCCATAGACAAATCCCGAACACTGATTACGAATATCTAAAGCACCTGCTTCTTTTTTGGTAATGCCCAGTTCACGCTGAACCAAAACCCCACAACCCGGAAAATAATAGTCGGGACTGAGTGTTGCAAAAATGATAAAATCTACATCTTCGGGCGTGATTCCAGCACGTTCGCAAGCGATTCGAGCCGCTTTTGCACCCATCGTAGTAGTAGTTTCTTCGTGTTTTTTTGCATATCGGCGTTCTTTGATACCCGTTCTTTCCTGAATCCACTCATCAGAGGTATCCATTAATTTTGTCAATTCTTCGTTTTTTACGACTCTTTCGGGTACGTAGTGTCCAATCCCAGCAATCTTTGAGCGTAGCATATTATTTGGAGTTTAGAAGTTTTGTTGTTTTTGCTTTTCCGAACTTAGAACTGTTTAATCAATTCTTTTTTTTGTGCAAAATTAATTTAATTGAATGAAAGGATGTATTGTACAATGAAATTTTATTTCGTCAATAGGTTTAAAATCAATAGCTCATGGCTTCAGTGGTGGGATGAATCGTTATAAATGCTTATTTTTGAACCGTTTTAACGGTTTTGGATTGCGGAAACCGTTAAAACGGTTCGATTATCCACAAAATACCACACGACTAAACTCATGGGCTGTATTCCGTATTTATCACAAAATTGAGCAATTACTTTATATTTTTAAGCAGATTTATCCGAACCAAATCCCCTTCTAATCAGTTTTCTAAGAATAGGCATTACACCCAATATTGAACTTTGACCATTAAGCAATGAACGATATAGACCTAACAGGTTACGAACAAATTGAAGTACTCGGTGCGAGAGAGCATAACCTCAAAAATATTGATGTAACGATTCCACGCAATAAGCTGGTGGTCGTGACGGGCATCAGTGGCAGTGGTAAGTCTTCGCTGACTTTCGATACCATTTATGCCGAAGGTCAACGTCGCTATATGGAGAGTTTTTCGGCGTATGCTCGTAGCTTTATTGGCAATATGGAACGCCCTGATGTCGATAAAATAGACGGACTTTCGCCAGTTATCAGCATCGAGCAGAAAACCACCTCACGTAATCCACGCTCGACTGTCGGTACAACCACCGAGATTTACGACTTCATGCGTTTACTTTTTGCTCGTGCCAGCGAGGCTTTCAGCTACGTTACGGGTGAGCGAATGGTAAAAATGACCCAAGACCAAATCATAGACCAGATTCTGCAACAGTTTGAAAATCAAAAGGTTACGTTGCTGGCTCCTATCGTAAAAGGTCGTAAAGGGCATTATCGTGAATTATTCGTTCAGATTGCCAAATTGGGTTATACCAAAGTTCGGGTCGATGGCGAGATTCAGGATATTACCCCCAAAATGCAATTGGATAGATACAAAATCCACGATATTGAAATAGTGGTAGATAGGATAATTCCACGAGCCGACGACCGCTATCGTCTCAGTCAATCTGTTGGTACAGCCCTCAAACAAGGCAAAGGCTCGATGATGATTGATGTAGGCGGAAAAGCCCAGTATTTCAGCCAAAACTTGATGGATGCCGCTTCGGGTATTAGTTATGACGAACCTTCGCCCAATAGTTTTTCGTTCAATTCGCCCTACGGATGGTGTCCGACCTGTAATGGTTTAGGTAAAATCGAAGAAATTACCGAAGACTCCATCATGCCCGATAAATCGTTGAGTATCAGCCGTGGGGGCATCGCTCCGCTCGGCGAATACCGTGATATGTGGATTTTCAAGCAAATCGAAATTATCCTAAAAAAATACAAAGCCAACATCACCACTCCTATCGATAAGCTCCCCCGAGAGGCTGTCGAGGTGATTCTGAACGGTAGCGAAGACCCTGTGGCAGTACCTTCTAAAAAATACGAGGGAACCGAATGGAACACCACTTTTGAGGGTATTATTACGTTTCTGAAACGCCAGCAAGACTCTGATAATGAGAAGATTCAGGATTGGTTAAAGGATTTTTTGGTGGTGCGTACTTGCCCCGACTGCGAAGGCAAAAGACTGAAAAAAGAATCGCTGCATTTCAAGATTGATAATAAAAATATTGCCGAATTAGCCGATATGGACATCCGTGAATTATCGGATTGGTTCGTAAATTTAGAAAGCCGATTAAGCGACCGCCAGAACCAGATTGCACGCGAGGTGCTGAAAGAAATCCGTAAACGGATTGGCTTTTTGGATAACATTGGGCTGGATTACCTAACACTCAATCGTCCATTGCGGAGTCTTTCGGGTGGCGAAGCCCAGCGGATTCGTTTGGCAACCCAAATCGGGACTCAGTTGGTTGGTGTTTTGTATATCATGGATGAGCCGAGCATCGGTTTACACCAAAGAGATAACGTAAAATTGATACAATCGCTCAAAGATTTGCGAGATTTGGGCAATACCGTTTTGGTTGTCGAACACGACAAAGACATGATGCTCGAATCCGATTTTATCGTAGATATTGGTCCGGGGGCGGGTCGTCATGGTGGACAAGTGGTTGGGTTGGGTTCACCCGATGAATTCATCAAAAACGGAACAATTACCGCCGATTATTTGAGCGGCAAACGAGCAATTGAAGTTCCAAAAGAACGCCGCAGAGGCAATGATAAAAACCTGATAATCAAGGGGGCTACCGGTCATAATCTCAAAAATGTCACGCTCAATTTACCACTCGGCAAGATGATTTGCGTAACGGGCGTGAGTGGTAGCGGTAAATCTTCTTTGATTCACGAGACGCTATTTCCAATTCTGAATCGTCATTTTTACAATGCCAAACGTGAGCCACTTTCGCACAAATCTATCGAAGGGCTTGAGCATATTGATAAAGTGATTGAGGTTGACCAAAGTCCAATCGGACGAACGCCACGTAGCAATCCAGCGACTTATACGGGTATGTTTTCGGATATCAGGACACTCTATGCCGAATTGCCCGAAGCCAAAATCAGAGGTTATAAACCGGGGAGATTTAGCTTTAATGTGAAGGGCGGACGCTGCGAAGATTGTGAGGGTGCGGGTATGAAGAAAATCGAAATGGAGTTTTTGCCCGATGTACACGTTGCGTGCGAAACCTGCAAAGGCAAACGCTTCAACCGCGAGACACTCGAAGTACGTTTCAAAGGTAAATCCATTGCCGATGTATTGGATATGACGGTTGAACAGGCTCTCGAATTCTTCGAAAATCAGCCTAAAATCAATCGCAAAGTGCAAATGCTGCACGAGGTCGGGTTAGATTATATCACGCTCGGTCAGCAGGCAACGACGCTTTCGGGTGGAGAAGCCCAAAGGGTAAAATTGGCCGAAGAATTATCTAAAAAAGATACGGGTAAAACGCTTTATATCTTGGATGAACCAACGACTGGGCTGCATTTTCAGGATATTAAACATTTGCTTGATGTACTAAATAAATTGGCTAACAAGGGTAATACCGTTTTGATTATTGAGCATAATCTGGATGTCATTAAAGTATCAGATTGGGTCATAGATTTAGGACCCGAAGGTGGCAACAAAGGAGGGCAAATCATCGCCGAAGGCACGCCCGAGCAAGTCGCCAAAGTAAAAGGTAGCCATACGGCGAGGTTTTTGAAAGAGGAGTTGAAATAACCCCCGTGGCACGTTGTGCGTGTCACGATTCTTGTATTCTCAATCATTTAACACAATGGGCAAAAAACAACAAAGCATCACTCCCGACATTGCTGAATTCATCAAAGCTCAAAAGATATTTTTTATTGGTACTGCCATGAGCGATGGTACCGTCAATGTTTCGCCCAAAGGAATGGATAGTTTTCGAGTTCTGGGCGAGAACCGTGTCATGTGGCTCAATGTAACGGGTAGCGGCAACGAAACCGCAACGCATTTGCAATCAAACGACCGAATCACCATCATGTTTTGTGCTTTTGAGGGCAAACCTTTGATTTTGAGGTTGTACGGAAAAGGCAAGGTGTATCACCAGTACGATGCCGAGTGGAACGAATATTATCCACTCTTCAATCCCATCGCAGGAGCCAGACAATTGGTTGATATTCAAGTAGAATTAGTGCAATCTTCGTGCGGTATGGCCGTTCCGTTTATGGATTACGTAGGCGAGCGTGAAGAACTCAAAGTTTGGGCAGAGAAAAAAGGCGAAGACGGCATCAAAGATTATTGGGAGAATAAAAATACCACGAGCCTCGATGGGCATCCTACCAAGATTTTAGGCTAATGGTTTCAATTGCCCTCAAAACTCATCTTTGAGTTTATCGTAAAGTCTTACAAGTTGCTCAAATTTCTTTTCGTAAACCGATTTATTCTGGGGGTTTGGTTGATAAATTTTGGCATTTGAAGTATCCATGTTTTCGTCAGCCACCTCTCCCATCGCTCGTTTGGCAATCAAAACTGCCCCCCAAGCCGAACCTTCGACAGTATCGTTTACAATGACTGGCTTCTGAAAAACATCGGCCAAAATCTGCAACCACAATTCACTTTTGGCAAAACCTCCACTCGCCGAAATCTGATAAACTGGTTGGGTCTCCATCAAGATTCTACCCACCACATACAGATTCATCACAATGGCTTCCATCACCGCCCTTACTAAATGCCCCTGCGTATGATTGATTCCCAAACCAAAGAAAACACCACGAGCATCGGCGTTCCAGATTGGGGCTCTATCTCCCAAAAGGTACGGTAAAAATTGCAGGCCATCGGCTCCTGCTGGTATTTTCTCGGCCGATTTAAGAAGGTTATCGGTCGAAATATCCGTTTTTAAGATTTGTTCTTTAAGCCACTGGACCACCACCGCTCCGTTGTTGGTTGCTCCGCCGATAACGTTTTCGGTTTCGGATAACACAAAACTGAATGTTCGCATCTGCAAATCGGTGTAAGGTGTGGCCGAACAGAGTCGAACCGCTCCGCTTGTTCCCATCGTAAACGCCATCGTACCAGTTTGCATCGCTCCAGTACCCAAATTAGCCAATGGGCCATCGCCACCGCCGAGTATCCAGTTTTCTATTTTCTGTTTAGTGTTTACAGTTTCCTTATACGTAACAGGCTCAATATCAGGCAATTTCTTTTTGTCGATTCCAGCATTTTGCAAGGCTACTGAATCCCACGTAAGATTCCGAATATTGAACATACCCGTACCCGTTGCCAACGAATAATCAATCTTGTATTCACCAAAAAATTTAAACCAAACGTATTCTTTTATTCCGATAAATTTATGGGCTTGTGCAAATATTTGAGGTTGATTTTGCTTGAACCAAAGGAGTTTTGGATAGAATGAAAACGAATGAATCGGCAAGCCAGTTCGGTGGTAGATTTCTTTGCCTAAATCCGATTTTTTAAGTTTCTCGGCAATTTCTTTAGCACGATTATCGGCCCAAATAATGAGGTTTGAGAGTGGATTGCCGTCTTTATCAACGGCCATTATGCTGTGCATAGCCGAAGAAAAACTGATGACTACTTCGCCTGTCAGGTTAGCAGCAACCGTGTCTAAACACTGTTTTACAGCAGCATAAATTTCATCGGGCTTTTGTTCTGAATAGTCGGGTTCGGGATGCAGCATTTCGTAGCCGATGCTATGCTGCCGCAACACTTTTCCATCATTACTAAATAATACCGCTTTGGTGCTGGTTGTACCTATATCTATGCCTATGTAATTCACGAGTTAGTGTTTATCGTAATGATTCAAGAATAATGAATGCTTCGAGTTTTTCGAATTATCCGATTAAAATCATATCAAAATAAATTAAGTTATTGATTATCAACACCTTAAACAATATTCGAGAAATTCGGAGTATTCGAAAAATTCCAAATAATTACCTACGAATGTTGTAACGCCGCAATTGCATCAAACTCGGTATTGAGTTTATAGCTCAAACTCTCAAAAATCTCAAAATATTTCATGTAAACCGAATGGTTCTGCTGATTTGGTTCATAGACTTGGCTCGACTGAATGATTTTCGATGCCTCTTCGATGTTTTTGAAGATTCCGAGTTGGGTCAATCCAACCAATGCCGAACCCATGCTCGCACTATCATGGTTATCATTGACATAGACAGTTTTGCCGTACATATCGGTCAAAATCGAAGCCCAAAGTGGCAAGGCCGCAAAAGTACCATTGACGTAAAGCGTATCAATTTTACGATAGCTTTCGAGCAATTTACCAATGCTATAAATCTCAAATAAAATACCTTCGATAGTAGCCCGAACAAAATGCTTTTGCTCGTGCGAGATATTCAAACCAAAGTACATTCCGCGGGCGTTGGCGTTCCACAACGGAGCTCTTTCACCAAAAAGATACGGTAGAAAAATCAGTCCATTTGCCCCTGCCGAAACCTGCGAAGCATCCTTGAATAAGTCATTGACGGCATCTTCAAAGTCTAAAACATTACTAAAATCACCAAATTGACGGGCAAACCACTCAAAAACAACCCCTGCGTTATTGGTCGGGCCGCCCGAAATATAGAAATCTTTATCAATCAAATAATTGAAGAATCGTTGTTTTTCGTCTTTCAAAACTTCTTTGCCCGCAACCCTAACCGCTCCACTCGATGTGATTGAAATGGTAGCTTTGCCCTCGCCCACAACGCCTGCACCAAGCGTTGCAAAACAACCATCGCTACCACCGATGATAACCTTAGTTTTGGGCGATAATCCTAACGAAATACAAATCTCTTTTTTCAGTGATAATTCATCAAAAAATACGGGTACAACCGTCGGGATTTTTTCAGAAGTGATTCCGAGATAATCGAGCGAGTCTTGGTTCCATTTAAGTTGATGAATATTAAACAGCCCCGTTGCCGATGCCATGCTATAATCTACCACGTATTCGCCCGTCAGTTGCTGGATAATGTAGGTCTTGATTGACAAAAAACGCTGGGTTTTAGCAAATTTATCGGGTTCGTTGGTTTTCATCCATTTGATTTTTGCCAATGGCGACATCGGGTGAATCGGCGTACCAGTTGCATGATAAATCTGGCTACCTAAATCAGATTTTTTGAGGCTTTCGGCTTCTTTGATGGCTCGGTTATCGGCCCAAATAACGGCGTTTCCAAGAGCGATTCCCTTGTCATCAACCGCCAAAACGCTATGCATCGAAGCACTAAAACAAAGAGCCACAACCTTATGGTTTTTGGTATGAATATGCTCATTCAAGAAAGTTTTCAGGACAAACAACACCGTAATGAAGATTTGTTCGGGGTCTTGTTCTGAATGGTCGGGATGCGGATGGAAGGTCGGATAGATGCCTTTCCGATGTGCAATCACCCTGCCGCTGAGGTCGAATCCATAGACCTTTACCGACGATGTCCCGATTTCGATAGTTATGATACAATCCATATTATTAATGAGCGAATTAGTGCCACAATAGACATTGAATGAATAAGTAATGATGAATCCATCGAATGATTCGATTATATCGAATTAAGAATGCTAATAACTAACTATTTATCTGCATATTTAAATCAATAATGATTTTATCCTACTTATTCCCTTTCGGTTGATAAAGTCTTATTTTTAATTTTACCACTAAGTTCATGTAGAACACACAGAAACACTTAGTTTGATTATTTCTTAGTGAAACTTTGTATCCTAAGTTCCTTAGTGGTAATTTTATTTTTTACATTCTTTTAACTGAAATGGAATAACCTGACATTCGATAAATTCGGAATATTCGATTAATTCTACACTATTACTCATACTCTTTTAAAATAAACCTAAAACTACTTTTTCGACTGATTATTTTTCCTGAATTGTCCTGGCGTAAAACCAGTCAATTTTTTGAATGTCATCGAAAAATGTTGTGAAGAATAAAAACCCGTATCGAGTGCAACGTCTGTCAAGCTCAAATCTGTTCTTTTCATTAATTTGATTGCCTCTGTAATACGAATATTTATTAGATAGTTAAGCGGCGAAAAACCCGAATATGCCTTTACTTTCTCGGTAAAAGCCGTCGTACCAAGCCCCACGATACCTGCCATTTCTTCGACCGTCCACGGGTGAGCGATGTTTTCACGCAATAGCTGGTCGAGTTTCTGAAACGTCTGCGGAAAATCCCTCCGTTGGTTTTCTTGGCGACTCAGTTGGCGGGCTGTCATTATCAATAATTCATCAATCAAATGATTTATCCGAACCCGATAGCCTAATTCGCCACTAAATAATTCATTATTAATTTTTTGTAGAATCTCGCCCCCAACCTTAAAATTCGATAGCGTAGGTTTACGATTCAACGTAAAAATCCTACTGATTACCCTTAGCTCAGTTTCGGGGATACTGCTCCAGTTTCCGAGTTGTAGTTCGCCTTTTGGCTCAAAACTATTGGGCAAAAGCGTAATATACTGAATCTTACCAACCTCAAAAGTACCTTTTACGTTACCAAAAGCCTGCCACGGCAAAACCAAACAAACGTCGTTTGGGTACAGCGTAACTTCTTGATTATCAACCACCCAATCAAATTTGCCTTCTAATACATAAAAGATTTTGATACCTTCGCTCACGCCTATGTGCAAAGAATTTGGCTGTACGTGCTGGATTTTCTTTTGAGAGAATTCCAAAATACAGTCAAAACCTTCGAGTTCGGATGATTTACCTTTATGTAATGAATATTGCGGCATTTACCTTGCAAAGGTATAAAGGTACAAGCGTAAGAACTTTTAAAATTCTACGCCGTAAATTAATGAAATTTTTTCTTGGAAAAATTTAATATTTTCAGACAACACCCAAAAAATCGCTAATCATTTATTGAAGACTTAAAATTCTGATTCAGAATCTGTACTTTTGTATAAATCAGATAAAACACCGAGTTTGGATAAGAATAAACCCGTCATATTTGTCATAATTCCGGCCTTCAACGAAGCAAAATCTATTGATAAAGTCATCGCCGAAATCCCGAAAGATATTGTGGATGAGGTAATTGTGGTCAATAATAATTCGAGAGACGAGACCTCGGCAGTTGCCAGAGCGGCAGGTGCAACCGTCCTCGACGAACCTCGTCAGGGCTATGGATTTGCGTGCCTGACTGGAATCAAATACGCCAAAACCAAAAATCCAGAAATCATTGTTTTTTTGGATGCCGATTATTCTGATTATCCCGAAGAGATGCGTTATCTTATCAAACCGATTACCGACGAAGGCTACGACATGGTGATTGGTTCACGGGCATTGGGCAATCGTCAAGGAGGCTCAATGACACCTCAACAAGTTTTTGGGAATTGGCTCGCTACTCGATTATTGAAGCTAATTTATGGCGTAAAATACACCGATTTAGGACCTTTTCGGGTGATTCGATTCGATAAATTGCTCGAAATCAATATGCAAGACACCACCTACGGCTGGACGGTGGAAATGCAAGTAAAAGCCGCCAAACTTAAAATGAAAACTTGCGAATTGCCCGTAAATTATCGTAAACGAATCGGTAAATCGAAGGTTTCGGGAACAATCAAAGGTACGATTGGAGCTGGTTATAAGATTATTACGACGATTTTTAAGTATATGTAAAAAAAAACTCACCCCCAGCCCCTCTCCCAACGGAAAGGGGAGTTTGATATATGAAGCTAAAAATACTTTGTTTTGGGATTACAAGAGATATAATCGGGCAATTTGAATACGAATTAGAATTGACCGATGGAGCATCAGTTGCAGATTTGAAGGTTATTTTAAATGATAAATTTCCGAGTTTTAAGAAGTTGACGTCATTGCGAATTGCCCTCAATACCGAATATGCTCAGGATACTGACATGTTGAAACCAAATGACGAAATCGTGCTGATTCCGCCAGTGAGTGGTGGATAAAATGGGTTTGTGAGTTTATAAGTTCAACAGTTTGGAATTCAAGGTTCAAAAGAGCGAGAACATAAAACTCATAAACAATCAAACTCTAAACTAAAAACAACCAAACTCACAAACATTCATCAAGAAAAGTATCTTGGAGAATTGCTCAAAATCGCCATTTATCACGAATATTTTTGGGATTCAGTCTCGAAAATCATAGTTTTGCCCCATCATTTTAAATATTTACATAAAAGAACAGCACATTTATTAAAATACCTTTATGCAAGAATTATTAACAACCGCAGCTCTTACAAGTATTGTTACGCTTACTCTCCTCGAAATCGTTCTGGGGGTAGATAACATCATTTTCGTTTCGATTATAGCTGGTAAATTACCAAGTGCCGAACAGAAAAAAGCCCGCAACATCGGTTTGATAATGGCCATGGGTATCCGTATCGGGTTGCTTTTTGTACTCGGATGGATTCTGAGCCTTCAAAACGATTTATTCAATCTCCAAGACATAGGCATACCTTGGAACATGGGCTTTAGTGGCAAAGACATCATTTTATTGATTGGTGGTTTGTTTTTATTGTACAAATCGACTTCTGAGATTCACCAAAAACTCGAAGGACACGAAGAAAACGTAAGTGGTAGCAAAAAAACATCGAAGTTATCTAAAGCCATCCTCGATATTACAGTTATCAATATCATTTTCTCGATTGACTCTATCATCACAGCAGTAGGATTGACCAATGTTATTCCAGTTATGGCCGTATCGGTTGTGCTTTCTACACTCGCTATGTTGCTATTTGCGGGTAGTGTTGGTAGTTTTGTAGAGAAACACCCAACTGTCAAGATGTTAGCTTTAGCCTTCTTAGTAATGATTGGTACACTCCTCATTGCCGAGGCCTTCAAAGTACACGTACCTAAAGGTTATATTTATTTTGCAATGGCTTTCTCTTTCTTGGTCGAGATGCTCAATATTCGTATGCGTAAAGCAGCTAAACCCGTTGATTTACACGACGAGATAAAATAATATTGCCTCACCCTAAATCCCTCTCCCGACGGAGAGGGACTTTACTTCTTACATGAAGAAACTACTCCTTATCATCTACAATATTTGGTGTGCGTTTTGGTTTATTGGGTTATTTTTATTGATGTTTCCGTTTGTATTCATCTTTTTACAGCGGAAAGAATGGCACATTTATGCCCATAGAATGAATTATTATTGGGGGCAATTATTCTTCCCGATTGCATTTATTCCCATCAAAATCAAATACGAATTCACGCCCGACCAAAAACAAGCCTACGTATTTGTGGCCAATCATTTTGCTTACTTAGACATTGCGGTGGTGAGCACCATCACCAAAAACTTCTTTGCATTTGTGGGCAAAAGTTCGGTAAAAAAAGTGCCGCTTTTCGGGTATATGTTTGCCAAGCTGCATATACAGGTTGATAGAGGCGATAAGAGTAGTCGGACAAAATCACTTCTCAGAAGTGTGAAAGCCCTACAAAGCGGACGAAGTATTTTTATCATGCCCGAAGGCGGAATCATTACGACTGATTTCCCGAAAATGCACCTTCCGTTCAAAGATGGGGCTTTTGTAATGGCCGTCGAAAACCAAGTGCCAATCGTACCTGTTTCGCTGTTGAATCTTTACGAATTAAATCCTGCCAACTTACTACATTGGGGAACCGCCCACGTGATTGTGCATAAACCCATCGAAACCAAAGGACTTACCAAACAAAACGTAGAAGAACTCAAACAAAAGGTTTATGAGGTTATTCAGCCCGCTTTAGATGAGTATGCTGCGAGGCAGAAAAGCGTTTTATAATTTACTCTTTATTAAATTCTATTTATTCTTGTTTTAATCCTTGCAAATCAACCCAAACAAAGTATAAATTGCAGCTACAAAACCATAATCTATTAAATCTATGAAATACGTTGCAGCAATTGACCAAGGTACAACCAGTACACGTTGTATTATTTTTGATAAAAAAGGAAATATTGTATCGGTCGGACAAAAAGAACACGAGCAGATTTATCCGAAACCAGGCTGGGTAGAGCATAATCCAGATGAAATCTCAAAAAATACACTCGAAGTCATTGCAAAAGCACGAATCAATAAAAATATCAAGGTCGAAGACATCGCTGCTTGCGGTATCACCAATCAACGAGAAACTACCGTTGTCTGGAATAAACGCACCGGTAAACCTTACTACAACGCCATCGTCTGGCAAGATACTCGCGTGGGCGATGTAGTGAATGCCCTCGAAAAATCTCACGGAACGGCTTTCTTCCAAGAACGAACTGGCCTACCGTTGGCTACTTATTTCAGTGGTTTAAAAATAAAATGGATTTTGGATAATGTGGCGGGGGTGCGAGAAGATGCCGAAAAGGGCGAAGCTATATTCGGCAATATGGATACTTACACCATCTGGAATCTGACTGGAGGTGTCAAAGGCGGATTGCACATTACCGATGTTACGAATGCAAGTCGCACTCAATTGATGAATCTTCAAACGGTTTCGTGGGATGCCGAATTGGCCCAAATCATGGGGATTCCATTGCAAATGTTGCCCAAAATCGAGCCAAGTAGTAAGGTTTATGGCACAATCGAATCAGATGCTATGAAAGGCGTTCCGTTGGCAGGCGTTCTGGGCGACCAGCAAGCAGCATTGGTCGGACAAACTTGTTATCAACCAGGCGAAGCAAAAAATACCTACGGAACAGGTTGTTTTATGTTGATGAATACGGGTACTGAGCTTGTGCCTTCTAAGCACGGATTGCTCACAACTGTTGCATATCAGTTTGAAAATCAGCCAGTTCATTATGCACTCGAAGGCTCGGTGGCTATCGCAGGAGCATTGGTTCAGTGGCTACGCGATAATCTCGGAATAATCGAAAAAAGTAGCGATGTACAAACACTCGCCGCAACTGTCGAAGACAACGGCGGAGCTTACTTTGTACCAGCATTTTCGGGTTTATATGCTCCTTACTGGAAGAATTCAGCCCGCGGTGTTATTGCAGGATTGACTCGATACGTAAATAAAGGGCACATCGCTCGTGCAGTTTTAGAAGCAACTGCCTACCAAACCCGTGATGTATTGGATGCGATGGAGAGTGATTCGGGTATAGAAATCAGTTCCCTACGTGTAGATGGCGGAATGGTCGTAAACGAATTACTGATGCAGTTTCAGTCAGATATGTTGAACGTACCCGTCATTCGTCCTAAAATGATAGAAACCACCGCACTCGGAGCAGCCTATGCCGCAGGCTTGGCCGTTGGCTATTGGTCGAGTCTCGATGACCTTCTCCAAAACTGGGGAGTAGATAAACGTTGGAAGCCCAAAATGAAAACCAAACAACGCCGAGAACTCTACAAAGGCTGGAAAAAAGCCGTCAAAAGGTCATTTGATTGGGAGAAGTGAAACCATTAAATAAAAAACTGATTTTTTCTATCTATTTCGTTAATTGTTATCGTTTAATATGTAGAAATTTGTATCATGGCAAAATATCGCTTCATAATTCTACTTATCATTTCTTCGATTGCAGTTAATGCTCAAAATCTTTGCACTAACCCGCCATCTGGAAGTGCTACTGGGGGATTTACCCTTTCGGCAGCTTCTATTTGTGTGGGGCAAAGTATTACTTTGACCGATAATTCTGGAGGTACAAACGTGAGATACGTCTATGATTATCGTGGAGAATCGGCGAGCCAGCTTAATGGGGTTACCTCTACAACTAATCCTTATGTTGTTGATGGTACATTTACCATCTTACAATACGGCAAAAAAGGAACTCAAGATATGTATGCTTGTAAGGTTGTTACGGTACGAACAGATAATACACCCAAATTTAGTTCAACGCCTTGTAACGACCGACTTGAAATAATTATCCCCAACGACCCAGCGAATAACTTTGATTCTTATCGTGTTGATTGGGGAGATGGCAATCCTGCAGAAGTAGTAACCACTCTCCCCTTTCAAAGAGTCAAGAGTTCTTTAACTTTTCCAAGAACAATTAAGGTAGAAGGTGTCTATAATTCGATTCCTGCTTGCTCTGCTCCAGTAGGTATTGTTATCCCACTTCTCGTACCATCAGCAAGTGGTATTAATCTATTAAGTCATCCAAATATTAGTAAATTAGAACTAAAAACAGCATCATCGGCAGAGCTAACAATTACTGGTAGTTACGAAGGAAATGGATATAATTTATTCATGACTGAGAGAGGGCAACCTTACCCTTCATCTCCAAAACAAACCGGAATAAAGCCTGGCACATTTACAATAGCAATTCCTGATACCAATAAATCTTATTGTTTCCAAATTTCAAAGCCTATCCTGTGTGGAATTGAAATCTCGGCTGAGATTTGCACCGCAGTGCTACAATCAGTAAATCCTGTAAATAAAACTAATGTAATCAATTGGGTTTCTTACCCTACACAAATGACGGGCATCATCAACGAGCCAATCTTTGGGCGTTTCCTAACATCTAATTCAAGACTTGTAAAAAAAGAGAATAGCTCTACACTTCCAAAAATCCCAGTGAATGGTACTACCTACACCGATTCTCCTATTGATTGCTCTAAAAAATACTGCTATCGTTTAGAGGTGTCAACCCAAGGTCAACTCTATTATTATAATTTTACCGGTGTCAGTTTATCTAAAGAAATATGTATCGACAGGAAGTCTTTTAATCCCCCACCGATAACCGATGCAACAGTATCTGTACTGAACAATAAAATTGATATAAACTATACGGATAATAGTGGATGGAGTTTACAAAAAATCAGGTATCGCCTTCTACGAGAAAATAGTGGCAATTTTTCAGCAATTGATAGTGTGAATACCCCAGCTACAAACCTAAAAGATTTACAAGCTACCCCCGACCAGCAATCATATTGTTACAAAGTTGGCTACTTTGATGAATGTGGTAGCTACTCTCAATTGTCGCCACCTTTCTGTTCAATATTCTTGAAAGAAGACCCTACCAATAGCTTAACTTGGACTCCAAATTCACCTTTTGCAGCAAGTAATATTACTAATTATGAACTCATTCCATTCGATGAAGTTACTAATGCTCCACTTTCCGCAATAACATTATCGGCGACTCCAACAAACTACACTCCCAACTTGAGTAATTTTCAGGATGAAGCCAAGTTTGTAATTAGAACTACTTCTAATACTGGCAAAATTTCAAATTCGAATATAGTTTCAATACCGATTAAACCCTTAATTCTTGTGCCTGAAGCCTTCACTCCTAACGGAGACGGAATAAATGACGAATTCAAAGTAGTCGGCACACTACGACGGGTCACAGATTTTGAAATGAGTATTTATAATCGTTGGGGAACAGAAGTATTTAGAACTATGGATAAAGATACTCCTTGGGACGGGAAGTTAGGAGGTGCTGATATACCCACAGGTTTGTATATTTATAAAATAAAATCGAAATTTAGCACCGGAATTGAAGTTGATAAAAAGGGTAGTATTCTACTTATGAGATGATTTATGATAAAAACTATATTTAAAACAACCTTATTATTGATAGTTTTACACCATGTAAACGCACAACTTATTAAAAATCCGAAAGCGTTTGTTAGTGCAGGCGTTTTTCTATCTACATCAAATCAAAATCCATTTTGGATACGTTCTAATCAGTATGGCATTGTGCCTTTAGAATCTCAAGTTTTACAACTAAGAGGAGGCTATAAAACTGAGTATGACTCTACAAAGAATATTGAAACCCATAAGTTAAAAAAGAAATTTGACTATGCTTTCGGAGCAGAATTGGTTGGAAATATCGGGAATGCTAATCAGTTTATCATCCCAGAAGCTTATTTCAAAACAAGACTTGGTGCCTTTGAGTTCTACGCTGGTCGCCGTCGTGAAATAGTAGGGTTAGTTGATACACTACTTACTTCGGGGTCTTACATTTGGTCAGGGAATGCTCTACCAATACCCAAAATACAGATTTCAATACCTAATTATACGTCAATTCTTGGCAAAGGGTTAGTCTCAATCAAGGGTACATTTGCTCATGGGTGGTTTGAAAATAACAGACCTTTCACAAAACACGTTAAGTTACACCAGAAGAGTTTCTACGGAAAATTAGGAAGAGACAACTGGAAAATGAATTTTTATGGTGGATTTAACCACAACGTTCAATGGGGGGGAGAATCTCCATTTTATTCTATAAATGGAAAATTACCTGACGGATTTAGAAACTATATACATGTCTTACTTGGAACAAGAGGGGCTATTACTAACAGCCCCGAAAACTTCGATTTCGATTCTAATAGAGTAGGTAACCATCTCGGCACAATAGACCTTGGGGTTTCATTTAAATTTAAAAAAAACACCATCTTAGTTTATCGGCAAAATATTTACGAGGATGGTTCTTTATTTTATTTGAATAACATAAATGATGGATTAAATGGTATTAGCATAAATTTAAGTAATAAAGTCATCAAAAAATTAAATTTTGAGTTTCTCAATACTTTTAACCAAGGCGGGAATGAGTTTAAATTAATTGATGGAGCTCCACCCGAGCTAAGAGGAAGCGACAGCTATTTTAATAACGCACAATTTGCCGATGGATGGTCCTACAATTTTAAAACAATTGGTACACCACTTATCCTTTCTGCATATGAACTCGAAAATACCAAAAATGTCATATTCACGAAATACAATCGAACTCAAGCCTTTTCTTTCTCATCAATCGCAGAATTAAATGCAATTACCTTCTTTGTGAGATTATCCCATTTTACAAACCTTGGCTCTTACACAGAAACAGTTCCCAGGAAAACTTCAAACTCTTTTTGGCTTAACCTTAAAAACAAAGTCCCTTACAAGAATATCTTTTTCACCCTAAGTCTCAATTATGAAAGCACCAGCGGTAAAAAAAATATACTTGGCACTTTTTTCTCTGCAAACCGTATAATAAAATGACATGTAATTTATCTTGATTTTGTTAGCTTAAGTTATTAATATTATCTATATTTGATTGGTAATCATAAATTTACGCCCATGAAGTTTAGACGCTCTACACTCTTTACACCATTAAGTCTATTAGGTGACACTACGTGCCTAATTCTCTCCTTTTTTTTAGGATACTATTTTAGATTTGGCAACTTAGAGAATTCTCTTACATCGCCATACTTACTTCTATATTTAGCAATGAATGCTTTTTGGTTTTTACTTTTACTCATCGTAAAACCATTCAACGAGTCACGGGTAACATTTAATTTTTTTAAATTAACTTATAAATTCATCATAATTTTATCTTTGCACATAGCATTAGTTGCCATGTTTTGGGTATTTGTAAAGGGCTCCGAAATCTCACGTTTACATTTACTTTACACATATATTCTGACATTCGTACTTGGTATCATATTTAGAGGAATAGGAGTATATCTTTTGAAATACCTCAGGATACAAGGCTTCAATATTCGTAGATACGCCATTTTAGGCTATGGAGAACTATCAAAAACAATTTTTAGCTATTATCAAAATCACCCAGAAATGGGTTACGAGTTCCATGGCTACTATGATGTAAACTCAACGAATTCTAAAGTAGATACTATTGAAAACCTCAATAACAAAATACTTGACAACAGTATAGATTATATATATTGCTGCTTACCATACGTTGATAATCAAACATTAAAAGAAATTATAGCAATTGCTGAATTTAAAAAATGTCAAGTTAAATTATTGATGGACTTTAGAGGTTTTGCCACAAAAGGAATTAGTGTAGAATATCATGATTATCTTCCAATCATCAACGTACACACATCACCATTTTCTGACCCAAAAGTACTTTTCATAAAAAGGGTCTTCGATATTTGCTTCTCCTTCACAGCTATCATTACCCTAACTCCCGTTTATCTATTAATCGCAATAATTACAAAACTTACATCTAAAGGTCCAGTCATTTATTCACAAGAACGTGTGGGACAGTGGGGAAAGCCTTTTAAAATATATAAGTTTAGAAGTATGTACACCAATGCCGAAAGTGATACCCCTAAACTTTCACAAGGGAAAAATGATAATAGAATAACTCCATGGGGTCGCTTTATGAGAAAAACAAGACTTGATGAACTACCACAGTTTTTCAATGTTTTAAAAGGAGATATGTCAATAGTTGGTCCAAGACCAGAAAGACAATATTTTATAGACCAAATAGTTCTGGAAGAACCAGAATATACAAAACTGCTATCTCTTAAACCTGGTATTACTTCGATAGGTCAAGTAGAGTACGGATATGCATCTAATGTACAAGAAATGATTGATAGATTTAAAATTGATGTCCAATACCTCTCAAACAAATCAATCAAAACTGATATTGAGGTAATTATACAAACAATCAAGGTAATGACTTTAGGAAAAGGCAAATAAACCATTAAATAAAATTCTTTCTTTTTTCATTAATAATTCAATTCCGCCAGTTACTTTTACATTAAAGATTTTGAAACTTATTAAAACTTAATAGAAATGAAAAAAATAACTTTTATTCTTTTATCATTTGTATCTATCGGAGCATTCGCTCAGAAAGATAATGTGGGTATTGGTACAACCAATCCAGACCCATCAGCTGCATTAGAGGTTAACTCTAATAGCAAAGGTTTGTTAATGCCACGTCTTAGCTTACAACAGCGTAATAGCATCCAAAACCCAGCTAAAGGTTTGATTGTTTATCAAACAGATATGCTCTCAGGTTTTTATTTTTACGATGGAGCAAAATGGCAACCTCTTGCATCTAACAATTCTGAAAAGTCTGTTGCTGTTGACCCTAATGATTGGAGTTTTACAGGTAATGCTGCCCCTGCTGGGGCCTTTATTGGTACTACAAATGCAGAGCCTCTACGTTTTAGAGCTAACAACCAAAAAGCAGGCTTAATTGACCAAACGGGTTCTTCAATTACGTTATTAGGTTATCAAGCTGGTAACTCATTAACTAGTGGTCTATATAATACCGCATTCGGATACCAAGCTATGCTGAATAACAGTACTGGTCAGAACAACGTAGCGGTAGGCAATGGAGCAATGCTAGGAGTAACTGGAAGTAATAATATTGGTATGGGAGCGAACGTATTACATGGTAATGGCGTCGCAACAGGTGGCAATGATAACGTTGCAGTTGGACATTTTTCTGCATTTAAAAATACTTCAGGGTTTAATAACGTTGGTTTAGGTACATTCACACTTTACAATAATACAACTGGAAATAATAATTTAGCGATAGGTACTTTTGCAATGGAAAATAGTGCAACAGGAAGTTTCAATGTGGGGATTGGTTCAAGTGCATTACGAGCCAATACTGCTGGTAGTAATAATATGGCTATAGGTGCAAATGCTCTTGCAGTTAATACTGGTAGCGAAAATGTTGCTATTGGAGCTCAAGCATTAAGTGCAAACGCTGGAGGAACAGGCAATATTGCAATTGGTAATGGAGCAGGCCAAAATGAAACTGGAAGTGGTAAACTTTATATTGCTAATAGCAATACAACAACACCATTAGTATATGGTGACTTTTCTACAAAATATTTAGCTGTTGGAGAGGTTGCCGCCGCTGACCGTGCTGCGGCGACGTCAGGAGGATACCGTCTATTGGTAAAAGGAGGCATGATTACTGAAAAAATCAAGGTTGCTGTTGCCGGTTCTGCTGATTGGGCTGATTATGTCTTTGAACCAAATTACAAGTTAATGTCGCTGGAAAATGTGGAGACATTCGTAAAAGAAAACAAGCACTTACCTAACGTTCCTTCAGCAGAAGAGATGTCGAAAAATGGTTTGGATGTTATGCAAACTTCAGCCAAATTAATGGAGAAAGTAGAAGAATTAACTCTTTACATAATAGAGTTAAATAAAGAAATTCAAGCATTGAAAAAGCAAAATGCTAAGGAATGATAACAAGTAACATTTTAGATTTGTATTAAGGGGGTGTTTACATCCCCTTTTTAATTATTTATGGCAACATATACTCGAACAACAATAACATTAATAATCGTAAATATACTATCAAGAGGATTATATTTCTTAAATATACTTTTGATAAATAATAATTTTACGACAGACTCAAATACAGACTTACTATTTTTTCTATTAGCACTTACAACAAATGTAACTTTTTATATTAATTTTATTTCTCAGGACGCTATTTTACCAGAATTAATTAGACTTCAACACAAAGAAAACTCACTTGACAGTGCAGTTCAATTCTTCGTTCAATTACTTAAAATATATTTATTGATAAGTACTGTATTAATTTCACTATATTCTTTTTTTAATACTCAGTTTATTTCACTAATAACAGATTTCAAGCTAATAACCCTTGAAAAAAACAAAGAAATACTTTTACTTTTTTCTCCAATTATTTTCTTCTCTGTAACTACTTATTTCTTTGGCGGGCTTTTATCAGCCGCTAAAAAATTTAACATAGTTCTTTTCGTTGGCTTTTTGGGTAATTTGTTATCCATTTTTTTTTATTGGCTTAGTCCCGAGAAAAGTATGCTTAGTGTTGTCTTAGGTATGGCAATAGGATACCTTATTGGATTTATTGGACTTATATGCTATACTTTTAATAAGATTAAAATAAGACTCAAACCTCAATTATGTAAATCATCTACATTCTCACAGGTATTTATTAAAGAAATCTCATCAAACGCAGTTCTTTCCTTATTGAATATTTTAGGCTACACCGCACCTTATATTGCTTTGACTAAATTCCCAGATGGTTCTTTGAGTATTTATAGTTTTTGTACTCAAATTTCTAACATACCTGTAAGTATGGTAATTGCTCAAATAGCTACAATTACTGCGGTGAGATTTTCGAATATGAATAATACCAATGATAATGTAAACTTAAACAAGATGTATTACAAAATACAATACAAATTAATCTTAGGCATGTTATTTATCGGTATCTTAATTAATTTACTATTTCCTTATATTTTACCACTCATAATTAAAGGTAAAGAGCCTAAATATTATAGAACTTGTATTGAATACTTCAGTATTATTTCTTTATCACTTCCATCTATTGCTCATAATACAATTCACAGTAAACTATTGGTAGCCAAACAATTAATATTTAAATATAGGCTTCTTCCTGCAACCTATAATATTATTTTTATCTCAATGATTGTAGGCTCCTCCTTTTTCAATAGTCATATTTTGATATATATAGTTTCCATCACCCCTATTGTCTATTCTTTGTTTCTTGAACAGAACGTAGCTCGGAGAATATTTAAACTAAAAAGCAATAAGAACTTTATTTTGCTTTTTAGCTCTTATCTTATTTATTTTGTATTAATTCAAATTATTCATATGATAACAAAATAGAATTAGAAACTAATAGTAGGTTTAAGAAAATAGTATCATAAATTGTATCTAAAACAGCAAAATTATGGCCCGCAAAGAAAGTGCCTTCACAAGGCTTTTGTCATCAAAAATGAGAAATAACGTCAAAGAATCTTTGCAATTCTTTGGAAATTTATTCACCCCAACTTTAATTCTTAACCCTTCAATTAGTGGCAAATATTACGCTTACAATCCATCTTCTAATGAATTTGTCGTAACTGGATTAGACGAAAATTCAGAAAAAGATAAAAATGGTTTACCTATTCCTCCAAAGGAAATTAGAATAGGAGAAACAACCGCTGAAGAGTTTGTAAGCTCAGGAAAAGTCGATTATGATGTAATGCTTAAGCTATTATCAGACGTAAATATTGCATCTAACTCATTTGGTAAAATTTTAGAATTTGGTTGCTCCTCTGGACGAATGATTCGTTTTTTTCACTCTGACTCATTTAAAAAAGAGATTTGGGGCGTAGATTTAGCGTCTGAACATATCTACTGGTGTCAACAAAATCTATCTCCAATCAACTTTACAACCGTAACACTACAACCTCATTTACCTTTTGAGGATAATTACTTTGATTTTATTTATGCTGGGTCTGTCTTTACACACATTGACGACTTGGCATATACATGGTTTTTAGAACTTAAAAGAATAACTAAGAAAGGGGGTATAATATATGTAACAATTCATGATGAAAACACTATTGATTATTTCAACAAGCATCAAGAAAAAATAGCGTTCCAAAAAATGATATTAGGCACAAAAGCATTCAAAACCTTTAGTTCTAACAACGGTAAGATATTCACTGTTGGTCGTTCTATGATGTCGCATGTCTTTTATGAATCTTCATTTATAAAACAACAGTTGTCCAAAATATTTGAAATCATTTCATACGTTCCAAACTCTTACAGAGAATACCAGACAGGTGTTATATTAAAAAAGAAATAGTTGTATGACAATAATATCCTATTTAAAGAATGTAAAGAAAGATTTATACTTCAAGCCTAATTTCTTGGGCTTACTAATCAATCCACATTTTATAATTAGAAGAGCATTATATAATGGCCTAAAAAGAAATGCGGGTTACCTGACGGGTATAACATTAGATTTTGGCTGTGGACATAAGCCTTATGAACATCTTTTTTCAGTAGATAAATATATCGGGACTGATATAGAGATTAGTGGGCATGACCATACAAACTCTAAAGTCGATGTTTACTACAATGGTAACACTATTCCATTTGAAGATAACTATTTTGATAGTATTTTGTGCAGTGAGGTTTTAGAGCACTTATTTGAGCCTGAACAAATCATAAACGAGTTATACAGGGTACTAAAACCTGGTGGAATTGCAATATTCACAACACCTTTCGTTTTTGAAGAACACGAAGTTCCTTATGATTATGGTAGGTATAGCTCGTTCGGAATAAAATACCTTTTTGAAAAAAACAAATTTGTTATTGTTAAGCATGAAAAACTAAATAGTTTTGTACTTTCAGTATGTCAATTATGGATTTCATATATTTACAGTTTAATTCCTAATTTTAAAATAATTAAACCGTTTTTGATTCTTCTCATTATTGGGCCGTTAAACTTGATAAGTTTTCTTATGAGTCTTTTATTACCTAAAAGCCAAAAGTTATATTTGAATAATTTAATTGTCGTTAGCAAGTGAAAACTGGATTATACATCTTTTACTCAAGAACATATAGCGGTGCCGAAATTGTAACAAAACGTCTAATTTGTCATAATAAAAGTATAAAACCTATAATACTTTGTACACCAGGAAATTTTAGTAATTCTTTAAAAGAATATAATTTCAAGATTTATGAAACTCAGTTTTTAGAGCCTGTAAAATATTATAACAATAAAGTTATTAAGCTAATTTGTTACCCGCTTGCTTTAGTTTATAGAACCTTAGGATTATCTTTGAAAGTGTTTTTTTTATTAAAGAGAGAAAAAGTTGACTTCATACATGCAAATAATCTTTTTCCAAGTTTATATATTTTACCCCTACTATATATAAAATTTCTTCTTCCTGTAAAAGTCGTAAGGTCACATTTTGATGCTTCTTTTCATAACATAAATGAAATTATAGGAAAGTATATATGGCGAATTTTAATTAAAAGGTTTGACATTAATTTTGCTGCTTCTGACTATACTAAAAAGGTAATGTTAAATGTTAAAAAAAGTGACAGAATATTCACTTTATACAGTGGTTTAGAGTCTTTAAAAATTCAAAAACATTTTAATCAATCTTCCTCAAATAGTAAAAGTATCAATCTTGGAATAATTGGTCAAATTATTCCAAGTAAAGGTCACAACTTATTACTAAAAGCATTAGAAAATCTCAATCAATATGATTTTAACCTGCATATAATAGGTAAAAAAGAGGGAAAATACTATGAAAGCCTTCTTTCTCAATTAGAAATTTCGCCAATCAAGTCTAAAATAAGCTTTTCTGGTTTCTTCAGTAATATGAACGAAATGTATGAAAATATTGATTTGGTAGTAAATGCTACATCTGCGGCTTATGCCGAACCTTTAGGTACTACAATTATAGAAGGAATGGCTTTTGGAAAAATTGTCGTCGCTTCAAATGTAGGAGGTACACCTGAGATTATTAACCACAATATAGATGGATTTCTTTACAAACCCGATAACATTGAATCACTTACAAATATTCTGAAATATACTTTTGATAACTTTAATAAGATGAACTACATAAGAGAAAATGCAATAGAAAAAGTTAAAAGTAAGTTTCAGATTGAAACAATGGTGGAAAGATATAATTATTTATTAGAACATAAATTATGAATCTGAGAGTTGAATATTTTCTTGGAGCTATTGATGCAAATATAGTGAATCTTCTTATTTCCATTCTTGTATTTCTGCAATTCTTATACAGCTGGTATAACAAGTGTTATAAACAAGGTTTTAAAATCGATTATTGGCATTTTTATATATTTTATAATTATATTTTTCTAATATTCTTCATGTATCCATTTTCTGCATCATATTTAAATGATATTGCAATGGGCGGAAGAATGAGTACTATACGAGAAAAAGTAGATGATGCCTTCTATATAACTCTTATTGGGTATATTTCTATTTGTATTGCAAACTTCTTAATTAATATAAAGTTTAATTTTCCTCTAAGTAATAAGCTCATTAAATTAAACAACTGGGGTAGTCGCCTTTTATTTGAAGCGATATCAAGCAGGAAATATATGTATTTATGCATCGGGTTTCTTCTCGTATTTTCCATAATGGGCTTAATATACTCATTTTACCGATTTGGATTTAGTTTTAAAATACGAAATGAGTATTTATCAATCCCTGAAATTCGTCCGATTTTTAACTTTTGGACTTCCTTCTACAATGTTCTCATTCCTGTATTAATTATTACATATATCCAAAAAAAATCAAAAAAAATATTAGTGATAATTATTTTACTTTCAATTTTTGCAACTTTTACTGGTAATAGGTCTACTGTTTTTTTTACTGCATTGAACGGTGCTTTATTTTATCTTATATATTTAAAACGTAGATTAAAGTTAAGAAAATTAGCTTTGTGGGGTTTTGTCTTAGTAAATTTAATATTTCTTCTTGGGTTTTTAAGAGATGGGGGGGATTTTGAACTTGAAGATGTTGGTTTTTTTACATATTCTTTCCTATATGGTAATAATTTTTCGGATTTAAGAGACTTTGCATATATACTTTCATACTGGGACGAAAATCTACTTTACGGTAAGTCCTACATAGCAGGGTTTATATCCTTTGTACCAAGGTATATTTCGGAGTTTCGAAATACTTATGCTATAAGTGCATATACTAACAATTTTCTTGGTTACGAGGATGGAACACATGGGGGTATTAGGGGAGGTCCATTTTTTGAGTCATACTTAAATTTTGGAATAACGGGAGTAATTATGTTAGGACTAATGTGGGGAAGTGTGTTATCTGTTGTTAATAAGCAAATAAAAATAGAGTTAACCAGCTCAACTCCTAATTTTATAAAAGCTTATAGTTATTCATTTCTTTTTGTGTCAATAAGTGCGATTATGTTAACAGCAAACTTTTGGCAATATTATGTATTTTTAGGATTCATTATTTTAGGGCTAATTGTAAAGAGATTATAGAAATGTATATATATATAAATGGGAGATTTTTAACGCAAGAGATAACTGGAGTTCAGAGATATGCATTGGAGGTAACTAAATCTTTAGATTCATTGATTGACTCTGACACAATTGTTACAATCTTAGTCCCTAAGGGTCAAAAAATTCAAATAGAATTAAAAAATATTCTCATTAAACAAGTAGGTTTTTTAACGGGACACTTATGGGAGCAATTGGAGCTACCTTTTTATTGTAATAGAGGTGTGTTGTTCAATCCTTGTGCAACTGGTCCACTTTTTAAGAAAAATCAAATTTCTACTTTTCATGATGTGAATTTCATCAATTTCCCAGAAGGCTTTACATGGAAATTTAGAATTATGTATAGATTGATTTTTTTTATGTGTGGTAAGCTCTCAAAATCAATTATTGCAATCTCCGATTATACTAAACATGAATTAATTGATAAATTTGCAATTAGAGGTTCAAAAATTAATGTTATATATGAGGGTTATCAACATTTTAATGAAGTTATAGAAAATAATTCAATCCTGAATAATATAGATAAGTCAAAACCCTTTGTTCTTGGAGTAAGCAGCATAAACAAAAACAAAAACTTCAATATCATACTTTCCTGTTTAAGGTATATAAATGATGTAAATTTTGTAATCGTTGGGAAATCCAATCCTAAAATATTTGGAGACGTAAATTCATTTGAAAACAAAAATATAACATTTTTAGGGAGGGTATCTGATTCAGAATTAAAGAGCTTATACAAAAGTGCTTTTTGCTTTGTTTACCCTTCTTTCTATGAAGGTTTTGGATTACCACCAATGGAAGCCATGAGCTGCGGATGTGTATGTATAGTTTCAAACACTTCGTGTTTACCAGAAATCTACAAAGATTCGGTACTTTATTGTGACCCCAGAGAGCCAATCACTCTCTCTAACCAAATTTTGAAGCTATTAGATAGTCCCGATATTAGGCACGATTTAAGCATTAAATCCAAGAGTATCCTTCAAAAATATTCGTGGACTGAATGCTCAAAGCAAATTCTAAACTTATTAAAAAAAAAATAGTATGAAAGTAGTACATATAGTTGAGGCATTTGGTGGGGGAATCATAACTTTTATTAAGAATTTAACAGAAGGACTTGACTACGAACATACAATTTTCTACGCCCAAAGAGAAATAAGTATTGATGAAATAAAAAAACAATTTAAAAGTAATATAAAGTTTATTAATTGGACGTATGCCAACAGGGAAATAAGTATATATAAAGATATTAAGGCAGCAATAGAATTATACAATTTTCTAAAAACTGATGATTTTGACGTAATTCATCTTCACTCATCTAAGGCAGGCGTTATAGGCAGAGTTGTTGGTTTATTTTTTTTAGATAAAACAATTATCTATACACCAAATGGAGCTTCTTTTGCAAGAAAAGATATTTCGTCCTTAAAAGTATACATTTACAAATTCATTGAATTTTTTGTAAGCTTAATATCTGGGAACGTTGTATGTGTCTCTAACTCTGAAGCGATTCTATTCAATAATTTAGGAGTTAAGTCTATTTATATAAATAATGGGATTAAAATTAAGAATAAAAATAAGCCTAAAAAAAATAGTCAAAATTTTAAAATTATTACAGTTGGAAGAATTTCTAATCAAAAAGACCCCTATTCATTTAATAGGATAGCTCAAGAATTTATTGAATATCCAGTTGATTTCTTGTGGGTAGGTGATGGTGAACTTAGAGATATTTTATCATCTCCGAATATTTTTGTAACAGGTTGGCTTTCAAGCGTAGAAGTGGAAGAAAAACTATTGGACAGTGACCTGTATATTTCAACTGCTCTTTGGGAGGGCTTACCCTTTGCAGTACTAGAAGCTATGAATTGTAAATTGCCGCTGTTACTAAGTGAATGTATAGGAAATGTTGACTTAGTAGAGAATGACACAAATGGTTATATTTTTAAAACTGAAAAAGAGGCAATAGCGTATATAAGTAAATATATCAATAGCTATAAAACCTTAAAAGTCCACGGCGATAACTCATATAGAAAACTACGAAATGAATTTGATGTTAATAAAATGTGTGATGAATATAAGGCCGTTTATAGAATGAAATTATGAGATTTGTGTGTAATCAATATCCTTAAAACATAATTTTGATAATTCGTCCAAAATTTTTATTGCTCGCTCTTCAAGAACCGGGTCAAAAGCAATTCTACTTTTAGTAGAGATGGTAAATAAGTCGCTATCATACAAAGAATTTGGATTATAATAAGATAAACTTAGCCTAAAATTATTTGTCAAATTAGAAAAAACAGTGTTACTGTTCCATAACAGCTTCTCTACATTTAGTACATAGTAGTCATCTTCTTTTTTCTTTTTAAGAAACTCAAGTATGTCAGAGTTATATCTAATCCATGCTTCTAAATAAGTATTACTTCTTTTGAAATGATTGTAATGCAATTTATCCAAAACAAAATAAAAAAAACCTTTAACTTTATTTCGTCTATTCATTTGCGTCCTTCTTTCTGTTTTAAATATAGACTCTACTACATATTTATAATTTCTAAATACGACCAAAACCTTTGCGTTGGGAACAATTGGATGCCACAAAGAATTTATAAATAAAGCAGTTCTCGGGTCTTTCCATCCCCACTGATAAAAAATATCATTATTTTTTGATACAATTTTTTCTGCTAACTCTAAATGTCTTTCAGTAATTGTTATTCTATCTTCCAATGTAACTTCTACTGCACTTTTTTTCAAAATGCTATTATGTAGTTCTACAATTTCTTTATTTTCAAAAAAGCCATTTATATTATTATAATTAGCCTCCAATAAAATATTACCTAAATTAAGTCCACATTTTTGCAGCCAATTAGTTACAAATGATGTACCCGACCTACCCATTCCTAAAATTATAATTACACTCTTATTCATTATTAAATAATTATTCAATTAATAACACACCTTCTATATTTAGCTATTGGAAGTAATTATACAATTGAAGCCAACTAATATAATCATAGATTTTATCCACACACAAATCTACATTTACATTATGTGTTTTTATAGCCAAATCATAAATCAAAGGTTCTTCATAAATATTATTTAAAGAAATACCCGTAAAATTTTTAATTTCACCTTTCCTTGCCTTAGCATATAAGCCTTTTACATCTCTACGCTCACAAACCTCAAGTGGTGTATCAACAAACACCAATCTAAAGTCATTCTCTCCAATTATATCCCTGGCTATTTTTCTCATTGATTCTTTGGGTGTGATGAGCGAAACGATTACAATTATTCCAGAATCTAACAGTATTTTTGCTACCTCTGCTACTCTCCTTATATTTTCTATTCTATCCTCTTCCGAGAAACCTAAATTAGAATTGAGGCCTGTTCTCAAGATATCACCATCAAGCACCCTACAAACTTTACCCTCATCATGCAATTTTTTTTCAAGGTTTTTTGCTATAGTCGTTTTACCTGAACCAGAAAGCCCTGTCATCCAAATCACAACACCTGTTTGCTGCAATTGTTTTTCTCTATCATATCTACTTATTAACCAATCAGAATCAGGATGGACTTCTTTATACTCTACAACTTGTTTCTTTCTGAATAAATATTTGAAGTAACTTTCTGGTAGTCTATTCCATAATCGTTCATGAAAATAATATAATATAATTTTAGTAAAGACTTCTATACCTCCAATTGAAACAGCCTTCAATTCATTACCAGTAACCACAAATGCTATTATTATGGTGTCAAGAGTTCCAATAACTCTCCAAGTTATACCCTTTAGTAAACTTTTTAATCTCGATATGTTAATTGCCATAGTTAAAACTAATACAGAATATATTTCGGTATTATTCTACTTTAAATGTTCCACAGACAACAAATAATTATAAGAATCAACAGGGAACCAATTATAAACTCACGGCAAAAGACTTGGAAACGTAAATAAACTGATTTTATATTAGTAATATATTTTCCAAATATACTACTAATACTATAAACCCCCAAACTTACTTTTGTACAATTTATTTTACGGTAAACAGCAGTTATTGTTTATTTAAGTAGAACTCAGCTTGTTCCCAGTCTTTTGGGGAATCCAAATCTACGGAAAAAATCTCAGACATCACATATTTTTTAATTTTTGTAAAGTCTTTGAATGTATTACTAACCTTCAATTTCTCTACATCAAAGATATATATTGAGCCATTGAAAGCATACACTGGCGGGCAATCTTGTCGTCGTGTGAATTGGCCATCACCTTTTGAAATTTTTAGAAGTCCGTTGTTAGATTCTTCGTACAAATTAAAGTATGGATTATGTTTTACTTCGCAAACTGATACCACAACCTCAGTTTTATCGTCGAAAATCTCAAATGCTTCCATCAAATGCTCTTTTTCTCGAAATGGAGAGGTCGGCTGTAACAATATGAGTTTCTTGTATTTTATTCCTTTTTGTTCATAAAATTGAATTGCATGCCTCATTACCTCGAACGAACTTGCCGTGTCGGTACTATATTCAGCAGGTCGAATAAAGGGTGCATCTAAGTCTATTTGGTTGGCACATGCGATAATTTTTGGGTCATCGCTTGAGAGACAAATATTCTCATCCGACGTAAACAAACGAGCGTATTCAATACTGTAATGAATCAGCGGTTTATCAGCCAAAGGCTTGATATTTTTGTGTGGAATACCCTTTGAACCACCTCTTGCAGGTATCAAAAATAGCGTTTCTTCAAACATCAAAATCTTAGAAATTTTATATCTTCTTGGGCTTTAAAAAAATCTTCGATACGTCCAATATCAAGCCAGTATCCGTGTATTGGTTCGGCAACTAATTTTAGATTTGAGTCTATCAAATCAGTCATTAGGTCGGTAGCATCGTACTTTTGATTGGCAGGAATTCGATTTACCAATTCTTTTTTCAATATATATATCCCAGCATTTGAAAAATAAGTATATCTCGGTTTTTCTCTAAAACCTTTTACCCTCTTTCCTCCCGAAAACTCCATTACAGCATACGGCACATTGACATCGTAAGAGATTGTAGCCACAGCCATATCAGCATTTTCGGCATTAAAAACATCAAAGAAATGTTCAAAATCAATATTTGTCAATAAATCTGAATTCATCAACAAGACATTCTCATGGCCAAAAGACTCTACTTTTCGCAATGCCCCGATTGTACCAAGTGGTTGGTCTTCGGTAATGTATTTGATTGTAGCATTTTTTGAGCTACCATCTCCAAAATAACCTTGGATTTGTTCGCCGAGATAACGAATCGAGATGGTAATGTCTGTAATCCCGAACTGAATCAGTCTATCAATATTATGCTCGATGATGGGCTTATCCCCCACTTTGAGCATGGGTTTTGGGGTCTTTTCGGTAAGTGGTAATAGTCGCTCACCTTTTCCACCAGCCATAATCACTGCACTGAGAGGTAGCTGTGCCTTAGTATTATTGAGGTCAAGGATTTTAATTAACTGATTATCAGTATTTAAAACTGGAACAAATCGAATATTTAGATTTTTGAATATCTGTAAATCCGATTTATTAAACTGATTTTCTAACAAGCATCGAAAATTTCGATACATAAATTTCTCGACACTATCATCTATTTGAAGTTCCTGCAAAAGCCCCCTGCGAATATCTCCATCCGTCAACGAGCCCACTATTTTCTCATTTTCATCAAATATAAACAACACTGGAGCCATAAATCCGAAGCTATTGAGCTTTCGAAGGGCTTCACGTGCGGTAGATTTCGATGAAAGTAAGAGGTTATTCATGCAGAAAATAATCAAATTCTTCGTAGGATTGGGTTTGCAAACCCAATCCTACGAAGAATTATTAATTTAATAAATCGTAAAAAGGCTTCTTTAGGCTAATTTTATCGTTATTTTTCAAAATTTCTAATATTCTTTGCGTGGTTTTTCCATCTCCATAGACATTCTCAACTCCCTTTGATTTCTTCTGCCAATCAGTCGAAATGACTTGATTTAAAGCATTATTGATTTCATCCTCGGTGTATCCACAATCAACCACGCTTTCGGCTCGCTCTCGACCTTTTTGTCTATCGCCGATATTTACAGTCGGAATACCAAAAGATGGAGCTTCGATGATTCCACTCGACGAATTACCAACAACAGCAGTTGTAAATTGCATCAGAGATAGATAACGTAATTGCCCTAAACTCGTAAATGCAATTGCTCTACCTATATTTTCAGCCACAAATTTATCAATTAAACTGATAATTACCCTCCCATTTGCATCGGCATTGGGTTTGGTAAAGATTATTTTTAGGTCTTCAAAATCTGAAAGTGCTTTCAATAATTCATTAAATTGAGACTCCGCCGAGTTATTTTCGAGTGTAACAGGATGGTAAGTTACTAAAACAAAAGGTTTATCTAAAGCAAATCCTAAGTTGTCTTCAAGCTGTTGTTGAGATAATAAATCAAGTTGTTTGATATTATCAATCCCGATTGCTCCGACGTTAAACACTCTTTCGGGCGACTCGCCCAACTGTATCACCCGCTTACGATAAGCCTCGGTCGAAGTAAAATGGAAGTAAGACATTTTGGTAATCGCGTGCCTTAAACCTTCGTCAGTGGCTCCCTCTGTCACTTCTCCACCGTGCAAATGAGCAATCGGAATTTTAGCCAAATAGGCCGCCGTTGCTGCGGCAAATGTCTCAAATCTATCTCCCAGTAAAATCACCAAATCGGGTCTCAATCGAATAAAAGCATCGGCAAATCCAATCATTCCTAAGCCTGTTGATTTTGTAATCCCTGCGTCCGAATCACTCGAAAGTAGCATTTCTACTTTCTCACTTATTACAAAACCATCTTTTTCGATTTCCTTGTACGTCAGTCCAAACTCAGGGGACAGGTGCATACCCGTTGCGATAATTTGTAATTCAAAAGCAGCATCATCTTGCACTGCCTTCATCAGTGGTGAAAGCAATCCATATTCGGCCCGAGTTCCTGTTATGATGCAGATTTTTTTCAATTTAATTATCAAATGTGTTTCGGTAGGGAACACGCCACGGCGTGTTTCTACAGTTCTATCAATTCGTCTTCCAAAAAATCTTTTGTTGCAATTTTTCCGATTACTTTATCCCAATTCATCGGACTAATTCCCGTACCTGGACGCTTCACGGTAAGATTTTCTTCAGTAAAAGTTTCGCCTTTTTGAATATTCGTGGCTGCTACAATGCTTTTTCGAGCAATCGCCTTATTTTTTGATTCCGAATTTGATGCGACCTTAACTCCATCGCCAGCCGTAGCTTTTTCAATATTCCGAATCGCCGAGACCATCGCTTTCAGTTCGAGTGGTTCGAGCGATGCCTTATGGTCAGGGCCTTCCATGTTACGGTCGAGTGTGAAGTGCTTTTCTATTACTTTCGCCCCCAATGCCACCGCAGCGATTGGCACTTCGATACCCAAAGTATGGTCAGAATACCCAATATTAACGCCAAGTTCCTCTCCAATCGTAAGCATTGCTTTCAGATTGACATCCTCGAACGGAGTTGGATATTCGGTATTGCAATGCAAAACTGTGAGATTTTCTTGGGAAGTTCCGCTCGCAATCAATGCCTGAATAGTCGCCTTGATTTCATCTAAATCTGCCATGCCTGTCGAAAGAATAATTTGTGGAAATGCTTTCGACATTTTTCTTAGAAAAGGCAAATTTGTTAATTCTCCCGAAGGAATTTTCCCAAGCGTTATTCCGAAACTTTTAAGTAATTCTATGCTCTCGAAATCGAAAGCGGTCGATAAAAATGCAATATTTTTCGTTTTGCAGTATCCAATCAATTCGAGATGTGCCTCTTCACTCAATTCCAAACGCTTCAACATCTCTAATTGGCTTTCGGCTTTATCGGTTGTTTGTTGTTGATAATCAGCTTTTTGAGCCTGTTTTGAAGCAATTTTATTAGCTTTAAATGTCTGAAATTTCACATAGTCAGCCCCAGCATCGGCCGCAACATCTATGAGCTTTTTGGCAAGTTCGATGCTTCCGTTGTGGTTTACTCCTGCTTCGGCTATGATGATGGTTTTAGACATTGGCAATAAACTGATTATTTAGATAAACACCTGACTTCTTAATATTTTTACGGACAACACTTCCTGCACTAATCACCACATTATCAATGATTTGTACTCCTTGAAAAAGCGTTGAATTGCTACCTACAAATACGTCATCGCCCACGATACAATTTCCATTCAATACTGCATGAGTCGAAATATGACAATTTGCACCTACCCTACTATCATGTTCGATATCGGCATTGGTATTAATGATTGTGTTAGTGCCAATTTCTACATTTGGTCCCACAATCGCTCGGTGCATGATAATTGTTCCAGCTCCGATTCGACTATGTTTAGAAACATGTGCCAAAGGCGAAATAATCGTGGCGATTTGGGCTTTATCTTTGAGCAAATTATCAAAAATCTTCTTTCGTACATGTGGAGATTTGATATGTCCAACTGTAATCAAGAAGTAGGTATCATCATTGATTAGGCTTGGAATATCGCTGTCTTCTCCAATTATCCGATAACCCAAAACCTCTTGCCCAATTTTCTCTTTTGTATCAATAATACCCACAATCTCATACTGCTGCGTAGATTCGATGACATCTATACAAGCATGGCAATGCCCTCCGCCGCCGATAAGTATGATTTTAGATAGCATAAGCCCCTTTTATTGGTAAAATCCTTGAACTAAAGCTACTACTTGTGTCAATTCTTCATCCGTGATATTGGTCGAACACGGCAAACTGACACAATTCTGATATATTTTTTCTGAATAATTGTCTTTGCTGATGTATAAATCCGTAGAGCAAGCGGGCAGTTGATTCATCGGAACCCAAAACGGGCGAGCCTCGATTTTATGTTCACGCAAATGTACCAATAACTCTTTTGCCTTTGGCAATTTGACCGTATAAAGCCAATTATTAGGTTTTACATCCGTCAAAATTTGTTGATTAGCAAAACCCTCAATACTTGATAATTGAGCGTTATAAAAATCTCTAATCTCTATTTTTCTTTTCAAAAATCCTTCTAACTGCTCCATTTGTGCCACGCCCATCGCTGCTAAAATATTAACCAAACGATAATTGTAGCCTACTTCATCATGGAAATACTCTTTTGGGTCTGCTTTGGCCGTTGTTGTGAGGTGTTTAGCTCTTTTTGCGAGGGTCTCATCATCGGTCAAAATCATTCCTCCACCGCCAGTCGTTATGAGTTTATTGCCATTGTAACTTAATGTACCAAATAAGCCGAATGTACCTGCGTGCTTACCCTTGTAATAACTTCCAAGAGCTTCGGTCGAGTCTTCAACCACTTTCAAATTATACTGTTGAGCAATACGCATCAGCTTATCCATATCACACATATTGCCCAATACATGCACTGGTACTATGGCTTTAATTTTTTGATTAGTAGCCTTATGTAAGCAATAATCACCTTGATTGGAGGTTTGATTCTGTAAAAAATCTTCCAACAAATCTAAGTCCATTTGCCATGTATTTGGGTCAATATCAACCAAAACAGGGTTTGCTCCTGTGTATTTAATGGCATTTATGGTAGCTACGAATGTGATATTTGGAGCAATTACTAAATCTCCTTGCTGAACCCCAGCCAATTTTAAGGCAATATGGATGGCCGATGTTCCATTAGAGGTAGCCACCGCATACTTTGACCCAACAAACTCAGCAGTAATCTGTTCAAATTTATTGACATAAGACCCCACCGACGATACCCAATTGGTATCTAAGCAATCTTTGATGTATTGCCATTCGTTACCAGCAAGATTGGGAACTGAGAGTGGTATCATACGTTGTAAATGTCAGATTTATATCTACTCAAATTATTTTTATCCGAAAACCATTCTATTGTCTGCAAAAGACCTTGTTCGAGCGTAGAATTAGGAGTCCAATCCGTCAATTCTTTGATTTTTTGGTTGCTTCCAAGCAAACGCTCCACTTCGCTTTTTTCGGGTCTTAGCCTCACATCGTCGCTAACGATTTGTGCTTTGGGATTTATCAAAGAAATCAATTTTTCGGCCAAATCCAGAATCGAAATCTCGTTCTGTGTTGCGATGTTTATTTCTTGGCCGTTGGTTTTTTCAGATTTAGCAATTTCTACAAAACCATTGGCGGTATCTTTTACGAATAATAAATCACGAGTTGGGTGTAATGCTCCAAGTTTGATTTGCTCTGCTCCGTTCAATAATTGAGTGATGATTGTCGGAATCACCGCTCTTGCCGATTGTCTCGGGCCATAGGTATTGAATGGTCGAACAATGATTACGGGTAAATTGAAACTCCGATAGAATGAATCGGCCAAAGAATCGGCTCCGATTTTTGTAGCAGAATAAGGAGATTGACCTTGGCGAGGGTGTTTTTCGTCAATCGGTACATAAAGTGCAGTACCATAAACCTCAGATGTTGAAGTAACGAGTAACTTCTCGACATTCAAATCGCGGCAAGCCTGCAAAATATTCAAAGTACCCTTGATATTGGTATCAACGTAGCTTTCGGGAGAATAATAACTATACGGAATGGCGATTAAGGCTGCTAAATGAAAAACAACATCGACACCCTTAACCGCTTCTCGAACCCCGTGTGGGTCTCTGACGTCGCCCGAAAATATTTCAATCTGAGATAAAGTCTCTTTACTAAAAGTATCTAACCAACCCCAACTATTGAACGAATTATAATAGACGAATGCCTTTACTTGGCAACCTTCGGCCAATAAACGCTCAACGAGGTGGCTTCCGATAAATCCATCGGCACCTGTAACTAATACTTTTTTTCCTTTAAGTATCATATTCTAATCCCTTAAAGGGAAATTTAATCTTACTGAAATAACTTCAAATCGGCCTCTACCATTTCTTTGCAAAGGCTCTTTAGGTCATATTTTGGTTTCCAACCCAACTTTTCATTTGCTTTGGTTGGGTCTCCAATCAATAGCTCTACTTCGGTTGGTCTAAAATACTTAGGGTCCACCGCAACAACCTTCTTTCCGATAGGCAACTGATAAAGCGGATTTGAACATTCTTCAACATAGCCTACCTCATCGACACCTTCACCTTCAAATCTTAGCGTAACTCCTACTTCGGCAAATGACATTTTTACAAAATCACGAATCCGTGTTGTAATACCGGTAGCAATCACGAAATCTTCGGGTTTTTCTTGTTGTAGAATCAACCACATAGCCTCTACGTAATCTTTAGCATGACCCCAATCTCTTTGGGCATCTAAATTACCCAAAAACAAACAATCTTGCTGCCCCAAGGCTATCTGAGCAACTGCACGTGTAATCTTACGAGTTACGAAAGTCTCACCTCTTAATGGCGATTCGTGGTTGAACAAAATACCATTACAAGCATACATATTGTAAGCTTCACGGTAGTTCACAGTTATCCAATAAGCGTATAACTTAGCAACTGCATAAGGCGAACGAGGATAAAATGGAGTTGTCTCTCTCTGAGGAACCTCTTGCACTAACCCATATAACTCTGACGTTGACGCTTGATATATCTTGGTTTTTTCGGTCAATCCTAATATACGAACAGCTTCTAATACTCTCAAAGTACCCACTCCATCAACTTGAGCGGTATATTCAGGTTCGTCAAAACTAACCTTCACGTGCGACATCGCTCCGAGATTATAGATTTCATCAGGTTGTACTTCTTGAATAATACGAATAATATTCGTCGAATCGCTCAAATCACCATAATGAAGGATAAATTTCACATTTTTTTCATGCAAATCTTCATATAAATGGTCAATACGAGCAGTGTTAAATAGCGAAGAACGGCGTTTAATACCATGAACTTCGTATCCTTTATCAAGCAAAAATTCTGCTAAATAAGCACCATCTTGTCCGGTAATGCCTGTTATGAGTGCTTTTTTCATCCAAAAATATCTTCTAAACTAATTATATTATGATGTTTTAAATCTTGAAAAATAGTATGGTCAACTAATTTTAATACAATCTGATATTCGTCAATACAAAGATTTTCGAGCAATTGAACAGCATACTCTTTTTTTACTTCATCAATATTCACCAATGGGTCAAAAATATCTACCATCAAACCAAATGATTTTAACTCATGATAAATATCAACGACTTTAGTATTTCTAAAATCAGACGTGTTTGGTTTATAAGAAAAGCCCAAAATTAAACATTTTGTGGCATTAATATCAGTTTTTTGAACAACTAATTTCTTGATAATACAATTTGCAACATAAATAGGCATTGTATTATTCACCATTCTTCCTGCAGTTGTTAGCTGGGGAGTATAGCCAAATTTCTCTGATTGGTGAATCAAATAATAAGGGTCAACTCCTATACAATGTCCGCCTACTAAGCCCGGTCTAAAATCTAAAAAATTCCATTTAGTTTTGGCTGCCTCTAATACTTCTTTGGTGCTAATCCCCATTTTATCGAAGATAAGAACCAACTCATTCACAAATGAAATATTTATATCTCTCTGGCAATTTTCTATCAACTTAGCTGCTTCAGCAATTTTGATAGATGAGGTTCTGTATGTTCCTGCAGGAATGATTGATTTATATAGATTATCAATAAAATTAGCAACATCAGGAGTAGAACCTGAGGTGATTTTTACAATATCCGTTAGTTTTCTTGACTTATCACCTGGATTTATTCTTTCGGGTGAATACCCACAGAAGAAATCTATGTTAAATTTCAGTCCGCTTTCTTTTTCTAAAACAGAGACACAATCATCCTCTGTACACCCAGGATAAACAGTTGATTCATAAACTACAATGTTGCCTTTTCGGAGGGATTTTGCAACTGTCTCAGAAGCTAAAATAAGTTGTGATAAATCAGGTTTATTGTAATTATTTATCGGGGTTGGGACTGTAATTATGTAAATATGACAATTCTCTAAATCTTGCTTGTATGATGAAAGAGATAACTTTGAGTTAGAGTCAATTGAGAAGTCTGGAAGTACGTTTTTTCTATCGATTGTATTTCTCAATTCTTCAACACGATTCACATCAATATCAAAGCCAATAGTTTGATATTTTTTACTGAATTCAACAGCTAAGGGCAGCCCTACATAACCAAGACCGATAACTGCTATCTTTATATTATCAAGATTGAGATTCAATGATTAATTTATAATTACTTTTTCTAATAAGTGCAACACCTATTCCTAAAATTATACCTAACACCCCTGCAAGTGCGACAACGATAACCCTCTTTGGTTCGGTTCTTTTATTGGGTACAACTGGCGGTTCGAGAACTTTCAAAACGGGTGTTTCTTGTTGCAGCTTCATTTTGGCTTCTTCGTACTTCTGCAACAAACCATTGTAAATATTAGAAGTCAATTTGTACTCTGACTCGATTCTCTCGCGTTGAACATCAGCTGATTGTAGTTTAATGGTACCCAACTGAAACTGGTCACTATATTGAGCTTTTTTCTCTTGATTTGTATAATATTTACCCTTTGCTGAGCTCAATCTATCTGCTAAAAATTGTAAGTCTTTTTTTGCCTTTTCAGTTCGATAGGTAATAATATAGTTAGTTAGATATTTCATGCTGAAGTTTGTAACTTGAGCAGCCACAAGTGGGTCTGGCATTTTTACATCAATTGTAATAACCCCCGTTTTTTTGTCATAGCTTGCGACAATTCTTTTGCGTAAGTCCTTTAAATTTTTTTCAGTTTGATAATTTACGGCAATGTAATCTTTACTAACTGGAAATTTCAGCTTCTTATCCTCTTCCTTTATATCGTTATCTAATACATATTTATCATAAAAACTCGCAAAAGTCTGTTCTTTACCATCCTTAGTTTTAACTTTAACATTAGAGAGTTCCAAAAAGAAAGGAGTTGCTTTTAATAAATCAGGGTATAAGTCGGGTCTTACTGCATCTGCTCCACCACCAGACATACTACCTAAATCAACCCCAGCAAGACTTGCAAGCCCAGCAAATTGACTAAGCCCACCAGCACTCTTGCTTTGTATTTCTGGGAGTATTTTACCAGAAGATGAAAACTCTTCTCTGGCTAAAAGGGCATATAAAACACCAATCAGTGCAATAAATATTGTAACAATAAATATTAGTATCTTTTCTTTCCAAACAATTTGGAAAAATGCTTTTATATTAATCGAAAATGTTTCGTCTTTGTATTCTTCCATAAATTAATTTCCCGAACCTAATCTTAGAACTGTTACCAAAATTGTTGCGATTGATACCAGAGCCGAGCTAACCGCTATTCTTTCTGCTGGTGTCCACTTAGCTTTACGTCTTACTGGTACGTATATCTCAGAACCATTCTCAATTTTGGGATAAATCTTGATTCCAAAAAAGTTACGAGTTCTGTCTAAACTACCGTTTGCATATTTCACATAAATCTTTCTAACAAAAGCACTATCAGTCATACCTCCAGATAAATCTACATAATCTTTTAGTTTTAGTTCTGGTTGGTACGGAACTGTTATCGGATTATAAACTTGTCCTGTAATTGTAACTGTTTCCTTTTTACGAGGAATATCTAATGCATCACCTGTAGTAAGTAGTAGGTTATTTGGGTCGTACTTATCTTTTTGAATTTTCGTTAAATCAAGACCTATAACTTTACCTCCACGGGTAAATCTTGCTCCTGATAAATCGGCCTCGCTTTTCATACCTCCTGCTTTGGCTATCAAATCTGCAATTTTTTCGGTTTTATCTCTTAAAGCATAAGGACCAGGGTAAAAGACCTCTCCAGTAATTATTACGTTCTTCTGTTCTTCATATCTTGCCAGCCTACGAATATAAATTCTATCAAATGGATTCAGTATGAATTTATCAAACTCTGGATTCATTTTGAGCCCTCTATCTACTTTAACATACAAAATCTTAACGCTTTGCTCTTTCGGAATTCCGATAGTGTCTTCCTTAATGCGTCTTGCTACCTCTATATTTGTCACCTCTGCACCATCAGAAAATCCACCAGCCAGTGCGACAACCTCTGCAATTGTTAGGTTTTCAGTATATGGATAAGACCCTGCTTTATTAACTGCCCCATCAATGTAAACAAGCCTGTTCTCTCTTAACTCACCGTAGGTTTTTATAATGACCGTATCTTGGCGAACTAATCTAAAATCCTCGGTTTCTCCTTTTATTATCTTCTCAAAATCTATCGAAATAGTTTCTAAATCAAGGTTTTCTTTTTGTCTTCTAATTAAAATTCGTTGCTTGAAAGCATCCTCTTTAAGGCCCTCTGCTTGTTTAATTAATTTTGCTAATGTCAAGCCGTTTTCTAACTCATAATTACCCGGTCTGTAAACTGCCCCCTTCAATACAACCAAATTTTCAAATCTATTTGTAACAGCATCAACCTCAACAATATCGCCTTTTTGGGGAATAAATGAAGCAAATTCTTGTTGGGTCACCGTTAAAATTTTAAACTCAATTGGAGTAACTCTTCTCACTTTCACAGCTTTGGAATATGCTACTTCATTAAAGCCCCCCGCAAATCCAAAAACGTCTTTAAGTGTTTCTCCTTTTTTTATTTCAAATTGCTTGGGGTTTCTAACTTCGCCCATTAACGAGATTCTTGTTTCAATATATGGAATACGAATGATGTCTTGGTCTTGAAGCATTATATCATCCTTGGCATCTCCTTTCAACAGAAAATCATAAATATCTAATGTTCTGATGATTTTTCCTCTTCTAAAAATTTCGATGCTTCGTAAAGAACCAATTTCAGATGGACCACCACAAGCGTACAAAACATGAAACGCCGTTGCCAAAGAAGGAACTGTATATGTTCCTGGTTTGACAGCCTCTCCAATTACGGTTACTTTTATACTACGGATATTGCCTAAAGTCACATCAGCCGAGAGGCTTCCACCATTTGTATTTAGCCCACCATAAAGTGTTTTGAGACGATTCACAATTCGTTCACGAGCTTGCTCGATTGTGAGTCCATTTACATAGATAGGACTCAAGTTTTCGATTTGGATAGTACCTTCAGGAGAAATCTTTGCAGTGTAGTTTTTGTAAGCAAATCCTGTAATTGTAATTGTCAATTCATCGTCTGCCCCCAAAATGTAACCTTTAGGTGTTGGTATCCTTAAATTAGGCTCAAACGTGTGCTTTTCGTTATTAAATAGACTTAATCCAAAAATTTTATTTCTTCTTTCGGCTGTACTATCTTCTTTTGCGAGTTGTTTTGGAGTAAGTTTTTGTACTTGAACTGTAGTAGTATCATTAAGTTTGCGATTGGTATTTGTAGTGTTTACTGCTCCTACAGTTTTCTTGTCTGCTTGTAAACGCATCATTCGCTCTTTAAACTTCACTATATCGCTCGCTGTAAAACCCTTTGCTGCAGCAGCTGCTGCTAATTGCTCTTCTGTCATTCCGCTTTCTTGAGCCTGCCTCATAAATTGCTGAATCTGGTCATCAGAAAGCTCATCAACGCTTTGTGCGAGTGCGGTTGTCAGTGGGATAAGTAGTAATAGAATGATGTATATTTTTCTAAGCATCAGAATATTGGGATATTTCTAAACTAAGCTAATAGTAGCTAAGTTTATTGGTTTCACTAAAAATCAAACACAAAATTACTATGTATCGTGATACAAATCAACTTTATTAACAATAAGTTTATTTTACGGTAAGTACAATCTCTTCTACTTTTTGCCAAGAATAGGTTTCATTAATTTGGCGTATTCATCATATCCTTTTTGGTTTAAGTGCAGGCTATCTCGGGTGTATAACTCCTTCTTTACTAAGCCTTTATCATCAAAAAGTAATTGATTTATGTCGATGTATCCTAAGCGTTTACCTTTTGAATAATTCTTGATTAAATCATTGCCTTTGTTTACTTTATCCCAGTTTTTTCTTCTGGATGGTGATAGTTTCATTGAGACAAAATAAAACTTAGTATTCGGCAATTTCTTCCAAATCGTACTCGTCAATTCTTTGTACGATTCAAAAACCTGCTCAGCAGATTTCTCTTTGCCACCATTCAAATCATTTTCTCCGCCATAAATCACGATTGCACTTGGTTCGTATTTGTAAACCATTCTATCGGCATAATAAATGAGTTCGGGAATCGTGCATCCACCAAAACCTCTATTGAGAACCGATAAAGGTGCTAAATCAGCCTCCATGTTTTTCCATAATCGCCAGCTTGAGCTTCCGTAAAAGAGAATTTTACCTTTCTGAATCCCATTAAGCGAATCTTGTTTTTCATAGGCTTTGATTTCATTCTCAAAACGATTTAGCTCGTAATCTGGAACAAACTTCTCAACCGTAATATTTGTCGTGATTTGCTTATTACACGAAAATAAAATCCACAAAATACTGAATATCAGCAATTTTCTCATTCAAATAAATCTTTTTAAGGTCGAATAATATCTGCAAATAACGAAAAAAAAGCTAATTGTACGAACATAAATTTACTTGTTAGCGTTACAAGACTAATAAAACGAGAACTTGTAAAACTCAAAACTTTAAACTTGAAATCTAATTATGGCATATGAATTAGCCCCTCTTCCATACGCAAGTAACGCGTTGGAACCACATTTCGACCAAGCAACGATGGAAATCCATCATGGTCGTCATCATAACGCTTATGTTACAAATCTTAACGCCGCTATCGCTGGCACTGAGATGGAAAACATCGATTTGAAAGACCTTTTGGCTAATATCAGCAAATATCCTGCTCCGGTTCGTAATAATGGTGGTGGGCATTTCAACCACGATTTGTTCTGGAATATCCTTTCGCCAAACGGTGGTGGTGCTCCTTCAAGCACTTTGGGTGCAGCTATCGACGAAACTTGGGGTTCGTTAGAAAACTTCAAAGCCGAATTCAAAAAGGCAGCTATTGGTCGTTTTGGTTCGGGCTGGGCTTGGCTTTGTGTTGATGAAAACGAAAAATTATTTATTACTTCTACACCAAATCAGGATAATCCGTTGATGGATGTTGCTGAGAAAAAAGGGATTCCAGTATTGGGTCTTGATGTTTGGGAACACGCTTATTATTTGAAGTTCCAGAACAAACGCCCAGATTACATTGATGCGTTTTGGAATGTTGTAGATTGGGATGCCGTACAGAAGCGTTATTCAAATGCAAAAAGAGTGATTCCTAACTCTTAATATCATACGAAACCCTCCTCACTTAACGGAGGGTTTTATTTTTATCAATACCCTTGATTATCTTTGCAAACAATTTTAGCAAAGAACAAACCCAATGAATATATCTATCATCGTAGCAGTTGCAAAAAACGGAGCCATCGGAAAAGACAATCAATTGCTTTGGCGTTTGTCGGACGACCTAAAACAATTTCGTAAGCTCACAACTGGCCACACAATCATCATGGGTCGCAAAACCTTCGACTCCATCGGCAAAGCCCTCCCCAACCGTATCAATATCATTATTAGCCGACAAGAAAATCTACAAATTGAAGGTTGTCACGTTGTGAATTCTATTGAAAAAGCTATCGAATTAGCCAAAAAATTAGAACAAAATGGCGAAATCTTCATCATTGGCGGCGGAAACGTATATCGACAAGCGTTGGGACTTACCAACAAGATTTATCTTACCGAAGTACACGCCGAAATCGACGGAGATACGCATTTTGAATTTAATCACTCAGAATGGAAAGAGGTAAATCGGATTTCATTTGAGAAAAATGACAAAAACGAATACGACTTCGATATTATCGAACTAACTCGCTGATATTTAACGCTTTTATTGACATCTGGATTAAAATAAATCGAAAGGATTATTCAGATTTCGGTTTATTATTCTTCCGTTGGATAAAATTATTTGCAATTGTAGATAATTTTTGATAAGTTCGTTATTCACCTAATCTGATAACCGAAACGACGATTACCATTTAATAACTTTTATGAAACCTTCCGAATGTGATTTTTGCGTAGTTTTGTAGCTTGGCAAATTCACAACATAAGTATTTTTTGCCTATTCGGTAAAGTTTCGCCGATGTTCCACAAAACGTGCATTATATTTTGAGATTATGAAAGTATCTACCCTACAACCTTTTCAGATTGTATATTCGCTACTCGAACACGAATATTTGGGTTTTATTTTTGAGGCGTTTGTTGTTCAAATCAACTCAAAAGGAGAATTAACACTCCAAAATCAAAGTGTTTCATCCAAAAATATCAAAGAATTTTCGGAGCGACTCGATGCCGCCGATTTTGAGTTGGTTAAACTCATCGACGGGATTCAGCAAGACGCAATCCTAAAAAAATTCAATCAAAAGAGGCTTTCTGCGGTAGATTTTTTCTTAAAAGTTTACGATTCCGAAAAAGGCGACAAGCTACTCCGAGAAACCATACATGGCTACATGGAGAAAATCAGAGCGGAGGTTTTGAAACGTCTCGAAAACAAAAAGATTTTTGCGATGGGACAAGACGGCGACCCCATTCGTGAGACCATCCATTTTGTCGGTGAGGGTGCGAGGGTTTTCTTTAATTTTATCCGAAATGAAGAAAATACGCATTATTTTCCGAGTGTAAAATGTGCGGGCGAAAAAGTGAACTTTCAATTTAAAAACGCCCAAATTCTTTGCGAAGAACCAGCTTGGCTCTTGGTCGAAAACAAACTTTATCATTTCGAGAAGCACGTAGATGGCAAAAAACTCAAACCATTTCTCAATAAAAGCCATATTGTGATTCCTCGCAATATCGAAGACACTTATTACCATAAATTCATCGCTCCGCTGATTGCACAATTCGATGTTTTTGCCAAAGGTTTTGAGATAAAATTCGAGAAATACATTGCCAAACCAGTCTTATTACTCAACGAAATAAGTACCGTTTCGAGCAAAAATGCAGTATTGCTTTTTGATAATAACGATTCTGAAGAAGAGGAGAATGACGAAGAAAACAACAAAATCACCTTCGATTTATCTTTTCAGTACGGTGATTTCACGTTCAGATTCGATAGTTTTTCGGCCGAATCTTACGTAAATGTCGAAAAACAAGACGGAAACTGGCTTTTTCATAAAGTAAAACGAGATTTAAAAGACGAAAAAGACAAAATCGTTTTGCTCAAAGATTTGGGTTTAGACATCCGTCAAGGGCGATGCTCATTGCCCAAAATCCAAGCCTTATCTTGGGTACAGCGAAACGCCAAAATATTAGGAGAATACAATTTTGAGGTTCGTCAGCAAGAGAATTCAAATCAGAAAATTTATTTTTTAGGATATTCGTCTATTGAAGTACACATCGAAGAACAACGCGACTGGTTTGATATTAAAGCTATTGTTCAATTTGGTGAATTTCAGATTCCGTTTATCAAACTTCGGAATCTCATTTTATCGCGAAAGAAAGAATTTACCCTACCAAACGGGCAAATTGCGGTTATTCCCGAAGAGTGGTTTACAAGATACTCCGAACTATTTGCATTCAGCGAACCATCAGACGATGAAGCATTAACTCTCAAAAAACACCATCTTGTTTTAATACAAGATTTGAGCAATGAAGGCTTGGCGTATTCGGTTATGAATCGTAAGCTCGAAAAACTGAGAACATTTGAAGAAATGGAGAATTACAACGCTCCAAATGGGTTAATTGCAACACTTCGACCTTATCAAAAGGCTGGATATGACTGGATGCGTTTCTTGGCAGAATACAAATTTGGAGGATGTTTAGCAGACGATATGGGCCTCGGCAAGACCGTCCAGACGCTTTCATTATTACAATCGCAAAAAGAACTGGGAATCCAAGAGCCATCGCTCGTTGTAATGCCAACTTCGCTGATTTATAATTGGCAAAAAGAGATTGAAAAATTTACCCCAAATCTCAAATTCTTTATCTATACTGGTACTTATCGAGAAAAAAACACCGAACAATTTGACCAATACGACATCATCTTGACCTCGTACGGAATCTTACGTTTAGATATTGATTTTATCAAATATTACCGATTCAATTACGTAATATTGGATGAATCGCAAACTATAAAAAATCCAACTTCAAATATTTCAAAAGCCGTTATGCAACTCAACTGTGCTAATCGGTTGATTCTGACGGGTACGCCACTCGAAAACAGCACAATGGATTTATGGACTCAGATGACTTTTATCAATCCTGGGCTTTTAGGAACACAATCATTTTTTAGAAACGAATACCAGATTCCGATAGAAAAATACCAAGACGAGAAGAAAACCAAGCGATTGTTTAGCCTAATCAAGCCTTTTATGCTCCGAAGGCACAAGTCGCAGGTGGCAAAGGAACTTCCCGAAAAGGTAGAGAACATCCACTACGCCGACATGACCGAGCAGCAAGAAAAGGTTTATGAAGAGGCAAAATCGTACTACCGAAACCTTATTTTAGAACAAATCGAAAACGAGGGAATCGCCAAATCGCAAATAATGGTTTTGCAGGGGCTTACCAAATTGCGTCAATTGGCAAATCACCCTTTGATGGTCGATGAAAATTACAAAGATGGTTCGGGCAAGGCCGATGATGTTTTCCATAAAATACAGACGGTCATCAACGAAGGCCACAAAGTGTTGATTTTCAGTCAGTTTGTAAAATATCTGAGTATTTTTAGAGATTATCTCGACCATCACAAAATTTCGTATTGCTATCTCGACGGAGCTACGACAAATCGCCAAGAGCAGGTTGACAGGTTTCAGAACGATGATTCAATCAAAATATTTTTGATTTCGCTCAAAGCTGGTGGACTCGGACTCAACCTGACTGCCGCCGAATACGTTTTTATTCTTGACCCGTGGTGGAACCCCGCCATCGAAGCCCAAGCAGTTGACCGAGCCCACCGAATCGGGCAGAAAAATACGGTTTTTACGTATAAATTTATTACCCGTAACTCGGTCGAAGAAAAGATTTTGGCTTTACAAAAAAATAAGAAGCGGTTATTTGACGAATTAATCACAACCGAAGAAAGTTTTGTAAAATCTTTATCAAAAGAAGACGTTTTGGCGTTATTGGAATAATTGTAGAATACATGGCAAAAGATATTTACCACGAGTCAGTAAAAGAAGCCTTGAAATTGGAAGGCTGGACTATAACACATGACCCATACCCCATAAAAATCGGGAATGTAAGGATGTTTATTGATTTGGGAGCAGAACAGATAATAGCCGCCGAAAAAGAAAATCAAAAGATTGCAATTGAGATAAAGTCTTTTGTCGATGATTCGGCTATTTCAGCATTCCATGAAGCCGTCGGGCAGTATGATAATTATCAGATTGCTTTAGAAGACGAAGAACCCGAAAGAATTCTTTATCTGGCAATTCCTTTGTCAGTTTACAATAATTTCTTTCAAGAGCCATTCATTCAAAAAGTTATCTTGAAAAAACACATTAAATTGATTATTTTTGACATAAATTCAACGAGTTTGAAATGGAAAAACTAATCAAATACCAACAGATTCTGACAGAGTTCTTAGAAGAATATGCGAAAATTAAGTACGCAAATATTCAAGACTTAGAGCAACAAATCATTATCGATAAAGACCGAAATCATTTTCAATTAGTGAGCATTGGTTGGCTAAAAGACCAATTTGTACACGACACGGTTTTTCATTTCGACATAAAGGATGATAAAATTTGGATTCAGCAAAACTGGACAGATATTAAACTAAGTAAAGAATTAATAGCCCGAGGAGTCAATCCAGAAGATATTATAGTAGGTTTTATTCCAAACCCAGCCCCAATTTATGGATTGTCGAAGGCTATTTAAAGTATTTTATTGCAACTCATTTTGGCAAATCGTCTAAAATTTATATTTCTCATATTAAATCCTCTTTGGATTTTCGCTCAAATTCCAACCGAAAGTTGGAGAACCCACGCCGATTATTCTTCGGCAAAAGGTGTAGAGATTGTGCAGGGCAATATCTATTGTTTTACCACAAACGGGCTATTTTTCTACGAAAAAATCAATAATCGTTACGTTAATCTGACCAGATTGGATGGTTTATCAGATTCTGAAATCTCTCAAATCAGATACGATAATTCATCTAAAATCCTGCTCATTGCGTATCAAAATGGCAATCTCGACTTTGCTACGATACAAAACGGCATTATCGAAAAAATACAAAACATTGACTTCATAAAAACCACCAATAGCATCCAAAATAGCAAAAGAATCAACCATATTGAGTTCCGAAATCAAATGGCATACTTAGCGGCTGATTTTGGTTTGGTAGAATTCGATATTCAGAAATTTGAGATAAAAAATACGCTCCAAACACCTAATGTTCAGGCGGTTACATTTGCCCGTGATAGCATATTCATCAAGACTTCAAATACAATTTTAGGTACAAGATTTAGTTCCAACAACAATATACAGTTCATTGGAAACTGGAAACAAACCTCTGATAATCAACTATTTAAAAATTCAACTTTCCCTGCACATCCGCTTGTTGTATCACCAATTGAAATTGAGACCGATGAAAACAATAAATTCTGGATTGCCGATGAAGTAAATGGACTGATAAGCAATTTTGATGGTGCTTTTAAAACCTTTAATCCGAATGGTATCAAGGGCGTAATTGAGGAATTGTACTCTCAAGACCAGAAAATTTATGCCATCGGCGAGCGAATTAACATTTTTGAAAATAACGAATGGAAATTGGTCAATACCGCACCCAATCTCACAAAAAACATCACCGATTTTAATGGTTATTTGTGGCAAATTTTATCGAGAGGTGTGCGGGTAACTGACCCAAAAACCAATCGAAGTCGTACTTTTTTGGCTGGTCGTGGAGCAGGGAATTTGCCCAATTCAACTGTAAATACCATCGCCCTCGACCGAGATGGATTGATTTGGATAGGCACAAACGACGGCGTGGCGGTGGTGGCGGCATCCGAAAATATTTTCACGAGTACATCAGAGGCCTACACGCCAGTCTATCAACGTCGAAGGCTGCTTTTGCAAGAAAACGTACGCAGTATTGCGGTAGATGGCGGCAACAGAAAATGGATTGGTACTGCCAACGGGCTTTTTGTTTTTAATGCCTCGGCCGATGAATTAATGGAGCAATTTACGGTTGAAAACAGCCCGATTCCGTCAAATTCGATTCGAGATTTGGCGATTGAAGGACGTAGCGGAGAAGTTTTTATATTGACCGACAAAGGTTTGATTTCGTACAGAAGCGATGCCAGCGAACCCAATGAAGATTTGAGTCAAATTCGGATTTTTCCGAACCCAATTAGGCCAAATTTTAATGGTGTTTTGACGATTTCGGGGTTGATGGAAAACTCCACCGTCAAAATCACCGATTCGGCAGGACGAATCATGCACGAGGCCAAATCAAATGGTGGTACTTCTACATGGGATTTGCAATACCAAGGTCGGGCCGTACAAACGGGTATTTATCTGGTTTTCAGCGTTTCGAGTGATGGCTCTGAGCGTTCGATTGGCAAAGTAGCCATCGTGAGGTAATCCTATTTATTCGGCACAAACAAAACCGCATCGGCAACTACGACACCATCGGCTCCTTCGGTGCTGATTTCTACCATATTTTTATTGCCCTTTTCGAGCATATACGACCCAAGCGACAGCCAATCGCTCTCGGTTTGATTGATTTTCAGGTTCAGATTTTTCTTTCCGGCTGTAGTCCAGATATTTACCGTAAGATTCTTCGTTCCTTTTTCGTGGCGAGGCACATAAAGGTAAACTTTGTAAGATTTCGAAATCGGAATTTGGGGAACAAAATAAACCGATTTTTCTTCGTCTTCGTTGGGTTGAGTTATCAAATAACTTTTACCATAACGTCCCGCTCCTTTGGGTTCGGTCTGCCATTCACCATCCAATTTCACAGATTTTGTATCATCGTTATCTACCAATATTTCAGCTTGCGTTTTATTGGATAACGGATTGGTTTTCAGCTCATTCTGCAACTTCACGGCATCTATCTGCTGGATAGGTTTGTTGGTATTGATGGCCATTGTAGCCGCCACCGCCGCCGATTGACCCAAAACCATAAAAACGGGTTCCATCCTGATAGAACCATAAGCGATGTGGCTCGCCGAAAGGCAAACTGGCACGAGTAAATTGGTGCATTCGGCGGCTTTCGGAATGATGGCTCGGTACGAAATCGGAAAAGGATTTGGAGTACCTTTCTGCACATCGCCCTCGTTCATTACCATCATTTTTCCGTCTTTTTCAATGACAATTCTCTGGCAATTATGCGAATCCATCGTATAGGCCGCCATCCCAATGCCGTCATTCACCATTTCTTTTCCTTCACAATGATTCTGAGTCATTACGTATTCACCCAACATTCTACGGGCTTCTCGCACATAAATCTGCGGACTAAAATGTTTGTTTTTGATGTATTCATCCTTCGGATACCCCCATTTTTTCATTTCTTTACGCAGATGCTCGGGTACACGCTCATCATTGCCCAAGAAATACAAAAGACTTTTGGTGTAATGCTCGTGTTTCTGGATAATTTTCTTGCGGGTTTCGTAATCGGCATCAGCATAATCGTAGTTTTCGCCAATCATATCCGTCGAAAATGGACCCGAATTGTTAATATCCGTCTTGCGGTGCGGCATTGGCTGGATGTGCATCAATGCCCAGTTTAGCTCGTGAGGTTTCTTTTTTTCGATGTAGCGTAGTAATAATTCAAACTGCGAAGCATCATAACCATCGGGTTTGGTAATCGGAATCTGGTTTTCGACACTATCCGTCAGGCACAATCTAAAATTGTAGGCTTGCAGTTTTTTATCTCCACTGCCAGTTTCGGCCAATTTTTCGGAGCTAATTCCCCAAAGTAAGCCACTTTCGGGTTTTCCTTCGACTTTATAAGGGTCAATTCCTTCGGGAAACTGGTGTTTATCAAGCAGTTGAACACCATTCCACGTTTCTTTATAAACCGAATTTGCCTCACGCCCCACCGTGTAGCTGACTCCCGCACGTGCCATCAAATCGCCCTCGTAAGTAGCATCAATAAATACTTTTGCCTGAATAATTACTGGCTTCTGCCCCGAAGCGGGTGGCTTAGAGGATTCTAAAACAATAGATTGGATTTTTGCCCCGACTTTCTTCGCCGATTTGATTCGTTGATTATAAATCACTTGAACATTGGCTTTTTTTAGGTAATTTTTAAAAATACCCTCAGCAACGTGCGGCTCAAAAGTCCATTGTTCGAGTTTACCGTATTTTTGACCGATTTGTCTATAAAAATCGCGAGAAATACCCGTGATAGCATACTTATTGCCAATATCCGTCTGGCCCAATCCACCCGACGAAAGCCCTCCGATATGCTCGGTTGGTTCAACCAAAACAACCTTTTTTCCGTACATTTTTGCCGTGTATGCCGCAATCACCCCTGCCGATGTACCACCATAAACACATACATCATATATTTGAGCAAAACCCATGTTTACACTCAATATCCAACAGCCAATCAGACTTTTTATTTTCATTGCCTACTTTTCGAGATTAGAATTCAAATATTCTAAAAATTAAAAACATAATCAAAAAGATAATTTCTATCGTTCAAAAAAATATTTAAAAAAAAGTCAAACGCTTTGTCCAGTTTGGTTCGCTTCGTTCGTCATTCGTAAAAATTCAGTAAATTGTAACACTTTAAACTTTCAAGACAATGAACAAGTACATGCTCGCATTCTGGAATGCAACCCAAACCGAAAACGAATTTGCCGAATTATCGCCCGAAGCCATCCAAGCCGAAATCGCAAAGTGGAATCAGTGGATTGGTGGAATCGCAGCCCAAGGCAAAATGATTTCTACCGAAGGCTTATTACCAACCGGAAAAGTAGTTTCTGGCTCAAAACACGTCATTACCGATGGGCCATTTACCGAAGGAAAAGAAATCATTGGCGGATTTATGATTCTGACGGCCGACAGCATCGAAGAAGCCATCGAGTTGTCGAAAGGTTGCCCAATCTACGATTCAGAAGGACGAGTCGAGGTTCGTCAAATCCAAGTATTTGAATAAGAATGAACGAATTAAATCAATTGGTTGACCATCTTTTTCGGCACGAATCGGGAAAGATGGTTGCTGTTCTGACTCGTCTCTTTGGTTTCAAAAATTACGATATTGCCCAAGACATTGTGCAAGAAACGCTGCTTTCGGCATTGGATAACTGGAAACTAAAGGGGATTCCCGAAAACCCGACGGCGTGGCTGTATTCGGTAGCCAAAAACAAAACGGTTGATATGCTTCGGAGAGAGAAGTTATTTGATGAAATCGCTCCCGAAATCGCACATCAAACTCAAAACGATGAGAGAATGCAAAATCGGATTGACCACCTATTTCTTGACAACGAGATTGAGGATAGTTTGCTACGAATGATGTTTGCGTGCTGTCATCCTGCTTTACCAATCGAGGGGCAAATCGCACTGATTTTGAGGACTTTGTGCGGATTAAGCATCGAAGAAGTCGCTAAGGCATTGCTATCAAATCCAGAAAATATCAATAAAAGATTATACCGCACCAAAGATAAAATCCGAGCCGAAAACATCGAACTCGAAGTACCAATCGGCAATGAATTACTCGAACGATTAGACGATGTTTTGCGAGTCATTTATCTGCTCTTCAACGAAGGATATAACTCAACCAGTACCGACTTGGTCATCAAAAAAGACCTTTGCGAAGAAGCCATTCGACTGGGGCATTTGTTAATCAATCATTCGGTAACCAATCAGCCCAAATGCCGAGCGTTGTTGGCTCTGATGTATTTTCAGGCTTCGAGGTTTGATGCACGAATTGATGATGAAGGAAACATCGTTTTGCTACAATTTCAGAATCGCCACAAATGGAATAAAGAACTGATTAGCAATGGTTTTTACTTTTTGAATCAATCGTCCGAAGGCAACGAAATCAGCGAATACCACATCGAAGCGGCGATTGCGTCTTACCATGCCCGAGCCGAATCATTTGAGGCTACTCACTGGCAGGCTATCTTGGTTTTGTACCGAATGCTCGACCAAATCAAACCCAGCCCGATTGTGAAATTTAACCAAGCCATAGCCATCGGTTTTGTTGAGAATCCACAAAAAGCAATTGAGGCTCTACTCAGTATCGAAGGCCTCGAAAACAACCAATATTACCAGTCGGCTTTGGGGGATTTTTATACAAAACTCAACGATGCCCAAAACGCCCGCCAACATTATGAAAAAGCTATAAAATTGACAAAATCGAAAGCCGAGTGGAAATTGATTTGGGATAAAATAGAAAAAACATCTGACCAATAATACCCTCAAAAACAGCGGTTTGGGTGTTGTATCCTCAAAAAATAGTAAATAATTATTGACAGATATAATTTTAGTCCTTACCTTTGCAGTCCAAAATAATGGAGGTTTTAGCTCAGTTGGTTAGAGCGACGGATTGTGGTTCCGTAGGTCGTGGGTTCGAGCCCCATATTCCTCCCCAAAAGCTCAATTCAGCAGAATTGAGCTTTTTTGTTATCTCTCGCTTGGCATTATTGATACATTTATTGTCGAAACGTTTTAAAAATCTCCTTTTTTTACCATATTTACCAAATATTTTATTCATCAACCAAACAAAATATGCAACCTTTCGTTTTGTTTTTACGTAAATAAATCGAACGAATCATTATCGCTAAATATGGTACTTAAATCTAAACTCGGAATCTTCGTTGCTGCTGTACTTCTATCGGTGGCTTCGTGCAAAAAAGATGATGTTGACCCAAACTCTGGTACAAATACGACAAATCCAGTTGCTACAAATCCAAATAAAGAAGTAAATGATTGGATTTATGAGCAAATGAAAACTTATTATCTTTGGGCCGATAATATACCTGCTGATAGAACAAAAACCAATCAGACCCTCGACCCAATGGGTAAAAATGCCGATGGATATTTTTATTCGTTGCTCAATGATTACCCAAATACCGACCGTTTTTCGTGGATTCAGCAAAGTTCGACCGAGCTTGTCAATTCATTGAATGGTATCAATAAATCTACTGGGATTCGTTACAGTGTTTATTTTACAGATTCTCAACAAAAAAATGTGTGTTTCTCTGTCAATTACACAATAAAAGGTAGTCCAGCTGACAGAGCAGGTATCAAGCGTGGCGATATTATTCTAACGGTAAATGGTACACAACTCACCGTTGATAACTATACTTCGGCTCTTGCCAACGACAACCTTACACTTGGTTTTGGGATGCGTGACGGTGGCAATTTTGTATCAAACGGCAAATCCGTTAGTATCGTAAAAGAAGAAGTAACCGAAAACCCTGTGCATTTCTCGAAAGTTATCGAAAAAGACGGAAAGAAAATCGGCTATTTGGTTTATACTCAGTTTATTAGCAATAACGACAACGATGTGCGTAATGTATTTGCCGACTTCAAAGCCAAAGGCGTAAATGAACTCGTGCTTGATTTAAGATTCAATGGTGGTGGCTTCATTTCATCGGCGGTTATGCTGTCGTCATTGATTGGTAAAGGCGTTAATTCAACAAAAGTAATGTACACCGATGAATGGAATAATTTGGTAACTACCGAGTTTAAGAAAAGATACGGCGATAACTATTTTACAAAAAATTTCAGAGACGAGCCAAACGCTATCGGAAATAACCTAAGCCGAGTTTTTGTATTGACCTCAAGAAGCAGTGCATCGGCGAGCGAGCTAGTAATCAATAGCTTAAAACCATACATGGATGTTATTTTGATTGGGGGTAATACTTTTGGTAAAAACGTTGGTTCGATTACGCTATCGGACGATAAAAAACGCTGGACTTACGGTATGCAGCCAATCGTACTTCGTACTGTAAATGCACTCGGAAAATCAGATTATGGCACCAAAACTGGCTTTACACCTGACTTTGCGGTCTCTGATAATGTTCTTCCAGTTAGACAATTTGGCGACGAACAAGAAACGCTCCTAAACAGAGCTCTTTCGATTATTACAGGCAAACCAGTGACAATGACGGTTCCGAACGGTCGTCAGTCGGCTCCAATAAGAGTAGAAAGAGAAGTGAGCATCAACCGTGCCGATAACCCAAGAATGGAGATTAGCGATATGTTTGCCGAGCCATTGAAATAAGATATAATCGAACATTTTTTATAAAAAGCGAGTTAATCCAATAACTCGCTTTTATTTTTGCAATCTTTTCAACCAAACAATCCGTAAATTAAACCAAATGAAAAAACTGTCATTTATCGTTTTATTTTTAGGAGCAACCAGCCTCTTTGCTCAAGAATCAGACCCGAAAGCCATCGAGTTGGCCGATAACGTCATGAAAGCCTTAGGTGGCAAAAAAGCATGGGATAACACACGACATATCACGTGGAATTTCTTTGGTAGCCGTCGGTTAGTTTGGGATAAATGGACAGGTAACGTAAGGATTGATAATTTACGAGATGGCATGACCTCATTAATCAATATCAATACCGAAACGGGAAAAATATTGAAGAACGGAGCCGAAATCACTCAGCCCGATTCGGTCGCAAAATATGTAAAACGTGCCAAAGGAGCTTGGATAAATGATTCGTATTGGTTGGTAATGCCCTATAAACTGCGTGATGACGGCGTAACGCTAAAATATATTGGTAAAGAGAAAACCCAAGACGGAAAAGACGCTGAGGTGATTCAACTTACTTTTAAGAATGTAGGTAACACGCCCGACAACAAGTATAAAGTATTTATTGACCCTACTTCAAATTTGGTTGTTCAGTGGCAGTATTTTGCAAAATTCACCGACGAAAAACCAGGTTTTACCCTGCCCTGGCAGAACTATAAATCTTACGGAAAAATCTTATTGAGTGGAGACAGAGGCGAACGTAAATTGACCGATATTAAGGTTTTTGAAGCCTTGCCAGATGCCGTTTATCAATCATTCGATAAACCAGATTTTAGCAAAGCAAAAGATTTTAATACCAAAAAAGACAAGTTTTGAGATAATTCCATCAAAAATGATGGATAAAAGCGTGAAAATTATATTTAAATGACTGGAGTTTTAATCGTAAATTTAGGTACACCCGATAGCCCATCGGTATCGAATGTTAGAAAGTATCTGAGAGAGTTTTTGATGGATGGGCGTGTGATAGATTATCCGTTTATCCCTCGATGGTTGCTGGTCAACCTCATCATTGCACCTTTTCGTGGACCAAAATCGGCTAAGGTTTATCAAGAAGTTTGGACCGAGAATGGTTCGCCGTTAAAAATCTATGGTGTTGCCAACGAAAAGCAACTTCAAGAGGCTCTTGGCAACGACAGTGAGTACGTTGTCAGGCTGGCGATGCGATACCAAAATCCAAGTATCGAAAGCAAATTGGCTGAGTTTCAGCAAATGGGGTTAAAGAAAATCATTGTGATTCCGTTTTTCCCGCAATATGCTTCGGCCACTACTGGTTCGGTATATGAAGAAGTTATGCGAATCGTTACGAAATGGCAAGTGATACCCGAACTACGGATTGTCAATTATTTCTACGACCATCCGAAATTCATCAAGGCATTTGCCCAATTGGGCAAAAAACACCTTGCTGAGCATCATTACGACCACGTGATTTTTAGTTATCACGGTGTACCTGCTCGACAGATTCGCAAGGGCGATTGTACTGGTAAAACCTGCCAATTGGGTAGCTGCTGCGATACGATTCATGCACTCAATCAGCATTGTTATAGAGCTCAGTGTTTTGAAACTACTCGCCTATTGGTCAAAGAATTAGGACTCAAAGAAGGCACTTATACGACTTGTTTTCAGAGCCGTTTGGGGCGTGAGGTCTGGATTCAGCCATACACCGAAGATGTCGTGAAAGACCTCGCCAAAAAAGGTATCAATGTATTGGCGTTCTCGCCTGCATTTGTAGCCGACTGCCTCGAAACAACCATCGAAGTTGGCGAAGAATACAAAGAGTTATTTGAGGAAAACGGCGGCGGACACTGGCAACTCGTAGAGAGCCTCAACGACTCTGAGGCTTGGGTAGATTTGTTGGTGGATTTAGTAGAGGAGAAATAAGGATTTAATAAAGATTTTTGTTAGAAGCTCTTGGTTTTGTTATCAAGAGCTTTTTTCGATTTAATTGACTTTAAAGCAACTAAAATAAGTCATATTTGATGCAGGGGCAATCAGTTTTGCACTTCCGCTACTCTGCGAAACCATCACTTTTAGTTGGTCGTTGGCATTGAGTTGAATCAATCCAGAAACATCATCAGTATTGTCATCGGTATTTGCAGTATTCTGACCACTCGGAATAAACTTACTTTTGATATTATTCCACCCTAAGCCTAATTTTTGGATGTTGATACTCCTTGCACCAGTGAATGAGTCTTGCCATGTAACGGTTGCCGTGCAATTATAAATTCCGCTTACGGGTGCTGTGAAAATGCCAGTACCAGTATCATAATTGTTTGATAAATCAAATTCTTCGACATTATATACCAAATCTGCAAAGGTGGTAACTGAAAAAGAGTTTCCTCTATATGCCGAAAAAGCTACATTTGAAGTGGTCGTCATTGGCACTAAATTTCCATTATCATCGGCTCCGACTGGCCTTGTACCTGTACCTGCAAGGCTTGGAATCCAGACAGTTCCTGCATCATTCACACCAAAACGCCAAGCACTTCCAATCCAAATACCTGCCGAGGCATCGTTGATATTCCCAAAAAACGAACCTTGGTCAGCTACGTTATCGGTTTTTGAGAACCAAATTCCTGCGGTATTGCCATTGTGCCTGATGCGGCTTCTGCCATTAATGTCTAATAAATAGCTTGGGGCGGTAGAACCAATACCTACCTGACCATCGTGGTCTATTGTTAGTCTTTCTGTGGGAGATACCGCTCCGTTTTGTGTCGTAAAGAAGGTCATTTTTACGCCATTGGCTGTATTAGTCCAGTTTTCGGTAGCCATAAAATTGATTCTTGCTCTTGATGCTGTGAATGCACCATTTACGTATCCACCTCCGCCTATACGTATGAGATGTTGCCCAGTGATGGTATTCGATGGAATAGTTTGTGTACCGCTGGCAATTTGACCTAATACTAACGGAATTTCGTTGCCATATTTTTTTAGCTCGATATCATTATTACTAATCCCTCCGTTTCGTTGAATTTGGTTTGGAGTTAGCGTAACTGATTGCCCGTAGGCAAGGTTTATAGTTAGAATGAGTAGAATATATAGTTTTTTCATTACGTAATTGATAATATAATTATTATTCATAAGTGATTACAACACTAACAACTCCCATAGAATTTGACCACGTTGTACCTGATTTTGGTGATACTGAAAAATAATAAAAGTTAGTTTGATTATCTACAATCGCTGAACCCAAATTTACATCAAGAAACTGAATACTTGAACTGTTTCCTGTAGATGTTACGGCAGACATTCCAAAAAATGTTAGTGCCGAATGAGGACTGCGATAAAAATTGAAAGTTAAATCATTAGTTACATCATTGTCAAAGTAATAAACTCTGGCATTAATTAATTTTGAACCATGTGGTAAATATAAAGGGCAACGTAAAGTTGTAGTACCAGAGTTTAAAGAGGCAATTCCACCAGTATAATTTGCGGAAGTTCCATCATTAGATAGTTTTACAAACGAAGAAAACGGTACACTATAATATTTTGTAACTGAGGTGGTTAATAGAGTTCCATTCTCATCAGCATAGACATTTCGTGTACCTGTCCCTGCCAAATTTGATGAACGAACGTTGCCAACTACATGAAGAGCCGTCTGAGGGGTTGTAGTACCAATTCCTACATTTCCGCCATCAATGATACTTAGCCTTTCTACTAAGTTATTTGAACTTTGGTCAGTATATGTAAAAAAGCCCATCCGAGCAAAAGACGCACTGGTTCCAATGGTTTTGATTGCTCCTGTAAAATATGAACCCGTTTTGAAAAATATTTCATTTTTTACATTATTTCCCAAAGCGGTCGAATTTGATAAACTAAGTGTATTTGAAGCCGTATGACTCACACTAATCGGGACTGTTTCGAGTACTGTTGAATACGGGTTAAAAGCAAAAAAAGGCGTTGTATTATAAAACATTCCAAAAGTGTTCTCTTCACCAGCAAGGTTAGGTGTATAAGTGTTTTTGATACTGTAAACATTATTGAATTTGATTGAACTTGTAGCACTTGCTCCTAAATAAGTCATATTAGATAAACTTATTTCTGAGTTACCTGTTGTTCCCATGCCAAATCCGCCAACGCCATCGCCTATGACACTTAAGTTTGCTGTACCGCCTAATTTACGAATTATTGTTTGCGAAGCAGCAGGTGTGATTGTTACGGATTGTCCGTGAGCTAAATTCACAATAAAAAGCAAAAGGATAAATGATTTTTTCATGGTTTTGAAAGTTATTACTTATTCAACATCACTTCGATTTTTTCCAGACGACTTTCGAGTTTTTGGTTATTTAATTCCAATTTTTCGTTCTTCGTTTTTAATTCTTCAATCATTTTTTGTTGCTCCTTCATTGCCTCTACCAATACAGGTGTAAGTCTTGCATAATCTACTGACTTATAACCATCAACATCGGTCATGACCATTTCAGGGAAGACTTTTTCTATCTCTTGGGCTATGAAGCCGATTTGGCTTTTATCTGTAAAATTCTTTTCAGGGAATTCTTCCTTCTTGAAATCATAGCGTACACCGCTGATTTTGAGGATATTATCTAATGAATTATTCAATGACGTGATGTTTCTCTTATACCTTAAATCTGAACACACCAAAACCCCACAAGATGCCGTAACAGTGCCACCTACTGTCATGTTGCCAGCGTTATTAATCCAAAAACGCCAGTTATTTCCTATCCAAATACCCGCTTCAGTATCGGTTTTCATGCCATAAAAAGCCCCATCGGCAGATAATGTACTGTTGGTACTGTTGCTCATCCAGATACCTGCTGAATTAACATTGTGTCGGATTCTGGCTCTACCGTTTACATCAAGGATTTGGTCAGGTGAAGCCACTCCCACGCCTACTCTTCCCAAACCCGTGATTCTCATTAACTCATTTGAAGCCGATGCCGAAGTAGCTGCATAAAATATATGATTTGAGCTTGTGCCATCAACTTGATACCTAAAAACCCCAGAATTTAAGCCAATCCCATAGAATTGATGGTCGTTATTGGCAGCTTCGTAGATAACTAATTTTCGGTTGCCAAGTGCATTTGAGAATTGGAGTGGAGCGTTTGGAGTGCTATTACCAATACCCACGTTGCCAGCTCCTGTAATTATTGAATATCCTGAAGTTGATGTAAAATACCCAGCTGTTCCAGAATTTGAACTAAATAAACCGCCGATACCACCTCCGCTATGGGTAGCCTCTATACCAAAACCCAAAGAATTAGTTGCAAGATTATACGCTCTTACACCCCAATTGGGTATTGTTGGTGAAACCTCTGTTGCTTCTCCATGGACACCTACCCTACCAATTCCTTTAATTGCGGTTGAACCCGAAGCAGTATTATTATTTGTAATCTGAAAAGTAGGAATAGGAAAAGTACCTCCTCCTGTAGCTGAATAAGGAAAACTTAGCACATCACTCCATTGGGCATCTCCATTTGAATTTATAGCTTTTAGTACCTTCCCTGCTGAGATAGTTCCAACTCCATTTCCTCCAAACCTTAAGCCTCCAAATGTCTGTAATGCCGTACCATTATTACAACTCAAAACCCCTGCCGTACCCGTCCCGTAGTGTTCGGCCCACAAACCTACTCCTACACCATTTGTAGATTCATTTGAAGCAAACACACCAAAATTATTACTTGTGGGGGCACTATTTGTTGCTTTTCCATACACTCCCTTTAAACCAGCTGCTCCACCAGTTACTGTACCTGTAATTGCTGTAGAACCCGATGGTGTAGCAGTATTTACTATTTCAAATAGACTTGGAACAAATGGGAAACCAAGGCTAGAACCCGAAAAAGAATAAGGGAAGTTTAACACCTCTCCCCACTCAGCATTTCCAAACGAATCAATAGCTTTCAGTACTTTACCTGATGAGATAGCTCCCACTCCGTTTCCACCGAATTGAAGTTTTCCGGTAGTTTTCAATCCATATCCATTTACTGAATTGAATTGCCCTCCAGTACCGTCGTTTGATGAGCCTCTTACTCCTATTCCCAAATTACCGTGTACCCCCAATACACCTTGTCCTAAGCTACCTAAGCCTATATTCCACCCATACACACCTGTATGATTTACTGCCGTGGAGGCATTATCGGTTATACCCATGACCCCATTTGACATACCGTAACCGTCACCTCTGAGGGCAGATTTTGAAACAGAAGTTGATGAAGAATTGTTATTTATTATCCAAAACAAATCGCCACTAAGATTACCACTCGTCGAAAAAGGCAAAGTAAGTGAGGGGTCACTCCATACCGTACCATTGCAGAAATAGAATTTATTATCAGTTGTTAAGAATATGACTTTACCTTTGTCGGCTGTTGTAACAGAAGGCAACGTTGATATGGTTGGTATGGCAATATAACCAGTCGAGCCGGGTTGAAGCGTAACCGACTGCCCCAAAGCCAAATTCACAATAAAAAGCAAAAGGATAAATGATTTTTTCATGGTTTTAAGGTTTCATAGAATCTAAAAATTTGAAATATTGCGGCAAACCTCCTCGAAACGTCTCCGTGAAACCCGAATCTCAGAGCCATCCTTGAGTTGGATTTTTTTGTTTTCGGTACAGAAACTTTCTAAAAAGTGAAGATTTACGATGCAAGATTTGCTGACCCTTACAAATGGATAATTGAGATAATTCTGGTAATTTTTTAGTGAATACGACATCACCGCCGACTTCCCGTCTCCTAAATAAAAAACGGTATAATTGGCATCGGCGACTAACTTAATTACTTGTTTTCTTGCATCTTGCAAGAGGTCTAAGTGTTTGCGTGAAGGAGAGTTTTTCATGGCTTTGATTTTTAGCTACAAAATTGAGATAATGCTCATTATCTGTCAATCGAATAAATATATGGTTTTGAGTGGGATTCCTGAGTCAAGTATCTGATTATCAATGCCGCAGATACCAATTCAAAATTACTTATCTACCCATAAGAAGTAAATAGCAGAAATCTGTCATTTTCTTGCCGTTTAGTAAAAACTTTATATAAATTAGGGTAAAATAACTTTGCTTAAATGGATACAATTCATCTCAAACCACTTAGTCCTAAAGGCTTTATTGAACAATTTTTTACCGCCGACGACGGTCAAGAAAGTAAGTATTATGAATTTTTTAAGCCTTCGATAGAGCAATTGGGCAAGTTTGCGATTGGACCTTATTACTGGTTTATCCCCGAAAATCACACGGGTAAAATCCTACATATAAGCGAAAATTGTGGTGAGCTAAGTCCTTATTCGAGCGAACAATGGCGGAATCTTGAGAATCCGAATGAGCAGTCTCCTAATATCATGCACCCCGACGACGTTCATTTTATCTATGCTGCCACGGGCTATGCGATAGAAACAGCCCAAAGTTTATACTTAAAACAGCATCGTATAAATGCCAGTATTTATGCTCGTTTTCAGGGAGTTGATGGAGATTTTAGGTGGATGCTGATGCAGATTCCCGATTTTTATTTTGATGAAAATTACAATTGCCACTCGGTGCTGGTAGTAATGACGGATATTTCGCACCTGCCGCCCCCTGCCGAAATCATGATGACCGTAATGGTTTCATCGCCCCAACAGAGCCAACATTTTAAGGTATTTCCGTTCCAAAAACATACCCAAACGCTTGCTAAAGTCAATATTACCAAAAGAGAAACTGAGGTTTTAAGGCTGATGGCTCGTGGTTTGAAAACTCCCGACATTGTGGCTGAGTTGGGGATTGCTTACTATACCGTCGAAAACCACAAACGCAATCTACGAGCCAAAACAAACACAAAAACCGCAGCCGAATTGATAAGTTTCGTGCTGCGGAATCATTTGATATAGCTCGTCTTTTTAACTATGAAAACCTCTTCGATAAAATCAAATCGTATTTACAGATACAAGTTATAGAGTCCTTTTTAGAGTTTTTTAATTGTAAAAACCACAGGACGTGCCACATAGATTGTTGCTGGATTTGAGGCATCGTATAAATTTGAGTAGTAATCTCGGGTTGTAAAATTAAAGCTAATTTGGTCTCCAGCAGTTAAACTTAATAAGCTAATAATTTTTGCCGCATCATAAGAGACTGTATTTGAAGCACAATCATATTTGTATCCACCTATGTATTTTTCGATTACCGTTCCATTTTTAACAATCTGAACTTGATAGTTGAATGACTTATAGCATAGTGGTAGGTTATTTTCTGTATCGCTATATAAATTCGCATCACCTAATATTTCGTAAACTCCTGTTTCAGGCACTGTGTAAATACCTGTTGTGTTATTCCAATTACCACTTACATCCAAATCTTCAGTTGTGTTATTAAACGGATAGGCAGAGCCATCTCTGAAATCATTAGTCAGATAACTACTGAATCCCCCAGCAGGTCTTGTTACCTTTACTGCACCAAAAGCTGGGCTACGCCATGAGCTATTACCCGAAGCATCAGAAACTAAGACTTTACCTACGCCTTGGGTTCCGTCAGAAATCCTTAAATCTCCTATCATACTGGTATTCCCAATTACCGACATATTTGCATTTATTGTAGTACTTCCATTTACTGACATACTTGCATTTATTGTAGTATTTCCATTCACTGCCGTGACTCCGTTTATAGTAGCATTTCCATTTACTTGGAATCTACTGGTTGGGTTATTTGTTCCTATCCCGACATTCCCATTATTTAAAATAGTCATTCTTTCTGTTAAACCCGAAAAAGAAGTACTTGCCCCCGTAAAAAACGATAAATTGGCTTCGGTCGTTGATGTACCCATTGCACTGATACGTCCTGTCCAATAATTCCCATTTTTGAAGTACATGTTGTTATTATTTGAACTAACAAGGCTATTTAGATTTCTCAATACCAAGTTATTACCATCGGTACTACCCATATCTACCCTACCACTCGGCGAGATTGCTCCTAAATTGACCCCCAATAGCCCCGAGCTACTAATTTCAACGGCTTTGTTGAAGCTACTATTTGAACCAGACCCAAACATAAAGCTATTGCTCGAATAAAAATTAACATCGCCACCCGAACTAAGTCCAATTCCGCTATCAGTACCACCATTTAATGAAATCTTTGGAGCTGCCCCTGCCGCAAAAGTGAGTGCTGAACTGGGAGCTGAATTACCGATGCCCACATTGCCATTGGTAGCTATCGTAACCGCAGGCGAAGCCGTACCGTTATTGGTAAATAGTGTCAGCGGATGGTTGGTTGTTGTGCCTATCCCACCAGTGCTTGTTGTAGCGTAGGTCGCAACTCCAATAGTACCCGTCGTATGAGTTATTCCTTGACTATTGGCGGGTGTCTGTACGGTCAAACGGCTCGTTGGGCCACCTGTACCGATACCCACATTACCATCAGTAGCCACTGTCACGGCAGGCGAAGCCGTACCGTTATTGGTAAATAGTGTCAGTGGATGGTTGGTTGCTGTACCTATCCCGCCTGAACTTGCAGTAGCAAAAGTAACCAAATCAACGGTTCCATTTGTGTGTGTAAAACCTGGCCGATTGGCTGCTGTTTGAATGGCAAGTCGGCTTGATGGTGTACTTGTCCCTATCCCAAGATTACCAGCTGTCGAGAGGGTCATTTGAGTACTACCGCCATTGGTATAAAAATAAAGTGGAGCTAAAGTTTTAGTACCTAACCAGCCCGCATTTCCTCCCACATAAGTCGAAATTGTATGTGTGCCGTCAGTATGTGAGATACCGTAATTGTTTGATGCAGTTTGGACAGTCAATTTATCGGTCGGGATGGGTGTACCGATACCAACATTACCTATATTAGTGGGCGTTATGTTATTACTATTTGCGATAGTTCTCGACCACAAATTTTCGCCTTCGGTCAATCTCGACCAATTTGGAATAGACGGTAAACTACTTCTATTGACATAAAAACCAACTTCTCCATCAGTCTGGTAAATCAACAAGCCCTGAGCGGGGTTAGAAATCGTAGCACGTTGTGCCGAAGTCATTCGCGGAATCACAATACCGCCATTAGTAGAGTTGATATTAATATTACCACTATTGCCCGTGGATGGGTCTATCGTAATTGACTGCCCCAAGGCACAATTCACAGCAAAAAATAAAAGAATAGATAGTTTTTTCATGGTTTCCTAAAAATTTGAATACCCCACAAATTTCGGAAGCCTATCAAAACCCGTCAATCGGATAAATATATGGTTTTAGTCTAAATTATCTGGTAAGGATAATTCTAACTGGCATATTCGTTGGGAAATTGTTGCTCGCAGCCGTAGGATTATAAAGTTTAACCGAAACCGTATTAGCTGCTGAAACCCACACTTGCGAAACTATCAACGGGCCTATGTCTTGGATAAAATTCAGAATAACGTTATCGCCAACGGCTGCACCTGTTGCTGTTACGGTCAAAGTAGTAAAATTATTAGCAGCATAAATAAAACCCATCGTAGTTTCGATACGGATATGTTTTGTTATAGTACCACTCCCTACACCGATACTCCCACCTACTTGCAAAGTATTGGTAACACTCAACGACCCATTTACATTTGCTACTCCACTTCTGCTCACCGTAAATTTCCAGTCATCGCCAAGTTTAACTCCAAATCTTTCGGAGTTTGCAGTAGCGGTTTCCATTCCGATAAATGCACCATCTGTGGCGTTTATCCCGTTAGTTTGATTATTAAACCAAATTCCGGCGTTTTGTGTAGAATGACGGAAACGTCCTACCCCCCCAACTTCGAGCATATCAGCCGAATTAAAAGTACTACCGATTCTTACCCTTCCATTCAACCACGCAGCGTGTTGATTGGCGTTTTCGCCTCCATAAGCATAAACCCCATACGCCTGTGTTGAAACAGGTGCGTTTATACTAAAATGCCCTCCATAAGCCACGGCAGTATTAGTGCTTCCTAAGGTAATTTGTACTGAATTTCCATAGACAAATTGCGAAAAATTGCCTAAAACTCTGGTTTTTACGCCATGCCCAATAGATGAGACTGTGTTAAAATTTGAATTGATATTAGTATTTACACCAATAATTTCAATATTACCATTGGTATTATTCAATGTCGTAGCTTGAAAATCTCCTCCGATAGCCTTATCGGAAGCAATTGAGCTGGCAAACACTCGACCCGCCACACCTACACCTATGCCTTGTAAAAGATTTGTACTTCCTGTTACACCCGTTGCATAGCTTGAGTTTGATAAATTTGTACGGGCAAGACCGACAACCCCTGCGTTGCTTCCATCGGCTTGGGCGAGCCCCAATAAGCCTGCAAAAGTTTTGTCGGCGATATTTGGTGTATAAAAAGGTACTTCGGCAAAAATACCTGGCCGGTAAAATGACTCAACATCTGAACTTCCTGTTCCGCGTGAATAGATTAGACTTTGGGTTCCTTGAGGATTAATTTCTGCTGCGTTTTGTGCAAAACTGTGATTTAATGCAAAGATGGCAGCAAAAAACATTGATTTCAATATCGTTTTCATAGAGCTTTTTTCTACAAAATTCCGATACTAATCAAAACCCGTCAATCGGATAAATATATGGTTTTCTTACACAATCTTTTCTTTGAGGGCTTTTACCACCGCCTCCGATTTTGAATTTACGTGTAACTTCTTGTAGATATTGTTGATGTGGCTACGCACCGTACCCATGCTGATGTAGCAATTTGAGGCTATCATTTTGTAGGAATCGCCATTGACAAGGCATTTCAGAATGTCAAGCTCTCGCTCCGAGAGGTCGTTTTCTTTGTTCTGTAAGGTTTGGGGCTGTGCAAAAAACTCCAAAACCTTACGGGCAATGGCGGGGGTCATCGGTGAGCCGCCGTGATAAATCTCGTGGATAGCCTCGATGATTTCGATGATTTTAGATTTTTTCAGCAGATACCCACTTGCACCTGCTTGCAAGGCACTAAAAAGTTTATCGCGGTCTTCAAAAACGGTCAATATCAAAATATTAACTTGCGGATAATGTTCTTTTATGAGTCGAGTGGCGTCAATTCCATTCATCAAAGGCATATCGACATCCATTAAAATAACGTCTGGTGTGGCGGTTCGGCTATTCTCCAAGATATTGATGGGCGAATCATACGCTCCCAAAAACTCAAACTCTTCGGAGCTTTGAAGTAGGTGCGTCAGGCTCGTCCGAAGCGTGGCGTTGTCTTCGTATAATGCTACTTTTATCACGGTTTCGTTCATAATGGTTATGGGTAGCAAAGTGAATATTTTTTCTGAAATCAATCAATCAGATAAATATATGGTTTTTGTAGATGCCAATAAAACAAAAAGCTCCTAAATCAACGATTTAAGAGCTTTTTAGTACCCGGAGCCGGAGTCGAACCGGCACGAGTGTAACCTCATTGGTGTTTGAGACCAACGCGTCTACCAATTCCGCCATCCGGGCGATGGACTGGTTTTCCCGCATTTGGGATTGCAAAAGTAGAAGAAACTTTTTAATCATGCAAGAAAAATAATTTACAATTTACAAATTACGATTTACGATTTTTTCAAACTACTGATTTTCAGTTATTTGTGAGATAAAATTTTTTGTTTGGCGTTACTGCCGTAATTTTGGATTCAATTAAGATTTGAATAAAACAAGATAATAGTAGATTATGTCGGCGATTGTAGAGAATATTCAGAGAATCGAAAATGAAATAAATCCGAAAGGTGCATCGCTCATAGCAGTATCGAAAACCAAGCCAATAGAAATGCTCATGGAGGCCTACGAAGCTGGTTTTAAGCGTTTTGGCGAAAACTATGTGCAAGAATTAGTAGGTAAATACGAACAAATGCCCAAAGACATTGAGTGGCATTTGATTGGGCATTTACAATCGAATAAAGTAAAATACATTGCAGGTTTTGTGAGTATGATTCACTCGGTTGACAGTTTTAAGTTGCTCAAAGAGATTGATAAACAGGCTCAAAAGCACAGCCGAGTGATTGATTGTTTGTTGCAAATCCACATTGCCGAAGAGGAAACCAAATCGGGTATGAGTCAAGAAGAAGCCATTGAAATTGTCAATGCGGCTGACTTGGCGGAACTAAAAAACGTCAGAATCGTTGGATTGATGGGTATGACAACACTCACCGATGACGAAATACAAGTAAGAAAAGAGTTTAGAGAATTAAAAACATTCTTTGATAAGCTCAAGCAACAACCACAAACCAACAACCTTAAAATCGAAATTCTCTCGATGGGTATGAGTGGCGACTACGAAATCGCTATCGAAGAAGGCAGCACGATGGTACGAGTTGGTAGTAAAATATTTGGAAATAGATGAATATCAAAGATATAGATTTTTCGAGCGAGTTTGACTTTCAGACCTCACGAAGCAGTGGTGCAGGTGGGCAGAATGTCAATAAAGTAGAAACTAAAGTTGAGTTACGCTTTGATGTTACTCAATCAGCTTTATTGACGGATGAACAAAAAGAAAAGCTATTGAAAAAACTCGAAAATCAATTGATTCAAGGCTCAATCATCAGTATTTCGAGTCAAGAAAAACGCAGTCAGTTGCAGAATAAAGAATTGGTAATGAAGAAATTTTATCGATTATTAGAAAAAGCATTTATTGAGAAAAAACCACGTCTCAAAACAAAACCGAGCGAATCGGCAACCCAAGAAAGACTTAAATCGAAGAAAATCGAAGGCGAGAAAAAATCGTTGCGAAGCAAGAAAATAGATTATTAAACGTTGCCATATTAAGACCAACCATCCGAAAATCTTGAAAAATATTAGTTTAATCTTCATAACGAGCTGTTTGCTTATCTCGTGCGATTGGTTTAAAAGACCCACGCCGCAAAGTACTCTGCCCGAATTTGAAAGTAACCCGACGGTTAGCCCAGTAGCTGGCCGAGTTGCCGACGAAGCATCGGGCATGGTCGATAGTAGAAATATTCCAGGCCATATCTGGACTCACGAAGATGGTCTGAATCCAAACGAAATTATACTAATAAACCACCAAGGACAATTAGTGAAAAAATTTCAGCTACCGATTTTTAATCGTGACTGGGAGGACCTCGGAATCGGCCCTGGTCCGCAAAATGGTGTAAATTATCTCTACATCGCCGATATTGGCGATAATGCCACCCAGTGGGAACAATGCCATATTTATCGCTTTGCCGAACCAAAATCTGTAAATGAAGAAGTAGGAGCAATTGATAAAATCACTTTCAAATATCCTGATGGTAAATTCGATGCTGAATGTATCTTGGTTGACCCCACAACCAAAGACATTTACATTGTTACAAAGATGGATTTGAACGTAAGACTCTATCAGCTACCGTATCCTCAATCTACTACCGAAACGATTACTGCGAAGTTTTTACGAACAATTCCTTATAACTTAATAACAAGCGGGAGCGTAGCTTCTGATGGCAAACAGATTATTATTCGCAGCTATTTCGTTTTGTTCTATTTTATTAAAAAAGATAATGAAACAATTGCGGATGCCCTTGGACGGGCAAGTGACTTAAAACTCCCATACAAGATAGAGCCACAAGGTGAAGCCGTATGTTTTGATAGAAATGACAAAGGTTATTTTACAATTAGCGAAGCTGGCGATGGAAAAACGGGTACAAATTTGTATTATTATGCCCGTAAATAACAAACTTATTTCTTACCTATTATGCTCAAGTATATTTATTGTTTTTTGAGTACCAATTTAGATTGGGCATCGACCGCGTTATCTTTCTGGGAGCGATACAGCCCTCTAATTATCCAATACCTAATTAGGTTTGCCTTTGCTGTTGTGGCTCTTTACGTTGGGTTGAAGCTAATCAAAAAAGCAACCCGAATCTTGAAAGTTACACTACAAAGAGCAGGTTTTGCCGATAACATTGCTCCGTTTTTGGCTTCATTGGGCGATATTACCCTCAAAATCATTCTTACGCTCATCATTGCCAGTATTCTGGGTATCGAGACTGCATCTTTTGTAGCGGCGTTGGCAGCGGCAAGTTTTGCAGTTGGATTGGCCTTGCAGGGGAGTTTGGGGAATTTTGCAGCAGGAATCGTCATCATTATTTTTAGACCCTACAAAATCGGTGATTGGGTCGAAATCCAAGATAAATTCGGAAAAGTAGAGCAGATTCAGATTTTTAATACCGTCATTGTGACACCGGGCAATAAAACGATGGTTGTACCCAACGGAAAAGTGATTGATGGAATCATAACGAATTATTCTGAAAAAGGGAGCATCCGCCTCGAACTCAACCTCACGATTCCGTATGAACAATCATACCCGCAAGTAGAGCAGTTACTTCATGCCGTTTTGGAGCAAAATAAATATGTCTTGAAAGACCCAAAACCTATTTTGGGAATCAACGAGTACCACGCAAATGGCTTGATAATCCGTATGCGGCCTTCGATAGACCCCATGAATTATTGGGAAGCAACACACTCGATTTACGCTGATATTAAAGCCGGACTCAATCAAATGGGCATCAAACACCCTTATCCAGATGGTTTACTTTTGGCAGATATTGGTGAATAAAGAGTGGTTAAGGAAAATTTAAATCTCAGCAGTTTAAAAGGAAACTTATCTACCTAAATCATTGATTATAAACAACTAATTCGCTCATTCACTAATTTTATGTTACATCTCCATCAATCGTTTGAGATTATCGTGAAACGAAACACCCGTTTCGAGTTTTGATTGCTTTTGGTCGTGCATTACCACTAAATATTTGCCATTGAAATACCGCTCTAACTCCTTGATTTTCATCGAATTAACAATACACGAGCGACTGATTCGGATAAAACTGTCGGGTAGTTTTTCTTCGAGATTGGCAATCGTATAATTGGTTATGTATTGTTTACCATCGGTGGTATTCAGAAAAACGTACTTTTCTTCGGCCTGAAAATTCGATATTTCATTAAAGGCAATAAACAGAATTTTATCGCCACTTTTTACGCTTATTGAGTGAATCTCTTTCTTGGGTTTTATTTGCTCAAATAACCCCAAAATACTCGATGGAGATAGCTTAATCTGCTGGTTATCAGATAGTTTTTTGAGTTTCTGAACTGTCTTTTCTAAACGTTCTTTTTCGATAGGTTTCAGCAAATAATCAATGGAGTTCTCTTCAAATGCCTTGATTGCAAATTGGTCGAATGCCGTTACAAAAATCACCATAGGCATGTATTCGAGTTTAGACAACATCTCAAAACCCGAAAGAAGTGGCATTTCGATGTCGAGAAAAATCAAATCAGGTTTATGAAATTCGATTTTATCGAGTCCTTCTTGCCCATTTGAGGCTTCATCAATTATCTCAAACGTATCGGTGTATTCACCCAAAAGCCTTTTCAAACGGCTGATAGCAATGGGTTCGTCATCTATGAGTATGGTTCTGAAATTCATTGGTTTAGTAGAACGGGGTTCCAACTCGTTCATTAAAATTTTATTGACATTAACAGACTGAGGTTTTGAAACCTCATCATTTGGGTTCGCGATAAGAATCTCGAACCAGCAAATCATTTATTCGGTACCGTAATAATCACCGCTTTGTCGGGTTCGTTTTGTATTTCAAAAGTTGCTTTATCGCCATAAACAATCTTTAGTTTCTCTCTGATACTTCGTAGGCCAAATCCACCACCCAAAAATTCATCAAAAACAGGACCGTTATCATGGATTTTGATAACAATATCATCCAAAAACTGAGATATTTTTACCGTAATCTCACCATCAACGGCAATTTTTGAAATACCGTGTTTGATAGCATTCTCGACCAATGGTTGTAGCAAAAACCTCGGAATTTTGGTGTTTAATACTCCTTCTTCGCAATCAATTTCGTAGCGTAGGCGTTTCCCAAAACGCACTTGTTCGATAGCCAAATACGATTTTATGACCTCTAATTCGTTGGCGATGGTATGAAAACTCTCTTCGGTTCGGCCAGTTGTATATCTAAAGAGTTTCGATAACTGAATCGTCATTTCTTCGGCCTTATCGGGGTTTTCGTGGATTAGCCCTGCAATACTATTGAGCGAATTATACAAAAAATGTGGATTGATTCGAGCCTCCAAAGCATCGAGCTGAGCCTTTGATTTGAGTTTTTCGAGATTCAATAATTGATATTCTTGCTCCGAAATCTTACGGGTAATATTTCGGGTTTGTTGCCAATAATAATAGTATGCACACGAAACGATGTATGGCAAAATCGAATAAAAGAAACTAACATTGTTTTGGTTGCCACTGATGAGTCTTCGGTCAACATGTTGCCAGTAACCTATCCAAACAAAAACCTGAAAAATATTGACGTAAATGGCCGTAAAAGCAATCAGGATTAAATACTTTGCCCAGTTAGAATAGACTCGGTTTTCGGCGGTATATGTAAAAGTATAAAAAGCAGCTACAACCCCCAGCGTATTAGCAATATTTGAAAAGAAAATAGCTTTATAAATGACGGCAATTGGGCTTTGTGGATTGATTAATTCAAAAGTAAAATAGACGATTCCGTTTAAACCATAGTTTAGCAATAATGAAAACAAAAAGGTAATAATGAGATTATCGGTATCGAATTTTGATGATAGTGTTTGCGTAGATTCAGATTTAATTGGTTTGGGTTTTATATCAGTTTTTATGGTTTTTTGCTTGTTTGTGGGATTTTCGGCAATAGTTGCCAGTGTCTCTTTTTGTGGAGTTGGTTGCTTCGGAGTAATGGGCGATGCAGTGATTGGAGTTGAGGTGGCATAATCAAGCCTGATTTTGCCACCTCCTGTACGAGCCGTGATATGAGCCCCGCCGCCATTAAGTTTACCTCTGATTTCTTGTTTGGTGATGTATCCGCTAAAACTATTGAAATACGGATGCTTGATTTTATTGGCCGAGAGTTCAAAATCTAAAGGCGAATCGAGCGGTAAAAGCAAGTTGATATTGCCACCCGAAGTATCAAACCACGCATACTGCCCTACCGACGGAATCTCGGCGGTTATGTTTCCGCCCTTGGTACTTGCACCGATATTACCATTCATGTTTTGGAGACGGATATTGCCCCCCATCGTCGAGCATTCAAATTCGCCTACCACATCAAACGCCTGGATATTGCCGCCCCAAGTGCTACAATGTACCTTACCGTTTTGCTTCTGAACACTAATATTACCACCCTTAGTATCTACCGTTATATCGCCCTCATTTTCAAGCACATAGATTCGTCCGCCCATCGTACTTAATAGAGCATCGCCTTTGCAACGGATGATTTCGACATTACCTCCCATTGTTTTGGCTCTAAAAGTGCCTTCTGAACTTTCTACGTAGAGGTTTCCGCCCCAAGTCGAAAAAGTATGATTTCCTTTCAATCTTTTGAGCGAAACATTCCCGCCATAAGTTTTGGTCGATGAATTGATTGTACTCGGAAGATAAATCCGAAACGAAGTATTTTGAAAATTAACCCAATTATAAGGATGAAAATAGTTTGGTTTTGAATAAATATTCAGCGAATCGCCCACAACCTCCATCGAAAAATTAAAAATTTCTGGGTCGAAACTTGTAACGGGTTCGCTTACGAAGAACAACGAAACTATGCTCCTAACCGTCGCAAAAACCTCGACTTTGATGGTGTTTTCTTCATGTCCGAGTAGCTCAATATCACCTGCGAATGTCTGGAGTTGAAGATTTTTTAGGCCTTCAACTCCAAAACTTTTCGATATTGTTGGTTGTCTATTCATGTTTTTCGCAACTTACTTTATATCTGTGAGAGCATCCATTGAGCTGTTGCCATTCCCCAATTTGGGTGAATACTCGATGCTGGCTTAAATTTAGCAAATTGTTCTAATGCTTTCTCTAAAACTGGCTTTGCTTTTTGTTTGCCACCGCCGTATGCCTCGGGAGTAAAAAATAAACCCTGTGCTTCGAACAAAGTAACCCGAGGATTATCAGCATTGATTTTTTTAGCTACACCAGTCGCTTTACCAGCCAATGCCCCGTATTTTTGCCATCTATCTTGTGGGCTAACAGCCATTCTGGCACTTGCTAAATTGGCTCTTAAAATTTCGACTTCCTCATTGTCTTTTATCAATTTATCAATAGCCTCCATAAAACCATCAGCTTTATCAAGCAAAAGGTCTTTTTTGGGTCCTTCTTTTTCGGTGTAAGAATCCATCAAGTAGCAATACGCAACCCAATAATTTGGCAACCACTCTGTTTTTTCGGTAGCCGCAATACGTTCCATTTTATTGGCCAATGGCTGCAAAGGCGTTCCGAATTGCGTTGCCTGAATCTCATTTACTAAACCTTCCATCGCTTTTGTGTAAGCAGGGTTTTGGGCGAATGTTCCCGAATAACGAATTACTAAAATTGTGATAATCAATAAGATACGTTTCATTTTATTAAAGTTTAAAAGTTTTATAGTTAAAATGTTTCAAGTTTTTTTGATTTAGAATACTTCTTTTCTGTAACTATCAATCAAAGTCTAATGTAGCTTCTTTAGGTTTTCTATCGAGTTTTCCGATGCTCCACGAAACTCCGACGAAGAAAGTTCGATAAACGGCTGGTCGGACCTCAAAACGCTGTTTCCCATCGGCCGAATAACGGTAGCCAAATACATTTTTACGCCCCAAAACATTATCGACTGCCATATAAAATACCAAAAACTGGTTTTTGACTTGTCTGATATAGCTACCCGTAAAGCTAAGATTCTGGAACGATGGGGTCATTTCAGGATTCTTGAAATCATCGCCATAAGCATAAATTGGGCGTCCTGAAGTAACGGTATAAGTCGCTCCTAAATTCAGCCCCAATTCAGGTAAAAACTGCTTGTAAACCATACTGAAATTGTGTTTTGAAGCAAACATCGGCATTACCTGAGTTTGGTAATTTCTGAATTTACGTTCGGTATCCAAAAACGAGTACGTTACCCACAAATCAGCGTTTTTGATTGATTTTTTATCTCTGAAAAACACATCAAAACCATTGGCGTAGCCTTTGCCCGAATTATCCAAAGTTCCGGTCGGAAAACGATACGGATTAGGGTCGAAGAATGGCGTTTTTTCAACCACCAAATGATTATACTTTTTGGCAAATGCTTCGATTCTGAACGTACGCTCGTTTTTGATTCGTTGATAATTCAAAATCAAATGGTCGGCTAATTCAAAATTTAAGTTTTGATTGAGGTACAAATAATTCTTCTCCGGAGTCTGATAAAACCTACCCGCCGCCAACGAAACCTGCGAATACTGCCCCGTTTTTTGTGCCAAAGAGATACGCGGAGCGACATTGTAGCGGTCGAGTACGCTTGTGTATTCGCCACGCAAACCTAACCTTACGGCTAATTTCGGCGAAGCATAAAACTCAGTTTCGGCAAAAATAGCCGAGTAATTATCTTTTAAATTGAGGTTGAATTGATTGTAAATATTGCCCAATCGGATGGCATGAACCTCTGCCCCAAAACTAATGGTATTCGATTTTTCGCTTCCAAAAAGACGATTCAAAACCACCCTACCTTGAGTACGTTCGTCTAAGCGGTCGCCTTTGTCGGGGCCGATATTGATTAAATCTTTGTTGTGGCTATACGAAAAACCCGACTGAAATACCCAAAGTCCATCTTCAGAAGTACGGCGATAAGAGGCATTCGAGAAAAAGTTTTTATTTTGTAATGCGAATAAATAGCTCTCGCCTACTTTATCGAAAGAATTAAATCGGATTCCCGAACGGTTATCTGAATACGTACCGTAAACTTTGAGTGTGCTATTTTTGGTAAGGTTCTCGTTAATTGTTATTGATGCTCCTATCGATTCGGGTATTTTCTCGAAATCAATATTGGTTTTAACCAATTTCAAAAATGGCGAAAGGTTTGAGTAATACAGCGTTCCGTTTACCGAGCCTTTGTGCGTGTAAGATGCCGAAAGCCCCGCCATGTTGGCGTTTATATTGAGGTTACTGGCATCGCTCACTTTATCTTGGGTTTGGAGCAACAACACCGACGACAAAGCCTGCCCGTATTGTGCCGAATACCCACCCGTGCTAAAAGCAGTACCTTTAAACATAAACGGACTGAAACGGCCTCTCTGCGGGACATCTGGCGTGCTACTAAAAAACGGATTCTGTACAATCATTCCATCAATCACCGTTTTGGTTTCGTTGGCCGAGCCACCACGCACAAAAAGCCCTTCTTGCTCACCAACCCGATTTGCCCCCGGCAAAAACTGCATTACGGCCGTAATATCGGCCCCGCCGCCAGCCGTCGTAACAATATCTAAAGGCTTGAGCATCACCATCTTCTTTTCGTCAGATGCTTCAAAAATCCCTGCCGTCACGACAACCGCATTGAGCGAGTTGATTGATTCTTCGAGAGCAAAATCCAATACATTTTCGCCATCGGTCAAGGTTACAGTTTTCTTTTCGGGTTTGTAACCAATCATCGTAACCAAGATAGATTTTGCACCTTTCTCGTCGGTTTTGAAAGAATATTCACCGTTTTCGTTGGCAGAGGCTCCATCGTATGTTCCCTCAATCTGGATATTCGCTCCTGGTAGTGTTTCACCTTTTTTATCGGTGATTTTACCTTTAACAATCACTTGAGAGAATCCGATGAATGGAAGTAATAAAAGTAAAAATAGCTTTTTCATAAATTGTAACACGAGTTTTCAAGTCGTGTAGTTTTTGTGTTTAAAAATTTATAGACCAATCAGCTGATTTGCCTTACGCCGTGATTTATGATTCAAAACAAGTCTCAAAAAGCGGATTCAGAAATGAGTTTCCGATAGATTTGGTTTTTTGCAGGATGAATTTTGTTTTTAATAGGATAGATTTTTTACCTAACTTTGACGCTTCAAGATTGAACTTTGAATTTTAAACATCGAACAACAATATGTCGTACGGACTACTCAAAGGCAAAAAAGGTATTATTTCAGGAGCTTTGAACGAGAGTTCTATTGCTTGGAAAGTGGCACTTAGAGCCAAAGAAGAAGGAGCTTCTTTTGTATTGACAAACGCCCCAATCGCGATGCGTATGGGCGAAATCAACAAATTATCTGAGGCTTGCGAAGCCCAAATCATCCCTGCCGATGCTACAAGTGTCGAAGATTTAGAAAATCTCTACGGAAAATCTATGGAGGTTTTGGGTGGCAAAGTTGATTTCGTTTTGCACTCAATCGGTATGTCGCCAAATATCCGCAAAGGTAAACCATACCAAGACCTCAACTATCAGTGGTATCAGCAAAGCCTTGATGTTTCGGCGTTATCATTCCATAAATTCATGCAAGTTGGCGATAAAATGGACGCCTTCAACGAGTGGGCTTCAATCGTGGGCTTGAGCTACATTGCTGCACAGCGTGTGTTTCCGTTCTATACCGATATGGCCGATGCCAAAGCATTGCTTGAGTCAATCGCTCGTAGTTTTGGGTATCGCTTAGGCAAAACCAAAAAAGTACGTGTCAATACCATTTCGCAATCGCCAACCAAAACCACAGCGGGTAGCGGTATCGGTGGATTCGATTCTTTCTTCGATTTTGCCGATAAAATGTCGCCACTTGGCAACGCAACCGCCGAACAATGTGCCGATTACGTTATCACATTATTCTCGGATTTGACCAAAATGGTTACGATGCAGAACCTCTTCCACGATGGCGGATACTCATTTACTGGTATCTCAGAAGAAGTTATCGAAATGATGAAACAACAATAATTCAGCAGAATAATTTATCAATCGCAGTTTCATTCTAAAACTACGATTAGTCAAAAATCAAAAAAGGAATCCGCATTATGGATTCCTTTTTTGGTTTATAGATTAAGTACTGAAGAATCCGTGTCAAGGATTTCAAACAAATACCAAATTTGGCACATTCGATTAGTTTCTCAAATACTTAGGATAACGCGTAAAACGCAATCCAACCGTAAAATCGAGTCGGTTGAGGTTGATTGGTGTAGCTAATGTAACCGCTCCTTTACCATCTCCGTAATTCAAAGACCTCATATTTCCGTAATTATATCCGGCTTCGAGACTCAAAATAATATCTCTCCCGCTGATGTCATTTCCTAATAAGAAATCAAGCCCAAGCGAGGCCGCAGCACCGTAGTCTTGTCCTTTGATATTTACCGTAGTTTCTCCGAATTTGGCCTTATCATTATAAAAATATACGCCAGGTGCAGCACTCAGCACCACAAAAGTCTTGTAATCAATACTTTGGCGGAATAGCAACGCTGGCCCCACGAATTTGGTCGAAATCCGATTCGAGATATTTCCTTTGGCCGACTTACCATCAAGACCGATGTAATCAATGTTTTCGGCTTTGTTTTGTGCAATAAAATTATTGAATGTAGCCCCGATTCCGATGTGTTCGCCCAAGAAGTACGAAATATCTGCACCCCAAACATAACCACGCAACAACTTCTCACGGTATAAGCTATACTCGTCTTCGGTAGTGATTTTAGAAAGCATATTACCCAAGCCACCCTTTGCACCAACACGCAACTTCATAAAATTGGCATAATCGTTTTTCTCGGGTTTTGTAGCCAACGGGGCAACCGTTTTCTTATCTTCTTCTACTGATTTTTCGATTTTCTTTTCGGGAGTTTTGGTTTTAACCGTTTCTTTTTTCTCTGTTTTAGGCTCTTCTCTACCGAGTTTGGTCGCCGAAGCTGCTTCTTCTTTTTGAGCTGGTTTGTTATCTACAACACGGTCTTCGTCTTTGTTTCCTGCGGCTTTTTTATCCGATTTATTATTTTCGGGCGATTTTGTTTCGCTCAAAGCTTTCTCTTGCTTTTCTTCCGATTTCTTAGCCTCTTTTTCGTTTCGAGTGTTGCGTTTTGGCTCGCTCGACGACTTGCTACTACTCGGTGTTTGGCGAGTATCTATTCTTGGTGCAGGTCCGTCTTTTCCGCTTCCGCCAGCATCAGGGAGTTTCTGTCCTCCTTTTATCAAAATGTCGGATGGATAATAATTGTATTTGAAATCAGATACGAGATTCTTGAAAATCTCATTGCGTAATACCTTATTATTTGGCCCTATGTAAGCATAAATAAATCTGGTAGGGGTTTCGTCTAAGATTCTACAACGGATTTTCTCGCCTGCTTGAGTGGTTATCAAGTCTTTTTGGGCTTGTGTAGTAGCTACCGAAACTAAAAATAATACAACAACCAAACTAAGCTTGGCCGCTGCTTGTAGCGGGTTTGTGAATAAAGCTCGATAGGCTACAAATCTCACCGAGGCAGTTTTATTAAAAAACACGTGCGTAAAATTTAACATATTTTCCATGACAATTTGAATACCCGAATTCAATAACAAAAACTATACCGAAAAAAAACATATCTTACACAACGATACCGCTTAATAACCTGAAAATCAACTATTTAAACCAAGAAAAATATAATTATTTTAGTGGTATAATTTTTGTTTTAATTTTGTTGCCAGCGTTTTATGCCAAATATACGTTTGTGTATTTAACAAAGCATTAACGAAAATTTTTATAACGAATACTTGACTTATATTATTTGATTTATCTATATTTCGGCATAATTTAATATTTTCTACAAAATTTTAAACCTCAGGTACAATATGGTATAAACCTCTACGTTAACTAAATGACATACAAAAAATGGGAAAAGTCCAAGTTAGCGACAGTGAGTTGGTATCATTGTACATTCGTGGTAACGAGAAAGCCTTTGCAACGCTTGTTCAGCGTTATAAATCAAAAGTTTACACTACGATTTATTTGGTTGTCAAAGACCAGTATGTAGCCGAAGACCTCATGCAGGATACTTTTATCAAAGCTGTAGAAGTATTACGTGAGGGTCGATACAACGAAGAAGGCAAGTTCTTGCCTTGGGTACTCCGAATAGCTCACAATCTTGCGATAGACTATTTCCGTAGAGAGAAACGCTACCCTAATGTGGTGTTTGAAGACGGAAGCAGCGTGTTTAATACACTCGAATTTGCCGAGGATTCGATAGAATCAGTGCAGATTAAGCGTGAATCACACGAACACTTGCGTGATTTAATCAAACGTCTGCCCGACCAGCAACGTGAGGTCTTGGTGATGCGTCATTATGATGACATGAGTTTCCAAGAAATCGCCGATGCAACGGGGGTAAGTATCAACACAGCGTTGGGTCGTATGCGTTATGCTCTCATCAATCTTAGAAAAATGATGAGCAAAACCGCTTATGCCTATGACACAAACCTTTACGCTTACGCAAAATGATGTTGTTCGGTATTTGTACAACGAAACTTCGGATGAAGAAAACAGCCTCATCGAAGAAGCCATGATTTATGACCGTGATTTGATGGATTTTTATTTCGATTGCATCAATCTCAAGGCCGACATGGACGCTATCTCAATGACGCCTTCAGATAGAGCAGTGAATCGAATACTCGAATATTCAAGAAACTACCAACCAAGTTTGTAGGGACTTTCACAAACTGGAATTTAGCCTCTGCGGGTTCGGTCCGAACTCGTAGAGGCTTTTTCGTATCATACAGTTAAAAAATCTTTATATTTTTAATCGTGTAGGCCTTTGCCTTTCAGAATCCAAGGTGTGTACTTCTCTATTCTTGAGGTGCGGGTTTGCGATTGTTTGGGTGCAGCAAAATGCAAAAGATACCCTTTTTGCCGCCCAGGTGTGAGTGCATAAAAAGCTGATTTCAAAGCAGGGTTTTCGTTTAATTTTTCCTGAAATTCTTCGGGAATATCATAATCGCTTGCCTCTTTGAATGCTACTTTTTGCCCTGATTTCTCAACCTCAATCATCTCCAAAATATAGTCTTTGAGTGTAGATTCAAGCTCTATTATTTGTCGAACATCGGTAAATTTAATCACTCGACCCGACTGTGTATTTTCGCCCGGTTTGGTCAATAAGTTTTTCGTATCGCTCAATAAAGCTCCCTTAAAAAAACTCAATAAACTACAATCTTTCAGAACCGAAATCATTATTAGGTTCTTATTTTCAAAGGTATAGCACGGAAAGCCCCACTTCAATTCCTCGGTCAGCCCACAATCAAGTGCTATTGCCCTTAATTTTGCCAATTCTTCTTGCCAAGAATGGACTTTGCAATTGGGAGTATCGCCCAAAGGGCAACGCATACAACCCGTTATAAAAAACCTATCAACTTTCGGATTCATTATTTTAGCGTTTATTGGTAGATAAATTCAACTTTTCTATCGGCAGGTCTGAAAAACCACGAAACTGCTGTCAAGACCAAAAGCAAAAACGATGGAAATACTTCGTTTATCGGACTGCCCGAAGCCATGTGCGAAATCATCGCACCCGTCATGACAAAGAAAAATCCAGCATAAGCCCATTCTTTCAGTATAGGGTATTTAGGAATCAGCACAACCATCACGCCTAAGATTTTCCAGACTCCAATTATCGTCAAAAAATAAATTGGATAACCCAAATGAGCCATTTTATCGACCTCTTCTTGCATTTTGATTAATTGGACAATGCCCGTCGAGAGCATACCCAACGAAAGCCAGAGCGTGGCAATCCAGTAGATAATTTTATTTCTTTTGTTCATAGAGATGTATCATTTAAGATTATGTGCTACTTCTTGGAGCCTGTTGTGTGCCATATTTAGGCCTTGGGCAAAGGGCAATTTTAGCATTCGGTCTCTAAACTCAACCGACCTATACACTATGTGTATATTGAGCTTGCTGGTTTGGTCGGTTAGTTTTTCAAATTCTAAATATTCAATCTGAACCTCAAAAGGTGTATTTTCCATCTCAAAAGTTCGAGTGATTTTCTGATTTGGAATAAAATCGTGGATTGTACCGTTGAACCCATGCTTATTTCCCATCGGGTCAGTTGTTTCAAACTGCCAGCTACCATGTTTTTTATTTTCGAGTTTCAAAACCTTCGTTCCCATCCACTGCTCCACAATCTCGGGTTTGGTATAAGCCCTAAATAATAATTCTAAAGGCAAATCAAACTCTCTCGTAATCCTCAATTCTTGCTTGCCGTTTTCGGCATGTATTTTTGTTTTTAATTCCATAATTAGATTAGTAAGTAATTCTGAAGACTCAACCAATTTACATTATTTACTGTCATTCAATCGTCAATCAGCTGCGGATTACGGCCCTTCGTTAATTATTCCCGATTAACAAACGGTTCGCCATTACGACAACTATTTTCGATTAACTCCCGATTTTCATAATATGCCCCATGCAAAAAATGTTTTTCGTACCAAAATCAAATTATTTTCAAAATTTCAACTTGGTTAGACCCACCCCGTCTTTGGACAGCTTCGCCATTCCAAAGCCACCCCGCCCGAGCAGGGAATATTTCAAAATTCTCTATAAAAAGTTTTGGTACAGTAGCCCTACATACAAAAAATGGCACCAGCACTGAGATTATCACTTAAACTTCTTCATAATTTCTTCTAATTTATTGAACCTCTCATCCCACATTTGTCGGAATGGCTCAATGAAATCGGCAACTTCTTTCATTTTTTGAGGATTAAAATGATAGTAAATCTCACGCCCTTTCTGCTCTTGCTTTAGCAGCTCACATTCTGTCAGAATCTGGATATGCTTCGATATAGTCTGACGAGTCGAGTCAAATTCCTCGGCAATGGCTCCGGGTGTCATTGCTTGCGATGCAACCAATACCAAAATTGCCCTGCGTGTTGGGTCGGCTATAGCCTGAAAAACATCTCTTCGTAAATCCATTATGCAACTATTTGACTGCAAATATATACGCAGCCATTTAACTGCACAAGAGTTTTAGGTTTTAATTCTCGAAAAATTTTAAAATCATCGAAAATACCTCATAATTTTACTTTAAAAAACTACATGCAAGACAGCGACCTACCTCGGCTTTCGCGATTGACGGCGATTTTGACGATACTCCAAACCAAACGACTGATAACTGCTACCGAATTATCAAAAAGGTTTGGCGTGAGTATTCGTACTATTTACCGTGATATTCGGGCTTTGGAGAGTTCGGGCGTACCTATTTTTACCGAAGAAGGCAAAGGGTATTCTCTGGTCGAGGGCTACCGACTGCCACCGGTATCGTTTACTGAGAGTGAGGCCAATGCCCTCATTACTGCCGAGCATTTGGTTTCTACCAACGCCGATAATTCATTTATCGAGAATTACAGCAGTGCTATTGCAAAAATCAAGGCTGTCTTGCGGAATAATACCAAAGACAATGTAGAGTTGCTATCGAATCGAGTATTTATTTGGCAGAATTCAACTACAAAAAATACAAGCCAGCATCTTTCTACTCTTCAACTGGCCATTACACATTTCAATCTCGTAAAAATCACTTATCAGACCGTCAACAGCGAAGAAGTTACGGAGCGAATCATCGAGCCGTTTGCTACAATGAGCCTCGGCAAAGACAACTGGTTGCTGATTGCGTGGTGCCGCCTGCGTGACGCTTTTAGGAATTTTAGGATTGATAAAATCTTGCAGATTGATGTGCTAAATGAGAAATTTGAACCCCACGCAATGACTATCGAAGAATATTACGAAAAATTTGAACGACATAATTTTAACCCCTGACATAGGGCTGTCATTTTGGCTTATTTACTTTGTACCATCATTCAAAATTTAAACATCATAATTATGGAAAACGTACAAGAATTAGCCACATTGATTACTTCACAATCGCTTTTAGAACACTGGCAGGGGCATCGCCGATTTACTCGCCGAGTGATAGAGGCTTTTCCTGATGAACACTTTTTTAGCTTCAACATCGGCGGAATGCGTCCTGCTTCGGGCTTGATGATGGAAATCATCGACCTTACCGAATTCGGTATCAAAGGATTTATAACGGGTACATACCCTAACATGAATGAACTACCACATCATGGCAATAATCCTGAAAAAATGCCAAAAACTAAAGCTGATTTCTTGAAAAAATGGGATGAAGTAACAGATGTTTTGAATGAATACTGGCAGCAGATTCCAGAAGGAGATTTTCAGAAAGTTGAAGTCGCCTTTGGTATGTACGAAAACAAAATCATTGATTCGATTTTGTATTATATCGATAACGAAATCCACCACCGAGCCCAAGCTACGGTTTATCTACGTGCATTGGGTATTGAACCACCTTTCTTTTGGGATAGAGATTAACACTGAATTTTGAAAAAGCTATGGTTTTCGTGGCACGTTGTGCGTGTCACGATTTTTTCGTTTATAATCAAAATTAACCAAATATGAATCTCCCGTTAGTTCGCCTTTCTCAACAAAAAGTCATAACCAATCATTTCTCAAATCCGCAAGTGGCCGTCGGCTACATGGGAGCTATTCAGGCTCAAGATTTTGAGATGTCGAAATGGGCAATCGGACTCAGAACCTCTCAATCTACCAATGGTACTATCATGGATGCTCTCGATAATGGTTCTCTCGTACGCACTCATGTGCTGAGACCAACTTGGCACATAGTTTCGGGTCAAGATGTAAGGTGGATGATGGCCTTAACGGGTAAAAACATCAAAGCTATTTCGGCTACTTATGCTCGTGGCTTGGGTATTGATGCTACTCTTTACAATCAAGCCAACGACCTGATAATAAGGGCATTGGAAGGCGGAAAGAACCTTACTCGAAAAGAGATTATGAGCGAGATTGAAAAAGGAGGAATAAAGATGGATTCGAGCCGTGCGGTTATTTTTATGATGAATGCCGAAACCGATGCGATTGTCTGTAACGGAACCATGAAAGGTAAAGAACAAACTTATGCTTTATTGGATGAAAAAGTACCCAAAGGAGTGATTATGAGTCGAGAAGAGGCTCTGGCAACATTGGCACAGCGATATTTTAGTAGTCATGCACCAACTACTATTCAAGATTTTCAGTGGTGGTCGGGGTTATCAATGACAGATGCTCGGGCTGGACTTCAAAGTATAATGAATGAATTAGATGAGGTCGAAATCGGTGGTAGAAAGTATTTTTATTCCAAAAACATTGAATATTTACCAAGCGGAAAGTCAGTTTTATTGCTCCCTGCTTTTGATGAATATTGTGTTAGTTACAAAGACCGAAGCGAAATTTTTGACCCACAATGGCACAAACAAGCGATTACAAACAACGGGATTTTTAAACCCATCGTCGTGATAAATGGCAAAGTAGAGGGAATCTGGAAACGGACGATTCAGAAAAAACAAGTTTTGATTGAACCCACATTCTTTAGTCCACAAATTAAAGTTGATATTGATAAATTGAATTACGCCGCTCAACAATTTGGCGATTTCGTAGGATTACCCGTTGAGGTAAAAATGTAGGATTAAATGTGGCATATCTCAACAATATGCCACATTTATTTTACTTCCAGCCTCCACCGAGCGATTTGTAAAGCCCAATGACTGCACGGTATTGATTTTTACGTAGATTTATCAATTCTATCTGCGACTGTAAGGCATTTCTCTGTGCTGTAATTACCTCCAAATACGTGGCTCTACCGTAGCGGAATAACTCGGTCGAGGTGCTAATCGAAGTACGCAACACATTTACCTCTTGAGATTTCAATTGATAGATTTCATTGGTATTTTCTATCAACTTCAAGAAATTATAAACCTCAGTAAAGCTATTTACAATCGTTTTTTGGTAATTGATATACGCTGTTTGTTGCTCGGCTTTTGAAGCCATCAAATTGGCTATCAATTCGCGGCGATTTGCCAATGGAGCAACCAGCCCACCCAATGTATTAAGAGCCAATGACTGTGGCGATAAAATAGACAACGCTCTAAACGACTGCATACCAAGGCTTCCGGTAATATTAAGCGATGGATAAAACGCCGCTTTGGCTGTAAATAAATCAGCTTTGGTTGCCAATAATTCGTACTCGGCTTGCTTGATGTCGGGGCGGTTTTCGAGCAACTGCGACGGAATCCCCGCTGCGACTCTCGGCGGACGGACATCGGACCAAGCACGTACCGGACGCTGAACCCTCTGCGGATAACGACCCACTAAAAAATTGATTTTATTTTCGATTTCGATAATCTCTTGATTAACCTCAATTTTAAGTGCTTTCGATGCCAACAACTGAGCCGATGAAAGCTCAACAGCGAGTTGGTTCGACTGTCCAGCTTGCTTCATGGTCTGAATAATTTCGACAGCTCGCTCCTGCAAATCAATGTTTTCTTCAAGAAAATTCAATTCATTATCCAAAATCAACAATTCGTAGTAAGCACTCGAAATCTCGGCAACTAACGATGTTACGAGCAAATTTCTACCCGTTTCGCTCGCCAAAAGTCTTGCCATTGCGGCTTGGCGTTGACTTTTGAGTTTTCCCCAAAGGTCAATCTCCCACGAAGATTGTACTCCAAAGTAGTAATCAGGCAACATCGGATACGGTACTTTTTGTTTTTCAGTAATATTATCCGAAAAATTGGTATCGAAGTTTCCGACCCCATCCATCGTGTATTTTCCGAATCTTCGTAAGCCGAGCGATGTTCCTGCGGCCAAAGTAGGTTTATCATTACCCGTTACAAATCTGACTCCTGCCCGTGCCATTTCGATTTTTTGCATGGTCATTTGCAAATCAAAATTGTTTTTGAGAGCCGAATCTATCAACGAAACCAACTCAGCATCGGCAAAAACCTCTTTGATTAATGGCAAAGTCGAAGCCACCGAATCGGCCTTAGCCGTAAACTTACTCGGAGCAACCAAAAGTGGCTTATTCTGCGGGATTTCCTGCTTTATTTTACATCCTCCCAAACAGAACACTAATCCTACAAAAAAGAAAGTTTTACAAACTCCAAACATTTTTTTGTTTGGGAGTCCCTCCTCTTCTCCCGATAGAGAAGGAGAGAAAAAGGAGGTGAGGCTATTTTCTAACCTCACCCTTTCTTTCCCTCTCCAACTGGAGAGGGAGGGACTCGTTATCATTATTTTTAAACGATTCAAACTCTTAAACTTGAAACTATATCTATGCTTCTGCGTATGCGATTTTTTCAACATTTTTCTTTTTGTTTTGTTTCTTACTACCAATTCCTGCAAACATTACGTACAGACCCGGAATGATGATGATTCCGAAGATTGTACCCAACAACATACCACCAGCCGAGGCGGTTCCGATGGTTCGGTTTCCGATTGCCCCCGCACCCGATGCCAACATAAGCGGTATCAAACCCGCTACGAAAGCAAAAGAAGTCATCAAAATAGGACGGAAACGAGCCACTGCACCTTCGATAGCGGCTTTGATTACGCTCTTACCTTTTTTCTGTTCGAGTACGGCAAATTCTACAATCAAGATGGCGTTTTTACCCAATAGACCAATGAGCATAATCATGGCAACTTGAGCGTAGATATTATTCTCTAAACCGAATAAATACAAAAACGCCAAAGAACCGAAGATACCAACAGGAAGTGATAAAAGCACTGGAAGCGGCAACAAGAAACTTTCGTATTGGGCTGAAAGCAATAAGTAAACAAACAATAAACAGATTAAGAAAATATAAATAACTTGGTCGCCAGATAGCACCTCTTCGCGAGTCATACCCGACCATTCGTAGGTAAATCCACGTGGCAATTCGGCTTTGGCAACTTCTTGGATGGCTCTGATGGCGTCTCCACTACTAAAACCTTTAGCGGCTTCACCATTAATCATTGCCGAAACGTACATATTATAACGAGTCAATTGCTCTGGGCCGTAAATCCGCTCGATACGACTAAAGACCGAATACGGAACCATCTCACCCGATTTATTCTTGATACGGAGTTTCATCACGTCTTCGGGCAATGCACGGTATTTAGGGTCGGCTTGTACCATTACTTTGTACATTTGTCCGTACAAAATAAAGTTTGTTGCATAAAAACTACCGATAAGTGTTTGGAGGTTATTCATCGCTGCATCTACCGAGATTCCTTTTTTAGCCGCCATGTCTTGGTCAACGTGGATTAGATATTGCGGAAAAGAAGGGTTAAAGCTTGTGAAGGCTTCTTTAATTTCGGGTCTTTTACGAAGTGCTTCAATAAATTTTGTAGCAATTTCATCAGTTTTTTGAAGATTCCCCGAACCCGTCTTATCCAATAATCGCATTTCAAAACCACTGGCATTACCAAAACCCGGTACGGCTGGTGGTGGAAAGAACTGGATATCTGCCCCTTTGATATTCTTGGTTTTATCGGCTAAAATATCTATAATCTCATTAGCGGTAGCCTTACGCTCATTCCAAGGTCTTAGGTTGATAGTAGCCATTCCAAAAGATGCCCCAACGCCCTCTGTCATCATGCTATAACCCGATAAACTCGACGATGACTCCACTTCTTTTATGCTCAGTGCCGCTTTGTCTATCTGGGAAAGTACTTCTTCGGTTCGTTCTAAGGTTGCTCCCGTCGGAGTTGTAACGTTTACGTAAATTGTCCCTTGGTCTTCGGTTGGTATAAAGCTCGAAGGTAATACGCTACCTACACCGTAAGTACCAAAAATGAATGCCAATAAAACTCCAATGGTAATCAGTCTTCGGTTCGCAATAATACCAATGAGGCGTCCGTACCGCTGAGTGAGTCTATCATACGAAGCATTGAATTTTTCAAAAAACCTATCAAGCCAATTTTTTTTGTGCGTTTCACTATGATGATGGCTTTTGAGCATTGCGGCACACATAGCAGGGGTGAGCGTAAGGGCTGTAATACCCGAAAGCACAATAGAGATTGCCATCGTAACCGAGAACTGCCTATAAAATACACCCACTGGGCCCGATAGAAAAGCAACGGGGACAAACACTGCTGACATAACAAGAGTAATAGCCACGATTGCTCCGGCGATTTCATTCATTGAAGCTATTGTTGCCTCTTTTGCATTGAGCCCTTCTTCTTGCATTTTGACATGGACTGCTTCAACTACCACAATAGCGTTATCTACTACAATACCGATTGCCAAAATCAAAGCAAAGAGAGTTAATAGGTTAATCGAAAACCCAAAAAGTGACATAAAAGCGAAGGTCCCGATGAGTGAAATAGGAACTGCCACAACTGAGATAACTGTAGAACGCCAGTCTTGAAGAAATATAAACACTACAAAAGCCACTAAAATAAATGCCTCGATGAGTGTCTGGAGTACTTTTGCAATAGACGCCTCTAAAAATTTAGAAACATCATAGCTAAGCGTATAGCTCATTCCGGGTGGGAATGTCGTCTCTTTCAAAAAAACCAAACGTTCTTTAACATTTTTTATGACCTCCGAAGCATTAGAACCAGGACGTTGCTTAAGTAAAATAGCTGCCGAAGGTTTGCCGTTTTCTTTTGATAAAACTCCATAATCTAAGGCTCCAAACTCTATCTCTGCTACGTCTTTTAGTCTAACAATAGCACCATCTGTCGAAACTTTCACAACTACGTTTTGATATTGCTCTTTTTGAGTCATTTTACCAGTGTAACGCAATACGTACTGAAGCGACTGGGCTTCTCTTCCTGAACTCTCTCCAATTCGTCCTGGTGCTGCTTCAAGATTTTGCTCATTGAGCGATTTTACGATGTCGTCTGCCGAGATTCCGTATGAATCTAATCTTTCAGGATTAAGCCATACCCTCATTGCATATTCACGAGAACCCATAATATCTATAAACCCTACCCCATCAATACGCTTCAATTCTGGAAGCACATTAATGTCGGCAAAATTGTATATAAACTTTTCGTCGGCGGTTGAGTCTTCAGAGATTAGGTTTATATATAACAACATTGAGTTTACTTCTTTTTCGGTCGTAACCCCAGCCTTTATAACTTCTTCGGGCAATTCGTTGAGTACCGTTGTTACACGGTTCTGAACGTTCACGGCGGCTACGTCGGGGTCGGTTCCTACTTGAAAATAAACTTGAATTATACTCGTACCATCATTACCCGATGTCGAGGTCATGTAGGTCATACCTGGTACACCATTGATGGCTCTTTCGAGCGGAGTAACAACGGCTTTGGCACAAACTTCGGCATTAGCTCCGGTATAACGAGCCGTAACAGTTACGGCTGGTGGAGCAATATCAGGATATTGTGTAATGGGCAGGTTTGTCATTGATAGAAGCCCGAGTAACACAATAAATATTGAAATAACCGATGAAAGAATCGGTCGTTCGATGAATATTTTTAACATAGAGAATTATAATTTTAGGGATTTTGCTACTCAATCAAACACAATGTCTGATTTATCGCGATGCCAATTCAGTCTTAATCGTACCCATCTGCATAAATTGCGGATTAACCGTCATTCCATCTTTTACGTTCTGAATCCCCTCATAAATAATTCTATCATCGGGGCTTAAACCCGAATCAACAATGTAAAAATGCTGCATTCGGTTATTGACAGTAATAGCCTTCGATTTTACTTTGTTTTTATCATCGAGTACATAAACATAGATTCGGTCTTGAATCTCGAAGGTCGCTTTCTGCGGAATCACCAAAGCATCATTGTGTTTCTTGAGCAATCGCACCTTTCCGCTGGCTCCGTGTTTCAGAATTTTCTGCGGATTAGAAAATCTCGCTCTGAAAGCGATATTACCCGTTCCTTGCTCGATTTCAGCCTCGGTAGTTTCTATTTTGCCTTTAAATGGGTGTTCTTCGCCATTTGCCAATATCAATGTGATGTTATTCTGAAACTGGTTATCGGTTTTCATGTTGGTCATGAAATTGAGGTATTCTTTCTCCGAAACATCAAAGTAGGCAAAGACCTCATCGTTTTTCGAGATAGACGTAAGAAGCGTTCCGTCTTCGATTAAACTACCGATTTTATTTGGGATACGATTGACAATACCACTAAACGGAGCCTTAATCTGGCTGTAAGTAAGGTGGATTTTAGCGGCTGACTCCTCGGCACGAGCCTGCTCAACTTTGGCTGCCATAATATCTACTTTGTTTTTGGCAGCTTCAAACTCGGTATTCGACACCACGTTTTTTTCAACCAAGCGTTTGATATTGGCCATTTCGAGTTCGGCCGCCTTTAATTCGGCTTGGGTACTTTTTAGGGTGGCGGCAGCTTGGGCGAGTTGCTCTTTCAGAAGTGAATTGCTGATGCTGAAAAGCAGCTGTCCTTGAGCAACAAACTTACCCTCGTCGATATGAATGGCCTCTAAGAAGCCTTTCACTCTGGCACGAATCTCGACATTTTGAACAGCATGAATTTCTGCAACGTAGTCGGTATGAAGTGTAGTATCGACTACAATGGGCGAAGTCACCGGAAAGTTCTCAACGACTTGCTTCTGTTGGTTTGTTTCTTTGGTACAAGATGCCATCATGACGGCAGCCATCATACCGATTAGTAAGTGTTTCATATTTATTCTTTGGTCAGTGTAAAGCTCGGGGAATCAATGAGTTACATTGAATTTATGGTATTTCCTTTCAACTCGCAAGCGAATCTTTGAAAGTCAAATTTCTTTATTGAAATCGTACAATGAATCATCAGATTACCCCACTTTGGTACTGACCAAATTGGGTAAAGTGACTAATTTTTTAAAATTGATAAATTAACTGAAGGTGATTTTTAGAGGTATTCGGGAGGGGGGGTACTCAGACCCAAATATATTACGTATTCTCTCGGATGCGTAAATGTATGATTGAAACTTGACTTGAAAAAACTAAATTGAAATCCGCAATGGTTATTTATTGAGCTATCGTTTACTTGCTCAAAATGCGTTTGGCTGGTATCGGTAAAGTTATTTTCTTCTGAAACTTCGAGTTCAGAATCGACGAAGGAGACTTCCTCTTTCAGTAGCAAGTCGTAAACAACTACACTGCTAAACACAAGAGGTGCTATCAGTAAAAACAAAAAGTATATTTTCTCAACAATCTTCTTTCTCACATCCAAATTTGCTTATGTATTGTACGAAAAAAATAACCTACAAAACAATATTCAACTGATAATCAATTAATTAACAAATCGAACCTAAATAAAACCATTACTTGTTAATACTCAGATTAGCTAATTTTAGGTTCTACAAATATACTTTAAACATTATTTATGTGATAATTGTTCGGTTCAAAAGGCTACGAACCCATTGATTATTTCGATGAAGTCCTTGATTGTATGGGTCAAAATCTAAGCCAAGAAAGCAAGGTATTGATGGAGTCTATTGTGAGTGATGTAGATTAAATTTGAGCTTTTTCGAGTTTAAAAGTAAACTTAGTGCCTTTGTCGATTCGGCTCGTTACACTGATTTTAGAATGATGGGCATTCAAGATATGTTTTACGATGGCCAGCCCGAGGCCCGTACCACCCGTTTCTTTGGAACGGCTTTTGTCAACTCGATAAAAACGCTCGAAGATACGACCAAGATGCTCGGGCGGAATCCCCGGACCATCGTCTTCGATAGATATTTGAAAATGCTTTTTGTCTTCTTCTATCTCAACTATTATTTTGCCATTGTCTCTTCCGTATTTGATGGCGTTATCAATCAGATTGGTCATCACTTGGGTAATCCGCTGAGTATCGGCTTTAACCCAACAATTCTCTATTTCTTTAGGTTTGATTTTTAGTTTTGTTCCACGTTTTTCGGCTTTAGATTCGAGTTGTTCAAATATTTCTTCGGTGATGTGCTTCAAATCTACCGTTGTGAAATTCATCCGTAAATCTCCACTTTCGACCTGCGAGAGCGTTACCAAATCTCGAACCAAGGCATCGAGTCCGTCTAAGCTTTTGGCGGCTTTACCCAAAAAACGGTCTAAGATTACGGGGTCTTCTTTGGCTCCATCGAGTAGCGTATGAATAAACCCTTGTGCGGCAAAAATCGGGGTTTTGAGTTCGTGCGAAACATCGGCCAAAAACTCTCGACGAAATGCCTCCATGCGTTTCAATTCGTCAATTTCTTTTTGCTTTTTGGTAACGTACGCCGAGATTTCGTTATTGAGTTTTTTTAGTGGATTAACACTCTTGATGAGCGTGCGTTTGGATACGTGAAAGTCTTTGATTTTGAGTTTTTGGACATTCTCATAAATCTTATTTACTTCTCTAAAAACCAGAATATCAATCGTGAAGAATATAAAAAAATAAGAACCCACAAAGCTCGAAACCCCCGCTACAAAAAGCACGGCAGCATCGGCGGTTGGTACAAAACTCAAGAAGGTTATCATGATAACCGTAATGAGGGTAGCAATCAGAAATGCAATAAATCGGGGACTGAGAGACATTTTGTAAGGTTCAATGTTCGGAATCCAAAGTTCAATATTTACTTTGCAAAATCAAAGGATACAACCTCGAACTTTCAACCTTGAACATTGAACCTTAAACCTTGAACTTTAAACTCATTTATTCATCTGTAAACATATATCCTACACCTTTGAGGGTCTTGATGTAGTTTTCGCCTACTTTTTCGCGTACTTTACGAATATGCACATCGACGGTACGTTCTACAACGAACACATCGGTTCCCCAAATTTTTTGGAGGAGTTCGTCACGATTGAAGACTTTGTTTGGATACTGAGCAAGGAAATACAGCAATTCAAATTCTTTTTTGGGCAATACCACCGACGTGCCGTCTGGTTTTAGCACCGAATAATTCTGGCGATTGATGCTCAAACCAGCGATTTCGAGCATGCTATCGGGTTCAGATTTCTGAGCTTCACGTCTGAAAAACGCACTGATTCGGCTCATCAAAGCACGTGGTTTGATGGGTTTATTGATGTAATCATCGGCTCCGACTTCAAAAGCTGCGATTTCAGAATACTCTTCGGCACGAGCCGTTAAGAAGAGCATGTAGGTATTTTTGAGTTCGGGGATTGTCCGTAAGATTCTACCCGCTTCGATGCCGTCGAGATTGGGCATCATGATGTCGAGGATGATTAAATCGGGCAGAAATTCTTTGGCTACTTCGATGGCTTTACGGCCGTCGGATGCCGAAGCAACACGGTAACCTTCTTTTTCGAGATTATAACAAAGCAATTCTACGATATCGGCTTCGTCATCTACGACTAAAATACGTGGCGAGTTTTTACTCATAAACTCTTGGGGAGTTGTTTACACTAAATTTTCTGCAAAATTATCATTAAAAAATCGCTAAGTGTGTTAAGCCAATGTTAAGTTTTTATCTAACGGCGGTATAAATACAAATTTGCCTCATAGGATTCTACGCTATGAGGCAAATGTCAATTTTTTACTTCTTTGTTTCTTCAAAGCCCATTTCTTCGTACCATTCTTCGAACTCATCGGGCGAAACGCTGCCTTGCGGTAAAGCTACTCGACGTGAACGCCTTTCTTGGGTTTTGATTTCGAGGTCTTTTTCGGCTTTTGAGCCATTTGCTTCAAAAACTACTTTGTATTTACCACCTCTGATATAAGTCTTACCGTCTTCGGCTTTTTCGAGTTTTATCTCTTTGTCGTCCTTTTTCTTGGTATCGTTGAGGTATTTTTCGTAGTCGGTTTTGACTGATTCATCAATCGTCAAATCATACGATGCAAAGTTCAGCCCCGACTCGGCATCATCGCTGATGGTTTTCAAAACCAACCCTTTATCGGTCTGAATCTTGATGGTTGCCTTACCCGCTGTTTTGGCGTAATATTTCAATTCGTGCTTACGTTCTTGTGGAGTTTCGTATTTGTTTACGCGTCCCCAGTTAGGGCTATAATTTGCCGAATTGACATCATAAGCATAAACATCTTTTGCCAAAACCTCTTCGGTCAATGCTTGTAAAGGTTTGATGTCGGCAATCCAGATTGAGCGGCCGTGCGTACCCACAACGAGTTCATTATCGCGTGGATGAATCGCTAAATCGTGTACCGCAACGGCTGGCATATCGCCATTGGCACGCATAAAAGTCTTACCTTTATTTACCGAGACATACAAGCCGTTGTCGGTTCCAACGTAGAGGATATTGGCATTTTTAGGGTCTTCTTTTACTACGTTGATGGCTTCATTTGGCAAATCCCCCGCCAGCGATGTCCAAGTAGTTCCGTAATCGTTCGACACAAACAAATACGGTTTAAAATGGTCTTCACGATAAGCATTGAGAGTCAAATAAACCGTTGATTCTGAATGATTTGAAGCACAAATACTACTTACCCAAAGATTTTGATAATCAGCGATTTTGCTCCAAGTATATCCTCCGTCTTTTGAAATATGTACCAATCCATCATCCGAACCTGTGTAGAGCAATCCAAATCGAAGCGGAGATTCTTCAATGGTTGTCAACGTCCCGAAAGGCACATCTCCTTCTTTTTTGCCACGAGTCAAATCACCCGAAAGGGTTTTCCAATTTTCGGCTTTGTCTAAACTTCTATGAAAACGGTGCGAACCATAATACAACACGTCTTGGTTGTGGCGAGAAAGCAAAATTGGGGCTTCCCAATTAAACCTAAACGGTTCTTCGCCCAATTCACGTGGCACTTGAATGTACTTGCGTTCGCCAGTTGCTTTATTGATTTTGAAGTAGTTACCAAACTGAAAACCAGTATAAACCGTGTTGTTGTCTCGCCAATCTACCTGCACCATCATGCCATCGCCACCCAAAAGAAACTTTGTTGGCGAACTCGACTCAAACCATCCGCTGGCTGCGGCCGTGCTGGGTTGCTCCCAAACGCCATTATCTTGCAAGCCACCGTAAACATTGTACGGCTTGGCCATATCAACACTTACTGAATAATACTGCCCAACTGCTGGAGTATTAGCCTTAAACCAAGTTTTTCCGTCGTCGTAGGTGATGTTGATACCGCCATCGTTGCCATTGATATAATGTTTGTTATCTTTCGGATTGAACCAAAGGGCGTGGTGGTCGGAGTGTACGTTGTCGCCATCAATGCTCTTAAAAGTCTTTCCACCATCATCTGATTTAAGGACTGGTACGCCCACAATCACAATTTTATCGGCGTTATCTGGAGCTACCCAAATTTGCCCAAAATAATAACCGTACGTAAAATAAATATTATCGAGATAATCAGTATGGGTACGTTTCCAAGTAGCTCCGCCGTCGTCGCTGCGGTAAACTTCTGTACCCACAATCTGAATATCGAACAAATCATCGTTGCCGTTGTGCGTGTACATAAAAATATCGTTTACGGTAGTTTTGCCGCTTTTTACCATTTCTTTGAGCGACTTCGCCGTAAATCTTTCGGGGAAATTCTGCTGGTCGAGATAGCCATTGATTGTGGCATCATCCAAAGCCAAGAATTCATCTTTGGTAATGCTCTTCATTTTCTTCTTGGTCAATCCCGATTCGTCGGCAGGTTTATCTTCTTTTTTAGGTCTATTTGCTTGATTATCAATGATTGCGTAAATCGTATTCGGATTTTTAGGATAAATCGCTAAACCGATACGGCCATTACCATCTCCCTGCGGAAAACCACTGCCTTCACCCGTAATCAATTTCCAAGATTCGCCGCCGTCAGTACTTTTATAAATGCCAGATTCTTTGCCACCCTCAACAAAATTCCATGCTTTGCGTTCACGGTGCCAAGTAGCAGTATAGAGAATATTAGGATTCTGCGGGTCGATTTGGAGGTCTATCGCACCAGTTTTATCATTGATAAATAAAGTCTTTTTCCAAGTTTTGCCGCCATCGGTTGTTTTATAAACGCCACGGTCTTCGTTGAACGAATACAAATGCCCAATTGCCGAAACCCAAGCGATATTCGGGTTGGTTGGGTGCAGCATGATACGCCCAATGTGCTGGGTATCTTCGAGACCTAAATGTTGCCAAGTTTTGCCTCCATCGGTGCTTTTATACATTCCTAAGCCTGCATAAGTCGAGCGGCTTGAGTTGTTTTCGCCAGTACCAATCCAGATTATGTTGTTTTTCCAATCAACGGCAATGTCGCCAATTGTCATGGCAGCTTCGTTGTCAAAAATTGGAGTGAATGATTGTCCGTTATTGTTGGTGTACCAAAGTCCGCCCGAAGCATACGCCACATAAAACTCCGATGGTTTATCTGGGTTTCCGTCAATATCCACAACCCTACCGCTCATGACAGTCGGACCAATTGAACGAAATTTGAGGTTTTTAAGCAATGAAGTCTCTTGAAGTTGCTTACGTTTTTGGTAGCCTTCCATGCGTTCTGAGGCCGAAGTTGCCACAAAGGTTGGGGCTGGTTCGGCTACTGGGGCAGCAGTTTTGGCCTTTTTCTTTTGGGCAAAAGAAAATAAGGTAATAAATAATAAAAAAACTAATAATTTTAGGGTTCTTTTCATAGTTTGCTGAATTAGAGATAAATTTGTTCGTAAAATTATTAATAAACACCTAACAAAACTTCATATTGTATTAAATATTACTTTCTGCTGAACTACAAAATAATTTACATGACACTCAACAAATTGCTTTTAATTACACTTATACCATTTTATACATTAGCAAACTGGCAAGTAACTTCTCCCAATGGTAAAATCCGGGCAAATCTTTTTCTAAATTCGAGCCGAACACTCTACTACAACGTAGAGTATATTGAGAATAATCAGGTTGAAAGAGTAATTGACGACTCCAAACTGAGCATTCATCGAGACAATGCCTTTTTTTGGTTTGAGTTGGGCTTTGTATCGGCAAGCACTCAAACCATAGATGAAAATTACAGCATGATTACTGGTAAAAAAAGTAATTTATCGAATAACGCCAACGAGATTACACTTAGGTTTACGGGGTTTCAGACTTCGGCTTTGGTAGATATTTCGTTTAGGGTCTATGACGATGGGGTTGCTTTCAAATACCATTTTCCTGAAACAACCGGGTATTCGCTCACGGTTTTCCACGACCAATCAGAAGTCAAGCTCCCTACAGGCGGACAAGCATGGTTACAGCCATATTCAGGCGTACCTTATTACGAAAAAAGGTATTCAGAATATCAAATTGGGCAATATGGGCCAAATGCAAACGGAGAATCTGGGTGGTGTCTTCCAGCACTTTTTCATACCCAAAATCACTGGATTTTGGTTTCAGAATCCAACATTACCGAAAGAAACCATATTTCGCATTTAGACCCAAATGCCAACGACAATACTTACAGATTTACCCCTCCTATACAAGATGATTTAACGAATTATCCCAACACAATCTCTACCAGACTGCCATGGACGAGTGCTTGGAAGGTAATTGCTATTGGCAAAACACCACATGCCATCATCGAATCTAATATTGTGAATCATGTCTCGACCCCTTCGGTCGTAAGTAATACAAGCTGGATAAAACCAGGGCGTGCTACGTGGAGTTGGTGGTCGGATTTAGGCAGCTCGGCAAATGTACAACGACAAAAAGATTACGCTAATCTGGCTCATACGTTAGGTTTGCCTTATTTGGTAATTGATGGCACTTGGGAAACAATGGGCAATACCAATTTTGCCAATGTGGTGCGGTATGCTGATAGCCTCGGTGTGAAGGTATGGGTGTGGTACGATGCTGGTGGGCTTTGCGACCAAATTGGTGGTGATTGTAATTTGATGCGAGATTCGACCAGACGTCGTGCCGAATTTGCAAGAATTAAACAACTTGGAGTTGTGGGTATAAAACTTGATTTTTTTAAGAGCGATAAAAACACAGCTGTAAAACAATACCTTGATGTTTTTAAAGATGCTGCTACTTATGAACTTATGCTTAATCTACACGGATGCACAATACCCGTCGGATGGCAACGAACCTACCCACATGTTTTATCATTTGAATCGGTCATGGGGGCCGAGATGTTGCTTTTCAATGAGCAATTTAGGCAAGATTCACCACCACACAATGTCAATTTAGCATTTACCCGAAACGTAGTAGGTTCAATGGATTATACGCCGGGAGTACTGAGTACAAATCGGGTTGAGCATAATACTACCTCAGCCCACGAATTGGCACTTTGCAGCATTTACGAGGCTGGATTTACCGCTCTACCAGATTTTGTGCAGAGCTATTTAGATTTATCAGCTACCGCCAAAAGCGTATTAGGAGGGATTCCAGCCGCTTGGGATGAAACCCGATTTATAGAAGGTCAGCCAAACGACTACGTAGTTTTGGCTCGCCGAAAAGGTAAAGATTGGTATATTTCTGGAATCAACGGTAAGAATTCACCACGGAGCGTGACTTTAAACCCGACATTTTTGCAACAAGCCACCTATCAAAAACAAACGGTTTTGGATGGTTCAACGGCTCGTCAGATTACCTCAACCGATGAAGTCTATAATCCTGCCAATCCAGTTACAATCAATATGCTTCCCTACGGTGGATTCACAGTAGTATTCAAACTCACTTGTCTTGATAATCTACTCATTAGCAGCACGTTATCACAACCAAATCCACCATACAAAGCTCGAAGCATCGAGGCCAATAATATCATACAATCGGGGGCTAATATCACATATTCGGCAAATAACGCGGTTCAATTAAACGCTGGTTTCAATGCCCAATCGGGTAGTGTTTTCAAAGCAGAAATCGGCGGATGTCAGAATTGAAAACTGCTATAAAACACTGATGCCGTGATTTAAGTCACGGCATAAATAAAATATTCAGGAAATTAAGATGGTTGTATCAGAATTCTAAAATATCATCTAAAACTACCTCAAAACCTATCAAAACGTCTTCGCCAATAAGTTTTTGACCAAATTGCAACGTCTCTACCTCTTTATTGGGTCGATAAATGTAAGTTTCTCTGTTTTTGGGATTAACCAGCCATGCCAAACGAACCCCATTTTGAATCCACTTGGTTATTTTTTGCTTTAATTCTTCGATATTATCCGATTCTGAGGCCAATTCAACTACAAAATCGGGGGCTAATTTCGGAAAAGACTTTTTTTCATCTATTCGCAAAGCATCCCATCTTTCTTTCGTAATCCAAGCTACGTCTGGTCCAAGCATCGAAGAATCGGGCAAAATAAACGCCGAATTTGAATCAAAAACTTTACCTAATTTAGTCTTGCGATTCCAAATCGTGAGTTCGGCATTCAATTCACTGTTATTCGAACTCGTCAAAGCAAAAGTTGGTGACATATTGATAAATAATTGCCCATGCTCATCTCGCTCAATAGATAAATCTGGATTTGCCAAACAAAGAGCTATCAACTCTTCGTCTGAAAACGTATCAATCTGAGGTATGTTGATGGGCAATGTCATGCTCAAATCCAAAAATTAAAACTCTGCACTCTTAGGCGTGCGTGGGAACGGAATTACGTCACGGATGTTGGTCATACCCGTTACGAAAAGATTCAAACGCTCAAAACCAAGACCGAAACCTGCGTGCGGAGCCGAGCCAAACTTGCGGGTTTCGAGATACCACCAAATGTTTTCGGGGTCGATACCCACTTCTTTAGTACGAGCCAAAAGTTTTTCGTAGTCGTCTTCACGTTGGCTACCACCGATGATTTCGCCAATGCCAGGAAACAACACATCCATTGCACGGACGGTCTTGCCATCGGCATCTTGTTTCATGTAAAACGCCTTGATTTCTTTCGGATAATTGGTCAAAATCACTGGTTTCTTGAAGTGTTTTTCTACCAAATAACGCTCATGCTCTGATTGTAAATCAATGCCCCACTCAACTGGATACTGGAATTTCTTCTCTTTATGCGGTTTAGATTTCAATAAAATATCAATCGCTTCGGTGTATGTCAAACGCTCAAACTGGTTATCTACCACAAAACGTAGTTTCTCAATCAACGACAACTCACTACGCTCATTTTGAGGCTTTTGTTTTTCTTCATCCAAAAGGCGTTTTTCGAGAAAAGCCAAATCATCGGCACAGTTTTCGAGTGCGTAACGAATAACGTATTTCACAAAATCTTCGGCCAGATTCATGTTGTCTTCTAATTCGTAGAATGCAACTTCTGGCTCAATCATCCAGAACTCTGCCAAGTGGCGAGTTGTGTTTGAGTTTTCGGCACGGAATGTCGGCCCAAAAGTATATATCTTAGACAAAGCCAAAGCTCCGAGTTCGCCTTCGAGCTGACCCGAAACGGTCAGGCTGGTTTCACGTCCGAAGAAGTCTTCTGAGAAATCAATGTGTCCGTCTTCTTTTTTAGGGGCATTATTCAAATCAAACGTTGTCACCCTAAACATCTCGCCTGCACCTTCGGCATCCGAAGCCGTGATGATTGGCGTGTGCAGGTAAAAGAATCCGTTATCGTTGTAATATTTATGAATCGCATACGCCAAAGCATGACGGATACGGAAAACGGCTCCGAAAGTATTGGTACGAAAACGCAAATGGGCTTTTTCACGCAAAAACTCCATGCTGTGTTTCTTTGGCTGCATCGGAAAAGTCTCGTCGGCAGCACCGTAAATCACCATGCTTTCGGCTTGCACCTCAACTGCTTGCCCCGAACCCTGCGACGCAATCAACTTACCCGTGATAGCCACACATGCTCCCGTCGAAGCCAGTTTGAGGGTATCTTCTTCGATTTTACCAGCATCCACAACTGCCTGAATATTGTGTATTGTAGAGCCATCATTGATAGCAATAAATGTTACGGCGGCTTGCCCACGTTTGGTACGCACCCAGCCTTTTACTGTTACTTCTTGCCCCTCAGGCGACTGTTTCAATAATTCCTTAATCTGCATAAATATCTGATTGTGGGTTTTTGGTCTCTGATTTCCGGCTTTTAGTTTCTGGTTATTTAACCCCAAACTTGTAAACTCAAAACCAGAAACTCACACCCAAAACGTGACCTTTTTTATTTTTTTCGTTTCAAAGATACAGAATAATCATTAAAAAAATTAATCAAAACCCAATTCAACACCTAACAAGTTGATTATCAATAGATTAGACAAAAATAAAAAATCATTATTCCACAAATATTTTGCCAATTATTTTAGTTTTCAAAAAAATATTTTTACCTTTTCTAAAATTTTTATTTGTTTGGCACGATAAATGTGCAGAGGGTCTTTAAATGTCCCCTATTGCTAAATGAGATAACCTTTACAAGTTCATGCAGAAATTAAGCCTTAACCAGTCCCTACAGCAGCGTCTGTCTCCTCAACAGATTCAGTTTATTAAGCTGTTGCAAATACCAACCGCCGAACTTGACCAACGTATCGAGGAAGAACTCGAAATCAACCCTGCTCTTGAAGAAGGTATGGATTTAGACGACCGTACCAAAGATGAGTATGATGATGACTACGACGATAACGACGAATATGGCGATTTCGATGAATTTGATAGCTACAACGACCGTCTCGATGTAAGCCAATATCTCAATAGTGATGATTACGCTGGCTACAAAATGGCAAGCGATGGCTGGAATGGCGACGACGACCGTGATGTACTGCCAGTGATTGCACAATCTACTTTGGCGGAGTCTCTCGTGCAGCAATTAGGTTATATTAAATTAGACGAGCGTCAGCGTGCAATCGGGATGCAGCTCATTGGTAGTGTCGAAGAAGACGGCTACATTCGCCGCCCCCTACGCTCTATCTGCAATGATTTAGCTTTTACACAAAATATTTATACATCCGAAGAAGAAGTAGAGAGCATCCTCAAAAAAGTACAAACTTTTGAGCCTGCCGGTGTAGCCGCAAGAGATTTGAGAGAATGCCTCTTGCTACAACTCGACCGTAAAGACGATGATGAAATTGCGGTAGTGACGGCCATCAAAATCTTGGATGATTACTTCGACGAATTCACCAAAAAACACTACGAGAAAATTCAACGCCGCCTCGATGCCGACGACGAAACCATGAAGCAGGCAATCAGAGTGATTACTCGCCTCAACCCTAAGCCAGGTAGCATGGAGTCGGGCGATAGTGCAGCAGCGTATCTTACACCAGATTTTTTGGTTACGAATCACAATGGCAAATTAGACGTAATTCTGAATTCTAAAAATGCTCCCGAATTACGCATCAGTCGCTCATTTGCCGAAATGCTCGATACTTACGACAAAAGCGATAAAAATAATAATAAGCATATCAAAGAAACGGTTTCGTTTGTAAAACAGAAACTCGATGCCGCCAAATGGTTTATTGATGCCATCAAACAACGCCAACAGACGCTTTTGAAAACAATGAAGGCGATTGTAGAATATCAATACGATTTCTTCTTGGAGGGCGACGAAAGTCACCTAAAACCGATGATTTTGAAGGATATTGCCAACCGCATCGAGATGGATATTTCGACAGTTTCGCGTGTGGCAAATAGCAAGGCTGTACAAACAGATTTTGGTATTTATCCGCTTAAATATTTCTTCTCGGAAGGTATCGCAACCGACACTGGCGAAGACGCTTCGAGCCGTGAAGTAAAGAATATCTTGAAAGAATTGATAGAAAACGAGCCTAAAAACGCTCCACTTTCTGACGATAAACTCGAAAAATTATTGAATAAACGTGGCTACAATATCGCTCGCCGAACGGTAGCCAAATACCGCGAACAACTCAATATTCCGGTAGCGAGATTGCGTAAACAACTCTAAAAGTTGAAGGTTTGAAGTTCAAGGTTCAAAGAAAATGATTAAAATTGCACCTTGAACTTTGAACGTAAAACTTTGAACAACCGAATCGCCAATATCTTATCGTATGTCTTGCATCCGCTGCTGATGCCGACTTATCTCTTTGCCGTACTTTATTTTCTTGCCCCGACATCGGTAGGTGCCGATACGCTCAATATTAAATTCAAGTTATTCGCCCTCACGATAATCTTTATTTATACTTTTGTTTTTCCGTCAATTTCGATTTACTGGTTCTACAAAAGAGGATTAATCGAAAGCATGAAAATGGAGAATCTGAGCGATAGAAAATTCCCATTTTTTCTGACAGCCTGTATTTACTTTATTCTCGGCTATTTTCTTTATTCAAAAAATATCTTTTTGTATCCATCGGCATACATCATTTGGGCGATTGCTTTGGTGATACTACTGGTTGCCATCATTAGCCTTCGTTGGCAGATTTCGGCACATGCGGCTGGTATCGGCGGCGTGATTGGTATTATGGCCATCACTCTACTCCGTTTGGGCGAAGATGCCCTTTATACTCCACTCATGGGTACAATTATTTTGGCGGGTTATCTGCTTTCGGCACGTTTGCAACTCAATGCACATACACCCGCACAAGTGGGTGCAGGTGTCGGTTTAGGATTTATCGTAAGTGTGGTTTCGATGCAATTTGCCCTATGAAAGAGTTAATTATTCAGCAAATTAAGCAGATTCTACAAGAACGAATCGACGCAGCGGCATTGGCCATGAAAAATGCTCAAGCAGCCGCCAACGAAGAAACCAAAAGCTCGGTAGGCGATAAATATGAAACTGGACGGGCTATGAATCAGCTCAATCTCGAAATGTACGGACGCCAACACGAACAAGCGGCCTCTGAACTCGCCATTGTCGAAAAAATTGATGTTTCGCAAATACCTGTCGCAATCGGCATTGGTTCTTTAGCCAAAACCTCGATGGGGATTTTCTTCGTAGCCGTAGGTACTGGAAAAGTAAGCGTCGGTAAAGAACTCATCATGGCAATCTCGCCACAATCGCCCATCGGAGAGCTACTGATGCACAAAAAACAAGGCGATTCTTTTGATTTTAGAGGAAAAAAGGTTGAGGTTTTGGAAGTTTCTTGAATTGCTCCGCTGGTTCGAGATTCTTATCTCGAACCCAAATGATGAGGTTTCCGAACCTCAATCAAAAATCGCATAAACTGCAAATGAACCCAACCAATGGTCGCCACCGTAATTGCCCGATGTAACATTTGGCAAAGCATTTTTCAAGAATGTAGCCGATGTCTGCTCAAACTTAGCTTTTATCGGATTACTCTTAGGCAATGCCGATGCAATCCCTTTAAAACACCATGCTCTGCTGATACTCAGGCCATCAAGATGCACGATTTGGTAATCTTTTCTATCGCTTACTACTGGCTGTTGTAGTAGGTTTTGAATGGATTTGGGTTCGAGAAAAGCCTTAAACCAAACCTCAAATTCTTTCTGGGGCATGATTCGACGCATCAAATCGGCTATTTCAAGATTGGGCGATAGAAAATCTGAACCATCGGGTTCGAGATACGCAGGGGCGTTGGTCTGTGTTTTGTAGAATTGATTGGCTTTGGCAATTACTGCTTTTTCAAAATCAACATTTTTGGCGGCTCTGGCCCAATCTAAGGCAAAAACCAACCCAAAGGCTGTATTTGGGTGTACTCCTGTACGATTAGGATAAGTTTGTTTGGGCAAGAAAGCCATCCAAAGTCTTACGATTTCTTTGGTGAGTGGTTGCAGATTTTGATGCCATTTTTGGGCCAACGGGTCGTTCCAAGTCAGTAATTCTTGGTCGAGTTTCAGCACCCATGCCCAGCCGTAGGTACGTTCAAATGTCGCAGTCGTTTTGTATTTGGTAAAATATTCAGCTTCGGTTTTGATTTTTTCGGCCTGAAAGCTATTATCCAAGACGCCTATTACCTTTTCGCGGTCTTTGATGTTCGGGAAGACTTTCAATAATTTTATTAGCATCCAATGCCCGTGTACGCTCGAATGCCAATCGAGACAACCATAAAAACTTGGGTGCAGTTGCGATGGCAACAGTTTATGGTCTTCGGCGGTATCGGAGCTATGACCCGTTTTGTTCGGGAATTCATTATTGATGCAATGTAAAGGCAAAGCCGCCAATTTTTCGGCAATTTCTTGCGTAAAAAGGTCTGATTTAGCAACCTGTGCTTCGGTCAGATTGGCAAAGATTAGCACGAAGATTAACCACAAAAAAGTATTTTTTACCATCTTTTGATTTATTGAACGTTGAGCAAAAACCAAATTTAGTAAAAAAGCGGTTTGGGTGTAGTTTGTCTGCGGAGTTATCATCAAGATGACTCAAAATAAAAGTCGCTTGCCAATAGGCAAGCGACAGCGGAGGATAGAGATGTATATTTAATTAATTACTGTGTAGAAATAACACTCATCGGAGTGTTTGATGTATTGCCTGCAATCTTATTATTACCAAATGAGTAAACTTTACCGGTTGAAGATGTCGTAACACCCGTAGCATTGTTAATAACAGATGTATTTGAAACCCGTATAACACTCGTGGCATTATTTGCCCAAATACCAATTGTATTATCCGAAATAACCGAATTATCAATATAAATTGCCGAGTTTGCATTGCCCTGAATACCAGTCGGATTGCCCTGTACATAAATGTTATCGAGCATAAGATTCGCAGTACCGGTTGTTGTAGTTGCTTTTATCCCAATCCCTGTTCCCGAAATCGTAGTTATCGTTGATTTTTTCATAGTCAAAACTCCCGATGCTGTTAGGCTTACATCTACACCCGATGTCGTAAAACCTTCAATAGTACAATTTTCTATGTGAACCTTTGCCCCGCCTATGTATCTAATTCCGTTTAGTCCTGTTCCTGTGCCATTGATGGAGATGCTTCTAATTGTAACGACATCATTTGCACCAGCGTTTACGACAATCCCGTTTGTTGAAGCGGCTAAAATTCCAGCCAAAGTGCCATCTCCATTGATTGTAATAGCCTTCGTAATAGTCACGGCACCGTAACCACCAGGGTCTAAAGCCGAGATTTCGCCACCTGCGGCAGTTTTTGAGATAGCCCCAGCAAAGGTTTTGCACGGAGCTGTGCGGCTACATGGGTTAGCGTCATCGCCAACACCCGAAACCCAAGTTCGAGTTGCTTGTGCCATCACTACCGAAGACCCAACTATTACTAAATAAATCAATAGGTATATTTTTTTCATCTTATTGTATTGTTAATGGTTAGGTTTAAAATCTTCGGATGGCTCTTACTCGATACGTTGACATTTTAGATTGTTCGGATGCGATTCCGCTACTAAAGTCCAGAGCAACAGCACTTTCAGAAGTAAGGTCTGCGGCGGGCATCGCTTCGGTCGATGACCAATAGCTCGTTGCCGACATCCCAAGGGTAACTCTCTGAGTGTACATAAGATTTAGTTCTAAAGCCGAAGGAAGATACCAATCGCCAAAACTACCACCATTATGAGTCGATGCAATACTTGCGGCGTAAAGTCCATTTCTTTGGGCATTATTGATAAGCTCAGTATTGATAGCACCGCCATAAGCTCCTGAACGTATTGCCATCGTTGTTATGTAGTTGATATTAGCCCATTTTGCACTCGTCGTTTGGTCACTTGTAGCGGCTACAAGTCCGTGTTCGCCAGTTGCATCTACCCAAAAAACAATACCACCTTGTGCCGATTGTCCAATGGTATATGTAGTCGAAGAACCCGGTGAGGTCTGGAACATAGCAACCCAGCTGCTTCCGTTGTAGCTATACGGACCAGATGGCGAGCAATCTGTACAATAAACTTGTAAACCCGAAACTGCCGTAAGAGCATTTCGTTGGGCTGTTGTCATTCGGGGAGGCAAAACTCCTTTTGTTGTTGTGGCTGCATCAATGATACCCGAAGGATTTGACGGACTAATAGTTACACTTTGTGCTAAGGCAATAGAAGAAATAATTGCTAAAAAGTAGCATAAAGCTATGCTACGAATAGACGGAGGTCTCATAAAGAGCGATTTTTAATGGTTAGATTGAGGACTTCTGATGGTTAAATGTACGATACTAAAATCATTAATTCAAAATAAAATGAGGTTATTTTTACTTGATTTTTTTATATCGCAAAAAAGTAGAATCTGTGACACGACTAACTCTACACACCTAATTATCAGGCAATTATATTTAGTAGTCGTATCAAGGTTATTATTTTCAGAAGTCTATTTTGAGTATTTATGCTGCTGGTTCGAGATTCTTATCTCGAACCCAAATGATGGGGTTTCCGAACCTCATTTAAAATAACTTCCCTAAAAAAAACCGTGACACGGCTAAACCATAATAGCCTAATTTTCAATGTTAAAGGTTCGAGCCGTGCCACGGATTCTATCCATTATTTTAACTATGTTATTTCACAATCTATAAAACCAATAATTTCCGCTGCCAAGAGGGCGTGATATTTAGACCTTAATTTCCGTTTGGCTTATATGGTTTCAAATCGCCCATTCCGCCATTGGCAAGGCGTTGTCGGGTTTTTTGCATTTGTTCATCGGTCGTCATCACAAATGGCCCACCATAAACAATAGGCTCGTTTATGGGTCTTGCAGTTGCAAACATAAATTCTAAACCATCAGCCCCTCCACTCACATGAACTTTATCTCCTTCTAAACCAAAATTAATCAAGGTCTGTGCTTTAATTTCTGTATTTTCGGTAATTCCATTACCGCCCAGTCCGTAGATAAATGCCATTTGTTCTGCTTCAAACTCTATAGATTTGTGAGGATTCAAATAAACATGAAACAAGTTAATATCGGTTACCAATTGATAATTTGAAGCCTTATCGCTGAAATTTCCATGAATAATCCTTAACTTATAATCTTGGTTTATTACCTCCGGAATATCGCTCGCATTTACATGGATAGCTTTGGGCATTACCCAACGGTTTTCTTCGCTATGATTAAACCAGATTTGAAACCCATGTGCATCAATACCTGATTCTCTCGGAAATTCATCGTGAAACATCCCACTTCCTGTTTGAGAAACATGGAGTCCGCCTGGCTCAATATAACTGAAATCTCCTAAACTATCCCGATTGATGAAACCCTGCTCGCTATCTGGTAGCATATACGTCATAACAGACACACCTGCATGTGGGTGTGGTCCAAAAACAGGCTGGCTCATGTGATATTCTGTAAAAACCAAAATAGGTTCTATCGGATATGCGTGTGCCATAATATCTACACCTTTTAATCCTCGAAAAGGCTGCTTGAATTGATGTTCTGTTTTTTTGATTATTGATTTATTCATTGTTTTGTCTGATTAATGTTAAAAAATTGAATAATTGAGGCTATCTCAAATACTCGAAACATATCTTAAAATGCTGATTATTAATAACTTATATTCTTTACACGATTAAATTTAAGCATTTATTAAAATAGAAAATCTAACTTTAATCTTGTTAAAAACACCTTTGCAGTGTTAATCAATAGAATAAGTGTTCCAAAATGTTTAATAGCATATTGATAAATACGCAACATATTATATAAATTTTTTTAGCCTACGTTAGCTATTATTTTTTTCAGAACACCCATTGCGATAGCCCTTTCTTGTTCGGATACCCCTTTCAATGAATCTTCGATAGATTTCTCGGCACACTCGGCCGTTTCTTTTTCGAGTTGTTTACCTAATTCGGTAAGATAGATTCTGAAAACCCTTCTATCGTTGGGGTCATCTTGCCTGATAACAACTTTTTCTCTTTCAAGAATATCAATAATCCGTGTTACATTAGCTCGATTTCGATTGGTACAGGCGGCTAATTCGCTTTGTTGTAATCCATCGGTTTTCCACAGATGAGACAATACCCTAAACTGGTCAGGTGTAATGGGTAAATTCTTGTCTTTCATCAATTTTGCCAAATGCCTATACATAGCAGTATGTGCTACTCCCAAAGCTCTTCCAAAAGATGTTTCAAACTTGAATGTTTCCATATATAATGTTAAATACGCAACAAAAATATATCACAGATTTTGATTCTACAAATTTGTCAAGCAAATTTTATTAAAAATCAAATCAGTTTTCCGCTGGTTCGAGATTCCTATCTCGAACCCAAATGATGAAGTTTCCAAACCTCGGTTTACTTCAAAACCAACAATTTCCGTTGCCAAACCTGCGAGCCAGCGTAGATTTTGATAAAATACGTTCCGTTTGTAATGAGCCTCGGCAGGCTAAACGAATGGGTGTTTTCATTGATATTCGATTCTCCCAAAACCACACGTCCCTCTAAATCAATCAATTCAAATCGCCAATTAGACGTGTTTTGGTTTACTTTCACCACAAAATCGTAATCGGTTGGGTTTGGAGCAATTATCACCGCAAAATCTTCGGATGAATTGATTTCGGTATTGGTTATTGTACCCGAAGGATTGGTGATGATAACCGACTGCTGACCAATGAGTTTATCCGAAAGTTCGTTTAAATAACACTCTAAATTGGTGAAGCCTTCGATACCCGTAAATTTCTTTGATAATTGTGTACCATTGTGGTCGGCGGCATTGGGGTTGAGTCCGTTAGCTATCTCCCAAGCATCGGGCATACCGTCGTTGTCGGTATCGGTTGGGGCAGCGGGCGGACTTGTAAAATTTAACTGAAAAGCATCATTAAAAAAATCCGTTCCGTTTACGGCTTGCGTAGCTATCGCATTGGTTTTCAGCGGATTCAGCAATCTCGTGTCTTGTGGGTCTCGCGGAAAAGCCCCCGCTTGCTTTACCATATAATCTTGTAATTGAGCCGATGGCGTATTGCTTACAATCGGAAAAGCGTGTCTTGTCGTCAGTCTTTGGGCCGAACCATTGCTGGTATTTGGGGCATTGGAATTGAAATCATTACAGCAATAAAAAAGTTGATAATCGCTGTAATTGGGGTAGAGATTCATGGTATTTCCGTTGATAAAAACCCGATTATTGGCATTATTCAGAAAATCGAACGAAGCCAAAGGCCCCGTGTAGGAATTACGAGAAACCGACCGATTGTTATTGAAATTGAGGTTTAGATGGAAATCTTTACAGCCATCGCCACCCGAAGTGCAGGGGTTGTACCAAGTCTGAATCTGTTGGTCCCAAAAAAGATTATTCGATACCTCAAAATTCAGGGTTCGATTTCGGCAATGGGGCGATTCGCAGCTAAATTCAGGAAAACGTCCACCGATTCGATTCCAGACATTGTGATGGATACTGATATTGTCTTGTGGGTGGTCGGCTCGTGAATAATTGATTAACATTCCACCCAAATCGAAGTGATTGCCAATGGTTTCGGCAAGCATGCAGTTTTGCACCGTAATATTTTGAGAATGAGAGATTTGCACAGACTCGTCGGCGGCATTGGCAAACGAACAGTGGTCAACAATAACCATATTGGCTCCATCGAGCCGCAGGCCATCGTCTAAGACATATCCTTGATTGGGCAAGGTTGTTCCCATCTTTGGTCGAGAGCGAATATGCCGAACGATGACGTTATCGGTGTTGGTATTGGTTTCGTAGATTTCATCCAAAATCAATCCTCGTACAATGATTCCGCCGGGCGATGTCTGCCCCGCAATCGTTACTTGCCCTTGAGCTACCTCGGCAGCACACGGAATCACGCCGCTGACTTTAAACAAAATGTAGCGTTTGCCCGATTGTTGCAAACCATAATTGAGCGAACCAACGCCGCTACAATTTAGGTTGGTTACGTAGTAAACGCTTCCTCCCCTACCGCCCGAAGCCGTCGCTCCGAATCCTTCAGCCCCCGGAAAAGCCGGAATCTGAGCAAAGGTAGTTATCTCGAATAAAAGAAAAACAAAGAATAAATAAGGGATTTTCATGGCTATTTGGTAGTTTTTTCGGCAGTTGGATTCGGCTTATTGAGCAATGCCTTGATTTGGGCTAATTCTCTTTCTAAGTTTTCGATTCGGTTGTTTTGTTCTTTTAATGCCTCTACCAAAACTGCCGAAATATTGGCATAAGCCACTGATTTAAAGCCTTTTTCGTCGGTTTGGACTAATTCGGGTAATACCTTCTCTACCTCTTGAGCAATGAATCCAATCTGATGGCTCAATGCTCGGTTTTGGTCATTCCAATCAAAATAAACACCATTGAGTTGGCTTATTTTTGCTATGGAATTCGTAATCGGTTTGATATTTTTCTTTAATCTTAAATCTGACGATTGCGTAAGCGTACCCGCCAAGATGGCATTGCCATCGCCTCTGAGAGACAAGACATCCGTTGCGGTCGATACGTGGTAAAAATTGAATTGAGAATTTATCGGAGTAGCTCCTCTGTAAACCGCCTGATGCCAGCCCACACCATTGTTATTTCTAAATGCTATGCGGGAATAGTCGTTATCATTTTCATCCAAAATAAGTTGAAAACTGTTCAAATTAGAGTTTGTCTTTAATACTGCCGCGTTATTGATAGTTCCCTGAGAAACCTCTACGAAAAGACCTGTATTTGTACCGCCACCCGCTGCGGTGGCAAAAATACCATATTTAGTACCTATATTGCCATAAGAATCAGCCTTTACCCCTGTTCTTATGCCAGATGTACTCAGTGCGTTTGATGTAGTAAAATATCCACCAGTTGCATTACCTTCTCCTAAATTTTCTGCATTGCCATATACTCCGTAGTTTTCTTCTGTACTATTGGTATATACATTTGTTCGTATTCCATAACTTGAGGAGGTAAAGCTATTTACGGTATTCAACACCTCCGAAAAAACTCCATATTTGGGGCTCGATGATGTACTAAAAACGGTAAAACGTCCTCCGTAACTACTACCCGAACCAGTACTTGTAACATTACCCTCTACGCCTATATTGATACTTGTACCCGAACCACTCCCATATCCAGCTATTCCAACATTACGACTTGTAGAATTCAAAGCCGTAGAAGATACTGCACGAACAACATCGCTTACAGATACGCTACCAGTATTGAATACTGCGGTACTTCTATAACCTGAAAAAGCATTTTGACTAAAACCTTTTACTTCTAAAATAGCTTCTTGACCGTTAGGGTCTGATGTGATAGAATTTTGAGCAATAAGATTAATCGAAAAACTAATGCAGAAAATAAATACAATCGCTTTTTTCATGGGCTTTTGAGATTAAAATTGATACCTCAAAAGTATTGACTCAAACCCAAGATGTCTTGTAAATTAACGCCAAAAGCATGGACAAAAACGACAAACAGCGTTTATTGATTATTTTTGGTGAATTCAGAAGGACTTTTGGCAAAATATTTCTTGAATGTCCGTGTAAAGTACGCAGGGTCGGAGAACCCAACCGAGTAGGCAACCTCCGATATGGTTTTATCGGTTTGGCGAAGCAAAACGGCTGCTTCTTCCATCTTGATTGAAGTAATAAAATTGGTCGGAGTCGTATCCAATTTATCTTTGAAGATTCGTTGTAATTGCCGCAAACTTACCGACAATTCATCAGCAAGCTCGGCGGGTGTGGTATTTTGGTCGAGGTTTTGCAGGATGAATGTCTTGGCTTTTTTGATGAATGTTTCTTCTTCGCTATTCACGATTTTGATTTCGTTGAATATCGCATTGAATTTCTGCTCGCTCGAATCATCCTTGGGTCTAATCTGCCTGAGTTTATAATTCTGCCGAATCAAGATAAACATCGAAGGCATAAAAAAAATCAGAATCACTAAACCCCAAATCCACCAATATTTACCATAATCTTGATTGATTTTTTTCCAAAATGAAGCCTTGCCGACCAAAATCGCCTTTTGCCAATATTCCGGAAAACCCAAGTTGGTCTGACCGCCTATGCTCTCAAAACTGTAATTGGGTATGCTGTCTTCTTCGGTGAGAGGCCGAATATCCAGAAACTCATCGGCATCGTTGAAACCCACATCAATTTTGAGTTGAGAGCCTTCGTGTACATGCGTACCGAGCGATGCCCACGGAATCTGAAACTCAATGACATACCCCAAATCGGTATCCTGATTTTTGCTGATTGTTCCGTTGTAATTTGTCCGAACATCCATCACAAAATTATCTGTGATGGTATCTTTTGGCACTTGCGATTCTACAACTTGCATCAAAAACTTATCGCCACCTCTAAAAACAGTCAAATTCCCATTCAAATCTACGATTACCTGATAATCGTCGGCATCCATTTTTGAATGACTATCGCCTTTGGAATCAATGTAAAACTCGATGGCATCATTAAATGTCAGCCTCGGGCTTCCGCTTTTATCCAAAGCCAAATCAACTAAATGTTTATCTCGAATCTCAAAAATGGCGTACAGATTTACTTCGTCGTACCCAAACGCATATTGGTTTTGGTTTCGAGACAAAACAACGTGTTTTTTTGCTTGATAAGTATATTTTTTGGTAGATTCCCAATCGTCGGCATTGCCATCAATCGCAGGAGGATTGTCTAAATATTGCACCCGAATCTGTGCAAAAGATGTGGCCGAGCATAAAAAAAGTAATATTTGGAGTAGCTTGGTTTTCAAAGTCAAGAATGCTAATTTTAGCACTACAAATTAACCCTAAAAATATCGTTTCATGAAAATTTTTATCAAATTACTATTACTCGGCGTCATTCTCAACGCTTGCCAAAACTCCAAAACCGAAAGTACCAGCACCGATTCTACCCTTGCCATAAAACAAGAAACTCCTACCAATGATTTTGTCTGCGTACCGGGCGAGAGAGTGGGTATCATAACAGCCTCCACAACACTCGAAGAACTACAAGCCAAGTTTGGCAATGATGTTTCGGCTCGTGATACGGTTTATATTGGCGAAGGCTATTTTGAAATCGGAACGATATTGTTCAAAGGAACACCCAACGAACTCCAGATTTTGTGGAAGGATACAACTAATTTTAAGAATCCAGCTAATTTGATGATTGGGCGTAACGCCGAGGCGAATCCTACTCAGACCCAATGGCACACCAATACGGGTATCAAGATTGGTACGACTCTCAAAGAATTGGAGCAAATAAACGGAAAAGCGTTTAAGTTTATGGGCTTTGGCTGGGACTACGGCGGTTCGGTAGCAAACTGGAATGGCGGAAAGCTCATGGAGGCCGACGGCGTCAGTTACTTTACTTGTGTGCTGGGTTATAATTATGAAGACCAATCGCTTAATCCGTTGGCCGATAAACTCTTGGGCGATAGCGAGTTTAGTTCGAGCCAAGTCGAGGCTCAAAAACTGAACCCTGTTATTATCAATTTTCAGATAAGTTTTAGGTGATTATTGACCTACTTGCTTTGGTTCTAAAAACAGCATTAAGTCTTTTTGAGCCAACCCAAAACCCAAACTTAATTTTAATTTTCATAAATTTTCAAAACATTCTGTAACTTACCGCAGTTATAACTTATATACGTAAAAGCCATAGGTTATTTATTTACGTATATACAACCAATCTATCCTCTTTACTATTGCCAAAACCAGAAGATAATTAACGTAGTTGAACCCGACAGGCAATGTTTAAACTTTATGAAAAGACCACGTTTGGTTGTAGCAAACTCATAACCGAACAGTACAGTACATCTTTTACGTTGGGAATTAAAACTCTCGATAAAAAATTCCATAATCCAATTTTCGCGATTTATGGTTTTGTTCGTTATGCCGACGAAATCGTAGATACTTTCCATGATTTCGACAAAAAAACGCTCTTAGACCGTTTCAGAGATGATGCTTACCGAGCTATCGAAGAAGGAATCAGCCTAAATCCGGTTTTACATTCGTTCCAAAAGATTGTCCGCGATTACAAGATTGAGCGAGAGTTGATTGATGCTTTTTTGTATAGTATGGAGATGGACCTGTACAATATCAGCTACGATGCCGAAGGCTACAATGAGTATATCTATGGCTCGGCGGAAGTTGTTGGATTGATGTGTTTGAGGGTATTTTGTGAAGGAAACGAAGAACTCTACGAAAAACTCAAAGCCGATGCCCGTAGTTTGGGAGCGGCGTTCCAGAAAGTAAATTTCTTGAGAGACCTCAAGAGTGATTTTAGCGACCGTGGACGAGTGTATTTCCCGAATGTTGATTTCAATGATTTCTCGATAAGTGCCAAAAAGGTCATTGAAGACGATATTCAAAACGACTTCGATAACGCTTACCGTGGAATCATGGGCCTACCCGAAGGTGCCCGTGCGGGTGTATATTTAGCGTATGTGTATTATCTGAAATTATTCAATAAAATCAAGAAAACACCAGCCTCACGCATCCAAAGCGAGCGAATCAGGGTATCGGACCCCGTAAAACTGGTATTATTGGCCAAAACATATTTTCAGAGCAGTCTGAATGTCATCTAAATTGTCGTAGTTACGCTTCTCATAACCGCCCTGCCAGTTAGCTGGTGGGGCTTTTTTTATTGGGCGAATCACATTTAGTGCAAAATTATTTTATAGTACGTGAAATAACTTCCCTAAAAAAACCGTGACACGGCTAAACCTTAATAGCCTGATTTTCAATATCAATGGTTCGAGCCGTGCCACGGATTCTATCCCTTATTTTTAACTATGTTGTTTCACAATCTATAACTACTTGAATCTCCAGAATTTCATTAAAGTTCTTATAATCAGCAAAATAACATTCAAAAAATTCGGAATATTCGATTAATTCTGCATATTTACTTATACACCTCAAAACTTTGTTTAAAATAATCTTTCATCGTCTCACGCAGGCTGGCGGGTTCTATAACCTCGACATCTTTGCCAAACTGAGCAATCGCCCGAATCAACTCTTCATTAACAATAATACGCAGGCGTACGCGTAGCTCGGTTTCGTTATCAATCAGAATGTCGTCGGGCGTAAACGAATAAAAAGGTTGGGTCTTGAAATACTTGCCTTGTCGGGCATCAAAAGACAAAACCACGTCTTCGGGGTGTTTATCGGGGTAAACCGTTATCCCGAGCGAATACCTAAAATACTGTTCGGCATCAAACTCAGGGGCTTCAAAATCGCCCGTAATAACCTGAATACTATCTTGCACCACGCGGTCGAGTCCGTAGATACGAATCTGCTGATAATCAATGCTCCACGCCACCAAATACCACCTATTGCGGTATTCTTTCAGTAAATACGGCAATACTTCGTGCTGTCTGACGGCTTCGGAGTCGAATCTTTGGTGACTAAATATTATTTTGGAATGTTGTTGAGTTGCTTCTACAAAAATCGGTATCAGCTCACTGCCTTTAAAAAAGGGAACTTCTTCGAGCTGAATAAATTTATTGAGGTCGTTGGGGCGGCTGTGAAACTTTACGCTATTCTCAATCTTAGAAATCGCCCCTCTGATGTCTTGAAAAATACTCAACTGATTGTATTGTTCCAGAATCCGCAGGGCAGTGTGCAGTGCCGCAACATCTTTTTTATTGAGGCTTATTCGGACATCCAAATCAAAAGGTTCGGTGTAGCAATACCCACGACGTTTGGCATCCCAAACAATCGGAGCATCGTATTCTTCTCGTAAAACTTGCAAATCGCCTTTGAGGGTGCGTTCGCCCACTTCGATTTTATCCATCAATTCTTGGATATTCAGCACCCGATTCTTAAAAGTATTGAATAATTCATTGAGACGGTAGAGACGAATGACCTGTGGGTTTTTCATAATTCTGGTATGGTTAAAATGGTCTTGGGACAAGTGCAATTCGCCCTTATTCTATTACAAAAAACAAATTTAGAAAATATTTTTAAGTGTGCAATTAGTTTGCATGGCATGCTCTACATCTTTGTATCATCAATCGGAAAGGATTTATGAAAACAATAGAAACAATCACTTTTTCAGACTATCTCAATCAAGTTTCGGACGAAAGAAAAGAACCGTTGCAAGAACTCCGAACCATCATGCAGCAGTATTTGCCCAAAGGTTTTGAGGAGCGAATCGGTGCAAATGGCATCGAATATTATGTGCCACACGATTTGTATCCGAGTGGTTATCATTGCAACCCAAAACAGCCTTTGCCATTTATAAGCATTGCATCGCAAAAAAACTTTATTGCTCTGTATCACATGGCGGTTTATGCCGATGAGTCGCTTTCTCGGTGGTTTTCGAGCGAGTACCCCAATTATTCAAAATCAAAATTGGATATGGGCAAAAGCTGCATCCGATTCAAGAACGTCAATCAGATTCCGTACGTACTGATTGCTTCGTTGATTAGCAAAATGACCCCAAGCGATTGGATTAATTTATACGAGAAAAAATTTAAAAATTAATTATAAGCGTGCAGCTATTTTGCACACCACCAAACGCAACTTTGTAGAGTCAAAACAATAGAACAGAATTAATCGAAAAAGCAAAATGAATATCTTCAAAAAATATCTAATAAACTTCGGAGTTTTAGTTGCGATTCCGCTTTTGGTTGCTGCTTTTGTATGTAAAGAATACGTTGTTGAGCGAGAAATCATCATCAATAAGCCTAAAAATGAGGTTTTTGGCTACTTAAAACAAATCAAAAATCAAGCAGATTATAGCCAATGGGGCGTCAATTTTACCAGCCATTCAGATAAAAACAACGAAATCTTGCATATCGAAGAAGGCAAAAGAATTGATTTTTCGTTGGGCGATTTTGAGCAATTCAACTCCAACGATACTGCATATTTTATCACCGAAGATTACGAAGGCAATAAAACCAAAGTTCGCTGGGGAATCAAAGGCAAAATGGCGTATCCGGCAAACCTCCTCTTGATTGATATTAGTATCGAGCAACGCATCGGCAACGACTTAGAAACAGGTTTAGAAAACCTTCAAAGTGTTTTTGACGAAGAATATTTGGCTGATTATGAAGCCATTGATGAAAATCGTTAATAGTTATTCGAAAATCAAGAATAACTAATCCTAAGTCAAGTACATATTTATTCGATTATCAGCGAATTAATAACCATTAACTAATAACGATTAACAAATAACAACCACAAACCCATACGCTATTACTTTTAAACAAACACAAAAAAATGAGAATCAAGCTAACATTGAATCTGGCAGCCGACCGTCGGAATGGTAGTGTGTTGCCGCTTCGTTATCAGAAGAATTTGCTTGCGGGTATTGGGGCTTTGCTCAGAGAAGTAGAAAAAGAATGGGATTCGGCCAATAACATCATCACAACTGTTCACCGTAGAAGATTAAAATTATTGACTTTTTCGCATTTGATGCTACCATTTGGTGGCTGGCGAATCGAAGAAGACCGCATAAAACTATTATCGAATCAGTTGGGTTTGGTCTTGAATATCTACACCAAACTCCCCGAAGAAAAAGTAGCTAAACTCTTTGAAAACCAAATGCTCAGGATTTACGATGCGAATTCGAGAGCGGCATTTTGGGTATCGAAAGTGCAACTCCTCAACGAAGCCGTAGAAGACGAAACCATGGAGTTTAAGACGCTTTCGCCGCTTGTGATGAGCCGCAAAGACGATGATTTCGACGATGTGGTGGTTTCGCCAACCGATAGCACATTCGAGAAGTCTGTCGTGAATAATTTGCTCGAAAAATACGCCGAAGCATATAAAAATATTCCGAATGATTGGCTCAATTATCCGTACAAATTAGAAGTTGTACCCGATACCGTCAAGCCACGTAAGATTTATATCAAAACCGAGAATCCGAGCCAAAGTTTGATTTCGGGATACGATTGCAAATTCAAACTTCATGCCCCAAAAGAACTACTCAAGTTTGGTTTACAGAGTGGTTTTGGTAAGAAAAACGCAATGGGTTTTGGGTGCGTAGAAGCAATTCAGTAGTCTTTTAGTATAGTTTAGGGATAGTCTAAATCTGCACAACTTTAAGATTTTTTATTTATCCTCTCGTTTGAAGCTACTATTTCACACACACTTTTAAAAATATTTTGAGAGCATTCAAACCTTTTATCGAAGAATTGTATCTTTATAAAAACAAGATTAGTGTAGTTTTATAAAACACAAAAAAATGAAAGGTCTAATAATCTCATCTCTCGCCTTGTTCGCAATGGCAGCTTGTACAACCGACGAAGTAACGATTGCTAAGTTGGGCGATAATTTTGATTTGAAAGTAAATCAATCCGTTTCATTTACCGACAAGAACAGTAAAATAGATACTAAACTCGTAACAATTGCCGACTCTCGTTGCCCACAGGATGTACAGTGTGTGCGTGCTGGCGAGGTTATCGTAACGCTGAATATACAAGTTGACCAAGAAAAATTTGAAGGAGTAAAAGTTTGTATTCAATGCGAAAAATCAATGGGAATCACCGAAACTGCCGAAGTCAAAGCTAAAAATCGTACCTATAAGATTAACCTCAAAGCAGTAAATCCGTACCCAAAGGCAGGTAGTACTCCCACTCAAACAGCAACTTTGGTAATTAACTGATTTACCTATCCGATAAGTTACTTCAGAAAAGGGCTAATTTGTACGTTTTTTGTCGCGTTCGTAATGCAGAAATACCGTTAAATAAAATCAATACAACATTTCGAAAATAAATTACGTTATTTATACTACAAAAACCACCAAATATATGGACCAATTAGCCATCTTAGCTCTAATCGTATTATCGGGTATTGGGTACGCATGGATAAAAGTCAAACAAAAAGCCATGAATGACCCTTTGAAGGGTTTTCAACCTAAGAAAGTAAAATAAGTCATTTAGGTGAATAAACTCTCACCGCATCATTCAAGACCTTCGATTTATCGAGGGTCATTTTTTTTGTCTCTTTCCGTATAAACATTTCCATTTGGTCGGTATAATGTGGGCTATCTGGGCGGCTCGACGCTCCGTAGCAAATCACCGATTCGATTTCGGGCAGGCCATCTTTTGGGAATCGTACCAATTCGATGTAGGATTCTCCCTGAGCAACTTTTACTTTGCCATCTTTGTAAGGTTCGGCATTCATCGCCGTCAAAACGTCCGGAATCCCCCAAGACGGGAGTTCTTTGTTTCCACGAGCATGAACCTGATAATCTCCCAAGGTAATATCTGTCCGCCCGAAGTTTTTCAGCATTATAGCTTTAACCGACCTGAGTATTTCGATTGCTTCCTCTTTCGAGAGTTTCCCTTCGAGTGGTTTATCGAGTTTTTGGTATTTTTCACGTAGCGAACGAATCGCCATCAAGAAAACCGCCGCACCTTTACTATCAGCATCCGATTTTCGATTCCAGCCTTTGAGACTCTCTATAATATCCTGAATATCAACAAAGTCCGAAGATTGAAGGTTAAACAATTCATCTAAATTAACAGGATACGCCAAGCTTTTTGACGGTAACTGGTTATCATATTTTATCTTTTTGAAGTCCTCGTAGCTCAGTTTTGGATACGCCGAAATCAGCTCTTGAAACCGCAAACTCCGATTATTATCGTGGGTTTCGTAGCCCATCGTTGGGTCAAAATCCTGAGCTTTGAGGTTATTTTCGGGAGCTGTGGCATTGAATGGCGTGTGATTGGTATTGAATAAATATCCAGCCGCAGGATTTACGTATTGTGGCAAATCTTTGAGCGGATGGTAGGAATCCCAAAGGGTTTTTGAGGTATTACCCTCTACGGTGTTCTTCCAATCGTAGCCAGCCGCTCGCATCGGAATCTTACCATTGCTTACATAAAAAATCGTATCGTGTTTATCGGCATAAACCGTATTAAAACCCGGAATCGCAGTCATTTGCATCGCTTTGTAGAATTCCGTAAAGTTGCGGGCTTTATCCATTCGGTACCATTGCTCAACCCCTCTAATGTCTTGATTTGCCCCAAATCTTACCGCAAATGTCCCTTTTTTGGTTTTGATAGTTGCACCGTATTTGCTCCAATAAGCCTTCTTTTTGATGGGTAGCGTTATCAATCCTAACTTTACTTTGAGCTTCACGCTTTTCTCCTCCAAATCAAGCCATTGCCCATCAAATTTGTATTTATTCGGATTCTTGGCATCGGTTTCTAACTGAAAAACGTCTATTTTATCTTGGTAATTGACCGTATGAGCCCAGCCCAAATGCTCATTGACCCCGTGAAAAACCACACATCCACCCGGAAAAAGCCCTCCCAGAATATTCCAACCTTCTTCGCTACAAAGGTGGGCTTCGTACCAAGCCACCGGGCCTTCGAGCGGCTGGTGAGAATTTATCGCCAAATAAGCCTGACCGTCGGTTGTTTTGTTCGGATGAATCGCAAAAGCATTTGAGCCGCCAGTCTTGAATTGCCCCAAAACCTTCACTTTTCCTTTAAAAATATTGCCCAAAACTCCATCAACTCCCGAAATCACCGAGAGCGACAACACAATGGCTGTCATGTAGTCTTTGGTCGTAGCCGGAAAAGCCTCTCTGAGCAAAACCTCTTTGGGATGCTCACGAGCGTAGGCGTTCAGCCCAGCCACGTACCCCTCGATAAGTGCCTTATAATCAGGCGATAGCATTTTATCGTATTGTTCTTCTACGACTTGGCGGCAACGCAGCAATTCTACCACATAATCTATCGAAGCCCCGCCTTTACCTTTGAGCCTACCGAGCATTCCTTTGCCCGAAAGCAGCGTTAGCTGAATCGTTCCGAAATCATCTTCGGCATGAGCGTATGCGAGTCCGTAGGCTACTTCGGGGTCGGTTTTAGCAAAAATATGCGGCACGCCCCATTTATCGCGTGCGATTTGGATATTGGCAGGGTTGATTTGGGCAAACGATTGGTTGAGCCAAAAGCCCAAAATGACGATTCCGAAAGTCTTAAAATTCATACAAATAGAAGGGTTTCGAGGTAATGAGGCACCAATCGTGACTGGTGCCTCATTTATAATTTACAATACAACAATTTGTGCGGTGGTTCGGCTGTATTGTTCTAAGAAAATTTTTCGCCCTGCGATGTGTTCTTCGAGTACCTCATCTGTGTAATGACGAATCGTAAAAAGTTTTAGGTTGGTATTGTATCTTACTTTGAATGATTTTTCGAGTTCGGTCAATAGTTTCGGAAAACGGATTTCGTCATCATCACAACAAATCGAAAAACTCAAAGCCGAATTCTGCGAAACACTTATTTTGATATTTATTTGGGCAAAAATCGCATAGATTTCGCTCAAATGGTCTTCGGTAATAAACGAAAAATCGCGGGTCGAGATAGAAACCAAAACCTGATTTTGTTTTACGATGATTGCCGCAATGTCTTTCTCTTTGAAATCATCGCCCCAGACGATTGTCCCAGATTCTTCGGGAGCAAGAAAAGGCTTGACTTTTAGTGGAATATTGGCATTTTGAAGCGGTTTTATAGTTTTTGGGTGAATGACCGTTGCACCATAATACGTCATTTCGATTGCCTCTTGATACGATAACTGATTGAATTTGTGCGTTTTGCTAAACAAACGTGGGTCGGCATTCAAAACCCCCGGAACGTCTTTCCAGATTGTAACGGCCTCAGCCCCCAGACACGAAGCAAAAATCGCAGCCGAATAATCGGAGCCTTCTCGCCCAAGTGTTGTCGTAAAACCTTCTGAAGTACCGCCCAAAAATCCTTGTGTAATCGCAAATCCTTGATTCAAAACAGCGGAAATATCCTGCAAAATACTCTCTTTGGTCTTTGTCCATTGGATTTTACCCTCTCGGTAGCTGTGGTCGGTATGGATATACTCACGGGCATCGAGCCAAGTGTTTTGCAGCCCAATCGAATTGAGATAGGCACTGACAATCTTGGTCGAGAGGATTTCGCCAAGCGAAACGATTTGGTCATACACAAAATCAAAATCTTCGGGTGGGCGTTTCTGAAAACCTTTGACAGCATCGCCGATTATTTGATTGACCTCATCATAAATCGTGTGTTTGGCATCGTCAAAAAGTCCAGCCAGAAGATTCAGGTGATAAGTCTTTACTTCATCTAATAATTCGGCAGGGTTACCATCTCTAAAAAAATACGCTTTCGTAACTTTTTCGAGTGCGTTTGTGGTTTTTCCCATTGCCGAAATCACCACTAAAATCCGCTCCGATTTATATAAATCAATGATTTTTGCTACGTTTTTTACCCCTTCGGCATCTTTTACCGATGCCCCTCCAAATTTAAAAACCTGCATTGCTCGTCTTATTTTTTACCACATTCTACAAAAACCTTCTGATTGAGTTTGATGTACGCATCGTCGCCAGCTTTGGTTGCGAGTTCCATAGACTTCTCGGCATTTGGCAGAGCCGTCTTGCAATCTCCCATTTTAGAGGCGATTCGAGCCACCAATTGGTAGGTCCAGTATTCTTTGTCTTTTTCGAGAACCTTCTTGGCCCAATCTAAGGCTTGGTTTAGGTTGATTCCTTTTTGGTAATAATAATCGGCAGCCGTAAAGTAGGTATCGGTTGTGGCATCTGCCTTGGCGGTTTTTTCTTTGATTTCGGCCATGATTTTGTCATCAACTGGGTGTTCGATTTTAAATCTTGCTCCCGTGCTTTCCCATTTGATGGCCACATAAGCAGAGGTTGGGGTAAAATCCTCGAAAGAAATCTCCATTTGTTCAACAAAATAATCGAGTTTGAGCGGCTGAACACTAAAACGGATGACGTCTTTGGTTTGGTCGTATTCGTAGCTTCCCCACTGTTTATCGTCACGATTGATGATGATTGTCCATGCTCCTTCGCCCGGAATCGTGTAAAGTCCGTAACTTCCTGCTTTTACCGATGCTCCATTGATGAGCATATCGTCGTCGAGTTTGATACTCGTAATCCGATTGGCACCCGTACGCCAAACTTTACCATTAGGCACCAAATCGCCGAAGATTTTACGACCTTTTACCGACGGACGGCTGTAATTTATTGTAACTTTGGTTAGGCCGACCTCCTGCGAAACCGTTGCGGCAGGGCTGGCGGCTGGCGTATTGATTTGGGCAATTGCCGAAAGTGAAATCAAGAATGTAAAGATGAGTAAAGCGTTTTTTCTCATGATGGTTTTATCGTACTTTAGTTTAAAGATGAATATCTAATTTTGCTCTGGTAAAGCTACAAAAATCAATTGTTTTTGAGAATTATTTCTGAATAAAACAAAAATCCCTCAATGCAAACAGCACCGAGGGATTTTACATTCTATTCAATCAAAAAACGTTAACTTAATATTTTTGTAATTATTTGAATCAATCGAATAATCCGAATTTCTCGAATCTACTTCAACATCGTTAGCCATCAATTCGTCATTCGAAATATTCGATTAGTTCATCATTAGACTTAATCTCTTTTTTCTTCTGAATTCTTCAAAACAACACGTTTTACGAGTCCGTCTTCACCTTGTGTAACCATCACAAAAACTACTCCCTCTGATTTCGGGATGCTGATTTGACCGACAAATTCACCCGAAAAGTCTTTAACTTCTTCTTTGGCGATTATCGTCCCTTTGGTATCCATCACCTTGATGTTTACGTTGCCTTTTTCGGGAGCGTAAAAACGCACATTCAAGGTCTCGGTTTTGGGTTTATTCGGATAAACATTTAGGTCTTTAATGGTTTTTGAGCTACTATTCGAAAAAACCTGCGTATCCTCAAAATTGATTCGAGGCATATCTCTAAACGAACGACTGATTTTATTACCCAAATCATCCATTTCGATTCTGAATTCTTTCATAAAATCGTCGCCATCGCCATCTTTAAAGATTCTTACTCTCGGCGAACGCTCAATCATAATATTGTCGTCGTTGTTATCTTCACTTTCAAAATGAAAATCATTTACACTTCTGCCGTCGCCTTCGTCAACTTCGATTTTGAGTTTATGATTTTTGCCTTTACTATCGGCCAAGAGCGAATCTTGAATCTTTGAAATCATCTCGTTTTTTTCGGATGTACTCATGTTGCTGGCATCGAAACTACGCTCATAGACTTCTTTTTTGCCATCAATTTCTTTCTCGACCTTGATTCTGACTTTGCTGTCGTTTTTATTCGATTTATTCTGTGCCAAAGACACAAACGGCATCGAAATAATTGCCACTAAAACACTGACTTTAAGGATGGTAGCTCTCATAATTTTGTAAATATTAACTGTTAAAAACTTTTTCAGAAACAAAAGTAAAAACTTGTTGAATAAGATGAAGTTAATGTTTGTTAAAAAAAGTTAATTATCCTGTTTTTGGGTATTTTCAGTTTATCAATTCCAGACGAGTACGGCTATTTTGCCGAATCAAATCACAAATCTAACGGATACAAAGTTTGATTATTGGTGATTTCTCTAAAAATAAATCAAAAAAATATCAGTATAAGTCAAAATAAGAGTTGCACCAACTTGTCTATACATGTATCTTTGTAAGCGATTCTATTCAGCCTTATCCCTATAAAAACAAAACAGGAACGCTCGTCGAAACATGGGCGTTCCTGTTTTTATATCCACTCAAATAGTAAACAAATCGAATCGTAATTTATAAATCAAAAATCGTAAAAATCTATATGGCACTTGAGCAAACATGGCGATGGTTTGGGCCAAAAGACCCCGTTAGTTTGTGGGATGTAAAACAAGCCGGAGCAACTGGCATTGTATCGGCACTACACCATATTCCGAATGGGCAAGTATGGTCTATCGAAGAAATCAAAAAACGCAAAGAAGAAATCGAAAGTGTCGGACTCACGTGGTCGGTGGTTGAGAGTATTCCAGTACACGAAGACATCAAAAAAGCATCGGGTAATTACAAACAATACATCGAAAACTACAAAGAAAGCATTGCCAATTTGGCAGCTTGTGGTATCGATACGGTTTGCTATAATTTTATGCCCGTTTTAGACTGGACTCGTACCGATTTGGATGCCCCAATGCCCGATGGCTCGACGGCTTTACGCTTTGATGTAACCGAATTCTGTGCATTTGAGGTGTTTATCTTGAAAAGACCCGATGCCGAAAAATCATATACCGAAGCCCAAATCTCAAAAGCTAAAACTTGGCTCGATGGTGCTACCGACGACGACATCAGAAGACTTACCCGAAATATCATTGCGGGATTACCAGGCAGCGAAGAGAGTTTCACAATCGAAGAATTCTTAGAAGTGCTAACCACCTACAAAAACGTTGACGAAACAAAACTACGAGAAAATCTTTACAGTTTTTTAAGAGAAATCACACCAGTTGCCGAAGCTTCGGGCGTGTTGTTGGCGATTCACCCCGACGACCCACCGTTCCCGATTCTCGGTCTGCCAAGAATCGTCAGTACCGAAGCCGACGCCGTAATGCTTCTCAAAGCGGCGGAATCTAAGCATAACGGTCTGTGTTTCTGTACGGGCAGCTACGGCGTACGTGCCGATAATGATTTGGTCGGAATGGTCGAGAGATTAGGTCACCGCATCAATTTTGTGCATTTGCGTGCCACAAAACGTGATTCCGAGGGGAATTTCCACGAAGCCGACCACCTCGATGGCGATGTTGATATGTACGGTGTGATGAAAGGATTATTGAAAGAACAAAAAAGCCGCATCGAATCAGGACGTAACGATTATAGGTTACCGTTCAGACCCGACCACGGGCATCGTATGCTCGATGATTTGAAATCTGGCAAGAAAATAAACCCTGGATACACGGCTATTGGTCGCCTACGTGGCCTAGCCGAATTGAGAGGATTAGAACTCGGAATCGTCAGAAGTGGCGTAATTGATAAGTAAAAATTTTCAGAACTCTTGGCATATTTAGCGTATGCCAAGAGTTTTCTTATCTTTCCTTACCAAAAGCCCCAATACCTCACCGTTGATATACGATGGTTTTTCGTCGGGGTCGGTTAATAATTTGAGGTTATAGATAGAAATCGTGTCGCCTTTTGAATAAAATCCGTAGGCATCGCTTTTATCTTTCTTATTAAAATAGACCAAATCGCCGCTTTCGTTGGCATTACAATCGCCATTGACACAAACTACGTAGCTATCGTATTTATCCCATCCTTTCAGGTTACCAAATTTATCGAACTCAACTACTTTCTGGGTTGAATTATGCTCATAAAAATCCCAAAACCCTGCAAAAGTGGCCTTGTTTACAGCCGTCGGGAATGCTATTGGCATTTCGTAAGATTTATCGAGCCATGAGCCATCGGCACGTATAAAGCTAAATTTACGGTTGAGTTCGGCATCTAAAAAGTAAATTGTTTTATCTTCGGCCGAATACAAAATATCGGTGTACGGTGCCGCATTTAGTTTTAGTCTCAACGTATCTCCGATTCGTTTAAATGGCAACGAAGCTCTCTCCATTTGTCCGTTATAAACCACGACCGAATCACCATTTTTAGGGTCAATGACCAATTCGGTAGCATAAAAAAGCAAGTTTTTTGCCGTTTCTTTGGGCGAATGATTATTCTGAATTGCTTCAAGATAATCTTTGCTTATCCAATTACCTTTAAAATCTACTGGCTCGTGGGTTTGAGTGGTGCTGTCGGTTGTGTTGGTATTATTGCAGGATGTAAAAAAGACCGTTGCGGCCAGTAAGAATAGGATTTGTTTCATTTTGGGTCAATCAATTGGTTATAAAAAACATGGCACGGATTATTCAAGAAATTCTTAAAAATCCGTGCCACGAATATATTAAACGAAGTCTATTACGCAAAAACCTCTTCTAAATGTTCTTTTCTCGGGAAATCTGGTGTTACCAAATCGGCCTCTGGTTTGTAAATGTATGGCATCGGCACACCTCTTTCTAAGAATGTCGGCTCGGCCATGTTGTTGTAACGCAACTGTACTGACCAGCGAATGTTATTGGTAATATTATTGCCCGAACGATGTACCAAAAACGCCGAAAATACCAACAAATCACCCACTTCAAACTCTGTTTGTACGTAGCTTTCTTCTGGAATATCGGCTTGGATACTACCCGTATAACCCGAAGTATCGGCATCGAGCAAGCCCCAAGTATGACTTTTCGGAATAATTTGAAGCGAACCTAAATCTTCGCCACAATCTACCAACGGAAACCACATGACGATACTATCCAACGACCCCTGACCCGTACGCCAGTCTTGGTGGGCTCCGAGTTTCCAGTGGCTACCGCCTTTCGATAAATAACGGCTGTTGAACTGCATCGCAGGACGTACTCCAATCGTCGGGAACTCGTACCCTAAAGATTTGAGAACATTCACGATTTTTTCATCTGTACCGAGGCGGTGAAGCGAAATCAGGTGCTGAACTTGCTTACCTGTGTTGACGAATGTTGTGAAGTCTTTCTCGAAGAATTCAAACATCGCTTGCTCAAATGTATCACGGTCGTTTATATCAACCTTTTTACCTAATACTCTCTCTATCTGTATCGCAAAAAGATTGCGAGCCTCGGTGTAAATTTTATTGATTTCTTCTTTGTTGAAGAAATTTTTCAAAACAATATATCCGTCTTGTTTGAATTGTTGTTTCATGGTAACCATAATTGTGAAATTTATCATTTGACGGCACAAAGTTAGCCTCTGGGCGGTAGTCAACTATGACAAAAGTCAGTTTACTGATATATTTTTAATCGTGCTTTACGGCGTATCCAAAACCCGATTGCCCAAAGCCATTGCCATTGTATAACAGATGTTTGACCCCATTGTGTTCGTAGCAATGAGCATAATTTATCATCAAATAATCAAAACCTTCTGGGTTTTCTGATTTTCCGATACCTACCATGTCGTCTTTGCGTTCCCAATTGAATCCGTCTTTCGACTCAGCATAACCCAAACGATAGCTTTTGTTGCGGTCGGTACGATAATCAACGGTGTTTCGGTAAGAATAGTACATTTTAAAGATTCCATCCTCAAAAAACACGCTCGGACGCCCCACTGCGTGCAAGAAATCATCGAATGGTAGAGCCACATGCCCCGTCGATTTCCAATGAATTCCGTCATCCGAAACCGCTACTCGGCAATCGTAAAATGGCTCTGAGATACCATTGATGTACTCGCATTTCTGTCCAGAAATATGCCACATCATCCACTGACCATTGATGTACATCACCGAAGGCTGAGCTGCCCAAATTGGGTTCTCGATTGACCTATCCATGATTGGCCCACGAAACATCTTTTTGAATGTCAGTCCGCCATCGTGGCTTACTGCGAGCCCCATCGAGAGTCGATAGGTATTCCAAGTACGATTCCAGCCAGTGTAATACAACCAAACATCGCCATTGGGCATATCTACAAACCACGCAGGCATGGCACCTGTCTCGTCGTATTCGTTTGGTCCGCCCAAATCCAACACGTATGTGTCGTGGATGTACAAAATTTTGGTAGGGTCGTTGTAATCTACATCAATAAATGTAGGTCTCGATTGCCCATTGTCGTCTCGCGACGAAAAATAGATTCGTAAAAAATCTTCTTTTTTATATGCAAATGGTACCTGTGCGTGCGTGCGGCTGTGAGCCAATGTTCCGTCAGGTCTATAAATCAATCCTTTTTTTGTCCAAGTCATTGCTCAATTATTTTTTACCACTAAGGACACTTAGTACACAGAGTTTCACTAAGTGTAGCTATGTGTTCTTTGTGAACTTTGTGGTTAAAAAACTCTACTTCTTACGATTTTTGATTGCTCTTAAACGCCAGTTATCCTTGAAATCCTTATTCGGAATCTGCAAATTGACATTCACTGTTGGAGCCTTTTTAGTCTTACGGAAAGACAACACGTAAAATGCATTACCAAAAATCCACTGAAGGTTTACGTCTTTTACGTTCTTTGGTAAATCCTGCAATGGGATTGTATCGGCAAACATCGGATTCGCATCCATCAAAATCTGATACGTTTTTTGGTCACGTAGCCACGGAGCTGTACTTTCATCGCCCACCACGATTCGTCCGCCTACTTTTACAACACGGGCAAACTCCTCGAAAGCCTTAGCTCTTTCGGCAAAAGTATTGATTCCACCAAAGTGGAAAAGGGCATCGAAAGTATTATCCTCAAATGGCAAATACGAGCCATTACCAATGAAATAATCAATTTTGACGTCTTTTTTATCACTGAATTTCTGCTTGGCGTAACCCAACATCGCAGGCGATAAATCCGACAAAACGGCGTGTCCGCCCGGTGTGATTTTATCGACAATCAAAGCCGAATCCTTACCCGTACCTGCTCCTACTTCGAGAACCTTCATGCCCGGTTTCAACTTCAAAAGGCCAATCATCTGCTTACGTGTAGCGGCCTCGTTAGCTCTCAAAGATTCAAAAACCCAAGAAACACCTCTGTCATATCGCAGATAAGCATCGTTGTAGGCTACTTGCTCTTTACGGTCTTGTTCAAAAAGCTCTTTCGGATACACCAAATCTACAATTTCATTCACGTCGTAGCTGAGGGGTTCTTCTTTAGAAGTATTACTGAGGGTCTTGCCATCTGCCGATAAAACAAGTTTGGTTTTAGTTTTTGGGCAGATAAGCTGCTCGAAGAAGTTATTCATATCCTATTGTTCGTATGTTCAAAATTATGCAAAGTTGATAGTTTTACCCTGCATTTGAAAATATTTAGTGTTTTTCTGTCAATATAATTTTACATTTGATTTAATTCATCAATCAGCATCTCGACCTGCTCAATGCTATTGGCAGGGAAATTTGAGATACGAATCTGCGAATCTTTGGCTGGGCCGTAGCCAGCACCTAAGATGATATTTTTTTGTTTTAACTTAGCAATAATTTCAGCCGAAGGCTTCTTAGTATCGGCCACGATGACCGTCTTTGAGCGATGGTCGGGGTTCTGCACCGATGGGCTAAACAAAGTATGAGTTTCGATAAATCTGTACAGTTTCTTAGCTTTTTCGTCGGTTTCTTTACGGATATTCTCAATTCCCTTCTTGTTCATGTCTTCGGCTACTTTGCCGAGCAAATATATCAAGATAACGTTTGGTGTGGCTGGAGTTTCAAACTTCTCGTAGTTTTTCCAAAGCGTTGGCAAATCATGATGGGCTCCGATATGCAACCCATCGTGCTTTTTGAGGCGGTTTGCTTTATCGAGGCAAGCACGATTGGCAATCCAAACACCTAAACCGGCAGGCAAACCAAAAGCCTTCTGCACTGAGAAAAACGCGGTATCTATAACCGAAAAATCGAGGTTCGGATACGGAGCCGACGAAACCATATCGACGGCCATCAAACGTTTTGAATTACTGCGTTTTAGCTTATGAATATCTGGCTCACGCATCATCACACCCGTACTGGTTTCATTTTGAGTAGTACAAATCAGTTCGGTGTATTCGGGTACGATAATCTCGTTGTAATCAAAACCTTCTCCGAGTGGTTTTTCGTATATATGAGCAAACTTATTTAAACTTTGTGCATATTTGTAAAACTTTTCTGAAAATGAGCCGTTTACCAAATGAAAACTCTCGTGTTCAACTAAGTTTAAAATGATACGTTCCCAGACTTCCGATGCCGAACCTGTAAAAAGTATCGCCGAACTTTCGGGAATATTCATCAAAATTCGTAACTGCTCGTCTGTAAATTTGTAAATATCTCTAAACTTTTGGCTTCGATGCGAAATCGAGCCAATCTGTTCATCGACTGCCTGTTGTAGATAAGTTTCAAAATTAGGATATAATTCTGCTGGTCCTGCTGTGAAATATACGTTTTTACGTGCCATAGTGATTGGGAAGCTTTTGAAGCATCCAAAGTTAATTAAAAGTATGGTTTGGCTGAATCATCGAGGGCGAATTACCCCGAAAAAGGCAAATTTTTCTTTTAAGAGTGCAACAAAACAATCATTCCAAATAAAAAGTGCGATAGTTTTTTGAAAAAACAGGTATTTCAGTTAGATTCGTTTATTGAAAAAAAAATAGAAAAAGTGGATATTTCGGATATTTTGTTTTTTCTTTGCCGAAAAATTCGGTTAATTGTGACTTAAAGTGCATTTATAAGTCCAATTTTTTGTTGTATAAGATTTGTCAATTAATCAAAATTTACCCCTACATGAAGAAGGTAATTATCCTCATTACAGCTTTATTAGCCTTTGCAACAGCACAAGCACAGGATTCCTGCAAGGTTTGTAAACCATACCTATGGGAAGCTGGTATTCCTATTGGACTTACCCAGTATTATGGCGACTTACACTGTAGTCAACCATACAAATCGACTGGTAGCAATTTCCATGTAGGTGCATTCGTCCGCCGACACATTTCAGACTATTTTGCACTTCGTGGCCAAGTTTTATTGGGCAGAATGACCGCCAATGACTACGACCAGCCAGATGGCTACTGGGACTACAGAGGTTTCAGAATGACAACGCCTCTGACAGAACTTTCGTTATTGGGCGAGTTTTATCCACTCAAAGAAAGAAGATTTACTTGTGATGGTAACTGCCGCAAAACCCTCTCTCCGTATATCTTTGCGGGTGTAGGTGCAGCACTTACTAATCCTAAAATCACGGTTGACAATCCAAATTCGCCGCTTTTCTCACAAAGATTATTCGATGAAGCAACAGCTGGTGGCCCAAGACGCACTTCGGTAGTTTTCCCACTCGGTATTGGTGCAAAATACAATGCAACTGAGCGTTTCACAATCGGTGCCGAAATGGGCTATCGTTTCTCAACATCAGATTTTATTGATGGAATGAGCTACGCTGCATATAGCAAGAAAAAAGATGGTTATTTTATTCCGAGTCTTTTGGCTTCTTACCGCTTCGGCGATAAAGATAGCGACAAAGACGGTGTAGTTGACCGTTGCGATATTTGTCCGAGCGAAAAGGGTTTGCGTAAATTCCAGGGATGTCCTGATACCGATGGTGATGGTATTCCAGATAAAGATGATGCTTGCCCAACTCAGCCTGGCCCAATGTCTTTGAAGGGATGTCCTGACACGGATGGTGACGGTATCGCTGATAAAGACGATGAGTGTCCTACATTGGTTGGTACAGCCGCATTAAAAGGTTGCCCTGATAAAGATGGTGATGGCGTTGCTGATAAAGACGATGCTTGTCCAGATGTTGCAGGTATAAAAGCATTGAAAGGTTGCCCAGACTCGGATGGTGACGGTATCGCTGACAAAGACGATGCTTGCCCGAACGCTGCTGGTCCTGCTTCGTTGAATGGTTGCCCAGACACTGATGGTGACGGTATCGCTGATAAGGACGATGCTTGCCCGAATGTAGCAGGTTTGGCTCAATTCAAAGGTTGCCCAGATAAAGATGGCGATGGTATTCCGGATAATGTTGACCAATGCCCAGATACTAAAGGAACTGCCGCAAACAATGGTTGCCCAGAGACATTCAAAGGTTACCGTACTGCAAGTGGTTGCGAGATTTCAGAAGCAGAATTGGGTGACTTAACCCTTGCTGCACAAGGTATTGAGTTCTACGCTGGTACAAACAAATTGAAACCTTCATCTTATAAGAGCCTCGACAGAGTTTGTGCAGTGATGAAACGTTGCCCAGATGCTATGCTTAATATCACAACAAGCGGTGCAAATGCTCGTTTGGCTAAATTGCGTGCTTGCTCGGTATATGCTTACTTCTTGAAGAAAAAATGTATCACAAAAGCTCGTATGACATACGATGGTCTTGGTGGTGAATCTGGCTTCACAAACGCACAAGGCAAGAAAGTTGATTCTCGTACAGAGTTCCAATTGAGATAAATAAATCATTGATTGCACAGATTTTAGTGTGATTTCTCTGATTAGAAAAAGCAGGAGAAGGTTCTCCTGCTTTTTGTTTTATATCTGCATATTATTTGTGTTAATCAACAAAGTTGTATAAATTTTGAACTAATTGTCTGTATATACGTTATACATGAAAATATCATCATATAAGCATGGTAACTTACTCTATCAATAAAGAAAAACTCGAAAAGGCGGCATATATCCTCAAAACTGTGGCACATCCTACTCGTTTGGCTATCATCGATTTGCTAAATATCAACGAGAAAATGGGTGTAACCGAAATCTGTGAGATATTGAATTGTGAGCAATCGTTGATTTCGCACCACCTGATAAATATGAAATTGAGAGGCATCTTGAAATCAGAAAAAGATGGATTGAATGTCTATTATTCGCTCAAAGAAAAGGATGTAACTAAACTGATTGATTGCATCGAAAACTGCGATTGTAATATGTAATTTTAATGAGTCATCATTGGCAGTAATGACGAATAAATAATTGATTTTCAAATATTTATGAAATCGTAAATTGTCGAATAATTAACGACACCCACTTAACGATTAAATACTTAACAAAAATAACATGAAAGATTTTTTAAATCCTGCCAATTGGACTCTCATGCGTATCGTGCGAGTGGCTTTGGGCGGATACGTGGTTTTTGAATCTATCCGAACGGGACAGTATATGCTTGGGGTGATTGGGGCGTTGGTTTTTGTACAAGGATTAATGAATTTTGGCTGTGGATGTAGTGTACCTCAACAACGTTATCAGAAACCGACATTCGATAAAAATACCGAAGTAACCTACGAAGAAATCAAATGAAAAAATATGCTTGGATAATCGGCGGAATCGTAATCGGTAGCATCGGTGGGTTTTTGTATTGGAGATTTGTAGGATGCTCTACTGGTACTTGTCCAATTACCTCAAAACCTCTTAATAGTACACTCTACGGTGCTGTAATGGGTTATTTCTTGAGCGAAGCAATTAAACCTTCTAAATGATTTTATGAAATCTCACTGGGAAGAAATCTATGCTACAAAAGAACCAGACCAAGTAAGCTGGACGCAAGAAAAGCCTACGATTTCGTTAGAGTTTATCAAAAGTTTTGATTTACCCAAAACTGCCAAAATCATTGATGTAGGTGGCGGCGACAGCAAATTGGTTGATTTTCTTTTGGATGAAGGCTACCAACATATCACCGTTTTGGATATTTCTGAAAATGCCCTCAAAAGAGCCAAAGCACGCCTCAAAGACAAAGCTGACAAAGTGAATTGGATTGTTTCGGATATTAAGGATTTTAAACCAACCGAAAAATACGATATTTGGCACGACCGAGCGGCATTTCATTTTTTGACGACCAATGACGAAATAAAAACGTATGTGGCGACGATTTCTGATGCCGTCGATGGTTATTTGACAATCGGAACGTTTTCGGAGAAAGGCCCATTGAAATGCAGTGGATTACCGATTCGCCAGTATTCAGAACAGACTTTAAATCAAGAAATTAGCAGTAGTTTCGATAAGATTCGGTGCCAGACCGAAGACCATATTACTCCGTTTGGTACAATCCAAAACTTTATTTTTTGTAGTTTCAAAAAGCGAAAACCATCTATCTCATGAAAAAACTATTTTTTATTCTTTCCCTTCTCATTGGTTTTTCTTGTGCAAATGCTCAGAACGACCTCCAACCAAAAGATTTTGTGGCCAAAGTAAAAGCCACAAAAAATGCCCAGTTGCTCGATGTTCGCACACCCGAAGAGTGGGCAAACGGCAAAATCGCATCATCGAAATGTGTGAATTTTATGGATACCAATTTCAAGAAAAATCTCGAATCATTGGATAAAAACAAGCCCGTTTTTGTGTATTGTGCGGCCGGTGGACGCAGCTCAAAAGCCAAAAAAGTTTTGCAGGAAGCTGGTTTTAAAGAAATTTATAACCTCGTGGGTGGCGGGTATCAACAACTTGCCGAAGCTGGCATTAAGTAAGTGGTAGTGCCAGTGTCACGGTTGTTCCTTTGGCTACCTCAGAGTCAATACTAAAATGGGCACCGATTTCATCGCTTCGGTTTTTCATGTTTGAAAGGCCGAAGTTTTCGTTTATGTTCAACTCATCTTTATCGAATCCCCTTCCGTTATCGCCAATTGATAACTCTAATTGACCTTGCTCAAAAGATAGTTCAATGTTGATTTGAGTTGCTTCGGTATGCTTTTGTATGTTTTGGATGGCTTCTTGAAAAACCCTAAAAATATTGAGGGCTTGAATCGAATTCAGTTCATAATCACTCCCCAAACGGTTAGAAGTAATCTGTAAATTGTGGTTATCCTCCGCAATTTTAAACAAATAATGCTGGATTCTGGAATACAAATTGGCTATTGAGATAGTCGAATTATGGGTTGCCCAAATAGTATCTCGAAGACTCTGGGCGGCTTCTCGAACGTCTTTATTGATAGATTCGAGTTTTTGAGGAACGAGTTTTTGATTTTCGGCTAAGAAGAATGCGTTATCGAGACTTGTCGAGACAACGGTTAGTTGCGAACCCACGCTATCGTGCAACTCTTTGGCGATACGCTGACGTTCGATTTCTCGTGCTTTCAGGATTTCTCTCTGTTTTTCGATTTCGATTGATTGCACCATCGTACGTTGCTTGGCTTCTCTGAATTTATAAAAGATAAAACCAAATCCTAAAAGCGAAAGGACGGCAATGCTCAAACCGATAATCCAATTTTGCTTTTGGGCGTTTTCGAGCTTGGCTTCGGCCAATTGGCGTTCTTTTTCGGCGGTTTTGTACTTTACATCAAATTCGGCAAGGGCTTTATTGTTATCGGCAGTGTAAAGCGAATCTCGTATTCGAATTATCTTTTTTTGATATTTATCGCCTTCAATAAAATCATTTTTTGCATAAAATAGCCTTTCAAGCGTATAATACGCTTTTATCTTATCTAAAGCATCATTAAAATAATTTGCTAAAATCAATGATTCGTTTAAGTATTTTTCGGCTTCTTTAAATCTTTTTTGTTCGGTATAGAGCATCCCCAAAAACCTCGAAGTTGTCAGTAAATTATAATTATCTTTTAGTTTTTTCTGAATTTCAAATACTTCTAAGAGTGGCTTTTCTGCTTTTTCTGATTGATTGAGTCTTCTATAAAGATTTGCAGCCGAGCCTAATAATTTGGCGTAATTAAACAGGTCATTGGTAGATTTGTAGTATTCAGCCGCTACAAACTGCTTGATTTGAGCTTCTTTGTATTTACCTTGTGCAATATAATTATCGGCAAATCCAGATGTCAAATTAATTTGCTTTTGTTTATCATTCATTTGAATCGCCAATTTTTCGGCTTCTACAAAATATTCAAGCGATTTTGCTTGATTTCCCATGTTATGGTAGAGCCAGCCTAAACTTTCAAAATTTTTGTATTGATAGTCTAAATTCTTTATTTTGATAGCTAAATCATAAGATTCAATCAAATTTTGCTTAGATTTACCATACTTCCGCATATACGAAAGTCTGTTGCCGATACGATTGAGCATAAAGCAGATTTGAAGAAAATCGGTTGTTTTTTTATAAAACAGGATAGCATTTTGGGTAAAAGTGATAGAAGAATCTAAGTTGTCTTCGTGCCAAAGAAAATCACCGATAGTTTCGTAAGAATTTGCAATTCCTTTATTCCAATTTAGTTTTTTTGCTTTTTCTATATTTTCTAAAACCACCCGCTTTGCCCTCGACGATTCTTTTGCCTGAAAATACGCCCATGCCAATTCGTTGTTGAGTTTAACTTTATTTGTATCAATTTTTTCGATTGAGATGAGTTTCGAGAGGCTATCAATCTGTTTTTTTTGGGCGAAAGTCTCTGGAAATAGAAAAACAAAAGGCAAAAGTAATTTCAATCGTAAATCGTACTTCGTAAATCGTAAATCAAATTTACACCCAGCGATTTTTCTGAGCAATCTGAACGGCTTCGAGCTTGGAGTGAACATGGAGTTTTTGGTAAATGTTTTCGATATGTTTGCGGGCGGTTTTAGACGAGATAAAAAGTTGTTCGGCAATTTGATTATAATTCAGTCCATTCACAATTTTTTCGAGAATTTCTACTTCTCGTTTCGATAAATTAAAGGTATCGGTACTTTGTACAGTTTCTATTTTTTGTTCTACCACTTGCTGATTTCGTAGCATTTCGAGGGTTTTCATAGCCACCACGGGCGACATCGGAGCACCTCCTTCCATCAATTCTTCGATACACGATAATATTTTGCTTGGTTTTTCATCTTTCAGTAAATATCCCGAAGCTCCCGCCTTAATGGCATCAAAGATTTTATCTTCACGGTCAAGCACGGTTAACATCATGATTTTTTGGTTCGGATTTCGGCGTTTAATCTCACGGGTTGCTTCGATACCATCCATGGCAGGCATTTCGATGTCCATCAAAATCACATCGGGTTGATGATTATTGAGTTTATCTAAGGCATCCAGACCATTTATTGCCTTGAAATCAATCTGTAATTCGTCAAAAATTGATAGGTTTTGACTGATATTTCTCAATAATGTGGGGTTATCATCCACCAAGCCGATTCTGATTACTGCCATATCTCTCCAAATTTTTGACAAATTAAGTAATTCTGGGCAACCTTCACAATACGGCAAATGCCTTATTGAGTGAGAGCAGTATTGTAGCCAATTTTGTGCCATAACCAAAATGGCAATCCCATGAAAAAACTCATTTATTTATTACTAATTTTCTCATTATCAACATCTTGTGAGGAAAAAGAAGCTGCTCCTTCTAAGACAGAGTTATTAACCAAAGCTAAATGGAAATGGATTGCAGGTACTGTTTCGCCAGCTTATGACTTCTTTGGTGATGGAAAACCCATCAGTGGCGATTATCGTAGCAGAATGCCTATTTGTTTTCAAGACGACATACGCACTTTTGAGGCTTCGGGTAAATATACCGTAGATGAAGGTGCAACCAAATGCGACCCTGCCGACCCACAAATTTATGCAGAAGGCTCTTGGAAATGGGAATCAAGCGAAACAATTATTTCGATGGTAGTTGATAACGAAACAAGAAAATGGAAAGTAAACGAATTGACAGAAACTACCATGAAAGTAACAGAAGAGGCTGTTGAAGATGGCAAAACTTACACGTTTCAATACACTTTTAGCCGTTGAAAGCGATTAAACTCTATTGGTTTGGCATTACACCATCAGTATTGACCCTTGCCAGTAATTAACCGTTGAGCCTAAACAAAGGATAAAGCCAAAATTTATGCTTTATCCTTTTTGTTTATTTACTATATTTGATAATCAAAAACCCGACCGCATGAGAATCGTATTTATCGGACTGATTATCAGTTTTTTATGTAGTTGTAAACCCCAAGAAATTGCTCCTCGGAATTGTCGCTATGTAACCGTAAAAGAAGAGCAAGTAAACCTCGCAGGAGTAGGTTTTACAGCGGTTAGTACTTTTACATACAATACCAACGGCGACCTCGAAAAAATGGTGGTAAATAACTCAAATACAGCTAATAGCTACACCATCAATATCAAACACGAAACTGCCAAAAGAAAAGTCTTGGAGAATATTCAAGCCAGCGGAAGGGTTGTGCGAGATACGATGACGCTCAATGACTTGGGGTATCGTGGCGAGAACGTTTTTAGAAATCTGAACTCGTACTCAAAAACTTTTTATGAATACGATACCAAAGGGTTTCCTCGTAAAATTGTCATAAAAGATAACTTTGGCAAAGGGGCTTTATTGGGCGAATGGGAATACCTAAACGACGGCTTGAATCTTACATCTTACCAACGAATAACCGATAATACTCCGATTTTGATTGAACAATATGAGTATTATCCTGATAAAATCAACGACCGCTTTTATTACATCAGTCAATTTCATTTAGCCAAAATTTTTGGTAAACCTCCTCGAAACGCACTCAAAAAAGTAGTACGCCCAAGCGGAGATATTTACGAATACACTGATTATCAGTTCGATAAAGACAACAACATTATCTCGTACATAGAAACCTACACCAGCAGCTCGGGCTTGAGTGGACACACCCGAAAAGTGAGTTTTGAGTACTTTTGTGTTGATTGATTTACTTCCGATTATCGCCGCCCTCAACCATACTGAGGTAGCTGATGTAGCGGCTTTCGGCAATGGTACCTTCGCCCACGGCATCTTTTACCGCACATTTGGGTTCGTTGATGTGTAAACAATTATGAAAACGACATTCGTTGAGCATTTCTCGCATTTCGGGAAAATAATGACTGATTTCTTCTTTTTCGATGTCTATCAGGCCTAATTCTTTGATTCCAGGCGAGTCAATGATAAAGGTATCGGGTTCGACCTCAAACATCTCGGCAAAAGTTGTGGTATGAACGCCTTTGTTGGCAAAAGTCGAAACCTCCGATGTACGTAGGTCTAAATCGGGCATGATGGCATTGATAAGCGTAGATTTACCAACCCCCGAATGCCCCGAAAGCAAAGAAACTTTACCTTTCAAAAGAGCCTTGACTTCTGCTACGCCATCGCCTTCGAGAGCCGATACAAAATAGCACGGATAGCCCAGCGATTCGTACAGAGTTTTTAATTCTTCTTGGTAAGCTACGCCTTCGTCGTTTATCAAATCTAACTTATTGAAAACCAATACGGTAGGAATCCTGAACGATTCGGCCGTAACCAAAAATCTATCAATAAAACCGAGCGAAGTCCGTGGAAAAGTCAAGGTTGCAATCAGTATCGCTTGGTCGAGGTTTGTTGCCAGCAAATGCCCGTGAGCGGCCTTGTGTACCGACTGACGGATGATATAATTTTCGCGTGGCAAAATATCGTTGATAATACCCGTATTTTCGGTTTCGCTCTCCAACTCATACGCCACTTTATCGCCCACCGCAATTGGGTTTGTCACTTTCAGACCTTTGATTTTGAATTTCCCCTTTAGCCGACACTGCAAAATATGCCCATTCTCAGTACGGACATCGTACCAAGAACCCGTCGAACGCATCACTATTCCAATATTTTTTTGGCTCAATCTTTGTTTATTTTAGATTAGATAAAAATTTCTGTTTCGTATATATATTCTTAAAACTTTCTTAATACTAACATCATTGTTAGTTAATAAGTTTTGATAGTGTTTTGTAATATTCCTTGAATAAATATAAATTATAACTTATAAATTTTGGTAATACCTAAGAAAAGACCTAAAAATAAGGAAAAACGCCGTAAAATAAATTTTTTAAGAAAATTTTAAGTATCGCTCCAACATTTCACTAAACTTTTACGTTATTTGAATATCAAAGGAATTAAGATACAGAAACATAGGGTAATATCGTCAGGAAAACAATCTATAACCGAGTTATTCAATAGTATTTTGAATCTTTTGCCTCGACTAAAACAATCAATTTACCAAAGGGTTCACCATTTAAACATTTACAGCTATGAAAAAAGGAGTTTTGCTCGGATTAGCCGCAGTGGCAGTTGGCGTAGTAGTTTATTCAATCTCTAAAAAGAACAAACCAGCAACTACTTACAAGCCGATTTTATCGAAATAATTTCAGTACATGGATATTCAAGCACAAAAGTGTAGAACCGTAACATACTGAATTACCACGCAAGGTATTGCCTTTTGAGGCTCAATACCGACAAGATAACATTGCCTGCTAAAAATATAAACAATAAAGCCCCTTGCACAAGTGTGAGGGGCTTTATTGTTCAAATATCGATAACTTTTCTAAAATCTGTCGGTGTTACAATTTTTAATTTTGGAAACTTTATTTTATCAAAAACACGAAAGTGTTTATCATAAGTAACCAAACAATAAGCGTTTGAAGAGATTGCTAAATCGGCAAATTTATTATCATCGGGGTCTTCTGGAATCAAATTCCACTGAAAATAAGGCTCTGTAAATATGGTATTATTAGCAATACAGATTGCTCGAAGAATAAAATCGGCAGTCGAGGATGAATAAAATTCGGTTATTTTTTCTGCATATTCAATCAAAACTTCGGTACTTACAACCCATTCAAAGGCTTCATTTGCAAAAGCTTGATAAATGAAAAATTCTGGATTTTTTCTATTGATAGTTGCAATTAAGACATTGGTATCAACAACAACTCTCATTGGCTTGTAGTTCTTTGGTCTTGATTTCTCAATTTCTCATAATCAGCCTCAGTTATACCTTTTTGCTCAATAATTTTATCTACTTCGTCGAATGCCTTGTTTGAATAAAAATTAAACAAAAGGTCTCTTAACTCCACAGATTCTTCGTAGGACATTTTTCTATTGAACATCCTAAGTAAACCGAGTTGAACATCATTAAGTCCTGATTTTTCAATTGGCTCTGACATTTTATTAGAATTTAGATTAGACAAATTTACATTTTATCAATCAAAAACACAAGTAACAGAAGAGGCACGTTTGTAAGCGTGCCTCTCCTATTTTATCAGTTTGCTTCTGGAAGTGCGTATTTTGTTGGCTTCCAAGTGTTGTTTCTGAGGTTTACATCGGGGAGCTTACCGTCTGGGTCGATTACGATAGATTCTATCGCCGAGGTCGAAGCGTGGCGGAATGTCCAGGTGCTGCCTTTTTGCCAAACTTCTACGGGTAATTCTACTCTTTTCGATGTACCGTTGGTCTCTCTAATTTCGAGCGTTACGGGCATTGGTAATTTTTCGTGGTTCTCAATTGTAATCAAAGAACCTTTTGATGGGTCTTGCCCGATGTATTGTACATCTTTTAGGCCTTGGTCAATCTTCCAATCATAATAAAACCATCCTTTCCAGAACCAACCTAAATCTTCGCCCGCAGCGTCTTCGATGGTTCGGAAGAAATCTAACGGAGTTGGGTGCTTAAATGCCCAACGATTGACGTATTCTTTGAAAGCATAATCAAAACGTTTTTCGCCCAAAATTACATTACGCAATAATGACAGACCCGTACCCGGTTTCATATAAGCCGCAAAACCCAAGTAATTGGCCTGAACCACATCGGGGATATTCATGATTGGGTCACGGTCGTGGAAATACGGTCCAAACTGACGCACATTCTCTGGTTGGTAGAATTCGCCATTATTGAAGTTTTTGGTCGAAAGTCCGTTGATAAACGTATTAAAACCTTCGTCCATCCAAGCATATTTACGTTCGTTATTACCCACAATCATCGGAAACCAGTTATGCCCAAACTCGTGGTCGGTTACGCCCCAAAGCCCTTCGCCAGTATCACGATAATCGCAGAATACGATACCGGGGTATTCCATTCCACCCACAACTCCCGCCACATTGGTAGCAACAGGATAAGTATATTCCATGACGTATTTAGAGTAGAATTCGATACACCCCTTGACAAACTCCGTCGAGCGAGTCCAACCATTTGGCGATGCCGATTCGGCTGGATAAACCGACTGAGCCAAAGCGGTTTTGCCACTTGGCAGGTTCATTTTTGCGGCATCCCAAATAAATGCTTTTGAGGTTGCCCAGGCCACGTCACGAGCTTGTTTACAACGGAATTTCCATGTCAATGTACCATCTTTACGTGGGCGGCTATTGGCATCGTCAACCTCGTCTTTGCTTCTGATAATCACCGTTTTATCGCTACTGGCGGCTTCTTTCAAACGCTTGATTTGTTCGGCAGTTAGCACCTCGGTAGGATTCAATAATTCTCCCGAACCTACCATGATGTGATTCCACGGAACGGTAACGTTATACTCAAAATCACCGTAATCTAAATAAAACTCACCCGCACCCAAGTACGGTAGGGTGTTCCAGCCCTCGATGTCGTCATAAACTGCCATACGCGGATACCACTGAGCTACTTCATAAATTGTTCCTTTACTGGTCTCTTGTTTACCCATGCGGTCGGAGCCGTAACGTGGCACTTTGAAACTCCAAGACATTCTGATTTTTACTTCATCGCCCGTATTCATTGGCTCCGAAAGGCGAATCTGCATGCGGGTATCATCTATTAAATGTTCGGCATAGACTGATTTGGTCGTAATAACGGCCTTTTTACCACTCGAAACGCTGTTTTTATCAACCGAAACCGATTTGATTTCGTAACCTCCGTCAAAGCCAGTATTGCCGTAGCGACCTCCCGAAATCGGCGTGGTTTTACCGCCCCTCGAATTATCGTTGAATTGGTTTTGGTCTAATTGCAACCACAAAAACGGCAATTTATCGGGGCTATTGTTTTTATAAGTGATTTCGACATCGCCCGATAGTGTCCCTGCGGCTTCGTCTAATTTTGCATTGATTTTATAGTCGGCACGGTTTTGCCAGTACATTGGGCCGGGTGAACCTGTGCCGCTGCGATAAGGATTGCCGGGTTGAAACTGAAACAATGGAGCAAACGCCTCTCGGTGGTCGTATTTAGGTGGGTTTTGTGTAGGAGTTTGGGCCAAGACCGATGTAAAGGTCATTGCCCCAAGCACGAATGATTTTATTATCCTCATTATTTGATTGAATTGATTTTTATTGGATGAATGCAATAGAAACGGCAATATCTGCCATTTCGTTTAAATCTGACGTTAATTTTTGTGAATTGTTGCGTTGTAGTACGAGTTTTCAACTCGTACACATTTTCTTAGCAAGTCTATATTTGAACCCTGTCAGCGATTTGCCGTCTGGCGTTTCAAACGCTGACAGGGTTATTTTTGAGGAGAATAGTTATTTCAACTGATTGAGTTCGTTGCGAACAAAATCCATTAACTCAGAGATATATTCTTTTGAAAAATCAAATTTAATATCTGCAGCGGCATAAATCTGCCCAATTGTGGCAGTATAACCCAGTCTGAGGGCGTTGAGGTAGCCATCCAATCCTTTTTGCGGATTCTGTTTGTAATTACGCCAAACGCTGATTGCTCCGAGTTGAGCCATACCGTATTCGATATAGTAGAATGGCACTTCGTAAATATGCAATTGACGTTGCCAAATGTAGTTTTTGAATCTTTCTAATCCCGACCAATCGGTTACTTTATCGGCAAAAGTATTATAAATCTCAATCCAAGCCGTTTTGCGTTCGTCGAGGCTGTGAGTCGGGTTTTCGTACAGCCAATGTTGAAACTTATCTACTGTAGCAATCCACGGCAAAACCTCCAAAATATCTTCGAGATGCTCGATTTTGGCACGTTTGAAGTCGTCTTCATTCTCAAAGAAAACATCCCAATGCTCCATCGAAATCAATTCCATCGACATCGAGGCCAATTCGGCAACCTCCGAAGGTACATTACGGAACGAATTTATTGGTAAATCACGGGTCTCGAATGAGTGAATCGCGTGGCCACCTTCGTGTACCATCGTTACCAAATCACGCAGGTTTGAGGTGGCATTCATAAAAATAAACGGCACACCGATTTCTTCGAGCGGATAATTATAACCACCCGGAGCTTTGCCTTTGCGAGACTCGACATCGAAATGCCCCATTGCACGCATAATTCGGATATAATTTGCCAATTTCGGGTCGATTCGTTCAAAACAAACTATCGTTTTATCGAGCAAATCTTCTCCATTTTGGAAAGGCTTTAGGGCAGGTTTACCATCGGTATCTACTTTTAAATCCCACGGTTTTAGCTCAGTAACTGCCAATTTTGCTTTGCGTTCGGCTGCCATTTCATTGACGAGCGGAACAACCGTTTCGGCAACTGCTTCATGGAAATTGAAACAGTCTTGCGGCGTGTAATCGAAACGCCCCATTGCAGCAAACATGTAATCACGGAAGTTGTCAAAACCTGCATTTTGGGCAACTGTATGGCGTAAATCACGGAGTTCGGTAAACAAATCATCCATGCGGGCGTGGTCTTGGTATCGGCGTTCGGCGATTTTCACATAGGCGTCTTCACGTACGGCACGGTCGGGCGATAGCAAGAAATCGGCTGCTTTCTGGAGCGTCATTTCTTCGCCGTTGATTGTTACCATCATCGCTCCCGAAATCGCATGAAACTCCATCTTTTTGGTTTCGATTTCTGTCTCGACCGGGATATTTTCTTCTCTGAAAATCTCAACGGCTTTTTTCATTCCACGTACCGTTATTTCAAAGCCGCTTTCTTTGAGTTCGGCAAGATAAGGGCTTTCGAGTGCTTTTTTGTTTAGAACATCACTATAAGTTGCCAAATTTGGCTGAATCTGCTCCACAAAAAACTGAAAAGCGTTGCGGTGGGCTTCGTTGGCAGTATCGCACGACTGACGGATGTATCGCCAAGCAAAATTCTCAGAAAGATAAGATTCCAATTCGCTGCGGTCGAGAAACCACTGTTTCAACTCGGCGGCGTTATTGATTGCACGAGATTTTAGGTTTTCAAGAAGTGGTGCGATGTCATCCCAAGAGCTAAAAGTAAACTCCTCTCCGATAAACACTCTGGGCTTTCGCTGCGGTATTTCGATTGCTGTCATTTAAGTTCTGATTGTTATTTTGTGCTTCAAATTTACAAAAAAAGGACAACCGAAGCTGTCCTTTTTGGTGAATATTCAATCTAAGTAATTATTTAAACTTCATTGCCAGTGTAATGCTATTTGCTACTAAACCCGTGCTTCGGATGTACCTCCCGTAGCGAACCTCAAGCGAGTTGAAATGTTTTGTTCCGAGAACGCCCTTTGGCGGTGCTAAACGAATGCCACTCCCTATAAAATGGCTATTGAATGCCGAAACATCGTAATCGCTCGTATAATACTGACTCGTTGCCGAGTTTTGTTTGTAGGGTGCAAAGTATCGAATCGCTGTTTGGGTATTGAATCTATAAAACGGACTTACCGAGAAAAACGGCGTTATCTTGATTGGTACTTCGAGATTGGCCGTGTGAGCTTGCATACCCCAATTATCGAAATAATATCGGTAAAAAGTACGGATAATGATTTTATCGCCCAGAAAATAACTGGTTCGCATACCGATTGGCAATTTGGCACGTGTACCCGGCAGGCGTTCGTTGGTTACGTTGCCGTTGCTGAAATAAACCCTGTGGTACGGTGTACTCAAAAGCCCTTCTTGGTAAGATGGCTCGATGGTCAATGAGGCTTGCAGACGTTTGTTGATAACCTGCGAAATCGTCAAAGCAGCATTGTACGAATTCCTCGGTCGATAGGCTATATTCGATTGGTCACCTTCGGCCCCTGAACTATAATTATCGGGGCGGAGTTCGGCTGGTAAAATTGCCATCCAAGTATCAAAAAATGCACCTACTTTAAGCGAAACCTCTCGGTTTTTATCGCGAGATTGTCTGGCATAATTGGCATTGAGGCCGTAAGATTTATAGTCCCATTCGGTTGAGTACGAAGCATTTAAGCCAAAAGTCTCGCGGGTTTCATCGTCTTTCATGCTCCACGAAAGCGATGGGTAAATATGCGTATCAGACATTGAAGCCGACGAAACCGTAAGCGGGTCGATTTTATCTGACGATGCCGAACTATAATAATCAATACTGAAATCGGCAGTGATGGTATGCAAACGCTTACGCCAATCGTATTTTGAGATTTTGAGGTCGATTGTATTGGCTACATCAAAGAGTTTTTCGGTACCGATGCCGCCCGTTACTGCCGAATTATTACCATCTTGGTTGTAATAACTCGATACCAAATTGATTTCGTCTAATTTCAACTTACGATTTTCGTAGGCCGAAGATTCGGTTTTGGTGGTTTGTGCCGAAGCAAACAAACAACTTACATAAAATCCTATTGCTAAGGTTATTTTTTTCATCGAAAAGGAGCTAAAATTCTCGATGGATTAATCTCCATCTAAATAATATATGAATACTGTAAGTAATTATTTCTGAATTATCCGAATGCTTCTAATTCAAATTTACAATCCTGATAATCAACACTTTGCAATAAATTCAAACTATTCATCATTCGGATAATTCGAATCATTCAAAACAATTTTTCGTAACTACTTATTCTGATTATGTGGTTACTCAGTTGCAGCCACAGCCACCACCGCTTTTGCCGCCATTGGCACCCGAAGCCCCCTCGCGGTAGAGGTAGAAACCTTGCTCAAACTTCTCTGATTTGCGAGCAGCTAAATCCATTTCTGAGTCGTTGATTCGGCTTTTTTGGTATTCTTTTACAGTTACACACGATTGCAGCGAAGCAATGCCCAATAGGCAACAGAATCCGATTTTGGTTATTTTTTTCATTTGATTTATCGAGAACCTAATCCACGAATCGGGGTAGTTTCTATTTAATGTTGATATTCTTAGAGGTATAAACTTTGTTGTTATCGTCGATGATGATACAGGCGATTCCCCGCATCTGATTTATCAGATTTAGCCCCACTTTCACGCCCATTACGGTTATCGGAGTGGCCATTGCATCGGCGATTTCGGCATTCGGACAAATAATCGTTACGCTTTTGATACCCGCAATGGGTAGTCCCGTTTTAGGGTTAATAGTATGCGAGTAACGTTTGCCATCTATCATCACAAATTTTTCGTAATTGCCCGATGTCGCCACTGCCATATCGCTGATATTGAGGTACGAAAAAGGTTTGTCTTTGGCATCGGGGTCGGCAATACCGATTGTCCATTCTTTGCCATTGGGTTGTTTTCCCCAAGTGGTCAAGTCGCCAGCAGCATTTACGATTCCGCTCTCTACCCCACCCTGCTTCATCAGCATTTTGGCTCTTTCGGCGGCATAGCCTTTGCCAATCCCACCAAAACCGATTCTCATTCCCTTTTCTTTCAAAAACACCGTTTGGTTCATCGAATCGAGTACGATTTTTCGATAATCTATGAGCCTGACCATTGATTTTGCTGTGGCTTCATCGGGGAGAGAGGTCATTGTTTTATCGAAATTCCAAAGGCTTTTATCAATCGAGCCGTAGGTTAGGTCAAATGCTCCTTGCGTTAGCTCTGATATTTTACAAGCACGAGCAACCAAATCAAACACCTCTTTATCTACTTGTACAGGTTGGATTCCGGCATTAGCATTTACCTGATTTGTTTGGCTATCTTCGCTAAAAGTGGTCAATAATTTCTCAATGCGTCTGATTTCGGCAATAGCCTCTTCGATTCGTTCATTTGCCCATTCTTCATCTTCGCCCACGACACTTATCTCGAAGCGATTGCCCATCAATCGAAGTACTTTACTATGGATTTTCGTCATTCAGCAATTGTTCTGAGTAAATTGGCTTATTTCTTTAAGGCATCTTGAATCTCTTGTATAAAAACTTGCGTATTTGCCTGAAAACCATCCCATTCGCGAACTACCTTTCCTTTTGAATCAACCAAAACCGTAAGCGGGAACTTACCTTGCTGATTGTATTTTTCGGCAAGGGTTTCATTGTGTAATGTTTGTTTTTTATCTAATTGATTCTTCTTCAATCTCGGGAAATCGGCACGAACCAACACCAAATTATCTGTTGCAAATTTCTTAAACGCATCAGACTCAAAAACCTCTCTTTTAAGCTGAATACACGGCCCACACCAATCCGAACCACTGAAATTTATCAAAATCATTTTCTTTGAACTGGTTGCCTCCGCTTTGGCTTTTTCGATGTCGAGTCCCCAATCAGAAGGTGAAACAAAAAATAAAAAACTTAATAATGCGAGTATTTTCATATTGTGATTAATTTTTAATAAACTACTAATGTTTTGCCGTCGGTGGCTACTTTATAGACGGTTAAGCCTTTCTTCCCGAAACTATTTAGGCCTTTTCCATCAATTGAGAATCTCGCACCATGTGCCGTACAGTACCATTCGGATTTATTAAGAACAATCTGCTTTTTTGGCTCGTGGGTGCAGGTCTGGGTTACGGCAGCGTATGTTCCCGAACTCACTTGTGCCACCACGATTCCGCTTTGTTGCAAATAGCCTCCCACATTTTTTAGTTTCGTATTGGTAGTTAGGTCAATTTTTAATTTAACACCCGTAATTTTATTGAGAGCATCCGTCGAGATTACTTTGGTGCTTGATGTTGTTCCGGTGGACGTACTCGCTTGGTTTGGGTTTATCGTAAGAGCATTCACGTACGTATCTTCTTCTTTGACGCACGATGTCATGGCGGCCATCAGTGCTGCCCCACGGAAACCCATAGATTTTAGAAATTCGTAACGAGTCATTTTTTGTATTTTGAGAATTATTATATACATTGACGAAATCTATAACGAAGACGGTTGCAAACAGAATGAATAAAGAGAGAAAATAGTTTGAATTTAGAAAGATTCTAAAGTACATGAATGAGTCTTCATGTAAATCCCAAAACTGAACATCGTGAATGAATCAAATTTAGCTATTGAGAATTCACAATTAACACACTGAATATCAGTCCATTAAATTCAAACACTTCTAAACAAAAAATTTCAACTATCTGCCTACCGATACCTTTATCCAGATTTATTGACTTAACTTTGTCTTTTGATAAAGCAATGGAAATTAAATGCAGAAGAATACAAAAACGAGAATACTTGATACGGCTATTACCCTTTTCAACCGATTTGGGTATGTCAATGTACGCCTGCAACACATTGCCGACGAAGCCAATCTTAGTATCGGCAATTTGGCTTATCATTTCAAAACCAAAGACGATATTTTAGAAACAATTTACCAACAGATAGAAATCGAACAAAAGAACCTTCTGGCCGAGCTTCGGATTGTTCCACTTTTTTTGAATATCGACACCCACCTCAAAAATACGTTTGAGATTCAATCAAAATATAGCTTTTTCTACTCCGATACCTTCGAGATTCTGAGGGCGTTTCCAATCATCAAACGCAAGTACCGCGAGTACACTCGCTGGTATATCACCCAAATCGAAATCATGCTGCAATACAATGTTTTTAGGGGAGTTTTTATCGAAGAAAAAGTAGAAGGACTTTACAAACAACTGGCGATTCACTACTGGACAACCACCGAACTTTGGCTCTATCAGAACCGAGTAAGAGGCTCTGAGGAGATTACCGCAGGGCATTTCAGAATGGCTATTTGGGCGTTATTGATTCCGTATTTTACCGAAGTGGGCCAAAAAGAATACGAGCAAATTGATATTCTCAGTAATTTAAATTTGCTTTAACTTGCAAATATTAGGAATTTTTTTCTAATTTTGTTATTAGCTTAATAATCAAGCTATATGTATGCTTATACAAAATAAGTAGCTGACCCGATTTGGATTCTACATTTGATATTGACTCTAATCTTTACGAGAGTATCTTAGACCTCTTGAACGACCTCCATATTGCTGAATCTAAAGGAAATATAGCCGATTTTAAGTTTTATTTTGATGATTTATGGCTCTCAGATACGGCTGTTATCGAAAATCTTGCTTATGTATGTGGGCAATGGGATGTAGAATTGCTCTTTGCTCTGCATACCAATCCGCTTAGATTTATCAAACGTCAAATCACTTCTTATTCATGCCCCAAAAAAGCAAGTTTAACCGCAACATTGATGAGAAGGCTGGCAGCCAAAGACCAACGCGGCACATTGACACTCAATTTAAAGGATGTTTCAATTTGTTGTAATTAGATTGACCAAACAATGCAAACGAAGGAAAGAATATTACAGGCATCTATCAGATTATTCAACGAGCAAGGCGTTGCGAGTACTCGCTTACAGCAGATTGCCGATAACATCGGTATAAGTGTTGGCAATTTGGCTTATCATTTTAAAAGTAAAGAAGCAATCGTTCAGTCGGTCTATGAGCGATTATTTGATGATTTTTCGGTAATTCTGAGCAATTACCTCAGTAGTCCGAGTTTTTTAGATTTCGACTCACAAGTTTCACAGTATTACGATTTCTTCAAAGAATACCAGTTTTACATCTCTGATTTGTTTTCGGCCGAACACCCCATTCCCGAAATTCGAGAAAGATGGCAAGTTATGATGAATAAAATGATTGCTCAGATTAGAAAACGTCTTGATTTTCATGTCAAGCGTGGCGATTTGACCAATCAACCACAAACAACCTACGATATTCTTGCCGAAACCACCTGGATTACCCTCATTTTCTGGATTCCTCAGCAAAACCTCCGCAATCAAGCTGTCACCAAAGATAAATACAAGGCAGCCCTCTGGAACAACATCAAACCTTATCTTACCGAAAAAGGTACTACCGAATTTGCCAATATTGCTTACTCTTTTTAAGGAAAACTGATTTATATCATTTTTTTCATTTACGCCAGACACTAACTTGTGTTGAAGTTCAGCGTTTTGTTTAGATTAGAAAAAAATTTCTAAAAATTATTAGAAAAAATTTTCTAATCAGATTTATTAGTTTATATTTGTTCTCGCAAAAGTACAATATTCAACTCCTTAATTACCTAAAATCTTATTTTCAGATGGCAAACGTCCTATGGTTGCAAGGGGGTGCGTGCAGTGGTAACACCATGTCATTCCTTAACGCAGAAGAACCGACTGTAGTTGATTTGGTTACAGATTTCGGAATCAACATCCTTTGGCACCCTTCAATTGGCTTAGAGATAGGTCATCAAGTTACTCATTTACTTGAAGACATCCTCGCTGGTAAAGTTCAGTGCGATATTTTGGTTTATGAAGGCAGTATCATCCAAGGCCCACATGGTACGGGTACAATGAACTACTTCTGTGATAGACCCATGAAAGACTGGATAAAAGAATTGTCGGAAGTGGCAGGCTATGTCGTAGCCATCGGAGACTGTGCCACTTGGGGCGGTATTCCGGCTGTTGCACCAAACCCTTCGGAATCAACAGGTATGCAGTTTCTGAAAAAAGAAAAAGGTGGTTTTTTAGGTGCCAATTACAAATCAAAAGGCGGGCTACCGGTGATTAATATTCCAGGATGCCCTGCACACCCCGACTGGATAACTCAGATTTTAGTGGCTATTTCGACAGGCCGCATTGGTGATATTCGGATTGATGAGTTCCATCGCCCAAGTACATTCTTCACCGATTTTGTACAGACAGGTTGTACCAATGTTGTAAACTTTGCCAACAAAATTGATGGTGGATTCGGTAAAAGAGGCAACGGCTGTTTGTTCTACGAAGTAGGCTGCCGTGGACCAATGACAAGGGCAAGTTGTAATCGTATATTGTGGAACCGTCAATCAAGTAAAACCCGTGCCAATCACCCATGTTTGGGCTGCACCGAGCCGGGTTTCCCGCATCATGATTTACAAAAAGGTAGTGTTTTCAAAACACTCAAATACCTCGGTTATTTGCCACAGGATGTACCAGCTGGCAACTCTAAGTTAGGCTACTACCTAAGAGCTGGTTTTGAAAAAACAATGCATGGTATCGAAACTGCTCTTGGTGTCGAAAAATCTCATAGCGATAGTTCGATATAATTTCGATTTAGTAATAGTTAATTGTCAACAGAGTCCTTTAATCATCTGATTATCAACTTCTTTTAACGATTAACAAGTAACTTAAACTATATACTATCGGGTACTTAGAGACAAAAATTTTAATAAATTTTAAGCCTTTGATTGCTTATCATTAATTTCTAAAAAACAAAATGGCTACTTCAAAAGAACTGAATATATCACCAGTAGGGCGTGTAGAAGGCGACCTCGACGTAAAAGTATATATGGAGAACGGTGTTGTAACCCGTGCCCATACCCAAGCAGCGATGTTTCGTGGATTTGAAAGAATCATGGCTGGCAAAGACCCACAATCAGGGCTAATTGTAACTCCTCGTATCTGCGGAATCTGCGGAGGCTCGCACTTATATTGTGCTTCGTCGGCACTCGATACTGCTTGGGGAACAACCCTACCCCCAAATGCACTTCTGCTGAGAGCATTAGGACAAGCCACCGAAACCATTCAGAGTATTCCTCGTTGGTTTTATGCGATTTTTGCAACCGATTTGGCCAATAAAAAATTTGCAAACAAACCATTATATGCCGAAGTCGTAAAACGTTGGGCTGCTTATGTCGGTACTTCTTTCCAGAGAGGCGTTACGACCAGTGCTTTACCCGTACAGGTTTACGCACTCTTTGGTGGGCAATGGCCTCATTCGAGTTACATGGTTCCGGGAGGAGTCATGTCGGCACCAACGCTCAAAGACATCACACGAGCTCATGCCATCATGAATCAGTTCCGTAAAGACTGGTTAGAAAGCATATTTTTGGGTTGCTCTATTGAGAGATATTTACAAATCAAAACATGGGATGACCTCTTGGCTTGGGCCGATGAAAACGAAAGCCAAAGAAACTCCGATTTAGGTTTATTTATTAGAGCTGGGCAGGAGTTTGGTCTTCATAAGTTTGGTCAGGGTGTTGGCAAGTTTTTGGCATACGGCACATATATCCATAAAGACCTTTGGAATCAACCTAAGATTGAAACACGCAATCATGCTGTCATATCTCCGGCAGGTTTCTGGGATGGTAAATTCCACGAATTCAACCATCTAAACATCCAAGAACACGTAAAACACTCTTGGTATGCCGATGTACCTGCCGCTCACCCTTGGGACGAGCCATTACCAACCCCGATGCCATCACAAAATCTTGAAAACACAAACTTCAACGAAAAATATAGCTGGTCGAAAGCCCCTCGATACACTGATAGCCCTGCCGAGGTAGGTCCGTTGGCAAGAGTTATCATGGCTGGCAACCCAGCTAACGCCAAACATCAGTACCAAGACCCATTATTTTTAGACATTATTTCTAAAATGGGGCCGAGCGTATTCACGCGTGTATTGGCTCGTTTACACGAAACCGCTCGTTTGTATGTCAATATTGATGAGTGGCTCCGCCAGATTGACCTAAATGCTGAGTTTTACATAAAACCAACCGAAAAAGACGGCAAGGGTTTTGGATGCACTGAGGCCGCTCGTGGAGCATTGGCTCACTGGATTGAGATTGAAGATGGTGTAATCAAAAACTATCAAGTTATGGCCCCTACAACCTGGAACGTAGGACCTAACGACGAAAAAGGCAATCCAGGACCAATCGAAGCTGCCCTCGAAGGTATCGAAATCGAAGACCCACACGACCCTGTCGAAGTAGGTTTAGTTGCTCGCTCTTTCGACTCGTGCTTGGTTTGTACCGTACACGCCCACGACGCCAAAGATGGCAAACAGTTGGCTAAATTTAAACTATAAAAATAGTAGAGTCTTTATTGGTTAATAATCAATAACAAACTCTATTACTAAAGGCAGAAAAGCCCAAACAATAAGATAAACAATCTGAGATAGATTTTGTCGGCAGATTCACTATCTTGTATGTTTATTCTTTTCTGCCTTAAATCTTTTTATGAATCGTATGAATAAAATAGCAATAATGGGTTTTGGGAATCCGTGCCGAAGCGACGACGGTGTGGGGTGCTATGTGATTGAAGAATTAAAAAAACAGATTGGAGAAGACAATGAGCAAATCACCATTTTTGACATGGGGACATCCGCTTTTGAGGTGCTATTTAATCTCAAAGGCCATAATAGAATCATCATTGTAGATGCAGTTGTTAATTCGGGCGAGCCAGATGGTACACTTTATAAGCTACCCGCAAGCGAGATAAACGCCGCGATTCAAGACGACCCAATGGTATTTTTACATAGCCTCAAATGGGACCAAGCCCTATCTTATGCAAAGAAGATTTTGCGTGACGAATACCCCGAAAACATCGAAGTATATCTGATTTCGGTGAGTAATATCAGATTAGATGTTACGCTCAGCGAAACCGTCAAATCGGCTGGCGATAAGGTCATTGAGTTGATTTCTAAAGATTTATTGGTTACAAGCTAACTCAGGATGTTACAGTTAAAATCAGGACATTTAGTTTTTGATAGTGAATTAGTCAATCAGCTTTTTGGAAATGACGAACAAGTAAATACCGTTTATTATCCCGAAAGAAAAGACTTGCTGATTGCACCACGCTCAAAAACGTTTTTTCAGAAACTACACAAAACCTCATGGACAGCCCTCAAACTTAAAAATCCAAAGGGCGATAAAACCATTTTTATAAGAGATTTACTACTCGACCACGATATTGACGATACTGACCGGCAACTCGAATTCGAAGTAAAAAGTACTGGTATTATTGAAATTAAGCTATGAAATGTATCTGCCAGACCTTAAATACGATTTTACAGAAAACCGAAAAGGAAACGCAAAAGATTTATCGGTTTTGGAGAATGGAGGCTGGCTGCACAACACCGAAGTTAGATACTTAATTGAACCTCGGAGTGGCCGCTGGCATTTGTGGATGCTCTATGTCTGGACCAAACACCCGCTCCGTTTTTTCTGTAACTACATCGACCATTATGAATCTATGCAGAAGGCCGAAAATTACGCTAAGATTTTTCAAAGAAGCATCAGTAAAGATGCCCGTGGAACCCTAAAAACTAACCAAAATGCTTACGATATTTGTTTCAACTGATAAAATTGATTCTGCTCAAAATATTATAAATGAAGAATACCGACTGAATGAAGTCGTTGAGATTAAAGACCTATCACAAATAAACGGTTACAAGAATTTTCTGATTGTAGAATCCAACGAAATCAAAGTTCCGATTCGATGGTCGAGCGAGGTCCCGCCCTACTTACTACCAAATTACATTGATTTCACCCCCAATAATTTACTTGCCGTAGTTTATCTTTTTCTAAACAATTTCGAGAAAGCCTATCATTATGCCGAGCTAAACGCATTTCTATTATCCGATATTGATACCATAAACCGCCTGCAACACGGTATCTTGCAAGATATTGATGCAACCGAAGAGCCAATCCAAATTCCATTCGAGATTTATCGACATTGGCACAACATCGCGATTTTAGCTCATTACGGCCAAAGCAATCAATTTTTCAATATCTATCATATCAATTCGTACTACCAAAAAGCCGTAGATGCCGCCCCAAATGGCGAATACTTTGCATTTACGGGCAAACACTTCGCTACACTCATGCTCGATGCCGATGAGCTGGGTAAAGCAGAAGACATCATTGACCGATGCTTAGAAGAAGCTATTTCGGATGAATCCAAAATCGAATTGAAAAACATTCTTTATGGAATTTGGCTCAAAAGACTGACGGCCCCATACGATGAATCGCTTCTTGCAAAACTAAAAAATACACTTTGGGAGGTGTTAGAATACCACGAAAAGCAACAAAATCAGGTTCAGATTGCCCTACTACTAATAGATGCTTCGCAAGTGGCAAACATGAGCAATAGTTTTTCGGAGGCATTAGGATACATCAGCCGTGCAATCAATATTTTAGGAAACGAAGAAATCCCCGAATTACTGGCCAACGCCCAGTACCGCAAGGGTGTATTGCTTTATACTTGGGCTCAAAATGGCAACCCTCAGTTTTTTAAACCCGCAATGGAGGCCTACCAACAAGCATTGAAAGTCTTTACGTTTGAGAACGCCCCCGAAATTTTTTCTGAAATACAACATCACCTTGGCGTGATTTACTCCGAGATTCCGGACGAGGCCAAGAAAAAAAGCCTTTGGGCAGCGGTATCGGTAAGTTCGTTCAATCAGGCACTGAATTTCTTTACCCGCGAAACTCACCCCTACGAGTACGCCATGATTTGCAACAGCTACGGCAATGCCCTAACAAAATATCCGCCAGCCGTAAAAACCGACAACTACGCCAAGGCATTGAGCTACTATCGACAATCGCTCGACATCAGAACAGCCGATGAGTTTCCGACCGAGCGTGTGCTTACCATCATGAACTTCCTCGAAGCTGCATGGTTTGTTTCTCACCAAAACGAAACCGAAGAAAAAGCACTCTTTGAAGAAATGCAAAATCTGGCAAATGAAATAAAAAACCTCACCCAAGATACCACCCTTATTGCCGATGCCGAAAGACATTTAGAAAGGGTTTCAGAATTAAGAATGCACTTTGTTTGATAGTTTTTTGGGGATAAATTAGGTATTAGAAAATATTTTCTAAAAATCGAATTTTTCTTGCATTAGATAGAGCATTCGATTTCTTTTGTTAATAAATATCAAACACCCCAAATGCACGAAATTTCGTTGGTTAGAAATATTTTCAGGACACTCGAAGACGAATTTAAAGAGGATTTTGACCGAATCGGCAAGATTTATTTAAAAGCGGGTTTGCTCTCAAATGTTCAACCAATTTTGATGCAAAACGCCTTCGATGCAGTACTCGAAGATGAGCCACAATACCGAAATAAATCGCTTGAGGTTGAGGTCTTGCCCATCTTGATTTATTGTGATGACTGTCAGAAAACAACCGAAGTACAGCAATATCGCTTCGTATGCGAGTGCGGCAAGCCGAGTAGAAACGTAGTGCAGGGTGAAGAACTCCTGATTAGTAAAGTAGAATTTTTAGAAAATTGAGCAAAACTTAGTATAAATTACTCATTTAAGCTATGACACCCAAATCTAACCGAATGCCGACAGGCTCTGTACAGTGCGATAATACGACCCTACACTTGCTCAAAGCCAACGACTTCGTTGCAAAAGCCATCCGAGAAAAACTAAAAGATACATTGGTGATAAATGTCTGCTCTTCGCCGGGTAGTGGCAAAACCACCCTCATGCAAGAAACTGGCAAACGCCTCAAAGATAAAATCAAAATGGCAGTTTTGGTCGGCGACCCCGAAACCGAAAGAGATGCCATCCGAATCAGAGAAGCGGGCATTGATAGCCTACAAATTGTAACTGGCGGTATGTGCCATATCGAAGCCCAAATGGTTTTGCAAGCCCTCGAATACATGGATTTGGACGGCCTCGACCTCCTTTTTATTGAAAACGTAGGTAACTTGGTTTGTCCGGCAGCTTTCGATTTAGGAGAAGACTTTAGGGTAACGCTCATTGCTTGTACCGAAGGCGACGATAAACCCAAAAAATACCCTCGGATGTTTCTGACAAGCGAGTTGATGCTGGTATCGAAAGCCGATATTTTGCAATATTTGCCATTCTCGGTAGAGGCTGTTACGCAAGATGCCCGAGACATAAACCCCGATTTAGAGGTAATCACGATTTCGAGCCTAAACGGTCAGGGACTCGACGAATGGTGTGATTGGCTTCTGAAAAAAGTTGAGCAGAAAAAAGGTGTCGAGGTTTTAGAAAACTGATGCTCGACCAAAAAATCAATGCAAGAAAAAAACACATACGAGATTAAGTTTTCGGGAATCGTGCAGGGAGTCGGCTTTAGGCCATTTGTGTATAATCTTGCTCGTAGGCTTAATCTTACTGGTTTTGTGAGCAATGGCTTAGAAGGTGTGCGAATCATCTTCGCTGCCCAAGCAGATTTAGCCAATCGGTTTTTTGATGAACTTGTACAAGAAGCCCCAAAAAAGGCTCAGATTTCAGAAAAAAGCATTCACCAAATTGATAACCAGTTCTTTGACAAATTTGAAATCCGAGAAAGCGAGGTCTCTGGCGAATCTAACTTGATTCTGACACCCGACTACTCCGTTTGCCAAGACTGCATTGCCGAATTAAATGACCCAACCAATCGACGATTTGGGTATCCGTTTATCACATGTACAAATTGTGGGCCGAGGTATTCGATAATTCAAGATTTACCCTACGACCGTGCCAATACCACAATGGTAGGTTTTGAGATGTGCGAAGAATGTCAGGCCGAATACCACAATCCTAACGATAGAAGGTTTTATTCGCAAACAAACTCATGCCAAAAGTGCGGAATCAAAATCACGATTTATGATAATTGCCAAAAAGTAGTATCAGCCAATCAATCAGAGGTTATTAATCTAATTATCAATGCTTTAAATAATGGAAAAATCATAGCTGTAAAAGGAGTCGGTGGGTATTTGCTCATTTGCGATGCCACTCATCAAGCAGCCGTTGAGGAGTTAAGAACCCGAAAACATCGCCCAAACAAACCCTTTGCTGTGATGTTTTCGAGCATCACCGAAATAGCAGAAAATGTTGAGTTTAGCGAAATTGAAAAAGTAGCATTAGAGAGCGACATTGCCCCGATTGTGTTGCTTCAACAAAAGCCCGACTCGGTGGTATGCCAAGCTGTCAATCCTAAACTTGACAAGCTGGGGGTAATGCTGCCAAACTCGCCTCTATTGTGGCTCATTTGTCGTGGTTTTGGTAAGCCCATTGTGGCTACAAGTGGTAATATTTCGGGGAATCCGATTATTTACGAAAACCAAAAGGCAATTCAGGATTTTTCTTTAATCGCCGATTTAATTGTTACAAATAACCGTGATATTGTGATTCCGCAAGATGATTCGGTCATTCAATACACTAAAAAATATAAACAAAAAATCATCATCCGTCGAAGTCGTGGTTTTGCTTTAGCACTACCTCAATCACAAAAAACTGAGTCAGGTTCTTTGGCTTTGGGGGCTTCTTTAAAGAGTACATTTGCCCTAAAAACCCAAAACCAGCTCTATGTAAGCCAGTTTCTTGGCGATTTAGAGAGCTACGAAACCCAGCAAAACTTCGAGAAAATACTTGCTTATTATCTAAGTATTTTTCGATGTTCGGAATCCTTAAAAAAAGTCTATGTTGATGCCCATCAAGGCTATTTTTCAACCGAGTTAGGAGTACAATTAGCCGAGAAACTAAAACTCCCGATTTACAAAATCCAGCACCATCAGGCACATTTTATGGCAGTGTTGACCGATAATAAAATCGAAATTGATGGTACTTTAGGAATTATTTGGGACGGCACTGGCTACGGAACAGATGGAAATATTTGGGGAGGAGAGTTTTTTTACAAACAAAATCAAGAAATAAAACGAATCCATTTTCAATACTTTGATGCCATCCTCGGCGATAAAATGCCAAAAGAACCACGAATCTCGGCTTTGAGTTTGGCCGCTAATATCGACGGCAAAGAAGAGATTTTAAAAGATAAGTTTTCGGATAACGAATGGACTGTATTTCAGAAGATTTTGGTGAAGAATGACATAAAAACGAGTTCGATGGGGAGGATTTTCGATGCAGTTGCCAGCATACTAAGATTGATAGATAAGCAAACTTACGAAGGCGAAGCCGCTGTTTATCTCGAACAACTTGCACAAAAATATTTTGATAAAAACCACTATAATCTCGAAGTTCAATATCCTTTTAAAATAATTGATAATCAAATAATTATCGAAGAAACTATTCAAGAAATACTTAGAGAAATCAAAGCGACGGGTAACCCACAGTTGATAGCCGCTAAGTTTCATATAACACTTATAAGAATCATTGATGAAGTGGCACAATCATTACAACTCAACAAGTTGGCGTTTAGCGGAGGGGTTTTTCAGAATGCTCTTTTAGTTGATTTAGTTATCTATTTTTTGCAACCTAAATATGAGTTGTATTTTCATAAAAACCTTTCGCCCAACGACGAAAATATCGCTTACGGGCAAATAAGTTGTTAATAGGGCAATAGTAAATCGGGCGTCATAATTGTTTGATTTTCAAACCATTTGCCAGATTAAGATTAAAAAACATCATGAACTTCAATCATTTAAACAGTATTTTCTAACCACCAAAGAATTAAACTATGTGTTTGGCAATACCAGGTAAAATAAAATCTATCGAAACCCAATACAATGGATTGGTACGAATGGCAAATGTGGTTTTTGGTGGTATCACCAAGCAGGCCAGCCTCGAAATGCTCCCCGATGCCCAAATAGGCGACTACGTACTTGTGCATGTTGGGGTGGCTATTAGCAAAATAGATGAAGAAGAAGCCGAAAAGTCGTTTTCGTATCTTAAAGAAATTGGCGAAATCGACGAATTAGTAGAGCATTCACAAATCGACCGCGATGGTGGTAGTTGTCCTGTCTAATCAACGATTCTAAAGTGTCAAACCATGAAATTCATATCAGAATACCGCAACCCCGAAGTAGTTGAGCAATACATCAACGAGATTCATAAAATCACAACCCAGAATTGGACTATCATGGAGGTCTGTGGTGGGCAGACCCACAGCCTCGTCAAAAACGGGATTCTGAACATCCTGCCCAGTAAAATCACAATGGTGCATGGCCCCGGTTGTCCGGTTTGTGTAACTCCCCTAAACTTGATTGATAAAGCGGTTTATCTCGCACTCAACAAAGGAGTGATTTTGTGTACATTCGGAGACATGATTCGGGTTCCGGGTTCGGAGAAGAGCCTTTTAGAAGCCAAAGCCCTTGGTGCCGACGTCAGGATTCTGTATTCGCCATTAGAAGCCGTAAGAATCGCCCAAGAAAACCCCGACAAGCAAGTCGTCTTTTTTGCAGTAGGTTTTGAAACCACTGCTCCTGCCAACGCTCTTTCGGTTTTGCACGCCAAAAGATTAGGCCTCAATAATTATTCGATTTTGGCTTCTCATGTATTAGTTCCGCCAGCAATTGAGGCAGTTATGAACGATGACACCGCCCGAATCCAAGGTTTTTTGGCTGCGGGACACGTCTGTACAATCATGGGAATTTCGGAATACCAACCCATCGTAGAGAAATACCAGATTCCGATTGTGGTAACGGGTTTTGAACCTGTCGATTTACTACACGGGATTCTGATGGTAGTCAAACAACTCGAAAATGGTGAGAAAAAGCTCGAAAACCAGTATAGCCGCGTCGTAAAACCCGAGGGGAATCCCGAAGCCATTAAAGTAATAAATGAGGTTTTTGAAACACAAGACCGCGAATGGCGGGGAATCGGGACGATTCCGATGAGTGGATGGGAAGTAAAAGGTACGCTCGCTGAGTTTGATGCCAATAAGAAGTTTGCAATCAATATCGCCAAAGCCCCTGAGTGTGCCGAGTGTATCGCAGGTTTGGTATTGAAAGGTATCAAAAAGCCTTACGAATGTAGCCAATTTGGTAAAAATTGCACTCCCGAAAAACCATTGGGGGCCCCGATGGTCTCATCAGAAGGAGCCTGTGCGGCCTATTTTCATTATGCAAATGTTGAAGCTGTTTAAATATAAAATATGAATATTACCCAAATGTCTTGTCCGATGCCCCAATTAGACTTCGAGGTCATTACTTTGGGACATGGTTCGGGCGGAATCCTGACAAATAAATTATTAGAATCGGGAGTTTTTGATTTACTCAAGAATCCACTATTAGACCAAAAGCACGATGGTGCAATTTTCAGATTGGATGGACAATTGGCTTTTTCGACCGATAGCTACGTCATTTCTCCAATTTTCTTTCCTAATAGCAATATCGGGGAGCTGGCAATCAATGGTACAGTAAACGACCTTGCCATGTGTGGGGCTATTCCGAAGTATCTTTCTTTGAGTTTTATCATCGAGGAAGGCCTTACGATGAAAGAGTTTTGGGAGATTTTGGTTGCAATCAAATTTACTGCCGAAAAAGCAGGTGTACAGATTGTTACGGGCGATACCAAAGTCGTAGAAAAAGGAAAAGGCGATAAAATATTTATCAATACATCGGGTATCGGGGTGATTCATCCTGATGCCAATATCAACATAAAAAACGTAAAAACAGGCGACAAAATCATTATATCGGGGCATATCGCCACGCACGGTATTGCCATTATGTCGGTACGTGAAGGATTGGAGTTTGAGACATCTATCGAAAGCGATACGCAGAATCTAAACTTTGTAATCAAGGAACTTTTAGACGAATTTGGCAATGACATTCACCTTTTAAGAGACCCTACTCGTGGTGGCGTAGCAACAGTGCTAAACGAAATCGCACGAGATGCTAAATTAGGCTGTGATATTCTTCAAAGTCAAATCCCAGTTTTAGAAGAGGTCGAAGGGGCTTGCGAATTGCTTGGTTTAGACCCCCTCTATGTAGCCAACGAAGGCGTGTTTATGGCCATTGTAGCAGCCGAAGTAGCCGATGATATGCTAAAAAAACTCAAATCTATACCCAATTTTGAGCATTCGGCATGTATCGGCGAGGTTGTTGCAGAGCATCCCAAACAAGTGGTCTTGAAAAGTAAAATCGGTGGCAAAAGAGTTGTAAATATGCTTGTAGGAGAGCAGCTTCCGAGAATTTGTTAAAAATGATACTGAACGTCAGCATAAACGAAGCCCCAAGGGCCAATCCAGAAGGTGAATTTACCTATCATCTCTCGGCCGAAGGATTACCCAATTTGGTAAAAAACCACTTTATTTTTAAAGGAGACGAAAATAACCCTTTTTTGGCTCCTCGTGGGGTTTGGTTTGTAGGCGATAAACTACTGGTTGCTGATACGGGTCAGAATCGTGTTTTTATTTGGAATCATTTTCCGAAAACCGAGTTTCAAAGCCCTGATATTGTCTTGGGGCAATCCGAAAAAGAAGATACTGGTCGAAACGCTGGCAACGAAGTATCGGCAAATTCGCTACAATACCCATCAGGTTTGTGGTCGGATGGGCAAAAACTTATCATTGCCGATGCCTGGAACCATCGAGTTTTAATTTGGCATTCGTTCCCAACTCAAAACGGTCAACAAGCCGATGTGGTGGTCGGTCAAGCCGATTTTGAGCATAATCAACCCAATGTTTACGGAATTGGCTCAACTCCAAATGCCCAAAGCCTCAACTGGCCTTATGGTGTTTTTTCGGATGGCAAGCAATTATGGATTTGTGATACCGGAAATCGTCGGGTTCTATATTATCAGCAAATCCCGACTCAGAATTTTGCAACTGCCGACGGGGTGATTGGCAAGCCAAGCTTTACCGAAAGAGATTACGAAAACAACGACCCGATTTGGCCGTACTCGGTAAGAATCAACCCTCAAGGGCAAATGTCAATTGCCGATACTCAGTTTTACAGAAACCTAATTTGGAAAGATTGGAAGACCGCCTTTCATCAAAAAGCAGATATTATCATCGGGCAGCCCGATTTTGATGCTTGTGGTCAAAATCAATACAATTTGTTTCCAATACAAAACTCTATGAATTGGACCTACGATTCTTTTTTTCATGACAATGGTATTTTTATTGCCGATACCGGAAATAGCCGAATCTTATGGTTTGATGAACTCCCCACACAAAATGCAACTTTGGCGAGTAATCTAATCGGACATAGAAATTTTAATATCGGAAGCGAAAACTCCAATACAAGATACGGTACAGATAAGCAATTATACTGGCCTTTTTCGATTTGTATTGACCAAAACCAATTAGTTGTGGCCGATACAGGCAATCACCGAATCATTAAATATGAAATATAATTATTGGAGAATACATAGAAATTCTTTGTAAGAACATGCCGTGGCGTGTTCCTATGGTATTTTCACTGAAGAAATGTCCAGCAGTCAGAAAACTAAACCATAGTTCACGTTATATCAAGTAGTTAATTATCAATTAAAATCCATAACAACCTGATTATCAACACTCTATTAACGATTAACAAATAACATAAACTAATTTATATCAAGCACTTAGCCTTTTATAATTATGACCGAAACCTTACTCATAGCATGTTCTATTGGTTTTGCACATGCCTTTGAAGCCGACCATCTGGTAGCAGTAAGCAGTATCGTAACCAAGCGGAATAACACTATTTTGGCTATAAAAGATGGCATTTTTTGGGGCATGGGGCATACCTCTATCATTTTGTTGGTAGGTATAATTTATATGATTGGGAGATTTGTCTTAGACGAAAACGACTTCAGATATTTTGAGGCTTCGGTTGGGCTAATGCTCATTTTTTTAGGCGGGACGAGGCTATACAAATTTTATAAAAATCCCGAAATACAGCATCAGCACAACCCGGATGGCTCTCACAAAATGGCGTACGGAATCGGAACTGTGCATGGTCTGGCAGGGAGTGGAGCAGTTTTATTGACTGTCTTGGGGCAAATCAAAGGCGAATTTAACGGTATCTTGTACATATTGGTATTTGGGCTGGGGTCGGTTATAGGAATGATGATTGCCGCTGGGGTTTTTAGTATTCCTTTTTCGGCCAAATTTTTCAAAATAAAATGGTTGTCTTACTCTCTCACCCTCATTTCTTGCCTCTTATGCATCGGGCTGGGAGTACTGATTTTTTACAAAAATCTTAGTAATTAGTAATGGAAGAATACAACGAAGCCGATTTTGTAGAATATGCCCTGACCCAAATGGGTATTAGGATTCTGCAACGTAACGGAAAGTATTTCGATATCGAAGGTGCGTTTTCAGTTGAGGTCGAAAAAAAAGATTTGTACAGACTCTCAACCGATGGTTGGGTGATTTCGCCATTTGATGATATTGGAAAAATGATTGAGTTTATTAAAAAGAATTTAGAAAAGAATGAACAAAATTGAGGTATCTGTAATTGCACTGGCCGAAAGTGAATCAAAAAAAGGGTATTATGCTTTGATTTTAGAAGAGCCAAAATCGAAACGGCGGATTCCAATCATTATTGGTAACCAAGAGGCTCAAGCCATCGCAATTTACATGGAACGCCTCAACCCTACCCGACCGCTCACTCACGACTTATTCAAAACTGTTTTATTACAACTTAAATCTAAAGTTAAAGAGGTTTTTATACATACCTTACAAGACGACATATTTTATGCAAATGTAATTCTTGTAAATACCGAAAACCAGCTTATTGAAATAGATGCTCGGCCATCAGATGCGATTGCTTTAGCGGTTCGATTCGCTTGTCCTATTTTTGTAAGTACCCAAGTTATTGAGTCCTCTGGCTACGAAATCGACGAAAAAGGACGAGAAAAAAAAGGCTCTTATGCCGAATATTCATTGGAAGAATTAGAAGAATTGCTCGAAAAAATAATCAAAAAAGAAGACTACGAAAGTGCTGCCCGTGTAAGAGACGCTATCGAACGCCGAAAAAGGTCGAATGGATAGCAACAGATAGACATAGGGTTTTCTATCTGTTGCTGCAAATATATCTCAATGATTTGGTTTATCAGGTGCGGGTGCCGAGGCATGGTAGCCCAAGTCTCGAATCATGTTGGCGTATTTATCCATCAATTCCATGACTCTCTCACGTTTTTCGGACCGAACGATTAATCCTACGTGGTAGGTTTCGTCCATTTTCCAAATGATTTCGGGGTCATTGAATGGCGAATAGTCGGGATGCTCGTGCGACGAAAGCGAAATGATAATTCCTGAATAATAGCCCTCAACTTTGGGTAACTCGTAACTCCCACCCGATGCCATCAAACTCTCGATTTTGGCCCATTCACGCCAGAGGTTGATTCCTGACGAGAATTCGACCATCTCGGCCAAATGAGCTCCGCCCACACGCGACGCGGTTTCGAGAAAGTAGAATTTACCGTCTTCGTAGCACTTAATAACCTCGGTGTGCGATGCACTAAACTTCATCCCGAACGCCTTCATGACATCGGTATTAACTTTCTTGAGTGCTTTATCGTCTTTTGAATCCATCTCAACCGTAACCGAGCGGAAGATTCCGCCACCGTGGGCCACCTCAAAAGGTGTATTGAGGTACTGGCTACTACGTGCAAATATCACCTTGCCATCCATTGAGAGGGCATCTACGTGGTAAACATCGCCAGGCTTAAATTGCTCAATCAAAAACTGGTGACGCTCTTCGCCAAGGCTATGGATTTTATCCCAAGCCTCTTGAAAACTATGTACTTTTTTTATACCCGCCGCTGAGGCCTCAGAGCGTGGCTTAATAACCCACGGTGGCGATGTACGCTGGAGGTACTCTGTAATATCGACATCGTGAAAGAGCGGACTAAACGGCGGCACATTGATACCCGCATCTTGGGCTTGCACTCGCATTGCCAATTTATCTCTAAAATACCTTGCGGTGGTCTGACCCATACCCGGAATCCGGAAATGCTCACGAACCAATGCCGCTTTTTCAACGTCGAAATCATCAAGAGCCACCACACGGTCAAATTTCTTGCTTCGCATCACATACGAAAGCCCTGTGAGCATTTTTTGGTAGGTTTCAAACGTATTATCTACATTATCAAGAAAGAAAAATTCATCAATAGATTCTCGGGGCCAAGGCTTGTCTTCGAGTTTTTTATTGGTCAATAAGTAAACCGTATTGCCAGCAGCCTTGCAAGCCTTCAAAAATTCGACACCTTTGAAATAAGTACAAATACACAAAAAATTCATAAATTCAGATATTCAGGGTTCAAGTTTGTAGTTCAATATCAGTCTTTTTTTGATTTTTTACAAATTTTTGTAGATTTTGACGCAATATCCACAAAACAAATATAGGATACCCCGAGAGGTATCCTATATGTATTTAAGAAATCAATTTTACATTATTCAAAAACATTACTCAAACCACCCAAGATTGAGCCACTCTCTTTGCTGGCATTGCCACCATACGGCGAAAGTCGCTGAATAAGTTTAGAGATTGGCAATGACTGAATCCAGACTCTACCAGTACCACGAAGTGTAGCCAAAAAGATACCTTCGCCGCCAAAAACCATAGATTTTAGGCTTCCCGAACGCTCGATACTGAAATCAATATTTGGTTCAAATGCCACAACGCAGCCAGTATCTACTCTGAGGGTTTCGTTGTTGAGTTGTCTTTCAATAACCACCCCACCCGAGTGAATAAACGCCATACCATCTCCTTGAATTTTCTCTAAAATGAAGCCTTCGCCACCAAATAAACCCGCTCCAAATTTCTGATTGAAGTGAATCGAAATGCTTGTACCCAAAGCCGCACACAAGAAAGCATCTTTTTGCACGATGAGAGTATTGCCAAAGGTTTTGGCTAAATCGACAGGGCGGATTGTACCTGGGTACGGTGCTGCAAACGAAACCCGACGCTTGATGCTCGAACGATTGGTAAAGTGGGTCATAAAAATAGATTCGCCCATCAATGCACGGCTACCCGCTTGTAATAATTTACCAAATAGGCTCTGCTGTGGCTGCGAGCCATCGCCCATTTTGGTTTCAAACTGGATTCCGTCTTCCATGAAGAGCATTGAGCCAGCTTCGGCAATGACGGTTTCGTTTGGGTCGAGTTCGATTTCTACAATTTGGATGTCTTCTCCAATAATTTTGTAATCAATTTCGTGAGAACGCATAAACCTTGATTTTGTATGATTTATTAATGATTTCTTGATTAATTTAATAAGTATTAAGACAAAACTATTTCTTTATGTTTTCATAGAAATGATTTGTCAAAGTATGCTGATAATCAATTAATTACGCTCTTGATTCGATATACTCGAATCATTCGATTAATTTGTCATTAGACTTACTACCCTGAGTTAATCACTTGATTTCAAGTGCCTTAACTTCTTATCATCAACCGATTTATTTAAAAATTCATTGATTTTGGTGATGTCCATATTCATCTGAATCTCGCCAAAAGAATTAATTTTAATGTCGAGTCCGTCTAAATCTTTATGAACTCTTGGTTTATCGGTTATTTTATCTTCTGATTTTCTCTTTGCCATAACAGAATCGCTGATTACACTGATTTGTTTTTTATTTAAATGATTTTTGAATCAAGACGCTGTAATCTGATTCAAATATAAAGTTAGTAAAAGTCTTTGTTAAAATATTTGTATGAATGGTATTTTGTACGGTAGAAATGGCGATTTTTAGTGGTATTTATGTATCGCTTATTTTAGTTTTTCGACAATTTCAGAATACTTTCGAGCCACTGGCACGAGCAGCTCAGGCTGTATAAGATGCAGTTTATAACCTTGTGCATTGCCCGATACTTTCTCGACTTTTTCCAGATTTACGATGTAGCTACGGTGGCAACGAACGATGTTGGGCGAGTCAATAAAACTTTCCATACGGCTCAAGCTACCTCTAATCATCTCTTTCAAAATCCGTCCATCTTTTATATAATGAATCGTGGAGTAATTATCCGAAGACTCTATAAAAAGTAGGGTCTCGGTTTCGACCTCAAAAGTATCTTTTTCGTTTTCGGCGATAAACTTAATGGCTGAGTTTGCCGCAGCTTCTTTCGGACTCTCAACGGCATGATGCTGCACGACAATCGGCTGGCTGTATTTTTTGAGTTTGTAAATGTAGTTGAGCAATACGCCAATCGTAACTGGAAAAACACCTATGATACAAACTGCCAAAAACATCCATAAAAAATTCTCAAACGAGAACTTCCAGCCAAACATCCAATTACTATACAAGTAATTATAACTCGAAATCAAAATCAGAATCGTCAGAATCATCAGAATCTCACGCCCTACTGTCCATTCTCTTTCGTTATAATAATTCGGAAATAATTTTACTATACCCAGTCGTAGTGTTATTCCTCCCAAAGTAGTCATCAATCCGTATCCCCACAAGAAAAGATTTTTGTACGGATGATGCCATTGTTCGGTCCCGAATGGTTGAAAAACAATTAAAAACATACCGATAAAAAAACCTTCGAGCAGACAATGCACAAAGACTCGTAGATTCTCTCTTTCGGGAAAAGGGTATGGTTGATTCAGTATTTTGAACATATTTTGTTAAACGACATTTCGGATTTATGAACGAGTTAAAAACTCGTTCTACGTTTAGAATGGTCGCCAGTTAGAAACCTCACTGATAAAATGCGGAACGACGTCGGGGTACAAAGCCACCATGACGATAACGCCAAAGATAGAACCCCACCAGTGAGCCGAATGATTGACATAACCCAAGCCTCGACGCATTTCGTAATAGGTATATGCCAAATACAAAAACGCATAAATAAAAGCCGGCATCGGGATGAAGAAAACCAATAATTGGGCTGTCGGGAAGAATAAAATTGCCCCAAAAACCACTGCCGAAACTGCACCCGAAGCTCCCAAAGAATTATAATTTGGATTACCCCGATTTTTGAGATACGATGGAATATCGGAAGCAATGATAGCAACAATGTAAAATAATAAATACGCTGCTCGACCAACTTCTGGACCAAAACGAGCCTGCATGAGCTGCTCGATGTATCCGCCAAAGTTGTAAAGCGTAAACATGTTAAAGAAAAGGTGCATATAGTCGGCGTGGATGAAACCCGAAGTCACAAATCTAAAATATTGTCCACGGTCAACGGCAGGCGGATTGAGCATCCATCCGTAAAAAATCTGTGGCTTTTGCCAAGCGTAAAGACTCAAAAGCACCGTAGCCACGACGATTCCGAGGTTTACATCAAATAATATATCTTGCATTTTTAATGTGTTTTTTTGTTTTAATGTTTGGTTGTTTATGTGTTGTTTTAGAATTAGAACCGAACTTTTAAAACTCTAAACAAACTAACAACAAAACAATTTCTACGATTCTCTTTCAATCAATTGCTCGACAAAACTAATCAAAGCTTCTTTACGATTGGCCGGAGCGTTGAGTTTTCTTAATCCTTCAAAACCTAATCCGAAATAATGATTCATTTCAGCCTCAGCGATTTGCTTGATATTCAGCTGATTATAAATTTCGGTAACGGCCTTTACTTTCTCGGCTTTGTCAAATTCTTTGGCATTCAGCCATTTATCCAACTCAACTTTGGTATCGCCCGTTGCACGAACCATTGCTTCGATGAGTAATAACGTTTTTTTGTTTTCGATAATATCGCCGCCTACTTGTTTTCCGAATTTCTCAGGGTCGCCATAGACATCCAGAATATCATCTTTTAGCTGAAACCCGATACCGATTTTCTCACCAATTTCGTAAAGTAAATCTACCGATTCTTGGTCGGCATCGGCAACTATTCCACCCAATTCGAGGGCATAACCCAACAAAACCGAGGTTTTGAGGCGAATCATCTCGATGTATTCTTCTTTACTAACATCGCTTCGGCTACTAAAATTCATATCCATTTGTTGCCCTTCGCATACGCCTGCTGCGGTGCGATTAAATCTTTTTAGGATATGTGGTAGCTTGGCAGCATCAGCATTGAGCATTAACTCATAGGCACATACGAGCATGACATCGCCCGAGAGAATCGCAATGTTTGAATTCCATTTTTCGTGTACCGTTGGCTTACCTCTACGCAGTGGGGCATCATCCATGATGTCGTCGTGCATGAGCGTAAAATTATGAAAAACCTCCACCCCAATGGCTGGTTTAAGGGCTTTTTGCCAATTATCGGTGAATAGTTCGGCTGCCATAAGTGCCAGCAACGGACGCATCCGTTTGCCACCCAACGCCATGATGTATTCGATGGGTTCGTATAATTCTACTGGATTTTTGCCGTATTCGGTTTGTGCAATCTCTTGGTTGATTGCCTCTAAAAAGTGCTTTATTTGCATTGATTATTGGGGCTTCTTGTCGATTTTTATATTGAATAACCATGACACGCACAGCGTGCCATGTGAGCTATGGTGCCGGTGTCATGCTGTGCATGGCACCGATTCTCTGCTAAATAAATCTATCTACGATATAAACAATTTAAAATGAGTCGCATCTAAAATTAAATATCTCCTTCTTGTGGACGGATGATGATTTCTTCGAGAACCGCACTTTTGGTTAGCGAAAATGCCGTCCAGATTGTATCGGCTACATCTTGCGGCTGGATGAATCGCTCTTTGGGTAAATCTACTCCCGCCCAGCTATCGGTCAGCACGGCCCCAGGCATTATCGACGAAACCCGTACGCCGTAAGGTTTCATTTCTTCTCTTAGCGATTTACTGAAACCGAGCATTGCAAACTTCGAGATTGCGTAAAGTCCGCCATTCGGATACGCAATCAAGCTCGCTATCGAGCAAATATTAAAAATATAGCCATTTCGTCGCTCTTTCATGCCCTCGGCCAATCCTTTTGTCAGGTAAAAAGCACTATAAAGATTGGTTTCGATTTGGCTTTCGATGGCACCATCGGGGGCATCATGCACATTGCCTGCTATAAACAATCCTGCATTATTAACTAAAACCTCGACAGGTTGGTTTAGATTTCGGACGAATTTGACAAAAGCCTCAACCTCGGATTTGACCGACATATCGGCTCGGTAAATATGACACTGCACCGAATATTGTGCTTCGATACTCCGTTTAAGATTCGATAAATCGTTTTCGTTTCTTGCCGAAACAGCCACATCAAAACCCTCATTCGCAAATTTTTCGATGATTGCACGACCAATTCCACGCGTTCCGCCCGATACTACAATAAGTTTTCCCATATAATTCCGAACGAATTACAAATTCGTTTTACAAGATTATTAACTTTGCAAAGATATATTTAGTAAAGCATAATCAGTGGTTGTTTGAAAAATTAATCGCCAAATCTTTACTAATCCTAAAAAGTAGAATTATGTTTTTATCTCGAATAGGAAGTTATTTTTTGTTTTTGAGTAAGCTATTCACACGCCGAGAATCTTTCAAGGTTTATTGGGATAGGTTTCTGGATGAATGTATTTCGATAGGTCTCAAATCGGTCAATATCATCAGCATCGTGGCGGTTTTTATCGGTGCGGTGGTTTGTGTACAGACCAAAGCCAACTTGGTGAGCCCGTTTGTGCCAGTATATATTGTCAGTAATATTGTGCGAGACATGACACTCCTCGAACTCTCCTCGACCTTCATGTGCGTAGTATTGGCGGGTAAAGTTGGGTCAAATATCGCTGGTGAACTCGGCACGATGCGTATCACCGAACAAATAGACGCACTCGAAGTAATGGGAATCAATTCGGCTTCGTATTTGGTACTGCCAAAACTATTGGCTTCTATTTTTACATTTCCTTTGTTGGCTGTTTTATCGGCATTTTTAGGGATTTATGGCGGATATTTGGCCGGAACCCTCACGGGTATCATCACGCCCGAAGATTACATCTACGGTATTCGTTTTTCGTTTATACCATTCAATGTTTTCATTGCTCTTATCAAAGCTACCGTTTTTGGATTCTTGATTTCGACGATTTCGGCTTACCAAGGCTATAATACCCGTGGCGGAGCTTTAGAAGTGGGCCAAGCCAGTACGTCGGCCGTAACAAATAGTTGTATTGCAGTCTTAATCGCCGATTATTTATTGGCTGAATTATTGACGTAGATAAAATTATTATCGAATCAACAATTGAGGTGAGGATTTGGTTTAGCCCTCTCCTCGCAGGAGAGGGTTGGGTGAGGTAAAACAACATCTAAAGAAATCATGATAGAAATTAAAAATATTTCAAAGTCTTTCAATGGCCGCCAAGTGCTTGATAACATTAGCGGTTCGTTCAAAAAAGGCGATACAAGTTTGGTGATTGGTGCCAGCGGAACGGGCAAATCGGTTTTACTGAAATGTATGCTCGATTTGGTCAGGCCCGAAGTTGGCAGCACGCTCTACGACGGCCGAGATTTTTACCGAGGCGACGAAGACGAAATCAAGGCGATACGCCGAGATATGGGTGTTTTGTTTCAGGGCGGGGCCTTATTCGATTCAAAAACAGTTTACGAAAACGTTTCTTTTCCGCTCGATATGCTTACCAAAATGAGCGAGAGTGAAAAAAAAGACCGAGTAGAATTTTGTCTCGAAAAAGTAGGTTTGGCCGAGGCTGGTAGCCGAATGCCTTCTGAAATCAGTGGCGGTATGAAAAAACGTGTGGGTATCGCACGAGCCATTGTAATGAACCCTAAATACCTTTTTTGTGATGAACCTAACTCTGGACTTGACCCGCTGACTTCGATAAAAATTGATGAATTAATCAAGAAAATCACCGATGATTTTGATATTACAACCGTCATCATCACCCACGATATGAACTCGGTGCTTTCGATTGGCGATTACATCATGTTTTTGTACAAAGGTAAAAAGGTTTGGGAGGGCAATAGCCAAACAATTTTTGATTCGGAAGTATCCGAACTCAACGAATTTGTATTCTCAAATCAAGCATTGAAGAAAATGCGTAGATGAGTAGTTTATTTCATTTGTAATTCGGTAGTCATTCAGTTGACCAATTGTAAAACATTTACAATGAATGGCTAATTATGACTACAAATTTTAGAACCCGTATTTCTTCCAGATTTCGGGCATTTCAATCTCAAAAGTCATCGGTTGATTAGTTTTTGGATGCTCGAATGCTAAATGATACGATTGCAAAAAGATACTTCCATCGGGCGAACTCCGCTTAAATCCGTATTTCAAATCTCCTACAATGGGGCAACCAATAGCCGATAATTGGCAACGAATTTGGTGGAACCTCCCAGTCATCAATTCGATTTCAAGCAAATGATAACGTTGAGTAGAGTTAATCAATCTGTAGCTCAACTGTGCTTTTTGGGCATTTTTTACCTCTTTATCATGGGCTTTTGCCATGTTTTTTCGGGTGTCCTTTAAGAGCCAATGCGTCAGTAAGGCCAAGTCAAGACTTGGTTTATTGCCAACAACTGCTCGGTATTTTTTCTCGACGACTCTTTTCTGGAAATCAGCACTTAGTTTTGCCGCAACTTCATCTGTTTTAGCAAAAACGATTAATCCGCTTACTCGTTGGTCGAGGCGATGAATGAGTTTAACATCTCCCAAAGATTCGAGCAAAGAAGTCATCCCACTTTTATCAGGCTGTGTGGGTACACCCGCCGATTTATCAACAACGATTAGCCAATCGTCTTCGTAAATATTCTTGTACAACGGTTTACTTTTTGCTGCGAAAATAATACAATTTATTATCAATAGTTGCTGTTACCTCACCCTAAAACCAAATTTTATTCTTTGAAAACAAGGCTTCTTCCGAATCAACATTAACCAATATATACGTAGAACTTAATTATATTTCGTATCTACCAAAATACCGTTTTAAACGATTACTTTCTTAAATTCATCTATTGATTGTATCATTCTAAGATTTTTTTGGCTAATTTTAAAACTATTGTGTGGCATTAACCCATCGAAAAACTCTATAAACATTAGATGAAACAGAACTACAAATTTCTGCCAAATGCTTTAACTACTTTAGCAATTGGACTTTCTCTTATTAGTGCAAACCTATCTGCCCAGCAAGCTCCAGACGAAAACCGATTCAAAAAAGTCATCTTAATAGAAAAGTTGGACGAACCGATGGAAATGGCTCTTCTAAAAGATGGACGCGTTCTTTTTGTCGAACGCAAAGGGGCTTTTCGTCAGTTTAATCCAGAAACTGGGGAGTTGAAAACCATAGCGACGATTCCGGTAAATACAAAATATGTCAATAAAAAAGGGCAATCTCGTGAGGCCGAAGAGGGCTTAATGGGCTTGACACAAGACCCGAATTTTGAGCAAAATCACTGGATTTATATGTACTATGCCGACCCAAAAGAGCCTAAACACGTTTTGGCTCGATGGGAGTTCGTCAACGAACAATTGGTAGAAAGTTCAAAGAAAATCATTCTCGAAGTACCTACTCAACGTGAAGAATGTTGCCACACGGGTGGCGGTATGACTTGGGATAAGCAAGGAAACCTTTACTTAACAACGGGTAATAACACCAGCAACGCTGGCTCAGATGGGTATGCTAACCTCGACGAAAGAAAAGATTGGGAAAACTACGACGACCAACGTGGTGCAGCCAATACGAATGATTTGAGAGGTAAAATCTTGAGAATCAAACCAAAAGCCGATGGTACTTACGAGATTCCGAAAGGAAACTTATTCCCAGTAGGTACTGATAAAACCCGCCCAGAGATTTACACAATGGGACACCGCAATCCTTGGAGACCATCAATTGATTCAAAAACTGGTTATTTGTATTGGGGAGAGGTTGGCCCAGATGCTTCGGCTGATGGCCCGCAAGGCCCACGTGGATATGATGAATTCAACCAAGCAAAAGGCCCAGGCAATTTCGGTTGGCCGTATTTTATCGGAGATAATAAATCCTATGCCGATTGGGATTTTGAAACCAAAACCTCAAAAGGTAAATTCGACCCAGTCAAACCAATCAATGATTCACCGAATAATACTGGTTTGAGAGAATTACCTCCTGCACAAAAAGCCTTTATTTGGTATCCTTACGGGCTTTCAGAAGAGTTTCCATTGGTAGGAGCATCGGGGCGTAGTGCTACGGGGGGTCCAGTTTTCCGCAAGGCAGATTTCCCGAATGGTAAGCGTGTTTTTCCTGATTATTACGAAGGCAAATGGTTAGCTGTTGAGTTTATGCGTGGCTGGATTATGGCCGTAACAATGGACGAAAACGGTAATTATAAATCAATGGAGCGTTTCATGCCAAACACTGATTTCACCAATGCTATTGATATTGATTTCGCTCCCGATGGCGATTTGTACATCCTCGAATACGGAACAGCTTGGTTTAGAGGTAATGATAACGCCCGAATCACAAAAGTTGAATACAACGCTGGCAATCGCTCGCCCAATGTAGTGGCATCAGCCGATAAAACAAGTGGTGCAGTTCCGCTCAAAGTAAATCTTAGCTCAAAAGGAACGATTGATTACGACGGAGACCCACTGACTTATCTTTGGGAAGTAAAAAGCAAAACGGGTACTCGTAAATTTACAACGGCAAACCCAACCGTTACGCTCGATAAAGCAGGTACTTACGAAGTAACATTGACCGTAAAAGACGGCAAAGGCGAAGAAGGCAGCCAATATTTTGAGATAAAAGCGGGTAATGAACCTCCTGCAGTAGCATTCAATATCAAAAAAGGAAACCGCACGTTTTATTTCCCGAATAAAGATATTGACTACGAAGTAAACGTAGATGATAAAGAAGATGGCAATATTGCCAATGGTAAAGTAAAACCAGAACAAGTTGCGGTAAGTATTGACTACATTCCGATTGGATATGATAAAATCGAGGCTTCGCAAACTCATCGTGGAGTCGATGCTGTTGCTTTTGCTTCGATTGGCGAGAGAATCATCAGTAAAAACGATTGTAAATCATGCCACATCAAAGATAATAAATCGGTAGGACCAAGCTACAAAGACATCGCAACTCGCTACAAAGGCGATAGCAAGGCGATTGAGAATCTTTCTAAGAAGGTAATCAATGGTGGTGGTGGTGTTTGGGGCGAACACTCGATGGCGGCTCACCCGACGGTTTCGCAAGCAGAAGCCAACGCGATGGTTGAGTACATCCTGAATATCAACGAACCGCAGACATTCAAATCGTTGCCAATCAAAGGTACGTATTCGACCAAAATCCCAGACGGTCAAAAAGCCAATGGTTCGTTTATGATTCGTGCGGCCTACAAAGACAAAGGCACAAAAATGATGAAATCTTTGGCAACCGAAGACGTAATCGTTTTGAGAAGCACAACCCTAAACCCCGAATTTGCCGATAAAGCCAAAAGTACACAAATGGTTACATCGCTCGGTAGAGCCTACAATATGATTGGCAATAACGCTTATTTTGCATTCAATAAAATTGATTTGACGGGTATTACCGAAATCGAACTTACGGCACAAGCGGCGGTGCGTTCGGGTGCGGCAGGTGGCGTTATCGAGCTTCACGCCGATTCGCCAGACGGACCACTTTTGGGTAAATCTGATTTCGTAGAGCCACGTGAGCAGCGTTTTGGTCCACCACAACCCAATCAGCCACGTCCGGCGGCTCCACCAAAGCCAAAAATCACGATTCCGGCTAATGCAGGTCAGCACGATTTGTATTTTGTTGTGAAGAACGATAAAGCCAAAGATACTCAAATCGTGATGTCGGTTGCGAGCTTAGAATTCAAACCAGAAGCTTCAAAATAAACCTATGATGAACTAATTGTGGTACGGTTTGTCGTGCCACAATTTCATTAGCGATAAATCGTATTTTACATCTCTACCTATAAAACCCTCCTCTTTTCTAACAAAATGCCGTACTTAGCCGTACCTTTGTGCTAATTATGGCATTTTTGCTTTTTAGAAATGATAAAAAAACGTAAACATAACCGAAAGATTGAAGATAGAGCACCCATCAATCTGAAGGTAACCGAAGAGTCAGAATTGATGACTTTTTTGATTGAGAAATTATCCGATAAAAATCGTAATAACGTAAAATCTTTGCTACGAAACCGCCAAGTTGCGGTAAACGGAATGCTCGTTTCTCAATTCAACCATCCGCTCAAACCCAACGATGACATCGAAATTAGGTGGAATCGTGGCTTAGATTCGAGCCATTATCGAGGGCTACAGATTATCCACGAAGACGAACATCTGATTGTAATCAATAAATCAGAAGGGCTACTTTCTATCTCGACCGATAACAAAGACCAACGTAATGCGTACAGTATTTTGCGTGAACACGTTAAGGTGCAGAGTTCGATGAATAAAATCTTCATTGTTCACCGCCTCGACCGCGAGACTTCGGGCATCATGATGTTTGCCAAGAGCGAAGAGGTGCAGAGTCTTTTGCAAGATTGGTGGCACTCTACTGCCAAAGAGCGTTTTTATTTGGCTTTGGTCGAAGGCGAAGTAAAACAAAAAACCGGAACAATTACCTCATATCTTGCCGAAAACGCAGCTTTTGTGGTTTATTCTACCAAAAACCCCAAAGATGGGCAAAAGGCCGTGACGAATTATGAGGTTTTGAAATCGAATCGGAATTTTTCGTTGCTAAAAGTAAAATTAGATACGGGTCGCAAAAACCAGATTCGGGTTCATTGCCAAGATATTGGTCACCCGATTGTGGGCGATAAAAAATACGGAGCAAACTACAACCCAATCGGTCGAGTTGGGCTTCACGCATGGGTCTTAGGATTCGAGCATCCGATTACGGGCGAATACCTCCGTTTTGAGACACCGATTCCTCGTAAGTTTTCAGAAGTTTTTTAGTAGAACGGGTTTTCAACCCGTTTTTTTATGGTATTTTTTCGGTACGGGTTGAAAACCCGTACTACTTTGCACACTTTTACAATTCATTAACATCGTTTTACAGCCAATATTTGTTCTCCTTCTGGCTTGCTACCTACATTTGCTTCATCAAAAAAATTAAAATAAATATGAAAAAAGCAAATCAAATCATCTTAACAATTCTGCTCGGCTTTATTAACTTTAGTTTTGGGCAAGACAAATTCTCAAACTGCTCGGCGGCATTTCTCAACGATAAAATGATTGTTGAAGAATACAGCAACACCGCCAAGGCAAAGATTTCGATTGGTGCCAAAGGATGGCTTTCGGCAGGGACTGTATCGCTCGGAGATACCCAAAAAGGAGAAGCCGCCATGACAATCACCCAAAAATTCAATTTCGGCGTTGCTATCAAAGACGGAAATTCTGGTACGATGATGTTGTATTCGGCAAATACCTTTAAGAAAGTCGAAATCGAGAAAGTATTGGCAAAATGCAAAAAAGGTGACTACATCGTGATACTCACCACCGACGACCAATACGCCCTTCCTCACAATGAGATTTTGGTACATTAATCAAATTTTACGCATCATAAAGATATGAAAAAACTATTTTTCGCATTGGTTACTACACTGTTTATGGCCAATGCAGAAGCCCAAAACGCTTCTTTTAATGCTCTAAGGCTTAGTGGCCGAGCCATGAATTTCCAAGAGATTTCGTTCATGTCGATTGGTAAAATCACCATCACACCAGGCGAGGCCAAAGACCTAAACAATGCAGACAAAATCAAATTTAAGATTTACCTCAAACGAGGCAATCAAATCGTAAATCATGGACCTTCTTCTGACAAAAGAGAAATGACCGAAGTAGAACTTGCAGATATTTTGCAATACGCACATTGCGGCGACCAACTAATCATCGAATCGACCGATAAAAATCGCCCGAAAACCAAACGAGTTTTTAATTTGCCCCAAACAATGTTTAACTACATAGCCTTCATCAGCAGAGACGGTTGTTAGGATTTATTCAATGAATTTGTGGTTTTAAACAGAATTTACCCTAAATTCACAATTATTAAAGTTTAGAAAGCAACCAATGCTCAAATCATTTTGGTTAATTATTGCCGTTTCAATCAGCCTTTCGATAGCATCATTCGACTGGCTGTTTGGCGTTTCGGGCGACTACACTCAGAAGCAGTTTTCTGAAAAAGTAAATCTGGCTCTTCGCCGAACCGCTCATTTTATGCTCAAGTCGGCTGGGGATTCTACCTCGCAAATCCAGCCCGTCAAGTCGTTTGAGCCAAATGTTTTTGTGATTCAAATGGAGAGTTCGCTCAATTACGATTTATTGCCCAAATTGTTATCGGAATCGTTCGATATCCACGAAATCAATCAAAAATATGATGTTTCGGTTTTGAACTGTAAAGATGGCGAACTCGAATTAGGATACAATTCTTACGATTTTCTAAAAAACAACGAAGTACCGTGCGGAGGTCGTCGGCAAGCCAAAGGATGCTACAATCTCAAAATAAGTTTTGCAAATCCTGTCGAAAAATCGAATCCTAAACCAATATGGTTGGTATCAACTTTGGGAGTGCTTCTCATCGGATTCGTAGTCTGGAAACGTCGAAAACCAACTGATAAAAAGGCCGAAGTTATCGAAAAAACGACCAATACCGATAAACTTACTTTTGCAGATTCGTCTTTTAGTTTCATCAATCAAGTCCTCGAAACGCCCGAAAAACAGCACGATTTAACTTATCGGGAGGCCAAATTGCTCAATTTGTTCTTGATAAATCAAAATCAATTGCTCGAACGAGATTATATCCTTAAATCTGTTTGGGAAGACGAAGGAATCGTTGTAGGGCGTAGCCTCGATGTATTTGTTTCTCGCTTACGCAAGATGCTACAATCAGATGCTAAAGTGCAGATTACGACCATCCACGGAGTGGGCTATAAATTGGTCATTGAAGAATAAATCTGATGTTTTTTTGTGCGAATGTGATTCGCCCCTATCTGTATCTATTTACTACCGAAAACAAAATATATAACAAAACCACCAACGGAATCGCTACAAATTTTAGGAGAATGAGAAGCAATACCGAAATCCCTAAAAATATATATTTGATTTGATTATCGGCCCAAGCAAAACTTTTGAATTTGAAAGCCAAAAGTGGTAATTCAGCAATTAATAAAAAGCTCATTATCAACGAATAAGCTATTAAATTGACTGGATTTAGAATGAAATGTGCGTAATCGGGATTGTATTCTAAAATCAACGGGAAAGACGCTACTACCAAGGCATTTGCGGGAGTCGGAACCCCAATAAAAGAATCTGACTGACGCGTATCTACATTGAATTTTGCCAAACGAAGGGCCGAAAAAATCGCTAAAATGAGTGGAATGTATTTGTAATAATCACTGCCAAGGGTAGAATCACTCATCAAAAATAATTTCATAACCATAAAAGCAGGTAGCACTCCAAAAGTAACCATATCGGCCAGCGAATCAAGTTCTTTACCAATCGGCGAAGACGAGTTCATGGCTCGTGCCACAAATCCATCCAAAAAATCAAGTACGCCAGCAATAAAAATCAAGTATGAAGCCATCAGGAGATTACCTTCAAAAACCTGCATGATTCCCAAACAACCACATAGCAAATTGCCACAGGTCATCAGGTTGGGTATGGTTATTATTTTCATTTGGTATAAATCGTTCGTGATTACATAAAATAAGTGTGGCCAAGTATGCCACACTTTTGTATCAAGATATTCGATAATCGGTCGAAAGGTGAATAAGTAGGCACTCGTTTATAAATACCATAAAGTACTGACAGACAAGTATTTACATATTCCCATTAACTATTTCCGATTAACTGCTTATTTATTTGTCCAATAATCTACCACCGTAACTTTATCGAGGTGCGGGCCTACAACCGAACCAAAAGCCTTGTGAGCAGGGTGAGGCAAATACGCATCGCGGTCGGCCTCAGAATCAAACGTCAATAAAAAACAATGTGTCAATCCTTGAGAATGTTTCTCTGGGCTGTTGTTTGTACCCCACTCAAAACCTTTAATCTCTTTGATTTGACTCGGAAGTGCCTTGAATGCCTCTACAACTTTTTTTACGTCTTCGGCTGTACTTGTGTCCTTAAACTTAAATAAAACTACGTGTCGGAGTACTTTTCCGTCTTCTTTTTTCTGTGCCATCGTACTAAATGATAATCCCAAAAGGGCAATAACGGTGAATAGAATGGTTTTCATTAGAATTTTATTTTGATGTATCTTTGATGCGAAGGTAAAACATATTTGTGAATTGTAAAACGAGTTTTTAACTCGTTTCAAAAGCTAACCGAATGAACAAAATACAAATAAGGAGTTCAAACCCAAAGACATACGCTACTATCATCCCCGAAATCGGTGCGATACTCGCCGAATTGGTCATTGATGGATGCTCAATCATAACTTGTCCAGTTTTCGACAATGATTATCTGCGTGGCAAACCCTCGGCGTTTTTATTCCCTTTTCCAAACCGCCTCGAAGACGGTAAATACACATTTGAGGGCCACCAATACCAAATGCCGATTACCGAACCAGCCCGCCAAAATGCGATTCATGGATTTGTTTACGAACAATCTTTTGAAATAAAAAGTCAATCCAGTGATTCGATAAAACTCATTTATGAATACGATGGTAGCCGAGAATATTATCCGTTCTCGTTCGATTTCGAGATTGAATACAAATTCGTAAATAATTGTTTATCAGTTATTTATTCAGCAAAAAACACCGGCAATAGCAATATGCCTTGCGGATTTGGCTGGCATCCTTATTTTAAATTTGGTGGAGAATCTATCGAAAAAATGACATTAGAATTAGCCGCCACGAGAGCGATTCAGACCGACGACAGAATGATAGCTCGTGGGTTCTCGGAGGTGATTCCGGCTCGTACGATTTATTTAGATGATAACTCGCTCGACAACGGTTTTAAGGTAGAATCTGATACCGAAACTATCAAAACTGCACTGGTTTTTGGCAATAAAAAAATTGTTGTAGAACAACAAAATAACACCGTGCCGCCACTCAACTATTTGATGATTTACACACCAAACACCCGTAAATCGGTCGCAATCGAGCCAATGACATGCAATATTAATGCTTTTAATAATGGCGATGGATTAATGATTTTAGCTCCAAATCAACAAATGAACGGCACGATGAAAATCTGTTTTGAAGAGGCTCATTGAACCCAAAAAACCGTGACACGGCTGAAAAGACAATTGGTTAAATAGTAACTCTAAAGGTTTAGCCGTGCCACGGATTTTTCTCCATTTTAATTAACTCAGCGGCTTGGTAATATATAATTTTACAAAAAATCATATATTTACTAAAAAAACAAGGTCATTCAGATGGTAACAACACTCGAAGCACCAATTATTGACGAATCTAACGAGTTATGGTTGGATATCGAAAGCATGGATGATGATGCTTTTTATGATTTTTGCCGTAAAAACAACCACCTTAAATTTGAACGCAACTCAGACGGAAACATAATTATTATGTCTAATACTGGAGGTACAACTGGCGAATACAACGCCGAGCTTTTAATTGATTTTGGTATCTGGAATCGTAAAAATAAACTGGGGCATATTTTTGATTCTTCGACGGCTTTCAAATTAGCGAATGGAGCGGTGCGTTCGGCCGATGTTACTTGGGTAAGTGCCGAAAGATGGAATGGCCTGACAAAAGAACAAAGAGAGAAGTTTCCGCCAATTGCACCAGATTTTGTGTTAGAATTGATGTCGGCCAATGATAAACTCAAAAAAATGCAACAAAAAATGGTTGAGTATATCGAAAATGGCGTAAAACTGGCGTGGCTTATAGACCCAAAAGAAGAAATCGTGTATATATACCGAGCCGACGGAACAATCGGTAAGATTTCGGGCTTCAATAATAAACTTTCGGGCGAAGACATTTTACCACAATTTGAGTTAGATTTAGCAATTCTTCAATAAAAAAATAACCCTCACGAAGATTCAGTAACGAGAAATTCGGAGGGTCTCAAAAGTGGTCAGATGTAGTACCTTTGGGTCAGGTTAAATGCTACTAAAACAAAATATTTTGCTAAACCAATTTCTGGAATTATGGCTTTTTGAACAGTCAGTGTTTATCACAACAAGCTGATTATTAACTAATTTACTCTGCTTTTTATGTCTGATTTTCTCTAAATACTGGGCCGCTACTTCTTTTTCAAAATCAGCATCGGCATCCATATCTGCTTCAAAATCTTCTTTCTCTTTTGCAGACATCTTGTCATTGATATAGCACTCAATTCGCTGGCGAACCCGTGCTTCGAGGCTTTCCTCTTGTATCGTTTTCATGGTTTTATAATTGTCACAATAAATGATTCTAAACGGTGGATTTATCAATTATTCAACAGCAGCGAGCAAATAGGTAATTTTTTCTTTTTGGGTAACGAGTCTGAGTATCTCTCTGTAAACTTGTTTTATAATATTATGACGGAAGAAAATCGGGAAGTAACAAAGAATTTGAAGAAAATTGTAGATTCTTTCCTTTGATTAACACATTCTTTAAAAAGTACAATATATCAGTACATCTTGGTATTGATTTTAGACAAAAACACCTCGCGGTATTTATCGCTTAGATGGATTCTCTTTTCATTTATAAAAATCTGATTATCAGATATTTTAATAACTTTATTTGTATTGACAATGTACGAAAGATGAACTCTCTTGAAGTTACGGAGCAATGTATCTTAGAGTTCTTTCATTCTTCGATATGCAACAATATTGTTATCTTAGCAAACCAGCATTATATAGTAGTGGCTAAACTTAAAGACTGAGAAATAGCTTGATTGAAAATTGATTTACAACAGAGAATTACACAAAAGAAGTCTGTGGATTTGTGGTTATTATTTTGTCATCCACTATTAAAACAAGTCGTTTCAATCGCTGTAAAATGACTCATTTTTTAAACATTCATAATTTTCAGAATTTACTATAAATTCAAATTTTATGTTATTTTCAATATATATAATTTATACATATAAAACCATAAATTCAAATTATTTGATATTTATAATTAAAACAAATATTATAATATATTTAATTGATACAATAAATATATTTAACGACAAATTTTTATTGAAAAGCTTTTAATACAATAACTCTAAAAATTTCTGTATGTTTAGTAACCATAAACCTTTATTTCCCATCTCATAAAATTGCTCAATATCAAACAATTAACCATATTTTTTCGGTACATTAGGCAATATTTTAGACGGTTTTGAAAATCACCACAAATGGGGTATTCAGAAAGCTAATTGAATAGTTACTTTTGCATAAATCTATCCGTTTTGCTATGCTCGACAGACGAAAATTCATTAAAAATCTATCACTACTTTCGGGAGCAATTTTGCTTTCGGAGCGAACTTTTGCGTTTCTCGAAAAAGGTAAAAAATTGGGCGTTGCACTCGTAGGTTTGGGCAATTACGCCACCAACCAATTGGCTCCGGCTTTGCAACAAACCAGCCTTTGCAAACTCGCTGGAATCGTAACGGGTAGTCCCGATAAAGCCGAAAAATGGGCAAAACAATACGATATTCCGCAGAAAAATATTTATAACTACCAGAATTTTGACGAGATTCGGAATAATCCCGACATTGATATTGTGTATATTGTTTTGCCGAATTCGATGCACGCCGAGTACTCAATTAGAGCTGCTCAAGCAGGCAAGCACGTGATTTGTGAAAAACCGATGGCGATGAATGTGCAGGAGTGCAAAGACATCATAAAGGCTTGCCGCAATGCAAAAGTTCAACTTTCGATTGGGTACCGTTTGTACTTTGAGCCACACCATCTCGAAATGAAACGGCTCGGTACGCAGAAGGTCTATGGCGATGTAAAAATGATAGAAAGTAGTCTGGGATTTTCGATGGCAAACCCGAAAGTTTGGCGGCTAAATAAAGCCCTCGGCGGTGGTGGGGCCATCATGGATTTGGGTGTTTATTGTATTCAGGGGGCCAGAAGAACGATTGGCGAATTGCCCACAGCCGTAACGGCTCAAGGGTTTATACTTGATAAATCTGTTTTTAAGGATATTTATGAGGGAATGACTTTTCAGATGGAGTTTCCGAGCGGAGCAATCTCGAATTCGACAACGACTTATTCTTCTTATGTGGATAGGCTGCACGCAACTACGGGCTGGCAGTGGTTTTCGTTGGGGCCATCATACAATGCAATCGGCACGGCTGGGCAGTTTTTTGATGGAGAAATCAAGAAAATGGATTTCAAAGTGCCTGATTTTCAGCAGATTGCTCAAATGGATAATTTTGCAGATTGTATTTTGAATAATCGCAAATCGGAGGCTTCGGGCGAAGAAGGACTGATAGATTTAAGAATCATCGAAGCCATCAAACAGTCGGCCGATACTGGTCGCAAAATCAAGATTGACTGGTAAAACCACCCAAAAAAGCCCTCAAGTATCGAAAATATTATCTTTAGAGAATGGTTTGCCATAATCTCCAGCAAGTGATTCAGAAATCAAAATTATGAAAAAGCAACTATTTATCATTTCGCTTTGTCTTTTAGCAAAATCGGCATTCTCACAATTTGTCAATATGGACATCGTGAAAGTCAAAAACAATAATTTTGACGAGAAAATTTTAGGCCGATTTTGAAATTGGTGCGTCCGAATGGTCCGATTTTATTGAACCAAAAACAACCCGACGAGTTTAGAGAATTTATCCATAAAGATTATCGGGTTATAGCAAAAGATTAATACCAAACCTGCCAGTTGTTAAAAACGCTAACAGAGTTTAACAAAACCAAATATACAAAATGAAAAAAGCAGCACTTTTATTGATTATCGCGATTGCATTTAGTTCAAAAATTTACGCCCAAACCGACGAGCGAGCATCTATCGAAAAGACGATTCAACTCTATTTTGATGGCTGGATGACTGGCGACACAACCAAAGTGGGTAAAGCCATGCACAGCACTTGCCATTTGAAAGTTTATAGAGATAAAACCTTTAGAAACGTAAATCGTACTCAATATCTGAGCGGATTTAAGCCTCACGCCAAAGAAGAAGGCACATTCGGAAGAATCAAAATGATTGATTTTACCGGAAATATCGCCTCGGCGAAGTGCGAACTCGAAACACCAAAAGCTATTTTTACCGATTACTTTAACCTAATCAAAGTCGAGGATTTTTGGTATATCGTAGATAAGGTCTCGACGAGAGTTGATAAATAAACTCTCAAGTTTGTGGTAGATGCCAGCGAGTAAACCCACCCCGCCCAAGCGGGGAATTTTATAAAGGAATGTTGATTAGCTAATATCTTGAATTTCAATGATTTTTCCGTCCGAAAATCGGAAGATTGATTTACCTTTTAGTTCTAATTTATCACCGATTTTCATTCCGTTTGGTAAATCTATTGCCAAAATACCAACATAATCTATTCCTACTTCGGTTTCAGATTCATCAAAACATATGCTGGTTATCGTTTGCGTGCGTTCGCTAAAAAAAGCCTTAGTTTGCTCGGCTTGGTTACGAAAAGCTTCGATACCATCGGTTTGCAGATTGATTTCTCCATTGGCGATATTCTTAAAAACTATATTATGGTGCAGCCCCGCCAACATACCCTCTACATCAAAGTTATTATATGCTTCGATGTATCTTTCGATAAGGTTTTGCTTTGCTGAATTTTCCATAAAATGCTGATTTTTAAGATTTTAATCGTGAGGATTTCCCCAAACCGAGCGATTTACGCTCATTGAAAACGATTATCCCTAAAAATGCGAAGCAAATCAAGAGCCTAAGCGGAATCGAGTACCAAAGATTTGAAATATGGATTTGAGAATTGACAAAAATCAAAACCCCTGCACCTATCAAATACGCCAAAATCCTGCCTAATTCGTAAGGTATTGGGAAATACTTCTGTCCGTAATAATAACACAGAGCCGCCATCAAAAACGACGAAATTGCAAAGGTAATGGCACAGCCGATGTACCCCATCTGCGGAATCAAAATGATGTTTAGAATGATAGTAACGCTCATACCGATTATCGTAAAACGGCTACCGTATTTGGTGTTATCGCTCAGTCTAAACCAAACTCCCAAATTACCATAAACACCAATAAAAAGGTTGGCCAATAACAACGTCGGAACAATAATATCGGCATCTTGGCGGTAGTTTTTGCCCAAAAGTAGCTGAATCCAATCGAGATTTAGACTAACTCCTACCCAAATCAAAATACAGGCAATTGTAAACCATTTGGTTGCCAAAGCAATGGTTTTGGGTGAATTCTTATCTTCGGAATTCGAGAAAAAAAACGGGTCGGCAGCGTAGCGGTACGCCTGCACAACGAGCGTCATGAAGATAGATAACTTATAAATATTTGAATAGATACTGAAGGCGTCTTTGCTTGTGAGTCCGTTGTAGAAGCCTTCGGGTAGAAGATGCCGCAGGAGCAATCTATCGGCTGTGAGGTTTAAAGCACCAGCCAAGCCCATAATCATCAGCGGATAGGCATAGACAAAAACGGGTTTGAATTTCTCCCAATCTATGACAAACCTAAAACCAACGAATTCACGCCAAAGTAGCAATAAAGTGATTAAACTCGCCACGAAATTTGCCCAAACGATATAATCGGGTCCTACTTTTGGGTTATAGAAGAATTCGGCAAAACTACACCACTCGGGCAAAAAATAGCCATCGTAGATAGACTTGCAAAACATCAAATAAAAAGCATTGAGACCGATATTGATAAAAATATTGGTCAGTTTAAGGGCTACAAATTTCTTGGCTCTGCCCTCCGCACGGAGTTTTACAAACGCAATCGCAGAGACGGCATCAACCGCCAAAATGATAGCAAACCAGACCACCAAACGCTCTTTGTGCGGATATTTAAGTGCTTCGACAATCGGCGTTTGTAAAAGAAAAATAATACTCGATATACTAATACTGAGCAGGATGATGTATGTCAAGATGATGTTGAAGTACTCGTCTCGGTTTTCTTGTTTGGAGCCAAACCTAAAAAAAGCGGTTTCCATCCCAAACGTAAAAATGACATTGAGGGCAATCACATAAACGTACAGCTCGTTGTTGTCGGATAGGACTCGTGGCAAATCGAAAACCCTTGTGTGGACAATCACCAAGAGCCAATTTAGAAAACGCCCAACGATGCTACTTAGGCCATATAAAACGGTATCGCTGGCTAATTTTTTTAGAACACTCATGTTGTAGAACGGGATTTTATCCCGTCGATATGATTAAACATTTGCAACTCTGAAAGGCTTGATTTCGTATTTGACCCAAACACCATCTACGATGTACGGCTCGGTGGCCTCCCATTGGCGTAGGTCGGCTTCGGTCTCAAACTGCACAATCATTACCGAGCCAATCATTTTGCCGTTATCGTCGAGCATGGCTCCACCGACAACAAAATTACCGTTTTCTTTGAGTTTTTTTGCTCCGTCTAAATGAAACGGACGTATATTCATGCGGCGTTCGAGGGCGTTTTCGTCGGTGCCATCGTGTGCGATTATTACGTATTGTTGCATCTTTCGTTTGAATTTCTACGCAAAACAACATAAAATTTAGTAATAATTCTAATTCATGGAATGACTTAGAGTTATTCCATGAAAATTACAATACTCCCTTCAAAATCTCAACACACATTTCTAACTCATTCAAATTAGAAGAAGCAAAACCTAATCGGGTCGAATTCAGTTTTTTGTGGGGTAAATCATGGTGAAGGCCATTTGAGAAATAAAGCCCTTTTCGGAAGGCATTTTCGGATGCTTGAACCATATCAATTGAATCATCGAACTTTGTCCAGACCGACATCCCTCCCTCGGGAATCTGAAACCGAACCGCATCGCCCAATTTATCCCTTAGTAATTCGCAGAAAAAATCGCGGCGTTCTTTGTATTCTCTCAATGCTTTTCGGAGGTGTTTCTGGATAATTCCTTCGTGCAGCAGCATCGCAATGGCGTTTTCGAGCATATTATCGCCTTGGCGGTCGATGATACGGCGATGATACGAAAGCTGCTCAATGGCGTCTTCGGGTGCAACCAAATACCCTACCCTAAACGCAGGCGAAATACTCTTAGTAAACGAACCCGAATACAGCACAACCCCAGCCTCATCGGCACTGGCAAGCGGAAGCAGCGGCTTGCTGAGATAATGAAAATCGTAGTCGTAATCGTCTTCAAAAATAATAAAACGGTATTTTTCGGCCAATTTCAACAGCTTAATTCTTCGGTCGGCTTTCAGAATAACGGTGGTCGGATAATCATGATGCGAGGTTACATAGACCATCCTGACGGTTTGGTGTTGGCAGATTTCTTCAAGTGCCTCAACAATAATTCCGTTTTCATCGGTTGGTATTGTCAAAACATTCGCCCTTGCTTGTATAAACCCCACTTTGGCACTCAGCCAACTGCATTCGCCCATCGCAACGGTATCGCCAGCGTTTAAAAAAGCCAAATTTGTCAAATAAAGCCCCATGATTGTACCTCGCACAATGATGATATTTTCGGCTGTAATATTCAGTCCACGGGTTTCATTGAGATATTTAGCCAATTCTTGCCTAAGCCACAAAACGCCTTTGGTGTCGCCATAACCCAGTTTTTGGTACGAATTTCCGTGCAGAAGATTACTGCGATAAGCACGAGCCAAATCGACCAAAGGAGCAATCCGAGGGTCGGGAAAGCCATCATCTAAGTGTAATTTATCGGTAGATTTGATGACTTCTCTTTTCAGAATCGGATTCATCGAAAAACTAAAACCAGCTTGTTTTCTCTCGACAACCATCGGCTTTTCTTCTAATTGTTGTGGATAGATTTCGGGCAGGTTTTTCGCCACAAAGGTTCCGCTTCCTGCTTTGGTTTCGAGCCATCCTTGCACAATCAATTCATCATAAACCTGCGTGATTGTCTTGCGATGAACCTCTAACTGCTCGCTCAATTTTCTGGAACTCATAATCTGCTGACCACTTTGTAGCACGCCAGTTTGAATCAAATGAATGAATTGATTGCTTAATTGCTGATAAACAGGGGTTTTAAGATTTTTATCAATTACCAAAAGAGAAGAAAGTGGCAGCATAACTGGACTATTAGTTTTATATAAATTGGACTAAATTAACAATCCAGTAAAGATATATTTTTGTACTTAGATTCTTAATCAAATCCTTATGGAAATTAAAACTGCTCAAACCAAAGAAGATTTTTTGAAATGTTTGGAGGTAATCCAAGCTCTGCGGCCGCATCTCACAGCCGAATCGTTGCTCGATTTGGTAAGCAAAATGAAAGAAGAAAGCTATACACTGATTTACATCGAAGAAAACGGCAAAGGTGTTTCAGCCTGTGGATTTCGATACTTGACCACACTTTTTGAAGGGCGTTACATCTACATCGACGACCTCTCTACCCTACCCGAAGCACGAGGCAAAGGCTATGCGGGAGCCTTATTTGATTATGTTGTCGAGAAAGCAAAAGCCGAAGGATTGCCTGCCGTACACCTCGATTCAGGGCATCAGCGATACGATGCTCATAGGTTGTACCTCAACAAAAAGATGAAAATCGTCTATCACCATTTCAGATTAGAACTTTAAGCAACACAAATTGTGGCATGAATCGCTATCGACAAATACAGTCATGCCACAAGTACGAACCAAAATATCACCATTTCAGATTAGAACTTTGAGCAACACGAATTGTGGCATGAATCGCTATCGACAAATACAGTCATGCCACAAGTACGAACCAAAATATCACCATTTCAAATTAGAACTTTAAGCAACACAAATTGTGGCATGAATCGCTATCGATGAATACAGTCATGCCACAAGTACGAACCAAAATATCACCATTTCAGATTAGAACTTTAAGCAACACAAATTGTGGCATGAATCGCTATCGACGAGTACAGTCATGCCACAAGTACGAACCAAAATATCACCATTTCAGATTAGAACTTTGAGCAACACGAATTGTGGCATGAATCGCTATCATCGAATACAGTCATGCCACAATCAATAATACAAAATTATGATAAAGCAAACCCTACGTACAACACCCAGCCGCTCGGCCAAAAGAGCAAGCTACGATACCGAAGTTGTCTATTCGATTTTAGACGAAGCTCTGTTTTGTACCATAAGTTATTCGGTTGATAATCAGCCTTTTTCAATCCCGACGGCGTTTGTCCGAAAAGAGGATAAAATCTACATTCATGGCTCGGTTGGAAGCCACTTTTTGAGAGAAATCGAAAAAGGAATACCCGTTTGTATTTCGGTAATGTTGGTCGATGATTTAGTTGTGGCCAAATCGGCGTTTCATCATTCGGTCAATTATCGTTCGGTAGTTATATTTACAAATGCCCAAAGAATAGATAATTTTGATGCAAAATGGCATTTTTTCAAAGAATTAACCGAAAAAATCGTTCCGAATAGTTGGGACTACCTCCGCCCAATGAAGCCCAACGAAGTCAATAAAACGATGCTACTAAGTTTCGATATTTCGGAGGCATCGGCCAAGATTCGCCAAGGAATGCCAATTGACGAAGAAGAAGACCAGAACCTTCCGATTTGGTCGGGTCTGATACCCATTCCGCCAAAAAGATTAAAACCAATCGCCGATGATTTCAGCAAAGAGATTCCACTACCCGCTCATTTGCAGTATTTGTAGAGTGATTGTATAACTCGTACATTCGCATAAAATTTATATGTGCTTATAATGCCCAAAACAATCTCTGAATACGGAATAATCAGAAAATCAAGCGATTACGAATCGACTAAAGACACATTTTCAGAGATTTTTTTATTGGATTCTTCGTTCGAATTACTAAAAAAGTACTGCTTTGAACAAGCCAATGATGCTGTTTTTCAGTACAGTATCAAACGAGGTCGTGAGCAAGTTCAGGTCAAAAACCATGTAGGGCTTATCCAACTCAAAGACCGTACTCAGATAGAAATCTTACCGAAAGTTCTATCCATAAATCCATCTCTATCGGGGGAAGGGCATGGAGTGGGGTTATCTCGTTGTATCTTCCTAAAAATGCTTCGTTGCGTACCCAATCTCCCATTTCAGAAATTGTCTTTTTCTCAGATTGACACACAGCGAAACTTACCGATTTATGACATATTTTTACTGGCGTTTTTAGATGAAGTTGAACAACTATTAGCACGTGGACTGAATAAGTTTTATCATACCCAAACTGACAATCAAAAGTATGTGAGAGGTAAGGTTTTAGTCGGGGAAAATATTCGACAAAATAGTTTTCAAATAGAACAGATTTTCACCGAACTTGATGAATTTGTAGCCAATACCCCCGCTAATAGAATCCTAAAAAAAGCGATTCTATTAGCTGATAATCAAACGAATAACGCTAAAATCAAGCGTAAATCTAAAAACCTATTGAGAGCTTTTGATGATGTAGCAGATGTCGAAAATGTCAAGATTGAATTCGATAAAATCAACTTTCAAAACAGATACCTAAAGCACTACGAAACGGCTTTACAATGGTCAAAAATATTGCTTCAAAACCACTCATTTTCGCCGTTTGCAGGAGGCAATTCGGGGATTTCTTTGCTATTTCCAGCCGAACAGCTTTTTGAGGCATACATAGCCTATGGTTTTAAACGTTTTGCGGACGATTCCGAGGTTTTGGTGCAGAAATCTGAGCAGTTTTTAATCGAAAATCACCTCGAAAAACCCAAGTTTCGGCTCATTCCTGATATAATTGTACAAAACCAAGATTTAAGAATACTGATTGATACCAAATGGAAGTTAATTAATGGGCGTTCGACCCACAAAAACTATGGTATTGAGCAATCTGATTTGTATCAAATGTATGCCTACGGCAAAAAATACCAAAGCGGCAATCTTTGTCTGATTTATCCTGCCAACGAACAGTTCAGCGAGCCTCTCGAAGTTTTCGATTACGAAAGCGATATGAAATTATTGGTGATTCCGTTCGATATTGCCAACGACTTATCTGCCGAAATTCAGCAAATAATCAGTCGAATGACCTATCTTTGCAAGTAGAATCATTCCGACCGAATTTTCGATGCAGACATTTTTGTATTTTTTCTATATACTTTGCTTTCTTTTCTTTTGCTACAATATTCATCAAACTATCAAGTTTATAGCAACAAGCCTTAGCGATTACCTACTCAAATACTTTATAGTTTTTGTAGGTTCGGTCATTCCGACTGGCTTCTTTCTTTCTGAAATGAACTGGATAAACCAACCTTTTTGGTGGATTTTTGTGGTTTATGTCATTTCGACGATTCCGAGGGTAATTTTCTATTTCACAAAAAAGCAGGGTGATTTCAACCTTAGTGCATCAGCAAAGAACAAAGTAGAATTTGCAAAAAAATGGTTTAGTTCGCTTGGTACTTTTCAAAGAATTGCATTCGCCATTCTATTCATAACTTTAGGATTCACAGCACTGATTAACGTTGCATTTTTGTTATTTACAGTGCCAAACGAATGGGATAGCATGACTGGCCACTTGGCAAAATGTGCTTATTATTTACAAAATGGCAACATGAACAGGATGCAAGGCACCACTTGGACGATTGATTTCTACCCAAATTCTTTGCCCTCATTACAAATATTTTTCTATCATTTAGCGGGAGAAAAGGGCTTCCGAATCATTCATTTTGCATCTTATTGGGTTAGTATTTTAGCCATGTACGGTATCGCTCAAAAGCTTTATAAAGATTTCACGATAGCGGTTTTGGTAGCCTTATTGATGGCTCTTTTACCAACAGCCATCGTGCAAGCCGCCAACACTGAAACTGACTTGGTAATGACCGCTTACTTGGGCTGTTTGGCTTATTTTATACTGACCATCAACGAGCAGTCCCAGAAAGCTCTCCCAACGGGAGAGGGCTGGGTTTGGCTAATCCTCACGGGCTGTATTGCACTTGGTCATAAGGTTACATTTATTTTGATTTCTCCAGCAGTTTTTATACTTATTGTGTCCACAATTCTTAAAACAATACTTGACAATAAACTACTGATAATAAGCACTTTGATTATCGGAATCGCTATTTATGTATTACCAACTGGCTACATCGGTAATATCAAAGAAGAAGGGCGTTTAGGCGGAATATCAGGCCCCAAAGAGGTAATGATGTGGCACGGAAACGACCAATTTACGGGTAAACAAATCACTAAATTTGGAACATTGAATGTAATAAGATACGGCTACGATTTCTTCAACTTGGATGGTATCCGCAATTTACCAAATGGCGAAAAACTGAACGATGCCATGCGGTATTTGCCCAATAAAATTGGCAAAAAAATCAATATCGAACGCCCCGAATATACGGTTGTCGCTCCGTTTCAATTGAAACCCGTTTTTCCATTTCATCGAGAAAGACCTTTCTGGGGAATCATCAGTTTTTTGATGGTTTTACCTGCAATTGGATTGTTGTTTACAACCCCTGACAGGGTTCAAAATCCTGTCAGGGGTACGCTAATTGGTCTTTTATTAGCATCCATTGTTCATTTTTTGACGTTATGTTACACCGCACCCTACGACCCCATCAAGGCTCGTTATTTTATGAATATGGGGGTTTGGGCTTTACCACTGGCTGGACTACTATTTGTTGATAATAAACGTACGAAATACCTACTTTTTTGCTCAATTTTCATAGCTTTAGCGGCCATCGGAACAATCTTATATCGGGTTAATTTACCCATTTTATCGGCAGAAAAATCAATTTTCAGCATGAATCGGATGGAGCAACTCACGATTTCGAGGCCCGAAATCTATGAAGCATACAAAAAATTTGATGAACTCGTACCTCAGAGTGCTATCGTGGCTCTCGGAACACAACAAGAACATGAAGACTTTGAATACCCGCTTTGGGGCGAGCAGCTAACCCGTAAATTGATTCCGATTCATCCATTCCGAAAGGCTGTAAAGCCGATTCCGACCGAAGCTGAGTACTTATTTTACTCAAAAGGGGTTATTCAGTTCAAAGAAGGCGATATTTTGCTCAATAACCCAACTGGCGATGCCGATACTCCGGTCGAAGAAAGTGCTTTTTATCTCAGAAAATTAAAGTAAACTATCAAAATAAGTATGGCACGCTACGACGTGGCACACTTTAATTTGCAATTCTCTATGACACTTGCGATAATGCAACCCTATTTTTTCCCTTACATTGGTTACTTTCAACTAATCAATGCCGTGGATAAATTTGTGGTTTATGACGATGTCAATTTTATAAACAAAGGTTGGATAAACCGCAACAATATATTGGTTGGGGGCAAAGCAAACCTCTTTACAATTCCGCTCAAAGGAGCAAGTCAGAATTTATTGATTCGAGAAATCGAATTAGAAAACATTGAAGGTTTTAGCAAGAAATTCGTCAAAACGATTGAGCAATCGTACAAAAAAGCACCATTTTTCAATAATGGGTTTGAGATTGTAGAACGAGTTTTCAACACGTTTGGTGGCAATATTGGCGAATTAGCTACCAAAAGCCTTACAGAAACCTGCGATTATTTGGGATTAAAGACCGAAATTGTACCATCATCCGTAATTTATCAAAACCAACATCTCAAAGCTCAAGAACGAATTTTGGATATTTGTTTGCAAGAAAAAACGGCTCATTACATTAATCCAATCGGCGGACTCGAACTTTATAACAAAGAATTATTTGCCCAAAACGGAATCTTGCTTAATTTTATCAAATCAAAGCGAGTCGAATACCCACAATTCAAGAATGAATTTGTACCGTGGCTTTCGATGATTGATATTTTGATGTTTTGCTCAAAAGACCAGATTCACGGTTTTTTGAATGAATACGAATTAGTTTAATAGATTTGAAAAAATGAATATCTCATCAAAAATAGACAGTACCAAAAAATCTAAGCGAAAAGATAAGATTACTAAAAGTCGCCTGCATGAGCATGTAATTTATGCTGACCCTAATCGTTGGCAAACCGATTTAAATTCAGGTAATCATCCAGATGCATGAAAGCTTTACTCGATACTATCGTATTAGATTGGCTCATTACTGATAAAAAATTTGATAAATTATCCAGCAACGCTCTCGATGTTATATTCGATGATACAACTACTCTTTTGTTGTCGGTTGTAAGCTTGTGGGAAATGAGCAATCATGTTAGAGAAGGAATTTTTGTAATTGACCAATCATTTAATCAATTTTTCGAAGAGGTCATATCGGAGTTTGATATAGAGGTTTTACCAATAGAAATGAAAGCCATTGAATATATGTCAACTTTTGATTATGCTATCATCGAAAAACCATTTCAAAGAACCGAAAAAGGAAAAACAATTGCCGGTGTAAAAAGAGAACTCCACCGAGACCCTTTTGACCGAATGATTATATCTCATGCAATTACGATGGATATTCCTGTAATTTCTCCAGACACTTATTTTGAAACTTATAAAAAATCCAATGGATTAAAATTAATTTGGTAATTTAATACGATTAAAAGTTAATAAACTCATCATAATGGCAAAAGTTGTAGTATTCGGTACCGAACTCGTAGCAGAATTAGCACATTTTTACTTGACGAATGATTCGCCGCACGAAATCGTGGCATTTACCGTAAACCGTGATTATATCAAAGAATCTACTTTTTGTGGGCTTCCGGTTGTTCCGTTTGAAGACGTAACCGAGCTTTATCCGCCAGCCGAATACAAGTTTTTTGCTCCACTTTCGGAACGAAAAATGAATCAGGTACGTGCCAAAGTTTACTACGAAGCCAAAGAAAAAGGTTACGAATTTATCTCATACATTAGCTCAAAAGCTACGGTTTTGACCGACCAAATCGGAGAAAACTGCTTTATCCTCGAAGATAACACGATTCAGCCATTTGTAAAAATTGGCAATAACGTAGTGCTTTGGAGTGGTAATCACATCGGACATCATGGCGAAATCAAAGACCACGTTTATTTTACATCGCACGTGGTACTTTCGGGGCGTTGTGTTGTGGGCGAATACAGCTTTTTTGGCGTGAACGCTACCATCCGCGACGGCTGTACGCTCGGCGAAGGAACTTTGATTGCGATGGGAGCCAATCTTACCAAACAAAAAACCGACCCGTGGAGCATCTGGAAAGGTAATCCTGCCGAGAAATCGACGGTTTCGAGCAAAGATATTAATCTCTAAAAAACAAAAATGTCTGATAATCTACTATGAGATTATCAGACATTTTACTTTACAAATCAGTCAACAAAATCATTACTAAATCGCTTCAATCTGCGATTCATTTAGTCTTCTTCGTCAATTAACTTACCGTTCTCATCAACCAATACAAAAACGGTTTCGGTTGGTTTCTTCATCAAATATTTTTCGCGGGCAAACTGCTCCATGGCTTTTGCATTGCCCATTACTTCTTTACGTTCTTTTTTTACTTGCTCGATTTGCTCGGTATAATATTCTTTTTGGCTTTCGTAGCTTTTTAGTTTTCTCCATTGGCGAAACTGGGTTATCAGGTTGGCATTATCAAAAAATGCAATCCAAATAAACATTGCCAAGGCTGTCAAGAGATAAAAACGATAGCGGTTGAAGAAAGTCGGGAATACGATACGCATAATCTGGGTACATTTATAGTTAAAAAAATCTACGGTTTGGGGTAGTTTCACTCTCACTTCGCAAACTGTATTAAGAAAGCAATACAAATATATAGAACTTGAACGAATCATTGCAGGATTTTATTGATTCTAAAACCAAAACCCCAAAAGTTTTATTAAATTGCTTCGCTGAAAACTTACTTTATGAAAAAACTGATATTCTTGCTTTCGATAGCTTTGAGTTCTTGTCAATCAACATTTTACATTGTTCGCCATGCCGAAAAAGTTGATAATTCGACCGATGCCGCCCTGAGTGCCGCAGGTCAAGCAAGAGCCAACACCCTCAAAGACAGTCTTTTATCAAAACATATTCTGAAGATTTATTCAACCAATTTTAGCCGTACTCGTAATACTGCCAAACCTCTCTCTGATGCCATAAATGTGCCGATTGAGCTGTATAATCCTCGCAATCAGACGGTTTTGATTGACTCTTTGAAGAAAATGAAAGGTAAAAATGTATTGGTGGTTGGGCATAGCAATACGGTTCGTCATGTGGTTAATGGGTTGTTTGAGAGAGATACACTACGAAATGACTTGCCAGAAACCGATTTCGACAATCTTTTTATCGTAAAACGCTCGTTTTTCCCGTCTAAAAGCAGAAGATTTTATGCCAAAACATACGGAACTCCAACAAACTAATAATACACATTCAAGCGTTTATTTCGGAAGTTTTTGAAGTTTGGTAATCGTTAATGCTTTGTTAAAAAGCGGTCGAATCCTTCATTTTTATCCGAAAAAATCCTAATTATGCTGTCAAATTATTCATTCATGCTATGAAATTCAAGTTTTTATTTATCCTTTTACTAATCAATACATCGATTTTTGCTCAAGGAATTATCTGGGAACCAAGTATTGATGCCGCCATCAAAAAAGCTCAGGCCACCAACAAACCAATCTTTGTTGAATGTTATCACCCGAACTGCCCCGTTTGTATGAGCCTTGAACCCACATTCAAAAACGCCGAAGTTGGTAAATTCTACAACGCTAATTTTGTTAATTATAAACTCAACCTCAGCGATGCCAACCAAGTAAAATACCTTGATAAAAAACGAATCCGTCTTCCTGGTTTTCCGTTATTTTTATTTATTGATAAAGACGAAAAAATCTTACATACCTGCGACCCAATCAATACGCCCGAAGGTTTTGTAAATCACGCCAAAACGGCTTTGAATCCGAACGAACGCACTGGTGATATGAAACGCCGCTACGAATCTGGTGAAAAGAATGTCGATTTACTGATTGGATTATCGTATCTGACAAGAATCACGCTCGATACCGCAACCAACTTGAAAGCGGCAAGCGATTTGTACGAAATCTATCCGAAAGACCAACTCGGTAGCGAAACAAGCTGGCAAATCACCAAAAAGTGTATTACTGATGTCGAAAATGGTTTCACAAAATATTGGTTCGACCACATCAAAGACGCCGCTCAGTTTGAATCTCACGGCGGACACGCAGGCAACGAAATGAATGCCCTCGGAGCCATCGTTCAGTCTTCGCTATTTAGTCCGAGAGCCTACAAATATTCGACAGCCCAAGTAAACCTCATAAAAGATTACATGAATCGCTTGGGTGCTGGGCCGTACGTAGCCGCCAACACTTGGCAGGTCGAAATTCCGGCATTGATTCGAGAAAACCGTGTAGCCGATGCCATCAATTTGGCAAATACAATGGCTACGCAGTTTAGCAATAACGGACAAGCCTTGGTTTATGTAACTCGCTACATGACCGACAACACTACTGATAATCAATACTTTACCATAGCAAAAGGTTGGATTCAAAAAGCTAAACCGTTGCTCAAAGACAACAAAGATTTGGTTGAATATTATTATGAATCAGCTCGACTTCATAAACGTGGAGGCGACGCTGCAACGGCCAAAAAAGATGCTCTTCAAGGCAAAACACTGGCCACTACCATCAAATTACCAACCAAACGTTTCGACGATTTGCTTGCAACGCTATAGAGAATTCGGGCGATTTCAGACCGACTGATTAAGGATGGATAGTTTTCGCTATTCATCCTTTTTTGTTTCAGTGGAACTCAGTAACAAGGTCGGACGACAGTCAGACCGACTAATTACTTTGTACGTGTCGCGATTTAACAGGTCGAAAAGCCTCTAATTTATCTACCCAATCAAATAAAATCTGCATTACTTTTTTTATCTTGCGTCACTTGTCTATACAAGCAAAAATTCAACCTTCAAAACTTCACAATAAAATGAGTAAACCTCGCAGAATCGCCATGCTCGGCACGGGACTAATCGGCTGGTTTTATACCAAAGCCCTGCATGAGCATCGTCGCCCCGACAGAGTCCAATTAATTTATTCGAGAAGCCAAGAAAGAGCCGATGCATTTGCTCAAGAGTGGAATATTCCGAAGACCGCCACCTCGCTCGAAGACGCCATCAAAGACCGCAGTATTGACACCGTTGTAATTGGTTTGCCAAATGATTTGCACCTCGAAGCCATTCGACTGTGTGCCAAATACAAAAAAGCGGTTTTATGCACCAAACCGCTCGGCAGAAACGGAGCAGAAGCAAAAAAAATGCTCGATTTGGTCGAAAAAGCTGGAATTTTTCACGGATACTTAGAAGACTTGGCTTATACACCCAAAACACTCCAAGCACTAAAATCGGTGCAAAATGGTGTCATTGGGCGTGTTACGTGGGCTCGTTCGCGTGAGGCACACCCCGGGCCGCACTCGTCTTGGTTTTGGGATTTGAGCAAGGCTGGTGGCGGAGCAATCGTCGATTTGGGTTGCCATTGTATCGAAATCGCACGTAATTACATCGGTAAAGATATTCGTCCGGTAGAGGTAATGTGCTGGGCAGCCACTCAAGTAAAACCCATCGAAGCCGAAGACAACGCCATCGCACTTGTAAAATATGCCAATGGTGCCGTGGCTCAGTTTGAGGTGAGTTGGTCGTTTCGGGGCGGAATGGATTTACGTGATGAAGTATCAGGTACCGACGGAATCATCAGAGTTGACCACTTTTTACGAACTGGTTTTGAGATGTTTACGGCGGCATCGGAGAATAACTACGTTGCCGAAAAAGCCGAATCTGCTTCGGGGTGGTTATTCCCTGTTGGCGATGAGGTCAATTCATTGGGTTATACACACATGTTTACCGATATGTTTGATGCCATCGAGAATAAATCTACCCCTATGGAAACCTTTTATGATGGCTATATCGTAAACGCTATCATTGATGCTTGTTATAAATCGGCAAAATCAAAAAAGTGGGAGTCTGTCATCATCAAAGATTGGCGTGGCCGTACCGATGTCAGCGAGCCTTCACCATTTGTAGATTACGATACCGACCATTGGTTTATTAAAGATGAATTACTACCCGATGGCCGCAAAAAGTTGATTCTGAAAGAAAAATCGACCAAAAATATCATTCAAAAAATCATCTAAATGTAGAGGGCGTGCCACAGCACGCCTCTACAAAGTTTTATTTATATTCGTTCGATTTTTCTGCTCGTACCAATCGGAATTGAGAACCCTAACGATGCTCCAAAAGTACGATTACGCACTGGCAAGGCAATTACTGGCGTATCTAAAACTCTCGAAAATCCGTGTTGATAACGTCCTTCTAAAAACATTTTGGCGTTTCCAATCGGAATCTCAATACCCGCACCACCAACGCCGCTAATCTCAAATTGATTGAAAAAACCAGTACCAATATCGCTTCTGATAGGCAAAATCTGTAAAACCCTTACCACCACCCCTGCATCTGCCATGTAGCCAACGGCTGGGCCAAACACAAAATAAGAACGCACACCGTTTTCTTCGGCTCCCATTTTGATTTTTGCCAATACCGGAACCTCAATGTAATTGGTTTTTAGAGCCGCCCTCGCCCCTATTTTTAAATCAACACCCAAAAAATCTCCGCCGGCATCAATTCCTTCTTTCAATAAAAAGCCTTTTTGCGTAAAAGTTACCTCGGGTTGTATTGAGAAATTTTTATTGATTGGCAATTCTAAAAACAACGCACCGCTCGGAGCTGGCATAAATCTAAATTGTGGAATAATATTTTCGACCAACTCAAATTCGGTCATTTTCGACCAATTTGCTCCTCCACGAAACCCAAATTGGATATTTTGAGCAAATGCAATATTCACAAAACATAACAAAGCGATGATTTTTGATGTAGTTTTCATCTGTACGATTAAATTAAGGTGTAAAAAACTGTTAGTTTTGTAAATATTTCTCTCTTATACGCAAAATCGTTTGGTTCTGAAATCAAGATGATGTTTAGACTCTCTCGGTTGCGGCTCGTATGTTAATGACTTGTTAATGAATTTTCCAGAAGCATTTTCTCAACAAATAAAGACTCGACTTGGCGATGAATACCAAGCGTTTATTGATAGCCTCCAGACCGAATCACCGACGAGTATTCGGTTAAATCCGTTCAAAAAATCCTCTACTCCTACTGGCGAAGCTATTCCGTGGCATTCGGAGGGTTTTTATTTATCTGAGCGACCCATTTTTACACTCGACCCCGCTTTTCATGCGGGGGCTTATTACGTGCAAGAAGCATCTTCTATGTTTGTTGCCGAGGCCGTCAAGCAAACCGTAAACCTTTCAAAACCACTCAAAGTACTCGATTTATGTGCCGCTCCGGGCGGTAAAACCACTCTTTTGGCTTCGTTGCTCAATAAAAACAGCCTTTTGGTTGCCAATGAAGTCATCAAAAGTAGAGTTGGTATCTTGAAAGAAAACCTCGAAAAATGGGGTTTTTCGAACTACATCGTTGCCAATCATGACCCCGAAGAAATGGTCGAACTCGAAGGATTTTTCGATGTAGTATTGGTTGATGCTCCTTGCTCGGGCGAAGGACTTTTCAGAAAAGACCCAAAGGCTGTAAATGAATGGTCGGAGAACAATGTCAATATTTGTTCGGCTCGACAAAAACGTATATTACAAGCCGCTTCTATGCTCGTTGCTCCAAAAGGAATCTTGGTTTATTCGACCTGTACTTACAACGATAAAGAAAACCAACAAAATACCAGTTGGCTCACCCAAGTAGCTGATTTTGAAGAAGTTAAACTCGACATTCCGTCCGATTGGAATATCGACAATAGTCGAAGCGGCTATCAGTTTTTTCCGCATCGTGTCAAAGGCGAAGGCTTCTTTTTATCGGTTTTCAAAAAGAAATTCGGAGACGATAATTACATTCAGGCCAAAGTCAAACTCAATCGTTTGAGAAATCGAGAAGTTGCTCTACTTGAGCCATTCATCGAAAACATCGAAGAATTTGATTTCTTCCTAAAACCCGATTCTTCTATCGTAGCGATTCCGAACGAACTTCTGGCCGAATACGGAACAGTTATGCGAGCATTAGACCGCCGTTCGTCTGGTATCGAAATCGGAAGTATCAAAGGCAACGATTTCATCCCGACTCACGCCTTGGCACTGAGCAGTATCATCAAAAAAGACATCCCTGCCATCGAACTCTCAAAAGAAGATGCCTTGAAGTTTTTGAAAAGAGAGAATTTTGAGGCTGATTTAGCTCAATCGGGCTGGTTTTTAGTTAGATATGAGGGGCTGAATCTGGGTTGGATTAAAGTTATTGGTAATCGAATCAATAATTATTTGCCCAAAGAATGGCGAATCAGAATGGATATTGAATAAAAATTTTGATTGACATTCTAAATCAGTTGAATACTTTTTCTCCTTAAAGTTAAATACAAAATTATGAAAACAGCACTCGTAGTCGGAGCCACTGGCTTAGTTGGTAATCTACTGACAAACAAGTTATTACAAAATGATAATTACGCCATCGTTAAGGTTTTGGCTCGTAAACCAATTGCCATAAATCACCCCAAACTCGAACAAATCATTGTTGATTTTGATAATTTAGATTCCACAAAAATCATTGCTGATGATGTATTTTGTTGTCTCGGCACTACTATGGCGAAGGCTGGCTCAAAGCAGGCATTTTACAAAGTAGATTTCACATACCCCTACGAAGTCGCTAAAATTGCCCTAAAAAATGGTGCAAAACAATACGCCATCATAACCGCAATGGGGGCCAATCAGAAATCATTATTTTATTATAATCGTGTTAAAGGCGACATCGAGACGGCTTTGACCGAACTCAAATATCCTAATTTAATGATTTTTAGGCCCTCGATGATTTTGGGCGACCGCCAAGAACACCGTGGCGGCGAATCTTTTGGAAAAGTCGTGATGAATCTGTTTGATTTTATCACACCTAAAAAATATAAGGGCATCGAAGCCGATAAAATCGCCAATTGTATGATTCAAAAATCACAAGAAAACCTCAACGGCAAACACATCTTCGAATCAGATATTCTACAAGATTTTTGAAACCAACATTTCTATAATTTATAAATAATTTACTTATGACTCCTGAAGAAAATTTTGCTCAGTTAGGCCTTACACTCCCCCCTGCCCCAAAACCGATGGGCGTTTATAAGCCTTGCCTCATCGTTGATAAATTTATCTATGTTTCGGGACACGGAACGGTACAATCGGATGGTTCACTCATCATAGGGCGAATCGGTGAAGACATGGATATCGAGGCTGGCAAATTGGCCGCACGTCAGGTTGGATTGGCGATTTTGGCAACACTCAAAGAGAATCTGGGTAGCTTAAATCGTATCAAAAGAGTTGTAAAAATCCTCGGAATGGTCAATTGTACCAGCGATTTTCTACGCCATCCTTACGTTATGAATGGTTGCAGTGAGCTGTTTGCCAGCGTTTGGGGCTTTGAAAACGGTGTAGGCGTACGTAGTGCTGTTGGTATGGGTTCTTTACCTGATAACATTCCTGTCGAAATCGAAGCGATGTTTGAATTGGAAGATTAATTTGAAACCGTTAAAACGGTTTAATTCCACATATCATTCATTTTCCAACACTAAAGGCGTGGGCTGATTTTCCAAATATCAGCCCACAGATTTATCTGTGGTTAAAATTTATTTGGTTGGTTTCACTAACCGTTTTAACGGTTTTAAATCCTACAATTATGGCACACTCAAAAACCAAAATCTGGATTCATGCTATTTTCTCTACAAAAAACAGACAAAAACTAATTAGAAATGATATTCGGTATCAAGTTTTCAATGAGTTAAAAAAGCAATTAATTGACTGCGGATGCTTTGTAGATTCTATTGGTGGAATCGAAGACCATGTTCATTTACTTTTTCTGCTCAATCCTCAAAAATCAGTTTCTGAAATTATGAAGCAAATCAAAGGGAGTAGTTCACACACCTTTAATCAACAAAACCTCACCAATCCGAAGTTTGCTTGGCAAGTTGGCTTTGGAGCATTTGCTGTTAGCGAATCTCACTTAGCTAAAGTACGTAGATACATCCAAAACCAAGAAGAACACCATAAAAAGGTAACTTTTTGAGACGAATACAAACAATTTATGGAACACTACGGACTAACATTCGATGAGCCATTCTGACTTACTAAACCGTTAAAACGGTTTTAATTCATCCGCCATTTATTTTCCACGACTAAAGTCGTGGGCTGATATTTGTTAAATTTCATTCAAACCCTCTTCGCCTGCGGGTGTTCATCAATACCCATTGTCGAAAAGTGTGGGTTTAATGTTTTTTTGCTTATCGTAATCTGAAAAAACTTTACCCTCGCCACATCATAATCGCAAACAAATTTTTCCTTGATTTTCAAAGTACGGTAAACTGCGGTGTAGTTTACCTTTTTTTGTTCCCAACCATTAATCGCCAAGTTTGTTTGCAATGCCTCAATCGCTCGCTTCAAATTAGAAAAATATACCACAAAAGGCTCTCTTTTACGCACTTCGTTCAATGTCCCAATGTAATTCACGCTTACTTCATAAATGATTGATTGCCTCATATTTTTATGTATTTTCTAAAAATTCAAATTTAATGAAAAATAATTAAACTATTTTTCATTAACAAAACTTTTCACATTGCCTCGGCGTTTTATATTTAGTTGTGTCTTCATCAACAGTTTTCTCCCCATTACAGAACACAATTTCTCCAATTCTCTTTTTCTATTTCCCAAAATTATTATTGCATTTAATTTGGCAGATAAACATCTGTAACAAGCCATTCTATTCTCGAATTATTCCTCAGAATCCGTTTACTATTAACTCCCTCCCGATTACGGTTAAATCAAAAAACTTGCGTAATTTTGCCGTCCTAAATAGTAGAAAAGCACGTGAATCAGACCGATTACCTTTCAAAACTCAACGAACCTCAAGCTCAAGCTGTTACCCATGCCCAAGGCCCACTTATGATTATTGCGGGTGCTGGCTCGGGCAAAACCCGCGTGCTTACGTATCGCATTGCGTGGTTGATACAAAACGGCGTTGACCCTTTCAATATCTTAGCATTGACCTTTACCAATAAAGCCGCTGGCGAAATGCGTCATCGTATTGAGCAAATCATTGGTAGCGATGCCAAAAATCTCTGGATGGGAACCTTCCACTCGGTTTTTGCAAAGATTCTCCGTTTTGAAGGTAAAAGACTCGGCTACAGTTCTGACTTCTCGATTTATGATACCGACGATTCAAAATCACTGATTCGGACAATCATCAAAGAGTTAGGCTTAGACGATAAAGTTTATCGTCCAAATTATGTTTTGAATCGTATCTCAAACGCCAAAAACGCTTTAGTTTCGTGGGAGGCTTACGTCAATAATCCAATCTATGCCGAAGACGACAAAGCCGCCCGGATGCCCGAAATCGGTCGCATCTACAAAACTTACGCTCTACGTTGTTTTCAGGCTAATGCAATGGACTTTGATGATTTACTATTCAACACTAATGTCCTTTTTAGAGACCACCTCGATGTATTGAATAAATATCAACACAAATTCAAACACGTTTTGGTCGATGAGTTTCAAGATACCAACGTCTCGCAGTATCTCATCACCAAGAAATTATCGGCGGTACACGAAAACATCTGTGTAGTAGGCGATGACGCCCAAAGTATCTATGCTTTTCGCGGAGCCAATATTCAGAATATCCTGAATTTCAAAACCGATTATCCCGATTTGAAGGTTGTCAAACTCGAACAAAATTATCGTTCGACCCAAAATATTGTCAATGCCGCCAATTCGGTAATCTCAAAAAATAAAGAACAATTAGAGAAAAAAGTATTCACTGATAACGAAGAGGGTTCTAAAATTGAGGTCATCAAGGCATCTTCTGATAACGAAGAAGGTCGCCTAATAGCTACCAACATTTTCGAGGTAAAAAATCGTGAAAAACTCCGTAACAACGACTTCGCGATTCTGTACCGAACCAATGCCCAATCTCGTGCATTTGAAGAACAACTCCGTAAATTAAACATCAAATACCGTATCATCGGCGGGCTTTCGTTTTACCAACGCAAAGAAGTCAAAGACCTTTTGGCTTACCTGCGTTTTGCGGTCAACCAAGCCGACGAAGAAGCATTCAAACGCATCATAAACCTTCCTAAACGTGGAATTGGCGACACTACCGTTGCCAAAATTGTCGTTACGGCAGCCGAAAACTACAAACCTATCTGGGAGGTCGTTTCAAATATCGGTCAATACGTCGCTGGGCGAGCTACCACTCCTATCGAAGACTTTGCCAATCTCATTAAGTCGTTTAAGTTGATGTTGAGCGAAGACAAAGATGCCTACACTGTGGCTTCGTACATCGCCAAAACATCGGGTATCTTGCGTGAACTCTACGAAGACAAAACCGTAGAAGGGCTGGCTCGCTACGAGAACGTGCAAGAATTGCTAAACTCCATCAAGCAATTTGTCGATAACCCCGAAAACGAAGAAAAAAGCCTGAGTGCATTCTTGCAAACGGTTTCTTTATTGACAACTGCCGATGAACCAGAAGAAGAAGGCGATAACGACAAAGTGACGCTGATGACGATTCACGGAGCTAAGGGACTGGAGTTTAAATACGTTTATGTTGTCGGGATGGAAGAAAACCTCTTCCCGTCGCAGATGATGCTCCAAAACCGTAGCGATTTAGAAGAAGAACGCCGTCTTTTCTATGTGGCAATTACCCGTGCCGAGAAGAAACTGACGCTTTCATACGCCGAGCAACGTTACAATTATGGTCGCCTGAATTATTGCGAACCAAGTCGTTTTTTGAATGAAATTGATGCGAAGTTTTTAGAAGAAGCCAAGTCCAGAATAACTACTTCGTATGGTGGGTTCGAGAAAAAATCAGCAAATACACCAGCTACCAGTGCATTCAGCTTAAAACTAACTAACAATAAGCCTGCAACGGCCTCTACGAGTAGCACTTCCACTACCGCAGCCACGCACACACCTTCTGCCGATTTCAAGCCGAGCGATACTTCTGGGCTAAAGGAAGGAATGAAAGTCGAGCATCCGAAGTTTGGTTTTGGATTGGTAAAACGAATGGACATCAACGGAACCGACCGCAAAGCAACGATTCAGTTTGATACACAAGGCGAAAAAACGCTTCTTTTGAGTTTTGCCAAATTACGAATTATCGAATAAAAAAACCGTGGCACGTTTTGCGTGTCACGGATATATCATTCTCAAAGCATCTTATTTAAAAATCTCTTCGTACTTCTTAGCATCAAATCCCAACGCCACTACTTTTCCGTTTTCTTCAATCAATGGCCTTTTGATAACCGATTCATTTTTAAGAATTACCGCAATGGCTGATTGAGCATCCACAACCGATGCCTTTTCTTCTTCGGATAGAGCCTTCCAAGTACTTCCTTTTTTATTGATTAATTCATCAATCGAAACTTGATTCAACCAATTTTCGAGTTTTTCGGTCGTAATTCCATCTTTTTTATAATTATGAAACTCGAACCCTACCTGATTTTCTTTTAGCCAAGTTTGCGTTTTTTTTACCGTATCACAATTCGGAATCCCGTAAACGATGTACATACAATTTTTTGGTTTTGGTATAAATAAAAAACACTAAGCCGCCAAATTTGTTTGATTGCTTAGTGTTTTTAGTATTTGTTTTCTGATTTTTACGTAATCAATAACGACTCACGACGACGCATTTTTCCTGCCGGAATACCAAACATCATCTTGAATCGACGGCAGAAATAAGCCGTATCTTTGTAGCCCACATCTGAGCCAATTGCTCTGATGCTCTTCTTGCTTGTACGAAGTAAAGTCACGGCGGCCTCCATACGTTGGTACTCGATATAATCCTGCGGATTAATACCCGTCAACATCTTGAAATACTGACCTACGTAATCTTCTGATACATTGGCTACGTTTGCCAATTGTTTGTTCGATAAATCACCAGCGATATTATCTTTGATGTATGCAAAAATATCAATCAAACGTGGGTCTTTGAAGTACGTACTGTTTGTGGCCAACTGCTCAACAAACATGCGGTTACGCAAGATATGACGCACAACCTCAATGACAATCTCTTCGGTTTTGTTACGAATCACGCGTCCACGTCCAGCTTCATCCGAGAAATCTTCTGCCAAAATATCATGAATCAAAAGACCTAACTTTGTATGTTTTTTGATGAAAAATGGCGGAATATCGAGCGAAGTAAAAAAGTTTACTGAATCAAAAACCTTTGCTTCAAACGCAACTAATCCGAACGAATTCTGGATTTTACCGATGGTCGAAGGGTCACGCATCGACTCAAAATAATTATCTCTTTTGGTCATGAATTCTTCATAAGAGATATTTTTTGGTTCGCCACTGCCATAAACCAACGTTGCGTACTTGCCACCAGGAATAAACAATAAATCACCTGGTTCTACTTTTTCGTTGTTGCCTTCGAGCTTCACATCTCCATCATACAGCACCAACAATTGGTTCTCAACATCATACACATTCTTGATACGAATGGTTTGTAGCATTCTGATATGGCGTGCTTTGGCAAATTTCACGCCCAGCGATTCGATAATTTTATTATAATCTTCCATAAGTTTTATGAAGAGTTTTTTTCGTTTTCAGCTTAGTATCTTTTATTGATGAACTATTTTACCTGCAAAAGTAGCAAATTTGGACAAATCTAATAATTGTTCTTAAAAATCCAAACAAAAAAAAAAATTAAAATGTTTTTTTCGTCATACAAAATTAAGAAAAAACATGGAATTTTCTAAAAATAATCTAATTTCGATAACGTCAAGTTCATTCGATTTATTCTAATTTGATGGTAAAAAACTTAGATTTATAGCATTCAATAACAAAAAAAAGGCTCAAAATGAGCCTTTTTTAGTACAACGAATTATTAGTTTTTTACAAGTTTTATTTCAAAATCTCTCTCGCAATCACTAATTTCTGAATCTCTGAAGTACCTTCATAAATCTGAGTAATCTTGGCATCACGCATCAATCGCTCCACATGGAATTCTTTCACATAACCATAACCACCATGAATCTGCACAGCTTCGGTTGTAGCCCACATCGCTACCTCTGATGCAAATAGTTTGGCCATTGCAGCCGCTTCTACGAAGTCTTTGCCTTCATCCTTCAATCTGGCAGCTTTATACACCAAAAGCCTCGCAGCTTCGATTTTTGTAGCCATTTCGGCCAATTTAAACGAGATTGCCTGATGTTCCGAAATCAATTTACCAAAAGCCTTACGTTCTTTCGAGTATTTTACCGCCAATTCGTACGCTCCAGCCGCAATTCCGAGGGCCTGAGCCGCAATTCCGATGCGTCCACCATTAAGCGTACTCATCGCAAACTTAAATCCAAAGCCATCATCGCCAATTCTATTTTCTTTTGGCACTTTCACATCCGTAAACATCAATGAGTGTGTATCTGAGCCACGGATTCCCATTTTATCTTCTTTTTTGCCTACGGCAAATCCTTCCCAACCTTTTTCGACAATCAAACAATTGATTCCCTTGTGTTTCAATTCTGGATTCGTCTGAGCAATCACCAAACAAACATCCGATGAATTACCATTTGTTATCCAGTTTTTTGTGCCATTTAGCAAATAATAATCGCCTTTGTCTTCGGCTGTTGTACGCTGCGATGTCGCATCCGAGCCAGCTTCTGGTTCCGACAAACAAAACGCTCCGATACCTTCGGTCGCTAATTTGGGTAAATATTTTCTCTTCTGCTCTTCTGTGCCGAATTTCTCTAAACCCCAGCAAACCAATGAGTTATTGACCGACATTATCACCGAAGCCGAGGCATCGACTTTCGAGATTTCTTCCATTGCCAACACATAACTGATGGTATCCATTCCGCCACCGCCGTATTCTGGCGATACCATCATTCCGAGAAAACCATATTCGCCCATTTTCTTGACCTGCTCGGTCGGAAAACGGCTTTCGGTGTCTCTATCAATTACTCCGGGTAATAAATCGTTTTGTGCAAATTCTCTCGCTGCGGCTTGAACAGCTAAATGCTCCTCGGTAAGATTGAAGTTAATCCCTTCGATATTTGCAATGGACATAGTTAGATTTTGGTTTTTAGTTTTATATGAAGTGTTACAAATTTATACTTTTCAATAATAGTATGCAAGCATACTATTTATTTTTCAATTGTAAAATATGTTGAAATCTGGATTTCGACAAAAAATTAAGGCGGATTGGTGAACCCGCCTTATATATCTAAGCATTAACAACCCTATTTTTCTTGGCACTTCGATACCAAATGTAAATCATTGTACCGATAGCTATATAAGGCACCGACAACAAGTACAAAATACCATCGTTGATACCCGAACCAATCACGCCTTTGCCTTCACTCAGATTACTACCCACCGAAGCCCTGCACATGGCACATTGAGCCATAGTCATGGTAGTATTTGCAATGAATAGAATTACGATAAAAAATATTTTCTTAAACATAACCTTAACTATTTATTAGTGAATATAGTACGGTTTAATCATCAAATAGGCTATTACACCCGTAACCGATACATACAACCAAATGTAAAACGCATAACGATTTACTTTATTATGCCTTTCATATTGCCCAGTCGCTCCAAAAAACATTGCTCTCAAAACCAATGGTAAAACCACAATCGAAAGCAAAATATGGCTGATTAATATAAAATAATAAAAATAACGAATCGGGCCATCACCACCATAAGAAGTAGATGGATTTGAAATATGGTAGGTAACATAACACAACAAAAATAACCCACCCAGCACAAAGGCTGCCCACATGACTTTACGATGCCCTTCGATGTTTTTGTTTTTTATCAGAATCAATGCCCAAACTAAAAGAATCGAGGTCGCAGAATTGATAATTCCGATGATATGGGGTAACTGTTTTGTCCAAGCACCTAAATCAATTTTTTGGCGGATTCCTATCAATAACGCTACCGCAAGTGGAATAATTACTGATAAGATGTTAATCCATCGCATTGATTTGGCTTCTACTGATTTTTCCATAAATTTTACTTTTTCTTCATAAATGAACCTAACAAAATGTCAATTTCGGTAATCAACCTATCGACATCGGCTTTATTTGTTCCGTCGTAAATACCACGTACAAATCCTTTTTTGTCTATCAAAAGTAGCTTTTCAGAATGTACAAAAGCATCTTCTGGTTTGTTCAGCATCGAAGCATCCGAAACTGGTAATTTGTAGCCTTCAATTATCAATTTGTACAAATTGGCTTTATCACCAGTCACAAAAAACCACTTGTTATCGATTGCCTTGTAATCTGCCGCATACTTTTGCAGAACCTCGCCTTTATCGTGTTCGGGGTCAACTGTATGAGAAACAATCAGTACATCCGAATTGTTTTGGTAGGCTTCTTGCACTCTCACGAGAGATTTTGATAGTTTCGGACAAATCGTACCGCATCGAGTAAAAAAGAAATCAGCAACGTAGATTTTATCTTTAGTTTTATCAGAACTAAATACTTTTCCGTCTTTATCAATCAACTCAAAACGAGGTATTTGATGAAAAACTGTATCGCCATTCTTAACTACCGCATTTCCGTAATCATCAACCTGCGGATACAAATACGGCAGGTTGTAATAGTTCTGTCCGAAAAACTTTAGGAATAAAAAAATTAAAGCCGGAATAACTAATATTCCTATCAGTATTCCGACTTTTTGAGTATTTTTCATATTTAATTTTTATCTGTAAGAGAAGATAAATCCACCTTCCATGATAAGGGCAACAATCAACCAAACCACAAAAATACATGGTAAGATTACTGTCCAAATCAATGATTTAACTTCATGTTTAAGGTGCATAAAGATACCTACGATATAATACGCCTTAACAATCGTTAGGATGATAAAGATTCCGATTTTAGTCCATTTCATCGTGTCGGCACTTACCGTAAACGCGATGATAAACTCAAAAACTGTAATACCGAGCAAAATCCAGAACGTTTTCCAAAGTTCTTTGGTTTGTGGTTTTGCGGCTTCTTCAGAATGTGTATGCTCTGCCATTTTTACAATAATTTCAATGTGTTAAACTATTAAACGAGATAGAAGAAGGTAAATACGAATACCCAAACTAAATCTACAAAGTGCCAATAAAGACCTACTTTTTCGACCATATCATAGTGTCCGCGTTTTTCGTAAACACCGTTTGCAGCATTGTAGAAAATCAATACGTTCAATACAACACCCGACAATACGTGAGTACCGTGGAAACCAGTAATAAAGAAAAAGAAATCGGCAAATGCAGGAGGGCCGTACTCGTTTTGTACTAAGTTAGCTCCGAAAATTGTCTCGCCAGAAGCTAATTTAAGGCCATGCTCTGAGCCATGAATAAAATGAGTCCACTCCCAAGCTTGTGAGCCTAAGAAAGCAAAACCACCTAAGATTGTCCATAACATGTATTTCTCAACATCTGCTTTATCTCTTCTGTGTCCAGCTTCAACAGCTAATACCATAGTTACTGAACTGAAAATCAAGATAAATGTCATGATACCAACGAATACCAGCGGTGCTTTTACGCCGTGCAAAAATGGTACAGCTTCAAAAACAGCCTCTGGGATTGGCCACCATTGTTGAGAAAATTCAAATGTAGCATGGGTCATTGTTGGGTTCAAATCATTGAACGCCGGAAAACTGAAACGTACCAACGCATACGAAACAAGTAACGCCGAGAACGTAAAAGTGTCGGAAAGGAGGAAAATCCACATCATCAATTTTCCATAGCCAACTTTCATCGGCTGAACGCCCCCTTGCCATGTCAAATGCTCAGGATTGAGTGAAGTTTTTGTAACTGCCATAACTTTTAGAGTTTCGAGTTTGATAAGTCTTTAAAATTGAATCAAAACACATACCATAAACTCAGAACAATGAACTAACCAATTATCTGAAATAAAGTAAAAACACGAACAAATATAACCAAAGTAAATCAAGAAAATGCCAAAAGGTGGTACAATTTTCTATCAACAATGTTTTTCCAGCGTTGACTTGTGAACGAAACACAAATATCATCGTAGCTATTAATACTCCTACACCCATTACTAAGTGTGCTACGTGAAGACCTGTAAAAACGTAGAAAAATGAGCCAGAAACATTACCTTTTAAGTAAATTCCTTGTTTTTGTAAATCTTGCCACCCGAGGTACTGCATCACCATGAATGACATCCCGAGTACAAAAGTCACTAAAATCATAGACTTCAACAAGCCTTGATTGTCTTTCTTAGCAGCATTATACGAAAAGTGCATCGTTATACTACTAATCAATAAAATTACTGTGCTGTACCAAAAGATTTTCGGAATCTCAAATTCATTCCAAGCACCTTCGGCTCTTTTTACCAAATATGCACTCGTCTGCGAAGCAAACAGCATAATTATGGTAATTATAAACATCCAAGTTATAAAACGCCATTTATTGACTGATAATGGAATTTTTGGAGTCTCTTGTACTGCAATATCTTTTGCCATCTCTCCTCCTTGTCTTAAATTTTATCTAACAAATACGCAATCTGTACGATTGGTAAATATATAAACGACCCAAACATCAACTGTAAAGCAGCTTTGTCGCTTACCTTTCTCATCAATTGAAAGGTCTGAGCCAAAAACAACACCCCACAAATCATTGCAATCACTGCTGAATTAATACCGGTCATTCCAAGGTAATATGGTACCCAGCACAATGGCAATAAAAATAGAGTGTAAATCATTATTTGAATGGCCGAATTCAAATCTTTCCCATTGGCGGGTAATAATCTGAAACCAGCTTTTTTATAATCTTCGTCTAAAACCCAAGCGATTGCCCAAAAGTGTGGAAATTGCCAAAAGAATTGAATTGCAAATAATATTCCTGGTTCAAGACCAAAATGGTTTGTAGCAGCGACCCATCCAATCATTGGCGGGAAAGCCCCAGGAATTGCTCCGATTGCTACACCGATTGGTCCAATTCTTTTTGCAGGCGTGTAAACAAATCCATACAATAACATTGACAATAAAGCCAAAGCACCAGCACGAATATTGAAGTGGTAAAACAACAGATAAGCCGCAATTACAGCCATCACCCATCCGAACAAAATTGCTTCTTTAACCGTTAATCTACCGCTTGGAAGTGGACGGTTCTGAGTCCGACCCATCAATTTGTCTAAATCTTTCTCAATGATTTGGTTAATGATATTGGCCGAAGCGGTTGTTGCAAATGCAGCTATTGCAAAAAGTGTTACTTTTATCCAATCGACTGACTCTGAAGCTAAAACAAAACCAAAAGCTCCTGAGAAAACAACCGTCATCGATAAACGAAACTTTGTTAACTCATAAAAAGCCTTGGCTTTAGATACTATATTATTATTTGCTATCGTAGATTCCATTTGGAAAGCCTATTTCTAAAACATAGAATTTAGGCACTTGAATTCTGAAAAACTTTATCTTTATTCAAAAATAACAACATTACAAATTGTAAACCGAGTGCAATTGTTGCTAAGGTTAAGTGTACAGGTTGGGCAATTGATGGAATCGCAAAATATGCCATGATAATTCCTGACAATATTTCTATGAAAATCAGCCCCAACAACCAATTCGTATATTTATTGATGATTCCTTTTGAGGCCGAATTCTTACGAATTGCATAAGCAAAATACAAATGAATCAAGACAATAATTATCGAATACGAACGGTGAATTTTGAATTTAATTCCGAGATTATCAACCCACTCACTACGAAGAGATTCTCCCATCATTTTAGATACAATATCAACCGACTCCCGAACTTGAGTTCCCAAAAGAACTTGTACCAGTGACAGTATGATAATTGCTATCAACCAAATATTCAATGAACTTTTATCTGAAATTTTCTCAACAGTAACAACACTATCATAAGACCTCGCAACGGCATAAAGCAAAATAAATACGATAACTATTGCGAGTAACATGTGCAGCGTCACCATAACTGGTAACAACTCTGTTGATACTACTTTTGAGCCTAACCAGCCTTGGAATCCTACCAGTAAAAAGGAAATAAGGCTCAACCAAAAAATGACTCTGTCTTTTTTCCAGTAGGAAGTTGAAGCTAACAATGTAGCAAAGATGAAGATTCCTATTAGTACTCCAATTAAGCGGTTTATGTACTCGGTCCATGTCTTTACGACATTAAAGACAACTTCACCTTTGAGTTTTGCTCCGAAAATCTCTTGGTAATTTGCTGGAAGCTGAGAGACATCTGTCGGTGGAACCCATGTACCAAAACATTTTGGCCAATCTGGGCAACCCATACCTGCTCCAGTTGCTCTTACAATACCTCCAACTAAAATTAGGAAATAAACAGCACCAATTGTCCAAAGTCCTAATTTTCTAAAAAGAGAACCTTGATTTAAAGGGATTACAGTAGATACACCATTGTTCATCATTACACAACCAATTTTCTTTCTGAAATACGCTTAAATCAAGGTTCCAATCACTATTTATCAATCAGGAATACTGTAATCAAATTTGATTCCTTCAATTTCTTTTTCCATTTTTATCTGCTCATTTTCTTCTGGCAAATTAGACTCAGGAGTTGCTGAGAATGGAATATTTTGAGGAATAAAGTCTTGAGCTGCACCTGGTTTTGAGTAATCGTATGGCCAACGATAAACCGTAGGAATCTCTCCTTCCCAGTTACCATGACCTGGCTCGATAGGTGTTGTCCACTCTAAAGTATTTGAGTTCCAAGGGTTAGCGGTTGCTTTTTTACCATAGAACATCGAATAGAAGAAGTTGAACATGAATACCAACTGAGCTGCGAATGTAATAATAGCTGCAATTGTCGAAAGGATTGTCAAATCTTGGTATTTACCATCCCAAATATCAAAACCTGTATATTGGTAATATCTTCTTGGGAAACCAGCAATACCTAAATAGTGCTGAGGGAAGAATACCAAATAAACACCAATGAATGTCACCCAGAAGTGAATATATCCCATTGTATTGTTCAACATTCTACCAAACATCTTAGGATACCAGTGGTAAACACCCGCAACCATACCGAAGAATGCCGCAGAACCCATCACAAGGTGGAAGTGTGCAACAACAAAGTATGTGTCATGCAATTGAATATCTAATGCACTATTACCCAAAATAATACCAGTCAAGCCTCCAGAAATGAAGAACGAAACAAGACCAATTGAGAACATCATTGCAGGTGTAAAGATGATATTACCTCTCCACAATGTAGTAATATAGTTGAATCCTTTTACTGCCGAAGGTACTGCAATAATCAATGTTAGTAGGGTAAACACCGAACCTAAGAATGGGTTCATACCTGTCATAAACATGTGGTGAGCCCACACGATAAAGGCAAGAAACATGATTCCCAACATTGAGAAAATCATCGCTTTATAACCAAAGATTGGTTTACGTGAATTAGTTGCGATAATCTCAGATGTAATACCTAATGCAGGCAAGATTACGATATAAACCTCTGGGTGACCTAAGAACCAGAACAAGTGCTGGAACAAAATTGGGCTACCACCTTGATTTGGTAATGCTTGACCATTGATATAAATGTCTGACAAATAGAAACTTGTTCCAAAGTGACGGTCGAACAACAACAATAAAGCGGCCGATAATAAAACTGGGAATGAAAGGATACCCAAGATTGCTGTAAATGTAAACGCCCAAATCGTCAATGGCATTTTATCGAATGTCATACCTTTTGTACGCAAGTTAATCACAGTAGTAACGTAATTTATACTACCCAATAAGCTTGATACAATAAATATAGCCATACTAATAAGCCACAGGGTCATACCTTCTTGAGACCCAGGAGCTGCATCTTGCAAAGCTGAAAGGGGTGGATAAATCACCCAACCACCACCGGCTGGACCGTTTTCAACAAACAGTGACCCGAACATCAAAACACTTGACAAGAAGAAGAACCAATATGACAACATATTAATGAAACCTGAGGCCATGTCTCTTGCTCCTACTTGCAATGGAATCAAAAAGTTTGAGAAAGTACCGCTCAAACCAGCTGTCAATACAAAGAACACCATTATAGTACCATGCATTGTTACCAAAGCAATGTAATAATTAGGGTCAAGTTTTCCTGTTTCGTCAAACCATCTTTCGCCAAGGATTGGTTTTAACCAACCTAAATCCATACCCGGATAAGCTAATTGAAGACGGAAAACTAATGATAATAAACCACCAATAACAGCCCAAACCATGCCCGAAATAAGGTATTGTTTGGCGATAACTTTATGGTCTTCTGAGAAAATATATTTTCTGATAAAACTTGGCTCGTGATGCTCATGAGCATGGTCATGTCCATGAACTTCTGCTTCTGCGTGTGCTACTGCTGCCATGATTTTTATATAATTTAATCGTTAAATTTCTTGAATTATCTTAATGATGCATTAGTTACAACTCCACCTGCACTTGCAGTAGTGCTATCGCTTGCCGCAGGCTCGGTATATTTCATTGCCTTAGCTTTCAGATTGTCAGGAACTTTGGCCAAATAATCAGGATTTTGAGTCAAGAATGGAACTTGCTCTTTTTTCCATTTTTCATAATCAGCAGGCTCATCAACAACAAGTACTAAACGCATACCAAAGTGGCTTCTTCCACAAACTTCGGCACAAGCAATCTCGTATTTGAAATCAGGATTGCCAAGTTCTGCTTGCATCTCGGCAGTTGTTTTTTCTGGGATGAACCAGAATTTTGTTGGCATACCTGGTACCGCATCCATCTTGACACGCATGTGAGGAATATAAACACTATGGAGTACATCGCGTGAACGAATCTTCAAAAGAACTGGCTTACCTTTTGGAATGTGGATTTCTGAGTTGTTAGTGAAGTCATCAAAAGATGCCTCATCACTCAAATCAATTCCAAATTCGTTTGTATTATCAGTCAATTTGTAATTGTATCTTCCTAATTTATTATCGCTAACACCAGGATAACGAACTTGCCATCCGAACTGCTTGCCCATAATTTCTACAACCTCTGCGTTTTCTGGAGCATCAGCCATTGTTTTATTCCAAACTTGGAGACCCGTAAAAACCAAACCAGCCATCACAACAGCAGGAACCAACGTCCAGATTTTCTCCAAATTGTTATTATGAGAGTAAAAGAAGGCTTTTCGACCTATTTTGTAACGATATTTAACAGGGAAGTAGAATAATACACTATTTACTACGAAGAATGCTGCCGTAATTACAAGCATTGAAACCCAAAACCAGAAGTCTGTAGTTCTACCATGCTCCGACGCCGCCACTGGTACATCTCCTAAAGCTGTCCAGATTTCTCTACCACTGATTAGAAAATCTCCTTTGTATTCATTGAATGACCAGATTACTCCAATCACACTGATAACCCAGAAGATTAGCAACCCAAACGCATTGGCATCATTAGCACTATCAACAGCCGAGGTTGGTTCTTCTGCAGATTCGCCTTTAATACCTTTTAAAAGTTTTTGAGTCTTGGAAATAACCATGATGGTCAACACCAAGAACACAACCGCAAGTATTATTATTAAAGTAGTCATATTGATTAAAATAAATACCTTTCAATTTCCTATATACAAAAAACTGTGAAAGAATTTTGTTTTGAAATTTATTAAAAAAAATAACTAAACAGCTACACCTTTCTAATAAAAATCGCTAATAAACTAATGAATATCAATATTTTAGGTGACCAAAAAATTATTTTTAATCACCTAAAAAAATGTAAAATTAAATATCGTGATGTAAGCTTTCTTCTAAGAATGGGTGGTTCTTAGGATACAAGTTAGCTTTCGATAATTGGTTAGCTACAAAGTAGATAAACAATGATGCAAAAGTCAATGTTGTTCCCCATTCAATAATACCGATACCACCTTGGTTTTTAGCTATACCCGGCATGTGCATCTGATAGAAATCGAACCAGTGACCAATAATAATGAATGCACAAGCTAATTTAAGGAATGTAACTCGTCTTTTAGAGTCTCTTGCCATCAAAATAAGCAATGGGAAGAAGAAGTTAAACACGAAGTTTAAGTGGAATGGCCACCAGTATCTTCCATCATGACCTGTGAAACGCTCACGGAAATAAATTGTCTCTTCTGGTAAGTTAGCGTAGAAAATCAAAAGGTATTGCGAGAACCACACGTATGTCCAGAATACAGAGAAACCAAACATAAATTTACCTAAATCATGTAAATGGTTTTCAGTAACTGCTTTCAAATATCCTTTGTCTTTCAACAATAAGATTGTAAGCATCATTGTAGCAAGACCTGCAACGTGCCAGCTCGCCAAATGGTACCAACCAAACATTGTTGAGAACCAGTGTGTATCAATTGACATCGACAAGTCCCAAGCAGATGTAGAAGATGTAACAGCAAAGAAAATCAAGAACATCTTCGCATACTTGCGGCTTGAATAATAATGGTCTAATCCGCCGTATTGGTCTTCTAATAAAGACTGCTTACGCATCTGCATCCACAACCAATACCATATTACGAAATATGCAACAATACGCACCAAGTAGAATGGCACATTGAGATACCATGCTTTACCAGCAATGATTTTATCGTAGTGTTCGCTCGCTGGGTCCATGATACCATCATGAGTCCAGTGAAGAACAATATGACGAGTTGATGGAACAAGGAACAAAATCAACAAGATAGCTGCTGGAACTATGATGAATGAAGGGAATGCTTCTGGTACACGCTTGATGATTGAAGACCAACCTGCTTTGGCTACATAATTGTATGCCATAAAGAAAGCCCCTACTACCGAAATACCTAAGAAGTAGACGCTGTTCATCCAGATGTTGGCAATAATACGATGCAATAGAGTTGCCCCATGTTCACCATGACCTTCATGGTGCCCGCCTTCAGCACCATGTCCACCATGAGCTTCCCAAACACCAATTGACCAATGCTTTGAAATAAGAAACGCACCCAAGGCAACCAAAACTACCCCAAGTATAGCACCTGTTAGGAGTTTACGTTTTAGTTCTGGAGTAAACTCAAATCTTTCTTCTAATGAAGGAATTTCGTGAGTGTGATGAGCCATTATAGTATAATTTACTTTCTATCTCTAATTAAAACTTTTTAAATAGATAGAGGATTGATGATTTAATAAACAAATATTCCTTTATCTAAAAACAATTAATTTCCTAATTGTAAACGGTGTACATAATGTACGATTTTCCAACGTTCTTCTGGGTTAACTTGCGAAGCGTGTGGCCACATACGACCTTTACCGTAAGTTATCACGTGGAAAATATGACCGTCGTTCATTTCTTTATAAACGCCTACTGAGTAGTTAGGAACCCCTTTATAAACAATTCCTACTGGACCGTCACCTTTACCAGTTTCGCCGTGGCAATGCTGACAATTTCTTTCGTAAAGAGTTTTACCTTCTTCCTCGACTTTCTCAGACCAAGCGATTGGGTTTTTCCAGTTTTGCTCCGCTACGGTAATCGTATCTGCTTCATAAATCATCAAGTCTGTTACAACAGTGCTATCGCCTTGACGAAACTGCGTGTTGTACATACGACGTGATACCGTACCTGAAACTGGTTCTCTCATATTACTCTTCGTAGGATTGATTGTATTATCTCTCCAAGAAGTAAGTGGTTCGTATGCACGTGAATTATACATATTTGGTGCATATTCCCAACCAGTGCTATCATTGCTATTGCAAGAAGTCAAGGCAACAGATGTGAATGTTACAGCTGCTAATGCAAAAGCTATATTTTTGAGTGAAAATTTCATTTTATCTACAATAAAAATATTCAATTATAAATAAGAAGAATAACAACCTTTTGGGTTTCTATCTAATTATGCTTCTTTAACATTAACTTCTACAGCACCTGAATTCTTGAGTACGCTCGTAATCTCGCTTTCTGACATAGAGTTCTTTGATAAATCTACGGCCATTACGAATTTATCGTCGGTACTTCTCTCATCAAAAATGATAGGTTTTGCAGTAGGACCTAAATCTTCCATCACAAAAAACGTAAATGACATACCGAATGCAGCCAAAAGGACTGTCAACTCAAACATGATAGGTACGTTTGTTGGGAATGGGAAGAAATTTTTACCCCCAATATTCATCGGCCAGTCGATACCCAACGTCCAGAAAGTAAGCAACAAAGCACATGTAGTACCCGTGATACCGAACAAGAAGGCGGCAACACCCATGCGAGGGCGAGCATAACCTAATGCTCTATCAAGACCGTGGATTGCGAATGGTGTATAAACCTCGTGAATTTTAACACCTGCGTGTCTTACAGATTCGGCTGCGTGAACAACAACCTCTTCATCATCAAAAACACCAACTAAATATTTTTTATCTGCCATTTTTTTATTTCTTAGTTCAAAGTCCAACAAAAACGACTATTGAATAAATGTTATTAATGTGCTTTTACTTTTTCTTCTTTTTTCTCAGACGATGACTTCAATACACTCTTAACCTCTGCCATGTTAATTACTGGAAGGAATTTAGAGAATAAGAAGAATGCTGTAAAGAAGAATCCGAATGAGAAAATATAATCAGAAATATCACCAAGGCGTGGAGTAAAGTACGTCCAGCTCGAAGGTAGATAATCTCTGTGAAGTGATGTTACGATGATAACGAAACGCTCAAACCACATACCGATGTTTACAACAACCGCAATCACGAAAGATACGACGATATTCTCTCTCAAGCTCTTGAACCAGAAAATCTGTGGAGAGATTACGTTACAAGTCATCATGGCTGCATAAGACCACCAAAGCGGACCAGTCGCACGGTTCAAGAATGCATATTTCTCATATTCAACTCCTGAATAAGCTGCAATGAAAAACTCAGTGATATAAGCAACACCTACAACAGAACCAGTTACAGTGATGATTTTATTCATCAATGAGATGTGTTCGATTGTGATGTAATCTTCTAATTTATAAACTACACGTGTTACCAACATCAAGTTTTGTACCATTGCGAAACCTGAGAAAATCGCACCCGCAACGAAGTATGGAGGGAAGATGGTAGTGTGCCATCCCGGAATTACCGATGTTGCGAAGTCAAATGATACGATTGTGTGTACTGAAAGTACGAGTGGAGTAGAAAGACCTGCCAAAATCAAAGAAACGTCTTCGTATCTTGCCCATGCTTTTGCACCACCAGTCCAGCCAATAGCCAAAGCACCGTAGATTTTCTTGCGTACACCTGTTGCTCTGTCACGGATTGTTGCCAAATCAGGAATCAAACCAATGTACCAGAACAAACAAGAAACCGAGAAGTATGTCGAGATTGCAAATACGTCCCAAACCAATGGCGAGTTAAAGTTAACCCAAAGTGAACCAAAAGTGTTAGGAAGTGGCAACGCCCAATGTGCTAACCACGGACGACCCATGTGCATCAAGATAAACGAAGCCGCACAAATTACGGCAAAGATTGTCATCGCTTCAGCAGCACGGTTGATTGATGTTCTCCACTTCTGACGGAATAGTAAAAGGATTGCCGAAATTAGGGTTCCAGCGTGACCAATACCTACCCACCATACGAAGTTGGTAATATCCCATGCCCAACCTACTGTTTTATTAAGACCCCACACACCGAGACCTTCCCACCAAGTCCAAAATACCCATGCCGCACCGTAAAGTAATACGATGACAGAAATGGCAAAAGCTACTTTCCATTCTTTGGTTGGTTTATCTTCTACGTGTCTTGCAATATCCACTGTTACATCATGGTAAGTTTTATTACCTGTTACAAGTGGTTCTCTGATTGGCGAAACTACGTGCATATTTTAATTATTTAAAAAACTTAAACCTGTTTCTTTATTAATATTTGCTGATTGTAATTTACTAATTGCTAATAGTACTAATTTTTCCAATTAACAATTAATCATTCTTAGGCGTGTTCTTTGTGTTCGGCATGAGCAGCACCCTCGGCTTTTTTCTTAGCTCCATCTTTGTTACGGATTTTTGCTAAGTAGCTGATTTGTGGCTGAACATTGATTTCTTCAAGAACATGGAACGCACGACCTTCTTTCTCTACAGATAACAATTTAGAAATTGCTGAGTTTTCGTCAAGCATATCACCAAATGTAATTGCATTTGTAGGACAAGACTGTGAACAAGCCGTCTGGATTTCTCCATCAACTGGGCGACGACGCTCTTTCTTAGCTGTAAGTTTACCAGCTTGGATACGCTGAACGCACATTGAACATTTCTCAATAACACCTCTCGAACGCACTGTAACGTCTGGGTTCAGTACCATACGACCCAAATCGTTGTTCATGTGGAAGTCGAAGTTATCATTCTCGAAGTACTTGAACCAGTTGAAACGACGTACTTTATATGGACAGTTGTTGGCACAATAACGTGTACCTACGCAACGGTTATAAGTCATTTGGTTAAGACCTTCTGAGCTGTGAGTTGTCGCCAATACCGGACATACAGTTTCGCAAGGTGCATTTGAGCAGTGCTGACACATCATTGGTTGGAATACAACCTCTGGGTTTTCAGATGCCTCTTCCATTGCTTTGAATCCGCTGATGCTATAACCTTGCTCGTGTGGAGCATCTGAGCTATAGTAACGGTCGATACGAATCCAGTGCATTTCTCTGGCACGTGCAACTTCTGCTTTACCTACTACTGCAACGTTATTTTCGGCTTGACAGCTCACTAAACAAGAGCCACAACCAGTACATGAGTTAAGGTCGATAACCATTCCCCACGAGTGGTTTTTCTTGTCGTGACCATTCCAAAGTGTGATTTGGTATGGTTTTTTCAGACCGTCTGAAGTTTCAATATGTGGTTCGAAACGACCAGCTTTAGGATTCTTGACGAATTCGCCTAATACTGACTCTTGAACAACTGCCTCGCGACCCATCACCGTATTGTGTGTTTGAGTCTGAGCCAATGTATATCCACTCTTAACTTTCTCTAATTTAACATCGCCAGCACAAGGTTGTCCGTTTGTAAAGAATGGATAAACACTTGCACCAACATTACCGGCTTTACCAGCAGCCGTACGCCCGTATCCGATTGCGATACCAACTGTGCCATGTGCTTGACCTGGTTGAATCAACACTGGTAATTCGATAGAACCTTTACCGATTGTTATTTTAGCAATATCTCCTTGCTCAAGACCTAATTCTGTAGCAGTTTTCTGAGAAAGACCAACTGTGTTTTCCCAAGTAACTTTTGAGATTGGGTCTGGCATCTCTTGTAACCAAGGGTTATTTGCTTGGCTACCAGTACCAATAGCTACTGATTCGAAGAAAAATGCTTCTGTGCCACTTCCTTTTTTGGTGATTGATACACTTGCTAATGCAGAGGCATCAAAAGAGGCACCCGAAGGAGTTGCACCTGCATTTGGCTCATATACACCATCGTGCAATGCTTGAATCCAAGATTTGCCACCAAGGATATTTGTAACCCAGTAGTTTTTGAGGTACTTATGGAAATCGCCGTCTAAACCTGCCCAAGTCAAAAGGCTTGATTCAGCTTGACGAGTGTTGAAAATCAATGAGATTGTTGGCTGGGTCAATGAGTACATACCTTTTTTAGGCTCAGCATCGCCCCAAGACTCAAGATAATGAGGAGCAGGTGCAATGTACTTACATTTTGAAGCCGTTTCATCTGCACGGTCGGCAAATGATACTGATGTAGAAACTTTTGCTAGAGCTTCTCCTAATTCGGCACCTCTTGGGTGGTCATAAACTGGATTCGCTCCGTAGAATATTACTGTATTTACTTGCCCTCTTTTCACTTCATCAATAAAGGTATTCATCGCTGCATCATTACCTTGACGATAATTAACAGGATTACCTAAATCAATTGTAGTGCCGTAGCTACCAAGTAAATTATTAATTGCATTTACTAATATCTGAACCGAAACATCATTCGAACCCGACACAACTAAAGCAGCATCTTTTGCCGCTACAAGTTCTTTAACACATTTGTCAAGATTATCAACCGTTACAGAAGGAGCAGATACTTGTGAGCCACCTAAAGCAGCAGCTAATTTGTTGTATAATGTTGCTACAAAAGCTCCTTCTTCTGAAGGCTTAATCATTGCACGGTAATCTGCATTTGCACCTGTTACACTCATACCAGTTTCAAACTGATAATGACGTGACATCTCTTTTTTGCCGTTTTTGCTGCTACTTACTTTACGAGTCTCGGCCCATTGTGCAGAGAATGTAAGTGGGGCAATCCATGTTCCTAAGAAATCGGCATTGATACCTACCATCACTTTAGCTTTGCTAAAATCATAAGAAGGAATAACTCTCTGACCAAAAGACTTAAGGTTTGCATCAAGAAGTCCAGATGCCGAATTTGCATCATAAACTACGTGTGAAGCAGATGGATATTTTGCAATAAAATCAGCAACTACACTTTTTGCAGATGGTGAAAGGATTGTATTTGAAACAATTCTGATGTTTCCACCTTTTGCTAAACTTGCAATAATTTCTTTATCGAGGTCTTGCCAAGAGATTTCAGAAGAACCTTTTTGAGGAGCTTTCAATTTCTCGTTATCATAAAGGCTCAATACCGAAGCGTGTACTCTTGCCGATACCCCACCCTTTGTGATACTTGAAGACTTGTTACCTTCTATTTTGATTGGACGACCTTCGCGAGTTTTAACTAAAATACTGCAATAATCGCCACCATCTGAATACGTAGAAGCATACCAGTTAGGGATACCCGGCTCTACGTCTTCTGGTTTATTTAAGTAAGGGATTGCTTTGCGAACTGGTGCATCGCAGGCTGCTAATGTAACAGCTGCCATCCCGAAGCCTAATACTTTTAAGAAATCACGGCGATGTGTACCTTCTTCCACATCATCCATATTGAATTCACGATTGGCGTTCTTTACGAATTCAATGTCATTTTTCAACTCCTCAACCCCTTTCCAGTATCTTTTCGTATTATTGTTTTCCATATATATAATAGGAATATGATAATTCTTTTGTTAGCAAATTTCAGTTGCCTTATACAAGGCAACTGATTGATATTAATAATGGCATTTAGAACACTCAAGACCGCCAATGTCTTCTACTTTCATAGCACCTTTGCTTGTCTTATTATGAGCTTCCATCAATTTATCGTAATACTTATTGTCTTTACCATTAACTTCTGTCTTGCGGTGACAGTCAATACACCATCCCATGGTCAATGTAGAGCGTTGTTCTACAACTTCCATTTTGTTAACATCCCCATGACAGTTTGTACAATCTAAACCACCAACGTTTGTGTGCTGAGCGTGGTTGAAATAAGACAAGTCTGGAAGGTTGTGTACACGAACCCACTCAATTGGCTTATTGCTTTCGATTGCAGTGTAAATTTTCTGAATTTCTGGAGAACCTGTCTTAATTGCATTGTGGCAGTTCATACAAATGTTAGCCGCAGGAATACCAGCTTGCTTTCCTTTGTAAACGCCAGTGTGACAATAAGCACAGTTAATTTTCATATCTCCCGCGTGAAGTTTGTGCGAGAATTTGATTGGTTGTTTTGGAGCGTATCCTTGGTGAACACCGATTCCGTAAAGACCATCGAGTGTTGTTTTAACCGCCAATAAAATAAATACCCAAATGATAGCCGAGCGTACTGTTTTGTTACCGAAAATTTCTTTTACTTTCTCTCCGAAACTTACAGAACTTACGCCATCAGTAGAGGCTGTATCAACACCTGCCAATTTGCTCAACAAACGCAAGATTGCAAGCAATGCTACAAGCACAAGTGCCATAATAGCAATCAAAGCTATCATAATTACACTTGTGAATCCACCACCACCTGTTTCGGCAGTCGAAGCAGCAGCAACGGCACCTGGAGCGGCAGCTTTTGGTGCATTATAATCATCAATGTAAGCGATGATATTTTGCACATCAGCTTCTTTCAAAGCTGGGAATGCTGTCATCTGAGTTTTGTTGTACTGATTGTACAAGTCGTTTGCATACTTATCACCACTTGCAATAACTCCCATTGGATTTTGAATCCACTTAACCAACCAAGCTAAATCACGACGTTTTGTGATGTCTTTCAAACCGGGCCCTGTCAATTTCTCACCATCGGGATTATGACAAGCCTTACAGTTATTCTCGAAGAGGGTTTTACCTGCTGCGATATCTCCGCCTGCGGCCGGAGCGGCGGCGGTTGCTGTTGAATCTTGTGCCGAAGCATTACCAAATAATAACATTGAGGTAACAGCAACAGACAAGAAGGATTTATACAATCTACGAATCATATTATAGTATGAAGATATTAAGCCTATTTTTCAGACTGCAAAACTAAGTTACGATTTGATAGCTTCAAAAACCTTTTTTGATTTTTTTTATATCTTTTACTAATTTAGAATTATTTTAAATAAACCCATAACTAATTGATTTTAAGCAAATTAAATAAAAAAAACCATTCCGAAACATACGTATAGTTGTTTCAAAGAATGGTATTTTAGCAAGAATATACGTAGCGAAGAAACTTATTCAACAGATAATCAGTTCAACGCAATTAGTCAGTTTGATAAATGGTTTTTTTCTTGTACCAGCGGCAAAAGTAGTGAATTTTCGCTAATTCTACAAATGTTTTTTACTTTTAACCTCAATCATAGATTAAAACACTAATAGTATAAAAAAGACCTCAACGCTATTTATGCATCATTTTGCGGCTTCGAGTCCGTAATTCAGTGTTTTTTCGGCAGCAGGTACGCCATCTTTCATCCATTGCGGCATCGGTGCATCTTTTAGGTAATAATCGAAGAACTGCGACATTCTCATGCTAAAGTCCTTGCGATTATGCCGTTGCATGATTCCGTGGCGTTCACCATTGTAATTCAGCAACCAAGTGGGCTTATTGAGGCGTTTCAATGCCATAAACATTTCGATTCCTTGGTACCACGGCACTGCGTCGTCGGCATCGTTGTGCAAAATCAAAACTGGTGTTTTTACTTTAGGAATCGAGAATAACGGTGAGTTTTCGATATAAAGTGGATATTTATCCCAAAGGTTTCCACCGATTCGGCTTTGCGTGTACTCGTACTGTGCCTGACGTGAAAGGCCTGTTCCCCAACGGATTCCGCCGTAAGCACTCGTCATGTTTACAACAGGTGCCCCCGACTCAGCCGCTGAAAAAAGATTGGTTTTGGTAATGAGATAAGCTGTTTGATACCCTCCCCAACTGTGTCCTTGTACGCCAAGTCTTTTTTCGTCTATAAATCCTTTATTTACAATGCTTTGCACACCCGGAATAATACAATTGTAAGCACTCTCTCCAGGATACCCGATTTTGTAAACAATATCTGGTACAAATAATACGTAACCATTGCTTACATAATAAGAATAATTGATGGCCGAACGCGACGGGCTTGGCTCTCGGTAATCATTGATATTATCTGATTCTTTTTCGTAGAAATATGTAATCATCGGATACTTTTTCGATGGGTCGAATCCTTCGGGTTTGTAGAGTAACCCTTCGAGCGGAATGCCATCGAGTGAATTCCATTTAACCATCTCGACAGTTCCCCAAGAATAATCCTTTTGCTGTGGGTTAGCATCCGATATTTTTTTGATATTCTTAAAACTTAAATCGGTAGCGTACAAATCGGGGCATTCTCTAAAATTAGAACGCTGAAATAACACAGCATCCGACTGTTTAGATTTTGTCGCAAACGTAAAATTGTAATCGCCCATTATTAAAGGGCTTATTTTTGAATTATTGTACGAAACAAAACCCGATTGCTTGGTTTTATTATCAAAAACCCTAAAAAGAAGCGGTTTTTTGAGGTCGATGCTACGTTCTTCGGTATCGAGGCGGATGTTTCGGTATGTTAATCCTTTTTCGATTCCGTTTGTAAGATTCGTAAGTTTTGATGGTTCGTTTGGATTGATTGCCCAAATATCAAATTTATCATAAACTAAGAATTGCTCATCGTTTTTGGTCCAGCCTGCGTTTCCGTAGGCGTTCGGGTAATCAGGATGGTCGTCTTCGTCGGCATTGGTAAATTTCTTATCGTTAGTCATTTTAATGACTTTTGCCGATTTTATCGAATACGCAAAATAAGCCGTATCGGCATCCGAAAACCAAGTAATGTATTTGGCGTCGGGCGAAGCATTTACGCTATTGGCACCCATGATGCCTTTGGCAATTTGCGTAGCTTTGCCATCTTTTAAATTGATGTAGTAAATATCGCCTTGCCCGTGCCAATCCCAATGAGCATTTGAGTACGGCAAAGTCGAAACCCCAATCGCAAAATCAGCATCGCCATCTTTGGCTAACTCTACCGTCGGAATCTCTTTGGTGGCTAACTGAGCAAAACTTTTTGCTTTTGTATCATAAACCGAGAGATAAGCCTTCTTTTTATCTTGCTCGGCCGAAACCAACTGTTGTGGTTGCAGACGCACGTCTTTGTAATTCCAAATGTCAACTTTTACGATTTCTTCGGCCAAAAGTGTCGTATCTGGCACCAAAGGCTTAGGATTCGTTCCGAAATACAACTTTGAACCATCTTTTGAGAATCTCGGAGCATAATCAGCATTGACAAACCAATCTTTCGTTGGGTTGTTTTGGTTATCGGCAATCGTTTCGGCAGCTTTCTCGCCGTTTTTCCAGAGCATCAGTTTCGGATTACGAATCTGAGTTTTGGTATTGGTATCTAAATCGGCAATGAATGATAATTTATCGCCAGTTTCGGTAAAGCTCAGTTTACGGAATTTACCTTTCGATTCAAATGCCGAAGTCAATTGTCCTTTTTCTAAATCATAAACATAAACACCAGATTTAAGAGTAGAGTCATTACCCGTAGAAACAAAAGAAAGGTATTTACCAAATTTCGGAAAATCGTATTCGGTCACAAATCCAAAAGATTGCTCGGTATTGGTTTTAAGATTGAGCAAAACCAATTTATAGCCATTATCTTCTGATTCTTTCTTGGGTGCTTTCTTCTTGGTCTCGGTTTTAGAAGTCGAGTCTTTCTTGGGAGTTTTCGGAGCAGGGCTTTCGGTCAGATACGCAAGCCATCCGCCTGCTTTTTCAGGGATTTTATACGAAGAAACCTTCGGAATCTTACTTAGTTTGGCATTGGCAAAAGCATAAATGCCGAGCGAATCTTTGGGCATTTCGTCTTTTTTCTTTTTTGCTTTTTTGGCATCTTTGGTTGCCTGAAATTGAGGTTTGATTTTGAAGATTACGTTTTCGGAATCAAAAGTGATTTTCGAATCATTTCCTCTCGCAATATTCTCTTTTTTGTCGCTTTGTAGCGATTGAATTATCAGATTTCCGTCGCCTTCCTGCGGGTTAATTGCAAAAACAGCCCATTTGCCATCGTTTGATAGTTGACGCTCACCAACGCTTTTCCAGCTATCGTAAACATCGTGCGTAAGTGGCTTTTTTTGGGCTTTTATTAACAGCGGACAGAGTAATAAAAGTAAGTAATAGGGTTTCATTGAAGAAGCTTTTTAGTTTAGAAGTGATTGATAGAACCACAAACTTGCTTGTATTTTCGGACCTTTGTCTCAAACATAGACAAGTGCTGATAGTTCATCTACAAAACTCGTTAATTTATTTGTAAAAGCATCTACCTTTTTTGTAGTTTTACGACCTTACACAATTTAACAAACTATCAAATTGGTTATCAAGCAATTAACCAATTCTCTAACATCATAAAACCTTAACTTTATGAATAACTTTTATCTGAATCGCAGGGCGATTTTTATTTTTTTCAGCGTTTTGCTTTTCTCATTTGGGTTAATTGTTTCGGCTCGACAAACAAACCTACTGAGCTGGCGGAAACCAATGACCGATACTACAAAAAAAGATACTGTACAATTTACTAAGTATAAGAATTTGCCACTAAAACCTACCCGTAAATTTAAGATGACGGCCAACGAAGGTACGTGGATTTCGGTAGATGTAAGCCCCGATGGCAAAACAATAGCATTTGATTTGATGGGAGATATTTACACAATGCCTTCGGAGGGTGGAAAAGCTACAACCGTTACGAAAGGTTTGGCGTATGACGTGCATCCGAGATTTAGTCCCGATGGTAAAAAGCTATTATTTGTTTCGGATAGAAGCGGCTCAGATAATGTTTGGTACATTGATTATGACAAAAAAGACACGATTCAAGTAACCAAAGACAACGACCAAAACATCCCCTCGGCCGATTGGACTCCCGATAGCAAATACATTGTTTTCTCGAAGGGTAGAATCAATAACGTTCAGCTCTGGATGGTACACGCTGATGGTGGCTCTGGAGCTCAACTTGTAGAGGGCGAACGCACCAAAACGATTGATGCAGCAGTGGGTCACGATGGAAGATACATTTATTATTCGCAACGCAATGGTGGCTGGACGTACAATGCAATGCTTCCTCAATACCAAATCGGAGTTTATGACCGTGAAAACGCCAAAAGGACAACCATTACCTCTCGTTACGGTTCGGCGTTTACACCAACGCTTTCGAGCGATGGTAAATGGCTGGTTTATGGTAGCCGCTACGAAGACAAAACTGGCTTGGTTCTAAGAAATTTAGAATCGGGCGATGAGAAATGGTTGGCGTACCCGATACAAAGAGATGAGCAAGAATCAATCGCAACGATGGGGGTCTTGCCCGGCATGGCATTTACCCCAGATAATCAGGCGGTTGTGGTTTCTTATGGTGGCAAGATTTACAAAATCAATATTGGTGGTGGTTCACCTGTAGAAATCCCATTCACGGTAAATATGGAGTTAGAACTTGGTCCGAGATTAGATTTCAAATATCCGATTTCGGATTCTACCCAAACCTTGATTTCGCAAATCAGAGATGGAGTTCCTTCGCCAGATGGTAGGCAATTGGCATTTACAGCTCTCAATCGTCTTTATGTGATGGATTTACCAAACGGCACACCTCGAAGATTGACCAATCATGATTTCACAGAGGCTCAACCTGCTTGGTCGCCAGATGGTAAAATGATTGTCTTTACGACTTGGACTCCCGAAGGTGGTAATCTTTACAGCGTAGCTTCGGCTGGAAATAATATCCAGAAACTCACTAAAGCTGCGGCACTTTATACTCAGCCAGCGTATTCGCCCAAAGGTGACAGAATTGTATTTATCCGTAGTAAAGCCCAGACTTTTAAATCTTCGATTGGACCAGTAGCCGACGAATCAGAAAGTGAAATTGCTTGGATTCCGGCAGCGGGCGGAGACGTTACGATTGTTGAGAAAGCCAACGGCAGAAGCACGCCACATTTTACAAAAGACAATGACAGAATCTATCTTAGTGGCAATGATGGTGCATTGATTTCGATTCGTTGGGATGGAACCGACGAAAAAGCCCACGCCAAAATCACGGGTATTACAACCTACGGTATGAGCATCGAAAAGCACGCTCATAACTGTATGCTAACCGAAGCCGGTGCCGATGCCATGGAAGTACAAAGAGCTTCGGCGGCATCACAGATTATGATTGCACCCGATGGCGAAAAAGCATTGGCAAAAGTCAATAATGATATTTATACAGTAACGATTCCGAAAACTGGTAAAACGGTAAATATTTCGGTTTCGGATGCCGCAAATGCACAATTCCCAGCTAAAAAATTAACCGAATTGGGTGGCGAATTTCCTGCTTGGTCAGGCGATGCCAAAAAGGTGCATTGGTCGCTTGGGCGTTATCATTTTGTTTATGATTTAGACAAATCGAAGACATTTGAAGATAGCCTTAAAATTGCTAAAAAAGAGGAAGAAAAACGCAAGGCAGATTCGCTCAATAAAGCCAAAACTGATACCGTCAAAGTAAAAACAGACGCCAAAACGGCCAAAGCCGATAAAAAAGAAGACCCTAAATACAAAGCCCAAGAGGTTGAGGTTAAGTTGTATTTTAACCGTGATATTCCGAACGGAACGATTCTTTTAAGAGGTGGACGAATCATTACGATGAATGGCAATGAAATCATCGAAAACGGTGATTTGCTTATCGAAAATAACCGAATTAAATCTTACGGAAAAGCAGGAAGTATAAAACCCAATGGTGCCAAGGTGATTGATGCCAAAGGCAAAACGATTATCCCCGGCTTTGTAGATACTCACGCCCACATGTGGCCACAGTGGGGCATTCAGAAAAACCAAGTCTGGATTTATGCCGCCAATCTCGCATACGGAGTCTTGACAACCCGCGACCCTCAAACTGCTACAACGGATGTATTGACTTACGGAGACATGGTAGAATCTGGCAAAATCGTTGGCCCTCGCATTTATTCGACAGGACCAGGTGTTGGATTTTGGTCATATAATCTAAAAGATTCTACCCAAACCCAAAATGTACTCAAACAATACAGCAAATATTACAATACGAAGTATATCAAAATGTATTTGACGGGTAACCGCCAAACACGCCAGTGGATTATCAAAGCAGCTAAAGACCAAAAATTGATGCCTACAACTGAGGGCGGGTTGAATTATAAACTCAACATGACCAATATGCTCGATGGCTACCCTGGACACGAACACGCCATTCCGGTTTATCCGCTTTACAAAGACGTAGTCAATACCATTTCGTACTCAAAAATGTGCGTTACACCAACCCTTTTGGTTGCTTACGGAGGGCCATTTGCCGAAATTTATTATTTTGAGACCGAAAACCCTTATCACGACAAAAAGATGCAAAACTTTATGCCGTATGAGGAATTGGCCGAAAAAACCCGTAGAGTAAGCGGATGGTTTATGCCAGAAGAACACGTTTTTCAGAAACACGCTAAGTCGATGAAATCAATGGTTGAGGCAGGAGCATTGGCGGGGGTTGGTAGTCACGGTGAGTTCCAAGGTTTGGGTTATCATTGGGAGCTTTGGTCGATGCAAAGTGGCGGCATGAATACCCACGATGCCCTCAAAGTAGCAACCATCAAAGGTGCTGAAGCTCTCGGACTCGACAAAGATTTGGGTAGTATCGAAAAAGGTAAATTGGCCGATTTGCTTATCCTCGACAAAAACCCTCTCGAAAACATTCGTAACTCAAATACGATTAATATGGTTATTAAAAACGGTCGGGTTTACGAAGCAAACACACTTAGCGAAATTTACCCAGCACAACGCAAACTCGAACGCAGTGAGTGGACATTTGAGAAACCAAATAATAATACTGGATTAAAAGAATAAAGTTTGGGGTTATTAGTTTTATAGATATTGAAATAAATCCATCAAAACCGTGACACGGTTATTGACCAATAATTGGTAGAATCGTACGCCCGAAGGTAATCCGTGCCACGGATTTCTAAACTTTATATTTAATTGAGGTATTTCACAATCGCAAAATAAACCAGAAACTAATTCATAAAACAACAAAACTATGTTAAAACTCGGATTTGTAAGTGCCATTTTAGCCGACTTTGGCTTCGAACACGTTGTAGATTTTGCCCATAATCATCAATTCCAATGCGTAGAGATGATGTGTTGGCCGAGCAATAATGGCGATACTCGTCGCTATGCGGGGGTTACGCATATTGATGTTGATAACCTTGATGCAAGACACGTCGATTACATCAAAAAGTATTTGAGCGATAAAAAAATATCTATTTCTGGATTAGGCTATTATCCGAACCCACTCGACCCTGATAAGCAAAAATCAGAGTTTTATATTGAGCATATCAAAAAAGTGATTCGTGCTTGTAATACACTCGGGATTCCGGTGATGAATACATTTATCGGGCGAAATCCGAGTAAAAATGTAGAAGACAACCTCAAATTATTTAAAAAACTCTGGAAACCCATCATCGAAACTGCCGAGCAAGAGGGCATCAAAATCGGTATCGAAAACTGCCCGATGTGGTTTACTTACGACGAATGGCCAAGCGGAAAAAACCTTGCTACCACGCCCGCCATTTGGGATAGAATGTTTGAGACATTTAAGACTCCTTTGTTTGGGCTAAACTACGACCCATCGCATTTGGTCTGGCAAATGATGGACCACATCAAGCCGATTTATCAGTACAAAAACCGTCTGCATCACATTCACCTCAAAGACGTAAAAGTTTATAAAGATAAGCTCGATAGAGTTGGTATTATGGCGAATCCGTTAGAATACCATTCACCGAAACTTCCAGGCTTGGGAGACGTCAACTGGCGTGCGTTTTTTGCGGCCTTGACCGATGTTCGTTATCGTGGGCCTGTGGTAATTGAGGTGGAGGATAAAGCTTATGAGGGTAGTATCGACGATGTAACGACGGCGATTCTAACAAGTAGAAATTATCTGAAGCAATTTTTGGGATAAATCATAAAACCCCATTCAAAATACAAATCTGAATCAACGCCGTGGTATCTTTTGCACCAGTTCGGGCAAGCATATTGCGGCGGTGATTATCAACAGTATTTGGGCTAATATCTAACTTATCGGCAATCTGTTTGGTATCAAAACCCTTTGCTATCAATTTCAGAACCTCCAATTCTCTCGGCGAAACAATGTCTTCATCGTGGGTTTCGTTTAATTCTGAGAAATAAGTACAAACCTTTCTGTTTTGATTAGCCTCAAATCTAAACCAGTATCCTTTGCCTTTCATCAAATGACTCACATTGTTGATTAAGAGAAGAGCAAGAAGCGGATTATTGTTTTCATCGACTACCAGAGAAGTACTATTAATGTTCCAGACACTTCGCTCACCGTCAGGATTTATCAAGTTTGCTCCGCAATAACTAAACCTAAGGTTTTCTTTCTCTTCTTTAGTCATCCGATTCAAAATTTCGATGGTCCAAGCTACAGATACATTCGGAAAATTCTTGTGTTCGTCGATTAGCCGACTCATAAATCGCTGAATACTTTGCGATAAATCATTATCATCTTCATCAAATGTTTGCTTACGGCTTATAAATACAGGTTGAAATTTACGAGTATCAAATACTACGACAAAATTTACTTGTTGCTGATGCAGTACACGAACCAAGTCTAACTGGTCTTTAAATTTTTCGTAATCAACCTCAGCGGACTGCGGATAAAAATCCTCAACCAATTTTACGATTTTCCGCAAATTATGCTCGTTTTGTAAAGACCTTTTCATCAAAAATTGACAATAGTATATGATTCACTGAATCCATTTCAGCAAGTTTATTTTTGTGTTGTTTATTTGGGGAAAAGAAGGGTTACTAACTGGATGTGGGATTTTTTTTCTCTGACAAATCAAAATTAAAACAGGAACTTCGCAATAACTATATTTTCTTAATATTTTTATCCTATGGTAATCAATCTGGTAAAAACGTTAGACGACTCAGCTGGTTCTCATCAAACATTTCGTGAGTCAATTCTTGCAGTTGTGTTGCACCGATTTTACGAATCTCATCAAAAATACTTGGCAGCGAGTCAACTCTATCCAAATCCAGAATACTTTTTGCCATCATAAGCATAAAACTCTGATTACTTTCTTCGGCCATTGCCAATTGTCCCATCAATTGCTCTTTGGTCGCGTGTAGTTGTTGCTTACCGAGTGGTTTCTCTTTCAAAAGCTGTATTTCTTTCATAATCAAAGAGTTAGCCTTTTCGAGATTATCCTTATCAGTAGCAAAATAAATGCCAACGAATCCGGTATCAATAAACGGACTATAATTGGCATCGATACCATAAACCAAGCCGTGTTTTTCTCGAAGTGTCATATTAAATCGAGAATTCAACCCCGGTCCACCAAGTAAATTTACCAGCATAAAAAACGGCAGACGTTTCTCGTCATTGAGCGGATACGCAGGTCGGCCAATCGCACAATGTGCTTGCGTGATTGGTTTCTTGATAGTTACTCGCTGTGGTTTGTAGTTTTTGGGTGGCGTACGTTCCAGCGTAGCTTTGGTCGTTGGTACATCTTTGAGGTACTTCTCTCCTATCTGAATCGCTTTTTTGAACGGAATATTGCCCACAATCGAAAGTACGATTCGCTCAGTATCCATATTTTGAGCAATAAATTGCTGCAAATCTTTGCGATTAAAAGATTTCACGCTCTCTTGTGTACCCAAAATATTGGCTCCAAGCTGATGATTGGCGAAAACTATTCCATCGAAATCGTCTTGGATAGCATCTTCGGGCGAGTCGAGATACATCGACATTTCTTCGAGAATCACATTTCGCTCACGCTCAATTTGGTTTTCGGGAAAAGTAGAATTAAACGTAATATCGACCAATAACTCAACCGATTTCTCGAAATGAGCATCTAAAACCGAAGCATGAAAACAGATTTTTTCTTTGGTTGTGTAGGCATTTAATTCACCCCCTACCGATTCAAGGCGATTTATAATGTGGTAAGATTTACGCTTTTTTGTACCTTTGAACGCCATATGCTCCCAAAAGTGAGCCAAACCCGTTTGTTCGGGGCGTTCGTCGCGGCTGCCCATATCGAGCATGATACCACAATGAACTATCTGGGTATAAGGTACTTGACGATGTATGATTCGGATGCCGTTGGGCAGTGTATGTACTTGGTAATCTGACATTAATCGATGAATAAAAACAAAACGAGTCGATAAGCAACCAGAAAATTATGTGCTAATTGACTCAATTAAACAACAAAATTAGTAAAAAGTAGTTCATTTTTAGCTTATGCGGATAGGTTTCGATGCCAAAAGGGCTTTCAACAATAATACCGGCCTCGGAAATTACAGTCGGTTCGTCATCGAAGCGTTGCTACAACACGCCCCCGATAACGACTACTTTTTGTATAGTCCGAAGGTTTCGGAGAGGAATAAATTCTACCAATCGGTCAAGGCAAAATCAGAAATCAAAAACCCCAAAACCAAAAATCCACTTTGGCGTAGTTGGCTGATTAACAATGATTTACAAAAAGACAAGATTGATATTTTTCATGGATTAAGCAATGAAATACCGTTTGGAATCGGCAAAACGAATGTCAAATCTATCGTAACGATTCACGATTTGATTTTTCTGCGTTATCCCAAACTTTACCCTGCTATTGACCGCTGGATTTACAACCAAAAATTTAAGTACGCATGCCAAAATGCCGACGTTGTGATTGCGGTGAGCCAGCAAACCAAAAGAGACATTATTGATTTTTATCGAATAAAAGAAGATAAGGTTCGGGTTGTTTATCAGGGGATTACCACGCCACCGATTCCTCTCCAATCCTCTTCAAAAAACGAGATAAATAAATACATTCTTTGTGTAGCAACCATCGCCGAACGCAAAAATCAATTGACCCTCGTCAAAGCATTTGAAGCACTCAATTTGCCAGATTATGAACTCGTTTTGGTTGGTGGCAAAACGTCTTACCAAACACAAATCGAAGAGTATATTGCCCAAAGAAAACTCCAGAACATCAGGATTCTGAATAATGTTTCTTTTGAAGAATTACCGAATCTTTATGCCAATGCCGATTTGTTTGTGTATCCGTCAATTTTTGAAGGATTTGGGATTCCAATCATTGAGGCTTTTCAATATAATTTGCCCGTTGTAGCGGCTACTGGCTCGTGTCTGGAAGAAGCTGGCGGTAGTGGAGCAATCTATGCCAACCCGTTAGATTATCAAGATTTGGCCGAGAAAATGTCACAGGTCTTAAATAATCTTGATTTGTGTAATCAGCTCATTATCAACGGAAAAGAGCATTTGAAACAATTCTCAAAAGAGAAAATTGCCAATGACTTGAATATGATTTATAAAGCGATGTAAGTGTGTGCGATACCCTCAAAATAAATCAACAAAACTAAAAATTAACGTAATCAGCGATTCTAATGATATTAATAGCAGACAGTGGCTCAACCAAAACCGATTGGAGGATTTTAGAAGAAAACCGTGTGGTTGGACAAGCAAAAACCATAGGGTTCAACCCCTACTATCAAGATGCAGATTCGATAGCTAACGAATTAAAAGCCAATCTTTTACCTCACTGTGAAGGCACAGTATCAAAGGTGTTTTACTACGGAACTGGCGTGACCAACGACGAAAAAGCAGGAGTTATCAGAGATGCTTTGCAGCAAGTTTTTGAGAACTGCGAGGTCGAAGCCCACAGCGATGTTGTCGGAGCCGCTCGTTCGCTTTGCGGACACGAAGCTGGCATAGCTTGTATCTTAGGTACTGGCTCAAATACTTGCTATTATGATGGGCAAGAGATTGCATTTAAAGTAGATGCACTTGGGTTTTGGCTTGGCGATGAAGGCAGCGGCGGACACCTCGGCAAGACGCTCGTTTTGAGTTATTTACACAAGGAAATGCCAGCCGAAATCAGAGAGAAATTTATAAAAAGATACGGAGCTTTAGACCGTCTCGAAATCTTAGATAAAGCCTATCATCAACCGTTCCCCAATCGGTACTTTGCTTCTTTCTCTAAGTTTTTATTCGACAATCGCAGTCATCCGTTCTGCTATCGACTTGTTTATGATTGTTTCGTGCAGTTTTTTGATAAATACGTCTGTAAATATCCCAATCATAAAGAAGTGAAAGTACACGTAGTTGGCTCGGTTGGGTTTTATTACAGCGATATTTTAAGACAAGTAGCCAACGACAAAGGCGTTGCGATGAAGAACATCCTCGAAACTCCTATTGCGGGCCTGACGCTCTATCATACGAGGTAAATATTTGACACTGCTAACGCTGACAGGGTTTTGAACCCAGTCAGCGTTGTGCTTACAAATAACTCATTGGGTCGTCGGCAACACGAGTGCCATCATGAAAAGTATTCATCAGTGCGATTTCTTCTGCCGAAAGTTCAAAATCAAAAACATCCATATTGGCTTTTAATCTTTCGTAATTGCTCGACTTCGGAATCGTCACAAAACCCTGCTGCACCGCCCACCTCACCAAGACTTGGTAAGTTGATTTATCGTATTTTTCGGCAATTTTGATTAATCTTGGGTCATTTTGCTTGAGTCCACGCACCAAAGGTGAATAGGTTTCTATCTGAATTCCCTTCGCCTGACACAACGCAATAGTTTCGGGCTGGTAACAATAGGGAGTCAACTCAAACTGATTAACGGCCGGAATTACTTCGGCGTAAGTAAATAATTCTTCGAGATGCGGCACCAAATAATTCGACACGCCAATAGCCCGAACACGGCCTTCGTGGTAAAGTTTTTCGAGGGCTTTGTAGCTTTCTTTTCGTTTATCCCGGACAGGCCAATGAATCAAATATAAATCTACATAGTCAAGCCCTAACTGTTTGAGGCTTTGGTCGTAGGCTTTTAGGGTAGAGTCAAAACCTTGGTCGGTGTCCCAAACTTTGGTTGTAATAAAAACCTCATTACGTGGTATTTTACTTTCTCGCAAAGCTCTACCTACTTGGTCTTCGTTGCCGTAGATTTTGGCGGTGTCAATGTGCCGATAACCGAGTTCTAATGCCCAAAGGGCAGCTTTGTAGGTTTCATCGCCAAATTTTGGGTCATAAACCCCCAATCCGATTTGTGGTATCTCAATGCCGTTGTTAAGCGTCAGGGTTGGTGAGTGCATATTTTATTGGGTTTCTAAGTTTCGAGTTTTAAAGTTTCAAATTAGGCATGTTTTGTTAAATAATCATGTAGATTTGCCATTATTTATGAGTTTTTATGAAAGATAACTTCTCAAAACAAGCCGATATTTACGCTCAATATCGCCCCGAATATCCTGCCGAACTGTTTGAATTTATTATTTCTCAGGTCAAAAATACCGATTCGGCTTGGGATTGTGCCACTGGCAATGGGCAAGCTGCCAAAGAATTAGCCAAATATTTTAGGCACGTTACGGCAACTGATATTAGTCAAAAACAACTCGATAACGCCCACCAAGCCCACAATATTGAATACCTAATCTCGGCCGCCGAAGAAACCCCTTTTGCCGATAATTCATTCGATTTAGTGACTGTCGCCCAAGCTCTGCACTGGTTAAATTTTGATAAATTCTATCCCGAAATCAAACGTGTACTTAAAAATGATGGCATTTTTGCAACTTGGATGTATGAATTGAATTCGGTCGAACCACAAATTGATGCTGTAATGCGACATCTCTACGAACCGATTTTGGGCGAATATTGGGACAAAGAACGTAAACACATCGAAAACGAATATTCGACGATTCCGTTTCCGTTAGAAAATATCCAAACCGCTCGTTTTTTTTATGAAATCGACTGGACGGTAGAGCATTATTTGGGGTATTTGCGTACTTGGTCGAGTACCCAAAAATACATCAAGGCAAGGCAGCAAGACCCTGTTTCGATTGTCGAGGCAGATTTGAGAAACCTTTGGGGAGAAGGCAAAAGAATTGTTACTTTTCCGATATTTTTGAAATTAGGTAGTGTATCAAAATAAATCAAACCGTGTTATTATTCATTCAATTTATCCTGTTTATGATAACTGATTATCAAATCAATTTGGCCAAAAATCAGTGGAAATCACTGCCCGAAATACACTTCAAAAACTCGACCGATGGCAAAGAAGCCAGCCAAGAGACCATCGTAAAACTCCGATACGATGATGATTTTTTATACGTAGAATTCGACTGCCGAAACAATCCATTCACCATACAAAATACTTACACTGAGCATAATACACCCATGTATAACCAAGAGGTTTTTGAGTTGTTTATCTCAGACGAACTCGAAACGCCTAAGCATTATTTAGAATTTGAAATCAATCCAAACAATGCCATCTGGACGGGTTTTATTGAGAATCCGACGGGCAAAGCACCCTTACCTGCCGCAACTAAGATGGTCGCACCAGAACAAACGGGTATCACGCACAATGTAAAAGCCCAAAAAGATTCGTGGTCGGGTAGTTTTCAGATTCCGTTTAAGCTGATTGGTAAAAAACAGAAAGAATACCGAATCAATTTTTATAGAATTATCTCAACCAAATCGCATTCCGAAAAAAACTGGTCGGGTAGCCCCGCCGATTGCTTGTATCTGTGTTGGAGCCCAACGATGAGCGGTAAAATGCCTGCATTTCATCGCCCTGCGGCGTTTGGTACATTGGTATTAGAGTGAAAATCTTTAAACCTCACCCCCGGCCCCTCTCCCAACGGAGATGAGTGCTATTTTTACCATTTTTCGACCATTTCGTTGATTAATCCGAGCAAAAACTTTGATTTTTCGCCTACTTTTCCACCTCCGATGAGCTTATCGTCCAACTGTGTAATCGGCAAAACTCGCTTGGTTGTACTCGTAGTAAATGCTTCTTCGGCATTCAGAAACTCGTCGAGACTTACGGGACGTTCGATGACTTCAAAGTGAGGTTTTGCCAATTCGATAACTGTGCGACGGGTGATTCCTCGCAGAATATTTCGATTAGGTGTAATCAGCTTATCGCCCTCAAAAATGAAAACATTGCTACGGCTCAATTCGCTGATTTCGCCATCTTTATAAAACAGCACATCGGTTGCTCCCGCCGCTTTAATATCCGATTGTAGCATCAATAAATGCTTGTAGTCGGTAGATTTGAGTTCGGGCAAATCACGGACAAATTCATACCCAATTACTTTGATACCGTGCTGGTATTCTTCGGGGTTTGTGCCATGAATAACCTCGCTGATAATCAACAAGTTAGGCGATGGAGAAGAAATGCTATTTCCGCTGTATCCGCCCGTTAGGACAAATCTGAAAGCACAATCATCCAAACCCGATTTTTTGAGTAAATCCATCACAACCGAATACGCTTTGTCTTTTTCGATAGGATTCGTCAATCTCAAGATTCTGGCCGAATTATTGAATCGTTCCCAATACAAATCCCACTGAAACGGACGACCATTGTAGGTTCTGAAATAGTCAAAAAGTCCGTATCCTCGCAGCAATCCTAAGTCGTTGATTTTGAGACTTGTATCTTCAACTGGCTGTATTTTTTCATTGAAATAGCAATACATTTTCTTTGGTTTTTGTCGGTTAGAAAGCAATTTAGTTCGATTTTTACAAAGATATGGATTGATTATAAAAGTATTTGTTTTTAGAATCGTTAAATCATTACTTTGCTACACCAAAACAACAGTAGGTAATGTTAAGAAAAGCTTTTCTTTTGATAATTCTCACAATCAAGGCACTTGCACAAGTACCCGACACACCCCTTTTAGAAAACATCAGAGTTGATAGCACCGCTCCACACCGTTACCGAGTTGGTGGATTTGGTATTGGGATTTCTACCATGAGAGATAATCTTCTGTCGCCGCTTCGCTACAATGGCATCACGATTGGCTCACCGTCTTCGACCTGGACATTCAAAAACAGTGGTTGGTTAATTCTCAATAGAAGTCTTTATTCTATCAGTATAGATTCGAGTTCGGCTCGGCGTGGTAATCTCATCACAACCCTCAATTATGGTTTTCAGAAGCATTACTTAAAGGCCGTCAATCGTTACGACTACCTCAAAAAGTTTTATTGGGGAGGTTTCTTTGAAGTGATGGGTAGCCTCCGAACCTCCATCGGAAATGTAAACAATGTGCTGTCTTATGATGTTGGTATAGGTATCGGGCCTTCGGTTATGTTCCGAAATCGGGTAAAAGTCGGCAAGTCGAATCTTGATATTTTTAATCAGTTTTCAACAGTTTTGGCTGGAATTTACTTCCGTCCGCAATATTCGTGGTCTTTTCCGGCTCAAGATTCCGAAAAGAACAAACTATATCCTAATTTTGTGATGGGTTCGGTCAATGTTCATCGCCATTTTGATTACAGACTTTCGGTTGATTTCTACCAAAGAGAAACCAAAGGGATGTTCAGAAAACGTAAACTGATGCGAAAAGTAGCGTATCGAGTGAGTTATGGCTGGCAGTATCGAGAATTTACCGAGCCGTCGGTTTTCAAACGAGGACAACATTTATTACAATTTGGGCCGATAATTAAACTATGAAATCGTACACAAAAGCCCAGCTGGCACTCCGAAACGGACAAGATAAAGATGAAATTTGGGTGGCTTTTCGGGGACAAATCTATGATGTAACAAAATCTCGACTTTGGCGAAACGGCAAGCATTATGAGCATTGGGCTGGTCAGGATTTAACCGACGAACTCGCCGATGCCCCACACAGCGAAAAGGTTTTTGAGAAATTTGAAGTAATCGGAATATTAAGCAGTTAATTATGAAATTAGTAGAAGCATTATTTGCGTTTGGAGCATTCGGTTTTTTGACAATTTGGGTTGACCAATTTGTTTACAAAGGCTCTACACTTAGCAATAGTTATCATTTTTTGATGTTTGGATTGGCCTCTTTTATGTGCTATTTGTATTTTAGAGGTAAACGTATTCTGAAAGAAAATCAAGGCAAACAGCAAAATCAGCCACCACAAAAAAAGAAAAAGTAGAGGATTTGAATATTTTTGAATCTATCGTAATTTTGTGCGGTTGTATTGTAATAATTGGTTAATCGTGGTTCATAATTATTGACTTTCTTTTACAATTAGCACCCAATTATAGTCTTGCTACAACATTTATTCGGGGTGTAGCTCAGCCCGGTTAGAGTACACGTCTGGGGGGCGTGTGGCCGCAAGTTCGAATCTTGTCACCCCGACCGAAACCATCTCATCGTCGAGATGGTTTTTTATTTTCTCAAAATCCGAACTATTAGGTTTATTTCGGTTGTTATAATTCACACAAAATTTGAAAACATGCAAAACTCTCGAAAACTAATCCTCTACATAGCCATGAGTTTAGATGGCTATATCGCTCAACCAAACGATAATCTCGACTTTTTATCAATCGTCGAAAAAGAAGGCGAAGACTACGGCTACAATGATTTTATCCAGACAATAGACACCGTTATCGTGGGGCGTAAAACTTACGATAAAGTCCTTTCGATGGGTTATGATTTTCCGCACGCCGACAAAGAATCGTACATCATTACCCGAACTCAGAGACCACCCATCGGTAACATCACATTTTATACCGAAGACCTCAAAACGCTCGTCGAAAACCTAAAAGCTAAAGAAGGTAAAAACATTTTTTGCGATGGTGGTGCCGAAATCGTAAACGAATTACTAAAACACAACCTGATTGATGAATTTTACATTTCAATCATCCCGATTATGATTGGAAGCGGAACACCACTTTTTAAAGACGAACGCCCCGAAACCAATCTAAAATTGATAAGTACCAAAGCATACGAAAAGGGACTCGTTCAGTTACACTATTCAAGAATTACCTCCTGATTTGGAATGATTAATTGATTCTAAGCGTTAAATTTGGAGGAATCAAAGTAATCAGAAAATAGAATGGTTGTGTAATCATTCTATTTTTCGTACTCCAAAGAAAATGACTTACGATTTAATCATCATTGGGGCTGGGCCAATTGGCTTGGCGTGCGGCATAGAAGCCCAGAAGGCTGGTCTAAGTTACCTCATCATCGAAAAAGGGTGTTTGGTTAACTCGCTGTACAACTACCCCTCAAACATGACTTTTTTCAGCACATCCGAAAGGCTCGAACTCGACAGCATTCCGTTTGTTTCAAATAATGCCAAACCCACCCGTAGCGAGGCCCTCGAATACTACCGTCGTGTGGCGGTGCATCGCAAACTCAACGTCAATCTTTTTGAAGAAGTCATCAACCTCTCGCCGCAAAAATCTACTTACAAAATCTCAACAACCAAAAGCGACTACGAAACCAAAAACGTAGTTTTGGCAACTGGTTTTTACGATATTCCGTTTATGATGAATGTCGAAGGCGAAGATTTACCCAAAGTTACGCACTACTACAAAGACCCTCATTTCTATGCCATGACAAAGGTCTTGGTGGTGGGAGCCAATAATTCGGCCGTAGATGCTGCACTCGAAACATGGCGAAAAGGTGCCGACGTTACGATGGTAATTCGTCAATCCGAAATCGGACGTAGAGTAAAATATTGGGCAAAACCCGACATCGAGAATCGTATCAAAGAAGGGTCTATCAAAGCCTATTTCGACTCAGAAATCACCAAAATCACCACAAAAGATGTTAGCATAAAAACGCCCGAAGGCGAAGTAGTGATTCCGAACGATTACGTAATCGCGATGACGGGTTACCAACCAAATCTCGATTTTTTGCGTAAAATCGGCATTGAACTTTCGGCCGATGAAATAATGAAACCTACCTACGACGAAACCACGATGGAGACCAATCTGCCGAATGTCTTTTTGGCAGGAGTAATCTGTGGCGGAATGGATACCCACAGCCTATTTATCGAAAACTCAAGGATTCACGCCGAAATGATTGTCAAGAAGATTATCTCCAATAAATAACAATTGATTTTCTTAAAAACTGTTAAAATATTAGCGATTGATGAATATTTGCTAACTTGCATCATAAAATCAATATCCAAAAGCAATCAAACCTATTATGAAGTACAGTATTCTAACAGTTTTTATTCTTTTAAGCATTACTTCTTACGCACAAAAACTCAAAATCGGATATACTTACGAAGACTATATTTTTGCGAGTTTGAAAGAAACCAAGGCTCTTCAAGATTCCCTTACGGCTCAACAGCAACGTTTTCAAGCTAAAAACGAAGCAAAAGTTAAGGTTTATCAAGATAAATATGCCGAGTATCAAGAAATGATGAAAAACGTTGCGAACCTAACAAGCGAGCAGCTAAATGCTAAATTGAAGGAGGTTCAGGGAATGAAAGCCGAAATCGAAAAAGAACAAACGCAGTTTCAGACCGACTATCAGGCAAATGCAGCAAAGATTATAAACGAGATTCGTCAGAAAATCCAAAAAGCGACCAACGAAGTTGCCAAAGCAAAAGGCTATACTTACGTAGTCAGAAGAAATTTTGATGGTAATGCAGGCGAATCGAACCCTGTTTTGCTTTATACTTCAGATAACGGTGCCGATGATTTATCGATGGATGTTATCACAAAATTAGGCTCTGTACCTGCTAAAAAATAATATTATTACCCCTGACAGTGACTTGCCGTCTGGCGTTCAAAACCCTGTCGGGGGTAATTTTTCTACATCAAAGCAGTAAATCCTGCAAGGCAGATTCCACATCCGTAAATTTGTATCGAAAATCGGTCTCGGCAATACGTTTATTCAAAACATAGCTACCACCAAGTACCACTACTGCCATTTCTCCAAAAATCAATTTCAAGACAAAACTCGGCACGTTGGGCAACCAAAAAGGCTTTTTGAGTACTTTGGCGGCCATTTTTGTAATCTCAAGATTCGTTACTGGGTTCGGTGCTACGGCATTATAAGCTCCGTTCATAGATTCATCTTCTATGGCCTTAATAAATACATTGCAGAGGTCATCAATATGAATCCACGACATCCACTGTTTGCCGCTTCCCAAAGCGGCCCCAAATCCGAGCCGAATCGGTTGGACGAGTTTAGGCAATGCACCACCTTTTTCGCTCAATACGATTCCGACCCTGATTTTTGCAGTTCGGATGCCCAAAGTAGCAATTTTATCGGCCGATTTCTCCCATAGTTTTGTACATTCGGCCAAAAAATCATTACCTGCCGCATGGTTTTCTTCGATGCGTTCTTCGCCCGTATCTCCGCCGTAAAAACCAATCGCTGAAGCCGACACAAACGCTTTGAGTTTATTACTTTTTGTTAGTTTATCTTTCAGTAAGTCAACTGGTTGGATTCTTGAATCAATAATCTCCTTTTTTCGGGATTCCGACCAGCGTTTATCGGCAATTCCTGCTCCTGCCAAATGCACAATGTAGTCGGCAGATTCTACCGCACCATCTTCGATGTAGCCTTTGGCAATATCCCACTGATACACTTTTACGTTCGGAATCTGCTCTTTGCGGCGGCTCAGATACGCCACTTCGTAACCTTTTTTGAGCAATAATTCGGTCAAGCGGCTACCCACGAGTCCTGTACCGCCAGTGATTAATACGCTTTTTTTATCCAAAATTTTTGATGTTTTACATTTGATTCAACCCCAAACCAGCTCTGAATGTTTAAAAAATCAAAATCTTACGTATAAGGATTTCATTTTGTAACTTTGCATCCGCATTTTGCGTTATACCACAAAATCAAACTTTAAATGCTTGTAAATATCTTCAAATCAAAAATTCACCGTGTAAAAGTTACACAAGCCGAATTGAATTACGTAGGAAGCATCACAATTGACGAAGAATTGCTCGAAGCGGCGGGTATCATGGAAAATGAACGCGTGCAGGTAGTAAATAATAACAATGGCGAACGCCTCGAAACCTACGCCATAAAAGGAAAAAGAGGGTCGGGAATTATCTGCCTGAATGGTGCAGCTGCCCGAAAAGCCGAAGTAGGCGACATCGTGATTATTATCTCTTATGCTTGGATGACACCCGAAGAAGCTAAAAATCATAAACCTCTCGTTGTTTTTCCAGATGAAAATAACCGAGTTGTTAAGTAGAATTGGTTAATTGTTATTCGTTAATCGAAAAAAGCGAGCAGGTTTCACTGCCGTAATTTGAGAATCTGCGAAAATCAGCGATTGAAAATCTGCGTTATCTGCGGCTCAAAAATATCAATCCGAAAAGCAAATAATCGTGACGCAGGTTAACAAAGAAAATGTTTCGCAGCAACAATATAAGCAGCACAGATTATCAGAATATCTGCGAAAATCAGCGATTGAAAATCTGCGTTATCCGCGGCTCAAAAATATCAATCTTGTAAGTAAATAACCGTGACACGGCTGATGCCTGATGACAAAATTCAGACTTTATGCCCTTTAGCCGTGCCACGGGTTACTTCATCATACAAATATTTCGATTAACGAATAACTATTAACAAATAACAATCACAAAGTAGCCCCTTTTGTCTTGGTTTTGATTCGGCACAAATACATATCGGCCGTTATGTAAAGAGTTCCGTTTTCGTCGAAAGCACAATTAGCTGTAGCTTGTTTAGTATCTATTCTTCCGAGCAATTTTCCACTTGGCGAAATCACCAAAACTCCACCCGGCCCAGTAGCAAACAAATTCCCTTTTTTATCAATTTTCAATCCGTCGGGCAAGCCACTCAATCCTTGTTTTACCATCGGAGTTGCATCAAAAAAGATGCGTCCACCATCCAGAGTACCATCGGCTTTCACATTGAATGCTTTGATAATCGCTTTTTCGGGGTCTGATTGAGCGACGTACAAGATTTTTTCATCGGGCGAAAAAGCCAAGCCATTTGGGCGAGTCATATCTTTGACGAGTAGCGTAACTTTACCATCTTTAGCGATTCGATAAACACCAAAAATGCCCGTCTCGCGGGTTGGGTCATTTTCTTTTTGTGGTAATCCGTAAGGAGGGTCAGTAAAATAATAATCTCCGTTCGATTTCTGAACCACATCATTGGGGCTGTTGAAGCGTTTGCCGTTGTGGTTATCGGCCAATGTACGTTTGCCACCAATATCAAGAGGCATTGCCGAAACCCTACGGTCGCCGTGTTCGCAAGCCACCAATTGACCTAAATTATTGATAATCAAACCATTACTACCAGGCTCATTACCATAAGGCATGATACCCGTATAACCCGAAGGTTTCAGAAATTCGCTTACGCCTTCGCCTTCTTTCCATTTGTAAATTATATTTTTCGGAACATCCGAAAACAACAAATAACCTCCTTTTTTGACCCAAGCGGGGCCTTCAGACCACTCGAAGCCTTCGCCGAGAACTTCGATTTTAGCATCTTTATCAATTAATTCGTCGATAGCGGGGTCGAGCCTAATGACTTCTCCAATGGTTTTTTGTTGCGAAATTCCTACGTAACTCATAATCATAGCCAATGCGGTTAAAAACAGTTTTTTCATGATAATTTTAGAGTTGAATTTTGGTCGGCAATTTAAACCAAATTCATCATATTTGCGTTAATTGATAAAAATTCACCACCGATTTTTTGTAAATCTGCATTGATTTACATAGATTTCGTAAACCAAATCATTCGAGCAATGATAGCGGATTTCAGCCAGATGGTAGATTACCGTCCGAATCGAAAAGCCACCCTTGACCTCAAGGAATTGAAAGAGATTGTGCGTAAAGGCGAAGGTAAGTTTATCGAATTTAAACTGAAAAGCAATCACCCCGAAAAAATCATTCGGGAGGCAGTGGCATTTGCAAATACCGAAGGCGGAAAACTCATCATTGGTATTGGCGACGACAAGAGCATCAAAGGATTAAAATTTGCCGACGAAGACGAATACATCCTGCGTCGGGCTATCGAACGCCATATTTATCCTGCCATCGACTACGACATTGAGCGTGTTGTGGTAGAAAACGAAAGAGAAGTTTTAATCTTCAATATCCAGAAAAGTCCTCTCAAACCGCATTATCTCGACCTCGACGGTAATCCCGAAAACCGCCGCGTGTACGTACGTGTAGATGACAAATCGGTGCAGGCAAGCAAAGAAGTTCGGGAGATTCTGAAAGGCGAGCGAAAATCGCAAAATATTAGGTTTCAGTACGGCGATAAAGAGCGTACACTTATGAAGTATCTGGCCGATAACGAACATATTACGGTTGATACGTTTGCTTCGATAGCCAATATTCCCCGCAAAATTGCTTCAAAAACACTGGTGTTGCTGGTTTTGGCCAATGTGATTCGTATTCAACCCCACGAAGTTACAGATTTGTTTAAAGCGGCGTGAGTGAAATTGGGTAAATCACTATGTTTTTCGGATATTTGCAGAAAAAATAATCGAAACCGAATGTCAGATTTCAATTTCAAAGATTTTCATATTCGCTCTATCAATGCCGCCAACGATGCCGAGCGTGCCGCCATCAACCAAGAGTTAAAAGATATTTACGCTTCGCTCTCAGAAGAAGAAAAAGTGGCTTTCAATCAGCAATTACAGCAATTTTTGGTGAGGCAATACAAAGCCATCGGCGATGAATACGAAGCCTTGAAAGAAGGCGGTGCGTTTAATTAGATGCTATGCTTCGAGTTCCGTCTTCCATATCAGCCGAGCAGTTTCAGTCATTAAAAATCCAAGAAATGACTTTTGTGGCGTATCGTAGCGATGTGTATCCGCAACGCAACGAGATTTTTTTTGAAGAACACGCCGTCATTTTTGTATTGGAGGGCGAGAAAAAATTTATATCGCCAAGCCAAGATATTCACGTAAAAAAAGGACAGATTCTGTTTTTTCAGCGGGGTTGTTATTCGATGAACGAATCGCTGGGCAATAATTACCGCAGCCTTGTTTTTTTCTTCAACGAGAAACTTTTAAAAGAATTTGTTAGCCAAAACCGAGCGTTATTCGATGAAAAAAATCCACAAATAACCGAGCCAATTTTACAGCTCAACTCAACGGCCACTTTCGAGAAATTCATTGATTCGCTACTCCCCTATTTTCATTCAAATACGCCTTATCTCAATCAGTTTCTGCGGCTGAAATTGCAAGAACTTTTATTGCATTTGATTGAGCTTGATTATTCCAATCAGTTCAAAAGTATTTTGTTTAATATCTACAAAGGCGAAAAAACCGATTTAGAGTTTTTGATGAATGATTATTACCTAAAGCCGCTTTCTATTGGTGAATTGGCCCACCTTTCGGGGCGAAGTTTGTCGGGTTTTAAGCGTGATTTTGAGAAAAGATTCAGAACCTCCCCTGCTCATTGGATTAAGCAAAAACGCCTCGAACACGCCGAGTTTTTACTGCGAAATTCTACCAAGAATGTATCAGAAATCAGCATGGAGATTGGCTACGAGAGCGTTTCGCATTTTATAAAGGCCTTCAAAGAGAAATACGGCACAACTCCCAATAGACTAAGTTAGTCTTTAATAATTAGTCGAATAGCAAATGATTGCAAATCATAACAAAATGCTGATTATCAGACATTTATGCAAAAATAAGAAATTCAAAATATTCGATTAACTCATTATTGCCCTTATTCATTTAACTTGCAATTTTCAAATAAGCAGAATACTTTAATTTACTGATTTTCAGGCAATTGTTGTTTTACTCGTATAATTTATTTAATTTTGTTGCTCGGACCAATCTCAGTAAATCGTGATTTTAAAAAAATGCTTACTTGGTTCGTTGTTAGTCGTCAATTCGGTAGTGGCGTTTGCTACTGACGAATTCCCAACCAAAGCCTCAAAGCAGGCGACCTCTATTCCTCCCGTAAAAGACCCATATTTAAAATTAGCTGACGACATACAGCGATACGCCAAAAAATTTATAGGAACTAAGTACGTCTATGGCGGAAAAGCCCCCAAAGGATTCGACTGCTCAGGTTTTGTCGGATATGTTTTTGCCAAGTGCGGAATCAAATTTGACATGTGCAGTACCGAATTAGCCAAAGTCGGATACGAAATGTGCGTGCCTGAGGCTCTTCCGGGCGATTTAGTTTTCTTTCGCCGTAGTACAAACCCTCGTAGCCCCGTTTCGCACGTCGGAATCGTCGTCGAACACAACGCCTGTGGACTAAAATTTATCCATGCCGCACGTGGTAAAGGCGTAACTATTAGTTATTTACCCGAAAAATACTACGCCACTCATTTTGTTGGTGTTCGTAGAGTGATTGATACATTCAAGACTTTTTAAGATTTGCACTTCGACAATAATCCCTAAACTCCCCAAAATAGCTGACTTCGGTCGGCTATTTTTTTTGTCAATTAAAAAAATCAGTACTAATACGTACGATAATTAACGTATAAATACGCTAAAATCTTAATATTCATCATTATAATTTTGTGATACATTAATTGCCATGAAAAACTAATAATACTTGCGTGATACTACATGCTCTCACCGTTATTGCCAATGAGCTAAATAACTTCCTCAATACCATTGATGGTACCAACCATAACGATGATGAGGTAAAGCTCGGCAATATTGCCTTGCTTGAGTCGCCAACTGGCACGAGCAACAATACGATACGGGATAAAGTTATCATATCTTTGGTAAATCTCAGAGAGGAGAAAACACTCAAGAATCTTCCGTTTTCTCGTGCCAACGACACCACACTACGCACCGAGTATTTTAATCCACCAGTCAATGCCAATCTTTTTTTATTATTCTCATCAACCGCTAACGACTACGCAAAAGCCTTAAAGTATTTATCAAGAATTGTAAGGTTTTTTCAGTCGAATAACATTTTTACACATCTCAATACTGCTGAAATTGTTGATGCAACTTTGGCCGATTACGACCGAATGGGCGAGTTTAAGCTCATCATGGATTTGTACTCACCAAGTTTTGAAGAATTAAATCACCTCTGGGGAACACTCGGTGGCAAACAATACCCATCGGTTTTGTATATGCTACGAATGGTAGAACTCAAAAACAATGTTACGGTAGAGGGTGGTGGAATTATCCAAGAAATCCAACGAGATTACAAACACATCATTACGAAGTAAACCAAAAAGTAAATTCTGACAAGGCTGATTAGTTACCAAAAAGTAGCATGGAATTTTTATGCTCTGAGATGTAGCCTCACAGTCTTGATTGTTGAAGATTGCATTTTTTAGAAATGGTCACTATTAATATAAATTGATGGAATCATCTATCTCAAAATACAGCATACTTTTTAGGGTGAGGGTTTTGCATCATTATTTTTTGGATGTTCGCAAAAAAATTGGGAATGACCTCAACCTAACTGTATTCGATGATTTATCATCCGATAAACAAAAAGACCAATTACAGAAATATAACATTGATACGTGGTTATCGGTAGTTCCTGATAAGCCTACCACACAATTACTGAGCGATAGAAGCTTGATTTTCAAGCAATTGAGCGATGGCTTTGCGGTCTTTACTGCCATTGCAAACAAAAAGCCATTGAGAGATATAACAGACTCAAAGTTTGTATTTGATTTATTTTTTAGGAATGACGGAGCCGAACTCTCAGCATTACCGATGATTCGCACCAACGGCAAAACCAATTATTATCTGTTTAGTAATGAGATTGCGGCAGCGAGCGGAAACCCAGCTCCATCGCTTTGTCAATTGCCGCTCGCCTTTGATAGTTCTAAAAATTATTCGGAAGGAGAAATCGTGGCCGACGGCGGTAGTCATTATCAAGCACTAAACAAAGCCGATAACAAAGCTAAAGCACGCACCAATGCAAACTATTGGACCAAAATCAAAAAGAGTATTCGATACGCCAATACCAGTAATCTTATAGAAAGACCCACAATACCACCTGATGCTACGGCTGATGAAGTTTTACGGCTTATTAACGTACAGATACCACCGTTAGCATTTGGCAGGGTTGAAATCAGTGAAAACAGTAGCATCCCCAATGCATTTAAGGTACTGAGTCCAAGCCCCCAAGATGAGGTCAGGCAGCAGGTTTTTGAAATCAGAATCAATCATTTGTAAATAATAAATAAAAATAGCTATGTTAAACTTATCAACCCTGCGGACTCCCGGAGTTTATATAGACGAAGTTCCGAAGTTTCCTCCGTCTATTGCCGCTGTCGAAACGGCGATTCCTGCATTTATTGGATATACAGAGAAAAAATTTGAAGAGCAGACTATCCCATTTTTGCCGATTGAAGTAGAGTCTATGATAGATTTTGAACGGAAATTTGGATTAGGCCCTAAGGTTAATTTTTCTCAAATTAACATCGACGAAAATAATGCTATCAAAGAAGCCAAGACGAATTCACCATTTTATTTATATGATAGTTTACGAATGTACTTCAGTAATGGTGGTGGCAGATGCTTTATTATTTCGATTGGTAAATACTCAGAATACAACGCTGGAACGATAAAAACAAACATCGAAAAGGCTATTGATTCTATAAAACTGGTAGATGACCCCACACTAATCGTCATACCTGATGGTATTAGTATGAATGCCGTAGATTTAGGGGCTGTTCACAAAAAAGCATTAGAGATATGCAGCGATTTCAACAATCTTGTCGGTAAATTCCGATTCTTGATTGCTGATGTAAAAATAAGTAATCCAGACTCAGAAACTTATAATAACGCCGATATTGTCAACTTCAAGAACGGTATCGGTATGAGTAGCCTTCAGTTTGCTGGGGCCTACTATCCGTACTTAAAAGTAACTCTTCCACGCCAAATCAAATACAGAGATGTCAGAGGTAAAGTAAGAAAATTAGGGGTCTTGGTCAATTGGAGTGATTATGCCGCCGATAACACAACCAAAGACCTGCTGGCAGCGTTAGATAGCATCATAAAGGGTTCTGAATTGATGGAATCGGCACTAAACGGATGGCTATCAGCCGAAAATGTAGATTCGCTAAGAGCCATTTATGATAAGAAACGTAAAGATTTCTACGATGCCATTGAAAGTATCAACGGAAACTTTGCCAATATAACAGCAATCAGAGATAGTTATCGGCTTTTTTGGAGTTTTATTTATGATGTAGCCTATAAACTCCTCGACCAATTCGCCAAAGAGACCACCAGCCCACTCATTACAGGAACCGCAAATACTGAAACCATCCTCACGCAACTCCGTACTAAAATCACAAACGAATTAGCTGTTGCTCCAAATAGTTTTTCGGAGTTATTGCGGGTAGATGTCCTTTCTCAACAAAACAATATTATCAAAGGCACAACGGCCATTCATAACTTAGCTGGTTCAGGACGTACTTGGGCATACAGTGGCTTTACTGGAGCCATTACAACTGGTATGGGTTTAGCAGCAAATACCGCTGGATTAACGATTGGGGATGCCTCTGCCAACGATGATACAGGTCGAAGTATAGCGGTATCAAACATGACCGAAATCATTGAGAAAAAAGGTCTTGATATTTTCAACGGTCTCGCAACGCTCGTAAATAGTGTATTTTCGGATAATAAAAACTTCGAGAATTCATTTGAAACCAATGTCTTACAGCAGATTCCAGTCTTGGGTAGCTTATTGACCAATCTAAAAACTCAAAAATTTCTACTACCTCCATCGGGAGCCATTGCCGGAATCTATGCAAAAACAGACAGTTCAAGAGGAGTCTGGAAAGCACCTGCCAATGAAACCCTCAATAATGTATATGCACCGTCGGTTAAGATAGAAAAAGAAACCAACGACCGCCTCAATGTAGATACCTCTTTCGGAAAATCAATCAACGTAATCAAGAGTTTTACGGGCAAGGGTGTACTCGTTTGGGGAGCCAGAACCCTCGCTGGTAATGACAATGAGTGGCGTTATGTGAGTGTTCGTAGATTCTTTAGTATGGTCGAAGAATCCTGCAAGAAAACTACCGAACAGTTTGTATTTGAGCCAAACGACGCCAACACTTGGGTAAAAGTACAAGCCATGATAGAAAACTTCTTGACAACCCTCTGGCGTCAAGGGGCTTTGCAGGGGGCTATTCCCGAACACGCCTTTTATGTGGCGGTAGGTCTCGGCAAAACCATGACCGCTCTCGATATTCTTGAAGGCCGAATGATTGTAGAAATCGGAATGGCGGCCGTTCGCCCAGCCGAATTCATTGTATTGAGATTCTCGCACAAAATGCCCGAATCTTGAAAATTAACCTAATGATTATCAGCAAAAAACATTCATAAATAATAAAAAACATGGCAGAATATCCGCTACCCAAGTTCCATTTTGAAGTAGAATGGGGCGGGGCAAAAATAGGCTTTACCGAAGTAACGGGGCTTGATAAACAAATTGAGGTTATCGAATACCGCGAAGGACAAAGCCAAATATTCTCTAAAATCAAAATGCCTGGTCTGCAAAAGTATAGCAATATTACTATGAAAAAGGGCACTTTTGAGAATAAAACCGATTTCTACGACTGGCTCAAGGAGGCAGATAAACTCCGCAACGCCGTCAGGAGAGATATTATCATCAAGCTCCTTAACGAAAACCACAAGCCTGTTTTTACGTGGAAGGCCTTACAGGCGTTTCCGATAAAAGTACAAGCCAGCGACCTCAAAGCCGACGGCAACGAGGTGGCTATCGAAACCATCGAAATTGCTCACGAAGGTTTGAGTTTAGTTAAGTAAAACTGTAAAATCAAAATTTTGAACTGAATTAGCTGATGGCAACGTACTATCCGCCCGTTGGGTTTCATTTTGGGGTCAAATTGGCCAATAGCCAAAACGACAACGATAGCCGTTTTCAGTCGGTTGGAGGGCTTACTGTTGAGTACGACACCGAAACCTACAAAGAAGGGGGCGAAAACCGATTTGAGCATACTTTACCTGTGCGTACAAAATACCCAGATTTGGTGCTAAAACGGGGATTCTTGACCGAAAACTCAGATTTTCATAAGTGGTGCAATCAAGCATTTGCAGAGCGTAAATTTGAGCTTGCCAATATCGTTATCACGCTCCTCAACGAAAATCATCAGCCACTCAAGACATGGAATATTGTGGGGGCATGGGCAAAAAAATGGTCGGTTTCAGACTTCAATGCCGAAACCAACGCAATCGTTGTAGAAACCATCGAGATTCGTTATCAATATTTTACTGTAAGCTGATGCCAATCGTTATCCGTGAATTACACATAAAAGTTGCGGTCAATGCTCCTAACGAACAAAACCAGAGCAATGGCAATGCACCTCAAAACTCAGCTAATACACCAGCACAAGGAGGCGATGATGACGACAAAGAAGCCATCATCGCCGAATGTGTCGAGCAGGTCATGGAGATTCTCCGCAACCGCCAAGAACCTTAAATCGTTATGCCGAATCGTAATATTGCAAACCATTATCCAGCATTGAATCATGACAGGTAAGCTCGAAAAAATGAAAATCATTGCCTACAAAGATGCCGCTATGAGCGATAGCTCAAAGATTGATGAGCATTTGGCAACGATTAACCCCGAAACTTATCAGTTAGATTACAAGATTGAATACAACGACAAGCAAGGGCAAGGCACGAGTGGCTCGCAGCAGAAATTTAAAATGACTAAACCCGAAGAGTTTACGTTTGAGTTTCTGTTTGATAATACCGGAATCATTGATGGCAAACCCAAAGAAGATATTTGGGAGGATTTGAAGAAATTCAAAAAAATGCTCGTGGATTATGACGGTAAAATCCACCAACCACGGCATTTTAAATTGATTTGGGGGGTAACATTATTTAAGGGAAGGTTGACATCACTCAATATCAATTTTAAATTATTCAAACCCGATGGTACACCTATTAGAGCCATCTGCAAATGTAGCTTTAAGGGCAGTGTCGAAGAAAACGTACGTGTGGCCAAAGAAGATGCTAAATCGCCTGATTTGACCCACGAAAAACTCGTAAAATCGAGCGACCACCTCACCCTCATGGCTTACGAAATTTACGAAGACCCACGCTACTATTTGCAAGTTGCCAGAGCCAATGGCCTGACCAATTTCAGGAAATTGGAGGTTGGCAGCAAGGTTTATTTTCCACCCATTGATAAACAGTCTAAATGAGCAATAACCGCAGCATACCAACCGCCGCCAGCCCCGATGTTTGCACGTTTACGATTCTTTCTGAAGGTAAAGAATTATCGCGGACATACCACGTGGTCTCGATTGTTGTGATGCGAGAATTAAACCGGATTCCGTCGGCAACCATTACCTTAATTGATGGCGAAGCCGCCAAAGAGACATTCGAAGTTAGCGACAAAGACGAATTGATACCAGGCAAAAACCTCGAAATCAAGGCGGGGTATCGCAGCAACGAAGAATCCATTTTTAAGGGTATTGTTATCAAGCACAGCATCAAGATTCGTAAAAACAGCAATTTTTTAATCGTTGAGTGTCGCGATAAAGCCGTAAAAGCTACGATTCAGCCACAAAGTAGGTATTTCAGAGAGCAATCTGATAGCCAGATTATCGAAGATTTGATTCGTCAGAACGGTCTCGAAAAGGATATTCAAACGACCAGTTTTAAATACAAACAACTCGTACAATACAACACAACCGACTGGGATTTTATCTTGCAAAGAGCCGATTTGAATGGGTTTTTCTGCGTAGTCGAAGATGGAAAAATCATTGCGAAAGCCCCAAATTTCAGCCAAGAACCTGTCGTAAACGTACAATTTGGCTCGACAATCTTGGAGTTGGATGCCGAGATTGATGCACGAACCCAATATAAAACAATTAAAAATTTGGCGTGGAACCACAGCGAACAAACCGTTAGCGAAGCCGAAGCCCAAAATCCAAATATTCAGCTAAATGGCAATATAGGCTTCAGCGATTTGGTCAAAACCATTGATTTAAAGGAATTTACCCTAAAAAATGGCGGAAAATTATCCGAAACCGAACTCAAGAATCGAGCAACTGCCGAATTACAGAAATCGCAATTGACCAAAATAAAAGGAAGGGTTCGGCTTCAGGGAATTCCGGCACTAAAACCCAGTAAACTGATTCAGATAAATGGTATCGGCGAAAGGTTTAAAGGCAAAGCTTTTATATCGGCGGTACGGCATCAGATAGCCAGTGGCAATTGGGAGGCCGATGTACAGATAGGTTACGACGAAGATGCAATGGGTTTCAAAAACCGAACTCAAAACAATTTAAGACTAAACAGTGGGTTGCAGATTGGGATTGTTACACAACTCGAAAACGACCCCGAAGGCGAAGACCGAGTGATGATACGAATGCCATTGATTAGTACCAAAGATGATGGAATCTGGGCGAGAGTCGCGAGTCTGGATGCCGGCAACGAAAGAGGTTTTTTTTTCAGACCCGAAATTGGCGATGAGGTCGTCGTTGGTTTTTTTGATAACGACCCCAATCAAGCTGTGATACTTGGCATGTGTAACAGCAGTGCAAAACCTGCTCCTATCAAAGCCAAAGACGATAATCACGAAAAAGGGTATGTATCTCGTAGCAAAATGAAAATGCTTTTTGACGATGATAAGAAAACCATAAATATCGAGACCCCAGCCGGAAACAAAGTTTTGGTGAGCGAAGAAGATAAAAAAATCCATTTTGAAGACCAAAACGGCAATAAAATCATCATGGATAAAGAAGGTATCTTGATTGAGAGCATTAAAAACATCAAGATAAAAGCCATAAAAGATATTGATGCCGAGGCCGTCAATATCAATGCAAAAGCATCGGCAAAATTTAAAGCTGAGGCCAGTGGTGGCGAACTCTCGACGGGCGGAGGCTCGACAGTAGTAAAAGGTGGAACCGTAATGATAAATTAAAATGCCAGCAGCAGCCCGAATAACCGATATGCACACCTGCCCACTCTCAGACGGCCCCAAACCGCACGTTGGGGGGCCGATTTTGCCAGCAGGATGCCCGACGGTTTTGATTGGTGGGCTGCCCGCAGCACGGGTGGGCGACATGGCAAGTTGTGCTGGTCCGCCAGACTCGATTGTGGTAGGCTCGGCAACAGTAATGATTGGCGGAATGCCCGCAGCACGACAAGGCGACAGTACCGCCCACGGCGGCATCATAGTGGCAGGTTGCCCAACGGTAATGATTGGTTGAAATAATGAAATCTAAAAATATAGCAATGATAAATCAAGAACTAAATAGTGCTTTACTGAGTCAAACTATACTATTCGTTTTTGGGACTTTACTCGGTGGGCTTGCAAAGGGTATTTTTGATAGATGGACAGCACGCACAAATTTAGATACCAAAATATCAGAAAAGCTACAAGAAGATAGATTCAATAGTTACATAAAAATATGGAAATTATCCGAGTTATTACCAAGCTGGCCAGTTAATACCGATGCCACATATCAAGATGTCCTTGATTTATCAATCAAAATGAAAAATTGGTATTTTGAAGGAAATGGCATGCTGATGTCGCTCGAAACAAGAAACAAATACGGAGCTATTCAAGAAACTATTTCACATGAATTATCAAAAAATAATGATTTGAGCATGAAACTGGGCAATAGCTACGAGATAATCAGAAGTAAATTTTCTGACCTAAGAACATCCATGACAGAAGATTTACAATCACGGAAAAGGCAATTTTTTAATCAATAAATGGAAAATCTTACTCAAAATACAAATTTTCTTGGGGTTGGATGGGGTTTCCCTCCGACTTTCGATATCATCAGCCCGGGCGTTGGCATGACCGAAGGCGTAGATGATATTTACAGCAGCCTTCACATATTGCTTACTACTATGCAGGGCGAGCGTATCATGCAGCCTCGCTACGGCTGCAACCTCGAAGATTTAATTTTTGAGCCATTAGATACATCGCTCAAAACATTGATAATTGATAAAATCGAAACGGCTATTCTGCTCTATGAGCCACGAATCGTTGCCGATAAAATATCCATAACAGAGCAAAATGATAATGAAGGATTGGTTGAGATTAAGATAGATTTTACTGTGAAATCAACCAATTCAAGATTCAATTTTGTTTTCCCATTCTATAAAAATGAAGGTACTGAGATTCTGAACTTTCTTCTGAATCCACCATCACAGGATAATTCATTATAAAAACTATGAGTAATTGCGAAAATATCATCAATCCTTTGGGGCTAAAGCGTGAAGGTACTGACCAAAACCAGCGGTTGGTGGCTATGCTAAAGCCCGATTCGGCACCAATAGATGCCCGCACGATTGCCGATGATTTGGTTTTTTCGCAGCAATTAGCCGCAAAACTCAAATATTTTGGGCTAAATAACACAAATCTCAATAACCAAAACTGGCAAGTTTTCTTTGACTCGGATGTATCGGTAACGTTAGCTTTGTTGGCGGTACAGAATGTTGACGAATACAAAGAAGCAATCAGTTCGCTTTTTAATCAGATAAGAAGCGGCAAAGATAGCCTTGGCAATGATTATTCAGATAATCAGCTAAAAGTTCTATTTGGTAATTTGTTCAATCTCATTAGCACGTTGGCATTGCAGATTGAGCGTTTTCAGAAAGCATTACCCGAAAATAATACCCTAAAAATCGGTGTCCAGAATCTAATCAAAACCAAATTAGCCAAGTCTTTTGAGCGGCTATGGGCTTACTATCAAGCCGCAAAAAGCAATAACCTGATTGATGAAACTGGCTCTATTGACCTCAAAATAATGGGTCAGAGTATTGAAAAATCGCAAGTTGTTTTTAACTCTCAGTTTGGTAAACTCTGGACAGATGGCACGAGCGAATGGACTGCTTACAAGATAGGCATATCGGCCGATGATAGTATTTACAATCTGACCGAGCCTGCCCTCAAAAGACGCTTGTACTTTGCCACTACTCATAATTTTTTTACGGCTATATTCGACCAATTTTTAAGGGGATTTACAAAAATTGTAGCCGAAGCCAATACCCAACTACAAGAGACTCTTACCAAACAAAATGACCATAAGCCACATTTGGCTTTGTTTATTTCTTTTTTGAAATTACTCGAATTTGCTCGTAAAGATGCCAATTCGCTCACAAAACGACATCTCGACCTTTACTACAAAGAGATTTTACAAATATCGGAGCGTAAACCCATACCAAATGGCGTTCATGTGGTGTTTGAAGCCGCCAAATTTGTAGAATCTACGCTTATTCAGAAAGGTACATTGCTCAATGCCGGCAAAGATGCTCTGGGCAACGACTTGGTTTACTCAACCGACACCGATACCGTCATCAACAAAGCCAAAATTCAGTCATTGAGTTCGGTTTATGTTGGCACGGCAAAAGACGAAGACTTAGACATCAATCCTTACATTCTCGAAGACCGAGTTTATGCTTCGCCAATTGCCAATTCTGAAGACGGAATCGGTGGTGAGCTAACTTCATCCGACAAGCAGTGGCATCCGTTTGCTGCTAAAAAATATGTGGATGGGGTCATCGAAGATATAACCATGCCCAAAGCCGAGATTGGTTTTGCGATTGCTTCACACTATTTGTATTTGAAAGAAGGTCAACGAAAAATCATTATCGAAATCTCGACAAATACCACATTACCTAATCCTAATAACTTGTGGGAAGCCGAAGTTACAACCGCCGAGGGGTGGTCGAAACTCGCCATTGCGGCAAGTTTTGCTTCAAACACTTTGGTATTTAAGAATGAAGCCATTGCAGCCGACTTTCCGGCTATTGTACCATACAATCCAGAGATTCACGGAAGAAGTTTCGATACAACTAATCCCATCATTCGATTTAAACTCAAACACCAAACCAGCAAGTTTCAGTATAAAGCATTCAAAAATGCCGTAATCCAAAAAATAAAAATTACCGTAGGTTCGGCCAAAGTCAAGGATATTTATGCACAAAATCCATTTGGTGTTTTAGACCCTTCAAAACCATTTTTACCTTTTGGGCCAATCCCCGAAAAAGACGCTTATTTTATCATAGGTTCTGATGAAATTTTTCAGAAAAAGAATGCCCAAATCAATACCAATATCGTTTGGCAGAACCTACCAAGTAGCATTAATCCGAATCCATCGGTAAGAATCGAAAAATTACAAGCTGGCACATGGCAAAATGTTACTACCGAAACCAATATTTTTGATGGAATCAACACCACAATTACAATACAAAACGACGACCTATCAAAACCAAATTTTGATGGTAATAAAGCATTTGATGTCAGTAGCCGAAACGGATTCTACCGATTTAAACTCAACGGTAGCTTTGGGCATGCGGCTTATCAAATGGCATTGACAACTTACCTGATTGATAAAGCTAAAGGAAATAGCGACAAAGGGACAATCCTGAATCTGATTCAGGCTTACGAATTACCCTCAAATACTCCTACCGCTGAAAATACTATTTCAGCCATCAAAAGCACTGTTTATAGCTCAATTATTACTCCGCCTACAACTCCTCCATACACACCCAACATCGAAGAGATTTCTTTGAGCTATACCGCAACGACAGAGGTAGAAATCAATGATTCGAGTAGTTTCTCGAACCGACCATTGCAGTTTTTTGCTTGGTATCCGTTTGGCGAAACCGAGCAGCATCGCAAACTAAAAGACAATGATTTAGACCACGAAACCGAAGTCTATCTATTACCCCACTTTAAGCACTTCAACGATGGCGACACCTACTTTGAGATAGAAGGTAAGACGGGTTTTGTCGAACACGAAGGCGAGTTTTATATCGGATTAGCAAATATATCAGTTGGGCAAAAAGTAGCCATCTTGTTTCAGTTGGATGAAGGCAGTGCCAATCCACGAATCAAGAAGCCAACGAATCATATTCATTGGAGTTTTTTGAGTAATAATCGCTGGTTGTCGTTTCAAAAACTCGAAGTAGAAGACCAAACGACCCAATTGACCCGCTCAGGTATCATTACCTTTACGATTCCGAAATCTGCGACATCGACAAGTAGTCTTTTAAGCAAAAATCAGATTTGGATAAGAGCCAGCGTACACGAAGCCAGCGAAGCTGTCTGTAAGATTTTAGCAGTATTACCACAAGCTACCACGGCCATATTTAAAGACCAAGGCAATGCCTCTGATTTCTTGGCCAATGCGTTGCCTGCGGGGAGTATATCGAAACTGCTCGACCCCGATGCAAACATCAAGAAAGTCGCACAACCATACGACTCGTTTGGTGGGCGAACACAAGAAAACGCATCCGATTATTACAAACGAGTAGCTGAAAGACTACGACACAAAGACCGAGCTATTACGGTATGGGACTACGAGCATCTGATTCTGGAAGAGTTTACCAATATCTACAAGGTAAAGGTTATCAACCACACAAGGTATGAGCCAAACGACTCCGGAACTGGTATTTACAACGAATTGGCAGCAGGACACGTAACGATTGTGACGATTCCGAACCTCAAAAATCGAAACGCAGCCGACCCACTAAAGCCTTACACCAACGTAGCCGATTTAGAGGCTATAGATGTTTTTATCTCAAAACGTAAATCTTGTTTTGCCAAGATTCATGTCCAGAATCCGATTTTTGAAGAGGTAAAAGTCGAATGTAAAGTGAAGTTTTATCCGCAATTCGACCAAACTTTTTTTGCCAAACAGCTCCAACAAGATATTACGCGGTTTCTTTCACCGTGGGCTTTTGGCGATGCCAATGATATAAAATTTGGCGGACGAATCAGTAAATCGGTCATTATCAATTTTATCGAAGATAGATATTACGTTGACTACCTGACGGATTTCAAATTGTATCATAAAATCGGCAATACCCAAACCGATAAAGAAGAAATAATAGCAACCAAAGCCATTTCTATTTTGGTTTCGGTTCCGTTTAAGCAACACATCATTGTTGCGATTCCACACATTCAAGAAAGTACAGCAAACGAAAGTTGCGGGTGCGATTAGGGTTATTTTTTTAGTTTGACATTCGGTGGTCATTCAATAGTCAAGCAGTTGCCCTGTCTGCCAAAAGCAGGTAATTATTTATAATGAATGATTCTGATTGAGTACTTATAAGTTTTGGGAAATTCCAAAAAAGCCATGAAACCAATACAAAAAAAGCCAAACCTACTACCCTCAGAAGACTACTACTTCTTGCGGCAAAAAGGTATGGAGTACATAGAAGCCCTCGGAAGTAAACTCTGGACCGACTACAATATCCACGACCCGGGTATTACGATACTGGAATTACTCTGCTACGCCATAACCGACTTGGGGTATCGGACAGGCTTCGATATAAAAGATTTTGTGGCTGATTCGCTCCAAAAAGGAGGCCATGAACAAGGGTTTTTCTCGGCCAATGAGATTCTGACGGTTAATCCTGTGACGATTGCCGACTACCGTAAGCTACTGATTGATACAAATGGGATTCGTAACGCTTGGCTTTTTTGTAAAGATTGCCCTTGCGAAATGCCACTTTATGTAGATTGTCTCGCCGAAGAATTGGTTTACTCTGAAACCACCAAAAAGGTAGTGCCGAGAGGTACTTACGAAATACTGCTCGAATTTGAGGATTCGGTAGAATACGGAAGCCTAAACGACGGTAAGCTGTTTCATAAATACTCATTTTTTGATTCATCTACCTCTTTTACTGTAACTTTAGAACTAAGACTACCAAACTGGAAAACAATTGATAATCAATACATTATCTACAAAAACCTGCTTGATTCGCCAAACAGAAAAATCACTAAAGTTGAGGTACTGAAAATCGTAGATATAGATTTACTGGATGTAACGAATGAGTCACTCCAAAAATCGCTTCGGAATCCTGTATTTGTTGACCTAAAAATCAGTTTCGACAATTCTGAGAGTTTTATATTGTACCAAATCCCTTTATTGATACACGGTAAATCAAGTGCGATAAGAGCGATTGATTTGGTAGATTTAAAAGTCGAAATCGAATCGCAACCAATATATGATTACCAAAAGAAAATCCTGAAAATCAAGGATTTGATTCAAGAAGTCAACCAAAAGCTTCACCAAAATCGTAATCTCGCCGAAGACTTTTGCAGAATTAGCGAAGTAGCAACCGAAGACTTTGCTTTCTGTGCCGATATTGATTTGCAACCCGATGCCGACATCGAAAAAATTGAGGCTCAGATACTATTTACGATTGAACAATACCTCAATCCGCCCATTCATTTTTATTCGCTCAAACAACTTTTAGACGATGGCATACCAACCGAAGATATTTTCAACGGGCCATCGCTAACGCATGGATTTATCAAAGATGCCGAACTCGAAAAGTCTATTCTAAAAAGAGAGATTCGGACATCGGATATTATCAATTTGCTAATGGATATCGAAGGCATTACGGGAGTTCGTAATTTTTTGATTACCAAATATAATCCAAACGGAACACCCGCTTTGCCAAGCCAGCCGTGGATTCAGTCGGTTTCGGCACAGCATCAGCCACGGTTGTATATCGAAAAATCTCAGTTTTTGTATTTCAAAAACGACTTGCCCTTTCAACCAGCCAACGACGAGGAGATTTGGGCTACCTTACAACAACTCAGAAGCACAAACGAACAAATAAAACTGACGATTCTGGATAACGACTTGCCAATGCCCACTGGCACAAAGCGGCAGTTTGACGATTATTATCCGGTTCAATATTCGTTTCCGCTTACTTACGGAATCGGTTTTGATGGCTTACCCGAAACAGCCACACCACAACGCAAAGCACAAGCCAAACAGCTCAAAGCGTATCTGATGTTTTATGAGCAACTTTTGGTCAATTATTTAGCTCAACTCAACAACGTCGAGCAACTATTCAGCATCAAAGAATCGGCTCAGATTAATACCTATTTTTCAAAAATACTTGATAATCAATCTATTACAAACATCGAAGATTTGTATTTTATAAATTATGAATCAAATCTAAAGCAAATTACCGAATCTGAGACCTTAGCACTCAAACGCAAAAATATTTTCTTAGACCACCTACTGGCACGATTTGGCGAGCAGTTTACCGAGTACACATTACTGATGTTTTCGTCGAAAAACCAGAAGTTTAGTCATCGAAAACTCATCAACGATAAAATCCATTTTCTTAAAGATTATCCCGAAATCAGCAAAAAAAGAGCAAAGGCGTTTAACTATTTAGACAACCTCAAAGTATGTGGTTTGCAGAATGTGGCTGGACTAAAAAAACGGATTGCCCATTTGCTGGGGCTTGAAGTGCTACGAAATTATGTTTCTATCAATATCGCCAAAGAGAAAGACGGCTACTCAGTAGGGTTTGTACTAAATAATGGGCAAAAAGACTTATTGATTTCTGAAATCACCGATAAACCCAAAACTCGTCTCGAAGCCGATAAATTAGTACGAAAAACCATCGACGAATTGGTCGTTTTTATTACCCAAAAGTCGAATTTCAAGAAAAAAACGGGGTATTTTATCATCGAAAACGATGAAACTCCCAAAAAGACAATTGCCAAAAGTTTTGAAAAATCACCAACCGAAACTTTTACCAATAGCGAATTAGACACCCAAATAAGCGAAATCATCGATTGGGCAAAAAAGATTCTGAGTGCCGAGCGTTTCTTTTTGGTCGAGCATATTCTGCTTCGTCCACGTGTGTACGGGCAGTCGCTTATGCCTACTTGCGTTGAAGCCGACTGCGAAACTTGTGGCGACGAAGACCCGTATTCGTTTAGACTTACATTTGTGATGGCTGGCTGGATGCCGCTATTCCAAAATCTTGATTTCAGACGCTACGCCGAGCGGATGATTCGTCTCGAAACTCCCGCCCATATTCTGCCAAAAATATGCTGGGTTGGTAATGAGGTATGCCGAGGCGATGAAGACAATGCAATCTTGTGTAAAATTGTAGATACGCTTACCGCCAACTTGATAGACCTTACGACGGCCGAAGCTCGAAAAAAAGAAATCTGTACTTGTGCCGAAACCATATTAGAAAAGTACAACGAAGCATTTGCCGATTTGTACTTCCAAAATGGATTTAAGGAAATAACGGATACCGAGCAGGATACCTTGTTTGTGGCTACCATCGAAAAAGAAAAAATCCTATGCAATGGATTCTTAAAAGATAGCTTCTACACAGCCACCAAGACACTCATTATCAATTGGTTTAAGGATAAAGAATCATGTTTTCAGTTTAATACTTTTAATAAATTTTGGTGTGATTGGCTCGCTATAAACAAAGAATGGATTGATAAAAAGAATATCGTCTGGATTGCCCATTTACTCGAACTCACACTCGAAGAAGCCTTTAAGAATATTATCGGAATTGTACCAAAGGCGGAGCGGAACAAAATCCAACTTGAGGCTTGCCAATTTATCGCTGAAAGGCTTGGTAAACTGGGCGATGAAATCAAGAAATGGATAAAAGCAAACCCAAATCAATTAATAACCAGCGGTCAAATTGAAACATTTATCAATGCTATTTTCAATGATTTTGAATTAGCCATCGAGTTTGACGCTACGCTTTCGGTATCAATCAAAAATACATTTATTACCAATTTCAAAACCAATCCGATAGCGTTTAGCGATAAAACCGAAAAACTATCCGACCGTATCATTAGGCTCTTAAAGACACACTATTATTCGGCAGATACCATAAAACTCCTAACCGCTCACGATAACCTTTTGGGTGTTTTTAGCAAACTAAAAAGCATCTATCCGCCAGCTACTTTGCACGATTGCGAAGACGGCAACGACGACAATCCAGTAAGATTAGACCAAACAGTTTTAGGATAAAATAATAAAGCCATGTACCCTCACGAATCAACATATCCGTTTTTTGAAGCCAATCAAGTCTTAAAAAGAGATGACCTCAATAATCTTTTTGAATACCTTGATGAGCAAAACCGAATGACTCGTACCAACCTGATTGGTATCGGGATTGTATGCGGTATAGACCTTATTCCAAACGGAAACAAACTCAAAATCACCAAAGGCATTGGTGTAACTTCGGAGGGCTACTTAGTGACGATTCCAGAGGTTGAGTATGCCAATTACAAAACGTATGCCCCCAATAAAGATATTTTTCTGGGCGATGACTGCTATACCGAAACCAACAAAATCAATAAAAATAAGCTCCACAAAATGGTGGAGGGAGTACCAGCCAATCAGATTTTTGAATTGGTAGAAGGCACTCCAGCCAATTCGACAGCCCTCACAACCAGTTTCTTGGCCGATAAAATTGTGCTTATCTACGTAGAGTTATCAAAAAATGGTCTGAAAAATTGCTCTCCAAACTCATGCGACGACAAGGGTAGTTTGGTGTCGGTTACATTCCGTAGGTTTTTGATTAGCAAAGCCAACGCCGATGCCATCAAAAATGAAATTAATGGACTGATTGGCGTACAATCTGGAATCGACATCGAAAAAATCATCAATGCAAAGTTTTTATTGCCCGATATTAGACTGAGACGATTCGACGTGCCCAATACAAATCCTGTAAAAACCAGCGACATCGTAGCCGCATACCAGAATATTCTCACAAAATCATTTATCGAAGACACTGTACGAGCAAATCTCGTCAAGATTTTTGAGGCCTACGAATCAATCTTGAATGGGCTGAATAAAGCCGAGATTCAAAATTGGTTGGAAACTTATCAAGGCTCAAAACTGAGTCTTACTAAACCTTATGAATACCAGTATTATTACGATTTTGTGAGCGATTTAATCCAGAATTATCAGGAAATCCGTGCAAAAGGATTCGAAGTTTTGGCACTGTGCAATCCAGATTGTAGGATGTTTCCGAGACACCTTTTTTTGGGTGAGGCCAATATCGATACTACCAAAAATAAAAGTACATACCGCCAATATTTTATTCCATCACCGATTATCGGTAATCAAAAAAAATTAGGCGAAGAGTTACGCCTCCTCTTTGAGCGATTGTTGGCTACAATCCGCAATTTCAAAATTCCACAGCCCAATAAACTCGAAATAAAGGGTCGCATTCTGGATGCCAACATCCGCATCACACCGAGTAAATTAGGCGATGTGCCAATCTCAAAAAAAGCGATTCCGTATTATTACGAATTAAACACTGGTACGCCTAAGCTCTACGAAACGTGGAGTTTTGAGCTAAAAAATCAGGGGAAAGAAAAACAAAATCTGTCGTATAATGCTAATCTGTATCCTGCACCAATCGAAGATTTTGTCTTAAATCCGCTCGAATACGATTTAGAACCTTACAATTTTTTTCGGATTGAAGGCATCGTTGGCAAGCCCTTTCAGGATGTGATGGCAGCTCTCGACCAATACATCAGAATCGGACGTTTGCCTTTCGATGTCGTGGCTTTGAGTACGGGCAATGAATCAATGGAGTCGGATGAAAACCTTGCCGATTTTCAGTGTCATTTCGCTGATTTAGAGGCCATGTACGATATTCAGAGAAAAGAATTGTTTTGCTTATTCGAGGAATTTAAAGATAGATTAGACGACTTATTTGATTTGTTCCCGAGAGATTTATCGCAGTTTACAAATGAGACTCTCAAACAAATCCGAAAGATTGCCCAAAATGCCACTTTGCCCGAAAACATCAAATGCAAGATTGAGATAATTCTCGGTTTGGTGATGGTCTATCGCCAAAGACTCGCCAAGCTCAAATCGGAATTTATTTTTAGCAATTATACCAAAAAACACCCTGGTATTCAGCACAAAGCGGGCGTACCAATGGGCGGAACCTTCGTTTTGGTGTACCACGGCAATGTAAAATCTCGATTTAAAGAAGAAGAATTTTCGATAATACGCAACCCCTCTGCCAATGCAGTAGCTGCTGCCCCTGCGACGAGAGCAGCACTCGTGAATGAGGCCGAAGCAACTGCCAAAACCGAAGTGACTGCTGTGAAATCTTACATGACCGAAGAAGTAAATATTTTGGGGTTATCGCAAAAATTAATGAGCGAAATTGAGGCTTTCCCGATTGCAATCAAAGAAGAAATCGTGAGAGTAATCGAAGAACGAGTGAGAGGATTTATTAACGAAACCGAAGACGTTGACATCGAGGAGGGAATCGTATTTGCCGACTTTTATCTGCCGTATCGCTGCTGTGCCGACTGCACACCCGTTCAGGTAGTTGCTCCGCCAAAACCAACACCACTGGCCGCAACTGTTTCGGCTCCCAAATGCGACGAATCCAATAAAAACTTTAGCGTCACAATCACGATTTCGGGTGGTACAAAACCTTATACTATTGATTCTAATCCGATTCCGGCCGATACAGCTGACGTCGTTTTAAAAAGTGGCAGTAGCCAAGATGCAACCATAAAAGATGCTAATAATCAAGAGATTATCGTAAAAATACCAGCCCATACTTGCCAACAACCTTGCGACCTCCCCTGCGAGGGTAAAGCCACAAGGTGCTTATATCCGCTTTGGCTGACTATACCAACTAATGCTAATACTAAAGGAGTAGAAGTTGCAATAATTTCATTCTCAGATGATGTAGGTAATTCTCATTTTTACGATTTTAAATCCGACTACGAAAACATCCTAAAATCGTACAATTCTACAAACTTCAATACAAAGATTCAGACATTGATTGATAAAATAAATGATGGTATAGCAGGCAAAATTGGTGATAACAATACCCTAATTCTCCAGTTTGACAGCGTTACGCAACTCATCAGTATTGAGCATTATGTTTGCCACAAATTTGAGGTCAAAATTAATTTTGAGGAGTCTTCTACCCTAAGAAGTTTCAAAGGTGATGTTCTCTATAACCCCGATGGGTATTCAATCCGAATCAATGATTTAATTACGTCGGGCAAAAAATTCGGGTGTATTGATTTGGATAAATGTGCCAAAACCGAAAAAACACAATGCAAAGAACCTATTGATAAAAGCAAAATAAAATTGCTTTTATCGGGTGGTGCAGGAGGATATAAATATGAATTAAAGAATGATAGCGGTATAAACCCAGACATGATATTTTGGATTTTTGAAACCGAAATCCCCCAGTTTTCTGACGCTAAAAGTGGCTCTTTTATTAGCCGACAACAAAGTGTCAAGGTAAGGTTAATTTTCATAAAAGGCCCTTGTTTTGTAATCATCGAAGGTATTGCTCCAAACCAAGGCTAATGCACATTATACAGAAACATATCGTCGAAGTCGAGCTACCGGCCAGCGAAGATGCCTTTTTTTGGCAAGATGCCCTCGTGCGTCTTTGTGAAGATAAAGTCACTCAAATCCTTGACGAATTACTGACCGATGCCGATGACAAAAACCGCCTTATCGAAATCAATCGTATTGAGATTGAGTTGAAAGATATAAAAATAAATGATTTCGAAAATCAATTTATCGAGGCTCTAAAAGCGGCTATCAAGCTCGAACTCAACGATAAGGTGGCAATCTCTAAAGGTACCGAAGCAAACCCTAAAAGTGAAAGCATTCAGTTTTTAGAATCGGATTTAAAAGTATTTTTATACTTTTTGCAAAATGGTACTTTTCCGTGGTGGACATCCGTACAAAATGTTAACCAATTAGAAGAACGAATCTTAATTTTCCTCCAAAAACAACCTCCCAGTTTTTTGAGGAGAACATTCTCTAATTTACTGACGAATCAATCCACTATGAGGAGGTTTATCTGGCAATTATCCGCTGATTTCCAGAGCCAATTTTTAGATTTATTCAATAAAAACCATCCAGTCATTCAGCGTATTTTCCAAGATATTTTTACCGAAATATTACAAGTTATCAGAAAAGAAAGCTACTCGCAGACTGAGTTAATAGAGATTATCAAAATTGAAGTAATTAGTGGAATAATTCGATACGAAAACTTAAATTTTCAAGATATTTTAATTAAAATAATCAAAAAAACTGGTTTAACCAATCACTATCAGGCTGAATCGAACGGGTTAAATTCTGAATATTCATTAGATGATATAGTAAACATTATTCACAAAAAAACACAATTGATTGAAGGCGTTTTTCAGAACCTAAATATTGAACTTTTAAAAGAACAACTATACTCTATAAAAACTGAAACGAGTCAAGAAGAAAAGCCGGCAAATCCTCCCAATGATTTAGAAGAAAACAATGATGGGATTTATATCAACAATGCTGGATTAGTGCTTCTTTCTCCGTTTTTATCAGAATACCTCAAAGCGTGTAATGTTGTACAAAACGATGAAATCACCGACACTTCTTTAGCAGTGCATGCCATACAATATTTGGCAACTGGTAACGAAAACACCCCTGAAAACGAATTAATCTTGAACAAAGTCTTGTGTGGTCTCTCGATAGAACAGGCAGTGGCACTTGAAGTAACACTTTCGGAAGAAATCAAAGCTGAGGCAAAAAAAATGCTCGAAGCTGTCATTTTTTATTGGGATGTTCTGCAAGATACAAGCGTAGATGGACTACGATATAGTTTTTTACAACGACAAGGGAAACTATCTAAAAAAGAAGATGGCGATTGGCTTTTGCAAGTCGAGCAGCAAAGTTATGACATGCTATTGGGGCATTTGTCGTGGACATACTCAATTATAAAATTACCCACTATGAATACGACTCTGTGGGTAGAATGGGCATAAAGCATTGAAAACTACCGAAAAATCATCGAGCAATTCACTGATTCAACGGAGTCAGCATCCTTTTTTTAGCAAAAGAGGAGATGATAGCTTTTTTGCTCCAAACGGAAGCCCTGTTCAAGCAAAGATTGAAATCGGACAACCCAATGACCCCTACGAGCAAGAAGCCGATGCCATGGCCGAGCAGGTAGTTCAGAAAAAAGAGGTTGAGCCAAATCAGAAAGATAAACAAAAACTACAAACCAAACCGATTTCCGAGAGTGTCTCGCCGATTGTTCAGAAAAAACGCAACGAAGAAGAAGAAAGTGGAGTTTCGCAAGGCTTTGAGAAACAACTGAATAGCACAAAAGGAGGCGGCTCACCGATGCCTGAGTCGGTAAAATCAGAGATGGAGTCTGGTTTTGGCCACGATTTTAGCAGCGTTCGTCTTCATACCGACTCCAATGCCGTACAAATGAGCAAAAACCTCAATGCACAGGCTTTTGCCCACGGAAACGATGTATATTTCAACGAAAATAAATATAATCCGCACACAACAGATGGCAAAAAGCTACTCGCTCATGAGCTTACGCATACGGTTCAACAAGGCAAAGGTGTCAAGAAGAAAATGATACAAAAGGCGGGAGCAGCCTCTGAGTCTTTTACAAGTAAAAAAGGTTATGGTAAAATTGAGCGTAACTCAAATAGTTTTTATATTGAGGTTACAAAAATGAAAGTTCCAAACTTCAAGAAAGGGTTTATGAAAAAAATCCCTTTTACTTTACCTAAAACCGAAAGAGAAAATTTACAAATTCAAGACTGGGAAAATGAATTTACAGATTCTAAGAGTATTGCACAACACGTTTCTGACAAATTAAAAACAGCCCCCAAGCCTATCATTAAAGGCTCTACATTATATGGCTTAAAAGTTACTCACACTAGTGGCGACCGAACAAATTATCTTATTGGTTCGGCTGAAGAAATCGCAACACGAATGCTAAGACCCAACTGGGATATTAATGGGCGTATTCGTGCATTTCATGTTGACCACAAGCAAGAATATCAACTTGAAGGCGAAGACCGAGACCCTAAAAACCTTTGGTTGTTAGATGGCACCGTCAATATAAATTCTGGAGAAGCCATAAAAAATGAAAAATATGCTCGAATCCAAGAATTAATGGACGAGGCTCATAAAGATGGTGGAATGTGGAAGACGGGTGTTCCTCAAGCAAAAAGCATTAAAAATAGTAGTAGATATGAAATAAAGTTTTTAGGCGTTGATGGTGGGCTACCTGTAAAAGGAGGAAATCCCGATAACAATAAAGCACTAAGGTATCATGCCAACGAGATTAGGCAAGGTAAACCCTTAGATGGTTTGACCCCACTTACTACATCAGAAATTAAAGCTTTGGGTCTTGATGACGACACCCAAGTTACGATTTTTTCAAATGCTAACGGAGGGCGAGCCCACAAGATTAAACTCAAAGAAAAAACCTCTGGTGCAAGAGACATAAATTTAGCTATTGGAGTAAATGTAAGAGCAAAAAAAGTCATTTTACAAAGAGGAAATAGCGGCGAAATCTTAGATGGGAGTAAAATTGAAGGTGAAGTATTTGGCGAAAACACAAGCGGAAAAAGGCGTTTTATTAGAGGTTTCACCTTTACATTTCCTATAAAACCTTTTAAGGGTATTCCTAATGCAGGGTATATTGATAGTTCGCAATTAGCGGCTCAATTTAAAGATGAACTAAAATTTATCGGAATGAGTCCGATAAGATTAAAAGAGGCATCAATAGATGACGATGACGGGTTTTCGGCAAGAGGAGCAATCCTGCCCAGCGTACCATTATTAAAAGATGCCAACATAGATATTGTCATACAAGGAGACGATGTTTACTTTGAAAAAGTCTTTACATCCGAACAATTAAATGTCCCTAAACCTTTTAAGATTAATGAAACATCTATTTTTGTAAGAGCAGGAACAAATGGATTCCAAGTTGGCGGTATTGTTGATTTTGAAATCGAAAAAGTGGGAAAAGGGTCAATCGAAGCTAAAATTGGGAGTGATAGAGAGTTTGGAATAAAAGGTGAGTTTGAGTTTGACCCTAAGTTATTCTCAAAAGCCAAAGTAGCTGTAAGTTATGAAAATAAGAAATTCAAAGCATCTGGAGAAATAGAGATAGGCAAAGGCAAGGTTACTGGCATAAAAAAAGCTACTGCAACCGTAAATTACGCCGAAGGCGTTCTAACAGCCGATGGCAATGCCGAACTCGATGTCAAGGGCCTTGACAAAGGCTCAATGAACCTCCGATATGATGGCAAAGAACTTACCATTGGCGGCAGTTTTCAACTCAGTAAAGACATTCCACGAATCAAAAGTGGCTCTGTTTCAGCGTCGGTAACGGCAAAAGAAGGTGGCGAATACAGCATTTCGGCATCGGGTACAGCCCAGCCCGATATACCGGGAATAAACTCAAGCATCGGCATCACATACAACGATGGTGCATTGACGATTGAGGGTTCGGTCGATTACGAAAAAGGTATTGCCAAAGGTAGCGTGAAAATGGGTGCTACCAATCGTGCAGTTGGAGCCGATGGCGTGCCAGCTGGTAAACCAGGCGACAAGTGGACTATCTACGGCGAAGGCTCGCTAAATCTTAAACTCACCCCCTGGCTACAGGCTACGGCAGGCGTAAAATTCTCACCTGCAGGCGAGCTTTCGGTTTCGGGTAAAATCGGGTTACCCAGTGCCGTTAATGTATTTGAGCGAAAAGAAATCAACAAAAACCTTTTCCATTTCCCTACTCTCGAAATCCCTCTTCTGGCCATACCAGTCGGCCCAAGAAGTATTGGTTTGGTAGCGACAATTGGAGGAGGAATTGATTTGAACGCAGGTTTTGGACCGGGCAAACTCGAAGAATTATTTGCCGAGGTCAACTACACAGTCGGGCAAGAAGATAGCCTCTCACTACATGGTCGAGGTAAGTTTGTTGTACCCGCCGACGCCACAGTCAGGATTTTTGGGAGAGCTGGTATTGGTCTTAGCATCGGTATTGCAAGGGTGTCAGGAGCCATCGAATTGGGTGCCGCCGTAGGTATTAAAGGGGCTGCAGAAGCCGAAGTAGATGTAAACTGGGACCCCAAAAACGGGGTTTCGCTCGAAGCAACTGGTAGAATATACGTTGAGCCAGTCTTGAAATTTGATGTAAATTTAGTTCTCGAAGCCGTACTCGACCTATACTTTTATGAATTACGAAAAGAGTGGAAGAAGAATCTTGCTCAAAAGGAATTTGGCTCTGGTATGCGATTCGGACTTGAGTTTCCGGTCAAATATAAAGAAGGAGAACCGTTTAATATCTCGACCGATGACATTAAAGTCATCAAACCCGACCTCGATATAAGTGCCGTTGTCAATAGATTCAAAGATGAATTATTCTGAAAAAGATATGCAAAAAGAAGAAATCAATATCGACCAAAGCCTTAACAATGAAGGAGTTATGCTATTTCTAAATGGGCAAATTGATGCCGCCATCCAGAAATATCATCAAGCAATAGATGCCGAACCCAATAATGCTTCGGCTCATAATAATCTCGGATTTGCTTTATCACAAAAAGGAGATACCGAACAAGCGGCTTTGCACTACCAAAAATCGCTCGAAATTGACCCAAAAAATGATAACACATTGCTTAATTTGGGCAATTTGCTGGTTATACAGGGAGATTACAATCAAGCCAAAATATACTACGAAGAAGCACTCGAACTAAGCACCGAAAATGCCAATCTCTGGGAGAGTTATGCCAAACTTATGGCGGTCCTCAATAACCCATCTACAGCTGTAAAAGCATGGCAAGAAGCTATAAGAATACATCCCGAAAATCTGATGTATCACTTGGAGTTAGGGTTGGCACTTATTGCTACAGGAGAATACCCACAAGCTATCTATCACTTACAAGAAGTCCTTTATCATGACCCCGAAAACGTACGGGCCAACCTGAGCTTAGGCATTATCCACCTGATTCAACAAAACTACGGTTTATCTCAGCAGTTTTTAAAAAAGACTTTGGGTATCGAACCCGAAAACTCAACGGCTCGCTATCATCTGGCTATGAATTATTTGGCAACAAACCAACACGCCCAAGCTATCAAAGAATTAGAACGAATCTTACTTATATACCCAAGCGACCTTACCACTATGGCCGATTTGGCGGTTGTCTATCTGGCAACCGACCAAGTCGAAAAAGCCAAATCTTTGATAGCTATTTGCCTGCAATCAAACCCTGAACACCAAAAGGCGGCTTATTATGATGCTGTAATTAATCACCTCGAAAAGAGATTTGATGATTCGTACAAAAAACTACAGCAACTTGCTCTACAAGAATCGACTTACGGCCAAAAAGCCAAACAATATTTACAAACTTATTTTTCAACTTTCAATCAATAATTACCATGAGAGTTTATACCCGACGTTCGCAAAATCTCAATAAAGACCAAAAGCCATTTATCGAGCCATCAAATAAATCTGTCGATAACAGCCATTCGTTTTTTGGTAAATCGGTTCAACGCAAAGAAGCCGAAGGAGGAGTAAAAAAGGACGATGAGAAAAAAGACCAATTACAGCAACAAAATAAGAAATTAGAAGAAGATAAAGCTCAGAAAAAAGAGGCCAAAGACACCAAAGAAGAAGAGCAAAAAGTACAGAAAAAAGAAAATAAAAAAGAAGACGAAAAGCAGGTACAGAAAAAAGGCGATACAAAAGAAGTTGAAAAAGAAGATAAAGTATCGAAGAAGGCTATCAGAATGAAAGAAAATGACAAGGGAAAAATCCAAAAAAAAGCCGATAGCGAACCATCAGAAGCCTCAAAAAACGTGGAAGAAAAACTCAAAAATAGCAAAGGTAAAGGGTTTGAACTACCAAACGACATTAGAAAAGACCTCGAAAACAAGATGAAAGCCGATTTTAAAAAAGTCAGAATCCATACTGATAATGAGGCGGTCGAAATGACAAAAGAGTTAGGGGCATTGGCTTTTACACACGGCAACGATATTTATTTCGGTGAGGGTACATACAACCCAAACTCTGATGAAGGCAAAAAATTATTGGTTCATGAACTAACCCATGTGATTCAGCAAAGCAAATAGCAATGGAATTTAGCACTCGTTTCATCAACATCATCAAGCCTGTAGATGGCAAACTATTCAAGGGGGTAAATTTGGGAGACTCTATCCAAAAAGCCATCGAAAGCGATGGCCACAAATTTTACGAAAGTACTGATGTAGTTACTTTTATTAGGTATTATTTCAAGATTGACTCTACGAAAGAATCGGAATATAAAGTGGTTTATTATTATGATAACAATCGGATGATTGAGGTAATTAGCCTTGTCATCGAATTTGAAGTTGGACTAAGCCACAGCATTACTATCGAAGAATACGATAGTTTGATGAGTGAATTCGATGATTACTTAAAAGCTAACTACGGTGAGCCGAATACCGAAACCAAAAATATCAAAGGCAATGGTAAAGAAATACACAATACGTGGATTATTAATACCGAGCAGCCTATACAGGTATCACAGATTTTTTACAGCAAACCAGAAGAAAGTATCAAAAAAGCTATGAAACTGGAGTTTCAATATTACTACGAATAACCATGAGTCAAAGACAAATAAATACGATATTGTTTTCCATCGAAACCATTGAAATGGTTTTAGAAAACCGTCTCAAAAACTATCTTGGCGAAGAATCTACATTTTTCTACGATAAAGCAAGTCTCGAAGCCCTCAAAGCTTCTCCGAGAATCAGTCATATTTTTAAAAATCAAACACCCAAAGACGAAGAACTCATCATTGTCTTGATGGCACTGATACCACACGTTTTACCCAATTTTTTCAATTCTATTATAAGTAAGTACTTTTCAGATGGTGGCGATTTCCCTGAGTTCGGAGGCGTCAAAGGAATCAATCACCGAGGAATCATCCCCACGGCCGAAACCGCTCTTTTTGTTTTGGCTGGTAATGATTTAGAAAAGCGATTTTCGATTCAAAATTTACTTACCGAAGACTCATTTTTGGTCCAAAACGGAATTCTACAAGTAGAGCCGCTCAAAGAAGGTGAACCTCGTATGAGTGGTAGATTGATACTCGACGACGAAGCAGTAGAGTACCTAATCCTCAATAAAATCTCAAAACCTCGATTTTCGACCGATTTCGGAGCCGAATACATCACTACTGAGCAAGAATGGGACGATTTAGTGTTGAGTCAAATCACTAAAAAACAAATTCAAGACATTGAAATTTGGCTTAAACACAACCATACACTCATGAATGATTGGGGAATGAGCAAAAAAATCAAACCGGGCTACCGTGCATTATTTCATGGCCCACCGGGTACTGGCAAAACCCTCACTGCTACATTAATCGGTAAATATGCTTACAAAGATGTATTCCGAATTGATTTATCGAAAATAATCTCAAAATACATTGGCGAGACCGAAAAAAACCTCTCAAAAATCTTTGATAAAGCCCAGAACAAAAACTGGATTTTATTTTTTGACGAAGCCGATGCCGTATTTGGCAAACGTACCAATGTGCGAGATGCTCACGATAAATATGCGAATCAGGAAGTGTCTTTTTTGCTGCAACGGATTGAGACCTACCCCGGCGTCGTGATTTTAGCCAGTAATCTTAAAAGCAACATGGACGAAGCATTTCTGAGACGTTTTCATTCGATTATCTACTTTCCAAAACCAAATGCCGACGAACGCCTAATACTTTGGCAGAAGGCGTTTCCGAAACAAATCAAGATTGAAGCAGATTTAAAAACTTTTGCTCAAAAATTTGAATTAACCGGTTCGGGTATCATTAACATTGTTCAGCGGGTATGTTTAGATGCCATCCATCAAGGGCGTAATTCAATTACCGATGATATGCTAATACAGTCTATCCGAAAAGAATATGAGAAAGAAGGAGTCATAATAAATTGATGTATTTTTTTACAAAATCCACCGCCGAAAATAAATGAAAGTTTTTCTTGAAATAGTACCAGAATTTTGCAATAGTGAAAAATAACCTAATTCTGATACTATGAAAAAAAGACTTCTACTATCCCAGCGGTTGGGGCTGACTTTATTGAGCATTTTGTTATCAATAACGGTCACGGCACAATCTCGCGTCACAGGTAAAGTAACTGCCTCAAAAGACCAATCGGCACTACCCGGAGTATCGGTGCAAGTAAAAGGTACAAATAATGGTACTACAACCAATGCCGATGGGGTTTACACCCTCAATGCTCCAGCCGGTGCTACATTGGTTTTTAGTTTTATTGGTTACCGAGAGCAACAAATCACGATAGGTAGTCAAACTACCATTAATGTTTCGATGGACGAAGACGCAACCAACCTCGAAGAGGTCGTTGTTACAGCCCTCGGTATCAAAAAAGAAGCAAAAAAACTCGGCTACGCTACCACAACAGTAAACGCCGAAGCTATTACCGAAAACCGCTCGCCAAACTTCGTCAATACACTTCAAGGTAAGATTGCGGGTGTCAATATCTCAGGTTTAGGTACTGGCCCTGGTGGTACTTCTAAAATAAGGATTCGTGGACAGTCTTCGATTTCGGGTCAGAATAACCCACTCATTGTTGTAAATGGTGTACCTATCGATAACACAAACTTCGGTACAAACCCCGGAAACGCCGCTGCCGATAATTCAGTGGGTGTACGTGGTGGTGGTAATACATCAGATGGTGGCGATGGTCTTTCTTCTATCAACCCCGATGACATCGAAAGTATGACAGTCTTAAAAGGTGCAACAGCCGCCGCTCTTTATGGCTCACGTGCCAAAGACGGTGTGATTATGATTACGACCAAAACCCGTGGAGCTGGTCGTGGTATTGGTGTGACATTCAATTCAAATTATACTAACGAAACTCCTCTCGACTTTACTGATTATCAATACGAATACGGTCAGGGCGAAAGCGGTGTTCGCCCGACCTCACCAAATCCAACTTCGGGTCAATGGTCGTTTGGCGAAAAGTTTCAACCGGGCATGACCCAAGTACTTTTCGATAACGTTACGGTTCCTTACGTACCAGTTTACAACCGAATCCGTACGTTTTTCAGAAACGGTTCAAACTTTACTAACACCATCAGCCTCGCTGCCAATAGCGAACGAGGTGGATTCAACCTATCGTTTGCCAATATGGATAACAAAGGGATTGTACCAAACAATACCTTCAACCGCAAAACCGTAAACCTTGGCTTTGCTTATGATTTATCTAAGAAATTGAGTTTTTCGGGCAATATCAATTACTCAAATGAGTACAACAAAAACCCACCAAACATTGCCAACCAAGATAACTCAATTCCGACGGCCCTATACAACATGGCTAACTCAATGCCGCTCGACCTCCTCGATGCAAAAAAATATGATGCTGCTGGCAACGAGTTTGTCTATTCGAGATTCCGCAATCGTACCAATCCATACTGGGTTTTGGCCGAGCAGTTCCAGAATATCCGTCGCGATAGAATCTTTGGTAATGTCTCTGTAAAATATAACATTTTGCCGTGGTTATTCATCCAAGGTCGTGTAGGACAAGACTACTGGTCGCGTGACCAAGACTATAACAACTTCCCGACGGGTCACGCTTCGCTCGCGGCTGCCCCTGCTGGTTTTGTAAATGGAGTTTATACACAAGAAGCACGTAGATTTAGAGAAACCAACGCCGATGTGTTGATTTCGGGTACAAAGAAATTCGGAGACTTTGGTTTAGATTTCAATCTCGGGGGCAACCAAATGTATCGCCGTTCAGATTTAAACAGCGTACAAGTAACCGACTTCGTAGTACGTGGACTTTATACCGTAATGAATGGTCGTGTCAAAGACCCAATCTATAACCTTTCAGAAAGAGCCGTAAATTCGGTTTATGGTTCGGGTGAATTCTCATTTAGAGATTACTTATTCTTGAATATTACAGCCCGAAACGACTGGTTTTCAACACTTTCTCCCGAAAACCGCAGCATTCTCTATCCATCAGTATCTGGTAGTTTTGTATTCTCACAAGCATTTGAGAATATGCCAAGTTGGTTGAGTTTTGGTAAACTTCGTGCTGCTTACGCCGAAGTGGGTAGCGATACCGATGTAGGGCCTTATGCCAATAACCTCTTCTACGGAATCAACGCCAACCTGCTACCAAACCCAGCGGGTGCCGGACAGCCAGTGGGTGGCTCTCAGGGTAATACTTTGCCTAACGCCAACCTCCGCCCAATGCGTACTTCTGAGGCCGAAATTGGTTTAGAATTAAAATTATTCAATAACCGAGTTTCGCTCGATGCCGCCGTTTATCGTAAAATAACCAATGACCAAATCGTATCGGCACAGATTTCGGATGGTTCGGGCTTTACCAATACCCTTATCAATAGCGGAAGTAGCCGAAACCAAGGTTTTGAGATGTTGCTTAATTTAGTTCCTGTCAAAACCAAAGATTTTCAGTGGGATGTAACCTTCAATGGCTCGTATAACATTACAAAAGTATTGAGTTTATTGACCGATACACCGGGCGAAAGAATTACCGTAGGTACTCACGTTTTCAATGGCGAGCTACGCCAAGTAGTAGGTCAAGAAATGGGTCTTATTTATGGTTTTGGGTATCGTCGTGATGCTCAAGGACGTCAGGTTTTCGGAGCAAACGGTCTTCCGCTCCGTACTACAGATTTGATTTCATTCGGAAGTGCACTGCCTAAATGGGTTGGTGGTATCAATAACTCATTCAACTATAAAGGTATTAGTCTTGCAGCCTTGATTGATTTCAAATTAGGCAACATGATGCTTTCGGGTACAAACTTCAACGCCGTACGTCATGGTTTACACAAAATGACACTCGAAGGCCGTGAGACGGGCGGAGTTGTCGGTGTAGGTGTAAATCAGAATGGCGAAACCAACACCGTAAAAGCACCAGTACAACAATACTGGGAGGTAGTGCGTTCGCAAGCCTTGATTGAGCCTGTTATCTACAATGGAGGCTACTGGAAACTACGCCAGATAACAGCAGGCTACGATTTCTCGAAGTATCTACCTTCAAAATCACCAATCAAAGGAGTTAAATTAAGTTTTGTGGCAAATAACGTATTAATGCTCAAAAAATGGGTTGATAACATTGACCCCGAAACCTTCGGATATTCATCTGATAACCTCGTAGGTATGGAGTCAACGGGTCTTCCTTCAACTCGTAGCTTAGGTTTCAACTTAAATGTGAAGTTTTAATCAAATCGTCTCAAAACGTAATCAAACATGAAAAATATATTCAAAAAAATATCGCTTTCGGCACTCGTCCTGATTGGGTTGGGTAGCTGTGATGAAGGTTTCGACGAGCTAAATATCAACAGAACCGCCGCAACCTCTGTCAATCCAGTATTTATTCTCAATAACGCCACCATTAACTCTTCGTTTACTACTGGAACAATCATGTACGAAACCAGTATTGTACAACAAATGGTAACGCCTAACTCTGGGGTTTTGACGGGGGCAAACTTCAACCAAGACAACCGAGATAATACCGTACAAAACTGGCAGAAATACTATCGTACCGTCATCAGACATACGCAAGATGTTATCACGCAAACCAAATCGGTAGCCAGTCGTAGCAACCTCTACAACATGGCGAGAATCCTACAAGCCAATGCTTTTATGATTCTGACCGATTCTTATGGCGATATTCCTTATGGCGAAGCCGGTAAAGGATACACCGACCAAATCGTTTTGCCTAAATACGAAACTCAGCAAGCAGTTTATACGGGTATCATCAAAGAATTAACCGAAGCCACAACGGCTCTTGATGCCTCAAAGACAATCGAAACTGCCGATGTTTTATATGGTGGCGATATTGCCAAATGGAGAAGATACGGAAACTCACTGTTGCTCCGTGCGGGTATGCGTTTGAGTAAAATTGATGCCGCACAAGCACAGCAGGTTGTATCGAGAGCGGCACAAGCGGGTGTAATTGAAACCAACGCCGACAACGCGATGGTTAGACACGATGCCAACTATGTAAACGGAATCGGTAACATGCTGAATTCGACCGAAGCCGCAAATATCTACTTGGCAGCACCATTTGCCGACTATCTCAAAAAAACCAACGACCCACGTCTAAGGTCTATCGCTGTGCGTTATGTAGGTGCTAAGTCTGGTACAGAGCAAGTTGCTTCACGTGCTTCGACCGACCCAACGGTACAAATCGGAATGCCTTTTGGCTACGATAATAATACTATTTCGGCAGAGGTTACCAAAAACAAATTAGCCAGTTTTTACGATTTCAGCCAAGTTGACCGCACTCGAATGGCTAAAAACACAGCCCCGACTTTCTTAGTAACGGCGGCACAAACTCAGCTTTTGTTGGCCGAAGCTGCTCAAAGAGGTTGGGTAACAGGAACAACGGTAGAAACCTACTACAACAGGGGTGTAAGACTACACATGGAGCAAATGGCTGCTTTCGATGCCAACTCGGCTGTTCCGGCTGCGGCAATAACTACTTACCTCACCGAAAACCCATTTGTTGCGGCCAATGCACTCGAACAAATCAATACCCAATACTGGATTGCTTCGTTCTTGAATGGCCCAGAAGCATTTGCTAATTTCAGACGAAGTGGATTTCCGAAACTTACGCCAAATCCTTTCCCGGGTAAAGCAATCAAAGGTAATTTTATTAGCCGACTTACTTATCCTAACTCTGAGATTTCGGTCAATAGCGTAAATGTGAAAGAAGCCATTACTCGCCAAGGTGCCGATGATTTAGACACCAAAGTTTGGTGGGATAAATAATTTTCTAAAAAGCGGCATAACACACAAAGTATTATGCCGCTTTCTTTTGGAACCATCCTCAAAAACTACAAATAAATTACTACGTTTTGATTTTCTGTTTAATCCCTAAATCACTAACTTTAATCATCTATTCAACCCTTAATCTTTGTAGTATCAAATGAAATTACGACTAACAAAACTATTCTTAGTTCTCTTAACTTTGGGTAGTTCGGTAAATGCCCAACAAGTACAGTGGACAGCCGACCAAATCAAGGTTTTTTCTTCGGAATGGACTGGTGAACGCTCTCCTGACGGCCGCCCAAAAGTATCGGATGATTTAGTAAAACGATTGGCGAATGTATCGCTCGAAGAAGCTTGGGGATACCTACGAAACAAAGGCTACAACAATCAATTTGAGGCCGGTTGGCAAATAATCCACCCCGAAAAAGCATTGGCAGGGCGAGTTGTAACGGCCCAATATATGCCTTCGAGACCCGACATTGACCTCAAAATCAAAGAAAAAGGTAAAGCCGAAGGGCGTATTGGCTCGCCAAACTCTTGGCCGATTGACGTCTTAAAAAATGGAGATGTTTATGTGGCCGATGGCTACGGAAAAATCATTGACGGTACACTCATCGGCGACAACTTGGGTAACTCTATCTATGCCAAATCTAAAACGGGAGTTGTTTTTGATGCGGGCGTACGCGATTTAGAAGGCCTCGAAGCCATTGATGGTTTCGTGGGTTTTGTGCGTGGATTCGACCCTTCGTACATCAAAGACATGATGCTTACTTGTATCAATTGCCCGATTCGTATCGGTCGTGCGACGGTCATGCCCGGCGATTTGATTTTGGGTAAAAAAGAAGGCGTTGTTTTTATTCCTGCTCATTTGGCAAAAGATTGCATCGAAAACGCCGAATTTGTAGCTCTGCGTGATGAGTTTGGACACATGAGACTCCGTGAAGGTAAATATACACCCGGCCAAATTGACCAAAAATGGACTGACGACATCAAGGCAGATTTCTTGAAATGGGTAAAGGCAAATCCTGGTAAATTACAGGTTTCGCCAGCCGAATTCGATGCCATGATGAAAGAACGCAATTGGTAAGTAGTAATGTAGAATTTTGGGAATTATTCGAATGACGAATTACTGTAAGTCAAAAGTAAATTCGGAGTATTCTAAATATTCTAAATATTTGCTCGTATCTCTCTGAAAAGTACATTAGTAACATCCATTCTATTCAACCTTATAACTAACCTTTCACAAAATGAAGAATTTGTTCGACAGATTTAAATTCAACGGCGAGATTCCGCAAGGACCTAAAAGCCCGATTCAGCAAGTAGCCGATTCCCAACAAAATGAAGAATCTCGCAGTGGCGATAACCGCCGAGATTTCCTCCGCAAAGCCTCGCTCGGAGGTCTAAGCCTCGGGTTAATGTTTGATGGCAAACCCGAACAAGAAGCTGAGTACTTGACTCAAAAAATCAATAAATACGGCAACCCATCAGACCTCAAAATCACTGATTTACGCATTGCAGTTGTTACGAAAGCACCCATGACCTGCCCACTGATTCGGATTGATACCAATCAGGGAATCTCGGGCTATGGCGAAATCCGTGACGGAGCAAGTGCCAAATACGGTTTATTCCTCAAAAGTCGTTTGCTTGGCAAAAACCCCTGTACGCCCGAAATGATTTTTAAAGAAATCAAACAATTCGGCAATCACGGACGAGCCGCAGGTGGCGTTTGTGGTGTAGAAATGGCGTTGATGGATTTGGCCGGCAAAGCCTACGGCGTACCTGCTTACCAGATGCTTGGCGGCAAATACCGTGATTATATCCGAATCTATGGCGATACCCCAACGGTAGATGATGCCGTAGAGTTTGGCAAAAAAATGAAAGAAAGAAAAGACTTGGGTCTGACTTTCTTAAAAATGGATTTTGGGGTCGATTTGCTCAAAAAACACCCGCATACGGTTATCGGTGGACTCAATACTGATTACGACCGCCAATGGGGAACCAGAGCTCCAATGAAAGGCAATGCCCGTAGTTATTCGCAGACCAAACACCCATTTACAGGGGTTCAGATTACCGATGAAGGTTTAGACATTTTGGCAAATTTTGTGGGCGAAGTTCGCAAAGCCGTTGGATACGATATTCCGTTGGCAGCCGACCACTTTGGACACTTTGGTGTAAATACAGCCATCAGATTGGCAAAAAGAATCGAAAAATACCAATTAGCGTGGCTCGAAGACATGATTCCGTGGTTTTATACCGACCAATGGAAACAGATTTCGGATGCCGTTGATACACCTACACTTACGGGTGAGGATATTTTCTTGAAAGAAGAATTCATCAAGCTAATCAATGCTCGTGCCGTAGATATGATTCAGCCCGATTTAGCGAGTTCAGGAGGATTAATCGAAACCAAGAAAATTGGTGATTACGCCGAAGAACACGGGATTCCGATGGCAATGCACTTTGCAGGTACGCCAGTCAGTTTCATGGCGAATGTTCACTGTGCGGCCGCAACCGAAAACTTCGTGGCTCTCGAACACCACAGTTTCGATGTACCGTGGTGGGAAGACCTCGTAACTGGTATCGAAAAACCAATTTACAAAGACGGATTTGTGAAAGTACCCGAAAAACCAGGTTTGGGAGTCGAACTAAACGAAAAAGTAGTAAAAGAACACCTCCAAACTGGCGAATTGTACTTCGCCCCTACAACCGAGTGGGATAAGGTAGATTCGTGGGATAGAACTTGGAGTTGATTTGGGTTAAGAGGTTCAAAGCTCAAGAGTTCAATGTTCAAAGGGTTCGAGGTTTGATTTCAATGTTAATGGGATTCAATCAGAACTAAACCGTCATAAACGAGTAACTGTAAAACTTTTGAACTTTGAACCCTTTGAACATTGAACTTTTAAACCCCAAACTTTGAACCTTAGCCTTCGAACACGTAACTTTGAAATCTGAATTTTTTAACCTTTGATTTACAAAATGCAAATCGGAATAATCGGATTAGGGAAAATGGGCTATAATCTGGCTCTAAATTTACGGAATAATGGCTATGAAGTGGTTGCTCACGATGTCAATGCCGATTTTGTAAATAACATTAGCGAAGAAGGTGGTATTGATGCTGCTTATTCATTAGAATCTTTTTGCCAAAAACTCAATGGTCGCAAGGTCGTTTGGTTAATGGTCCCAGCGGGCGAAATCGTGGATAGTGTCATCCAAAACTTACAACCTTTTTTAAACGAAAACGATATTGTAATCGACGGTGGCAATTCGCACTACAAAGAATCTATCAGAAGATACGAAACCCTCAAAAATAAAGGAATCAATTACCTCGACTGCGGCACAAGCGGCGGCACAAGTGGTGCATTAAACGGTGCTTGTACGATGGTCGGTGGCGATGCCGAAGTTTTTGCTTACGTAGAGCAGGTTTTTAAAGATATTTCGGTCGAGAATGGCTATCTCTACGCAGGAAAAGCAGGTAGCGGGCATTTTGTCAAAATGGTACACAACGGTATCGAATACGGCATGATGCAGGCAATCGCCGAAGGTTTTGAGGTATTCCAAAAATCAGATTTTGATATTGATTATCAGGCAGTTGCCAAGTTATTCAATCACGGTTCAGTGATTCGTGGCTGGTTGATGGAGCTAACCGAAAACGCATTTAGCAAAGACTCCAAGCTCGACGGTATCAAGGGTATCATGCACTCTTCGGGCGAAGGTAAATGGACACTCGAAACAGCCCTCGACTTGGGAGTTGCTACACCAGTCATCGCACTTTCGTTGATGATGCGTTATCGTTCACAGCAAGAAGATACATTCTCAGGCAAAGTAGTAGCGGCTCTCCGTAACGAATTCGGCGGTCATGCGGTCGAAAAAAGCGAATTAGCAGTCAATCACTGATAGATAGATACAGGTGTGGTCAAGCATTAAGCTACCCACACCTATTCTCAAAATTTCTTCCCAAATACATATCCAAGTCCCAGATTTGCTCTAAAAAGACCTAAATCGAAGTTTTTATTTGAATATGGCGATAATTCAAAAGCTAATTGTAAACGAGGAATCTTAGCGATTGGCGATGCTCTTACACCCACACTCACAAAGTATCCTTCGAGCGGATTCTGTTTTTCGGGGTCGTCTTGCGTAAAATAATTGATAAAATTAAACCTCGCCCCTGCCCCAACATAAAACTTGGCTTTTTCGCCTTTGCTTACATTAAACATTGGTGAAACTTCGGTACTTAATGACGAAAAATACGAATTCATCTGAAAACGTAAATCCCCCCAAACGGCTCGGTTCGGGTTCGTCGCAACAGACAGCGTAGAAGTCCACGGATAATATGTAACAGCCTGACTATAAGCCGATTGTGTAATTATAAACAAAATAAAAAGAGATAGAATTTTTCTCATTTACCGATTAAGATTAGATTGCGATGCGAAAATACTGCAAGAATTTGGGAAAATCTACCAAACGCCATACATTTGAACAATACAACGCTTGATAGACTTTTTTCATTCTACAAAAAAGATTTGCCACAAATATGACCCGATACCTTTTACTCCTTTTTGTTTCGATTCAGATTTTCGCACAAGATTCTGTCAAAGTATCAAAACCAAAAAAATATACAATAGAGCAACTTTCGGGCGAGTGGGTGAAGGAAGAAATCAGGATGAAAGATGGCAGTAAATTGTATAATAGTCCGCTCAACGAGGCTTTTTTACGGTATATTTTCCAGCCCGGTGATTCGGTAAGAATCATTTATGACGGACGTAGCGGTAATGTTCCGTTTACTTTTAATGGCAGCAGAGTTACTATCAATGGTTTACCGCTCATTATCAATTATTTAGACCAAAATAGACTCATACTCGAAGAAGAGAAAGATACCCTTGCTTTGCAGATTAGGCTCGTAAGTGCCAAAATCCATAATCTTGGGTTTATGCCGCAAACCTACATTACACAAGGCAATGATACCATCTACGTGGCCGAACGCAATTATATCGAGCCACTGTTCAATAATCCGGCCGAGAGTGCGATGCAGTTTATCTCCGAGAATTTTATGTATCCAGAATACCGAACCGATGATTTTTTTGCCCGATTTATCATCACAAAAACTGGCGAAGTCAAAGGCATTAAGATTCTGAATAGCACAAACGAAAAATTTAATCAAAGACTCATAAAAGCCATCAAAAAAACAGAAGGTTTTTGGAAGCCCGCCACTTGGGAAGGTAAACCCGTAAACGTAGAAATGAAAATGCGTTTTGATATGGGCTGGAGCCAAAAAATGGCAGCTAAAAACCCTAAAGAATACGGCAACTTGGTAGATAGTACGCAGATTCGTAAGGAATTATCAGACAGTTATCTCATGGAGGGAAATTACTACTCCGAAATCGCCAACTACAAACAAGCATTACAATCTTACAGCCTAAGCATCAAGAATAACCCTCTTAATGTTGATGCATATTACAAAAGAGCGGCTATTTTTGCTCTGAGAAAACAAACCGATAAAATGTGTGAAGACCTCAAACACCTACGAGACCTCGAACAAAAGAGAGGAGCAGAACTTTACCAAAAATATTGCGAAAAGAAAGAATAATTTCTACGAAAAAATCCCGACATCCATAATATCCGATACCCGATTGGCATTTTCCTCATCAACGAGTTTGTTGATGTCTTTTATCACATCCAGAAAAATAGCCAACTTATCGGCAGGAATCACTTCTTGAATCTTCTTATTAAAAATAATAACTCCCTCACGAGCAAACGCACGCTTTTTACGGCCTTCTTCGGTCAGGTACACCCTCACAAAACGCTTATCATCAGCATCAATTTCTCGATAAATCCAGCCTTTTTCTTCGAGTGTTTTGAGCATACGAGTCAGGCTTCGAGGCTCCATCCCAATCGAAGGCCCAATTTTTGTAGCAGGTGTGCCTTTTTCGGTATCAATATTTAATAGCACATAGCCAATCGCCATAGTCATATCAAACTGCCCTGCATAATTGTTATACATCCGAGATATACTATGCCAAGCCCATTTGATATGGAAATCTATTGTTTTTTCTTTTCTCATACTGCTTTTGCTCAATAGAGGTGTTGCTCCGTTATTACAAAGCAAAAATAGTATCTAAACAATTATTATGCAAGCATACTATCGAAGATTATATGATATGTTGAAATTATACCAAAACCTACTCCTCGTGCCATTCTTGGATACTGTGTGTGAGGGTTTTATAAACTCTGTAGAGGTCTTCGTCGGCCGATAAGTATCCCAAATGTCGCTTGATTGTCGATGTATCGCCCCGCACGGCTGGGCCTGTCTGCACATCGGCCGGATGCTCAACACCCAATGCCTTGCGGATGGTTTCTCTGATAATGGGCTTCAATAAATCATAATCGAGGTTTTCTCTGTCTAAGATGTGCTTCGATAATCCAATCAAATGATTCGTAAAATTACAAGCAAAAACAGCCCCCAGGTGCAGTACTTTTCGTTCTTCTGAACTCACCAAATAAACCGTTTTACTCATTTGCTGACCGAGTTTTACGAGCATTTCTCTGACCTCTGGGTTGTAAGATTCGATACAAAATGGCACGGTTTGGATATCGAGCCGAACTCCCATTGTAAAAGTCATCAACGGATAAAAAACGGCACATTCGACGGGTAAATCGTGGTTTAGCTCCATCAATTCTACTAAGTCATTTAGCGATTTTGTACCCGAAGTATGAGCCAAAATGGCGTTTTCGGGCAATACCAATTTTGAACAAACCTCCGGAATGGCATTATCCGAGACGCTCAAGATAAACAAATCGGCATCGCTCTCCGAAAAATCAAGCTCATTTTGTGCCTTGGCATTATACAAAAACGAGGTCAAGTACTTGGCCTTTTTCATATCACGGCTAAATACTTCGATAACACTGTGTCCTGCATTTTCGAGTGCAAGTCCGAGATGCCACGCGACATTCCCTGCACCAATCAAAGAGATTTTCATACCTCCATCACCAATATTGGTATTAAGAATTCAACTATCCACAAATATACCACTCGCCCTTCAAAATCAGCCTTTTGCATAAAAAAAATACAAAATTGAACAAAGCCGAAAATATTTCAGTTGTGAATTGTAGCATGACTTTTAAAGTCGTGTTCTCTCCATCATTTGTTTTGAAATAGACCTTTTTATGAATTCGATAGTTAGATTTTTACTCTTCGCAGTAGTTTTTATTTTGATTGATATTTACGTTTGGCAAGCCATCCGATTAGTGATTAAAGGTTCTTCGTTAAATGTTCAGCGTATTACAGGATATATTTTCTGGGGAATCACAGCTATCTCAATAGCCATTATGTTTATTGGTTTTGTGATGCAGCCCCCTGCCGTTACCTACAAAATGCGTACGGTCATGGCAGCCATTGTGTTTATCGTATATATATCTAAGTTCCTGGCGGTATTTTTCTTATTTGTAGATGATATTATCAGGTTGTTTAAATGGGGAATCAGTTTATTTCAAAGCCCCGAAACTCAAACAATTACGAATAATCAGACACTCGAACCAGCCGTAGAAAGCAACAAAATCACTCGCTCAGAATTCCTAACCAAAACGGCCTTGGCCGTGGGTGGATTAAACCTCGGAGCAATGTCTTGGGGGATTATCTCGGGGGCTCACGATTACAGGATTCACCGTGTAACAGTTCGTTTGAAAAACCTACCGAAGCAATTCGATGGAATAACGATTGCCCAACTTTCGGATATTCACTCGGGTTCGTTTTTCAATAAAACTGCCGTAAAAGGCGGTGTAGAAATGCTATTGGCCGAAAAACCCGACTTGGTTTTCTTTACGGGAGATTTGGTCAATAACGAAGCTGGCGAAGTAAAAGATTACATCAATATTTTTGATAAAGTGAAGGCTCCGCTTGGTGTTTTCTCGACACTCGGAAACCACGACTATGGCGATTATATCCAGTGGGAATCGGCTCAGAAAAAAGCCCAAAACCTACAAGATTTGATAAAATCGCATAAAATTATGGGCTGGGATATTCTGCTCGACGAACACCGTAAACTAACCGTAGATGGCGAAAGCATTGGTATTTTGGGGATTCAGAACTGGGGTGCTGGCGGATTTGCCAAATACGGAAATCTCGAAAAAACCATGCAAGGTACCGACGAATATCCAGTCAAATTGCTACTCTCGCACGACCCAAGCCATTGGCGAAACCAAGTTTTGGGCAAAACTGATATTGATTTGGCCTTTGCAGGTCATACCCACGGAATGCAGTACGGTGTCGAAATCGGCGATTTTAAATGGAGTCCGGTGCAGTATCGTTACAAAGAATGGGCTGGACTATACAGCGAAGGAAACCAAAATCTTTACGTAAACCGTGGATTTGGTTACATCGGTTATCCGGGTCGTGTTGGAATCCTACCCGAAATCACAATTATGGAATTAAAAAGTGCATAATTAAACCATCGGCACATCTCTGAGAAGATGTGCCGATGGTTTTACAACTTCACCAAATTTACAAACAATTCGCTACCCGCTCTTGGCTTAATCGAATTATAGCAATCGTCCATTGTTTTTATGCTGAACAATGGCTCAAAATAAGTCAAATATTCGGCTTTTGTGCCGCCAAATGGTGGTCCTACTACAAATTCACGGTTAAACATCACCCCAACCAATTTACCGTTTGGTTTCAGTAATTCGTACATTTTATTGGCGTACTGGCTACGAAATTGAGGGTCAATCGCACAAAAAAACGTTTGCTCGATAATCAAATCATATTGAGCCTGATGCTCAAAAAAATCTTGGTGAATTACCCGACAAAAGCCTTTTTGAATGTATTCGTTCAATTCGTTTTTGAGTTTTTCGACCAAAACCTCCGAAATATCAATCAACGTAATATCCGTAAAACCATTGTCTAAAAGATATTTTGCCTCGTGGGCATTTCCACAGCCGGGTATCAAAATTTTGATAGATTTATCGTTTAATTGCTCAAAATACGTCTTCAAAGGCAGGGCAACATCGCCAATATCCCAACCCGTCAGATTCGATTTGTATCTACTACTCCAATAATTATCGTCTAAATTTTCTTTCATTTTTAGATTCTTTTACTAAATTCAACCAAATTTAAAAAAGTTTGATTCTGATATGTAACTTTCTTACAGCAACTGCGTCTTAAATTTATACAAGACAAGTTTTGCTGAAAAATATTGAAGATAAATTAAAAAGTAGCGATACTTTTTAGTGGTTAGGTGATAGAACAAACCCCGTGTTTTCGGGGTTTTGTTTTGTAAATACTCCATAAATCCTAATTTTTGCTACATTTCGGGCAATAAGTGGTAACTTTGCAGCATGTCAAAATCATTTGAAATATTTGCTCTTAATCGCCAACTGCTCAATGCCGTTGCCGATGCTGGTTACACTGAGCCAACACCTGTACAAGAAAAGACAATCCCGATGACGCTCCAAGGGCATGATGTGCTTGGAATCGCCCAGACGGGTACGGGCAAAACCGCCGCTTATTTATTGCCAATTTTAATGAAAATCAAGTACGCACAAGGCGAAAACCCTCGCTGCTTGATTTTGGCTCCAACTCGTGAGTTGGTCATGCAAATTGCCGAAGCCGTTACGTCGCTTGCCAAATATACCGATATTCGTCATGTAGCTATTTATGGGGGGCTTGGTCCAAAAACACAAATCGAGGCCATCAGAAAAGGTGTCGATGTGCTGATTTCGACCCCTGGTAGATTTATGGAACTTTACCTCAAAGGCGAACTCGGCGTAAAAGAAATCAAAGTCATGGTACTCGACGAAGCCGATAAAATGATGGATATGGGTTTTATGCCACAAATCCGTAAGATTCTGGAGGTGATTCCTCGCAAAAGGCAGAATCTACTCTTTTCGGCTACATTTCCCGAAAAAGTAGAACGATTGTCGGAGGAATTTCTCGAAGCACCCATCAAAATCGAGATTACACCACAAGCCACCACCGCCGAGACCGTTACGCAAAGGCTTTTTGAAGTACCAAATTTGCGTACTAAAATCAATCTTTTGGCTCATTTGCTTCGTAATCAAGAAGTTACTAAAGCCATCATTTTTTGTAGAAGCAAAGAAACCGCCGATAATATTTTTAAATTTCTCGAACGAAAAATTATCCCTGCCGAAGAAATTAGGGTTTTGCACGCCAACAAAGGGCAAAATACCCGAATCAACTCGATGGAGGCTTTTCGTAGTGGTGAAATCAAAGTTTTGGTTACGACCGACGTAGTAGCAAGGGGAATTGATATTCTGCAGGTTAGTCACGTTTTTAATTTTGACGTACCGCTCATTTACGAAGATTATGTGCATCGAATCGGACGTACGGGTCGAGCTAATAATACGGGCGAAGCCGTGACATTTATGACGATTGCCGAAGAATATCATTTAAAGAAAATCGAAAAGATTATCAGAATGACGATTCCTCGTGAAGTGATTCCAGCCGAAGTCGAAATCTTAGACACACCATTCGACGAAAAACAAGCGATGCTACGAGAGATTGACTCGCAACGTAAAAAAGAAGACCCTACGTTTCAGGGGGCATTCCATGAGAAAAAGGCTCGTAAATTTACTCCCGAAAAGAAAAAAACTTCGGCAAAAGCCCCAAAAAGCAAAAGTAGTGCATCCAAAAACACGGGATATTCGTCAAAAAAAGGTAAGGGATTTAAGCGGTAAGTACGCATTTGAATATAATTTTTCACAGCGTAGGATTTGCAAACCCAACGCTATGAAAAGTATGATAATCAGGGAATTGGACGATAGTCCGACCAAATATTTTGGTTTGAAGTATAAGTTCTTAATCATACTATAAACTGATTGGATTTATTATTTTTGCTGTACTAAATCATTAAAAATCAAATAATTAATCCTGAAAATCCTATAAATCACTTAAATCTTGGTATAAATTCAACTCTCATCAAATACAACAAAAACCATGTACAAAACCATAACTTACGAAGTAATCGACCGATTGGCGACGATTACGCTCAATCGCCCCGAAGTTTTCAATGCTTTGAGTGCCGAGTTACTTTCTGAAATCCGACAAGCCGTAGAAGCTGCCGCAGCCGACGAAAGCGTACGAGTGATTGTAATGACGGGTTCGGGCGATAAAGCGTTTTGCTCGGGTGCCGACCTCAAAGAAGGAATCATGCTCGGCGAAACCTCTTTGGCTTCCAGACTTCGTGAATACTACAACCCGATGATTAGAGCCATGCGAAACGCCGAAAAACCAATCGTATGCCGCATGAATGGTATCGCGGCGGGTGCGGGTATGTCGTTGGCTTTGGCCTGCGATATTATCATTGCTCAAAAAGAGGCCTATATGACTGAACTTTTTGTCGGAATTGGACTGATGCCCGATGCAGGTTCGATGTTCTTCTTGCCTCGAATCGTAGGAATGCACAAGGCTTTTGAACTTTGCAGCACAGGCCGAAAAATTTATATGGACGAAGCCCTACAATTGGGTTTGGTAAGTAAAGTTGTGTCTTCTGAAGAACTCGACACGGCCGTAGCAGAATTGGTAGAATATTACAAAAACGCTCCAACCAAATCTATCGGATTGATGAAAAAAGTGCTGAATCACTCATTTGATGGTACGATTGACGAAATCCTCGATTACGAAGCATATCACCAAGATATTTTGGGCAAAACCCACGATTTTGCCGAAGGTGTAATGGCGTTTTTGCAAAAACGTAAGCCAAATTTCAAAGGTGCTTAAACCAAAAAAATGGCAGGTCTTCGAGGCCTGCCATTTTGGGTATATTCTGTATCTACGATTTTACTTTATCAAAATCTCCATTGGCATACGAGCCTGAATGCCTTCCATCGTCTGCAAACGCTTGATTTGACCTGCGTACGGAGCCAATGCACCAAGATAAGATTTGAGTTTAGCTTCTTCTTGGTCTTTGCTCCATTTATCCATAAATGCCTCAAAACCAGATTTTTTGGTCGGATATTTCACACGATAGTTACCCTCTTTCAATCCTGCTTTTTTGGCTGCGATTTTTACAGCATCGTCCAATCCACCCAAAACATCTACCAAACCATTTTCTTTGGCTTGCAAGCCAGTCCAAACTCTTCCACCAGCCAATGATTTCAACTTCTCAACATCCATTCTACGACCTTTTGCCGCTTTTGTGGTAAATGTTTCATAGCCCTTATTTACTCCATTCTGAAACATCATTTTTTCGGCATCTGTCATGGTGCGAGTCGCCGACGGATAATCTGAGTATTTGTGTGTACCCACGCCATCAAAGGTTATTCCGAGTTTATCATTCATTAATTTCTCGACATTCATGATTATCGCAAAAATACCGATAGAACCCGTAATCGTTGTTGGATGTGCCACGATGGTATCGCAACCCATTGCCATATAATATCCACCCGAAGCGGCGTAATCACCCATCGAAGCGATGATTGGTTTTTGTTTTTTAACTAATTGCACCTCTCGCCACATAATATCTGATGCCAACGAACTACCGCCACCCGAATTGATTCGCAAAACAACCGCCTTGACTTTTGGGTCTTTACGGGCTTTTTCGAGTTCTTTTACGATTCTATCCGAGCCAATGGCTTCGTCGCCACCATCGCCCGATACAATGTCGCCCTCGCCAGTAATTACGGCAATACGGTTATCACCCTCGCCACTTTTTACGTGTTTTTCGGCTTTTAGGTATTTAGAAAGACTCACATAACTTATTTTAGCATCTTCTTTCAAATCGAGTTCGTTGCGAATCGCCTTCTCGAATTCGTCAAAATAGCCAACGTTGGTTATCACTTTTTGGCGAACCGCATCATCGGGACTTTGTACCTTCAATTCATCCAAAATTTTATTCAATTCATCGGGAGCGATTCCACGACTTTTGGCAATATTTCCGTAAATATGACCCGCAACCGAATTAATAAAACTGCGAGTTTGCTCTTTATTGGCTTCGCTCATCTCAGTACGGGTAAATACCTCAACCGCACTTTTGTATTCGCCCACTCTAAAAATCTCTGGTTTTACTCCGACTTTATCGAAAAGCCCCTTCATAAATGAATATTCGGCTTGTAAACCATTAAAATCGATTCCACCCGCAGGATTTATATAACTTTTATCAGCAACCGAATTGATATAAATTGCTCCTTCGGTCATGACTTCGCCGTAGGCATAGATAAATTTCTTCGATTTCTTGAAATCTATGAGTGCGTTTCGTACCTCTTCTAATGTCGCGTAACCCGCCACCGGATATTGGCAATCGAGGTAAATGCCTTTGACGTTGGGGTCGAGTTTGGCATTGGCGATGGCGTCTTTGATTTGGACTAAGCCGACTTGGCCCATTTCGCCGTTTGAGAAGAGTTCGGTGAATGGGTCTTCTTCGGGAGCAACCTCTCTGATAACTTGATTGAGGTTGATTTTAAGAACTGATTTTTCGGCAACGTTTGTTTTTTGGTCAGACCCCGCCGACATTGCCGCTCCAAATCCAATCAAAAGGAAGAATCCTAAGATTGTAAATAGAAAAATCCCGACGATAGTTGCCAGAACATATTTCAAAAATTGTAACATAATTAATTAATTTTCGAGTTTTAGTATTCATCGGTCTCAGTCAAGAAACTTTTAAACACCAAACAGCATTTGGTATAGTTAGGTATAGAACATAGTTCGATATTACAAAGTTATGGCTAATACTCAAAATTTTGGTTATTAATTGATGAGAGGTTAGTGCAATAATTGAAAGGAATATTTTGATTATCTTTGATTGGTTGAAAACTTTGAAGTTAGACTTTGTACCGAAGGATTCGATAAACTCTCTTAAACCCAATGACCCAAGAAAAATACACGCAATATTTAGTAAAAGCTGCCAGTTATTGTGCTTATCAAGAACGAACCCAAGCGGAGGTTCGGGAGCGGTTGGGCGATTGGGGCATTTATGGCGATGATGCCGATTTGATTATTGCGGGATTAATCGAAGAGAATTTTTTGAGCGAAGAGCGTTTTGCTAAGGCATTTGCAGGTGGTAAGTTTAGGGTAAAGCATTGGGGACGAAACAAGATTCGGTACGAGTTAAAAAGTCGTGGATTATCAGAATACTGTATCAAAGTAGGAATGGCCGAAATCGACGATGACGAATACGAAACGGCACTAAAAGAATTGCTCTCTAAGAAAAAACATGAGCTTCGCACCGAGAAGAATCCTCAGATTCTGAAACAAAAACTCGCCCGATACGCCATTGGCAAAGGCTACGAAAGCAGCTTGGTTTGGGATATAATCGGGCAGATTTAGTATTTGTTTTCTTAACTTAGCCCTATTTTGAAAGTTATCTTGACGGCTTGAAGCCTTTTAATATTGCTCACTCGGCAGAGCCGAGCGAGTGCGGGGTAATAATAATAAACGTTGAAATCATAAATATAAAAACTCAAACACATGGGGTTTTGAGTAAAAACACGAATACCTAATTATTTTTCAATTTTATATATAAAGTGGGTAAATATTAAATTTTTATGCACAAATACATCAAAAAATATTCTATATTCTGGATTATATCATTTGTAATTCTATCCCGCTCTGCGAAGTCTTCTTGACTTCGTAAGTGTGAATGACGTTCTCTGAACGTACAAGGATTCTGAAACAAAAGCTTGCCCGCTCTGCGTAGTCTTCCGCAGGAGACTACGCAGGAGTGAATGACGTTCTGTGAACGTCCAAGTGTAGCTGGCTTGGGATTTTAAGTTAAAAAGGGAAAGCGGCTTGGTGTGGTTGTTCAAAGAACAACGTACACATCTACGAAGTCGAAGACTTCGCAGAGCGGGCATTAATCGAAGAGAATTTTTTGAGCGAAGAACGTTTTGCTAAGGCATTTGCTGGTGGTAAGTTTAGGGTAAAGCATTGGGGACGAAACAAGATTCGGTACGAGTTAAAAAGCCGTGGGTTATCAGAATACTGTATCAAAGTAGGAATGGCCGAAATCGACGATGACGAATACGAAACAGCACTAAAAGAGTTGCTCTCTAAGAAAAAACATGAACTTCGCACCGAGAGGAATCCTCAGATTCTGAAACAAAAACTTGCCCGATACGCCATTGGCAAAGGCTACGAAAGCAGCTTGGTTTGGGATATAATCGGGCAGATTTAGTATCAAAAAGCTCTTACTTAACCCGCTGGGTCGAGATTCCAATCTCGACCCTAAATGATTAGGCTTCTAAGCCGAAGTCAAATAAAAATTGCTACCAACGAGTCAGTCGATATGATGGTTTTCTATTCAATATGACTCAAAATAGTTACCATGCAAGCGGAGGTTGAATATTACTTCTACTCTTACAAGCATAAGACTTTCGCTAAAGAAACTTTCAGAAAACCATTGAAATAAATCAAACTTGGATGCGTTTTTTATGTAAACATTAACTTTCTGATTTTATGAAAAAATTCATCACTCTATCAATTGTTTTATTCTCAATTTGCTTGTTATGGGCAAAACCACCTAAAAAAGATAAATACTTATTACCCAAAAGCTGGGTGAAGATACCCGCTGGAAAAGTTTTGATAGAAAATAAAGAGCAAAACCTATCAGAGTTTTATATCCTTGAAACAGAGATTAGCAATCTACACTACCTCGAATTTTTATCAGATTTTCAAAAGAGTCATTCAAAAGAGGACTATCAAAAAGTATTACCAGATACAACAAAGTGGACGACCGAAATTGGAATGGCTAAAGAATTCACAAATCAATACTTACGCTACTTAGGTTTTAGAAATTTCCCGACGGTTGGTGTAAGTTATCATGGGGCAGAACTGTATTGTGACTGGATAGAAAAGAAACTAAACGAAAAGTTTGGTACAAATAAAATTGAGGTCCGACTGCCAACAGAAGCTGAATGGATGAGAGCTGCAAGAGGTGAAAGTAATGCAGAATTTGCGATAAATACGAAGAATAAAAAAGCAGGAATGAATTATCGTAAAGACGACTCAGCTAAGAAGTCTAATTTAATAACTATGGATATTTTTAGCTTTCCTCCAAATAATTTTGGTTTGTACAATATGAGTGGTAATGTAGCAGAAATGGTAGCGGAAGAAGGTAAAACCAAAGGCGGAAGCTGGAACTCAACAGAAAACCTTGTCAAGATAGATACATCCGAAAAATATACTGAACCATCTGTTTTTGTAGGATTTAGACCTGTTTTAGTGATAAAAGAATGACCTAAAATGTGGACTCTCGACTCGCTGTGTAGAGCGAATCGAGAGCGTTTCAAGCAATACCACAAATATCCCCACTGGGTCGAGATTCCAATCTCGACCCCAAATGATTAAGCTTCCAAGCCTAAAATGACTCAAAATAATTGCCGCCCATCGGGCAGATTTAGTATTAAAAGGCCTCCCCTACTGTCAAGTAAAAATTGCCCTTTTCGCCCGGATGGATTCCATAATCTATCCGTAGATTGATATGTTCTTTTTTGATGGCCGTCAGGCGAAGCCCTCCACCAAAAGCAAATTTTGGCTGCGAAAAACGCAAAAAGGCAGATTCATTACCCAAAAAACCTACCGAGGCGAAAGTAGTAAACCCGATGAATTTCCAGACCTCAAAACGACTTTCGGCTTGTAGCAATAAAAAGTTTTCATCACGATAGCGTCCATCCACCGAGCCACGCATCTTGCGTTGTCCACCCAAAAGCGAAAGCTGATTAAACGGAATATTATCACCTTGCATAAAACTCCCAAAAAAATGTCCTGCCAAAACCGTTTTTTGATTAAGCGAATGGTATTTAGCGACATCGAGCGTGATACGGTTGAAGTTGCGGTCGGCTCCGAAGATTTTGAGGGTTGGTAAAACCGAAAATTCACCAAAAACACCTTTACGAGGATAAAACACTTTATCGCGGCTATCTTTCAAAAACGCAATGCCGAGACTTGAGGTCATGCTTCCCATTCCTCCTGCAACTCTATTACTCGCCAATTCGCCACCTTCTTTTGTTTCGGTAATGTTGTAGTCTTCGAGCAGGTATCGGAAACCCGCATAAATATTATTACCGATGAGTTTAGTAGCCAATAATCTCACCCTCGGATAATCTACTTCGTAAGACTCTTCGGGGGTTTGGTTTTCGCCAATTCCAAAAAATTTGTAATTATACCTAAACCACCCAATCTCACCGTTGATGTAATACTTATTGTTATCGGCAAATATCGAGAAAGGCATGTAGAGCAATATCTGCTTGTTTTGGGTGTAGGCACCAGCAATCGAAACCTGCGAAGGTTTAGAATCTGCTTTATCTCTGGTGAATCGAAAAGTAGCCGAAGCCAAAGCTCCCCCGCCAAAACCAGTCTCAGGAAAACGAAAAACTATAGGTAACGGAATGATAGTTTTATCTCTAAAATATTTACCGTCTTTTTTCAAAGCTTGAGATGGCTCGATGCTATTCGATACCGAATCAGCTCCGTTATTTGCAAAAGATAGATTAAAGACAAACACACAAAATACTATCAATCTCAGGGCCATTATTTTCTTTGGTTTTGGTAATTATTTAGCCATAAACCCAAAAATGACGAATTTCTCAAATTATCCGAATTTCCCGAATCAAAAAAATGAAATGTTCTATTCGAAAAATTCGAGATACTCGAATCATTCTTCATTCTTGAATAGAAAGCTAAATAATTATGTTTTTGGTATAAAACACTTTATCGGGCCAATCTGTTTCAGATGAAATCACAATAAAAAGAAAAGACAACCTTTCAGATTGCCTTTTCAAAATATCTCAGTCACCCTTAAAACTTAATCATCTCTACGACCCAAGAAAATACTCAAATAATAAAGCAAGTTGGCTACCGCACCCGCCGCCGCTACGACGTAGGTCATTGCGGCCCACTTGAGGGCATCTTTTGCCATTCCGTGTTCGTAATTGGTCACAACTCCACGGCTTTCCATCCATTTCAAAGCACGATTACTCGCATCAAACTCGACCGGAAGCGTAATCAAAGCAAAACCCGCCAAAGCAATATTGGCAATAACGATTACTAATAAAATGGTATTGGCAAATGAGCTACCTTGCGAATAGCTGTACCCAAAACCCATAAACATAAACATATTGGCAAAATTCATGACGCTCGCCGCGATATTTACCGCAGGTACCATCGACGAACGCATCTTCAATGCTGCATAAGCATTGGCGTGTTGCACGGCGTGTCCGCACTCGTGGGCTGCTACCGCCGCCGATGCCGCACTATTGCCGTGGTAAACATCTGAGCTTAGGTTTACGGTTTTATCCATTGGGTTGTAGTGGTCGGTCAACTGACCATCTACTTGTGTGATTTTTACATCATAAATACCGTTATCGTTGAGCATTTTTCGGGCGATTTCGGCCCCAGTCATGCCATTTGATAGACGGATTTGTGAATATTCGTGAAATTTACTTTTTAGTTTTGACGAAACCCACCAACTGAGCCCCATAAAAACAAGTGCGATGATAAGTATCATAACTTTTTAATTTTTTCTATAAGTGATGTTGTTGAATATCCTTTCACCAACGGGATGGTCTTTACCTCTCCTCCTCGACTTATCACAAAATCTGCTCCAACGATATTTTCGATGCTATAATCGTCACCTTTCACCAAAATATCAGGACAAATTGTCTCAATTAACTCTTTTGGTGTTGGTTCGTCGAACAAAATGACAGCATCTACAAACTCAAAAGCCGCCATCATTCGGCTACGAGCGTACTCGTTGACAACCGGACGGGTCGGCCCTTTGAGACGATTGACCGACGAGTCGGTATTCAGACCCAGTACCAATTTATTGCCCAGATTTCGAGCTTTTTCGAGGTAATCAATATGACCCAGATGCACAATATCGAAGCATCCATTCGTAAAAACGATTTTCTGCCCTTCAGATTGCCACTCGGCTACTTTTTCTTTTGCTTGATTTTGACTTAAAATTTTTTCTTCGGTCACGACGATTCGATAAATTAACGAATTAAAAAATGAGTGAATAAGTTAGGAGTTACGCAAAATAAGTGTGGCACGTCTAAATTTAAATTGTAGCAATAGGTCAGACGTGCCACACTTATCCTAACTTGGCTCAGTTATTGGCTGATAAATTTATTTCTTATAGAGAGCTAATCACCTCATTCATTGCCGCAAAATTTGGCAAATTACCTGGGTTATCAAGCACCTCGGCGTATTTGATTGTGCCTTCGCCATCTACCACAAATGCCGCACGATTGGCAACCCCAATCAAGCCCAAAACGAAGTTTTCGCGATAAACACCGTAATCTTTAATCATGTTTTTGTTGAAGTCTGAAAGCAAATCGAAGTTTAGTTCTTGAGCTGCTTTGAATTGACCCAACGTAAATGGCATATCTACCGAAACTCCAACAACTTCAGCATTGAGTGAGTTGTAGCGTGCCATGCTATCACGCATTTCGCACATTTGATTGGTACAAACTCCTGTAAATGCCGCAGGGAAAAACTGAATAACAAGGTTTTTGCCTTTGAAATCTTCGAGCGAGACTTCTTTTTTATCTGTATTGAATAATTTGAATGCAGGGGCCTTATCGCCTACTTGTAATGCCATGATAAATAGGATTTGATTAATAATTTGCAATATTACAAAACAAACAATTCTTAGCCTTATAAAGTTTAAATTACGTTTCGTTGCTTATTTTATGTATATTTATTTAATTGGAGGTTTATACAGCGAAAACCAATTATTCATACAAAAGGTATCTGCTTCATAAAACTTAAAAAATATCAACAATAACCATCAATAAATACTCAAAACCTATGGCAAAACAATATCATAGCCGCCGAAATATAAACTTCTTATTGTACGAAGTTCACAATACCGAAGCCCTCAATCAGTATCCTTACTACGCCGACCACAATCGCGAAACGTACGACATGACCCTCGATGCAGCGACTCAAATCGCTGATAATCTGATGTTTCCGTATCTGAAAGACGTAGATAAAAACCAACCAGAACTTCACGATGGCAAAGTAACCGTACACCCCATGATAAAAGAGTACCTCAAAGCTATGGGCGAGTCGGGTATCATCGGGGCCGATTTTAGTTATGATTACGGTGGAGCTCAATTGCCGTTTGTGGTTTCGAGCATGGTTGGGCATATTGTTATGGCTGCCAACAACGGCATGATGTTTACGGGGCTGACTTCGGGTGCGGCTCGATTGATTGTAAATTTTGGCTCGGATGAATTAAAAGAGGCTTACGTAGCCAATATGCTTTCGGGCAAATGGCAAGGAACAATGTGCTTGACCGAGCCGCAAGCAGGTAGCTCGCTGTCGGATGTTATAAGTTCTGCCGAACCTCTCGAAGATGGAACATACAAGATTCGTGGGCAAAAGGTTTTTATATCGGGCGGCGATGGCGATATGGCAGATAACATCATCCATTTATTGCTTGCTCGTATCAAAGGAGCCCCAAAAGGCACAAAAGGGATTTCGCTATTTGTAGTTCCTAAAACTCGTTTAGATGGCACCGACAATGACGTTACGCCAATGGGAGTTTATCATAAACTGGGGCAAAAAGGCGTGCCAGCCATGCACTTAGGCTTTGGCGATAAAAAGGATGAATGTATCGGGTATTTGGTCGGTGAGCCGCACAAAGGTCTAAATTATATGTTCCAGATGATGAATGAAGCCCGTATCGGGGTTGGAATCACTGGTGCATCTATCTCATCGGCAGCCTACTACGCAGCATTAGAATACGCCAAAGAACGCCCGCAAAGCCGTCGTCTTAATCAGAAATCGGCATTGGATTCGCCACAGATTCCGATTATTCAACACCCAGACGTAAAACGGATGTTGCTTTCGCAAAAAGCGGCTGTTGAGGGTAGTTTGTCGCTTTTGGCCGAGGTCTCGCAGTATTTTGACATCGCTCATGCTACAACCGACGAAGACGAACGCCAAAAATATCATCTTTTGTTAGAATTACTCACGCCAATTGCCAAGACTTACCCTTGCGAAGCAGGTATGCGTGTAACGAGCGATGCCTTGCAGTGCTTCGGTGGTTATGGTTTTACCGAGGATTTTCCAGCCGAGCAGTATTACCGAGATATTCGTATTACCCCAATTTATGAAGGTACAACGGGTATTCAGTCGCAAGATTTATTGGGTCGTAAGATACCGATGGCGGGCGGAAAATCTTCGCAGTTATTGGCACAAGAAGTGGGTGCAACCATCATGGCAGCAATGCAATTTGATGAACTCAAAAAATACGCTATGACACTCAAAACCGAAGGTGAAAGATTACAGAAAGTAACGATGCACCTTTTGGGCATAGCTGGTACGGGCGATGTTGAGCGTTTCTTATCGGATGCTTCGCTGTATATGGAATTGTTCAGTATCAATGTTATTGCGTGGCAATGGCTCAAGCAAGCAGTTGTGGCAAAACAAAAATTACTCATCACGTCGGCCGATAGCGACGACATGGCATTCTACGAAAGTAAGTTACATACGATGAAGTATTTCTTCCATTACGAAGTACCAAAAACACTTGGTTTAGAGGTAAGATTGATGGACGAAGAGGTCTTAACGATTGAGAATGGTAAAGAAGTTGTGATGTAGGTTATTTTTATCCCTGACAGGGTTCAAAACCCTGTCAGGGATATTTCTACTCAATCCAAATGGTTTTGTAATTGACAAATTCTTTTAGTCCAATCTCCGAAAGCTCCCTTCCGTAGCCCGATTTCTTCACACCACCGAAAGGCAATCTCGAATCTGATTTTACCAAAGCATTCACAAAGACATTGCCAGTATCGAGCTGTCGAGCCAAACGATAGCCTCGTTCTTGGTCTTGTGTCCAGATTGAGCCTGCCAGTCCGTAGCGGTGATTATTGGCTAATTCTACCGCTTCAACTTCGCTGCTAACTCTAAAAACGGTAGCAACTGGCCCAAACATTTCTTCGTCGAAAGCTGGTGAATTTGGCTGAATATCAGTCAGCAATGTTGGCTCAAAGAAGTTATTTTCACGCCCTCCGCCCAAGGCATTTTTTGCACCTTTTTCGATAGATTTTGCTACTTGAGAAGCCAATTTTTCGGCTAAATCAGTACGAGCTAAAGGCCCGATGTTGGTATCTTCGGCAAGCGGATTTCCGTATTTAATTTTTGAGATAATTGCTCTGAATTTTTCGGTAAATTCTTCGTAAACCGAATCAACAACGATGAAGCGTTTTGAGCAATTACAAGCCTGACCCGCATTTATCATTCGAGATTGAGAACCAATCCGAACGGCTTTATCAATATCGGCATCTTCGAGAACGATAAAGGCATCGGAACCGCCTAATTCGAGCACCGATTTTTTGATGTGTTTACCTGCCAAAGCCGCCACACTCGAACCCGCGTACTCGCTACCAGTGAGCGTAACCCCTTGCACAATATTGGCAGCAATGACTCCCTCAACCTGTGGAATATCAATGATTATCGATTGAAAAACCCCTTCGGGATAGCCCGCTTCTATAAAAATCTCTTCGATGGCTTTGGCACAACCGCATACATTTGGAGCGTGTTTCAGAATCGTAACATTACCCGCCATCAAGGTCGGGGCAGCGTATCGAAGCACCTGCCAAAACGGGAAATTCCAAGGCATAACGGCAAAAACCGCCCCAATTGGGTCGAATGCCACCAAAGACCGAGCCGACCCAACCTCTATGATTTGGTCTTTCAGAAAACCCTCGGCATTATCGGCGTAGTATTCGCAGTTAATGATACTTTTCTCAATCTCTTTACGGGCTTCGGGCAGGATTTTGCCCATTTCGGCCGTAATCAATCGAGCATATTTTTCTTTGTTTTTATCCAGAATCGCCGCAACTTTTCTTAGCAAATCGGCACGGTGAGCGTAAGTAGTTTTTCGCCAATCTTTATAGGCTTTTTCGGCCTTCGAGAGGGCATTTTGCACTTGATTATCGGTCAAAACCTCGTATTCGGCAATGATAGATGAATCATAAGGATTTATACTTTTGAAATTCATAGCAATTTTATCGGAGAATGAAAATACGTAGCCATAGATTGGTCATTCGATAGTCATTAGTTGTAAATTAACAATCGAATGACAACAGAATGAATACTATTGACTATCTATTTAACGTAGCTGGGCTTAGACTTGTTCAATCGTCATCCACTTAGTGTGGTGGCTTGGCTTAAAATTCTCCATTTTGAGCAATAAATCCTCAATATTATCCGAAACGATTAGCAAATCTCGATTGGGTTGTTTCAAGAATCCTTCGGTTACCATTTTATCGAGTTGAAGCAGCAAATAATCATAAAAACCATTGACATTGAGCAGCCCGATTGGTTTTTGGTGTAAACCCAACTGCGACCAAGACAAAATCTCAAAGAGTTCATCCATGCTACCGTATCCACCGGGTAGCGTAATGATACCGTCGCACATTTGTTCCATCATGGCTTTGCGTTGGTGCATGGTATCAACTTTGTGGATTTCGGGCAGATTTTTGTGTCCAACCTCCATTTTATCCAAAAAATGAGGAATAATTCCAACAACATCGCCGCCATTTTCTAAAACCGCATCGGCGATTGTACCCATCAATCCGACGCTTCCGCCACCATAAACGAGCCTGATGTTTCGCTCGGCCATGATTTTGCCTAAGTCAATCGCTGTTTGTTTATAGATAGGGCTGGTTCCGCTATTTGCACCGCAATACACTAAAATTGATTTCATGATAATAAATAGAGCTATTATTTTGTTTACTCTGTAATGAAGTGAATATTCTATGGTTTTACTTGGTCGTTCTCGAAAACTTTTCCATAGAGTCGGGTTTGCAAAGCCGACTCTATGGAAAACACAATAATTTCATAAAGTACCAATTTGTGAGTTCAAAACTACTCAAAAATTATGATTTATTGGTTTTATGGTGAATATTTACCGTATTAAAATGAAAAACTTCGATAGAATGAACAAACTATTTGCTGGATTACTACTTACAATTTCGGGTTCGGTTTTGGCTCAACGAAATTTAGATTCGCTCACCAGAATGCGTGTAAAGAGCAATCCGATGAAGAATGTCCGCACCGATGCTTACCGAAAAAAAGTTAACTTCAACAACGCCCGTTATTTTTTGGAGAATGAACATTCGCAGCGTGTAAGCCGAACTCCATTAGCAATCGCTGGCATGGATGGATACGATTTCGCTCCGATTGTGGCAAATAACAAGCGTGATGAATGGACTTTTGATGGTTGGAAACAAGATTACGTCAGTATCGAAGGCACTCGGGATGTTTGGAAAGATGGCAATGCAACGTATTTTTTGAAGCCATTCGGATACACAACCGACCTCAGTACTAATCTGATGGATTTTGATTTGAAATTCCCTACGTTTTCATTGCCCAAAAATAAATTTGTAATCGTACAAGCAACACCCCTCCGCCCGACAAACTATCTGCAAAAAGGTGTAAGTTTTGTAAAAGATACTCCCGGAGCCAACGGATTCAGTTTTGTCGGCGACCAATGGCTCTATGATTTGGGCTGCCCAATGGCACATGTAACAACCCAAGAAGAGATGGACAGATGGTGCCAAAATGTAGATTCGGATAAATTGTTAGCTTCATTTATTAACAAAGTTTATAACCCAAACAAAGATTTTGGTTACGTCATGCTCAATTGGGAGGCTGTCAACAAGCGTTGGAATGTCAGACGAGATAAAATAATTCGTTGTCTTGAATATTGGGCTAAGAATCCGCACAATGCGAAGTTGGCTTTGTGGACGGTTTCGGGGATTTCGATTCCGAGACCGATTTTTCAGGGAATCAATTACGATTACACCAATCTTCTCAATTACCGAGGCGATATAAACGGACTTTCGCAGCAATTCAAAGATTGGGTTTCTGTAGATTTTGATTATGCCAAGCATGTAGAAATCGGGCAGATTGGTGGTTATCAGATTTACCCCAACGAAGACGGGATTATCCATCATTATTTGACCGAATTATTCTTACACAAAAAGTACAATCGCACTAAAACGATATTGGCAACCATCTGGCACGACCAAGAACCCATTGCCAATTTTGGGCTCGATTACGTAAGAGTAGATTACGACGGCGGCTCGTATCTTTCGCAAGTAAAACCTCGTGTTACGCCCTCGATGGCCTATAATTGGGGCGTCTGGACGGTGGCCGTAGGCGATGGCTTTGACTGCTGGAGTGACCCACATTATTGGAGCGAAAACAAGGCCGATTGGGGCGGACCAGCACTCGACTTAAACATGAAGCCTTTACCGCTCAAATACGGCGAAAAAGCCAGCCGATATGCCGTACAGCCCATGAAAAACATTGACTGGTTGATGTCGGGAGTTTGGAGTATCTCGGCAAATAAAGATATTATTGATGATGCGACTTCTTGGCGTTTTGCAGAAGCACCGTCGAGAAGTTATAATACCAAAAAAGTATTGATTGCTTACAAACTCAGTAAAGACAACAAAGAAGCACTCGTATTGGCTCTTAATTCGTTTGGTAAAGTTGACGGCGAAACCACGCACAGTTTCTTTATCAATAGTAAGATGTACCAAGTAAAAACTTATGGGCGATTCACGAGCGTGGCAAGGTTGAGTTTGTGATATTTTTGACCTCAAAATCCGTGACACGGCAGTGGCTATAACCTCAAATTTAGCACAAGGGCAATCCGTGCCACGGGTTCTTCGACGTTTGTAAAGGTATAGTGACGAAAATTTGAGTTTTAAGTTTAAACCAAAAATCGTAAACTACCGTAGGTATTTCTGGTTATAGTATTGAGATTATACAAAAGTGTCGTGCAAGCGACATTTCAGAATTTTGAAAACAACTTGATTTGAACAGTCAACAAACTTTTTACAACAGAAATGCCTTACATCAATTCAATCGGAACGGCTACCCCAAAATACAAGCATAATCAATCAGATATTCTGAAATTTATGCTTGCTGCCGAAGATTACACCGAAGACGAAGCCCGACGATTATCTTTGATGTACCACCGTAGTGGAATCTCCTACCGATATTCTGCTCTGCCCGATTATGGTTTTGCACCAGCAGAATACGAATTTTATCCAAAAACGGCTGATTTAGAGCCTTTTCCGAGCGTTTCGCAGCGAATGAGTTTTTTTGAGAATAACGCATTGGGTTTAGCAAAATCGGCAATTTTAGACGCAATTGATTCAGAAAATTTATCGAAAATAACGCATCTCATTACCGTAAGCTGTACGGGTTTGATGGCACCCGGATTGGATATTCAACTGATTGAATCGTTAGAGTTAAAATCGAATATCGTCCGAAATTCGGTTAATTTTATGGGTTGTTATGCCGCCATTCATGCCCTCAAATTTGCCGATGCTTTTTGCAGAGCCGATAGCAATGCAAATGTTTTGGTAGTTTGTACCGAACTCTGTACGTTGCATTTTCAGAAAGGGAAATCGCTCGATACACAGACCTCTAATCTACTCTTTGCCGATGGTGCGGCCGCTTGCGTGGTGAGCAATGAAGCCACAGGAAGCTACATCGAAGGGTTTTATTCAGAAGTGGCTTTGCAAGGCAAAAACGACATGACTTGGAAGGTTTCAGAACACGGTTTTTTGATGACATTGAGCAACGATGTTCCGAAGTTCTTGGAACATTCGATTAGCCAACTCATCGAAAATGCTTTAGAGAATCATTCGACCGACCTCAACGAAATAACCCATTGGGCGGTACATCCGGGCGGAAAAAGCATCTTGGAGGCTGTTCAAAGAGCCATGAATTTAGATAAATCGGCAAACGAAGTATCGTTTGATATTCTGAAAAATTACGGAAATATGTCGTCGGTAACGATTCTTTTTGTGCTGAAAAAGCTACTTTCGCAAGACAAAAAAGGCAAAACATTTGCCGTTGCATTTGGTCCGGGTATCACGATGGAAAGCATGATTTTGGCATGATAAATTTCAATAAACGCTCATATAGCCCCGAACTTCTGGATGCTGATGTTATTCCGCAAGCCGATTTGTTTCAGAACCTCAAAGAACTCAAAATCATCAATACATTGCTCGGTGGGCATCGGGTGGTACTGAATGGAATCAAGCATTTTGCTAAATCTTCAACCAATCTACGGGTAGTCGAAATCGGCTCGGGTGGTGGAGATAACTTGGGAGCGATTCACGAAAAATACCCCAATTTTGAACTCGAAGGAGTTGATTTGAAAGCCGATTGTACCGAATACGCAAAAAAACAAAATCCCGAAATTAATTTCCAAACAACTGATTATCAACAAGCTACGTTTACAAAAAAGCCCGATGTGATTTTCAATTCGTTGTTTTGTCATCATTTTACCGACGAACAATTAATCGTGATGCTGCGATGGATGCAGCAAAATTCTACCAAAGGCTTTTTCATTGCCGATTTGCATCGTCATTGGTTGGCCTATTTTTCGATTAAACTCTTAACTCGCTTATTTTCAAAGTCTTACCTCGTCATAAACGATGCTCCGCTTTCGGTTTTGCGTGGATTTAGGCGTTCGGAATGGGAGCATTTATTAGCAAAAGCCGAAATCAAAAATTTCAAGATTCGGTGGCAGTGGGCATTTCGATTTTTAATCATCGTAGAGCATGGGCAAAATTAGAATCGGTATCATCGGTGGTGGTTTGGCGGGGTTGAGTCTGGCTATTTTGTCGGCTCGACGTGGTTTTGAGGTAATTTTATTTGAGAAAAACACCTATCCGTTTCATCGGGTTTGCGGCGAATACATCAGCCTTGAATCGTACCCGTTTTTAGAAAAATTAGGCTTACCACTCGCCCAATGGCAATTGCCCATCATCAAAAACCTCGAAGTATCGTCGCCCAATGGCACAACCCTCTCTGAAAAACTTCCGCTTGGTGGCATTGGCATCAGTCGCTATTTTTTGGATGACGAATTAGCCATAATTGCCCGCCGAGAAGGCGTAATGCTTTTAGAAAAACATACGGTAAATAGTGTCGAATTTTCAGAGAATACATTTTCTGTTTCGGTCAATCAGAAAACATACAGGTTTGATATTTGTGTAGGAAGTTTCGGAAAAAAATCGAATTTGGACGTAGCTTGGAAACGGCCTTTTGTGCAGAATTCAGCCACGAGACTAAATAATTATATCGGGGTGAAGTATCATATACAAACCGAGTTTCCTAAAGATAAAATTGCTCTTCATAATTTTGAGGATGGCTATTGCGGAATCTCGGCCATCGAAAACGACAAATATTGCTTGTGCTATCTTACAACTGCCAAAAATTTAAAAAAATCGGGCAATAGCATCGAGCAAATGCAAGCAAATATTTTGTATCGAAATCGATTTTTGAAGGATATTTTCACCAATTCAGACTTTTTATTGACCGAACCCATCACAATCTCGCAAGTGAGTTTTGAATCAAAAAGTTTGGTCGAAAACCATATTTTGATGCTCGGCGATGCGGCTGGAATGATAACGCCACTTTGCGGAAACGGCATGAGTATGGCTCTGCACGCCTCAAAAATTGCTTTTGAGTTGATTGAAAAATTTGCCAATGGAGAGATTTCGAGAACCGAATTAGAAAACCAATACATCCACCAATGGAAAAAACAATTTAGCCTAAGGCTATGGGTCGGGCGACAAATTCAGGCTCGTTTTGGGAATGAATTTCAGACCGAATTATTGGTCAAATCCATCAAACCTTTTCCGTTTTTATTGAAAAAATTAATTAGCCTAACGCATGGCGAGGCATTCTAACAGATAAAAATTTACCACTAAGAGCATTGAGAACACAAAGCAACACTAAGTTTTTCTCAGTGAAACTTCGTGTTCTTAGTGTACTTAGTGGTTAAAAAATCAAAACAAAATGACACCAAAAGACATTCTCCTGCACCTTCGGCTACCATTTTCGCTGTTTCTGATGCCCGTTTATTGGTTTTCCCTAAGCCAATCGCCATCTTTCGATGCCACGATTGCGGTTTGGGTGTTTATCATTTGGCATCTTTTGGTGTACCCTGCCAGCAATGCCTACAACAGCTATTTCGACAAAGACGAAGGCAGCATCGGCGGACTCGAAAAGCCACCTGCCGTTGATAAAAAGCTGTTTTATGTGGCTTGGGCGATGGATATTTTGGCAGTTGTCTTGGGTTTTATTTTTGCCGGATTCGCCTTTGCGGTTGCTGTTTTGGTTTACGGATTGGTGTCAAAATCGTACAGTCATACCGCTGTTCGTCTGAAAAAATACCCGATTTTGAGTTGGTTAATTGTGGGCTTTTTTCAAGGATTTTTCGTGTATATGAGTACCCAACAAGCTGTTTTACAGAGCTTTAGTTCGATTTCGAGCAATATTCTTCCGGCCTTGCTTAGTTCGATGATGCTGTGGGCGGTTTATCCCATGACACAAATTTACCAACACGAAGAAGATGCCAAACGTGGCGACCAAACGCTGAGTATCTTGCTTGGTATCAGAGGTACTTTTTACTTTACTGCCATTGTTTATAGCTTGGCGGCGATTGGCTTTTATGTTTATTTACCTACACAGCAATTCCCGATTTTTTTATTGCTGACATCGCCAACGTTGATTTTCTTTCTGAATTGGTTTCGCAAAGTTTGGACTGATGAATCGCAAGCCAATTTCAAAAATACGATGTGGCTCAATTTATTGGCCTCGTTGGGGCTGAATGTGCTGTTTGGCGTTCTTCTTTACTTAAATCTATAAGTCTAATAACCAAAGAGACCTACTTTTCACATTCGATTTTCAGTAAATCGAGCCAGTTTTGCATACCTTTTTCGAGATTTTTATTGAATGATTTTCTCAGAAGGCTTGCCAACAAACCCTCCATACTTTCGTCAACCGAGACAATCGTATGGTCGTCTGAAGAAGTAATCGTCCAGTTATGAATGGCAAACATGCCAAATGTCTTGCCCGTCCAGCCAAATTGTTGCATAGGTTCAACGGTATGAAGTGTCGAATGAATGCTTGCTCCGCCAGTTTTCCAATCGAAAGTTGAACCTGCTTCTAAAGCACCGTTGAGTTTAGGTTTTGAAATATCCGATTGCCACTTTGCCCAGCCATTGATATTGGTCATTATTCCCCAAACCTTATCGGTATCGGCATTGATAATGATGCTTTTGCTACATTTGACGGGTGCGTTGTTGTTAATGCTTCTCATTGTATTTTTGTTTTGTGCAAAATCGCTTTGATTTTGGAGTGATTGAAATTTTTGTCTATTGTTCGACTCATTGAACGATACAAAGTTCTGCACAAAATCAAGGCTTGCTCTTGACAAAAATCAAGAAGTTTTCTTCAACGCTTTTTTTCGTATCCGACTAAAAGTTTCGGGAGTCATACCCAACATCGAAGCCAAATATTGTAGCGGCACTTGGTTGAAAAGCTCTTTATTGAAGGCGAATAATTGCTCATAGCGTTCTTCGGCCGAAAGAGAAAGATGCTGCAAAATTCGGTCTTCTAAAACCATAAAACATTTAGCAATAAATAGCTTTTCGAGTTCGGCCCAGCGAGGCACAATCTTGCCAATTTTCTGATAATCAATAATATCAATGACATACAGTTCACAATCGGTCAAGGCTTGGATATTCCATCGGGCGGTTTGATTAAAGATAAAACTTGCCAAATCGACCACAAAATAACCCTTAGTCGAAATCCATTTTGTAATTTCTTTGTCCTCTCGAATCACGAATTCACGAATGATTCCACTCTGCACAAAACCCAATTTATCGGCATATCTGCCAGTTTTCAAGAAAAAATCGCCTTTGTGGAGTGTTTTAGGCTTAAAAAACGTACTGATTGCTGCCAAATCTTCTTGGTTTACACCAAAATATGTTTTAATGTATTTTTCGAGTTCAGTCATGGTTTTCAAAAAAGATATAATTGATATTCAATTTAAGAATAAAAACGTTTATTTGCCGAAAAATTGACTGAGTAAAAGAATGACCGATAGTAAAGAAATTTGGATTACCACCGGATACGAGCTTTTTAGTTTGTTTGGATTTGATGGACTAAAAATCGAAAAACTGGCCAAAAAAGTAGGCATAAGCAAATCATCATTTTATCATCATTTTGCTGATACTGAGGTTTTTATAGAGTTTCTGCTCAAATACCATATCAAACAAAGCTATATCATTGCCCAAAAAGAAATCAATGCCCAAAATATCGACCCTCAACTCATTGAAATCTTGCTTGAGCATAAAACCGACTTGCTTTTCAATCGACAATTAAGATTTAATCGAAACCAAAAATTATTCGCTGCTACGCTCGATGAGTCCAATAGAATTGTAGGGAATAATTTTGTGATGGTTTGGGTAAAAGACCTTAATCTCGCCCTCAGCGAAAAACAGCTTTCGGGTATTTTTGAATTAGCCCTCGAAAATTTCTACCTACAAATCAATCCGCAAAACCTTCATTATCAATGGCTTTCTGATTATTTCATGAATCTAAAACGAATCGCCCAAAGTTTCGGATAATTCTGTTGGACGCTTCCGTCTAAAATCAATAGCTCGTCTATCGTACTTTTGTAAAAATCAAAAAAGTATGCCAATGACGAGCAAATTCCATAAATCATACCTCAAATTTACTGCCTTTGTGGTGGGTTCTTTTGGGCCAATCTTTTTTCTTGGCACAATGCTATCCACCTCCGAACCCGCCCGATGGACGCTCGATTTATTGAGTTGGCCAATTGATGGCATTCAAAACTACGAAGCACCGACCACTCGTTTTTTGTCGGCTCTGACGGGTGGCTTTTTGTTTGGCTGGGGAATCATGATTTGGTTCTTGCAAAAATGGGTCTATGATGCCGCTCCCGAGGGCGTCCGAAAGGCAGTTTTAGCTGGACTTTTAGCGTGGTTTTGCTTAGATAGTGCGGGGTCGGTGGCATCTCAGCATCCTTCAAATGTATTTTTCAATGTTATCGTGCTACTACTTGCGGTTGGGCCATTGTGGAAACCAGCCCAATAAATTATAAAACCAAATTTTAAGATGGAAACAAATCAAAACAAACATTTAGTATTGAAGTTATTGCTTCTTTTACAAACACTCGCCATTGTTATTTATACATATTTTGCCAGCCAAAATACAGGATGGGGCTTATTTGATGTCTTTATTGGCGATTTGATGAAAATAAATTGGAACGGACAATTCAACCTCGATTTTAGTTGCTATCTCCTCTTATCTGCTATCTGGATAATGTGGCGAAACCATTTCAAAATGAGTTCGGTACTGTTTGCAATCGTTGCTATGATTGTCGGCATCATGGTTTTTGCACCTTATCTTTTGTATTTATTATCTGTCGAAAAAGGAAATCTTAAAAAAGTTTTGGTTGGCAACCGATAATTCGAGTGAAACTGTCTGCCTCCCGACAAATAAATTTTTCAGACATTGCTACCTTTGTTGCATAAAATCAACAAAGGTATGTCTGAATCATTGGCAATATTATTATTAACCGCACTCATTAGTTTTGTGGGTTCGATTCATCCGGGGCCAGTCAATTTGGCGGTAGTGCAAGCTACGCTTTCTCGGAGTTTCAAAGTAGGTGTTTGGGTAGCTATTAGTGGAACGCTTCCTGAAATCATTTATACCATTATTGCACTCAAAAGTCAAGTTTTTTTGACCAAAAATCCAACAATTCTCGAAATTTTAGAAGTAGCCATTATTCCTTTTTTCCTGATAATTGGCGTCCACAGTTTTTACTTTAGCTCAAAATCAAACAAAGAATTTAATCTAAACAATAGGCCAAAAGAAATTATTGGTGGATTCGTTAGTGGCATGCTCAACCCTCAGTTACTGCCTTTTTGGGTGGTTGTTTTGGTGTATCTCAATACATTTTTTAGCCTAAATTCAGTGAGTTCGCAAGTTTCGTTTGTGTTGGGAGCCGCTTTAGGAGCATTTCTGATTTTATTGATTTTTGCGTATTTGGCAAAGCGTTTTCAAATCAAAATACTTGGTCTATTCCGCCGCTATTCCATCGAAAAAGTCATCGGATTATTTTTTATTTCGATGTCTGTGTTTCAAACTTTTAAAATTCTTCTCTGAATTGTCAACCAGCCGACAATTCGTTTTTTACCAATCCGCCAACTTTGTGATGTAAATTTTAAATCTCTATCAAAATGAAAAACAAATTTAGTGCGATAATTATTCTGCTCATGATTTTTTCGAAATGTGTTTTTGCACAAGAAAAAGCTATTTTCATCAAAAACGGAATTGCAATTAATGGCTATGATGCCGTAGCGTATTTTACTGAAAGTAAGCCAGTTGAAGGAAAAACAGACTTTAGCTTTGATTGGAAAGATGCCAAATGGTTGTTTAGTTCACAAGCCAACTTAGATGCTTTCAAAGCCAATCCAACAAAATACGCTCCGCAATACGGAGGCTTTTGTGCATACGGTGTGAGCGAAAACCACAAATCGCCAACCGACCCCAATGCTTGGACAATTGTCGATGACAAACTTTACCTCAATTATAGCAAAAAAGTAAAAGAATTATGGTCGAAGGATATTCCGAACCGTATTCAGAAAGCGAATGAACTTTGGCCTTCTCTCAATAAATCTAACTAACCTAAAACCATCAACAAAATGAATTTCCGATTTTTAACCTTATGCTTTTTAGTGGGATTCACCACTCAAATTTTGGCTCAAACAGCCGTTCGAGCCAAACAATTTAACCTCGAAAACGGCTTGGCGATTCAAGGCTACGACCCCGTGGCATATTTTACGCAAAACAAGGCCATTGAAGGAAACAAGCAATTCAGTGCCAACTTTGAAGGTGCAACCTACCGATTTGCCAGTGCAGCCAACAAAGATATATTTCTGAAAGACCCTAAAAAGTATGAACCACAATACGGTGGTTGGTGTGCGTATGCGATGGGAGCCACGGGTGAAAAAGTAGAAATCGACCCCGAAACTTTCAAGATTTTGAATGGAAAACTCTACCTTTTTTATCATTCTTGGGCAAATAATACGCTTTTGAAATGGAATAAAGATGAAACCAATCTAAAGTCGAAGGCCGATAAGAGTTGGATGAATATTTTTCACTAATTTAACCCAAAATACAATGAACCTTTCTAAAATAAGCTCTTGGATTTTACGAATCGTTGCCGCTGCGATTCTTTTACAAACACTTTATTTCAAATTTACGGCACATCCTGAGTCGGTTGAGTTGTTTAGCAAACTCGGTGTTGAACCGTGGGGAAGAATCGGAACGGGTGTTTTGGAGTTGATTACTGGTATTTTATTACTCATTCCTGCAACGGCGTTTATTGGTGGATTTCTCGGAATGGGACTCATGTTTGGAGCAATTGCTTCGCATTTATTTGTTATCGGAATCGAGTCGAAAGGCGATGGCGGTCAGCTTTTTATGTTGGCAATTGTAGTATTAATTTGCTCGATTTTCATTCAAGTTATTCACCGAAACGAAGGGAAAAGGCTTTTAAAATTAATTATTAAATAGATAAAACAACGTTTCGACGCTCATTGCTAATCTACGTTCTTAATTTATACCTTCATTTTCTGAAAATAACTACACTGTAAAATAATTAACTTTGATTTTTAGCAGCTGATTTTCGCAGATTTAAAAAAATCAACAAGTGCTACGGTGTGAATTTTAAAGAAGATAAATTATAACGGAACTATAAAGATGTTGTCACAGATTTTAAACCGCAGAAACCGCAGATTAAATGACGCAGATTTTCACAGATACTATTTCATTTTCAGCGAAAATCAGCGTTTTTTTTAGAAATTAGCGTCATCTGCGTGAAATATTTTCTTATTGCGACATTATCTTTATAATTCCGAATTATAATATAATAACCAAAATATCACCGAATGAAAATTCCTCTTTCAATCATAAAAATCTTCAATTACGAATACTGGCCTTGGTGGGTTTTCTATCTACCAATGGCTCCTTATTGGCTTTATTTATCGGCTAAAACTCGTTCGCTTACTTTTTTCACGGCCGTCAATCCGGGAATTGAAGCGGGTGGTTTTTATGGTGAAAGTAAAATTGACATTCTGAAAAATATCAACCCTCAATATTTGCCCAAAACTGTTTTCATTGATAAAACACAAGATTTTGAAAAAGCTATTAAACAATTAGAAATCAATCAGTTGACTTTCCCTTTAATCGCAAAACCCAATATTGGTGAAAGAGGGACAAATGTTGCAAAAATCGAATCTTTGGAGCAATTAAAGGCCTATCATTTGCAAACACCCGAAGATTACATCATTCAAGAATTCATTACGTATCCCATAGAATTTGGCGTACTTTTTAGTCGTTTACCTAATCAATCACGTGGCAAAGTTTCGTCATTAACGATGAAGGAATTTCTAACCATAACAGGCGACGGAAAGTCAACGATTCGTGAATTGATTGAGCAATCTACCCGAGCCAGATTTCAGTTAGAGGTTCTAGAAGCAAAATTAGGCGAAGGAATGAATGAAGTTTTACCGAAAGATGAAAAACGACTCCTCGAACCCATCGGGAATCATTGCCGAGGCACAAAATTTGTCAATGCAAATCAGTTTATCAACGAAAAATTAGACGAAGTTTTCAGCAAAATTGCCGAAAGCTTTGATGGTTTTTATTACGGTCGTTTCGATATGAAAGTAGCAAGTATCGAAGATTTGTATCGAGGCGAAAATATAAGAATCATGGAACTTAATGGCGTAAGCTCCGACCCAGGGCATATCTACGACCCTAACTACCGACTTTGGCAAGCTTACCGAGATTTAAGCTGGCATTGGAAACGCAGTGCCGAAATCAGCATTCAGAATCAAAAAAACGGTTTTTTACCTTTACCTTTCAGCGAAGTTTGGGCAATAATTAAGAAACATTTTTTGTAGAAAAACTGAATGATTTCACAGTCAGTAATTCACGATATAAAAAAGTATAGAAAATAGATTTAGTAAAGAGACAATGAAAGATAATATAATAAGAAAAGTACAAATTCATGATTTAACAGGTCTTAAAGAAGTTTTAGATTCAAGTGAACTATTCCCATCTGAATATCTTGACGATATGATTTCAGATTATTTTAATAATGCGGAGACCGAAGATATTTGGTTTACATGTATCGAAAACAATCAGCCCATAGCGATTGGCTATTGTGCCCCAGAAAAGCTAACAAACGGAACATATAATCTCTATGCAATTGCAGTCAGAAAAGAGTTTCAAGGTCAAGGGATTGGACATAAAATGATGCACTTTATAGAAAATCTGCTCTTAAAGAATGGTAAAAGAGTATTGATTGTTGAGACTTCCAGTATTGAGCACTACGCATTAACACGAAAATTTTACGACAAACTTGGCTATCGTCAAGAGGCTGTTATCAAAGATTTTTGGGATGATGGGGAAGATAAAGTAATATTTTGGAAGAAATTATACTGAAAGTAAGATATTGAATTTATATAGTATTGTACTAATCATGTTTAAATAGATACTTTAGGAATTTTTGGTATCAATTTGTAAATTTTTTAAATACAAATATTTGTAAATCCTTTTTTGTATATTTGATAGTACTACCTAAAAACACTGATGAACCTCGATACAAAATATTGGTACCTCAGAGACCATAAACTTTTTGATGTACTTTCTTCTTCAGAATTGAAATCAATTTGTATGATTACCAATTTCAAATCGGCGAAGAAAGGCGAAATCATTTTGTTTTCGCACGATGAAAACACAAGGGTTTATTTTTTGAAAAAAGGTACGCTTAAAATTGTAGAAATCGACGAAAAAGGCAATGAAATCGTTAAAGACGTCATTCAAAAAGGGGATATTTTTGGAGAATTTACCTTAACCGAAACACAGTCGGATGAATATGCAGTAGCCGTTTCGGATAATGTGATTTGTTGCAGTTTTAAGATGGATGATTTTGAAAAACTTTTAGAGAAAAACCCTCAATTGGGACTTTCTTACACGAAATGGATGGGTTTTAGGTTTAAAAGACTTCAAAATCGCTACTCGAATCTAATGTTTAAGGATGTTCGCACACGCTTCAAAAGCTTTTTAGAAGAGTGGGCTGCCAAAGAAGGCACGGCGTCGGCCAATGAAGTTGTTTTGACAAACTATCTTACCCATCAAGACATCGCCAGTTTGATTTGTAGCACACGCCAGACGGTAACGCAACTCTTCAATGAGTTCAAAGAAAAAGGTATTTTAGATTACTCTCGCACCGAAATTATTCTGAAAAAAGCTGCATAAAATTTTCATAGATTTTTTGTTTAGGTCGTCCAGCCGACAATCCAATTTTCAGCCAACACTGATATTTGTATTGTAAAACAAAAAACTATGAAAACAATCATCGCTCTTATTGCCGCTGTGTTTTTGGCTGGATGCCAGAAAGACGATATTCTCGAAAATCCTGATACAAATTCTACCACCAACTCAATGGTCAATAATATGACCACGCAAACGAATTTTAACCCAGCCGGACAGACACTTGTACTACAAGGAAACTTCGAGAGTGCCGTACATGCCACATCGGGAGTTGTAAAAATCTACGAAGACAAAGACAAAAAACGCACGCTGGTTTTTGAAAATTTCAAGACCGATGCTGGTCCTGATTTACGAATTTACCTCGCCGAAGACCGTTCGGTAACCAATTTCATTCAGATAACCGATAAAGTACAAAATGGTAATCTTTCCTTGGCAATTCCTACCAATGCCGATTTGAAAAAACAAAATCACGTACTGATTTGGTGCCGACAATTTTCGGTTTTGTTCGGCTTTGCAACTTTAAAATAAATCTTAAAGATGTGGGACACCTTTAAGGTGTCCCACATCTAAATAACATTTTTACAAACATGAAAAAAATAATCATATTTCTATTATTAAGTAGCTCATTATCAGCACAATATCAGTACACCAAAACCCAAAGAAACCTCGATTTTGCTCTTGCGTTTGGCACGGCTGCTTCTCCTTCGGTTTCATATCAAAAACTTTATGGAATTGGTAAATCTGACCGCTTTAAAATTGGTTGGGGTGTGCGTCTGAATACATTTTTTAGCGGACAAAAAAATTACATCACTGCACCAGCAAATCTGACTTCGGGTACGCAGAGTATTGTGGCTTTGTTTACCGAAAACATTGCGAGCAACCTCGATACCCTACAACTAACAAAATCGGCTTTGGGTAGTTTAAATGGTAAAGTTGTGCTACAATACAGTTTTCGAAAACTCGATGTTGGGTTCAATATTGATGCCGTTGGATTCTCGTTTGGCAAAAAGCAATCGGGTAAATTTGTGGCAAATGAGTCGAAATCGCTCAATAATTCTACTCAAACTGCTAAACCAACACCATTTAATTTGCTACTGGTTAGCGATAGCGACATTGGAAGTTTGAACTCAGAATTATATTTTCGATATTGGGTCAATGACCGTTTTGCGGTGCGTGCAGGTGCAAGTTTTCAGTTTTTGGAATACACAAGCGACAAAGTATTAACCTTTGAAAACGACCGTTTTCGACACAAAACCTTATTACCTTTCATAGCCATCACATATTCACCATTTAAAATGATTTACAAAGATGCTCGCTAAATTATCGAAAAGTATTCTTTTGTTGTTTGTCATCGTGCAAGCCACATTGAGCCACGCCCAAAATTCGAAGCCCACGACCGCTGCCGTAACATTCAAGATTAAGCACGCATTGGGTTCGACAGCCGATGGTTCTTTCAAAGGTTTTTTGGGAACGGTGGTTTTCGATGCCAATAATCTTGCGGGTTCTGCATTAAAGGCAAGTATTGACACCAAAACCATTGATACAGGTTTGGGGCTTCGTGATAAAACCCTCAAAGGCAGCGATTACTTTGAAGTAGAAAAATACCCAAAGATTTCGATGGTTTCGACCAAAATTGAAAAGGGGACAAAAGAAAACGAATACATCGGCTATTTTAATCTGACGATTAAAAAAACAACAAAAAATGTAAAAATTCCTTTCACTTTTACCCAAAATGGCACAAATGCCCAATTGAAAAGCACTTTTCAGGTAAATAGATTAGAGTATGAGGTTGGAGAAAAGAGTTCGCTTTTGGGCGATATTGCCACAGTTTCTATCACTTTAAACGTTCAACAATAAAATGACTATAAATGCCTCCCTCTCAGTTCTTAACCAATTAAATGACCTACTTTCGCAACTAAAACCGATTGAATACACCCAAAAGCTGTCGGTTTTTAATGGAAGTAGCATCGGGCAACACGTACGACACACGGTAGAGTTTTTTCAGTGTTTACTCGAAGGATTCGACACTGGTACGATTGATTACGATGCAAGAAAACGGAATTTCCTCATCGAAACCGACTTAAATTATACGCTCACATTGGTCGAAATGATTCAGCAAAAAATCAAAGGTATCTCTAGTACTTATTCGCCAATTCAGCTTAGAGTAAGTTATGGAGATGCTGATTATGAATTGGTTGAAACAAACTTCATGCGTGAATTAGTCTATCTCATCGAACACTCGATTCATCATTTTGCTTTGATTCGAATTGGGATTCAAGAGAATTTCAAGCACGTTGTCATCGAACCAAACTTTGGCGTAGCCTATTCGACCATAAAATTTAAAGAAAAAATCGCTGTTTGTGATAACTAATTAGGCGAGCAATAGTATACAGTCCAATATTCATTCGAAAAATTCGAGTTATTCGATTCATTCTCCATCAAATATGTGTGTTCTGACTTATATTCCGACCGAAAATAACGGATTTATACTCACCTCAAACCGAGATGAGGCAGTTTCTCGTGAGCCCGCCATTCCACCCCGAAAATATCATCTTCACGGGCAAAACGTTTTCTTCCCGAAAGACCCTAAGGGCGGCGGAACGTGGATAGCAAGCTGCGGAAATTTCACGCTGTGTTTGCTCAACGGCGGCTTCGAGAAACACATTCCGCAGCCACCGTATCGACAAAGTAGAGGAAAAGTTATTTTAGATTTTTACGAATATCAAAACGTCAATGAATTCGTAAATCAATATCTTTTTGATGGAATCGAGCCATTTACACTCATCATCATCGAAAACATCGGAGACCTTATTATACATGAATTACGTTGGGACGCTCATAAAATCTTTGTAACCCCAATAGATGCCACTCAATCACATATTTGGTCTTCGGCTACGCTGTATTCACCCAAAATCAGGCTTCAGCGAGAGCAATGGTTTAGGGATTTTCTGGTCGAACGCCCCAACAGAGATAGTATTTTAGATTTTCACCATTTTGGTGGTAAAGAAGATATTCGGAATGGCATTAAAATGAATCGTGATAATAAGCTCCAAACGATTTCGATAACGCAGTTTGTTATTGATAACGATGAATTCGTGATAAGCTACCACGACCTACAAATTGATAATAAATTCCAGTACCGGATTTTCAGGGAGTTGGTTAGTTGAGGTCATAAAAACAAAAAACGCATAAACAATTGAAAATCAATTATTTATGCGTTGTACCGGAGACGGGAATCGAACCCGTACGGGCGTTTCGGCCCACAGGATTTTCTTACTAACTATGGCTTTCGCCACCTCATCAAATGTGAGTTTGTAGTCTGGACTTTCTCTTTACCATATTTCGTTACCGAAACTTAGGTATCGCCTATTAAGTCTCTACACCTTTCCCAAATATTTGGGACTTGGCTCGGGATTACCACTCAGTTTTCTGATAAGGCTTCCCCGAATTTAAGCGATTCTACTCCCAACGTTTCCATTGGGGCACTCAAATTACTGATATTTTTGGCTCTATAATTTTCTGTAAGTGCATGACAATTAGGACACAGAAGAGAGAGATTTTCGAGAGAGTTATTATATCTATTTCCATCTATATGGTGAAGTTAAAGTGGGATTAGATTACCTAACCACTTTTCTAAACCACAGCTTTCGCATTGATGCTTTTTGATATTTTCTTTCAGCAATCTTTTCTTCAGCTTATGACTTTGATAATTTGCTTTACCTTCAAATATCTCTGTCAATGAAATTACATTTTGTTTGACTACCTTTTTCATGCCTTTGCCAGACTGATTTGCCTTGAAGCAATCTAATCTTTTAGCATGAAAACATAGCGTTTTATAATTCATTCCTAATTTTAAAGCTGCCTGATTCATACTGATAGCGTTGTTACATATTTCTATGAAACGCTCTTCAAATAATTTATCAAACTTGTATTTTGCCATGTTGTGAATTTTAATTCACAAAAATACGAAATTTAGGCCAAAAATGTCAAAGAACTAAGTCCTGCGTGTCTACCAGTTCCACCACCCCGGCAATCCCATTGTGGCGGGATGATAAATCCCTTTGAAAAAAAAAGCCCCACAAGGGAGCTTGCAATTTCGAGCGGAAGACGGGTCTCGAACCCGCGACCTTAACCTTGGCAAGGTTACGCTCTACCAACTGAGCTACTTCCGCGTTGACGTTCCGTCGAATTGTGGTGCAAAGATATAGCTCTTTTTGATACTTGTCAATAGCTTAATCGAAAAAAAATTATAGTTTTTTCTTATTTTATTGAAAATCAGACGTTTATAGACGTAAAAAAATAACATTAATTTAATTAGACATATTTGACAGATGTATCTAAAACAAAATCCCAACCTTCGGTATCGAAGATTGGGATTTGCCATTAAGAAATCTATGATTCTTAGTAACGATACATTTCTGATTTGAATGGGCCTTCTACCGTAACACCAATGTACTCGGCTTGGTCTTGCTCCAAAGACTCCAATTCGGCACCAATGTGAGCCAAGTGCAATTTTGCTACTTTCTCATCCAAATGCTTAGGTAATACATATACTTTTTTCTCGTATTTGTCTGTATTCATCCACAATTCAAGCTGAGCCAAAGTCTGGTTACAGAATGAGTTCGACATTACGAATGAAGGGTGACCCATCGCACAACCTAAGTTTACCAAACGGCCTTCTGCCAATACGATGATTTCTTTGCCATCTACTTCGTACAAATCTACTTGTGGTTTGATTTGTTGTTTAGTATCGCCGTAGTTGTTGTTCAACCAAGCCATGTCGATTTCGTTATCGAAGTGACCAATGTTACAAACGATAGCCTTATCTTTCATTGCTTTGAAGTGGCGGTCGCGGATGATGTTGATATTACCCGTAGCCGTAACGAAGATATTAGCACGTGTAGCGGCATTATCCATCGTAACAACCTCAAAACCATCCATTGCAGCTTGCAATGCACAAATTGGGTCGATTTCGGTAACCAATACACGGCAGCCAGCTCCACGAAGTGATTCTGCCGAACCTTTACCTACATCGCCATAACCAGCCACAACGGCAACTTTACCAGCCAACATTAAGTCTGTAGCACGACGGATAGCATCTACCAAAGACTCTTTACAGCCGTATTTGTTATCAAATTTAGATTTTGTAACTGAGTCATTTACGTTGATTGCAGGTAAATACAAAGTTCCGTTTTTGTATCTTTCGTAAAGACGATGAACACCCGTCGTAGTCTCTTCTGAAAGACCTTTGATTCCGCTGATTAATTCTGGATAAACATCAAAAACCATGTTTGTCAAGTCTCCACCATCATCCAAAATCATGTTCAATGGCTTACGGTCTTCGCCAAAGAAAAGTGTTTGCTCGATACACCAGTCGAATTCTTCGGCTGTCATACCTTTCCAAGCGTACACCGGAATACCAGCTGCTGCAATAGCTGCTGCTGCGTGGTCTTGGGTTGAGAAAATATTACAAGAAGACCATGTTACGTCTGCTCCGAGTTCTACAAGAGTTTCAATCAAAACCGCAGTTTGGATTGTCATGTGCAAGCATCCTGCGATTCTTGCTCCTGCCAATGGTTTCACTGAACCATATTCGGCACGAAGGGCCATCAAGCCCGGCATTTCGGCTTCTGCCAAACGAATTTCTTTACGACCCCATTCTGCCAATGAGATGTCTTTTACTTTGTACGGAATGTACGATTGTGTTGCTGCTGACATATCTAAAAGCCCCTAACCCCAAAGGGGAACTTAATTTTTATCTGATTGTAGCCCCTGTGGGGTTGGGGGCATGATAAATTATCTATAAAATAATGTACTTGATTATCAACTTATCTAAATACAGTACAAAATTAATTGTTTTTATCGGATTATTCAAAGTTTTGTAAATTTTTTATCTTATGGCAATATAAAATTAATACTGTAGCGAATACATATCCATATTTCGGTTATTGATATAGATTGTAAAATCACGTGGTATAATTATTGCTCTATAAAAAATTTCAAATTCAAAACAACTAAACTATGCGACTACGCTTACCTTTTCTGCTCTCATTAGCATCTTTTGCAATCATTCTCAACTCATGTAACAAAATTGATTTATCTCCTGATTACTCCGGAATCTATAAGGTTTCTATGGTAGAAGAAGTTTATAAAAATGGTAAACTTATTGGTCAAAAAGAATCTACTGGAAATCTTGAGGTAACACACGGAACCAATCAGAAAACGGTAAAATTGCATATTTTCAAAGACGACAAAGGTATGCCAATAGAAATGAAGATAAAACTTGGATTGTTTTCATACAATACTACTTCACAAACTGGAGATTGTAAAGTAGATGAAGATATCAATGGGCAATTCGATGGTACTCTTTTAGAATGTACATATAAGGGTAATCAAAAATGTCCAAACGAAGAAATCTCCATCGTTGATAAAATCAGAGGATTTAAAAACTGATTATCCCATCACAAAAATAGTTGGTTTTTTGTGCAAATCTGGTTTGTGTTTTTTCCATTGATGAATGGGTAAAGTTTTGATGAATTCATCGTTTGCCGTAACGTTTGAGGCAATACAAAGAAGAGTTTCGGGATGAAGATTTTGAATAATATCCTCCAGTAATTGATTGTTGCGATAAGGGGTTTCCATAAAAATCTGACTTTGATTTTTACGTTTAGCATCTTGCTCGATTTGTTTTAAAGCCTTGACTTTCTGCGATTTATCAATTGGCAAATAACCATGAAACACAAACGATTGACCATTCATACCAGAGGCCATCAATGCCATCAGAATCGAACTTGGACCAACTAATGGCACAACTTGGATACCGAGTTGATGGGCGATTCCGACCGCTACCGAACCAGGGTCGGCAATGCCCGGACAACCCGCCTCTGAGATAATCCCAGCGTCGGTTTTTAAGTTTCGGAGTTGCTCGTAGGTTTCGGTTTGGGGAGTATCTTTAGTAAGTTCAAAAAAAGTGATTTCGTCAATCACTTTACCGATTTTTAGGCTACTGATAAATCGCCTTGCCGTGCGGATTTCTTCCACAAAAAAAACATTGGTATTGGCAATAACCTCTTTTATCTGTGGCGAAAGCACACTCTCTTGCGTTTCGGGGGCAAGGATTGTTGGTATTAAGAATAGTTTCATTCTGCAAATATAAGCCTATTTTACCCCTTCAGAATAATCCTAAAGGTTGTGCCTTTGCCGAGTTCGGATTCTTTTACAAAAAGTCGCCCTTCGTGGTAGTTTTCTATGATACGCTTGGCGAGCGTGAGGCCTAATCCCCAACCACGTTTTTTGGTACTAAATCCGGGTTGAAAAATCTTCCGTTGCTGCGACTTACTAATACCTTTTCCGTTATCGGCAATATCAATTGCTATTCGGTTTGGCCCGATTCTGTTCAGATTAACCCAAATATCCCCTACTCCACTCATGGCATCTACAGCGTTTTTACAGAGGTTTTCGATAACCCATTCAAACAAATGCTTGTTTATCTCGACCTCCTCGTTATCGGCCAGTTGTGAGTTATAATGTATCTTAACCTTTGTAGAAATTCGTTTTTGCAGATAATTTAAACTTTGACGGAGCAAATCGCCGAGGTTTTCGGGAGCCATCTGCGGAATCGACCCAATACTCGAAAAACGTGTTGTAATCGTCGTCAGGCGGTCTATGTCTTTTTGCATTTCGGTTGCCATCGAAATATCAAAATTCGGGTCAGATTTCAACAATTCTACCCAGCCAGTCAGACCCGTAATCGGTGTACCAAGCTGATGGGCTGTTTCTTTGGCCAATCCTACCCAAACACGGTTTTGCTCTGCCAAACGAGATGAGCTATACGCCAAAAATGCTAATCCACCTAAAACTAAAAAAGTTCCCATCAACACAAACGGAAAATATTTTAACTGCTTAACTATCAGCGAGTTACTATAATAAACATACCCTGTATCGTTGCCAATCTTGAATTCGATTGGAGCATGCTCCTGCCCCATTTCGGCAACTTTAGCATATAAAAAGTCTAACTTCTCTTTAGCATTCCATTTACGTTTTTTATCGGTCAATTCAGGAATATTCTGGGCTCCGCTTTCAGAAGGCACACCGTCAAAAACCAAAAGCATCGGTACGGTTTCGTTGGCTTCGAGCATTTCTTGTACATAGGTATAATCGCACGAGCTATTGGTTTGCTGCTCGACTGTAAACTTAATACCAGCCGCGTAGAGTTGTGCGTAGCGTTTTTCTCGTTCCTCTACTTGCTTTCCGAGATAGTTGAAATAGTATAGAACAGTCGCCCCTATCAACAACAATATAAAAATCATCACAAATCGCCAGCCAGTGATTTGTTCAAAAACATTCGCAAAAACCTCTTTTCTTGCCATTAGCAGTATATAAATAATATGAATCAGCCCACGATTAAAGGTAAGCTATTTATTAAACGAAATCAAATTCGTAAAAATTTTCAATCTCTCGAAATCCAAACTTTGAGATTCTGCGTAAATATATTTGAATGTGAGATACACAATGAAATCTTACTTTAAATAAAAATAACTTTAGCTGTAGAATAAAAAATGTTTTCGACTGTAGAAAATCAGAAAGCTTTGTGACAACTTATTGCCGTGAATACTAAAAAAACCAGGTTTAACTGAAAATTAATTGCCTTTGGCAACTTTTACGTCGCAAACTACGTACGCATGATTATAGATGTGCCGCATTTGGGGTGTGGCACATCCTTAATCTCAACTTCTTCGGCATTTTGCCACAATTAGTTGATTTCTTATTCCATAAATGTTTCGATTTGGTGATAATTGATAACAAATGAACATTGTTATTCGGTATTATTTGCAAATTACTTTGCCATAGCCTAAACAAAAACGTTATAACAATTGGTTATTTGATTGGTGCAGTATTGGTCTTGTATTTTTTTGATAAATCTTGAGATTTAGACCAGCTATTTATTTAGAATAATTCTAAATTAGAAAAACTAATTAAAATCATAATTTTCATAATGATTTAGAGAGTAATTTTGTAAAATATTTCGGAAAGAAGATGTACGGTCAATTTAAAGCAATAACGATTTCATATAAAAAGGCTCCGCTTGCGATACGCGAACGAATTGCACTAAACGAAGATGAGTGCAAAGCTTTGATGCTGAAAATTAAAGAGTTTTTTGAGGTTTCAGAAACACTCATTCTATCTACTTGCAACCGTACCGAAATCTATTATACTTCAGAAAATACCCTTTCTGTTGAGCTTATCAAGCTACTTGCAGCCGAAAAAGCTCTCAATTCTGACGAAATTTTACCGTATTTTGAAATCATCGACGACCAAAAAGAAGCAGCAAATTATCTTTTTGAGGTTGCAATGGGGCTACAATCACAAGTTGTAGGCGATTTACAGATTCCGAATCAAGTAAAACACGCTTACCAATGGTCGGCCGATATGCAAATGGCTGGGCCGTTTTTGCACCGTTTGCTACACACGATTTTCTTTACCAACAAACGCGTTGTTCAGGAGACTTCTTTCCGCGATGGTGCCGCCTCTACGTCGTACGCCACTGTCGAGATGATGGAGAGTTTCTTGCCGATGCTCTCAAATCCCAAAATTTTGGTGGTTGGTCTTGGTGAAATCGGTGAAGATGTAAGTCGTACATTGGCCGATAAAGGCTATAAAAATATCACAATAACTAACCGTACTCGCTCAAAAGCCGAGGCTTTAGCGAGCGAATTAGGCTTTGAAGTGGCTGATTTTGAGGAAGTTATTGAGAAAATCCAGACATCAGACATCATCATTTCTTCGGTTAGAATGGATAATCCATTGATTACCAAAGAAATTTTACAAAATAATATTTCGGTAAAATACCTCATAGATTTATCGGTTCCGCGTAGTATCGAGCCAAATATCGAAGAGGTTGCGGGCGTGGTACTTTACGATTTAGATGAGATTCAGCGACGTGCCAACGAAGCCCTCGAACGCCGTATGGCGGCTGTTCCGCAAGTGAAAAGCATCATTGCTGAGGCATTGGTTGAGTTTAATAATTGGTCGCAAGAGATGATTGTCTCGCCGACAATCCAAAAACTCAAAAACGCTCTCGAACAAATTCGTAAAGAAGAAATGGCTCGCTACATGAAGAGCTTGAGCGAAGAAGAAGCCGAAAAAATGGATAAGATTACATCGAGCATGATGCAGAAAATCATCAAATTACCAGTTTTACAACTAAAAGCAGCTTGTAAACGTGGCGAAGCCGAAACCCTCATTGATGTATTGAATGACTTATTTAACCTCGAAAAACAAGAGGTTGCTTAGATAAAACTACAATAAACGAAAAAGCTCATCTTATTGCAAGATGAGCTTTTTCGTTTTTAATAAGTTATCAATTTTTATCTTGGATAATTCTCGCTTCGATGATAGAACTACCTACTTTTTCGGCTATTCTGGCATTTGGATTTTGTGCTGGTGCAAACCCAAAACTGTATGTATGCGATACATTTCCCGAACTGCCGCTCTGCAATTGTATATGCGGAAAACCATCGAATTTATCGTTAGCCACAATCCCATCGGAATCGTTCCATGCCGTTACGTTGTTTATTTGATTCTTGAATTTAGCAATGCGGTATCGTTTATCGCCATCTCGTAGCATAATCCCCGATTGGGTATCAAAATTACTTTTTAAGACAACCGTATAATTGCTATTGGGTTTGATTTGCATACGTTCTTGATTCCAACTCTGACCTTCGTCGCCAAAACGGCTAAAAAAGTAAAATCCACCCGTATTAGTTGTTGTGGTGGCAATCTCTTTGCCGTAGGCATCGTATAAGTACACACTCGCTCCCGAATACGGGCTTTCGCATGGGTCTTGCAAGCCATTATTATTATCATCAAACCAAATCATACCACCAATTTCCATCGGAGCGGGGTCGCAAAGGGCATCAATTTCGCCCAAACCAGCCGCTTTACCAAACGAGCCGGGTTGATTGCCCTCTCTTGAATAAAAAAGCTCGTATCCCCAGTGTCCATTCATCGGTACGGGGTTTCCGTTGTCGGTACGAGTCCAGCGAATACCACCCGAATCACTACGGCCATCGGCATCGAGGGCCGTTCCGACCACTTCACGATTACCCAAAACCAAAGCGATGCTTCCGTGATGGGCTTCTTCATGCCACGGCGTAACGTTATCATTTATAAATTCACGACCGCCGATTCCTTGTGTGTTGCCAGTAAAATCGGTAGCTTCGTAAATACCTACTTTTCCGTTTCTCTCGACGGTGTAAAGGTTGTTACCTAATTTGGTAGGGGCAGCAACAATGATGTCGCCACCCGTTACCCCCGTTTTTCCATTTGTTATGCCGTCTGGACCATTGTCAAAATACCCTGTTTGATGCCCAAATCTATCCATAAAACTCAAAACCATGTAGCCATCTTCGGTAAATTCGAGATTGCTCAAAACAGGCTGTGGATAAGCAATGTAATAGGTATTCCAGTTATCGTGGTATGGTAAATTATTCCCTAATTTGAAGAAAAGGTCCTTCTCCGAACGCCACGGCTGCCACCATTGCGTAGCAGGAATACTCGTGCCGATGTAGCCTCGCTGATAATCGAGTGGAAAAGTGAGGATATTCTGAAACGCTCCGCTCGAAGTATTAAACTGAAATACAGTTGCCATCAATTCGGCTCTACGTTGTGAGGTTTCGCAGGTACAAACCACCCCGACAAATACCTTACCTTCTCGCATTTTGATAGCAAAAGGCTGATAGTCGCCACGTGAGCAGCTTCCGCTCGGTACTCTAAAAGATTTAATATGGTTTCTGGTAATCGATTCTACGTTTTGGGTCGTCAGAAAATCGCTCAAGTCAATCCTGATTAATTCTCTTTTAAAGAGATTCATTACCCAGAGTGTACGGCCGTCTTCCGACATCTCAATATCGCCAATACCAATTTTGCAAGCATAAGTAAAGGCATCTTTATCGGTACTTTTGTAGCCAATATCGGGTGATAAATCACGGTCGAATTTTACATTTTGACCTAAGTCAATGCCTAATTTTGTCAAATCAATCCACGAATTCTTTGGTTTCGGAACATCCTTTGAATAATCCATTAAATAAATCGCTCCGATTCCGCCCGGCCCCAAACCTACATGACGCTTTACGAACGATGCCACAAAAAGCTGTTTGGTGTCTCTCTGATAGGCCAATCCCCAAACCGAACCGACTTCTTTCATCAATGCCAAATGCCGCGGGTGCTGCCAGTTGCCCTCACCATTGACACGCCCACGCGAAAGGTAAGGCAAATCGACTAAGGCATCCATATCGCTATTGTTACCGCCCGCCATAGGGTCGCCAGATACGTAGCAAGAAACTGCTAAAGTGGGGTACTCTTGACAATAATTTGATGGAATATTAACACCAAAATGGACTCCATCGTTGGGTGAACCAACGATTCGGAACGATTGCGGATGGTCGTTGCCGTGTTTGCTTAGGATGTACGGAGCTGGCAAATTGGCGATTTCGAGCCTATAAGGTTCGCCATCATTCAATCCATTAAATCGGTATTCGCCACTTTGATTGGTAGTTGTTGAAGCTTTTAAAGTTATCGAACGTTGTTCGTCACAAGAATAAAGACGTACTGTAACATTGCTCAAACCAAGAATCTCGGCATAATCTCGCTTACCATTCTGATTGTAGTCAACAAAAATACGACCTGAAATAACACCACTCGGAGCATCGGCCAGAGCTACCTTAGAGTAGAAGCACAAGTAGCTGAATAGCAACACAAATGTTGCCGTTTTTAGCGGTTTGATAAACATTTTTAATTTTTTAGGAAAACACAGTACAGACTCTAAAATACTATTTACTTAAACATCGAAGGACAAAACTGACACTGAAGGTATAAATGAGTAAGGGAGATTTATCTATTTTACGAGCAAAAGTAATGCCACTTTTATTTAACTTTGCACCCGAAAAATCAAAACAAACCATGATTATCGTGATTTTAATAATTTCTTGATTCATATATGATTAAGAGGTATTAAAACTCGATTTATTCAAAAAACAACAGGTTATGACAGCATACGTTTTTCCGGGCCAAGGGGCTCAGTTTGTCGGAATGGGCAAAGACCTTTACGAAAATTCTGAAAAAGCAAAGGTTCTATTCGACAAAGCAAATGAGATTTTAGGATTTGATATTACAAAAATAATGTTTGACGGTACCGACGAAGACCTCAAACAAACCAACGTAACGCAACCAGCGGTTTTTTTACACTCGGTGGCATTGGCTGCAACCGTTGAAGGCTTCAAGCCCGACATGGTAGCGGGGCATTCGTTGGGTGAGTTCTCGGCTTTGGTAGCGGCTGGTGCTTTGTCTTTTGAAGACGGATTGCGTTTGGTGGCTCAACGTGCCGATGCCATGCAACGTGCTTGTGAGTTGAAACCTTCGACAATGGCGGCGGTTTTGGGCTTGGCCGATGAGAAAATCGAAGAGATTTGCGATGAAGTTTCAAACGAATCGGGCGAGGTTGTGGTTGCGGCCAATTACAATTGCCAAGGTCAGTTGGTGATTTCGGGAAGTATCGAGGGTATCAACATCGCCTGCGAACGCCTCAAAGCGGCGGGTGCAAAACGTGCTTTGGTCTTGCAAGTTGGTGGAGCTTTCCACTCGCCATTGATGGAGCCAGCTCGTGAAGAATTGGCAAAAGCAATCGAAAATACTACTTTTAGTACGCCATCGTGTCCGATTTTCCAGAATGTCAATGCAGCCCCATCGACGGATGTAGAAGAAATCAAAGCCAATTTGATTGCTCAATTGACAGCCCCTGTTCGCTGGACTCAAACAGTACAAAACATGGTAGCTGAAGGTGCTGTGAAGTTTGTAGAGTGCGGACCGGGCAAGGTTCTACAAGGATTGGTGAAGAAAATCGCTCCAGAGGTTGAGGTAGCCGGAGTGTAAATCATAAAAAATTTGATTTTAAAACGCCCTCAACAGGGCGTTTTTTTATACAGAATAACTATGGAAATCATAACACATCAAATAAACAATACCGAAATCGCCGAGGTGGTTTCTGAAAATATAATCATCGCCAATGCCGACGATGGTGTAGATTTATTGGGCAATATCTATTATCAAGGGTTTGATAGGGTTATCATCCACGAAAAGAATATCGCCCCCGAATTCTTCGACCTAAAAACAAAAATAGCGGGCGAGATTCTACAAAAATTCTCTAATTACCGCGTTCGATTGGCAATTGTTGGCGATTTCTCAAAATACAACAGCCAGAGCCTAAAAGACTTTATCTACGAAAGCAATAGAGGCAAGCACGTCAATTTTGTAGATTCGGTGGCAGCAGCTTTGGCAAAACTAATTAACAAGTAAAAGATTGAATTTATCAAACTACTGATAATCAATCAATTACAACTTGTACTTATTTTACCTCAATAACCTTCGTTTTCTCCGAAACACCATTTTCGTTGATGGCCTCAATGCTGTAATAGTAAGTACTTAATTTATCCATACCTCTAAACCAATATTCGTTTACATTATGCACCATGATGCAGTTGTAAAGTTTATCGGGGGCTGTTCCGTAGTAAATATTGTAAGCGTAGGCTTTGTTTTCTGGTCGCCAGCGTATCCAAGCACTGCGTTTGTCTTTTTCGGTTCGTAATACCATAAAATCTTTTACAGCATTGGGCTTTGCACCATTTCCATTACCAAAAACTCGTAAGCCACTGATGGCAAACTTACCAGTCGGCATCGCTACGTTTTCGAGTTTAATATAGCGGGTCTGAATGGCTTGCGGAAGTTCTATATAATCATGCGGTACATCGGTTTGGTTATTTGATTTATCAATCAGAAGCGTCCATTTTTTGCCATCAACACTCGACCAAAGTTTATATTGATGCTTGATATTCACTTGTTTCCCTAAAAAAGAAGAATCAGCATCTTGGTCGGCGTAATTTATTTGAATGGCATTAACCGTTGAAAGATTCCCCAAATCAGTTTTTATCCATTCACCCGCTTTTCCAGTTTCGGCCGACCAATAGGTTTTCATACTTTCATCAACGGCATTATTAGGCAAATACCCCCCGAGCGTAGAAGAAACCTCAACGGGTTTGTTGTAATTGAGCAACATCCATCCAGTAAATGTCTTTTTTATATCTAAACCCGAAGAAGAAATATAATGCGGATAATCGCCGAAGGCAGTATTGCACCACATCACATCGTCTTTATCGAAACCTGCTGGCCAAATACCTATGCGGCGTTCAAAATTATTTTTGGTCGAGAGCTGAATCGTAGAAACATGCCACCAGTTTTTCTGATTATCCTGAAAAGATGCTCCATGCCCTGCTCCACGAGCAAAACCTCCGAGTTTCATACTCAAAGGGTCTGGTTGTGCTTCCCAAGGGCCAAGCGGTGTTTTTCCGACCAAAACACCATCGGCATAGCCACTCATTTCGGTACCCGGTGCTCCGTATTGTAGGTAGTATTTTCCATTATGTTTGTTTACGGTTGCACCTTCTATGAAACCATCCAGAAAAGTATCGTCCATGTACTCACCAAATCGTTGCCAACCGTATCTCCACGATTCGAGCATATACATTTCCTTGCGAGTACCTTTGGGTTTCATTGTCTTGCGGTCTAACTCAATTCCATAAAGTGGATAGCGATTACTGCTACCATTGTACATATAAAATTTACCATCATCATCGGTAAAAAAGGCAGGGTCCCAACCACCAATTTCGAAATTATCTACCAATGCTGTCCACTCATTTGCTTTTGGGTTGGTACTCATCCACATGGTAAATTCACTGGTATAAGTCGAGCCAAAAACTACCATCGTATCGCCGACAATACCAACTGCGGGGGCACATAGTTCGTCATAAACTTTATTATGCGGGCGAAGAAATTTTCTTGAATGGAATGTCCAATTCAACATATCGGGGCTATGCCAATAACCCCATTGGTTGGTGCTAAACATATAATAATCGCCTTTGAAATTGACAATTACGGGGTCGGCAGTAGCTCGGTGGCGTCCCCATTCACTAAAATTCGGGATGGGCGTGTAGCCATAATCTACATTGATAGGATTACAATAGGTTTTTTGCTGAGCTTCCGAAGCAAAAACCAAAGCAAATATGGTAAGCGTTAATAAAAGATATTTTTTCATTATGAAGGTTGAAATAAAATTTGGAGGCAATTTATCAAAATCAAGTCAAAAACATTCGTTTCTTACTGCTATTTAACCACATCATTTGTGTTTTTTATATGAAATATTAGAGGAATTTGCGTGAAATGATGGTGCAATCGTTTGGTTTTTACAATTTATAAATCGTGAAATAACATAGTTAAAAATAAGGGATAGAATCCGTGGCACGGCTCGAACCTTTAACATCGAAAATTGGGCTATTATGGTTTAGCCGTGTCACGATTTTTTTTAGGGAAATTGTTTCACGGACTGTAAACTACCTCATATTTTGCTCAATCATTCAAATTTCGTCAAACAATATGTTAATCAGATTTTTAGCAAAAAAAATATTTAGGTAATTTTGATACTTCTTTGTAAACAACCGTTTCTCATTTTTCATTATGAATATTGAGAATGTTAAAATTCAACCCTATAATCATGACCAAGACAGTGCGATTCAAAGTAGTATCTATTGCATTACTAACACTTTCTGTTTTTGTAGTTGGCTTTAAGTTTCTTGCCTTTGAAGAACCAAAGATTTCGCTCGAAAAATATAAAATCGAAGACGGTTTTGAACTCAGTTTAGTAGCTTCCGAATCATTTTTGAAAGCCCCCGTAAGTATTGATTTTGACAACAAAGGACGAATCTGGACGGTAGAAATGATTGGATACATGCCCAATCTCGAAGGTATCGGCGAAGAAGAACCCAACGGAAAAATCTCGATTTTGGAGGATTTAGATAAAGATGGAGTAGTTGACCACGCAAAAGTCTTTTTAGATAAATTGGTTTTGCCTCGTGCGATTGCCCACGTGTACGGTGGTTTGCTGTATGTTGATGGTGGGAAACTGTGGTTTGTTGAAATCAAAAATGATAAGCCCGGAAAGAAAACGCTCGTGGACCCAACTTATGCCGAGGGCGGAAACGTAGAGCATACATCAAACGGCTTGATGATGAATATTGATAACTGGATTTATAACGCCAATTATAACTTTAGGTATCAGCTAAAAAATGGTAAATGGATTAAAGAACCGACATCTTATCGTGGACAATGGGGAATTACGAAAGATAATTTCGGACGACTTTACTACAACAACAACAGTGTCCAGCTGCAAGCCGATTACGTTTTGCCGAACAAAGTAATCAGAAACAAATACTACAAACCAACGTTTGCCGAAGGACAAAGAATTACCAACAATAGAGTATTTCCGATTCATCCGACTTCGGTCAATAGAGGTTATCAAAAAGGAGTTTTAGACGAAAATGGTTATTTGAAAGAAGTTACGGCTTCGTGTGGGCCATTGGTGTATCGTGGTGGAGCATTCCCAAGCGATTACAACCAAAATGCCTTTGTTTGTGTGCCAGAAGCCAACCTTATCAAACGCAATTATCTGAATTTTAGCTCGCTCCAAACAACAGCCACGCAAGCCATCGAAGGCAAAGAATTCATTGCCTCGACCGATGAAGGTTTCCGCCCGGTAAATTTATTCAATGGCCCCGATGGAGCGATGTATATCGTTGATATGCACCGAGGAATCATTCAGCACAAAGCCTATATTTCGCAGTATCTTACGGAACAATTGGCCAATAAAAAATTGGATACTTTACAAAATGCGGGTCGAATCCTGAAAGTGGTGAGCAAAACCACCAAAACCAATCCAATTCCAGATTTATCGAAGGCTACAGCGAAAGATTTGGTGGCTTTATTGAGCAGTCCAAACGGTTGGTTGAGAGATAGAAGTCAGCAACTTTTGATAAATAAAAACGATAAAACGATTGTTAAAGATTTATTAGCTCTTACCAAAGGCAGCAACGAACTGGCGGCCATTCATGCACTTTATACGTTAGAAGGCCTGAATGCTTTATCTTTTGCAACGTTGGCTGATGTACTTAATCAAACCAAACAAATTGATGTCATTGCCCATGCTTTGGTCCTTACCGAACGCTTTGCGGCATTGCCTTTGTCTCCTAAAATGCAGACCATTGGCACGCAATTAATTGCCCAAAACAACGAAGCAATCGACCTTTATTTAGCAATTGCCCTTAATGCTTGGATAAAAACCGATAATAATGGATTTATGCCGATACTTGCTCAAATTGAGAAGAAATATGCCGATAAACGTATTTTCCAAGATGCAATTGTGAGTAGTTTAGAAGGGAAAGAAGAGCAATACATTGCCAGTCAGAATCCTGCTACGATGCTGAAAAACAATCTAACTTTGGCGGTAAATAATCGTCAGAAAAAAGAATTGAATCCGATTTTCGTAAAAGAAAAAAATGTAGTTGATAACCGAACTAATGGATTGAAATTATTCCGAACCATTTGTGCAAGTTGCCACGGACCCGACGGAAAAGGTATTCAGGATTTGGCTCCACCGTTGAAAGATTCAGAATATATTGATGGCTCAATGAAAAGGCTTGCCGCAATAATTTTGCATGGTTTGAGTGGCCCAATTACGGTCAATGGCAAACAGTACCAACTCAATAACGAAATGCCAGGGCTTGCTAATAATAATACGCTTTCGGATTCAGACATTGCCGATATTATACTTTTTACTCAAAATGCATTTGCCAAACAGTTTAAAAGTATTTCGGTCGGCGACATCAAAAAACTAAGAGATAAAAAACCAGCAAATGGTGGATTATTTACCGAGAAAGAATTGCTTGAAACTGATTTTGAGAAGTAGTACCTCATCCCCAGCCCTTCTCCTTGTAGAAGAAGGGGGCAAAATCACCCTCTTCCGATGGAAACTTTAATATCCTCCCCTTATTTCAAGGGGAGGTGTCCCTGACGATAGTCGGGACGGAGGGGTAAATCACTTAAACCCAAATTTCGTTAAGCCTTCTCTACTTGTTTTGATGGCATCCATCGGAGTCATTCCGTCAAAAACTTGGTCTTGCTCAACGATGTAGTATTTCATACCCGACAGCTTTTTGTTTTTCAGAATTCTCCCAAAATCAATCGTGCCTTTGCCAACTGGAGCAAAACGTCCTTGGTCGTCCATGTCTTTCACGTGCCAAATTTTAAAACGGCCTGGGTGCTTTTGGAAATACGACACAGGGTCAACACCTGCTTTTGTAACCCAGTACAAATCCATCTGGAAATTCACATATTTAGGGTCGAGCTTTTCTAACATATAATCTATCGGCACAATGCCTTTGCTGTTTTTCTCAAACTCAAAAGCATGATTGTGGTACAAAAACTCTAAACCCGCAGCCGTTGCCTTGCGTGAAATCGTATCTAAAACAGCAACCAAACGCTCTACGTCTTCGGTCATCGACAAAGACCTTGTTTTAGGGTCGAATTTGAACATACCCATTGGCGGCACCGGAGCAATATAATACTTAAAACCAGCGGCTTTTACATCGGCAATTTGTTTATCGGCGTTGGTGGTAGTCATGCTACCCATGTGAATACTAATTGGCTGTAAACCAATACTTTTAGTATAAGTTTTAAATTCTTCGGGAGTCATTCCGTAAAATTTACCGTCTTTATAATCTACTGCTTCAATAAACTTATAACCCAAATCAGCAACCGCTTTGAGCGTAGCTTTAGGGTCTTTGCCCATTTCGGTTCTTACGGTGTAAAGAGTCATACCGCCCCATTTTTTCTGAGCCGATACGGATAAGTTGAACAAAATTGATACAAGGATAAGAGAAAGAGTTTTGTTTTTCATTGTTTATGATTGGTTGATTTTTTTGCAATATTACAATATTTGAAAAATAGATTTTTACTTGGGAAGAAATGAATTTGTGGTGGGTTTCAATTTGAATTGTGACTTGGGTTAATATTTTCTATTTTGCAGTAGAAAAAACTCTACATAAGCTACAAAATGAATCACATACAAAATATTCTCAAAATAGGCGGCTCGCTTGGTTCTTTTGCCTTAGCAAGTTCTATCGACCCATCAGGTGGGTTTATTTGTAATGCAATAGAAGCGATTTCGGGTAATCTTGCCTCTAATTTCGTCGCAAAATACGACCCTGCGGCTCTTTTAGAATTCCTCAAAAAACCGAGTGAACTGAATCACGACATCGAAAAATTGATGATTGATTCGGTGGAGAAAGCAGTGAAATTAGTAACCGTAAAGTATCTTGATGAAAACCCTTATGAGGATAAATTTGTAAAAAAGACGCTCGACCAATTAATCAAAGATGCTAAAACTTATTCTGAAAATGTTGATTCTACCATCATTGACACTGACGAAGATGCTTGGGTCAAGAATATCAACGAATACATTTTTAGAGGACAACCAGATGAAGATGGTAAACTGGCTGAAATTGCCAAGTTTTTTAATGAAAACTTAAAAAGCAGCTATGAATTAGTCTTTAATGAAGGGCTAAAAGACGATAAAAACGAAAAGCCACTCAAAGCATTTTTGATAAAATCACTGACTGGTTTAAGCGAACAAGCTGATAAAAACAGTGAAATTCAGCAACAAATTTTGGCAGAAATTCAGAAATTAAAAGAAAATAAACCCGCCGAATCGCTTACGATTGCCAAAGGCTATTTTGAGGCAGAATTTAAGAAACTCAATCGAAAATTAGATAAAGTTCTTGCAATTGCGGTAAAATCTGATGGAAATATCGAATTGATTTTGCAGATTTTGAAAGCATTTGTTGGTAATCAGCCAACTAAACTCCCCCACCACCTCACCCTCCCCCCGCTCGTACCCGAAGTTTTTGAGGGGCGGACGGATGAATTGCAAAATATCAAAAAAGCACTTTTTGAGAGCGAAAACCTATTGCTTTTGGTCAATGGCGAGGGTGGTATTGGCAAAACCTCTTTGGCTGCCAAGTATTACCAACAATACGCCCACGTATATAATTACTTGGCTTGGGTATTGTGCGAGCAAAGCATTGCCGATGCTCTCCTGACTTTGGCTTTGCCACTCAAACTCCAATTTGATGATACCGCCACCACCGACCAACGCCTTGCTGTTTTATTACAGCAGATGGTCAATTTAGATAAACCCTGCCTGCTGATTATTGATAATGCCAACGAAGTAGCCGATTTGGATAAAAATTACCGACTTTTGAGGCAATGCCCCAATTTTCATATTTTGCTTACTTCTCGCATAAACACCTACAAAAACGCCAAGTTTTTTAAGGTTGATAGCCTGCCACCCGAGCAAGCCCTTGCGGTTTTTAGAGAACACTACCCCAAACTACAAGCCACCGAAGAACCGATTTTTGAAGGCATTTATACAGCCGTTGGTGGCAATACATTAGTTTTGGAGCTGTTAGCAAAAAATGTAGCCCTGCAAAATACCCTCAAAACCAAGTACAGTTTAGCGAGCTTACTGGCAGATTTACAAACCAAAGGACTGCTACAAATTGTAGAAGATGATGCCGTAAATGTAGAATACCAAAGCTACCAAACCGCCAAGCCTACCGAAGTGATAGCCGCCATGTATAACCTCAGTAAACTGAGCGAAGCCGAAAGCCGTTTGCTCTCGGTTTTTGCTGTTTTACCTGCCGAAAACATAGCTTATGAGACTTTGGAGGCATTATTGCCACAAACACCCAACCTTGATAAAACCCTACTAAGCCTTGCCCAAAAAGGCTGGCTAAACCACAATACTACCGATAGTAGCTTTAAATGCAGCCCCGTAATACAAGAAATTACCCAAGCCAAAAACCAAAACCTCTATGCCGATTGTGAGGAATTGATAAGTGTTTTGATTGATAAATTGGATTATGATGGTGCGGTAGGTACTTTGCTTAATGCTACTTATGAAGAAGGTGTATTGTATGCACGTTTTGCCGAGAGTGTGATAGCTAATTTAGAAGCGATAGAACATAATTTGGCTTTATTATGCGAAAGAATAGGTAATTTTTATAAAACACACGGCAATATTGAAAAAGCAATCATTTACACTGAAAATTATATTAGCATTTCAAAAAAATTAGTAGAACAATACCCCGATAATGAAACTTTCAAAAACGGTTTGGCGATTTCTTACGAAAAATTAGGCGTTTTGCAAAAATCCCTTGGAAATTTAGAGAAGGCTTTGGAATATTTTGAAGATGAAACTAAACTATTTGAAGAACTCTACCGTGATTATCCCAATCAAGTTTCTTTCAAAAACGGTTTGGCGATTTCTTACGAAAAATTAGGCGTTTTGCAACAATCGCTTGGAAATTTGGACAAGGCTTTGGAGTATTTTGAAGATGAAACAAAGCTATTTGAAGAACTCTACCGTGATTATCCCAATCAGGTTGAGTTCAAAAACGGTTTGGCGATTTCTTACGAAAAATTAGGCGTTTTGCAAAAATCCCTTGGAAATTTGGACAAGGCTTTGGAATATTTTGAAGATGAAACTAAACTATTTGAAGAACTCTACCGTGATTATCCCAATCAAGTTTCTTTCAAAAACGGTTTGGCGATTTCTTATCAATATTTAGGCAATTTGCAATTATCGCTTGGAAGTTTAGAAGAGGCTTTGATTCATTATGAAAATATGAGTAAGCTATTTGAAGAACTCTACCGAAATTATCCCAATCAGGTTTCTTTCAAAAACGGATTGGCGATTTCATATTTTAAATTAGGAACTGTTTATCAAGATAATGAAAAGCAAAAAGCCATAGAGTATTTCAAAAAAGCAGAGAGTCACTGGATAGAATTAACGCAGGCTTTTCCTATGTATGTTGAGTTTAAAAATAACCTCAACGGGGTAAAAAATGCTTTGGCGGGTTTGGGTGGGTAATCATTCAAAAATGATTAACTTTGTTTTAAAAATATGCAATAACATGATAAACTTAGAACATATTATTTGGAAAGAGGGGAATTACTACGTAGCCCAATGCTTAAACGTAGATGTATCAAGTTTTGGCGAAACAAAACAAGAGGCTTTGGCAAATCTCAACGAAGCATTAGAACTTTATTTTGAAGATAATGATAAAAAGAACTTTCAGGAAATAGAACAACCCGAAATCATCCACGCTACATTTTCTTATGCCTAAACTCTATTCTTCTGATTATATAGTAAAAGTTCTACTGCGTTTAGGTTTTGAATTTGTATCTCAGAAAGGAAGTCATGCCAAATTTCGTAAGGGAACAAATCCTGTACTGACGGTAATTGTTCCAATGAGTAAGAAGGAAATTCCATTTGGTACTTTTCGTTCGATTTTGAGACAAGCAAACTTAACAGTGGAGGATTTTTCAGCTTAAATGCAGCATTCATAAAAAATCTCAACTGGGTAAAATATAGGTTCTAAGGAAATTTTGAGGTAATGTTCGGGGTAGAGACGTTACATGTAACGTCTCTACATACGACGTCCCCACGGTCAAAAATTACCTATTGCATTTGTTTCCAAAAATTGTCAGAAAACCAAAATCTATTTTCCTAAAAACGTGGGTGGTAGAGACAAGGCATGTGCCTTGTCTCTACGTTTCATATTTTACCTATTTGGTATTGCATTTACATTGAAAATTTCAACATTTCACCCCATATCCTCCGTACCTTTGTGGTACAAAAACCGAAAAACATGAAAAAACTAATCCTTTTTCTTTTCTGCTCAATTAATATCTTCGCCCAAAGCAACGAAGATAAAATCAAGGCAATCGTACCCGAATTAGACGCCAAATTTGAGGCATTTCGCACACAAAATCATTTATCGAGTGTATCGTATGCAATCTTGGTTGATGGTAAAATTGTGCATCAGAGCAATAGCGGCATTGTCAATTACAAAACCAACAAAACAGCTGATAGTCAGTCGGTTTACCGCATAGCATCAATGTCTAAAAGTTTTGCATCGGTAGCTATTTTGCAATTACGAGATGCTGGAAAACTGAAACTCGACGACCCCGTTTGGAAATACATTCCCGAACTAAAAGGACAAAAATATTCAGCTGATTCGCCCGATATTACGGTGCGTCATTTGCTTACGCACGCAGCGGGTTTCCCCGAAGATAATCCGTGGGGCGACCGCCAATTGGGCATTTCAGAATCCGAAATGTTGAAGATGTTTAAAAAAGGAATTTCGTTCTCAAACGAACCCGGAATTGCCTACGAATACAGCAATATGGGCTTTGCGATGCTGGGGCAAATCATCAAAAACGTATCGGGACAAAGCTACCAAAGCTATATCATCAACAAAATTTGGAAGCCACTCGGCATGAATAATACCTATTGGGATTATACGAAAGTACCAGATAATCAACTCGTGAGGGGCTACCGTTGGCTGCGTGAACAATACATCGAGCAGCCTTTCGAGGGCGATGGAGCTTACGGAATCATGGGCGGGATGTTAACCACAATCGAAGATTTTGCAAAGTACATGAGCTTCCACCAAAAAGCCTATCAGGTTACGGCCCCCAATTCGCCGATTTTAAAGAAAAGTTCGTTGAAAGAAATGCACTTCCCAGCCAATTTCAATAGTATGAGCAACCGTGGATTTACGGGTTCGGGTGAGCCTTGCAATAATGTTTCGTTTTATGGTTATGGGCTACGAATCGACCAAAATTGTAACCAAATTAGAAGTATTGGTCATTCGGGTGGTTTACCTGGTTTTGGCTCCGACTGGAAAATCGTGCCGCAATACGGCATCGGAATCGTTACTTTTACGAATGGCACTTATGGCAGTGCCGCATTGATGAATAACCAGATGATTCCGTATATCATCGAGAAAGCAGGAATTAGTCCGATTCCATTTCCAGTTTCGCCGATTTTGAAACAACGCCAAAACGAATTAGTAAAACTTCTTCCTTCGTGGGAAAATGCCGAAAAAACAGGCATTTTTGCCGAAAACTTCTTCATGGATTACTTCCCCGATTTACTAAAAGCCGAAGCCGAAGGAATCTTTGAAAAAGCAGGAAAAATCGTAAAAGTAAACGAAATAGTACCCGAAAATGCCCTCAGAGGCAAGTTTCTGATTGAATGTGAGAAAGGAAAAGTAGAAGTAAGTTTCACGATGTCGCCCGAAAACCCGCCATTGATTCAGGCTTATAGTATTCGGTTAAGGTAAAATCATTGATTCTATCCCTATTTAGCAATAAAAATACTTTGTCAAATCAAAAAGGTTGTTAAATTTGTTTGGAGATACAACAATCCTGACAGAATGAAACCGAACTTCATCAATACAAAGCTATTTCAATCAACTGATAACCAGCCATTAACGCCTAATCCTAATACCTTCAAAACTGCCGAAGGCATTGGGGTTAAATCTCGATATACTGCCCAAGACATCAAAGATGCCCAACACCTGCATTTTACGGCAGGGATTCCACCTTTTTTGCGTGGGCCGTACAGCACAATGTACGTTTTGCAGCCGTGGACAATTCGTCAGTATGCGGGTTTTTCGACTGCCGAAGAATCGAACGCTTTTTACAGACGCAATTTGGCCGCAGGGCAAAAGGGGCTTTCGGTAGCTTTCGATTTAGCAACGCACCGTGGCTACGACTCCGACCATCCGCGTGTAGTGGGCGATGTCGGCAAGGCGGGTGTGGCGATTGATTCGGTCGAAGATATGAAAATACTTTTCGACCAGATTCCGCTCGACCAAATGTCGGTTTCGATGACCATGAACGGGGCAGTTTTGCCAATCATGGCGTTTTATATTGTAGCCGCCGAAGAGCAGGGCGTTTCGCCCGAAAAACTATCAGGAACGATTCAGAACGATATTTTGAAAGAATTTATGGTTCGGAATACCTACATTTATCCGCCCGAACCATCTATGCGAATCATCGGCGACATTTTTGCTTACACAAGCAAATTTATGCCAAAATTTAACTCAATTTCTATCTCGGGCTACCACATGCACGAGGCAGGTGCACCCGCTCACATCGAACTGGCTTACACGCTTGCCGATGGCTTGGAATACATCCGAACGGGCATTGCGGCGGGTATGGATATTGACGATTTTGCTCCACGACTTTCGTTTTTTTGGGGAATCGGCATGAATCATTTCATGGAAATCGCCAAGATGCGAGCAGGGCGTTTGCTTTGGGCAAAGATTGTAAAGCAATTCAATCCTAAAAATGCAAAATCTTTAGCCTTGCGGACCCACTGCCAAACTTCGGGGTGGTCATTGACCGAGCAAGACCCATTCAATAACGTAGCTCGTACGGCCATAGAAGCCATGGCGGCGGCTTTGGGACATACACAGTCGCTTCATACCAATTCGCTCGATGAGGCCATTGCCCTACCAACCGATTTTTCGGCTCGGATTGCTCGAAATACCCAACTTTATATCCAAAACGAAACCGAAATCTGTCGAGTGGTTGACCCGTGGGGAGGCTCGTATTACGTAGAATCATTGACCAAAGAATTGACCGAAAAGGCTTGGGCCTTGATAGAAGAAGTAGAAGAATTGGGCGGAATGACCAAAGCTATCGAAACGGGTTTGCCCAAAATGAGGATTGAAGAAGCCGCAGCACGCAAACAAGCAAGGATTGACAGCGGCAAAGACATTATTGTGGGGGTAAACAAATATCGCCCCGAATCAGAGAAAGAAATCGAGCTTTTAGAAGTTGATAATCAGGAAGTTAGAAGAAAACAGATTGAAAGATTAGATAAAATAAAGGCTTCGAGAGATAATATAGAAGTAGAAGAGATTCTGCACAGAATTTCTGAATTCGTAAGCTCACCTTCAGGGGCTGGAGGTGAGCTTCTTGCTCTTGCTGTCGAGGCGGCTCGTAAACGAGCAACACTCGGCGAAATTTCAATGGCTATGGAAAAAGCATTCGGACGACACAAAGCGGTAATTCGCTCAATATCAGGGGTTTACCAATCAGAAGTAAGCGACGATGAGAATTTCAGAATCGCCAAACAAATGGCCGATGAATTTGCCGCAATGGAAGGCCGCCGCCCAAGGATTATGATTGCCAAAATGGGGCAAGACGGACACGACCGTGGAGCAAAAGTGATTGCCACAAGCTTTGCCGATTTGGGCTTCGATGTTGACATCGGGCCGTTGTTCCAAACCCCTGAAGAAGTGGCTCAGCAAGCCGCCGAAAACGATGTGCATATCGTGGGGGCTTCGAGCTTAGCAGCAGGGCATAAAACATTGGTACCACAGCTTATCGAAGAACTCAAAAAAGTAGGTCGAGAAGATATTATGGTGATTGCGGGTGGGGTGATTCCGGCACAAGATTATCAGTTTCTGTACGATGCTGGCGTAAAAGGAGTCTTTGGACCTGGCACCGTCATCTCGGTAGCCGCTCAGAAGATTCTGAAAGAGTTGATGAGTTAATTTTTCTCAAATATCAAAGTTTAATTCGTAATCCTCTAAAAATAGGACACATAAAATCCTACTTTTAGAGGATTGTTTTTTGATAAAAAAAAGATACCTTCGTAAAGAGAAAATTACCCCAAATCTTTATGATACAGCCATGAAAAAGATTCTTCTACTTACGATTATTTTGCTCTTTTCTGCCAATACTAAAGCTCAACAAGCTACCATTATTGATACTAAAAGTATGATTGTACCCCGTTATGCAGATTTAGGGGTAATAAGCAATGCCATAGGTAATCCGCAAGTCGGGATGCTCGTTTATAACAATTCGACCCAATCTTATTGGTTTTTTACAAGCTCTGGGTGGACCAATCTGGCTGCGGCCGTCAGCGGAAACTGGGTACAAAACGGGGCAAATATATCGAATACCAATCCTGATAATGTAGGTGTTGGCCACCCAAATCCTTCGTATAAACTACACGTAGGTAATGCCAATAATGGCTTTAGAGTAGAAGGGGCAATATCGCCGTTGGTTGGTGGCAAAACATTCAGTATGGGTGGATATGGCAATTTTGAAATTGATAAACCTGGTGTTGTAGCTGGTAGATTCATGATTCGTGAAAACGGCAATATTGGTATCAACAATATTGCACCTGCTGCTCTTTTAGACATTGGTGGAGGCAACAACTGGGACTTGACAAATACCGAGGGGGATTTCCGAATCGGTAATTCATTGTATCGTCTCAAAATGGGAGTAGCCCTTGGCGGAGGTGGTGCTGGTACTGTAAATATTCGAGCCGTTGGAGGAGTAAATTCTTTAAACTTGGGGGCTGGTACAAACAACGGAATCACCATCAATGGTAGTGGATATTTGGGTATCGGTAATATATCTCCGACATCGCTTTTGTCTTTCCCTAATGGTTTTGGACGTAAGATTTCACTTCATGATAACGGTACTGGCGACCAATATGGTATTGATTTACATGCTGGTTTAAACGGTTTAATGTTTGTAACCCCCGCTACAAATGCTGATATTGGCCGAGATATTAGTTTTGGTCATTCGACCTCAACGGGTAACTATTGGGAAAGATTTAACATCAAAGCTAATGGAGGGCTGTCTGTATCGAATGGAGTCGGAGCGAATGGTCAAGTTTTAACAAGCCAAGGAAATGGGCAGGCTGCGGCTTGGAAAAACAGTGGCAATACCGACCAATATAATTCATTTATTGAGGTGAAACAAACCGCTGTTATCACACCCACTACAACCGCAGGCGAATACCTCACTGGGTTAGAACATACGCTAAATTTGAGCAAACCAGCCTTAGTAACTGTTGTTGTAAATACTTCGGTTAATAACGATGGATGTTTTGGCTGTCTGACAGTTCAGGCATTAATCGAGTTAGAAGTAAACGGGGGTGTTTGGGGAACATCAACTATTCAATTAGAAAACACTACCTCGGGTGTGTATCTTAGTAGTGGTAACCTAATCTACGAACGAACCTACAAATTGGCAGCCGGTAACTACACTTTTAAGGTAAAAGGAAAAAAAGGACTACCCTTCGGAGGTGGCTCTACTGGCACTGTTTGGTTTAATTATGATGCAGCACAGCCTTTTTCATTTGCCCGATGGGGTTATATGAACTTCAATATTGTTTATCCATGAGCCGTGCAATAGCAAATTCTATTTAACTTTGGCGTTGTAAAACAAATCTTAAAAATGCCAGCATCCGAAAAAGTAAACTACAAAAACATCTCAAAAAAAGCCCTTAAACTCTTTGATGAAAAACAATTCGACGAAGCTCTACCCCTATTTGAGCAAGTTGCCGAGCAAAATCTTAATTCGGATGATTGGTTTAATGTAGCCACTTGTGCGATTCTGTGCAAACAAATTGATAAAGGACACGAAGCTCTCAATAAAGCGATTGAATTATACAAACAAATTGGCAACGACGAGAATTTGCCGATTGGACAAATGTGTTTCTATTTCATGCACGCCCTCAATGATGTTGCCGAATACGATTTAGGATTTACCCAACTTGAGCAATTTAAGCAAACAATCATTGACCTAAAAATCACCGATGACCATTTTTTATATATCCGTGGGATTCCGTTTTTGGGAAATATACTCAATGCTTCGGTCAATATTCTACAAAATCAAACAAAAGTAAAAGCACTCGATTGGCTTAATGATTTTGCGGCAAAGGTAGATTCTGAAGGAAAGGTTTTGATAGAAGATTTTATAAAAACAAATGGTTTTGCATAAAAATCGGCACATCAGATTTAAGAGATGTGCCGATTTTTGATTATCCCACAAATTGTAAAAAACTATAATCAAGCAAAAAAGGTAACAATCCGTGGCACGGATGAACCTTAACTGTATTATTTAACCAATATTACTGGAACCGTGTCACGGTTTTGTAGTTTTTTTTCCTTCTGATTATTTCAATAATTCCACAATCTCAGCAAATTCGTCTTGGATTGCCTTCGTTTTATTTTTGGCGTACCAAGTATGCACCTGCAATTTTATATCATCATATGGGGTTTTAGCCTCTTTGAGTTGCCAAAATAACTCTTGGGCTTCTTTGGGTCTTGGCCCCCAATTGGTGATTTCGGTGAGCGTTTCGGCTTCGAGGATGATTACTTTCGGGATTGACCTACCACCTTTGGTTAGGTAATTATCCATGATGTCTAAATTTTCATCTCGGAGCAAAAACAAAAGCTGAATATTTGGATTTAACTCAGCTATTTTATTGACCACTGGCAAAATCTGCGAGGCATCGCCACACCAACCTTCGGTCAATACCAACCAAATGTATTTGCCCGAAATACCTCTTACTTTCTCTTGGAGTGCGGCATCGACTACGGTTGTTTTGTCTAATCGGTGGATTCGCTGAAGATTCAATTTGGCGTATTCAATCATATCTGCTGATTGATTTATGCCAGTTGTTTGGTTGATTTTGATAAGTGTTTCGAGCAATGTGCTATACTCTCCATACGTCATTGCTTGCTCGATTCGGCTGTGATTGATTAACATGTTTTATTTTTGCTTTATCCTCTCAACAGCGGCATAGATTTCGTTCTGTAAAAGACCTGTTCCGCCGCCATAATGAGGCACGACCTCGATATTGGGTTTTATTGATTCAAAATAAGCCGCTAATTGCTGCTCAATTGATTCGTCGAACCCACTACTTAGCAACACAATATCGAATGCTTTTTGTTCAAAAACTGCCTTCGCTTCTTCGATGGTCTTGGCGGGGGTCGCATTCCATTTTTCGTTGTAATTGATGTGGCGAATCAAAATCTCCATGATTTTTTCGTGATTGCCCACCACCAATATTTCGGTTTTAGCGTCCATTTCTAAGCTTGTTTTGTAAATTCTTCGATTGATTTACGAGTACGTGGCGTAGTTTCTCTGGTTTTGAATGGCTCTTCGAGTTTATCGGCATCATCCAAAAAGCCCAGAGCAATCATCACCACTGGTTCTTGTTTTTCGGTATCAATTCCAAATGTTTCGATAGCTTTTGCAGAACTGAATCCACCCATCACGTGGCTAAAAATCCCCATACTCGTTGCTTGCAATGCCAAAGTCGCATTGGCGGCACCCACATCGTGTTTAGCTGCGTTATACGGTCTATCCCCCATCCATTTATCCGCAATATTCAGCAACAAAACCGAAGCATTCTTTGCCCAAGTCTGATTACCCGGCATCAAACAATCTACCAATTTATCGAAACCTTCGCTGCCTTTAAAAGCATAGATATAGTTCCATGCCTGGGCGTTATTGGCACTAAATGCCCACGAAGCGGCTTCAAAAAGTGTATTGAGTTGTTCGGGAGTAATTTGTTGTTCGGAGAATGACCTCGCACTCCAACGATTGCGGATAATATCTAAAACTGGATACTGTGTATTTGCTATTTTTGACATTTTGAAATATTGAAAAGTGATTAAATCGAAAGAAGGAAAACGGATTTAAACCTAAAAACGTTCTCCGTTTTCCTTTATCCGATAAGTTTAAATATTCATTGGTACATCCATCAAAAGTACTTCGGCGTCGTCAGAGAGTGATTTGAAATCTAATGTATCGGTGTTCCAAACTCCGAAACCATCGCGAGTACCTAAGACCTGCCCGTTGATGCTCACATCGCCTTTGATAACAAACGCATAAACACCGTTTTCTTTGGCTTTTACGGTGTATTTTGTCGAAAAATCTTTATCGAATCGGCCAAGGCTAAACCACGCATTTTGGTGTACCCAAACACCTTCATCGTCTTGACTTGGCGAGAGAATCTGCTGAAAATTATTGTGGCGGTCTTTGACATCGAGCGTAATTTGGCCGTAGCGTGGTGTTACGTTACGTTTGTTCGGAAACATCCAAATCTGCAAGAATTTCACAGCTTGGTCGGTATTTTTATTGAATTCGCTGTGAAAAATACCAGTACCCGCACTCATCACCTGAATATCTCCGTGGCGAATCACGGCTGTGTTGCCCATGCTATCTTTGTGCTGGAGGTCACCTTCGAGCGGAATACTGATAATCTCCATGTTGTCGTGAGGATGAGTTCCGAAACCACGTCCGCCCTCCACGATGTCGTCGTTCAGAACCCTCAAAGCTCCAAAATGGATTCTTTCAGGATTATAATAATTAGCAAAGCTAAAAGTGTGGTGGCTATCCAACCATCCATGATTGGCGTGTCCACGAGTATCGGCTTTATGCAAAACTGTATTTTCCATGATTTTTGAATTTGTGTTTGGTAAATGATTGAATCCTACGATTTTTTCTTGAACGGTCTCTGAAACCTCTTTGGCGGCTACTGCTCCACCCGCCAAAATGCTTGTGCCGAGCAACCCTTTTTTGAGAAATTCTTTTCTGTTCATTTTCTTTTTCGTTTTTGATGCCACAAAGTTATAGCAACTCAATGCCTCAAATCATTGAAGTAGATTAAGAAAATGAGGGTTTATTAATTTATTAGAAAATCGTTAATTGTTAATCGAAGTCCTTACCTAAAATAGCCTGACAAATAATACAAACAACTCACAGGTAAGTGCTTATGACACATCTATTTTGGAGGAGTATAATCAGTGCCACGCACAGCGTGACACTGGCATCATTCCTATTTTTGATGTGCCAGTTTGGCTCGAATCTTACTCAAAAACTCAGGAGAAATACCCAGATAGGCCGCAATCTGGTGCTGCGGTACTCGTTGCGGGATGGTCGGATAACGTTTCAGAAAATTGAGGTAGCGTTCTTCGGCAGGTTGAGAGAGGGTAGCAAAGAAGCGATTCTGCAAGACAACATACGCCCGCTGAATCATCAGCCTAAACATACGCTCAAGTCGAGGTACTTTCTGGTAAAGTATTTCTTTGTCTTCGTATCGAACAACCAATAATTCGCAATCTTCGAGGGTTTCGATGAATAGATTCGATGGTTTCCTATCCGTAAAACTCGCAATATCACTTACCCACCAATCTTCGATAGCAAAGAGCAGAATCACTTCGTTGCCGTCGTCATCCAAATAATACACTTTGATACACCCTTTGATGATATACGCCTCAAAATCGCAGATTTCGCCTTTTTGGAGTAGAAAAGTCTTCTTTTTTACTTTTTTATGGTGTAGAATCGAATGGAAATCGGCTAATTCGTTTTCATCGAGCGATATACAACGCCCTACGTATTGGTCTATTTGATTATACATAAAAGAGTGATTTACTTGAAAACAGCGAAGCAATCGAATTGGTTTATAAAAAGATAGGGCAACCCTACTGGGCCGCCCTATCTTTTTATGTAGAATGAATCGAATATTCCGAATCTCTCGAATTTACCTTAGCTTTTGGTAGTCAATTCGCCATTACCCCGGCATACTATTCTTTTATTCAAATAACTCGAAAAATTCGAATAATTAGGTATTCATCAATACCCGGGGTTCTGTACCAAATAGCCTACAAGGTTTGATGCACCGTCGATGGCCGTTTGTGGAATCGGGAAGACACGCTTGTTTTTGTCGTTATTGTCTTTCTCTGTCCAAACTCCTTCGTATTTATTGAATCTCACCATATCGGTACGGCGAAGCATTTCCCAATAAAACTCAAATCCACGCTCTCTAAAAAGCAAATCAAGTGTTATCGTACTCAACGCTGGCGGTGGTGTAGATGCCGTGCGTGATGCTCTCACGAGGTTTACATCGGTCAATGCCGCAGCAGTATTGCCTTTACGCAATTGAGCCTCGGCACGCATCAAATACACATCTGCCAAGCGAGTAATCACGATATTATGCTCGCCACGGTTACGGCCAGTATTTGAAGTCGAACTGAATTCGTACTTCTCGACACGATAACCAGTGCTATAATCGCTACCTGCGGTTGTAAAATCAACTTTTTCGGTAAAAATCACCCTCACGTCAGGGCGGTTACGCGAGAGGTTTGTCAGTGGCCCAACTCTGAAATTGCCATTTGCACATCTCTGAAACACCCCATTGATACGAATCAAGCCATACTGTTGTCCACGTAAAATTCCACGGTTTATTTTGAAATCTGCTCCTGCTACACAAGTATCTGTTGCAGTGGTAGGTGTTTTGAGGTTTTCTTTGTAGAAACGTGGGTCTCGGCGAGGGTCGAGTGGAGCGTAAGCATCTACCCAACTACGATAGAAATCTGGCGTGATAGCTGGACCATCGGTACCATTTGCACCCGGAAAAGCCGGTAGTGGATATTGGTCGCCCGATAGTGAGAAATAAGCCATACGGTTGTGGCCGTTCAAATCGGCACGTTGGTCAACTGCAAAAATAATTTCATCGTTTGTATTGTTGTTATCATCAAAAATCGCAAAATAACTCGGCGACATTTTGTATTCGCCCGAACTGATGATTTTATCACAATAACTAATCACTTGGTCCATGTCAGACGCTTTGAAATCGAAATTCGTAGCGTATCTATCTCTATAAACAGGTGCGTTGAGGTACAACCTCGCCAATAAACTCCAAACGCCAGCTTTTGTCAAACGACCATGACCCACCGCTGCTCGATTCTGTAAGTTTGGCTCAGCTTTCTGAAACTCTGCAATAAGATAATTAACGGCATCGCTACCTCTCAAAATCTCAGAAGTTTTACCCGGATTATCTTTTTTGAAGACGATTCCGTACAAATCAAAAATCAACAAGTTGTAAAATGCCTGCATCCCGATGGCCTCGGCCAAGTAAGTTTTGGCGTTAGGGTCATTTACATTCGGGAGGGCATCTATCGCCGTAACGCATCTCGAAAGTGCTTGTACGAGCGGATTCCAAGTGTTTCTTACGTTGGCAGTGTTGCTATTGTAAGTGTGTTTGTGCAATTCGATATAGATACCGTTATCGCCCCAGTCGGTACCACCACGATACGGAAGGATGGCTTCGTCGGTCGAGATTTCTTGCAACGCAAAATAGGTCGTGTGCTGATAAATCGTTGGCAGCAACGCATAAATCGGCACTAAAAGGCCATTGGCGGCATCTTTTTCAGATGGGGTCGAGCTAAAGGTTTCGTCGAGAACTTGCTCTTCGAGGTCGGTACAGCTATTCGATAACAGAATAATACCAACCGATAATGATAATACTTTAAATATCTTATTCATTTTTTGAGAAAATTAGAATCCGAGGTTAAGTCCGAAAATGATTGTTTTTGCTTTAGGATACGTCAAATAATCTATCCCATACGATAAAATACCATTCACCGAGCGGTCGGTATTGACATCTGGGTCGTAGCCGTTGTAATCGGTAATGACAAACAAATTCTGACCCGTTAGGCTCAAACGAGCAGTCGAGATATATTTAGAGATTCCCAATGCTTTTGTATTAACTGTATAACCCAACGAAGCATTGTTTAGACGGAAAAACGCACCATTTTTCAAGAATCGAGTACTTACAGGAGCCGAATTGCTCAATGATTCGTTCGGGAACTGGATAGCCTCAGCTGTAGTATTTACCCCTTTCGATAAACGCAATTTGTAGAAATTGGCATTGGCCGTATTATCATAAACTTTATTGCCCGATACTCCGTTGAAATTGGCAACAAAATCGAAGCCTTTATAACCAATTGTACCATTGATATTATACATTTTGGTTGGTAAGGCAGTGCCTGCCGCAATACGGTCATTGTCGGTCACTACGCCATCGCCATTTACATCACGGTATCTGCTCAGGCCTTTGTCGTCAAGACCGATAAATTCTCTCAAATAAAAAGTACCGATAGGCTGGTTGTTGATGTAGCCATTGATAGTAGCCGATGTCAAACCCGGGCCAGATGCCGAACCAGACGGAATAACCGAATAAGGAGAATTTTGGACATTATTTTTGATGAATGTCATGTTACCACCAATCTCGTAACGGAAGTTTTTATTGACCGATTTTCTGTAATTAATATCAATCTCTAAACCTTTGTTGATGATTCTCATATCTGGTACGTTTGTCCAGAATGTACCCGCAGGCTGTACTGGGTCGGCAGGGATAACCTCCAATAAAATATCTTGCGAAACTTTGTTGAAGTAATCAATACTACCCGTGATTGAGTTATTGAAGAATCCAAAATCAAGACCTAAGTCGATTTGGTTTGAAACTTCCCACTGGATATTTGGGTTAGCCAATCTCGAATATGTTGTACCCGCAGGGAACGTTGTTGAATTATCAATAGGATAACTCGTCGTACCAGTTACAGATGATGTAAAACGAGCTTGAGTAATTTTTGACGGAATCTCTTGGTTACCCGTCAAGCCCCAGCCAGCCCTGATTTTTAAGTCACTGATTTGAGAAACTGACTTAATAAATGGCTCTTCTGAAAGTCTCCATCCCAACGAGAACGATGGGAAAACCCCGTACTTGTTATTTGCCCCAAATTTTGATGAGCCATCAACACGGAGCGTGGCAGTTGCCAGATATTTATCTTTGTATTGGTAATTTACCCTTGAGAAAAACGATTGTAATTCGTTCAGAATCGCATAGCCAGTTGGGCGGTTATTGGCAAGGGTTAAGTCTTGTCCAAGTCCCGGATTATAAATTGGCTCAATACCATTTGTCGGAAAGCGGTTGATACTATACGCACGCCCTTGAATCTTAATCTTTTGGAACGAATGACCCACCAACGCCGTCAACGAATGTACATTTTTATCGAGCGTGTAAGTGATATAGTTCTCTATCAATGTATTGGTATTGTAGGTATTGATTGTCTGTAAACCACCCTCAACAAATGGGTCTTTATTTGGCATTGTTTGTATGTCGCGTGCCGTAGTAGAATTATCAACACCATAGTTTAGTTTATACACCAATCCTTTGGCGATTGTCAACGACGGGCTGATATTACCCAAAAATCTATTTGTAAATGTCTGGTCTTTATACAATGACAATGAGAGCATCGGGTTGCTACCATCTGGGTAGAATTTTAAAGTACCATCGGCATTGAATGGTTTGTAAGTTGGATTTGCCGATATGGCACTTCCGATAACCCCTTGAAAATCAGGACGGACGTTATTGGTACGCGATGCACTTAGGTTAACTTCGATATTCAGCTTATTATCCCAAAGCTTCTGATTGACGTTTACTCTACCACTGTAGCGGTCGAGGTTACTATTACGGATAATACCTTCTTGTTTTTGCAAACCAAAAGACCCAAAATACGTCAGTTTGTCGGAACCACCACTCAAAGATAAATTATGGTTTTGGGTAAATGCCTGCTGTGTAACTTCTTTTTGCCAATCGGTATTGCCGCCATCATCTACAAACGAACCTCCCGGTATTTGCTTCATTTGAGCCCTAAATTCATCGGCTGTAAAGACATCCAACGGGCGAGCAATTTTTGATAACCCCAAACTCGTAGTATAAGTAAGATTTGAGGCTCCGCTTTTACCTTTTTTAGTTGTTATCAAGATTACGCCATTTGCACCTCTTGCACCGTAGATAGCCGTTGCAGAAGCATCTTTCAAGACATCTATCGAAGCAATATCATCTGGGTTTATAAATGCCAATGGGTTTGTAGCACCACCCACACTCGAATTATCAAGTGCAAAACCATCGACCACAAAAAGTGGCGTAGAACCCGTACGAACACCACCAGGCCCACGAATACTGATGTTTGAAGCAGCACCCGGCTCACCGCTCGATGCTGTGATGTTTACCCCCGCAGCCTTACCTTGTAGCAATTGCTCTGGCGATGCGATGATACCTTTATTGAAGGCATCGCTTTTGATTGATTTAGCCGAGCCAGTCACATCTTTTGAGCTGGTGTTTCCATAACCAATTACGATTACCTCGCTGAGTTGAGAAGTTGTAGAAACCAGTTTAACTTCGATACTGGTACGATTACCGACAGCTACTTCTTGTTTCTCGTAGCCAATAAAATCAAAAACTAAAACCGGGTTGTCGGTAGTGGTATTGATTGAAAATTTACCTTCGACATTCGTCGTAACCCCATTGGTAGTTCCTTTTTGGGTTACGGTACAGCCAATCAGCGGCTCGTTGGTTTCTCTGTCGGTTACAATACCCGTGACGGTTTTCTGGGGCGAAGACTTACTACCTCTGCCTCCGTCTGCTCCAAATACAGCAGTGATGGATAGCAAAAGTATCCAAACAAATAGAGTTTTTTTCATTGATTTTTTTTCATTTTAGAGTTGATTACAAAATAAAGGTGTGGATGCTCTGTTTAATGATGTGAGGCATGAAGTTAATGCAAACTTAAAATTATTGTACGATATTTAACAAAATTTTAATTATTTCTTAATAATGTAGTAAACCATAGAAAATATCTATTTTGGTGCCGATATTCTTAACGCATACTTAACCTACCTGTCAGAAATATTTTACTGTATCATCAATACTTTTGACCCAAACTTTCATTATTCGATTTATGAGATTATCATTTCTATTTCTGTTTTTTATTTCGATTCAACTCCACGCACAAAAAGTAGCGTGCCATTCACACAACGATTATGTGCATCCTGTGCCGTTTTGGATGGCGTATTCGGCTGGGGCAAAATCTATCGAAGCTGATGTGTTTTTGGTCAATGACAACTTGGTTGTGGCTCATACCGTGCGAGAAATCGAAGCCAGTAAAACTTTCCGAAAACTATATCTTGAGCCAATCAATGGACTTTTGAGTAGTAATTTTGATAGTTTCGACGAATTACAACTACTCGTCGATATAAAAACCGAACCCCGAACCACCCTCAATAAGATTATCCAAGAAATCAATCAGTTTCCGCTCATTCTCCGAAAAATACAAGAGAGCAATCATAAATTCCGAATCGTCATTTCGGGCAATCGCCCAAAAGATTATGGCAGCTATCCAGATTTTATATTGTTCGACCATCAACAACTCGAAGACCTCGAAAAAACCAATCTAAACAAAGTGGGTTTGGTGAGTTTTTCGTTTCAGAAATTCTCAAAATGGAATGGCAAAGGCCGAATCATAGACCCCGAAATGAAAGCATTGCAGGATGTCATCAATAAAGTACATTCATTAGGAAAACCCGTTCGTTTTTGGGCAACGCCCGATTCTAAAACAACTTGGTTTAGTTTGGCACAGATGGGGGTCGATTATGTAAATACCGATAACCCTTTCGGATGTATCAGTTATCTCAATTCGCTCGATAGCAATCTGGTAGCCGCAGATTTTGGGCAAATCCCTCAAAATATACTCCCAAAAGTAAAATCTTCGCCCCAAAACATCATCTTGATGATTGGCGATGGCAATGGTTTGGCTCAGATTTCGGCTGGATATTTGGCAAATGGTCAACGCCTCAATATGGCTCGTATCAAGAATGTTGGATTTCTCAGCACACAATCGGCGGATGATTTTACGACCGACTCAGCCGCAGGCGGAACTGCTCTGGCAACTGGTAAAAAAACTAAAAATCGCTATATCGGACTCGACCCAAGCGGACAGAAACTCACCAATATTTTTGAGATTCTGAGTACTCAAAAAGGTTATAACACAGGTATCGTCACGACCGATGAACTCACGGGGGCTACCCCAGGCTCTTTTTACGGACACACCAACGACAGAGCCAATACTCAAGACCTAAAAAAGGATTTTCTGAAAAGCTCGGTCAACGTTTTTACCAGCGGCGGTAGTGCGAGATTTGATAGTTTAGATTGGGTAAAAAATGAACGTAAAATGCTAAAATCTGTCGGTGAAATTGGGTCGGCAAATGATAACAGGATTGGTTATTTGGGAGCAACTAAAGGTATGCCATACATTGCCAAAAACAGAGGTAATTTCTTGCCGCAAGCTACTCAGCAAACGCTCGATTATCTTACTCAAAAGAAAAAACCGTTTATGCTGATGGTTGAGAATGGACACATAGATAATGCCGGACACGACAATTTTGCACAGGGGATTGTAAGCGAGGAAATTGATTTCGACCAAGCTATCGGTATAGCAATGCGTTATGTAGATTTGCACCCCGAAACACTGCTTGTGATTACAGCCGACCACGAAACAGGTGGGGTGACGATTCCGCACGGCACTAAAAATCAGATGGAATTACAGTTTCATTCTGACGACCACAGCGGTATTCTTGTACCGATTTTTGCCTACGGACGTGGAGCCGAGTTATTCAGTGGTATTGATGATAATACGTCGGTATTCAAAAAGATTTTGCATTTGCTCAAAATAAAAGAATGAGGTTATCCTATTAAATATAAATCCCTACTGGAAAACCAGCAGGGATTTATAATCTAATCAAGAAAAAATCAATTACATCCGCCTATTTCGGCTTTAAATATTGTTCCGCTTTCTGCTTTAAAACCAGCATTTAATTCGACTGCTTTGGCTTGGTAAGTCGCATTGGCAGTACCCGTTACAGCATTAGTCGCTACGATTTTACCCGCAGTGCTTGATGCTTGCTTCGTAACCGTTCCCGAAGAATAATCATCTGCTGGGCTTACTAAAGTTACCAGAGTCGAGCATGGCGATGATTCTGTTAGATTAAATCTCAACATAACAGAATAATGGTCTGATGTCGTTGAGCCGTAGCTTGTTAGGTAGTTTTCGGCATTACTAACTCTGGCCGAACCTGCAACATAATTTGAAGTCAACTCATTCGATGCGATTACGTGGTCTATCATATCACTGAAACTAACTGTACTCTTCAAGCCTGCATCGCTCAACGCCCTGGTGTGCATATTAAATCTGGTAGGGTCATTGTTATAGGCGACATAACTCGTTTCGTTGTTAGGGACACCTGCGGTGGTAGCGACCGTAAAATCAAGGTCGTCGTTAAAGTCTCCGAGCATGATTATCGGCAAATTGGCAAATCTGGCATTTAGTGTATCTCTTAATGCTTCGACATCAAACTTCCTCATATTATAACGACTTAGTGCTTCTGTTGGATTCGTACTCGTATTTGCTCTTGCATGAACACCTACAAACATAATTCTTTTTGATGGGCTATTCGGGATATTGACATCAGCAGTCAATGTAAACGGCAATCTTCCAGAAGCCCAAAAACGAGTTTTATCGGCATCAGGGTAGCTATTGAGTAGGTTCGGGGTTTGGCTCGCATCTAAAGAGTCATCGATTGCTTCAAAGATATGTCTTGTCGTAACATTACTAAAAAGTGCCGTTTTATATAGGAAACAAACTCGCTGCCCGCTTACATTATCATTATTAGAAAGCCTCGAACTACAAACTCCTGTATATGCAAAGCCTTCTGTGTTAAGTTCTGATACTAATGTATTGAATGCCGTTAGGTTTGCAATCTCATTCAGGTTAAAAATATCAGCATTTATCGTTTTTATAACCGTCTTTGCATTTTCTTTTTGGAGGGTTTCATCGGTAGGGCCAAATCCACTACCCGTAGCTCCAAACCATTCGATATTCCAGCAAGCCACATCCAAAGTACCATCGGCATCAAAGGTGTCATCTGTACTACCCGGAGCAGGGTCGCCAGTTCTAACAATATCAGTTGTGAGTCTTGCCAAAACCTGAGACGAAGTATTAAATCTACCTGCAATACCTGTCACATACCCTGTACCAGCAGTAATCGACGTCCCGACAAGTGGATTAACATATCCTGCCGAATTCGCCTGTTGAGTGATTCGTACCTGCACTGGCACAAAACTGTAATTGGTTTGTGCTGCAAAAGTTGTAGTCTGTATATTTACGTCGTTGATTCTTACCAGCAAACCCTCGTTTTGAAGAATCTCTGACGAAGAAATAACTTTTGGAGCAGGTACAACCGAAGACGTATTGACTTTTGAAATTTGACTTACGTTGACTTGCAAAAGTTGATTAAAATTACCCAAAACTCCTTGAACCTGCACCGAATCTCCAATTGCCAATCCGTTTTCTTGAACTATATTACCCGTGCCTCTGTAAACCGAAATCCCGCCAGTATTATCTTGTATAAATATCTGAAAACCACCAAATTGTTGCCCTACTGTTACCCTACCAGCTATTGTCACGGTTGTGCCTTGGGTTTGGGCTCTTGCTGTGGCTATCGGTATAAAGTTTGTTAACGGAGGATTAACCGTACCCGCAACACTCACATTTTGCTGAGTGGCTCCGGTACTGGCATTTGTGATATTTCCACTGAATGAACCCGCTGTATTACCAATTAATCTTGCATAAATAGTAGTTGTGGCAACCACTCCCGAAGATTGCGGTAATACCAACGAACCCGCATAACCACTTGTTGGCGAAAGGCTTACTTCAAATCCATTCGGGGCGGTTACGGTAATTGCTTCGGTTAGATTTTCGCCCGAAACAGTATAGCTTTGTTCGGTCGAAGGACTACCCTCTGTTACCGTAAAGTTCGAAAGTGAATTCGTAGAAGTTACAATACTCGGGTTACTTGTATTGATTGGCGAATACGTCAAGCTTAAATCATCAATACCCGTTGATGGTCTATTGTTTGCACCTGCTGAGCTCGCCAGTGTTACGATTCGTATCCAGAGATTCTCACTCTGATTATTAACCCCCGAAGGCAGTGTAGCCGTTACATCGGTCGATGCAAACGTACTGCCACCCGTTGTTAAAGTTGCTGGCACCGTCGTGAGCGTATTAAAAGAAGTTGGGTTAGCCCCTACTGCCCACTGTACTTGCCAAGTTACGGTTCTTGCACTCGCAGCATCCAGCGACTGGAGTTTAAATGCTAAAGTAAAATTCTCAAAACCCGTTGTATTGCTTACTTGCATCACAAATGCAGCATTTGGGTCTCCGAATGTCCCCGTTTGACGCACACCCAATGCTCGGTCTGTCGAAGCACCTTGCTGGGTAGAAGTCGAAGTAGATGTTAAGCCATCTGCCGAGGCAAAATTCTTAAACGCCCCTGCCGTATTACTCCAAGCAGTCGTTGCGGTGGTCAGGCTCGCTGCTGTCCCCAAGCTTGTCGCATTTGAGCCGGTTCTGACGGTCCATCCTGCGGGTAAACCATTTACCAAGTTATCGAAGTTTTGCGAATAGCTACTACCCGATAAAACGACCTGACTCTTGGCCAAAAATGTACTCAAACTAAGGAGCAACACAAATAAAGTTTTTCTCATGATATATAAATTTTCTTAATGTTGATGAATTACAGGATAACTCAAACGTGATAAGACGTAAGAAATAAAATAGTATAGAATTTGTACAATGAGTTATCTAACAGCAGAACTTTATATGTGATGTATCGGCAGCAGTAGTGTCTGTGATATATACGTGATTTTAAGACACTCAAGATATTTATACAACTATAATTTCTACAAAAAGTTTATAAATTGAGATTCTTCCGAACCTGCCCCTGCAAGTCATTCAACAGACTCACGGCACTCTTATCATCATTTTCGTTGAGTTTCTGGTAAATTTTGCCTACTTCCCTATTAGCCACTTCGCGAGGCATAATCTCTTTAAGAGAGTTTTCAAGGCTATAAAGTCGTGCATTTATCGTTACGGGGTCGTGTCGATAAATGATGGATGCTCGTAGATGTAGTACGTCATTCTCAAATTCCGAAAATCCTTTAGGTTGATTTTTATTCTGAAAAATCGAAAAAATGAGCACTCCGATTGTGGTAGCAAGTATGGTAATGTTTCGCAGAATGATTAGTACAAAAGGCATCTTATCTTTATTATTATCACAGTACAAAGTTGCCTTCGATATATTAGCAGAATGTTAGGCTAACGTTAAGGTTTTTTTATGTTATATCCTCTTCAAAACAAGCATTTATCAGGGTTCAACAAAATTTTATAAAGTTTATCCAATAAAATATTAGATGTATCCGTTCTACTTCTACAAATACCAAACACCCAGTAAAGTTTGATTATTCTTTGGTACCGCTTAATAATGTTTTTTTGTTAAAAAATCAGGAAAAGAAGTAATATTGGCATTATTTATGCCGTTTAATAACTAATTAAAACCCTTACTAACGTATAATTTCAAACTTCTACCCATAAAAAAGCCAGTTTTTGTAACATTAAAAGCACAAATTTCGTCTATTATTCAAAAACGAAACTTATATTTGTGTTTTGGCTTAATAATTGCAATATTTCATACGGTCAAGTAAAATTTTATTTTTCATAACTTTGCGAATTATTACAATAAACTCAAAACCATTCACGTTTTTAGTCTGTTTTAATGATTTACCGCAATTAACTGATTATCAACTTGTTTTTGCACTATGAACAAGCGTGTATTGAAAACATTTCTCAAAGTCCTTTTGGTTGCTACGCCAGTGATTTTTATGCAGAGTTGTAGTTTTGTCAACAAAAGCATGGATAAAATGGGTATCGGAGGCAAAAAAGGAGGCAAAGGTGGCGGAGGCGGCGACGGCAGCGGATTATCGGAGGGTCTCCGTGACGGTGAAATCGTGGCAACTGCCCGAAAAGGCTACAAGCAAACAGCACCAAACGGAATGGTTTTGATTCCGTCGGGGTCTTTCACGATGGGTCAGGCAGACGAAGACGTGATGTCGGCTCGTATCGGTATGAACAAACGCGTAACAATCGTACCATTTTATATGGACGATACCGAAATCACAAACCACGAGTACCGTATGTTCATCACTACCATGACAACCGACTCTGTTTCGGTCTTGGGTGAGGAGTTCATTATGACAAAATTGTATCCAGATTCTACCGTATGGAGCCGTGACTTTACTTATCACAATGGCGACCAAATGACCGAGTACTACTTCTCAAGCCCCGCTTTTGACATGTATCCAGTTGTAGGTATTAGCTGGGATGCCGCACAGTATTTCTGCAAGTGGCGTTCAAAAGCCCTCAATGACTATCGTTCGCAGCACAATATGTTCCGTTCGCCTCGTTACAGATTGCCTTCAGAGGCTGAGTGGGAATGGGCAGCACGTGGCGGTAAAGAAGGTGCAAAGTATCCTTGGGGTAACCCTTACGTTGCCAACGGAAAAGGATGTTTCTTGGCAAACTTCAAACCATACCGCGGAAACTACCGTGCCGATGGTTATCCTTACACAGCACCATCGAATGCGTTTAATCCAAACGATTATGGTCTTTACAATATGGCTGGTAACGTAGCTGAGTGGTGCCAAGATGCTTATTCAGAATCTTACATGCCAGTTACTTGGGACTTGAACCCAGTATTCAACGACGAAAACGAACCACGTAAGATTATCAAAGGTGGCTCATGGAAAGACGTTGCGTACTTCCTCGAAACAGGTACACGTACATACGAATACAGAGACGCTACACGCTCATACATCGGTTTCCGTTGTGTGATGGATAGATTGGGTAGTGTCCCCGGAAGAGAATAATAACACGATGAATTGCGAAGTATGATTGAGAGGTGCTTCACTTCTTACATACTTCGCATTTTATTGTAAACATAAGTAGGTCTGAAGAGAGCTGTTGATTAAGAAATGGTAAATTCATCCAATTTTTATACATCCTCTCTCATTTGCTCCCCGACAGCAAAACCATATTATTCAATCAAATACATTCTAAACTTATATTAGAACACTTAATTAATTTTACAAAATGGCAGCAAATAGTAACGGTACAAATTTCTTTTGGGACAGATTTATTCCAACAGTTTATGCTCTTGGTGCAGCAGTCGTAATCTTAGGAGCAATGGGTAAAATTATGCACTACGAATGGGCAAACACTATGCTACCAATCGGTCTTGGCACAGAAGCAGTCATATTCGTACTTTACGCATTCCAATCATTCTTCCGCCCAGCAAAAGAATACGCTTGGGAAAAAGTATATCCTGAATTAGCTGATGATTTCCAAGGCGAATACAGAAAACCAGCAACTGTATCTCAAGGAGCAGGTCTAACTGCCAAAATGGATGATATGCTTGCCAACGCCCGCATAACACCAGATATTTTTGATGGTTTGAAGTCAGGCTTCCAATCATTAACGAGCCAAGTTTCTAAAATGGCCGATTTGAGCGATGCAACAGTTGCTACGAGCGAGTACGCTAAAAATGTAAAAACTGCATCGGCACAAGTTACCGAAATGAACAAAGCCTACGGAACAGCCGTAACATCTATGAACTCTATGGCCGATGCCACAAAAGATGCTCAAGAATACCGCAATCAGTTTCAGAAAATCACTCAAAACATGGGTGCGTTAAATGCAGTTTATGAGCTTGAGCTTCAAGATACAAATAAGCATTTGAAAGCAATGAATGCTTTCTACGGTAACCTTTCGACTGCTATGGATAACATGTCAGAGGCATCAAAAGATGCACAACATTTCAAAAACGAAATGGCGAAATTGACAAATAACCTTAGCTCATTGAACAACATTTACGGAAGCATGTTGACTGCAATGAAAGGTAACTAATATTGGTTTTTGGTTTCCTGTTTTAGGTTTCTGGTTGTAGTGTATAATCCCGAAACCAAAGACCCGAAACCTAAAACTATACAACTAAACTTATTTGACAACAGTAAACTGAAAAATATATGGCAGGCGTAAAAGAATCACCACGTCAGAAGATGATAAACATGATGTATCTCGTTCTGACGGCGATGTTGGCACTGCAAGTGAGTAACGCACTTTTACAGAAATTTTTACTATTGAATAATAGTTTGCAATCTGCAAACAGTTCGGCTGATTCCAATAACGAGAGTACACTCAAGGGTATTGAAAAGAAAATTGCCGAGCCGGGTGGTGCAAACTACCAAGATGTTTTGGCAAAAGCCAAGCAAGTTCGCCAGATTACGAGTGCGATGAATTCTTACATCGAGGAATTAAAACAGGCAATCGTTACGAATGCTGGTGGTGGTATCGACCCAGAAACGGGTAGTATCAAAAACCTATCAGAAGAAGAAAAAGTAGCCAGCTTTATGGTTGGCTCGGCAGGTAGCAAAAGCGGTAAGGCTTATGAATTAAAAAATAAGCTCAACGAATACACTATCAATCTTGCCAAATATATGGCTCCAAATACAAAACTTGCTCCGCTGGCTATCGAACCAGCCGAAGACCCAATGGTTTTGAAAAGCGACCCAAATAAAGGTAAAGACTTTGCAGAATTCAACTTCTACCAAACACCTGTGCCAGCAGCTTTGGCAACATTGAGCCAAAAGCAATCTGAAGTTCGTCGTCTCGAAAGCGATGCACTAAGCTATCTGGCTGGTTTGGTTGGTTTGAAAGAAATCAAATTCGACGAAATCTTCGCTGTTGTAATCCCAGATTCACGCTCGATTGTGGCAGGTCAAACTTACAAGGCAGAAATCGCTATCGGTGCTTATTCTAAATCAATTACTCCACGAATCAGCATCAATGGTTCAGCTGTACCTGTAAGAGAAGGTAAAGGTCTTTATGAAATCCGTGCTTCGGGTGGAGAATTCGATAAAAACGGACAGTTGAAGCGTTCTTACACAGCTACGGTATCTTATCCTGACCCAAGCGGACAGATGAAAACTGTAACCAAAGAAGAAAGCTATACAGTATTGAAGCCTTCGGTTCAGATTGCAACCGCCTCATTACCAGCACTTTACTTCAAGTGTGCTAACCGTATCCAAACAACTTCGGCTGGTTTAGGTGCTTTGTATAGCCCTACATTTAGCGGAAGCGGTGCCGAGTTCATCCCGGGTGGAAGCGGTAAGGTTACAATCGTACCAAATAGTGCAAAAGCTACATTAGACGTTGTAAACGATGGCATAAAACTTGAGTCTTTTGCATTTAACGTAAAACGTGTACCAAGACCAACCGTTAGAGTTTTGGCAAATGGAGGAGCACCAGTAAACGAAAAACGTGGAGAAAGTGCATCTGGCCTGAGATTCCTTTCGGCTCAAGCTATTCCAGACCCATCATTTAAAGAAACAAACCCAGAAGATGCTAAATTTAGAGTATCTGAGTGGGAAGTAAACCTTGCTCGTGGTTCTCGCCGTGTGGGTGGACAATCTTTCGGGCCGGGTAATGCAAATATTTCGCAATTAGCACAACAAGCACAAGCAGGCGACCGTTATGTAATTGTGATTAAAAAGGTTGAAAGACAGAACTTTAAAGGTGAAACTGAAACTTTTGACTTAGGTGAAACAGTGATTCAAGTGCCTTTGAACTAATCAAGTAAATAATAAATTTGACAATGAGAAAAATTACAGGCTTGGCAGTTATCGCTACTTTAGTGGCTGGCCAATTAGCTAATGCTCAGGAAAAAACAAACAATGGTTTAAACCCATTGTCGTTACGCCCGATTCACGAGTCAAATGTAATGTACAAAACGACTCTTTGGAGAAGAATTGATTTGAAAGAAAAACAGAATCAACCTCTTTTTGCCAAAACCAGTGAGATTACGAAACATTTGATTGAAGGTGTGCGTGCAGGCGTGTTAGAAGCGTATGCAAACGATTCGTTGAATACAAAGTTGACACTCGACCAATTTAACGAAAGAATGGCTATCAAACTTGATGGTGGTGGGTTATCGGATGCTGAAAAAGAAGCTGGTTTCTCATCTACAAGTGATGATGGCTGGGGTAGCGGCGGCGATGATGGTGGCAAAAAAGAAGCACCAGCAGGCGGCGGAGCGGCTCCTTCAACTACTGCAAGCGTAGCTAACGGAATGGAGTATTTTCCGAGCCAATTGTCAATTTTAGAATTGAAAGAAGATTTCATTTTTGATAAGCAGCGTTCGCGTCAGTACAATGATATTTTGACATTGACGATTATGATTCCTGCCGACCAAAACTCAGAAGGTCTCGAAAAACCATTGGCATCATTCAAATACAAAGAATTGGAGCGTTATTTCCGTAGCTGCAACAAATGTATTTGGTACAATGCCTCAAACGTAGCTCAACACAAAAACTTGGCTGATGCCTTCGAACTACGTTTGTTCCACGGTAAAATCATCAAGCGTTCAAATGCTCTTGACAAATACTTGGACGATATTTACAAATCGCCAAAACAAGGTATGTTAAAAGCTCAACAATTAGAGTACGAATTGATGGAGTTTGAGCATAACCTTTGGGAGTATTAATATTCAAATTGCATTTATTGATTCACAAATCTTAGTGAATCCGACATAAAAAACCCCTCTAAATTCTGAATTTGGAGGGGTTTTCTTTTTGTATTACTTATAAATTGAAATCTTTAAATTTGCAAAACTGCTGTTTAAGTTGCTTTAATTTCGAGGGCTTCGCAGGCTCTACGAGCGGCTTCTTGCTCGGCTTTCTTCTTGTTCCAGCCGCCGCCCGTACTTACGGCATCGCCATTGACAGTTATTTGAGCCACAAATTCTTTGTAGTGGTGCTTTCCGTTTTCTTGAATAATCGAAAACTCAATCTTTTTACCTTCTTGCTGTGCCCAACTTAGTAGAATACTCTTGTAGTTGGTATTGGTTTGAATGACGGTATCGAGGTCGAAATAATTAGCGATTAATTTATTCAGGATATACTTTCTTGTAAACCTAAAGCCTTTATCAAGATAAATCGCCCCGATGAGAGCCTCCATAGCGTCGCCATACATCGACGTACGGTTATGAGCTATTCGGTGACCATCAAACTCAACGAGTTTATCTAAGCCAATTTTTCGAGCTACTTGATTGAGAGATTCACGATTGACAATCCGAGAACGGATTTCGGTAAGAAAACCTTCGTCTTTAAATGGATATTTTTTAAAGAGGTACTCAGCAATGACCATACCCAAAACAGAGTCACCGAGATATTCTAACCTTTCGTTAGATTCACGAAAACCACCAATGTTGGTTTCTTTTGAGGCAGAAGTATGCCTAAAAGCCAACTGATACAGCATCAGATTGCTTGGTTTTTCGCCAACAATCAGCTCTACCGCTTTCTTAAATTCCTTTTCCTTGGAATCAGATTTGAAAAAACCCAGAATAAACAACACTTTCTATTTACAAATGTACGAATGGACTGTCAACAAACTTTATTTGGGTCAGGGGATTGTACTATTATTCGGTTGAAGACTTATCAAAAATTGTAGATTTCAGTTTTTATAGCTTTACTCTATTTACTAAAATCTACAATCTCCGTATATCAACCTTCAATATATTAAATCTTCTTGAATATCAATGTAGCGTTGTGACCTCCAAAGCCAAAGCAGTTACTCAACACAGCATTAATTTCACGTGCTTTTGCCTTATTTGGTGTCAAATCAATGCGAGAATCGAGAGATTCATCAACATTAAATAAATTGATAGTTGGTGGTACGACTTGGTTCTGAATAGCCAAAATAGCCGCAACCGACTCAACTGCACCTGCCCCACCCAATAAATGACCTGTCATTGATTTGGTTGAGCTAATATTCATTTTATAAGTATGCTCACCGAAAAGTTGCTCAATGGCTTTGATTTCTTGCGGGTCTCCGAGCGGGGTCGAAGTACCATGCGTGTTGATATAATCAATTTCTTCGGGTTGCATTCCAGCGTCTTCGAGTGCATCTTTCATCGAAAGATACGCACCGTAGCCATCTGGATGTGGGGCAGTGATGTGATAGGCATCAGAAGAAAATCCTCCGCCAACTAATTCACAGTAAATTTTTGCTCCACGGGCTTTAGCGTGTTCGTATTCTTCAAGTACAATCGCCGCACCACCTTCGCCTAATACAAAACCATCACGGTCTTTGTCGTAAGGTCTTGAAGCTGTTGATGGGTCGTCGTTGCGTTCTGACAATGCTCTCAAACCATTGAAACCACCAACACCTGCTTGCGTAACAGCCGCCTCAGAACCGCCCGTAACACAAGCGACGATACGACCCAAACGGATGTAGTTAAAAGCATCAATGATGGCGTTATTGGTAGAAGCACACGCCGAAACCGTTACATAATTTGGTCCTCTTAGTCCGTACTTAATAGAAATCTGACCAGAGGCACTATCTGCAATCATTTTAGGGATAAAAAACGGATTAAACTTTGGTGTGCCGTCTCCCGAACCGAAGTTAAGTACTTCTTCTTCAAAAGTCTTTAAACCACCAATACCCGAACCCCAAATAACTCCAATTTTATCTTTATTAACCGAATCTAAATCAAAGTTTGCATCTTTCATGGCTTCGTCGGCCACAACGATTGCATACTGAGTAAATAAATCCATTTTACGAGCGTCTTGGCGAGGGATGAACTGCGTAACATCAAAACCCTTTACCTCACACGCAAACTGTGTTCTAAATTTAGTTGCATCAAATTTTGTGATTGGTGCAGCACCACTAACGCCATTTGACAGACCGTTCCAGAATTCTTCTACGGTATTACCGATGGGGGTCAATGCTCCTAACCCTGTTACAACTACTCGCTTTATTGCCATAGATTTTTTTGAGTTTGAAGTTTCAAGTTTAGAGTTTCGAGTGCTGAATTAACAAGAAACCCGAAACCTAAAACTCGAAACTAAAAAATTACTTAGCGTTGTCTTCCAAGTAAGTGATTGCCTGACCAACTGTTTGGATGTTCTCAGCTTGGTCATCTGGAATAGAAACGTTAAATTCTTTTTCAAATTCCATTATCAACTCTACTGTATCCAATGAATCTGCTCCTAAATCTGCTGTGAATGAAGCTTCTGGAGTTACTTCTGACTCATCTACACCGAGTTTTTCAACGATGATTTTCTTTACTTTACTTGCAATATCTGACATTTTAGACAGTAGTTTGGTGAAAAACAGTTGCAAAGAAAGGGGTTTTTAAGGAAAACAACAAAAACCATTAAATTTTTTTGGTTGGAGAATTGTTCCGACATTTGTAAGACCGACTAACGAATCACCACTTTTAGAGCTTTTTTTAATATAATGTTTCGATTAATGTGGCTTTAGTAAATCATTTGATTCGTTTTTTGTTAAAATAAAAGTTTTATTAAAATTTTAAAAATACTTCAAAGTGTTGAATATCAATCGTTTAAAAAATCAAGATTCGGGCAGTTTTTTTCTGATTGCCGGCCCTTGCGTAGTTGAGGGGCGAGATATGGCTCTCGAAATCGCCGAAAAAGTAAAAGCCATCACCGACCGTTTGCAGATTCCATATATTTTTAAAGCATCGTACCGCAAAGCCAATCGTACTAAATTGGACTCATTTACGGGTATCGGCGACGAGTTGGCTTTAGGAATCTTGAAAGAAGTGGGCAACACATTTGATTTGCCAACCACAACCGACATCCACGAGTCTGAAGAAGCAGCTTTGGCCGCTCAATATGTAGATGTTTTGCAGATACCTGCGTTTTTATGTCGTCAGACTGAGTTATTGGTTGCGGCAGCTAAAACTGGTAAAGCAATCAATGTAAAAAAGGGGCAATTTATGCACGGTTCGGGGATGGGTTTTGCAGTCGAGAAAGTAAAAGCAGTTAACCCAGATGCCGAGGTGTTTTTGACGGATAGAGGAAATTCGTTTGGATACTCTGATATTGTAGTTGATTATCGTAATATCCCCGAAATGAAAGCATTTAATGTGCCTGTGGTAATGGATTGTACGCATTCGCTGCAACAACCTAATCAGTCATCGGGTGTGACGGGTGGCAAACCAGCACTAATTGAAACCATTGCAAAAGCAGCGATTGCAACCGGTGCTGACGGAATATTTATAGAAACGCACCCTAATCCAGCCGTTGCGAAATCCGACGGAGCAAATATGCTGGCATTGGATAAACTCGAAGGACTTTTAGAAAAATTATTGAGAGTGAGAGAGGCTGTGAGATAATCCAGCCTTTTTTCTTACTTTTTGCTATCACGGATATTTCCCGACAACAAAATTTACCCCGTATCGCCCATCGACACAAAACAAAAAAGGTAACTACTTGATTATCAAATAGTTACCTTTCGATGTTGTTGGTCTGCAAGGATTCGAACCCTGACTAAAAGAACCAAAATCTTCTGTGCTACCATTACACAACAGACCAATCCGTGAATGTGGGTGCAAAATTAAGGCTTTTAATAAAACGATGCAAGTACCTCGACGAAAAAAAGTTATTTTTTTTTGAAATCCCTCGTTCATACAAAAACTCATCCCAAATTTTATTGACCTTAAATTAGAGTTCGATTAATTTTTGAATCATTATCCTAAAAAAATCCAAAAAATATTTGACTGTATGAGTTTTATACATAATTTTACGATGTTTTACTCCTACTTGTCTATACAAGTGGCATCCAGAGATTTTCATTATTGAACTAATAAAGATTTTCTCCCTGCCAAACACAGGGTAATTCATCATAGGTTAAAGTATTTTCGTCACGGAAAGGCATTCGGGAGTCCTGAATGTCTTTTTTTTAACCCCTATCCCCTAAAGGGGTAATCGTAGCATCTAAAACTCCCCTTTAGGGGTTGGGGGTAGCTTTTAGTTTATGAAAACACCTCTTTACCGACAAATACAAGCAAGCCTAAAAGAGAAAATTACTTCGGGCTTTTATCCAGAAGGAGGGCTAATCCCTTCTGAAAACGACCTATGCACCGAATTTAATGCTACCCGCATGACCGTTAGGCAGGCTCTCAACGAATTGGTCAAAGAAGGTTATATCACACGTCAGCACGGTAAAGGAAGTATCGTTTCGGCAATTCGCAAATCACTCGGGTTGTTATCGCTAAAAGGGTGGACAGAGGTTGTTGGAGCAAGCGATAGACACGGAAAAACGGTTATTCTCGAAAATCCTAATATCAAAAAAATAGAAGAACCCATCTTCAAACACTTGCTCGATATAGAATCTCATTCTGAATTTATATTTTTGAAAAGGCTCCGTTTTGTAGAAGATGTGCCTGTGATGCTCGAAGAAACGTACATCCCGAACGAGGAACTTCCCAATTTTACATCCGAACCATTTGTTGAGGGTTCGCTTTTCAGAACACTCTTTATGCGATACCAAGTTGATGTAAATGGCATGACCCAAGAGGTAAGGGCCATTGGTGCCGATAAAGAAGTAACAAACTTATTGAAATTAAAAGCAAAATCACCAGTTTTGCATATCCTTAGAAGATACAATACCTCACGAGAGGGTTTCTATCTATACAGTTCTATTTATTGTAATACCGAAAAATACGCAATAAGTAGCTTTAACTAAGCAAAACCCCTAACCCCAGAGGGGTACTTTATAACCTATTAAAACACCCCCCGCTGGGGTTGGGGGTTTGAGATATGAACAAAATTAAAGTAGCCGTAGTTGGAACGGGTTTTATCGGGCCTGCACATATTGAGGCTCTACGACGTTTACCAAACATCGAAGTAACTGCACTTTGCGAGGCCAATATCGAATTGGCAACCGAAAAAGCGAAACAATTAGGTATTGAGCGTCCGTGTGTTTTTGATGACATGCTCAAGATGGAAGACATAACGGCAGTACACGTTTGTACGCCTAACTTCTTGCATTATTCGCAGTCGAAAGCAGCTTTATTGGCTGGGAAGCACGTGATTTGTGAGAAACCTTTGGCTACTAAAATCGAAGAGGCCGAAGAATTGGTGAGTCTTGCAGCTCAGACAGGCTTGGTCAATGCGGTTCACTTCAATTTACGTTACTATCCGATGGTTCGCCAGATGCGTACCATGCGTGAAAAGGGCGATTTGGGCGAAATCTACTCGATTTTGGGTTCTTACTTACAAGATTGGTTGTTTTTACAGACAGACTATAACTGGCGTTTGGAACCAGATAAATCGGGAGATTCGCGTGCAATTGCCGATATTGGTTCGCACTTATTGGATGCCACCGAGTATATCACAGGTCTCAAGGTTGTTGAGGTAATGGCCGATTTCAATACAGTTCACAAAACTCGTTTGAAGCCATTGAAACCAATCGAAACGTATTCGGGCAAAATGCTTACAGCCGATGATTATGCCGAAGTACCTATCAATACCGAAGACCACGCAACGGTTCTTTTGCGTTTTGATAACGGCAACAAAGGTAGCGTAACAGTTAGCCAAGTGGCTGCTGGTCGCAAAAACCGCTTGAACATCGAGATTTCGGGTTCTAAAGCCAATTTTGAGTGGTGTTCTGAGCGTCCGAACGAAATGTGGATTGGTCGCCGCGAAAAATCAAACGAGCAATTGATGAAAGACCCATCGTTATTCTACCGCGAAGCTACGAGCTTGATTAGTTTTCCGGGTGGACACAACGAGGGTTTCCCAGATACATCGAAACAATTATTCAAAGAGGTTTATGCGGCAATCGCCGAAGGCAAGCAGCCAGAAAACCCTACATTCCCGACGTTTGCGGATGGTTTGCGTGAATTATTGATTTGCGAACGTATCATCGAGAGTCATCGTAAACAAGCTTGGGTAAAAATCTAATATTAGGTTTTAGGTTTAGAGTTTCGGGTTGATTGATTAGATTTTAATCTTTAACTTGAAACTCTAAACCGTAATCTTGAAAATTATAATGACACAGGACTTACAAAAACATCTACGCAACATACTCTTCATCGACATCGAAACGGTGTCGCAATACAGCGATTACGAACAGCTTCCCGAACGTCTCCAAAAATTATGGGATAAAAAAGCTCAAAACCTTAAAAACGACCAATACATTGGCTCAGACCAATTGTATTTCGACCGTGCGGCTATCTATTCTGAGTTTGGGAAGGTACTTTGTATCAGTTTTGGCGGAATCTTCTGGAACGACGAAGACAAAATGTGTTTTAGGGTGAAGTCTATCATTGATGATGACGAAAAATCGGTACTGAATCAGTTTAAAACGGTTGTAGAAAAACACAAAGCCAAAGGAAGCCTAATGCTATGTGCTCATAACGGAAAAGAGTTCGATTTTCCGTATTTGTGCCGAAGAATGTTGGTAAATGGTATTGATATTCCGCAAGTTTTGCAGATTCAGGGTAAAAAACCGTGGGAGATTCACCACATCGACACGATGGATTTATGGAAGTTTGGCGATTACAAGCACTTTACTTCGCTCGATTTGTTGGCGGCTATTTTTGATATTCCGAGTAGTAAGTCCGAAATCAGTGGCGAAGACGTAAATCATACGTATCATATCGAGCATAAACTCTCCAAAATTCAGCGTTATTGCCGCCAAGATGTTGTGGTTTTGGCTCAATTATACCTCAAAATGAATAATTTACCCCTCATCGAAGAAGATTGGATTGAGGTGGTGGATTGATGATTCGAGCTAAAAATGAGATAAATTTCAGAACCGCAGATGACGCAGACAATGAAATTTAACGCTGATTTTCACCGATTTTATTAAGATTATCATCAATTTTTCTAAGAGAATATTCGTGCAATTCGGAGTACTCGAATAATTCTACATAATTGTTTACTTAAACAGGTTTCTGAAAAAACACTTAAAAGTAGTTCTACTCATCCAAAATACTTTCTTCCATCGAAGTCTTACGAGTATCGCCGTGCATAATAGCCGTCAGGTCTCTGATGTTATAAACCGTTCGGTTATAGCGATTGCTCAGTAGAATTATCACAAAATCTTCTCTTAAATCAAAAAACATAATAGTATTGTAGCCTTTCCACCAGCCTGTGTGATAAACGTAATCGGTTTGTTGTTGAGCATTGACCCAAAGGCGAAATCCGTAACCGTAATTTCGTAAGCCTGGATGCTCAAAACTACGTGGCGTGTACATTTCTCGAAGCGATTCTTTTGTCAAGACTTTGGCATCTCTAAGACCCTGATACCATTTCAGAAGGTCTTTGGTTGTCGAATAAACGCCTTTATCACCCGTAACGTCATCGTACCAATCTTTGACAAGCGGACGACCAAATTGATAGCCTTTGGTACGATTGATATTGAGCGAATCATTCTTAGAGGTTATCACAAAAGTATCTTTCATACCAAGCGGCAAAAAGATATTCTGACGCATGTACGCTTCAAAACTCTGATTGGTTACTTTCTCGACAATAGCCGCCAAAATTGCGTAATTGGTATTGTTGTAACTAAAAAAGTGGTCAGGAAGATTGAACATCGGTGGAGTCGGATTGGCCGATGCAAACCACGCCATGATGTCTTGGTTGGATGGATATTTATCGTTTTGCCTTACAAATTTATCGAAAGTGTATTGATAAAATGGTAATCCTGAACGGTGGCAAAGCAAACTACGGATTGTAACACCATCGTACGGGAAATTCGGATAATAATCTTTTACCGTATTATCGAGCCCGATTTTACCTTGTTCGGCGAGTTTCATGGTAGCCACAGCCGTAAAAGTCTTTGAAAGCGAGGCCAATTGAAATTTTGAATCGGGTGTATTTTTGATTGTATCTTCAAAATTGGCGTATCCGTAAGCATCTTCAAACACCACGACGTCTTTTTGGGCAATTAGCACCGAGCCATTGAACCCTTCAAAGACCTTTTTTATCATTACCTGCTCAATCTCTTTAGCTTTTTTATCGGCATTGATTTCTTTACGAATCTTCTCAATCTTTTTGCGAATAGCGGCACTGTCAACTTTACCAGTTAGCCAATTGGTATTATTTGAGGAGTTTTGACAAGCGAGAATTAGAAAAAAAGACGCAATAGAAAGGCAAAGAAACAATTTTGAGGCTCTCACAGTATTCGACACACAATTTTTGAATAAAACAACGATTCCGTTGCAAAGGTAACAAAAAACACGCAAACGAGTTGGAAACTCTATCACCAATTCATAAATTAGACAAAAAATTGACAAAATGCTTACTTCTGAAGCTGTAAAAATATGGAATTACGAGAGGTTGCTCAGTGAGCTTCCGTCTCAATCTCGATACGAAATCCGCAATGCACACTTAATTGATATACCTTCTCCTTCTGAAAAGCACCAAGAGTTGGTTTTTAAATTGACTCTCTTATTTGGTAATTATATAATACAAAACAAACTTGGTAAGTTTTATCAAGCTCCTTTCGATGTTATTTTAGATAATACCAATGTGGTTCAGCCAGATTTACTTTTGGTTTTGAATGAAAACAAAGAAATAATCAAAGAGCGAGGAGTTTTTGGTTCGCCAGATTTGGTTGTTGAGATAGTATCAAAGGGTTCGGTTATCAGGGATTATGTCGAAAAAAAAGAAGATTATGAGCGTTTTGGCGTAAAAGAATATTGGCTAATTGACCCACAAAACGAACTCATTCAAGTATTTGCACTCCAAAATACAAAATACGTATCTTTTTCATACGCCGACGAAGACGGAACCGTAAAATCGAAAATTTTAGACGGTTTTGAGATGAACTGGAACGATATTTTTAAACAATAAAACGGGCTAATAAACCCGTTTTACATTTCGACTTCTTTGATAGCAAGCTGCCCGCAGGCGGCATCTATGTCTTTACCACGACTACGACGAACCTGTACGTTTACGCCTCGGTCTTCGAGAAAACCAGCAAATTTGTCGAGTGTTTCGGGGTCGGTATTTTTGTAATTTGCTTCGGCAATGGGGTTATATTCGATGATATTTACCTTTGATGGCACTTTTTTGGTGAACTCCCACAATTCTTTTGCATCTTGGAGGGTATCGTTGTATCCGTAAAAAACAATGTATTCAAAAGTGATACGATTACCCGTTTTTTTATAGAAATACTGCAAGGCCTCGGCCAGATTCTTCAACGAATTGGATTCGTTTATGGGCATGATTTCGTTGCGTTTCTCGTCGTTGGCGGCGTGTAGCGATAATGCCAGATTGAATTTCACCTCATCGTCTCCCAATTTCTTTATCATCTTGGCGATTCCGGCGGTGCTAACCGTAATTCGCTTAGGCGACCAACCCAATCCATCGGGTGATGTGATATACTTGACAGATTCTAACGTGTTGGCATAATTGAGCAAAGGCTCACCCATACCCATATAGACAATATTTGTCAGCGGTTGATTGTAATGCTCTTCGGCTTGTTGTTTTATCAAAACCACTTGGTCATAAATCTCGGCAGCATCGAGGTTTCGTTTGCGGTCCATGTAGCCTGTTGCACAGAACTTACACGTGAGCGAGCAGCCCACTTGGCTACTTACGCAGGCGGTCATGCGGTCATCGGCCGGAATCAAAACACCTTCTACCAAATTGCCATCGAAGAGTTTAAATCCCGACTTGATGGTTTTATCGTTGCTGATTTGTTTTTTATAAACACTTACGGGTCTTATCTCGAAATTTTCTTTGAGTAAATCACGGGTTTTGAGCGAAAGGTTGGTCATTTCATCAAAACTGTGTGCCGATTTCTTCCAGAGCCATTCCGAAATCTGTTTGGCTCTAAAACCTTGCTCTCCATGCTCACTAAGCCAAGTTTTTATCTGCTCGGTAGTGAGTTTTCGTATGTCTTGTTTGTTTATTATCATTCTGATAAACAGGCAATTAGCCTTATTTTCTACAAAATTACTAAAAAGCTACCGTTACGCCTATCTGATACAATTATAGATTCTGAAATATTTTTCAGAAATTTTGTAATTCTTACAAATCTTTGGCGACTAATACGGTAGAATCTAAAAGTAAATAATGCAAAACCTCGAAAAAGAGTTCATCAGCATCATCGAAGCCAATCAAGGTATTATCCACAAAGTATGTGGGATGTACTGCCATTCGGCCGATGATAAAAAAGACCTTTTTCAAGAAATCGTTATTCAACTTTGGCGGTCGTATCCAAAATTCAAAGGCGAAGCAAAGGTTAGTTCGTGGCTCTATCAGATTGCTTTAAATACCGCCATTACACAGCTACGAAAATTTTATCGAAAACCTCAGCACGAAGTGTTTTCGGAGGTTATAATGAACATCTCGGAACCATCAACCGATGATGAGCGAGAAGTCAAATTGGCTTTTTTGTATCACGCAATCAGCAAATTATCCGAAATCGAAAAAGCTATTATCATGCTTTATCTTGAAGAACATTCTAACGATGAAATCGCCCAGATTATGGGCATTACCCAAAATAACGTTAGGGTAAAACTACACCGAATCCAAGAAAAAATCAGAGGACTTCTAAATACAAACCACCATGAACGAGCTTGAAAAAATGAAAGAACTCTGGAAAGATATTTATCAAAACCAGAATCAAAATTCACGATTAGACAAACAACAAATTATGGAAAATTTATCAAAAAAATCGAATGGTGTCTTTGCCAAACTACAAAAGAGTGTTTGGCTTGAATTTGCGGTATCGGTCGTTTGCATACCGATTATACTTATCGGAACCGCTATTTATAATCGCTCCGATATAAAATTAGCCTCTGTGGTTTTTTGCATCATGGGAGTACTCTTATTGGTGATTCTGTGGAAAGATTTACGAAAAATCCAGCATTATTCGGCTGATGTTCAAAATCTAAAAGAAAGCATTAATCAATCCGTTACTCACATGGAGCATTTTGTAAAACTCTATTTTAGGGTTTACATGTTTTTGTGGCCAATGGTTGGCATTGTGTATTATTTTATGTTCAGCTATTTTGCCCACATAGAAAATCTCAATTTGGGTGTTTTAGCAGGCTTTGTGGTTGTTTCTATCGTCATCGGGTATTTTGTACAGACATGGTACACCGAGAAAATGTACGGGAAACACCTTAAAGAGCTAAAAAAGCTAAAAATAGAGTTAGAAAAAGATGATTATTGAGTAGTTAGAATCTACTAAGCGGATACTTAACCCACAGAAAATCGACTTTCTGTGGGTTTATTTTTATGTGAAATCGTGCAAAACAGTAGGTATTTAGCCCAATTATGCCAAAATTTTAAAAAATTCACCAAAAAAGGGGGATTCATTCAAAAACTCTTTTGTTTAAATTTGTGTTTTCCAAGAAAAAATATTAATTTTTCGTTATATTTAAAGTAATTTAGCTATGAAAAAGGTGGGCAGAATTGGATTGATAGCTATTTTGCTGTTAACAACAACAATAGCTCATTCGCAAAAATTATTCAAGAAAAAAGTCGATAACAGATACGGGTATCATTTTGTAGGCAAAAACCAAAAATTTGCTAAGATTCCCTTTGAGTTTCACGCCAATCTTATCGTAATCAAGACCATTATCAATACTTCTGATACGCTTCGGTTTATTCTCGATACGGGTGTTAGCTCTACCATCATCACCGACCCCAATATTGCCAAACAGCTGCAACTTACACCTGTTCGTAGGGTAAAAATTAGTGGTGCGGGCGAAGAAGAAGAACTCATGGCCGATGTCTCGGTTGGGCATTCGATTCGGATGGGCGATGTAGTTGCTAATCATCAAAATTTGGTTATCATCGAAAAAGATATTCTAAAACTTTCGGAGTTTCTCGGTATTCCGATTCACGGGATATTCGGGCATGATTTGTTCAATAGTTTTGTCATTAAAATTGACTTTGAGAACAAAGAATTGATGCTAACCCTGCCCGATAAGTTTAAGTACAAAAAATCAATGGGTGAGCGATACCCGATGATTGTGACCCAATCTAAGCCATATACCGATGCGGTGGCTCTTGTGAGCAATAATAAATCGATACCAATGCGATTAGTGATTGATACGGGGGCCGGACACGCCCTCTTGCTTCGCACCGACGACCACAAAGAAATTAACTTACCCAATCAGGTTATTAGGGCAAATTTGGGCCGTGGACTCAACGGTGAAATCAACGGACATATCGGTAGGGTGAATAAAATCAAACTCGGAAGCCTCGAAATGCAGGACATCATTGCGTCGTTTCCTGATAGCATTTCGTTTAGTATGAAGTTTCCGCCGAGTGTCGAAAACCGCCAGGGAAGCATCGGTTGCGAATTGCTCCGTCGTTTTCATGTTACGCTCAATTACCACGATGGCTACATTTGTTTGAGGCCGATACGTACACGTATGCGAGAGTCTTTTGAACACGATATGAGCGGGATGGAAGTGCGTGCCAAAGGCGAGAAATTCAATCAATACGTTGTAGATAAGATTATTGAGGGTTCTCCGGCCGACTTAGCTGGTTTGCAAAGTGGCGATGAAATTTTATTTATCAATAACCTAAACACAACAGAATTGACGATTAGCGAAATCTACAAAATGTTGTCTAAAAAAGAAGGTAAAATGATTGACTTGCTGGTTCGCCGCAAAGGTCAATTAGAATTTACAAGTTTTAAACTTCGCAGAATGATATAAATTTACAATCTTGTCTCAGCCCCTTTCCTTTGCAAAAAGGGGCTGAGAATTTACTCCCTCTATTTCTCGCTTAAAAGTTTTGTCAAAACACCGTTTGTGGTGCTAAAACCTTCTTTACTCCCGATTATTTTTGATGGCTCCAGTACATCATACTTATCAAATATTTTACCCGTTTTTTTGTAAACTTCGAGGTTGGTATTTATCCAATTGGTTTTGATTTTATTGGCCAAATCATCAAAACCGTAGTTGAGTAAGCCTTGAATCGCTACCCAATGAAACGCCGCAAAACCATTCTGCCCATCGTAATTTAAACCTGTTAGGTTCAAAGTTGTCATCAATCCGCCTGTTTGCAAAAATCTCGATTCGATAATTTTAGCTACTTTTTCGGCTTGTTGAGGTGTAGCCATCTTGAAAAATAACGGATAAACTCCCGCCAACGAATAAACATCTTTTTGCTTGCCCGCCACAAAGTCATAATCGAAATAAAAACCTGCTTGCTCATTCCATAAGTATTTATCTATCAAGCTTTTGCGTTTATTGGCGAGTTCGATAAAACTTTTAGCATAAGCAGGAGAATTGGTAGCTGCGTAGCCCTCCGATAAAATCATTTCGTACTGATACAGCAACGCATTGAGGTCAATCGGGGCGATTTCGGTTGTATGAATTGTTTCGAGCGATTTCCCATCACGTAGCCAACGGCTCGAAAAATACCAGCCAGATTCGGCCCCCGAACGCAAATCTTGATAGATATTCTCAGGTTTTCTACCCGATTTTTTTGCAGTTGCTACATCTTCGCGATAGGCCTCGGCACGTGGCGTTTGGGTTTCATCAAAATACCGATTGAGCGTAGCATCTTTGGCCAAGAAAACCAGCTTTCGGTGGGCTTTAGCCGCCTTTTTTCGGGCTTCTTCGGTTTGCTTACGTTTATCTTCATCTTCAATGCCCATCCAATAATAATATTCTTTCTGAATCTGCGGAATCGCCTGAATCAACACGTTTTTATCCTTTTTCAAATCGGTCAATAATTTTACCATAATGGCAAAATAGGGCGGTTGCGAACGGCTCAGGTAATAACTACGATTTCCGCTCGGAATGTGCCCAAAATCTTGAATCAATTGAGCAAAATTGATAACCATATTCTCAATCACGCTGTCCTTTTGGGCGGTTTCTAAACCCAGCATCGCAAAATAACTATCCGAATAGTACATTTCTCGCTCGCCAAGCCCCGCAAACGGGTGTGACTTACGAAGTCTAATGAGCGTTCCGCCCCCCTCTGGTTTACGGATGAGTTTCGCCCATAAATCATTTAGGTATTGTTGAGGCGGCGTGTTTGGGTTTGATTTATAGGTATTCTCAAAACCTTGTGGAAGCGTAAAATTATCGTTTACAAATTGCTTTAGGTCAAAATTAGGTTGGTTTTTCTGCTCATTGTAGGCTTTCAGGATTATCGAAGCATCGGCATTGGGCGTACAATCGGCAAAGGTTTTAGAATCGGGGAATACATTTTTTAGCTGAACCTCTCTAAAAAGCTCTCCGAAGTCCACATCGGGCGATTTCAAATCCTTCTGTGTAAGTGGATTACTACAAGCCAATACTGTTATGATTAGACCTAACGATAAAAATATTTTTCTCATTTCTGAAAATTTAAAATACAATGGGGTTTTAGCTGATTTTACAGATTTAACCAAAACCGATTAAATCAGCGTTGTTTTTTTGGTTTTATAGATTTTGAAATAACTTCCCATAAAACCGTGACACGGTTATTGGCTAAAATTGGTAGAATCTATTGTTTGAAGGTCATCCGTGCCACGGATTCCTCCCTTTTTAATTTAACCAAGTTATTTCATAATCTAAAATTTCAACTATTTATCAACAAGACATCAATTCTCAAACTACTATTTAGCCGCAATGGTTTTGTTTTTTGCGTGCCAAAATTAGCAATTATTATCCAAGAAGCCGTTTTATATCTGCTAAGCAGCGTAATTTGTAGAAATTCTAAATCCTAACATTAAGGCATGAAATTTGCACGAATTATTCGACGATATTATTTGTGAGTGAATGCTATGCTTTTTATTCTGAGAGTTTTCCTTCTGTTGATACCTACATATACTTTTTCACAAAATCTTGCACTCCACTGGCAAAAAACAATGGGCGGCAAGAATAATGAATTTGCCTATTCGGTAGTTGAACTTTCGGATGGTAGCTTTGTCATGGTCGGCTCGACCAATAGTGGCATTGATGGCGATGTAGTCGAAACCAAAGGCATGAGCGATATGTGGGTTATAAAAACCAAAGCAAATGGGCAGATTGAATGGTCGAAATGCTTTGGCGGTACCAAAGACGATATTGCTACCGACGTAGTCGAAACCACCGATAAAGCGATATTGGTGGTCGGCACAACAAATTCGGTCGATGGTGATGCTCAAGGAAGCGGCACTCGTGGCGGAATATTACTCTTCAAAATAAAAACCAACGGAACTCTTGAGTGGAAACGTGTCTTTGCGGGCGGCTACAATGCCAGCGAAGCGGGCTACTTGCGAGGCGATGGGTCTTCTAAACCTTCTCTAAAAAATACTGCCGATGGCGGATATATCTTGGGAGCAACCCGCGACGGTGGCGTAAACACTGGTTATCGTGAATACGATTTTTGGCTGGCAAAACTCAATGCTTCAGGAACAATCTTGTGGCAACAACACTACGGAAGTTCACGAAACGATGTAATGAATGAGGTAATACTTACATCCGACGGGGGTTACATCATGCTCGGTGGTACAGAAGGGCAATCTAATGAGATTTTAGGAGCTGGACGAGGCTTTTTTGATACATACATCGTAAAAGTGAGTGCAAATGGCAGCCAGCAATGGCAGAGAGCATTTGGGGGTAGTAGCTTCGACTCTGCGTATTCGGCCGGAGAAACATCCGACAGGGGATTTGCCGTAGTAGGCGAAACAACTTCACGAGATTTCGATTTTCAGGGCAACTTAGGTCAAAAAGATGGGTTTATCATTCGTCTAAGTGCTTCTGGTCAATTACTCTGGAAAATCATGGTTGGGGGTATCGAAAACGACGGAATCAACCATCTCGAAAAGGTAAATAACCAATTTATTGGTTTTGGTTTCAGTGGCTCGACACTCTCAGGAGCAAAACCCAATAGTTCGTTACCCGATTTCTGGATGATTAGCTTTACCGAAAGCGGAACCATCAACTATAATAAACTTTGGGGTGGCGGCGATGAAGATTTGGCTCGTTGCGGAATCCCGACTAAAGATGGTAGTTTTATAGTGGTTGGACAATCACAATCTGTTGATGGTGATATAACGAATATTAGAGGGAATTTAGATTTTTGGGCGATAAAAGTCGGCACTCCCCTACCTGCATACGTGGCAACTTTTAATGCCAATATCAATGCCCAACAGAATATCCAACTCACTTGGGAATCTACCTACGAAACGACCGTCCGAAACTACAACCTTAGTAGAAGCACCAACGGAACAAGCTTCACCAAGCTAACTTCTATCGCTACAAATGGCAATCTGACGCAACGCCGAAGGTATAATTATGTTGATACTAAACCCGCAGTCGGACAAAATTATTATCAACTGAGCTACACCGATGCCAATAACCGCGAGACCATCGTCTCGACCTCGGTTGTGAGTTTTATTCCGACCAGTACCGAATCGCAAGACCCAAATCTGCAAGTGGTAGTTTATCCAAACCCATCGGATGGAAACGAAATATTCGTCAATACCGAAAAACCAAATTCTGCCATCAATTTCTACGATACTCAAGGCCGAAACATTGCGATTGATATAGAGTTTATCGAACCCCGAAAAGCCTCAATCAAGCCAACACAAAAGCTGCCATCGGGCATTTATTTTATCGCATTACCCAATACCACTCATCGAGTATTGGTCCGATAAAGCTATTATCCCAAAAAACTAATCCATCAATTTTGCCCGTCTAACGCATTATTTTTTCCATTAATGTAGAATTTTCGTAATCGAAAAGCCTTTTCTTTTTACATTTACTGCATTATCCCGATACGAAATTTCATTGACTGAATGACCCAACGCAGATTATACTGGATTTGTCAATTTTTTGGCTGGACAATCTATGAATTGTCGGAGCTATTGGGTTACTATTTGTTAGAAATACCGATTACGGTATTATTGTTACTCAACTTTTTTGTAAATATCGCCTTGGGAATAACACTCACACATATTTTTAGGATATTTTTTAGGAAGCAACAATGGGTTAAGCTACCACTTAGCAGGCTGATTATCAGAACCTTAGTTATTGTCTTTGTAATGACGATTATCTCGGTGGCAGTCAATATCCCGCTCGATAGCTTTGTGATTTCGATATGGGATTTAGACCTCACGCTCAGCAATGTTTCGTATTTGCTCAACCTCAGCAAACCGATTCTGATTTGGGTACTGATTTACGTTTTTTATTCTTATATAGAAGACCGTAAAAATGACGAAATAGAACGAATCAGACTAAAATCATCAATAAAAGACACCGAAGCGAAGGTCTTGAGGGCTCAGATGAATCCGCATTTTATGTTTAATGCCCTCAATAGCATCAGGGCATTGATACTCGAAGACCCACTCAAAGCACAACAAGGTATTACGCAACTTTCGAATATTTTGCGGAGTTCGCTCGTAGCCGACCGCCGAACGGCAGTTTCGCTCAAAGAAGAACTCAAAACGATTGAAGATTATTTGGCTTTAGAGAAGGTTCGGTACGAAGAACGCCTCCAAACCAAATGGGAGATTGCTCCCGAAACGCTCGGCATACAAGTGCCGCCAATGATGTTGCAGACATTGGTCGAGAACGCCATCAAGCACGGTGTGCAGAAGGCAATCGGTTGGGGATTTGTCGAGATAAACACAAGCCTCGAAGGTACAAAATTGTTTATCCGAATCAGAAATACGGGGCAACTCGTAACCACCGAAAACCACTCCGAAGCAGGTGGATTTGGACTAAAAAATACTGTTCAAAGGCTTCATTTATTGTACGGAGATGATGCCTCGTTTAAGATTTTTCAAGAAGATGATTTGACGGTCTGTGCCGAAATCACGATTCCGACCGATAAAGTTTATAACATCCCGAAATAGGTAATCTAAATAGTTATGTTAATCGTTGAAAAGTATTGATAATCAAATAATTAACATTAACGATTTCTCAATTAACTATTAACAATTTCTCGATTAACTATTAACAATTTTTCGATTAACTATTAACAATTTCTCAATTAACTATTAACAATTTCTCGATTAACTATTTCTCAATTAACGACTTACACCTTTAAGATTATTGAAAACACTCATTACTAATATATGAAAACTATTATTGTAGATGACGAACGCCTTGCTCGTAACGAGTTGCGTCGTTTGTTAGAGAATTTTCCGAAAATTGAAATAATTGGCGAAGCCGCCAATGCCGATGAAGCACTCCAACTAATTGATGAATTATCGCCCGAACTCCTGTTTTTAGATATTCAGATGCCCGGCAAAAATGGTTTTGAATTACTCGAAGCCATCGAAGGCAAAGTTCCCGAAATCATCTTTACGACGGCCTATGATGAATACGCCCTAAAAGCGTTTGAATTCAACGCCCTCGATTATTTGATGAAACCGATTGATATTCAGCGACTTTCGGAGGCAATTCAGCGAGTTGAAGAAGAGCAGATTCACGAAATCGAACGCAAAGAAGGCATCAAGCTACTCGGCGAAACCGACCAAGTTTTTGTAAAAGATGGCGAAAAATGCTGGTTTGTTAAGCTCGGAAAAGTGCGTTTGTTTGAGTCAATGGGCAACTACGTCCGTCTGCATTTTGATGACCAAAAACCAATGATTTTGAAGTCATTGAATAGCCTCGAAGAGCGTCTCGACCCAAAAATCTATTTCAGAGCCAATCGTAAACACATTATCAACCTACTTTGGATTGATAAAATCGAGCCGTGGTTTTCGGGTGGATTATTGGTTACGCTACGAAATCCGGACAAAGGAACGGGTGGCGAAAAAATCGAGATTTCACGCCGTCAAGCAATCAAATTCAAAGATTTGATGAGTTTATAAAACCATATAACGCTGACAGGGTTTAAAACCCTGTCAGCGTTATTTTCTATTGGGTTATTTCTACTTCTCCAAACGCCACTTTAGTACTTCTTGCTCGTCTTCTTCATCGAAGATTTTACCGATTAGCACAAAGCCATTTTTCTGCAATACCACCTGCGAAGCATTGGGTTCTATGAGCGTATGGGCAATAATGGCCTTTACATTTGGTTGCTGAAAAGCCCAGTTTGTCAAGCATTTTACCGCCTCGCTTACGTGGCCCTTGCCACGATGATTGAGGTCGATTCCGTAACCTGTTTCGGTTTCGCCATCTTCGTTTGGTAAGCCTCGGAGTCCGATTCCACCGATGCTACGTTTGGTCTCTTTCAAGACAATCAACCAATTGGTAAACCACTGATAATTAGCTGTATTTGCCAAAACTTTAGGTTTCCAGAAATTTTCTAAAGCCCCAAGAAAGCCGCTCGCAAATGGCTCTTCCATCTCGATTTTATGCAAAGATAAATCGAGCAACTGAGCCAGTTTTTCGGGTTCGGTGTAAGCACAGAGGTGTTCGTAATTGAGCGGAATCAGTCGAAGTCGCTCTGATTCGATATAAAAATATGACATGAATGATAAATCAGTAAATGTAAGTTAATAAGAAATCATCAACCGTTTTAACGGTTTTGCAGAATTAAGTCAACGAAACTGACTCAGAATGTGATTAGACAATTCCAGGCAGAAGAATACTCAGATGTAAGAAACTAAATTTCAGAGGCGTTATTTTTAATACCAGTCCAAAGGTAGATTTTTGGAGTATTCTACGCAAATTTTCGGATGAGTAAATACAAAAGTAGCCCGATTGGTCCCAGCATAAAACAAAAAAACAAGCACGGAACAACCAAAATATGCTTTACGCCACGCTCTTTAGCATTATTGAAAACCCATGAGCCCACCATCAAATCAAAACACAAATAATGAACCCATCCCGCCAATACACCCTGTTGGTCGGTGAATAGTTTCATCACACCTGCTAAAGTCGAGAACGCCTGAAAATCGAGATTACTGATACCCGAAAGCACATAAAAAGCATAGATAACCGCTAATATAATCGGGATGATGTAGGCATTTACCAGCCGCTGCGTCCATTGCCAGTTCGGGGCAAAAATCATGAGCATCCATTGCGGAAAAACCAAAGCATTAGCAATCGAGAATACGGTTTCGAGATTCATAAGCTATAAAATTTTAAAACAATTCACCCATCCTGTATTTTGGCAGAATCCCCAAATGGCGATAGGCTTTTTCGGTAGCTTCACGCCCACGCGAAGTACGTTTTAGGTAGCCTTCTTGAATCAAAAATGGCTCATAAACTTCTTCGATGGTTTCGGCTTCTTCGCCACAAGCCGTCGCGATGGTCGATATACCCACTGGCCCTCCTTTAAACTTCTCAATAATCGTCGTCAAGATTCGGTTGTCCATTTCGTCGAGTCCGTTTTGGTCAACATCGAGGGCGGTCAGAGCCATTTCAGCAATCTCGACATTTATTTTCCCCGAGCCTTTCACTTGGGCAAAATCGCGGGTACGACGCAACAAATTATTGGCGATACGTGGCGTACCACGACTACGACGAGCAATCTCAAACGCACCGTCTTCGTCAATTGGTGTGTTCAGAATATATGCCGAACGCTTCACGATTTTGGTCAATAAAACTGCATCGTAGTACTCAAGTCTCGAATTTATCCCGAATCTGGCACGAAGCGGCGAGGTCAACAAACCCGCACGAGTCGTAGCTCCGATAAGCGTAAACGGATTCAATCCGATTTGTACGCTTCGAGCATTAGGGCCCGAATCGAGCATAATATCTATCTTGTAATCCTCCATTGCCGAGTACAAATATTCTTCAACAATCGGATTTAGGCGGTGAATCTCATCAATAAAAAGTACATCGTAAGGCTCAAGATTGGTCAATAAACCCGCCAAATCGCTTGGTTTATCAAGAACTGGACCCGATGTAATCTTGATATTTGCCCCCAATTCGTTGGCAATGATATTAGACAAAGTAGTTTTGCCCAAACCCGGAGGCCCATGTAAAAGCACGTGGTCGAGGGCTTCTTTTCGTTGTTTGGCGGCCAAAACGAATATTTGTAAGTTTTCGAGGATTTTATCTTGCCCCGTAAAATCATCGAACGAAAGCGGACGTAAAGCACGTTCGATTTCTTTTTCGATATTCGATTGGTTTTCATTATCTCCTTTTAGGTAATCTTGACGCATCCGATAAGTGAATCAGTTATTTAACTAATTTTGAAATCTGATTTTAAAATTTTAATCAAATTTACTGAAAAAATCAGCATTTAAGCATTCAAGTCGTTAATCGAAAATCGTTAATTGTTAATTGATAGTATTAATTCATTGATTATCAGCTTTTTCAACGATTAATCATTAACGAATAACATAAACTATTTGTTATCGGGTAAGCACTCTTTTAGAATAACTTATGTTAATTGTTATAAAGTAGATGATAATCAAGTATTTACGAACTTCGATTAACCACTTACTCAGCCAGTAACTTCTTTTGATTGACCACTCACAAAACCAACCGTATTTTCAGTTTTAATTTATGGATTTAATAAACTTCTATCAAAATCGTATCGAGCAATACACACAACAGTTTGAAAACCTCAAAATACGCCTTAATCAACTAAGTATCAGCCGAATCCTCAGTTTTTTATTTATTGTCTCTCTCCTATTTTGTTTTTTCTTTTTCGATGATTTCGGTACGTGGTTTTTGCTCGGAGCATTGGCGGCGGCAGTGGTTTTTTTGCGGATGGTCAGGCAATACGACCAAACCAAAGACGAGATGGAATTTGTGGATAAACTACGAGAAATCAACCAAAATGAGTTGAATTTGCTACAAAACAAGCCTTCGTTTCTGGATAACGGTAATGATTACAAATCGGATGATGGATTTTTGAATGATTTGGATATTTTTGGTCAAGGCTCGATATTCCATCGAATCAACCGAACAGCCACCAAAATCGGACTCGAAAAATTGGTTTCGGCTTTTCAAAATCCATTGTTAGAAAAAACCAGAATTATCCACAATCAGCAGATTATCAACGAGTTATCCACAAAAGCACAATTCAAACAAGACCTTTTGGCAAACAACCTTTTGATAGACCGCAAAGACGATACCATCAAAGATTTGCTCAACACGATAGAAGCCTACCAATACCAATTCGAGCAACCGTTCTGGAATCTCCTTCGCTGGTTTTGGTCTGCATTGGCAGTTGCGGTTATTTATCTTGCCATTTCGATTGCTGAGATACAGTTGGTCTTTTTCTTTCTGATAATTGGTTTGGCTATCATTGGCACGATTCAGAAAAAAACGCAGAAGATTCATCAATTGGTTTCGGGACAAAGACGAGTACTCGAACGCTACTCAAACGCCTTGCAAATCATTGATAACGAACCGTTTACCAACGAAACACTCAGCCAAATCAAGCAAAAAAACAAAGCCGGATTAATAGCCCTAAAAGAACTCAACAGCATTGGGCGGTTATTTGACCAAAGGCTCAATGCAATGGTCAGCACGCTCTCAAACGGATTGTTTTTGTATGATATTCATTTGGTTTTGGCGATTGAAAAATGGATGAAAAAGTACCAATTTGGGGTTCGGGAATGGTTTGAAGGGCTTGCCGAAATCGAAACGTATAATTCGTTGGCAACATTCAAATTCAACCATCCCGATTATGTTTTTCCAGAACCTCAAAACCAAGAACTAAAGTTTGAAGCCGAAGACTTAGGTCACCCACTACTAACTGATAATCAGAGAGTTAGGAACAATATTTCGCTTGGTACTCCGCAACGAATGTTTTTGGTGACGGGCTCGAATATGTCGGGTAAAAGTACCTTTCTGCGGACGCTCGGAGTCAATTTACTTTTGGCTCAGATGGGTTCGGTTGTATGTGCCAAACGGATGGAATTTTTACCGATGAGATTGCTGACTTCGCTTCATCAGTCTGATTCGCTACAAGAAAATACATCTTATTTCTTTGCCGAATTGAAGAAACTCAAATCTATCACGAAGCAAATAGAAAACGGAACGGTGGCTTTGGTACTTTTAGACGAGATTTTACGAGGAACAAACTCAGAGGATAAACGCTACGGAACGCAAAAAGTCATCGAAAAACTCATGAATTTTGGCTGCCTGACGCTCATTGCTACGCACGATTTAGAATTAGGAAGGCTGCAAGAATCGCATGTCGAAATTATCGAAAATCTGTGTTTTGAAAGCCAAATCATCGAAAACGATTTACTTTTCGACTATAAGCTCCGTAAAGGCGTTGCAAAAAACAAAAACGCAACATTTTTGCTAAAAAAAATGGAGATTATTTCGTAAAAATCGGCAATAAAAAAGGCGAAGTAGGTGCTTCGCCTTTAAGTTTATTTTCTCTCTTTTGGTTCGTATTTGGGTGGAGCCCACAAAAAGCCAAATGCCTCTGCTCCTTCTTTGGTGTGTACTTTGTGGTGAATATAGTGAGCATTCATGATTCGTTTCATGTATTTGCTCTTGGCTACATATTTGAATTTGATGCGGCGATGTACAATCAAATCGTGGAATACAAAATAAGCGATTCCGTAAAGTGTAACACCGATTCCGAGGTAAGTCAAGTACCAAAATTCGGGATTAGTATTTCCGTAAATAATTGATGATGAAGCAATTACACTAAAAACCACCGCGTAATAATCATTCTTCTCAAAAAAACCTTTGTGGTGATTATGATGGTCTTTGTGCCATGCCCAACCAAAACCGTGCATGATGTACTTATGAGCAAACCACGCCATAAATTCCATGAATCCGAAAGTGCCTAAAACGATTCCTAACTTAATCCAAAGCATGTTTTCTAAAATCTATTATCATTAAATAACTAATAAATAAACCCAATCGACGATAAATTGTTTTATGAATCTGCAAAATAAATAATAAGCTAAATCTATTTTGATGTTATTTCGGTAAATTTCGCCTAACTTGTTATCGAAGATTGAATTTTGGATTATACGCAATGAAAAATATCACGATTATATTCTTAGTTTTTATCAATCAAATGGTTTTTGCTCAAAGTTTTGAAGGAATTTGGGTAGGTACAGTCTCAGGTCAAAATGGCAGTGTACAAAGCGAACTGACCATCAAAAATTTGACTAATAATCAAATTAGTGGCGAATTAGTGGTTTTTAGTGGGGCCGAAAAAGACTCTTACTCATTGAAAAGTAATACAACTGGAAGCAATGCTTTAGGAAAACTAACTTACAAAGACGGAACGACGTTTGACTGCTCGATGTCGTTGGTAAATGGACAAATACAGCAAAAGATTTTATACCAAGGGCAAGTTATTTTGCAGGGAGTATTTACAAAAAAAGGTGCAAATCAGCCACAAAACGTTGTAACAAAAGATAATCTTTTCAGAGATACTAAATTAGTTGGACGCTGGACGTACAGTGAAAATTATTCGAGCAGTGGAGGTTTTTATGGCGGAACGCAATCAACGATTGTATTGAATGCCGACGGTACTGTTGACGACGGCGGAGCAACTTCTTATGCCAGTGGCGGAGGAAACTCTGTAATGAATAAAGGTGGCGAAAACCAAATGATAACTCAGCTCAAAGCTCTCAACGCAAGGTGGTTTACGAAAGGAAATATTTTTTGCTGGAGAATAACCATAGATGGTAAAACTACCGATGTAGAAAATTCTAAATACTATATCGAAAACGGTGCTCTGCTCATGACAGATTTAAAAACTGGCAAGAAAACACTGTATCAGAAAAAATAAAGTGGGCAAGATAAAATTTAGCCCACTTGCTTCGCTGTGATTTTATAACATTACCTCTTTCAATGCCAGCCAAGTCATTAATCCTGCACCGATTTCGAGGGCTGATTCGTCAATATCAAAAGTTGGAGTATGAACTCCCGAGATGATTCCACGAGCTTCGTTACGGGTTCCGAGACGATAAAAACACGAATCTACTACTTGCGAATAAAACGCAAAATCTTCGCCCGCCATCCACAAATCGAGGTCAATCACATTATCGGCACCCATAAACTCGATAGCCGCCGATTTCATTCGACGAGTCAATTCTGGATGATTTTTTAAGAACGGATAGCCTCTCACAATTTCAAATTCGCACGTACCGCCCATTGCTTCGGTAATTCCCTCTGCCATTTTTTTCATGCGTCTAAGTCCATCTTCACGCCATTCTTCGTCCATGCAGCGGAAAGTCCCCTGAATCGTCACTTCGTTCGGAATCACATTGGTTACGCCATCGGCAATGAATCTACCAAAAGAAAGCACCGACGGATTGGCTGGTTTACGATTACGAGAAATAATCTGCTGCAACGAAACTATCACGTGCGAGGCTATCAACACGGGGTCAATCAGTTGGTCGGGCATGGCTCCGTGTCCGCCTTTGCCTTTGATTGTCATGTAGATTTCATCGGTACTCGCCATGTACATACCCTCACGAAAACCAATTTTACCAACGGGTACATTGGGAGCAACGTGCTGCCCAAGCATACTTGCAGGTGCAGGGTTTTGCAAAACCCCTTCTTTAATCATGATTGATGCTCCGCCGGGGGCTTTTTCTTCGGCTGGTTGAAAAACTAATTTCACCGTACCGTCGAATTCACCTTTGAGTTGGGTCAAAATCTTGGCCGTACCAAGCAACGAGGCCGTGTGTACATCATGCCCGCAGGCGTGCATAACTCCCTCATTTTGAGACTTATACGGCACATCGTTTTTCTCGTAAATTGGCAAAGCATCCATATCGGCACGAAGCCCAACCACTCGGTTTTCGGCATTACGGCCTTCGATGGTTGCAACCAAACCCGTGTTGGCGATGGGTTCGGGCTGAATACCCAATTCTTTGAGTTTTTCGGCTACAAATTTCTGGGTATTGAATTCTTGAAAAGAGAGTTCGGGATTGGTATGTAGGTAGCGGCGATTGGCTACGATTTCGCCCGCATATTCTTTGGCCAAAGCCTTGATTTTCGATTCTAAAGACATATTTTCTAAAATATAAATTAGCAAATGAATGAATCGAGAATAAGTGAATAAAAACAATTCTCAATCTACTTTTTGATTCATTCAAGTCACAAATATACGGCAATTTTATTTCTTACGAACTTTCCAAGGTAATGCCGCAACTACTGCAATTTCGATATTGGCTCCACCGGGCAGATTTGCAACCCCGATGGTTGTTCGAGCCGGAAAATCACCCGTAAAATATTTGCCATAAATTTCATTGACTTTGCCAAATGCTCCGATGTCTTTTATGTAGATAGTTGTATTGACAATGTCACTGAGTTTTGCCCCCGATGCTTCTAATATGGTTTTGATATTCGCCATAATCTGAACAGTTTCGGCTTCTACCCCACCCTCCACGAGTTTTCTATCGGCAGGATTCAGTCCGATTTGTCCAGCTACAAAAACAAATCCGTTTGATTTGACCGCCTGCGAATACGGAGCAATTGGCATTGGTGCTTTATCGGTCTTAACGATTTCTTTTTGCTGCGAAAAGGCGATTTTGCCCGAAAGAATTAGAAAAATAAATAAAATTGATTTTTTCATAAGTAGTTAATCAAAGTTTACAACAATCTGAATATCAGTTTATTATCTGTATTTAGCGATTGACAAATTTAAAAACGGAGAAAATCTAATGATGAATGCATTCAAGGATTTGTCCCCTGCCAATGTTTCATTTCTTCTTCGATAAAATGATTTACCAAGTCGGTATAAAGTTTTTCGATGGCATCGGGGCTGAGCCCGTTTTCGATAGCCCATTCTCGGCGTTTTATGAGCATTGCCTTGAAGCGTTCGGGAGCGGCTACCGCTGTGGCCGAAGTCTTAAATTTGGCAGCGGCTTTTACGTAACCAAATCTTTTGCCGATGAGTCCAATAATTTGTTTATCGAGGTCGTCAATTTCGAGGCGAATGTCGTTCATATCCTGACATTCTTCGGGAGTTTTTATCATTTTTTTAGAATAAAGTCAGTGTTCCGTTGGCAATTCGGTCTTCGTGGTCGAGCAGCCATCGTTTTTTGTCGAGGCCACCCGCATAACCAACCAATTTACCATCGGCACCGATAACTCGATGACACGGCACGATGATTCCTAACTGGTTTTTGCCATTGGCCGAACCCGCCGCCCGAATCACCTTTTCGTCGCCCAATCGGCGAGCCAATTCAAGATACGAGATTGTTCTACCAAACGGTATTTTCAATAATTCGGCCCAAACTCTTTGTTGAAAATCAGTGCCTTCTTGCTCGATTCTGAAATCGAAAATCCGTCTTTTGCCCCAAAAATATTCGTTTAGTTGCTCAATACATTCCCCAAAAATCGCAGGTAGGTGTTCGCTCGCTGTTTGTTTTGTTGATTTTACAAAATTAACAGCATTGATAGCCTCATCGGAACCAATGATTTCGAGTTCGCCCGCGGGTGAGTCTATGTAAGTGAGGTATTGCATTGAAGGCGAACGGAAAAATGGAAAACGGAGAAAGTAAAATTTGTATTCCGTTTTCTTGATTTCTAATGACTGAATTTGTCTAATTGCTTTACCAAAACCTCAAAATCTTTAGGATACGGAGCTTCGATTTTGACGTATTCTTCATTCATTAACCTAAACGATAACGAATGAGCGTGTAGTGCCACTCGCTTCATCAATGGCAATTCTTCTGTTCCTTTTTTGAGGTTAAATTTCTTGCTTTTGAGTTGCGAAAGATAAATATCATCTCCGCCGTAGGTTGGGTCGCAAACAATTGGGGCTTTGAGGCACTGCAAATGGATACGGATTTGGTGCATACGTCCCGTAATCGGAATGCACTCGACCAAAGTATGGTGGCGGTAGGCCTTAATCGTAAAAAATACAGTCTCGGCTGGTTTGCCTTTTACTCTATCGATTTTTACGGCAGTACCGTCTTTGAGCGGAGCGATTGGAAGATAAACCGAGATACTGTCGAAATCATAAACGCCATTGACCACCGCATGATAACGCTTGGTTACGTGGCGGTTCTCGAATTGCATCGAAAGGCTACGATATGATGCCGGATTTTTGGCAATTGCCAAGACGCCCGACGTCTCTTTGTCGAGTCGGTGGCATAGCTGGGCATCGGCATGATAGGCTTTTGCCAAACGCAAAATACTCTGGTGTTTGTCTTGGGTACGCTCGTCGAGACTCGCAAGATACGGTGGCTTGTTGATGACAATATAATCTTCGTCTTCAAAGATAATTAGGTCTTTGAAGTCGGTTACTTTAGCCGCTTTTTTATACTCGGTTTTTGGTTCTTGCTCAAAAAATTCTTCTAAATCTATCATTAACAAAAATTTAATCGTGTTATTTTTTATCGGCTGAAAATTCAGAATTTACTGACAAAATCCAGCAATAATTACAAAAAGCTAATATCATTGATACAAATATCGTTATTAAGTTACTAACCCCAATCATAAAGTTTTAGTTTCGAGGTGGTTATACGTAAAATAGCATATTTAGGATTGTACTTTTTTTTGATTAAATTGCACATCCCTAAAACATAATAAAACATGAATTATACTAAAATTAAATTTGTCAATAAAGCTAAATCCAACTTCTTTGGCGACCTCCGAACCAAAATTGATGAATACTTCGAGCAAAATCACCTCTCAAAATGTGGCGGCAATAAACTCATTATTAAGGCTCTGTTTATGATTGGTTTGTACATCATTCCGTACTTTTTGATGCTGACGTTTACTTTTACAGGCTTACAGATGTTTTTGATGTGCATCATCATGGGCTTTGGTGTGGCTGGTGTCGGGATGTCGGTTATGCATGATGCCATTCATGGGTCGTTTTCGTCGAAGCCTTGGGTCAATAAAGTCTTCGGAGCAACTATCTATTTTTTGGGTGGAAACGCTTACAACTGGGATGTTCAACACAATAAACTACACCATACTTACACCAATGTACACGGTGTTGACGAAGACATTACGGGTAAACCTTTTTTGAGGTTATCTTACGACGATAAGCTGAAAAGTATTCACCGTTTTCAGCATTTTTATGCGTTTTTTCTTTATAGTTTGATGACGATTTCGTTTTTATGGAAGGATTTTAAAGAAATCTATCTGTATAACCAAATGGCTAAAAGCGGAATCGTGAAGGCCTATCCACGCAAAGAATTGGTCATTTTGTTTATTACTAAGATTCTATATGTTTTGTTTATCTTCGGGATACCGATTGTGTTTACAAACAATATTTCGATTGGCGAATGGGCGATTGGCTTTATGGCAATGCACTGCACCGCAGGTTTGATATTGACAACGGTCTTTCAGTTGGCTCACGTTGTCGAGGGTGTTGACCAACCCTTACCCGATGAGCGAGGAACGATAGAAAACGCTTGGGCGATTCACCAATTGATGACAACCGCCAATTTTTCTGGCAAAAACAAGATTTTATCGTGGTATATCGGTGGCTTAGATTATCAAGTCGAGCATCACCTTTTTCCAAATATCTCTCATGTTCATTATCCTGCTATTGCTAAAATTGTAAAAACTACCGCCGAACAATACGGGATTCCGTATAACAACAAAGGTAGTTTTCAGGTGGCGGTAGGCTCGCACGTGCGTATGTTAAGAGACATGGGCAGGTACGAAGCGGCATAAAATCTTAAACTATTTGTTAAAATAGTTCATGTTATTAGTTAATGGTTAATCGTTAAAAATTGGTAATCAGTGAGTTAGCAATTTCTATTAACAAATGGTTAGCCGTTACGAGAACTATTTTCGATTAACCTCTTACTTGTGAGTAAATAGTAATTTAATAATTGATGCGACAGATTGACAAACTTGCTTGGATTGAGATAAAAGACAAGGCAATTTTGATGACAAAAAGCTACGGAAAAGACGTGTTTTATATTCCGGGTGGTAAAAGAGAAATTGGCGAAACAGACGAGCAAGCTTTACTCCGAGAAATTTACGAAGAATTGAATGTTTCTATCGACGCAAAAACTTTAAATTTTATCGGTGTTTTTGAAGCACAAGCCCACGGCCACCCCGAAGGAACTACGGTAAAAATGACCTGCTATTCGGGTAAATACTCAGGGCAATTGCGGGTGAGTTCAGAAATCGAAGAGATTAGCTGGTATCAGTATTCTGACAAAGACAAAGTAGCGTGGGTTGATAAATTAATCTTCGACCACTTGCACCAAAATGGCTTACTTGCTTGATAAAATAAACTGAAAAGCGAAACTGGTGTTTCGCTTTTTTATTTCTTCCTCTTCTTGGCAGAACCAGCATTCTGTTCTACATTTCGGTAGGCTACTTCAAGCACTTCTATGAACTCCGATTTCTTGATTCGGTTCAAATCTACGTGTGTCCAGCCGTGCGTTCCCCATTTGTTTGGTACGGGATAAATCGCTTCGTTTTCGCAGAAAATCGCTTGTTGTTCGGGCGTAAGCCGAATCGTTATCCACTTATTTTCGATATTGAAAGTAGCAAAAATCTTTCCTTTCAATTTATAAGCAGGTTTATCAAAGTGGGGTTCTTCGGTGGCATTTGGCATCGAAGATAAGATTTCGTAAGCTGTTTCTACATCTATCATTTTTCTAAATCTCGGTAATAGCGTATCATTTCACCGTAACCCATGCCCATTTCAAAACCTTTGATGGTCATTGTGATACGTTTGGTTTTGGTTTCGATGGTTTTGGCCGATTCTATCCAGTTTGAATAGTATTTTTGGTGGCTTTTAGGCAATTTGTTGAATTCGGCCAAAGCTTTAGGTTCGTCTTCGAGACACGCCATCAAATCGGGTGAAATCACAAATTCGTCGGTATCTTCTTCGAGCGAAACATCTACCATTGCCCCTTCTTTTTTGTGGATATGCCGTCGCATTTCACCATTTATCGGAATGATGAATCCACCATCGCCCATTGGCAAGAGCGAAACCATTTTTAGGGCAAAATCATCGATTCTGCCTTTTACCCGATACGTTTTGCGGGTATTGGGTTTTACCTCATTGGCAATATCGGCAGGTATCTCAATGTAAGTCCAACCAGTTTTTTCGCCTTTGTTATCGAACTTTAGTAATGTAGCCTTAAACGTAACCATACTCAATTTTACTAAAATTTCTCTTAATTCTCAACCAATTTCTTGATTTCGATTAATATTGGATTCCAGCCTTCGCCGTTGTTGTAAACCTCATCAAATCTTCGCTGGCCATCGGCAACGGTCGAGAAATCGCCTTGCGTAACCCTCAGAAGTGTTAGGTTTTCGGCACTTTCTAATGAGTACGTTACAGTTGTATGATTTTCGGGAATATCCTCCATCGTGCTGTTTGGGTCGAATGTCGTGTATGCCAACAGTCTTTCAGGAATAATATTGACGATTTTACCCGTTACAAAAACCATTTCTTGGCCTTCGTAGCTACCTCGCCAGTCGAGTTTACTACCGATTTGCCAGTCAGATACAGTTTCGCAACCAAACATATATTTTTGAGTTTGGGAAGGATTCACCAACGCATCCCAGACTTTGGCAGCATTGGCATTGATAACGATTTCATTTTTTACAATAAGTGGCGTAAGCATTTTTGATAGAGTGTTAAGTAAAATGAGTGTTTGAAACATCCTCATTTGGAGTTTTGGGGTTAATTATTTCGTTTTATTGGCTCTCGCAAGATTGTTTTGAGTTTTTCGGGAGGAGTCTTGCGAAAATCAGAAAGATAGATTTCGTGGTGAAAACCGCCTTTTGATAATTGGTGATGGCTCATAAAATCTCCCAATACTTTGAGAGAGAGGGGTTCTTCACTAAATGCCCCGACGTGCAGCATTTGCACTACTTCGCCTTCGTCGTAGCTAAAGAAATCTACTTGCTCTATTAGCTCAATTTTCTTTTTTTTGAAGGCATTTTTCTTGGCCGTTTCTAACAAAATTGGTGTGATAAACGACGGAATTCGGACGAGCAATCGCCAACTCCACTCGCTCCGTGGAATCATCACAGGGGCATCATCAATCGTAATATCTCGGTATTTGCTTTCATCAAACCACCAAAGTCCTTCGAGTTTGGCTACCGAAAAATCTTGATTTTGGGCTTTTGATAAGAATTTGAGTGTATAGGCTACCGTGTAGAGTGCTTCTACTTTTTGGCTGAATTCGTCGGATGATGGGTCGCCCGAACCTAAGATTGAGAGGTATTCGACGGTTCCGAATTGTTGAAATTCGGGTTGGGTTTGGGCAGAGTAATACGAACGAAATTTTTGGGTTAAGTCTAACTTTTCCATGTGAGCTGAGGCATTATTCACAAATTAAATACCTCTCACTGACAACCCTATGTCAGTGGCATTTCACTTCTCCAATTTTCTAAGTACGAATTAATACTTTGGTGTTCGTCCTTACGATACGGCTTATACGTATTTTCAATTTTCTGGATTCTATCCACCCTAAAATCGCGGTATTCGTGCCTGAGCCAGCACCAAGCTACAATGTGCCAATTTAATCCATAAAAAAGCATTCCGATTGGTTCGAGTTCACGAATACTCACTTCCGATTTTAGGTTTTGGTAGTGAATCTTTATGATTTGTTTGTGAGCAATTGCATTCTGGATTTCGGAAAGATACTCGAAGTTAGGGCTTGGATAATGCCCCGAATATGGTACTAAAGCAGACTCAAACTGCTCGATTTTCTCTTTCTGGGTTGTTTTCAAAACAGCTCTGACTTTATTGAGGGCAGTTGTGAAATGTTTTTGAATGGATTTATCGGTAAAGCGATTTACCAAATGCTCAATCAATATCAAAGCGTTGGCTTCTTCGGTGCTGAACGTAACGGGTGGCAAAAAATAGCCCTGCATGATAAAATAGCCATGATTTGGTTCAAAACCAATCGGAACGCCGATTTCGTTGAGGGCTTTTAAATCACGGTAAACGGTACGGATACTGATTCCGAACTTTTGTGATAAATGCTCGGCGGTTGTAAATTTTTTAGATTGAATGATGATTAAAATTGCCAAAAGGCGGTCAATGCGATTCATGACTTGAGGGGTTTCAAAATAGGTGTGGCACGATTCGTTTATCGTGCCACACTTTTGATATAACGTCGGATTGGGGAAATCCGTATTACTTATTCGATAACAACTCGATTTGTAAATTTACCTTTATTGGTTTCGAGTTTCAAGAGATAATTACCAGTTGCTAATTTATTCACTTTCAACGAATTATCTTCGCTTTGACTGTATTCAGAAATCAATTTACCCGATTGGTCATACAATTGAGCTTTTCTGAAAGTAACTCCTGCCGGTAATTCAAATTTAATGAATTCTGCCGCAGGATTCGGATATGTTTTTACTCGAATCTCATCGCCTTTTTCTTTACCCAAAACAATCTGAATCGTAATGGCATTAGACAACGGACTCATACACCCATCTACAACCGCACGGGCCGTGTACGTACCCGAAAGGTCTGGAAGGCGAGTCGTGGCGGTGGTTTCGCCACCGTTAATGTTTCCGTTGATGTACCATTGAAAAGTCGTTCCACCCGAAATATTTAGCGTAGTACCATTTTGGGTGATAACTGGAGCTTTGGGCAATATACAAAATACTCTTTCGGCACTTGCTGAGTTGAAGGTTTGGTTTCCGACTTGTATAGCCCGAATCGTAACTTTTCCAGGCGTAGTGCCGAGTGTTACACGATTGCCCGAAATAGTGGCGTCGCCCGAAACAACAGTAAACTGAATCGGTAGGTTTGAATTCGTTGTGGCCGAAATATTGAAACTTTCGCCACCATTTTTATCGCTAATTGCGGCAAAAGTGATGGTTTGGTCGGTTTTGGTCGGTAAAGCACGAGCACCTTGGGCATACCAAACAGCCCATTTGGCATCTTCGTAAATCACACTGGCACTACCCGAAGCCGTGAGTTTATCTTTGCCAATGCCAATCATCATCACAACTTCTTTACGATTTCGAGTTGAATTAAACAACATTCTATCATCGGCTTTTGAATACCCCGGATAGCCAACATCAGTGTTTTCGTAGATACCCTGCACATCGCCAGATTCTACATTTAACGTTATCTGATAATAAGTATTGGGTTCGTCTTCGGTGTAGTAATCGAATGCTAAAATATCGGGCGAAGTCTTGGCAAAAGAAGGGTTTCCGATGCTTTCGCCATCTTCGAGATTAAAGAGTTTTTCGATTGTTCCTTTGGCGAATGTCTTATTTTTAGTATCCCAAGCATTTAGGCTACCTACATCCCAAAAGTCAATCTCGCCCGAAACACTCTTGATTTTATTGTAAGCGTCATAAACTACGTATTCGCCCGAATAATCCCATTCAAACGAATCAGCATATTGTACATCGCCAGATTTTACACCCGAGTACGTCGGATTATACAAAGTGAACTTGACATACTTATTCGATTCAAAATCAACCACGTACATAAACTTATCGCCAGCTTCGGTCAATGCAGCCATGCGTTTACCATCTTTAGAGACCGCCACATTTCCCCAAATACCGTTAGTTGGCATATTGATTCGGGTTTCGGTAAATGGCGAGGTCAACGATAATTTGTAAATGTTTTTATCGGCTGCAACATAGTAAGCAAACAAACCGTCGTCGGTAATACTTGGCTTGCTCAAACACCCTCTCGAAGTAATCGGCTTTAATTGTTCGGTGATTTTACCGTTGTATAATTTATTGTCGGTTGGGTCAAAAACTAAGATATAATCAGCTCCGGGGTTGGTCGGAATCGTTTTGGGAGTTGTATTTGGCGTAGTACTGGTTGAGGTTCCGCCCGTTGCAGCATTTGGGTCAAGTATCCCGACAGCATCAAAAGCGGCTTTTGCGGCTTGTGTAACAGCCGAGGCATCGCCACCATAAAGCTCACTTGCCGAACGCACAACCGCCAAACGAGCATCCACAAATTTTGAGGTACGAGTTAAGTACTTAGTCAATGCTCGATAATAAACCTGCTCGGCACGAGCCAAGCCTACGTTGGTATTGCTCGCAAAAAGATAAAAGGCATAGTTCGGAATACCGCTATTTACGTGTACGCCACCATTGTCTTCATCCTCGGTATCTCTCAAATACGCATACTGCGACATCGTTTTGGGCTGATAGCCGGGGTCTTTTGTGCCACCTTGATTAGGATTTTGTAGGTTTCTTAAAGTGCCAGACGGAAAAGCCGTAGTTCTAGTTACATCTTCTCCAATTCTCCACCATTGGGTGTCGTTCGGGTCTCCATAAACTTCTACCAATGCTCCAAAAACATCAGCAAAAGACTCATTCAACGCTCCTGATTGGTTACGGTATTCGAGACGAGCCGTGTTTTCGACAACTCCGTGGGTCATTTCGTGACCAGCTACATCTAAGCTACCCGCCAAAGCCCTAAAAGCATCGCGGCCATTACCATAACCCATAAATTCACCTGTCCAGAAGGCGTTATCCATACCTTTTCCGTCTTCGTCGGCAATATTGATTACCGAAATAATCGTACTGCCTTTGCCATCGAGTGAGTTTCGGTTGTGTTTGGTACGGTAGTATTCATACGCCAATCCGCCATTGTGATGTGCCGAAACCGCCGTGGCGTTCCAGTTTGCACCATTTGACGAAGTAACGTGGCTAAATTGTAAATCTTCGTTTGCTCTCGAATTCTGTGCATCAATCGTCCAGATAGCACCTATTGGGTCATTTGGTAACTTCGATGAGGTGCGGTTATACATCGGGCGGCTCGTATCAATCATATAATAAGTGCTGCCAACCTGCTGAATATTGATGGTGCGTTCGACATTGTTCAAATCACGAGCTTTGGCAGTAAATGGGCCATCCAATGAGCAAGTGTGGTTGTATTTATCTAAAATTTCGCCCGAAGTGGCATCTACAAAATACTCCCAACGCTCCAATAAATTCGGCTTGATGGTAGCATGATATACCAATCGCTCAGCATCGGCTTTATCGTTGAGGTGATAAATAATCAAATCGGCTTTATCGGCTTGTTTGGCCAAAAGTTTAGCAGCAACACCACCTTTTTGAACAATGGCAAATTTTGCGACATCGCTCATGGCCAACTCGATGGCTCTTTCGGCCGAAATACTTGGTAATGTGCTATTTAACTGCGGTGTCGGGTAGCTTCTACCATTCAGTAAATCAATTTGCTCGCCTTTTGAATGGAGCAAAATCTCGGAGCCATAGACCTCAATATTATTGTATTTTTGCTGGATTTTGATGTGAGTCATTCCGAGTTCGTCGGTATTCATATCCACCATTTCGAGTTCTTGAGCTGGGTTCTCGATTCGGAGTTTGGCCTTAACCTCATTCAAAAAATCCATACCCATCACCTGCATTGTCTTGCGACCCGATTTGCTCGGATTTGGCTTTGAAAGGTTCTCAATCTGAATCACTCCACCCGACTCTGGGTCTTGCGTGATTTTATAGCGATTCAGAAACTTTGTCGAAAGATTCGGAACAGCCCCAGTACGGCCCGATTTTGTATTTTTACTGCCGTCAATCTCAATAAAATGCTGAGTAAGCGGAGTTTGGGCAGGTTGTTTGAGTTTTTTCTTGAAGCCATCTTGCGAAAAACCAAGAAGTGTAGTCAAAGCAAAGAGTAAGGTAAAAAATTGTTTCATTGTAATTTTGTTTTGATAGGATACTAACAGATGATAAATCAAGAAAGCCTGAGCATTTTTCGGATGGGATTTAGGTTAGTGAATTTAGCTAAAAAACCTTTATAGATTTCATAAAACGCCAAAATTAATATCACTACAAAAATTAAAGCCACGACTTCGGGCTTGACGATGGGCAAGTATGGATGCTGCTGGATAGACTGAAAAACCCCATCGACATTCAAGAGATACGCAACGCAGGTCAATCCAAAAAGCCAATAACGACCCGATAGGATTCCGAAGCCGAAAAACAAAATCATGGCTGGGTGCGAATAGCGTTCGTGCATTTGGGTACTCACAAAAAAGAAAATGATTGCGATAGCTCCCGATGTCAAAAATACCAATTCAAAAAGTCTTTTATCAAGAGCCAATCGGTCTTTGGCGGTCACAAAAGTTTTGACCATCAAAGGTACCATTGTTAAGACCGAGAGTCCGAAAAATAGTAACAATCCCCAAGTTTTGTATTGTAGCCTAAACACCTCAACCGAGTCGAAAATCTGGTTGGGGTCTTGTTTGAGCAATAAATACCAAAGATTATACGCAGTAGCCGAAACGACCGGAAAGAAATCGACCGAATTTTTAAAAGTGGCCAAAACCTCCGAAACTTTACCAGTAACGATAAACGGCAAAAAAATCAACAATTGAGCAACAACAAGTGCAGGGATGATTTTGAGCAATAAACTCGGTTTTTTATACACATAATACAGCAAAACAATGCCAATGACTGGTATAAAAATGATAGATTGCAATTTGAGATTTACGGCCAATAAAGCCGCAACCGCCGACCAAACTGGTTGATTTTTAAGAACCAACACAATCGCCAAAACTACAAACGCCGTGTGGATGGCATCTTGCTGGTTCCAGATAAGTGTATTATACAAATAACATGGATTGAGCAATACGAGGTATTCGACATAAAGCCCTCTCCTTGTAGGAGAGGGTTGGGTGAGGTCTTTAAAAGCATTCACCAAAATCAGCGGAGCGGCAAAATCGAACAATAAAACTACGATTTTGAATAAATGAAAACCAGTTTTGATGGCCTCGGGCGAATCAAAAAATAATCCGAAAAAGTAAAGAATGTAAAGCCCAAGCGGCAGATAATTCGACCCCGAACCATATACATTGCTGATACCGTGGGCTTTCATGTAGGCAATCCATTCGGGGCGGTCGATGGTATCAAAATAAAATCCGACTTTGGGTAAAAATATTACTATTATCGCAAATAATATGATGTGATGTATTTTCATTAAGTTTGTAATTCTTTCAAGAGGTTTCAAACTCAAAATTAGTTATAAAAATCAATTTCCATGAAAAAACTGCTTATCGTCCCTATTTTCTTGTTTTTAGGGTTCATCTCATGCCAAAACAAGGAAAACGCCCAAACTACCCAAACCTCCGAAGTGAAAGTTGATAGTGTTGTCTATAATTACGAAACTCCCAAAGTAATTACGCCAAACGGAGATACAACCTCTACTTCGATTTATGTAAAATACCCCAAACTAAGCGGCGGAAACGAACAAGCCATTGCCAAAATTAACGCTTTTATGGAAGATTTGGCCAAGAGAGGTCTGGCTGGTGCGGGTATGTACGAAGAAGACTCGGTCAAGAAACCTGCTCCTGCAAGCCTCGAAGAAGCTGGAAAAGCTTTCTTAAATGCCTACGAAGATTTCAAAAAAGAAATGCCAGAATCGGGCATGGGATGGTACTTTGAAGGCGGCGGAGATACGACTTATATTTCGCCAAAAATCATCGGTATTTTTTATACAGAATCGGTTTTTACAGGGGGTGCTCACGGAAATTATAATACTTCACTCTTGAATTTTGATGCCCAAACGGGTGAGTTACTCAAACTGACGGATATAATCTCAGATACAACAGCCCTCAAGAAAATAGCAGAGGTGAAGTTTTATGAAAACGAACAAAAAGAAGCCAAAGCAGGCGATTTTGAATTCGATAAATCAATGTATTTTTGGGATAGTCCGTTTTTCTTACCTCAAAACGTAGGAATCACCAAAGAAGGTTTACAGTTTTTGTATAATCCTTACGAAGCCGCCGCTTATGCTCGCGGACAAATCAGTTTTACGATTTCGTTGAAAGATTTAGATGCAATCGTACGAAAAGAGAGGATTTTTTAATCGTTTTTTGTATATTCGTAAATAAAATACTAATTCTGACAAATGGTTAAGGTCGAACAAATAGCATCGGTAGAGCAATATTTAGCTTTTGAAAGAGAAAGCCTGACCAAACATGAGTTCTTGTTTAATTCGATTATTCAGATGGCTGGGGCATCCTACGAACACAATATAATAGGCGGTAATCTATTTGCCTTAATATGGATTCATTTACGAAAATCTAATAAAAGTGTTTTTCAAAATGATATGCGTACGTACAACCCATCAAACAATGGTTTTATGTACCCCGATATTGTTGTGAGCGATGGAAAACCCACATTTAGAGAGGATGGCAAAATGGATAACTTGACAAACCCCGTCTTGATTATCGAAATCCTTTCGCCAAGTACGGCAGTCTATGATAAAACCGATAAATTTATTGCTTGTAAAACTATACCGACTTTGCAAGAATACGCTTTAATTTCACCCGAAACAACAGAGGTCGAGATTTACCGTAGAGAAACCCAAGACCATTGGGTTTTGGTGAAAGAAAACAAAGCCGAGAATAACGTAATTTTTACATCGATTGATTTTGAATTCAAATTAGGCGAAATCTACGAGAAAAACGACTGACAATCACAGTATAGGATGATAAGATAGCAAAACCGCCCTAATTTTGTTTTGGGGCGGTTTTGTTGTTTGAATTAATACCGCTAATATTATGCGATAATTCAAAAATACGACTGTTTATACTCAATGAAACCAACCGTTTGTGCTGTCTTCGACATTGGCAAAACCAATAAAAAAGTCTTATTATTCGATAAAAACTACCAAGTAATTGAAGAAAAAATCACTCAGTTTGAAGAAGTCTTAGATGATGATGGATTTCGAGCTGATGACTTATTAGGCCTTACTAATTGGCTCAAAACCAGTTTTGCCGAGTTAAAACAAAGAACAGATATTGACCTAAAAGCCGTCAATTTTGCTACCTACGGAGCAAGTTTGGTACACCTAAATGCCGAAGGCAAACCGCTTACACCACTCTATAATTATCTCAAAGATTTTCCGAGAAGTCTAAAAAATCAGTTTTACGAAAAATACGGTCCAGTAGAAGAGTTTTGTGCAGCGACGGCCTCGCCCGACTCGGGAATGTTAAATTCGGGTTTGCAGCTTTATTGGCTCAAAAACGAAAAACCACAAATCTTTCATCAGATTCGATATTCGTTGCATTTGCCCCAATATTGTAGTTTTTTGTTTACCAATAATCCTATTTCCGAAATTACGAGCATCGGTTGTCATACCGCTCTTTGGGATTTTCAGAAAAACGATTATCATGCTTGGGTCGAAGCCGAACACCTACATTCGATTCAGCAAAAACCATTGCCATCATCATCTTCTTCTCCCCTCTCCCGCTGGAGAGGGGCAGGGGGTGAGGTCAATGAGGTGGCTCTCGGCATTGGTATTCACGATAGTTCGTCTTCTCTTGTGCCATACTTAAAAGCATTCGACGAAGAATTTGTATTGCTCTCAACGGGTACTTGGTGTATTAGTCTTAATCCGTTCAATGAAGAGCCGCTGACCGTGAGCGAATTGGAGAGAGATTGTTTGAGTTATATGAATTATCTCGGTAAGCCCGTAAAAGCATCAAGGCTTTTTGCCGGAAACGAGCATGAAAGGCAAATAAAACACTTGGCTTCTTATTTCAATACCGATATTGATTACTACAAACAAGTGCAATTTAACCGTGATTTGATTTGGGATTTACGCCATCGTTTCAAGCAAGCAACCCCAAATTCAGCCGATACAGGTTTGCTCCGTGATTGCCCGTTTGTAGAGCGAAATATCAATCTTTTCCGCAATTACGAAGAAGCATATCATCAATTCATCCTCGATTTGGTGGCACAGCAGGTGGCATCGCTCAAAATGGCGATTGGCTATACCAATGTCCGAAAAATCTTTGTGGATGGTGGTTTCTCTCGCAACGATATTTTTATGAATCTACTTGCCGAAGCCTTTTTCGATAAAGAAGTTTATGCGTCCGAAATTGCCCAAGCAACAGCCCTCGGTGCGGCTTTGGTGGTTTCAGAAGTATGGAATGATAAGCCGTTTGACCGAAGCGGGTTTGAGTTAAGAAGGTATTTTGCTTAAATAATTGTGGTACGATTGTGCCACACCTCGTTATTGACAATAATAAAGTGTGGCATAATCACATTTTAGCCCGATTTTATCTACCAAAATCATCTTGCACACGCACGATGTCGTTTTCATCGGATGGATTTTGTGGGTCGGTATGTTGCCAAATTTCGGCAATGATGCCCCATTCATCCACCCCAACCAAACGGTGGCGTTCGCCTTGTTTGAGGTTGATTATCGAATTAATTGGCAATTCTAACTGAGTAGTTTCTTCGTCGGTATCGCTTACCACAACTCCGGCCGTACCGCCAATTACCTTCCAGATTTCGGCTCTACGAAAATGATATTGCCACGAAAGGCGTTTGTTTGGAGCTACAATCAAGATTTTCGGACTCAATTTCTCGAATCCTGCAAAATCGGCGAGTGAAAGGTGCGGAAAAAACGTTTCGATAAATTTAGGTGCTTGGGCTTCATCAATCACAAAAAAACCTCCCCACGGGCGGCTCGAATCTTCGTTCACGATTCCAAATCCCTGACCTTCAATATTTTGTCTGACTGCCTCAAAAACAGTCGATTTTTCAGTTTCTGCGTTAAATTTCATGAATACTTTTTTTGTTTCCTGATTGATAGCACCCTATGCTATCTATGACTACTATGTGGTTACAAAATTAAAGAATCCGATGGATTTATCGGAAGAAAACATTACTTTTCAATGATAATGTAAAAATCAGACGATACTCTGCTAAAATAATGCAAGTCAACCCTTATAAACTCAACAAAACCGACATTAAAGAACCGCCTCAGGGTATTATTCAAGCCCTAAAACAAATCGGACCAGGTATCGTTTTAGCTGCTTCGATTGTGGGTTCGGGAGAATTAATCGCCACTACAACACTCGGTGCCGAAGTGGGTTACGTAGCCCTCTGGATGGTCGTTTTTAGTTGCTTAATTAAGCCAATCATCCAATCAGAAATGGGACGTTTTACCATTGCAACGGCTCAAACTGGTTTGGAGGGATTCGATAAAGTACCACCCCAAAAAGTAATCCTTTGGCTTTGGGCGATTATGACCATTATTACGCAGTTACAAATCGGGGCAATGTATGCGGGGGTTTCGCAGGTGTTAAATCTGGTTTTTCCTGCGGTGTCGGTCAATGTTTTTGTCATTATTTTGGTCATCATCACGCTGTTTATCTTGCTTGGTGGCGGATATAATCGTATCGAAAAATTGGCAATGATAAAAGTAGGATTCTTTACGATGCTCACGTTTACGGCCGCACTTTTGTTGATGCGACAACCTCAGTATTTTTCGTGGGAGAAAGTATCGGAAGGGCTGAAATTTAACCTACCCGACGACGGACTCAAAACCGCAGTTGCGGTATTCGGAATCGTGGGTGTTGGGGCTGCCGAATTGTTCATGTATCCGTATTGGTGCTTAGAAAAAGGCTACGCACGATATGCGGGTTATGCTATTTCGGATGAAAAAAATGAAAATGAAGTTCAAAGAGCCAAAGGCTGGATTCGGGTTATGAACATCGACATCCTGTCTTCGATGCTGATTTACACCATCGCAACGATTGCGTTTTATTTACTCGGAGCAGGGATTCTGAACGGCATGGGGCTGATGCCATCTGCCAAAGATATGATTAAAGTTTTGTCAAATATTTATACAAAAACACTGGGAGAATGGTCGCTTTGGCTTTTTTATCTCGGAGCAATTTTTACTCTTTACGGAACAATCTTTGCCTCAACAGCGGCCAATTCGAGGGTCTTTGCCGATATGTTTAGGGTTCTTGGTAGATTCGATGCCGATGATTATCCTACCCGATTAAAACACCAAAAAGCCTTTACCGTTATGCTGATTGCCATTCCGCTTGCATTTTACTGGATTTTTCAATCGCCCGTGCAGATGGTTTTGGCTGGCGGAATCGCTCAATCGGTTATGCTACCGATTATTGGTTGGGGAACCGTTTATTTACATCATAACTATCTACCAAAAGCCTTAAAACCACCATTTTACATTACAATCGCTCTTTGGTTTGCCTCAATTCTGATTACACTCTTGATGGCCTATTATGTCTGGATGAAGTTTATTTCTTGAAGATGCTGTTCTAAAGGCTACTTGTATCTGATTTTGAAAACAGCCCAATCTCTTTTAACTTTAAATTCCAAAATTATCTACATAGGGACGTTTACTGATTCGTGTAACATATTTTTATAAGTAGCAATTTGAATTATATATTCATTTTATGAAACAGATTTATAACTCTTTAAAAAATGTAAATAGCAACGTAAAGAATCTGTCCTATATATCTTTTCTATTAATTTTTTTACTTGTCACGTTAGAAATTATAGGAATGCTTTTAAAGCCTATAGAAGGTTCTATTTACAGTGAGGTTTATAAAACTTATGAAGTTTTATCGAAATACTTATCAATATTATTAAATATTAGTTACTCAACTTTTGCAAGTTGTATTTTTTACTATTTTACAATTCATTTGCCAGAAGAACAAACGAAACGTATATCTTTTCTTTATATAAAAGAAAGAATAAATGTACTTAATGCTCAGTTTTCTCTTTTAATTGAATCATTAGGAATAGATAGGGATGAAAATTTTAACAACGAAGTGATTATTAATGCACTTTGGCATATTGATGAAAAAACAAAAATACAAGGAGTGGAAAGAATAGATGGAGAACCCACTTATGCTAGATTCTTTCAACAAATATTTCAAATTATGTCAGAGCATATTGATAAAATTGTTACTACAAATATTGTCATTGATAATGAAGTATTATATGGTGCATTAATGATACATGACCAATTGATATACTGGAAAAATGACATCATTGAGAAGAAAGCCAAAGAAAAGAAACTTTCTGAAATGGCACTTTTCATACTAAATATAAGAGAAGGTATTAACCAACTGAATTACTATGTTGATAAAATGAACAAAAACTAAGTGTATGAATAAAATGACTTCGTAGAGGCGTTTGTCATTTTCCGAACGACTTCACCAAGTTTTTTCTTTTTTAACGCTAAACCTAACACCTACGAAACGTAACACTTCACAGGGCTGAGCGTTTTTATAAAAATAAAATCCCGTTATCGAACCATAACGGGATTTTACTCCAATCAAATACTTTCTACTACATCTTCGGCAACGAATCTATATTTAGGTTTAACACTTGGTTGATTGGCATCTTCGGCATTTCTATATCCAATTGCTACCGCAAACAATGGCTTGTAGCCTTCAATCTTTAAAATTTCGGCATACTTATCGTTTTCTATTCCTTCCATTGGTGTCGAGTCTATTCCCATGGCAGCACATGCACTCAAAAAGAAACCTAAAGAAAGATACACCTGATGCCCAAACCATGCTTTAATCTCGGCTTCTGGCAAAGGTTTCAATAGTTTATCGTAATACGCCACAGAGCCTTCTGGTAAATTCTTTTGAATCTTTTCTTCAAATAATTTTACGTCATCAATCGCACAGAAAACCACCAAATGACTTGCTGCTTCAACTTTGGGCTTATTAAAAAGTGATGCTTCTGCCAGTGTATTTTTTAATTCAGTATCTGAAATAAAATAAAATTTCCACGGCTGGCTATTGATTGAAGAAGGGCTCAGTCGAATAATTTCTTTCAAGGCTTCAATATCCGCGTCCGAAATCTTTGCAGTAGAATCATACTTTTTGGTGGTATATCTACTCTTTGCTAATGCTAAAAAATCCATAATTAGTTCTAAAATTTTATACTATAATATTTATAGTTGCAAAACTAAGTATAGTATTTTACCTTTGCAATAACGGTCAAAAATGATAGTATATGAAATATTGTATCGACAACAAAGAATACCCTTGTAGTACAAGCCTCACAATGAAGTACATAGGAGGTAAATGGAAAGCCGTAATTTTGATTCATTTAATCGAAAAAAAACGCTATAGCCAACTTCGGAAGGAGCTTCCGATGGTTACAGAACGCACCATAAGCCTACAACTAAAAGAATTAGAAGAAGATGGTTTGATTACGAGAACTGTGCATACAAGCAAACCTCCACTAAAGGTAGATTACGAACTAACCGAGTTTGGTAAAACCCTCATACCCATACTGGAGGCAGTGGCCGATTGGGGTAAAAGTGCAGCAATCTCAGATAAGAGAATATTGAAAGTTGAAGCAGAGTAAAACTCAGATTGCTATCTGTAAGCAAGTTTTCTTTGTTGTGTTAAATTTTGGGGCTTGCCCGGCGAAGTCTAATAGTTAGTAGGTGTTATGATTTTAACTTTTCTTATTGACCTTTTTTAGGTTTTGTCTGATTACCAACGAATTATTATCGGGGTCTCGAAAAAAGAAAAAGTGGTCGGTGAATCCTTTATCTGATGTATTAGAGACGATGTATTGTCCATCAATTTTATCAACCACTACATTTTTATCCAAGAATGCCTTCAAGGTTTTTTCAATGTCATCGACAATAAAGCTGGGAACTGTACCCGTCTGGGGCATCGGGTTGTATGGTGCTTGAATATCTTGATACAGGCCAATTACAAACTTTTTACGGCTACCCAATATTAAATTCATCTGTATATACGACTCCGCACCAAAGTTGCCACCCACATTTATTGTATATCTATCATCAACTTTAAAACCTAAAATGGTTTCATAGAATGCTTTAGATTTCAGCATATCGCTCGCTGATATTTTTATTACAAGTTCTTTAGCCCCGAATTGCATTTGATTATAGATTGTAAAATAGCATGGTTAAAGATAAAGGATAGAGTCCGTGGCACGGCTCGAACCTTTACTACTGAAAATTAAGCTATTATGGTTTAGCCGTGTCACGGTTTTCTATGGAATTTACTTCACTCACTATAAATAGTTTATTTTTATTCGTAGCAGAGTGCTGAGTACCTCTGCCACGAATATTTACACGGCATTAATTTCTATTCTGCGATAACATACTCAAAGCTTGGGCCTGCTACATAACCCGGATGTACTGGGTCTGGAATCGCCAAAAGTTTAAGGGCATATAACCTCAATGAAAACATAATACCCATAGCAGTGTTTATTTTATCGGGTTGCCCATTAAATGTTTGGTGAAGACAGTTGAGCAATGATGTATAATTATAATTAAAGAATTTGCTATTGATGTAGGCCTGTGAATCTTTTGGATAGTCATCCATCTTCGGATTTGGCCACATATTCGGAATTTTTTCTGGATTGAATGGTATTTCGGGGTCTCCGAACATAAAACCTCCATTCGGATTTTTCAATAGCGTTTTACCTAAAAAAATCTCTTGAAAACGATAATAATGAGCTGGTTCTTCGTGTCCGGCATCATCATCCTCGCTCACAAATGGGTCGGTTGATGTACCTTCTCCTTGGTCGATGATGATGTCAATTCCTCTTAAAGCGGTGCCTTCATCAACAATTTTAAACAATAATGATGATGGATAAAACTGTTCGTAGGTCATTTGCTCGTTTACATTTCCAGTAAAAATCGTTTTACCATTAGCCTTTGCTTCTGCTTCGAGCGATGTAATCAGACTTTTAATGTTTGTATAGAATTGACCGATTGTCAGTCCTTCGGCTTTATCAAGTGATGCCTTTATCTCAATTGGATTTTCGGGTTCTTCAATAACCATGAAAACATCATGGACTAATTCCTTTGAAAATTTTTGAATTGGCACTTGAAGCCCCGTTTCTACCCCACCTGGCAACGGACCAGGGTAACGAGGAATAAAACCAGGTTTGTTCAGAACGGGACTCCCACCAACTGCATTGAGAATATTACACGCAATAGATAAATGGAGCATTTCTTCGCCAAGAATCGACCCAATCAAATCCGAAATTTGGTCGTTACCAGTATTATAAAGCGTAAAATTCGCTGTTAGGTAAGGAGGTATTGTGGCGTGTTCTAATTCGATGGCGGTTTGCAGAGCTTTTCTGAGGTCTGCTATATTTTCGAGTTTTATACTTTTTAACTGTATCATGACACCTGTTAATTGTTAATGTAAAATGAATTTAGACTATTTTGAACTTAGTTTTTCTGCTATGCCGTGGCGGCATCTGCTTTGTCAATCACCGACTGTAAATAATCTAATATTACTTTTGTTTTGTATGCCGATAAATCTCTGGTAGCAGGCATAAAGTTTGAATCATGAATATCTTTGCTAAATACCAGTTTCAGAATCTGAGCATTGTTATCGACAACCGTCTTATCGGCCAAATTGAATATACCCTTCGACATAAGCGGATAAAGATTGGCGTATTGCTGCATGATAGGTTGGATAAAATTATCCCAGTCTGGTACAAACTGCGGCGATGGTTCTCCACTAAATATTAACAGGCTAATAAAATTGGATTGATTACAATCGCTAAACTTTTGGGTTGATAGGTTATACGAAAGCCCATAGACTTGTCCATCAATATACCCTCTCGGATTACCCGGGTCAGGAGCCACAAAAGTCAATGTTGCTTGTCCGTTTTCGTCGGTTGTGATTTCAACTGGATTTTGTCTTGAAAATTCTTCTAATGCTGGGGTTCCGACTGGTGGGGTCTGGTCAGGTCCAAGAGTTGCTGCGGTTGCATCTTGAATCAGAATTTGGGCGTTCGGAAGGGCTTTGCCCAGATTTGTCGCATAGAAATTAACCGTACACTTATCAGCTGGATTCAACCTAAATACAAATTTATCGGCCCGTACATATTGGGTAGATTCAGTCATTACGGGAGCGTACGTTGTGGTATTTTCAAGCGTAAAAGCATCACTCGGGGTTGTTACGACCTGCATAATCACAATCGGGTTTTGCTGAATTTGTGCTAATTGCTCATCCGACAAAGGGAAAGTACAGATTCCGGAAGTACCCATATACCAGTCAGGGCTTGAATAGTTAATCTTGCCAATCTCAATCAAATTACCTCCAGAGAGGCTAACCATGAGCCTTAAATCTCTGGTTTCGTTAACTACCCCACCCGTACTAAACTGAAGCGAATTGCCCATGTCGAGCACAATTTGCTTTAATTTTTCGTCAACCAATGCAGTTGCGTAGTTCACGGTTGACCGTTGAGATGCCGGAAATAACTGGCGACCCAATACAAACTGTTTTGGCTCACTCTCATCCGACGGCCCGATACTACCTACGATTCGACCCAAAGTAAATTGTGGCGAGGTATTGTCTCCGTTATAGCGGTCAACAGTAAACTGAATAGATAATTGCCTACCACTCACGCTTCTTAGTTCGTTCAGATAACGTGAGTTTAAATACGAATTATTCCATTTGATATTTTTAACGACAGATTGATAAATGGCAGCCGCTGCCGAATCGGCAGATAAGTCAACCGACCTATTAAACCAGATATTTGTAAACGGAGCAACGTCATAATCACCTTTCATCATTGTTGTTCCGTCTTGGCTCACAATCCTTACCATAAATCCCCAAAGTTCAGAAACCATTTGTTGTTGAGAATCTAAATCGACGATTTTTCCAGCGGTTCGGGTATCCGTGTCCATAATTGACATTCCAATGATTGGGTCGAGCAAGGGGTCATTCGTACTCGTACCATCTTGGTACGTAACACTCGTAACCTTACACCCCATAAATCGCCAATTACCTGTCCCGTCGGGGTTCCACCATCCATTCAAATCTGTTGCCGATTGGTAGTCTTGAAAACTTGGCTCGAAGGTCTGATTATTGTAGTGTGTTGGGTCGTTATTGACAGTTGAGGGGTCTGCCTGAAACTGTCCCGAAAAGGTTAAGCGAGGAGTGTTTAGATACGACATATTTTTGTTTTTTAAGTCTTAAACTGGCTGTTTTTCTACTGAGTGAAAGCTAATGTGCGGTAGAAATCAAAACTAAGATTTTTGAACGCCACTTATAAGAGTATAAATACCTGTTTTGGTTCAGGCAGGAGATATTTTAATAGACTGTGGAGGTATTTATTTGAATTATTGAGAAGAAATGATTGCAGAAAATAGGATGTAACGATATGGAATAATTTAAACTACCTAATAACCATCCCATTTGTATTAATTTTTTTTGTGATATGTTCGTCGTTCTTCAAACGACAAACATATCTATCACGTTTTTACTTTTGCCTCCAAAGTAGCCCCCACTACATAACGCCAACATGAAGAAGACTTTACAAAAAATGGGTACTAATATTCTCCACCAAACAAAACATCATCGATATAATTATGATTACATCTATTACCTTTCTATAATCATAAAGTCTAAATTTTTTCATAGCATTTGATAAATACGTTTAGAGTTAATAAAGCATTTTAGAACAGTCTTTAGATTAGTAAAATAGTAATCCAAAGACCGTTCTATTTACTTTTTACGATTCGAATAGATGAATTACATGAATATTAACCAAAGTAAACTCTATCAAAATCAACAGAAAAATCAGTATATCGTGGATATAAGAATGGTTTTTCTTCCAAAACATAAAGATTTTTTTGAACAAGCTGACCTTTTTTGCGTTTTTCAATTGATGATTTTCCATAATTAATGTTCGAGTTGTTTGGACAAAACTATGAGTCTTTTAATATACACATCAACGTATTTTTAAAGAATCGTTGATACAAAATAGTGTAAAAAAATATCCTAATTCCGTCTATAATATACAAACTAATGTATATTTTACATGTAGAATATACATTAGTTTGTATATTATTCGTCAAACCCAATATACTCCTTATATTTTATGAAAAGAAATGAGTTAGAAAAGGCCCTAAATAACATTAAAGAAAATGAATTAGGTGAATTAATCAGAGACTGTTATACAGTATATCGTAAAGGGGGATTCACACCTTGTAGGTCTTGTAAAATCAAAGAAGATTTTACAAGACAGAATCTCAATAGATGGATTAACGAAAATAAGAATAATTGTAAAATTCTAACTAATAAAAATCCACTTGATTTTGTCTTAGCTAATAATATGACAGGATTAAGTAGCATAACTAAAAATAAAGAAGGGGGTATAAGAAAACTCTACAATGAAATTGTATTGACATTGTTTTATGACAAATGTGGTATATCTCCAAAATTTGATGAGAATACCAACATTTTAAAAAGTAGCAAAGGCTCAAAATTCAACTCTGTTTATGATTACATAGATGGTATTGAAGAAGAAGCAAATCATTATTTATTTTACTACCATAGAGCATCATCTTATGATTCAAAAAATCATTTGAAAGAAAGCGAGCATGTTGATAAGTGTAAAATTTCTATTGATTCAAATTGGAAAACAGCTAAAATGTATATATTGTATCCAAAGCCTAAAAATGGAGAGAGAGAATCATATACTCTTGAATTAGTTTGTAAAGAAATTAATTATATTGATGATAAAAATCCAATTAATTTAACATTCATTCAAGTAGAAAATAAAGAAACTACTTTTAGGAATATTTTTACAATTTTGATTAAACCTCAAAATAATTTCAAAAATAGTAAATTCTTAACCACTTCATTTACAAAGATTCATCAGAAAAGGGGGTTTCCTACTTGTGGAATAGGTATTTTGGAAAAAGTAGAGGAAACAGAAATTAATGAAAAGTGGAATTCTGCAAAGCAAGTAGATGACATAATACATTATAAACTCAATGGTAAGAGGTATTTTGCTTTAAATCTTGAAGATAGCAGCGACAATCAAAGTGGTTTGGACAAATTAAAATTATTTCAAGGTATTTATAAAGGAACAATGGTATATAACCAAGGAGAGAATAAAGAACAAATTGCTATTTTCTATATGAGGTTATTCTCTAATGGAAATGTTCAGATATCAACTAAGGATGTTTTAGAATATACAGGACAATATAAGTTAGTTTATCAAAGTGATTCAAGGAATAAAAATATTATTATTGATTTCAATTATAATGAAAAAGTAGATGCTTATTACTCCAAATTTATTTTAGATGTTCCACTTTCTGATTCATCAAGTACTATATACGGTGTAGCAATGTATGATGGATTACCACGTATTTCGAAAGTTTTTTTTGAAAAAGTAAATATTGAAATTAATGATAATATAACCCTGAAAACATTTATTGATAAATTAAAAGATAACAAACCTAATTATTATTTGATATTTAATGGAGAAATACTAACTGAAGAAGTAAGAAAAATATTCTTTAACATAAATGATGAAATAAGTAAACAAAAGAAAAACTTTTTCTTAGAAGGTTTATCTCACCCAAGATATTCTGATGCCTTTATTCTTCAAAAAGTATCTGAGGAAGAACATGAATTACATGAAAATCTTTTGGGGTGTTATCATTTACTATCCTTTACATTAGAAGGTGGTAACAAAGGGATAAGAAAATATAAATTAAAAGATGCTACAATTTGGAAATATCCTGTTGAGTTTTTTAAAAATGGGAAGACTAGAATGAAATTGCAAAATGGAGAGTTTGTCTGGGGAGAAGTAAAAAATACACTAAATAATTTGACAATTCATTTTTTTGATGAAAAGTTAAAACTCTTTGCTTTATTTGAATTTCCTGACGAATTGCTTTACAAAGATAGAGATTTCAATCATATTTTTGGAACACTTGTACGGATTAATAGGATTAATAATGAAAATATTAGCGAAGGTAGAGTATGTGTATTATTTAAGCAAAAAGATGTAAATTTTGATAATTTAGGTGTAAATGAGGGGTTAAGTTACAGTAAAACAGAAAATAAGAATGAAAAAGTTAATTTTGAACAACTGACAGAATGGGATGCAATTTATAATGGGAATGTTTCAATGTTATCAGGACCCAATAATCGTATTGTAAGAGCCGAAAGTAATATACAGGACGCATATCCAAGATTAGATGAAAATAGCTACAAAAAAGACTACTTTTATAGTGCTTGTTATTTAATGTATTGTTATAATGAATCAAAAGAAAAATCAAAAAATGAATCAGAAAAAATAATAAAAGAGGTTAAAAACAGGTTATTTGCAGCTTGGATTCACAGATTTGCAGCAACTCATTATATGGATAGAGAGATTGATAGTGCTGAAGACTATGATGATGATAAGGTACAAAAAAGTATAAACCAAATTTTAATTGAACAGCAGGAATTGATATTAGCTATGAAGGAGAAAAAAATTTTTAATCAAGATACGTCCAAGATGGGTTTTTTTGCAAATGACGAAATTAGAGAAGAAATAAAAAGGTTGTGGGGAGAAGTTTTGTTTAAAAAAGACCAAGAGTTGAAAGAGTGGCTTGAAAAAAAATTAAAACGGTAACAATCTTCGACAAATAACTACACCCAGTTTCTTCTTTTTTAACGCTAAACTTAACACACTATAAAATAGAATACTTTGTAGAACAATATAAAAAATTACTTCCTGAACACCCCATCATAAAAACTACCCATGTATGAGCCCCAATGAAGTTTTTTGGGCATCGGGACGGTAGTTTTGAGGCAATTTACTCGCATCCCATCAAATGTGTAAGTTTTGAGTGGATTGGTTCCGTGTGCGTAAATGATGTCGAGAAAGCCATCGTTATCTAAATCGGTTAGTAGTGGTGTTGACGAAACATTATGACCAGCCAAGCCCTCAACCATCGCCACAGATTCCTTATTCGTAAATTCGATGGCATAGAGCGTCGTGTAAAACGTCTTTCTGCTGAGTGAATCAAGCATCTGATAATCAACGCTTAGGATGGCTTCGTCAATGCCATCGCCTGTTAAATCGGCCACTACTGGGCTACTTGTTTGGTAGTACCCAAGCGAATCTAAATATTCGATTTTACCAGTTTTGCCATTGAGCATGGCTTGTTTTGTCCAAGACAATTCGGGCCAGACGCCTTGAGCAAACGAAACAAAGAAATCGGGTGTGGAATCTTTATTGAAGTACCCAATTCCCATCGAGCTGTACGCTTCGGTATCGGCAATTCGGGTTGTCCAGAGGCTTTCAAAAGTTTTACCATCGAATGTCATCACTCTACCATCAACGGCATTGACAACGATGTCTTCGATGTTATCTTCATTCAAATCTACCCAAGCGGGCGGTGCGATAAACCCTTTGTCGGGACTGGAGGTCAATTGTTTAGCAGCCGACAAATCTCCTTTGATAATCATTCCGACATCCCCGACAAACAAATTACCGCCGACGGTTTCGCCACCTGTACCGAAGATAATCTTAGATTTTTCGGGCGAATCTTTATCGAACCTGACGGCAATCGACATATAAATCTCTTTTTTATCGGGCATTTCGGCTTCGGCCAAGAGTTTACCAGTTGCCGAACTCAAAACAACGATTCGTCCAGTTGCTCGGTTTGGGTCATGCGGTGGCACCCAAATATCGCCCCCATTCGAGATAATTATATCTTTCAGACCGTCTTTATCAACATCGTGAATAAACTGCGGATTATAGAAATTGAACCAGCGTTTTTTACCATTATTTGAGTAGAAAGTGGTATCAAATCGCCAGATTGTTTTGCCATTTTTTCCATTCAAAACCTTGAATTCTGACGAACGACCCGTAATAAAAACATCTTCGATTTGGTCATTATTAATATCCATCAAGGCTGGCGAACCAAAAATTTGGTCTCGTGCCGAATTCCGCCAAAGCATTTTACCCGTTTTTCCGTCTAAAGCAATCATCGCCGAATCGCAGGCTTGAAACTCAAGCCGACCAGCCCCCAAAACGATGTCTTTGACCCCATCTTTGTTTAAATCGGCAGCCCTCGGCGATGAGAAAGTGCCAACGGTTTTTAGCTCTGCCGACCAATTTGATTGAGCAGAAACCCCAAAACAGAGTAAATAAAATGCAAATACAAGAAGCTGGCGTTTCATAGTTTAAGGGTTTCCAAATTTTTATAAAGTGGCAATATTTGCTAATGGTATCCAAAGATAATACTTATCAACTCGCTTCAAAAATCTAAGGTTATCCCCTTTCGTTTTCGATTAATTTACGATTATTTGGTTACTGATATTCGTTAATACTCATCCCTCATAAAAATATATTATTTTTTTTGGCCGTTAAATAACAAATGTACCTATACGTTAGGTTTATTAGAAAAGATTTCTAATTTTGAGTATATTTGCAACCGACTATGGAGTCTAACCACTTAACCGTTTTTGTTCAAATGGCAAAAAGAAAAGACGTTCAGGAAGAACCTGAACAACAAATAAATATTGAATTATCGGAGGAGATGGCTGAGGGAGTTTATGCAAATTTGGCAATGATAGCACATTCAAATACTGAATTTGTAATAGATTTTATAAGATTGATGCCCGGCGTACCTAAGGCAAAAGTGAAGTCGCGTGTGATTTTGACACCCGAACACGCCCAACGCTTACTGATGGCATTGCAAGATAATATTGCTAAATACGAAGATAATTTCGGTACGATTCGCGAGACCAACGAGCCTGTTCCGTTTCCGATGAATTTCGGAGGACCGATGGGTGAAGCCTGATTGATTTCGGGATTTATGTTTTCGGATTGAAGATTCTATCAAGTCCGCAAAGAGAACCTTTGCGGACTTTTATTTTTAGAAAATAGTGGTTCGATAAATGCATGTTTTCAAATCATTCGTCTTTCATACACCTAAAACCTACGGTGGCGTTTCGTTCAAAACCCGCCGAAACCCATAAAAGGTGTTGCCGATGCGTCAACTTCTGAGGCCCACCCTGTACATACCACCAGCTTGCTGTTGGTTTAAAGTAAGAACCACCCTTGAGCATCACGTAGCTGTACGAAGCATTGGCATAAATATCATTGGTCATTTGCCAAACATTGCCGACTAAATCGTTGATTAAAAGCGAATTAGGCGAGCGTACCCCAAGTTTATCTATCTTGCCGTTGCCATTATTTACTTTGGTAGAGTCATACTTCATTCCCCACGGATAATCACGATTATCGGGGAACTGTGCAGCATATTGCCATTCTTGTTCGGTTGGCAGGCGTTTCCCGTAGTATTGGCAGTAGGCTTGGGCATCTTCGTAATTGACATAAACTACTGGATAATTGCCCAAAGTATCCGCTTTTTTTGAGGTTTCTAAGTGTTTCAAGAAATTGTGTTTATCGGCAGGAGAATATTTTGACTTTTTGATAAACGATTGATAATCAGCATTCGACACAAGGTTTTGGTCAATAAAAAACGATTTCATTTCATACGACTTACCATTTTGACCATCGGGATAAAACACAAAATCATCGCCACGCGTAACGTTGAATTTGAATTGTCCCGCCGGCACCTTTACCATGCCATCGGTACTCCCTTTTTTGGTGGGTTTGGTTTCACTTATCAATCGGGGTGTTCCTGTTTTGATTTCTACAATTTGCTCATCAATCAGTTGTTTTTCGTCGAATAATTGCACGACAATTTTACCTTCATAAGCTGGGTTTAAAGCAACATCGCCGTTGATTGTATTACTGAAATATTTGGCTTTGGTTTTCGGAAAAATTCGCTGTGGTTCTTTGTCATAGCTTGGATTTCCGTACCAAACTCTCACCTCCGTTCCTCGGCTGACCTCCAATTCCAAGAAATTTTCGTAAGGCACTAAATTGACTTTCAGCGATTTCCGAAACTTTGCAATCACATCGGCTTCGCTTTCGTTGTTTGTACCAAGCCACGATTGGTTAAAAGCATCGGTTTCGGCTTCGATATAATATTTGCCTTTGATTTTGACTGGATTCAGCAATTTGTGGTGCCAAATATCGACAAAGTGGTAATCTGCCGACGAATCTACCTCAAAAAGCGGAGCCTTAAATCCTTCGGGAATCAAACTATAAATCGTGTAGAGTTCTATTTCAGAAACCCTGTCAGCGTTTTGATTCGTCCATTTATTTACATAAATTTTATCTCTCAAAGTCGAGATAAGCGGAACGTAGTTTTTTGAATGAAACAAAGTCGAATTCTCTCTCAAAACTCTCGCCACTCGCCCCAAATAACGGTATTGTTCATCCATCCATTCGGTGGGTTTTCCATTCCGAAAAATATTCATTTCTACTCCATAACCATTAAACAACGAAGTCGTAAATTCTCGTTTGATAGGTTCGAGATAAAGTTCGGCCACTCGGTAAATCGTAAAATCGGGACGAATGAATTTATTGAGATTAAGCATTGGCGGATAATACAGGGCGTTATGTACTCGCCCCGAAATAATACTCGGCATATTTTTGGGTACAGCCATGCCTTCAGAATACATGATTACGCCACTTCGGGCTTTATCAGCAGCGGCTTGTAGCTCTTTGCTCGATTCGCCTTTGGTATCAAGCACTACCCCATCGGCCGAAACCGCCTTCACGAGTTCGGCCATTCCGCCAAGATGCCCCTCTTGACCCTCTTTTGCTGAGCCTTTGTAGCTCGTGCTTTCATCCCACGGATTATAACAGATAAAAAACTTCGAGCCGTTTTTACGAGAATACTCGGCTAATTCTTTGATTTTTGGTAGTCCACCGGGTAAATCTCTGAACAAATCCCATTGATTTCGTTGGTCGAGTCCGAGCGTAGGCCACGTGGGCCAGATTCCAACCACGTCGTTTCCTCCGTAGAGCTTTTTACTTTTTTCGATAAAGTTTTGGTAAGCAGAGTAGCCAAGAACCTCACCCCCATGCCCCCTCTCCCGATGGAGAGGGGGTGTATTATCTTGTAAAAGCGTACGTGAATAGGTTGCATCGTAAAACCAATTATCCCAAGCCATAATTAAGTGCATGACGTAGGTGTCTTGAATCCATTTGAGGTCGGGGCGTTGGTAGAGCGATTCATCAAAATGCTCTAAATCGTACAAATAATTTTCTTGAAATGCCTTACGAATGCCGTTTTGCCAATCGCCCTGAAAATAATCGGTATAAAGTTCGTAAGTAACCGTTCCTTGCGGAGCAATGATGGTTTCAAATCGTCGTCGAGTAGATTTCTCCCACGATTTACGTCGAGTCAAGGCAAAAACTTGGGTGTTATTGCCAAGTTCGATACTCGAATAACCCATTTCCCAAGCGTTATCGGGAACAATCACATTGATGGGTTGTTTGTTTGGGATAAATAAATGAGCCCTCGAAAGCGTGTGGTCGCCCAAACCCGTTATAAAAACTTGCTTATCCGAACGCCCCAACGGAACGACGTTTCGTAGATTCAATGTATCTTTTGAGATATTCGTAAAAACGATTTTGAGTTTCTGAGCATTCCGAAAATACCCATCTTCGGTAATTTTTATGTCAAATTTATTTTTCCAATCGGATTGTAGAGTCGAGGTTTCTTTTTTGTTGATTTCAAACGACAAAAACGGAATTTGGTATTTCGGATTCGCTCCCGAAAAATCCTTTACCGAACCATCATCACCCAAATTCATTTTGAGATTTTGAGCAATCAGATTAACCGAAAACAGTATAAAGAGTAAAGTTAAACGCATAGTTTTTGATGAATAGATGAGAGAACTGAACTCATGGGATGCCTCTAAGTCATCCCATGAGTAACTTTAAACTTACCTGCTTGGTGTTCTTTGGCCATTTCTACGTAATGAGCGGCACTCATTTCGAGCATTTGGGCGTATTCGGGCGAAATCTGCTTGACAACCTTTGCGGGCATACCCAAAACCATCGAGTAGTCGGGTACTTCCATGCCCTCGGTTACGAGTGCGTGAGCCCCGATGATACAATATTTCCCGATTTTGGCACGATTCAGAATAGTCGCTCGCATACCGACCAAAGAGTTATCGCCAACGGTAGCTCCATGCACAATCGCACCGTGGCCTACGGTTACGTTATCGCCGATAATAGTCGGTTCGCCGTAGTCGGCATGCAGAATCGCTCCGTCTTGGATATTGGTTCGGTCTCCGATTACTATTTTCTCAACATCGGCCCTAATTACTGCCGAATACCAAACTGAGGCATCTTCGCCGAGATTCACATCGCCGATGACCGTGGCATTGGCAGCGATAAAGTTTTTTGCCATAAACGTATAGGGTTTAGATAAATTTATGAATTTTGTAAATACTCTCAAAATTAGGCGATTAATCAATGAATTCGGACTTCCTGACCAAAAATAAAGATACAATTCTGTACGGGATTTCGCTGGCAGTTTTACTGTTTTTGCTAAAATGGCTCGAAATCAGGTTTGTCGTCATCAATCACGCCTTTGAGATTTATGCCGGAATCATCGCCGTGCTGTTTACTGCCTTAGGGATTTGGCTCTCTATGAAACTTACCAAACCTAAAGTACAAATCCAAGTTGTCGAAAAAGAGGTTGACGAAGAATTTGTTTTGAATGAGAATGAACTCAACCGATTGGGATTGAGTAGAAGAGAATTGGAGGTGCTTCAACTTATGGCCGATGGATTGAGCAATCAGGAAATCGCCGACAAGCTGTTTGTATCGCTCAATACGATTAAGACACATTCATCAAAAGTTTTTGAAAAATTAGACGTAAAACGCCGTACTCAAGCCATCGAAAAAGCCAAAAGGCTGAGCCTGATTAGTTAGGATGTCTCATACTTTGGTATGAAAATCGGATTTTTGAGCAAAATCACCCAAAAGTATGAGCCAAATCTCTCAATAACTCTCCAGTTTTGTGGCATAAAACAAATCGCAAAAACATGAAAAAAATCATCTTTACCAATGGTCTTATTTCGGGCGGAATCCTCGCCGTATTTTTAGTATCTTCGATGGCCTATTGCTATTCGGTCAATAACTACGAGGGCAATATGCTCGTGGGTTACGCTTCGATGATTCTGGCGTTTTCGACCATCTTTATCGGAATCCGTAACTTTAGAGATAAGCACAGCGAAGGCATCATCAAGTTCGGAACAGCCTTCCGAATCGGGGCTTACATCTCGCTCATCGCATCTACAATCTATGTATTGGTCTGGTTGATAGACTATTACTTTTTTATCCCCGATTTTATGGATAAATATTCGGCCCAAATGCTGAGGCAATATCAAGCAAGCGGGATTTCGGCAACCGATTTTACGGCCAAACAAGCCGAAATGGATATGTACAAAGACATGTATAAAAATCCGATTTGGGTGATTTTGCTAACCTACATGGAAATCCTACCGATAGGTCTGATTATCTCTCTTATCTGTGCCTTGATTCTGAGAAGGAAATAGATATTAGCCGCTCCAAAAAGTACGAGGCATATCCAAAAGGATGTGCCTCGTTTGGATTATTCAGCCGTAAACTCCAAAATATCGCCGGGTTGGCATTCTAAGGCGTGACAAATGGCTTCTAAAGTGCTAAAACGAATGGCTTTGGCCTTGCCGGTTTTCAGAATAGAGAGATTCGGAAGCGTAATATCAACCTTCTCTGCCAATTCCGAAAGTGCCATTTTGCGTTTGGCGAGCATCACATCAAGATTTACAATTATTGGCATTTTTCTCTATGTTTATACGGTTAATTCGTTTTCTTCTTGTATTTCGATTCCTCTCTTAAAGACCTGCGATATGATGTACACCAAACCCGCCATGATTAGGCTTTCTTCTACCGAAAAACTTTTGCTGTAATCAAGCGAATAATGGTGATTAATCCAATTAATGAATCCGTTGCCGATAACTCCCAAAATAGCAATTGACAATAATGAATAACCAATTCTTTCGAGCAGCTTCGCCACAGTCATCTTAAAAGGATTCTGCAAATTAAAATCCGAGAACATTTGGATAACCCTTATCCAGACCTGGACCTTTAAAATCCCGATGATTATCACTAAACTCATCACCATTTGGTACAGCCACCAATGATTTACCCTCAATTCGTAATAGCTCAATCCTTTGTAAAGGTCTTTGGCCGCAACAGGATTGAAGTAACTCACGACAAACGAAATGATTTTACTACCAACTTCGATTGATAAGCCAATCATCGTAATCCAAGCTACGATTTTCAAAACTACCAGTATTTGTTCGGTTCTTGTTTTCATTTTTTACTTGTATATTTTTTGGTTTTATTAAATTGATGATACAATATTCGATAATTATTTATTGATAAACAATAAATTTTAAATTTTTATCAGTAAATAATTTATGAATATCAGTTTTTTAGGGATGAGTGGTTATTGCAATCATACCGAAGGCAAGTAGAATTGAAGGTTAGGGTTGGTGAATCTCAAAGAATCCATAACTACCACACTATCAATGTTTTTTGCGAGATTTTTTTTGAATTTTAAATTATAGTTCATAATTTTGCAGCCCGATTCGATAAATCGGCAAAACGTAGCACTTTGCTTGCTGCCGCGATGGCAACAAAAAAGCTTCCCCTGCAAAGACGCGAAATTTTGAGTAAGAAAACGGCAAGTGCTTGGTTATCAGTCAATTGATTGTGACTCAGATTGAATCCGAGAACCACGTAATCCGCATTCCGAAAACCTTTTTAATCTGAAAATACAATGGCGAAAGACATCGCAGGATACGTAAAACTTCAGTGTAAAGGTGGTCAAGCCAACCCATCGCCGCCAATTGGTCCGGCTTTAGGTTCTAAAGGTTTGAACATCATGGAGTTTTGTAAGCAGTTCAACGCTCGTACCCAAGACAAAATGGGTATGGTTGTGCCAGTGTTAATTACATATTTCACTGACAAGTCGTTCGAATTCGTAATCAAGACTCCTCCAGCATCAATCATGTTGCTCGAAGCAGCTAAAGTAAAAACAGGCTCTGACCAACCAAACCGTAAGAAAGTAGGGTCGGTTTCTTGGGACCAAGTGAAAACAATCGCTGAAACCAAAATGCCTGATTTGAATTGCTTTACTGTAGAATCAGCAATGAAAATGGTAGCTGGTACTGCCCGTAACATGGGTATTACAATCACTGGACAAAAACCTTATTAATCGTGAATGATGAATTGTGAATTAGCGAATAGTTTAATTCAAATTCAAGTTCACTAATTTTCTCACTGGGAGCATGAATGTATTGTCATTTTAGCAAAATATTGGATTATTCACTAATTCACCATCTGCTAATTCACAATTCAATTCACGCGTTAAAACCAAATCAAAGCAATGGCAAAATTGACAAAAAAGCGTAAAGAAGCTATGTCGAAGTATGATGCGACAAAAGCCTACTCGTTGAAAGACGCAGCAGATATTTTGAAGCAAATTTCATACACTAAATTCGACTCTTCTGTGGATATCGACGTTCGTCTTGGCGTTGACCCACGCAAAGCTGACCAGATGGTTCGTGGCGTAGTGGCTCTACCACATGGTACAGGTAAAACCGTAAGAGTTTTGGTACTTTGTACTCCTGACAAGGAAGCAGATGCTAAAGCAGCTGGTGCTGACCACGTAGGTCTTGACGACTATATCCAGAAAATCGAACAAGGTTGGACAGATATCGATGTAATCATCACAATGCCAACAGTTATGGCGAAATTAGGTAAACTTGGTAAAATTCTCGGTCCTCGTGGATTGATGCCAAACCCTAAGTCAGGTACTGTTACGTTGGATGTTGCAACGGCGGTTAAAGAAGTGAAAGCTGGTAAAATCGACTTTAAAGTTGACAAAACTGGTATCATTCACACTTCAATCGGAAAGGTATCTTTCAGCCCAGAAAAATTAGCAGATAACGCAAATGAGTTAATCCAAACATTGGTAAAACTTAAGCCATCATCTGCAAAGGGTACTTATGTGAAAAGCATCACGCTTTCAAGCACAATGAGCCCGGCTGTACAGATTGATAAATCAACCGTAAACGGATTGTAAAATCATGACAAGAGAAGAAAAAGGACAAATAATTGATGAGTTGGCAGAGAAATTTGCAGCTACACCTTACTTCTATATCACCGATGCTAGTGGCATGAGTGTTGAAAAAACCAACAGCCTCCGCCGTTTGTGTTTTGAACGTGGTATTGAGTACCGTGTAGTGAAAAATACCCTTATCGCTAAGGCTCTCGAAAGACTTGATACAGACTATACTCAATTCAATGATTCAGTATTGAAAGGTTTCTCTGGAATCATGTTCCATACAGAGTCGGGTAAAGTAGCCGCTCAATTGATTAAGGATTTCTTGAAAGAAAACAAGGATTCTATCAAATTAAAAGGTGCTTCGGTTGATTCATCGTTATTCATTGGTCACGACCAATTAGAAACGTTGATTACATTGAAGTCGAAAGCCGAATTGGTTGGCGAAATCATCGGCTTGTTGCAATCACCTGCCAAGAATGTTATTTCTGGCTTGCAAAGTGGCGGCAACAAATTGGCTGGTATTCTTAAAACTCTTTCTGAGAGAGAAGCAGCCTAATTTTCGTTATTCGTTAGTAGTTAATGGTAAAATACCTGATTATCAACGATTAATAAGTACCAATTAACAATTTTAATTTTTGTAAAACATTTTAAATTCTATAATAAAATGGCTGATTTAAAAGCATTTGCTGAACAGTTAGTAAACTTGACAGTTAAAGAAGTTAACGAGCTTGCTCAAATTTTGAAAGACGAATACGGTATCGAGCCTGCTGCTGCTGCTCCTGTAATGGTAGCTGCTACTGGTGGTGGAGACGCTGCTGAAGCTCCTGCAGAGAAAACATCTTTTGATGTAATCTTGAAATCTGCTGGTGCAAACAAACTTCAAGTAGTTAAATTGGTTAAAGATTTGACTGGTCTTGGTTTGAAAGAAGCTAAAGATGTAGTTGATGCTGCTCCGAAACCATTGAAAGAAGGTGTTGCTAAAGACGAAGCTGAAGCTTTGAAAAAATCTTTAGAAGAAGCTGGTGCAGAAGTAGAAATCAAGTAATTTCGGAATCTGTCGATATAAATCCCCAAGCCAAACGGCTGGGGATTTCTTGTTTTATGACATTTCGTCATAATCTAAATTCAAATCCTCGGTAGAGAAATATTCTTTTTGATGGCCAAAATCCTGATTCCGAAAATGGTACTGATAGTTATAAAATCTACCAATTCTTCCGAAAGTCCCACTTTTCGGAGCGAAAAATAAACCAAACTCCCCAAAATACAGGCCGTTGCATAGATTTCTTTTCTGAAAAGCGTCGGAATCTCATTGAGTAGAATATCTCTTAAAACTCCGCCAAAACAAGCTGTAACAGTACCCAGAATGGTACAAGAGATAACATCCATGTTTATCAATAATCCTTCTTGAATACCCCTTATTGTGAAGAATCCCAAACCGAGCGAATCAAAGAATGTTAGTGTTTTATCTAATTTTTCGATTTGATTTCTCAATAAAATCGTCAGAATTGCTACCGAAACAATCAAAATAATCACTTTTGAATCAGTAATCCACCGAACTGGCAAATGCCCAATCAGAACATCTCGGATTGTACCGCCACCAATGGCGGGAGCAAATGCGATAACAACCAATCCAAACAAATCTAATCTCTTGCGAAGCCCCGCCAAAGTACCCGAAACCGCAAAAGCCACTGTACCACCGATGTCTATCAATGAGAAAAATTCCATTTGTGAATAATCTGTTTAAATTATCTATTAAAACCTCACACACATTCGCCTCTGTCGAGTTTGGACTATTAGCAAGCTTACAGCCAAAACTCTGTAACAGTTTCGGAGTAATCTTGGAATAAAACCAGATTTAGCAACAAAAGTAGGGCAGGGATTACTGAGTCTAAAGTTTTTCAACATCAAAATTTTCTTAATTTTGCAAGAATTTCAATCAAGCCCGTTTCCATGAATCTTATTTCTTTCAAAAACTGTTTTAATCTCTTATTCATTTTATTCCTAACGAGTAGTTCAGTTTTTGCTCAAAAACCTACTTTAGAGAAACATCCTGAGGCTTTGAACTTTTTAGTGATGGGCGATTGGGGCAGAAATGGTGCCGACCACCAGAAACCCGTTGCGGCTCAAATGGGTAAAGTAGCCTCCGAAATCCGTAGTGAATTTGTAATTGCCACTGGCGATAATTTTTATCCGAAAGGGGTGGTAAGTGAATTCGACCCACTTTGGAAATATTCTTTTGAAGATATTTATACAGACTTTTCTCTGCAATGGGATTGGTATCCGGTTTTAGGAAACCATGATTATTTATCAAATCCAGATGCCCAAGTAGCATATTCAAAAATTAGTCGTAGATGGCAAATGCCTGCCAGATATTACTCAAAAATCTTCTCTCTGCAAGGTGATACTACCAAGCAAGTACTCATTGCCTTCATAGATACGAATCCGTTGATTCCTGAATTTTATAAAGGCGGATACAGCAAGGCTGTGGCAGGGCAAGATAGTTCGGCTCAGAAACAATGGCTCGAAAAATTATTGGCAAGTAATTCTCCGAATATCAAATGGAAAATAGTTGTTGGGCATCATCCGCTTTTTACAGCCACCGAAAAAAGACGTGAAAGTTATGACACTCGTGCCGTTAGGGCTTCATTAAAAGGCCTATTCGATAAATATAAAGTTGATGCTTATTTATGTGGCCACGACCATGATTTGCAGCATCTACTTCCTGCAGGTACAACTCACTACTTTGTCTCGGGTTCGGCATCAGAAATTACGCCTATTGGTACTTTGCCAATCAGTAAATTGGCATTATCTGACTATGGTTTCATGGCGTTTTCAATTACACCAAATAAAATATTTGTGCAAACAATCAACCATTTAGGCGAAATTGTTTACAAAACCGAGCTTTCGAAATAGTTTACCCCCGCACACGCTCGGCTCTGCCGAGTGTGGACTATTAGCAGGCTTCCAGCCAAAACTATATATAAAAACAAGCTAATCTGGATTTTCGCCCTACAAAAAAGCCCATCTCGCTTGTAGCGGATGGGCTTTTGGTATAAACTCAAATTGGTATTATTTCAAAGTCGCTAATGCAGTTTTGATACGTCCGACAGCCTCAATGAGTGCTTCGTCGGATGCCGCCGTCGAAAGACGGATGCAGTTTGGAGCTCCAAAAGAGCCACCGCCTACCATTGCCACGTGGGCTGTTTCGAGTAGCCACATCGCCAAATCATCAGCGTTGTTGATGGTTGTAGTACCGTCAGATTTTCCGAAATAGTAACTTACATCTGGAAATGCGTAGAATGCCCCTTCTGGAACATTCACTTTGAATCCTTCGATTTCTTTCAATAAACCTACCACCAAATCGCGGCGACGTTCGTAAGCCAATTTCATTGATTCAGGAGCCGACATATCTTCCCATGCTACCACAGCAGCACGTTGTGCAATATGGTTTGTTCCCGAAGTAACCTGCCCTTGAAGTTTATCGACAGCATCGGCAATCCATTTAGCGGCTGCGATGTATCCCAAACGCCAGCCTGTCATGGCAAAACCTTTGGCAAAACCATTTACCGTAATCACGCGGTCTCTGATTTCATCTACCGAACCGATACTGAAATGACCTTTATCTGTAAAATTGATGTATTCGTAGATTTCATCAGCCAATACAAAAACGCCTTCGTGGCGAGCCACAACGGCCGCAATTGCACGCAATTCGGCTTCGCTGTAAACCGAACCCGTCGGGTTGTTTGGCGATGCAAACATGATTATTTTTGTACGCTCAGTGATGGCTTCTTCGATTTGCTCGGCTGTTACTTTAAAATCATTCTCAAACGCTCCATCCAAAATAACCGATTTACCTTCGGCCAATTTCACCATTTCTGAATAGCTAACCCAATACGGAGCCAAAATAATAACCTCTTCGCCTGGATTTACCAAACACTGAATCACATTAGCTAAAGAGTGTTTTGCACCCGTCGAAACTACAATATTTTCTGGTTTCCAATCAAGGTTGTTCTCACGTTTAAGCTTGTCTGCAATAGCTTTTCGGAGTTCTGGAATACCCGATACTGGAGTGTATGAGTGAAAACCTGCATCAATCGCCGCCTTGGCAGCTTCGCAGATGTGTTTTGGAGTTTTGAAATCAGGTTCTCCAATTGATAAGTTGATAACTTTGTGTCCCTGAGCGGCAATCTCACGGGATTTTTTCGACATCGCCAACGTTGCGGATTCTTCCAGAGCGTTGATTCTGTCAGCGACTAAGCTCGCTGTTTCGACTAATGCAGACATTTTAGAATTAACAATTAGATAATGATTAAATAAAAATACGAATCGGCTGCAAAGTTAATTCATTAGCAAATTTTTAAGGACTTTTTAAGTATTTTTTAATAAATTTTCTTTATATCTTCACAATAATTCTTATAATAATTCTATTAATCAGAATCCCGATTCAAGACTTTTATCTTGCCAAAGGTTAATTCATCAAAAATGTGGATAAATAAAAAATATCAATGAGTTTCTATTTTTTCTAAAAAATGTACTATATTTGTCATGTCCTTCAACCCGTACCTCATTACTATTCGTCCTAACCTTATTATCTCTACCTAAATTTATTGTTAGGTATCAGTATTTTGATTGATTCTTTTGAATTTCTGAGGTTTTTCTACTACATTCGTTTCCCTATAAACTTCGTCAACTGCTCTGAATGTATAACCGTTATTTAATTAATGGCTGTGAATTTGTGATAACCTATGAGCAGAAAGATTTTAATTGTTGCTACGAGTGTAAAAGAGATTCCCGAACGTAAACTACCAACAGGTGTTTGGTTGAGTACTTTGGCACGATTTATCCGTGTGGTTGAGCATTTCAACTACGACTATACCATTATGAGTCCGTCGGGCGGAGAGGTCAAGATAGACCCCCTGAGCCTCAAATGGTTATTTACCAAAAAAGGAGACTGGCAGTATTTTCGGAATCCCGCTTTCAACCAACGCCTTCAGCATACGCCCTCGCCCAGAGAAATAAACCCAAACGACTACGACGCCATCTATTTTGCAGGTGGATTTGGTAGCTTGACGGATTTTCCTGAAAATGAGTTTTTGCAGGATTATACTCGCCAGATTTACGAAAACGGTGGAATCGTCTCGGGTATAGGTCACGGGATTGCGGGCTTGATGAATGTTGTCCTAAAAGACGGACATTATTTGGTTGATAATAAGCAAGTTACGGCATTTTCAAATTTTGAAGAATTGCTCAAAGGCACTAAAAAAATCGTGCCGTTTTCGGTCGAAGACGAACTCAAAAAACGAGGAGCAATTTACAAAAAAGCGGTTCTGCCTTTTGCCCTTTTTATGGTGTCTGATAGGCAAGTGATTACGGGGCAAAGCCCGTGTGCGGCAGGCAGCATTGCCAAAGAGATTGTACGGCTTCTGCACAATGTCAAAGATAGTATCAAAGATGTCTCGTCGGTTTTGATTCAAGACAACTCAATGAGCTTAAAGCCAGGGTGTTAGCCCATAAATATCCTATTTGGTCTATCTACTAATTGATTTTAATTGATAACTATAAAAATTTAGCAAAAATTAATCAGCCACTAACTTGCTGATTATCAACAATTTAACATCACTTATTTATACCAACAATCGTTTAGTTTCAACTTCAATTTTGTACTTTTCCGTTTTCGGAGTAGTTTTACAGATATTTTCAAACTCCGATTAAACGCTACATCAAATGAGTGTACTCGTTAATAAAAATTCAAAAGTAATCGTACAAGGTTTTACTGGTTCAGAAGGTACTTTTCATGCAAGCCAAATGATTGAATACGGTACCAATGTTGTGGGTGGTGTTACACCGGGTAAAGGTGGACAATTGCACCTCGACCGTCCAGTTTTCAACACTGTTGAGCAAGCTGTTCAGAGTACCGGAGCAGATGTTTCTATCATATTTGTACCACCAGCATTTGCCGCAGATGCCATCATGGAAGCTGCCGATGCAGGTGTAAAAGTAATCGTTTGTATCACTGAGGGTATCCCAACAAAGGATATGATTATGGCAAAATCGTACATCCAAGGTAAAAATGTACGCTTGATTGGCCCTAACTGTCCGGGTATCATCACTGCCGAAGAATGTAAAGTGGGTATCATGCCGGGCTTTATCTTCAAAAAAGGTACAATCGGTGTTGTTTCTAAATCGGGTACTTTGACATACGAAGCCGTTGACCAATTGACAAAAGTAGGTCTTGGACAAACAACTGCAATCGGTATCGGTGGCGACCCAATCATCGGAACAACGACTAAAGAAGCCGTTGAATTATTGATGAATGACCCAGAAACCGAAGGTATCGTGATGATTGGTGAGATTGGTGGTGGTATGGAAGCCGAAGCCGCTCGCTGGATTAAAGAAAACGGTACTAAGCCAGTTGTAGGTTTTATCGCTGGTCAGACAGCCCCTAAGGGTCGTCGTATGGGTCACGCAGGTGCTATCATCGGTGGTGCTGACGATACCGCAGCCGCTAAGATGAAAATCATGGCTGAGTGCGGAATCCACGTGGTAGCTTCTCCAGCCGACATCGGTGCTACGATGATTAAAGCATTAGGAAAATAAGATTAGTCTGTATAACGACTTTTTAAGTCGTTGCGAAATATAAACCCCCGCTATTCGATGAGTAGCGGGGGTTGTTTTTTATGAACGAGTTGAAAACTCGTTCTACTTGAATTTCGTCTTACCTTCTTCTAAGAATTTTACAAATTCTTCGACACTTGTATATCCTACTGGATTTATCAACTGCTTGCCCTCTGCATCTACAATAAAATAGTAAGGCTGAGCATTTGAATTAAACTTCGTGATTTGTAAATCGGTATTCTTTTCTCCGACAGTTACTTTTATTTCATCATCGTAAGTAGATTTATATTGCTTTTCTTTTGGCAATTCTTTCTTATCATCTACATACAAAGAAGCTATCACAAAATCGTTTTTGAGGCGTTCGAGTACTTCGGGTTTAGACCAAACGTTTTCTTCCATCTTGCGGCAATTGGCACAAGCATAACCCGTAAAATCTATAAAAACTGGCTTCTTGACTTCTTTGGCATAAGCAAGAGCATCGTCGTAATCATAAAAACCTTGTAAGCCGTGCGGCAGATTACGCACTTTATCGTTTGGCAATGTCGAATTAGTGTGAGCATTGACGATTCCGTAACCTTCTGGAGGCAAGATACCAGCCAAAAGCGATACAGATTTACCCGAAAGCCCCGGTATCATGTAAATTCCTAAAGCAAAAAACAAAGCCGCGAAACCGATGCGAACAGGGCCGAATTTCTCAACTTTTTTATCGGATGGCATTCGGGCAAAACCAATGATGTAAAGCCCAATCACAAAAGCAAAAACTATCCAAATTGCTAAGAATGTATTGCGGCTGAGAAGATTGAAGTGGTAGGTCAAATCAATATTACTCAAGAATTTAAGAGCAAGTGCAAATTCTAACAAACCAAACACAATCTTGAGTTCGCCAAGCCAACTTCCTGATTTTGGCATACTTTTGAGCATCTGCGGAAACATCGCCAAGGTTGTAAAAACGAGGCCGAATGGTAATCCGAAAGCCAACATACCCCAAAGTGGTCGCCAGATTTCGCCGCTTGCCGCCGCAACCAAAAGCGAGCCCACGATTGGTACTGTACACGAAAACGATACCAGTACTAAAGTAAGAGCCATGAAGAATATCCCAACCAAACCACCTTTTTCGGACATTCTATCTACTTTATTGACGGTCTCGTGCGGTAGCACAATCTCGAATAAACCGAAGAACGACAAACCAAAAAATATGAAAATCGTAAAGAATATAAGATTTGGCAACCAGTGTGTACTGATAAAATTAGGAAACGCCGACCCAAACGGTACAGCCGCAAGACCTATCAATGCAAAAATGAACATGATTGAGAATCCGTAAATAAATGCCTTGCGAGAGCCATTTGACTGCTTCGTGAAGAAACTGACCGTCATGGGCATAATCGGATAAATACAAGGCATGAATATCGAAGCAAAACCTGCCAAAAATGCTGTTGTAAGAAAACTAAAGATTGATTGTGATTCTTGCATATTTCCAATTGTAAGTTTTTTATATACCCCTGACAGGGTTCTCAACCCTGTCAGGGGTATTTCAATAACTTTAAAACGAATAAAAGTCAAAAAAAAGTTCAGACCCAAAACTGAGCCTGAACAGTTCTTATCAATAAAGACGCCAAAAGTTAGGCTTCCGTTTCATGGATAACGATTTTTTGTATTTTATCGCCTTGACGAATCAAATCTACAATCTCAACACCCTCTACAACTTTGCCAAAACAAGTATGGTTACGGTCTAAATGGGCTGTATTTGAGCGATTGTGGCAGATAAAAAACTGCGAACCACCTGTGTTGCGTCCACGGTGTGCCATAGACAATACACCACGGTCGTGGTATTGGTTATTGCCTGTCAATTCGCACGGAATCGTATAACCTGGGCCACCCGCACCAGTACCAGTTGGGTCGCCGCCTTGAATCATAAAATTAGGAATCACACGATGGAAAGTTACGCCATCGTAGAATCCGCTTTTTGATAAATCAGTAAAGTTTTTTACTGCAATTGGGGCATCTTGCTCGTAGAATTCTATCCACATCGTGCCTTTATCGGTAATCATTTCTGCTTTTAGCATCTGTATTTGGTCATTTTATTTTGAAGTGCAAATTTAGAGAAAATATTATAATAAACCTCCAAGGTCTTCGAGACCTTGGAGGTTTGAATTTACTAAATCTACTGCTTCCTATCCTGCATTGCTTTCTTGAAATACTTGCCGTGACGGGTTAGGGTGTAGTTCCAATCAGAATACAATCTCGGAGCCCATTGTGGGTCAAATACCCAAACCACCCACGAGATTCCTTTATCGTCACAATATTTCGTAATGGCATCACCATAAGACTCATCGCTGATTACTGGTATGTGAGCCCCTCTTTCTTCGGCCCCACTAAAACCGATTTCGGTCAGTATCAAAGGGTATTTATCTTTGACAAATCCCCAATCTTTTGTCCATTTTTCTTCCCACGGTTTTTCACGTTTTTGCGGATACGGATGCGACACATACGCAATTCCTTCGGCATTGATGGGGTCGGTGGCGATAGGTGTAAGGTCATACGCCCAATTGAACCCAGCCACGAGCGGAATCGCCGTACTACCATTTGCCCTAATAATACCAATGATTTCTTCCATCAGTTTTTTCCATTCGCTCCAAGAGCAAGTACCAAGTTGCCCACTCTGAATAGTTGGCTCATTGAATAACTCAAAAAATGCAACAGTCGAATTGCCTTTGTAATGGCGAGCCATCGTACGCCAAAACTCAAAAGTTTCTTTTTGGGTAGTTTCATACATATCTGCTTGGTACATCTCGGTGCGGAGATTACCAATAACGTGCCAGTCGATTATGACATACATGCCTAATTCTTTAGCCCACAAAACGCCCTCATCGAGCAGGCTAAGGTATTTTTCTTTGCCTTGTCTTCGCCAAGCCGTCGGATGAATTGGGAATCTGACAACATTTGCTCCCCAGCTTTTCATTTCTTCAAAATAAGCTTTGTTCCAATGCCCATTGTACATCAATCTTTCGGGGTCGCTGGTGTTTAATCCTCTCAAAACAAATGGTTTATCTTCAATAACAAAGTTATTTCCTTTCACTTTGATTTGTTTGAGTTCGGTAGTTTGGGCAATGGTGAGAGTCGAAATGAATGAGAAGATGGTATAAAAGATTAGTTTTTTCATGGTTTTTGATTAGAGTTGAATTACAAATTCATAACTATTTGACATTTATTTCCTTTTAGGCAGTGCTTCCAACTCTTTAAAAGTATTTTCAAGAGATTGTTTTTCGGAAGAAATAATCTCTTGAAATGTTTCAATTTCCTGATATTCAGCTTGAATATCAAGTGTTTTTATAGCACTACCACCCATTTGATTTATATGATACCTCATTTTATTCAAGTTCTCCTCCAAGCTGGCAATTTTAGCTCTCAGCTCTTTTTTTCGAGGTAAAAATTTCTTTGCCATTTCATATATATTTCTGTTATTATTATTGAGAAATTCACTAAGTTTACTATAAGCTATCGACTCCTCTTCCAGCTTTTTTGAGTAAAAAGTGACATATTCAAAATGTCCAACAAAAGCACTTTCTTTGCAAGAAATAATGCGATTTATACTTTTAAAGAAAAACTTTTCTTGGCTTACATTATCAAATTGCTTTAAAGAATCTACATAGTTTAAAAATGTAGTTTTTGAATCAAAATTGCCATTAGTCCAGTCTTTAAATGCCAAAACTGATTCGTTTAGTTGCCACAAAGGGTCATTGGGAAAATGAGTTTTGATAAATTCAATAGGAGGAGTTTTGAAAAAATAATAGTTGTATTTTAGTAGATGTGTCCCAAACTTTTGATGATATACACCTGAATCCCAAGTTGGGTCTGCCAAATACCATTTATCTGATATTCTGAAAGCAACCCACGCATGATTAGGAAAGTCAACTTTTTCTAATGTATTGTCTCTGCTAAAACCTTTGATAACATAGTTTGTTATTCCTGCTGATTTACACATTGCTGAAAACAGAAAAGAATAACCTAAACACACTGTTTTTCTATCTCTAAGCGTCTTTGAACAAGGGTAAAATCTAATATTTGTATCAAGCTTCATAAAATGTTTGATATTACGAGCAGCTAATGTATCATACTGAATATTTTTAATTATCCAATCATAAATTGCTAAGACTTTTAGTGAGTCTCCTGAAAGTCCATCAACTAAGTTCTGAGTTAGTATTTTCACCTCATGTGTATCATCAAATCTTTCAAATTTAGAATATGGATTAACTTGAGCAAGTACTTCGAAGTAGGTGAAGAGTATTAAAACAATATAAATACGAGTCATTTTCGATAAGTGGTGATTTAGATTAGATAATCTTTTTTAAATATAACGTGTGTCATCAATATATACAAATTCATAAAAAATTCTGGTCGGGATTTGCAAATCCCGACCAGCGTAAATATTCAGATTCAAACTTCATTCCATAGGATAGGGTCTGCAAACCCTATCCTATAAAGTTTTACATTTTCACAAATTCTTTTTCCTCAATTGTTCAACGGCATAATTGGCCGCACGTGCCGTGAGTGCCATGTAGGTAAGCGATGGGTTCTGAGTAGAAGTCGAGGTCATGGCGGCTCCATCGGTTACAAAAACATTCGGACAGCTATGAATCTGATTCCACTTATTCAGAATCGAAGTTTTTGGGTCTTTGCCCATTCTTGCTCCGCCCATTTCGTGAATATCTAAACCTGCGGCTTGTTTGCTATCCGAAGTACGAATATTGGTAAAACCTGCCATCGTAAACATTTCAGAGATTTGTTCGAGGTAATCTTTTACCATTTTTTCGTCGTTGTCATCGTACCCAACCGAAATCCGTAATTGAGGAATTCCGAACGGGTCTTTGAGGTCTTTGTCGAGAGCCACAAAATTTGATTCTTTCGGAATCGTCTCGCCCATCATGTGCGAGCCAACACTCCAGCCGCCGAGTTTACGAGGTTGAAAAAGGTTACTTTTTAGTTCTTCACCCAATCCCGACTGATTGCCCGAACTCATCCGATTTGCCCCAAAACCTGCGGCATATCCACGCAAAAAGTCGGTTTCTTGTTTGTAAACATTTCTGAATCTTGGAATATACGGACTATTCGGACGGCGACCATCGGTTGTTTTATCCAAGTACCCATCGAATTCGGCCGAAACCCTCGCTCGGTAATTGTGAAAAGCCACGTATTTGCCCAAAACGCCGCTATCATTGCCCAATCCATTCGGGAAACGCGAAGAGGTAGAATTCAACAAAATCAAATTGGTATTGATAGCCGCAGCATTCACAAAAATGATTTTGGCATAATACTCAATCATTTCTTTGGTATTAGCATCTACGATTCTGACTCCCGTCGCTCGGCCTTTTTTCTCATCATAAATGATAGAATGTACCACCGAATGCGGACGCAACGTGAGCTTACCCGTACGCATCGCCCACGGGATAGTCGAAGAATTAGAACTAAAATATCCACCGTAAGGGCATCCACGCTCACAAATCGTGCGGTGTTGACACTTGGCTCTGCCTTGCTCGGTGTGAATCGGCTGTGGCTCGGTGATGTGTGCCGCCCGACCGATGATTATTTGGCGGTCTTTGTATTTTTCGGCAACTTTCTTCGAGAAATAATCCTCAACGCAATTCATCTCGTGCGGCGGCAAAAACTCTCCGTCGGGTAGGTTATCCAATCCATCTTTATTGCCAGATATTCCAGCAAACTTCTCAACATGGCTATACCACGGAGCCAAATCATCGTAACCGATTGGCCATTCTACGGCAAAACCATCACGAGCGGGACCTTCAAAATCGTATTTACTCCAACGCTGCGTTTGTCTTGCCCAAAGCAATGATTTACCACCTACTTGGTAGCCACGAATCCAGTCGAAAGGCTTCTCTTGTATGTACGGATGCTCTTTATCTTTTACAAAAAACTGCTGAGTGCCTTCGTAAAAAGCGTAGCATTTGCCCACGATTGGGTTTTCTTTACGAATATCCAATGGTAGTTGTCCACGATGCTCAAATTCCCACGGTTGAGTCATGGTTGTCGGGTAATCAACAATGTGACGGACATCACGGCCACGCTCCAAAACGAGGGTTTTCAGCCCCTTCTCGGTCAATTCTTTGGCGGCCCATCCCCCACTGATACCCGAACCAATAACGATGGCATCGAAGGTATTTTTTTTCTGAATATCTATATTGATGTTTGACATATTTTAATTTTCTAAGTTTAGATTTATCAAAGGTGAATCAATCCAAAATCCGCAATCATAAATCCCAAATCTATTTCTTAACATCTACACATCCTAAATAACGCCCCGGAGCAAATTCAAAATGAGCAACATTGGTCATGTAATATTCTGAATTGGTGTATCCCTGAATCGTCAGGCGGCGAAGCGTACCAAAGAATTTCTTGGTATTGGGGTCTTCTGATTTTTCGATAGATTGCAAAACTTGCAGGCGTTCGGCTGGCGAAGCAGCCGCAAAGCCCTTGCTAAACATTGTTTTGGCTGTCGAATCAACCGTTTCGAGTCCTTTTGCAAAATTAGCTTGGTCGGGTTTTTCGTAGCAATCGGCTATCATTACTTGCACAAATTTTTCGACTCCAACATCCTTAGCTCCAGGCGTATCGGTTTTAGGTATGATTGTCTCGACGGCTTCGGCCAAGATATTCTCTTGATAATTATTCAGAAAAAACTGTTTTGGCATACTTTCGGCCGTCCAGCCGTTTGCCCAAGCGGGCAGTGTGATGAGCCCTCCCAATGTCAGCGAAAGACTCTGTAATGCACTTCTTCTGTCCATGATATATTCGATTTGATTGAATAGTGATTCAAATTTACTTTTGTTTTATTTAAAACTCCATACTCGGCCACAATTATTTGGCTGTAAGCTAATTGAGGCACATAAATGGATAAAATAAGCAAACTCAGTACTGACCGATTACGGCCTATTCTTGAACCTATTAGCCACGAAAATTGATTATATTCATAAACCATAATTTTGATGAATTGGATACTTTACTTGTTAGCGATTCTGTGCGGGGTAGGCACCGCTTTACAATCTGGCGTAAATTCTCAACTCCGAAAATCAGTCAATAATCCGCTTTTTGCAGCTCTGATTTCGTTTTCGATAGGTTTTATTACGATTCTTATTCTTTTTCCGATATTCAATAAAAATGCCCTACCTTCGGCTTCGACCCTCAAATCTTTGGAATGGTGGAAGTGGACAGGTGGATTTTTTGGGGTATTTTTTGTAACAACCGTTATCCTGACCATCGATAAAGTAGGCTCGGCCAACATGACTGCCTTGATAGTTGGTGGGCAGCTCATCATGGCGATGATTCTCGACCATTACGGTTTGCTGGGATTCAACATCCACCAAATAAATTTTTGGCGAGTACTTGGTGCATTATTAATCGTAGGTGGTGTATATTTGGTCATGAAGAACTAAGCAACCTCTTATGAAATACCTCTTTTTGCCAATCGCACTATTTTTATTGAATTGCCAATCTCAAAAAAAAGAAACAACATCAACAACGGCCGATTCGACCCAGACTGTCGCAGCTACCCCAACCGACTCGCTAAGCATTGATTTGGTAGCCTTAAAAGACCAAAATCTATTAGGTAAAGTTCATATCGTTGAAGTCAAAAACGACCCTGTCTATCACAAAAAAAAGCGATTCAACGCCGTAGATTTTAAAGAAATTTTGTACAAATATTCGTCTATCAAAAGCCTAAATACTGCCGATACCAAACTTGTTTTTGAGTGCGAAGACGGCTACAAACCCGAAATGCCACTCGATAGGCTCTTAGAGTCGAAGGTATTTTTGGCGGTAAGCGATGTCGATGCACCAAAAGGCAGCGATTGGGAGCAAATATTTCAGAATGGACTCGAAATGAAGGCTGCTCCATTTTACTTAATTTATGAAGGTGAGGCCTACCAAGGAATCGACTACAAAAGACCTTATAACCTCGTAAAAGTGCATCTTGCTCCACTCCACGAGAACGACGAAGCGTTAGTGCCTAAAAATAACAATGCCGCATTGGCAGGATACGAAATTTTTAAAAATCGTTGTCAAACTTGTCATTCTATCAACAAAATCGGCGGCAAGATGGGTCCTGAGTTAAACTACCCTAAAAGTGTAACCGAATACTGGAAAACCGAAGATTTGCAGGCGTTTATCGTAAACCCTGCCGCATACCGAAACGAAGTAAAAATGCCCACACTTGGCATAAAACCCGAAGAGTCTGCCTCTATCGTCAAATACCTAACTTACATGAGTAAACACAAGCTATAAAGATTGGAATAATTTTTGAACAATTTGATTCGTTCATAATTCAAAACAGTCCAATGAAAAAATACCTAACATTTTGCTTTCTGGTTTTAGGATTGACGGCTTTTGCTCAAAACACAAGCCTTTCGATAAACGATTTCGAGAAAAAGCTCCAAGATACTCCCAATGCTCAATTGGTGGATGTCAGAACTCCCGAAGAATACCTACGCGGGCATCTTCGTAAGGCCCAGAATATCAATTTCAATGATGATAATTTTGAGGAGCTAATCAAGGCAAAAATAGACAAAACCAGACCCGTTTTTTTGTATTGTTATTCGGGTCGTCGCAGTACCGATGCCAGCCTTTTTCTGAAAGATTTGGGCTACAAACAAGTCTATGACATGAGCGGCGGCTTTGCTAAGTGGACTTCTTCGAGCAAGCCTTATGTATCGTCGGTGGCAACTACTCAGCCAATCGCCGCCATGACGATGGAGAATCTCGACCGAATCGTAAAGTCGAATCAGGTAGTTTTTATTGATTTCTTTGCCGAATGGTGTGGTCCATGCAAAAAAATGAATCCGATTTTGAATAAAATGGCCGATAACAACAAGCACATCAAACTTGTAAAAATCGATGCCGAAAAAAATGATAATATTTCGAGCGTGTTTCAGGTAGAAGCCATCCCGACTTATGTCATCATCAAAAACGGAAAACAAGTTTGGCGTGGCGAAGGCGAAATCTCTGAACTTGAGCTACAAGAAACCCTCAAAAGACTGAAAATGTAATGCCCCGAAAACCAACCCAAGGCCCATTGCAAGGAATCAGAATCTTGGATTTGACCCGACTCCTCCCCGGACCGTTGGGAACAATGCTTATGGCCGATATGGGGGCTGAGGTAATCAAAATCGAAGACCCAAAACAGCCCGATTATGTCAGGATGTTTCCGCCATTTCAGAATGGTGAATCGCTCAATTATCTCTCGTTCAATCGTTCAAAACTTAGTGTTACGATTGATTTAAACTCCGACGAAGGTAAAACTCAGTTTTTTGAATTAGTCAAAACTGCCGATGTGGTCGTTGAGCAATTTCGCCCTAATTTTCTTGATAAAATCGGAATCGGTTACGAAGCCGCCAAAGCTGTAAATCCAAAAATTATTTACGTTTCGATAACGGGCTACGGACAAACTGGCCCTTACAAAAATCTGGCAGGACACGACCTCAATTATACGGCCGTAGCGGGTGTTTTGGGCGTAACGGGTTCGCCCGATGAGCCGATTGCCGCAGGTGTACAGTTGGCCGATATTGCTGGCGGCTCATATATGGCCGTAATCGCCATTCTATCAGCTATTTATGCACGCACACAAACTGGTTTGGGGCAGCACGTAGATGTCTCGATGACCGATGCCGTCATGCCTCTACTTTCGGCAGTTTATGCCCATTCGCAGGGGAGTTCAAATGGTTTATTAGATTGGCAAAATCACCGTGGGGTTTTTCCGCTTTCGGGAGGATTACCCAATTATGGAGTTTTCAAATGTGCCGACGATAAATTTATTGCTTTGGGTACGCTCGAACCCAAATTTTGGCAGAAGTTCTGTACACTCATCAACAAGATTGAGTGGATGGCTTTTATGATTCCGCAAAACGAAGCCGAAGCCAATCAATATAAATCGCAGATTGCGGCATTAATTATCACACAACCAAGCGATTATTGGGTGAAAATTGGTACCGAAAATGATTTACTGATTACATTGGTCCATGATTTATCTGACCTCGAAAAAGACCCTCACCTTCAAGAACGCGAAATGATTATTGAGCAAGAACACCCTAAAGCAGGCAAATTCAAAACGATTGGTGTACCGATAAAATTCTCCGAAACCCCAGCAAAACCCTCTTGGATAGCCCCCGACTTAGGACAGGATAATGATATTTTGAAGTAAAATTTATGGCACATCTCATCTCTAATGAAGACAAAATGTGCCATAGCTATATTTTGGGATACTTACTCGTGCAGAATCCCTTCTTTTTCGAGAATAGAAATGTATGTCAGATTAGCCTCAACGATACTATCTGGCACGAATAGAAAACGTTTATCAAACAACTGATTATCAACCCAATAACTTACCCAATATTCGTTATTGAGTCTAAAAACAGATTCGTCGATTGGCTCAATCAAAGCAAAACTTTTTGCCTCGACATCACCTATAAAATGTCTTAAAACCGAAGTTTTTACCTCTTCTTCGCCTTCGCCATAAAAACCCTGCGATGTTATCAGAACCCTACCAATCGGGAAATCATTTTTATTGACCAAATAAACTTGCCAAATATCTTGGTTTAACTCGTTTTTTTCTCTCGCTACCACAATCTGAACGCCCTCGACCGTCGGAATATGTATATCTTTTTTCATGTTTTGTTTTAATACTTTGAACCTTTCACCTCAAATTGTAACTTTGCAGAATGAATGAAAGTTCCAAAATAACCATTCGAGAAGGTTCGATAGCCGATTGTCTGGCGATTTCGGAGGGGATTCCAGAATTTTCGGATGGTAAATACGGATACGAGGTTTATCAACAGAGGCTTTCTGGTACTCGTCATTTGATTTTGGTAGCATTCGATGGTACAAAGCCCGTCGGGTTTAAAGTAGGCTACCAAAAAGACCAAGACGGAAGTTTTTATAGCTGGATGGGTGGAGTATTACCCGATTATCGCCGATTGAAAATTGCGAAGCAATTAGCCAATATTCAAGAAGATTGGGCAAAGAAAAATGGATACGGTGCTATCACTTTCAAGACTCGTAATTACCTAAAACCAATGCTCATCTTTGGTTTATCAAATGGTTTTTACATCCAGTCGGTTGAGCCGCAACCTCGGTTAGAAGACTACCGAGTCATTCTAAGAAAAGAATTATAAGTCTAATGATGAGTTAATCGAATGATTCAAATATCTCGAATTGAGTACATAATTAATTTATTATCAGACAATCTTAGCTTTTAAATAAAGAATAAAACAAATTGATTTACGAAGAACAAAAGAACTATCTAACTGATTATCAGCGATTTAATCAAATCCTGAATCAATAATCGTAAATCCCAAATTTAATAATAAATGATTTATCCAATAGTTGCTTACGGAGACCCAGTTCTGAGAAAAGAAGCCCGTGATATTGAGAAAGGAGAGATTGATGTCAAGAAACTCGCCAATGATATGTTTGAGACGATGTACGCTGCATCGGGAGTAGGCTTGGCTGGCCCTCAGATTGGTCTCAATCTACGGATTTTTGTGGTTGATGGTACGCCTATCAACGAAAACGCCGAAGACGAAGAAGACAAAGACCCATCGCTCGAAGGTTTCAAAAAGGTGTTTATCAATGCCGAAATCTTGGAAGAAGATGGCGAAGAATGGGGCTACGAAGAAGGCTGCTTGAGTATTCCGGGCATCAGAGAAGACGTTTATCGCCCTGAGTTTGTCACGATTCGATACTTTGATACCGACTGGAACGAATACACCGAAACCTACGAAGGCATGGCGGCTCGGATTATCCAACACGAATACGACCACATCGACGGTATTTTGTTTACCGACCATCTGCCGATGATTAAGAAGCAATTACTCAAAAAGAAATTGTCTAATATCACCAAAGGCGATGTAGATGTTGATTATCGCATGAAGTTTCCGAAATAAGCCACTGCCTTTTGGTAAGATTCACCAAAAATAAGTTTATAGAAATGTGTCTTAGAGATGCCCCTCTTAGGTCTTTAAGGCACATTTTTATTTATACCCAAACAAAAAAGACCGCATCATTGCTGATACGGTCAGGGAACATTCGCAAGGTTCACGTTTTAATAGTATCCGAATGTTACGGGCAAAACGTACATTTGTTTATGTGGGCGGTTGTGTTGGCGTGCGGGTTTCCACTTTGGCATCGTCGAAACTAACTTTAATACCTGATTATCAAGCGATTGATGAAGCGATTCTTCGATTTTTGGTTCGCTGACATTACCATCTTCGTCAACCCAAAAACTCACTACAACTTTACCTGATAACTTGCTTTTGTTGGCATCGGCCGGATACACAATATTTCTTTTGATATAATCATTCAATTTCTCTTGTCCACCCTCAAAAGAAGGCAACATCTTCTCGGCTTGCTTTACATCCATTAGGCTACTTCCGTCTTCGTTCCAGTAAGTTTTGCGAGTGCAAAGACCTTTTTCGTAGTATTCAATACCACTCAATTGTCCGTTCGGGAAATAAAAACGCCATTCGCCATCGGGCGTATCCTCATTGAAGATTCCTTCGTAATCCATCTTACCATTTTGGCGGTAATATCTGAATTTTCCGTGTTTTACTTCTTCTTTAAGGTTACTGTAAGAGCCTTCCATTCTCAAATAGCCATCCGCAAAAAACTCATTGGTTTCCCAAAGACCTTTGGCGTTCTTTTTCGAGATTCGGATAAACTTAGCATTATCGAGGCTTCGTACTTCTTCGCCAGCGTTGTTGTAGAATTTCTTCACAACATCGACCGAAGTCAAATCCATAGAAGAAGTTTTTTTCTCTAATGCTTTTGCGTAAAGGGGAGTTTCGGCAGTGGGTTTCTGCCCGATAGCGATAAATCCGCTTGCAATGAGTCCAGCTAAAATTGTTAATTTCTTAATCATGGGTTCTTTACTTTTTGGGTTACAAATTAGGCACGTTAATGATTGTTTTGCGGTGTACAATTTGAAAAGTTAAAAATTCAAATCGTAGCCGTTTAATCATTTTTCAAATACTGTGCCAAAATTCAAAACCTTCGTTTTTCGCTTGAATAAGGCACATTTTGCTCCCTGACAAGAAATTTGACCGTCATATAAATACTTATTAAACGGTACTTATTTTTTTCTTTTAGCTGAACTTTTATTGTTTAGATTCATCCACAAAGGCGGGTATTAAAACCTCCCCTATTTACCTCTATCAATAATCTTTATCGGAATAATGTATTTTGCTCGAATCAAGCGATTGTGGCGTTTGGCAGGAATCCATTTAGGCATTTGGTCAACGACCTTGAAAGCCGCCTCGTCTAAATCTGGATGTAACGAAAGTTCGATTTTGGGGTTGCTCAGGCTCCCGTCTGGCTCGACCCACGCACTTACTGCCATTTTACCCGTAATTTTTTTGCGTTTTACTTCATCGGGCAGCACGATAGTTCGCTGCACAAATTTATCCATCTCGACATCGCCCCCGACAAAACTCGGTTTTTCGCGGTCGGCTTGGGTAATATCCTGCAAAATCGACCCATCTTCGTTCCAGAAACGACCATCAACGCGTAAACCGTCTTCATAGACTTCTTCGGCACTAAGCAGGCCATTGGTATGATAAAAATACCATTTGCCATCCATTATGTCATTCTTGAAAGTTCCTTCGGCATCGACTTTGCCGTTTTCGTAGTAGATTCTGTAAGGACCATTTTTTACTTCGTAGGCTGTATTGGTTACGTACAGTTCCATCGAAGGCAAATTATTGGTTCGGTATTCGCACACCTGCCAAAGTTTTTCGGCAACACGACGATACTCTCTGAAATACGCAGCTCCTTCGGGAGTTTTTAGCTCTTTTCGGTTATTATTGTAGTACTTTGTCAGCAAAAGTTTATCGTCATTCAACAGCTTCTTAGTAACCTCTGGGCTCGTCGAAAGAACCGACGACTGGGTTATGGGCGAAACGCTCTGTGCATTAGTATGCAAAAAACATAGAATTACTCCAGCCATTGTGATAAATGGTACTGTTGGTTTCATTGCTTTTTGGATTTTTATAGGTTGACTCAATATAGTTATGCAAATGTAATCGAATATTTTATATTTTCAAAAAAAATTGAAAATTATTTAGTGGTAGCATTTTTGACGATGCGATTATCGCACTTACCTATACTCTACCTGATAAATCAGTTGTACAATTAATCTTAGCATTTGTTAATTTTTGAATTAAATTAGTTAAAAAAACATCTTTCTGAACTTTTATAAATTAAGTAGCGTTTTAATGCAAGAAGATAGGGCTTCTTCTATACAAACTTGGAATTGAATTGTAATATCTATTGAAAAAAGTTTTGTATAGAAATACCGTTAAATGGTATTTTGAGGCAGGTTTGTTTTAATGCTCTACGGCTTACATACTCGTTAGTCGGAAAAAGTATCAAAACGAGTCAAAAATAAACAAAACCATGGCATTGTTTAAAATGCGTAGGAGACAGTCCTTCTTTTTTGAGTTTAATTGGCAGAAATTTGATTGGATTTTTTTCCTGATTTTTTTGGAGAGAATCTACAACTACTTTTCTCGTTAAACACCGTTGAAGAGGTAAGCCAGCTTACCTCTTTTTAATTACTCCTCTACGAAGTACTTCTTTTTATAGGTGTTCTTATCAATCTCTGAGTTATTGCAACAAATTTATTCCCTTTTTAACTCTATAATCTTTAAACGTTCTGAGAATGTCCTTCACTCAAGACAGGTCGCTTGAGTATAAGTACAAAGAACAGTTTCTACATAGTTAATTTTATCTATCATATAGGTGACGGTAAAATTCTAACGGCTACTTTATAAATCAACTAAAGTTGGGCGTAAACAGAATTTAAGTTTTTTTGTTAGATAGATTATAAAGGATTAAGTCTTATATTCAAATAAGTTTAAAAATACTATATAAATTATATATCCAAAATAATCAATCTTTACAAAATTATTAGTTATTATAAAATATTCAATATTTTCAATAATTAATGAAATTTTATTGATACCTAAACTCTTATCAATTATCTTTTTTCTGAAAATAGTAATTAGTCAATTCACCTTCTTTACCCCATCTTACTCCCAAAATCAAGTTGTTGCCATCTTTTGTGTACAAAAATTTCTGAAACCATCCGAGGGTTTGAAAAATGGTCTTTTCAGTCGGCTTGAAATTTAAAATATTCAAAATAACCGTTTCTTTATCATCTATCAGCTCGGTTTTTACTTCATAATTGAATTTATTTATCTCAATCCCCCCTTCAAACTCAGTTATTGTGTTATCATTCATCGTAATTGAGTACGTATTCTCAAACTTCGTTATGATGCTTCCTCCTGCATTACAGCAAGTCGGGCGGTTGTCTATCTTGACGAGTTCGTATCGCCCTTTGACATCTTTACTGGTGAGTTTAGGGCTGACGACGGCATTGGGTTTTGAGCATGAAAATGCTAAAAAGCTAAGTAAGATAATCCATAGATTTTTCATAATTATATGTGTTAGGTGTGTTTTTCTTCAATGATTCGATTTAGCAACAATTGGTTGTAAAGAGAGTTTATTTTTTCTTGCTTTCAGATTCACACCCCAAATGATAGTTTATAAGTCAGTAAATTTGTTTATCAGAATCCTTTTTATAAATTTAAAACATCAACCTCAAACGAGTTAAAAACTCGTTCTACAAATAAAACTATGACCGAGCAAGCCATTATCGAATACGTACAAAATCATCCATCGGGTAAAATAAAATTGGCAATCGCCGATATTGACGGAGTTTTGCGTGGAAAATACATCAGTCGAGATAAATTTCTATCGGTTATCCAGTCTAATCTCGGTTTTTGTGATGTAATTTTTGGGTGGGATATGGCCGACGTTTGCTACGATAATACCGATTTCACGGGTTGGCATTCGGGGTATCCTGATGCCAAAGCAAGACTCGATTTAAGCACTTTTCGGAAGATTCCATGGGAGAATGATATTCCGTTTTTTTTGGGTGAGATGATTCAAGACGATGGCTCGCCGTCTTATGTTTGTCCGAGACAATTATTGAAAAAAGTAATAAACGAAGCCGAAAACATGGGCTTCAAACCTTATTTTTCGCAAGAATTTGAATGGTTTAATTTTGAAGAAACACCTAATTCGGTCAACGAAAAAGGCTTTCAGAATCTCAAGCCAATGACTCCGGGGATGTTTGGGTATTCGATATTGCGTAGTACACTCCGCAACGATTACATGACTGCTTTGTTTGATAATCTTACAAAATTTGATATTCCGCTCGAAGGCCTCCATACCGAAACTGGCCCGGGTGTTTACGAAGCCGCCATTACGTATTCTGATATTCTCGAAGCCGCCGATAGAGCCGTTTTGTTCAAATCATCGGTAAAAGAAATTGCCTATAAAAACGGCATTATGGCTACGTTTATGGCCAAAATCAACGAAAACCTACCTGGTTGTAGCGGGCATGTGCATCAAAGTCTTTGGGATGCCGATTCTAAGAAAAATCTATTCTACGACGAAAAATCGGCCGATAACATCAGCGAAACAATGCGTAGCTACATGGCTGGACAGTTGTTTTGCCTGCCGCATATTTTGCCGATGATTGCCCCGACAGTAAATAGCTATAAACGTTTGGTAGAAGGTGCGTGGGCCCCAACAACGCTGACTTGGAGTGTAGATAACCGCACGGTGGCTTTGCGGGCTTTGCCAGCGGGAAAAAAATCGGCTCGACTCGAAACCCGAGTGGTTGGCTCCGATACCAATCCGTATTTGGCTTTGGCGGCTTGTTTGGCGGCTGGATTGTACGGAATCAAGAAGAATCTGAAACTCGAACAGCCCGCTACCGTTGGCAATGGCTACCGTGATATGAGCAACGGCGTTTTACCTCGAAACCTCGACGAAGCAACCCAAAATATGCAGTATTCGGCGGTTGCGGTGGAGTTGTTTGGCGAAAAATTCGTTCAGCACTTCTGCCAAACTCGTGATTGGGAATGGCGACAATTTGGGCGAGTCGTAACCGATTGGGAGTTGAAAAGGTATTTTGAAATAGTTTGATTTATTAAAATTAATAGAATAAGTTTTTAGGTAATCTCCTAAAAGTGCAATTTTGCATATATTTTCGGATGATGAAGATATATACTATAACCTAAACTCTCAATGTAATTTCTTAAATGTTCTGGTACAACGTTTCACGAATAATTCTAAAAAATCGCCCCGTTTGGTTGTTTTTATTGGCAATCATTACGGTTTTTATGGGATTCATGGCCTCGAAAATTCAGTTGGCTTATGAATTAGCAAAAATTCTACCTCAAACAGATGATAGCTACAAAGTTTACGAGGATTTCAAAAAACGTTTTGGCGAAGACGGCAACGTTATGGTGATAGCCATAGAGAGCGACAAAATTTATGAGCTAAACACTTTTAATGAGTGGTACGATTTAAGTAAAAAAATCAAGAGTATCGAAGGCATCAAAAGTGTAATATCGAATGCTAATCTCTTTGAAATCAAGCGAAACGATAGCCTAAAACGATTTGAACTCCCTCCGATTGTTCCTCAACGACCAACGACACAAGCCGAAGTAGATTCGATAAAAGCCAAAATTGCTAAGTATCCTTTTTACCGTGGATTCATTTATAGTCCCGAAGGCAATGCTCACCTAATGGCCGTTACATTCGACCAAAGTAAACTTAATTCTAAAAGCCGCATCACGATTGTACGCGAGATTCAGGCCGAAGCCGATGCTTTTGGCAAAAAGATGAATATTGAGATGCACTATTCGGGTATGCCGTTTATTCGTACCAATTTTATGTCGAAAGTTACCGACGAAATGGTCAAATTCATGCTTTTGGCATTTGCCGTTACGATTGGTATTTTGTATCTATTTTTTAGGTCGTTTAGAGCGGTTTTGTATTCGGCATTTTTGGTTTTGCTTTCGGTTATTTGGTCGGTTGGGTATATCGTTTTGTTGAATTACAAAATCACGATTCTGACAGGACTGATTCCACCATTGATTATCGTTATCGGTATCCCAAATTCCATTTTTTTAATCAATAAATACCAAGAAGAATTTGTCAAGCATGGCGATAAAATGCGTGCTTTGGCGGTTTCGATTGAGAAAATTGGTAAAACGACATTTCTGGCAAACGTAACAACAACGATTGGTTTTGGGGTATTTTATTTTACCGGAAGCCCGCTTCTGCTCGAATTCGGCCTTGTGGCGGCGGTTTGTATCATGTCCACTTGGGCGATTTCGATGATACTCATTCCGTCATTATTTAGTTATTCGGCACCACCGAGCCGCAAGCACGTCAAGCATTTAGACAATAAGTATATCACACAGTTCTTGAGTTTTGTAAACCGCATGGTTCATACTCGTCGGACACCTATTTATTGGACGATAGTCATCCTGTCAATAGTTTCGATTTATGGTATGACTCGCATGAAAGCCATCGGTTTTATTGTGGATGATTTGCCCGAAAAAGACCCAATTTATGCCGATTTGAAGTTTATCGAAAAGAACTTTAAGGGAATCGTGCCTTTTGAGGTTGTGATTGATACCCATAAAGAGAATGGGATTCTGAACCCGCAGGTATTGACTAAAATCAAGGTAATGCAACGTGAATTTGCCAAATACGAAGACTTCACCAATCCGATTTCTATCGTAGAAGCCATCAAGTTTGTTTACCAAGGGTATCGTGGCGGAGATGAAAAATACTATCAGCTACCGGGGGCTTTAGAATTGCAGAAACTGACCGAATATTCGGGGACATTGAATGATTTGAAAGGCAAGACCAATCCGTTTGCGGCATTTATGGATAGTACCCGCCGATACACTCGTGTGAGTTTTCAGTGCGGCGATGCTGGCACGGTTCGACTCAGATATTTGTACGAAACCCTCCAACCAAAAATTGATACGATTTTTAATTATGATAGCGAATTGGGCAAAATGAAACCCAAAGAAGAGCGAATTGATGCTACGATTACGGGTAATGGTGTAGTTTTTACGAAAGGAAACGATTACCTACTCCAGAATCTTGCCGAAAGTACGTTATTGGCCATATTCTTGATTCTGATTGTGATGGCTACGCAGTTTTTCAATGCCCGAATGGTCTTGATTTCGGCGATTCCGAGTGTTGTGCCACTCATCATTACGGCTGGAGTAATGGGATATTTCGGGATTCCGCTCAAACCAACAACCATTCTTGTATTCAGTATTGCGTTTGGGATTTCATCCGACGGCACCATCTATTTCTTGACCAAATACAAAGACGAAGTTAAGAACGCCCGCAAAACCGTCAGCGAAGCCATCACCGAGACAATCATGTACACGGGTATCAGTATGTTTTACACGGCGTTTATCCTTTTCTTCGGATTCGGAATTTTCGTTGCATCCAACTTTAAAGGTACAGTTTTCTTAGGATTTTTAGTTTCGATAACGCTTTTGATGGGTATGATTTGTAATTTGGTGCTGCTACCAGCGTTACTGATGACTTTAGATAAAAAGAAGCAGTTGAGTAAAGATGCTTAACAAGAACGTATGAACAAAAAGAGGTGGGTTGTCGGCCCACCTCTTTTATTATGCCAAAGTGTATTTCTAATTCAGCCTAAACACCCTTGTCTTATTGCTATTTACTCCCACAAACAACTGATTACCAATAACTTTCAGGTCTTTCACATCGCCTCTCACACCCAGATTTGAATAGAATCTGAAACCACCTTTGCCATCATTTAAGAATATTTGCCCGTAGTTAGCATCAATATTACCGATACGAATCCTGCCGTGTGACTGATTACCACCGAGTACCAAGTCAGCAAATCCGTCTTTATTTATATCGGTTGAGGTGATGGCAAATACTGGCGAAAATTGAGCCTGAATCGGTAATTTTTTAACCTCAAAACCACCGTTTTTATTCTCTAAATAAATGGTTTCCAGTGTATTAGCTTCGAGTTTTTTGGGTTGCTTGGTCGGAAAAACCGTCAGCACCTCTTCGGTCGTGGCGTTTGAATACAACTCGTGCGATGTATATTTTTTCTTCAATGCTACGAGCTGTTCCGAAAGCTCATCGCGGCTGTAAAACGGATAATTTTTACCTTGAATATAATACGATAAAATAGGGTCAAGACGACCGTTATCATCAAAATCTTCATAAACCATAGACATCGGCTCTTTGTCGGTAGCTTTTAGTTGTGAATTTAGACCATAATTACCCACAACAACGTCTAAATCGCCATCTTTATCAAAATCATCGGCGTAGATTCTCTGCCAAAGACCTTTGATTTGGCTTAGATTATCGTTGAATTTCTCAAGATTTCCTTTGTTATTTTTTAGACAAATAATGCCCGTCCACTCACCTACTGCAATCAAATCTTGCCAGCCGTCTTTGTCATAATCTATGGCGATAACATCGGTCAGAATCCCCAAATCATTAAAAATAGGATTCTCTACTTTGGTAAATTTACCTTTATCGTTTCTGTACAATCGGCTCGGATTGTGAATCGGATAATTGAGCGGAACAACCGAACCTGCCACAAATAAATCGAGGTCGCCGTCACGGTCAAAATCAATCGTTTCTACGGCACAATCAGCATAAGGCGTATCATCAAAAGCATCGAAAGTCTTGGTAAAATTACCTTTACCGTCATTCAAATACAGTCGATTCTGTAATACTAAATCATTGGGCAAGTATTCGTATCCGCCACTCGTGACGTACAAATCTAAATCGCCATCGCCTTCGACATCAAAGAAAACGGCATCAGTATCGGTGCAGAGTTCGTCTTGTTTAAATGTAGTTTGGCTGCTTTTTGCGAAACTGCCACCACTTTGCTGAATAAACAGTTCACCAGCCTGACCTTTGCCTCCTCCAATAAAAATATCTTCGAGGCCGTCTTTGTTTACATCACCTTTGGCCATTCTTGGGCCTTGATATGAATACATTTGTGGCAGTAAAATCTGACGGCTAAAATCATTGAGCGGAATCTGTCCGTGCGTAAAATCGAGCGAATTTGTCTCGGTAAATAACGTTTTCTGAATCGGTACGATAAAAGATGTAGCGTTTGGAGCGTACTTGATTTTGAGCAATTGATTGGCTTGAATATTGGTCTGTTTTTGTACTTTTCCGTCGTTCCAAACAATGACTAAGCTATCAATTTTTTCACTACTCCCGAGTCCGAAATGCAATGGCCCCATGATACTACTCTGATAACCATGCGTTGGCGTAAATTCTTGATATTGAGAAGTTTGCCCCGCAAAAACATAACACTTAGTACCGTATTTTTTCTCTGATTCTAATTGGATATTTAAGTAGTTACCTGCCTTCTGCTCGGTACTGAGATTTTTAAAAACAGAAGCCTCTTCGTTGATGTTATTGGTGATAATTTCTAAGTCGCCATCGTTGTCTAAATCGGCATAAACGGCTCCGTTCGAGATAACAGCCTTATCAAAACCCCATTCTTTTTGCTTATTACTAAATGTTAGGTTTTGTTCGTTTCTAAAGATATAATTTGCCACTTGAGTCGAGGGCATTTTCTTGACAACATCCAATATACTCACGCCCTCTTGCGAGCCTTCGTCGGCGTAATATTTCATAAAATCCATATTGGTGTAGTCACGCAAATAGCCGTTGGTCATCATCACATCTTTGAAGCCATCGTTATCAAAATCGGCGGCTAAAATCGACCAGGTCCAATCGGTATTCGATAGCCCCGCCACTTGCCCAATCTCGCTAAAAGTACCGTCTCCGTTGTTAATTTGGAGCATATTTCGCATAAATGACGGATGAATATCATTGCGAAGCATATTTAGGTAGGCATCGTATTTATCGGGACCAAAAAGCAACTTTTGGCGTTTGTTATCTTCGGGAAGCATATCGCTCGTCAGAATATCGGGCAGGAGGTCATTGTTAATATCGCCGATGTCGTTACCCATCGAAAAGTAGCTGATATGGTTGGTTTTTGCCTTGATTTCGTCTTTAAAAGTACCGTTTTGTTGATTGATGTAAAGGTAATCTTCTTCGAGATAATCGTTTGATACATAAATATCTTGCCAACCATCGTTGTTGAGGTCGGTAATATTGATACCCAACCCAAATCCAATCGGGTTGCCTTTGATACCTGCTTTTTCGCTGATGTCGGTAAATTTGCCATCAACATTCTCTAAAAGTCTATGCCCCGCCAGCGAATCACGCATAAATCGGATAGCCGCTACATCGAAACGCTTAAAATCTTTGACATTGTGGTTGAGTACATACGCATCTAAATCGTTGTCTTTATCAAAATCGAAGAATGCCGTTTGGGTAGTATAAGTATGCAGGTCTAAGCCATATTCGGCAGCTTTATCGGTGAACGTCAACCTCTCCCCTGACCCCTCTCCCGACTGAGAGGAGGATTTTCCATTGTTGATGTAAAGTTTGTTTTTACGGAGATTCGGATTATCAATATTCCCCGAAACCGACACATAAATATCCTGCCAGCCATCGTTGTTTATATCAACGACCGTTACGCCCGTTTTCCATTCTCCATTCCACGAAATCCCAGCCTTTTCGGTAATATCCTCAAACTCTAATTTGCCTTTATTGATGTACAATTTATCGCTACCTTGATTAGCCGTAAAATACAAATCTACCAAGCCATCGTTGTTAAAATCGGCGGCGGCAACTCCCCCACCATTATAGAAGTATTCGTAACTGAGGACGTTATCTTTTTCGGTTTCTTCGATTTTATTAATAAAGTGAATGTTGGTGTCGTCGGCGTCTAATTTCTTAAAAATAGAGTTGTTATTCTCACATCCAAAAATCAAAAAAGCTACAATTATGTAGAAAAAGTATCGCATATTAGAAAAATTGAATTAAGCCCTAAAATTAATACAATAGCCCATATTTTTTATCGAAACGCTTGGGTTTTTCTTAGTTTTATAGGTAGATATTTTATATTTTTACGATATAAACTGTAATCTATCTTTCAATCCCAAAATCTGATGAAGGCTACTCTAAAAAGCCCATTTGTGTACGTTGTTTTGTGTGTTTTGATTGCCTCTTGCAAGAATAAAAAAACCGAACTCGTCTGGAGTAAATCTATAGCGGTCATTGGTTCGCAGTCGTCGCCGCGAGCTACCGACTTGAATAATGACGGCACACTCGATATTGTGATGGGTGCGGGCAAAGACGAATACCAAGAGTCGAACTTTGGCGTGGTGGCTTTCGATGGCAAAACGGGTGAAACGCTCTGGACTCAAGCCTCAAACGACCAAATTTATGGCTCTGCAACTCTTTTGGATATTGATTCGGATGGCACAAAAGATGTGGTTATTGGCGGACGCTCCAATAATTTGATGGCTCTCAATGGCAAAAATGGTAAAATCATCTGGAAATGGCAATATGACGAGGCCAAACAAAAAGATTCGGTTTTGCAGTTTACGAAGTACAATTTCCATAATTCGCAAGTATTACCCGACCAAAACGGCGATAAAATAGAAGATTTATTGGTGCAATGTGGTGGCAACCCAAAGGCGGCTCCTAACACGATGAAAGACCGTTTTCCGGGAGTTTTGATGATTTTAGATAGCAAAAATGCCAATGTCATTGCGGCAGCACCAACACCCGACGGACTCGAATCTTACACACCGCCGATTTACCTAAAACAACCCGACGGCAAAGAGTACGTAGTTTTCGGTACGGGTGGCGAAACCATCAGCGGGACCCTCTACCTCACCACTCTCGATGCCCTCAAAAAAGGAAATTTGAAAGAATCTAAACCCATCGCATCCGAAAAAAATCATGGTTTTATTGCTCCGCCCGTAGCGGTTGATATTACCAATGATGGTTATTTAGATTTTGTGGCGATTTCGCACGGGAGCAGCATTTTTGCGATTGATGGCAAAACCCTTAAACCGATTTGGCAAAATAAAGTACCCGACACCGAAAGCAGTAATGCCTTTGCGGTTGGGAATTTTACGGGCGATGATACCTCCGATTTTTTCACATTTACGAGTAAGGGCGTTTGGCCCGATAGCAAAGGCTCGGTGCAGGTCATGATTGATGGCAGAACTGGACAAATTGCCTATCAGAACTATCTGGGTTGTACGGGTTTTTCGTCGCCTGTAATTTATGATTTGAACGATGACGGTACCGACGAAGCCATTATTAGTATCAACGAATATGACTGCAACCGTGGATTTGTCGATAATTCTAAACTCAATGTTACCAATAAGCTAATAGCGATAGATTTCGCCAAAAAATCTATACAAGAGATTGATAAAGCCGCTCGATTTAAGAATATTTTTTCGACTCCTTATATCGGCGACCTCGATGCCGATGGCTATATCGACATCGTGTACAATCAGTATTTTAATTACGGAACCGACCTCATGCTTTTTCTGGGCATGACAACCAAGCGAATATCGTCGTCTATCAAAATCAAAGAGCCAATAAAGTGGGGTGCTTACATGGGTTCTGACGGAACGAGTGTTTTTAGAAAATGATTTAGAATTTCAAATTCTTTACAGTTTTGTTCGAGATTGCAAATCTCGAACAGCCCTTTTGCTCTCTCGAATTTACGATTCGGAAGCTCATCATAGAACTAAGACTTTTAACAATATGAATTTCAAAACCTTTACATTACTCTTTTTATTGACCGCACTGCTTTCGTGCAACAAAGAATCTACCCAAAACACCCCGATTTTTGAATTAATCGAAGATTCGGGCATTGATTTTACGAATAGTGTCAAAGAAACCAAAGATTTCAATATCCTGACCTACCGCAATTTTTACAACGGCGGCGGCGTGGCAATTGGCGATATTAACAACGACGGTCTCGCTGATATTTACTTTACATCTAACCAATCAAAAAATCGTCTTTTTCTCAATAAAGGGGGACTAAAATTTGAAGACATCACCGAAAAAGCAGGTGTTGGCGGTACTCGTGCGTGGAGTACGGGCGTGAGCATGGCCGATGTCAATGGCGATGGCTGGCTCGATATTTATGTTTGTAATTCGGGAGACGTCAAAGGCGATAACAAAGAAAATGAGTTATTCATCAATAACCAAAACGGCACTTTTACCGAACGAGCCAAAGAATATAACCTCAATAACCAAGGATACAGCACCCACGCAGCATTTTTTGATTATGATGCCGATGGCGATTTGGATTGCTATATTCTGAATAATTCTTTCAAAAATCCGGGCAAAATAGAATTGTATTCGAGTATGCGGAATACTCCCGACCTGCTCGGAGGCGATAAATTAATGCGAAATGACCTTGCCACCAAAGGGGGGTTCACTGATGTTACCCAAGAAGCAGGTATTTATAGTTCGGCGATTGGCTTTGGTTTGGGAGTTGCCACCGGCGATTTGAATGGCGATAATCTACCTGATTTGTATATCTCGAATGACTTTTTTGAACGAGATTACCTCTATATCAACAATGGCAACGGCACTTTTACCGAAGACCTCAGCAACCGCACCGACTACGTGAGTACGTCGAGCATGGGAGCCGATATTGCCGATATTAATGGCGATGGATTCTCCGAAATTTTTACGACCGACATGCTATCGGCCGACCAAGAACGAATCCAAACCAAAATGGTTTTTGAGCCGTATCACATCGAAGATTTGAAATACCGAGCCAACTACCATTATCAGCTTCCACAAAACTGTTTGCAACTAAACAACGGCAAGGGGTATTTTCAGGAAATCTCCAATCTGGCGGGAGTTTCGGCTACCGATTGGTCGTGGGGAGCATTGATTTTTGATTTTCAGAACGATGGCAAAAACGACATTTTTGTGTCAAATGGCATCAATCGTGATATTATGGATGGCGATTTTCGTGAATTTTTGGAAGGAATTGATAGAACCCACGATACACAAAGCCTAACCGAAAAAATGCCCTCGACTCCGCTCTCAAACTACGCATTTGTCAATAAAACTGATTTACAATTTGAGAATCAAGCAGCCAGTATCGGTCTCGGAAGCAAAACTTTTAGTAACGGCTCGGCCTATGCCGACCTCGACAACGATGGAGATTTAGACCTCGTTGTCAACAACCTCAACCAACCATCGGCGATTTACAAAAATTTGAGTTCCGAAAGTAAGATTGGTAATTACCTAAAACTTGATTTCAAGGGTAAAACCGCCAATCCGTTTGGGATTGGAGCAAAGGTAATCATCGAAAATAAAGGTAAAATCTGGGTAAAAGAGAATTACACCAATCGAGGGTTTCAGAGTAGCATTGAGCCAAATTTAGTTTTTGGATTGGGCGATTCCGAAAGTATCGAAAAACTGACCGTAATTTGGGCCGATGGGAGTTTTCAAGAGTTAAAGGGCATCAAAACCAATCAGAAAATTTCCCTCAACCAGAGCAATGCCTCGGGTAAATATTCACCAAAACCATTTTCGCAGTTTGCGTACCAAGACCTAAGTTCACAGCTTTTTGGGACAGAGGCATTCCACAAAGAGAACGAGTTTAATGACTTTAACCAAGAGATTCTACTAAACCAAATGCTCTCAACCGAAGGTCCACGGATTCTGAAAGCCGATGTCAACAAAGACGGACTCGAAGACGTCTTGCTTTTGGGTGCAAAAGATGATGCTGATAAGCTATTTGTACAGGCCGCCAACGGAAAATTCACCCAAAGCAACAAAGCAATTTTTGATAATGACAAAGGTTTTGAAAGCACCTGCGGTGCATTTTTCGACTTAGAAAACGATGGCGATTTAGATTTGCTCATTGGTTCGGGAGGTAACGAACCCGCCGAGAGCATCAAGTTTATCGTGAGGCTGTACATCAATGATGGCAAAGGGAATTTTCGAGTTGACCCATCCCGAATACCGCCTTTGGTTGCCAATTTATCCACAATCCAAGTTGCGGATGTTGATAAAGATGGCTTTATCGATGTTTTCTTTGGAGCAAGGTGCGTGGTGGGCAGTTATGGTCTAAAACCCAAACATTATCTCGTAAAAAATGTGGGCGGACAATGGCAAGATATTACACCCGCAAGTTTTGCCGATTTGGGCATGGTCACCGATGCCGCTTGGGCCGATACCGATAAAGACGGCTGGACTGACCTCACCGTAGTTGGCGACTGGATGCCGATAACCGTTTTTAAAAATGACAACGGAATCATCGGTGAAGTCAAACCGATTGGTGGTTCGTCGGGTTGGTGGCAGCGTATCAAAGCCGAAGATTTAGACAACGACGGAAACGTGGATTTGGTGGTTGGGAATTGGGGATTGAATTCTAAATTCAGAACCTCAAAAGATAGTCCAATCAATATGAAGGTCGCGGATTTTGACCAAAACGGTAAATCAGAATTTATCATCAATTGGTTTCCGCCAATGACCCCGAAGTTGTATCCGTGGGCACCCAAAATCGAGCTGACGGCTCAGATTCCGTCTCTCAAAAAAGAAGGTTTAAAATACGCAGACTTTGCCAAAATGACCTACGAAGATTTGTTTGCAACTCAACCAAATGATTTAGTCACGTACCAATCAGAAACTTTGGCGAGTTCTGTTTTATGGAATGACGGCAACGGAAACTTTACCATCGCTCAATTACCAATTGAAGCACAATTTGCCCCAATTTTTGCCATAAACGTATCAGATTTCAATAAAGATGGTATAAAAGATGTCTTCTTAGCAGGTAATTTTTATGCTCTCAAACCCCAAATGGGGCGTCATGCCGCGTCGAGAGGGTTGGTTCTGTTAGGACAAAAAGATAAAAAATTCATTGCAAAACCATTGAATCTCAAAGGCGAATTCAGAGATGTCGTGATGATAAAAAACCAATTGATTTTAGCACGAAATAATGATAAAGTGCTTTCGATTGGGTTTTGAATAAAATGAGGCGAGAGAATTTACCCCGCTCTGCGAAGTGTCCCACTTCGTAGTTGCGTTTGCCACAATGGAATTGTCGTTCTCTGAACGACCCCACCAAGTTTCTTTTGCATTTTATAGTACGTGAAAAAACTTCCCTAAAAAAACCGTGACACGGCTAAACCATAATAGCCTGATTTTCAATGTTAATGGTTCGAGCCGTGCCACGGATTCTATCCCTTATTTTTGACGATGTTATTTCACAACCCAACTGGTCGAAGACTTCCGACTTGTAGGTCTGTCTTCGACCGAACAAATAATGAAAGTCCGAATGACTTTTAATAATCATTGCTCGCCAAGGAGCAAATACTAAGAACTAATTCTTACTCTGCAAACTTTACTTTCTACTGCTTTCTAAATAAAATGAGGCGAGAATTGACCCGCCTCATTTATATCTAATCCTATTTTTTAAATCAAAATTTTATTTTCCGCCATCCCACCAAACTTTGGTTGTGTATTCGTTTGGCAACGAAGCACCCGCTTGGAAGTTAGCACCGTTGATAGCTACTTCACCATTCGGAATCCTCAATTTACGTGGGATAGTTCCGCCAGTTACGTTTCCTTGGTAGTTTACCGGTGTCAATTTAGGGAAGCCCGTTCTTCTCCAGTCTGCCCAAGCATCCCACCAGTTAAAGAATTTAGAAACCCACATTTGCTCACCGATAGACTCTAAGCCTTTATAAGGATTAGCCGCAATGTAAGCTGCTGCATCGGCATCCGATACTTTAAGCGAAGCATCGTAGTGGTCCCATTGTTGAAGAGCCGCTTTTACACCCTTATTATAGTGTCCAGCCGCATCAGTTACACCACCGATTTTTCTTTCGGCAGCCTCTGCCAATAAGAACTCTACCTCCGAGAAATTCATGAATACGTAGTCTTCATCATCATCCAACATTTTAGGATTAATGATTGAGAATTCTTCTAAAACGTTAGCACCCGGCTTGCCCAAAAATGTTTGAAGCGTACCAGCATCCAATCCGTTTGGAAGACCCTTCTGAGCATCGAAAGCCATATTGCCTTTTACACCACCCGAGAAAATCAACAAACGTGGGTCTTTTTTAGCTTTAAGCCAATTTACCAATGTCGCACTCAATGGCGAAGGCTGACCACCATCGCCCTGTGCAAACGCACGAGAGATACCGTTTTGGTTGGTCCATTCGCTTGGCCCGAGAGATGTCTTAATCATCGCACGGTCAGACATTTCGGTCATTACACCACCTGCCACTGCTTTAGCAACAAATTCATTTGCTTTGGCGGCATCCACGTTAGAAATACGCATTGCCAAACGCAACAAAAGCGAGTTCCCGAATTTTTTCCACTTCGCTACATTTCCACCGTAAAAAAGGTCGGCATTAGCAAAACCATCATCGGGGTTTGAAGTGTTCAAAGCCGTTGTAGCCTCCGAAACCTCTTTCAACAAATCGGCATAAATGGCCGACTGTGCCGTGTATTTAGGAAAGAAAATACCACCCGAAATACCCTTTAGGGCTTCTTCGTAAGGAATATTTCCGTAATAATCGGTCAAACGCATGAAATTATAAGCCTTCAAAATACGAGCAGCTTCACGCATATTTTTTCTTCGACCTTCTTCAAAACCACCAGGACCAGTTTGTCTGATGATTTCGGCTAAGTTTTGCAAAACATCATTGTAAAGAAATTCCCACGGAGCAGTGTTAGTCTCGCCGTTATCGGTGTATTTATCACCCGGAGCGATACCACCACCAATATTTGCAATCTGCTGAATCGCATGACCCATCATACCAATATTTGTACGCCAGTCAATGTAGCGGTTATCGCCTCTCGAACCACCCGATGCCGTACCCAATTGGGCCGATGTCATCAAGAAATTCATATCAATTGTGTTCGGAGCTTGCGGGTTAATATTTAACTCTTTCAGCTCATCTGTATCGCAACTGCTATTAAATAAAACTAATGCTAAGCAGCTTATAAATATTTTTTTCATATACATTGTCAAAAAATTTAGGATTAATAAGTAATACTTAGGTTGATACCGTAACTTCTGGTCGCAGGAACACCGAAGTATTCGAGACCTTGAGCACCGCCACTGAAAGCGTAGGTTGATTCGGGGTCAACATTTGGGATATTCTTGAATAATACCGCCAAATTTCTACCCACAAACGAAAGCGTTACTTTGTTGAATGGAGTCTTGCCTACTACTGATTTAGGTAAATCGTATCCTAATGTAAGCTGACGAAGTTTGATAAAACTTGCATCGTACAAATACGCTGCGGCATCGCGGTTTCCTAAGTTACCCCAGTAGTTTGATGCTTGTTGAGGCGTAAGTGTAAGGTTAAGTGGTTCGCCTTTTTCGTTAACTCCAGTTAGAGTCAATGGCTCTTCGCCCGCTCTACCTTGTAGCGACCTCTGAGAGAAGCCCCACTGGTCTATACTTTGGTTTGTACCAGAGTGGATATTTCCGCCAGCTTTTACATCAATCAAGAAATCAAGATTAACTCCTTTATATGACAATGTGTTGTTCCAACCACCTGTCCATTTAGCCACCGAGTTTCCGATGATTTCGTAAGCATCATTTCTAACTGGCAGACCATCGGCAGTATAAACTGGTTGACCGTTGATTTTCTTTTGAGTCACACCCGTAATCACACCGTAAGGATACCCCACAACGTGTTTAATGAATGTTGTACGAGTTCTTGATTCTTCAAAAGTAAGCTCGGTAGCACCTTCTATCAAACTAATTACTTTGTTGTTGTTTTTAGCGAAATTGAATGAGGTCTCCCACTGAACAGCCTTTCCTTTTATCGGATTTCCGCTAATCAAAAGCTCGATACCACGGTTTCTTAATTTACCAATGTTTACCGATGTACTCGTAAAGCCAGACGCCGCCGAGATTGAAGCATTCAAAATATCGTTGGTTGTATTTTGGTCATAATAACCCACATCGACACCCAATCTTCCGTTAAAGAATTTCAAATCAACACCAAATTCTAACTCGGTTGAGAGAGCTGGTTCGAGATTTGGGTTGGCAATTGTGCCTTTGTTGGCAAAGCTTGCCATGTTGCGACCCAAGTGAGGGTTTCCGTTTAAGCCGTAAGGTTGCGATAGCTGATATGCCCCGAGTGAGCCTGTCAAACCCACCTGAGCCCAAGACGCTCTCAGCTTACCAAACGTAAACCAATCTGGTAGTTTGTCTTTAATCATGTCTGTGGCAACCCAGCTCAAACCAACCGATGGATAAAGAATACCTTTTCCGTTTAGAATCGAGAACCAGTCTTTACGAGCCGTGGCCGTCAAGAAAAGGTAATTATCCCAGCCAATTTCGGCCGAACCAAATATCGAATTAATACCAGATTGACTGAAATCATAGCCAAAGTTACGGTTATTGGCAACATTGAGTGCATGGAAGAAAGGCACCGAGAAACCGTTACCATTGGCAGAGATTCTCTCAAATTTACCAAATTGCTTATTACCCCCTACAAAGGTATTGACCGAAAGTTTACCAAAATCATCATTGAAACCTATCATGATGTCGGTATTGTTTTCTTGGTTTTGTTGGAAATACTCCCCGATACTACCGCCAGTCTGATAGCCCGTTCCTTGCGGAGTAAGACCTTCATATTTGGTGTAATAATTATCGGCACTCATACGGCCTTGCACATATAAATAATCTGTGATGTCGTATCTGATAGCCGCCGAAGCAGTTATACGGTCTCTTTTTGTGTTGTTTTTGAATTGATATGCTGCAAAATATGCATTAGAACCCCAGAAGTTTGAGTAATTTGAGAGAAACTCTAAACCCGCATATCGGTTACCCGCCGCATAGAGAGCAGGGTCCCAACCAGCAGGAATCGCACCTGGTTTGTTAGGGTCTCCTTTGGTGTCTTCTACGTTTACGTTGGCAGGTAATCTCCAAACGGCTTCGTTGGCATTACCCGGAGAGTCTGATACACGAGCTCGGTTTTTGGTAGATTCTCTTGTGTATAAAATCTTACCCGTGACGGTTACTCGTTTACCAAATTTTGAATTGGTCGAAAACGAGACGTTTGTACGGTCAAATCCAGAATTTGGAGTGATTGTAGAAGAGCGTAAGTCGGCAAATCCTAAACGGAAATTCTGCTGCCCATTTCCACCAGTCAATGCCACCGAATTTGTAAGTGCATTACCAGTTTGGAAAAAACGTGAGAAATTATCGCCTGCATAAGTATAAGGTCTTTGAACCCCATCGACACCCATTACCATTCGGCCATCAAGAGCTGGTCCCCAGCCTTGTAAACCCCAATCAGATGATTGCTGAACGGTCGTCGGAGCAGTAGCTACACCATTGATATAAGCACCTTGTCCGTATTTCGTTTGTAAATCAGCTTGGTTATTGAGGGCTTCGGCCACATAGTTCATGTTGTACTCAAGACCAATCCCTTTTCTTTTTGTTCCTTTTTTGGTTGTGATGTTGATTACACCATAACCACCACGAGAACCATAGAGAGCCGCAGCGTTTGCACCTTTCAATACCGTAATAGACTCAATATCATCTGGGTTTAAAGATGTAAGACCATCGCCACCATCTGAGCCACCCCAAAGACCAACCGAGCCACCCTGGCTGTTATCCATCGGAACACCATCAATTACATAAAGTGGTTGGTTTTGCCCACCCAACGACTTATTACCTCTGATGATAATCCTCGACGAACCACCCGCACCGTTGGCAGGTGTTGTTACGTTTACGCCCGCAATACGACCCGAAAGCGAGTTACCCAAGTTATTTACACGAGCCTGAGTAAACTTATCGCCATTTACTTCTTGGATAGAATACTGAAGTGCTCGTTTTTCGCGGCTTACACCGAGGGCTGTTACTACAACCTCGCCCATTGTGCTTGCGTCGGTTTCTAATTCTACATCAATCGTGGTGCTGTTGCCCACTACAACCTCTTTTGAGGTATAACCGATGTAGCTAAACGTAAGGGTCTGCCCCTTTTTTACGCTGATTGAGTACTTCCCTTGTGCATCGGTTGTTGTACCAGTACTTGTGCCTTTTATCAAGACATTCACCCCGTATAGGAGGTCTCCATTTGCTTCCGCCACTTTTCCCGACACTTTCATTTCTTGTGCCAACACTCCGGTGAGTGTCGCCAAGAAAATCGAGAGAAAGGCGATACTTTTAAGGTAGAAGTTTTGTTTCATAAAAGAATAAATTTTGATTAAAAAAAATTAGATTAAGAAAAGTTATGTTAACAATTGGGCAATACGATTTTAACATGCTTATTTCAGCACACAATAAAGTATAGTATTCTGGGATGTAAAAACAATGAAATTATTTCACAAATTAATGCAAAATATTTATCATAAGGATAGTATTATTTTAACACTTTGTAGCATAAAAAAAACAATTATTGGTGCGATTCAATTATTATATGTTAATGTAGGAAAAATCTTGATATAATCAAATTTTTTATTCATAAAATCACAAAAAACAATTATTTATCACCAATTTGGATTTACTTGTAAATTAGAATATTAATTTCTATCAATAATTTGTTAATTTATTAAAAACCATAAACTAACTTTGCGAAATTTCGCAGGGTTTAGTTACGAAACTCCAAAAATTTAAACTTTAAATAGGCGATTTTACCCATTTGTAAATGGTGTAATTTGCCGAGATTAAATAAAAATTTTAGAGGCGGAGTAACTCAATGAATAAAATCTAAAAATGGATAAATTTTCGTACATTGCCAATGCCGATGTTGCGGCAATAGACGCTCTCTACGAGCAATATAAACAAGATGCTAACTCAGTAGATAAAAGTTGGCAAGACTTCTTCAAAGGGTTTGAATTCAATCAAGAATGGGGCGGTAATGGTCATAGCACAAATGGCAACGGTGCAGCAGCACCAGTTGTAAAGGGTGTTTCGGCCGAGCATACTCGTAAAGAGATGGAGGTTGTTCACTTAATTCGTGGATACCGCCAACGCGGACACTTGCTGTCGGACATCAACCCTATTGGGCCTCGCCGTTTTGCTCACGTTTCTGAATTAGAGCTTAAAGACTTCAATCTTTCAGAAAGTGACTTAGATACGGTTTTTGAAGCAGGTATCGAGGTTTTTGGTCGCCCAGCATCTCTTCGCGAAATCGTCGATGCACTTCGCAAAGTGTATCTTGGCAAAATCGGTTTCGAGTATCAGTACATCCGCGACCGCCGTGCCAAAAGCTGGCTTCGTAAAAAGATTGAGAACGAATACCTAAACTTCAAACCATCGAAAGAAGCTAAAGCGAGAATTTTGGAGAAATTGACCGAAGCCGTTGCATTCGAGAACTTCTTGCATACTAAATTCTTAGGTAAAAAACGCTTCTCGCTCGAAGGTGGCGAAAGTACCATCGCGGGTTTAGATGCCATCATCAATCGTGGCTCTGAACTTGGGGTCGAAGAAGTCGTTATCGGTATGGCTCACCGTGGTCGTCTGAATGTATTGACCAATATTCTTCAGAAACCTTTCCATCAAGTTTTCAACGAATTTGAAGAAAACGTACAGCACGCCGAGTTTATGGATGGCGACGTGAAATACCACATGGGCTACGAAAGCCAAATCGAAACCCCTGCTGGTAAGCGTGTCAGTATGAAACTCATGCCGAACCCATCGCACCTCGAAGCCGTAAACCCAGTAGTAGTGGGTTATGCACGTGCCAGAGCCGATGCCCACTTTGAGAGTACAGGTCATAAAGTAAACGACCGCGACGATATTTATGACAAAGTGTTACCGATTTTGATTCATGGCGATGCCGCTTTAGCAGGTCAGGGAATCGTTTATGAGGTAACTCAAATGTCGAACCTTCCGGCCTATTACACAGGCGGAACACTCCACCTCGTTATCAACAACCAAGTAGGTTTTACGACTGATTTCCAAGACGGTCGCTCTTCAATCTACTGCTCGGATATTGCCAAAATCATTGATGCACCAATCTTCCACGTAAACGGCGACGACCCAGAGGCAGTTGTTTATGCAATGCAGCTGGCTGTTGAGTTCCGTCAAGAATTTAACCGTGATGCATTCGTAGATATGGTTTGTTATCGTAAATATGGCCATAATGAGTCTGACGAACCACGCATGACTCAGCCTACGATGTACAAAATCATTGATTCGCACTTAAACCCGCGTGAAATTTATTTGAAGCAATTGCTCGATAGAGGCGAAATGGATGTGGCTGAGGTAGCGAGCGATAAAGCTGAGTTTGAGGCAAATCTTCAAGAGTTATTGACAAAGGTTAAATCAAAACAATTAGCCTATCTTCGCCCTAAATTAGAGCAACAGTGGGCCGATTTAAGATTCTCTAAACCAGAAGATTTTGAGAATTCACCAAAAACTGGTATTTCAAAAGATACTATTGACAAAGTAGCCAAGGCTTTGACGAGCGTTCCAGAAGGTTTTAAACCAATCAAGCAAATTGAGAAAATTATCGAGAACCGCAAAGCAATTTTTGCTGGCGAGAAACCACTCGATTGGGCTGCTGGCGAACTTTTGGCTTACGGTTCGATTCTTTCAGAAGGCAAATTTGTTCGTCTGACAGGTCAGGATGTTCAACGCGGAACATTCACTCACCGTCATGCGGTTCTGCACGATGCCGAAACAAATACAAAACACAATAGTTTAGCTTATATTGGCGATAGTCAGGGTAAATTTGAGATTTACAACTCGCTTTTGGCCGAATATGGCGTTATGGGATTTGAATACGGCTACGCAATGGCCAACCCGAATGCTTTGGTTTTGTGGGAGGCTCAGTTTGGAGACTTTGCCAACGGTGCCCAGATTATGATTGACCAATTTATTTCGGGAACGGAATCGAAATGGCAAGCAATGAATGGCTTGGTACTGCTTCTTCCTCACGGATACGAAGGTCAAGGCCCTGAGCATTCAAATGCCCGTCCTGAGCGTTTCTTACAGCTATCGGCCGAATACAACATGTATGTTTGCAACTGTACGACTCCTGCCAACATCTTCCACATGTTGCGTCGTCAGTTAGCATTGCCATTCCGCAAACCTTGTATTCACATGTCGCCAAAATCAATGTTGCGTCATCCGATGGCGGTATCGGCTTTATCTGATTTTGCCGAAGGTACATCGTTCCAAGAAACCATTGGCGATAACTACGCAGACCCTAAAAAAGTGAAGCGTGTATTGCTTTGTACTGGTAAAGTTTACTGGGATTTATTGGCTCAACAACAAAAAGAAGAACGCAAAGACGTAGCCATCATCCGAGTTGAGCAATTACATCCGCTTCCAAAAACTCAAATCAACGAGTATTTGAAAAAATACAAAAATGCCGATGTAGTTTGGGTACAAGAAGAACCAGAAAACATGGGTTACTGGACATACCTACTTCGTGAATTTTACGGCGAAGTAAGTCTGAAATTGGTTGCCCGCAAAAAATCGGCATCGCCAGCCACTGGTTATACCAAACACCACAACGCCGAGCAAGCCGATATAGTTGAAAGAGCATTTAATTTGAAAAAATAATAGATTCTTAAATACAAGTATCTTATAAAATAGTTTATGTTATACGTTAATAGTTAATCGCCACGAAAAGCTGTAAAACAGACAGCTACAAAACGATTAACTATTAAACGTTTTCGATTAACTACTTAGAAAAATCAATCATGGCAATAGAAATGAAAGTCCCTTCGGTGGGCGAGTCAGTAACCGAAGTAACAATCGCCTCTTGGGTTAAGAAAGATGGAGACATCGTAAAAATGGATGAGGTTATCTGTGAGTTAGAGTCGGACAAAGCTACTTTTGAGCTTCCGGCCGAGAGCGACGGTATCCTCCGAATTTTAGCAAAAGAAGGCGAAACATTACCAATTGGGGCATTGATTTGTAAAATCGAACCTGCAAACGGAGTACAACCAGCAGCAGAACCTAAAAAAGAAGAAGCAACACCAGCACCGGCCGCTCCGGTAGCAGCACCCGCACCACAAGCCGCAGCCACTAAGATTGTTGAGGTAAAAGTACCAGCAGTTGGCGAGTCAATCACTGAAGTTACGATTGCTTCTTGGTCTAAAAAAGACGGAGAAGTGGTGAATATGGATGAGGTGATTTGTGAATTAGAGTCTGATAAAGCTACTTTTGAATTACCATCGCCAGAGGCGGGTGTTCTCAGAATCGTTGCACCTGCGGGTACAACTCAGCCAATCGGAGCAACGGTAGCCAGAATCGAAGTTGGAGCAACCGCTTCGGCAGCGGCACCAGTTGCTGTAACTCCACAACCAGAAGCGAGCAGCCCTAAAACTGATTCTTCTTCGTACGCAGCGGGGCATCCATCGCCAGTGGCGGCTAAAATCTTGGCCGAGAAAGGTATCGAGCCTTCGGCGGTTCAGGGTACGGGCGTAGGCGGACGCATCACAAAAGACGATGCCGTAAAAGCACAAGTTCCTGCGGCTACACCAGCACCAGTTGCCGAGAAGAAAACAGAAGTTGCGGCTACACCAGCACCGTCGGCCGATGGTAGAGTTTCACGTCGTGAAAAAATGACTTCGCTTCGTAAGACAATCGCTCGTCGTTTGGTGGCCGTTAAGCAAGAAACTGCCATGCTCACAACATTCAATGAGGTTGATATGAAACCAATCATGGATTTGAGAGCTAAATACAAAGATAAATTTAAAGAAGTACACGGTGTAGGGCTTGGCTTTATGTCATTCTTCACAAAAGCGTGTGCCATTGCACTGAAAGAATTCCCAGTTGTAAATGCCTACATTGATGGAGACGAAATCGTTTATAACGACTACGCCGACATCGCCATTGCGGTATCGGCCCCTCGTGGATTGGTCGTGCCTGTAATCCGTAGTGCAGAGAAAATGGGATTTGCCGAAATCGAAAGCGAAGTAGTACGTTTGGCGACTCGTGCAAGAGAAAATAAATTGACTATTGAAGAAATGACGGGTGGTACATTCACCATCACCAATGGTGGTATTTTTGGCTCGATGCTAAGTACACCTATCATCAACGCACCGCAATCGGCTATTTTGGGTATGCACAATATCGTTGAGCGTCCGGTAGTGGTAAATGGCGAAATCGTCGTTCGTCCAATCATGTACGTGGCACTTAGCTACGACCACCGCACCATCGATGGTAAAGATTCGGTAAGTTTCTTGGTTCGTGTAAAACAATTACTCGAAGACCCAACAAGAATCCTTTTGGGGGTTTAATGAAACTTTCTTGTTTAGAATAAACGAAATAGCTCAGTTTTGCAACTGGGCTATTTTTAAAAATACTAAATCTATCATGGGAAAGTATGAAAAGATTATCTTCAAACTACTATCGGGGTCTTCAGACAATAATTTTAAATTTGAAGAATTAAGAAATATACTTTTAACCCTTAATTTTGAAGAATGAATAGCTGGTAGCCATCACATCTATAAACGAAAAGGATGTTTCGGTATTATTAACCTCCAAAAAGATAAAAATCAGGAGGCTAAGCCTTATCAAGTTAAACAGGTTAGAGAGTTTTTGATTAATAATAAATTGATTTGACATGGATATTAAATATGAAATAATCATTTATTGGAGTAATGAAGATAATGTTTTTGTAGCCGAAATTCCGGAGTTGAAAGGTTGTATCGCTCATGGTAATACCGACGAAGAAGCACTTCAAAACATCAAATCTGTTGCAGCAGAATGGCTAAAAATCGCTATTGAAGAAGGTTGGGAAATCCCTAAACCGAAAGGAAGATTAATGTACGCTTAAAAATAGAACTTCATAAATATGCAATACGACGTAATAGTTATCGGTTCGGGACCGGGTGGATACGTAGCGGCAATCCGTTGCTCGCAATTAGGAATGAAAACCGCCATTATCGAAAAATATTCGGTATTGGGTGGTACTTGTCTAAATGTGGGTTGTATCCCATCAAAAGCCCTTTTAGATTCATCAGAACATTTCTTTAATGCCGCTCATAGCTTTGCCGAGCATGGTATCGAAATCAGCCAGCCTAAAGTAAATTTGGGACAAATGATAAATCGCAAAAACGGTGTTGTTCAACAAATGAACAAAGGTATCACGTTTTTGATGAAGAAAAACAAAATTGATACTTACAATGGTTTAGGCTCATTTGTAGATAAAAATACGGTAAAAGTCACCAAGCAAGATGGCTCGTCGGAGCAGATTACTGCAAAGAACATCATCATTGCAACTGGCTCAAAACCAACGATTCTTCCGTTTATTCCGGTAGATAAAAAGCGTATCATCACAAGTACAGAGGCTTTGAATATGACCGAAGTTCCAAAACATTTAATTGTGATTGGTGCGGGTGTTATTGGTGCCGAATTAGGCTCAGTTTATGGCCGTCTGGGAGCTAAAGTTACGTTTGTAGAATTTGCCGATAGCATGGTTCCGACAATGGATAAATCAATGGGCAAAGAATTACAGAAGGTTTTGAAGAAAGAGATTGGAGCCGAATATTTCTTCCAACACAAAGTAACCAAAGTGGAAAATCACGGCGAAGAAGTAACCGTAACGGCTGATGCACCAGATGGTAAATCGGTCGAAATCAAAGGTGATTACTGCTTAGTTTGTATTGGTCGCCGTCCATATACCGATGGTTTGGGTCTTGAAAATGTTGGTATCGCAACCGACAGAGGTAAAATCACGGTTGATGAGCATACTTTGCAGACATCTGTACCAAATATTTACGCCATCGGCGATGTGGTTCGTGGAGCAATGTTGGCTCACAAAGCCGAAGAAGAAGGTGTTTTTGTAGCAGAAACCATCGCAGGTCAGAAGCCGCATATCAATTACAGCCTGATTCCGGGCGTGGTTTATACTTGGCCAGAGGTTGCGTCGGTAGGTAGTACCGAAGAAGAACTCAAAGCCAAGGGCGTTGCATACAAAGTTGGGCAGTTCCCATACAAAGCCCTCGGACGTGCCACTGCAAGCATGGATACCGATGGTTTGGTGAAAATATTGGCCGATAAAGCTACCGACGAAGTACTTGGCGTACACATTATTGGGGCAAGAGCCGCCGATATGATTGCCGAAGCCGTTGTAGCGATGGAATACCGTGCATCGGCCGAAGACATCGCTCGCATGTCGCACGCTCACCCGACCTACACCGAGGCCATCAAAGAAGCTGCATTAGCCGCAACCGAGAACAGAGCTTTGCATACATAATCATAAAAAACGCTGGCAGGTATCTTACTCCTGCCAGCGTTACATATAATTTCTTCTATCTTCTTACAAACTCTTCGTGAGGTCTATCACCGTTCCTTTGTCGCAGTAGAGTGTGCGATGCGGAAAACGCTCAATCATCTCAAAATCGTGCGTAGCCATCAAGACTGCTGTATTTGATTTTTCGTTGATTTCTAAAAATAAACGCATGATTTCGGTTGACATTTCGGGGTCGAGGTTACCCGTAGGTTCGTCGGCAAGAATAATTTGTGGATTATTGAGTAATGCCCTCGCAATGGCGATTCGCTGTTGTTCGCCACCCGAAAGCTGATGTGGCATTTTTTCGAGAACGTGCGGCAGATGTACTTGATTCAAAACCTTTTCGATTCGCTCATCCATATCCTCTTTGCTGGTCAATCCCATTGCCTTGAGATAAAATCTCAGGTTTTTCTCAACGTTTCTATCGCTCAATAACTGAAAATCCTGAAAAACAATCCCAATTTTACGTCTTAAATACGGAATCTCGGAGCGTTTTAATTGGTGAAGTGTATGCCATGCCACAACAGCCGTACCTTCTACAAGCCATAAGTCGGCATAGAGTGTTTGCAGAAGTGATGATTTACCGCTACCAGTACGACCAATCAGATAGACAAATTCTCCTTCCTGAATCTCAAAATTGACATTCGATAAGATTAATTGTTCTCTTTGGTAGATATTTACGTTTTGGAGCGATATTACGGACATCTTTCTCAATTTTCAGTTTAAAATTTACAATTCACAGTTTACAGAATCTGTCCGTAAACCGTGAATTGTAAACTATAAATTTATTTTTGGTTTGCTTTAGCATGGTCAGCAAGGAACTTCGCCAAACCGCTGTCGGTCAATGGGTGGTTCAACAACGCCATGATTGCCGACAATGGGCCTGTCATTACATCTGAGCCAATTTTAGCACAATTGATGATGTGCATTGGGTGGCGTACCGAAGCCGCTAAGATTTGGGTTTCGTAGCCATAATTATCATAAATCAAACGAATATCTTCGATGAGTTGGAGTCCGTCGGTCGAAATATCATCCAAACGGCCAATAAATGGCGATACGTAAGTAGCACCTGCTTTGGCAGCTAAAAGTGCCTGACCAGCCGAAAACACCAACGTACAGTTGGTTTTGATACCTCTTTCGGTAAAATATTTGATAGCCTTTACACCATCTTTAATCATCGGAACTTTCACAACGATTTGCTCGTCGATTTCGGCCAATTCTTCGCCTTCGCGGATGATTCCGTCAAAATCTGTCGAGATAACCTCTGCACTTACATCACCATCTACGATTTCGCAGATTGCTTTATAATGACGCATTACGTTGTCTTTGCCAGCGATTCCTTCTTTGGCCATCAACGATGGGTTGGTTGTAACACCATCTAAAACGCCTAAATCTTGAGCTTCTTGGATTTCTTTAAGAGAGGCGGTATCAATAAAAAATTTCATGTTTGTTTATTTTTTTATTTGTGCAAAGGTAGCTGAAAGTTTGGGGATATAAAAATTTGTTTTGTACCAGCGAGCCTGATGTATCAACGATTTAGCCCAGATAAACCATTAAAAAACAATGATTTATGAGAATTTCATCATGTAATCGCTGAGGTTTTCGTCGTTGGTGATTTCAAGTTTTTTTCGGAGACGATAACGTTTCAATTCTACACTTCGTACCGTAATGTTCAGCAAATGGGCAATCTCCTTAGACGACAGATTCATTCGCAAGTAGGCCGCAAGTTTGAGGTCGCCGTTCGATAACGACGGATGGGTCTGAATCAGTTTTTTCAGAAATGCTTCGTGAACTTGATTAAAATTTGTCTCAAAAACCTTCCAATCTTGCTGATTCGAGATATTTCTATCAATCAAATCGGTTATTTGATTTTTAGGAAGCGATTTGGGCGATTCGAGATGATTAACAACTTCTTTCTTGATTTTAAGGAGCAATTCATTCTTTTTGATAAGTGCCATCGTCGAATTTGCCAGTTCTTCCGACTTCCGAATAAGGTTTTCTTCGAGATATTGATTCCGAAGTTTGGTAATTTCCTGCTGTTGAAGTTCCTGACGTCTTCGGTGAATCTGCTTCAATCTCAAGTTATTCTTTTTTAGGTTTTGTAAATGAACTCGGTAGAGGATATAAACCAAGCACCCCAACAAAAAAACGTATGCTATCTGGCTCCAAATATTCCAATACCACGGTGGCGAAACCGTAAATCTGAATTCACGAATTTCGTTATTGAGATTCGACCGAATCTTGAGTATATAATCTCTCGGTGCGAGGTTGGCCAAAATCAGAGGTTGAGAAATATCGAGCAATGCCCACTCTTGCGAATAGCCCTCCAAAAAATAACTAAAACCGCTATTGATGGTGTAATTTACCTTTGCAAATTTTATTTCTATGTTATTTTCATTGTACTTAAAATTCAAATTTGGGATATTCACGACCGAGAACTGATGCTTATTGGCTGGATTATCCAAAACCGAGATTTCTCTCACGTACGGAAGTTGTATCTGCTCTTTGAGTAATTGAGGAATAGAGTTAAGTGGCAGGGCAGCGAAGCCATTTTCTAAACAAAAAAGTAGATTTTTGTCATCTATTTGGCGGATATTTTCGTAAGAATCTACCCAACGAGGGCGTCGGATTGGCAAGACCGTAAAACTTTGCTTGTCATAATTGTAGATACTCAAATCGCCATTAGGCAGCAAATTAACTATCAGTTTATCAAACTGAAATGTTTTCAGAATCGTGGATTGCTGTTTAAAAAATTGGCTTGGCACAAATCTCTGAGTTAACGCATCGTATTCTTGCGTCTCCTTTGTGTCGTTTATGATAATTTTGGTTCCAATCTTTACCAGATTTGTGATTTGTAAGAGTTCTTTCTTGAACGGAGTTTCGCTGACAACTTTTGTGAGACTATCGTTAAGTTTGAGCAAACTAACCCCTCCGAAACCCTTCGATACCCAAACGTTTTTTCCATCAACTTCTAATTGCCGAATCGGAGCTAAAAAATTATTTACGATATTACTAAACTGCCACCTACCCGATTTATCTTTTTTGTAGATACAGAGAGTCGTATAAGTACCCTGAATCAGCGTTTCGTCATTCAAAAACTTCTTAATTGTACTTCCGCCCGTCACGTTAGAAATCTTTACAGCATTGTGGTTATCAATTAAAAAAGTACCTTCATTATGCCCACAGATAAGCTGATTATCAAGCACTTCGAGTTTTAATACTTGCCCTTGTGTGTGTGGTACTAATCTAAAGCTGCCTTTAAAATCGCTCACAAACAACCCATGATTTGTACCAATGTAGAGTTCTTTTTTATAAATAACGGCATCGTACAAAACACCCAATCGCCCATCATAATCATAAAAATATTTGACTGGCGAGTTATTGCTCAGCATGCTAATACCATTATCTAAACCCAACCAAATGTTTTTTTCTTGGTCTTCAAAAACCGACAAAATGGTATTGTCTTGCAGCCCATTTTCTTTATTAAAGCTGCTTATTATTTGCCCAGTTTCATCACAAATCACAAATCCATTTAGGATTGTCCCGAACAAATAATTACTCCCGATTTTTAGTGCTTTATTGAGTTTATTTTTGTCAATAAATTGGTTCAACGAATTATTAAAAACCCCAAAGCTACTCCCATCGTAAACTAATACGCTGGTATCGGTGCAAATCAAAAGTCTCTTAGCAGATGCCGTTGGCAAAACCGCCCGAATAGATTCTTTGCCCAGAAATTCGGTTCCGCTAATGAGAGTAAATTGATTGCCGTCGAATTCATAAAGCCCTTTACCGATGGCCCCAACGATGTACCTTTCGTTGACATTCTGAACAAATAGAATAGCCGATGGCGTGGTTATTTTTTTAACCTTATTGCCCTGTAAAATGTACACATACGCAAACGACTGAAACAAGATTCCGTGTTTGGTCTCGATGATATTCCAGATGGCTTCGGTAGCAAAATTTTTATCATCAACCAGCGACTTCAACGAATGATACTCTAAAGCCCCTTTTGTGTTTGGTTTCCAATACCCAAATTCTCCTAAAGCACCCGTGTAGATTGTGCCATTTTTATCGACCATAACTGACCGAATAATTTGATGAAACGGGTAGAGTTTCCACGAATTTCCATCGTACTCAAGCAGCCCTTTTGAGTTTCCGACATACAATAAATTCGACTTTCGAGACTGCGAAATGCTCCAGTTTTGTCGGTGAGCATTGTAATTCTGAACCGAAAAATTCTGAATATCGGCACGACAGATTGAGGCAATCTCTTGCGAATAGCCATTGGTCAATAAGAATAATTGTAAAAAATACACGTAAACAAATATTCTACAGAGATTCATAGGCCGATGAGTTAGTAATATTCAAAATTAGGTAATGATGTGGTAAAAAAAGCAATAAACCTCGGATTTTTCAAAAAATGATGTGGTATTGATGTAGTTGATTTTTAGGATATTTTAACGAATCTATAAAACTTTGCACATCTAAAACATAATTTAATCTTGTTTAAATACAAAAAAATTACAGTTGACTAAAAAATAGAAGATGATGCAAGCTCATCATAGGAAAGCACAAAAATAACCCCCACTGATTGGGGGCAATTTTTTAAATATTTCAAATTTTAATTCGGTAATGACAATACAACAAAATATGTTTTCTCGATTAAACTTTTTTTCACAGACTCTATTCGCCGTTTGTTTATCTATTACATTTTCGTGCAAACCACAGAATGTAACTAAAGAAGAAAATTTTTATTACAAATCGGTAACTGTAAATGGTCAACAATCGGGTGGTTTTTATGCCAATGGCCTAAACCTCAGGCCCGTTTTTGAAGTCAGTTTTTCGGCTCCTGTCAATCGTGCCATTGCACAAAAATCAATTAGTATTATCGAGAAATCAGAACTGACCGAAATCCCGCTAACTATCTCGTTTTTGAAGAGCGATAGTAGCATCAGCATTACTCCAGCACAAAATCTCAAAGGCATTACCGAATACAGCTTATTGGTAAAACCAGAATTAGAATCTGCTAAGAAAACCAAACTTTTTACTCCTATCAAGTTAGGAATCACGACAGGTCTCGACACAACCGACAAATTTCCTCGCATAAGCGATGACGAATTATTGACATTGGTACAAAAACAACATTTTAAATATTTCTGGGATTTTGGACATCCAGTTTCGGGATTGGCCCGTGAAAGAAATACTTCGGGGGATGTTTGTACTTCGGGCGGAACAGGCTTTGGTATTATGGCAATGGTTGTAGCTGCCGATAGAGGTTTTGTAACCAGACAGCAGGCGGCAGAAAGGCTCTTGAAAATCACCACATTTTTAAAAGAAAAAGCAATTACTCATCATGGTGCGTTTCCACATTGGCTGAACGGCGAAACTGGTGCAACGGTGCCGTTCAGCACGCACGATAACGGTGGTGATATTGTAGAAACTTCTTATTTGATTCAGGGACTTCTGACAGCTCGCCAGTACTTCAATCAAGAGAATCCACAAGAAAAAGAACTTCGTCAAAAAATTAACGCCATTTGGGAGGCCGTAGATTGGGCTTGGTACACGCGTGGTACAAACGATAAGTTATATTGGCATTGGTCGCCAAATTATGAATGGAAAATGAACATGCCGATTACGGGTTGGAACGAATGTCTGATTACGTATTTCTTGGCGGCATCATCACCCACTCATCCGATAAGTAGGTCAGTATATGAAAACTGCTGGACCAAAAGCAATCATTTCAATAACGGGAAGACCTATTTCGATATAAAACTTCCGTTAGGTTTTGAATACGGAGGTCCGCTTTTCTTTTCGCATTATTCGTTTTTGGGGCTAAATCCACATGGTCTGAAAGATAAATTCGGTAATTATTGGCAACAAAACCTCGCTCATACGCAAATCAACTACCGCTACTGCTTAGCAAATCCGAAGGGGTATCGAGGATACAGCAAAAATCTGTGGGGACTGACAGCGTCTGACTCAAACAACGGCTATGCGGCACATTCGCCAACCGAAGATTTAGGCGTGATTTCGCCCACAGCAGCTATATCGGCTATGCCATATATGCCTAAAGAATCTATGGAGGCTCTTCGATATTTCTATTACAAATTGGGCGATAAACTCTGGAAAGAATACGGATTTATTGATGCATTTAACCTCACAAATGTCTGGTTTGCAGAATCTTTTTTGGCAATTGACCAAGGGCCGATTATATGTATGATTGAAAACCACCGTACGGGCTTACTCTGGAAAAACTTCATGTCGGCACCCGAAGTAGCCGCAGGTAAAACAAGACTCGGATTTGAGTAAATATAGATTTCTAACCTTCAATAAAATTAAATGATGCTTATGTAACAACAAAACAATGAAAACTTAAGACAAATCTTTTGTATTAACCAAAAAATTAAAATGTATGAATCAAAATCAACGACTAATAGCATTCTTGAAAGATGCGACAAAAAACAAAGTAATCCTCGGATTACAGCTATTGGTTGCTTTGATGGTTGTGGTGCCAAACGGTTTAGCAGCAAAACCAGTCAGAGCAATTAAAGCAACGATAGCAGATGTAATTAAAGGTACTGTTACCGACACAAAAGGAGAAGCATTGCCAGGGGCATCGGTGATTGTTAAGGGGCAGGCTTCGGGTACAAGTACCAATGAGAAAGGAGAATTTTCGATAACAGCCGATGCAAAAGACGTATTGGTGGTTTCGTTTATCGGATACGAAACACTTGAGGTACCCGTAAACGGACGCACTAACATCAAAATCCAATTAAAAGATGAAGCTGCGGCTCTCAGCGAAGTGGTGGTGATTGGTTATGGTACAGCCAATAAAAGAGATTTGACAGGCTCTATCGTCAAAATCGGTGGCGATGTTGTAACAGATAAACCTAATACTAACCCAGTGGCTTCATTGCAAGGGCGAGTAGCGGGTCTAACAGTTGTAAATAATGGTACACCGGGCAAAGCTCCCGATATTCGTATCCGTGGTACGGTGAGTATTGGCTCGGTGAATCCACTCTATGTGGTAGATGGCGTATTCAATGATAACATTGATTACATCAACCCGAACGACATCGAATCTATCGAAATCTTAAAAGACCCATCTTCGTTGGCAATCTTTGGTGTGCGTGGTGCGGCTGGTGTGATTTTGGTTTCGACCAAAAAAGCAAAAACTGGTCAAATCAGCGTAAACTTCAATAGCAGTGTTGGTTTCAAGAATTTGGTTGATAAAATCCAGTTGGCCGATGCCGCTACATTTAAAGAACTATACGAAGAAGAAAAAAGAAACATTGGCGTAGATGCCCCGTTCGATTATTCTAAATGGACAGGCAATACCGATTGGATTGATGCCGTAACGCGTACGGGTAAATTCAATGCCAATAACCTGACGATTTCGAGTAGTTCTGAAAAAAATCGTGTAAATGTAGGTTTTGGTTATGTAGTTGACGAAGGTATCATCAAACATCAAAAACTCGAAAAAATTATTTTCTCGATTAATGATGAATTGAAGCTAAACAATGCCTTCAAGATTGGCTTCAACTTAAACGCTTTAAAGCAGAAATCGCCATATACTTACGCCGAAAACGTATTAGATGATGCCCGCAAAGTAGCACCGATTGTTGAGCCTTTCAACGAAGCCACGGGTCTTTATTCGGCACTTCCTCCAATCCAGACTTCGGGTGTAATCAACCCATTGTTGAGATTAGAGAATGAATGGGACAAAAACCCAATCAATGAGTTTCGTACGGTTGGAAGTATTTTTGGAGAGGTAAATCTCCTTAAAAACTTCAATTTCAAGGCTACATTATACGCCGATTTGAGCCAAATCAATACTAAAAATTATACGCCAATTTACTCGGCTTACGATGCTACCTCGGGGGCTGCATTTGTTTACAGTCCCCTTACAAGTTTGTCTGAAAGAGACGAAAACTACCGCAAATTCCAGCAAGATTACATCTTAAATTACAAAAAAGATTTCGGTAAACATGGCCTAAACGCAATGGCTGGCTGGACAACCTACTACTTTGGTTATACAGGTAGAAGTGCCTCTGTAAAACAAAGCCCAACGGGTGCGGCGATTCCAGACGACCCACGCTTTTGGTACATTGATAATGGCTTTGGCGATGCTTCTTCGCGTGTTGCAAGTTCTTCTCAATTCGAAAGAGCCACAGCTTCGGCTTTATTGCGTATTTTGTACGATTACGACGGCAAATATTTCTTGAATGCTTCGTATCGCAAAGATGGTTCTTCGCAAATCTCTCCCAACAACCGCTGGCAAGATTTCTGGGCAGTTGGTGCTGCTTGGGACATCACTCGCGAAGAATTTATGAAATCTGTTACATTCTTTAATCTTCTGAAACTGAAGGCTTCGATTGGTGTATTGGGCAACCAAAATACTTATGGATTCAACTATCCTTATTACCCAGGTTTACAAGCAGGTGTGGCGGGTATTTTCGGCAACAACATTTACCCAGCTTACTCACAGGCGTATTTGCCAAATCCGAACTTGAAATGGGAGACCGTAAACGCAAAAGAGATTGGCGTAGAATTTAATGCTATCAATAATAGACTCCACGGCGAAATCAGCTATTTCGACAAAACTACCAATAACCTGATGACTTACATTCCGGGTATCAATGGTGCTCAAAATGGTTTGGATAACATCGGCAAAATCAATAACAATGGTATCGAATTGGCTGCTTCTTGGAATCAGAATCTGACAAATGATTTGCAAATGACAATCAGCGGAAACTTCACGACATTCAACAACAAAGTGTTGGAGTTAGCAACTAAAGATTTTGCAATCAACGAAGGCCCGAACCGTACATCGGTAGGTTATCCGATTGGTTATTTCTACGGATACATCGTCGAAGGCGTTTATCAGAGCTATGCCGAAAAATTGAAATCGCCAGTGGTAACTGATTTTGTTTATGGCCCAGGAGATTTGAAATTCAAAGACGTAAACGGAGATGGCAAAATCTCGCCAGACGACCGAACAATGATTGGAAACCCAACTCCTGATTTCACTTACGGCGGAAACGTAACATTCAAATACAAAGGCTTCGACTTAGGTGTTGATGTTGGAGGAGTTTACGGAAACGAAATCTTCCGTAACTGGGGTAGTGTAGAGTCGCCGTTCCAACGTGTAAACTATCCAGCATTCAAAGTAAACAGATGGACTGGTCCGGGTACATCAAACTGGGACCCAATCTTGGGACAAGACCATCGTATCAACTACGAACGCTCGACTTATGCCATCGAAGACGGAAGCTATTTCCGTATCAGAAACCTTCAATTAGGCTATAATTTCGACCCGAAATTCATCTCTAAATTGAAGATGAGAAATGCTCGTTTGTTCTTCAATGTTCAAAACCTCAAAACATTCAAAAACAACTCTGGCTATACCCCAGAATTTGGTGGAAATGCTTTGAGTTTTGGAGTGGATAATGCCGGAGGGGCGATTCCAAGAACTACGACTTTTGGACTTAATGTTACATTTTAATCAATAACGACATGAAAAGACTTAAAATTAAAAACTGGAGTTTACTTCTAATTTTACCGTTGTTCGTGTCTCTATTTGGATGCGAAAAGTTTTTAGACCGCAAACCTCTTACCGCCACACTCGAAGACCTCAATCAGGGTGGTCTCGAAGGGCAAATATTTGGTTTGTACAATACTGCTGCCCGCAATGCTGGCTTTAGTAGTATTCCGTGGTTGGCAGTGCATGGTTTCAGAGCCGATGATTCTCAAAAAGGTAGCGACCAAGCCGATGGTGCTGAGTGGGTTACGGTAATGGATAACTTTAATTATGCCAAAGATTTTTGGGCCACCAATACTTATTGGGACGACCACTATGTACTTATCAATCAAGCGAATACGGCTCTTCAAACTGCCGATTCATTGAAATTGGCCGATGCTTCATCATTGACCAATATCGCCGAAGCTCGCTTTTTTAGAGCTTATGCCTACTTTGATTTGGTACGTACTTTTGGTGAGGTTCCTAAGATTGATTTCCGTATTTATAGTGCAGCACAAGCAAATATCGCCAAATCATCTATCAATGAAATTTATGCCTTGATAGACTCAGATTTACAATTTGCAAGTGCCAATTTACCTAAAACTTGGGGCAATCAATACGCTGGTCGCTTGACTTCGGGAGCAGCCAAAACACTCTTGGCAAAGGCTCAACTTTATCGTAAAAACTGGGCAGGAGCATTAGGGTTATGCAATGACGTAATCAATTCGGGGGTTTATTCGCTATACCCAAGTTATTATGGAATCTTTAAAGATGCGGGCGAAAACAGCAGCGAATCAATCTTTGAAACCCAAAATTATGTAGGTGCCAATGGTGTAAACGATTATGGTTCATTCTACGGGACTTCGCAGGGTGTGCGTGGAACAGACGCCAACGGCTGGAACTTAGGCTGGGGTTGGAACGCCCCTACTCAAGATTTGGTAGATGCCTACGAACCCGGCGACCCACGTAAAGCTGCCACGATTTTGTTCTCTGGCCAGTCAGACGACCCTTCGTCGGGTGGGTATGGTAAAATCTTACCTCCATTTCCGGTAATTCCTCAAAAGTATTGGAACAAAAAAGTTTATGCCGACCCAGCCGTTCAATCATCTACTGGTAGGCTCCACGAAGCAGGCTGGATTAACCAACGAATCCTTCGATACGCCGATGTTCTTTTGATGGCAGCCGAAGCCGCTAACGAATTAGGCGGAGCTGCCAATGGTGCAACAGCCGAAAAATACGTTGAGATGGTACGTGCAAGAGCAAGAAAAGGTGACAATGCGGTACTACCTCCTATCAAGTTTACGACACAAGAAGCCATGCGTGAGGCTATCAAGAAAGAACGTCGTGTAGAATTTGGTATGGAAGGCGAGCGTTTCTTTGACCTCGTCCGTTGGGGCGATGCCGTAAAAGTTTTGGGTTCATTGGGTTATCAGAACAGAAACCGCTATTACCCAATTCCTCAGCCAGCTATTGATAAATCGGGTGGTAAATTGGTTCAAAACCCTGAGTATTAATATATTTTCACCTAAAATTCAGTAAGATAATGAATCTAAAAAAAATATATTCTGTCATAATCGGAGCAACACTTTTTGGTGCAATGATAAGTTGCCAAGATTTGGAGCGTCCTACACTGGGCGATTATCCAAAAGATTCTAATCCAGTTGGTGGGCCATTGAAATTCTATACGGCCTTCGATGGCACAAGTGTAGATAGTATCCGTGCTAACTTCGGAAACGACAAAGCTGTTGGCTACGAAGCCGGAGTTAACGGAAAAGCCTATTTTTCAAAAAGTGCCGAATCGTACATTACTTACGCTGCTCCGAACGATTTTGGTAAAGCAACCAGCATGACGATTTCATTTTGGATGAAATCCAAAAATCCAGCAAAAGGCATCGGGGCTCAGTTTGTTTTTGCCTTGCCTGAGTCGAGCCACTGGTCAAAAAGCTCTGCTTTTATGTTGTTTGAAGACGGAAACCAAAGCGAAAGCGGCAAGATTGCTTGTAAGTTTATGGTACTCGACCAATGGTTAGAGTTTGTTGGCGATAACCGTATCCCAAATATTCTGAATGACCAATGGCATCATTTGGCTTTGGTTTATGACGAAAAAACTTCGGTTTTATCTCTTTATGTTGATGGAGTCGCTCAAAGCCGTACCCTCACACTACGAAAAAACAACCAACCAATGGGTGCTTTAGATTTCAACAATACGCAGAAATTCATCATTGGTGGGCCGGGTCATCAGGCTCTCGGAGCAACAAAAGACGCTTGGATGATAAATTATCAAGGCGGTCTTGACCAATTCCGTTTGTACGGAAAAGCCCTCACTGCAAGTGAGATTACGGCACTTTACAACGGCAAATTATAATTTTCAGTATATTTAAACGAGGATTGGGGTAATCTCAATCCTCGTTAATTTTTTAGCTTATGCGTCTCCTATCTTTTACCGTCATCCTTGTTGTTGTCTTAACTTTTTCTTCGTGTAAAAAAATAACTGGAGATAACTCGCTATTCTCCGAAATCCCATCTTCCGAAACCGCAATTACCTTTAAAAATACACTTTTAGAGAAAAAAGCCTTCGGAATCTTGTATTATCTGTATTATTTCAATGGCGGAGGGGTGGCTATCGGCGATATTAACAACGATGGGCTTCAAGATATTTATTTTACTGCCAATAACCGAAACGGTAATAAATTATACTTAAATAAAGGGAATCTCAGATTTGAAGATATTACCGAAAAAGCCAAAGTTGCGGGTACAGCCGACTGGCATACGGGGGCTACGATGGCCGATGTCAATGGCGATGGTTGGTTGGATATTTATGTGTCGGCAGTGAGCCAACAGAAAGGTTTAGAAGGGCATAACGCCTTGTATATCAATCAAAAAAACGGAACTTTTGAAGAACAATCTACACAATACGGACTTAATTTTTCGGGGTTTTCGACCCAAGCTGCCTTTTTTGACTACGACCACGACGGCGATTTAGATTGTTATCTGCTCAATCAATCACTGCAACCAAACCAAAACATTCGCCCCGCAAAAGGCAGAGCCGATTTCGACCCTCACGCAGGCGATAGATTTTACAGAAACGAAAATGGGGCAAAATTTACAGATATAAGCAAAGAAGTAGGTATTTATCAGAGCAATTTGGGATATGGTTTGGGTATCTCGGTTGCCGATTTCAATAACGACGGTTGGGAAGATGTGTACATCGGAAATGATTTTCACGAAAACGATTATTACTATATCAATACGGGTAAAGGAAGATTTGTAGAAAGTGGCGAAAAGCATTTTCGTCATTACAGCCGTTTCAGTATGGGAAATGATGCCGCCGATTACGATAACGATGGGCAAATTGACCTCGTTACGGTTGATATGCTACCCGATAACGAGAAAATTCTGAAAACTTACGGTAGCGACGAGCAATTTGACACCTATCAATACAAAATTATCTCGAATGGTTTTCAGTATCAATTCTCAAAAAATTGCCTACAAAACAATAACGGCAACGGCCAAAGTTTTAGTGAAGTAGGGCTAATGGCAGGTGTTTCGGCTACCGATTGGAGTTGGTGTCCGCTCTTTGTGGATTTCGACAACGATTCAAACAAAGATTTGTTTATTTCGAGCGGAATCGTAAAACGCCCCGTTGATTTAGATTACGTCAAATACGTTTCGGATTTATACATGACCAAAGGCATGAATAACACCGATAAATACGATGCCGATGCCCTCCAAAAAATGCCTGATGGCTCATCGCATCCTTTCTTTTTTAAAGGCGATGGTGCAGGGAGCTTCAAAGATGAAAGCGAAACCTGGGGAACAGCCCAAATGAAAGGATATTTCAATGGTGCAGCTTATGCCGATTTAGATAACGATGGCGATATGGATATGGTAATCAACAATATCGATGCCGAGGCTTCTATCCTGAGAAATAATACCACGCAGCAGAAAAGTATTACCATCAATTTTGAGGGAGAAAATCTCAATAAGTTTGGAATCGGAGCAAAGGTCTATCTTTTTTCTAACCAAAAAATGCAGCATCAGCAACTCATGGCAACTCGTGGGTTTCAGTCTTCTTCGCAGTTGGCATTGCAATTTGGCTTAGGGAAATCTTCTAAAATTGATAGTATTTTGGTAATCTGGAACGACCAACGCTACCAAGTCATTAAGAACATAAATAATCAAAACAAGATTACACTAAAGCAAAAAGAGGCATCGGGCAAATTTGATTATGCTACATTTTTTGCTCCACAAAAAGAGATTTTAGAAAACATTACTTCAAAAATAAACCTGACTTGGAAGCACCAAGAAAACCTTTTTCAAGACTTCAACAGTCAGCCTCTTTTGCCGCATAAACTGAGTACAAAAGGTCCTAAAATCGCCGTAGGAGATATAAATAACGACGGTTTAGACGATTTTTATGCTTGCGGAGCATCTAACCAAGCAGGTGTTTTGATGATTCAGCAGCGAAACGGAAGTTTTACGGTCAGCAGTCAACCCACATTCGCACAAGATGCTTTACAAGAAGATGTCGATGCTGTTTTCTTCGATGCCAATAAAGACGGTTTTCAGGACTTATTGGTGATTAGCGGCGGAAATGAATTTGAAAATGGCCGAACCGAACTCCAAGACCGATTGTATCTGAATAATCAAAAGGGTGGTTTTAGCGAAGCTAATTTCCCTGCCATTCTCGAAAATAAATCTTGCGTTAGCATCGCCGATATTGATGCTGATGGCGATTCAGATGTCTTCATCGGTTCGCTTTCACCCGCTAATGCTTACGGTATTTTGAGTAATTCTCATTTATTAATCAACGATGGCAACGCAAATTTCACTCCTGCACCAGATTCTCAAATCAATCTAAAAGAAATCGGAATCGTAAATACAGCCGCATTTGCTGATATTAACAAAGACAATAAACCAGATTTGGTCGTTGCTGGCGATTTTATGCCGATTACCATTTTTGTAAACAAGGGCGGAAGGTTCGACAAAACAACGCTTCCAAACTCTTCGGGATTGTGGCAGGGCACTTACGTAAACGATGTAAATGATGATGGTAATCTTGATATTTTGGCAGGAAATTGGGGCCTAAATAACAAATTTTGCAGTAACAAAGATGGTAAAATTAAGCTGTATTCTAAGGATTTTGATAAAAATGGCAAAATTGACCAATTGCTTTCTTATTCTATTTTAGGAAAAGAATACCCGTTTTTACCAAAAGACGAAATGGAAAAACCAATGCCCGTTCTCAGAAAACATTACCAACTCTATACCGACTACGCAGGTTTAGAAATGAAAGATGCTTTCTTAGGATTTGTTGAGCAAGTTACACCACTCGAAGCCGAAAAGTTAAGTTCGGTCGTATGTTTTGGTGATGGAAAAGGAGGTTTCTCAATAGTCGATTTACCTCGAAATCTTCAAAAATCACCTATTTTTTCGTTTCAAAACATCGGAAACGGGAAAGTTGTGGCCGTTGGCAACTTTTATGATTCGCCACCCTACGAAGGCCGCTACGATGCTCAACCGATGGCATTATTTACCGTAAAAAATACCGATTTGAATTACTTACACCAGCCAAATCTTTATAATTTCAACAAACAAGCAAGAGATATAAAGCAATTACGCACAATCAACAATCAGAAAATATTTGTTGTGGCTTTCAACAACGATGCTTTGGAGGTATTAAGAATGAAATAGAAGAAATAAAAAAAGGCAAATTCACCGCTACGACCACCTACCCTTGCATTCTTCCGACTCTGGGGGATTCAGCAGGAGCTGGTAATTTGCCGTCACAAAAGTACAAAAATTTATCAGAATGACAAAGCCGAATCCGAAAAATTGCTAAACAATATTGTGTCTCACGGCAAAACATAAGCCTAACAAAATTCAAAAACTCGAATCTTTTTAGAGTAAATCCTTGATAATCACACCCATTGGAGTATGTCTTCGCATCAAACATACTAAGATGATATTTTGGCTGGCATGCCTTATACCATTCGGGACATTCTACATTGATTACAAAATCTTGCGAAAACTGGAGCAATAGTTTTTATTAAACGGTTTTGCCTTGGGCTGGTATAATCTTTAATTTTACCAAATTGATTTACCATCCATGAGAATACTTAGACCAAGGTTCATTTTTTTAATCATTGTAATACTCTTTCCATTTGTAGCAAGCATAGCCCAAACTTGCCAATACTTAGCCTACGATGGGTTCAATTATACGTCAAATTCGCCTCTCAATGGCGGAGCTGGCGGCACAGGGTGGGCTTCACCGTGGGAGGTTCAAAACAATAATACTACGATTCCGGGTTATCAAAGTACTGGTAATTCTTCTTTGAGCTACAGCGACCTCCAGACATTCGGCAATCATATTTCGGGCGGGTCAAATTACCTTGCCATCGGGCGTTCGCTGAATCTTTCGCGGTCAGGTCCTTTTGCTTCATATTTAAACAACACTGGTAGAATCGGACAGCCCGGCACAACCTTGTATCTGAGTTGCTTGCTCCGAAAAACCAATAATAATGATGAATACTTGGCTGTCTTATTGCAAGGTGGCAACAATGTAGCGTGGGTAACGAATCAAAATCCGCGGGTCTCGGTTGGGTACTTCTCTACAAGCTCCAACAACCAAAATATACGTTATTGGAGCCTCGGAATCAACAATAATACTTATCGGTCAAATGTACCCGTTGTGGTAGGCGAAACCGCCCTTCTGGTTGTAAGAATACAATTTGGGGCAAGTAGCAATACCGTAAGTTTGTGGGTAAATCCGACTACGATTGGAAGTACCGAACCAACGCCAAATATTACCCAAAATACCAATGAAGTTTTGGCTTTTAATGCCGTTGCGGGCTATTTAGGAAGCAGCTCTGGCCAAGGTGCGATGGATGAATTGCGGCTTGCAGCCAGTTACCGATGTGTAGTTCCCGATGCGAGTACAGATGTCAATGTTCCGCCCGATGCTTATTTTGTGGCAAATCCAAACACTTCGGTCTCTCCATCGGTAGTCAGTTTTGATGGTTCAAATTCGACTGATTCTGACGGACAAATCGTGAGTTACACTTGGAATTTTATGGATGGTTCGCCCAGCCAAACTACTAATTCGCCAACGGTTACGCATTCGTATTCTGATTTAGGCGAGTTTGTTGTTTCATTGACAGTAACCGACAACGAAGGCCTATCGCATACTTACTATCGCACCATCACCATTACCGATACAAATGGCTCGTTTCCGTGTTTGACTACCCTCCGGCATATTCAAAGAGCCTCGTGCGGTCAGCAAAATGGTAGTTTTTTAGTGATTCCGCCCACAAATGGCACATTCATGCTTCTCAATCAGGCAGGAAATACCGTACCAGTTTCGAGCAATCCGAATATTTATCAGAATTTAGCAGTAGGAAACTACACACTCTATGTGCAGGGAGCAAATGCCTGCCGCGATACCATGTATGTAGCCATCGAGGTTGATAGTACTACCTGCCCCAATTGGGTAGCACCCAATAAACTGAAAATAGGCATGAATCTCGATTATCATACTTATTACGGACGAGAACGGCCATTCAAAAATCTATTTATGGGTGCGAGCGAGTGGCGAACTTATAATGTTACGAGTCCGACACCTTGGTCGGTTTGGGATACAGGAGTACAAAGCCAGATTCCGAGAGATACCTTGGGTTATCCGACGGTTATTCCATTCAATACAACCATCGGCCTACAAGGGGTTAGGAGTTCGCTATCGGCCGATGGGCATTATTCATCGGGTAATTACGTCTTGCTTTACGATGGTGTAGGTGTTTTAGAGATGAACGGAGTCGTCGTAAATAGTAATCAAGCAGGGCGAATTGCGTTTACAGTTATACCAAATTATACTTCAAATATTTGGCTCAATATCACGCAATCTGAGCAAGGAAATCATATCCGTAATATCAGAATCTTGCGAGAGGGCGACGAACTCACCTATCTTGCCCAGCCTTTTTATCAACCATTTTTAGATAAATTACAGAATTTTCATGCGGTTCGATTCAATGAATGGAGCAATACCAACACAGGTAACTTTTTACCAGTTAGCTGGGCCGACCGCTCTCGACCAAATTACTTTACTCAGTCGAGCGTTGGTGGGGTTTCGTACGAATACGAGATTATGCTTTGCAATGCCATTCAACGAGATGCTTGGGTGCATATTCCGCACACGGCATCCGACGAATACATTGAGCAAATGGCCATTTTGTTTAGAGATAAGCTCAATCCGAGCCTAAAAGTATATGTAGAATATTCGAACGAGGTCTGGAATTGGATGTTTGCTCAGGCAAATTATGTCAGCCAAAATGAACCACAAAATATTTCGTATCCGAGGCGATACGCCAATCGTTCGGCCAATACTTTCAGGATTTGGTCGAGGGTGTTTAGCACTCAAATGCACCGATTAAAACGTGTACTCAATGTGCAATATGGCAACACCAATTACGGCGAACAAGTTTTGGCTCACATGAAACCCCAAGATTATGATTACCTTTCGCCAAGTTGGTATTTTGGCTACGGTGGAGCTTGTGCAGCGGGTTTTAACGCCAATACAACAGCCGCCGAAATCATCGAATGTACACGCCAGAGTTTTCTCCAAAATTATCAGAATCTAAGACAAGAGTACCTCAATGCCTCTCTGTATGGCAAGAAGGTTGTTCACTATGAGGGCGGACAACACATGAGCGATAACGGAGCAACAACGCCCTATACACAAGCACTTTGGGATGCCCACATTCACCCAAATATTTACACACTTTACTCTGAGGTTTTAGATAGTCTTAAAAAATTAGGACCCGATTTGGCCTGTGCCTACAATCTTGCACGTATTCGCCAAACTGTTTATGGAGCATTTGGGCATTTAGAAAGTATCGACCAGACGCCTTCGATGCAGGCAACTCCTAAATGGATGGCTCTTATGGATAATAATCGAACAGAATGTTTATCGAATATGGTTTTGAACGGAAATCTAACCAATATTTTGTACCGGGCAGGACAGAAAATTGAGAATTTGGATACTACCACGGTTCAGAATCATACTAATGTCGAACTACGAGCGGGCAATAGTATCGAACTAAAAGCAGGTTTTAGGGTAGAACCGGGGGCGGTTTTCAGAACACAAATTGCAGGATGCAATGAATAAACGTTTAATTTCTTGATAGAAACCCCTACATTTGTAAAAATAATGTAAGATTTATGGATATTTATGTAGGGAGTATTCCTTTTAAGTGGAAAGAAGAACGCCTAAGAGAGATTTTTGAGGAGTATGGTGAAGTGGAATCTGCCACGATTGTTATCGACAAAATTACTCGCCAAAATAAAGGTTTTGGGTTTGTGGTAATGACTTACGAAGAAGAAGGCCGCAAAGCTGTAAAGGCCCTAAACGGTGCCGAGTTTGATGGTCGAGCGATTGTTGTGAATGTGTCGGTTCCTAAAAAACGTGATGATAAAAAGGAAACAAAACCGAAGTTTAACCAAGAAAAACCAGATAAAAAAGGCTGGAAACCATTTAAAGGAAATAACAAAGGCAAGAGGTTCTAACTTTTTAGCCGATTCAAATATCGCCAAAATCTTTCGGGGTTTTGGCTCTCGATTCCCGACTCTATAAATCTGACTTTTGCACTTCCCGAATCGCTCAATAAATTGGCTTTGGCTAATACATTTTTGAGGTGGCGAGCCGTACCTTTATTGCCATCTACTGCTATCAAATTCGGGAAATTTTCTTCGATTAAATCCTCGAAATACGTAAAATGCGTGCAGCCCAAAACAATGTATTGATGCTCGTTAATGTCAAATTTCGAGAATTCTTCTTTGAGATAACCCAAAACATCTGGCGATTCAAATTGCTCTTTTTCGGCAAATTCTACGAGCTTGGGTAGCGGCAATCTATCAACTAAATGGTTAATATCGAGCGAGTTAATCAGATTCTCGAATCGGTCGGCTTTGAGTGTTACGGGCGTAGCACAAGCCAAAATCCGTTTGTTTTCTTTGTTATTATCAAACGCTACCTTGACAGCTGGCTGAATTGCCACAATCGGAAAATCGTACTTGCTCCGCAGGTACTCAACAGCTACATTAGTGGCAGTATTGCAAGCCAAAACGATTGCTTTACAGCCCTGCTCTCGAAGATAAAGCACGGCTTCTTCGACAAAGCCTTTGATTTGTTCGGGTGTTTTGTATGAATACGGAACGTTTTTGGTATCGGCAAAGTAAATGAAATCTTCATGCGGAAGCGTGTGCATGAGTTCATGCAGAAGGGTGAGTCCGCCAATACCCGAATCAAAAACACCAATCATTGAGGTTTAAAAAATGTACGGTACAAACTTAGAGTTTTGAAGAGAATAAGTCAAGTTACGAATTTACACAGATTTCTTTGTGAGTTTCAAGCCAAAAGAAACTAAATGGTCAAAATCATTATCTAAACTCCACAATTCTAAATCATAAAATAATGCGATAGCAGCAATCCAAATATCATTTTTACCCATATTCCTTGGAGTTTTTTCAGCAAGTGGGTTCATTTTGAGCTTATTTTGACTGTACGCGTCAATTTGTGCGTAATTTTGTATGATTTCTGAGTGAATATCGGCAATTGGTAGTTTTTGAATAATATTTTCTAAAACTAACAGCTTCTGTGCACTCCAATCAGCTTTCAAAGCAAACGCTTGGAGTTCTCCGACTACTACAATTGGCAGGATGCCTCTCGGAGAAATGGGCTGCTTTCTACGAATATGCTGTAATACTACATTTGTATCAAGAATCATCTCTCAATAATTTTTCCATTTCATCCCATTGGTCATCGGTAAAACCTAAATCTGGAATATGGATAGGTTCTTTGAGTGCTACTAAATCCAAAAAATTCTCTACTCCTCCTGCTCTTCTAATTTGTTCTGGCGAGTAAATATTCATTTTCCCTTTTTGAATAGGTGGAATTGCAGAACTATCTATTTTTTTTGTTGTAATCATACTCAAAGTTTTTACCAAATATAATAATATAATTTTACGCCCACCCTTTCTTTTTCTTCTTTTTGGGAGATTCTACGATTTGCTCAATCGCTTCTTTTTTCTTGCTTGATAACAATCTTTCGGCTAAATCTGGCCGATTGAGTTTCTGCAAACGACTGCGAATCCAGCCCCTAAACTCTGGTTTATACCAAAAGAAATAACGGTTTTGAGCTTGCTTTTCTTCACGAGTTTTGGCAGTTTTTACTGGCTGAAGTGTATAAGGATGCACTCCTGTGTAATAAATCACTTCGGCAACCGTCATCGGGGTTGGTGTAAAATCTTGTACTTGCTCCAGATGAAAACCCAAATCTTTGGTTTCGGCGGCTAAATTTGCCATATCTGCCTCTTCACAACCAGGGTGCGACGATATAAAATAAGGCACCAAAGGCTGATTAAGGTTATTTTTCTCGTTGATATTATCGTATTTCTCTTTAAACTTTTTGAAATACTTAAACGATGGCTTACGCATCACACGTAGGGTATCGTCGGCGGTATGCTCGGGGGCAACTTTCAATCGTCCCGAAACATGGCGAGTAATCAACTGCTCCATGTATTCGTCGTGATTACCATCTTTGTTATTTTTATTGAAATCATCGACCAATAAATCATAACGAATACCCGAACCAACAAAGGCTTTTTTGACTTTCGGATTGGCATCTACTTTTCGGTAAATCTCGGTAATTGGCTTGTGCGAAGTGTCGAGATTTGAACAGATTACGGGGTGAATACAGCTCGGAGCTTGACAACGATTACAGATAGATTCATCTTTGCCTTTCATGCGGTACATATTGGCCGAAGGCCCGCCCAAATCAGAAATATATCCTTTGAATTCGGGGTGTTTTGTAATCTCGTCAACTTCTTTCAAAATTGACTTTTCGCTCCTCGAAGCAATGAATTTACCTTGATGGGCCGAAATCGTACAGAAACTACACCCACCAAAACACCCTCGGTGCATATTGACCGAGAATTTTATCATTTCGTACGCCGGAATCGTACCTCTTTTCTTGTATTTAGGATGCGGCAGGCGAGTATATGGCAAATCGAAAGACTTGTCCATTTCGGCTTCGTCCATCGTCTTAAACGGCGGATTTATCACCAAGGTCTTCTTACCAACCTGCTGGATAATCCTGTTTGCTTGCCATTTATTTGACTCAACTTCAACGATTTTGAAGTTTGAAGCGTACTTGATTTTATCTTTTAGGCAAACCTCATGACTGGCCAATTCTACGGTTTCCCAATCATTAAATTTAGGTAGTTCTTCTTTAGCATCCTGCAAATATCCTATCTGATTTACATTGCGGATTGATTGCATCGGCACACCTTTTTTTACGAGTTTCAGAATCTCTCGCAATGGCTGTTCGCCCATTCCATAAACCAATAAATCGGCTCCCGAATCGACCAAAATCGAAGGCATGAGTTTATCTTGCCAATAATCATAATGCGTAACCCTACGCAACGAAGCCTCAATGCCACCTATCAGGACAGGTACATCGGGATAAATCTCTTTCAGGATTTTTGTATAAACCGTCGTGGCGTAATCGGGGCGATAGCCAGCTTCTCCACCCGGTGTGTATGAATCGTTAGAACGCAAACGTTTGTTAGCTGTGTAGTGATTCACCATCGAATCCATACAACCAGCCGTAACTCCAAAAAAGTATTTCGGACGACCAAATTTCTTAAAATCACGCAAGTCGTCTTTCCAGTTGGGTTGAGCTACCACAGCCACCTTAAAACCCTCGCTTTCGATGATACGACCGATTACGGCTGTACCAAATGCGGGGTGGTCAACGTAGGCATCACCCGAAACAAGTACAACATCTACTTCATCCCAGCCTCTTTTCTCAACTTCTTTTTTGGTCAGAGGCAGCCAGTCGGTTATTGGTCTTTCTTCAATCATACTACAAAATTACGCAAGAAATATCGAAATAAACTACGATTAGGGTGGATTGATAGATTCTATCAATTAGTATTCAAACACAAACGCCGATGAAATGTTTCATCGGCGTTTGTTATATTTTTCTGTTTTCTGATACGATTAATCAACCAAAACAGCTTTGCCAGCCATCACATCGTCTTCGACGTGCTTATATTTGACATCACGCTTGACGGTACCATCTTTGTACTGTACGCTCACACGCTGGTTGCGGTCGGCAATTTTCTGGTTGCGAGCAGGCGTAACGGCTACTGTCTCTTCGGTTTTATTTGTTGTAAGTTTCGGTTCTTCTCGTTTTACTGGAGTTATAACCTGCTGAAAACCAAAGTTTACGGCATCGGCCTTCATCAAAAATCCAACTGTATCGGTATTTACTTTATTCAAGAAATTACGGAATAACTCAACCGCCTCGAATTTATAAATCAACAATGGGTCTTTTTGCTCGTAGGCGGCATTCTGTACCGATGTTTTGAGGTCATCCATGTCTCTCAAATGCTCTTTCCATTCTTGGTCAATCAAGCCGAGAGAGATATTCTTCTCCATTTCTTTGATTAACTCACGGCCTTCGGTTTTGAGAGTTTGATTGACATTGCACAAAATACTTTGCTCATGGATACCATCGCTGATGATAGTCAAGAACATTTCGTCTGGCAGAATACCTCTATCGCGTTGAAGCTGCTTGAGCATTTCTACCACTTTGTAACGGATAGCCTTATTCTTTTCGTTGTAATGATGCTCAGCTTCATGATACAGTTTTTCGGTCAATTTATCTTTGCTCAATTTGCCGAATTCTTCTCTCGAAATCGAGGTCTGCATACCCAATTTTTGGATACAACGAAGCTCAAATTCATCATAATTGTTACCTACATTCGACACAATATCGCCGCAAGTATCAAACATGATATTGGCAATATCGAGTTGCAATCTATCGCCAAAGAGGGCGTTTTTACGGCGTTTGTAAATCGTATCACGTTGGATATTCATTACATCATCGTATTCTATCAAACGTTTACGAATACCGAAGTTGTTTTCTTCTACTTTTTTCTGGGCTCTTTCGATAGAATTCGTAATCATCGAGTGCTGGATTACCTCGCCTTCTTCCATTCCCATTCTATCCATCACTTTTGCGATACGGTCTGAGCCGAACAAACGCATCAAGTTGTCTTCGAGCGACACAAAGAACTGCGATGTTCCGGGGTCACCTTGACGACCCGCACGACCACGCAACTGTCTATCTACACGGCGAGACTCATGACGCTCGGTACCGATGATGGCCAAACCACCAGCCGCACGGCTTTCGGGCGTAAGTTTAATATCAGTACCACGACCCGCCATGTTTGTCGCAATCGTTACGGTGCCTGGCTTACCAGCTTCGGCAACGACGTCGGCTTCGCGGGCGTGTTGTTTGGCGTTTAAGACTTGATGCGGAATCTTACGGAGGGTAAGCATACGGCTCAAAATCTCGGAGTTTTCGACCGATGTCGTACCCACCAAAACTGGGCGACCACCATTGACCAACTCGTTGATTTCGTCAATTACTGCATTGTATTTTTCGCGAACTGTTTTATAAACTTTATCTTCTTGGTCTTTACGAGAGATTGGGCGATTGGTCGGAATCGAAACAACGTCTAATTTATAAATTTTCCAGAACTCACCCGCTTCGGTTTCGGCAGTACCTGTCATACCCGCCAATTTGTGGTACATTCTGAAATAATTTTGGAGCGTAATCGTAGCATACGTTTGGGTCGAATCTTCGACTTTTACGTTTTCTTTAGCTTCAACGGCTTGGTGGAGTCCATCCGACCAGCGGCGACCCTCCATGATACGGCCCGTCTGCTCATCTACAATCATTACTCGGTTATCCATTACCACGTACTCAACGTCTTTCTCGAATAACGTGTAGGCTTTGAGCAATTGGTTTACGGCGTGGATACGCTCGGCTTTCATCGAATAATCACGGATGATTTCGTCTTTTTTCAAGATTTTACCTTGCTCATCCAAATCAGATTTTTCGACCCCTGCTAAATCAACACCCAAATCTGGCATCACGAAGAATGTTGGGTCTTCGCCCTCGCCAGTGATAAAATCAAGGCCTTTGTCGGTCAATTCTATCGAATTATTCTTTTCTTCAATCGTAAAATAAAGCGGAGCATCGGCTTCTGGCATCAACTTTTGGTTTTCGGCCAAATAGATTGCCTCGGTTTCTTGTAGGATTTGGCGGATACCCGTTTCGGATAAATATTTGATAACTGGCTTGCTCTTCGGAAGGCCTCTGAAGGCTCTGAACAACGCCAAACCACCGTCTTTTTTATTGCCAGCCGCAATGAGTTTCTTGGCATCGAGCAAATACTGATTTACCAAAACTTTTTGGGCTTCAACGATGCGTTGGATACGAGGTTTAAGCGATAAATACAATTCTTCGTCGCCAGTGCGAGACATCGGTCCACTGATAATCAACGGCGTACGAGCATCATCAATCAAAACTGAATCGACCTCATCGACCATTGCGTAGTGGTGTTCGCGTTGTACCAATTGGCTTGGGTCATCTACCATGTTATCACGGAGGTAATCAAAACCAAATTCGTTATTGGTACCATAAGTGATACCCGCTTGGTATGCCGCACGACGAGCCGCCGAATTGGCAGGATATTTATCTATACAATCGCAAGTGATTCCGTTAAATTCAAAAATTGGCCCCATCCACTCGCTATCGCGGCGTGCCAAATAGTCATTGACAGTTACGATATGTACACCATTACCAGCCAAAGCATTCAAAAATGCAGGGAATGTCGCCACGAGGGTTTTACCTTCACCCGTTGCCATTTCTGAGATTTTGCCCAAATGGAGTGTTGCACCACCAATGATTTGCACATCATAATGCTCCATATCCCAACGGATTGGGTTACCTGCCGCCTCCCAAGTGCTATTCCAGATGGCTTTGTCGCCTTCGATGGTGATGTGTTTTTTACGCATCGCCAATTCACGGTCGAGGTGCGTAGCTGTAACGGTTAGTGAATCGTTATTTTTGAAACGTCTGGCGGTTTCTTTTACGATGGCAAACGCTTTGGGTAGGATTTCGAGCAGAACAACCTCTAATTCTTTGTTGCGGTCGAGTTTGAGAGCATCAATTTGCTTAAAGATAACCTCTTTGTCATCGACTTCCATCTCTGGGTTTTCGTCGATAGAAGCCTTCAACGAAGCAATCTTATCATCAATATGAGAGAGTTTTTGGGCAATGTAATCTTGTAATTCTTTGGTTTTGCCACGCAATTGGTCGTTGGTCAAATCATGTAATTTAGCAAATTCTTGATTCGTTTTCTCAACGTATGGTTTTATCTCTTTAATATCTTTTTCAGACTTCGTACCGCCGAAAATCTTGGTAATTCCCTGTGTTAAAAAATTGAGCATTGTAAACTGCTGATTAATGGTTATTATCGGGCAAATTTAGCCGTAAATTTCTTGTAATAATTAAAATGATAAATTTCAGACTGTCAAATATCCATCCAAAAGGTCAAAACATGACAAATTGGCAATTTTCTATAAATTTAGTAACTCCAAATCGGCGATTCTGTTGAAATGCTTGGTATTAAGAGTTAGAATCGGCAAATCATTACTTAATGCCATTGATGCGATTAATAAATCAGGAAACGCAATTTGCTTACTTTTTTGTTTTAAATCTAAATTGATTTTCAGAGCAGTTTCAATACATGAACTTTCTATCGGAAGAATCGAAACATTTTCAAGCAAATCACTCCAGAATTTCTGATTACTTGGATTACTCCCCACAAAAATTTCAAATTGTGTTATTACAGAAATAGCCAATTGATATTCAGAATCTACAACTTTTGCCAATAACGTTTTTTCCTTCTGTGTTTTTCTGAAATAATCAATAAAAACTGAGGAATCAATCAGAACTCGCTTACTTTCCATTGATTCATCCATTTTCTATTTGCTTTGAAAGTCTCATGCTCTTCTAAACTCATTTTTGGGCCATTCAATACTAATTCTCTCAACGTAGATTTGTTGCTCTCTTCGTTAGAGTCAATATTACCCAAGTCCTTTTTCAATTGAATCTGTTTTGCCAATGGCAATTGATGAATCAATCTTATAAGTTCGGTATAATTTATCTGAAATTTGACTTCCATACTTTAGTTTTTTGCAAATTTAACCTTTTATGACAGTTTATTAACAATTATTCGTTAGGAATATTGTAATTTATATGATAAACGGATGAATCGGCAGATTTGCTTGCAATTGAAATTATGTTTGAAAAATATTCTGCTTGCATAATATTTTTTCTGTCAATATGGCCAACCACATCAAAATTTTATCTTATTTTTACACCGAAAAATACAACATTTTTGGATGGTTCAATGTTGAAAGTTTAAGGTTCAAAGCTACGGCTAAACTTTAACGATAAACCTTGAACCTTGAACAAACGCACTTAGAACCAAATATTATATGACTGTCGAAACATTCCCTTGGTTAAAACATTATCCGAAAGGAGTTCCTTATGAAATTAATCCCGATAACTATTCGTCGCTACTTGAGTTGATGGACGAAGGTTTTACAAATTTTGCAAACGATAAGGCGTTTGCGTGTATGGGAAAAGAAATAACTTATGGTCAACTCGATAAATTAAGCCGTGATTTTGCCGCTTATCTCCAGAGCATTGGCTTACAGAAAGGCGATAGATTTGCTATCCAAAGCCCTAATATTTTGCAGTATCCAGTAGCGATGTACGGTGCGTTAAGAGCAGGTTTGACGATTGTCAATACCAATCCGCTTTACACGCCACGCGAGATGGAGCATCAGTTTAAAGATTCGGGAGCAAAAGCAATCATGATTGTGGCAAATTTTGCCTCGAACCTCGAAAAAGTAATCGAAGGTACACAAATCAAGCACGTTTTTGTTACGCAATTGGGCGATATGCTGGGTTTCCCGAAAAAGCAGATTGTCAATTACGTGGTCAAAAACGTAAAAAAGATGGTTCCGCCATTCAATTTGCCCAATGCAACTCCGTTTATGGATGCAGTGAATAAAGGTGCTAAATTGAACTGGACAAAGCCTGCTGTTAAGAATACCGATTTGGCGTTTATTCAATACACGGGCGGAACAACGGGTGTATCGAAAGGTGCGATGTTGAGCCATCGTAATATTATTTCTAATGTTGAAGCAAATTTTTACTGGATGGGTGCAAGACCTTCTAAAGACAATGGCAAACACGTGATTGTGGCAGCATTGCCATTGTATCACGTTTATGCTTTGACGGTAAACGCACTTTCGGCATTGAAGGGTGGTTCGATGAATTTATTGATTACCAATCCTCGTGATTTGGATGCGTTTATCAAAGATTTGAAAAAATACAAGGTTACGATTTTTACGGGTTTAAATACCCTTTATAATGGATTACTGAATCACCCTAAAATCAACGAAGTCGATTTTAGCCAGTTGGTAATTACGTCGGCGGGTGGAATGGCGATGCAAAAGGTTGTTACGGAGCGTTGGCAAAAACTGACTGGTAATCTCGCCGCCGAGGGGTACGGTTTATCGGAGACTTCACCAGTTTTATCGTCGAATCCGGTAGATGGAACGGCACGTATTGGTTACATTGGGGTTCCGTTTCCGAGTACCGAATTAAGGATTTTGAGCGAAGATAACGAATGGCTTGGCGTGGGCGAAGTGGGCGAAATCTGTGCATTTGGCCCTCAAGTGATGTCGGGATATTACAATCGCCCTGATGAGACCGACAAAGTAATGTTTACTGACCCAACCGACGGACGCAAATGGTTTAAAACTGGCGATATTGGGGTAATGGATACCGACGGATTCTTCAAAATCGTGGATAGAAAGAAAGATATGGTTTTGGTATCGGGATTCAACGTGTATCCAAACGAAATCGAAGATGTTGTAGCCAAATGCGAGGGTGTTCTGGAGGTAGCTTGTATTGGTGTTCCAGACGAAAAATCGGGCGAAGCTGTTAAGATATTTGTCGTTAAAAAAGACCCAAATCTGACCCAAGAGGCTGTAATGGCTTATTGCCGCGAAAACCTGACGGCGTATAAATGCCCAAAACATATTGAGTTCCGTACCGAACTGCCTAAAACAAACGTAGGAAAGATTTTGAGAAGGGCTCTGAAAGAAGAAACAAAGTAGTTTGATGTAAATATCATACCCGATGCCGTATTCATGACTGGATACGGCATTTTTGGTTTAAAGATTAATTTTACTTTGTTGATGAATGATTATTGATGATTATCCTATATTTGTACAAACATATTTTGAGAATATGAATGCAGCCAAAGCATATTTTGAGATTTATAAATCACTTCCTGAATCAGTTAAGAGTAAGGTTTTTTCGATGATTATAAAAGATGAAAGCCCTCTTTTATTTGAAATAGAACAAGGACTGATTGAAGTAGAACAAATGAAAAAAGGGCAAACCCCTAAACGAAACGTAAAAGACTTGATAAAATCTTTACGCAATGAATAACGTCATTTATTCAAGTGTTTTTGAAACAAAACTGAGACGATTTATTAAAAAATATCCCTCCATTATTGATGAAATTGAGGTTTTAGCAAATCAATTAGAAACCAATGCTCAAATGGGCATTTCGCTCGGTGCTGGCTTATACAAAATTCGCCTTTCTGTCGAGAGCAAGGGTGGAGGTAAAAGTGGAGGTTTTAGAGTCATCACTTATGTTGTTTATCAAAAACCACCTAATAGTGATATTTATCTATTGACTCTTTATGATAAATCTGAGGAGGCAAATATCAAGAAAGACCAATTAGTGAAGTTAGCCAAACGTATTATTAGCGATAGCTGAAATATTTTAATTATATATTGATGCCGTATTCATAACTGGATACGGCATTTTTGTTTGTACACACAATTCAAAACAGGTATTTTTACCCATTTGAATCTACAAAACTTCTCCTAAGTTTGTAACTATGTAACCCTGCATTGACACTACGTCCCAATTACCATTAATCCACCTCATTTTCACATAAACACCGTCAGGATTTTACCCAAGTATTCTGTTTACCCGTAGTCAAACCTCTAAAACGATTTGCAAAATGAAAATTTTAGCCAAAAAAACTATGCTCTTGGGCATAACCACCTTTTTATTTCTTAGTGTCGTATTCTATCAGCTTTCTTGTAAACCCAAAGACTCCGAAGAAAAAGCATTAGAGGCAATTGCCCAAGCCGATTACAACGGGTTTCCCGATTTTGGCAGAATGATTTCTCCGAAAGATTTTGACACGCAATATCCCGGACGTAGTGTTTTTAAATTGAGTCAGAATTACCCCAAAGCCATGCCCGGAAGCGACCAGATTCCGAAATTTTTTGAGATTCCGTTCGATGATAAAAACAAATGGAAAGACTGGATTATGGCAGTCCGTGATTATTGTTTTGAAGGGATGATTGACGTAGATTTTGTGGCTCAAAAAAACAAAAGCCGCGACTGGTACCACATGCCATGGCTACACTGGGGCGAATTGGCCTCTGAAGGTTTTCACGGCTTGGCCAAAGAAGCATCAATCAGCCCGTACCAATTAGAGATTTCACAAAAAGATACTGGACAAGTCTATGCACTTGGTTTTTATAACAATTTTGCTGGGCATGTGCTTCATAAAATGTGGAAAAATCCAGAAGCTCCAAATGCTTATGCTACGCAAGGCCCAGAAGGTGGTTTTCCGCACGGAACAGTCATTTTCAAATTACTCTTTACCGACCTCGACTCTACCGATGTATCGTATCTCAAAAATCCGTTTGTTTGGGATGCATACGTAACCCCCACTTGGAATGGCGGCAAAGACAACGGCCGAGTTGTTAAGAAAATGAACCTCATCCAGATGGATTTGATGGTAAGAGATACCACCGCCGACAAATACGGCACTGGTTGGGTTTTTGGTACGTTCTGCTACAATGGTAATATCAATGGCGGAAAATCAATGAAAGAAAGGGTCAAAAATCTTGTGCCTGTGGGTATCCAATTTGGTAATGACCCTGACAATACCGAGAATTTCATCAATCCATATCCGATTACCAAAACGATTATTAATCCTAATCTAAAACAAACATTTATCAATCCAAGTGCCGATTTACCACCGCAGCACTTAGGTTGGGGCGGACGTTTGGATGGTCCAGTTGATTTGAATACGGCTTCGTGTATGTCGTGCCACGGAACGGGTGAATTCCCACAAATAGCTTCATTAGTTCCTCAAGAAGCATTTATTGGTACGAAAAACAAATATGGGGCATTAGATTATCTAACCGAAACCGACAAACCAGCATTTAAGAAATACTTCACAAATATAAAATGTGGTACTGCTTACGACCCCGATTTAGCTACCTCGACCGACTTCTCGCTGCAAGTTTCGTTGGCTCTGCAATATTTCTGGCAATGGAAAAATAGCAATGTCGGCGGTTATTACTTCTCTGAATATGAGCGAGTTGCCAATCAGGTCAGAAGAGGCGGTGATTTCAAAATCAAAGAAGTTGCCAAGAAAAAGTAAGCCAATATAGCCTCTCGTTTTCTGCTCGTGGTCGCGTTGTACTACGAGTAGAAAACCCATTTAAAGATTCTACTCTTTTCAATCTTACCAAAACTACTGGACTCATGCCTAATAGCTTTCATAAAGACTTGCAATTTTACATCAATGGTCAAAAACATATCATTCAAAACCCCGACCCTTCGGTTCTTTTGGTCGATTACCTGCGAAGCACCGAGGTAGGTCTGACTGGTACAAAACACGCTTGCGGACAGGGCGGCTGTGGCTCGTGTACGGTTATGCTTTCGTATTGGGATGAGGTTCAGAATAAAACGGTCAATGTCTCGTGCAATTCTTGTTTGCGTCCGCTTGTAGCACTTGACGGAATGGAGGTTACAACCATCGAAGGTCTCGGAAGTGTCAATACCGAAGTCAGTCCTGTTCAGTATTCGATTGCTAAAAATAACGGTACTCAGTGCGGCTATTGCACCCCAGGTTTTGTGATGAATATGCACTCGCTGCTCATCGAGAAATCGGATGAAGAATTGACCAAAAAAGAAATCGAACAATCATTTGATGGTAATATTTGCCGCTGTACGGGTTTTAGGCCAATTTTGTATGCCATGAAGACCTTTGCGAGCGATTGGAGTCCGGCCGATGAAATTGGTACTCCTCCGTGCGTTATTGACCCTGCCGAAAATGTCAAACATTATGAATTTGAAAGAGGAATTGACGAAAACGACCTCAACAAAAATCCACGAAGTTTGTATTTTTCTAAGGATGGGCTACAATGGTTTAGACCTACCGAACTCAGCGAAGTGCATGATTTATTAGCTGAATTTACCGACACATCCGTTGTCAAATTAGTTTGCGGAAACACCTCGGTAGGCATTCCTTCTATCAATCCGCAAAATCCGCAAATAATGATTGATATTAGCCAAATCAATGATTTGAAGGGGATTGATATTACAGATTCGATGATTTCGGTTGGAGCCGCTACAACTTATACTGAATTCTTAGACGTACTTGAGTCTCAAATCGAATCTACCAATAGCACCGAGCTACAAGGTCTAAAGGCACTGCACTACATGGCGATTCGAACCGCAGGAAAAATTGTACGAAACATAGCCAGCTTGGCGGGTAATACCATGCTCGTAGCTCGTAATATTGAGAGTGGATATCCGTTTCCGTCAGACCTTTTTGTAGCTTTGGCATCCTTAGATACAACTCTGAGCGTATCTCTGCAAGGTGGAGTCGAAAACATACACATTCTCGACTTTATCCACAGATACAATGTGGATAAAGCATTTGCTCAGCAAGCTGTTATTGCAGCATACCATATCCCCAAAACTACAACTGGCGAATATGCCCAAACCTACAAAACTGCACTCCGACTCGAAAACTCACACTCGCTCTGCAATGCAGGTTTTAAGGTTTGTTTAGATAGCAACAATGTTGTGAAATCGGCTAATTTAGTCATTGGCGGAATCCGAACTTCTCCGACCAAAGCCTCAAAAACCGAATCGTTTTTGATAGGAAAAGTTTTCAGTAATGCCATTTTGAATGAAACGCTCGGTGTATTGACCAACGAGGTAAATAGCTGGATTGAATCATTACCTCAATGGTACAAAAACTTACCAACCGAGGGCGTAGGTGATAACTACAAACTTTTGCTTGCTCAGAGCTATTTGTACAAGTTTTTTGTAGAAATCCTTAAAGAAATTTCTCCATCCGAAATACCAGCCGAAGTGGCGTCGGCCCCACAAAACGAATTTGACCGACCTGTATCAAAGGGTTCGCAGCATTATAGCACCTACAAAGGCGAAGCTCCAGTTAATCTACCAATTATCCGACTTTCGGCGTTTGAACAAGCCACTGGAGAGGCCATTTATACGCATGATATCCCGGTACCCGTAAAAGGTCTTCAAGGGGCGTTTGTTACGAGTACACGCACGTTGGCTAAGTTTCACTATCACATTCCGCTCGGAAACGGAAAGTTTCGACATGGTGATATTGACGATGTAATTGCTCATTTAAAAGAAAAATTTGAAGGTGTAGTAGATTACATCACTTACCGAGACATCCCTGCGGGTGGGGCAAATGGCTCGTCTGACCCTTATGCACCAGACCCTTACTTTTGCGTAGATGAAGTTACTTGTTATGGTCAATGTATCGGTTTGGTGATTGCCACCGAAGAGCAAACAGCTATTAAAGCGGCTGATTATCTGGGTAGTCAATGTATTAGCTACGCCGAATCTACTCCTATTTTGAGTATCATGGAGGCCTTACAAGCAGGAGATATTTTTCCGGGATACAACGAATCGACCGATGATAACCAAAAAATCACGAATCCGAATAGCAACATTGACTGGATTGTCAAATCGGGCATTTCGGGTCTCGAATCGGGTATTCAATACGCCACAACAACCTTAGACGGAGAAGCATGCTTGATTGTAGCAGGTAAACAACACACCGGCGACCAGATACATTTTTACATGGAGTCGCAGTCATGTTTTAGCCAGCCAGCCGAATTCAAACAAATGATTGTTTCGCCATCGAGTCAAAGCCCCGATAGTATTCAGTCAGATATAGCCCGTACCTTGATGATTGGCGAAAACAATGTAAATGTTGACATCAAAAAACTGGGTGGTGGCTACGGCGGCAAAACAACCCGTACACCTTACGTAGCAGTACCTACGACGTTGGCGAGTCAAAAACTCCGTCGTCCTGTTAGGGTGGCGATGCCCCGCGACAACGATTCATACATGATTGGTAAACGACACCCATTCTTAGGCGAATACAATATTGCTATTGCATCAGACGGTAAGATTCTCGGAACCGTCTTCGAGTTTTATTCAAATGGCGGTAATACCAAAGATTGTTCTTTTGATGTAATGGATTGTGCCGTTTTGGGTTCGGATAATGCCTACAATGTGCCAAATTTCCAATCTCAAGGATTTGTCTGTAAAACTAACCGAAGCAGTAACGGAGCGATGCGTTCGTACGGTGGTGTACAAGCCGGACTGATTACCGAAGAGGCCATCGAGGCAGCAGCTTACAAAATCGGGATGTTGCCCGAAGATGTCCGTGAAAGAAACCTCTACTCGCTCGGTGATAAAACTCCTTACGGGCAGCAATTGGATTATTGCTACATAAAAGATGTCTGGAAACGCCTCCGACAAACATCCGATTTCGATAATCGGGCAAAAGCCGTTGAAGCATTCAATAAAGCAAATAAATGGAAGAAAAGAGGGATTTCGATGATTCCGCTCAAATACGGTTTGGGTTATAATCTCGGATTTTTGATGCAGGGCGGAGCCTTGATTGATGTTTATGCCAGCGATGGGTCGGTTTTAGTATCGCACGGAGGGGTCGAAATGGGGCAAGGCGTGATGACCAAATTGGCTCAAATAGCCGCCGAGACGCTGAATATCCCGTTAAAATTAATCCAGATGACTGGTACACGCACAAGTGTGATTCCGAACGCCATCGGAACTGGTGCTACGTCAAGTTCAGATTTGAACGGTGGGGCTGTTCAGAAAGCCGCCGAAAAACAACGCAAAAAACTCGAAGCTCTTGCTCTGAAACTGCTCCAACAAAATGGCTCGGCTTGGTGTGCAGCCAATGGTATTAATTATTGGGATTATCCGAATGGCTGGCAGGCTGTTGTTACGGCAAATAACAAAACAGGCATGATTTGGAACAACATCGTGAGCCAAGCCTACATGCACCGAGTAGATTTATCTTCGCAGGCTCTTTATAGCACTCCAGGATTATCGGATTTACAAGACCAACAATTCTACGGATTTACGTACAGTGCTTGCTGCTCGGAGGTTGAGATTGATGTTCTGACGGGCGAATCGAATATTCTACGAACCGATATGCTCTACGACATGGGCAAAAGCCTCAACCCTGCGATTGATATTGGACAAATCGAAGGGGCGTTTGTGATGGGAGTTGGGAATGTAACAACCGAGAAAGTAGTTTGGGAGCCAGTTGGTACGGCAAATCCTGCGGGGATGCTCAATACTCCTAATACTTGGACATACAAACCACCGTGTGCGGCCTCGATTCCGTTAGATTTTAGGGTAGATTTATTCCCGAGAGAGGCGGCATCCGAAGTACCCGAAAATCCGAATTTATTGATGTCGAGCAAGGGCGTTGGTGAGCCACCTTTAGTATTGGCCAATACCGTATTTTTTGCCATAAAACACGCTGTTTTGGCGGCTCGTCAAGATAGAGGATTGACCGATTGGTTTGAGATGGAATCGCCAGCTACGGTAGATAATATCCGAAATCTCTGTGCGGTCAATGTGCAAGATTTAACGATTTAATTGCCCTAAAAACAAATGCGGGATGTTTCAGCAACATCCCGCATTTATCAAAATATTTTTATTTAAGTGCTAAATTTTAAAATAGCCATTTATATATCCGATTCGAGATATTCGAATCATTCTATTAATTCGTCATTATACTTAATTCTCGCAAATACAACTGAATCGTGTTTTCGAGACCCAAATAAAGAGCATCGCAGATAAGTGCATGACCGATAGAAACCTCGGCCAATGACGGAATACTACTCTTAAGATAAGCCAAATTATCGAGGTTGAGGTCGTGGCCAGCGTTGATTCCTAAACCTAATTGATGAGCCAATTCTCCCGCTCGTTTATAATCGGCAACGGCTTGTTCTCGATTGATATAATAGTCATGAGCGTAGCGTTCGGTATAAAGCTCAATACGGTCGGTTCCAGTCTCTACGGCTCCCTCAATCATTTTTTCGATTGGGTCAACAAATATCGAAACCCTGATGCCCGCTTCTTTAAATGTTGCCACAAGGTCTTTGAGGCGTTCTTTGTGCGTGATGGTATCCCAGCCTGCATTTGAAGTGATGGCATTGAGTGCATCTGGCACGAGCGTAACTTGTGTAGGTTTATTGGCAAGTACCAATTCCACAAATTTACCCTCAGTCGGATTCCCTTCGATGTTAAATTCGGTCGTAACAACCTCTTTCAACTCATATACATCACGGTATCTGATATGGCGTTCATCGGGGCGTGGATGCACCGTAATGCCCTCTGCCCCAAAGCGTTCACAATCAACTGCCGCTTTGATAACACTCGGCATGTTGCCCCCTCTCGAATTGCGGAGCGTTGCTATTTTGTTGATATTGACCGATAACTTCGTCATTTCTTCTTTCTTTCAGTTTTGCCGTAAGCATTATGCTTTTGCCGAGCATATATCTGCTACGAGGTAGTGCATCTGGGTGGTGGATATTGAGCAATTGGTTTCGCTCGTTCATCCATTTTACCAATCTTTTTTGGGTGTAATAATAACGATTTTCGTTAACTTTTACCAAGTTTAGGTTGGCATCACCTTCGGTGTACTTGAATAACTGATTTGAAGCGATAATGAGTTCCCCGTTTTTGTCGAAATAATACTCGTGTCTGATTTTGCCGATTTCGCCGAAGGTCTCCGAAACAATCAATTCGATTCGATTGTTCTTGAAATACCCCGTAACAACTTCATCGCCAAACCTAACATCGGTAAATCGCTGGGTAACGTAGTGCTGATTTTTGAGATTTGTCTGAATCTCAGAATAACGCTGTTTAATCTTTAGGTAAGATTCACTGTTTGGCTTTGCGAACGTTTGGAGTGTCAGCAGAGCCAATCCCGCCAATGGAATTAGGAAACGTTTAGGCATAGCAGTTTTACTAAAATTATAAATTTGGGTTATGTTTTCGTATCTTTGCTTATCAAAAGGTGTTCCAAAAAATGATTAGGCGGATACAAGCCTTGAAAAATCTTTAATAAGTACAATAAATTAAAAGAAAATGTCTTTAAAAAGTACAATCGATGCCGATATAAAAGCGGCAATGTTGGCCAAGCAACCAGATAAATTATTGGCTCTACGTGATATTAAAAAGTTGATTCTCGAAGAAGAAACGAAGCCAGGTAGAAGCAGTGCAGAATTGACTCCTGACGAAGAAATGAGGATTTTGCAGAAGTCGGTAAAACAACGCAAAGACTCTGCTGAGATATTTGAAAAACAAGGCCGTGCCGACCTCCTCGAAAAAGAAAAAGCACAAATTGCGGTTATCGAAGCGTATTTGCCAAAACAACTCTCAGAAGAAGAACTCAAAACCAAGGTTCAAGAAATCATCGTGCGTGTAGGTGCTTCGGCTCCGTCGGATATGGGTAAGGTAATGGGTGTAGCAACGAAAGAATTGGCTGGAATCGCCGAAGGAAAAGCTATCTCGGCTTTGGTAAAAGCCCTTTTAGGATAAGCAATTAATCGAAAATCGTAATTTGTTAATCGGTGCGGTACAATGGATACGATTAGTTCGATTTATATTCGAGCATCGTTTATCGATAGTGTCGGGTTTGCAAACCCGACACTATCGAAAACACTATAATCCGAGTTGACTCGTGTATAAAGCATGACATGGGTTTTGTTTATCTCTTACTTCACTTTCTGTCTTCTCTCCATTAGTTCACGCCACGTAGTCAGGATTATTCCGTTGTCTTTGATATATTTCTTTAAATCGGGCGAAAGCATCGCCAACATATCTCCTTTGCGGGTATTGCCCGAATCGGAAATGTATTTAAAAACCTCGGTCGGAGCCGTACAGTGCATGATTACCATCGTAACGCCAGCTTGAAGTTCTTTGAAAGATTCAATGTATTTTTGGGTGTGGAATTTCTGAATCTCGGCATCACTCGTTAGGTCTTTGCTCTTCCAGCCGTAGCTGACATTGTGCAAATCGTCGAGAACTGGCAAGCCAGCATCCCAGAGCATTTTGCCGATGGCTTGTGCCTGTTCGATTTTTATACCAGTCGAATTTATCTCTTTCTGAATCATAGTATCGTGTCCACCCGGAAACATCACCGGAATCTTGTACTCCATCCCGACTTTCAGATAACGCTCCAAAAACGCAGGCGTTGCAAAAATCGTCCCCATGTGCGAGTCGAGGTGAGTTGGCTCAAAACCCATCCGTCTGGCTCTCTCGATTTGGGCTCTAATCTCTTTTTCTACTTCGTCGGCGGTTGCGTGAGTTGCCACCGAAACCACATTGCTCCACATAGCACCTTCTTCGTCAACCAATCCAGCAACGGCGGGTCTGCCCGAAAGTGGCCCCCAGCGGTAATCTTTCCATTCAGAAGTAAGCGTGAGGTGCAATCCAGCATCAATATTTGGGTGGTCTTTGAGATAATGTACGAATCCTGGAACCCACGGACAAGGCATCATCACACTCATCGAAGTAGCAACGCCCTCTTCTACGGCTTTGATTGCTCCTTTGTTTGAATCATACGACATCCCGACATCATCAACGTGCATAATAACAACTTTTGCTCCTTTCGGATACCCCAAACGCTCGGCGTACGTCTGCGAAAACGCTTGATTTGCAATCAGTAAGGCTAATAAAATGAAAAGATTTTTCATGGTTTTGTTGGTTGAATAGTAAAAATTATGTCATTCAATTGTAGAGTTTGTTTATGACTTTTCGGCCAAGATGATTGCGTGGGTTTCGGGGAATTCCATCGGCTTGAAAGATTCATCGAATAAAGCTACTTTGCCCTGCCAATTCTTCTTTATCATCCAATCGTTCCGATATGTTTTTGAGTGCGGAAGCACCTTAAAATCGGCATTTTGGAGCGTTTTTTGCCAATCGGCAAAGGTTTCGATGCAATACGTCTGCCCCATTTCGCTTCGCCAATTATCAATGTTATCTTTTTTGAGCATAAACTCACAGGCATCTTGCAGGCTCAAACACGCATATTTATTGCCCCCCACCTCAATCATATCTTGGATAATCGCCTGCCCATTTTTGTGTCTAAATTGCCTAATAAAATGCAAATATCGAGCATAGGTCGAGGTGTCTTTTATCATCGTATCGGGGTGGTTGCTCCCGTCTTTGTCATTGAGCCACAAAAAAACCACTTCATCTTTGTTATTGGGGGCTACAAAGTCATGATTTATCCAGATTCCGCCGTTGGTCAATTCATTATAACGATTCTGAATAAACAATAACAAATCTATTTGGCTACCGTAAGATTCTACCTGATGCGTAAGAAGCGAGGTATTCAATACATTCATAGATTCTGGCTCAAAAACCAAATCTATCAAGGCTTCGAGGGCAGATTCAATCGCAATATCGGTACCCATTACTTTTCCGTTCGAACTACTTTCGAGCCGAGATTCGCCTCGAAGAAGCCTATGCAGAAATTTATAGTTTAGAAAAGGCGAGTTCATTTTTTGGGGTGATTAGGATTTTGAAATTACAAATAATTCTAAATAGTAGCAATAGAACTCCTTTTATGAATATTTTAAAAAACTGAATATCAATCAATTACCAAAATATAAATAATTGTTTTGTTGTCTAATTTTTGGGTTTTGATAAAACTTCTCTTACATTGCGGAATAAATCTTCTCCAAAAAGTGTTAATCAAATAGGTTGCTTCTTGCGATAACATGAGTGCATAATCATGTGTGGAAATCGAATGACCATTGTATGACTATCATCGACAAAATAATAGATAACAAAATCCAATATTACCGTGCTGTTTGGGCGGCTGCACAACAGATGGCGTTCCCGATTGCGATGTGGCGTTTGCCCAAGCAAAAAGAAAAGCATTTATTGGTAGATTTTTCGGAGAAACCACAACAAACTAAGATTGACTTTGAAGAACTTCCGAGTGGTTTTGCATTTTCACCATTTCTGAATCCTGATGGTGCCGAATCTTACTTTTTAAAGGCCGATTTGCATTTGGTTTTCGACGATAACGATATTCTGACCGTCGATACGACTCAATCTTTTCAATTCAACGAATTTCAGAAACTAATCGAAACCTTCGAGCAAATAGACAAAGTTTCGCCCAAAAACTCCAATCATCAAACCGTAAATCTACACCAAAGTTCAAAAGAAGAGTTTACTTCAATCGTTTCAAAGGGCATTGCGGCTATCGAGAAAGGCGATTTTCAGAAAGTGGTTTTGTCTCGTACCAAGCAAGTCGAACTCAAAGACGATTTTGATATAATTTCAACGTTTGATACCCTTTGCCAATCGTACCCCAATGCTTTTGTTTCGGCGGTGGCATTGCCACATTTAGGGATGGTTTGGATTGGAGCTTCGCCTGAGATTTTGGCAAGCCAAGATTCAAATGGGATTTTCAGAACGATGGCACTTGCTGGTACGCAATCGGCTTTTGATGCCAACGGACAGCCCATCAAGCCTTCGGAGGCCATGTGGCGACAAAAAGAGATTGAAGAACAAGCTCTTGTGAGCCGATACATTATCAATTGTTTGAAGCGGATTCGTGTACGTGAATTTGAAGAAGAAGGCCCTCGAACAATGGTGGCGGGTAATCTGATGCACCTCCGCACTGATTTTTTAATCAATACGGTTGAGGTTAATTTTCCGCAGTTGGCAACGGTAATGCTCGATTTACTGCACCCTACTTCGGCAGTTTGTGGAATGCCAAAAGTACCAGCTACCGAGTTTATTTTGCAAAACGAAGGCTACGACCGTGAGTTTTATAGCGGATTTTTGGGACCAGTGAATATCAATCAATCTTCGGATATTTTTGTAAATCTCCGCACGATGAAGATTCAAGGTGGGTTTGCCACACTTTATGCAGGATGCGGAATTACCGCCGACTCTGACCCCGAAAAAGAATGGTACGAGACCGAAATGAAATGCCAGACGCTGGGTAAACTGCTTTGAATAATTAAATTTTCTGGAATCCCTGACAGGATTCAAACGCCAGACGGCAAGTCCCTGTCAGGGATATATACATAAACATCTCTAAGGCTTTTGCACAACTTTTGTAGAAGCCACATCAGGGATTTTTACCCCAATTGGCGTTTGATTCGCTGGTTTTCGCTTGAATAAAGTATTGAAGTTACGGTTATACTGCAAAGTAACACCATTGACAAATACGTTTTGTCCGCTCGAACCCAAGTTAAATTGCCACGAAGGCACGTTGCGGCTATAAACCTTCGCTCTCCAAGTACCATCTTCGGTTATCAGATATTCTACCTCTCCACCAATCGCCAGTTGTGTTCCGTTTATGGTTTGTCCAGTAGTTGATTGATTCCCCGAATACGTAGTGCTGTTTCCGCTCAATCTGAATCTGTTACTGAATTGGTAACTGAAATTGACCTGCATGTTATTCAATAAATTCTGACGGACATCGCCCAACTGAAACCCGATTTGGAGATTGGGGTCGAGTTCGCTCACAATATCAGATAACTGGCTCGTCAACAAATTACTGGCGTTATCTATCAAAAGTTGATAACTGAGGGCCTCTGAAAGGTTGTTTTCAGGAAATAACCTATTGGCAATGAATATCGTACTCACGTGGCGATTGAGTAGCTGCTCGTCGTCGCGGAGGCGTTGCTCAAAAGCCAAAATAACGGGTTGATATTTAATCGGAATTTGGCGTTGATTAAACTTCATATCAAACGCTATCTTAGGTTTCATGAGTTTTTCGGTCATATTGGCCGATACAATTACCGGATAACGGTTATTCAATTCTGGGCTTTTTCCATCATTTACCAAACCCGGAATCGCCGATGGGTCGAGCTGAATATTGGCGGTGTAATTGGCCTTGATTGAGATTTCGGCATCGTAAGGGTCGCCACTCCAACGAATCCAACTACCATCGGCGATATCAAATTTGCGGAGTTTCGATAAGTTTTGAAGGCTGTAATCGTACTTACCCGTTTTGATGGTATATGGCCCCGACATCGTGAAACCGCCGCGGGTATCATAATCTATACTAATACGGCCATCGCCAAAAGCACTGAGTTTGTCTTTGTTGTTGCGGTCGAATATCACCTCGCATTCGGCATCAGGCGTAATTGTAAAATTGAACGACATACTCAAACCGCTCAAATCTACCTCTTGAACCGTATCTTTCTTGGCTACAACATCTTGGTTATCAGTCACTTTCTTAACAAATTGAATTGACTGGTCTTCGGTATCGACGGTTGTGGCACCATCGAGCGGAATCGTGATTTTTGTACCTTTTTTACTGGTCAAATCACCTTTTATGGTAACATCATCGAATGTCCCCCGAATCTCAACACGCCCCGATGCCACACCCACGCCATAGAAGGATTCGTTGTCTTCGATGGTCGTATTCATAATCTTGAATCCGTCTTTGTCATCAATCGAGATATAAATACCAACCATAAAATTGCCACTTCCGCCATTGTAAATTCCTCCTCGTAGCTTGGCTTCATTGCCATTTATGTAATTATCCCGCACTTTAAAGCCCTCTTCGGCTACAAATCCTTCTTCGCTAAATCTTACTTTATCATCAAAATACAGGTACGAATTAAGGGCATTAACCCGCAACATCCCTTTATCGAAATCTACTTCTCCCCTAATAATTGGGTCAGATGCCGTGCCTCTCACCGTGAGCGTACCCGTGGCGTAACCACCCAAATTTGAGAAAATATCATCTACAAAAGACTCAAAAATCTCGATATTGGTGCGTTTCAGATTGGCCTTTAGATTAAGCGGATTCACCTTATCTTTGGGGTCGTAAGTACCCGAAACCCTAAAGATTTCGTTATTAATACGGTTAACGTTGCCATTGATATTGAGGTTTTGTTTGATATTATCCCACAATGCTTCGGCGGCAACTGTACCAATCAGAATATCTTTGTAAATTAACTCATCTACATTTAATTGGCTCGTTACGAGCGTGTTATGATACACATCACGGAGGGTAAGTTTGCCATTTACGACCCCTCTTAAATCTAAATCAGAGATTGGTTTTAGGGTTTGTAAATCAAAATCTTCAATATCAATAAACGCTTCTTTGGTAGAGTCGGCGGCGAAAGTACCATTTAGTGCCAATTTTTGGCTTTGGTTTGAAATCGTTACGTCTTGAAAATTGATATGGTCTTTTCTGAAATTTATTAGGTTGTTTTGGGCCAATAACCAAGTACTACCGAGCAAATCGAGTTTTGTGTTTCGAGGATTAAAACTCAAATTGATACCTTCTTGCAAAAAGGTCAGCTTGCCAAAAACTTGGGCTTTATTGGTACTATTTTGCTGCTTGATTCGCCCATCGAACTGAATCATATTACTTTGCCCCCAAGAGCCATCAACTTGTAGTTTTTCGGTCGGAGCCATGCCGCTCAATTTCTGTTTGTCAGAGCTAAACACGAGCGAAGTCAGAATCTTGGGCGAATTGTATTCTTTTGAGGTTATAAAGTCTAATTCGTTATCAAAAAACGCTAAATCACCGTGGCGAAGCGTGTCAATCTTACCACCCAAAGTTAGCTCGGCTGTATTTCTGATTGTAAAACTTCCTCCCAATTCGGTTCCGTTTGAGATAACCAAATCTGGATAGAAATAATCGAAGAACGGCTGCGATTTTTTGAACGTTACTTTATAATCTAAACCGTACCTTTGAGAAGGAACAAAATTGGGTTTGAGAGCATAATAATCGAGGCGATTTTGTTCTTTTTCGTAGAAATATTGGGTGTATTCTTGCGATAACCTACGAATATCGGCAATCGTGGTACTCGGTGTAAAATTGCCTCGAATATCTACGTTGAAAAACTCCGAAGTCAGACTAATATGCCGTGAATCATCGGTCAATGCCGAGTTCAAAAACAGCGAATCAATACCCAGTTTACGCTTATCATACTGCAAAATCGTATGCAGCAGTTGAGCTTCGCCAATCCAATTGTCTAATTCGTTTCCTCTAAAATTAAGATTTATCTGCGATGTCAGCTTAACATCATTTTTGGCGTATCCGAGCGGTCGGAGGTTGGCGTTTTGGACGAACCCTCGAATATTAAACTCATTGAGAGGCTTACTGAAATCTACTTTGCCCGATACATCAAAGGCCAAATTTGAATCTTTTACACTTACCCTCCCATCAAAAACCGACTGGCTCATGTTGCCATCGACATAGATATTTTTGAAGTCGTAGCCATTAAACCAGATATTTTTGATTTTTCCATCAAAATCGAGTGCAGCGGTTTTGATTGTCATGCCTTTTCCGTTGATTTTACCCGAAAACGACATTTTTTGTAGCAAATCTTTTTCGCCAGTTATGGTGGCTAAATCTAAATTTTCGGCAACGACATTCCCAAAATAAACCGATTTTGCGGGGTCGTTGGCTACTTTCATGGTGATGTTTCCGGAGGCATTCCCGAGAGCCGTTTGCACAAAGGCATCGGTCGTGAAATCATCATAAACACCCTGAAACTTACCGCCAAACGTAACCGTTCCGAACTTCTGAACTTGTTTTAAGTAGAGCGAATCGCCTACGTATTGCCTCGTGTCGGGGGCTTCGATTCGCGAAATCCGCCACAATAAATCCATTTTAGAGGTTTTGTATTCGGGCATCCCTTTGAAGGCAATATCTCCATCGAGATAACTGTTTTTACCAAAATTCAACTTAAAGTTTTTGACCCTAAAATCATGCACGGTACCATCAAATTGCCCTTGCAGCAGGTAATTTTCTCGGTATTGGTACATATCGGGGGCAAATCGGGCAAGGTCTTGGGCATCAATTTCGCAGTTTTTGAAATTGGCCCTCATCACTACTTTTTCGTTGAAATCGCCAAAGTCTCGTGGTTCTTGGTAGAAAAACCCTACGTAATCTCGAATCATCGAATTATTGATTTTGCCGTATAGTTCATTCAATCGAAGTTGCTGACGCGAATAGAAGAATTTTGTATTCAACTCCTTGATTTCGAGCTGACTGCGGCGGTCGATACCTTTCAGGCCCTTCAATGCAAACGTGATGGTATCGCCCTGAATAAAGAAGTTTTTGAGATTTCCTTGTACGTTGTGAACCGTGAATGTATTATAATCGAATTCTTCTTTCGGGAATCGCTTTTCTTCGGGGTCTTGCAGCGTAAAAACTCCATCTTGAATGTAGGCTTCGTCAATCGTAAACGGGATGTTGTGTTCGCCTTTTCGGCGATTGGTTGTATCGGTCGAAGCCGTCAACTCTTCGATTTTTGCAATCCATTTATCAATATTCAAATCGCCATCGGTCTCACGAATCAAATGCACTTTCGGATTCCGAATCATTACATAATCAAGGTTATTATCGAAGCTAATGATTTTGGTTAAATCGAATGTAAAATTGGTTTTGCAATTGACATAAAGCTCCTTGACATTTATCATTTCACGATTTTTGTAATCGTAAATCACCACATCTTCGAGCGTGATTTCGTCAATCCAAGTAATCCGAGCCTTGCCAATTTTTATATTTGAGCCTAATTTTTTTGAAAGCTCTGCCGTAACCTTCTGAAGTGTAATTGTCTGAATTTGAGGCAATTGCATCGCATAAAATATTAAAACAAGCCCAAGCAACGCCACGATGAGCAACGTCAGAATAGTCTTGAATAATATTTTAAAGAATCGTCTCAAATCGTTTTGTAAATCAACTGATTAGCGAATTACTGAATTAGTGAATAAATTTGCAGCAGTAAAACAAACTTTCCGCCAAATAATACAACGTTGGAACTCGAAAATCAAATCTCAAACCCAGCAATTATTCTTGCCATCGAATCATCGTGCGATGAAACCTCAGCGGCCGTAATTTTTAACGGTCAATTGCTATCGAATGTTGTAGCTGGGCAGGTGATTCATGAGCGTTTTGGGGGTGTTGTACCCGAGTTGGCCTCACGTGCTCATCAGCAAAATATAGTTCCTGTTGTTGATAAAGCCCTAAAAGATGCGAAGATAACAAAAAATCAGCTAAATGCGATAGCTTTTACCCGTGGCCCCGGACTTTTGGGTTCGCTTTTGGTTGGGGCTTCTTTTGCTAAATCTATGGCATTGGCGTTGGGTGTGCCACTCGTCGAGGTCAATCACATGCAGGCTCACGTTTTGGCTCATTTCATTGATGACCCAAAACCGAGTTTTCCGTTTTTGTGTCTGACCGTCAGTGGGGGGCATACCCAAATTGTACTTATCCGTGATTATTTGGATATGGAAATCATCGGCGAAACCCAAGACGATGCCGTTGGCGAAGCATTTGATAAAACGGCAAAACTACTCGGATTACCGTATCCTGGCGGGCCTTTGGTTGATAAATATGCCAAATTGGGCAACGAAAATACCTTTGAGTTTCCGATGGTTGAGATGCAAGGATACAATTATTCGTTCAGTGGAATCAAGACCGCTATTTTGAACTTTTTAAAGAAAAACACGGCTCAAAATCCGAATTTTGTTGAGGAAAATCTCAATGATATATGTGCGAGTATTCAGCATTCACTGATTAAAATTTTGCTGCAAAAACTCCGTCGAGCAACTCGCGAATTGAAAATCAGAGAGGTTGCTATTGCGGGAGGGGTTTCGGCAAACTCTGGACTCAGAAAAGCCTTGCAAGAAATGGGTGAAAAAGAAGGCTGGAAGATTTATATTCCTGATTTTCAGTACTGTACCGATAACGCTGGCATGATTGCGATGGCGGCTCATTATAGATTTATAAAGGGTGAATTTACCTCGCAAGAGGTCAGCCCAATGCCACGAATGGAGTGGTGATTTGAAAGTTTTCTTAAACCTTAGTACAAACCTAAAAGGTTACAAAAACCTTAGAGGTTATTAATCCCAAAACCTCCAAGTGTCTTTATGACCTTGGAGGTTTGTGCGATACCACCTTAAAATTCAAATCCTTCCATCATCAAAAGCTTTTCGTGCTGATTATTTTAATCCACAGACATTTAATAACCTAAAAGGTTAATAAAACCTTGGAGGTTATTAATCCCAAAACCTCCAAGTGTCTTTATGACCTTGGAGGTTTGTGCGATACCACCTTAAAATTCAAATCCTTCCATCATCAAAAGCTTTTCGTGTTGATTATGATAATCAATGAACGTCTCTTTACCTCCAAACAGCTCCAACAACTCCGTCTTAAATAAAAAACTATCTCTATCTACAAAAATCGAGCTATATGAAGACCAACGCCAGTTTTGAATTGAGTTGGTAAGCCCGTGATGTACTGGGTTTGAGTGAATATAGGCAACTAATTGCCAGAAATATCCCTCATCTTCCACTATTTTTCGTTTAAAATTCTGCATAAACAAACTACCTTTTCTACCATACAATTTATTGAAAGATTTAGTATAAGAATTAAAAAAATGCGAGAATTGAAGGGAGTTATTTTCAAGTATCTGGTTATTAATTTCTCCTTCAGAAAGATTATGTAAAGCCTTCGCTGGAATCTGATTATAAAATGCTTTGAGGGCTTCTAATGATTTTATTCTAATCAATAAATGAAAATGATTAGGCATCAGGCAATAAGCGTATATTTCTGCAATTTCATTAAGATATTCTGTTAGTTTTCTCAAAAAATAAGCATAATTGCCATCATCTCTAAACAACTTTTCGGTTCCGTTTGAGTGATTGTACACATGAAAGAAGGCATCTGGATAAAGTGGTGAATCGTAAGTCATTGTGTTTCGTATTTTTTCAAATATAGGTTATTTGGTGGGGATTTTCAAGCTGTGCTACGTACAAACCTCCAAGGTCTAAAAGACTCTTGGAGGTTCTCGATGAGATTTTAAACCTCCAAGGTTTTGAAACCTTGGAGGTTTGTTTTTCAGGGCTTACATTCACCCCTCAAACCAAACCCTAAAATCGTGGGCTTTATCTTTGCTGATGGTAACTTCTTCTTTGGCCGATACCGACAGTTTTAGTTCTATCTTACCCGTAAAATGCGTTCTGTAACTTTCGATGGCATCAATTTTCACAATCCATTGGCGATTAGCACGGTAAAATTTCGATGGGTCGAGCAGTTCTTCAACTTCGTCGAGCGAATTATAATCTGTTATAAGCGACTGATTATCAGTTGTCTGTAGCCAAATAACGCTATCTCTGTAAAAACATGCCACTCGCTCTTCGGGTACGGCCAAAATACTACGATGATGATGTGCCGTAAAACGTTTTTTGTAAGTAGCACGGCTTTTCAGGTCGTGCAATAAATCTTGTATTTGTCCTCGTAAATCATCTTTAGATTGTTGCCCTGCCAAGCGTTTAAACTTATCAAAAGCAGCAATAAGCTCCTGACTATCAATAGGTTTCAGTAAATAATCAACACTATTGAGCTTGAAAGCTCGAATGGCGTACTCATCGTATGCAGTCGTAAAAATAATGGGGCAATCAGGCTGAATCTCCTGAAAAATCTCAAAACTGACCCCATCTGAAAGCTGAATATCAGACAAAATCAAATCGGGTTCGGGATTAGTCTTGAACCAATTAATACTCGCACTCACACTATCCAAAATCGCCAAAATAGTGGCCGAGGGCTCTATTTGAGCCACCAATTTCTCTAAATTTTTGGCAACCAATGGCTCGTCTTCTATCAAAAGAATATTCATTTTGCATTAATTTTTGAATTTACAATTCTACAAAATCAGCCGTAAAGTTTCTGTTTTTTCTGTATAAAACGCCTTTTTTCGGTAATAAAGAGGAATTTCTCGTAACTTGCGGGTCGAATCTTTTTCTGAACAGTGAATGAATTGGCAAACGCTATTTTCTAATAAACGATTGGGGTCCTCGAACCGACAAGTAAGTGATTTTGTCCGCAACGACTACATGCGAGATTATGACCGACTAATTTTTTCGTCGCAATTTCGTCGTTTACAAAACAAAACGCAGGTTTTTCCACTTCCGGGTGCAGTTTTTGTGCATAACCGCCTTACGCACAGCTTAGAAGTCGCCTCGGTTGGGCGTTCGCTCGGAAAAGCCATTGGCGAGAAAATCGTTCAGAAATACAGCAACCAACTCAACGAAGAAGCCATAGATTTCTACAAATTTGAGCTTTCGGCGGTTGTAATGACGGCTTGTATCGCTCACGACATTGGTAATCCGCCGTTTGGACATTCGGGCGAAGACGCCATTCGGGCTTATTTCAGAAATTTGAGCGGCGAAACACTCGCTGTGCTGCAAAAAGAATTGACCGAAAATCAATTTAACGACTTCAAGCATTTTGAAGGAAACGCCAATGCATTTAGGATTTTGACCCATATTTTTGGGCAAAACGGCCTAAAACTGACCTACACAACGCTGGCCTCTATCATCAAATATCCTTCTGATTCGAGTTCGGGATTCAATAAAAAAACTGGACTGATTTCGACCAAAAAATCGGGTTTTTTCGATTCTGAAATCGAATATTTCAGAACAATTGCTGACGAACTCGGATTAAACCAACTCATTGATAATCAGCACATTTATGCCCGACACCCATTTGTATTTTTGGTCGAGGCAGCCGATGATATTTGTTACCGAATCATAGACCTCGAAGATGCTCACCGACTCGGTATTATTTCAATTTACGAAGCAAAAGAATTGCTCTTGCCATTTTTTGAAGAAGAATACGTCGCTCGACGCTTTGAAGAGATTTCGGACAATAAACAAAAGCTGTCTTTTTTGAGGGCTACGCTTATCAATAAATTGGTCAATCAATGTGCCGATGTGTTTTTTGAATACGAATCTGATTTGTTGAATGGCACACTAAACAAACCTCTGATTGATTTGTTAGATGAAAAGACGATTGCTCTCATCAAGAAAATTGACGAGGTTTCTATCAAAAAAATCTATAATTATCAGCCAGTTATCGAGATTGAGATTGCGGGTTATAATGTAATCGGAGGATTGCTCGAAGAATGTGTAGATGCCGTTTTGAATCCTGATAAAGCAAAATCGAAGAAAATTTTGAGGTTAATTCCTGAGCAATTCAGTATCAAATCTGAGCAATCGCTTTACAGTAAAATTCAGTCGGTTGTGGATTTTATTTCAGGTATGACCGACCTCTACGCCGTTGATTTATACCGCAAAATGACCGGAATGCAGATTCCGCAGATTAGGTAAGATTGGTTCGGGGTTTTGAGTTTTTTAGTTTCAAATACTATTATAAATTTTAAAAAATACATGAATTTCAGAATAGGACAAGGTTACGACGTACATCAATTGGCAGAAGGTTATGAATTATGGCTTGGCGGAGTGAAGATTCCGCACGAAGTTGGCTCGGTGGGGCATTCGGATGCGGATGTACTTCTTCATGCCATTTGTGATGCCCTACTTGGGGGAGCGGCATTGGGCGATATTGGTAAACATTTTAAAAACACCGACCCCCGCTGGAAAGGCATTGACAGCAAAATCTTACTCAAACACGTTTGCGAAATGCTGACAGAAGAAGGCTACAAAATCGGAAATATTGATTCGACGGTCTGTTTGCAAGAGCCCAAAATCGGGAAATACATCGAGCAAATGAAAGAGGCCATCGCCAACGTAACAGGCATTACTTTAGACCGAATTTCTATCAAAGCTACCACAACCGAAGAAATGGGTTTTGTGGGCAGAAAAGAAGGACTCGAAGCTCACGCCATTGCATTAATCTACAAAGACTGATGCAACATTTAGATTTAGCGATTTGTCATTATCTTGCGTTAGTTTAAACATCAACCTACCAAACATGATACGTAGATTCTCCATTTTATTTGCCAATTTATTGATAATCAACCAATTATCAGCTCAACAAATTGCTATTAGCGACAACAAAGGTGTAAGTTTTGAAGAATACGAACCCAAATCTACCCTCAAAGTTGCCGAAAACCCCAAAACCAAAGCCAAGTTTCCGTTTATTGATGTTCACAACCACCAATGGGATATGAGTACCAAAGATAAATTGGATAAATTGGTTGAGGATATGGATAAACTGAACCTCAAATTGATGGTCAATTTGAGCGGGCGTGGCAATACCAATGATTTACAAAAAAGTACCGAAACCCTCACGGGGCAAATCAAAGCCACTAAAGAATTTTATCCGAATCGCTTTGCGATTTTTACAAATATTGATTTTTCGAGAATAAACGAGGCTGGCTGGACCGAAAAGGCTGTGAAGATGCTCGAAGAAGATGTAAAAACTTACGGAGCTAAAGGCCTCAAAATTTACAAAAGCCTCGGTTTCAGCGTAAAAAATGCTGATGGTAGTTTGGTGAGGGTTGATGACCCTCGTATTGACCCCGTTTGGGCAAAAGCTGGCGAACTCGGGATTCCGGTTTTGATTCACACCGCCGACCCCGAAATGTTCTGGAATCCACTCGACCAATTCAACGAGCGTTGGCTTGAGTTAAAGTTGCACCCAGGTCGTAAACGTGATGCAGGCAAAAACGATTACACTTGGCAGCAGCTCATTGAGCAACAGCACAATGTTTTTAGAAAGCACGCAAAAACTACGTTTATCAACGCTCACATGGGTTGGTATCCTAATAATTTAGCAAAATTGGATAGCTTAATGGAGGCATTACCAAATATGAATGTCGAAATCGGGGCGGTAATTGCCGAACTCGGTCGCCAACCTAAAACGGCCAAGAAATTCTTTGAAAAACGCCAAGACCGCATTTTGTTTGGTAAAGATTCGTGGGTTCCGAGCGAGTACTCGACTTATTTCAGAGTTCTCGAAACCGACGATGAGTATTTTCCGTACCACAAAAAATACCATGCTTTCTGGAGAATGTACGGTTTGGGACTTTCGGACGAGGTATTGAAGAAGGTTTACTACAAAAATGCCCTCAGGATTATTCCGGGGTTAGATAAGAGTCAGTTTCCTAAATAAGCTACAATTCTAAACCCTGACAGTGGCTAAGTTCCCTGTCAGGGTTTAAAGTTTAAAATCAGAAATATCCAGAAATTACTTCTTGAATCTTGCTCATTGGCACTATCAAAGGTTTTTTGGTAATAGTTACTGCAATCTGCGTTTCGGCACTGTTCGGAGCCGAAACCACCTGATAGTTACCTTTCACAGCCCCTATTAAAGTCTGCAAAGAAAAAGTACCTTTTGAGACATCTCCTTCAAAGATTCCGCCTTTGGTTTTGATAGCATTCGATGCCTTTACTACAAATTGGTTTGAGTTGCCCGGAAAATTAATATTGAATGAAGCCATAGCAAAATGGTATTATGGTTTTTAGTTATGAACCAGCTTGTTGTTTTTTTCTAATATCTTCACAACCTTCTTTTGAAAATCTTTCATTTCATCAGTCAAATTAACCTTTTGAATTTTAGCATTCATGGTTGGTTTACTCTTGTTATTATCCATATCATTTTTTGTTTATGACATATGCAAAATAATCTGTATTTGGTTGAAAAAGCTCAATAGTTTCATCGTAATTAATACCTCTGACCTCAAAATCGTTGCTAACTTGCATCAATAATTTTGAAATAACGGCTCTGTAAAGACGAGTGCGGGTGTCTGTGCTGCCCCTAAAAATAACAATCTTGGTAGGATTACGTTCAAAGAATTGAGACAAAGTGCTTATCACAGTTGATAGTATTTTCGCCATATCATTATTGTTACTTACACTAAAAAAATTAATTGACCCGTCCTCATTCAAATCTCCAAAAACTAATTGATAGATTTCGGATGAATCGGTTGGATAATATGCAACGGCCTTACGAATAATTCTACCATTATTTTCACTATCAAACTCATACCAAAAACCATCTGGTGTTTGTTCTAATTGGTAAGTCGGTTTATTCATTTTACTAAATTACTCAAAACATAAAAATTCTCATCTACTTTTACCGAATCACCTTTGATTTTGAGCGTTTTCCATTCGTTTGTCGGATTGATGAAAAAATACTTTTTGCCGCCATCGGTCGAGATTTTGAGCGGCATATCGAAGCCCTCTACGGTATTTGTCCAGTGATAAGATAACTTTTTGCCTTCGATTTTGTATTCTAAAGTCGGGATTCGGGTATCTCTCAGATATTGGTCAAAAACCTTATAAGTAACCCCTCCTTTTTGATGAATAAAATCTTCTATCTGCTTACCTTCAACGGTTTTGTGGTAGAATGTTTTATTCATTTCTCGCAGAATATTTCTCCATTTTTCGTCATTATTTACAATCTGACGGATGGTGTGCAACATATTGCCACCTTTGTAATACATATCGCCCGAACCCGAATGATTGACATTGTAAACCCCAATGATTGGTTTATCGTTTCTGATGTTTTTACGAGTACCAATCACATAAGCTGCCCCTGCTTCTTTGCCGTAGTAATACTCTGTGTAAAGATTCTCTGAATAGTTCGTAAAGCTCTCATGCACCCACATATCGGCCACATCTTTGTAGGTAATGTTATTGGCGTACCATTCGTGTCCTGATTCGTGGATGATGATAAAATCCCACTTCAATCCCCAACCAGTAGAAGACAAATCTCGACCTAAATACCCGTTTTTGTAGCCGTTTCCGTACGTAACCGAGCTTTGGTGTTCCATACCCAAGTAGGGTGTTTCGACCAGTTTGTAGCTATCTTCATAAAAAGGATACGGTCCAAACCAATGTTCAAAAGCCTTCATCATCATTGGAGCTTGTTTGAACTGCTCCTTCGCTTTATCGAGATTGCTCTCTAAAGCATAAAATTCCATATCCAAGACGCCCTTTTCGCCGTTGAATTTCTCCGAGAAATGAGCATACTTACCGATATTCAAATTCACCCCATAATTATTGATAGGATTACTCACAAACCAGTCGAAAGTGCGAGTATTATCGGTATTTTCGGTTATTTTACGGAGTCTCCCATTTGATACATCCATCAAATCTTTCGGAATAGTAACACTTATCAACATACTGTCAACTTCGTCGTACATGTGGTCTTTACAAGGCCACCAAGCACTGGCACCGAGCCCTTGGCACGATGTTGCAATGAAGTGATTTCCCTCAGCATCTTTTGCCCACGAAAAACCACCATCCCACGGAGCCCTCTTGGCTACCCTTGGCTTGCCCGAATACTCTACGATGATAGATTCGGTCTTGCCCGCAACCTGCGGTTTTGTAAGATTCACAAAATAAACGTTGTGTCCGTCTTTGCGATAGGTAAGGGTTTGCCCATCTTGGGTGATTTGCTTGATTTCGAGCGGAGGCTGTAAATCAACCTGTAAGATTGGGTACGGTCTATCAACTTTGTATTGAATCGTCGTGCTGCCTTCGATACTGCGTTCGTCGGGGTTTACTTTTACTTTGAGGTGATAATAGGTCAAATCCCACCATGCACGCTCGGGTGTGATTGTACCTCTGAGTGTGTCATCGCGGGTAAATTCAAATTTTTGGGCGTAAATTGAGGAAGTGATTAAAAAAAACAAAAAGATTTTTTTCATAATTACGGTTCTTGTCTGCATGAATGATTGGTAAAATTAGGAATTTATCGAGGTAATGAGTAGGATTTATCCACAATTTATGAACTAAAATGTTTTTTTTGGTTTTATTCTTACATAACGTCTTCTGAGGCAATTTGGATATTCTTACCCCTAAACACCGTGGGTATTGATTAGAAAAACGTATCAACAAGCCACAAATTTATAAAATTGATTGGTTTTTATGGCAAAAAACGACCCCTTTGCCGCATTGCGGTTTCCTCAATTTAGGTATTTCATAACGGCACAGTTTCTGTTTACCGTAGCGATTTTGGTTCAAGAAGTTGTAATCAGTTACTATCTATACGAAATCACCCACGACCCTCTTTCGCTCGGTTTGGTGGGGCTGCTCGAAGCCATTCCGTACATTTCGGTTGCACTTTTTGGCGGTTATTTTGCTGATAAATACAATAAAAAAACGATTTATTTACTCTCGTTTGCGGCGGTGCTGATTGGTTCGGTTATTTTACTTTGGCTTACGCATGCGTCAAATAGTCATATTTTTACACCACGAGAACAGATACCTATTATCTACGTTGTTCTTTTCTTTTTGGGATTTGCCCGTGGATTCTACGGCCCTACGTGGTCATCGCTCAAGCCATTTCTCGTTCCGGCACAACATTATTCAAATTCGGCATCGTGGAGTAGCCAATTTTGGCAAACTGGTATGATTGTAGGGCCCGCATCGGCTGGTTTTTTGTATAATTGGTTGGGGCTATCTGGCACTCTCACTTTGGTGATTGGTTTGCTGGTTTTAGTGGTTTTTATTGCTTCGCTTATATCTACCAAGCATATTCAACTCAATAAGAGTTCGATTAGTATTTTTCAGAGTTTGAAAGAAGGAATCGTTTTTGTGCGTACCAACCGAATCTTGTGGTATGCGATTCTGCTCGATATGTTTTCGGTGCTTTTTGGTGGTGTAGTGGCTATTCTGCCAGTTTTTGCTAAAGATATTTTGGCTGTTGGCCCCGACGGACTCGGCATTTTGCGTGCTGCTCCAGGTATCGGTGCGGTATTGGCAATGCTCGGTACGGCGTTTTTTACGCCAACGCATCGCCCGTGGCGAAATATGCTCATCGGCGTTGCGGGTTTTGGGGTAGCTACGTTGGTATTTGCGTTTTCGACTAATTTTTGGCTTTCGTGTGCTGCTTTGTTTTTGACAGGGGCATTCGATGCCATCAGTGTGGTGGTTCGTCAGACGATTCTGCAGGTGCTTCCGCCCGATGATATGCGTGGACGAGTAAGCTCAGTAAACGGTATTTTTGTAAGCTGCTCAAACGAACTCGGAGCTTTTGAGTCGGGTGTAGCGGCCAAGGTTTTAGGAGCTGTACCTTCGGTAATTTTTGGTGGTGTGATGACTCTTTCGATTGTTACGGTCTTGTATGCACGCACCAAAGAATTATTTGCAGTAAGGCTGATTAGAAAATAATACCCCTCAAAACCGTGACACGGCTAAAAAATCATAACAGAGTTTTCAAAATTAATGGATTGAGCCGTGCCACGGAGTTTCTTTTAATGGGACGAGCCGCTGTCAGGGTTTGACAATTGCCCCATTATCCAAAAAAATCTTCTTGTTTATACACGTCGGAATGTCTTCGGTCGTATGCGTTACGTAGATGATTGTCGTATCGGTATTGGTATAAATAACATCTAAAATCTGTTTTACTTTATCTCTAAAAGTATAATCAAGGCTTTGCGTTGGTTCGTCCAAAATCAAGAATTCGGGGTTCTTAATCAATGCCCTTGCCAAAAGCACCAAGCGTTGCTCGCCAAACGAAACCGTTCTGAAATATTTTTGCTTAATATGCTCAATATCAAATAGTTTCAGAAATCTATCAATCTGCTCTAATTGAGCTTGGTTTAGTACTTTGTGCAGGCCAACCGTGTCGAAAAAGCCCGTTGCGATGACTTCAAAACAAGGCAAATGCTCTTTGTAATGTAAGTGAAATTCGGACGATAAAAAACCCATTCGACGTTTAATATCCCAGATGGTTTCGCCCGTGCCACGTCGTTTATCAAAAAGCGTGATATTGTGGGCATACGCCTGCGGATTATCGGCGTACATCAAACTCAAAAGCGTAGATTTTCCTGAACCATTCGGACCGAGCAAAGCCCATTTTTCGCCTTGTTTAATCGTCCAATTGATATTTTTCAGAATCTCATCTTCGCCGTATCGTACACTCACATCCTTAAACTTAATCGCTGTTTTGAACGGATTACCCTTAGATGAAAATTCGGGGTTGAATAATTCACTTTGAACTCCAGCAAGTTTCAAATTAAGTCCCTCTCCACTTTGGAGAGGGGTTTGGGGTGAGGTGATTTTTGTAACTCGCCCCTTCTCCAAAACCAAAACTTTATCAAAATACCCAAAAGAATCATCCATCTCGTTGGTAGCCATAATCACCTGTTTGCCAGATTTGATGATATTTTTGAGGGCTTCATGGAGCAATTTTCTCGAAGCGACATCCAAACCTCCAAACGGATTATCGAGCAACAACACATCGGGTTTGCGGAGCATCGCAACCGCAATCAGCGTTCGGCGGGTTTCGCCAGTGCTTAGTTTAATAATTTTTCGTTCTAATAAATGACTGATATTCAAAACCTTAGCAACTTCCTCGACTGATTCTTCGTCGGCAATCGTCATCAGGATTTCTTTAGTGGTGGCGATGGCTTCGTCGTCGAAAGCATTGTACCGTTGTTGGTAATACTGTGCATTTTGGCTCAAAAACTGATTGAAACTGTAATCGCTCGGTACGAGGGCGATGTGTTCTCTGAATCGGTCTTTAAAAATGGTATGCGTGATACTGCCCTCCGATGCAAAATGTTTACGCAAGATGCTTTCGAGCAGCGTACTCTTACCCGAACCCGTCGGGCCAGTGATAATCCAGTTTTCGTTTGGGGCAATTTGCCAGTTAATATTCCGCAAAACGATTTCGTTGTTGCGTCTGATAGCAGTATTTGTAAAGTTTATCAAAGGAATTCTATCGTTAATTCGTCTAAAACTCTGTATTTTTACGATTTGCAAAACAGGCGTATGCCATACGCCGCTACCTACATTATAATCATGTCTTACAAAAGTAATTACGATTTCGATAAAATCATTGATAGAAAATCTACACACAGCGAAAAATGGGATAAATACGGCGACCGAGACGTGATTCCGCTTTGGGTTGCCGATATGGATTTTGCATCGCCACCTGCCATTGTCGAGGCGTTAAGAGAAGTTACCGAAAAAGAAGTTTTTGGATACGCCCACGTGCCAGACGAATTGAACGATGTTATAATCGAGCGATTAAAAACTCGCCATAATTGGGATGTAAAACGTGAATGGTTGGTTTGGTTACCGGGTTTAGTGCCGGGTATTTATACTTCGTGTCGGGCTGTTGGGCAAGACGGTGATGCCGTAATGACTGCTACACCAATTTACGGACATTTTTATTTGGGGCCGCAGCACTCAAATCGTGAGGTGCAGAAAATACCCATGAAAGTAGATGAAGCGGGAGTTCATACTTTAGATTTTGATGCGATTCGGGCGGCGATTACGCCAAAAACAAAAATGTTTATTTTGTGTAATCCGCACAATCCAAACGGGCGGGTCTATACCAAAACCGAACTCGAAGAATTGGCTCAGATTTGTATCGAAAACAATATCGTAATCTGCTCGGATGAAATCCACTGCGATTTGATTCTGGATGAAACCAAACGGCATATTTCGATTGGCACAATCAGTCAAGAAATTGAAAATCAGAGTATTACCTTACTCGCCCCGAGTAAAACTTTCAATATCGCAGGTTTGGGATGCTCATTGGCCGTCATACCAAACGAAGAAATACGCAAGAATTTTAATCGTGCAAAATTCGGGATTCTACCGCCCGTCAATTGCTATGCAGGCGTGGCGGCATTGGCAGCTTATAAACATGGCGAAGAATGGCGTTTGCAATTGATGGATTACTTGAGAGGAAATCACGAATTGGTATTGAACGAAATCAATTCAATAAAAGGATTAAAAATGGCTCCGCTCGAAGCCACTTATTTGGCTTGGATTGATGTGCGAGAATCTGAAACCAAAAACATTGTTTCGGTACTCGAAGAAGCCGGCGTTGGCGTAATGGATGCCAGTATGTTTGGTAGCGAAGGATTTATCCGATTGAATTTCGGAACCCAGCAAAGCCTGCTCGAAGAAGCCCTCAGGCGGATGAAAAAGGCTTTGAGTTAGCTATAAAACTCTTATTCAACCCTATTTATTTATGAAAAAACTATTTACTTTAATCACTATTCTCTCTTTGGGTTTCGGCTCATCTGCCCAAAAACAAGTACCTAAAATGACGCTGGCTTCGCTGCTGGACTCGATTCGGCAGGTTATCAAAAAAGAGCATATTGTAGGAGCAATGGTGGGTATCACGACCCGCGATTCGGTTATTTTTTCGGGAGGATTTGGCTACGCCGATTTAGAAAAAAAACGAATAGTCGATAGCCAAACGCTTTTCAGAATGGGTTCAAACACCAAAATGATTGTCGGATTGGCGATTCTGAAACTACAAGAACAAGGCAAAATCAATATCTACGACGATGTAAAGAAGATTGCTCCCGAAATACAATTTGAGAACAAATGGGAGGCTACAAGTCCGCTAAAAGTTGTGCATTTGCTCGAACACACATCGGGTTTCGACGATATGAAACTCAATGCTATGTACACATTAGACAAAATCGACAAGTTTGATTTACGGACTTGTAATCAGGCCTCGTTGGTTTGTCGCTGGCGGCCAGGCGAACGCTACGCTTATTGTAATCCGAATTATAATCTTTTAGGGTATTTAATCGAAAAAATCACCCAACAACCTTATAATCAATACCTTACAAAAAACATTTTAGAGCCTTTGAGGATGTCTGGCTCAAATTTTAATCTGTACAGCCAAAACCCACACGATACAAAAGAATACGTTTACCGAAACGGTAAAATCTCGCTCGTGCCTTCGGTAACGCTCATCGGTGGGCCACAAGGTGCGTTGTGGTCGAGTGCCGACGATATGATAAAACTTTTGCAGATGTACCTCCGCAACGGTCAACCGATTATTTCGGCAAATTCGCTCAACGAAATGGAGACCCCACATAGTAGTTTAGGAGCCAAAGCAGGACTCAAAAGTGGCTATGGTTTGGGCAATTTTTATACACATTTCTTCAATAAAGTAGGGATGCGTGGCCATAATGGACTTACTGGAACCTGCTTTTCGACTTGTATCTACAATCGTGAGGCGGGTTTTGGCTACACAATCGCATCGAATAGCAATTATGGCGGCAGCAAGATTGAGGAATTAATTCACACTTTTTTGGAGCAAAACCTACCTAAAAAACAACTGAGTTTTCAGCCGCTCGACACCAAGGCCATCGAGCCTTATCTTGGTTTTTATCAGTTTAATAGTTCTCGCAATGAGGTCGCCACTTTATTGGATAAATTCTCAAACGGACAAAAAATCTATATCGAGAACGGTATTCTATATATGCAAGGTATATTTGGCGATAAGGTCAAATTAAATCAGATTGCCCCGATGATTTTTGTCAGAGACGGCATGAATACTCCGACTATTGCTTTTACAAAAAATGCCGACAGAAATAACGTTTTGACAATGGCAGGGGTATATTTTGAGCAAAGTTCATCAGCATGGGCGTGGTTTTGGCGAATTGGACTGACGTTTATGGTAGTTTTGATTATTGTTTCGGGAGTTGTTGCCATTATCGAATTGATTGGGGCATTTATGGGCAAAGTAAAATGGAAGCAAGTTCCTTTGCGATTTTTACCAATTACTTCGCTGATTCTTTTCGGATTATCGGCCACGACCCTGACCGAAAAACAGCAGTTTAGCTACTTACTTTATGTTTTTAGAGAGGTAAATGCCGAAACAATTTTGATTTTTATAGGTTCTACTTTCATCGGTATTGCGGGGCCAATCTGCTTGTATTTAGCCATAAAATCGTTTTTAGCAAACAAAAACCGCTGGATAGATTGGTACTGGTTTATTACGTATTCGTCGGTTTTCTTTTTGGCAGTTTTGCTTTTTAGATACGGAATGATAGGTTTAAGAACTTGGGCAATGTAAATTTGAAAAATATATCCAACCCTAACTCATCAATCAAATGAAAAAAAACACCCTTTTACTTTTATCGTTTTTTGTTTCATACGTTGCGTTTTCGCAAGACCGTCTCACTGGCAAAACTTGGGCAACTCGTAGCGAGGTAATCGCCCAAAATGGCATGGTTTGTACCTCGCATCCTTTGAGTACACAAGCCGCAATCGAGGTCCTTCGGGCGGGTGGAAACGCCATTGACGCCGCCATTGCGGCCAATGCCATGGAAGGCGTCGTTGAGCCACACGTAAACGGAATCGGTGGTGATATTTACGCCATCGTTTGGGATGCCAAAACCAAAAAATTGTATGGATTAAACGGCTCAGGGCGTTCGCCGTATTCGTTGACTTTGGATGAATTCAAAAAGCGTGGTTTAAAGCACATTCCGGCTTTGGGGCCGTTGCCTGTGAGTGTTCCGGGCTGTGTTGATGGCTGGTTTGAATTACACAAAAAATTTGGCTCGATGCCGATGGAGCGAGTTCTCAGCCATGCGATTGGCTACGCACGCAATGGTTTTCCGGTACACGACGAATTGGCGTACTCGCTGACCAACGTGCCACGTCTTTATGGGCAATTCCCAAATGTCAAAGAACACTATTATCCAAACGGAAGTGTACCAAAAAAAGGAGATATTTTCAAGAATCCGAATCTGGCGAATACATTAGAGAAAATTGCCAAAGGTGGTCGTGATGCCTTCTACAAAGGCGATATTGCTCGTACAATTGACGAATTTTTCAAGAAAAACGGTGGTTTTTTGAGCTATAAAGACCTTGCCGACCATACCAGTACTTGGGTTGAGCCAGTCTCGACCAATTACCGTGGCTATGATGTTTGGGAATTGCCACCCAACGGTCAGGGCATTGCGGTTTTGCAAATGCTCAATATCTTAGAAGGCTACGATTTCTCAAAAATACCGTTTGGAAGCACCGAACATGTGCATTTATTTACCGAAGCTAAGAAATTGGTTTTTGAAGACCGTGCCAAGTACTATGCCGATATGGATTTTGCGAAGATTCCTGTAAAAACCCTTATCTCGAAAGAGTACGGTGCCGAAAGACGTAAACTGATAAACCCTGACCGTGCGGCAAGCCGAGTTGATGCAGGAAACCCTGCATTGAAAGATGGCGATACGATTTACCTAACCGTCGCCGATAAAGACGGCAATATGGTATCGTTGATTCAGAGCAATTATCGTGGATTTGGCTCGGGAATGCTACCCGACGGACTCGGTTTTATGCTGCAAGACCGTGGCGAGTTGTACAGTCTCGAAGAAGGACAAAATAATACGTATGCACCGCATAAACGTCCGTTCCATACAATCATTCCAGCATTTATGACCAAAGACGGCAAACCAGTAATGAGTTTTGGTGTAATGGGAGGAGCTTTTCAGCCGATGGGTCACGTACAAATCGTGATGGATGTCGTTGATTTTGGGATGAATATCCAAGAAGCGGGAGATGCTCCACGCCTCAATCACGAGGGTTCGAGTGAGCCTACTGGCGAAAAAATGACGGATTCGGGCATGATTACGATGGAGAGCGGGATTCCGTACGAAACCATCAGAGGACTCATGCAAAAAGGTCACAAAGTAGGCTATGCCATGAATGTTTACGGTGGCTACCAGTGTATCAGATACGACGCCGAACGAAAAGTTTATTTTGGGGCATCTGAATCTCGAAAAGATGGGCAATCAGCTGGTTATTAGGCAGTTATCCTTCTTTTTTGAGTTGCTCAATGTCTTTTACTAATTGTTCGATTTCGAGCGGAAGCGTACCATTGTAGATACCTCTAATATGTAGGTTTTTATCAACTAAAATAAAGTTTTCGGTGTGCAAAAAGTCATTCTCACCTTTTTGTACACCGATATTTTCGTCGGCAAAGTAACTCTTTCGAGCAGTTTCATAAATCTGCTTTTTGTTACCAGTTAGCAAATACCATTGATTATCGGGAATCTGATGCCCTTGGGCATATTCTTTCAAAACAGCCACACTGTCTCGTTCGGGCGTAACACTATACGATGCAAAAAGAACGCTCTTATCATCTTTGAATGCTTTTTGCACTTCTTTCATACCACTCATCAAACGAGGGCAAAGGCTCGGGCAAATCGTAAAGAAGCAGTTCATCACATGAATCTTGCCTTTGAAAGTTTCGGGCGTAACTTTTTGATTATTTTGATTCAGAAATTCAAAATGTGCAATTGTGTGTAAGGTATCTATCTGCGTTGTTTCTGTGAGCCAAAGTGGAGTAAAGTCAGCCGTGTGGAAATAAGGCAAATGAGATGTCATAACGTTGTTTGGCTTATTCGAGTTACACCCTGAAATCGAAAGAAAAACATATATAAAAGTTATTAATTTTCTCATAATAATATAGTTTTAGAACTCAATTACAGCCTCCAATCTGAGCCTTGAAAACCGTACCCAATTTTACTTCATACGGGGGATTTATCTGTACATTTTTCCCCGCATCAATCGTAATATTGCTACTCGTTTGGTTCGTTCCGTTAGTTACCGTAATCGAATTGCTTGATTTATAAGTTCCTGAATTCGCCGTTCCGCTCATACCCAAATCTGCCATACAAGCCACGAACGGATTACTCCACCGCACCTCTGTTGCAAGCGTATTATCGGTAAGAGTTTTCAAGAAGGCAACCAAAGCAGCTTTTTGGGTTACCGTAAAATTTAACCGAATCGGATTTCCGTTGGGGCTTCTCAGGCGATTGGCTAAATTGGGATGTGCTTGCACACCGCTGTTATAATGCTCAACCACTTGCTCTAATGTACCGAATCGCCCATCGTGCATATAAGGGGCTGTCATTTCGATATTTCTGATTGAAGGCGTTTTGAATCTACCACCACCTGCACCTTGGTCGGCACTTGTGTTGAGGTCAAGCCCATTGTTTTGAGCTCCGATTCCAGCAAATGCCTCCGAACTATGGCATCCTGCACAACCGCCACCACCGTTGGGGGGTGGAGCAAAAAATAGTTGTTTTCCTAAATTTTCTTCGGTCGTAAAATTAGGAAAATCTAAGTTTGGTCGGTTTACCTGAGCCCTCCCGACATCATATTTACTCTGATAACTCTCAATGCTTCTTACAAACTGAGCCAATGCCTTCGAGATTCTATCGGTTGTTATAGTATTATCGCCAAAAGTATTGATAAACAGCTGATTATAATACGATTGTTCGCTGACTCTTTCAGTAATCTGAGACAAAGTCAAGCCCATTTCGGTCGCATTTTGTATGGGTTGTAGTACTTGTTCTTCCAGAGTTGCGGCCCGTTCATCCCAAAAGAATCTTCCGTTCTGATAATATTTCGCATCTGTCAATGACATCGAATGTCGGTCGGTCAATCCACCTAAAAAACCTATACTTTTTACATTTGAATCCGAAAATCCTTTGGATTGTTGATGACAAGAACCACAAGAAACCGTTCGATTCAAACTTAAATTTTTATCATAAAAAAGGACTCGACCGAGCGTTGCTCCATCGTTTGTAATTGGGTTGTCGGGTGGTGTATTGATAAAAGGCGTTACAGAAGTTGGCGGACCAACGGGCGGGTTGGTTGTAAAATAGCTTGGTAACGTGATGATATAATTGTAGGGTGTTACTGGCAAATTCAGATAATCGGCAACGGTGAGCTGTCGGGCAGAGGTAAAGACAAAAAATAAGACTGATACAACAGCAAGTATCTTAGTTTTCATGTTTAGGTAGGTCAAAAATTATATACTTTTATTCTCAATATTCACACCACTCTGTTTCTTCTCATTTTTGCCCATACAGCCTTTTGCACCATAAAAACCGTATCGGCGGCCATTTTTCATGACATAATTAGACTTCACTTTTCCATCTTCAAACCACATTTGTTGGCTTCCTTCGGGTTGGCCTTGGTCATCGAAATGAAAAGAGGTAAACACCCGACCGCTCGGATACCATTCTTGGTGATGGCCAACAGGGATGTCTGTTTTAAAATGGTACTCAAAACGTTTTTGTCCGTTTTCCCACCAGCCCGTGTGTTTAGCCTCTTTTCTGTTTTCGTGATAAAATCTTTGCTCGGCAAGTTGCCCGTTCAGAAACCAACGGTTGCTTTCGCCTTCTTGTTTTCCGTTGAGATACCCTTCTTTAAAAATCAATTTTCCTGCTTGTTTCTCAGTCAAAAAGCCCGAAAATGATTGATTCTGATAGTAAATAATGCCATCTTTATTTACTATGTTTTTATCAGAAACTTCTACCAAAACATTCGGTATTGATATAGAAGCGAAATCATTTTGTGGTTTATTACAGCCCACAAGCAGGAAAATCAGTAATAGGTATCTCATTGTAAATTATTGAGTTACAGTTCCTTTTACTCCAAAATATCCACTTCCGTTGATGTATGGGTCGGCATCGGTAACGTGGTAGTGATAAATACCATTCGGAAATTCAGCAGTAGCATGGCTATGTCCGTGATATTTGTCTAAATCAGTATTTGAAACCGTTTTGCCATTCTCGGTCGGGCCATAAACTGGGAATCCGTCTAATAATAAACCTAAAAATGCAGTTTTTCCTTTTGCTTTCGTGATGGCCGTTGGCTCTACGTGATAATGATATTGTCCTTGTTGTTGCGGATGCCCATTGTATTGGTCGAATGAAAAAATTTCGTTCGTAAGCGGGGCATTCATCGCGGCATACTGATTAAAAAACGGAACTCCATTGATTGCCACACCAATCGGGCCGCCCGATGTAGCCGATTTAGTACTGGCTTCTTGTGGTTTAAGTGGAATCCTGAATGTTAGATTTTGTGATTTAATCACGTTCGGATTCTGACTAAATTTTGCAGTGCCGTTGTAGGCTTCATAAAGACTCGACTCCCACGTTGTACCTTTAAAATACGGACTTTTGTGGTCTGGTACGCCATTGCTTTTGATAACCAAATAATCACCATCGACAGAAACCGTTACGTTACTTCCAAATTTGGATTTTAGAATCGAAATATCTACCGATGAGCTGCTACTTCCAGTAGTAGTTGTGGTAGTCGTTGTTGTATTACCCAAATTATTTGTGGTAGTGGTAGAAGTCGTTGTACTTGGCTCAAGATTCGAGGCCGATTTATCGCAGGCTGTAATTGTAAGAATCGACAAAGCAATTACAAAAAAAGCATTTTTTCTCATTTTAATTTTAGTTTAAAGGAGTTTAAGAAATGATTAGTTTGTAAAATTTTTGCCATAATTACGTTCTTAATGTATTGATTTTAAAGGACTTGTACTAAAATTAAAAGCAATGTTGTTTTGAGTTCTGAATATTTAGATGCCATCTATTTTTAAAACTTGCGGTTTTTTTTCATTTTTTTTATCGAGGTGGGCCTAACTCATCTGGATGTGGCGGTGGGCCTAATCCCTCACCCATACGAGGCGGAGGCGGCTGGGGTTTCGACATCTGAAAGGCAATCTCGTTTATCATGGTATCAAACTTCTTTTTCTGCTCGGGCGTACACATGGCATAGACAGCTTGCAGATGTTTGTAGGTCATTACATTCACCTTGATATTTATCGACTCAATATCCGTCGAAATCTTCCAAAGTTCCTCATCGCTTAAATTCTTCGTAAATTGCTTCAAAAGGGCCTCTTTTTTGGTTTTTACGCTATCCCGAATCTCCTTTATTTTATCGAAATGCTCTCTACGCATCTGGCGATAACTCTCTATTTGCTCAGGAGTAAAGCTTAATTCTTTCTCCAAGAAAAATGGTTGCTGTTCTCTTCCACCCATTCTTGGCGATAACCACAACCACAGCATAATGCCAACATTCATTAGCACCAAACCGATTATGGCTATCCAAAGTGTTCGAAATTTGTTCATATTTTTAACAACGAATGTCGGTTTAATTTTACTTACTCGCTCAATCCATATTCTGACGCAAAACCTTCTATTGATTGTTTCTCGGGTTGTTGGCTATTTTTTGAATAATTAATAACCGAAACCACATTTAGTATGATAATCAATGCTAATCCACTAAATACAAACGAAGGTTTCATCACCCATCGAAAACTCGGTGGTAGAGCCTCTTGAGCATTATCCATTCTTGCTTTCAATCGAGCATAAAAAAACGGATTGGGTTCGGCTCTTTCGATTCCCTCCAAAGCCCCAAGTGCTTTCTCTATTTTATCATCCAAATTCTCCATGACTTTATTCGTAATTCTTTTTGTAATAATCTCCCAAATATTTTCTAAGATTTGTTTTTGCTCTAAAAATCAATGATTCGACCGAACCCAACGAAGTCTGCATTACCTCCGAAATCTCCTGATAACTAAGCCCCTCAATATTGCACAGTGTAAACGCAACTTTCTGATTTTCAGGCAATTTATTTATCTCTCTAAACAGAATCTTTGCTTGTTCTTTGTTTTCGAGTTTTACTCCCGGATGTTCAAAATCAACCGAATGATGCACTACCTCGTTATTGTCGCCAAATAAACTCGTCAAGAACGCAAAACGTTTTTGAGCATGGTGTTTTCGGTAATTTTCGAGGGCTTTTGTGGTAGCAATTCTGTAAATCCAAGTCGAAACCTTAGATTCTCCACGAAACCCCTGCACCGATTCATAAACCTCAATAAAGACCTCCTGCGAAACATCTTCTGCTTCTTGCATATCCTGCACGATACTCAACACCGTATTAAAAACCTTGCTTTGATAGGCCTCTACGAGGTACCTAAAAGCAGATTCTTTACGCTGTTGGAGTTCAGCTATCAGTAAAAAGTCATCCAATTGTTTTGCCATCGAAAGTTTAGATGCAGTTAAACTCTAAAACTTGCGGAATATCTCAAAAAAAATATCTTAAAAACAAAAAATCCCTTGAATCTTTCGACTCAAGGGATTCCCATCCTAATTTATTACTATTACCCTACTTCTCAATTCTCAGTAATGATTTTCCTTAATTCAGCTTCAATCTCTTTGGGTAAGCTCATAAAAAGTGGGTGATTGGCGGCTTTTTCCCAGAATTTTGATTTAGGAATCGCACCTCTGTTGAATCCCGTAAATTTTCCAAACCCTTTAGGCTCTTCTTCGAGTTCTTCAAAATCAAAAACAAAAAACTCACTTACTTCATCCACCCAAAACGGTTTTTCTCTTTCTTTTCGCTTCATTTCTAAACGCCGAATCGCTTTGTTATATATCATATTACTCAATGAAGCCTGCTCGATATTATTACAATTAAAGACAACCGTCTCGTGGTGGTTATGAATCTTGGTTTCGTTGCCCATGAGCTTATTAATGATTGGTTTATCGGGCGATATGTAAGAATATTCTTGAATGATTGAATTAGACTTACTATTCAATTTGGCTTGATAAGGCCTCATAAAAGCATCTTTGTAGGTGTAGCCCACATAGTATTTTTCGTTGGGGATATTTACCGTCGGGATGTTTGGCCCAATTATTAGAATACCACTCGACAATTCTTTCTTCTCTTCGATAAATCTTTCATCAAGCCGTCTTAGAAGTACCCTTTTTTGAGCTTGTGTCGGATACAGAAACTCAATCCACCCATCTGTGAATGCAGTCAACTTACCATCAATAACATTGTAGCTTCGGTGGTATCCTCTTATCAAATAGTATGGTTTGGTTTTCGACGGTTTTATGGTTATTTCTTGTAAAATCGTCGGTTCTTCTTCTAATTCGATGGTCTTCTGTTCGGTCAATCTTTCTCTTGAAACGACCGTTCTTTTATATCCTAAATGACTAAGGCGAATATTGGCCATATTCTCTTTCTGAACCTTTTCTAAGATTTGTACTGTGATAACTCCGTATTCATCGGCAAACCCTAAGAAACGCCCCGATTCTTCATAAATTTCGGTAAATGGGACAGGTTCTTTGGTATTTGAGTTAATGATTTTTATTTGAGAATATGATTCTTGACTCAATAGAATTAAGACAGATAACAACTTTATGATAAATCTCATAGAACAAAATTTAGTAGGTGAAATTAGAAATTCAAAACAAAAAATCCCTTGAATCTTTCGACTCAAGGGATTTTAACTAAGTTTTATCAAATTAAAGCGTACGCTTCACTTCTTTCATTTCGTAGCTTTCGAGTGTATCGCCCACTTCGAGGTCGTTGAATCCTTTGAAACTCATACCGCACTCGTAACCGCTCTTCACTTCGTTTACATCATCTTTGAAGCGTTTCAACTGAGCAATCTCGCCTTCGTGAATCACGATACCTTCGCGGATAACTCTCACTTTATTGTTACGTTTAAATGAACCATCCAATACATAACAACCCGCAATTGTACCCACTTTACTAATCTTGAAGGTCTCACGAACCTCGATTGTACCCACGATAACCTCTTCTTCTTTCGGTGCCAACATACCTTCCATCGCATCTTTAATCTCGTTGATGGCATCGTAAATGACAGAGTAAAGACGAATCTCTATCTGCTCTTGCTCTGCTATCTTACGAGCATTGATTGACGGACGTACTTGGAAACCTACAATGATGGCATCACCGGCCGCAGCTAAATTTACATCAGATTCTGAAATCTGTCCAACTGCTTTGTGAATGATGTTTACGTGAACCTCCTCGGTCGAAAGTTTCTGCAATGAATCCGAAAGGGCTTCTACCGAACCATCAAAGTCACCTTTTACAATCAAGTTTAATTGCTGGAACGAACCAATCGCCTTACGACGACCGATTTCATCAAGAGTAATGTGTTTTCTGGCACGTAAACTTTGCTCACGGATGATTTGCTCACGTTTGTTTGCAATCTCGCGTGCTTCACGCTCAGTATCCATTACATTGAATCTATCACCTGCTTGTGGTGCACCCGGCAAACCAAGAATCTGTACTGGTGTTGATGGGCCTGCTTCTTTGATGCGTTGGCCTTTGTCGTCAATCATCGCTCTTACACGACCAAAGTACTGACCCGCCAAGATAACATCACCCACTTTCAGTGTTCCGTTCTCAACCAAAATCGTTGCTACGTATCCACGTCCTTTATCCAAAGCCGCTTCGATAACCGTACCAACTGCTTTACGGTCTGGATTTGCTTTTAGTTCAAGCAATTCGGCCTCAAGCAATACTTTATCGAGCAAATCGCTCACGCCAAGACCCGATTTGGCCGAAACCTCTTGCTCTTGGTACTTACCACCCCAGCTTTCTACAAGGATGTTTTCTTTTGCTAAATCTTCACGAATCTTGTTGGCATTTGCACCTGGCTTGTCAATCTTGTTTAGGGCAAATACAATCGGTACACCTGCGTTTTGGGCGTGGTTGATGGCCTCTCTTGTTTGAGGCATCACGCTGTCGTCGGCAGCAATAACGATGATTACAATATCGGTTACTTTGGCACCCCTTGCACGCATGGCCGTAAAGGCTTCGTGACCCGGAGTATCTAAGAATGCTATCTTTTTACCTTTGTTAGGTCCTTCTTTGATGGTCACGGCATAAGCCCCAATGTGCTGCGTGATACCACCCGCCTCACCAGCGGCCACTCTCTCACGACGAATATAATCGAGTAATGAGGTTTTACCGTGGTCAACGTGACCCATGATTGTGATAATCGGAGCTCTGTGTTCTAAATCTTCTGGGGCATCCGCAATCTCAACTGCATCAACCTGAATTTCTTCTTCGGCCGATATAAACTGTACGTCGTATCCAAACTCAAGGGCAATCATCTGAATCGCTTCAGCATCAAGGCGTTGGTTGATAGATACAAACATACCCATTCCCATACAAGACGCGATTACCTCATTGACCGAAACATCCATCATCGAAGCAAGGTCAGACGCCGAGATGAACTCGGTTACTTTCAAGATTTGCTCTTCTTGTTGTTCGGCGGCTAAGCGTTGCTCTTCGGCTTCGGCACGTTGCTTTCTCTTATCTTTACGGAACTTCGCTCCAAAGTCAGGGCCTTTGGTTTGCATACGAGCCATCGTCTGCTTGATTTGCTCCTTAACCTCTACCTGCGAAACCTCCTCACGGCGTTCTTTTTTACGCTTGTTATTGCCCTGATTGTTGTTATTGTTATTAGTATTATTGTTAGTATTTGGTTGCCCTTGCTGTCCACCACCTCTGTTAGGGTTCGGATTATTCGGGCGAGCCGCTACTTCTTTATTTTTAGCTACAACCTCGTCGCTGTTTACTTTTTCGGCTCTCTTAACGCGTTTGCGTTTACGTTTCTTTTTATCGTCTGAGCTACCACCACCCGTTTTTTTCTCAACAGGTAATTCAATTTTACCCAAAACTTTCAAGCCTTGAAGTTTCTCGGCTTTTGCCATAATCAATTCCACTGGCACATCGTCTTCTTCGACAACAACTGGTTTTGGCTTAGGCTTAAATTCTTCTTTCTTAGGTTGATTTTGTGGCGGACGGTTATCCTGAGGTCTATTTTTCTGAAAATCAGGGCGTTGCTGTTGGTCGCCTGGCCTCTGGTCGCGGTCTCTTCTGAAATCGTTATTTGGTCGTTGCTGATTTTGATTCTGCTGAGGTCTTTGCTCAGGAGCTTTTGGTGCCTCTACCTTTGGTGCTTCAACAACTTTCGGAGCTTCTGCTACTGGCTCTACAACTGGTTCAGGTTTTGGCTCTGGCTTTGGTTGCTCTACCACTACTGGTTCTGGTTTTGCCTCAACAACGGCTGGTTTTTCTTCTACTTTTGGTGCCTCGACTACTTTTGGAGCTTCGACAACCACTGGTTTCTCCTCAACTTTTGGAGTCTCAACAACCTTCGGAGCTTCAACTACTGGCTCTACTACTGGTTCAGGTTTTGGCTCTGGCTTTGGTGCCACAGGATTGTTGTTTTTATCTAATTCTATTTTACCCAGAATCTTCGGACCCTCTAAACTTCTTTCGATTCGAACAACCTCTGGTTCTTTTGGTTTCGATGGTTCTGCTGGCTTTTCTTCGGTTTTTGAAGGGCCACGGAAATAGAGAATTTCCGATGAAGGAGTAGTTGGCGTTTTTACTTCTTCAACGGTTGGTTTTGCCATGCCTTCTTCGAGCAATACTTGAGTCTTGTACTCTGAACTCAAGATTTGTAAATGGTCGAAGTTTAACTTAGCATTGGGATTATTTTCAATACGCTGACCTTTAGCCGCAAGTTTTTCGACGATGGTCTGAATACCAACGTTCAATTTCTTTGCCGCAAGGCTCAATCGCATTTCTTTGTTTTCTGCCATAAATCAGAATTCTCCTAAAATATTAGTGTGTTATTCTTATTTGCCGATATGTGTTACCTCATAATTGTATGATTTTTTAGTATTCGACAAATATTATTGTTCAAACTCTTTACGCAAGATGTCAAGTACATCTTCAACTGTTTCTTCTTCTAATTCGGTACGACGAACAAGGTCTTCTTTCGAAAGTGCCAATACTGACTTGGCAGAGTCTAAACCAATCTTACGGAATTCTTCAATCACCCACTCTTCAATCTCGTCTGTGAACTCCATCAAATCTACGTCTTCTTCCTCTTCTTCGCCTTCTAAATCACGGAATACGTCAAGCTCCATGCCTACTAATTTGCCCGCCAATTTGATATTCATACCGCCTTTACCAATGGCCAAAGACACTTGGTCTGGCTTGAGGTAAACCGATACTCTCTTGCGAGCATCATCTACTTGTATGCTACTGATTTTAGCTGGACTCAATGCTCTCGAAATCAATAATTGTAGGTTATCTGTCCACTGGATAACGTCAATATTTTCGTTTTCCAATTCGCGTACAATCGTATGAATACGAGAACCCTTCATCCCAACGCAAGCCCCTACTGGGTCGATACGGTCATCGTAAGATTCTACAGCTACTTTGGCTCTTTCGCCTGGTTCGCGTACAATTTTACGGATTGAGATTAGACCGTCCAAGATTTCAGGAATCTCTTGCTCAAACAAACGCTCTAAAAATACTGGCGAGGTACGAGATAGCGTAATCTTTGGTGTACCGTTATTCATTTCTACCTTGTGAATAACCGCCTTAATGTTTGTTCCTTTTTTGAATCTATCTTTTGAAATTTGTTCTAATTTCGGAAGCACAAGCTCGTTGCTTTCGGTGTCTAAACAGATAATCTCTTTACCTAAGATTTGGTACACTTCTGCAATCATCAATTCACCAACCAAATCTTTGTATTTAAGATAAAGCATCTCTTTCTCTAAGTCTTTGATTTTCTGAATCAAAGTCTGGCGAGCTGTCTGCACAACACGGCGTCCGAAATCCTCCAATTTTACTTCATCTGCTACTTCTTCGCCTACTTCAAAGTCCGACTGGATTTTACGAGCCTCAGCCAAAGGTATTTTGTCTGGGTCCCAAATATCCTCTGAGTTATCATCTACAATCTCACGTGTACGCCACATTTCTAAGTCGCCACTATCGGCATTGATAATAACATCAAAATTGTGGTCGGTACCAAACTTCTTACGAATCATCGTACGGAATACATCTTCCAATACTTTAATCATCGTAGGACGGTCAATATTTTTTTCACGGGCAAATTCTGCAAACGACGCAATTAATTCTCCACTGTGCATATTCTTTTAAAATTTTTGTTTCTGGTCTTTAGTTTCAGGTTTTCGGTTTCAAGTTTGTTACAGCTCGAAACTTAGAAACTCTAAACACTATTTGAACGATATTATAACTTGTGCTTGCTTTATGTCTTCAAAAAGGATTGACAGTGGCTCTATCACTTCTCCTTTTTTTACTTTTCTATCTTCTTTGATAACTATCTTTTCGGCTTCGACCGATTCGAGTAAACCTTTGCGTTCTTCGCCGTTCTTCAACACAACCTTCAGATTTCTGCCCACATTTTTGCGGTATTGCCTTTCAAATGTCAGCGGAATATCAACCCCCGGCGACGAAACCTCAAGCGTGTATTTATCGGGCATGATTTCGTCTAAATCTTTACCGATTTTTCGGCTAATATCGCTGCACTCATCAATCGAGATTCCCGTATCCGAATCAAGCAGAATCACTACTTTGCTGTGTATCTTCGATAACGAAACCTTAATATCAACAACGAAGTACTTTCCGTCTTCGAGGTACTGTTGTAATAAAGCCTCAATTTTTTCTTTTGTTTCTTTCATCACCAAACATACAAAAAAAAGGAGGTTGCGTCCTCCCTTTTCACAAATCGGTTGCAAAACTAATAAATTCATTCGTTTTTAACAAATTTATCAATAAAAATTGCACTTAGATTTGTACGATTCAACATTAAGCCATTATTTTAAGGTTGAAAACAAATTCGTCATTGCATTATCATTCACAAAATGTCATTCTATATCGGTGGATTTTTTGATTATTATCTTGTTGAATGTGTATTGGATGACCCTTCGATTTACCCCTGAATGGCATTGATTATCAAATTTATACGACGAATCAGCTTTCTACTGAATATCCTGCTGGCACTTTACTCGCTCTTGGTGTACCAGTTGAGTTATTCGGCTAATATTCGGCATTGGTTGGGTGGTTTCTTAATGCTTTCTGCTCCGCTTACCTTTGTTTTCAATGGCATTTTTATCGTGATTTGGGCCATGGCCAAGTCTCGTAAAGTTTGGTTATCGGTAGCTGTTCTGCTGGTAGCTACTCCGCTGATACTAAGGTCATTCACTTGGCATTTCAACGAAAAATCCGAAGAGAACCTCAGCGTCATGAGCTATAACCTCATGTGGTGCGATGCCTTTGAATTTATCGATAAATCGAATCCCGAAAACGGAACCAAACTTACCAACTTGGCAGTAGATACTCCATCCGACATTAAATGCTTCCAAGAACTCTACAACAACAGCGATTACGAACAAATGAGTCTAATCAAATCGCTCCGAAAAAACAATCCTCACTACACCTACATTCATTCTACTCCAAACAATAAAAACGGACAAGGTTTGATTGGTTTGGCAATATTTTCAAAATACCCAATTATCGATAAAGAAGAAAAATACTGGCAGTTGAACCACAATGGCTTATTGAGTGCCGATATTGTGGTCAATGACGATACAATCCGGGTCATCAATGTCCAGCTAAAATCTATGGGTATTCGTGTGAGTAAAGTTTTGGATAATGCAAAAAGCGACCAAGAAAAGGCGAAAAAAGAAGCAAAGACGATTTATCATCAACTCAAAGACGGTTTTGAATCACGAACCGAGCAAGTCAAGGATTTAGAAGATTGGATAAAGAAAAGCCCTCACCCGATTATCCTCTGTGGCGATTTAAACGAGCTTCCGTACGGTTATGTTTACGGGCGAATCCGAAAATATTTAGCCAACTCGTTTGAAACCGCAGGCCGTGGTTTTGGATTTACCTACAATAAAAGCCCAAGTTTTATCCGAATCGACAATCAGTTTTATGACGAAAAGCGAATTGAAGTAAAGTATTTTGAGACATTCAATAACGATGCTTACTCCGACCATTACGCAATAAGAGGTGAGTACAAAATCAAATAATTTAAACATCTATTATCAACAAATCAGTAATGAAAAAACACCTAATCGTATTATTTTCGGCATTGGCACTAACGGCACATTCGCAGGATAAATCGGCCGAATTTGCCCAAACTATCACTGCCGAAGACTTAAAAAAACACCTCAGTATCATTGCATCGGATAGTCTTGAAGGGCGAGACACCGGCAGCGAAGGCCAACGCAAAGCAGCCGACTATATCTCAAAACATTTTGCTAAATTTGGTCTTACAGCCATCGCTCCCGATGGTAAAGGAGGCAAAGGGTATTATCAATATTTTAATCTTTTTCGTAAAGGTTGGAAAGACGTTTACGTAAAAATTGGCAATAAACAAAAAGAGCTTTTTAAAGATTTTTATCCGAACGGCTTATTGAATGTTCCGCAAGAGCAAAACGTACCGCTCGTATTTGTGGGCTACGGTATCGAAACCGATAAATACAATGATTATAAGAATGTAGATGTAAAAGATAAAGCCATTGTGTTTTTTGAAGGCGAACCAAAAGCCTCTGACGGAAAAAACTTAGTTAGTGCCGATAGCGAAAAATCTGATTGGACTGAGAATAAGGGTTTTCAGAAAAAAATCAACATAGCCAAAGACAAAGGTGTAAAATACATCTTTATGATTTCATCGGCCGATGCCGCAGCTTTCAAATCGCTTGCCAACGAACGCCGAGTACTGCTTTCGAGATTTAACCGTGTGAGTTTTAAATCTACTACCGAAAGCCCCTCTTCGACTGCCTCTTTTGTAGTTTCTAAAGAAATGGCCGCCGAAATGCTCAATCTGAAACTCAAAAAACTATTAGCCCTTGAAAACAAATCGGAGTTTTCGGTAAAAGAATCTAAAATCTCTTTCAAGGCCGAGCGTGGCGATGTGCCAGTAGAAACAATGAATGTATTGGGCTTTATGGAAGGAACTGATAAAAAAGATGAAGTTGTACTCGTAACGGCTCACTACGACCACGTTGGCAAAGATGAAAAAGGGAATGTTTATAACGGAGCCGATGATGACGGCTCAGGAACTTGTGCCGTACTCGAAATCGCCGAGGCATTTAGCAAAGCCAAGCAAGCAGGCAATGGCCCTCGCCGTAGTATTTTATTTATGACTGTTACGGGCGAAGAAAAAGGGCTTCTTGGCTCACAATATTACACCGACAACGACCCAATCATTCCGCTCGAAAAAACAGTTTGCGATTTGAATATTGATATGATTGGACGAATCGACAAAGAACACGCCAATAACGAGAAATATGTCTATCTAATCGGAGCCGATAAATTATCTTCGGAGTTGAACCAAGTGACAATCGATGTCAATAAAAAGTACATCAATTACGAATACGATTACACATTCAACGACCCAAAAGACCCAAATCGTTTCTATTATCGCTCAGACCATTACAACTTCGCCAAACACAAAATTCCGGTAGCATTTTACTTTACGGGCGTTCACGCCGACTACCACGGAATTGGCGACGATGTAGAAAAAATCCTATTTCCTAAATATCAAGATATTACCCGTTTGGTGTTTCATACCGCTTGGGAAATCGCCAATCGCGAAGGAAGACTCAAAGTAGATTCCAACAAACCTTGATAAATTGGGCATCAAAAACCCAAGATGCCCATTAAAATTCTATTAAAACCCAAGCCAAAAAATATTAGTTTGACAAGTATCAAATCTAAATTTATAAATATTTGATTTTCAGCACCTTAATACACTGACATTTTCAAAATAGATAAACATACTATCTACAAAAAGTACAATATTTCATAAATGTATTAAAAAATTCTGGCTTGGGATATTTTAAGTTTCGATGTTTTTCAGTAGAATTGCCAGACTTTTGCTAAGAAGCGGATTGTGCCTGAAGCAAAATTTTATTTTATTTCATTAACCAAATCAAAAATTTTTATCGTTTATTTACCAAAAAATTAGTTGTTTTAATTTTCAAAACCCTAAAAAAGTCCAAAGCTAATGGAAAAAAAGACTACAGCCCCAGCCAAAGCGGCAGCTCCAAAATCATCAGGTGGTGGATTGAATCCAACGTTTGTAATTCCAATTCTTTTAATCATTGCATTACTCATTTATTTCCTCCTTTTAGGAGATGCAGCCAACTTCGAGGATGCACTTAAGAAAAAACCAAAGAATGCACTCGGTATTATCTATTCAGGTGGTATCATCGTACCATTCCTTATCACATTTATGCTTACAATGATTGTTTTCTCAATCGAGCGTTTCATCACTATCGGTAAAGCAGGTGGTTCTGGCAACTTAGACGCATTCGTTCGCAAAGTGCGTTCATTACTTGACCAAAACAATATCGCTGATGCTATCAAAGAGTGTGACAAACAAAAAGGTTCGGTTGGAAACGTTGCTAAGACTGCATTACAGAAATATGCTCAATTGGCAAGCGACACAACAATGGCAAAAGACCAAAAATTAGTAGCGTTGCAGAAAGAAGTTGACGAAGCTACAACTCTTGAGCTTCCGATGTTAGAGAAAAACCTTACAATCCTTTCGACATTAGCATCTGTATCTACACTTGTTGCCCTTCTCGGAACTGTAATTGGGATGATTCGTTCATTCTTTGCTCTTGGTTCTGGTGGTGGTGCTCCAGATGCATCTGAACTTGCAAACGGTATTGCAGAAGCCTTGATTAACACCGCTCTTGGTATCGGTACTTCGGCTTTCGCAATCATGTTCTATAACTTCTTTACCTCTAAAATTGACGGTTTAACTTACAAAATTGACGAAATCGGAATGAGCCTTCAGCAGAGTTTCGCTGCTCATCACTAAGATTTTGAATGCTTTGCGGCATCCAAGACCTATGTGATACTATTTGTTGGTACAGATTATTTTAAAACAAAAAAGTAGAAGGCAAAATGGCAATTGTAAAACCAAAACGAAGCGGCCCGTCGATGGACATGACCGCGATGTGTGACGTAGCTTTCTTGTTATTGACATTCTTTATCATGACTACCCAGTTCAAGAGTCAAGAATCAGTAACAATTGATACGCCAACATCTATTTCGGAAGAAAAAGTACCAGAGAAAGACCTTGCCCAAATATCTATCGATAACAATGGTAAGTACTACTTTGGTGTCGTTAATCCTAAAGACAGATTTGCCATCATCAAAGCGATGAATGATAAATATGGTGCAGGATTGACCGACCAAGAACAAGCAAGATTTACAAGACTCGCTGAAGTTGGTGTTTCAATTACTCAATTAAAAGGGTATCTGAACCTATCAGAAGTGCAAAGAGGCAAAGTGAAGATTGAGGGTATTCCGAATGACAGCACGAAGAGCGAATTAGTGGATTGGGTAAAAACATATCTTACTGATGTGAACCCACAAGCTAAATTGGCGATTAAGGGAGACGTTAAAACACAGTATCCTGCGATTAAGAGTTTGTTCAACGAATTAGGCAAAAACGATATCAACAAGTTTCGTTTGGTGACCGATGCCGAGAACAAGGAGTAGTATATTGAAATAACTTTTTAAAAAGATATACCAGTATGGCAGAAATACAGGACTCAGGTGGTGGTGGTAAAGGCGATGGTAAGGTTCGGGTAGCCAAGAAGTCGGGGAAACCCGACATGACACCAATGGTGGATTTGGGCTTCTTGCTTATTACATTCTTTATGTACACCACAACGTTCAGCAAGCCAAATGCGATGAAGCTGAACATGCCTGATAAACCAAAAGAAAACGAGCCACAACAAGAACAACCAGAGATTAAGGTATCTAACACGATTACCATAATCATGGGTAAAGATGACCGTGTCTTTTGGCATCAAAAACCAGTAACCGAATTGACAGCAGCAGACTTAAACGAGTCTAACTATTCGGCAGAGGGAATCCGTCAGGATATTTTGAAACGTAAAGCTAACGCACTCGACGTTAACAAATTTACGGTTATCATTAAACCTACGGATGATTGTACTTGGAAAAACACTGTTGATATGCTTGATGAAATGGCTGTAACAAAGTCAGAAATCTATGCTATCGTGGATATTTCTCCTAAAGAGTTAGAAGCTTACAAACAGAAAATTGCTTCTGCTCCTAAACCTCAATAATAATCTAAGGTAAAACAATTAAATATTGCAAAGACATGGAACAACCAAAAAATGCAAGTAATCTTACCTTAGATGAAATCGTATTTGCAAACCGTAACAAAGAATACGGTGCATATACTCTAAGGAAAAATTACGCCAAGTATCTTACAAGGGCAGCTTTATTAGGTGTTGGTCTTTTTGGAGGAATGGTTTTGGCAGCTTGGGGTTTCAACAAATTCGGTAAATCCGAAGAAGATGAGCTTCAAACGGTAGAAATCGACCTTTCAAAATTGAAAGAGGAAAAACAGGAAGAGAAAAAACCTGAGCTTCCGCCACCACCACCGCCACCAGAGCAGAAACCACCAGAGGTAGCTCAAATCAAGTTCTTGCCTCCTGAGCCAAAAGCCGATGAAGAGGTAAAACAAGAAGAGCCACCACCAAAGATGGAAGAAACCGAGAAGGCGGTTATTTCTAACGTAACAAAAGAAGGTGAGCAAACCGAAGAAATCGCGGCTGCACCACCACCACCAGTAGAAGAAGCAAAACCTGCTGAAATCGAAAAACCGAAAGAAGATGAAATCTTTACATCGGTAGAGCAGCAGCCTGAGTTTCCGGGTGGTAACATAGAAGCTCTTAAATACATCGGTAAAAACCTTAAATACCCTTCGGCAGCACAACGTGCCAACGTATCGGGTAAAGTGTTTGTTAAGTTCGTTGTAGAGAAAGATGGTTCTATCGGTGATGTACAGATTCTAAAAGGTATCGGTTTTGGTTGTGATGAAGAAGCATCTCGCGTAATCAAGACAATGCCTAAGTGGAGCCCTGGTAAACAAAACGGACGTAACGTTCGTGTATGGTTTACACTCCCGATTTCATTCGTTCTCGAATAATCTGAGTTATGAGACAACATGATTCTAACAGAACTCGCCAAGTAGTTCAGAAAGTCATGCAATTTGCAGGTGGTCTCTTTGCCTTGGTTTATATCATTTGTGGATACTTTGTTATCAAACTAAAATGGTTTATGACAAATCTCGACGAATATATAGCTTATAGCTTAGGGATTCTACTAATTGTTTACGGGATTTACCGAGGGTTTCGTACCTATCAAAATCTCAAAGACTTAATGGATTAATTCTACGAGTTTCGATATAAAAATGCCATCTTCGCTATCGCAGGATGGCATTTTTTATTAATAAAATCACATTTTTGACACAAAACATAAATTTTCTACGAGATTCGCAACCAAGAAAAATTAAATTTGTGTTTATACCAATAATAAAATCATTGAAGCAGGCGTTAATCACTCAACAAATGTTTCAACAATAATAAACTTACTCTTACGCTCGTATGCTTAGATTAGCATTCATATTGCTCTCTGTTGCAATTCTGCAAAGTTGTTCGCAAAAAGGACAAGAAAAATCGCTTGAGAACCCGCTTGAAGGAGAAATCTCAATTGCCGCCGATGAATCTTTCCAACCAATCGTCGATGCTCAAATAATGGCCTACAATGCCCATTATCCGAAGGCGAAATTGAACATCAAATACATGCCCGAACAAAGAGCCGTCAGACTAATGATGCAAGACTCTGTAGATGTCTGCATTGTCGGTAGAGCCTTAGATTCGACCGAAATCAAATACTACAAAAACAAAGGCATTTCGTATCTGCCTGCTCGCATGGCTTTGGAGGGTGTGGCATTGATAACAAGTGTAGATTCGCCATTAAATACGATTTCTCTTGATGACTTGAAGGCAATATTTGACTCGAAGTCGGATAAAAAATTGGTTTTTGATAATAGCAATTCGAGTAATTTGAGATATATGGTTGAGAAATTGGGCATCAAGAACCTCAATCAAACAAATATTTTTGCCGCCGAAGGAAACAAAGACGTAATCGAGCAGGTAAAGAATAATCCGAACGCAATTGGGGTTATCGGAGCCAGTTGGATAAGCGACGGAGACGATTTGAAAGCACGTGCAATCAAGAAAAGCGTGAAAGTATTGAGCGTATCTCAGAACAATAATGGGCAGGGATATTTGCCAATCTACTCAGATTTGAAAGCCCGCCATTATCCGCTCGAACGCCTTGCATATCTGCACACTAAAAAGCATTATGGCTTGCCAAAAGGCTTTATTAGGTTTTGTTGTGCACAAATTGGGCAGCTCGTTGTCGAAAAAATGGGGCTGCTACCTTACTATGTTATCCCGAAAGAAATGGTTGTAGATAAGACTACAATCCCCGAAATGCAAAAAGATAAAAAATAACATTTGGTCGTATTTTTTAGTAATTGGGTCAATACTCGTATTGATTTTTCGATAATCTAAACTTGACTTGCATCATTAACAATTCTATTAACAAACCTAATTTATCTTGTATTGTCTAAATATCTGAATGCAGAATAAATAAAAAGATTATTCTAAAAAATTGAAATTTTTTTCGGTGTAATCACATTTTATTTAACTTTGTATTCTTTTCCAAATAAAATAATACGAGAAAAACCTAATCTGAGTGTGAAAATGAAGAAGATTCTGAAGTCTTTGTCAGTAGCGTGGATGGCTGCTCTGACCCTATCCCTCAACACAATTGCCCAAACGGTGCAGGACGGTTTGAGACATTTGGACGCCGAACGCTACAATGCAGCAGGCGATGTTTTTGGGAAATTGGTTGCTTCTGCACCAACGGCCGAAAACTATTTTTATCAAGGATATTATTACTTAAACCTACCTGAACCAGATTTAGCAAAAGCTAAAGAAGCGTTTGAGAAGGGTACTGCACTTGATGCCAAAAGACCTGACCCAATCTGTCGTGTAGGACTTGGTACTGTAAAATTATTATCGGGAGACCGTGCCGGAGCAAAAGCAGATTTCGATTTAATCAAAAAAGACACTAAGAACAAGAACTCAGACGTGTTGTTCCGTATTGGTGAGGCTTACACATTGTCAGAGAAAATCAATGACCCTGCAGAAGCCGTAAGCAATATTGATGCAGCTTTATTGCTCCAAAAAGTTAAAAATAATCCTGATTATTACATTGCGTTGTCGCAGGCTTATTATATCAAAAACGATGGAGGCCCTGCAATGACCGCTCTTGAAAATGCCTTGAGAATGGGCCAAAAAGCAGCTAAAATCAATACTTTGATGGCTCGTGTATGGTATCAAGGTAAAAGCTACCAAAGAATGAAAGAGCTTTTGGATGCCGCTATCGCTGCCGATGCAGACCACGCTCCTGCTTATGATTTCTTGGCTAAACTTTTCACCACGTTCGGAAACTATAAATCAGCAGCTAAATATGCCGAACTGTATTTGCAGAAAAGTGATGCAGATGATAAAGCTAAATTAAGATATGTAAAATTAGCGTTCTCTATCAAAGACTATGAAGGTACTTTGAAGGTAGTTAACGAACTAAAAGGAAAAATTAAAGACCCAATTATTTACCGTTTAGAAGGTTTCTCTCTTTTTGAATTAGGTAAATGTGCTGATGCTATTCCATTGATTCAAAAATTCATCAGCGAAGCTGAGAAAGAGCGTATTTTGCCTTTAGACTACGGTTATTTGGGTAGAGCTTATTCTTGTGTTAAAGATGATGCTAATAAGAAAGCCAATGACTCTCTTGGTATTGTTTACATGGAGAAGGCCATCGAATTAGGAGATACTACATATAACTATGCCGATGCCATTGCAGTAAACTACAAAAACAGCAAACAGTGGGCTAAAGCTGCTGGCGTTTACCAGAAAGTGATTGAAAAATCTAAGAAACCAACTGGTACTGATTATTTCAATTTAGCTTCTGCTCTTTACAATGCTCGTGACTGGAAAGCCGCTGAGGCCGCATACGCAAAAGTTTGTGAGGCTTACAAAGATACTTGGGCTCCACCATACTTGTCACGTGCAAGAGCTGCACAATATGCTAACCAAAGCGATAGTGTTTATGTAGCTACATTTGCGGCGGCACCATTGTATGAAGCATATTTGGCTGTATTGAAAGACAAAGACAAAGAAACTGCAGCGGGTAAAAAAGGTGCTGCTGAAGCCCTTGGATATTTAGGAACAAAAGCCCTTTTGATTGACAAGGATATTCCGAAAGCAACTAATCTTTTGAATGAGGCTTTGAAGTACGACCCAACTAACGCTAATGTTCAGAAAGTATTACAGAGCATTACAGGCGGAGGAGCTGCTCCAGGAACACCACCGGCACCAAATAATGGTAGCGGCGGCACGGGGGCGAATCCGAAGTAAGTTTGCTAAAATTAAATATGAAAAAATGGTATGTCGATGAGGCATACCATTTTTTATTGCCCAATCTATTCTAATTCACCAAATAATTTAAAGCAAAAAGTGTAATTTCTAAAAAATGCTTTTATTTTTGCCCCGCAACAACCAAAGGCTGTTCACCAATATTGATTTACAGATAATTAAAAAATATGTTTAATCTTGTCATTTTTGGACCTCCCGGTGCGGGAAAAGGTACGCAATCGGATAAAATTATTGCAAAATACAACTTGGCTCACTGCTCGACGGGCGATATGTTCAGAATGCACGTAAGTAATCAGACTGAACTGGGCAAAAAAGTAAAAGAAATCATGGATAGCGGCCAGCTTGTACCAGATTCGATTACGATTGAAATGCTCGAAGACGCGGTTCAGAGAAATAAAGATGCAACAGGTTTTATCTACGATGGTTTTCCTCGTACAGTTCCGCAAGCCGAGGCCTTAGACAAATTCTTGGCTGATAAAGGCCAGCAGATTGATTTGGTGTTGCAATTGGATGTTACCGAAGAAGAAATCAAGCACCGAATTGCCGAAAGACAAAAGATTAGTGGCCGTGCCGACGACGACGCATCGAAATTAATCAAAAGAATTGACGAATATTTCAATAAGACAATTCATGTTTTGCCATACTACCAAAACCAAGAAAAAGTAGTAAAAATCAATGGAATTGGCGAAATTGAAGCAATCTTCGGCATGATTTGTGCTGCAATTGATGCTAAAATATAGTTTAAAGTTCGAGGCTCAAAGTTCAAGGTTCGAGGTTTTTATCTTAACTTTGAACTTTGAACGCAGAACATTGAACTAAAGAATGACATCAAATTTCATAGATTACGTAAAAATAAACCTCAAGTCGGGAAACGGTGGAGCAGGTTCGAGGCATTTTAGACGTGAAAAACACGTTGATAAAGGAGGCCCAGACGGAGGTGATGGCGGTAGAGGCGGGCATATAATTTTGAAAGGAAGTACTCAGCAATGGACACTTCTTCACCTCAAATATAGAAAGCACATCAAAGCCGACCATGGAAACGCTGGCGAAGGCGGCAGACGTACTGGGGCTCAAGGAGAAGACGTTATAATCGAAGTACCTCTCGGAACAATTGCCAAAGATGCCGAAACTGGCGAAAAGTTATTAGAAATCACCCAAAACGGACAGGAAGCTGTTCTTTTATCGGGTGGTCGTGGTGGGCTTGGGAATCACCATTTCAAGAGTTCGACCAAACAAGCCCCTGACTACGCTCAACCCGGCGAGCCAGGACTCGAAAAATGGGTTATTTTAGAATTAAAACTACTGGCAGACGTAGGCCTTGTGGGCTTTCCGAATGCTGGTAAATCTACCCTACTCTCAGTCATATCGGCCGCAAAACCCGAAATCGCCGATTATGCTTTTACAACCCTCGTACCCAACCTTGGTGTGGTCTCGTATCGAGATTATCAATCATTTGTTGTTGCCGATATTCCCGGAATCATCGAAGGGGCATCGCAAGGCAAAGGTCTTGGTCTTCGATTTTTGAGACACATTGAGCGAAACTCAATCCTTTTGTTTTTGGTTTCGGCCAATGCAAAAGATGTCATGAAAGAATACAATACGCTTTTGAATGAGCTAAAGCTTTATAATCCAGAATTATTGGATAAAAAAAGGCTTTTGGCGGTCTCGAAATGTGACTTGATAGACGACAAAGCTGTTAAAAAAATTGAGAAGAAAATCCCTGCTGATTTACCGCACGTATTCTTTTCGTCGATAGCAAACTTGGGTCTGCAAGAACTAAAAGACATGATTTGGGAGCATTTACACGATAAATAATATTACAGAATATATGTTTGGATATTATCCATACTCTACGATTGGGGACATGGATAATATCAATTTTATTAAATCCATTTCCAACTTTTTTCGCTAAATTAGAATCATTATAAGGAAAAAGCAGGTAGCTTAGAGCTACCGTAGGTGAACTATAAGCTATTGCCATGAAGAAATTTTTATTCATCCCTTTGCTGTGGGTTGCACAATTGGCTTTGGCTCAAATCGAAATAACATTTCCGAGTGAAAGAACTGTTATCCAACGCAATAAAAACAACGAGGCAACTTTACACATTACTGGCACTTTTGGCAGCGAATTAGAACGCATTGAGGCTCGCTTGGTGGCGATTCAGGGCGGAAATAATATCGACTGGACCGAAATTGTGCGAAATCCGAATTTAGGATTTTTTAAAGGTTCGTTAAATGCACGAGGTGGTTGGTATCGACTTGAGGTCAGAGGCATTGCAAATGGTCAGGTTGTCACAAATGCTACAATTAACAGGGTAGGTATCGGTGAGGTATTCTTGATTGCAGGACAATCAAATGCCCAAGGCTACTACAATTCGGGGAATCCGTCTGCCAGCGACGACCGAGTAAATTGTATCACTAATTTTATAGCCAATGGCTCGCCCATCGAGCCTGATTTTCCGACATTTTCAAAAGTAAATTTCAATACGCATATCTCGCCAACTGGTAGCGGTTCTTGGTGTTGGGGCAAATTGGGCGATTTATTGGCTCAAAAACTCAACGTACCGATTTTGTTTATGAATGCAGGCTCAGAGGCGATGTCGGTTGTAGAATGGCGTTTGAGTGCCGATGGTGCAAGAGGATATAATCCTTATGTAAACAACTACGCACCGGCTGGTTTTCCGTATCAACCATTTAAGCAAGCTCTCAATTATTACGTAAACCTGCTCGGAATCAGGGGAATTTTGTGGCTGCAAGGCGAGACCGACACCTATTCGGGTACTTCGACCCAAATGTATCGAGAAAGTTTACAGTTTTTGATTGAACGTTCGAGACAAAATAGTGGTGGTAAAAATATCTCGTGGGTCATTTCTCGTACATCAAAAGACCAATACCGCGGCACTGCCCAAAGGGTCATTGATGGTCAGAATCAGGTCATTCAACAAACACCAAACACATTTGCTGGCCCCGAAACCGATAATATTGGCCCACGGACGGATAATGTGCATTTCTACGGACAAGGATTAATAGACTTGGCCGAAGCTTGGAACAGAAGTTTGGATAATGCTTTTTTTGCGAATTCGATTCCGTATCAAGGAACAGCACCGCTCGAACTGGGTTCAAACTGTAATACGTCGAGCATTAATCAGCCAATAAACCTTTCGATGCCGACGGGTTTTAGCTCATATAAATGGAACACTGGCGATAGTAATTCCCAGATTCGGGTTGGGCAAGGCACATACAAAGGCTACGCAAAAGATGCCCAAGGAAATGTCTATTTTACGCCACAGATTTCGCTTCCATCGCAACTCGTACCAGAAAGACCGACGATTTCGGCAAACCGCTCAACGACTCTTTGCCAAGGTGAAAGTGTGAGTTTGTCATCGAATTACAACTCTCGAAACTATTGGAATAACAGCGAGGTCGGGAAAACGATAAATGTAAACCAAGGTGGTACATTTCAAGTAAGTCATGTAAATCTCTACGGTTGTGTAGCTACCTCGAATGGTATTAATGTAAATGTGAATCCATTACCCGAAGCCAAAATCACGGCTGATGGCTCGACCGAGTTTTGTTCGGATAAATCGGTTAGGTTGACATCGAGTGGTAATAACAACACTTGGAGCAATGGCCAAACCTCAAAAACGATTACGGTCAATAATTCGGGTGATTATAATGTTACAGTTACTAACGAATTTGGTTGTAAGCAAACTTCTTCGCCCGTAAAGGTAACGGTTAGACCTTCACCAAACCCTCCGGTAATTACCTCCGACCGCAACACAACTTTCTGCAATGGCGAAAGTGTCAGGCTTACATCGAATGTGGATGTAAATGAATGGAGTAGCGGCTCTAAAGATAGAACCATCACGGTGAATACTCCGGGCGATTATTTTGTGACCACAACCAATGAATTTGGTTGCAAACGCCAGTCGAATATCACAAAAGTTGTAGTAAATCCTTTGCCAGAGAAACCAATCGTAACAACAAATGGTGCAACGGTTTTTTGCTCGGATAAAAGCGTAACGCTTACTTCAAATATTGTAAATGGTAATCGTTGGAATAATGGCGTGAATAGCCGCACAATCACGACAAGCCAAAGCGGTGAGTATTTTACAACTGTTCTTAATGAATTTGGATGTGCTAATTCGTCTATCCCGATTTCAATAAAAGTGAATCCACAACCACCTAAACCAAGTATTTTTGTGGATGGCCAAACAACCATTTGTTCAGACCAAACTACAATCCTAACCGCAACGCCAAATCAGGGGTATTTGTGGAGCAATGGCGAAAAATCACAGCGGATTCGGGTGAATCAAGAAGGTAATTATACCGCGAAAGTAATTGACCAAAACGGTTGTGAATCGCCTGCATCAAACCCTATTTACGTGACTGTTCGGGCCGCACCCGAAAAGCCAAGCATCAGTCAAACTGGTACATATACGATAGAAGCCACTACTCCTGTTCCAGTTGGTTCAGTATATGAGTGGAATCTCGAAGGCAAAACCCTGCCATATAATTCGCCAGTCATCAAGGCTCGTCAGGTTGGGTTTTATTCGCTAAAGGTTATAAATACCTATACATTGCCCAATAATACAAAGTTAACTTGTGCCTCGCCGTTATCGAGTACGTTGTCATTTTATTATGACTTGCAACAAAAAGGTATGGCTGTGTACCCAAATCCAACGCCACTTGGTAAGGTTTATATCGAGACTTTAGACGATTTTGAGAATGCCAAAGTGTTGATTTATACGACCAAAGGCGAAAAAGTCAGCGAAATTGATATTCCGAAATTCGATATTCGTAAAGAAATTGATTTGACAAATTTCACAAAAGGTGAATACCTCATAGCTGTAAAAGCCAGAAACTACGAGGCAGTCAAAAAGGTTTTGGTTGAATGATAACTACTGATTAATAATAATCTTCGGCCTATTTTGATAGCCATTAGCGGGCAAAGATGGAGCGATTACCTCAAAAGGCGTTTTGGCCGATGGGAAATTCCGAATCAAATCCGAAAGGTTTATATTTATCGTTTGTCCCTGCGAAAACTGCTCGGTGTGGTTATCAATCCAAGTTTTGAATTCACTGAGTGCATTAAGCGAGTTGTTATAATATTGCGTATTTCTATCAGCCACAAATATTACGGCTCCAGCCTTATTCAAAAATGCACTTCTTGAGTATTCGAGCATTTTTTGTTTAACCGTATTTGGGTCGGTGATTCCACCTTGGTTTACAACATCCGATTCATTGATTTCAGATTGTATCTCACCCGTAAAATTCGACCGAATGATGTCGGCATCCCAAGTTTTTGTACCATTAAATTCGGTGTTTGTGAAAGCTGTTTTTAATACATCGGCATAGGTGCTAATATCTGGCACATTCAATGTCTTGCGGGCAACACTCAGTTGGTCGGTATTTGAACCTGATTCAAAACAGAATTTAATATTGTTATTTTTGGCTTTTACGGCATTTTTACATTCTATCAAAAACGATTTGAGTTGTTTGTAATTAAACTTGTACCAGTCTTCAAACAAAGCCGAGTTATACATCGCCCTCACATTTGAGTTTGTCATATTATCCAAAATCGAAACATTCACCTTTGGCGGCTGGATTTGGTCGGGATTTGTATAATTGGTATTATGTGCTGCATTTACGGCTGCCAAATTAGGGTATTTTTCGGTCACTAACCAGTTTCTAAACTGCGACACATTAGCTGGGGTGTAATCATATTCGCATGGTCTGGAAGGTACAAAACTAAAGCCATTCCAAGAGTTTTCGTAATTGAAGCCTGTTTCTAATTGTGCCGACGTCACGACAGAAACCCAGTAGAGTTTTTCTTGCAAAACAGGATAATATCGGTCTAATGCCTTCTCGACAAAGCCTTTCATTTTGGCTTTGGCTGTTGTAGAGGCAAACGAGCCATGCCCCGAACCATAAGCAATTCGAGCTGGATTGCCAAATTGGTCTTGGGCAATTTCATTAAATAAATCAAAAAGTGCGTTACTAAATGTTGTGTAAATCTGTTGATTCGATTGAGTTTCGTCTCGTTCTTGATAATAATAACGGGTATCATCATAATCTACAGCTATCCTGAAAGCTATATGGTCGTAAATATTTTTGGCATGATTGATAGTTTTATCATACAAAGCCCAATACTTATCAAGCGAATCGGAGTTAGTCTCGTTAAATTGTGAAAGTGATTTATAAACATCTTCTAATCGTAACGTAACTCCAAACAAATTGGCCCCCTTATCCGCAAATTCAGTCATTTCTAAGATTGTCTGGTCAATATTGCCTTTATTAATAAACCCTTTCTGATAACCCAATTTGAAATCAGGAGCTGTAACTGGAGCAATTGCTTTACATCCACCAATTTTGGCACTGAAAACTACACTATCGGCTGTTTCAAAACCCGGATTCAATAGTATTTTTCTTCCTGAATTGTAAATCACATTTGATTTATTCAGAATTCTGTTATTTGCTTCGATATTTCCAAAACGCTGGTTTGTTTGCTTGAGAATCGTCAATCTCGAATAATTATCGTCTGGATTTTTGAGATTCAAGCTATTAAGACACACCGTCACGTTTGCTGTACCAGTCGTTACGGCCGCTTTACCACAGACATTGTAGATTGAATCTATCTTGTAAACACTGCTTTCGGTTGGTATTACTTGGAGCGATTGAAAAGATTTATCCGAAACAAAAGAAGGGATTCCAGAAATACTGGCATTGTATTCTTTACCCCCATTGACAAACAACGACAAATAAACTGGCGAACCTACCCTACTTATGGTCTGATTACCAATCAGTTGTGCCGAAAGCGGATTGTAAATATTTAAAACTAATTCGGGGCTGACGCCTGTGCAGCCGTTTTGGGTCCAGTGAATGGTATAAATGCCCGACTGCTGAGGAGTAGGCTGATAATCAATATTTGACCCCACATAAACTGTATTGCCATTGTATTTCAAAACACCTTGTGTGCCTCCCCAACCCTGGATTCGGTAATTGGTGAGTTTGTTCGAGCACATTTTTTGGTCAAGGCTATACCCCAACTGATTGCTCAGAATGACAGGTTTGGGTGTAGTATTAATAACGAGCGTATCATCTACGCGGTAGGTGCCAAAAATTGTATTGTCCATAGTACTAATTCTTGGATAAAACGTATTCTCGCCCAAACTATCTGGGGCTAAAAAAGTGTAGTTATCATTACTGGTTGTTGTGAGGTCAAGAACCTTCCCTTGATAAACGCCATTTTTACCAATCAGCTGTATCTTAAACTGTTGATTGTTGATAAATCCTCCGTTGGTTTTAAACCTGACTTGTCCCTGTGTGCCACTACAAACATGGATTGAAACGGTATCAAGCACAATACTCTGCGGATTGGCAATCTTGGTAATAAAACCACGTTTACGGTCATCGAGCGTATCAGCTGTATTGCCAAAATTTGTCTGGATTCGTAATTGTCCAAAACTTGTTTTTCCTACATTATGACCACTCAAAACGACATTTTTATACGAATCTACTACTAATCCATTCAAAGCGATGGCTTTTTCGACCTTGATGTTACTGATTGTACCCGCCAATAAGCCCGACGGTTTATAAATCGCAATCATTGGGGTTCCCGAAGAATTCGTGTAAGTTTTGAGTTCGGGATTGGGTAATCGGTGATTCGCTATTAAAAAATTCTCTGTTTGTGGAGTGCTTCTGAGGTATGATGCAACATAAATATTATTTTCTAAATCGACCGCAAGTGTGTTTCGACCATTTTGTAATCGGTGATTATTTAACATAACCCACTGGGCAATACCGCTCGAATTGATTTTAAATAACGCCACAGTTTGGTTCGAATCGAAATCTTTTGGTGTGGCAGGCAGAGGTAATCCTGCAAAATCACCTCCTGCCGAAGGCTTATAATCAAAAGCCAAATAAATATTATTTTGGGTATCTGTTTTTATAGATGGTGCCGCTCCAGAGTAAGTATTTACCAGCTCAATATTCGATTTTTTTGCCCAATCCCAATTGCTGAGTGTAGTATTATATTTTGCTACAAAATAATCAGCATTATTAAAACTCAATTGATTATTTCTAAAAACAATTTGTTGGGCTGTATTCATTGCAACAGTACCGCTCGAACCACTCACAATCAGATTATTCTGAGGGTCAATTTCGAGGTTCGATAAACCAAGTATGCCGTTTGTGGTTGTAATATTTACTTTCTCAAATTTAAGAATACTCAAATTGCTTGTGTTCAACTCGGCAATTACCAAACCTGCTGCTTCATTAGTATATTGGTTGCCGTTTGTGAATTTAATTGTGTGCAGTAATCCTTGGTTCCACGTATAAAGAAGCCACAATTTGCCATTTCGAGATTTTAAAGAATAATACCCTTTGTTGCCTAAAGTCAAGGTTGGTTGTGAGTCAAAATTGGCAGGCGAACTCCCACAAGTTTTCATTTCGGTCAAATTAGAGAACGCATCTAAATTGCCACTTAAATCAAACTTTGCAGCCCAAATGAAGCGTCCTTTGTAGCGATACCAGTATTGGGTTGGATTGGTATTCGGAATCGGATACCGACAAAAACCAAGCAAAGAACCCAATGCAAAGTCTTCTTCGTCGGTAATTACAAGCGAGGCCTGATTTCGCGGTGCCGAACTACATGGTGCATAGGCATTGTACTCCGAAACGAGGTAAATCTGGTTATTATCAATTGTTACATCGCAGTACTGATAATCGCCGATTTCGGCCAGAGAATTCCATTTTCTATACCAAAGTAGCTGTCCAGAAGCCGAGATTCTTGCCAGAAAACCAGTTCGTTTTTCGGTGCTATCGCAAAAGGCATTGTTGCCCAAAATCGTATTGATTGTCGTATTGCCCAATACCATCTGCTCCGAAAAAAAGCCCGCTACAACTAAATTATTATCACTATCTAATTCGGTATCGACAATCGTCGAAGGGTATTTAAAAGTATTAGTCCAGAAGGTATCCGCCAACGCCCAAGACCAGTCTGGTTTACAATTTGAGAGAATAAGTGCCTTTGAAGTTGATACTGAGCAGCCGTTTTTTGAAACCAGGACACTGTAATTTCCTGCATTGCTCAATCCTGCGTTGCTGATAATCAGCGTGTCGTTTGTACCTGTGCCAAGCCCTGACCAAAGGTAAGAAACCCCATTTAAGCTATCGCTGGCAATGATTTTGACCAAATCTCCCATGCAAGGAGCCGTTGGAATGAATGAAATTTTAGGCCTTGGTTTGGTGCGAATCGCTATGTCTTCGCCATTATCTCTACTAATTGCACTCGAATCAGTGGCGATTATCCGAATCCGATATTTTGTACCTTCCAGAAGTCCATTTTCCAAAAATATCTTTTTTACAGAATCGGTCGAAGCCACTACCGCAAGGTTTAATGGATTGACGAAAACCCCACTCGAATCGGAAAGCTGAATCGTAAAAGTATTTGTATTGGAGAATGTAGAATCTCTAAAATGCCATTTGACCGTTATCGAATCTGGTGTACAAATCAGGCTTGAAGCGAGTGGTTTTAAGATAATTGCCGAGTCGGCAACGCTACCACACGAATCTATGATTGATAGATTTGCTCCGTTATCAGCACTGACAATCTCAGGATTTGAACTTACCACCCGAATACGGTATTGCCCTCCAAGCAATAGTGTGTCGGGTACTACAAATGCAATTTCTGAAAATGTGGTATCCTTAAAGCGACAAAGAGACAATGGATTACTGAAGACTCCGAGCGAGTCCGAAAGTTGAACCGTGAAGTAGTTGTTTGCACCAAAAGTTCCCGCACTCTCAAAACTTATTTTCTCGACATTTCTTTTACACAGATGCTGCTTGCTGTATGAAATAGAGATGGCCTGAGCATAGGTTTTACAAGAGAAGGCGATGATGGATAGAATAATAAAAAACCTTGTCATTACGCACCAGTATTTAGATAACTAAAAGTACATGTAATATTACCTTATATGTGTCAAAAATTTATTTTACGGTTACATAAACCCAAATCGGGCATCCACTGCTGGCTGTTGAGAGTATTATTTCAATATTTCTATTAATCGCAATATTACCCTACTTACGTTTTTTACGCTTATATTTGTCGCTTTAGAGTTCGTCGTACCCAAAAAAACTTCAATGATTGGTTTGCTAAAAAATGCCTATACTAAATTCATCTCTCTGCCGTACTGGTGGCTGATTTTTGGTATTTTTCTATTTATCTGGACAATCCAAGTAAATCCGCCACTAAACAGATTAGAAATCCAGAATGGCTTATGGGGTGTTCAGATTCTACAATCACAGAATTTCTCAGACAACGATTTTTTAGAAAATATCATGTACGGATACAACCGTGCGTTACGGTTGGCGTTTCCGGCACTACTTAGGCTATTACACATAGCTCAGCCTCGACAAGCATTTATACTCCAGCTTTTCATCGGACTAATTTTTCAGATAATTCTCGTAAAAGCCTGCTTAAAGGCCAGTCAAAACAACATTAAAGGTACAATCCTTTTCACTTTTGCTTGCACATACTACTATTTTAGCAATACTGCCGCTGGCGATACTTTTGGGCATGGCGATGCTTTAGCATTTTTATTTATTTTAGGATGTATAGCCACCGACTCGCCAATATTAGTCGGTTTATGTTTGTTTGGGGCGTATTTTGCCAACGAACGCACATTTACACTATCTTTGCCGAGTGTAGTTATTTGGTGGCTTTGGGATAAACAATTGCTTTCGCACAAAAAAATCTTGTTTCTGTCGATACCCCTCTCAATAATTATTTATGCAGTTTGTCGATATTTACTATTACGGCAGCCCCATTTCGATATTCAACTCCCAAATGATATAGGTTTTTTCTACCTCAAAAAAGACCATTCATTTTTCAACAACTATATGTTTGCATTTGGTAGTTTGTGGGTGCTGTTTTTTTATTGGTTATTCAAAAAAAGGCAGTTACCTATCCTAATTGGCTTGGTTTTGTTTGCTACAATCAGTGCATTTATCGTGGCCGACCAAATCAGGGGTTTATCTTTTGCGTTTCCGTTATTCATTATTGCGTTTAGAGAAATACACAAAATTGAGAATACCAACAAAATTAATAATATTTTGCTTTGGGTTGCATTAATAGCAATTATTTTACCAAACTTTAATTATTATGGCGAATACGGTTTCAAACCCACTCTTGTGTACTTATTTGTCGAGAAGATATTCATCGACCCCATAGAGTATATTCTCCAGATATTACAAAAAGCTCGTGCATAGATGTTGGCTTTTATGATTTATTTGTAATTTTGCTCATTAGTAATTGTATCGAACCAAAGAAAACTGAATGATAAAAAAACTACAAAATAGCAGTTTTGTAAAAGTATTGGCTTGTGCCTTTGCTTGTTTACCTATCATTTTTTTATTCTATCTACTTAATCTCTTTGGTTTAAATTTTCCGTACGGGTGGGATGATTTCTTGGTAATGAACGTCATCCTTGACTTTGAAAATGCCTCTTCTTTCTTCGATAAAATCAAGATAATGTTTAGCCCGCACAATGAGCATAACATTGCTTATGTACATTTTATCACGTGGCTAATCTATAAAGTTGGTGGGTCTATCAACTTCCGCACCATGATGTTTATTGGCAATCTGGGCTTGGTTATTTGGGCTTTGCATCATATTTATGTGATTTACCAAAAAGAGAAAAAACTATGGTGGGCATTGCCAGTCACTTTTTTGATTTTTCAGGTTCAGTTAGAGGCCAATTTCTATTGGGGGATGAGTTCGCTACAAAACCATAGCGTTTTGGCGTGGGTTAGTTTGGCCATTTACTTTTCGGCCATTGCCGATAAACGCTCGACCTATTTTTGGTTCTTGTTTTTTGGGCTCTTGGCTACGTTCACAAGTGCAGGTGGAATGCCCTCGCTAATGGTTGGTATCATCATTTTGATTTACAGAAGGCATTATAAATGGGCAATCGGGGCTATTTCTGTACTTGTACCGTGTATTTTGCTGTATCAGTACAACTACAAACAATATTTTGCATCTGAGAGCTTTACGGGTAATGCTCTTTTGCACCCATTAGGTCAATTTTTATCAATTTTTATCGTTTTTGGCGATATTGTCGATTTACGTCAGTATGTAAGTGTTCGAGATATTGTTTTCGGATTCATCATTTTCACATGGGCTATTTACGGACTAATCTTATTGATTTTACCGCAAAATTGGTATCAAAAACTGATTAAAAATCCATTTTTAGGATTTATTCTGAAACCATACGATTCGATTCAAAAAGATAAAAAGCTAAATCTTTTTTATGCCGGATGCTTGTGCTTCGTGATAATGACAACCCTTTTGATTGCCGTTCGTAGATTCTACATGCACAATTGGGTAGATGCCGTTTTGGGTATTCCGTTATTGAGTGCTCGCTATCATTTTCACAGTATAATGGCGGTTTTGTCGATATATGGATTATTTATTGGATGTTTTAGACAGCGTTCTAAAATCATTTTCTCGTCTTTGTTTTTAGGATTGGGCTTATTCACCAATATTTTTAGTTTTTTTCATCTGACTAACAATATTTATACGCACCACCAAATGCTCAGAGCCGATTATACCAATATTACCAAGAATGATTTTTCGATAATGGGTTATGGTAAAAATTGGTTTTATCCAGCCGCACAAAAATCCCTCAATCGTGCCAAGACACAAAAAATCTACGATGTAACTGCTCCGATAAAAAATCTTAATACTCCTATCGAGAAAAACGGCTCGATGTTTGGTATTAGTAGTATTACATATAGTGGTAGTGAGTTAGCCATTACGAGCGATACGCTAAATCTAAACTTTTGGGACCCCGACAAAACCCTATTTGTCGAAATATACACACCAACTCAAACTGTTCGCCTTCCTGTTACGCCAAACTTAAATTCTAAGAAAAATATAATCTTAGGTAAAATCTATCGAAATGGTTTTGCTGTAACTATTCCAAAATACCTGCTTGATACCCAACAAACTTACAAAATTCGAGTTTTAGATTATAGTGCAGTTAAGTCTTGTTTTTATAACACAAGTGCCGAATTTAATATCGAAAAACAATATTTCTCAACAAACTACCGCAACCACTAAATAAATAAAAGGTCTGATATTGTATGTTAGACATTACTTAGGTTTATTTTTGTAGGTTGCCTAATTGTCGTGAACCATGAAAACTCCTTTACTGACATTTCTATCGTTTATTTTGAGTATTAATTGGGCTTTGGGACAAATCCGAGTGAGTTTTCCTATTAGTCGAATCGTATTTCAAAGAAACCAAAACAACCGAGCTAATTTTAGTATCGCAGGCACTTACTATCAACCTCTCGACCGTATAGAGGCACGGGTTGTTCCGGTCGAACCCGGTCAAGGTACCGAAACCCCTTGGTACACCATTGCCTCTCCAAATGATAATTATTTCAGAAACGGTGTCTTTCAAGGAAACTTCGAAGCAGTTGGTGGTTGGTATCACCTCGAAGTACGAGGTTGGAGTGGCGGCAGTGTTGTTGTTACAGACAGGGTCGAAAGAGTTGGTGTCGGTGAAGTTTTCTTAGTGGCCGGCCAATCAAATGCCGAAGGCAGCACTACCTACCCAGGAGCTACACGTGGTGCCAACGATGATAGAGTATCCACAATCCCGTTTCGCCGCTTTGAGAGGGGAGACCTCATCATGAATGAGGACGAAATGCCATTCTTTTTTCAGAAATTAGAAAACGATAAAGAGATTGGGCCGTACAATCCCGTTCCGTGGGTTTGGGCAAGACTTGGCGATATGCTAACCCGCCGCCTCAATGTACCAGTACTTTTTTATGGTTGTGCGATTGGTGGCTTAGAGATTGATGGATGGAAGAGGTCGGCACAAGGCGAAGACCTCCGAAACAGCAGGGGTTTATTTGTAAAATTTGCGGGTAGCCCGTATAAGGTAATGCAGCTCGCTTTGCAGCACTACGCATCTCGAACAGGGCTACGAGGAATTCTTTGGCATCAAGGCGAATCCGACCGAAACAACTCAGCTTTAATTTACGCCGACGCACTCAGAACCGTTATCAATAAATCAAGAAGCGATTTTCAGCACAATATTTCATGGATGGTTGCCCGTGTGGCCATTCCCGAAGGACAAAATCAGGTCATTAATGGTGTACCAAATGTTTTTGGAGGACCAAATACCGATGTTATCCCCGAAGTGCCACTCACGAATGCTTTCAGATTTGATGGGCATTTCGCCAATGCAGGTATCGATTGGGCGGCTGAATTGTGGAATGCTTCGCTTGATGATAGCTATTTCAGGAACTCACAACCCAAAGAGCCGAGGCATCTGATTCCTATCGTTGCCAATTGCAATGCCGACAAAGGGCGAAACCAGTTAATATTAGAACCTGCGAGCAATTATGCCCAATATCGCTGGAGCAACGGACAGGGCAGCAAAGTCACTGAGGTCGGGCCAGGCTTGTATGGTGTTAGGGTAAAAGATGCCTCAGGTTTCCCGTATTTTTCGCAGGAAATAGATTTTAAAGAAGAAAAAGTCGTTTTTAGACCTTCTATTTCTAATATCGGTTCAGATAACTTTTGTGAAGGATTAACCACAAAACTAAGAGAAAATTCGGGTCAAAACGTAGATTGGAACAACGGAGCTTTTGGCTCTGTGATAGATGTAAGTGGCGGAGAATACTTCGCAATCAAAGCCAATACATTTGGTTGTCGTGCCGAATCGAACCGTATCAGAATCAATACCAAACCCAAGCCAACGGCCAGAATCAACGTAACTGGCAATACTACTTTTTGTAGAGGCGATAGTGTTGTGTTGACAGCCCAGCAAGCGTTAAAATACAGCTGGAGTAACGGTAGCAGAAACCCTACAATAACCATCCAAAATAGCGGTAATTATGAACTGACTGTCGAAAACCAAGAAGGATGTATTGATAAACAGTCTGTTACGGTAAAAGTAAACGAATTGCCACAAGTACGGATTAGCCCAAACGGTGTGGTCAGAACTTGCCCCGAAAACCCTATTGTGCTTGAATCAAATCAGCCAAATCTCCAAAATATTTGGAGCAACGGAGCTTCATCTGCAAGGATTACCCCTACCCAAAACGGTAATTACTCGCTTCGAGTAAGAGATTCTAATGGGTGTTTATCGGTACCCGACACTGCCAAATTCCAGTTTTTCACTTCGCCAGTTGCCAATATCATTACCGAAGGTGGTGTAAATGCCATTTGTGAAGGCAAAAGTGTTGAGTTGTACTCAAAAGATGATTTCGTGATTTATGAATGGAGCAATCTCTCAAACCAAAAACGAATTTCGGTCAATCGGCAAGGTACTTACACACTCCGAGTAAGAGATGGCAACGGATGTTTATCTCAAGCATCAAGGGTAGATATTGTGGTGAGGGCAAATCCAAAGGTTCCGGTAATTGAACAAAAAGGAATCTATCAATTAGAAGCCATCGCTACCGATTATCCTGCCAAATTTGAGTGGCGTCTCGAAGACAAAACCATCGAAAACGGCAATCAAGCATTAGTTAAAGCCGTAAAATCAGCCTTTTACACTGTTCGGGCGGGTTTTACCTATCCAATCGGCAATCAAACCCTTACTTGTTTCTCCAATTATTCACCACCGTATAGTTTTGTGCTTGACCCAAGTTTAGGTTTGATTCTGTATCCTAACCCTACAAGCGATGGTATCATCAATGTTGAAGTAAAAGAAGACTTAAAGAACGTCTCGGTCGAGTTATACAATCGTTATGGAGTGAAGGTGCTGAGTGCTAAACTCCCCGACCTAACCCAAAAACGATTCCTCGACTTACGCGAATTACCCAAAGACTATTACATTCTAAAGATTTTTAATGACGGTTTTTATGTCCAAGAACGTCGAATCGTTCTTGATTACTAAGGGTTGAATACATTTCAACCCTTTTTTATTTTGTTTTCAAAGAATAGGGTAGTAATTTTGAAGCAGAAAAAACCGTGATTTAGCAGGAATCAGTTTTTTACCTAATTGCCGATTCCGACAAAATCGCTATAAATCCTGAGTTCTGTTTTATGAAACAATATCTTCCGTCAGATTTTTTACCTATTTTAGTACAATTGGGTGCTGCTTTAGGTTTTATCGTGATTACAATGATTGTAACTCACTTGATTGGTCCAAGAAGAAGTAGTAAGAAAAAAGACGACCCATTTGAGTGTGGTATTGAGGTTCAGGGCGATGCTCGTACGCCTATTTCTATCAAATATTTCTTGATAGCCATTCTTTTCGTACTTTTCGATGTCGAAATCATCTTTATGTATCCGTGGGCTGTAAACTTCATGAAATTGGGTTGGTTCGGATTCATCGAAATGATTGTCTTTGTAACACTTTTGATGTCGGGTTTCTATTACATCGTTCGTAAAGGAGTCTTGACTTGGGAGCGTGACTAAGATTATTGATAATTTCAATCATTGGTACAAACAATTTAACTAATCATCATGTTTCAATTTTAGGTTTGACCTTTACATTGAACATTGAAAAACGAACTTTGAACTAAAAATATATGAGTTCAGTAAAAATGGTAAACGCACCCGATGGTTTTGAAGGTGCTGGTTTTTTCGCCACTTCATTAGATAAAGTCGTAGGTCTTGCACGTAGCCATTCTTTATGGCCGCTTCCGTTTGCAACCTCATGCTGCGGAATCGAGTTTATGGCAACTATGGGCTCGCACTATGATATTTCACGTTTTGGTTCTGAGCGTCCGAGTTTCTCACCTCGCCAAGCCGATTTGTTGATGGTAATGGGGACAATCGCCAAAAAGATGGCACCAGTTGTAAAGCAAGTGTATCTACAAATGGCCGAGCCTCGTTGGGTAATCGCCGTAGGTGCGTGTGCTTCGAGTGGTGGTATCTTCGATACTTATTCTGTTCTACAAGGTATCGACCGTGTGATTCCTGTTGATGTTTATGTACCGGGCTGCCCTCCTCGCCCAGAGCAAATACTCGAAGGACTGATGCAAATCCAAGAATTGGCTCGCAACGAATCACTCAGAAGACGTAATTCGGAGCAGTATCAGCAACTCTTAGAATCTTATCAGATACAATAGATAATTAGTGAATGAGCGTTTTATCGAGTTATCAGACTCTCTCATTCACAATTCACTCATTTACGATTAAAGATTATGACTAATCAGCAAATTGCAGAGGATTTGATAGCCGAATTTGGCAATAAAGTGAGTGGTTTTGAAGAACCTTACGGGCTTCTTACTCTAACTACTACTCGCGAGAATATCCTTCCTTTGCTTGAGTATTTGAATAAACACGAAGCACTCAAAATCAAGTTTTTGACCGATATTTGTGGTATTCATTTACCCGAAAATACTGGTGCCGAATTTGGTGTAATATACCACGTGCATGGTCTCGAAACGAATATCCGAATCAGAATCAAAGTATTTCTTTCGCAAGACGATGTGCATATTCCGACTGCTACGAACATTTATTCGTCGGCAAACTGGATGGAGCGTGAAACATACGATTTCTACGGAATTATTTTTGATGGGCATCCAAATTTGAAGAGAATCCTGAACATCGAAGAAATGGATTATTTCCCGATGCGTAAAGAATACCCTCTCGAAGATGCTACCCGTGAAGACAAAATTGACGCCTTGTTCGGAAGATAAAATTCAATTAACAATTAACAATGAGCAATTAACAATGTACAATTAATAATTACCACGCTCAAAGTTGGATGATAATTAGGAATTGGTAATTGATAATTGATAATTGACATGGAAGATTTACTAATACCAAAAACGACCTCCGATGCGTTGGCACTCAACCGCCCCATCGTAGAAGATAGAGAACTAACAACCCTAAATTTAGGGCCAACTCACCCTGCTACTCACGGCATTTTTCAGAATGTCTTGAAGATGGATGGTGAAAAAATCGTGTCTGGAGAGCAAACAATCGGATATATCCACCGTGCATTTGAGAAAATCGCCGAACGCCGACCGCTTTATCAGATTACAACCCTCACCGACCGCATGAACTACTGTTCGTCGCCTATCAATAACATGGGTTGGCACATGACGGTCGAGAAGTTGCTCGGTGTCGAAGTTCCGAAAAGAGCTCAGTACATCCGTGTTATTATGATGGAGCTGGCTCGTATCGCCGACCACATCATCTGTAATTCAATCTTGGGTGTAGATACGGGTGCGTATTCGGGCTTCTTGTACGTTTTTCAAGAGCGTGAAAAAATTTACGAAATCTACGAAGAAGTTTGTGGGGCTCGTCTGACAACCAACATGGGTCGTATCGGTGGTATGGAGCGTGATTTATCGCCAACGGCTATTAAAAAGATTAAGCAATTAGTTTATAAAGATTTACCAAAATCTCTTTCGGAGTTTGAAAAGCTATTCAATCGTAACCGTATTTTTATGGATAGGGTGCGTGATGTAGGCCCAATCACAGCTGAGAGAGCATTAAACTACGGATTCACTGGCCCTAACCTCCGTGCAGCAGGTGTTGACTATGATGTACGTGTCATGGAGCCGTATTCGTCTTACCAAGATTTTGAATTTGATATTCCAGTAGGACACAATGGCGATACCTACGACCGCTTTATGGTTCGTAATGCCGAAATGTGGGAGAGTATCAAAATCATTCGTCAAGCAATCGAAAATTTACCCGAAGGACCATATTACGCCAACGAAGACCACTACTATCTACCTCCAAAACAAGAGGTTTACCGTAGCATGGAGGCTCTAATTTATCATTTCAAAATCGTTATGGGCGAAATCGAGACACCAGTTGGCGAGGTTTACCATGCGGTTGAAGGTGGCAATGGCGAACTTGGCTTCTATCTCGTCAGCGATGGTGGTAGAGCTCCGTATCGTTTGCATTTCCGTCGTCCTTCGTTTATATATTATCAGGCATATCCAGAGATGTGCAAAGGAGTAATGCTATCTGACGCTATCGTAATCATGAGTAGTTTGAATGTGATTGCGGGTGAGTTAGATGCTTAACTGTACGTAAAAAATGGAGTCTTATGAAAACAGATTGGCAAGAATTAGTCTCCGAATCATATTATCAAACGATTTCTTCAATCGAAGAGAAAATAAAACTCTACGATAATGAAGATGCACTATTGGGGCTGCATTACCTTTATGATAATATGGCTAAAAAAGATAAAAGAGAGTTTCAGAGCTTTTTGATTTTGGCAATGATGCACATTATAAAGTGGAATATTCAGCCACACAAAAAATCAAGGAGTTGGCTCAATACTATATACAATGCTCGTGATGAAATGGAAATCTTGCAGAAAGATGTGCCAAGTATTACAAAAGAGTATATAAGAAGTATTTGGGATGAATCTGTAGAAAAAGCAAATGTAAAAGCCAAGCGAGAAACAGGTTTGCGATTCGATATGCAAAATCTCACATGGCAAGATGTTTTTGAAAAAGAATATACATTAGAAGAAGATAATGACTGAAACCAAAATACAGTTTCCGGCCGAAAAATTGGCAAAAGTAAAGGAAATCATTGCTCGTTATCCTGAAGGAAAACAAAAATCGGCCTTGTTGCCAATCCTTCATCTTGCTCAGGAAGAATGGGCTTGGTGCAGCGAAGAAGTAATGGATTACGTTGCCGAATTGCTCGATATTAAGCCAATTGAAGTATATGAGGTAGCAACATTCTACACGATGTTTCACCTCGAACCAGTAGGCAAACACGTGATTGAATACTGCCGTACTGGCCCGTGTGTTTTGATGGGTGGCGAAGAAGTTTATGCTCACCTAAAAAATCGTTTGGGTATCGAAACTGGCGGAACAACCTCTGATGGATTGTTTACCCTCAAAGAAGTTGAGTGCTTAGCAGCTTGTGGCTGGGGCCCTTGTTTCCAGATTCGTGAAAAATACTATATGCACCTCAGCAACCAAAAAGTTGACGAGATTATTGATGAATTGTCTAAGTAATTATATATGTCAAAGAAAATACTAACCGAGCATATTAACGCCCCGAACATCAACACGCTGGAAGGTTACCGCAAAACTGGCGGTTACAAAGGTGTTGAGAAGGCTTTGAAAACGATGACTCCCGACGAGGTTGTCGAAGAAGTCAAGAAGTCGGGTGTGCGTGGACGTGGTGGTGCGGGCTTCCCGATGGGTATGAAATGGTCATTTTTGGCCAAACCCGAAGGTGTTCCTCGTTATTTAGTTTGTAATGCCGATGAGTCGGAGCCGGGTACATTCAAAGACCACTTTTTGATGAAGGAAATCCCTCATTTATTGATTGAAGGGATGATTATATCAAGTTATGCTTTGGGTGCCAATAAATCATTCATTTACGTTCGTGGTGAATTGATGTACGTGGTTCGTATCCTCGAAAAAGCAATCGAGGAGGCAAAAGCGGCTGGTTTTCTTGGTAAAAATATTCTTGGCACAGGCTATGACCTCGAATTGGTAGTTCAGCCTGGTGGTGGAGCGTACATTTGTGGCGAAGAAACGGCATTGCTCGAATCGCTCGAAGGAAAACGCGGAAACCCACGTAATAAACCGCCATTCCCAGCTGTAAAAGGTCTTTATCAAAGTCCGACGGTTGTAAACAACGTGGAGTCTATTGCTACTACTTCTTGGATTATCAATAACGGTGGAGAAGCCTACGCCGCAATCGGAGTTGGTAAAAGTACAGGTACAAAATTGATTTCGGCATCTGGTCATATCAATAAACCGGGTGTTTATGAAATCGAATTAGGATTATCTTGCGATGAATTCTTGAATTCGGATGAATACTGTGGTGGGGTTCGTAAAGGGCATCATCTTAAAGCTGTAGTAGCGGGAGGTTCGTCAGTACCAATCGTTCCGGGGCAATTATTCCTAAAAACAGCCAATGGCGAAGACCGTTTGATGAGCTACGAATCGCTCTCGGATGGCGGCTTTGCTACTGGTACAATGCTTGGTTCGGGAGGTTTTATCGTATTCGATGAAACTGCTTGTATCGTGCGTAATACTTGGAATTTCTCTCGTTTCTATGCCCACGAGTCATGCGGACAATGTAGCCCATGTCGTGAAGGAACGGGCTGGATGCAAAAGGTATTGCACCGTATCGAACACGGAAAAGGCACAATGGCCGATATTGATTTGTTAGTTGATATTTCGAAGAAAATCGAAGGAAATACAATCTGTCCACTCGGCGATGCTGCCGCTTGGCCAGTTGCCAGTGCAATCCGTCATTTTAGAGACGAGTTTGAGTGGCACATCAAAAACCCAGTAGAAGCTACCAAGCCTGGTGCTGTTTATATGGGTAATTTAGAATTGGTTTAACACATAAATTCCCCGCAGAAGCGGGTTAGGGGTTTAATGGAAAATACAGCACCTACATTATTTACAGTAACAGTTGATGGGCAAAGCATCCAAGTTCCGCCCGGAACAACCATCTTACAAGCCGCTCGTCAGATTGGTCCAGACGTTGCTCCGCCTGCCATGTGCTACTACGAGCCGCTCAAAGGGTCGGGTGGTAAATGCCGTGCGTGTTTGGTGAAAGTTTCGGCGGGTTCGGCAAAAGACCCTCGCCCAATGCCTAAACTGGTAGCTTCTTGTATCACACAAGTACAAGACGGAATGGTTGTAGAAAACTACACCAACCCACAAGTGGTAGAGGCTCGCAAAGGCGTCGTAGAATTTTTATTGATAAACCACCCGCTTGATTGCCCAGTTTGCGACCAAGCAGGCGAATGCCACCTACAAGATTTCGCATTCGACCACGGTACTGGCTCGACTCGCTACGTTGAAGACCGCCGTGAGTTTGAAAAAGAAGATATTGGGCCGTATATTCAGTTGCACATGACACGTTGTATCTTGTGCTACCGTTGTGTACATACAGCCGACCAGATTACCGATAAGCGTGTACATGGTGTGATGCACCGTGGCGACCACGCCGAAATCAGTACTTACATAGGTAAAGCTATTGATAACGATTTCTCAGGAAACGTTATTGATGTATGTCCAGTAGGTGCATTAACCGATAAAACTTATCGTTTCAAAAACCGTGTTTGGTTTAGCAAACCTGTTGATGCTCATTGTGAATGCGATAAGTGTAGCGGAAACGTGCAGCTTTGGTATCGAGGCGATGAGGTTATCCGTGTCACGGCTCGTAAAAATGAGTGGGGTGAGGTAAAAGAATTTATCTGCAACACTTGCCGTTTTGAGCGTAAGAAAACTTCTGACTGGGTTATCGAAGGGCCATCTAAAGTAAAACGTGCTTCGGTGATTTCGGCTAATAAATACGGTGCTAATCTCATCAAAAAACCAGATTTTGCTCTCAAATTGGCAGAAACTAACTATAAAAAGATTGATGATAGCCGTCCGTATTTGCACGAGATGAAAGAAATCAAGTCTTCTGAAGACTACAAAGGTTTGATGGAGAAGAACGAAAGTTATTTTGGAAAATAAATCATTTACAACCCTATGCCAAGCTTTGGTTTAGGGTTAATTATGAAATATATGCAATCATTTATGCTTTGGGCAGCCGAAACACTATTTTGGTGGAAAGCCCTGATTATCATTGTAATTTTTGCCGTAACGCTGGGTATTACAGCTTTCTCGACTTATGGAGAACGCAAAATGGCTGGTTTCTTCCAAGACCGTATTGGTCCCGACCGTGCAGGTCCGTTCGGATTGTTGCAGGTTGTTGCCGACGCCGTTAAGTTATTCTTCAAAGAAGATTTTATTCCTGCTCAGGCCGATAAATGGCTGTTTATCTTAGGCCCTTGTTTATCAATGCTCACAGCTTTGATGTCGAGTGCAGTATTGCCATTTGGTGATTCTTTCTCAATTGATGGGAAATCAGTTATGGTGCAAGCCATTGACGTGAATATCGGTATTCTATACGTTTTCGGTGTGGTTTCGTTGGGTGTTTACGGGATTATGATTGGCGGCTGGGCATCAAACAATAAATTTTCTTTGCTTGGAGCTATCCGTGCGGCATCACAAAATATCAGCTATGAATTAGCAATGGGTATGTCAATCCTCGCAGTTTTGATGTTGACTGGTTCATTGTCAGTTCGTGAAATTGTCAATAACCAACACGGCGGAAACTGGTATATTTTCTATCAACCACTCGGATTTATTATCTTTTTGGTTTGTGCATTTGCCGAGTGTAACCGTACACCTTTTGACTTACCTGAGTGCGAAACCGAGCTTGTAGGCGGACACCATACCGAGTATAGCTCGATGAAAATGGGTTTTTATCTATTTGCCGAGTTTGCCAACGTCTTTGTTTCATCGGCGGTAATTTCTTGCTTGTACTTTGGCGGTTTCAATTACCCGGGTATGGATTGGGTTGAGGTTAAATTGATGGGGGTATTCGGAAACACAACTGGTCATAATCTTGCAACTGCAATTGGTATTTTGGTGATGTTGGCCAAATCAATTTTTGGAATATTCTTCTTTATGTGGGTACGTTGGACGGTTCCACGTTTCCGTTATGACCAATTAATGAATTTAGGATGGAAAGGACTTATTCCATTGTCAGTTGCTAACCTTGTTATCACAGCAGTAGCGATGTTGTCTGGTTGGAAGTTAGTCGGAATGTGGGCTGGCGTTATCCTCCTCTTGATTGTTGTTACAGCTCTTTGGGCGATGCGTCCGAAGCGTAAAGCTGCAATCGCATAAGTTGAACCCTTGAATATTGAATAAATATGCAATTAACGAATAGAGCTAAAAAGACCGATAAAAGAGAGCTAAACTTGATGGAACGAAGCTATCTGCCAGTTGTGGCGGGTGGATTAGGAATCACTATCAAGCACTTTTTCTCGAAAAAGGTAACTATAAAATATCCTGAGCAAAAACGTTATCTCGGGCCAGTTTTTAGAGGACATCACATCTTAAAACGTGATGACCAAGGACGCGAACGTTGTACTGCTTGTGGGCTTTGTGCGGTGGCTTGTCCTGCCGAAGCGATTTCGATGGTAGCAGCCGAAAGAGTTAAAGGCGAAGAACACTTGTATCGTGAAGAAAAATACGCGGCAGTTTATGAGATAAACATGTTGCGTTGTATTTTCTGCGGGCTTTGTGAAGAGGCTTGTCCGAAACAGGCTATTTACCTCCGCCACGATAAATTTGTTCCGGTATTCACCGAGCGTGACGGCGTAATTTATGGCAAAGACCAATTGGTTGAAGACATGAACGAACGCTATACTCGTGATGCCTGGACAAAAGAAGAAATGGCTAAAATCTGGGATAAATTACCAGTAAACAAGGGCGTTTTCGACGAGCTTGATTAATTGTTAAATGTTAATCGTTGAGTATTGATAGCTCTGTTTTCGATGGCTATTAATCACTGACACTATTTTAGAATATTATTATGTCATTATTTGAAACAATCAAGAACCTACCGAGCATTTGGTATGTTTTCTCATTTCTTTCGATACTAACACTTTTTGGTGCTTTAGGTACAATCATGTCTAAAAACCCAATCCATAGTGTTATTTATTTGATTCTTACATTCTTCTCATTATCAGCACATTATGTATTGCTCAATGCCCAGTTTTTGGCAGCGGTAAATATCATTGTGTATGCTGGTGCTATCATGGTACTTTTCTTATTTGTTATCATGTTTTTGAATTTGAAGCAAGAATCCGAAGAATTGAAACGGAATCGAACCATTGCATTTGCGGTTGGTATTGGTGTTGTTTTAGGCGGATTGTTGATACTTTACCTTCGTAAATCGGAGAGAGAGTATCCTAATGTAGCTACTTTTAATTCTCAAACTGGTATGATTGAATCTCTCGGTAGCTTACTTTATAAAGACTATATGCTACCGTTTGAGTTAATCTCTGTTCTGCTTTTGGTGGCATTAGTTGGTGCGGTTATGTTGGGTAAACGCGAAGCAGGAGAAAGACACTTCTAAGAAAATTTTATTACACAGATATTATAAAACGCCTGAAAGTATTTTCAGGCGTTTTGTTTTTATTGTAACTTAGAAACTCAATAAATTTTGATACCATTAAATCTGAAATTCAAAACTATAATTATGGCTCTTATCTTACCTGTTAAAGGCGTTAGTCCTACCATGGGCGAAAACTGTTGGCTTGCCCCAAATGCAACTGTTGTTGGCGATGTAACTATGGGCAAAGACTGTACAGTCTGGTTTAATGCTGTGGTTCGTGGCGATGTAAATTCGATTATCATGGGCGATAGAGTCAATATTCAGGATGGAGCAGTAATACATTGTACTTATCAGAAAACCAAGACAATACTCGGAAACAACGTCAGTATTGCCCATAACGCAGTTGTTCATGGATGCACTATCGAAGACAAAGTTTTGGTCGGGATGGGAGCCATTATTATGGATGGAGCAGTCATTGGTTCTGAATCTATCATAGCAGCAGGGGCGATTGTAACTCAAAATACGATTGTACCGCCACGTACGATTTATGCCGGAAATCCTGCAAAATTTTTAAAAAACATTACACCCGAACTCGAAGAAGTCTTTATGCGAACCGCCAATAATTATGTGATGTACGCAGGATGGTTTCAAGAAGAAAGCTCGGAAAAGTAACCTTGAATCGAATTTTATCAAATTGAATACCCTAACTCTATGAAAAAAACTTCTCTATTAATTGGTTTGTGTGGTTTGCTGCTGGTCAGTTTTCAGAATGTTGAGCCATCTGCCAACCAACCCAATATCATTTATATCATGGCCGATGATTTGGGTTATGCCGAATTGGGGTGCTATGGTCAACAAAAAATCAAAACGCCAAATTTGGATAAAATGGCGGCCGAAGGGCTTCGATTTACAAATTTCTACGCAGGTAGTCCTGTCTGTGCTCCGTCACGCTCGGTTTTATTGACAGGCAAGCACACAGGTCATACGCAAGTAAGGGATAATCAAGAATTTGGTGGATTTGATGACGAAAATGAGTTTGGACAAATGCCACTTACCCCAAATACCGAGACCATTGCCACCATGTTAAAATCGGCAGGATACACAACTGCTTGCGTTGGGAAATGGGGATTGGGTGGCCCAAACACAACGGGGATTCCTCGTAAGCATGGTTTCGATTTTTTCTACGGATATTTAGACCAAAAACAAGCCCACAATTTTTATCCGACTCACCTTTGGCGTAATGAGCAATGGGATACGCTACGCAATAAGGGGATTCTTTCGCATCCCAAATTAAACGATGACGATAAGCGAAATCCTGAAATCTACAAAAAATCAATTGGCCAAGACTATGCCGGATACCACATAAGAGATGAGGCAATCAAGTTTATAAAAGACAACAAATCAAAGCCTTTTTTCCTGTATTTTACACCCACGATGCCACATTTGGCCATACAAGTACCCGATAATGAGATTGATAAATTTGGCTATAAGTTTGAAGAAAAGCCTTATTTCGCCGAAAAAGGTTATACACCCCACAACAGACCGAGGGCGGCTTATGCAACAATGATTAGTTTATTGGATGAATTTGTGGGTAATATCATCGAAACACTCAAAAAAGAAGGACTTGACCAAAATACCATTATCTTTTTCACATCTGATAATGGTGCAACTCACGATGTTGGGGGTGTTGAAACTGATTTTTTCAGAAGTGTTGGGCATCTCAGAGGTTTGAAAGGCAGCGTGTATGAGGGCGGAATCAGAGTTCCGATGATTGTGAAGTGGAAAGGTAAAATCAAACCTAATACAACCACAAATCAAGCCTCGGTGGCTTATGATGTTATGCCGACGCTTCGTGAATTATGCAAAATCTCGAAACCAATTGAAAGTGATGGAAATTCGCTCTTACCTTTATTAATGGGAAAACAACCTAAAATCGAGCGTCAACTTTATTGGGAATTTTATAGTTATGGTCGCCAAAAAGCTATGCGTTGGGGTAATTGGAAGGTCGTTTTAACTGATTTACAGAAGAATCCGAATGCTAAGATTCAGTTATACGATTTATCGAAAGATGAATCAGAAACGACAGATTTAGCAGCAAAACACCCCGATATTGTAGCAAAAATGCAGAAAATGATGGAGCAGTCGCACAGTCAAGCCGTATTGCCACAATGGAATTTTTGAATAGTTATAGAACGAATTTTTCAGCTCGTTCAGATAGTATAAACATTATAAACGAGTTGAAAACTCGTTCTACGAATCTATGTCGAATCTAAAAAAATCTCTTACTCCCACTTTACTTTGGGGACTTGGCGTGGGTTATGTTATTTCGGGAATGTATTTTGGGTGGAACCTCGGTCTCGAAAAAGGCGGAACCCTCGGAATGGCATTGGCTACGCTGGCAATTATTGTGATGTACGTATGCTTTTCGTTGAGCTACGCCGAACTCGCTTGTGCGATTCCAAAAGCGGGAGGGGCATTCGACTATACCAATCGAGCTATGGGTAAAAACTGGGGATTTATAGCCGGAATGGCTCAAAATATTGAATTTATATTTGCTCCGCCAGCCATTGCAGTTGGAATTGGTGCGTATATCAATGGTATTTTACCACAATTTTCAATTACACAAATTGCTATTTTTGCCTATCTCCTCTTTACATTTTTGAATATTCTCGGAGCTAAATTAGCTGCTACTTTTGAACTTTTGATAACCGTATTTGCAATTTTAGGGTTGATTCTATTTGCTTTTGTAGCGATTCCTCATTTCAAGTTCGATAATTTAGAGATAACCAATCTCAACAAAGGATTTTCGGGTGCATTTGCTTGTTTACCGTTTGCGATATGGTTTTTTCTGGGTATCGAAGGTTTGGCAAACGTAGCCGAAGAATCTATTCATCCACAAAAAGATATTACGTGGGGATTTGGCTCGGCAATGGCTACTTTGGTTTTGCTCTGCATATTAACTTTTACGGTTTCGGTTGGAGTTGATGGCTGGCAATCAATTGTTTATAAAGCCGATGGAAGCATTACAGATTCGCCATTACCGATGGCTCTTTCTAAAATTATGGGAGATAAAAGTTTAATTTATCAAATTTTAGTGGCAATTGGTACTTGCGGTTTGGTCGCCTCTTTTCATGGATTAGTTTTGGCTTCGGGGCGTTCGGTTTATGAATTTGGTAAAATGGGCAATGCTCCTCGTTTTTTGGGTAATATCAATGAGAGATTCCGAACACCATCTAATGCACTTATTGCGAATATGGTTATCGGAATTATCGCTCTTTTGAGTAATTCGACGGCCGAAATCATCACACTTTCGGTTTTTGGTGCTTTGGTTATGTATATTTTGGCGATGGTTTCGTTGGTAATTTTACGTAAAAGCGAGCCTGAACTACAACGCCCTTTCAAGACACCTTTTTATCCGACTTCGACGTATCTGGCACTCATTATTGCGAGTATAGCACTCATTGCTATGATTATCTACAATCTAAAACTTGCTTTGATTTTCTTCGGTGTTTTGGTCGGAACATTCGTATTATTCAAGATAATTATCCGCAAATAAAAAACCTCCAAGGATTTTGAATCGCTTGGAGGTTATTTTTTTATCTTGGACCTGTTTTGCTTCTTTGAATCGCAACTGGCACACATACTTGCGGCGGACAGTCGCAGAAAGCCTCAATATAAATTGGGCAACAACTACTCGATGTACAAGCATTACCATCGACGGTTACGGTGTATTCTCCTGCTTCGGTTGCGAGATAAGTGCTATTTGTTGCACCCGCAATCGGCGAACCATCTTTATACCATTGATACACAGTACCTGCCGGAGCAGTAAGTTCTACCTTTTCGCTGCGTTCTTTGCAGAGTTTAAGCGGAACACTCACACAAGCTCGGTCATAATCATCCTCGCTTTCGATTTTGTTGCCCGCCTGCGAGTCCGAATCATTAGCACTCATTGTTTGTACCCATGCTTCATTACAAACCAAACCGCCGTAGAATCCGCCAGAATTAACGATTTTAGCTGTAATCTCTAACGTTACCGAGTCTCCTTTAGCAAGGGTTATACCCGACCAAAGTTTAGTAGCATTACTGTAAGTACCTTCTGAAGCCGTAGCACTCACAAATTGAAGATTGGCCGATAAACTATCTTTGATTGTAGCCGTAACATCAACAAAATTGATGTCTTCTCTCTTCACAACTACTTTGAATGTGATATTATCGCCAATATTTCTTTTACAATTGCCGACTGCTATCTTCTTGACACTCAAATCTACCGTTGTTGGTACTACCCCAGCGTCAACCGTTGTAATAGTTCTGGTTGGGTCATTCAGCGGTTTTGAAGTATCCAAAGTAATCAAATCTGTGATACCTGTAAGTGGGTCTGGGTCTGAATCGAGAGCATCATTGCCACCAGAATCTTTAGGAACAATCGTTGAGCCATTTGGCAAAACAAACTGAACTTTATAACTGCCACTTAGCAAACTATCAAATTTATAAAGGCCGTTTACATCAGTTATCGTCGAATCGAGTTTTGTTCCAGTTACCGCATCCAGCAAATACACTTTTATTCCCGAAATTGGCGTATCGCCTGGTGTTTGAGTACCCGAAAAGTCTTTATCATTGAATACATAATCGCCAATGCTACCCACCGGTACAAAGCCTGCATCTATTTTGGGATTGTTTCTCAATGTATCACTCGTTGGCTTGCTCGTGTCTATCGCTATCAGATGGCTCAACCCTTGACTGTTGATGTCTGAATCCTTTGTGTCATCGCCCCCTAAGTTCTGCTTTGATGCTATTGTACCCACTGGGGCTACAAACTGTACTCGGTAATTGCCCGTCGTCAAGCTATCAAACAAATAAGCTCCCAAGCCATCCGTCACAGTCGAATCTATCTTCACACCCGATGCATTCAATAAATATACCTTCACCCCCGCTATCGCCGGCTCGCCAGCATCTTGTACTCCATCGTTGTCGTTATCCTGCCAAACGTAATCGCCAATGCTGCCGTAGGCTGGCACAATACCAGCATCTACACTCGTATTGTTACGATTCGGGTCGTTCAATGGTAACGTCGCATCTATGTTCACTGCATCGGTCGTACCATCTGGATTGATGTTACTATCCAAGGCTGGATTTCCTCCCGCCCCTTTCGTAGTTGGTTCGCTGCCCACTGGCACAGCAAACTCTACTTTGTATGAACCCGTCAATAAACTATCGAACAAGTATTTACCTGTGCCATCTGTAATGGTCGAATCTAACTTCGCTCCAGTCACTCCATCCAATAAGTAAACCTTGATACCTGAGACTGGTGTATCGCCTCCATTCTGGATGCCGTCTTTGTTGTTATCGTTGAATACATAATCGCCAATGCTACCCACCGGTACAAAGCCTGCATCTATTTTGGGATTGTTCCGTAATGTATCACTCGTTGGCTTGCTCGTGTCTATGGCTATCAGGTGGCTCAACCCTTGACTGTTGATGTCTGAATCCTTCGTGTCATCGCCACCTAAGTTCTGCTTTGATGCTATTGTACCCGATGGGGCTACAAACTGTACTCGGTAATTGCCCGTCGTCAAGCTATCGAATAAGTAAGCTCCTAAGCCATCCGTCACAGTCGAATCTATCTTCACACCCGATGCATTCAATAAATATACCTTCACCCCCGCTATCGCCGGCTCGCCCACATCCTGTACTCCATCGTTGTCGTTATCCTGCCAAACGTAATCGCCAATGCTGCCGTAGGCTGGCACAATACCAGCATCTACACTCGTATTGTTACGATTCGGGTCATTCAATGGTAAACTCGTGTCTATGTTCACTGCATCGGTCGTCCCATCCGGATTGATGTTACTATCCAAGGCTGGATTACCTCCTGCCCCTTTCGTAGTTGGTTCGCTGCCCACTGGCACAGCAAACTCTACTTTGTATGAACCCGTCAATAAACTATCAAACAAGTATTTACCCGTGCCATCTGTAATGGTCGAATCTAATTTCGCTCCAGTCACTCCGTCTAATAGGTAAACCTTGATGCCTGAGACTGGTGTATCGCCTCCATTCTGGATGCCGTCTTTGTTGTTGTCGTTGAATACATAATCGCCAATGCTACCCACTGGTACAAAGCCTGCATCTATTTTGGGATTGTTCCGTAATGTATCACTCGTTGGCTTGCTCGTGTCTATGGCTATCAGGTGGCTCAACCCTTGACTGTTGATGTCTGAATCC
>JBKBNY010000002.1:0-571314 GCA_046295175.1 Spirosomataceae bacterium
CACAGTTGGCAGGGGTTAATTTATCACATAGTCGGTATGTTACTGGGTAGGTGCCTGGGGTTGTTCCTGCGGCTATCGTTATTACTCCCGTTGTTGGGTTTAAGGTAATTCCTGATGGCCAAGAACCCACAGTTGCTACCGTCGCATTGCCAGTTGCTCCAAGCGTGGCAGGCAAGCCATTCACGTTGTCGTTGCTGGCAATGTTTGCTAATGTACCACCAGTAATTGTTGATACAGTTATACTTTCGGTCACTGGAAGTATACTTGGTGTAACCGTAATATTATCTACCATGTCTGCACAGTTGGCAGGGGTTAATTTATCACATAGTCGGTATGTTACTGGGTAGGTGCCTGGGGTTGTTCCTGCGGCTATCGTTATTACTCCCGTTGTTGGGTTTAAGGTAATTCCTGATGGCCACGAACCCACAGTTGCTACCGTTGCATTGCCAGTTGCTCCAAGCGTGGCAGGCAAGCCATTCACGTTGTCATTGCTGGCAATGTTCGATAATGTGCCACCAGTTGCCGATGATACAGTTACACTCTCGGTCACTGGGATGATTGATGGTGTCACCGTTATGGTATCATTCATCGAACCACAAATTGAAAAATCAGACTTACATAGTAAATAAGTTACTGGATATACTCCTGGGGTTGTTCCTGCGGCAATGGTTACCACTCCCGTATTTGAATTTAAAGTAATGCCCGATGGCCAAGTACCTATCGTACCTAAGACACCATTCCCACCAACGCCTACTGTAGCTGGCACACCACCAATCTGGTCATTAGCGGCAATATTTGGCATTGAGCCGCCAGTAGCAGAAGATACAGTGATACTTTCGGTTACGAGGTTAATTGGTGGAGCTGTTACAGTGATGGTTAATGTTGCAGTTCTGCACAATCCAACCCCTTTTTGACATATAGCTGGAACTATAGGTATCGTATCACAAATTGAATAGGTTAATACGTCTGTTCCGAAATATCCAGGATTTGGTGTATATTGAATTTTCCCATTTATAGGGTTTACAGTTACTGTTCCTTTTGTTGGCTGTACCGTAATTGTAGGAAATCCGAGTGGATTACCATCTGGGTCACTATCATTTTCTCGTACATCTATTATCAACACCTGATTCATGATTGTTTCCTCAGTATCATTGACTGCAATTGGTGCATTGTTTGTCGGATTTACTACATTTATCGTAACCGTGATAGGCCCTGCTGTGGCGTTTGGGGTGCCATCATCTTTGATGTTATAAGTAAAAGTTACTGTACCCGAAAACCCGACGGCTGGGGTAAATGTTACTGTACCGTCATTATTATTTATTAGTGAACCTGCTGCCGGATTACTCAATGCACTTATAGATGTAAGTGAAATTATATTTCCTTCGGGGTCTGTATCATTTGCTATTAAATTAAATGTATTTGCATTACAAATCGGAATTGTTCTCGTATCGGGCGTACCTACTGGTGGTTGGTTATTTACCGTAAAGACCACCATGGCAGTATCGGCTAAGATTTTACAGTCCACTAATGCTGGTTCTCTAACCTCATAATAGAGCGTATCTTTACCAGTATAACCAGGTGCTGGTGTATAAACAATATTACCACTACCATCTACTGTGGCGGTTCCGTTTGGAGGGTTTATTATGGTTACCGTAAGTGCTGCTTTGTTTTCATCAACATCATTGTTTTTAACATTGACTGTCTGAGAAGCCCCACTATTTGCACCCGTAGGGAAATCATTGTTAGCAATTACATTTAAATTGGCAACATCCACATATACCGAGGCAGTATCTGCTCCGTTGGCTGTTGATACTCGATATTGGAAATTCGCAAACCCTGTAAATGTACTGTTTGGCGTAAAAATAATATTGCTGCCACTTACTGTAGCTGTACCTTGTGCAGCTATGGGTGCTGTTAGGATGGTAACCGTCGGCGATGCCACATTATTATCATTGGCTAATACATTAACCGTAATTGCCGATTTCGACGGTGCTGTAACCTCATCGGTCATGGCTAATGGCCCACGAGTTGGAATTGGTATGCAAATAGGCCCTGTAATCGTTACATTTATTGTGGTTGTGCATAGGTTGTTATCTCTTACTGTAATTACATAAGTACCCGCACTCAAACCAGTGAATGTTCCAGATACTTGATAAGCACCAGTGCCTAATCTATATTGATAAGGTGATGTACCTCCAGACCCAGCAACAGTAACAGCACCATCAGAACCCCCTAAAGTGCTGACATTGGTTTGTGAACTTATACTACCAGATAAAACTGTAGCAGGCTCCGTAAGTGTGGTAGATACATTAAAAGTAGCACCTGTTGCATCTTTGATTGTTACCGTGCGGAGACCTGCTACCAAACCCGTGAATGCAGCCGATGCACCAAAGGGACCACCGTCTATACTGTATGTGTATGGAGCAACACCATTTGAGGCAGTTACAGACATTGCTCCTGTACTTGCTCCCTTACAAAAAATATTTGTTTGTGAGGCAAGTGTACCCGTCAATGGCATATTGTATGTAACTATCAACTGAGGTCTTTTTGTAACATCTGTAGCTTCGTCAGACCATATATAATACCAGTGTTCGGTAGCTTGTGTCGGTGCTATAAGCCCTAATCCATAGTTAGGATTAGTCCCATTGAACCACTCATTTACTAAGGTAAGTATATTGATTGTGTAAACGGTACCTTCGGCATCTGGTCTTCCACCCGTGAACGAGCCATAAGTTGTAGAGGCATAGTCGCCACCAGCACTTGTCCAATTGCTTGAACCAGCACTTGTCCAATTAGATGCACCATTAACATTACAAGCTGTTCCTTCTGTCCATGCCCTTGTTACACGCTTTATATCGGTCGAGAATGCTGACCCACTTTCTGTGTCAATGTCACTTGTCCCACTATGATGAACAAGTCGTAGCGTTGCAGCCGTAATGGTGGCTCCAGTAGGGATTGACGAAAGGTCAAATTCAACTATTGAGTTGAGACGATAGGTATTATGACCCTCCATACCAATTGCATTACATGTACCGTAGGTTTTAGCAGCACCACCTTGATAAATCATTTGTGCTTTGGAGGAAGTAATGGTTACGGTAGTCTGGGCAATAGCACTTTGGCTCACTGCCAAAAGGCAGAGCCCAAAGAAAAGTAAGTTCTGCGTAAGTCGGTAACCTGTATGCTGCAAGGTACTTCTCACTATTTTGTGTATTGTAAATGTTTTCATTTTATTCATGAGAGTTCATTCAAACCTTATAGATGATTTAGTTAGTCATTGTTCCCGCATCGCAATTATCGTTGGTAACGATAACAGTTACGGTGGCGAGTCCATAGACTCCTGCGGCATTCATTACGCTATAACAAAAAGTATCTGTACCTGCAAAATCAGGGTTTGGTATATAAGTAATCGTACCGTTGGCATTGACCGAGACTTTTCCATAAGCTGGCAATACAGGTACACCCATGAGTGTGAGACCTGAACCATCATTGGCCAATACATTAATGGTAGCAATTTTGTCTTCAAGAATAGTAGTGGCATCATCTGCCGGATTTGGGAATGAACCAGTACCCACATTGACTACGTAAACGCCAACCTTACAATTATTGGTAGGTGTAGCATTATCACAAACTGTGTAATTGAATGATTGTAAGCCTACGAAACCCTCGCTTGGGGTAAAAGTGATTACACCCGCAGTTGTAAAGCTCATTGTTCCGTTGAGTGTACCAACTGGGCTTACTGCTGTAAGTCGAATAGCTGTTCCGCCAACGTTGCTATCGTTACTCAGAACATTATTAGTAGTTATGGCAGGAGTACCGCAAACAGCAAGCACTTCTGTTTTATCTGGTATTACAACCAACCCACCCACAAAAATGGTATCTACGGTAGTTTCGCAGTTAGGCGTTGGAGTGACCAAATCACACAGCTGGTAAGTAACGGGGTATGCTCCTGAGGCTGTTCCGGCCACCACACTGATGGCTCCAGTGCTTGTGTTGAGCGTAATACCTACTGGCCATGTACCGCTTATAGCAATGGTAGAATTGCCCGATGTGGCAGGAACTCCATTGACAGTATCGTTTGTTCGGATGTTAGCAATAGCAACACCCCCTGCGGTTGTTACAGTGCCATTTTCGGTAACTGGGTTGAGGTCGCCAAGTACTTTTACCACATCTACCATTGTAGCACAGTTTTGTGGTGTGAGCTTATCACAAAGCCTATAAGTAACGTTATACGTTCCTGGAGTTGTACCAATAGCTACACTGATTGCTCCTGTTGTGGTATTGAGCGTTATACCTGCTGGCCAGCTGCCACTTACAGCTACTGTAGCGTTTGTGGTTGTGGCTTGAAATGAGTTTACTTTATCATTACTCATTACATTGGCGATGGCTATGCCACCCGTTAGGGTAGAAACGGTCCCGCTTTCGGTAACTGGCTGGATTAACGGTGTTACCGTGATATTATCTACTACCGTTACGCATTTAGGCGTAGGCGTATCTAAATTACAAAGTTGGTAAGTAACTGGGTAAGTACCTGGGGTTGTACCTATTGCTACACTAATTGCTCCCGTTGTGGTATTGAGTGTTATACCCGCTGGCCAACTGCCACTCTGGCTTATGGTTGAGTTTGCAGCTGTAGCTGGGGTTGTGCCTGTGGCAAAGTCATTGCTTCTGACGTTGGCAATCGCCACACCGCCCGTGGCAACACTGACAGTACCGCTCTCGGTTACTCCGGTAGGACCCGACGTGATGGTAACTGATTGACAAGTAAATGATTTTCGTCCGCAAGCATCCGTAATAATGCAATGAATGATACAAGGTGTAGAACTCGATACAGTTGGTGCTGTGAAATTAGTAGAACTCCCCGTTGGATTTGAAAACGTTCCGCCACAAGTACTAAGCCACTGGTAAGTAAGTGCCGAACCAACGGGAGAGCTTACACTCACACTTAAAGGAACTGTGCCGCCACCACTTATAGTGGCTGGTATATTTGTAATGCTGATAAAAGGTACTTTATCGGCAACCGCATCGAAACTAAAATTAAAAAAAGCTCTGACTGCTGCAATGGTTGCGGTACCACCCACTTTTGCGATATCGTGGCCTGCTGTGTACATTACTTTGCCCGAGGTTGACAATCCGAACCCACGACCCGTGGCTATCAGGGCCGCCTGACCTGGTGATTTACTCGGAACATCCGACTGCGTAGGGTCAAAGGCTATGATTTTGGTGGTTGGTCGCCAGCCACCTCCCAGTTTTGGAAGGTAAATTTGTTCCGCCCCCCCTACGTGTGCAGCATCGGTAGAACCCATGTATTGTGCTGCAGGTTCACTCACGTTTTGGTGTGTGTAAGGTGGTGAGCCATCTGAGTGTGATTTATCTGGCACTAAAGCATTGCCAATAGCACCAACGTTAGTTGCCAAAAAGTTGGTTTGAAGTGTGCCATTATTCATATTTTCTAATACTGAAACTGCATGGCAGCCAGCCCAAATCGCTCCAAATTGTGTCCGATTCCAGTTATATAAATTGCTATGTGTCCCCCAAGTAGGTTCGGCGTGTGGCATTACAAAAATATCATTACAAACGCCTAATGTTTGAGGACTCTTCCAGTCGTACGCCGAACTCGGGATTCCCGCAAGACTAAAGAAGTCTTGTGCAATCGCTCCGTTTGTGGCATCTAATGTCCAACGTGGGACTGAGGTCAACTGGCGTGTTACATTAACTGTAAGAGGTGAGGTGGTGGTTGTGCCACTAACCCCATAGCTCGTAATTTTTGAATTGACCGTAGCGTTTCGACTCTCAGCAGCAATGATAAATGTACCACCTCTATACTGCACACCATTATAGGTAAAATCTGCCCCGTCTTTTACTTTTGTGGGGCTAATCACCCAGTGTATTGGTACATTGTTGTTTTTGATTAAGTCATAGATGAGTCCATAGGGCTTCAAACCATTACTATTAGTTTGGGGAGTTATACCCATATTGATAATGTATGACCCTGTGGCAAAGGTTGTGGTTTGTGCATCTGCAAAGAAAGAGATGCTTAGAAACAGCAACAGAAAAACCATCTTTTCTGCTGCTGTTTTAAGAAACTTTTGCATAAATATTACTGTAGAATTCTGCCGTTTCATGTTACTTATATTTTAAAAAGCTATTTTACTTTCAGTTTATGATGTCGCTATTTGGTCAGAGATGAGCTTTACTCAAACTTTTTGGACAAAAAATCAGGTAGGAGCAATGAGCACTTGAGGGCTAATTTGTGAAAAATCACATGTCAGAATAAAGTGATTATTCCAATTATCAATTTTATGATTTTCTTTTTTCATCAATTTTTTAGCACTTGAATCAAAAGTCAGCAACCGCTTGACGCTATTTCTCTTGATTTTTGTTAATCAAGTATTATGCTTAATAAAATTGAGAGAAGGAGGTATGGTTGTAATTGGATTTACGAGTACATAATCGTAGATTTCGGGCGAGTGTAAATCATTAATATTGCAGAAGTTTTACAACTGCAATATTATTGCCAATTCATTTCGTCAACGAGTGAAGACGTGCTATTGAAAACCTTAGAAAAGCCTAACCTATAAAAAACTGCTCATGATTGATTTTAAAAAGTTTACCAATAAACTAATTTGGAATTTTAAAAAAATAAGATACCGAAATCAGTTTGAGGCCCGAAGCCAATCAGTACAAATTTATATTTGGTCAATTTTTATCAGCCATTTCTTGATTTTATCGAAAGAGGTTTTTAAAAACGAGGTACTTTTTTTTAATTCAAAGCACTTTTGGTCAATCATGCTGATTGTTCTTCCGAGTTATTATTTATTCTTGAAAAAAAAGTCAATAGAACAAACTACCGCATTTGTGTATTTCAGCACAATCTTAGTATATCCTACATTTATTATATTAAAGATACCCCACACTTCGTCTGTGGTTCAGCCCGAGATAATGTTAGTGCCAGTTGTATCATTAGCTTATGCTTTTTTTTATGGTAAAATTAGGCTTTGGGCAGTTTTTATAAACATGGCAGTATTTTGGATTTGCAAAGGATATAGATACTATTTTTATAAAGTTACTATTGTCGATGTGGTAACTGAGACATTCCTTTTTGCAATTATGTATGCAGTTATGATAAATGTTTCTTATCTATATGTTCGCGATTACTTTTCTCTTACAGTCAAAAAAAAGAAGCTTTTACAATTTAAAAGAGAACTTACAACACGAAGAAATGAATTAGAAGAACTGAATGAAACAAAAAACACGCTGTTTAGAATTATTTCCCACGACTTGAAGAGTCCGATTATGTCTTTACAAGAACTATTAAATATGTTCGAACGGGAAAAATTAGACATATATCAATTCAAAGATTTAGTACATCGTCTAAAAACAAATTTGGGCAGTATTTATCACATGTTAGATGATTTATTGATTTGGTCGTTGTCTCAGATGAAAGGAGAAGGAAAAAGAACCCCGGTTAATGTAAATATAAAAGAGGCTATCGAAGATGCTAAAAGCGTTTATTCTGAATTACTTAGTAGAAAAAACATTTCGTTTTTGGTCGAAATTCCTGAATCTAAAACCTTCTGGGTTGATAGAAATGAGATAGTCATTGTTTTGAGAAATATCATCAACAATGCTATTAAGTTTTTGCCCGACACAGATGGTAAAATCTGGGTAAAAACGATTGAGGAAAACGAAATGGTGATATTGCAAATAATTGATAATGGACGAGGAATAAGCCACGAAAGACTGCAAAATATTTTCACAAAGCCCATGACCAACAATCAACTGCTGAATATCACGGGAACAGGCGTTGGGCTGGTACTATGCAAAGAGTTATTGAAGGCTAATCATGGGCAAATTACTATCGATAGTATAGAAGGGGTATCGACAACCGTGAGTTTGTTACTACCAGCTCATGCAGATGCAAAACTTAGTTTGCAAGAAGTATGATTATGCCACAGGTAGCGATAGCGTAAACTTGCTTCCACTATTGACTACCGACTGGACAGTAATAAAACCTTTGTTTCGTTTTACAAATTTTCCGATTAAAGTAATTCCTAAACCCAATCCATTTTTACCCATTACGACAGAATGGGGCTTGTCGAACACAGTATTGATAGTTACCAGTCTCTCTTCAGGAATACCCTTACCGTTATCTTGAATCTTAATCGAAACATTATTATCTGCATCAGCAGAAACCGAAATATCAATGATTCCATTATTGGGCGGAAGGTTTTTGATGGCATTATCTACCAAGTTTCTGAGAATAAGTTGAAACCCTTGTTTATCGGCATATACATAATTTTCGGAGTTACTGTTGATAGTTATCGTAAAATTTTTGAGGTCTTTGGCAGATTCATAGACCGAAATAACCTCATTTATGTTTTCAATGACATTCAGTTTCTGGGGTTCATAAGGCACCTCTTCTTGTTGCGACATCCCCCAATTCAGTAGGTTATCCAGCAAGTGTTTGGTTTTGATGCCTGTTTCATCAATATAGTTCGAGATTCTCTGTAAGTCTTCAAAATGCTTGGTTTTGATGGCCCTATTGACCATATCGTACATCCCTTGCATGGCATAGATTGGGCTACGTAGGTCATGGGCAATTATCCTGATGTACTGGTCTCTGATTTGTGATAACTTGTTGATTTCTTCGGCTTGAAGTTGTGCTTTTTTTCTACCTTGGTTGAGGTAGTATAGTACTGTTAGTAAAAGGGTTATCAGAATAACGGCTCCGATTACGGCAATTAGAATGGTTGTATTTCGACTTTTAACCAAATCATTTTCTTTTGAAAGAGCCATATTTTGATTCTGTAATTCTTTGGTTTTGTAAGCTACCTGAAGTTTATTTAGATTTTCAGTGTTTTCGGTTTTGTAAATTTTTTCCTGAAGAATGTTTGATGAATCTGAGTATGCTAAGGCTTTCTTATAATCATTCTTTGATTCATAAAGTTTTCGATATAAAGAAAAAACCCTAAGCTTGAGTAGTTCAAAACCTTTACTATTTACTCTATTTTGTACATAATCAATATTTTTTTTTCCTTCATCAAATCGGTTCGTTAATAAACAAACCTCACCTAATTCAAGTAAAAAATCGTAGTAATCATAAATAATTAAGTATTTTTTATTTAGAATTTCAAAATCTTTGAAATTTTGATATGCCTTTTCGTATTTTCCTTCAGAAATGTAGATATGTGCCAAATGATTAGAAACATCAGATTTGAATTCTTCTAAACTTTTATCATTTCCAATAATTTTTAGTTGTCTATAAAGGACTTTTCTTAGTTCATCTTTCTTATTTCCCTGAAAAGCATACGCATTTGATAAAAGCACTAAAGCATCTACTAAGAAAAATTTATCTCCATATTTTTCAGCCATCGCAACCGTTTTTTTTGCAAAATCGAGGGCGGCATCAGCATTTCTATTATTTGGATTTGAGAGTTTATATGATAAATGAGATAACCTGCCCAACGTTTTGATTATACCTAATGTATCTTTTAATTCTTCAAAACTACGTAACACATCGGTAAAGGCTTTAAAGGCCTCTGGATTTCTGCGTTGTTTCATTAAAGATTTTCCTTCAGTAAAAGTTAGAAGGGCAAGAGCATCTTTTCTTTTAAGTTTGATTGCTAAAGCCCTCACTTCATTGCGTTTAGAGCCATATTTTGGATTTGCTGATTCAAACCAAGATTTTTCTAAGACCAAAAGTTGCTTCAAGTAAACATCAGGCCGTTCTGGCTTGAGGGCTTTCTCTAAACTATCAGTGTTATTTGTCATTTCTAATTCAGAGTCTATTATTTCCTGGCCTTTTGTTTCAAAGTTTAATAGAAGGCAAATATTGAAAATTGCAAAACAACCTGAATAAATGAGTTTCCGAATTACTACTACATGAGTAATAGGTAGTGATTGCGTTTTCATGAACTTATATATTAGCAGTTTATAATCTTACTTCTAAGGTATCTCTTAAAATCAAATTAAAAAAATTATCGCAAGATATTCTCCATACCTACAAAAAACGATTGTTTGATTAATATATTTAGAAGATATTTAACTACGAACTAATGGGTAGAGATAGTATAAACCGACTTCCACTATTTAATACCGACTTAGCTATAATTGAACCTTTGTTTCTCTTCACAAACTTCCCAATAAGCGTAATTCCCATACCCAAACCATTCTTACCCACAGTTGTCGAGAGAGGTTGATTGAATACACTGTTAATTGTAGCCAGTTTTTCTTCAGCGAAACCTTTTCCATTATCTTTAATCGTAATCGAAACACTATTATCTACATCAGCAGAAACCAAAATATCAATAATTCCATTACGTGTTGGTAGATTTTTGATAGCGTTATCTACCAAGTTTCTGAGGATAAGCTGAAAACCCTGTTTATCGGCATAAACATTATGTTCTGAGTGGCAATTAACCCTAATGTCAAAGTCTTTAATAACTTTGAGAGGGTCATAGATTGAAATAACCTCATTGAGGTTCTCAAGGACATTCAGCTTTTGTGGCTCAAACGCTATTTCGTCTTGCTGAGTCATGCCCCAATTCATCAAATTATCCAATAAGTGTTTGGTTTTAATGCCCGTTTCATCAATATAATTTGAGATTCTTTGGAGGTCATCAAGGCGTTTGGTTTTGATGGCATTACTGACCATATCGTACATGCCTTGCATAGCATAAATTGGGCTGCGAAGGTCGTGGGCAATTATCCTGATGTATTGGTCTCTGATTTGTGATAATCTATTGATTTCTTCGGCTTGAAGTTGTGCTTTTTTTCTACCCCGATACAAGTAAAAAAGCAACATACTCAATACCAAAATAGAAACAGTAGCCCCAATTACGGCTGCCATAATGATTCTATTGCGACTCAAGGCCAACTCATTCTCTTTGGCTAATGCGATATTTTTTATCTCAAACTCTTTGGTTTTGTAGGATACTTCAAGTTCGTTGAGGTTTTCAATGTTTTCGGTTTTGTAAATTTTTTCTTGTAATGTGTTCAATGAATCCGAATATTCTAAAGCTATTTTGTAATTTTTTTGAGCTTTATATAGCCTTCTATTCATAATATAAACTCTTTCTCTCAATAGTATAAAATCTTTTCCTTTTGTTCTTTTTTGCACATATTCAATATTCTTCTGGGCTTCCTCGTATTTTTGTGCAAGCAAACACATATTACTTAGGTTGAGTAGATAACTATAGTAATCTTTTACGTTACGTTTTTGTTTATTAAATTCTTCATACTGTTTGATAGTCTCATACGCTTTTTGATATTGCTTATTGCGAGCATAGATTCGAGCCCAATGCCCAGAAATATCAGATTTATGTTCTTCAAATCCTTTGTCATTACCTATAATTCTTTCCATCCTTAAAAGTATTTCCTTTACTTTCTCTGGTTGGTTGCTCTTGTAATGATATGCGTTTGCCATTATCCCCAATGATTGCAATAAATAACCTTTATTTCCAAACTGCTCAGTTATTTTAACCAATTTTTTTGCAAAGTCAATAGAGGCATCAGCATTCCTATAATTTTTGGCAATATTACCGATTGTTAATCTTGTCAAGCCAGTGAGTACTTTAATAATGCCTACTGTATCTTTTAGGTTTTCGTAACCTCTCAAGGCTTCGGTTAAAATCCTAAAAATTTCACCTTTTTTAAAACGGTCATTATAAATTACATTGGCTCTGAGGTAATTGATGGTGGGTAGGGCGTCTTCTTTTTTTAAACCAACCGCCAAATCTTGCAATTCGTTGAGTTTAGAGCCAAATCTTGGATTTTCTAATTCAAACCACGATTTTTCTAAGACCAACAGTTGCATTAGATAAACCCCAGGCAGATTTTTTTGAAAAGCTTTCTCTAAGCTATCAATGTTTTTTGTTGATTTTATTTTATCGTACAGTATCTTTTGACCTTTTGTTTCAAAGGTTAATAGAAGGCAAATATTGAAGATTGCAAAACAGCCTAAGTGTATAAATTTCCGAATTACTAATGTATTAGTAATTGACGGTATTTGCGTTTTCATGAACTTGTATATTAGCAGCTTATAATCTTGTCTGACGTATTTTTGCAATCAACTTATATACTTTGCAAAAGTATCGCAAAATCTCATTAATACAAACAAACAACGATTATTTGGTTAATATGTTTACAAGGCACTTAACTAAGAGCTAATGGGTAGCGATAGTATAAACTTGCTTCCACTATTGATTACCGACTGGGCTGTAATAAAACCTTTGTTCCGTTTTACAAACTTTCCGATTAGAGTAATCCCTAAACCTAATCCATTTTTACCCATTGCGACAGAATGGGGCTTGTCGAATACCCTATTAATAGTTGCCAATTTCTCCTCTGGGATACCCTTACCGTTATCTCGAATCGTAATCGAAACATTATTATCTGTATCAGCAGAAACCGAAATATCAATGACTCCATTGTTGGGTGGAAGATTTTTGATAGCATTATCTACCAAATTTCTGAGAATAAGCTGAAAACCTTGTTTATCGGCATATACATTACATTCTGGTTGGCAATTAACCATAATGTTGAAGTCTTTGATAACTTTGAGAGAGTCATAGATTGAAATAACTTCATTGAGGTTTTCAAGTACACTTAGCTTTTGTGGTTCGTAAGATACCTCATCTTGCTGAGTGATGCCCCAATTCATTAGATTATCTAATAAATGTTTGGTTTTGATGCCAGTTTCATCAATATAATTTGAGATTCTTTTAAGGTCATCGAGATTTTTGGTTTTGATAGCATGATTCACCATTTCGTACATTCCTTGAAGAGCATAAATTGGGCTGCGTAGGTCATGGGCAATTATCCTGATGTACTGGTCTCTAATTTGGGATAATTTACTAATTTCTTCGGCTTGAAGTTGTGCTTTTTTTCTACTTTTATTCAAATAATAGAGAAGTGTAATTAGTAAAATGATTGAAACAGTAGCCCCAATTACAGAAATAATAATAGCGTTGTTTCGGCTCTTGATTAATTCATTTTCTTTATTTAAAGCAACATTTTGATTCTTTAATTCTTTTGTTTTATAGGTTACTTCGAGTTCATTGAGTTTATTAATATTTTCAGTTTTGAGGATTTCATTTCGTAATGTGGTACTCGAATCCGCATAAATCAAGGCTTTATAATAGTTGTTTTGGGCTTTATACACCTCTTTGTATCTATTAAATGCATCCTCTCTTAGCAACCAAAACTCTTTATCTTTCGTATCTGCCAATACTTCATCTAAATTATTTATAGCTTCATCGTATTTTTTTAGCTTGATACAGTACCCCACTAAATTAAGAACAAAAGCATTATAATAAAATCTTGGTAGATATTTCTTTGCTTTACCATTCTTCTTCGAAGGTGCTATAATCCGATATGCTTCTTCATAATTTCCCTCTCGTTCTTGAAGCAAGGCCAAGGTAGTTTCTGGCGATAGAGAGTATTCCTGCAAAGTGGGGTCATTGCCTATCAATTCAAGTTGCCTTTCTGCTGTTTTTCTTTCAAGTTCTTTTTTATCACCGCTATAAGTATAGCCAATATTCAAATTTGCTAAACTATAAATTAGGTAGGTTTTGTTACCCAATTTTTCTGCCAATTTTACTGCTTCGGTCGCATATTCGATGCCAGCTTTTATGTTTTGTTGTCCCTCTTTTGTCTGTGTTAGATTCAAATTAGACAAACGAACATAAGTCTGAATCAAACCAACAGTATCGCGTTGGCTTTCAAAACCTCGCAATGCGTTATTCAAAAAAATAAATGCTTGTGTATGCTGACGCTGCTTTATAAATGTATGCCCGTTCCAGAGGTTGCAAATAGGCATAACATCCGTTCTGTTATGTGTTTTTGCCAATTTTGTTAACTCTGAAAGCTTCGAACCAAACTTAGGATTATTAGTTCTATACCAACTATATTCTAGAATAAGCAGCTGCTTGATATACTTTTGGGGTTGGTTAGGGGTAAGATTCTTTTCAAGACTATCGACATTTACCACATGTGCTATGGCTGTGAAATTGAGTTTTTGGGAATAGCCATTAGCACAGAGAAACAATAAAGTGACAGTGAATAATAACTTTCTACTTTTCGAGATAATGTAAGTCATAGATATTTTTCTTGAACTCTCTGGTTACTTCAAAAGAATATTGCTCTACAAATACCTTACTTTCAGATATTGAAACCCTGGCAATTTTATTTTTATTGACAAAAGTTGACCTCCGAACACGTACAAAATCATTGAGAAAATCCTCAATCAGCACCTTAGCAGAGCGTTTTATGGCATACTTTGTATTATTTTGCTTTACAACTGTAGAATAATTGCCTTCTGACTCAACAAATAAAATTTCGTTTATTGGTACTTTTATTGGGTTTTTATGCTTCCCAAAAACAGTAATAAATTTATCAGATGTATTTTCTGTAACTAAGGTAAACTTATTCACAACTGATAGAAGCGTTAAGTCTGCAAAGGGTTTAACTAAGAAAATGCTATTTTCAAGTTTTAAAGATTGTTTCATAAACTCGATGTCTTCAAATGCCGTAACGAAAATAATAGGTTTAGTTGGCCAATTCCTAATTTCGAATACCCTCCTCTCTCCTAAAACAACATCGCAAATAACCAAGTCGTAATGCTCTTTTTGTTCAAAAAACAATTCAGCCTCATCAACAGTGTCAATTATTCTGACAACGTTGTATCCATGCTCATAAAAAAAATTCTTTAGTTTAATCTGGTAAATAGGGTTATCTTCAACAATCAGTACATTCATCACAAATCTTTAATTAACAGTTTTATCAAAGTTAAGTCAAAACTTATACAACAATTTAAGTAAGCTCAATTTTGCGGGGATAATATGCAAACAATGGTGTTTATTTGCATAAATGCGGTCTATAATTGTTCCATAATTGTACTATCAAACGGTACTAACTTTCAGTACTGCCAATAATTTAACAATTGGCTGAATATCAACTTATTCTAAAATTAATTCAACTAACCCATATACGTACTTACCACTTTTAATTCATAAAATACGAAACTCGAAAATAGGTAAAATGAGGCAATTATAACACAGCTATTTCCAAAAAAAACCCTTGTATGCAGTTTATGTATATTTGACTCGAAATAATTACATATTGAATGTATAATTGAATTACGATTAAGAGTTGCTGAAAATAGCATGGATTCTAAAAAGGTAATTAATATTATGCTTCAAAATGGTTCTTTTGTCTCTAAAATAAAGTTCTTTATAAAGAAGCCCAACTTCTGGCACGCTAATACTGACGAACAGCAAAAAATAGAGTTTACTACCGAAAGTGTTTATCAACTTTTAGATAATTTTGATTTTCTTGTACAAGTAAATAGCCGCTCAGTAGTCAACCTCACTTACTTAAAAGATTACTTATTAGAGGGTACGTCAGGTTTTATGGTTATTGATAATATTCTATTTAATATACCTCGTCGATTCATTCCAAAAGTAAGGGAATCATTAAAAAAATACCTTTATCTCAAGTACAAAAACCAAGAGCTACACAAGGGAGAGAATAACATGCTTCGCAAGAACATGCAGAATTTACCAGAAGATATTGAGGTCTTAGCCCCTCAAGAGATATTATTTATCACTCGAAAAGGTGCTTTAACAATCTTCAACTACGTAAATGGTAAGCAAAGAAGGTCTTTTCAAACACTTTCGTATTTTGAGAACTTGCTAAAAACACACACCAATTATTTTATCCGAATAAGAAGAAACTGTGTTATAAGTCTAAATCATCTCCATGCCTATCATTTTAATAAGGTTAATAAAAGAGTAATTTGCAATGTGATTCTGCATGAATTCCAATTTGAGGTTGCTCGCCGACATATCTCATTGTTTAGGCAAACAGTAGAAAAGAAATATCTGCAACATGCTCAAAGTTCCCTCTAACCATTGAGCCGAAACCGTAATGCTCAAAAAGAGCCAAGCCAAAAGAATAATTAATCGTTTCATAGCTCGAAAGTAGAAGTAGTATTTTTCACAACCAAAGTCAAGAGGTTATCTGTTCCGAAAAGAGAACTTTTAAGACAAATATGTATCTTTGAATCTGAGACACCCTCTAAATTACAATAATCAGCAAGGTATCCATTTCGGTCTCCCGTACTATTTAGGTGACACTAAGGAGTTGATAATCAAATAGTTGAAATTAACGTTCGATTCCCGACGAGACTACTTTTTTATATATCTCTTTTATACATTCGATTCAGTTATTGAAATAAACCTTTTCAATTAACTGCTCTTCTAAATAAAATATCATCTCTCCATTCTTATTTTCTTTATATATACTGACCAATTGAAAAATACAGTTTTTGACACGATTTATCGCTAATATCAACTCGTGAATAGATAAAAATATAATAATAATGATAAAATATAGATTATTTATCTAAATTTAAGTTTATTTGTAGATATTATTTGATTTTTTAATATAAATCACTAACTTTACTTTGTTCTTTCAACAAGCCGTTGTGGGTGCTAAGGAGGCTTAGCTTAAACTGGAATCGTGTGTAAATCACGAACTGTCGTGCAACCGTGATGAGCAGCTCTTTATTGAGCGAGGTATTACCTAAAATATCCATTGTTTTGCTGTTGCAAAATGAGAAGGATGGTTTTACTGCTCTTAGTCGGGATACTTGCCTGCCAACGAATTGACAAAATGCTTTCACGAAAAAGGCATCAGTCAGGCATAGTTTACCTAAATCCAAATAAGATTTAGGCTGTTATTCCTTTCTATCTTAAGTGAAAGCATACGAAAAAATTAAAGAACAAATTTTTTGTTTCATTTAAAATTTTTTGACGTATGCTTAAAAACAACCTCGGTTATCCACGTATTGGTAGCCAGCGACAACTCAAAAAAGCCTGTGAAGCCTATTGGTCAGGCAAAATTTCTTCAACCGAACTCGCCAAAATCGGCAGACAAATCAGGGTCGAAAATTGGGGACTTCAAAAAGATAGTGGGATTGACCTCATTCCGTCAAATGACTTTTCGTTTTATGACCAAGTTTTAGACCACTGTATGCTGTTCCAAGCGATTCCGAAGCGTTTTGAAACGCTTAGAAACTTACCCGAAATCGACCTTTATTTTGCAATGGCTCGTGGGTATCAGAAAGATGGACATGACATCAAAGCAATGGAGATGACCAAATGGTTTGATACCAATTATCATTACTTAGTGCCTGAGTTTACTCGTTTTCAAACATTTAAACTAAATGCTGAAAAAATTTTATCTCAATTTTTAGAAGCTAAGTCAGAGCAAATCTTAACAAAACCTGTGTTGATAGGGCCTGTTTCATTTCTATTACTTGGTAAAGAAAAAGAAAGTGGTTTTCATCGTTTAGATTTAATTGAAAGATTGTTACCTGCTTATTTAGAGGTCATTAGCCGCTTAGTAGTAGAGGGTGTTGAATGGATTCAGTTTGATGAACCATTTTTGGCTATGGATATTGACTACAAAACCAAAGAATCAATTCGTCAAGTTTATCACATTATTCGTAGAGAGTTTCCTAACCTCAAAATAATGGTAGCTACCTATTTTGAGGGCTTGCAAGATAATGTTTTAGCTGCTGTAAATCTACCGATTTGTGCTTTACACATTGATTTGGTACGTGGTGTCGAACAATTAGATGAAGTATTGGCTAAGTCACCAAAAGACCTTAGTATATCTTTGGGGGTGATTGATGGGCGAAATATCTGGAAAAATGACTATGAGAAATCGGCTCTCACCATAGAAAAAGCCATTAAAAAGAAAGGGTTAGACCGTGTGATGATTGCTCCTTCCTGTTCGCTCATTCACTCACCTGTCGATTTAGATAACGAAAAAACGCTGAACCCTGAAATTAAGAACTGGATGGCTTTTGCCAAACAAAAGCTCCAAGAAATTGACGATTTGTATAAAATCGTTATCGAAAATGATTACAATATAAAGAACGAAAATCAAAAAGCTATCAACAGCCGTATCAGTTCTACTTTGATACATAATCCTGCTGTAAAAAAACGAGTCTCAGAGCAAAAAGATACAGATTTACAGCGTAATAGCTCGTTTGCTATTCGTCAGCAAATTCAGAAATCTAAATTTAATTTACCATTATTCCCAACTACAACCATTGGTTCTTTTCCTCAAACTGATGAAATCAGGGGATTAAGAGCCAAATTTAAGAAAGGAGAAATCAGCGAAAACGAATACAACGATTTGCTTCGTGAGCATACCAAAGAGGTAATTGTCTGGCAAGAAAGTATCGGATTAGACGTACTGGTACATGGCGAGTATGAACGAAACGATATGGTTGAGTACTTTGGCGAGCAGCTTAATGGCTATGTTTTTACACAAAATGGTTGGGTACAAAGCTATGGTAGCCGTTGTGTAAAACCACCTATTATCTTTGGAGATATTGACCGCAAGGCCCCAATGACTGTCGAATGGAGTGTTTATGCACAATCAGTTACGACAAAACCAATGAAAGGGATGCTCACTGGGCCAATTACGATTCTTCAATGGTCTTTTGTGCGTGATGACCAACCTCGCCATGAAACTATGAAGCAGATTGCATGGGCGATTCGAGATGAAGTAAAGGATTTAGAAAAAGCAGGGATAGGTATCATTCAGATTGATGAAGCTGCTCTTAGAGAAGGCTTGCCCTTGCGACAATCTAAGCAAAAAGAATATCTAAAACATACAATTGAGGCGTTTCGGATTGCGTCTTCGGGGGTATCTGACCAAACGCAGATACATACGCACATGTGTTATTCGGAGTTCAATAATATTATTGACAGCATTGCAGATATGGATGCAGATGTTATTACGATTGAAACCTCACGCTCACAAATGGAATTGTTAGATGCTTTTGCTCAGTTTGATTACCCAAACGAAATTGGGCCAGGTGTTTACGATATTCATAGCCCAAGCGTACCTACACAAGATGAAATGGTTGCATTGCTCAAAAAGGCTCAGGATGTTATTAAACCTGAACAATTATGGGTAAACCCAGATTGCGGACTAAAAACTCGCAAATGGTCAGAAACAAAGCCAGCTCTTATTGAAATGGTTAATGCGGCCAAAACAATGCGTGCAAGTATAGTTGAGGGAAAACCTACTAATCAATTGGTTTGACTTAAATAATAACGCCAAAGTTGACTACGTCTTGGTGCTTACATCTTTTTTGAATATGACATTTTATTCTAATTTTCAACCTTCTGGAGTTCAAATGTTAACAACACCATTGCTTTGCTGGGACTTGGCTCATCCATTATTGCCAAAAAGGATAAATATTGCCAATGATATAAGAAAAATTGATGAACTTAAGAATAAGTTCAGGTGGCAGTTTGACTATCCTTTAAGAAGTTATTTAGAAGAAAACTATTCGATTGTTGTTACTAATTCTGAAAGAGAAGTTATTTGGCTAAGCCACAATTTCTTTAGTTTGACGGGTTACACAATTGAGGATATTCAAGGTAATAAACCAAGTATCCTGCAAGGTGAGAAAACCAGTAAGAAGATTAAACAAAAAATTAGAGATTCATTAAGAAAATTGGAAAAGTTTAAAGTACAAGTGCTGAATTACCGCAAAGACGGAAAGGAGTACAAATGCTGTGTAGAAGTTTTTCCGATATTCACCGTTGATGGGTTATGTACACATTTTTTAGCTTTTGAAAAAGAAGTATGACTATGCGTAATGTTTGATTTCAACGTAAGTTAAGATACAAAAAGGGGTCGAGGTAAGAATCTCGACCCCGAAATATAGTGGGTTTACGAACACAATTCTGTATCAAATATCCTCTAAAATCTTCTTTAAAACAGCCTGAGCCGACCATTCACGATTGCCCGCTTGCTGAATCACAACCGAGTTAGGACTATCTAAAACCGCATCATCAACTTTTAGATTTCGTCTTACAGGCAAGCAGTGCATAAATTTGCCGTTGTTGGTCAAAGCCATTTTTTCGGCAGTAATTTTCCATGCAGGGTCTTGGGTAAGTACTTGCCCGTAATGGTTATACGAAGACCAGTTTTTGGTGTAGATAAAATCTGCACCTTCAAATGCTTCGAGTTGGTTATGCGTTACACGAGCGTTTCCGGCAAATTCTGGTGCTAAATCGTAGCCTTCGGGATGAGTAATAACAAACTCATAATCTGTACGATTGACCCATTCGGCAAACGAATTGGCCACCGCTTGCGGAAGCGGCTTGAAGTGCGGAGCCCAAGTCAATACAACTTTTGGGCGGGCGGTCTTGCGTAGTTCTTCTATCGTAATCAAATCGGCAAGAGATTGGCACGGGTGTCGGGTAGCCGATTCAAGATTTACAATCGGGCGACCTGCATACTGCCTAAACTTATTCATCACAACCTCACGGTAGTCGGCATCACGGTCTTTGAGTTCGGCAAAAGCACGTACTGCAATAATATCACAGTATTGCCCAATAACCGCCGCTGCCTCTTTTACGTGTTCGGCCTTGCCACCATCCATTACTACGCCATCTTCCATTTCGAGTTGCCAGCTATCCTGCCCGACATTCATAACCATTACATTCATGCCCAAATTTTGAGCAGCTTTTTGGGTACTCAAACGTGTACGGAGACTCGAATTGAAAAAAAGCAAACCGATGGTCTTGTTTTTTCCGAGGTGTTGGTCAGCAAAAGGATTTTGTTTTTGACGGATGCCTTCTTGTACTAATTCGTTTACATCCGCTACATCATCAAGCGAAATAAAGTGTTTCATCGACCCCTTATACTCAATCTACAGTGAAAGAGCGTTTTTCTTTGGTTAAAAATTTCCACAAATGTAATAGGTTTCAAAAATTATGGGTCTGATTTTTTGAATATTTTAGACTTACTCTAAAATTAATTCTAATTATCTCTTAAATTTATTCCAAAATGTAAAACCCATCTATCTGTATGAAATTTAAGTTTACTTTCTTCATCACATTCGTTTATTACTCCGTTTTTGCTCAAATCGAAAAAGCACCACCCCGTGCCGAGGGCGAGGTAACAACCAACCGCCTGATTATCAGAGGTGTTACACTTATCAATAGTACGGGGGCTCCGCCATTAGGGCCTGTAGATATTGTTGTAGAAAAAAACAAAATTGCTCAAATATCGCAAGTGGGGTATCCGGGCGTACCGATTGACCCCAAACGCCGCCCGCAACTCAAAGAAGGCGATAAAGAATTAGACTGTACTGGAATGTACCTCATGCCGGGCTTTGTGGATATGCACGGACACATCGGTGGAAAATCGCAGGGAACTCCAGCCGAATACGTATTTAAGCTATGGCTCGGGCATGGTATCACTACAATCCGCGACCCATCGGCAGGTAATGGACTGGATTGGACGCTCGAACACAAACGTAAATCTGAAAAAAATGAAATAACTGCACCCCGAATCTTAGCTTATACGGCTTTTGGAATGGGGAGTGATAAACCCATCACAACGCCCGAAGAAGCAAAAAAATGGGTAAATGATAACGCTGCTAAAGGAGCTGATGGAATCAAGTTTTTTGGGGCCGAACCCGAAGTTTTTAAGGCTGCCTTGCAAGAAAACAAACGAATCGGGTTGCGTTCGGCTTGCCACCATGCTCAACTCGAAGTGGCTCGTATGAATGTATTGGCTACGGCAAAAGCTGGCCTAACCACAATGGAACACTGGTACGGATTGCCAGAGGCTTTATTTGACGAACGTACTTTGCAGAATTATCCAGCCGATTATAACTACAACAACGAGCAAAACCGCTTTGAAGAAGCCGGTAAACTCTGGAAACAAGCAGCCAAGCCAGGTTCTGAAACTTGGTATAAGGTTATGGATGAATTATTGAAACTGGATTTTACGCTCGACCCAACTTTTAATATTTATGAAGCAAACCGCGAGTTGATGCTTGCTCGTCGTGCCGAATGGCATGATGAATACACCCTGCCCGCTTTGTGGCGTTTTTATGGTCCAAGCCGAATCTCGCATGGTTCGTATTGGTTGAATTGGGGAACTGAGCAAGAGATACAATGGAAAGAAAATTACAGAATCTGGATGCAGTTTGTAAACGAATACAAGAATCGTGGTGGTAGAGTAACAACTGGCTCAGATTCAGGATTCATCTATCAATTGTACGGATTTGCGTACGTCCGTGAGCTTGAATTGTTGCGTGAGGCGGGATTCCATCCGCTCGAAGTGATTCGCTCGGCAACCATCAAAGGAGCTGAAGCACTCGGAATGGCCGATAAGATTGGCTCGGTTGAAGTTGGCAAATTGGCCGATTTTGTGATTACCGAAGAGAATCCTTTATCGAACTTCAAGACTCTTTATGGTACAGGAGCTATCAAAGTAAACGATAAAAATGAGGTAACAAGAGTAGGTGGTGTGAAATATACCGTAAAAGACGGTGTCGTGTACGATGCTAAAAAGCTTTTGGCGGATGTTCGTAAGATTGTGGCGGATACAAAAGCAAAAGAAAATTTCGAGATTACCCAACCGGGATTTCCTCAGAAAAACGCCGCAGGAAAAACCCAAGACAGCGGAAAGAATTAATACAAAAATGTGGCACGTTTGATGAAACGTGCCACATTGAGTTATTCTTTCAAAATCCTCAATGTTTGGTTTTGATTCTCGAAACTGACATTCAGCAAATAAATTCCAATCGGCTGACTATCAAACTCTTTCTCTATTCTTTGCTTGAGATTTTTCCAAAATCCTTTATCTTCCACAATTAGTCTTCCGTGAATATCAAAGAGCCGAACCAAAAGGTTTTTGTTATCTAAATCGTCAATTCCGTACAGGTTTATCTGTTTTTTTGTTGGATTTGGCGAAACCGATACTTCATTCGATAAAATCACAACATTATCGGCACATTTAGGGGTAATATCTTGCGAAATCTCACTACTCAGCCCAGTCGGGTCAGTTACTTTTAGAGTAATTCTGTAAAAATATCTCTGCTTATCGCACGGCACTACTGGTAGCACAAGTTCGTCTTGGAGTCGGTTGATATTGCCCACAAAATGCGAGTGGTCTTCATGAAAAAGTACAATTTGCCATTGATACCTCAGGTCTTTATGCTCTTCGTCTTTGACATCAGCGTTGAGCGTAGTTTTAAATTCTGTTTTATTATCGAACTCACTGATGTTTTGAAGAGTTGTCGAATTAATCTTCGGCGGAGTATTATTGACAAATACATTGATTGTTTTGGTCGAAGATTTACCACCTGCATCCGTAACTGTCAACGATGCTGCGTAAGTTGTTGGCTCCGATTCGTTTGCAACATACGTATGCGTAGCATCGGGGGCAGTGGTTGTGTTGCCATCGCCTAAATCCCATTCATACTGCGTAATTTTATTTTCGGGGTCGGTCGATTCTGTACCTTTAAATTGTACAGTTAGCGGACTTTTACCGAAATACGGGTCTGCTTTTACAATCGCCCTCGGCGGTAGATTGGCATTGAGGTCGTAAGTAATTTTGCGGATTTCGTGAACATCTGGATAATCATAACTGGTATAATAAATATTGCCATCAACTGGGTTTTGTGCGAAGCACGTCGGGAAAGTACCTTCAAAAAAATCAATGACTTCTACCACCTCGTTTTTTTCGTTGAACCTAAATGCCTTTACCCAGCCTTCATAATCGCCAAAAAAGTAAAGTCCACGATACTGGTTCGGAAAATTTGTTCCTTCGTCAAAAACCCCTCCAATCGAGGCTACTCCCGAAAAAGCCTTGCCCTTGAATTCGGGCGAACCTACCACATAGTTTTCGTTATTGATTCGAGACTGTGCAAACGCCCCTCGCCACTCAACAGCAGGTAAAGTATGAACCAATGGCTTGTAAATAGGATTGTTAAATATCTCATTTTCAAACGTTAACCCCTCATAAACTGGCCAACCTAAATTTAGGCCACCCTTAGAAATAACGTTCAATTCTTCTCGATGATACCAACCGACGTCGCCCAAAACGATTGTACCGGGATTCCCATCCGAGAGATTTGTGCTACCTGATTTTGGCTTGATACAAAAACGATACGGATTCCGAAGTCCCAATGCCCAAATCCTCGAAGCAGGCGAGCGTGGGTTCTGTGCATCATAAAACGGATTTGAAGGTAAACCATCGCCAGTTTCGGGGTTTATCCGTAAGATTTTACCATTTAATGAGGTTTTTAATTGGCTTCGATAAGCATTTACATTTTCGGTAGTCGAGATTAGCCCTTGCTCGACGGCCTCCAAAAACCATGCACTTTGTGTATCGTCTTGTGGGGGTTCGCTTGTAAGAGAAGCGTCTCCAGCCGAAACCAAAAGTGAGCCATCGGTTCCGAAAACCAGAGAATTTACTCCGTGATTATCAACCAAAATCGGGATTCCTGTTTGGAGGTTTTCGCCCAGTAGAACCTTCCGACTTCCATAATCTACTGATAACGAATCGTTTAATGTATATCTCGTAACTCGACCAATCGTTTTTTTGAATCCTTCGTTAAGAGCTACATCGTATCGTGGTGTACCAAAATTTACGACATAATTATATTTGGCAGCATAAAGCAGATAAATGTAACCATTATCCAGAAAATTGGGGTCGAGAGCGAAGCCTACGAGTCCGTGGTCGTTGAAATCAAGGACTTCTTCACTAATATCAATGATTGGATTTTCGGATTTTTGACCATTAATAACCGTGTAAACCTTACCCGATTTCTCCCAAACGTACATTCTACCCAATTTATCAAAAGTCAGGCCGACGGGGGTAATCCAATTATCTGATATAAATTCATCAACAAAGCCTGTGGGTTGTGCGATAGTGGACGAAATAAATCCGATAAAAAACAACGAAAATAAGCAGTTTTTCATGATTTGTATTTGAGACTACAATTTTACACAATAAGTAATCTACCAAGCAATCAATATTGATTATAGTTATTTTGCGGTAAGGAAGTACCCAAATACATATAAATACAAAAAAAAAGACCATTCTGATAAAAATCTGTTTGTGGTTTTCTATTTTTGCAATAACCTATGATGACTTAACACTAATGAATGGAGTAGAACCACAGCAATCACTGTTTGACTTGTGGCGTCAGTATCACTACGTCTATAAAGAACAGTATCAGTCGCATCAGACATCCTACATACCCAATCTACTTCCAGAGATTGCGGTACAGCTCAATGTCTATGATGTGTTCGGGATTCTTCAACGCCGTCTCGGTACCGAAACGCTCCAAAAAGCACTTGACCCCAATCAGACAATCGAAAGCCCAGTACGACACCACCAAGATGGAAATTGGCTCAAAACATCCAACATGGTGGGTATCAATGTTCGTACGATTGATAGCTTTTTTAATGTTGTAAAATATGTTCTGACAATCCCTAAATCGCAAGATTCTATTCACCTTCTGCCCATTTGGGAGCCGGGTGTGGTAGGTAGTCTTTACGGAAAAGTTAGTTTCAATATCAATCCAGAGTTTTATAGCGAAGAACTTGCCCGTGCTGTACCGAGCCTCAATACTGTCGAAAAGCAGTTGAAAGTTTCGATAAATTTGCTTCATGCAATGGGCAAAAGTGTGGGCATGGATGTGATTCCGCATAACGACCGTTTTTCGGAATTAGTGATTGCGTACCCTCGTTTTTTTGAATGGGTTCGCCGTGTAGGAGGCCGCATTACCAGTAATTCAGAATCTCTCTATCGCGAAGTCGAAGAAATCATTTGGCATTATATCGGTCGCAATGGCACCGCCAACGGCACATCGCTTTCGTTCTCTAAAAATACACTTTTTTCGCCCGAAATCCCGATTCTGACCGATGCACAGCGATTCGAAATCATCTTTGGGCATGTCAGTGACCCCAAAGGTCGTCTTCGTCGCCGAGTCGAAATCATGCAGGATATTATCAATCAAGGCTACGAAACGCTACCAATGACGATGGCTCCGCCGTACCGTGGGCTGCACATCAACCCCGATGATTATATCTTAGACGAAAACGGAAACCGTTGGTACACCTATGAGTTCGATGAGCCACAGGCAATGTCTCGTGTGTTTGGCCCGCTGACTCGCTACAAGCTTTTTCATTCAAAAGATGATAACGCCAATTGGCAACTCGATTTCGATAATCCGCAAAAACCTGTTTGGGACTACATTTGTAAGAAATACTACGAGTGTCAGCAAAAGTTCGGATTCGATTTTATGCGTGGCGATATGGCACACATCCAGCCAAGACCCGATGGCGTGCCAGATTTTGAAAATTTAAAATCCGATATTCCAAATCCGAAGGAGTACTACGACCCCTTGCTGAGTATCAAGAAATTTGTACAAAAACAAGGTGTTCCGTATTTTGCTTTTTTTGCCGAAACCTTCTTGGTAGAGCCAGATTACATGGGCTTTGGTAACGAATTAGACCACCTCGAAGCCATCGAAGCCGAAGCCACTTTGGGCGATTTACAGTCTTCTGTTGTTGGTTCGGGCGAATTCATGCAAAAATTTGTAGATTATTACAGCTACCTCAAAAACAGACAATTTGCACCAAATTATACCATCATTACCGCCGATAAAGACGACCCTCGTTTCGATGAGTTTTTCCGTACTGCCAATCATCTGCGGTTCTTTGTAGGGTTATTCCTAACAGATATGCCGAGCTACATGGGTCTGGGCTTTGAAGTGAGAAACCTGCACATTGAGCGAGGAGCCAACGAAGAATACTCGAAATTGTACGTTTTTAATATTCAGGATGATGCCCAAACCGATAAAGTAACGCACGGCCCATTTGTTTGGGGTCAGAATTACTCGTTGTTTTGGTGGGTCGAAAAAATGAGAGAATTATCCGAAAGGATTTGGGATGATGTTTCGGGCAAAAGCACCAAATGGTTGCTTGAACCAACTCTCGACCAAAAACTGATGATTTGGACAACCGCCGAGAATCCGAAGTATATTTTTGTGGCCAATAACGGTACCGAATACGGAATAAACGAAGACTTAATCTGGCAAACGATTGGAAACCAGTCGGTTCAACTTATTTTCGATACTACTCCGTATTCAGACCAACACATCTGCCGAATCTACGAAGTACGGTAAGAATCTAACTTTTTGATGTATTTGATATTGAGATAAAGAATCAAGAAAAAGAATACAACACCGACACCCACCGCAAAGGCAATCGTAAGCGTTGGCGTAAGGTGATGCCTCAACACGCGTGTGATTAGCTCAGCTACGCCCGCAGCCCACACGCCCAATGCAGCGGCAGTCATACCTGTTATGTGTACACGTAGCCAATTGGCCGAGTTACGACGCATGGCGGGCAACATACCTCTGATAAGCGATGCCAAAGATATTATCGCAAAAATGTGTAGAAAGTTAAATTTTCCCGTCAATTGGTAAATCATCAAAGCCGAAATATTGATAATCAGCATCACTACTGCAAAAACGTAGCCCATTTTTCGATGAAACTGTGTGCCTTTGGCCGCTACCAAAACAATCGTTGATGTGATAAGCCCCATAACCGAGGCAATAATGTGAGTGTAAGCAATTAGGGTCTTCATAAGTGTTTGTGCATTTGATTGACAGGATAAATAAAACAATTTATTTTTGCCAAGACAACTTTGCTCTCTGCTTTTTTGTTATCAAAAAGTACTTCCAAAAACACATAAATAATGGATTTCGGTAAATTAGAAGATATTTCGCACGTAGATTTTACACTCCCACCTGACAATCAATTTAGTAGTAAAATCTTAACATCCGAAACGCCAAACCCCCAACCCAAAGTCTATATTGGCCCTCCGATTTGGTCAAACCGCGATTGGGTTGGTAAGATTTATCCATCCAATGCCAAAGAAAAAGATTTTCTGTATCATTATACTCGTCAATTCAACACCATCGAATTGAACGTAACGCACTATCAGATTCCGGCTGAAAGCACCATCGAACGCTGGAAAGAATCTGCCGCCGAAAGTTTTAAATTTTGTCCGAAATTCCCGCAAGCTATCAGTCACGACAGGATGCTTTTGGGTTGCGAGGCCATGACCGAAGAATTTTGTACCAATATCTTAGGCTTGGGCGAGTATCTTGGCACAACGTTCTTGCAGTTGGGACCTACATTTGAGCCTAAACATTTCCGAAATCTCGAAAACTATCTACGAAACCTGCCCAAAGTACTACCTATAGCCGTTGAGTTTCGGCATCCGAATTGGTTCAGTAACCCCAAAGTCTGGAATGATGTAAGCCAAATGCTACACGACTTAGGCGTTGGCTTGGTGGTGTCGGATGTTTCGGGTCGGAGAGATGTTTTACACCAAACCCTGACGACTTCTACGTTTACGCTTAGGTTTGTCGGAAATGAGTTACACCCGACTGATTATCAGCGTATTGACGAATGGAATTTTAGGCTAACGGAGTGGTTTAAACGTGGACTCGACACGGCATATATATTTGTACATTGTGGTAGCAACGAATTTGCCCCTGAGCTTACCAAATACTGGATTCAGCAACTCAATCAATTGGGGGATTTCGCCTTATCCGAACCGCAAATTAAGCCACAAGTTATACAAGGGAGTTTATTCTAAAAAAATTTTGATTTATTGCACATAACCAATAAATTGCAGAAAATTTCAGTCTAATTGCACATTTTGTGTCGTTAGCCTGGGGATTTTGGGAATCACTAACCGCTATAAGAAGAAAATATTATTTTTTTCCTGACAAATTTAGCGAACCGAATAAGCCCGACGACTTCGTCGGGTTTTATTTTGTAAACATAACTACTTCATCAATTCAGAATTTATATTGTTTTCTACCAAAATACTGCTAATTTTACGACTTATTGAACTGTAGCGAAAGTATCTGTTTGATTTAATTGATTAGAGTCATTTTTAGTTAATTATGATTGAACGAAATTTGCCAAAACCAAAAAAAGTACCAATGAAAAACCTAAAACTTCTCTTTTTAGTTGGATTAATTATTGGGATAAACGCCTGTAAATCAGGCAAAAAACCCGAAGAATACAATCCTGTTGTTAGTAACCCAGATTTTCTTCACTCGGCATTCTACAAACTAACCGATGTGATGATTTTTGATATTTTTTCGCCACCAGTAGCCAGCCGTATTTATTCTTATGCCAATTTGGCGGCCTACGAAGCGTATGTTCCGGGCGATAAAAATTACCAATCAATGGTTGGGCAAATCAAAGACCTCAAAGAAGTTCCGCAGCCCGAAGCAGGCAAAGAGTACTGCTACCCATTGGCAAGTTTGAAATCTTTTATGACGGTGGCTCGTGGATTGACATTCTCGGTTGATAAATACGACCAATTCGAGAAAGATTTGTACAAAAAATTTGAAGACGCTGGTGTACCAAGCGATGTGATTGACCGCTCGATGAAGTACGGCGAAGAAGTTGGCAAGAGTATCATGGCGTATGCAAAAACCGACAAATATCCACAAACACGTGGGCTTCGTTATACTTTGCAAAATAAACCCGGCACTTGGGTACCAACGCCTCCTGCGTATGCCGATGCGGTTGAGCCAAACTGGGGTAAAATCCGTCCGATAGCTCTCGATTCGGCAAATCAATTTATGCCTCCACGACCTCCAGCGTATGATTTGAACAAAACGAGTCCGTTTATGAAAGAGGTGATGGAAGTCTATAATATCGGAAAAAACCTAAGCGAAGAAGAGCAACGTGTTGCGTGGTTTTGGGATGATAACGCTTTTGTGATGAATGTAGTAGGCCACGTGATGTTTGCCAATAAAAAAATGACTCCGGGTGGGCATTGGTTGGCGATTACCCAAACCATCTGTAAAAACAAAAAGGCGAGTTTTGGACAGACAGTAGAAGCGTATATGTTGGTTTCGTTTGCATTGAGAGATGCTTTCATTGCGTGTTGGGACGAAAAATACCGTAGCCACAAAATCAGACCAGAAACGGTAATCAACGCCAATGTTGACCCTAAATGGACTCCGTATTTGCAGACTCCGCCTTTCCCAGAATATACGAGTGGACACAGTACGATTTCGGGTGCTTCGGCAGAAGTACTGACTTCGTTATTTGGCGATAATGTCGCATTTACTGACTCTACCGAACACCGTTTCGGACACGGCGTTGGCCAGTTCAAGTCATTTAGAGAAGCCGCTTCGCAGGCATCGGTAAGCCGTGTTTATGGCGGAATCCACTTCCGTTCGGCTTGTGATGAGGGCTTAAAAGCAGGTACAAAAATCGGACAACTTATTATTCAAAAAGCAAAAACAAAACGTTAATCAGAGTTTTCGTCTATTCAATAAATTTTAAGTAATGAAACTATTTCGCTTCGGCAATCCAACCAAAGAAAATCCGGGTGTGATATTGCCCGATGGTAAAAAAATTGACGTATCGGCATTCGGAGAAGATTATAACGAACAGTTTTTCGGTACAGATGGTATCAATCGTTTGGCCGAATGGCTCAAAACAAATGCCGATAGTTGCCCCACAGTAGCCGATGATGTACATTTGGCGTCGTGTGTGGCTCGCCCATCAAAGATTGTTTGTATTGGTCTAAACTACGCCAAACACGCTGCCGAGTCGGGTGCGGCGATTCCGCAAGAACCAGTAGTTTTCTTCAAGGCTACAACTGCTTTGTGCGGGCCAAATGACAATGTGGTTATCCCGAAAAACTCTGTAAAGACCGACTGGGAAGTAGAATTGGCCGTAGTTATTGGCAAAAAAGCGAGTTATGTAGAAGAAGCCGATGCAATGGATTACGTGGCTGGTTATTGCTTACACAATGATTACAGCGAACGTGAGTTTCAGTTGGAGCGTGGCGGACAATGGGTAAAAGGCAAAAGTGCCGATACATTTGCTCCGATGGGGCCGTTTATGGCAACTGCCGATGAGATTGCCGACCCACAAAATTTGCGTTTGTGGTTGAAGCTAAACGGCACAATGCTTCAAGACTCCAACACGAGCGATATGATTTTCTCGGTTAGGCAAATTGTGAGTTACTTGAGCCAATTTATGACTCTTCTACCGGGAGACGTTATCTCTACGGGTACGCCTGCGGGTGTAGGTTTGGGGCTAAAACCACCCACCTATCTAAAACCCGGCGATGTTGTAGAGCTTGGAATTGATGGCTTGGGTACACAGACACAAACAGCAGTAGCATATCAGAAATAAGAACCTTTGAAAGCCTAAATAAAAATAGCCATCTCAAATGGGATGGCTATTTATTTGCGAACTAAAATGAAAAAATCTTTTCCTCTTCCGTTTAAGCTCTTATTCAACATTATCGGTTTTAGTTGTTTTTATTTTCAATTTTTGAGGTTTTAGAGCAATTTTCTCTGCTTTTTTTACCTCTTTTTTGTTTTTCTTCTCAGCTTTCTTTTCTTGCTTGATATACTTCTCGGCAATTTTCTCGGCAGCTTTCTTGATTGATTTTTTTAGTTTTTTAGCTCCTTTTTCTTCCAAACCTTCTACCTTAGAGCTAATCGCCTCGACGATAACCGCCGTAAGTTGTTTTTTCTTTTCAGACATAATAATTTTCTATTGATTGATACTGCAATAATCGACAATTTCAGAAACAATCAATTTGAATTATATATTATGTTTATGTTAAGAAATTGTTAAGTCGTTTACCTTGCGAGTGTGCCTTTCTTCTTGATTCTTTAACATTCCAGCAATCTTGTGTTAATATCTTTGGGCTAATTTTGTGCCATTAAAAACAAATAACCATGAGAATCATTAAGAAAACACACTGGAAATACACAACAAACAGATTTAATTGCGGATTGAGCGAAGAACGCTTGGATGAAGATTATGACAACGAGCAGTACGATGAGGCGTTTGAGTCGGATGATTTCGACGAAGTATTTAGAGAGTTTTTAATCGAAGATAGATTACTCGCTGCTTAGTCAGCAAAACTTTTGTCACGTATGAGCATCAAAGCGGGATGGACTCCATTCCGTTTTCTTTTTTCGGTAGAGTATTAGTTTTGTTTCATCATAAATTTAGTTTAGGTTAATGTTTGTTTAAAGCGATTGGCTCTGCCTGTCGCTTTATTTTTTTAACAATAACTTGACATATCCATCAAACTGGCTTCATACTGGCGTACTACATTTGCCGAAAAACAATCCTGATGAAAAAGAGCGTACTTTACCTATACAGCGACTCGGTACTTACACCTAACCAAGAAAACATTTTTGCATCGACCATTGCCGAGTTATTACAAAGTACTCCGAGCAATTACTACCCATTTGTCACTCATTTTATGGGTTTCGATGAGCAATTTGCCAGTTTTCTCAAAAGATTTGATATTATTTTCAATGTCTGCTACGGATTCGACAGCTATTCGCAAGTTGATGTAATCCGATGGCTCGAACACAATAACATCCAGCACAACGCCAGCGATTTAGCATCGCAACTGCTGGCAATGGACAAAGCCCAATTACCATTACTCTGCAAAGAGGTTGGCATTAATACCCCCGAAATCCTGAATGTCGAAGATATCGTACCCAATACGGCGGGTACGTATCTTTGTAAGCCCCGATTTGGGAGCTGCCACCGCAACATTGAGATTTTTTCGGCTTCGCACGTTCCGTATCAGTTATTGACCGAAAGCCCCGATTTACTCCTACAGCCCTATATCGAAGGCCGAGAGTTTACGGTTGGAGTTATACCGAATCAAGCAGGTGACGGCTACGAAGCATTACCTCCAATGGAAATCAGACCCGATGATGAACGCAGCATCTATGTAGCGGGCAGTTCGTTTGGCAAAACCATCAGAGTATTCAATCCCGACCTATCTACCGAATTACAAGCAAAAATCTGCAAAAGTGTCCTCGATTTACACAATTTGATTGGTCTGAAAGGTATGTCTCGAACCGATTTACGAGTTACCGAAGATGGCGAGGTATATATTTTGGATGTCAATGCCATGCCCAATCTCGACCCACGCAATAGTTATCTGCCCGTACTTGCCGAGCATTCGGGCATTAGCTACGCCGAATTGATTCGTCGATTAATCTTAGTAGGCGAATCGGCAAGTGTAAAGTCATATAGTTTTTTCTAAAAAAATAAGAGGTGTTTGTTATTCCAAACGCCTCTTATTTTTACTTGATTTAGGTATTTCATCAGAAAATGTATCTCAAACCAAATTGCATTCTCCAGCGTGAGAGAATATCGAAACGGTTTTGAATCGCCGATTTTTGATTAGTATCAAATGAATAAGTTGGTACCCCATTTACAACAGAAACGGCAATAGGCTGTGCTAAGCCAGTCTCGCCCGCCCACTGACGTACGCCCCAGTTTGGACTAAGCAAATTACCGAAATTCAAAATATCAGCACTTAATTGTATTGTGTTTGAGTTTTTGATGTTAAAATCTTGGAGAATTCTCAAGTCCCAGTTTGAATACCATGGTGCAAGCGAAGCATACTTTTGAGCGTAGTGTCCGCGGTGCTTGCTCAAATAGTTATCATTGGCAATATAATTTTTAAGAGCTGACCTTTGAGCTGCGGCGTTTCCACTGAATTGCATTTGGTCGATTTGAGCATCGGTTGGTATAAAAATCAAATCATTTAAGCCCGAACCATCATTATTAATATCGCCAGCATAAGTGTAACTGTAACGTCCGCCTTGAGCATATTCGCCAAATACCGAAATGGTAGTGGCCATATTGCCGTATGTAAATTTACGGGTTCCAACCGCCATAATACGGTGACGATTTCCGTAAAGAGAGGGTGCCAATTCTGGTCTGTTGGTATGAAGTATATTGGCAGGGTTACGGTCATAAGCATCAGATGAGATTTCGGCGTCTATCGAAGCCACATCACGGGCATCTAAGAAATTATAGCCAAATTTAAGGTACATTCCGTTGGCAAAAGTTTTCTCTAACTGCACCGATGTATTAAATGATGACCCCAAAGTTGAGTTTGAGAATACATACGCATTGGTAGGGCCTCCAAAAACCATCGCACGGTCTGATGCCAAGTAAATAGGGCGATTATCAACACCACTCAATTTACCCGTTGGTAGTTTCAAGCCATAATTTCGTACCATTGTTGAGTGAATATCTTTTGTATAAACAACATCAACAGAGGCTATCCAGCCGCTTTTTGTTTGATAATCATAACCTAAATTTGTACGCCAGACCTGCGGAAACTTGAAGTTGGGGTCTGTTACACAATAGAAAAAGAAAGCTGGGTTAGCAACCTGGTTGCCTATCCAAACAAACGGAAAACGCCCCGTAAATAAACCGCTTCCGCCACGTAGTTGCTGTGTTTTATCGCCCTTTAAATCATAATTGAAACCCAATCTTGGCGAAACCAACGGTGTCTGTTTTGGTAAAACAGTATGGTCGAATTTAACAGATTCTCCTTTCTCATTGTAGTAGGTAATGTCTGGTAAATATACGGCTTCGTTTCGTTTGATATTCTCTTCGATTTTTTGTTTTGTATTAAAATACAGAGGCATGTCAATACGCAAACCGTAAGTTAAATTTAGCTTGCTATTCACCGCCAATTCGTCTTGACCGTACAGTGACCACTGGCCTAAGTTTGTCTCTGCTAAAGACCACTGATTATTTTGTGCTGCTGCTTTTGCTACTCCGACTTCATCGGCAAATCCTTTTGAGGTCACAAAAGCCGTGAAGTCTTTAATATCAACGTCTGGGAAAAATACCCTTGCACCGTATCCGGTTAGATTAAAAGAGTTGTTGAAGTCGAATCTTTCGAGACTGGTTCCAAAAGTAAGTGTGTGCTTGCCAGCGTAAATATTGAAATTATCGGTAAATTGAAAAACATCTTGGTCGAGTACGTTATTGATTGAGAATGGCTCATGCCCAGCTACAATGTAACGAACCCCGTCTTTTCCAATATTTAATACAGGGAATGGTGTAGAGAATGGGTCTCTGGAATCACGGAAAGCCGTGTAACCTACCTGTAGTTTATTGGCGGCTTTATTACTAAATTGGGATTTAAGCTCGACGGTTCCTCCGTAAATTTTATTGTTAATGCGGTATCCTGAGTTTTTAAATTGAAGTGTCAAGAAATCAGGTCCACGACGACCGATTGCCGAAGGGTGAGCTGGTTTTTCTTTGAAGGCATCAAGCATATTAAATGTAAATGCCAACTTATGATTATTGTTAATATTCCAATCTATCTTAGCAATCGCTTTTTGGTTTTGAGTTTTTAGTGAGAAATTCTGAAATTCTCCAGTTTCATAACCGAATGTCGATTTCAATAAACTTGAGACTAACTGTAAATCAGATGCTTGTACACGCGAGACATTAGAACCACTTGCTCCAGCTCCAGCTGGTAAAAACGGTGAGCCAATATCAGAACGACGGTCGAATTCGGCATTTACAAAGAAAAATAATTTGTTCTTTACTAATGGCCCACCCAAACTAAAACCGAATTGGGTTTGACTTAAATCTAATTTTTCGAATGTTACATCTTTAATTTTATTACCAACCAAATTTTGATTTCGAGTAAATCCGAAAATCGTACCTTTCAACTGATTTGTACCAGATTTTGTAACTGCATTGACAGATGCACCCGTAAACCCTGATTGGGTTACATCATAAGGAGCTATTTGAACCGAAATTTGCTCAATTGCATCCAAAGAGACTGGCTGTGCATCTGCTTGCCCACCAGGTGTTGATGCGTCTAAGCCGAATGGGTTATTGAAGATGGCTCCATCAAGCGAATAATTGTTAAATTGGTCGTTTCTACCCGCAAAACTACCGCCTTCGGCCGCCATAGGATTCAGACGTGTATAATCGGCAGTCGAGCGGCTGATTGTAGGTAAGGCTCTCAATTTATCATTACCAATACTTGTTGATGCCCCCGTACGAGTACCGTTGATAATATCGCTTGCTTTTACGACAACTTCTTGAAGCGTTGTAGATGAGGATTTCATCTTGAAATCCTGCAAGAATTTCTGGCCTAATTGAAGGGTGATACCTTCAACTTTTTCGTTATCGTACCCTATAAAAGTTACCTCAATCTGGTAAGGTCCACCTACACGAGCATTGAGCAAAGCGTAGCGTCCATCTGTGCGGGTTGTTGTGCCGTATTTTGTACCAGATGGTACGTGAGTTGCTGTAACAGTTGCACCAGGAAGACCCTCACCTTTTTCATCTAATACTATACCGCTGATAGAAGATGTTGTTACTTGTGCATAAATCGATAGGCCACTGAGCAGAAAACTCAGCAATAAAAGTAGATGTTTTCTCATAAATTAGGTATTTTGTTTAATGAAGTTTTGAAATATACATTGACTGTGTACAAAGCAAAATTAACAAATTATTAAATCTCGAATATTAGAAAAATAAATACTTAACAATTTAATAATGTTGAGTATAGCCGTATGTTCAAAATTCTACACTCATCAGTTTTGAACATATCATTTTGAAATTGATTGATATTGCATCGTCAAAATCTTGACTCAAACACTTTAACTTAATTTTTTTTCTCAATCTATTGACACGTAGAGTTCATATATTCGTTTTCATATAGTGTGGAAAGTCTAAGTGTCATTCCTAAGAGCTATATATTTTAACCATCAATCCATGAAAAACCTCCTCATTTTCCTCACAATCGTATCTTTTTCGTCGTGTTCAATTATCAAACGAGCGACCCCAACCGAAGACCTGCCACTCGGTACTTGGCACATAAAAAATGCTTATGTTTTAGAAAGTCGAAAAAAGCAAAGTCCAATCACAAACCTACAAGGACACCAGATTCGCTTTGATAGGAATCGGCAATTTGAGGTCAAAAATCAAGAAAACGAATCTATTTATTACGGAAAATGGCGAATTACGAGCCTCGATTTTAGTGTTTCTTTTACGGATTCGACCGGTACAAAATCGCAATCGGATTACAAAAGGGTATTGGCAATTTTTGCAGATAATGCCCAATGGAGTATTTTAGGCGAAGCTAATTTCTATAAAAATGAAATTGCCATCTACGAGCGTGATGGCAAAGTGAATAAAAGATATATTTTGAGAAGGGTAAACTGATGATTTACAGTTTATCCAAAGCCTCTTTAAAATCTTGGATTAGGTCTTCGATATTCTCAATACCTACCGAAACCCGAATCAGGTTCGGCGGACTCACCGAGTGTTCGCCTTCGGCCGAGCGGCGATGGTCAACGAGCGTTTCAACTCCGCCCAAACTCGTTGCGTGAGTTACGATTTTCATACTCGACGAAAAACGCATCGCTTGGGCTTCGTCACCTTTTATCAATATCGACAGCATACCGCCAAAGCCATTTTTCATTTGTTTTTTAGCTGTTTTGTGGTATTCATTACTCTTGAGTCCGGGGTAATGTACTTTTTCGATTTTTGGGTGAGTTTCTAAAAACTCTGCCAATTTCATTGCATTAGCTCCGTGAATCGGCATTCGGGCATAAAATGTAGATAAACTACGAGTAAGTAGCCAACAATCAAAAGCCGAGGGTGTCGCTCCACCAACGGTTTGAAAAAGCCTAATTTTTTCGGTAATCACAGTATTATTTTTCAAGATAACACAACCACCCAAAATATCCGAATGCCCCCCAAAGTATTTGGTCGAAGAGTGCATGATTATATCTACCCCAAACTCAAATGGTTTCGTAAAATAGGGCGTAGCCCATGTGTTATCGCAAGCTACAAGGATGTTTTTGGCATGAGCAATTTTTACAACTGCTTGTATATCGGCCACTTTCAAACTCGGATTTGAGGGAGTTTCTACCCAAATGAGTTTAGTGTTTTTCTTAATTACTTTTTTGATTTGTGAGAGGTCGGTCATATCGACCACCGAGCAAGTCAGCCCCCAATTAGCATACAGACTCTCAATCATGTAGCGAGTGCCGTAGTAAATATCATCGGGCAGAATCACGTGACTACCAGCACCCAGACTATGAAAAATACTCATCGTAGCGGCTTGCCCTGAGCCAAACGCCACGGCATCAGTACCACCTTCCAACGCCGCCAATTTTGCTTCTAAAGCCCTTCGATTGGGGTTTGAAGCTCTCGAATAAATATCCCTTCCTTCAATAAAACTCCCATCTTCGGCACGTTCAAAGGTTGTAGAGAGAATCATCGGCTGCACAACTGCCCCCGTCGTTGGGTCGGGGTGCTGCCCAGCGTGTATTGCTAAAGTTTCTGGTTTCAATTTATTAAATATTTACACTTTACCCCCAAATGCCAAATCGCCTGCATCGCCAAGTCCTGGCACAATGTACGACTTTGAGTTCAATTCTTCATCTACGTCGCCTATCCACAATCTACACTCCGACATCCGAGCCTGTACGTACCTAACGCCCCTTCTACTCGCAATCGCCGAAACGATGTGGGTTTTGGCAGGGATTCCGTAACGGAGCATCGCATGGTAGGCCTTCTCGACCGATTTGCCCGTTGCCAACATCGAATCACAGATAATCAATGTTTTGCCATGAATATCGGGGCTTGTGATGTAATCCATTTCAATCTCAAAAGCATCTTTTTCATCGTGTTTGCCACGGTACGCCCCAATGAAAGCATTTTCTGATTTATCGAAGAAATTCAGTAAACCTTGATGCAGCGGCAAACCTGCACGCATAATCGTCAACAAAACTGGTGCTTGGGCTACTTGTTGGGTAGTTTTTATACCAAGTGGTGTTTCGATACTTATGTTTTGGTAGTGCATCGTTTTCGAGATTTCGTAGGCAAAGATTTCTCCCAGACGCTCAAGGTTTCTACGGAAACGCATCGAATCTTTTTGGGTATTTTTGTCACGAAGTTCGGCAAGAAAATGGTTGGCAACTGAAAATTGTTCGGTTAGGACTAACATGAAGGCTTGATGATTGAGTTTGTTACAAAACTACACTTTCGGGGGCAAGGTTCAAATAATGACTTCAATAAAATCCCAAAATAATTAACACAAAATCAGTGTTGTGGCGATGTATCTACCAAAATCCGAAAAAATCTTGTATGTTCGGGGTTCAATTCAAAACCAATTCTAAATGAGAACGCTTTTCTTGATTTTTATTTCGAGCATGGCCTTCGGTCAAAAACTTACTCAGCAGGTTTTTGTGGGTAAAATCAACAATAAATTCGGAATTACCCTTACACTCACAACCGATGATAATTTGATTTATGGTCAGGTTGTTTATAAAAAAGAACCGATACAAATCATTGGTTCAAAAGATGGAAACAGCATCACCCTCCGTGAATTTAATACCAAAGGATTGATAACGGGTTCGTACTTTGGTGAAATAAAAGGTAATGTATTTTCGGGAAGTTGGTACGGCTCAAAAAAAGATGCTCCCGAAATGAAATTCTCGGCAATAAAAACCACCGAAAAACAAGTCGATAAGCCTATTGGTGCAAATCTAACTGGAACGTATCACTACAAGTATGCCGAAGATAATGGCGTAGGCACCATCGAAATTCATCAAATAAGCAAAGATAAAATCGCATTTGCGGGATTATCGCTCACGCACGGACCTGCCTACAACCAAGCCATTGTTGATAAGGTTTCATTAAAGTTGAGTAATTCCCAAGCTGTTTACGCCAATAACGAGTACGGAAATTGCAAGTTCAAGCTAAGTTTTGCTCCAACGGGTCTTTCGATAGATTACGTAGGCGATGCTTACGAGTGTGGGTTTGGCCATAACGCGACTCTCTCGGGGAGTTATATTAAGATTAATAGTAAAATACCAAAGTTTGAATTGAACGGAAATTAAAACTTAAAATTATTTTAAAAAATTCTTAAAATTTTCTTAAAAATCTAAAATAATTACCAGATATGGGGCGTTAGTCTTTACAAATTCTAAATCGTAAAACTATGAAAAAACTAACGCTCAGTTTCGCCTTCATTACTCTGACTATGAGTATTTTTTCTTGTACCCAAACTCAAGAAAATGCCGCATACATCCACCAGCAAAGTGCAGATTCTACTCAGGCAATTGTTACTGAGCCGAACTCTACCACAACTGTCCCAAAAGCAAATCTTCAAGATAGAAAATTTATCCGTTCGGCCGACTTAAAATTTGAAACTAAGGACGTGCGTCAGACAACTTATTTAATCGAAGATGTTACCACCCGATACGGTGGATTTATCACCCAAAACCAACTCCGTAGTGATATTATTAGTAAAGAAACTAAGCCTATTAGTGCCGATTCATTGGTCGAAATTACCACTTTTAATGTTGAAAATAGCCTCAGTTTACGTGTCCCTAATCGTAATCTGGATAGTTTGGTTCGCATGCTCAATAAAAACATTCAGTTTCTTGATTATCGAAATGTCAGTACTGAAGACGTAAACCTTACGATGCTATCTAACTCTATGAAAATCAACCGTTTAGAGAATTTTGATAAAAGAAAACAACAAATAAACGATGAAAAGAATGGTAAAATTTTAGAGGCAAATATCGCCGAAGATAACCGCCTCGAACATCAAATAGAATCGGATAATTACAAAATAAATAATCTAAGTTTATCTGACCGAGTCAATTATAGTACAGTCAATATCACAATATATCAACGTACCCAAACACAAAAGGCTTTTATGGTAAATCCGACGGTAATCGAACCCTATAAACCTAATGTTTTTCTACGCCTTTGGGATTCATTTAAAGATGGTTGGGTTGCAGCAGAAGAGTTAATAGTATTCTTAATGAAGTTTTGGATGCTAATTGCCATCGGTTTGGGGATTTTTGCCTTGCATCGCCTCTCAAAAACAAAATCAAAAACAGTATAAAAATTGTTCCCCGAGAGAAATCTTAGATTTCTCTCGGGGAACTACTAATTAACTTGCTGGCATGAGTAACCCATGCCAGCAGTGCTATTTATAACTTGCCAAAATCGGCTGTTAGCTTATTCATGGCATCATCCGAAAGGCCTTCTGAAGCCACCACAACACGGTATCTGAATGTGGTTGATTGTTTCGGTGCTAATTTTAGGTTTAACTCTTCTTTTCCGTTAGAAAAAACCTTTTGTCCGAGCGGATTCACGGCAAATAAGCCATATCCACGAGCGTGCCAGTACGATGGATAACCCACATTTTTAGGGTGGTCGATAATGGCAATGTTTACGTTTTCTTCGCCAATTTTACCACGAAGATTCACCCATTTTGAGCGTTTTCCCCAAACAGCTTCGCCTTCTACACCTTCGGTGTTGCGGTAGTTTCCGGTGATACCCGTATTATCTAATTTAGGTACTTTGGTAGCTACTCCGCTGGCATCGGTAAAAACCTCGGCTTTATCAGATGGATGTTCTAATTCACGAGCTACACGAATCGCAAAGAAACCATCTTTTACATCTTTAAATAAAACCTCTTTATCGGCCGCGGTCAACGTCGTGATTCTATCTACAATATTTTGGTTATCATTACCTCTAAAAATATACTTCGTTTCTTCGGTAAGCATCAGTTTGCCTTCTTTATCGAGCCAATCGGCCGTCACAACCAATTCGCCTTGCTTTGCCCCCGATTTAACCGATTTAATACCCGTATGTACGATAGTTCCGTAAGTTCCTTTTGCACTCGGCGGGGTATTTGAGTTATTCCAAAAATCATGACCATTGGCATCTTCGTAATTAAGCCAAATACCTACATGATGCGGGTGGTCAACACGCTCGCCAGCTCGTGGGTCGAGCGGCCATCCACGCGTAACAAGCGTACCTTTGGGGCTATAAACTGGGTACAAAACAGCCTTTTTAAGCACGCTCTCACCTGGATAAAAATATGCCGTAAATGGCTTGTTATCAACCAATACTTGTACTTTTTTATTGGCATCATCACGTACCAATTTCACTGATTTTGTTTGGGCAGTTGCTACCGAAGCCATCAGGCAAAACAATACTATTTTTTTCATTTTTTAGGATTGAATAATTGATTTTTAAACTTTTTGCAAAATACAAACAATCGCAGAAGCTACCGTCATTGCCTGTCTTAATTTCTCTACAACCTCACAAAAACACCCGCTACGAGTGCATTTTCGTGGTCGATTTCGGGGGTACTTCTTCTCTGACGAAACACATAGCGATACCCCAACTCCGATTCGAGGTGTTTTGTAAACTGATGCTGTATAATCGCACTGATTTGTAATTGTTCAAAAAGCTTGGGATTATAGTTTGGCATTACACCAAAAAGGGGTTCGGCAGAGAGAATAAAATCATTGTCGTCGTTGAGTACAAATCGCTCTAAAGCCCTCGTCCGAAACCGCCCTACTATCCTATCGGTAAATATCCGATACTCATATTGAGTTCGCCACTGAAACTGCCTTTTGGGTTTGGTGTCAAAATACTCAACACCAGCCATAAGCCTTATTTCGGGATTTACTTTTCGCTGAAAATCGGCTTCGCTACCTAATAATTGGTTTGATTCCCAATACGACGGTGAAAGTGAATATTGCCACTTCTTATGTCGATAAGAAAACGTAACTCTTCCACAGTTCAGGAGTGGATTTTCGAAGATATTCAGCTTTGAAACCAAAAAATTATTCTGTCTTCGGTACAAGTATTCAGCCGAAACCGTAAACTTATCGTTGAATTGTTTACTAATCAAGAAACGGCTCCAGAGTGTAAAATGGGTGTAGCTTTGTGCCTGCAAGTTGTTTATTGATGCAAGCGACAATCCTACTAAAAGTAAGGTTTTATTAAAACTTTTATATTTAAACATTACTGCGTTTAAGAATAATATCAATGAGGTAATTTATCACGGAAATATCCGTAGGTCCACGTTCCGAGTATTGCACTCAGCAAAGTTACCAAAATTGCCCAATAACCACTGCCTACTTCGGCAAATAACGGCCCCGGGCAAGCACCCGTAATGGCCCACCCAAAACCAAAAAGTAGGCTTCCGATGATTGTTCCTTTATTGAATGTTTTGCTGTTGATGCTGATACTGTCGCCCGAAAGGGTTTTTAGGTGAAACCTCTTGATGATTTGTACCGAAATCAACCCAACCACAACGGCCGTGCCGATAACACCAAACATGTGAAATGACTGAAAACGGAACATCTCTTGGATACGAAACCAAGAAATAATCTCAGCTTTTACGAAAACGATTCCGAATATGATGCCTACGATGGCGTATTTAAAGTTTTTCATTTTTTGAGAATTATTAGGTTATTTCAACAAACTAAAAATGAGAGGTAACCCAAAATGAGTCATTAAGATGCCCCCCGCCATAAAAGTAATGGTGGCAATGAGCGATGGCAGTTGCAGATTCGACAGCCCCATGATGGCGTGTCCCGAAGTACAACCATTGGCGTATCGAGTACCAAAACCAACCAAAAATCCACCAAAAACAAAGAAAATCAGTCCTTTTAGCGAGAACAGATTAGCTATATCAAAAATCTCTGATGGCAACATTCCCGTAAAATCTGTCAAGCCTAATTCTTTTAGGTCGGCGATGGTCTTTTCATTGACTATAATCTCGTTGGGGTTAGTCAGCAGATGAGTGCCGATAAATCCACCGACGAGAATCCCGCCCGCAAAAAACAGATTCCAAGATTCTTTCTTCCAATCATACTTAAAAAAGTCGAGGTTTGCGGGTATCACCGCTGCACAGATATGTCGTAAATTTGAAGATAAACCGAAGGTTTTATTGCCCAAAAGCAACAAAGTAGGAACCGTAAGCCCTATTAATACCCCAGCTACCGACCAGTGCCAAGGTTGTTTCAGAAATTCAATCATATAGCCTAAATATTTGATTATGAATAATTTGACCACAAAAATAATACAACAATTTTCAAAATCTATTAATTCGATAGATTAAATTAAATTTTAATATTTCAATTTTCATCAGATTAATATCGTTAGATTTGTATAATTTTTGTTGATTCTTACAATAACTAAAAAGTATAAAATGCAATTATCGAACATCAGAATCGAGGTGATGAATTATATCGCCGAGAAAATGGATGAGATTGTCAATGAGTATCTCAAACCAATTGAGCAAAACTGGCAGCCATCCGATTTCTTACCAGATTCGACCTCTGAGAATTTTTTGCCAGATGTAAAACTCCTCCAAGAGTCGGCCAAAGAGCTTCCTTACGATTACATCGCTGTATTGATTGGCGATACTATCACCGAAGAAGCCCTGCCAACGTACGAGTCGTGGTTGATAGCCATGCAGGGAGTTGACCAAGAGAATCAGCCTAATGGCTGGACAAAGTGGATTCGTGCTTGGACAGCCGAAGAAAACCGCCACGGAGATTTATTGAATAAGTACTTGTATCTTTCGGGACGTGTGAATATGCGTGAAATGGAGGTTTCGACCCAGTACCTTATCGCCGATGGGTTTGATATTCAGACAGGAACTGACCCTTACAAAAACTTCGTTTATACGTCTTTTCAGGAGTTAGCGACCAACATTTCGCACCGCCGTACGGCTACGCTTGCTAAGCAATTCGGCAATAGTATCCTCTCTAAAATGTGTGGTGTGATTGCCTCAGACGAAATGCGTCATGCCAAGGCGTACAAATCTTTTGTGAGTCGTATTTTTGAAGTTGACCCATCAGAAATGATGCTGGCTTTTGAAGATATGATGAAAAAGAAAATTGTTATGCCGGCTCACTTCTTGCGTGAAACGGGTATCCGAATTGGTGAGACTTTTTCGCATTTCTCGGATGCCGCTCAGCGTTTGGGCGTTTACACGACCAACGATTACATCGAAATCATGGAAGGATTGATTGCCGAGTGGAATATCGAAAAAATTGCTGGACTCAACGAAGCTGGCGAAAAAGCCCGTGATTATATCATGAATCTACCGGCTCGTCTGCGTAGAGTTGCCGAACGTACAAAAATACCTACATTAGAATACGAGTTTAAGTGGATTTCGGCTTAGTTAAGTCACCACCCTGACAGGGTTCAAACCCTGTCAGGATTAAATTCACATCCCATTTGTCGCAATATTTAAGCAAATGAACCGAAAATTTGATAAGGGAATCTGAAAATTGCTAAATTCGCAGAAAATCAATAAGCAATTCCCTTATTATATGAAAAAACTCATTTTGTTGTTGAGTGTCGTTAGTCTCACGACATTTGCACAGCAACCTTCATCAGCCCCCCAATACAACGCAAACACTCGTTTTGAGCAACTGGGTGCTATGCTCCCAACCCCAAATACTTATCGTACTGCTTCGGGTGCTCCGGGTAAAGATTATTGGCAACAAAAAGCCGATTACGACATCAAAGTAGAACTTGATGACGCCAACCAGAGAATCATCGGTACTGAGGTGATTACCTACACCAATAAGTCACCAGACGAACTTCGTTATCTTTGGCTACAACTCGACCAAAACCTTTTCGAGAAAAACTCTATCAATGCCCTTAGCAAAACAGGTGGCGTAGAAAACCAGATGTCTTTCAATGCCATTCAGGGATTAAACTCTCCGAGTGCTGTCAGAGGTAATATCTCTGGCAATAAAGAATACGGTTACAAAATTACGGCCGTAAAAGACCTCAAAGGTGCCGATTTGAGATACACCATCAATAACACCATGATGCGTGTAGAATTGTCAACGCCTATCAAAACTGGTCAGTTTTTCTCGTTTAGAGTAGATTGGAACTACAACATTACCGAATACTACGGTCGCTCAGGCTATGAGTATTTTGCCAAAGATGGCAATTACAATTATTTCATCGCTCACTGGTTTCCTCGTATGGCGGTTTATGATGACGTAAACGGCTGGCAACACAAGCAATTCTTGGGTCAGGGCGAATTCACATTGCCATTTGGCGATTATAAAGTAGAAATCACTGTACCAAACGACCACATCGTGGGTGCTACTGGCGAATGCCAGAACTACGACAAAGTGTTATCGGCTACGCAATTACAGCGTATGAAACAAGCCGCAAACTCTAAGACACCAGTTGTTATTGTTACGCAAGATGAGGCTATCGCTGCCGAGAAAGGCAAACCAAGCGGTAAAAAAACTTGGATTTATAAAGCACAAAATGTACGTGATTTTGCCTTTACGTCGTCTCGTAAATTTATTTGGGATGCCATGCAAACCGATGTTTACAACAATGGTCGCAAGATTTGGTCAATGTCTTTCTATTCAAAAGAAGGGAATCCGCTTTGGGGACAATACTCGACTCGTGTAGTTGAGCATACGCTTCGTTCTTACGGAAATCGTACAATCGAATACCCGTATCCAGTAGCAATCTCTTGCCACGCAACAGCGGGTGGCGGTATGGAGTATCCGATGATTAGCTTCAATGGCGGACGCCCTGAGCCAGACGGAACGTACTCAGAGCAAGTAAAATATGGAATGATTGGCGTAATCATCCACGAAGTGGGTCATAATTTCTTCCCGATGATTGTAAATACTGACGAAAGACAATGGACTTGGATGGATGAAGGTTTGAATACTTTTTGTCAGTACCTTGCCGAGCAAGAATGGGATAGAGATTATCCATCACGTCGTGGCGAGCCGCAGTATATCGTTCCGTACATGAAAACCGATAAATCGCAACTTTCGCCAATCATGACGAGTTCAGATAACGTGATTTCGTTAGGGCCAAACGCTTACGCAAAACCAGCAACGGGTCTTAATATTCTCCGTGAAACAATCATGGGTCGTGAATTATTCGATTATGCTTTCAAAGAATATGCTCGTCGTTGGGCTTTCAAATCGCCACAACCGGCCGATTTTTTCCGTACGATGGAAGATGCTTCGGGTGTAGATTTGGATTTCTTCTGGAAAGGTTGGTTCTACGGTGTTGAGCCAGTTGACCAAGACCTCGCCGAAGTAGAATGGTACAGCATTGATTCGCAAAATCCAGAGGTTATTAAGGCTGCTCAACGCAAAGAAGCCGAAGAAAAACGCCAAACATTGAGCAATATGCGTAACAAAACGGATATTAAACAGACGGTTGTTGAGGCAGATTCTACGATGAAAGATTTTTACAACAGCTACGATAGATTTGCCGTAACCGAAAACGATAAGAAAAAATATGAGGCTTATTTGGCGAGCCTTTCGGATGAAGACCGTAAGTTAATCGAAGCAGGCAATAACTTCTATGTATTGAAATTGAAGAATAAAGGTGGCTTGCCAATGCCAGTTATCGTGAAGATGGAGTTTGAAGACGGTACAAGCGAGGTAGTTCGCTACCCAGCCGAAATCTGGCGAGTGAATGATGTCGAAATCAAGAAAACGGTTACGACTAAGAAAAAAGTAGCTAAATTTGTACTTGACCCATACTACGAGATTGCGGATATTGATACTTCAAACAACGCTTTCCCGCGTGAACCAAGTCAGCCGACACGTTTTCAGGCGTTCAAACAGCGTCCGTTTGGTGGAGCTTCAAACCCTATGCAAGAGGCCAGAAAAAATCAGCCTTCGGCAACCCAAACAAGTGGAAGAAACTAAGACTTGATTTCTGAAATTCATGATAGCCGTGCGTCACGTACGGCTATTTTTTTTATATAAATTTGATGAATATCTGCTATTAAATACAGTGTAAACTAAATAGTATGATTTTTTTCTCGCAGATTCCTGCTGATTTAGTAACGCAGATATTCGCTGATTACTAATTCATTTGCGATGGTCTGCGACCGTCCGCGGTTGCGGTTTTTTAATTCTGCGACCTTCTGCGGGAAAAATTGCATATACTTAGTTTACAATTTACTAAATTGCTAATATTAAATCATTTAACAATTTCTTAACATTGGATTTTTTCAAGATTATTGGCAAATAAGCAACTTTGTACCAAATTATTACAACACCAATATATAAACGTAAAATTGTTATTAGAGTTATTGATTTTTATACATTGATTTTCGAATCATTTATTTAAGAAATCAGTAGCTAAAATAACAGATAAACAACCTCTAAAATCATGTTTGGTTTAGAAACAGACGTATTCTTACTTCTCTCATTTTGTCTTCTTGCTGCTTGCGTTTTTGAATTTATCAATGGATTTCATGATACAGCCAATGCCGTAGCCACAGTTATTTATACAAATTCGCTCAAACCAACCCAAGCGGTTGTGTGGTCGGGTATTGTAAACTTCGTCGGGGTAATCACCGGCGGTGTAGGTGTAGGTATGAGTATCGTAAACCTACTACCTGTCGAATTATTGATTGACTCTAACGTATATCACAGTATAGCGATGGTTTTGGCACTTTTGTTTAGTGCTATCATCTGGAACTTCGGTACATGGTATTTTGGTCTGCCTGCTTCGAGTTCGCACACACTTATCGGTGCGATTTTGGGTGTGGGTCTTGGATACGCTCTTATTCCTGAAAATAAAATGGGAATGGCAGCCGTAAACTGGGATAAAGCCAAAGAAATCTTTGCGGCACTTTTCTTATCGCCTTTAGTCGGTTTTAGTTTGGCAGTTACGCTGATGTTTGTTCTTCGTAAAACATTGAGTAAAAAAGTCAGAAACCAAGTATTCGATGAGCCAAAACCAAACGAAGAGCCTCCTTTCTTTATCCGTGCTATTTTGATTACGACTTGTACGCTCGTGAGTTTCTTCCACGGACGTAACGACGGACAAAAAGGTATCGGCCTTGTGATGTTGATTCTAATTGGTATTCTTCCTACATATTTTGCCGTAAATAAAACGATTGATTTCAAAGAAATTAAGCCAGATTTGGCAGTTATCGAAACCAATTTGGCAAAAATTGATACGTTACATTCTTCGACAACCGACCTTGAGCGTATCGCTAAAATCAAGAAGAGCGTTTCGTTTTTGCATAGCGTTGCCGACAGTGCGGGTAAAGTAGATAAAACAAACTCTTTGGATATTCGCAAAGCGATGCTTACAATCAGTAGCAACGTAAAGAAACTGATTGAAGACGACGATGTGGTGATGAGCCAAGAAGCTAAAGAAGAACTCAAAAAAGTAGCAACCAAAGAAGAAAAAGGTATCCGTCGCTACACCGACCACGCTCCGTTTTGGGTTATCTTGATGATTTCGCTTTCGTTGGGTCTTGGTACAATGGTAGGCTGGAAACGTATCGTGGTAACTGTTGGTGAAAAAATCGGTAAATCTCACCTTACTTATGCACAAGGTGCTTCGGCTGAGTTAGTGGCTGCTACAACCATCGGTTTGGCTTCATGGTTCAAGTTACCAGTTAGTACCACACACTCGCTTTCATCGGGTATTGCGGGTGCAATGGTGGCCAGTAAAGGTATCAAAAACTTACAGGCCAAAACCATAAAAAGTATTCTCTTGGCTTGGGTTCTAACTCTTCCTGTTGCCATTTTACTTTCAGCGACATTATTTGTATTCTTCCGCTGGATTGTAGGTTAAGATTCCGTTTTTCTCAAATATCTTCGGGTGTTCTACTAAAAATAGAACACCTAATTTTTTACTTCATTAATTTTATATTCTTTTTGCATAAATCCACGTCATAAGTAAAATATAAAATTTAGTTTGTAACAACACCAATAGAAAAATGAATAAAAGATTTCTCTCTACCTTGTTCGGGGTGGCTACTTTTGCTATTATCTATCATCAAGCTACAGCTCAAACTGTTTATTTTCCCGACAAAAAACCACAAAAATTCAACGGTTTAAGGATTTACGACAACGACTCAACGTTTTCGCTCAATCTCCGATTCAGGATGCAGAATCGCCTCGGATTTACTTTTGATGATAAACTAAATTATCTTTCGTCTGAATACTTTGTGCGTCGCCTACGCTTACGAATGGATGGATTTATGTGGTCGAAGAAACTGACTTACAATATCCAATTAAGTTTTAGTCGTGGCGATATGGACTGGGATAATACTGGCTTCCCGAATGTAATCAGAGATGCCTTCGTAACTTACAAAGCCACAAAAACCCTTAGTTTGATTATCGGACAATCTAAACTCCCCGGCAACCGTGAGCGTGTAGTCTCTTCGGCTGAGTTACAATTTCCTGACCGCTCAACCGCCAATGCACGTTTCAATATCGACCGTGATTACGGCGTACAATTTGTCAACGAATCTCATTTAGGTAAAACCGCTCTCTTTATCGTAAAAGGAGCAATGAGCTCAGGCAAAGGCCGAAATATTGGTACAAATAAAGCAGGATTTGCCTACACGGGTCGGGTTGAATTATTACCGATGGGTGAATTTGCCATGAGAGGGGATTATTCGGAAGGGGATTGGATTCGAGAATCAAAGCCAAAACTCTCGATTGGGGCAACGTATCATATCAACAACAAAGCGTTGCGAAGTGGTGGCATTTTAGGGACTCTCCTACAAGAACCTCGCGATATTAAGCAAACCTTTGTAGATGCGATGTTTAAGTACGATGGCTGGTCTTTTTTGGGTGAATACATGAATCGAAATACTGAATTATCGCCAATTACAACCTCTAAAGATGGCAAAACAAGTGTTGTGGTTTACAATGGATTTGGCGTTAATACCCAAGCTGCGTACCAGTTTAAGAACCATTGGGAAGTTGGCGGACGCTACACCATCGTAAAACCGACGGGTGATACTCGCCTATCAGAGCCACAACAGATTGATTACTCGGTAGGACTAACACGATACTTAAACTACCATCGCCTAAAACTACAATGGGAGGCTGTCAGAACCAATCGATATGATTTAATCAATAAAGCTTCGCTCACGCCTAATTATACATTCCGTTTTCAGATTGAAGCGGGTATTTGATAGTAATTCTTCAAAAACAACTGAGCCTCATACTTCGGTATGGGGCTTTTTTGTATCCGAATTAAACGAGAAAAAGTCGGTGCAAAGCCCCGACTTTTCTAAACAACACCAATATGAATCAAGCTGAACCACGCACGAGGCGGGTCAAAATCTTGAAGCAGTATCAAAAACAGGTACGGTGCGTTCGGCTTGATTCATTTTTTGATACCACTGATTCACCATACCTTAAGTTTTATTCCTTAAACAAATCTATTTCTGCAAGATTCGTGTGTAATACTATTAATAATCAGCATTTTGTGGGTCCCAGTTTGTCCAACCTTCTGTCCAATCCGATGTTCCAAAAGCACCGATATTTGTATTCGATTCAAATCCACTTGGCAATGTTACGCCAGCACCAATCAATTTTGATGAAGATGCCAAAGCTAAACCTGGTTTACCCGATGCAATATTGAAATTGGTAGGTAGGCCGAGTGCATCAATCGCAGGACCAAATTGGTTTTTGCGAGCAACATCTCTCAACATTGTTTCGTCGCCGCTAACAAGTGGTTTACCTTTAACCATACCCGCCATGATAATACCCGACAACTGCATTTTACCATTTTTGAAGTTATCTTGTGTAGCTGTTCCTTCTAACTCAAGGCCACCTCTTGCTTGCCAGTCGCCAACAAAAATACTGTTGTAAACCGAAATCGAGGTGTTACGACGTAAACGCAATGCCGAGCGGTATTTTGCATTTACATTGCCTTGTGCGATGAATACACTCACGTTTGCAAATTTTGCTGATGTCTGAGGAGTTGCATTCGAGCCAGAAGCGTCGTTATCAGACTCAAAACCGTTAGAATCTGAGCAAGAACACTGGTCGGCTACGTTAGGGTCACGAAGCGAGTACGCATACTGTACGTTTCCGCTGTATCCCCAGTCTGTATCGAAATCGTCATCAAGGTTTTTGAACGAAACCAAGTGTTTTGCATTAACAGTACCACCAAACCACTCATAAGCGTCATCGCCATTGAAAGAAACCTGTACGTAATCAATCTCTGTACCCGAACCAACACCACCGAGTGTCAATCCGTTAATTTCTTTATCGGTCTCGAAAGCGATACCTGCAAACTCAATACGAACATATTTCAAAACTCCTGAATTATCGGCATCATCACTTCCACCAAAAGTAGATACGTTTTCACCTTCGATTGTAGCTGGTGTTTTATTTACCTTTGCATTTCCTAAGATGATAAGTCCACCCCAATCTCCGTAATTACGACTACCTTTTGCTTGAGCTGATGTAAAAACGATTGGCTTTACAGAAGTACCACGAGCGATGATTTTAGCACCTGGTTTAATGATAAGTGAGCCTTTAGATGCCTTATCTCCCAAAACGATTGTACCTGGTTCGATAGTAAGCGTAGCACCAGCCTCTACATAGACAAAACCTTTCAAAAGATATTTTTCAGACTCTTTCCAAGTAGTATTGGCAGTGATTTTGCCAGATACCTCAACAACCTTACGATTTGATGGAGCAGGAATTACGATTTCTTCTTCGTCATCTCCACGATTACAAGCGTTGATTAGCGTTAATCCTAACGATAAAAGAAACAAATAACTTAACTTCTTCATTTTTGAAAATATTTAAAATAATTGTTTGATTGCAATAATGTTTTAGTTGTTTGCGAGTTTATGGGTTTGATTGTTTGTGCATTACAGATTCTCTAACAGCCAAACAACAAAACATTCAAACAACTTTTAGAATTTAACTGTCAAGCCCACTGTACCGTAGCTACCACGACGAAACTCTTGGTATGTACCATCCGTCTCAGTGATTTTACTATTGCGGTCAATATCTTGAATCAATCTGAATTTCTGATTTAAAATATCCTGAATACTCACTCTCAAATCCATGCGTTTACTGATAGCCTTCGTAAAGCTCATGTCAATCACATTACGTGGCATTTCATAAATATCTGCCGATAGTTGGTTATCACCAATCACAAAGATTCTCTTACCAATTACGTTATAAAGGATATTTGCTTGGATACCTTTCTTAGCATTGTCGTAGAATAATCCGGTATTCAATAAATACGGCGATTGTCCTTGTAGGCTTCTTTCGAGGCTATTTTGTCCTTGACCTGATTTAACGTTACTCTTAATCAAAGCACCGTTGAAAATCACTGTCCATTTTTGGCTCAATTGCTTGCGGAACTCTACCTCAATACCACGGCTGTATGCTCTATCGGCGTTATCTACCGTAAAGGCTACCGTGCTACCATTGTAAAATACTTTTGCTTCGATTGGGTTTCTGAATTGCTTGTCGAACAAAGCTACTGTAATCATTTCGCCTTCTGAAGGATAGAATTCGTAACGAAGGTCGATGTTTGAGATACTTGCGTTTAATAATTTTTGCTTATCAGGGCGTGGTACAAAACCTGTACGAGTTACATCATACACGAAGTCGTAGTATGTAAACGGTGCCAACTCGCGAAACTCCGGACGGTTCAAAGTCATGCTATACGCCGCACGGATTAAATGCTTTTTATTGAGGTTATAAGCAAGGTTTAATGACGGAAGCGGACTAAACACTGGGTTTTCGACTTCTACTTTATTACCCGAACCACGCTCACGGCTTTGTAGAGTTTGGTTATTGTACTCGCCTCTGAAACCAACCGTTGCGTTGAATTTCTCGCTGAATGGATGATAGATTTGTGCATAAGCCGCTGCCAAAAGGTTCTGAGCTTGGTATTTATCCTCAAAGTTTGTACCTACGCCGTAGTAAACTGAGTTTCCGGCGAGGTTGCTTGACTGGAAGAATTCTTCTGGAGTGCTTCTTAGCAACGAGTTATCACCCGATAGACGGTTCGGATTTGTGATTCCGTACCAACGGTTCGAGAAAATACGGTCTTTGTAATCGCCGTAGGCTCCTACTTTAAGTACTGTTCTGAGTTTTTCGTCTTCGTTATCTTTCAAGATTTTATCAACATCTACACGGCCTGTGAATACCAATTCATCCAAAACCGAGAAAGAACGAGCCGCTTGCTGAAGCGTAGGGCTATCAGATTGTTGAAGGTCGAATTTAAGTGGGTCGTTTGTACCTCTCGGACGGCTACGGGTGTAGCGGCGATAATCTGGCTCCAAACGGAAAGTATAACCCAAACCACCAATCCATTTTAATTTTGTAGTTTTGTTAAGTTCGTGTGTACCACTCAACTGGCCAGAATAAATACTGCGTTGTTCGTAGCGGAAAGATGCGTTATCTAAATCAACGTTTTCGTTAAATCCTGTACGGAAAACCGTCTCTTTGATACCCATCTGATTGAATAAGTTGCGGAACTCAATCTTGTTTTTAGGATTAATGATAAATGCCCAGTTCGACATCATCCCTACTCTAACATTCTGATTTAAAGCACGGTCGTTGTACGAACGCTCGGTGCTACCATCAAACGTAAAACGATTTTGGGTCATTTGCACACCTTGATTGGTATTTGAATAATTGATGTACGAAATATTTGTAATCTCTTTGCTACCAATAAACCAACGGTGCGAGAAGTTGATATTGCCTCTGAAATCTGGTAAAACGGCCATTCTCTGTACGTTATAGAAATCAGGCATCTGGCGAAACTTACTGATAACCGCTTCGCTATTGCCGCCCAATGCGATGCTATTGCGTGTCGGGAATTTTGAAGGCAATGCACGAGTACCATCATCAAAACCTAACCAGTCAGTTTTACCGCCTTGATATACATCGTAGTTGACACCCGTTGTATTTGGACGATACGACATTGAGAAACTCGCCGAGAGATTATTGCCATCTGGAACCGTCTTTGTGTAAATCTTGATAGCTCCACCACTCATATCGCCCGGTAAATCTGAAGAAGCAGATTTGAAAACCAACATACGGTCGATTGCCGAACTCGGAATCAAATCAAATGAGAATGCTTTTGAGTCAATTTCAGTACTTGGCGTGATAATATCATTCAAAAGTACCGTATTATATCTTTCGTTTAGACCACGTACTACCACAAAACGCTCATCGAAAATCGAAACGCCCGGTATACGACGTACAACTGCCGAAGCATCACGGTCTTGGGTTTTCTGAATCTGCTGACCCGAAATACCGACCACAATCTGCTGGATATTCTTGATTTCTGAAATAACCGCTACGTCGGTACTTGTAAGACGTTGTGCTTTTACTACAACCGTTTCGAGCGTTTTGCTATCTTCTTCAACCGCTACGTTCAGGATAGATTCTTTGTCGGCCTCTACACGTACATTGGCGATAACCTTTGTTTGATAACCTACATACGTAACAGAGATTTTGTACATACCCGCCGGAACTCTCTTCATCTCGAAATTACCCTCAATGTTGGTCATTGCTCCAAGCGTTGTACCTTCTACTTTTACAGTAGCTCCGACAGCAGCTTCTTTATTCTTTGCGTCTGTTACGTTTCCTTTGATAGAGCCAACTTGGGCGAGAGCAGTAATCGTAAATGTAATCGTGAAGAAAAATGATAATAAAATTGACTTGTTCATATTGGTTTTTTGAATCTAATTGATTTCGGGTACAAAATTAGATTTCCAATATTAAGAGAATGTTAAGTCAATGTTACGAGTAAATTATGATTTAGAAATCAATAAAATTCGATAGTTTTTTTTGCAGAAATGGCGGAGTTGTGCTGTCTATAAAAAACTGTGGGAACATGCCAAGGCGTGTTCCCACAATATAATTCTGAAAAGTATTACCTCAAAAATCTTCTTCGATAGAGAATACTTGTTTTTCTTTATCGGCCATTACACCCGCTTTTTGGTATTCGCCAACACGCTTCTCGAAGAAGTTGGTTTTTCCTTGTAGCGAAATCATATCCATGAAGTCGAAAGGATTGGTCGAGTTAAAGATTCTTTCTAATCCTAATTGCTCAAGCAAGTGGTCGGCAACGAACTCAATGTACTGACACATCAACTCGGCATTCATTCCAATCAAAGAAACTGGCAGGGCATCGCTCACAAATTCTTTCTCAATCTCAACCGCATCTTTGATAAGTGCATAAACATCGGCTTTGGGTAATCTATTTTTTACGTGGTCGGTGTAAAGCAAACACGCAAAATCACGGTGAAGACCTTCGTCGCGAGAGATTAATTCGTTCGAGAATGTAAGCCCCGGCATCAATCCACGTTTTTTCAACCAGAAAATTGAGCAAAACGAACCCGAGAAGAAAATACCCTCAACAACTGCAAAAGCCAAAAGACGCTCTACAAAGTTTCCGTTATCAATCCAACGCAAAGCCCACTCGGCTTTCTTCTTCACGCACGGAATCGTATCTATGGCATTGAGCATTTTATCACGCTCTACGGGGTCTTTGATGTAAGTATCAATCAGTAACGAGTAGGTTTCAGAGTGGATATTCTCAATCATAATCTGGAAACCATAAAAACACTTAGCCTCGGCATACTGCACACGAGAGATAAAGTTTACGGCCAAGTTTTCGTTTACGATACCATCAGATGCAGCAAAAAATGCCAAAACATGCGATATGAAATGACGCTCGCCGTCGTTGAGGTTTTCCCAATCTTTTAAATCGTGCGATAAGTCAATTTCTTCGGCTGTCCAGAAAGAGGCCTCTGCTTTTTTATAGAATTGCCAAATGTCATTATGCTTTATCGGAAAAAGCACAAAGCGTGTCTTGTCATCAATCAGTAGGGGTTCTGATTGCATTAATTCTGCATCCGTCATACAAACAAAAGGATTTTAGAGTGATTTAAATTTATCGCGTATCTATTTTGGAGTAAAATATTACCAAATATACTACTTGTATTAATAGAATGTACACCTTTTTTGTTTCATCAAAATAAAAATAATTTTTAACCGATTGATTTTCAGTTTGGTACTAATTCAAATTTCTTAGAAAGATTCATTTGGTATTCGATGATTTACGCTAAATTTCGTACAACAATTCTAAAAACCTTAATTTTTGATTGAATTATGATTAAAAAGGCTGCATTGAGCCTCGGCGGATTCTTGCTAATTGGCTCAGGATTATTATTTACCAACCCTCTCGCCCACCTCCGAAACTTCGCCTCATGGGGTGTTCATACCATCCACGATTACAAAACTCACCCGACCCGAAGTGTAGAAAGTGGCGATAATCCGCAACTTTGGCCGATTGATTCATCATATAATAAAAGAGAGATTCCAGACTCGCTGATGGCAATCATCGACTCAAACGACACCCACGCCTTTTTGGTGATTCAAGACGGAAAATTGGTTTACGAAAAATATTGGGATGGCTACAATGCCAAAACCCTCAGTGGGTCATTTTCGGCGGCTAAGAGTATCATTTCGCTCTTGATAGGCATCGCTCTCGACGAAGGTAAAATCAAATCGCTCGACGAGCCAGCGGGCAACTACGTAGAGCATTTCAAAAATGGAGATTTGGCCAAAGTCCGAATCAAAGATTTACTAACAATGAGTTCGGGGACGAACTACAACGAATCTGACAAAGGGTATTTTAGTATGAATGCTTTGGCTTACTACGGCGATGACGAAGAATATATGGTCAGCAAAATGGAAGCCGAAGAACCAGCGGGTGTAAATTGGGAATACCGCAGCGGCGATACGCAGGTTTTGGGATTAATCGTAGAAAAAGTTTTTGGAAAGAATATTTCGGAATTGGTCTCGGAGCGATTCATGATTCCGATGGGAGCCGAATCTGATGCCCTTTGGCTGCTCGATGGCGGCAAAAACCACGAAAAAGCATTTTGTTGTTTCAATGGTGTAGCTCGCGATTACGCACGTTTTGGGCAATTGGTTCTGAACAACGGCAAGTGGGGCGATAAGCAGATTATCTCCGAAAAATATCTTGCCGAGGCCACCACACCAGCCAGCTACCTCAAAGACCCAACCGAAAACAACAACCCTGTTGATTACTACGGTTATCAATACTGGATTCTGAATCACCGAGGAATGAAAATTGCCTCGCAAAATGGTCTTTTTGGGCAATATGTTTATATTTTGAAAGATAAAAATGCTGTAGTGGTACGTTTGGGCGAATCGAAGATTACGAAATATATCCACCATTTTCAGCCCGAAAACTTTACTTACATAGATGCGGCTTTGTCGGTTTTGAAGTAAAATTTTGAAAACTATCCAAAATACTTGAACTTTGAACATAGAACTTTTGAACCTTTACGTTTATGCAACAATCTGGTGGACTAAAATTTAGATTAATCATTGGGGTCGTGATGGCTCTCATCGCTGTTATCGGTTATTACAGCAAAAATCAAGTAAATCCAATAACTGGCGAAAAACAACACATAGACCTCACACCCGAGCAAGAAGTAGCAATGGGACTGCAATCGGCCCCGCAGATGGCTCAAGAATACGGCGGTCTCTACCAAGATAACGAAGTACAGCAGCAAGCCAAGGCCGTAGGATATAAACTCGTAAAACAAGTAGAAGCTGAAGCTAAAGAAAAGGGCGTTCAGCAACCATACCAGTTCGATTTTCATGTATTGGCCGATGACCAGACCGTCAATGCCTTTGCCTTGCCTGGCGGGCAAATCTTTATCACGGCGGGCTTGCTCGGCAGGCTCAAGTCAGAAGACCAGTTGGCTGGTGTACTTGGTCACGAAATCGGACACGTTATCCACCGTCATTCGGCACAGCAAATGGCTCAGAGCGACTTCTACCAAGGTCTCGTAGGTGCGGTAGCCACTGCTACAACCGACCCTTACAGCGGAATGGGTGGCGGACAAATCGCTCAATACGTAGCTCAGATTCAGCAAATGAAGTTTGGACGCAAAGACGAATTACAATCCGACGAATTTGGTGTAAAATACATGATTCAGGCAGGTTATAATCCCGAAGCAATGATTCAGGTAATGGAAATCTTGGCCGAAGCCAGTGGCGGAACTCAACGCGACGAGTTCATGAGTTCACACCCAAGCCCCGAAAACCGCATTGCCAAAATCAAAGAACATATCGCCAAATACAGTAAATAAATTTTCGGGTTTAATAAACTATAATTTTAAACGAGTTCCTCTCTTTCCATATTTTGGGGAAAGAGAATGGAAGAGATAGGGGTAAAAAACAATCATTCAACATGGAAGAGCAAAAGAAAATCACAAAAAAATATACCAACGGCGAGGTTACGGTGGTTTGGCAACCGCACGTTTGTATTCATTCGGCAATCTGTTTTCGTCAACTCCCCGATGTATTCGACCCTCGCAAACGTCCGTGGGTTACCATCGAAGGGGCTGGTACCGAAGCAATTGTTGAGCAAATCAAGAAGTGTCCTTCGGGGGCTTTGTCTTACTACATGAACGACGAACAAGAAGGCAAAGTAGAAGTACAAAACGATACCGTAGTTGAGGTAATGAAAAACGGACCTTTGCTTGTTTATGGCAATATCACCATCAAAGATGCCGCCGGAAATGAGAAAAAACAACACAAAGTAACCGCCTTTTGTCGTTGCGGAAGCTCCCAAAACAAACCCTTTTGCGATGGCTCGCACGCCAAAATAGGTTTTGAAGGCTAATTTTAAATGTATTCATTGACCTAATACCCCAAACAAGAAACCAACTAAACAGAAACACGCATTTCATGCCAGCCAATTTTATTATCACCAATCAGATTGAGCAATTCCAAGATTATACGGTGATTCCGCTCGAATCGGATAAAATCCAGACGCTTCGGGGTTTTTACGAAGAAATCGCCGACGCTCTCGAATTCCCCGATTCATTCGGATTTAACCTCGATTCGCTCGAAGATATGCTCAACGATTTATCGTGGCTCGAAGACGAACGAATTGCGATTTACATCGAAGATTCGGAACAATTTGTTCTCAAAGAACGGAATCCGAATAAGTTGGCAACTCTACTCGATAGCCTCGATGCCACCTGCGAAGACTGGCGTTGGGCAGACGAAGACGGCGAAATCCCGAAAAAAGAATTAATTTTTGTATTTAATTATTCTGGACGTATCCAAAATATATTAGAATCAAACGAACTAAATTTTGAAGAAAAGTAGGGGCAAATGGTATTCGCCAAAAATACTAAAAAAATCCCCGCTCGGGCGGGGTGGCTGCCTGACGATAGTCGGTAGACGGGGTGGGTCTAAGCGAGTATCTAAATGATTGGATATTACAAAACTAAAATTCAGCTTTGTTTGCATCCACCTTCTGATTCAAGCCCTCAGCAATCAAATCAATTTTTAATCAACCATCTATGGCTCCAAATTTTATCCTTCGCAAATGGCAAGCCGGCGACGAGGCCTCGCTGGCGGCATTGGCCAATAACCATAAGATTTGGATAAACCTCAAAGATGTATTCCCGCACCCTTACACCCTCGCCGATGCCCACGATTGGGTAAAATTTGCCCATAACCAAGCCGAAAACTACGCCATCGAGTACGAAGGCAAAGCCGTTGGTGGCATCGGGCTGCTATTCAAAGACGATATTTACCGCAAAAATGCCGAGATTGGCTACTGGCTCGGCGAACCTTATTGGGGCTTGGGTATCATCAGCGAAACCATCAAGCAAGTTGTGAATCATGCTTTTGCTCAATACGAAATTAACCGAATTTATGCGGGGGTTTTTGAGTATAATCCGGCCTCGATGCGGGTACTCGAAAAAGCAGGTTTTGAGAAAGAAGCCATCCTCAAAAAATCATTGGTCAAAGAAGGCAAACTCTACGATGAGCATATTTATGTAAAATTTCGTGATTAGCCCCCAATTCCAAACATTCATCTCCGTATCGTCTTATTTCATCTTTTTTCTTTTATGGAGTTCGATTATTCCATCGTTTTTCCTACCTTTGCACCGTTTTTTAGGGAAATTAATGGTTAATCAAAATAGTTAATTGAGATTTGTTCAATTGACAAAACGATTAACTATTAAAAGGATAACAATTAACTCAAATAAAATAAAATGGAAAAAATCAAAGTTGCCAATCCCGTTGTGGAGCTTGATGGCGATGAAATGACCCGAATCATTTGGAAGTTTATCAAAGAAAAATTGATTCTACCTTATCTTGATATTGATATTAAATACTATGACTTGGGTATCGAGTATCGTGACGAAACTAACGACCAAGTTACGATTGATGCCGCTAACGCAATCAAAGAATACGGCGTGGGTATCAAATGTGCGACAATCACTCCAGACGAAGCTCGTGTGAAAGAGTTTGGTTTGAAACAAATGTGGAAGTCGCCAAACGGAACAATCCGTAATATCCTCGACGGAACGGTTTTCAGAGAGCCAATCGTTTGCCAAAACGTACCACGTTTGGTTACTAACTGGACCTCGCCAATCATCGTTGGTCGCCACGCTTTCGGAGACCAATACCGTGCAACAGACTTCGTTGTGAAAGGAAAAGGTAAACTTACCATGAAGTTTGAGGGCGAAGACGGCACAACGCAAGAATTTGAGGTGTATAACTTCAAAGACGGTGGTGTAGCAATGGGTATGTACAACACCGATGAGTCTATCAGAGGTTTTGCACACTCGTGTTTCCAAGTAGCATTAAGCAAAAAATGGCCTTTGTACCTTTCTACAAAAAATACAATTTTGAAGAAATATGACGGTCGTTTCAAAGATATTTTTGAAGAAATCTACCAAGCCGAATACAAAGATAAATTTACTGAGGCGGGTATCGTTTACGAACACCGTTTGATTGACGACATGGTGGCTTCGGCATTGAAATGGAGCGGTAGCTTTGTTTGGGCTTGTAAAAACTACGATGGCGACGTTCAGTCTGACTCGGTTGCACAAGGTTTTGGTTCGTTAGGTTTGATGACATCGGTATTGGTTACGCCAAGCGGCGACGTGATGGAAGCAGAGGCTGCTCACGGAACAGTAACACGCCACTACCGTGACCACCAAGCTGGCAAACCAACTTCTACTAACCCAATCGCTTCTATCTTTGCATGGACTCGTGGTTTGGCTTTCCGTGGTAAATTGGATGGCAACCAAGAGCTTATCGATTTCTCAGAAGCCCTCGAAGCAGTTTGTGTTGAGACCGTAGAAAGCGGCAAAATGACTAAAGATTTGGCAGTTTGTATTCATGGCAACAAAGTAAGCCACGGCGAACACTATCTTTATACAGAAGAATTCTTGGATGCTATCGACCAAAACTTGAAAGCTAAATTGGCGAAGTAATCTTTTTCAGAATAATAAGTTTGAAGTAAGGGATGCTCGAAAGGCGTCCCTTATTTTTTTGCTCTTTAAAATTTACTTGATTTAGCACTGACAGGGTTTTGAACCCTGTCAGTGTTGTACATCCATTTTCTCAAAACCACACATGCTTTTTTACTTAAAAATTCTTTTTAATCTTCGTAGTATTTCTGGCAAATTTATAGAAAAGCCATCTCCATCATATTCTTTTACTTTTACGAGTCCGCCCGCAATTTCTACCTCATTTTTGGCTTCGCTCTCTAAATTTTTCTGTTCTAAAATCTCTCTGTATTGGTAATTGGATAGTTTTAAAGATTCGATGGTAGCTATTTGAGAATTAATTGTCGCATCTTTTAATTGAATTGCTGCCTTAGCAATCAAAACTTGACTCTCCCAATGTTTTATATTAGCTTGCCATTGCAGCACAGCCACATCGTTATTTTGAGCGACTTGTATATCAAAATCTTTCGGAATATTGAGATAAACATCGAGTGCTTCACGGATTTTATCCAATGACTCTTCTTTGTTTCTAGGAATTACTTTAAATAGTGTTTGGTGGGCAACTTCTTTGATTTCGGTATCTGCTTCGATGCCTAAATCCATCAAAAACTGAGCAAAATAGACCAAATATTGCTTGCAAGCGGTTTTGATTTCTTCGGGGAAGGTGAAGTAGGACGTAATGAGGTCTTTATCTAAATTGGCGAGAAGGGTGGTGTGAGTTTGGTGTAGTATTTCCTCTGTAAATTTAATGGCATTATCTATTTCAGATTTTATCAATAATTGTGAATTATTGATTTTGAATAAAGCCCCAAAAGATAGTAGAATTTCATCTTCGAAGTCAGTGTAAGTTATATTATCAATATTTATTTTATGAATAACTTGTTCAAAATTGCTCGCAAATTCTTGGATAGAGTACGGTTTATTCCAAGAGTTGTGCTTTAATTTTAATGAAACTTCTAAACCTGCATTGCAATTTATTTCCCAGTAGTCTAAAAAACATATACCTCTATATCATATAGTTTGTCAATAGTTTTAAAAGTATACGAAAATTGGTTTATGTAAGTAGATACCTCTTGAAATGAATAATCACATAGTTGACTTATAACAAGTTTACTGTTTAACTCAACATCATCAATCATATCACCGTTACCTCTTGTACTAGGTCTCGAGAATTCATCGATAATCCCATTAACCGCTAATCGTTCTTCTCCATCCTTCTCTATCACTTCAACTTTCAACATAGCATTTCAATTTTATACAAAACCAATTTCTAATTAGATAACACCAAACCCTTAAAAACCGTGACACGGCTAAACAATAATATTCTCTATTTCTGATATTGAGTATCAGCCGTGCCACGGATTCTCTCCTTTTTGATAAGGCATATTTTCCCTACCCAGCCCAATTCTCTCTATCCAAACTTCTGTACTGAATCGCTTCGGCGAGGTGTTCGATACGTATTTCATCTGAGGCTGCCAAGTCGGCAATCGTCCGCGAAACCTTCAAGATGCGGTCATAAGCACGAGCCGAAAGCCCGAGGCGTTCCATTGCTTTTTTGAGTAGTGCCTTACCCGCATCGCCAATTTGGCATATTTCTTTAACCATTTCGGGCGGCATCATGGCATTGCTGTGTATTTCGGGGTAATTCTCAAAGCGTTTGGTCTGTATTTCTCTCGCCTTGATAACCCTCTCTCTAATATCGCCCGAAGACTCGTTTTTACGTGTAGATGAAATTTGGTCGAAGTTTACTGGCGTAACTTCTACGTGTAGGTCTATCCTATCGAGTAGTGGTCCTGAGATTTTATTAAGGTATTTTTGCACCACACCTGGCCCACAAACACAATCTTTTTCGGGGTGGTTGTAGTATCCGCACGGGCAAGGATTCATGCTCGCAATGAGCATAAAATTGGCAGGAAACTCAACCGACTGCTTGGTACGAGAAATCACCACTTTGCGTTCTTCGAGTGGCTGACGCATCACCTCCAAAACCGTCCGCTTGAATTCGGGTAATTCATCCAAAAACAAAACGCCATTGTGAGCCAACGAAATCTCACCCGGCTGCGGAAAGCCTCCACCACCTACCAATGCCGCATCCGAAATCGTATGGTGCGGATTCCGAAACGGTCTCCGCGAAATCAAAGTTGATTTTACGCCTAATTTACCCGCAACCGAATGGATTTTGGTGGTTTCGAGGGCTTCGTGGAGCGTCAGCGGCGGCAATATTGAGGGCAATCGCTTGGCCAACATGGTTTTACCTGCACCCGGAGGGCCAATCATAATCACATTGTGTCCGCCTGCGGCCGCAATCTCCATCGCACGTTTGATGTTCTCTTGCCCTTGTACGTGCGAAAAATCCGCTTCGTATTCACTAATCGTATTAAAAAACAAATCGCGGGTATCGGTAACGAGCGGCTCGATTTCCAACGTACCCGTCAGATACCCAATGGCATCTTGCAAACTCTCAACCCCGATTACGTCTATGTTATTGACAATCGAGGCCTCCATGGCATTTTCGGCAGGTAATATAAAACCTTTGAGTTTGTTTTTGCGTGCTTCTATCGCAATTGGCAAAACGCCTTTGATGGGTCGGAGTTTACCATCTAAAGATAATTCACCGAGAATAATGTATTCTTCGAGATTTCGAGTCGGACGAATCTGCCCCGAAACCGCCAAAAGCCCTAACGCAATTGGTAAATCATAGGCAGAGCCTTCTTTACGCACATCGGCAGGAGCGAGATTGATGATAGTTTTTTGGCGAGAAACTTGATAATTGCAGTTTTTTAGGGCAGCATCTAAGCGTTGTAAACTTTCTTTGACGGCGTTGTCTGGCAACCCTACTACTGTTTGTCCTTGACCCTGTACAACACTCACCTCGACGGTTATCAAAGCGGCATTTACGCCATAAACAGCAGCTCCAAAGGTTTTAGCAAGCATATTTTTTTGTTTTTGTGAATTTTGTCGAATATCCACAAAAATAGAGGAATTATGTAAAAAATGGTAGGTTAATTTAAAAATCTACCGCAAAAAATAAATCTTTTCGGAATAACAAAACTTATAAAAATAGAACGCTGATAAATTGATTTTCATTTGATAGTGAGACATTTCAATCCAGTTCAAAAAAAATGCAGAAAGTCGATAGACAAATCCATCCACAATCTGCATTCTTCAATCTTTATTCTAAATTCTATTATTAAATCCTTGCTAAAACCTCAGCACCCATTGCGTCGGTACCTAAGATTTTATCGGCTGGAGTGCTTGCATCGGCAATATCACGCGTACGGAAGCCCGCTTTCAAGACACCATCAACGGCATTGATAACGGCATTGGCTTCTTCTTTTAATCCGAAAGAAATATCCAACAACAACGCTACCGAAAGCACCGAAGCCAACGGATTGGCAACGCCTTTGCCCGTAATATCGTGTGCCGAACCGTGAATTGGCTCATAAACACCCGTTTTATCACCCACCGATGCCGATGCCAACATACCCATCGAACCTGCGATTTGTGAGGCTTCGTCGGTCAGAATATCTCCGAATAGATTACCCGTTACGACAACATCAAAACGTTTTGGGTCTTTGATGAGCAACATCGCGGCTGCATCAATAAACTGATGCTCAACCTCTACGTCTGGGTATTCGGGAGCGATTTTTTGGATAACTTCTCTCCACAAACGGCTCGATTCTAAAACGTTGGCTTTATCGACCGACATTAACTTTTTGCTACGTGTACGAGCTGCTTCAAATGCCTTGCGAGCGATACGCTCTACTTCGTATTTGCTGTAAATCATGGTATCGTAGGCGGTGTTTCCCTCGTCGATACGTTCACGTTTGCCAAAATAAACATCGCCCGTCAATTCACGGAAGAAAAGAATATCTGAGCCTTTTAAGATTTCTGGTTTTATAGAGGATGCTCCGAGAAGTTCATCGAATAATTTGATTGGACGGAGGTTGGCATAAAGACCTAACTCTTTACGCATTTTGAGAAGCCCTTGCTCAGGACGTACCTTTGCCGATGGGTCGTTGTCGTATTTCGGGTGACCTACCGCACCAAAAAGAACAGCATCCGAAGCGTGCATTTTTTCGAGGGTTTCGGCTGGGAGAGGGTCTCCGGTAGCTTCAATGGCTACGTGACCAATGAGTGCTTCGTCGTAGCTGAATTCGTGTCCGAACTTCTCAGCAATTTTTTCTAAAACAGCTTTACCAACTGTTGTTACTTCTTGTCCGATTCCATCGCCCGGAACAACTAAAATATGTTTTTTCATTAAAATTTATTTGTTTTTTATTTAACCACAATGAACACAAAGAATGGCACAAAGAACTCAAAGAATTACTCTTTTGATACCATCTTTTAGCCGTGCAACATTGAAATTGATAAGTAAACCTAATTTGAATTTTCCCAAACGCATATAAGTAAGTATTTGGGCTAAATGGACATCTGTTAGGACTTCAACAGACTTTAATTCTACAACAATTTGATTATTAACGAGTAAATCTAATCTATATCCACATTCTAATTTTACATCTTCAAACACAAGCGGCATCGGTTTTTCTTTTTCGACAAATAGACCTGACTGCGTAAGTTTAAATGCCAAACACTCTTTATAAGCACTTTCTAAAAGTCCTGGACCTAATGCCTTATGAACTTCTAACGCACATCCAACTATTTGATAATCTAAACTTTGTGTGCTTTGTGCCATCCTTTGTGTTCGTTGTGGTTATAAATTAATTTTCCTCAAATAATATTCAGCATCTTTTGCGTTGCTTTGATAGCCGAGACCGTCTGGTCAGAATCAAGGCCGTGGGTCTTGAATTCTCGATTATTGAACTCCCACGTGATAACCGTCTCGCAAAGAGCATCGGTTTTTCCACCCGGGGGAATCCTCACCGCATAATCGGTCAAAATAGGTAGCGACATCTGCTTACGCTTATAAATCTTCTTCAAAGCGTTCATAAACGCATCGTACTGACCATCGCCTTGGGCGTTTTCTTCAAACACCTCATCGCCGATTTTAACCTGCAAAGTTGCCGAAGGTTTTAGGTTTTTAGAATGGGTCAATACATAATTCTCGACCGTTACTTTTTCTTCGATAGCACTACTATCAATCACATCGGATATGATATAAGGCAAATCTTCTTTGGTAACGGTTTCTTTTTTATCGCCCAGTTCAATAATTCGCTGCGTAACCTTTTTGAGGTCTTCGGGCGAGAGTTTTATTCCTAAATCTTGGAGGTTTTTCTCGATATTTGCCTTGCCCGATGTCTTTCCAAGAGCATATTTTCGAGTTCGACCAAAACGTTCGGGCATCAAGTCGCTGAAATAGAGATTGTTTTTGTTATCTCCATCGGCGTGGATACCAGCCGTTTGTGTAAATACATTCTCCCCAACGATAGGTTTATTAGCAGGAATCCTCAGACCCGAAAAAGTCTCAACGATTTTACTGACCGAGTAGAGTGAGTTTTCGACCACCGAAGTTTTGACCTGCGGCATAAAATCATTGATTACCGCAATCGTACTTGCCAGCGGAGCGTTGCCAGTGCGTTCGCCCATTCCATTTACCGTCAAATGCAAGCCTTTCGCCCCTGCACGAATCGCCTCCATGACGTTCGCAACGCTCAAATCGTAGTCGTTGTGAGCATGAAAATCGAAATGGGTTTCGGGATAACGCTTGACAATCGAATCAATAAATTCAAAGGTCTCGTACGGAGTCAGAACCCCCAAAGTATCGGGCAATAAAACCCGTTTGATTGGTTGTTTTGTCAAGAAATCAAGAAACTGGAAGACATAATCGGGCGAGTTCCGCATTCCGTTGCTCCAGTCTTCGAGATAAACATTTACCGTAATACCTTTTGCAATGGCCAAACCAACGACTTGTTCTATTTCAGCAAAATGTTGTTCGGGGGTCTTTTTGAGTTGATGCGTCAGGTGATTCATCGAGCCTTTGGTCAATAAATTCATCACCTTAGCACCCGCTTCGAGCATCCAGTTTATTGAGGTTTCACCATCGACAAATGTCAAAATCTCAACTCTATCGAGAAGGTCATTTTCTTTTGCCCAATCGGTAATTTTCTTAACTGCCTGAAACTCTCCTTCCGAAACCCTCGCCGATGCAATCTCGATTCTATCAACCTTTACTTCGGTCAATAACAATTGTGCAATCGTCAGTTTTTCGGTTGGCGAAAACGACACCCCGCTGGTTTGTTCACCATCACGGAGGGTCGTATCCATGATTTCGACACCTCTTTGTGTTTGATTATTCATATCAGAGTTAAATGAGTGAATTTTGTAATGAGTGAATGGGTGAATAAAATTGCACTATAGAACCATTCGCACATTCACTAATTCACTCATTCGCAATTAAAATGGTCTGGTTTCGGCAAAAGCTTTGATTTCTTCTTTCATGGCTTGTAGATAATCAATATCATCGTAGCCATTGATTAAATTATGCTTTTTGTAGCCGTTGATACCAAAAGATTCTGATTCGCCAGTTGCCAAAATCGTTACTTTTTGAGCAGGTAAATCAACTTCGATTTCGGTTTTAGGGTCTTTCTCGATTGCTTGGAAGATTTTATCCAAAAATTCGGCCGAAACCGTTACTGGCAAAATACCAATATTCATAGCATTACCTTTGAAAATATCGGCAAAAAAGCTCGAAATCACACAACGGAAACCATAATCGTAAATTGCCCAAGCGGCGTGTTCGCGAGAAGAACCACTACCGAAGTTTTTGCCTCCGACTAAGATTTTGCCCGAATAAGTTGGATTATTCAAGACAAAATCTGGTTTCGGAGAGTCGTCATTGTTGTATCTCCAATCACGGAATAAGTTATCGCCAAAGCCTTCACGTTTGGTAGCTTTTAAGAAACGTGCTGGTATGATTTGGTCGGTATCGACATTCTCGATGGGCATCGGGACTGCCGAACTTCTTAATACTGTAAATTTATCGTATGCCATTTTGATTTTTGATTTGGGATTAACGATTTGGGATTTTCTTTGACCACTAAGTTCACTTAGAACACAAAGCTACACTGTAGGAGTAAAATCTATTCCGAAATCCTAAATCCACATTCTGAAATTAAATTAATTCTCTTGGGTCGGTAACTTTACCTGTTACGGCGGCAGCGGCAGCAACCAATGGCGATGCCAAAAGGGTTCTTGCTCCTGGGCCTTGGCGGCCTTCAAAGTTTCGATTAGAAGTCGAAACGGCATATTTTCCTGCTGGAATTTTATCGTCATTCATCGCCAAACATGCCGAACAACCCGGCTGGCGTAATTCAAAACCAGCTTCGTTAAGAATATCTAAGATGCCTTCTTCTTTGATTTGTGCCTCAACAATGTGTGAACCCGGCACCAACCAAGCCGTCACGTTATCGGCTTTCTTACGGCCTTTCACGATAGAGGCAAACGCACGGAAGTCTTCGATGCGGCCATTGGTACAGCTACCCAAGAATACGTAATCAATTGTTTTACCCACAATCTCTTCGTTTTCGGCAAAGCCCATGTAATTGAGCGATTTTGCATAAGAAGCAGCACCGTCTAATACTTGATTGGCCGTAGGAATCTGCTTAGAAATACCCGTACCAAGCCCAGGGTTTGTTCCGTAGGTGATTTGTGGCTCAATGTCGGCGGCATCGTAAGTATATTCTAAATCGAATGTCGCATCGGCATCGGTCTTGAGGGTTTTCCAATACTCAACCAATTGCTCCCACTTTTCGCCTTTTGGTGCTTGCTCACGGCCTTTCAAGTAAGCAAACGTAGCCTCGTCTGGAGCAATCATTCCACCTCTTGCACCCATCTCGATAGACATATTACAAACCGTCATACGGCCTTCCATACTCATGTTTTCAAAAACTTCGCCTGCGTATTCTACGAAATAACCCGTAGCACCACTCGCCGAGATTTTTGAGATAATATACAAAATCACATCTTTTGGCAATACTCCTTTACCGAGTTTACCATTGATAGTGATTCTCATTTTCTTTGGTTTAGGCTGCATGATACACTGCGACGAAAGTACCATTTCGACCTCTGATGTACCAATACCGAAGGCAATTGCTCCAAATGCTCCGTGTGTAGAGGTATGTGAATCTCCACAAACGATGGTCATACCCGGAAGCGTGATTCCGTTTTCTGGCCCAACTACGTGAACGATACCATTTTTGGCGTGTCCAAGTCCCCAGTGAGAAATACCATATTTGGCGGTGTTTTTCTCTAAAGCAGCCAACTGGTTGGCCGAAAGCGGGTCGGCAACTGGTAGGTGCTGATTGATGGTTGGGGTGTTGTGGTCGGCAGTGGCAAATGTACGATTTGCAAACATCACGTCGATTCCACGTGTTTCTAAGCCTAAAAAGGCTACCGGACTGGTTACTTCATGGATAAAATGGCGGTCGATGAAGAAAACATCTGGACCATCCTCAATCTTACGGACAACGTGGGAATCCCAAACTTTGTCGAAAAGTGTTTTTGACATATCTATTTTGTATTTTTTTACTTTTAATGCTTTTTGTTTGGCTGGAAGCCTGCTAATAGTCGTCACTCGCCTTGAGGCGAGCGACTGTCTAAGTGCCTTACAAATTTGAGTGAAATTACTCAACCCAACATAACGCCTTACGACCAAACAATAGCGATTTTAGCTCAATCTAAAAATTAAGCCTAAAACAGCATTTCTGAGAAGAGACACAAAACAAAAAGCCCCCGAATGGAGGCTTTGAGGTGAGGATATGTATATTAGAATATCATGGCTAAATAAAGTTGCATTGGGCGGATTCAATGCGATATACAAAGGTCAATATATGTTCGGAAATCTTTTAGAGTTGTTCTACGCAATTTTAGATTACGTATTTTTACGCAGTTTTAAAATATTATGTTAAATACAAATACTCCAAAATCAAAGCATACGTATGTGCTGGGCATTTCCAGAAAATATGAGAGATTTTCCAATGGGCAAAGGCAACCGTGCTTTTCTTAAAAAGTAAAAACGGAGCCACAAAAAAATCGAATTTATCAACGGGTATTTCGTCGATGCTCTTAAAAAAATCAATCTTAGGTGCAGGTTCTCCCAATCGAATCAAAGTGGTGGCCAGCATTACTTGCTCCATGATTGGGGGTTTGGTTTTGAGCATTTCGTAAACATCTTGTATGAGTGTGGCCTTGCACTCTTCTAATTCGGATAAATTAGCAATACTGATAAATCGCCCAACGTGATAAGCAATATTAACTGTTTTGTAGTAGTAAGGTGCGAGCCAAAAAGGCTGTGTGCGGTATTCGCCACTACGAATTGCCGAATCGAAAAAAGCGATTGTATCTCGGTCGAATTCATTGAGTGGTAAGCCGCTTTTTACCACCCAAATCATAAAATTTGCCAATGCACAGACGTCAAAATCAATAGACATTCGCTCGCCAAACCACGAAGAATAAATTTTTTTGTTTCGGTATTGGGGTAATGTGCTGAAATTCAAGCCTTTGACCGTATTAGCATGTTGCAAAACCTTCTGCTTGAGCCAATGGTTTTTGGTTTTGTCTTCGGGCGATGTCAGATAAACCATTGCGGTATCGTCTATGTCATCGGCAAGTTTGAAGATTTCGAGGTGTTTCAAAATATAACTATGTGGCAGATGACTTGGCGAATTGGTCAAGAAAAAATTGTATGTATCTAAGCCTTTTCGATGTTTGAATAGCGGATATGCCGCTTGGGTTTGGGTAATCATTTCATCGGCTAAAGCCTTGCTTCTATCTGATAGTTTATCTCGAAATTCCTGCAAAATAAAAATCACCATCGAAGTAAGCGATACGTTTGTATCGTCTCGTTTATAGCACAGATAAGGATTAAACCGATAGGATTTAAAAACACCCGCCGGAAAATGTTTTTCGCCCCGAGATTGCTCCGAATATATTTTTTCGACTAAGGAATCTATAGTAATCATTAAATTTCTGACCTCGAAAGGAAAGTTTAGATGATGGAATAGTTAAGTTATTTTACTAATTTTGCAAAAAAATTACCCAAATCTCCCAAAATTGATTTGAAAAAACTCTTATTCATATTCTTTTTTTGTTTTCAGGCGGTTTTTGCAGCAGAAACTGGTCCGAACAACAACTATTACCAAGTCCACGACTTTAGAGATGATTGGCAGGTATATGATGACCGCTTGAAGTTGTACGTTCCGTATATTTTTGAACAACACCTCAATTATCCTGCACACACGGTTTTCTTAGATATTGAGAGCAATCGTAATTATTCGTTATTGATAAATTCTAAAACCGACGATAATTTTTTATTTATCAATGGTTCACTCCGCCAGAAAATTGCAAAAGGCAAATGGCTCATAATGAATATTGATAGCCTTTACAGAATTTACAATAAACCTACTATTTATATCACGCTGTATGGTTCGAGGAATATCGGCGATAAACAATTATTGATTGGACACCGAAAACAACTAAATCAAAAGCCGATTCAGCTTTCAGAATCAAAACTTACGGCTAAGCCACGCACGATTCTGCCCTACAAAAATTATTTTATTGTTATTTCTATAGTCATATTGGTATTATTCTCGTACCTCTCAAATAGCTACGTGAGGGCGTTTCAGCGTTATTACAGTGTCAGAGATTTATTCGATACACTCATCCGAGAGCAATCATTCTTGATAAACAAGCCCTTGAGCCGCATGAGCATTTTGTTTGTGATTATGCTCAGTATGATTATTGGTTTGTTTTACATGTTTTTGCAGAGCCACGGATTATATCTCTTTGGCGGACGAATCTTGCTGCAAGAAGGCGATACGGTCGGGGTTTTATTCTCAAATTATATCCGAATCACTTTAGTAACATTCATTGCTTTATTGCTCAAATACTTCTTTATTAGCTTGGTTGGACAACTCTTCAACCTCGAAAAAGTAGTAGATATTCATTATTTCAAGATTATCCAGGCATCAATTATTTTCTACACAGTTCTTGTAGGGGTTTTATTGGTATTCTTTACAGGATATTTACCCAAAGACATAGATTGGTCGGTTTATTTGTTTGCTCCGATGGTCATTTTCTATTTATTGAGGTTCTTTATTCTGTATTTTACCATAAATCGAAGTGTACCTATTCAAAGTCTGTATTTAATTTCGTATCTTTGCATCGTCGAATTATTGCCTATCATCCTCGGGATGCGTTTTGCAGTATAAGGCAAAGTTTTTAGAATGAGTACCCGTTTGTAAATATTTTATGTTATTTGTTAATAGTTAGAAAAAGACTCTTAATTAAGCAATTTAGATGCTTCGATTAACAATTAACTATTTTCGATTAACCACCTGTTTGAGTTCAAATTAATTCATATATACGTAAACTTTAAGAGTTTCTGTTTTTTCAAAGGTAAAACTGCATTCTGAATGAGTGAAACAGCAGAAAAGATTATCCAAGACCGTCTTCGTAAAGTAGAGAGCATCTTGGTAACACAGGCAAGACCAACCGACGAGAAATCGCCATACTTCGAGTTGGCCCGCAAGCACAATATCAAAGTAGATTTCCGTTCGTTTATCGACATTAAAGGCTTAGACCACCGCGATTTCCGTAAGCAAAAAATCGACATTTTGGCTCATACCGCTGTCATTTTTACGAGCCGAAACGCCGTCGATAATTTCTTTCGTATCTGCAAAGAGATGCGTATCGAAGTACCAGCCGATATGAAGTATTTCTGTATTTCGGAGCAAACAGCCAACTATTTGCAGAAGTACATTGTGATTCGTAAACGTAAGTTATTCACAGGTCAGAAAACCGCTGCCGATTTAGAGAACTTGATTTTGAAGCATAAAAGCGAGAAATTCTTGTTCCCTTGCTCAAATATCCGTAGCAACGAGATTCCGAACCTGATGAACCGCAATGATTTGCACCTTACTGAGGCGATTATGTACGAAACCGTACCAGCCGATTTATCGGATTTGACCGAGGTTTTCTACGATGTAATTTGCTTCTTTAGCCCATCGGGCGTGACTTCTTTATTGCATAACTTCCCGAATTGGAAGCAAAACAACACGCGTTTGGCAGCATTTGGCCCTACAACAGCCAAGGCAATCCGTGACCAAGACTTGATTCTGGACATCGAAGCACCGCTTCCGAATGCTCCGTCAATGACTGGTGCGTTGGAGCTTTACATCAAAAAAGCAAACAACTTGTAATCGCTGATTTTTAGGCGATTTCGCAGATTAATAGTTACCAATAATTAGTAACTTATTGTAAAAAAATAGATATTTAAAGTCCAATCTGGTTTATTTCCAAATTGGACTTTTTTATTACTCAAAACGAGGTAGAAATGGCTGATTATCTAAAAATCAACGAACTGAAAGAGAATATCATTAAGTTGATTGAGGCGAAGTTTGAATTGACTAAACTCACGATTCAAGAGAAAATCGAAGGAATCATCACTCAGTTAATCCATACGATACTGACGATGTTTTTCGGCTTTATGTTTGTGATATTTTTGAGTATTTTGGCGGCTGTGGGTCTGAATATTTGGCTCAAAAGCCAATATTGGGGCTTTGTGATAATTACGGTAGTTTTCGGTGGTTTATTCGGAATCTGGACTTTTGCAAAAGATGGAGTAAAAAATGCGATTCAGCAGATTGTCGAAAAAATCGTGGACGAAAAACTCAATCAAGAACAAAAAAAACACGGAGATTCGTGATAAATATATCCCGATATTTGTAAAACAAAGCTTTTATACTTCATTTATCAACCCTAACCCTTACAATGAACCAACGCCTAACCTCGCTCGATGTCTTTAGAGGGATGACAATCATCTTGATGATTATTGTCAATAATCCCGGAGATTGGGGCAATGTCTATGCACCATTTCTACACGCCGAATGGCACGGCTGCACACCAACCGACTTAGTTTTTCCGTTTTTCTTATTTATTGTTGGGGTTTCGGTGGCAATCAACCCAAACCGCCCTTCGACCGACAAAGTAATCATCCGAACACTCCGAATCATTCTTTTGGGGTTATTCCTGAATTATTACTCAAAAATTCACATTGGTTCGCTCGAAGGTACACCCCTACTTTTGGTCAAATTATTCATCACTGCAATCATAACCGTTTTATTATTGGGCGATTATGACAAGAAAAAGCAGCTTTATGTAGCCATTGGCTTATTTATATTGGCAATTATCTTGGCCTTTGGCGGCTTTGAAGATTATAAGAATGTAAGGCTTCCGGGTGTTTTGCAGCGAATCGGCATTGTTTATTTCATCATAACTTGGATATTTCTCCGAACCAACGCAAAAACTCAATTTATCATTGGCTCGGCGATTTTGCTGGTTTATTGGTTTTTGATGACCGTCGTGCCAGTACCCAACGGTATGACAGCCAACCTCGAACCAGCTACCAACCTTGGGGCTTGGCTCGATAATTTGCTGCTTAATGGGCATCTTTGGGCTACATCGAAGGTTTGGGACCCCGAAGGGCTTCTCAGTACATTGCCAGCAATCGGTACGGGTTTGGCGGGTGTTTTGACTGGGCAATTACTCAAAAATCAAATGACACCCAATCAACGAGTTGTCAATTTGCTTTCGTGGGGAATCGGAGCAATAATCGTTGGGCAAATCTGGAATGTGGTTTTTCCGATAAATAAGGCTTTGTGGACGAGTAGTTACGTAGTATATGTTGGGGGTTTGGCAGTTTTAATTCTCGGAATTTTGTATTGGGCGATTGATGTAAAAGGATGGAACAGCTGGACAAAACCATTCGTAATCTACGGAGTAAACCCAATGTTGGTATTCTTTTTTTCGGGGATAATCCCACGGGTTTTAGGAAGTATCAAGATTTCTCAACCACAAAACACCGAAAACCCTGAGATTGGATTGCAACAATGGCTCTACGATAATTGTATTGCGGTATTTTTTACCGAACCCAAAAACGCCTCAATAGCTGGGGCTTTGACCTTCTTGCTGATTTGGTTTGTGATTTTATATTTGTTCTATCGAAAAAAGATTATTTTTAAAGTATAGTTACAAACTTATCAGTTCCCCAAATAATTAAATTCATATTATTTGTTAATGGTTAATCGTTAATAAGAAACTGAAAATCAGGCAATCAAAAACTTCGATTAACTATTAACCATTTTCGATTAACGACTTGCAGATTATCAATATTCAACCAATAAACTCAACAAAAAATGAAAAAACAACTAACCTTTGTACTCACAATTTTGGTATTTGCGGCCTCGGCTCAAAAAGGCAAATGGGTAAGTTTATTCGACGGAAAAACAACCAGTGGCTGGCATAATTGGCACAAAACGAGCGTTTCGGGATGGCACGTTATGGATGGAGTCTTGATGACTCATGGCGGTAGCGGCGATATTGTTACGGATAAAGAATACGAGAATTTTGAGTTAGAATTTGATTTTAAAGCCGCACCCAAAGGCAACAGTGGTGTGATTTATAAGGTAATCGAAAGAGATGATTTGAAAAGCACTTACGAATCTGGCCCCGAGTATCAGGTAATTGACGATAAAAATTATCCTTCCCAAATCAAAGATGTCCAAAAGACAGCCGCTAATTACGATATTCAGCCAGCCAATGACTTAACTGTTGTAAAACCAGCGGGGCAATGGAACAAAGGAAAAATTATTGTAAACGGAAGCCACGTAGAACACTGGCTAAATGGCAAAAAGGTGGTAGAATACGAATACGGAACTGAGGATTGGATGAGAAGTGTGGCAAAAAGTAAATTTGCCAATATGGAATACGCCAAGCCTCACGCCAAAGGTAAAATTGCACTGCAAGACCACGGCGACGCGGTTTCGTTCCGTAATATTAAAATCAAAGAGCTGTAAAATTTTATTTATCAATGGTTAATTGCCGATAAATTTTGAATATCGGCAATTAACCATTGATTTATCTTAATTCAGCGAAAAAGCAGGTACTTTCAGTACGACAGCGTTATTAAACATCAATTCGGTGATGTAGGGTTTCATGTAATCTATCAACGGAAACTCGCCAATTATCTGCATTACCTCTATCTCACTTTCGGCATTTACGACACACCAGAGTCGCTGTCTATCCATCGAGAGGGCGTAAGATTGCAACTTACCGTCTTCCAATAACTGATTTACCTTCATTCTTTGGTGCGGAATCTTAGCCATAAATCGCTCTGAGAACTCACCCGGCAACTCAAACTCTACCATAAATTGGCTCATAACTTTCAGCGGTTAAATTATATTTGGTAATTTTATTGATAAAGTAATATCCTAATAATCAACAACTTAGTGTAATTGTTATTGTTACTGAAATCAAATTTAATCAAAAATAGAACAATTGTTTTATTTAAAACGTTTAATTTTGTAGTAACTTATCTCAAAAGGGGTGCCTTAATACAACGGGCTGAGATTATACCCATTGAACCTGTACACGGGTAATGCCGCCGCAGGGAAGATACGGTTTGCAGTAGTTAGTTTCCGATTTACATCGTGGTTTGTTTGGCCTTATCCGGAGGGCTGTATTATCATAGTCGGGTTCTTGCGTGCTGCAAATACCATTAAAATTAAATTTTGTCGAATCATCAGACAGGATTTACTCCTTTACCTGTTGTTAAAACTTTTCAAAATGAAAAAATTAACAACAAATCAGTTTATTAGTTCAAAGTTCAAGGTTTGCTTATTATTTGGGCTTTTTTCTGCGTTTTCTATTCTTCAAACAATTGCTCAAGAGGCCGACAGCACAAAGATGCTGAATCTGAGCGAAGTAGTCGTAAAATCGACCCGTGCCAACGAAAAAACAGGTATGGCTTTTACGAATGTTTACAAACAAGAGATTCGTAAACAAAACCTCGGACAAGACATACCCTTTTTGCTCAATCAGTTGCCATCGGTTGTTGTTACATCCGACGCTGGTGCTGGTGTGGGTTATACCGGTATCCGAATCCGTGGTACAGACCCTACTCGTATCAACGTAACTCTCAACGGGATTCCGTACAACGATTCAGAATCGCAGGGGGTTTTTTGGGTAAATATGCCAGATTTTGCTTCGTCGGTTCAGAGTATTCAGGTTCAGCGAGGAGTCGGTACATCGACCAATGGTGCGGGGGCTTTCGGAGCCAGTATAAACATCAATACTTTAGGATACGAAAAAGAGGCCTACGGCGAGACAAACGTTTCTTATGGCTCATTTAATACCCTAAAAACCAATATTTTAGCAAGTACTGGTTTGTTGAATAATCACTTTGTGATTGATGCTCGTTTATCGAGGATTTCATCGGATGGATTCATCGACCGTGCATCGTCAAATCTTAAATCTTATTACATATCTGGGGGATATTACAACAAAGAGAATTTTATCAGATTTAATGCTTTTTCGGGCAAAGAGGTAACTTATCAGGCTTGGGAGGGCGTACCACAGGCATTGCTCAAAGAAAACCGCACTTATAACCCTTATACCTACGACAATCAAGTTGACGATTATCAGCAAGACCATTATCAGTTGATTTCATCGTTTAAACTGAATAAAAATTGGAGATTTAATCCAACGCTTCATTATACCAAAGGTCGTGGTTTTTATGAACAATTTAGAGCCGATGATAAATTTTCGAATTATGGTTTAGCAGATATTGTAAGTGGTTCTACCACCATCAAGCGTACCGATTTGGTTCGTCGTAAATGGCTCGATAATGATTTCTATGGAGCAGTCTTTTCGCTCGATTATGAGCCACTCGAATCAAAGTTTAGAGCGAATATCGGCGGAGGCTGGAACAAATATGATGGCGACCATTTTGGAGATATTATTTGGATGAAAAATAACGCCTCGACTGAAAAGAATTATCGCTGGTACGATAACAACGCAATCAAGACCGATTTCAATGTTTACACAAAGGCATTTTACCAGTTTAATGATGCGTTTAATGCCTACTTAGACCTCCAGTTCCGTAGTGTTGGCTACGAAATGAAAGGTATTGCCGATAAACGTCAGGATATTACACAAAAGGCTGATTATCAATTTTTTAACCCAAAATTAGGTTTAAATTACCAACTCAATGAACAATCTTCGGTTTATGCATCGTACAGTGTAGGTAATAAAGAACCAAACCGAACCGATTTTGTAGATAATGCCCCGGTCGTTCCGAAACCCGAAAACCTACAAGATTTGGAAGTTGGATACAAAATTCAAGGCTCAAAATACAGATTCCAAGCCAATTTCTACAATATGGCTTATCGTAATCAGTTGGTATTGACAGGTCAGGTAAATGGCGTGGGTGAAGCCATCCGTATAAACGTGCCGAATAGTTATCGCCGTGGAATCGAGCTTGAAGCGGGGTATCAGTTTAACTCTAAATTTGCGATAAATGCCAATGCGACATTCAGTCAAAATAAAATCAAGAATTTTACCGAGACAATCGTAAACTATGATGGCGAGGCAGATAGGGTAATCAATTACGAAAAAACAGATATTTCGTTTTCGCCCAATGTAATTGCTGGTGGACAAATCAGTTATTATCCCGTAAAATCGCTCGAATTGAGCTTTTTATCAAAGTACGTGGGTAAGCAATTTATGGATAATACCTCAAACGATGCCCGTAGTTTAGATGCGTTTTTTGTGAATGATTTAAGGATGAATTATTCGTTGAAGCCAAAATTTTGTAAAGAATTGAATTTTAGCTTGTTGGTAAACAATTTATTCAATCATTTGTACGAGCCAAACGGCTATACATACAGCTACATCTACGAAAGGCAAGTAATAACCGAAAACTTCTATTACCCACAAGCCGGAACAAACTTTTTGGCTGCTGTGAGGATTAGGTTTTGACCTCACCCTAAATCCCTCTCCCGATGGAGAGGGACTTTTTATTTCGGAAATGAAATCTTGCCCATACTCACGCTTGGCACACCACGACGGCTACCAAAGTCGGTTGCTCCGCCTACCAAAGCCTCGTTGGCAAGAGTAGCAAACAAAACAGCTTCTTTGGCATCACCAGAGATGCCAATATCGTCGGTTTTGTAGAAAGTATAATTAGGCAATAGTTCTTTTAAATGTTGCATCAACAGCGGGTTGTGCATTCCGCCACCCGATGTATAAATCGTAAACTCGGCTCCGCTTTCCATAAATTGTTTGATTGCTTCAACAATTGTTTCGGCACTAAATCGGGTCAGTGTTGCCAAGAGGTCTTCGGGCATTATTGAGGTTGTTCCGCTGCGTTTTTGGGCTTTTACAACGTAATCTAAGCTAAACAACTCAGGCCCAGTCGTTTTCGGGAAGGGCTTATCGAAGAAATCATCTTTTTTGAGGTATTTCAATAATTCTGCATTAATCTTTCCACTTCGAGCGATTTTGGCATCTTCATCGTACGGTTTATCGAAGAATTTACGCATAAATCTATCAATCAATGTATTACCTGGGCCTGTATCGGTCGCAAAGACCTCATTGGCATCCAGATTTGCCGATAGATACGTAAAATTGGCAATGCCTCCCATATTGAGCAAAACTCGGTTTTCGCCACGCTTCGAAAAAATTAGGTAATCGCCATAGACTGCCAACGGAGCTCCTTCGCCACCCGCAGCACAGTGCTTCTGGCGGAAATCGCTCAAAGTAATAATATTGGTTGTAGCGGCTATATGGTCGCCATCGCCAATTTGTAGCGTTGCGTTAGGGTATTTTTCGATTTTATGGAGGATTTTTGGAGCATGAAAAACGGTCTGCCCATGACTGGCAACTATGTCAATTGCCTGATTGTCAATGCCCCATTTTTTCAAGCAGTCGTTCACGATTCGACCATGAAGGTTTCCGAGCCACGGATTCAACAAACACAAATGCTGAAAATCAATATCTTTTTTGGCGAATACTTTCAAAACCTCATCTTTGATGTCGTTGCTAAAGCTGACGGTTTCAAAATTTACTAATTCTACTTCGGTATCGCCGCCACTTCCTCGAAACTTACAAAGGGCAACATCCAGTCCATCCATCGAAGTGCCAGACATCAATCCGATAATCAATCTTTCTTCTTTTTGGGCTATTTTATAGAGTTTTTCAATATTTGGGTTCATAGTTTTGTGTTGAATGAATGTTTGATTGAGTATGTAAATGTAATAAAAAGATGAATCTTTTGGGGGATTTTCTGATTGACTTCAAAAGAAAAACCCACTTTTTAGGTGGGTTTGAAATTATATTTTTTCAGCAAAAACTTTCTTGAACACTTGCCTACTTTTTTCGAGGTGTGCTTGAATTTCGGGAGTATCTAAATTTATTTTTGGAAAATTGGGGTTAATCGTAACCTTGAAATTATCCATTCCTAAAATATCCTTTTTATTCTTCTTCATTTTTGCTACTTATTAAATATCCTTGGTACTGTTTCGATTTATCGAATTCTTCTATAGAACCATCCGTGTTTACGCCTTTTACAGAATAATATTCACTCACTTTATTAAATAATTTTCCTATAACTGCTCTATACAACCTTGTTCTTGCATCGGTACTCCCTGTAAAAATAACAGAGCTATTTGGGTTTTTATCGAAAAATTCAAATAGTGTTTTGATGACGGTTGATAAAACCATCACCATATCATTATTATTACTAACAGCAAAAACATCTAAAGAGTTGCTATCGTCTAAATCTCCGAATATCAAATGGTAACGATTCTCTAATTGTTCATCTTTTACATAAGCTACCAGTTTTTTGATAACACGCCCTTCGTTTTCACTTTCAAAGATATGATAAAGCCCATCAAGAGATGATTCTATTTGATAAATCGGTTTTTCCATCAATCTCTTAAACCAAATTCAACTCTGCCTGAATCGCCTTTACTTTGTCTTTTAAGCCTGCCAAAGTGGCATCAAACTCTGATTTGTTTTTGAGTTTAGCTCTGACACCTACATAAAACTTGATTTTCGGCTCTGTTCCCGACGGACGACAAGTGAACTTTGTGCCATCGGCTGTAAAGAATTGGAGTACGTTCGATGATTCAATACCCATTTTGCCAGAAGGAATCTCTTTTTCTTCGCCTGTTTTTAAATCTTTGGTAATGAGCGATTTATAATCATCCATTCGAATAACTTTTGAACCAACCAATGATTTTGGCGGATTGGCTCTGAAATCAGCCATCATCTGCTGGATTTCTTCCGAACCAGATTTACCTTTTTTGGTCAATGAAATCAATCCTTCGTAATAGAAACCGTTTTTCTGGTACATTTCGGCCAAGAAATCGAATAAGCTAATGCCTTTTTCTTTGGCAAAAGCCGTCAATTCGGCAATCATTGCACAACTTGCGATAGCGTCTTTATCACGTACTTTATCTCCGATAAGATAACCGTAGCTTTCTTCGCCACCACCGATAAACGTCTGCTGACCTTCGGTTTCGCGAATCACCTGAGCAATATATTTGAAACCAGTCAATACATTGTAGCACGTAACACCCGCATTTGCAGCCATTGCATCAATCAAATCGGTCGTAACAATTGTCTTTGCCACAAACTCTTTACCTGTCAGTTTACCTGCTTTTTTCCACGCTTTGAGCAAATAGTAAATTATCAAACTTGCGGCTTGGTTACCATTCAATAACTGCCATTCGCCTTTGGGGTCTTTAACCGCCATACCTACACGGTCGGCATCGGGGTCGGTTGCAATTACGAGGTCGGCATCAATTTCTTTCGCTTTTTTCAATGCCAACGACATCGCTTCTTGTTCTTCGGGATTTGGATAAACCACAGTCGGGAAGTTACCATCGGGCGTTGCTTGTTCTTGCACAACATGAACATTCGTAAAGCCCAATTGAGCCAATGCCTTTGGTACCATCGTGATACCCGTTCCGTGAATTGGCGAGAAAACAATCTTCAAATCTGATTGTCTTTTTATCATTCTTGGATTTACGCAAATGCTCTTAACGGCTTTCAGATACGCTTTGTCGAGCGTTTCGCCAATCATCTTGATGCGTTTCTTAACGCCTTTGAATTTTATGTCTTTTACGTTCGTAATGGCGTTAACTTCGGCTACGATGTTTTTATCGTGCGGAGCTACCACCTGCGAGCCATCTACCCAATAAACTTTGTAACCATTGTACTCTCTTGGGTTGTGCGAAGCCGTGATAACGATACCACTCTGGCAGCCTAACTGACGTACAGTAAACGAAAGCTGAGGCGTAGCACGGAGTTCTTTGTACAAATAAACCGTAATACCATTGGCCGAAAGCACGTCGGCTGCGATTCGGGCAAATTCGGGCGAAAAATTACGGCTATCGTGGGCAATCGCTACTTTTATTTCTTGTCCTTCAAACGTCTTATTGAGGTAATTTGCCAAACCTTGAGTAGCTGCACCAACGGTGTATTTATTCATGCGGTTCGAGCCAATTCCTATCTCTCCACGCATACCACCCGTACCAAATTCGAGGTTTTTGTAGAATGAATCTGTCAGTTGGGTTGTTGCACCTTCGTCAATTAATTTTTGGATTCCTGATTTTGTATCGGCGTCGTACTTGCCTTTGAGCCAAGTTTTGATATTTTTCTCGGCGGTAGCATCAAGTTTTAGGGCTTTAAGCATTGTTCGTATGTGTTTTAAAATAATCGAACAAATTAATGAAAAGATTATTGAATTTTGCAAAAAGAATCCCTAAAATTACAATATTGACCAAATAATTATTTGGTGTTACGCCCTAAAAAACAATTTTGAGTCCATGAAAAAGCTGTTTATTACCGGAGCCACTGGCTTTTTAGGAAATGCCTTGATTCGTAAGCTACATCAAAAAGGAGATTACGAAATCTATGGCTTAGTCCGTAAAGGTTCAGAAGGAAGACTTCCTGATGGTGTAATCGAAATCGTGGCGAATCCTTTCGATGCTGATTCTTACAAAGAACTTGTACCAAAAGATTGTATTTACCTGCATTTAATCGGTGTACATAGCCCCGCACCTTGGCGAACAAAGGCTTTCAGAGAGATTGATTTGGGTTCGGTCAAAGAATCAATCAAAGCGGCACAATTTGCTCAATGCAAGCATTTTATCTATATCAGCGTCGCGATGGAATCTTCGGTAATGTTTACCTATCAAGCGAATAAAAAACGAGCCGAAAAAGCCTTGAATGAATCTGGGCTTAACCTTACACTACTACGACCGTGGTATGTGATTGGGCCAAAACGAACTTGGCCCGAGGCTTTTAATTGGCTTTATAACTTAGCCGAAAAATACCCAAATGCTTTGGCAAAAGTCAGGAAATTTAGGTTAGTTTCGCAAGAACAAGTATTGAATACGCTCATCGAAGCGATTGAAAACAAGCCCGAAGAATTGAAGATTTATGAAATAGAAGATATGCTGAATAAATGACCTCAAACAACAATGGCGAACAAAGAATCTGGATTCTCTGCTCGCCATTATTATTTATCCGATATTAATAAATCAATATTTAAACGGCTTACCACCTGCCATTACTTCTTGTGTTTTTTCATCGAAAGTTACACGAACTCCCGTACGATAAGCGGCATTCGACATAATCGTTGCGATTGAGTGCTGATAACCTGCTTCGATTGGAGCGTTTGGCGTTTTACGGCTACGCACACATTCCATCCAGTTTTTGATGTGGTTGAATGTCAGCGGGTCGCCACCTGTGTTGGCATCGGTTGCTACTTTTACACCTTCCAGTTTCATCGGAGATAGAAGATTGGCTTTCATACCCATCGCTTTGGCTTCACGCTCACGCAAACCACCCGTATCCGAAATCTCGTTGGTATCAAGGTTAATCATTCCACCGTTTGAGTAGTATAATTCTTTAGTATCACCTGCCGCATTCGAGAAACGGCTCGTAAACTGAACTTGGAAACCAGTTGTAGGGTCATTTGCTGGGCCGTAATCGAAAACAACGGTAAGTGTATCGGCATTTGTACGGCCGTCTTTCCACTGATAAATTCCGCCATTTGCAACTACACTACGAGGATGCTCTAAGCCAGTAAACCAGTGAACAGTATCAATTTGGTGGCTCATCCATTGCCCCGGAATACCCGATGAATAAGGCCAGAAGAGACGGTATTCTAAGTATTTACGTGGGTCGAATGGCACCATTGGGCGGTTCATCAAATAACGTTTCCAATCCACGTCCGATTCTTTCAAAGAAGCCACTAAATCGGGTCTTCTCCAACGGCCTGGTTGGTTTACATTCCACATCAACTCTACCATCACAATTGGACCGAATTTACCCGATTTGATAAAATCAGCCGCTGCGTGGTAATTTTCGCCACTTCGGCGTTGTGAGCCAATCTGTACGATTTTACCCGATTGTTTTACGGCTTTTAGCACCGCACGGTTATCTTCCATGGTTTCGGCCAATGGTTTTTCGGCATAAACATCACAACCTGCTTTTACGGCCTCGATTGTGTGTAGAGCATGCTGAAAATCGGCAGTACTGATAAATACCGCATCAACCATTTTAGAAGCATAAAGCTCATCGTTATTACGGAAAACCTTTACATCTCCGCCCAATTGCTTATCCAAAAACGCTTTTCCTTCTTCACGACGACGATTCCAGATGTCTGAAAGGGCAGTCATTTCAAAGTTCATGCCTTTTGAAAGTTCTTTGAATGGCCCTACGTGCGAAGCTCGGTGGCGGTCAGAGAAACCCACACAACCCACACGCACACGGTCGTTAGCTCCGATGATTTTGCCGTAGCTCTTAGCCGTCATCCCTGCCGTTGCCAAACTTAAACCCGTTAAGGTCGATTTTTTTATAAAATCTCTTCTTGTAAACATAGTTTTATTTTGGTTGAATATTTTAGATTAATTTCTGTATAAACTCAAATTGTTTTTGTTCGTTAAAAATCGCTTCAATTGGTAAATCTAAGCCTTTCAGAACTGAACAATGTATTAAACCTTCATCGGATTTTTTTATTAATTCGTATTCTCCGTTTTTAATGACATATTGCTCAATTACTTTATTTTCTACATCGACTATCCAATATTCTGATACTTGATGGGCTTCAAAATCTCTGAATTTAACTCCCCTATCTCTTTCGGCTGTACTTTCAGATAATACCTCAATCACAAAATCAGGAATCGGAAAAAGAGATTGATTGGGCTGAATAGCATCTGCTTTTTCTTTACTGAAGAACATAACATCGGGTTCGTAATCATTTCGTGTAAAACGAGCCATGACTTTCTCGTGCGTAACTCTGCCAAGTTGATGTTTTAAAGCGTAAATACTCAGAATCCTAAATATGTTTTCGCTTGCCTGAGCATGGCTACTTTTAACTGGCGAATGAACGACGATTTCTCCGTTGATAAACTCGGCTTTTAAATCATCGGTAACCCAATTATAGAATTCTTCTCTTTTGGTTTGCTCATCTCGAAGCATGTTTTGGGCTTTTTCCAAGATTTTAAATGCTTCGGGAGTATCCATCAATAAATCTAATATTTCAGATGTGGCGTTCATATTTTTACTTATTATTTGGATAAAAATAGAGATTCTATATATCCGAAACAAGTATTCCTACTAATAACTCAATCCATGCCCAAACTTAAACAGTGCGTATCCTTCAGGTTCCATAAAACCCGGAACATCCGATTTATTTTCGGCAACGGCTTTTTCTGAGGCTGGAATTGTAAATGGCAATTTACCAGTTGGCTTGAATGCTCCGCTTACCACATCTAAAAGTGCATCTTGGGTCGTACCGAACGTTGCCAAAACAGCTTTTGTTTTGCCTTTGTCAATTTCATCAATTACCCACGGATTCGTAAAGTTTACTGCAACGATTGTCGGTTTTGAATTGATGATTTCATTCACACGAGCCACATCAATTTTGTTTTTTGATAAACTCAATTCGATTGCTTTTCCGTTTGAACTGAATAAACCTCCTGCTGATGGAATTAGCCATAACAACACCACATCGGCCTCTTCTTTAGTCGAAACGAATTCGTAGCCATCATATTTTGGTTTTGCTACACTGATTGGGTTTCCGCTTCTGCCGTTGTCGTAGTAGGTTTCAAAATATACTTTAATGGCTTTACCATCGGCTCTTTTGGCTACAGGCAGCATTTTGTCTTCGTTACGCAACAAAACAACCGATTTACGATGAGCCAAGTCGGCTTTTTTCTGAAATTCGGTATTGCCAACAGTTTTTACGGCAAAATCGACATCAACATAGGGATTCTCAAAAAGACCTAAATCGAATTTTTCTTTGAGTAACTTAACGATTGACTCGTTGATGCGTTGTTCGGTTACCAATCCTTTTTTTACGGTTTCGAGCAAAAGAGCGGGGTCTGCTCCGCCTGAGAAAATATCAACTCCTGCATTGAGGGCTTTCTGATAACGCTCCGGAATCGTGAGGTTTTCTACGCCCCACGGCATCATGTCAATCGGGCCAGTATCAGAATTGATGATTCCTTTAAAACCCAATTTCTTTTTGAGCAAATCATCAACTACCGCTTTATTATACGAAAAACCTACGTTCTCGAACTCTTTTCCTTTCGGAGCCGAATAATACGGCATGATTGAAGATGTGCCTGCCTCGATTGCCGCTTTGAATGGTTTTACGTGATAATCGAACATTCCACCCGGATAATGTGCATATTTTCCCCAATCGAAATGCGAATCTTGTCCGCCTTCTTGTGGCCCTCCACCCGGAAAATGCTTGGTTGTGAGTGCTATCGAATTTTTATTGAGTTTGCTACCTTGAAAACCTAATACGATTTCGCGAATCATGTTAGAAGCCAAATCGGCATCTTCGCCAAAAGTACCTTCTACACGTTGCCAACGTGGCTCGGTTGCCAAATCGGCCATGTACATATAGCCTTTGCGTAAACCTACGGCCGACCATTCTTTGGCAGCTATTTCGGCAAATTCACGAGTGAGTTTAAAATCTCGCATGGCGGCTAAACCTAATTCGCCAGGCCATTTCGAGAAAACTGTTTGTCCTACACTCAAGCCAATCGAGGCATCAATCGTAACATGATTTCTTGGATTCGACGAAACAATGGCCGGAATCCCCAATCGCGATGATTCACAAAGAGCCTGAAGGTTATTCGACCATTCAGCTATCACTTTTGCCGAGGTATTGGCTCTCAGAATAAAATGTCGTTGATGAATCTGATTGACAGCCTTCGTTGTACCCGCCGCCGAAAGAATCGGAGTTTGCAGAGGTTTTCTCGAAAACATATTTACGCTCTGCACCAAATCTTCTTCATTGAAACCGCTCGTAATTTCGCCTCTTGGAGCATTTTGTTGAAAAGCAAAATCACCGGCCAAACGAGTAGTACTGATGAGCATAAAACCTACTTTTTCTTCGAGGGTCATCTGCGAAACGAGGTCTTTTATACGTACATCCGATGGCAAACGCCAATCTTCGTATTTATCGAGCTTACCATTTTTGTTAAGGTCTTTAAACTCCAAACCTTTGTCTTTTATGGTTTTTATTGACCGATAACCCAATTGTGGTTGGACTGGTTTTTGGGCTAACGCAAAACCCGTAATCCCCAAAAGAAGTAATGTTATTTTTTTCATGTTCGTCTTGAGGTTTATTACTTCAATTCTCTGATTTTCAGATTCTTGAATGATACGTTATCGCCGTGGTCTTGGAGTAAGATATGCCCTTTGTCGCCAGCACCAAAACCTTTGTATTTTTCGTATTTAGAACGAGCTACGAGGGCATCAAAGATATTGCTCTTGCGTTCGTATTCTACAACCTTAAAGCCATTAAGCCAATGCTGAACGATGTTATTTGGATAAACAATCAAACGCCCTTGGTTCCAATCGCCAATTTTACGCTGAAAACGTTTATCTAATTTGTAAGAAGGTATCAAATCGTACAAACTCGCCAAAGTACGGTTGCCCGCAGCACCCATTTTGGCATCGGGATGGCGTTCGTCGTCAAGTACTTGATATTCGAGGCCAATACCTGATTTTCCGCCCGAATCGAAGGCTTCGTTTACAAAATATTTCAAGCCAGAGTTGGCACCTTCGGTGAGTTTAAATTCAAAAGTCAGTTCAAACGCTCCGTATTGCTCGGTCGTAACGATGTCATTACCGGTTTCCGAGCCATCCGATTTGCTCACATTGATTGCTCCATCCACAACCGCCCAGCGTTTATTTGGCGGGCTTGTCGAATGCACTCCTCTCCAACCCGTAAAATCTGTTCCATTAAAAAGCATTTTGAAACCTTGGGCTTTCTCCTGCTCTGATAGTGTATTGAGAGTAAGATTGACGACTGGACAGTTATCGGTCGGACTTGGTTTGAGGTTTTCGGTCTGAATTCTAATATTTTTCCAACGAATTTTCATACCTTCTTTCATTGGGCCGTAAATCGAATGTACTTGCAGTGCGATGAATCCTTTTGCGGTCATATCATCAATCAAGTGGGCGGTCGGAACACCATTAATGAATGTACGGATGGTATTTCCGATGGCTTCGATGCGGTATTTATTCCAATCTAATTTTTTGAATGCTTTCTGCCCTTCGGGATTGATATTTAGGTTGTAAAGCCAATCGCGGCGACCTTCATCGTAAATTCCGCCCGACCACGCCCTTGTAGATGGGTCAACTTCCATTTGATAGCCGTGTACTCGTCCGTTTTGGTAGTCTGGCTTTGAAAGGCTACGAAACTGAACACCACCATTCATTTCGTCGTCGAGTTTTAGGTCGAGTTCGAGGATAAAATCGCCGTATTCTTTTTCGGTACAGAGAAAAGAGTTAGGAGTATCCTTGACGGTCATACCCACAATTTCTCCATTTTTTACCTCATAGACTGCCTTTCCGCCACGTTGCGTCCAGCCTTTTAAAGTCTTACCATCAAAGAGTGAAGTCCACTTTTGAGCCGTTGCTAATTCGGTCTGAATCAATAGCACACAAGCTATATAAACGATGAGTTTTTTCATTGTAGAGTTTGATTGGTTGAATAAATAATTATTCAAAATTACAACTTTCGATATTATCAATCTAATACCTATTTGGCTAAAAATATTGAAAATTTGATATTTATTTAACACCTAAGCACGTCAATACGGTCAAAATTTGACATTTATTGACTCTAAATACTTTTTGCTGGTTTGTCCGCATTCGAGTGCTGTACGCCCTTTTACTGGTACAGAATCTAACTCGATGATATTCCAGCCATCGAATTTTATTTTGCCGAGTGCATCGAAGATTTTAGGGAATTCGACGCGACCTTGACCCAATTCTACAAACTGATAGCCAGACTTACTTTCTACGGCTTTGGTGTCTTTGATGTGCGTTGCAAAAAGAATATTTTTATATTTCAGAACGGCCTCTTCGGGTTTGCCACCGCCTTGCGTATAGTGAGCAACATCGAGCAAGAGTTTGATATACTTCGTATCCATTTCGTTGATGATAATATCAACTTCTTCGGGAGTTTCACCTAATTGATTCATATGATTGTGCCACGCAGGCTGAACGCCTGTCTCTTCGAGAACTGCTTTTGCGACGGCACTCATATTTTTGGCGTATTTCTTTAGTTCGTCGGTTGTTGGTAGGCGGTCTTTCGGACGAGACGTATTCGTGATTTGAAGAGAATTTCCGCCCAATGCTTTGATAAATTTAGCATGATTAAGATGCGTTTCTCTGTCTTTTGTGATGTCATCCAAAATACCTACGTTCCCGCTCGAAAACATGACCAATTGTAGTCCGTTTTTATCAAGAGTATCTTTTAGTTCTTGTGGATTTTCTTTGAATGGTGCGTAAGTATTGGCTCGAAGTTGGATTCCTTTAAAACCCAATGCGGCAATATCGCTAATGGCCACGAGGTCGTTACCATTCCAAGTGATTGCCGAGTAAGCAAGTTTAAATTTCTTTTTGGCGGCTTCGGCTTGTAGCCCAAGACCAAGTGCCGAAAGCGTAAGTGCTGATGATTGGATAAATTCTCTTCGGTTCATGGTTGGTTGAATAGTTTTAGAAAGAAAACTCCCTCGAATTCGAGGGAGTTCTTGGTATAAACACTATGATGAAAAATACTTTTTTTAAGATTAATATCCTGGGTTCTGAGCGAAACCCCCACCAGCTGTACGGTCAATCTGAGTTTGAGGAATTGGTCTCAGATAGTGCTTATCGGCAACAGCTGAGGCTTGAGGGTTATGCTTTTTAACTCTATCTACCAATAATCCCCAACGTTTCAAATCTAACCAACGCATTTGCTCACCAGCTAATTCTCTGGCACGCTCTTCTACGATAAAATCAAATGTTAATTGATTCGCAGTGATTTTCATGGCATCTTTCTTTCCTGGCCAAGCAGCTCTTTCTCTTACGATGTTTACATCCGCAAGAGCTTCGGCTCTTTTACCTAACTGGAATAGAGCTTCTGCACGCATCAAGTGAATATCCGCCAATCTCCAAACGAAATAATCTCTCGAACCTCTTGGCTCTGTTCTGTCCGAACGTTTAGTATCAAAGAATTTCTGCAAAGTTGGAAACAAAGCCTCGTCGTATCTGCTTGGAACCAATACCTGATACTTTCTTTTTGCTCTCTCTGCTTGACTCATTTCAAAACCAGGGATAAAGATTGTAGTATCACCTGCGGCAAACGTCACACGAGACTTTGAGTTGTCGAATGAAGTATTGAACGAACCTGGGCTATTACATTTCCATGTATCTCTAAACGACTTCTTATAGCGAGAATCATTTTCTCTTTCTCCGAAAACTGTATTCAAACAATAATTAGTAGGTCTCAAACGCTTAAATGGACGGCCATAGAATACATCACGCACCATACCAGCTTGCGTATCATACTGCATACCGAAAAACAAGTGAAGGTTATTTCCGCCACCACCTTCGCCACCGACATTGGTAGCATTTGTAATTTGGTCAGCTGTGTATTGAACTGCAAAAACTACTTCCGAATTTTGTTGGTTATTTTCGTCGTGTACAGCAGCAAAATCATCCAAAAGTTTAAAATTATACTTTGTGATGAGGTTAGTACACAAATCAGCGGCTTTTTGGAAATCATCAGCTGCTTTATTTGGACCATAAGCCTTTGCTAAATAGACTTTTGCTAATAATGCCTCAGCCGAAGCTCTCGTAGCTCTACCATAATCGTTTGAATGAGCCTTATTCTCCAAATCAGCAATTGCTTCTGTGCAATCCTTGATTATTTGAGCATAAACTTCGGCCGAACTACTTCTTTTAGCTTCTTTGGTAGGAGCCAAAGTCTCGGTTAGTCTCAAATCAAGTGGCCCGAACTGCTCGTGCAAAATATAATAGTAGTGAGCTCTCAAAAACTTAACCTCGGCAACTCTCAATTTTTTAGTTGCTTCCGAAATACCCGTCACAGCTCCTGCTCTTGAGATTACCGCATTACAGGTATTTATACCTCTGTACATTTCATCCCATAGGATAGCTAAGTAATCTATAGTTGGTTGAATCTGGGTATCGTAGAAGTGAAAACCCTTGTACCCACCATCAGCACCTGTTGCATAAATATCTGTGCCATATTCAGTGAAGGTCAACCCTAACTGTGTGCCATAAAATGTTCTTAGAGAAGAATACGCTGCCTTAGTTGCATCTTCAAATCCTTTGGCAGTATTCATGTAATCGTTACCGATATTTGAAATTACTTCTTCTTTTAATAAATCTTGGCAAGAAGTACTCATAAGTAGCATGCCACCTAATGCAAATGCTTTTATTTTATTTATGTTCATGATAATCAATGCTTTAGAATTTAATATTTAAACCGAATGTAGTTACAGTTGTGGAAGGAGTAACTCCACTGTTTACCTCTGTTGTACCTGTTGGGCTACCAGTAATAGCTGCCTCTGGGTCCACACCATTGTATTTTGTCAAGTAAGAAGACCAAATTTTAGGCTGTTGTATTGATGAATATAAACGAACTGACTCAGCACCAATTTTCTTAGCAATCTTAGGGCTAAATGTATAGCCAAAGTTTATGTTTCTGAGTTTAACAAAGCTTCCGTCATAATAGAAAAGTGTTGAGTTATAAACTGGGAACTCTTGGTTACTTTTCGGACGAGGGAACTCATTAGTAGGATTGTTAGGAGTCCAATAATCTACTTTTATTTGTTGGTAACGACCTGCCAATTGCAACTGGTTTCTGTGGAAACCCGATAAGATGGTATTGCCAAAACGACCAAATAAGAAGAAACTCAAGTCAAATCCTTTGAATTCAAATCTATTTGTAAGACCACCCGACCATTTAGGTACATCGTTGCCAATAATTACACGGTCGGCCGCAGTGATTCTGCCGTCACCATTGGTATCTTGAACTTTGATTTGTCCAACTTCAGAACCATAAGCTTTAGCTTTATCAGCCTCGTTGGTCTGCCAAATACCTTCTTTCTTGAAATCAAAGTAGGTATTCAATGGGTATCCGATAAACCATCTGTTACCTAAATCATCTACTTTACCATTATACAGTTCTACGATTTCTTCTATGTTTTTGGTAAACTGGAAGTCTGTTGTCCATTTGAATCCGTTTTTAGAATTAACATTAACTGTAGTAACCCCAAATTCGATACCTCTGTTTCTGGTATGGCCTACGTTGTTACTGAAGAAGTTAAATCCAACCGAACCAGGCAAGAAATCATTTAAGAGAAGGCTTTTAGTATTTGTTTCATACAACTCCAATGAACCTTGTACACGCCCACGGAAAATAGAAAAGTCTAATCCAATATTGGCATTTCCAGAAGATTCCCATCTTAAATCTGGATTACTGATAGTTCCTGGTCTAAATCCAAAAGCACCAGTGGTTCCAAAAGCATAAGTGGTACGACCCAATAATCCCTGTGTTTGATAAGGTGCAACCCCTTGGTTACCTACTTTACCCCAACCTCCACGAAGTTTTAACATATCTATAAAGGTAACGTTTTTCATGAAGGCTTCATTGGTGATATTCCAACCAAATGCTATCCCTGGGAAGTTACCATATTTCGTATTTTCACCGAAACGGCTCGAACCATCACGACGCATAGTAACTGTTACCAAATATTTATCATCAAATGAGTAATTGATACGACCCATCAATGAAGCAATAGTCCATTCTACTAAATTTGATTGAACTCCCAAAACAGATGTTGCAGAATTTAAACTGTAAAACGACTGTGCTTGAGCCGGAATTCCTTGAACCTCCGTTCTGTATCTTTCAAAGTTATCTTTTTGAATAGATTGTACAGCTGTTACATTCAATGAGTGCTTTCCGAAAGCTTTATTGTAGTTCACAATGTTTTCCATGGTCATATTGAAACCGAAACGATTCTCGTTGAATGCTTGTGCATCACCACGACGACGAGCGTTTGTTTCAGAGCCGATGAAACGTCCCCAACGTGACATAGTAAAATCTGGACCTAAGTTTAAGCGATAAGTCAAACCGTCCAATATCTTAACCTCTGCATAAACAGAGTTAAATATTCTATATTTTTTTGTGTTATCAATATTTACTCCTGGCTCCACTTCCGAAAGTGGGTTAGATAACAAAGCATCATTCGTAGGCTCAAATATTAGGTTTCCATTATCATCATAAGCAGCCCCCAAAGGATTAGCATTCAGTGTATTACCATAAGGGTTAAGGTTTTCACCATTTCTGATTGAGTACATCATATACGATGAGATACCCACTTTTAATCTTTTATTGATTTCATGGTCAATATTAGCACGGAGCGAATTACGAGTAAAATCCAACAATTTTGTAATCCCTTTGTCTTGGAAAAATCCAGCAGAGATATAAAAAGATGTTCTATCGTTCCCGCCTTGAATACCAATTGTATGGTTTTGCATCATTCCAGTTCTCAATATCAAGTCTTGGTATTGTGTATTTCTTCCTGCTGCAATTCCAGCCGCAACGTTAGGGTCTCCACCTAAAACTGCTACTTTAGCATCGGCAGCAGGGTCGGCAACTCCTGTTGGTACAGGGTTTCCTGCTGCATCTCTATACAGACCTGTGGCTCTGTAAGCCTCTCTAACGTATTCTGCAAACTCCTCACCCGAGAAAAGTTCAAGTTTACTGTAAGCATTCGATGCACCTGCGTAGGTATCAACCGTAACTGTAGTCTTTCCTTTGCTGGCACCTCTTTTTGTTGTTACTAAAACAACCCCATTCGCACCCCTCGCACCATAAATGGCCGTTGCAGTTGCATCTTTCAAAACCTCTATCGACTGAATGTCGTTCGGGTTGATGTCTTCATAACCAGCCGATAATGGAATGCCATCTACAACATAAAGAGGGTCGTTACCCGCATTAAATGACCTACGACCACGAATCAAGATGCGTGGTGCAGCACCTGGTTTTGAACCTGATTGTGATACATCCACACCTGCCGCACGACCTTGTAGGGCTTGCCCAAGGTTAGTCAATGGCATTTCTGTGATTTGCTTGGCAGTTACTTGTGAAATCGCACCCGTCATTTGGCTCTTCTTCTGGGTACCATAACCCACGACAACAACCTCTGAAAGTGCCGCAGCATCTTCGTTCATGCTTACATCAATCGTTGATTTGCTACCTACCGAAATCTCCTGTGTAGTGTATCCAATGTAACTAAAAACAAGCGTAGCACTATTGCCTGCTTGTAAACTGTACTTCCCGTTTGCATCAGTAACACTTCCTTGCGAAGTACCTTTTACTGTAACACTCACCCCTGGTAGTGGCGAACCACCCGAATCAGACACCTTCCCCGAAATCTGTCGGTTTTGCGAATATGCCACTTGTACGCTCAATACGAACAAGAAGCTAACCAACAATAGTAGATTTTTTTTCATGCTTTAGGTTAATTAAACGTTAATCTTAAAAAAAGTAAATTTTTTAGTAAAATATTAACAAAGTTATAGCTTTAAATGAATTCCAACTACCGAAAATTCGACATATTCTGATACTTTTTTGATAGAGTATTCGTATCTTTGAGCAGAATTGTATTGCCAAACCGCATTTTCGTGTTATTTCTTGATTCAATTCAAGATTAATTTGTATTAATCTACTAAGATGAAGCCTCAGTTACTCAAAATATCGAATCCGGCCGATTACTCTTTTAATCTCTTTAATCAAGACTGTCCGTACTTCCCGACCCCGTGGCATTATCACCCAGAATACGAGATTGTGCTGATTCTTGAAGGTGATGGGAAAAAGTTTATCGGAAGTAGTATTACTGATTTTCAGCCCGGCGATTTATGTATGATTGGGTCTTATTTACCGCATTATTACAAAAATTCTCCTGAGCATTATCAGGGGAATCCGCAACTGAGGGCAAAATCAATCGTAATTCATTTTTTAGAAGAATTCATGGGCGATAAGTTTTGGGAACTACCCGAGGCACAATCCATAAAACTCCTTCTTGAACGCTCGAAACGTGGATTGCAATTTGGAGAAGAGACCTTAGCCAAAGTCGCACCAAAGATGAAAAGTTTGGTCAATCTGCAAGGTATGAGCCGCCTTACAGAAATGCTTTCGATTCTGACCATTTTTAGCGAAGCTAAAGACATTACGTTCTTAACATCGAATCCGATTTCTCTCAGAAATGAAGTTGACTCGGCTCGTATGAATAAAGTCATGGAGTTTGTGATGCAACGCTATCAAGAAGAAATTACGCTTGAGCAAGTGGCCGACCTTGCCAGTATGAGCGAGTCGGCATTTAGTAGGTATTTTAAGAAACGTACTCGCCGCACGTTTTCTCAGTTTTTATCCGAAATCCGAATCGAACACGCTTGTAAACTGCTCATGGAAGACAAAATGAGTGTTGCCGAAATCTCTTTTGAGAGCGGATTCAATAATTTATCAAATTTTAATCGTCAATTTAAAAATCTCAAAAAAACTACCCCTTTGGCATTTAGGATGAAGTTTTTGAAATAGATGCATGGGCGGCATCGCTCAGTATCATTTATTAATAGTTTTATGAAAGCATTTCACGTAGTTTACGAAGATAACCATTTAATAATCGTCAATAAAGCCGCTGGGATACTGGTACAACCCGACGAAACCCGCGACAAAACATTGAGCGATTACGTAAAAGATTACATAAAAACCAAATACAACAAACCCGGCGAAGTTTTTTTAGGAACCGTCCATCGGCTCGACCGACCAGTAAGTGGACTGGTGGTTTTTGCCAGAACCTCAAAGGCTCTCGAACGCATGAATGAGTTATTCCGCAAGAGAGATATTCAAAAGACGTATTGGGCAGTCGTGCGTAACAAACCCGAAAAAAAGCAAGGTCGTTTGGTAAATTGGTTGGTCAAAAACGAATCTACCAATACAGTAACAGCTTATGACCACGAGGTGGCGGGGTCGCAAAAGGCTGAATTGAATTATCGTCTTCTTGGCGAAATTAATAAACACTTCTTGATTGAGGTCAATCCGATTACGGGCCGACCGCACCAAATACGTGTTCAGTTGGCAACGATGGGTTGCCCGATTCGAGGCGATGTCAAATACGGATTCCCACGAGCCAACAACGACGGGTCAATAAACCTGCATGCTCGTAGGCTTTATTTTATTCATCCCGTAAAAAAAGAACCTATAATCTGCAAGGCTGGCGTACCCGAAAATGGTTTTTGGGAAGAATTCTTAGAACTTGATAAAGAAGAAGTAAAAGACGATAATCTTGATTTTATGTATTAATAAAAAAGGAATCCCTTTTGTGGATTCCTTTTTTAAATAGTCCGCTGGTTAATTCTTTTAGAAAAAGCCAATACCTTTCGGCGAGATATATGGATTTCTACATCATTGCTCATCATAATTTGGGCCTGCTGCTCTTCGTGCAAGAATCTCGAAACGTGTTTCAAATTAACAATATAAGACTTGTTGGGTCGAAAGAAACCTTCATTGGCAAATCTATTCTCTAATTTACCGAGATTAGTGGCTACAATTTTCGATTTCCCGTCTGTAAAGAATACCCTTGTATAATTAATATCGGCTTGTAAAAAGATAATTTCTTCGGGGTTAACATTAAGTCTTCCACCAACATGCACGGTTTTGAAGGTAGGTGTCATAGTAATCACGGCTTTAATAGTTGGTTAATTTATATTTGGAAATTTGTAGTGTAGAAATAAAAGCCCGATAGAATAAACTATCTTATCGGGCTTTCATAAATTAATTTCTATTATTACAGCCTTTTATTTCGGCATTGAACACAGTACCCGATTTTACTTCAAATCCAGGTTGCAACAAAATCTGATTGCCTGCTTCATAATTAACTTTTGCAGGACTATTCACTTTGTTAGTTGCATTAATCTGGTAAACCGCTTTCTTAGTCTTATCAGCTGAGTAATCATTTGCCGGACTCGCCTGATTCAAAATATACGGCCTAATCGTTATAGTACTTGGGTTCATATTACTGTTTGTAGCATTGGTAGCCAATACTCTTATCAGATAATTCTCGCCGTCAGGTGTATTCAATGGGATTGTACACGGTACACTTCCAGCTGTTGCCGAAGTACCTATCGTAACAGCGTTTGCGAAGTCTCCATTAGCATCAGATAATTGTATCAAGAACTGATTACTTGGGTTAAATGTGCCGGTGGTTGTAAAATCAACTGTTACCGAATTGCCCGCACAGAATTCCGTTCCTTTATAAGTTGGCATATTGATAACTGCCATATTGCCAACAATAGTAAACATGATTTCTCGTTTAGGGAATGTAACTGTACCACCTTTATTATCCTGACTGTAACCTGTTACTGCCAAGGTATAATTGCCCGGAGGTAACGTTCGACCAAATACATTGAGGCCTGAGTTGTCGAATAAAGCAAATGGTTCAATGTTTTGAATAATATTCCAGTTGAATCCGCCGCCTTGGAGATTCATTTCAACACTTTCTATTACTACACTACTACAAATTGGTGTTACTAATATAGATGTCGGGAAGGATTCTTGATTGATAACCATTCCATTTTGCATGTTGTACATCGCTTGGTAAGGGTTACCCGCCTTCACATACGTGAAATCCATTAATTGAACACATGGGTCAACACCTGTCACTGTTACACTTGTCGTGGCAGTATTACTGCATGGGCCGTTTGTAATCGTGGCAGTATAAACTCCCGACATATTCAACGTTGCATTATTGCGAGTTACAATAGCACCGGTTGCCGTGAAACCATTCGGACCATTCCAAGAATAAATATTTCCTCCTGTACCAACAAGCGTAATCGTTTGATTTGTCTGATAAGGTCCAGTATTAGTAGCTGAAACATTCAGTGGGTTGATAACAACCTCAACCGTAGCGGTAGAAGTACATCCACTTAAATTTGTAACTGTCAACGAATAAACTCCCGCATTAGCAGTAGTTGTTACACCGATAGAAGGATTTTGCAAAGATGATGTAAACGAATTCGGACCCGACCAGTTGTAAACAGTTCCCCCTGCCTCAGATGTTAGGTTTAGAGCAGCACCCTCACAAAGTGGCGAATTGCTACCGACTCCTGGATTTGGCAGGACAAATATTGTCACACTCGTCGTTGCACTCGCACTACAACCGTTTGAATTCACAACCGTCAACGTGTAAACTCCATTCGCGACCGTTGTAACATTGCTGATACTTGGGGCTTGTATTGACGAACTAAATGAATTTGGTCCAATCCATGCGTAGCTCGTCATGCCTGATACCGAGTTGAAGCTCAATGTCGTACCCGCACACTTAGGTGAATCACTCGTTGGGTTTGGTACTGGTAAGGCATTTATTGTCACACTCGTCGTTGCACTTGCACTACAACCATTTGAATTCACAACCGTCAAAGTATATACTCCATTCGCTGCCGTTGTAACATTACTGATACTTGGTGTTTGTATTGATGAACTGAAAGAGTTCGGTCCACTCCATGCGTAACTCGTCATACCTGATACCGAATTGAAACTCAACGTTGTCCCCACACACTTAGGCGAATCACTCGTTGGGTTTGGTACCGGTAAGGCATTTATTGTTACACTTGTCGTTGCACTTGCACTACAACCGTTTGAGTTAACAACCGTCAAAGTATATACTCCATTCGCTGCTGTTGTAACATTGCTGATACTTGGCGTTTGTATTGACGAACTAAATGAATTTGGTCCACTCCATGCGTAACTCGTCATGCCCGATACTGAATTAAACGATAACGTCGTACCAGCACATTTCGGTGAATCATTCGTCGGATTCGGTACTGGTAAAGTATTTATTGTCACACTCGTCGTTGCACTTGCACTACAGCCGTTTGAGTTTGTTACTGTCAAGGTGTAAACTCCATTCGCGGCCGTTGTTACATTGCTGATACTTGGCGTTTGTATTGATGAACTGAACGAATTTGGTCCACTCCATGCGTAGCTCGTCATGCCCGATACCGAATTGAAGCTCAACGTTGTCCCCACACACTTAGGTGAATCACTCGTTGGGTTTGGTACTGGTAGTGGGTTGATTGTCACACTCGTCGTCGCACTTGCACTACAGCCGTTTGAGTTTGTTACTGTCAAGGTGTAAACTCCATTCGCGGCCGTTGTTACATTGCTGATACTTGGCGTTTGTATTGACGAACTAAATGAATTTGGTCCACTCCATGCGTAACTCGTCATGCCTGATACCGAATTGAAACTCAATGTTGTTCCCACACACTTAGGTGAATCACTCGTTGGGTTTGGTACTGGTAAGGCATTTATTGTTACACTTGTCGTTGCACTTGCACTACAACCGTTTGAGTTTGTAACCGTCAAAGTATATACTCCATTCGCTGCTGTTGTAACATTGCTGATACTTGGTGTTTGTATTGATGAACTGAACGAATTTGGTCCACTCCATGCGTAGCTCGTCATGCCCGATACTGAATTAAACGATAACGTCGTACCAGCACATTTCGGTGAATCATTCGTCGGATTCGGTACTGGTAAAGTATTTATTGTCACACTCGTCGTTGCACTTGCACTACAGCCGTTTGAGTTTGTTACTGTCAAGGTGTAAACTCCATTCGCGGCCGTTGTTACATTGCTGATACTTGGCGTTTGTATTGATGAACTGAACGAATTTGGTCCACTCCATGCGTAGCTCGTCATGCCCGATACCGAATTGAAGCTCAACGTTGTCCCCACACACTTAGGTGAATCACTCGTTGGGTTTGGTACTGGTAGTGGGTTGATTGTCACACTCGTCGTCGCACTTGCACTACAGCCGTTTGAGTTTGTTACTGTCAAGGTGTAAACTCCATTCGCGGCCGTTGTTACATTGCTGATACTTGGCGTTTGTATTGACGAACTAAATGAATTTGGTCCACTCCATGCGTAACTCGTCATGCCTGATACTGAATTGAAACTCAACGTTGTCCCCACACACTTAGGTGAATCACTCGTTGGGTTTGGCACTGGTAAGGCATTTATTGTTACACTTGTCGTCGCACTCGCACTACAGCCATCTGAGTTTGTAACCGTCAAGGTATATACTCCGTTCGCCGCTGTTGTAACATTGCTGATACTTGGCGTTTGTATTGATGAACTGAACGAATTTGGCCCACTCCATGCGTAACTCGTCATACCCGATACCGAATTGAAACTCAATGTTGTTCCCACACACTTAGGTGAATCATTCGTCGGATTCGGTACTGGTAAAGTATTTATTGTCACACTCGTCGTTGCACTTGCACTACAGCCGTTTGAGTTTGTAACAGTCAAAGTGTAAACTCCATTCGCGGCCGTTGTTACATTGCTGATACTTGGCGTTTGTATTGATGAACTGAACGAATTTGGTCCACTCCATGCGTAGCTCGTCATGCCAGATACCGAATTGAAACTCAACGTTGTCCCCACACACTTAGGTGAATCACTCGTTGGGTTTGGCACTGGTAAGGCATTTATTGTTACACTTGTCGTCGCACTCGCACTACAGCCATCTGAGTTTGTAACCGTCAAGGTATATACTCCATTCGCTACCGTCGTTACATTACTGATGCTTGGATTCTGCTCAGTTGAGCTAAATGAGTTTGGTCCCGACCATAGATAACTTGCTGATTTGGATGAACTTAAATTTAATGTATTATTTGCACAAATCGGAGTATTATTGGAAGGATTTGCTGATGGTAAAGAATTGACTGTAACTGCCGTTGTTGCTGTTGCAGTACACCCATTACCATCAGTAACAGTAACCGAATACGTTCCGCCAGTTGTCACATTAGTTATGATAGGATTTTGAATTGACGAACTAAATCCATTTGGGCCTGTCCAAGAGTAATTTGTACCTCCTGAACTACTAAGATTAACTGAATTCCCCGAACAAATTGGTGAATTACTTGATGCTGATACTGTTGGGGTTGGATTTACAGTAATTGTAAATGTTTGTGGAGGACCAGTACAAATCAATGAAGCACTGTATGTAATAGTTACCGAACCATCGCCAGTATTTACACCAGCAGTAGTTGAAGATGCTGTTAGGCTACCTAAATAACTTGAACCACCAGCACCACTTTGCCCTACAAAGTTCCCATTGTATGTACCATTATTACCCGAAAGACCTCCACCAATTGCCCCGGTTGAACCAGTTGAATTACCCGCTTGGTTGGAAGATAATTCAGCACCACCATTTCCACCGATTCCCAAAACTCCTTCCCCGCCATTGTTAGCAGGTGCAGCAGTTGTATAGGTAGAAACCCCACCAGTTCCTCCGCTTGTTTGAGTTCCGCCTGTTGGGAGGTTACCTGGGGTCGATCCTGGCCATGCGGCTCCACCACCACCACCGTAGTAGCCACCACCACCACCACCGCCGGTTCCTCTTCCACAAGCTGCCACTCTATTTCCGCCAGCACCACCACCACCGCCTGCTACAATTACTCTATTAGTTAAATCAGTACCACCCAATCGAATATCAGATGCACCACCTCCATTGCCACCAACCGCACTTGTACAAGTTGAAGAGCCTGCTGTACCGCCACCATTATAACCATTTTGTCCTCCGACATATATATTTAAAGTTTGACCGGGGGTAACGGCTAATTTACCAGTTGCGAGACCTCCTAAGCCACCTAAAACTCCTACTTGATTACTACCACCTTGAGCACCCTTTGCTGTAATATCTATCTCAGTTACCCCTGCAGGCACGACAAATGTTTGAAGGTTTCCGGTGTAATTAAATGTTTGTGTAATAGGGGTAGATGAGGATAGCGAAATTACTGATGGGGTTACTTCAATAGTAGAAGTAATTGGAGCATTTGTCGTGTTTGTTGCTACAAATGATGCAATATTTCCTGTACCACTGGATGCTAAACCTATGGCACTATTTGAATTTGTCCAGTTATAAACAGTATTTTGGTTGTTCCCAGTAAAATTAATTGCTGTTGTTGTCGCACCGTTGCACAATATTTGGTTTCCTACTGAACTAACCGTTGGCAAGTCAAAAACAGTTATAGAAGTTGTAGCGGTAGTAGTTCCACCACCACTTGTAGTAACCACAACAGTATATACACCATTCAAACTACTTGTTGCATTAGTGAATGAGGGATTCTGAGAAGTAGAAGTAAATGAATTTGGCCCATTCCAGAAATAACCTACCCCTCCTGTTGCACTTAAATTTAGTGAACTTCCACTACAAATCGGCGAGTTGTTACTCGCAGAGGCCTCAGTTACTTCTACCACAGTGGATGCTGTTGCCGAACAACCATTATTTGTAACAGTTACTGAATAAACCCCCGAAGCAACTGTCGTAACACTACTTATACTTGGATTTTGAAGTGACGAAGTAAATGAATTAGGACCTGCCCAAGCGTAAGTTCCGCCACCTGAACTACCGAGATTGAGTGTGCCTCCTACATTCACTGGCGAATTACTGCTTGGATTCGGTACTGGTAAGGTGTTTATCGTTACACTCGTCGTTGCACTTGCACTACAACCGTTTGAATTCACAACCGTCAAGGTATATATTCCATTCGCTGCCGTTGTAACATTGCTGATACTTGGCGTTTGTATTGATGAACTAAATGAATTTGGTCCACTCCATGCATAACTCGTCATACCCGATACCGAATTGAAGCTCAATGTTGTTCCCACACACTTAGGTGAATCACTCGTTGGGTTTGGTACTGGTAAGGCATTTATTGTTACACTCGTCGTCGCACTTGCACTACAACCAGCACCATCGGTTACAGTAAGTATATATAACCCATTTGCCAATGATGTTACATTATTAATCTGTGGGTTCTGCAAACTCGAACTAAAACTATTTGGCCCAGTCCATAGATAATTACCAGTTCCTGTACCTGTTAATTGCAAATTACCATTGACACAAACTGGAGTATTGCTACTTGCTGTTGCTGATGGTGATTCATTTACAGTAACCGATGTAGTTGCTGTTGCACTACAACCACCTACTAATACTGTCAAACTATATACTTGATTCCCGGCGGTTGTCGGAGTGGCGGTAGTAGTATTAGAATTTACTAATGTGATACCATTGCCCGACCATGTATAGGTTGTTGCACTTGCTGCGGCACTTAAGTTGAGAGTACCATTTTTACAAACAGGATTAGGTGTAGCAGTAATAGCTGCATCCGGATTCGGAGCTCCAACACCACTGACATTAAATGTATAAGGGTTTTCATCAGAATCATTATTGGGAATCGAAACTACCGCAGTATGAGTTCCGATTGCCGAAGGGTCAAAAACAACCGTAAATGTACTTGAACCACTTGAGGCGATAGTGCCACTTGGTTGGGTCTGGATACTAAAGTGAGTATTGGGGCTTACTGTTACCGTTCCGACAGTCATTGAACCTATGGTAGCCAAATTTTTGACGGTATAGGTCTTACTCACGGTTCCGCCAGTAATACATGTACTACCAAAGGCTGTGTTATTTCCGGTTGCGGGGCTATTTCCACCACCCGATGTAATACCATTATTTGAAGCATCCACAACATCAATTTCAGGTAATAAATCAACTATCTCAAACCTGAAATTATCTATAGCTACATAATTGACTCCTGAAACAATCAACATTTCGAGCGAAGATAAAACCTGCCCTTCTAATGGTGTACCTACAAAAGAAATATTTTGTTGCCAACCAGCACCCGAGTTATTCGTTGGAGTTATTGTTTTATTTACCTGAACAGTCCCACCAGCATAAAGAGTACCCTTAAATGTTACAACGCCTGTTGCAAAGTTATTTCCATCATCATTTGAGGTCCAGCCATCTACCGAAAGCAATTTAAACCCTTTATTTGAAGTAGTTGCAGTAACACTACCAACGCTACCCGAACTTGCTCCATTATTTACCCCTGTATCTAAAAAGAAATTTGAAGAACCGCTACCAAAGTTAGTAGAATTACGAACTCTTAAATTACCTGATGACGAAAATGCAAGGCCATTTTGTGCGAATGTTGTAGCATTATTTGTTTCATCTTCGTAGGTTTCTACAGCTGATTCGTCATCTAATATAGTTCCGATTCCAATTGCATCTAATATCTGTGTACCATTAGTAGCATTAGAAAGCGTCATCTGAAAGGTTTCGTTAGGCTCTGCTACATTATCACGATTTATTTGAACCGTTACAGTCTGAGATGATGCTCCTCCGTTGGTAAAATTAATTGTGGTTGTCGGAAAAGTCGCCGCAAAATCGCTTGCATCTGTTGTGACATTTGACAAAGAAACATCTACCGAAAAGGCCGATGTACTTACATTTCTTGAAATAGTAAATACAGCATTTGTATTACCAGCCCCAGTACCCTCAATAATAGAAAAATCACTAATAGAAACCTGCGGTGTTACGATTGTGCCAGTTCCAAATCTAAAGTTATCTAAAGCTACATAATTAAGGCCAGTACCTATTGTAACAGATATTGATATCAGTTGAACGCCCGCTAAGGGTGTTCCTGTAAAATTGACTGTACCATAGGTCTGTCCTGACGACGTTACTGATGCGGTATGAGAAACCGTACCCGTGTTATCTGCTTTTGTCCCGACAAATGTTATACTACCGTTGGTACCAGAAGTCCCGTCATTAGCAGATGGAAGAACATCTATCGAAACTATATTAAACGATGTAGAAGGTGTTGTAATACCAAATGTACCAACCGCAGTATTGGCAGTATTTCCGCCGTTTCCTATACCAGTATCCAAAGCTTTGACACTATTTGAGCCGCCCGAACCAGCTACTCTGAATGACCCTGTACTCGAAAAATTAAATCCATTTTGAGAGAAATTCTGGCTACTTGTAGTTTCGGTTTCAAATGTTTCTAAGACCCCATCATCATCTAAAATTGTGCCTAATCCTGTTGCTCCTTGAATAGAGCCATTGACAGGCGATGATAAATTTACACTGAATGTTTCGTCTGGTTCTACTGTAGTTTCTCCACTTACAGTAACCGCAACGGTTTTTGTAGATTCGCCGTCGGCAAAATTTACAACCTGGTTGGTAATAGCTGTGTAATCGTTACCGGCAGTAGCCGAAATATCTGCAGTATTCACTGTAACTGAGCCTGTTCCGCTACTGCTGTTACGGCTGACAGTAAAGTTAAACAAAGTTGTGCCACTGTTTCCTTCAGCTTGGCTCACACTGTTGATACTGTATTGAGTCGAAGCTACGGCGGCTGTTGAGAAATTGATTTTGTCTAATTCTATGTAGTTTAGACTACTTCCGAGAGTAATCCGTAAGCTAACAATCTGTGCATTTAGTAAATTCCCTGTGAATGTAATGTTGTTTACTACATTACCAGTATTTGGAATATTTACCGTCTCTGTCAATGTAGAACCCGTGGGAGTAGTCCCAATAAAAGTAACATTTCCGGATGCTTGGCTGTTACCCCCATTTGATGATACCCAAGCAGAAAACGAATTAATTCTGAAAGATGTACTTGGGGTTGTAATAGAAATAGGCCCTAAATTAGCCTCGTTGGCACTTACTGCACCCGGCTGAGATTCTAAATATGAGCAAGTGTTATCAGCTCCAAAAGTACTATTGGTTCTAACTCTGAGTTTATTTGTTGTCGAAAAACTCACTCCACTTTGCGAAAATGTTAGCGATGTGGCAGTGTTAGTATTTTCGCACGGAACATCATCCTCAAAGTTTTCGGTAACGTTAGACACAATAACTTGCCCTACCGCCCTAAAATTCATCAAAATCATGACGGATATTGTAAGAAACGTTTTCATGGCTAATCGACGAGTAGTGTATATTTGTTTCATTGCTTTTTATTTTGAAATAAAAATGGGGGTAATCAAAACTAATGTTATCGTGTGCGGTATTCTAAGTATATTCTTTAACTTATGTAAATATGAATGAATTTGGCAAACTCGCTGTTTCTGTTGTTTACTGAATCTGCCAAATCTGAAAATCAAAGATTAATTTCTTGATGGAAAGATTCCAAACAAACAGATGATGTAGTTCATACCAAGATATGGCTGAACATTATTCATGGGTTGGCTACCACCCGCAATAGTCGTCGCCGATGCCATAGGTACTTGGTTAGGTGCGCCACTTACATATATATTGGGCACAGATGTACTTCGTGTACTCGATGCCAACGATGCCCCAGACGCCGTACCTTGAGTTGGTCCATCACCAGATGCCTGCATCTGGTGGTTGTGGGCTGGCATGTTAGTAATTAAGATAGTATTGGTCTCGGTACCAGCGGCTTGTCCAAGCTGGTAACTACTCAAGCCCGGCCCTTGGCCAGTACCTATAGCAACTCTACTACTAAAATCGGGAAGTGCAAAGGTTGTCTGCCCATTACCACCGAAAGTTGTACCCAGTATTGAAAAAAGTGCCGTATTTTGGGATATTGCTATTGTTTGGCCTTGGCAAAACGCCCAGTTTCTTGGAGCAAAATTGCCAGCAAACATTCTGATTTCTCCTATAGTTCCTTCCATAACATTAATAAATTTTGATTAAATAGTGAGTAAACGAATTAATAAATTGGTTGAAAATTTAAAATAATTGTGCATTAATAATAAAGCATCTAATTACGTGATGGGTAAATACCTTCTGAACAAATAATGTAGTTCATACCAAGATATGGCTGAAGATTATTCATGGGTTGGCTACCACCCGCAACAGTCGTCGCCGATGCCATAGGTACTTGGTTAGGTGCACCACTTACATATATATTGGGCACAGATGTACTTCGTGTACTCGATGCCAACGATGCCCCAGACGCCGTACCTTGAGTTGGTCCATCACCAGATGCCTGCATCTGGTGGTTGTGGGCTGGCATGTTAGGAATTAAGATAGTATTGGTCTCGGTACCAGCGGCTTGTCCAAGCTGGTAACTACTCAAGCCCGGCCCTTGGCCAGTACCTACAGCAACTCTACCCCTAAAATCGGGAAGTCCAAAGGTTGTCTGCCCATTACCACCGAAAGTTGTACCCAGTAATGAAAATAAAGCGGTATTTTGGGCAATACTCAAAAGCTGGCCTTGGCAGAAAAACCAACCCCTTGGGGGAAAGTTGCCAGCAAACATTCTAATTTCGGCTAAGGTTCCTTCCATAGTGAAAAGTGTTAAAATTAAAAATTGATATAAAGATTGAACTGATTTTTAACTACGGTTTCTGATTCCACTTGGGTCTTGGGTAGTTCCTTTCTAAACTCTTCGGGTGTTATTTTGTAGTGATTTTGGTCAATATATGCCTTACCATCATCCCCAAAATATAAATGCGTTGTTAATAACTCTTTGCTATCATCACTAACTCTAAAGAAAATCCTTCTCATTTTTAAACTCTCACCTTCAAAATGTTTTTCTGGGAAATCTGTCAAAAACGAGTATTCACCTTGTGAATTAGTTTGTAGTCTTCCATGATATTCAAATTTATCGGTATATTCCTTCGTATTTGAATGCCATATTTCAATGATGAGATTTCTCAGTGGTGTTTGGGTTTTATCATAAACCTTACCGCTTATTTTCAAAGTCTTACTATGTGCCTTTCTCGGATTAAGTTTGCTGTAATTCTTAATTTCTTGAGCATCGGCAGTACTGATAATATCTAAGCAGCCTATACTTAAACTTAGGCAAATCGAATCTTTTAGAAATTTCCTACGATTGTTTAGCATTATTCAAAATGGTTTATAGCGTATTACTACCCAAAATTTTTCGCTTACCATCTAAATCATGCGTTTGGAGTACCTAAAAGATAGCCAATGGCAAATTTAGATTGCATAAATCAAAATTAAATGGGTAAAAATACCTGTTTATTAATGTTTAATAGCAACCCCTTCCGACCTACTTAGGAGCAGGTATCCACATTTTATTGTTTGTTTTACAGCAAAAGTATTTAGTCTGTCTTGTGAGGAAATTACTCAGCGAGCCACATTCTCAATAGATTACTGTGGGTCTGAAGTAATAGATTTGTTTCTAATGAGTGAGGGTCTTTTTGGAATAATAACCCGTGGATTTGATTAAGGTTAAATAGGATTTGTCTTTTGTCAGTATTACCTACTTGGCTCTGAACCCAAGTAATAGCGGCTCTACGTTCGCCACGTGTAATAGGATTTACACAGTGTAAATACATACAAGGGTATAGAACCGCATCTCCTTTATTGGGTTTGTAAGATGTGATTCCTTGCGAGCCATGAATCATCAACTCTCCGCCCTCATACGTATGTGGGTCTGATAAAAAGATGGTCATTGCTAAGTCTGTTCTAATGGGCGGAGTACCCATCGTAGGACTATCGACATGCCAGCCATAAGTCATACCCGCTAAGTACTTACTAAACATTATTGGGTAAATCCTCTGAGGAAGTGCGGAGATTTGAAAGATTGGACTTGAGGCTAAAGCATTATTTATGATGGATTGTAATTGTGGTAAGGTTGTTGTATCGTTTTTGTCAATTTGTAAGTTGTTTTTTACAGATTTAGCCGCCAATGAGGCTGTTTTTGTGCCATCTACAAACTGGCTTTGGGCAAATAAGTCGTCAATTAATCTCAACTCTTCGGGCATCAACAGTTGAGGAATGTGTATTAGGCTCATGGTTTTGTTTATTTTTGTCTTATCCAAGTAATCATTTTTGGATACGCAACTGTCTTATTTTGAGAAGGGTCAATTATATCGTTTGTTAGCCCAAGCCACTGGAGCATGGGCAACCCTATAATACCTCCCTGCTGAAAATTACTCACTATGTTTTCTGAATCACCCTTATACCCATCTTTATGAAATACCACAAACGGGTCGAGTTCTATTTCTAAACAAGCTGCATAAGACCAGGCCAGCGTCATCATTTCTACGGCCTCTGGGTACAAGATACCCTCTAAACTACCACTCACCGTTTGCCTTTCTTCGGGACTCATCAAAGCAATATGGCCTGCTTCGTGCATTACATCCCCTACATATTTTAGTTTATTTTTGTCAATTAGTAATGTTCCTTTGTCTATAAAAAGCCCAGGTAAGAAACATTCTTTTTCAATATTTGTAAACTCGTAGGGAATCCCTATTTTATCTAAAAAACTAAGAATCTTTTTTAGTGAAATTTCATATAACGACTCCATCAATAATTCTTTATATGCTAAGTTAATTAATATTTTAAGAAGATTTTGCAATATCAATATATTTTTCATTTATGTTGCACTAATTTTCTTCTTTTTTATCGAATGAAAAAAACCATCCTTTTCAATTCTTTTAACAATTTAATTTTAAGCCATGGATTTTTACAGATTTGATTTTAAATTTGATACAATAGCTCTTATTAATGACCTAAATATTTGTCAGGAATTTAATTGGCCTCTTCATTTCAATCAAAACGACTATACTGGTAGCTGGTCGAGTTTCTCGCTACGCTCTATTTCTGGTGATGAATTCGACATAGTGGCCACTGCCAACGCAAAGTATCAAGATACTCCAACTCTTGAAAAATGTTCTTATTTCAGAGAAGTCATTGATTTCTTTGAATGTCCCAAAGAGGCTGTTAGGCTTTTATCACTTTCACCACAGAGCTATATTAAAGAGCATCGAGATGATTCGGCTGGGTACAGGGATGGTTTTTTCAGAATTCATGTTCCGATTCAAACTAACCCTAAGGTTGTTTTTAAGCTCAATGGCAACACCTTACCTATGCAAGTTGGGGAGTGTTGGTATGCCGACTTTAACCTGCCTCACTATGTAGCCAACGATGGCGAAAATGACAGAATCCATCTCGTCCTTGACTGTATCCGAAACGATTGGTCGGATAAACTCTTTGCTTCGATTGGTTATGATTTTGAGAATGAATTCAAACCTAACTACGATATTGAAACCAAAAAGATGATGATTGAGCAGCTATCGTTAATTGATACTGAGGTATCTCGAAATTTAATCGAACAATTAAAAGCAGAATTGGCAGCACAATGAAAAAAAACCGGATTCCTTATCAAATAGACTTAAATACTTTGCCAACAAAAATAAAATGGATTTTTATTGGAGAGAAAACATTTACTGAGCCTTTTTTCCATGAAACTACCTCAAAGTGTCGAGTCTTTGAAGAAAATCAGAAACCAATTTATTCGAGTATAGATGAGCTAATTAGTCAACCTACTGCCTTTGAGTATTTAGAACCTGCTTCATTTTTCATGTATCGTGATGCGGCTCAACATTATTAACCCAACTTCTTTCGATAGACCCTCAAAATATTGTAGTATCGGAGCCTCCGATACTTGACGACGCCCTTAGAGGCTTAGATTTTTCGGCGAGCCATGTAGGTGAAGAAACTCAAAATTCAGCAATAAAAGCTGTCGTCAAGCATTTAGGGCAACGGCGGTTTGAGCAACAAAAAAATTACATCATAAAATTGGATAGCTGGCACATATCTTATTATAAGAAGCTCCGCAGTTCATATCCTAACACGCCTTTTATTTTCTCGTTTCGCAAGCCCAGCGAAGTTATCCGCTCACAACTCATTGAGCCGGGTATGCACGCTGCCGTTGGAGTTATTCAGCCCCAATTGTTTGGTCTTGAATTATCCGAAATCTTAACAATGGAGAAACCTCTCTATATTTCAAAAGTATTAGAGAGTTATTTTGAAAAATACTTATCTATTATTAGTACTGACCCTAATGCCTTATTTATCAATTATAATGATGGTATTTGGATGAATTTTGAAAAAGTGCAGTCGTTTTTAGGTTTAAATACCGAAGACCATATAAAAGATTTGATGTTAGAGCGAACAAAGTTTCACAGTAAACACCCCAATCAATCTTTCAGCGAAGAGGCTATTGGCACAGCGATTCCCGAATACCAGCATTACATTTTTGAACTTTACAATAAACTTTGTTCATTAGCCAATCAACATTAAATCTTAATATCTTCGAAGTAATCGCCTTCTTTGATACCTATCAAAGAAACCCCACTACCATAAAAATAGCCGTATTGCGAATAGACACCCTTAATGCTGATTGTGGTATTTCCTCCACAGCCAACCTCTATTCCATTTTCGTGGATTTCCAAAACCCTACCAGCATCCGAATTTTCTGATTGTATAGCAACTGCATCAATTATCTTTAAGTCTATTCCGTTTATCCGTGCAATAGCTCCACGATTCCAAGGATTACAAGCCTTTAGCAATGCAACTACACTATTGGCATTCATGTTCTTCCAATCAACCACTAAATTCTTTAAGGTTGGTTTGGGCATGAAATCTATATTTTTCTTGTTCTGTGGCTTTTCTCTAAGCATATTTTTCAGAATCGAATCGAGCAGCATAAAAACTCCATTAATCGACATAAAACCATAGTTTGATTCTAAGATACCATAGGTACTATCTTTTTTGATTTCAAACGGTATTTCAACGGCTATTGGTCCTGAATCAAAGTTTTCATCCATTTTGTGAATCGTCAAGACCCCTTCATTTTCTTGGTTTTTAATCTGCCAAAAAACCGGAAAACTTCCACCATATTTAGGTAATCTACCAAAATGTATATTATAAATTCCTAACCTTGGTACCGCTAAAACTTTTTTAGGGATTTTATACGGAAACCCCAAGACCAATACGATATCTGCTCGTGTAGCTTGAATCCAATTCGACAATTGACTTGTAAGTTGCTCTTTTTCAAAAACCTGTGGCGTGATTCTACGCTGTGAACAAACGACAGCCAAATCACTAAAAAAATCTGACTTTTGTTTTTTCACACCCACACCCGCTAAAACTCCTTGTGAACTAAGCCAGTCAAGTAACGGAAACGCCGATACTGTATTACAGATTAAAGCAACTCTCATTTATTTAGTCGTATTGTTTAATATGAATTCTAAAAGTTTACCTACTGATTCTTCTACTTGCTCTGTTGTAGTTTCGATAGCTAAGTCTGGTGAATCTGGCACATCAAAAGAATCACTAACCCCTGTTAGGTTATAAACCTTATTGGGGTCATCGTTTTTGAGCAATGCTCTTTTGTAAAGCCCTTTTGTATCTCTTTCTATCAATTTTTCTAATTGGCAAGATACATAAATTAGTTTTGCATTATATTTTTCTTTGAGCTCAGTTCTTGCTTCATGATATGGATTAATCGCCGCAACGATAACAACAACACCATTTCGCGATAACAGATTTGCCACAAATCCTAATCGGCTAATATTTTCGATTCGGTCTTCTTTCGAGAATCCTAAGCCTTTGCAAATGGTTTTTCGGGTTTCGTCTCCATCCAAGACCTCTACTTTATACCCAATCTGCACAAGTTTTTCAGCAACTTTAGATGCTATTGTACTCTTTCCTGCCCCCGAAAGGCCCGTCATCTGAAAGATAGCCATTTTTAAGTATTTGTTTTTGAATCTCAAATATAATATAAAAGAAAAATCGGCCGACTCGAAATCTCGAACCGACCGATTTTTTTGTATCATTCTCTAAGAATTATTAATAAATCTTAGCTCTGTTGTCTTTGATATTGGCATTTTCACGAATCGCTTCGTTTACCAGCATACCAGCATTGTATCCACCAGTACGTTGAACGATTTGTGTTTTGTACATTGAGTAGTCTGCAATCTCAGGGGCAGCAGTAGTTTTTGTATTTTCCATAATAAATACACCACTATCGCCAGCAAACGGCTTAGAACGCTTACCTTGAGCCAATCCGAGACCTTTACCGAGTGCGATGGCATCTGGGCCAGCACTTGTAAATGTACCCGTTGCTAAGTTTACGTTAGCAGCGTTTTCTACAACTGCACCAGCACCATATTTTTGAGCAATCGCCTCAAGCGTGCCCGATGCAGCACCAATTTTCTTGATGATTTGTTCGGCTTTGATTTCGTTGCGAACTTTTGCAGTCAAAATATCTTTGAAATCTTCGGCTTTCGGATTGTCTTTGTCGCTTGCACCAGTCAATACCGCTACGATAAAGTTATTGTCAACTTCAAAAACTGTATTTGAAACATCACCTACCTCAGTATCATCATTGAACGCCCAACGGATTACCTCACGAGCATTCTGAATAGTATTGAATGATGACGCCTCTGGATTTACTCTTTCGGCTTTCAAAACAACCAATTTACCGTCTTTCTTAACTGCATCTTCAAAGTCTTTAACCGATTTCACGCTATTGCGAAGGTTATCAGCTTTTTGGAGTGCTGCGGTGCGAGTGGCATCGCTTGGCTCAAGAGTGCGAGTAAGTGTTGCGATTTTATAACGAGTATTTGATTTTGGTTCAGTAACCTTAACAATATGATAACCAAAATCTGTTTTCACAAGATTAGGCAATAATCCAGTGCCGCTAAACCCAAAGATTGCATCTTGGAATGGCTTAACCATTTGGCCGTTATTCTGGAAATAACCCAAATCTCCACCTTGCTGACGAGTACCATCTTCGCCATTTTGTGATGCCAAAGTAGCAAAATCAGCACCAGCTTTCAACTGTGCCAAAAGACCTTGTGCTTTTGTAAGGGCCTGAGCTCTCGCCGAATCCGACATTGTAGAATCAGACCTGATTAAGATATGGCTTGCACGAGTAGTGTAAAGTGAGTCTGTTTGAGTACCTTCAAATTTATGAATCGAGTAAGAGTTTCCATCTTTGAAAATCTGCTTACCATCTTTGGCAACCAAAGTGCCAGGTACAGCTGTACCAATTACCGATTTCAAATCATCTGATAACTCACTGTAAGATTTTAAGTATGTAACTTTTGTATCAGAGTTACGCGAAGCATAATCTTGTGCATTTGGAGCCGTTGCGAGTCCGCTTGCGTAAGTTTTCAAATCATTATAAAGAGCCGAGCTATCTTCTTTAGTGGGTTGTACTTGATATACAACGTAAGAGAATGAACGGCTATCGTAACCTTTGAATTCGTTTTTGTGCTTGCTCAAATAATCAGACAATTGACTATCTGTTACTTTGATAGTCGTATCGTTGATGCTGTAGAATGGCACATACAAATATTTCAAATCGGCACGTGTTGCTTGTGCTTGGTATTCTTTTTTAGCTTCGGCAGTAGTAACAAACGAAGAAGCAGACATCAAAGCTGCGTATTTCTCACGAAGGCGTTGCTGAATCAAACCTAATTTCAATTGGTCCCAAGCTTGTTTTTGTTGAACTGGCAATTGGTTATTGGCCGCAGCATTTGTAAATTCAATCAAACGATTGCGGTCAAACTGACCAGTTTGTGGGTCTGAGAACTGCTGACGAACAAAAGGGTGGATGTATTTTGTACCCTGAATCATCTCGCGTAATTCATCTGGAGACACTTTCAAGCCCAACGCATCGTATTCTTTTTGATAAGCGTATTTGAAAAGAAACTCTTGCCAAACTTGCTCACGAATCTGCTGAAGCATGCCATCGTTTACACTTTGGCCTTGTGCTTGGTAATTTTGTACTTGATTTTGAACCTGTGCTTCAAACTCTTTGACGTCAATGGATGAACCAGCGATAGTTCCTACGGTGTTATCTTGTCCTCCGAAAAGACTGGATGTTCCACCTGCTAAGAAATCTCCACCAAGAATGAAAAGCAAAAGAGCAATAGCTACTACGGCTACCGCAACTCCCGAACGCTCACGAATTTTGTTAATTAAAGCCATTAAATTATTTGTGATTTACGAATTTTCAATTTACGATTATCACTTAAAAATCATTCAAAACCTATCGAATGATTGATAAATGTCCATAAATAGCTACTCTAACTAAAATTTGAACCGCAAAAATAAGAAGATTCCTACGTATTATCAAAATTGTTAAAGTTTTTATCAAGATTTATGCCAAAGGATTTTTAAATGTAGAATTGATTATTGAGTGGATAAGTACCAGTTTTTAAATGTGTTAATCATTATAAACCGAGCTATTTGGAACTCCGATTAACGATTAACTACTTAGCAAGCAAGGTTTGTTGCGAGATAACAAAAACACTATCTCGCAGAGTTTGGATTAATCAAGGGATATACTCCCAAAATTTAGTTTTGTATTGTCCGTTAAATCCAGTTCCAAAAAATGCACGTGATTCCATAGAAAAAGTAACCCCATGCAGCGTCAACTTATCGAAAGGAACATTCAGATTCATCCATTTATCATGAACAAAATCATAAACGGCTAATTTCTGAGCATCTTCATACAGCAAATATCCACGATTATTTGTCTGGAATCCGTAGGCGTCTCGTACCTTAAAATTAGCTTTAGGTGTAAATTTATCGGTCGTTGGGTCATACTCGTACCAATCGCCAAGCCAGCCTTTATCGGTTTCGCCGTCGTGGCCGCCACCTAAATACGCTTTACCATTATAAGTATAAGCAACAGCAAAGGCACGGTCGGGACCCGGAACATTCGATTTCTGCGACCATCTGTCGGTTTTGGGGTCATATTCCCACAGGTCTTTGTACCAGCCATTTTTTCCTTTGCCAGTTCCCACGTATCCTTTACCATTTAAAGCAAAAGCAATTGCGTGTTCTCTTTTTCCCGATGGTAAGTCTGCAATTTTGCTCCACTCATCGGTTTGCGGGTTGTATTTCCAAAAATCATTCGACCCCTCAACCCCATTATGCCCAGTTCCTAAATAAGCCATTCCATCAATCACAAATGCCACAGCGGCATTGCGAGAAGCCGCCGTGTAGTCGGCTCGTTTGGTCCATTTTTGAGTTTCGCTATCAAACTCCCACAAATCTTTGAGTCGATTTCGGTCTTGGTCAATTCCCATACAGATATATCCTTTATTACCAATCGAAAAACTCGTGGCGTACCAGCGGCCATCGCGGGGCAATTCCGACGGAATAAGTTTCCATGTATCGGTTAGGTATTCAAAACTGGTTTCGGTTGTTTGGCAACTATCTACCGAAACAATCACCTTAGCCGTTTTGGTTTTTCTTTTAGGAATTCTCACCGTCAAGCTGCTGGTTGTCGAAGAAATCACCTCAGCCTTTTGCCCATCGAAGGTTACAATATTATGTTTTGGAATTTCACTAAATCCAGTTCCGAGAATCGTCAGAGAGTCGTTTTCCACACCAAACCCACTGCTCAGGCTTTCGATTTTCAACAATTGTGGATTAACCAAACTCACGGTCTTAAAAGCTGTATAGTCGAGCAATACTTTTTCAGAATTTTTTATCTTGATTTTCAGATTTTGCTTACTGATTTTACCCTCACCAGCAATGTTGATGGAGTTGACAGTCTGTGGATTAATCTCGAAAGTTGAGTCGCTTTTTGCGGTTGCTTTCAACACCATTTCGGGAGTTTGTGGACAAGATGACTGTATTTTTATGGATAAGTCGTTTTGTTCGCCTTTTCCGATATTCAAAATCAAAAACGATGCTTGTGGAAAAATCTGGTTATTCAGGCTATCGCTCAATGCCTTGAATTGGCCCACAAAATTATCGGTCTTGAAGTTAGAACTAACACTCTGCGGCGGTAGCTGCGTGTCTGGATTTAGAATATCGAGGTCATTCTTGCAGGATAAAAATGGAATTAGTAAGAGTAATGGATAAATCTTTCTCATTTTGGCAGTTTTAAATACGAAGAGAAAGACGGCGTGGGTGCTGAATGGTTGGAAACAAAATAATTCCTATTTAAATTTTGTTTGATTTGGATAATTTTTCCTTAAAATTGTGCATTAATAATCACAAAGCTTATCACATTATGAACGAACAAAATTTCTCTCAATTTTACACACCCGAACAAATCAAAGCCGAACAAGCCAGCTTTATGGCAAAAGTTTACGGCTGGATGACTGCGGCGTTAATCGTAACTGGGTTTATTTCGATGTTTGTTGCGTCGAGCCCAGAGTTATTGGTTACAATCGTAGGCAATAAACTATTTTTCTACGGATTACTAATTGCTGAGGTGGGCATTGTATGGTGGCTATCATCACGCGTACAATCAATGTCGGCCAATACCGCAACGCTTTGGTTTTTTCTGTATGCGATTCTAAACGGTATGACGCTATCGGTAATTTTTGTAGTTTATACAGCGTCATCAATCGCAAGTACATTTTTTATTACGGCGGGTACATTCGGGGCGATGTCGGCTTACGGATATTTTACCAAACGTGATTTGACCTCGTGGGGAAGCTTCCTTTTCATGGGCGTAATCGGATTGGTGATTGCGGGTATCGTCAATATCTTTTGGCAAAACGATATGTTCGGTATGATTGTAAGTGCTATCGGCGTGTTAATTTTTACAGGATTGACAGCTTACGATACGCAGAAAATCAAAGAAATGAATATCATCGGCAATGCAGGTACCGACGAAGACCGCAAAGAAGCCGTGATGGGGGCATTGACACTTTATCTTGATTTTATCAATTTATTCTTATACCTACTCCGTTTATTGGGTGGTCGCAGAGACTAAGCAGTTGAACGAATTTTCATAAAAAAGGCTCGCTATTCATAACAGCGAGCCTTTTGTTTTATTTCTTCCAAGAATCTTTCAGTCCGACGGTTCGATTGAAAACCAATTTTTCGGGTGTCGAATCAACATCTTTGATAAAATATCCTTTACGGATAAATTGTAGGTGTTTATTGTCCGAATCTTGTTTGAGGCTCGGCTCTACATAAGACGTGATTACCTGCAAAGATTCTGGATTGATGTAATCTTTGAAATCACCTTCTTCCGAACTCGGGTCTTCTACTCTAAACAGTCGGTCATACAAACGAACTTCTGCTTCGATGGCTTCATTAATCGAAACCCAATGGATTGTTCCTTTTACGCTGATTCCCGAAGTATCATTGCCTGATTTTGAATTTTCGATGTACGAGCAGCGAATCTCGGTAATCTCGCCGTTTGCGTCTTTTACTACCTCATCACATTGAATGATATACGCACCTTTCAATCTCACCATTTGTCCAGGGGCCAATCGGAAGTATTTTTTTGGAGGATTCTCCATAAAATCATCCTTCTCGATAAAAATCTCACGGCTAAATGGAACTACTCTCGTTCCGCTTTCGGGGTCTTCGGGGTTGTTTTCGATGTGGAGTTCTTCGGTTTGTCCTTCTGGATAATTGGTAATTACCACTTTAACAGGGTCAAGTACCGCCATCACACGCGTTGCGATTTTGTTGAGGTGTTCTCTTACGCAGAACTCCAAAAGACTCAAATCAACCGTATTTTCACGTTTGGCAATACCGATTCTATCACAAAAATCACGGATTGCGTCGGGTGTATAGCCACGTCTTCTCATACCCGAAATCGTCGGCATACGAGGGTCATCCCAGCCCGAAACGTAGTTTTCACGCACCAATTGCAATAATTTACGCTTGCTTGTAACAGTATAATTCAGATTTCTACGAGCAAACTCGTATTGTTTCGATGGGAAAATCTCAAGTTTTTCGATACACCAATCGTACAATTCACGATGCGGCACAAACTCCATCGTACACAACGAATGCGTGATTTTTTCGATTGAGTCAGATTGTCCGTGAGCAAAATCATACATCGGATAAATACACCATTTATCGCCAGTACGGTGGTGATGAGCAAATTTGATACGGTACAAAATTGGGTCTCGCATCAACATATTTGGCGAAGCCATGTCTATTTTAGCACGTAAAACGCACGAGCCTTCGGCAAATTCACCGTTCTTCATTCTTCCGAATAAGTCAAGGTTTTCTTCGATGCTACGGCTGCGGTACGGACTATCTTTACCGGCTTCGGTGGGTGTTCCTTTTAGTTTTGCCATCTCCTCGGCCGAGCTATCATCTACATAAGCAAGCCCTTTTTTGATAAGCGAAACGGCAAAATCGTAAAGCTGGTCGAAGTAATCAGAGGCGTAGAGCTCTTCGGCCCATTCAAAACCAAGCCATTTGACGTCGGCTTTGATGGATTCTACGTACTCGGTGTCTTCGGTTACAGGATTGGTATCGTCGAAACGGAGGTTGGTTTTGCCACCATACTTATTTGCTACGCCAAAGTTTAGGCATATCGACGAGGCATGACCAATGTGCAAATAACCGTTGGGTTCTGGCGGAAAGCGAGTCAATACTCGGCCATCGTGTTTACCAGATTCCAAATCGGCTTCGATAATTTGCTCAATGAAGTTTAATGATTTTTCGTTTGATTCTTCTCTCGTTTCTAAATCCATAGATAACAGCAATTAATGCAAACATACATTTGCATAACTTTGTGGTATTGTTGTAATTAACGCAAATTTAACAAATAGACGTTTGGAGTTGGGCAAAAATTGGAGAATGATTGAAAATTGTATTTTAAATCTAAAAAAATATTGAAATATTAATAAAAATGCTTTTTGAAGATACTTATAAAACGATAATTAAACCGTCCGAAGGTGATTTTAGAGATAGAGGAAGTAAGTTTTTGGCTTTTGCGTATCATATCGAATCAGAACAAGAAGTAAAACCAATCATTGATATTTTGCGAAACCAACACCCAAAAGCCAATCATCATTGCTATGCTTTTCGGTTAGGATTGGATAAATCAAATCATCGAGCCAACGACGACGGCGAACCATCGGGGAGTGCAGGCAAGCCAATCTTGAATACGATTCTTTCAAAAGATTTGACCAATATTTTAGTAGTGGTGGTTCGGTATTTTGGCGGAACACTACTCGGAGTCCCTGGTTTGATAAATGCTTACAAATCGGCAACGCAAATCGCCCTCGAAAACGCCGAAGTCGTAGAAAAAACCGTCAATGATATTTATGAAATTTGGTTTGATTTTGCCCAAATGAACGATGCCATGAAGGTTGTAAAAGAATTTGGATTGAAAATTCGTAATCAGATTTATGATAATCGCTGTGGAATCGAATTCGAGGTTCGGAAGTCGCTCTTGAATCAAGTAATTGGTAAATTAGAGAAAATCGAAGGAGCCGATATTAGTTATTTGAAAACAATTTGAGTGAAATATTGAAGTGTCAAATACGTTAAAAGTGAGTAGGAGAGAATCACATTTACCTCCAAAATTATAAAAGCATGATTTTATGAAAAGATTGATATTCACTTTATTGATACTCAATTCTACACAGTTATTTGGGCAAATAACTTACAAAAACCTCGTGATGGAAGGCGGAGGTGTAAAAGGCGTAGCCTACGGTGGGGCATTGATAGAATTAGAAAATCGGGGTATCTTAAAAGACATTATCAGAGTAGGTGGTACATCGGCAGGGGCGATTCAGGCCTGCTTGCTTTCGGTGGGTTATACAGCCGAAGAGATTTCTAAAATAACTAACGAAACGCCGATTGAGTCTTTTAACGACGGTGGATTTATTACAAAAAAGACCCAAAGCCTTTTTAAGGAATATGGCTGGTACCAAGGCGAAACATTTTTGGAAACACTCCGCCGACTGATTGGCGAAAGAACCGGAAACCCTGATTTGACCTTTGCCGATTTACACAAATTGGCGGCTTCTTACCCCTACCGAGACTTGTATGTAACTGGCACAAACCTGACCAAGCAGAAACTCGAAGTATTTTCGTACGAAACGTACCCCAACATGCGAGTCTGCGATGCGGTGAGAGTTTCGATGTCTATTCCGCTGTATTTCAAAGCATTATGGATAAATCCAGAGGGAAAAGTATTTGAAAAACCAACTCCCGAAGACGCTTGTAGTTTGTTTGTTGATGGCGGAATGTTGATGAATTACCCGATTGCGATATTCGATAATAAAAAATACCTCGAAGACCCAAGCAAAGACGAATATGTCTTTAACAACGAAACGATTGGCTTGAGATTGGAGCGTTGCGAGCAAATTGACCAAGAGATTCAACTAAAAAATGGCCCTGCCCCTTTCGACATTAAAGATTTTGAAAGCTACATGATGGCTTTGATGAATGTTACGGGCATGTACATTTGTCCGCCTAAGCCCGAAGACACCAAACGCACTATTTTTATCAACGATGCTGAAATGAACTCTCGAATCCGTAAGATTCCAGAAGAAGAAAAACAAAAAATGATGCTTTTGGGACAACAAGGTGCAGTTGAGTTTTTCTTGAGGAATAAGTAGCCTACTTAAATCCCCAAGGATATTTAGCCCAAAACTTGACGCTGGTAATCTTCTGGTTTCCAGCACCTTGTGTATTGTAAAACGTGGCTAATTCTTTTTGAGTCGTAATCTTCCGATTCACCAAAACACCACCTTTCAGAATCTTATCAATCGCCCTAAAGTTCTCTTTGTGTCCATCCTGATAAGTTACTTCACAAAACAGATACGGCGGCTGAAAAAACAACCGACAGAGTTTGCCCAGAAAACTGTATTCAATATCGCAATTCATCCAAACCAATTGGTTGTCTGGAATCGCATAATCTTTGTTTAGTTCAAATTTATCAATCTTAAACGGGCTGATATTGAGCGGTTTCGCAGTCTTGGATTTTTGGAATAACAATAGCGTATCTTGCTGAATAACAAGCGTATCGCTCACATTGTAGCGTTTTATCAAGGCTAAATTCACCTTACCATCCATCCAAAAAGGATTTTGCTCTCTAAATGGCTCTAATTTGAAAAATACAAAATCGGGAGCATCTTTAGAATCATACTTTTCGCCATTTCTATCGGCAAGCGATGCCGAATTGGCTTGGTAGGTCTGTATTACAGGTCGTGGGTTATAATTGAGTTTATTGAAGAATACATAAGCCAAATCATTCTGAACAAAATCGACGGTTTGATTGCCAATTTTATCTTTTATCGACTTCGGTAATTGAAGTGGAGCATTCTCAAAATTCTTTTCAAAATCGTGTTCAATCGCCAATTGAAAATACCGAATCGGATTTAGATTGGGCATTTGAAATGTCTGCTGATACCCTTTTAGGCTGCCGCAACCCATATAAAAACGCAAAAGCTGCGTACCCAAAATCTGGAAAACCAATACCGACACAAAAGCATAACCAGCAATTTTTTTGGTCTGATTTGGGCTAAATACATACAACAATGCCGCCAAAGGTGGCATAAACAAGAAAAATCCGAAAATATTGGGATGTGAAACGGCCGTATGTGCTTGTTTGAAATTCAAAAAACCAGCGATTGCTACAAAAAAGTAAAGCATGATTTGCGAACTAAACCACTGAATCTGTCGCAAAATAACGACGACCAAAACTAAGACAATCAATGCCTCAAAAACTAAAAGTGAGAGTAGCTCATTCTTTTCTAAAATCACCGTTGCCATTGCATCTTGATAAGCGTTGATGATTTCGATACTGCTGCCGATATAAGCCAAAATATCGACCTTCAATAAACCCGAAAGGGCGTATGTAAGCAAAACTTGCGAGAAGAAAATCAGAACCAATGTCTTGATTTTGAAAGCTTTCCGAACTCCAAAATAAAGCAAAACTCCATAAAATAATGCGTAAACAATAAGGCTTAGGTTTACTTTAATGTAGAATATCAATACCGATAGAATGAGAGCCAACAGCAAGCCCGCAATATTTTTGGTTTGTTTGGTATAGAGAATCCAGAAAATGAAGAAATAGAAAAATGTAAAGCTAATATCGGCGAAAAATCCCCACGGAAGCCAGATTACCAAAGCAAAAGCCGCAACCCATTTCCAGTTTTTATCGGCTTTTTCGAAGCATAGTTTTAAGAATACCGCAATATTCAGAATCGAAAATAAGTCTAAAAATATGATGATTATAGGAGAAATCCCTTCTGGAAGTAACCTGAAATTTAGATACCCCAGCGGGCCGTAATTAAAGACAAATTCTCTACCGAAAATCAGTTTTTTATTGATTGCCAAAATCAGAGCCTCTTGCCACGACGCATCTAAGCCAATACCCGCATAAGTAACGGGTACGGCACAAGTAAAATAGACGACTCCGAAAAAAACTAAGAAAAGGTTTTGTTGCAAACGTGTTGTCATGTCGGCAAAGTTAGAAACAATCTATGCTTTTGCCAAGTCTTTGAGGGCATTCACAAAAATGTCTAATTCGGCAGTTGTTGTGTAGATGTTGGGCGTAACCCTAACACCGTGTACATTTGCGTAGTCGATGGCAACTGTCCAAATCTTGTATTTATCCATCAATGTTTTAGCCAAATCGGCAGGTTTCATTGTCGAAACCCCCACATTTGCGATTCCACAATGGCGTTTGGGGTCGGCAGGAGTATTAACTACAATATTCTGAATCTCTCTTACTTTGCTCGTCCAGTAGGTTTGCAAATACCGCAAACGAGCTTCTTTACGCTCAATCCCGATTTTTTGTTGATAATCTAATGCGGCATTAATCGCCAAATCAGTATGTACGGGGTGTGTACCCGTATGATTCAGCTTGCGAATATCATCGTCTTTGTAGCCCATGTCGCCAAACATTTGCCATAGATTAGCTATTTTTTCTTTACGGACATACAAAAGTCCGGCTCCGAGAGGGGTACTGAGCCATTTATGAAGGCTACTTCCGTAATAATCGCATCCCAAATCGCTGATTTTAAAATTAAAATGATTGATAGCATGAGCCCCATCTACCATCACATCAACGCCTTTGGCATGGGCCATGTCGCAGATTTTTTTGATGGGTAGAATATGCCCCGTGATATTGATGATATGGCAAACCATCAGAAGGCGAGTCTTGGGAGTAATCGCCTTGGCGTATATTTCTACGATTTCTTCATCCGATTTGGGGTGGTTTGGAATCGAAACCATTTTATTGACAATTCCGTATCGGCGAGCCTGCAATTTAAACATGTCGAGCATCGCACCGTAATCTTGCTCAGCCATGACGGCTTCATCACCAGTCTTCCAATCAAACCCCGCAATGACCGTATCGAGCGACTCGGTTGTATTTCGAGTAATTATCACCTCTTCGTGCGAGCAACCCACCAAATCTGCCAAACGCTTCCTGACCGCCGCTTTATCGTCCCACTGGGTAGTTCGCATATAATAAGAACCCTGATAGTTTACCTCTCGAACCCGACTGATGAACGCTTCGAGGGTTTCTTGTGGTGTAAAACAATAATATCCGTTTTCGAGGTTTATGTAATCAGGTTTTAGGCGATAACCTCCACGAATCGCTGCCCAGAAATCTTCGTTTCGAGCGATTTCATCGGGCGATTGGGTTTCATAATTTGCAATTACCGATTCGAGGTCTTGTAATACTTTTGAAGAGTTATTGGCTAATAGTGGTCCCGAAAAGCTACTTAGAGCCAGTGTTTTGATGAAGTTACGTTTGTTCATTTTAGAATTTCTAAAAGGCTTGAGGTATTATAATTGAAATATAAATTTAACAAAAAAGCACAGATTCATACACCTGTGCTTAATTAAAATATGTAGAAATTATAAAATCTATGCTTTCAAAACCTTATCTAACGCTTCTAAGAAAATATCGGCTTCGGTAGTGGTCATAGCAAGGCTCGGCAACAAACGCATTGTGTTTTTGCCCGCAACCCCCGTAAATATTTTATGGTCAAAAAGTAACGAGTTACGAATCGGCTCAACGGGGTTTTCAAACTCAATACCAATCATCAATCCTTTTCCTCGCAATTCTTTGATTCCTCCTACTTTTTTCAGATTCTCCATCAAATAATCTCCAACCGTTGCAGCATTCTGAATGAGTTTTTCTTTTTTCATTACATCCAAAACCGCAATGGCTGCCGTACAAGCCAAGTGATTACCGCCGAAAGTTGTACCGAGCATTCCGTGTTTGGCTTGGAATTTTGGCGAAATCAAAATCGCACCAATAGGGAAACCGTTGCCCATTCCTTTGGCGGTGCTGATAATGTCTGGTTTTACGCCGCTGTGCTGAAACGTAAAGAATTTACCCGAACGTCCGTATCCGCACTGTACACTATCATGGATAAATATCGCACCGGTTTTATCGCAAGCCTTACGGATTGCTTTCATAAATTCATCGCTGGCTACATTGATACCACCTACACCTTGGATTCCTTCAACGATTACGGCACAGGTTTCGTTATCGACAGCTTTTTTGACAGCTTCGACATCATTGAAAGGTAGAATCTGAACGTGTTCTCTGAAATTGATTGGTGCCGATATGGATGGGTTATCGGTAGCCGCAACCGCCGCCGATGTACGCCCGTGAAAACCTTTTGAGAACGCAATAATTTTTTTACGACCCGTATAAAACGATGCCAATTTGAGGGCATTTTCGTTGGCTTCGGCTCCCGAATTGACCAAAAACAAAAAGTAATCCTTTAAGCCTGACAATTTACCCAATTTATCAGCCAATTCTTCTTGCGATGGGATTCGGACAGAGTTAGAATAAAACCCAATATTTTTTAATTGCTGAGTCAGCCTTCGGACATAATACGGATGGGTATGACCGATAGAAATTACGGCATGACCACCATATAAATCGAGGTATTCAACTCCGTTCTTATCCCACAGATAAGAACCTTTTGCTTTGACTGGCTCTATGTCGTAGAGCGGATAAACATTAAAAAGTGTCATAGCTTTTTGTTTTTCTTTGGTAAAAGGTGCAAATTTATGGATTATTTATAATTTTGCTGTGTAATTCTTTAAAACATATTGCTTGATGAAAAGAGCGTGGTCTATTATCATATTGGCTTCTTTGGTTGGATTTGTGATGTCGTGCGGAAAAAAATTCACACCGACAACCACTACCGTCGTAACCGATTACGAAGAAGATTTATCGGCCGTTAGACCTAAATATGAACCCAAACCTGTGGCTACTGCCCCCGTCAAAAAAGTCGAAAAAACGGCAAGTAACAATACAGAATTGCCCATGCACGTCAACGACCGCGTGAATGCGGCTTTAGATACGATTGCGGCTCGCAACAAAAATATTAAGTATATGCAGGGCTATCGAATCCAGTTATATGTAGGAAATAGCCGCGACGAAGCCAATGCCGCCAAAGCGTATTTGTATCAGAATTTCCCAGAGCTGAATGCTTATATGAGTTTTACGCAGCCAACCTACCGACTAAAAGTAGGCGATTTTATGTCTAAAATAGACGCAGAGCGTTATCATGTGAGCATGAAACAAGAATATTCGGCCTCGATGATTGTCCCCGACAAGATTGATATTCGCAAAAGCCTTTTGACAAAATAAGATTCCACCACATTAACATTTCGTTAAGACTCTGCCACGTATCATTCTATACGTTTGCTTCGTTATTACCCAAAATATAAACACATTATGAAAAAAATCGTATTTATTTTGGGGCTGTTGCTTCCTACCTTTATGACAAACGCACAAGAAAAAATGGAAACCAAAAAAATTGAAGTAACGGGTTTTGCCGAAATGGAAATTGTACCAGACGAATTGTATTTTTCGATTTCGCTAAAAGAGTATTTCAAAGACGAAAAAAATCAAAAAGATAAAGTAACGATTGATGTCTTAGAAAAACAGCTTATCAAAGCAGTTGAGAAGGCAGGACTTCCCAAAGAAAACCTAACTGTAGCAGGTGTAAACGGATACCGTAACTATACAGGAAAGAAAAAACCTCAGACTTTTCTCGAAAGTAAGCGTTATTTGTTGAAGCTGAATAATCTTTACAAAACCGATGGAATTTTGGCAGATGTCGAAGACCGAGGAATCGAATACGTACACATCGACCATGTTGACCATTCAAAAATGAAGGATTTTCGTAAAGAGGTCAAAATAAAGGCATTACAAGCCGCCAAAGAAAAAGCTAATTATTTGCTCGAAGCCATCAACGAAAAAGCCGGCGAAGTACTCGAAATCAAAGAGTTAGACGACCAATTCTATTCGCCTCAACCCGTCTATGCACAAGTGCGTATGATGAAAGCCAACGCCGTGATGGATGAAGTCGGTGGTACTGGCGATAGCGATTTGGAGTTTCAGAAAATCAAACTGAGCTACAAAATGATGGCTGTTTTTAAGATAAAATAATCAAATCGTAGCCCTGACAGGTACTTGCCGTCTGGTGTTCAAAACCCTGTCAGGGCTTTTCAAATAAGATATATGTTGGTCAGATTTGTACGTATGACTTTTCAAGAAGATAAAATCGAAGAATTCTTGAAGGTTTTTAATGAAAACAAAGAAAAAATCCGTCATTTTCCGGGGTGTAACTCGTTGGAGGTGCTGAGAGATATTGACCAACCCAATGTATTTATGACCCACAGCCACTGGGATTCGGAAGAATCTCTGAATAACTACCGCGATTCCGAACTCTTCAAAACTGTTTGGGGAAAAACCAAAGTCTTCTTTGCCGATAAACCCATTGCCTTCTCAATGGAATCTTTTGTTGTGGTATAAACATCTGATATTCAGTTTTTTATCAAGATTACTACTTCATAATAGTTATTTTTACTCATTTTGGTACTATTCCAATTTTTTTTATTACAAAAGCAAAATCCCTATTGTGATATACAAATTACCAACTAATTTTGGTAGTTGATTCTTTTTATAACCTTACAAATCTTTAATCTTAATAAACACTATGAGTATAGTAAAACCGGGCGTTGTTACAGGAGAAGCCCTTTCGGCGTTGTTACGTCATGCCAACGAAAATGATTATGCACTTCCCGCTGTAAACGTTGTGGGTACTAACTCTATCAACGCGGTTCTCGAAACAGCCAAAGCCGTAAACTCCCCAGTTATCATTCAGTTCTCAAATGGTGGCGGTTCGTTCTACGCAGGTAAGAGTTTGCCAAACAAAAACCAAGAGGCTTCTATTGCGGGTTCTATCTCGGGTGCAATGCACGTTCACCAAATCGCTGAGATGTACGGTGTACCAGTAGTTTTGCACACAGACCACTGTGCGATGAAACTTTTGCCTTGGATTGATGGTCTTTTAGATGCTGGAGAGAAATTCTACGAGAAAAACGGTAAGCCTTTGTTTAGCTCACACATGCTCGATTTCTCTGAGGAGCCATTGCACGAAAACATCGAAGTTTCGGCAAAGTACCTCGAAAGAATGAAAAAAATGGGTATGACGCTCGAAATCGAATTAGGTGTAACGGGTGGCGAAGAAGATGGTGTTGATAACACAGACGTTGATTCATCAAAATTATATACACAACCTTCGGAGGTAGCCTATGCTTATGAAGAATTGTTGAAAATCTCTCCAAATTTCACGATTGCGGCGGCATTCGGAAACGTACACGGTGTTTATAAACCAGGTAATGTGAAATTATCGCCAATCATCTTGAAAAACTCACAAGATTATATCAAAGAGAAATTCGGAACAGGCGATTTGCCAGTAAACTTCGTATTCCACGGTGGTTCGGGTTCTACTCGTGAAGAAATCCGTGAGGCTATCAAGTACGGAGCAATCAAGATGAATATCGATACCGATATGCAATGGAGTACTTGGGAAGGTATCTTGAAATACTACAAAGACAAAGAAGGATACTTACAGAGCCAATTGGGTAATCCAGAAGGTCCAGATTCTCCAAACAAAAAATATTATGACCCACGCGTATGGTTGCGTAAAGGCGAAGAATCAATGGTAGCTCGTTTGAAAGTTGCTTTTGAAGACTTGAATTGCATCAACCGTTGCGAAGGAATTATCTAATCTTTTAGATGTTGAATCATTTTCAAACCTCCAAGGTCTTCGAGACCTTGGAGGTTTTTTTGTTTATATACCGTACTTCTCGATTCTTCTGTAAAGCGATGCCCGCGTCAGACCCAGTTCTTTAGCGGCTTCGGTAATGTTACCGTTGAATTTCTTAAGCGTTTTCACAATCATTGCTTTTTCCATCTCATCGAGTTGAAAAGTCTGGTCAAACGACGGTGCTTGACTTTGCTGAGTTTCAAAGAAGAAATCTTCGGGTTGGAGTGTATTTCCTTGTGCTAAAATCACAGCCCGCTCGATGGCGTGTTGTAGTTCTCGCACATTGCCCGGCCAGTGATAACGCTGAAGCTGTTTTGCCAATGTCGCACTAACGGAGTTGACAGGCCGATTATACTTTTTGCGATAAACCTTCAAATAATGCTCAGCAAGCGGCAGAATATCCTCGGGACGTTCACGCAGTGGAGGTAATTTTATCTCGATGGTATTTATCCTATAAAGCAAATCTTGGCGAAACTCTTTATTCGTAACCATCTGATAAACAGGCATATTGGTGGCACAAATGAGCCTAACATCAATCGTTTTAGGTTTATTTGAGCCAACTTTTGTTACGACTCGATTCTGCAAAACGGTCAATAACTTAGCTTGAATATGCAATGGAATATTCCCGATTTCGTCCAAAAAGATTGTTCCGCCGTTGGCTTCTTCAAAACGCCCCAAACGGTCTTCTTTGGCATCGGTAAACGAGCCTTTGGTATGTCCAAATAATTCGCTTTCAAACAACGTTTCGGCGATTGCCCCCAAATCTACCGCTACAAAAGGTTTATCGGCCCGGTTCGATTTATTATGCAATGCTCTCGCAATCAAGTCTTTACCCGTTCCGTTTTCGCCCAAAATCAATACGTTGGCATCGGTATTGGCAACACGGTCTATGGTTTCAAAAACCCTCGACATAGCAGGCGAACTGCCGATGATGTTAGTATCTTGAGGTTTCTGTGCTGTCGAGCCTTGCGGTTTGTTTTTACCAGTTTTTTGCAGACGGATTTCGTAGGCCGACTGCATCGTGGCGAGGAGTTTGTCGTTTTCCCACGGTTTTAGTACAAAATCAGAAGCCCCTACTTTGATAGCCCTCACGGCCATTTCGACATCGCCATAAGCCGTAAAAAGTACAACAGAAGCGTTTGGGTCAATATCCAGAATTTTATCGAGCCATTCAAAACCTTCTTTTCCAGTATTGACATCTCTCGTAAAATTCATATCGAGCAAAATGACATCATAATTGCCATTGCCAACCAAAAACGGTATTCTTTCTGGGTTTTTCTCAATATCAACTTGCGAAAAATGACGTTTTAAAAATAATTTGGCAGCAGATAGTACATCTACATCATCATCAATGATTAGAATTTTAGACATGGGGTATAGCTTTTTCGTGTTAATTGTAGAACGAAATAATACATCGATTCATTGAGCAAAACCGCCCAAAAATCAATTTCGGACTTTAGGCTAAGATGTATATTTTGATTCACACGTTGCATAATATTTATTTTTGATACCAAATTATGTAAATTTAAAATGATTTTCGGAATCAAATACAATTATGAAGCATTTTTGCGTAATTCGTGTCAAAAAATCAAAATTTATCAGCAAATGAAAAGAATATTCGCCTTAATCTTAACTTTTATCGCTTTAAACGAGGCATTTTCGCAAGATTATAAAAACAAAATCACGATTGTGATTCACGGCGGAGCGGGTACGATTACACGCAAAAACATGACGCCCGAAAAAGAAAAGGCTTACCGTGAAGCCCTCGAATTTGCCCTCAAAACGGGTTATGATGTTTTGAAAAAAGGCGGAACAAGCCTCGATGCCGTCGAAGCGGCTGTACGAACCATGGAAGATTCGCCACTTTTTAATGCTGGAAAAGGAGCAGTTTTTACGCATGAAGGCAAAAATGAGATGGATGCGGCTATCATGGAAGGTAAAGAGCTAAAAGCGGGTTCGATTGCGGGTGTCACGGTAATCCGAAACCCAATTAGCACGGCTCGCAAGGTAATGGAGAAGTCTGAACACGTGATGCTCGTTGGCAAAGGTGCCGAAGAATTTGCCAAGCTACAAGGCCAGACAATCGTTGACCCAAGCTATTTTTACACCGAAAATCGCTGGCAAGGCCTGCAAAAAGCCATCAAAGAAGAAAAGAGCGAACTCGACCACGCCGATACTACCAAAGTAAAGAAAACCGGCTTTAATTATAACCCAACGAGTAAAGACAATTTGATTTTTGATGAAGGCAAAAAATACGGTACTGTTGGGGCTGTAGCTCTCGACCAATACGGAAACTTAGCCGCCGCAACCTCGACGGGTGGTATGACCAATAAACGCTGGAATCGAGTTGGTGATGCTCCAATCATTGGGGCGGGTACTTATGCCAACAACGCCACTTGTGCAATTTCGGCAACGGGTCACGGAGAATTCTTCATTCGCTCGGTTGTCGGACACGACATTTCGGCTTTGATGGAATACAAAGGATTAAGCCTAAAAGATGCTTCAGACGAAGTGGTGATGAAAAAACTCGTTAAAATTGGCGGCGAAGGCGGCTTAGTGGCTGTTGACCGAAACGGAAATATTTCGATGCCGTTTAATTCGGAAGGCATGTATCGTGGCTACATAAAAGCCGACGGTACGCTATATACGGGTATTTATAAAGATGAGAAATAGTTGAGAGTGAAGAATAAATCGAATTTCTCGAATGTAGAATCAAGTAATCGTGAAATTCTACATTCGAGAAATTCGTCATTTTAAGCATATACATTCAGAGCCGACGCAACTTCGTAAGCACCGATAAGAGCCATATTTGAAAGATGAGTTTCTACGTTTTCGGCAAATCCGTGTAATTTTGTCAAGTCGGTTCCCCACAAGTCAACATTCGATAGCACAGTTTTGACAACTTCTCTCGGTTTAGCATTCTGCCAAACACCATAAAAATAAGCAGCCGAATCGCACTGGATTTCGTAAAATTCGCCTTCACGCTGACCGTAATATTTACCGTTTTCTTCTTTTACGGCCTTCATAAAGAGCAAGTACGCCGCAAATCCACGAGCCAAATACTGTGGTGTAGTATCGAATTCTTTGTAGTAATTCAGAATCAACGGAATGTTACGCATACGCATTTTCATGGTGTATTGTAGCGTAATGCTCAGCCATTGGTGTTCTAAATAAGGATTTCGGAAACGGTCGAGTACCTCACGGCCATAACGCTGAACCTCTTTGGCATCAATCTGGTACGGAATCGACGGAGCGATTTCGGTAAGCATCAAAATCGTGATAAACTTCTCCATCATCTCGTCGCACATGGCCTCTTTAACGGTTTTGAAACCCGAAAGATACGCCATTCCGCACATGAGTGTATGTGTACCATTGAGCATACGGAGTTTTAACTCACGGTATTTCCCAATATTTTTTTCGATTTTTACACCTCTGTCGGCTTCGTAAAAAGACAGGATTTCTTTGATTCGGCTATCGCCCTCAATCGCCCAAAGACGATAAACCTCGGCCATTGCCAAAAGGTCATCGGTATAGCCTAACTGCTTTTCGATTTCGGCAAGGGCTTCTCCTTTCGGGCGACCCGGAACAATTCTATCAACCAACGAATTGCAAAAATCAACGTTCTGATTCAACCAATTCACAAAATCAGCCGAAAGGTTATTGAATTCGCAAAGCTGAGCCACGATTCCCTTGAGTTTGATACCGTTATCGACAATCAATTCTGTTGGAATCACCACAACACCTTTTTTGTTAGTCTTGAAGCGTTCGTATAGCCATGCAGTTAGCTTGGCAGGAAATGATTGCGGTGGGTTCTGCTCGATGCTCTCGGCCACGTATTGTAACCCGACTTCGGTCGTATTCGAGATAATAATCTCGATGTCGGTGTTGTGGGCCGTTTCGATGATTTTCCCCCACTCCGTTTTTGACGAAAGAACTCTACTAATAGCCGAGCAAACGATGTTTTCTTCAACAGGATTGCCTTTTTCGATACCCTTCACACAAAGCGTATAAAGGTTATCTTGCTCCGAAAAAGCATCGGCATTGCCCGAATCGGTAGATTTTACAACAACGATTTTACCATTGAAAATACCTTGTTTGTTGGCTTTATCAATGAAATAATCTGGCAGACCTCTTAGTAAAACACCAGTACCAAATTGTAATACTTTTTCAGGTAGATTGTTTGTAGATTGCTCAGCTTGGATAACTTTATTAGAGAGTTTCATCAAATGAATATCTTAGGGGGTTTTGTTAAAACAAAAATAAAATCAATGTTTAGGTTTATCCACTATTTTTCATTCTAATTCCAATACTTTTTTGACAAATGATTGGTCGAAAAAGTCAAAAAAGTGTTTTTTATGAATATTTCATTCAAAATTTTGCTAAAAATCGTAAATTTTTAGACCTTTGCAATAGAAAATTCAGAAAAGCCCATGAACACATCCAAAATGGCTTAACTCGTAAGCCGTCTTTCTCAAGTTCAATTGTCTCCGATATTCAGGAGAAAATATCCCTTTTTACTATCTATTAGATTTGCTGTTAGGTCAATCCTAATCGCTCATTTTTTGTTTCATTCGATAATCCATCATGCGGAAACCTCTACGTATGAAGCATGGATTGAACCATCGTTTTGCACAACGCAAAATCAGAGGCTATGTATGTTTACACATGAAAAAGTTATTACATTTATTAGGCGAGGCTTTTAAAGGCGAAGGGCTTAATTATACCAACATGGGTATTAATCAAGCTATTTTTTTACTGGCGGTACCGATGATTCTCGAAATGTTTTGGGAGTCTCTTTTTGCAATTGTTGATGCCTTTTTTGTTTCAAAAATCAGTGTTGAAGCAGTTGCAACGGTTGGTCTGACCGAGTCGGTCATGACAATCATTTATTCTATCGCCTGGGGTTTGAGTACTGCCGCTACGGCTCTTGTGGCTCGCCGAGTTGGCGAAGGCAATGGCGAGCAAGCAGGCGAGGCAACTGCTCAAGCATTCTGGATTTCGTTGGTTATGGGTATTGTCTTTGCGTTTTTCGGGAGCATCTTCGCCGAAGACATCCTGCATCTGATGAATGCCAGTCCCGAAGTAATCGCAACAGGCTTAAATTATACACGATTATTGTTTATCAGTAGTCCGTCAATCATTTTGCTTTTCACTTTGAGCGGTGCATTGCGTGGTGCGGGCGATGCCTCAAAAGCCATGTGGTCATTGGGAATTGCCAACGTCATTAATATCATTCTGGATGTTTACCTAATCTGGTACGCCGAAATTGGCGTTGTGGGTGCTGCCATCGCCACGAGTATTGGTAGAACTGTTGGTGTATTTATCCAACTGTACTTCCTTTCGAGAATCAACGGAAACGTAAAGATGACAATGGCACAGTTCAAGCCAAATCTTGAGATTATCAAAACGCTTCTCGGGCTGGCTTCGGGTAGTGCAGGCCAGTTTATCATTGCCTCGGCAAGTTGGGTATTTTTGGCTCGTATTCTTTCGAGTTTCGGGAGCGATGTTGTGGCTGGCTACACGATTGCGATTCGTATCATTGTGTTCACCATCTTGCCTGCTTGGGGAATGGCAAATGCCGCAGCGACATTGGTAGGGCAAAACCTTGGGGCAAAACAACCCGAACAAGCCGAAAAATCGGCATGGAGAGCCGCATTTTACAACATGTGCTTCTTGCTGATGGTGGGTATCATATTTTACATATTCGCCCCAAATTTCATAGCTCTTTTCAATCCAAAACCCGAAGTTGTGAAGGTTGGGGTTCAATGTTTACAGATTTTGTGTTTAGGTTATCTGTTTTACGGTCACGGAATGGTGATTGCACAAGCACTCAATGGAGCTGGAGATACAAAATCGCCGACGTACATCAATTTGATTTGTTTTTGGGCAATCGAGATTCCGTTGGCTTACTTCTTGGCCAAAACATTGAATTTTGGTCCGCTTGGCGTGTTTTTGTCAATTGCAATAAGCGAATCAATATTGGCAATACTGGCAATTTTGGTTTTCAGACGAGGCAAATGGAAAACCATTAAGGTTTAATCTAAAATGAAGAATTTATGAGAAATATAGTATATTATGTTGCTCTTTCGATTGATGGTTTTATATCGGGAGAGAATGATGATATTAGCGGTTTTGTTATGGATGGTGATGGTGTCAATCAATATTTAACAGATTTAGGTAGTTTTGATACCGTAATTATGGGTCGGAATACTTATGAGTTTGGTTATAATTACGGATTGAAGCCCGGTCAGCCAGCTTATAAAAACATGAAACACTACATATTTTCAAATTCGTTGACTTTTGAAAACAGGGATTCAACGGTAGAAATAGTACCTGTTGAAATAGAAAAAATCATCGAATTGAAAAACCAACAAGGCACAGACATATATTTGTGTGGCGGTGGACAATTTGCAGGGTGGCTTTTAGAAAATAGACTTATTGATATTCTGAAAATCAAACTCAATCCGCTTATTTTAGGGAAAGGAGTTAGACTATTTGGCGATTCTACCCAAAATTTACAAACTGAGCTAATTAGTACAAAATTGTACGAAAAAGGCTTACAGATAATGACTTATAAGTTGAATTATCAAGCATAAATGCCCAATTATTTAGACAAAATAGCAAGTGAGTTTATCGCAAAGGGAGCTGATAGAGAATCTGTTGCCGATGAATCTCATTTGCTAAACGATACCGAAGCCGCCGTTATCAAAAAGACTTACGTCGAAACCCTAACGGCGGCTGGTATTTTGGGCGTACTTGGTGTATTGATTTTGTATTTGCCGCAATATTGGTTTCCAGAATTTTTTCCGAACTACCACACAAAAATCTTCGGTTTTGAGTTCGATTTGCCGCTTGTTTCGAGCGTTTATGGATTTATTTTGGTTTATGCCGAAATTTACGGATTGACCTACTTCAACCTCAAAGGCGTACGAAAAATTGCCGAAGTGTGCCAGTTTCCTCGCAAAGCAGATGTAGAATACGAACGTCACCTAACGGCTTTGGTCGAAGCCGCCCTCGAAAAAGAAAACAAGGGTTTGGTTGCTTTCGGGATAAATCCGTATCTGGGGCTGCCAAAGTGGGTTTTGATGCTCTTTTTTGTATTCAACAAACTCAAAGCTACGCTTAGCAATATCTTCGTAAAAATATTTCTGAAACGGTTTTTGGGTAGATACGCTGTGCGAGAAGTTACCGATTTGGCAGGAATCCCGATTTTTGCTTTTTGGAATGTCTGGGCATCACATTGGGTGATTCACGAGGCAAAAATCAGAATCATCGCTCCTCAAACCGTAAGACTTTTCATCAGAGAATTATCGCTCAAAATGGCTGATAATGAGCAATTTCAATCGATAATTTTGGAGGCTCTACAATTCGTCTCAATCCTAAAACGCCAATACAATTATTCTCATTTTTTATTGACCGAAGACCTAATCAAGACATTCAAAATACAGGATTTTGTCATAAAAGGTAATTTTTTAGAACGCTTGGAGCAATGCGAAGTCGAGGTTAGAAAATCGCTCGAACAATTGATTGTTTTTGGAGTTTTAATTGATGGTGATTTAAACTGGCTCGAAAAAAGCCGTTTGAAAAAAATGATTGACGCAAATCTGTTATCGTATTCGATGGACGAAATCGAACAAATTGGCCGAGACTACGAAGCAGGTAAAGGAATGAAAATTAACTCAAAATGAACGATTTAGAACCTATCATAACCCGCGACGGCTCTCATACATTATTCAGTAAAAAATTCAACCAAATTTATCATTCTACATTTGGGGCATTACAAGAATCTCAAAGGGTTTTTATAGAATTGGGACTTGAATATGCCATTGAGCATTTCAACGAAATCAAGATTTTTGAAATGGGATTTGGTACGGGTCTAAACGCCCTCATGACGGCTCAGATTGCCCAAAATCGTCGTATAAAAATTGATTACACTGCTATCGAAGCCTATCCAGTCGGTATTGAGATTGTCCAAAATCTAAATTATGACGGATTGATAAACAGCAATGATTTACTAAAACTTCACCTGCAAGACTGGAACACAAAGAGTGCTATCAATCAATACTTTACGCTTCAAAAAATCAACGGAGAATTGGAGAAGACAGCATTTGACACAAACGATTTCAACCTCGTTTATTTCGATGCTTTTGCTCCCGAAACCCAACCCGAACTCTGGACCCAAGAGATTTTTGAGAAGATTGCTTCAATGATGCAGCAGGGCGGTATCCTGACCACTTATTGCTCAAAGGGCTACGTACAACGTAACCTCAAAGCGGCGGGTTTTAGAGTTGAGAAACACGCTGGCCCAGTCGGGAAAAGGGAGGTGATTCGGGCGATTCTTTAAGATTTACTCGATAACTTTCGGCACACCAAAGTATTTTCCGACCTTACTTGGGGCATTCAAAAGACCTTCTTCGCGGCTCAAAGTATTGTTGGCGATGTCTTCACGCATGACGTTTACCTCTTCGCTCATGTGGCTCAATGGCTCAACCCCAGTGGTATCCAACTCGTTGAGTTGCTCCATCCAGTTCAAAATCTTAGATAGGCTTCCCACCATTTCTTTTTCTTCGGTTTCGCTCAATTCTAAACGTGAAAGATGGGCAATATTTTTTACGGTTGCTTGGTCTATTTGCATTTCTGTGACGCTCCAGTGATGTTCCGAAAGGGACAAATGTAGTTAATAATCACAAAATTAAGTCAAAAAATCTTATTCATAAACCTTTTCGCCTTTTTTGACCCAAATTCCCCAAGTGCGGCTGTAGCCGTGGATTTTCTTAGTGGGTTTTTCGTTGATGTCATAAACGGCGTTTCCTTGGTTTACCCATTCAAAAATACTCCCGTAAAGATTCTTGACGTTGGTGTAACCCGCTTTTTGCAGTTTTTCGCCGATTTTACCACTCCTTACGCCGATAGAGCAGTAAACCACAATCGGGGCATCTTTTGAAATATCTTTGACCGATTCTATTTTGAATTCGTCATATCCCACCCATCGAGCATTTTGAATATGGCTTACTTCAAATTCTCTTTTGGCTCGTGTATCAAGCAGGATTGGTTTTGTCGATGATTTTTTTAATTCGGCACAACTAATTGTCGGAACATCCTTTGAGACCATCGTCTGAAGTAACGTATCAAAAGCCTTACTTTCAACTTGACATTTTGAATTAAGAAACGAGAATCCGCCGAGCATTAATAAAATCCATTTTTTTTTAGACAAACTCATTGCGTTTTTATTGAATATACGGATAACAGCGAAAAAGGAGTTTAAAATCCATATTTTATTAAAATAATTCTGACATTATTTATATTTTCGCAAAATTCATATCTATAATATCAACAAATATACCCAAACCGAATATGAAAATAATAAAGTTTTTAGTGAGTACAATCCTTGCTGTTGGTTTGACATACGCCCTCAACCGACCGTGGGGAAGTATCCCTGCATTAGGTCGTTTTTTTAGTCCGTTTGAAGGCTTTTTGTCGAATGGCGAATCTAAAACCAGCCTCCCACCTACTGATTTAAAAATTGAGGGTGTAAAAGAAGAAGTAACCGTAGTTTTTGATGATAATCGTGTGCCGCACGTATTTGCCAATAACGACGAAGACCTCTATTTTGCACAAGGTTATTTGGTTGCGAGAGATAGGCTCTGGCAAATGGAATTTTATACAATGGCCGCTGCGGGGCGTTTATCCGAAATAGTTGGGGCGAGAGCCGTCGAACTCGACCGCCACAACCGCCGATTAGGAATGTCGGCAACAGCAAAAGAAATTGCCAAACAACTCAACTCAAACCCAACAGCTAAGTCTGTTTTAGAAGCGTATTCGGCAGGTGTAAATGCTTACATCAAGCAAGTAGCATATAAAGATTTGCCCGTCGAATACAAAATTTTGGGGTATCAACCAGAAGAGTGGTCGCCTTACAAGACAATTCTGATGCTACAAAATATGCGAAACACGCTCAATAGCGGAAGCTCCGATTACCGAATGAGCAATGTGATGGCCAAATATGGTGGCGATGTTGTCAAAGAGCTTTTTCCAGATTACCCAGTCATCGAATCTCCAATCATCCCCGAAGGAACAAAATGGGATTTTACGCCAGTTCCCGTTCCTCCTGTGCCTGCACCAACCGTCGAAAACGCAGGTGTAGCATTCAATTTGGCAATTCCTGAGCCTCGTCCCGAAATCGGCAGTAACAACTGGGCAATTCATGGCGATAAATCGGCAACGGGTTTACCGATTTTGGCAAATGACCCACATTTGCAGCTAACTCTGCCATCAATTTGGTATCAGATACAGCTTACATCACCCAATGTTAATGTTTATGGAGCTTGTTTGCCTGGTACACCGGGTGTTACGATTGGTTTCAATAAAGATGTTGCTTGGGGCGTAACCAATACACACACCGATATTATGGATTTTTACAAGATTAAATTCAAAGACAAATCCATGAAAGAGTATTGGTACAATGGAACTTGGAAACCTACCACCATGCGTATCGAAGAAATCAGTGTAAAAGGGCTACCCGCAGTAAAAGATACCATTTACAGCACGCATCACGGACCAATTTTGTACAATGAAGGACAAAGCCCTAACGATAAAGGGATTCCGACAGCTCATGCAATGCGTTGGATTGCCAACGAACTCATCGCTACCGATTTGATGACTTTTTATTACCTGAATCGTGCTAAAAACTATTCAGACTACCGCAAAGCTCTGACTTATTACGTAGCTCCGGCACAGAACTTTATTTTTGCAAGCAACGAAAACGATATTGCGATTACGCCAAATGGTAAATTTCCGTTGAAATGGAAAGGACAAGGTAAATTTGTATTAGATGGCACCAATCCGGCTCACGACTGGCAAGGGTGGATTCCGACCGAGCATAATCCGACGGTTAAAAATCCAGCTCGTAAATTTGTTAGCTCCGCAAACCAATTCCCAACCGACCAGACTTATCCGTACTATTTGGGTTGGAGATACGCCTCGCACGAGAGGGCATCTCAAATCAATAGCAGATTAGCCGCCATGGAAAAAGCAACGGTGGATAGCCTCAGAAGTGTTCAAAATGATAACACAAACTTAGAAGCAAAGAGAATCTTGCCTGAAATCTTTAAGGTTTTAGATACTGATGCTTCGGTGAGCAAAGATGCTGTTTATCAGACAGTTCGTAAATGGAACATGAAGAATGATGCCGATGAAGTAGGGGCTACCATATACGAAGAATGGGTTGTGGCATTAAGAAGGGCGATTTGGGAGGATGATTTCAAACTCGAAGATAAAGAAAATAAAGTCCCAATGCTCTACCCAACCAATGATGTAACTTGGAATATGATAAAAAACAAGCCAAATGCACCGTGGTTCGATGATGTTACAACCAAAGACAAGCAAGAAACCCTTGTCGATATGCTGAAAAAGAGTTTTAAAGCCACGAGCGATTCATTGACCAAAAACTACGGCCCGATGAATCCTAAAACGTGGGCTTGGGCGGTTGTAAAAAGTACCGATATTAACCACTTGGTGCCGTTTTTCAAATCGTTTGGTCGCTCCGATTTACACGTCGGGGGTGGTGCCAAAATAGTAAATGCCATTACTCGCACTACTGGCCCATCTTGGCGAATGGTAGTTCAGTTAGACAAAGGCTGGCCTAAAGCGTACGGTGTTTATCCGGGTGGACAATCGGGGAACATCGGTAGCCCATTCTATGATAACATGGTTGATACTTGGGCAAAAGGAGAACTAAACGAACTACTCTTTATGAAGAGCAAAGACGATAAAAGCCCAAGGATTTCAGCAACAATGAAGATAAAGCCGTAGGACTATCCAAGTGATTAATCGAAAATAGTTAATTGTTAATCGAAACGGATTGACAATTGGCATAAACTAATTCATGACGATTACATAATTCATAAAAAACTGGTTTTCAACCGTTCTATCAAGCAAATGACATACATCATCATACTTATCGTAAGTGCCGTTGCACAATACTTTTTACCTTGGTGGGTAATCGCCCCAATTTCATTTATCTTTTGTACTTGGAAATCCGAAAGTGCCAAAGGTGCTTATGCCGCAGCCGCAGGGGCTATCGCAACAGTTTGGACAGCCTATACTGTTTATATCAATAGCACAACCGATAGTGTAATGGCTAACAAAATAGCTGCTTTATTTACATTTGGGAGCAGTTTTCTCGAAAAGCTCCCGACAGCGGGCTATTTGGGCTTTATTGCCATATTGTTGGCATCAACAGTAGCGGGTCTCTCTGGTGTGGCTGGCTATAATTTCAGGCAATTGTTTAAATAAATTTATTCAGAATATCTCCAAACAAAAATCGGTCGAGTGAAAACACCCGACCGATTTTTTATTTGTGAATCGCCTTTGGCGGTGATTATCCAATCTGAACACGTTTGAATGAAGAAATCTTCAATCCTTTTTGTGTTTTCTCCAATAATTGAGCGATTGTCATTGAGCTGTCTTTTACGAACTCTTGGTTCAACAAAGTGTTTTCTTTGTAGAATTTGCCCAATTTACCCATTGCGATTTTCTCAAGCATCGCTTCTGGTTTACCTTCTTGACGAGCAACATCCATACCGATTTCGATTTCTTTCTGAACGATTGCTGGGTCAACATCGTCTTTATCAAGACCAACTGGCTTCATCGCTGCAATCTGCATAGCTACGTCTTTTCCAGTTTCTTCGATGTCGGCCCCTTGAATATTATCAAAAGCAACCAAAACGCCTAATTTACCAGTAGAGTGAGCGTAAGAAACCACTTGCTCAGCCTCAACGTGAGCAAACTCAGTGATAACCAATTTCTCACCGATTTTACCAATCATCTCGGTAATGTTTTCTTCTACTGTACGACCATCCGACAAGTTCAAGCCCATCAAAGTAGCTACATCTTTAGCGTGGTGCTTAACACCAGCTTGAAGAATATCGTTTGCCAATGTACGGAAGCTCTCAACTTTAGCAACTGGCTCAGTTTCGCAAGCAAATGCAAGGATTTTAGCAGTTTTACCGCTATCACTTACATCAATCAAAACTACACCTTCGGCTGTTACGTTATCGGCACGTTTAGCTGCTACTTTCTGACCAGCTTTACGAAGAATCTCTACTGCTTTATCAAAATCTCCTTCGGCTTCGGTAAGGGCTTTTTTACAATCCATCATACCTGCACCTGTCATCTGACGAAGTTTATTTACGTCTGCTGCTGTAATGTTCATGATATTATTTTTAGATAAATATGTTCTTGAATTTCATTTGAGGGTGCAAAATTAGTGTTTTATTCTTAAATCTACAAATTAGTGTTTTAATTTTTCGTTAATATCATTTGTCTTTCAAGATTTTAATTCATATCTTTGCAGCCCAAAATTATGACCCTTTGGATACTGCCCGTTGACAAAGGGGGAAAGATGAGATTGTAAATAGCGACCCATATCGCAGGTGTTAATGACACTTTACAATTTTCGGCAGACATTCAGTCGTGATGATTCGATGCGAGCCAAACAGACAGTATTTATTTATTCAAAAACCGTTTTAAATTTTTAAAACCGTGGACCAATTAAGTTACAAAACCATTTCAGCCAATAAGGCTACGGTAAATAAAGAGTGGGTAGTTGTAGATGCTACCGATAAAGTATTAGGTCGTTTGACGAGCCAGATTGTGAATATCCTTCGTGGAAAAAACAAAACGAATTTTACTCCGCATGTTGATTGTGGCGATAACGTTATCGTAATCAATGCTGATAAAATCCGTTTGACTGGTAAAAAAATGACTGACAAAGTTTATGTACGTCATACAGGTCACCCAGGCGGACAGCGTTTTGCAACTCCACGTGAGTGGATGGCAAAAGATGGCCGTAAGGTTGTTGAGCATGCTGTAAAAGGTATGTTACCAAAAGGGCGTCTTGGTCGTCGTCTTTACACTAATCTTTATGTTTATGCAGGTTCGGAGCATCCGCACGCAGCACAAACACCAAAAACAATCGAATTATAATTAATGGATTATTCATCAATGTTTATGATTAATACTTAATCTGAAAACATAGAAATGAATAACAATTAACTAATAACGATTAACAAAATATTATTCAGTAGAACATTTTTCAAATTCTTATAAAAATGCAAGTTATCAACGCAGTAGGTAGAAGAAAAACAGCCGTTGCTCGTGTGTATATGCAAGCAGGAAACGGGGCAGTTACTGTGAATGGACGTGAATTAGCTGATTATTTCCCATCAGAAATTCTTCGCATCGTATTAAATCAACCTTTTACAACAACCAATACTTCTGGTACTTTTGATGTTAAAGTAAACGTTAAAGGTGGCGGAATCTCAGGTCAGGCAGAAGCTACTCGTATGGCGATTGCTCGTGCATTGTGCGAAGCAAACATCGAGAACCGTCCGGCATTGAAGAAAGGTGGATTCCTTACTCGCGACTCACGTATGGTTGAGCGTAAGAAATACGGTCGTGCTAAAGCTCGTAGAAGATTCCAGTTCTCGAAACGTTAATATTCTTACAGTTTTAGAGTTTCGGTGTTTTAATGTTTCAAGTTATTTTTTAATCACTTTGAAACATTAAATCTATCAAACTCTAAAACTTATATTTTTTTGTCCAGACAGCACTTAATCGTTGCCGATGTGCTGTGCTGCTTACTTAATCAATTTTTCATTCTTTACATTTTCTAAGAAATGGCACAAATTCAGTACAAAGACCTATTAGATGCGGGTGTACACTTTGGTCACCTTACTCGTAAATGGGACCCAAAAATGGCTCCATATATCTTTATGGAGAAAAATGGTATCCACATCATTGACCTCAACAAAACAGTTGCTTGTCTTGAAGAAGCTCAAGCTGTTGTAAAGAACATCGTTCGTTCGGGTCGTAAAGTGATGTTTGTGGCTACTAAAAAACAAGCTCAAGAGATTGTTGCCGAAGAAGCAAGACGTTTGAAAATGCCATTCGTAACCGACCGTTGGTTAGGTGGTATGCTTACCAACTTTGCAACTATCAAGAAGTCGTTAAAGAAAATGCAGAACATCGAGCGTTTGTTGAAAGATGAAAATACTGCAAAAAACATCGCAAAACGCGAAAGATTGATGCTCGACCGTGAGCGTATTAAATTGGAGCGTTTGTTAGGTGGTGTTTCTGATTTATCAAGACTTCCTGCTGCTTTGTTTGTTATCGACGTTAAGCGTGAGCACCTTGCAGTAGCAGAAGCAAAGCGTTTGGGTATTCCGGTAATCGCAATGTGTGATACTAACTCAAACCCTGAGAAAGTAGATTATCCAATCCCAGCTAACGATGATGCCTACAAATCAATCTCTTTGATTACTCTTGCCCTTGGTAAGGCTATCGAAGAAGGTATCTTAGAAAGAAAGATGGATAAAGATAACGCTGCTCTTGAAGAAGAAGAAGCTGCAAAACGTGCTGTTGACGAGGCTCCAGTTGCTGAAGTTATCGAAGAAGCACCAGTTGTTGAGGCTGCTACCGAAGACGAAGCAGAAGCTTAATCTGAAAGTTTATATCAAAGAATATGAAGAAAGCCCCTCGAAAGTGGGGCTTTTCTTTTTTATATCAATGTTATCTTTAATATTGTATTGGTATAATTTTTAAAATTGTAATTTTGTAAAAATACCTACAAAAATGACACTAAAAATAGAGCTAAAACAAGATTTTGCATTGTCGGTTTTACAAGGTTTAGCCAAAATTGGTGCAATCAGAATAGTTGAAGAAAAACACAAATCGGTTGAAAGAAAACAATACATAGCCGCCAGTTTTTCTTTAAATAATTATCGTTTTAATCGAGAAGAAGCCAATGAAAGATAGAGTTTTCTTAGATTCAAACATTATTCTTTATTGCTACGCCATAGATGAACCCGAAAAGCGTAAAACCGCTCTCAACGTCGCACAAAACCCACAAACAATCGTTTCTACACAAGTTTTACAAGAAGTATCAAATATTTTAAGAAAGAAAATAAGACTACCATGGGATGTTATTGCAAACATTATTGATGAGATAATTGAAAATAATGAAGTTGCCAAGATAAACATTTCTACTCTCAGAAAAGCCATTCAAATTGCTGAACGTTATCAGCTTCAGTGGTTTGACTCCATTATAATTGCCTCTGCATTAGAAGCCGATTGTAAAGTTTTATTTTCGGAAGATTTACAACATCTACTTAAAATAGAAACTTTGTTGATAAAAAATCCATTTGTTAAATAATAGCTTTATTACACATTAGCACTTCCTTAAATGAATCGCCATAAAAACCTCGAACGACTAACCACTGAAGAATTTGACATTGTTATCATCGGAGCCGGTGCCAGCGGGGCGGGTTGTGCATTAGATGCTGCTTTGCGTGGTTTCAAGGTCGCTCTCGTCGAAAAAAATGATTTTGCTGCCGAAACTTCTTCAAAATCTACCAAATTGATTCACGGTGGAGTGCGTTATCTCGAACAAGCTTTCAAAAACTTAGACTTCGGACAACTCCGTCAAGTAAAACACGGACTCGAAGAAAGACACATTGTACTGAAAAACGCTCCGCATCTGGCTCATCCGTTGGCTTTAGTAACGCCAGTTTTTAGCTGGATTGAAGGTCTTTATTTTACAATTGGCCTCAAGATATACGGATTATTTGCCAAAAATGACCCACTTCCACAGGCCGAATGGCTCAACAAAAAAGAGACTTATGAGCATATACCGACCTTGACAAAAAAGCTACATAGTTCGGTTTTGTATTATGATGGCCAGCTCGACGATGCTCGCTATTGCTTAGCTTTGGCTCACGCAGCCGAAGAAGCAGGGGTTGTTGTAGTGAATCATGCTGAGGTTGTAGATTTTGGAAAAGACAACAATGGACATTTGAACAAAGTGTTTTTTAGAGATACCCTGACCGACCAAAAGCACGAAATTAAACACACAAAACTCGTCATAAATTGTACTGGGCCATTTGCTGATTCGATTCGACTAATGGCTAATCCGAAAGAAGAAAAACGCCTCAGACCCAGCAAAGGTGTGCATATTATGCTACCAATGGAGTATCTGAAATCGAAAGATGCGATGCTGATACCCAAAACCAAAGATGGTAGAGTAGTATTTGTGATTCCGTTTGAGGGCGAGGTGATGGTCGGGACAACGGATGATGAATACCGAGATTTGGATAAAGAACCTATTTTGATTGAGAAAGAGGTCGAATTCTTACTCGAAACACTCGAAAGATTCTTAGACAAAAAACCACAAAGACACGAAATCAAAGCGGGTTTTGGAGGTTTAAGACCGCTCATTAGTTCGTCTGGCTCAAAAGCCACCAAAAAATTGGTCAGAGACCACGAGGTTGAGCATGACGAAGAATCTAACTTAATCAGCCTTTTGGGTGGGAAATGGACAACCTACCGACTCATGGCAAAAGATACGATTGATGAGGCTTGTCAGATTCTCGGTAAACATGTTGATTGTTCGACCGAAAATCACCTTTTGGTTGGAGCCGAAGGTTATGATTTTGAGCAATGGAAATCTCTCAAAAATAAATACAATTTATCTGAAGAATCGGCAAAGCATTTGACATTAAAATACGGAAGTCGAGCTTCAAAAGTATTGCAACTCGCTGATAATCAATCAGATTTATTAGAGAAAATATCCAAAAACTATCCATTCATCAAAGCCGAGGTAATTTATACAACTCGTGAAGAAATGGCTTGTACGCTACGTGATTTTTTTGCCCGTAGAATACGTTTTGAGATTATGGATTGGAAGGCGGTACTGGAGGCTATACCAACTGTAGCCGATTTGATGGGAACTGAATTGGGCTGGAATGACGAATTAAAACAAAGAAATATTGAAGAATACCAATCTTTGATTAAGAAATTCAAAAGCGAAGCTGGTTTGTAAAATCAGTTAGTCGTAATCTTTAATGCCGAAGCCATTTTGGAGGTTTAAAATCTCCAAAATGGCTTTTTGATTGTCCGATGTTGTACTAAAACTGTTCGTTTTCGGACATTATTAATCACACACAACAATACAAATAACTGATAATCAAACACTTACATCTATTGGCATATCATTTGAGAATTATAGATTTAGAATATTCCGAAAAAGCTATTACTTATACACTATTTATTTCTGATATGTTACAAAACTATTTGAAAATCGCCCTTAGAAATCTCCTTAAAAACAAGGTTTATTCATTTATCAATATCATGGGTTTGGCCGCTGGTATGGCTGTGGCTACTTTGATAGGCCTCTGGATTTACGACGAGTTGAGTTATAATAAATCTTTCAAGAATTATTCAAAACTCGGTCAGGTGCAAATGTATCAGACCTTCAACGAGCAGCGTGGTCCACAACAGGCAATTCCGCTTCCACTTGGTTCGGAGTTGAAGAAGTTTCCAAATTTTAAGGAAGTTTCGCTGGCATCATGGAATTTTGAACACATTGTAGCGGCTGGCGAAAATAAATTTACCAAGCGAGGAATGTACGTCGAGCCAAATTTCACAAAAATGTTTTCGCTCGAAATTGTAAAAGGTACTCAGAATGGTTTGCAAGATGTAAACGTGGTGATGCTTTCGGAGTCTTTGGCAAAATCTCTTTATGGCGACACCGACCCGATTGGTAAAACCGTCAAATTAGACAATAAAGCTAATGTGAGTATTACGGGGGTTTTCAAGGATTTTCCGAATAATTCAGAGTTTCAAGATGTCAGTATTTTTATTCCTTGGTCGTATTATTTAGCCGAACAAGAATGGGTCAAAGGCTCACTAAATATTTGGGATAATAACTCTTGGCAATGCTTTGTACAGTTAGACCAAAACGCTGACTTTGAGCAATCTAACGCCGTAATCAAAAGTTTGGTTTTCAATCGGATTCCAAAGCCATTACAAACGCTTAATCCAGAAGTTTTTATTCATCCGATGAGCAAATGGAGGCTCTACAGCGATGTAAAAGATGGTAAGTACGAAGGTGGGCGAATCAGTTTTGTATGGCTTTTTGGAATAATTGGACTATTTGTTTTGCTTTTGGCTTGTATCAATTTCATGAATTTAAGTACTGCCCGGAGCGAAAAAAGAGCCAAAGAGGTGGGCATCCGCAAGGCAGTTGGGTCGGTTCGTGGGCAGCTTATCAATCAGTTTTTGAGTGAGTCTATTCTCACGGTTGTTTTTGCATTCATAGTTTCGGTTTTATTAGTCGTGCTTTCGCTTTCGTGGTTCAATAATCTTGCAAGTAAAGAAATGGCTTTGCCATACACCAACCCTTATTTTTGGGTCATTAGCATTGTTTTCATCTTAGTTACGGGTCTTTTATCGGGTAGTTATCCTGCACTGTATCTTTCGTCGTTTGAGCCTGTTCGGGTGCTAAAAGGTACATTCAGAGCTGGGCGTTTTGCGGCAATTCCTCGTAAAGTTTTGGTGGTTGTTCAGTTTACAGTTTCGGTTACTTTGATTATTGGTACAATCATCGTTTATCAACAAATCCAACACGCCAAAAACCGTCCGGTGGGATATGACCGCAATAATCTGATTTATGTGATGATAAATACTCCTGATTTGGAGAAAGCGAAATATGAGACAATCAGAACTGATTTGTTGAATTCTGGGGCGGTCGAAGAAGTAAGTAAATCGTCGAGTCCGGTAACTAACATTTGGTCAAATAGCGTAGGTTTCGACTGGGAAGGCAAAAAGCCTAACGAACAACCACTTTTTTCGACAATTAGTACATCACATAATTATGGCAAAACCATTGGAATCCAGATAATTGAAGGACGAGATTTTTCGACAGAATTTAAAACTGATACAGCCGCCATGATTATCAACGAGGCAGCCGCAAAAGTACTTGGTTTCAAAAATCCTATTGGCAAATATGTAACTTGGACATCAAACGATAGCCAGAAACGACAAATTATTGGGGTTGCCAAAAACATGACGATGGAGTCGCCATTTAACCCAACAAGGCCTGCATTTTTCTTCTTGAATAACGATTGGGCGAGCCTTTATAACATTAAACTAAAGGCCAACATGAGTACCAACACAGCCATCGAGAAAGTTGGTGAGGTATTCAAAAGGTTTAACCCTGGCAGCCCATTCGACTATAAGTTTGTTGATGAAGAATACAATCAAAAATTTGCTTCAGAAGAGCGTATCGGCAAACTGGCAAGTTTCTTTGCGGTTCTCGCCATTTTTATTTCATGCCTTGGCTTATTTGGTTTGGCGAGTTTTGTTGCCGAACAACGCACCAAAGAGATTGGCGTAAGAAAAGTATTGGGTGCTTCGGTGCTAAACCTTTGGCAATTACTCTCAAAAGACTTCGTGTATTTGGTTTTAATCTCGTGCGGAATCGCGATTCCGATTGCTTACTATTATTTGAATAATTGGCTCAAAAATTACGATTATCGTACCGAAATCTCATGGTGGATATTTGCACTATCTGCATTAGGGGCATTGGTTATTACGCTTCTCACAGTCAGTTATCAGGCCATTAAAGCCGCAACCGTGAATCCGGTGAAATCATTAAAAACTGAATAATCGAAAAACGGCTGAACGGAACACGGATAACGCAAAATCCTTGTTCCGTTTTCCGTTCTTTCTTTTCCCTAAAAAATTATGATACGCAATTACCTTAAAATAGCACTCCGCAATCTCTGGAAAAACAAGCTTTTTTCGTTTATCAATATCATGGGTTTGGGTCTGGCAATTCCTTTTGCCTTGATGGCATTGATGCAACTACAAGGTTCTTTTGAATTCGATAATTTTCACCCAAATTCGGATAGGATTTACCGAATCATTACCGATGAAGTAAGCCAAGAGAAGGGTACAACCCTCTACGCATCTTCGCCGTATTTATTGGCCGATAACCTCAAAAACAATTATGCTTGTGTCGAAAAAGCCACAAAAGTTGTACGGGCATTTAGCTGGGAATTAAATAATCCGTTTAAATCGCTCAGGGTTAATACCATTTATGTAGAACCTACATTCTTTGATATTTTCGGATTCAAAATTGCCAAGGGGAGTATTCCTACCGAGCCAAACAGCTTGGTTTTGAGCCACGAAGCAGCCCAAAGGTTTTTTAATGATGCCAATCCGATTGGTCAGATTCTGGTTCACCCAAATTTCGGCTCGTTTAAAGTAACAGGCGTCTTGAAACCGTATAAAAAGCAAACGCAGTTTAGAAGCGATGTTGTGGTTTCGATGGCGACTTACGATAAGTACAATCCCGATGCGAAGGGGATTCAATCTTGGGGCAAATACGAAACCCATACATTCGTCAAAATCCTACCCAATGCACAGCCCGAAGCACTCGATGCCGCCATTGCTGATATTGCCAAATCCACAAACTCGAATTTAGTGGCTGCAAAAAAGTCTAATTCATTCCGCAAACAAGCTTTGGCCGATGTTTCGCCGAGTGTCGAAAAACTTCGATTCAATCCTTATGTAGAAGATTTACAAGACATTTATTTCAATTTCAGCATTCCGCTGATGATTTTACTTTTGGCAGGTTTCAATTATACCAATCTCACGCTTGCTCGTTCGTTGAGCCGCTCAAAAGAGGTTGGTGTGCGTAAAGTTATGGGGGCAATTCGCTTTCAGCTTATCCTACAATTCATCTGCGAGGCGGTTATTATTGCCCTTTTTGCTTTGGTAATTGGCGTTTTGATGCTCTACCTCATGAAACAAACCATTCATGTACAATGGGTAACGTGGGAGGTTGACAATCAATTAATTATCTGGATTATATTTATTGCCTTTACGCTGATTCTGGGCTTTGTTGCCGGGATTCTACCCGCTTCGATTCTCTCTAAATTTCAACCCGTTCAGGTTTTAAAAGGCAGCCTGATGCCCGCCTCTTTTGGTAAAGTAAATCTTCGCAAAAGCCTGATTGTGATTCAGTTTGTGGTTACACTGGGCTTTGTTTTTCAGATTGGGCACATGTACAATCAGTTTAAATACATGGCTACCGAGAATGACAACTTTAATCGTAAAGGCATTTTTAATATTTCATTGGTCGATAAAAACTATCAGTTGCTCATTAATGATATTCAGAAAAATAAAAATGTAGAGAAAATTGGGCTGGCTTCGATGCCTTTTGGTGGCGTACCATCTGAACAGGCTATCAAAACCGAAAAAAATGCCGAAAATACATCAAGTTACTACTACGCAGTCGATAGGAGTTTTATTGAGAATATGAATCTAAAGTTTTTGGCAGGTCAAAATCTACCGACTCCGCAGTCTGACTCAGCCCAAAACTTTGTCTTGATAAACGAAAAAGCTGTTTCTAAACTTCGTCTCGGTTCTCCACAAGAAGCCATCGGCAAAACCTTGTATCTCAATAATAGCCTTGTGCAAATCACGGGGGTATTGAAAGATTTTTGTCATTTTCATTATCAATACGAAAAACAACCTTTGGTTTTTCAGTACAATCCGTCAGCTTTTTCGATACTCACCATAAAAGTCGATGAATCGACTAACCAAGACGCATTTTTAACAGACATGCAAAGCATCTGGAAAAAGCATTATCCGTACAAAGAAATGGGGTATTCGTGGTTTGAAAAAGAACTTTATGACCGCTACTACCCCGTCGAGGACATGAAAATGATGAGCGTAGCCTCGATGGTTATTTTTGTGATTGCTCTGATGGGGCTAATCGGTATGGTGACATACAGCACCGAAAAACGCTTCAAAGAAATCGGAATCCGAAAAGTAATGGGGGCATCGGTTTGGGAGATTGTTAAGATTTTGTCTTGGAGTTTTATGAAATTATTACTCATTGCGGGTCTAATAGCCATTCCGATTGGCTACTTAGGCGGCTTATTTTTCAATTCTATATTTACATTCAATAACGGTATCAATATCAGCCTAATGGTTTATTTCTTTGGTTTGGTTTTAATCATTGCCATACTGACGATTGCTTATTATACCACCAAAGCTGCACTTGTAAATCCTGTAAAATCCCTAAAATCAGAATAAAAATAATCAACAACTATTATTTAGAACCCTTATGAAAGTTTTCATTTTATTGATTTTGCCATTTATTGCCTTTGGTCAGTACGACCCAAAAGAAAATGAGTATCGGCACTTTTCGGTTATCAGTAAAAGCGATACTATTCATTATCATGTCTATGCTAAAGGCGAATTAACAACCAAACAAGGACTAATTGTTTTCTTTCATGGTTCGGGCAGTGAGCCTCTTTTGAGGATTGTTTCTAAAGTAGATACCCTCAAAGAAAACATAAATGGTGAAGTAAAAATCAAGACGCAAAAATACAAGATGCTTTATAGCTCAATACCTTTCGACTTAGACCGAATCCCGGAAACGTACGCACTAGTTTTGATTTCTAAAAAAGGGATTCCGTTTTTGTTGAAGAGCGAGAACTTTAAAACCCCAGAGTCGTTCTACAAAACCGAATCTCTCGATTATAGAGTCTGGCAAGGCGATAATGTAATCAAAGATATTTTGAAGAATAGGCTCAAAAATCCGCAAAAAGTGGTGGTAATTGGACATTCTGAAGGCAGCGATGTTGTTGCTAAATTGGCAACAATCAATAAGCAAATAACCCACGTTGGGTACTGGGCAGGTGGTGGCAACACGCAATACTATGACTTTGCATTATCAATTCGGAAAGACGTACAAAACGGTAAAATCTCAGAAGAAGATGGCAGGAAGCAATTAGAATCACTCATTGGCGAGGTTCGAAATATAGAAAACGACCCTCAAAATATCCAAAAATTCTGGATGGGTCATACCTATAAACGGTGGTCTTCGTTTACCGAACCACCTATCGACCATTTACTCAAAATCGAAAAACCAATATTTGTAGCTGTTGGGGCATTAGATAAATCGGTGCCGATTGAGTCGAGTTATTTGATTCCGTTTGAATTTATCCGACACAAAAAGCAAAATCTAACTTTTAGAGTATATCCAGAATACGACCATTCGTTTAATCGCTCTAACCCAAATGGTCAGATAAGCTACGAATTCATGAATGTTTTTGAAGAATTTATGAAATGGATTAAATAAAGCTATACTTAACACCCAAATCAAACATGAAAAAGACTATTCTCCTATTGCTTGTTCTAATGAGTTTCGGGCGAGTATTTGCCCAAGCCATACCCAATACGCTCTCGGCCGCCGAAAAGGTTTATGGGTTATCGAAGTTTTGGCAGGAGGTCAATTACAACTTTATTTACTTAGACAAAGTAGATAGAAAAATGTGGGAAAATGCCTTTAAAGAGTACATCGTAAAGGTACAAGAAACCAAAAACGACTACGAATATTACCGCGAATTGCAGAAGTTTTGTGCATTGCTCAAAGATGGGCATACCAATATTTATATGCCACAGAACCTCCAATCGTTTCAGATGAATACCATGTTTGGCGATTACCGTTTGTTTTTGAAAAACGTGGCGGGCAAAGTCATCGTCGAGCGAGTGAATCCGAGCAAAAAAGATGAAATACCCGTCGGGAGTGAAATCGTCGAAGTAAACGGCATGACAACTGCCGATTATATGAATAAGCACGTAAAACCCTATATCTCGTCTTCTACCGATTATGTTTTGCAGGATTATGCCGCATCAAATTTGCTCCGAGGCTTAGAGAATGATACCTATCAGCTGAAATTCATCACGCCATCACAAACCGTCAAGAACCTTACAATTACTCATAAAAAAACTGCCGAAATGGATGTTTTTCCGGCATTCAAAGAAGATAGTTTATTTGTGATGAAATGGTTGGATAATGGCGTAGCGTACATCGCCCTCAACTCTTTTGCCGATAGCAAAATCAATAAGCAATTTGAAGAAAAGCTCCCCGAACTCTACAAAGCCAAAGGATTAATCATCGACCTTCGACAAAATGGCGGCGGAAATACGGGTGTCGGCACGGGTATTTTACAATATTTAACCAACGATAAAGAATTGCACCATTCACGGTACCGTACACGCGAACACCGAGCTTCTTTTAAGGCGTGGGGCATTTATACAACGCCAAAAGATACCGTAAATAACGCATGGAACACCCAATGCTATCTCTACAATAACGACCAAAAATACTACGATTTTGAATACAAACCTGATGCAATCAATCTCAAAGCTAAAAGATTAGTTGTTCCGACTGCCGTTTTGATTGGACATAACACCGCATCGGCCGCCGAAGATTTCTTAATAAGTGCCGATAACCAAAAACATTTTACTAAAATCGGAGAGCGTTCTTTTGGTAGCACTGGTCAGCCATATTTGTTTCAGATGCCTGGCGGCGGAAATGCCCGCGTTTGTACCAAAAAAGATACTTATCCCGATGGTCGAGAGTTTGTTGGGGTAGGGATTATCCCAGACATTGAAGTAATACCAACCCTCAAAGACTACATCGACAACAAAGACACAGTACTCGAAAAAGCAATAAGTTATTTATCGAATAAGCTAAAGTAGTAATCCAACCCGCCTTAATTATGATACGCAATTACTTAAAAATCGCCCTGCGAAATGCCCTCAAAAACAGGACATTTAGCCTTATTAATCTGCTTGGTTTGGCCATTGGCTTGGCTGCTTCGATGGCAACGTTACTCTTTGTCAAGAAAGGGTTATCGTACGATACTTTTCAGAAAAACTACGATAATATCTATCAGGTCTGTCTGAATACCTCTTTCGATGATAAAAATTTTGAGAAATGGTCATCGGCTCCCAATAAAGTTGGACCTTATCTAAAAGCCAACCTGCCCGAAATCAAACAACAAGCTCGTATTTTACACCACGAATTTGGCAAATTAGCCTTTATTTCTACGGGTGAGAATAATCTCTCAGAAAAAAAACTCTATTACGCCGACCCTTCAATTTTAGAAATTTTTGATTTTAAATTGACCCAAGGCAATATCAAAACGGCTTTATCGAGACCGAATACGGCAATTCTGAGCAAAGCATCTGCAGAGAAGTATTTCGGAAACGTTAATCCGATTGGTAAAACTCTAAAAGTAGATAATTCCTTCGATATTGAGATAACGGGCATTTTTGATGATTTTGCTGGAGACTCGCACCTCGACTACAACATTTTAGCCTCGTTTGAGACCATGAAATGGGCGGCAAACCCGCAAGGACAGACTTGGAGCAATGCCAGCTTCGAGACTTTTTTGTTATTGGGAGATAATGCCAATATTGCAAACCTCGAAAAGAAAATAGAAGCCACCATTTCTAAAGAACGCCCTCGTAAAGACCGTTTTTATGATGTATTTCTCAGGCCATTGAGTCAGGTTCACCTCTACTCTACCGATTTTACCAATAAAATTGATGCCCCGTACGGAGATGCCCAACAAACCAATATCTTGATTGCACTCACGATTGCGTTGCTTTTGATTGCAGCCATCAACTACATGAACCTCTCAACGGCTCGTTTGCAGCGTAGCTTTAGAGAAGTAGGCATCAATAAGGCGTTAGGTGCCAATTTTGGGCAAATGATTCAGCGTTTCTATGCCGAAACGTTCTTATTCGTAACGGCTGGCCTATTGCTCAGTATCGTATTGTTGTCGTCTTTATTGCCATTCATCAACAAACTTACCGAAGAAAATCTCACACTCAACTTCTTGCAAGAACCTTGGTTTTGGTTGATTTTAGGCGGAATCTGGATAAGCATTATAGCTTTAGCTGGAGCGTATCCAGCCATGACTTTTTCGAGGTATTCGCCCAAATTCATGATACAATCGGCCAATCAGCCCAAAACAAGTACTTCGGTATTCCGCAAAGGATTGGTAGTTTTTCAATTTACCGCCTCTATTGTCTTGATTGTCATGGTGATTGCGTTTCAGCTACAAATCAATTTTTTACGAAATAAAAACTTAGGTTTTAAATCCGAACAAGTGGTTGGAATAATGGTCAGTAGCCTAAAAGATAAAGAGCAATTCGATGCCCTCGAAAACGAAATCAAACGCTCATCGGTTGTCAAGCAGGTGGCATTTGTACAGTCATTTCCGGGCGTCTCGACCAGTTTAAGAACGTTACCAAATCCTAAAAACCCCAATGAGGGTGGCAACCTCTACACCGCCCGCACCAGACCCGAAATTATCGAAACCTTGGGCATAAGACTGATTGCAGGCACAACCGTTCCTAAAAAACAACCCGGAGACACAACAGTACAGGTGGTTGTAAACAAAACGGCTGTCGATTACATGGGTTTGACCCCAAACCAAGCCCTCGGCAAGAAAATCAAAGTATTTACCGAATACGGTGACGAAATCGTGGGCGTAGTAGAAGACTTCCATTTTCAGAGTATGCACGAAAAAATCGTTCCGTTTGCGTTTCATAATGCCCGCACCGAAAACTATTCTTACTTGATGGTAAGGCTAAATTCTGACGATTTGCTCAAAAGCATGGCCATTTTGGAAGACACCTACAAAAGAATAATTCCGAGTTCGGCTTTTGAGTACGTATTCTTGGATGACCATTTAGATAATCTCTACAAATCAGAGAAACGGATTGCCAAAGTAATAAGTCTTTTTGCTGGATTGGCCATTTTTGTGGCATGTTTAGGTCTTTTTGGGTTGGCAACTTTCTCAGCCGAAGTCCGCACCAAAGAAATCGGGATTCGCAAGGTACTTGGTGCGAGTGTATTCAGCATTATTAACCTACTCTCAAAAGATTTCCTAAAATTGGTTTTGGTAGCCCTCATTTTTGCCTCGCCAATGGCTTATTATGCCATCAGCAATTGGCTACAAAACTTTGCGTATCGTATCAATATATCGTGGTGGATGTTTGCTATTTCGGGGGTGCTGGTTGTACTAATCGCCTTACTGACAGTTAGTTACCAAGCCATCAAAGCTGCAACAACAAGCCCTGTTAATTCGCTTAAAACTGAATAATCGGTGAACGGTAGAACGGAACACGGAGAACGAAAAATCCTTGTTCCGCTCTACCATTCTCCATTTCCCCTAAAAATTATGATACGCAATTATCTAAAAATCGCATTCAGAAACCTTTTCAAAAACAAGGTTTATAGTTTTATCAATATCACGGGTTTGGCTTTAGGTTTGGCCGTTTCGATGTTGATTTTATTGTATGTTTCGCATGAGGTCAGTTTTGATAAATTTCATACAAATCATGAAAGGATTTTTCAAGTTGGTGGCCAAGCAAAAATTGGTGAGCAAGAGATTAATTTCTCGAATATGTCGGGGCGATTGGGGGATGCTATGAAAGAGGCTACTCCCTTAGTTGAAGATGTGGGGCGTAAATCTGACGAATGGGAAGCTACTTTTGAAACAACCCAAAAGAATAGAGCAACCGAAAAAGGGATGATATTTGCCGATGAGGGCTTTTTTAGAATCTTTAACTTCAAGATTTTAGAAGGAAATCCAAAAGAATTATCAAATCCGTACACTATTTTCTTGACACCCAAAATGGCTCTGAAGTACTTTGGAGAAAAGAATCCTTTAGGTAAAACGATTCGTTGGAATAAAAAAGTAGATTTAAAGGTTGTCGGAATTGTCGAAAAAAATCCATCAAACTCATCCATCGAATTCAATTTTATCGCTTCACTACCAACTAAATTATCCGAAAACAAAAAAAATTACCCACAATACTATACCGAAAGTAAAATCAATCAAATCGGAACTGGCGATTACGAAACATTTTTATTGCTTAACAATGCCCAAAGCCAAGCTAATGTACAAACTGTACTCACAAAAATAGCAGCAGAGAACCCCAACAATGAGGTAATTACCTTTAATCTGAATCATTTTGCAAATCGTTTAGGCTTAAAAGGCGAACAAAACGGAACAAATAGCATTTTGATGTATGTCTATATTTTTTCAGCTATTGCCGTTTTGATATTGCTTCTGGCATTGATAAACTTTATGAATCTCACAACGGCACGTGCCACTACACGAGCCAAAGAAGTGGGTGTTCGTAAATCTATAGGAGCCAACCGAAATAGCTTGGCAACACAATTTTATATCGAATCCACATTAATGCTTTTTATTTCATTGATTTTTGCCATTCTCCTATTTCAGGTCCTACGCCCAACCTTCTATCAAATTCTTGATTTAGAGATTGATACAGCCTTTTTATTTAACCCTTATTTCATTGGTTCGATTGTGAGTATCATTGTCATAAGTGCATTATTAGCAGGTAGTTATCCATCATTTGTATTGTCAAAATACAATCCGATTGAAGTTTTGAAAGGTAAAATTCAGGGCAGAGGAAGTGTCAGAGTTCGCCAATCATTGACCGTTTTTCAGTTAGTGGTTTCATCAACTTTGATTTTTTGTTCAACCATAATTTATTTTCAAATCAGCAAGATGCGAAACAAAAACTTGGGATTGAATAAAGACAATATCTTAACTATCGATTTGGATGGCAAAGCCCGTGGGCAAAACCAAGCATTAATCACAAAAATCAAACAGATAGACGGAGTACAGGGCGTTTCGGGTTCGCAACATCGGATTTTCTTCGAGGGATATAATATGTTCAGTATCAGCAAAGTAGGCGAAAAAGACCCCAATAAAAACGTAGGAGCAATCGTATTTAATGTAGATGCCGAATACATCAACCTTTTTGAGATTGATTGGAAAGTAAAACCTCAGCGATTGCCGAGTGACTTAAAGAAAAAAGTGTTGCTCAATGAAACAGCCGCAAAAGGCTTGGATAATAACATTGCCGCTATTAAAAATATTGAAATGGCCGAAAATGAGTCTGCGGAGGTGATTGGCGTTTTAAAAGATTTTAACTACTTAAATCTCAAAAACAAGGTCATGCCAGCGATGCTTACCTTCATAACAGATTCACGAGATTTTGGCTTTTTGAATATTAGACTACGAAAAGATGCCGATGTTGTGGCCACGATGGCAAAAATCGAAAAAGCATACAATGACTATAAAGTCGAAGACCCATTTGTATATCATTTTGCAGACGAAACTTTCGATAAAATGTTTAAGTCAGAAGACCGCCTGGCAAATATCTTCGGAGCATTTACGGGTATTGCCATATTCATAGCCTGCTTAGGTTTGTTTGGTTTGATTACCTTCGTAGCCGAGCAAAAAACCAAAGAAATAGGTATCCGCAAGGTTCTTGGAGCAACGATTCTGAACATCACTACTTTACTTTCGACAGGCTTCTTGAAATTAGTCTTTATTGCCACATTAATAGCCGTTCCGATAGCTTATTATGCCATGAACCGCTGGCTTCAAGATTTTAATTATCGCATCGAAATATCTTGGTGGATGTTTGCTTTAGGTGGTTTTGGGGTTACGCTAATCGCCTTACTGACAGTCAGTTACCAAGCTATCAAAGCCGCAACCGTAAATCCTGCGAATTCGCTTAAAACTGAATAATCGACGTAGAGTAGAGGCGTTAGCGGTAATTTTACGGAACATTTACCTCATAACAATATAAAAAATGATAAAAAAACTAATTGTATTTCTATCACTTTTCACAACTCTTAGCACATACGCACAAGTTGACAGAAAATCTGAACTTTATAAAGTAATTCTTTATAGAGACAGTTTACTATTTAATGTTGGTTTCAATACTTGTGACATCGCACAATTTGAAAACATTGTAAGCAATAGCTTTGAGTTTTATCATGATAAAGCTGGTATTACATCTTCAAAAGTTGAATTCATTAAAAGTATAAAAGACGGACTTTGTAAATTATCATACAAACCAAGGAGAAAATTAGTAGAAAAATCAATGGAAGTTTTTCCATTAGAAAAACAAGGACATTTGTATGGAGCCATTCAAACTGGGACTCATCAGTTTTTTGCCATAGAGAAAGACAAACCAGAATACATAACAAGCATAGCAAACTTTACTCACCTTTGGTTGCTTGAAGATGGGAGCTGGAAGTTAAGTAAAGGTTTAAGTTATAACCATAGAGAAAGAGAACTTACTGATGAAATAAATGAAAGCCTACTGTTTAATGACAAAAATGAAACCGAAAAGTGGATAGCCCAGAATAAAGTTCCCATATTGGGCATTGGTTTTATTGAAAAAGGACGGTTGCAAGAAATTAGTCTTTATGGACATACTGAAAAAGGGAAACCTGCATCTGATAATACCATATTTAATGTCGCATCTCTAACAAAGCCCGTAACAGCTATTATTGCTTTGAAATTAATTAGCTTAGGAAAATGGAGTTTAGATGAACCACTTTACAAGTATTGGACAGACCCAGATATTGCCAACGACCACAGAAATAAAAAAATAACAACAAGGCAGATTTTAAGTCATCAAGCAGGTTTTCCAAATTGGCGTTATGATACTGAAAATAAAAAACTAATATTTCTATCTGACCCAGGTACAAAATTTGAATATTCGGGTGAAGGGTTAGAATATTTACGAAAAGCATTAGAGAAAAAATTTAATAAAAATTTACAACAATTAGCAGATGAATTAATTTTTAAGCCATTAAAATTAACTGATACAAAATATGTATGGGAAAGTTCAATTGACAGTTCACGACTGGCAATAGGTTATGATAAAAACGGCAACACTTATGACATTGTAAAAAGTAGAACGCCCAACGCAGCTGATGACTTAATGACTACAATTAAAGATTATGGAAATTTTTTAATAAGTGTGATGAATGAAGATGGGCTTTCTGAAAAAGTATTCAACGAAATGACTAAACATCAAATTGCTAGTAATAGGGGAAAACATTTTGGTTTAGGTTTTGAAATTTATGATTTTGATAATGGTGAATTTGCTTTATCGCATGGCGGTGCCGACAAAGGTGTAAGAACAATTATGTTTATTTTTCCTAAAACCAAAAAAGGGCTTATCATATTTACAAATTCAGATACTGGAGGTAACCTTTATGAAATTATTGTAAAACATTATTTAGGAGAAATAGGTCAAAAAATTATTGACATTGAAACTAAATAAAAACTACCGCTAAAATCGTATTGACAATAGCTGGGATGACGGTTATAAACTCAACATTTATGCTTCTATTTAGCATTTGTGCAAATGTTGGGCTGGCGTATTTCAAATGTCCCACCATCGCCAATACATAAAACGTTGCATGTAATGACTCTGCATAAATATTAAAATCATGATACGCAATTATCTAAAAATCGCATTCAGAAATCTGTTTAAAAACAAGATTTACACATTCATCAATGTTTTTGGTTTGGCTCTTGGTATCTCTACAACGGCTCTTTTGGCTCTTTGGATTCAGAACGAATTGAGTTACGATAGTTTTCATGCAAAATCGAAAAATATATATCGTATCAACACCCATCTCAAAATCAACGATACCGATACTTGGCATTGGGCCAGTACTCCGCTCAAGTTGTCCGATTATTTCAAAGAAAATGCACCAGAGGTCTTGCAATCTACTCGATTGAATGTTCCTTATGGTGAATTTTTCAGTGTAAAAATCGACAATAACGTCATCGGAGAGAAATCTTTTGCTTTTGTAGATAAAAACTGGTTTGATGTTTTCGATTATACATTTATCAGCGGAAACGCCAAAGACTTTGGTAGTGATAAATACAACATTGCCATTACCCAAAGTAAGGCAAGACAATATTTTGGCGATGCAAATCCTATCGGTAAAATCGTTTCGAGAGACTCTATCAACTTTGTCGTAAAGGCCGTTTTGGCAGATAACCCCTCTAATTCAAGTTTTAAATTCGATGTTTTAGCTCAAAATGAAGCCCGTTTGGCTAATCCTAAAGTATTAGAAAACGATTCAAACTGGAATAATTTCAACTACACAACATTTATAGTTTGTAGCGATGGGGTAAACATCAAAAAAACCTCCGATAAATTCACCAAACTACTCGCCAAGCTGAGAGAAGATAAAGAAAATAACACCTCTCTCGAAATACAACCCATTACCGCCATCCATTTCGATAATGTTATGCAGTCAGAATGGCTTGCGGCAACTGGCGATAAATCTACGCTTTACATTTTTGCGATTGTCGCGGCATTTATCCTCTTGATTGCGTGTATCAACTATGTCAACTTGACAACCGCCCGTGCCAGCCAAAGAGGCAAAGAAGTCAGCATCAAAAAGATGATTGGGGCATCGAATGGTAGCCTTTTCAATCAATTTTTTATCGAATCGGTCATTACAAGTATCTTTGCGGCAGCGATTTCAGTTTTATTAATCATTTACGGATTACCGATTCTGGATAACCTCGCCGATAATCAATTCTCACTATCAAATCCAATCATCTGGGTAATTTTGGCCGTTATCACGGTTCTTTCAATCGTCTTGACGGGTATTTATCCATCTATTTTGTTATCGGCATTCGAGCCAATTAAAATCCTGAAAGGCACCAACATTGGCGGTGCTAAAAACGCTACTTTTCGCAAGAGTTTAGTTGTCGTTCAGTTTACGTTCACAATTGTCATTCTGATTTCTACTCTACTGATTTTCAAGCAATTAAAATTCATTCAAGATAAAAACTTAGGATACGACAAAGAAAACATTTACACGCTGACGATTCCGTGGAATATCAAAAACAATAAGGCGGTTCACCAAACATTAATGCAGAAATTACAAGCCGAAAGCAGTATTCAGGACGTTACGGCGAGCAGTATGAGCATTATTGATATGCAAAGCACCCACAGCGGCAGCCTTAACTGGGACGGCAAAAAGCCCGATTGGCAACCAACCGTAAATCAAATGTCGGTAGTGTCTGATTTTAATGAATTTTTTAAATTGAAAATAACCGATGGGCGGTGGTTTGACGAAGCCAACGCGGGCGATGACAACCACGTGATTCTGAACGAAACGGCAATCAAAGAATTTAATATCAAAAAAGCCGTCGGGCAGCGGTTTGAATTTCACGGTCGAAAAGGACAAATCATCGGCGTTGTGAAAGATTTCCACTTTAAAAGTCCAAGAGAAAAAATAACGCCACTCGTGATATTCAGAAATAACAATTGGCAAAGTACAATTTACATAAAAACAGCCCCGAATCAATTCAGAAATGCCATTGCCACAACCGAAAAACTATGGAAAGAATTGATTCCTGACTTGGCATTCAAGTATTCGTTTTTGGATGATTCCTACGCAAAACTCCACGAAAAAGAAGCCAAACAATCATTGATGTTTAATGCCTTTACCTCAATCGTACTACTGATTTCGTGCTTTGGTCTGTTCGGATTAGCAACATTCTCGGCCGAGCAACGCACCAAAGAAATCGGTATCCGTAAAGTTTTGGGGGCAAGTGTAGCCAATATTGCCTCTCTTTTATCGCAAGAGTTCATGAAATTGGTTTTGGTAGCTATCGTATTAGCTTCTCCCATTGCTTATTACTTCATGAAGCAGTGGCTCGAAAGCTTCGCCTACAAAATCAGCATCGAATGGTCGGTTTTTGCTTTGGCTGGCGTATTGGCTCTGCTGATAGCATTCTTGACAGTTAGCTATCAAGCCATCAAAGCGGCATTGGCAAATCCTGTGAATTCATTAAAGACAGAATAAAATACCTTTCAACAAAAATAAAACTTAAAAATTATGAAAAACCTATTATCAATGTGCCTAATATTTGTTGCATCCAACATTTTGGGTCAGGATTATATTGTCAAACCAGACGGTACAAAGTACACTGGGAAAGCTATTTCTATGTCAAAAAACACACTGTATTTTAGAACTCAAAATGATAATATTGGTGAGTATAAAATTGATAGATTAGCAGTTATCCATATCGAAGACCCCAATTTTAAGATGAAAGGGGTTATTTTGACCAATACTAATTACGAAAAAGATGATAGTGGTATCCATATCGAAATGCTAAATAATCCAATTGTCAAAACCAGTGCCTCTCCTAAATCAAGTACAACAAATGTTAATATTCAATCAGAAAGGAGTAGTTCACTTAGTATCACAACCGATGACGATAGCCCAAAGGCTAAAATCGTTTTGAAATGTGTCGATTGCTCAAATTCAGGATTATTAACGATGGAGAGCGAAGATAAACTCTCAAAAGTGGTTTGGGAGTTCGATTATCAGAATGATAGTGCATTCCCGATGAAAATAGAGTTAGATAGCGGTAAAACTTACAAATTCAAGTACAAAGACAAAAACAGGCACTCGATAGAGAAGAAAGTACAGATAAAGGCAGGAGAAAATATAATAAATGTATTTCAATGACTCTAATTGTGGATGAAATCGTCACAAGCAAATGTAAATCTTTATGATACGCAATTACATCAAAATCACATTCAGAAACATCTTAAAAAACAAGGTTTTCTCGTTTATCAATATCACTGGTCTGTCTATTGGCTTGACCGCCGCCATGCTCATCTTACTTTATACCAAAGACGAAGTAAGCTATGATAAATTTCATGCGAATAATCCAAATATCCACCGCATCGTGAGTGCTTGGATGAAACCAGATGGAAGCCTCGACCACAAAGACGGCAATACCGGAGATATTCAAGGGCCGAAATTCAAAGAAAAAGTGCCTGAGATTGAGGCTTTTGTGAGGGTTCAGGGTGAGTTTAAGGATGTTCGTAGCAATGGCGAAATCAAAGGCTACGAAATGCTCGCTGCCGATGCCAATTTCTTTTCAGTTTTTAGCTTTCCTTTATTGAGCGGAAATCCCGAAACGGCTCTGCAAAAACCCAATACCATCGTGATTTCGGAAGAGATAGCCGAAAAATTCTTCAACACCAAAGATGCTTTGGGTAAAGTATTGGAATTGAAAGAAAACGACAAGTTTGTACCGTATCAGGTTACCGGCGTTGCTCAAAAATGCCCACAAAATTCATCTATCAAATTTGACTTCTTATTGCCAAAGTTTGTTGATGCAAAGGATTTGAGCAATGGCGAAAATTGGTTTAGTTTCTTTCAAAATACCTTCGTTTTGCTACATCCACAAGCCGATATAAAAAAGGTAGAGGCAAAAATGAAGCAGATTTATGAAGCAGACTCAAAAGAAGCAGCTATGATGATGGCTACTCAATATGGTGAAAAAAATAAAGCCGTTTATAATTTACAACCGCTTTTGGAGATACACCTAAGTACCGACTTACCTGCTCAAAATGGCTTGATGGATGCCAGCAACCCGATGTTTTCGTATATTCTGACGGGTATTGCATTGTTTATCTTGCTGATAGCATGCATCAACTTTGTTAATCTCACAGTGGCTCGTTCACTCAAACGTGCCAAAGAAATCGGAGTCCGAAAGGTCGTTGGTAGTAGTCGTCAGCAACTAATTTGGCAGTTTTTGGGTGAATCCTTTGTTTTGAGTTTAATTGCATTTGCCTTAGCAATCTTGCTTGTTGAATTAGTTTTGCCCACGTTCAATCAACTTTCCAACAAAGCCCTTTCGCTTTCGTATCTATTCGATGTCAAATTAGTCATTGCCTACATAGGTATTTTCTTAACAACATCCCTCCTGTCAGGCTTTTATCCTGCTATTATGATGTCGGGTTTTAGTCCGATTACTACACTTTATAATCGATTTAATCTTTCGGGCAAAAATTATTTACAGAAATCATTGGTCGTTTTACAATTTGGCTTGGCATCGTTTCTAATCATTGTCACACTTACTATTTATTCGCAGTTTAATTACCTGATAAACAAGGATTTAGGCTACGACGAAAAAAATGTGGTTATGGTAGATTTTGGTGAAAACCTTTCACGAGAAAAAGCGAATATCCTAAAAGAGCAATTATTAAAAAATCAAAATATTATACAAGTAGCCCCTAAAAACGGCGGATTTTGGGGTACAGTTGCACGAGTAAACAATAAAAAAGATATTTCTTTTGCTTATGAAACCGTAGATGAAGATTACTTGCCTTTGTACAAGATTCCAGTAAAATCGGGGCGTAATTTCTCTAAAAATTTTGCAGATTCTACCCATTCAGTTCTGGTCAATGAAGCATTTGTCAAAGAAGCTGGCTGGCAAAACCCAATCGGGCAAATCGTTGATTTTTTCTACAATAACAATGAGAAATATACAGTTGTTGGAGTAGTAAAAGACCATCATTTTGATGTACTTAGGCAAGAAATAAAACCACAGCTATTCACGATGAAAAGCAACGGATTTGGGAAAGTAAATATCAGGATAAAACCCAATACCGAATCGGCGAGTTTGGCTCATATCGAAAAAACCTTCAAGAGCCTTTTTCCGCTCAACCCTTATGTGTATAAATTCAAAGATTTAGAAAACGCAAAGGCCTACGAATCGGAAGCCAAATGGAAACAAATTATGCTTTTTGGAGCGGTTCTGACCATTTTCATTTCATGCATTGGTTTGTTTGGCTTGGCAACGCTCTCGGCCGAAAAACGTACCAAAGAAATCGGTATCCGAAAAGTTTTGGGGGCTTCTATCATGAATATTGTGAGTTTACTTTCGGTCGATTTCTTAAAATTGGTTGGAGTTTCTTTTGTTTTTGCGTTTCCGTTGGCTTATTATGCTGGCGAAGAATGGCTCAAAAACTATCCTTATCGAATCAATATCAGTGCAGGCTTCTTTGCGATTACATCACTAATCACTATCCTAATCGCATTGTTTACAGTTAGTTGGCAATCTATCCGAGCGGCCATGATGAATCCTGTCAATTCTATCAAAAGCGAGTAATCCTCAAAAACTCTTAGAGACGTTGCACGTGCAACGTCTCTACCTTCTGCAAAATCACCTTCTTGAATTTTTTTTTCATTTCTTCTGTAACCTTCTCCATCTTGCTCAGTTACCACATTCAGAAAACCGAAAAAGCTAAACAAATTAAAATTGAACACGTTATCTGATAACTATCTGATGCTCAAAGTAAAAGCCGGCGATTTAGATAAAATGGGCCTGTTATTTGAGCGTTACCATAGAGTCTTGTTTGGCTTTTTGTATCACTCAACCAACCACCGAGCCACAAGCGAAGATTTGGTTCAGACGGTTTTCTATCGAATGCTCAAATACCGCCACACTTTTTCGGGTGAGGGCGAATTCAGAACTTGGATGTATCATTTGGCTCGGAATGTTTTGAACGATGAATTCAAAAAAAACAATCGGATAAAGTATCAAGAAAACTTTGCCGAAATCAGCGATAAACAAAACACCGAGAATGATTTAGGCGAAAACATCGAAGACACTGAATCGACCGAAGTTTTACAAAAATCGCTTTCAAAACTAAGCATCGAATACCGCGAGGTTTTGATTCTGAGTCGTTATCAAGAATTATCGTATCAAGAGATTGGCGAGATTCTGAATATCAGCGAGGCAAACGTAAAAGTGAGGGTTCATAGAGCCATAAAAGAATTGAGAAATATTTATTTTAAAGAGTATAATTAGTGCTTCGGTCATGCAAGAACAATTTGATGAAATAGAGAAAGAGATTTGGGAGAAACTCGGCAAAATCGAGACGCCAAATCCGAGCAACGAAATCAAACCTCGTTTTTATGCAATGCTCGATACGTATAAAAACGAACAAGAAGCTAAAAAAGATAGCGTTTTTGAAAAATTATCAAGCCAATTAAAAGCGTTTTTTAGCCCTAAACCAGTTTTAAATTGGGCATATTCGCTGATTTTAGCTTTGCTTTTCGGAATCGGCGGCTACTTTATCGGTCGAAACCCCAATCAAGAAAAAATAGAGCAGTTATCGTCGGAGGTGCAAGGCATGAAACAAATGATGATGCTTTCGATGCTCGAAAACCCCATGGCAACCGAACGCCTCAAGGCGGTAAGTTATACCCAAGACCTCAAAACAGTTGACGACCAAGTAGTTGATGCACTCTTGGCCACCCTAAACAACGACGAAAACGATAACGTACGAATCGTGACAGTCGAAGCCCTCGTGGAGTTGGCTCACAACTCGCGGGTTCGCGAAGGGTTGGTCTTATCATTAATGCATCAAGATTCGCCCCTTGTGCAAGTTGCATTGGCCGATGCAATGGTTAAGCTACAAGAGAAACGTTCTATCAAACAGTTTAAAAAGTTACTTCAAAAAGAAGACCTCAACGATTTGGTCAAGAACAAAATCAAGCAGAGTATCAAAGACCTTTCTTAACACAAAATTATCACAATTATGAAAAAGCTATTTTTCCCGATTTTAGCGGCGGGGGTGCTACTCTCATGCACCAAAGGTAACGCTCAAAAAGACAGAGACGAAGATACCAATCGTCATTACAGAAACAATTACAAAGACAAACCCGAAACCCACCGAGAGGTTATCAAGCAAGAGTTCACGGTTTCGCCAAATGCTTCGCTGATGGTCTATAATATCTTTGGCGATATAAAAGTAGAAGGCTACAACGGCAAAGAAGTGGTGGTTGAGGTAGAAAAAATCATCAAGGCCGAAAGTAAATCAGATGTCGAGTTGGCTCTGAAAGAAGTAAAACTCGGATTTGACCAACAACAAAACGATACGTTGACTTTCTACACAGCCGAACCCTATGATAGCCGTCCCAGAACTAAATGGAGCTACGATTGGAGCGATGACGACGAAAAGAAAAAACGACGAGACTACATCGTCCATCTCAATTATACCATCAAAGTGCCGCGTGGTATGGCTTTAAGAATTAGCACGGTCAATAATGGAGAAATCGCCGTAAATGATGTCGATGGATTAATCAAAGCCAATAATGTAAATGGTGGTATCACACTCAAAAACATAAAAGCGGCTCACGATGTGCATACTATCAATGGCGATGTTTTGATAAATTTCTTGGCTTCGCCACCCGAAAATTCCAAATTTTATACCCTAAACGGCAAGTTGGATATTACATTACCAAAAGATTTCTCGGCCGATTGCGAGTTTAAATCATTCAATGGCAATTTTTATACCGATTTTGACGGTATCGAGCCGCTACCTGCCAAAGTCGAGAAGAAAGTGAAACAAGGCGAAAAAGGTACGACTTACAAGCTCAGTAAAATCCATGCTTATCGTTTTGGCAAAGGTGGCAAAAACATTCAAATTGAGACATTCAATGGCAATGCTTATCTCAGAAAACAATCTTGAATTAGATACAAGATTTGAGACATAAAAATCAAGGCAAATCATTCATTATCAATAATTTATCAGAATTATCAAATACTCAATAAAATGAAAAATCTAAGAAAAATATTAGTAGCATCATTATTTACGGTTGCATTTTACGCACAAGCCCAAGAACGAGAAACACTTACGATACCGTTATCTGACCCATCAAAAGAGAGCAAACTCAACCTTAGCCTCGTAACTGGCTCAATCAGAGTTGTGAGTTATGCGGGCAAAGATATAGTTGTAGATGCCGTTGTGGCCAAAGACGAAGAAACCAAGAGCCGTCCCGCCGAAAAAGACGGCATGAAACGCCTCAACGTTGGCAATGCTGGTTTTGAAATCACGGCCAAAGAAGTAAACAATGTCGTGAAAGTTGGGGTCGACAAACCAACCCTAAATGTGAGTTTTACGGTAAAAGTACCTCAAAAAACCTCTTTGAAGCTCAGCACTGTTAACAATGGCGATATTTATGTCGATAACGTAAATGGTAATCTCGAAATCTCGAATGTAAACGGTGATATTAAATTAAAGAATATCGCTGGCTCGGTTTCGGCCAATACAATCAATGGCGATGTAATTGTGAATTTTACCGACGTTACGGCCAATTCGGCAATGGCATTTACAAATCTCAATGGTAAAATAGACGTTGCGTTTCCGGCAAACTATAAAGCCAACGTAAAACTAAAAACCGACAGAGGCGATATTTACAGCGATTTTGATATTGACATCGACAAAACGAACGCAAAAGCCATCCAAACTACCGATAAAGAAAAGGGGCTTTATAAACTCAAAAAAGATGATTGGACCTACGGCAAAATCAATGGTGGAGGAGCCGAAATGACCATGAAATCTATGAACGGCGATATATTTATCCGTAAAGCGAAGTAAAAAATTTGATTGCTATTGTGTTTTTTGATGAACAAAATCAAAAAACACAATTACTTATTTGAGATGATTTGCAACATCGGCAGGTTATTCATCATCTAATCTATAAAAATCCACTTTTGAGCATAAGAAAGCACTCATTTAACATTATTTAAATAATCTGCTTTCTTAATCTGCATAACTTTGCTGTCGCTATTACTCAATTTACGAAAAACATTAATGAAAAAGCTATTACTACCTTTAACTGTGTTATTGTGTAACACTGCGTTTGCACAAATAACTCCCAAAACGCTCGAAGCTAAGCGTACAAACAAAAAAGTAATCATCGATGGTAAACTCGGCGATGCCGCTTGGGGCGATGCTGCCAAGATGGATGATTTTACCGAATTTAGACCTGTCATTGGTCGTAAAGAACGTCCCGAAATCCGTACAGAAGCATTTTTGATGTACGATGACGACGGTATCTACTTCGGCGGAACCTGCTTCGAAAGCTCGGTTGATAGTATCTCAAAAGAATTGGTCGGACGAGACGGTTTCGGTGCAAACGACTACATCGGGCTGATTTTTGATACCTACAACGATAAATTGAATGGTTTTGAATACTTTGTAACCCCACTCAATGAGCAGTGGGATGCCAAAATGACATCGAACCAAAACAGCAATAACGGCGGCGAAGATTTTAGCTGGAATGCCGTTTGGGAAAGTGCCGTTGTGATTCATGACAAAGGCTGGACCTTCGAGGTTTTCATTCCGTATGGTGCTATCCGTTTCAGCAAAGAGAAAATCCAAAATTGGGGTTTGAATGTTACTCGTCGTCGTCGAAAGGTAGAAACCCAAAATACTTGGAGTGCCATCGACCCCAATATCAATGGTTTCTTGACCCAAGAAGGCACTTGGAAGGGTATCTCAAATATCAAACCTCCAGTTCGCCTTCAATTATATCCGTATTTTTCGGTTTACGAAAACCATTATCCTTCCAATCTCGCTAATCAAAAAAATTGGACTAATCAGATTTCGGGCGGAATGGACTTGAAATTAGGTTTAAATCAAGCTTTTACGCTCGATGCTACGTTGATTCCTGATTTCGGACAGGTACAGAGTGATAATCAGGTGCTAAATCTTACACCATTTGAAGTAAAGTTCAACGAAAACCGACAATTCTTTACCGAAGGTACTGAGCTTTTTAGCAAAGGAAATCTTTTTTATTCGAGGAGAATAGGCGGAACGCCCATCAATCTCTACGATGTATATGGTGATGTAAAATCGAACGAAAAGGTTCTTAAAAATCCGACCGAATCTAAGCTAATCAACGCTTCAAAGGTTTCGGGGCGTACAAGTAAAGGTCTCGGAATCGGTATCCTGAATGCAGTTACCAAAACGCAATTTGCGACTATTCAGAACACCGAAACGGGCGAAATCAGAAAGTTTGAAACAGACCCAGCCACCAATTACAACATCTTCGTACTCGACCAAAACCTCAAAAACAACTCAAGTATTACGTTTATCAATACGAGTGTTTTGAGGGGTGGAAATGCCTACAACGCCAATGTAAGTGCAGGTCTTTTTAGTTTTTATGATAAGAAAAACACTTACCACTGGACGGGCAATATGGCCGTTAGCCGACTCAAGTACAAAGTAGAGGGGCAAGACAATTCGTTGGGTTATAGCCACAATTTTGGTTTCGGTAAAACCAGCGGAAGGTTTACATTCAATGTCGCACAAGAATTGACCGATACCAAATACACCAGCAACGATTTAGGGTATTTTACCAACAATAACTTCTTAAATCATAGATTATATTTGGGGTATCGTTATACCGAGCCAAAGGGCTGGTACAATAGACTTTTCTTGAATTTCAATGCCCATATCAGTAATTTGTTCTCGCCGATTGGCAATATTGATTCTAAATACCAAGATTCTCGATTACAAGTAAACATCAATGCACAAACCAAAAAACTGATTTGGTTTGGTGCGTTTACCGATTTCAGACCGGCTTCAAATGACTTTTACGAACCTCGGCAAATGGGTAAAGTATTCAGACGCGGCAATAGTGTCGGTATGGGAGCTTGGATAGAAACCAATTATGCCAAGAAATATTCTATCAATGCCGAATTATTTAGGCGAGTATTCTTCAACTTTTACAATACTGGCGGCACCGATTTTTACATTAACCAAACCTATCGTTTCAATAGCAAATTTTCGATTCGCCACAGCATTGGCTTGATGCCTCGCCCTAATGGCTTAGGTTATACCACAACTTTAGGAGATAACACCATCCTATTTGCTACTCGCAAAGTGCGTACTTACGACAACGTGCTGTTCTTAAAATACAGCTTTACCAATAAAATGTGGCTTACATTCAGAGCCAGACATTATGCGAGTGTAGTAGAAAATAAGAAGTTTTATTCACTCAATAACGATGGTTCGCTTTCGACAAAAAATGGTATTACCCAAAACCTTGACCGAAACGTAAATTATTTCAATGTCGATATGGTTTACACATGGCAGTTTGCCCCAGGTAGCTTCTTGAACTTGGTTTGGAAAAACGCCACGGCACACAATAACGATATTTCGGATGTAAGATATTTTGAGAATCTCCAAAATACGCTGAGTGCCGACCAAAACAACAATCTATCGCTCAAGGTCATTTATTTCTTGGATTATTTAACGCTTAGAAAATTAGCCAAATAATCGCCGTCCGTAGGCGTACAAAAATGTACGAAAACGAACATTTTTAGAGTAAAACACTCACATAAAAAACTGATAATCAGTTAATTATTTTTTTGGCATAGCTTTGGAGGATTTCTTTAATACAAATCTATGAAAAAGCTATGCTTAAAAATAATTTTAAAGTTGCCCTACGAAACCTACTCCGCAACAAGGGTTTTACAATTATCAATATAGTCGGATTAGCCATCGGAATTGCATCGGCGATTTTGTTATTTTCAATCGTAAATTATGAATTAAGTTTCGATACTTTCCACAAAAAAGCCAATCGTATTTATCGAATCGTCAGAGAAGATATTACCCCCGACGGCAACGTGAGCCATACTTCGGGAGTAGCCCTTGCGGTTCAAGATGCTCTCAAACAAGATATTCCTCAATTTGAAAAGGTTGTTCCGACCTACGGAACGGTCGAGCCGCAGATTACACTTTTGGGCAAAGACCCCAAAAGTAACAGTACTACCACAAAGTATTCGGAAGAAAACCAAGGCTTGTGCGTCGGGCCTGAGTTTTTTGATACTTTCGATTTTAAATGGATAATCGGCACACCAAGTGTTCTTGCCGAGCCAAATGTCGTGGTTTTATCAAAAAAATACGCCGAAAAATACTTCAAAACCGTCGATAATGCCATTGGTCAATACATCAGAGTCAATAACATTGCTACAATCCGCGTTGCGGGAGTCTTAGATGATATTCCGCTAAACACCGATTTCCCAGCCGATATTTTATTTTCTTACGCTACCAAACGCCAAGACCCTAAAAACTGGGGCTTTGGTACTTTTGCAGATTGGGGTAGCACAAGTAGTATGGACAATATCTACGTGGTTTTGCCCGAAAATTTCAGTGCCGAAAAAGCCGACCAACTTCTGGCTACCTTTACCCAAAAACACTACAAAAACCAAGAGGATAAAACCAACAGAAAACACTATTTGCAGGCTCTATCAGAGGTTCATTACGATGCCGAATACGGCAATTATAAAGATAAAACTATTTCAAAAACAAAAATTTGGGGAATCGTCTCGGTGGGCTTACTCATCATCTTGATGGCTTGTATCAACTTTATCAATATTGCCACCGCCGTAGCCAGCAAACGTGCCAAAGAAGTCGGTGTCAGAAAAACACTGGGCAGCTACCGAACCGAATTAATCATTCAGTTTATGACCGAAACTGTGGTTTTGGTTGCAGTTTCGATAGTATTCGGGATTATTCTCGCTCGTTTAGGGGTTCCTCTACTCAATAGTTTGTTCGATTTCCCGACCGAAGCCCCAGTATTCTCATCGCCACTTTTATGGTTCTTTATTGCTATCCTTTTTGTGGCAATCAGTTTATTTTCGGGCAGCTACCCAGCATTGGTCTTATCGTCTTTTTCTCCTTTAGAGGCATTCCGTCAGAAAGTAAGAGTTAATTGGACACGTGGTATTTCGCTTCGTCAAGGACTAATCATTTTTCAGTTTTCGATTGCTTTGATATTGGTTGTCGGTACGATTGTCAATTTCAGACAAATGGATTACATCAACAACATGGATGTCGGCTTCAAAAAAGAAGGTATTTTTAATTTTGGGCTCGATACCGAATACAAAAACCGTAATCAGGCTTTGAGAGAGAAATTATTGCAGATTCCAGAAGTAGAAGCGGTCAGTTTTTCATCCGATAAGCCATCGTCTGATAACAACTGGAATAGCAATTTTGCCTATGATAATTCGCCAAAAGATGCCGGTTTCAATGTAAGCCTCAAATTTGCCGATGCCGATTTTTTCAAGACATACGACCTTAAATTAATCGCTGGAAAACCATACCCGCTTGGCGATACAAGCAAAAGGTTTATCGTAAACGAAACTATCCTCCGAAAATTAGGCGTGAAAAATCCAGAATTAGCCATTGGTAAAATGATAAAACTTGGCGGTTGGGACTGGCAACCCATAACTGGAGTCGTAAAAGATTTTCATGTTGGCTCGGCACGAGAAGAAATCGCTCCGATTATTATCTGTGATTTACCTCGTTTTTACTGGCACGGTAGTGTGAAGATTACATCTAAAAACCTTTCGGCAACGGTAGCCAAAATCGAAAAAACATTCAATGAGACTTTCCCCGAAGTGGTTTTCAGCGGAAAATTCTACGAAGACAAACTCCAAGAATATTATAAAACCGAAAACCAACTCGGTTTGCTTTACCGAATTGCATCTGGTTTGGCAATTTTGATTGCGTGTCTCGGTCTGATTGGGTTGGTTACGTTTGTAGCCGAGCAACGCACCAAAGAGATTGGTATCAGAAAAGTTATGGGGGCAACTATCGGCAATATCACCTTCTTGATTTCAAAAGATTTTATCAAACTGGTATTTATTTCGATGCTCATTGCGTTTCCAGTGGCCTATTATCTAATGAAAGAGTGGCTTCAGGATTATACATTCAGAATAGAGATTGAATGGTGGTACTTTGCTTTGGCTGGTAGTTTCGCTATTCTGATAGCTTTGCTGTCGGTTTCGTATCAATCTATCAAGGCAGCGTTGATGAATCCTGTAAAATCATTGAAAAGTGAGTAAATCAAATTGATTCACTTATAAATAATTGTCGATAAAACACTTATTTATCAATAAATTTAACAATAAAAGTCCCCATCTGGGGATTTAGGGGCTTATGGCACATATCGCAATTCCGCTACCGCCCGGAAACGGTAAGCAAGAAGTTGAAATCGAGGTAACGATTAATGGACAAAGACAACAACTCCACTATCGTGTTGAGCTTTTCTATTGGGAAGATTGTCGGGTCCCGACCATCGACCGTGCTGAGTGTATCCGTCATTTGCTCGAAGATTACGACCAAGACTGGACGCTCTACTACATCGGAGCCCCAACCGAGACATTTGTTCCGATTACATTTGTCAAAAAAGAAGATTGGGTTCACCAAAAACAAATAATGGTGGGTGAGTTGAATTAAATCTACGCTTTGCTTTCATAAGCTACCATTTGCCTGTATTTTCGCCCCAAAAAATTGATAATCAAAATGATAAATGTAAACGAGTATTTTGGTGGCAACGTAAAATCTTTGGGTTATACAACCGCTACTGGCAAATCAACGGTGGGCGTAATGGAAGAAGGTGAATACGAATTTGGTACATCAAGCCCCGAAACCATGACTGTAATCGAAGGTACGCTCGAAGTCTTGATGCCTAACGAAACCGAACCAAGAAGTTATAGCAAAGGCGAATCTTTTGAAGTGGCTGGTAATTCTTCATTTAAAGTTAAGGCCATTGGTCAAACCTCTTACTTGTGCCAATACAACTAACCTTTAAACTTTATACGATTTTTCAAAATCCGCTATTTGGTCAAATGGCGGATTTTGTTTTAAAATCACCTGCTATTTACTGACTTGACAAAATCTAATTTTGCAATTTGTCATTTCATCTATAAAATCCGAGAAATCATCTCGAATAGATACAAAGTATTCTATAAATTATTATATTTGAATCTCTATTCAATCAAGACAAAACTATGACAATCTCTGCAAAGAGAACATCATTTAGCAGCATGGCAACCCTGACCGTGCTGCTTTTGGTGTTTATTCAGGCTACCATTGCCCAAGAACGCCGCGTTTTAGTATTCTCAAAAACCAAAGGCTGGCGACATTCGAGTATCCCATTCGGTAAAGAAGCCATCAAGAAATTAGGTCAAGAAAATGGTTTCGGTGTTGATATTTCAGAATTATCCGAAGACTTCACCGATGCCAATCTCAAGAAATATACAACCGTAATTTTTAATTGTACAACTGGCAATATCCTGAATAACGAGCAACAAGCCGCTTTTGAGCGATACATCCAAGCGGGTGGTGGCTTTGTGGGTATTCACTCTGCCGCCGATACCGAATACGACTGGCCTTGGTACGGTCAGCTGGTCGGGGCTTATTTTGAGAGTCATCCGAGCAATTCAAATGTTCGTGAAGCGATTGTCAATGTAACCGATAAAAGCCATATCTCGACCAAACACCTCCCCGACCAATGGAAACGCACCGACGAATGGTATAGTTATAAATCAATTTTTAGGAATATCAAGCCTTTGGCCTATCTCGACGAAAACACATACGAAGGTGGAACCAACGGAGCCAATCACCCGATTGCGTGGTATCATGAGTTTGATGGCGGACGAGCCTTCTACACAGGTGGTGGACATACCGACGAAAGTTTCTCAGACCCGATGTTTTTGCAGCATCTCTGGGGTGGAATCCAGTACGCCATGGGCGATGCCAAACCGCTCGACTACTCAAAGGCTTACTCAGTAACGATGCCCGAAGAAAACCGTTTTGAGAAAACTGTTTTGGTAAACGACCTCAATAATCCGATGGAGTTGGCAGTTGCCAACGACGGAAAAGTCTATTTTACCGAATTGGCAGGTAATTTCTCGGTTTTCGATTATAAAACGGGTAAATACAAATTGATTCATCGTTTTCCGCTCACGATGAAGGGAGGCACGGGGCTAATCGGTATTACGCTCGACCCCGATTTTGACACCAATCGTTGGGTTTATCTTTATTACTCACCACCGATTGAAGGCGAACCTATCATTTTTAATCTTTCGAGATTTACCCTCCAGCCCAACGATGTACTTGATTTGGCATCCGAAAAAATCTTATTGAAAGTGCCGGTTCAGGTAAACAGCGGGGCTCACCACGGCGGCTCGTTGGCATTCGATAAAGACCGAAACCTGATTCTCTCGACTGGCGATGGTACGACTCCGTTTCCGTCGAATGGCTACGCTCCTATTGACGAACGCCCCGAACCAATACATTTTCCGATGGATGCTCAGCGTTCGGCATCGAATACCAATGATTTTAAAGGCAAAATTCTTAGAATTCATCCCGAAAAAGATGGTTCTTACACGATTCCGAAAGGTAATCTTTTCCCTGTCGGAACCGAAAAGACATTGCCCGAAATCTACGCAATGGGCTGTCGAAATCCATATCGAATTGCGATTAATCCCAAAACTGGTACGATTTATTGGGGCGAAATCGGCCCCGATGCAGGCGAAGACAGCTTGAGAGGCCCAAGAGGATACGATGAATTTAACCAAGCTAAAAAAGCGGGTAACTTCGGCTGGCCTTATTTTGTGGGTGATAATTATGCGTATTCGGAATGGGACTTTGCAAAATCGAAGGCTGGCCCTAATTATAACCCTGCTAAACCAATTAATAATTCGCCAAATAACACGGGCTTAACCGAGCTTCCACCTGCTACATCGCCGATGCTTTGGTATCCTTATGCACTTTCGCCAAAGTTTCCAGAATTAGGCACTGGCGGGCGTAGTGCTATGGCGGGTGAGTTTTATACATTTAATGCCAATTCGACCGCCAAAACCAAGATTCCACAATACTACGACGGAGCATTGTTTATTTTTGATTGGATGCGAAACTGGATGCTGGCAACTCGATTCGACAAAGACGAAAATTACGTAAAAACCGAACCATTTATGCCCACAAAAGGCGATTTCCGTCGCCCAATTGATTTAGCTTTTAGCAAAGATGGCATTATGTACGTTCTCGAATACGGCTCAGTTTATGGTGCCGATAATACCGATGCCCGTTTGGTAAAGATAGAATACAATTATCAGAACCGCCCACCGCAGGCATTCGCCAATATTGTAGATACCGTAGCATTGGCTAAAAAGCAAGCCGAATCTTTTATAACTTCTGAGAGCCGAGACCTACCCCAATACAAAACATGGGCTGGCAAAGCTCCACTTCGTTTGCGTATGTCTGGGCGTGCTACCGACCTCGATTTTGATGATAAAATCACTTATGAATGGTACATAAATGGCAAAAAACAGTCGGTAGATAAACCGATGTTTACCCATACTTTTACCCAAAGTGGCAATTTTAAAGTCATTTTTGTAGCCAAAGATGCCGCAGGTTCAATTGGTCGAGATACGCTGACGGTCAAAGTAGGCAATGCCGTGCCAGTCGTGAAAATCAACGCAAAAACCAATAAAACTTTTTATTGGGATAACCAGCCGTTTGAGTACGCCGTAGCGGTTAACGATGCCGAAGACAAAACAATAAACCCTAAAAAACTCAAAATCGAGTACAATTATTACCCGAATCCGTACCGACCAGCCGATAATACCAAGTCGGATTCTAAAATTGAGGTTGGTTCGATGGGTAAATCTTTGATGGAAGCAAGCGACTGCAAAGCCTGCCATACGATTGATAAAAAATCGGTTGGGCCTTCGTTTATGGATGTGGCCAAGAAATACAGCGGAAACCGAAACGCAGTTAATATTCTGTCGAAAAAAATCATCGAAGGTGGTGGTGGCGTTTGGGGAACTACCCACGTGATGTCGGCTCATCCGCAGATTCCGAAACAAGATGCAGACGAAATGGTAAAATACATCTTGGCACTCAATGACCCCAACAAAAACTTTAAGCCAATTGCGGGTACAGGCACTATTGCCCTAAAAGAACACACTGAAAACGAAACCACTGGCTACTACACTGTAAAAGCAAGCTATACAGATAATGGTTTTGCAGGGCGATTGCCCGAAAAAGGTGAAGATATTACTCGTTTGCGTTATCATAAATTACGAGCAATGGATGCCGACCGCCATCCCGGTTTTGTTTTTGATTGGGGCGAATTACGCCAAGGCGACCACAAGGCTTATTTGGTTTTCAAAAATATTGATTTGACTTCGATTCGGAATATTTCTTTTGAGTATGCCTCGCAAGATAAAGCTGGCGAAATAGAAATCAGGAAGAATTCGGTTGCGGGGCCGATAATTGGTAAAGCGAAATTTGAACCTACGGGCGGCTGGGGCAAAATGAAATGGACAGAAACACAGCTCGATAATCTGCAAGAAGGATTCTGTGACCTTTATTTTGTAGCTGTAAAGAAAGATAAGCCCAATAACAATCTCATTAAATTTAAGACAATTGGCTTTAAGTAGTTAGAAGCAAGGTTTTCAAGAGAATTTAGGCATAAAAAAGCCTCTTCTAAAATAGAGGAGGCTTTTAAAATATATAAACTTTTACAATCGAATTCCTACACTCCACGCCTGGATTCCCTGAGCGTTTCTTTGATTTTCTTTGAATAATTCGTTCATATCGTAACGGAAGAAAAACGTCGTTCCATTTTTACGTCCTAATTCGGCGGTCAATCCATAACGAAAATCGTTCAATCCGAAGCTATTTCGGTCGTGGTCTTTACTACCACCATCTTCTTTGATTTTGGTATATCCACCAATTCTATATCCTACATACCCGCCAAGCCCAAGATGAAATCTTGCTTCTTCGAATCCGAAATTTAACATCATCGGAAAATTAAGCGTTGGCACTACCAATTTACTTTTATCGAGGCTTTTGCCAGCATCTACAAAGCTAACCTGCTTCTGAGAATCATTCCACTGAGCAATTGTGTTACCTTCAAACATAAAGTTATTCCAAGCGATTTCTGGTCCGTAGCTAAACGCTAAATCCATCTTTTTGCCGTTTACTAAGGTTGCATTTCTACGCCACGACAAGGCAAAATATCGAGAACCCCACGTTTTTAGGTCTGGAATACTTCCGCCAGTTTGTGTCCAGTTATTTAGGCCAATATAAATTCCGAAATCTGAACGAGAGAAGAAACGCCCACTTCCACTTGATTTTCTCTTTGTATAATCTCTCCAGTTGCGGTTACCATCTTCGCTATCTTTTTCGTCTTCCGAATCCTCATCTCGGCTAAAGTGGTCATCCGACTTCCCGTTGATTACCGTATCAGCCTTTGCCTCGTTGTCTTTAGATAAACCTTCGGATGGGTCTTTGGCCACAATTTTAATCTTGCGACCATCGCGAGCAACTACCAAAATAGTGTCTTGTTTGTTGCCATTTTGTCCAATCAAAACCAATGCTTTGTTTCGCTCCGACGAGTCAACCCCCGCCTCACGAAGAAGGTTTTCTAAATTCAGTACTCGTGGAATATCGAAATCTCTCTTTCCAGACGTAAGCACTGTTAGGCGTTTTTTTACTCCTTTGTCGGTAAACTCAATGGTCGTGGTGTCTTTTGGCATTGCTGCCTTTGCCAAGATAGTACTAAGCATAATCAGTACCAGTGTTCCTAACTTTTTCATTTGTTGTAAATTTGAGCCCCATCAGCATAGTCTAATAGAGCATTTCTGTTTTTTATATTGACTGTTGGTTACTTTATTATTTTAAGAATCTGCCGATTTTACGTTGAAAAGCCGACTTAATATCATTTCTTTCTTCTTTCAAGAATTCTTCATCGGCACGGGCCAAAACAGCTTTTGGATTAAGTTTTAGGTTCTCTAAATCAACTTTTCCGCCGTATTTGAAGTGTTTATATTCTTCTGATAAACGAGCTAAAAACGATTTAGAATTCTCTTCACGTTCCATTGCCAAACGTCTGATTTGCTCAAATTCGGTATTTGAATCGGCATCAATTTGCGGGATGTAATCACTCGTTTGAGGTGGCGTTGCCAACACCAAAACAACTTCGTTCGATAATCCTTTAGAATCTATTGCTTCTACATTGCTGATTTCGTTGCGTGTTGCGTTTGGTTCGTTGGTAAGGGTCGCTACCGTAGCAGTTTCTCCGTGACTATCAATTGTATTGTCCAAAATCGGATTTACAAATTCGGTTGGTTTCACAACTGTTTCCGTTTGTGCGATTTGCACATTTTCTTCAACTGGCTGTGGAAAAACCTCTTTTATTACAACTGTTTTGGGTTCAACAGCCTTTGTTTCAATATTCTTTTGTGGATTGGTCAATGCAAATTGAGGTTGCTCATTCGATTCGACTGCTTTAGGGGCTACAACCGCCTTTGAAGGTTTATTTTTATCTGCCAAAACACCGTTTTCGGTCTTGTTGCCGTCTTGGTTTAGGAATGCCACCGCAAGGGCAACAACCACACCAGCTGCAGCACCGTAGTACCACATATTACGGCTAAAAGTAAGAAAACCACCCACACGTTTTTTTTCTTCACGCTCGGCCAAACGAGCCTGAAACTTCTCGAAAGCCTTTTGTGAAGGCTCTTGGCGGTACTCTGCCATTTTGCTGGCAAAGAGGTCGTCAATCGGATGTTTTTTCATTTTTGTAATTTGAAAGTTCATACCCCAACGATTTTTGTTAATTGTTATTTGTCAATTAACTTTTAACTAAATTTTACGCTTCATAATATCCCTTTTGAGGATTAGGGGCTAATTTTTGTAATTCTGTTTGTAACATTACTCTCGCACGACTCAACTGAGACTTTGATGTACCCTCCGAGATTCCGAGCATTTCGGCGATTTCGGCGTGGCTGTATCCTTCGATGGCGTACAAGTTAAAAACTGTTCGGTAACCCGTTGGCAAAGCATTGATGATTTTCATTAAATCTTCGGCCTCGACATCTGTACTAAACGACGATTCGTCAATCTCTTCGGTTGCGTATTCTAAATCTACCTCTAAAACCTTGCGGCTACGCACATACATAAGGGCTTCGTTTACCATGATTCGGCGAATCCAACCTTCAAAACTCCCTTGAAAATTAAATTGCCCGATTTTATCGAAAATCCTCATAAATCCCTCAATCATCACGTCTTCAGCTTCCATTCGGTCTCCAACGTATCGCATACAAACAGCCAGCATCTTTGACGAATACTTTTCGTAGAGCCGTGTCTGGGCTTTAGGGTCTTGCTTTTGCAAGGCCTTCGCCAAGTCGTACTCGGAATTGAAAAGTGATAAAATTTTGGTCATAAACTACGGCTTCTAAATCTACTGATTCGGGATTCTGAATACAAGATGCAGATTTTTATGATTTGGGTTGCATAGAAAGTGAAAAAATCTATGTGCAATAATATAATTTCATTTTTACCCATATTTTAATTTTCGATTCAAATCAAATTTTTGTGTAATTTCGTAGCCATTCCTCCTTGTTATTGTGTTATCTTTTTTTGAATAGAGGAATTTTTAGTGTTTATGGCAGAAACAATAACCTTTGATTATAAATCAGTTTTACCACTCATACCCGACGACCCCGGCGTGTATCGGTATTTTGACGAAAACGACGAAATCATCTATGTCGGCAAAGCAAAAAACCTAAAAAACCGTATCAGTAGTTACTTTTATAACTTTGGGCGACACGACCGCAAAACCCGACGGCTCGTTGTGAGTATTCGTAAACTCGAATTTACGATTGTTCCGACTGAGTTCGATGCCCTTTTGCTCGAAAACACCCTCATTAAAAAACATCAGCCTCGTTTCAATATCCTACTCCGAGACGATAAAATGTATCCGTATGTGTGTGTTACGAATGAGCGTTTTCCGAGAGTAATCACAACCCGACGCATCGAAGATAAATCACGAGGTAAATTGTATGGCCCATTTGTCAATCAAAAAGCCATGTACAATTTGCTCGATATGTTTAGTCATCTTTATACGATTCGTACCTGCAACCTCAACCTTTCGCAAGAGAATATTGACGCAAAAAAATTCAAAATTTGCCTCGAATACCACCTCAAAAACTGCAAAGGCCCGTGCGAGGGTCTGCAAAACGAAGAAGATTACCTCAAAGAGATTGAACAGGTTCATCATATCTTAAAGGGGAATATTTCGCCCGCCAAACAGTATTTTGAACAAAAAATGCTCGAGTACGCCGAAAAACTCGAATTCGAGAATGCACATCAGTACAAACTCAAATTAGAGAGTCTTCAAAAATACCAAAGTAAGGCAACGGTCGTGAATCCAAACATTAAAGACGTTGATGTTTTCGGAATTGTATCGGACGAAAGTGCGGCTTACATCAATTTTATCAAGGTCATTAACGGAACTATCACACAAACCCAAACCATCGAAGTCAAAAAGAAATTGGAAGAAAGCGATGCCGAGATTTTGGCGATGATTATTGTGGAGTTCCGTCAGCAATACGAAAGCGAAGCCAAAGAGATTATCACGAATATTGATTTGGATATTGACATGAAGGTAGAAATCACCGTTCCGCAGATTGGTGATAAGCGAAAACTACTCGATATGTCGATGAAAAACGTGCATTATTTTAGGCACGAAAAAGCCGAGCGAGAGGCCATCGCTGCCAGTGGTGCTACCAATAAACGAGACAGGGTTTTGATAAAACTCAAGCAAGATTTGCAATTGAAAGAGATTCCGCGGCACATCGAATGCTTCGATAACTCCAATATTCAGGGGACAAATCCGGTTTCGGCGATGGTTTGTTTCAAAAACGGTCAGCCATCATCAAAAGACTATCGCCATTTTATACCCAAAACGGTAGTCGGTCCCGATGACTTTGCCACAATGCGAGAAGTTGTGGGTCGGCGGTATTCAAGATTATTAGAAGAGAAAGCTGATTTGCCCAATCTAATCATCATAGATGGTGGCAAAGGGCAGCTTTCGGCGGCTTGCGAAGCCCTCAAAGAGTTGGATTTATACGGCAAAATCCCGATTATTGGTATTGCCAAGCGATTAGAAGAAATCTATTTTCCCGAAGACACGCTACCGCTTTACATTGATAAAAAATCGGAGTCATTGAAACTCATTCAGCGTTGCCGTGACGAAGCCCACCGATTCGGTATTACGCACCATCGCAATCGCCGCAGTCAGAATTTCTTGATTAGTAGTCTTGAATCAGCCCAAGGAATCGGGAAATTGACCGCAACCAAAGTCTTAAAACATTTCAAAACCATCTCGAATATCAAAAACGCTTCGGATGACGAGCTAATCCAGCTTGTGGGCAAAGACAAAACCCACCGAATCAGAGAGTTTTTGGAGAAGGAAAGTTAATCTCTGATTGCGTTGATTTGGTTTGATTTCACTGATTACAGACCATGATTAAAAAGATTTATACGATTTCCAGATTTAATGTGTTGATTTCTTATGTTCGATATCAAAAACATATTTTTTGAGGTTTGGGGATACCCTATGAGTTATCTCGAATTTTTGGCGACCCTCACTGGTGCTATTGCCGTGTGGTTATCGGCCAAAGAGAATGTCTGGAGCTGGATAATCGGCTTGCTGAATGTCGTTTTGGCGGCCATCATGTTTTATCAGATTCAGCTATACCCCGATATGTTTTTACAGGGATTTTTCTTTGTGACCAATATCATTGGCTTTTGGCAATGGAAATACCCTAAAGTTGGCGAAGAAAATGCTCGAAACGAACTCAAAATCACGCAATTAAGCTACTGGCAATTCATAAAATTGAGTTTGATTGGGGTTGTCGGAACGCTCATCATGGGGACATTCGCCAAAAACCTACACGAAATCGCTCCGATGCTATTTCAGCTTCCGAGTGCGTTTCCGTACATGGATTCGTTCACAACCGTCATGAGTATTTTTGCTACGTTTCTTCTGATTCGCAAAAAGGTCGAGGCATGGTGGGTTTGGTTGGCAATAGATATTATCAGTACTTATATGTACTTCGTAAAAGACGTAAAACTGTACTCGCTGCTCTATTTTGTATTTTGCATTATTGCTCTTTTTGCCGCCACAAACTGGACAAAAGAATACAAGAAATCCCTTGTATAACCCCTTTGCAACCCTGACAGGGCTTGCAACCCTGACAGGGCTTGAAGCCCTGTCAGGGTTAAATCCTCCGTTCACCCTCGAACACAAAATGTCCGTTTTCGGACAATTCCACTTCTCCATTCATTCGTAATATACTCATAATCAACATATTAAGTTTTTGGCATAACCTTTGGCATTATAGGATACGTAATAAAAGAACAAAAATTAATTCATTGATTTACTCATTCACAAATTCGCTCGTTTTTTAATACAATGGACAGAAAAATAGAAAAGAAATTTTGGACTCCACAACGCATCGGAATGATTGGCGGCGGTATTTTGCTCGTCTCATTTTTGATTTATCAATTAGCCTTTTCTGATAAACGCTCAAAACTAAACGTAGAAAAAGATAAAATTACCGTTTCGGCCGTAAAACAAGGAGAGTTTGACGAATTCATCGTCGTAACTGGCGTGGTACTTCCACTTAAAACAATTCGTCTGGATGCGATTGTCGGCGGATATGTAAAAGAGAAATTGGTAGATGGCGGAAACATGGTGAAAGTCGGTCAGGTGATTTTGAGATTAGAAAACCAACAACAAAAACTTAATTTCTTACAATCTGAAACCGAAGCAAGCCGCTTGGTAAACGAGCTTCAGAACACTCGCCAACGATTAAAAGTTGAAAAATTTACGCTTCGCCAAACCCTCAACGATTTAGAGTTCCAGATTGACCAAGCAAAAGATTTATTCGATAGAAACAAAAAACTACATACCGATAAAGTTATTCCCGAATCTGATTATTTAAAGTCAAAACGCGATTACGAAAAATTAGTAAAACAACGTGAAATCGCACTCGAATCGCAGGCGTACCAAGACGAAAACGCCGCAATTCAGATAAAACAACTCGAAGGAATGCTGGAGCGTACTCAAAAAAACGTAGCGGTTTACCGCGAAACTTTAGAGAATTTGGTTTTGAAAGCTCCTGTTTCGGGTTTGTTGTCTTCGATAGATGTTGAGATTGGTTCAAACATCAATCAAGGACAAAACATCGGACAAATTGACGACTTAGATGGTTTCAAGATGCGAGTTGATGTTGACGAACACTACATTTCGAGAATCTTTGCGGGGCTACCCGGTAGTTTTGAATTCAATGGTAAAGAATATGCACTCGAAATCTCGAAGATTTATCCCGAAGTTCGCAACGGACGTTTTCAAGTAGATATGGTTTTTCCGAAAGGGGCCCCAGAAGGCATAAAACGTGGACAATCAACGCCGATTCGTCTCGAATTAGGAAAAGCCTCAAAAGCGATTCTATTGCCAGTCGGTGGTTTCTTCTCTGATACTGGCGGAAACTGGGTTTACGTTGTTGATAAATCGGGCAAACGTGCCGTAAAACGCAAGATTACATTGGGTCGTAAAAATCCTGAATATTTTGAGGTACTCGAAGGCCTCCAAGAAGGCGAACAAGTAATCACGAGTTCATACGAAAACTTCGGAGATAATGAGGTTTTGGAGTTTTAAATGACGGAGACATAATTAGGATTGATTCTAATATATTTTTACCACTAAGTTAGCTTAGAACACAAAGTAACACTAAGTTTTAATTATTTTCTCTGTGAAACTACGTGAACTATGTGTTCTTAGTGGTTAAAAAATACATATTTAAACAGAAAAAAGTTATTACAAAATAATTTAAAAACGCTAACCTCTGCGTAATTCTCTTGCCTTTGGCGGAGTTAGGGGGCTGTTATGATAAAAGTTACTAACCTACAGAAAGTTTTTACTACCGAAGAGGTAGAAACAACCGCCTTAAATGGCATCAATATGGAAATCAAAGATGGCGAATTTGTAGCCATCATGGGGCCTTCGGGTTGCGGTAAATCAACGCTGCTCAATATCCTCGGATTATTGGACAATCCTTCGGGTGGCGAATACGATTTCTACGGAAATCAGGTGGCTCCAATGTCAGAACGCCAAAGAGCCCAACTTCGCAAAGGTTCGATTGGTTTCATTTTCCAGAGCTTCAATTTGATTGACGAATTGACCGTTTACGAAAACGTCGAATTACCACTCCTTTACCTTAAAGTACCAGCCGCTGAGCGTAAAACACAAGTTGAAACAGCTCTTACTCGTATGAACATGATGCACCGCCGCAATCACTTTCCGCAACAACTTTCGGGTGGTCAGCAGCAGCGTGTGGCCATTGCTCGTGCGGTTGTGGCAAGACCCAAAATGATACTTGCCGATGAGCCTACGGGTAACTTAGACTCAACCAATGGCGAAGAAGTAATGAAGCTATTACAAGAACTCAACAACGAAGGCACAACCATCGTGATGGTAACCCACAGCCCTTACGATGCTGGTTTTGCCCACCGAATCATCAACTTATTCGATGGTAAAGTAGTTACCGAGAATTTCCACGTTTAGTTTGCGTTGTCAGTGAAGACACTGGCAACCTAAATTTATCATTTTATGAAAAAGCTATTACAAATGTTATGATTCGCAACTACATAAAAATCGCGTTCCGAAACCTTTGGAAGAATAAAAGCTACGCCCTTATTAATTTGGTGGGGCTTTCTTTTGCTTTTGGGTGTAGCATTTTGTTGTTTATGACAAGCTACAACGAACTCACGTTTGATTCTGTGCATCAAAATCGTGACCATATTTTTAGGGTGTATTTCAAGGTGAATAACCCCAAAAAAGTAAAATATGGAAACACCATGGCAGCACCATTGCGTAATGCCCTGATGAGCGACTACAAAAAAGAGATAAAATACGCCAGCCGTGTAATGGATGGCGGTGGACGAATATCTTATAAAGAAAAAACGCTCGATGAGAGTGCAACTTTTGTAGATGCCGATTATCTCAAGATGTTTAGTATCAAATTGCTCAAAGGCAATGCGAACTCGGCACTCAAAGACCTCGGTAATGTTGTTTTGCGTGAAGATATTGCCCAAAATATATTCGGAAAAGAAGACCCAATGGGTAAAACGTTTTTGATGAATGTTGACGGCCAAAATAAATCGTTTGTCGTGACGGGTATTTCAGAAAAACTCCCCGATAACACCAGTATCGAAAACGATATGTTGATACGATTTGAGAATAATCCGAGTTATCAAGAGAACAAAGACCGTTGGGATTCTCAAAACCACGGGGTTTATATCCAATTGGCCGAAGGAGTCAACTGGCAGGCTTTTGAACTTACTCTAAAAACATTCAGCCAAAAGTATTTTAAAGATTCTATCGAGCAACTCAAAAAAGACGGAGCCAAACCCGATGAAAGAGGCGAGGTGTTTAGTACTCGTATTTTGCCATTTGCCGATGAGCATTTCGATAAAAATATTGGTGGTGGGCGTTCAATCAGCATAATTTATCCATATACATTACTGATAATCAGCATTTTTATTTTGTTGATTGCGTGCATCAACTTTGTCAATCTGAGCATCGCTCGTTCGCTCACACGTGCCAAAGAGGTCGGAATGCGGAAAGCACTCGGAGCGTTAAAAACACAAATTATCGGACAATTCTGGGGCGAAGCCTTCATTATTTGTGTTTCAGGATGGCTCATTGGGCTTTTGATGGCTTACTTTTTTATTCCGCAATACAATGCTATGTTTCGTAGCAATCTAAAATTTGTCGATGTACTCAATCCCACTATTTTTGTTTTACTATTTGGTGTTTTTGCTCTAATCACGCTGATTGCGGGTGGATACCCTGCTTGGTTTGTTGCTAAGTTTAATACCATTGAGGTTCTTAAAGGTAAAGTTCGGGTGAGCAATCGTTCAGGATTTATCCGCAATGCTCTGATTATCACGCAGTTTACATTTTCGGTACTACTTATTTGTTGTACCTTAATTATCTGGAATCAGATTGACTTTTTGCGTAATTCTCCGATTGGGTATGAGCAATCCAACGTAATTAGTATTCCGGTTGGCAACGAAATGACAGGCAACCGAATGGTCGAATTATTCAAAAATAAATTGGCTGGCGAACCAAACATCAAGAGTGTTACGGCCGCCGATAATAACTTAGGCAGAGGCAAAGACGGAAGCAGCTCGAAATCGGTTTTTGGATTTGTACAAGAAGAGAAAAGTTATTCGACCAATGGGCTTTTTGTAGATTACGACTACATCAAAACCGTCGGGTTGAAGCTAATCGAAGGTCGTGATTTTTCTACTCAATACGCAACCGACTCAACCGAGGCCTGCATCATCAACGAATCTATGGCAAAGCAGTTGGGTGGTAAAAACCTAATTGGAAAAAGAATTATGCTCGGCGAAAAGGGTAAAGTCATTATCGGAATCGTCAAAGATTATCATTTCGAGTCGCTCAAAAACAAGATTGAGTCGATTACGCTAATGATTAAGGGCTTCGATTACACCTATTTATTCGTCAAGATTGCTCCCGAAAATACCGACGCAACGATGGCATTGCTCGAAAAAACCTATAAATCAATCGCCCCAAAGTCGGAGTTTATGGGTACATTTCTGGATGAAAATCGCGAGAATCAGTACCAACGAGAAAAACGCCTTTCGCAGATATTCATCAGTGCAGCCATTTTGGCAATAATGCTCTCGTGTCTTGGACTTTTTGCCATTGCTTTGATGATGATTGCCCAACGCACCAAAGAAATCGGCATTCGGAAGGTTTTAGGTTCATCGGTCAGTGGATTGGTCATTTTATTGAGCAAAGACTTCCTAAAACTCGTCTTTGTTTCAATCATAATCGCCTCACCGATAGCATATTACGCCATGAACGAATGGCTTTCTGATTTTGCTTATCAAGTCGGAATCCAGTGGTGGGTTTTTGTGGTTGCGGGAGTTTCGGCTATTTTGATAGCATTCTTGACCGTCAGTTTTCAATCTATCCGAGCGGCCTTGATGAATCCTGTAAAATCTCTGAAATCTGAATAACTTTTGAATAAATACAACTTTCCCAACGCCTCGTGTCATTCAAGATGCGAGGCGTTTTATTTTAGTGAATCGGAATTTTGTATATTTGAACTTTCGTTTCTACACAATCTCCGATAATCACAAAATTTACGATATAGAAATGCAAACTTCATCAACAAAAACACCACAATTACCCGATATTGACAATATTTATTTAGCCGCCGAGCGTTTGGCAGGGGTTGCGTCGCATACACCATTGATGCACAATCTGAATCTTTCGGAGCGATACGGAGCCAATATTTACCTCAAACGTGAGGATTTGCAGGTGGTGCGTTCGTACAAAATCAGAGGGGCGTATAACAAAATGGCGAGCCTTTCGACAGACCAACTCACTAAGGGTGTTGTGTGTGCCAGTGCGGGCAATCACGCACAAGGGCTTGCGTATGCGTGCCGCAAAATGCAGGTTTCGGGAACAATCTTTATGCCTACAACCACTCCTGCCCAAAAGGTAAAACAGGTTGGTATGTTTGGTAAAGAATTCGTCAAAATCGAATTGGTGGGTGATACTTACGATGATGCCTACTACGCCGCCAAAGCATTTTGTGAAGAAAACCACGCTACTTTCATTCACCCATTTGATGATTTACAAGTGATGGAAGGGCAGGGAACTGTCGGGCTCGAAATATTCAAAGATGCCAATTTCAAGATAGATTATTTACTTTTTGCCATCGGCGGAGGCGGACTTGCGTCTGGCGTTTCGACAGTTTTTAAGCAATTATCGCCCAAAACCAAACTCATTGCAATTGAGCCCTTGGGTTCGCCCACGATGAAGGTTTCGCTCGAAAACGGTGAAGTAACTACCCTTGCCGAAATTGATAAATTTGTAGATGGTGCTGCCGTGAAACGTGCAGGCGAACAAACTTTTGAGGTTTGTAAACGCTTATTGAACCACGAAATAATACTTGTCCCCGAAGGAAAAGTCTGCTCGACAATCTTGCAGCTCTACAACGAAGAGGCCATCGTTGCCGAGCCAGCAGGGGCTTTGTCGGTGGCGGCTTTAGATTTTATCAAAGACGAAATCAAGGGTAAAAATGTAGTTTGCATCATCGGTGGGGGCAATAATGATATTACTCGTACCGAAGAAATCAAGGAGCGTTCGCTGATTTATGAAGGACTAAAACACTATTTTATCATTCGTTTTCCGCAACGTTCGGGTGCATTTAAAGAGTTTTTGAATTACGTTTTGAGTCCGTCGGATGATATTGTGCATTTTGAATACTCCAAAAAAACGGCTCGTGAGCGTGGACCAGCACTTATCGGTATCGAAATCAAGCAAAAGGCTGATTTTAAACCTCTACTCGACAGAATGAACGAATACAAGATTCAGTACGAATACATCAACGATAAACCTGATTTATTTGAGTTTTTGATATAGTTTTTGGAGGACGGCTTTTCAAGCCGTCTTTTTTGTTATTTGGTGCTGTCTCCAATAATCAATTTAATTCGAAGAACTACATTTTTTTACCATATTTTCTAAAAGCAGCAATAAGTTGATAAATAAAAAATGGTATTACAACAAAGCGAGAAAATCCAAAAATAAACTTAGTTAACCATGAAATGTTTGAGGGTAATTCCCCTGTTAAATTTTTGATAAAATCATTTAACTTCGTTGTAGGGTGAATAAAGTCGAAGATTAAACCCAACTTCCATTTTATTGCATAAATAATATTATTGGTGGCTGAAAATCCTAAAGAATATGTTAACAACTCCAGACTAATGAAAATAACCGTCAATGCTAATATAAGAGCTAAAAACCAACTTTGCCCAAAATTATTTGATATCCAATTTAAAGAAAGATTAAGAATTTCTGGTATTTTCTTAATGTTGAATTCCTGCCATAGTTGTTTATAGTATGTTTTCATCTCCTCAGCATAATACTCATTAGCAGTAAGAGAATCACCCCTATTTTCATAAACTTTTTTAATTTGGCTTAATGCAAGACGTTTTTGTTCATTATCGATTGATTTAATATTGACAGAATGAGGCATCCGTGTTCCAACTAAAAACATTTCACTCATTTTTGAGGATTGAAATTCGAATGTATAACCTGTCAAATTACAATCAATAATCGTCGTTTTTCCTAAATCCGAATTAATTAGTTTAATTTTAGGTTCATCTGTTGTGATATTAGCAAAATTTAGTCTTGATAATTCCAGAACTTCTATATTTGTAAAGTGTATATTACCAAAATTGGAAAACCTATCGAAAGTTAATTCTTGTATTTTAGCTTGATTAACTTGAAAGAAGCTATCCTTGCTCAAAATAGACCTCAAGAATTCGACTTGATTAAATGAGGTTTCGTTTATAAATAAATTAAAAATTCCTTTCGTTGCTGTGAATGAGAATCTATTTATATAAACTTCTTTATGGGTGAAAAATCTACTAATTTTCTCAATATTATCAATATTTAAGTAATTAATTTTAGCTTGGGAAATAGAAATATTATTTGTAAAACTACCACCTATAAACTCTACTTTCTCTTTAAAGTTTCCGCCATTAATTTCAAACTTTTCATCAAATTCGCCATTTTTAATAGAAACTATTTGGTTAAAGTCGCCACTTTCAATTATAAAGTCCTTCTTAAATTTACCTCCATATATAACTAATTCATCGATATTGTTGTCTTTGAAAATAATATCACCTTTGTACTCTACTAACTGATTTAACTCTACTTTTTTAATTAATGGAGAATCTTTAAATATAATATCAGAATTAAAACTACATTCAGAGTCAATTTTAATTAGGTCACTATTAATACTCTCCAAAAATATTCTATTGAGTGAATTTTCACCAAAATAAAGAACTTTGAAATTACCCTTAAATCGTGTAGAGTTTATATTGTTATTTAATAGTTGTACATCCCCAAAAGAACCAATCATGGAAAAACTCTCCACCGACAGATTACTGATGCTTGCAGGAAAAGAAATTTTACATTCTGTTATCTGTAAAGAGTTTAACTTTATATTTTCAATTTTAAAAAAATCAAGAAACTGACAATTTTCAATAATAATATATTCTGAATTATGCACTCCTTTAACTGAAAAGCTAAAATAAAATGCGAAGTGGCAGTTTCTAATAATTACAGGTAAAGAAATAATTAATTCGCTTGATATCGTATTAATATATTGAATATAAAGATTTTCAATAATTATTACTTTACTATTTGGTCCCCCACTTGGATAGCCAATGGGTGTTGACTTAATGTAATCTGGTCTTTCTGCCCTTAATATTTCAATAAAATCTTTCTCATTAAGCCATTTATCCATAATCTGTAATAATTTTCTATATGCGACCCTATTAAATTTTATCCAAACAAAGCCCCATTCTTCAACGTAGAAGAATGGGGCTTTGAATAAATTATCTACTGAAATTTACGCTGGTTGATGTTCTTTACGAAGTAAATCGTTTACGGTTTTTACAGGGTTAAACGTAATCAATGGTACTTCTACAAAAAGCGTGTTCCAGTCCGACATTGAGCCGTTCCAAAGCCCTGGCAACTCTTGTGCTTTGAGGTCTTTTCCACTCTGCGATTTTTGGGTGATAAAGCCCGTTTGTGGGTCTCGGAACTGCAATAAATCAAATTTATTTCCTTTGTAGTCTTTCATAGAGCAAATCAAATCTACCGGATTGAAGTGCGTAGCTTTATCGAAAATCTCTTTTTGAGCCGCATTCGCCAAATCAATCTGTGCCGATTCAACGACTTGAAGCGACGTTGTACCATCAGCATTTTCTGCCCAGAATGGTCCACCACCCGGTTCGCCTACATTTTTTACCATTCCGCACACACGCAATGGGCGGTTGAGCTTATTCTTGAGGTATGCTATTTTTTCTTCTTTTGAGTATCCAGCAAAATCGGCCGAAGGCAAGGTACAGAGTTGATTTGCCAAGAATGTCGATATTTCATTTATCAAGGCATCGCTGCTATCGGTTTCTAATTGGGTCTGATACGCAAAGACTTTCTGCTGAAAATCTAATAAAACACCTGCCAATGCCTTTTTGTAATCGATGGTGGTATCTTTCAATCGGTCTGGTACTACATTATCAATGTTTTTGATGAATACCACATCGGCCGATTGGTCGTTTAGGTTTGACAATAAAGCACCATGACCTGCTGGACGGAACAATAATGAGCCATCATTGGTACGGAATGGCGTATTGTCCATATTGACAGCAATGGTATCGGTCGATGGCTTTTGCTCCGAAAAACTAATATCATATTTCACACCAAAAAGCGACTCATAACTGCCTAAAACTCTATCAATCAAAGCTTTAAATTTAGGACGATGCTCAGGCGAAACTGTAAAATGTAGTTTTACTTTTCCTGCCGAGTTGGCGTATTTTGCTCCTTCTACCAAATGTTCTTCGGCAGGCGTGCGAGAAGTATCGCCGTAGGCATGAAACTCCAAAAGTCCTTTTGGCAAGCTACCGTAGTCTAATCCTTTGTCAGTCAATAGATAGTCTAAGATTGTTTGAGCATCGGCATTTTCGCTCCCAATTGCCTTTATCAACGAATCATAAAACGCAAAACCTTTTAATCGTTCCAAAAATTCGGTTACTGATTTATCGAATTTACCTTCATCTTTTGCCGAAAACAATGATTTAAACATCCTTGTAGCGGCACCCGATGCTGGTACAAATTTCAGCAAATCGAGGCTATCGGCTTGATTATCAAATATTTGTTTGTATTTCTCTACGTCTCCTTCTTCGAGTTTAATCATGCCGTCGCCGATGGTAGCGGCTTTGATGACATTCATAAACGGAAAACCCGTCTTAAAATTTTCTATCTGTTGGTTAATGGTTGGGAGGTCGGCACCTCTCGATTCAATCTGTTGTAGGTCCTTATCAGAAAACATACGCTTAGGTCGGTTAACGGTTCTATTTGCCCAAAGTTCAAATTTTTGAAATAAATAAAGAAACAATCACAGAGGTTTTTTCGTGAATCGCTCCAATAATTTTAAAAAACCAGAATCGTTGTCTTGGTATAGCATTTGATTATACCTTTGTACATCAACGAAAAACGTGAATCCGATGAAGAAAATAGTACTTCTGATTTTAACAACCATACATTTTGCTTCTGCCCAGACCGTGCAGCAAGAACATTACCAGTTTAACCAATTGGCAATAAACCCAGCTTTTGCGGGTGCAAAAGGCAATTTTAACCTCACAGCCCTACTCGGAAACCAGTTTAATGGGTCGTTTCGACCCCAGCAGCTTTCGCAGATTTTATCAATTGACGGAGCGATTCGCGATGGAAAAGGGGGTTTGGGAATTCAGGCATTTAATGACCGAAGCAATTTTTACCCGAATAGTCTTGGGCTTACGACCCAATACGCCCACCGATTCAACATCGGCGAATTGTTTTCGGTAGCTGTTGGCTTGCAAGGAGGATTTATCAACCAAAATATCAACTTTGTCAATACCTTTAAGTTTTATTATGGCGGTGGTGTTTTGCTACAAACCAAAGGGTTTTTCTTGGGCTTGAGTCAACCCGTTATCGGACACCAAAATCCTGTATTTTTTATTAAAAACAAGCCTTTTTATACTTCTTTGGGGATGTCTTTTGGCGATGTAGAAGGAACAATGCTCAACACAAGTGCTATGGTCATCAGTGGAGCAAACAAAGGTTTTCATCTCAATGCCAAGGCTTGGTTTAAGCAAAAGTTTGGAGCTGGGGTTTCGTACCGTTCCGAAAATAAGAATAATAAAATCATTGTAATGGCCGAATACCAGCTTTCGCCATCGGTAAGAGTCGGGGCTTCGTATGATTCTAAACCGTTCGACAATTACCAAATAAATAGTGGTGGGCAAACCCTACAAGCACGCCCAGTGCTTCAGCTTTTATTCCGCTATGAGCTTTTACAAGGCGAACAAGTCAATAATCGTTTGAGATTTTTCTAAAAATACCATTTATAAACAAAAGAGGCTCGGTTAAGCGAGCCTCTTTTGTTTTATCAAGCATCCAAAAGTTTTTGAATCTCAAATTTCTTCATTTGCATAAAAGCTTGTACTACTCGTTGACCTTTTTCGGGTTCGCTCATAAGTTTACCAAGTATCGAAGGTACGATTTGCCACGAAATCCCGAATTTATCTTTAAGCCAACCGCACATACTTTCTTGTCCACCATCAGCCGTAAAAGTATTCCACAAAAAGTCTATTTCTTCTTGTGTATCGCACTCAACTACCAGCGAAACCGCTTCGTTGAAGACAAATCTATGGTCGGCGAGGCCATCCATCGCCACAATCGGAAAACCGCTTAGTGTCGAAGACGAATACATCAACATTCCTTCAAAATCACCACCTTGCGGATACGGTGCTTCTTCGATGATTGAAGAATTTTCAAAAGTTTTTGTATAAAAATCAATTGCTTTTTTGGCATTACCGAGTTGGTCTTGGGTAAATAATAACGATGGTACAATTTTCTTACCCACGGTTCCGCTGGTTTGATAATTGAATTGCCACGAAAACCCAAATTTATCTTGCAACCAACCGTAGCGTTCGCTCCATGGGTACGCCCCGACCTCCATTAAGGCATTTCCGCCATCTATCAATTTCGCCCATTTTTCGTTTACTTCTGCTGCACTATCGCACATCACATAAAACGAAATAGACGGATTGAATTTGAAATGTGGGCCTCCGTTAAGCCCCATGAATTTCTGACCTGCCAATTCAAAATTTACGACCATTCCGTTGTCGGATGTTATTTTTGAATTGTCGAAAATCGAACCATAAAACTCTGCCGCATCTCTGGCCTGACCGTCAAACCAAAGGCATGTGTAAATCGGGTGAATCATTTATGCGTGTCCGTTTTCGTAAGAATTAAACATCCATCTGATTCCGAATTTATCTAAACAGCACCCCCAGTATGCACCCCAAAACTGCTTAGACAGAGGTGCAATGTCACTCCCACCGTCCGAAAGTGCATCAAAAAGCCTTTGGGTTTCGGCCAATGTATCGGGTTCAAGATTGATAGTTGTATTGTTTCCAATTACAACATGATGCCCCATTGATTCGAGCATATCCGTTCCCATAATCTGGATTCCGCCCAAAATCGGCAATGCTACGTGCATGACTTTGTCTAATTCGTTTTCTGGAAAAGGATATCCACCATCTTGGCTCGGAATATCACGATTATACATAATCGGCGATGTAAATTCGGTTCCGAAAACTGATTTGTAGAAATTGAAGGCTTCTTCGGTCTGGCCTTGAAAATTGAGGTAAATTGATACTTTCGACATAGCTTTTGGTTAATTTTGTGTAAGAGAAAGGTTTGATGATACAAAGTTGTGATACAGGGTGTGCAAACTAATTACACGCCCATTTTTATTTTAATTTTTCTCGGTATATTTCTTAAAGTTATCCAAGATTGCCTGCCAGCCCATTTGCTGCATCTCGATTGGGTTTTCGTTTTCGGCTTCAAACTCTTCAATTACTTTTACCGAATCGCCCTCTGGTATGAAATCAATTTTTACTTTCCGTCCGTCTGCTATTGTATAAGCAATTTGCTCATGTGGTACAACTGCATCGTAAATTCCGCCAAAATCAAACGAAAAACTCCCATCTTTAGCGGCCATTTGGTAGGTAAAACTTCCGCCAACTTGTAAATCGTTTGTGGCCGATGGCGTATGCCAATCGTCAGAGGCGTTGTTCCATTGCATAATGTGTGCGGGGGTTGTCCAATAATCCCAAACTTTATTGATTGGGGCGTTTACTGTGGTTGCGATTGTGATTTTTTGATTCATTTCCGTAATTGTTAAATTTGATATTGCAAAGTTATTGTCTTAATTCTCAATTTGACGTGTGTAAAAACGACAATATAAGGGGCTGTTTACGACATGATTTGCCTTAATATGTAATTTTTTAAGGATTTCTGGATTAATTTTTATTCTAAACTCAGTGAAATTTAATGTTTAAGCAATAAAGAATTGTTGCTTTTTGCATATTTTTACGTCATAACCATAAACATATATATTGAAATGGCAGAAAACGAACAAAATCAAAACCTTACAGATAAAGCAGCCAATTTGGCAAGTGAAGCAAAAGCAGCCGCAACAGAGAAACTTTCTGAACTAAAAGAAGACGCCGCCGAAGCAACAGAAGCTGCTAAAGCAAAGGCTCAGGAATTGGCCGCACAAGCTTCTGAAAAATTAGGCGATATTAAAGAAGATGCAACAGAAGCCCTCGGCGAAGCGAAAGCTAAAGCACAAGAAATGGCGGCAGAAGCATCAGAAAAAGTAACCGAGCTCAAAGCCGAAGCAGCAGAAGCACTTGGCGAAGCGAAAGCTAAAGCACAAGAATTGGCAGCAGAAGCATCAGAAAAAATTGATGAATTGAAAGCCAAAGCGGCTGAGTACGTAAACGAAGAAAAAATAAACGAACTCAAAGCCGAAGCGGCCGAGGCAGTTGATGCAGCAAAAGCAAAGGCCGAAGAAATGGCAGCAGAAGCTACAGAGGCAGTTCAGGAAGCTACTCAAAAAGCAAAAGGGTTCTTTAGCCGTTTGTTTGGAGGTAAATAATTTTAGGATATTCTTATTTTGTAGTCTCATGCCAAAGCGTGAGACTATTTTTTTGCCCCAAATTTATTCTCATTACCCGCCAAAAGTCTTTTTACATTCTCATGGTGAGTTATGATTAACAATACTGCCAAAATAAATCCAAAAATCACGATTGTCGTTGGCTGTAAACCCCAAAAACCCGATACCAATTGTACCGGAAACGCTAAAGCCCCGAGCATTGAACCCAACGAAACATATTTGGTGGCAAAAATAATCAGAAGAAAGAGAATAACGCAGATAAGCGTTGCCAAAGGATGAATAGCCAAGATTACGCCAAGAGAAGTGGCAACACCTTTACCACCTTTGAATTGTGCAAAAACTGGAAATATATGACCTATCACAACCGCCAAACCCAAAAGAGGCACAATGTATCCTACTGGCTGAAAATCAGAATTTTGAATAATGATTGATGCTAAACTGACGGCTAAGTAGCCTTTGAGCAAATCTATCAAAAGTACAATTACTCCTGCTTTCTTACCCAAAACTCGTAAAGAGTTTGTTGCTCCAGCGTTTCCGCTTCCGTGATTACGAATATCGACACCGTGGAAAACCCTGCCGTACCAAACCGCTGTCGGAATCGAGCCTAAGAGGTAAGCTACCAAAACTCCGATAAATACTTCAATCATTCAGATTATTAGAGATAAATTTTCGCAACAAAGTTATAGAAAATATGGTATTTAAATAGATTCATTTCATAAAATTGGCCAAAACAGCTAACTTGCCTTTTTATTCATCATCAATAAACCCTTGCAGAATTATGAAAAGAGTTGTTCAAATTCTCTGTTTTACATTACCCATTATGAGTTTAGCTCAAAATTTTGATTATCCTCAAACTCGCAAAGTCGAACACACAGACACCTATCATGGCACTACCGTTGCCGACCCTTACCGCTGGCTCGAAGACGACCGCTCTGCCGAAACAGCCGAATGGGTAAAACAACAAAACGCTCTGACATTCAGCTATTTAGACAAAATTCCGTATCGTCAGGCATTCAAAAATCGTTTAGAGAAAATTTACAATTATCCTAAATACGGCTCTCCTTTCCGTCGTGGCGAATGGTATTATTTCTACAAAAACGATGGTTTGCAAAACCAGTCGGTTTTATATCGTCAGAAAGGTTTAGATGGTAAGCCCGAAATGGTGATTGACCCAAACAAACTCTCGACAGATGGCACAACCCGAATGGTACAGTTCAATTTATCGAAAGATGGTCGTTATGCCGCCTACGCACTCTCGAAGGGTGGCTCTGACTGGCAAGATATTTTGATAATGGATATGAATACCCTGCAAACGCTCTCGGATAAATGTGAGTGGGTTAAGGTTTCAGGAATTGCGTGGCAAGGCGATGGTTTTTATTACAGCCGCTACCCTAAGCCAGAAGGAAGTGCATTGGCCGCCAAAAACGAAAACCATCAAGTTTTTTATCATAAAATCGGTACATCGCAGTCGGCTGATGAATTGGTTTACGAAGACAAAGCTAATCCACAGCGTTTTAATACACTAAGTACAAGCAAAGACCAGCAGTATGCATTTTTGTACTTGAGCGATAGGGGCAAAGGCAAAGACGGAAACGCACTTTTTTATCGTTTGGCAGGTCAAAAAGAATTTAAACCAATCATTGCCGATATAACCGATAATTCGTACACCGTAGTTGGCAATGTTGGCAAAAAATTATTGATTCAGACCAATAAAGACGCCAAAAACGATAAAGTTGACCTTTATGATACCGAAACTGGCAAATGGTCGGCCTTTATTGCCGAAAAACCAGAGCCATTGGGCGGAGTAGGAATCGCTGGGGGCAAACTCTTTGTTTCGTACTCAAAAGATGTAACCACCCGTGCGTACGTTTATAGCCTCGATGGTAAACTCGAAAACGAGGTTCAGATGCCCGGTTTGGGTTCGGCCGGCGGTTTTGGTGGAGAATTAGACGATACTTTTGTTTTTTACACCTTTACGTCGTTTACCTTCCCTCCTACCATCTATCGCTACGATATTGCCAGCAAAAAAAGCACGGTTTTCCGTAATCCAGAAGTAGATTTTAAATCAACCGATTTTGAAACGAAGCAGGTTTTCTATACGAGCAAAGACGGCACCAAAGTACCGATGTTTATTGTCTATAAAAAAGGTTTGAAATTAGATGGCAAAAATCCGACAATTCTTTACGGATACGGCGGATTCAACATTAGCGTTACGCCTTCGTTTAGTCCGCTCTTGATTCCGTTCTTAGAGCAAGGCGGCGTTTATGCATCGGCCAATCTTCGTGGTGGTAGCGAATACGGCGAAAAATGGCATGAACAAGGTATGAAACTCAAAAAACAAAACGTTTTTGACGATTTCATTGCCGCAGGCGAATACCTAATTGCCCAAAAATATACCTCAAAAGACTATTTGGCGATTCGTGGTGGCTCAAATGGCGGATTATTGGTAGGAGCTTGTATGAATCAACGTCCAGACCTTTTCAAAGTAGCGATTCCGCAGGTTGGTGTGATGGATATGCTTCGTTTTCAGAAGTTTACAATCGGCTGGAACTGGATTGCAGATTATGGCTCAAGCGATAATGCCGAAGAATTTAAGGCTCTTTATGCTTATTCGCCATTGCACAATATCAAAGAAGGGGTTAATTATCCTGCAACGCTCATCACAACTGCCGACCACGACGATAGGGTTGTACCAGCCCATTCGTTTAAATATGCAGCCGAGCTTCAAGCCAAAGCAGGAAAAAGCACAAAAAATCCGTTATTGATTCGCGTGGATGTGAATTCGGGACACGGAGCCAGCAATACCGCCAAGGCAATTGAGCAGCAAGCCGATATTTATTCGTTTATTTTCTACAATATGGGTCTTACGCCCAAGAGTTTATAATTGAAGCTATTTGATTAGCCACAATTTTTGAAAACTGTGGCTAATCAAATTATCTTGCTTTTTTAGTAATGACGAGCGGAACACATTTTATCGTACAAGACGTAAGGCCGATGTCTAAATTATGATTTGATTGCGTATAAGCCCCAGTCTGAAAATCAATTACTGCATAAATACCTTGTTGTACAGCATCAGAGTCTATTGTTTCAGGCAAATTCTCACCCTCATCTGGTGCTGGAGATAATCCTCCCGGTGAAATATCCGTTAGATTCTTCGCAATAATGCTCCCTTGTACCATACTAACCCTAATCCTATAATTCCGTTCATATTGTATTTCTACTGAGGTATTGTTATTGTTAAATATAAAATGTCCGCCATTGCTTGTTACCATACTTCCTATCTCGATGCCTCCGCCATCCATATCAAGTAGCGAAACCGTTAATCCGTCTATTCCTGGTTCGTTTGGGTCTTGAATACCATCTTTGTCTAAATCCTCCCACACCCTATTACCAATTTCTATTGGTGAGTTACCACAATTAGCTTTTATATCTCCTGTGCCTCCCGACTTCCCTAATGTTCCTTTTTTACCCGCATAAACCGCAAAGCTACGACGTGGGCTACCATCTGTATTGCTAAATGTTTTGATACCCGCAGCGTGGAAGACAGAGTCAATAGGGTCCATCGCCGAGGTAAGTATCTCACCTGTTCCCGGAATCAATATCATAGCACCATTAGCAATCTCGCTGTGTCCTGGATTTCCAAAAAATACCCAATAATCTCGACAGTAGAACTCTCCACCTCCTGGTCCTTCATCATTACCAACCCCACAACCAGTCAATGGGCCAGCCTTACCATTACTCTCCATCTCATACACGCCATTATTATTATACACTCTCAGAATATCCCCACTCACAAACGTGTCATATACATTACCATCATCTACGGGGGCAAGAGCTCTAAAACCACCCTGCAAACTCATTCTATCCATCAAACCAATAACCATACTTCCGTCAACATCAAATTCGAGGTCGGTTATAATAGGCTGTGGGTTTACAGCAAACCCTACTGTTTTGCCAATAGTTGGCTCAAAGAATGTCGCACAGGCTTTTGGAAACACGTCTGTCCAAGGTCTCCAATATCTAATATTTTTACAATCTGCTGTTGCATCGGCTGGGCCTCGTTTTTCAGTTAACGGAAATTGAAAAAATATTTTAAATTGCCCATTTTGCGGATTAAGCTGATAAATCGTACCCGTCAGTTTTGTAGAATCTTGTGAGGTTTCGGCCGAACATACAACTCCAATATAAAACATACCGTTGTATTCCTTTATTCCCCATGGGCGATAGTCTCCATCCGAACACGGGTTTGGAATCTGAAAAGACCTAACTGTACTGGCATTCGGTACAGAAACAGGAACCCCGACAAAAAAACTGTAAACTTTTCTATCGTACAAGTTTACCATATATAGTGTTTTTTCATCTCTCGATAAAGCAATACCTCCGATACCCGTTCGTCCTGCGGCCATCATTGAGGCGGGGTCTTGAGAAGAAATCAACTTATCAGGCGATAAATCTGTGTGGGGGTCTGGGCCAGTATCTATACCGAGTGTCTTGACATCTATCAATGGTGAAGACGACTTTGTATCAAAATTTATTGTGTAAATTCCGCCAGTGCCAAGTGGTCCTAATCCTACATGCCGCCTCACAATAGCCGCTGCAATTCCTATTTTAGCTCTTGCTTGATAGTCCATCCCCCACAAAGCACCAACCTCCGATGCCTTCGCTAAATGTGTTGGCATTTCGCCATCGACACCTGCAACACCATTTGCACTGTAAGAAAACATTACTAACGCATCGTCTTCTCCGGCAGAACTACCGGGAATCGGGTCTCCGTTTACATAACAAGGTGTAAAAATCACTGATACCTCTGGTTGGCAGTAATCATCGTTTGCCATCATTCCAAGGTTAGCATTAGACACACCCCCACTTGGTATTACATAAAATTGTATATTTGATGCTTTTGTACCGCCACTGCTTGGGTTGTTGGCACCAAGATTACTAAACTCCAACCTCACTTGTGAGCCTTCGGGCAACTCAATCGCCGAAAAAGAATACGTTCCGTCAATTTTGGATGTTTTGCTTACCGATATTGAGCCATTTCCGATGTAGGCCGTAATGGTAATCCCCTGAATCCCTACTTCGTTTGGTAAATTCTGAATACCATTATTGTTAAAGTCTTTAAAAACTGTTCCGCTCAATTGGCTTTCAGCTTGGAAGCTACCAAAGAGCAAAAGCGTCAGTGATAGTAACCTAACAATATTTAGGACATTGTCTGTTAGTTTCATAACTATTAGGAAAACTTTTTATAAAACCGAACCTTACTCAAGTTTGGTATGTGTTAGTACAGCAAAAAAATTGTGGTTTTTTATGACATACATTGCAAAGGCTGTGCCACTAAATGATTGATTATAAGCAATTTGGTACCGCTTACTAACTTTATGCTTAATTTTTCAAAATTTCTATGGGGGTGTTTTTTGAAATGTATCCGTTGAATAATTTTTAAAGATTTCTAAATTTTTTTTGGCTCTAATTTTGACATTACAAAAAAAGCGTATAATTTTGCAGTCCAATTCAGAGAATAATGTTCTTTGGCATCGTTTCTGAAAGTAAGGGGGTGTACCAGAGTGGCCAAATGGGGCAGACTGTAAATCTGCTGGCGTACGCCTACGGTGGTTCGAATCCATCCGCCCCCACAATTCAGTAAGCAATAGGCGATTATCAGTTTACAAGCAGATTTTTGTTTATTGACCACTAAATGTAAACAAGCGGGAGTAGCTCATTTGGTAGAGCGATAGCCTTCCAAGCTATAGGTGGCGGGTTCGAGACCCGTCTCCCGCTCCACTTAGAAGCCTTTGTAGCTCAGTGGTAGAGCACTTCCTTGGTAAGGAAGAGGTCGGCAGTTCAATCCTGCTCAAAGGCTCTATCAGTAATTTAAGATTGATGCTTTTTTGATTTTCCGAAAGTTATCAGTTGGTTGAACGGAGCATTAATAGCTCTTTTTTTGTTTTGTAGTTAAGTTAAAATTAGTAATAAAGAAAACCATAAATAGAATTTTTCAATCATGGCAAAAGAGAATTTTGACCGTAGTAAACCTCACGTAAACATTGGTACTATCGGTCACGTTGACCACGGTAAAACAACATTGACAGCTGCTATCACAAAAGTTCTTTCTGAGAAAGGTTTAGCAGATAAAAGAGATTTCTCATCTATTGATAACGCCCCAGAAGAAAAAGAGCGTGGTATCACTATCAATACAGCACACGTAGAGTATTCAACGGCTAACCGTCACTATGCTCACGTAGATTGCCCAGGTCACGCTGACTACGTGAAAAACATGGTAACTGGTGCTGCTCAGATGGACGGTGCTATCATCGTGGTTGCTGCTACGGATGGTCCTATGCCACAAACTCGTGAACACATCCTTTTGGCTCGCCAGGTAGGTGTACCTCAGTTGGTTGTTTTCATGAACAAAGTTGACTTAGTTGATGACCCAGAACTTCTTGAATTAGTTGAGATGGAGATTCGCGAGTTGCTTTCTTTCTACAAATTCGACGGTGATAACATCCCAGTTATTCAAGGTTCAGCACTTGGTGGCTTGAACGGAGAGCCTTCATGGGTTGCTAAAATCGAAGAATTGATGGATGCTGTTGATAACTGGATTCCACTTCCAGCACGTGCAACTGACAAGCCATTCTTGATGCCAGTTGAAGACGTGTTTACTATCACAGGTCGTGGTACTGTAGCAACAGGTCGTATCGAAACAGGTATCATCAACTCTGGTGACCCAGTAGATATCCTTGGTATGGGTGCTGAAGGTTTGAAATCTACAGTAACTGGTGTGGAAATGTTCCGTAAAATCCTTGACAGAGGTGAAGCTGGTGATAACGTAGGTCTTCTTCTTCGTGGTATTGACAAAGCTGATATCCGTCGTGGTATGGTTATTTGTAAGCCAGGTTCGGTTAAGCCTCACTCTAAATTCAAAGCTGAGGTTTACGTATTGAGCAAAGAAGAAGGTGGTCGTCACACTCCATTCTTTAACAAATACCGTCCACAGTTCTACTTCCGTACTACTGACGTAACGGGTGAAATTATCCTTCCAGCAGGTGTTGAGATGGTTATGCCAGGTGATAACATCACTATCGAAGTAACTCTTATCAACAAAATTGCGATGGATAGAGGTCTTCGTTTCGCGATTCGCGAAGGTGGTCGTACAGTAGGTGCTGGTCAGGTAACTGAAATCATCGACTAATACTTAGATTAAGTCTAATCGAGATATAGAAAGCCGCTTCAATGAAGCGGCTTTCGTTTTTTATGTACCTCGTAAATTGTTGTGAGTTAGGGAAAGAAATAAAATAACTGACTGGACCTTATAGGCAAAACTAACGTGAACTCTGGTTTAGTTTTCAGACTGCTCGATATTTCTTCGGTGAAGATAGCTTAAGAACACGCCGCGGCGTGTTCTTACAAAGAATTTCTATGTATTCTCCAATAATTATATTTCAACAAAAACATACTTTAGAAATACACAAGACCGTAACAAGCTAATAATCAGCCATTTGCGAAGAACTTAATTCATAACTCATGTTAAATTAAGTTGCCCCCACTTCCTTTCCCGATGGAGAGACATGAAAACTTTATTTAGTTTATCGTGTATTTGAAGTGGAAGACATCGACTCTGCCTAATTACATTAAACTAAAAATCTATTTTTCAATCTTATCCCAGTACAATATAAAATCAAAACTAAAGTATTTTTAACTTTCTATATACTTTTTCAATGATAATTGGCCTAAATAAACCCTAATAAAAAAGGGTTACCAAATGGCAACCCTTTTAAGTATTTTTCGACAGATTTACTACTTAACTGCCATAATTTCTATATCAAAAACTAACGGTGTATATGGTGGTATTGTTCCCGAACCTTTTGTACCATAGGCGATTTTTGAAGGAAGTATAAAACGGCCTTTTTCGCCTAATTTAAGTTTCTGTATTGCTTCCGAAAAGCCAGCAATTACACCCCCAGAGCCGATTGTTACATCAAACGTTCCGGTATCGAATTGTTTATCGCTTAGGAGTGTTCCTGTGTATTTAACTGTAACAACGTTAGGGGCTTTTATTTCGCTTCCCGAAGCTACTTTTGTTATACTTATGAAACGTAATCCTGTTGATGTTTTTTCGGTAAGCGTAAGCTTTTTATTTACAATGTAATCATCTATTTGTTGGTCTTCGGAACGAAACTTTTGGATTTTGAGGTCTAATCTCAAAACTGAATTTGCAGGAATACTTCCATTGGCTTGGTTTCCAAACGCTTGCGATGCTGGAAGCAAAAACACACCACTTTCGCCTTCTTTAAGCAAAAATATCGCCTCTAAAAAGCCCGAAATAATGTTACTTGCTCCCCAAATCAAAGTCGCTGGTTTTGCAGCAGTTGTACTATCAACAAATGTTCCGTTGAGCAACGATAACTTATATTGTACTGTTACTTCATCTCCTGCCAATACTTGACGACCAGCAGAATTTGTCTGAGTAACTGCATAATAAATACCCGAACCAGAAGTAGATGCTTGAGCCTTGAGATTTGTACGGCTCAAATAATCTAATATCTCTTGTTCGTTTTTCTTTTGAGTTTTTGATGCATCGCTCTCCAAAAAACCGCTACAAGAAGATAACAACGCCACAATCGGGCAAATCAAATAAAATAGTTTTTTCATTTACGTTACTTTTTACCTTTAATATCCAATAATTCGATTTCGAAAATCAATGGAGTGTAAGGTTCGATTACGCCGCCTGCACCTGCTTCGCCATAAGCTAAAGAAGAAGGAATAAATACTGTGGCTTTCTCTCCTTTTTTCATCATGCTGAGGGCTTGTTCCCAACCCGGAATCACCATGTTTTGACCTAACGGGAAGACAAATGGCTCACGACCAATCGAACTATCAAATGTTTTACCATCCATTAGTTTTCCTGTATAATTGACGACAACTGTATCTCCTGCCGTTGCATTAGGTCCTGCACCCGCTTTATTTACAACGTAATAAATACCACTGGCCGTCTTTGTAGCACCTGCAAAATTTTTCTTTGCATAAGCATCCATCAACTCTGCTTCTTTGGTTTTACGTTCGTTTACAGCGTGTGTATAATCTTCGCGAGATTGGATTTTGATAAGCTTTACGATAAATCTCAAATCCGAACCTTTTGGTGTGCCTGGAGGAAGCGGTTGCTGCACTCTACTATACAAGGAGTCTGCCGAGACGTAAATGGTTGCACTGTCGCCTTCAGATAATTTATAAAGTCCGTTTTCGAATGAGCCTTTGAACGAACCCTTCTGGATAGGGAATGTAATTGGATTGCCTTCGCGATAGGTACTTTTAACGGTTGTATCGTTTGGAGTTTTGATAACTAAATGAAAAGTTATCAAATCGCCATCTTTTGGGGTTTTAGTACCTTTTCCTTCTTCATGAATCTGGAACTTAACGCCGTCTTCGGTTTTAACTTTGAATTGGTCGCAAGATGACAAAATTGCAACTCCACAAACTAACAATAATGTGTTTTTTAACATATTTCTGATTTTTTTATTTTCTGTTTTGGATTGAATCCTTTTGATTAATTTGCTAATAATTTATCTTTATAAGTAGGCAAAAGCCCCAAAAACTTATCAACTGTATCTTTGAGCGATTGATTCGAGCGTCCTCCAGCAGCATTTTTGTGTCCTCCGCCATCGAAATGGTCTCTTGATAGTTCGCTCACCGAAAAATCTTCTATCGAACGAAACGATATTTTGATTAAATCTTCTCTTTCGACAAATATCGCGGACATTACAACATCTTTTATCGAAAGTCCGTAATTTACGATTCCTTCGGTATCGCCATTTCTTGAGTGGAATTGTTCTAACTCTTCTTTAGAAATCGCAAAGTAAGCCACACGATATTCTGGCAGATAGTGCATTTTGCTAAGGCAATAGCCCAAGAATTGCATTCTTTCAAACGAATTGCTATCAAAAATCTTACGGTGAAGGCGATTAACCTCTATCCCTTTATTGATTAACTCTCCCGCTATTCGGTGTACTTCTTTTGAGGTGCTATCAAATCTAAATGAGCCAGTGTCGGTCATTAGGCCTGCGTAAAGACATTCGGCTATTGAAACATCCACTAACTGGGTATCATTGAGTTTTTCGATAAATTGATAGATGAGTTCGCAGGTAGCAGCGGCATGTTCGTTCCAATAGACAAAATCGGCGAATCCTTCTGGGCGTTGGTGGTGGTCTATCAATAAAACCTTTGCCGCCGATTGCTTGACGTATTCTTCCATCGACTTGACGCGATTCAAAACCGAAAAATCGAGACAAAAAATACCATCTGCTTCGGCAATCAATTTGATGGCTTCTGCTTGGCGGCTACCTTCAAAATTGATGACCGTCGGCTCGCCATCCATCCATCGCAAAAAATCAGGATAATCAGTCGGGGTAATAACCGTTGGAAAATGTCCTTTTTTATTCAAATACCCCCACATTCCTAAAGCAGACCCGAGGGCGTCGGCATCTGGGTTTTGGTGAGTTGTAATGACGATTTTCTTAGGAGTTGACATAAACTCCTCGAAATCTTGTAGTTTCTGAACAGAATCAGTAAAAAACTCTTGCATAGCTCAATAATCGGACAACAAAGGTACAATCTTATTTCGGATTTTGACCTCGTAGCTTCGGAATTTCACGGTTTTTCTATTAAAAATTGGCTAAAATCCTTTAATTTTGCGGCTATATTTATTTCGCAGTTACAAAAATACTTCAACAACAAACTACGTACTGTGAACAATAAACCGAAAACATACTGAAATGGCAGGTAACAGAACATTCACAATGATTAAGCCACACGCTGTGGCAGACAACCACATCGGTGGAATTACAAAAATGATTGAGGCGGCGGGATTCAGAATCGTAGCCATGAAAAAAACGCAACTATCTGCTGCTCAAGCTGGTAAATTCTACGAAGTTCATAAAGAGAGACCTTTCTATGGCGAGCTTTGCGAAATGATGTCTTCGGGGCCAATTATCCCGATGATTCTTGAAAAAGACAACGCTGTGGCGGATTTCCGTGCTTTGATTGGAGCAACAGACCCAGCTCAAGCCGAAGAAGGAACTGTACGCAAGGCTTATGCAAAATCTAAAAGCGAAAACGCTATTCACGGCTCAGACTCGGACGAGAACGCAGCTATTGAGTCTGCATTCTTCTTCTCGGTATTGGAGCAATATTAAGATTTAGTCGGATTATAAGTAGCCTCAATAGTTTAGCTGTTGGGGCTATTTCTTTTTTAGGATAACCTTCTGCAAGACAGCATAAAGCCCCACAACCGAAACCACAAAAAGCCCAATCAACAAAATCTGATTTGTGTTACTTTCGTTGGGGTTCTCTAAGAGAGTTTTGATGTTTCGTACTTGTAGGCTTGTCCAGACGGCCAGCACTGTTCGTGGAATCATACCGAGGAATCCGCCCAAAAGAATATTTCTCAAACTTGCTCCCGAAAGCGAAAAAACGATATTTGTTAGGGCAAATGGCATCACGGGCGAAAGCTTTGTGAAGAATATTATTTTGAATTCTTCTTTTTTGATTGATTCGAGCAAATCAACTACTTTCTGATTTTGTGATATAAATCTGGATACAGGCTCGGCGATTACACTCCACGAAACGATGCGGTTTACTAAGAAAATCGCTCCCATATTTAATCCGAACAATAGCGGTAGCGACTTCCATCCCAAAAAATATCCAAAAATCAATGCCAAAAATGTTGGTGGCGAAAGGGCTATTACCGATGTAAAACAACAGATAACACTGATAATCACCCAATTCAGAAAACTGAGTTGTGCGATTTGCCCCTCGTGCTGAATCACAAAAAGTGTAAGTGCAGAACTAAATATAACGGGCAAAACCGTTAGGAATATCGAAGAAATGAGTGGAAACGAAACCTTACGAAACAATTTATGCTTGAATTTATACCTCTGTTTATTTATTCAATACACGTTAAAAAGTGTTAAATAGTTCATTTTGAAAGGTTTGTATCGTTAATTTCGTAGAAGAAATCATAAAAAGCTTTAATGAAATCATTTTGGGAAAATCTGAAAGATAGCAAAGGTGGCAAAAGTCCGCTACGAGTGGGCGGAATGATGCTTTTGGCGATGATTGGATTGATTGCCTTTCAGTGGTATTGGATTGAAAATGCGATTGCGATGCGACGTGAACAATTCGACCGCAATGTAAATGATGCCTTGCAAGAAACTGTACGAAAAATAGAAAAACAAGAGGTTTTGTTTTTGGCTAATCAGAAAATGCTGCTCGAAGAGCGTAAAAGACTCCTTGCCAAAACACAAAAAAAACCAGTAAGAAAACCCCAACTATCGGCTTTACAAGAAAACCCAGTATATACCGAAAGCGGCTCAAATAACTCGCCAAAGGTTTTATTGATGCCCGAAGGCCTCAATAGTCCACTTTTTACGATTGCTCCGTCCGATTTTGTCATCCAAGACCCGTCTGCTTTTCCTTCGCACCGCATGGACTTGATAAAAGACATGCTCGATGAGCAAAACCTCGCTTGGGAAGAACTCAGCCGTCCGCTCCAAAATATTTTGATGCGTCAGAAATCTATTGAAGATGTTGTTGAAATCATTAATCGGCAGATGAATCAGATAAACAACCGCCGAGCGGGTATGGGCGAACGCAGTATCGAACGGATGCGTCAGCAGTTGGAATCGCCCGAGACTTTTTCTTACAGTTTTTATGTGGAGCGTGATGGAAAGATTGTAAAGGCCGATTCCGTTTTTTATAATAGCCATCTGCCCATTGCCAAACCTCGAAACCGAATGGCAAGCGATAAATTTAGCAACAAACAGGCTTTGGCAAACAATAAAAAATTTGAAGACGAAGAAACCAAACAAGAGAAACAGTTTGAGCGGAGCCAAAAAAAAGCCGAATTGGTTAAGGATGTTTTGACCGATGTCATACAAGGTAATCGTGATATTTATCAACGGGTCAATCGTCAAATGCTCGATACATTGTTGAGAAAAGAATTAAAAAATCGTGGCATTTCGATTCCGTTTGAATGGGGTGTAAAGAATAGTTCTAAAATGATTTTTACGTCATTTGCCTTAAATTATAACCCAGACTTACTCGATAAGGCTTATAAAGTCCAGCTTTTCCCGAACGACGTTCAGCCACAAAACCATTTTTTGTATGTGGATATTCCGAAGAAGCAAGATTTTATTTTGGGCAATATGTGGACAGTTTTTGCGAGTTCGGGCATCTTGCTTTTGCTCATCGGCGGGATTTTCTACACTTCGATGAGTACAATGCTAAAACAGAAGAAATTGGCCGATATAAAAAATGATTTTATCAATAACATGACGCACGAATTTAAGACTCCAATCTCGACGATTTCGTTGGCGGTTGAGGTTTTGAAAGACAGCGGAATCAAAAAAGACGAAAATAAGCTTAATCGCTATATCAATATCATCCAAGATGAAAACCGAAGGCTGGGTACACAAGTTGAGAAGGTACTACAAATGGCATTGCTTGATAGAGGTGAGGTTAAATTGAAATTGGGCAGTGTGAATATCCACGAAACAATCGAGCAAGTGCTGAACAACATCAGCGTACAGATTGAGCAAAAAGACGGAATCGTGAATCTTGAATTAGATGCTGATTTTCCAGAAATCGAGGCCGATGAAGTGCATTTGACCAATATTATCTATAACCTGATTGACAATGCCAATAAATATTCGCCCGAAAACCCCGAAATCACCATTAAAACCGAAAATGTAGGTGAAAACCTTAAAATCAGCATTTCGGATAAAGGTATTGGGATGAATAAAGAGCAAGTTGCTAAGATTTTTGAGAAGTTTTACCGTGTACCAACTGGCAACCTACACGATGTAAAAGGTTTTGGTTTGGGGTTGAGTTATGTCAAAAAAATGGTAGAATCGCACAATGGTAGTATCAATGTAGAAAGTAAACTGGGCGAAGGCACTACTTTTGAGATTATTCTACCGAGATTGCATGGGTGAAATTAACTTCTCCATTCTTAATTTACAGTTTTTACACTTGACAGCGTTTAGAATAGATGACAAAGATATTATTGACCGAAGACGACCCAAATTTGGGAATGTTATTGCAAGAATATTTATCGGCAAAGGATTTTCCGACCGACCTCGCCAAAGACGGAAACGAGGGCTTGAAGAAGTTTTTGGAGGGTAAATACGACATGTGTATTTTGGATGTGATGATGCCCAAAAAAGACGGCTTTTCGCTTGCCAAAGAGATTCGGATGAAAGACAAAGACGTGCCGATTATTTTCTTGACGGCCAAGTCTATGAAAGAAGACACGATTCAAGGTTTTAGAGTTGGGGCCGATGATTATATCACCAAGCCGTTTAGCATGGAAGAACTCTTGATGCGACTGAAAGCTATCCTGCGTCGTATCAATAAAGCCGAACCAGTTGATAATCAAGACTTTGTTTATCAGATTGGGGCTTACACGCTCGATTATCAGCACCAATCTTTGGTTTTTAATGGGGTATCGAACAAACTAACAAGCAAAGAGTCGGAGCTATTGAAATTGCTCTGCCAAAATAAAAATCAAGCTGTAAGTCGTAGTTTTGCTTTAAAGCTAATTTGGGGTGACGATAGCTATTTTAATGCTCGCAGCATGGATGTTTACGTTACGAAACTACGCAAGCACCTCAAAGACGACCCTTCGATTCAGATAATTAACCTGCACGGAGAAGGCTTTAAGTTGGTTTGTTGATTGTGGAACGGGTTTTCAACCCGTCTTTTACAAAACCATCAAATTACAACCCCGAATATCGGAGTTATCGAAACGCCCAATCACTGTAAACTGCTGATTATCAAGCACATTACCTAAGTCTTGGGTTTCGATAAAACAACACGAATCTATATTGGCTAAATCGACAACGTTGATGCCGCCTCGGGTAAATTCTTTACCTTGAGTCGATGGCTTTGGTGGGCTAAATGGGTCATTGACATCCCGTAAAAAAATCTTCATTGTATTCGGTAATTCAAAAACACCATCGCCTTTTGAATACCCCTGCGAGAGCAATTCAGTCATTCCGTATTCTGAATGAATTTTTGAAACATGAAAACGGCTCGTCAGAATCTCGTGGACTTCTTCACGGAGCAATTCTTTTCGGCGGCCTTTCATTCCTCCAGTTTCCATGATAGTCAGTCGGTCACCGATATTCTCCAAAAAAGAAAAATCATTATCGCTTTCGGCCAAATCCAATAGACCAAAAGTTACACCTATGAGCAATACCTTTCGCCTATCTTGCTTATTATCAACGATTTGACGGAGTCTTTCGAGTAGTTCGTCGTGGTTATTCAGATAAAAACCCGATTGTTGAGAGTAGGTTCTGTAAATAAAACTTTGAACCATATACACCAAAGACGAGTTATTTCGTTCAAGATATGACGGTAAAAGTGCCAAGATGTGGTAATCGGACAGATAACCGTAGAATTTCTCGAAGATTTGCTGGCTGATAAGTTCATAAAAAGGCAAATCACTGACAAAATGCTTACTGGTTTTTTGTTTTTCGGTAGTTCCGCTGCTTTCAAAAGTTAGCTGAATCGGTGCCGCTCCCGACACAACCTTGTGATGCTTAAAAAACTGAATTGGCAAAAAAGGAATTTTATCAATTCGATTGATTTTTTGCGGATTGATTCGTAAATAGCCGAGATATTGCTGATAAACAGGATTTTGAGAGGCTTGATAACGAAAAACCTCCAGTGCTAATTCTTCAAAAGTATGAGCATTGGGCTTATTGCCACAGATTTGTAAAACGGCAGACTTTAATTCGTCACGAAAAATCATTCTTAAAAGAGTTCTTTATCTCGAACCCAAGGCAAAATTAATAATATGCTATGAGAAAAAAAGTATTTTTGGTTTCGGCATTTGTGATTAGTTCTTTAGTAGCCTTATTATCAGGCTGTTACACAGAGCCTACTTTCGATGTTGTGCCTTCGATTGAGTTTGCTGATATTCGTAAACAGACAGTTTTAGATGCTATTGATGGCCAAAAGAAAGATTCGGTAATTTTGACGATTAAGTTTCAGGATGGCGACGGTGATATTGGTTTCGATAGCAAATTAGACGTTGATGCCATCAATGCAGCCTCGCTCAAAGGTGATTTTCATTTTGTGGTTAAGACATTTCAACAACGCAGAGGTCGTCTGGTTGCCCGCGATGATTTTAATTTTTCTGGGTTTCCGCCAAGGCTTAAAAATGATGGCAAAGTTGGTCCCATTGAAGGTTCATTAGACTATTCGATGGATTTTCCATTTAGTTTTACGGCCAAGAAAGACTCCATGAAGTTTCAGGTTTTTATTAAAGACCGAGCGGGTCATGTCAGCAATACCGTCGAATCTAAAATCATTGTTTTGAACGAGTAAGACGATATTATTTGAGCCACTAAAACCTCCAATCTCCACATTGGGGGTTTTTTATTGCCCATTTATCATATTTTGGTTTATTTCATCAATTATAAATTTGAGATTGCCTTTAAAATCGAAATTAAAATGAGAATACTTTTAATACTTTTTATTTTTATTACACCATTTTTTGCTTATTCGCAGTCAAAAATAGATTCGGTCAGGATTCAGATTGAGAAAAATTTTAACGATAAAAACGCCGAGAAAATCTACGAATTAGCCGGAAATTCATTCCGAAAAGCAATTAACGAGAAGGATTTCGCACAAATCAGCAAACCGCTTTTTACTCAGCTTGGTAAGTGGAATTCTTCTGAATTTCTGAAACGAGACGGTAAGGTAAATCACTACAAAGCCAGTTTTGAGAGGGCAACTCAAAATTTCTTTTTGAGCTTGGATGAAGAAGGCAAGTTTGAAACCCTGCTTTTTCAGCCATTTGAGGCCCCAATTAAGCAAAAAGAAGCTCTTGCCGAGACCGATAACCCGATGAAGAGCAAGCTGGACTCGACCGTCGAAAAATTGGTACGCCCTTACATTCAGAAAGAAAACACTATGGGGCTTTGTATGGCGGTTATTCAAGACGAAAATGTCAAGTATTACAGCTACGGCGAAACCAAAAGGGGAAATGGTGAATTGCCCAAATATGATAAAACTTTATTTGAAATCGGTTCGGTTTCTAAGACTTTTACGGCTCTTTTGCTCGCCAATGAGGTTGTGAATGGACGAATGTCGCTCGATGACCCAATCACTAAATATTTGCCCGATTCTATCAAAAACATGAGCTATAAAGATAAACCGATTACTTTGGTAACGCTCTCAAATCACAATTCGGGTTTTCCGAGGTTACCTATGAACCTTTACCAAAAAGGCGACCCTGTCGATAATCCGTACAAAAATTATGATATAAATCGGCTTTTTACTTACCTCAAAAACTTTAAGCCGTATCGAGAAGTGGGTGGACAGTACGAGTATTCAAATTTGGCCGTTGGATTGCTCGGAACTCTCATTGCTCAAAATAATCAGACAACTTATGAGCAAATTCTCTTAAAGAATGTTTGTAAACCGCTTCATCTAAAAAACACTAAAATTACACTGGGAAAAAAAGACAAATTGGCTCAAGGATACGGTGTAAATGGAAAAGAGGCTTCGCCGTGGGGTTTGAACGCTCTCGAAGGGGCTGGAGGAATCCGCTCGACAGTTGAAGATATGAGCAAATACATTCAGGCTAATTTGAAGCCAGCAACTCTCAAGGAAGCCATTGAGTTGACTCATAAAAGTACTACGACAGTAGATAAACGCAATGTAGGTTTGGGATGGCACATCCAGAATGTAGGAACCAATGAAATTATCGTTCACAATGGTCAAACGGGTGGATACGTTGCTTTTGCTGGATTCGATAAAAACCGCCAAATCGGAGTTGTTATCTTGACGAATGGCTCAGTGGAGGTCAATAATATTGGCTTAGGATTATTGAAATAAAAAAAGAACACGCCAATTGGCGTGTTCCTGCATATTCAAATCATTTGCTTCCATTATTTTGCTACTTCTTTCTTCTCTGGAAAAACCAACGACGCTCCAATACTCACTACCAAAATCGAAACGATGACGATTAGCGAATGAAGGTTTGTGAAGCCAAGCTCCGAAAGTTGGTGGTGCAATAGCATTTTAACACCAATAAATGTCAACAAAACGCCCAATCCGTATTTTAAGAATCGGAAAAGTCCCATGATATTCACCAAAAAGAAAAACATTGAGCGTAAACCCATGATGGCAAATACATTCGAGAAAAAAACAATGTAAGGGTCTTTGGTGATTGAGAAAATGGCAGGTATCGAATCTACGGCAAAAACAACGTCTGTACCAGCAATGACCAGCATCACAACAAAAAGCGGTGTGATGTACCATTTCTTAAATTTCTTATGATAAACCAAAAAATGGTCGATGACGTTGCGTTTGTAAACATTGAAATACTTAGAAGCAAATCTCACAACGGGGTGTTTTGAAGGCTCGATTTGCTCTTCTTCGTCTTTGCTCCAAAAGATTTTAAGACCCGTATAAACCAAGAATCCACCGAAAATGTAAAGAATCCAATCGAAACGCTGAATCAATGCCGAACCCAAGAAAATAAAGATGAATCTTAAAACGATTGAACCCAAAATACCCCAAACCAACACTTTTTTGTAATAACGCTCTTGTACACCAAACGAATTGAAAATAAGGATAAATACAAAAATGTTATCGACCGAAAGCGAATACTCCGTCAGATAACCCGTCAGATAGTCAATCGCCATGGTATTTTCAAATGTCTGCAAAGCAGCATCGAAACTTTCGGGCAATTTTAATGCTGGATAATACTCTTCTGTAATATCGAGCAGGTGTCGATAATCGCTCACATCGTGGATAAAATACCCGTAAGACTTAATAAAGAAGAAAAACCCAATCGACAACGCAACCCAAACTGCACTCCAAAAACCAGCTTCTTTGAAGCTAACTATGTGGCTTTTGCTCTTGCTGAATGCTCCGAGGTCAAAAGCCATCACGAGGGCTACAAAAATCGAAAAGCCAATAAAAAATATTGTTTCGTTTGAAAAAGTCATAAATAAATGAATCTTGTAAAGAATTAACAACAAAAGTATCTGCCAAATAGTTTGACAAATACAAGTTGCAAATGTAACTCATTTTATGGCTTAGTCATATCTTTTATTGGCAATATGTTCGGTTTGGAAACCTAAAACATGGAAGTTCGAGATTGGAATCTCGAACCAGTAAAATAGAAAGCCAGATTTTTTATTAGACTAATTTGAGTCCTTCAAATCGTTTCCCCAGAATCGCTACATCATTGACATTGAGCCAGTTACGTAGCAATGAAGCATAGATTTCTCGAAAATCTACCGAAAACCTCAAATCACCATCATCAAGGTTTTTGAGGTTAGGAGCTTCGTTTAGTACAGCCGGACGTTTGAGATTTCCACCAATCAGAAATACGTTGTTGGCTGTTCCGTGGTCGGTTCCGCCACTGGCATTCTGTTTTACACGTCTTCCAAATTCCGAAAACGTCATCACCACCACATCGTTAAGTTTATTGTTTCGTTTCAATTCTTCGGTAAAAACCTTCACCGATTCGGCGTAGTTTTCGAGCAATTTATTTTGCTGATTTACTTGATTGAAATGCGTATCGAAACCCGAAATACTGACGTAATAAACATTGGTTGGCATTCCCGATATAATCAGTTCAGCGATGGTTTTGAGGTTTTGTCCGAGTTCGCCTTGTGGATATTGACCCGTAGAACGATAAATTTTTGATTTTGAATGTAACACTTCGGCCGATGAAGCGGTTTCGGCCAACGTTTTGTAGAGATACGAAACATTCTCATGCTCGCTCACGGGCTTAGTTTGGCTCAATCGTTCTACAAAATTGTTATTGACTTGTTTGTACAGCTTGGCGGGGTCTTTGGTCGATAAGGCTTTGATTTTATCGCCTTTGAGGGCCAAACTCAAGGTATCGTCAATCTCTAAAGCTTTGTAGGGCGAACAGTTTATTTGGCATGACGAATCGAGATAACGACCAATCCAGCCCGTTGTGAGGTATTCGTCAGAGTCGCTGGCCGTATGCCAAATATCCATCGAACGGAAATGAGAACGGTCGGGGTTTGGATAACCGACATTGTTGATGATACTCACCAATCCGTTATCATAAAGTTCTCTCAAAGCACCCATTGACGGATTTAGCCCGATTTCATCATTCAGTTTCAAAACCTTATCTTGCTTAATGCTAATACTTGGGCGGGCTTTGTAATATAAATCATTGCGGTATGGCACAACGGTATTCAGCCCATCGTTTCCACCCGATAATTGAATGATAACAAGCGTTTTATCTGTATTTTGGACTAAACCCATTTGTTGGGTTTCGTAGGCCTTCAAAAAGTTCGGAATCATCATGCTGCCTGCGGTAGCAAAAGCCGATTTTTTTATAAATTCTCTGCGTGTATTCATGGTGTTTAAGTTCGTTTAGCACAATTGGTATTCTGGCAACATCATCAGTCCGAGGGTCGCTTGCTTGATGGCTTCTTCACGGTCTTCGGTTTTGATTTTATTCTCGAAACCTTTCAAAAACGTTTGATTTACTGGTATTTGCAACAAATATTGACTCGCTTCTTGTACCAATTCGTTTGGTTTATCGGCTTTGAGTTTTTTGATGTAAGAATCCCAATCTACTTCGGCGGCGAATGTTCGACCTCTTTTGTTCATAAAAGTGGTGCCTACATCGCCATCGTCTTTGGCTGCTACATTGATGGTCGAGTTTTTGAGAATCATCAAAGGCAACTCCATCCTGAACAACAAACTCGAACTATCAATCCACGACTGACCGCTTGCCCAACCTGCAACATTAGGCGGAAACAACAACACTTGCCCCAAAACCTTTTGTGTAAATAAAAGTGGTTGTTTTTCCTCGAATCGAACGCCCAAACCCCTCTGAATACCAACCAAAAGTTCAATCGGTGATTTGATTTTTGAACCAATATTTTGCTCATCATAAAACCAATTTGAAGTAAAAATATGCTCCATCAATTGGCTAATGTCGTACTCGGATTCATAAAACCGTTTCGCTAAATCGTTGATGATTTCTTGGTTAGGCGTGTCATTGATAAAAAATTTGTAAATTTTGGTTGTGATAAACTTCGCAGTCTGACGCTTCGACAAAATCAGTTCTATCACGTCTTCGCCTTTGAAATTGCCCGTTTTTCCAAAAATCGTCTTTTCGCCGTCGTCGTGCCATTCTTCTCTAAATTCAAATTCGGCTTTTAGTGGCCTAAAACTCCAACCCGTAAATGCCCGAGCGGCTTCTTTGATGTCTTTTTCGGAGTAGTTGCCACGCCCGAGCGTAAAAAGCTCCATGACCTCACGAGCAAAGTTTTCGTTGGGGCTTCGTTTGCGGTTTTGTTGATTGTTGAGAAACTGCAACATCGCTGGCTCTTTTGATACCGCCATGAGCAAATCACCGAATTTACCAAGGGCATTTTCACGAATCGTATTGAGATAACTCTGCGAAAACGCTGGATTTATCGACCTTGCCACCAAAACGCCGTGCCAAAACAAAGCCATCTTTTCGCGAAAAGCCCCACCACCAACCATCAAATCTACCCAAGTGGTGTTGAGCGTGGCGTGTTCTTCTTTGCGGTCTTGTACGAGCTTCTTTTGGCGTTCTTTATTGGCATTAGGGTCGTTTTTATCGCTTAGGTCTTTGAGTTGTTTGAGTTCGGCCATTACTTCGCCCCAACTCACGATGTCGATTCTCCTGAATTTTTCAGAATCTTTCTTCAAAGCCGCAAAAACCTTTTTGGCCGATTTGCCCTCAAAAGCCTTTATTACCGCCAACGACTCGCCGAAACCCGCACGCCAAAATAAATGTTGTACCTCTCGCTGATTCATAGTTTTCTGGTCTATCTTTTTTTATTGGATAAGATTTGATAGTTTAGGGTTTAATTGAATCACTGATTTCGTTGATTTTTTGAATGAATTATTTGATTTTTAATAAAAATGAAAGAAACGGCTAATTACTTACGACAAACGATTGCGTTTTTACGCCCACATCTCGAAAATATTTCGGATGAAAATGCTACTATAAAACCTGCACCACACAAATGGTCGAAGAAAGAAATCATCGGCCATTTGATTGATTCGGCTTGTAATAACCAGCAAAAATTTGTCAGAACAATGGCACTACCACATTTAGATTTTGTGGGTTATGCTCAAGATTTTTGGGTAGATGTTCAGCGATATAATGCGTATGATTGGGGAAATCTGGTTAGACTTTGGTCTATTTACAACGAACACATTGCTCATATTATTGAGTATGTAAACCCCGAAAAGCTATCGAATACTATTTCTATTGATGGTTCGCAGCCATTTACGCTACAATTTATCATGCAAGACTACGTAGAGCATATCAAACACCACATGAAAGTGGTTCTGCCCGATGTGGCTATCGAAAGTAAATTTGAGAATGTGTATAGTGCGTGATTGAAACCATGGAAAAGCAACGCAAAATCATTCATATCGATATGGATGCGTTCTTTGCTTCGGTCGAGCAGCGAGATTTTCCCGATTTACGAGGAAAACCCGTTGCCGTGGGCGGAAGTAGCGAACGTGGCGTTGTGGCGGCGGCAAGTTATGAGGCTCGTAAGTTTGGGGTTCGGTCGGCGATGTCTTCTCGGATGGCAAAGCAAAAATGCCCGAATCTGATTTTTGTTCGTCCACGGTTTGAGGTTTACAAACAGGTTTCTAATCAGATTCGAGAGATTTTCTTAGAATATACTCCTTTGGTTGAGCCGCTTTCGCTCGACGAAGCCTATCTCGATGTTACCGAAAACCTCAAAAATAAATCTACGGCTACTGAAATCGCCCAAGAAATCAAAGAACGGATTTTTGAAACAACCAATCTGACGGCCTCGGCGGGGGTTTCGTACAATAAGTTTTTGGCAAAGTTGGCATCCGACTACAAAAAGCCCAATGGTTTGTTTGTCATAAAACCTTCGGCAGGAGAGAAATTCGTCGAAAATCTCGAAGTGGGGAAATTCCACGGTGTTGGTCGAGTTACTGCCGAAAAAATGAATAAAATGGGGATTCTGACCGGCAATGACCTCAAAACCAAAAGCCTCGAATTCTTGGTAAAGCATTTTGGTAAGGTTGGTAACTATTATTTTGATATTTGCCGCGGAATCGACAACCGCAACGTAAACCCCGATAGTATCCGTAAGTCAATCGGTGTTGAGAATACTTTTGAAAGGGATTTTACCGAACCCGATGATTTGTACCGTGAATTAGACGATATTATCGAACAGCTCTGGCGAAGAATGAACCGAGCAAAGGCATTCGGCAAAACGATTACGTTAAAAATCAAATTTGCTGATTTTGAGGTAATTACCCGCAGCAGAACCTCGCAATTGGCTATTATAGACGAGCAATTCTTGGCAAAAGTTTCTTACGAAATGTTGCACCAGTTACTCCCCATGCCCAAGGGTGTTCGGCTGATGGGCGTGTCTTTGGGTAACCTCGAATTTGCCGACGAAATGATTGGCCGACAACTTACTTTGAATTTTTGACCCCTCGCAACACCCAAATTCAACAAAATCATTTATCTTGCCGACTGTTTTCTACAATATTATTCACATTTTGTGGACAACTAACCTTCTATCTATCAAATAAACTGTTTCATTTTCAACACATTAACCCTATGTCTGATAACTCTTCAAACCAAAAATCTGCACTTTACACCCTCATGACGGTGTGGTTTTTTTGGAGTTTTGTGGCGGCCTCAAACGGTATCCTCATTCCATTATTCAAAGAAAAATTTAGTCTAACCCAAACCCAAGCCCAGTTGGTTGACTTTGCGTTTTATGCCGCTTATTTCATTGGTTCGGTTTTGTATCTTATCTTCTCTCGATTGATGGGTGGCGATATTCTGAACAAAATCGGTTACAAAAACGGCATTGTTTTGGGTCTATTGATTTCGGCAGTCGGGACTCTCCTATTCTACCCAGCAGCCCAAACGGCATCTTACAATTTATTGCTTTCGGGGCTGTTTATTGTAGGCTTGGGGTTTTCGCTACAACAAACTGCTACTCAACCATTTATGATTGCACTCGGGCCTCCAGAAACTGGTGCTCAGCGTATCAATTTGGGTGGAGCGGTTAATAACCTCGGCGGAACAATCGGTCCAGCTTTGGTTTCGTATGCTATCTTTGGTTCAATCTCAAAAGATGCCGCCGCCAATGCTTCTATCGAAGACGTAAAAGTGCCTTACCTTTGCCTTGGAGTTTTGTTTGCCTTGATGGCACTTTTCTTTTGGCGTTCTAATCTTCCTCGTATCAAAAACGACGAAGATGTACAAGTAAGCAATATCGTTATCGGTCTTCCAGTTGCGTTTTTGGTGCTTTGTGTTGGTGTTGCGGTTGCTTTCTCTATCGAAACCGCCATTATGTTTACTTTTGGATTAATGACCGTTTTGATGCTCGGATATTTGTTGTATTCAATCGTTAGTAAGGCTGGTGCGATTCAAAACGCTACTTCGGTTCTGAGTTATCCGCAGGCGATTCTGGGTATGACCGCCATTTTTGTTTATGTTGGGGTTGAAGTAACGATTGGCTCAAACCTTGGTGAGTACTTAAAAGAAACCCAAAATCTGGATTCTTCGCAAATCTCAAAATACGTTTCGTTGTTTTGGGGTAGTATGATGATTGGCCGCTGGACAGCCTCAATTGGTAATTTTAATCCGAAAGAATCAACCAAGAAAATCCTTATTGCGGTTATCCCATTTGTAGCTTTTTCGATTGTATTGATTGTTAATTCGCTTTACAGCGGCGATGTTACAGATTTATTCCCTTACGCAATCTGCATCGTGGTGATGATTTTAGGATACTATGCAAGCCAAGAAAAACCTGTGCGTTTGCTTTTGATTTTTACGGCTTTAGGGGCTATCATGACAATCGTTGGGGTAATGACAACGGGTAAAGTTGCATTATTTGCCTTGATTTCGGGTGGATTATTCTGTTCGGTTCTTTGGCCAAGTATTTTCTCGCTCGGTACGGCAGGTTTGGGCAAATTTACCAATCAGGGGTCAGCATTTTTGATTATGATGATTTTAGGAGGTTCGATTATCCCAGTTGTGCAAGGTAAAATCGCCGATATGATTGGAATCCAAGAATCTTATTATTTGGCGGCCGCTTGTTTTGTGTATCTCTTTGTTTTCGGAATCATCGCTCAGGGTGTTCTTCGCAAACAAGGCATCGACTTCGATGAGGCTGTTGCGTCATCTTCAAAGGGCGGACATTGATGAATCATTAGATTGTTATCAAGCAATTATGTAGATTTTCTCTAATGTTAATGAAAATTACTGATTATCAATCTTTTATTCATTATTTCGGCAACTCGAATAGTCTTTAATTTGTACTAAAATCGTTAAAACGATTCAATATTTATGTTTCAGCCCATGACAAATGTTATGGGCTGAAATTTTATACTGTCTCCAACATTTGCGGATTATTCACTGCTTTTTTTAGGTATTTGAATAGTTTTCCTCCGTGCGAGGCGTCAATTACTCGGTGGTCGAGTGCCGCACCAAGCGTAATGATGGTTCGAGGTACGATTTCTTCATTAACAACCCACGGTTTTCGGGATACACCCCCCATTATCAAAACAAAAGCAATATTCGCCGATGGCATCAACGCAGGGTATCCCACATCGAGTCCTATGCTACCGATATTTGATAAAATAAACGACCCAAAATTATTGGCCGATAACCCCAACGGTGGTATCGAAATACCGAGTGTTGTGGTTATGTATCGAATCGTATTGTAAATCCAACCTCTAAACGGCCACGGAATCCCCGCCAAGCGTTCCTTCATTTTCATGGTGGCGTTTTCGTCTCCTTTATAAGACTTATTAATCTCTTCTTTCATTTTTAGGGCGGCTTCTTGAAGCGTCAGTTTATCAACATTCTGCATCTTAACCGACCCCATTTCGCCATTGGCGAGCAAAACGCTCACTGTTGCATCTATCTGCTCAAAAGAATAGATATTTCCACGTTTTACGTAAGTGTTTAATTCTGGAATCTGCTCTTTGATGGCCCTTGCAGTAGCCAATAGAAAGAAGTGGGTAAGGGTTATTTTGATACCCTCTTTGCGTTTTTGATTGATGTATTGTTCTAAATCGGTAATGTCAATCTCTACTGAGCCAAATATTTTTGAATCAACAGGTTTTTTATAAATCGTCGAGGCGGTCTTTCGCCAAGCGGTGTTTAGGGATGTGTTTTTTTCCATTCAAATTAACCATTTAACAAAACCCTCCCTCTTGGAGGAATAAAAACTGGCGAGGTTTTCTAAGCCAAAATACTCTTTTTGCTGAATAATTCGCTTACCACATTTGCCACATAGTCTATTTCTTCTTCGGTGTTGTATTTACCAAACGAAAACCGAACGTTTCCTCTCGCAGGGTCGATGTTGAGAGCATCTAAGACGTGCGAACCAATGTTTGTTCCGCTGGCACAAGCACTGCCCCCCGAACAAGAGATACGGGCAATATCAAGATTGAATAGCAACATGTCGTTGTCTTCGTTGGGCGGAAAACTCACATTCAACACCGTGTAGAGGCTTTTGTCTAAATTTGCAGAAAGACCATTGAAAGTTACACCTTCGATATTTTTCATTCGGTCTATCAGCCTACTTTTGAGTTTTTCGATTTGCTTACGATGCTCATCCATTTCTCGATAGGCGATTTCGAGAGCTTTAGCAATACCCACGATTCCGTAAATGTTCTCAGTACCACCTCGCATGTTGCGTTCTTGGGCACCGCCATGAATGAACGGATTGATACGGTTTCGGGCATTGATATAAAGAAACCCAACGCCTTTAGGCCCATGAAACTTATGGCCTGCCCCTACTATAAAATCAATTGCTAACTTTTGTAAATCGTGGCGATAATGCCCCATCGTCTGAACAGTATCCGAATGAAAAACGGCTTGGTAATTTTGGCACATCTCGCCTACTCTTTCGATTTCGAGTAAATTACCGATTTCGTTATTGCCGTGCATTAAGCTCACCAAACTATTTGGATTCCGCCTCAATAAGTCTTCGAGTTGGTTGTAATCAATAACTCCAGCTGAATCAATATCAAGCAAAGATAATTTGATTTTGCCTTGTTTTTCTAAGAATTCGAGCGTGTGTAAAACAGCATGGTGTTCGATTGGCGAACTAATCACGTGCTTAACCCTGAGGCTCTCAACTGAGCCGTAAATGGCTGTATTGTCGGCTTCGGTTCCGCCAGAAGTAAAGAAAATCTCCGATGGAGAAGTATTAAGTAAACCTGCGATTGTTTTACGTGCTTTCTCGACCGCCGCACGCACCTCACGCCCATGAGCGTGTATCGACGACGGATTTCCGAAACTCTCGGTCATCAGCGGCAGCATGGCATCTAATACTTCGGGGTCGAGTCTGGTTGTGGCAGCGTTATCTAAATAAATTCTATTCATTCTTACAACTATTTGCTAATTTTCTGAATCATTATAGAAAATTACAACAAATATGAATAAAATACGGTTCGTAGCCTCGATGTTTCTTAGTTTCTTTGTTTTTATCGGATGTTCGAATGAAAGCGAAGAAGTTAGTGCTTTGAATGCCTCAACGGCAGAAGTAAAGGGGATTATCAAGCCCAATGGTCTGGCGTATGATGGATGCGATACACATATACAAATCGAAAAGGATGGTGAAATGGTAATGTATGTGCCAACGGCCAACTCTAAAAATTTGGTAGATAATATTGTGAAAGCCGAGCAGAGTAAATTGGCTCAAGGAGAAATGCTTTTTAAGCCAATACCGGTTTTGATTAGTTATTCGTTGACTGGCAAAAAGGGTGAGTTGCTCTGCGGTTGGGGTAAACGAAGTACCCTCGATGAAATTTCAATAAGCAAGATTTCAAAAATTCAGTAGGGTAGAGAAAACTCAAAGGATAAGGTTTGCAAACCTTATCCTTTGAAAATTCAATATGATTCTTTATCGGTCGGGAAATCCGAGGCTTTTACATCTTTTACATAATTGGCAACAGCTTCGGTTATAATGGTATGTAAATCGGCATAACGACGGAGGAATCTCGGCGAAAAATCTTTATTGATTCCGAGCATATCGTGTACCACTAAAATTTGACCGTCGCAGTGCGGCCCTGCACCGATTCCGATTGTAGGAATCGAAACCGTATCCGTCACTTTCTTCGATAACTCCGCTGGTATTTTTTCGAGTACCATACCAAAGCATCCAACTTCGTCGAGCATCTTAGCATTCTCGATTAACTGATTAGCTTCTTCTTCTTCTTTTGCTCTCACGGCATAAGTTCCGAATTTGTAGATTGATTGAGGTGTCAATCCTAAATGCCCCATGACGGGTATTCCTGCACTCAAAATACGAGCGATTGACTCTTTGACTTCGATACCACCTTCGAGTTTTACGGCGTGTCCGCCAGACTCTTTCATAATCCGTATTGCCGAACGTAGAGCTTCTTCGGAGTTTCCTTGGTACGAACCAAAAGGTAAATCTACTACCACAAACGCTCGCTTAACGGCACGCACAACGGCCTGAGCATGATAAATCATTTGGTCGAGCGTGATGGGTAGGGTAGTCTCGTGGCCAGCCATTACGTTTGATGCCGAGTCTCCGACTAAAATCAAATCAATACCTGCAGCATCAACGATTTTCGCCATTGAGTAATCGTACGATGTGAGGCATGAAATCTTTTCACCCTTGCGTTTAAACTCTTGCAGCGTATGGGTTGTAATCCGTTTTATTTCTGAATGAACCGACATCTTTTTGGGGATTTGTGAATAAAATAAATTGTGAATTTGCCAATCGGAATTACCTTGCCAGTAACCATTTTTCGGGATTGAGTTTTTCGGTATTATGCCAAATCTGAAAATTGATTTCGTTTGCTCCGCCCGATTCCCCCGCTGTACCGATGGTTTCTTTACCATCTACTTTTTGACCAGTCAAAACAAACGTTTCTTTTAGATTTGCATAAACGGTAAAATAATCGCCGTGTTGAATCGCCACTACTTTTCCCAGTCCAGGAATATCAGTAACGTCTTTTACTGTGCCTTCATAAACGGCTCTGACAGTAGCATTTTTTGGGGTCTGAATATCAACCCCATTATTGTTTATCAATACACCGTTCAAGACGGGATGCTCTTTTACGCCAAATCTATCCGATATGAATCCGCTACTGACTGGCCAAGGTAATCGGTTTTTTGAAGCCCCAAAAGTATTTCCAACCGCAACGGTTCGTTCGGCTTTGGGTGCGGCTGCTCTGGCTGCTGCTTTGCGTTCCTCGCGGTCGGCGTTGAGTTTGGCAACTTTGGCTTCTTCATCTTGTTTGCGTTCGAGTTCTCGGTTTTTCTTGGCTATTTCACGAGCCACCAATGCAGCAATGGTATTATCCAATTTCTTAACCGATTTCTTTGAGGCGTCAATTTCTTTACGAAGGTCTTTTTCTTTTTTCGATAATTCGGCAACCATCTCGACTTGGTTATTGCGTAGCCTTTCGAGATTCTGAGCCTCAATTTCTTTTGCTAAAATTGCCTTTTGTTTATTCGACTTTTTAGAGATTAACTGCTCTTGGCGTTCTTTGAGCAATGCCGCTACTTTATTGATTTGCGTAACTTGTGCCTTACGATTATCGGTGTATTGTTGTAGGTATTTGTATCGCATGATGAGTTCGTTGAAACTCGATGCCGAAAACAAAAAACTCAATTTATTGATTTTACCACTCGATTTCGACGTCGTGTATAACATCGAAGCGTACTCTTTTCGGAGATTATTGAGTTTGTCTTCTAACTCACCATTGGCGGCAGCAACATCCAAAATCTCGGTGTCGAGCAATTCGAGGTCTTGCTCTATCAAACTAATCTGTTGTTCCTGCGTAGAGATTTGCTCTTTGATTGCCTTGATTTTACCTACTGTTGTTTCTTTCTTTTCTTTGGTTTCTTCAAGGATTTTTTTGTTTTCCTCAATTTTTGCTTGGTTTCTTCTTTTTTCTTGTTCGAGTTGTTTACGTGATTTTTTCTGAGCCATAGACTCATCGAATATCAAAACCGTAAACAAACAAAGCAATAAATATTTGACGTGAGCTACTTTCATTTATCTTTTCAAGAAGACTTGTTGATATGTTTTGGGAATTGTAAACGGAAAACCAGGGCTTTCGTCTAAGAAATCAATCCGATTGTGTTGCAAATTTACGATAGTATTAATTGCTTTCCCATTAGATTGTGCTTCTATTTGTACTTTTACCGATTGCGGAATCACCAAAGCGTTTATATTCTGAAAATCGCCATAGCCTACATTTATCGTGCTTGAATCGTTGGCCGTTTTGCCAAATAGACGAACCAACTTTAGGTTGTCTTCGGCAATGTAGTTTTCTAATTGAAGGATTTTGAGGTCTTGTAAAATTTTGAAAACCGCTTGTTCTTTTGTTATCACATCATCGTTTCTTTTACGAATCGGCATATTGCCAATCAAAAGCGACTGTACTAAATCGTAATTAAGATTAAAATTGAATTGCTCGCTAAGTGAATTAAAATTGAACTTGTAATAATTTCTATGGATTCGGTCAAGGAAAACAACAGAATCACGAGTGATGATTCCTCTCGCAACCTCAATGCCGATACTGACCGAAATCCAGATAATGCTATCTTTCTTTATTTGAATCGTCGCCGGAAAAGACTGGTCTTCGCCCGCACCTTTGAAATCTACTTTTGATTTTATCTTTAAAAATTTAAAATCTACCTCGGCTGGCTCAACCGTTATTTTTGGGGTTTCTTCGGTTTTTAATACCTCAACCTGTGTAACTTCCTTGGTTTCGGTCGAGTCAACCGTCACGGCTGTTTCTATTTCTTTTTCTACTTTTTTCTTATGTGCGTTTCGCTTACAAGCAGCAAAAGTAAAAACTAAAAGTATTAAAAGTATTGATAGGTTTTTTTGTATCATTTTATGGGAATTTATTTTATTCTATCAACGTACCTTGCTGAATCTTCTTGTCAATATTTGTGCTATTCTCGCCCATTTGCTTTGCTTTCTTCCATTGTTCGATGGCTTTATCTTTTTCGCCTAATTGGAAAAGCACATCGCCATAATGCTCAATAATTGTTCCACTGACACGTCCATTCTGTCTGATTGCCGTTTCTAAAAAAGTACGAGCCTTCGCAAAATCTTTCATAGTATATAGCACCCAAGCATGGGTATCGAGGTATGTCGGGTTGTCCTTATGTTTTTCGACTAACCTTCCTGACAATTCAACCGCACGTTCTAATTTATCTTTACGAAGAGCCAAATAGTAGCTGTAATTATTCAAGACATGTTCGTAGTTGGGGTCTTCTTTCAATACTGCTTCGTAGGCTTCATCCGACTTGGCGTATTGACGAATCTCGTTGTAGGTATCGCCCAAAAGTGCATTGATGTGTTTTCCTAATTCGGGATTATCCAAAGCAAGATTACGAGCTTCTTTCAATGACTCAGCCGATTTATTGAAATCTTTCTTTACAAAATTGGCAAAGCCGTTGTGATACCAAAAAAAGGCTTGATTCGGAAAATACTCAATGGCTTGTTCTGAATGTTTGGCCAAACTATCGATATGATTTAACTTTCCATCGAGTTCTACAATCGCCAACCAAACTTCATAAACTGATTTATCGTAAAGCGTAGATTTTACATAATTATCGCGAGCCTGGGCGAGTTCACCCTTCTTCATCAATAAATCTCCCAAGATAACATAACCGCGGGCTTCTTTTGGGGCCTGCCTGATTAGGTCTTGGGTCAGGCCCATGATATTATCGAGTGTGTTATCGCCGCTATCGTCTTTGAGCATGAGCATGTAGCTCGACAGCAATTTGAATTTTATATCGGGCGATAAATTTTTATTAGTGAATGCCGCTTTGAGTTCGTCATTGCATTTGGTCAAATCTCCTTGTTTACGGTAAATCTCGGCGAGCAAGACGTGTCCTTGTGCAAAATCAGGGTTTACCTTTAAGGCTCTTTCTATCATCAGAACGGCTTGGTCATAGCGTTGATTCTGAATCATAATCTGAGCTTGCTGCACAACGTAATCTGGCTCGGTTGGCTCCGACTCAATCAGTTTATTGCCTTCTTCGATAGCCTTATCGAGTTTTTCTTGCTTGAGATAAATCAACTGCTTCTGGCGAGTAATCTCTTCGCTCAAGCCAATCGTTTTTTCAATTTTATTATAAATGTCAATTGCGTCGTTGTATTTGCCTTGCAAGATGTAAGTATTAGATAAGTCAAGGTAATTTTCTACATCGTAAGGGTTCTTTTTGGCAAGGTCTTCATAAACTTCAGCCGCTTCTTTATAGCGTTTTTGCTTAGAATAAACCTCACCCATATATTTGTGGTAGTACTTATTCTCAACATCAGATTTCATGGCTTTTTCACCATAAATAGTAGCGTTGACTAAATCTTCGTTGGCGTAATATGCTTTAGACAACATAAACAAAGCCCCCGAACTGGCAGGATTCATCTCGGTAGCTTTCTTGAAATGGATAATCGCTTTGTCGTGGTTATCGGCAATAAAAAATTTCATACCTTCGGTAAAAACGGCCTCGGCTTGAAGCTCTTTCTCGGTCAATACGCCATCGTCTTGATTTTTTTTATTTCGCTGTGCAAATAGGAGCGAGGGGAGAGCCAGCAATATAAGAAGTCTAAGTAATTTCATTTTCAATATGTTTGTAGGCTAAATAACGTCTGCACATTTTTAATTATTGCAACTCTCAAAATGCCACAACATTCTTGCCAATTAAAGCATCAAAGTTCTTGATTTTATGGCATTTATCAAAGTATTATACTGCATAATGGTAAAAAACACGGATATTTGGCATTAGAATTGTCTTCATTATATTTGAATCACGATTAATTCATTAAAAATCACAATAAACCCATGGCTAAAAATAAAAAATTATCAAATAAGCCCATTAAACAAGAAGAAACTATTGAATTTCAGCCACTTATTGAATCAGACAAAATCGAAAAATTAGAAAAATGGACACCCGCGATTTTGGCGGCGTTGATTTTTGTTTCGTATGCACCCATTTGGCAGAACACATTGGTCTGGGACGATAAACCGTATATTGTTTTCAATGAATTAGTTCTTAATTTTTCTCTCAGTTCAATTGGCGATTTTTTCTACGGTCCAAAAAGTTTTCAAGTGGGTAACTATCACCCACTGACGATGCTGTCTCTGGCGATAGAATATTTATTTGTAAAAGATAGTCCGTGGTTGTACCACCTCAATAATCTTATTCTACATTCGTTCAATAGCTATTTGGTTTTCTATTTATTAAAGAAACTCAAACAGAATTTTATCATATCATTTGCCACGGCTGTTTTATTCGCGATTCACCCATTGCACGTCGAATCTGTTGCTTGGGCGGCCGAACGCAAAGACGTTCTTTACACTCTTTTTCAATTATTGGCACTCATTTATTACATTAGATTTGACGAAGAAAAATCGAACAAATTTTACATCATTTCACTGATTTTATTTGTTGCGTCTTGTATGTCGAAGGGTATGGGCGTTGTGCTACCAGCACTCTTGATTATTACAGATTATTGTTTTCTCAAGAAACCTATCAACGCAAAACTTTTCATAAATAAGATTCCATTTTTCGTAATTACACTAATATTTGCATACATTGCGACGTCTGCACAAAAAGTTGCAGGTGCAGATGCTTCATCAGTAATCGGAGCGGCTTACACAAAAGGCGAGCGTTTTCTGATAGTTTGTTATTCATTTTGCTTTTATTGGGTCAAGACAATCCTCCCATATAACTTACTACCATTTTATCCTTATCCATCTAAACCTACGGGTTCAATACCCGCGATTTTTACATTATCATTATTTGGTATCATTGCGATAGTTGGACTTCTGTATTACTTTGGCAGAAAAGACAAACGCATTTGGTGGGCAGGTGGATTTTTTACAATTGCTATCTCAACGGTTTTGCAAATTTTGCCAGTAGGTAGTGCCATCGTTGCCGACCGTTACTATTATTTGTCGTCGATTGGTCCGCTTTTTATCGTGGCAATCTTGCTAAATAAGTTTTTTAATTCATCTAAATCTGCATTACCGGTTTCGATTGTTACGGGTATAGCATTGTGTGTTCTTACATTTTTACAAACTGGTCATTGGAAAAACGGCCTGACACTCTTTACTCCTGCCTATAAAGTTTACCCAAAAGATGCGATGGTTTTGAGCAACATGGGTTGGTACTATTTAGAGAATAAGGAATTCCCAACGGCAAAGCAGTATTTGATTCAATCTGACGAGCAAGGCTTCAAAAATGGTGATGTTTGTCGTTCCATTGGTTCGATGTATTTGGATGAAGGCGACCCCAAAACGGCCATTCAGTATTTAACCCGTGCTTACCAATACAAACCCGAAAGTTATCGAACCGATATGCTCATGGGGCTTGCTTATGTTAAACTTTCGGATTGGCAGAATGCCATGAAATACCTTGAGAAATACTTAAATCAGCCCGAAAATCAAAACGAACAAAATATAGAATATCTTACAAATCTTGGTAATGTTTACACTAACGTTGGCCGTATCAAAGATGCAAAAGAAACTTTGCTAAAAGCCATAAAAATGAAACCTGATTATTGGGACGCTCATCTCAATTATTCGTTTGCATTTCGTAAAGAGGGTAATTTACAAGAAGAATTAAGACTACTTCAAGAACTCTATAAAAAAGCACCCGACCACCATGCAACACTTCGCAATCTTGGAGTCACTTTGATTGACTTTGGTAAGTGGCAAGAAGCCATAGAAGTCTGGAAGAGGGGAGCAGAGTCACAAAAAGACGGAAGCTATGAATATAACATCGGCATCCAATACGCCAATCACGGAAACATAGATTTAGCAAAAGAATGGTACATCAAATCGGCTCGAAAAGGATACAGTTTCGCCAAAGATATTTTAGACAAAAATGGCGTACCTTATTGATACCTAATAAATATGTTATAAATTTGGCGGTGTAGAAACCGCCTTTTTTATGAATTATTCTCACGTAACATATACTCATCCTTACCGATTAAGTGAGGAGAATCTGCTCAAAGAAAGTTATTTGTACTATCAAAAGCTTAATCATCGCAGGTCGGTTCGATTCTTCTCCGATAAGCCCGTAAGCGAATTGGTCATACAAAACCTTATTATGGCTGCTTCGACGGCTCCATCGGGTGCGAATAAACAGCCTTGGACATTCTGTGCGGTCTCGAATCCCGAAATCAAGAAGCAAATTAGAGCCGCTGCTGAAGAGGAAGAATTTAAAAGTTATAATGGAAGAATGTCGGAAGAATGGCTCAGAGACTTAGCCCCGCTCGGAACCGACTGGAAAAAGCCATTCCTCGAAACAGCTCCTTGGTTAATCGTGGTTTTCAAACGAGCCTATGAATATGATGATGACAATAAAAAACATCAGAATTATTATGTAAACGAATCGGTTGGTTTGGCTTGTGGTTTTTTGCTAACAGCCATCCATGAGGTTGGATTGGTAACTCTTACTCATACTCCGAGTCCGATGGATTTTTTGACCAAAATTTTGAATCGCCCCAAAAACGAACGCCCTTTTTTATTGCTTCCAATTGGGTATCCAGCCGATGACGCTACAGTGCCAGACATTCAACGCAAACCAGCCGAAGAAGTAATCGCTTGGTATAAATAAAAAATCCCGCTCGTTGCTGAGCGGGATTTTTTTATTAAATGTCTTTTTTCAATTTATTCTTAAATACTTTCTCAAACTTCTCAACTTTTGGTCTTACCACAAACTGGCAATACGGTTGTCCACCATTCTGATTGAAATAATTTTGGTGATAGTCTTCGGCAACATAAAATTCACTTGCTTTAGTAATTTCTGTTACGATAGGTCTATCAAACGCACCCGATGCATTCAAATCGGCTTTGTATTTTTCGGCCAATGCTTTCTGATTATCGTCATGATAAAAAACAGCCGAACGATATTGTGTACCCGTGTCATTACCTTGACGATTTAATGTGGTTGGGTCGTGAGTTTTCCAGAATACTTCTAAAAGTTCTTCATAACTGATTTTCTTTGGGTCGTAGTAAATATGACAAACCTCGGCATGGCCTGTCAATCCAGTACATACATCTTTATATGAAGGATTTTTTGTTGAGCCACCCATGTATCCAGACTCTACTTTCGAAACTCCGTCCAATCTTTGAAAAACCGCCTCTACACACCAAAAACAACCAGCTCCAAAAGTAGCAATCTCATTGCCCGCCGTCAAAATATTATCTTGATTCATTTTTTTTGTTTTGTTTTTATTACTTTGTGCACACGAACTCAAGCTGAGTACCGACAGTGCTATTAAAAAAAGATTTCTTATTTTCATTTTCAACAAATTTGAATGATATAAAGTTTTGCCTTCTATATCAACGCATAATTATATAAAAAGGATTGCAAATTATGAAAAAAATTGACATCTCGGATTTTCGATTTGATGGAGTAGGGGACTTCTCTATCTTAAAAGCAAAAACAAAAATAAAGGATTTGTACGAAGACAAATCTGAATACGAAGCAATTCTTTCGGAATACCATAAAAATATAGATGAATTACAAAATGTAATGTACGCTCACAACAGATATGGTGTCCTTGTGATTTTTCAAGCTATGGATGCCGCTGGCAAAGATGGTACTATGAAAGCGGTTTTTCAAGGAGTGCATCCGCTTGGTTTAAATTTTATATCGTTCAAACGCCCTACCGAAACTGAACTCGAACATGATTTTATGTGGCGGTGCTATCAGCATTTGCCCGAACGAGGAAGTATCACTGTTTTTAATCGTTCTTATTACGAAGAGGTTTTGGTTGTAAAAGTTCATCCCGAGATTTTGACCAATAATCAAAGGCTTCCGACTGAGCTTACCTATAATCTCAATAGCGTTTGGAAAAAACGTTATGAAGACATCGCCAATTTTGAAACCTATCTTCACAACAATGGAATCAAGGTCATCAAATTTTTTCTGCATGTTTCAAAAGAAGAACAAGCCGAGCGTTTAATTGAACGAATCGAAGACCCTACTAAAAATTGGAAGTTTGAAGAGGGTGATGTAAAAGAGCGTGAGTTTTGGAACGACTACCAACAAGCTTACCAAGATATGATAAATGCAACATCATCAAAAAAATCGCCTTGGTACATCATCCCCGCCGACGATAAGAAGAATATGCGTTTGTTGGTGGCACATACCATTCAAGAAGAATTACAAACTTTGCGTATGTCTTACCCGTCAACCAGCCCAGAGAGGCAAGCAGAGCTTATACAGTTAATTGAAACAATTAAATCTCAGAGTTAAACAAAAATTCGTTTTATATATTTATATTTAATAAAAAACGATTATAAATTTCCCCCCTATTTCGTAATACATTTTTTATAAAATATTTATTTTGTGGTAATTTTTAGTCAAACATTCGCTTTATATAATTTATTTATTTATTTTACGAGTATATAAAATAGTACCGTTTAATCATTTTAAAATTCGTTGAAACCATTTCAAAAAAGGTTTGTTACCTTTGTATAGAAAGTATTCAGGACGAGGATTTCCCCCTCGTCCCTTTTGTATTTATAGTTTATGGATGTCAAAGAACTCTTAAAGATTTACAGCGAAGATAGTTTTGTTCTCAATATCAATGACAAAATCAAAACGTCTAATATCACTCAAATTAAAGGATTAACTGGTAGTTTAGACTCTATCATCGCTGCTACAATTTCACAACAACAACCCGAGCATCACGTTTATATCTTACCCGATAAAGAAGATGCTTCTTATTTCTACAACGATCTACAAAATCTACTCGGCGAAGAATCAGTCTTTCTGTTTCCGATGTCTTACAAGAAGCCTTACCAATACGAAGAGTTCGACAATGCCAACGTACTTCAGCGAGCCGAAGTTTTGAATAAACTTAATGACGAAAAAGCGAATATCTCAATCGTAACTTATCCCGAGGCATTATCCGAAAAAGTTATCAACCGAAAGTCCCTTTTGGCAAATACATTGACGGTTAAAGTTGGAGATAAATTCGATATAAATTTTATTTCTGAATTATTGATTTCTTACGAATTCGAGAAGGCCGACTTTGTTTATGAAGCAGGGCAGTTTTCGATTCGTGGAGGTATTGTCGATATTTTTTCTTATGCATCCGAATACCCTTGCCGTATCGAACTTTTTGGAGATGAGATTGATTCGATTCGGACTTTCAATCCCGAATCACAACTTTCGATTCAAAGTATCAATCAAATTAATATCATCCCAGATGTTCAGAACAAGTTAATTCAAGAAACTCGTGAGTCATTTTTCAATTTTATTCGTAATAAAAGTTTTATATGGATAAAAGACGTAGAATTTACTTTAGAACAAATTGAGAATTGCTTTGAAAGAGCCAAGAATGATTTTGAAACGATACTCAATCATAGCGGTGGGATTCAGATTATTGAAAACCCAGAGCAGCTTTTTGAAACTCGGCGTCAGTTCTTAAACGAAATTAAGAAATACAAAATTATTGAATTTGGTAGTCGGTTTTATTTTAAGGATATTGAAAAAACAATTTATCAATCTAAATCTCAGCCCTCTTTCAATAAGGATTTCAAAAGGTTGATTGATAACATCAAAGAAAATCAACTAAGCAACTTTGTCAATATCATTGCATCGGATTCGTTCAAACAACTCGAAAGGTTAAAAACAATTTTTTACGAAACCGACCCTAATACAAAATTTAGGCCTTTGCAGATTTCGTTTCGTGAGGGATTCGTTGACGAACAAACAAAAGTCGCTTGCTACACCGACCACCAAATTTTTGACAGATACCACCGCTATAAGGTTCGAGATAAGTTTAGCAAGTCAAAAGCCCTGACTCTTAAAGAACTCAGAGCTTTGCAGATGGGCGATTACATTACTCATATAGATTATGGTGTGGGTCGTTTTGTCGGAATGGAAAAAATCGAAACTGGCGGCAAAGAGCAAGAAGTAATTCGATTAGTTTACAAAGACAACGATATTTTATTCGTAAATATACATTCATTACATAAAATTGCGAAGTATTCGGGTAAAGATGGCTCTCCGCCAACCATGAACAAACTCGGCTCTGGAGAGTGGGAGAATAAAAAATCTAAGGTCAAAAGGCAGGTAAAAGATATTGCCAAAGAACTAATTGCTCTTTATGCAAAACGACGTTCGGCACATGGATTTCAGTTTTCGAGAGACAGCTTTCTTCAGGCCGAATTAGAATCCTCTTTTCTTTATGAAGATACTCCCGACCAAGCCAAAGCTACTACCGATGTCAAAAAAGACATGGAGCAATCGTATCCGATGGACAGGCTTGTTTGTGGAGATGTCGGCTTTGGTAAAACTGAGGTTGCAATCCGTGCTGCTTTCAAAGCCGTTTGTGATGGAAAGCAAGTTGCGGTCTTAGTTCCGACAACTATCTTGGCAATGCAACACCATAAAACTTTTGCCGAGCGTCTGTCTAATTTTCCTGTCAATGTCGATGAGGTCAGTCGATTCAGAAGTACTAAGGAAATTAACGAAACCCTTAAAAATCTCAAAGAAGGTAAAGTTGATATTCTTGTTGGCACTCACCGTATATTAAATAAGGATATAGTGTTTAAAGATTTAGGCTTACTTATTATTGATGAAGAACAAAAGTTTGGTGTAAAATCTAAGGACAGACTCAAAGAAATAAAACACAATGTAGATGTTCTAACTTTGACAGCAACTCCGATTCCGAGAACTTTACATTTCTCTTTAATGGGTGCAAGAGATTTATCTATTATCTCAACTCCTCCACCCAATCGTCAACCCGTCACGACCGAAGTTCATGTTTTTAAAGAAGAAGTCATCCGCGATGCAATTCGCTACGAGTTAAAACGTGGTGGGCAAGTATTCTTTGTTCATAACAGAGTTAATGATATTGAGTCAATTGCCAACCTAATTTTACGTTTAGTTCCTGATGCTCGAATCGGTGTGGCTCACGGGCAAATGGATGGTGATAAACTCGAAAAAGTAATGATGAAATTTATTGAAGGCGAGATTGATATTCTGATGTCAACCAATATTATTGAGTCGGGTCTTGATATTCCAAATGCAAATACCATTATTATAAACCAAGCCCAAAATTTTGGGATGTCTGACCTGCACCAAATGCGGGGTAGGGTAGGGCGTTCAAACAAAAAAGCCTTTTGTTACCTCCTTACTCCACCAGTTTCGATGCTTTCAAAAGACGGTAGAAAACGCTTACAAACCCTCGAAGAATTCTCTGATTTGGGTGATGGTTTTAAGGTGGCGATGCGAGATTTGGATATTCGTGGAGCAGGAAACCTACTTGGTGCCGAGCAAAGTGGTTTTATCAACGATTTAGGTTATGAAATGTACCATAAAATCTTAGATGAGGCTGTTCAAGAATTAAAAGAGAATGAATTTAAAGACTTGTTTCAGTCAGATTTATCGAAAGTTGATTTAAAACTATCTGATTGTCAAATCGAGACCGATTTACAAATTTTGATTCCAGAAAACTACGTCAATAATATATCTGAGCGTCTTTCGTTGTATAATCAGCTTGATAATATCAAAAACGAAGAAGAGTTGGGTTTGTTCCAACAATCACTCATTGATAGGTTTGGTAAACTACCCGAAGAGGTCAAAAATATTATTAAAATAGTGAGAATCAGATGGAAAGCCGAGGAGATTGGATTTGAGAAATTAACTCTAAAAAACAATATTCTAAAAGCATACTTCGTTTCATCTGAGCGAACAGAATATTTTGAAACCGAAAAATTTGGCAAAATTCTTGATTATGTTAAGAATAATCCGAAACGTTGCTCTCTTAAAGAATTCAAAGGAAAACCGCTTCTAACCCTCGAAAACATAACTACAATCGACGAATTCGACAAAGTATTGAGTGATATTCTTTCGAGTTAGGGTCATTTAAGTAGTTGGTTTATAATAAAATCCGAAAAATTTATTTAAAAATAATATTTTTGCAAATCGAATTCAATTCACAAAAATCGTTCCGAAAATGAGAAAATTACTTTTTAGTTCAACGGCGGTTGCATTGGCATTTACGCTTATGCTCTCAAGCTGTTCATCGAACAAAAAGAAGGCTTCGAGTATCAATCCGGGTCGTAAAAGTTCTGCGACTGGTATTGCTTATGCCAAAAAGAACAAAGAAGGTTTCCAAGTTTCAAGTTTTAGTGGTCAGCCAGCTGGTCCTAACCTTGTTTACATCGAAGGTGGTCGTTTTACAATGGGTACAGTAGAAGAGGATGTTACGTATGCTCGTGACAACTTGGAAAGAACTGTTACAGTTGCATCTTTTTACATGGATGAAACTGAAATTGCGAATATCAACTGGTTAGAGTACCTATACGCAATCCAAAAAGACTCTTCACAAGAGTTTTATGAATCAGCTCTTCCAGATACAACTGTTTGGGCCGATAAGTTATCTTTCAATGACCAATACGTTGACCAGTACCTCCGCTACCCAGGATTCAGAATGTATCCAGTAGTTGGTGTTTCTTGGGTACAAGCCAATGACTATTGCAAGTGGCGTTCACAAGCTGTCAATGGTGCTATGGCTCAGAAATACGGTGGTCAAGGCAAGACGTCTAAAAAAGGCGGTGGCTTAGCTTTTGGTAAGAAGAAAGGTGCTACAACTGAAGCACCTAAACCAACAACAGGTCAGCGTTTGGCTATCGAGTCGGGTATTGTATTGCCTGATTACCGCCTCCCAACTGAGGCAGAGTGGGAGTATGCCGCTAAAGCTATGATTGGTACTCAATATCTTGACGAAAACCAATCTAACCAACGCATTTACCCTTGGGATGGCTCTTCGATGCGTAAACCTAAAGGAAAAACAAAGGGTAACATGATGGCTAACTTCAAGCGTGGTCGTGGTGACTATGCAGGTATCGCTGGTCATCAAAACGACAGAGGTATTATTACAATGGAGGTTTACGAATTCATGCCTAATGACTTTGGTCTTTACAATATGGCTGGAAACGTGAATGAGTGGGTTTATGACTTGTATCGTCCGAACTCTTATCAAGACTTCAATGACTTGAACCCAATCCGTCGTAACGATTTCCTTGATGAAGAAAACCTTTATGACAAAAAGAATTTCAATTCATTAATTGATAACAAATTAAGAGTTTACAAAGGTGGTTCGTGGAATGATGTAGCTTACTGGTTGTCTCCAGGTACACGCCGCTCACTTGACCAAGATTCTTCGACAGCAACAATTGGTTTCCGTTGTGCTATGATTGCAATCGGTCCTAAAGGAAAACGTAAACTTTAATTTCAGACTTAAATAAAGTTATTTGGCAATAGCCTCGGTCTAATACGCCGAGGCTATTGTTATTATAGAGACTTCCGAACACCCACCCTCTAAAAGAGTTATTCCACAAGATTCAAGTGTCGAGCCAGTTGTTAAAACATCATCTACAATTGCTATTCTTTTTCCTTTAACTAATTCTCCATCTACAACTTCAAATATTCCTTCTACATTACGAAACCTATCTATTCGCGATTTTTTCGTCTGACTATCCGTAAATTCTTTTCTTTTTATAATACTTATCGATGCTTCTACGCCTAAACCTTTTGATAAGCCCTCGGCAAAACAATCTGCTTGGTTATACCCTCTTTGCTTTTGTTTATCTGGGTGTAGTGGAACTCCAACTATAAAATCAAACTCTTTTTCATAACCTTCTCTTTTTAGAATACTGCCGTACAATTCTCCGAGCCTGATTCCAATTTCAGGTTTATTGTGATATTTGAGTTGGTGAATCATATTTTTTACACTACCTTTTCTGCTATATTTTAGGTAAGCCAATGTATGTTTCACGGGCAACTTACCCCAAAATTTCTTTTCGATTGAATTTATTTCTTCTTTGTGCGAATTTGTAATTGGTAGATTTATTAGGCATTCTGTACAAATAAGATTTTCTTCGACCGAAAGAGCTTCTTTACAACCTTCGCAAGTTTTTGGATATACTAAATCCAAAAAATGATGAATCCAATTTATTTTCATTGTGTTAAGTTTGTGAATAAAACATTTTAATAAATGACTGAAGAAGATTTGAAGTTAAAAGAAGATTGGCAAAAACTAAGAATTTTTATCGAAAAAACTGTTGGAAAAAAACCAGCTGACTTAAATGCGGTTCTTTTTTTAATTGGTGTTCAGGAGTTAGGCCAAGGAAAAAAGGTCTTTACAAAAGAACAAAAACAAGATTTAATGCACATTGCAATATGTCGAGTTCTAAGTCCTGCCGGTTTTTATGAACTCGAAGGCCTTGATGAAGATGGTTGGCCGCATTGGAAACCCGTAAAAAAATTACCTTTTCAAGACCTTTTATCGCAAGAAAAACTACTCAAGCATTTCACCATCGAATATTTCAAACAGGAGGCTGGTTTTGAGCCTGATTTGCAACTATCTTAAAATGTATCTGTCTTTACTATGAAAATTATTACTTACAATGTCAATGGTATTCGTTCGGCTTTGAACAAAGGTTTCTTAGATTGGTTTAAAACTGAGAATCCCGATGCAATGTGTATTCAGGAAATCAAGTTATCCGAAACCGAACTCGTAAAACCTTTTTTTGAAGATTTAGGATTTAACACTTACTGGTATCCAGCCGAAAAAAAAGGTTACAGCGGTGTAGCTATCATTTCTAAAGAACAAGCAATTAATATTAAGCAGGGTTTCGGGATAAATTTATACGATTCTGAAGGAAGAATACTTCAAGTCGATTTTAAAGATTACTCTTTGATAAGTGCTTATTTTCCGTCTGGTACATCTGGCGATATTCGACAAGATGTTAAAATGAAATTCCTTGATGATTTTTACGTTTATATTAATGAACTCAAAAAGGATTTTCCGAAATTAATTATCAGCGGAGACTTTAATATCTGTCATCGGGAGATAGACATCCATAACCCCAAGTCTAATCAAAATTCTTCGGGCTTTCTACCTGAGGAGAGGGCATGGGTTGGCAAGTTTCTTGATAATGGTTTTGTTGATGCTTTTAGACATATCAACAAAGAGCCTCACAATTATACTTGGTGGAGTTACCGTGCTGGTGCAAAACAGAAGAATTTAGGTTGGCGGATTGATTACCATTGTATTTCTGAAAACCTCCTGCCCAATCTCAAACATTCCCAAATACATCCCGAAGTTACTTTTTCTGACCATTGCCCCGTTTCCATAATTTTAGAATTTTAATTATTTTCTATAATGAATAAGCCTAATTCTATTGCTGTTTTATTTGATAAGTTAGATGCCTACAAAAGTAAGTATTATAAAAACCTGCTTATCAAAGGTTCAATTTTTACGATTGCCTTATTTTTTGGGGCATTTTTATTATTCAACACGCTTGAATACTTCGGTAGATTTAACTCCGTTGTTCGTGGAACACTCTTCTTTGCTCTCATCGGAGTTATTCTTTATTCATTGGTTTTCTGGATAATTAAACCTATTTTATTTTTATCGGGTATTCGCCAGCCATTGACTTACGAAACAGCCGCTAAAGAGATTGGAAGGTTTTTCCCAGAAATAGGGGACAGGCTTTTGAATACGCTACAATTGGCTCAATTATCAGATAAAGACAACTCTTTATTACAAGCCAGTATTGCTCAAAAAACGCAAGATTTAAAGTTTATTCGATTTGCGGATGCAATCAACCTTAACGAAAACAAAAAATACCTCAAGTATGCGATTCCTCTGCTATTGCTTACTTTCTTGATTGCAGCTTATTCACCAAGTTTTTTCTCTAAGAGTACCGAACGCATCGTTTATTTTAGAAAAGACTTTGCCGAAGAAGCTCCTTTTAAATTCAAGATTACAAACAAAGACCTAAAAGCTGTTAAGAACGAAGATTTTACTTTGAATCTTGAATTGGTTGGTAATGCAGTTCCTGAAAATGTTTTTTTGGTTTACAACGACCGTAAATTCAAAATGGAAAGCAAAGACGCCAAACATTATGATTTTACATTTACCAAGATTCAGAATCCTATCGAGTTTTTCTTCCAAGCATCAGGATTTACATCTAACGAATTCGATATAGAATTAATTAGTCGTCCAAATTTACTTTCTTTCGATGTTCAGTTACATTACCCATCTTACTTGAATAAATCTTCTGAATCATTCGATAATGTCGGAAACCTTGTTGTTCCGGAGGGAACTGTCGTGGAATGGAACTTTAGAGCTACTGATACTGATTCGCTCTACATGCTTTTTGACGGCGAGTCTAAGAAATTGGCCGATGATGGTTTTGGTGATAGATTCTCTTATGAAAAGAGAATGAAGAATTCGGCTTCTTACAAAATTCAGTTGAAGAATCAATTTAGCCTAAATCGTGAAAACATTGATTATTACATAAACGTCACTCCTGATAAGTTTCCACAAATTGTATTAGAACAAGTTAAAGATACTACATTATTCAATTATGTCATTTTAGGCGGAAATATTAGCGATGATTATGGTTTGACTCAATTCAAGCTATTCTATAAACCAATCAAAGAGAATAATCAAAATACACAATTTGCTGCGATTGATATTCCGTTTAGCAAATCTCAAATCTCTCAAAGTTATTATTACCAGCTTCCGTTAGATAATTTAGGATTAAAACCTGGCGATAAGTTAGAATACTTTTTACAGGTTTGGGACAATGACGGTGTAAATGGCTCTAAAGCCACAAAAACGCCCGTACAGACGTTTTCTCTGCCTTCGGCAAAGAATTATGACCAAGAGATAGACAAACAAGCTGAGAAGACTGAAAAGATGCTTGAAGACCTTACTGACAAAGCAAAGAAACTCAAAACTGACTTAAACAACTTTGAGAATAAAGTAAAGAGTAAAAAGGATTTTGATTTTCAGGAGAAAAAGCAATTGGAAGACCTTCTGAAAAAACGTGAAGATTTGATGAAAGAGATGAAAGAGGCTCAACAGCAATTCGACCAAATGCAAGAGAAACAACAGCGTTTTCAAGAACAGTCTCCCGAAATGCAACAAAAAATGGAGCAGCTTCGACAGATGATGAATGAAATGATGAATGATGAAAACAGCAAAATGTATGAAGAACTCAAGAAAATGCTCGAAAAGGGTATGGACGAAAAAGCTATTGAACAATTAGAGAAACTTCGTAATAAAGACCGAAACCTCGACCGTGAAATTGACCGCATGCAAAAACTCATGAAACAAATGATGCTTGAGCAGAAAGTTGAAAAAGCTGTTGACGAGTTAAATAAACTTGCTGAAAAACAAGATAAACTTGGTGATGAAAGTCAAAAAAATGAAAAAACTCAAGACGGAAATCAGAAAGAACAGAAAACAGAAGAATTAAAGAAAGAACAAGAGAAGCTTTCCAAAGAGTTTGAGGATAAAAAAGAACAATTAGAAGATATTGAAAAACTATCCAAAGAATTGAAGAAAGATTTAGATACCAAAAAAGAAGAGCAAAAGGATATTTCGGAAGACCAAAAAGATGCCGAAAAACAACTCGACCAAAAGCAAAATTCAGCGGCTTCTAAGTCACAAAAGAATGCGGCACGTAAAATGAAGCAAATGGCCCAGAAAATTTCTGAAGCTATGCAATCGGCTGAGATGAAAGAATTAGATGAAGATATGGATGCTTTACGTGCGATTCTGGAGAATTTAGTCACGTTATCTTTTGAGCAAGAGAAGTTGATGAAAGACTTTAGAAATATGACAGTCTCTGACCCACGTTTTGTGAAACTTTCTCAAGACCAACTCAAACTTCAAGATGATGCTAAAGTTGTAGAAGATAGCCTTTTTGCCCTTGCCAAGCGTGTAATGCAGATACAATCATTCGTAACCAAGGAAGTAACCAGCATGAAAAATTCTATGGATGAAAGTGTCAAGTTTATTAAAGAACGTAAACTAAACCTTGCTTCGGCCAAACAGCAATTCGCCATGACATCTATTAATAATCTTGCTTTGATGCTTAGCGATACATTTAAGCAAATGCAAGAAATGATGGCACAAGCAATGCCGGGTAGTGGAAAAGGTAAAAAAGGCAAAAAGAATAGTCCTTCTGAATCAATGGGTAAAATGCAGGAGCAATTAAACCAGAAGATGCAGCAAATGGGTCAGTCGCAAGGGCAGGGCGGTAGAGCAATGTCGGAACAGTTGGCTAAGATGGCTCAAGAACAAGCCAAAATCAGAAAGATGATGAAAGATATGCAGGATAACCTTAAAGGAACCGAACTCGGCAAAAAACTTGGTGGTGAGCTTAAAGAGCTTGAAAAGAAAATGGATGAAAACGAAACAGATTTGGTGAATAAAAGAGTGAACCCTGAACTTATCCGCCGTTCTCGTGATATTCAAGTTCGACTTCTCGAAGCCGAGAAAGCCATTCAGCAACAAGAAGAAGACCCTACACGCCAATCAAGAACTGGTATTACTGTTAATCGTACCTCACCACCTTCTATCGAGAAATTCTTGCAGGAAAAACAAAAGCAGGTTGAGTTAATCCGAACTGTTCCGCCTACATATACACCTTTCTATAAAAAACAAACAGATACATATTTTCAGAAGATAAAGTAAGTCAGCAATTATTTGTAATTTTGTAGGGATGTTTTCGAACATCCCTTTTTTATTTTATGTTTCATTGATACAACAACCTCATTGTAGGATAATTTTAATCGATTTTTAGAGTCGATATTTTTTATTAATTTTTCAATTTTAAAATCGGTATAAATTTATCTCAAACTTTAAAACCATTTCCGTTTCACGTGAAACACCATAATGAAAATATGTTTTAAAATTTAAAATATGTTCCACGTGGAAACTTAACTAATATTAAAATTATGTTTAAAGAATATGATGTGATTGTAGTAGGTGCGGGACACGCTGGTTGTGAAGCGGCGGCGGCAGCAGCAAACATGGGTTCGTCAGTACTACTCATCACAATGAACATGCACACCATAGCACAAATGTCTTGCAATCCTGCGATGGGCGGAGTAGCAAAGGGACAAATAGTTCGCGAAATAGATGCTTTGGGTGGGCAGTCTGGAATAATTAGTGATAAGACAATGATTCAGTTCAGGATGCTGAACCGTTCGAAAGGGCCAGCAATGTGGAGTCCCAGATGCCAGAGTGATAGAATGATGTTTGCGAATGAATGGCGTGATACGCTCGAAAAAATCCCAAACTTAGACTTTTGGCAAGAGATGGTTTCGGGGTTAGTAATAAAAAATAAAAGAGTGGTAGGAGTTCGTACTTCTCTTGGGGTTGAAATAAGTGGTAAATCGGTTGTTTTGACAAATGGAACATTCTTGAATGGTTTGATTCATATTGGGGAGAAAAATTTCGGTGGTGGGAGAACCGGAGAAAAAGCTGCACACGGAATTACAGAACAACTTGTGGAACTTGGTTTTGAATCTGGAAGAATGAAAACAGGTACACCTCCACGAATTGACGGTCGTTCATTGAATTGGGAAATTATGGAAGAACAAAAAGGAGACGAAAACCCTGAGAAGTTCTCATACACCGATACTCCAAAGTTAAAAAATCAAAGAAGCTGCTACATAACTTATACAAATGAGAAAGTCCATGAAGTACTAAGAAAAGGCTTTGATAGGTCTCCGATGTTTAGTGGTAGAATAAAAGGTCTTGGGCCAAGATATTGCCCATCAGTTGAGGATAAAATCAACCGATTTGCAGATAAAGACCATCATCAGATATTTGTAGAGCCAGAAGGATGGAATACAGTAGAAATGTATATAAATGGTTTCTCTACATCACTTCCAGAAGATATTCAGTACGAAGCATTGCGTTTGATACCAGGTTTCGAGAATGCAAAAATGTTTAGGCCAGGATATGCAATCGAATACGATTATTTTCCACCAACCCAATTAAAACTAACACTCGAAACACAACTCATTGACAATTTATATTTTGCAGGTCAAATAAACGGAACTACTGGTTATGAAGAAGCCGCAAGTCAAGGTTTAGTAGCAGGAATAAATGCACATAATAAAGTTCACGAAAAGGGTGATTTCATCTTGAAACGCAATGAAGCATACATTGGTGTATTGATTGATGATTTAGTAAATAAAGGTACCGAAGAACCTTATCGAATGTTTACATCACGTGCCGAGTTCAGAACATTATTAAGACAAGACAATGCTGATATAAGATTAACCCAAAAAGGATTTGACTTAGGATTGGCTCGTGAGGATAGATTGATTAGAATGAATTATAAAAAAGACAAAGCACAGTCAATTGTAGAAGCATTAAAAGTTATCAAAATCACACCAGAGGAATCAAATAGTTTATTAGAAAAAATAGGGTCGGCCACGTTACGTGAAAAAACAGCACTTTATCAAATCCTTAAAAGACCTGAGGTTTCGATAAATGACATTATCGCACTGAGTCAAGAGTTCAAAGAAAAAGTATCAAACTTTGATAATGAGATTATAGAGCAGGCAGAGATTCATACCAAATACGATAGTTATATCGAAAAAGAATTACAGATGGTGGATAAGATGTCGAAACTCGAAAACTTGAATATTAATCCAGAATTTGATTATGACAAACTAACATCTATTTCGATTGAGGCTCGTCAAAAATTGAAGAAGATTAAGCCACAAACATTAGGTCAAGCATCAAGAATAAGTGGAGTTTCACCAGCTGATATTTCAGTTTTAATGATTCATTTAGGAAGATAACTGAAGTTATTAACATTTTAACAATATTTAAACCCTCGACATTTCGCCGAGGGTTTTATTTTTCGTTATAGATTTAAGACATTTGCACAAATAATCAACAAATCATTCGCATGCGTTTAATTTCATTTTGTATTCTAATAGTTACTGTTTGTAGTTGTGCACAATACGTTCCACCAACTGGTGGAAAAAGAGATTCATTAGCTCCAAAGTTGGTAAATTCAATTCCACTCAGTAAAAAGACAAATTATAAAGAGAAAGAAATAGAACTGAATTTTGATGAATTAATTGACATCAGTAGTCTTAGACAAGAATTACTTATTGTTCCAGAACTCGATGGGACTTTTGATATAAAACAAAAAGGCGGAGATAACCTCAGAATTACATTTGATAAACCTTTGCGTGAAAACACGACTTATACATTTAATTTTAGAAATGGAGTAAAAGATTTAAACGAACGAAATATCTCTAAAAACCTAAAGTTGGTTTTTAGTACAGGTGATAAAATAGATTCGCTCGGGATTTCAGGAAATATCAAGAACTTATTCACCGACCAACCAATACTGGATGCTTTAGTAGGAATTTATGAATTGAACGATACACTTAATTTTAGAAAAGTAAAACCAAATTACTTTATCAAAACTGATTCGGCTGGAAACTTCAAGTTTGAAAATATAAAGTCTTCAAAGTATCGTCTATATTCATTTATTGACCGAAATAACAATTTAAAATACGATGAAAAAAGCGAGTTAGTGGCTTTTTCGAGGGATACAATAAATTTGGTAAAAGATACATCGGGTATCAACTTACAGTTATACATGGCAAATACTGTAAAGCCAAAAGTTACACGGACTCTACCGAGAAGTGAAGATTTTATTGTACTTTACGATAAAAACATCAAGGACTATGAAGTAAAGTTTGAGCAAAAAGAAGATAGCCTTGCTTATGATGTTACCGAAAGACAAATTAGATTTTTTAATACAACAACCAAGACTGATACAATCAAAGCAAATATTACTGTTAAAGATTCGGCAGGGGTGGCGTTTAGTCATCTCCAAAAAATAAAATTTAGAGAACCTGACAAAAAGAAGAAAGATAAACCCGAACTATTCAACTATAAAATTAATATAAAAAATGGGGAAGATGTTGAGAAAGAGTATTCGATGTTGATAAACTTTGACTATCCGATAATTAGTTATGATTTAGAAAAAATTAAAATATTGAGTGATACAATTCGCCAAGAGAAACTCACCGAAAATGATATTATTTGGAATAAATACAAAACCGAATTACGAATCAATAAAAAGACCTCGGCATCAAAACAAATAAAAACAAAAATTGAAAAAGGTGCATTTATCAATATTAAAAAAGACAGTAGTGCAACATCGACATTGTTAAATCCGATATTAGAAGAAGAAAACTACGGTTTGCTCGAAGGTAGGGTAGAGGGCGACTCAACTACCAAGATTATTCAGTTGGTTGATGAGAATTATAAAATCATAAAAGAACTAAAATCAAAAGACAAATTCCTATTCGTTCATGTGAAACCCGCACTATATATAATAAGGATAATTAGTGATAAAAACGAAAATGGACAATGGGATTATGGGGATATTGACAAAGGAATTTTGCCTGAACGTATCTATTTAACAAAGGAACCGATAAGGATAAAAGAGAATTTTGAGTTACGTGACCAGTTGATAAAATTGCCGAATTTGAAGTAAAAATTAAAAGGTCAATTCAAAATAAAAAAAGTACAATAAAATTTGTGGACAAGCATGTGGAATTTGTATGGGTTTTGTGGAGTAGTTCGTTAGTATAGCTGTGGGAAACAAAATACCAAAAGTGCAAAAGGTTTTACACACGTTGAAAAGCCAGTAAAGTAGTGACTTTTGCTCAATCCACACCTGACTTATATACGTTGATATTGTTTGTGGAAACACTCATTACAAATACACATTAAATAAAATGATTGTAATGTAGAAATGTGGTCTAAGAATTGATAATCAAATATGTATGTGTTGAGAAGTGAGTAGAGTGTGTGGAAATACTATTAGTTATTTACAATTAAAAAGTATTCAATATCCACAAGTTTAATACTTTCTACATATCCACAGCACTAAAAACAGTTAACAATAAATATTTAATTAATTTAATTTTTTATTTTTATTAAAGTTTGAGTTGTTCATAGAGTTCGATAAATGGTCTATATATGAAAAGGATTGCAATTTTTTTAATAATGGTTTTGGTGGGGTGTCGGAGTTTGGCACAAGTTAGGGTCGTGGCCGACAATCAAGATATTCAGCTTGCCAACGAATATTACAAACAAGGAGAGTTTGAAAAAGCAAAAGAGCTTTACCAAAAAATTGCAAAGAACAGAGACCAAGTTTATTTGATTCATGGCAATTATATCAATTGCCTTTACAAGTTGAAGGATTGGGACGAGGCCGAAAAGTTTTTGAAAAGAGAACTTAAAGCCAACGAAACAAATATTTCGTACAAAGCAGAGTTTGCTCAGTTTTTGGAATTGACTGGTAAAATTGACGAAGCTCAAAAAGAATACAACAATATCATCGAAGTAGCAGCCAAGACAGATGGATTTGTTTATGCGATGCAAGATTTCTTTTATCGGAATGGTAAAAACGATTTGGTGATTCAATTGTTGAAAAGAGCGAGAGAACTCCAAAAAGATGAAAATAAGTTTTCGGTTTTCTTAGCAAGAGCCTATTTGATTGCGGGTCAAAAAGATTTAATGCTCGAAGAAATCCTCAAATACGGAATCGTCGAAGGAAACGTAGATTATGTAAAAGCGACTATACAAGATAATTTCAAAGAAGAAAAAGAAATAGACATCCTCGAGAAAGCCCTTTACAGCAAGGTACAGAAGTTTCCGAACGAACAATACTACCCAGACCTGCTTATCTGGCACTTCATTCAACAGAAGGAGTTTTACAAGGCTTTTGTGCAATCACGGGCAATAGACCGCCGATATAAACTCGAAGGACAAAAAGTTTATGAGATTGCTTGGATGGCGTATCAGAATAAAGACTTTCGTAATGCAGGCATGATGTACGAATACGTCATGAAAGAATATCCAATGGGTCAGTTTTATCCATACGCAAGAAGGTTGTTGATTCAGTGCCGTGAAGAAATCATAAAAACTACTTATCCTGTTAATAAATCTGACATTCGTGGATTAATTGGGGAATACCAAAAAATGTTTTTAGAAATTGGGCAGAACCCAAAAACAATGGAAGCGATGCGTAATGCCGCACAGCTCTATGCTTTTTATTTGAATGAGAGAGACACCGCGGTGGTTGTTTTAGAAACAGCAATCCAGATTGCAGGAAACGATAACGAATTCAAAGATAAATGTAAGCTCGATATGGGTGATATTTATGTTTTGAAGAATGAACCGTGGGAAGCAACATTGCTTTATTCACAAGTCGAAAAATCACAGAAAGAAGAATTGCTCGGACAAGACGCAAAACTTCGTAATGCCAAGTTGCATTATTACAGTGGCGAATTCGATTTATCAAAAGAGATTCTTGATATTTTGAAAAAAGCTACAACACGCGAGATTGCAAACGATGCAATGAAACTTAGCCTTCTGATTCAAGATAACACAGGACTCGACTCGACCGAACTTGCCATGAAGGAGTACGCTCAAATAGATTTATTATTATTCCAAAATAAAAATTTTGAAGCAATTACCGCTCTCGAAAGTCTTTTTGAAAAGTATAAATCACATAGCCTGGCCGATGACATTTTGTGGTTAAGAGCAAATACGTATCTCAAAGTAAACGAACCTCAAAAGGCGATTGATGATTTAGAAAATCTCCGAAAAAATTATCAGTACGATATTTTAGCCGATGATGCCCTCTTTTCGATGGCGAAAGTCTATGAAGAAAAACTCGACCAAAGGGCAAAGGCGATGGAGCTATACAGAGAAATCCTCCAGAAGTTTCCGGGAAGTATCTATGGGGCCGAAGCCAGAAAAAGATTCAGAATTTTACGTGGAGATACAATAAATTGAGTTTTTCCACATTAATATTGTTGAAAAGCCTTGTTTGTTTCGGCGAACAAGGCTTTTTAGTTAATGAGATGTTAAGTTTTTTTACAATTATACTTAGTCAAAATATATAGACGTTATACCTCTACAAAATACAATTAGCAAGAATTTTGCTTTCTATTCAGTTCAAACATCTCAAAACGAACCTCATGAAGAATATCAAGTTATTCACACTATCCACAGTGTTATCCACATTTGTATTTTCTACAAATGCCCAGAATAACAAACCGTATTATGCATGTAATTATTACGGAAAACAAGTAAACGAAAAAGCTATTTGTAATATGATGGGTTTTTCGTCGAGAAAAGAAGCCGATAAAGCCGTAGAAGAAATAGTCCGTAGAAGTGGATTAAAAAAGAACTTCTATGTGATGGAATGCCCCAACACCGATAATTGCTTTGCCGCCGTCCAAAATGGAAACCGTCTGATAGTATATGATGGAGCATTTATGCGTAGAGTAAATAATATGACCCAAACCAAAGACTGGGGAGCATTGAGTATTTTAGCACATGAGATTGGGCATCATCTTCAAGGGCATACGATTATAGAAGGTGGAAGCGACCCTGCAAAAGAAATCGAAGCAGATGAATTTTCGGGATTTGTAATGTACCAAATGGGAGCAAGCCTAAAAGAAGCTCAAGCTGCCATTCAGAAATTAACAACCGATTATGATGGAGGTACTCATCCACCAAGAGGAAAAAGATTGGCAGCAATCGAAAAAGGTTATAGAAATGCAATGGAGTTGTACCCTAACATAAACAAGAATGCAAATGATTTGCCGGCAAAAACAACACCAGAAGAAAAAGTAGAAACTCCAAAAACAGAACCAAGACCACAGCAACAACCACCGAGACAAACAAAACCAAACGAAGTAGAGGTAGTTGTGGATAAAGTAGAAAGACCTGTTGAAAACCGTCGTCCACCAGAAGTTGGCTCGCCAGATTCTCCAATGAACAATAACCCCGAAGTACCAAAAGTTGACCCAAATTCTGGGGATAATGGCAACGGAAATGTGAAAAAAACGGGATGTGTGGATGGAGATTGTATGAATGGTGCAGGAACGGCCATTAATTCTAAAACCGACGAAAAATATGTAGGAGAATGGCGAAATGGAAAACGGGAAGGCTGGGGAACAGAATTTAATGTGGATAACTCGAAAAAGTATGAGGGTAATTTCAAAAATAATAGATACAACGGAAACGGAACTTTGTTTTTCAAAAATGGAGAGAGGTACGTTGGTAAATTTAAAGATGGAATAATGCACGGAGAAGGGTACTATGCATATAAAAATGGCGATAAGCTAATGGCAACTTGGGTAAATGGAAAAAAACAAGGTAAAGCCAAAATCATTTACCGAAGTGGTAATGAAGGTACAAAGTTTTTCAAAGACGATGTAGAGTTAAGATAGTAATTGATTAAAGATTGAGAATATAAAGAAAGGGGCGTTTTGCCCCTTTTTTGTTGTAAACCAGTCAAAATCAAAAAATAATCGTGTTCATCTATAAAAATCAGAGAAATCAGAGATTATCTTTGCCGTCTAAACAATACTTTGACACTCTATGTCTTGGTTTAAAAGAACAGATAAAGGGATTCAGACACCAACCGAAATGAAGCGTGAAGCTCCAGATGGTTTGTGGTATCAGTGCCCTAATTGTAAAAAAGTTATGCACACGAGAGAGCATAAATTGAACTCGTTTACGTGCATTCATTGTAATTACCACGAAAAGATTGGCTCTGAAGCGTATTTTCAGATTTTATTTGATAATGGCGATTATAACGAATTAGATGCCAATATGCGTTCGGGTGACCCTCTCAAATTTGTCGATACAAAGGCATACCCAGACCGAATCCGCTCGACAGAGAAAAAGACTGGTTTGAAAGATGCAGTAAGAACAGCACATGGAAAAATTGATGGTTTAGACCTTGTTGTATCTTGTATGGATTTTGGATTCATTGGAGGTTCGATGGGTTCGGTAGTAGGAGAGAAGATTGCAAGAGGAATCGACTTTGCATTAAAAAATAAAATGCCATTCTTGATGATTTCACGTTCGGGTGGAGCAAGGATGATGGAGGCGGGTTTCTCGCTTATGCAGATGGCAAAAACTTCTGCGAGGTTGGCTCAATTGGCTGAGGCAAAACTTCCATATATTTCACTGTTAACAGACCCAACAACGGGTGGAGTTACTGCTTCGTACGCAATGCTCGGAGATTTTAATATTTCGGAACCAGAAGCTCTGATTGGATTTGCAGGCCCAAGAGTTATCAAGGAAACAATCGGTAAAGATTTGCCAAAAGGATTCCAGACTGCGGAGTTTGTACTCGACCATGGATTCTTGGATTTCATCGTTGATAGAAAAGATTTGAAAGATAAGTTAGCAAGTTTGCTAAGAATGTTGATGAATCAGTAAAATGGTTTGGAAGATGTATGAGATTGGTAAAACATCCTGTATTGTGTAACTACTACGTTACGTATCGCTGTAATGCTACTTGCAGTTTCTGTGATATTTGGGAAAAACCATCGCCATACATTACAATCCAAAATTTCAGAGAGAATCTAAGAGATTTAAAAAGGCTCGGCGTCAAGGTGATAGATTTCACAGGCGGCGAGCCTTTATTGCATCGAGAATTAGACGTATTACTCGAAGAATCAAAAAAAGCAGGATTCATCACAACTGTTACTACAAATTGCCTTTTGTATCCGAAAAATGCCGAAAGGCTAAAAGGTAAAATTGATATGTTGCACTTTTCGTTGGATTCGCCAAATGAAGAAGAACATAACCAATCGAGAGGTGTAAAATGTTTCGATAAAGTTTTAGAATCAATACAGATAGCGAAGAGTTTGGGCGAAAGACCAGATATATTATTCACAGTTTTTGAACACAATGTGGATAAGATAAATCAGGTGTGGAATAACATAACCAAGCCAAATGATTTAGTATTGATATTGAATCCGGTATTTGAGTATAATAGTGTAGAGACCGGTAATAATTTATCTGATTCTACCCTTGAACAACTACTTTGGTGGGGAAAACAGAAAAATGTTTATCTAAATAATGGATTCGTAGAATTAAGAAAAAATGGTGGAAACCATGTGGATAATCCCGTCTGTAAAGCTGCATCAACTACAATCGTAATATCGCCCGAGAACAAATTGATTCTTCCGTGTTATCATTTGGGCAAAAAAGAATTTCGGATTGAAGGTAATTTATTCGAGTTATATAAATCAGAAGAAGTACAGAAAATAGTAGCACTCGAAGGGATACTCCCAGAATGTGAAGGTTGTGTGATTAATTGCTATATGCAGCCGTCATTTGCGGTTGAGATGAATAAATATTTTTGGAAAGCACTTCCAAGCACCTTAAAGTACAATTACATAAAAGGTACTTGGAAGCAATTATTATAACCTAAATATTTGGCTTCTTGACGGCTTTCGATTTATCAATTACAGTTTTGAATCTCGAAATAGCCGAAATACTAAAAAATCCTAAAGGCTTTTTAGTAGATTTTTCGTCTCGGTTAACCACATTGCTCGGAATATTTACAGAAGGAACTGCAAAAAGCCCCTGATTTGTTGACTCTTGACGAACTAAATTCATAAAAAAGTAGGTCTCTTGAGTAATCGAATACAAATCGACTTGTAAAGTATCTTTTTCTTGCAATAAAGCTAAAGTATCAGGATTAACCGAACGACGGATAGGTAAAATGAAAATAATTCCATCAGACTTCGAGCCTGGACTAAATGCACCATCATAAGCGAGTGTAATGTTGTTTGCTTTTTTGTATTTTCCGTTACGGGCAGTTTTTACTTGATAACAATCTCCTTCTCCTTGAAAATCGCGGGCAAAAAATTCGGCAGTAAATCCGTATTGAGAACCATTCTGAGGGCGAATCGCAAGGGTGTCAACAAAATAATTCAAAGAATCAATTTTAGGAACTCTCTTTAATTCAGAAAGCGAGACGTATTCTTGTCCGTCATAGTTAATGTAAAGTACATATCTTTTACCAATTTTATTGAGTGCTTTTTGGCGTGCATTGGGTTTCCAGACATAAACACCATTTTTTTGCAAGTCAACAAATTGATGGGCAACACTGTCTTCATCAAAAACAATGACATTTGCACCTAAAGCTGGAATAGGTTTTGAATTATCGAAATATGGTTGAGAGAGCGTCAGAGTAATCTTTTGTTCTTCTTCAAGATTATTGATAAAAGCATCTACAACCAACTGCGAAACCCCTTCGCGAATATCTTTTTCGATAACGTCCTGGCAACTGTAGAAAAATCCACTAACAAAAAGTATTAAAAGTATTAAATATTTATTTTTCATTTTCGTAAATATTATTGAAAACACATAGGAATCAATAGTTTGCATAGAATTATAAGCTTTGCCTAACAGTATTTTTATATAAATATTCTATGCCTTCTATGAAATCTATGTGGTTTAGGTTTGAAATTATTGAAACACATAGGAATTAATAGTTTGCATAGATACATAGGTTTAACCTAATAATATTTTACCTAAAAACTCTATGCTTTCTATGAAATCTATGTGGTTTAGGTTTGAAATTATTGAAACACATAGGAATTAATAGTTTGCATAGATACATAGGTTTAACCTAATAATATTTTACCTAAAAACTCTATGCTTTCTATGAAATCTATGTGGTTTAAAATTTGAAATTATAAGTAACAGCTGGGATAACCGAACCAAAAACAGCATAACGAATAGCTTCAGTTTTTGAAGGGTCATCAGGATTCTGACGAACATACTCCGAAAAAGCATTACGACGATTGTAAACATTATAAACCGAGAAAACCCATTCTCCTTGCCCTTTCTTAAATATCTTCTTTGTTGGTTTTAATGTCGCAGCGATGTCTAAACGATGGTAGTTTGAGATACGATAAGTATTACGTTCATCGTAGTAATCATGCGGAAGGGCGATTCCTTGAATAATAAATTTATTCGTCGGGAAGCTCGCAGGTGTACCAGTAAAGAATGTAAAGTTTGATGAAAACGACCATTTTTTGTTCAAATCATAAATACCAACAACAGCAAGATTATGAGTTTTGTCGATTCGAGCCGCAAACCATTCTCCACGATTCAGCCCATCAATTTTTCTTTCGGTACGTGCCAAAGTATAACTAATCCATCCGTTGAGTTTTCCTTTATTTTTCTTCACATAAAATTCCGAACCATAAGCACGACCTTTACCAAAAAGCAAATCGGCTTCAACGGCAGGATTCAGTAATAAATCAGCACCACGTACATAGTCAATCTGATTCTGCATATCTTTATAATATACCTCAACCGATGATTCGTAGTTATTGTCTTTGAAATTGTAGAAATACCCAAGAGCAACTTGGTCTGCGATTTGCGGTTTAATGTTATTGCTACTCGGAGTCCAGACATCAAGCGGCGACGAAGCAGTAGTATTTGATAACAAATGAATGTATTGTGCTGTACGGTTGTAACTCAGTTTAATTGAGCTATTTGTACCTAAGCCAAGATTCATAGCAAAGCGAGGTTCAAAATTGCCATAGTCTTGAATAACTTCATTTTTACCAAAAGGAGTAACACTCAAAACCTTTCGGCGGTCGGCAGTACCGTTTGGAGCTTCGAGGTTGTAGGCATCAGCTTTTCCGAGATATTGGTAATAAGAATAACGGATTCCGTATTGAAGCGAGAGTTTATTACTAATTTTTTGCTCGTTGGCAATATAACCAGCAAATTCAGCCGCATATTTTGATGGAGCTCCAAAAGTACGAACTTCACCTGCCGATTTTGCAGTCGCCAAACCAGGTTTGAATTCATAATAAGTTGCTTGTCCACCAAATGTTATGGTATTTTTAGGATTTAGATAATAAGAAAAATCGGGTTTTACACTGTAATTGATAATTTCTGAGTTCCAATTAAATGAATCCTTAGCATTGGGGTCACGGCGTTGTGTTCCAAGCGAGTAATCGTAATTGCTATAAAAAACTGTTGTGTTTAAAAATAATTTATTGTTGAAAACGTGATTCCAACGAAAGGTTGTGGTGGCATTTCCCCAGTTAAATCCAAAATCAGCACCGAAAACGTCTCTCCCGAAATATCCAGAAAGATAGATATTGTTCTTTTCGTTGATTCTGTAATTTGCTTTTGCTGTAAAATCGTAATAGTAAAACTTAGAATCCCTCAATTCATTATTTAAAAATGGCTTTGCTAACACATCAATGTAAGAACGACGAAGAGCCACAATAAATGAGCCTTTATCTTTAACAATTGGAGCTTCGACCGAAAGTCTCGAAAAGATTGTTCCAATTCCCCCATTGACTTCTAATTTTTTAGAATTACCTTCTTTCATACGTACATCAAGAATAGAAGAAACCCGACCTCCGTATTGAGCAGGAATTCCACCTTTGTAAAGTTTTACATCTTTTACAGCATCAGGATTAAAAACCGAGAAAAAACCAAATAAATGAGAGGAATTATAAACGGGGGCTTCATCGAGCAAGACCAAGTTTTGGTCGATGTTTCCACCTCGAACATTAAAACCCGAAGCACCTTCGCCTACGGTAGTAACACCGGGTAAAAATTGAATACTTTTGATAATATCAACCTCACCAAGTAGAGCGGGCATTTTTTGGATTGTTTTAATATCAACTTTATTGACCGACATTTCGAGGCTTTTTACATTATCATCCTCCTTTTTGGTACTCACAACCACCTCTTGCAAAATTTGTGAATCTTCTTTAAGTTCAAAATTTCGGGTTACGTTTGTAGAGCTAAGTTCAATTCTGGCGGTTTGCTTAGCGTAGCCAATGTAGCTTGTTGAGACTGTGTAGCTGCCTTTATCGAGCGTAATCGAATAAAAGCCGTAGGCGTTGGTTTGTGTACCCACTTTTGCCTCCTGCACGTAAATTGAGACGCCAATTAGTCCTTCGCCGTTAGAGGCATCTTTCACATAACCACTAATCGTTAGTTTGTCTTGTGCGTTGATTTGAAACGTGATAATTAACCCACAAAGTAGGCAATAAAACTTTTTCATAAATAGTACTTTTTTGATATAAATTGTATAAAGTGACTGATATTGAGAATTATTAATTAAACAAAAACAAGATGAAGTATGTTCGAGCTACCGTGACAAACCCTCCTATTTTGCAAACGCAGATTGACAGACGATTGGTACAAATAATTACACGAAGCCGAAGTTTTGAGGGTTGAATGGCAAGAATTTTTAAATAATGATGATTTTTGGAAAGTAGATTATCTAAATTTGCAACTTAATTCCTACTTTTGAACTCCCTTCAATAAAACTACGATATACCTTATGGAACAAACAATTATTAGCGACCCAATCGCTTACGAGAAAATCCCAACAAAAATTTTTAAAGACCCTAAGGAGGCATCAAGAGCTGTTGCACACGAAATTGCCGATTTGATTAAGCAAAAACAGAAAGAAGGAAAAAACTGTATTTTAGGCTTGGCCACTGGTTCTTCACCAAAAACCGTTTATGCCGAACTAATTAGATTGCACCGTGTAGAAGGATTGAGCTTTCATAATGTGATTAGTTTCAATTTGGATGAATACTATCCGATGGAGCCTGAGGCAATCCAGAGTTATTGGCGATTTATGCGTGAGCAATTATTCGAACATGTTGATATTCCAAAAGAAAACTACTTTATTCCAGACGGAACAATACCACCCAATAGAATCGCTGATTTTTGTGCCGAATACGAACGCAAAATAGATAACCTCGGAGGGCTTGATTTTCAACTTCTCGGTATTGGTGGAAATGGCCACATCGGTTTCAACGAACCTGGCTCGCTCATTAACTCAAAAACTCGTTTGATGATGCTCGACCATTCTACTCGTGCAGCAGCAACGATGGATTTTAGCGGAGAACTTACGAAAGTTCCTAAAAAAGCCATCACGATGGGTGTTAGCAAGATATTAAGTGCAAAAAGAGTCGTTTTATTGGCTTGGGGTGAGCGTAAAGCACCAGTTATTGCTGATGCAGTTGAGGGTTCGGTAACTGAGCATAATCCAGCATCATATCTGCAAACACATGCAAATTGCCTTTTTGTTGTAGATGAAGCTGCTGCTTCGGGCTTAAAACGCATGAAAACGCCTTGGTTAGTTGAGGATGTTGAGTGGACAAGCAAAATGGTTAAGAAAGCTGTTACAAACTTGGCACTTACACTCGATAAACCTATTTTGAAACTGACGAATAAAGATTACAACGATAATGGTTTGAGTGACCTTTTAGCTCGTCACGGACAGGCTTATGAAATAAACATTGATGTGTTTAATCAATTACAGCATACAATTTCGGGCTGGCCGGGTGGAAAACCTAACGCTGATGATACCAATCGCCCAGAAAGAGCATTACCAGCCAAAAAACGTTGTATCATATTTAGCCCACACCCAGATGATGATATTATTTCGATGGGTGGAACCTTCCAACGCTTGGTTGACCAAGGACACGAAGTACACATTGGGTATCAAACTTCTGGGAATATTGCCGTTGCTGATGATGAAGCACTCCGATTCATTGATTTTGTGGTAGATTACAACAAACAATTTGGAATCAGTAGCCCAGAGGCTGAAAAAATATTTGAGAAAGCAAGCAAGTTTTTGAAAGAAGGAAAAGTAAACGAAGTGGATATTCCAGAGGTTCGTTATGTAAAAGGCTTGATTCGTCAAGGTGAAGCCAAAAATACATGTCGATTTGTCGGTATTCCTGTGGAGAATGCACATTTTATGCAAATGCCATTCTACGAAACTGGCACCGTTCAGAAAAAACCTCTTGGAGAAGAAGATGTTTTGATAACGATGGAATTGATTGAAAAAATCAAACCACACCAAATCTATGCTGCTGGAGATTTGGCTGACCCTCACGGAACTCACAAAGTGTGTTTGGATGCTGTAATGGAAGCCGTTCGTCGTTTGGCACACAAAAACTTTATGAAAGATTGCTGGGTTTGGTTGTATCGTGGTGCTTGGGCTGAGTGGGATATTCACGAAATCGAAATGGCAGTACCGATGTCGCCAGACCAAGTTCTTCAAAAACGCTTCGGTATTTTCAAACACCAATCGCAAAAAGATGGCGTTGTATTCCAAGGAACCGACTCAAGAGAGTTTTGGCAACGTGCCGAAGAGAGAAACTCGGCAACTGCAGGCCTTTATAACAAACTTGGTTTGGCCGAATACGAAGCAATGGAGGCTTTTGTTCGTTGGAAATTCTAAAAAATCGCTGATTTCGTTGATTTTTTATGATTTCACCAAATATTATGATTTATAAACAGAAAGGGGCTGCAAAGCCCCTTTTTCTTTATAGTCAGACTGATTATGGTACTGATATTACAACTTTATTGGCTTTATTCTTAACCTCAAATACGTGGTTGATGCGTTCATTATCTGATACTACCGAAATTGTATAATTTCCATTAGTCAAATTCGTAAAGTTTAATACAATCGATTTATCGGTATTGTAACTACCCTGAAAATAAACATTTCCGTCTTCGCCAATGACTTCAATCCAAGCTTTTGGAGAAGTAACATCATCAAAATCAATTTTGTATTGGAAGTTCCCGATTTCTTGAATCAAAACATTAGGTTCAGTTTTATCAGTTTTTGAGACAAATTTTTCTGCTTGAACAAATCCAACATTTGCAAAAAATGCAATCAAAGCGGCTATCAATAAATTTTTCATGTTTTCTTAATTTTAAGGTGTAAAATACTTTTTCTGATATTTGATGAACCAAAGTTAAAGGGAGTTTTTACACTAAAATTGATGAATAGATGAAAACAAGTAGCCCGAAGATTAACTAAAACAACTGGATGATTTGGGTAGTTTCACATCAAAAAACTGGTGTTTTAGCCGTATTTTGATGATTTATCGACTAAGTTTAGAGTTTGGTAGGCTTAAAATAAAAAACGAGAGCTTTAGAGGCTCTCGTTTCATTTATGTAGGAATAATTGATTTATGACAATGTAGCAATTACAGTTTCACCACCAACGGGCTTATCTCCAATATTGACCAATACCTTGGCATCGAGCGGCAAGAAAACATCAACACGAGAGCCAAATTTGATAAAACCAAATTCTGCTCCCTGAGTAACTTTATCTCCTTCTTTTACATACCAACAGATTCGACGAGCCAATGCACCCGCAATTTGTCTAAAAAGTACCTCGGTACCATTATCATGTTTTACCACAACCGTTGTACGCTCGTTATCTGTACTCGATTTTGGGTCCCAAGCCACTAAATATTTACCCGGATGGTACTTGAAATATGAAACCATACCCGAAAGCGGGTTGAAATTAACGTGAACGTTTATTGGCGACATGAAGATTGAAACTTGTCGGCGAGGACCTTTGAAATATTCAGTTTCTACAACTTCTTCAATCACAACTACTTTACCATCGGCAGGTGCAATAATGTGATTAGGATTTATCGCAGTATTTCGGACAGGAACTCTAAAAAATTGCAGGATTATCAAGAAAATGGCAAGACCAACACCAATGAACAAATAATATAAGAATGTGTCTTTGAAAAATGTAGCAATGAAATACATTAATCCAAAGAAAACAATTGATAATGCAATGGATGTTCCGCCTTCTCTGTGAATAGAATACATAGGTTTTCAATAAATATTTAGACCACAAATATAAATCAAGTTTTAGATGATTCGTAATCTTTTGAAGAATAACCCATTTTTGACGATTTATTTAATCTAAATTTTTATTCACATTTTGTTAGTTTGGTGTGAATAACCCGAAAAATAATGTGTGTTTAATATGTGGATAAGTAGGTGTTCCACGTGGAAAAAATAAAAACAGGCAGAATATTGCCTGTTTCGTAGATTGTGATATGCCGATATTTCAGAATTAAAGTTCCTTAACCACGAGTTTTTTCCATCTGACTTTTATTCCACCACCACTGTGGATTTGTAGTGCAATTGAGCCATTAGCCTTGCCGATTTTCTCATCGCTAAAATTCACCATCTCTACACCATTGAGCCAAGTTTGAACTTTATCATCTACAACTTTAATTTTCATGGTATTCCACTCGCCAAATTTTAGAACATTCTCTTTTTCGTCTGGAATCTGAATCAACCAGCCTCTACCATAAGACTCGTAGATTCCACCAGTATCTTGATTTGGTCCAGCAACTTCAACCTGCCAACCAGAAACTTTGACAGTTCCGTCAGGGATATTTGAGCGGAAGAAAACACCACTATTGCCGTTGGCGTTTTGTTTAAACATGAGCGATAACTCAAAGTTTTTATACATCTTTTCGGTTGCCAAATATCCATACTCTTTATCGGGGCCGCTTTCGCACACTAACTCACCATTTTCGACAAACCATTTCTCAGTTCCGTAGATTTTCCAGCCAGTAAGGTCTTTGCCGTTGAATAATTTGGTTTTTTGGGCATTTGCAACGAAGCAAAATACCGATAAAAGAAGGGTTAATAAAAATTTCATTGTACGTAATTTGTTTTGTTTAATTGATTAATGATGAATATTGAAAATAGATTAGTTTGTTTATTATAAGTTAAATACCACAATAGATTGACTGCAAAATAACTATTTACCAATTCTTTTCCAGATTTCGAGGCACATTCTCGAATTATGGTAAGGCCCTTTCCAAAAATTTATTTTATCTCTCCCAGTAACAGTGCCATCGGCCTTAACACCACCGTACCATTCGCCATTTTGTAAATCGAGCAAATGTTTTTTGATGTATTCCCACGATTTGATTGATTTATCCAAATAGTGAGATTTACCTGTCATCTGATAAGCATTGTAAAAACCAACAGTAGCTTCGGCAATAACCCACCAACTTCGTTCGGTATTTAAATGATTTTTTGAAGGTTCAAATTCATAATTCATACCACCGTCGGCGTCAAGCCCATCGCAAGTGGCTTTTGCCATATTAATACAAATCTCTTTTGCTTTAGAAAGAATTGCTTTATCGTGGAGGACTTCGGCTGCTTCCAAAATCAACCAAGAAGCCTCAATATCGTGTCCGTAAGAAATACTTTCGGATGTAGCCTCCCAATTTTCTTTAAAAAACAAATTCATCCGATACGTTTTGTTATCAACGACTTTATCCAAAACGGCTTCGAGCATTCCTCTGAATTGCTTTTTTAAACTATCCTCCTTCCAAACTCTGTAAAGATTTGTGTATGCTTCGAGCAGGTGGAGGTGAGTATTCATTGATTTTCGACTTTCGCCACGGCAAAGAATATAATCATAGGTTTGTGACCAATCTTGATTAAAAGCCTCGATGTATCCTTTATGAATTGGGTCAAAACTATACTTTTCGATAAGTTTATAAATTTCAATTGCCAAATTGAGTGCATCTTTTTGCTTAGTCGCACGATAGAACTCGCTCAAACCATAAATCGCAAAGGCATTGCCATACATTTGTTTTTTGGTTTCGAGAGGAGAACCATTGGCTTTGACCGACCAATAAACTCCACCATAATTTTTATCAACAAAGTAAGTTTTTATATAATCGTAGGCTCGGCGGGCGATTTTGAGATATTCCTGATTCGGAAAATGAATATGAGCCGTTGAGAATGTCCAGAGAATTCGGCTATTGATAACAATGGCTTTTGGCGAATCCGCAACAACCTGATTATTACCGTCAACTCTACCATAAAAACCACCTTTATCGGTATCGATTGAGTACCTTTGCCAATATTCTAAAATCCGAAAGTATTCGTTATAAACCTCACGCCGAAACGTGGGTAAATTGAGAGGTGCCATAAGGAGGTATAGGTTGAATAATTATCGAAATTTACAAAAAAATAATTGAGCCAAACAAACTCAAGTCGGTAAATTCGACAAAGTGCAGAATTACAATTGAACTAAAACACTTGCAATGATGTTGCATTTTAAGTACATTTGCACAGATTTTTCATTGATAATGGCACATAATCATTCGCACCACAGTCATTTTTTATATAAAACAGGGGTTTGGCTTTCGATAATCTGCACGATTCATTGCTTGTCTATGCCTTTTCTGATTACGGCATTACCTTTTTTGAGTGGTAGTTTTATAGACGAAAAAGCAGAGATTTACTTGGTTTTGGGGAGTTTAGTTTTGGCAATGTTTTTACTGCGTAAAGATTACAAACTACACCAAAACAAGATGCCTTTGGCTTTATTTGCTCTTTCTTCGGCGTTAAATATCGCGGGTTTTTTCACAGAGGGTATTTACGAAACAACGCTTCATATTCTTGGAGCAATCATAATAGGTATTGCATACTACATAAATTGGGTCGAGCATAAAAGGGCTTGCCACGAAAATTAATTGGTTCGCAACCTTCTGTTTTTGAAGTAAGGCTTCAAGACTCTTCTATCGAAAACTATAAGTAAAACTAAGAGATTGGCGATTACGATGGTATCTACGAAAGATTCTCCGACGAATACTTTTGAGAAATTACCGAACACACTCGCCGAAACCTCTTGATTGGCCCCCATCAATAAACTCAAAATTGCTCCAAGCGAAAGTAAAATCGAAGCAGCATAAGCAAAAATCCATTTTTTAGCCCAAGCATTTCGACTGACTTTTACAAAACTCAGTTTTGATATAATATTTTGGGTGAATTCTTTAGAAGGCTGTTCTAATCCTAAGTCAGATAATTGAAGATGAAATGCCTTAATTTCATCGAAATAAACTCGATATTCGTTCGAATTCACCAAAAGTTCTTCGTGATTTCTGAGTAATTCTTCAGAAGCTACACCATCAAGAATATCAAAAATTTGTTCTTCGTTCAGCATGGCATTGTCATTTACAGTAAATTTTTCACTTCGTCTTTAAGCTGTTTTTTCATTTCTTCCATCAGTCTTTTTCTGGCTCGATGGAGTTTTACTTTGGCTGTTTCGGCACTGATTTCGATGATAGAGGCGACTTCGTCTAATGTCAATTCTTTAAGATAAAAAAGAGTAATTATGGTAACGTCATCGCTCGAAAGCTTCTCTAAACAAGCTTTTATGGCTATCTGGCGTTCGTTTTGTAAAAGTTCACCACTCGAATCGCTAAAACTATCAACTTGCAAAGCCTCTCTCGAATCTTCAAAATCACTGGACAAGATTCGTTTTTTGCGTTTATACATCAATGCCGCATTAAAAACGATTCGATAAAACCAAGTCGTAAATTTAGAATCGGCATTGAAACTATCTAAACCATTAAATACCTGAATAAAGGCATCTTGAGCGACTTCTTCGGCATCTTCTCGAATATTCAGAATCCTGAAAGCTATCGTAAAAGCATAGCTTTTGTGGCGATTAATCAACACAGCGTACGCCGATTTATCACCTTTCCGAATCCGATTCAACAAGATTAAATCCTTTTCATTTTCGCTCATGTGAGATTTGATGCAAGACCAAAAGAAAAGGTTACACCAAAAAAATATTTATTTTCGACCGTAACCTGTTATCGCCATCGAGCATCCTATCGTCAAAATTATTCAAAATAACATTTAAAACGCATAAAATTATGGATTCTAAAGTAGCTGCCATCGCCATTTCGATACCTATTATCGGTATTTTGGGAATCGTAACGATGATTATTATGCTTCGTAAGTTTCAGAACGAAGAACGAATGAGTATGATAGAAAAAGGAATGCAAATACCAGAAAGCAAACCGTTTAGTTTTGGTTCATCGGGGAGTTTGACGTACGGTTGCTTGGCGGTAGGAGCAGGTTTGGGTTTATTGATTGGCGAATTTTTAATCAGTCAATTCAATATCAGCGATACCGTGTATTTTGCATTGTTGTTGATTGGTGGAGGTGCCGGGCTTTTGGCATCGTACAAGATTCAAGATAAAAAAGAGAAGGGTGTTTAAGCACCCTTTTCGATTATTTGATAAGTATAATCCAGAGGGTTCGGAAAAATAAACTCGTAGTCTAAAGTTTTTATCAGTTTATCCGAATTAATGATTTTATAAGGTTGCGGCTCGGTAGGCTCTACAAATTCGGCCTTTTCAAAAGGCATTGTTTCGCATATTTTTTCGTAAATCTCTTTGCGAGTCGGGTGAATTGGCGAAACTGCATTAAAAATACCTCTTTCTAAGCCCATAGAAATGATTTTATCAATAATCATGACTACATCATCACGATGAATGTAATTCACTGGCGTGTAGCCCGTCGTGAGTCCTTTCCAACCCGCAAAATATTTAGCCGGAATTCGGTCATAACCCATCAATCCACCACAACGCAAAATCACAACATTCTCAAAATTATCGAGTAAGATATTTTCGGCCGTAACTAAAACAGGGCTTCCTGAATTTTCGGGTGTTGTTACGTCTTCTTCAAAAACTTCTCGGTTGAGTTCGGGATAAACTGAGGTCGAACTCACATAAATTAGCTGTTTAATTTTAGATTGCTTAATTGGCTCAATCAAACTTTTGATTTGCTCGATGTGGGCATCGGTTTTATTAAGTCTGATACGAGGCGGAATATTGATAATTAGTATTTCAGAATCGAAGAATTGACTGATGCGTTCTCCTTCGAGATTTGGATTAAGATTTAGTATAAACGGCTCGATACCAGCACTTTGTAAAGTTTCGAGCTTTTCTGCTTTTGTTGTGCTTCCTTTGATAACTAATCCTTTTTTACTCAGAAACTCTCCGAGGGGTAATCCCAGCCAGCCGCATCCGAGAATACTAATTGATTGACTCATAAAATAAAATTTATAACCAATGAGTTTAATTAAACGAATTACTTTGTAAATTCAATCTAAATTTGTTGTGAATCTTTAACTGCTACCCAATGAACGTTCGACCAGCCATATTAATTCAAAAAAATGGTCAGATTCTGACTTTAGAATACCATTACGGAGGACAAATTGTTTATAATCTACCCGGCGGAAATGTAGATTTTGGTGAAACCATGAGCCAAACCCTCAAACGCGAAATGACAGAAGAACTGGGAATGGAGGTTGAAGTAGGGGAGTTGATTGTTGTGGGTGAAATTCACATCGAAGAAAAAAATAAATCTACTCTGCATTGTTTGTTTGAAGGAGAAATCATAAAAGGAGAGCCTAATATCAATCCTGACCAATGCTCTGCAAAAGAGGTTAAGTGGTTGAATATCAGTGATATAGATTCGTCGAATATGTATCCTAATCTAAAAAAAGAAATCCTCCAATGGATTAATAATCAGCCATTAGAGGATTTTTATGTCGGTAAAATCGAGCAGCCTTGGTTTTAGTTTAATTCTTTTTGGCCTTGGGCGACTCGAAAATTATCTTGCCTTTTTCGTCGTATTCGTAAACAACATACGGTTCAAATGCAGTATCGTAGCAATCTTTGCCGTATTGCATAACTTTTTTGCGGCGATTGCCCGTTGGATAATACTCAATCCATTCTTTTACCTGCACGCTGTCGTCCATTGCTCCTTGAGTGGCGAGCGTACCAGATTCGTTAAAAAACAAGTATTCGCCAGTAACTTTTCCGTATAATTTGGGCTTTACTTCTTTAATTTTGGTCTGGCTGGCATCCCAATACGATATTTCGGAATCAGCATAAAAACCTCGGTCGTAGTAGTATTTATCAAGCAAGTTAAAATCTTTGTCGTATAACTCCCACCGACCGTCTTTTGCACCGAGATAATACCAGCCCTCTTCAATCAAAACCTCATTTACATACTTTTTGTAAGGGCCGTGCAGCAAGAGATTTGTGTTTTTATCGCGAGCAATACCCTCAACAATCCTGTTGGCCTTGCGGTCGTACCAATAAATATGTCGGTTGTAAGGATTTGGCTGCTGAAAATTCTTCAAAGTATAAAATTCGAGATAAGTCAGCGTGTTTCCAGTTCCTTGTCTAACCAATTGTTTTTCGACCGAAATTCCCTCATAATCGCGTCCATTGAACTCTTTCTTCATACTTTTGAGTTCTTTCTTTACCTGTTTGTATTTTTTTGAGATTTTGAGACCTAAATCAGGTAGGGTTTCGGTAAATAATTTTTTAGCGTCATCCATATTATTGACCGATTTTCCGCCAGCACTGGCCGAAGCTTTGGGCAAAGTGGCATCAACCAAAGGCAGATTTTCTTCGATTTTCTCTTCGAGCGTTTGCTTTTTCTTCGGGTCTCGCTTAGGTTTTGGTACTTGAGCAAAAGCAGAAGTCAGAGCAGTCAGAAAAGCGATGGATAAAACTATCTTTTTCATTTATATTAATTTTTTAACCTTAATTTTGCAATCTCAAAATAACGATTAACAATCATCAGTTTTTCGATTAACGATATTTTATTTACAAAAATTGGAAAAATCTGCTAAAATATACATTGCTGGGCACCGTGGAATGGTCGGTTCTGCAATTTTAAGAAAACTTCAATCAGAAGGATTCACAAATTTTGTTCTGCGAACTTCCTCAGAGCTTGATTTGCGAAACCAACAAGCAGTTTTTGATTTTCTGAATACCGAAAAACCAGAATATGTTTTTTTAGCAGCAGCCAAAGTAGGCGGCATCATTGCTAACAACACTTATCGTGCCGATTTTATTTACGAAAACCTTGCGATTCAGAATAACATCATTCACGGTTCTTATCAGATTGGGGTAAAAAAACTTTTGTTTTTGGGTTCTTCGTGTATTTATCCAAAATTTGCTCCACAACCAATGTCGGAGGATTCACTTCTTACAGGTGTTCTTGAGCCTACCAACGAGCCTTATGCTATTGCAAAAATCGCTGGTATAAAAATGTGTGAGGCGTACAGAAGCCAATACGGTTGCAATTTTATCTCGGTAATGCCTACAAATCTTTATGGCCCAAATGATAATTACGATTTGCAGAATTCGCACGTACTGCCGGCCATGATTCGCAAATTCCATGAGGCAAAGATAGAAAATAAACCAAGTGTTGAACTGTGGGGAACTGGCTCGCCCAAAAGAGAATTTTTACACGCCGATGACTTGGCCGATGCTTGTTATTATTTGATGAATAATTACGATGACTCAACGCTGATAAATATCGGAACTGGTGAAGACGTAACAATTAAAGAATTGGCCGAAACCATTCAAAAAATCGTAGGGTTTGAAGGGGAAATCTTATGGAATACCGAAAAACCAGACGGAACGCCCCGTAAACTGATGGATGTATCGAAACTCCACAGCTTGGGCTGGAAACACAAAATACAATTAGAAGACGGAATCCGAGCTGTTTATGAAGATTATAAACAGAGCAAGAATTTGAGAATACACTAATACGAATGAAAGAATGGTTTGCGAAGTGGTTTGATACACCTTTTTATCATATTCTGTACAAAAGCAGGAGTTATCAAGAGGCTCAAACTTTTATTGATAATCTCGAAGGATACTTAAAATTTAAAGATTCGGATAAAGTACTTGATTTGGCTTGTGGAAAGGGGCGTCATTCGATTTATCTCAATAAAAAAGGGTACGATGTCGTTGGAGTAGATTTATCGCAAAATAATATTGAGGCGGCAAAGGCTTTTGAAAACGGTAGATTGCACTTTGAGGTGCATGATATGCGAGAGGTTTTCAGAAAAGAGGGTTTTGATTATGTACTCAATTTGTTTACCAGCTTTGGATACTTTGAAGATGATAATGATAACCAAAAGGCAATTCAGGCAGTATCTGATAATTTAAAGAAGGACGGGATTTTGGTTTTGGATTACATGAATTCGACCAAAGCGATAAAAAACCTAAGTAAATATTACGAAAAAGAGGTCGATGGAATCAAATTTATCATCACAAAATCTATAGAGGGTGATTTTATCATTAAAAACATTGATTTTGAGTTTGATTCGAAAAAGTATCATTTTCAAGAGAAAGTCAAAACATTAAATTTTGATGATTTTCAACGCTATTTTACTGCATCGGGTTTAGTTTGTAAGACAACATTCGGCAATTATCAACTCCAGCCGTTCGATATTGAAAAATCAGACAGAATGATTTTTATAGCACAAAAACAAAAAAGCTCTTGATGATTCAAGAGCTTTTTACTAAAATAATTCGATAAAATTAAAACTTCATCGGAACACTCACCGAAGTTTGGTCCCAAGAGATTGTCAAAGTTTTATCATCGGTTGTGATTGTTAATTTCTCAACAACATCGCTTAGTTTTTTAACTGGTACAGTTACTTCTGCAACGTTTTTATCTTTGATTTTATCATAACCATACGAACCCCACTGCTTCAATTCGCTGTTTAAGATGATTGTCCACTCTTTTTCGCCTAATTTAGAGAACAAAGTGTAAGTACCCGCTTTTACGGCTTTACCGCCGAATGTTACATCTTTTTTGAATGTGATTTCAGTTGCGGCATCTGCACCAGTTCTCCAGACAGTTCCAAACTTCTCTAATCCACCAAAAATCACACGACCTTTTTTAGAAGGCTGACCGTAAGTTACCTTAACATTAGCACTTTCGGCAGATACGTGTGGACTTGCTTGACCAAATAAGAATGATGAAGTAAGAACGAATGCAAAAAACAATGCAAATTTCTTCATAGCTGTTTAAATGATTTTGATTGTAAATAAATGATTTCGATGTATAAACGTCTAATTGGCGAATATAGTTTTAAAATGACAAGCCTAATAAATAAACGTTGCATCAATGGCTTACCTTTTCGGCCAATAACCGAGCCATTTCGGTCGGATTCGTCGGATTCGGATTCACCAAGTCAGATTCTACCAATCCGTCACGCAATCTGACGATTCGGTGAGCATATTTAGCAATATCTTCTTCGTGCGTTACCATTACGATTGTGTTGCCTTTGCGGTACAATTGGTCGAATAACTCCATGATTTCGTAAGAAGTCTTGGTATCGAGGTTACCCGTTGGCTCATCGGCAAGCAGAATACTTGGGTCATTGACCAATGCACGTGCAATAGCCACACGCTGGCGTTGTCCACCCGATAATTCGTTAGGTTTATGACCTGCACGGTCGCCCAAACCTACGTTTTTTAGAGCTAACATCGCTTTTTCGGTACGGTCGGCTTTGTTGTATCCGGCATAAATGAGCGGAAGTGCGACGTTTTCGAGCGAAGACTGACGAGGCAATAGATTGAAGGTCTGAAAAACGAAACCAATTTCTTTATTACGCACTTCGGCCAATTCGTTATCGCTCATGCGGCTTACATCCTGACCATTCAAGACATATTGCCCACCCGTCGGAGTATCCAAGCATCCGATGATATTCATCAATGTAGATTTGCCCGAACCCGAAGGACCCATAAAAGCTACGTATTCGCCCTTATTGACACTAATTGTTACCGATTTAAGAGCGTCGATTATCTCGCTACCCATTATGTAGCGTTTTGAGATGTTGGAAGTTTCAATTATTCGCATAACACAAGCCCCTAACCCCAGAGGGGGACCTTTTTGAGATTAATTCCCCCTCTGGGGGTTAGGGGGTTTACAAATCTATAAAATCAATTAAAACCAGAAGTGTTTTTTTCCATCAATGCTTTTTGGGCTTGATAGATGGAAAGAAACGCTTGATAATCGGTAGGAGAGAGAATCGCTTGGAGTTTGGCTAAACCATCGGTGGCGTAATCTGATACCCCAATTTTGAGCGATTGCAAAACGTATAATTTCCATAAAGTTGCCGATTTATCATTGAGTTCGAGTGCCTTAAAAACGAGCTTATAGGCATCGTTGGTTCGTTTTTTTGAATTATAAGATTCTACTAATTTGCTGATAATAATCGGATTTAGCGGATTCGCTTTGTAGGCTTTTTCTAAATCTGCATCGGTTTTGATATTACCCAAAGCATCAGCCGATTTTTGTACCAAAATTTGACTGATTTGCGATTCATAATTGGCGGTTTCTAACGCTGCTAAGGCATCTTTATCGTTTGCTTTTTTGAGGTATTCGATAGCCTTATCGTAAACATCATTCTGCAAAAACCACATCCCAGCCACACGGCGATACATAATCTGGTGTTGGGTAGAATCATTTGCCAAAATGGCTAATTGCTTGATTCCGAGGTGTTTATCTTCTTTGAAATAATTCTGGCAAGCCTTTGCAAATTCTAAATCTTCATAAAAGGGTTGGTTATTAGACTTAAATTGTAGTTTCTGAATCAATTTAGCATCGAAAGCTTTCGTATCAGAATTCTTATTGAGTGTTGAGTTATAAATGACCGCAAATTGGCTTACATTTAAAGATGAATCTTGAGAAAATTCAATCGGTTTTGTAGTGAATGGATTTTTGAAAATATTTTCTGCCGCAATACGGTTTGCTCGTAAAGAAGGATATTCTGACGGCGTGTTGTTATTCATAAAAACCCTGAGACTATCTTTTTTGAGATATTTTACATTAAAAGCCATCAAGTTTGATTCTTGAACATCACAATCCGAACAGAATTGCTTTGCTAAATCTAAGTAATATTTTGTAGAATCGGCCTGCTTGACTTTCGACTGAAAATACGCCATATTGGTTAGAATTTTAGGGTTTCTGCCGAATTTCTTAGCACCAGCCTGCATCTGAAAGAAAGCATCAAAAAACATATCTTCGTCTTGCAGGACTTTTGCGAGTGCAACATACGCCTGCGGACTCGGGTTTTTGCTCAGGGCATTCTTTAAAAAATATCCGGCATCGACCTTATTGCCCACTTTAAAAGCCAAAGACGCCAATGAGTAATTAGAGCGGTGATTGCGAATATCGTACGAAAGCCCCTCTTTGTAGAAAGCCTCGGCGGCGGTTAGGTCGTTTTCGGCCACATAATAATCGGCAATGCCATTGTGGTAGCCCGAAAGCGTCTGAAAGTACGAATAATAGTTTTTGATTGAAATTAAAGCAAAAATACCGACAACCGCTGCGATTTTGAACAGCGAAATCGGGAAAAAAGCAGGTTTGTAAAGAACTTTGTGGATTGCTAAACCCTGACGAAGCGGCTGAATAAAATTGATTACTACATAAGCCATAAACGTAATGCCCACACAAAGGTGCGAGATTGCAATAAAATCCTCAAAAACTTCGATGATTGGGTCGTTGGCTGTGGCAAAAGCATAGCCAATTGTAGCCGTAGAGATAATGGCCATGCCAATGTAAAGCCAAGTACTTTTTTGAGAATTTACACCCAAAAAAGGTGTTTGGTCGAAATATTGTCGAAAGCCCCATAAACCCAAACAAAGCGAAGAAAAATACAGCAAAAATGGGCTAATCGTAAATAAACTCCAATCTATAAACCGTGCCTTTTCGAGATAAATCAAAACTACATTGAGCAAATAAATGCTACTGATGATAAAGAATTGGCTGGTCGAACTTTTATCTTTTTTTGACGAATTTGAAACAATCCAAACTAACCCAGCAAATGTTTCATGTGAAATAAAGAAAATGAAAATAAGCGAAATGGCTACCAGAACAATGTATCCGTAACTTACGAATGCAAAGGTCGGATGGGCAACTTTACTGAAATTGGATGTAATAAGGAGCAAAATCGCTACTAAAATCGAAAAGGTAATGAGACGTTTGTTGAAACCGATTCTTTGAAAAAAAGAATTGAAAACAACCATCAAGCCGCCTAAAGTACCAAAAGCAATCAAGAAAGGTGTTTTGGAGGTTTGTCTGAAGATATTTTCGAGACCCGAAACCGAAAGAATAGCCGCAAGACCCGCAAGACCAATCAAAATCCACCATTTTTTTAGTTCTGAAAATACCGAAACCAAAATCAGAATACCGATAATTACTAAACCAAAATAAATATTGGCAGTGGTTGGGTTTATATTAATGGGCGAAGCCGAATAGCGTTCGTTGATGATATAAGAATTGGCATTTACGGTAAAATCTAAATTGCCTTGTGAGAATTTATCAATTTCTACGGGTATCTCTTCTAACTCGCTGATTACATCCCACCGAATGATATTTTCGAGACCGTTATACCAATAAAAACATGTGAGAATAATTGAAAAAAGGGCAATAATGCCCATTACAAAAAATAATATTCTATCTGATTTAGTCCAGTTTTGCCAAAAAGCGATTTTATTCATTCGGTTTATTTTTTACTAAAAAATCATCTTTTTAATAGAAGAATCGGCGAAGTCATTATAAAAATCAATGAAATCAGCGATTTAGTTATTTCCACAACCATCAATGTATGCCCTAAAAACTGCTCCTGCTTCGACCTTAAATCCTGGGTTCAAGGTTACCGATTTTGCGGCATCGTAGCTTACATTCGTACCATTTAATACATAATTAGTGGCAAAAATCTTTTGAGAAGCCTCGTATTTGATACTACCAACAATCGTTCCATCAGGATTTGCCGAAATGTAAAGATTGGTTTGGCAAGGTTGTGTTCCGCTAAAAGTCTTGAATGGTGCTCCAACCGAAACATTACCTGCTGCATCTCTTGCCTGAACCGAAATAACGTGGTTTTGGTTGAAATTAATATCGTTGATAACCAAAAATGTTGCTGGTGGCAGAATACTGCTGTTATAAACACCATTTACGTAGGCATCGTAACTTGTAACCCCGACGTTATCGCTCGAATTACCCCATGTCAATAAAAAGCTATTGCTCGAATAATTAGAACCAATCAAATTGGCTGGTTGTGTTGGGGCTTGGGTATCGCCCGATGACGAACAAGGTAATTCTAACCGAGCATTTGCCCAATCACCGTGGTCATAATTTGTATCATCTCCGCCATTATTAACCACCAATTTCAGTTGATTTTTACCAGTTACATCAATATCAATCGAAATCGTAGTTGTGTTTTTTGTCATGGTAGGGCTTTGATAAACCAAAACGTTATCGGCATAAACTTCAAATCCAACACTGCCTTGATTTGCTACATCTACTTCATCATCTAAACCAATATCTGACTTAAAACGGGCATAATTTCCATTCAGATTGTAAATAATTGTCGAATTTGCGTGAACACCCAAACCTTTGGAGTAACTAACACCATTGAGTTTGATTGTAGTACCATCTCCATCTCCGCCGTCACCATTACTTTTGTCTTTTTCGACAGGTCCATAACCATTCGTTGCCGAAACCCACGTGAGGTCTGATAAATACTGAGCCGCACCGACCACACAATTATTGGTCGAGACAATAATCGGGCTACTTTCGGCTTTATTATTGGCAAAATCAGATGCCATAATTGTAAATGTATAAGAAGTATTGGCAGATAATCCCGAAACATTGAACGTTGTAGTGTTTGGATTAACAGTACCAATCAGTACACCATTTCGGAAAATAGTATAATTATTCAATGCTGTATTATCAGTTGATGCTCCCCAATTTAGGGTCATGGTACTACCCGTAATATTGGTTGCTTTAACAAATGACGGTGTACTTGGAGCCGTCGAATCGGGTGTACAGTAGGGGATAAGGTCTCTTTCGTAAACTGCCGCAATACCGAGCGAATCAATGACTTTGAGTTTTACCCTAAAAAATTGTGTTCCGGCCGAGCAATTGACCGCTGGAATATTTACGGTAGTAGTTGGTTGATAAATCGTTTTTGCGGGTTGAGGTTGTGGCAAACCGTTGAGGTATGGCGTAACCGACCATTCGTGATAAACCTGCTGAATCGGATTATCGGCGTCGCTGACAACTGCCGATAGGTTTAAGGTTGTTCCTGTATTAGGAATGTAAGTAAGGTTATCAACACTCGTCGAATTGATGACTGGTCCAGAATTATTGACGGCTACTCTGATAGATGCTGCTCCAGTTAATCCGTTAGAATCTCGAACTTTTAGGCTTGTCGTGAAGAAAAAACGCAATGGTTCGTTGTTTCGGACAAAATTCACCGTTGGATTCTGAGCTGTTGAGCTACCATAATCTACACCACCGTATTCATCAAAAGCCCATTGATAACTACTCAAACTCCCGTTAATAGCCGCAGACTGTGTACTATTGAAATTAACCGTAAAATTATTATTGCCTGTTGCTTGACTTGGATTGATGACAGCAATTGGGTTTTTGATTGGGTTTCCTGCAATTAGTCGCGGAGATTGAGGAATAGTATTATTGAAAAATGTATTGTCTAAATGGTAGTTCCAAGCATTGGCAACTTTAGTAAGGCCTTGAAGCTGAAAATGCCCTAAAATTCTATCTCCGGGTGCATCAATGGTGTCAGTGTTTGGGCCTTTGTAAACCTGTGAAACAGTTTCAGCTAATAAATTCTGTGCGGGGTGTCTATTAACACGAGCAACAACCCATGCTAAATTATTACCTTGAAAATCCTCTCTGGTTTTTTCAATAACGTGCTTTAAACGATTGTAGTAATCTGTATCCGAAGTTCCTTGGTCCGATTCTCCTTGATGCCATAATACTGCCCGAATCCCAGTTTTCCAGGTATATTGTTGCAATGCAGCCTTTAGGCCTCTGTATGGCATACCAGGAACTTTAATAAAAAGCGAATGTTCTGCTCGTAAATCTTCACCATCGGCCGAGCGAGACCACCAACTTACAGGACTCGAACCCAATGCCGCTCCGTAAAAACAAACCGGAATATTAAAACGATTCACGATTAAATCTCCGAGTCTGGCCCAATACCACGGAACAGGATTGTACGGGGCGTTTCGCATATAATCGCCATCGTGAACGTAATCAAACGGTAAAAATTCTTCATCTAAATGATAATTGAGATAATCAATTGCCGAAACTCTATCATCTATGGCTCCTCGGACGGCTCCGGGGTAGCCAGCGTTTCCTTCAGCGTTTGATTGACCCGCAACCACAAAGACCTCTCCGATACCAACCTTTTCGACAACGGTTTGCCCAACGATAGTTGAGCCATTAAGCGTTTTTATCTCAAGATTATACCAGCCTCCAGTACCAGTTAGGCTACCCGTAAATGAGCCACCCGACGGTGAGTTAGCGATAGTTACCCAGTTTGTAGCCGTTCCCTGACCACTGAATGCAGGTATTAGTCTTGCCTCAATGCTCGTGACGCTACCAGTGTAAGTTCCTTGGATTGAGAATGTGGCCGAGTTAGAATTATTTCGTTGAAAAACGATTCGAGTTTTAGGAAATAAAATACGAATTTGTTGAGAAAATAGTGCAGAGCTTACAAAAACTAAAGCCAATAATAGGAATAATCGCTTCATTTTTTCTTTAGTTTAAGATGAAAATCGGGATAAAGAAAACCGCATCGCCAACCCATCTATAACGGTCATTTTTTAGGAAATGTTGAGGAAAAAGTGTAATAAGTAACAAAATAACCGACATCGAACAGATACAAATCAGACACTTGACTTGATAGGCTGTGGACGATGAATATAACACCGCAAAAGTATTAATAATAAGCAAAAACAACAATACAATAGCGACAATAGTAGGTTTTTTACCGATTTTCGATACTAAATTCTCTCGTCCTTTATCTTCGTAAATCTCAAAAAGACTAAAGATTAGTAAATTCTGAAAAGCTACACAAAAAAGCCCCGCAGCTAAGACATAGTTTATGGGGTTTTGGTTGGACTGATTTACTAACGCTGTACCAGATACGGCAGCCGTGTAGAAAAAAGCCGTGAATGGTTCTTTGATATAGTTTATTTTGAATTTTAAGAATAAAAAGAAATAAATAACGAGCGGAATCGTCAGAAATAAACCAAAACGAATGGTTTTTGCAGGCAAAAAATAAAGTAGAATAATCGATGCCAAAGCAAGGAACAATACAAAAACCTGCAACTGATTCTTATATTTTTCGTGGAAGGCGTGCCGAACCGTTTGTTTGCTGAGTGGTTTTAGGTTATCCAGGATTCGGTCTATGATGTAAATTATCCAAGTACAAGCTGCCAAAACAATTGGAGTTATTGCATCGATTTCTCCATTTCCGTCGGGGAGTTTCCAGAATATAACATTGCCAATAACGGCACCCAAAACCACATCAAAACTCAATAAATGGAGTTTCTTTAAAATCCATGATACCATAAGAATACTTTTCTTGCCAATCGTTTCGCAGCGATTTATGCAAGTTTAATTTCATCGCCAATTTTGATAGTTCCTGTCGTTTTGACCAGAACATTTTGACCAAAAAACACTTTGTTGTTTCGTGTGCGATAACTCGAAAGCGTTTTGATGGTTTCTTTAGAAATCTCGGCGGTATCTGGATTTATATTTGGGATTGGGCATCTCGCACAGTTTTTGACCCCATGCAAAGCTACTCCATTTATCGAAAATTCACTAAAATTATCTTCTGCGTAGGCTTCTCCACCCGTAAAAACGATATTAGGTCTGAAACGGCGAATATCGGTTTCTTGACCAATTTTCTTACCCAAATCATCAATAGAAGCCTGGCCCGCAATCAGAATCGGGTAGCCATCGGACAAGCTGACGTGTTCGTTATTAATCGCATACTTTTTATCGACGGGCCGAATCGAAACATCGGGCTGATAAAAAAGATAGCATTTTACACCCAAAACTTGCTGAAACCAAGCATCGACTTCATCCGAAACCCGAACCGCCAGCACTTCATCATCCCAAATACCGACCAATCGGCTATCGTTGGTTTGGGGTTCAAACGGAACGCTACATTCACCAAAATCTTTGGTGCGGTGCTTCAAAATCAATTGATTTTCGCCAACGGCAACATCAATCAAAGCCATTTCGGCAAATTCACGCTGTGTGATGTGGTAATTTGATTCATCGACCAAAACCCAGCGGCGGTCGTATTGCAACCCACGCTCAGTTACGGCAGATTCATTCAGCGAAATCCCCGCCAACGATTTTACAGGATAAATAAAGATTTGACTGACTTTGAGCATGTTTGGAGCTTTTATCAATTGGGTAAAACAACGGTTGCCTCTATTTCTAACAACCAATCTGGGTGAAATAATTCCGTAACGCCGATGGCAGTACTTACAGGCCGATTTGTCTGATTTTTATAGTATTTTTGGTCAAATAGCCGATTACGAACCTCACGAAATTCAGCTATTTTGCTCATATCTCTAATATAAATTCCGAATTTGGCCACATCGCTAAAGGTTGCCCCGACGGCCTTGAGAGCCTTTTCGAGATTTTTATAAACTTGCTCGGTTTGGATACGCATATCGCCCTTACCGATAACATTTCCGAGTGAATCGTTAGAAACTTGACCCGAAATCAGAATAATTCTGCCGCCTTTGATTTCAGCAATGTGCGAGTATGCAGGCGATTTTGAAAGATTATCAGGATTCACAAATTTGAGATTTGGGTTAGACTGGGCAAATCCGAGATGGTGAATCAAAATATAGACAAATGTAAAAATGGCCTTTTTCATGGATTATGGGTCTTGAATTTATTATTGAAATAGAAAATACTCAAACCTATAACGATGGTGTAAATCACCGAAATACAATAAGATAGATAAATAAAAAACGATAAATAGTTAATCTCACTCTGGAAGAAATTCTTATAAAAAAGAATAAAAATACTACCAAAATAGGCGTAATAATCGGCAAATGTAATTAAAAACCCCACCGTTCCAGATTTTTGAAAAGAAGCAATCATCCGTTCAAAATACAAACTATTCGACATCGAGTACGATAAATAAACGCCCAAACCGAGCGAAGTCAGCCACCAAAAGGGGCTTAGAAGTTGAGCTTGGAATAACAGCGTACTAAGTCCAATCATCAATCCGCCCGTTAGCATCAAAATCTCAATGATAAAATAGGCTCGGTAATTATCTCGAATCCATCGCATCGAAGCCATCACGATAAGTACTGTTACAGCAATCGGGATTTCGGTTTGGGTAAAAATCTTAGAATCGTTGGTTGTGCCGAGTGCTTTCCAGATTTCGGGAGCAAAATTATCTCTGAATTCTCGAAATGTGGTTAGGATAACATAAGAAATCGTAAATAAGATGATTCCGAATAAAAATTCGTTGATAAAAGCCTTTCTATCAGCTTTTTGCATGGGTTTTCGTTCGGTACGATGGGCTTTGTCTTCGTCGTTTGGCGGCGGAATCTGTCCCATCAATCCTAAAAACACTCCAATCGGTACAAGCATAATTGCCCCCGAAACAAAAGGCATCCAAAATTCAGAAACTTCGAGCGAGTCCATCACCCATTTTCCGATACTTTTAGCAAAACCCGACCCAACGATAAAAGAAGCCGTCAGCACCGCAACGAGTAAATCAGTAACCCGACGACCTTCGAGAAACCCCAGAATAGTTCCGTAGAAAAGCCCAAGCGGAAGATTTGCCAAAAAAATAAAAAATAAATTGTAGGGCGGAGGCACAAATGCAAAAAACAAATAACAGACCCACGACAAACCAATCATTATCAGCATATTGCGGCTGCGATGGGCAGGGTTCATCTCAGAAACTACTTTAATACCAATGCCTTTAGAAACCGCAAAACCCAGCACTTGGGCCGTAATAATCAAGATTTTGTAATTGACACCCCAAAAAGCCCAGTCGTCGTAGGTGGCGGCGGTGTAGGCTCTTCTGAACGGATAAAAGCACAAATAGCTAAAAAAAGCTGTCAGAGCCGCAAAAAATGTCAATAAGTTAGGGTTTTGAGTAAGGGTTTTTCGCATCTGATGAAGGTTGAATACCGCAATTTATAGAATAATTTGATACAGATTTTCATAATTGCCAAACCTTACCTAATTTTACAGCCCTAAGCCAAAACACTCGTTAATAGTTAATCGTTAAAATATTGTGAAACACGGTTTTCGCTTAACAAAAACAGATTGTAAGATATAATGAGAGAAATACAATTTAGAGAAGCCTTGCGTGAGGCAATGACCGAAGAAATGCGTCGCGACGAAAGCGTGTTTCTGATGGGTGAAGAAGTAGCCGAATACAACGGAGCCTACAAAGTAAGTCAGGGGATGTTGGATGAGTTTGGTGCAAAAAGAGTGATAGATACACCAATCGCCGAATTGGGTTTTGCAGGTATTGCCGTGGGTGCTGCCGCAAATGGCCTCCGTCCGATTGTTGAGTTTATGACTTTCAACTTCTCGTTGGTTGCCATCGACCAAGTTATCAACTCTGCTGCAAAGCTAATGGCGATGTCGGCGGGTCAATATACTTGTCCAATCGTTTTTCGTGGACCGACTGGTAATGCGGGTCAATTGGGTGCTCAACACTCACAAAACTTCGAGAATTGGTTTGCCAATACTCCAGGTTTGAAAGTGGTTGTGCCATCAAACCCTTACGATGCAAAAGGTCTTTTGAAATCATCTATCCGTGATGCCGACCCAGTGATTTTTATGGAGTCGGAGGTAATGTATGGCGATAAAGGACAAGTGCCAGAAGGTGAATATCTGATTCCAATCGGAAAAGCAAACATTGTTCGTGAAGGTTCGGATGTAACTATCGTAACTTTCGGAAAAATGTTGCCAAGGGTCGTTCTTCCGGCTGTTGAAGAAATGGTAAAAGAAGGAATCAATCCAGAAGTAATTGACCTTCGTACGGTTCGTCCGATTGATTACGCAACAGTTCTTAATTCTGTTAAGAAAACAAACCGCTGTGTAATTGTCGAAGAAGCATGGCCAATCGCCGCAATTTCTTCTGAATTAACATACAATATTCAACGAAACGCATTTGATTACTTAGATTCACCAGTAATCCGTGTAAACTCGATGGATATTCCGCTTCACTACGCTCCGACACTCATCGAAGCTACGCTTCCAAACGTAAAGCGTACAATTGATGCCGTGAAGAAAGTGATGTACAAGTAATCGAAACACTCGTTTTCAAAAATATAGGTCTGATGCTTCGGTATCAGACCTTTTAATTTATAAAACAGAATTTATAAAATGACAATCGAAAACTTATTAGAAAAAATCAATAACAATCCATCCGAAATCGAATTTACCGAAGTAATTGCTACAATTGATGCCAATTACGATTTTACCCCAACGGCTTTTCAAAACGGCGAAACTCGCAATGAGGCTGGTCAAAACAATGGTTCATGCAAGTTATTTTCGTTTGCCAAAATCCAAGGACTCGACCAAAACCAGACCTTAGCCTGTTTTGGCGGATATTATAAAGATGTTTTAAATACCCCCGATGCGACCGACCACCAGAATATCCGTAACTTTATGAAGTTTGGCTGGGGTGGAATCAAATTTGAAGGACAAGCACTAACTCAAAAATAATAATTAAGCCGACTGATTAGGTCGGCTTTTGTTTTATGAAACTCCAAATAAATGAGAATTGATATAATCATTTCGGAATTTACCTTCGGGGTCGTATTCGGCCATTAATGCCTTAAAATCGTTGATTCGGGTGATGGTTGACTGTAAATAATCAGATTTTATGGTGAATAACTTACCCCAATGCGGCAGGGCCTTGTAAGGCATGATTTTCTCTTCGATAAGTGGTAATAATTTCTGTACGGCATCCCACTCTGGTTTCCACGTGAAATGAAACGCAACACAAGTACGCTTATAGCACGGACTCATCCAGAAATCATCGGCTTTGATAGTCCTAATCTCCGAAATAAAAAGATGTGGCGAAACTTGCTCGTGTAATGATTCAATCGCCATCATGGCATCGTAGGCGTATTCAATCGGTAAAAAATACTCAGACTGCAACTCTTTGCCACTACTCGGTGTAAAGCCCATCTTAAAATGCGGCAATCGCTCATACCACGGGCCAGCCACACCCATTTGGTTGGTGCAATTTTCGGGCGAATGGTCATCGAGTGGGTGCATGTTTTTATCGGCAAGTTTAGCACCATAAAACTCAGTAGGAGCATCTTTAATGTCAGAATTAGCCTTACTTTTTATCCAGACCTGATTTACGTTTTTATTTTTCCAGTCGGTAAACAAACTAACACTATATCCGCTCGAAACAATCTTCTGGAAATCCTTTTCGAGTGCCGACATCGGCATATTTCTATAAACCAACTGCGTAACCTCAAATGTAGGTAGTAAATCAAGTGTAATTTTTGTAACAATACCAATTGAACCTAAACCCACTACCGCACCATTAAATTTATCGCCATCCTTCGCTTTTGATAAAGTAATCAACTCACCAGCGGCGTTCACAAATTCTATTGCCGAGACAGCCGTTGCCAAATTGCCATTTTCTACTCCCGAGCCATGCGTGGCGGTTGCACAAGCACCAGCTACCGAAATATGTGGTAGTGAAGCTAAATTATGCAAAGCATAGCCATTTTTGTGTAGGTATTCGCACAATTGGCCATAATTCATACCAGCCTCTATCGTAACTGTATTATTTGCTTTGTCGAGCGAAACCACCTTATTCATATCCCTCAACGAAATCTGGTTTTCTTTGCTATCGGCAATTCCGTTAAAGCAGTGTTTTGTACCTAATCCACGCAAATGTTTATATTTTTTCACCAAATTCTGGAGTTCTTCTACTGTTTTGGGGTAATCTATGTTATCGGTACTGTAGGTATAATTCCCAGCCCAGTTGGTGCGTTTTTCTCTTGGAGTTTCTTCACAAGCCAGCAAGTGAGAGATTATCCCACCGGTTACCAAAACCGAGGAGGTTTTTAGGAAGGTTCTTTTATTCATAGGTTTATCAACAAAGGGTTTTGCGAATAGATAGAAAATTAAAACATAGATAATTATTTATGGCTGGATTTTCAATCGAATTATAAATTTTTAAATAGAATTTAATACTTCGCTAAGAAAATACTAAACTTTTTAGACCCCAACGTATTCAGTCTCGAAGAAATCTTTTACTTTTATTGTAAAATCAATTCAACCTTAATAATATCAACTAATGAATCTTTTTGAGATAAAAGAGCAGCCTGTTGTCTATGATGCTGTTGTCGTAGGCTCTGGAGCAGGTGGTGGAATGGCAGCCTATCAACTTTCAAAAGCAGGTGCAAAAGTTCTTCTTCTTGAGGCGGGTGGGTATTTTGACCCAGCCGACCCAAAGTACATTACTCAATTAAAGAACCCGTGGGAATCGCTTCGTAGAGGAGCCTCAACAAAGTTCCGTCCTTTTGGCGATTTTGATGCCGCTTGGGGCGGGTGGGATATTGACGGCGAGCCTTACACAGCAGCATCTGGCACCACATTCAAGGCTTTTCGTTCGAGAATGTTAGGGGGTCGTACCAATCACTGGGGACGTATCTCGCTTCGTTTCGGTCCAGATGATTTCAAAAGAGGGTCGTTGACTGGTGTGGGTGATGACTGGCCAATTAGCTACGAAGATATAGCTCCGTATTACGATAAAGTAGATAGATTGATAGGTTTGTTTGGTACAAAAGAGGGTATCCGAAACGAACCAGATGGAATCTTCTTACCTCCGCCAAAACCACGTTTGCACGAGTTAATGCTCAAAAAAGCCGCAACGGGTATTGGTATCCCAGTGATTCCGTCGCGTATGGCAATGCTTACAAAAGCCATTAACAATGAGCGTGGACAATGCTTCTATTGCGGTCAGTGTGGTCGTGCGTGTCAGGCTTATGCCGATTTCTCATCGTCATCGGTTCTTTGTAAACCAGCTTTAAAATCTGGCAATATGAAACTTATCAACCATGCGATGGTTCGAGAAGTTTTGACCGACCCAAATACTGGCTTAGCGACGGGAGTTTCGTATGTTGATACAATTACAATGAAGGAGTTTTCGGTACGTGCCAAAATCGTTGTTTTGGGTGCGAGTGCTATCGAAACCGCTCGTTTGTTATTGAATTCAAAATCTGCTCGTTTCCCGAAAGGATTAGCAAACGATAGCGAAATCGTCGGAAAATACATCAACGACTCTACAGGAGCAAGCCGCCAAGCGTTTGTACCAGCCATGATGGACAGAAAACGCTACAACGAAGATGGTGTAGGCGGTATGCACGTTTATACGCCGTGGTGGTTGGATAACAAAAAATTGGATTTCTCTCGTGGATACCACATCGAATACGGTGGTGGTATGGGTATGCCTTCTTATGGTTTCGGAATGGGAATCCACCAAGTGAATGGTCTCTACAAAGATAAAAATGGCAATAAAAAGCGTGCAGGTGGATACGGTGCTGCATTGAAAGAAGATATTCGTATGACTTACGGTGCCTACATCGGCATGGCAGGACGTGGCGAATCTGTACCTTTGGCATCGAACTATTGTGAAATCGACCCGAATGTTGTTGATAAATACGGTATTCCTGTATTGAGATTCAACGTAAAATGGGCTGATGAAGATATTCGCCAAGCCAAACACATGCAGGATACGTTCGAGCAAATTATTCACGAATTAGGCGGTATTCCACTTGGTAAAAAACCAGATGCCAGCAATAATTATGGTTTGGCAGAGCCGGGCTTGATTATCCACGAGGTCGGAACGGTGAGAATGGGTAATGACCCTAAAAAATCGGCTTTGAATAAGTTTCAGCAAGCTCACGATGTCAAAAACTTGTTTGTGGTAGATGCCGCTCCGTTTGTGTCGCAAGGTGATAAAAACGTTACATGGACAATCCTTGCGTCTTCGTGGCGTACATCAGATTACATCATCGAACAAGTCAAAGCAAAAAATCTGTAATTGTAGCAGTTTATTCGCTAATTCACTCATTCATCATTCGTTCATCATGAAACGCAGAGATACATTAAAAGCATTATCATTGAGTTCGTTAGGCTTAGCAGCCGTACCGACCAGCGATTTAGTTGCTGCTCCCGAACCCAAACCATTATATAAACCAACACCGGGCAGAACTCCGGGTGAGTTGGAGTCAGACAAAAAAGTTTTCTTATCGGATAAATTCTTTACGGCCGAAGAAATGAAAGCCATAACTGTTTTGTCGGATATTATCATTCCTGCCGATGCCAAATCAGGTAGTGCTTCGCAGGCGGGTGTACCAGCATTTATTGATTTTATTGTAAGAGATAAGCCCGAACTCCAAACGCCGATTCGTGGGGGTTTGAAATGGCTCAATCTTCAATGTGTAAAACGCTACGGTAAAAACTTTGCCGATTGTACTAATCCTCAGAAAATCGAAATGGTAGAAGAAATTGCTTATTCAGAAGGGTACAAACCCGAAATGAGCCAAGGTGTATCGTTTTTTGCCAATTTCAGAGGTTTGGTTGTAACGGGTTTTTATACAACCAAAATGGGATTCGATGACTTGGGCTACATGGGCAACACACCAAACGCTTGGGACGGTGTTCCGCAAGATGTTTTGGATAAATATGGTCTAAAATACGACCCGATTTACGATAAAAAAGATTAAAACCGAACCGTACAATAATTAATAGTTGCTACGTATAGAACAAATGCTGTATTTTCGTCGAAACATTGCAAAACGATGAATAAATACAGCATTTTTCTTTTACTGCTCTCCACAACTACTTTCGGACAAAAGTGTCTCGAATCTAAGTTTTCAATCTACAATAAAGGCAATTTAGATTTTCAATCGTTTAAAAAATACGATGCTAAAGGAAATCTGATAAACCAAACCGATGCCAAAATTGGTTCATATACTACCGAATACACATACCAGTACGATGCCAAAGGCAATAATACACAAGTGATTACTCGCCAAAACGGGCAGTTTCGGAATGTTACGCTCAAACAGTATTCGGCACAAGGAAAACTGATAGCCGAAACCCTCAGCAGCGATGAAAACACAAAAAGTGTGAGCCAGAATGTAGCCTTTGCCAATAACGTTTCGGAGAAAACCATTGCGGGGCAAAAAGGTAAAGAACGCTCGGTTTTTGATGATAATGGAAATCTCATCAAGCACGAAATTTTGGATGAAAACGGAGCCATAAAATCTTCGGTAACTAATGAGTTAAACCCACAAGGAAAACCCCTCAAAACAACTAATTACAACGCATTTGACAAACTCACAACCGAGGTTATCTATGAGTACGACTCAAAAGGTAATGTGTTGAAAGACAGGATGTTACGCAATGGAAGTCTTTATAATCAAACAACTTTTGAGTATAATTCGGCCGATAAACTCATCAAAAAAACTCGCCTCAATGCGGCTGGCAAAGTAGATTATTTTTATACTTATGAGTACGATTCGCAAGGCCGATTGACAAAAAGCAGCTACTATTACAATGACCAAGTTATAAACTACACGTCTTATATCTACGATTCTCAAGGCAATAAAACCAAAGAAGAATACTACAATAATGAGAATTCTTTGATGGGTTATAAAGAATGGGAGTATATTTGTAAATAATCTTTACGGTAAACAATGAAAGAAACAGTTGATTACGTAGCAGAAATTGCTCGATTAAAAAAAGAAAAAAACGCCGTCATTTTGGCCCATTACTACCAAACTGGCGATATTCAAGATATAGCAGATTATATTGGCGATAGTTTGGGGCTTTCGCAGCAGGCCGCCAAGACCGATGCCGACATGATTGTTTTTGCGGGAGTTCGTTTTATGGCCGAAACTGCCAAGATTCTTTCTCCGCAGAAAAAAGTTGTATTGCCCGATATAAACGCGGGTTGCTCGCTCGAAGAATCGGCTCCTGCCGATGTTTTTGCCGAGTTTAAAGCAAAGCACCCAGACCATATCGTGATTTCTTACGTAAACTGTTCGGCGGCACTCAAAACCCTTACCGATGTAGTTTGTACGAGTAGCAATGCCGTTAAGATTGTCGAGAGTTTTCCGAAAGAGCAGAAGATAATTTTTGCACCAGATAAAAACTTAGGTGGATACATCAATCGAGTAACTGGTCGAAACATGGTGCTTTGGGATGGTGCTTGTATGGTACACGAAACGTTTTCGGGTAAAATGGTCGATAACATGAAAGTAAAATACCCCAAAGCGTTGGTTGTGGCTCACCCCGAAAGCGAAAAACCAGTTCTCGACCGAGCCGATTACATTGGCTCTACAACAGGTTTGCTCAAATACGTGATAAATAGTCCCGAAAAAGAATTCATCGTAGCAACCGAGTCGGGTATTTTGCACCAGATGCGTAAATCGGCACCGGGTAAGACTTTCCACGTAGCTCCGACGTCGAAGAACGGACACGCTTGTAAGGCTTGTTCAGATTGCCCTCACATGAAGCTCAATACGATGGAAAAACTCTATTTGTGTCTTCGTGATGAAACCCCAGAGATTATTTTGCCAGCAGATGTAATAGAAGATGCCCGCAAGCCAATCGAAAGAATGTTAGAGTTATCGGCTCAATTTGGGCTTTAAGATATGTGATACAACCCTGTCAGTGGTCAAAATGACCCTGACAGCGGTTAAAATGTTAATTAAGCCTTGGGTCGGTTGGGTAATTCGATAAAACCTTGTATTCGCCACCCATTCGTTTCAAAACCGACCGCCAAAATTGGTCTGTTGGTGTATCAAAAATAAAATTGGCATCGGTCTCCGAGACAATCCACGAATTTCGCTTCATTTCAGATTCTAATTGCCCTTCGCTCCAACCCGAATACCCAATAAAAAGTCGAATATCATTCTCCTTTATCTTACCAATATTCAATAAACTACGCACGCTATCAAAGTCGCCAGTCCAGAATAAACCATTGCCAATATCAATTGTACCATCAATTATATCTCCGAGTCTGTGAATAAAATGCAGGGTATTTTGCTCAACCGGACCACCCAAAAACAAAGGGAAATCGGCGTAAACATCATCAATGACGTCTTCTAACTTGAGATTGGTTTGTTGATTCAAGACAAATCCAAAAGAACCATTTTCGTTGTGTTCGCACAGTAAAACAACGCTTCTCTCGAAGTTTGGGTCGCCCAAAAACGGCTCGGCTATCAATAATTTTCCTTTGGATGGTTTCATTTCAAAGAGTGTCAGATACAACGGACAATTTTAAAACAAAATACGATGAAGCAAAAGTAATCAGCGTGATTTTTTATTTATCCACTGCTGAATCTTGTAGTTGACAAACGCCGAGCCTGCCCCAATTAATGCACCAGCCGCAACATCACTCGGGTAGTGCATGCCCAAGTGCATACGAGAATACCCAACAGCACTCGCCCAAGCATACGCCGGAACAACGACGTACCATTTACGGTAATGAAGGCTCAGGCTCGTGGCCATAGAAAAAGCCGCCGAAGTATGCCCCGACGGAAAAGCAGAGTCGGTATCGGTGTAATAATGCTCGATAAATGGGTATTTTTCGTAAGGACGAGGGCGATTAATTACTTTTTTGAGGATATAAGTAGTACCCATCGCTCCAATGAGTGATGTCGTGGTAAATAAAGCGTTTTGTTGTAGTTTTCGGTCTTTTTTGATAAGGCCGACACCCAACTCAAAAACTGGCAAAGCCAAACTGGCTGGATAGGTAGTTCTAGAAATTCCGTTAAAGAATTTGTCGTTGCCCGAATTCCGATTTTGATTAATATCTTGAAGTAAATCAATATCAAAATTTTGTGCGGTACAATAAGCCGAAAAAATCAAAAAGATAATGGCTGTATGGATAATTTTGGACATAGGGTTTGGGTAATTATATAGAATTAATCGAATAATCCGAATTTAAATAACGAGTTACTACCCTTGAGTCAATTCTCTAAAAACATCCTCCATTGCTTTGCCTTGGCGGAGTTCGTTTAGATTGCCATCGGCAACGATTTTACCTCGATTGATAATAACGACTCTATCGCAGATGGCCTCGACCTCTTGCATGATGTGCGTACTAAAAACTACCGTTTTGTTTTGTCCAATTTGCTTAATAAGTCCACGGATTTCGACCAATTGATTGGGGTCAAGGCCAGTTGTGGGTTCATCCAAAATCAAAACTTCGGGGTCGTGGATGAGTGCTTGGGCGATTCCAACCCTCTGGCGATAACCTTTAGATAATTGTCCGATTTTTTTATGTTTCTCAATGCTCAAACCCACCAATTCTATCACTTCATCTATTCTATTTTTAAGGTTTTTGCCAGATAAACCATACATTGAGCCTACAAATTCGAGAAATTCGCGGACGTACATATCCAAATAAAGCGGATTATGTTCAGGCAAATAACCAATCGTTTGCTTTACTTGCATCGGGTTGGTCTTCACATCAAAACCATTGATTTCGGCAGTACCTTCGGTGGCGGGAATGTATCCCGTCATGATTTTCATGGTTGTTGATTTTCCGGCACCATTTGGACCTAAAAAACCCACAATTTCGCCCTTATTGATTTCAAAAGAGATATTATCAACCGCTTTTTGTGTTCCGTAAACCTTACTTAAATTCTGAATTTTGATAGACATATTGTTCGGTTATCATTCTTGGTAATATCATTGAGAATCAATGATATGTAATCAATAGAGTTATACTGTATTTAAAAAATGATTAACAAATAACGATTTTCTATTAACTCTATTTTTTATGCAATTTATAAAACGATTATCCTACTGCCAAAAGTCTTGCCAAGTTGGATTATTTACAAATAAAAAACCTCACCGTTTTTAGATTCAGTGAGGTTTTGTTTGAATAGTAAGGGCGATTGATTACTCCATTACAAACGGATAATCGGCCTGTACATAAATATCATCAAAAGCCGTAGCTGGGTCTGGCCAAGGAGATTCTTCGGCAAACTTAACCGATGCTTCAACTTTGGCTTTCACACGAGCATCAATTTCTTCGAGTTCGGCTTCGGTTGCGATACCCTGTGTCAAGATTCTGTGACGGCACAATTCTACTGGGTCACGGAGTTTCCACTGCTCGACTTCTTCTTTTGTACGGTATTTTTGTGGGTCCGACATCGAGTGTCCACGGAAACGATAAGTCTTGAATTCTAAGAAAGTAGGGCCTTCTCCTGCTCTTGCACGGTCTGCGGCACGAGAAACCGCTTCGTGTACGGCCTCAACATCCATTGCATCAACTGGCTCAGATGGCATATCGTAGGCTTCGGCCAATGTATAAAGCTCACGCACGTTAGAGGTTCTATCAACCGACGTACCCATGGCGTAACCGTTGTTTTCAACAACAAAAATTACTGGAATCTTCCAGGTCATTGCCATGTTAAAAGCCTCGTGCAAGGCACCCTGACGCACCGCACCATCGCCCATGTAGCAGATACAAAGGTTTTTGGTTCCTTTATATTTTTCGGCAAAACCGATACCAGCTCCCATCGGAATCTGAGCACCAACGATACCGTGTCCGCCGACAAAATTTCTTTCTTTATCGAAAATGTGCATTGAGCCGCCTTTTCCTTTGGTTGTACCCGTTGCTTTTCCGTAAAGCTCGGCCATGATAGCACCTGGGTCTGTTCCTAATGCGAGCGGATGTCCGTGGTCGCGGTAGGCTGTAATCCATTTATCATCTTTTGTAAGAGCAGATGCCGCACCAGACGAACAAGCCTCTTGCCCAATATAAAGGTGGCAGAAACCACGGATTTTCTGCTGTCCGTAAAGTTGACCTGCTTTTTCCTCGAATTTTCTTTGTAAATACATTGATTCGTACCAATACATGTACGTCTCTTTAGAATATTTGGTCTTTGGGGCTTCCTTTTTAGCCATTTCTATCTTGCTTAGGTTTTTACAACAATTCAAATTTGATTGCAAAAATACACCGAATCTTTACTTTTGGAAAATATCAGACAGATTTACTTCAAAATCAGGTAATAAATTAGACGAGATACTGCCTTCTTCCGAGACCTCGGCGTGTAAAGTATATACACTATCTACTAATTTGAACACAGTAATGTTTTCGTTTGCTGGATTTATTATCCAATATTCGGCTACACCAAAGCGTTCGTAGAGGTTCTTTTTTTCGTAATAATCCCTAAAAATCGAACTCGGCGAAACAACTTCTACGATTAAATCAGGAACACCATGCACGTGCCCTTTGATGATACCGAGGTTTTCGGTCTTGATAAATAAAATATCTGGCTCGACGACGGTCTGGTTATCTAAAACAACATCGAAGGGAGCAAAATACACTTTTCCTTGCTTGGTTTTTCGGATGAATGATTTGAGCAAGTCATAAAACTCTGCACAAATCTCTTGGTGGATGTTTTTAGGAGAAGGAGACATGGGGATTAGTTCATCATTGATTAACTCGTATCTCGAACCAGATGGTAGCTCGGCTAACATTCGCTCATAAGTCCACTTTTGGTTGGTAAGTACGGCTGGCATATCTTTGTACGATTTATCTAAACAAATGTACTTAGAAAAACTATATCTTTCAAATTTTAAGAATTACGATGAAATGTCCTTTGAGTTCTCGCAAAGGGTCAATTGTATCGTAGGAGAGAACGGTAGCGGAAAGACGAACCTGCTCGATGCGGTGTATTTTTTGGCATTGAGCAAAAGTGCATTTTTTAATCAAGATGGGTTGAGCATCAATCACGAAGCCGATGTGATGATGATAGACGGGGTTTTTAGCAAAGACCACAAAAAAGAGCAAATAACGTGTAGTTTGCAACGAGGACAACGCAAAGTTTTGCTGCACGACAAGAAACCTTACGAAAAAGTAGCCGACCATATCGGCAAGTTTCCTGTAGTATTGATTGCTCCCGACGATACCGAACTCATCAAAGAGGGTAGCGAAGAACGTCGTCGTTTTTTTGATGGGGTACTTTCGCAAATGGATAACGAGTATTTGGCTGATTATCAGCAATATAATCGTATTTTGGAGCAGCGAAATAGCCTTTTGAAGTTATTTAATGAACGCAATTTTTTGGACGAAGACCTTTTGGATACGTATTCGGAACCACTCGTGAAATTGGCCCAAAGGATTTATTGGAAACGAAAGAATTTCATTGATAAATTTCAGCCGATTTTTAAAAAACACTACGAAATATTGAGCGAAGGTCGCGAAGATGTTGAGATTTATTACGAATCAGAGGTAGGAAGTGCCGATTTTGTAAAAGAATTCAGACAAAACCGCCAAACCGATGTAAAAGCCCAACGCACAACCAAAGGCACGCACAAAGATGATTACATTTTTGAGATAAACCGTTATGCTGTTAAGAAGTTTGGCTCGCAAGGGCAGCAGAAATCTTTTGTGATGGCTCTAAGACTCGCACAATTCGATATGATGGAGGAGCTTCGTGAAGTAAAACCGATACTGTTGCTGGATGATATTTTCGATAAATTAGATGATAGGAGAATTCAGAAATTGATAGAAAGTGTTGATAATCAGCACTTTGGGCAGGTTTTTATAACCGATGCTCGTCCCGAAAGAACTCAACGGATTTTGGAGAATGTAAAAGCTGATGTCAAGTATTTCAAGATTCAAAAATAAAAAAAATCGCAGATTAAGCCTGCGATTTTCACTATAACTATATTGCTCTAAATCATTTCACAACTAAGAAATCATCAAAAAACTTCAATAGTTTCTTCTGATAATCTCTGATGATTACGCCGTCTGTTAGCTCAACATAAGGGCGATTTTTCTTTTGCTTTTCTTGCACACGAGTTGTAGCATAAAAAAGCGTTTTGTTGTCTTCGTAAGGGTGTTGAACCATCTTTATATCGCAATCTACGCGTGTTTCGATTGGTTTTCCGAACAAACCCTTGCTTTTACGGTCTTTAAATCGCTTAGAAACCAAGAAGCCTTCGTCGGTATTGCGTTCGATTAGCAAACCCGTACCTTCATCCAAGACTTTACGCAAAACCTTCACACGTACTTGGTCGTATGGTAGGTTATAAACCCTAACAACATTGGTATCTTTAACGATTCGCTGACGACCCTGTAGAACTTCGTCACGGAAGGCAGTAAATGCCGCCACCGAGTCTTGGAGGGCTTTGCGAAGCGTTTCTATTTCGTCTTTATTTTTTGCAATTTGGTCTTCGTACGCTTTTTGCGACGAACTCGAAGAGTCTCTTACGGCTTTCAGAGAGTTTTGGTAGTAATTGAGCATACCTTCTTGCGAAACAATCTGGTTGCTTTGACGACTAACAATCTGATTTAAGGTAGATACATCTGCAGTGAGTTTGCGGTTACGTTGAATACAAGCATCTAAGCGGTTTCCTGATTTTGCAATTCCTGACTTTGCAACTCCTGACTTTTGAGCGAAACTTTGGGTAAATAACACCACACCCAACGCAATTAAAGGGACTAATTTTAAGCGATACTTTGCCGATGACAATTTCATTTTAGCTATTCTTAGTGGTTAAACTCGGGATAGTGACCTTTTTTCCATTACAAATTTAATCGTATAATCTACAAATCTAAGGGTTATGACGCAAATAATTAACTAATTTTGAGCGTTTTTTTAAAAACTGTTTTTAACTCTCCAAAAATATCTTGCCAAAAAGACAAACTGATATGTGGCTAAACTCAAAAAAAACAATTATTGCAACCCTATTTTTTGGGGTTTTGTGTACACAATTTATTACTTCTTGCTCTACTAACTCCGAATCTGTAGATGTTTCAAATATCAAAGTAAATGTAAATATTCTTAGAATCGACGAAGAATTGATGAATCTGAAAGATAAAGCAGAAATTCAATCATTCGTCAATAAAAATGCTCGATTTTTTGCTGAATTTTACAGAACAAACCCTGCCGATTCGGCACTGATAAACCAGCTCGATGTAATCACGCATCATCCAGATTCGAGGGCGTTGTATGAGCAAGCCAAAGAAACTTTCGGAGATTTATCAGAGTTAAAAGCTCAATTTGAGGTTGCATTCAAGCACATCAAATATTATTATCCAGATTTTAAAGAACCGAAGATTATCACAACCTTTTCGGGTCTCGAAAAAGATATTTATGTTTCAGACTCAATGATTGTTGTTTCACTCGAATCATTCATCGGTCCAAAAGCGAAGTATCGTCCACAGCAACCAGCTTATATCTTACGTAGGTATCATAAAGCATATATCGTGCCGACAATTGTAAAATTCATGTCGCAAAAGTATAATAAAGTCAATCCAGACGATAAAACCTTGCTCGCTGATATGGTTTTCTTCGGAAAATCGTTTGAATTTACCCGTGAAATGCTCCCCAATGTCTCCGATTCGCTCATCGTAGATTATCCAGACTCCACACTCCAAAAGACTTGGGTGGCACAAGATTTGGTTTGGGCTCATTTCATTGACAAAAAACTTTTGTACGAAACCGATTTGAGAATCAAGTCTAAATACATCGACGAACGCCCCAAAACACTCGAAGTCGGTCCTGAATGTCCGGGTAGAATTGCTCAATGGGTTGGATGGCGAATAGTGAATCGTTATCGAACCGAAAACCCTGACATTTCGTTACAAGATTTGATGAAGAATCCTGACGCTCAGGATATTTTTCAGAAATCTAAGTATAAAGGACAAATAGAAGATTAATATTGAGTTTGAGAGTTTTCGAGTTTCAAGTTTGAATGATATTCTTGAAACTCAAAACCCGAAACTCAGAAACTATTTTATGGCAAAAAGAAGAAGAGCTTTTAATAGCGACGACGAAGACGATAAAAAGAAGATTAGTTTTGATGGGCTGAAGAAAACCCTGCGATTGTTTAAGTTTATGATGCCATACAAGGGCTGGCTTTTTGTCGGGATGCTCTTTATGGCACTGTCGTTTGTTACATCGTTTAGTTTTCCGATGTTTATGGGCAAAATCGTAGATGCGATTGTGGGCGATAACAAACAACTCGCCAACGAAGCTGCCCAAACTATTCAGCAAAACAGCGGTGGTGGACTTTCGGGAATGAATCTCAAAACCCAGCTTTTCGATGGGCATTATACCATCAATCAAATCGTGGTGGTGTTAATTGCGGTGTTGATTTTGCAAGGAATTTTCTCTTTTTTACGGATTTACTTATTCTCAAAAGCCTCAGAAAACACCCTTGCCGATATTCGCCGAACGGTCTATCAAAAAATCATTAGTTTACCGATTTCATTTTTCGAGAAAAACCGAGTTGGTGAACTTACCAGCCGACTTTCGTCTGATATTACGCAACTTTCGGATATAATGACGTTTACATTTGCCGAATTCTTCCGTCAGTTTTTTACTTTCGTTTTCGGAATCCTCTTTTTGCTTTGGTTATCGTGGAAACTCTCGCTTTTTATGCTTGCCACGATTCCAGTGGCGGTTGTAGCCACGATGTTTTTTGGTAGATATATCGGCAAACTCTCTCGTTCCGCCCAAGACCGCTTGGCCGAGGCAAACGTCATTGTCGAAGAAACGCTACAAGGCGTAAACGTCGTAAAAGCCTTTACCAATGAGCGTTACGAAGTAAACCGTTACCAATCAGCACTCGGAAACGTAGTTGATACCGCCATGAAAGCCGCCACTTTTCGGGGTTCGTTTGTTTCGTTTGTCATTATGACTCTTTTCGGGGGTATCGTGGGTGTGGTTTGGTATGGAGCGGGTTTGGTACAGTCGGGCGAGATGCGTTTTGCGGAGCTATTCACTTTTATTATTTATACAATGTTTATCGGTGGCTCGGTCGGTGGTTTAGGAGAAGTTTACGCTCAGATACGTAGAACCGTCGGGGCATCCGAACGAATCCTTGAGATTTTGGGTGAAGAATCAGAGGTTAAATTTGATGCTAATCAGCAATTCAATAAAGTAAAAGGTAATATTTCTTTCCAGAATGTAGGTTTTTCTTACCCCTCAAGAGCCGATGTACGAGTATTGAAAGATATTTCTATAGACATCAAGGCTGGTGAAAAAATCGCTTTGGTTGGCCAAAGTGGAGCGGGTAAATCGACGATTGTACAGTTATTAATGAAATTGTACAATATTGATACGGGTAAAATAGCGATTGATGGACAAAATATTGATAATCAGGATGTTAGTCAGCTAAGATATAATTTGGCAATTGTACCACAAGAAGTTATGCTTTTTGGCGGAACAATCTACGAAAACATTGCTTACGGAAAACCAAACGCAACCGAAGCCGAAATCATTGAGGCCGCTCGCAAAGCCAATGCCCTTGATTTTATTGAGTCATTTCCCGAAAAACTACAGACTGTCGTAGGTGAGCGTGGTGTAAAACTTTCGGGTGGACAACGCCAACGAATCGCCATCGCGAGGGCGATTCTGAAAGACCCTGCCATTCTGATTTTAGACGAAGCCACAAGTGCATTAGATTCAGAGTCTGAGCGGTTGGTACAAGATGCTTTGGATGAATTGATGAAAAATCGTACTACCATCATCATTGCTCACCGATTGGCAACGATTCGTAATGTTGATAAAATCTACGTGCTGAAAAACGGCGAAATTGCTGAATCTGGAAATCACGAAGAATTGATTTTGAAAGATGACGGAATTTATGCAAATTTGGTAAAATTACAGGTCGATTCGATGAATTTAGTAATGGAGTAAGACGATGACAGCAGCATTATTAAAAAAACGTAGCCGAATCATTGAGCAAATAAGCACAATGAAAAACAAAAGGATTCTCGATAAAATTGATAAAATCCTTGCCGAAGCCGATATAAAACCGATTACAGAAGAGGATTATATTCAATCTTTAGAGAAATCGGTTGAAGACTACGAGAATGGTAGGTATAAGACCTTAGAAGAAATTAAAGCACGCTTTGGTCGATAACTTATGAGACTTGTCATCACTGAATTTGCAGAAAAAGATTTGGTTGAAATTGAGAGTTTTCTGAAAATTTATTCGCCAAATCGTGCTGAAGAATTATTTGACAAAATATTCGATAAATTCGAGTTAATTACTAATTTTCCACAAATTGGGCAAGAGGAATTTACAATAAAGTCTAAGAGTGTGACGCTTAGGTATGTGATAGAGAAACAATATAAAATCATTTATTCTATTGAGCCACAAAATATTGTTATTCACCGTGTTTTCGACACTCGGCAGAACCCCAAGAAATTAAAGATTAAAAAATGAACATTGCTCGCAATACATTAAAAGAATATAGCTTACGCCAAACAGGTTGCCGAGAAGACATCTTGAATGCCTTTACGAGCCACGAGTACGCTTTGTCGCACAGCGATTTAGAGAACCAACTGGGCGAGCGTTTTGATAGAGTTACGATTTATCGAACCCTAAAAACCTTTGTAGATAAAGGCATTTTACACAAGGTTTTAGACGATGTCGGCGGCACAAAATATGCACTCTGCAAGACCTCAGAATGCTCGCACGAGGAGCACCACCACGACCACGTACACTTTAAATGTACAACTTGCGGAAACACGACTTGTATCGAAAGTATCCATATCCCGACAATCAATTTACCACAAGGGTACGTCCGCAAAGAGGTAAATATGCTTGTGCAAGGCGTTTGCCCAAATTGTAATTAATTACGGCAGATTTCTGAAATTTGTCCAGATTTTGTAAGAAAGAAACCCATCTTTCTTCGTTTTTTTCTTTCTCTTAGAATCATTATGAAGGTTACATCTGCTCAATTTATACAAAGCACCCACGATTACCGCAAATGCCCCAAACCCGATAAGCCCGAGTATGCTTTTATTGGTAGGTCGAATGTGGGTAAATCGTCATTAATCAACTCGCTGACCGCTCGTAAAGACCTTGCCAAAACATCGCAAAACCCCGGTAAAACCCAAACAATTAACCATTTTTTGGTCAATAATCTTTGGTTTTTGGTCGATTTACCCGGTTACGGCTACGCAAAAGTTTCTAAAACCGACCGTGAAAAATGGCACAAAATGATTTGGGATTACCTGACCGAACGCCAGAATCTCATGTGTGTTTTTGTGTTGATTGATGCTCGGCACGACCCACAAAAAATAGATATAGAGTTTATCAACCAATTAGGCGAAAAGGGGATTCCGCTCAAATTAATCTTCACAAAAGCTGATAAAATTGGGCCGGTGGTGGCACAACAAAATGCCCAAAAGTTTAAAAACGCCCTGCTTGAGACATGGGAAGAAGCACCCGAATCGTTTATTACATCGGCCGAAAAAAACACGGGGCGTGATGAGGTCTTGAAAGACATTACCCAAATGAATGGTTTATTTAAAAAGTGATATTGAATGAAAATTCTTCATACAGCCGATTGGCATTTGGGCAAACGATTGGATAATTATTCTCGGATTCCCGAACAGCGAGAGGTTTTGAATGAAATCTGTGAAATTGCTGAAAATCAATTAGTTGATGCAGTTATCGTAGCAGGAGATTTATTCGATAACTTCAATCCATCGGCCGAATCCACTGAGTTACTTTACACTACGCTCCATCGTTTATCGGCCAACGGAAACCGTTTGATAATCGCTATTGCGGGGAATCACGACTCACCCGAACGCGTTGATGTGCCGGATGCCCTTGCTCGTGCCTGCGGAATCGTCTTTGTGGGTTTTCCGAATTCAGAAATTCGTCCGTTTAAAACCAATGGTGGAATCGAGACCATGAGAATCGACAAAGGTTTTGCCGAATTCAAATTGCCCAATTCCGATTTTCCGTTGCGGGTAATTCTCACGCCGTATGCCAACGAACATCGCCTTAAAACCTTTTTGGGGGCCGAAGCGTCTGAGGATGCTCTAAGAGAAAATCTACAAGTTCATTGGCAAGAATTATCCGATAAATATCTTGATAATCAGGGATTTAATCTGTTGGTAACACATCTCTACTTCATGAAAAAAGGTGGAAAAATGCTCGAAGAACCCGAAGATGAAAAACCGATTTTGCACATTGGAGGAGCATCGGCAATTTATTCTGAAAACGTACCGCCGCAGGTACATTATGTGGCTTTGGGGCATTTGCATCGTTACCAAACCATTGATAAAGAACCTTGCCCAATTATCTATTCGAGTAGCCCGTTGGCGTATAGTTTTGCCGAAGCAAACCAGACCAAACAGATAGTTTTGATTGATGCCGATGCTGGGAAACTACTTGATTACCATCCAATTGCCCTCCAGAAAGGTAAAAAACTCCTCCGTAAAAAGTTTGAAAGTATTGAGGAGGCTATCGTTTGGCTCAATGAAAATCCAGATACATTGGTACAGTTAACGATTGTTTCGGATAATTACCTCGAAGCGGGCGATAAAAAACGACTATTGGATGCCCACGAAGGATTGATTCAGATTATTCCAGAGATTAAATCGGTTGGGCAAAACGCGGATAATCAATCGAAAATAGATTTGACGATGGATATGGAAAGCCTTTTTACCGAATATTTTAAATCTCGAAAAGGGCAGGAGCCGTCTGCCGAATTGCTCGAACTCTTCCGAGAAGTTTTGGCGAATTAAATGGTTGTGAAGATGATTTATAGATTGTGAGATAACATAGTTAAATTATAAGGTAAGAAATCCGTGGCACGGATAACCTTCAAACAGATAATTCTACCAATTTTGCATCTAACCGTGTCACGGTTTTAAAGGAAGTTGTTTCAATAGCTGTTAAATTTATTCACAAATAGCAATCAAAAAATATAAATTAATGCCTTACAGGCACATATCATTTTTGTAAATGACCCCGCAATACCTCAAAATAAAAGGACTTTATTCGTACCAAGGCGAGCAAGAAATCTTCTTCGATAAGCTCACCGAAGCATCGCTTTTTGGCATTTTTGGCTCGGTTGGTAGCGGTAAATCTTCTATTTTGGAGGCAATCATGTTTGCACTTTATGGCGACACCGAGCGGCTCAATAAGTCGGGTGATGAACGTAATTATAATATGATGAATCTCCGCTCGACCGATTTGCACATAGATTTTGTCTGCATTGCGGGTTCGGAGGGCAATCGGTATCGGTTTGTGGTGAATGGCAGGCGAAATAGCAAGAATTTTAAAGATGTAAAGACTTTTGAGCGTAAATCGTATCAGTGGATTGACGATAATTGGATGCCCATTACCGCCGAAGATGTTGCCGAAAAGGTGATAGGGTTGAGTTACGAGAATTTTAGGCGAACGATAATCATTCCGCAGGGGAGATTTCAAGAATTCATTGAGTTGAAGGGGCGAGACCGTTCGGAGATGATGAAAGAGCTTTTTAGCCTCGAAAAGTTCGATTTATCGGATAAAACGGCTCGATTGATTAGCGAAAACAAGTTTTTGCTCGAAAATATTGCGGGGCAGTTGCAGTCGTTAGGCGATATAAATACTGAGATTATTGCCCAAAAAGAACATGAATTGACCCTCAAAAAACAACAAATCAAGCAGCAAGAAGCCGAGATTGAGGAGCAACGCAAACAAGAGAAAGCACTTGAAGAACTCAACAAATTATTCAAAAATCTACAAGAAACGACCGAAAAATTAACGCTTTTCAGAAGTCAAGAGGTGGTATTTGAGCAGAGAGAAAAACGGTTATTAATTTTTGAGAAATGTGTGTTGAATTACAAGTCGTTGTTTGAACAAAAACAACGAAAACAGCTTGATTTACAACGAGATAAACAACTTTTTGAGAATAATAAGCAGATTTTTGAGCAGAAACAAGTCAAGCAAAAAGAGGTATTGGCCGAACTCGAAAAGGTAAAACCATATTACGAAAAAAGAGAAGATTACAATCTAAGAGCCAATGATTATCGGGCGATTATCCTGCTAAAAAAACTTGATTCTGAAACCGCAAAACTCCAAGAGCGAATCAAAAAAGGCTCCGAAATGCTCGAACAAAAAGAGCAGGAGATTCTGAAACTAAAGTCGAGCAAAGAAAATCTTGAAAAAAGCCTCGAAAACCGCAAAAAAGAGATTGTAGAGCAGCAAATAGAAGCAAAATTAGACGATGAATTACTGCATTTGAGTGTTCAGAAATCACTACAACGATTTGCCGATTCACTCAAAAACAATGAGCCTTGTCCACTTTGTGGCTCGGTGCATCATCCTGCCGTTTTGAGTTCGGATGAAGATTTTGATGCCAAAATTCAGCAGATTGTCCAACAAAAAAAGGCAATCAAAGATGAATTGGAGCATTGGCAAAACCAAATAAAGTCTGTAGAGAAACAAATAGAAGAAAGCACAAAAGAGAAATCCGAAAAATTTGAGAAAGGACTCAATAAACTCAAAGAAGATTTGGCTGGCTCGGATGGACAACGTAAGACACTCGAAGGACAGTTGAAATTGCTTCAAATCGTTGATTTTCAGGCTAAATCAATCGAAGAGTTGGAGGATTTAGAGAAAAAAGCCAAAGAGAATTATACAAAAATTATTGAAAAATTTGAGGGTTTAGACAAAGAAAACCGAACTCTCGAAGGTGATTTGAAGGGAATCGAAGGCAGCCAAAAAACTTTAAAAGTTAACCTCGAAAACCACGAGAAAGAACTCCAAAGCCTGAGTGCAAGTGTAGAAAATCAACTCAAAATAGATGAGTTTGAATCAGTTGAGTGGGTAGAAGAAATCCTGAAACAAAACTTATCTATCGAAACCGAACGCCGCGAGATTCAGGCATTTCAAACCAATTTTAAAGCAACTAAGCAGGCGTTTGAAACTTTATCGAAAGATGCCAAAGGCAAAACCTACGAAGCTGACAAGCACGAAGAATTAAAACAGAAAATCGCATTTAACGATTTGATAATCAACAATTTGAGAAAAGAGGAGGGGAGCTTAGAAAAAGAGATAACAACCCTAAAACAAAATTTTGAAAAGCAACAAAAGCTATTTGCCGATAAGAAAAAACTGGAGATTCGCCGAGAGAATCTCGACACCTTGCAAAAATTATTTAAGGCCAATGGTTTTGTAGATTTTGTTTCGAGTATTTACCTCAAAAACCTCTGCAATGCCGCCAATGAGCGTTTTCATAAAATGACTCGCCAGCAATTGCACTTAGAAATCAATCAAAACAATGATTTTGAGGTGCGAGATTTGCTCAATGGTGGCCATACTCGCTTGCTCAAAACGCTTTCGGGTGGGCAAAAATTCCAAGCGGCTTTATCGCTTTCTTTGGCTTTGGCCGATAATATTCACGCCATTACTAAGTCGAAGCACAGCTTTTTCTTTTTAGACGAAGGCTTTGGTTCGCTCGACAAAGAGGCTCTACAAACCGTTTTTGAAACCCTAAAATCGCTCCGCAATGAGAACCGAATTGTGGGGATTATTTCGCACGTCGAAGAATTACAACAGGAAATTCTGACCTATCTCAAAATCACCCAAACCGAAGACGGTAGCCGAATTAGCACAAGTTGGCAATAATCTCATGTTAAATCTCAGATTCTGAATAATTTAGGCATGATTTTGGTGCGGGTTTCTTCAGATATTCTTAATCTGACCCATGAAGAAGTACTTAATTCCGATTCTACTGACAATCAGCCAGTTATCGTATTCGCAGCAAGAGTGTAGATGTGCTACAAATTTTGAGTTAATTTTCCAGAAAGTTCGTGATAATTACGCTGGTTGGGGCGATAAAGTCACAACCAAAACCCAAGCAAGTTTTGATAAAATTACGGCCGATACCCGCGATAAAGTAGTTGACATCAAAAACGAAAAAGAATGTTATAAGGCAATCAATGATTGGATTAGCTTTTTTAAAGACGGACACGTTTTTATTGGTACGGTTGCTCCTTATTCTGAAGATGTTTCGGCGGCCGAAATCGAAAAAAGAGCTGCAAAACTTCAACAATTACCTTACTCAAACGAAGCCGCCTTTATGCAGTATCTCAATATGAACCCAACCAAGTTGAAATCTGTCGAAGGAATTTGGGAGAGCGACGACAAAGGGTATCGTCTGGGAATTGTTAGAGATAAAAACAACGAAAATAAGTTTTCTGCCTTTCTGCTTTCAGACCGAGACAGCCGATGGAAGGCTGGCAAAACCAAGTTTGAAATGACACAGGTTGCCCCCAATCGCTACACAACAACTTACTATTATGCCGATTTTTCGGGCGAAAAATGCCTCACTCGTGAAGTAAAAGACTTTTTGGTTTTAGAGAATATCTACAAATTTCAAAAGGTTTATCCCAAGCCTGCCGAAACGGCTTCTACGGTCGAAATCCAACAGAAAATCGCCGATTACCGAGTCGAAAAACTTGACGATGAAACCGCTCTTATTGTACTACCGCCATTTACGATGAGCAACGCCTATGAATTAGTTGCCGATTTGGTATCGAAGAACCTCGAAATTCTGGGTACAACGCCCAACCTCATCATTGACATTCGCAATAACCCAGGCGGCGATGATTTTTCGTACGTTCCGCTGTTTCCGTTTATTTATACAAATCCAATCGTTCGCCAATCAGGATTTTTTAGGGCAAGCGAAGAAAACATCATCTCGATTGCTCACGAATTAGAGGTAATTCAGAGTATTCCGATTTACCAAGAGCGTTTGGTGCCTAAATTACAGCCAATTTTGCGAGATATGCAGTCGAATATCGGTAGATTTATCAAAGGACCAGACAAAGAATTTACCTACGGAGTAGTGATGAATACTCCTAAAAAGGTTGCGATTTTGGCAAATAGAAACACAGCAAGTACTGCCGAAAATATGATTTTTGAAGCAAAACAAAGCAAAAAAGTGACATTTTTTGGTGAAAACACCAAAGGTCTTGCCGATTATACCGATGTCCGAGATTGGGCTTTGCCGTGTTATGGGTGGCGTATTGCTTTTGCATTGGCTAAGAGTCCACGATTACCCAATAATCCGATTGATAACGTGGGTATCAAACCCGATGTGAAAATCCCCGACGAAACTGCTGATTGGGTTGAGTTTACAAGACAGTATTTGAAAAAGTCGAATTAAGAATCTCTCAATAGTTTAATTCTTACTTATGCTAACCGCACCCGTCTCGTGCAGCGATATGAGGTTTATTTTCAGGCTATCCGCTTGGTTTTTAAGGCTTTCTACAACATAACGTTTGTTAGAATCATCAACAATTACTTGTTTGAAATCCATATTTTCGATGGCAGGATGCAGTTTTCGGATGGCATTGTTCGATAATAACAGATAATCTACCGAGCCATTGATTTTACCTCGAAATGGTTTTTGAAGCCACAAAATTCGCCTACCATTGGTTTCGATAATGGTCATACCGTTAGTATTGGTGTATTTCGCAACATCAACGAAACTTTTGTATGAGATTCCGTAATTATCATAATAGTTTTTGAGGTGATAATCGTAGATTTTCGGATTTTGTAAAAGGGTCGAATCACCGATGAAAGTTGCAGATTTGCCTTCGATTAGCGTAATTCCCGATTTGCGAGGGATAAAATGAAAGGTCAGTTGTTGCTGTTTGCTTTGTTGAGAATCCTCAAAGAAATTCCACCCAAACAGTCCAATTAAGCACAAAAGGCTCATTTTTAGGTAATTCAATTCGCTTCTTCGGAAAAAGGCGATAATCAAAACGATGATTAAATAAATTACGAGCAATTCAGTTACCGAAATTGCAAAGCCTTTTATTGTCGAATAAGGAATTGTCTCTACACCAAAAATTGACTTATTCAATCCGTACAAAATCCATTTAAGGCACCAACCGATAAATTCTGGTATCATCGGAACCCACGAAAATAGCAGCAAGCATAATCCTAAAGGTAAAATCAACTCTGATAACCAAAAAACCGCAGGATTCGCCAAAAGAAAATAGCTTGGAAACTGATGAAAATAATAAACTCCTAACGGAAAAGTGGCTACTTGTGCGGCAAACGATACGCAAGTTATCTCCCAAATGTTATTCAAAATCGGGTTGGTTGGCGTTACGATTCTTCGTAGATACGGTTGTAAATAGACAATTCCGACGATGGCCAAATACGATAATTGAAAACCCACATCGAGAATCCAATACGGATTGTAGCAAAGCAAAATAAAAGCCGAAACCGAAAGCGTGTTATAAATATTGCCTTTTCGGATAATGACTTCGGCGATTTGAACTATTGTAAACATGACCGTCGCACGCAGAACCGTCGATGATAAACCTGTAAAAATGGCGTATATCCACAGTAACAAGATGACGATTGCCGCAAAAATCAGATTTCCATTTTTTAGGTTTTTGATTTTTTTAAAGAGAAATTGTAGTACCACAAACAAAATAGCCACGTGCATCCCCGAAACTGAAAGTACATGAACTGCTCCTGCCGCTGAGTAGGCATTGAGTAAATCGTTGTCGATGTAATCGCGAGTGCCAATCACCACCGCCGTTGCAATGGCATATTCTTGCTCGGTTCCGATATTTTTTACAAATACACTATCGGCATAGCGATTGGCTGCGTAAGCAAACTTTAGAATTGGATTTTGAGGTTGATTCCCGACCTTGACAAAATCACTTTCGTACAAAAAATGGTGGGCATAAAAACCCCGAAACTGCATAAATCGGCGGTAATCGAACTCATAAGGGTTCTTAGGTCCTTCGATTTCGCGGGGCATTCCTTTGAGCAGAAACACATCGCCATAAACTGGTTTATCAGAGGCTTTTTTATCAAAATAAAGCAACACCTTGCCCTTAGTTTTTTGCCAGCCGTCATTGGTTCTGATGGCGTTTACTTGGGCTTCTACTTTGTAAGTTTTTGCTTTTGTTTCGGCATTTGAAGCAATAACAACCTGATAATGAGTAAATTCTGTCGAATTTAAAAAATGATTCGAATTGTGAATTGGAGTATTGAGATAGGTCAGAATCCACCCAAAACAAATGAAGACAATCGCCCCCAGAAAACCCCGAAGAGTGGAGTTCTTGAAATATATCGTAGCACAGAAAGCGGTAATTCCGAGGCTAAAAATCCAGTAAATGAAGTTCTCGAAGTAATCAGTTTGGATATAACCGATTATCCCGATAATCATCAGCAAAACGTATCTTAAAAACGGAAAAGCGTGGAATTTCATACGGTTTGTGGTTTAAATATCAACCAAATTTAAACCATGATTTGTATGAATAAAAACGATTGCTCGATTTTTGTTTATGATAATGCTGTAAATATTCAGGATTTCGAGCCAAATCCTAAATTCTCATGGCAACACCTTTTTCTTTGAGGTAATGTTTTAATTCGGGAATCCCGATTTCTTTGAAGTGAAAAATACTTGCCGCCAAGCCAGCATCGGCTTTGCCGCTCGTAAAAACATCATAAAAATGCTCCATCGTACCTGCTCCGCCCGAAGCAATTATCGGAATATTGGCATTTTCAGAAATTGTAGCCGTCAATTCTAATGCAAATCCAGCCTTTGTGCCGTCGGTATCCATAGAAGTCAACAAAATCTCTCCCGCACCACGGTCTTCTACTTCTTTAGCCCATTCGATGGTTTTCAATTCTGTCGGTTTTCGGCCTCCGTGTGTATGTACAAAATCCATGCTCCTCTCTCCGTTGGGAGTGGGGGTAAGGTTACGGGTATCAATCGCCACAACGATACACTGAGAACCAAATTCGAGAGCTAAATCATTGATTAATTGCGGGTTACGCACCGCCGACGAATTGACCGAAACTTTATCGGCCCCTGCATTGAGTAGTTTTGAAACATCCGAGACCGACGAGATTCCACCACCAACACAAAACGGAATATTTACCTTTCGAGCAACATTGCGTACCAAATCAATCAGCGTCTTGCGGTCTTCGACAGTTGCCGTAATATCCAAAAATACCAATTCATCAGCACCTTGTTCGGCATATAAAGCCCCTAATTCGACTGGGTCGCCGGCATCACGCAGATTCACAAAATTGGTTCCTTTTACGGTTCGACCATCTTTTATATCTAAACAAGGAATAATTCTTTTTGTAAGCATTGTTTTTATTTTATCCAATCAACCAAATTCTGTCTTCATCAGCACCTTGCTCAGTCCATTCTACCAACACACGTTGCGTATCGAGCGTATTGACTCGCATACCCGTATAATCTGGCTGAATCGGAATGTCTCTTTCGTAGCGGCGGTTTATAAGGCACAAAAGTTCGACCTTTTCGGGTCTTCCGAATGCCTGCATGGCATCGAGAGCCGCACGTACCATTCGGCCAGTAGCCAAAACATCATCTATCAATATGACTTTTTTACCCTCAATCACAAACGGAACTTTGGTGGCATTGGGTTTTAGTGGAGAGTCTCTACGTCGAAAATCATCTCTAAAAAACGTAGCATCGAGATACCCAAGTTTTATCTCTTGACTGGTTAATGTACGGAGTTTTTGGGTGATTCGCTCTGCCAAGTAAATGCCACGAGGCTGCAAACCCAAGATAACTGAGTCAGAGAAATCGGCGTGGTTCTCAATCAATTGTTGACACAAACGATTGAGCGTAATATCGAGCAACGGATTGCTAAGAATAAGGCGTTTTTGCATTATATCTGATGTTCAAGATTCAATGCTCAAAGTACAAAGCCGAGTGAAATTCTTCATTGAACCTTGAACTTTGAGCATTGAACTAAAAACTTTTGAGCAAAGTTATTGATTTATTCACTATTCACTGAGTAAAAAAAATGAAATTTCTTATAGTAGGATTAGGAAACATCGGTGCAGAGTACGCCTTTACGCGTCATAATGCTGGTTTTATGGTTTTAGACAGGCTGGCTGCACAAAACAACCTCGAATTCAAATTAGATAGACACGCCTACGTGACCGAACTCAAACACAAAGGCAAACAGATATATTTGGTCAAGCCAACGACTTACATGAACTTGAGCGGTAAGGCCGTCAATTACTGGATGCAAGCCCTCAAGATTCCGATTGAGAATGTCTTGGTTATCTGCGATGACCTGGCTTTGCCTTTCGGAAAACTCCGCATGAAGATGAAAGGCTCGCACGGTGGGCAAAACGGGTTGCGAAATATCGAAGAAGTCTTAAAGTCAGCTAATTACGCTCGATTGAGATTCGGAATCGGCAGTAATTTTTTTCGCGGAGCCCAAGTAAATTACGTTTTAAGCCCCTTCGATGAGAGCGAAATGGCCGAATTGGTCGGTCGTTTAGACAAAGCAAATGATATGATACTCAGTTTTTGTACGCAAGGTATCGAAAAAACAATGACTTATTTTAACGAATGATTGTATTTTTCAAAGAATTTTTGATTTACTTGAAATAAGAATAAAATTTTAATTGTACTTTTTTTATACGCATAATATTTTTTAAAAACACAATTTCTATATCTAAAATTCTGAATATAATATTAAAATAGGAATTTTTGAAGAATAAAATTTGGTTGAACCTCTCGGATAAAATTTGGATTGTATTAATTTGTGTTGTAGTTTTGCATCGTCATCCACAAAAAATAATTGTAAAAAAACATGAAAGTACAAATTAAATCCGTTATATTTGCAGTGTTGTTCGGGTCATTCATCACACTACCAAATATTGTAAAAGCAAATGACCGTGACTCAGCAAGAAAAGAAATGATATTGGCGAGAGGTGCTGAGGTTGATTTCGCAGGTTTTATGAACAAAAATGCGAAAAAAATTGTTAAGTCAGAAAATTGGCATATATTTACAGAAGTAGTTACCTTATATAATACATCACCGTCTAAGCTTATGGCGGTAAGTGCAGACAAGAAAGAGGCGTTTAATGAAGCAGTAGCTACTATCAATGCTAAGTTAGTGAAAAGTAACAAAGCAGATGCCAAAGACTGGAAACGTAAAGTAAATGTTACAGCAGGCGTTATCAATTACCTTTGGAGTTACAAGGTAAACATTGAGCCGACACAAGAAGACACAGAAACCCCAATGGTGGTTGATATGCTCGGAAGATAAGGCTCAAATTTTGGACAAAGAATTATTAAATTTTCATAGTTTAATAGGTTAGGGTTGAATAGATGGACACTTACCCCACTGCTCACGATAGCGGTGGGGTTAAGTTTTTTATGAGGATTTACTTCCACAAAAAAAGTAAAAACCGCCCCAATATGTGTCATTTAATAGGTTTTTTAAAAATAAATGCACTCGGAATGCCTTTTTACCCTAAATTTTTCTTAACATTGCTCAAATTTATAAAATCATACAAAACTTAATTAATCCCTTGAAAATGAAAACGAATATACTACGCTATTTGGCTGTAGCAATGTTTTTGCCTTTCATCACCACAGCCCAGTGTCCTGAAGGATATACTGCGTCGCCATGTAATTTATTAAATCACGCCGTTTTCAAATCAGCTCCTGCACAGACCCCAGTAGTTTTGAAAGTATTAGGAACAAGCCCTCAGTTTGGCGAGATTCCGAAACACACAGCACAGTCGGCGTATGCTCACCTGCAAAAAGTTTACTCTAAAAATATTAAAAACAGTCGTCCTGAGATGGATAACCTTTTCGTGGCATTAGGTTACTCAGGTTTCAAAGATGCTGCTTTCAACGCAAGCCAAATTACTCCAGAAGTACTTCCGGCGGGCAAAGTAGGCTGGATGGGTGCTTATGCCAAAGGTCACAAATACGCTTGGTCTGAGTTAGGGAAAGATTTTCCTGGATACAAGATTCCTTCAAAAGACGGTAGTTGCTACGTTTACATCATGAAAAAATGCGGTAACGTATTCTACGTACCAAGTTGTGTGCCTGCTCCAAAGCCAGTTTCGTTGTTGCCAGAGGTTACTTGCCAAACGCAGAAAATCAACATCAGCGGTAAAGGGCAAATCCAAGGCGGAGATGTATTGAATACTCGCAAAGATATACAGATTGTAGCGGTTAGCGGCAATAAAAAACTTTGTCTTGGTTCGTACTCAATTCCTGTAAGAGCTACTTACGAATACCTTGCTAAAGGCGAAATCAAGCCACTTTCGCAAACTATCGAGGTTTGTGCTCAAGGAAATACCAAACCTGCTGATATGGTATTGGCATTACCTCTAAACCTTAGCTACAAAATCACTAAGCAAGATGTACAAATGGGCGATGCTACTTCGATGGTATTGAATGTAAGCGAAGACCAATTTAAAGCACTTAGCAAAGCATACAAAGAATGTGCAGTTGATGCAGCAGCGAGTTCATCGGGCGAAGACTTCACTAAAAAAGTAAATAACAGCACAGCGGCAGCATCGAGCGGAACAGCATCGGGTGATGGCAAATGTGCTGACCAAAAAATCAACTTTACTGGTAAAACCGAAGTTCAAGATGGTTCATCAAAAGTATCAACCGAAAGCGTAACTTTGATTGGTACGTATAGAAAGACAGGTAAGTTGGCAAAAGGAGAAGTTGCCGAAAAAACGCTTTGCCTTGGTACATTCCAAGTTCCAGTAAAATCGGTTTACGGATACACTGCAACTGGCGAAACTTCTACTTCTAAAAATGTACAAGTTTGTGTTAAAAACGGTAGCGTAGCAAGCGAGCAAAATATTAATTTGCCGATTGATGTAAACTACAGCTTCACAAAACAAGATGTTAAAGTTGGCGACGACAACAAAGTTTATATCCAATTGAGCGAAAGCCAATACAAAGCACTTGCTAAGAAATACAACCGTTGCTGCACAGAGGGTGCTTGCGATGATTAATCGGCAATCTGCCAATAAACAAAAGCCTTGTAGGAAACCCTACGAGGCTTTTTTATTGAACTTTGACCAAAAGATACTGGTTATCAGATTATAAGTACAAAGCTATTCTGAATAATCCGATTTATCCGAATGACGAATTAATTATCAGTTTTCAAAACAAAATTCGAGCGATTCGGAATATTCAAATGATTCTAACAATTACTAAATATTCATAAAAACAACCTAAATGAGATTACTGCTTCTTTTTTCGCTGATGATACTAACGATTTCGTGCCAGAATCAGCAATCAGAAAATCAAGTAAAAGTATATTACGATTTGGCTGGATTTATCAAAAGTCAGATTCAGGAATTGACAAAAACTAAGGTAAAGATTCAGAAAAGGGTATTGCTCAATGATAAGAAAGAGGATGTAGAACTCGATAAAATCAATTGGGAAAAAGAATTAGAATTGTTTGTACAAGCCGATTTAAACAAACAAGCCTACCAATTGAGCTACGATAAAGCAGAGAATGATTCGTTGGTGGTTTATCAATTAAAAAATGGCGAAAAACTACCCGTAAATCGTTTAGAAATTGTGTTTGACGATAAGAAAAATCCTCGAAGAATTGAGGCGAAGCTAAACACCAAAAATTATCTCTACGAATCGTCGAAAACGCTAAAAATGGTTTTAGAGAATAACCGAATCCAGAATTACAAAATCGAAGGTTGGCAAGAATTATTTATTGGTTCAAAGAAAACATTCAATATCGAAGGAAATATTACTTCTAAATAACTCTGACAGGACTTGCCGTCGGGCGTTTAAAACCCTGTCAGAGTTTTGTTATTGTTAAACCGTACACTACTAATAATCTCCGCCAGCACCACCACCGCCAAAATCTCCACCACCAAAGCCGCCGAAGTCGAATCCGCCACCGCCACTATCGCCACCACTCGATGACCATCCGCCCGAAGACGAACCCCACCCAGTGTAGGTTGTGTACGGAATCCAGCCACCGCCACCACGATGATTATTGCTTCCACCACCACGATTTTTGCGAACGATGATAATAATCACAATGATGATGATTAAGATGATGATAAACCCGAAAAGGGCATCACCTTCGTCTTCACCACTATTTTTCGGACGCTCTTTGTACTCGCCTTTTGCGTATTTGATTAGCTCGGTAGTTGCTTGGTCGAGGCCTTGATAATAGCGTAATTCTCTGAAATTTGGCTTTAATACCTGCTCAACAATCCGTTTTGCGTAGGCATCGGGTATTGAACCTTCGAGTCCGTAACCCGTTGCGATAAAGATTTTTCTATCGCCCGGAGCCCAAAGCAGTACAACACCATTATTTTTTTTGCTTCCGACACCCCATTCTTTACCAAGTTTGAAGGCATACTCGCTAATATCGTAGGGTTGCACCGATTTTACGATTACGACGGCGATTTCGGTCGAGGTCGAATCTCGATAGCCACGGAGTTTTTGTTCTAATTGCTCGGCTTCCGAGTTGCTCAATAGTCCACCCACGTAATCATTGAGCATACGAGGCGGCGATTGTGGCTTGGGAATATCCTGAGCAAAAACCAGCGACTGGATAAAAAATATGAAGAATAAGAATTTCTTTTGCATCAATTTGTCATTGATAAAATTTGTAGAGGCTGGTGATATTAACCAATCGAAATATCGTCCGAAATCTCGTTGACATCGTCTGATTGGTACGGAAAATACTTTTTGAGTTGTTCGCCAGCTATTTTTATGCCTTCACACAAGCCCTCGACCATCTGGTTTTGGCTAAAGTATGATTTGAGGGTATCTTTTGTACTCTCCCAAAAATCAGCAGGAACAACTTTGTCGATTCCGGCATCTCCCAAAACAGCAAATTTTCTATCTCCATGAGCCAGATAGAACAAAACGCCATTTTGCTGAGCAGTTTTATTGAGGTTTAACTGAAAAAAAAGTTCTTTTGCTCGGTCGATAGGTGTATCTGCCAAGCATTTTTCTTCGATATGAACCTTTATTTCGCCCGATGTATTGAGTTCGGCTGCACGAATAGCGGAAACTATTTTGTCTTTTTCTGCTTCTGAAAACATAATTTTAGCTTCTGGTTTGAAGTTTCTGGCTTGAAGTATAAACCCCAAACCAGAAACTCGAAACTATATATTAGAACTTAACCGACGGTGCCGACTGTGCTGCATCCGATGCTTGGAAGAAACCTTTTTCGGTGAATCCGAACATTTTTCCGAAGATATTTGTCGGGAATGTCAAAGCCGAAGAGTTGTAATCTTGTACGGCCGTATTGAACTCATTACGAGCAACACCAATACGGTTTTCGGTGCCTTCTAACTGAGCTTGAAGCTCCAAAAAGTTTTGATTTGCCTTTAATTGAGGATATTGCTCAACCGAAACTAACAAACGGCTCAATGCTCCGCTCAATTGGTCTTGAGCAGCCTGAAACTTCTGGATGTTTTCTGGTGTCAAATCATCAGCTTTAAGTTGGATAGACGTTGCCTTCGAGCGAGCCTCAATCACTTGTGTAAGTGTCGATTTTTCGAAGTCTGCTGCACCTTTTACGGTATTCACAAGATTCGGGATAAGGTCTGCTCGGCGTTGGTATTGGGTTTGTACGTTGGCCCACTTACCTTTCACGTTTTGGTCTTTTCCGACCAGCCCGTTGTAAGTGCTACAACCATACATGACAAAAATCAAAGCAATAACTGCAATAATAAGGGTGCTTCTTTTCATTGTTTTACGATTTAGTTAATGAAATCTGTTTCAAATGTAATGATTTAGAAATGATATGGCAAAATAAGTCACTTACAGATGGATTAAAATGTTGTTGAATGGATATATTTTGATTTGTCAATCAGGGAAGTAATCGTAAATTTCTTTTCGATGAAGTATCCGAGAAATTATTAACGTATCAGAATCTACATAAAACCCGATTCTATAATCTCCCATTCTGATTCGATAGGCGTTTTTATAGCCTGTCATTTTCTTCAAATTTGCAATTTGGGACAAATTATCTGCTGATTCTATTTCAAGCAAAATAGCTCTCAATTTAAGTTGTGAGTCTTTAGAAAGTTTTTTAGCATCTCTGACAAAACTTCCTTTGATAATGGTTTTCATTTGCCAAGCGAGTCGATAAAGTTATTTTTTTCTGTTTCGGTCAAATTTTCAGTTTTTAAACCTTCTTCCATTGCCGTAAATAATGCCTTATCTTCTTCTGATTCGCTCAAGTTCTTATTTCTGATTTTTGTACGAATGCTCAATAATTTAGCCATTTTCTTAAAAACTTGCACTTGTTCTGGCTGAATATTTTCTAAAATCAAATCCATATTTTACGCATTTATTGTGTACAAATGTACAATTTAAGGATAAAATGTCAAGTGTAAATAAATCAATTTACAAACAAAACTTAACCAAAGTATCTACGAATGCTTCTGGTTTTTCGGCCTGAACCCAATGCCCAGCCCCTTCGATGGTTTCGATGGTGGCGTTTGGGAATGTCTCTTGAATCATCGGAATATCTTCGTCTGAAATATAACCTGACTCGCTACCACGTATAAAAAGAGTTGGCTCGGTTACTTTACGGATTCTATCAAAATCGCCCCCAATTTGATAAATTTCTTTAGATAAAACAGGTAGATTGATTCGCCAGTCGAATTTACCAGCTTCGTTACGATACAGGTTTTTTAATAAAAATTGGCGTTCGCCAAAATTCGGAATATACTGAATCGCAATCGTTTCGGCTTCGTTTCGGCTTTTCAATTCATCCAAATTGATAGCATTCAAACCTTTGATTATATGCTCGTGATGAGTTGGGTAAAACTTAGGGGCAATATCGACGACAACCAATTTACTGAATGTATCGGGGTATTTCATGGCATAAAGCATACTGGTTTTGCCGCCCATCGAATGCCCGACAATGATTGGGTTTTTGATTTGGTGTTTTTCGATGAATTCGTGCAAATCATCGGCCATGAGGTCGTAGCTAAAATCCTCGCTACGAGGCGATTGTCCGTGATTTCGAGCATCGAGTGTATAAACCTCAAAACCTTTTTCGGCCAAAATCTTACTGATTGTAAACCAATTATCAGAAGACCCAAATACTCCGTGGAGAATCACTATTGGCTGGCCCTCGCCAGCTTTTCTATAAAACAAATCCATTATTTGTTAATCTAATTGTCTATATCTTCAAATTCGGGTCAAATGTACAAAAATTACGATTGAATATTTTTCGTAATTCGGGATATTGTAAAAATCTATAATCTCATTAAATTTGTAACAATAAAACCGCTTCATTTATGTTTTCTTTTAAATTAATCAAAGACGACATACCTTTCTTCGATAGTTTGTAGGTTTAACGCTAACAGGGACTTGCTCTCTGGCGTTCAAACCCTGTCAGCGTTAAGAAATCCCCGTTTTATTATCAAAATTTATCGTTAAATCCTTTGGGCTTTGCTCATAAAGGACTCATTCTGTTTACATTCTAAATACTGAAAAATCGTATGTCGAAGCAGCGTACTTTGGCGGAGCCGTTCCGTATCAAGGTAGTCGAACCTATCAAAATGACTACCGAAGAATACCGCCACAAAACCCTAAAAAATGCGGGTTATAACCCATTTCTGATAAAATCTGAAGATGTATATATTGATTGGCTTACCGATAGCGGCACATCGGCCATGAGCGACCGCCAGTGGGCGGGTATCATGATTGGCGATGAGTCTTATGCTGGTGCCAGAAGCTGGGAACACCTCGAAAGTGTAGTAAAAGACCTTACTCAAATGCCTTACGTGATTCCGACTCACCAAGGCCGTGCCGCCGAACGAATTTTGTACGGAATTCTGGGCGGAAAAGATAAAGTTTTTATCAGCAATACGCATTTCGATACAACTCGTGCCAATATCGAATTTGTGGGTTCGCAGGCTTTTGATTGTATGCCCGATGAATCGTACAATCCGGCAAAGGAATTGCCATTTAAAGGCAATATGAGTATCGAAAAAGCCGAAGAATTAATTAAAAAACACGGTGCAGAGAATATCGGAGCGATTATCTTGACCGTAACCAATAATTCGGCAGGCGGCCAACCCGTAAGTATGGAAAATGCCTATGCCGTAAGAAATTTATGCTCAAAATACGGTGTATTATTTGTAATTGACGGATGTAGAATCGCTGAAAATGCCTACTTTGTGAAGCATCGAGAATTGGGTTATCAAGACAAAACCTACAAGCAGATTGCTACCGAAATGCTTTCGATGTCCGATGCCTTTGTGATGAGTGCCAAAAAAGACGCTTTGGTAAATATGGGTGGGCTTTTGGTACTGAAAGATGCCGAACTTGCCCAAAAATGTACCAATCTTTTGATTATTTCGGAAGGATTCGCCACTTATGGCGGCTTGGCAGGGCGTGATATGGAAGCGATGGCGATTGGGCTACAAGAGGTTTTTGAACACGATTATTTGCATTATCGAATCAAAAGTACTGAGTATCTCGGTAAACACCTCGATGCAAAGGGAATCCCCGTTGTGAAGCCTTTTGGCGGACACGCCATTTATGTAGATGCTAAGGCTTTGTATAGCCATATACCCGTCGAGCAGTTTCCTGGGCAGGCTTTGGTTTGTGATTTATATATCAAAGGCGGCATCCGTTGTGTTGAAATCGGCTCGTTGATGTTCGGGAAAACCGACGAAAACGGTAAGTTTCTGGCAGCTCCTTCTGAGTTAGTTCGCTTGGCGATTCCTCGTAGGGTTTATACACAAAGCCACGTAGATTATGTCTTAGATGTTTTTGATGATATTCTCGAAGAAAAAGAAAAAGCGACAGGCTTGAAAATCGTGTACGAACCACCATTTTTGAGGCATTTTACGGCCAGAATGGAGAGGTTATAAACAATGAAAAAACCGTGGCACGAGAAACCGTGCCACGGTTGATTTATACATGATTTGAAAAATCGTGCTAAAATTATTCGGTTTTCCAGCGACCGAAACGGCTTTTCATCGTATTTTTAAATTCTTCACGCTGTTCGGGTGTCATATTACTCCATTTATCGGCCATTTTTTGTTTCCAATAATGGTGACGACCCCCGCCAAAACATCCGCCACCGCCTCTAAAGCCACCAAACAAAATTTTAGATAAAACTAATAAACCCAATGCCTGAACAAAAGTGATTGTGGTTAACCCAAATATGCTCGGAATCAGCCAATTCCAGAGGCTCATTACCACAAATCCACCTAAAACTACGAATCCTATCGCAAAAACTGCCATTCTCAAAATCCAAAACTTCTTCATTTTTTCTGATTTAATATTTTTGATTACTAATTATTTTTTCTCCATTTTCCATTCTTTATGGTGGTTTTCGCCGAATTTCTCATGGTGATTGTGCCAGTGCCTTCCGCCAAAACCTCCGAAGAGAATCTTACTTAAAATCAAGATTCCGAAAGCGTGTTTGAATTTGATTTTGGGTAAATTAAAAACTTCGGGAGCGAGCCAATTCCATAAATACATGACGGCAAAACTCAATGCGACAACCGCTATAACTCCGATAACGATTCCGCCTAAAATCCAAGTAAAGTGCATTTTTCAACAATTTTTAGTTAAATATTTCTTCGTACAAATACCGTAGCCTATCTCTCAAATACAAAACCGCTTGACGTTTTTCTGAAAGCAATGTGTTTGTGTTCGCCCCTGTGATTTCGGCAATTTCTTTAAAAGATTTATCTTCTAATTCGTGCATCTCAAAAACCAATCTTTGGTGCGTTGGTAATTCTTCTAAGGCCTCGCCCAATGCTTCGAGGATAGTCTCTTTCAGAAGTGGGTCGTTGATAGATTCATCGGGCAAAATATCAAAAATCGAAAGGTTTTCGTCTTCGTTATCTACCGAAAAAATCTGTTCTTCGATGTTTTGAGCTTTACGACCACGATACAAATCATTGATTTTGTTTCGAGCCACCGTAAAAAGCCAAGCTATCGTTTGGTCAATTGGCTTGGTGAGTCGGTACATTTCGACAAATTCATAGAAAACATCCTGCAATACATCTTCGGCGTCCGATGGCGAAGGTACCCTCGGTCGGATATAATCCAACAGTCGCCTGCGTTCGCTTTTGAAGGTATTTTGAATTTCTCTATTTTGTTCGGTTGTATCCATCAACTCGGTATTTGATTTGAAGACGGAATCGCAGAGATTTTATTGGGTTTTGAGGAAGAATGGTATATTTGTGTGGTTGAGTGGTGAACTTAACAAATGTAGCACTGTTTATTGTGCTACATTTTATTATTACACGACTTGAAAAGTCGTGCTACAAAGTAATTCTTCGTTTGCGACCTAAAACTTGCACGGTATGGGTTATTTGGTGATTTTCGACAAAATATGCTTCGTCATAAAGGTTTACCGTCGGGCAAACGTGGTACGGCACACCATAAAGCACATCGCCGACTTTGATATTATCCCAATCTTTTACTTGCAAAACACCGTGTTCTTCGCTTTGGCCGATTAATTCATAATCAGTTAGATTCAGAAAACGAATGCGTTTATCAATCGGGTTTTCGGCAGCAACGGCTTTGTGTCCCATATCGACGGTTACGATTCCGTGCTTGGGTTTAGAAACTACCCTCGTCAGGACGATGGCGGCGTAGTCGAAAGGTTGCTCGGGGAGTTTATCGCCATAGCCCCAATCCCACAAAACGCAAGTCCCGGGACTACAAAAGGTTTTGTCTCGCAAAGCATGCGAAGTAAAAGCAGGTGTACCGCCCGCAATAACCATCGGGGTCGAGCCGCCACTCTCAACGATTTTATCAATAAAATGCTGAACATCTACAAAGCCTTCATTGATTTTGGCTTTACGTTCTTCAAAATCGGTATCTCGTAGGTGTCCGTCATAAACGTGCAGCCCGTGGAGTTTTAGGTGAGACTGGCTTTGGGCAAACTGGTATAATTCAAAGATTTTGCCATCGAGCGGATGCCCCGAGCGGTCCATGCCGTTATTGACATCTAAAAATACATTGGCATTTAGATTTGCCTCAGCAAATGCTCCATTCAGGGTCAAAACTTGCTCTGGGCAATCTACCAAAGAAGCAATAAAAGCATCGGGATACTTTTGCTTTAAGGCTATCAATCTTGCGATTTTCGGGCCAACTAATTGGTGGGCAATAATTACGTATTTAGCACCAGCCATGAGCGTCATTTCGGCTTCGGCGATGGTTGCACATTTGAATTTAGTAATGCCAGCATCGAGCATCATCTCGACGATTTCGGGCATTTTATTGGTCTTAACGTGCGTTATGAGCCTTTGGGCATTACCCGCAATGGCAATCATCTTCTGGATATTGCTGGCAACACGGTCTTTATAAATCAAAAGCGAAGGCGAATCTGCTTGGTTGGGGTCTTGGAGGTCGTACCAGTTCATAGTTATAGCAATTGTTACTACTTTTCGTAGAATTCGAGTGGTAAATCGTCGGGGTCGGCAAAAAACGTAAACCTTTTACCTGTGTATTCATCAATTCTGATTGGCTCGGTTTGCACGCCTTTGGCGTTGAGTTCGGCGGCGGCGGCGGCAACATCATTTACTTCAAAAGCCAAATGCCTGAGTCCGAGTGCTTCGGGACGGGACGGTCGTGCGGGTGGATTCGGAAAAGAAAAAAGCTCAATTACGTAGTTTTCGTTGAGTTTTAGGTCTAATTTGTACGAATCTCGGGCTTCTCTGTAAACCTCTTGGATAATCTCTAAACCCAGAATATCGGTATAGAAATGTTTAGATTTGGGGTAGTCCGAACAGATAATCGCAATGTGATGTACTTTATTGAGCTTCATGATTTTGTATCAATTTTACTTTTGCTAAATCTTTGGAGCGACCAAAGGCCTCCAAAATTCGGATTTGTTCGGCAATCGTAGGGATTTTTAGCGATATTTTTTCGGTTTCGATTCTTAAAAAATCATTCACTCGCACTTTTTGCCAGATTCCGTCGGTATTTAGTTCTAAATCGCCCATTACCTCGACTTTGAATCCCTCAAAAATAAACCTTCCAAAATTCGACCTAAATTTATCGCCGTCTTTGGGTGTGTAATCATTTAGTTTACGATTATGCCAAAGGCTTTTGAGCGAATCGGCATCGCGGGTTGAGGTCAGAATGTCAATATCATCGACGGCTTGGAGTGGGATTCCTGCCAAAACTATCGCCGAACTACCAATAATGTAGTAATCATCTTGAAGATTAGATAATTCGGAATGAATCTGATTGAGGAATGAAATGAGTGTAGTGGTATTCATGGAGCGAAGATAATCAAAACCTGTGTAAAAAAAGAAAAGCAAGGTGAATGCCCCTTGCTCTTGCTCTCGTCAAACTGCTGTTGATTATTAAAACCACCAAACCAACTTTCGTCGATTTGATGGTTTTGATACTCACGCTCTGAAGGCGTTTATCGCCACTATAATAAAGAAAAGAAAAATCACAACTAATTCGTCGAGGTGTTCAAATACAAGTTTTTTCATGACTATTTTATATTTTCTACTATGATTCCAAACTCACACAAATAGTTTAAACTCACTAAAAAAATCTTGGATATTTGTAAAACACATCGATTATGAGGGGTTTCATGGCCATAAAGTCAACCTCATATTTGATAGTACAAATATCGGATTAAAAAGGAGTTAAAAACAATACCGTTGATTGGGTAAATTTTCGGGGGGTCTTATCCGTGCCAGTACGGATATTGTCACCGTTTATATCAATTTTTGCTCAACGGCATATTTTATTAGGCCAACAATTGTCTTGGTATTGGTCTTTCGGTAAATGTTTTTACGGTGTGTTTCGACGGTCCGCTCCGAAATAAAAAGCCTCTCAGCAATCTCGCTATTAGATAACTCTTGCGAAATCAGCCGCAAAATCTCAATCTCGCGGTCGGTTAGTCGGTAGTTCTCTTCAACTTCGTCGTTGTTTTTGTTGCTGAGGCTACGCAGAATCTCGTTCGAGACCTCACGACTAAAATAGAGTTTTCCGCTCGAAATCGTCGTAATGGCTTCGATTAATTCATCTCGACCGATTGTTTTGAGGATGAATCCTGAGATACCGGCATCCATTAAGTCGTGAACGATGGAGACATCGTACGAAACCGAAAGTGCAATGACTTTTACATTCGGAAAGGCCTTTTTTACCTTGTGTGTAAGCTCAGTACCCGTCATTTTGGGCATGTATAAGTCTGTAATGACAATATCCACTGAGTTACTTTCTAAGAATTTTAATGCCGAAATCCCATCAAGGGCTTTTCCGACTACTTCATATCCTGGCAAATCTTGAAGCATAGCAGTGATTCCATCAATCAGAATCTGATGGTCATCTACTACGAGTATTTTTAGTTTCATGGTATTCATTTAAACGGTTTTTCAGCAGTGTCCGTTTGTGGATTATGTCTTAGATTTGAAGCTGTGAGATTTGGTTTATTTACTCTAAAAACTTATGAATTACAAAGGAACCTCAACAATTACACTGGTGCCTTTGCCGATTCTGGAATCAAAATTAACGTTTCCGTTTAAGTATTTGACCCTTGTTGTGATATTTTTTAGACCAATACCCTGATTTTCTACTACGGAGGTGTCAAAACCTTTGCCGTTGTCTTCGACCAGAAGCACTAATTCGTCTTCGTGTTGAATCAATTCTATATTGACATTGGTGGCCTCCGAATGCCTGATGATGTTATTCATCACTTCTTGGATAACCCGATACAACATCGTTTCGATACGCTCATCGAGGCGTTCTTTTAATCCGATAATTTGTAAATCAACTTTCAGGATTCCGGCGTTGTTGATTTTATTGACAAATTGCTTTAAGGCGGTTGGTAAACCAAACTTCATCAGTGAGCCAGGCATCATGTTGTGCGAGACTTCCCTGATTTCTTTGATGCTATCTTCGAGCAAATCGAGCGTTTGATTGATTTCGGGTTCGCTCAATTTATTCTTCGAGCTAAACCTCCCAAGCCCCATTCGGGCGGCCGCTATCATTTGCCCAACGCCATCGTGTAAATCTCGTGCAATTCTCACACGTTCTCGCTCTTCGGCTTCGAGTACGGCCTCGGTTCGGAGTTGCTGCTGGTGGCTTTGCTCCGAGAGCAATGCTTGTTCCGATTCTCGAATAACCTTAAACCTATATGCCAACAAAAACACAAAGCCACAATCTCTATTATAAATGCCGCAGCAAAAGCATTGATTTCGACCATCGCACTCCCCGAAAAAATCTCGTAGCTACTAAGCCCGTTGTAGGTAGCAATGATAAACAATGGCAAGCTCGCAAATATGTAATAAATAGACTCTTTTCGGTGGTGGTTATTATAAATACAGTAAACCAAACCTGCGTATTCAAAAATGGGGGTAGTCCAGAAAACAACCACATAAAAATTAGAAATTGTAATGGGGTCGTCGTTGAACAAGGCATCTCGAAACAACAGATGGTCTATGTACATCAGCAGAATGAGTAAAATCATCATTCCAACCAAAAACCACGTTCCGTTTGAGAAAAAACTGTTTTTTAGTTTTTTCCATTGGAGGTATTCCAATAAAAAAAGACAATTAAACAATAATAGCAACAAAGCATTGATGTAACGGGCTTTATCGGCACCAACGCCTAACTCTCCGTTTAGATAATACCTAATAAAATAACCTTGTGTGGCACAAATAAAATTGATAGCAAAAAATACGTAAAACCCGTAGTGTAGATACAATTTATCTTTAAATGCAAAAAATAACAGAATCGCAAAAAAGCTAACAAACAGAAAAACCCCGATTACAAAGCCCCACATGTGATAATCGAAAGCCCAAAAGTAGTAATCGAAATAATCGCGTTGCCATATCGTAAACGGAAAAGAAATCGAGCCATACTTTTTACTGATTTTTATATAGCAAGCAACCGTCTCTAAGGCATCCGATTTATACGGAAAAATATAGTTTCGGTGCTTAATTACACGGTTTTGCTGTGGTGTCAGCCAACTAATGTACTGTTTATCAATGACAACGTTATTCTTGACGACATAAAATTCTACGTTTTCGCCAATTGATAATCTAAGGTGAAAAAGCAAATTGGCTTCTAAATCGGTTTTGTTTTTAAAATGAAACCTAAACCAAAACGGTTTTCCTTTTGCCCAGTAGGTTGGCGACGACCCCGTTGTTTTATCAAATCTAATTTTTTTAGGCTTTTTCAGAATCCGTTCAATCGTCAAAGTTTCGTCGGTATCATGATAAGCATAAATCATATTAGGGTTATCTAATCTTTCCCATGAACCATCATACACGATAACAGGTACTTTTTGGCCTTCGGAACGGAGAATTACCAAGAACAAAAAATACAATATTAACGTAAGTCTATTTTTCATTGGAAATGATAACAAAATGCGAAAATACGTTTTTTCGATACAGTATTACGACCACAGAATAAAAAAGCGAGAAAATACCCACCAAAACAGGTATTTTCTCGCAGAGTATAAACATAATCAATGTCAGATAAAGAAGAAATAGGCCAAGAATATTGCCGCAAGTACGCCTATCAAATCGGCGATAAGCCCAAACGGAACGGCGTATCGAGAATTGCGGATTCCGACCGAACCAAAATACAATGAAACGATGTAGAATGTGGTATCTGTCGTACCCTGAAAAATAGAGGCCAATCTACCCGTAAAACTATCCACACCGTAGGTATTCCACGCATCAACCATCAATCCTCTGGCACCACTACCACTCAATGGTCGCATAATGGCAACTGGTAGTGCATCTACAAATTGGGTATCGAAGCCCATCGCTGTAAATAGAATCTTCATGCCATCGGTGATGACATCCATCGCCCCCGAATTACGGAAAACACCAATCGCCACCAACATTCCTACCAAATACGGAATAATTTTAATGGCAGTATCGAACCCGCCTTTTGCACCTTCGATAAATGCATCGTAAACATTGATTTTTTTCCAGATTCCGCCACCTATAAAAACTACTATAATCAATAACAAAATCAAGTTACTATATACTTTTGAGAATGTTTCGAGAGAATCTTTATCGAGGGTTGAGAGGTACCACAATAGAAGAACTATCAACGATGTGATGCCGCCCAGCCACGCAAAAACGGTTTTATCGAAAAGGTTAATTTTTTGTTTAATCGCCACGATTATCAAACTCACGATGGTCGTGATGTAAGTACCTATCAAAAGCGGAATGAATACATCCGAAGGGTCGGCGGCTTTAGCTGTAGCTCGGAGGGCCATAATCGAAATCGGAATTAGCGTCAGACCCGACGTATGCAACACCAAAAACATGATTTGGGCATTTGAAGCACGGTCTTTGTCGGGGTTTAGTTCTTGAAGACTCTGCATCGCTTTCAGGCCAAAAGGCGTAGCGGCATTGTCTAAACCCAGCATATTGGCCGAAAAATTCATAATCATTTGTCCGTGAGCAGGATGGTCTTTGGGTACTTCTGGAAATAACTTATTCATAAACGGCCCGATGATTCGAGCTAAAAAACGAACTGCTCCAGCTTTTTCGCCAATGTTCAACACACCCAAAAAAAGCGTCATTACGGCTGTCAGGGCCAATGAAATCTCGAAGCCAGTTTTTGCCGAATCGAACATGCCCTTGACCAATACATCGAAGACCTCGGTATCGTGCATGAAGATGTTTTTGAACAAAGCAATGACAAATGCAATGATAAAAAAAGCTACCCAAATGTAGTTTAAAGCCATTTTGGTTTGGTGTTTAGGGTTTGGTAATTCGAGCTAAAGGTTTCGGTTTTATGAATTTGTGCGTTAAATTAGCGTAATAATTCTAAAAAAAACAAGTTTTGATATGGTTTCAGACCCGAAAAAGGTCTTCTTTGAGTGCTTGGCTCGTGTAGGTTCGAGGGGGTTTCTGTATATGCTGATTTTGCTTCTGATGGGAGGTTATATCGTAGGTTGTAAACCTAAATCAAAGAAGCAAACGTCTGAAAATCAAAAGGTTACAAAAAAAGCATCGACTGTGGCCGTGCCGAGAAGGATTTCGGAATTAGAACAACGAATGAAGAATCAGGGGCTGGTCAATATCCGAAGTCTCGACCCTACTTTGATGGTTGAGCTAAAGTATTCGACAACCGATAATTTTGTCCACACCGATGTTTATGGCGATTTAGAAAATGCCTATTTGCAGCAAAAACCAGCCGAAATGCTGGTAAAAGCTCATAATTTTTTAAAGGAGGATTTTCCGGAATACCGATTGTTAATTTATGACGGAGCCAGACCCTTGCGGGTTCAGCATATTCTGTGGAATTTGCTCGATAGTATTCCGCCAGCCCGACGCAGAGAGTTTGTTTCGACCCCAACCGAAACCTCGATTCATAATTACGGCTCGGCAGTAGATTTGACAGTTTATGATTTAAGCACAAAAAAGCCCTTAGATATGGGTACAAAATTTGATTTTTTTGGAGAATTGGCTTATCCAAAAAAAGAAACCCAAATGCTAAAGGCTGGTAAACTAACCCCAGAGCAAGTCGAAAACCGAAAGGTTTTACGAAATGCTATGATACGGGCTGGTTTCATGCCAATAGAGAGCGAATGGTGGCATTTTAACGCCATTTCTCGAAAACGAGCCAAAGAAACTTATAAAATAGTTGAGTAATTCAAAAAGCGACTCCAGCAAGTCGTTTCTTTATAACCAAATGAAAATTAAGATGCTTAAAAGTGTTTTTTTACTACTGAGTTTTGTGTCGGTACAGGCAGATAGCTCCGATACAAAATTTAGTAATTACCCACAAATCTTTACCGAATACAAACAACTTTTGGTGGATATTAGAGAAAACCGCGAGACTCCCGAAAGTGGTCGTAAGCGTTTTCAAGATGTTATCCATGCTTTGCGGTCTGTTTATCCAAATTACCATTACGATTCTACCAATGTAAACATCGTTTTTCCGTTGCGTGGGTTCGACTATCGGGCAGTTGGTGGTCGGGGTTCGGGGTATCGCCCCAAAGGTTACGACTTATTCGACAATACCAAGAAAGGGAGCCATCCGGCCCACGATATTTTCATCAAAGATAAAGACCAAGACGATACCGACGACCGCACGCTGAGCTATATAGATGTGCTTTCGGTGAGCGATGGTGTAGTTTTGGCAACCGAAACCAACTGGCAAAAAGGAAGCGAATACCGAGGTGGCAACTACGTTTGGGTCTATGATTTCAATACCAGCGGATTGTGGTATTATGCACATCAACGCAAGGTACTTGTGCAACCTGGGCAAATCGTTCGGGCAGGGCAAAAATTGGCCGAGGTCGGTCGCACAGGTTTCAATGCCGCCATGCCTCGTTCGGATACCCATTTGCACCTGACCTACCTTCGCCTCGACGAAGATGGCAACCCATACCCAGTCAATACTTATGGTTGGTTACAAAACGCCGAAAATTTCTTAGACCCCCGCATCGCCGTCGATTTAGATATGATTATGCCTATTAGAATTATCCAATTCCTAAAAATCAGACCTTTTAATTTGCCCAAGATTAGATAATTTGTATATTTGCCAAAATCAATCGCCAAAATGTTTTTTAGAAACGCTATCATCGTCATTATTCTAATTATTTGCACCCACTCGGTGTGAGTAATGGCGTTGTGTTTATAAATCAAAGCCCCTGCTCATACCGAGTAGGGGCTTATTTTTTTACAGCAAATTCTTAGAAAAAGATAATTTTATATCTATTGGATTAAAATCTGTTTAAAAAAATCAATAATTATTTTGAATTGTAAATCAGATACAATTTATTTGCACAAGGTAAATATCCGCAATAAGCGAATATTCGCCAAAAGCGAAGGAATTATGCAACAAAACAACAATATCATCGCAGTCAATATTCTGCTCTTGTCTTAATGACGTGAGAAGGAATTTGTTTGCAAAAACTAAGCCCCTTCTCACGACGAGAACAGGGGCTTTTTTTATGGTATATATTCACAGATGAAGCTATTTTAAACATTATTTGAAACTCTGAAGCTCAAAACTTAGCAAAATGTCAGAATTAAACAAGTACAGCCGAACCCTTACACAAGAAGTTAGTAACCCTGCCGCTCAGGCAATGCTTTATGCAATCGGATTAAAAGAAGACGATTTGAAAAAACCACAAATCGGTATTGCAAGTACTGGCTATGAGGGCAATCCATGTAATATCCATCTAAATGGCCTTTCGGTACACGTTAAGAAAGGTATTCAAGAAAATGGCATGGTAGGATTGATTTTCCATACCATTGGTGTTTCGGATGGTATGACCAACGGCAACGACGGTATGAGTTTCTCGCTGCCAAGCCGTGATATTATTGCCGATTCTATCGAAAACGTCGTTTCGGCTCAGTGGTACGATGGTGTAATCACGGTTGTGGGTTGCGATAAAAATATGCCTGGGGCTATCATGGCGATGGCTCGCTTGAACCGCCCCGGAATTATGGTTTATGGCGGAACAGTCCGTACTGGACTCTGGAAAGGACAAAAATTAGATATTGTTTCGGCATTTGAGGCTTATGGTAAAAAGACCGTTAATCAGATTTCGGACGAAGATTATAAGGGAATCATTCAGAATTCTATCCCAGGACAAGGGGCGTGTGGAGGTATGTACACAGCCAACACGATGGCATCGAGTATCGAAGCCATGGGATTGAGTTTACCGTACAGCTCGTCGTACCCAGCCACTCACGAAGGCAAGCAAGCCGAGTGCCGTGCGATTGGGGCTGCGATGAAGAACCTCCTCGAAAAACAGATTTTACCGAGAGATATAATCACTCGTAAATCGCTCGAAAACGCCTTGACAATTGTGATGGCGTTGGGTGGCTCAACAAATGCGGTTTTGCATTATTTAGCCTTCGGACACTCGGCGGGTATTCCGTTGACATTAGATGATATTCAAGCAATCTCTGACCGCACACCGTACATTGCCGATTTGAAACCAAGCGGCAAGTATTTCATGGAAGATATTTTGGCTCTTGGTGGTGTACCAGCTGTGATGAAGTATCTCCACAAAGAAGGATACATCCACGGAGACTGTATGACAATTACAGGCAAGACCGTTGCCGAAAACCTCGAAGAAGCTCCAGATTTAGATTTTGAATCTCAAAAAATTATTTTCCCAATTACAAACCCAATCAAAAAGACTGGTCACATCCAGATTTTGAAAGGAAACCTTGCCGAAACGGGTGCAGTAGCCAAAATTACAGGTAAAGAAGGATTACGTTTTGAAGGCCCTGCACAAGTTTTTGATAAAGAAGAGAGTTTGTTAGAAGCAATTGCCAATAACGAAATCAAGGCAGGTTCGGTAATCGTAATCCGTTACGAAGGTCCTAAAGGTGGACCCGGAATGCCTGAAATGCTCAAGCCAACATCGGCAATTATGGGTAAAGGTTTAGGCGATAAAGTAGCCTTGATTACCGATGGGCGTTTCAGTGGTGGAACTCACGGCTTTGTGGTCGGACACGTTACGCCAGAGGCATACATCGGTGGTACGATTGCTTTTGTAAAAGACGGCGATATTATTACACTCGATGCCGAAAAGAGAATTATTCAGTTGAATATTTCGGATGAAGAATTGGCCGAACGCCGCAAAAACTGGGTTCCATTGACACCTCCTTTTACAGAGCATGGGGTATTACGCAAATACGTTAAAAGTGTTTCGGGTGCCGACGAAGGTTGCGTAACAGATAAATGATTTTTCAGCGAAAAGCGTTGAATTCAGTTGAAATAACCGTCAATTTTATTCTAAAAATATTCGCTAATTCACTCATTCACCATTTAATAATATGGGAAATTTCATAGAATTAGAAACCAAACGCGAGACAACAAACGGTGTTGCCCATGAGCAACTCGAAGAAACTCCGAAACCAATTATGCTTTCGGGTGCCGAAGCTATGATGGAGTGCTTGCTTGCCGAAAGCGTCGATACAATATTTGGTTATCCGGGCGGGGCGATTATGCCCACTTACGATGCTCTGTATTCGTACATGGATAGACTCAACCATATTTTGGTACGCCACGAACAAGGAGCAGGACACGCCGCCGAAGGTTACGCTCGCGTAAGCGGACGCACCGGAGTTTGTTTGGTGACGTCGGGTCCGGGTGGTACAAACCTCATCACTCCAATCGCCGATGCTATCATAGATTGTACTCCGTTAGTTTGTATTATCGGACAGGTCAAATCCAATCTTTTAGGCACAGATGCCTTCCAAGAAACCGATATGATTGGTGTTACGACACCTGTCTGCAAATGGAATTACCAGATTACCGACCCCGATGAAGTACCAGAAATAATGGCAAAAGCATTTTTTATTGCTAATTCTGGAAAACCAGGCCCAGTCGTGATTGATTTTACCCGCGATGCCCAAGTAGCCAAGATGACTAAGCCATTTGAGTACAGGAAAGTACAAAAAATGATGAGCTACAACCCTCGTGTCGTACCCAAAACCGAGCATATCGAAAAAGCGGCCGAGTTAATCAACAAAGCCAAAAGACCATATATTTTGTTTGGTCATGGTGTTTTGATTTCGGAGGCAATGAACGAACTCCGTGCGTTTGTCGAAAAAACGGATATTCCGTGTGCAAGTACACTTTTAGGGCTTTCGGCAATGCCAATCGACCACCCAAATTACATGGGTTGGCTTGGTATGCACGGCATGTATGCACCTAATGTAATGACCGACCAATGCGATGTTTTGATTGCAATCGGTATGCGTTTTGATGACCGAGTAACGGGCGATGCTACAAAATTTGCGAAACAAGCCAGAATCGTTCATATAGAAATAGACCCAGCCGAAATCGAAAAAATCAAAAAAACTGAAGCACCAGTTGTTGGAGATGCCAAGATAGCATTGCAGATGCTGATGCCATTGGTACGAAAAGGTGATTTTACGGGTTGGAAGAATGAATTTAGAAAACTCGAACCCGCTGAAAATCAAAAGGTTACGATGCGAGACCTAAAGCCAGAAGGTAAACTCAAAATGGCCGAGGTCGTAAAGATGCTTTCAGATAAAACAAACGGAGAGGCTTGTATCATTGTAGATGTTGGGCAGCACCAAATGGTTACGGCTCGCTACTACGAATTCAAAAAACCTCATTCATACATCGCTTCGGGCGGTCTTGGCACAATGGGCTTTGCGATTCCTGCTGCATTTGGGGCTAAAATGGGAGCTCCCGACCGCGAAGTTGTGGGTGTGATTGGCGATGGGTGTTTCCAGATGACTATCCAAGAACTCGGAACAATCGCACAAAGTGGTTTAGCCGTAAAATTGATTATCTTGAATAACAATTTCTTAGGGATGGTTCGTCAATGGCAACAGTTATTCTTCGATAATCGCTATTCATTCGTAGAATTACAAAACCCTGATTTCGTGACGATTGCAAAAGGTTTTGGGTTAGACGGACACACCTGCTCGGTACGAGAAGACTTGAGCGATTCTCTCGACAGAATGTTAAAGTCACAAAAAGGATACGTATTAGAAGTGATTGTCGAGAAAGAAGAAAACGTATTCCCGATGGTGCCTGCGGGTACAAGCGTAAGCGAGATTAGACTTGAATAATGGTGAATGAGCGAATTAGTGAATAGTTAAAATCAAGATTAATATTCGCCCGTTCGCTCTAAAATTATTCACTCATTTACAATTCACTAATTCACGATTAAAATGACATACACCATTTGCGTCTTTACCGAGAATTCAATAGGATTACTCAACAAAATCACAATTATTTTTACTCGTCGTCGGATAAACATCGAGTCTCTAACCGTATCCGAAACCGAGCGTAAAGGAATCTCCCGTTTTACGATTGTCATCAAGCACGAAAAACGCGAAGAAGTCGAAAAACTCGTTCGTCAGGTTCGTAAAATCGTTGAGGTTTTGGCTGTTTTTGGCTATCTCAACGACGAAATCGTTTATAACGAAATCGCTCTCTTCAAAATCTCTACGCCACTCGGGGGGAAATCGCTCGATGTAGAAACCATCAACAAAGTTTACAAAGCATGGGTGGTTTATTGGGGACTCGACTACGTGGTTATTGAAAAAACAGGTACCGAAACCGAGATTTTTGAATTCTTTAAGTACATAAAACCGCACGGAATCATCGAGTTTGTGCGTTCGGGTCGTGTAGCCGTTGGCAAAACCCCACAAGGATTGATAGAGTACCTCCCAGAAGAAATCACAGAATGGGAATATTATTTATAAATAAGCATAAACAGTGCATTAAACCAAAAATAAATTAATAAAATGGCAAAATTAAATTTTGGCGGAGTTGAAGAAGAAGTAGTAACCCGCGAAGAGTTTCCTCTCGAAAAAGCACGTGAAGTATTGGGCAAAGAAACCATTGCAGTGATTGGCTATGGCGTACAAGGCCCCGGACAAGCAATGAATATGCGTGATAATGGTTTCAACGTTATCGTTGGACAACGTCCGGGCAAAACTTACGATAAAGCTGTTGCTGACGGATGGGTTCCGGGCAAAACACTTTTCGACATCGAGACAGCCCTGAAAAAAGGTACAATCATCTGCTTCTTACTTTCGGATGCTGCCCAGATTCAGTTGTGGCCAACAGTGAAAAAACACCTCAAAAAAGGTAAATCGCTGTATTTTTCACACGGTTTCGGAATCACCTACAGCAAAAAGACTGGTATCAAACCTCCTAAAAACGTTGACGTTTTCTTGGTTGCTCCAAAAGGTTCGGGTACTTCGCTTCGTCGTTTATTCGTTGAGGGCAAAGGTCTTAACTCTTCTTTTGCGGTTTATCAAGATGCTTCGGGCAATGCACGTGAGAAGTGTATCGCAATGGGTATCGGTGTAGGTTCTGGCTATTTGTTCGAGACAGATTTCTACCGTGAAGTAACATCTGACCTTACGGGCGAAAGAGGTACTTTGATGGGTGCTATACAAGGTATTTTTGCGGCTCAATACGAAGTATTACGCGAAAACGGACACACGCCGTCGGAGGCATTCAACGAAACGGTTGAAGAATTAACTCAATCTTTGATGCCATTGGTTGCCGAAAATGGTATGGACTGGATGTACGCCAACTGTTCAACAACCGCTCAACGTGGTGCGTTGGATTGGTGGAAGCCTTTCCATGATGCTACAAAACCAGTATTCAAGAAATTATACAATAGCGTAAAATCGCAAAAAGAAGCAAAACAATCTATCGAGCGTAACTCTCAACCAGATTATCGTGAGAAGTTGGAGGTAGAATTGGCCGAGCTTCGTGATTCGGAAATGTGGCAAGCTGGTAAGACTGTTCGCAGCTTGAGACCTGAAAGAAACTAAGGTTTTTACTTCTGCCCCTCTCCACTGGGAGAGGGGTATTTTATTTATACTTTTATCGAATCTTCGAGATAAAATCCCAAGCGACGATGCCCGTTGTTACGGCAATGTTGAGCGAATGTTTTGTGCCAAATTGCGGAATTTCGAGGCAATAATCGGCATTTTTGACGATTTCTTCATTGACTCCAAAAACTTCATTGCCCATCACAAAAGCGTACTTTTTTTCTCTCTCGGGGCTAAAATCATTCAGTTTCAGGCTTCCTTCTACTTGTTCGACAGCCATAACAATCCACCCATCGGCTTGTAAATGAGTTACCAATTCTACGGCATTTGTGGCGTATTCCCAATCAACCGACTCGGTTGCACCCAAAGCCGTTTTTTCAATATCTCGGTGTGGTGGCGTGGCCGTTATGCCACACAAATAAATCTTTTGAGCGGCAAAGGCATCGGCGGTTCTGAAAACCGAGCCTACGTTATTCATACTCCGAATATCATCTAAAATTATACAGAAAGGATTCTTTTCGGTTTCTTTAAATTCCTCGACCGAGAGTCGGTTGAGTTCTTCCATCGCTAATTTTTTCATCTTTAATGCTCCATTTCAAAATGCAAAAAAACATAATTTTGATGGGATAAAGGCAATACAACCCTCAATAGTTATAAGCCATAAACAGAAAGATACCGCCGAACCCTCTGTATTTTAGAAGAATCATCATAACTTAGCATAAAATTTGAGTGTAATACGAGTAGTATTACAATCTAAAAATATGATAACAGATTTTGGCATAGTTTTACTCTTTATATTGGCTTCGATGCTGATGTTGGTGCTGGTTTTCGGGATTTCTCGACTGCTACGCCCCAATAACCCCAACGAAGAAAAACTAACAACCTACGAATCGGGTGAAGACCCAATCGGCAACGCAAACATTCAGTTTAATGTTAGGTTTTATATTGTAGCGTTGATTTTTGTGCTTTTCGATGTCGAATTAGTCTTTTTGTTTCCGTGGGCAACTGTTTTCGGTCAAAAACAACTGATTGAACAGTCGAATGGTTGGTGGGGATGGTTCTCGCTGGTCGAGATGCTCATTTTTATTGTAGTTTTGGCAATCGGACTCGCCTACGCTTGGGGCAAAGGTTATTTAGATTGGGTTCGCCCCGACCAAAAACCGAGCAATTTCAAAGGCAAAGTTCCGATGGATTTGTATGAGCAAGTAAATGAGAAATTTGCCACAAAGAATTAAATGAAGGGGGTTATCGTATAAACCCGAATCTCAAAAGATATGAATTTCAATACTTTAGATAAGAACGAACACATAAAAACTGGCGAAAGCGAAGTGATTTTGACAACGCTTGACGAGCTGACCAACTGGGCAAGAGCCAACTCTCTCTGGCCGATGGGTTTTGGTTTAGCTTGCTGTGCTATCGAAATGATGGCGACTTACGCCTCAAACTACGATTTGGAGCGATTTGGGGTTTTTCCACGCCCTTCGCCACGCCAATCTGACCTGATGATTATTTCGGGAACGGTTACTTTCAAAATGGCAGATAGGATTCGTCGTTTGTACGAGCAAATGGCCGACCCAAAGTATGTTATTTCGATGGGAAGTTGCTCAAACTGCGGAGGGCCGTACTGGGAGCATGGCTACCACGTTGTTAAGGGTGTTGACCGCATCATACCTGTTGATGTGTACGTACCCGGGTGTCCGCCACGCCCCGAAGCCCTGATTGGAGGTATCTTGAAGCTCCAAGAAAAAATCAAGGAGCAGAAGTTATCAGAGATTTGACATCCTCTTTCTGATATTTATTACGTTTTTTGCGGTCTTTGGCAACGATTCTATCCAAAATCCAGAAATAAACTCTCGGAATCGTACCCCGCAAGATTCTCACCAAATGACTTTGGGTATTGCACAAAACCTCAAATCTATCTTGTTGGATTCCACTGATAAATCGCTGGGCAACAACCTCTGGCGAAACCAATTTTGCACCATTCGATAAAGCTACCGTTTCTGGAATCGGTGTGCGTCTCTCGTCCGACATCATCGGTGTGTCGGTATCGGGCGGATACAGAACAGTAACTCCAATGCCGTGGTCTTTTCCTTCCATTCTGAGTACTTCGGCAAGGCCAGTCAGGGCAAATTTGGTCGGAGAATAATTCGAGAATCCGTAAATACCTGTGTAACCTGCCAAACTCGATACAAAAGCCAAGCTACCTCTCGATGCTTTTAAGTACTGCCAAGCAGCCTTTGTAGCATACACAGCACCCCAATAATTGATATTCATCGTGTTTTGGAGTCTTTCGATAGGCACTTCTTCAAACCGAACATGTCCGCCCAAACCAGCGTTATTTATCAAAACATCAATGCCGTATTTAGAGCCGATGTATTCGATAACGTGCTGAATATCAGATTGATTACTAACATCAACCGGAAAAATCTCTACTTTGATTGATGAGCCAAAAATGCTTAAAAGTTCGGCTTTGGCATTCTGCAAACCAGACTCTCCTCGTGCTAAAAGAAACAGATTTGCTCCGAGACGTGCAAACTCTTTTGCGGTTGCTAATCCTATACCCGATGAACCACCGGTAATGATTACGTTTTTTCTATTGAAACTTCTCATAGCTGTAAGATTTAACGAAGTTCCTCCTTAGTTTTTGTTGATAAAAGCTTTCTCTAAACTGTTAAGGATATACGTGTGACTTCAATAATAGAGAAACATAATTCGGACTAAATTTGTTGCGAATGAGTGCTTAATACAGCAAAAAATTTATTCCAGCATAGAGATTTCGGCTTGCCGCAGGGTTAAAAAAACGGTTTCCGACGGCATTAAAGTCATTACCGAGGCTATAAATTTGATTCAGAAGGTTATCTCCGCCAGCGTATAGGTCGATTCCAAAATGATTAAACTTTATTTTATATCCCATCCTTGCGGCCAATAACCAGTAAGAGTTGGCACTGAAAGTATTAGCATTATTGAGCCAGATTTTATCCGTAAAATTAAGGGTCGAATTCAGATAAGCACCGTGTTTGGTTGCTAAATCAAAGCCCGTAATCCAGACGTTTTGGGGTGTTCCGGGTAGGCGTTTTCCACTAAAATTTTGGTTCTCGGCTACAAAATCGGTGAATTTGAAATCATTGTAAGTAAAAGTCGTAAAAGCACGAAGGTTGCTTACAAAACCGTTTTCGTTGCTAATTAATAAAGCATTGAGCGAAACCTCAAGACCTTTTTGTTTGGTAAGCCCAGCATTGTTAAATACCTCAATGCCCGCGGCATTTATACCTCTCACGATAACATCTTGGAGCTGAAAACTAAAGAATGTTACATCGAAATTAAGGCGTTTTCTGAATAATTCTCCGCGAGTACCGATTTCATAATTAAGACCTTTTTCGGGGGCAAGGCTCGTAAAATACGATGGGCTTCGGTAGCCCGTTACAAACTCCGTAACCGTCGGTGGCGAAAAACCTCGACTGATACTGGCGTGTACCGAGATTTGGTCTTTGAATTTCTTCAACAATGCGATTCGAGGCGAAACAGCCGTTGGCAACCAATCGTCAACAGGCTTGAAACCGCGTGTGGCATCCGAACGTCTCAAAAAATCATATTTGACGTGGTTGCTACTTGCTCCAATCGTCAGAATGATGTTGTGTGGGAGGTCTAATTCGATTTGCCCAAAATAAAAATGCTGCCATGACTTGATGTCATCGCTCGTCTGGAGGGTATCAAGCACGCCTCGGCGGTTTCCGTAATTATTTATCAATGAGGCCGTTCGGATGAATTCTCCGCCTGCTGTGATATTGAACGGAATCCCACGTAATTCATCACGATAACTAAACCTTGTGCGTCCACCGAGGCTTTGCTCGTTTCGGGTTTCGTAATTGGTCAAAAACGGATTTTTGAAATCGCCCAACGACCCAAAAACTGAGGTTACATTGCTAAAATGCTGATTCCATCGGTATTCTTGCGAAGCTCCCAGATTAAAAACCTTTTGATAAATACCTGCTTTTTGAGCAACAGGCCCTGCAATGGCAGCAGTACTTGGGCGTGCCGCACGCGGATTCGCTTCAAATTGGGCTTGGGTCAATCCACCTGGAGTTCGGTATTGAATATCGGCGTATAAAGCACTGACATTGATGGTTTTGGCATCGCTCACAAAATAACTACTGCGTAGATTGAGAATATCCCGAACCATGTTGCTGTTTTCTCGATAACCATCAGACTGCTGATGGGCATAACTCAAAACCGAGTTCGATTTATCGGTTGCGTTGCTCAAAGCAAAACTGCGGCGTTGGGTACCAAAATCTCCAAATTGCAAATTCGATTGTATTTGGGTGTTTTTTGTTTCTCGTTTTCTATTTCCCGTTTCGGTGTTGGCGGTTGCACTACCCAGAAGTATCACACCGCCCGTACCTGCACCATAAAGACTTCCGGCGGGGCCTTTTATGACCTCCACTTTGCCGATGGTCTGCATATCAATTAGGTTTAGGTACGAGATTCCGTTGGCATCAGTAAACGGGATTTCGTTCCAATAAACTTTTACGTTACGAACCCCAAATGGCGAGCGAATCGAGCTTCCACGAATCGAAAGACGATAACTCCCCGGCGAACGTTCTTCCATTCGCACCCCCGCAATGGTGTTCATGGCTGCTACCATAGAAGTATTATCAAAACGTTGCAAGTCTTTGATTGTCAATAAACTAATCGAAGCGGGAGTTTCGAGCAGTTTGCGTTCGGTTTCAAATCCACGCACCACAACTTCGCTCAAAACTTTGGTTGAGTCGGCTTCTTTGGTGTTATTCTGAGCTAAACAAAAAGCGGGTAATATCAAAAGTAGAAAAACTGATTTCACGATGATTTGTATAAATTGAAGTGGCAAAGCTACTAAAAAGATAGAAACCAAAAAGGTGATTTAATGGTTTGATAATAAATGTTCGTTTCAATAATATTTAGAAATTACGCAGAATCGCATTAGATTTGGCAAAAATTTGAATCTAAACCCCTATTTGGTATCATGTACAATATCATTTTACAATTACACCATTACGTCGCATTTATTGCCATTATTCTATTGGCTTATGCAACCGTAAACGGAATCTTAGGCACAACTTCAAACAAAGCTTTTGAAGACAGCCACCGTAAAATCAATACATTTGCCCTGATTGCAACGCATACACAATTACTTTTGGGAATTATCCTATTGGTTGTGTCGCCGTTGGCACAAACAGCATTTGGCGATATGGCAGTTTCGATGAAAGACGCCGTACTTCGCAAAGCGGTTATCGAACACCCAACTACTAATATCATTGCGGCGGTTTTGGTAACAATCGGTAATGCAAAATCAAAACGTGCGGTTGGTAATGGTCGCAAGTTTAAATTAACGATGATTTTCTTTGGATTGGGCTTATTGCTTATTTTGAGTCGTTTGCCTTACGATAAATTGTTTTAAAATGTCAACCTCGACAGGATTCTAAGTCCTGTCGGGGTTACCTATTCTTATGATAATCCTTTTTGATGGCGTATGTAATCTATGCAATGCTTTTGTGAATTTTGTCATCGACCGAGATTCAAAAAAGCAGTTCAAATTTGCTGCGTTGCAGTCGCCCGAAGGACAAAGAGTTTTGGAGCAATACAATCTACAAACTTCTGATTTTCAGACGGTTGTACTTCTCAAAGAGAATCAAATCTACAAAAAATCGGATGCCGCACTCACCGTCGCCAAGCATTTAGATGGTTTCTGGAAGTACGCCTACATTTTTAAAATTCTACCCCGTTTTTTCAGAGATTTTTGTTACGATTTCATCGCCCGAAACCGCTATCGTTTCTTTGGTAAAAAAGACGTTTGCCGTATTCCTACTCCCGAATTAAAAGAAAGATTCTTGTAAAACGACCTTCAGCTTCGTTTCTATAAATATTCAATTATGCAAAGTCAATCCCCTAAAACCGTCAATCATTCTCGAACCACCATTACCGAATTGATGATTCCGTCTTATGCCAATTTTGGTGGTAAGATTCACGGCGGAATCTTGCTTTCGTTGATGGATAAAGTGGCGTACGCTTGTGCTGCCAAACACGCTGGCTCTTATTGTGTAACGGTTTCGATAGATGGGGTTGAGTTTCTGCAACCGGTCGAGGTCGGGCAGTTGGTTTCGTTGCATGCTTCGATAAACCACGTTGGGCGAACCTCAATGGTAATTGGCATAAGGGTGGTTGCCGAAAATATCAAAACTGGCGAGATAAAACATACCAATACTTCGTATTTTACGATGGTTGCCAAAGACGACGACGGCAAACCAACCGAAGTCCCGCCGTTGGTTTTGGAGTCAGATGATGATATTCGGAGGTTTTTGGAGGCAATCAAACGTAAAGAATTGAAGGCCAATTACAAAACCGAATTGGCCAACGAAAAGACTTCTATGCAAATCGAAGAAAACTTGTATCTGCTTGAAAAAGAGCGAGTTGTGGTGAAGAGATAAACCTCACCCCTGGTTCCGTTAGAATGTGCCAAGGCACATTCCTACAAGGCCTCTAAATACAGATTTTTGAAATCTTCTCTCGAAACTGGTTTAGGGTTATTCGGATGGGCAAAATCTGCAATCGCCAAATCGGCTAAGGTTTCGATATGCTCGGGTTTCACCCCAATTTCGCTCAATTTATGCGGGATATTGATTCTGGAATTCAAATCAAATAAATATTGTACGACGGCTTCGCCAGTTTCTTCTCTGAGTTCGAGGGTTCGGGCAATCTTACGGAATTTTCCTTCAAATCCTGCAATATTAAATTTCATTCCGTACGGAATATTCACTGCATTGGCCAATCCGTGGTGTGTATCGAGCAATGACGACAACGGGTGTGCCAACGAATGTACTACTCCGAGGCCTTTCTGAAAAGCAATAGCACCCATCATTGAGCCTAAAAGCATTTGGCTTCGAGCGGCTACATCGGGGTTATTGGTTGCTTTTTCGAGCGATTGATGAATCTGTGAGATGCCTTCGAGGGCGATTCCTTCACAAATCGGGTGCGACATTTTTGCTAAATACGCCTCCATGTTGTGCGTGAGGGCGTCCATTCCCGTAGCTGCGGTAATAAACGGTGGTAAATCCATCGTGAGCAAAGGGTCAGCAAAAACGATTTTAGCCAATAATTTAGGCGAAAAAAGAATCTTTTTTTGATGCGTAACGTCATCGGCGATGATTGCACTACGGCCCACCTCACTACCCGTTCCCGAAGTTGTCGGTACGGTGATAAAGTGCGGAACATCGTTTGTTACGTACACATCGCCACCTATCAAATCGTCATACACAAAAAGGTCTTCACGGTGGTTGATTCGCAACAAAATCGCACGAGCGACATCAATAGCCGCTCCGCCACCGATACCAATTATCGAATCTCGGTCGGTGGTATAATAGGCTTCGTCGCCTTTGTAAACATCCGACTTGACGGGATTTTTATGAATATCGCAAAAAACTTCGGTACTGATACCTTTTGCTTGCAAATCGTTGATGATTTCTCTAAAAAATGGCAGTGTTGCCACCGTTGGGTCGGTTACAACGAGCGGTTTTGAAAGGTTATTCTTTTTGAGATAATCGGGTAATTCTTTTACGACACCCGCACCGAATCTTATCGTAGTCGGAAAATTAAATTGCGAAATCATGTATCTGCGATATTTTGAAACAAACAAAGATATAATCAAAAGCAGAAATAGCAAAAAACGGATTTTATCTGAGCGTTGCCAAAACCAATTTTGTATTTTTGTGAATGGCATATTCAAAAATAACCAAAGGTCAATTCGTTGTCAGATTAGACGATATTAACATTCATCACCGACTCACAGCCTTCGCCGCCATCGGTTTTGCACAAGAAGCCGCTTGGTTGGCATCGGTCGAGGCCGATATTTCGATTCCGAGGTTGTTGGAGATGGGTTATACTTGGATTCTCTCTCGTACTTGCCTAAAAGTTTACGAAATGCCCAAATATGCCGAAGTCATCAGTTACGAAACGTACATCAGCACCAGCGAAAAGTTTGTTTCGCAACGTGATGGGAAATTCTATCGAGGCGATAAATTATTATTTGAGGTTTCGACCAACTGGCTTTTTGTTGATGCCATCCAGAAAAAACTCAGTCGGATTCCAGAGTATTTGACAAACGCTTTATTGAATACCGATAAAACACCCATCGAAGCCCCCAATCATAGATTAGCCGATGTAGAAAGCCCTGACTATCAGTACAGTACAACCGTAAGATGGCACGATTTAGATTTGAATAATCATACCACCAACCGCCAGTATATTCGTTGGTGTTTGGATGCTCTTCCTAAAGAAATACTTGATAACGAGCTGATTACGCAATTAGATTTTCAGTTTAAAAACGAGACATTACTCGGCGAAAACCTTACCGTGTTGGCGGCAAAAGTAGCCGACGGATATATTTTTAAGATAAATTCTGAAAACGGAAAAGAAGTAGTTCGGGGTGAAGTTTTGAGTCGACTGTAACAGAAAAGGCTTGCCTCGATGAGGCAGAAATATGAACGTGAATTTTTCTATTTACGGTTTGCACCGATGGTGCAGGAAATCCGTAACGCATGTCCCCCAGTTAGGACAAACAGTTAGTAGCATCAAGTTTTAATCAAAAATCGCACGTAAATATTAGCCAACATCAGCGTATATGAATTCCAAATCTATTGCACCAATGGTGCAAACGGTTAATAGCATCGAGTTTTTAATAAAAACCTGTACCGTAGGTACAAGCCAATCAAAAATAATCACAAAATCTTTTTTATGACCCCTCAACCCCTCAAAAACGACCCAATTCTAAACGAAATCATCGAAAAAACACCTCAATACAAAAAGGCTTTTGAGTTTGGTGGCGATGTTTATTTGGCATTGATGGAAAGCATCGTTTCGCAACAGATTTCGGTCAAGGCTGCTGATTCTATTTTTGAACGATTCCTAAATCTTTTTGCTGATGAATATCCAAATGCCAAACAAATGCTCGAAATGACCGACGACGAACTCCGCTCGGCTGGATTATCATTTCAGAAAATTAAATATATGCGAAACGTCGCTGAATTCTCTCTGGCAAATGACATCAGTTACGAAAACCTGAATAAATACTCGGATGATGAAATCGTAGAATTACTGACACAAATCAAAGGTGTGGGGCGTTGGACAGTCGAAATGCTACTGATTTTTGTATTGGATAGACCCGATGTTTTTCCGATTGATGATTTAGTTGTAAGGCAAAAGTTGATAAAAGCGTATGGCTTAGACGATACCCAACCCAAAAAAGAATTGTATCGACAGATTCACGAAATTGCTAATACTTGGCGACCACACCGCAGTTTGGCTTCAAAATATTTATGGAGATGGAAACCCGAATATTGAAGTACAGTAATCAAAAGCTGGATTCGATAGGTCTTCAACCGTTTTTACCCCTCTGTCCGACTGCCGTCAGGACACCTCCCCTAAAAAGGGGAGGAAATAAACAGAAAAATATGTTTAGTCTGCAAGGAATTGGGTCTATTGAATCTTTGTCCAAGCCTCCCAGCTACTTTCTTTTTCTAAACGGTCTTCGATTTCATCGGGGAGTTTCGCGAAAAAATCCAAACCAGTTGCTCGCTCAACTTCATCAACCGAAACCACGTAGTTGTTCATTCGTTTACCAAAAAGTGGCTGGTTTGGTAGCAAAAATGCAATCATTCGAGCTTTTCGACCCGAATTTGGCTCATAAAACAATACAATTTTATAGAATTGTTCTGGAACCGAAACATCATTAAATCGTCCGATTGTTGGCAATCCATCTTTCAGCACAGGGCCCGTTACGACATACAAAACTTCATCACGATTGGCCCATCCACGGATTCTACTTTCGATATTCTCCCAAATCCCACGGTTAAAATCAGGTACTTGCGGAGCGATATTACTCATAAAGAAGGTCTCGTTCATCAATTCCTGGCAACACTTAAAATCGCCAGCCGGTACCAAATGCCCACGGTCGTATCCCGAACTACTGTAATCCGACGATAACGCCGAGCCGTTTTTAACTTTTTTATCGGGAATAAACTGCAATTCGCCACGACTCGCCCGCCCACGGGTGTATTCGCCCTTGAGCGTATGCACAACCCATGCTGCCACCTCGTGTTTTTCTTCGTAGCGGAGCGTGTAGTTTTTGTGTTTGATTATTTGGTCGCTTTTGCGAATCGCAGGTAGGGCAAAATCCGGAATCCCACCTTCCGAGTCGTCGGTAGTTGTTTCAGAATCCGTATTAAAAACCTTATCTTTTATTTTATCAATAATCGAAGGTTCTTCGACTTGCTCTTCTTTCTTTTTATTGGTAGCCGTAGCCACATCGTCGTATTTATCGTTTTTGGTGGCGGTGGCTTCGTTGTCGGGTTCGGGGGCTTTGTACGGATTTTTATCTTCGGCTTTTCCCTTACTATCAAAAACATCCGTTACTGTACCAAACAATTTACCAATAGGTCCTTTTTTATCTTTATAATACAGAAAATAGCCAATACAGAAAAATATAAAAATCAGGATAATCCGATTGCTTTGCATAAAGTGGTTAGTTCTATTAGGTTTCTTCCGAAAAGAAATTCTTTACAAATTAACCACAATCCAACGAATAAATGTTCCCTAAAATTTTATTTTGGGGATAAATACATATTTTTGCTTCTGTTATCAACAAATTACAAAAAATCCTAATCAGATTTGTGAGAAACACAAGATTTTGTTTTCTAAATCGCCTGTAAATCAGATACTTACAAAAATTTCAATCGCAAATCAAAAATCAGTTTTAACCCTACATGAAAAAGATTTTTACACTCTTTCTATTGAGCATTTCAATAACTTTTGCTCAGCAAACTAAGCCCAATGCCCCGACCGAACTGACCGTTGAGAAAATCATGCAAGACCCCGCCAAATGGATTGGGACTTCGCCAAGTAACGTTTTTTGGTCAGAAGATTCAAAAACAATTTATTTCTCGTGGAATCCCGATAAGAATAAGGGCGACTCGCTCTACAAGGTGGTTTTGCCCGATAAAAAACCGCTGAAAGTAAGCCCCGAAGAACGCCGTGCGTTGCCGAGCCAGTTTGGTAATTACAACAAAGCATTTACCCAAAAGGTCTATGAAAAAAGCGGCGATTTGTATTTGATGGATTGTAATTCGTTGAAAATCAGACAGATTACGAATACTATTGAGCGAGAATCGAACCCGAATTTTAATATTGACGAAACTAAAATTATATTTTCTCGCGGCGGAAACCTATTCACATTCAATTTGGCCGATGGGCTAATTTCGCAATTGACCAATTTTATTGTGGGCAATAAAAGACCAGAGCCAAAAGCCAATGAGCAAGAAAAATGGTTGAAACAAGACCAATTGGATATGTTTGAGATTTTGAAAGAGCGAAAAGATAAAAAAGAAGCCGCCGAGAAAATCAGCAAAGCCGACCAGCCCAAACGCCCCAAAGAGGTTTATTTAGAAGGCAAAAACCTCGATTTTGCCCAAATTAGCCCCGATTTACGTTTTGTAACTTATCGTCTTTCGGCTCAGCCAACCAATGCCAAAAATACAATCGTACCCAATTACGTAACCGAGTCGGGTTTTACCGAGGACATTCCAGCACGCACCAAAGTAGCCGCTCCGCTCACGACTTACGAGAGTTTTATTTATGATATTCAGCGAGATTCGGTCTATAAGGTCGTTACAAAAGATATTGCAGGATTGAGCGATAAACCCGATTTTTTGAAGGATTATCCTAAAAAAGATACGGCAAAAGTAATGCCTCGCAGGATTGTCGTGATGGCTCCAAGCTGGTCAGATGACGCCAAATATGCCGTTTGCGTGGTGCGTTCGTTTGATAACAAAGACCGTTGGATAATGTCGCTCGATGCCAAAACTGGCAAAATGAAACTTTTGGACAGACAACGTGACGAAGCATGGATTGGTGGCCCAGGAATTGGTTTTAACCTCAGCAGCGGTAACGTCGGCTGGATAGACAACGAAACGTTTTATTTCCAGTCAGAAGCCGATGGATATTCGCATCTTTATACGGTCAATGTAAAAACTGGTGAGAAAAAACAACTTACCAAAGGCAAGTGGGAGGTACAGCAGGCTCAACTTTCGAGAGATAAAAAATCGTTTTATCTGGCCACAAATGAGGTTCACCCCGGCGAACAACATTTCTACAAAATGACGATTGCCGACGGCAAACGTACCCAAATCACCAACGGAGTAGGAGCCAACGACGTAACGGTTTCGCCCGATGAGAGCAAATTAGCCATTCGATTCTCGTACATCAATCAGCCGTGGGAGTTATTCTACCAAGATAACGCCACGGGCAGAATCCCGAATCAGATTACAAGTTCGCTAACCGAAGAGTTTAAGGCTTACAAATGGAAAGAAGCCAAAGTGATTTCGTTTAAGGCTCGCGATGGCGTGGATGTTTATGCACGTGTTTATGAACCATCCGATGCCAAGAAAAAGAATAAAAAAGCCGTGATTTTTGTTCACGGAGCAGGTTATTTGCAAAATGCCCATAAATGGTGGAGTCAGTATTTTAGAGAATATATGTTCCATAATCTTTTGGTCGATAAAGGCTATACCGTTTTGGATATTGATTACCGTGCCAGTGCAGGCTATGGGCGTGATGTCCGTACGGGAATTTATCGCCACATGGGCGGAAAAGACCTAACCGATAATGTGGACGGAGCAAAACTATTGGTCGAAAAATACGGAATTGACCCTAAGAAAATCGGGATGTACGGTGGTTCTTACGGCGGATTCATGACCCTTATGGCGATGTTTACCACACCAGATGTTTTTGCGGCGGGTGCGGCACTCAGACCAGTTACCGACTGGGCAGCCTACAATCACGGCTATACAGCTAATATCTTGAACGAACCTACAACCGATAGTCTGGCGTATCGTCGTAGTTCGCCAATTTATTTTGCCAATGGCCTAAAAGGTAATCTTTTGATTTGCCACGGCACAGTTGATGTCAATGTTCATATTCAGGATTCGTACCGTTTGGCTCAGCGACTCATCGAATTGAAGAAAGAAAACTGGGAAATGGCAAGCTACCCAATGGAAGACCACGGATTTGTGGAAGCCACCTCTTGGATGGATGAATACAAACGTATTTTGAAGCTTTTTGAAGAAAAATTGAAGTAATTACACAAACGCTGACAGGGTTTTAAACCCTGTCAGCGTTAAAAATATTGATTCTATCTAATTTTGCTAATATGAACAGGCTCTTCGATGGCTTCTTCAAAAAAATGGTGAATGATGAATGTCTGCTCAACGCCAACTTTCTGACCCGTCTGGGCCAAAAACCATAAAATTACGAGTCCACCGACCAAAAACGGGAGAATCCAGAGAATCGAAGAGTCAAGTTTTAGGCTCATTCGGACCAATCCCAGTAAAGAAATTGCCAAAATTCCGATGCCAAGTAGGGCATAACCCATCAAAAAAACTGCCCAAACACTCGGGTGCGGCCCGTACATTCCTCGAATAATCGTTTTGTGTTCGTCGGTTTCTTCAAAAGAAATATTCAATTGCGGTGACCAATAATGCTGCTGTTCGGGTGTGATGCGAAACAACCCATGCGTATGAAAAACCTTGCCCTCAACCGGAACACTCGTATTGCTTTCGAGTTTTCGGTTGATTAAATCTACTAATTCACGAACGGGTCTTTCGGATGTAATCTTAAACTTGGGTCTTACTCTAAAACTTGTCATTTTGGTTTGAGGGGTTTGATGGTAGATAGCCAAAGCTATTGTTTTTGGCCCTATCCCAAAATGACAATTATCATAAATCCTAATCGCTTTTATCAGATTACTCGCCCCATCGCAGGGTCTGTAAAGCTTTCTTTGCCAGTTTCAACATGCCCAGCGTATCTGAGTTCAAAAGTCGATTTTCCCTTTATTCTGACCGAAAAGTCGTACCATTGGTGGCTTTTCTGTAAATTTAGGGTTACAGTTACGGTTTTGCCTTTGGGTACATCAATTACTTTTATGCCTGTTTTGTACGATAAATCTTCGATTTCGACCTGCAAATTTTGCGTATCGGTATTTTGCAATTCTAAAACCATATTACCCGTCAATTGCTTTTTAGCGGTATCTTTTGCTTCGTATTTGAGCAAAGTTTCGAGTTTGGGTTGCGAGCTATTCCCGCTGAACTTCCGATAAAATCCATTCGGGCCATAAACTTCAATGCCGTAAAGACCATCATTAAATTCGGCTAAAGCCCAATTATCTTTGAGCGTATCTCCTTTTTTGACGGCATAGTTTCGGGTTTTTAAATCATCCGTCGTGAAATATGCCACAAACGGACAACCCGCCGATTTTGCACCAAAAACTTTGCTTCCTGCCGCAAAACTTACCTCAAAAGCACTTCTATCATTATTCAATTTACCATCTACATACAATTCATAAGGCAATGCACAAGCCTTCCGAATTCCTTTTTCTTGCTTTGGCATCCATTCGCCTTCGCCAGTTTCGTTGATTTGCTTGATTTCATCGGCCGATAAAGGCTTGAAATTAGAAGGCAGTTTTTTGAATTTAGCCTTGTGGACTGTCTGAATAAATGGCTCTTTGGCGACGAAAGTCGGTAGAGCAATTTTTTCGCCATTGTAAGGCTTAAATGTAGATGTCAAATCGCCGCAAACTGTTCTACGCCACTCGCTGATGTTGGTTTCGGAGATTGTCTTTTTGGTCTTATTTTCTAAGAATTTCTCTAAAAATTGCAAGATTGACGTATGGTCGAATACTTCCGAACACACATTGCCACCTCTACTCCACGGCGATGCAATCACCAGCGGAACCCTAAAACCCAGCCCAATTGGCCCATCGCGGGTATCTTTTTCGGGATTTTTGTACGCCCTTTGCTTCTCGTGGGTAATGTTTACTTGCTCGACGGATGTATCAATACCTGCCGAAACCTTACCCGTTTCGGGTTTTGAGTGGTGAGGCGGCACAAAAGGCGGAACGTGGTCGAAATAGCCATCGTTTTCGTCGTAGCACAAAATAAAAATGGTTTTTTGCCAAATAGCGGGATTCTTCGTCAGAATATCCATCACCTCCGAAACATACCAAGCACCGTACCACGGAGCCCCTGGGTGGTCGGAGAAATTTTCGGGAGCCACCAACCACGAAACCATCGGCAGTTGTTTGTTTTCGACATCTTTTCTGAACTGATGAAGCACATCGCCTTTGGGTACTTCTACTTTGCGAGGTGTGCCGTTGTCGTCGTATTCGAGCGATGTAATCTCGTGATAATGCGGGTCGTTTCGGTTATTGGTAAATGCTTTTTTATGGATATTCTGCTCTAAAACGCTTAATTTTTCGAAATTTTCGGGCGTATATTCTTCGATGTCTTTTTTCAGAATCTCCAGATACGTCTTTTTACGAGCCAATTCTCCTTTGGCTTTTTCTAAGGCTTGCCCTTCTAAATTACTCAATTTTTTCTCTAATTCGTCAATCTCTTTGGGCAAAACATCCTTCATTTTTTGGATGTATTTGTGGTATTCGGGTGAGAATTTTACGTGATATTGCTGAAACCACTCAATCGGATTATCGGTAAAATTGGCGAGCCAGCCTTCTTCTTCACCCACAAAACCCATTGGTAAACTGATTTCGTTTTGGTAAATCTTCCACGAAATACCATTTTCTTCTAATCGCTCCGGAAAAGTCTTCCATTTTGCCCATTTTCCGTAATCAACGTCTTCATTTTTAACGTTGGCTTTCGATTCAAAATCGGCTTTTTCTCGAATCGTTCCAGTCCATAAATACAGTCGGTTGGGAGTTGTACCCGTTAGCGAAGAGCAGAAGTTTTGGTCGCAAACCGTAAAGGCATCGGCGAGGGCATAATAAAACGGAATATCGTCACGATTATAAAAACCCAGCGTCAGGGGCATTTCTTTGTAGGCTTTATTGCCCGATTGCTTCGAAAATAACCATTTGTCGTATTTGCCATCGTTGCGGGCATCTACTTGGTTTTCCCAAGAGTGCGGCAGCGAACTCATCCAAGTAGCGTTTGAATCTTTGAGGTTGAGTCTGAAAGGTGCGAAAGTTTCGCCTTTGGGATTGGGTTGAAGCCAAACTTTGTTTTGGTTTGGCAGACGAATTGCACGTGGGTCGTTGAATCCTCTAACCCCTTGAAGCGTACCGTAACTGTGGTCGAATGAGCGATTCTCCTGCATCAAAATCACGATATGCTCAGCGTCCCAGAAGGTGCTTCCTTCGGCAGGATTGATGGCTAATGCTTTTTGAATAGATGGGGGAAGAATACCCATCAAGCCAGCACCGCTGGCCAATAAAGAAGCTTTTTTGATAAATTCCCTTCTTGATTCCATAAAGGTTGAATAGTATTTGTAAATCCGAATCGAAAATTACGTTTTTCTATCAAAACTCTAAGGATTCTGAAGGTTATTTTTGTGTTAGATTTAGGTTAAGTGTGGCAGTTGTGATTGATGCCACACTTATTATTGAGATTATACCAATGCCGCAGTCAAGATAATTTCGGCATTCAAAGATTTTGAGATTGGGCAGTTTTCTTTGGCATTTTGAGCCGCCGCTTGGAACTGCTCCTCCGAAATACCCGGAATCGTTGCAGTCAAATCTAAGTTGATTACAGAGATTCGTCCATCTTCAAATGTAACTTTAGCAACTGTATCAATATTATCGGCGGTAAAACCTGCTTCGTTCAATACAAAACTCAATTTCATCGAGAAACAGCTCGCATGAGCCGCTCCGATTAACTCTTCGGGATTTGTACCAACGCCATCTGCAAAACGAGTCTTAAACGAAACCTGTGCGTTATCGAGCGTTGTGCTTTCGGTCGAAACCGTTCCTATGCCGTCTTTGCCTGTACCTTTCCAATTAGCCGATGCTTTTCTTGTAAATTTCATAGTATTAAAATGTTTTATTGTTTTTGTTTTAATTTGATGATGCAAAGTTGAGCATCAGAATCGACAAAAACTTTAACCCAAGTTAAAATCGTTTATTTCATCGCAATTCTTTTTCGGATTCGGCTCAATGATGGGCCTTGAATACCCAAATAAGAAGAAATATGGTAAAGTGGAATGCTATTGATAATATCGGGGTGCTGACTGACGAGGTTGAGATACCGCTCTTCGGGGCTTCGGAAAAGTAGGCTTTCGGTGCGGTCGAGGGCGATATTGGAGGCCTGCTCGGCAATTAGTCTTCCGAAACGCTCCCAAATGTGCGATTTTTGGTAAAGTTTCATTAGGTTTTCGATGTGGATGTAAACCACACGCGAATCTACCATAGCTTGTGTATAATAATGGCACGGTACCTGATTGATAAAACTCGCATACGAAACCACAATTTGATTATGGGTGTAGAAATAAATATTTTTTTCATCGCCCGATTTTTCATCTACGTAGTAGGTTCTGAAAACGCCATTCAGGACAAATCCGAGGTGTTTACAAACCTGCTTGAAATCGTTGTAAAACTCACCTTTTTTATAGGTTTTTGTGTGCCAAAAGCCATCCGAAAGGGCAAATTCTTCGTCGGTTATTGGTAAAAAATGATTTACAGATTGTTTTAGAATCTCAATATCGGACTGGGCGGCTGACATAAAGTTGGCAAAAAAGAGTTTTATCAAAAGCGAAAATCCAAAAAGAAATCTTCAAATCCAACACAAAATCGTTAAAACGATTCAAATTCACCCACAATGACCTCTCACTGCGTAACTCGTTTATTTTCAAGGTCCTAAATCCTTTCTCCGTATTACTTTTCCTCGTTATCTAATATAAATAATATAAAAAAAACACGAAAAAATTGTACGAATCTGCTTATTATCAAATAATTACCAATCTTTTAAAAAATTGAAATTAAATTTGTAATCTAATCGTACAATATAAATCGCAAATCTATTTATGGTTTCTACTACAATTTATCGTGACACTGAAATCTTCAATTTGATTCAGAAAGAAAACGAACGACAATTGCATGGTATTGAGCTAATCGCTTCTGAAAACTTTGTTTCGCCGCAGGTGATGGAGGCCGCAGGGAGTGTCTTGACAAACAAATATGCCGAAGGCTTACCCGGCAAGCGTTATTATGGTGGTTGTGAAGTAGTTGACCAAGTAGAGCAAATTGCGATTGACCGTCTCAAGCAGCTTTTTAACCTTTCGTGGGCCAATGTCCAGCCGCACTCTGGTGCTCAGGCAAACATGGCGGTTTTTTTGGCTTGTCTTCAGCCGGGTGATAAAATTTTAGGATTTAACCTTTCGCACGGTGGACACCTTTCGCATGGTTCGCCAGTGAATATTTCGGGTAAATATTTTCAGCCGTTTTTCTACGGTGTTGAGCAAGAAACAGGCTTGATTGATTGGGATAAAGTAGAGCAAACTGCATTGCAAGAAAAACCAAAATTGATTATCTGCGGTGCATCGGCATACTCTCGCGATTGGGACTACGCACGTCTTCGCCAAATTGCAGATTCAATCGGAGCGTTACTTTTAGCCGATATTTCTCACCCAGCGGGTTTAGTTGCCAAAGGATTATTGAACGACCCATTCGACCACTGCCATATCGTAACAACCACTACGCACAAAACCCTTCGTGGGACTCGTGGTGGAGTAATTATGATGCGTCACGATTTCCCGAATCCGTTCGGAATCACGACTCCGAAAGGCGAAATCAGAATGATGTCTTCATTGCTCGATTCGGGTGTATTCCCTGGTACACAAGGTGGACCTCTTGAGCATATCATCGCGGCTAAAGCGGTGGCTTTTGGTGAAGCATTGACCGAAAACTTCTATAATTATGCCGTGCAAGTTCAGAAAAACGCCAGAGCTATGGCAACTGAATTTGTAAATCGTGGATACAAAATCATCTCAGACGGTACAGATAACCACTTGATGTTGATTGATTTACGCTCAAAAGGATTAACTGGTAAAATCGCCGAGAATACATTGATTCAGGCTGATATTACGGTAAATAAAAACATGGTGCCTTTTGATGACCGCTCAGCAATGGTAACATCGGGTATGCGTGTAGGTACGGCTGCCATGACGACGAGAGGCTTGCTCGAAGCCGACATGGTTCGTGTGGTAGATTTGATGGATAAAGTATTGATGAATCACGAAAACGCATCGGTAATCGCCGAAGTTCGCAAAGAAGTAAATTCTTGGATGGCCGATTATCCGTTGTTTCAGATGTAATATTTGATTATTGCCAATAAATAAAAACGGCTCAGAATCATCTTCTGAGCCGTTTTTGTTTGTTACGATTAATTACTTCTTGAAAATCCCTTTTGGGTCGGGCTTTTTAGAGAGTAAATCCTTCAAAATATCTTGATTGATGCCTTCGGGGTCTATTTCATAACTTTTATGAAAATGCTCCCAGGCGTTATCGTATTGCCCATTTAAAATCTCGGCGAGCGTTAGCTGGTTGTACGCATTCTGCGACTCAGGTTGTATTTCAATCGCTTTTTCGAGCAGATTAAAAGCACTTACCAAATCGTTATCTTTTTTGTCTATCGTGTAGGCGTGAATGTAGATTGTGGCCAAATCTACCATCAAAACGGGGTCGTCTTGATTAATATCATTGCCACGCTGCATTAAGTTTATGGCTTCTCGGATATGCCCTTTTTGGTATTCGATAACTCCCAAACCCCAAAAAGCATCTACGTTTTCATCATCGAGCAAAAAAGCCAGATTGAAACGATGCACCGCCGTGTCGGCTTGACCTTCTTGGAGGTATTCCCAAGCACGAGTCGCAAAAAATTCACTTGCTTTGCTACGATTCTGAAAGTTCGCATCACACATTTTCAGAAATTCGTCGTCTTCTTTTTTCTGTAAGTCGGTTTTTTCGTATTCGCCAAAAAGCGGAAGCAATTTGATGTTTACACCAACTGGGGCAAACTTGCGGTTGGGGGCAATCTCTTGCGAATCTTTTTTGGGTACAAAAGATTTGGCTCTGCCACTACCTATTTGCATTCCTCCTCCTGGCAGGCTCGCCGATTGCGAGCGAAAAACAGGCTGTTGAGCTAACAGAGAGTCAGAAATTAGCAGTAAGAGTACTAAATAATATGGTTTTGTCATTATCACAATATCAGCAAGACATCTGCAATATAACGTAAGACGTATGTTTTTAGTATTATGTTGTATTTTTTTTGACATTAAGTCTAATGACGAATTAATCGAATGATTCGAATACCCCGAATTAATTGATTAATTGACTGATTACCAATGTATTTGAATTAATTGCTTTACTAAAGCACAAAAGTGTAATTTTGTCTTAAGTAATAGTACACAATTATTTTAAAATTGAAGCAATGTAAGTGTTTGATAATAAATATTTTATCTTTCTTCTCTTGTCCGCATCGGCGGTCCGAGTAAATTCTTTTGTCTGATTACTTAGTTCTTATCTCAATTCGACTTGTTAATTTCATCAAACATTGCTTTAAAGCATCTTGCTTGCGAGTACCCCTTTTCGTCCACCTTGTCGGCATAAAAATCAGTTAAAAAAGAGCTAACTCCCGACCAAATCGTTTGCATCATTCCTTGGTAGCGGGGTTTCATCTCAGACGTAGCATTTTTACGAAAACGAAGCATATCATTCGTTTGCTCGACGGCCACACTCGGCATTCGCCACGGACAAGTGATTACGTTGAAGCCCTTCATGGCAAAATAAACGGCCGTTTGGTCGGGGCGTTCGTAGTGCCAATCGCAGATTACAACATCTTTATTAATAAGGTCGATAGCTCGGTGGGTATTATTAAAACTGGCCTCCCACATACCCATTCCGGTGGTTTTTCCGTCAATTAATCTATCGCCCCAAATCCATAATTTACGGTTTTTGAGGGCTAAATGGTTAGCAATTTTATTGATTTCGCCAGCGTACAATTCGGCTTTGTCTCTGCCACCACATCTTGGGCATTTATCGTCTCCGATGTAAAAAACCTCATCCATTCCCGCATGAAAAGCATCCGTCTCAAATACCTCGCAGATTTCATCTACCAAGTCAAAAACGATTTTATGAACACCGGGATGCAGCGGACAATAGCTCTTGCAATATAAACCATCGGCATTGGGCCAAACGTATTTCTCCGGCATTTTTACGTGGGGAGTTTCGTCGAATTCGGGGTAAACCGATAACAAATTGGTGGTTTTTGATGCCCAAGACTGATGCCCCAATAGATTGATTTGCGGAATCAATCGGATGTTGTGTTTTCGGCACGTGCTAACCAAACTTTTTACTTCTTGTTTCGATAATGCCGAAGCATCACGCAATTCGGGATGGCTTTCAAATTGATAATTGTAATCGACCCGCAAAATCAATGTATTGACGTGGCGAGGGGCTAATTCTTCGTTGATAAACTTAGTAAAAGCGGCAAGTTCTTTCGATTGAGGTGCCGCAATGCAAAAACCTCGAACGGGCATGAGACTATCTAATTTGGCTTGAGCAAACGCCTGAACATAGGCGATAAACGCCAAAATCATAAAAATTGGTAGTTTTTTCATAGATGAATAGATGTTGTTTAGAAGTTGGGGCGTATCGCATACGCCCCATACAGAATGAATAGTTTATTCCAGTTTTTTGGCCTTAGCGAGCAATTCTTTGGCTTTTTTGATAGATTCATTCGCCGATAAAACTGCTTGCGTTGTAGGCTTCATATCGGTGTCTTGCAAGATATTGAAAACGGCACCCAAAGACCCGTTTACCTTGCTCAATTCGGCTTCTAACTCGCTGATTTGCTTGGTTTTATCTTTTATTGACTTAGTGCTTTTCAGTGTTGCCAATACCTCACGGCGTTGTTCGTAGCATCCCAAAGATAAATCGTATTGTTGTTTCAAATCAAGCATTGAGGTTTTTACTCTTGGGTCTATTTTTACCGTAATTGACTGGCTCGTAGCCTTGCCGTCAACGGTTAGTTTTACGGTATAATTACCAATCATTACCCACGGCGAGGTTGGTTCTGGCTCGGTGTTTTGATAAATGGCCGAAATCGGATAAGTTGGCGGCAGGTCTAACGGCGTGTGGCGTAAATCCCATAAGAAGCGATGCGAACCTGCATTGGCACTCAAAATTTGTTGTGGACGAATCCAATACGGCGGAACGTTATTGGCCGGAATCTCATAAGGTTTATCTTGATTGGTGTATTTTCTAATCAATTTACCCGTCATGTCGAATATTTCGAGACTGATATTCTGAGCATTTTCTTTGAGATAGTAATTGATAATTGCACCATCGGGTGGGTTTTGTCCGGCTGGTTCTTCTTGCGGAACGGGCGTATCGGTGTACATACTCCAACGAACTCGATATGTGTTTTGTGGTTTGTACAAAATCGCGTTCTCTTTGGCTAAATCGGCCGTTAGTTGGCGTAGTGGCGTAATATCATCCAAAATCCAGAAGCTACGTCCGTGTGTGCCAACTACAATATCATCATCTTTGACAACCAAATCACGGATTGAAGTAGCGGGCATATTTAGCCTTAACGACTGCCAATGTTCGCCATCATCGAACGAAACATAAACAGCTCGCTCCGAACCTGCGTAAAGCAAACCTTTTCTAACGGGGTCTTCACGCACCGCATTGATTGGGTCGTTTGGCAGTCCGTTTACGATTTCTTGCCAAGTTTTCCCGCCGTCTTTTGTTCGGTAAATATGCGGACGATAATCATTGCATCGAATCCTGTTAACTGCCGCATAGGCGGTATTGACATCAAAATGTGAAGCATCCATTACCGAAACCTTCGACCACGAAGTTATGGCAGCTGGCGTAACGTTCTTCCAGTTTTTTCCGCCGTCTTTGGTTACATGAATCAAGCCATCGTCTGTACCAACCCAAATCGTGTTAATGTCTTTGTACGATGGAGCAATCGTATAAATAACCCCACGGCGAGGCATTTTTTTCATTTCTTCGGTCGTGTAGATACCTACACTTTCAGGAATATCCCAAGCCTCTCGGGTGAGGTCTGGGCTGATAACTTGCCAAGAATTACCCCCATTTTGAGTTTTGAATAAAACATTTCCCGCAAAAAACAACGTTTTGGGGTCGAGTGGCGAGAATAAAACGGGAGCCGTGCGGATAAACCTATACTTACCGCTTCTAACAGCCTCAGGGGCGATATTCTGGGTTTGTCCAGTTCGTTTGTCAAATTTCGTAATCTTGCCACCGTAAATAATATTTGGGTCGAGTGGGTCAGCAGCTACGTATCCGTATTCTTCAACCCCAACTGGGTGCCACTCTCGGTAGGTTATTTGACCGTCGTTGCCACGAGAAGATACCGAAACCGAACCGCTTTCTTGTTGCCCGCCGTACACGTTGTACGGGAAAGCGTTATCTGTACTCACATGATAAAACTGTGCCGTTGGCTGATTGTACCACGAACTAAACGTTTGTCCACCGTTTACAGTGATGATAGCTCCTTGGTCAGACGCAAATAAAATAATGTCTGGATTATCAGGATTTATCCAAATACGGTGGTAATCATCGCCGCCCGGAGCCCCTCTAAATGCCTCCCAGTTTTTTCCGCCGTCTTTCGATTTCCAAGTAACAACGTTGGCCGAATAAACCACATCGGGATTGCGGGGGTCAACTTTTACTTCGGCAAAATCGCTTCCACGACCCCACAAACGAGCATCTGGATTGGTTCGATACCATGACTCACCCGCATCGTCTGAGCGATAAATGCCCCCATTGGCTCCTGCATCAACGGTTGCATACATACGGTTAGGGTCGGATGTGGCAATACAAAAACCGATTCGACCCAAACCTTGCTCAAAGGTCGGAAAACCCTTGGTAAGTTTTTTCCAAGTCTTACCACCATCAATAGATTTGTACAAACCGCTACCAGGGCCTTGCCAAGCTCCGTTTTCCCACGGGCCTTGTCGAGACTGCCAAAGGCTGGCATAAACAATATCTGAGTTTTTAGGGTCAATCGTTACCTGAATCGCACCGGTATTTTCGTCGATAAAAAGAACCTTTTCAAAGGTTTTTCCGCCGTCTAATGTGCGGTAAACGCCTCTTTCGGTATTTGGCCCATAAGGATGCCCCAAAGCCGCTACAAAAACGCGGTTTTCGTTTTTAGGGTCAATGGCCAAACCTCCAATTTGTAGAGCATCTTTCAAACCCAGATGCTGCCAAGTTTTTCCACCATCGGTAGATTTGTACATACCGTCTCCCACCGAAAGGTCGGGGCGTTGTAGCCCTTCGCCACTCCCGACATAAATCACATTGGGATTCGACGGAGCAACAACTACATCACCGATTGAACCAGTAGGTTGGTCGTCAAAAATCGGGAACCATGTGCGGCCGTAATCGGTAGTTTTCCAAACCCCACCGTTATTGACACCGATATAAAAAACATTGGGCTGCTGTGGAACACCCACTGCCCCGACGGTTCGGCCGCCACGGTGAGGCCCAATCATACGCCATTTCATCGAATCGAATAATTTTGGGTCGAATTGCCCCATAGCTACATCGAAGAAAAACGTAGCCAATACTAATAGTTTTAGGGTTTTCATTTTGTAGTTTATTGAGAATGAGAGAGTTGCAAGATAGAAATTTTGCGGAGAAATTTAGCTAACTAAAACCAATAAAATAGCCGTTATTGCTCCAAAATATAGATGAATGAGGACTGAATTATGATGACCGATGGGTGTTTTTCAATTCTAATCGTTTCTGATTTCCCTTCTTGCTGAGGGTTTTTGTTAGGAAGTCGGCCATTGACGGGAAGAAATTACCGATTTTAGCCAAAAATCCACGGCTACGAGGTATCAGAATCTCAACCTCTTTTTGGTTAATTGCTCGGTGGATGATAGCATCGGCTATGTCATTGACTGTCAGTACTTTATTGCCCGAAAAAGTAAGATTGGCGGCTTCATAGTCTAATTGTAACTTGAGCATATTTGTATCGACCAAATCGGGACAAACAACCGAAACAAAAATACCTCTTGATTTTAACTCTTGTGCGATTGACAGTGTAAAACCACGCACCGCAAACTTTGAAGCCGAATAAAGCGATAAACCCTGAATCGGGGCGACACCTGCCAACGAAGCGATGTTAATGATGTGTCCAGAGCCTTGTTTTAGCATCAAATCAGACACTATTTTGCTGCCGTAGATAACTCCTTTGAGGTTGATGTCGATATGGAAATCCACGTCTTTTATTGTAAAATCGTGGATAAAAGCTGGAATAATCACCCCTGCATTGTTTATCAAAACATCAATTTGACCAAATTTATCAATCACCGCAGCCACCACGCCGTACCATTCTTCGGGGTTAGTTACATCGAGTTTGTAAATGCTTATTTTAGAAGAATCCCAAGAATGGCTTTTCAGTTTATCAAAGTCAATATCGGTAGCAATGACCCGATAACCAAGCGAATAAAACCGCTCGACGAGTGCCTTGCCGATACCATTAGCACAACCCGTTATAAAAACCGTCTTGTTCATCTTGGGCTTTTTAGATAAAATTTACTTCGGCATTGAGCTTTATTCCGAATTTTTCATTGATTGAAGCTTGTATTTTTTCGGATAACTCCTTGATTTCTTGACCTTTACCACCTCCGTAATTCACCAAAACCAATGCCTGCTTGGCGTGTACACCTACTTCGCCAAAGCGTTGACCTTTCCAGCCAGCTTGCTCAATGAGCCATCCAGCAGGAACTTTCACGGTGTTTTCGTCAATCGGATACGATGGAATATTGGGATACTGCTCTTTTAATTTATCGAAATGCGTTTTCGGAATCTCTGGGTTTTTGAAAAAACTACCCGCATTTCCAATCTCGGCAGGATTCGGCAACTTGCTCTGACGGATATGAATCACGGCATCGCTAACGGCTTTGATGCTCATCTCGGCTACGCCCATTTCGGTTAGGGTATCTTTGATAGCTCCGTATGAAGTATTAAAATTAGGTGTTTTATTGAGCCTAAACGTAACATTCAGAATCACATATTTACCCTTAGCTTCGTGTTTAAAGATGCTTTCTCGATAACCAAAACGGCAGGTTGGCAGGTCAAATTTCTCGACCTCAAGCGTTTCAATGTTCAATGCCTCTAATTCATAAAAAACATCTTTGATTTCTACGCCGTAAGCACCGATGTTCTGCATGGGAGCAGCACCGACCGTACCCGGAATCAACGAAAGGTTTTCGATTCCTGCGTAGTTCTTAGCCACGCAGTGCATCACCAATTCGTGCCAAACCACGCCCGCACCGGCTTTGATGTAAATGTTGGTGTCGTCTTGTTGTATGATTTCGATTCCACCGATGTTAATTTTAATGACCAATCCATCAAAATCATGCAACAATAACACATTGCTACCTCCGCCCAAAATCAAGCGTTTTACACCATCAAAATCTGGATTCTGCAAAACCGCTTTCAATTCATCAACCGAAGCAACTTCTACAAAGTATCGTGCATTGGCGGCAATTCCGAAGGTATTATATTGTTTTAATAGGATGTTTTCTTGAATCTGAATCATAAAGTAGTTAATCGAAAAATCGTTGTTAGTTATCATTGATAACAGCTTCAATCATGTAAGCCAAGCTGACATCGTTCGAGAGAATGAGTCGCATCAAGTGGTTTTCGCGACGCCCCATTGCTCTGATGATTTGCTTGGTATCCATTCCTTTTTGGTGAAAACTCAAAACTTTTCCGCCAAAATCTTCAAAATATTGGAGTTTTGCTTGCAGAAGCTGTTTGCCATCCTTCAATCTCGGATGATGCCCGCAAAATAACACATCAAAATCGTATTGCAATACTTTTTTGAAAGATTCGACCTGCTGCCAGAATCGTTCGTTCTTCCGAAAAACCCTAATTTTGATTCCGACAAACAAATCTCCCGAAAATAACCAACCTTCATTTTTTCTAAGAAAACGGTATGGTCGATGGCGTGTCCGGGCGTGTGAATCGGTGTAAGTTTGTGTTTTTCGGTTTCGATAATATCGCTAAATGCTTCTACTTTTCCTTGATAAGGCTTGATTTGTCCAAAAAGGAATTTCTCGTAAGGCAAAATCTTGAATCCTTCTTGGATTTTCTGTTGCGTAAATTCGTGGGCAAAAACCTTAGATTTGTGCTGATTTGCCAACGAAGCCGTATTGCCCGAATGGTCTTCGTGCCAATGGGTCAATAGTATTTTGTCAATCTGCCGAGTGCGGAACGTCTCCAAAACTTTCTCTTGACAATTAGCTTGGGCGGTATCAATCAGCACATTATCAATCAAAAAGCAATAAACGCTCATCAGCGGCTTGCCAATGGGCGAATACCCAAACCTAAAAAGTTCGACATTGTGGAATTTACGATATTTGAGAAATTGCATATTTTGTCCAGATTAACCCTGTCAGCGTTTCAAACGCTGACAGGGTTTGTAGGAATTAACTCACAAATTTACCAATCTAATTAAAATTGAATAACAAATACTTGCAAATATTATGCACGCATACTATTTTTGATGCAAATGTTACCTATCATTTTATTCATTCGCTAATTCGCTATTAAAAATATGGAATATAAAGTACCGACAATGGCCGAAATGATGGCCAACGGACAAGAACCCGAAGTACTTTTTTGGGTTGGATGTGCTGGCTCATTCGACGACCGCTACAAAAAAGTAACGGTAGCTTTTGTGAAAATCTTGAATCATGTAGGAGTCAATTTTGCGGTGTTGGGTACTGAAGAAGCCTGCACTGGCGACCCTGCACGTCGAGCTGGTAATGAGTTTACTTTTCAGATGTTGGCACAACAAAACATTCAGGTTTTGAATGGTTACAACGTCAAGAAAATCGTTACGGCGTGTCCGCATTGTTTTAATACTTTGAAGAATGAATACCCCGAATTGGGCGGTAATTATGAGGTGATTCACCATTCGACATACCTACAACAACTTATTAATGAAGGTAAAATACGTATCGAAGGCGGTGGTGAATTTAAGGGCAAAAAGATAACGTTCCACGATTCGTGCTATTTGGGTCGTGCCAATGACATTTACGAAGCTCCGCGTGCGGTTCTCGAAAAATTAGATGCCGATTTGGTAGAAATGAAGCGTTGCCGAACCAATGGTCTCTGCTGTGGTGCGGGTGGCGGACAAATGTTTAAAGAACCCGAAAAAGGAAAAAAAGATATTAATATCGAGCGTATCGAAGACGCTTTGGCTACCGGAGCAACAACGGTGGCGGTGGCTTGTCCGTTCTGTATGACGATGATGAGCGACGGCGTGAAAAACAAAGAAAAAGAAGATACTGTAAAGGTTTATGACTTAGCCGAATTGGTGGCTCAGGCAAACGGGTATCACTGATTTCGTTGATTTTATTATGATTTCGCTGATTTTTTGAAATCGTTGAAACGATTTGATGATTTTAATTTTATTGATTATTTGAATAACAGTAAATCTGTAAACCTGACTTCCAAAATTAAAGGTTCGAGCCGTGCCACGGATTCTATTCCTAATTTTTAACTATGTTATAAAATCAATTTTAATCAAAATCATCAATCTCAATCAGCAAAATCATAATAAAATCAGTGAAATCTGCGATTTATTAGAGGAATTGCACTGTTGTTTCTAAACTTACCCCACGAGAACCTTTGATTAGAACAAAGGCGTTTTCAAGTTTCTTATCAATCAACCAATTGTGTAGCGAGAATTTATCGGTAAAATAATATGCTTTTGGTAAGGCTGGCAGAGCGTATTGCATCAATTCTCCAAACAAAACTACGGTATCGAATCCACCTTTGGCTACCAACTCACCAATTGCCAAATGCTCGGCTGGGGCTTCTTCGCCAAGCTCCAACATATCTCCCAAAATCACAACTTTCTTTTTATCGGTTTTGAGATTGATAAAATTCTGCACCGATGCCGCCATCGAAGACGGATTGGCATTGTAAGCATCCAAAATCAAACTATTTGAACCTTTTTCTACTACTTGAGAACGGTTATTGTCGGGGTTATACTCACTTACAGCTTCATTGGCGTCATCGGTTTCTACTCCAAAATATTTCCCGATTGCAAGAGCTGTAGTTATGTTGTCGAAATTGTATTTTCCAGGTAGGTGCGATGTGTATTCTTTACCATTTTCGGCAATGTATCGGCAGAATGGTGAATCTTCGATTAGGTTCGCCTTCAAAAACGTTTCGCCTTCGCCCATGTAAAAAACCGATTCTCTAAACTTACGCTCGGCGTGCATCTCGACCAATGTTGCGTTTTGTGCGTGAACAAAGACTGTACCGCCCGACATAGCTAAAAAGTCATACAACTCGCCTTTGCCCTTGCGGACACCCGCAATTCCGCCGAAACCTTCGAGGTGAGCCTTACCGATATTGGTTATGAATCCATGTGTTGGCTCGGTGATTCCCGAAAGTAGCCTGATTTCGCCTTGGTGATTGGCTCCCATTTCTACTACCGCCGCTTCGTAAGTATCGTCGATTTGTAATAAAGTCAATGGTACTCCGATGTGATTATTGAGATTACCTTTGGTGGCGTATGTCTTGAATTTCTTAGATAAAACAGCCGCAATGAGTTCTTTATTGGTGGTTTTGCCGTTCGAGCCAGTCAATCCCACAATCGGAACACTAAGGTGCTGGCGATGGAAATTAGCTAATTTTTGTAAAGTATAAAGTACGTCATTTACCAAGATAAAACGCTCGTCGGTAGCCACATCGGCTTGGTCAACAACGGCATATTTTGCCCCTTTTTCGAGAGCATCTTTTGCAAAAAGGTTACCATTGAATTTATCGCCTTTGAGGGCAAAAAATAGGCAATCTTTATCTATTTTTCGGGTATCGGTCGATACGCCGTTGCAGGTTTTAAATAACTGATATAATTCGGCAATGGATAATTTGAGTGGTTGGAGTTCCATACTTTTTTGATAGACTTTAATTTGCTGCAAAGTTGTGAAAATATTTGATGTGGTTGATAAAAGAGGTCAGAAAATAAGAATAGATAAGATTAATAGGAGAGGTGGGTAAGTATTTCATTATTAGGAGTTTACATTTAAAAAAGGACGATAGGGCGGAATTTACAAATCTTAAACATAGTTTATCTAAACGGTTAACCAAAAATAGTTGACAGCTTTTCGGGATTTATAATTGGTTGATTATCAGTGGATTACTAATTATCGAACATTGACAAATAACACAAACTAAATTATTTTGAGCATATATAATTCAGAAAATTTCCTAAATTGCCATTCATTCAACCCTTACATTACAAAAAATGCTTCTTTTTTACACCTTTATTGGCATATTAGCCCTTATTGTGCTGATTGCATTTCTTAAATTCGATACTTTCATTTCTTTCATTTTGGTTTCGATTGGCCTTGGTTTTGCGGCGGGAATGGATATTTCGGCAATTGGTAAATCAATTCAATCGGGTATTGGCGGAACCCTCGGCGACCTGATTTTGATAATTGGTTTCGGGGCAATGCTCGGCAAATTGGTGGCCGAAAGTGGTGCTGCACAGCGAATTACCGATACTTTGATGAAAGTTTTTGGTAAACAATATATCCAGTGGGGGCTTGCTCTGGCGGGTTTTATCATCGGTATTCCGTTGTTTTATAATGCAGGTTTTATCATTGTTGTGCCGCTTATTTTTACGATTGCAGCCGCAACCGAAATGCCACTGATGTTTGTTGCAATCCCGATGCTTTCGGCTTTATCGGTTGCACACGGATTTTTACCTCCGCACCCATCGCCAGCAGCTATTGCATCGCAACTCAAAGCCGATGTCGGTAGGGTTTTGATTTACGGAATTATTATTGCCATTCCAGCAATCATCATTGCTGGGGTATTTTTTGGCCGAACCCTAAAAAAATATAAGCCTGTTATTGATACAAGCTTATTCAAAATCAAACGTTTGTCGGATTCTGAAATGCCAAGCCTATTCATTAGTTTAGTTGTGGCCCTAATGCCCGTTTTGATTCTGACAATCACGGCTGTTTTGAAAGGACAATTCCCCGATAATCCAGTCGTTAAACTCTTGGCCGAACCTTATATCGGAATGCTCGTTTCGGTGCTTTTTGCCATGTATTTCTTGGGTATAGCCCGCGGAAACAGCATGAAAAGCGTAACCAAACAACTCGAAGAAGCATTTAAAAGTAGTTCGGTAATTCTCTTAATTATTGCGGGAGCTGGAGCTTTAAAACAGGTTTTGAAAGACAGCGGAACGAGCGATTACATCGGTTCGTTACTACAAAACGTAGATGTAAACCCGTTGATATTAGGATGGCTGATTGCGGCGGTGTTGAGGCTTTGTGTTGGTTCGGCAACGGTTGCGGGGCTTACGGCCGTTGGCATTATTGCACCAATGGTAGCAACCATGACAGGTATAAAACCCGAATTGATGGTTCTGTCGGTAGGGGCGGGTAGTTTGTTGTTTTCGCACCTTAACGATGGTGGTTTTTGGTTATTCAAAGAATATTTCAATCTTACCATTAAAGAGACAATCCTCACTTGGTCAATTATGGAGACCATCGTATCGGTTGTTGGATTAATCGGAGTTTTGATTTTAGATATGTTTGTTTAAATCATGTTTACACGTCGTCAAACCCTAAAAACACTCGGAACAACTGCCTTTGCGGCGTTCTTTGCGGATGAGTTATTGGCAAACCAGAAACCTAAGTTCCGAATCGGAGCTTGTGATTGGTCAATCAATAATAATTCTAACTTGGGGTCAATGGAAATGGCTAAAGCCATTGGTTTAGATGGGGTGCAGGTAAGTTTGGGTACATTCGAGAACAAAATGCACTTACGCCGAAAAGATGTGCAAGATGCCTATCGGGCATTAGCCAAGATTTTTAATGTTGGATTTACTGGATTGGCCATTGGCGAATTGAATAACCATCCTTACAAATATAAAGATTACACCGACGAATGGGTTTCGGATAGCATTGATGTCGCCAAAGCGTTGGGAATAAAAGTTGTTTTGTTGGCTTTTTTCAGCAAAGGCGATTTAAAAAACGATGTAGAAGGAACAAAGGCGGTTATTCAGAAACTGAAGGATATTGCTCCGAAAGCCGAGAAAAACGGGATTACGCTCGGTATAGAATCTTGGCTAAGTGCCGAAGAACACATGCACATCATTGATTCGGTGGGTTCGGCATCAGTAAAATGCTACTACGATGTTGCCAATTCAAACCAGATGGGTTACGATATTTACAAAGAGATGCGATGGCTCGGTAAACAAAACCAAATCTGCGAGATACATTTCAAAGAAAATGGTTTTCTTTTGGGCAAAGGCAAGGTAGATTTTGCCGAAGTCCGTCGTTGTATTGATGAAATTGAATATTCAGGTAATATCCAAATCGAAGGGGCAGTTCCCGAGGGCAAATCCATGCTCGAAAGCTATATCCTAAATAATCAATTTGTGCGAGAAATTTTAGGATAAAACTATTCTAACAAGGCGTATTTCTCTATCAAGTGCTGCAATAAAGCCTCATTGCTACGCCAAACTATCTGATATACATTCTCAAATACCTCTTCGCCTTCGTAGTAGGGGTCTGGTACTTCTTGTTTGCCACGAACGGTCGGGTCGTAATCTCTCAATAAAAACAGCTTTTCGGCAGGTGGCACATGATGTTTGGTTCGGTAATACAAATCATAAACATCCTTAAAATTCTGCTCATCCATTACCGCAATGTGCTGAAAATTATCCAAATCTTCGGCTGTGATTTTGCGGCCTCGGTGCGTGAGTTTAATTCCGTGTTTTTCGGCGTTTTTGATGGTTCTTCGGTCAGGAGATTCGCCCGTGTGCCAGCCAGCAGTTCCAGCCGAATCGCAAGTGATTTTGTCTGATAAACCAGCCTTTTTAACAATTTCTCTAAAAGTACCTTCGGCAATTGGCGAACGGCAGATATTGCCCAAGCAAACAAATAAGACATTTATCATTTCGGAATTCAAATTTTAAGTTTGGCCTTTTGCAATTCAAAAAACAGATAAAAATTGCTCAAAACAATCAGGATTTGATAAACTACATAGATTGGATTCGTGAGCCATTCGGGGTGCTGAAATTTCAAGAAATAAAACAGCGTACCATCTACCGCAACCAAACCACTCCAAAACCACAAAAACCAAATATTTAGACTTCTTTGGTAGGCTGTCAGTAACAGGAAAACCCCTAAAACCTCAACCACGTGGTACTGCGAAAAGGTCATTTTATACAGCAAATTGTAAATCAGAAAATACCCAATCGCCAAAAAAGTATAGTTTTCTTGGTTAAAGCCTCGTTCTTCGGTCGTGAATGGCAATAAATTTTTAAGGCTGAATAAACCCAATCCAGCCAAAGCGAGCAGAATCGGTAGTTTGGTTTTCATCAAATCTAAGCCAAATGTTTGTAGCAAAAACCAGATATTACCAGATGTGTAAAGTTCGGCGAGGTCGTCGCTTTTGGCTCCGTTACGAGAAAATTCGGTCGAAAAAACAGGTATTTTCAGCACGAATTGGAGCAGCCCAACCACAACAAAAAGGCTCACAACAAAAACGATTTTCTGACTCAATTTTTGCTTGATAAAATAGGCCGCAATGATAAAAAATGCGAATAATTTGGTAATTAAAAGGCTAAAAACACCAGTAATATGTCCAAAAACCAGATTTTTATTGGCATTTATCAAATAGAAGAAGATTCCGAAAAGCAATATCAAAAGGCTTTCGTCTTGACCACCTAAACCAAGCCAATTAAAAACAATCGGATTGAAATAGTATAGCAACAAAAGCTTGTTTGTTTGGGCATTGGAAATGTGCTGAATTGCCTGTAAAACCAACCAAACACCCAAAAGTTCGGCAAGATGGAAAAGTACGATTATCGAAATCGTTGATTGATAAATACCCACCGCCAAAGCAATCAAGTATTCAAAACCAATACTGTATGGAGTCTGGAAATCTATCGTTGGGATTTTGCCGCTCAGCGTCTCGATTCCGTGCAGAAAATAGGATTCTGAGTCGCTCGGATACGCCAAATGTAGAATCTCGTGGGCGATAATCGAAATGCCGCACCGCATCAAAAGGAGCAAAATGAGTAGTTTTCGACTCGAAAGTTTAGCCAACGGATTCTTGTAAAATCCGTACGAAACTCCAATCAGAATAGGTATTGAAATGAGTCGAAAAAATAGCATCAATTAATCTCGGGATATATGATTTAGGATGGCGGATTTCAAATTAATCAATATACAAATTCTCCGAACTCGCTCTGAATCGTAACTTTTTTGCCTTCATGGGCTTCTACTCTACCAATTACCTGAGCGTCGATTCCGAACGATTGAGAGATTTCGATGATGCGTTGGGCGTATTTTTCTTCGAGATAAACCTCCAAACGATGCCCCATATTGAATACTTTGTACATCTCTTGCCACGAAGTTCCGCTTTGTTCGTGAATCAATTTAAAGAGTGGTGGAATCTCGAAAAGGTTATTTTTGATTATATGAAGATTATCAACAAAATGTAGAATCTTGGTTTGGGCTCCGCCGCTGCAATGTACCATTCCGTGAATCTGTGGTCGAAGCTCCTCCAAAAACGCCTTTACAACGGGGGCATAAGTACGAGTTGGCGAGAGAATCAACTTACCTGCCGTGATATTTTCTTGTTTTTGGCTTTGCGTTTCGGGGTCGTAGTAACTTACTTCTACGGCATCGAGCAGGTTTTTGCTACCACTATAAACCAAATCTTGGTTGATGGCTCCGTCGTAGCTTTCGGGGTATTTTTCGGCATAAATTTTTGCCAAAACATCGTGCCTTGCCGATGTCAGGCCATTGCTGCCCATGCCACCATTGTATTCTTTTTCGTAATTCGATTTCCCGTAAGATGCCAAGCCCACAATTACATCGCCCGCTTTGATTCTATCGTTCGATACCACATCCGAGCGTTTCATTCGGGCAATCACCGTGCTATTTACCGTAATTGTTCTTACCAAATCGCCCACATCGGCGGTTTCGCCGCCCGTGCTGTGTACTTCTACACCGTGGCTGCGGAGCATTTCGAGACATTCTTCGGTGCCGTTGATGATTTCGGCAATGACCTCACCCGGAATCTTATTTTTGTTGCGGTCGATACTCGACGAAATCAGCATTGGGCCAGTAGCACCTACACAAATCAAATCGTCGGTATTCATCACAATCGAATCTTGTGCGATTCCCCTCCAAACCGATAAATCGCCCGTTTCTTTCCAGTACAAATACGCCAAAGAAGTTTTTGTGCCAGCTCCGTCGGCGTGCATGATACTGCAAAAATCGGTATCGCCGCCGAGTGTATCGGGCGAAATTTTACAAAATGCTTTCGGAAAAAGACCTTTATCTAACTTTTCGATTGCCTTATGAACATCCTCTTTGGCAGCCGAAACGCCACGTTGCATATATCTATCGGTCATGGAAAGTACTAATTTTTCGTTTTGGAGTAGTAATTTTTGAATTTTGGTGCAAAGTTAGGCAAAATTATAGAAATAGGGCGGAGTTTATTCACTAATTCGACACCCAATGATTCATGATTAAGTCGTATATTTGCAATAATTTGCAAGATGGTTCAAACGAATGAGCCATTTTTTTGTTTCTATTATACGATTCGTCCGAAATCGATTTGTAGAAATGTTAAATAGAATGGTGTGTGTCGGATAATTGAAGACAACGCACCGATTCATAATTAAGAATACCTAATGAAGTTTTATCACCTGCAAGTAAAAGAAGTAGTTAAAGAGACCCCCGATACGATTTCGATACATTTTTGGCATCCGCTTGCCGAACAAGTCAAATACAAAGCGGGGCAATTTGTAACGCTCTGTGTTCTGATTGACGGCAAGAAAGTCCGTCGTAGTTATTCGATGAGCAGCTCACCACACGCCGATACCTCGATTGCCGTGACCGTCAAGCGAGTAGAGAATGGTTTGGTTTCTAACTGGCTCAACGATAATGTCAAAGTCGGTGATTTCATCGAGCTAATCGAGCCGATGGGCAATTTCTACGTAGAGACAAATCCCGAAAATAGTCGTCATATCGTACTTTTTGCGGCTGGCAGCGGTATTACACCCTTGATTTCGATTGCAAAATCAATCTTGAAAATGGAACCAAATAGCCGTGTTTCACTGCTTTATGGAAATCGAAATGAGCAAACAATCATCTTTAAAGATAAATTAGACCAACTCGAAAGCCAATATCGTGGGCGTTTTCGTGTTACTTATCTACTGAGTCGTCCGTCTGAATTTTGGGTCGGCGAAAGAGGGCATATCAATCAAGCCAAAGCGATTTATTGGTTGAAAGAATTTGAGACCGATTTCAAAAAAGATGAATTTTATATGTGCGGGCCTTCGGGCATGATGGATGAAGTGATACGTGGGTTGGATATTTACGATATTCCGAAAAATAGAATTCATAAAGAGAATTTTCACGCACCTGTCGATGATGATATTGCCGAAGAAGCCGAAGACGATGGCAGCTTAAAAACCCAGACCGTCAAAGTGATTTATGATGGTGATGAATACGAATTTGAGGTAAAACCGCACCAAACGGTACTCGAAGCGGCACTCGATTTAGATATTGACTTGCCGTATTCGTGCCAAGCGGGTATGTGTACGGCTTGCCTCGGCAAATGTGTACAAGGAAAAATAAAAATGGATGAAGAAGACGGCTTGACCGATAAAGAAATCAGTCAGGGGTATATTCTTACTTGCGTTTCGCATCCGTTGACAAAAGATGTTGTTATTGAAATTGATTAAAATGGTGTAGTGAATGTGATTTCTTCGAATATCTCGGTATTCGCTAATGTATCATTCGCACATTCGCCAATCCCAAAAAGAATGAGTAAAAGAACTGCTTTAACCTTAGAATTGACCACGCCCGTTGATGATGGAAGACCCGTTTATATTTCGGGTAATTTTTGTGAGTGGTATCCCGATATGTCTGATTTTGAAATGAAGCGTATCGAAACGGGCAGGTTTGTGTATGATTTTCCGGTTGAGGTTTCATTGCCCGAAAAAATCGAATATAAATACACTCGTGGAGGCTGGAATTACGTAGAATTGGACCGTTTTGGTAATCCTACAACGAACCGAATCGCTAAACCTAAGCCCGGATTATTGCAAGACCATGTACCGTATTGGCGAAATAACGGTAAGTTTTACAGCGAAAAATTTATGCCCAAAATTGAGGTAATCGAAGGTTTTGAGATTCCGCAATTGAAACGCAAACGCAAAATACATGTACTCTTACCGCATAATTACGAAACGAGTGGTGTGAATTACCCCGTTTTGTATATGCAAGATGCCCAAAACTTGTTTGGTGAGGGGTCTTCGTATGGCAATTGGGAAATCGACAAACGCTTGGCGGTGTTGGCATCGCAACAAAAAGGAGATTATATCATTGTGGCTATCGAACACGGTGAAGAAGACCGATTCAATGAATATTCGCCATACACAACCCCCAAACAAGGTAAAGGTAATGGCATGAAATACGCCAACTTCATTGTGCGAACGCTAAAGCCATTCATTGATAAAAATTACCGAACCAAACCCGAACGCCATTTTACGGGTATCGGTGGTAGCTCGATGGGTGGTTTGATTAGTATTTATGCTGGATTGATGTATCCCGAAACGATTGGACGTTTGATGATTTTTTCGCCATCATTGTGGGTTTCGCAGAAGGTTTATTTTGATGCTATTGAATTCTTTAATCCACTCGATACCAAAATCTATTTGTATGGTGGTGGCAAAGAAGGTAAATACATGATTCCGAGCGTAGAAAAAATGCACGAAACTATCCAAAAACAAGGATTTAGCACCGAAAAACTAAAAATAAAGCTAATCACAAATCCGAAAGGCGAACACGCCGAAAAAGACTGGGGAGCAGAATTCCCGAAGGCAATTGATTGGTTATTCTCGGTTGATTGAGTTGTGAATTAGCAAATTAGTGAATAAATTTGCTTTAGAGAAATCCGAAATCATTGATTCTGATATGTCGTCAATCGCTCAGAAAATATATAAAACCGAAAACAACCTGCCTCAAATCATTGAGGAGTTGCAGCGGTATATGCAAGACGAGCAAAACCGACGTTTGGCTTTTTATGATTGGGTAGATGACAGTATGAAAGCCGAATTTATCTTGGGAGAAATCGTGGTGCATTCGCCAGCACTCGAAAAACACACATCTGTGCGGCTGCAACTCACCCGCTTATTGAGTTTATTTGCCGAAGAGAATAATCTGGGATTAGTAAGAGACGAAAAAGCAATGGTGCATCTTACTCGCAATAGCTACGAGCCAGATATTTGTTTTTGGAGTTCGGAGAAATCGGCTCAGTTCAAGCCCGAAACCTCGATTTATCCTGCCCCAGATTTAGTTGTAGAGATTCTGTCAAAACATACCAAACGCAACGACCGAGGAATCAAATTCGATGATTATTTCATCAATGGCGTGCATGAATATTGGATAATCGACCCAAACAAACAGGTTATTGAGCAATATTACATTTCGCCGACAAACGATAAAAAATATACACTTTTTGGTATTTGGGACGAAACCCACGAAATCGAAAGTAGGGTTGTGAAGGGTTTCAAAATCCCCGTTTTAGCCGCTTTCGATGCCGAAGCCAATCGCCAAGCCATCAAAAATCTACTCTAATTACGAGAGATTTACTTCTCAGACATTATGCAAATACATATTTCATCTAAACAGACCAGTCCGAAGGCAGTTATCCTGCCATTGATTGATAACGAAAACCTAAGTGCTAATCTCGAAAAAATTGCTAAGTTGGCTGGCATTTCTTCGGATTCGCTAATAAAAGACTTCAAGGCAGCTGCCAAAGAAACTCAGGTGATTTATTCTGCGAAAAAAGGAATCGAAAAAATCTACCTTCTTGGATTAGGAAAAGACCCCAAACAAGCCGATTTTATTAAGGTTTTTCGTTCGTTTTTCTTCAATCAAAAGAAAAAATTACCCGATTTCGTCTCGCTCGATTTGAAAATCAGCCGTTTAGAATCACAGATTGAATACATCGTAAATGGCGTTTGTTTGGGAGATTACGATATTGATTTGTATAAAACCGATAAAAAAACTGAAACGAATTTCTTTGTTCAATCATCGGTTTTAGAAATTATTGTTGCCGAGAAATTCGTAGAAAAATCTAAGAATTCAGCTCAAATTGGCCAAGAAACAGCATTGACCCAAATCAGAATTTTGGATTTGGTAAATGAGCCAGCCAATAAGAAATATCCCCAAAAAATCGCTGATTTTGCCATCGAATCGGGTAAAAAACACGGATTTGATGTAAAAGTATTCGACGAAAAAGAATGCGAAAGTCTTGGTTTGCATGCCCTTTTAGCGGTTGGAAGAGGGAGTACTCAAAATCCTGCTCGGTTTATCGTGATGGAGTATATATCCACCACTCCAAGCCCCAAAACTGTCGGTTTGGTGGGCAAAGGCGTAACGTTTGACACGGGCGGAATTTCGATAAAAGGGTCGAGCAATATGAGCTATATGAAGTCTGATATGGCGGGGGCAGGTGCCGTTTTGGGTACAATTGAAATGGCCGCAAAGTTACAACTACCTATTCGCTTAGTCGGGGTTATTCCGTGTACCGAAAACTGCGTAGATGGATTTTCGCTCAAGCCAAGCGAGGTGATTTCTTCGTATTCGGGTAAAACAATCGAAGTAATTGATACCGATGCCGAAGGGCGTTTGATTCTGGCCGATGGATTAAGTTACATCAAGAAAAACTATAGTCCAGATATTATCGTAGATTTAGCTACACTTACGGGCAATTGTATCATGGCTTTGGGGTATGCGGCGGCGGCTTTGTTGTCTAATAATGATGATTTGGCAAACGAATTGCTCAAAAATGGACAAGAAACTGGCGAAAAATTATGGAGAATGCCACTCTGGGATGATTATAAAGACATGATGAAGTCTGATATTGCCGATATTAAAAATTTGAGTTCGGCACCAGTTGCTGGAGCTATCACGGCGGCTAAGTTTTTGGAGGTTTTTATTGATGGACACAGCAATTGGGCTCACCTCGACATTGCAGGAATGGCCTTTGGAGATTCTGAATTTAGCAGCATGAAGTCGGCCACGGCATACGGTGTGAGATTATTGACCTCTTGGCTAAGAAGTTTTTGATATAATTGACTTAGCTCTAAATTTGTAACCATTTTTAGGGCTATAAAATCAGAACATGACCGATTTTCTACTCGTAGTTTATGCGATTCCGTTAATATTCATATTTTCATACAGCTTGGTTCAGCTAAGTCTGATTTTTAGCTATTGGCAGCGAAAGGCGTTCACTGTTCAAGTTTCAAAGTTAAAAGCGAGCGAGCTTCCGTTTGTAACAATCCAACTTCCGGTTTATAACGAACTCTACGTTGTAGAGCGACTCATCGAAGCAGTTGCGGCTTTCGATTACCCCAAAGATAAATTCGAGATTCAGATTTTGGACGATTCGACCGATGAAACGAGCGAAATTATCGCTAAGAAAATCCAAGAGTTATTATCTCAAAATATTGATATTCAACACATTAGAAGACCTAATCGGATTGGCTTTAAAGCAGGGGCTTTGGCTCATGGTTTAGAAATAGCCAAAGGAGAATTCATCGCAATTTTTGATGCCGATTTTGTACCAAACAAGGATTTCCTTCAAAAAACAATCCCTTATTTTCAGAATCCTGCGATTGGCGTAGTACAAACTCGTTGGCAACACCTCAACAAAGATTTTTCGATTCTGACCCAACTTCAAGCCTTTGGTTTGGATGCCCATTTTACGATTGAGCAAGGCGGACGTAATGCAAGCGGACATTTTATCAATTTTAACGGTACGGCGGGTGTTTGGCGACGAAAGGCAATAGATGATGCGGGTGGATGGCAAGCCGATACACTCACCGAAGACCTTGATTTGAGCTACCGTTCTCAACTGAAAGGCTGGCAGTTTGTTTACCTCGAAGACGTCGGCTCACCTGCCGAATTACCCGTGGCAATGAAGGCCATCAAGTCGCAGCAGTATCGCTGGAGCAAAGGGGCTGCCGAATGTACGGTTAAGAACTTTAAAAGGCTTTGGGGTAGCCCAAATTTTAGTTTTTCGACCAAATTACACGGATTTTATCACCTGATGAATAGTGCCACGTTTGTTTTTATTGTGGCTTTAGCATTGCTTAGTATTCCGGTTTTGCTAATTACATCAAAAACCGAAAACTACTTCGATATTTTCAGATTTACGGCATATTTCCAAGTTAGTTGGGTTATTTTGGGGATTTTTTACTGGATTTCATTCCGCAAAACCGAAACAAGTATTTTTAGCTTTACTAAAAAATTCTTCTTGTTTTTAGTTTTTATGATGGGGCTTTCGGTTCACAATGCCGTTGCGGTTATTGAGGGCTGGATTGGTCGAAAAACACCGTTTATTCGCACACCCAAGTTTAATGTGATTCATAAAAACGACGTTTGGCAATCTAATAAATACCTATCGGAGCGGCTGGCTGGTACAAACTGGCTCGAAATATTTTTACTAATCTATTGTGCAATAGGTTTAGTTTTAGATGTTTATTTGCACAATTACGGGATGGTTCTGTTTCATGCAATGATGGTAATGGGGCTTTCGAGCATTATTTTTTATACATTGAAACACTCAAAAAATCTCGGATAAATGAAGTATTTAGCATTGATAATAAGCGTTTTAGTTTATTTATGGCTGGGTTACTTCGTGAGTCGAGAGCAGATAGTAGTCTTATTCGTTGGCTACGGTATTCTTTTCGGGTGTTATTTGTACTTTATCAAGAATCCTATTTCTACCAATTTTAGTATTCTTTTTAGAGGAATTCTACTTTTTAGCTTACCCGCTTTGTCGGATGATTTTTATAGATTTGTTTTTGATGGTAGGCTGCTCGCCGCAGGAATAAATCCTTATCTGATTTTACCTTCTGAATTTATCCAAACTGCTGATTATCAAAAGATTATTGGCGATTTGGTTATTTATCAAAAACTCAATTCGCCCAATTACTACACCGTTTACCCTCCGCTCAATCAAGCTATTTTTGGGGTTTCGGCGTGGTTATCGCAAGGTAATTTATTGGCAAATGTCATTCTACTTAGAGCATTTATCTTTACTGCCGAAATCGGTAATATCTGGCTCATTAGTAAATTACTACGTCGGTTTGGTTTAGATTCATCAAATGTCAATATTTATGCTTTCAATCCGCTTGTTATTTTAGAGCTGACGGGCAATCTGCATTTTGAAGCGATTATGATTTTTTTTATGCTTTTGGCTACCGTGTGGATAACTCAACAGAAATACACGATGAGTGCGGTTTCGTTGGCTTTGGCAATAAGTATAAAACTACTTCCGATGGTATTTATTCCGTTGATTATCAGCTATTTAAAAATAAAAAAAGGACTTATTTATTCAATCGTTTGTGGAATTGCCGTTTTGTCCACATTTTCTTTTTTTGTGGATAAGTTGTTGATTAGTCGAATAGGTTCGAGTATTGAGCTATACTTTCAGAAGTTTGAATTTAATGCAAGTTTGTACTACCTGATTCGGGAAATTGGCTTTTGGATTGTGGGATACAACATCATCGGTACGGCAGGTAAAATTTTAGCAATTCTGACATTTAGTGGTATAGTTTTTATTTCATTTTATCGAAATACCATCCCTGACAGGGCTTTAAGCTCTTTCAGGGATAACTCAAATAAAATCCTTCTCATCCTCACGGTTTATTTTCTTTTAGCAACAACCGTTCATCCGTGGTATATCTGCACGGTTTTGGCGGCATCGGTTTTTACGAGTTTCCGTTATCCGATAGTCTGGACTGGCTTAATTTTCTTGACCTATTTTAGTTATACAACAAAGCCCTACCAAGAGAATCTCTACTTGGTAGGGCTTGAATATATTTTTACAATCGGCTGGCTGATTTATGAGCTAAAGGCAAAAAAAATCGAACTCAAAACTCTTTAATTCATCCACGCTCCGGTACCGTTTCGGTTCGGGAAAATTGGCTTTCCTTTATCCAGATATACGCCTTCGGCGGGGTCGTTTTTGATAAGAATTGAGCCATCCATATCTACATAATCGAGCAATGGCACAAGCTGCCCGATTGCCGAAATGCCGATACTGGTTTCGGTCATGCAACCACACATTACCTTCATATTCAACGATTTAGCTTCATTAATCATGCGTAACGCGGGCGTGATACCAGCACATTTTGCCAGTTTTACATTGACTCCGTGAAACTTTCCGTAGCATTTTTTTACGTCTTCTTCGACGATACAACTTTCATCGGCAATGAGAGGCAATTTAGAATATTTCATTACCTCAATCATCGGTTCGTAGTCATCTTTTTGCATCGGCTGCTCAATGAACTCTACGTTTAGCTTTGCAAATTCCTCCGAGTTCCGAATCGTTTCTTCTACACCCCAGGCACAATTGGCATCGACCCGAAAAAGAGCATCGGTATGTTTACGAAGTTCTTTCACAATCTCAACATCATGCTCGGTTCCGAGTTTGATTTTATAAATCGGAAAATCAAATTCCTTCATTTTCATCACCATTTTTTCGATGGTGTCGATTCCGATGGTGTAATTTGAATACGGAATATTTTCGAGGCTCAATCCCCAATGCTGATAAAGCGGCTTCCCGATTTTTTTGCCGTACAAATCCCAAGCAGCCATATCTAAAGCACAATGGGCAAAATTATCGTTTTTGAGATATGGGTGCATGTATGTCCAAAATTCTTCTGGACTTTGAAGGTCGTAACCTTCGATAATTTGCTGATATTCAGCCAATTTATCACGCATTCCTTCGGCTGTTACGCCATAATAAGGTATCGGAGTTGCCTCGCCGAATCCACGATGTTCGCCATCTTGAAGCTCAACCACAAACGCATCAATGTCATCGCGAGAGCCATGTGCAATCGTGAATGTATGACGCATTTCGAGGGTAAGAATGTGAAATTTGATTTTCATTGATGAAGTAGAATAATGCTGATTGCTACATATTTACCAATTCGTTTCCACGCAAAACGGGTACGACATCGTACAAATCTTTTTGGAGACAATACGAAATGTCTTTATTGATACCCAAACGGTGCAAACGACGGATGTGCGATGAATTTGCCAAATAGCCAATCATGTCGTCTTTGGCTTGTTGATAAGTACGCATTGCCAAAATAGCACTATCTTCGGCTACAAAATATTCGTCTTTGAGGGCATCTACAACTCCTCCTGCAAAAAGCGTATCTTCGAGATTGGGTCGGCCTTTCCATCCTGCACAAAGCACCAGTACGTCGTAAGGCTGGGTTTGCAGATATTTTACGATGGCGTTTAGATTCAAAAAAGCTCCTGCCAAAACCTTTACAGCCGCCGATTTTGCTTTGGTGATAGACAACGTACCATTGGTGGTTGTCATTGCAATTTTTGCCCCAATCAATCGCTCGTCCATGTAGCTAAATGGCGAATTGTCCAACTCAAAACCCTCTACTTTTTGGGCATTTCTTTCGGCAGCACCGATGTATCCACGGGCTTGTAGGTCTTTACATTCATCTACAGTAGCCACGGGCAAAATACTCTCGATACCATACGCAAATGCCGTAACCATACACGAGGTAGCTCTAAAAATATCGGTTACGATAACAATACTATTATCAATGCTGTGGAGGTGTAGTAAATCGGGAGTTAAGCAAACGTCAATATTTTTCATTGGTTATTGGAATTCGGTATTATAAAAACACAAAAATAGGACAGGTTTCGATGCTGTCCTATTTTTTAGGGTTTTATCCAATTAATTTATTCGTAAACAACACTCAGAAGTTCGGCTACGCAAGCAGGTTTTGATGAGCCTTCGAGTTCAAAAATGGCATCAATCGTAATCTTTGTACCTGCTGGTTGCATATCTTCGACTTCTTTGAGTGTGGCTCGCATCCGAACCTTGCTTCCAGACGGAACGGGTGTAATGAATCGGACTTTGTTTGAGCCGTAATTTAAGCCCATTTTTGCCGAAGCGACTTTGAATAATTCATAAGAAAAACGTGGCGAAAGCGATAAAGTTAATAGCCCGTGAGCGATTGTCTTGCCAAATGGCGAAAACTGCTTGGCTTTTTCTTCATCTACGTGAATCCATTGAAAATCTAAAGTTGATTTAGCAAAATCGTTTATCATTTCTTGGCTAATCTCTTGCCAGTCGGTAGTGCCTAATTCTTTGCCTTGATGGGCTTTTAGGGCCGAAATATTATCAAAAACTAATGTATTGCCTTCTTTTTTAGGGGTTTCGCTCTCAATATTGGGAGTTTCTTTGGGTTTGCTCTCAATTTTAATATTTATAGTTTCTTGCTCAAGGCTCGTCACGACGACGGCTTTGCCAACTACTTTGCGGTTCATCAAATCCCAGAGGGCATTGGGGGCTTCTTCGAGCGTATATAGTTTATGAATGTGTGGTTTTAGATGTCCTTTCATGAAAAAACCGGCTAATTCCTGAATATTCTGAAAACTTTTACCTGCTTCTTTTTCGGCAAATTGTCCCCAGAAAACACCCATAATGGCACATCCTTTTAGTAATGCTAAATTTAATGGGATTTTGGGGATTTCGCCCGCCGCAAAACCCACAACCAAATAACGCCCTTTCCAAGCCATTGAGCGAATGCACGGCTCGGCATATTTATCGCCGATAGGGTCATAAACAACATCGACACCTTTGCCATTGGTTAATTCTTTAATCTTATCTCTAAGGTCTTCGTTGCTGTAATTTATCGTAAAATCTGCCCCTTTTTCTTTGCAAATTGCCAATTTTTCATCGCTTGATGCCGCTGCAATGACTGTTGCACCCATCAATTTACCCAATTCGACTGCTGCCAAACCAACGCCCCCACCAGCACCAAGAACCAAAAGTGTTTCGCCCGATTTTAGTTCGGCTCGGTCTTTTAATGCGTGATAACTCGTACCGTAATTGTACATAACCGATGCCGCTGTTACGAAATCCATCATTGGTGGCATCGGAAAAACTCGTCGAGCATCTACCGAAACCTCTTCGGCAAAACCACCCCAACCACAAAGAGCCAAAACTTTATCGCCAGTTTTTAGGTGCTTTACACCTTCGCCAACTTCTTTTACGATACCCGAAACCTCGCCACCGGGCGAAAACGGCAAGTCGGGCTTGAATTGATATAAATTTCTGATAATGAGCGTATCCGGAAAATTAACACTACACGCTTTTACCTCGATAATCACTCTGCCAGCTTCGGCTTTTAGCGGTTCGATTTCTTCCAGAACCAATTTATCAGGCGTTCCGTGTTCTTTACAAAGTAGGGCTTTCATAGTTTTTAGTTTTGCTGTTGTCAAATCAAAAATATAGAGAAGTTTCGGAATCTTATCATCAACCAAACTTTTTTGTTTTTTGACTCCCTGTTGCACTGTTTCTATCCCTAATTTTGAGCCATCAAATTGATTCATTATGCACGACCACGGTCATCATCACCACCATCATGCTCCCCAAAACCTGAATCGAGCATTTGTTTTAGCAATTTTGCTAAATCTTGTGTATGTTATTGTGGAACTGAGTGCGGGTTTTAAGTTCGATTCGCTTGCCTTGTTGTCAGATGCCAGCCATAATATCTCCGATATTGCCAGTTTGCTAATCTCTGCTTTAGCATTTTGGTTATTGAAACGCAAAGCACCTCAAAATCTGACCTATGGTTATCGCAAAACGACTATTTTAGCAACGCTCATCAATGCGATTTTACTTTTGATAGCTGTTGGCGGCATCATCATTGAGGCCATCGAACGTTTTGAGAATCCACCCCAGATAAAAGGCTTGACAGTAGCAATTGTGGCGGGTATCGGTATTGTAATCAATTCATTATCAGCGTTTTTGTTTCACAAAGACCAAGAACACGATGCCAACGTAAAAGGGGCGTATCTACACTTATTGGCCGATGCGATGGTTTCGGTGGGCGTGGTTTTTTCGGGAGTTTTGATTAAATATACAAATTGGTATTGGCTCGACCCCGTGATTAGTTTAGTAATTGCGTTAGTAATTGTTTTTTCGACTTGGAACTTACTGAAAGACAGCGTTTTGATGTCGCTTGATGCGGTTCCGAACGGAATTGATTTGAATGTGATTAAAGAAAAAATACTAAATTTTTCAGGAATTGAAGGCATCCATCATATCCACGTTTGGGGATTAAGCACAACCGAAAATGCTCTGACGGCACATTTGGTAGTTTCGCAAGATACGGATTTAAAGAAAATCGAAAAAATGAGCCACGACATCAAGCATACACTCGAACACCTCAATATTCATCACGCTACGCTCGAATTTGAGAGTAAAAATGGGCATTGCCACCACGAAGATTGTGAATAAAGCAAACGGCAGGGATAAAATCTCTGCCGTTTAACGAAATAGACCTAATTGATTGGAATCTCTTAAATATCTGCAAGCATTTCGGCTATAATTTCTGTTTTTGATACTCCAAATTTCGTTTTCTTTTCTAAACAAAATTACATCTTTCATCAGTATCAAATATGATATTTGTCAATTCAGGTACTTCTCGACACTTTTAGGTGTGATTCAAAACCAATTACCTACAAAAACCGTTATCTATACGTTCGGATAATGAGTAGTACCGAATCTGTCTTTACAAAAAATCCAGAGAAATGTCGTTTGATAAAAGCCTTTTAAAGATTAATACCCTTGCCGAACTACGTGCCAGTGGCTACAAAAGTAAATCTATTAAGCAAGAGCTACGAGATAACCTAATTGAGAAATTACGCAAAAAAGAAAACGTTTTTGCCGGAATCTGGGGCTATGAAGACACCGTCTTGCCCGATGTTGAGCGAGCGATTCTCTCGATGCACCACATTAATTTATTGGGTTTGCGTGGGCAAGCCAAAACCCGTATCGCACGGTTGATGGTCAATCTTTTGGACGAATACGTACCAGTCGTGGCTGGTTCTGAACTAAACGACGACCCATTGCATCCGCTTTCGAGATTTGCCAAAGATTTGATTGCCGAAAAAGGCGACCAAACACCGATTGCGTGGCTTCATCGAGATGAACGCTACAACGAAAAATTGGCGACTCCTGATGTTTCGATTGCCGATTTGATTGGCGATGTTGACCCCATCAAGGCTGCCACTTTGAAACTCCCGTATTCTGATGAAAGAGTAATCCATTTCGGGATGATTCCACGTTCGCATCGTTGTATTTTTGTAATCAACGAATTGCCCGATTTACAGGCCCGAATTCAGGTTTCGTTGTTCAATATTTTACAAGAGGGCGATATTCAGATTCGCGGATTCAAACTCCGTCTACCGCTCGATATTCAGTTTGTTTTTACTGCCAACCCCGAAGATTATACCAACCGTGGCTCTATCGTAACGCCACTCAAAGACCGTATTGATTCGCAAATCGTTACGCATTATCCGAAATCTATCGAAATCGGGCGTAAGATTACCGAACAAGAGGCTCTTATCAAAGATGGTCAGAAGAAAATCGAGGTCAATGGTATTTTGAAAGATTTGATAGAACAGATTGCCGTAGAAGCCCGCCAAAGCGAATACGTTGATGCCAAATCGGGGGTTTCGGCTCGTATGACTATTTCGGCTTACGAAAACCTACTCAGCTCGGCCGAGAGACGCTCAATCATCAATTCAGAAAAAGACACAAACGCAAGATTATCAGATATTTACGGAGCAATTGCGGCCATCAACGGCAAAATAGAATTGGTTTACGAAGGCGAGGTCGAAGGCCCAGTTTATGTAGCTCAAAGCCTTATTGGTAAGGCAATCCGTGCCGAATTCTTGAAATATTTCCCGAATCCCGAGACGGAGGGCAAAAAGAAATCAGGTAAAAATCCTTATCAACAGATTCAGAATTGGTTTGGTGAAGGCAACGAGATTGATATGTTGAGTGATTTGACCGACAGAGAATACCGAGCAAGACTCAAAACCATCGAGGGTTTAGAAGAAATTGTGGATATGTACTACCCAAGAATTGGCGAAAAAGATAAGTTTTTCTTGATGGAGTTTGCTCTACACGGAATCGCCGAATTCTCACTAATCAGCAAAAAATCATTGGATACGGGTATCAAATTCAAAGATTTATTGGATAGCATGTTCGACCCCAATAAATTAGACTTTGATGATGAAGACGAAGATTTTGGTAAATATTGATTTCGGCTCGGAAGCCTGATAATTTTAGGTCGGGATAGGAATCCCGACCCAGCAAAAGAGCTTTAGACCACTTAAAAACAAAAGTCCTCCCCATCGGGGGAGGATTTAGGTGGGGTCAATGCAAGAAATGACGAACTCCTGTCATTACCATTGCCATATCGTGTTCGTTGCAGAAATCAATCGAGTCTTGGTCGCGGATAGAGCCACCAGGCTGTACAACGGCTGTTACGCCTGCTTTGTGAGCAATCTCGACACAATCATTGAATGGGAAAAACGCCTCCGATGCCATCACTGAGCCTTTCAAATCAAAACCAAATTCGGCAGCTTTATCAATCGCCTGCTTGAGGGCATCAACACGAGAGGTTTGTCCTACGCCACAAGCCAACATTTGTCCGTCTCTTGCCAAAACCACATTGTTCGATTTCAAATGCTTACAGATTTTCAGAGCAAATTCCATTGCTTTTACTTCTGCCTCAGTCGGTGTGCGATTGGTAGCTGTCTTGAAATCAACGGCTTTTTCGGTTGATAAATCTTTATCTTGCTCCAAAACGCCATTGAGAAGCGTACGGAACTGTTTTTTGCTCAACTCGACAGATTTACGAACCAATAAGCGGCGGTCTTTTTTCTTTTTCAGGATTTCGAGAGCATCTGCATCGAATGACGGAGCAATCAAAATCTCAAAAAACAATTTATGAAGTTCTTCGGCTGTTGCCAAATCTACATTTGTATTGGTAATAATCACTCCACCAAAAGCCGAAACGGGGTCGCAAGCAAGAGCGTTTACATAAGCGTCTTTAGCCGTTGCTGCCGATGCTACACCACAAGCATTGTTGTGCTTTACGATTACAAAAGACGTAGTGTCAAACTCATCAATCAATCTTACGCAAGCCTCTACATCCATTAAATTATTATATGATAACTCCTTGCCATGTAGCTGGTCGAACATCGCATCTAAATCGCCATAAAAAGATGCCGCCTGATGCGGATTTTCGCCGTAACGGAGTGGCTTTTCGGGCAATGCTTTAAAATTATAAATATTACTCAAGCCCGCAAAATATCCATGAATAGCTGTATCGTAGTGCGAACTCATCGCAAAACCTTCCATTGCATAGCGACGGCGGTCTTCGAGGTCGGTCGAGCAGTTTTTAGCTTTAAGAATCTCATAAACGTCATCGTACTGGCTACGAGAAGATACAATCAGTACATCATTAAAATTTTTGGCTGCTCCACGAATCAACGAAATGCCTCCGATGTCGATTTTTTCGATGATGTCTTCTTCGCTCGCACGCGAGGCCACTGTTTCTTCAAATGGGTATAAATCAACGATTACCAAATCAATCGACGGAATCTCGAATTGTTCGGCTGTTTTTACATCTCCTTCGTTATCACGACGATACAAGATTCCACCAAAAACTTTTGGATGAAGGGTTTTTACACGTCCACCAAAAATCGACGGATAGCTCGTGAGGTCTTCGACCGCAATCACTGGCACGCCCAAGTCTTCGATAAACTGTTGAGTACCACCCGTAGAGTAGATTGTTACGTTGTTTTCGTGAAGGATTCGGACGATTTTATCTAATCCATCCTTGTAATAAACAGAAATTAACGCTGATTTAATTTGCTTGCCCATTTATGGAATGATTTTTGCTTTGTTTTTAACAATAATCCCTGACAGGATTTTAAACCCAGTCAGGGGTGTAATTCAATTGAAAGTGCAAATTTAGTACTTTTTATTGAAACCACCGCAAATGTCCCTAATTCCGAATTTATTGATGAAAAAAGCCCTTTTTACGCCAATTTTCGCGGTATTTATTAATACTGTGCTTTTAGCTCAATATCAAAAAAGTACAAATTTGAAACAGAGTTTTATTGGCATGAGGTTCAAAGATTATAAAGAACTCGGAGGGGTATCAAAGATAAAAAGTGCGGCTATTAACCTTCATTACGGTATAGCACACCTCCAAAAGGGTGAAAAACATATACTATTGCTTTCCAAATTTGAGAATTCGATAAATAATCCTGATGATTTTCAGTTGAAAGTCTCGGATGTTGTCGAGATACCGAAGTTCAATGAATTTTATTATTCAGTTGCCGTCAAAGGGTGTAGCCAAAACGGCAAGAACGACACATCTCTATTTGCCCTTGCTGTAAGTGAAGACACTAAAAAGTATTTGACCAAGGTTGTGAAAGTTTGGAAGTTAGACAAAGCAAACGGAAAAATCGTGGATTATCCGAGTGCGGGAGTCAAATGTAAAAATGATTTTGAGACGATAGTTGTGAGCGAATGACCTACAGCAGCAGGAAGTTTCCTGCTGTTGGGTGGTCTATACTTGATGCAAGTTTCCGAAAGGAGCTTGCATCTTCTTTTTATCACTGATTTTGTTAATTTGGCCTTGATGATTTCGCTGATTTACATTATTTTCGTAAAAAATCCATCAAATATGAGCAAGCTACACATCGTAAGGGCGTTAAAAAGTATTTTGATTGTATGTAATTTCAATTACTCACGTAATAACTTCTCTGCCGTGGGTTTAATCTTAATCATTGCCGGACTTTGGGTGTATGAATTAAAAATGCAAAATGAGTTAAACCGTAAATCTATTGTATTTGTTTTACTACTTTGCATTAGCGTGTTTACCCTCTATTATTTAAAATACAATTAAGAATCTTCAAACTCTTGGCTTCCACGCTACTTCTTCGGTGCCGAGTTCTTGAGTAACTTTTCGAGATAATACAAAAAGAAAATCAGAAAGACGGTTTAAGTACTTGATAATCAGCGGGTTTGGTTCTTCTAAGTCAGATAATCGAATCACCAAACGCTCGGCCCTGCGGCAAACTGTACGGGCAACGTGCGTAAATGAAACCGACTGATGCCCTCCGGGTAAAACAAATGCCCGAAGTGGCGGAATGACCTCGTTCATTTCATCCATTTGTTTTTCGAGCAATTCGATGTCGGTCTCCAATAAATCAGGAATTTTTTTCTTGGTTTGTTCAGCTTCAGAAGCTAAATCTGCTCCAATCGTAAACAATCGGTCTTGGATTTCTTTCAGCAAATCTTTTCTCGATTCGTTTACGGGCAAATCTCGCAAAACCCCAATCCAAGCGTTCAATTCATCGACCGTGCCGTAGCTCTCAATTTTCAAATCTCCTTTGCTGACTCTTGTGCCTCCTACGAGCGAAGTCATACCTCTATCGCCTGTTTTTGTGTATATTTTCATTTAGTTTGATTTTTAGGATTCTCGATGATAATAAGGATTTTCGAATTCTCTGCTGTACCTTTGTATCGTTAAAACAAAAGGATTAGACTATGGGTTTAAAATTAATCCTATAATTCTATAAAATCCTGTAAATCAAGGTTTATGTCAATTTCTCACGTATTTTTTAGTTTTTGGCGGAAGGTTTCGTTGCCGTTTTTGACAATCGCACTTCTCATAATTTATGTTACGTTTCCCGATAATGTGGCGGTTCACCACAATGAAGCCGGCAACCCAGACCGATTTATGAGCAAGCAAGATGTCTTTTATGTGTTTGTAGCTGTAGCTGGTATTTTCAATCTGTTGGTACTTAGCCTTAAAGCAACCATCAAAAAGCTTGATTTTGCTAAGTTAAATGTCGAAAGTCCGTGGACAAAAAGTGAAGGCTTGAGTCCGATGATTCAGGCTTGGTTCGATGCTTTTATAGCAATTGTCAATTCGTTTTTAGCGATTGTACTGATTGCAATTAGCCGAATAAACCGCACCGATGGACAAGTTTTAGATATTAATTATAACTGGGTTTTGATTGGCGGAGCAATCATTTTGATGATATTGATATTCTACTTGCCAGTCAGATTGTTATTTACGAAACCAAGCCACGAATAATTTTTCGTTCGTTGTAAATGCTAAAAGCCTGATAATGAAAGTTCATTATCAGGCTTTTGTTTTATAAAAATATATTTAAACAAGAGTTTTTGAGTTGTAAATGACCTCGATTATAGATATTGAAATAAATCCCTTGAAACCGTGACACGGATTCTTTGTCTTTTTGCTTAACTAATTTATTTCAAAATCTATAAAAGTCGATTAGCAGACTAAATTATAATTGAAAGCAAAACCAATGAGCGACTTTTCTTAAACCCTCTCGAAGATAGTTGCAATGCCCATTCCGCCACCGATACAGAGCGTAACCAGCCCTACACCTTTGCCCGAACGCTCCATTTCATCAATCAACGTAGCCGAAAGAATCGCCCCCGTTGCTCCGAGCGGATGCCCAAGTGCAATCGAACCACCGTTTACATTTACTTTTGAATCTTCTACGCCCAATTCATCCATAAAAAACATCGGAACAGCCGCAAATGCCTCATTGACTTCAAATAAATCAATGTCTTTGATGCTCATTCCGGCCTTTTTCAATACTTTTTTTGCGGCAGGTACTGGCCCAGTAAGCATAATTGTTGGCTCCGAACCCGTTATGGCAAATGCTTTTACTTTGGCACGTGGTTTTAGGCCTAATTTCTCACCGATTTCTTTACTTCCAATCAGCAAACCAGCCGAACCATCAACGATTTGAGAAGAATTACCAGCGTGGTGTACATGATTTATTTTATCAAGATTGGCGTATTTCAATAATGCCAACGAATTAAGACCCATTTGTCCCATCATCTCAAAGGCTGGTTTTAGTTTACCCAAACTCTCTACGGTTGTGTCGGGTCGTACGCCTTCGTCGTGAGCCAATACCAATTCGCCAATTTCATCGTAAATCGGTACGATTGATTTAGCAAAACGGTTTTCGGCTTGCGAAATCACCGCTCTGCGATACGACTCTGCCGCAAAAGTATCGACATCGGTGCGTGAATATCCGTACTTTGTGGCTATCAAATCGGCCGAGATTCCCTGCGGAACGATTTTGTGATTTGCCACGATTTGCGGATTCATAAACAACGCTCCGCCATCCATACCCATTGGCACTCTCGACATTGATTCTACGCCACCCGCTACAATCATATCTACCTGCCCCGACATCACGTATGCTGCCGCCATATTAATGGCTTCGAGTCCAGACGAGCAAAAACGATTGACCTGCACACCCGCCACCGACTGGTCGTAGCCAGCCTCAAGCACTGCTGTGCGGGCAATATCGGCACCTTGCTCACCGATTGGCGTTACACAGCCCATGATGACATCATCGACAAAACTGGTATCGAGGTTATTACGATTTTTGATTTCTTTTAAAACAGCCGAAAGCAACTGCACTGGCTGAACTTCGTGGAGTGAGCCGTCGGCTTTTCCACGCCCACGAGGGGTTCTTACGGCATCATAGATATAGGCTTCCATAGTTGAAAATTAGTCCCCAACCCCCAGAGGGGGACTTTCTTCGAGTCGAAATATGAGTATTTGCCATAAAAATTCCCCTCTGGGGTTAGGGGCTTTGTTATGCTTGCATACTAATTAACAAATCTAAGCATTTTTATTTGAAACCAAAAAATCTTTTAATAAATCTCGAATCATGCCGCCAGCGATACTATTTTGGTGCAGATTGTCGGGTGTGAGCCGAAAACCGTGCCGCTGCGTGATGTAATCCCAATCTTTGCCCAAAAGATAATGTGAAATAACCGAGTAGTTGAGCAACTTGTAGGTTTCTTCAAATCGGTGTTTGAGTGGCTGCGGGTTTTGTTGTAGAAATGTTTTTTGTTGTTCTCGAACTGGTAGATAGGTAATTTGCTCATTATCAGCTAATTCCTTTATAAATTCTGAATATTTATCGGCTTTGAGATTGGCTTCGTGCGATAAATCTTCGCCCATGACGGGTAGCGACATCACCGAAATCTTGGCTTTGGTTTCGGCTTTGAGGCGTTTTATGATTTGGGTGTAGTTTTGGCAGAATCCTTCAAAATTGGGTTTGGTATTTTTATCGACTCTACCGATACTCTGATAGCGTTCTTCCATTGCCAAACTCATCGTTGAGTTGACATCGTTTGTACCGATTAAAATATTCACAAAATCGGGTTTGCAGGCTATCACATCCTCGATTCGATTGAGGAGTGTATAGGTCAAGTCTGAGTTTTTTCCTGCATTAATGAATTGATAGTTGGTCATTTGGTTCGATAAATCATTTACCCAGTCGTAGCTGACATTGCCGTGCGTATTGCTATCGCCAAAACACACAACAACTTTTTTTGAATGGTCTATCTTAGAGCGATTTTCGGGGGTAGGAAATGTATCGGGGAAATGGGTCGTAACTTTTTGGCGGAGTGTCCAGTACACAACTCCCAGTAAAACCATTATAATACCTATAAATACCAGTAAATACATGAATTTGAATTGTTTTGTTGTAATACCAAAAGTACGTTTTTTAGGGCAATATGTTTATCCAAAATAGCGTTTAATAAATCGACCCCCTAACAAAACCCATTGATTTATGCTGAGAATTCTATAATCTATTGATTTTCATGTGTTTTTGTAGAATTCTTAAATGAAAAAAATACTCCTCATTTTGCTCATTGTTTTGTCGGCGTGTAGCCGCCGTCCGCAAGCCTTTTTTCAAAAGAGCAATTCTGAAACCCAATCCGAAAAACCTAAGAAATTTACTTTCAAGACGCCAGTTTTTCGATTAAGAACCAAAAATATTACGCTTGATTCGGTCTATAAATCTCAGAATTTATCGGTTGATACAAAAATCGTAGATACCAATCCTCAGAAAACAGAAAATATCACCGTATCAAGATTGGTTTCGGTACGAAAAATCGCAATATCGCCCAAACAAAGCGTGGTGGCTTCTAAACCCGAAAAACTCTCGGTTGTGTCGTTTGGTTTGGCTTTATTTACGACAATGTTGTTTGCGGTGCTGGCTCTTGCAAATCTTTGGCTTCTGGGCGGAGGAATCTCAACGCTGCTGTGGATTTTGAGTGGATTTTTAGGACTACTCGGCATTAAAAAAGCAAAACTAATTGGCTCAAATCGGGGCTTAAAGTTGGCAAAAGCGGCGATTATTATGAGTTTTTTAGCTTTGCTTTTTGTATTGATAGCCGTCTTAGTGCTGGCGGCTTAGTTATTCTGTAAGTAAATATCGGGTTTGGCGATTTCCATTGCTTTTTCGGGACTTGCTAAAGCCTGAAAGCCAAATTGTTCGTATAATTTGTGGGCATCGTTGGTCATTAAAAACCACCTTCTGAAGCCTTGAAGTAAGGGCAAATCCATGATAATTTCCATCAGATTTTTTGATAGACCTTTGCCTCGAAATTCATCTATTATAAAAACATCGCACAAATACCCAAACGTAGTGTAGTCGGTGATGATACGTGCAAAACCAACTTGCTTAGAATCTTTTGTATAAACACCGATGCACAACGAGCCATCAATAGATTTTTTGACGGCCGAAAGGGGTATTCCTTTTGCCCAATACGATTGATTAGACAAATAATCGTGAATCAACGCTACGTTGAGTCTATCTTTATTGGTGCTGAATGTGTAATCGTTTTTAGTGAATTCGTAGGTTTCCATGTAAAATTTTATTTGATATAATCTGTTAATTCTTTCAAAGAAATTCGATTTTCGTAGATGGCTTTTCCGACAATTACACCAAAAATATTCATCTCGCCGAGTCGGATAATGTCATTCATATCGCTTACTCCTCCGCTAGCAATTATCTGTAAATCAGCGAATTGGTCTTGAAGATTCTTGTATAAATCGAACGAGGGTCCTTGCAGTAGCCCATCCTTGGCGACATCGGTACTGATTGTATATTTAATACCTTTTTGGAGCCACTGACCCACAAAATCATAAACCGAAACACTCGTTTCTTCTTCCCAACCACTAACCGCGATTTTTTCGTTGCGAGCATCCGAACCCAAAATTATACTTTCGCCGCCATAAGTTTTAATCCAAGACTCAAATAATTCAGGATTTTTGACAGCGATGCTTCCGCCAGTAATCTGTTTGGCCCCGCAATCGAAAGCAAGTCGAATATCTTCATCCGACTGCACACCACCACCAAAATCAATGTGTAGATTTGTGTTTGTGGCAATCGTTTCTAACACCTTTGCATTGACGATTTTCTTTTGTTTTGCTCCGTCTAAATCTACCAAATGAAGGCGTTTGATACCTCCTCCTTCAAACATCTTGGCAACTTCGAGCGGGTTTTCGTTGTAGGTTTTCTTTTGTGAATAATCGCCTTGCGTAAGGCGTACACATTTACCATCAATAAGGTCTATGGCAGGAATGATATTCATTTTTTAAGAATCAGGATGTGAGATGTAAGAATCAAGATTTATTTTGAGAATAAATAAAGTGGAGTGCTGTAAATCATTAATAACAAAGAGGTTAAAAAACTTCCGCCTAATTTCTTTTGAAAACTAAATATCATTTTTTGTATTTCAGTAACCTTATTAGTCAAATTATTGAATTCATTTTCAGAAATATAGCCTAAGTCTAATGAAAGAATAACTTGTGTTTCAAGCTATAAGCAGATGAAAGACTTATTCCGAGAAATCTAATAAACTCTTTGTTTCCTCTTCCAGAACCTTCGGCAATATTTGAAGGAATTGAAATTGCTGCTCTACGAATCTGAGATTTTAATCCAAAATCTTCATCAGGTGGAAATTTAGAGGTGATTTGGTAAATTTCTCTTACGAGTAGTCTTGATTGTTGCCAGATTTTTAATTCTTTGAAATTATGTGCGTTCACAACGGTGAAATTATGGTTTTGCACAAATATAGAATTAATAAATCTTGGCTCTCAAATCTTGACTCTCAAATCCACTTTCAAAAAATTCTCAAAAATCCTCTGCCCAACGTTTCCGCTGATTTCGGAGTGGAATTGAAGAGCAAAGAAGTTATCTTTTTGGAGCATGGCCGAATACTCTAAAATATAATCGGTTTTGGCAACAGTATATTCGCAAAGAGGAGCGTAATAGCTATGGTTGTAATAAACGTATTCGTTATTAGCCAATCCATCACAAAGTGGATTTGTCCAACTTAACTCGGGAGAATAAATATCATTCCATCCGGTTTGGGGTACTTTAAAGCCTTTCACGGTCGGGAAACGCACAACTGGTACATCAAAAACGCCGATACATTCGGTATTATTCTCTTCTGAAGATTTACAGAGCAATTGCATACCTACACACGTACCCAAAAAAGGTTGTTTGAGCGTAGGAATGAGTTTATCCAAACCATTTTCTCGAAGACTTCGCATGGCTGTTGAGGCTTCGCCCACACCGGGGAAGATAATCCTTTCGGCCGATTTTATGATTTCGGGGTCGTCAGAGAGTTCGTATGTTGCTCCGATTCGCTCCAGAGCGTACATCACCGACTGAACATTCCCCGCATTGTATTTTATGATTACGACTTTTGACATAAAAATTTGGAGTACGGTAAAACGGAAGACGGATAACGTAATAAACTTCTTGTTCCATTCTCAGTTCTACCGTGTTCCTCCTTTTAATATAACATTCTAAACTTAATCGTTTCGTCGATACCTTTGATTTCTTCGACAAATTCATCCGAATAGCCTTTGCTAATATCCATAATCACATAGCCAATTTGCTCGTTGGTTTTGAGGTATTGCCCATTGATATTGATTTGGTGTTTAGCAAAAATATTGTTGATTTTGGCCAAAATACCGGGTACGTTTTTATGAATATGCAATAAACGATGCGATTCTTGGAGCAATGGCAACTGCACCTCGGGGAAGTTCACACTACCCGTTGTACTACCGTTGTTGATGTACTCTAAGAGCCTTTCGGGTACATAATGTCCGATACTCGCTTGGGCTTCTTCGGTGCTTCCGCCGATGTGTGGCGTCAGGATAACGTTTGGTAGCCCTCGGAGTTCGTTGATAAATTCTTCGTTATTGGTTTTGGGTTCGTACGGAAACACATCTATACCAGCCCCCGCAACTTTACCTTCTTTGATAGCCTCGACCAATGCTGGTACGTCAACAACGTGTCCACGAGCGAGATTCAAGAAGATAACGCCTTCTTTCATCATCTCAAAATGCTTCTTGGTGAAGAGATTGGTATTGTCTTTACGACCATCAATGTGCATACTCACGACATCGGCAACACGCAAAACTTCGGCCAATGAGCGGCATTTTTTTGCATTACCGATTGGCATTTTATCGACAATATCATAAAAATATACTTCCATGCCGAGGGCTTCGCCAATGACCGAAAGCTGGGTGCCGATGTGGCCGTAGCCAATCAAACCGAGTTTTTTGCCACGAACCTCAAAGCTATTATTGGCCGATTTATCCCACTTACCAGCGTGCATACCGTTGCTTTTCGGAATGATGTTGCGGATAAGCATAATCATTTCGCCAACGGCTAATTCGACCACCGAGCGGGTGTTGCTGTAAGGTGCATTGAAAACCGCGATTCCTTTCTGTGTACAGGTTTTGAGGTCGATTTGGTTGGTTCCGATACAAAAGGCCCCAATCGAAATCAATTTATTGGCATTATCCAAAACCTTTTTGGTAACGTTGGTTTTTGAGCGAATCCCCAAAATTGAAACATCTTTGATGCGTTCGGCCAATTCGTCTTCGTCCAATGCTCCTTTTACGAATTCTACATTGAATCCTTCGGCCTTGAATGCTTCGACGGCTACTGGGTGGACATTCTCCAAAAGTAAAACTTTGATACGGCTTTTTGGATACGACTGAGCCCTTGGGAGTTTGTTGAGGTACAAAAATTCATCTAAAGACGGCACTACGTGGTCGGCTTTGGCGATGACTTTTTCACGCTCAACGTTTTCGGTGAATGCAAAGAATTGAGTTGCTAAACCCGATGAACGAAGCTCAAAATCGGTGTAACCATCGCCGATGGCATACACATCGCCATCGAGATTGAGTTGTTGCAAAATCTTAACCTTGCCTTTTTCGTGAGCCAAAACATTCGATTCGTCAACGCCGATGATGTTATCCTCATCGTCGAAGACAAAAGTATTGGCATAAACATTCTCTTCTTTGAGGCCCATCGAGGTTACAATCGGCACGATGAATTCTTTGAATCCTCCCGAAATGATAAGAATGCTATCCGAAAACTCGGTCAAGAATTTTTCGTTTCGGGTAAACGAATCCGAAACTTTTGTATGAAGAAAATCTACTAATTCGTCAATATGACGACGGTTGGCTTTCAACAACGCAATCCGACGACTGAGGGCTTCAGAGAATGAAATTTCGCCATTCATGCCTTGTTCGGTCAAATCACGAATCTGTTGCACAACCTCTTTGCGGTTCGGATGCCCCGCAAGAGCGATATTTGCCAATTCGTCGAGTCCTTCGACTTTTGTGAAGGTACTATCAAAATCAATCACAAAATACTTTTGTTCTGCTGTACTGGTCATAAGCCAATCCCGCACACTGCGGAGGGTTTTGTTTACAAAATGAAAATCTCTTTAATATCAGCAAAAATTGGGTTGTTACTGGTTGCTTCTCCCAATAACAGCTACTTTTTAGCCGAATTTTACAAAAGTTTTAAATTGTTGATATTGAAGTGTTTTGCTTACTTAAAGTGTAATTTTAAAATCAGGAGGCTAAGGCAATCTTGATATGTTCAAAATGGTGACGAACGTGCCAAGCGGCCATGGCAAGGGCTTGTTCGAGTGTGAGAGTTATTTGTCTTAACGAATGAAAGAAGGTTCGTTTGAAATCTTCTTCCGACATACTTTTCATCAAATGCACCCAACGCTTGTGCGTAGCTTCGAGTAGCATGACTGCATCGGCCACATTTGCGTTAGCTACTTCACTCATGGCATTCCAGTCATTGATTTTAGCCAAAAAACCAACTGGGTTTGGCTCGCAAAGTGCTTGTTTGAATCGAGCGTAATGCAAAATGTGCATATCAGAAATATGAACCACGAGCTGGCGAACATTCCAAGCCCCTTCACGATAAGACTTCGCAAGTTCTTCTTCCGAAAGTTTCTTGACGAGCCTTCGGTATTTTGCAGGATACTTCTCGATGATTGCTATGTTACGAGCAATCTCTTTTGCGGTGTATTTTTTCTTAGGTGTCCATTTACCTATGGGGTACTGGCGTTGTTCGAGTTCCATACCTAAAAGTTTTGTTTTTGATTTCTCTTTTTAATTGAGTAACTGAATGAATCTCAAAATAATTCATTCGAGAATTTCGATAGAAAAATCATGCCCTAAATTTAATTATAAAGAATGGTTTGAGAATTACTTCGACAACGAAAAGTTCGATTTTAGGCAAATAATGAAGAATATTCTTTGAATAATACCAAAATGAATTTTGCTGATAGAATGCTTGGGTTAACTCCTTGATTTTGTTGAATTTATCAAGAAACATGCTTAAACAAATGCTCTACCTCCGTTTCGGTAAAATAGGCTTTGGCAGAAATCGCTTTTTTGAGGAGGTTCATGTATTGAGCCTTTCGGATTTCGATTGCACCGAAGCGTTTGACGTTGTCATTAATAAATTGAGTATCAAGTAGTTGGAAATTCTGTTGCTTCAAAATTTGTATTAAATAGTGAAACGCCACCTTTGATGCATTGGGTTCGAGATAGAACATCGACTCCCCAAAAAAAGCCGAACCGATGGCTACACCGTATAGCCCACCGACCAAACGGTCATCTATATACGTTTCAACACTGTGTGCCATACCCATGCTGTTTAAATCGCAGTATGCCTCAATGATTTCTTCTGAAATCCAGGTGTCGTGACCATCCCGTCGGGGTAAGGCACAAGCACGCATAACTCCCTGAAAATCAGTGTTTATACGTATATCGAACGACCGTTTGTTTAGGGTCGGCTTAAGAGATTTTGGCGGCTTATAGGTATCTATCGGAATGATGGCACGCGGGTCTGGAGAATACCAGTATAGTGTTCCGTCGGTATCTGCCATCGGAAAAATCCCATTAATATAGCCGTAGATTAGGTCATCTGCGGAGAGCCTTGTCATGCGTTAAAAAGAGTGATATTGGCAAATATACCGAAAACTTTTTAATCTGCAACAAGTATGAATGAATTGTACTATTTCAAGACCATGACAGCCCCGCGTTTGCTTTCGATACCTCGTTCGGGGAAATCCTGACTGCGGAATTTGATAACGTAAGCAAAAGAGTCTGGCCCAAACTTCTGAGCGTCTTTGCCTTTGTTTTTGTAGGTGCCGTCCCAGTTAGAATCTTTTTGCTGAGTGTAATAGACAATCTCTCCCCAGCGATTAAAAATCGTGAGTTCGTAGTCGGTCACAAAACGGGCATCAACCAAAAAAGAATCGTGTACGCCATCGCCATTTGGTGTGAATGCTTCTGGAACCAAAACCAAAGGTTCGCATTTATCCAGAATGTCAAATTCGTGCTTGGTTTCGCAATCGTATTGGTTCTGAACTCTAATAGAAGCACCTCTAAACGGAGCATCTACTAAGAATGTTCGGGTAGTTTCTTCACGAGTACCAAATTTCCAGAGATAATCTAAATTGGGTTCATTACGTGGGTTTGCATCCAAAATTTTGCTCTCTTGAAGGTTTGTACACACAAAAACCTCTTTTGGTAGGTTTAGTGTTGGCCCAGGCAAAATATACATATCATCGGTGAATTGCACGGTTTTGCACTCATCTCTAAATACTTTATTGATAATTTGGCTGATTTGTCCGAGGTTTTGTTTGACAACATCTTCTGAGATTGTTATCGAAACAGTTATTTTGTATTTGCCATCCTTCTCATACTTGTGCGTTACTCTTGTTCCTTCTTGCGGGGCCGAGCCATCGCCAAAGTCCCAAACGGCTTTGGTTTTCATGGGGCTACAAACGGGCTGGAGCGTAAAAATAACATCGGTACCTACACAGTTACCCGCATAAGTTACCTGAATACCATCGTCTTGGTTATCTGATTTACTTTTTACAACATTTGTTAGGCCAAGACCCATTTTACCACCCAATGGAGCCCCTTCGGTGTTTCCGTTATTTAGGCCAACAAAGTCTTTTCCACCTTCGCTATCGGGGTGGTCAAGAAATATCATCTTGTCGCTATTTTTTACCGACACAACCAATTTTAAATCCAGAACATTGATACCAATCTGCTCAATGTCGCCAATCGGAGCGATTCGCATGTCGCCCAAAATATCATTGGTCGAATAAATAAGATTTTTGGCTTCGGTTGTAATATTTATTTGATAAAGCCTCGATTGGGTTGTACCATCGCCATTGAGCGTAACGTAAACCAAATCTTCGGATGGCGAGATTTCTACTCCGAATACCTTTGGTGGGGCAGGGATTCCAACGTTTATTGTTTTGACAAAAGTTATACGCCCCGTTGTTTTATCAAAATCGAAAATATCAACGTAGTTTTGTCCATTTTTTACAACAGCCACGGCCAATTTATTACCACGGAGCGATACTTTCATGTATCCCGACTGGCTTTCGGGGGTATCGTGTACTAAACCCCCAGTAAAAGTTTGTTCCGAAGAAAAACCGTTTGAGTCTATCTTCATCACTTTAAATCTATTATTTCCAGCTTCGTGCGTAATCACCCACATACCTTGCTGGTCGGCGGCGTAAGTATAGGCAATTCGCTCGGTCAAGTTATTGGCAAGTATTATGTCTCTTTCGAGCATTCCGCCATCACCATTATTGAGTCGTGTATCAATGACCGAATAATTGAGAGATTTCGTGGCGGCATTATAAGAAAGTACGTAGTAATTGACATGCGGACACTCATTACAGCTATATTTTGGCATAATGAGTGCAGGGGTAGTTGAGGTCAGACTACCACTATTTATCGTCCCGATTACATTGCCCTGACTATTGTAAATGTTTCGGCCGTCGGTTGTGAAAGCTATTTCTCCTTTCGGATTAAAAACCATTGCTTGGCTCTGTTCCGAAGACATCGGGTTGCCTGTTTCTGATTTAATTGTGTAGTCTGTCGTCTCAAATTCGTCTTTGAATAATTCACCTTCTTTGAGGGTAATATCTCTTACTTTCGGCACGACCGTTGGTTGTACCGAAAATGCCGCTTTATCGCCAAGGTACCATTTCTCAGTTTTATCGGCTGATGGAGCCGACTCTAAACAGAACTTGACATTGATACGAGCCATTTTTTTACAGCCTGTTATGTTATCTGTGACTTCTACAGAGTAGCAGCCAGATTTATCTACATCAATCGTTGGAGTTGTTTGGCCCTTCGGCGACCATAAATAAGAAACGTTATTGGGAGCAGGATTGCCTTGAATGGCATTAAATGGGTCGAGTTTTACGGTTTTACCCGAGCAAACTGTGGTGTCGGCCTTTTCTCTTTTATTGAATAATGGTTTTGACGGGGGTGAATATTTTCGAACTTCAATGGTTAATTGTTTGGGTGGTAGCTCAAAAGAAGTCCCGATTTGTCGTGTAAGAGTTACATTGTATGTGCCTGTTCTCGAAAACAAATGTCTCGGATTCTGCAATATACTATTATTGTTTACGCCCGAGCTGGGGTCGCCGAAATTCCAAATCCAACCATCTGCTCTCGGAGTATTATCATCAAAAAATAGTGTTGGCTCGTTGCAGGCTTGAACCGACACATTCGTACTCTCATTTATACAAACTGTGGTGATAGCCCCGTTGGGTCTGCCCAGATTACCGCTTACTCTTTGTCCTAAAGCATTTAGAGAGAGTATGCCGAATAAAGCTACAATAAAAAATATCCGCTTGTATGTATCATTACCGCCCCACATAATGCGTTAATATTTAACCGATTATAAAATCCCTGACAATATTTTTTATCTTTAAATTCTGAAAAACAGATTATTTACATTTACTGTGATTCAGAAACCAACTTTATAACTATTTTTTGCGTCTAAGAGTTGTATTGAATATGCTTTTTTATGGATTTTAACGTGAAAAGTTTAAATTTTATTTCAACTTTTCCAAATGTTTTACCGAATATTGACGGTTTCTATTAATATAAATCTGCTATCATTGCTTTGGAATGAATTTTGCTTAATTACAAAGACGTACTATGCCAATATATCGTTGTCATGAATAAAAAAAATCTTTTGACTCTTATTGGTTCTTTGGTGTCCCTGATTACACTCGCCCAAGACCCTCAGTTTTCGCAATTTTATGCGGCTCCGCTGTATATGAACCCTGCTTTTGCGGGTTCGTCGATGGCTCCGCGTCTGATTGCCAATTATCGCAACCAATGGCCAAGTCTTGATGCAAATTTTGTTACATCGGCGGTATCGGCCGACTTATACTTCGATAAAGTCAACAGCGGTCTGGGGCTTTTAGTCGTGAACGATACGCAAGGATTCAGTAAATTGAAGCGTACACAAGTAAACTTACAATACTCTTACGGGTTTCGTCTAAGCGAAGGTACTACCATCAAACTCGGTGTGCAGGGCGGGCAACATTTTAGTAATGTGGATGACTACGGTTTGATTTATGGATACCAACAAAGTGGCTCGGCGTTTCTACCCGTAACAACCGACCCGATTTCGGGTAATATCCAGAGAAGTATCAATTACCTTAATTTTGGTGGTGGGGTTTTACTTTATAACGATAAATCTTGGTTTGGATTTTCGGGACATAACGTCAATCGTCCGAATGTTTCGATGATTAATGCCGATTCACGATTACCAGTTAAATATAGTGCTCATGGCGGGGTTAATATCCCGATTCGTACGGCTATGTTCAACGGACGTGCTGCTGGTGCCGGAAAAGAGTTGATTGCTACTCCTGCGTTTAATTTCAAAAAACAAGGGAAATTCAGTCAGCTGGATGCAGGTTTGTATTTGACGTACTCGCCGGTTACGATTGGGGCTTGGTATCGCGGGATTCCGATTAAACAATTAAACTCAGGAGCTAAAAATAACGATGCTGTCATTGCATTGATTGGTTTCAGACAAGATGCCTTCTCGATAGGATACAGCTACGACATAACCGTTTCTAATTTAGGATTCTCGACAGGAGGGGCCCACGAACTATCTATTTCGTACCAATTCGATGCTTTCGAACCTGAGCCAAAACGCTCTCGTCGTAGAAATAAAGAATTGTCGTGTCCGAAGTTTTAATGGTATTTATACCCTAAAAACTACCTATAAATGAAATAATATTTGCTTTTTTGTATTAAAGGTTTGGTTTTCCAAGCCTTTTTTGCATTATATTGCAGGATAATTTGTCAAACAAAACACTAACCAAAATAAATTTTTATTTATGAACAAAAGTATTTGGCGTAAAAAGCCGATGTCAGCATTCGAGGCTGATATTAAAAACAATCAGTTAAAGAGAGTCATGGGTAAGTGGAGTCTTACGGCTATTGGTATCGGTGGTATCATTGGCGGTGGGATTTTTGTACTTACTGGTACCGCCGCACATTACCATGCGGGCCCAGCATTGGCTCTATCTTTTATTGTAGCAGGCATTGGCTGTGTTTTTGCTGCGTTGTGTTATTCTGAATTTGCTTCGATGCTACCAGTTGAAGGCTCGGCTTATGCTTACGCCTATGGTACAATCGGTGAGCTTTTTGCTTGGATTATCGGCTGGGGGCTGATTCTCGAATACGCAATGGGTGCAATGACCGTCGCCGTTAGTTGGTCGGGGTATTTCAATAAACTTTTACATTTATTCGGGATTCACATTCCTGCCAACCTCACCAACGACCCATTCTCTTACGCCAACATGCCCGGTTCGGATGGTTCGTTTGCATTCAACCTACCTGCTTTTCTCATCACTTGGGTTGTTACGTGGGTTCTTGTAAAAGGTATCAAAGAGGCTGCCAATACCAACAACCTAATCGTAATCCTTAAAACATCCGCTGTTTTATTTGTGATTATCGTAGGTGCGTTTTTTGTAAATTCGGCCAACTGGACTCCATTCATCCCAGAGCCAGAAATGGTAGCTCATGCCGATGGCTCAGTAAAAGAAGCCTACGGTATCAAGGGGATTTTGAGTGGTGCTGCAGCTATTTTCTTTGCGTATATTGGTTTTGATGTTGTATCTACTTCGGCTGGTGAGGCCATCAATCCTAAAAAAGATATTCCGTTTGCCATTATTGCTTCGTTATTGATTTGTACAATCCTTTATATCTTGGTGTCTTTGGTATTGACAGGTATGATTAACTACAAAGACATCACGGGCGATGCCTTGAAAGCTCCGGTAGCGTTTGCATTCGATAAAGTAGGGCAATCGTGGGCCGTATTTATTATCACAACGGCCGCAACAGTAGGTTTGGTATCGGTGATGTTGGTGATGATGTTGGGTCAGACGCGTGTATTCTTAGGAATGTCGAAAGATGGTTTATTGCCAGGTTTCTTCCGTCAGATTCACACTACGTTCCAAACACCTTGGAAAAGCACTATCTTAGTAGGTTTTGTGGTTTCGGTTGTGGCATCGTTTACACCGATTGGCGTATTGAGCGACATGACGAGCTTCGGAACACTCTTTGCGTTTGCAATGGTTTGTTTAGCGGTTTTGATTTTGCGTTTCCGTGAGCCAAATCGCGAGCGTCCGTTCAAAACACCAATGTTGCTTCTCATTGCTCCGCTCGGAATCATCACAAACTTTGCGTTGATGGCACTTTTAGATAGCAAAGCTCAACAATTTGCAATGCTTTGGATGGGTCTTGGTTTGTTGGTGTATTTCATTTACAGCCGCAACAAGAGCAAACTTAATGATATGGAAGAATAATCTTTATTAGTTTACTGGTTTAACACTGACAGGGACTTGCCTTCTGGCGTTCAAAACCCTGTCAGTGTTGTTATATCACTTCTTATTGTTTCATTACTTTCGTAATTTCGTTGAGTTTCTCAACTTTATCCTGAAAATCTCCTTTCAATTTATTCCGAATCGCTTGAAGGTTATCTAATGTTTCTTGCAACGAATCTGGCAAAATATCTTCTAAAATTTCTCTGAATCGCTTGGCAAAGGTCGGGGATTTTCCATTGGTCGAAATCGCAATTTTTAAATCTCCTTTTTTGACGACCGAGCTCAAATAAAAATCGCATAAATCGGGTGTATCGGCCACATTTACCAATATTTTGCGAGCCTTGCAGTCTTCTTGTACTTGTTTGTTTACGGCTTTATCATCGGTGCCGACGATTACCAAATCTTTGTTTTCGAGAAAAGATGGATTGTATCGCTCATAAATCAAGGTCAAATGATGGCTTTTGCTCAATTCTTCGATTTCTTCCCGAATCATCGGTGCTACCAGCGTAATGTGGGCTTCGGGCGAATTTCGAAGTAATGCTTCGAGTTTTTCGAGACCGACGTTTCCGCCACCTACCACAAGCGTTTGGAGGTTCTCGATTTTAACAAATATCGGAAATAAGTTATTCATAATCTCATAAACGGTTTTTCGATACCGTGCCACAAATATAAAGTATTAATGCCTCGATATATTTATTTGAACCAGTTTCGTAAAACAATGTTTACGACCAAATAATCTTTGTCAGAACCATCAACGATAAGCTGCTTAATCGTTTGGTGCATTTTTTTATGTATCTTTGTAGCCATAAGTATCGCTGATACGCGTAAGAATTGAAACTCAAAACTTTGAAACAAATTGATGAAGCCAGTTTATAAATCGCATCCATGGCACGGGATTCCGATGGGCGAAAAGGCCCCCGAAGTAGTTAACGTTTTTATCGAGATTGTGCCGACAGATACGGTAAAATATGAGATTGATAAAGAAACTGGGTATTTGAAAATCGACCGTCCACAAAAATACTCAAATGTCGTACCTGCACTTTACGGATTCGTTCCGCAGACATATTGTGGCGAAGAAGTAGCCAAATTGGCTCGTGAGAAATCGGGTAGAGATATAAAAGAAGGCGATGGCGACCCGCTCGATATTTTGGTATTGACCGAACACGCTATTCCGCACGGAGATTTAATCTTGAAGGCTGTTCCTATCGGTGGATTGTGTTTGTTGGATAAAGGTGAAGCCGATGATAAAATCATTGCCGTATTGGTTGGCGATTTGATTTATCAACATTACAAAGACATTAAAGAATTGCCAGAGAGCATCGTAACTCGTCTAAAGCACTATTTCTTGACCTACAAGAACCTCCCAGACGAACCAAATACTTGCGAGATTGCCTACATTTATGGTAAAGAAGAGGCCCACGATGTAATCCGTAAGTCGATGTCAGATTACCGTGATTTGATTTTCAAACCGATTTAATGTGCCGTGGCACGTTGTGCGTGTCACGAGTTTCGAGAAGTAAACGAAGTCAGACGATAGTCGGACGGAGTTTAGCAGAATTACCTCCTCAAAATAAACCTCGAAGCGAGAGTTACGACAACCGTAATCATGCCCTGAACAATTATCAATACGCCCAGACTCATCTGGGCTTTTTTTATGTTGTAGAAATGGTGAATAGTTACGCTCAACGACACCAAAAAGACACCGTAAAGTATAAATTTGACGAGGCTTTTCATAAATTCAGAAACGTTTGTACTTTTCTGAATCGAAAGAATCGTTCGTACAATCAAAACAAGAGGCAATAGCCCGATTAATATTCCCACAAAAAGCATTTCCAAAAATCTTTATTTCTCTACAAAGATAATAGAAAGGTTTTTAACTTTGTTGGTACATCAATCCTCTATAGATGAAACCTAAAATTACGATAGAATACTGCCCCAAATGCGGCTGGTTGCTACGTGCCGCGTGGATGGCCCAAGAGTTATTGACTACTTTTGTCGAAGAAATCGGCGAAGTTGCCTTAAAACCAAGCGAAATATCGGGGGCATATAAGATATTTGTAAACGAAGAGGCGGTTTTCGACCGCAAAAGAGAAGGGCATTTTCCTGAAGCTAAAGAACTAAAACAACTTATCCGTGATAAAATTGCTCCCGAAAAGAGTTTAGGTCATGCTGATAGAAAAGCGTAGAATCGAATTTTATGAATAATCGTTTAAAATAATGAGAATCATGCGTCATTCGGATTATTCGAAGAATTCGGAGTAAATAAAAAAGATTAGAATCCGTGTCACGGTTTTCAAAGAATTCACAATTAACGATTTTCGATTAACTACTTTATATATTTAACCAAGACAAAACTATGAACATCAGCCGTAGAAGTTTTTTGCAGCAGTCGGCTTCGGTAGCTGCGATGGCACTGATTGCCTCCGATTTAGAAGCCAAAGGAACACTCAAACAGTTTGGTTGTCAGCTGTACAGTATCCGCGATGTATTGCCGAAAGACCCTAAGAATTACATGAAACAACTGGCCGATATGGGCTATAAATTCTTTGAAAGCTACTCAAAAGACCCATTTTGGGGCATGAATACTGCCGAAGCCAAGAGTTTTTTGGGTGATATTGGCGTAAAGATGGTGAGTGCTCATTTGGGCTTAAATGATATTACCGACGAAATGGCCGCTAAGGCTGCCGAAGTAGGCTTGAAATACTTAATTTGCCCTGCGATTGGTCAACAAGGAAGCCTCGAAAAATGGAAACAAAAAGCCGATGAGTTTAATAAAAAAGGCGAAATCTGTAAAAAGCACGGCCTCCAGTTTGGCTACCATAACCACTCGTATTCGTTTGTTTTTGTAAATGGCCTAAAAGGTCAAAAAGTACTACTCGATAATACCGACCCATCGTTGGTTTGTTTTGAGTTGGATATGTGCTGGAGCGAAGCCGCGGGCGAAAACTCAATTGCCCATTTAAAAGAATACGGCAAACGCTACGAATTGTGCCACATCAAGCAGCTTTCTGAAAAAGGTGATAAACCCAAACAAACCGATTTAGACAAAGGCGTAATCGAATACAAAAACTTGTTGCGTACGGCAAAAGACAACGGAATGAAGTATTTTTTGGTTGAGCAAGAGCAGTATCCGGTGAGTCCGATGGATAGTATGGCAAGCAATGCAGCGTATTTGAAGAAACTTAAATTCTGATAGAGTCCACCACTGACGGGGCTTTTTAGCCGCCGTCAGTGGTTTTGGTTTTATCTTAATCCAATAATGACCATTTAAAAATCCCGATTTTTGAGAGGCAATAAAGCATAGAAACTCTCAAAACTCCCAGACCATATTTAGAGCTTCGCACAAAATTAATTGAAGATGCTTCTTCAAAATATTTAGTCGGACAAGTAACTTCGGCAATCTCAAAATCTTTCCAGAATATTTGGGCAATCATCTCATTATCAAAAATAAAATCGTCGTCGCATTTCTTAAAAGGTACTTTTTGCAGCACTTCTTTCGAGAACGCACGGTAGCCCGTGTGGTATTCTGATAATTTTTGAGACATCAATAAATTCTGAGTAAATGTCAGAAAACGATTGGCAACGTATTTATAAAGCGGCATTCCGCCTTTCAAAGCTCCTTTTCCGAGAATCCTCGAACCAAAAACTACCGGATACAAATCTTCGCCGATGATAGATACCATCGCACGGATTAGCTTCGGGGTGTATTGGTAGTCGGGATGTACCATCACGACAATATCAGCACCGATTTCGAGGGCCTTTGTGTAGCAAGTTTTTTGGTTTCCGCCGTAACCTTTGTTTTTGTCATGACGGATAACGTGCTGAATACCAAGTTTTTGTGCAACAACCGTTGTGTCATCGGGGCTGGCGTCATCAACCAAAATTACTTCATCGACAATATCGAAAGGAATCTCTCTGTATGTTCTCTCTACGGTTAGCGATGCTTTGTAAGCAGGCATCACGACCACTACTTTTTTACCGTTATACATGGGGTAATCTGCTGATTTTCGGTGCTTTTAAGCAAGCCGAATGGGTTATGTTTGGGTTACAAATATACTAATACGGCATTTGTCTCAACGAAAAATGCCCAGAATTAATAATTACAAACTATATGCCATAATCTTTGGGAGCGAAAAAATCCGCATTATTCATCATATATTTGGGCAAATAAACAGCAAAACCATGATTTTTCTATTCAATCTCCTTCTCCTTATTCTCCCACAAAATCCGCAAGAAAGTACAGTTTTTGAAAATGGTGAGGGTAATTATAAATGTTTTAGAATACCCGCCATCATCAAAGCCAAAAATGGTGATTTACTGGCGTTTGCCGAAGCTCGTCGAGAAAATTGTGGTGATTATGGCGATGTCGAAATCGTATTGAAAAGGAGTTCCGACAACGGAAAAACTTGGAGTAATATGACTGTCGTAGCCGATTTTGGCGATAAACAAGCAGGGAATCCAGCTCCAGTGCTTGATTTGACCGATAAGCGTTTCTCCAACGGTCGGATTTTCTTGTTTTATAATACAGGAATCACAACCGAAAACAACGTACGCAAAGGGCAAGCCGTAAGAGAGATTTGGTATAAAACCAGCACCGATGGCGGTAAAACGTGGTCGGATGCTACCAATATCACCCAATTTGTCTCGAAGCCCAAGCATCCAGCCGTAAATCCTAACTATAATTTTACAGAAGACTGGCGAAGCTACGCCAACACGCCTGGTCATGCCTTGCAGATTCAGAAAGGAAAATACCGTGGACGTATTTTTGTAGCGGCAAATCACTCGGTGGGCGAACTCAAAAACGACTCAAAAGACTACGTAGCTCACGGATTCTATACCGACGACCACGGCAAAACTTGGCAGCTTTCGCCCGATGTGCCTTATGCGGGTAGCAACGAATCTATTGCCATCGAGACCGCCGATGGTGGAATTCTGATGAATAGCCGAAACGAATCGCGAGATGCTAAATTCAGGATTATGTCGTACTCTAAAGACGCTGGCAAAACATGGTCAAAGACTTGGGTAGAGCAACAACTACCAGACCCAATTTGTCAGGCAAGTATGATTGTGTATCAACCTAAAAAAGGTCAGCAAATAATACTGTTCTCGAACCCAAACAGCCAGAGTAAAAGAGAAAAACTGACAATAAAAATTAGTTTTGACGGTGCTAAAACGTGGTCGTCGGGCAAAGAAATTTACACCAATTCGTCGGCATATTCTGATTTAGTTATCCAACAAAACAATGAAATCGGCGTATTATTTGAGAAAGATAATTACAGTAAAATCGTTTATACTAATTTTTCGTATAATTGGCTGATTGAATAGTATTGCCAAATAATATTCCAAATATAGATACAATCAATGAATATTGTGTAATATTTCCAAATCATATTCTGTTTTATATTAAAATTAAACAGGCTATGTATATGAAAAATAAAGTGATTTTTGGAGTATTCGTTGGATTAATCGTGTCTTATGTAGGAGTTGCTCAAAGCACACCTAATTATAAGCAGCAGAACCATTTAGTGGGTTCAAAAAAAGAGGTTAAAAATCAAGCAGGTTTATCGGTAGTACACCATGAAGCATTTACCACAAATCCGCTTCAAAATCATGGTAACTATAAAGCGTTTCAAGTAGTGCAATTGCCTAAAACGTTGAATGTGCAGCTTAGCAAATCGGGCGATAGACACCGTAACTACAAACAGAAAAACTTGTTGACAAAAAGTAATTATCCGTTAGTAAGTAGAAGTGAAGAACAAATCTAAAGTACAAACAAAGGCGTGGAGTGATTCACGCCTTTTATATTTACACCAATCTTCGAAGCCACCAAAATCCCAAAGAGGCGATTAAAGCAAAACTCCCGAATAAATACCAGAGAGCATCATAACCGAAATTGGCAATAACTTGCGTACCAATCAACGGAGCCGAAACCTGCGAAACCGACCAAGTCATGGCATACAATGCCGAGTATTGCCCACGATTATGTGCCTTGGCACGCTCCATACTAAAAGCATTCATAAAAGGCATCGCAAACATCTCCGAAGCGGTTGCAAAGACGATTCCGACGAGCATCCACGAATAGCTCGTAAAAAATAAGAATAATCCATAATTTATAACCAGTAGAATAGAGCCGACAGTCATAAATTGGAGTTTTGTAAATTTCTTTTCAATCTTGTAAATCAATACCATTTCGATTACGGCTACCAAAATACCGTTGATACCCATCAAAATACCGATTTGCTGCTCCGAAAACATACAAACTTCTTTGTAGAATAGCGGAATAACCGTAAACAACGGAAAAAACGTAATGGCGTAGAATGTCGCAAAGCCAATAAAAACCAAGAAAACGGTATCTTTATACGGCGATTCTGAGCGATTTAGGGCTTTTTCTTCGTGCGATAATTTTGCTTTTTTCTCAACCTTACTTCTTAGAAAAATCCAAACCAAGACCGCAGCCAAAATATTAGAAACGCCATCGGTCCAAAACAAATAAGTGTAGTCTCTCGATGCCAAAAAGCCTCCGACAGCAGGACCAATTGCCCAACCGACGTTTATTGCTAAACGAACCAACGAAACCGACCGCGTGAAGGTTTCGGGCGTACTAAAGTGGGCGATTGATGCCGTATTGGCAGGGCGGTATGCCTCGCCAAACATAGCCAAGATAAATGTGCAGATACATAGCGAGATGAGGGAGTTTAACTCGCTCATCACAAAAAATATTGAGCCGCCAATGAGCAAACTCCAAAACTGCACAAAATAATGCCCATAAATATCGGTCAATTTGCCCCCAAGCCATGCTCCGAGTACAGCACCTAATCCGAAACTCATCATAACATAGCCAGCGTTTTCGACACTGAAATGCAGCTTTTGAGTAGTATAAACGGTCAAAAAAGCCACAACCATTGTTCCTGCTCGGTTGATGAGCATAACCAACGACAAAAACCAAACTTCACGAGAGATGCCTCCGTAGGCATTCCGAAACAATGAAACAATACTCGACACAGACTTTTCAGAATTGATTATTGAATAGATAGGAACTATTCAAAAAAGATTGGGATTTTATTAATGAAGGAGTTTTTACTGAAAACAGTTCATCAAAACCTATAATTTTAAAAACCTATGGACTTAGAAATTATCGATTACGAACCCATTTACAAAGAGGATTTTAAGAATCTTAACATCGAATGGATTGAAAAATACTTTACCGTTGAGCCACACGACCTCGAACAATTAGACGAACCCGAAGGCTATATTCTTAGCAATGGCGGAAAGATTTTCTTTGCCAAGTACGGCGACGAAATCGTCGGAACTTGTGCTTTAATAAAAACTGGCGGAACAAGCTACGAACTCGCCAAAATGGCCGTTTCGCCCAAATATCAGGGCATTGGAGCGGGTAGAAAGCTCGGTCAAGCAGCCATTGAAGCTGCCCAAAAACTCGGTGCAACGTATCTGTATTTAGAATCGAATCAAAAACTTACGCCTGCCCTAACGCTTTACAAAAGTTTAGGATTTGTCGAAGTGCCTATCGGCGATACTCCTTTTGCAAGAGCAAATTTCAAGGCCGAAATCCACTTCTAAGCGTGTAGGCTGTACAGATACAATCCAAAAACCATCAATAAGAAGTATCCCACGAGCGATGCAGCCCCTGCGTAATCTTTGGCGATGCGTTGTCCCAAAAATAAACTCAGAATCGAAATAACCGATAACTCAAGACCAATGATGGCAAAGTCCTTCATGCCTTGGTCGTAATAGAGGTACGCCCCAACGAGCGAACACAACCCTGCTGCTACTTCTAAAACAAGGATTGTAATAAAGAGCAATAACGAAACCGGATTTAAGAATGTCTTGGCAAAAACACTTTTGATGTAGTCACGATTGCCTTTAAAATCGAAAACCTTGTCGAGTCCGCTTTGCAGAAATAAAATTGCCGAAAACAAAGAAACCGAAATCTGGAGGAATTTTAATAATGTCTGGTCCAACATCATATTTGTCGAAGGGTTAAGTTTGGTACAAAGCTACGAAATCAATGATTTTGAATGGAGAAATCGCTTGTAAAATTAAATTTTTATAATAGATTTGTATAAACGTATATATACCGACCGTAAAACCTTAAGCATTATGAAACCTCTAAAAATCAATTATTTAGCTGTTGTTGTGGCTGCAATTGCCACGTTTGTATTAGGAGCCATCTGGTACATTGCCCTAAGCGAGCCTTGGATGAAAGCCAGCGACCTCACCGAAGAGCAAATCGTGAATTCGGGCGGAGCAGTTTCTTCGTACGCTATCAGTTTTATAATCTATGTCGTGATGTCGTTTGCAATGGCAATGATTTTCAAATCAATGGGAATCAGCACTCTCCAAACGGGTTTTATGACTGGTCTTTTGATTGGTACAGCCTTTATTTTTGGCTCGACGATTATCAATAATTCTTACGGATTAAAACCATTTAGTCTTTCGCTAATAAATGGTGGCTTCGGCTCATTAAGCGGTGGTTTGATGGGGGCGATTCTCGGAGCATGGAAGAAATATGCTGATTGAAAGAACATACATTTCTAAGAAAAATTAAACGTCAATCTGAAATTTAATGAGATTGGCGTTTTTTTTGCTTTATATGTTTACTAATTACAATATGTTGACATCGGCAACGTTTTATTAAAAAATCACAACAAATCTTATGAAAAGAATCTCTACTATTGCCACCGTACTACTCACGGTTTTTAGTGCAAAGGCACAATTCAACAACGCTGGTTATTTGTACAACCAAAACTTTTTAAATCCTGCACTACCTGTCTTAAATCAAAATACAAGTATAACAAGTGCCTTTGGACACTCTTTTTTTAAATATTCGTCTCCATTATCGGGAAGTAACCCGTATAGTTTAGATTTGAATGTAAGTCATAATTTTAATAAGAATAATGCTGCCGATTTGATAGTAAGTCATAATAAAATTGGAACCCAGAATACATCATCTTTTATGGGGTCTTATTCTCACGCATGGACTTTATCCGAAAATACTCATTTATCAGTAGGTTTTAGAGCTGGTTTGGGTACTTATAAATGGAATCCACAATATTTGAATACATCTCTTGGCGAAACTAACTCTCAGTATGGTATTTTTGGGGCAGGTTTACACCTTGATACTAAAAGGTTTTTTGTTGGTGTTTCTCTTCCACAAATTGTTACACCAGTTGAGATACAAGTCAGTTCCCAAACCGCAAAAGTTAAAGTAGTACCTACGTATTTCAATGCTTTAGTTGGGGCAAAACTAAATTTAGGTTCCAAAACCAAGCTGATACCAGCTTTGCTAATCAACACTGCCAAAAATTATAATTGGGGATTAAATGGTAATTTAACGCTCAATTATAACGATAAAATCAATATTTTCAGCTCTACGGCTATAGTTTCAAATCGTGTAGATTATGGTTTCGAGCAACCCCTATATTTTGCAAAAAATAGTGTTATTTTGGGTGGAAGTATCCGTTTCTTTAAGAAAATTGATATTGGTTATACAAGACAAATCATAAATAATAATTTGATAGCTAACATAAATCCTACACAAAAAAATCAATTCTTCTTACGATTTATCCAACCAACAAAATAACTTTTTCAATACACGTTGAATCCAACCGCCGGGTAGAATTTCTACTTTGGCGGTTTTTATTTTTAAAAAAATGTAGCTAAATCCTCCAAAAAATAGCAAATTTGCATCTAAGCCCAATTGAACACTTTACAGCTAAAAACTGTTATTTTTTTAAACTTTAATTGATGCAAGATATAATTCATTTACTACCCGATTCGATAGCAAATCAGATTGCGGCAGGAGAGGTTGTGCAGAGACCCGCTTCGGTAGTAAAAGAACTACTTGAAAACTCGATTGATGCTTCAGCTCAGAATATTCAAGTTATCATAAAAGATGCAGGCCGCACACTCATTCAGGTGATTGATGACGGAATCGGCATGTCTGCTACCGATGTCCGAATGAGTTTTGAGCGTCATGCTACATCCAAAATCCGTACTTCGGATGATTTATTCGAAATCCGCACAATGGGCTTTCGTGGCGAAGCACTTGCATCCATCTGTGCGGTAGCTCAGGTAGAAGTTCGCACCCGTCGATTGGTCGATGAAGTCGGTTCGCTGATTCGTATAGAAGGCTCCGAACTAAAAACCCAAGAATCGGTTTCGTGTCCAAAGGGTACCAATTTCCAAGTAAAAAACCTGTTTTTTAACGTTCCAGCACGCCGAAACTTCCTGAAATCGAACCCTGTCGAGATGAAACACATCTTAGACGAATTTCAACGAGTTTCGTTGGCTCATCCAGATGTTTCGTTTTCGCTATATCACAACGATGTCGAGGTTTATAACTTGCCAGCCAGCAAATTAAGCCGCCGAATCACCGATATTTTTGGCAAAACCTACCGCGAGCAATTGGCTGGTTGCCAAGAAGATACGCCATTTGTCAATCTTTCGGGATACGTTGGTAAGCCCGAATCGGCCAAAAAAGGGCGTGGCGAGCAGTTTTTCTTTGTCAATAAACGATTCATCAAGCATAATTACCTACACCATGCGGTTTTGAGTGCCTTTGAGTCAACCATTCCCGAAGGTAGTAGCCCATTCTACGTGCTGTTTATCGAAATCGACCCATCGCATATCGATATAAACATTCATCCGACCAAAACCGAAATCAAATTCGACGACGAAAGAGCCGTTTATGCCATTATTCGTTCGGCAGTAAAACGCTCAATCGGGGTTTATAACCTTACACCAACGATTGATTTTGAGTCAGATATAAATTTCGGCAACATGACCTCTACGGGTCGTTTTACCGATTCACCTAAGCCAATTCAATCATCAGAATCGCTTTATTCTGATTTTGAAAAAGGAACAAATTCGTTTCAGCCATCCAAGACCGACTACAACCCAGTTCATCAATCAAATACCAATAATTGGCAAAAGCTTTTTGATGGATTGGATAGCTTTAAACTCAACAATCAGTCGAGAATTGATTTTGAACCCGATGATGCCCCACTGACACTCGGAAGCAAAGCCAATGACCTCACCGAAGAAGGTAAGTTGGTTTCGGCAATGGATGAAGTCAGTGCCATCCAGATTCATAATCGTTTTTTGGTGGCTCAGTCGAGCGGTGGGCTAATGCTCATCGACCAGAGAGCGGCCTATGAGCGAATCTTGTACGAGAAATATTACAATACACTCAAAAACAAGAATTCGTTTACACAACAATTGCTTTTTCCTAAAATCGTCGATTTACATCCGGCCGATTTCCAATTGGTTCTCGAAATCAAAGACGAAATCCGTTCATTGGGCTTTTCGATTGAAGAATTTGGCCCAAATACCTTCAAAATCAACGGAGTGCCGCCCGAAGTGCAAGACGAAAGCGAAAAAGAGATTTTTGAGGGTTTGGTCCAACAGTTTAAGACCAATCAAGCCGATTTACGACTCGACAAATCCGAGAATATCGCTCGTTCGTTTGCCAAGCGTTCGTCGGCCAAATACGTTGTCGAATTATCCAAAATAGAGATAAACTTACTGATTCATCAGCTTTTTGAGACTTCGGTGCCAGGGTACACACCAAGCGGCGAACCAATCATGACGATTCTGACGTTAGATAAATTAGCGGAGTTGGTTTTGAAGAAGTAAGAATTTGTCTATACATTTGATTTTTGCTATCAGATTATGTTTTATTTATCGCCAGTTGTTAAGAAATTACTAATTGCCAATGTTGTTATATTCATTCTACAAGGATTTTATTCGGGTGGAATGGGCTTGGCGGCATACTATATGTCGCATGGCGAATTACCATTGATTGATAGATTTTTTGCGTTGCCAAGTGCATATTTGCCCAATAATCAGTCGGGCGGAGCAATAAATCCAAACTTTTATCCTTGGCAAATAGTTACGTACATGTTTTTGCACGGAAGCTGGGGGCATTTGTTTAGCAATATGTTTGGTCTATTTATCTTTGGCTCAACGGTTGAGTCGTTTATGGGGCCAAATAAATTCTTCAAATACTACCTTATTACAGGTATAGGAGCGGGAATAGCCCAGGTACTTGTAAATTCGTACGATTTGTACCAATATTCGCTTTCAGGAGCATCCAATCAATACGATGAATACGTAAAATTGGTGCATACTGTCGGTGCTTCTGGTGCGATTTTTGGTATATTGGTAGCGTACGCTTACAAGTTTCCGAATAATGAATTAATAATTTTTCCGATTCCTTTTCCGTTAAAAGCTAAATATTTCATAATTTTATATGGATTATATGAAACATTCGCTGGCGTAAAGGGTTCTTTAGATAACGTTGCCCATTTTGCACATATCGGCGGATTACTGACAGGGTATATTTTATTAAGATTTTTTAGCTATAGCTCAGGAGGGTACAGTCGCAATGATTGGGGTTCTTGATTACATACGAAATGCTTTCCGCTACGGTAATACATTGGTTCAGATTATTACAATCAATGTGGTTATCTATTTGCTGCTTATTGTCGGCAGTTTAGGATTGGCTATTGCTGGCACAAACTTCTTCAAAGCGTATGAGTTTTTGGCCGACTGGCTCGTACTTAAAGCATACGTACAAGACTTTATTCATCAACCTTGGGGGCTGTTTACCTACTCGTTTACGCACGGAGTAAGTTTCTTCCATTTGCTTTTCAATATGCTCTACCTTTATTGGTTGGGTATGTTGGTGCAAGAATACATCGGTAGCCAAAAACTGCTCAATATCTACATAATTGGGGCTATTTTCGCAGGTTTAGTACATATTTCTTTTTATGCAGTACTCAAAATAATCGGCCCATCAGTCATTGTTTTCGACAATTACCTAACAGGTGCATCGGCAGCAACTTTTGCGGTCGCTTTTGCGGCAGTTACGTTAGTACCTGAGTACGAACTCATGCTACTTGGCATCATACCAATCCGCATTAAATACTTGGTTTGGATAATACTCGTTATGTCGTTTTTTGTGTACGATGGTCGGGCTTTTCACTTAGCTTCGGGTATTTCGCACGCATCGGGGGCATTTATTGGGTATCTATACATCAAATTGCTACGCAATGGTACCGATTTAGGCAGCCCGATAGAAGCATTCTCAGATTGGTGGAGAGGCCTCCGTCAGCCAAAGATTCAGCAACCACCACGTCGTCGTTATGCCGAGAAAGCCCACGCTTCGAGAGGAAGTTATACTCCACTCGATTTGGAGAACCCTGAGTACTTCCCCGACCAAGATGAAGTAGATGCGATACTCGATAAAATCAATAACTCGGGATACGAAAGTCTTACCAAAGAAGAAAAACAAAAACTCTTTAGAGCCAGTCAGAAAAAAGATTAATCCAAAAAAATAATAAGAGTAACTGAGGCACGTCCAGCAGACGTGCCTCAGTTATTTTATATCAAAATGAAATTTTACCAAACAAACGTTTGGATAAAACAAAATAGTTTTTCATATTTACTCAACAATAGACAAGTTATAATACAGATAAAATGGACGTAAGCAGTACTCATTCACTTAGATTTTAAATTCTGCGTTTTTTTGCGTTTGAAAGTCAGCGTAATCTACGGTTTAAATTTTAGTAAATCGCTGATTATCAATTCAAAAAAGTTCCTTGAACAATTAACTATTTTTCGATTAACAACATACCAAAGTGCCAGTTCAGAAAATCACAAAAGAAGAAATCCTAAAAAAATCAATTGATGTCTTTCGCTCGAAGGGGTATCACAATACCTCTATGCAAGACCTCGCCGAAACTTGTGGGTTGTTGAAAGGGAGTTTTTACCATTATTTTCAGAGCAAAGAGGCTTTGATGAAAGAACTACTCGTAGGCGTAAACAACTACATGAAAGCTAAGATTTTTTCGATTGCGTACGATGAAAGCCTTGCTCCGAAAGAAAAACTCGAACAAATGCTCAAAAAAATGGGGCGTTTTTTACTCGAAAGAGATGGCGGCTGCATTGTCGGTAACACGACCCTTGAAACATCAGGTCTTTTCTATGAATTTGAGCCAGTTTTGAAGAATATTTTTACCGAATGGATAGACGCCCTTAAGCATATTTTTGATGAATCGGGAAAACCCGCCGAAGTTTCGCTTAAATTGGCACAACAATCAATCATGGAGCTTGAAGGGGCCGTGATGCTGACAAAATTATACGGTAATAGAGATTTGCTGGTTGATGCCTTCAACCGAACAATCCAAAAATTAGACTAATGATGCAATCGAACGAGCAAGTAATAGAGCGTTTTTATAAGGCTTTTCAACAAAAAGACTATAAAACAATGGGAGAATGCTACCACGATGAGGCTACGTTTACCGACGAAGCTTTTGTGAACCTCAACGCCAAAGAGGTGAGAGCAATGTGGGAGATGCTCTGCGTGAGAGCCAAAGATTTTCGTTTGGAATTTAGCCAAATCGCGGCCGATGGCAATACTGGCTCGGCTCATTGGGAGGCGTGGTATTTGTTTAGTCAGTCGGGCAACAAAGTGCATAATGTCATCGATGCGGCGTTTGAGTTTAAGGATGGCAAAATCCTAAAGCATCGTGATTCGTTCGATTTCCATCGCTGGGCTGGTCAGGCTCTCGGCTTGACTGGCAAGCTGCTGGGTTGGACCTCATTCCTAAAAAACAAAGTTCAGACAACGGCTCGCCAAGGTCTTGATAAATTCATGGCGGGATAATCATCCCATATTTTTGAATTATGCAAAACAAACGTTTGGTAAAATGAATCAACAAAAACTAAAAATAAAAACCATTGATGATATAGAATTAGCCGCTATTTTACTCGAAAATCCATCGGCAAAAGCGGTAGTGCAGATAAATGGAGCTACGGCCACACCCAAAGAATATTATTTGCCTTTTGCTCAATTTTTGGTCGAGCATGGCTTTACGGTTTGTTTATTCGATTACCGAGGCGTTTGCGAGTCTCAACCCGAAGGTGGCCTAAAAGGTTGCGAATACGAGTATTTGGATTGGGGACAGAAAGATATGCCTGCCGTGATGGAATTTTTAGATAATCGCTACCCGACTCTACCAAAACTCTTGGTTGGGCATAGCGTTGGTGGGCAAAAGTTTGGTTTTATGCCCAATCATCACAAGGCCAGTGGTTTGGTTACGTTTGCTTCATCATCAGGATATTGGGGATATATGCCTTTGGGGTATCGGATACAAACTCATTTTTTCTTTGAGATTTTTAGACCAATTTCTCATTTGATTTGGGGATATACCGCCACAAAAAGATTTAAGTTGATGGAGGATTTACCCAAAAATATTATGAACACTTGGCGTGAATGGTGCAGTGTAAAAGAGTATTTTTTTGACCCGAAATTCTACGAAAGAGATGCCGCAAAAGGTTTTTATCAATCGCTCAAAATGCCGATTCAGGTATTCTGGACAACTGATGACACTATCGCAACCGAGAGAAATGTGAATAGTTTTTGGAAAAACGTAAAATCGAGTGGCGGAATCGAAATAACCAAGATTCGTCCCGAAGAAATCAAGGCAAAGGCAATCGGGCATTTTGGGTTTTTCAGAAAGAAATTTAAAGATACAATTTGGCAAATGGCTTTGGTCAAATTAAACGAATTCCTACCAAGGGAATAATAGACAGAAAATGGTTCGGTGTAACGTAGTGGTTAACAAACGAACCGATATTCATGGGGTGTGCCGTGTTGTGCATCCCTTTGATTTTACTACTGATTACACTGATTTTTAAATGATTTCGTTGATATAATTGATTCTATACAAAATCTTTACAGTCTATGAATAAGCAAGAGTTAAGTAAAAAATTGAGCAATACTGTGGGTAAAATGGTATCGAGTGTTGAGAATTTGGACAATGAATATTTTTTCAGAAGATTAGGCGATAAATGGAGCATTGGCGAAAATATGGTTCATTTGGCAAAGTCAACAAAGGCGTTCAATAATGCCCTCGTATTGCCTAAACCGATGATTGCTAATTTTGGCAAAGTCGAGAGACCCTATCGAAGTTATGATGAAGTAGTGGCTCATTATCATGCGGTTTTGGCTACGGGAGTTCGGGCAACGGGTGGTGTCGAGCCGAATTTATCAGAGGGTGATTTTAATATGAACGAAACCATCGCTCGATTCAAAAAACAACACGATGCGTTGATTGGGCATTTGGATAATTGGACAGATGAAGAATTAGACGAGTTTTCTGTTCCGCATCCAGTTCTTGGATTGCTTTCGCTGAGAGAGATGTTTTATTTTATGGATTATCACACTAGTCATCACCAAGTGGCGATTGATAGAATTTTGCAGGCTTAGTTATCAAAATTTGTATATTTGCTCGGTTCGATTGATTTTATGAGTATTTTGTCGAATCAATCTATGTTCTTTTTAGTTATTATTTAACAAAAAGACAAAATTACTATCTGATACACCGATTAAATGATTCACTACGAGCATTTTACACTTAATAACGGACTTGAAGTTTACGTTCACGAAGACCACACTACACCAATGGCTGCGGTCAATATTTTATACAATGTTGGGTCGAGAGATGAAGACGAACAAAAAACGGGTTTTGCTCACCTTTTCGAGCATTTGATGTTTGGAGGCTCCAAGCACATTCCTGTTTATGACGAGCCATTACAAAAAGTAGGTGGTGAGAATAACGCTTTTACATCGCCCGATATTACCAATTATTATATCACATTACCGGCCGTCAATCTCGAAACTGCGTTTTGGCTCGAATCGGACCGTATGATGAGTCTTTCGTTTGACCCAAAAGTATTGGATGTGCAACAAAAAGTAGTGATTGAGGAGTTTAAACAAAGATATTTGAACCAACCTTACGGCGATATTTGGCTAAAACTCAGACCACTTGCTTATCAAAAACACCCTTATCGTTGGGCGACGATTGGTAAAGAAATCAGCCACATCGAAGAGGCTACGATGAATGACGTTAAGCATTTTTTCTACAAATATTATTTGCCCAATAATGCTATTTTGGTTGTGGCAGGAAACGTCACGGTTTCGCAAGTAAAGGAGCTTTGCAAGAAGTGGTTTGAACCGATACCAGCGGGCGAAAAATACAAAAGGAATTTGCCAAAAGAGGAGAAACAAACCGAAGCTCGGATACTCGAAACATCGGCAAAAGTGCCATTAAATTCGATTTATAAAGCATATCATACGGCAGGAAGGTTCGACGAGGGTTTTCACAATGCAGATTTATTGAGCGATATATTGGGTCGTAGCAAGTCTTCGAGGTTGTATAATCGTTTGGTAAAAGAGCGAGCGATGTTTAATAATATTTCGGCTTACGTAACTGCTTCGCTCGACCCCGGTTTGTTGATGATTCAGGGTAATCTTAATCAAGGTATCAGCCTCGAAGACGCCAACGCCGCCATCGAAGAGATTGTGCAAGAGATTATGGAAAACCGTGTTGATGATAACGAGCTTCAGAAAGTTAAAAATCAGTCAGAATCTACCTTGGCATTTGCAGAGGTCGAATTGCTCAATCGTGCGATGAATCTGGCTTTTGCGGCTAATGCTGGCGATGCCGATTGGTGTAACCAAGATGCCGATAAAATCAGAGCAATCACGGCGGAGTCGATTCAGCATACCGCAAAAGAGGTACTTCGCAAAGATAACTGCTCGACAATGTATTACAGGAGCGAGAATTAATTTTTATCATCATTCTGAGTTTTTTTACTTAGGATGATGATAAATTACTTATTTATTCGCCAAAAAATTGTCAAATCAGATTTTTTCCGTAATTTTGCTTGGCAAATAAGAAATCGAATTATTTGCTATGTTAGACTCTTCTAAGCTTCTTTACGAAGCACTTACTTACGACGACGTTCTTCTGCTTCCAGCATATTCAGAAGTCCTCCCACGTGATACACAAACAAAAACAAGGCTTACCAAAGAAATTTTGTTGAATATTCCGCTGCTTTCGGCTGCGATGGATACCGTTACCGAACACGAAATGGCCATTGCTATGGCTCAAGAAGGTGGTATCGGGATAATCCACAAAAACATGAGCATCGAGCTACAAGCCGAGCAGGTCAGAAAAGTGAAACGCTCGGAAAGCGGAATGATTATAGACCCCGTAACGCTTACCGAAACGGCTACTATCAGAGATGCTTCAAACTTGATGGCTAATTTCAAAGTCGGCGGGATTCCGATTGTGGATGAAAACGGTAAATTGAAAGGAATCGTTACAAACCGCGACTTACGCTTTCAAACCGAAATGGATAAGCCAGTAACCGAAATCATGTCGAAAGATAATTTGATTACGGCAAATGACGGCATTGATTTGATAGAAGCCGAATCAATCTTGAAGCAATATAAAATTGAAAAACTTCCAATCGTCGATTCAGAACAAAAACTAATCGGTTTGGTAACTTTTAAAGATATTCTCAAAAAACGTGATAGACCAAACGCTGCCAAAGACCGCCTCGGAAGGCTAATCGTTGGGGCAGCCGTTGGTGTAACGCCCGATATTGAGCAACGAGTAGAGGCTCTTATGCGTGCAGGTGTAGATGTAGTAAGTATCGACACAGCTCACGGACACTCAAAAGGCGTTATCGAAACACTTAAACGTATCAAGTCGGCATTCCCGAAAATGCAAGTAATGTGCGGAAACGTAGCCACGGGCGAAGGTGCCGAGGCTCTTGCCAAAGCTGGTGCCGATGCCATCAAAGTAGGAGTAGGGCCGGGTAGTATTTGTACGACTCGTATCATTGCGGGTATCGGTGTGCCGCAATTAAGTGCGGTTTTCGATTCGGCAAAAGCCGCTGCCAAGTACGATGTTCCGGTTGTGGCCGATGGTGGTATCCGTTTCTCAGGCGATATTGTGAAAGCTATCGCAGGTGGGGCGAGTACAGTGATGATTGGTTCGCTTTTGGCTGGTACAGAAGAGGCTCCGGGTGAAGTTACGATTTATGAAGGTCGTAAGTTTAAATCTTATCGTGGAATGGGCTCGGTTGAGGCGATGGAAGATGGCTCAAAAGACCGTTATTTCCAAGATGCCGAAGATGATATTAAGAAACTCGTACCAGAAGGAATCGTGGGGCGTGTGCCATACAAGGGTCGTGCTGCCGAGATTATCTATCAGATGGTTGGTGGCTTGAAGGCCGGTATGGGTTATTGCGGAGCAGGAAGTATCGAGGCATTGCAACAAGCCAAATTTGTAAAAATTACGGCTTCGGGTATCAAAGAAAGCCACCCGCACGATGTGCAGATTACTCGCGAGGCACCAAATTATTCGAGATAAACGGGTAGTTTAGTCAAACAATAGTCATTTATTGGCGAATGGTATTTATCTGTAATTTTTGGATTACGAGCCAATACTATTCGCCACTACAATTTTTCCATAAAAGATTGCAGGATTATCGTAGCACTGATTTTATCAATGTTTCCTTTTACTTGACGGTCTTTTTTCTTCATTCCTCCTGCAATCATTGCCGAAACTGCCATTTTAGAAGTAAATCTTTCGTCTTGTAGGTGAATCGGTATCGCCGGAAAAACATTTTTTAATTCTTCAATAAATTTCTTTACGTAATGTGTGCCGTCGGTATCGCTTCCATCCAAGTTTACGGGCATACCAACCACAAAAGCCTCGACTGCTTCGGTTTGGGTATATTTTTTGAGGAATTCGATGACTTTATCAGTCGGGATGGTATCTAATGCCGAAGCAATAATCTTCAAAGGGTCGGTTACGGCAATGCCCGTTCGTTTGGCTCCGTAGTCTATGGCTAAAATTCTTGGCAAATGTATGATAGTTTATTGCACAAAATTATGAATATTTGGGCATTAAAATCTTGTAAATCGTTATTAGTTAATCACCGACCCAAGCCAATGTCAAAAATCGTCTTTCTTGATTCTTACACCCTTTTTTCGGATAATATCAGCCGCCAACCTCTCGAATCGCTCGGCGAAATCACTTTTTATGACCGAACTCCCTCCGAACTCGTTATAGAAAGAGCCAAAGATTCAGAGATTGTATTGACCAATAAGTGTAAAATCACCAAAGAAATAATTGCTCAATTGCCTAATCTGAGATACATCGGAGTTACGGCAACTGGCTACAATGTTGTAGATACGCAAGCTGCCAAAGATGCGGGTATTATCGTTACAAATGCCAAAAACTATAGCACAAACTCTGTGGCACAGCATACTTTTGCGTTGATGCTAACACTCTTGACACGCATTGATAATTATGCCCCCAAAGTTGCCGAAGAATGGACCCGAACTCCTGATTTTTGTTATTATTACCATTCGATGACCGAATTGTCGGGTAAAACACTCGGATTGGTCGGTTTGGGAGACATCGCTCAGAAAGTGGCAAAAATTGCTCTGGCTTTTGATATGCGAGTGGTGGCGAATCGTAGAAACCCGCTAAAAGGTGGAATGAATGAGATAGAATTGGTGAGCCTTGATGAGTTGCTCGAAATGAGTGATTTTGTAAGCCTTCATTGCCCTTTGACGATTGATAACGAGGCATTTATCAACCAAGAACGATTGTCGAAAATGAAAAAAACGGCGTATCTCATCAATACGGCACGCGGGGCGTTGATTAATGAAAAAGATTTGGCCGATGCCCTCAATAACGGCACGATAGCGGGGGCTGGTCTGGATGTACTGTCGGTTGAGCCGCCATCGGCTGAGAATCCGTTGTTGTCGGCCAAAAATTGTATTATCACACCACACCAAGCGTGGGCAACAGTCGAAGCCCGAACAAGACTACTGGAGATTGTTGCTGAGAATATTCGGATGTTTTGGGCAGGAAACCCACAAAATGTTGTGAATCTTTAGATGAATCTCAAAACCGAAATACTAAAAGAACATTCAAAAGCTCAAACTCGACGAATCGCTGATTATATTGGTGCTGACGAAGACCGTTTTGCCGAATTGATTGAGTTATTTCTCAATGGCGAATACCGTGTTACGCAGCGAGCGGCTTGGATTGTGAGTGAAGTAGTTTCGAAATACCCGTTTTTGGTAAAGCCACATTTGGCTGGTATTCTGAAAAAACTCCGAGAACCAGGTGTTCATGATGCCGTGAAGAGAAATGTCGTACGAATTTTTGAAGATATTGAAATTTTAGATGAATATTTAGAGGATATTACAGACTTATGCTTTAACTTTCTGACGAATCCAGCCGAAGCCGTTGCGATAAAAGCATTTTCGATGACTGTTTTGAGCAGGATTGTCAAAAAATTACCAGAATTAAAGAATGAACTTATTTTTACAATAGAAGATTTAATGATAAAATACCAAGACCAATCGCCCGCTATATTAAGTCGTGGAAAAAAGGTCATAAAACAACTAAAAAAGTAGCTTTTACATTGATTTTGCCATCTTCCCAATGCCTTTCGCCAATTAGAAAAAAGTGAGTATATATCACTATTTTTTCGGTAATTCTATACTTTTTCACCAACTATATTGTCAACTTTTACGTTGTATAAATTACAAATCATCGTAATATTGACAGAATTTACAGATATTTGTAGCGGATTAAACTAAAATCAAATAAATTTTCTTTAACTAAACTAGATTGTGTATGAACAAACTTCTACGGATTTCTCTCTGTGGGTTATTCTTCTTCACAACCCTCTTGGGAAATGCACAAGACAAAGTTGTAACGGGTAAAGTTACATCAGCAGAAGATGGTAGCGTACTACCGGGTGTTTCAATAACTGTAAAAGGAACAACTAAAGGAGCAACGACAGACGGAAACGGTATGTACCGTATTTCGGCACCAGCGAATGGTACATTGCAGGCCACTTTCGTTGGCTTTACAATCGCCGAGAAAGCTATCAATGGTAGTTCAGAAGTTGATTTCACTCTTTCAGCCGACGTAAAAACACTTAGTGAAGTAATCGTTACTGGTTATGGTTCACAAATCAAACGTGAATTGACAGGTAATATCGCCAAAATCAAAGCAAGCGATATTGCAGACCAGCCAGTGACAACATTCGAACAAACTATGCAGGGTAAGGCTGCGGGTGTTCAAATTAACCAAGGTACTGGTAAACTCGGACAAGCGATTCAAATCCGTGTTCGTGGCCAGTCTTCAGTATCAGCATCAAATGAGCCATTGTATGTGATTGATGGTATTCCGGTTATCCAAGACGACTTGTCGACCTTTGGTGGCGGTACAAACCCATTGGCAGATATTAACCCACAAGATATTGAGTCTATCGAAATCTTGAAAGATGCCTCGGCGGGTGCTATCTACGGTGCTCGTGCAGCAAATGGTGTGGTCTTGATTACTACAAAACGTGGTAAGTCGGGTCGTACAAACGTAAACTTTGGTGCTCAATATGGTACAAGTAAGCCAACACGTGCTGTGAAATTCTTGAATACTCAACAGTACATCGACTTCTACAGAATGGCTGCGGGTAACTCAGATAAAATTGATGGTATTGACCCTAAAGACCCAGATTCATATACGTCTTACATGGAGAGCTTCTTTGATGCTCAAAGTTTGGGCACTTTGGGTACAGCAAACCAAGCAGATACTGATTGGGGTGCTTTGGCGTTTCAGGATGCCCCAATGGCTCAATATGATTTAAACTTGAACGGTGGCTCTGACAAAACTACTTTTTATATCTCGGGGCAATTATTAGACCAAAAAGGTATATTGGTTGGTAACAAACTAAACCGTATGGCTGGTCGTATCAACTTGACTCACAAGGTTTCTGACCGTTTCAATATCGGTTTCAACATGGGCTTGACTCGTACTTTCAACAATCGTCTTTCGGGCGACCGCCAGTTCGATAACCCATTACAGATGGTTGCATTACCACCAATGACACCTGCAAAAGACCCAGAAACTGGCTTACCAGTAGGTACACCTCCAGGTGATATTTCGATTCCGGTTTATTATAACCCACTCATCAATATTGGTAATGCTTACTACAACACAAACGTACACCGCAATATCAGCAGTGTTTTTGGTGAATTGTTGATTTTCAAAGGTCTTCGTTTCCGTTCAGAATTCGCATTAGATTTATTGAACCAACAAGAAGAACTTTACTACAACAGTAAAACTCAGCGTAACTTCGGTGCTCCAAACGGTTTAGGTCAGAATATCTTCACTCGTGTAGAAAACTACAATACCAACAACTACTTTGTTTATGACAATACTTTTGGTATTCACGGTATCAATGCTACAGTGGGTATGTCTTACCAAAACTCGCAGACCAAAACAAACTTCATCGAAGGTCGTGATTTCCCATCGGATGCTTACCGTATGATTGCGAGTGCGGCATTAAAGTCTAACGGTAGCTCAACAGAGACAAACTTCCGTTTCTTATCATATTTTGCTCGTGCCAACTACAAGTTGATGAACAAATACTTATTGGGTCTTAGTGCCAGAATAGATGGTTCGTCGCGTTTCGGTGCCGATAGTCGTTATGGTTTCTTCCCAGCAGTTTCGGCAGGATGGGTAATCTCAGAAGAAAGCTTCTTGAAAGAAGTTAAGTTGATTAGCTTCTTGAAACTTCGCGGAAGCTACGGTGTAACGGGTAACGCCGAAATCGGTAACTTCCCTCAGTTAGGCTTGTTTACTGGTGATGCTACTTACGGAACGCTCCCAGGCCAACGCCCATCACAATTAGGAAACCCTAACTTGAGATGGGAAACTACTAACCAAATGGATATCGGTATTGACTTCGGTTTGTTAAATAACCGTATCAATGGTGAGATTGACTATTACTCAAAAGAAACTACTGGTTTGTTATTGAATGTAAACGTACCGGGAACTACTGGTTTCGCAACTCAGGTTCGTAACGTTGGTAGCTTGACAAACAAAGGTTTTGAATTTGTTTTGAATACTGATAACCTCGTGGGTGCATTCAAATGGAAAACAAGCTTGAACGCTTCTACTAACATCAACGAGATTACAAACCTTCAAGGACAAGTAATCGAGGGTGGTCTTAATGCCATGAGCCGTGCCGTAGAAGGCCAGCCGCTCGGTACATTCTTTACGGTAGAATACGCTGGTGTTGACCCTGCCAATGGTAATGCTTTGTGGTATAGAAATACTAAAAATGCCGATGGTAGCCTCGACCGCACTACAACAAATGTTTATAACCAAGCTCAGCGTGTAGTTATTGGCAATGCTCTTCCTAAATGGATTGGTGGTGTTACAAACTCATTCAGCTATAAAGGTTTAGAGTTGAGTGTATTCTTCAACGGTGTGTTCGGAAATAAGTTGAATTTCTACGGTGCTGGTCGTTTCTCATCGGCTAACGGCCGTTTTGAAGATAACCAAACTGTGAACCAGTTGGATGCTTGGACACCGCAAAACACCGATACAAAAGTACCACAGGCTCGTTTGTTCTTCAACAACGGTGCTCAGCCATCAAGCCGCTTTATCGAAGATGGTTCTTTTGTACGTTTACGTAACGTAACACTTGCTTACAACTTACCAAAGGCTGTTATTAGCAAGCTAAAAATGAACAGTGCACGTATCTTCTTGACGGGTCAAAACTTATTGACATTCACTAAATATTCTGGTTGGGACCCAGAAGTTAACGCCGATGACATCGTTACAAACGTTGCGTTAGGCTATGACTTCTACACTGCTCCGCAGGCAAGAACAATCACAGGTGGAATCAATATTGGATTCTAATTTAGTTAATCGAAAATGTGTTAATAGTTCAATCCGAATTATTTAACGATTAGCCGATAACCATTAACAATTAACTTTTTTAAAATTGAAAAAAATGAATAAAAATATAAAAAATTGGCTATTTGCTGGTGCAACATTTGTACTGGTAACTGCCTGCGATAGCAGATTAGAAGTAGCCCCAACTCAAAGTATTGATGAAACAAATGCACTGGCAACCTCTCAAGACGTAGAGGTGACGCTTGTGGGTGCTTTTGATGGTATCAGTAGTGCAAACCTTTACGGTGGTGCTATCCAGTATTCGGGCGAACTCCTCGGTGATGATGCCGAAGTTCGTTTTGGGGGTACATTTTCTACCCTTGATGAGTTATGGCGTAAAACCGTTACTACAACTAATACCCAAACTCGTGATACTTGGTTGACTGCGTATAGTACAATCAACCGTGTCAATAACGTTTTGTCTGCATTAGAGAAGGTAAATTCGGCTGACAAAAACCGTGTTGAAGGTTCGGCGAGATTCATTCGTGGAGCTATGTATTTTGAGTTAGTAAGACTTTGGGGTAAAGCTTGGGGTGATGGCGATGCTGCTGTAAACCTTGGTGTACCTCTTGTTACGACTCCGACTCGTGGCGTGACCGATGCAGATAGCCGCCCACGTGCAACTGTTGCCGCTGTTTATACACAAGTAATAGAAGACTTAACAAAAGCTGAGTCGTTGCTTTCGGCTGGTACCAATACAGGTTTTGCAACTAAAAATGCAGCCTCGGCGATGTTGGCTCGTGTATATTTGCAACAAGGCAACTACGCTGCTGCTCGTGATGCTGCCAACAGAGTAATCACAAGTGGCTTGCATAACCTTACTGCAAGTTTCGAGAATGCCTTTGTTGATGGTCCTAACGAAAGCGAAGTGATTTTCAGAATCTTAATCAACGAGCAAGATGGTACAAACTCAATGAATACATTCTTTGCTCCATCTACTTACCAAGGCCGTGGCGATATTCGTGTTCAGAACAAACACCTTGCTCTTTACAGTGCTGGCGATGTGCGTGGTCAGTTCTTTGTTAGAGCATCAAACAACACATTTACTGGTAAATTCCTCGACCAATTTGGCGATGTTCCAGTAATTCGTTTGGCCGAAATGTTCTTGATTCGTGCCGAGTGTAATTTCCGTCTTAATACGTCAATTGGTGCAACACCATTGGCTGATATTAACCGAATCCGCTCTCGTGCTAAAGCAGCCACTCTTACAACTGTTGATTTGAACGCCATCATTGCCGAGCGTAAGTTAGAATTAGCATTCGAGGGCTTCCAAGTACACGATGCAAAACGCTTGAGAAGAAACGTAACTTCGGCGATTCCTTTTGGCTCTGATAAATTAGTATTGCCAATTCCACAACGTGAAATGGATACTAACAAAGCTCTTGTGCAGAACCCAGGATATTAATCTGGTTTTGAATAAATAACCTTAAAAGCGATGAGTTTCAAATCTGAAATTCATCGCTTTTTCATTAAAAACCGTACATACTCTTTTATTATTGGTAAGTTGTTGGCAATTTTGTGTGATTTTTATGTCAAAACCTTCTTGTGAATTCGTATAGCCCAACCAAGCACTTTGGCATAGAAAATGTAATAAAAACCATAAGATTGCTGTTTGATAACAATACTTTTGCGTCAATTATCGTTTCTTTTGATGTATATCGTATCAAAAAGAATTATTTATCAAACCGAGCAAGCTATCGTTCTATTTTTACTACCAAAACCGTTTATTGCTACCACTACAGCTACTTGAGAAATCGAGATTTTACAATTTTTCAGAATCAAAATATCGGATAAAATACGCAGTGTACCCACTGATATTCAAAATATGCTCAGTTTATTAAAGAAAAAAACTAAAAATACGATTTACAGTTTTCGAGTTACGACTTGTGCTTTTCTATTTATAGGAATACTCGTTTGCGGTCAATTGGTATTCGGACAAAAAACCAGAATCCGTTTTCAGGCCGACTACGATGCCAAGGCCGTTAAATTTGGTTATATTTTGGGTCTGCCACGTACCAATTATTTCATCCGTTACAATCAACAATTTATAAAAGCCTATTCTGACGGCTCAGCAAAAGATAGTACAATGATAACTTCGCCCTCGAAGATGGGAATCAAAATGGGTGGTGTTGTTAATTTTAGAATTGATGATTATTTCGATTTCCGAATTATTCCATCAGTAGCGATATATCGAAGAGAATTAAGTTTTGTTCAGTTTCAGACAAGAAATTACACCACAACAACTGGCTTCAGAGAAAACGCTTGGTTTGAGTTGCCATTTATGCTCAAATACAAGTCAGAACGTCGTGGAAACGTGCGTATGTACATTTTTGCGGGAGCAACCCTCGGATTCGAGACCAACGCCGTAAACCGTAGTAAAAGCTCAACGGCTGTTCGCCTTACCGACCTCCGTACGTCTGATTTTAGCGTCAATTATGGTGTAGGCTTAGAGATGTTTAGAGAATACTTCAAATTTGCTCCTGAGCTGCATTTCTCGCACGGAATGCGAAACTTGATTGATGCTTACCGAGTACAAGGCACAACCCTTGCTCAGCTTGATAAGTTAGCAAGCCATACGGTTTCAATCAATTTTTTGTTTGAATAACCACCTGCTCAATTTTTTCTAAATTAGCCTCGTAAATCTCGAATTCGTTTTCTAACGCTGCACTCGCCATGCTGACATCAGTTTTGCGGTACTGCATTGAGCTTTCGACGATTCCTTTTCCGGTGAGGTGCAGAGCATTTACCCCTTTTTGCCAAAGAATTGGGGCATTTTGAGCATTTACACCACTACCTGCCATAATTTCGATTCGGCTATTGGCTTGCACAACCAATTTTCCAATCAAATCTAAACCATCAATTGCCAAATTCTTTTGTCCAGAGGTCAAGATTCGTTCGCATCCACACGCAATCACATCTTCGAGAGCCTTAATTGGGTCATTTGTAACATCGAAAGCCCGATGAAACGTAACGCCCAGTGGCTTCGATAGTTCTACTAATTCTTTTGTACGTTTAGTATCAATGCTTCCGTCGGGGTTTAGGATTCCGAACACAAGACCGTCTGCACCGAGTTCCTTTGCCAGTCGGATGTCTTCTTTCATCAAATCGAATTCAGCATCAGAATAACAAAAATCGCCACCACGAGGGCGAATCATCACATAAACCGGAATCTGTACCGAGCGGGTCGCTAATCGAATCAACCCCGCCGAAGGGGTTGTGCCACCTTCAAACATTCCGCCACAAAGTTCAATACGGCTTACTCCTGCTTTTTGAGCGGTTAGGCAAGATTCTAACGAGAATGCACAAACTTCTACCACAACAAAGAAAATTTATTTTATGACCCGAATTTAGCAATTAACGAAATACAACCTGTCGAATGTGAATAACTTGTGGAAACGCGACGGTGTTGTGGATAAACCCCAAAACATCATTAATATTTTGAGATTGTGAAATACTAAAAATGATTTTCTTACGTATAATGAATTACCAAAAGAGTAATTTTTAAAATATTATGAGTTTTTTTGAACATTTTTCTTTGAAATTCGATTCAAATGATATACTTTTTTGGTGAAATTACTTGATAAACAGAAATTTATTTTAGTTTTGCAGCCAAATTTTTGAAACCACTTAAATTGAGGTAGAATTATGTATTGGACACTCGAACTTGCGTCTTATTTGGAGGATGCTCCATGGCCAGCTACAAAAGATGAGTTGATAGATTTCTCGATTCGTTCTGGGGCACCGATTGAAGTTATCGAAAACCTACAAGAACTTGAAGATGATGGTCAGCCATACGAAAGCATTGAAGAAATCTGGCCTGATTATCCGACGAAGGATGACTTCTTCTTCAACGAAGACGAATACTAAACACTTAACTGTTAATAATTTGCTTGTTGATTAGTTTTAATAAACAACACAAAAACAGTTGATTAAGTATTAAACCCACATTAAACAAAAAAGCCAAGTCTGTTTATCAGGCTTGGCTTTTTTGTTTAATTATTGCCCAAACGTGTTAAACAAACAATCCGAAGACCCTGATTTTTCGTATATACTTATAAACAAGTTTGATTTTGTTTAACTTGTTTACCTAAAAAATACCAACTATAAACAAAATCTATGATTTATGTTTATTGGTTTTGTGCAATGATTATCAATAAAAACATTAAATTATATTGAAAAAACACAATTATTGGTTTTTTCAATATAATTATAAATAAAATTTATTTGTTTTTTTGTTTAACTTTTAATAAATTTGATTCAACAAAATAAAACAGAATATGACAGCCCTCGAATTTAATTATGCTATATTCAAAACTTCAAAGTCGTTGAAGCCTTTTGCGGTAAAGTTAACCAAAGATAGTGAAGATGCTAATGACCTATTGCAGGACACGCTGATGAAGGCATTCTTAAATCGTGATAAATACACAACAGGTACAAATCTTAAGGCGTGGCTTTACACGATTATGAAGAATACTTTTATTACGAATTATCAACGTATGATTCGTAAGAATACGTTTATTGATACAACAGATAATTTGCATTATATAAATACCTACGAAAGCAGCACTGATAATTTGGCGTATTCGTCTTTCGCAATGGATGACATCAATAAAGCTGTCGATACACTCGATGAGGCCTATCGCACGCCATTCATGATGCACTTTAGAGGTTTTAAGTACCATGAGATTGCTCAGAAACTGAACATCCCGATTGGAACAGTAAAGAACAGAATACACATTGCTCGTAAAGAGTTGAAAGATAGACTCCCTGCCTATGCGTATTAATCGGCAGAGAATAAAGATAAAAAAATGATGGCGAAAGCCAAGTAGTTTTTGGTTAAAAAAGAGGAAGGTTCCGAAAAGTTGCTTGCATTGCGGGCAGCTTTTTTGGTTTATAGGGAGTTGTGACGACTGATTTCTGTCAGATTTTCCAATGCTGATTCTTAATAAATTCTGCGAATCTCAGCGTTGCATTATAATCAGCGTTATCTGCGGTTCTAAATTATTCAGAAATATAACTGAAATCCAATTAGTTTTTGGACTACGTATCTCGGTTTAAAGTGATACATTACGAAATTTGTAATCATTTGTCAGATTTTCCAATGCTGATTCTTAATAAATTCTGCGAATCTCAGCGTTGCATTATAATCAGCGTTATTTGCGGTTCTAAATTATTCAGAAATATAACTGAAATCCAATTAGTTTTTGGACTACGCATCTCGGTTAAAAGTGATACATTACGAAATTTGTAATCATTTGTCAGATTTTCCAATGCTGATTTTTAATAAATTCTGCGAATCTCAGCGTTGCATTACAATCAGCGTTATCTGCGGTTCTAAATTATTCAGAAATATAACTGAAATCCAATTAGTTTTTGGACTACGCATCTCGGTTAAAAGGAGAATGTTACGAAATGCGGTTAGCTTTTTTGGTTTATAAGGGGTTAGGGTAATTCTCAAAGAAAATATGTAAAATCTAACCAAACAAAGGGGGGGGATTTTTAGTTTACGTATATAGATTTGAAGTTCAGAAACTTATACATTATAAAATGGAAGTTGGTACAAAAAAGAAAGTAATTGTAATTGGAGCAGGTTTTGCGGGCTTGGCTGCGGCTACTAAATTGGCGAGTGAGGGCTACGACGTAACAATCCTTGAAAAAAACTCAGTGGCAGGCGGTCGTGCGAGACTTTTTGAGCAAGAAGGATTCGTTTTCGACATGGGGCCAAGCTGGTACTGGATGCCAGATATTTTTGAACGCTACTTTGCCGAATTCGGTAAAAAACCATCTGATTATTACAATCTTATCCGTTTAGACCCTTCGTATAAAGTAATATTTAGCCCGACCGAGGAAGTATCACTACCAGCCGATATGGGCGAACTCGAAAACCTATTTGAATCTATCGAAGCAGGAAGTGGTGATAAATTGAACGAGTTTTTGGCCGAATCTGAATATAAATACAAGGTCGGAATCGGAGAGTTTGTCTGGAAACCGAGCCTTTCGATAACCGAATTTTTCGATTATCGAATCATATCAAAAGCATTCAGCCTCGATTTGTTTGCGTCGTTCGGGAAATACATCCGAAAATTCTTCAAGAACGAAAGATTACTACAAATCATGGAGTTTCCGATACTCTTTTTGGGTGCAACCCCCAAAGATACTCCAGCACTTTATAGCTTGATGAACTACGCCGACATGGCACTCGGAACGTGGTATCCGATGGGTGGAATGCACGAAATCATCAAAGGGATGGTTTTCTTGGCGAAGTCGAAAGGGGTGAAGATATATCTCAATGAAAACGTCGAAAAAATTGATGTTTATGACGGCGTTGCCAAAACCGTAATGACCGATAGCAACGAATACCGAGCCGATATTGTGATTGGGGCAGGAGACTATAACCACATCGAGCAGAAACTACTGAGCAAAGAATACCGCAATTATTCGGAAGAGTATTGGGATAAACGCGTAATGGCTCCGTCTTCGATTCTGTATTATTTGGGGGTAAATCGTAAGGTAGATAAACTGATTCATCATAATTTATTCTTCGACGAAGACTTCAACCAGCACGCATTCGAGATTTACACCAAGCCTCAGATGCCTTCAAAACCGCTTTTTTATGTTTCGGCACCTTCAAAGACCGACCCAAGCGTTGCACCCGAGGGGTGCGAGAATCTGTTTGTTTTGATTCCGATTGCTCCTGATTTAGAGGATGGCGAGGAGATTCGTGAAAAATACTACAATATGGTCATGGAACGCCTTGAGAAGTACGTCGGACACGGAATCAGAGAAAACGTTGTTTACAAGCGTAGCTTTGCAGTGAGCGATTTCAAACAAGACTATAATTCATTTAAAGGAAACGCCTACGGGCTCGCCAATACACTTCTCCAAACAGCGTTTTTGAAACCAAGTTTGAAGAATAAAAAAGTCAAAAACTTGTATTATACAGGGCAATTGACCGTGCCTGGGCCGGGTGTTCCGCCGTCGTTGATTTCGGGTTTGGTGGTTGCCAATCAAGTTATCAAAACCTTTGGGAAACCCTCAAAAATCAAAAAAGGAGAATTGACGGAGGTATAATCTTCTTAAAAAATTGATGGCATAGCTATAAAGTATGCCATCAATTAACTATGAACCAATTAAGCCCATCGCTACTCTTTGAAAAGCGTCGTGCATTTCCTCGGGTATCGGAGCAAGGGATTTTATTTTCTATAATTAAGGTGTACATTATTTTTTATCTTCGAGATACATAGTGTTAATTGAATATAGTCCATCTGCATGTGGGTTTTTGAAAAAAACAAATTTGTAAATTTTATTTTTTTCAACGATTGATTCGACTTCTGATATAATTGATTTTTTCCCTTTCTTATCTATTACTTCTTTCAATTCGGAAACAAAGAAAGCTTCTTTAAGTGTATCCATAAAATAACTTTCATAAAATTGATGCCCTCCTTCAAAGGTTGCAGAAATTGGTACTCCATCATTTTCAAAATGACGTAAAACATGAAGCAACCCTCCTTCAAATGTCGGAATATCAGGTTTATTCTTATCTGGAACTATATTTCTGAACAAATCTATTCTCAATCCTTTTTCAGTATCACCGAAATAAGCATAGTTTTGTTGTAACTTAAGTTTAAACTCCTTTATATTCTTCATGAAAGGTAGCTCTTTAATCCTTTCGATTGTATTCATAAATTTGAATAGTTCATTTATTAATAACTCTGCTCCATTTCCAAATACTTCTGGAGAATTCTTATGTAATTCAAATAAAGCATCAAAAAAATCCCAAAAAAAAGTTGAATAAAACTCAAATACAGTTTTACCATTTACTTTAGATAGTCGTTGATAGTCTATCAATATGTGTCCCCTATCGTTGAAATGTTGCTCCTCTGATAATAAATTTAATCGTGGATAATAATATTTTGAGAACTTAACCAAATTATGTTTGCTACGTTTTAGTCTATTTTTATCGGTTCGGTTATTTTTTTGATGAATATAGATTTTACAGCAGTCTAAAAACTGAATTTCATCAATTCTATTATTTATTAATAAATTCCATTGACTATTAATTATTGAAGAAAGAAACTCAAAATCAAAATAGAAATCTACCTTTCTGATATTTTGTGGCATACTCTTTTTATTTACTTCAAACCATTTTTTTATCAATCTATTAATAATATGAGGCTCTATGTATCTACCACTATTTGCTATCCCTCTTAATGGTAGTGGGTCATCTGTGAAATAAATATCTTGAAAAATTGGTTTTGATGGTATTGTATTAAAGTTCCCAAAGTCTAAATATCCATATATGCCATCAACTTTTATGTTTTTAGGATGGGTGTTAAACCTTTCAGCTTCATTTATGTATTTTTTAAGTTTATGGTTAAATTTAAGTTCCAAATCTTGTATTTCCTTCGAAATTTTAAGGTAATCCCGTTTTTCTTTATTTGGTTGCCCATCAAATTTTTTGGAAGTAAATATAAGTTCGGACATTTTATTACGATATTCTCCCAATGTTCCGATATCAATTTCATCTATATTTTCTATTCTTATCATTCTTATCATTGTTTTAAAGCTCAAAATTAAATCGATATTACGCATTCTTTCTGCGTAATTAAATATTTATTAAGATATTCTTTAACTTTTTAACCGATAGCATAACTCAAAGTTATGCCATCGGTTAATTCAAAAATCTCCATAATCAACTTGCAAACAAGTGAGACCTAATTTTCTTCGCCACATATCAACCACTTGCTGACGGTCGTCGATGACTAATTCTACAAAATACTTGTTTCGGATATGCTCCTCGTATAAATCGAATTTTACATCAGAATCTTTTCGTTGGTCGTTGCTTTTTCGCATAAATAACTGAAAATCTGATAATTTCCATTGAAAATATTCACAAAGCCACTCACGTGTAATGTTTCGACAAACTTCGTCTCGACCCGAAAAGAAAATAATTTGGTTGCCGTTTTCTTTCAATGCTTTTACCAATCGGATGATGTTTTGTTTCGGTAAATCTTCGCCCACTCGGTTCCAATCAAACGGATAACGACCTTGCATTTGGGCAACAGTTCCGTCAATATCAACTAACACACATCGAGGCAAATCTTCGTTTTGTGTTGCCAGAAAACGCTCTCGGGTATAAGTTTCGGTTTTGAAAGAAAGCAGTTTTTTCAGAGAATGTAACTTCTGTAATTGTTCTCTGATGACCGTTTCGCCAACCACATCTTCACGTTTTTTATCATTTTCGAGGCAAATGTCAAGCGGAACATCCATCAATTGATAGCTGATTTCGAACGACTCAAAATTTTCGATTAATAGTTTTTTGTATTCGTTGATATACGATTGTTTCAAATGGGTATTATCCAAAACCACATGCCAATTATCTCGTAAGGCGTTTATCATCAATTGGTTATGTTGTTCGGTAACCAATTTTTCGATTCGATATTTGGCAGCGGTTTCCCATTGATGGTATTCATTCAACGAAACCATAAGCATACTTTTACGAATATCATCTCGGTTGATTCGCAACCATTCGGGGTTATTTTTACAAAACTCTTTTGCCCAAGTCGATTTTCCACTTCCGCTCAGACCCACTACAATTTTTATCTTTTTCACTGATTTTCTCTGTTAAATGCTTTTTGAAATTTCGGACGAATTAACTTCCAAATAATGTGTTCGTATTTTCGATTATCCATCATTTTAAACAAAATCATCGGATATTTTTGCTGCAAATAATATTCTGCCGCAGTTTTTCTATCATCAAATTCTCTAAAAATGGCTTTACATTCCGCCTCGATGGCACTAAAATTTGCTTCTAAATCGGCTTTTATGTTTTTTACCCAATCATAAAATTCATCGGGAACATTCTCCAAAAACTCTTCAAAAGGTCGGTTTTCAGAAAGGTATTCCCAAATATCAACGGTTGAAATATTGGTAATAATTCGGTGTAATCTGACATATTCTGCCAGTTTAACTTTGAGCCGAAACCCCGATTTGAACTTCAATACAAAACCTTCAAAATTAGGTGCATCGTAGTTTTTAAGATGCTGATAATCAGCCAATCCATCAAACTTTTTGACCTCATGAAATCCTACATTTTCTGAGAAATCAATTTCACGACCCGTTGCAGTTTCGATGATTGCCAATAAGACCAAATCTTTTGTATCTCCGTAATCTACCACGATTCGGTTTTCGGGATAAATGATTTCGAACAAATACGTGTAATTTCGATTGAGTTTCGTTAGCAAATGTGCATAATTTTGATGCAAAAACTCGCTTGCCCAAACGGCTTGCTCGCTCGAAAATGACCCTCTTGTGGCGATATATGGCATATCTTCAAACCAATACAAAATTCCGAGTGAGCCATCTACTTTTTCATAAACTTCAAAAGTTTCATTCGGAATTTGAGCCGAATCAACTTCTTCATAATTGAAAAATTTCGGAAAAGGACGGGCAATAATATCGCCTTTATCATTTAAAATCAAGCCTCTACTCATCAGCGTGTATTCGTTCCAAAAATCCTCAAATTGCGTGGTTTGCGAATAGTTATAGATATACAATTCGTGCTTTGGGTGTTTCTGAACGTTGATGTATTTTTGCTCTACAAGCTGATGTAATGCCTTGATATTCATTGGTTTAATATTACTGTTTCATATTTGATGATGTAAAATAAAAACATGATTACGCAATGTTTTTGCGTAGTTGAAAAAATATTTATCTTTGGTATCAAATTTCGTCTATTTGCTTTTTTGTTCTACTATTTTTTTTGAAATTAGTAGCCAAATCAAACTAAAAGACATGAATCAGTCACTTTTAGAACAAGTTTTGCAAATACCTGATGCTTTTTTATTTGTTGAAAAGTTGAATGCTTCACTGCAATTAGAACAAGCTAAACGAAAATCTTTTTACGAACAAGTTGATGAAAATTCAAAAATGGAGTTTATCAATGGTGAAATTATCCTTAATTCGCCTGTAATGAAACGCCATAATACCGCAACTGGCTTTCTTTACAGGTTGCTTAGTATTTATGCCAGTAAACATAACTTAGGATTTGTTGGCATCGAAAAAATCATGGTAAGCCTTACACGCAACGACTACGAACCTGATTTGTGTTTTTTCGGACAAGCTACTGCAAAGAATTTTCAAGCCGACCAAATGCGTTTTCCGGCTCCCGATTTAGTTGTTGAGGTGGTCTCAAAATCTACTGAAAAAATTGACCGAAGCATCAAATTTGAAGATTATGCAGCCCATAAAGTTTCAGAATATTGGATAATAGACCCTGACAAAGAAACCCTCGAACAGTATCTTTTAGAGGAAGAAAGCTATCAATTAAATTTCAAAAGTAACGACGGTGTTGTGCATTGTCAGGCCGTAAAAGGATTTGATTTGCCCGTAAAGGCAATTTTTAATGAGCAAGACAACATTTTGGCTTTGCAAAATTTGCTTTAAGGTTAATTAACGATACGACATAAAAAACCACACCGCAATTTCTCTACATAGATGAAGATGTTTTCATAAATTGAAGACGATTCACCCATTCAAAACTTTATCATTCGTTCATTGAATAATGCCCATCAACCGCAACGCCCTCATTCGCTATAAAGTAATTGATAGTTGTCTGCAACGACGAAATCGAAAATGGACGCTCGAAGACCTCATCGAAGCTGTTTCGGATGCTCTTTATGAATATGAAGGCATGGATAAAGGCATTAGCAAACGCACCATTCAGGCCGATATTCAGATGATGCGAAGCGATAAACTGGGTTATTTTGCCCCGATTGTGGTCATTGATAAAAAATATTATACCTACGAAGACCCCACGTATAGTATTACGAATATTCCGCTTTCTGAAACCGACCTAACGAAAATGAATGAGGCTGTTGAGATGTTAAAGCAATTCAAAGGTTTTTCGCATTTTTCGCAGCTCAGTGAGGTTGTTCAGAAACTCGAAGACCATGTGTATGCCTCATCGCATAAGTCGTTTTCGGTCATTGATTTCGAGAAGAACGATAACCTCAAAGGTTTACATTTTTTAGATGTTATTTATCAGTCGGTTATACAGAAAAAATCCGTTCGGATAACCTATCAATCATTCAAAGCTCGACAAGAACAAAGTTTTGTTTTTCATGTTTGGTGGTTGAAAGAGTTCAAAAACCGTTGGTTTGCGGTGGGTGTTCGAGATACTAAAAAGTTAATCCTCAATTTGGCTCTTGATAGAATCATTGACCTTCAAGTGCTTGATGATGAGGAATATATCATTAATGAATCGCTTTCGCCCGAAGTTTATTATCGAGATGTTTATGGTGTTTCGGTCAGTGAAAACCTTCGACCGATTCTGATTAAAATCTTTGTCAATCGCCTACACGCACCGTATGTGCTTACCAAGCCGATTCATCATTCGCAGCAATTACTCGAAGAGCGAGAAGACGGTATCGTTATCGAACTAAAAGTGCAGCATAATTTTGAAATCGAAAAAGAAATCTTAGGCTTTGGCGAAGGAATGACCGTGCTTGAACCACCACGATTACGAAGTATTTTGCGGAAACGAATTGAGGCTTCATTGAGCCAATACAATCAGTCATAAAAAGATGCGTGATTTTCGTATTAAATCTCTTATTTTTACTGTTTAAGTTCTGATTTCGATAATATTGTTCGTAAAAATTGCATCAAAGCTAAGCTAATTAATGAATCTCAAACTCGAAATACTTTTTTTTGCCAGTTTTATTGGTGCATTCAATAGCTTTTTGTTAAGTTTATATTTTATCAAAAAGAGAAGTATTTCGGCTTTTTTCTTTGGTTTTTTGCTGTTTTGTTTGGGTATTCGCATCGGCAAATCAGTATTGCTTTATTTTTATAGTGATACCCCAAAAATCGTTCTCCAGATTGGGCTTTCGGCTTGCCTTTTTATTGGGCCTTCGCTTTTCTATTTTCTAAAATCTGAAATGCAGAAAACCCGAACGATTCCTCAAAGCTGGAGGATAATTTGGGCAACTTTGGCGATTTTTATTCTAAGCATCGGGCCGATTTATCCGTATCAAACCCATCCTCAAATCTGGAATCAATACATCGTAAACATCATCTACACCGTGTGGGGTGGCTTTGTGTTGGCTTCGGCAGTTTTGATTCGCCCTTTATTCAATCAAAAACTGAATCCTTCTGAGAAGTGGTACTTAGCCATTTTTGCTGGAAACTTCCTCATTTTTATTTCTTACTTGGCGGCTTTATTGTTGCCTTTTCGTAGTATTTATATTTCGGGAGCGATAACGTTTAGCACCATTTTTTACAGCCTTTTGGCTATCATTCTACTACAAAAGAAGAAGTTAGATTTATTTAATCATTCTTCAAAAAGTACAAATAAGAAACTCGATGACGAAAATGTAGCAACGATTTTGAATCTGCTACATTCAAAAATGACTACCGAAAAACTGTTTTTGAATCCGAATCTCAAACTCAGCGATTTGGCGACCGAGATTAATATTTCGACCCATCAACTTTCGCAAATCTTGAACGAAAATCTGGGTAAAAACTTCTCCGAATTCATCAACGAATACCGCATCAATGAGGCTTGTCAGTTGCTTTTTACGCACGAAAACCTGAGCATTGATGGCATCGGATACGAAGTCGGATTCAATTCAAAATCTACATTTTTTGCAACTTTCAAAAAGCTTAAAGGTGTGACCCCCGCCATTTTTCAGCAAAAAAACTCAAAAAATAGTGCAGTTTTATAAATCCGTACTGTTTCTGTGCCGGATAATTTCTTCGCCAAAATCGAATCTTTGAATTTTGTGGACATTAATTAAACAAATTCAAAATTCATGAAAAAAATCATTTGCTATTTACTTACCATCTTGCTCTACCCAAGCTACGGATTTGCTCAAAACCAAACCGACCGAACCCAGATTGAGCAGGTAATCAACCAGTATTTTGAGGGCTGGAAATACGGCGATACAACTAAATTAAGTGCCGCCATGCACAGCAGTTGTCAATTGAAAAATTACAATGAATCCGAAAAGCGATTTGTACTATTTAGTCGAAAAGATTATTTGAATATTTTTCGTCCGCGAGAGCCGCACCCGCAAACTCGGGGGCGAATCGTAAATATGGATATTACGGGCTACATAGCGGCTGCCAAAATAGAAATTATTACGGCTTGGGGTGTTTTTACCGACCTTTTCAACCTAATGCGAATGGAAGGGCGGTGGTACATTGTAGATAAAGTTTCGATGTATAATCCGCACCCAATCGTGCCAGTCAATCCTCAAAAAGAAACCGTTATGGATGGTTTCAAAAGGCCTTGGAGTATGGTGTTTTTGTCTGAAAACGAGGTTTTAATCTCTGAAAAAGAAGGCGATTTGGTAAAAGTGAATCTAACCAATAAAGAACGAATAAAGATTCAGGGATTCCCGACCGATTTAGAAGATAGCCTCAGTAGTTTTGGTGATAATACGGGCAAATTTGAGGTATTGCTCCATCCTAATTTTAAAACGAATAAGTTTATTTATTTGTCTTATGCGGCGAAGTCGGCAAAGGGCAGAACTACCAAAATTATCAGAGCCGTTCTGGAAAATAACGCTTTGCAACAAATAAAAGAGCTTTTTGTGGCTGAACCATTTACCTATGAACGAGTCCACTACGGTGGCGGAATGATTTTTGGCAACGATGGCAAGTTGTATTTTACTATTGGCGAAAGAATTTTTACCGAAAAAGATGAGCCAGCTCTGCCCATTGCTCAGAATTTGGCGGATAAAAGAGGCAAAATTTATAGAATAAACGATGATGGGAGTATCCCGAACGATAATCCAGATTTCGGGAAAAATGCAGTTGCGGGGCTTTATGCTGTCGGCATCAGGGCGGCACAAGGGCTTACGATTGAGCCAACTACGCAAAAAATTTGGTTTAGCGAACACGGTACTCACCAAGGCGACGAACTCAATGTTTTGAAAGCTGGAGCCAACTACGGCTGGCCTATCAACACCACTGGTAAGTATCGTTTTGAGGCATTCAAACCGCCAGTAATCGAAGGAGCAAAATATACTAACCCGGTTTGGTCTTGGATGCAGACGGTTGCCCCAACGGGTTTGATGTTTTATACAGGAAGTGAGTTTCCGACCTGGAAAAATAACCTTATCGTTCCTGGACTATCAAGAGGAAGTCTTTGGCGAATGACCGTCGATGGCGAAAACATCGTACAAGCCGAAGAATTATTTGCAAACGACCGTGTGCGTGCAAGAAAAGTAGTGCAAAGCCCATCGGGTAAGCTTTATTTACTAACCGATGAAGTAAACGGGAAGGTCATCTGGATAAAAAATGCAAGGTAACCCAAAAGATTCCTTTTGGTGGGGTGTATCAATCTGGCTTTGTTAGCTGGTGCAGTACACCCCTCGAAGGTTTCTCAAAAACCTCAAATTTAGCGTTTATCAATTTACTCCTCGATAATATACTTTTTAAGCCCAAACCACCTTTTTTAATCGCTTGTTCAAAATCGTACCCGATACCGTTATCGGCTACTTTCAGCAATATTTGATGGTTTTCTTGCATCAATTCTATATCAATAATCGTGGCATTTGCGTACTTTAAAGCATTGTTTATCAATTCTTTAGTGATAAAGTATAGATTCTGAGATAAGTCATCGACGAGTTTATTTTCGATATTTGTCGTAAAATTTATCTCAATACTTGGGTGGAGTTTTTGTAGGTTATAAACCAGACTCTTTAAGACATTCACAATACCGTTATTTTCTAAATCTGGCGGCATAAGATTGTGTGAAAAACTCCTAATATCGCTCGCCACGTTGTCGAGATTTGAGATGGTATCGTTAAATTCTTTTGTTCTGAACCCCCTCTTCTCCAAATCTAACCCCAAGGCTTCGAGCTTCATTTTTATTATCGAAATATCAATCCCCACGCCATCGTGCAGTTCTTTTGCCAATCGGCTTCGCTCCTGATATTGAAGTTGCAGACCCGTTTCGAGAGCTATTTGTTGCTGTTTGCTGCGTTCGATGAGCAATCGCTTACGCTCGTCGGCATAGGCTTTAAAACGATTGGCCAACCACAAACAAAGCAGTACAATCTCGAAGGCAATCACCATTGCCAAAATATTATTTCGATAGGCCGTTCGGATGGGTAGCAACTGGATATTGCCAAGCATCTGAATAATAGCCACAGCCAGCAAAGGCGACCCTGCCACAAGGTACCAAATAGCCGCTTTGCGTTCTTTGTCTTTTATGATGGCATAGAAAATCAAGACAACTACAAAAAAAATAGACAGAAAATAACAGGCCGTAAAAAACAATGTAAACACTTTTTGAGTGGTAATAGATTGCATTTTAGACTCTGGAATAAACAAAATGAGAGCAAGAATCAGGCTTATGCCAATCAAGATTTGGGTGAAATAGTAAAATGCCTTGGGTTGGAGTTCTTTGGTGCGTAAGTAAGAATTGATGAATAGAATATTTGAAATAACAATCAAAATCATCGACAAATAGTACAGATTTCGACCCGACATCGTCAGAAAACCACCCATGTATAACTCGGCATGGATACCCTCGCGGCTGGCAAGATTAAAAATCTGACAAAAAACGTAGAATGTATAAAACAGATAAACTTGCTCTTTGGTCGAGAAATACAAAAACAGATTCAGGAATATCACAATAAAACCAATACCGATAAACCAACCCCAAAACTCTTGTTTGGTGAGGGCTTCTTCCCAAAACTCCTTTTCGGTATCAATCTGCAAGGGTATCCTTACCGTGCCGTGTGTTTTGATAGTTCGGGCATAGATTTCAACTGTTTTGTGGGCATCTAAAATTAAATTGTATGAATGGTTCGGATTAGCCGAACCTCCTTTCTTTTGGGCAGTCCACCAGCCCATTTTCCCCGATTTTACATCAAAAACCTTATTTTTTACCACAAAATACTGCACTGTATCGATGTAGGGCATTGGTATCTGAACGTATATTTTTTGCGGATTAGCCAAAAGGTTCTTTACCGATACCTTTGTCCAGACTACATTCGGGTTTATTCCTAAACTCGGAATATCGTTTTTGGTGGGCGTAAATGGGTTCGATAAAATCAGGTCTTGCAGGCTCTTCTTTGCTGAATAATCCACAAAATAAGACACGTTTCCTCTTTGGATTTGGGCAAAAGAAGAAATCGAAATCAAAAGAAGAAATAACAGTTTTTTCTTCATTGCAGAGCAATTAGAACAAGCATCAAAACTACACTTTTTTCGACGATAAAAAACTACACCTTTTGTGGTATTTTTCAATATACCTTTTTTGGCTGATGCTTGGTTTTGAGGAGAATCCCTCGATAAATTCAAAAAAATACGACAAATGCCTTATTTAAAATCCCCACAGAAAGCATCAATTTGGCATTATCAAACAACCTTGTAATTATTCACTTTTGAATCAAAATTCCTTTTGAAATAGAAAAACCTAATCCTTAAACTACACCTTTTGTGGTATTTCTCAATATACCTTTTTTGGTAGATGTTTGGTTTTGGGTAGAATAAGAACTTTGCAAAATGAGTTTCAACAACGACCCATGAAAAAAATACTATTTTTCTTCTGTTTTCTTACTCAAATCGTATCGGCTCAAACCCGTTTTTACGATTTGCTGAACCCGACAATGAAACAAATTGCTTCACCCGAAAGCGAAGAACATTGGATTCGTTTTAATTCTTCGGCAAAAGTCAACCCCGAAACCATTTTTGAAGTGCATAAAACTGCCTTTGAGTTATCGGCGAATGATAAAATGCTTGTCAATAAATCATTCATAGATGATATTGGTTTTACGCATATCAACTACCAGCAATATTTTAAGGGTGTACCAATTGATGGTGAATCTGTCAATGTGCATATCAACAAAAATGGCGAAACTTATGCCGCCACAGGCAGAATTTTGAAAGGAATTGCAATCGAAACAACGCCAAAACTCACGGCAAATGAAGCACTCGAAGCGGCATTGAAGTTTGTAAACGCCAAAGAATATATGTGGCAAAATACCTACTGGGAAAATGAATTGAAGCAGAAGAAAAACGACCCCAACGCCACATATTATCCTTCTCCGACTCTGGTAATTAAAGAAAAACGAAGCCAAAATCAAGGTTTAGGAATTTTCAATTTGGTATATCGAATTGATATTGATTCATCTTCTCCACACTATTCGCAACGAGTTTTTGTAGATGCACTTTCGGGCGAAATCATTGATAAATATCCTCTCGAATCGAACTAAGCCATGAAAAAAATATACACTTTTGTACTTTTGGCAGCTTCTTTGACAGCTTTTCAAGCGAAATCTCAGTGTGTCAATTTTAGGAATTACCAACCTGCAGGCTGGGACAACAGCATTGTTATTTCGGCTATTACTGGTACAAACACCTCAGAATCAGCCTTTTATTTCAACCAAACGCTTTATTTAGACATTGCAATCCAAAACAATGGTACATGTAATGCATCTACAACCGTAAAGGCAAATGTATTTTTAGATGGTGTTTTCAAGACTACCCTTACTTATCCTATTTTGAATTCGGGCTTTTTTAGTTCTATTTCAGATTTCATGATTTCAGGTTCACTTGGTGTTGGCACTCATACGATTCAAGTAGATATTGATAGCCCAAATGTTATTGCAGAATCCAACGAATCAGATAACACTTTTACCCGAACATTTACAGTGCAGCAAGGGGCTTGCGTAGTAACTACTGCCAATACGATTTTCAATGGAAGTCGAAGTTTCAATACGGAGCATTATCAAGATACACAATTCAGGCTTTATGACCAATGTCAGACTGCTGTTAATAAAATCAGAGATTGGAATAGCACAACAACTACCTCAAATCCTGTTGAAATTACGAGTGGAAATAACTCATGGACAAGTCAAACCCAACAATTTGGAGCTTCGGTCATGTGGGCAACGAAGGCTTCCTATAATTATTTCAGTGGAATTCATTCGAGAAATTCGTATAATAATGCCAATGGGGTTTTAGATGGATATGTTAATGCTGTATTTTGGAGTGGTTCGGCTTATTACACAAACAACGCCTCTATGTCGAACGGTGGCTTGATGAAAGTTGGACTTAGTTCAACGGGTACGCTTGCCAATTGTTATGGCACATTGGATGTTATCGGGCATGAATATGCCCATGCTGTAACGGCTTCATCGGCGGCTTTGGTTTATCAAAACGAATCGGGGGCTTTGAATGAATCATTCAGTGATATTTTTGGAGAATGTATTGAAAATTATACCTTAGGAAGTAATGATTGGTTAATGGGAGCAAATCGTACGAGTGGAGCAATACGAAGTATGAGTAACCCGAATGCTTATAATCATCCCGATACTTATAATGGAACAAATTGGTTTACAGGTACTGGTGATAATGGAGGTGTTCATTTCAACAGTGGTGTTCAGAATTATTGGTTTTATCTGATTACACAAGGCGGAATTGGCACAAATGATAACGGGAATCCTTTCAATATCACAGGGCTTGGCATTACCAAAGCTCGTGCCATTGCCTATCGTACGCTGACGGTCAATTTAGTCGGACAAGCCAATGCTACCTACTCAGTGGCTCGAAATGCCTCTATTCAATCTGCCATAGATTTGTATGGAGCAAACTCAACCGAAGTAAATACTGTAACCAACGCTTGGTGTGCGGTTGGGGTTGGCAATCCACCTTCGGCAGTTAGCGTTTCTGGTGGCGGAACTTTCTGCAATTCAACAACCATTACAGCCTCGGGGGCCTCGGGTGCAACCATTTATTTTCAAGGAACAAATAGCAACGGTACTTCAATGACTAATCCTGGCACAAGCCAAACAATAACATCGTCTGGTACCTATTATTTTCGGGCTATCAATGGTTGCGGATGGGGAACGGTTGGAAGCGTAACTGTTACAATTGTACCAATGCCAGCGGCCGTTTCTGTGGCAGGAAGTGGAACTTTTTGCAATTCTACAACTATCACGGCATCGGGTGGTGCGGGCGGGACAATCTACTTTCAAGGAACAATTCCGAACGGAACTTTCTTTGGTTCAACTTCATTGAGTCAAGTTCCTACAAGTTCAGGAACTTACTATTTTAGGTCATATAATGCCACTTGTGGTTGGGGAACACAAGGAAGTGCAACAGTTACGATTCAAACAACTCCTGCTGCCGTTTCAATTACAGGAAGCGGAACGGTCTGTAACTCAACCACTATCACAGCATCAGGAGGTACTGGCGGAACAATTTATTGGCAAGGAACAACCAATAATGGCACTTCAACCGCTACACTATCTACGAGCCAAGCCATTACGGCATCAGGTACTTATTATTTTAGGTCATATAATGCTACTTGTGGTTGGGGGCCACAAGGAAGTACAACAATTACGATTATTACAAGTCCTGCTGCTGTAAACGTAAGTGGAGGCGGAACAATTTGCGGGAACTCAACCACACTGAGTGCCAATGGTGGAAACGGCGGAACGGTTTATTGGCAAGGAACCAATAGTAATGGAACATCTACAACAACGCCAAGCATTAGTCAAGTCGTTACGGCATCAGGAACATACTATTTCAGAGCCAACAATGGCTGTGGATGGGGAGCGGCAGGCAGTGCCACGGTTACGATTGTACCAACGAGTTTGAGTCTCAGCGGTTCGGCAACTAATGGATTGCAAAAAGCCGTAAATACTATTTCATCTAATCAAAGTATTATTTCGGGTAGAAATGTTAGCTACGAAGCAGGAAAAAGTATCGAATTGGTGGGCGTTTTTTCAGCAGCCAATGGGAGTGTTTTTAAAGCAGAAATAAAGGCTTGTAATTAATTAAAGCTGTACTACACCTTTTGTGGTATTTTTCAATATACCTTTTTTGGTTGATGCTTGGTTTTTGATTAAATCAGAACTTTGGTGTGTAAATCAAACGTATAAAAAATACCATGAAAAAACTACTTTTATTTCTGGCAGTTATCTCATTATCAATATCTTGTAAGAAACCAGAGGGAGAAACTACACCCGTCGAGACTATCTGCCTGATTCAAAAAATATCGTATGATAATGGCACTTATGAGTTGTATAAATTCGATGCCAATAACCGACTTACCGAAACTACACTTACTTTTTTAGATAATGGAAAAGTAGTTGAAGTACCGCTAAAATATGAATATAATGCTGCAGGAAATTTGTTAAAAACAACCGATTTGGGTGGCTGGACAGATAATTATATCTACGATGCAAATGGTGTATTGACCCGTGTAGATTTCAAAGATGACAAAGGGCAAATTGATGAGCAATTTACGATTACGATGGATTCTCAGAAACGAATTACTAAAATCGTTACTAAAAAAGAAGAACTTACCGCAACTTATGAATACAATGGTCCAAATGGTATTTTTTCTAAAAACGAAGTAAAATGGGAAGGTAAACTCATTGACAGCTATATCGTTAATAGTTACGAAACCGATAAAACAAAAAAATCTTACACGATACCTATCAAAGGGCATCCGTTTGACCCTTCTCAGTTTACAAACAACATTGTTTATTCTGACCCGTTTAATTTTGTAGGTACAGATGCTTTTGCGGTAACTGGTAAAAATTCAACACAATGGAACAACGACTGGACGGAAATAACAGACAAACTACGAGTTTATTATGATTTTACGGCAACTCGTAAATTCAACTCTAATAATTTTGTGATAGAAAGGACATCAAAAGATGCCATCGAAAATAAAACGTATATCAAAACCTTCGCTTATTCAAATTGTAACTAAAAATCATTTATATCCATGAAAAAGACACTTTTTTTCGTAATTTGCAGTATATTTTTTGTTTCATTGGCTATAGCAGTGCCGCATCCGAAATCAAAGAATCAGAAAAATTTAAGGGTTATCAATGGTAAAACTCTACCCCCCAAGCCGCCGATGATTAGAAGATAAAAGTATTTTGTTTGATAGAAAAAATGTAAGTCGTTATTTGAAATAACCGTAAATAAAAATGAATATCCTCATTGCCGACGACCATCAATTATTTATTGAAGGATTAAGAATGCTCGTTTCGAGGATTGAGGATATTCATATTATCGGGCAAGCAAAAGACGGTCGGGCTGTAGTCGAAGTCTGTAAAAACAATAAGGTTGATTTGATACTCATGGACTTAGAAATGCCCGAAATGGGGGGTATCGAAGCCACCGAGCATATCAAGCAAGACTATCCTTATATCAAAGTTGTAGCCGTAACCATGCTCAACGATTATGGCACCATCAAAAAAGCCCTCAGAAGTGGGATTGATGGTTATGTAATAAAAAATTTGGGTTTTGCCGAGCTACAAAAAGCCATTGAGACAGTCATGAACGGGCAGATTTATCTGAGCCCTGAAATCTCGAATATTTTGGCTTTGGGAGTGGCGGGGCGTAAGGCAAGCCAAATGTATGTTCCAGAACTCACAAGAAGAGAAAAAGAGATTATAGGATTAATAGTTTCGGGCCTGACGAATGAGTCTATCGCCGAAAAACTATTTCTGAGTCCGCTAACAGTTAGTACGCATCGAAAAAATGTACTGTCAAAATTAAACCTAAAAAACACCGCGATGTTGGTAAAATACGTAAGCGATTACCCCGAAACGCTGAAATAGTTTTTTCTTCCAGTATCGTTTCGACTCGAAGTACGTCTCCCAAAGACTTCCATTCAAAAAACTTCACAAAAAACTAACTATCCATAAAATTCAACTTTATCTAAAAATCGTTCTATTTATTGGATTTTATTTAGCTTTTTAGCATTTTTTTAAGGGATTCTCAAAAATCTACTATACCTTTGTTCTTCGATTGTAAAATCGAAACTTCTACTCAAAAATGCCAAAAAACCCCAATATCAAATCCGTCCTAATTATTGGGTCGGGACCAATCATCATAGGTCAAGCCTGCGAATTCGACTATTCTGGTTCTCAAGCAGCACGTTCAATCAAAGATGAAGGTATCGAAGTAGCGTTGATTAACTCAAATCCGGCTACTATCATGACCGACCCCATCAATGCCGACCATGTTTATCTGAAACCTCTCGAAAAGAAATCTATCGTTGAGATTCTCGAAAAACACAAGGCGATGGGTCGCCCAATCGATGCTGTTTTGCCAACAATGGGTGGCCAAACAGCCCTAAATCTCGCGATTGACTGCGACAAAGCAGGTATTTGGAAAAAATACAATGTGCAAATCATCGGTGTGGACATCAAAGCCATCGAAACCACCGAAGACCGTGAAAAATTCCGTTTGAAAATGCTCGAATTGGGCATCGGAGTTTGTAAAGGTCGCACAGCTCGCTCTTTCTTAGAAGGCAAAGAGATTGCCCAAGAGATTGGTTTTCCGCTCGTAATCCGTCCTTCGTTTACACTTGGGGGTACAGGTGGCGGTTTTGTAAACAGCCCCGAAGATTTCGACAAAGCCCTCAACAACGGCTTGCACGCTTCGCCAGTACACGAGGTGTTGGTCGAGCAGTCTATCTTGGGTTGGAAAGAATTTGAATTAGAATTACTCCGAGATAATCTCGGTAATATTGTTATCATCTGTACCATCGAGAACTTCGACCCGATGGGTGTACATACCGGCGACTCTATAACCGTTGCACCTGCCATGACGCTTCCTGATACGATTTATCAGAAAATGCGTGATATGGCAATCAAGATGATGAACGGAATCGGACAGTTTGCGGGTGGATGTAACGTACAGTTTTCGCTACACCCCGAAACCGACGAAATCATCGCTATCGAAATCAACCCTCGTGTGAGTCGTTCGTCGGCCTTGGCTTCAAAAGCTACAGGTTATCCGATTGCCAAAATCGCTGCCAAAATGGCGATTGGTTACAACTTAGACGAGCTAATCAACCCGATTACGGGTAGCACATCGGCGTTCTTTGAGCCTGCGATTGACTACGTTATCGTGAAAGTGCCTCGCTGGAACTTCGATAAGTTTCCGGGAGCCGACCGCCATTTGGGCTTACAAATGAAATCGGTAGGTGAGGCGATGGGTATCGGCCGAAACTTCCAAGAAGCATTGCAAAAGGCTTGTCAGTCGCTCGAAATCCGTAGAAATGGTTTGGGTGCCGATGGCAAAGAACTACGCGACCAAGAAGCATTGAAGAAAAGTCTTGCGAATCCGTCGTGGAATCGCCTTTTCCACGTGTACGATGCCTTCAAGGCAGGTCTTTCGTTCAAGACGATTCAGCAATTGACCAAAATTGACAAGTGGTTCTTGCACCAAATCGAAGAATTGATATTGCTCGAAAAAGAGATTGAAAAACATAAAATTGAGAATCTTCCGAAAGAGTTATTGCTCGAAGCTAAGCAAAAAGGCTATGCCGACCGTCAGATTGCTCACTTGCTACACTGTTTAGAAAGTGATGTCTTCAAAAGACGTAGCGACGAAGGTATCAAACGTGCTTATAAATGCGTTGATACTTGCTCGGCCGAGTTTGAAGCCAAAACGCCGTACTACTACTCTACGTTTAATGTAAGTCAGGATATGCCTGATAATGAGTCGGTTACGAGCGATAAAAAGAAGATTCTTGTATTGGGTTCGGGGCCAAACCGTATCGGCCAGGGTATCGAGTTCGACTACTCATGTGTACACGGAGTATTGGCGGCCAAAGAGTGTGGCTACGAAACCATCATGGTAAACTGTAACCCCGAGACGGTTTCGACCGACCCTGACATTTCGGATAAACTTTACTTTGAACCTGTTTTTTGGGAACATGTCTATGACATCATCCAACACGAAAAACCAGAGGGTGTAATCGTGCAGCTTGGTGGACAAACGGCCCTCAAAATGGCCGAGAAATTGACCAAATACGGTATCAAAATCATTGGTACTTCGTGGGAGGCTCTCGATTTGGCCGAAGACCGTGGGCGTTTCTCTTCAAAACTTCGTGAATTAGAGATTCCGTATCCGCTTTTTGATACAGTTCGTACCGCCGACCGTGCCGTTGAGGTTTCTAAAGAATTAGGATTCCCGCTTTTGGTACGTCCGAGCTACGTTTTGGGCGGACAAAGCATGAAAATCGTTATCAATGAGCAAGAATTAGAGCAACACGTTGTGAAGATTCTGAATGATATACCAGATAACAATATTCTACTTGACCATTTCTTAGAAAATGCTATCGAGGCCGAAGCCGATGCTATCTGCGACGGCGAAGATGCGTACATCATTGGTATCATGGAGCATATCGAGCCAGCGGGTATTCACTCGGGCGACTCAAATGCGGTGTTGCCTCCGTTTGATTTGAGCGAAAACGTAATCAAACAAATCGAAGAATACACCAAACGCATTGCGATTGCCCTCGAAACCAAAGGTTTGATAAATATTCAGTTTGCTATCAAAGACGAAAAGGTTTATATCATCGAGGCAAACCCAAGGGCATCTCGTACGGTTCCGTTTATTTGCAAGGCGTATCGTGAGCCTTACGTAAACTTTGCTACAAAAGTGATGCTCGGAGCCAAAAAGGTAAAAGATTTCGATTTCAAACCTCACAAAGAAGGTTATGCCATCAAGATTCCGGTGTTTTCATTCAATAAATTCCCGAATGTAAACAAGGAGTTAGGGCCAGAAATGAAATCTACTGGCGAAGCGATTTACTTCATCGAAGACCTCTACGATGATTTCTTCCAGAAGGTTTATTCTGAGAGAAATATGTATATGAGTCGTTAAATCAGCGTTTTCTTTATTCTAATTGATACAAAATGGTCGTTGAAGCCCTCGGGCGGATTCGACCATTTTTATTTTCAGAAATACATCTGGAATGACGAACCTTTACCGACTTCTGAATGTACTTTGAGGTTTCCGCCGTGCATTTGCATGATTTGTCTCGAAAGGCTTAAGCCAATACCTGAGCCAGTCTTTTTGGTGGTGTAGAACGGAATAAAAATCTTCTCGACGGCTTCGGGTTCGATACCGCTTCCGTTATCCGAAATCTCAATAAACCTCTGATTATCAGATAATTGTATTTTGACTTTGAGTTTCGGCGAAATCTTTTTATCCATAGATTCGATGGCATTTTTAATCAGGTTGATTAAAACCATTTCTATTTGCTGTGCATCGGCCAAGACCTCAAAATCATCATAGTATTGCGTAATCAACTGAATTTTTCGTTCTTGTAGCTGTGGCTTAACCAAGTTTAAAACATTCTCGACCAAAGCCTTTGCCTTGGTTTCTTGCAAAACAGGTTTCGGAATACTCGTAAATTCGCGGTAGGCATTTACAAAATTCATAATGCCTTTGCCACGCCCTTCGATGGTATTGAGGGCTTCTCTCAAATCGCTAACCGTCTCGCTGATTTCGGGTTTATCAATCAAATCCATCTCAACGATGCTCTTCATTGTACCCACAAGCGAGACAATCGGCGTAACCGAGTTCATGATTTCGTGGCGGAGTACTTTCGTAAGGTTTTGCCACGCATCAAGCTCTTTTTGCTGCAATTCGGATTGAATATTTTGCAACGAGACCAGTTTTATCATTCGCCCACGAAGGCTGACATTGGTGGCGTTGATAGAGATTTGCTGCTCGTTGGATGCCGTGTAAAGTGCCTTGCCGCCCGACGAAAGTCCCTGCAAAATTTCGTAGAGTTCGCCGTGTTGAGTTTTGTTTAACTCATTGACATTCCGTAAGCGATAGATACCCAATAGGCGGTACGCAGCGTTATTGATTAACTCAATATTACCCGCCGAATCGAACGAAAGTAAACCGACATTGACGTGCTGAACGATTGTATTGATGTATTGGAGGTTTGCCTCTTTTTCGGCACGGGCCTGCCTAAATGCCTCTAAAACGCCATTTAATTGCTGATTTACCTCTCTAAATGACTTACCCAGCTTATCGTCGGAGCGAAATTTGACAGCAAAATCAGAATAGCGAACCGACTCAAAAAAGCGAGCTAATTTGCGATTGACGTTATTGACATAATGGAATAGATTGAAGAGTAGGCTAATCGAAATCGAGCCGAGTAGAAATACCAGAAGCCAATTTTTTTGATTTATCAGAAACGGAATTGGGCAAATAAAAGCTGCCAAAACCAAGATTCGCCAAGTAATGCCTATCGAAAAGTTTTTCATTCATTCGGTGGGTTTGGCGTAAATATCAGCAGAAAAAATCATTTTTGTTTAATTCTGCTGATACTTTGATTATTCAGAGACCAAATGCCCCACAAATTGGGCGGTATTATCAATGATATACCCGCCACGACGAAAGCCCAATCCGCAGGCTTCGTAGGCAAAAAACACTCCCGCTTGATAGCGATTTTGCTTTTCGTCTTGCAAAAACTCTACGTATTCTTGATAAACTTTAGGGTATTCTTCATAATCGCCATCGGCTTCTGTTAGCACATTTCCATCCGATTCTAAAATCCTTACGTTGGCACCTTCTCGACCAAAAAGCACTTTTTCGACCGATTTCTTACCGATTAAGGGCTTGTCTTGGGTTTCGAGCAAGAGAGGATGCTCGGGAAATAAATCCCACAAAACTTTCAGAATCGCCTTCGACTGAAAAATCAAAGTATAAGCAGGATTCAGCACAACTGCCTTATCGTTCTTCACGATTTGGGTCAGAATCTCTGGTAAATCGGGTTCGTCGGCGATATATTCCCACGGAACAAGTTTAAACCAAAATCCAAAACGCTCGTATTGCTGATTGTACGGATTCTGACGATAAACTCCCTCCGATGCCGAAAACTCAACCTCGTCTATGTAAGCAAATTCGGTATCGAAACTCGCCTCACGAGCGGCCTCCATCATTACTCTTACGTTGGTATCATCTTCGGGATAATCTTTCAGTGTCGAAAACAGAATTGTAGGCGGCAAATGCCGATTCATTTCTCTGATTCGCTTAAAATTCTCTCTCAACGACTCAAAAAGTGTATTAAACTGCGACTCATCGTCCAGTTTGTTAGCTTTCAATGCCGCCCACTGAACCACCGCCGTTTCGGGTATGCAGGTAGCGGTATCGGCATTAAATTCGATTAGTTTAATTGGTTGATTATCAATCCCTCCAGCTAAATCAAATCTTCCGTACAAATGAAAATGATTGTCTTGTTCCCACGAATACTTGACGATTCCGTGCAAATTTTTCGGAATTCCGATAGCATCCAACAAATCATTTTCTATGACATACTCGGCAGCCGCCACATACATTTCGTAAAGCTCGTTGGTGGCGTCATAGTATCGCTCGGCTTCGGTTTCTGAAACCAGTACCATCTCGTTGTTGATGTATGGTAGCGTGTCTTGCCCGAGCATCCAGTTCCAGCCCAAACGCATCAGTGAGTTTTCGGGGCCCTCGGTCAATTTATGTAGTTTTATCATAAGGAAAAATCATTTGAAGCCCATGACTTTGAGTCGTGGGGAAAATATGTAACTATAAAATGTAAAATCAACCGTTTCAACGGTTTAGGATTTGAAATTATCCACCTGAGCGTACCCCCACGCCACTACGGAAGAACCCACTGCGTGAGCCAACTGGCTTAAATGTGGTAGATTGACGGATGTTTTGTGAATGAACGACTGAATTATCGTAAGCTTTTTTTGAAGCGTAAAGTGGTATAAATCCACCGATTCGGCTACGTGTACGATTTCTATTTTTAGAAGAATCCGCTTTTGATGTTGAATTCGGATAATTTGGTGCAGCCTGATACCCAAGATTCACTTTAGGCTCGATAGTTCGACCCAATAAATAACCCATACTACCAAAAAGTAGGGCATTGCCCAGTGTATTTGTAAAGCCTGAGCCATCAGAATTGCTGATACCTTCTTTGTCGATAATCTGCTTGGCCTGATTCAGCCCCAGCGTATCAACTTTTCCATTGAGATAGCTAACGATTGCTTTTGAGCTATCGGCAGGCGTCGGGAACTCGTCGGTAATCTGAAAAACACCCTTTTCGGTTTCTTTGATGTATGTTCTGACCCCTTTCGTGTAAACTTCTTCGTATTCTTCTTCATCCGAAGACGATTCTCCGTTTCCGCAGCTTTGCATTGCGGGCGAAATAAGTGCCAATGTGAGTGTGGTACCAATACTGATTTCTTTGATTCTTCGTACAAAAGAACCTTTGCGTAAATGTGTCATCGATTGATGTTCGGTTTAGTTAATCCAAAATTATGGATGTTTACCGCATCAGCCAAAATGATTTAGGAAATAAGGACGAAAAAACGTTTGGTACAAGGCAGAAAGTTGATGATTGGAGAGTTTCAGAGATTCAACGATGCCGATTTTGTCCGACCGTTAAACAAAAAGGTCTTTTTTGAACTGCCCCAAAAGAAATTTACGAGGTTGGTCTGGTCATCAAAAAGCTCTAACATAATGTCGTTTTGGAGTATATGGTCGTTGACCGATGTACAGTTCGGGATTTCGATATACACCCAAGTAGCATCGCCTTCGAGTTCTTTTCCAATAAAATTGAAAGGTTTCTTTTGTCTTTGAGGAGTAATCACCGCAAAATGCTGCTGAATGTAGCGTTCGACAAACGGATTGGCTTTATCGTTTACGCCATTTATCATTACTTTCTGACCATTGTTTAGTTTGGTCAAAGCGTTTTCGAGGTCATCGGTGAACATCCGAATGCTGATTTCGAGCGATTTCTCTTTTGGGTTATGGTGGATTTCGGTCAGAGAAGTATGAAAATCATGGTTTTTGCCCTCTTGCGAAAACCAAAAGAGCAAAAACATGAAAATATATTTTAAAAAAATTAACATCGACAAAGCCTAATTTTATCTCAAATCATTGTAGAATACATAAACCATCAACGAAAGCAAGATAATCATACCTACTTGTTGGATTCTTTCGAGGAACTTCTCGGATGGTTTACGTCCCGAAATCATTTCGTAAATCAAAATCACGGCATGGCCACCATCGAGGGCTGGAATCGGCAGGAGATTCATAAACGCCAAGACCATCGAAAGCATACCTGTGAGTGTCCAGAAACGCTCCCAATCCCAGATATTACCGAATAATTTACCGATACCGATTGGCCCACTCACAGCGTTTGAGAAATCAACATCGCCTCTGAAAATCTTCTGGAAACCCTTGATATTGGTAACGATAGTATTAAAAGCCTTCTCGGTACCACGACCAAATGAACTTAGCAACGAATAATGAATGACCGAATCTTTGCGTACGGTTGTCATGCTCGCCATAAAACCGATTGTACCTGTGTGTGTTACCGTTGGTTTTAAGTGCAAGGTGTCTTTGCCACGCAATACGGCCAAATCAACCGTTTTACTTTTATTTTCTTGTAATTTCTCCTGTAATTGGTAGTAGTATTTGATAGGCGCACCGTTGATTCCTACAATTTTATCTTTGGCTTTCAATCCGGCCTTGGCAGCTGGCGGAATCGAATCGTTGCCTTTGCCAAGCAATTTGGCAATTAAACTGCGTTTTACTTCTTGTGGTACTTCGCCAACCTCAAATTCGTCGATTGTACCAATAAACGAACGCATTTTACCTTCGCGTTTGCGTTTTGAAAGCATATTTGCCAAACTATCCGGAATCGCGATATTCTTGATTTCGCCGTTGCGTTCGATGGTATAAGAAGCACCTTGACCCAAAATAACTTCTTCGTTGAGTAATTCCTCGAAGAAATTAACATCTTTTCCGTTGATTTTCAACACTTTATCGCCAGTCTGAAGACCAATCTCTTTACCGATTTCGTACGCTACAATACCATCTTTATTGATTTCTTGGATTGGCGTGTAAGAATCGCCCCATGTGAAGGTTACGGCCGAATAAATCAATACCCCAACGATTACATTGACGATGATACCACCGAGCATAACCAGTAGGCGTTGCCAAGCTGGCTTGGCACGGAACTCCCAAGGTTCTGGTATTGCCGCAAGGCTTTTGGCATCTTTGGTTTCATCAACCATACCAGCAATATCGACGTATCCGCCCAACGGAAACCACCCAAGGCCGTATTCGGTATCGCCTTTTTTGCGTTTCCAAAGTGCAAAATTCAAAACATTAGGTAAAGGAAAAAGGAAATCGAAGAAGATATAGAATTTATTTACTCTGATTCCGAATTTTCGAGCTGCGTAGAAATGCCCCCACTCGTGTAATCCAACCAAGATTGTTAAACTCAGTAGCACTTGGGCTACCATTACTAATACATCCATTAATTTTTTATTTTCTCGAATTATCCGAATGACAAATACTTCGACTTTGATAATAATTTATATTAATTTTCAAAACGATTCAGGTAATTCGTCATTCAAAGTACCCGAAAAATTAAATCTATTCAATCACTACCGTGCCCTCTAAATATTCTGCCGCGATGGTGGGGTCTGTAACCTGCCACATATTGGCAAATGCCCGATACGGAAACAAAAATCGGTTATCTTTCAGCGAAAATAGTATTTTTCGGCGATAATCTGCGAGTGCTTCCATGCCATTAGCAAAACGCATTTCGTTAATTCTTTGTTCATCAGCCGCCGAAATCTGCCTAAAAACCCATTTGTCAATCCTATCTGAAAACGGCTTGTCTCTAAAATCGGGCGAATCTGTACCCAGAATTTTATATACGTGCCGAGCAAAAAACGAATCATTGCCATTGATTGTTGCCATGAGTGTTGCGGCAGTATGTGGCAATATACGCCCTTTCCGCATAGCTTCAAGTATGGCATTAGAAAAATTAATGGTTTGGTTCTCGGGCGACTGCCTTTTCATCACCAAATAAAATGGGTATTGGATAATCGGCATACCGCCTTCGCCACACCCAATCTGGTCTTCGCCTGGGAATCCGTATTTAACAATCAGATAATCTAATTCGAGGGCGTTTTGTTTATCAATTTTGGCAATTGTATCGGCAAAAGCCTCGGCATTACGTACCCTAAACCATTGGTCTCGCTCATAGATTTTGTTGAGCTTATCCAATATCCTTTTATTGATACCAATATCAAACTCTCGTTTTTTTGCCAAATATTGCTTTTCAAATTCTCGCCAATTTGGGTCACGCTGGATTCCGATAAAAGCTGGTTCGTCTTTGATAAAATCAATACTTATGCCTTTGGCTGCTACCTCGAGCAAATACTTGTACGTGTTGGTGGCATCGCCGAGGTAAGTGGCACAAACGGCCGCGTTGAAGTAGTCTTTCATAAAACCCTTCGAGACCTCGCCAAATGCCTGTTGGTAATACTCTAAAGCATCTTTATATTTTTCGTCGATAATCGCCAATTCAGCCTTGTTGATGGCAGGATGATATACTTTTAGGTAATTGACCTCTTGTGCATCGGCAAACCAAAAGATAAGACTAAAAAATATAAACAGCGTTTGTTTCATCCTACAAAACTAATAATTTTCGTGTACCCAATTCAAAATCCGCTCTACTTCCTTTCTGATGCTCCCCGTCGAGCGGTTAAAGTTATTGTTCATCAAGCTGAATATCAGTGTTTTACCTTTCTTAGTGACTAAATATCCACTCAGGTTATAAACCCCGCTCATCGACCCCGATTTTGCAAAAACGTAAGGTTTATCGGCTTTGTAATTACTGGTGATTGTTCCGGCCTGCCCACCGATAGCCATTAACGAGAAAAGGCGTTCTTGTGGTATTTCGGCGTACATTTTTTGCAAAAGCTTAACAATCGAGCGTGGCGTAAACATATTGTATCGTGAAATTCCTGAGCCATCTACCCATTTAGGAGCATCGGGGAGGTCTTGGAGGTATTTTTCGGTGATGGTGTTAATTGCAAAAGAAGTATTGATGGAGTCTTTGAGGGTTGTACCACAAAGTAGCAATAGGTGCTCGGCCAGCATATTGTCGCTCTCTTGCATCATTTTACGTAAAACTGGCTCGGTAGTGGTGCTGTAAATCGTTTGGGCATCTTTCGGAACCGGTATTTGTGATAGATTAACATTGCGACGAAGCGTATCAATCAATAGTTGTTGGGTAAGATCCGTTGAGGTTTTGTACGGAATATCTTGTTCGTATTTTTCTTTTTGGGCAATGTTTTGGGGCATCAAGAATTGATTATCGCTCACTGTTCTTTTGATTTGGCTACCGTTTTCTTTCTTCAAATAAATGGAGTTTTTGAAGATTTCGGGTTGGATATTGATTTCTGTATTCTGAACTTTTATGCGTAGGATGTTTCCGTACATAGGTAATGGCGAAAGTTCGGGAGAATAATAATCGTTGTAGTCATCCCACATCCAGCCCGAACCAAAAAATTCATTGGTAAAATTAGCATCCGAAAAATAAAGCCTTTTCGACATCTTATTTTTATTCAGAAAATCCAAAACGCGAGTCGTGCCGATGTTGTCGGGGTGTAGAAAAGTAGGGTCGGCGGTTCCCCAAAAGAAAAGCGAATCGCCATTTATTTTGTACCTCAATGCAGGTATTGAGTCTCCGAGTGTTTTGAGGCTCGCATACAGCGTAAAAATTTTGGTATTGGATGCGGGTATAAAATATCTTTCAGAATTTCGGTCAAAAACGGTTTGGTTTTTCTCTAAGTCGTAAAGCGAGAATCCTGTAAAACTATTTTTCAAAACTGCCGAAGTATCAATCAACCTGGCTAATGGATTTTTTTTTGAAAAATTTTTCGTGGTTTTACACGACCATCCGACGAGCGATAAGAGACTGAAAATTAATAATTTACGCATTGTTTGCTGAGGTATTTTAAATTTTATGCAAGATAGTTTTGAAAAATTTTTCAATGAAATATTTGGATGATAAATTTTAATCCCCCATCTTTGCAGTCCCAAATCACAACGGCAGTTGTACAAAAAATGGGAGCATAGCTCAGCTGGTTCAGAGCATCTGCCTTACAAGCAGAGGGTCAGGGGTTCGAATCCCTTTGCTCCCACACTGATAATCAAGCACTTAGCAGAAATGTTAGGTGCTTTTTTGTTTTCTGTCATTTTACTATCATTACAATTATCATTACAAAATCATAGATTGGGGTAAATCATCCAGTTTATTGTTACAATAATAGATAAAAAATTCCACATACATTTTCAGTAGTTTTTGGTTAAGGGAAACAGTCTCAAAAGACGTGGACAACAAAATACAATATAACCTCAATGTAGCTACAACACTAATACGAATCTGTGGTGTGAGTAAACCTTCCCTCTGATAATAAAAAAGATTTCTTCTGATAGTTCAGTCTTAACCATCTCCACAGAATAGATTTGATTTTTGATTAACTCATCTTTTGGAATCATACACCTTGCCAGAAAAGGACAATACACTCGTTTCAATTCTCCTTGTGGATTAACCACCAAAATTGAAAATGGGTCAATGATTATTCTTGGTTCAAAATTATTTGCCATGCCTGTAAAAATTAAAGGGTAGCCATTAGACTACCCCATACGTTGTTAATTCAAAAACCAACTTTCTGAGCCTGTCTGTAATGTGCTTACAAGTGTATTGGTAAAATCAAAAGCATTTACCCCTCTATCTATGAAGGTATCAATGTAGCTGCTTTTGTTAGCCCCTGTAAACAGATTATAGACTTTCCAAAGTGAAATACTACCATCTTCATTTCTACAAAATGAATCATCTTTGTAGTAATCCCTTGCTATAAATCCAGTTTGGGTGTCTCCAAATAAAAGTGGTGGCAATTCCTTCTTTTGTTCACTCCCTAAAAACGGGTACAACCTACACTTACCGACTAACTGTGCAAACTGCCTTTCTGTCAAACTATACTGAGTGAATGATGCCATAGCTTTGAGGTAACTCTCTACTTTGAACTTGCAAATAGCTTGGAAAATCTTATCACTGAGTTCTTGCATAGACCTTACTTTGATATTTCCAGAGTAACCATCAGACCAAACACAAAGATTGGTGCATACTTTATTCTGAAAGCCGATGAAAATCTTGAAAACCTCCTCAGCACCTTTTCTGCTGTACAGGTTATCTAAATTATAGGCTTTCACTCCACCTACCGTAAGTGTTAGTAGGTTGCCATCAATGGTTTCATGGATGGTTGGAATCTCAATCACAAAAGCCATTCTTTCATAATAAAGCGTTTGTTCATGCTCCAATAACTCTTTGGCAGGTTTGTGTCTTGCTTCTGGAATCCTGCCTTTAATAGGGTGAGAAACTCTTATGCTGGGCATTAATATACTTTCCTTGGAGTAGAGGTGATGAACCACTTGCTCCACCGATTCAATGAAATCAATATGAGAAATCAAGGGCTCATTATCTTTGACAAAAACAGGAATAATATGCTTTCGTTGCATTTCTTGAAGTGATACAGGAATTGTATTTGCCTCAATGAAGGGTTTGGCAGTAGAAATTGTACCTTCAAAGATAGTTTCCTCAAGACTAATGATGGGTTGTTTATTAACTACGGTGAGTTCCATTGGCTGAAAAAGTTTGAGGTGGAACATAAACTAATTGGCTCTTTCGGGTACTGAAATCCGCATTGTATTCTTTTTGGGTTGCAGTATCCAATGACATATACAATTGTTTCAAGACATCAACATCTTGGCAAGCATAAATCTGCTCTAAAAGACTGTCAGTTTGGATAAAAGTATCTTCACGTTCTTGAACCTTCCCTTGATTACACCATGCAGCTAAGATTTTACCTGTTTCTTGACTGATTTGAAATGCTGGTAAGTCCATAAACAAACTGGTTCTGTCTTTTGAAGCAGTTGCATAGTGCTTTACATCCAAATCAAACACAAGTGTAAACTCGTAATCAGTAGAATCTCTCATAACTCCCTTTAAACCAACCTTTTCAGGTATCATCTTGCCATTTTTTTCATTCAAGACATAATCTTGTTTGGTTCTGATGGTAGCAATAATATGAGCCTTTGTTTGGAGCATTTTCTGAATGAAGGCATTATGTCTTGGAGTGAACTTACTCCAGTTTGTGAAACTATTACCTGTAAGTTTAGAATGCTCCTCGATGATATAATCCCATTCTGGACTAATACCATCAATAATTATTACCTCCATTTGTGCCTCAATACAAGTCTGAATTGCTTGTATGTATCTTTCGGGAGAAAAAGGAGGTTGTAGGTCAAGGACATTATAAGTTCCTAAGTGTGCATACAAACTGGCTGAATTATTTTCAGCATCAATGACAGCGATTTTCTGCCAGTCATTGCATAAACCATGTGCCAGAAGAAGTGCTGAGTATGTTTTGCCTCCACCTGCACAAGATTGTAAAGCCATCTTAATAAAGGCTTTTTTGCGTTCTGCTTGTTGTAATTGCATGATTGAAAATTGGTTGGTTAGAAAATAAAAAAGCAGTGCCTAAATGACACTGCCCTTGATAGTTTACTAATGTAAGATTATGCAAAAACTGGTTCTTGGGTTTGAAGAACCACTTCTTCCATAGTGCCATTTTCAAGAGGAGAGTAATCATAACGATGGTGTCTTGTTATGACCTCACCTGTTTCTGGAATTGTAAATTCATAAGGCTCACAGGCAGTTTTTACAATACTTCCTTGCATTTCTTTACCAAGCATTTTCTTGGCTAAGACTTCATTGAAAGTAGAGGACATCCAGCACTTTCTGACTGTGGCATAATGTCTGCCAGTAGTTTTCGAGACAACAAACTCCAAATCATCAGATTGGATTTCAAGGGCAATGTAGGGTTTCCCCTCAGTTGAGGTACGTTCTTGATAAGCTGTTACAGTTACCATGATTTTTAAATGTTTTGAGTGAAGAAAAACCTCTGGTATGCTATATAAATAGAAAGTCAGCTTGGTTTTGATGCTGAAACCTTTGAAAAGATTATGAGTATCTTAACTGGCATCGAAGTATTTATACACTATCCAGAGGGGATATAACTATATCGAAGGAAGGAGGGGTACTTAGGTATAGGTAGGTAAGCAGGGGTATATATAAAAAAAACCTCAAGAAAAGGAATTTGAGAATATCTTTGAGGTGATTTTATAAAGTAAACTTCAAGGCTGATTATAATTGTGTAACCAACCCAACCAATACAAATCTGCTTATATATATAAATATACTGGTTTGGTTACTTATATTGTTATAAATACACCTATCCAATTAAATTTATATATAGTAGAAAATATATTGGTTGGGTGATATTAATTAAACTGAAAATATTAATTTTTACTCTTATTCTTTGAAGATGGTATGTTGAACAATGTTTTCAATAACATCTTCAGAAAAAATCAGAACCCACCCAATTTCAATAATTAAATATTGGTAGGATAGCTACCCTCTTAAGTTTAATAATATGGGTTATTAAATTAATATCTATTCACAATCCCAACCAAACTAAAGGATTTAAATATAATATTACATGAGTTTAACTCTTGTATCAAATATAATCTGAGTTTTTATTAAAGCCTTATGGTTTATTAAATGTAGTTATAGGTTTTTGTTTTTAATAGTAAATAACATTTAAATTGGGATGTTTTTAAAATCGATAATATATTTTATTTTAAAAAGATTTAGCATACTAAGATATATATGTAAAAATTTAGTAATAAGTTTAGAAAATTATTATTTTACGTATAAATTTGGCAGTAAGTAATTTAACCATACTGAATACATCCACAATGTAATCATATAGGTTTTACTAAACAATTAAGTCAACTGTTAGAAATTTTACCCACTGAATAACCATCATACAATGTTAAGTTTTAAGCAATTCCATTTCGACCCAAATCAAAATTTTGAACCATCTAAACAGACTAAAGATTTTTGGCTATATACCCAAAAAAGCCAAGCTAATTTTGCTGGAGTTCAACTACCTGGACTTTTTGAGTCTGTTGGGTACTCTACCCAAATTGTTGCATTTGTTGCTATTTTGATATTAGAAGGTGTTCCCACATATTACGGTATTGAAGAGGGTGTTCTGTGGCAAGGTATTGTGGCTGCCATTTTTATTGATATTGCCTTAGCTATTTGTTCACATTTGTGGCATAACAAGATATGCCTTCACAGAAATCAATTAGTTATAGCAAATAGTTCTGTAGAAAAAGAAAAAATAAATAGATTGATAAAAAGTTATAAATTTAAGACGTACACTTTTTATCTACTAATTTTAGTATCAGCAGGCTTCAAATTTTATCTATTTATTGATGCTTACAGGGTTTGGAATACGGTTTCTGTGGCGACCTTAGTATGTTATTTATTAGGAGCGATTTTACATATTGTTTATACTGGTTATTTCTTCTACACCTCTCGTTTTAATTATAAAATTCAAAATGAATACAAAGAATATGTTTTTTCTAATGGAATGAAATATGGAATTACGGGTATATTAGAGCAACCAATAAATACTGATGGAGTGAACATAGAGTTGAAATCATATAAGGTAGGTAGCCATAGCATAACCCAAAAGGAGGATGGTAAATATTATTTCAAGACTTATGGCGTTCTTTTAGATGTTGAGTTAGCAGCATTAGCAGGTGTACAACAGACCTCCATAGCACAAAGTATCGTAGCCAGAGAAGGTCTTAAGCATCAATTATTAATACTAAATACTACCCTTAATCTAAACACACATTAAACTTGGATAATATGAAATTTAAGAATTTTACTAAATGGTTAGTATTTGTAATCGTTTCAAGTGTTTACGGATTTAGTTGTACAAAATTTGCAAAGCATCAAGAGAATGATTTGAAAATAATTCTCTTGGATTCTTCAAGTTTGTTGGATATTGACCCCAGAGAAACAAAATATCTGTATGAAATAGTCTCCCCATTAGTAGTGAATTTTATAGAGAAAGAGGCAAAAGATAGTACCTCCAGAGCCCATATTTTCCAGCCTATTTTGATTAGATTGGACAATCGTATGGAGTTGCCATTTAAATTAGAAGTAGAAACATTCTCTGGAGATAAAGATAATCCTAAAGTTATTCAGAAGTCAATAGATGAATTATTTTCAGAGGATAACTTAAATACTTTAGTAAGAACAAATAAAAGATTTTTTTCAAATTTTGAGGATAGTGAAGTATCTTTAGAAAAAATGAATAACTATGTCACCGAAACATCAAATGATTCTTTACTTATTTTAAACTTTGATACAAAAGTTAGACTTGCTAATATAGCAAACAAGCAAGTACAAACTTTCAATAATATTGAATCTCTTCGTAATTTTATGAGATTTATTCTTCAAGAAAACCCCAAAACTTCATTTATTCTACTTGTTGGGGGCAATTTTGAAGATAAAGAATCTGTTGAACAAAAATTGGGAGAGGTGGCAGTAGATGTTAAGATTGTCAATCCTCCTAAAGCTTTAAGAGCAACGACTCTCAAAAAGTCAAGTATCAAAAGTTATTCATTCAAAGCTTCTCCTCAAAACCTTCCCCCACCCCTTAAAACCGAAGGAGTTAAGGTTGAAGATGTAAAAGATGCAAATATTAAGGAAATGAAAGTTCCCAAAAAATATAACTAAATCTGACAATGAAGAAAGTATATGTTTATGTCACTATTATACTTCTAACTTTTAAAAGTATAGTAGCATTCTCTCAAAAAAATCCAAAATATACCTATGTTGGTGTAGAAGTAAGTGCGAGTAGTGTGAACATGGTATTTTTAAATATTTACTCTAAAGGTAATGGAGAGTTTTATTATAGGATTTTTAGTGATTCAACATTTAATATTCCTGTAATTGATTTTTCTGAAAGTACATTGACTGAGGCAAAAACTCTTATAAACAAGCTTATTGTTTATTCAACTGTTACAAAAGAAATACCAGAAGAAAACATTACTATTGTTATTAATAGTGGTGTAGCTATCGAAGCAAAAAGAAAAAATCAAGAGGAAGTACTTTCAAACTTCATTTTTGATATTTCAACTAATGCAAAGAATCCTGTTATTACACTAACAGCAGAGATGGAAGCAGAATATTCATTTGTATCATCAATTATTGAGAAATTCCGTAAAGAAGCCTTAATGCTAAATATTGATGGAGCAAATACAAAAGGGGGGATATATATAGATAAGCAATTAAAAGAATTCTCTCCTTTTAGTATAAAGTGGGGGATAAATTCTTTGAAAAATGCAATTCCCGATAACCCATCCATTGTTAATTATAATAAAAACATACAAAAAAGCCTTCAGCAAATATCAGATGAAATAACTACTAATTTACATAGCGAGGAAGCTATTTTGAAGCAATCTTACTGTATACTTGGGGGAGACTTAGCTTGGATGGTATCTGTATTGCTTAAACCTGATAATATAGACAATGATTTGTATCAGGAGTTTTCTAAAGCACAAATTAAATCTCTGAAAGAGTCAGTTAGTAGTAATTTTGAAAATTTTTTGTTTACTGGTAATGCCAAAACAATTGAAGGACAAAGTGATTTAGAAAAGCTGAAAAAGAAATATGACCAAAAGACGTTACTTGTTGCACTTAACTACTTAGAGAAGGTAGTAGAAATAATTGATAAGGAAAAACCGAAGAGATTTTACTTAGTGAGATATAATTCGATGTTAGCTTGTCATGTAATTAACTACTTTTTTTGATTTCAGATTATTTGATTACCTTCAATTTCAATGTAATTGTAGCATCACCGGCAATCAATCTATAATAAACATCCTTTAGGGGAGAAATATTTTTTTCTCCCTTATTTGCGTAAATGGTATTTTCTTCAATAGTCCAGTTAATACCATTTTTACTCGTTTCCAAAATAACATTATCAGCTCTCAGTATAGACCATATTAACTTAGTAGAATCACCTTCCTTGACTTCGTCTTTTTCAAAGTAGAAATATTCTATGGAGCTACTTTTTGGTGTCTCAACATCAACTTTTATAATTTTTTCAAATGAAGCTTTATCATCAGCTTTTATTCTATAATAAGTTGTTTTATCAGGTTTTACATAAAACTCGTCAGTAACAAAGCTAAAATCTTTAGAATCTATTTGATTAAAATTAATCCCATCAGTACTTGATGATAATAGAATCTTAGAAATATTACTGCCTTTCCAAGATAGTTTTACTGAGTCACCCTTTTGAATAGTATTTTTGTTAGCAAAAAATTGTAATTCTTGATTAGCTTTATCTAAAGACCTAACATTAATTTTTAAAGTTCTTTCTAAATTACCAAAAGACAATCTATAAAAAGTTGCCTGTTTAGGTGAAATAAAATGTTTTCCCTTTACTGCAAAAGCATCAGATACAATATTAAAATTTACACTATCAAGGCTATATTTTAATGTTACTCTCTTAAATTCATCAGAAGCATTATATATTTCCCAGTTTAAAAAAGTAGTTTCTCCTGTTACTAAATCAAAATTTTCGGCATAAAACAAAATATTGTTTGTAGGAGCTATAGTTTTAGAAAAGAATTGGCTTGTATTAATTCTCTTCGCTTTATGTTGAAATTCAAATTCTTCTTTTTGTCTTTCTTGTTGACCAAAACAGTTTTGAGAAACCGTAATCATCAATATAATTAGAAAAGTTATGGTATGCTTCATATTATTTTACAATAGCAATTTTTTTGACAAAAACCTTTTCATTCTTTTCAATAACTAAACTATAGATTCCATCAGCTATGTTAATGGTATCAATGGTAGTAATAATGGAGCGACTATTCGACTTATGGGAAATAATACCATCGCTTCTGATTAGATATATTTTTTTCAATTCTGAGTTGTTGTCTTGAATTCTGACAAATTGAGATGCAGGGTTTGGTTGTATTTGAATAGAGATTTCTTCGGTTTCCTCCCCTAATATGACATTGTTAATCAATATTGGGTCAGAAAATAATCTTCCACAGTTATTCCTATTTGCTCTCAACATATAAACTCCAAACTTACTTCTATCATTTACTATATATTGCTCATTCGTACCAACAGGATTATTTAAACTATAATCATTTGGGTTATAGGATACTGGAGGTTGCTTAAAAAACCATTCATATTTCCCATCAGTACTAACACTTGCAACGAGATTGATACCATCAACAACCGCAACAACAGGTTTAGATGGTTTAGTTTGTATAATTGTACTTGAGGATGCCTGACAACCCTGTTGTTCGACCCTAACAGAATAAGTTCCCTCTTCACCAACAACTAAAACTCGTCCTTGTTGGCTTAGGTTTATGTTGTTATTTCTTTGCCATTTGTAAGATAGTAAGTTTGATGAAAATGATGGATTGGCACTTACTTCAATGGTTGAACCCTCACAGATTGGTGGTGGATTAGTAGGACTCAAAGCGACACTAAAGTTTTGAACTCCAATAACCTTTACTTTATTTGAAGGTGGGGATGAACATCCAATACTTGGAACTTCAGCAATTACGTAGTATTCGCCAGCACTTGTTGGAGCATATGTATTATTGTTACTGGAATTAGGTGCAACCGTATTATCATTATTTAGTTTCCATCTGTACACCACCCCGTTATAGTTCGATGTTACTTGCAAATTGAAGTTTTTATAATTCGTTCCACTACAAATAATTATGTCATTTAGAGTCCTACCATCTTCTCCAAATACTTTTGCCTCTAATGGTTTACTATCTACAAAAACACTTTTACGAGTAGAACACATTCCCCTTGTAAATTGTACAGAATAAGTACCAGGAGTTCTCACTGTGATTTTATTTAGAACTTCACCTGTTGACCATTGAACCAAGACATCAGATTCAGTTATAGCTTCTAAATCTACACCTTTAGAGATACTACAGATAACTACATTCCCAGATGGGGTGATTTCAGCTTTTTGAATCTGTTTATCGAATACCAAATTGCTAATCACATTTGATTGTTTACCAGTACAATTGCCTAATTTGGGAGTAATCATTACGCTATAATTGCCAGAGTTTGAAGCATTTATAAAGTTTAATCTTCCTCCATTTGACCAATTATATCTGTACACATTAGTATCACTTGGAGATGCATTTATTTGTATTAAATCTCCTTCACATACCCTTGTTTTGTTGGTACTTATTGTAGGCTGAAAGTCTGGAATAACCTGAATTTTTATTGAGTTTGATTTAGCAGGGCAGACCCCGCCCTTATTAATTGTTAGAGAGTAATCAAAATTGTTTACGGGCTTGTCGACTCGGTAAGTAGGTCCGGTTGTTGCCCCATCAGACCATCTGTATGTTATAAATCTACTATCTGTAATATTTGATGTTAGTACAATAGCTTCACCATAACAAGAAGTAGTTTTATTAGCAGATACAGATAGTGAAGGTAGTGGTGTGTAAGCAACAAATGTTACTATAGGCTTAAATCGACCATTAACTTCTAATGTTATTTCATGATTTAAACCATCAGTTTGATTAATGCCTCTTTCTGGTTCATTAATCTTAAACCGTAAAGTATTACTTACTTTAAACAAATTATCAGGAGTAATTGGGCTACTCAGTTGCTTGCCATCAATATATAATGTTACTGCTTTATAATTATCACCCGAAACTTGGATTTCAATTTCATCAGTTGAACAAATAACAGCACCATTAGAAAGTTTTGTTGAATTTGAAATATTAGATGCTGTAGCATTAGCCTCTTCACTAATTTCTCCGTTATTACCATTAAAATATGTTAAAATTAAATTTGAAGAAATATTACCTATTTGAGCTCCAACTGACTCTATGGATAATGTTCCTCGGATTGTAGCATCTGTAAAAAAGTTTGCTGATGAGGTAAACCTTACTGACAATGTAGCAACACATGTTCCACGAGTGACAGTAAACGTTTCAAAAGTAATTGCAGTTGAAGAAAAACTAGAACTATTTAAGGTATTTTTACTTACGATGGCCCCTGCTGTGTTATTAATAAAACTTAAAGTTGCACTGGTTCGGTTATTAATTGTCATCGAAATATTAGTCAAAGATATAGTAGGTAGATTTACCAAAGTACAGGTTCCTCCTGTTCTGTTTAAATTTAACGAGGTAATTGTGCCTCTATACCCTGCTCCAAGTGTGGTTAATGATATAAAAAATCCAATTATCAGGATTAATGCAAGTTGTATATAGCTTTTATTCATGGAATATGTATGATATTTGCTAACTTTATTTGGATTTATGAACAAGAATATAAAGATAAGGTTCAAATATTAAATTTTGAAAATTTAATTTAATTTCACGCTACATTTCATATGCAAAATGAAAAAGTATTTCAAACTATTTTGTCTACTATTGTTTCTTTCAAGTTGTGAAGAATTTGAAGAAGTAAACTTTCAAGAAAAAAAATGCCCAACCCCTAATGGCCTCATTGAGTTCAAGTCTTTGATGCCAAAAAGGTATGATTTTACATTGAATTTTGACTCAAGTCCCAATACTGAACTTATTAGGATTTTTTGGAAAATAAATGGAAATAGTTTTACTGGACAGAAAGTATCATATCAATTTGACAGAGCGGGTTCCTATCTTATAGAAGTATCTTTCTACAATCGATGCTTAGAAAAAGGCCAAATATCAACCAATATAGACGTAAAATAATGATAAAGACTTCCACATTAATTTCTTGTTTATTGATACTAACTTCCTCGGCTTTTTCGCAATCTTCGCGATTATTAAATCTTAGGAATGTTGATTTTAACATTAATAATGAAAAAAAAGTTATTGAAATTGAATATGATATTGATAATGTTGACCCTAAAGATTCAATTTATGTTAGGGTATTTAATAACAAACAAAAATATTTTCCGTGTTCTAAATTGGAAGGAGATATTGGACAAAATATAACTGGAGGAACAAGAAAGAAAATCATTTGGGATTTTATTGCAGATAATTTTAATGTGGATGAAGACATTACAATAACTGTATATGTAAAGTTATATAATTCCTATAAGTCCAACCCCAAACCTCCTAAAGTAGATGATTTCACAAACCCCACAGCAAAGACAGAAAAAACTATTCCTCCTACATCCGATGTTAAAGTTACAAAAACTAATAATTCAAGAACAATAGCTTTATTGGGTATAGGTGTAGGTACGGCATCTTTAGGGGGATATTTGATAATAGACGGTTTAAAACAAAGGAAGTTGGCTAATAACGATTATCAGAGTTACATAGCTAACAACTGGAATCAGAAAATTATTGTCAATGATGATGAGTGGCTAAAGCAATATAGCGAGGGTACAATTTCAAATGCTAAAAGAATGCTTGATAAAGCACAATCCAGATTAAAAAAGTCAACCCTTTTATTAGGGGTTGGGATTGGTTTAATAGCAGCTGACCTCACATTTTTTACAGTTAAATTACTGACTCAAAAATCAAAGTCTTTCAATAATTCAAATATGTCAATTTCTTATTCTAATTCATCAGGTGTTACCTTAACATATAAATTTTAATATTTCTAAAAAATAAAATCTTCAATTCGATATAGCTTGAGCTAAATATCATTTTGTATAAAAATCCAGAAAATACAATCAAATTAGATAAATTATGCAATTACCTGAAAGTGAAGAATTAGAAATATCTAACCTTTCTTCTGTTTTTTCAGACACAACCAATTCATATAAGTTTTACTGGTTTTTATCAATTCTGGATAGTTTACAAGAGAAAAATGAGTGCATTATTTCTTTAGATGATTTAGCACTTAGGATGATTGCACGTGTATGGTATCCGTTAGATTACTTTAAATTGTCTTTTGGGAAACAAGATGGCTTTAAACCGATTGCAGAGTTTGTAACAAGTAAATTTGAGGTAAACAATACTATTAACTCGCCATCACTTTTTAGTCAACTTAACAATAAGCTTTCATTGGAAGATAGTGTTATACTTCGCAAAAAAGTTGTTGAGCTTTTAAGATGGGTTCCATATAGGTTTCTCAGACCATATTTTTCAAATGAGACCAAAGGTTTGCCCGACCATCAAGTAAATGGCAGAATTATAGAATTAGCAAATTTATACTTCCACACAAACCCAAAAAGAGTAATCTACAAGTTTTCAGGGGATAAAATCATATTAAACCCTATCTGGGCTAACTATTTTCAGAAACACCAAACAATATTAAAAGGGTTTATCTATTGGCACTTGATTAAATTCCTTCAAAAGAATAATCCAAATGTTGTGGGTTTATCTGAAAAACTTGAAAAACCGATTCAAAGAGATTTAAAAGTCGCCAATTCATTTTGGAAGGAATATTTAAATGAAAACTCGGTGGTATGTATTTACTCAGAACAAGAATTGACATTACAAAATTGGAGTTTAGACCACTTTTTACCTTGGTCTTTTGTAGTACATGACCAACTTTGGAATATAGTTCCAACTTCAAAAAATGTAAACTCAGTAAAAGGTAATTGGCTTCCATCAATAGACCATTACATGGACAAATATATCAATTCACAATTTGAAGCACTAAAATATCATGTAAAGAAAGAAAACTTTAGGCTGCTTGAAGATTACACAAACTTGTTCTCTCAAGATTCTGAATATCTAAAACCATTAACACTTGAGGCTTTTGGTAAAAGTATCAAAAAGCACATTTTACCTCAATTTCAAACTGCAAGAAATATGGGTTTTGGCTATCCATTTGTGTATGTTCAAAATAATAAATGAAAATATATTCATGATTAAATTATAAATCAAAAATTTGAATCAATTCGTTTGGAATATTATTATATCTTATGCTTAATCTTCTCCATTTATTATTAATTTGTGGGTAAATTTGAGTTAGATTAATGGGATTTGTGAGTAATTTTAATTCACTATATCGGATGTTTAAAATGAAAGGGTTTGTATCAGGGTTCCCTACAATGTGATTAGCATTATAATGTTGTAAGTACTCATGTGTCTCATCTAATAATCTTAAATCTCCAATCTCGATAAAGTTATTGTTGATGATATCTAACCAGTTTTGCTCAATTAATTGATTTTGTATTTCTTCAATTTCGTTGTAACATAGCTGTTTGACACCATAAAGATTTCCAATATACCAAATATTCCCCCTCAAAAGTTGAAAGATAATCACCCTTTCAGCCAAATCATTAAAGTTATGACTCCTATAACAATCTAAATAGCCTAATTTTAAATCTTTTAAAATATCATTGTTTAACCATTGTTCAAATCCATATTGGTAGGATTGGTTGTTTATAAAACCTGTAACACCTACTTGATTATTAACATCATAAAGTGGAGTTACAGATTGCCATTGATTTGTACTATTTAATACTTTTGCAGCTACAATCATAAATTTTGATTATTTATTTACCCAGTAATATTACAATTCTGTAGTTGATAGCTTTTTGAGGCTATTTAAGCTCCAATGAAGCCATGATACTTCTGAAACTCTCTAAACCAGCTTCTAAGTTTTCAATGATTTCATCAGCAATTACATCAGGGTCTGGGAGGTTATCAAGGTCGGCTAATGATTTATCTTTGAGCCAAGAAATATCCAAACTGGTTTTATCTCTTGCTATGATTTCCTCATAAGTAAACTTCCTCCATCTTCCTTCGGGGTTGGTTTCTGGATGGTAGGTTTCTTGTCGTTGATGCCTATTTTCAGGATTATAGCAGTTGATAAAATCTCTTAAATCTTCAATTTTTAGCGGATTCTTTTTAAGCGTATGATGAATATTGGTTCTATAATCATACACCCAAATCTCTTTTGTCCAAGCTGTTTTGCTGGCTGGTTTATTATCAAAAAACACAACATTGGCTTTTACTCCTTGGGCATAGAATATACCCGTTGGTAGCCTAAGAATAGTGTGTAAATCTGTGGTTTCTAATAGTTTCTTTCTGATAGTTTCACCTGCTCCACCTTCAAATAAAACATTATCTGGCAATACAATAGCTGCCATACCTGTACTTTTGAGCATAGAACGAATGTGCTGAACAAAATTCAACTGTTTGTTACTTGAGGTTGCCCAAAAATCTTGGCGATTGTAAGTAAGGTCTTCTTTTTCTTGCTCTCCTTCATCATTGGTAAAGGTTTGACTGCTTTTTTTACCAAATGGTGGATTGGCTAAGATATAATCATAAGTATCTGCTGATTGAGCAATAAGAGCATCGGCTGGAGAAATAAAGTTTTCACTGTCAATATCTCCAATATTATGCAAGAATAGATTCATCAATGCCATTCTTCTGGTAGCTGCTACAATTTCATTACCAAAGAATGTGTGATGCTTCAAGAAATCCTTTTGTTCTCTGTCTAAACTATGATTGGCTACGATATAATCATAAGCTGCTAAAAAGAATCCTCCAGTACCACAAGCAGGGTCTGCAATGGTTTTCTTTGGCTGAGGACGTACACACTCAACCATAGCTCTAATGAGAGGTCTTGGAGTAAAGTATTGTCCTGCTCCACTCTTTACGTCTTGAGCATTTTGTTCTAATAGCCCTTCATAAATATCTCCTTTTACATCAGCACCCATTACTAACCACTGCTCTTTATTAATCATATCAATGATTTTGGCAAGCATGGCAGGGTCTTGGATTTTATTTTGGCTTTTAGTAAATATCTGCCCAATCATACCTTTCTCTGTTGAGAGAGTACGAAGCAATGATGAATAAAAAGACTCTAACTCTGCACCTTTTTTGGGTACAAGGTTATCCCATGAGCAAGTTTCTGCCCCTTCAATCTCTTCATTTTTTTCATCTTTGAGTTTTGGAAAATGAAAGGCTCTATTATAAGGTGGTTTGCTGTATTCATCAGCCATTTTCAGAAACAACAAGTAGGTAAGTTGTTCTAAATAATCGCCATACCCTACGCCCACATCTCTTAGTGGATTACAAAAACTCCATACTTTACTTACTATACTGGCTGTGCTGTTACTCATATTTCTATTATTTTTTCTCTGATTGTGTCAATAATGTTTTTTTGTCTTTCAAGTATAAATTCTGAAAAATCTGTTTTTGTGAATGGGACTCTAAGTAGTATTTCAACAGCTTTTTCACTTAATGAATGTGATTTAAGTGTTTGATAGACCTTTTCCTTATCCCCACTATTATTTTCTAACATTTCCTTCAAATATACATTAGGTAATCTATCACGAATGATGTGTCGATTGGTTGTAGGGGCTAATAATGTTCTATTCAAGACACTGTTAATTTGCTCACCTACTACATCCCTAAACTTAGAAATTGGTACAATATGATGGTCATCTAAATTTTCATATTCAGGTAGTTCAAAGGTATGCCAATCTTTTGCTTCACTTATCACAAATAAATTGAATATGGCATTGTAAATTGCAGAACCTTTATAATTACTATTAATTAAATCTATTCTGTGATAGTTTTCTTCAAACTCACTTACAACTTCTGGCACTGCGTTATTATCAGCGAACCATTTTTTAAGGTCTTGAAAATCTTTTGCAGCATTTGATTCAACCGAACTTGAATATCTATTATTAAATATAGATGCCCAATACCATTTTTTAATCTTTCTCTGGATATTCAATTTGTCGGTATATTCTGGGCTGTTTGTAAGTTCTTTTATTGAAGCAAATGCAGGTATTATTGATGGATAAGGAATAAAAGATGGTTGTATAGCTCCTAAGTCCCTTGGATTTCTTAAAACCTGTATTGCCTTTTTTATTGCCTCAACACTCTTATCCCACTTTTCTATAAATTCATCTTTACTTTGTATTAATGTAGTTAGCTCTTTACTACCATCCTCCTTTTTAATTAACTTTTGTGATTCTGGTACTAAATAGTACAGGTACTTTGAACTACAATAGACCTGCTCCAGAATAGACATTACTTGAAGAATATAAATTTTCATTTTCTTCGGGTCAGTGAACCTTAACTCATTTTCAACCCGTTTCCACATTTCTTTAAGGAACACTTCTTTAGGTCTTAAAATGGCATTTAATAAGTCAAAGATGTCTAATGAAACACCTTTAGAGTTTATCTGAGTAAAAATATCACAGACTTTAGATATATCTATTTCACTGTCTAATTCTATGTAGCTGATGTAATATTGATTAAAAAGGCTCTCTATAAGTTCCTTAAATTCTTTTGCATTTGAAATAAATGTATCAAACTTAGCAGTATCAAAAGCGATGTCTTCTATGGTATAGTTTTCTTTTCGCTGTTGCCAATAGTCTCTATATTCTTTTATCCAGTCGCTTGTTCCCCAAGAGCCTTCTTTCATTAACCCTAATGGGAAAATATGATTTTCAAATTGTAGCTTTTTATCAGCTAATAAGTTTACATTCTTTCTTGTAAGTGAATCATACCAAATAGCTTTCTCATATTCCTCATCTAATAATAAATTGATATTCAAGAAATATGCTACTGGCTTTGCTCTTCTCGGAAATGCACAATTAGGCTGAAAAAAAGCATAATGTATGGCTGTTAACCTTTGTTGACCATCTAAAAGGATATGTTGAGGGTCTTCTTTTCCACTAAAACCATGAATTGGTTTACAACTCAACATATTAAAATTTTCTTTTCGCCCTTTCCAGAGAAGTAATGTACCTACATAATAATCTCTAAATATTGATTTTACTAAATCAAGCACATCCCAAGGTTCCCACTCGAAGTCTCTCTGGAAGTCAGGTATTACATATCTACCTTTTTTTAACTCTTCTATCAAACTCCCTAAGTGGATTCTGTCTGCTTTTTCTACATTTTTCATATACTTTGAATAGTACTTAACAATATAATTGGTGTTTAATTGATAGTTTTCTGAGAATTAAATTTACAAAAGCAGTAATATTATTCCTTTGCTTCTTTCTTAGGCGGTAACGAAACAACTGAGGCTCTCCATTGAAATCCAATACCCCAAAATCTCCTTGTACCATGAATTACAGCCTCTACAATAACAGGTTTTTTCGCTAATACTCTGGTGAAGCGACCTAAATGTAATGACTCACTTGGTGATAAACTTATTTTTGTACCTTTGGGGTTATCAGACCAAGTAATTTTATGATTACTTAAAGCTAATTTAGTTATTTCAGAGAATTCAAACACTTCTGGCTTTTCCACACCTTCTCCATAAACACGTGCTTGAATATCTTTAATATTAAGTGTATCAGTATTCCCCTTCTTAAAAAGAATTTTGAAGGCTAATAAATCTAATTCAGGTGTTTCTTCTTGTCTTTCTGTTTCTATGGCTATCTCAAGATTTATAACAAGCCAACCAGCAATCACTTTCCATAAAAAGTAACAACCAGCAGCTACTAAACCGATTGTTTTAAGAATATCAAAATCTTCCATAATATTAGTTTTTTAGTTTTATCATTTATATCTCACACCAATCTCCCCTCAAAAGCCCTCTTTAAAATACTTTGCCGTAGGGTTTCTGATTGGGTAAGGCTTTGGCTGATGGTTTCTTCTAATTTATCACAAACTGTTAGTTTGCTTTCTAAAATTTCTACTATTTGCTGTTGTTCTGAAAGTGGTGGTAGAGGTATTTCAATTCTTTTTAATTCTCTTCCTGTCAAATGTTTTATTGTAGTTCCTGTAAAATACTTTTCTAATAATCCACTCATGGCAGAAAAAAACATAAAATAATACAAATACTTTTCGGAGAGATTTTTACCAACCCTCACTCGGTGCAAGGCTTTTTGAATCTTCATGTTAGGAACAGCTTCATTCCAAATAGCACAACGCCCAGGCTCTCCACCTTCACAAATAATTAAATCCCCCTTTTTTAGACTATATCTTTCTTCTTCATTTTCTTCAAACCTCATTTCTTCCAACTCATTTAAATCAAAATATCCCCATCTTACACTTATATTTCTTAAATAAGGCTTGTATGTACCTTTATTCTTGCTTTTATCGAGCATTTTACCCAAACACATCTCTGAAATATCTCCAAGCAAAGCAAGTGTCCACTTTTTGGGCAATTCTCCTTCTTTTACATTTTTATTAGTTAATTTCCCTTCAAAAGCCCATTTGAGAAGGCTTTGGCGATATACTTTGAGTTGTTGTTGTGCTTTTAAGAGTTGCTGTTTGCCATTCTCCAAATCACTTAATAACTCCTCTATTTTTGCTACAATGGCTTGTTGCTCTTGGAGTGGAGGGTAAACTATATTAATCGTTTCAAATTTTCCTTTATTAACAATTGCGACTGTTGTAGCTGCGGATAGCCCTTCTAATTGGTTTTTAAAGTTTGGTGATTGGGCTTGATAAAATAAGAACCTTCCATTCAAACCTTTGGGAGGAATAATAGCATTAATCTGCTGGTTGAATGCGACAGGAACCGTATTGAGAGCTGTTCGTCCCAAATTGCCTATACAAGTTACTAAAACGGAATTTATAGGTAAAACTCTTGCAACCTCTGCACCTTTGCTTGATAACTTTTCAGGAGCATTATTAATTGGTGTGTCAAATAATTGAGGTGGTTTTACAAATGGAATATAATTACCATAATTCCCTAAATCATTTTTTGATGGTGTTGTACCTGTAACACATTTACAAACCTCCCCTAATTTTTTTATTTCCCAGTGTTTAGGTATATTCATAATCTAATAGTCTTTTTGGGCTGTTTTAAGCCCCCTGTGGATAAATACCCCCTTCTAAATTTGGAAGTTTGGCACTTTATTTGGTAATTTTGCATTCAGAAAAAGAACTCTGTAGCTATCCGAAGCCCCACGTTCCACGTAGGAGATTTATGTAGGTAGAACGGAGTTCTTTTTTTTTGGCTTTATCTGAGTAGCATCTATCTCATATTCTCTTGGTTTGAAATTCCAATGTCTGTAAGCATCATCCCATAGGCTCTGCCACTCATTCTTCATTCCTGTCGAAACCCCTATATTAAAGCCTTTATGTAGTTTACGAATCCTCTGGAGGATGTGTTTATAAAGTTTTTCTTTGGCTACTGTTCTTTTACCTCTTCTTTTTTTACCAACTGGTTTTTCTTTATGGAGGTCGTTCAATCTGAATGCCATTGCTCCTAAAACAACATCCATCATCTGTAAAGGAGAATGGTCATGTGAATGTACCTCAGTAATGGCATCTTTTCTGAATCTGATACGAGCTAACTGAAACTGGCGGTTATTTTCAAGGTTTTTAATAAACTCTTTGAATCTATTATTTTTTTCAATCTTATCGGGTAGAGCATCAAAATAGGCTCTTAGGTGTATTATTTTAGAAGTTTGATTACTAAATGTCAGCCCAAAAGCATGTTTGAAAAACTGGTAATATAGCAGAAAGAATTCATCTTGTATCTGTTCTTCTGATAGATTAAGAGGTTTATTAGAGTTTTGGGTAAACATTACACGCATCTTAATCTTACCTTCCTCCATTAAATCGAAGAAGGTATCAATCACAGCTTTATATTTATCTAAGTAATGTTCAGTAACCTTTTGCCATTTCATTTCGTTTAATAAACCTTCTCTTTCTCTGGCTTCTTTGAGTTTTTTCTGAACATATTTTAAATCCTTTGATTTAATTAAGATTCCACCATAGAAATTAGAGAAATAACGACCTTTCTTTACCGATTCATCACACCATATAAAATATTCCATCAATCCTTACATCAATTATTATTTCTCCAAAATTACAAAACTCTACTTATTTTGACTATGCTTCTTTGTGTTTTATGCTGCCAAAGTTTCGTTTAATTCATCAATAATTTGTAGATAATCATTCTTAAAAAGTTGGTAGAACTTACCCAATCCACCATTTCTGTTGAAGGGGTCGAGGTCAAAATCGTCAGCTTCAATATGAAAACTGTTGGCTACATAATCTTTTATCATGCGTAGCCAGTTCATTTGCTCTTCATTAAACTTGGTTGCTCCTGCTTGCTTTCTAAATACCCACTCCTGAAAGTTTCTATCTACTGTTTTATCATAAGGTGTTAGAACGGTGTCTATTCCACTTATTTTTCTGATAAGAGCCACAATTGCTGTTAGTTCATTCTTGGGCGAACCATTGGTATTTTCTAATCCTGAGTATGCCCTCCAGATGCTCATTGGAGCAAGGGCAGGTTTTTCTGTTTGTAGTTTTTCTACTACCTCTTTTATCATTCGGTAGGTAAGTTCTCTACGTCTGTATGGTTGGTTGTAGAATATCTGTAAAGCTGTGAGTTCATCTTTGTTGGAGGCTATCCAAGCCTCAAAATCTTGAATCACGGCATTAGCTTTTTCTTCGTTGTCTTTGTGCCAACCCACTTCCAAGACTTCATCAATATTCAGAGAATCTATCTTTTGTTCGAGTGATTTTCTTACATCTTCAATGAATTTATTGAGTTCGCCTGTAAATACCCTTGCTGCTTTGTTTTGGTGTTCTTCAATTCTTTCTCTAATAGTCTGCTCAATTTCATTAGGTGCAGCACCTTGTTTTTCTGACTTTACTTGGTTTTCTATATCTTCGAGTATATCAGGGTTGTGGGCATCGAGCAACAAATGGATAACCTCAGAAATGCTTTTACCATTGGCTTTATCTTTGAATTGCTGTTTCTGTTTTTCAGTGATTTGCTTGTTCAGTCTTGCCAATCGGCTTGCCAATGAAGAAAACAAATCTTCTTCTCTTGCCCCCATCGTTATTGCTCCTAACAAATCTTTGAGTGGAGTAGATGGCTTTTTCTCTAAGGGTTGGCTATCGGTTTTTAGGCTCTTGCTTACACCAATGGCATCAACAATTACAAAATGGTCTTTGGTAAATTTTGCACTTGGAGAAACCTTTATTAAGCTATCAAAATCAATAGTTCTTGTGCCTCTACCCTTCATTTGCTCAAAGTAATTTCTACTTTTTACATCTCTCATAAACAGCAAGCACTCCAAAGGTTTTACATCAGTACCAGTGGCAATCATATCAACTGTTACTGCTATACGTGGATAATAATTGCCCCTAAAGTCTGCTAATTCTTGTTTGGCATCATCTACACTATAGGTGATTTTCCTACAAAACTTGTTTTCTTCATTAAATTCCTCTCGCACAATTCTAATAATATCATCTGCATGACTATCATTTTTGGCAAAAATCAATGTTTTGGGTACTTCAAATTCACCCCTCCCAGCCTCCCCCAAATGGGGAGGAGCAAATCGGTCTGGAAACATAGTGGGCAAATGCTCCTTGAAGGTTTTGATGATGGTACGAATCTGACTTGGATTGACAATATCTTTGTCTAAAGCTAATGCCGAATAATGTTCATCTTCATCTTGCAGTTCTATTCTTTTTCTTCTGGTAAGTCGTTCTCTATGCTCGATGTATTCACCTTGCCAAATAGTACCTCCTTGTTGTGTAATTTTAGTATTGATGATGAAAGTTTGAAAACCCACATTCACACCATCAGCCACAGCTTTCTCATGGTTGTATTCACTCACCATATTTTGATTAAAATACCCAATAGTACGATTATCAGGGGTAGCAGTTAAACCAACTTCAAAGGCATCAAAATATTCTAAAACTTGTTTCCAAAGATTATAAATACTTCTATGACATTCATCAATGACCACAAAATCAAAGAACTCAATAGGTAACTTTTGATTGTATTCAATGGGTGGAATTGTCTTAGGTTGATATTTCTTTTCGTTTGGATTTTCCTCCTCAGCAGTTTCTTCTAATTCTGCTCCTTTAAGAATTGAATATAATCGCTGAATAGTACTGATATAAACCTGACAATCGGTTGCTACACTGCTTGATTTAAGCCTCTGAACACCATATAATTCTGTAAACTTCCTGTTATCATCATTGGGTATATATGACATAAACTCTTGCTCGGCTTGCTCTCCTAAGTTCTTGGTATCAACCAAAAAAAGCACCTTGCCTGCTTTTGCATGTTTCAGCAACCTATATATAAAGGTAATAGCAGTAAAAGTCTTACCCGACCCAGTAGCCATCTGAATAAGAGCTTTGGGTTTATTTTGTTTGAAGGAGCTTTCTAAATTATTGATAGCAATAATTTGGCAATCTCTCAGACCTTGTGTTGGCAATGTGGGTAAATCTAACAGTCTTGTTCTTAGTGACTTATGTGTTCTTTTCCACTCTCTAAGTGTTTCTGGTTTGTGAAAAGCAAAAATTTCTCTTGCTCTTGGTTTGGGGTCTGTAAAATCTGTAAAGTGAGTTATCTTACCTGTGCTTATATATACATAGGGTAGTGGCTCATTTTTGAGATATTTAAGTTTTGCTTTGGCGTAGTCTTCACTTTGGCTCTCATGTACATTCATTCGATGCCCTTCTTCTTCTCTTTTTGCTTCAATGATTCCACAGGGTTTTCCATCTACAAACAATACATAATCAGCGGGGCCAACATCTGTTTGATATTCTCTAATAGCAACACCAATTCCAGCAAATAGATTAGTTTGCTGATTATTCTGAATAATCCAACCACAATCAGTAAGGATTTTATCAATGTTATCTCTGGCTATTTGTTCTGGATTCTGATTTGCCATCTGAAAGAAGCATCAATATGTGAATTCAAAATGCCAATATAAAAAGAAAATCAGAATTGTAGAAAGTAAATTTATCTAAATGGGTGACTTACTTAATGATTCAAAGTTTTGGTTTGAGATATACGGGTTATAAAATGAAAATACTTCACGAAATAAATATTAAATCCTCAACTCTCATATTATTATTATGATTCACACTCATACACTTAAAATGAATTAGTAAAAACGCCCATGCAGAAAATACACAGGCGTTGATTTGTTATGAGTTAAAAAGGTAAAATTTCATCAGCTTCACTATTATTACTAAGAGGTTCTGCCTTCTTGATGAGATTCAGCTTTCGGAGTGTGAGGTTATTAAAATACCTTCCACCAGATTTCCGTGCTTTTGCAATTGCCTCAACCTCTACTTCATTGTTTAGTCGAATGAGGTCTGTATCAATTTTGTCATTCCACACTTCAATCACAACATATTTGGGGAAATTCCCACGTTCATATTCAAGTAAAAACTCCATTTTTTTACTCTTTTCACCATTATACTCTACCAGAGTTTCGGTGAATGTTTCTACGATAAGTCCTTTAAATTTTATACTTTCCATAATTTTTGTTTTAATAAATAAATTGTTTTTACACCACTATTTACATTTTTATCAAGATGGTAGTCAACGCCGTCGGCGATTTCAATAGTAGTCTTTTTTTTGATAATGTCATCCAGTCTGTCTCTAATTGTATTGTCTGAGCATTCATGGATATTCTTAATTTGAGAGAAAACTTCCTTTTGGGTGTACTCCTTTCCCGAAATCATAAATTCTCCTAAAGTTTTTACTATTTGCTCTGTACTTGCCTTGAGCCTTCTGTCAGCTACTACTTTTTTAATTTCATGCTCTTTAGCAATCCTCAAAGAATTTTGAATATCATCAAATTTTAGGTGTAAGGCTGATGGCTTTGCTATGCGTCTGGTCTTGATAAAGTCAAGCTTGATGAGGTCTGTTGTATCTTGACTTCGATTTTTTTCAAAACCAATGCTCATAACTGTTGATGCTTTATTTACCGCCTCAGTGCCTAAATTACCCCTTGCTTTATCAGAAAAAGGGTTCTCATGAATTACTAATAGTAATGTTACATCATTATCTTCAATGAGATTACCCAAATAATCAGTCAAGTCCATTGTTTGTTCAACATTGTTGAAGTCTCCTATGAAATCACTCAGTACATCCAATACTATAAACAAGTGATTTGAGGTATCTTTTCTCAATGCTTTGATGTAATCTCTAATCGCATCCATTCTCTCTTTGCGACGAGCCTGTTTGACACTACTAAACCTGATGAGTGGGTTAGTAATATCCAATTTAGATTGTGTTAATATACGCTCGATTGCCTCAGGAAACTCATGTGTTGTGTTTCGCTCAGTATCTATGTAACAAACGGTGATTTCTTCAATACAAGCCTTTTTAAAACCTGCAAATTCATAAGTCTCATTGAGTAAAATACTACAAATATTTTCGGCAAAACGAGATTTATGAGACCCCTGTTTACCCTGCAAGATATTAATAGTACACCTATTAATGAGGGGTAAACCATTCAATTCAATTAAAGTAGGAGGAATCACGATTCCATTACTTATTTGGTCTTTGATATGCTGTTCGATTTCAAGTAAATCGTACATATATTTTGTAATTTAACTTGACCAATCCACCATGCTAATATATAATCTTTCGTATTTAAAAATTTGTATAAACCATTGCTTAACCCCTTGTGTAAAATTATTTACATCCAATGTTGATATAACCTAATTCAATTTCATATACACTTTTAGGTTTTGCGTTATAAAAGCTAATTCCTTATCCCCACGCGTGTAAATACAGGACTTGGAGGCTATTGACTTAAATACAATTACTTGTTATATAATGTCATATTGATAGTGGATTGGTCAAATTTGTTGTTATTTACTGTAATAATTGATGGTCAATAATTTAATTACCCTCTCCAACCACTTTATTCCTTTCTCGGTAATTAATACTTGGTCTCTTCTGATATACCTATGACCAACATAAATATCGTTTGTGTGTTGTTCAAAGTAGCCTGCCAGTACAAATTCTATCGCCGCCGTTGTACCGCTGATGAAATTATATCGTCTCAAAAAGCCGAATAATTGTTTTTGTTGCATACTAAGCCGCTCTGCTGCCTGTTTTACTGTGTATTTTTTCATCATATACTCTATTTATAATATTTTTTTTGGTTGACCTTCTTCCCGCAATCAGCCAGTTATCAATATCACTTTTAATAAAAAGTAACTTTTTTGATTTTTTAACGAATGGAATCTCTCGACGAGACGTCAAAGCATAAATTGTCTGCTTGGCAAGTTTTGTGTAGGATGCTACTTGTTCTATGGTCAAGTATTCCCCATAAGAGGGTAGGTCAGGGTCTAATTTCTGTCGTAAATTAAACTCATTGCGAACTGCAACATTCACCGCATCTTGTATGAGGCTCTGGAGTTCTTGGGGGGGCATTAAAACCACTTGTTGGTACATAATTTTAAACAAATCCCTTTATGTTCAAGGATTATGCTTCAAAATTATATTACTTCTGATAAATGTTTATGAAGTATGTACTTGTTGTAGAAACGTTGTAGAAGGTTTGTATAGTTTGTATTTATAATGTAGATTTGGTGCTTATCTAAAATTGCCATGAACCTTTTTATATTCAAAATTTGAAAAATTATCAGTCAGTAATTTCACATATTTATCTTTTGTTTGAGTATTAGCTTCAATTTGAATAGACTTTACAGAATTTGAATAAAATTGATAAAAAATGTTAATTATTATCTTGTTTTCACCTCTACCTAAATTCATTTCAATTTTATTAGTTTCTAAGTTTTTTCCTTCAATAAAGACTGTTTTTATAAAAGCATCAAATTTTTCACTTGATAGATATGGTTCCCCATTTTTACTGTTTGATAACAATGTTTCAAAATGCTCTTTTACCATCGCAATATGCATACCGTTAAATTTATTTACAGCACCATTAAAATCAATTTCTGTTATATCTTGATTTGGTTTTTGTTGAGGTATTTCTCCACCACTTTGTTTCAGTATCCAGTTTACTGAATCCTGTAAAAATTTTTGGAGTAAATTCTTGGAAGTTCCATCCTGTGCAGTAACTATATAATCTTGACTATCTGATAATTCTAAAAAGTGGTTTAGTTTTATTAAAATACCTTTATTAATGTTATCGCTATTCACATCTGTAACATATTTCATTAATGCGTTTGCAAAGCTATTTTTTAACAGTCCTAATTTAGATTTATAAAGCTCAACCAACTCATCATAAAAATATTTTACTGATACGTCTATTAATGTATTTTGAAAATCGTATGTTTCAACACGTATAGAAAAATTGGTAGGGTTTATATAAGAAATATCCCTTAAATTTAGGATTTCTTTATTTATTATTACATCCTCTGAGGTAAACTGAGAAAGTATAGCTGGTGCGTTAGGGTCTAAATAAAAGTCTTCTTCACCAATAATTTCTCCGTCATTATTATATGATACCTTTGTCAAGTTGTCTCCAGTGTACATCTTTAACATTTCATTATATCCCCCATTTTCGATGTGTTTTTGTAAGAAATCAAAAAATGAATTCATCTCTTCCATCTCAATCAAATTTAGTTAAAAGGTTAGCATATTGCTTTTTAGTTTCCTCCTCAGAGCTATCAAGGTTAAATACTTATAGGTTATCTAAATACTGGTCTTCTACTTCTTTCTCAAAACTTCCTAAGTAATTCTCTGTAGTTGAAAGCTTTTTGTGGCCTAACTTATCTTTAATCATTACCAATGGGGCATTGCTCTGCATTAAACGAGTTGCAAATGAATGACGTGCTTCATAGCTGTTTAATTTGTCTTTGATGCCCAATTTTGCCCCGATTCTGTTCATGTATTTATTGGTGGTTTTTATGGTCTGATGTATTATCTTTTTTTCTCTTTCAATATCTGTTGCACCTTGTAAAAAAGGAAATATATAATCATTTTTGTTTGTACTCTCTACTCCCCATCGCTTAATTACATTCTTTATTGTATCATTCATTCTAACTACAATCGGCTGAGGGGTCTCCTTTGTTTTACGCCTTTGAAAGATAATCTGGTTTTCGGAAATATTTTCCCATTTCAACCTTAATATATCTGCAAAATTCATCCCATTGCCAAAATAAGAAAAAAGCCACAAATCATGGCTTCGCTGTTCAGTGGTCATTGGCTCTGGCTCATAGTTTTTTATCAAATCAATATCTGATGTCTTCAATGCTCTCTTTGTATTTGTTCCGCTGGGAGGGACGTACCCATATCGTCCAAATGGATAAAGTTCTGGATTAATAATTTTGTCTTTGATTGCATCATTAAAGACTATCCGTAATGCCCTACTATATATTGAAATTGTACTTTCTGATGCCTTTGAATAAGAAATTGGTTTATTATTAATTTTTCTCTGAGATGCTTTGCCATATATTCTCATAAAATGTCCCCAATCAGTTAAAAACTCACTATCTACATGTTCAAAGCGTAACACAAAATTTTTCTTAGGTAATAATCTTTTCGGGTCTTGAACTTGGATATATTCAACAAATCTTTCCAATGATTGTGCCATCAATCTGAAATTTGTTCCATGAGAAATTTGCCCTTTCTTTATCAAAGCTAAAGATTTGCTATTTAATGCTTTAATTAAATCAGTTCTATCGTTCTTTATTTCAATTTCTTTACCATAGTTTTCAAACTCTAATTTAAATGTATCAAAAGTAAAATTCTCACCGAGTCTTTTAATGATATTCTTTGCTCGTAATATATATCCATCAGAGAAAACCCTAACATCATCTTTTTCTGCAAAAAGTGATTGATGTAACTCAATTACATCTCTGTCTTTGATTCTTCTATCAAGTTCACTTCCTTGGTCTTTTATCTTATCAAATAAACCCAGAGTGACTTTTAGCTTAGTTGAGTAGTCTCTTTGTGTTCGATTATGTGTAATACGAAGTTTAACTATACCCCAGCCGCTATCAGTTGTTCGGGTATCAAGAAAGAATTTTACTGTTGCCATGTTATTGAAATTATCAGACCTGATTTGTAATGATACTAAAGTTTACTATCATTACAATTATCATTACAAAGATACCATTTTGAGGATAAGTACCAATAAGTACTGATAATAATAAAAACACAACTAATTGATTTTTAGGGTTTTATGAAATTGTTGATAACTATAAATAAATATAAAAAACAAAAGGGCTATGCCTTACAAGCAGAGGGTCAGGGGTTCGAATCCCTTTGCTCCCACATCGCAAAGTCGCTTTAAGTGACTTTTTTGTTTTACGGGGGTTTGTAAATATCCCATCAAAAAAGCCTTAAACGCATTGTTTAAGGCTTTTTTGATAGATTATCATCGTAGATTTTTCAAATGTCGTAACGAAATCGGCAGATGGTCTTTGACTTCGGCGTTTTCGTCTTCGATATAAAAATACCTAACTCCCGATTGCATTGCCGCTCGGATAACTCTCCGAAAATCTATTTGGCCAGTACCGATGGCTACATCCGAAGTCAGTGGGGTGTTACCAGATAACTCTCCCGTCTCTTGACCAACTTTCATGTCTTTGATATGAATTGCTACGAATCGTCCTTTATACTTTTTTAGTAGCAATGCAGGGTCTTGTCCGCCATGAAAAACCCAATAGATATCTGCCTCGAAACTCACATTAGCAGGGTCGGTTTTCTGGATGATGTAATCGAAAAGCGTACCTTCGGGAGTCGGTTTAAATTCGTATCCGTGGCAATGATAAAAGAAATGAAGACCCTCTTTGGCTAATTCTTTACCTGCTTTATTGAAAACTGCAATTGCTTTGTCGGCATCGGCTTTATCGAATTGATTCGGCTTATGCGGAATCCAAGCTGTACCTACATACTTGATATTCAGGGCTTTTGCAATACTGATAATCTTACTTAGGCTGTCTTTAAAGTCATTGTAATCGCCGAGGTAACTGTACGGAATTAGCCCTGCCTTATCGAGTTCTGTTTTAAAATCAGCTGGTTTGTAACCGTAGAACCCTGCTACTTCGACCTCGGTGATACCAAGGCTCTTCACATACGCCAAAGTACCTGGCACGTCGGTTTTAAGGTAATCTCTCAAACTATAAAGCTCAAGCCCGAAGCGTTTTTCTAAGGTCGGGCCAATCTTTGGTTGTTTTTCACCCGTTCCATTTTGTAGCCAAATATCCAGTCTTGGAGCGTTCCAATTGTATGGTTTTGAGAGAATATCCAAATCTCCATCGCCATCAATATCGCCAATTCGCCCTTCATGAAAATCAAAACCTTTTTTAAAAACAGTTTTCTGAAATCCACCTTTACCATCACCATACAAAATAAATGCTTCGGCATTGGGGTTATTGGGGTCAGTTTTCTTTTCATCCCATTTTGCCATTTCGGCCACAAAAACATCGAGATTACCATCGTCGTTAATATCTGCCGCTTCGAGAGTATGTCCGTGGATGAGTTCACGACCGAGCAAGTCTCGTCCTTTCCAGTTTTCGGGTACTTCGGCACTTCCGGTGCATTCATAAATCATCAGACGTCCTTTTCCATCACCCGGCGAAACTACAATTTGCATTTTTTTGCCTGCTCTAAATTTTGCGGCAATCACTCGACCACCATCAACGCCAAATTTCGTGGGTTTAAATTTACCATCTTGGTATTTTAACCAATAATTACCCGCAATCAAATCTGTAAAACCATCGCCATCTACATCGGCAGCCGTGCAACCTTCGGCATACCAATTTTTGGTATCTCCAGTTGCCACAAAAACGGGCTCGTAAGTCCATGGTTTACCTCGTGGACTTTCGGGAATTGGGGCAACGAAAAGGGTTTTTGCTCCTTGATTCCAGAATGCCAATTGGGCTTTGCCTGTTTGTTTGAAATCGCCAAAAACCAAATCGTGGTGTTGGGTTGCTCCATCAGCTTTGATTTCGTGGCTATACCAAGGTACGTTGGGGTTGTAATATGGGTAGGGGTTCTCCCACCACCAAATTTTATTGCTCTGATAATCTCCTCCAAAAACCAAATCTTTATCGCCATCACCATCTACGTCGTAGAATGTTCCGCCAGCTTCGATGGTTTTGATTTCTTTATCAATCGAAAATTCTCGCCAGCCAATCGAACGCTCAAATTTGTACCAAACCAATGATGGTTTATCGGTTCGGTTTGCCATTACAAAATCATCAATACCGTCTTTGTCGATATCAACTACGAGTGAGGCTGTCTGTTGGGTAGCTTTCCACGGCAACGGAATCTTACCATCGGTACTCGAAACATACTCCCAGTTTTGGGCTTGGGTACTCAGTGTCAGAATTGAATACAGAACCGTAATTAGTTTCTTCATTTTGTCATCAAGATAAATTATCTACAAATATAGCTTTAAGGTTTTCCTTTAATTCTCACAACCTCCGATTTCGGCACTGAAACTTTTAATATTTTCTACTTTAAAACCGGTATCCAACAATACAGATTGCTTTGCACGGTATTTGGTTATGTTATTTGTGCCTGAAACAATGTTGTTTCCGTTAATTTTATTTGCTCCCTCAAAAACGGTGCTACTACTTATTGGGTTTGTAATGTTGAAAGTATTAGGAACGGATAACGTTGCTTGATAAGTATGCACCCCTTGAGGATTACGAGCCGTCAGTTGTACATTAAAAGTGCCTGTGGTATTGTATTCATGAGTCGGATTTGCTTGATTTGAAAAACTTCCATCGCCAAAATCCCATGTAAAAGATAGGGGAGGATTTTGAGAAATATTAGCGAATATAGGCTTAGATAAACACGGTTGTTGGCTTACATTGAAATTAGCAATGGGAGGGTTCAACTTAGGTAATGTTATTTTCCAGATTTTATTAAAATACTCTGTTACATAGATAACATTCTGAACCTTCTCGGCATCGGTTGCCCAATAAAAACCTTTCACCAATTTTGTAACTGATACTTTGTAATTATCAATACTTGAATCATAAACAAGTTGTAAATGGCACAAATCTCCACCTTCATCTATCGGGTCTAAATAGCCCGCACTGCCACCGCCAGTCGAATGGGCCAACACAAATCCGTTGCCAGTGTATGGCATTTGTAGGGTGCTATCTGTATCGAAAACCAAACCCACGGGCGAGCGATGTCCTGTAAATGTACTAATAGTATTAGATTGATACATTGCTCCAGTTGTCGGGTTTCTAACCCAATTGGCATCAGGACCCAAATTGATGATTGGTTCTGTAAATGTCACGTTTGTGGGGCGTGGCGGGTAGCTTGGGTCGTTGTAAAAAGAACTTACGTTTGAATTTGCCGGAATCAACAAGTCATTGCTCGGATTATAGCCACCGTATTGCTGTGGGGTGTCGTTGCCACCCATTCGCCACGGAAAACCATAATGTTTGCCTTGTCGGAGCCAGTTCATTTCTTCGGGGTCGTCTCGTTCTCCCGAATTCTCAACACCAAATAGTCTATTCTGCCCATTAAAAGCCATATCGAATTCATTCCGAACTCCCCTTGCAAAAACGTATCCACTGTTTGTGAGGGCTGTTTCATTATTTTGGAGGATAATGCCCGAAGCATTCAGAGGGATTCGGTAAATCTTTGTAGTGATAGGCTGCTCTCTGAGATTTGGATACAAACCATTCAGGCTTTTAACCTCGCCGTGGTCGGTACGTGAGCCACTTGCTATATAAACAGAATCTTTTGTTGGATTTACGGCAATCGCACTAAATGCGTGGTCGAATAATGTTCCCGAAGAAGCATAAATTTCGGTTGTTAGCATTGTTGTCAATGTCAATGAGCCATTGGGTTGAAAAGTACATTTTTTGACTATTCCATAGCCCAATTTATTGACATCATCATTGTAATTACCCACCAAAATCAACGAATTATCAACCAGTGTCATACCCTGCATTCTGTTAATATTGTGTTCTGCTGCCGACGTTATGAGAGTTTCGCTGATGGGATTTCCTTCGGCGGTTAGTTCTATCTGATATACATTTCCTTCTTGAGAATTATAATACAAGCTATTGTTTTGCGGCCGATAGACAACCCTGACGGCGTTATCGTTGATTGTTTTTAATAATTCAACTGTAACTCCAGATTGTAAAGAAACCGGGGGAGCCATTGCGGATTTGGGTCTAAATTCTTCGTATTTCTGAGCAAAAGTGAGGCTGTGGATAAAAATTAAAATGAGTAAACAATGTGTTTTCATGAATGTTAAAGGGTTTAAATAACAAAAGTATTGAGGATTTTAACACAAATTATTGGTTGAATAACGTTAATTAACATAGAATGCTGTAAAACTATTAAAAAAAATAGTATGATTGCAGATTGTTAAATCGAATAACTAAACAATTACCCTAATTTTACTAATAAAATACCACAAACCTTATCAAATTTATTTTATGAAAAAACTCCTTATACTGTTACTTTGCAGTACTGCTACATTCTTTGCATTTGTAAATGATGACGAAATCCTCAAAAAAATCATCGACCAACTCGACAAGTACAATTTAGAGTATCCGCAAGAAAAAGCTTATTTACACACCGACAAACCCTATTACATCGCTGGCGAGACGATTTGGTTTAAGTCTTATTTGGTTGAGGGCATGACCAACCATCCCGACACGGTAAGTGTGCCTCTTTATGTAGAACTCGTTGATAATCAGGCGGGTAGATTAATCGAAAAACGTACCATAAAATTAGACCATGGCTTTGGTTATGGAGATTTTCGATTGAGCGATACCCTGCGGTCGGGCTATTATCAGCTAAGAGCTTACACCAATTGGATGCTCAATTTTGGCGATGATATGGTATTTACAAAAGATTTTAAGGTGTATAGTACCAAAGACCAAGCTCCGCCTACACTGAGTGCCAAAGATATTGATTTTCAGATGTTTCCCGAAGGTGGAAACCTCGTTGAAGGTTTAGACGGACGTGTGGGTTTCAAGGCGACGGACGCCGCAGGTAAAGGTATTGACATCTCGGGCGAAATATTGACCGAAGAAGGCGACACTGTTGTGAGTATCAACAGCGAAAACCTCGGTATGGGCTTTTTTAGGTTTAAGCCTGAAGTTGGTAAAAAATATCAGGCTGTCGTAAGATACCAGAGTATTTATACCAAACGTATTGATTTGCCAATTGCCCAAAAAGAAGGCTACACGCTGACTGTCGATAATACATCAAACAAAACCTTGATAAAAGTTTATGTAGCTAATAATATTCAGAAACCTAATACCAAGATGATTCTGATTGGGCAATCGAGAGGTGTGGTGCTTTATGCAGGGCAAACGCCCGTCGGTAAAAAGAGTGCTTATATCAGCATTCCGAGAGAAAAATTTGCTGCGGGTGTCGTACAATTTACCCTTTTTGATGAAAACCTAAAACCCCGATGCGAACGTGTGGCGTTTATTGAGCCTACCAAATCTTTGAATTTTAATATTACGACTCATAAACAGTCTTATCGAACTCGCGAAAAAGTTAATCTTGATATTGAAGTAAAAGACAACGAAGGTAAACCCGTTGAGGGCAATTTCTCGCTTTCGGTATTAGACCAAAAGCAGGTGGTCGAAGCTCCGTTCGACGAAAACATCCTGACCAATCTATTATTAAGTTCTGATGTCAAAGGAAAAATCGAATCGCCAGCGTATTATTTCGATAAAACTAATAAAAATGCGGCTTACCACCTCGATATTTTGATGATGACCCAAGGCTGGCGAAGGTTTACTTGGGATAAAGTAATGCAAGAAACCTTACCAAAACCAACTTATTTTTTGGAGCAAGGCCTGACAATTAGCGGAGAGGTGGTTCGCCAAAACGATAAAGCCTTTGAGAAGACTGTGGCACTTACCATGATGATTACTGGGGCAGATAGTACCCGACAATTTTTGATGGGCGAAGCCAACAAAGACGGTAGTTTTATATTTTATGGTCTTGATTTCAAAGATTCTTGTGATGTACTGGTACAAGCCGTTGCTGGTAAAAACAACCGTAATACAAAGATTATTTTTGCCAAACCCAATACCCCAAAGTTCAGAATTGTGAAGATTCCTTACGGTGTTGTAGAAATAGATGCCAGCGAACTTTCAGAATACCTAAAACGCACCCGTGATGCCTTAGAATTGGAGAAAAAATTACTTTTTGAAAAAGCCATCATGCTCGGAGAGGTGTTAGTGAAAGCCAAAAAGCGAGAAAACGAGCGAGATACAAGGGTACTTTATGGGCGTGCCGATGCCAGTATCAATGTTGAAAATACCTACGGAGCAGTTTCTATTTTTGATTTGATTCGAGGGCGTGTAGCGGGTGTGCAGGTTTCGGGCGACCCTATGAATCCTTCCATACAGATTCGTGGTATTAGCTCGATTTCACTGAGTACCGAGCCGCTGTTTTTGCTCGATGGTGTACCTGTTACCAAAGAAACTTTGCTTTCGGTGAATGTCTTCGATGTCGAAAAAATTGATGTACTCAAAAGTGCTGCCACAACCTCAATGTATGGTTCACAAGGTGCTAATGGTGTGATTTCGGTATTAACCAAGCGTGGAAATAAAAATTACGATTGGTCGAAAGACGAGGCAATGGGAATTAAGTCTCAACCGTTTTTGGGTTATTATACCGCCAAAGAGTTTTATATGCCCAAATACGACCAAGACCTACCCGAAAACGTCCGCCCAGATTATCGTTCGACAGTATTTTGGTCGCCAATCATCAAAACCGATAAAGACGGCAAAGCAAAGGTTTCGTTCTTCAATACCGATGCCGAAACCACCATGCGGGTACACATCGAAGGGATTGCCTACGGTGGAGTGATGGGAAGTGGCAAAGCGAATTTTTCGGTAAAGAAATAAACCCATCCAGATTGCCATTCATCTTAATTTCTTTAACTTAGGGGCATTTTCAACCCTAAAATAATGAATAGAAGACATTTCGTAAAAACCACGGCCAGCACTTTGGTAGCAACCAGTGCTGGCTTTAGTGCTATCTCACAAAAACCTCCCGAACGTAAATTCAAAATTGCCTTAAATCCGGGTATTATTGGCGTAAAGGCAAACCTCAACGAAGCCATAGATTACGCCATCAAATACGGTTACGAGGCCGTGAGTCCCTACGTAAACGAGGTCATGAAAATGAGCGATGCACAAATCGCCGATGTCGTTGCTAAAGCCAAGTCGCACAATTTGGGCTGGGATTCTACCAATATTCCGGTAGAGTATCGCCAGAGTAAAACCAGATTCAATGATGAATTCAAAGAATTGAAGAAGTTTGTGCAGGCAATGGAGAAAATGGGAGCTACCCGTATCAATACTTGGATAATTTCGTCGCATAACGAATTGACCTACAACGAAAACATGAAGCAAACGGCCTATCGTCTTAGCGAATGTGCCAAAGTAATGAAAGACCACGGCGTTAGGCTCGGTTTAGAATATTTGGGTATGCGTACACTCATGACCCAGTTCCGCTACCCGTTTATTGGTTCTCTCAAAGAAGGCAAAGAACTAATAGCCGAAATTGGTGAGAGCAATGTCGGTTTTGTATTGGATAGTTTTCATTGGTATTGTGCCGATGATACCATCGATGATATTCGTACACTCAAGCCCGAAGACGTCGTGGTGGTCGATATAAACGATGCCCGTAGCGGTTTTACTCGGGTTGAGCAGCAAGACGGCAAACGTGAATTGCCGATGGCAACGGGAGTCATCAAAATCAAAGATTTTATGCAGGCTTTGATAGATATTGGCTACGACGGACCAATCCGTACCGAGCCTTTTAATCAAGTCTTGAACGACATGGAAGACACTAAAGCCTTGCAAATCAACATGGATGCAATCCGCAAAACACTGGCGACTGTCGGATATTAAGAAAACAAATCGTCATTTTTATTGTTTTTGTCTATTATAACCCTCTGTATTAAACTTGTTAATTGAACGTTGTTAGGTTTTTACTTAACTTCGGAAAAACATTCTATCGAAAATGCCTAATTATACACTTACCGTCAATGGCCAGAAGAAGGCTGTTGATGTCGCCGAAGATACGCCACTTCTTTGGGTTTTGAGAGATAATCTCAACCTTTGTGGCACCAAGTATGGCTGTGGAATGGCTCAGTGTGGAGCCTGCACGGTTCACATGAATGGTTCACCGATTCGCTCGTGTGTAGTACCGATTTCGTCTTTAGAAGGAGCCAATATCACAACCATCGAAGGGCTCTCTGCCGATGGCTCACACCCTGTTCAAAAAGCTTGGAATCAGGTAGATGTACCTCAATGCGGCTACTGCCAAGCAGGGCAAATGATGACAGCGGCTGCTTTGTTGAAATCGAATCCGAATCCATCGGAAGAAGAAATCAGCACAGCAATGTCGGGCAATATTTGTCGTTGTGGCACTTACCACCGAATCAATGATGCAGTAAAACTGGCTGTTCAACTCTCTAAAAAATAAGTACTATGGAAAACAGAAGAGATTTTTTGAAAAAAGCGTTTCTGGGTACTGGGAGTTTAGTACTCGGTTTCGGAGCCGTTTCGGCCGCATCAGCATCGGTAGCAAATCTGAGTTCGATAGAAGAAGCATCGCTTTTTAATGCTTATTTGACGATTCAATCTAACGGTAAAATCACGATATTCTCACCAAATCCAGAGATTGGGCAAGGTATCAAAACGGCATTCTCGGTAATCGTAGCCGAAGAATTAGACGTAAACGTAACCGACGTCGAGGTTGTGCAAGCGGCTCTCGATACCAAGCGTTTTGAACGCCAACTAACGGGTGGTAGTGGAGCTATCAAGCACTCGTGGGAGCGTCTGCGTAAGGCAGGTGCATCGGCACGCTACGCTTTGGTAGAAGCGGCTGCAACCAAATGGAATGTGGCATCTTCTACGCTCAAAACCCAAAACGGAAAAGTGATTGGGGCAAACGGTCAATCGGCAACTTATGGCGAATTGGCGGCAGAGGCTTCTAAAATCAAGATTCCAGAAAAAGTACAGCTAAAACCAAACAATACATTTACTCAAATCGGTAAAACTACGATTAGCGTAGATAACAAAGATGTATTGCTCGGAAAACCCGTTTATGGAATCGACTACAAAGAAGACGGAATGGTTTATGCTCAAATCGTCCGTCCGCCAGCATTCGGACAAAAACTCAAAGGTTTTGATGCTTCCGAAGCTAAAAAAATTGACGGAATCATAGATGTGGTTTCGTTCAAAGACAAAGTGGCGATTGTGGGTAAATCTAATTGGCCAATCATGAAAGCCCGCAAGGTGCTAAAAATTGATTGGACTGCCGATAAAAAACTCGAAAGCGACAAAATGCACAATGAGCTTTTTGAGGATATTATGAAAAACGGCAAATTTGATGTAAAACGCAAGGATGGCGATGTAGAAACGGCATTCAAAGATGCACATCAGATTATCGAAGCTACCTACCAGTGTCCGTTTTTGCCGCATAGCCCAATGGAGCCGATGAATTTCTTTGCTGATGCCAGTGTGGCAGGCAAAGTTCGTTTGGTGGGTCCAACCCAAACTCCGCAAGCGGCTCAGGGGCAAGTTGCCAGATTGTTGAATACTTCGCCCGAGAACGTTACGGTAGAATTAACCAAAATGGGTGGTGGTTTTGGTAGAAGATTGAATAATGACTACGCCCTCGAAGCCGCCGAATTATCATCAATTATCAAGAAACCAGTAAAACTCAATTGGACTCGTGAAGACGACATGACTGCGGGTATTTATCGCCCTGCGGTAAGATATAAATTCAGAGCCGCCCTCGATAAAAATGGTAACATGACGGCCTTCGCACTCAGAGGTGTTGGCTTAAATGCAGGTAATTGTACCCGCGAAAACAACTTCCCTGTCGGGGCAGTCGAAAACGTATTGGTAGAATCTCACGAATACAAATCAGATATTACAACTGGTCCTTGGAGAGCCCCAATTACCAATTTCTTGGCCTACGCCGAGCAGTCATTCCTCGACGAAGTAGCGACCAAAGCGGGCAAAGACCCAGTGCAGTTCCGTTTAGATTTGCTCAAGAGAGTCAAAGAAAAACCAGTTGGTAATATCACCTACGAGCCAGACAGATTCGAAGAAGTCATCAAAGTTGCGGCCGAGAGAGCCAAATGGGGCAAGGCCAAAAAAGGTGTTCATCAAGGATTCAGCGTTTACTTCTCGCACAACTCGTACGTTGCTCAAGTGGCAGATGTTGTGATGGAGAAAGGCAAACCAGTATTGAAGAAAGTATATGCCGTGACCGATTGCGGAATCGTGATAAACCAAAGCGGAGCCAGAAACCAAATCTACGGTGCAATTGTAGATGGATTAGGCCACGCGATGTACGGCAAACTTTCGTTTGAGAATGGCCAGCCTCAGCAAGCAAATTTCAATAATTATCGCTTGATTCGCTTCAACGAGATTCCTGAAATTGATGCTTATTTCATTGATAACGGCAAAGAACCAACGGGTCTCGGTGAGCCAGCCCTACCTCCAACAGGTGGAGCATTAGCCAACGCCTACGCCAAAGCAACTAAAAAACGTATGTACCAGCAGCCATTTGCTGAATACACTCCAGAGGTTGCCGAAATACTCTAAAATTCAGAATTTCTATAAATTACATCAAGGGAGCTTTTGCTCCCTTTTTTATTATGACTATCCGTAAGATTTCTCTAAATTTGATGCAATAAACAAGCTCGGAGCTTTGTAAAATACCGTTGAATTATTGATAAAATAAGGAAAAATTGTATTTTTGCCACAATCCTTTTACTTTAACTGACATTGACAAGCAAATATGATTTCGAAGAAAGCTAAATATGCACTAAAAGCTCTCAAAGTACTCGCCGAAAAATACGAATCCAAACAACCCGTTTTGATTGCCGAAATCGCCGAAAAAGAGAATATCCCTAAAAAATTCTTAGAGGCGATATTACTCGAACTACGCAACAACGGAATCTTACACAGTCAGAAAGGTAAAGGAGGGGGGTATCAGCTACGCATTGCACCAGACCAAGTACCGATTTCAAAAGTAATCAGAGCGATAGACGGACCAATCGCCCCGATGTTATGTGTTTCGCTGCATTTTTATGGCAAATGTGATGATTGTGCCGATGAAGTAACCTGCCGAATCAGACCCATTATGGAGAAAATCAGAGATGCTAACTTAGCAGTTTATGAGCATACAACTCTGCAAAATTTGATAGATTGATTTGTAAAACGACTTGAAAAGTCGTTTAGATAGGCAAAACGGCTTAATGAATATTATTTGCCGATTAGTTTTTTTATTGAAAGAAATACATCGTTTTGTTCAAGTTCTTTCCAGTACTTTTTTAAATATCGTGTTCTATCAAAGTTACCGGTTCGTTTTTCGTAAATCCAAATCGCATCTTTATCTACAATAACTAAGATTTTAGCTGAAAGGCGGAGGCCGTATGAATACACTTGCTTAAAAGCCTCTTCAAGCTCTCTATTGCTATTGATGCTAAATTTTGCTTCAATCAACATTGATGCAGTTTCAAACCCTTTTTCTTTATTTATTAGGAAAACGTAGTCTGGGAAATATCGTTCTCCTCTTCCCATTCTAACGGGCAATTGTCTTATCCAATCTTTCTCAGTATATCCAAGAGATATTAAAAATGGCTCTAAAAGTACAGATTCTACATCTTTTTCGATTTTTAATGATTGATTTGATGAAAATGATGGAGTGTAAATGGTAGGAAGGTGTTCTGTATTTTCTCCTTTTTTACGAAGTAAATGCAAAATTCTTTCATAATCCATACTATTCAATAAGTACCCGCTTACCCCTTGTAGATTTTTCTTTATTAATGGATGTTTACTGAAGTGCTCGTCAGTCTTTAATTCATTGAGTGAAATAGGCTCAATTTTTATTCTATTACCGATATAAATATTGCTATAATAATGAAAAAAAGGGTCTGCAATTCCGTCTTGAGTCGCTCTCCAAATAGAATGAATATAACTGTAAGGAGCCAAGCAATACATTACAATGATATCTCCTTTTTTTGTATCTACATTTCCTTGCCAGAAAGATTCTTCACCTTCTTTGTAGCCATCAAGAAATTGTAAATCTCCGCCGCCCTTATTTCCCCCTACCATCCACACTTGTGTAGGTTGAGGAAGCCTATAATGAATTTCATTTGAGTTTTGGTTAATATAGTTTGGAGCAAAATCATATAAAAAAGCACAAAATTCACTGGCAGACATTTCATTTGCAGCTTGAAACTCCATGAAGACTTCACACAGTTGCCAGTAATATTTAATTCTTTGGTCTCGATGCTTTTTCAGTGGGACTGGCGGTAGTTCAAATTTAAAAGTATCGGAGATTTGGGTTAGTATTTTAAAATTGTTAACCCAAAAGTACGGTTTAAAAAAATCTGAGTATTCAAAAAAAAGCCAAGTAGATATTACAGGTATAAACCCCAAAAAACCAGTATTTTTATCATTTAACTCAATATATTCGTTATCGTCGTATTTTAATACAACTCCATTGTTGATAATTTCATCAAAAAGATATTTTGCCTGTTCTACTTCTAAAACATCGGGTAGTAATGGTTTATCTAAATACGATAGTAAATCTTCAATAGCTTCTACAAAATCAGTATTTTCAAACTGTGAATTTTGATAGTACTTATTTAAAATTTCAATGGGTTCGCCATTTGTAAAAAGGTTGATAGCTTCTTTTCCTTGTTGAGAATCTTTATAAATATTCCAAAGAAACTTATTTAATATCATGGCTTCAACAGCATTAATTTAATAGAGTCCTACAAAGAAGCCACCAATTCTTTCATTATCAATGTCATATCAGGCTCGGCCTTGAAAGCCGCCGCCAAAATTTTATTTATATCGGCTACTTTCAAAGTTTCGGGAATACACATATCCGTAATGACTGAAATCCCGAAAACGGGAATCCCCATTTGTCGTGCTACAATCACTTCGGGTACGGTACTCATCCCAACGGCATCGGCACCCACCATGCGTAGCATACGGTATTCGGCTTTGGTTTCGAGTTGTGGCCCCGAAACGCTTACATAAACGCCTTTTTGTATTGTAGAAATACCATTCTTTTGAGCAATTTCAAATGCTTTTTCAATCATGCCTTGGTCATAAGGTTCACTCATATCCGGAAACCTATCGCCCATGATGTTGGCTCCAACTAATGGATTTTCGGGTAAAAACAAAGCAATGTGGTCTTCGATAATCATCAAATCGCTTTCTTTGAAGTCAGGATTCATCCCGCCCGCGGCATTCGATACAAAAAGCCGTTCGATTCCGAGCAGTTTCATTACCCTAACCGGAAACGTAACTTGCTGCATCGAGTATCCTTCGTAATAATGAAAACGCCCCTGCATACAAACCACATTTTTGCCACCCAATTTGCCAAAAAGTAATTTCCCCGTGTGAAACTCTACCGTCGCAATCGGAAAGTGCGGAATTTCATCATAATTAATACTATACTCTACCTCAATCTCGGTCGTGAGTTTTCCGAGTCCAGTACCCAGTATTATCCCGAATTGTGGCTTAAAACCTCCGATTTTTGATAAAATATAGTCTGTTGCTTCTTGAATGTTATTCATTGATAAACTCTTTTATTTTCAAAATGTGAGTTAATACACTGTAAACTAAATTAGTATGATTTTTTTCTCGCAGATTCCCGCTGATTTAGTAACGCAGATATTCGCTGATTACTTATTCATTTGCGATAGTCTTCGTTTTTAATTCTGCGACCTTCTGCGGGAAAAATTGAATGTACTTAGTTTACAATGTAGTTAATATCTGTTAATTGTTATGTTAGATGAATTGTGGCACGCCGAAATCTACCGTGCCATAATTCTCAAAACTATATAAACGTAAAATTTCTATTTTTGGTCGTAAATTTCGCTGAAGCGATTTATTTACCAATCAGTTTTGATAACGATTAACAAATAAATATTTTATATTAACTATCTCATGCTCCAACAGTCCATTCAAAACTAAAAACCTGCTCAATATCGGGGTGCAAGCTCAACGCCACTGGGCAAGTATGAGCCGCTCTCTCGTACTTAGCTTTCAATTCGTCCGAAATCTCAGTTGGGGTTTTCATCTTGAATGCTACCTCTATTCTCGCAATGCGTCGAGGTGGCTCTGCCGACATAATTTTAGTAACCGAAATCTCTGAACCACTCAAATCTACCTCGTCTCTACGGGCAACGATGCCGATAATCGTCATGGCACAACTGCCCAACGAAGTTGCTGCCAAATCGGTCGGTGAAAACGCCTCACCACGACCGTTGTTGTCGAGCGGAGCATCAGTAATAATTTGTTCGCCAGATTGTAAATGAGTTGCCGAAGTACGGAGGTCTCCGAGGTAAATGATTTTTGAAGTAGGCATATTTTCTTTGATATTTATAATTTCAGGGTTCTTGTAAAGACCACAATCAACACTGCTACGAATTACGATTGTTTTTTACTTATATACAACACCTAAAGCCGAAAAGGCGTCTATAAATTATAGCAATCAAGATTTGTGAACACTTATACTTATAATTTTGTTAGAATCATTGCAGTCGTATCATAAGAATTGCTAAATTTCGTTTGTGAATAGTCAACTTTACTTTTTGAGTTAAATGAAACTAAGAATCATTCATATAGTTGGTGTGTTTTTACTGCTCGCAAACCTAAGCAGCTACGCACAGCGTAAGTCGAAAAAAGACGAATCCGAAAAAGAATTCGAGAAATTTAAAATGTTTGCTTACGGTGTTACGACCAATACCAATTCGGGTTTATTAGGGGGCTTTGTCGTGCGGCATTCACAAGCCGTCGGCAGGTACAAAAATCTTCCTGCTCACCGCTATCTGGCACTCGAAGCCGTCAATATCAAACATCCCAAAGAGAGGGTCGAAGGCTCACTCATCGGCAGATTGATTTTTGGTAAAGAAAATTACCTTTTTTCGATACGTCCGCAGTATGGTCGCGAGATAATATTCTTCAAAAAATACGGCGAAGAAGGCATCGGAATCAGTGCAATTATTGCCGCAGGCCCTTCGATTGGTCTCGAAAAACCGTACTTTATCAAATATGACCGTGGCGGACGCTCAGGCCCAGCAACCGAAGCATACAGCCCTACGATTCATACCGATATTAACCGAATCCAGGGTGCCGCCAATATCTGGACAGGAATTGGAAAATCTAAAATTATCCCAGGCGGACACATCAAACTCGCTGCTAATATTGATATGAATACTTTTGGTAACAATATCACGGGTTTTGAGATTGGATTTACCGCCGAGGCGTTCTCTCGCAGACCCGAAATTATGGCTTTTGCTACAAACCAGCAGGTTTTTACTTCTGGATTTGTAACTTTGTATTTTGGAAATAAAAAATAACAGACGCTCTGCTGTCATTGATAGTCATTTACTTTGTGTCATTCAGTAGTAAATACCATCGAATGACTACCAAATGACAATTGTGTGTCAATATAATTATGATAGAATTACCAGTAGTAACACCAAAAGAGCAACGAGCTCGCCGCCCAGACTGGCTACGTGTAAAGTTACCCATCGGCGAGAACTACCGTAAAGTACGTGAATTAGTAGATACATATAAACTTCATACCATCTGTCAGTCGGGCAACTGCCCAAATATGGGTGAATGTTGGGGCGAAGGCACAGCGACTTTTATGATTTTGGGGAATGTCTGCACTCGTAGCTGTACTTTTTGTGCAGTAGCGACGGGTCGCCCAAATGAATACGATACAGACGAACCTCGTCGGGTTGCCGAAGCAATTCAGCTAATGCAAGTAAAGCACGCCGTGATTACATCGGTCAACCGTGATGAACTAAAAGACCGTGGAGCCGAAATTTGGTATCAGACCGTTGTGCTGACCAAAGAATTGAATCCGCAGACAACCATCGAAACGTTGATTCCGGATACAAAAGGTAATTGGGAAGCTCTTTACAGAATGATTTCGGCAGGGCAAGAAGTAGTTTCGCACAATGTCGAAACCGTAGAAAGACTCTATCGAAATGTACGTCCACAAGCCAAATATGCTCGAAGCCTTGAGCAGATTCGTCGTACTAAAGAGTACGGAAAACGCACCAAAACGGGTATCATGCTTGGTTTGGGCGAAACCCACGACGAAGTTTTCAAAGCAATGGATGATTTAGTTGAGAACGGTCTGGATATTCTGACGCTTGGTCAATACCTCCAGCCAACCAAAATGCACCACGAAGTAATTGAGTTTATTCATCCTGACACTTTTGCGATGTATCGCGAAGAAGGACTAAAACGCGGTATCAAGTATGTAGAATCTGGCCCGTTGGTGCGTTCGAGTTACCACTCAGAAAGACACGTAAATGTATAAGTAGCACGGGTATTAAGTCTAATGACGAATTAACCGAATTATTCGACTATATCGAATTAGATACATAACCGATTGATTACCAAAAAATAATAAAATTCGAGAAATTCTGTGTAGTTACTTATTCCTTTCATTTTCAACCCCCTGCCCAAACAATTTGAGTAGGGGGTTGTTATTTGATAAGAAATCAAAACTTAAAAACTTGAAACTCCAAACTCCAAATACACATTACGACTTTATCATCGCTGGGGGCGGAATGGCTGGGCTTTCGCTGGCTTTCTACTTGAATCAAAGCCAGTTAAAAAACAAAAAAATACTAATCATTGATAAAGAACCTAAAACCCTCAACGACCGTACTTGGTGTTTTTGGGAGGCTGAAGAATGTGCGTTTGAGTCGATTTTGTACAAAAAATGGGATTCGGTTTTGTTTGGAGGAGTAAGCGGCAACTTACGCAAACTCGACATTGGCAATTATAAATACAAAATGCTACGAGGCATTGATTTCTACAGATTTGTTTACGAATCGTTAGGCAAAAATCCGAATATTCAGTTTCATTATTCTTCAATCAAAAGCGTAAACGATACCCGAAATGGGGCAGAGGTAATCACCGAAAACCAGACTTTTACGGCTAATTATGTTTTTGACAGCGTTTATAAATTAAATTTGATGAAGCAGGTGGACTCGGTTCTAAACCAAAAACAAGAGTCCGAGACGAACGGAAACAGTGGACGGCACAACTTACTCCAGCATTTTAAAGGGCAGGTGATAGAAACTACTAATGAGGTATTTGACCCGCGTGTACCCGTAATGATGAATTTCGGAATCGAGCAGCAGAACGAATGTCGTTTTATCTATGTTTTGCCGATTAACGAAAACAAGGCATTGATAGAATTCACCCTTTTTACTGAGAATCTCCTGACCCAAGAAGAATACGACGCTGAGCTGCAAACATATATCAAAAACCAATTAAAAATCGAGGATTATACCATTTGCGAAGAAGAATTTGGGGTAATTCCAATGACTGATGAACCAACTGACGAGTTCCCATCCGAGAGAATCGTTAGAATCGGTACGGCGGGCGGCTACACAAATCCGGCAACGGGATATACATTTAGCAATACCCAAAGAAGGCTCAAGCAAATTGTAAATCAATTAGAAAAAACGAGAAATCCACAAATCAAAACTCCATGGTTTCAGAAAAGACACCTGCTCTATGCAGCTATCTTACTGAATGTTCTGAAAAAGAAACGCCATTCGGCCGCCGACGTGTTCGATAAATTGTATTTGAGGAATCCACCCAAACGCATTTTTAAATTTTTGGATGGCGATACCAACTTCTTTGAAGAACTTTTAGTGATGAATAGTACCCCTGTTTCAAAGTTCGCCGCCGCTGCAATTGATGTCATTTTTAATAGTAAATATTTCTAAAATAGCATTTTCAAATAGAAAAAAACACTAATTATTGATTCTGCAAAAATGCTATTCAGATAAAAATTCTATTTTTAATTTCTGACATAGATTTTTTATCTACCGATTTGCATAGAATCAAAAAAAGCACCAATTTTGTATCAGCATCAAGAGTTCCGAAAGCAGGAAACCAACCGAGTAAGCACTACGGTGGTCAAAAGGATGTGGGTCGCTCGCAGACCAAAATCGCTTTTATAAGTTTCGTCTTCGCACTCTTAAGTCAAATCAAATCGTAAAATTTTGAGTTTTTGAATAAAATGAATCGCTTTTAGCATTCACAAATTCGCTCATTTATTCATTAAAAACATGCCATATTTATTCACATCAGAATCGGTATCTGAAGGGCATCCAGATAAAGTAGCCGACCAAATTTCAGATGCTCTTATTGACAACTTCCTTGCATTCGACCCAAACAGTAAGGTTGCTTGCGAAACCCTCGTAACGACCGGACAAGTAGTTTTGGCGGGTGAAGTTAAAACAAACACTTATCTTGATGTTCAGAAGATTGCTCGCGAAGTAATCTCGAAAATCGGTTATACAAAATCAGAATACATGTTTGAGGCAAACTCTTGCGGTATTCTTTCGGCAATCCACGACCAATCGGCCGATATTAACCAAGGTGTTGATAGAGCCGCTGCAACTGACTTCGAATCGAAAGCAAATGCACAAGGTGCTGGCGACCAAGGTATGATGTTTGGCTATGCTACAACCGAAACCGACAATTATATGCCTTTGGCATTGGATTTGGCTCATAAGATTCTCCAAGAGCTTTCGTCAATCCGTCGTGAAGGCAAGCGTTTGAAATACCTTCGTCCAGATGCAAAATCGCAGGTAACGATTGAGTACGCCGATAATAATAAGCCAATTCGTATTGATACTATCGTTGTTTCGACTCAACACGATGATTTTGCCGATGACCAAACAATGCTCGATACAATCCGCAAAGACATCATCGGGTACGTGATTCCACGTGTTAAAGCCAAAATCAAGCCTTCGCTTCGTAAATTATTCAACGACCAAATCACTTATTACATCAACCCAACGGGTAAATTCGTAATCGGTGGCCCACACGGTGATACTGGTTTGACAGGTCGTAAGATTATCGTTGATACTTATGGCGGAAAAGGTGCTCACGGTGGTGGTGCGTTCTCGGGCAAAGACCCTTCAAAAGTTGACCGTTCGGCTGCTTATGCAACTCGCCACATTGCCAAAAACTTAGTAGCCGCTGGTGTTTGCGATGAAGTTTTGGTACAGGTTTCTTACGCAATCGGTGTGGCAAAACCATGTGGTATTTTTGTGAATACTTACGGAACAGCCAAAGTAAAAGGCGAGAACGGTAAGAAAATGAGCGATGGCGAAATCGCACGTATCGTTGAGAGCGTGTTCGATATGCGTCCGTATGCGATTGAGCAACGCCTAAAACTTCGTAACCCAATTTACTCAGAAACAGCCGCTTATGGCCACATGGGTCGTCAAAACGAAGTAGTTACAAAAACTTTTACTGGTACCGACGGTAGCAAAAAAGAAGTAGAAGTTGAACTATTTACATGGGAGAAACTCGACTATGTAGATAAAGTAAAAGCTGCTTTTGGAATTTGATTCTGAAGATTAGTTAAGTATCGATATAGTTTTATGCCCCAAGTGGTTCTGCTATTTGGGGTATATTTTTTGTAAGACAATCCATCATTTTATAATTAGATGTGTTGTATCTTTGCACCGCACAAACCCCAAAAGGTATTCATTAAAAAAACCACATGAAAAAATTTTTATTGCTGATTACTTTACTACCTCCTTTTTGCTTAGCCCAAAAATCATTACTCCAGACACAATCTTTCAGAGCCACAATTCTTCCACTTGGATTTATTAGCGAAACTCGGATTGGTACAAATCAAACTTTGGTATTAGAAACTGCATTGGCAGGTTCGGTTCGACTCACCGATAGCAAGATAAATTATGTTGTAAAGCCGATGATTGGGGCAGGAGTTCGTCATTTTTATAATTTAGAAAGACGTGCCGCTTCGGGGAGAACTACTAAATCAAATTCAGGGAATTATTTCAGTGTCAACGCCTCATATCAGTTTCCGGCATTGATAAAAAGCCGAGAAACTTTACAGATAAATACACTTACAGCCTACGGATTTTCGGCTTTGTGGGGAATGCAACGTACTTATCGGAGTGGGTTTTATCTCAATCTCGCGGTTGGTTACGGTGCCGACTTCGACAGCTACGAATGGAAAAGCGGATTGGCTGGCGGCTTTGGGTTGGGCTTTACGCTCAAATAGACCAATTATCTACCCGGTGGACAGTGTACTTTATAAAATACGTAACTAATTGAGAAGTTAGTGTAGTAGTACATATCGCCCTGCATTGTGGTAGTAGCAGGAAGGTTTGGCGTGCCTTTCACAATACCCGAGCTATTCACATCTTTTACATAAAAACCGTATCCGTCTAAGAAATCAGCATCAAATATTTTTCGAGAACCAAATTCGATTCCCCAATTCCATTTATTTCTCCATTGTTTCTTTATTCCAACCCCAATAGAAAGACCACCCCAACTCTGTGCAAAGTTAGCACTCATCATATAGACCCCTCCACCAAAAACGTAGGGTGTCCAGTTATTAACAATTCTTGAAGATGTCGTTCTAAAATTCAAAAAATTATATTCAATTTGGGCAGCCCCTTCAAGAAAAGTTCTTTTGAATTCCCAATCGCGTTTTTGTAGGAATAAGTCTTTGGCTACGTTGGCATCTTTGGCACTAATCTGTCCGAAAAGCCCGCTAACCTTGGCCGAAACTGCCCGTGAAAGGTTGTATCTAAAAAAGAGATTACCTCCTGGTCTTGCCTGAAAAGGTTTAAACGATGGTGCCAAATCGCCTTTATAATGGCAGAAGCCTGCACCGCCCCCAATCTCAAATTTTTGTGCAATAGAGCTTGATAATGAAGCTATTACGAAGATAATTGAAAGTGTTTTTTTCACTTAATAGATGAATTAATGCAATGCAAGCCACTTATTTGGCTTGCATTGACGAAATGTCTTTATTTGATAGGTGGACATTTGATTTTGTTACTCAAAATATAATTGAGGGTTACTTGCACAGTTCCGTAATAATCCCATGCTTTTGTACCACGGGTTCGGATAGGAGCAGTATCTCCCACAACTAAATTATCTGATGGGCGTAAACTACCCGATACTAAACCATAAACTGGGGCAGCTTGATTGAAGCCAGGAAGTCTGCTTTCACCCGTACGGGCTTCATAGTTTTCTTGGCTACGGTTTGTGAATACAGGGTCAGAGGCTGCACTCGCAGGATAAAGACCATTTCCTACATCATCTAAGTAATCAAATGGTGTAATGCGTAGTCCTGCTTCGGCCGAAACATCCCATTTATCGTTTAGTCTATATTTTAATCCTAATGCAACGGGGGCAACTAACTGAATTGCTCCATAAGGTTTTATTTGTCCAGAAGTTTTTAAAGGGGCAAGGGCTGTATATTTTTTGAGGTCTGGCTCGCCATTGGCTTTGGCAATAAGATTCCCAGACGCATCAGTAATCGTGCCTTTTGCCATAGGGTTATGCCCATAAAATCCTATCCCCACCATTATGTATGGGGTCAATTTTACTCTATTTTGTGGGCCTTTTCCGTATTGATTCGATAGATTATAAATACCTGAAATAACAAACTCTTTAATATCATTTCTGAAATGCAAGTTTCGAGCAAATTGCCCAGCAAACTTTTCTACTCCCCATTGTGTTGAAAACTGGTAGTCATCTCCTGAAATTCGTATATAACTGAATGCAAAACGAGCCGCAAAATTGGGTGTCAGATAACGAGTATAGTTAACTGTCCCGTTCCAACGAGGCAATGTAATCGCTCCCAAATAAAAAAATTTAAGCGGAGATAAGTCGCCCCAATAATGTGAGCTTCCGCCACCTATACCAACCGAAGAATACTGATTTACAACATTACGTTTACTGAAAATTCCCTGACTGTAGCTTTTGTTTACTACCAGCAGCAGTAGCAAAAGACTCATTAATTTGATGGTTCTCATACTTCTAAAAGTGTTTAGTCGGGCGATGTGCCTTCACAGTCTTGTGTTTAAACGGTTATTTTTGGACATTTATTATAAATTCTATTTAAAGTATCGAAAATAGAAGCCAAAAACGAACCTTTTTTAGTTTCGGGCATCTATCCCCCAATTCAACTTATTGCGAAGAATATTCAAGAATTCGTCACCTTCCATCTTCACTAATTTTGCCTTGAAGTTCTCTTTTTTTACAACAATCTCGGCATCGGTATCATTGACGATTGTGGCACGCGAATCCATCGAAACCAAATAATTATTGCTTCGAGATTCTACCTTAAACGAAATCGTGCTTTCGTCAGAAACCACCAACGGACGCACAAACAAGTTATGCGGACAGATGGGCGTAATGATAAAGTTTCGAGAATGTGGCATCACCAATGGGCCACCGCAACTCAATGAGTATCCTGTCGAACCCGTTGCTGTCGAAACCATCAAGCCATCGGCCCAATATGAATTCAGAAACTCTCCGTTGAGGTACGCATGAATCACAATCATCGAAGACGTATCAGTCTTTGAAATCGCAATTTCGTTTAGTGCAAAATTCATGCCTTGTTCAAAAAATGGCATGTCCGAATCGGCATGAACCATCGTTCTTTCATCAATTTCGTATTCGTTATTCATCAAAAGATAAATCGAACGCTGGATTTTTTGAGGAGAAACGCTCGCCAAAAAGCCAAGACGACCAAAGTTGAAACCCAAAATCGGGAGTTCACGCTCGCCGACGTGCGATAGGGTTTCGAGCAGGGTTCCGTCGCCGCCCAGACTAAAAACCACGTCTGCATCGAAGATTTCGCTGGGGTTTTCGTATTGCTGCAAGCATTTAAACTGAATATCGGCTTGTTGTAGAATCCGGCAAAACGAATCTGAAATCTGGATTTCGGTATTGTAAGTAGCTAATTCATCAAAAACCTGCTGAATGTACGGTTTGGCTTGTACATTGAATTTGCGACCGTGAATGGCGATTCTCATGAAGTTTGGAGTAAGTAAAGTACAAATTTAGCAGAATTACGTAATTTACGAATTACTGATTTGCGATTTACGAATGTTTATTTGGCTCTATAAAACCTCAACCATCAACAAGTGGGTAATGTCGTTGGCGATTTCGATTTCGAATGATTGGGTTTGGTAAGAATAATTGAGTTTGTAGAGGCAAAGATTGCTGTGTTCGAAGCTATCCATTTCGGAGAGGGGCTTGCCTGTAAGCCAAGCCAGAAGGATTCGGATGGCTCTGCCGTGCATGGATACAAGGATAGTTTTTTCGGATTCTTGCGATAAAATATAGTCAATCGCTTCTTTCTGTCGGTTTTTTACGTCTTCGGGACTTTCGCCGTTTTCGGTTGGGTAGTCGGTTTGTCCATTTTGCCAACGCCAGATTAAATCTTTGTAGTAGGCATCGTCTTGGTAATTCGGGATTTTACCCTCTTGGCTTCCCCAACTTATCTCGTTCAGACCTACTAATTGCTCAAATGGAATCCCCAAATCTATAAAACCTTGTATCGATTGTACCGTTCGTCGAAGTGCCGAAGTATAAACTTTATCGAATTGAATGTGCTGATACGATTCAAAAAACGCTCTTGCTTGTGCAAAGCCCATCTCGTTGAGGTCGGCGTCAATTCCGCTGCCCTGTACAACACCCCTGCGGTTATAATCTGTCTCTCCGTGTCGAATCAGATAAATGGTTTTATTGCTCATTGAGTCGTTTTTGTGGTTATATTTTTTGTAATAACCATTAACTTTTGTTCTATTCGATTAAAAATTTGAAACTTTCTAAAACAAGTCTTAGGTTTGTTTTTTGGGATAATTTCAAGCCACAAAATTAACAAAAAATATATGTTTAAACATCATTTAGACCTCGAAAAAATCAATCAATTCAATAAAAACACGCTTGGCGAACACCTCGGTATTGAGTTTACCGAACTCGGCGAAGACTACATTGTGGCTCGAATGCCCGTAGATAAACGCACACATCAGCCTGCTGGGCTGCTGCATGGTGGGGCGTCGGTGGTTTTGGCCGAAACCCTGGGTAGCGTAGCGGGTACACTCACCCTCGAAGACCCCACCAAACAGCACATCGTGGGTGTAGAGATAAACGCCAACCACATTCGTTCGGTACGTTCGGGGTGGGTTTATGGCAAAGCCACGCCGCTGCACGTGGGGCGTAATACACAGGTTTGGGAAATTAAGGTAACCAGCGAAGAAGGTAAACTTGTATGTGCCAGTCGAATTACGCTTGCGGTCTTACAAGTGGCTTGATTTTTGCACAATTCGGTAAGAAATATTCATCGAAAACAATGAAAAAAATTCTTTTTATATCACTATTGGGTTTATGCTATACAAATCTTTTTGCTCAGAATGATTCGACAATCGTTAAAATTGATACGAGCGGAGCAAAAAAAGATTCATTAAAAAAGGTATCCATCGAAAAAACAAGCACAAAAAAACGCAAAGCCGAAAAAGACACCATTGATGTAAGCTACGCTGAGGAGTTCCGTCGTGAGCAGGTACGATTTACGTGGGGGCTTCGTGGAGGTATAAATCTTAGCCAAATGGCTTTGAATAATATCAACCCCGTAAGGGTGCAAGCCAATGGTTTGCCGCAATTAAACTCAAGCGGGCGAGTAATCAGAGATGAATTTCTTGCCAATAGCCAATATTCGCTTGGTTATGTGGGTGGATTGTTTCTCCGAATGACCCGCGGCTCATTCTATTTCCAACCCGAAGCCCTGTACTCGGTCAAATCTGGCAAATTTGATATTTTGCAATCGGATGGTAAATTGGCGAGTAGGGTAGAGACGAGTATATCAACGGTTGATATTCCGCTTTTATTCGGTATTCGTTTTCGCCAAGGAAGAATCTTTGCTGGGCCAGTTGGTACTTTTGCGTTCCAGACCAATCAAAAATTGGTAGATGCTCTAAAAAACTATACAACCGAAGACGCCAAAACGGGATTTTTGCTTCGCCCAATTTTAAATCTCCATGCAGGTCTTGGATTTGAATTTGAGCATGTTGTGATGGACATTCGCTACGAATTCGGCCTCAGTAACTACTCAGATTATACATTGGGTATATCGAGTTCGCCCGCAAATTTCTCGTTTCGACAAAATATGCTTCAACTCACCGTTGGCTTGATTCGATAATCAATTAGAGATAAACCCCAAAACCTCCACACTATCAGTAGTTTGGAGGTTTTTTTATAAGTACTTTTTACCGACCAACGTTGCTTTTATCCATTCATATAATTATCGAATAATCAATCACAACTTCTACTACGTTTGATGCACTTTTCAATTAGTAAAAGCAAAATACTAACTAAACCTTACAGAAATGTTTTTAGTAATCATCGGTGTGGTCGTTGTAGTGGCAGGATTTGCCATTAACACACCTGCGTTGCAGTTTTCGCGTTTTGCACGTCCTGTCAAAACAGTTGGAGCTATCCTAATAGCTTTCGGGTTATTATCTGCTTGTGTTGTCCAGATTGATGCTGGTAAAGTTGGGGTTCAATCGCTCTTTGGCAAAGTGCAGAGTGGTATCTTAACCAGTGGTCTCAATGTCGTTAATCCACTCGTTGATGTGCGAGAATTCGATACAAAAACCCAAGAATACACGATGTCGGCGATTCATAGCGAGGGAGAAAAAGAAGGAGATGACGCCATCAGAGTTTTGTCGGCCGATGGTCTCGAAATTGGCATTGATTTGACGGTTTTGTATCGTGTTGAGGCTGAAAAAGCCCCCAATATTTTACAAAATATCGGAATCGACTATAAATCTAAAATCATCCGACCAATTACCCGTACCCGAATCCGCGACAATGCCGTCTATTATGATGCGGTGTCTTTGTACTCTACCAAACGCAATGAGTTCCAGCAGCGAATCACCAAAGAAATCAGTGGAGATTTTGCCAAACGAGGCTTTGTTTTAGAGCAAATGTTGGTACGAAACATTGATTTACCAAAATCTGTCAAACAAACCATCGAATCTAAAATTAATGCCGAGCAAGAAGCCCAAAAAATGCAATTTGTGCTTCAAAAAGAAAAGCAAGAAGCCGAACGTAAGCGAGTCGAAGCTCAAGGTATTGCCGATTACCAGAAGATTCTCTCGACGGGCCTTTCGGACAAACAGTTACAGTACGAAATGATAAAAGCTCAGAAAGAAATCGCTACTTCTCCAAACGCTAAAGTAATCATCATGGGTAATAAATCGGCTCCGGTGATTCTGAACGATAAATAACAAGTTGTGAGAGAATACTCTCCCCAGACCTTGCTACGGCTGAAAATCAGGTTTTAATCTCAGTCGTGGCAAGTACTTTCCGAGCAGAATATCCGCAAATTATTTGCATACAGCGTGGTTGATTTGTATTTTTCAGACACATTCACTTTAACCTTAAAACAAATGGAATTTACGCTCGGTATCGAATGGGAAGGCTTTGAAAAAGATAAATACACGCATTCTGTTCTCGAAGATAATATTTTACCGACTTACATCAATAAGTGTCGCTGGTTTGCGGGTAAGGCACGCCGAATCGAAGGTTTGAAAATCCGCCACGTCATCAAACTTCCGCTCGAAAATGGTACGGCTTGTTTCTTGATTTTTGAATCAAAATACAGCGAAGGTGACTCTGAGCAATACCTTTTGCCGATTTCGTTTATCGAAGACGAGACCCAAGAACTTCACCCAAAAGGTATTATCTGCAAAGCAACTTTAGATGATAAATCAGGAACTTTAGTCGATGCTATTTATGATGAAAACTTCAGAATGGCATTGTTTCAGAATATCGTAAAGTCGGGTGAAATCAAGCAGAAAAATGGCGATTTGCTGTCATTTGCCAAAGGAAAGGCATTGACCGACGAAACGATTACGACATCTTGCTTGCCCGATATTGATTCGAGTAACTCGGCAATGACTTTTGGCGATAAATACTTCTTGAAACTCTACCGAAAGTTGTTTAGCGAGACCAATCCTGAGGTAGAAATGGTGGCTTTTATGACCCAAAATTCTGATTTTAGGAATATTCCTCGCTTTGCTGGTAGCCTAACTTGGAATCGCACCGAAGACGCCGACATTACTTTTGGGATGATGGTAGAGGTCATAGAAAACGACAAGGACGATTGGAGCAAAACTGGCGACTACCTAAACGATTTTTTATTCGCGTTTGTCGAGGGCAATTTTCAGATAAAAGAGAATGTTTTTGATAAAGTTTCGCTTTTGGCTAAGCGTACTGCCGAAATGCACTTGGCTTTGTTTGCTCTTCGTGGCGAAGAAGCCTTCCGTGCCGAACCCTTCGAGCGTCCGTATCGCCGATATATCCATCAAAAAGTCGAAGATTTGCTCGAAAGACGTTACAGTTTATTGACAGACAATTACCTTAAATTAGACGAACAATCGCAGCAGTTGGCGTGGGTTTTTATGGAATCGAAAGATTTGATTATCGAATTTTTTGACCAAATTCTGACCCGCCCGCTCGAATCTTACCGAACAAGAATCCACGGCGATTATCACCTTGGACAGGTGCTTGTAACGGGCGATGATTTGACAATTATTGATTTTGAAGGCGAACCCGAAGGGAGTATCAAAGAACGTAAAATCAAGCATTCACCGCTCAAAGACGTCGCTGGTATGATTCGGAGTTATCATTATGCGGTTTCGGCAAAGTTATTCAATTCTCCCGAAACCGACAGCCTCGACCCTGCGGTGCTACAACGTGCCGCCGACCGTTGGTATAAACTAATCAGAGATACTTATACCGAAGAATATTTTGCTGTTTTTGGGGCTCCGCATCCTTTATTCAAAAATAACAATGAGATAAACTATTTATTACTTTTTCATTTGCTCGAAAAAGCAATCTACGAATTAGGATACGAAGTAAATTACCGCCCGACGTGGGTCAAAATTCCGCTTCGTGGCATCGTAGAAGTGATTCGTGAAATCGAAAAACTGAAAAGATAAAGCTAATAATCATAAAAATAGGAGGTTGTGCAACCTCCTATTTTTATAGATTCTTACCCGCAAAGTCGTTGAATTCTTCTTTGAGATTGCTGAATAAAGTTATGAAAGTTTCGTAGCGGTCACGGAGTTCTTCGTTATCATCCGTTTTTCGGTGGTCAGATGCCGTAGGATTACTTATGATTTCGTCCGAGATAGTTTTTTCATCTTGATTAATGAAATGTTTTAAGTAATCTATCTCGTTTTTCTGAATCAAAAATTGATTTTGGAATTTTTCAACTTGCATTTTGATGGCTTGGTCGGTGTTCTTAAAACTCACCTCGCCGAGTCTATTCTTCAAGATTTGCAATTCATCTTCATAAAAAGCCAGAGCTTTAAGCCATTCGATGTGGTCTTCGTGTAAATCAAATAAATATTCTTGTTTTTTCATCTGTTATTGCGTTTTGATTTTGTATTTCAAATCACGCTCATTTATCGGGCATTTTTTATGAGGTAAGTCATCGTTTCAATTAATCGTTGTCATTGAAATTAAAGACTATAGATTCACTTTTTTGAGCAATTTCTCCGTACTTTTGCCGTGAAATTTGCAGAGAGCAATCAACCATTTTTGATAAAAACTATTATGCTTAAAACTTTCATCGACCAAAATAAAGACCGTTTTTTATCCGAATTATTCGAGTTTCTCCGAATCCCGTCGGTTAGTGCCGATTCTAAATTTAACGGAGACGTAGCCGCTGCTGCCGAATGGATTAAGGATAAATTATTGGAGGCTGGTTTAGACTCAGCCGAAATCTGCGAAACCGCTGGCCACCCTGTAGTTTATGCCGAAAAAATCGTTGATGCTTCGTTACCAACGGTTTTGGTATATGGACACTACGACGTACAACCCGCCGACCCTTACGAATTATGGGATTCGCCGCCGTTTGAACCAACCATCCGCAAAACGACTGTTCATCCCGATGGGGCCATCTTTGCTCGTGGCTCGTGCGACGACAAAGGTCAGATTTATATGCATGTAAAAGCCATCGAGGCGATGATTGCAAATAATGCCTTGACTTGCAACGTAAAAATCATGTTTGAGGGCGAAGAAGAAGTGGGTTCGGCTAACTTAGCGACATTCGTAAAAGAAAATAAAGAACGTCTGAAAGCCGATATTATCTTGATTTCGGATACTTCGATTATTGCCAATGATATTGCTTCGGTCGAGGCGGGCTTGCGTGGTTTGTCTTACATGGAGGTCGAGGTGCAGGGACCAAACCGTGATTTACATTCGGGTGTTTATGGTGGTGCAGTGGCCAACCCGGTTAATGTACTTTGCCAAATGATTGCATCGCTACACGATGCCGACGGACGAATCACAGTAAAAGGATTCTACGACAAAGTGGCCGAATTGACCGAAAAAGAAAGAGAATTGCTCGAATCGGCTCCGTTCGATTTAGATGCCTATAAAAAAGATTTAGACATTGCCGAAGTAACCGGCGAGAAGGGCTACACAACCCGTGAGCGTGCGTCTATCCGCCCGACACTCGACGTGAACGGTATCTGGGGAGGCTACACGGGCGAAGGCTCAAAGACGGTACTGCCATCTAAAGCATTTGCCAAAATCTCGATGCGATTAGTTCCAGACCAAGACTGGGAAGAAATTTCGGATTTGTTTGAGGCTCACTTTAAGGCGATTGCACCGCCAACGGTTAAGGTAAAAGTACATCGTCATCATGGCGGGCAGCCTTATGTAACACCGATGGATTCTATCGGTTATCGTGCGGCTTCGTTGGCTATGGAAGAGGCTTGGGGCAAAGCACCAGTGCCTACTCGTGGTGGTGGGAGTATCCCGATTGTGGCACTTTTTGAGCAAGAACTCGGCTTGAAATCAATCTTAATGGGCTTTGGTTTGGATTCTGATGCCCTACATTCGCCCAATGAGCATTACGGATTGTTTAATTTCTACAAAGGAATCGAAACGATACCGTTGTTCTACAAATATTTTGCAGAATTGAACAAATAATGCTCGATTCGGTTATTGATTTGACGAATTTTAAATCTATTGTAGATGTATAGAATACTCATTTTAGGATTTTTCTTATTGACTGCCTGTGGAGGAAAAGAGGTTAATTTAGGAAATTTTGATGTAAAAAGATTCAAAAACGACCGTGGAGGCTGCAAGGGCGAAAGAGCCAATATGATTGAAGATTTTAAGACAATAAAGCCGAATTTACTCGCTTTATCCGAAAACCAAATTACTCAAAGTATTGGCCGTTACGATTTTCAGATTCTCGACCGCCGCAATACAAAAGTCTATGTTTATTACTTCGAGAAGGGCGAACATTGCCAGTTTATGCAGAATAAATCAAATGCCCAGTCGGTGGCTTTGTATTTCAATTCGGTTGGATTAGTACGAGAGATAACCTTTCAGCGAGGACATCCTTTAGAACAATAACCAAGGCATTTTTTATGGCTCGTTTAAACTAAACGAGCCATATTTTTTAGCCGAAGAAGGTTTCAAAGAGCAAATAGGCATTCAGCGAGATAATCACTACCGAGACCGCCCAAGCCGTATATTTTACCCAAGTAGGGTTTACAAATTCTCCCATTTTGGCTTTGTCGGATGTAAAAGATACCAACGGCACCACTGCAAAACTCAACTGCAAAGACAAAATCACTTGGCTCAAAACGAGCAATTCAGATGTACCCTTTTCGCCATAAATAATCGCTACAATCAACGCTGGTACAATCGCTATCAGTCTGGTTATCAGTCTTCTAAGCCACGGTTTAAGGCGTAGGTTGAGAAAGCCTTCCATCACGATTTGCCCTGCCAAAGTACCCGTAAGAGTCGAATTTTGTCCAGAAGCCAAAAGAGCAATCCCGAAGAACAAACTTGCTAATTCTACTCCGAGTAATGGGTCGAGTAAATGATAGGCCTCATGTATATCGGCTACTTGTTGATTATTGGTAAAATGGAATGTCGCTGCCGCCATTATCAGAATCGAAGCATTGATAAAAAACGCAATAAAAAGCGATGCGGTAGAATCAATCGTGGCAAATTTAATGGCCGATTTTTTACCTGCTGATGTATCTGGAATATCGCGGGTCTGAACAATACTCGAATGTAAATACAAATTATGCGGCATGACCGTTGCTCCCAAAATTCCGATAGCAATGTAGAGCATATCTGGATTAAAAACGATTTCAGTTTTTGGGATTAATCCACCAGTAATTGCCACAAAATCGGGGTTAGAGACAGCGATTTCGTATCCGAAACAAAACAAAATGACGACTATTAATGCCCCCACAATGGCCTCAATGATGCGAAAACCTTTGCTTTGGAGAAATAATATCAATAAAACGTCGAATGCTGTGATGATGATACCAACCGTGAGCGGAATCCCGAAAAGTAGATTTAGGGCAACTGCCGAACCGATGACTTCGGCCAAATCGCAGGCCGCTATGGCAACTTCGCACAGTATCCACAAAACAAAAGAAACAGGTTTTGAGTAAGCATCTCTACAAGCCTGAGCCAAATCTCGGCCCGTTGCAATACCCAATTTGAGCGATAAATGCTGCAATAGCATCGCAAACAAATTAGAAATCAAGATAACCGAGAGGAGCGTATAGCCAAATCTGGCACCACCCGCAATATCGGTTGCCCAGTTGCCGGGGTCCATATACCCAACGGCCACCATCAGCCCTGGCCCCAGAAAAGCGGCTAATTTTTTCCAAAAGCTACCTTTTTGTGGTACTTTGATACTTCTATATACTTCGGGTAGCGATGGCGTATCGCCTTTGCTGTGCCAGCCAGTTTCTTCTTTTATTGTGATTGTCTTCTCCATGTTATGTCGGAATCGTACTTGCCCAAATCAGGCCTATGTTACATTACCGATGCAAAACTAAATAGCAAAATTGATATATCAAAATATTTTTTTAGATTAGTCTAAATTTTTATTTTTTCAATAACTCAATTATTTTTGTATTATATTTCGTTTAATCTAAAAACTCAAACGCCCAGTTGACCTCTTTTACCGAAGAAAACTACCTCAAAATCATCTATTTGCTCACCGAACGCAACAACGGAAACGAAGTAAGCACGAATGATTTGGCCGAACAGACGCAAACCAAAGCGGCTTCTGTATCAGATATGTTGCGTAAATTGGCCGATAAAAGTCTAATCAATTACAAAAAATATCAAGGTGTTACGCTAACTACCGACGGAGAGAAAATTGCTCTGAATGTGATTCGGAAGCACCGCCTTTGGGAGGTTTTTTTGGTGAATAAACTGGGTTTTGGTTGGGACGAAATCCACGAGATTGCTGAGCAGTTAGAACACATTGATTCGGAGGATTTGACCAATCGTTTAGATACTTTTTTGGGTAGCCCCAAATTTGACCCGCACGGAGACCCGATTCCGAATAGTCAAGGGCAGATGCCATCTGTGGCGTATCACCGATTGTCGGAGGCTCCGCTCAACAAAGAAGTTGCCATGACGGGCGTTTCGGTGCATTCACCTGCGTTTTTACAACATCTTGATAAACTCCAAATTAAGCTCGGTTGTACACTTAAAGTATTAGAAATCAGCGAGTTTGACAAATCTTTGAATGTTATTCTGAATAACGATTCTTCGCTTTTTGTAAGCTACGAGGTCGCCAAAAATTTATTGGTGAAATAAATGAGTGAGGTATTTTGGATTCAAATTCGTAAAAAATCTTAAAAATAGTAATCCACAGTTCTTTCTTCGCTAATTTTGTAGTTCACAACATTCTGCCACTGGCAGATTGCAACCGAATGAAGATTCTTGACAAATATCTTATAAAGAGATTTCTGGTTACGTATGTTTTTGCTGTTTTGGTAATCGTGCTGATTATCATGGTGATTGACTTCGTTGAAAAAAACGATGATTTTATCGAAAAATCAGCCCCAATGCGAGCCATTTTGTTGTCGTATTATGCCAATCTCGCACCTTATTGGGCCAACTACATCAGCCCACTGATGATATTTATTTCTACGGTTTTCTTTACGGCCAAGATGGCGTCGCATACCGAAATCATCGCGATTTTGAGTAGCGGAACCAGTTTTTTGAGGCTGATGCGTCCGTATATTTTTGGGGCGTCTATCGTAGCGGTGCTTTCGTTTATTATGGTGGGGTGGGTTTTGCCAAAAGCCAATAAGGTACGGTTAGATTTTGAGCATAAATACGTAATGGATAAGTTTTATTTCAATAATCGCGATTTCCATACGGCGATTGCTCCGAATACCTACGCCTATATGTCGAGCTACAATAACGATAGCAAAACGGGCTACGATTTTACGATTGAGAAGATTCAGGGTAATAAATTGATTGAAAAGCTATCATCAAGGCGGATTGAATGGGTCGATAGCCTTAAAAAATGGCGAATGTACGATTACAAAATCCGTACGATTGGTATCATGAAAGATAAAATGGTTTACGGAAACGTTCCGAAAGATACAACGATTAGCCTAAACCCAAGCGATTTTGAGAATACTCACCAGATTCATGAAACATTTACGATTCCAGAACTCAACGAACGTATAAATCTTATCAAAAGTCGTGGAGCGGAGGGTATTGAATCTTTTCAAATAGAATTTTATCAGCGTTTTGCTACGCCTTTCGCCGTGATTATCCTTTCGATTATGGGGTTGATTGTATCGGCTCGTAAGGCACGTGGCGGTGTGGGCTTTCAGATTGCGATAGGTTTCGTGCTGGCGTTTGTGTATATCCTTTTCTACATCATGTCAAAAGGTATCGCCGAGTCGGGCAATATGCCACCGATGTTGGCAGTTTGGCTGCCTAATATCGTCTTTTCGACGATTGCCTTTATCATGTACTTTACGGTGCCAAGATAGGGTTTTTGTTCAAAGTTTCAAGTTCAATGTCAAGAAGAATACGCTGAAACTTATCGGTACTATTGAACGAGGAATCCGTGGCACGGATAACCTTCGGGCTTTCAATTCTACCAATTTTAGTAGATAGCCGTGTCACGGTTTTAAAGGAAGATGTTTCAAAATCTACAAGACTATCAAACAAATAAACTCTTTTTGGGTGTTGTTGCCATAAAATCTTTTAGGTAGAATGGCTCAAAATCAGCGACGTCTTCAAATTGTCCGTTGATAAACGCTTGCGTTGCCAATTTCCCGACCGTTCGAGCCGAAGGATTAATCATCGTATCTAAAAAAATAGCATTCGGATTACCATCAAAAGTTGCCTTGCATTTATCGGCCCCATCGCCAAAGAAAACCATTTTGTTCTGGCTTAATAAATCAGCGAACGATGCCTCGTCAATGATTTTGGCGTGCGTTTCTTCGACCTCTTTTAGTGTAGCAGATTGATAAACAGCACAATAAACTTCCATTCGGCGAGCATCAATCATCGGGCAGAGCAGGGTGTCTTCTCCAAAGAAATCTTTAATTTGTAAAGCCATCGCCTCCAACGAATTGATAGCAATCATCGGTTTTTCAAGCGTATAGCAAAGCCCTTTAATCGTCGAAACTCCGATTCGCAATCCTGTATAAGAACCTGGGCCTTTGGCAACGGCAAAGGCATCAATATCGCTCAATTTTTGTCCGGCCGCATGAGTGGTATTTTGTATCAATGTGGTGAGCATTCCAGAAGAAGATTTTTCTGAATATAACTCACTGATTGATAACAGTTTACCGTCTTGGTGCAGAGCCACCGAGCAGCCTTTCGTGGTTGTATCTATGCTTAAAATTTGCACTGTTTTGAGTTTGCGGTTTATTAAAAACCTCCAAGGTTTTTAAAACCTTGGAGGTTTGATAAAATGCTTAGCTTACCAAAAATTACTTACTTCCTTTCAAAATCGACTGATAACGAGACATATCCTTAAATAATTTAAGTGCTTCTTGCACTTCGTTATCTTTCTCGAACGAAACAAACTTCATGGCTTTTTGATAATAATATCGGCTCAAAATCTCGATTTCGAGTTGTTCTTTTATCTCGCTCTTGAATTTTATTAAGTCTTGTTGTTTGCTTTGGTCAATTTTGCTACGCAACAATTTGATTTGCTCCTGAATCATATCTAAAGACTTATCTTTCTTTGCCGATGCTTCGAGGTTATCCAATTGTTTTTCGGTTGCAGTCGAATACGTGAAATCTTTTGTTTTGAGCCAATTTATAAAGTCTTGATAATCAGAGTCTTGTATCGAAAAATTCTTTTCTGGTTTTAAATTAGGATGCTCAAAATAATACTTCGTAGCATAATCAAAAATCATGCTTTTGGTCAATAAATTTGCCGTAACCGAAGACATAGCGTTTACTTCGAGTTTAATATCGGGGTCAACACCGCCACCATCATAAACCGTACGACCATTTTTAGTCTTGAAAGCGGTTTTGAGCGAATCTGGCACTTTGCCTACGCTGCCATCGGCATTGCGGTGTGTGTAGTCAATCGCCTGAATACAGCGTCCGCTCGGAATATAATATTTAGCTGTCGTGATTTTCATCTTCGTATTGTACGATAAATCACGGGTTGTTTGTACCAATCCTTTACCAAAAGATTTCTGACCAATCAGCACCGCACGGTCGTAGTCTTGGAGTGTACCACTCACAATCTCGGCCGCCGAAGCACTCTGGCTATTTATCAAAACCACAATCGGCATATCGGTATCAATCGGCTGTTCGGTGCCGTTGTATTTACGATTCCATTCGGCTACTTTACCACGAGTCTCGACAATCAAGGCATCCTTCGGCAAAAACATATTACAAATCTCGACCGACATATTCAAAAGTCCACCAGGGTTGCCTCTCAAATCAAACACTAATTGCTTCATTCCTTGGGCTTTTAGGTCGTTAAATGCCGTTTTTACTTCTTTTGCGGCTGTTGCCGTAAAATCATTGAGTTGAATATACCCAACTTCATTATTTATCATGCCGTGGTGCGGAACATTGAGCGTTTTGACAATATCACGCCCGACGGTCAGTTCAACTGGCGAATTCTGTCCGTAGCGTTTTACCGCCAATTTCACGCTTGTACCTGTTTGCCCTTTGAGCAATCTACCAATATCAACGCCTTTACGATTCACAATATCGACACCATCAATTTTGATGATTTCATCTCCGATTTTCATTCCTGCTTTATCAGCTGGCGAGCCTTCATAAATCATCACAACGAGTTGTTTGCCATTGCGAGGGGTTACAGTAGCACCGATGCCGTTGTATTTACCCGTCGTCATGGTCATGTAGTCTTCTATATCATCTTCGGGATAAAAGTTGGTGTAAGGGTCGAGTTGTTTCAACATCCCCTCGATGCTCAGACGCATCGCACGGTTGGGGTTGATTTCGTCAACGTAGTAGGCGTTGAGTTCTTTGAACATCGTTGCAAAAATATCGAGGTTCTTAGCAATCTCAAAGTAGCGGTCGTCAGACTTAAAAGCCACAAAAACCGCCCCGAAAAGTACCAAGAAAATTACCGAAATACGTCGTAATAGTTTCATAATGGTAAGGCTCAACCCCAATTACGGCACTGAGTATTTTTAGAATTGTAAAATAACTTTTAAAGAACGCAAAAATTAGTCCATTCAGCATACTGATTTGCGAATTTCACTCTTTTTGGGTGAAAAAGAAAACGCTTTGCGATAAAAAACAAAAAACAGCCGTCCAAAGGACAACTGTTTTCTTCATCACCTAACCACTAAAAAGTATTATGAAAAGAATAATATCATTTTGCCAATTACATTGGCTTTATGTTGTATTTATCAATTTTATCGGTCAGATTTTTGAGTTTCCTTCTCGAAACCTCCAAATGCTTACCGCAATTTAGCTTAATCTCACCCGAATACTTCTGTAAATCCATGCCCTCGATACAATTTAGGTTTACGATGTGCGACTTGTGTACTCTTACAAACTTTTGTTTATCGAGAATGTTCTCAAAATTTTTAAGTGTGTAAGCCGTTACAAATTTTCGATTGGTTTTTGTATAAACCAATGTATAGTTGCAATCGCCTTCTAAATGTGAAATCTGCTCTACCGGAATCGAAATAAAGCGATTTTGATAACGAAACTTAAATTTTTCGGCAATGCCGTTTTCGTTCAAGTTAAATCTATTTGTGTTCATGGCTATAGAGTACGTTTTTGAGTTTTCAAACATACATCATAGCATAAGATAACGCAAATGACCAAATTTTATGATTTTTTCATAAATTGCTGAATATCAATAATTTATGAAAGTTCTTTACAACAAAATAGGGTAATAACCCCAATCAAAATACGTAAAATTACGTAATACGTATCTTGAAAGTTTTATAACCCTCGACAGCCTTTTTTGACTTTATGGCTTCAAAAGTATAAGACAATTCTGACAATATTCCTATCTTTGTGTATAATTTTATTAAACGGTACGCCTGTGTTAGACAAAATTCAGAACATTTTAAGAGAAATCGAAGCGATTGAGGTCAAGACCAAAGACCAGTTAGAAAACTATCGCCTAAAATATACAAGCCGCAAAGGTCTTTTGAATGACCTCTTTGAAGATTTCAAGACCGTAGCCAACGACCAAAAACGTGCCGTAGGTCAGGAATTGAATAAACTCAAAACCCTTGCCGAGCAACGTCTGAAAGATTTTACCGAAGCTATCGAAAACAACGAAAGCGAAGCAGCAGGAAGTGGCACAGATTTGACCCTACCACAAGCCCCCAATTTTACGGGTACGGTTCACCCGCTTACATTGGTGCGTCAGCGTGTGTTAGAGATTTTCGGAAGAATGGGCTTTAATCACGAAGAAGGTCCAGAGGTCGAGACCGACTGGTATAATTTCACAGCCCTTAATTTTGCCGAGCATCACCCTGCTCGCGATATGCAGGATACTTTCTTCGTAGAGAAAAAAGAAATACAAAAAGACGATGTATTACTGCGTACGCATACTTCAAACGTACAGATTCGCTTGATGGAACGCAAAAAGCCGCCAATCCGCTCGATAATGATTGGTCGTGTTTACCGCAACGAGGCTATTTCGGCACGGGCACACTGCCAGTTCCACCAGATTGAAGGGCTTTATGTTGATAAAAATGTGTCTTTCAAAGACCTAAAAGATACACTTCTGCACTTTGCCAAAGAGATGTACGGCAAAGACGTTACGGTACGTTTGCGTCCGAGTTATTTCCCGTTTACGGAGCCTTCGGCCGAGATTGATGTTTCGTGCTTTATTTGCGGTGGAAAAGGCTGTAATATGTGTAAAGGTAGCGGTTGGGTAGAGATTGCGGGTTCGGGAATGGTTGACCCTAACGTTTTGGCAAGTTGCGGAATCGACCCCGAAGAATACACAGGTTTTGCCTTCGGAATGGGTGTTGAGCGTATCGCCAATCTCAAGTATAGAGTAAAAGATTTGAGAATGTTCTTTGAGAATGATGTGAGATTCCTCCGTCAGTTTGAAGGAGCATAAAATATTTATAGTCAGTCAGTTGTCATTTAATTGAGAGATATTTATTCCAATAACGATTTTTATTGAATCCGTAAAAATCAGCGTTAGAATATCGGCGTTATCTGCGTGCTATTTTTAACATCCAGCAACAAAATGACAACTGATTGACAAAATATTAACTATTCAACCTAAAAAATAACCATGAACCGCCGTCAGTTTCTCCTTGCCACGGCTGGTAGCTTTGCGGCTGCACAGTCTTTTGCCAAAAAATCTAAGCTTAAATTGGCTTTTTCTACATTAGGCTGCCCCGACTGGAGCTACCAACAAATCATCGAAAATGCTGCAAAATGGGATTACTCGGCTATCGAGCTACGTGGTCTTGGAAAAGAAATTGACTTACTGAAATGCCCCGAATTTAGCACCCAGACCAAAGAAACGCTGCAACGTACCAAAGATAAAGGTCTGAAAATCATCAATTTAGGTTCGTCGGCAAATCTACACATTCATGAGGCTGCTAAACGTACCGAGCAATTAGACCACGCCCAAAGGTATATAGATTTGGCAGCTCAGTTAGAGTGTCCGTACATTAGGGTTTTTCCGAATAATCTACCGAAAGAATATACCAAAGAAGCTACGCTCGAAAAAATCGCTTCGGGATTGGTTGAATTGACCGATTACGCCAAAAATATCCCAGTAAAAATCCTACTCGAAACCCACGGCGATGTGGTTCGTACCGATGATTTAGTTTGGATAATGAAGCAAGTCGATACTCGTAAAATTCGCCTGATTTGGGATTACTTCAATATGTTTGTCGTAACCAAACAGCCACCTAAAGAGATGTATGCTGCTCTCAAACCGTATATCGAACACGTACACATGAAAGACGGGGTTATCGGAGCCGATGGTAAATTTAATTACGTTTATGCAGGCGAGGGCAACGGACCAATCAATGAGGCTCTGGCGATTCTGCGAAAAGATAATTACAGTGGATATTATAGTTTTGAATGGGAAAAACGTTGGCATCCCGAAATTGCTGACCCCGAATTGGCTTTTCCGAAATACGTAGAATACATGAAGAAATAAACAAAAAATGCTTTCAGAGACCCCTGAAAGCATTTTTTTATATCGTAATTCGATTATACAAAATCTATTCTTATTGAGAAACCAACGTGTACTCGTTTGTATTTGTCCCAGTTTTTTGGCTTGGTGTAGTACGAAGTAGTTTCAACTCAGTGCCTTCATTATTAAGGCTAACGATTGTGTATTCGATTGTTCCGCCCGTACCAGTTGGTTGTGGGTTAAGGCTTTTCAAAGTCAATTTTGTATCGGTTACATCGTATTGACCAGTGAATGAGTTATTGTCATACTCTCTCAACGATGCCGTCGGAGCAGCCGCAAGGTTTAGGCTGAAGCTCGAATACCCTGGTCTTACATTGCTTGTACCACCTTTTGTATAAACTACACTTGTTCCTTCTTTTACCGAGCTTGCTGTCCAGTTTTTAGCGATACGCTCCGAAACCGGTGCTACTTTTTCTTTACAAGAAATATTTGTGAGTCCGATAATGCCGAATGATAAAAGTAGAAATCCAATCTTTTTCATATTGTAATAGATTATGTATGTTGATTTGTCTTGTGGCTTACTTTACAAAACATTTTAACTTATAGACGCAATTTTAGTAAATATGGTTTAAAGATAAGTCAAAAAAAACTTAACTGTAAAATATATGTAGCAAAATTTTGACCAAATGTATCAAAAACCAGATATTTAACGTTCTGAAAGTAGATTTTATTTTGTGCTTATGACTCCACTACTACGTTTTGGCCTGATAATCAGTTTATTGTTTGCGGTTTCGTCGTGCGAGCAGCTACTTATCGAAAAAGACCCGGCCAATACGCCGACCAATAATTTTGAATTGCTTTGGAAAGAAGTAAATCAACGCTATACATTCTTCGAGTACAAAAAAATCGACTGGAACGCCATCTACAAAAAATACCGACCACAGATTAAAGATTCGATGACCGAGCGAGAATTATTTTCGGTAATGGCGGCGATGATGAATGAATTGCGTGACGGACACACCAATCTACAATCTGACTTTGATGTTTCGCGGAGTTGGGATTGGTACTTAGATTATCCTGCCAACTTTAATGCCAACATCATTGAGCGAAATTACCTCGGCAAAAACTACGAAATTGCAGGTCCTTTCAAGAATAGGCTCTTGCCCAACGATATGGCGTACATTCAGTACGAAAGTTTTATGGGTATTTCAGACGCCGAGCAGTTGGGCAAATTGATTCAGAAATACCAATCTGTCAAGAGTATTATTATTGATATTAGAGATAACACGGGCGGGGCGTTGGCAATGGTCGATGTGATTGCCCAATTTTTTGTTCCGCAAGATTTCATCGTTGGCTACGAACGCTACAAAAAATCGGCAAAAAGTGGCGATTTTACCGATTATTTCGCATATCAAATCAAAAAGTACGAGAGTATTTCTTACAAAGGCAAAGTCGTTTTGTTGACAAATCGCAAGGTATATTCGGCGGCCAACTGGTTTGCCTCGGTGATGTCAGAATTGCCCAATGTTACGCTCATCGGCGACCAAACTGGTGGTGGTGGCGGAGCACCATTTAGTGGTGAATTGATGAACGGCTGGAAGTACCGATTCTCCGGAACACAATTGGTGAATCTCAAAAAAGAACAAATCGAAAGCGGCGTAGTGCCAGATATTAAGGTTGATATGAAAAAAGAAGATGAAGCCGCTGGTAAAGACACCATCCTCGAAACTGCTATTGCATATTTGAAGTAAAAATATCGTATCCGAATCGGAGGATTAATCCAAAAACTACAACTAAGAATACGTATCTTACAAAGGAGTTTCCGCGTAAAATAGCCATTTTACTGCCAAAATAAGAGCCAATCATGTTGCAAATCATCATTGGGATTGCGATTTTGTAAATCACGAATCCTTTGGCTACAAAGAAGATTAAAGATGAAATATCGGCTACAACATTGATGATTTTTGAAACTGCCGAGGCCGTTAGGAAACTGTATCCAACGATACTTACAAATCCAAAAACCAAAAGACTGCCCGTTCCGGGGCCTACAAATCCGTTATAAAAACCCGTGATTACGCCAATCAAAAGGCCATAATAAGGCAGACGATGCGGATTTACGTGGTGTTTTTCGGTTTGTCCTAAATCTTTTTTTCGGTAGGTGTAAATGGCGATGAGTGTCATCAAAACCAGTATCGTAGGTTTCAGGATTTGCTCATTCATTAAGCTCGAAATCAAAGCTCCCGAATACGAAGCAGTAGCTGCTCCAAAACCCGCAAAAAGAATGGTTTTGATAGGGATTTTTACTTTTTTTGAATACTGATAACCCGCCACTGCTGTACCCATAAACGATGCAAAACGATTTGTACCGATGATATTAGGAACTCTTAATTGCGGATAAAGTATGAATAGAGAAGGGGCTTGCACCAGCCCGCCGCCGCCCACGATAGAGTCAATAAAACCTGCCAAAACAGCAGCCAAACATCCCAAAATGAGTTGATAATCCATTTGGCAAAATTACGGAATCTTTTGCGTTTGGATTTGTGTTATGATACAAAAAACAAAATTCATGGCAGATTCTCCGAAATCAGTAACCGCCAGCATTGGCAGCGAATTATACAAAACAACCCTAAAAACCGATAGGCACACAATAATAGGTGACGAACCCCAAGATTTGGGTGGACAAGACCTTGGCCCCGAACCAACCGATTTTCTTTTGGCTTCGTTGGCATCTTGTACAGCCATTACGCTACGTATGTATGTCAATCGAAAAGGCTGGAATGTAGAAGAAATCAATGTGCAAGTATCTATTAATCAGGAAGTTATAGATGGCAAACCCAAGACTACATTCATCCGAATGGTTGATGCAAAAGGAGAATTAGACGATGAGCAACGTAGCCGCCTCGTGGCGATTGCCAATGCTTGTCCAGTCCATAAAATTTTGAGTAACCCAATTGAGATTCAGACATCGTTGGGGTGAAATAAAGTCGTGTTTACTTCATTCGCTGCTCTTCTCTTCGCAAGAGAAGGGTTTTAGTTGTTCGGAATTTAAAATTCCGAACTAAACTGATTTGGATTTGTAATCCAATATTAATCCTGTACTTTCTTTTTTAGTGCCTGAAAAATCCAAATCAAACTGATAAAAACCAATCCTGCACCAATCCAAAACGGAATACTTGGTAGATAAATGCTGTTTTTCTTATCAGTAAAATAAGCAAACGAATACGACATCAAAAGTGGACCAATAATGGCTGTTAGACTCATTAGGCTCGTCAAGCCGCCACGAAGTTCGCCTTGCTCGTTTGGCGGAACAGCATTAGACATGATTCCCTGCAAAGCAGGCATTGCTATACCTCCTAAAGCAGCAATAACCGTAAATGCAAACATCATCCAGCCTTCGGTAGCCATTGCGTACATGACATATCCAACTGCCCAAAGTACCAAACCAATATAAATAGATTTCTCCATGCCCAATTTCGGAATTACGACACGAGTTAACCCACCTTGTACGATGGCTGCCATCAAACCAACCATCGCAAGCGAATAGCCGACCATTGTACCATCCCAACCAAATTGTTCACGGGTAAAGTAAGCCCATGTACTTTGAGTGGCGTATCCGGCAATTGTAATCAGAATGAACGGAATAATTAAGGCTAAAACCGAATCGTATTTGAACATTTGGCGAAGCGTACCGATAGGATTTGCCCTTTTCCATTCAAATTCACGACGGTTTTCGGGTTTTAAGGATTCGGGCAAAGCAAAATATCCATAAACAAAATTGAGCAATGCCAATGCCGCCGCTACGAAGAACGGGGCCCTTTCACCCAATTTGATAACAAAACCACCAATCATTGGCCCAAGAATAAATCCAAGACCAAAAGCCGCACCGATAAGTCCGAAATTTTGGGCTCTTTTTTCGGGTTCGCTCACATCAGCAATGTATGCACCTGCGGTGCTAAAACTCGCACCAAAAATACCCGCAAAGATTCGACCCGCAAACAGCCAAAAGATATTCGTAGCAAAGCCCGTCAATAAGTAATCTATCCCAAATCCAAACAATGAGGCCAACAAAACAGGACGACGGCCGTATTTATCGCTCAATCCGCCAATAATTGGCGAAAAGAAAAACTGCATAATGGCATAAGACGACATCAGCAAACCACCTTCTTCGGCTGCATCGCTGAGGGTTCCGCCAGTGATATGTTTCAGCAAATCGGGGATTCCGGGAATGATGATACCAATACCAATCACGTCAATCAGCATCGTGATAAATACAAATGTAAGGGCAGAGTTACGCTTTTGAGCCATGTTTCAATATTTGCTTGTATAAACGTGCAAAAGGCGTCTGAGGTTTTCAAACGCCTTTCGGACTACAAAATTACGAGTATATTTCGGATAATTCTAAAAATCTATCAATAACGATAACGAGGAGTACGGATAATTGATTTTTTACCCGCTCTGAATGGCTGAATCGTGTAGCTTGCCATGATTTCGTGCGAAGTCGCACTTTTGGCAGCAGACCCTGTAATCACCAAGTCGAAGGCGTAGCCCAGACGAAGTGAATTATTCAGCAGATTTGCCCCAATCATTGCCGTAGCGGCGTCGTCCCAGCGGTAGCTTCCGCCAAAATAAAAACGGTTGTCGTAGGTTGCAATCGCCCCTGCTTCGGCCGAAATAGTTGATAAATCAGATTTTACAACAAACATCGGGGTCAAATCGAGCGTGTACGAAAGTCCCACAAGCATACTTCCTGTCAGGTAAGCGGCTCTTTTGAGTGGGTTTTGACCATTCTGCGAACCTAACCCAAATTTTGGCTCGTTGATATGTGCCATCGAAACGCCCAATGTAAATCCTGGATTGTAAAGATAAACACCTGCTCCTAAATCTAATTGCGACTGGCGGACATTGCCCGTGGCTAAAACTGGGTCGTTATCGTCTCTGGCACGGAGGCGGCTGTAATCAATGCCCCTCGAATATAATCCACCACGCACACCAATGGCTAATTGGCTACCGCCAATTGGCAAATGATAGGCGTACGAAAGTTGCAAATCTTGATTGGTACTCACGCCGATTCGGTCATTCATAAAATACACACCCACGCCGCTTCTTATCTGTTTGAGAGGAACATTGGCCGAAAAAACCTGCGAAACGGGTGCTCCACCATCATCAAAAGTACCTGTGTAGCCAACATACTGCATACGGTAGATTCCCTGAAAACGAGTCACGTTCTCAGAACCTGCCGCACCGGGGTTTAAGTACAGATGATTAAAAAAATAGTGACTAAATTGTGGGTCTTGCTGGGCAAACACCATTAGTGTTGCCGATAAAAACGATATGGTTAGGAATATCTTACGCATCCATCAAGGGGTTTTTCGGAGGACAATTTACAAATGATTCGATAATTTCAATGAATTATCGAAAAAAAAATAGGTTGAACGTGTGTTCAACCTATATAACGGTTTTTTGATATGGATGGTTGCGTCAGATTTTCTCTATGTGCGTATTAAATCTACGAGCTACCGCAATTTCACGATTAACACGGGCGATTGTCAAATCATAGCCACGCCCGCTACCCGTTACATTTTGGATTGCGTGAGAATTAACGATAAAGTTATGATGACAACGCACAAACTGCGGGTGCGAAGCTAATTCTTTCTCGACAACGGCTTTGCCGATTGGCATCGACATTTTTTCGATACTCATAAAACTCTGATAGTGAAACTCTGTGGAGTTGGCTGATATTTCGGCATAAATCAACTGATTGGGCAAAATACTCAACTTAGCTCCGTTTTCGCCTACAAATGTCATGTTTGGAATCAACTGGGTAGCCTTTGTAATTGTCTGATTTTTGAGGCTTGAGTTGATACTTTCTGCTTTTAAAATGAAACCATTTCGAGCCGATTTTTCGTTGATGAATGCCAAGATTACCGCAGGAATCACGCTGATTGCCAATACTTTAGCTAAATCAATTGCAAAGTCGAATTGGGCGATTTTGAATTGGTGACTGTAAATGATTGACAAAGCCGAAACCACAAATACACAGATAAGTATATGGATGATTTGCTTGCCGACGGTCCAGCGGTATTCGTTATAAAAACTACCCAAAACAGATGGTAATGCAAATTGGCAAATTAGCATCCCGATAACGGCTGCTGCTCCGAAACCCGCTAAAAACAAGGTTTTGTCTGGATTATCGAAATTGGCTAATCCGAATGGTTGTAGAGCCACCGCAACGACAGCTACAACAATACCCACAACAAAAGAGATGATTAAGCCTTTGATAGAAACAACCGAACTGGTAGTTGGATTGCCGAGTGATTTGATAAAAGCTGCAATCTGGCTATTGATTAGGTTAAAAAATCCGCCGATTGCCGAAAAGATAGCACGAATAAGGTTCACAGGAAATGTCAGTATTGTTTTCATTAAAACGTCTTTTTGGTTACACTTTTATCGAAAACGACAAAAACCATACCAAGCAACGAGCCTGCAAAATTCGTAAAAAATTGCGAAAAACTACTATTTTTGAGAAAATGAAGAAAAATCAACGAAAAGGATGACTTGTTGAGGTGAGCCTACGAGGATTTTTGTAAACCTCCAAGGTCTCGAAGACCTTGGAGGTTTGTTTTTACTTTAGGTTTGTTTATTACTTCAAAATATTCTTTGCTCTTTCAAATTGCCCCATGCCGACTTTTATCATAGGGTCTTCAGAATAGATTACCTGATAAAACTCATTATTTAAGCCTTTCTTCACATTTCGTTGCCAAATCTGCCTTGCAATCAAGGCTTTTGTTTGGGTTTGGATGAATGCTTTTGAACGATTGAAATCTGCTTGATTGAATTTAATGCCAGCCGAAGTAGCCAGATTTTTCAAATCGTTTAGCATAGCATCAGTCACGACAAAATCCTTGTAGAATTGCTCAAAAGGCTGTTTGCCAATGTTTTTGCCGTTTTGAGTAGCGTAATTGAGAGCATATTCACGGATTATATTTCTGTTGAATAATTCGAGCAAATACCCCGAAATATAGCTGGTATCTCGCGGAACAAATACATCGGGCGTAATTCCGCCACCGCCATAAACGGTGCGTCCACCTTTAGTTTTAAATCGCAGTTTTGGATTATTTTTGATGCTATCCGCAATAAAATATTCGCCTACCCGTGTCGAGAGTTCGTGGGCATATTCTTCGCCATGACCTTTTACATAAGGCTTCTGAATGCTTCTGCCGCTCGGAATAAAATATCTCGAAATCGTCAGTCTAAGCTCCGAACCATCCGATAACTGAAACGGTTGCTGTACCAATCCCTTGCCAAAAGTACGACGCCCCACGATAATCGCTCGGTCGTAGTCTTGCAAAGCCCCCGAAACAATCTCAGATGCCGAAGCACTGCCTTCATCAACCAAAACAACAATGGCTCCTTTCTCAAACATCCCATCTTTTTGGGCATTGGTTTTTTGGTCGTTGCGGTCGTCTTTTCCATCTGTATAAACAATTACGCCATTGCCACCAACCAACTCATCCACAATATCAGTTGCACGATTCATGTATCCACCCGGATTTCCTCTCAAATCTATCATCAATTGCGTCAATCCTTGCTTTTTGAGGTTTTCGAGGTGTTCTTTAAATTCATCGTAAGTACTTTCTGTAAAACGATTTATCTTGATATACCCCGTCTTTTTATCGGGCATCAAATACGCCGCATCAATCGAATACGACGGAATTTTATCTCTCTTGACCGTAAACTTTAACAGATTCTTGAATCCACGACGTTTGATTTCGAGTTTCACCTCAGAGCCTCGCTCTCCTCTCAATTTATTGAAAACCAGATTGTTATCCAGCTTCGCCCCCGTGAGTTGAGTGCCGTCAGCCTTAACGATTGCATCTCCGCTCTGAATCCCAACGGCTTCTGATGGTCCACCTGCCAGCGGCGTGATTACGTAGAGTGTATCATTAAAAATATTGAACTCGACCCCAATTCCATCAAAACCACTTTGTAGTTGAGAGCGTGCCAAGTCGGCCTCTTTGGCCGGAAAATAGTAGGTGTGAGGGTCGAGTTTTTCTATCATTTTTTCGATAGAATAATCCACTAACGAGTCTGTACTGACCTTATCGACGTAGTTTTTATCAATCAGATTCATGACCTCCTTAAATTTAGTCATGTTCTGAGCCACATCGCTGCCGCCGCTACGTCTTCCACCAAAAAAAGTTGCTCCAATCAGGATACCTGCTGCAATCGAAATACCCATCACAATTGGTACTCGAATCGTATTTTTGTCGTTTTGTATTGGTTGTTGTTCCACGTTATCCGTTCACAATTTTAATTTTTCTGTGCATCAAAAAAGCAAATTTAACTTTAATGCAAATCAATAACGTTTTTATGAGTAAATTTCATTCCTGAATGAATAAAAAACATCATTCTGAATCTATGAAAAAAGCTCTTTTTGTACTGATTGCACTCTTGGTGGGGTATTTGGTTTGGTCGAATATCGGAAAAGGATTCGATAAACCTCAATCTTTTAAAATTGATAGTTTTGAAAATTATACCGACTCAACCAATAGGAGTAATATAGTTGGTATTCAGCCATTTATGGAAGTGGGCGACTATGCAACTGAGGGACGTTTTCAGCAAAAAATACAATTTTATTTCGACCAAGCTCATCAAAAAGGATGGCTGATTCCGAACCGAACGGTTGTGGTTTTGCCCGAATACATTGGTTCTTGGCTTGTTGCCTTAAACGAAAAAACAGCGATTTATGAAGAAAAGAACATTCAGGATGCGATGACCACGATGGTATCGAGCCACGTTTTTGGATTCGTCAAGGCTTACTTTTTGGCTCCTGATGTAAAAGATAAAATTCAGTACTCGGTGTTTGCCATGAAAGCCGAGCAGATGGCGATTGTTTATCAAAAAGTTTTTAGTGAATTAGCCCAGCAATACAAAGTTACAGTTGTTGCTGGGTCAATTTTATTGCCGAATCCGAAGGTTGAAAATGGACGTTTGAAAGTGTATAATGGAGATTTAGCAAATATCACTGCAGTTTTTAGACCCGATGGACAGATTTATGAACAATTAGTGAAAAAATCTTTTCCGACCGCCGACGAATCTACCTTTGTATGCACCAATAAACCCGACGAAATCCCAGTTTTTGATACGCCAATCGGTAAAATGGGAGTTTTAATCTGTGCTGATGCTTGGTATTCGGCATCGTATAAGACATTAAAGCAAAAAGGTGCAAAGTTTATTGTTGTGCCGTCGTATTCAAACGGAAACGGCTATTGGGCCAAGCCTTGGAGCGGTTACTCTGGCTCTGAGACCCCTAAAGAATTGGTAAAAGACGTTGGGCAAATTACGCTCGAACAAGCTTGGCTCAAGCACGCAATGGGTGGTCGTGCGAAGCCCGAGGCGGGAATCACAAAAGGTTTGAATGTTTTTTTGAGAGGAAATCTCTGGGATTTAGGAACTGACGGCCGAACTATCGTCTTGAATGATTCGGCATTTACCGTAAAGAGCAGCGGAGCAGTTTTGGTAAATTTGGGCTTATGAAAAGAGGGAGATTTTGAGCCTCCCTCAAAAACTTAATTTTATCCAATCCACAGTTTCACATATTCGCCTTTGGGGTCATACATTGAGGCTTGGCGTTCGATGTTAAACATTCGGTCTTCGCGTGGGTCGTTGCCTACGCCAGCGATGTAGTTCCAGTTGCCCCAGTTGCTACAAACATCATAATCAATCAGTTTGCTCTCAAAATAAACCGCTCCCCAAGTCCAGTCGATGCCGAGATTTTTTGCCAAATAACTTGCCACATTTTGCCGCCCTCGATTCGACATAAAACCCGTGGCGTTTAGCTCCTTCATGTTGGCATCTACAAAATCAACGCCCGTTTCGCCATTGGCCCAGAGACGGAAAAGTTCATAATCTCGTTTCCACTTTTTGGTAATGTCCATCCTGATTCCGCTTGCTTTAAACAGCCTTGTGCCAAATTTGAGAGCCACAAAATGAAAATAATCACGCCAAATCAATTCAAAAATCAACCAATACGTAGAGTCATTGGCCGTAACTTCGGCTTCGTAGCGTTTTACTTCTTCGTAAATCTTTCGAGGCGAAAGGCAACCCAGACTCATCCAAGCCGAAAATTTCGATGAATAATCGCCTCCAATCAGGCCGTTTCGGGTTTCTTTGTAAGTTTTGAGCAAGTCTTTTTCCCACAAATACTCGTTCAATCGTTTCAGTCCCGCGGTTTCGCCACCTTCAAAATTCAGTACACTTCTTTTATCGAGTGTCAATTCTTCGATACCCAAATCGGCATAACTTGGAAACTCGCCCAAGTCGATTCCGCTAACGGCAGGTAGTTTTTCAATTGCCTTGAAAGTTCGTCTGATTTTACCCGATTTCTCTAATTTTTTACGGAATTCGGTAAAAACATCGGGCAAAAAGTTAATCTGAAATGGCAAATCTCGTGCGTGATAGAGCGTTGCAATCCAGACAAGTTCGAGGTCAATATTGACAGGCTTTAGTTTTTTAGAAAGATTGGCTTCCACGTCGGTTTCTTCTTGCGTTACCTCTTTGCTGGCATAAATCGCCGATGTGTTTAAATCCATCGCCATTTTGTAGAGTATCTCGACAGGGTCGCCCACTCGAATAACTAAATCGGAGCCGATTTTTTGGAGATTCTGCTTTAAATCGGTCAGAGATTCCATCAAAAATTTTGCCCTAAAATACCCAGTTCGATTAAGGCCAATGTGGTTTTTCTTGAAATTAGTTGTGTCGAAAATATAAACCGGCGTTACTTTACCTGCTTCGGCAGCCTTGACCAAACCCTCGTTATCGTGCAGGCGTAAATCATTTCTAAACCAATAAATAATGTTTTGCATTAAAATAGAATTTTTGAATTATTGATGAATCAATCAATTGTCGGACTTCTCAGCCGTAAAATTATGACAAAAGATTTGTTGAATCTGTCTTAGATGCCGTTTTTCAAATCTCTACACTTACATTTCGTTTGAATGCCGCCCCAAAATCAATAAGAGATTCGGTTTTGAGAACGCCCTCGATGTTATCAATTTTATCGTAGAGAACCTGCCGCATGTGTTCGCTGTTTTTTGCCACGATTCGGATATACAGCGTGTATTGCCCCGTGATGTAGTAGCACTCGGTCACTTCGGGAATCTGTTTGAGTTCTTCGATGATTTTTTTAGAATCTGAATCTTCTTTTAAGACGATTCCCGTAAAAGCTCCCCATTCGTAGCCTAATTTTCGCTCGTCGAGGATGATACCCGCACCTTTCAAAACGCCGATTCGCTTCATACGAGAAACTCGCTGATGCACCATTGTGTTCGAGATTCCGAGATTTTTTGCGATTTCAGAATACGGTTTTCTACCGTCTTTCTCTAATTGTACCAATATTTTTTTATCAAATTCGTCTAATTCATTCATACAGATTCTGATATTATAAAAGTCAAATTTAACTTATAGTATTAAATTAAAAGTTAATAAATTTTAATTTTTAATTTAATTAATAAATATAACTTATAAATATAAAATATTAAGTCAAATTAACATTTTTGTATATTATTCATCGCAAAAGTATAAACATTATGATTCAGGAACTAACATTAACCGACCACCTCATTGAGCTTGAAGAGAAATTCGGAGCTCATAATTATCATCCGATTCCAGTTGTATTGGATAAAGGACAAGGCGTTTATGTTTGGGATGTCGAAGGCAAACGTTACTACGATTTTCTATCGGCGTATTCGGCTGTCAACCAAGGGCATTGCCATCCTCGAATCATCAATGCTTTGATTGAGCAATCGCAAAAACTAACGCTTACGTCGAGAGCATTTTATAACTCGATGTTGGGGCGTTATGAAGAATACATTACCAATTTCTTTGGCTACGACCGAGTATTGCCAATGAACACCGGTGTCGAAGCCGTTGAAACGGCTATGAAACTCTGCCGCAAGTGGGGTTATCAGGTAAAGGGGATTCCAGAAAATAAAGCAAAAATTATCTTTGCTGGTGGCAATTTCCACGGTCGAACGCTTTCGATTATCTCGGCATCGACCGACCCTACGGCCAGACGCAACTTCGGGCCGTTTATGACGGGTATCGAAGTAGTGCCTTACAACGACCTCGAAGCACTCGAAAACGCATTGATAAACGACCCTTACGTGGCGGGTTTCATCGTCGAGCCGATTCAAGGCGAGGCGGGCGTTTATGTACCCGACGATAATTATCTGCCATCGGCTTATAAATTGTGTAAAGCAAGCAATGTTTTGTTTATTGCCGACGAAGTGCAGACGGGTATCGCTCGTACGGGCAAATTGTTGGCATCGGACCACGCCGAAATCCGCCCCGATATGGTGATTTTGGGCAAGGCACTTTCGGGTGGAGTTTTACCGGTATCGGCAGTATTGGCCGACGACGAAATCATGCTGACCCTCAAACCAGGCGAACATGGCTCAACTTATGGCGGAAACCCATTGGCTTGTGCCGTAGCGATGGAGGCTCTACAAGTAGTAAAAGACGAAAAACTGGCCGACAATGCCGAAGAATTAGGTAAATTGTTCCGCTACGAGATGAATAAATTGGTCGAAGAAACCGAAGTTGTAACACTTGTGCGAGGCAAAGGATTATTGAATGCCATTGTGATTGATACCGACGAAGATTCGGATTTAGCGTGGGATTTGTGCCTTAAACTCAAAGATAACGGCTTACTTGCCAAACCTACTCACGGTAACAAAATCCGTTTGGCTCCGCCATTGGTGATTACCGAAAACCAAATGTGGGATTGTGTAGAGATTATCCGAGATACTGTAAAAAGTATCTAACTGATATAGTTTTGCTTAGACCCGTGGTATGGCTAAAATTCTAAAATTTAGCCATACCACGGGTTTATTAATGAATAGCGACTCTCCGATTTATTCTTTACCAAATATCAACGCCGAGTTTTTGGTAATTGACCAATTTGGCATCGGTTGGTTTTAGGTGCGTCAGCATCATATCAACTTGCATAAAATTGCAAACTTTGTAAGATTCTTGCACGCCGAGCTTCTCTTCGATGGCACAGCAAACCGTCTTTTTGGCAGCCTTCATCATATTTTGCTTAATAATTGACTCTTCGTAGTGCCTAATGGTAAGTCCTTTTTCGGGATGTACGCCATTGACACCCATAAAATAAAGGTCGGCATTGATATGCTCCAAAGCCCTCGAAACTTCGCTACCCAACGTAATCTGATAACGCTTGTAGTATGTACCACCCAGCAGAATCACCTCCAGTTTGGGGTGGTCGTTGAGGGCCATTGCCAACGGCGGACTGTTTGTTATTATCGTGGCTTCGAGCGTTTTGGGCAATTGTTCGGCCAAGAAAAAATTGGTTGTACCGCCATCCATGATGATTATTTGGCGATTATCGAACATTTTTTGGGCTTTTTTGTAGATAATTGATAGCTCTTCGTTTTTGTTGGATGAGCCATTTTGCTTATTACCCAAAATCGACAAGTACGAATTTGCCACTGCTCCGCCGTGTACTTTTTTGAGAAGCCCCTTGTCTTCTAACTCAATAATATCGCGGCGAATACTATCATAAGATACATTCAAGAATTGCCCCAACTCAACAAAACTAATCTTTTTGTCGGCACTTAGTTTGTCCAAAATTAACTTTTGACGTTCTTCTTTTAGCATAGCCTAATTTTTTTTGCAAATTAGTGCAAAATATTGCAAATTTTTCTTGGATGGTTGAAAATATTTTGCATATCTTTGCATAAGATTTCAGTGTATATAACCTATGATGAATTTATAAACGAATCCTAACGGGTTGTTTGCCTTGCGTGAGCAACCCTCAACGGAATCCTCTTAACAACATCGATATTTGAATTCCCCCTAAATACCTAAACTTTAAACTATGTGAGCAAAGCATTTAAACGTCGTAGTTTTGTTTCATAGATTAAGCTAAAGCGTTTTGATTTTACGCTTAATTACAGTTTTTGATGGTGGTCGGTTTAGTAGTCCGACCATTTTTCATTTATTTACCCATCCAGATTCCTGCATAAGTAGCCAAAACACAAAAAACTACATTCAGTACGATATTGATAAGCCCCGCTCCAAGTTTATCCGATAAAATCAATTGTAAGGTTTCGTTGCTAAATGTCGAAAAAGTGCTGAATCCGCCACAAAAACCTACGGCAATGAGAGCCTTGAGGGTATCGTCGGTGCTGATAGATTTACCCACGAATAACCCCAAGATAAAACTCGCTACGATGTTGACGATTAATGTGCCGATAGGAAAAGAGACTGCAAAGTTTTGCTGAACAATCTTGCCAAGAAAATACCGCACCAAGCTACCTGCTCCACCACCGACGAATATCAAAAGAATATTTTTCATATTTTATTCTGGACTTTCTACAAATCAAAAGCAAATATCTATTACTTTGGGTATTCAAATATCGTAAATAGCTTCGTCATTCAAAACTATCTAAACTCTATGAACCAAGAAACACAAGACTCAAATAAACTATTAAAACTACTCGGTGTGGGTTTCGGGATTGCAGTAACCATTGGTGGAACAATCGGAACGGGTATCTTGCGGAAGCCTGGACCAATTGCAGCAAATTTAGGTGATTCTTGGGTGATAATGGCAGTTTGGGTGATAGTTAGTGTTTATGCGTTTCTTGGAGTGCTTTGCACGCTCGAATTAGGCATCTCGGTTCCGAAAGCAGGAGCGTGGTATGTTTATGCTCGCAGGGCTTTTGGCGACTATGTGGGCTTTGTGGTAGGTATCACGAGTTGGCTCGGTACGGTTGCGGCTTTGGGGTTTGGGGCATACACCATGAGCGAGTACATTGCCTTGCTACAGCCAAAGGCCGAATCTTACATAAGGCTTATTGCCATTGGGATTTTGGTAGTTTTGATGGGTTTTCATTGGATTGGGACAAAATCGGCGGGGAAATCTCAAGAGGTGATGTCGTTCTTGAAAGCTGTCGGATTATTTGCTTTTGTGGCAATCTGTTTTTTGTATGGTGGTGATGTAAAAGCCCAAGCCTTGATTGACACAACCCAAAAAGTAGCACAACCCGCTTTGCTGACGGGTTTAATTGTTTCGTTACAGTCTGTTTTTTATACTTTTGATGGCTGGCATACGGCGGCCTACTTTGCCGAAGAAAACACCGACCCAGCCAAGAATCTGCCCAAGTCGATGATTGGTGGGGTGTTATTGATTATTGCCATTTACCTATTAGTCAATTTGGCTATTTTGTATATTTTGCCAATGGAGGTTTTGGCCAATTCAAAACTGGCAGCGGCAGATGCCATCAAGCTGATTTTTGGGGAGAAATCGAGCAAAATCGTTACGTTTTTCTTGATGATTTCGATTTTGGGGATTGTCAATGCCCAAATCATGTTTGCTCCGCGAGTGATTTATTCGATGAGTCGCGATGGGTTATTCGTCAAAGCTGTTCAGAAAGTTAATAAAGGCGGTACACCAGCCGTTGCGATGCCTCTAACGGCTATTGGGTCGATATTATTGATAATCAGCGGAAAAGATACGTGCGGAAAACTATCGGATATTGCAACCTTCTTTTTTGTGATTGGCTACGCTGCTGGCTTTGCCTCACTGCTGATGCTTCGTAAAAAAGAACCAGATTTACCAAGACCTTATAAAGTGATTGGGTATCCGATTTTACCTTGGGTTTTGATTGTGGTCTCGGTACTTTTTTTGATTGGAGCAGTTTATCAAGATTTAGATAGTAGCAAATACGCCCTCATATTCTTGGCATTGAGTTACCCGATTTATTTGGGTGTAAAAAAACTGAATGAGGGGTAAGTAAAAACAAACCTCCAAGGTCTTCGAGACCTTGGAGGTTTTAAATACTGTATCTTCACTGATTAAGCTCTTACCAACTTAACCAAGTCTTTATCGTTCACTTCTTTGATTTCATCGGCAAGTACCAAGAAATTCTTGTAGATTCCGTCTAATTGTGGCTTATCGAATTTGAATCCGAGCAATTCGAGGCGATGTTTCAACGCATGGCGGCCGCTACGAGCTGTCAATACAATCGAAGATTTTGGCACTCCAACATCCTGAGGATTGATGATTTCGTAGGTATCGGCATTTTTCAAGAATCCGTCTTGGTGAATACCCGATGAATGTGCAAAAGCATTGCGACCGACGATTGCTTTATTAGCTTGTACTGGCATACGCATTGTCTGCGATACCAATTGGCTCATCGGAAACAGCTTCGTACTATCAATATTTGTATGAAAACCTAAATCTTTGTGTACTTTTAGGGTCATGGCTACTTCTTCGAGCGATGTATTACCTGCACGCTCGCCGATACCATTAATCGTAACCTCAACCTGTCTCGCTCCGGCACGGATACCCGCTATTGTATTGGCTGTTGCCATGCCCAAATCATTGTGATTGTGCATCGAAATAATCGCTTTGTCGATGTTCGGCACATTATTCATGATATAGTCGATACGGTGGTACATTTCGTGCGGCAGTACATAGCCAGTTGTATCGGGTAGGTTTACTACCGTTGCACCTGCCTTGATAACGGCCTCAGTCAATCTTGCCAAAAACTCTAAATCGGCACGACCAGCATCTTCGGCGTAGAATTCTACATCATCTACGTAAGTACGAGCGTGTTTTACGGCCTCAACGCCCTGCTCGATAATCTGCTCACGGGTCGAGTTAAACTTGTACTTGATATGCACATCCGAAGCACCGATACCCGTATGAATTCGACCACGTTTGGCATGTTTGAGTGCCGCCCCAGCCGCATCAATATCGCCTTTAACGGCACGTGATAATGCACAAACCGTTGGGTTTGTAACAGCCTTACATACTTCCTCAACCGAACGGAAATCGCCCGGACTCGAAATCGGGAAGCCAGCCTCGATAATATCAACGCCAAGTATTTCGAGTTCCTTTGCTATCATTACCTTTTCTTCGGTCGTGAGTTGGCAGCCCGGAACCTGCTCGCCATCTCGCAAAGTAGTATCGAAAACATAGATTTTTTGGCTCATTTTGATTAAAGTAAAGATTATGGTTTTGGTGACTACACTAAAATGAAAACGCCCTTCCTGCAATGTGCGAGAAAGGGCGTTTAGAAATATCTATACAGACTCCTGACTCACACCGACGACGGATTGAGTAGCAGAAGAAGCGTAATTGCGATTGTTGAATTTATCAATGTCAAGTTTGTTTTTCATTGCATTGACAAATATATAGCAATATTTTTTTTGAACAAAAGCTATGATTATTTTTTTGTTACGCCAAAAGTGCATTTTAGGTTAGCCTAACATGAGGTTTAGTTAGTATTGCAAAATTATATTTTAATATTCTTTGATTTTTGCGATAATTAAACTTTAATACTGGATAATTTCAAAATAAAATTCTTTAATCATAATTTAATCAAAATACGCAATATTCGAGACTGGTTGCATTAATAAAATCAGAATTTATAAATAAAGTACAATTTTATTCTGCTAATTGGCGGAGTCGTGTTATTTTTGCACGATTCTTAAGCCCAAGAACATATATTATTTTAAATATGCATCGTAAAACCAAAATTGTTGCGACCGTAGGTCCGGCGTCCGAAAGCGAAGAAATGCTACTTGCATTGGCTAAGGCTGGCGTAAATGTATTTCGATTGAATTTTTCTCATGGTACTCACGAAGACCACTTGATGCGGATTCAACGTATTCGTAAAATTAACGAGGAGCATGGATTCAAATGTGCTATTCTTCAAGACTTACAAGGTCCAAAAATCAGAGTTGGATTAATGGAAAAAGGCAACGAAGGTGTTGAGATTGTTGCCGGAAATAAATTGATATTTACAAGTGAAGACATCGTCGGTAATGCCGAAAAAGTAAGTACGCCATACAAAGGAATGTACAGAGACGTACAAATCGGCGAAAGGATTTTGATGGATGACGGTAAATTGGAGGTGAAAGTTATAGGAGTTGAGGGTACTGACGTTATAACGGAGGTTGTTTATGGTGGACTTTTGAAGCAGAAAAAAGGTGTTAACTTACCAAATACAAAGATTTCGCAACCATCAGTAACCGATAAAGATTGGGAAGACCTCAAGTTTGGTATCGCAAATGATGTTGATTGGATTGCCCTTTCGTTTGTGCGTACTGCCGATGAAATCAACGAAATCAAGGATTATATCAAAGCACAGGGTAGCTTGGCAAAAGTAATTGCCAAAATGGAAAAACCCGAAGCGATTGATAACATGGATGCTATCATCGAAGCTACCGACGGTATCATGGTAGCTCGTGGAGATTTGGGTGTTGAATTGCCTTCGGAAGACGTACCGATGATTCAGAAACGTATGGTCGAGAGGTCTAACTTGGCTTGTAAGCCCGTTATTGTGGCTACGCAGATGCTCGAAAGTATGATTGATAATCCACGTCCGACTCGTGCCGAAGTGGGCGATATTGCCAATGCTGTTTTAGACGGAGCCGATGCCGTGATGTTGAGTGCAGAGAGTGCTTCGGGTAAATACCCAATCCTTTCGGTAGAGACAATGGCCCGAACCATCATTCAGGTTGAAAAGCAGGTTGAAGAGAAAAAATTATACTTCCGTCATCATACACGTGTAACCGAGGACGATTATAAATCTCACCAAAAAGAAAACGATAACGTCGTGATGGCAGCTTGCCGTATGGCTCGTGACTTGAAAGTGAAAGCCCTCATTGGTATCACAAATTCTGGTTATACAGCATTCAGATTATCGCATCACCGCCCGAAAGCCAATTTGTTTATCTTTACGCCTAATCATAAACTTGCTACTCAGTTGAGCTTGTATTGGGGTGTGTATGTTATCAATTACGATAACATGAAGAGCAAATCGGTAGATGAAGTTGTAGAAACTATCAAAGAAGCATTGGTTAGTGCTGGCGAATTGGCATCTGGCGATACGTTTGTCAACACTCTCAGTATGCCATTGCAAGTAGATAACCGTACAAACACGATTAAGTTTAGTAGGGTTGATTAAGAGAAAATCCTTATTTGAGTATATTTCAAACCTCCAAGGTCTTCAAGACCTTGGAGGTTTTTGTTTTAGGCTATCAAATCGGCTGTAATTTTTGCTGAGGATAACGCCAGAGGAATCCCTCCACCCGGATGAACACTACCACCTACAAAATACAAGTTCTTGATTTTTGATGAGAAATTGGCATGACGCAAAAATGCTGCAAATCGGTTATTTGAGCTATTGCCATACAAAGCCCCTTGCGAACTCGATGTTTTGGCTTCGATGCTTCGAGGGTCGAGAACGGATTCACATTCGATGTACTCGCCAACATTTACCCCTAAATTTCGGCTCAATTTCGAGATAACGTTTTGTCGAGCTTCGGCAATGATGGTATCCCAATCTTGTCCAAAATTGGCGGGGGCATTCAGCAAGATAAACCAGTTTTCGCAACCCTCGGGAGCATCATCTTTTTTGTATTTGGAGGTAATATTGAGATAAATCGTTGGGTCGCGGTAAATGAGTTTTTTATTGAATTGATAATCAAATTCGGTTCGATAATCATCCGAAAAGAAAATATTATGAAGGCCTAATTCTTTGAATTCTCTCTTAATTCCCCAATAAAAAATCAATCCAGAGCCGCTTTTAGGTTGATTGAGTAATTTTTCGGGATGTTTTTCTTTGGGTAGCAATTTCCGATAAGTCGGCGAAACATCCATATTCGATACAACGAGATTAAAATTCAAAGCTTGAACCTTGAACCTTGAACTTTGAACTTTTATGCCAGTTGCAGTTCCGTTACTCAAAATAATTTCTTCGACCTTGGTGCCGAAATGAAACGTAACGCCCAAGTCTTCGGCTAATTTTACCAAACTCATCGTAATGCCATACATACCATCTTTCGGAAAAAACGCACCGATGTTGTACTCCAAATGTGGAATAATATTCATCGTAGCGGGTGTTTGGTAGGGGTCAGAGCCGTTGTAGGTTGCGTATCGGTTGAATAATTGCACCGATTTTTCTCTCTCAAAATACGACTCGTTGGCGGCGTTCATCGTACCGAAAATCCCCATTTTGGGTAGATTCAAGTATCCTCTAAATGCCTTTGGCGAAACCCAAGTAGAAACTTGATGCATGGATTTTTCGAGGAATAATCCACTCAAAACCTCGTATTTGAAAGCAGAATCTTTTAAGAATTTCGTGATTTTTTCGGCAGGTTCGCCAATGATTCTTTCAAAATCTTTGGCAAATTGCTCGTTATCGGCCGAGACCGTAAATCGGGTTTTGTCTTCCCAAAAATACCGACAAACTTCGGGTAAGCGAATATACTGAAAATAATCGGATGGCTTTTTGCCCGAAATCTCAAATAATTCATCTACAAAATGGGGCATCGTAAACAACGAAGGACCAGCATCGAACCGATAACCGCCTTGCTCGAAGCTGCTGAGTTTGCCGCCGGCATATTCGTTTGCTTCAAAAACCTCAACTTTATAACCTTTATTTGCCAAGCGGATTGCGGTAGCGATACCCCCGATTCCTGCCCCAATGATTGCTGCTGTTTTCAAGTTTTTTAGTTTGGATTAATCTCCCAAACGGTGGTTTTATCGCACGTTTGGTTTATAAATGCAACCCAAAATCAAGTAGTTTTGTTTGGTTTCGGTACAAAAAGTAAGAGTATCAAAGAAATGACTCCGAGAATCGGTACAAAAAGGTAGTTCTGACAAGCGTGAAGAAAAGTAGCCAAAATAATACCCGATTCTTGCGAGATTCCGTACAGAACTACGATGTTTCCTACCAATATGTGGTATGCTCCAACGCCACCTTGGGTCGGAGCTGCCATGCCCATTGCTCCAGCTACTAAGACTGTCAATCCTGCCAATGGAGATAGGTGAGAGGTCTCGGGAAAACAAAAGAAAAGGAGGTAAGAGCCAAGGTAGTACATGCTCCAGATTAGTACGGTATGAAACACAAAAACCATTGGATTACGGAGTTTTCGGATACTCGTAAAACCACTCCAAAGTCCGATAACGAATCCGCTAATCTTTTGATAGAGAGGGAGTTGGGCGATTTTTTCTCGGTTTTTTCTGAATAAATAAATGGCAATTATCAATGCAAAGACTCCACCAAGACCCAGAATAATCAACTTGCTTGGGTCTTTGAGTTTATCAGTAAATAAATCGGAGAAAAGGTCTTTGAGGCGATTGAATTCGAGAACGAAATTTATCAAAATCAATACCAATAACGAAAGTACATCAATGATACGCTCGGCAACGACCGTACCGAACGATTTATCGAGCGGAACGCCATCGGTGCGTTGCAATGTACCGCATCGAGCTACTTCGCCAGCCCTCGGAATAAAGATATTGGCAAAATATCCTACGAAAACTGCCAAAGTCATTCTGAAAATAGAGGGTTTGTAGCCAAGTGGCTCAAGCATCATGCTCCAACGATACGCCCGACTCCAACCCGCAATTACGGTGCTGAGACCAGCCAACCAAACCCATTGATAATCAGCCTGTTTGAACTGCTGCCACATTGCCGCCAAATCGATGTCTTTGAAAACATACCAAAGCAGCAACGCCGCCAAACCAAGCGAAACGATATATTGTATAGCTTTTTTAAAATCCATTGGTTAAAAAATTGAGAATTTGTGCAAAGTTAGTATTTTCATTCTTTTATAAAGCCAATTCGCGATTAACCATTTACTATTATTTTGGCCAAAAAGCACTTCTCAATCATGAAAAAAAACGCAATTGTAAAATCTCTTTTGGGCTTCGGGGGCAAACTGATTACCTTTGTTGTACTTTCAGTTACCGGATTTAGCCTTAGTAGTATGTCAGAATTCAACGAAGCCCCATTGGTCGATTATTCAAAATCCCTTTTTGAGAAATACGAAAACTACCTCGAAACCACCATCACTCACCGTCGATTCAAGCACAAAGATATTGTTCCGCTCATTCAGCAATTGCCATTTGAAAAACAAGTTGTGGGTAAATCTTTTGAAGAGCGTGATATTTACCAAATCAAGCTCGGAACGGGCAAAACCCCGATTTTGCTTTGGTCGCAAATGCACGGAGACGAAGCTACGGCCACGATGGCGATTTTTGATATTTTTAGATTTTTTCAGGCTAAAAATGATGGTTTTGACGAATTCAGAAAGAAAATCTTGGCCGAATGCACATTGTATTTTGTGCCAATGCTGAACCCCGACGGTGCGGAGCGTTTTCAACGACGAACTGCTACCGATATTGACATGAACCGTGATGCACTTCGTTTTCAGACACCTGAAGGTGCTTTGTTGAGGCATTTACAGAATACTCTCAAACCCGAATTCGCCTTCAATCTACACGACCAAGGTGTGCGTTATAGTGCAGGTATGAGCGAAAAACAAGCGACAATTTCGTTTTTGGCAACGGCCTATGATTTTGATAGAAACTGGAACGATGTCCGTACACGCTCGATGCAGGTGATTTGCCAGATGAATTCGATTTTGCAACTTTTTATTCCGGGTCATGTGGCAAAATATTCGGACGAACACGAACCCCGTGCCTTTGGCGATAATATCCAGAAATGGGGTAGTAGCTTGATTTTGATAGAATCGGGCGGCTACAAAACCGACCGCGAGAAGCAATATATCCGTAAACTTAATTTTTTGGCGATTCTTTCGGCTCTGCAGTCGGTTTCAGAAAAGAGTTATACAAAATATCAATTGAAAGATTACGAAGCGATTCCGAATAATGAACGATATTTGTTCGATTTACTCATCCGAAATGCCGAATTTGAGCAAAATGGCAAGACAGTCGTAAAAGATATTGGGATAAATCTCAATGAAAAGAATATCGAAAACGCAACAAAATTCGTCTTAGAAAGTACAGTAGAAGACATCGGCGATTTATCAACGTTTTGGGGAATCAAAGAAATTGACGCAAAAGGTCTAAAAGTAAAATTGCCGAGAGAGGTTGCCGACAAATTAACAAAATTTAACTTAAAAGCCGCTCAATTACAAAACGAAGCACTCAATATGGGCGAAGACGCCACGTTTGTATTAGAGAAAGACGGTATCGTAAAATATGTTGTAGTAAATGGACAGTTACAAGAGAATTGATATTTTTAGAATGATTCAAACCTTGGAGGTTTTCAAAACCTCCAAGGTTTTATTGTTCTTATTCCTCATAAATCTATCGGCTATTGCCCAAAAAGGCTACATCGTGGGGCGGGTCATCAACAAAGAGAATCAGAAAGGTGTTCCGTCGGCTACGGTTATCAACAAAAACACCAAACAAGTAACCAAAACGGGTGCAAATGGCGATTTTTTCCTCTACGTTTCGTTTGGTGATTCTATCAAAATAACTTCAATTGGCTACGCCGAGACCGGAATCACATGGGATGGTATCAACAAAGAACCCGTCATTGAAGCCAAACCTACGGCGATTATGCTCGGCGAGGTTGTCGTAAAAACCCAACGCCCCGAAAACCTCCGAAAAGAAATTGACGCTTTCTTACAAGACCCCGACTGGGCTACAACTATGAAGAAAAACGCCATCAATCGAATGGTTGGGATGAGTCCATCTAACGGGCAGCCTGGCATGACACTCTCGATAGATGCTCTCTGGGAGATATTCAGCAAAGAAGGCAAAAGCAAGCGTAAATTGGCTGGTTTGCAACAAAAAGAACTCGAAGAATATTACCTCAATGCTCGCTACAATAAAGAATACGTGGCTTACGTAACCAAACTTCAAGGCAAAGACCTCGACCGATTGATTGATTTTTGTCCATTGCCCAAAGATTTTATTCTCCGCTCAACCGATTACGAACTCACCTACGCAATCTTGCAATGTTATCGTGAATTTATGGGAAGATGAGTAGAATATTCAAACTTATTGCGAAGTAAATAATCCATAAATCAATATATATTTCTGCAAAAATACTTAATTTGCACTTATATATTTTCAATCACTAACTATACTCAATTACTCCCATGAATCGTATTGGAGGCTATCGTGCGGGTGCTGTTCCGTCTGATGCAAAGAAAAAAACAATCAAAAAAAACAAAGAACTGCCCCAAAAAGTTGATTTACGCAAGTTTATGACTTCTGTCGAGTTACAAGTCGGCAATAGTTGTGTTGCAAATGCCTTTGCGGGTGCATACGAATACCTCGCTAAACGACAACTGGGAGACGCCGCCGATGTCAGTCGTTTGTTTATCTACTACAATGCCCGATATTTGGCCGATGAGCAAGACCAAGACAATGGCTCGATGATGGTGAACGCCATCGAAGGTTTGAAAGAATACGGAGCTTGTGCCGAAGAAATCTGGATAAATGACGAGGGCATGATTACCGAAGAACCTCCACAAGAAGCCTACGAACACGGAGCCAATTTCAGAATCGTAGAAGCCGAATACCTCGAAACCGACCTCGACTTGTGGCGTGCTACGCTTGCCGAGGGGTATCCGATTGCCTTTGCCCTCAATACTTTTGCGTCTTTCGATAAAGCTACCTCAAACCGAGGGCGTGTACCCATGCCGAAGCCATCTGATAATGTCAGAGAGACCCACGGCTGGCACGCGATGCTCTGTGTGGGGTACTCAGACCCCGACCAGATGTTTATCGTGCGTAATTCTTGGGGCGATAATTGGGGAGATGGTGGTTATTGCTATATTCCGTATAGTTATGTGATAAACATGGATTTCAATGGGCATGATTCGTGGATTATTAAATCGGTTGAGAATCTTGAATTCGATTCTGATTTGTGGACAGAAGACGAAGAATCATACTTTGCCGAAGACGGAATGCTTTATCTCGAAGATTTCTATGTGGCGGTTGAGGATGTCGAAGAATTTGCAACAGCTCTCGAAGAGCTTTGCTTAGCATACGTAGAAAGCGAAGAAGATTTCTTTTTCGACTACGAAGAAACCGAAGAAGATGACATTGTGTATATCGAAATGTCGAACTTCGAAATCTTGACCGAAGACCCTGACGGTTTCTTAGAAGAACTCGAAACACTTTGCCAAGAATATGCTATCGACGAAAATTACGATTACAGTATCGTAGAAGACGAAGAAAGCGAAGAAGAATAGAGCCTCAACCCTGACGGTGGCTTTTGCCCCGTCAGGGTTTATTTTGGGAAAAAGATTACAAATTAGCTTTGATTTTCTCGGCGATTTCGGCCAATTCTTCTTGCGATAGCTTTAGTTTAGAGTTGAAGTTCATGTCGGCCATGCTATTGAGCGGAATCAAATGCACGTGGGCGTGCGGAACTTCCAAGCCAATCACCGCTACACCAATTCTTTTGCATGGAATCGCCTTTCGGATGGCTGGCTCAATCTGCTTTGCAAATGCCATCAGTCCAATATAATCGTCATTATCCATGTCAAAGATATAATCAACTTCTTGTTTTGGGATAACGAGCGTATGCCCCTTAGCACACGGAAAAACATCCAAAAAAGCTAAATATTTATCGGTTTCGGCGATTTTGTGGCAAGGTATCTCGCCCGCAACGATTTTTGAGAATATAGTTGGCATAATAATCTTGTTATTGAGCCCCTCCGTGCGACGGTCGCCCTCTCCAATTGGAGAGAGAATGAAAGGGTGAGGTTTTCTAAATAAAAAATGGACAATTTCGGTATCGCAAATTTACCCAAATTGTCCATTCTCGATTATAAAATAATCAATTTTTAGAGCGTAATTTCTAAAATCTCGACTTCAACTAAACCTGCTGGAGCTTGAATCTGTGCTTTTTCGCCAACTTTTTTACCCAGAAGGCCTTTTCCAAACGGCGAATTGATAGAGATTTTGCTTTGTTTCAAATCTGCTTCTTCTTCTGGTACAAGCGTATATTTCATCATTGCACCATTTTTAGCATTCTTGATTTTTACGGTCGTCATCAACGAAACTCTCGATAAATCAATATCAGATTCATCTAAAATACGAGCTGTTGAGAGGAGTTCTTCCATCTTAGAAATCTCCATTTCCATCAATCCTTGTGCATCTTTGGCTGCATCGTATTCGGCATTCTCCGATAAATCTCCTTTATCACGTGCTTCGGCAATCTGTCTTGCCATCTCGGCACGTCCTTTGGTTTTTAGTTCGTGTAATTTGCTTTTAAGGGCGTTGTAACCCTCTTCGGTATAATATTGAACCTTTGCCATAATTTTAAACTTTGTTTAAAAAACCTCACTGATTCTCAAAATCGGTGAGGTTTACTTGATTTATATTGCAATTGTATATTCAAAAAAAATTCTCCTGCTTGGAGGAGAGAAAATAAAAAAGAACGGTGAAATTCAACCGTTCTGCTAAAAATCATCGCATATTTGCGGCAGAAACTAACTGAATTCCCCTTTTGGTGCTTTTTTGTATGCCTTTTCTCTAATCATCTTTGAAATTGAGGTACAAAGATAATAATATTTTTGGTCGTAGTCAACAAATTTTGATTTGGAGTAAGCGAGATTTGGTTTATAGTTATTTGTGTATTGATTAAGAAATAAGTGAATTTATTATGAAGATAATCTTTATGGGAACACCCGATTTTGCGGTGGCGAGTTTAAAGAAATTAGTTGAAAATGGGTGCGAGGTTGTGGCCGTTGTGACAGCCCCCGATAAGCCGTCGGGAAGAGGTTTACAGATGAACGAAACACCTGTGAAGAAATACGCTGTTTCGCAGAATATCCCTGTTTTGCAGCCCGAAAAATTGAAAAATCCTGAGTTTTTGGAGCAACTTCGTAGTTTTGATGCCGATTTACAAGTGGTTGTAGCTTTTAGGATGTTGCCCGAAGTGGTCTGGGCAATGCCACACAAAGGCACTTTCAATCTGCATGGTTCTTTGCTTCCGCAGTACCGAGGGGCCGCACCTATCAATTGGGCGGTTATCAATGGAGAAACCGAAACAGGCGTAACGACTTTCTTCATCGAAAAAGAAATTGATACTGGTAAAATCATTTTTGCTGAAAAAACCCCAATTTTACCCGAAGATAATGCCGGAACTGTACATGACAAACTCATGGAAATCGGTGCCGATTTGGTACTAAAAACGGTTAGAGCCATCGAGGCTGGCGATTATCCACAAGTACCACAACCACAGGATATTGAACTAAAATCGGCTCCAAAAATCTTTAAAGAAACCTGCGAAATCAACTGGAATCAATCGGCGGAGCAAATCCATAATTTTGTACGTGGGCTTTCGCCGTATCCTGCTGCGTGGACGCTTCTGCAAGGTAAAGTTTGTAAGGTTTACAAAACACAAATTGTTGATAATCAAGAGCTTTCGAGCGAGCCTTTTGTGACCGATGGTAAAAAATATTTGATGTTTAGGTGTACCGATAAGATGTTGGCGGTCGAAGAACTCCAACTTGAGGGCAAGAAAAGAATGGGAATCGAAGAGTTTTTGAGAGGATACAGATTTTGAGCAAAAAAGAAAGACACCCACTACTGGGTGCCTTCTCGCGGTCAGGTTTTAGTTTAGGGGTTAATAAATATCTTTATTCTTGAGGCTGGGTGCCGGCATAAACCAATGCACCGCCCGCAATTGCTATATCTTTTAAAAGGCTTGCCATTGCCATTTGTCCGCCGTCGCCACCAGCCGCAACAGCCGGAGCGTGAATCAACGCAACAAAAATCAATAACATTACCGCCAGAAGTGTAGCGGCTAATCTTGCTTTCTTCTGCATGATAATCGAGACCGCAGCCGCAATAAGGGCTAATCCTGTAATATATACCCAGATTGCTCCGCCAGGGATTGGTACCATACCGCCCATTTTATCGGCAGCCATAAAGTGAAGAAGACCAAAAATAGCCATCGGAATCGCCAATAGGAAGCGACCTGTCTTGATGAACATTTCCATAGTGTTTTAGGTTTAGGGTTTAACTTGAAATCTTAATTTCATCGAAAAATACAATTTTTTATTTATATAAAGCAAATTTTTGAGCAAAAATTTTATGTATCTACACATATTTTAAGTTTTGAATGACGAACCAACGACCCAATCGGTATGTTTGTAATGAATAAAGATAATCTAAAAGCTAATTTGATATGTTGAATTTTGAATTCCAGAACCCTACAAAAATTCTGTTTGGCAAGGGCCAAATAGCTGCTATAAATAAAGAGATTCGGCAAGATGCCAAAGTGCTGATGACCTACGGCGGCGGAAGTATCAAAACCAATGGTGTTTATGAGCAGGTGATTGCGGCATTGGGCAGCCAAACGGTAATTGAGTTTGGCGGAATCGAGCCAAATCCGAGCTACGAAACATTGATGAAGGCCGTAGAAATCATGCGTAGCGAAAGCGTTGATTTTGTGTTGGCAGTAGGAGGCGGCTCGGTGATAGATGGTACTAAATTTTTGGTGGCGGCAGTAGATTATGCTGGCGAACCATGGGATATTCTTAAAAAATCGGTAAGAACATTTAAGGCAATGCCGTTCGGAACGGTGTTGACTCTTCCTGCCACTGGTTCGGAGATGAATTCGGGGGCGGTTATTACACGCCACGAGACCCAAGAAAAACTCTCGATGGGTGGGCCGGGATTGTTTCCGAAGTTTTCGGTTCTCGACCCCGAGGTCGTTAAGAGTATTCCGAAAAGACAATTGGTAAATGGTGTTGTAGATGCCTACACGCACGTTTTGGAGCAATACATGACGTATCCGGCAGGAGCGTGGCTACAAGATAGAATTGCCGAAGGAATCATGCAGACACTCATTGAAGTAGCTCCGAAGATTATCAACGACCCGAGCGATTATACTGCGGCATCGAATTTTATGTGGAGCTGCACCATGGCTCTCAATGGTTTGATTCAGAAAGGAGTACCAACCGACTGGGCTACGCACATGATAGGTCATGAGTTGACAGCTCTCTATAACATCGACCATGCTATGACACTGGCGATTATTTTTCCGCAATTGTATAAGGTAAAATTTGAGCATAAAAAAGAGAAATTGGCTCAGTATGCCGAAAGAATCTGGAATGTAAACTCTGGTACACTCGACGAAAAAGCCCAAGCTGGAATTGATAAAACAGTTGAGTTTTTGCACAGTTTGGGGGTAAAAACTAAGCTTTCGGAATACACCGATGATTTTGCCAAAGCAGGAGAATTTATCGAAAACCGTTTTACCGAAAGAGGTTGGAGAGGTCTTGGCGAAAGAAGAGACATAACACCTACTGTGGTGAGAGAGATTGTAGAATTGAGTTATTGATTAATGTAGGTAGGTCATTCCGAACTTTATAGATGTTGAATCTTAAAACCCGTGGCACGGTAATAGACTAAAACTGGTAGAATAGCAAACCAGAAGGTTATCCGTGCCACGGATTTCTCCCCTTTTTATTTAACCAAGTTATTTCACAATTTATCTAAATTTACATAACCAACTTGTTACTTCCACTTTTTAGCGGTAATTCTTTCCCTTTCCAGATAAATCTTCCCGAAACACTCGGTGGTAGTGTGATTTCGGCAATTATTTTGCCTTTTTCGTCGATTTGGTATTTGACCGAAAGCTCACCTTTTGGATGCGGAATACTTCCCGAAGCAGTTTTTAAATCGCCTAAGTGCGGCTGGATTTTTACTTTATCAAAATTTGCTCCGTCGGTATCGATGCCAAGCATAATCCTAAAAAACTCAATATTTGGGTGTGCCGACCACGCGTGGCAATCGGAGCGTGTACGCATAGGGTCAGTCATTTCGCCCCAAGTTGTCAATCCGTAGTCGAGATGGTCTTTCCAGAGCGAAAGCATTTTCATGTACTCATTGCCCAAGCCAACTTTTCGAGCCGCCAAATGCAAATAGTATTTGAAATAGATTGAACACGGCATCAATGATTTATCGGGGATAATCCTTTCTATCAAGGCTTTGGCTTCTGCTCCTGTAACGGTATTGGTCAAAACAGCCAAAACATTAGGATGCTGCGAATAATGCTTCATTTCGGGGGTATCGCTGAATATCTTTTTAGATGAATCCCAGTACATTTTCTTGACGGTCTGCTGCAATTGCAAAGCTTTTTGTCGATACACACTGGCAAATTCTTTTGAGCCAAATTTGTCTTCTAATTCGGCGGCTAACTGCAACGCCCAAAGCAATTGAAAATCCATTGCAGCCGATTCTCCGTTGTCGGTTGATGGAGCCCTTCCCGATTTCCAATCAGGGTCTTCAGACCAGTCGGTGAAGTTCCAATAAGGTACTTTTTTGAGCGAACCACTGGCGTTTTGCAGATTGATAAACCAATTCAGAATCTGACGAGTGCCTTGGATACGCTCTTTCACAAATTGATTATCGGCTCGATACATCCAATAATCATGTACCATGCCTATCCACCATAGCGAAAACGGCGGAATCTGCTGCGGAACATAACTCGGGAACCTACTTTGGGTAACCCCTTCGGCCAATCTCGAATTATCAAATTGCAGAATCGCATTACGAGCCAATCGGTCATCGCCAGTGTTATAGTACGAAATCAATGCCTGGATTCGGGTATCGCCCACATATTGTAATTGTTCGTAATAAGGGCAGTCCATGTAAGTTTCGGTAGCACACAAACGGGCCGTACGGAAACCCACGTCCATCATTTTTTTGATATTTTCGTCTGGAACATCCAATTTTGCCTTCATTTCAAACGGATACCCCGTCTGGATATACCGCAGATTTGTCAGCCTGAGGGGTTTCTCTTTTGTCTCGATTTCGAGTTTTACGTATCTGAATGTCCGATACCAAAGGCTCTCAAAAATTCGGTATTTACCATCATCGCTGATGACCACATCCTTTGGCCCTACCAGACGCAATTTACCCTCAACTTCATTGCGGTTTGGTTTCTTGTTTTCTCTTCGCCAATCATCCGTTCCTTCATCAAAATAAAAAGACTCGGCGTATTGTAGCGAAATCGTAGCACCTTTTCCGCCGCCGTTGTATTCAAAAGCAGGGTATCCATTTGTCAAAACTTCGTTATCGAGCAATATCGAAACTTTTGTATTTGCCGGAATATCAAGCTGAGTCCATTCGTACGGGAAATCGGGTTGTAGTTTAAGACCTTCTCCTTTTCGAGCCTTTTTAAAGGCTTTTTCAGACCATTCCATCTGCGGAATAATTCTCGGAGTCAGTAGCCAAGCCTCTGTCCAATCAGCACCTTGTTTAGGTAGCCCTTGGCTTAGAGTTGTTGCGTTTTTCCAACCATTATCATCAAAATTAGCCTTCTCCCAGCCGTGCGGATACTTTTCGTGGTCGATAGTTTCTTGTGGACCAACGACATAATAGCTATATATTAATTCTGGCCTCGAAATTTTGTAGGCTTCGTTTCGGATGCCTTTCCAAGTGCGATTGGTATTCAAAATCGCCTCTTTTTCAGAATCTCCTTGCAAAATAAAACCCGTTCGGAACGTCATCTGAGCCATCGGGCGTTGCTCGCCAAATTGCCAAACCACAGCCGCCACAACGTTTTTGCCTGCTTTTAGGTATTTGGCAATGTCAACCGTCTCGAAATTCCAATGAAAAATCTCGCCTCGTGCCGGCCCAAGCGAGACAAAATCGCCATTGACGTACAGTTTATAGCGATTATCGGCCGAAACATGAACGATAAATGAAGTCGGTTTTTCGGTCAATTCAAAAGTTTTACGGAAATGATAAACCCCAAATTCGTAGTTTGGTTCATTGGGTACGTGAATCCACTGGGCTTTCCATGGTTTATTCAGAACTTCGGGATTGATTTTTTGAGCAAATGCAGAATTAAGACAGCAAAATGCCAATAAAAGGAGTAGTTTTCTCATTCTCGGAATGTTTTTGGTCGAATAGCACTCGTAAAGATGAGAAATATAGTTTTAAGTTTCAAAATTTGATGTTTGAAAGTTTGGGGGTTTTAGAGTTTGAAGAGTGATAAACAACTTGAAACTAAGTATGAAGAACAATTTAATTGACAATATCTTACCGTAGCGACGGTCGCCACGGAGGAACACGAAGTACAACACGGAATTTCACACTGAAAAGACGAAAGTCTCCGTGAAACTCCGTGGTGAAAAAATATTATCAATTTAATTTTTGAAATTACTTAATAAACCCCAAAAACCAAACTCAAAACGCCACCAATGCCTTAGCTTGTTTTTCTAAGAAATCTCGGTAAATATCGAAGGTCATATTTTCGCCATTAAAATGCTGACGGATTTGCCCTAATTTCAGACGCAGACCCAGAACATCGGTACCCATGTAGCTCAAAATATCACTAAAATGACTTAATCCTACGGCGTTTCCTTGTACGCCCGAGGCAATTCCGACCAGAGCCGCTTTTTTGTTATTAAAAGTATCAGGATAACGCAAACCGTCCATAAAAGTCTTTAATGCTCCGGGAAACGAACCGTTGTATTCGGGAATCACAAAAACAAATTTATGGTTGGCATCCACAATTCTCTGGAATTCGTTGAAGGCTTCATTTTTGCCCGAATTGCTGTAAAGAGCCGAAAACGCGTAATCTTCGGGGAGGTCGGCCAAGTCTAAAATCTGGCTATCTTGACCAAGTTGGGTGAGTTGTTTTTGGTAATATTCTGCGATTTTTCTCGAAACTGAGTTTTTTCTATTTGTGCCTACTATAATTATAATCATTTTGTATCCTCTTGTATTTTATCGATGAAGCCGCCAATTTGCTGTAAACCGAAAACTTCAAATTTTAAACTAAATTCTTATCTTTAACAAAATTCAAATCAAAACGTTTCAAAAAATGTTGCAAGACCTTATCTCAGAGCTAAAAAAAGTGTCGAGTCCAGAAAGAGCTAAGACTTCTCAGTGGTTTTTTAAAACAGGCAAAGGCGAATACGGCGAAGGCGATGTTTTTGTCGGTATCACGACACCGCTGCTCAGAGCAACAATAAAAAATTACAAAAACCTGACTTTTGATGAGGTTCAGGAGTTGCTCAATAGCGAAATCCACGAGTACCGCATGGCTGGTTTATTGATTTTGGTCGAGCAATTTAAAAAAGCCAAAGAAGATAAACGCAAAGAAATCTATGAGTTTTATTTATCGAACTTAAATCAAATTAATAACTGGGATTTGGTAGATTGTAGTTGCCGAGACATCGTGGGTTGGTATTTGTTCGATAAAGACCGCAGCAAACTCTACGAATTGGCACAAACTAAACACCTCTGGAGCCAGCGAGTGGCAATCGTTTCAACGTGGTTTTTTATCGCCAAAAAACAATACGACGATATCATTGCTCTATCAGAATTGCCCCAAATGCTTTACCACAAACACGACCTCATGCACAAAGCCGTAGGCTGGATGCTACGTGAAGCATGGAAACGAACTGGGCAGCAAGAAGTCGAATTATTCCTCGAAAAGCACGCCCACGAAATGCCCCGCACGATGCTTCGATACACCATCGAAAAAATGAGTGACGAACAAAGAAAGTATTTTATGAATAAAAAGTGAGGAATTAGACTTTAGATGCAGGAATCAAGATGAAATTTCATAAAGCACGAAATAACACAGTTTTATGTTATTTTCGGTCAAAATCTGTAAAATCAGCGTTGGAACATCCGTTTTATCAGCGTGCCATTTTGCGATACTTTCAGAATAATAATCCATAAATTCTTCCTACTAAATCAATATAAAGCAAGTTGAAATGTGTAATTTCGGGCGAATCATTTATTCAAAACTATTCTATTCAACCATGAGATTTTATTTATCAATTGCATTTTTGTGCGTATTTTTTGCCTCAAATGCCCAAAAAGTTATTCAAAAATCCGAATTTATCTACGAAACTGCCCCATTTCCGTCTTGTCATGCCTCAACCATTGCCGAAACAAAGCAAGGCTTGGTAGCTGCTTGGTTTGGTGGCACTCACGAACGCCACAAAGACGTGGGTATTTGGGTAAGTCGCCTGATTAACAATAAATGGAGTACACCCGTTGAGGTCGCCGATGGCGTTCAGAACTCGTCGTTACGACACCCGACTTGGAACCCCGTTTTGTACCAAGTACCCAATGGCGAATTGATTTTATTCTACAAAGTTGGCCCAAGCCCATCAACTTGGTGGGGAATGCTCAAACGCTCAACCGACGGCGGAATCACTTGGTCGGCAGCCGAAAAACTACCCGACGGCATTTATGGCCCTATCAAAAACAAACCCGTTTTGTTATCGGATGGAACGTTGCTTTGCCCGACAAGTTCTGAAGACAATGGCTGGCGAGTGCATTTTGAAATGACCAAAGATTGGGGTAAAACATGGACTAAAACGGATGCAATCAACGACGGGAAAAAGTATTCGGCAATCCAGCCGAGTGTTTTGTTTTTGCGAGATAAACGCTTGCAAATTTTGTGTAGAAGTAAGAGCGATGTCGTTTTAGAGGCTTTTTCGAGCGATAATGGTAAAACATGGAGCGAATTGACCCCTACGGCTTTACCAAACCCAAATTCGGGTACTGATGCCGTGACGCTAAAGGATGGGCGGCAATTATTGGTTTATAACCCCAAAACAAAAGGAACTCGCGAGTGGGGCGATGGCCGCTCACCGCTCAGTGTGGCGATTTCGGACGACGGCAAAACATGGAAAGACATTGCCGAACTCGAAAACGAGCCTAAAGAAGAGTTTTCGTATCCTGCTGTTATTCAAGCCACCGACGGCAAAGTACATATCACCTATACTTGGAAACGCCAACGAATCAAACACGTTGTTCTGACTCTGCCATGACAAATTCGCTCAACCCCGTTGACGTCGGCATCATCATTTTGTACTTACTCTTGATGGTGGGTGTTGGTGTTTATTTTTCGAGAAAAAACAAAAGTTCGGAGCAGTTCACAACCGCTTCGGGCAGGATTCCGAGTTGGGCTTTGGGCCTTTCGTTTTATGCGACATTCTTGAGCGTTATCACGTTCTTGGGCGACCCCGGAAAATCGTTTGGAAGCAACTGGAATCCGTTTGTTTTTAGTCTTTCGATGCCTTTTGCAGCTTACATTTCAGCTAAGTTTTTTGTGCCTTTTTATCGTCAGAATGGTCATATTAGTGCTTATTCGCACCTCGAAGAACGTTTTGGAGCGTGGGCAAGAACCTACGCAATGGTCTGTTTTATCATGACCCAACTCGCCCGAATGGGAACAATCTTTTATGGGGTTGCCCTTATGATAAATTCGTTGACGGGTATCGAAATGTACCTCATTATCTTGGTTTTAGGGCTTTGTATTATCTTTTATACGGTTTTGGGTGGGATGGAGGCCGTCATCTGGACCGAAGTATTGCAAGCCATCATCAAGACAATGGGGGCTTTGCTGATTGTGGGAATCATTTTTTCACAAGTTGGTATCGGTAAGGTAATTGAGGTCGGTGTAAAAGAAGATAAATTTAGTTTGGGTAGTTTCAGTCCCGACTTCACAACGAGTTCGTTTTGGGTCGTTTTGTTATACGGATTCTTTATCAATCTTACCAATTTTGGTGTTGACCAAAATTACATTCAGCGTTATCATACGGCTCGCAATAGCAAAGAAGCATCGCAAAGTATTTGGCTCTGTGTGTTGTATTACGTTCCTATTTCGTTTTTGTTTTTCTTCATTGGTACGGCTTTGTACGCTTATTATCAGGCAAATCCTGAATTAATTAACGAATTAAAAAACCAAGTGGCGATTGATAAAAATATCGAACTGACGAGTCTCAAACCAAGCGATTATGGCGATAAAGTGCTTCCTTTTTTTATCAAAACCCAAATTCCGAGCGGACTTTTGGGGTTGTTGATGGCAGCACTACTTTCTGCGGCTATGAGTACAATGAGTAGCGGTATGAATAGCTCGGCAACGGTTTTTCTGAACGACATTTATCAACGGTATTTTGATAAAAACATTAGCCCTAAAAAGCAATTAAGAGTTTTGCACGTCGCCACGGTGGTGATGGGATTGCTCGGAATGACTTTTGGTATCTGTATGATTGGCGTAAAAAGCCTTTTGGATATTTGGTGGAAACTGGCAGGAATCTTCGCTGGTGGTATGTTGGGATTGTTTTTACTGGGATATTTATCAAAGCAAACATCCAATATTCACGCAAAAATTGGGGCGATTTTGGGTGTTTTGGTGATTGCTTGGATGTCTTTTAAGGATTCTTTTCCGATACATTTTCAAAGCCCATTTGAGAGTAAAATGACGGTAGTGTTGGGTACACTTACGATTGTTTTGGCGGGTATTGGATTTAGCTTATTCAAGAAAAAACAATAGGGCGAATCATCAGATTCGCCCTAAAACTATATCGTTCGATATTTATTCTTAAACAGCCGTGCTGCTCACGCTTGCACCCAAGTATTCACGATTGAGGCGTGCGATGTTTTCGAGAGAAATCTCTTTCGGGCACTCAGCCGCACAAGCACCAGTATTGGTACAAGTACCGAAACCTTCGGCATCCATCTGAGCAACCATTTTCAAGGCACGTTCTTGACGCTCTGGTTGGCCTTGTGGCAACATCGACAATTGTGAAACTTTTGCCGAAACAAAAAGCATTGCCGAGGCATTTTTACAAGCTGCTACACACGCTCCGCAACCAATACAAGCCGCAGCCGAGAATGCTTTATCGGCATCTTCTTTACCGATTGGCAAAGAGTTAGCATCTTGTGCGTTACCCGTATTTACAGATACAAAACCACCCGATGCAATGATGCGGTCGAAGGCTGCACGGTCAACAACTAAGTCTTTGATAACTGGGAATGCCGTTGCTCTCCAAGGTTCTACAACGATGGTATCGCCATCTTTGAAGCTACGCATGTGTAGTTGGCAAGTAGTAACACCTTGAAGTGGCCCATGCGGACGACCATTGATGTACATACTGCACATACCACAGATACCTTCGCGACAGTCGTGGTCGAATGCAATCGGGTTTTTACCTTCCGAAACCAACTGCTCGTTCAATACGTCGAACATTTCTAAGAACGACATATCTTCTGAAATACCACTTAATTTGTAAGTTTCTAACTCACCTTTGGTTTTGCTATTTTTCTGACGCCAAACTTTGAGGGTCAGGTTCATATTTCCTTGTGACATAATGTTTTCTCTTATAAAAGCCCCCCTTTAGGGGCTGGGGGTTATTTATAACTTCTCTGGGCAATCTTGATGTTTTCGTAAACCAAAGGTTCTTTGTTGAGTTCCCAATCAGATTCGCCTTTGTATTCCCAAGCCGAAACATACATGTAGTTTTCGTCATCGCGGAGAGCCTCACCTTCTTCGGTTTGGTATTCTTCACGGAAGTGTCCACCACATGATTCGTTACGATTTAAGGCATCTACGCACATCAATTCGCCTAATTCGATAAAATCAGCTACACGACCTGCTTTGTCTAACTCTGGATTGAATTCATCAATATCGCCCATTACACGGACATCACTCCAAAACTCTTTTTTCAAGGCTTGGATTTCGGAGATAGCTTCTTTCAATCCTTTTTCGTTACGAGCCATACCGCATTTTTCCCACATAATCTTACCCAGACGTTTGTGGAATGACTCTGGCGACTGCTTACCTTGGATGTTCAAAAGGGTTTTCAAACGCTCTTGAACTTGCTTTTCGGCTTCTTCGAATGCAGGGTGGTCGGTCGGAATCGCTTTTGTACGAATATCCGTCGAAAGATACGCCCCAATTGTGTATGGTATTACAAAATATCCATCCGAAAGCCCTTGCATCAACGCCGAAGCACCCAGACGGTTGGCTCCGTGGTCTGAGAAGTTAGCTTCGCCCAAAGCATACAAGCCCGGAACGGTTGTCATCAAGTTATAATCTACCCAAAGCCCACCCATTGTGTAGTGTACAGCTGGATAAATACGCATTGGCACTTCGTATGGGTCTTCGCCAGTAATTTGTTTGTACATATCAAACAAGTTACCGTATTCTTCTTTCACAACTTCTTTACCCAAACGAACCAAAGTATCTAAATCAGGGTTTTCGATACCCAACTTAGTGGCTTCGGCACGGCCATATTTATTGATAAGGTTATATCTGAAATCGAGGTAAACCGCCATTTTGGTAGAACCTACACCGTAGCCAGCATCGCAACGCTCTTTGGCAGCACGTGAGGCAATATCGCGAGGTACGAGGTTACCAAAAGCAGGATAACGTCTTTCGAGGTAATAATCACGCTCGTCTTCTGGAATATCATTGGCTGGTCTTGGGTCATCTTTTTGTTTCGGAACCCAAATACGACCATCGTTACGCAACGACTCCGACATCAATGTCAATTTAGATTGGTGGTCGCCCGATACCGGAATACACGTTGGGTGAATCTGCGTAAAGCAAGGGTTTCCGAAGAATGCTCCTTGTTTGTGAGCCTTCCAAGCTGCCGTTACGTTGCTACCCATCGCATTGGTCGAGAGATAGAACACGTTTCCGTATCCACCCGTACAAAGCAATACTGCGTGTCCGAAATGTCTTTCGAGTTCGCCAGTTACCAAGTTACGAGCAATAATACCACGAGCTTTGCCATCAATCTTAACAACTTCGAGCATTTCGTGGCGTGAATACATTTTTACAGCACCTTTACCAACTTGTCTTTCGAGAGCCGAGTATGCTCCGAGAAGCAACTGCTGGCCTGTCTGACCCGCCGCGTAGAAAGTACGCTGAACCTGCGTACCACCGAATGAGCGGTTACGCAACATCCCGCCGTAATCGCGAGCAAATGGTACACCTTGAGCCACACACTGGTCGATGATACTCGTCGAAACCTCCGCCAAACGGTGAACGTTGGCCTCTCTCGCACGATAGTCACCCCCTTTGATGGTATCGTAGAAAAGACGGTAAACGCTGTCGCCATCGTTTTGGTAGTTTTTAGCGGCATTGATACCACCTTGAGCCGCAATCGAGTGAGCTCGGCGTGGCGAATCTTGGAAACAGAATGCTTTTACTTTGTAGCCCATTTCGGCCAATGTTGCTGCTGCCGAAGCACCTGCCAAACCAGTACCAACAACGATTACTTCGATATTGCGTTTATTGGCCGGGTTTACGAGCGGAACAGTCGAACGGTATTTCGTCCATTTCTCAGAAAGTGGACCTTCCGGTATTTTTGAATCTAATTTATTTGACATATTCAATAATAATTAGCGAATGAAAGAATTGAGAATAGCAACTATTCAATTAAAATACATTCAGACTCTTCAGATAGAAGAAAATCGGCATAGCGGCAAATCCGAGCGGTATCAAGACCCCAAAGCCCCACACTCCCAAAAACTTAATGAGTGGAGTGTACTTTTTGTGATTGATTCCTAAAGTCTGAAATGCACTCTGGAACCCGTGGATAAGGTGATACGCAACCGCAACCATTGCCAGTACATAAAAGATAACCAAGAAAATATTCTTGAATCCTTCTTGTACTACGGTGTATAAATCTTTGACGATTGTGATTTTTACACCTTGCTGAAAATCAACCGTTTCTTCCATTTTCTTATTCAAAACAAACTCTTTTGGCATATCTTTGGGGTAGCCATCCATTTGTTTTCCGGTACGCATATCTTCGGCATACATCTTAAATGGCAAGTTGCCTTGCTTGTATTTCCACCAAAAATCATTCATGTGTACGGCTATGTAAACAAAAAGGATTGTTCCCAAAATAGCCATGTTGCGGCTTGCCCACGTAGAGCTGTTTTTTACGACAGCATAGCGAGTCGGGCGTGCCTGACGGTTTTTTATTTCGAGATAAATGCCCCAAATCGCATGGAATACGATTGATGCGTACAAAAGATAAGAAATGACTTTAATAACGGGGAAAGTGGTCATAAAGACGGCGTAAACATTGAACGCATACCCACCGTCAGACTTGAATAATTGCAAATTACCGACAAGGTGAATAATTAGAAACGAGCAAAGAAAAAGCCCAGTTAATGACATCAAAACTTTCTTACCGATAGAACTTGATAAGGTTTTTGCTAACCAAGACATAGTTATTTAATGATTTTGATTTCAGAATTTTTGATTTTTAATACCAAAACTTCCTTTGAAAAATACAAATTTTTTAGCGGCTCAAAAGTAAACTTCAAATCGTTTCAAACCAATATAAAATTTGTTTTTTTTGGTAATAAAGAATAGTTATTCTTAATAAAATCAAAAAAGTATGACAAATCATTGATTTTGTATTCTATTCGTTTTCAGTAACTTGGCGTATAATTTTATTGTTTTAATTATTTTTTAAAATTTTGTAATATCGGCTCAGATGGGAGTTCTGTTTAAGAATTTTTATATCTTTGACGAAACAATTGACAAAGTTTACTGAAAATTGTAAACTGCAAATATGGAAGGCTCAAGATATTTACATAAAAAAATACGTGATGTTTTTGCCGAGACGGGCAAGGTAGTAATTGGCCAAGAAAGGTTAATAAACCGTCTGTTAATTGGTCTTTTTACGGGCGGACACATCCTGCTCGAAGGCGTACCTGGTTTGGCCAAAACCAAAACCATCAATACACTTGCCAAAGTTCTTGATTTGGGTTTTAATCGTATTCAGTTTACGCCCGATTTGCTCCCAGCCGACCTCATCGGAACAATGATTTATAACCAAAAATCGGGTGATTTTGAAGTAAAAAAAGGGCCTGTTTTTGCCAATCTTATCTTGGCCGATGAAGTAAACCGAGCCCCTGCCAAAGTACAGTCGGCACTGCTCGAAGCAATGGCCGAGAAACAAGTAACTATCGGCGACGAAAGCTACAAACTCGACAAGCCATTTATGGTTATGGCAACCCAAAACCCCGTTGAGCAAGAAGGAACTTATCCGCTACCCGAAGCTCAGGTTGACAGGTTTATGATGAAGGTTTTTGTGGATTATTTGGATAAAAATGCCGAATTAGAGGTGATTCGCCGCATGGCAAACCTCAATTTTAATTATCAACCACAACCAATTCTCAACAAAGAAGAGATTACGGCAATCAGAGAAGAAATCAACCGAATCACAATTTCGGAAATGCTCGAACGCTACATAATTGAGTTGGTTTTTGCATCACGAAGACCCATTGAATACGGTTTGAAAGAAGAAGCCAGATACATTCAGTTTGGTGCTTCGCCACGTGCGGGGATTTCGCTTTATAATGCCGCCAAAGCATTGGCTTACTTCGACGAACGTGACTATGTATTGCCCGAAGACATAAAAGCTCTTGTGCCAGATGTGTTTAATCACCGAATCATACTAAACTACGAAGCCGAAGCCGATGGCGTAACGACATTACAAATCATAGATTCGATTTTGAAACGAGTGGCGATTGGGCGATAATCTACAAATTGAATGATGATTCCAGAAGGTCTTAAAAGAGTAGCAACGATTTGTGTTTTGAAGCACAAAGACAGTTTTTTATTGCTCAAACGATTAAAAGAACCTAATAAAGATAATTATACGCCAGTGGGTGGTAAACTCGACCCTTTTGAGAGTCCGCTCAAAGCGGCGATTCGTGAAACTTGGGAAGAAACGGGTATCAGTGTCGAGACCATGAAGTTTTGTGGGATGCTGACCGAGTCATCGCCTACTAAATATAACTGGACAAATTATATATATCTTGCCGAGATAGATTTTGTGCCACCGCCGCCTTGTAACGAAGGTACTCTCGAATGGATTTCGTTTGAAAACTTGCTTGATGTGCCAACTCCCAGAACCGATTGGTTTATTTACAGATACCTGCTCGATGGCAAACCTTTTGCTTTCAGTGCTGAGTTCGATGCCGAGTTGAATCTGACCGAAATGATTGAAGAAATTGAAGGAGTAAAAGTGGTTTAATAAATCCATGACATAACCCCGTAGTCATGCCATGAATATTTCTTAATCTTCTCGCCCTTCTTTTCGATTTGCATCGGCCATTCGGACAATTTTTGGAGTGAATTTGGCCAAAACTTTTACTAAATCGGTTTGTGCCGAAATCACGTCGTTGATGTCTTTATAGACCATTGGGGCTTCGTCTAAATCGCCACCGATGAGTTCGATTCCGTATTCGTTCAATACTTTATTGAGTGCATTTTTGGTAATCGAATTTAAGGCAGCCGTACGGCTCATCAATCGACCTGCACCGTGCGATGCCGAGTTAAGCGAAGAAGTATTCCCCAGACCACGTACCACAAAACCAGGAGCAGTCATCGAGCCTGGAATGATTCCTAAATCATTAGCTCCCGCAGGTGTTGCTCCTTTACGATGAACTAAAACTTCTCTGCCTTCAAATTCTTCTTTCCAAGCAAAATTATGGTGGTTTTCGACCATCAATAACGGTTTTTCGCTGATTGCTTTTGCTATTTTTGCATGAATTTCATGATGATTGGCCGAGGCATAATCTCCAGCTAAATTCATAGCAATCCAATATTCTTGCCCTTCTTCGGTGTTCAAATCGAGCCATGCCAAATGAGCTGCTTGTTTTGGTAAAACAGTTTTTTGCATGGCAATTTTAGAATAATAATTTGCCACTGCACCACCGAAACCACGTGAACCCGAATGTGAAAGCAAAGCTAAGTAAGTACCTACTGGCAGATTCAGTAAATCGTCTTGTTCGGTAACTTCCAGTAGGCCCCATTCAACAAAATGGTTGCCCGTGCCAGACGTACCCAATTGGCGATAGGCTTTGTCTTTTAAATCACGAATGATTTTGGTGGCCGTCCATTCTGGTTTATCCATCACCGATTCGTCAAATTTATGGGCAATTTCTCCACCAATGCCAAATTTGGTATTTTCTACCAAGCTACGCTTTAATAAATGTGGTTCTCGCTTAAAAATTTCGGGTGAAACATCAAAAACTGATAAACACATTCGGCAGGCAATATCAACACCAACGGCATAAGGAATGACTTTATCGGCTTCGGTAGCCAAAACACCACCAATTGGCAAACCATAACCTTGATGGGCATCGGGCATTAAAGCCCCAGCAATCGAAATCGGTAAGCTGACAGCAGTGTTCATCTGATTCAATGCACCTTGTTCGATAAAGTTCTCGCCGTAGATTTTATACGGAACGTTTTCGGTTCTTAGATTAAATTCGGTTGGTAAAGCCTTGGGTTTTGCTTCGAGCTCCATGTTTTCTTCTTTCGGAAGCCATGCTTTGCCTTCTTCTGATAATGGAATTGCGATTCCCTGCTTATTCAAATCATAGATTTTTTTAGCCAAATTGGTTACTTTATTCTTCGAATAAGCAAATTTCTTAGGATTTTGGAGCATGGCAGCAAATAACCCCAATACTTTTTCTTCGGGATATTCGGCACGCTCGATTAAGCCCGTTGCAACTCTAAGGAAAGCGTCGTGCATTTCTTCGGGTATCGGGGCAATGGAATTTATTTTTTCTAATATAGTATTCATTTTTTGGGGATTGTGTTTGGTTTTATAGAAACAGAGCAAGCCCAGCCTCTACGATGTGATTTTTTCTTGCAAAATCTCAATTAATCGTTCATCCATCAATTCAAATTCATCAGGAATAAATAGGACTTTTAGGATTTTGCCTTGAATCTCACTCCTAAATTGCTGTGTGATGATTTCCTTGTGTCTTTTTTCCATAACATAAATCGTATCCGCCCAACGGATTAGTTTTTCATTGATTTTTACTCTCGATTGCGGACTCGTTCCACAAGATTTCACATCAAATTTTTCGTGATTTCTAAAAATCATTTCTGCTGTTAGGCTACGTCTTTTATTACGTGAGCATACGAAAAGGAGATTTGTTTTGGGCATTGCTTTTATAAGAAATGGGGAATAAAATCTCCTTGTACGCAACCTGGAATAGGAACCAAATTATCTCCTTTTACGTCACAACCTTCGATAGAAGTGATGTTTTTATACCAAGTTTTCTCAAATTCCTTATTCAGTTTGGCAAGTTCAATTAAAAGATGAAAGCCACCACGAGTTTGCAAAATCGTTAGACAATCTTCATTGACAAATGCTTTAACTTGAGGTAGAACATTTTCTAATGGCACATTGTCAAAGTCCAAATCGAAATACACTTTTCGACTACACGCTTTCTGAATTTCAGACATTACTTCTTGATGTGGGTTATACCCGTTGTATTCATTTGTGATAAGTTCGGCAAATTTTATTAGTGAGTTTTTCGTTGCTTTCACTAAATCACGTGGATTTGGATTAATGTAAACCGCCAGTGTTTCTTGTGGAATTGGTAAACCACTTGATTTATACGTTCCAACTTCAATTTCTAACTGCTTAATTTTATCAAAAAGCATCTCTTTGTTACTCGTAAATCGTTTTAACTGGGCTTTATCAGCCTTCAGAGTTTTACCCGAAGTTTCGTATTTATTTCGGGCAAATAACGACACATAATAAGTTTCGTGCTTTTGTAGGTTGGGTAACCAAGCAATGAATTCTTTCAATAATACTTCGTTTTCAATGATTTTATAGTTCATTTTGGTAGTCGTTTTCAATTTTAGTCATTTGCTCTAAATGCCTATGGATATGCATGGCTAAAAAATGAATGTACTGATAGACATCAATTTTTCCTAATCCGTTTACAGTCATGGTTGTCTTATAAAGAACACCCTCTCCATTGGGCATACTATCTAAATAATACAAGCACTCCTTTCTTTGATTTTCTAATTTATGTTTCAAATCATTGAGTGTAATGCCACCTTGAGGTTCCATGTGTTCAGGTCGAATCCATGTAAAAGACTTATGCTTACCTATTTGTTCCAAATCAGCATTCAGAAAATGATACCCTTTTAACTCATCGACTAAAATCAAATTATTGACATTTTTAAGTGCTTTTTGAGTGCCTTTTTTGATTAAAATCAAAAGAAAATAATTAGTTAAGCTTATATGCTCCAAAATTTCATTAATAGTCCAACCACCGAATAAAGGGTGAAAGCTTCTCTTTTTATTATCCAAATTGAGCCAATAATCAAGACTATCAAAACACTCATTTATTGTTTGTCTGATGGTGTTTATTTGTGAATGAATCGGTATCATTTTATATTATTTTGGTAGAGACAGGGCATGTGCCGAGCGAAGTAGGGTTATACCAGTAAAAAGCGAAACTTGATTGTACCTGTTGGTACAATATTCGCAATAGTTCTTTGAAATACTGTCAAAAGAAATGGGACA
>JBKBNY010000003.1:0-166895 GCA_046295175.1 Spirosomataceae bacterium
AATTAACATCCTTGACTAAAGCTAATGTCCAAAATTTGACAGTATTTCAAAGAGCTATTTCAATTAACAAGGACAACTCCATTTCGCCTTAATAGGGTTCAACCCTACTTCGCTCGGCACACGGCGTGTTCCTACAAAGAATTTCTATGAATTCTACAATAATAATATTTCAATAAAAGTACACTTTAGAAATATGCAAGACTGTAATAGGTTAATAATCAAAACATTTACGAAGGAATTAGCCCATAAATCACTTTAAACTAAGTTATTTCAATCACTTAATCTTTAAAATTAATTGCCACAGCCTCTGATTTCGGCCTTGAAAACCGTATTAGCGTCGGCTTTGAAACCAGCTTGTAGAATCACGGCGTTGCCAGCTTGGTAAGTAACTTTGGCCGGTGATAAAATTTGGTTGGTTGCCGTTATAGTTTGGGTTGCTTTTTTGGTTGTTGTTCCTCCACCAAAATCGTTAGTAGGGCTAATTAGCGTTAGGTTGAGCATATTCATCGTAATCATGGATGGGCTCAAGCCACTCGCAACTGACTGATTTGTTGAAACTACCCGAACACGATACCCATTGCCTTCTTCAACATTATTAGGTACAACGCAAGTTACAGTGCCTGCGGTAGCTGAGGTGCCGATAACTGATGGATTATCGAATGCCCCGTATTTATCCGAAAGGTGTACCTGAAACTGATTGCCCACACCAAAATTTCCCGAAGCAGAGAAACTAATGTAGAAAGTGCTACCCGCACATAAAGCAGTTTCTACAAAACTCGGAGCATTGATGGTGGCATTGTTTTCTACAATTGTAAAATTTGTTGCAACTGGGCCGTAAAGTACACTACCTGTGGCGTTGTCTTGGCTATAACCCGTCACGGTCAATGTGTATGCCCCAGCTGGAAGGATTCGCCCAAATACCCACCCACCCGAATTACTAAAGAGAGCGTAAATTGGTACACTTTCGATTATCTGATGGTTTTCGTAAGGTGGAGGGCCTTGCAATTGCATTCTGAAACTCTCAATCGTGGGGCATGATGGTTTTACCAAAATAGAAGTATATGTATCATTTAATTTGCCAATCACCATATTGTTGGTGAGTGGAAACAACGGAACATAAGGATTATCGCCAGTTACGTAAGAATAATCGGCCAGACAAACTCCCGCAGGATTTACTGTCACCACAGTTGTAGCTGTTGAAGTGCAGCCACTAACCGTAACCGTAACGCTGTATGTACCGCTCATGGCAGTGGTAGCGTTTACGATAGTTGCAGGGTTGCTTGTACTCGTAAAGCTATTTGGCCCGTTCCAGAGGTAACTTCCGCCACCAGTTGCTGTAAGTGTAATGGTCTGACCAGTATTGTAAGGACCAGTGTTGCTTGCTGTAGCACTGACTGAAACGACTGTTATTGTAGCAACCGTAGAATTAACACTCGGACAAGTATTATTCTGCACAACTGCTCTAAATTTAGTGGTTTGTGTAAGATTTGAATATGCTTGACTATTGGTGGCATTGGCAATGGTTATCACTGTTGCAAAATTATCAGTCGATGATTCCCATCGAATAACCGTACCGACATTACCAGCGAGTGTGAGTGTACCACTATTTATTCCTGTACAAACACTTGCATCTGCGGTAACGATACCGCCAATACTTGGGTCTGTAACAGTGATGGTGGCTGCCGAAGAAACAGCCTCAGAGCATGTGCCAGCCTTGACAACCGCTCTAAATTTAGTATTGATTGTTAAATTGTTATAGGAGTGAGATGTTGTAGTATTGGCAATAGTTGTAATAGTTACGAAATTATCGGTCGAAGATTCCCAACGGATTACACTACCTGACTGTCCACTCAACGTTATGGTACCAGTATTGCTGCCACTACAAACCGTCGCATCACCCGATACGCTGCCACCTACACTTGCATTGGTTACGGTGATTGTTGCAGGAGTTGAATTAGCCGCCAGGCACGAGCCATTCTGAACAACCGCTCTAAACTTAGTCGTTTGGTTAAGATTTAGATAATTTTGGGTTGTCGTAGTATTGGCAATTGTTGTGATTGTTGCAAAGTTATCGGTAGAAGACTCCCATCTTAAAATACTTCCTGCATGACCCGAAAGTGTTAGTGTACCAGAATTTGAGCCAGTACAAACAGTAGCATCGCTACCTACCGCTCCTGCAACTGTTGAGTTCGTAACTGTTATTATTGCAGAAGTCGAATTCAAAATTGTACAAGTCGAACCATTCTGCACCACTGCTCTAAACTTTGTTGTTTGGTTAAGATTTAGATAGTTTTGGGTGGTTGTGGTATTTGCAATTGTCGTAATTGTTACGAAATCATCGGTAGAAGACTCCCATCTCAAAATATTTCCAGTATGACCCGATAAAGTCAATGTACCGTTGTTGCTTCCAGAGCAAACATTGGCATCTGCCGAAACCGAACCTCCAACAGTAGGTACCGAGCAAGAGTTTGTTATGGTCAATGTGGCAGGTTTACGGATACTCGGATTACAACTTGTCAAATCAGTATTTGAACAACTTGCCTCAGCATAATAAGTATAGACACCTGGGGCTGTGTCTGTAGGAATGTATTCGGTTCCGGTGGTCAATGACACCCCACCGGTAGGATTTGCATACCAATTTATTGTACTTGGTGTAGTACCAGCTGTATAAGCTGTAACCGAAAAACCCTGTACACAGAGGGGGTCTCCGCTTCCGTTATCATTTGGAATTAACTCCCAAGTACCGTTTGGATTTGACCCAATATAGCTTGACAAAGCTTGAGCAGGATTAAAAGTACCCGTAACTGGAACTGTGCCTAATGCAGTTGCACCGTCTTCAAAGGTAGTTGTAACGACACCTGCCGATGTGCCTCCGCTGGCATAAGTCCCCGAATTAATTAAATTAATAGTTAAATTATTCGGCCCTTTTAATCTAAACGAAACCTCGGTATTAAACGGGTTTGTACCTCCATCGGCACTACCACAACTCGTTTGATTACCTCCACTTTTTTTACGCCAAGTAATAGCAACTTTAAGTTTGCCAGTCGAAGTTCCGATTCCAGAAAATGAAACTGTTGGGTTTGCACCTGTCGAAAGCCCATTATCGTAGCCAACAGTAGCACCTGTGTAATTCGCGGTATTTTGAGCTGGACAATTGGCACTGGCTTGAAGCCCATTGCCGGGAGTAATTACTGTTCCGAACGCGACGCTTCTATTGATTGTTGTGGGCGAAGGAGTACCAATTTGTACAACTACACTTAACGATGGTGATGTCTGCGAGCACGTCAGATTAGAGATAATAGCTTGATATGTCCCCGATTGTTTTACAACATAGCTTGCATCTGTTGCTCCCGGAATATCTACATCATTTCTTCTCCACTGATAAGTTACCCCCGATGTACTTGCGACACTCAATACTGTCGAATCTCCTTCACAGAATTGTAGTGGGCGAGAGTTGGTAATTGTATTGTTTGGACATATAATAGTTCCAACAAAAGTTACCTGATGAGTTTGGTTATAAGCTCCTGCAATGGCATTGCCACCATTTGCATTGAGCGAATACGATAAGTTTAAGTACTCGTAAGGTTCATTTGAAGAATCATTATATACTCTCAATGTAACCTGCTTGGTAGTATTTCCCGAACTCAGTGTAAACGGAGCAGCATTGATTAGTTCATAATCAACTCCAGCTGTTGCTGTACCAGCCGTTGACAATGTTACCAAAACAGGTTGTGTAGGAGCGTTATCAATCACAATATCAATCGGATAATCAATATACGGATTTGGCTGGGCATCTTTTTGGCGTGCAACTGTTCCTCCAAGTTTAAAATGGACTGTTGGAGTGGTAATAGGGTCATTTATTATGAAACTACCAATTCGGGTTCTGAAATCAAAACTGGTAGTAGTTGCATAATACTCTCCAGTGTACCAAAGGGTTTCTTCATCTGTAGGGTCGGTTGTCATTGCCGAATAATCTCCCCATCTATTACTTGAGCCTACCTGAGAGCCTGTTCCTGCATGAAAAACTTGCTCGGCCGAAAGTGTATTTGTAGGGTCACTTTTTCTACGTTCGGCGTAAGCGAGACTTGGAAATGTTGACGAACTCGACTTGCTATACGCAATCGCAATATTACCTCTTTGGTCAATACCGGGACTTCCCATCCATCTGTTGTCACCAGTTGAGCCACTAATTGTACCCGGTGCATAAGTTGATTGTTGATTAATCGTCCAAGCAGCACTTGGGCTTGTTCTGGTAAGCTCGTACCATCGCATAGCGGCTTGATAACTACTGATAGAAGTAGGATTAACCCCCGATACATTAACAATATGATTAGCCACAATAGATTCATAATTATCGAATTTTCGATAAATTACCCTACTCATCATACGGTCGGCGATTGCATCTAAGCCCGAGGTAGTTCCTGATTGCTCAATTGCTGAACGCGAATTAGGTGAGCGTCCGTCGAAAGGTGCTGTTGGTAAGACCTGGACTGCACTTAATACTGACGAAGTAGGTGTATTAAAGTTGACAGAAATCGTACGTAGCAGTAAGGCATCTGTACCACCAAATTCATCCGCATCGTAAGAAATAAATGTTGGTAACGTCGTAAGGTTAGGTGTTTTCATACCTTCCATACTTACAGGTAAATATCCACCTTCGGTATTTCCAGTCACAAATCGTACTCCAACAGCATTAGAGATACCATTCAGCATTTTTTCTCTCTCTACTGAATAAAAGCCTTGTCCGAGATATGCCGTGCCAGTGTTGTTGAATTCGTGGGTTGTTACTATATACTGATTGTTCCAGATGCCAACGTGTGGATAATCTGGGAAAGAAGTAGTTGTATTAAACTTATATACATAGTAGCTACCAGTAGGGTCATTGGTCTGCGAAATACAGAAAATCAATGAATTACTTGGCCCCGTACCCGCATATTTAGCTAAATCAAATTGTAAAAGTAACCACCTATCGGCTACGTGGTCGTAGAGTGTAATCGGGTCACCATCATCGCCGGCACCAGATACGATACTGCTAAATTTGATAGGCCCAGCTAAAATACTCCCCGATTTGCTAAAAACTTTGTGAGCAGAGTTTACCATCTGAACGATATGGTTTGGACCAACACTCAAAACTGGGTCTGGAGGAGCAAATGTCGAACCATAAAGCGTTATGTTGTCGTTGCTGCTTACACCATCAAAAGTTGTAATTGGTACATTTGGTGATGCACTTGATGGAAGAACATTCGTTTGCAAGGCAGCATCGATACCAGTAAATTTTTTATCTGATAACGAATACCGTATTCGCTTGTTGGCAATGTCATTTTCACCAAAGTTACGACTCTTCTTGGGTCGAGGAGATGGAGAATCTGTCGGTTTGATGTCAGATAGTTTAGGCGTAACAGCTATCAGTTGTCCAGATAAAATCTCTTCTGGAGCTTTTTGAGCTGTCGCATTCTGAAGCCAAACCAACGAAACTAAGCAAAATAAAAGTTTCTTCATGGTCATGTATATTTGTAAAATGAGTTAAATTGTTGATTTTGGGCTTGGGTAATCTTATAAGATTTAAGGAGAAGCATTGGGTAGAGAATACAATATTATAAACTTATCGTTAGAATTAACAAATTCAAAATTATAGTTTATTAAACGGCAAACCCGAAACTATCGCAAATGCTTGACTCTCCGCCGTGAAACTGAGATTTCTTCACCATTCGATAATGTAACGGTATTTGGGAAGCTAAAAGAAATGATGTGATTGCGATTGAGTAAATGATTACGATTGGCTCTAATAAACTCCGGAAATTTTTGCTCAAATACTTTGAGCGTTCTTGCACTCAAAAACTCTTTGCCATCGGTTGTTTGAATGATTGTGTAGTTTGTATTTGCTCTAAAGAGAAGTACATTGTCGGTAGGTATTTTAAACCTATCTTTTCCTAAAATTCTGATATAGCTCATGGTCAATAAATAAAGTTTGGTTTGACAAAGTACGTAGTCATATACCTACAATGCAATACCCAAAAACTTGTATTTTTTACTGCCAATTATACAGGTTTTCCTGTATTGATATTTGCAAATTTCAGAATTTTACCTGATTACAGAAAATTCGAACTCTTAATCTAAGCTATTAATTTGTGTTTGATTGCAAATTTGACTAATCCGATGGCATTCTTAAAACCCAGTTTTTTTAGAATATTATGGCGATGGGTCTCTACTGTTGCGGCACTCAAAAAAAGTTTTTCGGCAATCTCATTGGTAGAATATTCTTGAGCAATCAGCGTAATGATTTCGATTTCTCGATTACTCAAATTATCAAGTTTTTCGTTGATAGGTTCATTGACCAATTCGGCAACTTGCTTATTTCGATTGAGTAATTCAAAAACAACTGATTCACTGAAATACTTTTTGCCGAGCGAAATCGTCTTCAATGCCTCTTTGAATTCGGATTTGCCAGCTTTTTTCATTACATAACCCGATACTCCCGCTTTGAAAGCCTCTTGGATTGTATCCGAATCTTCTGAAACTGTAAGTAACAACACTTTTGTTTCAGGAAACTGCCGCCTAATCTGATACGTAAGCTCAATACCGTTCATTTCGGGCATGTTGTAATCGGTCATTACGAGGTCAATATCTTCATGTATCGAAAGTGCCTTCAAAACTTCGCGACCATTGCTGTATGTTCCAATCACTTCGTGTTCGGGTAGCGTCGCAATCAACATCTCTATACTTTCGAGGATAAACTGATGGTCGTCGGCAATGAGTATTCGCATAAATGGCATTTTGAATTATACGCAATTTAACAATTAGCTTCAATAAAACGCCATTCAATAACTAAAAATCATTCTTTAGCTTTTAATTCACTGTATTCGTGGTTATGTTTGCAAAATATCTGTTTTTCAAGCATAGCAAATGGATTTTCGGACAGAATTAACACAAAAACTTGGAATTAGAGAACATGAGAAAAAACAAGTGGTTTTGTTTTTTTTACATAATTTCTTCATTGGGATTGGTTCAATTCTGATTTACACTTCGGCAAACGTAATCCTTCTCGAAAACCACCCTGAGTTTTCATTGCCAGTAGCCTATATCAGTTCGGCAGTTTTGATGATGATTGTCGGTAAGATTTATGAGCATTATGAGCATCGTCTTCAACTCCAAACGCTTAGTAGCAGGGTTTTGCTAACGGCTTGCATCCTTTCTGGGTTAATTATAATCGGTACACTCTTCGACCACTCTATCATCATGGCGGTTGCTATTATGGTTGGTTACCGAGTCATTTATTTGCTTGTAAACCTCGAATTTTGGGGACTTTCGGCCTTACTTTTTGATGTTCGTCAATCAAAACGCCTTTTTAGTATTATCGGAGCGGGCGATATGCCAGCCAAAATGATAGGGGCGATTTTAGCCGCGTTGATTCATGCTCCGTCGGCAGTTCCGTTTTTGATTGCGTTTTCGATGCTGATGTTTATTTTGGCACTATCGACCCAGAAGAAAACATTTAATGTAGCCGAGATTAACAAAGAAGAAACCCACCATCATCACGCCACTTCCACGTCTTTTATGCAACTGTTTAGTCGTGGCAATATGGTTTTTAGGGTTTCGGTTGGCTACGCACTCATCGTTACGATTGCGATATTTATCGAATACAGTTTTTTCTTGAATGTTAAGCATAAATTTCACGCCCAGCACGACGTAACGGCATTTATTGGTAAGATTCTCTTTGCGACTTATTTTATCGGTCTAATCATCAAATTAGCGATGTCGCAGCGGTTTTTGGAGCGTCTGGGAGTCAAAACTGCTATTTTTATCCTACCTGCGTTATCGTTTGGATTATCGACATTGTTAGTTTTTTTACTCCGAAACGAGTCAAATGAGCATTTGCTACTTATCTATTTTTGTGTCTATTATTTGGCGTTTGAGGTAATCCGTCGAACAATCTTCGACCCCGTTTTTTTGATACTTTTTCAGCCGCTCAATAGTCACCAACGCCTCAAAGGACATACACTTGCCAAAGGCCTTTACGAACCAATCGGTATCGGAATCACCGGTTTGGCGTTGTTATTTCTTTATTATTTTCCAAAATTTGAAGGCTGGTTCGATTTCATTTTTGTCGCTATTTTGGCGTTTTTGTCTATTGTGGCTTTCAATGCCGCATACCGAAGCTACCTTTTTACGCTTCATTCGGCAATCAAGAAACGATTTATTGGCAATGACGAATTTGGCGTAAAGCAAGAAGCCACCAAAATTTATGGCAATTTATTGAAGAGCGAAAACACCATCGAAGTTCAAACGGCTATCGAATGGTTGAAGACAAATAAATCAGATATACTTCGCAAAAACGCAACCGAATTACTCCGAAACAAAGACGCAAGCATTCGACTTTCGATTTTTAAGTTTTTGATTGATTCGAACCAACCGCTCGAAAAAGATTTTTATCGACAATTGCTCAAAAACGAACCGAGTGCCGATTTGAAATTGTTACTTGCAGAGCAAATCGCCGATACCGAAATGATGTCATCGACCGACCGTATCTTGATGCAAGGTGCGATAACTGGCGGTATCAAACAAAGCAATGGCTCAGCTCAAAGAGCTTTGAAAAGCCTACTTTCTGCCGATTTTGAAACCTCAAATTTACTCGGTCTCGAAATCTTACACAAAACTCAATCGACTGGTTTTGAGGATATTATCTCTAAATTAATCAATAGTAGCAATGTACAAGTCAAGCAAAAAGCAATAGCTTTAGCCAAGCCAGAAGAAGCCCTTAAATTCATAGATTCTAATTTATTTTGGAAATCGGTCGTAAATGCATTGATTAATCAAGGCGATGCCGGAATTGCATTAGTAAACCAAAAGTTTGACACAGCGACCACGCAGCAATTAGAGCGTCTGTTTAAGGTTTGCGAAAAATCAAAATCGCTGCAAAGATTTGGTTTATTGGCTCGTTTTGCCAATGATTTCAGAACCCGTCTTAAAGCCCTAAAAACACTCAGCACTTTTAAAGTTGAGCTATCTAATGAAGACTTTAATAGATTGTTAATCAGTGAATTAGAGCTTTCGAGAAGGATTTTTGAAGGTATGAATCAAAGCAAATTTAGCTATTTGACCGATTCGCTCGAAAATGAAATAAACCACATAACCGACCGCCTTTTCTATTTATTGATGCTCAATTACGATAAAAATATCGTGACGAGTGCAATGGTGGGAGTGCAACACGCCAAAAAAGAAAAAAGAGCCAATAGTTTTGAGATTTTGGAGAATATTCTCCCTAAGATGGAATATCATTGTTTACAGTCGATTTTGGATGATAGCAGCCTCGAATCTAAACTAAAAGTGCTGAATAAATACCTTAAACAAAGTGTTGATAATCAGCCTTTTGATGAATACATTATCGAAAAGAGTGATGTGGTTTTTGGAAACTGGACGGTTTCTTTGGCTTTGTTGAATTACACTGGTCAAAACGAAAAACTCATCAAGCCTTACGCCACACATCCTAAAAAAATATTGAAAGAATCGGCCTGGCGGTTGGTAAAAAAACAAAATTTTTCAGAAGCACTACAAACCGAATTTACCATGAATCATGCGGTGTACGAAAATCAGATTTCTGAGATTGAAAGAGTAATTATCCTAAAAAATACGCCACTTTTCAAGGCAATTCCCGAAAATGTCTTGACTGTCGTGGCTCCAATCATGCAAGAAGTAAAGGTAAATCAAGACCATGTTATCTTCAAAAAAGATGATTTTGGCGATAGCATGTACATTATTTACGAAGGCGAAGTGGCCATCGTAGATAAAAATACTGAGCTTGCGAGATTTGGGAAATATGAATTTTTTGGAGAATTAGCACTGCTCGATTCTGAGGCTCGTTCGGCTTCGGCAGTTGCCAAAAATGATTCTTTGCTTTTTAAAATCGTTCAAGATGATTTCTACGAATTGCTCGAAGAACGCCCCGAATTGATGCGTAATATCATCAAAGCTCTTTCGCAACGAATTAGGGTACAAAACCAGAAAATGGTAGCAAAATAGCATAATTTAGAACGAGTTAAAAACTCGTTCTGTAATGATTTGATATAGGCAACTAAGGTATTTTGCAGGCTTATCGAGTTGAAAACTACAAAGAAGACAAATTATTCAATAATTCTCCCTTAATCTGCTTGATTCGGTCGTTGAAACTAATATTCTTGAAATCAACACCTGTTTCGCAAGTAGCAGTCAGGTAGTCGATTACATATTTTTGGTGCGGAACTCGCTTGCCAGATTCTACACTGATGTACTTGCTGGTAGTCCACATGACGTTTTTTAGCTCATTTTTGCTATCATCGGTCATAAAATATTCGGTCACGAGCGTATCGGCATCAAAATAAATGATTCTCGAATAAACTCGTATCCATTCACTTACATTGGCGGGTCGCAAATATGCAATCTGGTGCTGATAAACTACCCAGCTTGTGCGGTAATTCTTAAAAACTTCAGAAAACTTAAATCCATAAAGTTTGGCAACTTGGTCTTCGCGGGCATTGAAATAATAATCAAAATATTTTGAGTTATTCAGATGTTGCAGAGGGTCACAATCCTGAAAACGAATAATAGCCCTCGACTCGGTGATTTTTGGGTATTCTTTACCCGCAACAAATTCAAACATAAATGATTTTAGTTTTTTGACCCACAAAAATAAACCTTTATCTTAATTTTGTATTTACTTTTTTGATTTTACCGATTTGCCGATGAGAGTACTTATTGCCGACGAAATGCACCTGAGTTTATTGCCAATGCTTCAAGAAGAAGGGTTATTGTTTGATTATCAGCCACTTATCTCACGTAAAGAGATACTTGATGTCATCAATAACTACGAAGGGCTAATCATCCGTAGTAAAACAAAAGTGGATGTCGAATTTTTAGATGCCGCTACCAACCTCAAGTTTATTGCTCGGGCAGGAGCGGGGCTCGATTTGATTGATATTGAAGAAACCCAACGTCGAAACATAGAGATTTTTGCAGCAAACGAGGGCAACCGAGTTGCGGTGGCCGAACACGTTATCGGGATGTTACTTTGCTTACTCAATAATATCCGAATCGCCGATGCTCAGGTAAGACAAGGCGTTTGGCTGCGTGAAGAAAACCGTGGGTATGAACTCATGGGTAAAACAGTTGCGATAATTGGCTACGGAAATAACGGAATGGCAACTGCCGAGCGTTTGAAAGGTTTTGGGTGCAAAGTTTTGGCGTTCGATAAATTTAAAAGTGGTTTTTCGGATGAATTTGCGGCTGAATCTTCGATGGAACAAGTTTTTGAAGAGGCCGATATTGTAACGCTACATATTCCATTGACCGACGAAACCCACAAAATGGTCAACGAATCTTATTTTAGTAGATTCAAGAAAAATATTTACTTTATAAATGCTGCTCGTGGAGAGATTGTCGAATTAGCCGACTTGGCGAAGTGTATTGAGTCTGGCAAAGTTAGAGGAGCTTGTCTGGATGTTCTCGAAAACGAAAAACTAAATAAACTTACCACAGAACAAAAAACTACTTTTGATTATTTGTCAAAATCCGATAGGGTAATTCTGACTCCTCATATTGCAGGCTGGACTCACGAAAGTTACTTCAGAATCAATGAAGTCATGCTACAGAAAATCCGACAGTTTCTTCTAAAATAATGCTTTTTTCCTCGATTTTGCTAAATTCAAGGGTGGCATGTAGTCTAACAATAATTATGCCATCTCTAAAAATGAATTTATTGAAGTTATTTAGCGGATATATTTTTATTCTTCTCAAATTCGCCATTTATGTGTTTTAACTATTATTGAAGAATTTTTTTGAATCTTATTAAGCGGATATATTCTTATTAATTGGTACTAAAAATTGCCATTTTTGATTAATATAGTTATAGAAAATGTTAAAATAGTTATACCAAATTGGTGCCGCTTAAATTTAATCTTGCTGATAAATCACGAAATGGCACAGAATTTTCTATAAAAAGAGTGGGACATCGTAATGTTCACACCATCCCTCCTGAAAACGAGTTTTGTGCTTTCCTGACAATCTCATGAACAAAGCTCGTTGGATGGAGGGGTTGGTGTTGAATCCCTGACTTTTTAAAATGATTTGCATTGAATCAAAATAGCAAAAGTACTTCTTGGGTTACATCAGGTACTTTTCAATCATGACTACATACAGATTTCTGACGGCAAGACCGTAGAACTCTTCAAAATATTAGATGGTTTGCACTCTTTACGGGGTCGGCCAAAAAGTTTTCACTCAATAGCAACCGGGTAAATGGGGGTAGATTTTCTGCCCTTGTTTCTTTTTTAGGGGGCTGTAACACCCCCTAAAATTTCTTTCACTTGTTAATTTTTAACTTTTGGAATTGTTAATTTTTCACTCAACCGTTGCTTTCACTCAATCGGGTAAAATGGTCTCAATAGAAATTTAAAATCACTCTTTTTGTGTTAATCGTGAATTGTTAACTGCCATTTTTAGCACGATTAACTTATAACTCTTAATAATTAACACTACTTTCACTCAACTCTGTAAAATCTCAATAGCAGTTTGTACTTTCACTCAATTTTATAATACTCAATAGAAAAATAAAATCACTGTCAAATAGTTAATTTAAGATTGTTATTTGTTAAAGGCCATTCTTTGACCGATTAACTATTAACTCTTATCAATTAACACTACTTTCACTCAACTCTGTAAAATCTCAATAGCAGTATTTATACTTTCACTCAATTCTGTAAGGTTCACAATAGAATTATAAAATCACTTTATGAAAAGTTAATCGGAAATCGTTATTAGTTAATTGTTTTCTTGTTGCAACCAACCTTTATCGAATGACTCTTAACTCTACTTTCACTCAACTCGTTATATTTTCAATAGCAGTATTTATACTTTCACTCAATTCTGTAAGGTTCACAATAGAATTATAAAATCACTTTATGAAAAGTTAATCGGAAATCGTTATTAGTTAATTGTTTTCTTGTTGCAAACAACTCTTATCGAAGACTATTAACACTACTTTCACTCAATTTCGTAAAACTTCAATAGCAGTTTATATTTTCACTCAATTCTATAAGGTTCACAATAGAATTATAAAATCACTTAATTTTTATAAAGAAGAGCCAATTAGCCCTCAAAGTCGTTCGGATTTTTATGATTTGTTTTAATAACCACTCAATTTGAATCGGAGCAAAAACACAGCAATCAATATTGTTTCGGAATTCTATGAAGAAACAACCAAGATTTTGTGAGGACGAAGCTAACTATCGTCTCATTTGCAACTGGTACTCTATGAATTGATAATAATCGGATTTTGACTCTACGAATGTTGTCGTCCAGAAATTAATAGTTTAAGCCTTTGTCGAAAACTAAGCAGATTTGCTTGCCCTCGAAGCTATGAACTTGATAATAACCAGGGAAGGTTGTAGAGATACTACTGGGGGGATTTTTCGGCTGGGAATCTTTACGCTTGGGTAAAGCAGTAGCCCGTACATAATTGGAGTTGTACATAGTGATTGTTAGTTAATTTTTATTTTTCTTTTTGGTTATAATATGGACTGGTATCCATGCTACAAATTTAAGACGTTTTTTTTAATAATGGTAACATACCAATATTGCCCAAACCACCAATGATACCGTTTAATAATTTTGTTAATATGTTGATTAATAGCCATTTATGCAAAAATGATACCGTTAGATAATTTTTAAAAAAATATAAAAAAAATTTAACTTTTTTTTGATGACCCCTTGTTTTTGGGTTTTTTACAGAAGTTTTTGCCCCAAAATCAAATTATGGTATGATTTTTTACATGATATACTTAGTACGTGCTGAGCCTTATCCCATGGAAAAACCTTTACTTTACAATGTCTCTATTCGACGAATACTGCTATTTCTGGCGTTCGTTTTGCTCAAGCTAAATGCTCATTCTCAGAGCATTAGCGGAACTGTCTTCCGTGATTTTAACTCGAATGGACTGAAAGATAATTCGACAAATTTTAATGAAATCGGTGCTGCAAAAGTGCTTGTCTGTGCCTATCGAGCCGACGGTTCTTTGGCCGATTCGAGCCGGACAAATGACAGCGGATTTTACACACTGAATGTTGGGGCAGGTTCTTTCCGAATTGAATTCAAAGATTTTCCGAAGGGTTTGTTTTCGAGTTTTCAGAATAATAACCAGACGTCGGTACAATTTAAGAATGGGGGAGATTCTAACGCAAATCTTGGCATTAATGCTCCAAACGATTATTGTCAATCAAATCCTTCGATTGCAACGAGTTGTTACCTTGCTGGTAATGTTGATGGACACGTTTTTGTGACATTTCCGTATAATTTTTTAGACGATACAGATGGCGACCTCTCCGCAAACTATACTGATGCAGGTTCTCCAGCGTCTTGGATTCGACCTTCGAGACTCGACCCAGCATTGAATCCAACCTCAATTTCTGAAAACTCCGAAATCGGTACTGTCTTTGGCATCGCTTATGACCGTATCCAAAAAGTTAGTTTTGCGGGTGCATTCATCAAAAGAAAAGCTAAACTCGGAGTTTTGGGTAACGAAAGTACGGGTGCAATCTATAAAATAAGCAATTCGACCGACTCACTTTGGGTAGATTTGAATGCTTTGTTTAGTGGTTCGGCGGGTACAAATCCGCACCCGACTAACTCAACCGACTGGAATGATGACCAAGCTACAAACCAATTTGTTTATAAACGAGGCTTGGGCGATGTCGAAATCTCGAATGACTACAAAAAAATATTTGCAATTAATTTGGGTGATGATAAACTGTACACCATCCCGACAGATGTAAAACCAACGGGCTCAAACATTACTTCGATTGCACTGCCCAATTCAGGAATCCCGCTTGCAAAAGGCTCAGGTACATGCCCTACAAATGATGTCCGTCATTTTGGATTGGGTAAAGATATTGCTGGGAATCTCTATGTAGGGGGTGTTTGCACTGCCGAAACAAGCCAAGATGCGGCTGATTTATCAATGTACGTTTGGCGTTTTGATGGCACAAATTTCAGTTTGATTTTAAACGAAAAATTAGATTACAGAACCATAAGCTACAAGTTCTGGAAACCTTGGAATAATACTGATAATCAGACGGTTAATTCGCAGCCGCAAGTAGGCGATATTGAATTTGATGTTGACGGCTCAATGATTATCGGGTTGCGTGATAGATACGGAGACATGACTCCAATGGCTAATAAACGCCCCGATGAGGCTCCGTATCCCCGTACTGGCGGAGATATTTTGAGAGTTTGTTACCAAAATGGAATTTATAAATTAGAAGCAAATGGCTCGTGTGGAGGAGTCACAACGGTTGGATTCTCACCCACTGGCGAACCAAGCGATGGACCGGGTGGAGCCGAGTTTTATTTTGAAGATACCTCCGGCGATGCCGACCACGAGTCTTCACAAGGTTCGTTGTTGATGCTTGCGGGTAGAGGAGAAGTAATCTCTACGGCGTTCGATGCTGTGGTGTATAATTCGGCAGGTCAACGAAACAAACAGAATTACAATACTGGAGGGCTACAAAAATATAGCAACCAAACCGGAGCAATGACGGGTGCTTATGATGTCTTTTTGGCAAACGACCTCAATACCTTTGGTAAGACTTCTGGCTTGGGCGATATTGAACTCATGTGCGATGTGCCACCAATCGAAATCGGGAATAGGGTTTGGAAGGATTTAGACGAAGACGGAATTCAAGATGCTGGTGAACCTGCTTTGGTAGGTGTTACGGTAAGATTATTCGATAAAAATGGCTCTGAAATAGCCTCGACAGTTACGAATGGTTTGGGTGGGTTTTATTTTAATTCTCAAACTACTAATAGTCTAAAAGCAAATTTGGAGTATAAAATAAAAGTTACTTCGCTTGGTAGCGATGCTTCTGTTTCGGGATTAAATATTACTGCCGTGACAAACGGAGGAGTAAGCGGATTAAACAATGGAAACTCTTTGGCCAATAACGATGCCGTTCTCGAAGCTAACCTGCCAACAATCAGTTTAAAAACGGGTAATTGGGGCGAAAATAACCATACTTATGATTTTGGATTCAAGGCTTCGGTCAGTTCTCCAACTGTTTGTTCAACAAATAAATGTATTCCGTTTCTGATTGTTAAGAAGTAGTGTAGGGGCGAATACAATTCGTCCGATACATTGATTCTTAGCTTTCCTCGTTGACCAAACTCTTGTAAACCAAGAGCAAAATCCCATCTTTAAGACCCAAATCAGGTACCATCATTTCTCTTGCACCAGCCCACTTCATACACGATGTGTAAATATCTGTTGCGTGTACAATCACATCGGCTCGGTCAGGGTTCATTTGTAGTTTATTGATACGTTCTTCAACGCTAAATTTAGCAATGTAGTTTTTGGTCTTTTCAATATCCCGAATCGTGGCAAAACCATCGGTTTTGAATTCAATCATTTCAAAAATTTTCGAGATATTCCCTCCCGTTCCTACTGCAATCACATCAGCATCAACGGGTATGTATTCATCTATCCATTGGTGCATTTTTTTCCAAACATCGGGGGCTTCTTTGTGTTCGAGTAGGCGAACCGAACCGATTCTGAAAGATTTAGAAGCAATTTTGTTCTTGCCTTTGTAAATATTGAGTTCGGTACTACCACCGCCTACATCAATGTGCAGGTAGGTTTTTTTAGCATCCAAAACCTCTACGATGACATTATTTATCAATTCGGCTTCTTTTTCGCCTTCTATGAGGTGAATCTGCATGCCGAGTTCGAGCTTAATTCTCTCAACGATATTTATTCCGTTTTCGGCCTCTCGCATTGCCGATGTCGCACAAATCATGTAGGCATCCACTTCGTGGAGTTCCATCAATAATTTATAGACAGTCAATAATTTTTTGATACGAGCCTCACTTTCGTAGCTGATTCGTCCATTATTAAATACATCCATGCCCAGACGCAACGCAAAGCGGACATACTCTACTTTTTTAAAAGTAATTTTTTTTCCGTCTTTCAAAACCGACGAAATCTGCATACGAGCAGCATTTGAGCCTATATCTATGGCAGCAATTTTCATTATTATCCTACGAGAAGCTTAGTTTGGGTTTGCAAATTTAAGCAATTTTGGGAGTAATTTAGCTTTCAGAATCTCAAATAGCATTTACAATCCGTATTTTTGTTTGAATTTCTTGAGTTATGAAGCGATTCAGTCATAAATTACCTCAAATTTACAAATAGCAATAAATGAATCCTTATTTAGATATTACGCTTAGGGCGGTCTCGGTTTATCTTTTTATAATTCTTGCCTTGCGGCTTTTTGGCAAAAAAGAACTGGCTCAATTATCGGTGATTGATTTGGTTTTTATTTTATTGATTAGCAATGCGGTTCAGAATGCAATGGTCGGGAGCGATACTTCACTTTTGGGTGGAATCGTTGCGGCGGCAGCTTTATTTGTCTTGAATTTTATTCTGAAAAAGTTATCCCACCGATTCAAAGGGGTGAGTAGATTGATTGAAGGTGAACCAGTTATGTTGGTTTACAAAGGAATGATTCAAGCTGAAAACCTCAAAAAAGCCGATATTTCGATAGAAGAACTCGAAACTGCCGTAAGAGAACACGGTGTAGAAAGTATCAAGAATGTAGATTTGGCAATGCTCGAAATTGACGGAAATATCAGCGTACTTTCAAATGATTTTAAACAAAAAACTACTAATAAACGTAAGCCCCCCAAACTCACTCGCAAAAACCATAATGACTAAACGTAAATTTGCAAATCTTGTCTCGACTGTCGGAAATCCTCTCATTTTATCAGTTTTAGTGGCCATTTATATCAATTTTAAGTCGTATCCTTTAAAACAAGCCTTGACCCTAACGGGTATTTTGGTGCTTTGTGCGGTGGTTCCGGTGTTTTTTTATATCAATAGAAAAGTAAAAGAAGGCAATTACGCCGACCACGATGTCTCGGCCCGAACCAAGCGTCCGTCATTGTATCTGATTGGTCTATCTGCTTTGGGAGTAATGATTTTGGCCCTTTATCTTTCCAAACAGCCAATGGGTATAGTTTTTGGTGCTTGGGCGGCTTGGTTACTCACTTTGTTATCGTTTTTAATCAATTTCAAACTCAAAACATCACTACACGTCGGATTTAGTTTTCTGATTGCATTTTTGGCTTTGTCATCAGATTTAATGGCTGGCGGAATCTTGCTTGCATTTGGTTTTTTGGTCGGATGGTCGAGATTAATTCTAAAACGCCATACTTTACCCGAAATCTTTATGGGGGCTTCGCTTGGTACAATTATCGGGACAATTTATTGGTCTTTTGTATAAAACAAGAGTGGCACACCTTTTCAGATGTGCCACTCTTTACTTTATCAATTATGATTTGATTCTTAGTTACAATATTCACGAATCACGTTATACGCTGCCGAATACCCTAATTCACCCGCACGGCTAAGGTCAAAACAGCCTTTATTTTCTTCGCCAAGAGCAAATGTGATGATGCCTCTTACGTAGTAAGCTTCGCCATAACGAGGATTCAATTTGATAGCATTTGAGCAATCTTGCAAAGCCTCTTTCTGCAAACCTGTAGATGAACGAACCAATCCACGGTAAAAATATGCCTCGGCATAAGTAGGATTCAATTCGATTGATTTGTTCAAGTCAGCAATTGCTCCCTTTGAATCACCTGATTTGTATTTTGATAATCCACGCGTGTAAAAAGCCTCCGAACGGTCATCCGAAAATTCATTGATTCTACCTCTTTCTTGCACAACATTGCGTAAATCATCCAAAATATTTTTTGTGATACGACCAGTGTAATACACTTTAGGGTCCATGTTAGCATTGTTGATTTCGATAGATTTTGTCAAATCATTAACCGCATCTTTTTGGTTGTTCAACTTGCTATTGCAAAAACCACGACCATAAAATGCACGAACGTTTTGTGGGTCGAGCGTGATTGCACGGTCAAAATCATTCATTGCACCTCTAAAATCTTCAATTTTTGTTTTAGAAAAACCACGATTGTAGTAAGATTCGCTATCTTCTGGGTTTAGCTTAACTGCTTCGTCAAAATCTTTAATTGCACCCGCAAAGTCGTTGATTTTCAAACGGCTTGAGCCACGGCTCGCAAATGATTGCGAACGCTTAGGGTTTAAGTCGATAGATTTTGAAAAATCTTGGATACTTCCTTGATAATCATCCAAGCGAGCCTTGCAGATACCACGAGAATAATACGCTTGGTATTTTGTGCCGTCTTCGGTGGCAGTTTCTATAACCTTTGTAAAGTCTTCGATTGAGCGGCGATAATCTTGCAATCTGGCACGAGTCATACCACGTTGTAGATACGAAATACTTGCATCTGGGTTTAGCTCGATGGCACGGTTAAAATCTTGGAGGGCGGCTCTTTGGTCGTCTTGGGCACTTTTGCTCATTCCTCTTGCCAAAAATGCTTCCGAATTTTTTGGGTTTAAGTCGATAGTACGGTCAAAATCAAGGATAGCACCACGGTGGTCTTTTAAGTTTTGTTTTGCCAAGCCACGGTTAAAAAAACAAGTTGAGTTTTCGGGGTTCATTGCAATCGACTGGCTAAATGCCGCCAATGCTCCGATATAATCTCCAGCTTTACTTTTATTAACACCAATGTCGAAATACTCTGCTGCCGTTTGTTGTGCCTGGGCATTAAAAACAAATGTTGCGGCAACGACCAGCGAGATAAAAAATTTCTTCATAATCATTTTAAGGTTTTATTAAAGTAGGAATCAATTTTAATGAATATCAGAAGGCTATCTAAAATTCGGATTAAATTTTTACTACAAAATTACGTTTTCAAGAAGTAAAAACATAAAAATTGTGCCAAAGATTTTTTAAAGGGCTATTTTGAATGTATCCTTCTAATATTTTTTTTTCCATTTGTTTTTGAGAATTTAAAAACTTTTAAGGAATTTTACCAAGCATTGTGCTTAATCCTTAATATACTACAAGAACCATGAAGATAATCCGTGCATTTACAATTGTATTAGTAAGTTTTTGGGTATTTACTGCCTGTAAATCATCAAAAAATACTTCCGAAAAAAATACCCGCAAAAAAGACCCGATGGCCGCCGAGGCTGCTCTGCGTTTGGGGCAAATGTTTGATAAACTGGCAAATGATTTGGTTGCGGCAACCGATAATAAAGTGGATGTTGTCAGAATTGCCGATGGAATTGATATTACTTTTCAGCCTGATTTTTCTTTCGAGTCGAGTTCCGAACAGCTAACCCAAGATGCAAAAGACCATCTTCAAAATATTTCGGGCGTGCTGAATCGTTATCCTTATACCGAAATCTTCATTGAAGGCCACGCCGATAGTAGTGGAAACCAACTTAAAAACAAAAAACTTTCGGAATTGCGAGCTAAAACCGTTGCACTTTTTCTAAAAAATAACGGTGTTGTGGCTGAGCGTTTGGCTATTGCAGGTTATGGAGCGATTCGTCCAATCGAGAGTAATGCCACACCAGAGGGGCGTCGCCGTAATCGTCGAGTTGTTGTAAAAATCAGAGCTAACGAAAAGAAATTTTTAGAAACAGCCGCAATGGTAAATAATAAGTAGGACGAGTTTTTAATTCGTCCTAAATTTATATCTAAATAGTTGGAGAATAATCACTGTTAATCGCACAAACGAGCTGAAAATTCGTTCAACAATTTTATGCTTTCGGGTGTGCTTTCTGAAAAGTCTTTTTTAGTTTTTCGATAGAATTGTGTGTGTATATCTGCGTTGCGGCAAGGCTCGTATGCCCTAATAAATCTTTAATGGCGTTTAAATCGGCCCCACGATTGAGTAGGTGAGTTGCAAACGTATGTCGTAATACGTGAGGACTTTTTTGGTCGAGTGTTGTGACGAGATTAAGGTGTTTTTTTACTAATCTTTGTATAAACATCGGGTAAGCTTCATTACCAGCATCGGTCAAAATCAAGATTTTGTCTTGTGGGTCTTGTACAATTTCTTCTCTCAAAACCAAATACTGCTTAATCAACGCCGCAAGCGGATTATTGATTGGAATTACCCTGTGTTTGTTTCGTTTACCAAGAACAATGAGGGTATTGTCATAGAAATTCAAATCTGAGATTTTTAAGCCAATCAGTTCGGATAAACGCATACCTGTGCCGTACAATAATTCAATCACCAATTTATCTCGGATTCCTTCAAAATCATCCCCAAAGTCAATTTCATCGAGCAGTGTTTCCATTGGCGATTCCTCGACGTACTTTGGCAATGTTTTATCGTTTTTCAATGCTTTTATTTTGAGCATCGGGTCGGCAACGATTTTTTTATGGCGAATCAAAAAGTTGTAAAAAGAACGGAGAGTTGCGATTTTACGATTGATACTTTTCTTTTCGAGGCCCTCATCGGCCATACCCACAATCCATGAGCGAATCATGTTGAAATCGGCATTTTCGGGGTCTTCGAGTTCGTATTGAAATTTAAGATAAGATACAAATTGCTCTAAATCAGTCTTGTAGGCCGTAACTGTGTGTTGGCTAAGGCGTTTTTCGTATTTGATGTGCTGTAAAAAAAAAGAAACCATATTAACAATTGGCAACCGTAAAATCAATTGACAATGCTAATATGGCAATAAATATTTTGTTTGACAATATCGGATAATATTATCAATGAAAATTCTACATTTCTTCGTTATTCTGCATCTGCTGGCGGTAAGCTGCACGGATGACCTGAGTACGACGAGTAATAGAAGGTTTTTCAAATGCTTGACGTTGACGTAATTGACGCAATACACCAGTTTTCTCGAATTTCTTCTTGAAACGTTTTAATGCCTTATCAATTGATTCGTTTTCTTTTACGTTTACGATTAACATACTTTACACCTCCTTTAGTTGTCTTTTTGATTTGGGTTGCAAAGGTATGTTTTAATTGTTGAAAATCAAAATTTTATGTATAAAACAATTCGGCAACTGGTACTTTCAATTCTGGGAATATAACACTCGTTGCCTCTTCTTCGTCGGTAAATGGTTTTAAGCCGATGTATTGCCCATCTTTTAGGTAATAAATCAAAATAATACGGTCATTTGGCTCGACTAACCAATACTCACGCACTCCGGCTTCCTCATAAAGGCGAAACTTATTACTCATTTCTTTGTTGGTATTGCCCGGTGATAAAATCTCAACAACCAAATCGGGAGAACCGATACACCCTCGTTCGTCAAGTTTTGAATCATCGCAAATGACGCACAAATCGGGCTGAACTACCGTAAAAACGTCATTATCTCCAGTTTTTTTATGAGAATCGGGCAATCGGACATCGAAAGGAGCATGAAAAAGTTGGCATTTTTTACCGTTGAAGAAGTTTCCAAACCGTAAAGTTAATCGCATTGAGGTTCGTTGATGACTAAGATTTGGAGCAGGCGACATTTTGAAAATTTTACCTTTCAAAAGCTCCAAACGCTCCTCAAATCGCCATTTTAGATAATCGGCGTAAGAATAAGTCTTAGAAAAATCAAGTGAATTTATGTCTGTTACAATCATTCTATCGCAATTTTTAGTAAATATACGAATGATTTTCTCAAATATTGAGCATCAGAACATCAAATCAAGGCCTAATTTTTCTTTCAAATCCCAAAGAGCGGGGTTTTTTTTTGCCAAATATTCAAATTTTTCCTGAGCAGAATAGGGGCGGCGTTCGACCTCATGAGCTGCGATTTCGGCCGTAACTTGAATCGAAGCGTTTTGTAGTTTTTGTCGAAGAAATACTGCCAAATCTTGTTTTAATTCAACAAATAAATCCTGCTGAATTTGGTTGTCTAAAACCAAGTGGATATTTGTGCCGTTGAGCTGAAAACTACGTTTTAGCGTAACTTGTTCGTTGGCGTTATCTCTCGATTCGGCAAATTCGAGCCAAGCAGATTCCAACTCTTGTCGTGTAAATTCACGATTACCAGCAACTGTAACTTGCTTATTTTCAACTACTTGTTCAATACCTTTTTTGAGAGGTGCAGCAGGTAATTCAATATCTATCGTAGATTTCAGACGACTGGATGCACGGATTGGACTTTCGGGTCTGATAACTCGGTTTTCGGGTTGCTGAACCGTTGATTGAGGTACTGGAGAGTAGGGCTTAGGAGCTTCTTCTACCTTTGAGCCTTGAACACTTGAACTTTGAACACTCGGACTCTGAACTACTGAATTAGTGTTTTTTTTTTCGTCAGAATCACCACTTGGCAATTGCGACAGGTTGAGTACATTCTGAATTTGCGAAAGTTTCAGAAGCCCGATTTCTACATGAAGGCGTTGGTGTTTAGATAATTTGTAATTAATATCTAACTGGCTACCAATGCTCAACGCCGACATCAGGAATCCTAACGAAAGTTTGGTAGTTTGGTCTAAATATTTCTTCTGAACCGATTCCGAAACTTGCAATAACTTGACAGTTGCGGGGTCTTTACAAACCAAAAGGTTACGGAAATGCTCGTTTAGGCCCACCACAAACTGGTGTCCATCGAAGCCTTTTTCGAGGATTTCGTTGTACAATAAATATGATTTAGAAATACTTCCTTCGGCCAGAGCATCGACCATTTTGAAATAATAGTCGTAATCAAGGATATGTAAATTTTCTAAGACTGCGGCATAACTCAATCCTTCGGTTCCCGAAAAAGTTACATTCAAATCAAACATCGAGAGAGCATCTCGTAATCCACCATCGGCTTTTTGGGCGATTAATTCAAGTGCTTGATAATCAGCCTTTACCGATTCTTTTTGGGCAATATTCGCCAAATGCTCGGCAATGTCTTTTATTTGGATTCGATTAAAATCAAAAATCTGACAGCGACTCAGAATCGTTGGTAAGATTTTGTGTTTTTCGGTGGTAGCCAAAATAAATATCGCATAGCTTGGGGGTTCTTCGAGCGTTTTCAAAAAGGCATTGAAAGCCGCCTGCGAAAGCATGTGAACCTCGTCTATGATATAAATTTTGTATTTGCCGTGTTGAGGCGGAAAACGAACTTGGTCTATCAAGTTACGAATGTCTTCGACCGAGTTATTTGACGCCGCATCAAGTTCGTGGATATTGAACGAGGCATTCTGATTGAAACTCTTACAAGATTCACACTCATTGCAAGGCTCAACATCGTCGCCGAGGCGTTGGCAATTGATGGTTTTGGCTAAGATTCTGGCACAAGTCGTCTTGCCGACACCACGCGGACCACAAAACAAAAACGCCTGTGCCAAATGATTGGTACGGATTGCGTTTTTGAGGGTTGTTGTGATATGCGACTGCCCTACGACCGTATCGAAAGTAGCTGGGCGATACTTTCGAGCTGAAACCACGAATTTTTCCATGTTGCGAAATTAATCAAAATCTCAATATGTTGGTATCTTGGTTTGAGGTTTCTTGTTTCAGGTTTCTTTTTGATTAACCTTGTATCATTTGCCTGCTATACTTTTCTATCTCGTTGGTTTTTTCTAAATTGCTCCAATTCTAAAATCAACTTTTTTGTTTCGATGGGTAATTTTTTCATTATTCTATTCACCTTACCGCTACTTCGTAAGTACTTGCAAAGCCAAGAAACGTTGCCAAAATGGGATAGATACTTGGTTTATATCCGTAATTATATGGGTATATTGTTTGTGCTGAATCTTATGTTTAAGAAAAATTACGAAGGTCTTTTTGAAGCAATTTGGGACTGTCTGTACCTGTTTATCCTATATATTCTTTACGAAAATCGAGAAAATCGTATCGCAAAAATCTTGTTTTACGCGGCATTACCTTTTGTTGTGGTATCAATTATTGATGATTTTTCTTATATTTTCCAGTCATTTTATGAACAGTACGAAGAATATTTTGACGGTTTGTTGCTCGCAAGTTTTATCTGGATGATTTCTTATGGATTCGGTGCGGCAAACCAACATAAGGCGTTTCTAAAAGAACAGAAAAAACGCCAGGAAGAAGAGATTCAAAATAAAATTATTGCTGCTCGTAAAGATGAGCTTGAGATTTTGGTACAGGAGCGAACCAACGAAATTCTGAAACAAAAAGAAGAACTCGAACACGCTCTTGAAGAATTGAAAGAAACCCAAAATCAATTGATTCAACGAGAAAAATTAGCTTCTTTGGGTGAATTGACGGCTGGAATTGCCCATGAGATTCAGAATCCGTTGAATTTTGTGAATAATTTTTCGGAGGTTTCGGTAGAATTAATCGAAGAATTAAAAGAAGAACGTAGCCGCCCCGATGTAGAAAGAGATGCCCAACTCGAAGATGAGATTTTGGAAGATATTATTCAGAATTTACAAAAAATTACGCATCATGGTAAGCGAGCCAGTGGAATCGTGAAAGGGATGCTCGAACACTCGCGTGCAAGTACTGGCGAAAAACAAGCTACCGATATTAATGCTCTGGCCGACGAATATTTACGATTGAGTTATCATGGATTAAGAGCCAAAGACAAATCTTTTAATGCCGATTTCAAAATGGAATTTGCCGAATATTTACCAAAAGTTAATGTTATTCAGCAAGATTTTGGTAGAGTATTGTTGAATTTATTCAATAATGCGTTTTATGCTGTCTCACAACGTAAAACCCTGACAGGTCTTCAAGACCTGTCAGGGTTAGATGCCTATAAACCAACCGTTGTGGTTTCGACCCAGAAGGTAGAGAATGCAATTGAGATTAAGGTCATAGACAACGGAACCGGTATGCCTGAGAGTGTCAAACAAAAGATTTTCCAACCATTTTTTACCACAAAACCTACTGGCGAAGGTACTGGTCTGGGGCTTTCGTTGAGTTATGATATTGTCACGAAAGGCCACGGTGGAACGCTCGATGTAGAGAGTGTAGAGGGCGAAAGCACAACATTCAGAATAACAATCCCAGTTTAAAAACCCTAAAAATGAGAAAAACACTACACATTATTTTTATCCTAATTCCTTTTTTATCAGTAGGACAATTAATCAAGATAACAAACGTAAAAGATAGAGATTCGGTCGTTTATCAAATAGATTCGTTGAGGTTTCGAGGTGTCTTGTTAAATGGTGGCTGGAAATACGTCTATCAAGACAATGCAGCCTTTGCAAAACCCGAATTCGATGATAAACAATGGAAAAGCATCTCTATCGACGATGAATTTAGCAAATTCCCAGCCATCGAAAAAAATACAGTCGGTTGGTTTAGAAAAAAAATAAAAATCGGAGATTCGTTGGTAAATAAACCTTTGATTTTCTCGATAAATATCAAAGGTGCAGCCGAGATTTATCTCGACGGCAAAAAGATTCATTCTCTTGGTAAAGTTGGGATTAATGGCAAAAAACAGACCTTAAATTTCTTTAAGCAACCATTGCCATACTCTGTAATATTTGATAAAGCAGGCGAACACACGATTGCTGTTAGGTTTTTGTTTTCTCACACCAGCAAATTATTCGATTTCTACGATTATTTTCCGCTTAGCATAAGATTTAGAAGGTTAGATGGCTACATAGAATCTACATTCACCGATACAGGAAGAAGTAAAAATACCGAAGGAATCGCTGTGGGTTTCTTTCTGATGATGGCATTCATCCACTACTTTTTTTACAGATTCTTCCGAAGTAAGAAATATAATTTATCGTTCTTTTTTGCGATGCTGCTTTTCGGGATAAGTTTTTACTTTTCATCGAGTACAACATTTATTTACACCGATAAAACTATATTTCTATATTCGGTTTTTTTAGAAGATTTTGCCTTTGTTTTGGCTCATTTAATCTTGTTATCTGCTGTTTATGAGTTTTTGAATTACCCACGCAGGCTGCTCTATTCGGTTGCTGTTTTTATCATTATTTTAGTCAAAATTCTCACGTTTTTTGAGTTTGTTGATAATTACTTAGATTTGATAATGTACGTAGGGTTATTGAGCAACTACATCTATTTGATATGGAAATCAATCAAGAATAAAAATCCCGATGGAAAAGTTTTGCGAGATGCAGTTTTTACGTTTATGGCAGCTATCGCATTTTTAATAGTTTTGTTGATATTAATCGCTTTTCTTTTTGCATTTCAGGCTACATCAATACAATCTGTACTAACAAACTACTGGCTTCCGCTATTTATAAATATGTTTATTGTGGGGCCTCAACTTGCGGTTTCGGGAGCAATTTCGTTGAGTTTGGCAAAAGAATTTGTAAAAACAAACATTACACTAAAACAGAAAATTGACGAAATTGAACATTTGTCAGCCGAAAAACAGCAAATTTTAGCTACTCAGAACGAAATTTTAGAAAAGCAAGTAAACGAAAGAACCGAAGAGTTAAAGAAATCGCTCGAAGAACTCCGTGAAACTCAAGACCAATTGGTACAACGTGAAAAAATGGCATCTTTGGGTGAGCTGACGGCGGGAATCGCCCATGAGATTCAGAACCCTTTGAATTTTGTCAATAATTTCTCTGAAGTTTCTAAAGAACTCATCGAAGAATTACAAGAAGAAAGCAGCCGACCAGATGGAGAAAGAGATGCAGGACTCGAAGAAGAAATTTTATCGGATATTAAGAGTAATCTCGAAAAAATCAATCATCACGGCAAGCGAGCGAGTAATATCGTGAAAGGGATGCTCGAACACTCTCGTGCAAATTCAGGAGAACGCCAACCTACCGATATTAATGCACTTTGTGATGAATATTTGCGGCTTTCGTATCATGGTTTACGAGCAAAAGATAAAGCATTTAATGCCGATTTTAAAGCCGAGTTAGACCCTAATTTGCCAAAAGTTGAAGCAGTTTCGCAGGATTTGGGGAGAGTATTGTTGAATATGATTAACAATGCGTTTTATGCGGTTCAACAAAAGACAAAGTTGGGGATTGATGGATACAAACCAACTGTAAAAGTATCAACCCAATTGGATTCTGCCCAAGACTTGATAGTAGTCAGGATTTCGGATAACGGAACTGGGATTCCAGCTTCAATCAAACAAAAAATCTTCCAGCCGTTTTTTACCACCAAGCCTACTGGCGAAGGCACGGGTTTGGGCTTGAGTTTAAGTTATGATATTATCACGAAAGGACATAATGGCACTTTGGATGTAGAATCAGAAGAAGGCGAAGGGACAACATTTATCATTTCTCTTCCTTTTAAGTAAATCAATTATTAATTTTACTCCATAAACCCAATTATTATGAAAATACTCGTTGTTGATGACGAATTAGACATACAAGACTTATTTCAGCAACGTTTCAGACGTGAAATCAGAAGCGGCGAAATGAGTTTCTCTTTTGCTACTTCGGGCGAAGAAGCCATCGACTATCTCAACGCACATGAGTCAGAAGCCGTTTTGATTCTTTCAGATATTAACATGCCTGGTATGAGTGGTATTGAGTTACTTAAACACATTAAAGCCAGGTATCCCGTGCCGCCACCTTTGGTCATGATGATAACCGCTTATGGAGATGAAGATACCAAACAAAAGGCATTATCGCTCGGAGCAAACGATTTTTTGAATAAACCTTTAGATTTTTCAGAACTAAAAGAGAGATTAAAACACATTGAGTAAGCAAAGATTTACTTGAAAATCATAAATACTAATCCTGAAATAAACCCCAAACATCATTTTCGATGGCTAAAATATTAGTAGTAGATGACGAACCAGATTTGGAGCAATTGATACGTCAGAAATTTCGTCGTCAAATCCGCGAACAAAAATATGAATTTCTTTTTGCTCAAAACGGACAAGAAGCTATTGACAAAATCCAGCAGGAGCCGGATGTTGATATGGTTTTGAGTGATATTAATATGCCTGTTATTGATGGGCTAACTTTGCTCTCAAAAATTGCCGAAATCAGCCCGATTATCAAGGCTGTGATTATTTCGGCTTATGGCGATATGGATAATATCCGTACTGCCATGAATCGAGGTGCATTCGATTTCTTGACAAAACCCGTTGATTTCACCGATTTAGAAATCACGATGCAGAAAACCCTCGAACACGTAAAACAACTCCACGATACCCTCAACGCTATCAAAGAAAATAATATTTTGAGGATGTACGTTGACGAAAACGTTCTGAATTTCATGAACCGTCGTGAGTTTGAAACCTCAATGACAGCCAATGAAACCATAGATGCCTCGGTTGTTTTTATGGATATTTGTGGATTTACTGCTATTTCGGAGCGTGAAAAACCCGATACCGTAGTGAGGCTTATCAATAAATATTTTGATGTAATGGTCAAGGGAATCATCGCACATGATGGTATTGTAGATAAGTTTATGGGAGATGCCGTAATGGCGATTTTTAAAGGTGATTATCACCTCGATAGAGCTATTGAAGCAAGTTTGATGGTCAGAAACCAGATTGATACAATCCAAGACCCACTCGAAGGGAAATCTGACTTTTTGCCCAAAGTTGCTATCGGTATCAAGAGTGGAGAGATGATTTCGGGTAATATTGGCTCTGTAACCCTCAAAAGATTAGATTATACCGTAATCGGTGATACTGTAAATACTGCCCAAAGGCTTCAATCTGTAGCCAAAGCAGGGCAGATTATCATCGGTGAGAGTGATTATAATTTGATAAAAGATTCGTTTAATTGTCAACAAGTCGATACCGTAACGCTTAAAAACAAGTCGAATCCGGTGGTGATTTATGAAGTAATTTCTTAAAATGGATATTCAGTCAGCCGAAAAATTTATAATCCAAACTTTAGAAAAGAGTCTTTCGCCAACTCTTTTCTATCACGGGATTCATCATACCTTTGATGTCGTTGATGCTTCGGCAAAAATCGCCGTGGCTGAAGGAATTACCGATGAAGAATCGTTAATTTTACTGAAAACTGCCGCACTTTATCATGATGTGGGATTCATAACGACATACAAAGGACACGAAGAAGAAGGCTGCCGAATCGCTAAAGCTACGCTACCGAATTGGAATTACTCGACTGAACAAATTGAACAAATCTGCGGAATGATAATGGCGACTCAGATTCCGCAAAATCCTCAAAATTTACTCCAACAAATCATTGCCGATGCCGATTTAGATTATCTCGGTCGTGATGATTTTGAGCCAATCGCCGATTCACTTTTCCGAGAACTTTCTGCCCGAATTATGGTAACAGATATTGACGTTTGGAATCAGATTCAGGTCAAATTTATTTCTGCCCATCATTATTGGACTGCATCAGAAATCGCATTGCGAGATAATAAAAAACGCCAAAATTTAGATAAAGTGAAAAGTTTACTTTTGTAGGTTTAAATCTTATAGGTATCTCCTTCAATCGCCAATTTTGTATTCTCAAAAACTGATTGAGCTTCGGCCAAGTGTCCGCTCAAATCATCGTATCTCGACGAATAATGCCCGATAATTAACTGTTTTGCATTCGATTTTTGAGCAATCGTTGCTGCTTGTTTGGCAGTCGAATGATTGGTTTTAATGGCCCTTTGCAGCTCATTCTCAGTAAATGTGGCTTCATGGAATAGCGTATCTACACCCTTGATTTGTTCGATTTTATGCTCGTCATAAGCAGTATCTGAGCAATACGCAAATGACTTTGGTGTTGTGGGTTCGGTTGTGAAATCGCTGCATAGATAGACCTTTCCAGTCAATTCATCCGTAACGTCTTGTCCATTTTTGAGTTGATGAATGTAAGGAATTGGGAAATTTTCGGGCAATTTCTCTTTGATGATTTTACGTTTTGGTTGTTTTTCTTTGAATAAAAATCCACAGCATGGGATTCGGTGTTGAAGTGGAATCGTCTCGACGGTAATTAACGGATGGTCGAGAATCAACTGGGCTTTTTCGGGTTCGGTTTCTATAAAATTTACTTTGAAATTCAAGATACTTTCAGAATGCTTAAATTGAATCGTCAGGATTTCGGCCAAACCACGAGGTCCAACGATTGTCATGTCTTCGGTTCGGCGATTTAAACTGAGCGAAGAAAGCAACCCAACCAGACCAAAGTAATGGTCGCCGTGTAGATGGCTTATGAAAATATGACGCATACGAGTATGCCGAATTTTTTGCTCTTGGAGGCGATACTGCGTAGCTTCACCACAATCTATCAAAAAGTATTCGTTATCTACCGTAAGCAGATAAGCCGAAGGATTGCGGGTGAGAGTTGGGGTTGCAGAGCCTGTTCCGAGAACGGTAAATTCAAAATTCATAAGCAGTTAATTTTGTTTGAGAGGTATTTTCTCACTTGGTTTAAAAACAAAAGACGTACCATGTTTTAACAAAATGGTACGTCTAAAGGTTTGATTTTCGGTCTTCTGATTAATCTCTTTCGTCGAAACTCCCTTCACTATCAAATCCGTACTCATCGTCTTCTTCTTCACGAAAATCGTTTTCGAGTTCGTTCATGAATACTGCGTCGATGGCTTCATCGGTAGTAGGCAAAATCAATAAATCAGGTATAGCAGCTGAGTCGATTGTCTCGATAATATCATCATCTTTGGTGGCTACAACAAACAATCCACCTTCGGCACGGCATGCTTTTGTGGCTTTACGAATCAGGCTCAATCCATCGTTATCAATCTCTTTGATATTCGTAAAATCTACAATCATATTTGTGTAGCCTTCACGATACAATACGATAACCATTTTCTCGAATGGCCCTGCGATGTTTTCTCCAAACTTGCTCTCATCCAACGAAATCAAAGCGTATTGTTCCGTTTTGTCAATATTGTAATTCATATAAATAGGGTAAAGAATCTAAGGTCAAGTACTGTTGCTAAATTATTTTGAATAGCTTGATTTATTCTAAAAAATTAAAATTCCTATTAATGGTTAACCTTTAGGAATGGTTGATAATCAAATCATTAAGAGCCTCGATTAACAATTAACAAATTTTGATTAACTACTTAAAAAAAGAATTTTCTCGCCTTGACTCGTTATTTAACGCTACAAATTTAAAAGTTATTCTACAAATTCTTAAAAAATTGGTTGATATTTCCTTCTACTCTCGCCAAAACATCACCTTCGTTGGCTGGTACGAAAGCTTCGCCCGTTACTTTTTCGTAGAGTTCGATATATCTTGTGCTGATTTCTTGCACTTTTTCATCGGTCATTTCGGGTACTGTTTGACCATCTTTTCCCTGAAAACCATTGGCAATCAACCATTCTCTAACAAACTCTTTTGATAATTGTTTTTGAGAAAGCCCTTTTTCTTGATTTTCTTGGTAAGTATCGGCATAAAAATACCTCGACGAATCGGGGGTATGAACTTCATCAATCAGATAAATAACACCATCTTTTTGACCAAATTCGTATTTGGTATCCACCAAAATCAAACCTTGCTCGGCAGCCATTTCGGTGCCTTTTGCAAAAAGAGCCAAAGCGTATTTTTCGAGTTGGGTGTATTCTTCTTCCGAAACTAAACCTTTCGCAATTATTTCTTCTCTCGAAATATCCTCATCGTGTCCTTCGTGGGCTTTGGTGGTTGGGGTGATAATAGGCGTTGGCAATTTATCATTTTCTTTCAAACCTTCGGGAAGCGTAACTCCGCACAAAACTCGTAAGCCAGATTTGTAAGTACGCCACGCATGACCAGCCAAATAGCCACGCACAACCATCTCTACTGGATAGGTTTGGCAACGGATTCCGACCGAAACATTGGGGTCGGGTGTGGCAAGAAGCCAATTCGGAACAATATCTTTGGTTGCTTTTAAGAATTTGGCGGCAATCTGATTCAGTACTTGTCCTTTAAATGGAATCGGACGAGGTAAAATTACATCAAATGCCGAAATGCGGTCTGATGCCACCATGACGATTTTATCGCCAAAATCATAAACATCTCTTACTTTTCCTCTGTAAAAACCCGTTTGGGCTTCAAATTTGAAATTGGTTTCTTTGATTGCGTTCACAACTTATCTATTTTAATAAACGACTTTCAAAGTCGTTTTACAATTTACCAGTCTTTTTTTGATTCTTTTTGGCCGTTTCCTTTGCGTTTTCGTACGTACTGAATCTCATTGCTTTTCATTGATTCGAGTACTTGAAGAGCTTTCTCGCGGCTCATATTTTCGGGCTTTTGCGATTCCAATTCTTCATCTTTTTCGTCGCTTTTCTCAATCATCCCCGAGGCCATCTGTTCTTGTTGCTCTTGTTGTTGATTATTCGGCGGTGGTGGCGGAGGGTTTGGTGGAAGTTTCTTCTTGAGTAATTCATAATTGAACCTCGCAACTTGATTTGATGGATTTTTTTGTAATGCTTCTTTGAATAGTTGCAGAGCCAAAACACTGTCTTTATTCATTACATTCAAGACCCCAAGTTGAACCTGTGCCTGCGAGACTAATTCTACATCCGAAATCCTCAATAATTTGCGGTATTCTTCTTTGGCATTGGTGGTATCGCTCAGTAAAAAGTAAGTATTTGCCAAATTCATCCTAACCGAAGGCTCAACGATTAATGCTCCATCGGTGAGCTTTTTGTAGAAAAACAAGGCCTTTTTATAATTTTTCTGAGCATAAGCCTTGCTTGCTTCTTGTTTCCACGAGTTGCGTTCGGCTATACTCGACAAAGAAGTAAGGTTATTCAGAAAAAGGATGATATAAAATATGATTTGATGCAAAGTATTTTTTGGGTTTCTTGTTTCTGGATTCTTGCTTCTGGTTGCTTGCTTCTTGCTTCTTTCTTCTCTTGTCCGCATCGGCGGTCCGATAAATTCTTTTGTCTGATTACTTAAAACAAATTAATTCATATTTTAATTGTTCTGACTGTAACCAAAATATCGACTACGAGCAAAACCAAAGCCAAAATTAAGAAATAATAGTATTTGTTATTCTGAACGGTAAACATTCTTGTATCAATTAGCCTATTTTCGATGTTATTGATGGCTTTTAGAATTTCTACAACTTGGTTTCGCTGTTGGCTCAATTCAAAATATTGTCCGCCGAGACTCGTAACAAGTTTTTTCAAAAATACAGCATCGAGCCTTGTGATGATTTCGTTACCGTTTTCGTCTTTTTTGAAACCATCATTGGTTTTGATTTTTCCACCCTCGCGAGTACCAACTCCCAGAACCATCAGATTTATCTGGTTTCGTTTGAATTCTTGAATGTTTTGAGGGTTCAAATCTCCAAAATCTTCACCATCGGTTATGAGTGCAATCACCTTTGCTTTTTTGGCGGATGTGGCGTTTTTGATGAATTTCTGATTGATTATTTCAAATGCCGAATTGAGATTTGTACCACTTTCGGCGATAAGATTTGAATTTAGCCTTTGGATAAATAATTTGATGGCTTCTTGGTCGAATGTCAATGGAGAATGCACAAAAGCATCCGACGAAAAAATGATTATCCCGATACGGTTTGATTTCAGAATGTGCAGATTATTGATAAGCTCAAATTTGAATTTTTCGAGTCTGGATGGCTCAATATCATTGGCATCCATCGATTTTGAAAGGTCAATCGCAAAGTAAATGTCTTTGCCAGTGGCTTGGGCTTCGCGTTCGGTTACGCCGAAACTGGGGCCGAGTAATCCTAAAATTAATAATCCAAAATAAATAGAACGAAGGATAAACTTAACAATGACCGAACGAGCCGTGGTTTGGAGTTTGTATGCAATCCAAAACGTGCGAGCAAGGTAGATTAGATATATGCCAGCAAACATATAAATAAACATGTACTCGACGGTTGAAAGTGTTTTGCTCCAAATCATTTATTATAGATATTACTTGCAGAGAAGTGTTGTAAATTTACGATGAATAATTCGAGAAATTCGGATTATTCGAGTGATTCCGAAAAATTACTTGTAACTCAATGCCTTTTTTTCAATCAATTTCCATGAAAATATCGCAATCAAAATGGTAACGGCCATCATCCCGAACCAATGCCCAAAAGTACCAGTTAATCCTAAACTCAACATCGTATTGACGATTGGCATGTGATAAATGTAAATACCGTATGAAATATCGTTTTCGTTCAATAACTTCTTACTCAGATTCTGGTAAGAAAATGCAAAAGAAAGCGTCAGAAACGACAGAATCGTATTGGCGATGATTCCAAAAATATTTATTGAATACGGATTTTCGTACAATCCAAGCCAAGTTTTCAAGACCAATACATAAATCACATATCCTACAAACCAGTAAAGCACTTTATCTTTTATCCATTTCTGGAGAACATCGTAGTTTTTGTACATGATGATTCCGGTCAAGAAAAAGTGCAGGTAGTATAATACAAAATTGCCCGAAAGTTTGGTAAGAATCGGAATCGACTTACCGTATTCGGTTGATTCGACAAAATATTTAAAACCGATTGAAAGTAAGAATAGCAAGACTAAAAATAGATTTACCAGTGTTCTTTTCTTTAACTTACTGGCAATTAGAATGATGATTGGTAGAACAACATAAAACTGTAATTCGACCGCAATACTCCATAAACTCCCATTTGGATGTCCAGTTCCCCAAGTTTTTAGGCTTGTTGGGGCATAAAATTGAAAAAATGAGAATTGTGCAATCAGCCAAACGAAAAACTCTTTGATATTTGTCAGGCTACCAAAATAGGCAAGCAACCCCGCCGTGATAATGGTACAAACCCAAAGTGCTGGAAAAATTCGGAGCGAACGATTACGAAAGTATTTTTTGAGGTTAAAGCCGTTTCTATCGAAAGAGCTACTAATCAAAAAACCACTGATTGTAAAGAAAATCGGAACGCCTGGTATGTGATAAATAACCGCCAAAAAATTGTACGAAGCATCAAAAGTACCAAGATGCACTGCCCCGTGCCACAGCATTACCTGAAATGCGGCTACGAGGCGAATTAAATCAAAGTTATTATGTCGGTCTATTTGGCTCAAATTTTTATTTTTTTTTCGGAAGTCAGCACATGGTTATTGCACTTTTTAACCCCGATAGGGTTCATAACCCTGTCGGGGTTGCGGTGGTGTCTGCACTAACAAATTTTTATAAAATCTTACAAACCCCATCAAACATCTCTTGTGCGACGTTTTCGGGTGAATAATATCGGATAATTTCTTTTGAACGCTGCCCAAAAGGCTTTATCAATTCTGGATTCTCGATAAAATGATTCATGGCTTTGCTCATCGAATCAATATCGTAAGGGTCAAAATTGAATCCGTTTTTGCCTTCATCCACTAAATCTATTGCCGAACCACATTTTTCAGAAACCAAAATTGGCATTTCACAAGCCATTGCTTCGTTTAAAACCAATCCCCAAGGTTCCGAATAGCTCGGAAGAATGAAGACATCTCCCAAAGCTAAATATTTCGGGACATCATACCACGGTTTACCTTCGATAAATTTCACACCCGAAAGCTGATGCTCTTTTACGTAGGCTTGAAGTTCATCTAATTCTTGCCCGTCACCCAGCAGAATCACGCCCCAATCGTCGGTATTTAGTTTATTATACGCTTTGAGTAAATTATCTAAATTTTTGATTTTGATGAGTCGGCCCACGTACACAAAATTGTACTTTTTTAAGCCCAAAGCCTTTTTATCTTCTTCGCGGGTTTTGAGGGCGACCTGATGTGTTTCGGCAATGCGTTGGTTATCGACAGAATTGTTTTTAACTAAAATTTGCTCGGGAGTTGCACCCAATTTGAGCATATAATCGGCCGATTTTGTACCATAACAGAAGAATCCGTGAGCTTTGCGAACGATAAAACTCTTGATAGATTCTCTCCAACTTATATTCGGATTATCAGCCTCGCTCGAATCCGATGAAATGATTACTTTTATTCCCTTCAACCGACAATAAAACAGCACGATATTCATGGCAGGCTCGTAATAACCAGGCACATTGACGACATTTGGTTTGAATTGATTTATCCAATAAATGCACTTTTTTACACGTTGTAAAATCGTGGTGTTTTCGTAGAAATCTTCAAAAAGTAATTTGACATTGTATTGGTGGATGCTCCAATCTATGTTACCGATATTGGCTCTGGTAAATTCGTTTAGTGCCGTTTGCAATACCAAAAGCTCGGCATTTGGGTGCTTATCAACAACTTTTTGGAGTTCGGTATAGATTTTAGCTTTATAGTGTGCCCATAAGAATTGATGAATTATCAATATTCGGATACCTTCTTTTGGGTTTTGTTTTGAGCGTTTCAAGAGTTTGTACGATGTTAAATTCTTGCACAAAATTAAGATTCTAAGCCGCTTTATCAAAAAATCAACTTAAAAGAATGTATATTTGTGTTTCTAAATTCACTTTTAAAAAGATTTATTCATTAACGAAGTCATGGTAAAAACCTTAGATTGGATACTAAATAGTTTTGAAAAATACCGCAAGGCATTTGCCCTTAGTTTCTTCTTTTTTGGCTTGCCAATTGTGTATTTCTTGAGAGATGGTATCAAACTCGCACCGGGCAATAAAGTCTTTACGGCTGCCCTCACACTTGGGGCATTGTTTGCGGCAATTCCGCTCAAAAATTTCAAAAGAATTTATGTCCCAAATATCAAAATCGTCACTTTTACGATGATTTATTGGTTTTTTGGGGTTCTTTACTTGGCAATTTATACTCCACATTTAGGATGGTTTACCAACCCAGTGGTAGAGGCGGTCAATATTTTTATGATACTTTCGGCGGTTTATATCTTCTCGACAGTATCAATCAATGATATTAAAGATACTTTTTTACCATTTACCGTTATCATATCGGTGGTTGGCTGTTTGGGGCTACTTTTTATTATTTTGCGAAACCCTGCTTACGTGATTGGTATGCGTGCGGGTATTGCGTTTGATAGCGGAACCGAAGGTACAGAAGTCTGGAGTAATCCCCACATTTATGGCCGTGCGGCGTTTGCTGGTATTGTCGGGATAATCATCATGTTGCGACAAAAACTGTCTTTTCTTTACAAATTAATGCTTTATGGTGGTGGTTTGGTTTGTTTTATAGTATTGGTGCTTACGCAATCGTTCCAGACGTTTATTGCCTTTGGTATTTTCGGGATGCTCTACACGTATTTTAATGTCAATGCGGGTACTTTTTACCGAATTTACAAGTGGATTTTTAGTTGGAAAGGGCTTTTGCTTTTTTCGGTAATTGCTTACGGAATATTTTATTTGTGGAATTACACCCGTTTTAACGAGATTGCGATTAACCTTAGCGATAAAATTTTTGAACGATTCGATAAAGTAGGAAATCTTTTTTCGGGTAGTAAAACTTCGGCAACGGCTGCTAAATATGTTACTGCCGATGAATCTGCATCTCAACGGATTACAAATATTACCCAAGTTTTTACCAATATATCTGATAACTGGGAGAGTGGTTATTGGTTTAAGATAATCATCGGTAACGGCTACCATCATTTTTATGTGGATGCTCCGATATTCCAGACATTCAATGATTTAGGAATATTTGCATTTTTAAGCTATCTGCTCATTCACATTGTCATTATTAAGTGGTCTTTGAAAGAATTCAAAGAAAAAAACAATTTAGTGATACTTTTTTTGAGTTATTTCTTCGTCCACACTTTTGTGCAAAATTTTGTATTCGGAATGCCCTACGATTATCAACGATGGACGTATTTCTTGTTTTTAGGTCGTTTTTACACTTCGCAGTATTTCGAATTTAATACCAATTACAAACTTTCAAACCTCCAAGGTTCGTAAAATGCTTGGAGGTTTCAGCATATTCTATCAATAATTTTGGAAATCAACGAAAAAAATAAAGAGTTTTCTTTTGTGGTTTTGGCATACAATGAGGAGCAACACCTGCCTCGATTGCTCGAATCTATCAAAGATTTGAATGCCAATATTTACATCTGCGATTCGGGAAGTACCGATAAAACCCTCGAAATTGCCGAAAAATACGGTGCAATCGTCAAGTACAACAAGTTTGAGACTCATCCCAAACAGTGGGATTTTGCCTTAAAAAACTTTGATATTCAGACAAAATGGACAATTGGGTTGGACTCAGACCACATCGTTTTGCCAGAATTATTTGACTTATTGAAGAATTTCAAGAATGAAAATATACCTGCCGATGTCAACGGAATTTATTTTAATCGAAAGAATTTCTTTAAAGGTCGTTGGCTAAAACACGGTGGATATTTTCCGAAATATTTATTAAAAATGTTCAGAACGGGCGTTGGTTTTTCGGATTTAAACGAGAACATGGACCACCGTTTTGTTGCCGAAGGCAAAACAATTATTTGGGATAAAGGCTATCTGAAAGAAGAGAATCTGAAAGAAAACCGAATCTCGTTTTGGATTGAAAAACACAACCGTTACAGCGATTTAGTCGCTCGTGAAGAGATTGAGCGAAAAAATAAACTACGCAATCAGACATTAAAACCTAAACTTTTCGGAAATCCAGACCAAAGAGTTGCGTTTTTGAAGAAAATTTGGTGGGATATGCCACTTTTCGTCCGTCCATTTATTTACTTTTTTCACCGTTATTTTATACAATTGGGCATTTTAGATGGAAAAGAAGGTTTGATTTTTCATTTCTTACAAGCACTGTGGTTTAGGTTTGTGGTTGATGTCAAGATTTATGAATTAGAAAAAGAATCATAAGACAAAACACTGTCAGTGTTAAATCAAACGAGTTTACAGGTTTAATGATTTTTTATTAGAACAATTAATGGTTCAGACTATCAAAAAATATTATCCGTTAGCCATCGCATTTGTGTTTTCATTTCTTTGGCTAATTGGCTGCTCAAGCGATTTATCCAAATTTTTATATACCCAAGGTCTTCTGCAAGATGATTATCGCTATGGCGATTTGTACCGATTATCCAATCTTCCACAATTCAGAATTCCAGTCGAAAAATGTTCAAATCCGACATTGAGCAAAATCAAGCATACTAATTTGATTTTATTGGGGGATAGTTTCACCGAAGAGGGTAGGATTGGTGCCGAACATTTCGTAACAGAGGATTACAAACGTTACTTTGTGGCTGCCGATACCAATTTTGCTCAATTAGACACGACAAAGAAGAATATTCTCATCATCGAAACCGTCGAGCGACACGTACGTGAAAGATTTGCAGAACCATTCCGAAATTTGAAAATAACAAATACACCTCAATCAACTCAATTGTCCAAAGAGAAAAAAGGAGGCGAAGCAGATATTCTCAAGAATTTGCAAGAATTCGAGATTCCGTATAAATCCGAACGCCACGAATCGGCTTTGTTTTCTTCTGATTTTGCCCTTTCGATAAAAGAAGCAAAGGCGTGGTTTAATTGGAAGTTTTTTGACCGAACCGACTCAATGGTTGTCGTGACAAAAGACGGACAAAATATTTTGTATAATGTTGATGTAAAAGCCGGAATCAATTCGTGTTTTGATGAAGTGAGCGATGCCGAAATCGATAAAATCGTGCATAATTTGAATGACACTTATGCGTACTACCGCAAAATGGGATTCGATGAAGTCTATCTGACAATCTGCCCAAATAAGACATCGATAGTTGCTCCAAACATTGGTAAATACAATCGCATCATCGAGCGAATCCAATTACATAAAAACCTGAAAATGCCTCTTTTTGATGTTTATACGCCGTTTTCGACTTCAAAAAGGATTCTTTACGACAAAGGAGATACGCACTGGAACTGTGAGGGGAAACAAATATGGATAGATAGTGTTAACGATAAACTTAAAAAAATATTATAAATATTTGGGGAAAAATTTGCAAATATTCAAGTGGGGTTCTAATTTCGTGGCATCAAAGAGACTTAACTTAACCTTTAATACTCTGAATATACGCTAATTTACCTCATTTAACAAACCCTAAACTAAATCGAAGGTGTCTGGTTCTGCCGGCACCTTTTTGTTTTTGTCATGAAAGAAGAATTTATTCAGACCCTTCACCCAGTCGCAGGAAAAGTAAATAAAAATATCCGTTTGGCTAAATATGAGGTTGTCAGAAAGGTCTTGTTGGATATTTTGTCAGAATCGGAACTTACCCACACTGAGCTGATGGAAGAACTTTATCAACGGATAAAAGATACTTTTGAAGGTGGTGTTCAGTGGTATGGCGAAACCGTAAAATTAGATTTGGAAGCCAGAAAAATCATCGAACGAACAAAATCTAAACCCGAAAAGTACCGACTGGCCAAATAAACATTCTTTGATTACAATTCTCGCGTTTTATTTTTAGAGGATTAACCTTTTTTAACATTGTTTCAATAGTCATTAACCTACTTCCTGTAATTCGTAAAATACTTTTGCATTCATAAAATTGAAATTAAAGTTTTATGACTCAATTTATGAAAAAGCTATTTTACATTTTATTCTTCATCAGTTCCGCAACTTTCGCTCAGCGAGTAACAATCAAAGGCTCGGTGGTAGATTCTACCGCCAAACCGCTCGAATACGCAACGGTCTTGATTTTGAGCAGTAAAGATTCTTCTTTGGTGAGTTTCGGCAGAGCCGATTACCGAGGCGATTTTGAAATCAAGAACGTATCAAATGGTACCTATATCTTCAAAATTACTTACGTCGGTTATCAAAATTTTACAAAAGCTATTGCTGTTTTAGACAACGACATGGATTTTGGCAAAGTTATGATGAAGCCCATTTCTAAAGAATTGGCCGGTGTAACAATCAAAGGCGAACGAGCTCCAGTAGAGTTTAGCGGCGATACGATTAAATACAATGCGGGTTCGTTCAAAGTCCAGCCAAATGCTGTTGTCGAAGATTTATTGAAAAAACTTCCGGGTGTGCAAGTCGAAAAAGATGGTACAATCAAAGCTCAAGGCGAAACCGTAAGGCGTGTAACGGTGGATGGTAAAGAGTTTTTTGGACGAGACCCCAAGATTGCAACCCAAAACCTACCTGCCGATGCAGTTGACCAAGTGAAACTTTTTGATAAACGCTCTGACCAAACCGAATTCACGGGAATTGACGACGGACAACGAAGCAAAACCATTGACCTGAAACTCAAAGATGACCGAAAGAAGGGTGTTTTTGGTACTCTGATGGGAGCTTATGGTGGCAAAAACGACAGATTTAATTCACGTGCCAATATCAATAAATTTACCAAATCGAGCCAGTTTTCGGTGCTTGGGATGGCAAACAATATCAATCAGCAAGGATTTTCTATAAGCGATTACCTCAATTTTACGGGAGATATGCAACGCATGATGTCGGGCGGAGGAGGAAGAATGAGTTTCCAATTTGATGCCAACGATATGCCTTTGGGTCTTGGGCAGCCAAATCGAGGGTTCATGCGTTCGTGGGCGAGTGGTATCAATTTTAATCAAAATAAAACACCCAAAACCGATGTAAATGGTAGCTATTTCTTTAATGGATTAGATAACGTAACCGATAGAGAGGTAAATCGTCAAAATTTCTTCGGAAATCGAAACTTTACATCCTTGTCAAAAAGTAACCAACAGAATCTTAACTTCAATCACCGATTCAATTTCAGTATCGACCAAAAGATTGATTCGGCAAATTCAATCAAATTTACAACCTACGCAACCTACAATAAGACCGATTCAAGAAACATGAGCAGCAGCGAAACCATCGGCGAATCGGGCAAAACAGAAAATACAAGTACCCGAAATACCAATAATTTTGGAGATGGAATCAACCTCAACTCAAATTTGCTGTTTCGTCATAAATTCAACAAAAAGGGTCGCACTTTTTCAGCAAATGCCACTTTTGGGTTGAGTAATAATAATTCGGAGGGAGATTTAAACGCCGTAAACTCATTTCTCAATTTAGCTATACCACGAACAGAGAGGCTTAATCAGGTAAATAACCAGAACCGAGAACAACTGAATTACGGAGTAAATACCTCGTACACTGAGCCATTGGGCAAAAGACGTTATCTCGAAGCCAATTACAATTTCCGCAAGAGCGATTTTCATCTCAATCGTGAGGTGTATGATGTTGCCGAAAATCGACGAACTTTCAATAGTCGTTTGAGTAATAAATTTGAGAATGACTATACCTACAATCGTGGTGGGTTGAATTTTAGGGTAAATCAGAAAAAATACAATTATTCGTTTGGGGTGAGCCTGCAACATTCTGAACTCGACGGTAAATTACTCATTCAGGATATTCCAATCCGCCGCACATTCACGAATCTATTACCCAATGTGCATTACAATTACAATTTTACATCTAGCCACAATGTCCGTTTAGATTATATGACCGACATTCAAGAGCCTAATATTCAAGACCTTAGTCCGATTATCGACAACACCGACCCGTTGAACATTCGTGAAGGAAACCCCAATCTCAGACCCGAGTATATGCATCGTGGCAATTTGCAATACATGCTCAACAACCTATCGAATTTTAGTTTTTTCATGACGATGTTTAACGTAACCTATACCCAAAACAGAATATCGTCGAGCCAAACCATTGATAATTCGTTGGTAAGAACCTATAAACCTATCAATGTAAAATACGGATTGAATTTATTCGGAGATTTGACTTACGGTTTCAGAATCAAGCCATTGAAAGCCAATCTAAATTTAGGTTATCGCTTGATACACGACCGCAGCCTGACGTTGGTGAATAATGTAGAAAATACGACAAAACAATTTATCCATCGAGGCGAAGCACGAGTTGATTTTAGACTAAACGATAAACTCGATTTGGCCTTTAATTCAGAAATCAGCTATAATGACACTCGTTATTCTGTCAATACGAGCATCAACCAAGCGTTTTTGACCAATCTTTATGGTGCTGATGTAAACTGGACATTACCCAAAAAATGGTATTTCAAGACCGATTTTGAGTATTCGGTTTATACAGGTCGCCAAAATGGATTCAATCAGAAAATCCCGATTTGGAATGCCGCAATCTCGAAGCAATTCCTAAAAAATAGTCGTGGCGAATTGAAATTATCAATCAATGACGCTCTAAACCGTAACGTTGGCATCAACCGAACAGCCCAAGCCAATTTTATTCAAGACGAACGCATTACCTCGCTCGGAAGGTATTATTTGATAACATTTACGTATAACCTCAGAGCCATGAACGCATCGCAAGGTGGCGGGTCAAATATGAGGGTTATCATGAGATAAATAGTTTGAGATTAAGTGTAAATTGGCAGTTTGAGCTTCGAATTGCCAATTTTTATTTTGCTCAAACCATGCTATATTTGTGAATAAAACTATTTGTATGTTACAGAGCTTTGAGGCAACATTAAAAAATGGGCAAATCATTTGGAAGGATTCAATAGATACTTTACCGAATGAAGCTGAGGTGGTAATTACCGTATTAGAAGTGAAGAAAAAAACAAAAAGGGTTCGGAAAACACTTGCCTTTTTAGATAAGCCAATCATTTTGACTACCGAAGAAAATGCAAGAATTGATGCGGAATTTAACGAAATTCGTGATTCATGGCAAAGAGATTTATTGTAGATACCAATATCGTTACGAAAGCACTCAGAAGTCTAATTCCTACGAGTGGTATTGAGTTTCTGAAAGGCGTACTCTCAATCGAAACAAATCTTTCAGTTGTTTCAAAAATTGAACTATTGGGGTAGAATCCTTCAAATGAAGAGTTAGAAATGCGTATTCAAATCTTCGTTGATGAATCAAATATTATTGGTCTAAATGATGAAGTTATCGAAAAAACGATTGAGATTAGACGAAATGTAAAGGTAAAATTACCAGATGCTATCATCGCAGCTTCGGCAATTGTCAATGATTTTACTTTAATATCAGATAATGATTCTGATTTTTTGAGAATCCCACACCTCAAATACATTAATCCGATGAAAATGTAATCGAATCTACCGATAAAAATTCCTACCTTTGCACTTACAAAAACCATTTGTAAGATGCCAAACAGTCCGATTCTCAAAAGTAATCGCCTCAATAATCTTACCTACGCTATTCGTGGGCCTGTGTTTGAGAAAGCACAGCAACTTGAGGCTCTCGGTCAAAAAATCATCAATCTCAACATCGGTAATCCCGCCCCGTTTGGGTTCGATGTACCAGACGAGATTGTCTATGACATGATTATGAATATCCGCAATGCCCAAGGATATTCGCATCATCTTGGTATCTTCTCCGCCCGCAAGGCTGTGATGCACTACACCCAACAGATTGGAATTCAAGGAGTTACAATTGACGATATATTTATTGGTAATGGAGTAAGTGAGCTAATCGTGATGACAATGCAAGCATTGCTCAACGACGATGACGAAATCCTTGTGCCTTCGCCAGATTATCCACTTTGGACAACCGCCGTAGCTCTTTCGGGCGGAAAACCAGTACATTATATCTGCGATGAAGAATCAGATTGGAATCCTGATTTAGATGATATTCGCCGAAAAATTACCCGAAAAACCAAAGGAATCGTAGTAATCAATCCAAATAATCCAACCGGAGCAGTTTATGAAGATGATATTCTGAAAGGAATCGTCAAAATTGCCGAAGAGCATAATTTGATTGTTTTTGCCGATGAAATCTACGATAAAATCTTATATGATGGACGTAAACACACACCGATTGCAACCCTAAGCAATGATGTGTTTTTTATGACTTTTGGGGGGCTTTCTAAAAATTATCGTGCTGCGGGTTTTCGAGGTGGTTGGATTATTATGAGTGGTGCCAAACATCGTGCAAAATCGTTGGTTGAGGGCATTACGCTCTTGGCAAGTTTAAGACTTTGTGCCAATGTGCCTACTCAATATGCTATCCAAACCGCACTTGGTGGGTACCAAAGTATCAATGATTTGGTAGCACCCGAAGGACGATTATGCAAACAACGCGATTTGGTTTATTATAAAATGACCGATATTCCGGGCATTACTTGCGTCAAGCCAAAAGGGGCTTTGTATTTATTCCCAAAGATTGATTTGAAGAAGTTTTCTTTCAAAGACGACGAGCAATTTACCTTCGATTTACTCTGCGAGCAAAAAGTATTGGTGGTTTCGGGAACAGGCTTTAATTATCACAAACCTGACCATTTCAGAATCGTTTTCTTGCCAACAACCGAAGAATTAGAGATTGCTACAAACCGAATCAGAGCTTTTTTGGACGGTGTAAGAATCAAAAGTGAAGAATTTGCCTTAGCTTAATTTATGGATATTGTTCTGCTTATTCTTTCGATTATATGCCTTTTGGTGGGTTTAGCGGGGGCTGTTTTGCCTTTGCCTGGGCCTCCATTGAGTTTCGTAGGATTACTGATTCTACAATTTACCAAATACGTTGAGTTTCCGCAAAAACTACTCGTAATGCTCGGTGTGGCTACCGTTGCGGTTACGATTATTGATTATTATGTGCCGATTTGGGGTACGAAGAAATTTGGTGGAAGCAAATACGGAACTTGGGGAAGTACAATCGGGATGGTTGTCGGGATGTTTTTTGGACCGCTCGGAATCTTCATCGGAGCATTTGCAGGTGCTTTACTCGGCGAATTTATCAATGGAGCCAGTTCGCAAGTAGCATTTAAAGCCGCTATTGGCTCTTTTGTTGGTTTTTTGGCCGGAATCGTAATAAAAGTTTTTTTGTGCGGAGTAATGATTTACTACGCCATCAGTTATTTTAATTGGAGTTAAATACCTCAACCCTGTCAGGACCTTTAAGCCCTGACAGGGTTTTTATTTGAAAAATATGAATATCGAAAATCTGTTAAAAAGTACCATTCAACAAGCACTCTCATCACTTTTTGAGGTTTCGGAGCAGGTTGTTCTTCAACCAACCAAAAAAGACTTTGAAGGAACTTACACCTACGTTACGTTTCCGTTGGTGAAACAACTCCGCAAAAATCCAGTAGAAATCGGCAATGCCATCGGAAATTATTTGCTCGAAAACTCAAAATTAGTGAGTCGATTTAATGTGGTTCAGGGTTTCTTGAATGTGAGTATTGCTGAAAGTGCATGGATTGATACATTAAACCAAATCATTTTAGATAAAGACTTCGGTTTTTTACCCAAAAATGGGCAGTCGGTCATGGTCGAGTATTCATCACCAAATACCAACAAACCACTGCATTTGGGGCATTTGCGAAATAACTTTTTAGGGTATTCGATTGCACAAATACTCGAAGCCAATGGCTATGATGTTGTAAAAACGTGTTTGGTCAATGACCGTGGAATCCATATTTGTAAGTCGATGTTGGCCTACCAAAAACACGGCAATGGCGAAACTCCAGAAAGCAGCGGACTCAAAGGCGACCATTTGGCGGGTAAATATTACGTACTTTTTGATAAAGATTTGAAACAAGAAGTCGCTGATTTGGTAGCTGGCGGAATGACCGAAGACGAAGCCAAGAAAAAAGCTCCTTCGATGGTGGCTGCACAAGAAATGCTTATCAAATGGGAGCAAGGCGATGAAGAAGTAGTGGCTCTGTGGCGTAAGATGAACGACTGGGTTTTTGCAGGATTTAACGAAACCTACAAAAAAATCGGTGTTTCGTTTGATAAAACATATTATGAGTCAAATACCTACTTGCTCGGTAAAGATTTAGTTGAAGAAGGATTGCAAAAGGGTATTTTCTTCAAAAAAGAAAACGGCTCGGTTTGGATTGATTTGAAAGAAGAAGGCCTCGACGAAAAATTGGTACTTCGTTCGGATGGAACATCGGTTTACATTACCCAAGATTTGGGAACGACCGATATGAAATTCAAAGATTTTAATAACGATAAATCGGTTTGGGTTGTTGGCAATGAGCAAGATTACCATTTTCAGGTACTTTTTGCCATTATGAAAAAACTCGGACGCAGCTACGCCGACGGATGCTATCACCTTTCGTATGGAATGGTTGATTTGCCATCGGGCAAGATGAAATCTCGTGAGGGAACGGTTGTGGATGCCGATGATTTGGTAGAAGAAGTTCGTTCTGAAGCCGAAAACGTGGCAAAAGAAAGAGGCGATATTGCCAATATGACCACCGAAGAACAACAAAACTTGTACAGCATAGTTGGTTTGGGTGCTTTGAAGTATTTCTTACTCAAAGTTGACCCTAAGAGCCGAATGTTGTTTAACCCGCAAGAGTCGGTACAATTGCAGGGCAATACAGGCCCGTATATTCAATACACGCATGCTCGTATCTGCTCGGTCTTACGTAAAGCCGAAGCGATGCAAGTGCCTATAAATCAGGCTGTTACTGTAAGTGAACTACACCAAGTTGAAGCCGATTTGATTTATTTAATTGGACAATATCCATCAACTATTCAGCAGGCCGCGGCAGATTATTCACCTGCCGTTATTGCTCAGTTTGCTTATGAATTGGCAAAGACATTTAACCAATTTTACGCCGAAGTCTCGATATTGAACGAGCCAAACACCAATAAATTGCAGTTCAGAATTGCTCTTTCTAAAACCATTGCCGAAACAATAGCCAAAGCAATGAAGTTATTAGGGATAGACGTTCCGCAAAGAATGTAAACCAAATTTAGAAACAATGAAAAAGGTAATTTTTGTAACAATCGGTGCAATTTTAATAACTACTTTGGCGATGGGATTGAATTTTATGAAGATGTTTTCGGATAAGAAAGAGGTCCGAACAATGCCGACTAATGCGGCCGCAAAAGCCTCGATTTATGATTTTAAAATCAAATCTTTGGATGGCAAACAGGTGATTGATTTTGCTCAGTATAAAGGCAAGAAAATTGTGCTTTTGAATGTTGCCTCTAAGTGTGGATTTACCCCTCAGTATGCAGATTGGGAAGCATTCTACGAAAAAAACAAAGATAAAGTTGTGGTTTTGGGTTTTCCGGCCAATGATTTTATGATGCAAGAACCAGGAAGTAATTCCGAAATCGCTGAGTTTTGTCAGAAGAATTACGGAGTAACATTCCAGATGTTTGATAAAATTGAGGTTACTGGAAAAAACAAGCATCCGTTGTATAAATGGTTGAGTGATAAGTCTTTGAATGGGTGGAACGACCAAGAACCATCTTGGAACTTCTGTAAATACGTTGTGGACGAAAATGGTAATTTGGTTAGTTTCTTTGCTTCCGAAATCAAGCCAAATAATCCAGAATTTATCAAGGCTATTAGTAAATAAGTATCCAATAGAATATAGTTTAAGTTATTTGTTAATGGTTAATCGATAAAAGTTGATAATCAGGCAATTAGTTGCCTCGGTTTACAATGAACGATTAATCACTAAACACCAATTTAGAATGAAAAATTGGCTATCAGCAGCTCGACCTCGCACGCTTCCGTTGGCATTGGCAAGTATTTTTATGGGTAGTTTTTTGGCGGCGTCGGCGGGTGTTTTCGATTTAAAAATCTGTCTTTTGTGTTGCCTTACAACTATTTGTTTACAAGTACTTTCAAACTTTGCGAACGATTACGGCGATACCCAAAACGGAGCCGATTTGGCGGGTAGGGTTGGACCAATGCGAGCAGTTCAGTCTGGTGAGATTAGCCCAAAACAGATGCTCAACGCAATCATTTTGTTTGTTGTTCTGTGTCTTGCGTTTGGGATTTGGTTGCTCTATGAGGCCTTCAAAGATGCATCATCCAATCATTTCTACGGATTTTTAGGGCTCGGTGTCTTGTGTATCATTGCGGCATATACCTATACAGCAGGAAAAAAGCCTTACGGTTATGCTGGCTTAGGTGATGTTTCGGTCTTGATTTTCTTTGGATTAGTGGGTGTACTCGGAAGCTATTATTTGTATGCAAAAAGCTTAGATTTTACCAAAATCTTACCTGCATTGAGTTGTGGTTTTTTTGCAACGGGAGTTTTGAATATCAATAATATCCGCGATATTGAATCTGATACGCGAGCTGGTAAAAAGACGATTCCGGCACGAATGGGGAGAGAGAAAGCGATTATTTATCACTGGATTTTGTTGGTCGCAGGAATGGCTTCGGCAATTATCTATGTTGTACTAAACGGTGAATCGGCTTATAATTGGCTGTTTTTATTGAGTTTCCCGCTGATTATCCTGAATGGGGTCAAAGTTGCGAAATTGCCAAATCCAGACCCGATGTTGAAGCAATTAGCCCTTACGACATTGGCTTTTGTACTTACTTTCGGTATCGGGCAGATTCTGTAATTTTTCTCTGGTTATATATCCAAACCTCCAAGGTCTTTAAGACGCTTGGAGGTTTTTTGTTTTTTTCTAATTCTGTCTCAAGCCTAATAATCTCCTTCTTTAGCTGTTTATTTTGTTCTTCGAGATTATTAATGTTTTATGAAAATTTGTTTATTAGTATAGTTTATTAAAATTAATATCAGTGTTTTGGTTGGAATTGATTAAACTATAATGGAATTTTGTTATAAGACCCGTTCAACGAAGTGTACACTTCGTTGGTGTGTTTGACGTTTGACTCCACTACGGTTCACAACGCCTAAACCATTTTTTTGGGAAAATACCTTAAAATATTCATTCAAGCTATATGTATTTGGTTGTTCATGATAACAACAATTTCATTGTGGCATATACAGCTACGAATTTAAACGAGACTTCGTGAAGCTCAACGGTTTATTTTTAAAAAATGAAATACATTTAAGAATAGGAATCTACATAAAATTAAGAGACTATGAAATTCATTTTATTTATTCTGATTGTATTGCAAACATCGTATGTTTTTGCTCAATTTGAGAATCATACTCTCAAGATATATCCCAACTTTCCAAAACCCCAAACTAATTTAAACTTAGAGTTTCAACCTATTGAAAAAGAACTTTGGGGAGATACGATTGATGCTATCATTTATGAAAATCGCTTGACTAAGTATCCTAAGGCTAATGAAATTAAACTTTATAATTTGGATGGAAAATGGGGAGGTAATTTTCAATTAAGTAAAGACGCTTTGAGTTTTAGCATCATCATTGGAAATTCGACCAATTTAGATAATAATTATGGGGAGGGGTACAATTTTTTACTATTCGATGATAATAATGAGATTCTGACTGGGTCAAAATCAGCTATTGCCAAAAACTTCTGTGCTGGATGGTCTGAATTATTACAATTAAAATCTGACAAAGCTTTAGCAAAAAACTTGTTTGATGCTGATTTTAGGGCTGATTCTTTGCTCAAAAAGCATTTTTTTAGGTATTATATAAAAACTTTTCAAGACAACCAGCAAGCAATTTCTGAAATTGAGAATTTTACAAAATTATTTGATGTTCAAGAAGAAGATTATTTAGAAATTATAAATATTTACAACAAATTTGACTCTAAAAAAGCCTCTGAGTATCAGGATATTTTATTCAAAAAGTTTCCTAATGGAAGATTACCATTACAATATTCTACTTTTGAATTCCAAAAAGCAATCAATAATCCTTCAAATCTAAAACAGCTTAAAAAAGCATACGAATCCCTTAAATTGAAGTATTTACCCACCCAAAATGAAGATTTCTATAAATTTTATCTTTCTGCTTTAAAAATGATTTTTATTAAGTATTTACTTACTGATTATCTAGTTCATAATGATGAAAAGCAGTTAGAAAACGAAATAAAAAATTTAAACTTAGATTACAGGTCAGCAACATTAGCTTACAATATTTGGGCGAATAATTTAATAAACACAGACCATAAATCGAAAGCAGAAGAGTTTGCTAAAGAAGCTGTTAGAAATGCAAAACTGTATTTTGATAGCCCAAGAAGTGAAAGTTTTAGGGAGGATGATTATCTTGTGATGAACCAAATCATAGAAGGACGAAAAAAACTATGTGCAGAAGCATTTGATACTTATGGAGTTATTTTGAGTTTGAATAACCCAAATTCTAATCAAATTGTTGATATTTTTAGAGAGGCTGCCGTTAAATTTGGAAATCGAAACGAAGTTGAGATAAACCAACATTTTATTGAACAATTGATAAAAAAAGGGCTAATTGATGAAGCAGAGCGAGAATTATCGTTGATGATTAGCTTAGGAAAGGTCAATACTGAAATTGAGAAAATGGCTTCGAAATTTTTCCCTAATTCTAATTTTGAGATTGCAAATAATTCATTAAATGATAAAACCCTTGTTTTAGCCAAAAATTTCATATTGACTAATCTTGAAAATGAAGTAATAAATTCTAAAGATTTAAAAGGTAAAGTAATAATCTTGGATTTCTGGGCAACATGGTGTGCCCCTTGTCTAGCATCGTTTCCTGAGATAGAGAAGGTTGTCAAGTATTACCAATCAGATGAAAATATAGTTTTTTTATTTATCAATACTTCAGATAAAAAGTCTTCATCCGAGTTGAAGGATTTTATGAAAAAGAAAAAGTATAATTTCAATGTTTTGATTGATGAAAAAAATATTGTTGCCAAAGAATTTGAGGTAAATAGCCTGCCTACAAAAATTATCATTGATAAATCAGGAAATATAGTTTCAAAAGAAACAGGGGTGACTCCTAACAGTAGCGAGAAACTCATTCAGTTCATTGAATCATTAAAATAATTGATTTTGGGTTTGGCTCCTCATTTATAAGTTTTATTTGACATCATAGAGCGGATTGTTATACTTACTTTTGGTATCGGGCAGATTCTGTATTTTTTCTCTGATTATATACCCAAACCTCCAAGGTCTTCAAGACGCTTGGAGGTTTTTTGTTTACTCGTAAAGACACACAATGGGTTCCTACTTCATCGGGGCATCGTTGATATTTATCACTTTTACCCCAATTTCTCTAAAACGATTTGTCATGATATTGGCATGATTGGCCCCCACAACAATCACTACTTTTTTGAATCCGTTCGCTTTGGCACGGGTGAGGGTATTGATGCACATATCGTTGTTGCGGTGCCACCACCAATGAAACTTCTGACCAAATAAATCTGCTGGAAAAAACTCTAACTGACGGTATTCTTCGGCCCAAAGATTTATTTTAAATAACCATTCAGTTATTTGTGGACCATTCAATGCCTCTGTAATATGGCTCTCGCCGTAGATTTTACCAGCATCTTCGTACAAATACGCCATTCGAGCATTCACGATTTTACGAATCTGATTTACTTTTTTGCCCATTTCGGAAGTCGAATCCGTCTTGTATTTATTGATATTGGCAAATAATACCGAGTCGGCGTCGTTCCATGCTTTGCTCCATTGGAGGTCCCAACGTTGAGAGTCCATCGGGTATATTTTCTTAAAGCCAAATTCTACCATCATTGGGTGTGCGATATAGTCGTATTCGTCGTGAACGTATGGTTTGATAGCTTTGTGAACCGAATCAATTGCCGATGTAAAAAATGCCTTACGAGCATAATTGAAAACAACTGTATCTTTGGGATTTTTCTCCAAATGTTTGGCAACATTCCACATCTGAAAATACCCATTACCTGCATCGAAGTTTAGATAATAAGCCACTGCCAAGTCAATTCGGTTTTTCATGTCTTGCGGATTTGCATCTAAATTCTTTTCTAACCTTGCGATTTCGGCTGGTAACTGGCTATCTGAAATAGTTTTTCTGGCTTTTAGGCGTTCGTGGCGTTTCATAACACCTTCTTTGTTCCAATAATCCTTCAAGGCTCTTTCATCTTCGGGCGATAACCATTCGCCAAAAAATGCATCGGGTTTAAATACCCTTATTTTTGTATGAAGACCACTCAAATCTTGCTTGATTTTTGGGTCATAATCGTGCGATGCACCAATCATCAATACTGTTAGGTCTTCGGTTGGAGTTTGTGCAAAACTCAAATTTCTAATTAACACTATTAAAATTAAAATTAGCTTTTTCATGATACTTGGGTGTTTTGGTTTGTTTGATGATTCAAAATTAGAGCTTCATGGGAACCAGTTTGTAGTCAAATCGGCAAACTGGCTGATTTTACAGATTATCAGTATCTATACTCGACAAACCAAGTTTTTGATGATAATTCCCTAAAATTGGCGTTCATCGAATGTAAAGCTTGTTTGGCGATAATAAATGGTGGTTTGTCGGTAAAATGATGATTCTATTGATTTTAAATCCTAAATTCAACCCAATTTTATCAATCAAATGAATAAGCGACAACGACTATTTTTTCATATCGGATTTTGGTTCTTCTTTTACTTTGCAGGAGATATTCTGCTGTATATTGGCGATAAAAACTACCAATTCGATTTCAAATCAATACTCACTCCACTATGGGTTAGTTCGTTGATTTTCAGGCTTTTGGTTACGTACGGTATTCTGTTTGTTTTGAATAAATACCTTAGAAGTAAGCAATATCTGAATATTTTTTTAGGATTTTTGATTGTCTGCTTGGCCTATGCAGGATTGCGGTACGGCGTCGAAGAAGTGTTGTATTTTAGGCTTTTCGGGTTCCATAATTATTCCGAAGAGTCACGGTATTTTTCGTATTATTTGGTCGATAATATCCAGAATGTTATTTTGTTCTCATTCGGGGCATTTTTCTTGAAAATGATTGAAGATTTGTTCAGGAACGAAAAGGAACGAAATGATTTATTGACCGAAAAAATAGCAGCTGAACAGGCTTTTTTGAAAAATCAACTAAATCCACATTTTTTGTTTAATACCCTCAATAATATTTATTCGCTTACGCTTAATCAATCGCCCAAAGCACCCGAAGCCGTTTTGAAATTATCGGAATTGATGCGGTACATGCTTTATGAATCGAATGTCGATAAAGTAAATCTCGAAACCGAGGTAAAGTATCTAAAGAATTTTATTGAGTTACAAAAATTCAGGTATTCTGGACAAACTTTTATTGAATTTGAGGTGGCTGGCGATTTACATTCGCAAAAAGTAGCTCCGTTGCTTTTGATTGCATTTGTAGAAAATGCCTTCAAACATGGCGAAGTTAGCGAAGTTGATAAGCCATTGAAAATAAGCCTTTTAGTGAATCAGAATAACCTAAATTTTACATTGACCAACCATAAAAAAGACCAAAATAAAGATGAAATAGGTGGGGTCGGACTTGAGAATGTAAAACGTAGGCTAAACCTTATTTATCCGAATTGCCATAGCCTCGAAATCAGAGATTCGGCAAACCAGTATTTTTGTGAATTGAATATTATCCTTTAAAAAACTAAACGATGATTCGTTGTCTTGCCGTTGATGATGAGCCACTGGCATTGGATGTAATTGCTAATTATGTGCAGAAAGTGCCATCATTGACCCTTGTAAAAACCACCACCGACCCGCTCGAAGCCCTTAGTTTGATTCAGCAAGGTGAGGTTGATTTGCTTTTTCTGGATATTCAGATGCCGACCCTTACAGGTATTCAGTTTTTGAGGGTAATGAATGGCCGATGTAAAGTCATTCTGACAACGGCCTATTCTGAATTTGCACTCGAAGGTTATGAATATGATGTGATTGATTATCTGTTGAAACCCATTTCTTTTGAGCGATTTTTGAAGTCGGTTTCTAAATTATCTTCTCGAAATGAGAAAATTATCGAGGTTGAAAAACCGACAAATAATGAAGCTATTACAGTAAAAATAGAGAATAACCCTACGCTTGATTTTATTTTTGTGAAGACTGAATATAAAATCCAAAAACTCAATCTTTCGGATATTTTGTATATCGAAGGCTTAAAAGATTATGTTTCGATTTACACCATCTCAGAGCGGATTCTGACGCTGCAAACCATGAAAAAGACCGAAGAAATGTTGCCATCAAATCGGTTTGTGAGGGTTCATAAATCTTATATCGTATCGCTCGAAAAAATTGATTCAATCGAACGCCAACGGATATTTATTGGCAAAAATGTGATTCCAGTGGGCGATAGTTATCAGAAGGATTTTATGCGACTTATTAGTTGAATCTTACTTACAAACCTCCAAGGTCTTAAAGACGCTTGGAGGTTTATTTTTATTTACAAACTACCATCGACATCTTGATATTGAATGCTTTGTAATTGAGTTCGAGGATTGTTGCGGTCGAAGATGTTAATTCATATTCCCAATTTTTGAGTGTTTGGTATTTACCCACTACATTGGTTATCAAAATCTTCCTTTTATCCGAAGATAATGCCCAATTTCCTTTGTCATTCAGTGTGCCGCCTTTTGAGCCTTGCTCCCAAGTGCCATCTGCTTTGAAAAACTGAGATGCTAATTTACCATTGCTATCGCACCACCATTTATCAACAATCGTGGCAGTTGGGTCGGGCGTATCATCGGCTTTGGTACACGCATTAAGAATAATAAAAAATGAAATAATGAATAATTTTGTTAGGTTTTTCATGGCTTTTATTAACTGATATACAAATGATTTAAGATTTCTAATAATTTACCTCTTCGTCTTCGAGAAATGGATAGTTTATAACCGTCTTTAAGCTGCACAGTTGAACCTGACGAATTGATTCCTTCCAAAAAATTTAGATTGATTATGCACGATTTACTACCTCTGAAGAAGGGCAATTGGAGGTTTTGCTCGTACTTTTTAAGGGTTTTAGCTATCAAATACTTTTTACCGTTTGTTGTGATAATTTCGCTGTAATTGACATTTCCGTTAATTCGGATAATCTCAGAGGTATTGAGTTGTCGATGTACTCGCTTACCCATAATTTGTAATTTATTCATGGCTATTTCTAAGTTTTTTGGCGAGATGCTTATGAAATATATTTTAATTTACCTTATTCTTAATCTTCGGAATCGTTTTGAGATAAGCATAGATAGACTTGATTTCGTAATCGGTAAGAGTAATATGTGGCTGCATCGGATAGCGAAGCACTCCACCATCTGGTTTTTTACAAAGCTTTACGGCATCTACAAATTGAGCTTCGGTATAGGTTTTGCCGATTCCCGTTTCTTCGTCGAATGTAATATTTGCCGATGGAATGATTTTGCCTTCAAGATTTGGCATCGGGTTTCCGCCACCATAAAAACCAAGTGAGTTTTCGGGATGCAAAGGGTCTTGTTTTGAAAAATCTTTTGAATGACAACCATAACAAGCTATCATGTCGTTGGCTACATATTTGCCAAACTCAATCACATTTGTCGAGTCTGGTACATTAATCGGTTCAGTGCTAATAGGCAGTGGTTTCATTACAGTATTAGTCAAAACCTTGAGCAAGAGGCTTGGTTCTTGGTCGGGCTGTTTACCTTTTGTAGCTTGTACTGGGAATCGGTCTGAATGTAGGTACGCAATCACAGATTTTATGTCTTCATCTGCCATTCGTGGGAGTTTTGGCATAATTGGCGAATATTTACCGTTCTTTTTGATTCCCGTTTTCAAGAAATACATGATTTCTCCATCCGTCCAGTTACCAATTCCCTCTTCTTTATCTTGTGTAATGTTGAGCGAATATGCCTTTCCGAATTCGGCAGGTAAATCAAGGATTGCTTTTCCAACCAATCGGTTTTCGTTGTTGGCGTGGCAGCCATTACAAAGTACCGTTGCAATTTTTTCGCCCCTTGCAACTCGCTCTGGAGTTACCTCAACTTTGAGCGTTTTGATATTTTCTGGGATGGCTACCTCATAACTTGGTACACCTTTGACATTGAAGAAAATTAAGACGGCTCCAATCAATACAACGATACCTAAGATGGCAAAAAGGGTAATTTTTAAAAAGCGTTTCATAGACAATAAAGGGTTTAAGTTTTTTATAAATATTCGCAAATAATTTCTTAATGAGAATTGATACGAATAATTTTTATCCAGCGGTCGTTAAGGATACGTAACTACTGTAATATGAAAAGGCATATTTGGAGCATCAATCGGGGCATTTGATTGATTGTGGAACTTTACCGTAACAAGGTTATTTTGGGAAACCCAAGCAAACGAAATCCCCATTAAACCCATATCAAAATCCGGAGATACAATGACTGAGTTCTTACCCTTTAAGATGCCACTTATTGTAAAATCTTGGGTATAAAAACTTCCTGCTTGTATCGAAGGTAGGTCAATAGACTGAGTTGAGGTAATAAATGAAGTAATAGTTGTGCCATTTGTACCGAATCTGACATCTCCGTTTACATCGAGTGTTCTGCTTGGATTCAGTATATTATTAATACCAACTTTTCTATCATTTGAGATTGTCATCGCCAGTGAATTCTCCATTGAAAACAGCATCTTACTCAGAGTTGATGTAGATTTTACGTCAAATATTAGATTCTTCATTGTACTTTCTGTTTGAATCACCCCAGAATCATCAGCATCGACACCTGCAATTCTTTCTGCAGTAGAACCGTACGCAATTAGTTCTAAACTTCTGCCCACACCCAAAGAATAGTTTGCACTTGCTCTTATGACAGAAGGACCATAAAGACTTTCAAATGCGTTAATACAGCCATTACCGCTTGTTTGATTAGTATTGATTACTTGAATACCTGTGTTGCCCAAGATTAATTGAGGTGGTCCCTCAAGTGTTGAAACTGGTTGCTCGATTCTAAACCTTTCAAAATTATTCAAGCTAAATGAGATTGGATTTAGGTTTCTTTGGTTGAAGATTGCCCTACCCACTGTATCCACACCTATCAGAAAACCATCGTTTGAAGTTCGCCCAGATACGTTATTCGTAAATTGAGCAAAAGTATTTACTGTTCCATTCCGATTAACATGAAGTTCATAATTCGGATTCGCCGTATTTATTCCCACCCGATTGGCCGTAGTGTTTAGAGCATTGCTATTGGCACTATTGGGCATGAGCGTGAAACTTTGTGCAATCGTATGGGTGGTGAATATTGTAATAAATGCAATGGATAAATATTTTTTCATGGCTATAAATAATTGTTAAATTGGTTTTGCAAATTTGAAAATCGTTTAGATGCAAAAACATACTGTAAATAGGTAATTTTTCTTATTTTTAGATTTTGTATGATATTCGCCTACCTTTTATAATGCACAAAACCCGTATTGTAATCCTTGATGACCACGAGATATTCCTGAAAGGACTCGAAAAACTGCTAAGCAACCAACCATCGTTACAGCTTGTGGCTACTTTTCAAGATGGGCAATCGCTTTTGAGTGCTTTACCGAGTTTGGAGGCAGACATACTGATTCTCGATTTGCAGGTTCCGGATATTTCGGCCGAAGATTTATTCCAGAAAATCAAAGGAATTAATGCCCAGATTCCGATTTTATATTTGACGATGATGCGTGGAAGCCGAATTCAGCATCGGATTGAGAAAATGGGAGCTAACGGCTACATTTTAAAAGATGCATCGGTCGAAGACTTACTAAAAGCTATCGAAACCGTTTCGACGGGTAAAACCTATTTTTTGGAGGATTCAGAATCGAAAGAAGATGAAAAAAATACGGTTACTTTTGCACAAAGTAAGGTGCATGAATTATTGAGTAAACGCGAAATCGAGATTCTGAAATTGGTTTGTGCCGAATACAGCAGTGCCGAAATCGGCGAAAAATTGTTTTTAAGTACGGGTACGGTTGATACACATCGACGAAATATTCTTGTAAAATTAGGCGTAAATAATACGGTCGGATTAGTCAAATTTGCCCTTCAAAACGGATTGATTGATGAAAGCTAAGTGTTTGATTATCATTGTTTTGTTACTAAAAATATCCTTTAGTTTTGGGCAATTATCTAAACAACAAGTTGATAATTGGATAAATACTTGGCAATACACCGATGGAGCCAAAAAAGACTCGATGCTCTTTTGGTCGGATAAATTGATGGATGCTGCCAAAAAACTCAATTATCCACGAGCCGAAGCATTTGGATTGAGGATTCGAGGACTTTATTACGACTTCAGCAACCAAGCTACCGAAGCAACTAAGTATTATTTGGCATTTTTAGATAAAACTAAGGCTTACGGAGATATTTCGGATGAGATGTCGGCTACCTCAGATTTGGTTTACATTTACTTTTTGACCGACCAATTGGCCAAAGCCAAACCTTTGGTTTTGAGTTTTACAACTCGAAAAGATAAATCAGCTTTAGATGCCAAAAAACTCTCTACATTTTATAATAATTTGGGGGTGATTTACCGTAATGAAGGCAAAGAAGACAGTGCGATTTTGGCTTATCGGCAATCTCTCAAAATAAAAGAGACCTTAAAAGACGAAAAAGGACTATCGAATCTCAGGATTAATTTAAGTTCGTTGCTTATCAATCAAAAGAAGTATGCCGAAGCACTAAATCTGACGGATGCTAACTTGGTTTACCTTCAAAAAAACGAAAACAAAACCGACCTTTGGTATAATTTGGTCAATAAAGCGTGGTGTTTGGAAGGACTAAAACGTTATAAAGAAACCGATGATTTTTTACAAAAAGCATTAGTTTTGGCCAAAGAATTAAAATCAAAAACTTTTGAACAACAAACCCTCGACCAGACTTCTTCGGTTTATTCTCGTCGTGGAAATTATCTGTTGGCATACGACAATCTTCTCAAAAGTAATGCAATAAAATCTGAATTGCTCAATGAAGAAACCAATGAAAAAATAGCCGAACTACAAGAGCAACACAACGCCGACGAGAGAGAAAGACAAAATCAGTTGCTGAATTCGCAGCTCGAAGCTCAAAAAAACAAGCAAACAGCATACATCATAGGCATTATTGCTCTCTTGGGGCTTACGGGTGTTATTGGATATTCGTTTTATAAAAATCGTAAGAAAAATGAATTGATTGCGGCTCAAAATCAGAAATTGAAAGACCTCAATACCGAAAAAAATCATTTGATTTCGATTGTTTCGCACGATTTGAGTTCGCCGTTTTCGGCCATTAAACTTTGGATAAATACATTAAACAACCAAAGTTCGGGCAGTGAAATCGAAGAAACTAAGGCAAATATCTTGAAAACTGCCACTCACGGATTAGAAACCATCAAGAAAGTTTTGGATATTGATAAAACAGAATTGAAAGAAATCGAACTCGAAGAAACCGATATTGCCGACCTTATGACCGAACTTTTTGGATTATTTGAGCCACAACTAAAAGCTAAGAATATAACCCTGAAAGCTAAAATCGGGCATGAGTCAGAGCGTATTTTGACCGATAAAAACTTGTTAATGAGAGCTTTGAGTAATTTACTTTCAAATGCAATAAAATTCTCTTATGAAAACAATGAAGTCATTTTTAGTACCAACGAAGATGTCAAATATTTTTATTTTACCATAAAAGATTTTGGGGTCGGAATTGCTCAAAATCAGCAAGCAATGCTCTTTGAAAGATATGCCAATGTGAGTTCAAAACCTACTCAAAACGAATCAAGTACAGGTTTAGGATTAAGCATTGTGAAGCGAATTATGGATGAAATTGGTGGAGAAATAACCTTTGAATCAGATTTAGGGAAGGGTACAGAATTTAGAATAAAATTGAAAAAATAACTTTAGATAATGATTTTCTGAATTCTAATTTCTTCGTTTATAAAGCCAATCGAAGTACGTTGAGTATCTTTAAAATTAAAAACTTGACCATCTTTTCTGACTGCTTCGATTTTATCAAAATCTAATTCTACAAATAACCATTCTGGTTTTTGTGGTGGATTTATGGCCAAAATACCTTCTTCGGGTAGATTTTTATCGGGTGTACAATAAGCTGCTGCAAAACCGTAATTGACATCTACCGCTGGCGACCATTCGGCATTGCCAACCGTCTGCGAAACAACCGTGAAACACTGATTTTCTAAGGCTCTTGCCCTTGCACCCACGTGTACACGTGTTGCACCACGGATGGTCTCGGTGCAACTCGGAGCAACTATGAGATTTGTACCAGCCGAACAGAGTAACTGAGAACCCAAAGCGAACTCGACATCGTAACAAATTTGGATTCCGAAAGCTCCCCAATCGGCTTCAAAGAGCGTCAAAGTTTTTGGAGCAGAGTAAATTCCCCATTCTTCATTTTCAAATCGAGTCATAAAAAATTTGTCTTGGAAGCCCACTAATCCCTTCGGACTAAATACAAATGCTCGATTGTGAATCAAATTATCGACAACTACTGGGAAACTCGGGGCAACGATAGTAACATCATTTTTTCGGGCTAATTCGGCATAAACCGAACAAAAATCATTTTTTAGCGATTCCAATTCTCGCACTTGCCAGCGAATATCTGCCCTGATTTCTTCACTGAGCAAGCTAACCAATTCCATCGAGCCATACTCTGGAAAAACAAGCAGTTTAGCTTCTTGATTAACAGCATCTTCGACCCAACTTTGGGTGTATCGCTGCCAATCATCAAAGCTTTTGTGAAACTGAATTGGATATTGTGCTGAGGCTATTTTAAGATTCATAGTTGGTTAGTTTTACACGAGTTGAAAACTCGTGCTACAATTCTTTGCTCCAGTAAATCATTGGTTTGGTGGTTGATTCTTGCTCACCAATGTCGAGCCAATCAAACTGACTTTGGAGTTGAGGCTGTTTTTTATAACCTCTTTTTGTCCAAAACTCGTCAAGTGGCTTGTAATCAGTTGGTTGAAGCGGATGGTTTTCGGGTCTTACAACCCCACAAAAGCAGGTTGTTGAGTACGTTCCGAAACTGGCTGCATGTGATTCTCGTTCATCAAAGAAACGATGCCCAAGTCCAAATCCACGATACTCGGGTAGGAGGATACTTTCACCAAAATAAAAGATTTTGTCTAAGTTCATTCCCGCTTTGATGAATGGCTCTTGTACGTCTGGCGTTTCATCCGATAGCGGAATACAAGTAGTTGCTCCGACCATTTTATCACCATCATAAACTGAAAATAAAAACGATTTTGACGAATTGATGTAGGTTTTGAGGTATTCTTTTTCGTACTCGAATGAGCCTTCGTAAAGGTAAGGAAAGGCTCTGAAAACGGTAATTCGTAAATGTGCTAATTCTTGAATTACCTCTTCGATTTCAAAGCCTTTTTTGATAATATATCGCAAATTTGGCATAGAACTACCTTATTTTGATACCAATTCAATCCAAAGTGGAAGATTGTAATAAGTTGTAACTCTTGAAATTTTACCATCGGTCAATTCTAAGAATGCGGCTGCTGGAAGCACGTACTTCTGACCTTTGGCGGGTGGCAGTTCGTCCGAATCAGTTTTTTTGTAGATACCATTTACTACAAATTCTACGGCTACTCTATTATCGTTAGGTTCGGTAAAAAATACCATATCGGTTAGTGTCTCGTCGTAGCACTCATCCATGTGTTGTAGAAATTGGGTAAATTTCTCGATTCCGATTCTCACGTCTCCTTGATTGGCTTCATGTCTAACCTCGGGATGTAGCAATGAGAGCATTCCTGACCAATTCTTATTATTGAAATTTTCGTAGTAGTTTTTAACGATTTCTAATGAAGTCATTTCTTTGGTTTTTGATTAATAATTAAGCCACGATACTTTCGATTTGCATGGAAAATACCGTGGCAGAAAATTGTATTTGACCGAATTTAGAGACTCGATTTATGCTTTTTCGTACAATTCGTTTACTTTATTCCAATTTACCACATTCCAAAAAGCACTGATATAATCGGCACGTTTGTTTTGGTATTTGAGGTAATAGGCGTGTTCCCAAACATCAATTGCTAAGATTGGAGTACCTTTATCGGCACCTAAATCCATCAACGGATTATCTTGATTAGCAGTAGAGACAACCTTCAGTTTTTTATCAGCCGTAACAATCAACCAAGCCCATCCCGAACCAAAACGACCAGTAGCGGCTTTGGCGAATTCTTCTTTTAATTTATCAAACGAACCAAATGTTGTAGTAATGGCATCGGCAACTTTTCCTTTTGGCATACCACCTGCGTTTGGAGCCATGATATTCCAAAAGAATGTATGATTCCAGTGTCCGCCACCGTTGTTGCGAACTGTTGGGGCAGTGGTTGCATTTATTCCTTTTACTAATTCGTCAATGCTTTTACCTTCGAGTGGAGTACCCGCAATGGCTTTATTGAGGTTATCAACATACGCCTTGTGGTGGCGGTCGTGGTGAATCTCCATTGTCATTTTATCAATGTGCGGTTCGAGAGCCTCAAATGAATAAGGAAGGGCAGGTAGGGTGTGCATTCCTTCAAAGAAAACTGGTTTTGAGGCGAAAATATCGCTTATTTTAAATGCAAAAGCACTTCCGATAAGGGTCTGAATAAATTGTTTACGGTTCATTTTTGTATTTGATTATATTTTTGGAATCTCTAATTGTTTACAAATCAAATCACAGAGGTCTTTATCTAACTGTGGGTGTCTCGGAATCGTAGTTTTCTTACCAGTTAATTCATTTTTGTAAATGTCGTGTTTTGAGCCATGTCTGTGAAAACCACAATTATTTTCTTCTAAATATTTGATGAATTTTCCTCGTTTGATTGACATTACGCAAAAGTTAATTCTTCTTGGTAAACAATAGCTCCATTTAGCTGTGTATCTCGCATATCTTCCAAATAAAGTTCAAGGGCATCCATGATATTCTCTTTAACTTCATCTATTGTTGAGCCTTGAGTTAGTACAGCCGGAATTTCTTTGATTGTTCCAATCAAATACTCACTGCCTTTGGTAATTAAGAGAGTCAATTTCATGTGATATAGCTTTTAAACAAATCTATCAAATCCGATTTACTTCTTCAAAGAATTCTTCTAATTTAAACAAATCTAAATGTCCATCGGTTCGGACACTGCTGCATAAATCAATCCCAAAAGGTTGTACTGCTTCGATTGCAGCTCTTACGTTCTCTTTTTTCAATCCACCCGCTAAGAAAACTGGAATTTTTGATTGTTCAACAATTTTGCGACTAACCTCCCAATTATGAGTACGACCCGTGCCACCTAATTCTTTAACTGCTAAGTTTGGATTTCCCGAATCGAGCAATAATGCATCCACTTTTTCGGCTACTTCGAGTGCTTCGTCGAGGCTTTTATCATCAATTACATGAATCACCTGCACGATTTTGATAGCTGGAATCTTCTTTCTGAAATCCTCGTATGTGCCAGCATTTAAGGCATCAACAATCTGAATTGTATTTGCCCCGACTGCCTTTTGGTGTTCGATAATACTTTTTGAATCGGTTCGGCTTGTGAGTAAAAACGATGCTATGGGCGGCGGAATTGTTGCCACAATCTCTTTTATCAAATTATCTTTGATTGTACCGGGTCCGCTGGGCATTTCGGCAACTAAGCCCAATGCTGATGCTCCCGCTGCTACTGCCATTTTGGCTTCGCTGGGGCTACTGATACAACATATTTTGACTTTAATTTTACTCATTTTGCTACGCCTAAACCGTTAAAACGGTTGTTTTATAAACGATTTTATTGATTTAACCCACGACTAAAGTAATGAGCTTATGTTATTCATAGCTCACTCTACTCAAGATACTTCGACCGAGCGTAACCTCATCGGCATATTCTAAATCACCCCCAATCGGAATTCCTCTTGCAATGGTACTGATTTTTACCGGAAATTCTTTGAGTTTCTTCTGCAAATAAAAAGCAGTCGTATCGCCCTCCATTGTGGGGCTGAGAGCCAATATAATTTCTTTTATTTCTTCGTCGTCTCTGATTCTTTTGGTGAGAGATTCAATATGCAAATCGTTGGGGCCGATGCCGTTGAGAGGCGAGATTATTCCACCCAAAACATGGTAAAGTCCACGATATTGTGCTGTATTTTCGATTGCCAACACATCGCGGGTGTCTTCTACAACACAAATAATTGATTGGTCACGTTTGGGCGAAAGGCAAATTTGGCAATATTCGTCGTCCGAAATATTATGACACTTTCGGCAATGTTTGGTTTCGGTTCGCATCCTGACGATTGCATCAGCCAACATCTTGGCTTGGTTTTCGTCTCGTTTGAGCAGATGCAACGCCAATCGAAGTGCCGTTTTCTTACCGATTCCGGGCAATTTTGAGATTTCGTTTACAGCTTCTTCGATAAGTTTTGAAGGGAAATGCAATTTTTTAGGATTTTATAGATTTTGGGTCAAACCTCCAAGGTTTTCAAAACCTTGGAGGTTTTCTTATAACATCATTTCAGCATAACTTCTGCCGATATTTTACGTTGGCAAATCGCATTTCGGAGCGGAGCTAATTCATCAAAATCACCCGATTTGACCGAAGCTTTACCTTTATAATGAATCAAAAGTGTACATTGTTCGGCTTGCTCAGGAGTATGATTACAAACCTCCATGAGTGTATTTATCACGTGGTCAAAAGTATTAATGTCATCGTTGAAGACCACCAATTCGTATAATTTGATGCTATCGAGGTCAATAGAGATGTCTTCAAGTACTTCTGTTTCTATATTAGGATTCGGAAACGCCATCATTTTTAGTATAAATCCAATTATTCTTTAAGCAAAATTACAAATTTTTCGTTCAATTCTTGAAATCCAAACCCTAAAAATCATGTAAGTTTAGTATTTTATTTACATTTGTTTTTTGAAATTTGAACCTTCAACAACAAACCCTCATTAGTAGAATTTATGTCGCCTATTTTAGCCCTAAGCATTCTCTTAATTTATTTCGGGATACTCATTGCCATCTCGTATGTAACCTCAAAAGGTGCCGACACCAATACTTTTTTTACTGCCAATAAACAATCTCCGTGGTATCTCGTGGCATTTGCCATGATTGGTACATCACTTTCGGGCGTAACCTTTATTTCGGTTCCGGGTGCGGTTGGTCCAGCCATGTTTTCGTATTTTCAGTTGGTTTTGGGCTATTTGGTGGGTTATGTTTTTATTGCTTTGGTGCTTCTGCCACTATATTATAGGCTCAATCTTATTTCGATTTATACCTATTTACAAAAGCGATTCGGCGAATATTCATATAAAACTGGCTCGGCCTTCTTCTTACTTTCACGTACGATGGGTTCGGCTGTAAGGCTTTACATTGCGGCCAGAGTATTGCAAATTGCGATTTATGATTCACTCGGAATTCCGTTTGAGGTCTCGGTATTTATTACAATCGCCCTCATTTGGCTTTATACGTTTAAAGGTGGCGTTAAGACAATCATCATTACCGATACGCTACAAACTACTTTTTTGGTTACGGCTGTGGTAATGACTATTTATTTGATAACGAGCAAATTAGGTCTTTCGATGGGAGAAATGATTAGTACTGTAAATGATAGCAAGTATTCGCAGATTTTCTTTTGGGATTCGCTCAATGACAAAAAGCATTTCTTGAAGCAATTTATTTCGGGTGCATTTATCGCACTTGTGATGACGGGTCTCGACCAAGATTTGATGCAGAAGAATTTGACTTGCAAAAACCTAAAAGAAGCTCAGAAAAATATGTTTTCGTTTATGACGAGCTATACTTTCATTAATCTTATTTTCTTGGCGTTGGGTGCGTTGCTATATATATATGGTATAAAAGAAGGAATCGTGCAGGAGAATTATTCGGGCAAATTGCCATTGAATATCTTAGATGGTTCACTCAACGAAGTAGTTGCCAAAAAGACTGACGATTTATACCCAATGTTGGCAATCAAGCACTTTGGCATTGATGGAAGCCTTGCGGGATTGTTGGTTTCGATAACTTTCTTGATTGGAATTACTGCCGCAACTTATGCCAGTTCGGATTCGGCATTAACAGCACTTACGACTTCATTTTGCATTGATTTTATGAATGTCGAAAATAAAACAGAATCTCAACGTTCAAAAATCAAACATTGGGTACATATCGGTTTTTCGGTGCTATTCTATATTGTTATTTTGTTTTTTAATAAACTCAATAGCCAAGAAGTGATTGCGGCAATCTTCAAAATCGCCAGTTACACTTACGGTCCCCTGCTTGGGTTATTCGTATTCGGACTTTATACCAAACGCAAGGTAAACGATAAGTTAGTGCCAATCTTCTGTATTTTAGCTCCGGTTGTTACTTATTTAATCGTAACATATATCGAAACCAATACAGCCTACCGCTTTGTTTCTGAAAACCTAATTATCAATGGAGGTTTGATATTCTTGGCAATGTTTATCACTTCAAAAAAATCAGAAGAGGTTTTGTAGGTTTGAGGAATTCCAAATTCCTCACAGTTTTGCTTCGGATTTGTAATCCGAAGCAGCATTCCACAGTTTTTACCCATACTTTTATCTTATGTTATTTAAATGAGGTAATTTAGTACCAGTATTGGAGTATTAAAGGTAAGCACTGCTTTTAGATTGATTATACTTTTGTATTAAATATTCCTAAACTAATACATCCCAAAAGCCGTGGCACATTTCGATGTGTCACGGTATTGTTTGAATCAATCATTTATCAAATTTTAAGATATGAAACCTTCTTGGACAGGTGTTTATCCTGCACTTACCACCCCCTTCTTTGAGGACGAATCGCTCGATTTAAAAACATTTTCTTTCAATATCGAAGAACAAATCAAAGCGGGTGTTCACGGAATCATCATTTGTGGTTCTTTGGGCGAAAACGGTACTTTAACCACCGACGAAAAACTTTTATTGCTCGAAACTGCCAAAAATACCATAGCAGGGCGAGTTCCATTGATTATCTGTATTGCCGAGTGTATCACTCGCGAGGCTATCGCTCTTGCGAAGGCGTCTGAGCAAGTAGGAGCAGAGGGTTTTATGTTGCTGCCACCGATGCGTTACCCTTCTGACGACAGAGAAACATTGCATTATCTACATCGTGTTGCCGATTCTACTGATTTACCTGTGATGGCGTACAACAATCCTTTGGCATACAAGACATTCATCAGTATTCCGATGTTCAAAGAATTGGCAGCGAATCCGCACTTTGAATCAATGAAAGAATCAACGGGTGATATTCGCTATATGACAGATATTATCAACGAATTTGGTGGAAGATTTAAAATTTTGAGTGGCGTAGATGATTTGGCATTTGAAAGCCTTGTAATGGGAGCCGATGGCTGGGTTGCTGGTTTGGTGGATGCTTTTCCGCGTGAAACTGTCGTGATTTATGAATTAGTGAAACAAGGACGTATCGAAGAAGCACGTGCGATTTATCGTTGGCATTTCCCATTGATGCACTTAGATGTTTCTACAAAATTTGTTCAGAATATCAAATTGGCTCAAGTAGCAACTGGTTTGGGTACTGAGTGGGTGCGTCAACCAAGATTACCATTGGTAGGCGAAGAACGTGAAAGAGTCTTGAAAATCATTAACGATTCGATAGCCACAAGACCTGTTTTGCCTGAACTTTGAAAACAGCTAAACGAATTGAGTAGGTCGGGTTTGCAAACCCGACCCTATGGAAAAGAAAAAAACGTTTACAACTTACGAACCAATTCAGTTAAAATCTAAAAGTAGCATAAACATAACTATAGAGGAACAGATTTTATTGATTTTCCTTAGTGAAACTCCGTGTTCTCCGTGCCTCTGTGGTAAACATTTTTTGGTCATTTAATATTAAAACTCCACTTGTAGGGTCAAAGGGCTATGAAACTTAAGCCATTAAAAGAAAATCATCCGATTAGTATCGAAGGTTCAGATTATCCGACTGAAAAAGGAGGGACTTTTCATTGTATTGATGCTCATACTTGCGGAAATCCCGTGCGATTGGTAGCAGGCGGAGGACCAATCCTTGAAGGTAAAAACATGTCTGAAAAACGTCAACATTTTTTACGTGAATACGATTGGATTCGCAAAGGATTGATGTTTGAACCTCGTGGACACGATATGATGTCGGGTAGTATTTTGTATCCACCACACGACCCCGAAAACGACGTCGCAGTACTCTTCATCGAAACCAGTGGTTGCCTGCCCATGTGTGGACACGGCACCATTGGCACAATAACGATTGCCATCGAAAAAGGGTTAATTATCCCAAAAGTACCCGGAAAAGTCAGAATGGAAGCCCCTGCGGGTCTGGTTTTGATTGAATATAAAGAAGAAGGAGGCAAGGTAAAATCTGTAAAGTTGACCAACGTTCCGTCGTTTTTAGCTGCCGAAGGATTAGAAGTTGAATGTCCTGATTTAGGAATGTTAAAAATTGATGTGGCTTATGGCGGAAATTACTACGGAATTGTGGATGTGCAGAAGAATTTCTCTGGATTAGAGAATTTTAAAGCCGACCAATTGATTTCTTGGGCGAGAGAATTGCGTAAGCGTGTCAATGAAAAATACACTTTTGTACATCCCGAAAACCCAACCATAAACGGCATGAGTCATATTGAGTGGACTGGTGCGGTTATTGACCCAAGTTCGTCGGCTCGAAATGCGGTTTTTTATGGCGATAAAGCCATTGACCGTTCTCCTTGTGGAACAGGTACTTCGGCTCGTGTAGCTCAATGGGCGGCAAAAGGGAAGCTCAAGCAAGGCGAAGACTTCGTTCATGAAAGTATCATTGGAAGTAAATTTATCGGTAGGATAGAAGGCACTGCCAAAGTCGGTGATTTTGATGCGATTATTCCGAGTATTGAAGGCTGGGCAAGGATTTACGGTCAAAACATCATTACAATTGACCCCGAAGACGACCCGTATGCTTTTGGTTTTCAGGTGATTTAGTCAACTAATTTTGAAAATATCCTTATAGGATAAAAATACGTAAAACTCATGGCATGACAGAAGATAGTCTGTCATGCCATGAATATTTAGAAATAAGTTTTAGCTAAAATCTGTTATTTAAATGCAAGTAACCATCATAGGTAGTGGTATAATTGGCTTATCATCAGCGTATTACCTTACAAAATCAGGGCATAGTGTTAGCATAATCGAGCGTGGAAGCGGCGATGATGGTTGCTCTTTTGGTAATGCAGGGATGATTGTTCCGAGTCATTTTATTCCGTTGGCTACACCCGGAATGATTGAAAAGGGAATCCGTTGGATGTTTAATTCTGAGAGTCCGTTTTACGTTAAGCCGAGATTAGATTGGGATTTGGTTTCGTGGGGATTAAAATTCTACAAGGCAGCTAACAAAAAGCAGGTTGATAAAGCCATGCCCGCTTTGCGAGATATTAGCCTTTTGAGCAAAAAACTCTACCAAGAGATTGCCAAAGAACCTGATTTCGACTTTGCGTTTGAGGAAAAAGGCTTGATGATGCTTTGCAAAACTCAACACAGTTTTGAGGAAGAAGCCGAAGTTGCCGAAATAGCCAATAAACTCGGTATCGAAGCTAAAGTGTTATCAACCAATGAATTACATCAAATCGAAAATGAAGTAAAACCCGATGTGGCAGGGGCAGTTTTTTATTCAGGCGATACGCACTGTTATCCAAACGCATTTGTAAAGCAACTCAAAGCTTATTTACTAAAAAAAGGAGTGCAGTTTTTGTATAATACAGAAGTAACTGGGTTTAAGGTTGAGAATTCAAAAATCAAACAAATCGAAACCTCAAACCAAAAACTTGATACAAACGAAGTTATTATTGCAACGGGTTCGTGGTCGCCGATTTTGACAAAATTATTGAATCTGAATCTGCCAATGCAAGCTGGTAAAGGTTATAGCGTAACAAACGAACAAGTTGCAGGGAAGAATCTAAAAGTACCATCAATTTTATTAGAAGCTCGTGTAGCAATTACACCGATGGCTGATAATTTAATCCGTTTTGGTGGAACAATGGAGATTGGTGGAATCAACGATGAAATAAATATGAATCGCGTGCGTGGAATCATTAAGTCTGTTCCGCAATTTTTTCCAGATTACCCGATTGAAGTGCCAGCAAAAGAGAGAGTTTGGTACGGTCTAAGACCTTGTTCGCCAGATGGTTTACCTTACATTGGCCGAACCCAAAAATTTAGTAACTTAACCATTGCATCGGGTCATGCGATGATGGGTTTGAGCCTTGCACCTGCAACTGGCAAACTGATTCAAGAAATTATAGAAAACCAAAAGCCTTCGGTAGATATAAGTTTATATCAACCCGAACGATACGACTAAAACAAAAATCCCGAAGCTCAGCCTCGGGATTTTCTTATATCTTGATTCTTACGCTCTTAAATCAAAATTTATCTTAAATCTACGATTTCTACACCAGGGTACTTCTTTTTATCGAAAGTGAAAAACGTATCTTCGGCAGGAGTATTTGGAGTGAATTTATCCATTTTGAAAACCGTGCGTTTGCCACTTTTATCCCAAACTTTCCAAGATTTTACCGATTTATCTTGCTTGTTTACTTTGATTTGAACCTTAGTGATTTTGCTATTTTTATCTTCTGGCGATAGCTCAACCACCTGATAAAGCTGGCTTCCTTCTTTCACCTCTTCCAAAAAGACATATTTGTAGCCTTTTTTGTAAATAGTGTAAATTTTGGTAGGTGAAATATCAGCATTATCATTCGGATTAAAATCCGTGATGCTACATTCGTTGGTTTCTTTTACGTATGTATAAAGTTCTTTTCCGTTTGCAAAAACCTCTTGACCTGCCATTTTTAGGCGAAATTTCAAGCCTTTTACAGTTACATCGCCTTTATAACTCTCTGTCAATTTAGCATTTGCACCTTCGATACCATACGTAAAAGCCGCACTAAACGACTTCATCGTTTGGTATTTTTTGCTCATAGCATCCAAAATCGCCGTAGCTTTTGGGTCTTTTTGAGCATATAAGTTGCTAATAAAAAACATACTAACAACAGCAAAAATGATTTTTTTCATCTGAGGGGTTTATGGTTAATTCTGATAAAACGTTATTCAACAAAATTTGGTTTTAATTAGACTGTATTTTTAACCAAAAGTTTACTTCAAAACCTATTTTCCTTTGATTTCTCTTAATACTTCCTCTAAATGTACCAAATCTTTAATCAAAACCTCACGTGCTTTACTACCTTCAAATGGTCCGACGATACCGGCTGCTTCGAGCTGGTCGATGATACGTCCGGCACGGTTGTAGCCGAGTTTCATTTTACGTTGAATCAACGACGTACTACCTTGCTGATGTGCCACCAAAAGGCGAGCTGCTTCTTCAAAGTATTCGTCCAAATCCGACGAATCAAACTCTAAAGGCTCTTGCTCATCATCGCCGTAGAATTCAGGTAGTAAATAGGCCGATTCGTAAGCACGTTGCGAACCGATAAATTCACAAATGCCATCAATCTCTGGTGTATCTACAAACGGACACTGCAAACGAATCATATCCGAACCCATCGAGAGCAACATATCTCCGTTTCCGACCAACTGCTCAGAGCCACCAGTATCCAAAATTGTTCTTGAGTCAATCTTAGATGTAACCTTAAACGATAGTCGGGCAGGGAAGTTTGCCTTGATTAGTCCTGTAATGACGTTAACTGATGGTCTTTGGGTTGCAATGATAAGGTGAATTCCTATCGCACGAGCCAACTGAGCCAATCGTGCAATCGGCTGCTCGACCTCTTTACCCGCAGTCATCATCAAATCGGCTAACTCATCTATTACCAAAACGATATAAGGTAAATAACGATGCCCTTTCTCGGGATTCAACCGACGATTTATAAACTTGGTGTTGTATTCTTTAATGTTCCGTACACCTGCATCTTTGAGCAAATTATATCGGTTATCCATCTCGATACAAAGCGAATTGAGCGTGTAAATAACCTTTTTGGTATCGGTAATGATGGCTTCTTCGGCATTTGGCAACATTGCCAAAAAGTGCCTTTCAATCTTCGTAAAGAGGGTTAATTCGACCTTTTTAGGGTCAACCAAAACAAATTTGATTTGGGCAGGATGTTTTTTGTAAAGTAGCGATGCCAAAATCACGTTCAATCCAACCGATTTACCCTGACCTGTCGCCCCTGCCATCAGTAAGTGTGGCATTTTAGCCAAATCTGAGATAAAAATATCATTTGAGATGGTTTTGCCGAGAATAACGGGTAAATCAAAGGTAGTTTTCTGGAATTTCTCGCTCGAAAGTACCGACTTCATACTTACCATTTCACGGTTTTTGTTGGGTACTTCGATACCGATTGTCCCTTTTCCTGGCATCGGAGCGATGATACGAATCCCCAAAGCTGCCAAACTCAAAGCGATGTCGTCTTCGAGGTTTTTGATTTTTGAAATACGGATACCTGCCTCTGGCACAATTTCGTAAAGCGTAACAGTAGGCCCAATGGTCGCTTTGATGCTCGAAATCCCGATTTGGAAATTTCGGAGCGATTCAACAATCTTGTTTTTATTTTGCTCCAATTCTTCATCCGTAACCTTGCCTGCGTTGCTGTATTCATTCATCAAATCGAGCGTAGGATACTGATATTCGGGCAAATCGAGAGTAGGGTCAAATAACCCAAAATCCTTTAAAACTTTTTCGTTTACATCATCATCGTCCAAATCCGTTACTTCCAATTTTGGCTCAACCTTCTCAATTATGAGTTCTGGAATTGGTTCTGGTTCGGGCGATTGAGCATTTTCAACCACAAACGGCACTCCACCTTTGAACGGCTCATTGGCGGTGATGATTTTTTCGTTTGGAACATTGACCTCAAAAGTAACCTCTTGAACCTTTGGTTTTTCTGGTTCGGCGATTACCGGTTCTTCTTCTTTTATTTTTAAGAAATCAATTTTTTCTTCTTCGACTTTTTTACTTGGTTTTACTTCGGTTTCTACTTCAATATCATTGATTGCATTACGGATTCTCTCGGTCGAGAAATCTTCGTCAATATCTTTTGTTTTTGATTTGCCAAAATGTAAGAAAACATAATCATCAATTTTGGTAAGTCCGTGAAAGAAAATCAACCAGCCAAATAAAATCAAAAGCATAAAAATAATACTAAGCCCGCCAATGATATGGTGCAATTGTTCGCCAATCGCCATACCGATTCCACCACATATTTTATCATAATCTATACCGAAAGTTATGATAAAACATCCTAAAAAGATACTTGTCCAGAAAATGTAGAATATGCTCGAAACGATGAAACGATTGAGATTGTACGGAATCAAATCACGCTTGAATGCAATTTTAACACCCGCCAAAAACACCATCGGTAGCAAACCAAGGGCTGCAAAACCCAGCCACAAAAAGATAAAATAATGCGAAGTGTACGCCCCGATAGCACCAATCCAGTTCTGGAAGCCCTTGCCAGTACGTTTAACTTCGGCCATCGCATCTTTCCAACCCATCTGCACGAGGTCTTGGTCGGCATCTCCCGTAAAAATATACGAGACAAACGCTATCAAAAGACCAGCAGCAATGATGATTGAGAAAACCCCAAGAAATAGCTTAAAGCCATCGAGGTCGGCATTGCCAAAGTCAAAAGACATCTGTTTGCCTTCTTTCTTTTTGGGTTTTGATTTTGGGTCAATGGGCGGCGGTGGCGGTGGGGAGGCCGTTTGACGTGGGCGATTTCTATCAAATTTGGACATCTTGTAAGGAAAGCGATTGATTTCTTTAACAAAATTACAAATTTTTGAAGACTAACTAAAAAAACTATTCAAATTGTGGCTTTTAAATAATGAAATGAGAGAAATTTAGATAGATTATTGATTATTTACTTTTTTGCACCAAATACGGCGTACAGATTTTAGGAATGCAACATTCATACGGTACGAGCTTTACTTGAATATCGCCGTTGAATGTCGCAGGGCTAATGGGTGTAGCATCATCAAACCACAGACCCGCACCAAAGTTAGCTTGCCACATATTGGCACCAGTTCCAATCTGAAAAGTATGTTGATTGCCCTGCGGAGACATCACCATTGCAAATTGGCCGCTGTTGCTACCTTCGCCCGTAATCGTCATCAAAAAAGTATTGTAGAATGTCCAGTCCGTAGTGTTTGTTCCTGAGCAGGTATTGGTTGCCGGAGTGAACCCACCCGAAGGATTTCCGATTGTTTTATCCGAACCAATAAAATCAATGATGTATTCTTTTGTAGCATCGGTTTTATTAACTACCTGAAAACGCATTTTGATAGTACCATCATTGTACTCAACCAAAAGTGGCTGGGTATTTTCTTTGAATACATAAGCTCCAGCCGAAAAACCTGCTCCAAAAACCGAAAAAGCGTGTTCGTCGGCCGTAGGGCTTGGGCAATAAGCTCCCGGCGACTCTAATTTAAAGCTACGGATAGCATTTGCATCACAAGGATTGAGAGGGTCGGATTTAGCAAACCTTTTTAGTGATTGCGGCAGTGGTTTAGACCATGATTCATTGGCAATCAAAATGATAATTATTAGTAAGCAAAAGTTTATTAAAGTTTTCATAATAAGTTAAGTATTCGAGGAGGTTAGAAGAGCCTAAACTCCCCGAATATTAGTTTTCCATGACGTTATATATGTAATGTCAAAAAGGATACCAAAAACTTATTTAACGGATACAAAGTTACAAATAGGGGGATGAAAGGTACTGATAATAAAAAATAGTGTAGTTTTTTAAACAAAATTTTCTACGGATAGTTCTATTAGTAAGTCAGTGATAAAATTTTTGTAAAACCAAAATAAAAACACTAAATTGTAGCCTAATTTCTCACAAATGGCACATTTTAGCTTATCTCAAAGAATAATTTAGATAGGATAGTCGAAGAAAGAAATGAGCAGTTATTCGATAAAAGATTTAGAACAACTCTCGGGCATCAAGGCCCATACTCTCCGAATCTGGGAGCAACGCTACAATATTATCAATCCAAAGAGAACGGATACCAATATACGAACTTACGATGACCAAGACCTTAAATTGGTTCTCAATATTGCTCTCTTAAAAGACCACGATTACAAGATTTCGGAGATTGCTAAACTTAACCTCGAAGAGCTAAACCGTGAGGTGATGGCGATTTCGGATAAACAATTGAATTATCCAGACCAGATTCACGCCCTCACGATTTCGATGATTGACCTCGACGAGGAACGCTTCGAGAAAATCATGAGTACCAATATCCTCCAATTTGGGTTCGAGAATACAATGATAAACATCATTTATCCATTCTTGAGTCGAATCGGTACACTTTGGGTAACGGGTTCTATCGGGCCAGCACAAGAGCATTTTATTTCGAATCTGATTCGTCAGAAATTGATTGTAGCGATTGATGGACAAGTCGTAAAATTAGGACCAAGCTCTAAAAAGTTTGTTTTGTATTTGCCCGAAGGAGAATTGCATGAAATCGGTCTTTTGTTTGCCAACTACATTCTGCGTGCAAGAAACCACAAAGTGATTTACTTGGGTCAAACCCTGCCATTTACAGAGTTGGTATTTGTCTGCGAATTGCATAAACCTGACTATATTTTTTGTTCGATTACCTCAACACCAGGGCAAGAAGAGATTCAGCCGTATGTTACAAAACTATGCCGAGAGTTTCCTAATTCTAAAATCCTGCTGACTGGTTATCAGGTAGTTGGTCAAGATTTAGACTTACCGCCAAATGCCGAAGTTATCATGAATGTTCGTCATTTAATGGCTATCGGAAGTGGAGAGGAATAATCGAAAATATCATTAAACGAAAAAGTCGGGCTTTAAACCCGACTTTTTTATTTTACTCCTAATTTGTTCAAATTATCTTTTACTTCGGCGTAATTTGGATTGATTTTAAGGGCTTGTTTCAAATCTGAAATGGCTCCATTGGGGTCGCCGAGGCTGTATCTCGAAACTGCTCGATTGTTGTAAGCCGTATCAACCGCGATTCCTCTATTAATCATCGAAGTATAATCATTGATAGCCGATTGATAGTTTTTGGCTAAGAGATTTGAGTAGGCACGGTAAGACAGATAGGTTGTCGAGTCTTCGGTGCGTTTCATTGCTTCAGCAAAATCTTTTGCCGATTGTTCGTAATTTCCAGCAGCACGATTCACGATACCACGGTTGTAGTAGGCTGTTGCACGTCGGTGGTCGGGAGAATTACGGATACAATCTTCATAGTACTGCAAAGCCTTTTTGTTATCGCCTTTCAAATGCCAAGCATTGCCCATTGCTCCTAAAAGTGCGTAAGATTGCACACCTTTTTGCAGAGCAACATCTCCGTAGCGGATTACCAAATCAATATTGCCTGTTCGGCCGTAGTGATTCGCCAAGTTTTCATTCACAACGCCCGAAAGTGGCTCATATTGGTAAGAATTCAAGAACAAAGAACCAGTATCTTTATAGGTTTTAGACATCTGAAAACTACGATACATGAAAACCAATGAGGCCAATATACCGATACCGAGAATGATATTTTGACTTTTTACGTATTTATTTATGAGATAAAACACCGCAAATGCCAATCCGAAATACGGAACGTAGCTATAACGCTCGGCTAAGATGGCTCCACCAACCGAAAGGAATTGCAAAACCAATGCAATGGTGATAAAGAAAAACCAAAAGCCAAAGAAACTTTCTTTGCTTTTATTACGGACAACGAAGGCTAATCCTAACAAAATTAAGCCCACAAAAGGAGCCGACGTGTATTGTACATTATTGTATTGGTCGGCTGGGGGATAGGCATAAAAATTATGGAGATTGACAGGAATAAAGAACTTAAAGATATAGACCATGAATCCATAAAAACCAAAACAAAGGCGTTGCCAGAGCGAAAAAGTATCGCTGATGGCTACATCGAGGGTCATTTTTTCGAGCATTCCACCGAGATTCCCTCCACCTTGAACATGCACTGCCAATGCACCAAACAATACCGAAACGATGAAAAATGGAATTTTAGAAATATAATTTTTTACATTGAATAGTCCTTTTCCGTACCAAAAGTCAATCAAAATCAAAACTACTGGCAGAACCACCGCCATTGCTTTTGATAAACAAGCCAAAACAAAGAGAAGTAGCGTGATAAAATAAAACTTTCGGTTATCGGTCTCTATAAATTTGATGTATTGAAGACAAGCCAAAAAGAAAAACATGGTATAGAGAACGTCTTTACGCTCCGATACCCACACCACCGACTCGACGTGCATTGGGTGTACGCCCCAAATCAAGGCTACGAAAAAGCTGATAAGTGTATTTTGATTGGTTAGTTTTTGGGTAAATCTGAATATCAAAATGGTATTTAGGGCATGAATCAGTACGTTTACAACGATAAAAGGTGTTGCTTTTTGACCAAAAAGAAAACTATTTAGCCAGAGCGAAGCCATCGTAACAGGGTGGTAGTTTAAGGCACATTCAACACCCATCAAACGCATCAGGTTGGCAAACGTAGGCTTCTGAATCATCTTGTTTTCGGTGGCATACATTTGGTCGTCCCAATTGACAAAATCGTTGCCGAATGCACTCGAAAAAGCAATGATTACCCCAATCGCTAATAATCCGTAAGCTAATTTATCGTTAAGTTGGAATCCAGAAGTTGGTTGTGGGGCAGTGGTATTCGCTGTTTTTACTGGATTTACTCTTGGTGTTTCGTTTTGAGGGCGATTTTGTTTTTTATTTTTAGCCATGATTTTTTAAATACATAGGGTTTTGTAAGGCGAATATAGCAATTTCTTTGCCAATGAAACAATCACTTTGGGTTAAATTGCCCTGCAAGTGGACTACTGAACTATTTCCACTAACTTTGTATTCTAATTAGTGGAGAATCTGTACTGAAACTTGAAACTCCTCAAACTCGAAACTCCATTTTTATGACATTCGAAGAATTAAATCTCAATAAACCTCTACTAAACGCACTAAATGATTTAGGACTGACGACCCCAACGACGATTCAGCAAAAGGTGTTTTCGGTTGTGATGTCGGGCAAAGACGTCTGCGGAATCGCCCAAACGGGTACCGGAAAAACCTACGCTTATTTGTTGCCGTGTTTGCGTCAATATCAATTTTCAAAAGATAAAAACCCTCAAATTTTGATTCTCGTTCCCACCCGTGAATTGGTCGTGCAGGTGGTTGAAGAAATCAAAAAACTGACGACTTACATGAGTACACTCGTTGTCGGGATTTACGGAGGTGTAAACACCAAAGCCCAAATCGCTGAGGTCATGCAGGGTGTTGATATTTTGGTAGCAACTCCCGGAAGGCTCGTTGATTTGCTCAATGTACAGGTTATCAAAACCAAAGGAATCAAGAAATTGGTTATTGATGAGTTCGACGAAATGCTAAATCTCGGCTTTAGACCTCAACTGACCCGAATCTTTGATAGCTTGCCCGAACGTCGCCAGAATCTCTTATTTTCGGCTACCATTACCGATGAAGTCGAAGATTTGATGAAAGAATTCTTTAATTCTCCCGAAAGAATCGAAGCTACTCCCGTCGGTACTCCATTGAGTAATATCACGCAGATTGGGTACAATGTGCCGAATTTCTACACCAAAATCAATTTCTTGAAGTATCTGCTCAATAAAGATGCTGAAATGAATAAAGTTTTGGTTTTTGTATCGACCAAGCACCTTGCCGATGTAGTTTTTGAGCATCTCGAAGGCGATTTTCAGGATAAAATTGCGGTTATTCACTCAAATAAAGCACAAAACCACCGCTTTGAATCGGTTAGGCGTTTTGAAGATGGAACTTGCCGAATCTTGATTGCTACCGATGTTATTGCTCGTGGATTGGATGTAGAGGGAGTTTCGCACGTGATAAACATTGATTTACCCGAAGAACCTCAAAGCTATATCCACCGAATCGGGCGAACTGGTCGAGCCGACCGCAAGGGCATTGCTCTCTCGTTTGTAACAGCACAAGAAAAAGATGCTCTAAGTGCTATTCAAGATTTGATGAAGTACAAATTGCCTTTGCAAGAAATGCCAGCCGAGGTTGAGAAATCGGATAGGATTTTACCCGCCGAAGAACCCAAGATTGATATGCCGTTGTTTTTGGTGAAGCCACCCAAACGCGAAGATGTAGGCCCGGCCTTCCATGAGAAATTAGATAAAAATAAAAAAGTAAATGTTCGTCGTGATTACGAAGCCGAAAAAAAACGTAAATACGGCAAATCATACAAAAAGAGGAGCCGAGATTGAGAAAATAAAAATCATTGCTTTGGATAAATATTTGATTTATTTCCTTTCGGGTAATTGAATGAAAAAAATAAATTCACCACTAAGGAACTTAGGACACACAGTTTCACTAAGAAATAATCAAACTAAGTGTATCTATGTGTTCTACGTGAACTCAGTGGTAAAATTAAAAATACGATTTTACCAACCGAAAGGGAATAATTTTGTTAAATCAGCTAAAATCATAAATTTCTATGCTTCTAAGCAAAACCATATCAGCCGAAGAATACCTTGCTTTTGAGAGAGGAAGCGATGAAAAGCATGAATTTATTTTTAATTTTGTTGTACCAAAGGCGGCATCAAACAGAAGGCATAGTGTTACATCAGTTAATCTTTTGGCTTTAATTGGGAATCATCTATTATACTCCGAAAACGAAACTTATCCGAGTGATATGCGAGTGCTAAACACAGCCAACAGTAGTTATTTCTATCCAGATGTTTCGGTAAGTGATGGGGTTGCAAAGATGATGGATAATGATATTCTTACAAACCCATTGTTGATTATTGAAGTATTATCAGATTCTACGGCTGTCTTTGATAAGCGGAACGCCGCCCGAACCGATAAATTCATAGCCTATCGGACAATACCGAGCCTAAAAGAGTATATTCTGGTTTCTACCGAATTACCTCAAATCGAAATATTTCATAAAAAAACAGACGATTCTTGGTCGGTCGAGACCATTCATGGCTTAGAAAATTCGGCTTATTTTCAATCAATTGATTTAAAAATTGCCCTTAAAGACGTTTATCAGAGAGTATTTTGAGATATTTACCGAGGCACATTTCAAACGAGATATGCCTCAGTTTTTTATAAACTACGCTTGTGGGGCAGTACTAAAAAAAGTAACTCTGCCCATTCCCGAATTGCCATTATCGGCTTGATACGCATAGATAACCGCCTCGTAGAAACCATAATTTGGGGTTGTCCAGCTACCGATAAACTGACTCGTTTCACCCGAAAACTTCATCGGTACGGTTTCTAAAAATACATTGCCGTTGGGTGTGTCTAATTGGTAAATCATTGCCCCGACCTCAAATAAATCAGGATTCCACGGAGTATTTGCCGCAATCGGACAGCCGCACATCATCGTGACATTGGCTTGAAAATCGACTTTGGCTTGAGCAACCGTTCCAAAGTTTTGGTGTGTTGGCGGCGATTGTACCTGCACCATCAAGCCCGGTAACTCCAAAAGCAAACCATTGCCGCCCTTAAGGTCTTTGCCGGGGATAATCCACTGCGTGGCTGTTACGGTATTGGCCGATTGAAGTCCACCTTTTGGGCCGTAGGCCGTTACTTTGATGAGACAAGGCTCGGTGAGCGAAAGCGAAGTGTTAAAGGCTGATGCTTGGGTATTTGGATAGCTCTCGGTACGATTAATCGCAATATCCATCAAGTTGGCTACTCCCGAGCCACCACTTGTATTGCCCTGGGCTAAGATTTCGCCAGTTTGGGCATTGTGGATGGTTACATAAGCACCACCAATATCTGCCCCAAGAAATTTGCCGCCTTTGGCAATGACCCGAATCGTAATGTTTGTTTTCATTTGGCTTTATATTTTTGTTTTGTGAAAGTCAGGAGACTTTCGTTATTTTTGGTCGAAGACAACCGACTGTGTCGTAAGTCTTCGACCAGAGGGGTCAATTATGTTCGACGTTTTTCAGGAATTTGTTAATTACTTGGACTAATTTCTCTGGTTGGTCAATCATTGTCATGTGTCCTGAATCATCTATTATTTGAACAATTGCGTTTTTAGAGAGCTTTTTATATCTAAACATAGTTTTAGGTCTTGCCTCATCATACTCACCAGTCACGTAAAGAATAGGTTCATTAATATTATTTAAATCGGAAGTTCTATCAAAATTTGAAAGAGTCCCTGTTGAATTAAACTCTGTTGGTCCCCACATATAGTTATAAATACTATAATTTTCCATACCAACATTTTTGCAAGAAGCTAATTTATAAGGCCAATGTTTTCTACTCAAATGTCGTGTGTAAAAAGAATCAGTTGCTGCTATATAGGAGGGAGCTGCGTAATTTTTTAAATTCTCATATTTATTTATGGTGTCTTGAACACTTCTTGGCAATTTTGAAAGCAACCATTTTGCATCTGCTATCCAGTCTGGAGTACTAATCATAGGACTTGAAAAAATGACTGACTTGATTCCTTTAGGCTTTTTGGTAATTAAATATTCAATTAGAAATGTGCTTCCACAAGAATGCCCCATTATATTTAATTTATCCAAATTTAATGCACGTCTTAGATGCTCAATTTCATTTACAAAGCGTTCAATTTTCCATAAAGTAGTATCTTTGGGTCTATCTGAATTACCTGAGCCCAACTGGTCATAAAAAATAACAGGTCTATCTGAAGCTAAAGGAGATAATCCAGGAATCATGCTGCAACTTCTGCCTCCAGGACCACCATGTATGATTAATAATGGGGTGCCTTTTTTTTCTTTGCCAAAAATTTTATACCAGATTTTACCACCATCCACTGCAACAAAACCCTCTTCTGTAATTTCTTGTTTGTATGACGAAAATACTACAATAAACAATAATCCTAAATTAACAGATAGCGTTTTTATTTTTTCCATATTAAGTAGTTTTAGTATGTATTATACACAACTTTTAAATTACAAGCCCGCTTCCCGGTATTGCTTTTTCTATTTTTTATTAACTATCATTTATTGGTTTCTGGAATTGCTTCCAAAAGTAAAGTATATGCTTTGTTCAAGGGTTTTTGTGCATCACCTTTTACTGTACCTTTGGAATGTCCCAGTCGGTCGAAAACAACCGACTGTGTCGTAAGTCTTCGACCAGTGGGTTTTATTCATTCTTTCTTGTGTACAGGATGATATTTATAATATTCTGGTCGCTCTGTCTGTTGCCATACAAATGTGTAACCTGATTCCATAGTTTCAATGTCAAAGGGTCTTTTCACATAGAATAAATTGTCTGGATTACTTGCAATTAAAATCGCTCCGCTTACAACAAGTCCTGTTAGCATCCACAATACAATTGTCACAATTTTGTTTGGTTTAATTTTTGTCCAAAAACGGTCAATGCAAAAAATCACTATTAACCAAAACAAAAAGTAGGTTAACAAGTCTCCAAAAAATTCTGTCACAAAAATTTGCAAAGACATTGAAGTGTGCCAACCGTCACAAACAAAAGGAAAAGGGAAACCTGCAAACAATGTGTCAGGTGCGTCAACTGGTAAAGCATACCACCATTTGGTAATTGTAGCAAACGAAATTACTGTCAATGGTAGGATAAGTTTAAATGTCAACTGTTTCATTTTTGTTTGGTCGTTTTAAAATGCCGCCTAACGTTTTAGGGCTTTGCGATGGTGGGGAAATCGAAGCACAAATCTTCAATTTTGTACAAAAGTTCAATCGAGGAAATACCGTTGAACATTGCAGTTTCGCCCCACTATCGCAAAACCCTTGTTAGCAGCAGGTGTTTTATTTTTTTCCATATTTCCTAAAAGCGGCAATGAATTGATATATCAAAAATCCAACAATGATTTTATTTAAATAATCTATTGTCAATGACCAACCGTTTAGTTCAATCTTGCTTACCAAAAAGTCTGTCCTATGTGTTATGTCAAGAAACGAAAAGTAATAACCGAACAAGTTCCAATCAATTCCATTGCAGTTAAACATTCTTCCCAAAGTCCATAAATACAAAATGTAAAAGATAATTGAGATAGAAATTGTTGCAAAAAATGGTTCTTTTATTGATAAACCGTGATTATTTGAAAGACTGTTGATTTTCAAAATTACTCTGTCCCAATAAGGCAGGTTTTCAACGTTTTTAAGGGCTTCGTTTGATATTGCTTGAAATTTTTGAGCTTCATAGAAATTACCCGATGCTTCAAGTTGTTTTTTCAACTGCAAAAAAGTTTCGTAACGTGTTTTGAAATAATTTTTGTCTTTTCTGTCAGGGTAATGAATATTTTCAATGGTTTGTATTTTGTCAAAATCATTGTATTTACTTGGAAAATCGCAAGCCGTTAAAGTGGTTTGCCCAAATTTATTTCTGTAAAGTGAAATTGTAGAATAATCATCAAATGCAACATTGTCAAACCAAACTTTGTCAAGGTTTGATTTGTGTATTTCTAATTTTGTTTCTTCTGTTTCTTTTCTGAATGGTTTGATGTCATAAAAATTAGCTCCTAATTGTGCTGAAAAATTTCTGATATACCAACTGTCAATGTAACAATTTTCAACCAGCAATTCGCCTGTTGAATAACCGCTGAGAGATAAAGCCAAAAGTTTAGCATTGATTATTTTAGTCAAGTTGTGTTCTTTGTCCGCTGAATACTGAACATTCAAACTAACTTTTAATTTCTGCTTTTCTTCATCGTTTAGAAAATATCCAATTTTATTTACGCTGTCGTAAGGTATTTTGTAAATGGCTCTTTTATCTGTCTTATTTTCATTAACCGTGAAAACTATATTCTTGCAATCGTAAATGTAAAATGAGTGTTTTTCGGTAAGTAAATCTTCAAGGTTTGCATTGACAGATTTTAATAACTTCTTCCAACGAATTGGAAAAATGTTTTCTTCTGTAAATGAAACAACAGCCCTTTTTAAATCAAGTAAAAACAATGAATTAACTAAAAGGCAGTTGTTTGCTTCAACACTTCTCAAATTTTCATTCTTTATTCTTCCTTGTAGGATTGAACTTCCAAAGAAGATTGAAAAATTTGTTGTGATGATATTTTCAACGTTGATTTCGTTTATAAAACAACTTATAAATTGAATACTTATGTCTTTGAAGTCTATTGTTTCGCTGTTTTCAATTTCTAATTTCTTAAAACGACAGTCTATAAAACTAAACGTAATTCTTCCGTCTTGAAATGGTACATTTGAAAAGTCCGAAGCCCTAATGATAATTTTAGTATCAATAGGGTAGTCTGTATTCTCAATAATGCTATATGGCGTTAGGTATATTTCGTTCATTTTCTATTCGAGGAGTGTTGGTTTACACTTGCTGCTAACTCTGTTATTTACGCAACTAATCTAATTTCTTAAATTAAGTTACATGCCTTGTAACTTGTTTATAATCAACACTTTAACATTTATTATTCTCAACTTACAATACTAAATAAGTAGTTTTAAAAATTATAATTCTACCATATCCACAATCCAAAATACGCAATACTCATAAGCCAAAACGATATACACTCCAACAAATATACAAAACGAAAAAAAACAAAAACTTTAATTCAACAAAATTTTTCTGTTGGTTCAAAATAAGTTTGGCTATACCCTATAAACCAAAAGCCGCCTAAATCTTTCGACTTAGGCGGCTTCGGTTTTATGCAGAATCGTCAGTACTTATTATACAAACATACGGCTTTTGCTTAGTTCGATTTGCTTACGTTTTTCGTTAGCAGCCTCGATTTCGGCTTTGTTGCCAATGATTAGTTTTTGGTACTTGCGTCCACCCGTACCTGCTGGTATCAAGTGTCCTACGATTACGTTTTCTTTCAAACCTTCGAGGTCATCACGTTTACCACGTACAGCCGCTTCCGAAAGAACCTTAGTTGTCTCCTGGAACGAAGCCGCCGATACAAACGATTCTGTACCCAACGAAGCCGTCGTGATACCCTGCAATACTGGTTGAGAAACCGCAGGCTCGGCGTCACGCACTTGTACTTGTGGTAAATCGGCACGTTTTAGGCGAGAGTTTTCATCACGAAGCTCACGGCTTGTGATAATCTGTCCGTTCTTAAACTTATCCGAGCCACCGTTATCAATCACAACTTTCTTGTCGATAACGCGGTCGTTTTCTTTACGAAGTACCCATTTATCAACGTATTGTTGCTCTAAGAAGATGGTATCGCCCGCATCCACAACCTCTACTTTCTGCATCATCTGACGCACGATTGTTTCGATGTGTTTATCGGAGATTTTTACACCTTGTAGGCGGTAAACGGCTTGTACTTCGTTTACAAGATACTCTTGTACGGCGGTTGGCCCTTTGATACGTAGAATATCCGAAGGCGTAATCGCACCGTCTGAGAGTGGGTCACCTGCACTGATGAAGTCACCTTCTTGTACAAGAATCAATTTAGAAAGCTGTACAAGGTACTTCATTTTGGTACCATCTTTAGCTTCTACAAAGATTTCACGGTTACCACGCTTAACAGCACCGTAAGAAACCACACCATCAATCTCCGAAACTACCGCAGGGTTCGATGGGTTACGAGCTTCAAACAATTCGGTTACACGCGGAAGACCACCCGTAATATCTCGGTTCATGTTTACAGCACGTGGAATCTTAGCCAAAACCTGACCCGCTTTGATTATCTGACCGTTTTCAACCGTCAGACGAGCCATTACCGGTAGGTTATAAGATTTTTCTTCTTCAACATTACCCGTTCTTACGATAACCGCAGGGTTTTTAGAGCGGTCTTTCGATTCGATGATAACTTTATCACGGAAACCAGTTTGCTCATCGGCTTCCTCTTTATAAGTGATGTTTTCTTCGATTGAATCGTACTCTACCGTACCGTCGATTTCCGAAAGGATTACGTTGTTGAATTGGTCCCAATGACACAATACTTCACCTTTCTTAATCTTCTGTCCATCTTTTACCTCCAATACAGCACCGTAAGGGATATTGTTGGTAATCAAGATTTGGTTTGTACCTTCTTCGAGGATACGAATCTCACCACGACGAGCGATAACAACCGTCTCTGGGTTTCCTTCTTTATCTTCAGATTGTACTGTACGAATATCTTCAAATTGCAATGTACCTTCAAATTTGGCACGAATGTCGGCGTTAGACGAAACGTTCTGTGCCACACCACCCGTGTGGAATGTACGAAGTGTAAGCTGAGTACCTGGCTCACCGATTGACTGTGAGGCAATTACACCAACTGCTTCGCCGATGTCAACCATACGGCCAGTTGCCAAGTTACGTCCGTAACATTTCGAGCAAACACCCGTTTGGGTTTCGCAAGTCAATGCTGAGCGGATTTCAACCGTTTCGATAGCAGTTTCGTCGATACGAGCCGCAATCTCTTCGGTGATTTCTTCGCCAGACCTTACGATTAGCTCTTTGGTACGTGGGTCAACGATGTCGTAAACCGAAGTACGTCCAAGAATACGCTCCGAAAGTGGCTCAACAATATCTTCGTTGTCTTTCAAGGCCGAAATCTGAATACCACGCAATGTACCGCAGTCTTCTTCGTTTACAACCACATCTTGAGCAACATCGTGCAAACGACGAGTCAGATAACCCGCATCGGCAGTTTTAAGGGCCGTATCGGCAAGACCTTTACGAGCACCGTGTGTTGAGATAAAGTACTCAAGAACGTCAAGACCTTCTTTAAAGTTAGAAAGGATTGGGTTCTCGATGATTTCACCTACCGAGCCTTGGATGTTTTTCTGAGGTTTCGCCATCAAACCACGCATACCACCTAACTGACGTACCTGCTCAGCCGAACCACGGGCTCCTGAGTGCATCATCATATAAACTGGGTTGAAACCTTGACGGTCGTTCTCCAATTGTTTCAATAATACAGTACGAAGGTTGGTGTTTACACGGGTCCAAATATCGATGATTTGGTTATAACGCTCACGCTCGGTGATGATACCGAACATATAGTTATTTTGTACTTCTTCTACTTCTACACGTGCGTCATCGATGAATTTCTGTTTTTCTTCAGGAATCATAATATCCCCAAGTCCAATCGAAAGACCACCACGGAAGGCAGTTTGGAAGCCTAATTCTTTAATATCATCCAAGAATTTAGCCGTACGAGCAAATCCACTTTCTTTGAAGACCTTACCGATAATCTGTTGTAATTTCTTCTTAGTCAATAATTCGTCGATGTAGCCAACTTCTTCTGGTACACACTGATTAAATAAGATACGACCCGCAACAGTATCGATTATTTTATCAACCAATTGTCCGTTTTCGTCTTTTACCTTCACACGGCACTTGATAAGAGCGTGTTTCGACAAACGACCTTCGTTGATTGCGATGATAACCTCTTCGGCACCGTAGAATGTCAGTCCTTCACCAATGATTGGTACTTCAGGCGTTGATTTACGTCCTTTTGTTACGTAATACAAGCCCAACACCATGTCTTGCGAAGGTACAGTGATAGGTGCACCGTTGGCAGGGTTAAGGATGTTGTGCGAAGCCAACATCAATACCGATGCTTCGAGAATCGCCTCGTGACCGAGTGGTACGTGAACCGCCATCTGGTCACCGTCAAAGTCGGCGTTGAAGGCCGTACAAACTAACGGGTGCAGCTGGATAGCTTTACCTTCTACCAATTTAGGTTGGAAAGCCTGAATACCAAGTCTGTGGAGTGTTGGGGCACGGTTGAGGAGAACTGGGTGTCCTTTCAATACGTTTTCCAAAATATCCCAAACAACAGCATCTTTGCGGTCAACGATTTTCTTAGCAGATTTAACCGTTTTAACGATTCCACGCTCGATTAACTTACGGATAATAAACGGTTTGAATAACTCAGCCGCCATATCTTTCGGAAGACCACACTCGTGCAATTTGAGTTCTGGACCAACCACGATTACCGAACGACCTGAGTAGTCAACACGCTTACCAAGAAGGTTCTGACGGAAACGTCCTTGTTTACCTTTCAACATATCCGAAAGTGATTTCAAGGCACGGTTACCCTCCGAACGAACGGCGTTTACTTTACGAGAGTTGTCGAACAATGAGTCAACAGCCTCTTGCAACATACGTTTTTCGTTACGCAAGATTACTTCTGGAGCTTTGATTTCTAACAAACGTTTCAAACGGTTGTTACGGATAATCACACGACGGTAAAGGTCGTTCAAGTCAGATGTTGCGAAACGTCCACCATCCAAAGGTACAAGCGGACGCAACTCTGGCGGAATAACTGGCACCATACGGATAACCATCCACTCTGGCTTATTCTCAATACGAGTATTGGCATCACGCAAAGCCTCAACTACTTTCAAGCGTTTTAAGGCTTCTTGTTTACGTTGTTGCGATGTGTCTGTTGCCGCAGCGTGACGCAAATCGTAAGATAATTCATCCAATTTGACGCGTGAAAGCATCATTTCGAGTGCATCAGCACCCATTTTTGCGATGAATTTATTTGGGTCAGTATCTGGCAACATTTGATTCTCACGTGGGAGTTTATCAACGATGTCGAGATATTCTTCTTCGGTCAAGAAATCATTTATCGAAACGCCATCTTCGGCTTTGATACCCGGCTGAATCACCACGTAGCGTTCGTAATAAATGATTTGGTCTAATTTCTTAGACGACATCCCGAGCAAATAACCAATTTTGTTTGGTAAGCTACGGAAATACCAAATATGAGCTACTGGCACAACCAACTCGATGTGTCCCATACGCTCACGACGTACTTTTTTCTCAGTAACCTCTACACCACAACGGTCGCAGATGATACCTTTATAACGAATACGTTTGTACTTACCACAGTGGCACTCCCAGTCTTTAACTGGACCAAAGATACGCTCGCAGAATAGGCCGCCCATTTCGGGTTTGTACGTACGATAGTTGATGGTCTCAGGCTGAGTTACCTCACCAAAAGAGCTTTCCAAGATAGATTCCGGAGAAGCCAAGCTAATGGTGATGCTATTGAAATCGCTGTTTAGCTTTTTGTTTTTCTTTAAAGACATTTTCAGTGTATATTAATATGAAAATGATTATACTTTTTTGAATGATTAATTTAGAAGTAGGTACCTACTTCTAAATTATGTAAGAGTAATCTCTAATGCCAAGCCTCTAAGCTCATGAACCAATACGTTGAATGATTCTGGGATATTTGGCTTAGGTAGGTTTTCGCCTTTTACGATTGCTTCGTAGGCTTTTGCTCTACCGATAACGTCATCAGATTTTACTGTCAAGATTTCTTGCAAGATGTGCGAAGCACCGAATGCCTCTAATGCCCACACCTCCATCTCACCGAAACGCTGACCACCGAATTGTGCTTTACCACCAAGCGGCTGTTGCGTAATGAGCGAGTATGGTCCGATAGAACGGGCGTGCATCTTGTCATCAACCAAGTGACCCAATTTCAGCATGTAGATGATACCTACCGTAACTGGCTGGTCGAATTTCTCACCTGTAAGACCATTATAAAGTATCGAACGTCCGTATTCTGGCAATCCTGCTTCTTTCAACTCGGCAGCAACTTCTTCTTGAGTAGCACCATCGAAGATTGGAGTAGCATACTTGCGTCCTAACTTGCGGCCAGCAAAACCAAGAACTGTCTCGTATAGCTGACCGATGTTCATACGCGAAGGTACCCCAAGTGGGTTCAACACGATGTCCATTGGTGTTCCGTCTTCGAGGAATGGCATATCTTCATCGCGAACGATTTTTGCCACAACCCCTTTGTTACCGTGACGACCCGCCATTTTATCACCCACTTTCAACTTACGTTTCTTAGCGATGTAAACTTTGGCTAATTTCACGATACCTGCCGGAAGCTCATCACCTACTTCAAGTACGAATCTTTCACGTTTGAAGCGACCGATGATTTCGCTACGACGAGCCAAATAATTTTTAGCTAATTCTACCAACAATTTGTTAGTATCGGCTTCGTCGGTCCAGCCATCCAAAATCAAATCACCTAACAAGTTAACTTCTTCCGGAACATTGTACTGGCTTTCGTCAGTATAGTTGTTTTTATCTGGGAAGATATTGTTTGTGATGTTTGTACGACTGAATTTCACGCCCTTCGACATTACTTCATCGCCAAATTTGTGCTTAACACCAGCCGAAGTTTTGCCATCGAGCAATTCTACAAACTTATCAATCGCAACCTCACGGATTTCTAATAAAGCCTTGCTGTGTTTTTTCATCAATGCTTTAAGCTCTTCTTTGTGTTTAGAGCGTTCTTCGCGGTTCGGGCGAGAGAAAAGTTTGGTATCAATAATCACACCGTCCATTGATGGTGGTGCTTTCTTAGATGCGTCTTTCACATCACCAGCTTTGTCACCAAAGATGGCACGTAGAAGTTTTTCTTCTGGAGTTGGGTCTGACTCACCTTTTGGTGTAATCTTACCAATCAAAATATCTCCTTCTTTTACACGTGTACCTACGCGGATGATACCGTTTTCGTCGAGATTCTTTACAGTTTCTTCTGAAACGTTCGGAATCTCAGCCGTCAATTCTTCTTCACCACGTTTTGTATCACGTACTTCGAGTTCGTACTCTTCGATGTGGATTGACGTAAAGATGTCTTCACGAACAACTCTTTCGTTAATCACAATCGCATCCTCGAAGTTATAACCTTGCCAAGGCATGAAGGCTACGAGCATGTTGCGTCCGAGTGCCAATTCACCACCTTGTGTTGCATAACCTTCTACCAAGATTTGGTTTTTCTTCACCTCTTGTCCTTTCAATACGATAGGACGGATGTTGATACAAGTATCTTGGTTGGTACGGCGATATTTAATTAAGTTATATGTCTGTACGTTTGTATCGAAGCTAACCAATGATTGCTCACGAGTCCAGTTATAACGAACTTTGATGATGTTTGAATCAACGTATTCGATAACACCGTCTTCTTCGGCTACTACTAAAGTACGTGAATCTTGGGCCACACGGCCTTCGAGACCAGTACCTACGATTGGGGCTTCAGGACGCAACAATGGTACGGCCTGACGTTGCATGTTTGAACCCATCAAGGCACGGTTGGCATCATCATGCTCTAAGAATGGAATCAAAGATGCGGCTACCGATACAATCTGGTTTGGAGCAATATCCATGAAGTCAACCTCAGTTGGATTCTTCATCGGGAAGTCACCCTCAAAACGGCATTTCAAAGCGTCAGTTGTGAAGTTTCCTTCCTTATCAACATCGGCAGTTGCCATCGCAATGTTTTTACCGTCTTCCTCTTCGGCAGTAAGATATACAATATCACCAGTCAATTTACCATTTTCAATCTTCAAGTATGGAGTTTCGATAAAGCCCATGCTGTTGATTTTGGCAAATGTACAGAGTGAAGAAATCAAACCGATGTTTGGACCTTCGGGAGTTTCAATCGTACACAAACGACCGTAGTGCGTATAGTGAACGTCACGAACCTCGAAACCGGCACGCTCACGGCTCAAACCTCCTGGCCCGAGGGCAGACATACGACGTTTGTGCGTAATCTCGGCCAATGGGTTGGTTTGGTCCATAAACTGCGAAAGCTGGTTGGTACCAAAGAATGAGTTGATAACCGACGAAAGCGTACGAGCGTTAATCAAATCAACTGGCTTGAAGTCTTCGTTATCACGAACGTTCATACGCTCTTTGATTGTACGAGCCATGCGAGCCAAACCTACACCGAACTGTCCGTAAAGTTGTTCGCCAACGGTACGTACACGACGGTTAGACAAGTGGTCAATATCATCGACTACTGCTTTTGAGTTGATAAGGCTAATCAAAAACTTCACGATTTCGACAATATCTTCGGTTGTCAATACGCGAGTTTCGAGTGGAGTCGTCAATTGCAACTTAGTGTTGATACGGTAACGACCTACTTCGCCTAAATCATAACGCTTATCTGAGAAGAACAAACCTTGGATAATCTCACGGGCTGTAGCTTCGTCAGGTGCTTCTGTATTACGCAACTGGCGATAGATTTGCTCAACGGCCTCTTTTTCAGAGTTTGAGCTATCGCGTTGTAACGTATTATAGATAATGTTGAATTCTGAAACGTTGGCATCTTCTTTATGAAGAATAACCGATTTCTGCTCAGTGTCAAGGATAATCTCGATGTCGTCTTCGGTAATAATCGAATCACGCTCTAAGATAACCTCGTTGCGGTCGATAGAAACAACCTCACCAGTATCTTCATCAACGAAGTCTTCTGTCCATGTGCGTAACACACGTGCAGCCAAACGACGACCGATAGCTTTCTTGAGGTTTTCGCGAGTTGCACTCACTTCTTCAGAAAGACCGAATAAATCTAAGATTTCTTTATCCGAACCGAAACCGATAGCACGTAGGAGAGTAGTTACTGGGAACTTCTTCTTACGGTCGATGTAAGCGTACATAACGTTGTTAACGTCAGTCGAGAATTCAATCCACGAACCTTTCATCGGAATCACACGTGCCGAGTACAATTTTGTACCGTTTGTGTGCTTACTCATTGAGAAAAACACACCTGGCGAGCGGTGAAGCTGAGAAACGATAACACGTTCTGCACCATTGATAACGAATGAGCCACGACTTGTCATGTAAGGGATATTTCCCAAAAACACTTCTTGTTCGATGGTTTCAAAATCTTCGTTGTCGGTATCGTTACAGATAAGGCGTAACTTTGCTTTGAGTGGTACTGCGTAGGTCAGTCCACGGTCGATACATTCATCTACTGAATACTTCGGTGGGTCGATGGTGTAATCCACGAACTCCAAAACGTAGTTTTCACGAGAATCTGCAATCGGGAAGTTTTCAGCAAACACATTATAAAGACCCTCATTTTTGCGGCTCTCTTGTGGTGTTTCAATCTGAAAGAAATCCTTGAATGCTTGAGCCTGAATGTCCAAAAAGTCTGGATAGTCAATCACAGGATGGACGGTGGCAAAATTCTTTCTTCCGGTTGATGTAATCATTAAAATTTAAAGATTTACAAATTTTAAGACTTTTCCTTTTGTAATGAGTTAATAGTAATTTGTTAATCGTTAATAGCATTCTGAAAAACCATTAACAATCAGCGATTTACATTTAACACCTCTTGAGGAAAAATTAGAATTGTTTTATTTAAGAATTCGTCATTTTACTCGAAAATAACGAGCAATTCGTAGTGAAGAAATCTTTATCCCTTTGCATCAAGCCTACGAAAATTTGATGTGTCTCGGATAAAAATTCGGCTATTTTTATAATAACCTGCGAATTACGTGTTTTGTTGCGAGAAAAACAAATATTTTTGAAAGTTTTTCTGTAAAAAAACCTGTCAGTGTTGGTATTGAAATACCATTTTATTTAACCCGCCCATATTTTTTCATAATCTCCAAAGTTTTGTCGATGGGTAGGGCTTCTGCTTTGGAGTTTTCAAAACCAGTGATGGTTTCGGCAGCAAAAAGGGAGTTGATGATGGCTTCTTCGGTGGCTTCGATAACAGCCTGAAAAAGTAAGTCTAAATCATTGTTTCTCAGTACTTTAAAGGTCTCGTACATCGAAGTCGAGTTGTGAGCAATTCTTAAATCTTTGGCTGTCGAAGCCGCAATCACGTAGTCGCCACTGCCATTGGCTGCGATTCCGCCCGTGCGAGCGAGTCCGAGCATGGCACGCGATGCCAGTCTTTTTAGGTTTTTGGCATTGAGCGGAGCATCGGTCAGTACCACAATCATACACGAGCCATCGTCTTTGTATTCTTCATCGAGTTTGCTGAATTTATGCGATTGTAATTCTTGGGCAATCGGTACACCATTGATTTGTAAAACTCCTCCAAAATTAGATTGTACCAAAACTCCAACCGTAAATCCTCCTTTTGATTTGGGTAAAATCCTCGATGAAGTACCGATTCCACCTTTGAAACCAAAACACATTGTGCCAGCACCTGCCCCAACGTTTCCTTCGGTCACTGCTCCCACTTGGGCATTTTTGAGTGCTTCGAGTACGTGTTCTTTGGTAAGAAACCTACGGCGAATGTCATTCAAACCGCCGTCGTTTGTTTCGCCAACGACCGAATTTACACTTTTTACGTTTTTGTTTTCGGCAAATTGAAATGTGTAGTCAATCAAAGCATTCGATGCCGTGGGTACGGCCAGCGTATTGGTCAGAACGATTGGGGTTTCGATGTTGCCCAATTCTTCTACTTGCGAGTATCCTGCCAATTTACCAAAGCCATTGCCAATGTGAATTGCGGCTGGGATTTTATTCTGAAAAATGTTCTCATCGTGTGGAATAATCGCCGTTGCACCCGTATGAATTCCATCGTTTTGGTGGATGGTTGTATGCCCTACTTTTACACCTGCCACATCGGTAATTGCATTGTTTTTACCCGTATGCAAAATCCCGATTTGGATACCGTAATCTCTCGCACGTTTTTTTTGAGCTTGGGTATTGGAATACGTAATCATTAATATGAGGAGGAGGAAGTACTTGAGCATTTTTGACTATTCGATAAAGTGTTAGTAGCAAGTTAATACCATTTTATACTGAATGGTAGGTTTAAAGTATTTTTTATGGAATTATGATGATATTGTCGCAAAATCTGCATTAAATTTAGTTATTTGTGTCATTAATGTGCAATTTATTGATTGCAAAAATATCTTATGATTTTCATTTATGCCAGCATCACTGTCGAATCCTCAGACATTTGATTTTTGCTTATCAAATCAATGCTTTCTAAGGTAACTTGTGCGATTTCGGAAAGGGCTTCTTCGGTAAAAAACGCTTGGTGAGCTGTAACCAAAACATTCGGAAAACTCATCAATCGCTGGATATTGTCATCGTCGATAATATTAGCCGATAAATCTTTAAAGAACAGTTTTTCTTCTTGTTCGTAAACATCAATACACAATGCTCCAACTTTTCGAGTTTTGAGGGCACCGATAATATCAACGGTGCTGATTAATCCTCCTCGACTGGTATTGATGATGGTTACACCCGTTTTCATCATTGCCAAAGTTTCCTGATTGATGAGATGGTGGTTATCTTTGGTCAGTGGGCAATGTAAAGAAATTATATCGGAATGGGCCAGTAAATCGGTCAATGAAACATATTCGATTTTCTCATTACTTTTATCTGGATACAAATCATAAGCTAAAACTTTACAACCGAATCCGTGCAGGATATTGATAAACGCTTTGCCGATTTTGCCCGTACCGATAACCCCAACGGTTTTGCCGTGAAGATTATACCCAAGCAAGCCATCGAGCGAAAAGTTTTGTTCTCGAACCCTATTATATGCTTTATGGGTTTTGCGGTTGATGGTCAGGAGCATTGCCATGGTGTGTTCGGCAACTGCTTCGGGCGAATAAGCCGGCACTCTACAAACTCGGATTCCGTACTTTTTGGCAGCTTCAATATCCACATTATTGAAACCCGCACAACGCAGTGCAATCATTTTTACTCCTTTATCGGCCAGTACCTTTATTACTTCGGCAGTGAGTTTGTCATTCACAAAAACACAGACTGCATCAACGTTTTCGACGGCATTAACAATGTGCGGCCCGAGGTGAGTTTCGTAATATTGAAGGTCGAATTTATAAGATTGATTATATTTATCGAAGAAGGTTTTGTCGTATGGCTTAGCCGAGAAGAATGCGATTTTCATAAATGTGTTTTGGAATTACGTAAAATTAAGATTTATCAAACTACAAAGTAGTAAATTGTGTGAGACTTAAAAAATATCCTTCGTCATAAAAATAGAATTACGACCCTGAAAAGATTTTTTTGAACACTATTTTCTCGAATTTCTTCTGATTTTATATTTGCATTTTCAAATTTCTAAATCAAATACATTATGGGAAAAGGTGACAGAAAGTCTAAAAGAGGCAAACTTTGGCGTGGAACACATGGTGTAACTCGACCAAAGAAAAAATCAACTACCAATACAAAACCAACCGACGATAAATCAGAATCTTGAGAATCGGGACTTGGTTAAAACAAAATAGGCTACCCTTGCGAGTAGCCTATTTTTATATAGTTTGCAGAGTGAAATCTGCTTATTTGGCTGCTTTTTTCTTCTCAGCCGACTCCATTTGCTCTTTCAAAGCCGAAAGTGCATCAAGGTCGCCCAATGTAGATTTTTCAGCGTCGTTGTTTGAAGTCGTAGCCGCCTTTTCTTTCTTAGGTTTAGCTTCTTTTTTAGGTTCTTCAACAACTACTTCGTAAGTTTTGCTATGCGAAAGAACGATTTTCTTCTCGTCTTTGTGGAACTCCAATACTTGGAATGTAAGTTTCTCGCCAGCTTCAGCTACAGTACCATCTTCTTTAACAAGGTGTTTCAATGCAGCGTAACCTTCGATACCATAAGGTAGCTCAAGTGTAGCTTGTTTGTCGTTCTTGCTGATGATTGTACTTTCGTGATTTGAACCTACTGTAAATACTGTCTCGAATGTATCCCAAGGGTTTTCTTCGAGGTGTTTGTGGCTAAGGGCCAAACGGCGGTTTTCGCCATCTAATTCAAGAACAACAACTTCGAGAGGCTCGCCAACTTTAACGAAATCTGAAGGGTGTTTGATTTTCTTAGTCCAAGAAAGGTCAGATACGTGTACAAGACCGTCGATTCCTTCTTCAAGCTCAAGGAAGATACCGAAGTTTGTCATGTTACGAACTGTACCAGTATGTTTTGTACCTACGGCGTATTTGCTCAATAAGTCTTGTTTTGTCCAAGGGTCTTCGGTCATTTGTTTGATACCCAAAGACATCTTACGCTCTTCGCGGTCAAGAGTCAATACAACTGCTTCGATTTCGTCACCGATTTTCAAGAAATCAGATGGGTTACGAAGGTGTTGTGACCATGACATTTCAGAAACGTGGATAAGACCTTCAACGCCCGGACGCAATTCTAAGAACGCACCGTAATCGGCGATGTTTACAATCTTACCTTTAACTTTAGAACCTACTTCAAGTTCGGCAGCAAGAGAATCCCAAGGATGAGCTTCTAATTGCTTCATACCCAATGAGATACGTTTCTTATCTTCATCGAAATCAAGAACAACAACTTTGATGCGTTGGTCAAGTTTAAGGATTTCGTTTGGATGATTAACACGACCCCATGAGATGTCGGTGATATGCAATAGACCATCAACACCACCCAAGTCGATGAATACACCGAAGTTTGTGATATTTTTAACAACACCTTCCAATACTTGGCCTTTCTCAAGGTTAGTAAGGATTTGCTGACGTTGTGTTTCGAGGTCTTTCTCAATCAATACTTTGTGTGATACGACAACGTTATCATTTGTATGGTTGATTTTAACAACCTTAACCTCCATACGCTTGTTAACGAAGATATCGAAATCACGGATTGGCTTAACGTCGATTTGTGAACCTGGCAAGAAGGCCTCAATACCGAAGATGTCAACGATAAGACCACCTTTTGTGCGACGCTTAACAAATGCATCAACGATTGCATCTTCTTCAAGAGATTTCTCGATGTTGTTCCAAGCTGTAAGGATACGAGCTTTTTTACGAGAGATAACCAATTGACCAAGAGCATCTTCTTGTTTTTCGATGAATACATCAACTACATCACCTACTTTCAAATCTGGTAAATCACGGAATTCTGAAGTTGGAACTAAACCATCAGATTTGAAACCGATGTTCAATAAAACTTCGCGGTCTGTGATACCTACAACCGTAGCTTTTACTACGTCTTTTTCTTCTACTTTTGTTAGCGTTTCGCTATAAAGGTTTTCTAATTCTGCTCTCTCAGCAGCCGTATAACCTCCACCGATACCTCTTTTTGAGACTTTGTCCCAGTCAAATTCTGGTAAGTTTGCCATAAATAATTGAAAATCAGTCCTTTGTTACATCAGCCCGTCGGACGAGGTCGAACTGAAATTTAGTTTGTAATAATTCGGGGTGCAAAATTAAGAATAATATTTTATTTGTAGAAGAATGTAGCTAAATATTTTATTTTGAGGTAGTTAGCACTCAATATTTGTACAGATTCAAAGGATTACTGCAATGCCAAAATGAGCAAAAAAGTTACTCATTGAATGCCAAAATGTCTTCACTTATTGCCCAAAATTCACTCAAATCTGCCAATTTTTCCGAAAATTGTTATCCTGCATACATTTTGATGATTATTACTTGACCTCGGGATAGACAAACTCCCCTCTGGGGTTGGGGGCTTTTATGAATTTCAATCAATATACTATCAAAACACAGGAGATTATCCAGCAAGCTGCGATGATTGCTCAGGGAAACCAACAGCAAGCCATCGAAACTGGACATATCTTAAAGGCCATGCTCGAAGAAGACCCAAACACAACTGGGTTTATTGCTAAGAAACAAAATGTTAAAATTGAATCGCTAAATCCGAAACTTGAAAGTATCGTTAATGGTTATCCGAGAGTAAGTACCGTTGGGCAACAACAGGTTTATCTCGGCAATGACCTAAACACAGCATTTACAAAAGCTCAAGGGTATTTGAAAGAATTTGGAGACGAGTTTGTGAGTGTCGAACTACTCTTTTTGGCTTTGCTATCGGGCAACGACTCGGTAGGTAAAATACTCAAAGAAGTAGGTTTTAGAGAGAGTGATGTAAAGAATGCTATTAAAGAATTAAGAGGAAAGAATAATCCAGTGAAAGACCAAAACGCAGAAGCTAAATACCGCTCATTGGAGCGTTACAGCAAAAATCTAAACGAATTGGCTCAAAAGGGCAAAATCGACCCAGTGATTGGTCGAGACGAAGAAATCCGTCGTGTTTTGCAGATTTTGAGTCGCCGCACAAAAAACAACCCAATGCTCATTGGCGAACCCGGTGTTGGTAAAACTGCCATCGTAGAAGGGTTGGCACAGAGAATTGTTCAAGGGGATGTACCCGAAAACCTCAAAACCAAAATAATCGTATCGCTCGATATGGGTCTTTTGGTGGCGGGTGCAAAATATAAAGGTGAATTTGAAGAACGTCTAAAGGCCGTAATCAAAGAAGTACAAGATTCGGATGGCGAGATAATTCTATTCATCGACGAGATTCATACACTTATCGGAGCAGGTGCTGGGGGCGAGGGAGCGATGGATGCTGCCAATTTATTGAAACCTGCCCTTGCCCGCGGCGAGCTTCATACAATCGGAGCCACAACTCTGAAAGAGTACCAAAAATACATCGAAAAAGATAAAGCCCTCGAACGTCGTTTTCAAACTGTTACGGTCGATGAGCCAGACGTTACCGATGCCATCTCGATTTTACGTGGTATCAAAGATAAATACGAATTGCACCACGGCGTGCGTATCCAAGACGATGCCGTTATTGCAGCAGTAGAGTTATCGAATCGGTATATTTCGGATAGATTTTTGCCCGATAAAGCGATTGACTTGATGGACGAAGCCGCTTCTAAATTGCGTTTAGAGATGGATTCGGTTCCGGAAGAATTAGACGAATTGAACCGCCGAATCATGCAACTTGAGATTGAAAGAGAGGCGATTCGTCGGGAGAATAATAAAGATAAAGAATCTGTATTGAATAAAGAATTGGCTGATTTGGGCGAACAACGCAACGAACTCAAAGCCAAGTGGGAAAACGAAAAAGGAGTAATAAATGAGATTAGAGCAGAGAAAGAGAAAATCGACCGCTACAAACTCGAAGCAGAACAAGCCGAAAGGAGTGGCGATTACGGACGGGTTGCCGAGCTTCGCTACGGGCTTATTCCTGAAAGCGAAAAGAAATTGGCGGAGTTTGCAGAGAAATCGAGCCAATCGCTGATAAATGAAGAAGTAACCGCCGAAAATATTGCGGATATTGTGGCTCGCTGGACGGGTATTCCGTTATCAAAAATGTTGCAATCGGAGCGTGAAAAACTATTGCATCTCGAAGAAGAATTGCACAAACGTGTTGTGGGGCAAGAAGAAGCCATCGAGGCGATTTCGGACGCTGTTAGACGCTCTCGTGCGGGTATGCAAGACCCCAAACGCCCGATTGGTAGTTTCTTGTTTTTGGGTACAACGGGGGTAGGTAAGACCGAATTGGCAAAAGCACTGGCCGATTATTTGTTCAATGACGAAAACGCCCTTGTCAGAATCGACATGAGTGAATACCAAGAACGCCATTCGGTTAGCCGTTTGGTGGGAGCACCTCCGGGATACGTTGGCTATGATGAAGGTGGACAATTGACCGAGGCAATTCGTCGTAAACCGTATTCGGTTGTTTTATTAGACGAAATCGAAAAAGCCCACCCCGATGTTTGGAATACGCTTTTGCAGGTGCTTGACGAAGGTCGATTGACCGATAACAAAGGTCGAGTTGCCAACTTCAAAAATACCATCGTAATCATGACCTCAAATATCGGTAGCGATATTATTATGCAGCGATTTATGGAGGCTGAAAAATGGAATAAAGACGAGGTTGTCGAAAACACCAAAAGTGAGTTGATAGAATTGCTCAAATCGTATGTAAGACCTGAATTCTTGAATAGAATTGATGAAATTGTGATGTTTCAGCCGCTTACAAAACGTAATATCAGAGGAATCGTCAATATCCAATTCAAGCAAATTCAAGAACGTTTGGCCGAGCAAAACATTCATCTCGATGCTACACCAGAGGCTTTAGATAAGATTGGTTTTGAAGGTTTTGACCCTGCTTTTGGAGCAAGACCACTCAAACGAGCCATGCAAAAGATGATTTTGAACGAACTCTCAAAACAGATTTTGGCTGGATATGTAAAACCTGATTCGGTTGTACTGATGGATGTAGATGCCGACGGAGCGATTTACTTTAAGAATGTCGATGTAAGTGTAGAAGTTTAAATTTAAGGCGGAACCAGAAGTTCCGCCTTTTTTATTCGCTTTTCAATTGCCAAGTAGGGCAGATGAAGCAACTTTGATAGTTTAGAATTTTTATCCTTTGCAAGTCAATTGCTCATATTATGTATTGTTAAATAGCTTAGCTGAAAACAAGGGATATAATCCGTGGCACGGCTCGAAACTTTAACATTGAAAATTGGGCTATTAGGGTTTAGCCGTGTCACGGTTTTTTAGGAAAGTTATTTCAAATACTATAAAATTTGATGAATTTCATGTGTGAATAGGCTAAAGTTTCAATTTTGAATTTTTTGGATTATTTTTAGTTGAATAATAACAGTGTAAAATTTATTGATTTTGAAATAACTTGTGCGAATAAGAGGGGAAGAGCCTGAGGCACAGTCCAATGGAATTTATCTCAATATCTGTAAATGCTGATTTATTGGCAAAATTATACAAAACCTTTCACCAATTATTTCAAAAAAGTGTTTGATATAAGAGAGAAATACCTCGAAAGTTTAAACAGGGCAATCCTGTATATTGAAGACAATCTTGATAAGAAAATTCTTTTAACTGACATTGCTCGCGAGGCTTTGGTTTCGGAGTTTCACTTTCATCGAATCTTCAAATCATTGATTGGCGAGACCGTTAAGGAATTTGTAATTCGACTCAAAATTGAGCGAGCAGCCATTCGTCTAAAACATAGTAACGATGAAATCGGACAGATTGCGGTTGAGAATGGTTACGAAAACCACGAGTCATTTACCCGTGCATTCAGAAAATATTATAATCTAACACCGCAAGAGTACCGAATTGGTGTCAAAAAAATCCTTACAAAAAAGCAAATAGAATATCGTTCTGCAGCTACAAACCTCACTACTTTACAGATTGAAGAGCCAATCATTCGCTCAATACCAGATGTGCATTTGGCCTTCATCAGACACACCGGTTCTTATGATAAAGTGGCGAATTCGTTTCAAAGGCTTATGTTTTGGGCGGCTTCTAACCTTATTTTGAAATTAAAACCTACCACTCTGGGTATTCTACACGATGACCCTGACTTAACCGACGAAGATAAAATACGCTTTGATGCTTGTGTTATCATCAATCAAAAAATAAATCCTAAAGGTGAGATTGGCTATAAACTCATCGAGGGTGGCAAGTTTGCGGTTTTTAGGTATAAAGGAGCGTACGAGAATTTTTATACTGTTTACGATTACATCTACAATGTTTGTCTTTTTGAGAAGGGTTGGGAATTGTCCGACAAACCTGCACTTGAATGGTATATCAAATCTCCTCCTTTTTATAAACCCGAAAACTATGTAACAGATTTTTACGTCCCTATCAAATAGCAAGAAAGGTCAAATACTCGAATGTAACGGTGAATATTTTTGCAAAGTCATTTTATAAATCATCAACCAAAATGAAGAAAATAATGATTATTGCAATCGTTTCTGTATTAGGTGTTTTTGTGCTTACCTACGTTGCAGGGCTTTTTCTGCCAAAGCAACGTGAATTTGTAAAGCAGGCTGAATTAAATAGTCTGCCCAAAAAAGTCTTTCAAATTGTAGCCGATTTTGAAAATCAAGCCGAATGGCGTGGCGATGTAGAATCCATCAAGGTTATCAACGAAATTACTTGGACAGAAATACCCAAAAAGGGAACGCCGATGACGTTCAGAATCAAGAAAAAGATTGAAAACCAATTGTTTGAGATTGAAATCATCGAACCCAAAAACTTTAATGGGTATTGGGTTGGTACTTTCGAAAAATTACCCAAAGGCACAAAGGTTGTTTTCAAAGAAGTGATAATTATCGAAAATCCTTTGGCGAGGGTACTGAGTGCTGTCTTTATTGACCTCGATAAGGTTATGGAAACATACCTAATAAATTTAAAATCGAAGTTAGGTGAATGACTGGTTTGGGGAGGTTGACTTCAATCTCCCAAATCATTTTCTCATTCAATTCAAACGTAAAATAGATATTGGAAATCTGGCTTGGCTAAGATATTAATTGCTAATTTCTACCACAGCATTTTTTGAATTTTTTGCCACTTCCGCAAGCACATAAATCATTTCGGTTTTGGGTTTGATTCGCTACGGATTTTGAACCGTTGACTCCACTCAAATAAAACCATTTTTCGTTTTCTTTAATAAATGTAGATTTTTCGTGGTGGATTTGTTGTTTTTTGGTTTCGTCGAGAAAATAGGCTTTAAATTCTACTTCGCCGTCGTTATCGTCCAAACGTCCTTTTTTTGTGTTAATGACTTCTAATTTTTGCCACTCATTAGCCACTGCCCAAGCCCTAATATCGGCTTCGTCAAAGTTTTTCCGTTGACTCAAGTGAGTTGTTTTTACCAAATATTCGACATCAACTACGACGTATGCTGAGTACCTCGAACGCATGAGTTCTTCGGCTGTCTGAGCAGTTATATCGCCTTTGATAATTGGTTCGCAGCAGTTACCAAATGGCCTTAAATCGCCACAATAACACATAATTATAGTTGCTTATTGATTTTATCGAAAATATGTTACGGAGCGACAAATTAAGTCAATAAATCAATTGAAAAATACTTCATCAACAAAAAACCACCCTTTTTGCCCTTTGCCGGGATGCCAAGCCGGAAGTTTAGAGACGGGTTTAATAACCAATTTTACGAATTTATACGAACCTTGCTTAAATGGAATTTGTAATCCTATATTGGCGTTACCATCCGTTTTATTGGGTTGTTGAGGAACAATTTTTTTGATTACTTTTAAATCATTTTTGTTGTTACCAGCCCATACCTCCACTACAGTTGGCGGCATAATATACGAATCAATCTTTTGTAAATAACTGATTGTAAGGTCTTTGATAGGTTGGGTTTTCTTGAATTCAAATAATCCAACAAACTCTTTGTCTCGGTAACCCAGCCATTCTTTATCACCGAAATTATCGGTAGCCCCTTTTTTCAAATCCTTCAAGGTTGTGCCTCCTTTACCCATATATTTTGGGTCGGGAGTATTAATTAAATAAACGCTGTCGGGTACAAAACTCGACCTGAAAAAACTGTACTCAACTTTATTGCTGGCATACCAATTCTCTTTGGTTGCAATGGCCTTAAACTTAGTGTAAGAATCGATTACAATGGGTTTATCGTAAATATTTTGAGTTGTAGAATCAGGGTCTGTCCCATCAAGTGTGTAGCGAATCTTAACGTTTTTGAGCGTATGCTTTAGCGTAATGGGTGTGTTAGATTTGATAATAAAATCTTCATTGACCAAAATCGGAGGATTGAGTTGCAGAATCTCGTTTGGATTGTCGATTTTTCCCTGTTCAAATTTGAGTTTTGGATATTTCTTTGACAATTCGCCCACAGCCGATTCGTTAATGGTGGTATTCCATACAAAAACTTCTTTTAGCTTGGGTAAATCAAGTATTTTTTGAATATTCTCTTTAGAAACTTTAGTACCAGCCAATGCAACTGACTCTAAATTTGTGCATTTTTTAAGCTGTTCTAATGATTTTCCAGTAATATCCGTTTGGTTCAAAATTAGTTTTTCAAGATTCGTAAAATTGGCAATTAATGCTAAGTCTTCATCTTTTACTGGCATCTTCGATAGATTGAGAATTACCAATTGCTCACCCACTTTTGAGAGATTTTCTAATGCTTTTCGGTCAAATTTCTTACTCACAAAAAAGTCGGCCTGTAAAGCAGGTGAACCAGTTGCCAACGGAAAAACCGAGCAAAAAGGTGTATTTACAGCGGCTAAATCCGACTCCGAGGGCATCGAAAAAGCATAAACTTTAGTTTCTTTTTCGGCAGTTTTAGTACCAATAAGTTTTGTGGCTATCTTCTTGGTTTCTGAGGTTGCCACATAGCTTTTATACGTTTTCTTAACATCAGCACCTTCGCTAATCCAGGCGGTCAAAAGGGCAATTTCATCGGTGGTGAGTTGCGGTTTTCCTTTTGGGGGCATGTGTTCTTTATGCTCCAATGGCAGGTTTGCCCTTTGAATGATGTGGCTATTGAGTGCATCACCCGCTTTCCAAATCAAGCCGTTTTTACCACCTTTCATGATTTTCTCAATACTACTCATATTGAGCTGCCCTTTGGTTTTTTCATCATTGTGGCATGCCACACATTTGGCTTCGAGAATCGGGTAAATGGCAACCTCATACATGGGTGCATTCTCCGAAAATTTGGGAGATTTTTCATTTTCTTGAAACGCCTCGAATAAATAATTTTCGCCATGAGTGATTCCTGCCCCGAAGTGTCCTGCCAAAACCATGATTACCAATAAAGCCCAGTTAGAATAGGTTTTAACGGCGATTTTATCATCAAAAATTACTGCAACGTACGCCACAAAACTTACGGCAACACCACTAAATTTATGAAACTGTATAAGTGAGTCATCATAACCACCTTCTCTCGAAAGCAAGAAACCCATCAAGGCTGTCAAAGCTGCCGAAAGTGCGGTTAGGGTCAATAAAAGCGTTCGGATAAATTCGTAACTCTTGGTATCTATCTCGTTTTTTAAGAATGAAAAAATCACCAAAATCACTACAAAACCGATTGGTAAGTGTAATAGTAATGGGTGCATTCGCCCAAGCGGACTCATCCAAAGTGGCAGGGTCACTTGTTGTTCAAACAGCAAAAAGAATAATAAAAGGATATTAAGACTGAGTAATAAATATGACGAAATCTTATAGAAACGGGTCATTTAGTGATGAATTAAACGTTTTTTGCTCCCAACAGGGTCAAGTTTTTATGCCATTAATCCAGTTACTACTTTGCCAGCAACATCAGTTAGTCGGTATCTACGACCCAAATGTTTGTAGGTGAGTTGTTCGTGATTAAGGCCCATTAAATGCATGACGGTAGCATGAAAATCGTGGATATGCACGGGGTCTCTGACGATATTGTAGCCAAAGTCGTCGGTTTCACCATAAACAATACCGGGTTTTACACCTCCGCCGGCCATCCAGATGCTGTATGCTCGTGGGTGGTGGTCTCGGCCATAATTATCTTTTGTGAATGTCCCTTGACAATAGTTTGTCCGTCCAAACTCACCACCCCAAATCACCAAAGTTTCATCCAACAATCCACGTTGTTTTAAGTCGGTAATCAAAGCTGCTGATGCACGGTCAACGTCTTGGGCTTGAAGCGGCATTTCGTTCGGAAGATTACCGTGTTGGTCCCAGCCCTGATGATAAAGTTGCACAAACCTTACACCCGACTCTGATAGTTTTCGAGCCAAAAGGGCATTGGCAGCGTAAGTGCCTGGTACCAAACATTCCGGTCCGTACATTTTGATGATATGGTCGGGTTCTTTTGATAAATCAGTGAGTTCGGGTACAGCTGTTTGCATCCGGTACGCCATTTCGTACTGTTGAACTTTCGACTGTACCTCAGGGTCGCCGTTTTCTTCAAACCCCAGATGGTTTAGCTCAGCCAATTTATCTAACATTCTTCTTCGGGCATCTTTGTCAGTACCTTCGGGGTCGTTGAGATACAAGATTGGGTCTTCGCCACTACTAAAAACTACTCCTTGGTGCGTAGAATCCAAGAATCCATTGGTCCAAAGTTTTGAATAAACGCCTTGTCCGTTTCCACGTCCACGAGATAGTAGAACACAAAATGCAGGGAGATTTTTGTTTTCGCTACCCAGACCATAGCTCATCCACGCCCCCATACTTGGGCGGTTGCCTACCTGAGCACCCGTCTGTAAGAAAGTAAGAGCAGGGTCGTGGTTGATGGCATCGGTATTCATTGTTTTGATAATACAAAGGTCATCAACAATTTTAGCCATGTTAGGGAACAAATCGCTCACCCAAGCCCCCGATTGGCCGTATTGCTTGAAATCAAAAAACGAACCCATCAACGGAAACTTCGTCTGATTCGAGGTCATACCCGTGAGCCGCTGACCGTTTCTGATAGAAGCAGGTAGGTCTTGTCCCATCATTTTGGTGAGCATCGGCTTGTAATCAAACGTTTCGAGTTGAGAAGGGGCCCCGTTCTGAAACAAATAGATTACTCGTTTGGCTTTTGGGGCAAAATGCGGCAGGCCCAAAGGTAATTCGTCCGTATTTTCATCACCATTGAATAAATTAGGCATTAGCAATGACCCCAAACCCAAAGTACCGATTCCAACTGCGGCTTTACCCAAAAAGTGGCGGCGGGTAACGTTTAGTTTATGATTGAAAAATTCGTTTTTCATATTTTCTCGCTGTTTGATTATCACCCCCTCACAATTGCCTCTTCCATATTAAAAATCATTTGTATGGTTTGCATGAGAGCGGCGGCGGCGTTTTTGTCTTTGACATCCTGTCTTTTGTATTCACCAATACCCAACATCTTGTCGGCTTTTTTAGAATTCTTCGCAAAAAAAGCACGTTCAGACTCGAAATATTGAGTCAAAATCTCTAACTCTTTCCCTTTTGGCTTTCGGCAAATAATTCGCCTGAATGCGTTTTCGAGTTTATTTTTAATTGGTGAATTTTCCAGAATCAGATTTTCGGCCAAAACCCTCGAAGCTTCCATCGTTTGAGGGTCATTCATCATTACCAGTGCTTGAAGCGGTGTATTGGTTCGGCTACGCTGTACCTCGCACTGGTCTCGGTTGCTGGCATCAAAAATGAGCATAGATGGTGGCGGAACGGTTCGTTTGATAAACACGTACATTCCTCTGCGATAAAGGTCAGACTCGTGGTCTTGTACATATTTCGCCAACGTTCCACGCCCCGATGTAGCTACTTCCCAAAGGCCTTTCGGTTGATATGGTTTGACACTTGGACCGCCGACTTCATCATTGAGCAGGCCTCCACTTGCCAGTACATGGTCACGGATGTTTTCGGCTGGAAAACGCAGACGAGACGAACGAGCCAAAAAGATATTTTCGGGGTCGGTTTTTAGGTGCTTGTCGGTGATTGCCGAAGATTGCCTGTAAGTAGCAGACATCACGATTTGCTTAACCAAACGTTTGATATTCCAGCCATTTTCTCTGAAATCCACCGCAAGCCAATCCAACAACTCAGGATGTGAAGGCAATTCGCCCTGCATTCCAAAATCACCCAAAGTTTTGACGATTCCTCGGCCAAAAAACGATGCCCAAAGTCTATTAACATAAACCCGTGCTGTGAGTGGATTTCGGGCATCGAGCATCCATTTTGCTAAGCCAAGCCGATTTTTCTCTAATTTATTGGTATCGAATGGCATGATTGCTTTCGGGATTCCGACACCAACTCTTTCACCGTGCGAATCGTAATTTCCACGATTCAAAACGTAGGTTGGTCGTACCTTCGAGCTATCATTCATCACCATTACTGTCACATTGGCGGTATCTTTTTTATTGATAAATTTCAAGATAGATTTCACGTCTTCCGTCGTGATTTTCATATTGGGTGGGTCGGCAAACGAAGCATCAATCGTTCCGAAAAGCCCTTTTTCTGGCACTTGATTGAAGAAAGCGAAGGTTCGGTAGTAATCTTTCTGCGAAATCGGGTCGTACTTGTGGTCGTGGCAGTGTGCACACTCAAAAGTGAGAGCCAAAAATGCCTTCCCAAAAGTATTGGTGCGGTCGGTTACGTATTCGATGCGGTATTCTTCATCAATTACGCCACCTTCTTGCGTGATTTTATGGTTACGATTAAAACCCGTAGCCAAAAGCATTTCTTTATTCGGATTCGGCAATAAATCTCCGGCTAACTGCCAAGTCAGGAATTTGCTGTACGGATAATTTGAATTGAAAGCATGAATCACCCAATCTCGCCACGGCCACATGGTGCGAAGCCCATCGTCTTGGTAACCGTGCGAATCGGCATAGCGAGCCACATCGAGCCAAGAAATGGCCATTTTTTCGCCAAAATGTTTATTTTTCAGTAATTCGTCAACCACTTTTTCGTAGGCATTTGGCGAATTATCATTCAAAAAACGCTCTTGAATTTCTACCGATGGAGGCAGTCCGATGAGGTCGAAACTTACACGTTTTAGTAGGCGTTCTTTATCGGCTTCTTCGTTAGGTTCGAGGCCTTTTTCTTCCATTTTTGCATAAACGAAATTATCAATTTCATTTTTCACCCAATCCTCATCTGCTTCGGGGAGTTTTGGTTTTTGAGGAGGAATAAACGCCCAGTGTGGTTTGTATTTTGCACCTTGCTTTATCCATTTACCAATTAGCTCGATTTCGTATTTTGTTAACTTCAAATTTGACGATGGCGGAGGCATCAAAATGGCGGTATCTTTAGCGATAATTCGTTGGTAAACTTCAGATTCCTCCAAACTACCAGCCACAATCGCATGGGCCTTGGGATTATCTTTGAGGGCAGCATACGCACCTTCGGGGGTATCGAGTCGCAAACCAGCTTCTTGTTTATTGACATCGGGTCCATGACATTTGAAACAGCGGTCGGAAAGAATTGGGCGGATGTGAAAGTTGTAATCGACCTCATCAGGAATAGCCCCAGTTTCTGCCGATGAAGGGATACAATTCCAAACGATAGATGCCAAACTCAGACTGGCAAGCAGTACATAGAAAAGAGTTTTAGTCTTGAAAACTACACTTTTCATCGGTTAGGGATACAGTTTTGTTGAATAGATAGTTGATTGTAGTTAGGGCTTGACCCAAAACTAAATTTAAAATTAATTAATAAAGATAACAATAACTAATACCCTAAAGGGTTTCTTATAGAACTAAATTATAATTGCAACTTTGTCAGTCAAGAAACGATAGGATTGGAGTAATGTTCAAAGTTGATTAAAAAATCATTTGATGGTATATTTTAACCACTGGGTAGTACAGGGTTTTAAATTAAACTTTTTGATACTCAATGGTAGAATATTGTAAATTAACGTGAACTCTGGTTTAGTTTTCAGACTGCTCGATATTTCTTCGGTGAAAATAGCGTCGGAACACGCCACGGCGTGTTCCGACAACGAATTTCTATGTATTTTCCAATAATTATATTTTCAACAAAAGCATACTTTAGAAATGTACAAGTCCGTAACGAGTTAATAATCAACTATTTACAAAGAAATTAATCCATAGTTCACGTTAAACTAAATTGATAAGCTCATCTTCAAACTATACCTTCTTACTTCCTGGCTCTTTCAATAATTCGATAAGGTCAGGAAGGTGATTTTCATATACTTGCCGAGGTGTGGCATCTTTTTTAACACAAATCGAAGCGGCCTTACCAACAACTTCGCCCATCATTCCGCAAGTTCGCATCACTCTTACAGGTCCGAGTCCTGTTTTTGTTACGCTAATATTCCTGCCTGCCATAAACAAATTACTTATATTCCGACTATAAAGTGTGCGATAGGGTGCCCAATAGAGACCTTCATATTGATACTCTTTTCCTCGGGTGTAGTCAGAGATGAATTCCATTCCTTCTAAACCCTCCTTAAATTCCTTTTTAGGTGTATGTAAATCAACGTGCCAAGAACATGGAAAAGCACCGTCTTCAAATTTGGTTTGTTTCTTAAAATCTTCTGCATCTAAAACAACATCGCCCATTAATCTACGAGATTCTCGTTTACCTGCAATGTAAGCCGACCAGCCCAAACGGTGGTTAGGGTACATCTTATCTACATTTTTAATGACATCCCATGCTCCATACATTGCTCTAAAGTTGTGGTCTCTGATTTGCTCTATTTCTGTTACTTGATTTTGGTTGAAACCACTTTCCCAATACCACATATTTGCAAAAGACTGTAAGCCTTCTTGTCCAAAAGTTTTAACGTCTTTACGACCTGGGAATGGTTTATCTGCCAAATCTAATGCCCACGGACATCTTGGAAATGGTTGAGCAAACTCCCCGATTTCGCATTTCATGGCCAAAGCACTCTTATCCTTACATTCGCACTTTAATACTTCTTCTTTATTGGTAGCATCCAATACATTAAATAGATTTGAACTACCCATCAGATTCTCAACTTTATATTCGTAGTCAGCACCTGCCTTAAATCCGACAACTGCATCGCCAGTACAATCAGCAAAAAACTTAGCTGTTAATCGTTTTTGATGACCAGAACGGATATTTTGAATGACAATTGCACTAATTTTATTGTCATTTGTGGCTACTTCTATTGCTCGATTTTCGATAAATAGTTTTATATTAGGCTCACGCTTAACTACTTCCAATTTTAGGTTATCGTCATAATAATCAGCACTGACACCATTAAAAACTTGTCCAGATTCTTTTACAATTTTTGGTAGAATTTCACTCACAATATCGCCAACGTGCGGATAAGGCTGCTTATTGGTGTGTCCCTCTGGCCATACTCGTACTTCTGAGCTACCATTTCCACCCAGCACAGGCCTATCTTGTACTAATGCCACCTTGATACCGTTTCTTGCAGCCGAAATTGCCGCACAAGTTCCGGCTAATCCTCCACCGACAACTACCAAATCAAATGACCCACCATCGGCCGGCTTATCAGGGAGTCCTAAAAGTTTACGTCTAAATTTAGTGAGAGCAGGAATATCATTGATTGGTTGAAAATTCGTATCTTTACAAAATAAAATCGCTTCACATCTGCCTTCAAAGCCAGTTAAATCATGTAAGGCTATTTTTGCTTTTTTTCCTACGTTAACAGTTCCACCATCATGCCAATGCCAATCTGCACCTTTTGTACCGAATGTTTCTTGCAATGGTTTACCATTAACTAATAACTGGAATTTTCCTGGGGCTCCTGGGGCATTCCAATGTGCAACCCAATCTTTGGTACGTACCCACACACGATAAGTCCCTTCTGAAGGAAATTTTATTTCGGTAGTTGCATCTTCTACTGGTATTCCCAACCCATGAGCTAATAAATATGGACTACCCATTTTATCCATAGATTGTTGGTCTATATTCCATCCACCATAATGGGTAAATTGTTCTGCTTCAAGAAAAACAAATTCGTTATTGGCATTTTTATTTGATGAAGCCATTACCTCAGTCAAACCTCCCGCCAAAAGCATCAGACTTGTATTACCCAATGCTCCGATAAAATTTCTTCTTTTCATATTTATTAAATTTTTTGTCAAGGTTTATAGAATGGTAAGCAATAATAGTAATTATTTATATGTCAGCCATGTGGTCGCTCTACAATCTTTATCGGTAGAAAACCGTATCCAGCGTGCCTGAAAACCTAATGGAAAATTGAAGTTAAATGTTTCATTGGGTTTTACAGTTACTTCTTTATACTTCATCCATGGCCCATGTCCGATTGGCTCTACTTCAATTGTAAACGTTACGGCTTGTTTGGAATCATGCGAGATTTTGAGATTTTTATTGTCGTAAAAGCCAATTAAATAAGGGTCTGATGGAGTTCCAGACTTTACCTGACTATCTTTCCACGGGCCACCTTCTCCAGTCGGTTTTCCCAACTTCCAAAGGTCATCAATAGTTCCTGCCCAAATTTTTGCTTTGCCGTCATCGGAAGTGATGATGTGTTCATTTTTTGGACTTTTGAAGTCAAGTCCTGTCATGACCAATAAACCACGATAGGAGGCGTAATCATGAATACTGAGTGAATGTGAAGCCACAGGTCTGATTTTAGCAAATCCATCGGCATTTTCGGCAGGCAATTCATAAAATGTTCCATGTGCGTTCAGCAAATCTCGTTCGGTGGCTACTTCTCGGCAAATTCGTAAAGCAGCTTGTTGAGTTTTTGCTGTAAATGCCTGATTCCCTTTTGGGAGCCTCCATCTTCTACCATTGTCATCTACAACAAGCACTGAGGCATCATCAACCGTAATTACTTCACGTGGAATTGCAAATTTTTCACGAATGAATTGAGTCATTTTTGGGTCTTCTTTTTTTATCAAGTGCATGGCACTATCCAATTCGTAATAGCCATTTTCTGTAAAATTTTCATTACTAAATTGACCAGCCAAAACACCTAACTTTCTCCGATTATTGCCCAATCCATAAAGAAGTCCACCCGAATAAGTCGTAGAATTATTAATTCGAGTTAAGCCTTGAAATTGGGTATCTTGGGTCGTCTGAAATCGTGATGCATCGCTATAATTAAAATTAACAGTTGCTTTGGTTGCTTGATTGCTTTTTACACGTATCCACTCTCCTTTATCGCTTGTTGCAAAAGTAATTCCAATTGATTGACCTGCACCCACTTCTACTGACCTTAAAGCTTTCCAATTTCCTTTTCCATCTATATCGGTTTCTAAGCTGAATGTAACTTTCTGACTTCCTTCATTTTTTAGCCATGCCATACGTTGTTGCCAACCTGTAAATAGAAATGGTTCGGAAACGGTATTTGCTTCAATTTTTTCAGAAAGCCAAACAGCTCCTTGTGCAGTATTTGGACCTAAATTATCAGGTGTAGTAAGTGAGGTAAACCAAAGGTTTGAGTTAGATTGTCCCGGACCTTCGATGTTTCCTTTGGTCTTGCGTTTGTTCAAAAACTCTTTCTGTGCTGAATCATCGCAGCCAAAAACTAAACCATTGTTCCATCGGGTGAAGTCACCAATGACTTTGAGATAAGCTGAGCGAGGGCGAATACCAGCGGTGTTTTTTGAAGTAAATGTTTGTGGGAAACGCCAAAAAAGTCCGTGCATAGTCATCAAATAATCTGGTTTTTCGAGAGTTCCGATATTACGAATTCGAGGCCATTCGGTATTCCAGCCGTGAGCACCATCGTAGCTATGGCTGGTTTTGGGTAGGCGAAAGAACGACCATTTTCCACCATCTCGGACACCCAACAAAACTGATTTATGGTCCCAGCCTGTTGCCCAAATCGGGTCAGTATCGGGGTTTGCATTTCCGTAAATTCCACCAGGCCCTGTTACTTCTACAAATTGATTTCGACGTACCACTTTCCAGTCTTTTCCATTCCATTCAGCCAAAACACCAGCTTCTATATCAAATTGCTTCAATGCCAGAGAGCCTGATTCACCATTGTTGGAATATACCATTACTCCTTGACCCGAATACACCCCTTTGCCGTGGGCACCGGGTAGTAGTGAAGATGAAGAATTATTCTCAATATCATCTTTCTTTTTTTCTTTTACATTCCCATCTTGATAAAGCATTTCGGTTTTGAGATTTTTAACATCTAACTTATAGAACCCTTCCTCCATGGTGGCAATTAAAAGTTTGTTTTGAGGGTCAGATAAATCACGAGCCAAACCTGTATAACGGCCAGGTGCTTGGGTATATGGAATGGTGCGAACAGTACGGTTTGCATCAATGGCATAAGGCCCGATAAACAACTGATTGCTCTCTTTATGAATCATTCGATTGGCAGGTGTACCTCCAATACTTTCGGGTCTTATTATTTTGTTCAAATCTGGTGAAATTTCATACAATTTATCCGAAGAACCGAATGGCAAATGTGGGCCGTAGGTTATTACCCACAATCGGTCGGCCCAAGGCACTACTGCCCCAGTGCCGCACTCTCCTTCATTGTTATAATAAGCCAAATGAGGATAAACACCACTAAATTGAGGATAGGGATTCTTCTGTTGGGAGTACGAATGATTAATAAATAAGAATAAGGCAATTCCAGTTAAAAAACATTTTACTTTAAATATTTTCATTTTAAACTTGTTTAAGATTTTAGTTTAGTGGATATTTTTCGGATGAAACATACCACCATGCCAATAATATTCAGATTTATTCAATCAGTTGCCGTTGTTCAGTATCTTATAAGTAAAGCTTTAAAGGTATCCGACCAAGTAAAAGCCTTCTTTAAGACATAACGATTCACATATACGAGTTCATCAAAATACTCATTTCTGTCTTCAATAGACTCATTACACGTTTATTTTACATCTTTCACAATGACTTTAATAAAGTAGAATACAGGTTTTAATTCAATCTTTGTGGAAGATGTTCATTTGATTTAGATATTTTGCTTCCGAACAATCTCTAACAAGTTTATTGTTAAAAAATATTCAAGAAATAATCAGGCATTTTAAGCAATATAGTTAAGGTAATTATATTTTTCGGTATTCAGACAAGAAAAAGTACCAGATACCCCTCAAATAAAGAATCATGTGAAGAAAATCACCAAACAGATATTGGCTCAGATGGCTGAAATTGACTCAAACCTAACCATTTATGTAGCACGGCCTACTTTTGCTAAAACCCTATTATTCAGCCTATTCCAATTATCAGTTTTGAGGAGTTCAAAGCCATTTTTGAATCTACAATAAGAGAGAAATATTAATGAGTGAAGGAGGATTTTTTAAATAATTATTGTGAATTTTGAATGGTTTATTTCCGTTTTGTTGACAAATGTATAAACCGAGTTTTTTCGTAAGCTAAATTTTAACAAAAAAGCCTAATAATCTTTCGATTATTAGGCTTTTGCTTTTGCGGTCCGGACGGGACTCGAACTGTTTTTATAACTCTTTGTAAATCAATATCTTATAGTCGCTTAATCTATGAGGAGACCGAATTGGAGACCTTACTATTTGGTGTCAATTAGTTTAAAATGGCTCTCAAATCTTTGGTCAAATTTAAGGATTTCTTTATTTCTTGCAAATCAAATTATGTTAAAATTTATGATTTGGGTTTTGTTTGACATGAATGAGTGAAATGTATTTGTATGGTTTGTGGCTTCTTGTGTTTGTGATACTTTATTGGTGCTTTATCTGTGGGTTGCTGATAGTTTTTGGTAAACTGTTTTATGGGCATTCTTATTTGTACACGGTTTTCCTATAAAAATTATTTTACCAAAATTCGACCCTTTTGATAGGGTGGGATAGCCCCATCCTAATGATTCTATGTCCGTTGGACTTTACTTTTGCATCGGTTTTTAATCAATTTATTTTTTATAGGAAAACCGTGTGGACTAATAAATAACACCGAAAAATAAATAAATTGAATTTTACTTTTTTTGTTGAGGAATGACATTGATATTGCGAACTCCAAATAATTTTTATGAATGTGTTGCTAAATTGCATACTAAACTACTTAAGTTTGGGATGTAGATATGTATTAGCTCTCTGATTACTGATTTCCATGCGTTTTAAAATTCGACTTCGCCCTTTAGAACACACACCTTGGTTGATGTGGAACTACCAGTATCCGCTATCTGCTGGGTTGTATGATATAATTAGTAAGGCAGATAATGACTATGCAACTTTTCTTCACGATACGGGCTATCAACTCAATAGCCGAAAGACGTTTAAACATTTTACTTTTTCGGATTTAAGGTTGAAAATTGGGAAGTCTGATAAGAATGGCTTTCAGATTATCTCGCCGACGGTAGAGTGGACGGTCTCGTTTTATATTGACCGTATTGCTGAATCTTTTATCATTGGGCTTTTTCAAGACCAAAAGCTGAGGCTTTTTGATGCTCGGTTTTCGGTTACGTTTGTGGTTGAACAAATTGAGACTTTAGCACCGATTGCGTTTGGTGATACGATACGGTTTAATGCTAAGTCTTCGATGGTGATTGCCGAAAAACAAGATGGGCTTGACCAATATTTGGCTCCCACCGATGTACGTTTTGGGCATTATTTGGTTGGGGGGCTAATTGATAAATACCTAAGCACTCAGCTTGATAGGGGGATAATTTTAGACCCAACAATAAGTAATGTGCCAATAGATTTTAGGCTTATTGATGCTGAAAAGGCAAAATCGAGGAAGTTGACTATAAAGGCGGGTAAAAGCTCGGGGACGGAGGTAAGAGGTTTTAGGGATTTTGTATTTGAGCTAAAAGCCCCCAGAGAGGTTTTAGAAGTGGCTTACTACTCAGGAATTGGGAAGTTTTGTAGTAATGGATGCGGGTTTTGTGAGGTTACACAATAATTTATGGTTTGAGTTTTTCCCAATCTACATCTTTGAAAACTGTATTCATGATGAAGTCAGTTTTTGCTTTGGCAGCCTCGTTGACGGTCTTAAACGTACGATTCAAAGGGTGATTTTTATCACTATTTCGTTTTTTTAAAGATTTGTTTATTAAAGTTGCCATTGTTGAATGATAATATTTTTAATCAATTTTACGGTTTTTTTTCAGAAATAGCAAAACCATCATAAGATTTATTTTTGGTGAATGGTTCAAAACCTTTTTCTTGTGTGTAGCCCTCGATTAGGAAACGAGATTGAAAGTTTGAAAGTTCATGGTTGATTGCAATTTGGTAGAGGCGAGTTCGTGAAGGTGTGCTACCCGAAAAAACAACTTTTGCCATTGGATAACGCTCTAAAAATACATAAATAGTACGTAAGACAGTAGATAGTATTTTTTTCATATCACCGTTATCACTGACTTTGTAAATATCTAACTCTTGGTTTTCGGTAATATCGGCTAAGGTTAATGAATATATGTTTGTGTGATGGGTTTGATGAAAAATGATAGTTTTTTTAATGATTTGCTCTCCAATACTGACAAAATCAAATCGGTGGGCTTTGTCAAGAATGGTAAACTCGTAAAAGGGCTCGGTCATGGATTAGGGGATTTATACCGTAAAATAAATATATCTGATGATACGATTAGTTTTATTCAAGAATACAATAATTTTTCAATTTCTATTCAGATATTAGTACAAATTTAAAAAGTTTTATCAAAAATACTATAATTGGATAAAAATTATGAGTTTAGAGACGGTCTTACATATAGGAAAAAAACTCCGTGAAGCAAAAGACAATTTACGTTATTTCAAAGCTGTTGAAATTTGCCCAAAAGATAAAGATGGAACTTATCCTATTTGTTTTAATATTCCAGTCAAAAGTGACTTTACTTTTGATTGGGATAATATGGGGTTAGTTCCAGAAAATAAACAGTCACAACTGTATTATCTTAAGTACAAATCGTCTGGTAATGATAGTGGTATGAAATATGTTTTTGGAGATATTTATTTTCAGAATATAGCGTCAATTGATAGAGATGGAATTATAAAAAGTGACACTGGAGGATACTTTAAATTAAACAATCCTGCTCATCCTCAGGCTTTTCAAAGAAAAAATTCAATAGACAGAGGATTAGAAGACTTTGGTAAAATATTGGAATTAACATCAACTTTTAAAACACAATTTGAAGCATTCCATAACTCAATAATTAAAGACTATCATAAGATTGAGGCAATATTAAAGCATGGTTATGTAATTGAACAGTATATTTTAGAAAAGAATGAAGAGAGCCTTTTAGATTATATAAACGATAAAAGCAAATTACGAGAAGATACTATTGAATTTGTTTTAAAATCTATTTCAAAGTCAAATTTGAAAAAACTTGGAATAATTGATGAACATTTACTGGATGATAAATCTAAAGAAAAATTGTATGAGTTGAACAATTCATCAATATTTCTACATTTTGAATTTGAGAATGAAAAGCACTGGTATGAATTAAGTGAAATCTTTAAAGCAATAAAAACAAAAATGTTTACTGATTTTTCAGAACGAACAACAAATGGATTAGTATTGACCAAGACCTTATACAAGACACTTTGTTCAGGGGATGATTCAAACGATATTCAATTTCCCAAATTCACAAATAATAATAAACACAAAGCAAAATCTTTTGATGATGATAACTTAGAAGATTTATTTTATGCTGTTGATTTTGCAAGTAAGGGGCGATTTATAAAAGGCACAGACATTAAAATGATAGTTTTACCTCTTGGTAAAAATTTACAAGAACAAGATTATATTGATTTCCTTCAAAATAGAGATGAAGGACAAGTGACTTCTAAAAATACCACCATTGAAGAACCTCTATTTTCGTTTTTAGAAGAGAACAATTCCTCAATTACGTCTTTCGATTTAATTTTTAGTAAAAAAGGAGCAGGTGCTGGTACGCCTGATACTGACTTAATTGAAATATCTGGAATTGAGAAGAGTAAACTACAAATGACGATGAAAAGAATAAGAGATATTAGTTCATCATTAATGTCAGAGCGAAAAGCTTATTTGAAGACAAAGAAAGATTTATTTGAATTTAAAATTGAAAACTCATTTCAGAATATTTTGGGTACTTCTCAATATGACGAAAAGTCAAAGAAAGTATCAATCAAGGCTAATCCAAAATATGAATCTCATTTATTAAAAGTATTACCTAAGATTTATACCGATACTTACACTCATGATGAAATCCTCCTACCAGCCTTTATTCAAAACATTGAGTATTCAGTACGTTCCGGTGATGAAAAGTTTACTTTTTTCCAATTTGATTTAAAATTTTTTTACAAAATTCAAAACTCAAATAATGATAAATTTACGGATATGATAAATTCAGAAAGTTACCAAATTGGGCTTAAGCTTGGAAAGCTGGCAAAGCCTTTAAAAAAGAAGATTAATGCTTTTGAAAAGCGATACGTAGGTTTGCTCACTCGACATACAAGTACCAAAGATGACTGTATCAAATTTGCAAATGATATTCATGAGATGCTCACTCGACATGAAAAAACATGGGGACAAATGTCTGCCGAAGTATCTGCACAGATTGCTAACATTGAGCAAAACAACTATGATAAAGAAAAATTGGCATTTGGCTTTTTTGAAGGGTATTTCAAATATGAAGCAACCGATAAAAAGAAAGATTTTATTAATAGAATTGAAAAACTATTATCGGATTATGAAGGAAATACAGAGCTAGAGGATGAGATTGATAAATTACAGTCTCTTCTTGATGACCTTAAATAGAAATTTTAACGATTTAAATTCATAAAAATGGAAAATAATACAGCACTTAAAAAATCTGAAATCTTGTTTTTGTATGAAACATCATACAACATTCCTAATGGCGACCCATTCACAGGCGAGCAACGCTATGATGATGAAACCAAAAAAATTTTGGTTAGCGACGTTAGAATAAAACGTTTTGTAAGAACTTATCTCGAAGAAATAAAAAAACTTCCTATTTATGTAAGTGAAAAAACAGGGGCTGGTAAAACGGATTCAAAGGGAGTTTTGAAAGCAATAGCAACGGATGGGAAAAGAAATCCTGAAAAATTAACAAATGTAGCTGATGTTTTAAAAGCACAAATAGATGTTCGTTTATTTGGTGGTATCTCAACACTTGGAGATTCTGCAAAAGATATAAAGGTTGACAATAAACCAATGACAAATGGTCATACTCAATTTACAGGACCTGTTCAATTTGCATTACTCAATCCTTCATTGAATGAAGTAAATCTTAGAATGCATCAAAATACAACTCACTTTACTTCAAAAGCAGAGAATACTCAAGGCTCAATTGGAACAACTACGTTAGTACCATATTCAGTAGTCCAGATACACGGTTGGTTTAATCCAAAAGTAGCGGAAGAAACAGGAATGACTGTGGATGATATGAAATTACTTTTTGAAGGACTTTGGTATGGCACAAGTGGAGATGGAAGTTCTCATTCACGTAGTAAAGTAGGGCAAAATTCACTCTTAATTCTTGAAATAGTTTACCAGGAAAATAATAAAAAAGTTTATGGAGTGGAAAGGCTTATCAAACTTAGCCCCAAAGATGGCAAAAAAGGGGAGCAATTACGGAGTATGGACGACTTTGATTTTGATTTCTCTAAACTAATTGAAATCGCAAAATCCGAAAAAATAGAAAAAATTAATTACTATACTGAAGTTGAAGCTATAGAAATGCACTTTATCTTAAAGGATGAAGAAAAAGAGAATGGAAAAGCTAAAACAGATTTGCAATGGAAAGAAAAATTTCACCCGATTCAATTTGAAGAGCCTAAAAAAGAAGATGCAAAATGAAAGGTTATCAAATTATTATAAAAGGGAACTGGGGCCATTTTAAAAAGCCAGAAACCAACAATAACCCACTCACGCACGATTTAATCACTAAAACTGCTTTAATCGGATTGATTGGGGCAGTTTTGGGTATTGAAAGAAAAGAAATGAAGGATAAATTCCCTGAACTCTCAGAAGACATTCTTTATGGTGTGCAGTTATTAAACCCTGTCAAAAAAGCATCTTGGGGCTTTACAAGTCGAACGGCAGTTAGCCCAACCACTTCTGGAAATCCAAAGTATTTTGAATTTTTAAAAGACCCCATTTTTAAGGTTTCAATAGCTCTGGTCAATAAAAGGTCAGAACAACTATTTGTTGATTTTGAAAACGCAATTAAAAATTCAGAATCTGTATATACCCCTGTATTAGGCTGGCACAATTGCCCTGCGGAATTGGAGTGGGTTTCTAATGGTGCTTTTACTTTTAAAGAAAATGATGTTTTTGAAACCTTTGGGTTTGTAGAATTAGGCAAACATAATCCAAAAGGTCTAAACTATGATTTTAGAATTGGTTTTGAACGACTACCTACTTTTCAAGATGAAGAAATGTGGAACTTGCCAGACAAATATAAAAAAATTATTTATCCTGATTCTATGAAAAGCGTAAGGTTTGAAGGCGATTATTATGAATATCAATCACAAGAAGTAAGAGAATCATGGTGGCTAATCTAAAAAACATCAAATCACATCCTGATAAATTCCTTATCACACAAGATAATGGGGAAAAAGGTCATGTGGATGGCGTAATTGAAAACACAAAAAAACTAACAGATTTACGATGGGCTGAACTTGTCGCTATATTCCATGATTTAGGTAAGATAAATCCTAATTTCATCGATAAATTAGACCCAAATAAAAAAGTAAGTGGATATGCAAATCACTCTTACTTGTCCGCTTTTGCCTTTTTTTGTGCTTTTTCTTGTGATGCAAATAATCGTAAAAATTTAGTATCGTGGTTAGATGTTAGTAATCTGACTGGATTAGATATTTTAGCATTAACAATCATTATTGCCAAACATCATGGGAACTTACCAGACTTTATTTCCGTAAACAAAGAGAATGAGGATATAGCAAGAATTTTATCAAAAGATGAGAATGATGCACTTTTCAGTTTTTTAGAGTCAAATAAAGATTTAGTTATTAACGAATTTGCTCAAAATTATTTACCTTTTGTTCAAGACTTTAAGCATCATTTATCTAATGCTAAAGTCCAAACGGAATACCGAGATAAATTAAATTTTGATGCTACAAGGAATACCAATCCATTGGATTTCTTTTTAGATACTCAATTTTCCTTTGCTTCACTTATTCAAGCAGACAAAACAGATGCAGCACGATTTGAAAACTTAATTGAGGCTAATCAGGATGATGTTAAGGCATTTTGTGAAAGTTATGATAAACAATTGACACAATATCTAAACAAATTAAATGCTGATTCTCCTTTAAATCAATTAAGAACAACGATTAGACAAGAAGCAGTAAAGAATGTTCTTGTGGGGTTAAATAATGGAGTAAAGGTATTTGACTTAACATCTCCTACGGGTTCTGGGAAAACATTGATGCTACTTTCCTTAGCTAATGAAATATTAAAATTCAGCCCAAAACCTCTCCGAATTATTTATGCCTTACCCTTTCTTTCGATTACTGAACAAGTAGAAGGAGAAATATTAAAAATATTTGCGGACTCAATAGAGCATATTCAACGGATTGATTCTAAATCTATTAATTATGAATTTGAAAAACTGCAAAGCCAATTAGAAAACCAACCTGATAAGCAAGTTCAGATGGCAATAAATTTATTGGGTTTCAAAGAAAAAACCTTTGCTTATCCATTGATTATAACAACTTTTGTTCATTTTTTTGAAACCCTACTTAGTAATAAAAATTCAGAGCTATTAAAATTACCAAACCTCTCAAATTGTATTTTCTTAATAGATGAAATACAGTCATTACCACCAAGATTATACAGTTTTTTTGTTGCTTACCTTTCTAAGTTTTGTCAAAAATTTAATTGCTATGCTATTATATCGACGGCAACACAACCTAATTTTAATTTAGATGGCATAATTCTCAATGGAGAAAATAGAAAATATGTGAATATGCCAAATACCTTTTTTACTGGGTATCAATTACCTTTTCAATTGTTACCGTTAGAGCATTTTTCAAATAAAATATTTAATCGTTATTCAATTACGTACGTTAAAGACTATATAAGCCTATCTACTCTTGTTCAAAATATAATTTCTGAGAAACAGTCTGTTTTAGTCATTTTAAATACAATTGATGACACAAAACAACTTTATAGTTTATTGTTAGATGATATTGGTGACAAAACTGATTTGATTTTACTTAATACTCATTTTACACCCAACGATAGAAATTATAAAATAGAATACGCAAAATTAAGACTGAAATATGAAAAAAAAATCATAGTTATCTCGACTCAACTTATTGAGGCGGGTGTTGATATTGACTTTCCAGTACTTTATCGAGATTTTGCATCCGTTTCAAGTATTGTCCAATCCGCAGGTCGTTGTAATAGAAATGGAAAATTATCACAAAAAGGAAAAGTTATTTTGTTTCGGCTTTTAAATCCCAATGACCGCTCTGCATTAATTTATAGAGGAAAAGATAAAGCTATTTTAAATTTCACGAAAGAAGTTTGGCGTTGTGAAAACTATGATGAGAAGGACCTTTTAGAAGTTCAGCGTAATTTTTTTGATAAGATTTGGACAGAATTGAATTTTGCTGAACACTCACAATTGAAACCAAAATTAGTTTTTCACTTTCTGAAAGATATACAAGAGTGTATGTTTTCTAAAATAGGGAGTTTTCAACTAATTGATGAAAAAGAATATGGCACAGAACTACAATTTTATGTACCTAAGAATGAAGAAGATAATAGTTTTGAAATACTTTTATCATTATCAAAACAACTTAATGAAATCAAAGAAAAGGTTGAGAAGATAAATAAGAGACGCCAGATTGATTTTCAATTTAAAAAAATGGCGAATCAAATTGTGAAAGTTCGATTAAAAAATGAGGACACAATGCCCGACTTAGGAAATCCAGAGCAATATTTGAATTTCTTGTTTAAGTTAAATTTAGCCTCATACTCCTCAGATAAGGGCGTTATAATAAAAGGAGAAGACTGCATTATTTAATATACCCCATGACCATCAACGCCACGCTCATCAACTACTTGCACCTTTGTCATCGAAAACTTTGGCTACATGCCAATGTAATCAGGATGGAGCATACCTCTGATGTGGTTTCGGAAGGTAAATTGATAGGGGAAGAAAGCTACCCTCAGCGTGCTGATAAGAATCAGGAATTAGAGATTTCTTATGATTTGTGGTTTCCATCATATAATACGATGGTTGGGTGTTCGGCAAAGATTGATTTTTTTGATACCAAATTGGGGGTTGTACATGAAACCAAGAAGTCGGCTGCAAAAGAATTTGCCCATGAAGCACAAGTAAAGTTTTATTTGTATTTGCTTCGTAAGAACGAAATTGAGGCCAATTACGGAATCATCGAGTATCCGAAGTTTAGGCATACCGAAAAGGTTGAACTACACGAAGATGAATACGCTACGGTAGAATCTTGGATTTGGAAAGCCTATCAGATTGCTACGCATGAGGATTGTCCTGCTGCACTACCCAAAAGTAAATGTAAGAATTGCTCGTATTTTGAATTTTGTTGGAGTGGGGAGGAAGAATAATCTTGATTTTGTGTTTTTATGGATTTGGCCCAAGAGGTTTAAAGAATAAATACATGGAACACTCACACCCTCCAGACTGAGTGACTGTCGCCTCCTTCGGCTCCTTTATCCCTTACGCACAAGGGTTTTAGTTAGAAATAATCGGTCAATTTGTTAAGGGTTTAGAAATATAAGCCCCAATATTAAATATATTGTTTAATGAAAAAAGCATATTATTTATTTAATCCTGGCCGATTGAGTCGCCAAGATAATACGTTGAAGTTTCAGCCTGTTGATGAAAACGGTGTGGAAGGTCAGTCGAGGTATATTCCTATCGAGACAGTTGATAATATTTATTGTTTTGGGAGTCTGGATGCTAATTCGGCGATGTATAATTTCTTAGGGAAGCATCAGGTAGCGGTTCATTTTTTTGATTATTATGAACATTATACAGGCTCGTTTATGCCAAAAGAATATTTGCTGGCGGGTAAAATGCAGGTCGAGCAAACAAAACATTATTTGTCGGATAAAAAACGATTGGCAATTGCTCAGAAGTTTGTCTTTGGTGGTGCTTATAATATGTTGAAAAACTTGCAGTATTATAATAAGCGTGAGAAGGATGTTTCGGTACAGATTGAGGCAATAGATAAATATATTGTCGGGATTGGTGATACTACGAAGATTCCTGAATTGATGGGTTTGGAGGGAAACATACGGCAGACCTATTATGAGGCATTTGATGTGATTATCAATGATTTTGAGATGGGGAATCGAACCAAGCAGCCACCCAATAATGAGGTGAATGCACTGGTTTCGTTTGGAAATATGATGTGTTATACGGTTTGTTTGGACCAGATTTTTCATACGCAGTTGAATCCGACGATTGGGTTTTTACACGAACCGGGTTATCGGAGGTATTCGTTAGCACTTGATTTGGCAGAAGTTTTTAAACCGATACTGGTTGATAGAACGATTTTTACGGTCTTGAATAGAAAGCAGATTAAGTCGAGTGATTTCAGAAAAGAATTGAATAGATGTGTGATAAAAGATTCGGCTCGAAAGCTATTTGCTCAAGCTTTTGATGAGAGGCTAAAAGAGACTTTTAAACACAGAAACCTTGGGAAGTCGGTGAGTTATAAGCATCTTATAAAATTGGAGTGTTATAAACTGAGTAAACATTTACTGAATATTGAAGAATATAGACCGTTTAAAATGAATTGGTAGTGCCAACATTTGTTTAAGTTAATTTTGAAGATTTATGTACATAATTCTTGTTTATGACATTGCATCTATTGATGGTGGTGATAAAAGGTTAGGTAAAATGCTGAAACATTGCCGAAAGTATCTAAATTGGATACAGAATTCGGTTTTTGAGGGAGATATTACTGATGTTAAGCTCAAAGAGTTGCTAATGGGGGCGAAAAAGATTATGGACGAAGAGCATGACAGTATCATTCTATTTAAGAGCCGTGATGCTAAGTGGCTCGATAAGCAGATAGTAGGCAAAGAGATGATGAATATTGATAATTTTTTGTAGCGATTGTTGTCGAGGTAATTAGAAAGTATTAATTTAGGCATTGCAAACAAGAGTATTCAACATATTTTTGATGTAACTACTTGATTATCAGTAGTTGTCGAAGTAAGGGGTTAAACCTTCGATTAGGATTCGACGATTTTTATTGAGTAAAAAATAGTAAAATGTGGCCTCAGAAGGCCTAAAAACGCCGTTATTGCAACGGATTTTAATCGTACCATTGAGGAATTGAAACAAACCGACACAACGACAGTACAAACTGTAAAGAAAGATTTTAATCGTACCATTGAGGAATTGAAACCAACACTAAGGGAGGGCAAAACAAACGTAACCGACAATTTTAATCGTACCATTGAGGAATTGAAACAAAAAACAACTAAAAAGGGGGTGAAAACTCACTCCCATTTTAATCGTACCATTGAGGAATTGAAACATTAAGCGATATTGAATTTATTGTTAATAGTGCCTATTTTAATCGTACCATTGAGGAATTGAAACCGTCTTTCAAACGTAGTTGTACCCGTTGCGGTGGTTATTTTAATCGTACCATTGAGGAATTGAAACCCGAATCGGTTGCATAAGTCGAGAGCAAGTAACTCATTTTAATCGTACCATTGAGGAATTGAAACTTCCGATATGAGGCAACCCTTCGAGCAAATAGGCATCATTTTAATCGTACCATTGAGGAATTGAAACAATCTTTCATAGTAGCTGTAAAATGTTTTTTTTCTAAATTTTAATCGTACCATTGAGGAATTGAAACTCGTAGTTTTTCCGGCTCGCGTTGAGCCAGAATTCATTTTAATCGTACCATTGAGGAATTGAAACAGTTTAATTCTAACAATTACTTTTTGGGAGTACACAATTTTAATCGTACCATTGAGGAATTGAAACTGTGGTGCAAGTGTAATACTGAAAGTGGGTCTAAAAATTTTAATCGTACCATTGAGGAATTGAAACAGGCTTTTGAGGTTGAAATGCAAGCAGCTCTCGAAAAATTTTAATCGTACCATTGAGGAATTGAAACTGCACGAGGTTGAGCAATTCCGTTATCGTCAGTAAAATTTTAATCGTACCATTGAGGAATTGAAACTTGTTTAAATCATTGATGCCCCTAACTTCAAATTAGATTTTAATCGTACCATTGAGGAATTGAAACTGTACCCGTGACACCTCCGACTGTTCGCCTTAATTATTTTAATCGTACCATTGAGGAATTGAAACAACATTTTCGCGACTAACATCTGCACGAATGGATTGTATTTTAATCGTACCATTGAGGAATTGAAACACTTCGATGCCTGTAATGTTACCACCGCCGCCAATATTTTAATCGTACCATTGAGGAATTGAAACTCGCCGCCCGCTATCGTATAGTTTTGCACATTCATAATTTTAATCGTACCATTGAGGAATTGAAACAGCCAAGCCAATGAACCAACAGCCGCATTTTGCGAAATTTTAATCGTACCATTGAGGAATTGAAACAGAAAAAGATAATTATCAAATAGTAATGGTCTATTCATTTTAATCGTACCATTGAGGAATTGAAACTATCCAGTCTAATCCTAAAACCAACCCTTACAAATTATTTTAATCGTACCATTGAGGAATTGAAACAGCCGAACGCCAGTATAGCACATAAACATAAACGCTCATTTTAATCGTACCATTGAGGAATTGAAACAGTAATTAACTTTTGAGCCACATAAACCAAAACTCCATTTTAATCGTACCATTGAGGAATTGAAACTTGACCAACTGCCCGTTAGCGATTACGCTGGACGGGATTTTAATCGTACCATTGAGGAATTGAAACTCGACGAATGATATGAACTCTGGTGTGGCTGGTACTAATTTTAATCGTACCATTGAGGAATTGAAACCGTGCATTTGTTTACAAGCCAAAAAGCCTTGCACTATTTTAATCGTACCATTGAGGAATTGAAACAAAATGCCACTATGCCCCGCTTGCCAAAGGGCGGTATTTTAATCGTACCATTGAGGAATTGAAACAATAATGTAAGTGACGCAATTTTAAAAGGCCAGCTTATTTTAATCGTACCATTGAGGAATTGAAACTTTTTCACGGATTTATATACTTTTTGGTAAAAACTTATTTTAATCGTACCATTGAGGAATTGAAACGGCTGTAATGGGTCGCCGATAATTAAATCGGTTAATTTTAATCGTACCATTGAGGAATTGAAACGCGAACAAAAGATAAATAAGCGGCTCAAAGAAGTAGCATTTTAATCGTACCATTGAGGAATTGAAACTTCACCCCCTGCGGTAGTTGAATGTTTCCCGTGCCATTTTAATCGTACCATTGAGGAATTGAAACACAACGAACTCATAAACCAACTAATCAAAATACTAATATTTTAATCGTACCATTGAGGAATTGAAACATCTTTCTTTTCAAACACAATCAATACTCTTCAAGATTTTAATCGTACCATTGAGGAATTGAAACCAAATAAAAGAACTTATCCAAAAAATCACAGAATATATTTTAATCGTACCATTGAGGAATTGAAACATGGTACTTCGCTTCTTAATTCAAACGTGCCGGGTAATTTTAATCGTACCATTGAGGAATTGAAACCGCAATATCGAGATTGATATAATCTTTTTCGGATATTTTAATCGTACCATTGAGGAATTGAAACTTTGCTCTCGGTGCGGTGCCGACCGACCCTGCTTAATTTTAATCGTACCATTGAGGAATTGAAACGCCTACGGGTCATTAAAAGGTACGGGAGTATCTCAAAATTTTAATCGTACCATTGAGGAATTGAAACTTGATTTTTGTAATTAGTCGTAAGTGACACTTATGATTTTAATCGTACCATTGAGGAATTGAAACTTTTCCTTTTGCATCTCTTGGTTGGTCAGTTTCGATAATTTTAATCGTACCATTGAGGAATTGAAACCCAAAAAACTCTTGGAGCTGGCACCTGGTCTTTTTATTTTAATCGTACCATTGAGGAATTGAAACTCGTGGTACTCAGCGTGGCTGCGGAGTTTAGACCAATTTTAATCGTACCATTGAGGAATTGAAACACGCAAATCAAACGTCGAATGAGACTGTAAATATGTATTTTAATCGTACCATTGAGGAATTGAAACAGTGAAATTATTGAGTTAAGACAAGAGCGAAAAAGGATTTTAATCGTACCATTGAGGAATTGAAACATTGGTGGCTTGATATTTTCATAACTTACCCAATCGATTTTAATCGTACCATTGAGGAATTGAAACGCTTTTTGATAATCACGAAATTCAAGAGGAGATTTTATTTTAATCGTACCATTGAGGAATTGAAACAGTATTATTTTGATGGCGTAGAATAAACTTCCAACCATTTTAATCGTACCATTGAGGAATTGAAACTAATTTAGCATTGCAACAGGTGCTTTTTTCATTTTCATTTTAATCGTACCATTGAGGAATTGAAACATTCCTTCGAGCCTTCACCATGCGTCAACAAACTATATTTTAATCGTACCATTGAGGAATTGAAACTATCTTTACAAATTTAAAAGTTAATCAATAAACTAATTTTAATCGTACCATTGAGGAATTGAAACATGATTTTGGGAAAGGGCTTCGGAAAAAAGCCATAATATTTTAATCGTACCATTGAGGAATTGAAACAATCAAAACCCCGTAATGTGTGATAAACGGCAAATCATTTTAATCGTACCATTGAGGAATTGAAACCCGAGAAAGCCGAACCGTTCGAGATTACACCGTTTTTATTTTAATCGTACCATTGAGGAATTGAAACATTATCGAAGCGATGTTGGTGAGGGCAAAATACACTATTTTAATCGTACCATTGAGGAATTGAAACTAGATTATGAGCGTAAAATTCGGGAGTCTGTCGGGTATTTTAATCGTACCATTGAGGAATTGAAACGTATTTTCAATTTTAGTATAACCCTGTGCTTCTAATATTTTAATCGTACCATTGAGGAATTGAAACTTTGCTAAAGATGGTGTATTTGTTGATGCGTTCCAATTTTAATCGTACCATTGAGGAATTGAAACTCAATTGGGATGAGTACGTGGTAGATGGCGTTAAGAATTTTAATCGTACCATTGAGGAATTGAAACTTTAAGGCTCGGCTTAGAACAAGGGCTGTCTGATTAAATTTTAATCGTACCATTGAGGAATTGAAACTATACAGCAACGATTGGCGGAATTCAAGGAAAATGGATTTTAATCGTACCATTGAGGAATTGAAACATCAGGACGGAAGTTGTCAGATTCTACCGTGAAATCGATTTTAATCGTACCATTGAGGAATTGAAACAGATTTTAGTGTGGCTGGAAACCGAAGCGGACTTTCAGATTTTAATCGTACCATTGAGGAATTGAAACTCTAATCGAAGTGACAAGATATTAATTACATCGCCATTTTAATCGTACCATTGAGGAATTGAAACTGATTCCGTTTGGGTCATAAATTCGGTCTTGTTGTATTTTAATCGTACCATTGAGGAATTGAAACATTTCAAGTTTGTATCATTGTCGAAAACGTCTTGGATTTTAATCGTACCATTGAGGAATTGAAACAAAACTTGAAATTGCCAACAACGGAGCAACATCAATTTTAATCGTACCATTGAGGAATTGAAACAGTGAGCGTGAAACCGCGATAAAACAATGATAGAGGATTTTAATCGTACCATTGAGGAATTGAAACGTACGCAGTTTACTTGGCATACCATCATCATCAAATTTTAATCGTACCATTGAGGAATTGAAACCCGACAAATTCGTCGTTGACTGGCGAATTACGAATAATTTTAATCGTACCATTGAGGAATTGAAACTGTAGTTAATAACTACCGAATGGATGCCGAATAACCATTTTAATCGTACCATTGAGGAATTGAAACAAACATCACTCGATTGTACGACATGACCGCTAACAATTTTAATCGTACCATTGAGGAATTGAAACAACCTTAAAGTATTACTTGAACGCTATAATTATGTTATTTTAATCGTACCATTGAGGAATTGAAACTGGACTAAAAAAACAGCGTTATGGGGAGATTTTAAATTTTAATCGTACCATTGAGGAATTGAAACAAAACTACTACAACTAAAAACAAAAACTACTTAACAATTTTAATCGTACCATTGAGGAATTGAAACTCGGTTGGACATAAATGTTTATACTCAGGCTTAAATATTTTAATCGTACCATTGAGGAATTGAAACCTTCAAAAAGTTGGCTGGCTTAGACTATGACACTACATTTTAATCGTACCATTGAGGAATTGAAACTTTATGGTTGTGATTAATCTTAAATGAATCCTGAATTTTAATCGTACCATTGAGGAATTGAAACAAACTTGGTACTCCTGAATATGATTTGTTGATTCAAATTTTAATCGTACCATTGAGGAATTGAAACGAATGTCGCAAAATCGCTTTCGAGAATATCGCCATATTTTAATCGTACCATTGAGGAATTGAAACATGAACCAATTGCTCTATCAACCTCACCAGCATCAAATTTTAATCGTACCATTGAGGAATTGAAACAGTGATTGGGACAGGCCATATCAAGAGCCCGATGAATTTTAATCGTACCATTGAGGAATTGAAACAAAACCAAACTATTTCACTATGCAACGATTTACGAAATTTTAATCGTACCATTGAGGAATTGAAACACATAAATTCCAAATAACTTGATTCGTTGAGCCTAATTTTAATCGTACCATTGAGGAATTGAAACACGTAGGGGGTCAAAACCATATCAACCAAAACAAGCATTTTAATCGTACCATTGAGGAATTGAAACATTTTCCGACCGTGAAGGCTCTCACTACTCCCGTAATTTTAATCGTACCATTGAGGAATTGAAACCGGCGTAAGTCGTGGGCTTTTAAATTTATTGGGTATCATTTTAATCGTACCATTGAGGAATTGAAACTGAGTGAAATTGATGTAATAATACTTTGGGCTGCTTGATTTTAATCGTACCATTGAGGAATTGAAACTTAAAAGTCTTAATAGACTTTTTTTGAAAGGATTCCGATTTTAATCGTACCATTGAGGAATTGAAACGCGAAACGAAAAGATAATTCGACAAAGCCCGTAAAAATTTTAATCGTACCATTGAGGAATTGAAACTATTGGGATGGGTCAACGTGAATATTATACCCGTGATTTTAATCGTACCATTGAGGAATTGAAACCTTGCAATTCAGGAGGCAAGCCCATACCTGCAATTAAATTTTAATCGTACCATTGAGGAATTGAAACGCCGTTTCTTTTTCATCTTTGCCCGTTGTGCTATATTTTAATCGTACCATTGAGGAATTGAAACAAGCAGGTTCTTTCGGCAAAGGCATTTTTTTCAGCTTATTTTAATCGTACCATCGAGGAATTGAAACTCTTGTAAATCTTTACACTGTTTTCGTGGATTGCTAAATTTTAATCGTACCATTGAGGAATTGAAACTCGAAATTCGCCTCAACTTCTTTGCCTCCGATGCTCTATTTTAATCGTACCATTGAGGAATTGAAACTGTTGTAATTTTTCGATACGTTGTAAATAAATTTCGATTTTAATCGTACCATTGAGGAATTGAAACGATTGAATAGTTACGATAACAATAAAACTTCCTACATTTTAATCGTACCATTGAGGAATTGAAACACGGTTGTGCGTTGTTTGAGGAATGTGATGATGCGTATTTTAATCGTACCATTGAGGAATTGAAACAATGGAGGAAATTTAACTCCAATGAGAGACGAAGATATTTTAATCGTACCATTGAGGAATTGAAACAATACTTTACCATCGCTTTTTGCATGACTGTCAATTGATTTTAATCGTACCATTGAGGAATTGAAACTAGCTAAACTTACCCAACTTTATGGCCCTAACTTTTATTTTAATCGTACCATTGAGGAATTGAAACTCTTGTAAATCTTCACGCTGTTGGCGTGGATTGCTAAATTTTAATCGTACCATTGAGGAATTGAAACTATCAAGGCAAAACGGTTGCCGACCGTATCAAATGGATTTTAATCGTACCATTGAGGAATTGAAACTTAGAGAAACGAGAGCGACCACAAGTAGAACCAACGATTTTAATCGTACCATTGAGGAATTGAAACAGAAATTCGATTCAACATTCAACAATGATAGTGTTAATTTTAATCGTACCATTGAGGAATTGAAACATAGTTCAACCGCTACACGATATTATAGTACAAAACATTTTAATCGTACCATTGAGGAATTGAAACTTCTTTCGGCTTCGGATGCACTAATCCAACCACCATTTTAATCGTACCATTGAGGAATTGAAACAAGCATGGTGGACTGGTTTTGAAAACTCACAGCCATTATTTTAATCGTACCATTGAGGAATTGAAACAAATATGTTCGATGCACTTGTAAGCTATGCGTACAAATTTTAATCGTACCATTGAGGAATTGAAACATCACTTGGTTTTCGATACTCAATTTGCTTTTCCCATTTTAATCGTACCATTGAGGAATTGAAACTCAATTGACAAACCTCTGTGAGTATCTTGGTTGTCCATTTTAATCGTACCATTGAGGAATTGAAACTTAAGTAGCCGTGTAGCGGCAATAGATGCCCGCATAATTTTAATCGTACCATTGAGGAATTGAAACATACCCAAAAAAATAGGCTATTGTTGGGGATTGCGGAATTTTAATCGTACCATTGAGGAATTGAAACCAGCCACAACCAAATACTAACACCACAAACCAAAAATTTTAATCGTACCATTGAGGAATTGAAACAAAAGCTGCATGGAAATACATATTCGATTTGATGAATTTTAATCGTACCATTGAGGAATTGAAACATCGCATTGATGGGTAACATCGGAGTCGGAAAATCATTTTAATCGTACCATTGAGGAATTGAAACAACGCATAGTATTCTTATAAAATGTCAGTTGGGGTAATTTTAATCGTACCATTGAGGAATTGAAACTAATCGAGGAGGTCGAGCGAGCCAACCGCAAAGTACATTTTAATCGTACCATTGAGGAATTGAAACAGTGCATCTGAAATTCTCTTTAATGTTTTGGTAGTTAATTTTAATCGTACCATTGAGGAATTGAAACTTTGGTACTACAACTAACACCTCTTTTCAGTATAATTTTAATCGTACCATTGAGGAATTGAAACAAATCTGCAACTGTATGGGCAATCCAGTACCATTATTTTAATCGTACCATTGAGGAATTGAAACATTAATGTTTTCAATGATTTGATTGATGGTTTCAGCTCATTTTAATCGTACCATTGAGGAATTGAAACTTTTTGAGCAATTCGTTTATCCGAAACATCAAAGCAATTTTAATCGTACCATTGAGGAATTGAAACAAATCAGTATATGCCGAATGAAACCGAAATATTGATTATTTTAATCGTACCATTGAGGAATTGAAACCCTGATACATTAATGACATTAACAGCATTAGCGAAATTTTAATCGTACCATTGAGGAATTGAAACCGGGTCTGTATATCCAACTATTTTTTTATCGAGAATTTTAATCGTACCATTGAGGAATTGAAACTAAGTTGGTCGTCTGACAATGACAATAAGACCGTCATATTTTAATCGTACCATTGAGGAATTGAAACTTTACGGCCCGGGTCATGGCCTCTTCTTTGTTTGAGATTTTAATCGTACCATTGAGGAATTGAAACTTCCATCCTATTTTGGGGAATTTCAATTCTGGCAACATTTTAATCGTACCATTGAGGAATTGAAACAATTACTATGAAGAGGGCGGTGGCGTTACTCCTATCATTTTAATCGTACCATTGAGGAATTGAAACCTACCCACTACAAAGTCTGACTCTTGGGCGAATTTTATTTTAATCGTACCATTGAGGAATTGAAACCGAAAGACGATGAGCAAGTGAAGGGCGGCAGACAATTTTAATCGTACCATTGAGGAATTGAAACTTGCTTGTAGCATCTCCATCGACCGAATATTCAGAATTTTAATCGTACCATTGAGGAATTGAAACCTTTTCATTATTAGCGACATCTATTCTGGCTATTTTATTTTAATCGTACCATTGAGGAATTGAAACTACTAACTACGGGCGAAAAAGTACTCACTAAACTCGATTTTAATCGTACCATTGAGGAATTGAAACGAAGCCTTAAACCAATGTTTCATTAAGATTTCGGAATATTTTAATCGTACCATTGAGGAATTGAAACCTGTACGCTTGCGAAAAAGGGATTATTGAGCCGTTATTTTAATCGTACCATTGAGGAATTGAAACTCGGCTGTTTCATCATTCAGCAATTATGGTGATGCATTTTAATCGTACCATTGAGGAATTGAAACTGGGCATTTTTGTACGAGTTTTTTTCCGATTGTTGATTTTAATCGTACCATTGAGGAATTGAAACGCGGATATCCTTGGGGATTGGTTCGCAATCAAAAAATTTTAATCGTACCATTGAGGAATTGAAACTGTTCATGTGACCAATGAAATTGATTAAGAAATATGGATTTTAATCGTACCATTGAGGAATTGAAACCTGCGTATCGAAGGTTAATTATTTTTGTGAGTAATATTTTAATCGTACCATTGAGGAATTGAAACAAAGATTTTGACATGAACAAAGGTGAAGTTAAACCTAATTTTAATCGTACCATTGAGGAATTGAAACGCGTCTCCGCCACCATCAAAACTAAACTCTGCGGTATTTTAATCGTACCATTGAGGAATTGAAACTTGCGGCTCTAAAAAACGGAACGCCTATTCAGTCAAAATTTTAATCGTACCATTGAGGAATTGAAACATTATATATAGGTTTTGTTTCTGATACCCTCCAATATTTTAATCGTACCATTGAGGAATTGAAACATAAGATAAGATTTGAACCTCTCACAATGAAGTTAATTTTAATCGTACCATTGAGGAATTGAAACAAATTAAAACGCCCTCACGGCTGATTGTCGGAGGGCGATTTTAATCGTACCATTGAGGAATTGAAACGTGGAGGCATGTGAGTTATAAAAACATACTTTATAAAATTTTAATCGTACCATTGAGGAATTGAAACCAAAAAATCTCTCATAAATTTTTGGGCATTTCTTTCAATTTTAATCGTACCATTGAGGAATTGAAACGCTTTTACATGAATCATTTTACGGTTTCTGTTAATATTTTAATCGTACCATTGAGGAATTGAAACGAAGTCATTCTAATTCTTGCAAGAATTTTTGAAGCATATTTTAATCGTACCATTGAGGAATTGAAACTCTCAATCCGTAAACGCACTTGGCTTGGCATTGGAATTTTAATCGTACCATTGAGGAATTGAAACTTTGTAATGAATGTGCAACTAAGTAAAGACTATCTAATTTTAATCGTACCATTGAGGAATTGAAACATTTTGTGTTGAGCCAGTCGAGTTTTGGTTTGTTAAATTTTAATCGTACCATTGAGGAATTGAAACTTTTTTGTGAAATTCAACGCTCATGTCTGAGCAGTATTTTAATCGTACCATTGAGGAATTGAAACACATTTGATAATAAAATCTTCATTGTATTTATTTCATATTTTAATCGTACCATTGAGGAATTGAAACGAACCTGCTTCATCAAAGTTGCGTGTTTGTTACGGTGATTTTAATCGTACCATTGAGGAATTGAAACTAATGCGTTACCGGTGAAAGGCTGAACGTATCAAAATTTTAATCGTACCATTGAGGAATTGAAACATTGATGTGTCGTCTTCGTGTAGCTGATTGTAGGAATTTTAATCGTACCATTGAGGAATTGAAACATCCTTGTAAGTGTGTTTTGTGTGATACACTGTCAGGATTTTAATCGTACCATTGAGGAATTGAAACGCTGTAGGCCATAGCTGATACCTTATCGAACTTCATATTTTAATCGTACCATTGAGGAATTGAAACTTTCGTGATAGCAGTGGTGTTGGCTGGTAAAGTTTTATTTTAATCGTACCATTGAGGAATTGAAACTCCTATTTGGGCTGGCTTGAAAAGCTCCGAAACGTTCATTTTAATCGTACCATTGAGGAATTGAAACTGGCACAAATAACAATTCTGGATGGCAAATTTGAAGTATTTTAATCGTACCATTGAGGAATTGAAACTTTAGGTTGTGATAATTGATTCACGATTTTGTTCCTGATTTTAATCGTACCATTGAGGAATTGAAACAGGTCGAGCTCGCGTAAGCTGGTGTTCCAAAACTCAATTTTAATCGTACCATTGAGGAATTGAAACAAAAGAAATGGCATGGCAAAGGCTCGAAAAAGATATGATTTTAATCGTACCATTGAGGAATTGAAACAAAATCACAGCTTGAAAGCAAAGCACGTACCGCCATTTTAATCGTACCATTGAGGAATTGAAACAAAAGGACATAAGAAAAGCCTCTTGCATAGCAAGAGATTTTAATCGTACCATTGAGGAATTGAAACTTGATGAAGACTCGTCGTGACTTCTTGCTTGGTCTTGATTTTAATCGTACCATTGAGGAATTGAAACTTGCTAAGACCTGCTCAGGAAATTTTAGAGAAATAATTTTAATCGTACCATTGAGGAATTGAAACCGCAAAAACGCCTTTGAATCCTTTTTCGTTAGTTCGGTATTTTAATCGTACCATTGAGGAATTGAAACTTTTCCTGTATAGCCAAATATGAATTTCAGTAGTTTATTTTAATCGTACCATTGAGGAATTGAAACAAGTTTGCAAGGCTTTTTACAACCCTTAAAATTGTTATTTTAATCGTACCATTGAGGAATTGAAACTTCCCAAACCTGCCTCTTTTTTAGGGTCTTCGTTGTATTTTAATCGTACCATTGAGGAATTGAAACTAAACTGACCTGTACGGTCATCACGTAGAGCGTACCATTTTAATCGTACCATTGAGGAATTGAAACTTCGTTGAAGTTGTTAAAAGCCGCAAACACCTCACCGAATTTTAATCGTACCATTGAGGAATTGAAACTGATTCATTTAGGCGATGCACTTGCATTTTAAACAAGATTTTAATCGTACCATTGAGGAATTGAAACACTTTTGTTATTTGCACAAGAATACCATTAATTATAATTTTAATCGTACCATTGAGGAATTGAAACTGTAGTTGTTTTTAGCGAGATAACTTACACTGAGGAATTTTAATCGTACCATTGAGGAATTGAAACGAGAGCCAGCTTGGCATTGTGCGTGTTGTCTCGCCAGTTTTAATCGTACCATTGAGGAATTGAAACATTTGTTGATGCCGAACGTACCGCCGTTGGTAGATTATTTTAATCGTACCATTGAGGAATTGAAACATGAAAGGGTATTGGCTCGAAGAAACCTTTTTTGATTTTAATCGTACCATTGAGGAATTGAAACAAACGTGCCGTTGTCTGTCTAAAATAATCAAAGGTTAATTTTAATCGTACCATTGAGGAATTGAAACTTTTAGGACTTGCCCATACTGCGAACCGTTTGGTAATTTTAATCGTACCATTGAGGAATTGAAACTCGTTTCAAGTTGATACCGTTCGTAATACTTATGCAGAATTTTAATCGTACCATTGAGGAATTGAAACACGCTTAGAAAATTTAGCGGCAGACAAAAAACCGACATTTTAATCGTACCATTGAGGAATTGAAACTTGACCCATCCACCATTCGGCAGTCGTGGCAGAAGTATTTTAATCGTACCATTGAGGAATTGAAACTTCGGCAAGGAATTGGTTGTAACGGTTCGTGTCCGAGATTTTAATCGTACCATTGAGGAATTGAAACGGGAGGAAACAAAAGACGAACTTTTGAGGATTTTTGATTTTAATCGTACCATTGAGGAATTGAAACATTGCAAATCCATGATTTTGAATATTAGTTTCATCCTTATTTTAATCGTACCATTGAGGAATTGAAACCCTAAAAAAACATCCTGCTTAACACTTTGATAATTGAATTTTAATCGTACCATTGAGGAATTGAAACTCGAAATTCGCCTCAACTTCTTTGCCTCCGATGCTATTTTAATCGTACCATTGAGGAATTGAAACTAATGCAGATTTAGGCACTATCAAAAGTCTGTCAGATTTTAATCGTACCATTGAGGAATTGAAACTAATGCAGATTTAGGCACTATCAAAAGTCTGTCAGATTTTAATCGTACCATTGAGGAATTGAAACAGAGAATGAAACGTTGAAAGCAGGGTAACCCCTGCTATTTTAATCGTACCATTGAGGAATTGAAACCTAAATGTAATAGTTAGCAGAATCATCAGGAGTGATTTTAATCGTACCATTGAGGAATTGAAACTTTCTTTCACTATTTCTTGGTTTTTTCCAATCCAAGAATTTTAATCGTACCATTGAGGAATTGAAACCAGTTTTGCGAAACACAAACGAGACGTGTTGAGCAAATTTTAATCGTACCATTGAGGAATTGAAACTTGCACAGTCTTACAGGCTACAATTTAACCGCGATATTTTAATCGTACCATTGAGGAATTGAAACAGTGTTCAGCAAATGCACGCCTCTTTCATTATCTTATTTTAATCGTACCATTGAGGAATTGAAACTCGCCCTCAGCTTGAGAATCATTACCTTGAGCATATTTTAATCGTACCATTGAGGAATTGAAACAACCTTCACTATAGTATAACTGCCACCTTTTTGCCAATTTTAATCGTACCATTGAGGAATTGAAACCAACGGCATGAGGTTTTAATATTGCCGTTTTGGTGATTTTAATCGTACCATTGAGGAATTGAAACATATACAAGCTGGCGACTTGACATTTGGAATTAGTAATTTTAATCGTACCATTGAGGAATTGAAACTAAGTAATTTCTCGAAAAGATTTAATGTGAGCCGACCATTTTAATCGTACCATTGAGGAATTGAAACTTCTTTTCTTTCGGTGTGCGTGAGCCGCTATTCAAAATTTTAATCGTACCATTGAGGAATTGAAACATAGATATATAATTACTTATATTTTCTTTATTAATACATTTTAATCGTACCATTGAGGAATTGAAACTGTTTTACGGGTCTTCCATCCTCATAAAACATATTAATTTTAATCGTACCATTGAGGAATTGAAACCCCGTTCGTTAATCAATTCGCCCAAATCCGATGCTATTTTAATCGTACCATTGAGGAATTGAAACTACGTAGAGCCTCACGGTACATTAGCCCCGATTCGTTATTTTAATCGTACCATTGAGGAATTGAAACCGCTCAATACCAAGACGAATGGTACGGTCGGTGATATTTTAATCGTACCATTGAGGAATTGAAACTCCTTTTGTACGGTGGTTGTTGGTCGTAGAAATTTATTTTAATCGTACCATTGAGGAATTGAAACAAAATTGTTACTACCGCTATCAGTAGCGATACAATTATTTTAATCGTACCATTGAGGAATTGAAACGCAAATTTCTTCAAATTACCTTTTTTGTTCATAGATTTTAATCGTACCATTGAGGAATTGAAACAAAATATCCACCTCCCATTCCTGCTCAAAGCCTTGCATTTTAATCGTACCATTGAGGAATTGAAACATAGCATTACTAACATTGATTTTAGAGTTAGATGCTCATTTTAATCGTACCATTGAGGAATTGAAACTCGAATTGTAGTGCTAATTATTTAACAATGTTTTTTAATTTTAATCGTACCATTGAGGAATTGAAACAAGCTTCATATCAGGGTATGAGCGAACACTAGCAATATTTTAATCGTACCATTGAGGAATTGAAACTTACAAACTGGACAGCCGCCACCCTGGCACGCATAGATTTTAATCGTACCATTGAGGAATTGAAACGCCGTTGCAAATTTCATATCTAACTCTAAAACGTTCATTTTAATCGTACCATTGAGGAATTGAAACAGCCTTGTATATTGCTGTGGCCGATGTCGAATTGAGCATTTTAATCGTACCATTGAGGAATTGAAACTTCACAAAGCAACCAGTACAAAAATGGAAAAGTTTATTTTAATCGTACCATTGAGGAATTGAAACTCTGCAGATTGAGCAATTGGCTGAAAAAAACTCCAGAATTTTAATCGTACCATTGAGGAATTGAAACCCCTTTGTTTGCCGTGTACTTCGGCAAATTCATCGGATTTTAATCGTACCATTGAGGAATTGAAACTCAAGTCAGTTACCGCAATATTGGCCGCCGATGCCAGATTTTAATCGTACCATTGAGGAATTGAAACGTTGTTACTGTGTTTGATGTCAAATTGGTTGGTTTATTTTAATCGTACCATTGAGGAATTGAAACAAGGAGTACCGACGCTATAAATAACAACACGGCGGATTTTAATCGTACCATTGAGGAATTGAAACGTTAGTAGTTTTGATGAAAGTTATTTAGCATTGTTAATTTTAATCGTACCATTGAGGAATTGAAACTTGGGTTGCTTTGGGCTTTGACGTTGCTTTAGATTTATTTTAATCGTACCATTGAGGAATTGAAACTGAAAAGCGGTTCTCCCCCATTGTGATAGACGTCTATTTTAATCGTACCATTGAGGAATTGAAACAATCCTAAAGGATAATTCATTGACGATTGAACTGATTTTAATCGTACCATTGAGGAATTGAAACATTTATTTCAGTCATAAGCAGATTGCGTTGATTATATTTTAATCGTACCATTGAGGAATTGAAACACTTTTTGAGTGGATAAAAAAAGTTCTTAGGTGATTATTTTAATCGTACCATTGAGGAATTGAAACATAAAAACCTCTTCTAAATAAGTTTTTGTGGTTTATTTTAATCGTACCATTGAGGAATTGAAACTTGGTTTAGGGGGCTGTACCTGATATTACCCGGATATTTTAATCGTACCATTGAGGAATTGAAACTATTCTTCAGGAAATAATTTACCCTGCATGATGAGATTTTAATCGTACCATTGAGGAATTGAAACAGATTTATATGCAAACATTTCACCTCCATAAAATTCAATTTTAATCGTACCATTGAGGAATTGAAACTAGTTTAGAGCGTATGATTAAGATACGTACTAACTCGCATTTTAATCGTACCATTGAGGAATTGAAACTTTCTAAGGGCTTAACTAAATCTTTATTGCAGTAAATTTTAATCGTACCATTGAGGAATTGAAACATTGTCACTCCAGTTGTTGTGGTTGATAGTCCTACAATTTTAATCGTACCATTGAGGAATTGAAACAGATTTTCCCGTTCCTTTTCTTTTTAGACCGTACCATTTTAATCGTACCATTGAGGAATTGAAACCAGGCAAACGATATGAGTTTAAACATTTGGACAGATTTTAATCGTACCATTGAGGAATTGAAACAAACACGACAACAAACAACCCTAAAACAGACCACATTTTAATCGTACCATTGAGGAATTGAAACAAAACATCCGACAAGAACAAAACTACGGGTGGCGGATTTTAATCGTACCATTGAGGAATTGAAACTCAACAAATGCAGCTCCATCACCTTCAAATATGGCATTTTAATCGTACCATTGAGGAATTGAAACATTGCAAATCCATGATTTTGAATATTAGTTTCATCCTTATTTTAATCGTACCATTGAGGAATTGAAACCGCATTTAATCTTGTCAAATGAACTCCGAGCGTTAATTTTAATCGTACCATTGAGGAATTGAAACAGATTAACCACCTTAGCAAGCGGTTGCGTGATATAATTTTAATCGTACCATTGAGGAATTGAAACTTAAGTATATGAAAATTTGAAGTCTCCAGAATACTATTTTAATCGTACCATTGAGGAATTGAAACGAAATTTATCTAATTCTGGCAAATTTTCTAAAAATATTTTAATCGTACCATTGAGGAATTGAAACAAATGGGTCATTGAGTGGTCTAATTATACCGACATAATTTTAATCGTACCATTGAGGAATTGAAACACAACTGCCGTAATAATCTCGGTAGAACCCAAAACCATTTTAATCGTACCATTGAGGAATTGAAACATAGAATAAAAGTATAGTAAGCAATTTTGATGAATATTTTAATCGTACCATTGAGGAATTGAAACTTTATAAAACTGATTGAATATTGGTATGCTTTTTTTAATTTTAATCGTACCATTGAGGAATTGAAACTTGGCAGTTACGTTCAGCAATTGTTGTATTGGGTTCGATTTTAATCGTACCATTGAGGAATTGAAACCATATTTTGGGCGTTTGCTCGAAAATACACAATGATTTTAATCGTACCATTGAGGAATTGAAACTAAAATCCGAGGGTCACTTGCGAAACACCTTTGTTGATTTTAATCGTACCATTGAGGAATTGAAACCGAGGTCCAAAACTCTTTACGATTGGGTCTTACTGATTTTAATCGTACCATTGAGGAATTGAAACTTCGAAAGAGGGGGAAAGGTATCTGAGCTCAATATATTTTAATCGTACCATTGAGGAATTGAAACACGACACAGCTACCATGCAAATCAAAGCTGGACGTTATTTTAATCGTACCATTGAGGAATTGAAACATCGCAAAAGTTCGTATTTCTCCGAGTACAAGCCAATTTTAATCGTACCATTGAGGAATTGAAACTTGTCTTCGAGCTGCAAACAATCTTTGATAGGATTCATTTTAATCGTACCATTGAGGAATTGAAACTTTTGACACCAAACGGCAAGAGGTTACGAGTGAGAAATTTTAATCGTACCATTGAGGAATTGAAACTGTTGTTACTTCTTTTTTTGAGCCGTCGGGCTGTTTATTTTAATCGTACCATTGAGGAATTGAAACATGGGAGTTGGACTGTTTTACGCATATCATTTGCAATTTTAATCGTACCATTGAGGAATTGAAACACTATCATAATACAAAATATTACGGCAACCGTTCATTTTAATCGTACCATTGAGGAATTGAAACCAAAGAAAGAGATTCAGAAACGTTAAATATCAATTCATTTTAATCGTACCATTGAGGAATTGAAACATATTTACGCTTAATTATTTCGTAAGCATCGGAAGATTTTAATCGTACCATTGAGGAATTGAAACTCTTCCGACTGTTTTACAGTTTCAACCTTAGCATATTTTAATCGTACCATTGAGGAATTGAAACGTCGTTAACACTAATATTTGTAGCTTCTTCACCAATTTTAATCGTACCATTGAGGAATTGAAACACTGATACAACGGCAAGGTATTTCTCTAATCTTTGACATTTTAATCGTACCATTGAGGAATTGAAACTATTTATATTTCAACCGGTCAATAGCCTTGATTTTGTATTTTAATCGTACCATTGAGGAATTGAAACATCACAATATCTGCTGGACTTGATAAGAACTTCATTTATTTTAATCGTACCATTGAGGAATTGAAACAATGAATTCATGACTTTTTCTGAATTGCTTTATGCTATTTTAATCGTACCATTTAGGAATTGAAACTTTTCTATTCTAACCAATTTTGTTCTTATTGGTAATTTTAATCGTACCATTGAGGAATTGAAACAGGCGAATATGAAGGCATTATCAATGCCCGGAATGATTTTAATCGTACCATTGATGAATTGAAACTTTATTTCAAGTCGTCGAGATAGATTAACTACGCCTAATTTTAATCGTACCATTGAGGAATTGAAACACTGAGCAACAAACTGAGCTAAAAGAACTCAAAGAATTTTAATCATACCATTGAGGAATTGAAACCTGAAAGGCTCGGTTTCGCACAATGGTTGTGCCTTGATTTTAATCGTACCATTGAGGAATTGAAACTTGTTACCCCCTGCCCCCTAAGAGGGGGTTTAGGTTATTTTAATCGTACCATTGAGGAATTGAAACAACCAACATCATAACAAAGGGTAATTCGCACCAACAATTTTAATTGTACCATTGAGGAATTGAAACTTGGTTTTTTAGATAGTAGGAAAGTCGGGTGTGTATTTCTATAGAGGGAAGGTGAATAACCTTTAAATTGAACTAAAATAAATCAAATTGAATGTTGAGAAGGGTGGCAAATCTTTAAGACATCTTTTGGACTTCATTTGTATCTTAAAAGTAGCGTTTTACATCTTCGTCTTTCAAGCCAGTGTACTGGCAAAACTCCGTAATTGATACTAATTGGTGTGAGTCTTTTTTGTAATGGTCTTTTATTCTTTTTAGGAGTTTTCGACCATATCGTTCGGTGCGTCCTGTGATACGCTGTACATCTTTTGGGTAGATGCACATTCGATTTACTTCAATCATACTTTGTTGATACTTTACCTTTACTTTACTGCTATAGTGTATTTTACGTCTGTAAATATAATGGGTTTATGCTTAAATCTCAATCTATAAACGTAATAACTACTCAAATATACTTTTCAATTTTGTCTTAAAAGTTCTCTTTTCGGAACAGATAACCTCTTGACTTTGGTTGTGAAAAATGCTGCTTCTACTTTCGAGCTATGAAACGATTAATTATTCTTTTGGCTTGGCTCTTTTTGAGCATCACGGTTTCGGCTCAATGGTTTGAGGGAACTGTTGTAAAAGTGTTGGATGGCGATACATACGATGTTGAGCTGAATGGCTCTAAACTTCGTTGTAGGTTGATGAATGTGGATGCTCCCGAAAAAGACCAGTTCTATGGTGAGAATGTCAGGGCTTTCGTTGAAAATCTTGTCTTTGGGAGGATGGTTGAGGTGCATTTGGTGGGGACTGATTTCTATAAACGGAAGGTGGTTGAAATCAGTTTGAATGGAGAACGGCTTGATAGTCTATTGGTTACGAAAGGGTTGGCGTGGAGAAATCCTTATTTCTGTACCAAGGCCTACTTAGAAAAACTTGAAATGGAGGCACGGGATTCTGGTCTGGGGCTGTGGTTCTGTAAAAACCCAACGGCTCCGTGGATTTGGAGGAATTATAGTAGAAAACAAAAACGGATTGTTAGTCAGTGTTTGTAGGTTATGGAATTGGTACTCAAAAGGATTTATCACAAAGATGGGGTGAATGGTAATATTTTCTTGGATAAAGAGAAGATTTGCTCGACCATCGAATTACCGTGGAGAAATAATCAGCGTCGGGTTTCGTGCATTCCAGAAGGGAGGTACTTGTTGCGGAAGCGGTATAGCAAAAGGTTTAAGTGGCACATACACATTACTGATGTTCCTGATAGGGATTTTATAATTATCCATCCGGCAAATGATGCCCTGAAAGAGCTACAAGGTTGTATTGCCCCTGTCTTGCAGCATACATCGGCAGGTAAAGGTATTAATTCTCGATTTGCTAACGAACGATTAGAAAAATTGGTTTTTGATGCTTTTGATGCTGGGGATGAGGTTTATTTGGTAATTACTTCTTAAAGATGTAGTGTTAATTAAAATCCAAATTTTATGATAAAGCAGACTGTTGAAAGAATCAAGAAACCTACACCTAAGTTTTTTAGGGTGCTTAGAAATATCGGTTTGACATTGGTTAGTGTTAGTGGTGTAGTATTGGCTGCTCCAGTTGCTTTACCTGCGGGACTTGTATCTGTTGCAGGCTACCTTGCAGTAACTGGCGGAGTGATGGGAGCTATTAGCCAAATGACAGTTGAGGGAGGGGAATGACTAATTAGTGAATGTGAGAATTAGTGAATAAAGGAAACTTACAAGAATTGGAGAAATGGGAAATCATACGATAGATAGCGGTACGAAAGTAGGGACGATTGGTGGAACTTTGGTGAGCTTTATGGCAAGCCTTAATCCTGCTGATTTGGCTAAGACAGCTATTCTTTCGATGGTGGGTGCGGCAGTAAGTTTCTTGACCTCCCTCATTTTAAAACAGCTAATCAAATGGCTAAAAAGTAAAGGTTTTTGGTAGTATATTGCTTACCATTGTTTGATGTAAAGTAATAAAAGCGACTTCGTTTGAGGTCGCTTTTTTAGTCAATAATCAAAATTTTTACCTTAAAGCTGCTTCTAAATTCTATAAGTTTAAATTATAATTTTTATCTAAACAGCGAAACTACCATCTTTAATAATTGCATTAAGTCTTTAGAGACACTAATAAATCAAATCCAAATTAATAGAATTATCGGTCAAAACATCAAAAGACTTTGGATAGAGAGGGTTTATTCACAATAACAATTGGCTGATATGATGAATGTTACGACGGGAGCCGTCTCGCATTACGAAAACGGAGTGCGGGCGATTCCGATTGAAGAATTGATAAAACTTTCCAAATTCTTTCACATTGCGGTTGATGCTTTGGTGAAGTATGACCTCAATAAAATTGATACCAAAGGATTGATGAAAGTAGGGGAGAACCGTTTACTTTTCCCGATTTTGATTTAAGAAAACTCCAAAATAGTTATTTAGATACTTCAAACTCTTGGATGTTGGTTTTCCAGTTAGTTGGGAGTGTGTGCTTGTACCTTTCAGCGAGTTTCGCTTTTTTCTTTTCGAGGTATGAGGCGTTGTAGCACATGGGGTGAAGAAAGGAGTATTTTTGATAAATTTATAAGAGTAATTTTACAAATTATTTTATTGGAAGACAAAGGTTGATTGAATAGTATAAGCAAATTTATGAGAAAGGAGCCTCTACAGGAGAATAACGTTGAACAATAGTAGATTGAAAAAAAACAAGTACCCTGAAGTGAGGGTACTTGAGACGACTTTTAAAAAAATAAAATCTTGATTTCGATAAAAAAGGCTTTGAACATCTTAAAATATAGGTACTTTCTTTCTTGACAAAGGATTTTGAAGTCTTTTAGTTTTCCATAAACTAATACTTTACCCTCGAAAATTTGATTTGAAAGTACTCTTTTCATTCGATTGTTGAACTTGGTTACTTTACCTCCTCCTAAAATATATTTCTTATTCATTGCCCGAGCATCAAAAAGTGAACGAATTAAGATTCTCAGTCTTTGAATAGGATTGGCATATTCCTCGAAGAAAATAAAGGTAATTTCAGCACAATCTTCTTCTCTATAACCTTCATTTAATATTGCCTCTTTATCAGCTTTACTTAAAAAGCTATAGTACCTCAGGTATGGATTCAGGTCGGTGGTAGAAACTGCATAACCACCCAAGAATTTATTTTTGTTGCTGTAAAAAGCCCTTACTTTCGCATTTGAAAGGTACTCAAAGCCGCCTGCTAAGTCATTGGTTGCATTGTCATAAGCATTTGAAAAAAATAAAACATCATTCGGATTGGTAATTAAAATACTTCGCATTGTTTTGAAAAGATTTGATTACCAAACTTTTCAATGCGACATCAAAACGATGATTTTTATCTTTTCTATTTCAAAGAACAAAACAGTTAATGAGGTACTTTAAAAAGTGCTTTATTGTAAAAACACAGTTCAAAATTGTGACTTATTTTTTATATTATGGTGAAAATATGGATAAATGGATATTGATTAAGCCAGATGGAAGAAAATCATGATGGACCTAAACTAAGAAATTTTTTCGCATTAATATTGCAACACTTTTAGCGGTTTCAATTTCTTCATTGTTAAACAAAACCTTACCCTTTTTTATAATCCTTTTGTTTAAAGTATTAATTGTGCCGACCTTATTTTTGAATGCTTCGGCTAAATCTTTAGTAGTCATTTGTGGATTGTAGGCTAACTTTCTCAATATTCTTATTTCTTGGATTGAAAAGAAAATTTTGTTGTCTTCTAAATAGATAGCTGCGTTTCTTTTTAATAGAGACTCTAAATCAAATAGTTTAGCTCCTTTAGAATCTAATATTCGAGGATACAAATTGGGGTTAACTTCCTCTATATGAGGATTAGTTACTGTAAATTCATTGAAATATTGTGTAATTTGCTGTTTGTGGTTATCGAATCTCCATTGCCAAGCACTCAAGGCTCTTTTACACAAGACATAATTGCCCTCTGCGTGTTTGAGTGCAATATCAACAACATAGCGTTGTTCTCGGAATCCGACCCTAAAATCGACATTGTTGGCAATGGTGAATGTTACTTCAGCCAGATGAATCAAAAACTCTAAATAACTTGGGTGAATAATACTGAAATACTTTTCTAAGGTGAAATCAGCCTCGCTGTAACCCAACCAGCGTGCTATACCATTGACATTTTCAATTCTTCCATCTACTGAAACAACAAAAAAGAATTTTTCATGAGGGATAAGTTCTTTCATAAACTCTAACTCACTTTGTTGCTCAGTAAAAGATACGGCTTCTCTTAGGTTTTTATTGATTTTGCGGGTAACCGTCTTTTTAGCAAGTTCAATCTGAGTGGTTTTTGAAGAAGAGTGAGTCATAAATTTGTAGCTATGATAGATACAAAAATAAACAAAACTCTATAATATCTTTAGTAGGGAATGTCAAAGATTGCCAAATATGAATATATTTATAACTGACTAACAATTAAGTATATGAGCAAATATTTATACGGTGCCAGTGTACAAGGTATCCAAGACTTTATTTTTCAAACAAATAAACTTAGAGAAATAGGTGGAGCCAGTGAAATTGTCGAGCAAATCTGTACGAAAAAATTTGTAATTGAAATTGGCTCGGGGTTGATTGCTGATAACATTATCGTTAATGCCGCTGGGAATATCAAATATATTTTTGAAGATAAGCAAAGTTGTGAAGCCTTTGTTTTGAAATTCCCCCAAAAAATATCTCGGTTTGCTCCTGGTATAACCATTAGCCAAACCGTTGTTGAAGTAAAGGATAATGATAAATTATCGGATGCAATTGATAAACTTGAGAAGAACTTAAAAACCCAACGAAATAAACCCGAAAACCCAATTGAAGTTGGATTTATGGGTTTAGAAAGAGCCAGAAGAACTGGCGGTGTAGGTGTTGAAAAACCAGAAGATGAAGTGTTAGATAGTTCGATTCAAGCCAAAATAAAGGCTTTTGAAAAAGCAAGAAACAAAGATTTATTAAAAGAAAAGAACGAACAAAACCTTTATCACAAGTTTTTTGGGGAAGAATTAGATTTTGATAAAATTCCATTTGACCTCAATCAAATTACCAAAGGTAAATCTAATTCATGGATTGCGGTAATTCACGCCGATGGCAATGGTTTGGGTAGTTTACTACAAAAATTGGGTGAAAAACTGAAAGAAAAAACAATTGAAGAAGCTAAAAGCGTGTTTGCTGAATTCTCTGTAAAATTGGACTTAGCTACTCAAACTGCGGCTAAAAATGCCTTTAATAGTTTGAATTCATCAGAAACAAAATATCCGCTTCGACCAATCATCTTAGGTGGCGATGATATTACTCTTATAATCAGGGCAGATTTAGCATACGACTTTACAGTTGAGTTTTTGAAACAATTTGAAACCCAAACAAAAGAACAATTATCTTCTTTGAATGGAATTCATGCAGATTTTGAAAAAGGTCTTACTGCTTGTGCTGGAATTGCCTATATAAAAGATAGCTATCCGATTCATTATGGGCTTCATTTGGCAGAACAACTCACCAAGAAAGCAAAAATGGCTTCAAAGAAAATTGACAGGTCTTTACCACCATCAAGTTTGTCGTTTTATAAGGTTCAATCTTCATTTATCGAAGACATGGAAGATATTGTAAATAAAACCTTAACGGCTGGAAACATTAGTTTTGATACTGGACCTTATTTCATACATCCTCAGAGTCAATATTATTCTATTAAAGATTTGGATGAAAAATTAAAAATTCTCACAGAGCAAGAACAAAGCGAAGAAAAAGTAAAAGGTGTTTCGAAGCTTAGACAGTGGATTTCTGAATTGTATAAAAACGAAGGTACAGCCAAATTTATGATGGAAAGGATGAAGGTTGTAAACGAGGGTTTTTATAATAAATTGGAACTTGACCATGCAATGAAAGACAATAAATCAATTATTTTCGACTTACTACAACTACATTCTTTTAGAAGAAATCATGGAAATTAGATACAAAATAACATTTCTTAGCGATTGGCACATTGGTTCTGGGCTTGCAGGTGGGGCCGAAGCAGATGCCATTGTATTGAAAGATAAAGATAATTTGCCTTACATTCCGGGTAAAACAATAAAAGGGCTTTTAAAAGAAGCATTTTTTGATATGAATGATGTAAAACTTGGGCAGTACGATAGCCATATCTTGCAACTATTTGGCAAAGACGAAGGGAATGATTTACCCACTGTTCATTTCTCAAACGCCGAAATTGATGGTAGTACCAAGCAAGGTATTATTCAAGAGAAACTTTCTGATTTTCTTTATCGAAACATAGCATCCACGGCAATTAATCAGAATGGAGTTGCTGAAAACCAGTCTTTACGGGTTTCGGAGGTGACGATTCCACTATGTTTAGAGGGGAGCATTACTTTAGAAAACGAAGGTTTTAAGGATGATATTGAAGTCGCTTTTAAATGGGTTCGTCATTTGGGAGTTAATCGAAATAGGGGTTTAGGTAGATGTAAAATTGAAATAATATAAGGCAATGATTCAGAAAATATACAAATGTACTTTGCTTTCGGACATCGTGCTAAATTCAAAATTGGCAACTGAAGGCAATTTGGAGACTTTGGACTCTATACCGGGAAGTAGTTTCTTGGGTTTGGTAGCACACGCTATTTATAAAAAATTCTCGATGACAGAAGCATATAAACTTCTTCATTCTAATAAAGTTTTGTTTGGCGATGCTCACATTTCGGATGGAGAATCTATTAGTTATGCCATGCCTTTTTCTTTGTTTGAACCGAAAGAAAAGACAGACGAATTGAAAGATATGGTTTGGGCACAGTTTGCTTGTGATGAAAAAATTGAAAAATGGTTTAAAGAAAAAGGTATTCAACCCAAACAAATTCGTCGAGGTTATATAAACGAAAACCGTGTTAAACAAAGGGATGTTTCCAAAAATTTTGCCTTGAAATCTGCTCAAGACCGCACGACGAGGGCATCGAAGGATAGTAAAATGTTTGGTGTGAGTTCTCTCGAACAAGGCCAAACATTTACCTTTTCGATTATGTACGATTCTGAGGATTTAATCGGATTGATTGAAGAGAATTTGATTGGAACGAAATTTATTGGCAAATCGAAATCTGCTCAATATGGTAAGGTAGTTATCGAAGCACTGGCAAATGCAACTAAATCTACACATTTAAGCCAAGCTGATACTGAAAACATCATTGTATATGCTGAAAGCAACCTTTGCTTTTACAACGCCTTTGGGTATCCAACTTACCAACCCAAAGCCGAAGATTTAGGCATCATTGGGGGAACAATTGACTGGAGTAAATCACAAATTCGAACTTATTCGTATTCGCCATGGAACCTTACTCGCAATTCTCCGAACACCCAAAGGCATTGCATATTAAAGGGTTCGGTTATTTACATCGAAAACGGACAAATTGACACAGAAAAAAAGGGACTTGTGGGCGAGTATCTTAATGAAGGGCTTGGAAGGGTTTTATACAATCCGAAATTTTTGGAGGTTGGCGAAAATGCAGTTTGGCAATTTGAGAAAAATGAGGATACGAGTAATAAAATAGCTGATAAGGTTGATGCCCTCGTAGATACGCCATTAATGAGGCTTTTGCTAAAGAAAAAGGAAGAAAAGGAAAACTTTGAGAAAGAAGCAAAGGCAATTCATGAAGCTGTGCATAACAACCCAGAAAAAGATAGCTTGAAGGGCATAAGCCCAAGTCAATGGGGACAGATTAGAGAAAAGGCTACTTTTTCGGAAAGTATTGAGGCCCTTAAAAAAAACTTGTTCGATAAAGATACTGGATTTTTATGCTGTGGTGTTTCGGCTGAAAAATTCTGGAATAAAAGCAGAAATAGAGAAAAGTTCGAGGATGTTTTTAATTGTTTAAAAGATTTCGGAGTTCTTGCTATTGCCAAATATGCAGGCGAATTAGCCAAAGAGGCTTCTAAAAAAAATAAAGAAAAATGAATACACATAGATACATAGCAAGGATTGTACTTCAAGCCAAGACAGCACTTTTTGTGGGTTCGGGTGAACATTCACTACTCAAAGATGCCATTGTTCAGAAAGACTATTTAGGACTGCCCATGATTCAAGGCACCTCACTGTCAGGTGTTTTGAGCCATATTTTTTTGGATAAATACGATTTTGAATCTTTTGATAAAGAAAAAGAAGAAATTGTCAAACTGTGGGGTTATCAATTATCTGGCAATCAATTAAAAGCCTATCAAGAGTTTTATCAAGAGAGATTAGGTAAAGAAGTTCCAGAAGATGAAATTCCCAAAGGTTATGGTTCTCGTATCAGAATCAGCTCTGCGTATATGCAATACAAAAATGATACAGTTGCCGAAGGAGAATTGAATGATGAAGTCGAGAAGTTGATTCAAAAATTCAGCGAATTGCCCTCTCGGCAACACGTAAGAATCACCGAAAAAGGGGTGGCAACTGATAAAGGTCTTTTTAATAATGAAGTGGTTTATGCAGGCACCCGTTTTATTTTTGAGATAGAATTAATTGGGACTGAAGCAGATAAGGATATTTGGGGTTCTATCATCGAAGAAATCAAGAAACCAACATTTAGGATTGGACAAGGTACTCGAAAAGGCTATGGAAACTTAGAAGTTGTTAAATTAGCCCAGCGAGTCTATGATTTGACAACCGAAGAAGATTTTAGAGATTATACAAATTTTGACCCTTTGCTTAATGCTGAAAATGTTGGGTTAGAGTTAAAAGAGGTAGTTAATACAGATTCTACATATACGTATCAGCTAAAACTGAAGCCTGATATGTTTTTTATTTTCAGTTCTGGTTCGGGCGATAAGGAGGTCAATAATAAACCCGTTGAAGAAATTACTGTACATTATACAGATGAAGGACTTGGGTATAAGACCAAAACATTAATTCCTGCGTCCTCAATCAAAGGGGCTTTGTCGCACAGGGTTGCTTTCTACTACAATAAACTAAATGGGTTCTTTACTGGTAACCCTAATACCAAAACAGACACTGAAAACCCAGCGGTCAGAGAATTATTTGGTTTTGAAGCTCAAGGTCAAGAAGGAAAACGAGGAGTAGTTGTTATTGACGATTTGTACTACTCGAATGAAGTGGATAACAACAAAATACTGAATCACGTTGCCATCGATAGATTTACTGGTGGAGCCATGGATAGTGCCTTGTTTTCGGAGAAAGTGTCTCATTTTAAAGATGAAAATGCCGAAATTATCTTAAATGTCAACTTAGAAAAACTTGATTTTGATGAGCCAACTGTGATTGAAGCCCTTGAAGCAGCCCTCAAAGACATCTGCAAAGGGCTTTTGCCTTTGGGGGGAATGACTACCAAAGGTCATGGGATTTTTACTGGTACACTCTATAACAACGAAGAAAAAATATATGAATACCAACAAAATTGATAGTTTAATGGATATTCCCAAATTAACCTACTCAGGCTATTTATGGCAATCGGATAAGCAAAGTCCTGCTGTTTTCAAGAATCAGACGGTTGATTTCTCTCAATATATCAATCAGGAGAACCCTTTTATTATTGAGGGGCTTTTATGGGCTGAAAACGAGGAAGTTTCAATTCAAATAAAGCATACACATAGGTATTTGATTAATCGAATTTGCCTGAAAGATATTAGCACCGAACATGAATTGATTGAAAAAAAATATCATACTCACCGTATAAAAGGTGTAAAACACCTGAAATTCAAGCAATTATGGATACCCGAACCCGACCCTCTTTGCGAAGGCATGGAAGTTCTAACCATAAAAGCCCTCATATTTGTTGGATTTGAATAATAAAAACCTCTGAAAACGATGATAAAATCACCCTATAATTTTGTTCCGGCTCCCACTGAAAGTGAAGTATATAAACCCGACTGGGCAGATTTAATTAGCCATGATGTACCATTTGAAGATGGCGAAAGTGGCGAAATAGCCGTGACAATCACTGCCGAAACGCCTATTTTTATTCGGAATGGGCATGCGAAACCTGGAGAAGGTGAACAAGTAACCTCGGAGTTTTCTCATGTAGAGGTAAACGGAGATAAGAAATATTTTATACCGGCAACCTCGATTAAAGGTATGCTTCGGAATGTATTGGAGATAATGAGTTTTTCGAGGATGAAGCAAATTAATAATGACCATCATGCTATTAGGCAAACAATTAAGAACAAAGAAGATGTAATGGATGAAGGTTATGAATTATCAAGCCAAAAAGAAAATATTTCATGTGGTTATTTGATTCAAAAAGGTAATGATTTTTTTATTTACTCATGCGGGACACCATTGAAGATTAGATATACAGACCTTGATAAAATTTTTAATAATGGTTTTAGTGATAATTTTAGTAGTTCAGTAAGCACTAATTTTGATGAGAGAACAGGAGCATATAAGTATGAAAACATTATTAATATTGATTCAAAAGCTAAAGATGTTGAAGTTTTATTCAAAAATAAATTAGAGCATGAATTTCAAATACATCCATTAGATGAAGATGAAAAACAAAAATCTTGGGTGAGTAAGTTTCAGCCACTAAATTATGCAAAAATTAATGAAGATAGTGATGATGTATTTTATGGTAGAATTGTTTGTGTAGGGCAAGCAACTGCATACAAAGAAAAAGAAGCAAGGAAAGGTGAATATGTATTTAGAGGTAAAAAAGATGAAGTTTTGAAAGATAAAAAGGTTGAAATTAAAGTTTTGAAAGAACAAATGGAAACCTTTTTATTTATTAATCGTGATGGTAAAAGTGAATCAGAAGAATTAAAAGATTGGACATTTTGGAAAAATCATTTAAAAAACGGCATTCCTGTTTTTTTTAGAATGAGCGGTAAAAATTTAATTGACTTTGGATTAACTTTTATGTACAAACAGCCTGTAAAATACCATGTAGCAGATTTACTACCTAATAAACCTGAAAATGGAATTGATTTGGCAGAATGTATTTTTGGAACTATTCAAAAAGGTTTTGAAAGCAAAGGGAGGGTATTTATCTCTCACTTTAAGGCAGTAGGTGAAATTAATCCTATGGACGAACAACCAAATATTTTATCAAGCCCTAAATCATCTTATACACCATTCTATATTACGCAACATAGTCAATCTGATAAGGTTGTATCATACAATACATATAACGTAGGTAATCCATCACTAAGAGGATTCAAAAGGTATGCTGTTCACAGCGAAACAAAACCTCAAATCATTGATTTAAGTAAAAACAAACTGATTTCTAATTCTAAACCACTTCCAAAAGGTTCAACATTTGTAGGAGTTATACGATTTCATAATCTTAAAAAAATTGAAATTGGAGCCTTGATTTCTACTTTAAAATTACATGGAGTTAATAATGCGTATCACAATATTGGAGGAATAAAACCATTTGGTTATGGGCGAATTAGCGTTAAAATACAAACAACTTATGATTGTGAATCATACATGAAGGTTTTTGAAACAAGAATGAGAGTTCAGAACCAAGTCCTTTGGAGTGAAAGAATGACAGAGTTGATAGCTATGGCAACGATTATTTCTGATGAAAGTAAACTTAATTACATGGATTTGGCAGATTTTCAACTTGTAAAGAGTAAAGGATATTATCTTAAAAACTATTCAATAATAACAGGTTTTAATAAAACTATCCCTTCTTATGCTACTTCATCTGATATTGAAAACTTAAAAAAAGAGGATAAAGAAAAAGAAGATAAAATAAATCAAATATTGAGTGATGCGAATTCTTATCTTGAAAATGATGAATTTGAAAAATCAATCGAATTTTATAAAAAATATTCAAATCTGAAAAAAGATTTTGATATTGAAGCCGTACTCTCAGAAGTTGAAAAAAATAAAAAACTGTATGATGAGTTTCAAATTTTGATTTCTTGTAATGAACCTCAAATGATAGAAACAAAAATTTCTAATTTTACAAATACCAAATGGTTTCAACTTTTAAAGAGTGAAAGAGATAGAATATTGAACGAACGCAAAAATAACAAATTGAATGAAATTATTAATCAAGATATGGACTTGGATACTTCCTCTTTCATTAAAATAAAAGAAGTGCTGAATAAAAGGATTAGTAAAAAAATTGTTTTTTCAGAAAACCAAATACATAAAATTATCGAGAGCCTAAAAATTAACTACCAAATCGAATTAGATGATAAAAAATCTGAGTGGAGAAAAAACAACTTCCCAAAATATCCTTGGTCAGACATCATCAAATGGCTCGGGCAGGAAAAAGCCCAAAACCTCTATAATGACTTAAATCCATGATTAAATACAAAACCACCCAAACCGAAAAATGGAACCTGATAGAGTTTGAGCTTGAGAATACCCTCGAACCCGCCGATTTGAAGCGAATGGAGCTGCCCGATATTAAGAAGTTTTATAACAAAGGAGTAATTATTTCGGGTAGAGGGCCTATCTGGCTTTATGGTGTGCTGATACATCATTTTCACCCCACAAAGTTTGTGGCAACTTTTGAGCCTCGTATTAATGCAGGGGTTGTCATTGAGAGCCATTCGACTGATTTTCAGATTGGGGATTTAATTGAACTTTAAGTTAAGTTTCGTAAGCCAACAATCAATGCATTATTGAATTAATACACATAAAAAGCCGATTTTTAATTAGCATTTATCTGTGTTTGGATATGAGCAATCTCCATATTTAAAATAGCGTAATTCGTTGATTGTCAAATTATTAATTTATTAATAAATTGTATATGAGCAAATTCAAATCAATTTTTGAGAATGGTTTCAAAACCTACAGGTATTTACCATTAATTGTGATTTTGGTGCCGCTGATTGTCTTTTTTGTGTTTAATTATTACATTAAACTCCCTGATAAAACCACATTTTGGGATAAAGTGATTGACCCAGCTTTGTCGGTATCTGGGTTTATACTTCCAGCTTTTATTTGGTTGTACTATATCTTTAACAAAGATTGGAAAGATGGTCTTCAAAAAAGATTAAATGTACACTTGGTGCTAAATCAGAATTATGTTTTGTCTTGTTTTGAGTCAAATCTTTCGAGCGAAGGAGACATCAGAAACTGGGGGCAGCAGATTAGTTCTCAAATGGTAGGAGGGGGCAACCTCTCTTTTTTGCCATATATTAACACTACTACCGCCGTCGAACAAAAAGATAAAGTAAGAAATGAGTATTTTTTATTGTACGAAATCACTTTTTATTTGAAATTTGATGAAGAAGGGGAGTATGTAGTAGCAAAAAATAACCCTGCAAATATTAATAAAGATGAATACTTGATATGGATTGATAATAATTACGATTCGCCTGGCAATAAAGAACTCAGAATCGAACCAAGAAAAAAACCAATAAGTATTAACGAAGCCTTAGAGATTTACCAAACAGTACAAAGTCAAGCAACCTAAACCCCATGCCCCAACTACCCGCAATCCTCGTTAGATTCTTAGAATATGAACTCCGCCCCGACCAAATCCAGAGCTTTAAAACGCTCATCAACAGCGTAGTTGAGGGGCAGATTCAGGAGTTTCACAATCATACAGGCGAAGGCGAGCAGACCCTCTTGGGTTATCCGTCTATACAGTATCGTTCGATAAAAACCGAGATGATACACGAATCTGGGTATCGAAAGTTTTTCTATCTGGCAGGGCTATTTGCGGTTGGCAAAGGGGTAGGGGTGGTGATGAATTTCTTGGAGTATGTCAGAGCCAATAATGCCCCCAGAATCTTGTTAGAGTTTGATATCGAAGATTATTCGGTAGAACTAAACCTATTAAACCAGCCCCAGAAATACAAAATAAACCATTGGTTGCCCCTCAATGTGAGCTACAGGGCCGATAACCACGAAAAAATTGATAATTTTAAAATCTGGACATCAAACCTAAGTATGGTTCAGCGGGTTCAATTTTTGGAGGGGATTCTGATGGGGCAAATCATTGATTTTTGCTACGCCATGGGCCACCAGATTCCTGAAAACCAACTGAAAGTTACAATACTCGATTACCACCAACTTGGTGCCAAAAACTTTACTAACAACGATAAAAAGGGCATTCACTTCGAGGCTTTTGATGTGATTTATGAAACCAACATCAGCCTGCCCGATTATATTGGCTTGGGCAAAGGCAAAAGCAAGGGCTTTGGCTGGCAAACCCAAACGCCTTTTCATTGGCTAAAAAGGTAAGAGCTGATACAGTAATGCTGTTCTTTGACGTATTGTATGCTAAATATTAAAAAATATGGCGAATCTGAACGACCCCCAGATGCTTTTTAAGCTAAAAGCAAAGTTGTTTTGTAAAATAAATTCGACTGAAAAATTAGCTTCTTTGTTTGATTCCTCGGTCGATTTTTTATTAGAAATTGCAGAAAAACCTTTTTATAATGAGTTCAAGATACCTAAAAAATATGGCGATGGATTTCGGTACATCGAAGACCCAGAAGATTCTTTAAAATCCATCCTCAGAATCTTGAATGAGTATCTTCAGGTTGTTTATTTTGGGGTTCGTTCGGAGGCTGCCTACGGTTTCTTGATAAGCCCTCCTTTTGATATTGCCCCCAGAAACATTCGGAGTAATGCCCAAAGGCACTGCTCAAACGAATGGATGCTCAATGCCGATTTCCGTGATTTCTTCCATCAAATAAAATACCAAGAAGTTCACGATATTTTTAGCTGTCCGCCATTCAATTTTTCGGATGAAATCGCCACAATCCTTACTAAACTTACTACCTATAAGGGGCGGCTACCGATGGGTTCGCCAACTTCGCCAGTTTTATCAAACTTTGCCACTCTACTTTTAGACCAAGACCTAACCAAACTATCAAACCAGCAAGCATGGGTTTATACCCGATTTGCCGATGACCTGACGTTTTCATCGCATAAACCTATAGGAATCGAAGATTTTCAGAAAATCGAGTATGTGTGTACTGGTTATGGCTTAGAGTTTAACCCCAGCAAAATAAGATTTATACCACCACACGAGCCAAAGGTGGTTACGGGCTTGGTCGTAACCGATGGGGTAGATATACCATCGGAATATTACAAAAGCCTGAAAAAAGAAATTGAAAAACTCAGGACTGTTCTGCAGATTCATTTCAGAAATGGCTCACAACCCACAAAATGGCTTACAACCTATCAGCAACAAATTGAGGGTGGTATTGAATTTATCAAACAAATAAAGACCGCCGATAGCCCCAATTATAAAAACATCAGGAGAATGTATGATAAAACCCTCCAAGAAACCGAACAATATGAGCCTATCGGTTGGATAGAGTTCGGATACCTTGATTTTATTTAAACATATCAATCCTATCGGATATGCACCTTGTACTCGATACCAAAGGCATCAATCTGAAAGTTCGGAAAGGGTGCTTTCATCTTCAAACCGATAAACACGAAAGGCTCATTGGCCCACAAAAGCTGACGAGCATTTCGATAACTGCCCAATGCTGGATTAGCTCCTCGGCTATCAGATTGGCCATCCAAAACAAGATTCCGATTTATTTCCACGATGGGTTGGGCAGTATCGAAGGGCGGCTTTGGAGTGCTTCGTTTGGGCATTTGGCCACTAACCGAAGGCAACAAGTGCTTTTTGCTCTCGATTTACGCTCAACAGCATGGGTAATTGAACTATTTGAGCATAAAACCAACGAACAAATCGAGAACCTCAACTACCTGAAATCTCGAAAGATTGCCCATAGTAAGTCTATTGATGAAATAATCCTAAAAATGAAAACGGTTTTGGCTGACTTCATACAGTTTGCCGACAAACCCCTAACCGAATGCTCGGCTTCGTTGATGGGCAAAGAAGGCACATTGGCACGATACTACTGGCGGGCGGTTTCGGAGGCAATGCCCGATGAGTTCAGGTTTGAAGACCGCAACCGCCGCCCCGCCCACGACCCCTTCAATGCTGCCCTCAATTACCTTTATGGGATACTCTATGGGCATATCGAGAACGCCCTCTTTGTTGTGGGGCTCGACCCCTACTTAGGCCTCCTCCATGCCGATGAGTATAACCAACCTACACTGGCTTTTGACCTCATTGAGCCTTTCAGACCTTGGATAGACAGGATGCTTATGCAGGCTATTTTGAGAAACGAAGTAAAGCCTAATTTCTTCGAACCCAAAAACAATGGGGTTTGGCTCAGTAGGGCGGGCAAGCAGTATTTTATTCCGCTTTTTGATAAATTTATGAACGAAAAAACAATCTTTTGTGATAAGATGCTCAAGCGGACTTCGCATATTTATCGATTTGCTTTTGAATTATCAAAAACACTCACTAATTTCGAGACAAAGCCATGATTGTGATTGCATGTTATGACATCGAAAACGATAAAATAAGAGAACGAGTAGCCAATAAGTTATTAGATTTTGGGCTTGAGAGAATCCAATTCTCGGTTTTTGTGGGACCTCTCAATAGATTTCAATTTCAAAAACTGAGAATTGCCATCGAAAAAATTTTAAGTGGCTACCCCAAAAGTAATTTATTGATTATACCTCTATCGGGTTTTGGTAAAAGTAATGTGTATCATTGTGGAGATGCCGAACCAGACTGGGAGTATCTTACGGGTAAAAAACTAACCTTAATTTTATAAAAATGTGGATAAAATGTGAATTATTTTTTCTGATTGGCAAATTACCTTGATTCTAAAAACAACTCAAATATGTCTAAGTACTTATCAATCAGGTACTTAACTCAAATACAGGATAGAAATGAAGACCAATATTTAAGTGGATTACGACGTGTCGTTTGTGATGAAATCAATACACTTTTGAAATAGAAATGAAGACCAATATTTAAGTGGATTACGACTTTTACAAATTTGTTTATTGAATTGATGGCTATAGAAATGAAGACCAATATTTAAGTGGATTACGACATTCAAGTTTGAATCGAACCATACAGGTTCAAAAGATAGAAATGAAGACCAATATTTAAGTGGATTACGACAGTAGTAGAGTTATATACTTCTACTTCTAATAAATATAGAAATGAAGACCAATATTTAAGTGGATTACGACACATTGTTCTATTGTTTTTCTACTATATTTATTTACATAGAAATGAAGACCAATATTTAAGTGGATTACGACTTTCTCCTAATTTCGATTTAATCCATCCTGTTCATAGAAATGAAGACCAATATTTAAGTGGATTACGACAGAATCAACTATACTAAATTCATAGCTCCAATAAGCATAGAAATGAAGACCAATATTTAAGTGGATTACGACATTTTGCGTTCTCAAATTCCACGCTTCTGTATTTTATAGAAATGAAGACCAATATTTAAGTGGATTACGACAGGTTGCAATTGGGTGTAAAAACACACTTTCTTTAGATAGAAATGAAGACCAATATTTAAGTGGATTACGACAAAACATTCGCCTTTATCACTATATATTCTTAATAGAAATGAAGACCAATATTTAAGTGGATTACGACATTAGGGAACAGTTCTCCCAAGTTTTGAGAGGGATAGAAATGAAGACCAATATTTAAGTGGATTACGACATATTTATTTGTAAGCAAACTTGCTATGCTAGATAAAATAGAAATGAAGACCAATATTTAAGTGGATTACGACACATGGGACAGACACAATGTGTCCCTTTTGGTTATAGAAATGAAGACCAATATTTAAGTGGATTACGACTATCTCGGCCAAAGATGGCAATTCTCTTTTGGTATAGAAATGAAGACCAATATTTAAGTGGATTACGACATTTGGGTCTGCTGGACGGCCTAAATTTGGCATTATAGAAATGAAGACCAATATTTAAGTGGATTACGACAATTATTATGATATGCTTGATTTGCAATATCAACGGATAGAAATGAAGACCAATATTTAAGTGGATTACGACTTTCAACAAACTGATATTCACCTTTAGAATTTAATATAGAAATGAAGACCAATATTTAAGTGGATTACGACAAAAATTCTTTACTTAAAAGAAGTTTCATGTTTATAGAAATGAAGACCAATATTTAAGTGGATTACGACACCATATTTTTCTACTATGATGTCAGTATTATAATAGAAATGAAGACCAATATTTAAGTGGATTACGACAAAGAAAATTATTTACTTAATGTTCCTAAATAAGTAAATAGAAATGAAGACCAATATTTAAGTGGATTACGACATAATGGTTACAGATAATTCAACACCTTTCTATAGAAATGAAGACCAATATTTAAGTGGATTACGACAGAAGTGTAGAGCTTTTTCAAACCCATCTTCCATAATAGAAATGAAGACCAATATTTAAGTGGATTACGACTTTTGCACTTGCGTTTCATCCGATTTTAGATTATAAAATAGAAATGAAGACCAATATTTAAGTGGATTACGACCATTCTGTTGCGTAATAAAGCTGCTGAATAATATAGAAATGAAGACCAATATTTAAGTGGATTACGACATTCTACCTCCTCGTTTTGGTCATTTACCAATTTAATAGAAATGAAGACCAATATTTAAGTGGATTACGACATGTAATAATAATAAGTCAGAAATTTTTGAATTATAGAAATGAAGACCAATATTTAAGTGGATTACGACAATCATTCCGAGAAGTTGTGTAGTTATACCATAGAAATGAAGACCAATATTTAAGTGGATTACGACATTTATTTACAGTTTTTTCTTTTTTCTTTTCTACAGATAGAAATGAAGACCAATATTTAAGTGGATTACGACCTTGCTGTTCGGTTAGCTCGTAATTAATTCCGATAGAAATGAAGACCAATATTTAAGTGGATTACGACCTACTCGTTCATTTCTTCTTGTTTGTCGTAATGAATAGAAATGAAGACCAATATTTAAGTGGATTACGACTTTTTTGTGTCTATTTCTGACACTTTAGGTGTCAGTATAGAAATGAAGACCAATATTTAAGTGGATTACGACATCTGTATAATTAGATTCCGCAACAAAATCTGAAATAGAAATGAAGACCAATATTTAAGTGGATTACGACATAAGCATTAAATGAGGTTTTTCTTGCTGCTCTTTTATAGAAATGAAGACCAATATTTAAGTGGATTACGACTTAACAACAGGTTGTTTTTCTCCATTTTCATCAGAATAGAAATGAAGACCAATATTTAAGTGGATTACGACAAACCAACTTGCGATTCTTACGCCATTTTTCATCTGATAGAAATGAAGACCAATATTTAAGTGGATTACGACCCTACTTTTTTTACTACGCAACCTTCCCAAATTGTATAGAAATGAAGACCAATATTTAAGTGGATTACGACAAAAAACTCATAAAATTCGTTTACTTCTTGATATACAATAGAAATGAAGACCAATATTTAAGTGGATTACGACAACTTCTTCTCCTGTAGAGGGATTTACTTTTGGGCATAGAAATGAAGACCAATATTTAAGTGGATTACGACATCTATTACTTGTAGAAAATAATCTTTATTTAATAATAGAAATGAAGACCAATATTTAAGTGGATTACGACAGTTTGTTATCAAGATATTCAAAAATATCTGTTTATAGAAATGAAGACCAATATTTAAGTGGATTACGACTCACTAATAACAGCACCGTCTGGGAAGCTGGCAATATAGAAATGAAGACCAATATTTAAGTGGATTACGACATTTTGATTGTATTGTTCATCAATCGTAGGAAAATAGAAATGAAGACCAATATTTAAGTGGATTACGACATTTTCTGCCCATGCTTTAAGACGCTCCTCCAAAGATAGAAATGAAGACCAATATTTAAGTGGATTACGACATTGATTGAAGAATCTTTTGTGTAATCAGACAAAAATAGAAATGAAGACCAATATTTAAGTGGATTACGACATAGCTTGAAGCATCTTCTAAAGACACTACAACCCCAATAGAAATGAAGACCAATATTTAAGTGGATTACGACATCTTTGGTGTACTTGGCACGAATGCCGTTTGAGTTTATAGAAATGAAGACCAATATTTAAGTGGATTACGACCTATTTTTAATATAAACCCAATCACCTACTAATATAGGTATAGAAATGAAGACCAATATTTAAGTGGATTACGACAAATCTGTTTGATTTTGCAATTTCTTCTTCAAATAGAAATGAAGACCAATATTTAAGTGGATTACGACAAATTATGAAAAATCATATTCTCTTGCATCTTCTGAATAGAAATGAAGACCAATATTTAAGTGGATTACGACTTTAGTTTGTGTAAGTTCTTCCCCTGTTTGATAGAAATGAAGACCAATATTTAAGTGGATTACGACATTGCTTGTAGGTTGTTCCATTTACAACTTTGTCTATAGAAATGAAGACCAATATTTAAGTGGATTACGACAAAATTTTGTTTTTCTTTTTTTCTCCTAACTTGGAATAGAAATGAAGACCAATATTTAAGTGGATTACGACCGTTAATAGTGCCTTTTCCAGCACCTTGGGCTCCAATAGAAATGAAGACCAATATTTAAGTGGATTACGACAGTGATATAACATCCACCTAAACCATCCAAATTATAGAAATGAAGACCAATATTTAAGTGGATTACGACATTGTAAGTAAGTGTTCGACTAAAATCGTCGTATTATAGAAATGAAGACCAATATTTAAGTGGATTACGACATAGTGCTGCTGAAGTTGGGAGAAAAACTTACCTATAGAAATGAAGACCAATATTTAAGTGGATTACGACAGATAAGCCATTCTTCTCTGAAGGTGCTCCTATCAATAGAAATGAAGACCAATATTTAAGTGGATTACGACATCATAGTTTTGAAATTTGACATTGTCGACTCCGGATAGAAATGAAGACCAATATTTAAGTGGATTACGACTTTTTCAGAGATTTTAGTAACATCGTTTTAACTTATAGAAATGAAGACCAATATTTAAGTGGATTACGACATCATAGTTTTGAAATTTGACATTGTCGACTCCGGATAGAAATGAAGACCAATATTTAAGTGGATTACGACAGTTTTGTCGCATTTGCCTCATAGTTATTGTTTCCTATAGAAATGAAGACCAATATTTAAGTGGATTACGACATTGCTGCCGTTAAAACAGCAACGGAAAATACACATAGAAATGAAGACCAATATTTAAGTGGATTACGACAGCCATCTATGAGCAATGTGGTTTTTTTTCCAAAAAAATAGAAATGAAGACCAATATTTAAGTGGATTACGACAAACATGATAAAAAGATACGCCACAAAAAAGATAATATAGAAATGAAGACCAATATTTAAGTGGATTACGACAGTGGCACAAGTCGGTAATTTGTAAAGCTACCAATAGAAATGAAGACCAATATTTAAGTGGATTACGACAGTACTTTCGCTTGTTCGTCATCATTTCCACCCTATAGAAATGAAGACCAATATTTAAGTGGATTACGACAGTACTTTCGCTTGTTCGTCA
>JBKBNY010000003.1:166995-496869 GCA_046295175.1 Spirosomataceae bacterium
TCATTTCCACCCTATAGAAATGAAGACCAATATTTAAGTGGATTACGACAAACATTTTCAAAAACGTATTTCGAAATTTTTCCTATAGAAATGAAGACCAATATTTAAGTGGATTACGACAGTACTTTCGCTTGTTCGTCATCATTTCCACCCTATAGAAATGAAGACCAATATTTAAGTGGATTACGACAAACATTTTCAAAAACGTATTTCGAAATTTTTCCTATAGAAATGAAGACCAATATTTAAGTGGATTACGACAAATAATGGAACTATGTCCCACGTAGCTCTTTTCAATAGAAATGAAGACCAATATTTAAGTGGATTACGACATTTAGCTTGAGAGGATGCTCAAATGCTATTGATAGAAATGAAGACCAATATTTAAGTGGATTACGACATATCTTTGACGAATACTCTGTGTCGATTCCTCATAGAAATGAAGACCAATATTTAAGTGGATTACGACAGCAGCTTTTCGGTGGGCAGCTTATCCATCTCTAATAGCAATGAAGACCAATATTTAAGTGGATTACGACAGTTCAAAGTTTTCAAATCCAGCCTCATCTCCAAATAGAAATGAAGACCAATATTTAAGTGGATTACGACAGAGTTCTAACTTTGGTGGAGTCTTGTGTGAATCCATAGAAATGAAGACCAATATTTAAGTGGATTACGAGCCTTACAAAAGTGATTATGGGTTTTAAAAACTCTGTCAGAATTGATTTACCGCAATTGATATATAAATTGTTATCCAAAACCATACAAAAACTATGATTATGATTTGCTGCTCTACCGAGCAAAACTCAACTAATTTGATACCGGCTGTCCAGATAAACGGAGTAGAGCTGGTTGTTATAGTAGAATCTAAGCATGCCAAAGACAAAGGCTGGGCCGATGGTATGGTTGAGGTACTCAATAAAAGAGGTATCAAAACCGCCAAGATTGACCTCTCTACCGAAGGCAGTAATAGGGGAGGGGACATCCAATTAGAATGGGTTATTTCAAAAATAAATGATTTTGTCGTTGGTAATATATCAGCCAGTGAAACCATAATTTGGAATATCGGAGGTGGCCTAAAGCCCCTAATGCTGGCTATGTACCAGTGTTTTTTTCAACGTAATATGCCCCAAGACAGGGTTTGTTATCTGAATCCGCCCAATAATTTCGATGTGCCAACCATTGAGATTATCCATAATGAAAATGGTAAACTAAAGGCCAATCAAATCAAAACCGAGGTTGATTTGAGTGCCGAAGAAATCCTGATGTTATATAACCAGAAAATCAAATCATCGAGTTTGTTTTATCATCATCGACAGCAGCTACCCATCAAAAAATTTGAAGACTTATTCGGCTTCAACGATTTCAGAGAGTACGCTTTTAGGCACACGGCTAATAAAATGATTGATAAAAAAGGAAACTACTCGCTCGAAGAGATTGCCGACCTTCTCAGGAGTAATTCAAGAAGTAAATTTGTTGTGGAATCTATCGAGACCAACCTAAAAGATGGAATATTAAAAAAAGCGGTATCAGGTAACGAACTCGATACTGCCAATCGGCTAAAACAATCGAAACGGAATGTACCATTGAATACTTTTTTTGATTCGCAGGGGCTGAATTCTTTAGCAACAAATATTAAAAACTTGATATTTAATAAACCCGATGAAATTGAGAAGTCTCTCTTTGCCCAAATGTTAAATTTTGAGGAAAAAGTTGAGTATATTGATATAAATAACCCAAAATTAGCACAAAAACTGAACGCAAAAAGTATAAAATTAGACGATACCCTCTTTAATAGCTTAGGATACACAAAAATCGCTACTTACTTTGAAGCTTTACTCGAAAACCGATTTTATGACTTTTTGATAACTCATAAGCATAACATCGTGGAGGCTTACTCAAACGTCAAAATTTCAGCACACGGAACCGACACCATAGCCGAATACGATATTCTGTTGATTACCAAACAAGGTAATGCGATAGCAATCGAAGCCAAAACTTTTGATTTTATCCAAAAAGATAATGATGCAAGGCAGTTTAACCTTGAAAGAGCCACAAGCAAGTTTGGCGAAATGTATGTGGTTTTTCCGTATGACCCAGAAGATTTTGAAAAGCCATATTTTACGCAAAAATTAGCCGAATTACCATTTAAACTTAACGACAGAAAGAAGCAGTTTTTTGTAATTGCCGATAGTGTCGAAGAAAGTAAATTTAGGGTCAATTTTACTGATAAAAAGCTAAGGAGAGTTTCGGAGGGTGGCCTTCTGATAAATTGTTTGGATAGTCTTTTCGAGCGATTAAAGATAAAAGATTAGGTCAAAGAGTTTATGATTATGGTTGTTTCACTATTTCATTCTTTATGTATTGGAGTTACACAAAACAAGTATGATGATTAGAAATAAATATCAAATTACACTAAAATAACAGGTTTAGTGACATGTACGTGTTTAATTAGATTCTTGTTTTGCAATAGTATTCGATTTTATAATTTTGAATATTACTGACAATAGAGTTTCTAACTGGTTTAAAAAAAACTTTTCACTAATTTTTCCAAAAAAGTGTTTGATGTAATAACGAAATACCTCGAAAGTTTAAACGGGGTAGTTGCATAAAATGGAATAAAAATACCTATTCAACATAGCTTATTTAAAAAATTACTCTTCATTTACTATTCTTGCCATCGAAATCTTTTCATGAAAAGGGTGTTTCAATTTTTTTCAACACTTAAAATGTATGGTGCAGTATGGCAGAACAGATTGGTTTAATTAAGTACAAGGGTAATTTGGGGGGACTCTCAGGTTATTCGCAAGGTGGCAAAGCTCTGATTCGTCGGGCTGGTGGAGGTTCTAAAGAACAGTTTAACAATTCGCCGACGATGGAACGAACTCGTGAAAATGCGGCGGAGTTCGGTAACGCGGCCTCATCTGGAAAACTGCTTCGAGATGCGATGAGGATTGTCATCTCTCAGGGTTCGGATAGGTATCTTACGGCTCGGGTAACTCAGAAGATGAGTGAGATTATTAAGAAAGACGGGGTAAATACTCGCGGCCAGCGTGGGGTATTGGATGATGAAACGAACTTATTTGAGGGGTTTGATTTCAATCAGAATGCTATTTTTGGCAGTGTCGTTTATCTAAAACCTGAGGTTAGTATTAACCGACAGACTGGCGAAATTTCGGCAAATATTCCGTCTCATAACCCAAGGATTGTGATTGCTGCTCCGAGAGGAGCAACTCATTATCGCTTCTTTGGCTGTGCTTCTAATATCAATTTTGAGGCGAATGATTTTTCTACCGTGGAGGATGAAAGTGATTTCATTGAGATTGGAAATTCGGCAGTTGCGGAGATTAATCTGGATTTCGGTATGGAGGATGCCCAAAATCAAAATGTCAATCTAACTTCTCCGATTTTCGTTGCAGTTGGAATTAGTTTCTTTCAGGATGTCAACGGTGAAAAGTATCCTTTGAAGAACGGGGCTTACAACGCCGTGAAAGTAGTAAAAGTTGATACTGGGGTGTAACCTCACCCCCTGCCCCCTCTCCGACTGGAGAGGGGGTTCTTTTTTATAAAACGAGTTTAAAAAAATTATGAGAATATTTAAGAATGCCCCTGGTGGAGGTTTTGAGATTGTTGCGGATGGCAAAACCCGAAAATATACGAGCATCATCAACCTGATAAATTTGATGATTAACTTTTTGCAGGATGGATTTACCGTCTCGGTAGATGTGGGAAGGGAAGCTACGACATCGAAAGGTCTCAAAATGGTTGATTTGAATACTAAGACCCAAATTTTGGGAGGTTCAAAATTATTGAAGGAGTTTGTCGGGCCGAATGCTCGTATTGATAGTTTGAGGTACATGGCAAGCATCCTGCAAAAATCTAATATGAAATCAATTTTGAACGAAGGAGATTACCAAATTAAGTTTGAGACAGAGGAGGGAAGTGGCCAAAGTAATAGTGGGAGTAATGGGAGTGTGGGAAGTGGGAGTAATACTGGAGGAGGAAGTACAACAAATCCGACGGAAACGATAGCAAGTCAAGTTGTTAATGTGATTGCTTCAACTCCACAGTTGATGCAACAGCTCAATCCAAAATTATTCTTCGAAAGTTCGGGTGATTTTGAGCTATTGGGTAGCCAAAATGGAGCAACGATTTACTTCCACGATGGACAGCAGATTGATGACCCACATTTTAAACTAAGATTGAAAGATGGGAATTTGACATTTGCAGTTGTGAATACTTCTGCCCGACCGGTGAAAGTATATCTTGAAAGTCAGTTTTTAATGGATATTGTGGGTAAAAACCATGTGATGGTTTACGGAATCAATGGTCTTTATCGTAGTGCTGGTCTTGATTATCCGACAGAAGCTGAGATAATGGGGGCGATTCAACATAAAACTGACGAGTTGGTTTTGAATCCTGAAAAGGAGTCTATGATTGGGAGTGCAAAATTGGTGAATACGGCCAGTTATCAGATTCAAAAATCGGATAGTTTTTTGGTTGTAGGTGTACCGTACGAAGGATTTAGTAATGCTTTGTTTTTGCCAAATGTTAGTCAAAATCAGCAAGTAGATTTGACTTTGCTTATTGAGAATCCGCAAGGAGCTACGTTATCTGTATCGAATGGTGGGGTTTTCTATGATGGTGTAATGCCATTAGTTCCTAACACTAAAACCTTAGCAAAGGGAGTCTATCGTGTTGTATCGTTATTCGATGGTACCGCAACAAGGCATTATTTGCTTGACTTGAAAGGGCCGAAGGGCGATACTGGAGAATCTTTCAAGATTATTCGTCAGAACTATACAGTTCAGCCGGGTGATAAGAAGTTGATTGCTTATCATGCTGAGAATGTTTTGGTGATAACTGTTCCGCAAAATGTGCAGCAGGCACAGTTTGAGGTTTATAATGGTTCAGCGAATCCATTATCGGTTGTCTTGGAGGGGCAAAATGACCCTTTGGCGGTTATACCTGCCAACCAAAGGCGGGTAGCTGATTTGGATATTCCGAATGGGCGGATGGAGTTTATTGGGGTTTAATCTTTCTAATTTTTCAAGCCAAGGCATTTTGTCTTGGCTTTTATTTTTAGATGTGGCTCGCCCGAGCCAGCTTACTTAGCCCGAACCCGAGCGAGTAAGAGCCTAAGACTAAGACGGATGGGCGACGACGCAAGGCACGGAGCAAAGCGACACGCCACGAGCAGGAAACTACAACACCCTGAAAGGAAACGAGCCAAGAAACCAAGGCTGCCTGAGACAGTAACTGGCCCGCCACGCTGAAAAGGAAAACCGGGCGACCAGAACGAATGCTACACAGCTGAGGGACAACCCACTGGACGCCCGGAGTGAGGGCAACTGAAGCGACAAAAGGATGAGAGTGAGCAGAACCTGCCCAAGCAACCACAGGGGAAGCCAAAGCTGACAAGCGAAACGAGAGTGAAAGTGAGGAACCGAAGAACATGATGAAAAAGTGATAAGGGACGGAACCGCCGCCAACGGGAAACCGAGCAACACGCAAGGAACGGCAGATTGCGTAAGCTGGCAGAAGACACAGGGTTTATCCCCATGCCTGCAATGGTTTACCACTTGGGGGCTGCTGCGGAAGCGTAGGCGAAAGAAGTGAGTCCAAGCTGCACAAAGCAGACGAAGTGAACCCCTTGTAGGTGTGGTTTTCTGCCAGCTAACTTGCAAGTGACTTGTGTGTAATTTGTGCGTTGGGAAAATCAAGCATGCAATGTATAACCTTATTGGCGGGTATGCCGTGTGAGGGTTGGGTGGGCGAGTAGGAAAATGGCTTTTGTTAATTTTATGATTCTACTAAGAAAAGCCAATTTGAAGGGCTGGAGGGTGGGTGCGGAGGGCGTGTTTGGGCCTCCATTCAACACCTTTGGAGGTGTTAAATTTTATGTTTGTTTGGTCAAAAATTCTTCTACGTTGTCTTTGTTCAAATCTAATGGGAATCCGAAGGTTTCTCGGGTGGTTGTGGTGATTTGAATATTGTTTTCAGTAAAAAGTATATCTACGATTTGCGATGGATTGAAGAATTGTAGGTTTCCATCTTCGTACTCACATTTTAATATTTGATTTTTCCATTCCATTGTTTTGGTTGCTTTTTAGACTAAATATTTCATATTTCTTGCTGTGTTTCTTGAAGTGTCCCGAAAGGCTTTTTTGGCTTTCGGTAACAAACTCACAAAAAGGGCATTTGAAAAATGCTTTTTGCTTCTCTTCATGCTTTTGAGTTTGCTTTTGCAAAACGGGTTTTGCTTTTTTGATTGCTAATTCTGCTTTTTGGCCTTCATATTCCATCATAAATTCCACCAAATCTACACCGCAAGCATTGGCGTACAAAATCAAGCGGTTTAATTTATGGTTTCTTTGGCTTAGGCTTGTTGTTTGCCAAAACTCCTCACGTCCTGTGAGGAGTTGGTTGTAGTATTTTTCGTACATAACTCCATCCGTAGCGACGGTCGCCCTTACCCTTCCCCAATAGGGAAGGGAATTTTATGCTACGTTTTGTAATAAATTTCTATTCCATGTTGAAGGGGTGAAACCGCTTTCGATTCCTCCCATTTCTTGCCAAGTTTTGAGAAGCGATTGGTATTTTTTTCGACCGTACCCTATAAAACCTTTTTCGGTGGATGCATCAAATATGAAAATGTCATAAGGTGCTTTTTTCTGAATACCAACGAAAATAAATTTTACCTCACGGTAGCAACGGTTGCTTTGGCCTCCTATCTGATGGGAGAGGGGATTTTTTTGAAAATTACGGATTGCATCCGAATAAAAAGCTGCTTGGCGGTCGTATTCGTATTCGATGCACGATTTTAGAAAAGCGGCTTCATTGGGTTGGCTAGTTGTTTTGAAATCTACGATTAGGTTTTGTTTCAGAACCATGTCAATTTTGGCTTTGCAAGGCAATTTTGTATTTTCATCTTCAAATAAAAAGCCTTGCTCTTTTCTTGAAAATTGTAAAACCCATTTACAAAATTTGTTTTCTCGTACCTTATTTGATATGTGTAATATTAAGTCTTTGTCAACTGTATCGGGTATGAAATGGGGTTTGTGGGGTTCGAGCAAATGCTCGTGTAAGGCACTGCCAAATGCAAAGGCTTTGAATGGTTTAAATCGTTTTTTAGCAAAGATAAAATCTCGGAACTCTGATAAGTCGCTGTTTGAAATTGCTGGATATTGGCGGTAGTTGTCAAATGTATGAACCATGATTTTTGTGATAATTATGATTATTGGATAAACTCAAAAGTTTTAAAATCAACGTCTTTGGTTTGAATTATAAATCTATCTCCTTTGCTGTCAAAAGCATCAAAATGGATGTATTTTGATATTTCTAAGGGGCTGTATGAAGTTGTAAATATTAGCCCCTTTTTTGGTTGAAAATTGGTACATAATAACCTCACCCCTGCCCCTCTCCAAATGGAGAGGGGTTTAGAGGACTTTTTAAATTAGTGCTTCACAAAATTTGAATGCTTCTTCGTTGATTCGGGCAGAACCACCAAAGGTGTTGCCGAAAACTTCCTCTTTGTTTTTTCGGATGTGGGTGGTAAAATGGGTGATTCCTTGTAGTAAACCGAAAGCGGTATCGCCTAAATCAAAGCATTCTCTTTGGATTGATGCGTTGATATTATCAATTATATTTCGTTTTCTTGGAGAGAGTTCGACAATGCCTAATTTTTCCTCTTCATTCATTCGGGTTAATCGTTCGACCAATGATTTTTTGATTGAATTATCAACTTTTGAGGTGTGCATTCTTGCCATTTTGATGTATAAATCTTTACGCTCACGCATGTAAGTTTCAAAGTATCGGATTAATTCGTCAATTTTTGTATCGTGGTTTTTGGTGTGATGTACCTGTAATTGGCGAAAGATTTTTGAAAACCGATTTGAGCAACGAATCATTTTAGAACTATTACCCATAAAAAAGCCTGTGCTGCTGTCGTGGCTATTGCCAATTATCATATAATCATTGAATTCGTAGCCGCAAACTTTGATGCCCTCCGAACATTCTAAAAATGCCATTACCTTTTTACCCCCTTCAAATTCATCGAAAGTTTGAAGCGGAAAACCTGTGATTTCTTGCATTTTGTGTACTACTTCTAAAAATCGTTGGTTAGTTGTAGGGGTGTAGCTTGTTTTCGCCACGTTTAGGAGTTTGCCGTTGTCATTTCTGAAAATGGCTTTGTAGTTTGATAGCTTTTGATTATTGGAATAAATTGGGTTTTGTTGGATTTCCCAAGCGATGGTGGTTTGTATTGGTTTCATGTTACTTGATTTTACCCCATCCCTGACCCTTCCCCTAAGAGGGAAGGGAATTATAGGAATAAGAAATTTGGAGAAGATTGATTTTAGGCAGCTTGTTTGTTTTCTTCTTCCTGCTCTCCTTTAACAGGTAGATAGAAAGTAGGTGATTTGGCTAAATAGGTAGCTGTTTCTTTGATTGTATCTTTTCGATAAATCGGATAGTCTTTTGCATATTCTTGCAATTCGGTGGTTTTGTCTTTGTCGGCAAAATCATAAGAGAAGCGACCCACGAACCAAGATTTGTTTTCACCTTCTTTTTTGGATTCTACTTTCTCGGGCTTGATAGTCAGTACTATGTCGGCTAATGTAACATCATCATAGTATAGCTTTTCGGCTAAGTCTGTGAGCTCTTCGAGTGTTGTGTTATTGAACATAATGGTTGAAACACAATTTTTGTCGTCGATGAAGAAAATCTCACACCATTTATCGGTTCTTGTTCTGCCGAACATATTATCCTCAAAGATTCTCCATGCAATAGGCTGAAAGCTGAATTGAGTAATTGGTGTACCTTTCGCATCTAATAAAATGCGTTCTCCGTTGATGTTGAACTGTCCGTTTTGACCATTGAAACGATATTGACGTGGTGAACCTGGAATGTATTTGAATTTAGGGATGAAAGTTTCTTCTCCTGTTTCTTCATCTACTTTTTTTACCAAATAAGGTTTGATGGCTTGGTTATTTGATTCCATTTGATTGTTTTTTGTTTTGTTTGACATGATTGAAAATTTGGTTTACCTTACCAAACCTCTCTACTGAGAGAGGGCTAATAAGGATGGTTGAAAAATTGATTTTAAGATTTTATAAACTGGCGTAATCGGCGAAATAGTTGGCTTCAAAAACTCGCTCTTTGTACTCGATTGGAGATTCTAATTTTTTTAGGACTTTGTTTCTCACTAATTCAAATTCTTCTCTCGAGATTTTGATTAAGTTGGTGTATAACTTGGCTGGGCAAGTTGTTAGTTTTGAAATTGATGGAACTGCAACGGCATTGAATATTGCAATTTTGTGTTCTTCGGATGAACTGTAATACCATGATTTACAAGGTGTTCGGTAAAATGTTGTTTTCATCTTTTTATACTCGTTGGTAATTGGATAATGAAAGAAAGAACTGTAAAATCGCCACATTTTTTATTTTTGCTGGCTGCCAAAGCCTTATGGTTTAACTGGTACGCTAACCTCGAATCGACCCTTTCTGAAGGGGCTGCTTAAACCTCTCTAAGTGAAGCTCTAAGAGAGAGTAACTTCTGAAAAGTCTGCCTCGCTGGCATGACGAACCCAAAAACGAAAACCGCCAAAAACAAAAAAGAACGCTAAATAGAATGCAGACGGTAGCTTGATAGACAAGGGCGAAGTGCGGAAACGTAGGCGAATCACGAAGGATTTCGGGGTGAGTCCAAGTTGCACAAACGAGTTGATTTTACCCTTGGGTATCAAGAAGCTACAGGCTGCAATTTTGCTGTTCTTATTTGTTTGGCGGGATGCCGGATTTGGCAAGACAGTGAGGTGGTTTTGAAGTTACTTTTATTGGAGTGTCTCTTTGAGAGGTTTTGGGCGATTCGAGGTTTGGGTGGCATTGCGGGTGCGTACCTGTTTAAACCGTTGGGCTTTGGTAGGAAGTATTGGAGACATGCATGTATGCCATGATAAATCGCGGGTTTGGGGATAGAGAAAGGATATGGGATTTATGATGGCGACCTTTTTGGTAGGAGCGGGCTACGGAATTTTATCTTGACAAAGTAAGATTTGGTAGCCTGCGGAGAGGTTTGTGCGTGGGGACATTAAAACCAATTATGCCATGATAAAATTCTTTACTTGATGGTTGAGTGTAGCCGGAAAAGAATTTTATGATGGCGACCTTATTGGCAGGAGCAACCTACGGAATCTTATAAATGGAATAATAAGATTTGGTAGGTTGCGGTATGGTTGGTGCGTGGGGAGTTTAGTTTATGATTGCTTTCCTGACTTTTATGTAATCTACATACATTGATGTTTGGTCAAAAATATTTATTGGGCTATTGAAAATATAATTACTATTAGACCCAATGTTTAGATTGAAAATGATTGAATGAGACTGAAAGGCCTGTAGTTGGAGGTTACTGATGCTTGAATTTTTGAAACAGGCTACGATTTTATCATCGAGTAGTATTGTAACGGTATGCGTACCATTCTCGTTTCTCCAGTACATTTCATATGTGTGCCAACCATCTATAATATTTGGAATTAGAGTTTCTTGGTTAGCCAAACTTGAGTTTGCTTGTGGACTGTAATGAATGTTAGTTTTGTATTCGGCAAAAGGTATATTGTTCAGGCTTTTTGAGTATATTTCGATGATGTCAATTTCGCCCATAGTGGGCCAAGCTGTTTCGTTTACTGTCCAGAATGCTGGCCATGCACCATAAGTTTGTGAGAAGTTTTTAATGGTGGAGCCTTGTTTTGCAATTAGTTTAATTGAAGATTTTAGGTGATAGAGCTCATTATTTGATGGAGTGAAATTAAATGTACTTTTTACGTGTCCAGAATGAAATACATTATCTGATATTTTGACTGCGGTGATTTGCAGACAAGATTTGCCTTCAAAAGTCGATAATTGGGGGATATTAGGCTGATAGTAGCATTTGCTTGAGTTATAATCTTGGCGATTTGCTGTTTGCCAATTTCTACTGAAGGTATTACTTTGATTAAAATCATCGAAGAATACATCTGTCCATTTTGTGGGAATAATCAACAAATTTGAGCCTGTATTTGCATGGAAATTTGGGTGTAGTTCTGTGAAATTACCAGCACTATAGGTGTTGTTATTAGAGGTCGGTAAACTACTACTTGAACCTATGGATGAAATGGTAAAGAACTTCTTATTTATAGGTGGATTACCATAGAGACGATATTTGTATCCGCAACATTGGCTTTCGTAAGCTCCTATATCAATTTTACTGCCCAGTACTCGTGGATTTTCATCATAATCTTGTTTTCCTGCCCAAGATGGATTTACTCCTTGATTTATGAGTGGCGAAGTTTCATTTAAGTGAAGTTCGGGGTGTGGTAAAGTTGGATTATATAGATTAGGGTTTTGTGTAATACTATTTGCATCATGGCCTGTTAGTGTTTTATATTGTGAATAAGTATAAATGCTTTGACCTGAAACAAACTTCAATCCAGAACTGGCAGCATCGGGGGTGTAATAGTTATTATTGTTGATAGTCATTCCAATTGTTGAAGTAGGGTATTCCCATTTCATAAATACTGCATGAGTGGCTTGATACCTCACATAACAAAGATTATTCAGAATTGAGGAATTTTGAACATTTTGAAGACATATTTCTCCAAAATTTGCGAAATATGTACCAAAATTATGCCCGTTGTTATAAAAGCATGAGTTATTGATAAGCGATGAATTTCGGACAGTTCCATTTGTGCCTCCCATGCCAATGCCCCAAAGGTCGTTGTTATAAACGATGTTGTTTCGTACAGTATCGAACTCGGCGAATGCACCTGTATTTTCGCAACCTATTTGAATACCTACGTTGCATTCATAGACTCGATTACGTTCTACATTGACCCGTTTTGCTCCATCCACATAAATCCCTGCGGCTGATTTGTTAGCAACACCACCTGCAAATTTGCATCGATATACAGTATTGTTGGTTATTGTGCCATTTTGGGTGAGGCCAGTGCAGAAATTGTTATACTGGCCCGCAACGACTATACCGATGTTGCCATTGTCATGAACATTGTTGTTGGAGATTTGAAAATCAGTAACGTTTCCGCTGATTGAGATTGCTTCGCTACAACCAGTGATACAATTGAATACTTCGTTGTTATCAAGAATGATGTTGTTGGCTCCAGCACCACAAATTTTTAAAGGTAGAGCATTGACATATCTACATCGAGCAGTGTCTTGAACGATTTCTAAAGTGCTAATCTCGCTGATTTTACAATTTCGGATTTGGATATGGTGTGAACTTCCTGAAATTAGGATACCATAAGTGCTATTGCCTTTACTATTGGTAAAATGTAGGCCATCAATGATGATATAGCTTTTGTTTTCTATTTTTAGAAGGGTTTGATTTATACCTCCTCCATCAATTATTGGGTTTTCGTTAGGATAATTTTTGAATTGTGTGTAGTTATTTAGTGAGCCTATAGCTCCCATTTCTGCATTTTGGGTTGGATAAATACCCCCTCTAAAATATACGATACTTCCTGCTGTGGCTGACGCACAAGCTTTGTTTAATGTCCGCCATGGGGTATTGATGGTGGTGCCATTATTAGCATCATTACCGTTGGGTGAAACATAGTAAAATGTTTGGGCTGAGGCTAAATTCTTTAAAATTGCAAGTAGTGAGATAAATAATAAGCGTTTCAATGGCAAAAGTGGTTTGGTTAGAATCTGTATAAATTTATAATCAAGCTACTTAAGTGACAAATGATTTTAAGAACTTTTATTATTAGGTATATTTTCGAGTTTAATAGATGAAAAATTAATTTCGTACTAGTCAAAATTTAATCTCAAGCCGATGTGAATACCAATTAGTCAGATTAAGTCTTGGCGATTATGTTTGCAACACTCGACCGATTTGGCCTTATTTTTTTCGAGGTATGGGGCGTTGTAGCACATTAGTGTATTTGATTAGTTGGGTATGTTTTTAGATTCCATTTGCTGAATGATTTTGTTGACTTCGGCTTCGGTGCTTCGGAGCTTGGTTTGACAAAAGGTGATTAGCTCGGAGGCACGCTTTACTTTTTCTGCCAGTACATCAACTGAAACAGACTCTGTTTCGATTTCTTGAGCTATTTGCTTTAATTCGATGTATGCTTTTTCGTAGGTTAATTCGTTAGTCATTATTTTTTTGTTTTTGAGATAGTACGTGCTGTAATTTTATAGTCTTCCATTTCGATATTAATCTCCGAACCAAAACTTATTGATTCAGCATTTTTTATGATTTTATTGTCTTTCCTGATGATGGCAAAGCCTTTCTTTAGGATGTTATCGGGGCTCATTAATCTGATTACTGATTGGTAATGATTGAGATAACCTCGTTGATTAATTAAGTATTTGTTTGAGAATGATTTAAGATTAGCTATCACATTTACTAAATCATTGTTGCGGTTTGAAGTAATGATTTTAGGTTTTGTGAGGATTTTATTCATTAGGTTTAATAGATTGGCTGTTTGGTTATGTAAGATGGTTTTTGATTTATTTACTACGAGTAAGTTTATGGCATTTATGTTTTGCGTTTTTATGCTTAGGGCTGCTCGTGTATTGTTTAGGATTGAATTTTGAATTTGATTAATATTCTGATTTTTTATACTCAAGGCTTTTTGAACATTAATCAATATTGCACTTTGTAATTGTATGACTGCATCTTCGAACGATTTATTATGAGCAATGATATATTCGGCAGTTTTGGTTGGTGTTTTGGTACTTGTGTGTGCCATTAGGTCAACGATTGATATATCATTTTGGTGACCTAAACCTGTGATAATTGGGATTGGGAATTTTGCAACTGCTCGTGAAAGTGCATAGGTATTGAACACTAAGAAATCTGATTTTGAGCCCCCTCCACGCACTATCACTACACAATCGTATTGTTTTTTTGATTCGTAAATTGCTATTAACTTATTAATCAATTCGTTTTCAGCTTCGACACCTTGGACGGAAGACTGATAGGTATCTAAGGTAAATTTGTATTGATACTGGTTCTGCTGGATTGTATGTAAAAAATCATTGTAGCCTTCGGAATTGGGTGAGCCAATGATTGCGATGTTTTGTATGACTCTATTTAGTGGTAGGCGTTTGTTTTTGGTATAGTATTGTTCGCCTATCAGTTGTATAAACGATGGGTTTTCGGTCACTAATTTTTGTAGCGTTTCTCTTCTTTGCTTTTCGAGATTACCCAAGGTAAATGAGTGGTCGATGTCTTCGAGAATTAAAGAGAATCCGTACGCTGAGGTAAATTCTACCTTTACTTTGACAAGAACCTGTATTCCGTTGGTAAATAGCTGGCCTGTAGTTTTTTGGAATAGGTTTATATTTTGTGAACCTGAACGCCATGCAATTCCTTTTACTTTGGCAATTGGCTCTTTTGATGGGTCTTCTTTTTCGATAAACTCAAAGTAATGTCGGTCTTGGTTTGAATAGAATTTATGGTTTGATATTTCGGCTACTATCCAATGGGTTTTCGCTCCAAAAGATTGTTTGATTACATCCTGGACTTGTTGGGTTAGGTCTGAAAGTTTTATGTGTGGTTTCTCTGTCAAGTTATTATTTGATTTTTAATTGTGTAATGACCTCTAATTCTGCTCCATCTTTTTCATAAGCAATTACTACTGCTGGTATGGATGGATTTTGGAATACGATTTTTTGTAGGAATTCTGCTTGTGCTTCGGTAAAGTTATTGTATGTTTTTTCGGATACTATGCGATGGAAGTTATCTTTGGTGAGTACGGGGTCTATTTTGTATTTGCCTAATAGTAATTGTCGGTAATGGGCTACTTCGGTTTCTAAACCTTTTTTTGAGATAACTCCAAATTGTAATTTGAAATGTACTCGGCTGTTTTTGGTATGCAGCATGTAAGGGTCTTTGACTAATGGATTTTTATAATCCGTGATACGTTTTAATTGGAGTATTGCGGAATGAATATCATTCATTTTTGGGGTGATATAGGCGTATAAACCATTTTTCTTTTTGATTACTTCAATGTTTTCGACATCTATTTGTGATTTTAGCTTTTGTAATTCTTGAGTAGAAAGTTTTCGTTTGGTTGTGCATAGTTTGATGTAGTAGTCATCGTGGACTTTATCTCTCACTAAAAATATTTTATAGTTGGCTTGTGCCAATTGATTGCCATAAACTGTATCGGTTTTGTAACCATTTTTAGTAATGACTGTGAATGAGTTTTTATAAAGATAGATTGATTTGTTAAATGGCGTTTTATTGCTATTCCATTTTAGTTTGACGTTACCCTCAGGAACTAGTGGAGGTGTGCCATTATCGACAAAAATATAGGTATTTAACTCCGCTCCGTTGACTGGTTCACCTGATTGGGCATCATGAATTGAGATTGTTTGAGCCATTGTCAGGATTGGTAAGCAAAAAAGAAGTAGTGTTTTTATCATGGATAGTAAATAGTTTGAAGGGTGTCGGTTTTTGAATCAATTAAAAGCTGTTTTCTACCTATTTTATCGGAAGGGTTTCTGAAAAAATGAAGCGTAAGCTGACATGCATCGATTGGGACTTTGAATAGATAATAACCTGTGAAATTTGTTGTATCATTTTCTTGGGTTAATTTATTGCCCGCTCCATCAATAAACTCTAACTTACAAATGGCGGAATTTAGGATATTTTGATTTGCATCTTGTATGAGGCCTCGATATGTTTTGATGGCATATCCGTATTTGTTTAATTCTTCGATTGCTGCCTTTTCGGTTTTTGATTTATTTATACCGATTACGTATTGGATTAGATTATAAATTATGAAAAGGATTGAAAGCCAAATGCCTAAGGCTTTCCAAGGTTTGCCTTCGGTGATGTTGAGGGGTAAGTAGAATATTTTTTTTATGATATTCTCTTTTGGTTGCTCAGGAAGTGGGGTATTAGGTAATGGTTGCTCCATTGTTTGGTGTGTTATTAGGAAATAGGTTATACAATTTTAGTGAATTTGGTGGAAAAATATAAACTTTATAACAATCTTATTTCAAGTATATAGCATATTATGTGATAGTTTGTGTTATTTTAGAGAACACTTTAGGGATTACCGATTTCGATACAAATGGTTTATTTCAGCATGAAAGCAACTGTATAACTATAAAAAGAACTTAATATAGTTTATACATACAAAGGTATTTTTCACTCTTTATCGTTATCTGTTGATGACGAGTCTTCTGGCACTTTGCATGGTGTGTATCGATAATCAGAAATTATTAATTCATTTGAAATGATAATATTATTTAAAAACTCTGCTACTTGATTTCTCTGCTGTAGGAAAATCCGATGGAATAGGAAAACTGACTTTCCCAGTTGCTGCCCATTCCGAACCTCTTAGAAGGCAGGTTATAAAGCCGACGCACTCAATTGAATAATCTACATGGCCCATAGGTGTGTGAAATATGCGGCCTTTGCCATAATTTAGTACCATCAAAATCGGCTCATGTCTTCCAGTGCCTTTTAAATCTTTAGAAGAATAAGCTGTAGCCAAAACTTCCATATTTTCTGCTGGTCCTCTTAATCGGTCATATAATTCATCTTTTGTGTGTAGCCATTTAATTGGCATTCCTTTCATAATAGGGTGGTTTGGATTACGTGTTTCCACAACATATTCGTGTTGAGGACCATGTGAACCAGCTTTTCCTGGAGTAGTATCTTTGATAAGTTTGCCTTCATCATTATAATATACATAGGGACCATCTTTTTCTGTTCGGTCGCCCCAGCCCCCTAAACCAATCATTTTATTGTAGTCTAACCATTGAGGGAATGAATTATCGGCTGCGTGTATAACAACCAGTCCACCTCCTGATTTCATGAATTTTTCAAAGTTTTTCTGAGTTTCATCAGGCCAAGGAGCGGCATTCCACCCAAAATTACAAATGACCAAATCATATTTTGAGAACTCTGGACTGAAATCTGGGCCTGTTTGTGATTTCTTCATGGCTTGGGTTTCTCCAATAGCATCAATTGGAAAATTTTTTATAAATTCTTCTCCTTCCCAAGTAAATTTTGTACGCTTTACATCAACTGAAAATCGGCCAGTTTCTTCTAAATACTTTTTAATCATAAAAGTTATTTTTGGCCATTGCACGTGGTTATTTTGACCATCTACGATGAGTGTTCTAATAGTTTTCTTTTTTTGAGCTGATGCATCCAACGCAAGACCAAGTGCCAAAAAAATTGAGAAAAGATACAATTTGTTCATACGATAATTTAAGTTTGAATTTGTCAGTTTGAAATTAGTTATTGGCCTACAATATTGGAAAAAGATTGCTTTGAGATATGTATTTGAATTTTGATAGTTGCAATTTAAGATAATTATAAGCTATGTTCAAATACCTTTTAAATGGATAGTTTAAGAGCATCTAAAAACGCTAAATTTGATACGTTTAATTTTATCAACGGGTTATCACCACATTGCTAATGATTTCGCCCTTTCAGGGCTGAAATTTCACAAAATATAATTGATTAAAATTAATAAAATGAGTTTAAATCTCATAAAACAACGTTTTTAAGTGCGTTTAACCTTTTAAATAGATTGTATGATTTGTAGATTAAGTAGGTGGATTGGATTTATTGTTAAACTAATATTCTGGCTTAAATAAACTATGATTTATTGTTGTTTCTTTAGGTTGTATTTTTCAAACTACGATTTATCAGTGTATTTCATAAATCGGAACTCAACAAACTGGTAACAAAGTGGGCCTCCAAAAATTATAATTGGAGGTAGTATGTAATAAATCATGGCTTTGGAGGTAGATTTTTATATATTTGTAAAGATAATTATAGAGTAGTAAATTAAAAATACATAAACTTAAATAAAAGAATAATTTTCTAACATATTGATTAGCGTTTAGCTGAAGTTCCTGTATCTGAAATCTGGTAAATTTTAATGTACAACGGGAAGTGAAGTGTAAACGCCCATGCCATGCGTGGGCGTTACTTTGCTTTGTTGTACGGGCTTACCAGAGCCTCAGATACGAAGTATGGGTGGCGACTCACGCTTATTTTTTCTGAGGTATGGTCAATCAAAAAATAAATATATCATTGGAGATTTCTCCTGAGAATGCCTTGCTGTTGAGTATGGTTATTCGCGATGGAGTTGATGGTACTCACAATTGTGAAAAATTGCTCACAGATGGAGCAAAAAGTGATTTGATTGAGATTGGGCAGCAGATTATAGGACAGATAATGTTTAAAACTGAATTCGGAACTCTCAGATTGAAGAATGATTTATTGGGTGGAATCGAGCAGAATTAATTTGGGAAATTTGGGAAGTTCTATATATGTAATTTCCCAAATTTCCCAAAGTTTTTACATCCCACCACCCTCTTCAGATTTTTAGCACAAGGCAAACTCACAAGGGGGAGATTTAGTGGTTTCGGCTGGTTTCTACTTCGCTCAACCACCATCGCTCGACGACCCTGACCTAAATGGATTTAGGACTATAGTTAGGTTTGACAAATTTGAAAATCTCTTCCTATTTTGGTGTGTTCTATGATTCTGTGTTCTTGCATGAATCGGATATAATTTTTAGCCATTCGGTCGGTTACGCCCATCTCTTCGGCTAAGTGTTTCATTAGTTCAGAATAAGTGACCTTTTCTTTTTCTCGAAATAAATCTTGGGCGATTTTAGTGAGGTCATCAATTTTACGTTGGAGCTTATGTTCTTTCGGCTTCTCACCGATATGGACATGATAGCCTTTTTGTTTGTCCCATGCAAATTGAATGAGTGGTACATCGAGTGGGCTTCCTGAGCGTACTTTTAGTGCTTTGATACAACTTATGTCGGTGTTTTCATCTTTCTCGATGCAGAGGATTCCTGCTGATTTACGTTGAAGTTCTGAGCCGAGGTGTCCACGGAGTTTGACACCGCTTGGCACTAAATGAAGCACGCAAATAATACAGGTTTGATAGATACCAGCCATTCGGTGTAGTTCTTCGATTAGATTTACGCTTTCTCTTTCATCGTTTAAGCTGCCGATTAAATCGCCTATTCCGTCAATGACAACTGCATGTACTCCGTTGAATTGGTGGTGAAACTTATCTACGGATTGCAAAATTACATTCATACGCTCTCGGCGACTGAGGTTGATGAGGCAATAAGCTTTAAACCATTCGGGTGGGGTATCCATTTCACATCTTTGAAGGATATAGTTGAGGTTACGGTAAAGTTGGTCTTCGGACTGCTCGGTGTCGAAATACAATAAAGCTTTTCCGGTATCATTTGCTTGAACGGTAGTACCTAAACTATCTACTTTTTGCCCTGGTTTTGTTATGGCTCCTGCAATGATACCACCAAGGAAATTTGATTTGCCAGAACCTTCGTTACCAGTGATTCCGAGGAGATTCCCTTGGCTACCAATTGTAACCCCCGAGATAGTTATTAGCGGCTTGGGAATTTTGGGTGGTTTTTTGAAATCTATTTCGCAGGATTTTAACATAGCGAAGGTTTGAGCGTAGAGGTTTTCTAAGAGTTGATTGAATAGCCTCTTGAGGTCATCGGATGTATTACCTAACCTGAAAAAGTCGGAGATGTCTTTTTCTGTTTTTGTACCTGCAAGTGGGAGTAGGAGTACTTTTATGTCGATATTTTTAAGTTTCTGCTGATGGTGGGTTACGGCATCTAAGCCAGCTTGGTCGGTATCAAACAGTAAGACAATGTGGCGAAAACGATAGGTAAGTTTTTTGATGATGTCTTCGGGTATATGTGCATTTTCGGAGTTGAAACAGATGGCATTGAAGCCATGAACTGCCAAACTGATGACGTCTTTTTCACCTCCGGTGATGAATAGTACATCTCCACGGGGTGGGAGGTGGTCTAAGCCAAAGACATAGTTATCTGATTTTTCACCCAGAAATATAAACCTCAGTTTTGAATATGGACGATATACCTTTATGAATTGTTTTTGTTGATACCCAAAAATTGGTTCATTGGGTGTAGATTGAAATGAATACGTTTGGTTGCTTTTGTTTGTAGCTTTGAATTCTTGTATCGAAACGACTTTATATGTTTCAAGATGTTTTTTTGTAATACGGTACTGGCCCCAAAATGATAGTTCTTCTTCGGAAAAATCTTTCAGGGTAATATGATTAATTGTATTCGATGACATGTTTTGATTTACATTAGGTATTTTTGGGGTTGCTTTTAGAGAGGTGTGTTGTAAAAACATTTCATCTTCGATGGTTTTTAGTACTTCTTGGAATCCTCCTTTACTATTTATATCAATTTGTTTAATTGTAGCAACAAGAGTGAAGCAATCACCGTTGAATCGGTTATCCCCGAAATCTTTGATTTTATAAGTGCCAGATTTTTTATCGAAGTAGATATTGCAAGATGCTTTCGTATCATGATAAAATGGGTTTAGGAAGTTTATACCAATTTTAAAGTTTATAGGGATGAAATGTTTGAACACAGCAAGTCCTGCCTGAGTAGCACTCAAGATTTCGTCTTTACTCATACGATTTTTTGGAATTTGTAATGAAATTAATCTCCTACTCACAAAGAAGCAGGAGATTTTTTATTATTTACTTTTGATGGGTTACGAAGTGAGTTTGTAGATATTGATTAGGCTCTGACTTTACCTTTATCAATCATCTTTTTGATGTCTTCTGAATCGTAGAAGATTTTACCCCCCAGTTTAGTATATGGTAACTGACCGGAAACACGTAGGTGTTGGAGAGTGCCGGGTGAGATATTTAGTAATTTACGTACTTCATATGACTGAAGATACTTGGATGGAGATTGTGGGTTTTCTTTGAGTGTCTTTTTTAGTTCAGCTAAAAGCTCTGATTTAAATTGTTGCAAGTCTTCTTTTGTCAGGATTTCTACTGCCATAAGTGATTATAATTGATTGGTGAATAAGTTATTGTATTTTGGTCATGCAAATTTCACCACTACATCAATTTTGATTTCAGAATTTAATTAAGATTACATCAACATTTTTTTTGGAATAATTTATTCGTAAATAGTTTATTTTAATCACTTAGTTCACGGAGTAATCTTGATTTTATGAAAAACACCGAATGTGCACGTAATGTGGTATTAATTACCGAGTTCGATGTCTATTTTTTGAAGTAGTTTATCTTTCAACTGGTCTATGTATCTTGTTGGATTTTTACGGATTTTTATTTCTGCGTAAATTCTATAAATATTACCCAAGTCTTCATTAAATACTTCACTAAATATGGAGGCAATTTCTGAGATTTCAATATCTCCTTTGTTGATACTTGCTTTGGCATGGATTGCATAGATGAGTTCGACCAAATCGATTTTATTTTCGGTCCATTGGTACTTCTTCGGATTAGTCGATTTTTGATTATTATGTTTTGAAATTTGCTTTTTTAGTGTTTCAATTAGAAGTTCTTGGGCATATATTTTGGCTACTAAGTTATCGGCAGGAGTTGAAAAGTTAGGGTCACAGGAATAATAGCTGGTATCGAACCAAGTATTGATGTCTGGCTGATTTCGAGTAAATAGCTTGTGGTCAAGAGATGTATCGCCAGAATGTAAATATTGATAAAAGCCCTGATTTTCTTTTAAATAGGTGATTGACTTCTTTAATTCTTTTTTGTAAAATTTCAATAGCGACTTATTATCCATTGGGAGTTTACGAAGGAGTATATTCCGGTACTCAATGAAAAAGTAAAGCTTTGAGGTTATTTGTGGCTTCGTAATTTTAAAGAAAATGATTTCGTCTTCTAATGATTCATAAGAACCATCTGTTATAGAAATTTTGATTTTCTTGAGATATTCTTCACAAGTTTTAATTTTACTCTCAATTTCTAACAGTTCATTCGGCTCTTGGATGATATTTAATTTTTCTTCAAATTCAAATATATGGGTACTCATTTTGTAACTTAATTAAAATGTTAATAATCCCTGACTCAACTTAAAGTAGGGATTATCTGATGAGGATGTTAAACGAAAGATTTTGAATTATTTTTTGATTATAAATTTTGGGAAATCAATTACATTCTCACAACATATTTGTTCCATGACTTGCTGTAGCTGGGCCTTTATGATAGAAATAGTATGATTTCCGCCTGCTTTACCTAAAGCTGCAACTCCATACATGAATGAGCGGCCCATAAATGTAAATTCAGCTCCGCTTGCTAATGTTCGGGCAATATCTGGACCTGAACGAAGTCCACTGTCCATCATTATTTTGATTTTACCTTTGTATTTTTTTACTATAGGCTCAAGTGATTTTATGGAAGATTGTCCAGCATCTAATTGCCGTCCCCCATGATTTGAAACAATGATGCCATCTAAGCCCAATTTTATTGCTAAATCGGTATCTTCTTCACTGGCAACACCTTTCAATACAAGCTTGCCTTTCCACTTATCACGAATCTGTGCAATACGTTCTTCATTTACCCGTCCAGAGAAAGTTTTATTCATATATGCTCCTAATGCTTTCATATTTAGGTTTTTGGGCATATATTTTTGCATTGTTGCAAAATTTGGCTGCCCATGCCAAAGGGTGTTCAAAGCCCAGTTTGGTTTACCAAGTATTTGAAGCATATTAGTAATAGTCATTTTGGGAGGCATGGCAAGACCATTTCTTATATCTCGGGGACGATAGCCAAAACTTGGTACATCACAAAGGATACATAATACATCGCAACCTGCGTTATGAGCCCTAAGTAAAATATCATCTCGTAGCTCTTGTTCAGCAGGGTGGTACAATTGAAACCAAAATTTCCCTTCGGTTAATTCGCCAATTCGCTCAATGCTTGATGTAGTTACGGTACTAAGTATAAATGGAATGTTATGCTGCTTGGCAGCTTTTGCCAGAATTTCGGGAGCATTAGGCCACATTAATCCCTGTAAGCCAACGGGAGCAATTCCAAAAGGTGCATCATAGATGTGGCCAAAAAGTTCGGTTTTTAAACTTGAACCTGAATGGTTTGATAAATAAAGAGGTTTAAGTTCAACTTTTTGTAGTTCGTAAGTATTTTTATGAAGATTGACATCTTCGTTGCATCCACCATCTAAATACTCAAAAGCAAAACGAGGGATTCTTTTGGCTGCTTTTTTACGAAGGTCGTCAATGGACGGATAATCGGAATTATATGAAAGCATTTCAATATCGTTTTAATGTGATTAGTTTCTGAGGTATGGGATTTTGATTCCAATAAGGATGAATGACTACTGCTGCACCTAATGCACTTGCTTGAGGAATGCTTGCAGCATAAACTTCTAAGTCTGTAAAATAATTACTAAGAAGATTCATAAAAATTGGATTATTGCTAAACCCACCATCCACAAATATTTTTTTTACAGGGCTATTCTGAATTACCAATTGTGTAGATGGAATTTGTAATGTTATTATATCAAAAATCAGTTGATGATAGGCTTCTTCATAGTTTTTGAATTTTGATAAATCACGTTTCTTAAACTTAATGTCCTTCAAATTTAAGGGTAACCCATCATTCTCGGTTTTAATTTCCAACTTTATTTTTTCAATAATCTCCTCATTAAAATGTACATTTTGGTAGGTATTTTGAGGAACATTAAAATGTTCGGCTAATCTTTTAATCTGAATTTCGTGTTCATAACCTGCAAATAAACGAGATGCTTTTATTGGATTTTCTCTATAATTTAGAAAACAAAGGCAGTCATTTTGAAGCTCATCAGTAGTCAGAGGCGTGCTATTGAAAGGATTTATAGAAATACTCCAAGTACCAGTTGATAATAATACAAATGGTTCTTCATAGCACAATAAATATGGAATGATGGCAGATGAACTATCATGTAAACCAATACCAACAGATAGACCACTATCAATTTTAATTGGGTACTCGGCATAATGAAATGGTGCAAATTTGTGTTCAATCATTTCATCAGTCGTCCATCTATGATATTTCATTTTTATAAAATCCCATAAATTGGTGTGGCATCCTACACTTGTAAAATCTGTAAAAAATTGTCCTGTAATCAAAAAACTGAGGTATTGTGGAAGATGCAAGCTGTATTTAATTTTTTCAAAAATGTGAGGTTTCTCATATTTTAGTCTGTAAAGCTGCATTCCTGAATTTAGACTCCCAAGTATGGGCGAAGCTGTAATCCGAGAAAACTCATCCTCACCTCCATAAGCAGAGTAAAATAATTTTTGCAATAATTCGGGATATGGCTTTAGATAATTATACAATGGGGTAAGTGGTTCGTTGTTTTCATCAATATGCACAAAACTTGCTCCGTATGCACTAAAATTAACTGCCACAATTTCAAATTCTTGAAGTTTGACAACTTCATTAAAACTTGAAAGCACCCATTGGGTAAGAGATTCTAAGTCTTCACACGGGCTACCATCTTCATCCAATATTTCATCAAAAGTTTGTGATTTTTCCCAAACAATTTTATAATTATCATCAAAAAGGAAGATTTTTTTATTTGTTTTTCCAATATCAAAAATAGCACAAACGTTTTTTTTCATAGTCCAGTAGCTACGGTTTTTGAACCTCTTTCTTTGATAAGATTTTCTCTGATACCCAAGCCTCGGTACAATGCCGTAGGGTCTAATGCTCCACCCGCTCGCAAACGTGCTTCGGCAGTCAATGCCCTAACATCAGTACGAAAGGCATTCTGCAAAATCTCTTGGGCTTTCACGACGTCATTATCTTCTTGAGCAGTCTCCAAATCCTTTCTATCTACCGAAAGTGCCTGAGCATAAGCCATCATGATACCATCAACCGATTGAAGCAGGTCTTCAAGTGGGTCTTTCACATTGTGGCTTGCATCAATCATCCAACCTAAATCCTTGGCGTGATTCATTCCACGAGCATCCATACCTTCTACTAATTCATTGAAAATCAAGAATAATTGGTAGGGTTTAATGCTTCCAGCGGTCAAATCATCATCGCCGTATTTAGAATCATTGAAGTGGAAGCCCCCCAGTTTTTGCTCCATTAGCAACAAGGCAACAATCTGCTCGATATTGGCATTAGGCAAGTGATGTCCCAAATCAACTAATGTGTAAGCCTTTTCGCCTAATTTCTGAGCATACGAATACGACATTCCCCAGTCGCCGACCGTCATCGAATAAAAGTTTGGCTCAAATGCTTTATATTCAACAAACATTTTCCAGTCGGATGGCAAGGCTTCATAAATTTCCTGTAAACTCTCCAGAGTATTTTGATATGCTTTGCGGAAATTCAATTGACCTGGGAAACATGAGCCATCTGATAACCAAACTGTAAGGGATTTAGAACCTAATTCAATACCATGTTTTATAACATCAATATTATGCTCAATGGCTTGTTTGCGGATGGCTTTATTGACATTCTGTAACGAGCCAAATTTATAGGTCAATGCTTGGTCGGGTTGGTCTTGAAATGTATTTGAATTGACGGCATCAAATGCCAAACCATGCTGAGCAGTAAGGGTTTTGATTGTTTCGTAATCTTTTGGAATATCCCAAGGAATATGCAAAGAAATTGCCCCCGATGAACGATTTAAAGCATGAAGTAAGCCAACATCTTCAATTTTTTCTTCGAGTGAGCGAGGTTCACCACCACCCGCAAAACGCCCAAAGCGTGTACCACCCGTGCCTAACGCCCAAGATGGAATTGCTATCTGGAAATCAACCAATTTCTTAATAATTGATTCAGCGTTTTCGATTTCTGATTTTGTAAAACTGAGTTTTGCTTCGTGTTTTTGGAGTAGCGAAGCATTGTGGTCTGCTATATGATTTTTTAATATTTGCATGATTTACTAAAATGTAATGATTAAAAAGCTAACGCCTGAAAACTCAGACGTTAGAATTAAATTAATTACGAAACAAAACTATTTTATCTATAAAAGCCCATTGCTACTCCGCCATCTACATTGAGAGCATTACCGGTAGATTTACTTAATAATCCACCTACAAATGCAAAACAAGCGTTGGCAATATCAATTGGTAAAATGATTTCGTTTAAAAGTGTACGTTTTGCGTAGTAGGCGGGTAGTTCTTCGACAGTAATTCCATACGCTTTGGCACGTCCTTCTGCCCAACCACCTGCCCAAATATTTGAGTCTGAAATAACGGCATCGGGATTTACAGTATTTACTCTAATTTTATCTGCACCCAACTCTGCTGCCATCAAGCGTGTTAAATGTGCTTGTGCAGCTTTTGCAGAGCCGTAACCTGGGTTATTCGGACCTGCAACCACGGCATTTTTAGAAACGATATTTATAATATCACCTCCAAAACCTTGCTTACGCATTACCTCAATACTTGTTTTGGAAACCATGAATTGTCCTTTTACCAAAATATCATAGAGTTTGTCCCATTCTTCGATACTATGCTCGGCTATAGATTTAGAAATACTAATTCCTGCATTATTTACTATAATATCAACTCCACCGAAGGCTAAGCAAGCAGCATCAATGGCATTTTCGATACTGTCATGACTTGTAACATTGAGTAATGTGGTCGCCACAACATCTCTGCCGAATGATTTGACAAATTCTTTTTTTGCATTTTCAAGCCTCTCTTCATTAATATCATTGATTATAACACAAGCCCCTTCCTCTGCAAATTTTTTCGCAATAGCTTTACCTATACCTCCTGCCGAGCCAGTAATCAGTGCTACCCTTCCCGAAAGTGCCTTTGGTTTGGGCATACGTTGTAGTTTGGCTTCTTCTAATAGCCAGTATTCTATATTAAAAGCCTCTTGGTGAGGTAATGCGGTATATTCAGAAATGGCTTCTGCTCCTTTCATTACGTTTATGGCATTGATGTAATACTCAGATGCTAAGCGAGCAGTAGTTTTGTCTTTGGCAAATGTAAACATACCAACACCAGGGTAGAGAATTACTACGGGATTGGGGTCTCTCATGGCAGGAGAGTTGGGATGCTTACAGGTATTGTAATATTCGGTGTACATGGCACGATAGTTTTCAAAAACTGGTGCCAATTTAGACTTAACTGATGCTACATCACTCAATATCTCGTCTGGTTCAATTGGTAATACTAACGGCGAAATTTTTGTTCGTAAAAAATGGTCAGGGCAGGACGTACCCAGCGGTGCAAGTTTCGATAAATCTTTAGAATTAATAAACTCTAATACACGGGTATCATCTGTGAAATGACCAATCATTTGATGTTCTGATGAACAAAAACCTCTTAAAATAGGGGCAATTCTTGCCGCTTGTATTTTTCGAATTTCTTCAGGTAAAATATTTAATTTTGGGCCACCAAATACATTTTTATAATTTTTCTCTAAATATTCAGCACATTTTTCGATTACATCAAGTGTATTTATGTAGCTTTCATAAGCGGTATCTCCCCAAGTAAAAAGTCCATGCGAACCAAGCATAATACCACGTAACTGAACTCCACGAGAAGCGGCTTCTTCGAGACAAGCACGAAGCTGTAAGCCCAAATCAAAGCCCGGACGCTGCCAACCAACCCAACCGATTTCTCCATTAAATAATTCTTCAGTAATACGTTTACCATCTTTTGCGGCGGCAATCGCAATAGCGGCATCGGGATGTAGGTGGTCAATGTGTTTAAAAGGTAAAAATCCGTGAAGCGGTGTGTCAATCGAAGGAGCTTTTGAATTCAAGTCAAAAATACAGTGATTAAAAAGCTCGACCATTTCATCCTCAAATTCGATTCCACGATATACATTTTCAAGATTTCTTAAACGCTCTAAATACAAAGCCGCACAACCCGATTTTGTCAAGGTACCAATATCCCCACCTGACCCTTTAATCCACATGACATCAGTTTCAACACCAGTCAATGGGTCTTTGTCGGTGATTTTTACAGAGGTATTTCCACCTCCATAATTAGTCAATCTTAAATCTGCTCCGAGAAGATTTGAACGATAAATAAATAAATCAACTTCGTTAGTAATTTGGGCAGCCTTTGCTTCATCCCAAAGGTATGATACGTGTTTGAATATTAATTCTTTTGTCATTTTACTTTCATTTAAAATTTTCATATACTATTTCCTATTCCGACTAAAACGATTGATATTAAAAGAGTTATAATACCCATGATAAAAGTTTGGAAAGTTTTTCGACTCACACTTGCCCACTCCTTTAGCCATAATCCCCAAAAGTTTGCGGTAAGAATTATGGTTGCCATGTGTAATATCCAAGAGCTTGCTCCATTACCCAGTTTACTTTCGCCCATGCCGTAAAAGAAAAACTGTAAAAACCATAAAGTACCCGCAAAGCCCGAAAAAAGAATATTTGACAATAGAGGTGTTTGGGAGTTTGAGTAATCGCTAAAAGTTTTGTTTTTGAAGTTGAGGTTTAAACACCAAATTAGATTAGTGGTTAGTCCACCCCAAAGTAATACTACGTATGTAACATTGTTTTGGAACAGTGGGTCGAACCCTTGTTTTACAGCCTCATCTGCCATTGGCTTGCCAGCTTCGATTCCGAAATTGAAAAATGCACTCAAAATTCCTGAAAATATGGCAATAGCTAAACCTTTGGTCATATTAAACTCTTTGGTGCTGTCTTTTTTCTGTTCATCGCTCAACTCTTTTTCTTTCATCCAGCCTGCTTTTCCTAAAATAGCTATACCAATCAGACAAACCAGAGTCCCGAATAATACAAGCTGCCCTCCGTTGGAGTTTAGCATATCGGTAAGCGAAGTTTTACCTTCGGTTGGGTTGAAGATATAATACAGGGCTGGTACCAAAGCACCGAAAGCAGAGCAGAAACTAAGAACTATGGAGTTGCCAAGAGACATACCAAGATACCGTACCCCCAAACCATAAGTAAGCCCACCAATGCCCCAGAGCAAACCCATTAAGTAAGTGAAAAATTTTATCTGTGGACTCGCTGCCGCTATGATGGCAGAGAAATTGGGTATGGTAAGATATGCCGCCAATGGTGGCACAATGAGCCATGAAAAAAGCCCGCCTACAATCCAATAACTTTCCCATGCCCAGCCTTTTACCTTTTTATAGGGCATATAAAAACTACCCGAAGAAATACCACCAATTGTATGAAAAATGATACCCAGTATTGCCTGCATTATTTTTGTAAATGTTTAAAATATTTATAATCTTCCTACTTCTCTCCAAACATTCAATTCATCTTTGAATCTATCGTTAATTACTTCCAATTTGGTATCAATTCGCATAGTAGGTCTTTCACTTAAGTTAAAGGCTTTCCATTCTGGTGCATTTTGAGCATAGGGCTTACCTGTTTTGGCGAAGTTGGTCCAAAGCTCAGCGAAATTCCGAGAAGCAGTTACTCTTTCTGGCTTATTTCCTCCAAAAAAACTTGGCTTTTCGGCAGATTCGTTAAAGAATTTAAAACTAATATCCATCGCATGAGGGGTTCCCATTTCATAATCTGTTCCAGGAATCTTTACTTCTGATTTGTATCCAAAATTGTAGAGATAAACGGGAGCACCACCCTGTTTGGCCTTCTTTTCGGCAATTTCTACAGAGCCCAAACCCATCATAGTGATAGACGAAATGGCTATATAAATATCTGCTGCCGTGGCATTGGGACGAGCCTTGCGATAGGTATCAATAATTTTAGCGGTATTTTCGCCATAAGTGGGTTCAAATTTTTTGTGCAGTGCGTCAAAATCATATTTGGCAAACTCGGTTTCTTTCCTTTCCCAAGCAAAAAACGCCCATTCGTCTTCGTTCCAACCTACCAATAGCGGCTTATTTTTGGATATTTCGGCAGCGATGGGGTCAAAAGGGTGAACAGGTAGTGCTTTACCATCTACCACAGGACCAAAACCACCATAGTTTCTACGCATGAAGCCAAGATTTTTGTTTTTTTCAATAAATGGAGGTACAAATGGCAATTTGCCCTGCATCTCTAACAGTTTACTTGCCGGAACATCCAATATCTTTTTCCAGTCTTTTGGCTCTATGTTCAATTCTTTCAAAAGCATCAATGTGGTTTCGGCAGCTATTTCTTTCGGAGTCATGCGTACTCCTGGGCCACTTTCGATAGAGGCTTTGTTAAAATAAGGAGCAGCCGATGGCATTGCATATAGACATGAAGTTTTTGCTCCACCACCCGACTCACCCCAAATCATCACATTGTTAGGGTCTCCGCCAAAATTGGCAATATTTTTATTAACCCATTTTAAGCCTTCTACAATATCGAGCATACCATTGTTGCCTGAGCCTTCGTAATCTTTACCACCCAGTTCGTCTAAATATAGAAAGCCCAAGAGTCCCAAACGATGATTGGTTTGTACCACTACCACATCAAAATGTCTTGCTAAATTAGCTCCGTCTTGACCCGCCGAACCTCCCGAACCAATCACAAATCCACCACCATGGCTGTAAAACATAACGGCACGTTTTTTACCATCATTGGCAGGTGTCCATACATTCAAGAAAAGGCAATCTTCAGAAGGTTCAGGTTCATTTCTTCTTGGATTTTGAATAGCTGGTGCACCCAGTGCTAAGGCATCACGTACACCTATCCAGGGCTCTAATGGAGCTGGTCGTCGGAAACGATATTCACCAGAAGTTTTTCCTGCGTAAGGAATTCCTTTAAATATATTTACACCTTGCTCACGGTAACCTTTTATTTTTCCGTAATTGGTTTCAGCAGTTACAAACTCTTCGACTATTGAATTTTTACCCAAAATACCTTTTGACGAAAAAGCATTTTGATAAATAACTGTTCCAGCTAATCCAAATGAAAGCTGAGAAATGGCTTGTCTTCTATTCATAATTTTTAATACTTTGATTTAAAACTTCATTTTTTCTGCATTATCCCAATGTTCAGCAATTTTATGGTTTTCAATTCTAAACATATCGAACCAAGTTGTAGTGTATTTTTTTGAGGTATCATTTGGGTCGGGCAACTCTCTTACAAAAGTCAGAATCACTAAATTACCTTCCGCTACTATTGATACAATCGGTGCTTTTATTGTTTTTTGAATTGGTTGGGGCTTCGCAAACTTTGAAAAGAAATCTACAAACGCTTTGCGACCCGTGGGTACGTTTGGATTATGCTGAATATAGTTTTCTGTTAGGTATTTATCTGTTAATTCAAGATGTCCACCTTCAAAGACTTCACGCCAAAAATCATAAACTAATTTTTTATTATTTGCCAATTTTGTATTAGTACTTTTTAGTAATTCTTGTTGATTTGCTCTTGCCGTAACGGGTACTTGTGAAAAAACACAATTTGAGATTAGTAAGCCTAATACTGTAATAGGTTTAATTAGTTTGACATTCATGATATTCGATTTTGAAATATTTGATTGGAGTTTATTAGCTGATGATAAAACTCCTCATACTTAGGCTACCCAATTCTAAGCCTTCATAGAAATAATTTACTTTTTCATTTTTGTTTGCCAAACCCAAAATATATAACATAGGCGTATAGTGGTCATGGGTCGGTATTGACAATTGTGCCATTGAACCAAACTTTTGATAATCTACCAATGGCTGAAAATTGGATGTGTCTAAATGTTTTTTTACTTGAACGTCAAACTCTATCGCCCAGTCGTAAGGCGAACCCGTAGGTTTAATTTTACCAAGATTATGTACTACATTACCACTACCTATTATCATTACACCTTTCTCTCGCAGTTTCTTCAAAGATTGTCCTAAATCAAAATGGAATTGCGGTGGTTTATAGTAGTCTATGGATAATTGTAGAACTGGAATATCGGCATTTGGATAAATATGGCGTAGAACTGTCCATGAACCGTGGTCTAAACCCATTCCATTATCTTCATGAACTGGTATAGTGTTTCCTATTTGTGCTATTTCCTTTGCCAAATTGGGATTTCCTTTGGGTTCATATTTAACTTTATAGAGGGCATCAGGAAAACCACCAAAATCGTAGATTGTCTTAGGTGCTGGGTTTGAAGATACCGCTGTACCGTTAGTAAGCCAATGGGCAGACACTACCAAAATGGCATTTGGACGAACAATTGACTTGCCTAATTTTTTTAGTGATTGCGTGAATTTATTATCTTCAATAGCATTCATGGGTGAACCATGCCCAATAAATATAACTGGCATCGTAGGGGTAATGGCAAAATTATTTGACAACTTATCCAATTCTGTTAAACTTAATGAAACAGCTCCAGTTGTAATAATTGAACTATTTTTAATAAAATCTCTACGATTCATAAAGGCCGATTTTATGCCTATCAGTGTTTTTCTGATAGGCGTTAATGTTATCAGTTAGTAAGTGAATGCTTTAAAGTGAAAGCTGATTTATTCCTTCTTTCAATGGAGTAGTTTTTCCTTTCCAAACAAGGCTTCCTGTTATAGATTTTGGTAATTCAATTTGAATTTTCCATTTACCATTCTCAAGTTTATAATTGGTTGAAATACTACCATTGGGGTGGGGAATAGAGCCTCCAATATCCGTTAAATCGCCCAAATGAGGTTGAATTTTAACCTTTGAAAATGCTAATCCATCGCTATCTATACCCAAAATTGTTCTATAAAACTCAATATTTGGGCTACTTCCCCAAGCGTGGCAATCTGAACGGGTTTTATCTACATCAGACGTTTCTGCCCAAGTTGTTAGGCCCATTTTTATATTTTCACGCCATTTATCTAACCATTTTAGATAGTCGTTCCCCAATCCAGCTTTTATAAGTGCTTGGTGCAAATAATATTTGAAATAGATAGAAGCTGATGCCAATTCTTTATTATTTAATAATTGCTGAGCTATCGCACTTGATTCGGTTGAACTGGTTACTCCGGTGAGTATTGCTAATGAATTGGCATGTTGAGAGAAGAGGTCTTTTTCCTCACGGTCAGCAAATAGTTTTTTTGTAGAATCCCAATATTTGGCACGAATGGTAGCTTTTAATTGGTCAATTGATTTCTGGTATTGACTGGCAAAAGCAATATTTCCAACTTTCTGTTCTAAATCAGCAGCCACTTGATATGCCCAAAGTAGTTGAAGGTCAAGTATAGCCGATGTACCATTGGCACTCATTGGTCCTGTACCAGCACGCCATTCTTTTACATCATTTACCCAGTCGGTAAACATCCACTGAGGTACGTTTTTTAGTGAGCCATCAGCTTGCTGATAGGTTCTGAAATAATCCAGTATTTGGCGAGTGCCTCCGATTTTTGATTTGACAAAGTCTTTATCAGACCCATATCTGCTGTAATCATGCAACATTCCAATATACCACAATGAAAACGTGGGGATAAACTGTGGGGTATATGAAGGGTGTCTGCTTAGTGTAACACCTTCCGGTGTACGAGAAAAATCCATCAAATTCAAAGCATTTTTAACTAATCTATCATCACCACTGTTAAATAATGAAACCAATGCTTGAATCCTACCATCTCCTATATATTGGAGCTGCTCATAATATGGACAATCCATATAAGTTTCGGTAGCACAAAGTCTTGCAGTTCGCCAGCCAATACTCAAAATATCTTTTATTTCAGAATTTTGACTTGTTGTAGAGGCTTTTAGTTCAAAAGGATAACCTGTAAAAGTGCCATAAATATCTTTGATTACAAGAGGTTCGTCTTTTGTAACAATTTTCAGTTGAATGTAACGATAGGTTCTATAAGTCAACGTCGTAAATTTTTGTAGGCTTGTACCATCTGCCACGAGGCTATCAGTACGTCCAATGAAATTTTTACCTTCTATCTCATTTCTATTACCTTTAGATTGATTTGCTCCATACAATGCCTCAGCATAACTTATTGAAATGGAGGCATTTTTACCACCTGAAAAAATCAGATTTGGGTAAGCATTAGTCAAATAACTCTGGTCTAATATTAATTTTACAGAAGAATTAGCTGCAATGGTAATATCCTTTTTCTCTGCCGGAAAATTTGCGGGTATAGCAACGTTATTCTCATTTTTTACTACTTTGGCCAGTCGCTCATCTTTCAATTCCATTTGAGGTATGATAGAAGGAACTAACATCCAACCACTCATCGTACCAAACGCCCCCAAAACGTTTTTCGGAACACCGTAGCCCAATTGTCTTGCTTTTTGCCATTGACTATCATTAAAACTCTCGCTTTGCCAGTTTTTAATTTCTGATACAAAATTCCTAATTTCACCTGCCCCAGAAACGTAATACGCCCTAACATTAAATCTTAATGGTGCGAAACTGTTGTCTTTTTCACAAAGCCAAGAATTATTGGTATTGACTGCTGACTCTGCTGAACTTGTCCCTTGTAAAATAAATGCAGTTCTAAATGTAATCTGAGCCTCGGGCTTAAACTCTCCTTCATTCCAAACTTGTGCGGCAACTATATTTTTACCTGATTTTAAATAAGGAGCAATATCCACAGTTTCATAATTCCAGTGTTCAATATCTCCCCTTGCAGGCCCGAGCGATACCAATTTTTCATTGATATACAATTTATATCTGTTATCTGCTGAAACATGAATTTGGTATTTGCTTGGTTTCGAACTTAGTTCTATTGTCTTTCTGAATAAATATACCCCATATCCATCGTTGGTTGTGTTGGGTACAGTAATCCATTGAGCATGCCAGCGTTTATTTATTACATCAGGTTCACCAGTTGGTGGACCAAATTGGGCTTGAACTTTGATTATGAATAGAAAAATGATAAATAAGACTTTTGCAATAGTTTTTTTCATCGTTTAAAAATTTTAGAATTTGAATACCACTATTTTAGTTCTGTTTTTAAGAAGCCAATTACTTTGTTTTTAATTTCATCCACATCATACATTCGCCCAAAATGAGGTGCATCTTTGACGATGGTAAGTTCTGATTTTACACCATAATGATTTAGCCACGCATGGAACAGCTTTGACTGCTTATTTGAAACAATATTGTCTTTTTCGCCATGAAAAATTAGAAATGGCGGGTCGTTTTTATCAATGTAAGCAATGGGACTCGCTGCTTTGGCAAGGTCTGGTCTAAGCAGAGGTTCGGCACCAATTAGCTTACCTTCAGGCGAATTAATATCTTCATTTCCAGGCAAAAGGGTAAGGTCTGTCGGTCCATAAAAATCAACCACGGCTTTGTATTTGAAAGGGCGATACGAATTCTGAAAATATAAACTACTCACTTTGTTATTTTGAGAGGTTCCCATTAATGATGCTAAATGGCCGCCTGCCGAAAATCCCATGAGTGAAAACCGTTTTATATCAAGATTATATTTGGCAGCATTATCGAATAAAAATGAAGCCGCTTTATTGCAATCTTGTAAAATACCTGGGAAAACTGCATGCTGAGCAAAGCGATAATCTATAGAGGCGATGGCGAAGCCATTGTCTAATAAGGCGTTGATAGTATTGGGCATATAGCCCATGTCTGAATATTTATCGTTCCCTATCCAGCCGCCACCGTGAATAAAAATTACCAATGGGGTTTTATTTTGGGCGTTTGCTGGAAGATAAATGTCTAAAAGGTGTTTTTTGAGTGTATCGTTGTTGTATGGAATATCGCCATGAATCACGGTACCTTTGGGCAACCGAGCTTGAATTTGGCTTGGAGATGGAGGTTGAGCAAAGCTAAATGAAGTAATAATTAAAGATAAGATGTAAAAAAAGTATAATTTCTTCATTTTTATAAATTTTGTAGCTTGAGGTTAAATAAAAAGGCAGGGAGTCCCCACCTTTTTATTTTATTTACTTAACCTATGATGAAATCAAAAATAAGGACTCAAAAGAGACTCACTTGCTGGTAATGGGAATGTTGTCGAAATTGTTGTATAGGCCGCAGGTGGAGGAGTAACTCCTGCTGGGAAATAGTATGCAGAAGGATTTGCCTTAACTCTTGCTCCATATGCCGACATTACTATTTGAGAAGTTCCTGTTCTCACTAAATCAAGCCAACGTTTGTTTTCAAATGCAAACTCCACTCTTCTTTCGGCCATTATTGCAGCTCTCAAATCAGTCTGTGTTGTAGCTTTTGTATCTGTTAAACCTGCACGATTTCGAACCTGATTTAAGAATTTAATTGCATCATTAGACTTACCTCCTTCGTTCAATACTTCAGCATACATCAATAATACCTCGGCAAATCGATAGACTGGCCAGTTTACACCCGTGATTCCGTTTTGAGCATGTGGCTGAATGTATTTTTTAATGTAGGGTAAAGTTCTACCGCCAATTTCAATCGTTGCAATTGATGCAGTCCTTCTTTTATCACCCGTTTCGTAGGCGTTTATCAAATCAGGCGTTGGAATATTATTTCCTTGGTTGTTCAGAGCTTGGGGGTTTCCTGCACCCATAATCGAGGCTACTAATGCGGCTGAAATTGGTTGTGGTAAAAACTCATAAATAAAACCGCTTGCAAAACCTTCAGTTCCTTCTCTAAATTGCACCTCAAAGACAGATTCTCGGCTGTTTTTATTGGCAATAGTATAAATAGAGGCATAATCGGGTAATAAACTGTATTCGCCAGAATCAATAATTTCTTTTAGAAGGGTTTCAGCCTGTGCCCATTTTTTTTGAACGATATATACGTTTGCCAAGAGGGTTTTGGCTGCCCCTTGAGTTGCTCTACCCGCTTCTTGTTTTGATTTTACAGGTAATAAACCTGCTGCATCAGTAGCGTCTTTGATAATTTGGGTATATACTGCATCTATTTCTGATAGTGGAAGAGCTGCTCCTTCTCTATCAGTAACAGGAGTTAAATGCAAAGGTACTTTTCCGAAATATTGAACTAAATCGAAATATGCCAATGCTCTTAAAAAAAGAGCTTGTCCCTTGATATTATTTTTTGAGGCTTCGGCAAAACTTACACCGTCAATTCTTGCAATTACTTGATTAGCTCGCCCTATGATTTGATAATTATTGACGTATTTAGCGGTTGATACTGTATTTGCTGCATCATTTGTAAAATCGGCAATAGCTTCTTGGTTTTGTGTCGCTCTAAAACCTGGATTAAACATATAGGTTGTGTTATCAGAGCGTTGCTCACCCATCAAGTATGCTCCTGCTCCACCCTGATTATATAAGTTTCGAAGTGGTGCATAAGCTGCATTGACTCCTTGTATAAAATCGCCCTCAGTTTTAAAGAAAATCGCTGTACTTAATTGGGTTCGGGATGGTAAATCCAAGAAACTCTCTTCGCATGAACTTAGCGAAATACTTGCAAAGAGTAAATATAATATATTCTTCTTCATGTTTGATTAGCGTTAAAGTGTTTTGTTTAACTGATTAAAAACCTAAATTTAGACCTACTGTAACTGTACGAGGAACAGGATATGAACCCCAATCCATACCTAAATTAAGCGTAGTACCAGTTGTACCATTGTTTGCGGTGCTTGTTTCTGGGTTTGTGCCACGGTATTTTGTAATGACTAATGCTTGTTGAATAGACATGTATGCACGTGCATTTTTGATATATTTAATTTTGGCAGGGATGTTATAACCTAAAGTGATGTTTTTGATAGTGAAGAAATCTCCTTTACTAACAAAACGAGTACTACCCCAGTCACGCTCCATGTATGTAGCCCCAGTAGTTTTACCATATTTTCCTGCTCCAGGGTTACTTTCAGAACGCCAGCGGTCTTTTACATCTTTTAGTACATTAAATACACCATCTAAGTTAGTTAAACCTTGCTCATACATTACCATTAAATCATTACCAAATGACCCCGAACCAACGATTGATAAATCGAAGTTTTTATAGTTAAAAGTATTTGTTAAACCTACCAAAACTTTAGGGAATGGATTACCAATAATCGTTCTATCATCATTATCTCCACCAATAGTGATTCTACCATCGCCATTTACATCTCTATATTTAGCTGTTCCGACTTGCGAATCAAGAGCTTTTGGTGAATTTTTGAATTCTTCGGCATTTTTGTAAACACCTTCATGTACTAAACCCCAAAATTGTCCAATCGGATACCCTGGCATTGTGATAGTATTGTAATTGTTAGGACCTCCATACAATCGTCCAATACCCGGAGCCAATGCAATTACTTCATTTCTATTGAATGATAAGTTTAGATTAGTACTCCATTTTAAAGTTTTTACAAAGTTTTTGGTGTTCAAACTTACTTCATGTCCCCAGAACTTTATCTCGCCCACATTATCATTGAAATTTGTGAAGCCAGATTCTTGGGCTACTGCGACGTTATAGAGCAAGTTTGTCGTATTTTTGAGGTAATAGTCATAAGCTAAACTAATTCGGTCATTCAGTAAGCCGACATCCAAACCCAAATCCAACTGCTTGGTAGTTTCCCATCCCAAGTTGGCATTACCGAGCGTCGAAACCGCAGCACCACTAACTATTGAGTTACCAAATACAGCGTTTGCCGAGTTATTGATAAGGGCGTATTGTGTATAATTACCAATATTATTATTGCCAATAATACCATAACTTGCTCTTAATTTAGCGAACGAAACGGCGGTAAGGTTTTCCATAAATCCTTCCTCTGAAATAACCCATCCCAAACCGACTGATGGAAAATTCCCCCAACGATTATTTGCACCAAATCGAGAAGAGCCATCTCTACGAATTGCCGCAGACAGTAGATATTTTCCTTTGTATGAATAATTTAACCTCGAAAGGTATGATAATAACGCCCATTCATCAATATTTGAAAATGTATTTACTCTATCAATATTGAGAGCTGATTGAATAGTCTGAATTCTATCATCTGGGAAATTAGTTGCTCTAATTTGGTCGATATTTGCTCTAAACTTTTGGCTTGTATAACCGAGTAAAAAGTCAATATTATGGTCATTGAAACTCTTAGTATAGTTAACAGTATTTTCATTCAACCATGATAAATATTTATTATCATTATTGACTGCACTGGCAATTGTTGGGGGTAATGAAGCAAATACTGTCGAAACAGTTGATGGGTTGAAGCTTTTAAACTCAGTATTACCTAAATCAATATTGAATGTTGATTTCAAAATCAAATTTTTAATAGGTTCAATTTGTAGGTAAGCATTTGAGAGTAACCTTGTTGTCTTGGTTTCATTTTTAATCTCTTGAGCTGCTCTATACCAGTTTGGTGTAGGGAATGTACCACCTGGAATAGAAAGAGGCAAAGTACCATCTGCATTTTGATATGGTAAGGTTGGCCACGTGAGCATTGCATTTGAAATTAAACCACCAGGGAGTGCCGCATTCAAATTGGTTGCATAGAAAGCACCATCAGAGCTTGGGGTATTGTTCAGCGTATAAGTAGGTGCAACATTAAAGCCAACTTTTACTTTTTCGCTGATACCATAGTCTGCATTCAGACGTATTGAGTAACGGTCGAACCTTGAGTTAATCATAACTCCATCCTGCTGAAAAACTCCCGCTACAACTGAGGTACTCAGTTTATCTTTGCTTGAACTCAATGTTAAATTGTAGCTTTGCATTGGTGCAGTGCGAAACATTGCTCCATACCAGTCATTATTTGCATTAGCATACTGCGAAGGATTTTGAAATGCTGTTGGCACAGGTTGTCCAAGAGCTTCAAATGATTCTTTTTTGAAAGTAGCAAACTCTTCAGCATTCATAATTGGTGGACGTCCTTTTTCTGGTACATTCTGCCAGCCTGTAAATACATTAAACCCTATATTAGTTTGACCTTTTTTTGATTGCTTTGTCGTAATCAAAACAACACCATTCGCCGCACGTGAACCATAGAGTGAAGTTGAAGCAGCATCTTTAAGAACTGAAACGTTTTCGATTTCATCTGGGTTTATCGAACTAATATCACCTACAATTGGAAAACCATCAACTACATATAGGGGTTCGCTACTTGCTAAGATTGATGCTTGTCCACGAATTCTAACTGACATTCCTTGTCCAGGCCTACCAGTTGTATTATTAATTTGAACACCCGCTAATCTACCTTGTAGTTTTTGGGTTAATTGTGAAACTGGTAAGTCTTTTAGCTCTGAAGCATTGACAGATTGAACAGAGCCCGTAAGGTCTCTTTTGATTTGACTACCATATCCAACCACAACTACCTCATTTAGTGCACTTGCATCTTCTTCGAGTACTATTGTTAAGCTTTCGTTTAAAGGGATTGTGACTGTTTGCTCTTTTGATTCATAACCTATAAACGATATGATTAAAATTTGCTTACCGGTTGGAATGTTTGTTAAATTAAATGTACCATTTAACCCAGTGGTAACACCTTTACCCGTTCCTTTGACATTGATTGAAGCACCTATTAGTCCTTCTCCCTTATTGTCAGTAACTTTTCCTGAGATATTTTGTGCAAACAAAGGATAGCTAAAAAACAGAAAAACACAGAGTACTCTGATTAGCCTTGGTATAGTTTTTTTCATCTTGATAAGGTTGATTATAATTTTAGATTGGTTTTGTGTAATTATTTATTGAAATATTACAATACAAATTTCGAGGTATGTCCTCTTTTAACTATCTTATACAAACCTTATTTAATTTGATTTTTTGATACTATTTTTTAATTAAACTGATAACTTTTTGTTATCACAATTTCAAGATGGAGATGTAAAGTGATGAAAAATAGCTATCAAAGCAGATGAAAATGCTATTTATTTGTAACTAATGCATTAATGATTGAAGAGTTATTGGATTTTTTAAAAACAATTAATTGTGATGTGTAAACCAGTGTATGATTAGACTCATCGATAACAAGGTCAATTTTCACTACCTTATCATTTAATGGAGCATAATACGAAGGTGCAATACCAATTCCCATGTCTAATGCAATTAGACCAGACACAACTTCAAATGAACTAACTATCTGAACAGTATTTGCCTGTTTCGAAACTCCAAATTTTTGTAACAGTTTGTCCATTTCAGTGATTCCTGTGTGTAACCTGTTATCAATCTCTATAAACTTCTCATTTTTTAATTGCCTTGGCGTCAGATATTTATTTTGGGCAAGTGGATGATATTTATTTACCCAAATCTGAAGATTACCTTTGAGGAGTTCAATATATTCAAGATTCTCATCTTTTTGCCCAAAAGAAGAAATACCTATAAGAATTTCTTCTTTTAAAATTGCCTCCTCAACGTCTTTAGGGGATATAAACTCTAAGATTTTAAGTTCTACATCACCTAATTTATTTTTCAAAGTTTCAATAATTTCAAGAACCCTATATTTTGGAATTAAGTCATAAATGCCAACTTTTATGGTTTTTTTCTTATTTTCAAGTTTTCTGACACCTTCGATTGCATTTCTACAGTTCTGAATTATTTTATTTGCTTCGTTAAAAAAGTACATACCAGTATCAGTTAGTACGACCTTTTTGTGATGTTTTCTTTGATTCTTATCGAATAAGTCGGTATTTAGCTCTAATTCTAAAAGCTGAATTTGTTTGGTAATAGCAGGTTGAGAAATATTTAATTTCTTAGCTGCTGTTCTGAAACTTAACTGTTTGACAACCTCGATGAAATAAACTAACTGTTGAATTTCCATAATTTTTTATTTAAGCGAATCCCTGAACGTTACATTAAATGGATTCTCGATATGCTTTTTACTACCAGTTAATATTAATTCTGCTGCCCTTTTACCCATTTCCGCAAAATCGGTAGAAATAGTTGTGAGACCATTCATAATATATTTTTTTGTCTTAGTTTCATTGTAGGAGATGATTCCAACATCTGAACCAACAGCGAAACCTTTGAATGTAACTTTATCAAGCAATTTTATTAGGTCATCTTCCATTAGATTTATAAATACATCGCCTTTATTTATATCCTCATTGATTATATCGTTTATAATTTTATATTCAAAAACAAAGCTTTGGCAGAATGCTACAAATCCTTCAATAATCTCATAGGGATAATAACTTTGTTCTGGAAAAATTAATTTTATCATCGAAAACTTCTGTAATGCTTCTAATGCTTGAAACAGAGCATGATATATGTTTTTTGAAAAATTTTCATATACAGCACCAAAATTTCCGGATACCTCTGGAATTAATTTATCAACAATAATTAGTTTATTTTTGGGAATTTTATTGATTGTCTGGTATGCAGTTTTCTCACCTTCGATAAAGTGTGGAATAATAACAAAATGGGTGTATCCCCCTTCTAATTTATTTTCAATAAGTTTACTGAAGAGTTTTGAATCATTGTTGTAAATATAGAAATCAATTGATGCCTTATCGCCCAGAGTTTGTACAAATGAATCATAGATAATTTTCTTATGTTCACTCAATTTATTAAACATTAAGAAAATTTTTAACTCCTGAAATATATCCGTATTTTTAACAAAGTATCCTTTTCCTGGATATGCTTCCAAAATACCCAAGTCACGTAATTCATTATATCCTTTTTCTACAGTAATCCTCGAAATATCATGACTGAAACTAAGCTCATTAATAGATGGCATGGGGTCACCCTTTGTCAAAATCCCATTTTTGATAGCAGCTATTATTGCGTTTGATAACTGTTGATATTTAGGTGTTGAAGATAGTTCGTCGATTACTAAATTGTCAATAAACTTTTGTGAGATTCCCATTTTATGGTATTGATATTATTTTTTGTTAAAATAGTATCATTTTTTTAAAGTTTCTGTACTGTACCGTACTTAGTGTAAGTTTCAGCGATTAATTTTAATTTAAACTTCGAAACTCATTGGGGCTAACCCCGACTTTTTGCTTGAAAAATCTTGTAAAATGCTGGGGGTATTTAAAGCCCAATTCGTAGGCTACTTCGCTTACCGATTTACTATTATCAAAGATTCTTTCTTTGGCTAAATCTACCAATCGTAGCTGAATATATTCTAAAGCAGATTTACCCGTTTGTTTCTTTACCAAATCACCAAAATAATTGGCTGAAAGATTTAATTCATTAGCGAAGTACGCTACTGATGGTAAACCACTATTTTTCAGTTTCTCACTTTGAAAATATTCATGTAATTTTTGCTCAAATTGTTCGATGATTCCATGATTCACGTGTTCACGTGTGAGAAATTGTCGGTCAAAGAAACGACTACAATATTTTAATAATAACTCAAGATTCGCTACAATAAGCTTTCGACTGTGCTGGTCGAGGTTCTGATTGATTTCCGTTTTTATATTTTCAAAACAATTATCTACTGTTTCTCTTTCACGCTCCGAAAGGTGCAATGCTTCGTGGTATTGATATCCAAAAAAAGTGTACTCATGAATCTGCTTACCTAAACTCGTGCCTTTGATTAAATCAGGATGAAATACTATGGCAATGCCGTAAGGTTGGTGTATTTCGCCTTCGGGTTCATTCGTGATTACTTGATTTGGTGCAAAAAAAACAAGCGTACCGTCATCATAATCATAATATTTATTCCCATAGCGTAGCTCTCCACAACGTGTTTCTTTGATGATAATAGCATAAAAACCAAGAGTAAACCGATGCCTCAAAACAGGGTTCGACAGACTAAAATCAACCACACTAATGAGTGGGTGCATGGTTTTATTATTGAAGGTATCATTATATTTTTTAATGGTATCATAAACAATCATCGGCTTGATATTTTTGTCAAATCTACACTCGAAAGTTCTGACCTCTCAACGCAACAGTAAAAATGGTAAGTAAAACAGTAAAATGTATAAAAGCTTTGAGCTTAGACGACCTTAATTTTGCAATAAACAAACCAATAAATACCTTTTAATGAATTATTTGCGAAATTTAATTTCAATAGCGACTGTAAATTTTTGTAATTCTTTATGTTTTGGACACAACTCCGATACCACCAAAAATACTTCAACGTTTTTAGGGGTGGTAGGTATCACTAATAATGGTTTTTCGATAGTTCCTTCCTTTACATTGAATAGCCCCGTCATTATTTTCAATGGTGCCCTTCGAAAAAATTCATACAGCTTTGAGACAGACCTTAAATTAGCAGTAGATGCAAAAAATGGTGGTTTAATTTGGTGGTTCCGTTATCAATTGGTTCAAAAAAAGAAATTCGGACTAAGGACTGGCGTGCATCCCGCTTTATCTATAATCAAACGGGCATTTACAGAAAATGGCCCAACGGCTGAAATCTCCGAATTGCTTCGATTTGCTGGATTTGAGGTATTTCTCATGAAAATTCACTATTTAGTTTACAGACTACTTTTAATCAAACTTTTAAATCAAATGTTTGCGGCAACAAAGAATTTATGTGGAACGCAAACACTTGATTATAATTTTAAGCGATACTTAAATAAAATTAACAATCATTAGAAATAAACAAAACTCAAATGGCAAAGTATAATTTAACAATAAATGGAAAAAAAGTAGCCATCGAGGCCGAACCCGATACTCCTATGCTTTGGGTACTAAGAGATGAAGTACATTTGAAGGGTACTAAGTTTGGCTGTGGCATGGGGCTTTGTGGAGCTTGCACGATACATTTAGACGGACAAGCCGTTCGGTCTTGTCAAACGCCTATTTCAACTGTAAAATCTAAAAAAATCACAACCATTGAGGGGATTTCTACCAACATCGACCATGTAGTACAAAAGGCATGGATTGAAGAACAAGTACCTCAATGTGGTTATTGTCAATCGGGGCAAATTATGTCAGCAGTGGCTCTATTAAAGTCAAAACCAAATCCAAGCGATGAAGATATTGATGCCTACATGGCGGGCAATATTTGCCGATGTGGTACTTATAACCGAATCCGTAAGGCCATCCATTTAGCAGCTTCTGAAATGAAAAAGCAATAATTCTCTGTTTAACCAATCGAATTCATCATGAAAAATAAAAATATTGACCGTCGAAATTTCTTGAAATTTGCGGGATTATCCGGAACAGCATTTGTTCTGGGTCTTTCTAATGCCAACGCAAACGATGCCACCATAAAAACCTTGGAAGCAACGTATCAACCGATTGGTACAGAAATTACTCCCTATATTATCATTGAAAAAACAGGCAAAATCACCATTTTCAATACTAAGCCCGAGATTGGACAAGGAACATTCCAATCAATTCCAGCCCTAATTGCCGAAGAATTGGAAGTTTCTCCCGAGCAGTACACCGTGTTACAAACAGGTGGAGAAAGTAAATTTGGCAGGAACCAAATGTCTGGTGGTAGTATGTCAATTAGATTAAGTTATCAAGAGCTCCGTAAGGTTGGGGCATCTGCTCGTGAAATGTTGATTTCGGCAGCCAGCAAACAATGGAATGTTTCCTCATCTGAGTGTTATGCAGAAAAAGCCAAAGTAATACATAAGCCTTCAGGAAAAAGTATAAGTTATAGTGAATTGGTAGAAATAGCGGCAAAAATGGAAGTACCCAAAAACCCAACTTTAAAAGAAGCTAAAGATTTTAAAATTCTTGGAAAATCAATAAATAGAGAAGATATTCCACTAAAAGTATCTGGCAAAGCTGTATTTGGGATTGATGCCGACCTTCCGAATATGGTCTATGCTTCGGTAGAACGATGCCCTGTTTTTGCTTCTAAACTGAAAGATTTTGACAAGTCTGCTACCATGAAAGTTGCAGGTGTAGAACAAGTGGTAGAAGTAGAGAGAGTTTTTGGGAATTACAAAACTAAAGGAGTGGCGGTTATCGCCAAGAATTATTGGACAGCATTAAAGGGGCGTAAAGCCTTGAAAGTAAATTGGGATTATCAAGGACATGAAACCTTTAATTCAACAGATTTTTCACAATATTTAAGAGATTTATCAAAAAAAGAAGGTGTGCTCGATAAATCAGTGGGTGATTTTGATAAGGCATTCTCCGAATCCTCAAAAAAATTAGAAGCCTTCTACGAAACCCCATTTGTTTCACATTCTACCATGGAAGCCATGAATTGTACTGTTCATTGGAAAGAGGATAACAAGGTAGAAATCTGGACTTCTACTCAAGTACCAAGCTCAATCATCAACGATTTACCAAGAATTTTTGACATCAAAGCCGAAGATATAACGCTTCATACATTATTCAATGGTGGAGGATTCGGTCGTCGACTGGCGATAGATTTTATTATTGAAGCTGTAAACTTGGGAAAATACATCAAAAAACCAGTAAAACTTATTTGGTCTCGTGAAGATGACACACAGTTAGGGCCGTTTCGTCCGCCAACCTTTTCAGCTTTGAGGGGAGCAGTTGGAGTGGATGGAAAGCTTGTTGCATTTGAACATAAAGTGATTGCTCCCACCATTTTATCCTTTTTGATGCCCAATCAAGACCGTAGCAAGCCAGATGGAACCATGGTCGAAGGCATAAGCCACCAAGCCTATGAAATACCAAATATGAAAAACAGCATGGTTTTCGCCGATATTCATGTGCCTTTGTTATGGTGGCGGTCAGTTACCAGTTCTACTTTAGCATTTTCGCATGAATGTTTTATTGATGAATTGGCCTACCAAGCAGGAAAAGACCCTTTGGCATTTCGTCTAGAAATGTTGCCTAAAAACTCAGATACAATGAGAGTTTTACAAAAATTAAAAGAGGTCTCCAACTGGGAAAAGCCAATTCCAAAAGGAAAAGGCCGAGGAGTTGCTCAATGGGAATTTTTTGCGGGTCTTGGCGGCCATGTAGTTGAGGTATCGAAACTTTCGGATAATTCAGTAAAAATCGACAAAGTTTATGCAGTGATAGATTTGGGTACGGTTGTAAATCCAGATACCGTCAAAGCCCAGATGGAGGGAGCAATTGTGATGGGAATTACAGCAGCTATCAAAAATGGAATCACATTTTCCGATGGTAAAACCGAACAAAGTAATTTTCATGATAATCCTGTACTGAGATTTAATGAAGTACCCGATATAGAAGTTCATATTTTGGCAGAAGGAGGTACAACAATCAAAGGTGTAGGCGAACCAGGTCTTCCGCCAGTTGCTCCAGCAATAGCAAACGCGATTTTTGCTGCCACGGGTAAACGATTAAGAAAAATGCCATTTGATATAGATAATTTAGGATAATGCATTTAAGGAAAAGCATATTTAAACGAATGTTGGAAGGGGGAATCATCCCCCCAACGCCCCACATATTGCAGAAATTTGGGAAATTGTAAATCGAACATTAGCTCTAAATCCTGCTCTAAATAGTTCAACAAATAACGAGCAAATAACGAGCAAATAAGGGAACAGTTGAGCGAAATCATTGGTAAACCCATTGATGATAGTACCACCGTTTTTGTGCCTTTTCATACCAACTTTGGCCGACACATTCAGATAGGCAAAAATGTTTTTATCAATCATGGATGTACATTTCTTGACCTTGGTGGCATTATGATTGAGGATGAGGTATTACTCGGTCCACAAGTATGTATAGTTACAGAAAATCACCCCGTTGCTCCGAACCAACGAAAATCACTAAGTTTGAAATCAGTTACAATCAAACAGAATGTTTGGATTGGAGCAAATGTAACAATTTTACCAGGGGTAACTATTAGTGAGAATGCGATTGTAGCTGCATGAGCAGTTGTTACAAAAAATGTTTCCACCAATACTATTGTAGGTGGAGTGCCAGCCAAAGAAATTAAAAAGATTTGAACCAATGCGAAAATGAAATCATTCTCATTTCTTTCTTTTATATTGTTTTTTTTCCTTTACAAGCCAATCAGAAAATATGACAAATGAAGCCTAATTAATAACTAACAAAATTTCAAAAGAAATCATTCTCGATAAATAAACACCAAGTTGGAAATAAAAATTTGACAGCATCACTTTTGAACAATGGCACTTCTGTAGTTTTCATTGGCCAATTACACCTGAATATCAATATGTTAGAAATTAATAACATAGAAAAGTATGGTTAATTGTCTAAAAGCACTCATAAATGCTTCTATACCAAACCGAATTGAAGCTGCTGAATTGATGCTGTAATGTTTATCCACATTAGTGTTATTTTATAAAGATTTTTACCCTACACAAAAATTGGTAAAATTAATGAGAAAATATGTTTTACTACTGCACATGGAAAGAGTGACGTAATGATGAATTTTGAAATATTAATCATTTAACTTGCCTTTAGATTGAGATTATAATCCTTAATCAATTTAGATTATTAAGTTTTCTAAAGTAGTCGTAAATTAAATACTTCTTTTGGATGTTAATTTATATTTTAGGCATATTTTAATAAACTAAGTGATTTTATCTTTTAGATGTAATACAAACATTACTGTAGTTGAATCCATCAAAAATTTTATAATGCTCATTTAAAGTATCTGCTTTAATTGGAAATAATTACCCGAGGTCTTGTAAATAAATACTGAAGATATCTATTAGTACAAGGAGTTCCAATGATTTTGAATTATTTAATACTTTTGGGTACTTCAATTAACGCAATTAAATTCATTTTAATGTGCATAGACACTGGGACATAAGTTAGACTCATTGTAAATTAAAAAGCCACTCAAAATTGGAGTGGCTTTGAATATTTATAAAGGAATTGAACCCTTGATTATTTAAACAAATTGAAGTTAATTAAGCTATTTTTTTGACTATCTCATCTTTTCTATTGTTTAATTTCTCTCGTAAGGATTTCATATCATTACTAATCTTATTTTTTACCACTTTGGCGTAAATCTGAGTTGTTCTAATACTTTTATGCCCGAGCATTTCACTGACTGTTTCAATGGGCACATTATTGGCAAGTGTTACGGTTGTTGCAAAAGTATGACGAGCTATATGAGTTGTTAAATTTATTTTGATTCCACATACATCAGCCAGCTCTTTTAAATAGGCATTGTATTTTTGATTGCTATTTACGGGTAATAACTTGTTATTAGAAATACAATAAGGATGGTTTTGGTATTTATCAATTATTTCTAATGGTATTGGTAAAAGTAGCACACTTTCTTTGACTTTGGTCTTTTGTCTATTTCTACAAAGCCATTTCTCGCCATCCATACCCAATTGTACTGATTCTCTATCAAAATTAGCTATCTCACAATAAGCAAAACCAGTATAGCAACAAAAAATGAAAACGTCCCTTACTTCTGCAAGTCGTTTTACTTTTATGTCTTTTTTATAGATTTTATCTAAATCTTGTTGTGATAGAACTTCAATATCGGGTTGAATATAAGAACATTTAAAATTGTCAAATGGGCTTTTTGTGAGCCATTCCATACTCACTCCCAACCTGATTATTTTCTTTAAATTTTTTATGTATTTCATTGCAGAATTGCTTTGCATAAACTTTTTGGTTAGTAGAAAATGCTCGAAGTTGGTAATAAATGAATACTTCAAGTCTGATAAAAGTAAATCAGATTGCTTATATTGCAGCTCAATAAATTCTTTGATTCTCTGTTTTGTTGTAATATATTTTTCATAGGTATTTTCTGAAAATTGACCAATTTCGACTTTTTCTTTAAACTTCATGTTATGATGGTCAATTAATTGAATTAGTGTATTTTTTTCTTCTTCAACTCCCATGTAGGCATTTTTTAACATACCTGGTAGTATTCTCTCGTGTTTTGAAGCCAATATATTGTAATGTTTTTGTAAATCTCCCTTGACAAGGTTGATGTACGAATTGATTGTTCGAGCTTCTTCGTTTGAGCCTTTTACGATTCCAGCTTTTGGAATCCACCTTTCGGGTTCAATTTTTCTGCCTAATGAGAATTGAGTTCTACGACCTTCAATTGTCAATCGAACATAAATAGGGGCTTTGCCCTCGTGAATTTTGGAAGTGTTTAACCAAAATAAGATTGATAAGTTTTGATTTGCTTTCATTGTAGATGTAGTTTTAAGGAGACCGAATAGGTCAAAAATCGTTTAAAATGATTCATTTTGTTGCGATTTGAATTGGCCGTAACTAATTGATAATCAAATAGATATAGTCAATTCGGTCTCCAAAACTACAAATAAAAAAAGGAGACCGAATAGGTTACCTTTTTCTTGATATGAATTGATATGAAATTGCAGATAATAAATAAAAAAACCGCTAAATCATACAGATTAAGCGGTTTTGATATTGCTTTTACTTTAATTTGCGGTCCGGACGGGACTCGAACCCGCGACCCCATGCGTGACAGGCATGTATTCTAACCAACTGAACTACCGGACCTTTTACTATTCTCGACGCTTTCGATTTTTATTATCGTTGCTGCGTTGTTGAATTGTGGTGCAAAATTATAATGTTTATCTTTGCGTGTCAAGTATTAAATCAAAAAAATATGAAAATTTCTCGACCAACCGAAAATGAGTACGATGTCAATTCGTATCAAAACCGTTATATTCAGGCAGTTACGGGCGATGACGCCCTAAAAACCATCAAAGAAAATTTATTAATTGTGGATAACTTTTTTAAAAACATACCCCAAGAAAAGCTTCAATATCGCTACGCTGAAGGAAAATGGACACCACAAGAGATACTCGGACACATCATAGATACCGAAAGAATTCTGGCTTATCGAGCCATGAGTATTGCTCGTGGTGAGAAACAATCACTACTCGGTTTTGAAGAAGACGATTACGTAAAAGCTACCAATTTCAACAAAAAAAGCCTGCGTAGCCTTTTGCTGCAATACAAAGCACAACGAAAATCTACTATATTGCTTCTGAATTCTTTGAGCAAACGCGAACTAAGCAGAATGGGAAGAGCCAATGGCTTACCAATCAATGCTCGCGTACTGGCTTGGTTTATCGCTGGTCACGAGTTGCACCACATAAACATCATCAAAGAACGGTATTTATAAAACTTATTGCATTTAGAAATTACTCTATGAAAAACATCAACAAACTTACCTATCTGATAATCCTAACTTTTTTCATTAATTTTCAGTTTTTTGGGCAAAATCTGACCGATGTTGAGAAAAAAATCATTGCATCGGTCAATCAAAATATGCCCGAAGCCGAAAAACTCCTCGAAAAAGTATGTAACATCAATAGCGGAACGCTCAATATTGAGGGAGTCAAGGCCGTCGGGAAAATCTTTAATGATGAATTTCAGAAAATCGGTTTTCAAACCGACTGGATTTCATTGCCCGATTCTCTCCGTCGTGCTGGTCATTTGGTGGTAAGTCGTAAAGGTAATCAAGGTAAAAAACTTTTCTTGATTGGGCATCTCGACACCGTTTTCGAGAAAGATATGCCGTTTACGCCATTTACTCGCCTCAATGACTCCACTGCCACAGCACAAGGGGCCAACGATATGAAAGGTGGCGATGTTGTCATTTGGGCAGCTCTCAAGGCATTACAAGCACACGGATTGCTCGAAAATACAACTATTACAGCTTATTTTACTGGCGATGAAGAAAGTGCTGGAAAACCTACGAGTATCAGCCGAGCAGATTTTATCGAAAGTGCAAAAAAACACGATATAGCTTTGGGCTTTGAAACAGCCATCGGGTTGCATATTGCCGCAACCGCTCGACGTGGAGCAAGTGGCTGGAAACTCAAAACCTATGGCAAAGTAGGGCATTCTTCGAGAGTTTTTAGTCCAGAATCTGGTTTTGGGTCGATTTATGAAGCGGCTCGAATTTTGGATGAATTCAGAGAAATACTAAGTAAAGAACGTTATCTCACATTCAACCCTGGGGTGATTGTAGGTGGCTCAGATGTTATTTACGATGAAACAAAGGCAAAAGCTGAGGCCTTGGGCAAAACAAATATTATTTCGCCATTGACGATTGTGACTGGCGATTTACGATTCATTACCGAACAACAAAAAGAAAATGCCCGTGCCAAAATGCGAGAGATTGTTGCCAAGAATCTACGTGGAACAAAAGCAGAAATTACCTTTTCGGATGGGATTCCGGCAATGGAACCTTCGGATGGTAATGAGAAATTGGTCGAAGTGTTAAGCAAGGTTAGTGAAGACATTGGAATCGGTAAGGTGAATGCAGGTGACCCCGGCTCGCGTGGAGCAGGAGATATTTCGTATATTGCCAAGTACGTAGATTGTATTGATGGCTTGGGGGCATCTGGCAACGGAGCTCATGCACCGGGCGAAACAATTAATTTGAAAGAATTGCCGTTTCTTATCCAAAGAGCCGCCATTTTGATTTATAGATTAACTCGTTGAAGAATGAAAATTGGAGAAGTAATACAACACCTCGAAAAACTTGCCCCAACGGCATACCAAGAAAGTTACGATAACGCTGGATTGATTGTAGGGAATCCGAATGATGAAATAAAGGGAATTTTAGTGACCCTCGACTCTACTGAAGAGGTTATCGAAGAAGCTATCCAAAAAGGCTGTAATCTGGTTATAGCCCATCACCCAATCGTTTTTAAAGGATTAAAGAGATTCACGGGCAAAAACTATGTTGAGCGTACCATCATCAAGGCAATCAAAAACGATGTTGCGATTTATGCCATACACACAAACCTCGATAATGTTGTCGGTGGTGTTAATTTCAAAATCGCCGAAAAACTTGGTTTACAAAACGTCAAAATTCTCGTACCCAAAGGCGATACATTGATGAAACTCGTTGTTTTTGTGCCAGTTGAGCGTACAGGGCAACTACTCGATGAACTCTACAAAGCAGGTGCTGGGCAGATTGGTAATTATTCAAATTGTAGTTTCAGAGTCGAAGGAATCGGTACTTTCAAGCCAAATCAAGCGGCAAATCCGTTTATTGGGCAATCGGGTGTGCAAGAAGAAGTCGAAGAAAACCGTATCGAAGTCATTTTTCCTACGTTTATGCAGGGTACAATTCTGGCTGCCATGCGTCGTGGACATCCATATGAAGAAATCGCCCACTACGTTTCATCGCTCGATAACAACAATCAAGAAGTTGGTTCGGGAGCGATTGGTGAATTAGCCCAAGCGATTGATGAAAAAGCATTTTTGACATACCTTAAAGAAAAAATGTCGGTCAATGTCATTCGTCATACCAAACTTTTGCAGAAACCAATCAAACGAATTGCCGTATGTGGCGGAGCGGGTGGATTTTTACTCGGCAATGCAATTTCTCAAAAAGCCGACATCTTCATCACGGCCGATTACAAGTACCACGAGTTCTTTGATGCCGATAATCGTATCATTATCGCCGATATTGGGCATTATGAATCCGAACAATTCACAAAAGATTTATTAAAAGATTATATTTCTAAAAAATTTACTAATTTTGCGGTTCATTTATCAGAAATCATTACAAATCCAATAGAATATTTTTGAGTATGTGAAGGGTTCTTAGAAAAAGTCTTTCTATCCACTTATTCACTCATTCACTCATTCGCTCATTCAATATATGGAACTTACAGTTGCACAAAAATTAGATGCTTTATTAAAGCTACAATCAATTGATTCACAATTAGATGAGATAAAAAAACTTCGAGGCGATTTGCCAGAAGAAGTTCGTGACTTAGAAGACGAAATCGTTGGATTTGAAACACGTATCAGCAAATTCAATAAAGAAATCGACGCCCTCGAAACCGAGGTAAATGCTTACAAAGCTACTAAAAAAGATTCTGAAAAATTAATTCAGAAATACAAAGACCAGCAGATGAATGTTCGTAACAACCGTGAATACGACGCCATCTCTAAAGAGCTTGAATTACAAGAACTTGAAATCCAATTAGCCGAAAAACGTATTCGTGAGGCTGAGTTCAAAGTTCGTAATAAACAAACTGAAATTGCCGATACCGAAGGAGCAATGAATGCTCGTAAAAAAGACCTTGAGGTTAAGCAAAAAGAGTTGAATGTTTTGGTTGCCGAAAGTCAAGAAGACGAAAAACAATTGGTTGGACAAAGAGATAAGCAGGCAGGTCATGTTGAAGAACGCCTTTTGAACGCCTACAACCGTATCCGTGATAATTCTTTGAATGGTTTGGCTGTTGTAATGGTAAAACGTGGTGCTTGCGGTGGATGTTTCAATGTTGTGCCACCACAACGTCAAGCCGACATCAAAGAGAAAAAGAAAATCATCGTTTGCGAACACTGCGGACGTATCTTAGCCGATGTAGAAGGAAAATAATTGTACGGCGAATCACCGTTCACTGAGAATAATATAACGAAAAGACTGCTTAAAAGCGGTCTTTTTTGTTTTGAAAGAACCACACAGCTATTTATACCGTATATTCGTATAAAATCTTAATTGTAGAACGAGTTTTCAACTCGTCTTCGAAATAATCCAAAAACTCGTGCGTAAATACATATTCATATTATTTTTAATAATTTTCACCACAAAAACTCACGCCCAAAACTTCGATTTTAATCCAAATTTGCAAAAGGCGTATTCTGAAATCTGCCAATTCAGAATTCAGTCAGCTCGTCAGATATTAGCGAAAGAAAATCCTAAAAACGGTATAAAAATCTATTTAGATGATTTTGCTGATATGATTGTGTTGCTCAATAGTGAGAATAAAGCTGAATACGAAAAATTAATAAATAAAGAAGACGAAAGGCTCGATTTGCTCGAAGAATTAGACTCAAAATCTCCCTACAATCGATTTCTGAGGGCAGAGATAAAGCTACATTGGTTGCTGCTCAAATATCGCTTTGGAAGCGAAGTAAAAGCGGCTTGGAACTTTGTGCAGGCCTACAAACTCCTCGAAGAAAACCGAAAACAGTTTCCTAATTTCGTTCCGCATCAAAAATCGCTCGGAGCGGTTCATATTATTTTAGGAGCATTGCCCGATAATTTTACTTGGGTTACGAAATTATTGGGTTTACGAGGGAATATCCAGCAAGGGCAAAAAGAGTTGCAGAATGCTTCAAAAGACCCAATTTTCGGGACGGAAGCACAGTTTTATGATTTTTTTCTGAATGCTTATGTTTTGCGTTGGAATGAACAGAAAAATCAGCACTTATTGCAATACCTCGACCAAAATAAAGATTATCTTTCAGTGTATTTTTTGGGTACAGCCATCTCAATAAAAGATAATAGGAGTGAGCAGGCCAATAACATTTTATCTCGCAGACCGACTGCATCTGAGTATCTTTCGATGCCAATGTTTGATTTTTATAAAGGAGAGATAAATCTACAGAAAGGTGCTTATAATCAGGCAATTAATTCGTATTCAAACTATTTGAAGGTCTTTAAAGGTAAGAGTTTTTTGAAGGAATCATGCTTCAAAATTTTTGCTTCGTATTGGCTTGGCGGCGATGAGGCTAAAGCTATGGTTTATCTCAACAAAATTCCACAAATGGGCAATACCATTGCAGATGGTGATAAATCAGCCCAAAAATTTTATGATGATTTTCAGCAAAAGAAACAGTTACCCAATAAAAGCTTAGTAAAAGCCCGTTTTGCTTTTGATGGTGGGTATCTCGAACGAGCCATTGATGAAATCGAGAATATTTCAGAAAAATCTTTGATAAATCTGCACGAAAAAGCCGAATATAATTATCGGCGTGGTAGAATCTACCAAAAATCGAATCAAATAGATAAAGCCATTGGGGCTTACAATCGAGCTATTCAGCTTTCAGAGGGGCAAAACTGGCATTTTGGGGCGAGTTCGTGCTTGCAGTTGGGCTATATCTCTAAAGAGAAAAATGATAAGCTTCAAGCCAAAAAGTATTTTGAAAAAGCATTGGCTTATGGCAAACACGAGAGTAAATACTCGGTAGATAACCGTGCTAAAGCAGCACTAACCGAAATGGGTTTTTAAAGTGGTTAAAAACAAAAGAGAAGCTACCTTGATAGCCTCTCTCAAATACTTTGTATGAAGTGTAATCTTCACCAAACTAACTTGATAAATCGAGTTATCAATTAGTCTTATTTTATCTCTGAATTGATAACCAAAACTTTTACCCAGTTAGATTCATTTGCTTTTACAAATGACTGATACTCATTGCTCTGACGAAACTTCTCAATCTCTTCGTCAGTTCTAAATGTCAAATAGTGCATTACATCGTATTCGTTAGATTGGCCTTCTTCGCTAACCGTTCTACCTGCCGAATATCCCGCAATTTCTGGCATTGTACGTTTCAAATCCTGAAAAGATTCAATGTGTTTCTTTATTGTGGTTTCTGGTGTACCTTGTTTAAACTTATAACAAATGACTCTTTGTTTCTGTGCTTTCGGTGGGGTGTAAGCCGAACCATACGCTACCATCAAGAATGTGAAGAAGCCCAATGCAATTGCTGGCATTATGTACTTCATCAACGGATTATTTTTTACTTTGCTCATAGCCTAAAACGAAATTATATTTTGTATTATACTGCAAATATAACGCATTGTAGTCGAAAAAGTTGCACTTTTTCAAGAAAAAATTTCAATGATTTTGTATTTTTTCGTTTTTACAAAATAATATTTCGAGTAAGTCGATTTTGCAAAATCTCAATTTTGTAGGAGAAAATATTTTTTTTGAGATGTATGTTTATAAAAAGATGTATTTTTTGAAAAATTTTAATTTTAGAATGAAAATAGGTTTAAAAATCATCTGTTTAATTCTAAAAAATAACTTTTTAACCTTTATTTAGTGTAAAAATCATATTTTTTTAATTTCATGTTAAATAAAATTTTGTATTGAATTTTTTTTCAGTGTTTTTTTTGATTAATGGAAATAAAAAAGCTCGTATGCATTGCATACGAGCCTAAATATCTTTGAGATGACCTAAAATTAAGCTGCTAAAGCGTTAACATGCTTAGCTAATTTAGATTTTAAGTTACCAGCTTTGTTTTTGTGAATAACGTTCTTACGAGCCAATTTATCTAATGCCGAAGCTACCGCTTTAAATAAATCTGATGCTACAAGTGCATCGTGTGTCGCACGCAACTTACGTACCATTGTACGAGTTGATTTGTGTTGATAACGGTTTCTCAAACGTTTTGCTTCGTTAGCTCTAATACGCTTTAATGCTGATTTATGATTTGCCATTGCTATTTGGTGATTTTGTGATTAGCGATATGGTGTTTACGCAAAATCACGCTATCGCTCTTCTTAAATTATCTTGTTCTCTAAAATTGGAGTGCAAAAATAGAATTTATTTTTTAAATATGCAAAATTGTTGATTGTTAATTATTGAAATTAATTGTTTTATCTAAAACTATTCTTCAACAACCCGCAATAACGCATTATGCATAGGTATTTAGCATTACTGGCATTACAAGCATCAAAGTATCTTCGTTTTCTTCTTTCTCTTGCGGAATTATCAAACCTGCACGATTTGGTTGCGACATTTCGAGCGAGATTGTCTTTGCCGAAAGATTATTGAGCATTTCAATCAAAAACTTAGCATTGAAGCCAATCTCCATTTCTTCGCCGTCGTACTCACAACCCAATCTTTCGGTTGCTTCGTTTGAATAATCCAAATCTTCGGCAGAGATTACCAATTCGCTTGCTGAGATTTTCAGACGGATTTGGTGAGTAGTTTTGTTTGAATAAATCGAAATACGACGAAGTGAGCTTAACAAATCAGCACGCTCGATTTTCATTTTATTCGGATTATTTTGCGGAATCACGTTTTCGTAATCAGGGAAACGCTCATCAATCAAACGGCAAATCATTTTGATATTACCGAAGCTAAAAAACGCATTTGAGTTACTGAATTCGGCTTTTACTGGCAATACTTCGGCTGGTAACGACGATTTCAGAAGATTCAATGCTTTACGAGGCAAAATCATCGAAGTCGAGTTTGATGATTTTACGTCTTCGCGGCGGTAACGAATTAGGCGGTGACCATCAGTTGCTACGAATGTCGTGAACGACTCACCCAATTGTACAAAAACACCCGTCATTGCTGGGCGGAGGTCGTCTGTACTTGTGGCAAATATGGTATTTGAAATGGCACTTCCGAGTGTGTCAGAATCCATATCAATGGCGAAATTGCGATTTACTTGTGGAACTCTCGGAAAATCCATCGGATTTTCACCTGCCAATTTATAACGTCCATTTGCCGTAACCAATTCAGTTCCGAAAGTATCCTCGTCAACATTAAATTGCACAGGCTGTTCTGGCAAGCTACGGAGGGTATCCAATAATAATTTGGCTGGTACGGCAATCGCACCTTTATCTTTAGACTCAACCTCAACTTCGGTAATCATGACGGTCTGCATATCAGAGGCCGTAACTGTAAGAACACCACCGTCTAAATTGAAAAGGAAATTTTCGAGAATTGGCACAATCGGATTGCTGGCAATAACGCCATTGATTGTCGAAAGGTGCTTCAATAAAACCGATGAAGAAACAATGAATTTCATGATTTTGTATTGGTTAGTACGTAATTTCTTAAATGATTAATTATCAATTAAACTAAAATCATGCCAAGACACAATTGCTTAAAAGTTTGCAAAATTAGGGAAAATTGTGCGAAATGTAAGCAAACCTGAAGTGAATTATTATTTTGATTGATTTTATAGATTGTGAAATAACTTAGTTAAAAATAAGGGATAGAATCGGTGGCACGGCTCGAACCATTAACATCAAAAATCAGGCTAATATGGTTTAGCCGTGTCACGGTTTTTTGAGGAAGTTATTTCACTCACCATAAAAGGAAAAACGGAAAATTAGTATTATTGACACCTTTTCTCCGCTTTTTTTATGATTTATTATTTTAAAAGAACTTATAATTCTTGGATATTCATCGCACCCAAATTCTCAAAAAACTTCTGCCAATAATAGGTTACAGTCGGATTATTTTCTTTGCTCGATGAAGTAGGTTCAAAAGGCAAAATCATCGTAACTTCTGGGCCATTGAAAGCATAGTTTTTATATTTATCGGCATCTGCTTTTGCCCATTCTTCGGCTTCGGTGTTATCTTTTGGCGATTTTATGTGGAAATCCCGTCCAGCTTTCACACTCTCAACCATATCGCTAAAATAATACACTTTTACGACGGCTTGTCCTTCGGATGCCCTGGCGATAACAGGCACACTCGCCGAAATATTTGTTTCGAGATTAGAAGCCGTGTTATTTTGCTGATTTAGTTTATTAATTGCCTGTTTCAGGATAAAATCACGCTCTTTTTTGATGGATAACTCATAAGAAGTCTTGGCGGCTTCGAGGTCGGTTGCGTTCATTCCACTCAAATCTTCCATATCAGTACGGCTCATAAGCGATAGGCATCGAGCTTTTGAGGTGTTTTCGTGGATATAATAAACCTCCAGTTGGTCACCAGATTTATTGATATTTTGCTCAATGATAGAATTGAGTGCTTGCTGATATTTTTGAGCTACAAAAGGCTTGTTAACATCAACACTTTCGGTTTTATCAATAAATATCAAAGTATGAGTATTGGGGGCAGTTGCTTTGTTCTGTTTTTCGGAATCGCCACAGGCGGCAATGAAAAGGGAGGCAAAAAATAAAATGACAAGTCTTGGAGCTTTGAACATTGAACCTTTTAATAATGTTTGTACGAATCAATGAACGAAGATACGATATAATTTATTTTTGAGAGCAATGTTTTTAGATAAATGGGCTGAAAATGTGTTTAAAAGGTATAAAAAACGGCTTTTGATTTATCCGAAAAAATTTTAATCTCGATTTTAAAACTTTCTTTATATCTTGAACGCCCAAAATATACATCTAACCAAAAAGACCTATCAACATGAGCTTAGAATTTAAGCAAAATGATGGCACAACCCGTGCCTTAAAAGGGTACGCCTACATGGCTGCCAACCCAAACGCTGATGATTATAAACCATCTTCAAAAATCAAGAAAGGTCAACTCCCAGCCAAAGTCGATTTAAGACCTTACATGACGCGGGTCGAAGACCAAAAACAACTCAGTAGCTGTACTGCCAATGCCACTGCTGGTGCTTTTGAGTATCTTGCCAAACGCCATCTTAAAAACCGTGCTTTTGAGGTAAGTAGGCTATTTGTTTACTACAATGCACGTTTGAGAGCAGGTGGACAAATCAAAGACAGCGGTAGTTTTATTCAGTATGCGGTTGAAAGTCTGCATAAATTGGGTGCTTGTACCGAGGATGTTTGGCCTTATGAATTAAAAAAGGTTAACGAAAAACCTCACGATGAAAGCTACAAAGTGGCTAACAGTTTTAAGGTTCAAGAATCTAAGTATGTACCAACCGACTTAGAAACTTGGAAACAATGTCTTGCCGAAGGGTATCCGATTATTTTTGGGATTGCCCTATTCAAAGGTTTTGATTCTTGCTCGCAAAACAAAGGAATTGTACCGATGCCATCACCCGACGAAGCAGCAAGAAAAGCTCATGGTTTGCACGCAATGTTGTGTGTGGGGTATTCGGATGTAGATGAAATGTTTATTGTTCGTAATTCTTGGGGCGAGAACTGGGGAGATAAAGGCTATTGCTACATGCCGTATAGCTATGTTATCAACAATAAATTCAATATGGGGGATAGCTGGTTGATTGCTCGTGCTAATCCGATACCTGATTATGAAGATGCTTGGAAAGACGATAAACGCTCTGTAATTGATAATGGAAAAGGATATGACCATAATTCGATTGTGGTTTATAACGAGGATGATTACGAAGATTTTGATGTTTTTGAGGATATTGAAGTCTTTGAATACGACGAAGAAGCACCAGAAGAATTTGTAGAATTAGAGGAAGAATATGCTGGTGAGGAATATGAAGAGGAAGAAGAGTACGAAGAGGAAGAATCGGAAGATGAAGAAGAATACGAAGAGGAAGAAGAGGAATCGGAAGATGAAGAAGAATACGAAGAGGAAGAAGAGGAATCGGAAGACGAAGAAGAATACGAAGAGGAGGAAGAGGAATCGGAAGATGAAGAAGAATACGAAGAGGAAGAAGAGGAATCGGAAGATGAAGAGGAATACGAAGAGGAGGAAGAGGAATCGGAAGACGAAGAAGAGTATGAAGAGGAAGAAGAGGAATCGGAAGATGAAGAAGAGTACGAAGAGGAGGAAGAGGAATCGGAAGATGAAGAAGAATACGAAGAGGAGGAAGAGTCGGAAGAAGAAGATTCGGAAGAAGAGGAGGGAGGAGAAGAAGAATCCGACGAATCGGCATCTGAAGAAGAGGAAGAAGAATAAAATTCTCCTATCGCAAAATAAAAAACTCAGGTTTTGTTAGAGACCTGAGTTTTTTGTGAGTATAACTATCAGAACTCAATTGAGGCATCCATCGAAACAAGTTCTTTTGAATTTTCGAGGTATTTACGAGCATCAAACAAATCTTTTTGCAGTTGTTTTATTCGATTCTCTCGCATTTTTATGTCTTCCTCGTTGTCTTCTTTATTGATGAGGTTCTCGTGATACTTTATCTTGGTATGAATCAACTGAGTAACCAAATTGGTTGCTTCTTTTTTATCAAATTTACCTTGAATGAGTTGTATATTCATTGCCTTGAGATTTTAGAATAATTATTGTCCTTGACCTAAAGAGAAGCCCATTTTTCCATCGAAAGTGTAAAGATTCTCTGTTTTGATGGTATCAATATCCAATTCGATGGCATGATTGAGTAAACCAACAATATCAGTTTTGTTGATTGCCTCTCCATCGACTGGCTTGAATCGGCAACGCCAGTGGTCGGTGCAGAAGGTTTCCTCAAATCCTTCTGGCCATACTTTGATACCTCTATTAGTAATCATCGAAAGTTTGATTTTATTGGTATCAAGGGCTTGAATAAGCTGAGCCAATTCATCAGGGTTTTTGCCGGCCCAGTTTACAAAGATGTCAACTCCCACCAATTCTTTCTTTGCAGGAGCTTTTCTTTGGTATTTTGGCAAATCAAGTTTAGCGTTTTCGGCGAATGTAACCGATTTCAATAGTTTCGGAGACTGCCCTAAATTGGCAATGACAGCTTGGGCAAATTCTTTTGTACCGACTTTCTCCTTACTGACACCTTCTTTATAAATATCGTAGGTATGAATACCGTCTTCGATGGTTTTCAACCACGCATTTTGTACTTTTTCGGCAACTTTACTTTGTCCAATATGATTGAGCATCATGATTGCACCTTGTAACAGCCCTGATGGATTAGCCATATTTTGACCTGCTCTACGAGGAGCCGAACCGTGGATTGCTTCAAACATAGCACATTCTTCACCAATATTTGCCGAACCTGCTAACCCAACCGAACCAGCGATTTGAGCCGCCACATCCGATAGCACATCGCCATAAAGATTTGGCATTACAATTACGTCGAATGCTTCGGGAGTATCAGCCATTTTAGCTGCCCCAATGTCGATAATCCAATGTTCGTTTTCGATTTCGGGATATTCTTTAGCAATTTCATCAAAAACCTGATGGAATAAACCATCGGTTTGTTTCATGATATTATCTTTTGTAAAACACGTAACTTTCTTACGACCATAATGCTTTGCGTACTCAAAAGCGTATCTTACAATTTTTTCGCAACCTGGTCGGCTGATAAGTTTAAGGCATTGAATCACTTCATCGGTTTGTTGATGCTCGATTCCTGCATACAAATCTTCTTCGTTTTCACGTACAATTACGACATCCATGATTGGGTGTTTGGTGTCAACAAAAGGGTGCAAACTCACGCACGGACGAACATTGGCATAAAGCCCAAGAAACTTTCTTGTTGTAACGTTAAGGCTTTTGTAACCGCCTCCTTGTGGAGTTGTGATGGGGGCTTTCAAGAATACTTTATTGCGTCGGATAACATCCCAAGACTCTTTGGCGATACCCGCTGTGTTGCCAGCTAAGTAAACTTTTTCGCCAACTTCAATCTCTTCGATTTCGATATTTCCTCCGGCTGCCAAAATAATCTCAAGGGTGGCATCCATTATCTCTGGGCCGATTCCATCGCCTTTTGCTACTGTAATTTTTGTCATGCTTTTAGATTTTTTGTTTTACTATGCAAATTTGGGAATCATTCTTTATTTATTTTTATTTATATTTACAATGATATATATAAGAATAATTTATGAATTATACATTGCACCAACTACAGGTATTTCTGAAAATCACCCAAACAAAGAGCATTACAAAAGCCGCCGAAGAACTTTGCCTGAGCCAGCCTGCGGTTTCGATTCAACTCAAAAACTTGCAAGACCAATTCGATATTCCGCTCGCAGAGGTGGTCGGAAGAAAGATTTTTATCACAGATTTTGGTCAAGAAATTGCTAACGCTGCCGAGAAAATATTGAACGAAGTATATGCTATTAATTATAAAACTATGGCTCATAAAGGTAAATTGGCAGGTAGATTGAAGATTTCGGTTGTTTCGACTGGGAAGTATGTAATGCCTTATTTTCTATCGGATTTTATGCACAAAAATGAAGGCGTTGAATTGTTGATGGATGTAACAAATCGGGCAAAAGTGATTGAAAGTTTAGAGAAAAATGAGGTCGATTTTTCGTTGGTTTCGGTATTGCCCGAGAACCTAAAAGTAGAAAATGTAGCATTGATGCAGAATAAAATTTTCTTGATTGCGAACTCTCAGATGAAGTTTAAAAAGAAGATTTATGATACCAATATTTTTGAAGAAATACCGATAATTTATCGTGAACAAGGCTCCGGAACCCGAATGGTGATGGAGCGATTTATCGAAAGTAATAAATTGCCAGTACGAAAAAAAATGGAGTTGACCTCAAATGAAGCCGTAAAACAGGCGGTAATGGCAGGTCTGGGTTGTTCGATAATGCCATTGATTGGAATAAAGAATGAACTCATTCACGGCGATTTAAAGATTGTCCCAGTAAGAGGCTTTCCGATAACTTCGGTTTGGAATTTGGTTTGGTTAAAAAACAAAGCATTTTCGCCAGTCGCAGCCGCATTTTTATCGCATATCAAAGAAAACAAAGAAGCAATAATAAATCAAAAATTTGAATGGTTCGAAAAGTTTTAAACTCAAAAAAAACATTCAGTACAAATCTTTAATACTCAAATAAAAATCCACTAAATCCTATCAGAGATGCTGATAAAATTTAGTGGACTCTGTGCTATAAGGTAATTCTTAATTCTCCAAAACCCTCACTTTCAACTGGCTCGGATTCTTTTTCTCGTGGTAGATTTTGTGAGTTGCTTTGATAAAATCTGCCTCATTTGCCATGAAAATATTATCGACGTACTTCTGCGGGTTACGGTCGATTACTGGGAAAAATGTACTTTGAATCTGCACCATGATTCGGTGTCCTTTTTTGAAAGTGTGCAGTACATCTTGCAGTTCAAAATTTACTTCTTCGACTTTATTTGGCTTAAACGGAACAGGATTTGAGAAATCTTTGCGGAATCTTCCACGCATAAATTCGCTACGTACCATCTGCTGATACCCCGCCATTTTGATGTGTTTTGCCGTAAAATCGTTGTTTTTGGCATCGTCAGGGTAAACATCAATCACTTTTACAATCAAATCTGCGTCGGTTCCGGTAGTGGCAAATTTCAAATCGGCCATTATATTACCAGCAAGCGTGATGTCTTTGTCTAAAACATCGGTCTGAAAAGTCAAAACATCAGGTCGGCGGCTGGCATGGCGTTGGTCATCAACCATGTATTCGCGTGGCATACCGCTTGTGATGTAATCTGACGACGGAACTGGCTTATTAGGGTCGGAGATGTATTCGCTAAAAGACTTACTGTTTTGGGGTTTATCGAATGATAGTTTGCCGTTTTCATGCAAATAAATCGTGCTTTCTTTGGCTTCTTTGGGTGGCCATTCACCAAAAGTTCTCCATTTATTTTCGCCAGTCTGAAACATCGTTGCCTCTGCCAAATACCCATCACCTTCGCCTTTTAGATAGTAGTTAAAAAACTTTCGCTCGATATTCTCACGATAATAAACGCTCGTTTTTTGCCCAAATGTTACATTGCCGAGGTTTTCGCCATCGCCTCTTGCCCAACCTCCGTGTACCCAAGGCCCAACCACAAAGATATTTGTAATACCCTTGTTTTTTTCTTCTATGCTCTTGTATGTCTTAAAAGTACCGTATAAATCTTCGGCATCGTACCATCCACCCGTAACCATTACAGCCAATTTAATGTTATTATGGTGATTCAGAATAGTTCTTGATTTCCAGAAATCATCATAGTTGGGGTGTTCGAGATTGGCTTTCCAGTATGGGTCTTTGCCGTGATGCTCGGTATATTTCAGTGAGTTTTTTAATGGCCCGAGATTCAGATAAAACTGATACCCATCAGGAGTACCATAATTGAATGGTTTATTGAAAGATTGGGTAGGTTTGTTATCGGTTCGATTGGTAAATGACGGATAAAACCCAAAATTGTGAGGTAGCATAAACGCACCCAAGTGAAAACTATCATCTCGCCAAAAATCAGACATTGGAGCTTGCGGAGACGCTGCTACCAACGCAGGGTGATTGGCCATTAGTCCGGCCGAAACATAAAATCCGGGGTAGCTAATTCCCCAAAGACCCACTTTCCCGCTATTGTAAGAAATATTCTTTAAAACCCAATCGATGGTATCATAGGTATCGGTGGATTCATCAATATCTTTTGCTTGTTTGTTATCAATGTGCGGACGCATCTCCACAAAATCACCCTCCGACATCCAACGACCACGAACATCTTGATAAACAAAAATGTACCCATCTCGCATCAAGAGATTCGACGGACCAAGTGCCTGACGGTATTTATCTGCTCCGTAAGGTGCCACCGAGTACGGAGTGCGTTGCATCAAAACGGGGTATTTCTTCGATGAATCTTTCGGTGCATAGATTGAGGTAAAGAGTTTTACACCATCTCGCATGGTTACGTAAACTTCTTTTTTGATGTATTTTTCTTTGATGTACTCGGCATCGGTATTTTGAGCCAACGCAGATATTGAAATCAGGAGTAGGGCAATGAGTTTTTTCATTGGAAATGGTTTAGTTGGATGATGTTATTTAACCCAAAAATAATGAATTGGTAGGAGTTCCCTTACCTAATCTCAATAATTTCTTTCTTGTTATTTTGTAGCATTTTTTGAGGAATAGCCGCCAAAACTTCTTTTTTGAGGGTGTCAATCAGACCTTTTTTGATGTAATGCCGATAGGTCACAATACTGACTTCACGCACTGGAGCAGGATTTTTGAAATAACGAATCTGTTTTTGTTGCTTGGTATCGAAGTCTAAAACTGATAATTCAGGCAGAATCGTGATGCCGCCCGATGTATCCACCATTCGGCGGAGGGTCTCGATGCTTCCGGCTTGGTATTCAAAATTACGGTTTTGTGAGGTCTGCTTGCGTAATTCGCAAATATTCAGAATCTGAGAGCGAAAGCAATGCCCTTCTTCGAGAAGCCAAAGGTGGTCGAGGTCGATGTCTTCCGATAAAATATATTCTTTTTCGTACGCCTTTTCGTTTTCTGATACAAACGCCACAAATTCTTCGTAGAACATCGGCTGCTCAATCAGTTGGTCGTCGTGTAGTGGTGTAACGACAATACCTACATCGAGCAAGTCATTTTTTAGTTTCTGAATCAGATTCTCGGTGGTTAGCTCGGTTACTTTTAGTTTGATTTCGGGATATTTCTTAATGAAAGTATCAACAAATAGCGGTAGGAGGTAAGGAGCCAGCGTAGGAATAATGCCTAAGCGTAACTCGCCACTCGATGTACCTTTGTGATTATCGACAATTTCTTTTATCTGAATGACATCTTTAAGAACTGTCCGAGCTTGTCGAATCACCTCAACGCCAATCTCAGTCGGAACAACGGGTTGTTTACTGCGGTCGAATAGCTTTACCCCCAATTCTTCTTCGAGTTTTTGAATCTGCATACTCAAAGTGGGCTGAGTTACAAAGCATTTTTCGGCAGCAGTTGCGAAGTGGCGATAGGTATCAATCGCCACTAAGTATTCCATCTGAATGATTGTCATTATTATAAAAATTACCTATTGTAAATAGTTAATCGAAAATAGTTATTTGTTAATGAGTATTTGTAACTGCTTGATTATCAATTTTTTATAATCATTAACAAATAATATAAATCTCTACTATCTGGTAATTTAAGTTCGTTTTAGGAGATATAAAAATTACTTCATCTGCACAATCGTAACGCCTGCACCCCCACGGTCGGCGTGTTCATCGGTCATTTTACCAACTTGCTTATAGGTACGTAGATGATTCCGAATCAATGTTCGCAAAATTCCATCACCTTTGCCATGAACAATTCTTAACTCATTGTATCCCAGCATAATAGCATCATCCATCAGGCTATCAACTGCCACTAAAGCCTCATCGCCACGCTTACCTCTGATGTCGATATTGAAGCTAAAATTCATTGCTTTTTCATTGAGGTCAATTCCTCTCAATTTTGGAGCGATGCTTTCCTTAGTGGCCTCTCGATACTCTTTTCTGCTCATTTTTTCGAGACGATTGAGTTTGATATTGGTTTTGAGTTCGCCAATCGCCACTTCGGCGTCTTTACCTTTGATAGCCATAACCTCGCCGATGGTTGCTTGTCCTTTGATTCTGACATAATTACCAACCTCAATTACCCCTTCGGCGGTTTGCCACTCGTCGGTAGGAGTCTTGGTTTCTACTACTTTTTCGGTCTTAAGTTCTTGTTTTTCAAAGGTTTGAATTTCTTCTCTTGCCAATTTTACAACTTCTTTGTCGGCCTTACTTTCTTTGATTTCACGAATCGTATTTTCGATTTTACGATTGGCTTCGTTCAAAATATTTTTGGCTTGACTTTTGGCCTCGTTCAAGATTTTCTTTTTCTCGTTTTCGAGGAATTCCTTCAATCCGTTGTAAGTTTCGAGCGTCTGCTTTAGCTTCTGATTATTCTCAAGGTACTCCTTGTTTTTATCGGCAAAAACTTTTTTCTCAATTTCTAATTCTTTGATAAGCTTCTCAAAATTGATTTGATTTTTGCCCAATTTCCGCTTTGCATTTTCGATTACGTGCTTGGGCAAACCAATTTTTTGTGCCACTTCAATCGCAAACGAACTACCTGGCTTGCCCATATCGAGTTCATAAAGTGGGTCCAAATGCTCGGCATCAAATTTCATGGCACCGTTTACCGTACCAGCATTTTTATCTGCAAAAACTTTAAGGTTTGTGTAGTGGGTATTGATAACCCCAAAAGCATTCGACCGTAGCAATTGCTCCAGAATAGACTCAGCAATTGCACCACCCAAACTCGGTTCGGTTCCTGTACCAAATTCATCTATCAAGAAAAGCGTGTATTTATTCGTAAAATCGAGAAAATACTTCATATTCGTCAAGTGCGAACTGTACGTACTGAGGTCGTTTTCGATACTTTGCTCATCGCCGATGTCGATAAAGATATTTTTATAAATCCCGATTTTTGAATCTGGAGAGGCCGAAATCAAAAGACCACATTGAGCCATGTACTGTAACAAACCGATTGTTTTGAGCATGACCGATTTACCTCCAGCATTTGGTCCCGAAACAATCAAAATACGGTTTTCTTTGTGCAAGCCTACCGATAACGGAATAACTTTTTTATCTTGTTTTTGGAATGAAATATGCAACAACGGATGTCGAGCGTAGAGCAATTCAACCATTTGAGTTTCGGCCAATTGCGGGATATTTCCATCAATCAGCATCGCAAATTTGGCTTTAGCTCTTATAAAATCAATTAATCCTAAAAACTGATACGCTCTTCGTAGATTTGAAACGTGCGGACGTAAAAAATTAGTCAATCTCTCCAAAATCTTGACAATCTCACGGCGTTCACGGGCTTCGAGTTCTCTAATTTCGTTGTTGGCCTCCAGCACTTCGGTTGGCTCAATAAATGCCATCTGACCAGTAGCCGATTCGTCATGTACAAAGCCTTTAAGTTTGCGTTTGTGTTCGGATAAAATCGGAATCACCATACGTCCGTTTCGAATCGTAAGCGACATATCATCGCCAATCCAGCCACTGTTTCGAGCGGTTCGCAAGATTCTTTCGAGTGTTTTGCGAAGTTCGGCTTGTTCACTGTTCAATCTTCGGCGAATATCCATCAATTCGGCCGAGGCGTTATCTCTCACGCGTCCACGCTCATCAATAATTCGGTCGATTTCGGGTAGAATCCCCTTTTCAACATCCACACCTTGTACCAATTCTTGAAGAGTCGGATAAAGGTTGTTTTCTTCTTTGGTTTTGAAGAAATGTATGATTTGCAGGATTGTTTTGAGCGAAGATTTTATATCATAGAATTGCTCTTCTGAAAGAAAAGCCCCTTCAATCGAAGCCCTTGATAACGAATCACTTACATCAATGTAATTTTGTTCGGGGAATCCTCCCTCAACTTGTAAAATCAGCTTGAATTCGGCCGATTGTTTGAGTAATTTATCAATTAATTTATAATCGTCAGAAAAACGGATTTTATCAACAAAGGCTCGACCGAGCGAACTGATACACTGCTCCGAAATCAACTCACGAATCTTGTCGAAACCTAACTTTTGCTCTATATTTTTTGGGTATAACATTTTATGTTTTAATGGTTGTAAATCCCTGACAGGGTTTCAAACGCCAGACGGCAAGTCCCTGTCAGGGATAGCCAAACTACCAAATCGCCTGTATCTCTTCTTTCAAAAACTTCAAAGTTTCGGCGGTTGTTAGGTGATTTTGGCTAATAATTTTTTCAAATATTTTTTTAGATAAATTAATGGCAGGTTCGTCGGGTTGCAATTCGCCAGCGGCGGTATTGACAAGCGTAACGACCTCATTCATCGAGCTACGGATTCTCTCCCATAATTCGTGGCTCATATATACCTGCTGCGAAAGATTGTGATTGAATTCATCTCTGATTTCTCTCAAAATAAGCTGCTGAAAATCAAGTACTTGTACAGAACTTCCGCTCAAACGAACAAGCAAATTGTTTGGCGTGATTCGCTCCAAAAACATTGTCATTCGCTCATAAGCTTGCAGGCGAATCGGAGTTACGATTTCAGCATTTTTTTGTTTTAGTTCTAAATTTTTCTCAACAATACCTTTTTCAAGGAACGTTTTTGCGATGGCATACATTCCATATAAAACAATCGAAGCAGGTATAAATATTTTTATTAGGTCTCCTAAATATTCCATTTTGATTCTATTTTAAAAATTAGCGTGCAAAATTAGCTATTTTTACGTAAAATTCTGACTTGATAGACATAATTAGGAAACTAAATTCAAATCCGAAATCATAAATCGTAATTCCGAAATTAACCATAAATGATTCCAGTAAAATTTACGACAGAAGCTCGAAACGAAATTCTAAAAACGCTGAATTCTCCACAAATTCCAGAAGGTTACGCTTTGCGAATTGGGCTGAAAGGCGGAGCGTGTTCGGCAACTTATCTTTTAGGGCTCGATAAAGCCAATGAAAATGACGAGCTGTATGTGGTAGAAGATGTTAGAGTCTTGATTGATAAACGCCATTTGATGTATTTAATCGGAGTTGAGGTTGATTTTCAGCTGACCGAAGATGGGATGGGTTATACCATTCAGAAATCATAAACTCAAAATCAAAAATACCGATGCCGTGGCGGTCAGAATCATTACCATTTTGCGGTATCGGTCTTCTTTTAATACTCTAACGATTCGGATTCCGACAAAAAATCCAATGAGTAAAAATGGCAAAAGGGCTAAATTGAGCGATATTGATTTGACCGAAACCGTATGCCATACAAAAACATGAAACGGAATCTTGAAGGCATTGATTATCAAAAACAACCAAGATGCCGTACCAATAAAATGCTCTTTGGGCAACCGCATTGCCAAAAAATACAAGTTTGAGAATGCTCCTGCCATATTGCCCAACATCGTTGTAAACCCTGCTCCGAGTCCCATTACACTCGCAAATTTCCAATTCTGAGGAACCTCTCGCTTAGGATTCCGCTCCCACCAAATCATCGAAACGGCGGTCAGGAATACCAAAAATGCCATAGCTTTCTTGAAAATTACATCGCTGATGTCTTTCCCGAACCAAACCCCGAGCAGAATCCCGACTATCATCCACGGCAGCAATTTGTAGAGATATTTCCATTGGGTATGTCTGTGATAATAAACAACCGCAAAAACATCGGCAAACGAGAGCATCGGTAGCAACACCCCCGTTGAGTTTTTACCCCCGAAAACATAAGCCAACAACGAAACCGTAATCAAGGAGATTGAACTAATCCCTGATTTCGACAACCCGATGATAAATGCTGAAATAATGGCCAAAAACCAGCCTAAAGGCGTGATGTGGTAATGAGAAAAATCCATGTTACCGAAACTAAAAAGACGAACCATTGCTGGCTCGTCTTTTCTGATATTATTTCAAAATGTATTACGCATTTGCTGCGGCTCTGCGAAGTTCTTCCAAAATCACCTCTTTCATCAATAACTTACGTTTTTGCGTATTGATGTTTGAATTCATGATTTTATCCATTTCTTCGTTACGAGCAACGCCGTCGTAACTTTCGATAAGCTGCTTCAATTCACCTCTTGCACGAATCACGATGCTTTCCATCTCACGGAATTTAGTGAGAGTCTGCTGTTTATCGCTCAAGTAGTTATAATTTGGCACTTTACGAGTTACAACTTTCATCAAATAGCTCAATTCGAAGATTTTATCGCAAGCACCTCTGAATCTCTCAGCTACGTTACGTTCTGCTAAATTGGCCGGAACTTTGATGTTTTTCCAGTCATTAAGCATAACTTTTGCACGTTCGGCTGCGGCAAAAATATCTTTTTGAGCGGCTAATGCTTCGGCTTCTTCCATCATCTTGCGTTGTGCCTCTACACGAGGGTCAACACGCTGAACAATCTTGATACCTTTGGCATTACAATATTTTTCGTAGTAGGTTGTAGTCAGCTTTTTGAAGCGTCTGAACAAGAATTTCAGCTTCTTAGGCGGTACATCCCCAACGTTTTTCCATTCGGTTTGTAGGCGTTTCAATTCTTTAAACGAAGCCTCCCAATCGCCCATACGGAATAGCATTTCGGCACCTTTGGTGAGTTCTTCGTACTTGGCTATACGCTCATCAATCACACGATTCATTTCATCGTAGAATGCTTTACGTTTCTGGTAGAAACCATCCAAAATTTCTCTGAACTCAGCTTCGAGTTCGTCGTTCAGCGGTTTTTCTACTGGGCCAGTGCGAATCCAACGCGTTTTGATTTCTTGTAGATTATCAGCAACGATTTTCCAGTCGATTTCTTCGACAGCTTCTTTGGCTTCGTTGATGAGGTCGCGTTTAATAGTCAAGTTATTTGCTTGATTATCAACGATTAAGCTACGTAGATAGGTTTCGAGTTCGTCGAGCTTATTAAGTAAAGGGATGAAATCTCCGATACCGTCAAAGTTTAGCAATCTCTTGCGGAGTTGCATGAGCTTAGTCAGATAAGAGCCTTTGTTTTGAGCTTCAGCAATTTCTGATTCGAGTTGATTAACCTTATTTATCGCAATCTGATAACGGTTAACAAAATACTGGAACGCTTCTTCTTCGGTTCTTTTAACTTCGCCTATTTGTCTGTCGGGCATATCAAGATAACCCTTCAAAAATACCTTACCGTCTTTGATGTAAGCGTATTCGTTTTCTAATGTTACGGCTTCCATAGTGTTTAATGTATGGCTTTTGGAGTCAAGGGGATTAACTTTGTTCTGTTGGTCAAAAGCACTTACGGGTAAAATTCGCGTTTTTTTTATTTTCTGCAAATATAAACAAATATATTTGTCGTAAAATTTTATTTTATGTTGATTTTATCGCAAAAATCGTAAAATAATATAATAATACTACTAAAATTTTTAATTCTTGTTCAGATTTCTATCTATCGGTCATTAGCTTTGGTCTTACTCTTGTTCGATTCGCCACTTCATCGCATCGGAAACAATCAGGCATTTCAAGAGGCTCATATGCTGGGAAAGGCTTCGGAAAGGCCAATTTTCGGTCAATATACGTTATCAATTCAGAAACATCACTCGCACTAAAATAACCCAAGGCCTCTTCGGTTGGGTCGCTGATACATTCGATATTCCCCCTGATACTTTTAGGATTAACGTCAAAAAGCCCTCCAGTATTTTCTGCTTGCTGTTTTAAAGTTTGCCAAAAAGTAAAAATTTCTTCTGAGATTGAATATTGTTTGATTGCCAGATAATATGGGTCTTGACTATCGTAAGGTACTCTTGCCAAAAGTTGCCTTTTTAGGGTTTTTCCGTTAATAAATTGGTCAGATGCAATGGGTTGGCAGTCGCGGCAGATTGTAAACTCGAAGCAATCTTGGCAACACTTATAAGCATAAATGTACGGAGAATTAGATAAGGAGGTAAATTGGCAATAAACGAGTTTTTTCCAGTGGGTTGAATTCCATTGATAAAATTCATTGGCCTCTGGTGAATCATTAACATCGGTAAAAATCAAAAATTCTCCGATAGGATTCCCAAATTGTTGAGGCAGATAACGGAATTCTTGATAGATTTTTTCTAATTTAGGCACGGGCCTTACTTTTTCGAGTTTTGAACGATACCTTTTGCCGTTTTCGGTTTCTACATAAAGTTGATAAGAATAACCAACTTTTGCCTGAAATTTGTCTTTTGACCGATAGTCATACCCAAACGGAGCTTTGGCAGAAGCCACAGGTTTTCTATCATCTATAAAATCGTAGCGGTTGCCTTTGTCGTCGATGACCCATACTTTGGCGTTTTTGACGACCGGACTAAAATTGTTGGTGGTAGAATTATAGGCGGCATCGAAGGTTAAATCTACCCATTGGTAGTCGAATTCGGTCGTAATTCTCGATTCGATTACTAATCTTTGCTTATCGGCTTTTAGTTTAGGGTCGAACACATCAATGCAAGATATTGCCGTAAATAGCAAGCTGCAAAGTGCGAAAATAGCTTTTTTCATAAGTGTGCAAGTAAGATTATCTACAAGCTGTTTTGTGTAAAAAGTAAAAATACAATTAGATTTTGAAGTGTTGATGTGTTTTACTGATTTTACCGAAAATTTAGGGATATTTATAAACCAATTGTTTAATTTTAACAATAATTACCAAATTCTCAACCCAATGAAAATACTAATACACTTCATACTTACGCTGGTTGTTTACAGCCTTTTAGATTTAGCATTTATCAATCTGTTTGCCAAAGAGTTTATTCAAAAGCAAGTAGGGGAAATGCTTGCACCCACTGCCGATTTGAAAGCGGCGGTGGTATTCTATCTCATATTTATAATAACGCTCTTGTATTTTTGTGTTTACCCAGCCTACGAAACCAGAAGTGTGATGAAATCAATCATCAGCGGAGCTTTATTTGGCTTGGTAACTTACGGAACTTACGAATTAGTCAATAAATCGCTCTTGGCAAATTGGCCAATTCAAATGGTGATTGTAGATATGATTTGGGGTGTTTTTGTAGGTACAACCGTCAGTTGGGCAAGTTATCAGATAATGGGTTTGCTCAAGATGTAAAATAATTAATTGACGGCAAATTATTATTTGTGACACGGTCGTATTCTACCGAAAACAAACCGTGCCACAAAGAGAAGATTTATCCAATATATTTCAAGAATTCGGCACGGGTGGCTTCTTCTTGGAACTTCCCACCATAGAAACTCGTAATCGTCGATGATGTATCGTCTTTTACACCACGCGATGCCACACACAAGTGCTTTGCATCAATCATTACGGCTACATCTTGCGTTTGTAAAACTTTTTGTAATTCTTTAGCAATCTGCATCGTGAGGCGTTCTTGTACTTGTGGACGCTTGGCAAAATGCTGCACGATTCTGTTGAGTTTTGAAAGCCCAATTACTTTACCATTGGCAATGTACGATACGTGTGCCTTACCGATGATTGGTACGAAGTGGTGTTCGCAGTTTGAGTAAAACGAGATGTCTTTCTCAACGAGCATTTCGTTATACTGATATTTATTATCAAAAAGTGCGATTTTAGGCATATTTTTAGGGTCTAAGCCACTGAAAATCTCCTTCACATACATTTTTGCTACTCTTTTGGGTGTTCCTTTGAGCGAATCATCGGTCAAATCCAAGCCCAAAGTTTCCATTATTTGTCTGAAATGGTATTCGATTTGAGCAATCTTTTCGTCATCGTTCATTTCAAAAGCATCGGCTCGCATCGGGGTATCTACCGACGTACTGATGTGTTCGTCTCCGATTTCATCATCTGTAAATACAAGCGTATCTTCGTCAATCAAAAGGGTATTCAACAAAGTTTCGTTCGGTTTCATATAATCTGATTCGTAAGTCTAAATTGTCTTTAAGTTTGCTTCTTAGTTTGTCATAAATCACGATAGCGATATTCTCTGCCGATGGATTTAAGTCTTTGAATTCTTCGGTGTCGAGGTTGAGATTTTTGTGGTCGAATTTATCCAAAACTTCTACTTTTATTATCTCACTCAGCACTTTCATATCAATTACATAGCCCGATTCGGGGTCAACCTCGCCAATAACTTGTACAATTAGGTCATAATTATGACCATGAAAATTGTAATTGTTACACTTGCCATAGACACGCTCGTTCTTCTCATCTGACCAATTTGGGTTGTTCAGACGATGTGCGGCATTGAAATGCTCCTTACGAAACACCGCAACTCGTTTAGAATTCATCATTCTTTAATGAATTTGGTAAAAATTTAGACGTTTGTAATGATTTGTTGCAACAAGAATAATCTCAAACGTAAACTGTGAAATTTCTGAGATTTAGTCTCCAAGTTTAAAAGTCATCTGAAAGGTTGTCAGCAACACTCTTAAACTAAATCAGCGAGTAATAATTTCAATTATAATAACATAGGGTGATTCAATAATGTTTGAATTTTGTTTAATATTTTTTCTTAATCGTTAAACAAAATATTTTGAATCTACACATCAATAACAATTTAATCTATAAAAAGTTGCAATAAGCAATAGAATCTTGGTTTTGAAACCTTTTGTATGCCGGATTTGTAATTGTGATAAACCTTTAATGATTGGAATATGAATGAATTATTGAAAACACAGATTGGAAGATTGCGAGTGATTGGATTTATAGAAGGCGTTTCTTTTTTAGTGATTTTGTTTGTAACGATGCCACTCAAGTATATCTGGAACATGCCCGAAGCTAACAAGTTTTTTGGTATGGCTCACGGATTACTATTTATATTGTATGTTTTGATGGTGATTCAGGTAAAAATCGAACAGAACTGGAGCGGTAAAAAAACTGCCTTGGCTCTGATAGCTTCGGTGATTCCGTTTGGGACTTTTTGGGCCGATAAGAAATTGTTTAGGTGAATTGATTTCTTTGCAACCATCAGAACTTAAGTTTGGCATTTGACATAAAAAGTTGTTATTTTGCTCAATAAATTTATTAACTATGCTTAACGAAAAACAGATTGATTTTTTAGAGAAGCAGATACCTATCATGGCAGAATATGCTACGAAGCAGGCATATATTGAAACACTGGCTTCGGGTGATAAAGTAATGATAGCTGAAAATGGAAATCTTGTAGAGATTTATCCTGATGGTAGCCGAAAAATTGTAAAAAAAATTGCCAAACCAATAAAAGTTACCCAAAGTAGTTTTAAGATAAAATCATAATGGCTAAGCAAAGACTTAGAATGTTTGCAGGCCCAAATGGCTCTGGTAAAAGTACAATTAAATCGGTCATTCCCTCAAATCTCTTGGGTCTTTATTTGAATCCAGACGAAATTGAAAAAGAGGTAAAATTGAATGGAGGGTACAATTTTTCGAGTTTTAATATTGAATTTACTCAATCTGAAATCAATTCTTTTTTTAGTGAACATCCATTGAGTAGTAGAGTTATACCAAAATATGAAATAAGGTGTAGTGATAAATTTGTTAATTTTACTTACTTTGATTCATATCTGAGTGCTATTCTAACAGACTTTTTTCGGAGTTTATTTTTAGCTAATGGCATTTCATTCACTTTTGAAACAGTAATGTCATCTCCCGACAAAATCAAAATTCTACAGAAAGCCAAGCAATTAGGTTACAGAACCTACCTCTATTTTATTGCAACCGAAGACCCTTTGATTAATCTACTTCGTATTGAACATAGAGTAAAGGTTGGTGGGCATAACGTACCATCCGAAAAAATTAAAGAAAGATATTTTCGTTCTTTGGAGTTATTGGCAGATGCTATTAAATATTCGAATCGAGCATTTATTTTTGATAATTCGAGTGAATCAAAGATTTGGATTTCTGAAATTATTGATGGTAAAGAAATTCAAATCATGACAGACACAATCCCTGTCTGGTTTAAGAAGTACGTTTTAGATAAATTAACATAAAACATGAGCGAACAGATTATCTTTTCGATGGAGCGTGTGAGTAAAATCATTCCTCCGAACAAACAAATCCTGAAAAACATTTACCTTTCATTTTTCTACGGTGCCAAAATCGGTGTTTTGGGTTTGAATGGTGCCGGTAAATCCACCCTTCTGCGGGTGATTGCGGGTATCGACAAAAACATCAATGGCGAAGTGGTTTTTTCGCCCGGTTACTCGGTCGGAATGCTCGAACAAGAACCAAAACTTGACCCTACCAAAACCGTACGAGAGGTTGTCGAAGAAGGTGTTCAGGAAATTGTAGATTTATTGAAAGAATTTGACGAAATCAATAACGCTTTTGCGGAACCCGATGCCGATTTTGATAAATTATTGGAACGCCAAGGTGTAGTGCAAGAAAAACTCGACCAATTTGATGCGTGGGAACTTGATACTCGCCTCGAACGTGCAATGGACGCTCTCCGTTGTCCGCCTTCGGATGCTCTGATTGAAAACCTTTCGGGTGGAGAAAAACGCCGAGTGGCTCTTTGCCGTTTACTGCTCAAGCAACCCGATGTATTATTGCTCGATGAGCCTACCAACCACCTCGATGCAGAGTCGGTGCTTTGGCTCGAAGAGCATTTGCGTCAATACAAAGGAACGGTTATTGCTGTAACCCACGACCGTTATTTCTTGGACAATGTGGCGGGATGGATTTTGGAATTGGATAGAGGAGAGGGGATTCCGTGGAAAGGAAATTATTCGTCTTGGTTGGAGCAAAAAGAAGCTCGATTAGCAAAAGAAGAGAAATCAGAATCGAAACGCCAAAAGACGCTTCAACGAGAATTGGAATGGGTACGTATGGCACCGAAGGCACGTCAGGCAAAATCAAAAGCTCGTTTGGCGGCCTATGACCGTATGCTCGGCGAAGATGTAAAAGAGAGAGACGAGAAGTTAGAATTGTATATTCCGCCAGGACCACGATTGGGTAATAAAGTGATTGAGGCCAAAGGAGTTAAAATGGGCTTCGGCGATAGATTACTTTACGAAGATTTGAATTTCTCGCTTCCACAAAACGGAATCGTTGGTATCATTGGTCCAAATGGTGCTGGTAAAACGACTTTGTTTAAGCTAATTACTGGTCAATTACAACCTTTGGCGGGTACTTTTGAAGTGGGCGAAACCGTGAAATTATCGTATGTTGACCAAGAACATAATCAACTCGATGCTAATAAATCGGTTTATGAGATGATTTCGGGAGGAAACGACTGGGTTATGCTCGGAAACCGTCAAGTAAATGCTCGTGGATACGTGAGTCGATTCAATTTTCAGGGAGCAGACCAAGAGAAAAAAGTGGGGAATCTTTCGGGTGGAGAGCGAAACCGCGTGCATTTGGCAATGATGCTCAAAGAAGGCGGAAACCTTTTGCTTTTGGATGAACCTACCAACGACTTGGACGTAAACACACTTCGTGCATTAGAAGAAGGTCTCGAAAACTTTGCGGGTTGTGCCGTGGTTATTTCTCACGACCGTTGGTTTTTAGACCGTATCGCTACGCACATTTTGGCTTTTGAGGGCGATTCGCAGGTTTATTGGTTTGAAGGTAACTTCTCAGAATACGAAGAAAACCGCCGTAAACGCCTCGGAACAGAGGTTGCCCCTACCAGAATTAAGTATAAGAAATTGGCGTAGTTTAAATAAAACCGTGACACGGCTGAGTCTTTAACATCAGAGATTCAAGCCGTGCCACGGATTTTTACCTTCAAGCTATTTTCTGGTACGAAAAGTAAGAGTAAGCATACGCCGCTATGGTGCTGCCAAATGAAAAGACAAAGAATATAAGCGAACTCAGCGGAAAACCCTCAAAATTGGCAGTAATAGGCATGGCGAGCGTTATCAAGAAACCGACGATTCCACCTAAAAACCATACTTTCCCCGTCCATTTATGAGTCATTTTCCAAACTTCTTCACTTTTGCGAGTCCAGATATTCAAAATTCCAAAAACTTCATTTTGTTTGATGGTGAGCATATAATTACCCATCCATGCAAAGAGTAGAAAACCCGCTCCGCTCGTCCAATTTACCAAAATTTCTCTCTCGACATTGATAAAACCATAGCGTACAAAAAGCATTAATCCCATAAAAAAAGTACTAACCAGAGCTACACCAAGTCGAATCTTTTGATGGCGGACTTGCGTATTTTCATTAAAAACATCTTGCTTGCTTAGGTGCAATCGTTGCCTTGCCCAAAACGAAAAGTTGATGATTATCAATATAGCTATTGGTATCAATTGGCTTTGCCATTCGATATTTGGGAATATTCGCTGAAATACTAACAAAATTATCATCGGCAGAGCAATCAAAAGCCAAATGATGCCTTCGGTGGTTGTAATGCTTGGTCGGTTCATAGTTTTCAAGAGTTAAAATTGAGAACTTACCACAATTTATGGATTGTGTGTTTTGACTTGTAATCGGATTTTGGGCTTAACAGGAGACTCTTCGGATTTAGTAGCGGGGCGAAACTGCATAAACCACGACATGATTTCGTCCATGACGGTCATGTTTAGTGAATAATATATAAATTGTCCTTTTTTGACAGATACTACTAAATCGGCTTGTTTGAGGAGGTCTAAATGGTGCGAGATACTCGGTTTGGTCATGTCAAAACGGTCGGCAATATCGCCAGCGGTCATATCTCCCTCTTTCAGCATTTCGAGGATTTCTCTACGAGTATTGTCATTTAAGGCACGAAAAAAGTTATTCATACTTTATCTCGATTAATGGTTTCGTAGAAGTTTGGTTCTGCCAGCAGCAGAACCAAATCTTGTCTGATTTACCGTAATTATGCTTTTGACATAAAACTTGTTAAGTTGAACATTTGTTAAATATTTAGACAAATGTCTAAATAAAAATAATACATGTCAAGTGTTTTGTTTAAATATTTAGATAAATGTCTAAATGATTTTTGTAAAATACTGATAGTGAGTGTTTTATAATTATTTTATAAGGCGTTTTTTTATTTTTTAGACGAATATGAATTGGATTTTAGTTGCAACCACCAATTTCAGCCCTGAAAACACTGCCAGATGCTGCCATAAATCCACTACCCGCAGATGGCTGAAGTGTGATAGACTTTGCAGCTCGGTAGGTTGTATTCACACCAGAATTAATAATTTGAGATGACGAAATATTCTCGGAGGCTTGTTGGATTCCAGAAGAAGATAATCCAGAAATATTTAGATTGACCTGACAATCAGGTAAAATATTAATTTGTCTAAAATTGCTGCTTAGCGTTCCGCAAAGGGTGTTGTTGCTGATACTGTTCTGGAAAGTAGCGAAGTTTGTGTTTATAAAATTGGCAAGAATGACATTATCGACAAAAGAAAAAACATAGACTTTATAATTACCTACTGGATACGATGATAGATTTGTGTTGTTACGAAAACCTACGATATTGTTGTTTTCGTTGACAACTAAGTATTGAAAAGCTGTTTTTTGAGGTTCTGAATACCTGGCATTTCCACCAACATTGTTTGTGATATTGATGTTGTAAGTTCCCGAATTACCATTCCCAAAACCCGAAATTATCAATACGTAATTGATACCCGCCGTGAGATTTGCACTCAAACTACTACTTAATCCAACTGTAGAGCCATTGAAGTTTGCATTTGAAGTGAGCCAATTACCACACAAATTGCCGATTTCGTAGCTGTTTTGGTACAGATTTAAAACTCTTGATGAGAGCGTTCCGCCAGTGAATGTAAAGGAGTAAGTACCAGTCTCGGTTACTTGGAATGTTATCTTATCGTATTGAGGCGAATTTGAAAAAAATATACACTGCGAATTTGTTTGATTGAATGCTACCAAATTGGTAGTCGGGTCACTGGAATCTATCGTTCCTGAAATTGGCGAAACCAAACCAAATAGAGCATTTGAATTAACATTGAGGTTACTCGAACCCACAATCTCAGAAACTGTATTGCTCGGAATAATGATACTTGAAACTTCTTTCAAGCATGAATTAGAAATGGTGATGTTGTAGTCATTAATATCGAAAAAAATGTTGCCAATGGCTTCTATTTTTATTCTACCCATTGTTGTTACGTTGTTCGGAATTGCTATCAGTTCAGAGCCATCATTTGGTGTTGAAACGAGTAATGTAATCGGGAAGGTCTGTCCTCCATCCGTCGAGAATGTGACTTTTACGTTGCTACAATTTATCGGGGCAGTATTTGTGCCTGACACATCCCAAGTAAGAAGAACGTTATCTATACCATTGTAAACCCAAGTATTTGGGTTATTAAATGAGGTGATTTTGAAGGGATTAGTGTTAACAACCGTAATATCAATTGAGGCACAATGTACTCCACCGCCAGAAAGATTACCATCTCGGCCCGTCAAACGCATTGTAATTGTACGACCTACCTGTGGTAAAGCCTCATCATTATTCGGGATATTACCATTTAGAATCGATGACAATGCAGGAAAAGTCCGAATATTGCCTGAAATGCTTGGCGGTAAACTCCTAAAAATTGGCGAAGTAGTTGAGTTCTGGGCTTCGTCGGCTCCACCTCGGGTAGTTCCTAAGTTATATTGTTCCCAATTGTACTGAATGGTGTGTCCGTCGGCATCGCTTCCACTACCTTCGAGCATAAATGGTGTTCCCTTCGGAATTATCAACGTTTTTGCATTTGGATTAGCCAAGACTACGGGCGGAGTATTACCAGTGGGTGTATTGACACTACAATTGCCAGTACTTATACTGTAATTGATAATAGATTGTAAACTATTGGTGTGAAAATACGAACGACTCACCGAGCCACTAATGTTATCGGGCGTACAATTACCCCAATAAGACATGAAAGTTGAACCGCTGCCGGGTTCATAAGCAGAGCTTGTCATGATGTTTCCGTTACAACTTCCTGATACACTATTGAATGTATGTCCTGCACTAAACTGATGCCCAACCTCGTGGATAAATGTTGAAAACGAAGACGGGGTAGAGCCACTCCAACCCCCTGCTTTTATTGGGCTTGGGTTTGCCGTAACATTATTGTTTCTACACGGCCCATTGAGATACGCCACTCCACCGCCCGATGTACCATGTAGGACGTGGCCAATATCGTAGGTGTTCAGTGCGAAATTGGAAGGCTCACTACTTGCCAATGCCCCAAATACTTCGGCAGCCTTGTCGGCATTTGCACCGTTAAATGGGTCGGTTGCTGCATCGGTATAAAACTTAGTTGTTACCAATGTAAAACTTACAGATGCCTCTTTTTCGTAAATGGCTTTGAGCGAATTGACGATACTAACCACAGCTGCTTGTGCGGAGGTTTCTGTTCCTCCATTATTAACATAAAATTCACCAGTTGTTACAATAGCCATTCGGTATGTTCGTAGTGTTGAGCCATTGCTATATGTCTGAATTGCGTTTTCTCGTAGATTTTTTCCGAATGTACCGATGTGTTGGTCGGTAAGATTACATTCACCTTCATTGAGCAAGTCATTCTGAAAAAATACCTCATGTTCGTTTTGAAGATTGATTTTTGGTGCGATAATGACATTTCCTTCATTTTCAAAAATTAATCCATAAACACCACTTGGAGCTACTGTGATTAATCCGTCAGAATTATCACCGAATATTCGATAGGTTTTGATTTCGGGATATTTTTTGGCGAGGTCAGTACTCATTAATGGCGATTCGACCACAACAAAAGATTTATTTTGCCCATTGGGGAGTGGTAATTTGATTGAAATACCAGCCGAATTTGCTTGGTTTTTGGCAGTTGTAATATTGATTTCGGAAGGGGCTTTGAGTAAAATATTTCTAATTTCTGAAATATTAATCGGGACTATTCGTGTAGTTGATTGAGAATAAACACTAAAGAATAATTGTAAAAAGATTAAACTAATGTAGAGTTTTTTCATGTAAATTAGGTTTTGCTGGGTATCCGATTAAATATTAAATGACAAAAAGTGAGCCAATTAGACTCACTTTCTGTTATAAAATATTTATGTTAGATACTAATTGCAACCACCGATTTGCGTTTTAAAAACACTTCCACTTGCCGCCGAAAATCCACTGCCCGTCAGTGGAGTAAGGGTAATTGAATTTCCTGCTCGGTAGGTTACATTTACACCATTGGCAATGGTTTGAGTTGAACTAATCGTTTGGCTTGCCTGCTGTGTACCTGCAGTTGCTGCTCCCGAAAGGGCTAAAGTAGATGAGCAGTTGGGGCCGATGACATTAAGTGTTTTTGAATTACTGCTAAACAAAATACATGAACCCAAATTATAAACTTGGTTCATGGTTTGATTTACTATTGTAGTAGGGTTAAAAGTATTGATATAAGAGAGTCCGTAAACTTTGTATGTTCCTCCTCCTAATGAAGTAAAATTCGATGTAGAAGAAACCGCACTTATTTGGTTATTAGCTTGATTGACCGCCGCATAAGTAAAATTAAAACCTGCTTGGTTGGTCTGTACTTCGATTACATCGCCAGTACCTTGGATATTTAAGGTAATATTATTTGGACTAAAGAAACTGTATCCAACTAAGTAGTATGTAGTACATTCGTTAAGTGTAATGGTTCTTGAACCACCCCACCCAATAGCTTCATAAGCATTCGACCCTACAAATGAACTACAATTGAAAGTACTTGAATTAAAAACGGAGAATGGTAAACTGCCGGCACCGTTATCACCATCCGAATTAATAGAATAATTGCCAGATTTACTTACTCTAAACATTAATATAACTGAGTTTGTACTCCAAATACTTTGGCAAGTAGTGTATGTGTTATCAGTATAGTTTACCACAGTTCGGCTTACAGCAGATGAAACACTAATTGTCTTGCTATTTCCGGCAAGTTCACTACCAGTTATGTAAGATAATCCGAGGTTAAACACACTGTTTCCGGCTGTTCCTGAAACTGATGTTTCAGGACAAATAAATGTATTTTTTGCTAAACAAGTCGAGGTGATTGTGATGTTGGCATTGTTTACATCGAAAAATTCGGCATTGGCATTTATCTCGCAAGTAACTTTGATACGTCCTTGTGTAGTGCTTACTACGTTGGCAGGAATGGTTACACTTTGACTTCCATCGTTTGGCGTCGAACTTAGTAAAACGTACGGAAAAGTATTTCCACCATCGGCCGAAAGTAAGATTTTTACATTGGCGACTAATGTATTGGTACTATTGACATTCCAAGTAACAGTCTGGCTACTCCCTGCCGCAATGGTTTGGGCTGTGTTAAAATTCGATATTTCCAATGGTCCAGTCGTATTAACCGTTACAATCATTTCATCAGAATCTACTCCGCCGCCACCAGTTTTATTATCACGAACCGTAAATCTAAATTTCATAGTACGAGCTACTTGTGGTAAGTCTTCGCCCTCGGTATCGGCCGGATTATTGGAGTTATTGGTGATGTAAGTCATTTTTGGGAAAGTCCTCGAAGTAGAAGAACTCGATTGCTCACTCCTAAACAATGGAGCTGTTGTACTATTTACCGCTGGATAACCACCCACTCCATTGATAGAGCTACCCATTGCACCTTTGTCGTTAGCTGTTGCAACATCATATTGCTCCCAAGTGTAGGTTAATGCATCGCCGTTGGCATCGGTTGCAGTTCCGTTTAAAGTATAAGGTGTTCCTTTCGGAATCGTAATATCGCTGCCCGCATTTGCTACTGGAGCAGTATTTCCCGTAGCGGTTGAAGTGATACATGTACCAGAAGAACCGCTCATTGCGTTAAAGATTTGTTCAAGCGATTTGGTATTGAAATATTGTAGTTTATTGTTGCCCGAATTGGTATAATTTGTCGGATTCGTACAATTATTATGGTAACTCATCAGGGTTGTACCGCTTCCTGGTTCAATAGCAGTTTGTGAATCCCAACCATCCGTACAAAAAGTTGGACTCCCTGCCGTTCCGCCAATGGCATTGTAAGTATGCCATGCCGAAAATTGATGCCCGACTTCATGGGCAAAAACGCTTACAATCATTGATACAGGTGCATCGAATGTCCATTGAGTAAATGCTCTTGATTTTTGATTATCAACACAAGGTGTCGGCCCTGCCACACCGTTTGCACTGAAAGAACCGCCGCCTAAAGCTGCTAAAGTATTAAATGTGTGACCGATTCCATAGGCCGAGTAAGGGAGTGTTCCGCTTGTATTCATCGAAGTGAAACTCGTTTGACAAGCACTCGCCGAAATCGTACCAAAAGGGTCAGTAGCAGCGTTTGGAAAAATGATTGTAAGGTTGGTGGTTTGAGTTGCCAATTCAAAAGTCATTGAGGCTTCCAGTTCATAAATTAAATTGGTAGCATTGGCAATCGAAACAATTTTAGCGAGAGTGTTGGCTTGCGAGCCATAGTAGCCAGTCATTTCGCCAGTTGCGGCAGCTGCTAATTTGTATTTTCTTAGCTGTGTTCCGACCGGAAAGGGGGCAATGCTCAACATCCTTCCATTTCTGTTTGTCTGAAAATCTCGTTCGTTGGTTCCACAGCTGATATTGGCATTTTTTACATCATCTGGGCGGTAAATTTGGTATTCGTCTTTTGCGGCATTCGATGGCTCAATAAAAAAATAGCCATCGGGTGTGTGCATGATTCCTTCCATACCATTGTTGGTAAAAGTCAGTTTCATTTTGATTTTACCATCGCTCGAAACCGCATCGAAAGTTTCAATATTGGCGATTTTTTGAGAAGAAATTAGGGTTTCATTGAATACGAAATTGCCAGTAGAGCCATTGGGTAACGGAAATCTTATCTCCACCTTTGAAGCCAAACCATTTACTTTATTTGAGGTTTGAACTTGATTTTTGAAATCCTTGACGTTAAAAATTACGTTTATTCCTTTTTGAGGATTGGTCTGTGAATAAGTCACAGTAAATGAGGTAATTGCAAGGTAGAGTAAAATTATTTTTTTCATTGTTTTTAGGGTATGTAGAAAAGGTTATTCACTTTAATGTAATCAAATTTACAACTTTTGCTAACTTTATATCAATGATAGGGTAAAATCTTATTGAATGGTGCTATATGAAAATTAGTGTAATCATACCAACTTACAACGAAGCCGCAAATATTGGCAGTTTGATTGAGTCATTACAAAAAAATGGAAAGGAGCATTTGGCCGAAATTATTGTTTCGGATTCACCAAATAGTACTGATGATACCGTAGGTGTCGCCAAGAAATTCGATGCAATAGGGGTTACATCATCGCGGAAGGGTAGGGGCTTCCAGATGAATTACGGAGCTAATTTTGCTACTGGCGATATTCTTTATTTTATACATGCCGATACCAAAATCAATCCCGATTTTGTTTCGGATATTCTGCAAGCGGTCGGAGAGGGTTTCGACTTAGGATGTTATCGTTATATTTTTGATTCGAACAATCTCCTTCTAAAAATCAATGCTTACTTTACGAGGTTCGACAAGATTTGGTGCAGAGGTGGCGACCAAACATTGTTTGTTACCAAATCGGCCTTTGATAAACTCGAAGGTTATCGGAGTGATTTCTTGATTATGGAAGATTATGACTTTATTTTGAGGGCAAGAAAATTCTTCAAATTCAAGATTATTCCAAAAAATGTTATTGTTTCAGCACGAAAATACGAAACAAATAGTTACTTTCGGGTTCAATTAGCGAATTTCAGGGTAATGAAAATGTTTCTTAGCCAAAATTATTCGCAAAAAGAGATGGCCGAGGCATACCAAAAAATGCTGAATTACAGATAATTGTGTTTAAAGTTTAATGTTCAAAGTTCAAAATATTTTGAAGTAAGTTTCCTTCATTGAATGATGCACCTTAAATTTAGAATGCTTTGAACCTATATAAAGTTAACCCCTAAATTACTCTATGATTAATGAATTGATTTCTGGCATCCAGCAGGTCGGGATAGGAGTGCCAGATGCGAACGAGGCTTGGAAGTGGTATCGAAAAGTTTTTGGATTGAATGTACCTGTATTTAACGATGAAGCAGACGCTAAACTGATGATTCGGTACACGCAGGGAGAAGTACGAAGAAGACACGCCATAATGGCTCTCAATATGGCAGGTGGCGGCGGAGCCGAGATTTGGCAGTACAAAAACAGAGTACCTGTCGAAGCAAAATTTAAACCCCAAATCGGTGATTTTGGTATTTTTGCTGTAAAAATTAAGTCGAGAGATGTTGCTACTTTTCATCAGCAATTGACCAATCAGACTGTTTCATCGGTCAATAAATCCCCCGAAGATTCTCCTTATTTTTGGATTAAAGACCCACGAGGCAATCAGTTTCAGGTGATTCCTGACGATTCTTGGTTTAAGCCAAACGGACATCTTTCGGGCGGTGTGTGTGGAGCAATAATTGGTGTGAGTGATATTGACAAAGCCGTTAAACTCTACGCAGATACACTCGGAATCAGTGAGGTGGTTTATGATAAATCGGGGACTTTTGAAGATTTCTTTACGCTCGATGGCGGTAGCGAACGTTACAGAAGAGTTTTACTCAGAAAAAGATTAGGCAAAGAGGGTGCGTTTAGCAAACTCATTGGTAACACCGAGATAGAATTGGTGCAGGCACTCGACCGTACTCCACGTAAGATTTTTGAAGACCGCGATTGGGGTGATGCAGGATTCATCCATCTTTGTTTTGATGTGTTGAATATGGATTCGCTCAAAGCGAAGTGTGATAAAAATGGTTTTCCGTTTACTGTTGATAGCGATAATACGTTTGATATGGGCGAAGCAGGCGGAAGATTCAGCTACATTGAAGACCCAGACGGCACGTTGATTGAATTTGTGGAGACGCACAAAGTACCGATTTTGAAGAAATTTGGATGGTACTTAAATCTCAAAAAGAGAAAAACTTCAAAACCTCTCCCGGATTGGATGGTTTCGACCCTCGGATGGAGTAAGGTAAAAGATTGATTTTGATAATTATCGATAAATCCGTGGCATGGTTAATAAAAATAAACTGTGCCACGGATTTTTTTATAACTTCAATTTATAAGTCAAGCCAAAAATCGGATTTGCTTTTTCGGAGCCATCAATATCAACATTCGTAAAAATATTGGCCTCGATACTATTTCTTTTGTTGATTTTGTAAGAAACCCCCGCTTTTGGGCGAACTTGGTCGAATCCAGTACCGATTTCGTAAAATAAATCTCCCGATACAAACGGTGTAAATTTTGATTTATTTGGCAACGATACTTCAAGTTTATTTCTCCAATAGCTTGAGTCGAATCCTACTTCTCCGTCATTATCTTTGAATTGGTGCTGATAACGCAAACGATATTCAAATTTGATAGGCCCGAGTTTTTGTCCGTAGCTTAAATCCCCATAAAAACGGTGGCGGTTATTGAATGCTCTGGTTTCATCTTTTCGACGATTCACGAAACGATAATACCCTGTAATTTCGAGATTTTTGATGATTTTGTAAGAGAGTCCTACCTCTCCGAGATAAGTTTGAAGATACGAAACATCATCTACAAAACGGGTTTGTGCATTGAGTTTTACTTCAAGTTTTTTATTGATTTTTTTATCAATTCCGATACCCGTCCAGAGGGCTGTGCCGTCTTGTGCAACGGAGAAAATAGGCGTTAAAAGTAGAGCAATTATTAAGATTTTTCTCATTTTCAATATTTGTTTGTGATAGTTTTTTGATTGAAATAAAACTTATCGTGAAACGGTTAAAACCGTTCATTTTTATTTCTGATAATAAAAAATCATCAATTGGGTTGCGTCTTTTAAGAAATCATAATCTTGGATTTCGACATGGTGAATATTCAATCCAGTTCTGGTTTTCAAATCCTCAATCAATTCTTCTCTTTTTTCGGGTACAATTAGGCTGATTTTATCGTACAAAACAAGCCTTGTTTGCTCTTTTTTCATCAACCAGTTGCCTTCGAGAAGGGCTATGATTATCAATAAAATCCCCGACATGATACTCAAATCGTCCCACGAACCTTTACTAATGGCAGTAATCAAACCCAACGCAATCGCCAAAAATAGATAAGTTACATCTTTGGCCGAAAGCCCTTCGGTACGGTATCTCAGAATCGAAAAAACGGCAAAAAGACCAAACGCCGCACCCATACTCATCTCGACTTTGTTGAGCAGGTACGTAATCAAGAAAATAACGATATTGAACCCAAAAAATGTAAGAAAGAGGTCGGTTCGTTTATAATTTTTGAAATAAATGAATCGGATAAGCACAAAAACTGCTACAATATCAACTGCAAACCGTGAAATAAATTTGATAGAAACTTTATCAAACCATTGAAAAGCTTGGTTGGCGGCTTCGGAGTTGGCTATTTCTTGCAAAAGAGTCATATTGGTTAAGAATTTTGTGTAAGTGTATTAGTTTAGACTTGAATCGGTTGTATTTGACATTTTCGTAGAGGCTAATTACGCCCAGACAATATTTACTGATAGAACCACTACGGATATTGTATTTTTTGAAAATATCGATGATTGGCGATGCCCCGATGCGTTCTTGTTTGACCTCGGCGATTGCCATCTGATGATAACCTTTGGTTTCGAGATTGCTATGAAATGTTAAGTTAACATCAATTGTCAGACGCTCGGCTGAGGTTTTATTTACCAATGTCATTCGGCTGTAATTTACCCACAGATTTCCTTTGAGTTGATTCGAAGAAAGCGGTGTAATCTCGTGCAAAAAATGCGATTCTTCCTCATTTAAAATCAAATCAGCTTCATACGGTTGTTTGATTCGCTTCTTGATGGTTCGGCCTTTGTTGTTTTTGTGTTTGATTTCAAAAAACGAAAGGTTTGAACCCACATAATTTCTGAACCTGACCTTGTAGCGGTTGGTACGCCCAGCCTGATGGTTATGATACAACGAAAGGTCTTCGGTATCGTAGTAAAGGGTTTCGTAGGCACAAAGACGTTGGTTGTTGATTTCGAGCAATTTGTAATGCTTTTGTGCATCAGCCAAAACCGCAGATAGCAAATGGAGAGGTATCAGATATTTTACATCAACTCTATCCATGAGTTTTACCCCTTCCATTTCCTGCAGACTGATTTTCTCAAATTTCCACGCTTCGGCTTCTACTTCACTCAGAAAAAACTCAGTATTCATATTGGTATTGTTTCGTTTGTATTAATTTACCTTTGGCGTCGTATGTTTTTTTGTCTTTACGTAAGCCTTTGGCATTGAAGCTATACACCGACTTACTGACAAGCTCGTTTTTATCGTTGTAGTGCAATTCTTCGGTTTTTATTCCATCCGAATCGTATTTAAAAACGTCTCTTTCTTTTTGTTTTCCAGACAAATCGTAGATTACCTCTTCGGTTTTGTCGTTTTCGCTATTGAATTTCGCCGTTTTTCTTTCTTTTACTTTTCCAGTTTTGTCGTATTCAATTTCTTCGATTGTATTGCCATTTTTATCGAATCGCTGAAAAATGTCTTTGTGAGTACCATAACCATCAGTAATGACTCCGATAAGGGATGTTACACCATTCTTACGAATCTCTTTTTTAGATTGGGCAACCAATACAATCGGCAAAACCCCCAAAACAAATACTTTTAAGCCTTGACTCATAAAAAATCTGGGTATTTTGGATTAAAGTGCGACCCATTTTAAAAGCCGTACCTAAACTTTTTCTGAATCTACAAAGCAACAGTATTGACCGAGCTACTCACTGTAAAACTTCCTCTCAGAGTTCCGCCCGAGTAAGTACCAGATGTATAATATCCGCCAGTGTTATTGCCGGTTATACTGCCGCCTGTGTAGATATTGTATTTTTTGTTAGTAACTAATTTTTCGGATGTAAACACAATCGCACCGTAAGTTTTGGTTGGTTTAAATGTCACCAATGGTGTTCCGCTCTCGTCGGTTACTGTAAATAGCGTACTTGCTGCGTTGGTTGCCGTAAAGGTCAGTTTCAAAGAATTTACGGTTGAACTCGTGCTGGGTGCTTGAAACATTCTCGAATTACCACTTCCGCCAGTTGCGATTATTGTACCTTTCGATACGACAAATGTGCCGTTGTAATCAATCGGAACTTCGGCTCCCGATGGTCCATGAATGATAAGTGTTCCGTCAGACATGGTGATATTGCCGTTGCTGTCGAGAGGGTCGCCGTTTTGGGCATCCAATACAAATGTGCCACCTTTGATATATATAAACGACCCATCATTTTGCTGGGCATCGGTTCCGGCTGTGGCATTTATGGCATCGTTAGAAGACGTAATATTGAAATTTCCTTTCTCAAAAGTGATTGTTTTGGCTTCTATTCCTTCAAATGCTTTCGAGATTGTGATATTTCCGTCTTGAATCGTCACCGTCGAATTGGCGTGAATGCCGTCATCGGCTGATGAAATAGCGAATGTTCCTTTCGTTATAATCACTTCTGTATTGCTATTGACGCCATCGTCTGCCGAGCTAATTGTGGCACTCGTTACACCCAATTTTACGGTACTACCTCCCTTAAATGCCTTTGCAGATGCCGTTGCGGCTACTGTTCGGCTACTTCCACCACCCGAAGTAATATCGAAAGTACCGCCGTTTACTGTCAATGTCGTTTCGGCCGAGATGGCATCGCTTTGCGACACAACTTTAAAACTTCCTTTCTCGATTAATACGTAACCATATTTTGTATCGCCCTCATAGTCAGACTTTAAACCATCCCCAGCCGTTGTTGTAACATTGATTGTACCATCACGAACTACCAAATAGTCTTTACCTCGGATTCCTTCGTCTTTGGCATTTACCGTTATGACTCCACTATTGATGACTAACCCATCTTTACCACTGATTCCGTCTTCAAAATTACCATTTACTTGAAGTGTACCTTCTCCCGAAATTGCCATGTAGCTTTGAGCATAAATGGCAGCGTTTTGCCCTTCGGCCGTGTCGGTGTAGGTAGCACCATCGGTTACTTTATTGGTTGTACCTTTTGCCAAAAACAAGATTACTTTTTTAGCTTTATCGACAAAAATTGGCGATGTACTGGTATTCGTAACATCTATGCCGTTTAAAATCAATTTTACGGGGTCGTTTGAGTCGGTTTGTACTTTTATTTGTCCGTTTGTTAACGAACCCGAAATTGAGTATGTACCCGCCGAGCTGATTGTAACGACACTTCCTGATGCTTTTGCTCCTGAGCCGCTCACAGTTATTGAACTTCCGTTTAGCTTAATAATATTGCTCGTGTTGGCATCGTAAGCGTAGTCGGTGCTACTCACTTCAATCTGGTCGAGTGGTGTCAGAGAATCTGTTCCGTTGCTTGTACCCGATGTCGAGCCAGTAGTGGTTCCAGTATCTGGGGTTGGGTCTTCTTCCGAATTCAACTTACACGAAAATAATCCTCCAACAAAAGCAAAGAGAATTAATAGGGATTTTGAGATGTTCATAATTTTAATTGGTGATGTTAATTAAATTCTATGACGAGAATCCCAAAATTTGTGTTGCACTTGTCGTATCAATTGCGGTAAATTGCTTTATTTTATCGGTGAAAATCCAAGAAAAGTACTATTTCAGATAAGCTGCAACTGCTTGATTGCGTCCGACAACATGGGCTTTTAGTTGGGTAATTGCCGACGTAAAAGCCGCCGAATTAGCCAAGTAAGTATAGCCAGTTTGCTCGGGTTCAGAACCAATGACATAGTTTTGAATCAAATTGTAGTGTTTGTCGATGATGCTGTTCATTTTGGCTTCGGTGAAATGATTGCTCGTGAATTCTTTTAAATAGTTTTTGTATTTTGCCAAGTAAGTTGCATCATTGGCCAAGTACCGAATCAATGGCCATTGGGCGGTTACTTCGGTCATTTCGAGCGATACGCCTCTTCCCATTACTCCCATTCCCTGTACTTGAGTATTGCCAACAGCCGCAGTTGAACTCGTCATTGAGAGGTTGAAATCCCACGGAATCCAAGTCACTTTTTGAGTGGCAGTTGGGGTGTAGAGGTAATAATTGTGAGCCATTGCCCCATAAGAATCCCAATTGACGATGGTATTATTGATGGCTAAATATTTCAAAAAATGGTCAACATCGAAAACTTTCTCAAGATTTGCACGCCAAGTTGCAGCATTTGATGTTCGGGTTGTGGCATTTAAGGCTGTTATCACCGCCTGAACATCGCTCCAGTTGGCGGCGGTTTCATTATTTTTCTTTTCAAAAACCGATTGATTAAAGGCCGTGAAGTTTGACTCAGGTTTATAAATATTTCCTTTATCTTCGCCAAACTGGTTTTCTACCATTGTATCATCAACCACCTCGACCATTGTATAGACTCCACAGTATTTTGAACCGCTGCCAAAATCAATGTAAACTTTATAAAAAGCGGTACGAGCTGCTGGGATTCCTGCCGAACGGAATAAATCCGAAACGATTTTATCACGCATGAGAGAGTTATCGCCTTGGCCAGGCGAAAAAGAGAATTCTTTGAAACCGTAGAATCGCTGATTGAGTGTTTCGGGATATTGGTCTTCAAATTCATCAAATTGTAGCTTGAATGGTAGTTTATAAACACCTGCCCCCCAAGCCTGCGAAAGGCTCGAATTACCTTTTAGCCTAAATCCGACCTTTTTCCATTCTTTACCATTGAATTTCACCGTTGATTGTACCCAAATTGGGTCTCCGGGAATGATGTCCAAAGCTCCACCACCAGCATTTCCTCCTTGAATGCCGCCACCATTGGGAGGTGTGCCTCCACCGCCATTAGGAGGTGTACCGCCGCCAGTGGGTAGGGTGCCACCTCCTTGCATTCCGCCACCAATACCAGTCATTGTAGCTCGTGTTCCAAAATCATAGCCAGCTTTAGAAACCATATCGGCTTTTATGGCATTCCACTCGGTGGTTGTCATTGAGATTTCGAGTGTGTTTACTTTGTCTTGTGGAAAAACCGTTTCGTAGTCGGGTGCAGAGTCGTTTGATTGTGCTGGGTCGCTATTAACTTTATCTGGATTACACGAAGCCAAATAAAATATTAATAAAGAAAGAGATAAAATGATTTTTGTTTTTTTCATAATGTTACTCGATTATCATTCGATGATGCTGTTTCAATCCAAGAGACGATGATTCAAATAACATTAGATGCACCCTTTTTACTGTGTGTAGATTGATGTTTGTTTTTTGTAGATTGATGGTTGAAAGATACCCAAAAAATGAAGCTAAATTGCATCAATAAATTTATTGTAGATGAGGTTTATCGAGCGAAGTAAATGGTTTTTACATATACTGGGTTGGTTGTTATTTATTAGCAGCCCGATTTTGCTTGTCCCCCCTAATAATTCAAGAATAATCATTGATTATAGGTTTTTGTTGTTTCTATTTACCGAAAATCTCCCAATCCTTATCTTTTTCTATATCAATCTATATTGGCTGACACCTACATTTTTGGTAGATAAAAAGTTACTAAAATTTGTTTTGATAATTGTTTTGTTATTCGTGGTAAGTTTTACAATTTCAATAACACTATTTAGGTTTAGTTTTCCAATACCTACACCAATGCCTCCACCTGCAATATCGAAAATGCCTATGATGATACTTCCAGGTTTAATCAGGTATTTTCTGACATTTACTTTTGCCGGATTGGTGAGTTCGGTTTTGGTTTTGGTACAAGACCGTGTGAAAACAAGAGAAATGCAACAAAAAATTTTGTTTGAGAAAACAAATGCCGAACTCGAAGTACTAAAGCTCCAAATTAGTCCTCATTTTTTATTTAATACTCTTAATAACATTAGATGGCTCGCTCGACAAAAATCTGATAAAACCGAAGATGCCGTGGTTAAATTATCGACCTTGTTGAGGTATATTCTTTACCAAGCCAAAGAAAGTAAAGTTGAGCTAAGTCAAGAAATAAAACATCTTGAAGACTTTATCACTCTCCAAAGAATGCGTCTTACCGACCGCACAACAGTTGAGTTTGTTTGTCAAGGCGAAACCGATAAATATCTGATAGAGCCACTCTTGTTTATTCCGTTTGTAGAGAATGCTTTCAAATATGGAGTTCACAGTCAATTACGCTCAAATATTGCAATATCTATCAATGTTACTGATGATTTACTTGTGTTTATGGTCAAAAATGCAGTTTTTGATAAAAAAAACACGATTGAAGTCGAAAGTTCCGGAATCGGTATTGCAAATGTTGAGAAAAGACTAAAGTTGATTTATCCTGAAACTCACGACTTGAAGATAACTGAAGATGATAAATTCTACGAGGTCAAATTAATGATAAAACTGGCGAATGAATAAGATAAAATGCATAGCGATTGACGATGAGCCTTTTGCCTTAGAAATCATTGCCGATGATATAGGACGGATTCCGTATTTAGAATTTCGAGGTAAATACTCAAGCACAGCCGAGGCCTTTGATAATTTGGATGGGATAGATTTACTTTTTCTTGATATTCAGATGCCGACCCAAACTGGAACACAGTTTTTGAAGAGTTTGGATAACCCACCAATGGTTATTTTTACGACTGCCTATCAGCAATACGCTCTCGAGGGATTCGACCTCAAAGTTGTAGATTATCTCCTAAAACCTATTCCGTTTGAGCGTTTTCAGCAGGCTACTGAACGAGCGTATGATTTGTTTTTGCTCAAGAAAAATCAGACTGTCGAGCGGTATTATTTGATTGTTAATTCCGAATACAAAAAGATAAAGATTTATTTGGATGAAATTCTCTACATCGAAGGCCTAAAAGATTATGTCAAAATCTTCCTCAAAAATCAACGAAAGCCGATTCTTACCCGTCTAAATCTGAAAGGAATCGAAGCAAAACTACCCGAAAATGGCTTTTGTAGAGTGCATAATTCGTTTTTGGTTGCCCTCAATCAGGTAAATTCATATCAAAAAAATCGACTCGTTGTCGAAGGTATCGAAATTCCGATTGGAGCGAGATTTTACGAAGATTTTCTTGAAAAAATGGCCAAAAGCTAATTCAGCCTCTTGTTTTTTTTACTTAGAATAACTTTTACGATAAATTTTAGGTCGATTCTACCTACGCACCAAAAAGTATGTATCAAAACTTTGTCTTGATTGATGCTTAAATAGCAAAACTTTTTGATATTTACATTTTTGAAACAGCACTTATTACTTCCCAAAATTATGCACATAGGCAAAGGCTACACCTTCAAAGAAGTCATCGTTTGGACGAGCAGAGATATTATTTTTCTCTTAATCTTAGCGGCTATTCCCACCACATTGTATCAGCTTTTTCACTGGAAATGGCTTTCGCTACCGTGGTTGCCCATCGCTTTATTAGGTACAGCCGTGGCTTTTGTGATTGGTTTTAAAAATAACGCCTCATACGACCGTACTTGGGAAGCCCGCCGAATTTGGGGAAGTATCATCAATTTTAGTCGAACATGGGGCATCATGGTAAAAGATTATGTGGCCGCTAATCATAGCAAAACGCCTATTTCGGAGGAAGAACTGGCAGCCATTCATCTGAAATTGTATAACCGCCATTTTGCATGGCTTACCGCTTTGAGGTTTCAGTTGCGTGAATCCAGAAATTGGGAAAGTATGCAGTTAGTACATAACCAAAAGTACCGAAATGCCTTTTTTCAAGTAGAAGAACACAATCAGAAAGTAGAAGACGTACTGAAAAAATACTTGGATGAGGATGAATTTCAACTCATATTGAAAAAGAATAACAAAGCGGCACAAATCATGGCTTTACAAAGTAAACATTTGAAAGAATTGCTCGATAAGGGATTAATAGAAGATTTTAGGCACATGGAATTAGAACGCATTTTAATGGAGTTTTATAACCAACAAGGGGCAAGCGAACGCATCAAGAATTTTCCGTATCCTCGCCAGTTTTCGAGTCTGAATAACTGGTTTATCAAGATTTTTGTAACCCTTGTGCCGTTTGGGATGTTGAATGAATTTGAAGAATTAGGGTCACACATGATTTGGTTGACGATTCCGTTTGCGGCACTGAGTGGATGGATTTTTACAACGATGGAACGCATAGGGGAGGTTTCTGAAAACCCATTTGAAGGTAGCAGTAACGATATTCCAATAACTTCAATGGCAAGAACCATCGAGATTGATATGCTTGAGATGTTGCACATTCAGCATGATTTAAAACCTATTCCTTCACAAAATAACATTCTTACGTAAGATGACATTTGAAACCGTATTTAAAAATAACGAAAAGTGGGTCGAAGAAAAATTGAGTATAGACCCCTTGTATTTTGAAAAATTATCGAAAGGGCAACACCCCGAATTTCTCTATATTGGTTGTAGCGATAGCCGTGTGACCGCCGAAGATTTGATGGGGGTAAATCCTGGCGAAGTGTTTATTCATCGAAATATCGCTAATCAGGTAGTACCCACCGACAACAACATCAACGCCGTGATTCAGTATGCTGTTGAGCATCTGAAAGTGAAACATATCATCATTTGTGGACATTACGAATGTGGAGGTGTAAAAGCAGCTTTGCACCCAAGCGATATGGGGCAACTTAATAGTTGGTTACAAACCCTCAGAGATGTACGAAGATTACACAAGACAGAGTTGGATAACATCAAAGACGAACAACAGTTATTTGACCGCTTAGTAGAGCTTAATGTCAGAGAGCAGTGTATGAATATCATCAAAATTGACCACGTACAACGCAGTTGGTACAAAACGGGTTTTCCGCAGATTCACGGTTGGGTGTTTAATGTCCGCAACGGTAAATTGATTGATTTGGGTCTGAATATGGAAAAAGAGTTTATGGAAATCCGTGAGATTTATGATTTAAAACCACTCGAAAGTGAGGGTAGATAACAGCCTGAATTCACTTTGGGGCAAACCTTTAATCTATGTCAGGTTTGCCCCAAATAAATTAAACTACTCATTTCAAAAAATCCTTCACTGCTTGATTACGAGTAATTACGTGCTGTTTCAGAATTGGTAAGGCGGCTGTAAAATTATTGACATTGCCAAGATTTGAATACGGTGCAACTTCTTTCTCTGTTCCGTTTACATAGGGCGAGATGAGATTAGTTGCCTTATCAAAAATCGCATTCATTTTGGTGGTTGTGAATACGTTATCATTAAACTCCTTGACATAAGATTTGTATTTGGCATAATAAACGGGGTCATCGGCAACGTATTTGATAAGTGGCCAGTTATTGGCAACACCTGCCAACGATAACTGAACCCGCACTTGCGAGGTTAGGGCTTCGTTGTTATCCCACGGAATCCAAGTGAGTTTATTGGTAGGGTGATTATACAGATAATGATTGTGTGCCATTGCCCCGTAAGTATCCCAATTGACGAGCGTTGTGTTCACCGCCAGCCATTTTACAAATTGGTCCATGTGCATATATTTTTCTAGTTCGGCACGCCAAGCGGCCGGATTTGAAGTTCTGGTAGCCGAATTCAAAGCCGTTATTGCTCCCTTAACATCGCTCCAGTCGGCTGCATCTTCGTTGTTTTTCTTTTCAAAATTGGTTTGATTAAAAGTCGTAAAATTCGATTCGGGTTTATAAATATTACCCTTTTCTTCACCAAATTGGGTTTCTACCATTGTATCCTCCGGAATCTCGACAGCTGTATAAATTCCGCAATATTTTTTACCTTCACCAAAATCAATGTAAACTTTGTAGAATGCTGTTTGAGCCGATGGTATCCCCGCCATTCTGAAAATTTCTGGCGTTACTTTTTCACGAATCAATGAATTATCCTTCACACCAGCCGACATCGAAAGTTCTTTAAATCCATAAAAACGCTGGTCTTCAATTTGCGGATATTTATCTTCAAATCTATCAAAATTTAACCTAAAAGGCAGTTTATAAATACCACTTCGCCAAGTAGCACTGAGAGTAGAGTTGCCCTTCAATCGAAAACCAACTTTATACCATTCTTTACCATTGAATTTCATCGAAACTGCTACATAATCGGTTTCTTCACCCGATAACGCACCTCCGCCACCACCCATAGGTTGCCCACCACCTCCACCAACTTGTCCGCCTCCAGTTTGGCCACCACCAGCCCCAAACGTACCTTTGCCGAGTGCTACCATATTGTCTTTAATGGCTTGCCAATCGGCAGTAGTCATCGTAATTTCGATAGTATTTACAGAATTTTGTGGAAAAACTACGTCGTAATTTGGAGTTCCTTTTTTGCTATGAGTAGCTTCTGTCCAGTCGGGAGTTGAGATTTTTATGGAGCCATCAGCTTGTGCTGGCTCTAAGTTAGATAGTTTACAGCCATTCAAGATTCCAATCAGTGCAATAATTAGGGCTATTTTTAATGGTGTTTGTTTCATAGTTTTCTAATTTGGGAAGTTTAGCATAATGACGATTCATTGTATCAAATTAGATGCAAGGACTTCAAAAAACTTGCGGAGTTATTTGTCGGTCAAATAATTTTTAGTTTCAATTAACCACTTATTCTCAATAGGTTTTATCTATAAATTTTACAAATAGATATTGGATTAATTAAAAAATACTATTTTTACAGTACGAAATACTTTAACTATAACAAAACATGACATTTAAAACTACGCTCTTACTTGGGCTTGGTCTGCTATTGCATTTTAGCGGATTCACCCAAAAAATCACCTTTGACCCCATTGATTGGAAAGCCGACCAACCTGTTACTATCAAATTCGATTTTACGGCAACTCAATTCCACAATTTTTCGGGTAATCTTTACTTTTGGTCGTGGTACAAAAACCCAGTTGACCAGACAATTGACTCTCCAAATAACGGAACTTTCAATAATTCGAGTGCAGCTTCGCAATTAACCAATCTCGGAAATAACCAATGGAGCATTACCATTACACCTAATACTTATCTCGGTGTCAATGCTGAATTATTAAAAATCGGAGGCCTAAATTTTCTTATCAAAAACCAAGATGGCTCCCAAAAAACAGCTGATTATGGACCAGTAACCCCTTGGGCCGATAATGGGCAAAAACCCAATAGTTGTTGGTGGTCGAAACGTAGAATTACCATCGTGGTAGATGTCACGGGTACGCCATTAGCTGGCAATGCTGGACCTTTGCACTATTGGGGATGGTACAACACCGGGAGTGGCGATGTGGGAGCAACCCAAAATGGAACATGGGGGAATTCTTCTCCACAAAGCCAAATGACCCAGATTGCTACAAACGTTTGGACTTTAAATATTGACGCACCTACTTTTTTTGGTACTACGGCTGCAAACTTATCGGCAAGTACAATTTTTGGCTTGATAAAAACCCAAAATGGCTCAGCACAAACTGGCGATTTTGGAAAAAATAAGACATTCAGACAATACAATATTTACCAAACCCCTCTATCAAAAGTTACGGTTACACCACAAAATCCTGCTGATAATGTGCCAGTTACGGTTCGTTTTGAGGCGGTTGATGATTTGGTGGGCTATACAGATAGAGTTTATTTACACACTGGAGCAACGACTTCGGCAATTTTTTCGGAGAATTGGGATAAATCACCCACCAATTGGGACGATACTACCACAACCGCAGTTGGTTTAATGACGAACGTTGGTACAAACCAATGGGAATTTACGATTCCGTCAATCCGAACATTTTTTGGTTTATCGGCCAACGAAAAAGCCTTTAAAATCGGAATGAGAATCCGAACCAAAAACGGTGGATTTAGCGAGGGTGACGGATGCTCAAACGCAACAGTTTTTGTCAATAATGGAAATTACCTCGAAGTGCGAGAACCCGTTGGGTCGATTTTAACAAAACCATTAAACGAGCCATTCCGAATTACGGCATATAGCCCATTGAGTTCTAACTTTGTTATTTCGGTCAATGGCAGTCCTATTTCGACCCAAAATGGAGTCAATCGGGCAACTATCAATTACACGCCAACAACAGCCGGAACATACACAATTCAGATTTCTTCGACCAATAACGGCAATACCATAACCAAGACTTTGAGTGTAAGTGTGTGTGGTACTACCTCTATTGCTACTTCGACTCCATTGCCTTCGGGGTTGAAGTACGGAATTAATTACGATAATTCGGATTTTACAAAGGCGACGTTGGTTTTGCACGCCCCAACCGAGAACATCAAGACTGTTCATGTTATCGGAGATTTTAATAACTGGACGGCTGATTGCGACTTTGTGATGAATTGGGACAATACCAAAAAAGTTTTCTGGAAGACAATCACGGGGCTAACGGCTGGGCAAGAGTATGTTTTTCAGTATTTGCTCGATGGTAAAACTCGTGTGGCAGATTCATATACCGATAAAGTTAGCGACCCTTGGAATGATGCTTCGATTGCTTCGACGACTTATCCAAGTCTGATACCTTACCCCGAAGCGGCAAAGTCAAAATATGGCGAAACACCCACCATTGCATCGGTTTTAAAGACTAACAAACCAAGCTACACTTGGCAAGTAAATAATTTCAATCGTCCTTCGCACAACAAACTCAATGTTTATCAATTACACTTTAGAGATTTTACACCCGAAGGTACTTACCAAGCCGCAATTCAGAAGCTCGATTATCTCAAACGTATGGGTGTAAATGCCATCGAAACGCTTCCGGTGAGTGAATTTGAAGGTAACAATAGCTGGGGTTATAACCCAAATTTCTATTTTGCTGCCGATAAAGCCTACGGAACCGAAAACGATTACAAGCAGTTTGTGGATGAATGCCACAAAAGAGGCATTGCCGTAATTGGTGATATTGTGCTAAATCATGCTTTTGGGACAAATCCGATGGCTCGAATGTATTGGAACGACATTAATAGTCGTCCCGAATCGAATAATCCGTGGTTTAATATCAAGACAAATTTCGATAATCCGGGAGCAAACTGGGGCAATGATTTCAACCACCAAAGCACTCATACACAGGCGTTTGTGGATAGCGTTGTCAATTATTGGATGACCCAATTTAAGATTGATGGCATACGTTTCGATTTTACTAAAGGTTTCGGAAACACGCCGTATCCAAACGCCAACTGTGGTGACCCTTGGGGTGGCTGCTACGATGCTGCCAGAATTGCATTATTGAAACGAATGGCTACCAAAATGTGGGCTATCAATAACGGTGCAACTGGGTCGGCTCCAATCGTGATTTTTGAACACTTGGCAACCCTCCAAGAAGACAAAGAACTGGCTGATTTTGGGGTACTGTTGTGGTCGGGAGTGAGTCCGAATTATAAATATTCTGAGATTGCAATGGGCTATGCACCAACCCCCCAAGACCCAAATAAATCAAATATCAGCGAGGCGTATTATAAGAATAAAACCTTCAATTTTGCCAATTGGGTAAGCTACATGGAAAGCCACGACGAAGAACGCTTGGCGTACAAAGCAAAGGCATTTGGAAATGGAACTGTTCAGACAAGTTTGGCCGTTCGTTCGCAATTTTTGCAAAATGCAGCCGTGATGAATCTACTACTCACTGGCCCGCGTATGGTTTGGCAATTTGGCGAATTGGGCTATGATTTTAGCATTGATTTCAATCAGCGTACTGGCCGCAAACCTGTCCGTTGGGATTATTATGACGTTCCCGAACGCCGCAAAATCTACGATACTTACAGTAAATTGTATTGGTTACGTAATAATTTACCCAATACTTTCCACCGAGACATTGACAATCCTGGAGGTACAAAAACCGATTTTGCCAACCAATTTAAGCGTTATCATTTTTATAATGCTGTGGGCGATACATCGGTAACAATTATTGCCAATACAGCTAATTCGGTTGTTTCTGGAAACCCTTCGTTTAATGGTGGAGCAAATGATTGGTATGAGTTTTTTAGTGGACAAACGCATAATTTCCCGAACCCTGCTTCGGCTTCGGTAACTTTGCAACCGGGTGAGTTTAGGATTTATTTCAATCGCCGCCCTACGCAAGCTGCTCCGCAGATTAACTTGACTGCCCCCGTTTCAACAACCGTCGGGCAGGATACCACGGATATAATCTTGAGATTCGATAAAGAGATTGAAAGGATTGTATCGGGTTCGCCGATTGGAGAACGAATAAGTGCCTCGAATATTCAGCAGGTCATAACACTCACAGATTCTCAAAATAATCCAGTTTCTTTTTCGGGAGGTTTATCGAGCGATAACCGTACTATCCGAGTAATTCCGACAAATCCATTGGCTGTGGGTAGTTATACAATCACTTTATTAGCAAATACAATTCAAAATTTTGGTGGATTAACAATCTCGACCCCGACGACTTTTACATTTACGACTATTGCTCCAAATCCTTGTGAGGCTGTGAAAACTTACAGTAGCTCGATTGATGATATGAATAGCGGAACGCTTATCAAGCAGGTTTCTGATAATATACAGGCAACAAATAAAATTACGCAAACTGCCAGAGTCGAGTTCGATGCCAAGAAATATGTATTGCTCAATGCTGGTTTTGTAGCAACCCCAACTGAAGGTGGTAGTTTTACCGTAAAGATTGGTGGATGTAATTAAGTTTTGATTGTAAATGATTTGACACCAGTCGGACGATAGTCAGACAGATTCAATCTGACTATCGTCCGATTTTTTATCAATTATTCATGAGAAATATCTAAGCAATTGATTCTTTTTAAAGTAGCAGCGACTGTGGCTTTTTCGGGATTTTTCATAACCAATTTGCCATTTTTATCTTCGAGTTCGCCACTTTTTTCGAGTAGTTCATCGCCTTTCATTACAAATATTTTTTCTTCTACTTGTTGGCTTCCTTCAATCACATAATCAAAATCAACGGTAATTACATCGCCAACTTTTTTGCCTTTGATTGTACCGATTGCACCATCTTTTTCGTACGGAAGCCACTTCATTTCGCCTTCAACAATATCGCCATTCAAAGCAAAAGTTACGATTGTGGTATCTTTATTAAGTGCCTCCAAATAGCAATAAGAATTACCAGTATCGGGGATATTTGAGGCGGTTGCAAGGGTATCGCTCACTGCCACTTGGCTTGAGTCTGTTTGTGCAGTTTCAGATTTTGATTTACAAGCAACGATTGCACCGATTAATGAGAAAAATAGAACTGTTCTTTTCATGTTTTAGGTTTGTTTTGTAAAATTATTAAACTGTAAAATTAAACTTAAATGAGTAATTTATTGGTACGTAAATGTCGATTTTTATCAATTTTGGCCCGACCAATCTACTTAAAAACTTTATCAATAAATCCAGTAATATTCTTTACGATTGGCTCAAACCACGGATTAAACAACACAAATGTATGTGGTGCATCGTCGTAGGTATGAACCTCTGTGTAGATTTTGTACTGATTTAGTTTTGCAATGTAGTCTTCTCTACCCGCATGCATTCGTGGAACCGAACTGTTGATGAATAGGGTAGGCGGAGAGTCTTTGCCAGCGTAGGTCAATGCACTTCCTTCGTTCCAGAGTTCGGGTTTGGTGGTTTTGTTGTAGCCAAACCAATAAGTAGCCGCCGAAATAGATTTGCTATCGTCGCCCTCCCCAGATTCTGGATGGATAAATGCCAAAATTCCATCTAAATCAATGATGGCATTCGCATCGCTCGAATACTCATTGTAGCCCAAATCTCCCTCAAATTTTGCGTTTTTATTGGTATTTCCAATCAATGCCGCCAATTGTCCACCTGCCGAATACCCCATAGCAACTATTTTTTTGTCGTCAATTTGGTAGTTTTTGGCATTTTTTCGCATCCACCTGATTGCCGTCTTTAAATCATGTACGGCCGCAGGGTAAAGTGCTTCGGTCGAGAGTCGATATTCAGCCGTGATGGCCACGTATCCATGCTCGGCCATGCGTTGAGCGAGTGCATAATGTTGTGTTCGATTGCCAGTTCGCCAGCCGCCACCGTGAATAATCAAAACTCCTACTCGTTTTTTTGAACTTTTGGCTTTCGGATAAAAAACATCGAGCTCTAATTCTCGCTTTCCGATTTTTACGTATTTAATATTTTTCTCGATAACAATATTTTCGTTTGTTGGCAAATTGACGTGCGAAGCGTCAGGATACTTCGATTTAATCTGCCGAAAAGCTGAATTATTATTAAATGACGTATCGGGTTTGCCTAATGGCTGAATCGGGAAACTTTGAGCATTTGCCATTTTAACTAAAGAAATGATTGTAAATGCAAAGAGTAGTTTTTTCATTTTGGTAATCGCTGAATAGTTCTCCAAATCTACCGAGAATATCGCTAAAATGAAGTTTATCCAATTGAATTTTAAAATTATCTAAATTTTATCGGTAATTTCGAGCCTATTTTGATAAATATTTAGCATGAGTTTGTATCCAAAAGTTATTCTTCAAGCAGGTAAAGAAATTGCCATCAAACGCCTTCATCCGTGGATTTTTTCGGGGGCAATCGCCAAAAAAGATAATAATCTGAAAGACGGAGACATTGTTGAAGTGTTCGATAAAAAAGGAGCGTATTTGTGTACTGGGCATTTTTATGATGGCAGTATTTCGGTAAAAATATTTAGTTATGAGCAATCTACCATTGACGAGGATTTTTGGGAGAACAAACTAAAAAATACAATAAAAGTACGTCAATCTACTCCGATTTTGGAGCGAGGCACAACCGATTGTTATCGCTTGATTCATGGCGAAGGCGATGGTTTTCCGGGCTTGATTGTTGATTATTATGATGGTGTTGTGGTTTTTCAGGCACATTCGATTGGTATGTGGCGTGAAAAAGAAAAAATTGTTGCAGGATTCAAAAAATTGATTCCTAATCTAAAAGCCATTTACGACAAAAGCTACGAAACATTGCCCGAAAACTTTGCCAAAACCGTAAAAAACGATTATTTGTACAAAAATCCAGAGCAAGGTTTTTCGATTCCGCATCCAGTTTTAGAGAATAGTCATACATTTTTGATTGATTGGGAAACGGGTCAAAAGACTGGATTTTTTCTCGACCAACGCGATAACCGTGATTTATTAGCCCAATACGCTAAAGGCAAAAAAGTCTTGAATGCCTTTTGTTATTCGGGTGGATTTTCGATTTATGCTTTAAAATCTCAGGCCGAACTCGTTCACTCGGTTGATGTTTCTAAAAAAGCCATTGAATTGGTAAACCAAAACGTAGCTGCAAACTTTGGCTCAATTGACAACCACGAGGCATTTGCCGAAGACGTGATGAGCTACCTCAAGCGAAACGACCAATTCTACGACCTCATCATCCTCGACCCACCAGCTTATGCCAAAAGTATCGCCAAACGCCACAACGCTGTGCAAGGCTACAAAAGACTGAATATTGAAGGCCTAAAAAGGTTGGCAAAAGGCGGAATCCTGTTTACTTTCTCTTGCTCGCAAGTTGTTGATAGGCAGTTGTTTCAAGACACAATCGTCTCGGCAGCTTTAGAGGTTGGGCGGAGTGTCCGAATCCTTCACCATCTCACCCAAGGAGCCGACCATCCCGTGAGTCTTTTTCATCCCGAAGGCAGCTATCTCAAAGGTTTAGTACTTTATGTTGAGTAAGCTACAACTATTGGTCAAAAAAATGCGTCTTAGTAAATGAAAAGCTATTACGACAGATTTCTCTCGTGTGTCTATTAATTTGGTAGATTGAGCCACAATAGACTGATTTTTTTTGTAAGAATTCCTATTTTTTCTGATTAAAATCCAATCGTAATAGCATTGGAACAATTTTAATAATCAGCCTCATAACCATCAATAATTACATTCTTTACCTCTGAATTATAAATGAAACAAAAATTTACTACGCTATTACAACTACTTTTGAGCATTGCTCTGATGCAAGCCTGTGTAGAACCCTACGATTTTGCCATGCCAATAACTCAAAAAATCTTGATTGTTGATGGCTCAATCACCGACCAACCTAAAGACCAATTTGTGATTATCAAAATCGCCGACCCAAAGTTTAATACTACTTCTGGTGTAAAAGATGCAACCGTTGAGGTTATCGAAGACAATAAAACTGTAATCGGTCTGACCGACCGCAACAAAGATGGTACTTATTTTTTTCCAACGAGTTTTCAAGCCAAGTATAATGTGAGCTACAAGCTCAGAATCAAAACAAAAGAGGGAACGCAGTACGAATCGAGCAGCGAAGTAATGGTACAAGGCCCTAAAATAGATAAAGTTTATACCGAATTCTTGAAGGATGGAATTCCATCTGGCAATAGTTTCTCGCCTGCTCATTTCGTCTATATCGATACCAAAGACCCAGCGGGTGTTAAAAACAACTACTTTTGGACTTACAGATTCTGGGAGCGTCAAGGTTACTGCGTAACTTGTAGTGCTGGCAGATACTTTTACAATTCTCGCACAAGAAGTTGGGAATGCCGTGATGAACAGCTCGAATTTGATTACGATTACGTCTGCGACCGTGATTGCTGGGATATTTTTTATAATACAGATTTGAATGTATTGACCGATACTTACACTGATGGTAAAGCAATTATCGGACGAACTGTCGCAAAAATTCCGTATTATCAGAGAGGAGGTGCATTGGTAGAAATCACACAACAGTCGGTTTCGCAAACTGCTTTTAGATACCTTAGATTACTGATTGACCAAGGACAAAATACAGGTACTTTGGCAGATACTCCACCAGCTGCATTGATTGGAAACATTAAAAATGTAAACGACCCCAATGAGAGTGTCGGAGGCATTTTTATGGTTTCGAGTACACAAACACATCTTTTTTGGTTAGATAGAAAAGATGTTCCTATCAATAGTGTAAACCCGATTGGATTACTTGGCAGACCTGCTAATCCAGAGGTTTCGTCAGACCCAACTCGACCACCTTTGGCGGCTTGTATTGCAAGCCGAAATCGCACACCTTCAAAACCGCGTGGGTGGGTTGATTAATCTTTTTTGAATCGGTGATTTACATAGTGTACAATCAATTTTTTTTAAAAATTCAATGAAAAATCTCTACAAATTAATACTCATATTTTCAGTCATTTCAAACTTCTCCTTTGCTCAGAGTAGTAATTTTGCTTACAAACTCAAGGGCTACGTTCGTGATTCGCTCGATGGTACGCCATTAATAGGAGCAACGATAAATATCAATTACGGAGAAATGGGGCTTACTACCGACGACAAAGGGTATTTTGAAATACAACTACCTTCAAAAGAAGTTATTTTTTTAGTACGATACGTAGGATACAAGACCTATCGTGAAACTGTAAGGCTCAGAGCTGATGTGACCCGCGAAATTAAACTCCTGAAAGTTGCCAACGACCTTGAAGAAGTTATCGTAACGAGTAAAGCTAATGTAAACGATATTAAACGCCCGATTTTAGGGGTGAATACGCTGAGTATCAAGACTTTGCAAAAAGTACCAACCGCTATGGGTGAGATTGATATTTTGCGTGGATTACAAATGCTTCCGGGTGTGACGAGTGTCGGTGAGGCTGCAAACGGGGTGAATATCAGAGGTGGGACAACCGACCAAAACTTATTGTTGATTGATGATATGCCAATCTTCAACCCGACTCACATGTTTGGATTGTTTTCGGCGTTTCCGTCGGAGGCAATTTCAAGTTTTGAATTATACAAAGGTACAGTTCCTGCTCGCTTTGGTGGCAGAGCGGCATCTGTTTTAGATGTTACATTGAGCCAGCCATCTCTCGATAAATTCAAGATGCAAGGAGGTATCAGCCCGGTGTCTAATCGTGTAAAATTGGATGTGCCGATAATAAAAGATAAAATGGGTGTGATGATTTCGGGACGAGGTGCATTCAATGACTTTTTGTTGCCGCTTGTTTCAAATAAATTGGATGGAATCAAAGCAAAATTTGGCGATGGAGCGGTCAAATTATTCTATCGTGCCAATAACCGTAATACATTTACTTTTTCGGGGTATTACAGCAAAGATTTTTTCCAAACAAAGCTCTTAGGGACAGTCGGGAGTGTTAATGCAACTTCTACACAATTCGACTATCAAACTATCAATTTAGGTTTGAGATGGTTTCATGTGTTAAATCCTAAAGCTAATATTCAAACCTCGATTTTATCATCCGATTACGTTCCAATTACACTACTTCCAGAGTTTAAAAGCGATAACAAAGTCAGGATTACATCGGGTGTTAAATACAAGCAATTCAAATCTAACCTTAATTATTTTTCAGGAAAGCATAAAATTGAAGGTGGAATCAGTGGTATTTATTATGAAATCGACCCTGGCCAATTAGACCCCGGAACCAGCGAACGTGTTAATCCATTTAATACTCCTTTAGAACATTCTGTCGAAACCGCCATTCATATCGAAGACGAAATTGAAATTTCAAAGAAAATCACCATGTCGGCGGCTGTAAGGTATTCTTATTACATGAATTTAGGCCCATCGAACGTGAGAGTTTATGAAGCAGGGCAGGGTAGAGACGAATTGGCGATTAGAGATACCATCAGCTATGCAAAAGGTCAGGTTTATGGTACTTACGGAGGTTTTGAACCCCGAATCGGTATCCAGTATTCACTCTCTGAGCGAACTTCACTAAAAGTAGGATACAACCTAATGCGTCAATACGTACAAGTTGTTACAAATACCACAACACCGTTGCCAACCGCTCGTTGGAAAACCTCAGACCAACACATCAAACCGCAGATTAGCTCGATGTTTGCGGGTGGAATTTTCCATAATTTCAAGGATAATATTTATGAATTGAATATCGAAGGCTATTATCGTACAACCCAAAATATCGTAGATTATAAACCCGGTGCCGATTTTTTGCTTAATGCATTTCCAGAAACTCAGTTGTTGCAAGGTATAAACCGTTCTTATGGTTTGGAGTTTATGTTGTCGAAGAAAAAGGGCGAGGCTACGGGTTGGATAAACTATACTTATGCTCGCTCTTTAAATCAAGTCAATGAAGGTTCATTTTTTGACCAGCAAATTAATTTTGGGAATTGGTATGCTGCCAATTACGACCGTCCGCACTCTTTAAACGCCACGTTGGTAATTAATCAAGGTAAGCACCACGACTTTTCGTTCAACTTTACGTATAGTACTGGCCGACCATTTACGATTCCTAAAGGTTCTATTACTTTTCAAGGATTCAATTATCCGTTTTATGATGAACGTAACAATGCCCGAATCCCTGACTATCACCGCCTCGATTTTGCATGGAATATCTATCAGCCGAGTATGAAAGAAAAACGCTGGAAAGGTCACTGGACATTCACAGTTTACAATATTTATGGTCGAAAAAATGCTTATTCGGTATTCCTAAGAACCCAAGGTGCCAGTATAAGGCCTTATAAACTGACTATCTTTGGGGCACCAATCATCTCACTTTCGTATAATTTCAAGTTTCAATAAATTTTAGGGGGCTGTTCTCAATTTCAAAGAGCAGCCCCTTTTTTAAATATTTATTTCTGATTGATTTGACTTACACAGCAGAAATTTTATATTTGTTTCGTAAGAATTACCAACCCTAATTCTACAATAAAGTCTTTACCCATAAAATAGAGAGTGAATCATGAACAAAACCTACAAAATGCCGCTTTTGCTGGCGGTCTCTATGCTATTCTGCATACTAAAGTTACATGCCCAGACACCATCCCAAGCTACACCAGACGAGCCTCGTAAAGTCAAAGTTCAGTTGATGGTAAATGGGAAAGTTCATCCGCCCAATCAAACACTAACAAGAGATGATACCGATGTGAAAGTGAGGGTTTTTTCTGTTGGTGAAGATTTAAGTAAAGAATTGGCAATTACAAATTTGACTGTAATGCTAATGAGGAATGGTCAACGTATTTCGAGTGTTTCATTGCCTGGCTACGGTTCGATTTCGGCTCTTACCTCAAAAGCTAAAAACAACGATATATACTTGTTTGAATTAAGAGAAATTTATGAAGAGCAGCCCGATGCTTCTCTCAAAAAATATACAAAAGGCTCTGTTAAAGTGAAGTATTGGTTTTATGATGCAACTCTCGAAAAGAATACTCAGCAGGTTGTTTTAGGAGCTAATTGATAATTTTTGTAAATCGGGCCTAAAACCCGATTTTTTATTTCTTCACCTCCTTAAACTCCCTCGTAGGGTCGATTTTCAGCCAAAGCAATGCCGCTACAACCAAACATCCCGCAATCAGAAACAGCGGAATATTGAAATTATTTGTAGAATTTACAATCTTCCCGAAGATGATTGTGATAAAAAAACCACCCATTTGTCCAGCAAAATTCATCGAACCCGCTACTGTTCCGGCGTTTTGTTTGCCAATATCTACGCAAGTCGCAAAAGCTACTGGTAATGCCAAATCTTTTGTTAGTACACAGATGGCCAATAAGTAACCTGCCAGGGTGTTATCGGTTGTAAGACCAGCCCAAAGAAAAAATATACTCGATGAACCCAAACCAATAAATCCAACGGCTCGTCGGCCAAACTTCAATCCTCGTTTTTTGACCAAATAGTCGCTCAAGTAACCTCCAATCAAACATCCAATTGCACCCAGAAAGTAAGACAACGAAATGAAATTTTTGCTTTGTTCTTCGGTCATTCCACGACCCTCTTGAAAATAAGTATTCGACCAATTGGTAAAGAAATAAGCCGCGTAAAAAAACAAATGACACATCAGCATCAAAGCCCAAATATTAGAATCGGCCATGATGGTTTGCCACGAAATTTTATGATTATGGTGTTTGATAATGCGATTTTCTTCAATTTCGGCAACTTCTACTTGTGAAATACCCGATTTTTCGGATGGATTATCTCGAAACCAAAGATACCATGCAATGGCCCAAATGATGCCAATTAATCCTAAAACACCGAAAGCCATTCGCCAGCCTAAATGATGAACTAACGGAATTACGACAAGCGGAGTTAGCGAACCACCAATCCGAGCGGCTGCCCAAATGTACGATTGAGCTCGACCGACTTCAACAGCAGGAAACCATCGAGAAATCACCAACGAGGCATTGGGGTAAGCTCCTGCCTCGCCAATCCCGAAGAAAAAACGAACCACAACCAAATAAATAAAATTAAAAGCTGTACCCGTAAGTGCTGTAAACGCCGACCACCAAACCACTACGCGAGTCAAGACTTTTCTTGCTCCGATGCGGTCGCCCATTGCTCCCGTCGGAATCTCGAAAAGTGCATAAGCTAACGAAAAAGCACCGAGAATGTATCCAAATTGTTCATTATCAAGTCCTAAATCGGCTTTTACGTATTTGCTCACTACATTCATGCAGACTCTATCTAAAAATGTAATGATAGAGAGTAGCACTAAAAAACTCAGTACGAGGTGGCGGGTTTTCATTGATAGTCTAAGGGCTGAAAATCTATTCGGTTTTTATTTTTTACGAATATACTCTAAAGATTCTGAAATCAGTTGACGAAGTATATTTTCATTTACATCGCTCAATTTATTGGCATAAATACAGCCTTTTGAGATTTTAACCTTGCCAAGTTGCCCAACGAGGCTTTCGTAATTATCAAATCCACCCGTAATATAAAAGACTAAATTTTGCTTCCGTGGTGAAAAAGCAACCTCCATCCAATCCATTTCTTTACCGTTTGGATATTTGTATTTATAATTTCCGAATCCTATGATGGAAGGCCCCCACATTTTAGCTTCTGATTGCGAAACTTCGGTCATTATTTCTAATATTTTGAAGGCATCGTTGCGTCTTGTTTCGTTTTCGACAGAATTGATGAAGCCCTCGACACTCGCATCTGTTTGTTTGGTTTTGAGTTCGGCCATTATTTTGAAATGTTTAGTGAATTAAATATACAAAAAAGGTGAAGAAAAACTTCTTCACCTTTAAAACTATTCAACCTAAACAAAAACTTAAAAGTTAAAATTAAGCCTTGCAAAAATATATCTTCCGTTAAATCCAAATTGCTGTACTCGGCGTGAATACACAAAACGCCCCAAACTGAAATTGTTTGAATGAATGTGTCGGTCTTGATAGACATCGAATATGTTGTTTCCACCAACCGACAATGACATACCTTTGCGAAGTTCGTAATTGACCGTTAAATCTGTTGTGATTTTAGGGGCAAACACTTGGTCGAGGGTTTCTTTTTGTCCTGTTAGTGCATTAACAGGGAAATTCTCAGGTTTGCTTGGGTCAATACTTGGGTCAAGGTAGGTAACTTTTCCGAAACGAACCGCTCTTACCATTAAGCCCAATTTCCCAATCTTATAGTTGACCATTAAACTTACTTTATCCTGAGGGTTAGCTACTTCGATACGGCTCTGGTCTTCGCGGTTAAAATAATTTCCAACTTGATTGGTCGAAATCAGTATCGGTGATGCTTTGATTGCTGGTTTGCCATCGGCACCTTTGATTACCTCATTTTTGATAAATACCCCCGCAAGTGTAATTCGGAGCGTTTGGTTTTCACCGATTTTAGTATTATAGTTCAACACCGGTTCAATCCCTCTCGAACGCGTATCAACGGCATTGGTAAAGAAATTGGCAGTCGTGGCATTGGCAGCCGCCAATTGAGCCCTGATTGCGGCATTACCACCATCCGAGAAGTTATTTGTCAATACAATACGGTCTTTGATGTCGATTTGATAGGCATCAATGGTCAATTCAAATTTTGTACCTAACTGTACAGTAGCACCAATGGTATAGCTCTGAGAGGTCTCTTGTTTTAACTTTGGAATACCCAAGATTTCGGCTGGTTTGCTATCATTGGTGAATGTACCACTCTCAACGGCTACAAGTTGACCTCCTTGTGATACAAATAATGTATTTGTTTTTGAGTAGAATCTTTGCTGCATAGACGGTGCCCTGAAGCCCGAACTTGTTGAAGCACGTATTGCAAAACCTTCAACTACCTTATAACGACCCGCCAATTTGTAATTGAGAGTGCTACCAAAATCTGAGTAGTTTTCAAATCTTAAAGCCCCTGCTACCAAAAACTTCTTAGAAAACTCCTGCTCTAAATCGACATAGGCAGCTACGCTATTGCGGCTATTTGTGGCTGCATTTGTAGGTAAAAATCCTGCAAAAACCTGAGCTCCAGCCGCTACTCCTGCCGATGTGTTGTAGTTTTTCCAAGAGGCTTCTTCGCCAGCTCTGATTCCGAATTGGTCGGTACGTTGTTCGGCACCGAAAGCAACGTTTAGCCCACTCAAGACCTCAAAACGGCGATTAAGGTCTAAATTGATGGTATTTTGTAAGAATTTCAAACCACCTGCATCAAACTCACGCTGAAAGCTCGATGATGCCAATGCTTGCGTGTAATTTACCGAGTTGGTAATATTAAAGTCGAATGTGTTTTGTCCGAATGTATTGCTTAAGTCGTAATTCCAATCTTTGAATTTGCCTCTTACCCCAACAGCCATCGAAATATCGGTAACATTTGAATTGATTTCAGGTAAAAATCCATTTGGATAAACCGTAAAAACATTAGTGCGTACGGCTGCCGGAACTCCGCTCGGATAACGATAAAAACCAGCGGCATTTCCTTTTTTGTTGTTGAATCCACCAAACGCATAGATAGTAGAATTTTTGCCGATTCCGAATTCTGAGTTCAAGACAATTCCACCACCTGAAACGCGTGAATTTCCGATACGCATATCAAAATCATCACGAGAAAGACCTCGGTCTTGTAAAAGTTGATTATCAATGTTTTGACCATTTACCGATGGAAAAACCTGACCAGTGTATGTGCCAGAACGATTTGTCTCGCCACGTTTTACAAATTCTCCAGTCAGATTAATAAATCCTTTTTCACCGATTTTTATTCCGTAGTTTAAACCCACTTGGGTTGTTCCGCCATCGGCTACATTTACACTGGCATCTTTGCCATTATTAAGAACCCAATTTTTATCGTAAGATGTTACGTTTAGGCCGTGAGATAGATTACCACTAAGCCCTTCTTGTTTTTTAAGTACAATATTAATGACCCCTGCAATAGCATCTGAGCCATACTGTGCGGCTGCACCATCACGCAAGATTTCAATTTTATCTACTGCCGTCGCCGGAATCGCGTTCATGTCGGTGCCTACTGTACCGCGGTTTACTGTTCCGTTTACATTTACCAATGCCGATTGGTGACGACGTTTTCCATTGACCAATACCAAAACTTGGTCAGGCCCTAAACCACGTAGCTGTGCTGGGTCAACGTGGTCGGTTCCGTCGGCGATTGCTTGACGTGCCGATTGAAAAGACGGAGCAATAAATGTAAGGATTTGGTTAATATCTACCTGCCCAACGTTGTTGGTAACTTGAGCCAGCGGGATAATATCAACAGGTACTGGTGTCTCGATTTTGGTACGTCCACTACTGCGTGTACCAGTTACCACAACTTCATTGAGCGTTGAAAGACTCTCTTCTAAAGTGATAGATAAAGCCTGCGTACTCGCAACTTTTACTTCTTTATTGGCAAAACCTATGAAACTCAGCACGAGGGTTTCGCCGACGTTGGCATTTATCTTAAATGTACCGTCGATGTTTGAAGTTGTACCCTTGTTTGTACCTTTTATCGTGATACTTACTCCAGGAAGTGGCTCGCCTTTGGCATCAACGACTTTTCCGGAGATTGGGTCTTCGATTGCGTTTGGGAGTTCGCTTTCATTTATCGAAGTACGGTTTTCGGCAATTCTGTTTAAAATGATTTTATTGCCACTTACCTGATACCCGATTTTCATAGGGCTTAAAAGCGAAGCTAAAACTGTCGATAATTTTTCTTGACGTGCATTGAGTGTTACGACACGGGTGCTTTGGATAAGACGAGAACTAAAGACAAATTTTACATTGGCACTTTCTTCGATTTTACTGAGTACAGATTCGAGTTTTTGTTGGTTACATTGTATCGTAACAGGTTGCTCTAAAATTTCTTGGGCTTTAGAATCGAAAGCATACGTAAGACTCGTAAAAACCATTGCAATAAAGCCTTGAAACAAGCTGAACTTCATAAATTTTAGCAAATCTTGCTTGGTTAGTTGATGTTTTTTCATAAATTTAGACGGTTTTGGACATAAAACTGAGTTCTTTTTTAATCTGAAAAAAAATTGAACTGTTTGGCATTGTTGATGTGGCAGCATCTTCAATGCCTTTTTTATTGTTTGTTGTTAGGTACTCTACTTACAACCTCGACTATTGATGATTATCTGTCCGTCAATTACCTCATATTCGGCTTCGATGGCTTGGCAGACCAGTTCGATTTTTCCGTAAAGGGGTTCGTCCGAAAGTGAGGCCGTTATTGGGCAGTCTTTCATTAATTCTTCATCAAATACTATGGTAACTCCGTAGGCTTTCTGAATCGTCTTGAAAACCTCGGCAGCCGATTCGTCGTTAAAATCAAACTTGAATGGTTGTGTTTGTTGTAAAATTTGTGGCTCATCAATCAGCGATTTTGAGAAATTAATTTGTTTTTTATCGAAAATAATCTGCTGATTTTGCGTGATTACCACCCCTTCGAGGTTGGTTTTAGTTGCTTTTTCTTTTATTTCGTTTAGGCGATAAACCGAAACCTTACCTGTTCGTACAATTACTTTTATATCTTTCTCACCGTGCGGAGCTTTGATTGTAAAACTCGTTCCGATAACCTTCGTTACGATTTCGTTGGCATAGACCATAAAAGGTTTTTGTGGATTCTTGGCAATTTCAAAAAAGGCTTCTCCATCGAGATAAACCTCTCTTTTATCACCAGAAAACTGCTTCGGATAACTCAAACGGCTATTTTTTTGTAATAAAATCGAGCTACCATCCGAGAGCATAACAAGCATTGGATTGTTACCTTCATTTACTTTTTCAATCAAAGTTTTATCGGTAACTAACTCTTTGTATATCGGCGAAACATCTTGTCGAACAAACATCCACCATGCCCCAATCAAAATGGCAATTGTAGCGGCTAATCCTACGGCTATTTGATAAAATGGCCTAAATGCCACCACTTTAGTTTCTCCTTCCTCGTCTAACTTTCTCTTTAATTGATAAAATTTCTGTCGAATCTGTTCTTCATTCCACTTCAACGAAAGACGATTGAGCGATTCTATGGCCTCATCTATAATATGTTGTAGTTCGGGGTTTTCCTCCTGAAACTCCTCCCATTCCCAAATATCAGCTTCGTTTTTTCGGAAGTAATAATTCAGGAAACTTTCATTTACTAATAAATCTTCTAAGCAGAATTCTTTTTTTGGCTTCACGATTTTTTGGTTTTGCGGTCTCTAAATATACAGAGGAAAGCTACTGGCAAAATCTTCCTGTTTTTTGATGATTTTTTTAAGAATAGTTAGTAGAAAAATAGAGAATTTTCGATGTAGTTGTATAACTATTTGATTATCAATTACTTACGTGGTTTGTGAATTGACATTCGAGAATGTAAGTAATCAGACAAAAGAATTTATCGGACGGCCGATGCGGACAAGAGAAGAAAGATAAAACATTTATTATCAAACACTTACATTGCTTCAATTTTAAAATAATTGTGTACTATTACTTTAGGACTTTCGCTTCAATTATTTTTTGTCCCATCGGGACACTATATCGGTAGAAAAGTATGTCTTTTTGGGGTTTTAAGTCCCGTTGGGATGATATATCATCCCAACGGGACTTGTTTTAAAAAAGATTTTATTTTTTTCTACCGATATTCTATCCCTAACGGGATTATTTATATCCAAGCGAAAGTCCTATACTTAATTCCATTCAAACAATTTCTTGGTTATAGAGAATTTAATCAAATATCTGTAAATCAATTGGATGTTAATAGACCTTTTAGGCGTTTGATGCCTTCGTGCAAAACTTTGTAGATAGTATCTACTTGTAGGCCTGTTTTATCGGAGATTTCTTTGTATGATAACTCCTCGAAATACTTCAAGACGATGATTTCTTTTTGTCGAGGGGTTAATTCTTCAAGAGCTTTAGAGAGTTGCGTTTTGCGGATTTCGCTGTCTTCTTGTTTTATCAAAATATCTTCGTAGGATTCGGTCGGAAGCGGAAAGTTTTCGATACTTTCATCAGTTTCCGAATCCGAATTTTTTGCTTTTCGAGCAATACGTTTTTTGAGCGATGCCTTTAAGTAAGCCTCAAACGAAATAATTTCGCCCAATGTGTGCCGATATTGCCACAAATCTTGAAAAACCTCTTGGATACTCTCTTCGGTGAGGTGGTTATCCAAACACCATCGGATTCCGGTACGATATAGCTTGTTGTAATAATTTGAAAACAGATAACTCAATGCTTTTTCGTCATCCTGACGCAAAGCTTGCAGCAGGAGGCTATCCATGTATTGCGTGTTATCTGCTTGATTCATAGGTCTATTATTCGTCAAGCAAATAAAGTAAAAGGAATCGACTATTCCAAAACCAGCTTTACTGGCCCCAATAATCCCGATTCTACAGGTTTCCAACGACTTGCATCAAATGGTTTGTAGTTAATATCAACCATATTGATGTCATAAAACTTTTTCCAATTGGGCATTTTGGCATCGACATAACGCATTCTATTGGCCGATAAATTGGTTACTTCAATCTCTAAAATATTCTCTTTTTTTAGGATATTTCTCGGAATCTCAACCTTAAACGGCAAGCTCCAAGTTGTTCCGATTTCGATACCATTAAGCCAAACTTTTGCCGATTCTCTTACATCACCCAAATACAAAACTGCTGATTTACCTACTTGATTATCAGCCACTTGGAATGAAGTTTTGTACTTGCCAATACCGCTAAAATACTGGGCGGTGGTATCAGGATTGGTTGTCCATGAAGTGAGTTTATTTATTGAAAATGATTTCGGGATAAATGGCTCGCCCTGCACAAAATCTACTTGCCAATTTCCATTTATTTCGATTTCGCCACCCGTATATTTTTTAGGACTCGCCAATTTTACATTTCGGGCATTGGCGATTGCTCGATTGGTTTCAATAAAAATACTCTCCCCCGATTCTAAATGTAAATCAATCTCAATTTTTCCTGCTTTTTTCTCAAAATTTAACGGATATTCTTTACCATTCATCGGGTTGTACATTCGCATCACCGAGGCATCGGCCGATAAAGTAATCTTCCCGTTTTTGAATTTTGTATCTTGATTCGCGATAAAATAGAGTTGTCCTTTCTCGGTCTTTTTACGTAGAAAAGTTAAACCCACCGAAGCCATCATTTCGTTTCTAACTCCTTTATTTTTAAGTATTTGTGGAATATCGCTACTCACATTTTTTGCAAATAATTTTATCAATTTTTCAAACTCAGCTTGGCGTTTTTCGTAATTATTGAATCCATTTACAAATCGAGGCAGTTTTTTTGTGAATACGATTTTTACACCTGCCTTTTGCATCGAAACTAACTTTTGGAGAGTTGGTAGAGGCAAATAGTCAATTTCGGGAATGACGATTGCTTGATATTTGGTATTAGCTTGGGTTTTGATATTTCCGTTTTCGGGATTTGAAGCTAAAATTTGCTTATCCGATACAAAATCAAAGGCAAATCCATTAGAAGTTAAATTGCTCAATAATCCTCTAAATTCATCAGTAAAAATACCATTTTTAGCAATATTATGAACATCGACTGGATGAGTTTTAGTACTTCGACCAGCGGTATGCCACAAATCAAAAATCGGGAAGTAAACCAAAACATCGTTATCTGGTTTGGTATTTTGCAGTAAATTCTGACTGTTTTCGATGTATTTATTGAGCAATGGTAATTCTTTGTAAAAATGACTGTTTTGGTTGAAATTCGTCGAGGCATAAAACAACCAACCCGGAAAACCCTCTGATGGCGGAGAATATGGTACTCCGTGATAAAAAATGTGGTTGATACCGCCGATAAACGACTCGTCGATGATGGGTTTTACCTGCGAAAGCGAAACTTTGAAATGATTTGCCAACCAAGTGGCGGTTTCGGATGTAACGAGCCTTTTACCCGAAACGTGTGCCGCCGACGAAGCCAACTTCAAAACCAAAGCATCGGGCTTGCCAAAGCGAGATTCTTCGTAGTCGGGGTCTTGGCGATAGAGTGGAATATTGTAAGGTTTGCTACCAAAAAACTCACTTTCGGGCATATCAGAGAGGGCATACAAATCAAGAATATTGGCTGGCGAACCGTGAGATTCGTTACGTGCCTGTTTGCCAAATTGATGGGCGAATCCGACGTAAGTTTTGGTGAATTCGTTGAAAAGTAAATCAGAAATTGTCTCGTGATAATCAGACCAAATGCGTTTTTCTCTTTCTGATTCGGTAGTTTTTTTGTCTAAAACATCCAAATGTAGGCTCAAATCGTAACCTCTAAGTTGTTTGAATTTATCCAAAAAATTAGTCGTCCAATTTGCTCCGTAAACTTCGTAAGAATCATTGTAAAAAGCCCTGATTCCGTAGTTTTTTTGCTTAAATGCCTCTTGGAATGGCTTGAAATAATTATCTAAAGCCGATTTATTGAAGTGGTCAACTACCCAACCTTCGCCACCCGGAGCGGCTCGTTTTACTTTTTGTTTGGTGGGTTCTATGCCAATTTCATATTTGCCATCTTTCTGGGTCAATTTCAGGACTTTTGCGGCATCGGTTTCGGTAACGTGGCTTCCGCCAAAGGGCCAGCCCGTGCCAACGGTCATGTCTATACTTAAACCCAACTTATTGGCCTCTTGCACCGTGAAATCGAGCATTTCGAGCCATTGTGGAGTTAGGTAAGGTATAAAGTTTTTTTCTTCGCCCTTCACCCCATAAATCGGGATGATGTGCATTCCGCCAAACCCCGCTTTGGCATAAGATTGAAGATTTTGTGCGATACCCTCTTTGCTCACAGCACTGCCCATCCACCACCAATAAGCCCACGGTTTAGCTGTGTTTTGGGCAAAACTTGTGTACGAATTCAGCAAAAAGAAGAATAAAATCGTTTTTTTCATTGTTTGAAAGGTCGAATAAAATAAAAGGTACAAAGAACGTAAAAACCTCTTTGTACCTGTCATTATGTGTCATGCAAGATGCCTCGAATCTTACGCCAAAATCAACTTTTTCATGTAATTGGCATCAGCTTCGGCAGATTTCATTGGTGTCGAACCATCAAAACGTTCTTGCTCAACAATAAAATATTCTACACCATTTGCTTTGGCTGTACTCAAAACTTGGGCAAAGTCTATTTTTCCAGTACCTAAATCGCACGAAGCACCCACTGGCCAGAAATCATCGGTTGGTTTTTCTTTGGCCAAAACTTCTTTGAGTTTATCGTCTTTGAAATGGTCTTTGATGTGTACCAATTTGAAGCGATTACTGTATTTTTTGAGCCATTCTTCTGGATTTTCACCAGCTTTTACAACCCAGTACAAGTCTAATTCAAAATCTACCAATTTAGGGTCGGTGCCATCGAGCATCATTTGCTCAGGTGAAGTACCATCGGCAAATTTTTTGAACTCAAAATGGTGATTATGGTATCCAAATCTGATTCCAGCCTTGTTGCAAATTTCGCCTTGACGGTTAAATCCTTCGATGGCCTTTTTCCAGTCATCCTGCGTTTTTAATTCTCCCAAAAACGGATTTATCAAATATTTCATACCGATTGAAGCTGCATCATCAACCAATTTAGAGAATTCTCCTTCTAATTTTTTATCCATCGAATACGCTGGATTGCAGTGTGCCGAGTACATTTTGAGGTTAATCGAATCGAGATAAGCCTTAAAATCGGCAGGTTTCATTCCCCAAAAAATCGTTGATTTCTCTGGTGCAAAGCTCTCAACGTGGCTATAGCCATAATCGGCGAGGCTTTTCAGAACACCTTTGGTATCTTTTGCCAAGTCTTCTTTTACTGTCCAGAGCTGAATCCCGAATTCTTTGATGGATGGTTCGGCGGCCAATTTAGCGGTTGCCGTCGAGTCAGATTTCTTTTCTTCTGATTTTGATGAAGGTGTACACGAGGCTAATTCGTTGATAACTAACGGAGTAGCTGCAAATAAACCTGCTTTACGTAAAAAATGTCTTCTGTCCAAATTCATGGTGTTATGATTTTTTTAGGTAAGGGGGTAAACGATATTTTGAGATGAAAGGGAAGCGAATATAAGGAATTATCCTATTGGATGTTATAATAGAGATTAGTTTTTTGGAATTAAATTATTTTTTAACATACCATTCACAGTGTGGTTAATGAGATTATTTAATACTTCAATAGTACTTTTTACTTATTTGGTATTCTGAATTTGGTTTATATGAAATTATTGTCATATATTTGAATTGTAATTAATAACAACAAATGCTGTGACTAATTTAATAACAAATCGTAGAATGACCGATATTGCTTACAGGCAACGTTTAGAAAAAGCAGCTTTTATTTTGAAGGCAGTTTCGCACCCTGTAAGGTTGGCCATCATTGATTTGTTAGACCAAGAAAGTCAATTGAATGTCAATGAAATTTGTGAGGTTTTGGGTTGTGAACAGTCGTTTATATCGCACCATCTTATAAATATGAAGCTGAGAGGTATTTTACAGTCAACACGCGACGGGCTAAATATGTATTATTCGCTCAAAGAAAAAGATGTTACCAAAATTATCGCTTGTATTGATAATTGTGAATGTGTCATGTAACACTTTTTTTGCTTACTCAATATGAATAAATATTCATACATTAATTCTAATACATAGATTTAGTAGAGTATAGAAATAGTACAATTTACAGAGTGGAATTTAATAAATGAATTAATCAATGGAAGTATTTGGATATATAGGAGCTTTGGCGATGGGTTTGTCATTGGGCTTAATCGGCGGTGGAGGCTCAATTCTTACTGTTCCGATTTTGGTTTATTTATTCTCTGTCGATGCAGTTTTGGCTACAGCTTATTCACTTTTTATTGTTGGACTGACGAGTTTGGTTGGGTCAGTTAGCCATATCTCACAAGGTAATGTTCATTGGCGTACCGCAATCGTTTTCGGGATTCCATCAATCATAAGTGTCTATCTAACAAGGCTTTATATTGTTCCGCTTATTCCCCAAAGTATCATGCAAATTGGCGATTTTGAATTTACAAAACCTCTCATGATACTCATCGTTTTTGCGGTTTTGATGATTTTTGCATCGTATTCGATGATTAGGGAGTGTAAAACTTGCAGTGAGTCTAAGGAATCCGAAATCAAGTATAACTATCCATTGATTTTGCTCGAAGGCCTTGTAGTGGGTATGATTACCGGATTTGTGGGTGCAGGTGGTGGATTTTTGATAATTCCGGCTTTGGTGCTTTTGGCTAAATTACCAATGAAAAAAGCGGTAGGTACCTCACTCGTTATTATTGCAATGAAATCTTTGATTGGATTTATGGGAGATATGAGAGGAGAAGGCACAATTAACTGGAACTTTCTGATGATATTTTCGGCGGTTGCGGTAGTGGGTATTTTGCTTGGTAGCTTATTGTCAAAGAGAGTCAGCAACGATAAACTTAAACCTGCATTCGGCTACTTTGTATTGGTAATGGGGATTTACATTATCTCAAAAGAATTGTTTTTTCATCACGCATAAATCACTGAAACGATAAAAAAAATAAAGAAGGATTTATTGCAATATTTATAAAATTAATCTGATACCCCAAATTGGGAACTGTTTTGGGTGTCGAAAACATTATTAAAAATGTCATACCTTTTGAGTGCAGTTTAGAAAATTTGGAATTAGAATAACCATTAAAATACGGAGCTATAAAGATATTTTATCATTGGAAAATATTAGAACGCTGATAAATAAGATAATCGCAGATTTTTAAAAAAAATCCACATAAACAGCGTTGGTACATCCGTTTTTTCAGCAAGGTCCGCCGTTGCGGTGTCATAAGTTTGCGACAATATCTTCATAATTCCGATAAAATATAAAACCCCAGTAGTTAAATTATTATAAAATGATAGTAGAACAAATTTATACAGGATGTTTAGCTCAAGGAGCTTATTATATAGAGTCGAAGGGAGAATCTGTAATCATCGACCCCCTTCGTGAAGTACAACCATATATTGAGAAAGCTGAAAAAAACGGTGCAAAAATCAAGTATATTCTCGAAACTCACTTCCATGCTGATTTCGTTTCGGGACACCTCGAACTCTCTAAAAAAACCAATGCCCCAATTGTCTATGGACCAATGGCTTCTCCTAGTTTTGATGCGATTGTAGCCGAAGACGGACAGATTTTGGAAGTTGGCGACGTGAAAATAAAGGTTTTACACACGCCAGGCCATACAATGGAATCGACTTGTTATTTGTTGATTGACGAAAACGGTAAAGAAAACTGCATTTTCACGGGCGATACGTTATTTATTGGCGATGTTGGTCGCCCAGATTTAGCCCAAAAATCAACGCTTACAATCCAAGATTTAGCAGGTTATTTGTTTGATTCACTTCGCAACAAAATCATGCCATTATCCGATGATTTGTTGGTTTATCCTGCCCACGGTGCGGGCAGTGCTTGTGGCAAAAACATGAGCAAAGAGACCTACGATACTTTGGGCAATCAGAAGAAATTTAATTATGCTTTGCGTGCCAATATGACCCGCGAAGAGTTTATACATGAAGTAACCGAAGGTTTAGAATTGGTGCCTCCGCCTTATTATTTCCCTAAAAATGTGATGATTAATAAGACAGGAGCCAAAGATTTAGATTCTGTTAAAAGACAAGTTCAGGCACTTTCGGCGGCAGCTTTTGAAGCAGCAGCCAACGAAACCGGAGCAGTGGTGATAGATACTCGCCCTGCTCAGACATTCAAAAATGGATTTATTCCAAACTCCATCAATATCGGCATTAAAGGCGATTTTGCTCCGTGGGTAGGTACATTGATAACCGATATTGAGCAGCCAATCTTAATCGTTGCCGATGCCGAAAACCTCGAAGAGGTAATCACTCGACTTTCTCGTGTGGGTTACGACAACGTGATTGGGTATTTGGAAGGTGGATTTAGCACTTGGAGCAATTCGGGTAAAGAAATTGACACCATTGAGTCTATCAGTGCCGAAGAATTTGCTCAAAGATTTGCCGAATCAGAAGGTAAGATAATCGTGAAAGATGTTCGTAAACCTACCGAATACATGGCCGAACATGTGGACGAAGCAATGAATATTCCGTTGGCAAATCTTAGCAATAACATGGTAGAATTTTCGAAAGATGAAACCAATTACATTCATTGTGCTGGTGGGTATCGTTCGATGATTGCGTGTTCTATCCTCAAATCTCGTGGATTCGATAATATTGTGGATATAGCAGGAGGTTTTGCGGCAGTCGCCAAAACAAACGCACCAAAAACTGATTTTGTGTGCCAATCAAAAATGAAATAATTAAAGAAATAATAGGGTTTGATAAGTTGAATTAGGAGGTTCGGTTTTGAGCCTCCCGATTTTTTTTAAATCAATGATTGTATCATGAGTCAATTTTTTAAAAAAATACTTTATCCGCTAATCGCTTCACTGACTTTAGGATTAGCCCCTTTCGCACCCGAACCTCACGTGGTTGGAAAAATCCGCTGGGTCATGGGCGGAGCAGTAGGAATGCAATTGATGGATTGGTGGGATTTAATCATGCACGGAGCTCCGTGGGTTTGGTTGGTTTATACAATTGTTAGCTATTTTATCTCAACTAAAAAAGCTGTTTAGCCTAAGTTTTCATCTATCAGAAACCCTATCGATTTAGATTGGTGCGACTGTGATAAAATTGAGAATTTATGCTAAATTTCGGTCTTGAAAATATGCCCTAATGAGTAAACCGATTCCGACATACACCATCGAGCAGCTCAACCGATGTGACGAAAATATCACTATGAATGTTGATATTCGCCGTCTCGAAATTCATGCAAAAAATATTGATGGTGTGCATTTTCCGCATCGGCACGATTTCTACAATCTCATTTTTGTTACGCAGGGTAGCGGCACGCACGATATTGATTTCAGGAGGTTTGATGTGGTGCCAAACCAGTTATTTTTCATGAACGATGGGCAGATTCATGAATGGGATTTGTCGGATGATATTAAAGGATACACGTTATTTTTTAAGAAAGAGTTTTATAATGTGGCCGAACCCATCTTTTCGATTCCAAATTTGCCATTTTTTAATAACAGTGCCAACGAAGCCCAAATGGTAATCTTTGAGCCTGATGAAGCCAAAGTTATCGAAAATTTTTTTGAGGATATTTTGAATGAATTCCAAAAAAAGAATACCCACAACGAAGCCATCATTAAGACTCTTCTAAAAATCATTTTGATTCGCTCATTGCGAGCCTACCAACCCAATTTTTCGGCATCAGGTTCTAATCTGAATATTTCTAAAATACGTGTTTTTGAAGAATTAATCGAGAAAAATTATCGTAAACAGAAGGCAGTAAAAGACTATGCCGATTTGATGTATATGACGGCCAACTACCTCAATGCGGTTTGTACCAAAACCGTCGGAAAAACGGCTGGCGAGATGATTAGAGACCGCATTCTGCTCGAAGCCAAACGGCTTTTGATTCACTCCTCGATGTCGGTTTGCCAGATGGGATATTACTTAGGATACGACGATTGCTCGTATTTTATCCGAATGTTTAAAAAAGATACGGGTGTAACACCCGAAAAATTTAGAGCTAAAAATAAGGATAGTAGATAGAGTTAATTGTTAATCGTTATCAGTTGATTTTAGCACTTTTATAACGATTAACAATTAATATTTTTCAGACATCCACAAATCAAGAATTCGCCAAAGCTCTATCGAGATGTACGTATCCGCCATCAACATGAATCAGTTGACCTGTCGTGTGGCTCGAACATTCCGAAAGTAAAAAGACTGTCATGTTTGCTATTTCTTCGGCGGTTGTCATTCGGTTTTCGAGTGGAATATTCGCCGTAATCGAAGTCAATTTTTCTTCTGGATTTGGTAAAGTCTGAATCCACCTTTCGTAGAGAGGAGTCCAGCATTCGGCAACTACAACAGCATTGACCCGAATTCCGTATTTCAGTAATTCAACTGCCCACTCACGCGTGAGAGCGTTACGTCCGCCATTGGCTGCTGCGTATGCCGAAGTGCCACCTTGACCAGTTTCGGCGGTTTTTGAAGTAATATTTACGATTGCCCCTCTCGATGCCTTTAGTGCAGGAAGTGCATGATGAACCATCAAATAATAATGCACTACGTTTTTGTGGAGAGAAGCCATAAAACGCTCATAATCACCACTTTCGAGACCAACTCCGTCGTTTACACCAGCATTATTGACGATTCCATCTATTCGGTCAAATTTCTCCAAAACAGCTTTTACTGCTTGTTCGGATGCTTCTGGTTGAGTAAGTTCTGCCACCACCTGCCAAGCCTTCTGACCTTGATTTTCAATTTCATTTACTAATTTTAGGTTATCTTCTTCGTTTCGCCCGATGATAACTGGAATCGCACCCTCGGCAGCCAAAACTCTTACAATTCCTTCACCAATTCCTTTGGCTCCACCGGTTACAATTACTATTTTATCTTTGAGTTTTAAGTCCATTATTATTGCTAAATGAGATTATTAAATTTTCTTTCAAATTCCAGATTTACGAAAAATCGTTAAAACGATTGGCTCAGTCGCTTTATAAATTCTATCGAATCCACAACTCAAGTTGTGGGCTAATAAAAATTAATTTTTATTGCATAAACTTTAGGTTTGCAATTATCATAAATGCTTTACTATCAATATTTTACTACGCATAAGCCATAAGCATAAAGCTAACCTACTAATGAGATGCTCCCAGTTTTACATTATCAACTTTAAGGTTTTTAATCGCAAAAATTAACACAACTATAAAACAAACCGCAGGTACAATATATGAAACTTGGATATTGCTAATATCTGATACACGACCCATGATTACAGGGAAAACTGCTCCGCCCACAATAGACATAATGACTAATGAAGAGCCAATTTTTGTTTTATCGCCCAAGCCTCTGATACTTAATGCAAAGATTGTTGGGAACATGATTGACATAAAGAATTCGACCCCAACGAGTGCATAAATCGCCATCATACCACTGGCCGAAACTGCAAAAAGCAATAGACCAAAATTGATTATACTGTAAATCATCAATAGGCGAGAAGGAGCGATGAATCGCATGAGATATGTACCTACAAAACGACCAATCATGAAGCCCAATAATGCACCTGAAAGCAGATATGCGGCTGATTTCTCTTCGACCCCTGCTACTTTATCCGAAAAACGAATGAAGAAACTACTCACACAAACTTGAGCCCCAACGTAGAAAAATTGAGCAATTACACCCAAAATCAAGTTTTTCTCACCCAATATTGAGCCTTGAGGTTTATGGGTTGCTTCGTCGTTTTCTTCTTTTATTTCTGGAAGGGCAGTTCGCCAAATCAAAATTGCAACTATCAAAACCACCGCACCAATCAATAAAAAAGGAACTTGAACAGATGATGCTTCGAGATTTAGGTAACTATCTAATTCTTGGGGCGACATTGCTTTTTCTTCGGCTTCGGTGAGGGTTTTGCCAGAAAGTATAAAACGACCACCCATCAACGGGGCTAAAAAAGCCGCAAGTCCGTTGAATGATTGTGCAAAATTGAGCCTTTGTGTAGCCGAATCGGCATCGCCTAAGACTGTTATGTAAGGATTAGCGGCTGTTTCGAGAAAAGTCAAGCCACTCGCAATAATAAACAAGGCTACTAAGAAAAAAGCATAATTGCGGAATTCGGCGGCTGGATAAAACAAAAACGTACCCGTTGCAAAAAGCAATAGCCCCAGGGTGATACCAGCTTTATAACCGAGTTTTTTCATCAGTAAGCCCGCCGGTAAAGCCACCAAAAAATAGGCAATGTACGATGCTGAATCAATCAAAGCCGATTGTAAATCGGTGAGTTGACATGCTTTTTTGAGGTGAGGAATTAGGATTGGGTTGAGGTTTAGGGCAAATCCCCAAAGAAAAAATAGTGATGTGATTAGAATAATGGCTAATCGGGTTTTTGAATTAGTCATAGAGTAAGGTGATTGCTTAGAATTGATAGACGAATTGCAAAGATAGTTTTTTATTGAAATTTTTGATACCAAATCAATAATTCAAATCCAATTTATCGGTTTTGTTTATATTTGTGTAGAATAATCTTTTAGTTATGGGAGAAGCTGCATTAAAATTGACGTATAGTATTCAAGAATATTTAGAAATTGAGCAAAACTCAAATGAAAAATACGAATATTTAGCTGGTGAGATTTTTGCTATGGCGGGCGGAACGCTAAATCATAGTTTGATTTCGAGTAATTTCATTCGTAGTGCTTCAAATTCAATTATCAAAAAGAGTAAAACTTGTCGTACTTACGGAAGCGATGCCAAGATTGCATCGTCGGATGAAGACTTTCACTACGCAGATGCCTTTGTAATTTGTGGAAAAACCGAAGTTTATCCAGAGAACCCGCAAGCGGCTAAGAATCCGATTTTGATTGTAGAAGTTTTATCGCCAACTACTGAGTCTTATGACAGAGGAGCTAAGTTTCAATATTATCAGAATATCGAGACTTTCAAAGAATACATTTTGGTTTCGCAAGATAAAATCTTGGTTGAGGTATTCTACAAACCCGAAAATACGCACTTTTGGCAATACCGTGCCTATAAACAATTAGATGATGTTATCGAGCTAAAATCTATTGACTGTGAAATAACGGTAAATGACATTTATCTCAATTGGGAGAAAGAAACCGTTTAAAATTCAATACCAAAAGTTCTAAATTTAATTGGAATTCAAAATTTATAACAAATGCCAGCAAATCTGCTGGCATTTGTGGTTTAATCTAATCATGGTTTCAGCCAATAATTTCTCAATTTCAATTGCTCGGCTGTCGGATTCTCCGCTAATTTCAATACATTTCTTTGTTTTGTTTCTACTAAAATAGCTGGAGCCGAAAGTTTTATGATTTCTTCTTTTCCTTCATCGTTTTTGCGGGCAACTTCTACAATTACGGTTTCACCTTCTTTGGTTTTTGAGCCAAATTCACTCATAATGGTCTGAATCTTCATCATTTCCATAGCCTGACCATTGATTGAAACCAATTCATCATTGACTTTGTAGCCCATTTGCTTACCAAAATCGTTAGCTTTTTCTGTACTTGTAATTTTCAATCGACCCGAATTTTGGTTAAATCCGATTCCGATACCACCCAAACTGGCTTGCTTTAGGGTAGTTTCTGGAATATACTCAATACCTACACTTTGTAGAATATTCGCCAATGGAAGTGGCTCAGGCCCCTCGACATAAGTTGCAAAAAATTGACGAATTTCAGGATAGGTCAGTGAAGTTATCTTATCGAATAATTCATCGTCTTTAAAAGAAACCGTTTTACCATAAGTTTTTGATAAATCCTGCATTAAAGTTTGTGTACCGTACTTCCCATCCGATAATTGACGTAGTTTAATATCTAAACATAGACCAATCAATGCCCCTTTGTTATACACATTCGTATATTGATTTTTGTATTTATCTAATACATTGGCACTCATTTCGGTAAACGGTAAATTATCTCTCATGCTCTTCATGGTCGTTATCTTTTGGCGAAGCATATTCAAATACATCGGAAGCGTAATGAGGTTATACTTTGCCTGCATGTGTCCGGCGGAGTACTCAGTTATACCTTCATACATCCAAAGGTGTTTCGACATTTTAGGGGCATTGTAATCAAAGTTTCCGATTTCCTCCGAGTGGATATTAAGTGGCGTAACTATGTGGAAGAACTCGTGCGAAGCAACATCTTTTACGGTTTGAGAGAGTTCTTCGGAAGTACCCTCTGGCAAGTAATAGAATGAAGAATATGAATGCTCTAATGCACCGTAACTCGTCATGTTTGGATTGTCAGACAGAACAATCAAGAATGCATATTTTTTGATTGGAAGTTTACCTCCCAGATATTCTTTTTGAGCCTCAAGTAATGTATTGATATTAGCCGCAATTTCTTTTGAAGAAGCTTTTTTGTTTGGCGAATAAACAGAAACCAAAATATCTGCACCACCGATTTTTAAAACTGTTGTATCGGGTTGGGTGTAAAGAATCGGGGCATCAACCAAGTCCATGTAGTTGTTCATTTCAAAGACATCGGTTGTGGCGGTGCTGCTTTTGGCAACCATCGAAGTCGAGCCATAAAAACCTTGTGGTTTTGTAAATGTCACCTGATAAGGAACTTTTGTCATACCATCAAAATATCCAAAAAAACAGTGGGTGTTTATAGAATATTCTTTGTTGGCCACGATGTCCGAACCCGTCGGCTCAAAGACTTTTGTACCTTTGATTTCGGGAGAATCCCAAGTGTCATCAATCTTATAGGTGATTTTGTGCAGTTTTTTAGCTTCTTTGATTGTGTAGCTATTTACATCTAATTTAGATGCTGTTAGCAGATTTCCCTTTGAATCAAACGCCTTGAATTCTGACAGATAACGACCGTAATCATCAGTCGAATACGTACCCGGAACCGTTTTGGGTAATCGGAATGTAACCTCATCGCCCGTGATTTTAGGATTTATCAAAGTCACTTCCAATTTATCATTTTCAACTTTGGTCAAATCAACTGAGTATTGATACGCCGTACCATTCGACGATTTTGTGGAAGTTACAACAGCTTTTTTGGTACATGCAGCCATGAGTGTACCAAAGGCTAAAACCATAAGAGTTTTTTGCATCGATTATTTGATTATAATTTATGATGTTTTTTTCGGCAAAAGTAGTCAAAATGTGTTTAAATGACATTCATAAATCAATAGGATGCAAAATAGAGGGATAAATGGTCGATAATGGCTACGAATTTTTAAAAAGGTGAGTATTGAAAGCCTATCAATATTCATCGGAAGTCGTTAAGCCACATCATTTAAATTACCAATGAAAATGTAAATGTCCAAAGAATTCCAATGAAAGTTAGAAAAGCAAAAAAGGTAACTGATTTCCTAAATTTCATTTTCAATTACCCATTTTACTGCTTCTACTTTTGAATTGATGTTAAGTTTTCGATAGATTGTTTTAAGGTGAGTTTTGGCTGTATGTGGGCTGATAAACATGGCTTCAGCAATTTCTTGATGCGTAAAACCATTGGTGAATGCTTTCAAAATTTCGATTTCACGTTTGGTAAGTACCTGAACATTAGGTATTGCAACTTCTTCTTTTACCGATAGTTTTTCGGAGTTTCGTAGTATCTGTACTTGGGTATCGGGTATGTATGTACTTTCTTGATTGATACTGAAATATTCTCTAATTTGAAAAAGTAACCCAATGAATAAAATAAACAAAACCATGAGAATCCCTATCTGAATGTGGTCATAGTTAAATGACGAATGGATAGAAATAAAACCAGTATTTAAAAAGGCAATTAAGGTAATTGTTAATCCAATCACAGAGGCTACCAAGTAAAATTTGACATAAATGGTTCGTTCAAGAGAAGAATAGATAGCAAAAAAGAAATAAATAAGACTTGTTGGAAAAACTAAAACGGCAATTATGTAAATAGAATTAAGAATTGTATGCGAAAAAATGGGTACCCAAATTGGTAGAAAAATTGTAAATGCAAAGTAGATGGCCGAAAACCAAACAATAACTTGATAAAGTTTTCTGATGATTTTGAATTTGTGTTCGTCGAGACGGGTAAGACCATGAACAAACAATATATGTATCAAAAATGGACTGAAAACTATCAACAAATGAAGGTCGTGAAATTTGCTTGCAACTAATTGGGGAATCGTCTGAGTGAGCGTGCCACTGATATACAAAAAATGTAAAATCAAAGCCAAAATATTGAATCCGAAAATTGTAAAAAGTTTAATTCTCAATAACAATCCTCCCAAAAGACAAGCAGTCATTATGATGATTAGGATTCCGTAAAAAATAAATTGAAACTGTTTTTGAGATTCTTGATGCTCTAAAAAAGTATTTTCTTGCCAAATTTTAATCGGAATATTGGTGATTGAGTAGCTTACATCGTGACTTAAATAAATCGTATTTTTTTGATTAGTATTAAGTTTAATCTTTTCGATGAATGTTCGGCTTCTGAAATTTCGATGCTCGATGGCTTCCGTTTTTGATAAGTTTTCAATCCTACTCAAAATCTGATTTCCGTCGGTCTGATAGATTTTTAGGTTATCCAAGTTTGGGTTAAGAACTTCCAATAATACCTCTTGATTAACCTCCGAAATTACTTTAAATTTTATCCAACCTCGGTGCTTTACCAGCCCTGTCATGATATTGTAGTTGGTAACCTTTTTTAAATCAAAACCTTTCAGCTTCAGTACTTTTTCAATATTACTATTTAGTTCGTCATCTCTCCAAATACTGGCTTGATTTTCTATTTTCTTTTCCTTGAAATTAGGCTCAAGGTAAACAACCTCGTTTTGCGAAACACCCAAAAAAGGAATAAGAAAAATAATAAGATGAATAACGAACCAATTTTTCATGGGCTATCTAATGTACCACACTCAATACGTAATTTGTCGGAAAAGGGTTGTGATTACCTCTAAAAACATAAATATACCACCTTTGGGGTATTTACAAAAGGCATAATCTGAAAGAAATTTGGAGGAATATTCCATACGTTCATTTTTTAATTACGGTAAACCATGAGAAAACTTATTTGTATTATTTTTTTGCTTATCAGTAGAAATGTCTATTGTCAAAGTGTAACAATTTCGCCTACTAATGGCTCGAAATTGATAGAAGTAAAGAGTACAAATAAAGCGGTACAAATGCCCAGCGTAAGTGCCACTACGGCAATTGCTTCTCCACAAAAGGGAATGGTTGTCTTTGACGATGCCACAGGTACACTGTCATATTATAATGGTTCACAGTGGGTTCCGCTGAGTAATTCTACTACCGGTTGGGCTGTGAATGGAACTAATCTGAACAGTACTAATTCAGGAAATGTCGGAGTTGGTGAATCATCACCCAATGCCAAACTTCATGTAAAAACAGGTTCATCGGGGGCTTCTGTACCTGCATTTACCAATTCAATTTTTGAAAATTCTACCCATAATGTTGTGAGTATTCTAAGCCCTGACAATACCCAAAGCGGCGTGATTATGCAAAGGCCAACTACTGGTTCGGGAGGAGTAACTTACAATACTGACGAAAGCCTAAGTCTGGTAGCCAATGGCTCCACAAGAGTAAATATCGAATCGAATGGAAATGTTGGAATTGGCACTTCAAACCCTCTAACCAAAGTGCATATTAATAATGGGAGTTCGGGGCAACTACCAAACACATCGGCAGATTTAACCGTAGAAGATGATGCTACGGCATTGATACAATTGCTTACCCCACAAAACAATGAATCGGGAGTTTCATTTGGTTTACCAAGTAATGTGGCAAGTGGTGGTATCATGTATAATAATGGTGGAAAAAAAGCATTGCAGTTTAGAACTCGTAACAATGTTACACAAATGACCATCGACAGTTTGGGGACTTTAGAACTTAGAAGGGGAGAAATTAAAAGTAGTAATAATTCTTTATTTTTAAGTGAAGGAAATCTAAGTACTTCTCATTTATCAGGATTTAATATGATTCCTATTTCTGCTGGTATAATTACGGTTGAAACAAGTGGCGATTTTGTGAGTATTGTTCAGAATTCATCATTATACAATGGAGAGTTAATACCAGAAATAGATTCTCCAGACACATCTGACGGTTTTTTTTCACTTTATTTTCAAAGTGTAGTTGGTACGCCCAATGCATCTCGGCCCAAACTGATTGTATATAGTCTTGGGTATAACTATATTCAATACAGTAAAGTTATTGATGTTGTATTTTATGAAAATGTAAATGAACCCAGAATTTGGGTGAAGTTTGATAGGGCTCTGCTCCACTCATCGGGGGATTTTACGTTTCATTATTTGGTCTATGGTTTATAGTCAAAAATGACAATTCAAAATTCATTCGGGTTTCTGGAAATAATATTTTTTACACTGTTGCGGGCAATGTTGGTATAGTCACTACATCTCACCATCAGCCAAATTAGATGTGAGCGGAACAACCAAAATCGGCACTGTAATCAACGAAAGGATAAAAGTTTTAGTAAATAGAGATATTCCGTCTGTGCCTGCTGGCCGACAACAAGTAGTAACTTTTAGCATTACGAGTGCAGCTCTAAACTAATTACATTCAATTTTTGCCGCAGAAGGTCGCAGAATTAAAAACGCAGACTATCGCAAATGAATAAGTAATCAGCGAATATCTGCGTTACTAAATCAGCGGGAATCTGCGAGAAAAAATCATACTAATTTAGTTTACAGTGTATTAATCGGTTTAGATTTAATGCCTTAGCCGAGGGATTAATAACTGCTTAAGCACGTGTTTCGGTTGCTGGCACAGTGGATGTTGCCTTTTGTAATGTAAAAAGCAACCACTATTGCCCCCGCTGCAATGAATTTCTTTAATACCGTGATAAAGATATAACTGCCAAAACTATTATCCCATAAAAACGATACTTTTGCTTCTGGTTTTGCTTGGCTTATTTGCCCAAACTCCTGCAAATGATGATTGCGAAAATGCAAACTTGCTCACTTCTGCCAATCAAATCATTCAACTAACTCATGGAATAGCTCATCTTGTTCCTCTCTTCTCAGGTTCATAATTTTGCCAGATGTTAAGCCAAATTACTCTCGAAAGTCTTGAATATACCGGATTCAAAATCAATGTAAGTACAACGTACAAAACCATCAATACTGTACCACTAATGTATTGGTCTAACACTAAAAAATAGGCAACAATAAAAGTTACGAAGACAGCAATATTGAGCATATACGAAACATACATTGCACCGAAAAAATAGCCCGTTTCTTTTTCATATCTTAGTCCACAGTGAGGGCAAGTTTCGTGCATTTCATTGGTTTTTAAGTAAGGATTCGATGTCTTAAATAAATCTCCTTCGTGGCAACGAGGACATTTCATTCTGAAAATACTGTATAGTTTAGAGCTTTTTCCAAGCATATTATTTTGATTTTTTTAGTATAAAACAATAATTTAGGTAGGTAGAGATGAGATAAAATCTCAATTTTATGGTACTTTTTACTTATTTGTTATTAGATTGGGTAGAACCATGCACCTCACAAAGGTATAGTTTTTAGAAAAAAACACAATTAATGTTCTGAAAGAATCTAAGCTTTATCTCAAGCTAACCTTTGAATTAGACAAAAAACTCTCAGGCTAAATACCCGAGAGTTTATAAAGTAAATCTAATCTTTAAACTTCCTGAAATCTGCAATTATAGCAAAGTAGTTGGGCAAACGTACTCGGTCCGAGGAACATCCGTTTTTGAGATAGCCGCAAATCCACCCTCAACATCTACAAAATTATCCCATCCACGTTGTTTCAGAATCGAAGCCGCAATCATGCTGCGGTATCCGCCCGCACAATGTAGGATGAATGGTTTATCTTTCGGAATCTCAGCCAAATGATTATTGATAGCGTTAAGTGGAATATTAATTGCACCTTCGATATGCTCGGAATCAAATTCGCTTTTCTTACGAACATCAAAAACCAACGGGTTTTCTGCCTTGAATCTCTTTGCAAATTCTTCTGCCGAAATTCTATCAACAGTTTCATAGTCTTTACCAGCAGCTTTCCAAGCTTCAAATCCGCCTTCCAAGAATCCAATCGTAAAATCATATCCTACTCTTGCCAATCTCGTAATGGTTTCTTCTTCTTTACCTTCGTCAGTAACTAATAAGATTTCTTGCTTAATATCCGGAATCAGGTCGCCAACCCACATCGCAAAATTGCTATCGAGCCCGATATTTATACTGTTCGGAATAAACCCTTTGGCAAATTCTCCTGCCTTGCGGCTATCTAAAATGAGTGCTTCGGTTTCGTTGGCAGCTACTTCAAACTCAATTGGCGAAAGTGCTTTTTTACCTCTTTCCATCACTGTATCAAGGCTTTCGTAGCCAATGATATTCATAATTACATTTTTTGGGAAATACCCCGGAGGAGTTGTGAGTCCTGTCAATACAGATTCGATAAATTCTTCTTTTGTCATATCGGCTCGGAGAGCATAGTTGAATCTCTTTTGATTTCCGAGCGTATCCGTAGTTTCTTTGCTCATTTTTTTGCCGCAAGCACTGCCCGCACCGTGGTTAGGATAGACAATCAAGTCATCAGAAAGCGGCATGATTTTATTGCGAAGCGAATCGAAAAGATAACCTGCCAGTTTCTTTTCGGTCAAGTCGGCGATAACATGCTGGGCCAAATCTGGGCGGCCTACATCGCCAATAAATAACGTATCGCCAGTTATTAATCCATGTTCTTTTCCATTTTCGTCAATAAGTAAGTAAGTTGTACTTTCCATCGTATGCCCAGGTGTATGGATTACCTTTACTTTGCAATCACCCACCTCAAATATCTGATTATCTTCGGCAGTTATTGCTTCAAATGCAGGTTTAGCTGTCGGGCCATAAACGATTTTTGCACCAGTTTTTTTGGCTAAGTCGAGATGCCCGCTCACAAAATCAGCGTGAAAGTGCGTTTCAAACACGAATTTGATTTTAGCTCCGTCTTTTTTGGCACGCTCGATATATGGCTGAACCTCACGTAGTGGGTCAAATATGGCCGCTTCGCCATTACTCTCTAAATAATATGCCGCATGAGCAATACATCCTGTATAAATTTGTTCGAGTTTCATGTTTTCAGTATTTTAATGTCAATATGATAATTTATTCATGTTGTTGTACATAAAAAACTATCAAACTAAGGGCAACGATTGGAGCATTGATTTTTCATTTTTGAAGAAGTTTGTTGTAAATCTGAATCAAATTTGGGAGGAATTACGCAGATGAATAATGACCAATGTCATATTCGCTGAATTGTACTATCAGAAAATGAATTTGTGAGACAGAGTTCTCAATAGATTGTAGGTATTTATGAAAATTAACGCGTCATTTTGGGTCTTCGGGTTTTTTATTGGATTCTCTTTTTTGAAATTCCATTTTGTAAATCATCCAGCCAAAACCCACCGCCAAATGTAATAAAACAATGATGAAGAAGAAGGTTGCCATTTTTATCTTGAATAATTGTTTGTTTTGATAGATGAACAAATAAATGTTCTAATTTTGTTTCGATAATCAAATGAAACAAAATTACTCGATGAAAACCCTCGTCTGTACAACACCTCACCAATTCGATTACCAAGAAACCGAAAGACCTATTCTCAGTCCAAACCACGCTATATTAAAAATTAAGAGAATAGGAATTTGCGGAACTGACCTCCACGCATACGAAGGTACTCAACCTTTTTTTAATTACCCAAGGATTTTGGGTCATGAATTGGCTGGTGATATTATCGAAATTGATGGAAATGATGAATTTAAAATTGGTGAATCAGTAACTTTTATTCCTTACTTCAACTGCGGAACTTGCGTGGCTTGTCGAGCTGGCAAACCGAATTGTTGTACAAATATCAAGGTTTTTGGGGTACATATCGACGGTGGAATGGCCGAATTTGTATCGGTACCGACTTATTCGTTAGTACATGGCGAAGGCCTTTCTCACGATGAATTGGCATTGGTTGAGCCACTTGCCATCGGGGCTCACGGTGTGCGTAGGGCAGGAGTTGAGCAAGGAGAATTTGTGTTAGTTGTAGGTGCAGGGCCAATCGGTTTAGGAATCATGGAATTTGCCCGAATCGCGGGAGCAAAAGTGATTGCTCTCGATATTAATGGCAACCGTTTGGCTTTTTGTAAAGAAAAATTAGGTGTAGAATTTATCATAAATGGCATAACCGAAAATGTTATTGAGCGTTTAGCAGAAATTACGGATGGCGATATGTCAACCGTTGTGATTGATGCAACTGGTAGTTTAAAAGCCATCAATACAGCATTTAGCTATTTGGCTCACGGTGGCCGATACGTTTTGGTAGGATTGCAAAAAGGTGAGATTGCGTTTAGCCACCCAGAATTTCATAAGCGAGAGGCAACTTTGATGAGCAGCCGAAATGCAACTCGTCAAGATTTTGAACACGTTGTAGATTCGATGAAAAAAGGATTAGTAAAACCAACTACTTATATCACGCATCGGGTTGATTTTGAAGATGTTAAAGCCAATTTTGAGTCATGGCTGAATCCTGCCAACGGAGTAATCAAAGCGATGGTTAGTTTGTAGCATATTTTAACCCTGACGGCTTTCAAAAAGCTGTCAGGGTTAATTCAGTTTTAGTTTAAATTTCTTCTAAAGCAAGCATTTTCTCTTCCCAGAGTTCGTTCATTTTATTCAATTCGTTTTTGACTTGCTCGTATTCGTTGCTTGTTTTTTGCAATTCGTTGGTTTCACCATAAATTGTTGGGTCAGCGAGTTTTTCTTCAATAATTGCCTTTTTCTTCTCTAAATCGCTGACTTTTATCTCGATTTCGTCAATCTCTTTTTGCAATTTTTTGGCTTCTTGACCATTATTGGCTGGCTTAGTAGTCGAAACTTGAGGCTTTACTTCAACTTTTTTCTCGGGTGTATTAGCTGCTTTTGCTTCTAAAAGTGCAGCTTTTTGTTCTTCTTGCCACCACAAGAATTCATCATAAGTACCAGGATATTGTTTGATTTCGTGGTCTTCGATGTACCAAATCTTATTGGCAATTTGGCTCACAAAGTGGCGGTCGTGAGAAACAACCACAAAAGTACCTTCGTATTGTTCAAGAGCTTGAATCAAGATACTTACCGAAACCATATCTAAGTGGTTGGTAGGCTCATCGAGGAGCAAGAAATTGGCCTCTGAAACCAAAACTTTTGCCAAAGCTACCCTTGATTTTTCGCCACCCGAAAGCACTTTGATTTTTTTGAAAACATCATCGCCATTGAATAAAAAACATCCCAAAATCGTTCGTAATTCGGTTTCGGTTTTGGTCGAATCAGCGTATTTTAATTCTTCTAAAATAGATTCGTCTAAGTGCAAATCTTCGAGCTGGTGCTGAGCATAAAACGAGAAATTTACATTATGACCCGTCTTTCTGTTTCCTTCTATCGGTTCGGTATCGGCAATAATACGGAGTAAGGTCGATTTCCCTTTTCCGTTGGCACCAATCAGAGCAATTTTATCTCCACGCTCAATCGTCGCAGTGGTATTTTTCAAGATAACTTTATCGCCGTAAGCCTTACTGATATTTTCAAAATTGATGACATGACGACCCGATTGTTGACTAAATTTAAACTTAAAATGGACTTTGGCATTTTCATCAATAACCTCTTCGATGCGTTCCATACGATTGAGGGCCTTGACCCTCGATTGCACCTGACGAGATTTGGTAGCTTTTGCCTTAAATCGCTCAATAAAACGCTCAGTTTGGCGAATCTGAGCTTGTTGGTTTTCGTATGAATTCTGCTGGATTTCGTTACGGAGAGCTTTTTCTTCGAGATAAAACGAGTAATTTCCCGAGTAAACATTCAATTTGGCATTGGCAACCTCAACGATTGTTTCGCATACATTATCCAAAAATTCACGGTCGTGCGAAACCACAACTACCGCACCTTCGTAATTTTCTATGTATCGCTCAACCCACTCGATAGAAGGTAAGTCAAGGTGGTTGGTAGGCTCATCAAGTAGGAGTAGGGCAGGTTTTGCCAAGAGTAATTTTGCCAATTGCACCCGCATACGCCATCCACCCGAAAACTCTTGGAGTGGTTTGTGCAATTCTTCGGTTTTAAAACCCAAACCTTCCAGAATCTCCTCGGCCTTCGATTGTATTACGTATCCACCCAAGTGGTCGAATTCTTCTTGAAGTTTTCCTAATTTTTCAATCAAATCATCGTGGTAATTCACCTCCATTTCGTGCAGTACTTTCTCAATTTCTTTTTCGAGAAAAACCTCACGCTCAAATGCCTGCATGGCCACCGAAAGTATCGAGTCTTGGGTTTCGTACGAGAGCAAATCTTGGTTTAAGAAGCCAATGGTACAATCGCCCGACTTCGAGATTGAGCCTGCATCGGGCTGATATTCGCCAACAATAATCCGTAAAAGTGTAGATTTTCCTTTACCGTTTAGGCCAATAAGTCCGATTTTATCTTTAGGTTTGATTTGTAAATTGGCATTCTCAAAAATTGCTCTCCCGCCGAAATAGAATGATAAATTGGTAATTGTAAGCATGGCCGCTGATTCCGCAGATTATTTTGACTGATTATTAAAATAGTTTTATTTTGTTGCAAAGTTATTGAAAATCCCCCTAAACCCTTTTGAAAATAGGTAATTTTAAATTAAAAAAGATAAATTGAGCTTAAAGTCATACTACAATAAAGAAGCAATAGAAGCAGGACTCGACGAAGCTGGGCGAGGATGTTTGGCTGGGCCAGTAGTGGCTGCGGCTGTGATTTTGCCAAAAGATTACGAGCATCAGTGGCTCAATGATTCTAAACAGTTGACCAAAGAACAACGAAACGAACTTAGAATCGAAATCGAAAAAGATGCTTTGGTTTTTGCGGTGGCGGAGGCCTCAAATCAAGAAATCGACCAGATAAATATCCTAAAAGCCAGTTTTTTGGCAATGCACCGAGCTGTTGACAAGATTGCCGAAAAGCTACGCCCCGAACATTTATTGATTGACGGAAACCGATTTGTACCGTATCCGTTGATTCCGCATACTTGTATCATCAAAGGCGATGCAAAGTTTCTTTCGATAGCGGCGGCCTCGATTCTTGCCAAAACTTATCGAGATGATTTGATGGAAAAATTGGCCGAGGAGTTTCCGCAATATAAATGGCACGAAAATGCGGGTTATCCGACTCCTTTTCATCGCAAAGCGATTTTAGAACATGGTTTTACGCCGCATCACCGAATGACTTTTAAGGTAAATGTCTAATCTAAATGGGACACAATTTTTGAACTATGTCCCATTTAATCCGTAATAATTAATATGCCAAAATCGTTAAAACGATTTGAATTGTTTTAACATCATTAATAAACCACAACTCAAGTTGTGGGCTAATATTCTTATTCATTCACAATCACAAACTCAACTCTTCGGTTTTGTTTGCGACCTTCTTCGGTATCATTGGCAGAAATAGGATTTGCTTCCCCCATTCCTTTAAATTGGATTCGTTTTCCCGCAATTCCTTTTGAAATCAAATATTCACGGACATTATAGGCACGGTCGAGCGAGAGTTTACGGTTTTGGTCGGGGTCGCCAACGTTATCGGTATATCCTTCAACTCTTATTGTCATGCTTGGTTTCTCTTTCATCATGGCAACCAATCCATCCAATTGTGGGTAAGATTCGGGCAAAATATTTGATTCTCCTAAATCAAAAAATACTTTATCGAGTCTAAATTTATTTTCTTCAATCTTTACTGGCGAAGCCTCTGGTTCTTTGGTTTCTTCTTTTGGTTGCTCGACTGGCTTCGGTGCTTCGGGTTTTTTATTGATAGGATTCAAAGTAAAATTCTTCGGAAACTGCTGACTTCGACCCACTTTTGATAAATCGAGCGATTCTTCGAGGGTTTCGTAGCCATCCGCCGAGATTTGATAGGTGTAAGCATCGGGTTGTAATTCAAAAAGGTATGAACCCGAAGTAGGCGTATTGAGTGAGTCAATCCTTTTATTTGATTTATCCGTAATACATACAATCTTAGCTGCGATTGGTTTATTGGTTTGCGAATCAAAGACTTTTCCCCGAACTGTCAGCATTATGTTTTCTTCTTTTTCGACTGGTTTAGCCGCCAAAGTTGCATTTTCTGCTGGGTTATTGATATGAATTCCATAGTAATTCCAATAATGGCGAGTATCGCCTGTGTTGTTATTACCTTCTATCAAATCAATTTTTTCGATACCCTTAGTAACTCGTTCAAAGTAAATAGTGTAGGAGTAGGTTTTGCCACGTTTTGAATTGAGTTCATCGGGGAGTTCGGGTAAACCTTCAGATTTGATATACCGAAATCTTTTACCATTACTGGCCACTAAATAGCTTTTTGGATTGATACTGATGGTTGGTGAAGAATTCGATAATCGTTTATAATAATATCCGTAAGCATATTCACGCTCGCCCGGACTTAAATCTGGATGATTTTCTTTGATGACTTTATCTATTTCATCATCTATCGTAGGCTGGTAATACGAAGCATTGACGATGGTGTATTCATCGGTAAGTGTAACTTTTGTAATTTTGGCATTTTTTTCAGAGCGTTTATCTGTTTTAGGATTTTGCGTAACTTGCCCAAAAACATTTGAAACCAAGAAAAACAAACCAAAAACGACTAATTTTCTCATCTTTATTCAGGTGTAAGTTGTTGATAACTAATATTTTACAAACTTTAAACGTAGTTATTAGTTATTTAGTTTTTTTGACGTGTTAATAATTGTTAAAAGTAAATTTTTGTAGAACGACTTTGTAAGTCGCTCAAAGTTAAGGTATGAAAAATTTAAAAGACATGGTTTTGCTTGGCGACCCTCGCCTGTATCAAGTATGTGAGCAAGTAATGCCCGAAGAACTACCTTTGGTGGCCGATTGGGTAGCTGATTTACACAATGTAATGGAAGAAATCAGAGCTAAATATAAGTTTGGGCGTGGTATCGCCGCTCCTCAGTTGGGAATTATGAAACGATTGATTTATCTCAATCTTGATAAACCTTATGTAATGATTAATCCAGAGTTGGTGGATTTGAGCGAAGAACGATTTGAACTTTGGGATGATTGCATGAGTTTTCCGAATCTGCTGGTTCGGGTGAGTCGTCATAAATCGTTGAAGATTCGATATTTGGACCAAAATTGGCAACCCCAAGAATGGGCAGTGAGCGATGCCATTTCGGAGTTGATTCAACACGAATACGACCACCTCGACGGAATCCTATGTACGATGCGAGCCATAGACAGTCAGTCGTTTAAATGGAGGCCAACACCCGAATAAAGCAAAGTTTTACCATCTAAACCAAAAATTTTATTATTTATAATTAGTTGATAATCAGTTGTTTATATTTTAATTGAGTTGCCTTGTTAAAAAAACTTAAAAAAAATATGCAACTGTTTTTAAACGCTTTTGCGTCATTACAGTCGAAGAGTTCGAGATTAATACCTAAAACAGATACCCAAAACGTAACATTCGTTTGCTCGAATTTCACCCCCAAAAATTCTTATGAAAAGACCTTTACGAGTAATGCCGGCTTACTAAAAAAAAGGAAAGATTAATTATTCACAATTAAAAATTCGTAAAGTAATGAAAAACTTAATTTGGATTGCACTATTTAGCCTATCTATCGCATTTGTATCATGTAATCAAGACAGTGTAACGCCAGAAGATGACTCTGCAGTTTCTGAATTCTTGTTTATGGCAACTACTGCCGACTCTGTTACTCACAAGAAAAAATGTAATTTGACCGAAATTGAAGTTTCTGCTCTACCTGCTGCCGTAACTGCCTATATTTCAACTACTTATGTTGGTTCTACTATCAATAAAGCTGGCAAAACAGACGATGGTCTTTTTGTCGTAAGTGTTACGAAAGCTGATGGCACGAAAGTTGGTTTAGTATTCAACGCCGATGGTACATTTAAAGCCGAAAGAACTCATAAATCGCATGGCACTCCAGTTGCAGTAACTGCTTTACCAAAAGCAATTACAGATTATGTAACGGCAAATTATGCGGGTTCGACCATCGAAAAGGCATTTCAGAGTACAACTGATAGTAGCTATAAACTCGTTGTGAAGAAATCAGATGGTACTTTTGTAGGTCTGGGCTTTGATAAAGATGGAAAGTTTGTTGGAGAAGTTTCGGTAAAAGGTAAAGGAAAAGGCAAGGGAAGAGGAAACAAACCTTCTTGATAATAATCGTATATTAAATTTCGTTAGAGGATTAAACCTTTTTACTACTTAGTCCTCTAACAATTATAAATTACTCTCTTTTTCCGATAACAAAACACATACACACATGGAATTACAAATAAAAAACGCCAAAGGAAAACTTCTTGAAAAATGTTTGTTTAGTCCTTCTCAAAATATCGAGATAAATCCGTCTTATTTGAAAACGGGAGTTATTGTGGAGATTTTACTTGATAACGGCAAAGTTATCCAACAAATGTTTAGATAATCATTCAATGTTCAAGGGTTCAATGTTCAAGAGTAGAAAAAATTATTTAGAACTTTGAACCCTTGAACGTTGAACTTTTTAACCTATTTCATCATTTTTGCCGAGCTCGCACCAGAAGTATGAGCTTTCATTGAGCCACCACCCTTACATTTTATCGAACTCGCCCCACTTGCATCGGCACTTACTTTTCCAGAAGCATATAATTTCACATCACTCGCTCCCGAAGCATCAATATCAGCATTGCTCGTTGTAAATTCATAACCGTCAAAATCTGAAGCACCTGAGCAATCTACATCAATTGTATTTCCTTTTCCAATCAATTTTAGGTTTGAAGCACCTGAACAATCAACTTTTAGGTTTTGAGCATCGGCGTAAATAACACTCGAAGAAGCCCCAGAAACATTTAGATTGAGGTCGTTACTGCTAAAACCGCTTACTTTTGAAGTACTTGCCCCCGAAAAATGAACAAACGATAACTTAGGCATCGTGATAGTTACATAAACATTTTTGCGGTTACGCCATTTTCCCCAGTTGTTTGGGTAGCCCAAGTCGAGTTCTCCGCCCGAAACCTTTGCGATAATGTCTTCTACATCTTGCTCACGCCCACGAACCTCAACTTTGTAAGCGTTTCCTTGCGTTACAGTAATCGTAAATGCACTGCCAATATCGAGTCTATCGAAATTTTTTACATCAAATTTACGAGTGATTTCTTGGGCAAATGTACCAAAAGAGATAAAAAACGAAAGAAATAATAGCTTTTTCATAATGATTTGTTTTGTGTTATAGCAATAAGATGCAAAAAACAAATCGCGGGTTGCAAAAGGCTAATTATTTCTTCTTTATTTTAGCTGGACCCAACCCTTTGGTGGATTCGGACTACGATTGTAGGCCTCAAGGCAAGGATAACAAACGTTGGTAGTTCTGTAGGTCTCAGATGGAGGGTCAAAAGGCTTCACTTTTGTAATATTTCGGCTCACATAAAGGATTTTTTCAGAAACATCCGATGCCGAAAAAATACCGAGAACTTCTTCTTCGGAATTATTCACACTTTCCATATTGCCACGAACCGACTTCGGCGTTACATCAAAAAGACCTCCGGTATTTTGAGCTTGTTGCTGTACGGTATTCCAAAAACGATGGACTTCTTCCGATATCGAAAACTGTTTGATTGCTAAATAATATGGTGTAACATCATCATACGGTACTCTTGCGATGAATTTTTTGCGGAGTTCTTTGCCATTGACCAATTCGTCGGATGCAATTTGCGAACAATCATAACAAACCGAAGACTCGTAGCAATCGCCGCAGCAACGGTCTTTAAAAAATTGAGGAGGGTCGGAGCGGAGAACCCAATAGCGGCAAAAACTGGTCTGATACCAGTGAATCGCCTCCCACTTGAAATATTCGTTAGGAGTCGGTGAATCTTGCAAATCGGTATAAACCAAAAATTCTCCGCGAGGTGTATTAAAAGATACTGGTAATTCACGAAATTCCCAATAAACCTTATCTAATTTGGGTACAGCCTTTATTGTTTCGGGCTTTGAGCGGTATTGTTTACCGTTTTCGGTTTGTATAAATAATTGATAGGTACGCCCTACAACTGCTCGAAATTTATCTTTTGAACGATAATCAAACCCTACGGCAGTTACCAAATTACTTTTTTGATTTTGGTCATCAATAAAATCATAGCGATTACCGGCATTATCGGTTATCCAAACTTTGGCGTTTTTTACCAAAAATGTAAAATTATTCTCTTGCGAATTGTACCCAGCATCGTAGGTCAGGAAAATCCAATGATAATCCAGTTCGGTAGTAATACGCCCTTCAACAACTAATCTTTGGGCTGAATTCGTCAGTTTTGGGTCATAGACATCAACACAAGAAACTACCGAAACTGTAATCAAAAATAGGGTAAACTTTTTAAGGATGTTCATTGATGAATCTAAATCTAAGCTTTCTTTGGGTTTGAGAAATTCAAGAGAATTAAAGATTCAATTTAAGCAAAATTTTGCGTTTCTTTGCAATCACTTAAATGAAAACTACTTCTTCGACTCATAAATCACGTCATAACTTACTTCATCCGTTAAAAATATGGCATTTATAGATTTTACAGCGATTGTCAAAGAGGCGTGGCAATCGTATGATAGCACCCGTGAGATAGTCAGAATCGTGGATATTAGTGCAAAAGTCTCGACCAATTACGTTTACCGAATCACATTTGCCGATGGAAGTTTTATCATCGCAAAACTGTCATATTTTGGCAAATTTGAACATTTCGTAGAAGACCATACGATTATCAATTCGTTGTCGAATAATTTACCAGCACCTTTTGAGAACGTCATGGCGAGGTCATTGGTAAAAGGGAATTCGCTTTTTGTTTATCGTTTTCAGAATGATATTCTCGATGCATGGGTGGTTTTTTATCGCCCAATCGAAATCAAGAAAAAGCTGCCGAGAAGGCTCGATGAAGAACAAATCGTAAAGCTCGGCGAGCAAATTGCCCATTTTCACAAAGCTTGTTTTAGTATTCGCAATACACTTCCGCCGTCGTCTAAAACCCTCAAAGTTGACATTGACCATTTGCTTCGTATTCTCGAAACCGATTATGGTAAATTTGAATACCGCATGTACCTAAACGAAATCAAACAGCATTGCGGGTTATTTTTAGAGAATTTTCAACAACTTGGAGCAGATAAATTCGATAGAATCCCCGTTTTTGTGGATTGGAACATCGGAAATTTCTCTGTTACTTCGTCGTTTAAACTGTTTTCTCGCTGGGATTACGATTGGTTTAGAATGGGCACTCGGATGCTGGATTTTTATTTTTTGAGTAGAGTTGTGTCTGATATTGGCGACCGAACAGTTTTTAGTTATCTGATTGGGCCATTGATGGAAGACCGATTTATGATTTTCTTGAAGGCGTATCACAAGGTTTTTCCGCTCAAAGAAGAAGAGATTCGATTTTTGAAAGAAGTTTATCGATTCTTTATCTTGAATTATATCATCAAAGACGGGCGACATTTTTTTCACGAGATTTTTGCGACTAAACTCCAAAAAGAAGCCTACGAAACCTATTTACCATCAATTGAAACGGGCTTCGATGCCGAGGTCATTCTGAAAGAATTGAAGATTTGAATAGAATCTGTAAGAATGTAATTGAGCCAAATTTTATAATTCACCACTAAGTTATCTGAGGACACTAAGTTGCACTAAGACTTTTTTCTAAGTGAGCCTTTGTGAGCTTAGTGTTCTAAGTGGTAAAAATTTTTAAAGAACAAATTTGCTAATTATTGATAAAATGAGTCAAAGTCCTTTTTTAACGATTGCGAAAGATTTTAAAGCGGTTTTTCTGGATTCTTATGGCGTTATCAAAAACTACAAAGGAATCATCGACGGGGTTAAAGAAACGATTGATTGTTTGAAAGATAACGGAATCATTTTTCGGATTCTGACCAATGATGCCTCTCGAAGTCAAGAACAGCAGTCGGCTAATTTTCTGAAATTGGGTTTAGAAATCGACCCAAGTGAAATCATCACATCGGGTATGATGGCGAAGCAGTTTTTGCAACATAAGATTTTGGATGGAAGAATTGCGTATCTCGGAACTGAAAACTCGGCTCAATACATTTTACAATCGGGTTTAGAACACGTAGCAGTTCGGGATGTGAACTTCGATGCAATCGATGAAATTTCGGCTTTTGTTTTTTTGGATGATGAAGGGTTTGACTGGAATACCGATATAAATAAGACGGTTAATATTTTGAATAAAAAGAATATTCCGGTAATTGTGGCAAACTCCGATAAACTTTATCCTGTCTCGAAAAAGGGTGTTTCTATTGCTACTGGCGGAATTGCTCAATTAGTTGAGAGTATTCTCAATAAAAAATTCATCCATTTCGGGAAGCCTGATTCTCAGATGTTTATGTATGCATTTGACCAAATTAATCAATTCGGAAGTTTTTCCAAAAATGAAGTTTTGATGGTTGGCGATACCCTGCATACCGATATTTTGGGCGGTAATAAATTTGGGGTAAAAACACTTTTGGTACTTTCGGGTAATACCCGTGCCGACAACGCCGAGTTACAAATTAGCTCGACTGGTATTATTCCAGATTATATTTGTCATTCGATAGGATTCTGAGAATTTGGAAGCTACTTATCAAAATCTAAAATTATACGTCAACGACGGAATAATTGAACCAATAATCGACAATTTGTAAATTCGGACAAATGAATTAAACTGCTGATACTGTGTTCTGGCTCTAAAAAACACCGAGTAGGCATTGCGACGTGCAAAAACATTATAAAAAGAAAGGTTCCAAAAGCTACGATAACCTTCGGTTCGGAACGGGTGTGTTTCTACATTCATCGAAAAATCAAAACGCACATAATCAGGTATTTGACCATCGTTTCTACTATTGTAGTATGGCAAAATCTGATTTGAAATAATGACTTTTGACGCTGGATAAGTTATGGCTCGCCCCGAACTATACGTGAAATTTGAAGAAAACGAAACCCGACGCGTCATTTGGTATGTGGCGATTGCATTAAAGATATGGGGTCGGTTATATATTGGCTGAAAAGCCTTTCCATTATTGATTTTTTCATCGAGCGACGGCCCATCAATCAAGAATCTCGTTTGCGAATACGTATAACTCAACCAGCCTGTCAGAACGCCCAAACTTTTCTTGACATACAATTCTGCACCGTACGAAAGACCTTTACCTTGCAAAATAGCCGTTTCGGGGTATTCATTGAGTAATAGGGTCGAACCATCTTTGAAATCAACCACATTTTGGAGGGTTTTGTAGAAGACCTCTACCGAGCTTTCGATGGTATTATCCTTAAAGTTTTTGTAAAGACCTAACGAAATTTGGTCGGCAATCTGGGGTTTTACATAGGTATCGCTCAGCTTCCAGCGGTCGGTGGGTAGGGCAGAAGTAGTACCCGAGAGCAACTGTATGAATTGTTGCATTCTGTTATAGCTGAGTTTTACGGTTGTGTTATCTCCCAATGTCCAATTTAAACCCAATCGGGGTTCGATGCCTCCGTAACTTTTGGTGGTTTGCCCTGATGCATAGTAAGTTGAGTCTATCTTGGTTTTCTTCTCGCGTGGAACACCCTCTTGGTAACGATAGACGTAACCCTCGCCTACATTTGAGAATAATGCGTATCTTAAACCAACTCCGAGTGATAATTTGGACGAAAGCTGTATTTCGTCGTTGATAAAAATAGCCGATTCAAATGCTTGTTCCGGGCGGAGTTTAATGTAGTTTTTGTTAGAATATTTGGTTGTTGGAGTCAATTCTCCAGGCTGAATCACATAGCGATTCACCTGATAACCAAAGTCAATTTTGTTTTTTTCGCCGAGATTTAGATTGAAAATACTCTTGATGCTCTTATAATCAATCCCGTAGCCCAAATTAAATGCCGTTGCCGAATCGCTATTCGATACGCTGGCATCGTATTTACTCATCGAAGCACTCGTTTTGAGCGAGAATTTGTTATTGAAAAAATGACTCCAAGCAACGGTGGCGGTGCTACTTCGCCAATTGAATTCGGCAGCCGAATTGACATCAATGCTCGAAAGCGTGTCTCTCCCCAGTTTAAAAACATCGAATCCAGTAAATGCTGTCAGAGAAATACGGTCTTTGGTTGATGGACGAAACTCCATTTTGGTTGTCAAATCATAGAAGTTTGCTTTGGTATCTCTGAGTTGTTTTACATTGAAAACCTTTGCCATTTGGTCCACATACGAGATTCGCCCCGCTAAATAAACAGACGCTTTTTCTTTGATAATAGGAGTTTCAATCACCAAACGGCTACTTATAGTGCCTACTCCGCCCATTGCCGATAATTTCTGAGCATTGGCATCTTTAAGGTTGATATTCAGAACCGAAGCCGTGCGACCACCGTATTGAGAAGGAATCCCGCCACGATAAAAATTGACATCTCGCAGAGCATCAGGATTAAACACTGAGAAGAAACCCATCAGGTGAGACGAATTGAAAATAGGAGCATCATCTAATAAAATGAGATTTTGGTCAACATTTCCACCACGAACATTGAAACCTGATGAACCCTCACCCACACTCGTAACCCCGGGCAGCGTAAAAAGACTCTTGATGATGTCTAATTCACCCAAAAGTGTTGGTAATTTTTTGATGGTTTTTATCGAAATATTCGTAACTCCCGTTTCGAGGCGTTTCATATTTTGCTCGGTAGAGTTGGCACTTATCCTGACTTCTTCGAGTTCATTAGCTTTTTCGTCTAAACTAAAATCAATTTTTTGATTTTGTTTGACATCAACCCGTAGGTACTTTTTGAAAAAACTTTGATGCGAAACCTCAATCAGAAACGACCCACGGTTCAATCTTAATTCATACAAACCAGTAGAATCTGTAATAAAACCCATTCCGGTTTCGGTTATCAATACCGATGCTCCTGCGATTGGTTTCTGATTATCTGATTGACGGATTACTCCCGAAATCGTAAATTTTTGTTGGGCGAATGCAAATGATATTGATGAAAGTAGTAAAAGTAAAGCTTTTTTCATACTGAATCGTTTAGGGCTACTTTGAATGGTGAATATAATATTTTATTTTGATGATTGAAAAACCTTACATAAAATGATTTTTTGGTGTAATTATTCAAAGAAAAAATACTATATTTCGATGATAATATTACCCAAATTCTATTACTATGACTTTCGACTTTATCATCATCGGAGCGGGTTCGGCAGGATGTGTCTTGGCAAATCGCCTCTCCGAAAATCCTAATAATCAAGTACTTCTGCTCGAAGCGGGCGGCCCCGATAAAAAATTGGAGATTCATGTGCCAGCAGCATACACAAAACTACACCGAAGCGAGGTAGATTGGGCTTACGAAACTGAGCCTCAGAAACACGTCTTGAACCGCAAGATTTTTTTGCCGAGAGGAAAAACTCTGGGTGGAAGTAGCTCAACCAATGCCATGGCCTATGTGCGTGGAAACAAAGAGGATTACAATGATTGGGCAAAATTGGGCAATCGTGGCTGGGGATACGATGATATTTTACCATTTTTTAAAAAATCGGAACACAATGAACAGTTAAACGATAAATTTCATGGAGTTGACGGATTGTTGAATGTCACTTATGCCAAAAGCTTCAGGACTCCTTATGCTGAGGCGTTTGTCGATGCCTGCAAACAGTGGGGTATGACCGAAAACCACGATATTAATGGCGAAAACCAAGCCGGTACGGGCTTTTTTCAGTTTACGATAAAAGATTCTAAGAGACATTCGGGGGCGGCAGCTTTTTTAAAACCTGCCATGACTCGCCCCAATCTTAAAGTGATAACTCATGCACATACCAAACAGATTTTGATAGAAAACGACCGTGCAGTAGGGGTTGAGTTTATTACTGGAAAAAATAACACCGAAAAAGCGATGGCTCGCAAAGAGGTGATTTTATCGGCTGGGGCATTTAATTCTCCACAAATTTTGATGCTTTCGGGCATCGGTGAAGCCGATGAATTGAAACGTTTTGGTATTGAATGTAAACAGAATCTTGCGGGTGTGGGTAAAAACTTACAAGACCATCTTTTTTCGGGAATAAGTTGCACTTCAAATACCCGTCAAGGGCAAAATCATAATCTTACAGTTTGGAATCAGATTAAAGGATTAACTCAATTTTTTCTATCAAAAAAAGGGCCTCTAACGATTAGTCCGCTCGAAGCCGTTGCCTTCTGGATGACCGATGATAGCCCCGAAAGAGTTGATTATCAATTACATTTTGCTCCAATCCACATCGGGAATGATTATAAGGTTGATATGTACAATCCAGATACTTTTCCGACTGATGAAGATGGGTTCACTATCTTGCCAACACTATTAAGACCCAAAAGTAGAGGATATTTAGGTTTACGCTCAGCCAATCCGCTTGATGCACCGATAATTCAACCCAATTTTCTCGAAGCAGAAGAAGACCGAAAAACAATGCTCAATGCTGCCAAAGTGGCGATGGAAATCATGCAAGAGCCTGCGTTTGATGCTTATCGTAAAGAAATGATTACACCGCCAAACCGAAGCTCAGACGAAAGCATTATGCACCACCTTTTGATGCAACTCGAAACAGTCTATCATCCGGTTGGAACTTGTAAAATGGGTAATGATGAGATGGCAGTTGTGGATGATGAATTGAGAGTAAGGGGAATTGAAGGTTTGCGAGTGATTGATGCCTCAATCATGCCGACGATTGTATCGGGCAATACGAATGCACCTGTTTATATGATTGCCGAAAAAGGTGCCGATTTGATTATGAAAAATTACAAAATTTGAAAAAGTGTGGCACGTCTGAATGAAAATAAGTCAGACGTGCCACATATATTCACAATGCTTTTCCTGATTCTAACGTTTTGATGGCTGCCTCCAAAGTTTTTTTATTCAAATCATCTGGAGCTTGAGCAAGAGCCGCTTTTGCGTGTTCTAAAGCTTTCGGAATATTTCCATTGGCTGAGTATCCACGCATCATACCCACATTAGTAGGCCATGCACCGTTATTTTTCTTGAAATTCTTTTCAAAAACTGCCATTGCTTCAGTTGGTTTTTTATCGAGCAATAATTGTCGGCCATAAGTATGAAGCTCCAATGGTTTGGCATTCTCTAATGCTTGCTGCATAGCTGTTGCGGCCTCAGCTTTTTTACCGAGTTTATCCAAAATCTTAGACTTTGTAGATAATGCTCCAAAACTATTTTCGCCGCCGAGTGTTGGACTTGTTGCAGAGGTAATCCAGTTTAGAGCTTGTTCATAATTGACGTCATTTCTTACGCACCAATTCGCTGCTGCAATCAGGCTTGGTGGGTCAAAACCCAACTCACCGCTCATTTGTGCCTGGATATAAGCCAAAGTAGTTTTTTTAGCATTAATTTCAACTTTAAACGGAATACTCCATCGCTCCCAATCTAAACTGATTTCGACCGAGTTTTCGGTTTGATTATTGAAATTATAAGCCAATCTTTCTTGCATGGTAGGCTGGTTCTTTTTCTGGCGAGTACCTACACGCATAACATCCATGTCTTTATTGTAAAAATAGCTTCCCCAAGCATCAACATTTTTATTGAAAATCAACGTCGTAGAATCTGCCGAAAGCTGCATAAAAAGTGCATATTTACCCGCTGCTAAGGGTTTTCCATTGATTTTCACATCGGTCGAAAAAGAAATGGTCGTACATTCGTCGGCTCCAGCTCGCCACGGAGACTCTACATTTGAGCCATAGCCCAAGACTTGTGTTCCGTAATACGCAATGTCGGTACCCCAAATCTTACCTTCACGGCCTTTTACACCTGGTGCATTCCATCTTATTTCGATTTCGGTAACACCAACTTTTCGACCAGCCGAAGATGGGAAGTTTGAATTTTGAGGAATTCTAATTGCTTGAGAATAAGCGTTATAGCTAAAAATGGTTAGGATGATGAAGTGTAGTAATACTTTGTAATGAGCTTTTTTCATATTCGATGATGATTGATGGTAGAAGTGCAAATTTAGGATAAATGTTTATTGGCACAATACCGAAAAATGTGGGATTTTTGAAGGTTTGAAAGAGAAACGTAGGGTATTCAAATGATGAATATTAAGACAACTTTATTTCAATCCTTTGTGTGAGTAAACAATATTTGATTAAAATTAGCCTCCAAGGTGCATATTTCACACTAAGTTATTTTTCAATTGAAGATTTTTTGTGAGGAAGAAACAGATGGTCAAGTATTCTGTAAAATCCTGACCATCAGTTTTTATACTTATTTTTCTGGATTGAATGGTAAAGATGACTTATGAACAATTATTCTTAATTTTCCATCTTTGCCTTTCTTGAAAACCCAAGTTTTATCAACCATAACTTCTTTACCGTTTTTATCGGTAACCCAGACATTACCCATTGTGATTGCCACCGAGCCATAAATCTGAATTCCTTCATTGCCATTGCCTGCATTATCGTAGCGAGCTTTTACCCAAGGCGTTAGAGCAAATCCTTTGTCGTTTGGAAATTCGGGGTCGCCACCAATAAAATAAGCCAATGCTCCTTTTTTAGTATTTCTAAATGTTTGCTCGCCGTAGGCCAACGTAGGTTTAAAGAACACCTTGCCATAGTCGTAATTGTAGGCATCTGAGAGTACCTGCTCGGCAAATGCCTTGTAATCGCCACCTTCTTCTTTAAGTTTCCCAATTTTTACTAAAGCGTCGCACCAAGCTTGCTGGGCAGCATTAACTTCATCGTAAGTAATGATATTTTGAGCCCCTTCTTCAACATATACCAAACCGAGTTGGTCTATTACTTTCTGGACTTCGGGGCTTGTCGCCGCTTTAATTTCTGAAATAGCTTGATTTGCATTTTCACTTGTCGATTTACATGAGTACAGCAAAATCCCCGCTAAAGCGATGGTAATTGTAAGTGTTTTCTTAATCATAAAAATTGAATTTACGTTTTAGTGTATTGTTCTTGTAACTGAACACTCTCAAAACGTATATACCAATTTATTGTTTTATTACTCAAATACCCTCAACTATCAAAAAACTGATTTCTGTCAAGTCATTTGGATTGATGTAGTTACTGAAAATATAATGAAGATTGGTCTAAATCACCGTTTAATTGATTGATTACAAGCCAATTAAACGGTGATAGTATAATGCTTTAGAATTATTGAAGTGATAAAGAATTCTGTCTGACCTATTGATATTTTCAATTTCTCTGGAGCGATAAACCCCAATGATATTATCTATAATCTCACGATTTCCGCACCGATGGCATTCAATCGTTTATCAATGTTTTGGTAGCCACGGTCAATTTGTTCTATGTTATCAATAATACTCGTTCCTTGAGCCGACATCGCTGCAATCAACAACGAAACCCCTGCACGAATATCTGGCGAAGTCATTCGGATTCCTTTTAATTGATGTTCACGATTCAGACCAATAACTGTTGCACGGTGTGGGTCACAAAGGATGATTTGAGCACCCATGTCAATCAATTTATCGACAAAAAACAAACGGCTTTCAAACATTTTTTGATGAATCAATACCGTTCCTTTGGCTTGGATTGCTGTTACCAAAATGATAGAAATCAAGTCTGGGGTGAACCCTGGCCACGGAGCATCGTAAATTGTAAGGATTGAACCATCAATCAACGTACTAATTTTGTAGCCATCTTGGGCCGGAATATGAATATCGTCTCCACGGAACTCCATCTCAATACCCAATTTCTTGAAAGTATCTGGAATGATTCCGAGTTGAGGAATCTGACAATTTTTAATTGTTATCTCTGACTGAGTCATTGCCGCCATACCGATAAACGAACCAATCTCAATCATATCTGGTAGCATTGTATGCTCGCAGCCGTGTAATTCTTTTACACCTTTAATCACCAAAAGGTTTGAGCCAACCCCACTTATTTTCGCCCCCATGCTATTGAGCATTTTGCAAAGCTGTTGTAGATACGGCTCACAAGCGGCGTTATAGATTGTGGTAGTTCCTTCGGTCAATACAGCCGCCATCACGACGTTTGCTGTACCAGTTACCGAAATCTCATCCATCCAAACGTAAGCCCCTTTCATATTTTTTCCTTCTACGGTGTAGAAAGCATCATTTGGGTCGTAGAGGAATTCGGCTCCTAATTTCTGAAAACCAACAAAGTGCGTATCTAACGGACGACGACCGATTTTATCTCCACCAGGGCGAGGAGCTTTTCCTTTACCAAAACGACCTAACATCGGCCCAAGCAACATGATTGACCCACGCAAAGCCGCGGCTTTTTCTTTGTAAGCATCGGTTTCAAAGTACTCAAAATTAATATCATCGGCCTGAAAACGGTAGCTTCCTTCGCCAACTTTCGAGCGTTTTACACCCATATCCTCCAATAATTCCATGAGTTTGTTTACATCACGGATATTCGGAATATTATGAATCGTAATTGGCTCTTTGCTCATGATAACCGCACAGATAATCTGCAAAGCCTCGTTTTTAGCTCCTTGCGGTATAATTTCTCCTTGTAGTTTACGTCCTCCGGTAATTTTAAATGATGACATCTTTGTTAGTTTCAAAATTTTGTGGGTTTCAAAGTTTCAAAAATGTAACTTCAAAACTTCACAATTTAATTATTGTAAATTCTTTTGAATTGATTTGTCGATGCAGACACTGACTGTAACTGACGTTTTGTAAGTTTCAAAGTCTTAGATTTTAATAGTTACAATTTTTAAAACTCTTAAACTGTAAACTCCAAACCTTATCTTCTTCTTCTGTTATTATCTCTATTATCACGGCTTTTGAAACCGCCACCACCGCGGTTATCACGATTATCTCGTCCGTTATTGCGGTTGTTGTTATTGTTACGATTGTTATTATTATTGTTGCGTTGATTGTTGTTATTATTATTTCTCGGATTGACCTGCATTTGCTGACGCGGACGATTACTGTTACCATCTTTTGGTGATGAATCCATCAAGCCATTGGCACGTAAATCATCAATCTCGGCTTGGAGTTTAAAGCCCGATAATTCGAGAATCTGTTGCAAACAATCTTCGGTTTCGATTGAGTCTTTATTCCATGTCTGATAAAATTGTTTCATCAATCTAACCAAATAAGAAACAAAGGCTTTGCGTTCTTCGTAAGTCTCGGTTACAATGGCTTTCAAAACCAAAATCTCAAGGTTTCGACCATAATAACGGTGTTTGAGACGGTTCTGATTATAAGGAACAGTCATTGGTTTTTTACCAAGAATCTCTTTTGGTGGTGCAGGGAAAGGGCTATCAACATCTAAATCGAAGTTTGTGATGATATAAAGGTCATCCCAAAGTTTTTTAGAATAATCTTGCCCTTCACGCATATTTGGATGAATCTGACGCATCAATTCAATCAAAATATGAGCATATTTAGTGCGTTGTTCTTTATCGGGTAGGCTGATGATATAATCAGCGAGTTTTTGTACGTTACTTCCGTATTCTTTCATAATTAATGAATGTCATTCACTTTGTGTCATTGGGTAGTCATTAGATTATCGTTCAATAGAAAGTATGTTTTACCATCGAATGACAACAGAATTACAACTGAATGACAATGTAATATTGGCAAAAGTAATAAATAAATGCGGTTTCAGCCGAAATTTTCTCTAATTTTAGGCAAAAATATTAGTTTTCAGTTCACAACACAATACATTGCTATTTTTGAGGATAGATGACCAAGGCAATTCATAAATCAATCTACATTAAAGCTTGTGGATTTTTACTATTGTATGCTTTTCTGAGCGGATGTTCTAAGAAAGTTACCCAACAGTTTACTACTAAAGTTACTGCTCCAAAACGTGAGTTTCGTGCGGTTTGGGTTGCAACCATCGATAACATTGATTTTCCGAGTCGCAAAGGCTTACCCTCCGAAACTCAGCAACAAGAGTATCGCAATATTCTTGATTCACACCGAAAAGTAGGCGTAAATGCCGTTTTGGTGCAAGTTCGTGCCGCATCAGATGCCTTTTACGCTCGAAGTGTAGAGCCGTGGTCGGAGTGGTTGATGGGCGAGCAGGGAAAAGCCCCCGAGCCATATTACGACCCAATGCGTTTTATGATTGAAGAAACCCATCAACGCAATATGGAGTTTCATGCTTGGCTCAACATGAATCGCGGTACTCACAAAGTCTCTAAAAGTATTGCCAAAGACCACATTACCAACACAAAACCGCACTGGTTTGTGGCTTATAATGGCTATAAATTTTATAACCTCGGTATTCCAGAAGTTCGTAAATACATCACCGATATTGTGGTGAATATTGTGAAATATTACGATGTTGACGGTATCCATTTCGATGATTATTTCTATCCGTATCCAGTAGCGGGAGAGAAATTCAGAGACGAAGAAACTTTCAAAAAATATGGTCAAGGATTCAAAAATATTGATGATTGGCGACGTAACAATGTAGATTTGATTGTTAAAGAAATCGGGGAGGCCATTAAAAAAGAAAAACCGAAGGTCAAATACGGAATCAGCCCGTTTGGGGTTTGGCGAAACGCCAGTAGCGACCCCGCAGGCTCTCAGACTCAAGGAGGGCAGTCGTCGTACGATAACCTTTACGCTGATACCCGCAAGTGGGTTCAGAAAGGTTGGGTCGATTACATTGCACCACAAATTTATTTTAGTTTTGAGTTTGATAAAGTTCCGTACAAAAACTTGGTGGATTGGTGGGTAAAAAATGCCCATAGTAAGCATGTTTATATTGGGCATGGTTCGTACCGTGTTTTGGCAAATAGTAAAGAAAAAGGCTGGAATGACATGACCCAAATCCCACGACAGATTCGATACAATCGTTTGTTGAAACCCATTAGCGGTAGTATATTTTTTAGTTCTAAATCATTGATAAAGAATGAGTTAGGGTTTAGCGATTCACTCCGTAATTTTTATAAATATCCTGCACTGATGCCTACAATGCCTTGGATTGACAATATTCCACCGAATCCACCGGCAAATGTTAAGGTAAAACCTATTGCCGATTTGGGCGTGGCCGTGACTTGGGAATTACCCCAACAACCACCCAAAGATGGTGACGAGGTGAGTGCATTTGTTGTCTATCGTTTTGATGAAAATGAGGTAATTAATACCGAAAATCCAGCTCGAATAGCTCAGATTGTGCGAAACGAAGGCCTATTAAATTTTGTAGATAGAAATCCAAATCCGAACAAAAAATATGTCTATGTCGTCACGGCTCTTGATAGGCTACACAACGAAAGTAAACCAAGTAATTCGGTGAGTTTAAAGTAGATTTTTGAGTAATACCGCAACAAAACCAATATGGATTTAACATCAAAAGAGATTTATGACAACCTCGAAAGGGTTGTAAATCAATACATTATTAGTTTAGATGAATATTCAGACCCACAATTCTCGACCAAACGAGATGCCGAAACTTGGTCTTTGGGGCAGATGTATGAGCATTTGGTATTGACCTCAAATTTCTTTTTTATGGCAAATGTGATGCGATGTCTCGAACAACGCAAAGGGCAGATTGGCGGGGAGAAAAACGAATGGGGCGAAAAACAATTCAAATACGGTGGTTTCCCGCCTCGTAAATTTAAGATTCCAGAAGTTTTGCAAGGCCCCGAGCCTGTTGCGAAATCGAGAGACGAATACAAATCTTTGCTCAGAAAAGTGTTGGAAGATGCCCGAAAATTAGTAGAGCCAATTGCACAAAATAATGGCGAATACAAAACGCTACACCCTCCTTTTGGGTTTTTGAATGCAAACGAATGGTTTTATATGATGGAGATGCACTTTAGGCATCATCTTAGACAGAAGGAGGAATTGGAAATGGTATAAGAGAAGCCCCAAATCGAAAGATTGGGGCTTCATTTGGTATTATTAAACCGTCACTGGTTCTTTCACTTTCTTTTCTTTTCCATTTTTAGATTCGGCAATCACTATCTTCTCGGTTGGTTTATCTTTCTGGTATCCCAAAATCTGAAGCATTGAGTCGCTGTCTTGTTGTTTGGCAAAAAGCTCGGTTGTGATATTGCCGTTTTCATCTAAATCTACCAAAACATGTTGCGGTGCCGGAATCAAACAGTGCTGGATTCCGCCATAGCCACCGAGCGATTCTTGATAAGCTCCCGTATGGAAAAATCCAATGTATTGATTCTCTTTTTCGATGTCGAAAACTGGTAAATATAAATCCTCAGAATGTGCTTCAGTACTATAATAATCCTGCGAATCACAAGTCAAACCACCTAAATTGACCTTTTCGTATGGGCTATCCCAATTATTTACTGGCAACATGATGTACTTCTGACCGATTCCCCACGAATCTGGCAAATGTGTAATAAACGAGCCATCAATCATGTACCACAACTCACGGTCGTTTTGTTGTTTTTTGTCAATTACCTTATAGATTGTCGCACCGCTTTCGCCGACGGTATAGCTGCCAAACTCGGTGAAAATATGCGGTACTGGAACATTATTTTTATTACAAATCCATTGGATATTCTCAATGATTTCGTCAATCATTGCTTGGTAATCGTAATTGAAAACCAACGAAGTCTGAATCGGCAATCCACCTCCAATATCAATCGAATCGAGGTCGGGGCAAATCTTCTTCATCTCGCAGTATTTGAACATAAAACGAGTCAACTCTGACCAATAGTAGGCGTTATCTTTGATACCTGCATTGATAAAGAAATGCAACATTTTGAGCTTAAATCTCGGATTTGGCTTTATTTTCTCCTTGTAAAGCTCCTGAATATCATTGTATCGAACTCCCAAACGCGAAGTATAGAACGCAAAGTTGGGTTCTTCGTCGGTAGCGATTCTGATACCAAGACTAACGTTTTCGGCAGTTACGTTTTCGATGTAATGGTCTATCTCGCCAACACTATCTAAAACAGGGATACAATTTACAAACCCATCGTTCAAAAAATCAGTAATCTGACTTAAATACAATGGGCGTTTGTGGCCATTACAGATAATATACGTGTTTTTGTTGATTTGTCCCTCATTGTACAAATGACGAATAATTGGCATATCGAACGATGACGAGGTTTCGAGATGCACATTGTTTTTGAGGGCAGTTTCAAGAACAAATTTGAAATGCGATGATTTGGTACAGTAACAATAAGTATAGCTACCCTTATAATTGTACTTTTTCATAGCATTACGGAAAAGCAACTTAGCGTTTTCGATATGCTCAGTAATCTTAGGTAAATAAGATATTTTGAGCGGCGTGCCGTATTGTTGAATAATATCCATGATAGGAACATTATTGAACAAAAGTGTATTTTCTTCGTCAACCCCAAATTCACGTGTCGGAAACTCGAAGGTTTGCTCTATAAGGTCTATGTAGCGTTTCATCCTATGTTGTTCAAGGTTCAATATTCAATGTGCAAGTTAAAGAATGCATTTTCTTTGAACTTTTAAACATTAAACATCGAACTGTTAAATTAGCGTGCAAAAGTCATATAAAATTGAGATATTTGCAATAATTTTTTTTAGCTTTGGTAACGATTTAACATACCACAGTAAAGCAGTAGTTTTTTTATATTACTTTATGCCTCAAAGAATACACTTCATTGCCGTCGGAGGTGCCGTGATGCACAATCTCGCGTTGGCATTACACCGTAAGGGAATCATAGTAACAGGTTCGGACGATGAAATCTACGACCCAGCCAAAAGCCGTTTAGAAGCAGCTGGGATTTTACCTGCCGAATTTGGTTGGTTTCCCGAAAAAATCTCTACCGAACTCGATGCTGTTATCTTGGGTATGCACGCCCATGCCGATAATCCTGAATTAAAAAAAGCACAAGAACTCGGTATAAAAATCTATTCTTTTCCAGAATATATTTACGAACAAAGCAAAGATAAGTTACGTGTAGTGATTGCGGGTAGCCACGGCAAAACCTCAATTACAAGTATTATTTTACACGTTTTGAAATACCATAATCGCAAATTTGATTATTTGGTTGGAGCGTTAATCGAAGGTTTTGATATAATGGTTGGTCTTGATGATGATTCACCAGTAATCATCATCGAAGGCGATGAATATCCCGAATCTAAGATACATTTAAAATCTAAATTTTTATTCTATCATCCTCACCTTGTTTTGATTAGCGGTGTTGCGTGGGACCACTTCAATGTTTTTCCGACTTTTGAGAGTTATGTTAGTACTTTTGAGGAATTGGCCGATGGTTTACCAAAAGCAGGAGGAATTTTGTACGATGAAACCGATGAATTGGCTCGAATAATTGGAGAAAAAGACCGCACTGACGTTTCAAAATTGCCATACAAAGCACATCCATACAAGGTTGAAAATGGTAAATTTTATTTATTGACCAAGCAGGGTGAGATTCCGTTGGAGTTGTTTGGAGAGCATAATATGAAAAATCTCAACGGAGCAATGATTATCCTCGACCGTTTGGGTATCACCGAAGAGCAATTCTACGAAGCGATTCAGACATTTAAAGGTGCCGCAAAACGCTTAGAGAAGTTGGGCGAAAATGCCAATACCGTTATTTACCGTGATTTTGCTCACGCTCCGTCAAAACTCGAAGCTACGACCAATGCAGGTAAATCGCTTTACAACAATCGCCGATTGGTTGCGTGTTACGAATTACATACATTTAGTAGTCTAAATAAAGACTTTTTGCCTCAATATGCCGATAAAATGCGTGATGCCGATATTGCAGCTGTGTTTTATAGTCCGCATACATTAGAGATGAAACGAATGCCGATGATTAGCTCAGATGAAGTCAAAAAAGCATTTAATCGTCCCGATTTGCAGGTATTTACCGATAGAGAACTATTTAAGGATTTTCTGATGAGCCAAAACTGGTTTCAGACAAATCTGTTGTTGATGTCGTCGGGAACATTCAACGGTCTCGATTTACAAAAAGTAGCAGATGAAATTCTGGAATTACCCGTAAAAGAGGAATTCCCGAATGTAAAAGTTATTACCAAAGTCGAAGATGATAATTCTTGGGGTGGATTGTTATCGAGTTTCAAAAAAGTATTCGGAGATTAAACCTACCCTGTCGGCGGTTGTAAACCCCGACAGCGGTTTAAATAGACCAATATTATGAAAAAACTGTTATTTATCTTTGCTATTTTGTTATCAAAAGTAACGTTTGGCGGAACAATCAAAGGTGCGTGGGAGATGCAAGCACAGAGCAGCGTCTCGGCTGAAAAAGTCGTTATGATAGCATCTGAGAAGTACTTAACGATTGCGGTTTTTGAGAAGAATGCCTTTGTTCGTACCTACGGCGGAACGTATGAATTGAATAATGATGGCCTGACCCTAAAACTTGAATTTGATAGCAAAAGTAAGGAGACGGTTGGTACAAAAGTTAATTACAAGTTTAGTCGAGCCAATGAAAATACCTTTTCAATTGAAAATCAAACAAAAACTACTTGGAAAAGGCTCGACAACGGAAAAGATAATTTGGCGGGCTATTGGAGAATTACCCAACGTGAAGGACAAGACGGCAAAATGAACCCGATGCCATTTGCTGCTCGACGAACCATTAAAATGTTATCAGAAGGGCGTTTTCAGTGGATTGCAATCAATGCCGAAACAGGTGAATTCTTCGGAACAGGTGGAGGAACTTACACCTTAAAAGACGGAAAATATACCGAAAATATAGAGTTTTTTAGCCGTGATAACGGTAGAGTAGGGGCTTCGCTCACTTTTGATTATAAACTCGAAGGCGACAATTGGCAGCATTCGGGCAAAAGCTCTACTGGCAATAAAGTAAACGAGATTTGGAGTAGAGAGTAGAACGGTTTTGGATTTACGATGAGATATAACCCACGGTGTTTGCTGTGGGTTTTTTGTTTTGTTTTTGATTATTTTTGAATAAAACAGGGGCTTCATTGTTATGGGTCTCTCTAATTATTTTAAAAACTGGACAGTTATTTCTTAGTTTTAGGTTAATTAGACCGTTCTGAATAATTTATCCCATAATTCTATAAATACAATGCTTAAAAGGCTTTTAGTTTTTGTTTTTTCTTTTTTTTGTATTGTTTGCTATTGCCAGCACTACCCCAGTATTACATATACAGACCGTGAGGGTTTGCTACAAATGCAGGTAACAAATGTCTTTGAAGATAGCCGAGGGTACATTTGGGTAGGAACTAAGTTTGGAATAAGCAAATTTGATGGTAAAAACTTTGAAAATTTTACACTGAAAGATAGTTTAAAACAAAACCAAGTAAATAGTTTTATTGAAGATTCGAAGCATAATATATGGATATGGTATGCGTATGATTTTGGATATGCTAAGTTTGATGGGCAAAAATTTAAGAATTTTACCTTTGCCCCAACCAGATGCTCTAATATTGTAGAGTATAAAGATGAAATGGTTTTTAGTCGTAATGATTCGATTTTTGAGATAAAAAATGACAATATTCGGTTCAAACAAAAATTGCCAATAAAAACGTCTGGCGAATGGAGTGTTTATTTTACAGTAGAACCCCAAACAAACATACTTTATTTATTTTATGGAGAGAATGGTAAAGGAACTGATGTTTTTTATTGGGATGAGTCCAAGAAAAATTTTATTCAATTTCATCATTCATCTATCAATATTTATAGACCATTCAATATTCGTAATGAAGTATTAATAAGCGGATTTGTTGATGACAAAGCTGTTTTTTATTCGTTGGAAAATAAAAAAATTAACGAGTATTTCAGTTTTTCTTCAAAGCAAACTTCATTTCAAAAATACCCTGCTTTTAACTTCAATTTCAATCTGGATGGTAAAGTTTGGATTTACTCAAAGAACGATAAAAAAATCACACAAATTGCTAATCTTTCGGGTGGAGTCATTACAACTTCTAAATACTTTAAAGAAAGAAATAGGCTGTATATCGGTACAGAAAAAGGATTAGTATGCGTATTTTTAAATGGCTTCAAATATTTTAAAGAAGAGGATGTCCCCTACGCTTGGGGAGTAGTAGAAGATTCTGAAAAAAATAAATGGTTCGCCAATTTTAATTATCCAATTCAAAAATTTGATGGCGTAAATATTAAAGACTTTAAGCTATATTATGCTGAAATCGCCAAGCAAATTAAGAAAAAAGGCTATCCGGTAGATGAAGCTAATATCAATACTTGGTATTTTAGCCCTTTAAGAGATAAATATGGCAAATTGTGGTTTCCGAGATTAGATGGGACATTAGTTATTGACAAAGGGAAATTAAAATATCTGGCTTCGAAAAATAATTCATTCTTTAGTCAAACAGAAGACCCAAAACGAAATAAGATTATTGGCTGTGGTTTTGGAGGAATAAGCGTTATTGAAAATAAATCTCCATACCGAGATGAATTTATAACGGATACAACTGCGATGTTTAGCAATAACTCTCTTGTTTTGACAGTAGCAGTCGATAAAAAAGGTAATTATTGGCTTGGAGGAAATGATATTGCCAAGTACAATCCAGATACAAAGACGTTTACTTATTATACCAAGAAAAACAATAAACTTCCCAAACGAGGAATTGCCAATATTACAATTGATTCTTATGGTGGTATCTGGGCAAGTTCATTTTATTACGGTTTATTTAAGTTTAATGATAAAAACGACAGATTTGAAAGTGTTTTCACCAATTATTTTAATGAAAGTAATAATTGTACTTCATACATTGGGCAAATTAATGAAAACTATTTGATTGTAGGCGACAATCGTAATCTTAATATCATTGACCTAAAAGAGTTTTATCAAAAAGGCAAAGAAAAAATTGTAAAGCGGTTTAATATCAATAGCGGCTTTATGGGCTTAGAACCTGGTCAAAATGGCTTTTACAAGGATTCTGATGGTAATATTTGGATTACATCAAGTACAGTATTGTCGTACTTTGACCCTAAAAAAATTAGTTTTGAGCAAGACATTACCCGTACATTTATTAGGAATATCAATGGGCAACGCTTACCGTTCGATTATGAAAAAAATCTTGTGGTAGAATTGCCATATGACACCAACACTTTTAGGTTATGGGTAGAATCGGTTGGTGAAGATAATAGTGCCGAGCCGCAATTTAGCTATCGAATCAAAGGATTTGTTGATGAGTGGACACAGTGGCAAAAAGGCAATGAAATCTTTTTGATGAATTTGCCAAACGGAAAATATACGATTGAGGTCAAAAGCCAACACAGTATATTAGACGAAAAAAATCAAACCATTACTGCACTCAATTTTAAAGTGAGTATTCCATTTTGGAAATCTCCAAATTTTTATAAATATGCTCTTTTAGGCTTTTTTTTGATGGTTTTTTTGATTGTATTTGTCTGGAGGCGAAGTCATAACCAACAGAAAGGTATGAGATACCAAAAAAGGTATTTGGAAGAGCAAAAAAGACAGATAAACTTGCTACAAGTACAAACTACCCAAGCCCAACTGAATCCACATTTTATTTTCAATGTTTTGACTGCGATTCAGGGGCAGATTCGTGTAAATAAAACAAGTGAGGCACGAGATAACATTGTAAAACTTGCAGGGTTGATTAGAAACTTTTTAAATGCCAGCAACTTCGATGACCATACCGTTACATCAATTTTAAAACTCGAACTCACATTAAAAGAAGAAATAAATTTAATTAGGCAATATATCGAATTTGAAAAAATGCAAAGAGATAATTTCGATTATGAAATTATCGAAGTGCCACCCGTAGATGCTGATAATTATAAGATTCAACCTATGTTGATTCAGCCATTTGTCGAAAACGCCATCAAACATGGATTCAATGAATTAAAAATAAGAGGTAAACTAAGTATCAGTTTTATAGAAAAAGATGATTCGCTGATTTGTATCATTGATGATAATGGTATTGGGCGTGGAGAAGCTAAAAAAATTCAGAGAGAGTCTTATGCAAAATACAAATCGCTCGGTACTGAATTGGTACAAAAGCGAATCGAAGTATTGCAAAAAGTAGGTTATTTGATAGAATTACAGATTGAAGATAAAAAACCAAGCGGAACAAAAGTAACACTTAAAATCAGTTTTGAAGGATGAAAAAACTCCGTACGATAGTTGTAGAAGATGTTGATGATACTATTGCCACTATTCTAAACATATTTCAGCAAAAATGCCCTAATGTAGAGGTCCTGGGTGTTGCAAAAGACACAGGAACTGCTTATGATTTGATTGTAGAACACAAACCCGATTTTGTGCTTCTTGATGTACAGATTATTGACGGAACAGGCTTTGATGTCATTCAAAAACTAAAAGATAATGAAGTCGAGATTACTTTTGAGTTTGTATTTATGACGGGGCATATACAGAAAGACTATGCCACGAAAGCATTTGCTTACACGGCTACGCATTACTTCGAAAAGCCATTTGCAGATGAGACCTTAGTAGAGGTTGTCGAAAAAGTGAATCATCGGCAATCAGAAAATGAAAAGATACGTCTTTATGATGCACTTATTGATTACATGAATAAAAGTGGTGAACTCAGCGATTTTATCATGGTGCATCTTGCCAACCGAAAAACCCGAAGATTAGATATTAGACAAATTATGTATCTGATTGCAGATGGTTCTATGACACAAATTCTACTCCAAAATGGGGAAACCGTAAAGGCCTTCAAGAATTTGGGAGAATACCGGAAAACCCTCGAAAACAACCACAATTTCTTCTCAATCAAAAATAGTATTTGTGTAAATTTAGATTACAAAGCCAGCTACGACCACTCTACTTGGCAGATGACTCTCAAAAATGGTGTGATACTGCAAGGTTCTAAAGATTTTTGTAAAAAATACTATGCTTTCAGTAGAGAAATTGGTGAAGGAGAAACTAAAAGAAAGAAAACAATTGTAAGTATTATTAAGAATTTCTTAGGACTAAAAGACTAATTATTCTTAAAAAAGTCAATCTATTCGCAAAGTTTTGAGATTTAAATCGTCCAACAGTAGATTTAGTGTATAAATCTCAAACCCTTATGAATCTAAACCCCAACGAACTTGATAAACTTTTGATGCTTGAAGCCTCAGTAAACTACACAATTCTACATTTTACAGATGGAGAATCTCAAATCTATTCTTATACCTTAAAAAGATTTGAGCAGCAACTTGCTCTAAATGATTCCTTTGTCCGTATCCATAAGTCATTTATCGTAAACCGAGCCTTTATTCAAGAAGTACGCAAACGAGAAGTCGTACTTCTTTCGGATAAAGTATTGCCGCTTGCGAGGCGGAGGAGGGTGTAGGGGTTAAAATCATGTTCTATTTATAAATAAAAATATTAATATGAAACAGCTACTAAACTTTTTACTCTGCTTTAGTCTTTTTTTACAATTATCAGCACAAGAAAGTAAAACTTGTGGGTTTAATTCGATTAATATTAAGGATTTCAAAGAAATTCGTAAATCAAATTCAATTGATTCCAGTATTATTATTAGAATCCCCGTAGTTTTTCATGTTTACCATCACGGTGAGCAAGTTGGCTACCAATGGAACTTTCACGAAGATACCCTACGTAAAGCTATTTATAAACTTAATGAACTATATAGAGGTAAAAATAAATATTTTGAAACTTATGATAGTAAAATTGAATTCTTTTTATTGTCTGACTCATTAAACTGTTCTCAATCTACCATTCCAGCAAATGGTGTAAAGAGAGCAAACCTAACCCAACTTTCGCCTTATCTATATCAGCTTTATTTACAAGAAGGTTTAAACCCTGCAAATAAAGGACTATTTGAAAAAGAATTAAATCAACTAAGTAGTAACCCTGTCAATTTTCGATGTTTAAATATTAGACTTATTCCTTTCGTAAATGAAATAGCTGGATTTGTTAGTACTGGAGAATTAGAAACTGTTATTCTTGATAGTGGCATAATACAAGGGGCGTCAAGCGGAGATATTGGTGGCTTTGCACATGAAATTGGTCATGTATTTGGTCTCTCTCATACTTTTTATGGAGGATATACTGAGAATAACTGTCTTGATGGAGATGGGCTTACGGACACCGATGTACATAAAGGCTCTGATTGGTTTTATCCAGACGATTTAAACACTTGTACTGGTAAGAAAAAAGGGAAAATAATTTATAATATTATGAGCTATGGTTTGAGTCGAAATAATTTTTCGAAGATGCAAATCAATTTAATGAGAGAGACCATAGCAGCTTATTATCCAGAAATTATTAATCCCAATACTTTGACCAATCCTAAAATAATTGGTACTCCAATATCCGCATGCTCTTTTAGCAAAGTGAGCAATATAAATAACTTTGATAACGGATTAGAGTTTAATCTTAACGCATTAAGTTTCAAAAACCAATTTGAGAAAAAAGTAAGTTATTCAGATTATAGCTGCTCAGTAAAAGGAGAATTTGTTATTGGTCAAGTTGCAAGTTTCAATTTAAAAGATAATAATAATTTTACTACCTATTACAAAATATATATTGATTATAATAATGATGGTGATTTTGGTGACACAAATGAAGAAGTAGTTTCTGGCGTAAAAAATAACCAAAACTTAGTAGCCGGTAGCTTTACAATTTACAGTGGTGCTTCAATCAATACATGGTTGAGATTGAGAATAATTAGGTCAACCGATAGTATGTTTACCAGTTGTAGTACTCAAGGAGATGGAAGTGCATTTGATTTTAAAATAATAATACTATCAAATTGCACTAAACCACATAAACCTTTAGTAAGTAATCAAAATATAAATTATGGACAAAATGCCTTACTAAGTTCTTCGGGATGTACTGGGCAAACAAATTGGTATTCAAAAGGTAATTACTTAGGCTCAGGAGTTAATTTTAATACAGGTATATTGTATGATGATAGTTACTTTCAAGCAACTTGCCTACTAAATGGGTGTGAAAGTGATATTCAGCAAGCTAAAGTTACTGTACAGCAAAACTTAGTAATCAGTGGTACAGGTGTGTCAAATTATTGCATTAACGGTAATATCAATCTAAATATTTCTTCTTCACTAAACAGCTTTTATCAAAAAACGTTAATATTAAGGAAGGGAAACACTATTATCTCGACTAAAATTATTTCTAATAATCCTACAGAAACCATAAAAATTCCAATAAATTATCGTGCCTATGAGGGTGCTCAACCTCAAAATATTGTATATGGTAGCGATTATAATCTTCAAATTGAGACCCAAAATTTATTCTCAGGTAAAGTTATAAAAAGTAATGTTGTTAATATTGCAATAGGTTCTATCTCGATGTATAATCATGCAATAGTAGAAAACCCAAACGAAATATATAATCCCAATGAATTTGTTTACAGCGACTTTCTATGCTCTGGTAAAAGTAAAAAATTGTATGCACAAGTAGTAGATTATAATTCATCTGCAATAACTAACCAAGGTCTCAGTTTTACTTGGAAGAGAAACGGAAGTATCATTAATACCTCAACTACAAATCAAATTACAATAACTAATGCAGGAAATTACACTTTTGATGTTGTACAAGCGGGGTGTACAGGAACATCGAATACAAAATACGTAACCACAACTAACACAATCAGCAACAATGTTAATGTTATAGGGACTACCTATGGTTGTTTAGATTCAAATAAAGAGTTGTTTTCAGATTATACAAGTAATACTGCAACCTATCAGTGGCAGAAAGATGGTATTAATATTTTGGGGGCAAATCAAAGCTCTTTTGTAGCCAATCAATCAGGTAATTATAATGTTCTTGTACAAGATGCTGGCTGTACAATTTTCAAGGGAAAAGATAAAAGAATTAGCCTTTCTTCAACTTTACCTATTAGTATCATTTCTTCGGGTGGAGACACGACCTTATGTTTTACAAATTTCATGGGATTTACTTATTCAAATGGGATTAATTTACAAGAAAATACCGATGGACCTGCCAACTTAATAGCTATCTCAAATGCTTTTAGCTATCAATGGCAAAAAGATGGTTTAGACTTACCAGAACAAAATAAACGGTCTATAAATGTTAATTATCATGACATATTTAATAGTGGTATTGGAAAATATCGTTTAATTAAAAGACAGGGGAGTTGTGTTTCATATAGTAATGAAATTAATATTTCTGAGACTTCAATTTACCCCAAACCAATTATTGATAAAAATGCAACTCTTGAAATTTGCTCAGGTAGTATCCCATTACGCTCAAAGGTATCAGGATATTGGTATAAAGATGATGTATTGGCCTCACAACAGCCATTCTATTACAGTGCTACATCAAGTGGTAGTTACAAGTTAGTCGTAGGTGAGTATTCGACCTGTAGAAACGAATCTGACCCAATTAATATTTCGATAGGCAGCACTCTCACTCCTAAGATAAAATATTATGATGAAAGTAAACAAAATCTTTGTGGAAGTGGCGACTACGTAGGATTGATGTTTGATTTAGATAACTCTTTTGTAGGATTTACGTATCAATGGTTAAAGAATGGTTCTGATATCGTTGGAGCAAATAGCTCACAATATTTTACTAATATCGCAGGTACTTACTCGCTTAGAGTTACAAATGGGTCATGTGTAGCTATTTCTAATGAGATAATTATTGGTAATAATAATAATGATATTAAACTTGTTGTAACTGATTCAAATTTAGGGTGTGCAAATAGAGCAACTAAATTAGAGGTCAAAGGTATATCTCAAAACTCAAATAGCGAAGCATTTGTATGGAAACGAAATGGGAGTATTATACCCTTAGAGAACTTTCGTTGGATGTACACAGATGATGCAGGTTCGTACACAGTAGAATATAATAATGGTTCGGGATGTAATTATATTTCTACCCCAATATCTCTTAACAAAGGTGGAGGAGTATTAACAATTCAACCTATTACAATTGCAAAAGGTCAATCAGGAAATTTAACAGCAATTGGTTGTAATGATGGCCAGATAAAGTGGTATGAAACCAATTTTAGTAACCCTTCGATAAGCGATGGAAGTAATTTCATTACTCCTGGTCTTGATACACAAAAAAGTTATTTTGCTTCTTGTTATTATAATGGCTGTGAAAATCTTGTTCGAAAAGAGGGTATAGTCAATATTTCTGGGTGTTTAGAAAATCAGGTATTTACAGGTTATTCCCTCCCAAATGGCATTTTTAGAGCGACAAATAGAATTTCTTCTTCTTCAATAATTTCGAGTGGAACTACCTATTCGAGTGGAAAAACCGTTGAACTTCTACCTGGTTTTAAAGCAGATATAAATAAAGTATTTAAAGCTGAAATTGGTGGATGTGAGAATTAAATTATAAGCCTAATCAAATCCTTCTAACAACATATAAAAATGTGGTCTAAATGAAAAATACACTTAAAATAATCCTGATTAGTTTATTTCTTATATCACAATTAGCTAATGCTCAGACAAATGGTATAGTCGTTGCGGGCGGAAATGGGTCTGGCAGTGCTGCCAATCAATTGGATACTCCTATTTCTACTTTTATAGATTCTAATGGAAATACTTATGTCGCTGACTTTCTTAATCATAGAGTCCAAAAATGGGCACCGAATGCAATCGAAGGTATTACAGTTGCTGGTGGAAACGGAGATGGAAATGCCTCTAATCAGTTAAGCTATCCCACGGCTATTTATGTTGATGTACAAGGGAATATTTATGTCGCTGATGGTGGAAATAATAGAATACAGAAATGGGAGCTAAATGCTACAGAAGGTATTACTGTAGCTGGTGGAAATGGAGCTGGTAATAGTGCAAATCAATTAAATTTTCCAAGAGACATTACTTTTGATACAAGTGGTGATTTAATCATAGCAGATATGATGAATTATCGTGTACAGAAGTGGGTGTTGGGTGCTACAGAAGGTATTACTATTGCAGGCGGAAATGGATATGGAAGTGCTTTAAACCAGTTTGGAAGTATTACATCAGTTTTTATGACACCCGACAATATTTTATACGTCGCACAAGAAATGTCTGGTAGTATAAGGAGGTGGCTTCCAAATGCTACTGAAGGTGAAAGCCTTGGAACACTTTTGGATTTTTTATATCCAAGAGGGATGGTTGTAGAAAATGATGGTAGCATTATTGTTGCCACTACATCCAATAATTCAATCATAAAAGTAAATTCTCAACATACTCAGTTTGAAGTATTAATTGGTGGAGGGACCGGTCAATTTAACTCATTGAATGTGCCAACAGATATTGCTATTAATAATCTTGGGCAGATTTACGTCGCAGATATGTTAAGTCATCGAATTATTAAATTTACTCCTCCTTTTGGTTGTCAACCTCCATTAAATATTGCAACTAATTCAGCAACAACTAATTCATTTAACGTTGAATGGAACTCTGAGAGTGGGTTTAGCTATAAAATTAGATTTAAAAAAGAGACCAGTACCGAATGGACCGAAACTTCGGCGTTGAGTAGTACCCAAAATGGCACAATGCAATATACCATTGAGTATTTAGAATCTGGAGAAAAATATGAATTTCAAATTCAAACTACTTGCCCCAATGGTAGTAATAGCCAGTATTCAGAATCTCAATTTGTTACAACAATCCCCTCAACTCCAAGTATTTCAGTTTTGGAAAATCAACCCAATTGTCGTGGAGCACTCAATCATTTAGGGGCAAGTAACTGTAATGGTACTATTGTTTGGAGTGATGGTGCGACAGGAAGTAGTATTGTCGTTTCTCCGATTTCGACAACTATTTATTCAGCAATATGTACTAAAAACAATGTAAGTAGTTCAGTTAGCAATACAATAACTGTTGATATACTTGAAGAACGAAGTATATCAATTTCAAATTTTGCAGGCTCTTGTATTCAAAATTTCATCAATTTATCAATACCGCTTGATACGATTTATTTTAAAATCAATTGGTTTAAAAATGGGCAAAATATAGATAGCAATAACTTGTCTCAAATTAAATCAATGTATGTAAGGCAGGTTTCTACAGAAAATGACTTAGCTACATACTATACCAAAATTGAAAGAAAAATAGGGGGGTGTACTGTGAATTCCGATACTTTAAATTTTGCTTTTCAACCTCTCGAATTGCCGATTGTAAGAGATACAACTATACAAAGAGGCACTTTATTTAATGCTAATGTTACTGGCTGTTCAGGCACAGTTCGATGGTTTAAATTTCCTGTAAGAGTACCTGGTAGAAGTAATGATTTTGTAATTGATGGGAGTAGTATCAATGCTGGATATGTGTTTTCAGATACAACACTTTACTTGTCTTGTTTTAGTAATTGTGAAAGTGGAAGAGTCAATTACAATATTAAAGTTACAGACCCCCTTATACCTCCTAATCCACCAGTACTAACAGTAACTTACCAAAATGAATGTACGATGGGTTCAACTGCTACAATAATTGCATCTGGATGCAATGGCAGTGTTACATTCTACCAACGTAATGTCATCTATAATAATAATTCACTCGAAAGCATTTCCCCATCAACGATAACACCTTATAGTTTGATTATTGGATATTCAAACACAATTTATGCCTCTTGCGAAGAAAATGGAGTTAAAAGTCCTCTTTCTTCAGTAGTAATCAAACAAAGATACCCTACAGAATCAAATATCAATTTAACCCCTACAGAACTAAACTCGACATCTACTTTAGTTGTAAATATGAATAGTGATTTGAAAATTGAGGTTATAAGCTCGTCTTGTGCTGACGAAATAAAATGGTATGATGTTTCAAATCAAATGCTTTTAGGAACTGGTAACTTGTTGCAATTAACAAATCTCACATCTAATAAAAATTATTATGCAACTTGCTTAAATCAAGTGTATGGATGCCCAACATATAAATACTTCACAATTAATATAGACCAAAATCAACCTAAAATTTACCCTACAAAGTCTCGTTTTTCGATTTGCGGAACAGGTAATACTAACTTGCAAGCATGGGGTTGTGATAATAATAGTATTAGTTGGTTTGACTCTGAAGCCTCTACAATTCCAATAGGTACTGGTAATACATTTTTAACTCCAAATTTTACAAATAATACTTCAAGTAATCAATTTTATAATTACTGGGTAGGATGCACATTGAATGGTCAGGAAGTAAGAAGTATCGTAAATCTGGTTGTAGCACCAACACCAAATAATGTAATTGCAAGAGATAGTGTTTTGGGCTGCAATTTAGGAAGTATTAATATCCCAATTTCTGGATGTAATCCAAATTATGAATTTTATCAATCCAGTTCAGGAGGAATAATTAATAACAGTTTATTTCACTCAGACCCGCTTTTTACTAATGCAAGTAGAGTTTATAGGTTGAATTGTAAAAACAGAGACGCACAATGTATTTCGAACTCTATTAAAGAAATTACAATTTCATACGAATGCACCCCTCCATCGCCACCAAGTATCAATGTCATCAATGTTGAGAATAATAATTTAACAAGTAATGCTTCAAATCAAAATTCTGTACTTAATGTATGTTTTGGTTCCGAAGTTATATTGTCAGCTGCAGGATGTCCAAATAATAGGGTTTTATGGAAAGATGGAGACTTATTTACTAGAAAATCAATAGTTATTAATCAGGATACAACGAAGTTGTATGCGTATTGTATAGACCCTAATAATGTTATTAGCTCTAAATCATCTATTTTACAAATTAAGGCTAATCCCAAACCTATAATTTTAATAAATAATCCGCTCAGAATGACCTTAGAAAATACCTTTGACTTAACAAACCCGAATATCACTGCTGGAAGTAATTTTCCTGTAGGGAGTGTAATATCTTATTTTAAGGATTTTGATTTGAATATTCCTTTAACTAATCCGAGTAATTTGTTATCAGCTGGAACGTATTATTTGAAAGTTACAAGCCAATTTGGGTGTATTGCTTCAAGCCCTGTATCAATCCTTCCAAATTGTAACTCAGTTTTTAATTTAATTTCGCCTAATGATGATGTGAGCTTTGGAGAGTTCTTGAGAAAGTCAAATAGTAGTATTGATATGAGAAATAAAATTACAGGTACGGCTAAAGTTCAATCTTTTTCGAGCGTCAGTATAACATTATCACCTGGATTTGTAATCAACCCAGTGAATGGTGGTTTTTTCAAAGCAGGAATCGACGGATGTTCAAATTAATGAATCTCTTTTCTCAATAATTAAAAATGGCACGTCTTTGACCTTTTCAGATAAGACGTGCCATACTTTTTAATATTTCTACCTCCACTTCTTATACTGATTTATCAAACCATTAGTTGATGAATCATGAGAGTCAATTGCTTGGTTATCAGTGAGTTCTGGATAGATTTTGTTGGCTAATTGTTTGCCGAGTTCGACACCCCATTGGTCAAAACTGAATACATTCCAGATGATACCTTGCACAAAAATCTTGTGTTCATACATCGCTATCAAGCTACCCAAAGATTTTGGAGTAATTTTCTTCAATAAAATCGAGTTTGTCGGGCGGTTGCCTTGGAAAACTTTGAATGGGGCAATTTTATCAATTTCTTCTTGCGATTTCCCTTTCAATTCTCCCAAAACCTCTTCGATTGTTTTGCCGTTCATCAATGCTTCGGTCTGGGCAAAGAAATTCGACAAAAGCATTTTGTGGTGTTCGCCAATCGGGTTGTGCGAAGTCGCAGGAGCGATGAAATCGGCTGGAATCAACTTTGTTCCTTGGTGAATCAATTGATAAAAAGCATGCTGACCGTTGGTGCCAGGTTCTCCCCAGATGATTGGTCCAGTTTGGTAATCAACTGTCTTGCCATCACGGCTTACATATTTGCCGTTGCTTTCCATATCTCCTTGCTGAAAATACGCCGCAAAACGGTGTAAGTATTGGTCGTAAGGTAGAATCGCGTGCGATTCTGCACCATAAAAATTATTGTACCAAATACCCAAAAGTGCTAAAATAACTGGGATATTCTTCTCGAAAGGAGTGTTTTTGAAATGATTATCCATTTCGTGAGCACCAGTCAAGAGGGCTTCAAAATTCTCGAAACCGATGTTGCAAGCAATCGAAAGCCCAATAGCCGACCAAAGTGAGTAGCGTCCGCCAACCCAATCCCAAAATCCAAACATATTATTGGGGTCTATCCCAAATTTCTCAACCTCTTTTTGGTTTGTCGAGATTGCTACGAAGTGTTTTTTTACGAATTCTTCGTTTTGAGCCGTTGCCAAAAACCACGAGCGAGCCGAATGGGCATTGGCCATTGTCTCTTGAGTCGTGAATGTTTTTGAAGCAATCATGAAAAGTGTCGTTTCGGGCGATACTTTTTTGAGGGTTTCGGCAATGTGAGTTCCATCAACATTCGATACAAAATGCACTTTTGGACCTTTTGCGTAAGGTTTTAATGCCTCGGTAACCATCACGGGACCCAAATCGGAACCGCCGATGCCGATGTTTACAATATCTGTGATTGATTTATTAGTATATCCTTTCCATTTGCCCGAAATGATTTCTTGAGAAAATCCTTTCATTTTGCCCAAAACTTCGTTTACATCGGGCATTACATCTTTGCCATCGGTGATGATTGGCGTATTTGAACGATTTCTTAATGCAATATGAAGTACAGCACGATTTTCGGTTTGGTTGATTTTATCTCCCGAAAACATCTTTTCGATAGCATCTTGCAGACCACATTCTTTGGCCAAATCAACCAAATAAGCCATCGTACGGCGATTGATTCGGTTTTTTGAGTAATCTACCAAAATGTCATTGAATTTTACTGAAAACTTACGAAAGCGATTTTTATCTTCGGCAAATAACTCTTTGATGGTCTTTTTGCTGATGGTACGCTGATGTGTTTTGAGCTTACGAAAAGAGGCTGTTTGTGTAAAATTAACAGAAGGTAACATAATTTCTTGGTTTCTGGTTTTAAGTTTCTGGTTTAACAACTCGCAACGAGAAACACTAAACCCGAAACTTTACTGGATGCAAATATCGTTTAATTGCCCTTTAGAACCTACAAAAACATTAAAATCTACGTTTCCACGGATTCCATCGAGGCGACCAGTATGGCTGTGTTGCCAAAAAAGTAGGTTGGCGTCGTCGTAGCCTTCGAGTTTCGGGCTATCGTAATCCGACATCCAAAGTGGGTATTCGTCAAACTCGCCTTTTATGTATTCAGAATACACATAACGGTTGGTGTATATGATGGGTTTTATGCCATAATGATTTTCGATGATTTCGAGCCAGATTCTAATATTTTCTTTGAGATTCTGACGAACTCGGCGACCTTTTCCGTGCAATTCAAAGTCAAGTACTGGGGCGAAGTCTCCTGATTCTAATTTGACCGATTCAATAAAGTTTTCGGCTTGCAGACGTGGATTTACATGCGGAACATAGAAATGGTAAGCCCCCCGAATCAACCCAACTTTTTTAGCACCTTCCCAGTTTTTCTCAAAGTCTTGGTCTTTGAGGTCTTGTCCTTCGGTCGCTTTGATTACGGCAAACTCTATCGGCACGTTATCGTCGGTGCTGTGTCTTACTTTTTGCCAATCAATATTTTCATTATGATGCGAGACATCAATACCGTGAAGCTCATATTTTGTTGGTAGTCGGATGCCGTATTCAGAAACAAATTTCCATTTCTGACCATCCAAAACATAGACCGGATAAAGTAAAATTAGGAGTATTACAAAGAAAATATAGGCAACTTTCCAGCGAAAGATGTGATTGAGAATTTTTGTAGATAAGGTAATTTTCTTTTTTTTGCGTCGCATGACGAGATTCCTCAATAGCTATTGTTTCTGAATGAACTAATAGCAATTATCATGCAAAAATAACGGATTTTCTTTAGAAATGTTTTGAAGTTGAGTGGATAAAAAGAGTTTGTTAAATATTTGTACGTTATAGATGTTGAAATAATCCTCTTTAAAAACCGTGACACGGTTATATACTAAATTTGGATAATTGTAGGTTTAAAGGTTATCCGTGCCACGGATTCTTGACCTTTTTTATTGAACTAAGTTTATAAATGCCACGAATACGAGAATTGTTTTCAAAATTCGTGCATTCGTGGCAAAAATAAGTTATAATCAAGGCGTAATACTATTTCTCTTTACTCCAAAAATAAAGACTTCCTGCACCCAAAATTGCCCAAAGGCTCCAATCGAATGCTGCTGTGTTGTGCATCGGAATATTTAAGCCATAAACAGCGTAAATTGCCGAACCCAACGAACCAAAAAGTACAATTGCCAAACCCAGCAAATATGCTTTCACGACTTTGGTATCATTTGATTTTCGGATTGTAAGACCTGTAAAGTTGAATCCGAGATGTAAGAAACCAAAAAAACGCATGAGGTTTACTTCTGTTATATTTTTGGGTTCGCCCCCAAAGAATTTTACTGCTTCGGCGGGTAGAATTGTCATTGAGAATCCGAGTAGGAATCCGTAAATGACAACAATGAGAATGAATGTTTGACGAGACATAATTGAAAATTTGGTTTGAATTTTACTTAATGATTCCCAACTGCTGCATCAGTAGTAGATTGTCGTTTAAAGTCCAAGACTCTACGATTTTGCCCTCTGAGTTAAATCTGTAAACAACCCAGTGAGCAATTTTTCCACTTTTTCCAGTGGCTTTATTTCCATAATAATCGCCTAAATGAGTACCAGTAGATTCGCATCTGGCAAAAAGCAAATCGCCCTCAGCTATAAGCTCGATGATTCGAACATTCAAATCAGGGAATCCTTTTCGAGCGAGATTTCTGACTTTTTCTGCCGCTGATGGACCTTTGCCAACATCCTTGATTTCAAATGAATCTGCATAAAACTTGCTATAATCTATGGGTTTTTGTTCGTTGCCCAAATGCTCTAATTCTCGAAAAATAGCTTTGTTACGGTCTTTTAGCGTAACCAACGAGTGTTGAGCTGAAAGCCATTTTACATCATTTCCATTGATTTGGTAGATATAAGTGAAGGCATCTTTGTAGTTGATTGTCATTCCTCTGATATTCCATCTTGAGGTATTGATTCCCTTAACGATGGTAATGTTTCCGTAAGTTTTAATGTTTCTGTCAGTAAATTTTACGTCTTCTAATTTTCCAGCAGAAGCCACCTGAACTGTTTGAGTTTTGTTCAAAATATTACCTTCGGCGTTGATAAACGTAAAGTCATCCGAACCGTATTTTTGAATAGTTGCAGCAGGGTTTTGGCTATATTCTTCTGCTGTTTTATCTAATAGTTTTTCAATATTAGATTGTGAAAACGAAAACTGAATGCTTGTTAAGAAGCAGAGCGTTGATATAATGAGTTTTTTCATTGTATTATGGTTTTACTTGGAAAATTCAGCATAAGTGCTTCGAATTTACTCTTTGAAAAAGTCAACTTTTGGTTAATGTAAATTGAGTTTGATTACCATTAATATCAAAACCCGATAGAGTAAGTGTTTTGTCATCAATAATTTGTATATTGAAATTTATTGCTTGCCCTAATAATGAATATCCATTAACCTCGATTTGATTGTCTTTAATCATCCCTTGACCAGAGAAAGATAGGAACTGCTGGAAAAAGAAAATGCTGTATTCTTCGATTTTTATTAGATTATTTGATTGATTAATAATGTAGGTTACACCATCAGCTGTTACCCAATTACCACTTAAATCAAATGAGAGTTCTGATAAATTTGAATCTGATTTATACTTATTTTCTATTTCGATAATTTTTAGTTTAAGTTCCTTTTCTTTCAGTTCCAACTCTTTTTTGTTTAATTCTTCAACTTTTTTGATTTGACTATCCTCTGGTTTAGTATCTTCAATTTTTCTCCCGCTACTGTCAATACCAATAAAGTTATAAGCCCAAGCAGTACCAGCCGCAAGGATGATTCCATATAGAATATTCTTAAGGAAACTGTTTTCAGAATTTGCCATGGTATAGTCAATTAATTAATTTGCAATGCTAATCATCCGCCAGCGTTGTATTGTACCATCATAGATAAGTGTACATCCTCCATTGTTTATAATCGATACATTTGCAGCGGTATGAGTGAGAATACGATTAGTTGCTGTAGAAGCAGCATCTTCATTGACTATTGTTATGGATGTTCCTTGTACTGGATATACAAAGACTACCATTCCGTCAACTCCTCCTGCAATACTGTTGAGCGTTTCGCCACCGCCGCCATTGGCAGGAGTATCAACGGCTATTATTGAGGCACCTTCTCTATCAAAGTTTAGATGTCCGCCATTTCCTGATATTAAAACTTTCTTTTTGAGAGCAAAATCGCCATCTACGTGGAGTTTTGCAGTTGGATTAGTAAATAGGTTCCCGATTCCAACATTCCCAGCACTATTAATTGAAACTGCAGAAATTCCATTTACTTTTAGAAACATTCTATTTTGAGAAATATTATAACCTACTCCTCCAACAAGAGGGTCAGTAGGTGTACCAAACTGGTAAGTTAAATCAATAGCAGAAGCAGACCCTAAAATAGCAATTCCATGAGACGTTGATTTATCAAAAACACCTGTGGCAAGAGTCGAGGCTATAACCCCACTATTGCTGTGTTTTACATAAAGGCGATTTGTCGCCGTAGGACTTAAAAGAATGCTATTTTGTGCATTTACGATTTGACAAATGCTATTTAATAGCATAAAAAGAATAATTTTTTTCATTATTTTATGATTTTTAAGTTTTAGAAAATGATTATTGCTTTGATGATTCAGATGACCAAAAGTTATTTGAAGGTTCATTATCAGGTATTTGACTCATTACAAAAACTGAAAAATTTTCAAGTCCCGCAGCTTTACGTTTGAGTGCTTTCGTAGTTTCTACAGTTATGACAAAACTTTGATTTCTATCAAGAGATTTCTTATTGAAGGTCAAGAATCCTGTAACTACACGAGAGTTTGTATTTCCGGGATTCCCCCAAGTAAAGCATGGTGTAACATCTTGATTATCAATTGTGTATGAAATGACTTCAACCTCTCCTGGCAAGGTGATAATAGCTTTTAGATTCCATGCTACATTATTTCCTACTGAGGTACATAAGATTTCAGCAGTAAATTTTAATCTATCTGAATCTTTCAGATACTCTACTTTTGTTTTGGGACCTACTTTTAAATCTGCAAAAGTAATGTCTTCGGTAGGGACTTCGGAAGAAGGTTGAACACCGTTGTAAGTTGGTAATCTTCCCTCAAAACAATTTTGAGCAGATAGCTCAAAACCGATTGTTAGCAAAATGATTAATGCAATTAATTTTTTCATGATTTTATAATTTTTGTTTTGCGGTTCAAATTTTCTCATAGAATCTAATGCAGTGGCTTGAATTTCGATTTATCGGTATAGTTTTCGATTTATCGGTCATTTACACCGTGCGTAAGTGTAAATATTCTTTGAGCCTTGTACGTTTACGGCGAGAGACAATTACCTTATGGTTATCGGTCATTTGAACGACATTGGTTGCTTCATGTAGAAAAGCCACACATTTTAGATTGACCATGTACGACTTATGAGTTCTGAAAAAATCGTACGACGAAAACCTACCTTCGAGGGTTTTGAGTGGAGTAGCTACAATGGTTTTACGACCGTTAGCAAAATAAACGACGGTGTAGTTTATCTCTGCTTGAAGCATCACGACCTCAGCAGGATTCACTTCTTGGCGTCCACCGATTGAGATGTATTGAGCGGTATTCATGGTGAATAAAGTTTTTGGGTTTGAATCATTTTGCAGGGTTAGTCGGTAAACCTCAAAGCAACACAAACATTCCACCGAAGAAATTTTACAAATACTTTGTTTTTTCAATTAAAATTCTTTCATTTGAATATCCCTACCGTTACGCCTAAATCTTACGATGACCTTGTTTAATACAAAAACTGCTGATAATGAACTTGTGAAAGGAATCCGTGCGGGCGGAACTCAAAGGCTTTATTTTGAAAATTTACTTTACAACAAATACTCTTACCTCATTAAAGACGCCACCCGAAAACATAAAATCGAAGAAGAAGAAGCTTCTATGGCGTATTCGGATGCTATCCTGACTGGTATCGAACACATTGTATCAGGTCGTTTTGAAGGACGCTCTGAGCTTAAAACTTACATTTACCAAATTTTTTATAACAAATGTGTTGATGTTATTCGCCGAAAAACGACTAAAGACACATACCGCCTCTCACTTGATGATATTTTAGAACCAATTCCTGACCCCCAACGTACGGTTGTGCAGGAATTGATTAGAAAACAAGACCACGAAAAACTTAGAAAATTATTGGGAACACTTGGCGACAGATGCCAAGAATTGCTCAGGCGATGGGCCGAAGGTTTCACCGACCAAGAATCGGCCGTAGAGTTTGGGTATAGCTCGGCTAATGTTGCCCAGACAACCAGATTGAGGTGTTTAGAAAAACTGAGAGAATTGTATGGCAAATGATGAATTAAAAAATATTGATGATTACTTTAATCAAAAACTCTCGGACACTGACCGAAAAGTTTTTGAGGAAAAGTTAGCGGCTAATCGAGAGTTTGCCGATGAGTTTGCTTTTTATGTTCATACCAAAGCAAGTGAGCGTGATAGAATATTGCATGAACGACATGCCGAATGGACAAATCAAAAGCCAAAGCAAACGCCGATGTTGAGTTTTAGTAAGATAGCAAATGGTTTGGCGGCAATGCTTGTCTTGGCGATTGGGTATTGGTATTTTATAAGAACCGATTTAACCCAACAAACAGATTTATATATAAAGCAAAATTTAGCCACTTTAGGCACCCAGATGGGGGATGAACAAGCCGATAGCCTCGAAATTGGTAAACAGTTTTATACCAAAAAACAATTTAAGGAAGCTATTGCAATATTTGAAAAGTTGACGGATAAATCACCTCAAACTATTGAGTATTTGGGGCTTTGCTATTTACAATTACAAGACTACGATAGTGCCAGCATATTCTTTGATAAACTCGAAACAAATACTGAACTCCTCAACAATAAAGGCAAGTTTTATAATGCTCTGGTATTGATAAAACAAGGCAAAATCCAAAAAGGTGAACGACTCCTCAAAGAAGTTATTGAACAAAATCTTGGAGGAAAAAAAGATGCTGAGAAAATTTTGGATTAATTGTGTTTGTGTTTTTTTTAGTATTACGACTAAGCTGTTGAAATAATTTAATAACCTTTTAATTTTACTGAAATGAAAAACAAGATTATGCTATTGATTACTTTCTTGTTAATAGCATTTATTAATAATTTTTGCACTAATTCGGATAAATCAACTGATGAGTCTGGAAGTATTATAAAAGCAAATATTAAAAATATTTATACACCTATTAGCCAAACACCTGAATCATCACTGATTGGTACAAAAGGTAGAGAGATTTGGGTTAGACGTAATGAGTTAATAATTCTAAAACCAAAAGGTTTTAAAAAGGAAGATGTCTTAAACGCAATAAATGAAGAATTAAATTCAAAGGGGATAAAAGTAAACAATTTGACAATTTTGAAATATTGTGATGAATGTGATGATAAAGTTATTTTATTGGGAGGTGAAGGTATAGAAAATTATGTTTTTACGCTTTCTCCTGGTGGTGGAGATTCATGTCCTAACCCTAATCAACCTTGCCAACCTCAAGGTAAGGATAGTTTAGTCCTTACAGCAAATTCGGACTCTATTCAAATAAAGACGATACCCAATCCAACACCTGCAGAATTTCCAAAAAATGAAAAAACGTTAATTGTTGCCATTCTTGATACAGGTATAAACCCTTCAGATGATTGTTTTAGGAATAATACAAATTATTTTTACACAACTTCTGATGGAAAAGTTAAAGGTATTGATGTTGTAAATAATCTTCCTGATTTTAATGATTGGTCTGGGTCAGTACCCTCGTCATCGGGTGAGACTGATGGTCAATTTCATGGAACAAAAGTCACTAAAATTATTCTTTCGCAAATTAGAGACACTGAAAATGTAAAAATTATTCCAATAAAAGTGACTAATGGTTGTCCTGGGCAGTTGTATGATGCTCTTTGTGGCCTTTTTACTGCTCAAAAGTACAAGGCAGATATAATTAATATAAGCTGGGGATACCTTGCAAATGACGATGTTTATAGGTTGACAAAAAAAATATTTAATTATTTAAAGAGTGAAAAAGTTACAATTGTAGCAGCTGCAGGGAACGATGATGTTAATCTTGATGAAATACAGAATAGACGCTATCCTGCTTGTTTTAAAGACTCACTTAATAATATCTATTCTGTTACGTCTGCCAAAATTCTAAGACCTGGTTTATTGATTGCAGCTGAGAATATGTCAGTTTCGGGTCAATTTATTGATGTGGGAGTTGTCTGTGACACAAATAATGACTTTAAAATTCCTGATTGCGAAAATCGAGTAGGATTTGTTCGAAACTATGGTACATCATATGCAACAGCATTTTTTACAGGATATTTATGCAAAAAAGGGTTAGTACACTCCACAAAAATTGATGTACTAAATCAAATAACTAATGTTAGAGTAGAAAATATGCCTGACAAAGTTATTAATCCAAACTAAAAAATGAACTAAAATAAAACCTTTGTAATATGTTATTACAAAGGTTTTATTGTTAATAAGTAAGTAAATAAAATGGTAAATAAAGTAATATTTTTATTATATTTTGGGATTTCCTGTTCTGCTTTTGGCAATGAACATGATTGTCAAAATATATCTTCGTTAATAAGGCAAATTGAAAATTACAAAGGAGAATTAAAACTAAAGAAGCTAAATGATTTAAAAATAATACTTGAAAATTGTAAATTAACTAATGACACTACATATCATTTTGTACTGTTTCAGTTAAGCTATGCCTACTATATTGATAACTCAATTGAGTTGCATGGAAAACTATCGAGGATAGTTGAAAATCATTTAAAAAATAGTACCAACCTTTCAAATAATTCACTTATAAAGTGTTATTGGATAATTGGGAGAAACTATGGATTAAACAAAGATAATCTACAAAAAATTGAGATTTATAAAAATATTTTAGAGCAATTTAAGAATGACCAAAATCTATCAAAGACTATATGTCAAATTTATGAAGAACTAAGTAATGTATATATTCAACAAGGAGACTATGAAAAAGCGTATTTAATTGCTTCGCAAGGTGAAGAATTCTCATTGAAGACAAAAAATACAAAATGGCAAATTCTTAATATTTTATTGAAGGCAAAAACAAAAAATTCATTAAACCTAAGTAATGATGCATTAGTAGAGTTAAACAAAGCGATAGAGATTTCGAAAAAATTAAAAGATAAAACTATTAGTAGTACGATTTTTAGGACGAAAGGCTACTTGTTGCGTAACTTAGGGAGAGGACAAGAGGCTATTGATTCTTTTTTAGAAGTCAAAAAACTTTATCCTACTGAGAAATTTCCTCTTATGGATTTAGATATTGGTTTTGTTTATTACGATGTTTTAAAAGATTTTAACAATGCTCTAAAATTTTATCTTATTGGTTTAGCAAATACCGAAGGTGATGACTACCTAAAAATGCGTTTTTTGGATAATATTGGTGCTATTTATTGGGTAAAAAAAGATTTTCTTAATGCTTTTAAATATTATCAGCAGGGTTTTACAGATTTTAAAAAACTAAATTTTAATAATGATGAATTTTCAGTAAACCCGTCACCCCATTTAATAAAATCTTTTGGTTTAAAAGATTTTTTCCTAACACTAACTCAAGACAAAGCCATTTGCTGGCTTGATTATGCCAAATCAGAAAATAATAAGAAAGAGTACCTACAATATGCCCTTCAAACTTACGAGTTAGCCGATAAACTCATTGACTATATGCGGAACGAGCATACCGGTACGCAATCCAAATTCTTTTGGCGGAATAAAACCAGACCTATTTACGAATCTGCCATCGAAACCTGTTTTCTGCTCAAAGATTACCAAAAAGCCTTCTATTTTTTTGAAAAAAGTCGCTCGGTTTTACTAAATGATAAACTTAATGAACTTGGTGCTAAACAGAAATTATCAGAAGCTGACCTACAAAGAGAGAAAAATTTTCTGAAACAAATTTCGGAACTTAATTCGTCTATCGAAAACGAGAAAAATGCCAAACTCAAGGCTGATTTGAACAATAAACTCCTTGATTTGCAAGAACAACAAGACCGTTTCATCAAAAGTCTCGAAACCAAGAATCCTGCCTATTATCAACTCAAATATAATACCCAAACGGCTGATTTAAAGACTGTTCAGGATTATTTGAAAGGAATCGGTGGTGGAACATTGGTTGAGTATTTTGTTGGCGATTCTGCCACATACTCGATTGTTGTATCGCCTACTAATGTTGCTATTAGGAAACTAAAATATGATTTGAGCGATTCGCAAAAACTCTTAACATTTTGTTCTAAAAACCTTTCTACAAAAGCTGAATTGACCGAATTCAATTCATTAAGTTATAAAATCTACCAAAGCCTGATTGAACCACTTCATTTACCCAAGGGAAGGCTGATAATTTCGCAAGACGGGGCATTTTTACCTTTTGAGGCATTAAGTAAAGCCGCCAATCGAGCCGAATATATGGTCAATGATTACATGATTTCTTATACTTACTCGGCACAGTTTTTATTAAAAAATCAAGAAAAGAAAGGTTTTTTACCCAATAAACAGTTTATTGGTTTTGCACCTGTCAATTTTGCTCAAAAACTAAATCCTTTGATTGGTTCAGACGAATCGCTTGATAAGATTTCCAAAAACTATTTTTGGAACACCACTTTGACAGCACATGAAGGTAACAAAAAAGCATTTTTAGAAAATGCACCTAAATTCCAAATCGTTCAGATTTATACTCATGCCTTTGCCGATAGCAACGAGAGCGAACCTCGCATCTATTTTGCCGATTCTACACTCAAAGTTTCTGAATTAGGACTTCAAGACCGATTTAAAACTAACCTTCTGGTTTTGGCTGCTTGCCGAACCGGAGTGGGAAAAGTTGCCAAAGGTGAGGGTGTTCTTAGTTTAGCACGTGGTTTTTCTATGCTCGGAATCCCTGCAACGGTAACAAGTCTTTGGAGTGTCGAAGACAAAGATACCTATAAACTCACCGAGTTATTTTACTCGTATCTAAACGAAGGTTTATCTAAAGACGAGGCTCTCCAAAAAGCAAAAATCGAAATGTTGAAAGAAAACCCCTCACCAAATGCGTGGGCGGGCTTGGTGCTAATTGGTGATAGTAGCAAAATCGAATCTGATAAATTGTATTTATGGATTTCTGGATTGCTTTTAATCACTCTTGTTCTTCTCTTTAGTAGAAGCCTGCGTAAAACTAAGTGAAATATTTCTCGAATTTACTCCTTAGCATATTCTCTCTCCCTGCCATCTTGTCAGTAAATTTCGTATTGGCAAAGAAATTGCCCATCTTTGCAAATAATTTTTTAATTGAGTTATGACCGATAATACAGAAAATACACAAGTTGAGCCAGAAGTTTTGGCAGAAGAAACACCAGCAATTGAACAAGTGGCAGACGAAACCCCAGTATCTGATTCGGAGATGTCGAACGAAGAAAAGCTACAAATCGAAGTAGCCGAAATGAAAGATAAGTATATCAGAATGTACTCGGAGTTTGAGAATTTCCGCCGTCGCACAGCCAAAGAAAAAACTGAGTTGATTCTGAATGCTTCTGAGGGTGTTATCAAAGATTTGTTGCCAGTTTTGGATGATTTTGAGCGTGCTTTGCAGTCTTTTGAAACTACCGAAGACGTAACCGCTATTAAAGAAGGTGTTTCGTTGATTTACAATAAATTCAACAAAACTCTGACCCACAAAGGCCTAAAACCGATGGAAGCAAAAGATACCGACTTCGACCCTGAGCTTCATGAAAGTATTACGCAGTTTCCGGCGGGTGATGACAAAAAAGGAAAGGTCATCAACGAAGTTGAAAAAGGATATTTCTTAAACGAAAAAGTCATCCGCTACGCAAAAGTAGTGGTAGGTTCATAGCCAGACAATTGTTAATAGAGTCGTTCTTCCGAATGACTATTAGATTACAATTTCTGACAATATAATTATCATGGCAAAAAGAGATTATTACGAAATATTAGGTGTTGCAAAAGGGGCATCTGAAGATGAGCTAAAAAAGGCTTATCGTAAATTGGCTATTCAGTATCACCCCGATAAAAATCCGGGAGATAAAACCGCCGAAGACAAATTTAAAGAGATTGCCGAAGCATACAGTGTTTTATCGGACCCACAAAAACGTGCAAGATACGACCAATACGGTCATGCGGGTTTGGGTGGCTCAGATGGTGGTTTTGGCGGAGGTGGCTTCAACATGGAAGACATTTTTAGCCAATTCGGTGATATTTTTGGAGATTCTTCTCCATTCGGAGATTTCTTTGGACGCTCGACAGGTAGAGGCGGACGCTCGGTTCGTAAAGGTTCTGATTTGAGAATTAAACTCAAACTCAATCTCGAAGAAATCGCCAATGGTGTCGAGAAAAAGATAAAAGTGAAACGTTACGTTGCTTGTAATACTTGTAGCGGAAACGGTTCAAAAAATGGTAATTCGCTCAAAACTTGTCAGACTTGTAACGGTCAAGGTCAAGTCCGTAAAGTAGTACAAACGATGCTCGGACAGATGGTTTCGACAAGTCCGTGTCCTACTTGTCAAGGCGAAGGCAAAACCATTATTGAGCGTTGTGATGTTTGTTTTGGCGAAGGTCGTACCCTTCAAGAAGATATTATTCCAATCAAGATTCCTGCGGGTGTGGCCGAAGGAATGCAGCTTTCAATGAGTGGCAAAGGTAATGTGCCTTCTCGTGGTGGTATCGCTGGCGATTTATTGATTGCGGTCGAGGAAGAAGAACATCCAGAACTAAAACGTGAAGGTAGTAATATCATTTACGACCTCAAACTCAATTTTGCTGATGCTGTTTTGGGCAAAGATGTCGAGGTGCCAACCGTAACGGGTAAGGTTAGAATCAATATCAAACCGGGTACGCAAGCGGGTGAAATTCTGCGTTTGAAAGGTAAAGGATTAAAAGAACTGAATAGTTACGGAGTGGGCGACCAGTTGGTTTCGGTCAATATTTTTACACCAACGAGTGTAAGTGCCGAAGAACGTTCAATGCTCGAAAAAATGCGTACATCGCCTAATTTTGAACCAAAAGTTAATAAAAACGATAGGTCATTCTTCGATAAAATGAAAGATTTCTTTCATTGATTTCGTAATGTTTTTGGATACTAAAAACCTCCAAGCGTCTTTTAGACCTTGGAGGTTTGTTTTAAAATTTTGTTTTAAAATACGGATTATTGTTTTGGTCTAAACTCTTTCATAAACTCTTGATTACAAACAAGGTACGGTCCATCAATCAAATCAATACAATACGGAACAGCCGGAAAAACCGCATCTAAACACTGACGTATTGCTTTGGGTTTACCCGGTAAGTTGATGATTAAGGTATTGCCCCGAATCCCAGCAGTTTGGCGTGAAAGTATTGCAGTCGGAACGTATTTTAAACTTTCTTGACGCATTAATTCGCCAAAACCGGGCATCATTTTCTCGCAAACGGCCTCAGTAGCTTCGGGTGTTACATCTCTTTTGGCAGGGCCTGTTCCGCCAGTTGTTACAACTAAGCAGCAGCCGTGTTCGTCGGCCATTTCGATGAGTGTTTTTGAGATTAACTCTTGCTCGTCTGGAATAATTCTATACACTGTCTCAAACTCCGAAGTCAAATATTCTTTGAGCGTTTCTACGACTGCCTTGCCGGGAATATCTTCATAAATACCCGCACTTGCTCGGTCCGAAACGTTTATTACGCCTATTTTTATTGGTTTGTCCATTTGCTTAGATAAGTGCGTGGCACGGCTGATATTCGACAAAGCCGAGCCGTGTCACGTTAAATTACTTGTATTATTTTATTAATTCTATATAAACGACTTAAAAAGTCGTTTTACAGTTAAAATTCTAAATATGGTTTTATTTTCTCGATACTTGCTTCATCCAAAACTTTGATGGGTTTCAAGTCATCAGCCGATTTGAACTTTCCGTGCTGTTCTCGATACGCCACTATGGCTTTTACTTGGTGTTTTTTAAGGTATGGATGATAAAAGTCATTTACTTCGTTGATTTTTATTTTTCTGAATCCACCTTTTACAAATCCATATTTCAGCAATTCATCCGCTGTTTCGGGCGGAAGTCCAATTGTTTCCCTCACTTGTTCGGCATTGGCAAATCCACCCAAAATATCTCGAAATTTAATAATTCTTTTGGCATAGCCAGACCCAATTCCATTGATTTTTTTCAAATCCGTGGTGTCACAAGTATTCAAGTCGAATTTTGAGATAGTTTTTGTTTCGGGTTTATAGTTTTGGGTTTCGGGTTTTTTCGTATTTTCTACTTTTGAGGTTTCAATCGTTTTTCCAGAATTACCCAAAACTGTCATTTGTTCTTGTGGAGAACTTTCAGCCTCTACCGATGGTAACGTAATGTATGGTTCGAGCCTTTCGTAGTCTTCGGTTCGTAATCCGTAGATTTTGGCAAAATCTTCTTTTTTCTTGAATTTTCCGCCTTTGCTACGGTATTTTTCGATTCTTTCTGCAATGAATTTAGGTAAACCGAGTGATTGAAATTGCTCGACAGATGCCGTATTGGGGTCGAATTTGAATAATTTAATGCTACGAGAGTCAGAATTTGCGTAAGATTGTCTATCGAAGTTTTTGTAGTTTGAATTGTAATTTGGCTTGGAATTGAGGGTGACCGATAAACTATCCAAAGACTCAGGACTTGAAATAATAACAGTTTGTTGTTTTTGGCTAAAAAAATAATCGCTCAAGAAAATTCCTCCAAAAATTAAAATCATTGCCCCCAAAATGAAGATTACGCCTTTGGCTTCGGAGGGTGACATGGATAAAGAACGGCGGATAAAGTCTGTGATTTTTTTCATTATGCAGTATTTTAAAGTTATGGATGCTAAAAATAAACTCAAAGGCAAGGTATTTGCAAGGTTTTGAGTAATTTTGTTGCGAAAAACCTCACAAGTTATCTCAATTTGTGAGGTTTATTATAAAATCAAGCATTAGATTAACATAAAAATGAGTCAAAAACCAGCACTTACCAATTCTCTTCAAGATATTATCAGCCATGCCAAAGAGTACGGCTTCGTGTTTCCTTCGTCTGAAATCTATGATGGACTTCAAGCCGTTTATGACTACGGTCAGAACGGTGTTGAGTTAAAAAATAATCTCAAAACAGCGTGGTGGAAAGCCATGACACAACTGCACGACAACATCGTGGGTATTGATGCGGCTATATTTATGCACCCGCTTACTTGGAAGGCATCTGGGCACGTGGATGGTTTCAATGACCCAATGATTGATAACAAAGACAGCAAAAAACGCTACCGTGCCGACCAATTGCTCGAAGGCAAAGCCGAAGAATATCGTGCGGCTGGTCAAAACGAAAAAGCCGATGCTCTTTTGCAAGAGATGGGACGTTTGCTCGGTGCCGAAGACTTAGCAGCTGTACGTGATTTGATTATTGCCGAAAATATCGTTTGTCCGATTTCGGGAACATTAAACTGGACGGATGTTAAGCAATTTAACCTCATGTTTTCTACCCAAATCGGGTCGGTTGCCGAAGATTCTACGATGATTTACCTTCGCCCTGAAACAGCTCAAGGAATCTTTGTAAACTTCTTGAATGTTCAGAAATCGGGCCGTATGAAAGTTCCATTTGGTATTGCCCAAATCGGGAAGGCGTTTCGTAATGAGATTGTAGCTCGTCAGTTTACTTTCCGTATGCGTGAATTTGAACAAATGGAAATGCAATTCTTTGTTCGCCCTGGAACCGAAATGGAATGGTATAAAGAATGGAAAGAAACTCGTATGAAATTTCACCAAGCAATTGGTTTGCCAGCTTCAAAACTACAATACCACGACCACGAAAAACTGGCTCACTATGCCAACGCAGCCGTTGATATTGAGTTTGAATTCCCATTCGGATTCCGTGAAATCGAGGGTATTCATTCGCGTACGGATTTTGATTTGAGAAATCACCAAGAATTGTCTAAGAAAAAACAACAATATTTTGACCCCGAATTAGACGAAAATGGCAAACCTTACGGAAACTACATTCCGTACGTTGTCGAAACTTCTGTTGGTGCTGACCGTCTTTTCTTGGCTACATTCTGCAATGCGTTCACAAAAGAGGTGATTCCGAGCAACGAAGAGGGCAAAGAAGACAAAGAACGCACTTATTTGAAATTACATCCTGCATTAGCTCCAATCAAGGCGGCCGTGTTGCCATTGGTTAAAAAAGATGGTTTGGCCGAGAAGGCCGAAGCGATTGCCAAATCATTGAAGTCGTCATTTGTTACCACTTACGACGAAGGCGGTGCAATTGGTAAACGTTATACTCGCCAAGATTTGATTGGTACACCGTTCTGTATTGCGGTTGATTACCAGACAATGGAAGACGATACTGTAACAATCCGTCATCGTGATAGCATGGAGCAAGAGCGTGTTCATATCAACGAATTACGTGAAAAAATCGGCTACCAAGTTTCGATAGAAAGAATTTTGGAGAAATTATAAGATGAATAGTATTAACGCTGTCAGGGTTTAGAACGCCAGACGGCAAGTCCCTGACAGCGGTTGTAAGCGAATAATCCAATGAATTCACCCACTTTAAAGACTTCATCTAAGAAAAATACAATTAGCAATCATAAATTGTTGTCTTGGCATACAAATTGTCATTGCTAAATGAGTATATTTGCAAATACTTCATCTAAAGCCCTTTCTGACAAAACCAGAGAGGACTTTTTTTATAAGCCCCCTATCCCCCAGAGGGGGAAATTGTACTTAACTTACCCCCCTCTGGGGAAGGGGGCTTGTCGGTTTATGAAAGTTTTAAAATTCGGAGGAACATCTGTCGGTACTGTTGAGAGTATCAATCAAGTCATTGAAATTCTTCAAGACAACATCAAACAAGGTCGCAAAATCGCTGTGGTTTTCTCGGCAATGGGTGGAGTCACGAATCGCTTGATTGATATTGCCAAATTGGCTTCTCAAAACGACTCAGAGTATCTCGAACAGCTTCGCTCGGTCGAAGAACGCCATTTTAATGCGGTTCGAGGATTGATTGATGTGAAATCTCAAAGCAGTGTAATTGCCAAAGTAAAAGGTTTATTTAACGAATTAGAAGACCTTTTGCGTGGAATTGCTTTGATTCGTGAGCTTTCACTCCGAACGATGGACTTAGTAGTAAGTTTTGGCGAAAGACTTTCTACAACGATTGTTTCTGAAACCCTCAAATCTCGTGGGGTTGATGCCGAGTTTTTGGATGCTCGAAAAGTCATCAAAACCAATGATAATTTTGGGTATGCCGAAGTAAATTTTGATTTGACCAACGAATTAATCCGTAAGCATTTTGCCCAAACTAAGGCTTTGCAGTGTATTACTGGGTTTATCGGCTCGACGATAGATGGCGTTACGACTACGCTTGGTCGTGGCGGTTCGGATTACTCTGGGTCAATTTTTGGAGCAGCACTCAATGCCAGTGTAATAGAAATTTGGACGGATGTAGATGGAATGCTGACCTCTGACCCTCGTAAAGTTAAAAATGCCTTTACGATTCCGACAATTACCTACGCCGAAGCGATGGAATTATCGCATTTTGGGGCAAAAGTAATTTATCCACCGAGTCTAACGCCAGCGTTTCAGAAGAATATTCCATTAAAAATATTAAATACCTTCAATCCAAAACACGAAGGAACACTCGTTAGCAAAACAGCCGAAGAAAAAGAGTATCCAATAACTGGAATTTCTTCGATAGATGACATCGCTTTGGTGAATATCCAAGGAAGCGGAATGATTGGAGTCGCTGGTGTATCATCGAAATTATTTTCGATTTTGGCCAAAAATAAGATTTCTGTTATACTGATTTCGCAGGCTTCATCCGAGCATTCAATCTGTTTTGCGGTTGACCCAAAATCGGCTTACGGCGTAAAAGAGATTCTCGAAGAAGGCTTCGCTGCCGAAATAGCACAAGGATTAGTCGATAATATCATCATCGAGCAAAGTCTTTCGGTTATTGCCGTTGTGGGCGAAGGCATGAAGTCTTCGTCGGGTACTTCGGGTAAATTATTCTCGGTACTTGGCAAAAACGGTATCAATGTGGTGGCTACTGCTCAAGGCTCTTCGGAGTTGAATATTTCGGTGGTAATCAACAAAAAAGATATTACAAAAGCTCTCAATGCCATTCACGAAACCTTCTTCCAGATTGATGGTTTGACATTGAATCTTTATTTAGTCGGAACAGGACTCATCGGAACGGCTCTTTTGAATCAAATCAATTCACAAAAAGCGTATTTGAAAGAACGTAAAAACCTCAATATCAAGCTGGTAGGTGTTACAAATTCACGCCGAATGTTGATTGATGCCGATGGTATTAGCCTTGATAACTGGAAAGATGATTTGACCGACAAAGGAGAATTAGCCAATATTGGCGGTTTTGTGAGCGAAGTCCAAGATTTGAATTTACCGTATTCAGTTTTCATTGATTGTACTGCCGATAAAAACATTGTTCAGTATTATTATTCGCTATTAAATAGCTCAGTATCAATCGTTACGCCGAATAAAGTTGCCAATTCGGGGCGTTACGAACAATACTACACGCTCCAAAAAGCGGCACAACGTCGTGGGGTGAAATTCTTATACGAAACCAACGTTGGGGCAGGTTTACCAATCATTAATACGCTTCAAGGGTTGATAACCAGCGGCGATAAGATTCACCGAATCGAAGCTGTGCTTTCGGGTACTTTGGCGTATATTTTTAATACATTTAAGGTAGGAGAGAGCTTTGTCGATGTTGTGAAAGAAGCAAAAGCTAAGGGCTATACCGAGCCAGACCCACGTGATGATTTGAGTGGTCAAGACGTTGCACGTAAAATCTTGATTTTGGCTCGCGAAACTGGTTTAAAAATCGAACCAGAAGAGGTAGAACTAACGCCATTGCTCAACGAAGCCTGTTTAGCTGCTCCATCGGTCGATGAGTTTTTTGTAGAATTAGCTAAAGATAATGCCCGATTTGAGAAAATGTTGCTCGATGCCGAAGCCAATGGCGAAGTGTTGAGGTTTATCGCAACACTCGAAGATGGAAAGGCCTCGATTGCTCTCAAAACGGTTGGAAAATCGCATCCGTTTTTCAATTTGGCAGGTTCTGAAAATATCGTTTCGTTTACAACCGAACGTTACAAATTTAATCCGTTAGTTGTCAAAGGCCCAGGTGCAGGTGCCGAAGTTACGGCTTCGGGTGTTTTTGCCGATATTATGAGTATTAGTAGTTATTTGGTGTAGAGATTTGAGAATATTTTATTTGTTATAAACTATATTTTTAATTTATTTGTAATTACAAAATAATTACAATATGACAGTTGATGTAATCAAAATCGGAAATTCTAAAGGCATACGACTCTCTAAAACAATCATTGAGCAATACAATATTGGCGAACAGGTTGAAATTATCTTTCGTAACGATGAAATTGTTTTACGTCCTAAAACTAAAGTACGAGAAGGCTGGGCTGATACCATCAGATTAGCTAATTCTGTGAATAATGATACGATTTTAGACGAATTTAGTCAGATTAATAATAGATTTGATGAGGAGGAGTGGGAATGGAAGTAAAAAGAGAAGAGGTTTGGCTGATTCAATTAAATCCAACACAGGGTAGTGAAATAGCAAAGGTTCGCCCTTGTTTAGTGATTTCACCTTCCGATATTAACAAGTATCTCAATACAGTGTTGATTGCTCCTATGACCACTACAATCAAGCTATATCCAACTCGAATTGAAACAGTATTTCAGGATACAGAAGGGCAAGTAGCTATCGACCAAATGAGGGCTGTTGATAAGTCGAGGTTAATCCAGAAATTAGGAAAGATTGACTCTAAAACTTTTAAAGCAGTTTTGGCAACGATTCGGGAGTTATTTGAAGAGTAAATTCATATTTCGCCATCTTTAATGTGTCGAATACCAAAATGGCGTATAAAATAAACCAAAGAAGATGTCTTCAATAAAAATTTTTGCACCTGCAACTGTTGCCAATGTTGCTTGTGGTTTTGATATTTTCGGATTTGCTGTTGACAATCCGGGCGATGAAGTGATTGTGAGTAAACGCAACGACTCTCAGATTGTGATTACGAATATTACGGGCGATGAAGGCAAATTAACCTACGATGTTAATCGAAATACCGTTACGGTACCAATTATTGCCTACCTCGAAAAAATTGGTGTAAAGCAAGGTTTTGATGTCGAATTACACAAAAAAATGCCCCTTGGTAGCGGACTCGGTAGTAGTTCGGCAAGTGCTGTTGCGGGTGTTTTTGCAGTGAATGAATTACTCGATAAACCATTGACAACCAAAGAATTACTGCCGTTTTCGATGGAGGGCGAGCGTGTTGCATGCGGCTCGGCCCATGCCGATAACGTTGCACCGTCGTTGTTGGGTGGTTTTGTTGTAGTTCGTAGCTATTATCCGCTTGATGTCTTCAAAATCAATACTCCTTCCGATTTATACGTTTCAATCGTACACCCCGATATTGAAGTAAATACCAAAGATGCACGTCATATTCTGCGAGCAGAAGTTTCGCTTAAAAACACAATTACCCAAATGGGAAATGTGGCAGGTATGATAACTGGTTTGTTATCAGATGATTATGAATTGATTGGACGTTCGATGAAAGATGTAATTATCGAGCCAGTTCGCTCGATTCTGATTCCTGAATTCGACAATGTAAAGCAAGCCGCTCTCAATACAGGGGCATTGGGTTGCAGCATTTCGGGGGCTGGCCCGTCAATATTTGCATTCTCAAAGGGCTTAGAAACCGCTCAAAAAGTAGGTGCAGCCATGAAATCTACCTTTGAATCTGCCGGAATCGACACTAATTTATTTGTTTCGGGAATTAATCAGCAAGGTCCAAAGGTTATATAAATAAGTATGGTTCGCAGTTGCGACAACAAATTTCGATTAACTTCTTATGAATCAACGAATTGCACTCATCACTGGAGCGTCTTCGGGTATCGGCAGAGCCACTGCCCAAGCGTTTGCTCAAAATGGTATTAATCTAATATTATGTGGCCGTCGTCAAGAAAGGTTAGACGAACTCAAAACCGAATTATCTGAATTGGTAAAGGTAACTACGCTTACTTTTGATGTACGAAAAAAAGACGAAGTTTTGGTTGCAATAGGTTCATTATCAGACGATTGGAAGAATATTGATATATTGGTTAATAACGCAGGGAATGCTCATGGCTTATCACCAATTAATGAAGGAAGCCTCGATGATTGGGATGCCATGATTGATGGTAATGTACAAGGATTATTGTACGTTTCTAAGGCTGTTATGCCGATAATGGTTGAGCGAAAAACGGGTCATATCGTTAATTTGAGTTCGGTTGCGGGTAAGTGGACATACGCCAATGGGGCAGTTTATTGTGCCTCAAAAGCCGCTGTTGAAGCACTAAGTGAGGGAATGCGTTTAGATTTGACGCAGCACGGTATCAAGATTACAAATATAGCTCCGGGGGCTGTTGAAACAGAGTTCTCGGTTGTTCGATTCAAAGGAGATGTTGACCGTGCCAAAAAAGTTTATGAAGGATTCGACCCGATTCTCCCAGAAGACGTAGCGGATGCTATTCTGTATGCGGTAAACACGCCCAAAAGAGTTACGATTGCCGATATTGTTTTGTATGCGGGTGCCCAAGCTGCCCCAACGGTAATTCATCGAAAATAGAACAAATTCTGCAGTATTTATTCGCTTTCGGTTGATAAAATCGTATTTTTAAATTTACCACTAAGCTCACGTAGAACACATAGATTCACTTAGTTTGATTATTTATTAGTGAAACTTTTTGTCCTAAGTTCCTTAGTGGTGATTTTATTTTTACATGCTATTACACGAAGGGGCATAATAAAGTCGTCAATAAGTAATTGATATTCAGTTATTTATTGACGATTTATTTTTTGATTAGTCCATTCTGAAAATTTGCAATTTTGTTAAACAAAATGTGAAAATTTAAAGTAAATACTCATCAAAATAACAGCTTATACAAAATAATTTTATTGTATTTGAATCAAAAGAAGATTTCAAAATGTATTGATAATCAGCTAATTATGTAGCTTGTTCGATATATTCAACTCATTCTATTGATTCGTCATTAGACTTATCCACAATTGTTCGATTGTATTTCGTATTTTTGTGGCTTGATTGGAAGTTAATAAAAATATGAGTAGCAAAGACGGTAATAGAAAAAAAATTGAGATTCTTGCACCAGCCAAAAACTTGATTCAAGGTATGGCAGCAATCAATGCGGGTGCAGATGCAGTATATATTGGAGCTCCGCAATTTGGGGCAAGAACAAACGCCACTAATTCGGTAGAAGACATTGCCGAAATGGTTCGCTATGCTCACTTGTTTAAGGCTCAGGTTTTTGTGGTAATCAATACCATTTTGTACGATGACGAATTAGAAACGTGTCGAAAGCTGATTTATGAACTTTATGAAATCGGTGTAGATGCCCTAATTGTGCAAGACATGGCCATTATGGAGATGGATTTGCCTCCAATCGTGATTCATGCCAGTACACAAGCAAATAATAGAGACCCTAAACACGTGAAATTTTTGGCCGATGCGGGTATGAAACGTGTGGTTTTAGCCCGTGAATTGAACTTAGACCAAATCAGAGAGATTCATGAAGCTACAGATGTCGAACTCGAATTCTTTGTTTCGGGAGCGTTGTGTGTTTCGTTTAGCGGAAACTGCTACATGAGTATTGCAGGTGGCGAACGCAGTGCAAACCGTGGTTCGTGTGCCCAAAACTGCCGTTTACCTTACCAATTGATTGACGGAAACGGCACAACTCTTATCGAAAATAGTCATTTACTCTCAATCAAGGATTTAGATTTAAGCGACCAACTCCCTAACCTCATCGAAGCCGGGATTTGTTCTTTCAAAATTGAAGGTCGTCTGAAAGACATCGTTTATGTAAAAAATAATACTTCATATCTCAGAAAAAAATTAGATACTTTCTTAGATGCCAATGCTGACCGATACCAAAAGGCATCTTCGGGAAGGACATTCTACAACTTCGAGCCAGAATTAGATAGGAGTTTTAATCGTGGATATACCGATTATTTTGTGAATAAACGCAAAGAAAAGATTGGAAATTGGGAAAGCCCTAAATCGCAAGGTCAGTATATCGGTAAACTTCTCGAAATCAAAGCAAATGGATATGTAATAGAAAACTACGAGAAGCTAAACAATGGCGACGGACTCTATTTTATAAATGCCAATGGTGAGGCAGATGGTGCTCAAATCAACGTTATTTTTAACAATATTGTGATTCCGAATACCTTTAAGCCATTGCCAATCGGGACGGTCATTTACCGAAATTCGGATGCCGAATTCAATAAAATGGTTGAAAAAGAAAACAGTGCAGTACGCAAAATTGGCGTTAAACTGTTTTTTGGCGAAACTTCTGATGGATTTAGATTGACGGCTATCGACGAAGACGGACACCAAAACACTGTAGAAATGCAAGCTGAGAAGGTATTGGCCAATTCTACTGAGTCGGTTATTCCAAATATCAAGAAAAATCTATCAAAAACGGGCAATACTCCTTTTGTTGTTGATGATATTGAGGTCGATTTTTCGGGTAATTGGTTTTTGCCCATTTCAAAAGTAAACGAAATCAGAAGAGAGGTACTTGACCAATTGGTAGATATTCGTGTGAAAGAATATCACCGAGAAGAATTCCCGATTCAGAAAACCAATCATCCATATCCAGTAAGTGCTTTAGATTATACATACAATGTTTCAAACCGCCTGGCAAGGGCATTTTATACCCGTCACGGCGTTTCAGAAATCGAAAAAGCATTCGAACTACAATGGGACCCAGGCAAATCTCGTGTAATGACAACTAAGTATTGTGTCAAGTACGAGTTGGGCAAATGTGCCAAGTTTCAGCGTGATACAATGGGCGAGAAGCTGGTAGAACCATTGACCCTCAAACATGGCGAAAACGAATATAAATTGAAGTTTAATTGTAAGCCTTGCGAAATGGAAATCTGGGAGAAAGATGCCGAATTAGAATACGAAGACGAGGATGAGCAATTGGGCATAACAGTGAGATAAAACGATAATTTGGTAGTCATAATCTTTATTTTGTATCCAAGATTTGACTACCATTTTTTTAATTTCTTCAATACAGAATCCAACCATTTTTGATGTATCAGAATCCTTCATAAAACTCTAAAATTTTATGAAAAAGCTATACATTTTACTCTTTTCTACTTTGGTTTTTGCTTGTAACCGAGGAGATTTTCCTACTCCAAATGGCGAAGAGAAGACCATTGAATTAGAAAACATGGCAATCTTTAAGTCAGGAATTACTGTCTCGTTCAATGAATTGAAAGGCGATGGTATTAAACTAAATGTTTCAAATTCGGTCAGTTCGTGTAGTTGTGATTATAAAGATGTAATTTTTCAAATCCCAAATTCTAAAAAGGCAGTTCAGACAACCTTACAAATCAGAGGAAAAAGTTATGTAGTTGCCTTAAAATCAGTCAATAAAGTAAATAAAACCATTATTGTTGTTGTTGCAGAAAAATAAAAATATTGATTTTGTTTTGTAACATTCAAATCCACACCTAATTTTGTAGCGTTATTCATTCTCCGATAAAGAGATTGATTTATACAGACGAAGGGAGAGAATAGGCTCTGTGAACTTCGGACAACCTGCCCCGCCTCCATACGGGTAAGGTGCCAAAACCTACCGAAATCGGGTGATTTCGGGTTTATAAACAATCAAAGCAATGCAAAACACTTTTCACATTCGCCGAATGTGTGTGCCACCACAGCACACAAATCTCTGATTTTATTATCGTTTGTCTATCTACGCCTCAAATCGAGACGCAAAGACGATTTATTCTCAAAACTGAAATTGTAAATCAAAATTCGTAAATCATAAATCAATATAGTCATGTCATTCAAATTTGAAACCCTCCAATTGCATGCTGGTCAAGAGATAGACCCAACAACCCAATCTCGTGCTGTACCAATTTATCAGACTACAGCGTATCAATTTAAAAGTTCAGAACACGGTGCTAATCTTTTTGCTCTCAAAGAGTTTGGGAATATTTATACCCGCATCATGAACCCTACTAATGATGTTTTCGAGAAACGTGTAGCGGCTCTCGAAGGCGGCGTGGCTGCTTTGGCAGTTGCTTCGGGTCATGCGGCACAGTTTATTGCTATCAACAACTGTACATCGGTGGGCGATAACTTCGTAACAACTTCTTACTTGTACGGTGGTTCTTATAATCAGTTTAAGAATTCATTTAAAGGAATCGGCGTTGAGGCTCGTTTTGCCGATGGCGATAAAGTAGAAAGTTTTGAGAAATTGATTGACGAAAAAACAAAATTGATTTATCTCGAAACTATCGGAAACCCGGGATTGAATGTGCCAGATTTTGAAGCATTTGCGGCATTGGCAAAAAAATATGACCTTCCGCTTTTTGTAGATAATACTTTTGGAGCGGGCGGAGCAATCTGTCAGCCAATCAAGCACGGTGCAAATATCGTTATTGAATCTGCCACAAAATGGATTGGTGGACACGGAACCAGCATGGGTGGTGTGATTGTAGATGCCGGAACTTTCAATTGGGGCAATGGCAAATACCCACAATTTACATCGCCTTCTCCGAGTTATCATGGGTTGGTGTTGAATGACGTTTTTGGTATTGGTGGACCATTCGGAAACATCCAGTTTATCATTCGTTGCCGTGTTGAGGGCTTGCGTGATTGGGGTCCTTCACAATCTCCATTTAACTCATTCTTGTTGATTCAAGGACTCGAAACGCTCACTTTGCGAGTAGAACGCACTTGCGAGAACGCCCTCGCTCTGGCTCAGTGGTTACAGGCACATCCAGAGGTTGAATCTGTCAATTACCCTGGTTTGGAGAGCCATTCTTCGCATGAATTAGCCAAAAAATACCTCGAAAGGGGCTTTGGCGGTGTGCTTTCGTTTAAACTCAAAGGTGGTCGTGAACGTGCCGAAAAGTTTGTGAATAGCCTAAAATTGATTTCACATTTGGCAAATGTCGGCGATTCTAAAACGCTTATTATTCACCCTGCTTCAACAACTCACTCACAGTTATCTGAAAATGAGCAAAAATCGGCAGGAGTTGACCCAAATCTGTTGCGTATCTCACTTGGTATTGAGCATATTGATGATATCAAAGCCGATATTACTCAGGCATTATAATCGTTTGAACGGGTTCTAAACCCGTTCTACCTATAGTTTTTTGACGAATTAGAGATGATGGAAAACATTAAAAAATACAAACACGAAGAACCTTTTAAACTCGAATCGGGTGAGTGGCTACCCGAATTTGAGCTGGCTTATACAACTTTGGGAGAACTCAACGCCGACCGCAGCAATGTCGTCTGGGTTTGTCATGCTTTCACTGGCAATGCTAATCCGGCTGATTGGTGGAATGGGCTGATTGGTGAAAGAAGATTGTATAATCCGCAGGAGCATTTTATTGTTTGTGCTAATATTTTGGGTTCGCATTATGGTTCGACTAATCCGTTGAGTATCAATCCAATAACTGGCGAGCCGTATTACCACGATTTTCCGTTTCTGACGATTCGCGATGTCGTAAAAGCATTGGATATTCTTCGTCAAGAACTCGGAATTTATAAAATAAATACACTTTTGGGTGGTTCTTTGGGCGGTCAACAAGCAGTAGAATGGGCAATCATGCAACCCGAAGTTACCGAAAATTTGATTTTGTTTTCGACCAATGCCATTCATTCGCCGTGGGGAATTGCTTTCAATGAATCGCAACGAATGGCGATTGCCGCTGACCCAACTTGGCAACAGCGAAATCCAAAAGCTGGAATGGAAGGGATGAAAGTGGCTCGTTCGATTGCGTTGCTTTCGTATCGAAATTACGATACTTATAACCGCACTCAAAGCCGCGATGAAGGTCAAAAAGACTTTTTTAGGGCAAATACTTATCAGAATTACCAAGGCGAAAAACTCCAAAAGCGTTTCAATGCCTTCTCGTATTGGACACTCTCAAAAATGTTCGATTCGCACGATGTTGGGCGTGGACGAGGGAGTGTAAAAGAGGCATTAGGATTGGTAAAAGCAAATACTTTGGTGATTGGAATTAGCTCAGATTTCCTTTTTCCGCCGGTTGAGCAAGAGTTTATGGCAAACAATATTCCGAATGCAACTTATCAATACATCGAATCGCTTTACGGTCACGATGGATTTTTGATAGAATTTGAAGCAATGACCAATACAATAAAAAAATGGCTCAAAGAAAAAGTATATGCATAATTAGTTGATTATCAGCCTAATATGATATTGCTCATATTATCACAGCTTAGAATAATCTTACTTTGATTATTTCTAAGCAATAATATGGTAGATACTCAATCTATACAGTACTCCGATTTATATCAGTCGCTCCAGCAGCGTTTGGTCGAACAGTTTGGTAGCGTTTTCCATGACCCCATGGCTCCCAAAACGGTTGTGGTTGTGCCGAGCCTTACCCTCGATGAAGAGATTTTAAGCCGTACAGGAGGCGACCATGTATTCTACGAAGAACGACTATTGTGCCTTCTGATGCTACTGCGAATGCCCCGAACTCATGTCATTTATCTAAGTAGCCTACCGATTTCACCCATTATTGTTGATTATTATCTTCATTTACTTCCTGGAGTTACCTACTGGCACGCCCAAAAAAGGCTTACAATGCTGAGTTGTTACGATAATTCGGTAAAATCATTGACCGAAAAAATACTTCTTCGGCCTCGACTCATACAAAGCATTAAAGAGCATATTCCACCAAATCACGCTGCTCATTTGGCAGTTTACAATGTTACAAAGCATGAGCAAGAACTTGCTCTAAGGCTCGAATTACCAATTTATGGGTGTAATCCTGACTTGTATTATTTGGGTACAAAGAGCGGGAGTCGTAAAATTTTTAAACAAGTCAATATCCCATTACCCGATGGTTTTGAAGATTTGAAATCTAAACAAGATGTAATTGAGGCATTATGTTTATTAAAAACTAAATATCCAGCAATCAGGAAAGCAGTCGTGAAACTGAATGATGGATTTTCGGGTGATGGTAATGCGGTTTTTCGTTTTGATGGATTGGCGGTTGATGATGTCCTAAAAAGTAAAATTGAAATAGAATTTGAATCAAGATTGAAGATTGTTTCGCCCGATATTTCTTATGAACTATACTTGCAGAAAATCGTAGAAATGCAGGCAATTGTCGAGTTATTTATCGAAGGTGAAATCAAAACATCGCCTTCGGTTCAGTGTAGAATAACTCCAACGAGTGATGTCGAAGTTATCTCGACTCACGACCAAGTTTTAGGAGGAGAATCTAATCAAGTTTATATAGGTGCGAGTTTCCCAGCCGATAGAGAATACGCAGTTGAGATTGCCAAAATGGCAAAGAAAGTAGCCGAACAGTTAAAAATAGAAGGGGTTTTGGGCCGTTTTGGAATTGATTTTCTATCTGTTAAAGAAGATAACATTTGGAAGCATTACGCCATCGAAATTAACCTTCGGAAAGGTGGTACAACGCATCCGTTTTTGATGCTTCAATATTTGACAGATGGATATTATGATTACCAAAATGGAATTTATACAATGCCAAATGGCCAAAATCGCTACTATTTTACATCCGACAATCTGAAATCTGAGCGATACAAGGGTATCACTCCGCCTGATTTGATTGATATTGCCATTTGTAACGGCCTACACTACGATGCCGCAACCCAAGAGGGTGTTATGTTTCACATGATTGGGGCTTTATCAGAATTTGGAAAAATTGGGGTAGTTTGTATCGGAAAATCGCCGCAAAAAGCGATTAACTTTTATAACAAAACGGTTGAGGTTTTCGATAAAAATAGTTATTGATGAACTACTTTTTTACTCAACTTTTTACCATCAATATTGAGATGCAATACGTTTATAGAATTTGATTTTAGGATTTTTTCAGCATTCAAATCAATTTGATTCAAGCCTAAGTCCACTTCTTTTTCGATTGTATTTATAGTTCTGCCCAATTCGTCGTTTATCAAAAATTTCACTTTTTGTGCTTTAGAACTATAAAACTCAACCGTAAATCGTTCAGAGACGGGATTCGGGTAGATTTTTAAACCAGTATTTTCAATATCATCTTCGTCGCTCGTAATTAGTCCAACCAAACTTGGGTCGAGCCATTGGCGGTCTATCCAATTCAGTCGAGCTTCAACCCACGGCATGATTTCGGCTACTTCGCCCTCCCAAGTGGCTGGAAACGTCTTGTTTGGCCAATCGTATCTTCCTAAAATCTGCCATTTCTGAAAATTTCGGACTTGTGCTTCTTGAAGTTGCGTTTTCATCGAATCTACGTGTGCTTTAATCCTTTCTAAACGCAAAGCACCCTTGAGTCTCTGAAAAGTATATTCAGTTTTTAATTCATCGTAAAACGCTTTGTCTTGCACTAATCGATTCCAAAAAAACGGAATCTGCCAGTTATCGGAGCTACAAATTGTATTAAAATTGTTGAAAACAAAATTAAATGTTGTCCAAGCCTCACAGTAGTCGGGCATTCCGAACGAAAAATCATAGTCCCAAGGTGGTCCACAATTCAGCCGTCCGTCTTTGCTATTTTTATCCTTGTAGAAAAAAGAACTGATTCTATAACCATCAATATTCTTAGTAACTTCATTCAAAACCATCATTTTTACGAATGAACTCGTATTGATAAATTTGCGATAACCCAATCTTGGGTCGGCAAAATTAGGTGCTTGGATGGCGTTTTCGACACTGTCAATGTAGGCTTTTATATAGGCTTTTTGAAAGTTATTTATGCTTTTGGGTGCTTCATAAAAATAAGTGGTCTTTTTGTTTGGGTTGAGAGTACTATTAGAATATTGAGAGGACCAACTTCCTAAATTTGAACCCGTTGGTTTATCAATTTTAATGATATAGCCACCTGTCAACTCATCGCCTTTGATGTCTTCTTCTCTTAGATTAGATATATTTACCCGATTTACATCCCTTTTGATACGTTCCATTACTACATAAATGCCTTGGTATTCGCCATTCAAAACCAATTCTACATATTGTGTGCGGCTCGCGTACGGAAAAATCTCACGAGCCAATTTAAAAGCCAAGACAGCGTGCATCAAACTCCGCTCATTGTACGAAGCAAAAAGTGTAAAATCAGACTCAGGTGGAAAACCAAAGATTGAAGCATTTACGGCATTTCCTTTGGCATCTTGAAGTTCAAAACCATAAGGCTTCTTGGGCCACATTTGAGAAGAAGAACCACGCAACTCGATTCCGATTAAGCCATTATAATCGGTTGGTTTATCAGTAAGGTTATTCGTTTTTCCTTTACCATTATTGATAATCTTCATTTCGGCGGGGACTTTTGGCTCATCGAAGATAGCTTTACCTTTGGTATCAATAATGATTATTGGGAGATTTGAAGACGTAAATTGCTGTGAATGAGATAAATAACTAATCAGAAGGAATAAGAATAACGCTTTTTTCATAACGGTTGAATGATGTTATGTGCGAAGCTGGTTCGCACATAACAAAATTAACACGGATGGATGAAAAATATAGGTTTATTGATTAAATAAATTAGCTTTTTAGTGCCAATTGATAAATCTCGTACCAGTCTTGTTTGTCGATATTGATGTTGGTAGCAGTTGCAGCATTGCGGATTCGATTTTCGGAAAGTGAACCGATAATTGGTAACGTACCGAGTTTTATCAACCACGAAACCGCCATTTGCTCTACATTGGCATCGTATTTTGTCCCTAATTTTTCGAGCTTGGCTCTGATATTCAACGATTTAGGGTCTTGACCATTCAAGATATTTCCACCTGCAAGTGGCGACCAAGCCAATGGTTTGCTGTATTGTTGTTTCAAGAAATCAATCCGTCCGTCTTCGACTGCCGAGAGATTCATCAGATTTAGCTCAACGTGATTGGTAACAATCGGAATATTGAGGTGTGAAGCGAGTAATTGATGCTGAAAAACTGTAAAATTAGCAACTCCGATGTGCTTCACTTTGCCATTATGCACCAAACTTTCGAGTGTCATGGCGGTTTGTTCAATATCGGCCAATAAATCGAAATGACTCAAAAGAAATATATCAAGATAATCGGTCTTGAGTTTTTTTAGTGAATTATCAACGCTATTTGTGATAAATTCTCTCGAATTATCGTAATAAGTGAACTTACCATTGGCTGATTCACGGATTCCACATTTGCTAAACAAAACAATATCTTCACGTTTGAAAGACTTATTCTGAATCACTTTACCGAAATTCTCTTCTACTTGCTCATTGCCGTAACTATCGGCGTGGTCAAATGTATTGATACCAAGTTCTAAGCAAAGATTGACGATTTCTTCGATTTTTGACACCGAAACCTCACCCTCATCCGACCATCTCCAAAAACCATAAATTGCCTCTGATACTTTGGGTCCTGAATCACTTATATATACTTTTTTCATCGAACTGTTTTAAATTTTGACTCTATTATTGGTGGTAAAGATAAATATTTTAATTGAAAAAACGGAATCAAAGTAATTTGGGTAGGTAAAATGAAGCCTACCCAAGTACGAATGAATACAACAAAACCACTTTTCGATTGAAAGCGATGGGTGTCGTGAGTGGAGTCGAACCACCTTTCGAAGCTTATGAGACCTCTGCCATTCCTGTAACAGCACACGACCATATTGATACCCAACATGTATGATGTTAGGCATCCGATTTAGTTTAGGGTAAGTTTCGATTTTAATGGTGTCCGTAATTCTTCTCGCCAGCCTTGACTTCGACTGATAATTGATTTTGTTTGGGCGGAAGCGGACAAGTAGCATAAGGTGTAAATGCACACGGCGGATTGGTAGCTTTATTGAAATCGAGTGTTACATTGCCTTGATTATCAGGTTTTTGTGCATAAAGAAAACGCCCTGCACCGTATGTTTCTTTTTTATTAGTTTTATCACCAAAAATGATGAAAAGTTCGTCGCCCTCGGCAAGTGCATCTAAGTGGTGTTCTTTGCCATGTAGTCTAAAAACGAGTGTTCCGGGCGAATCTTGCTGAGAAACTTGACCTGTTACATCCAAAATGGCTATTTTCTTTCCTGCGGTCGGAATAAATTTCGCTTGAATTTTGTAGGAAGAATCAATTTTGAAGGTTTCGATTCCAGTAAAGTTCTTGAGGATTGGACTCTCTAAATCTCGTAATCGAATCGCAAATTTATCTCCGCGTTTAATGATAAACAACTTTAACGTTTTATGTTCGAGAATCGTCGGTTTTCCGTTTACTTGGTAAGGATAAAGTCGGATTTCGTTTACTGGATTATTATTATTGAGAATCTTAACGTTTTTGGTGTTTTTGAAATAGACTTCGCCATTTTTTAAGGTAATTTCACCCAAAAAATCATCGCTTGTACCTTTCGGAAAAATGATTTTGTTTTCCGTATTTCCGCCAAATGTATTTACTCCTTCATCGAGCCAGAATAACCCTGCGAGATTGAGCCAACCGTTTTCGGTTTTCAGTTTATCAATTCGACTCTGATGCCACTTTTTGATTTCGACTTCATACGGTGTATCATTATTCTTAGTCTTGAAACCTACCCAAAGTACAACGGCAATTAGCATTGCTGTAATTTTTGGAAGAATATTTTTTATAAGTTGAATTCGGCTACGCATTTGATTCTGGTTTTCTTGATTGATGAATATGTTGCAAATATAAATACTATTTAGTCTATAAAACAAGTAGATTAATAAAATATTTCGTTTTCTTTTAAGATAGATTTATTTGTACTGATATTTAATTGGTTCAAAATCAAGTGTTTATGAGGCCTGATGTAATTCAGGATTTATATTATGAATCTAAATTTAGCGAAAAATCAATCGAATCAATAGCAAATCTCAGATGTTAAGACGTATTTTTGCTTAATGAATCTTTGTAAAAAACAAAACTATTCGACTCAATGACAAAACCAAACTCTCCGATAAGGGTACTTGTGGTAGGATGCGGAAACATGGGAGCATCGCACGCCACAGCTTATCATAACCACGATGGATTTGAAATCTGCGGAATCGTCTCGACCGGAAAAAGTAAAGAGGTACTTAATGAAAAACTGGGTGGAGGTTATCCACTTTTCTCAGATTATACCCAAGCTCTTGCCCAAACCAAACCCGATGCGGTATGTATCTCTACTTACCCAGATACACACGAAGCCTTTGCGATACAAGGTTTAGAGGCAGGTTGTCACATATTTATCGAAAAACCATTGGCCGATACTGTCGAAGGCTCGATTCGAGTTGTTGAGAAAGCCAAAGAAGTTAATAAAAAAGTTGTTGTTGGCTACATTTTAAGACACCATCCGTCGTGGGAGAAGTTTGTCGAATTGGCACAAACACTCGGTAAACCATTGGTAATGAGGATGAATCTTAATCAACAGAGCCAAGGTTACATGTGGGATGTCCACCGAAATCTGATGAAAAGCCTTAGTCCGATTGTGGATTGTGGAGTACATTATATCGATGTCATGTGTCAAATGACTCGCTCAAAACCTCTACAAGTGACGGCAATAGGAGCGAGGATGACGGATGATATTCCGGCCGATAATTACAACTACGGACAATTACAGATTCGTTTTGAAGATGGCTCAGTAGGTTGGTACGAGGCTGGTTGGGGGCCAATGATGAGTGAAACGGCATTTTTTGTTAAAGATGTGATTGGACCAAAAGGTTGTGTTTCTATCGTAGCCAAAGAGGCTGGTTCGAGTGGGAAATCTGACAATGTAGATTCACACACCAAAACCGAATCTTTGCGTTATCACCACGCCGATATTGATGCTCAAAACCGTTTTATCAAAGAAGATGAATGGATAAATTTGACTGACGAACCAGACCATCAAGAACTTTGTAATCGTGAGCAAGCGTATTTCTACAAAGCCATCACCGAAGATATTGACCTCACCGACCACTTGGCCGATGCGGTGAATAGTCTTAAAATTGCTTTTGCGTGCGATGAGTCGGTACGAACTGGTGGAGTTGTGAAATTGTAAGCATAAAAGTTAGCACGGGTTACTGAACCCGTGCTACAAAATTTCCCAAGCACTTAGATAACCATCAATTTGCTGGGCGTATTCAATAAAATTACCGTAGAATGGGTGTTGTGCCAACGTAGCCGAGTCGCCAACTACGACTAATTTCTTTCTGGCACGGGTCATGGCAACATTCATGCGTCGAATATCATTCAAAAATCCAATTTCGCCTTTGTCGTTGCTTCTAACCAAACTGATATAAACAATATCTCGTTCTTGCCCCTGAAAACTATCAATCGTATTTATGGCAATCTTATCTTTGACGTCTCTCAATTCGGGTGAGTGTTCGAGTTGCTCTTTCAGTATTCCAATCTGCTGTTTGTACGGAGAAATAACCGCAATTGTTGGAAAGGTTTCTTTCGTAAATTTTGATTTAATTTCCTCTACAAAAGCCGTAAAATGCTTAAAAAGCAAAGCCGCTTCTTCGGGGTTGGTGCTACTTGTGCCTTCAAGTTTTTCATCGAATCCACAACCGGCTGTATCAATAAATAATAGAGGAGAATCACCCGAAAAAAGCCTATTTTTGGCAACCGAAGCATGAGCTTTCAAACGATTTTCGTAAAAAACTTTTGAAGAATAACCCATGATTTCGGTATTCATTCGGTATTGCTCATCGAGTAGTGTTACAGCTTCGGGGTGATTTTCAACGCATTTTTCGAGCAATGTTTTCAAAAGCCCACCTCGTGCGGCTTCGTCAGATTTAATCGTAGGTGGAAGTTGGCAATGGTCACCTGCTAAAATGACTTTTTCAGCTTTCAGAATCGGAATCCAACAGGCAGGTTCGAGGGCTTGACCTGCTTCATCAATCACAACCGTTTTATAATTTAGATTACTGACCGTGTAATGATTTGCTCCGACCAAGGTCGCCGTAATGACTTGTGCCTTTGCCACCACATCGTCTATGATATACTGCTCAGTATTGCCCACCTCTTTCATAATCTTGTGGGCTTCAGCAAAAAGTGCTTTTCGTTGTTCGCTTTCGGCTCTTCCAAAACTACGTTTGTACTTATGAGCCATGTTTTTATACTCTTGGGCTTGTTTTTTTAGGCGTTTGGTTTCTTTGAGCAAATCGTGATTTGCCATTTTGGCATCAAGCGTAAGGCTCATCAGTTCGTCCGAAACCCGTGCAGGATTACCCACTCGAAGCACATTCAGCCCTTCGTTGTGTAGTTTTTCACTCAATAAATCAACGGCAGTATTGCTCGGTGCTACCACCAAAACCTTTTCATTATTTTGCTTGACCAATGCCTTGATGGCTTGTACCAATGTGGTAGTTTTACCTGTGCCAGGTGGGCCATGAATGATGGCTAACTCATCAGCTGTCAGGATTTTATTTACGGCTTCGTTTTGTGATGGATTGAGAACCGCACCCCCGACCCCTCTCCCGCTGGAGAGGGGAGAAATAAAACTCGGTTCTTTTTCTCCGATAAGTATTTTTATCAACGAATTTCCTTTTTCATATTGCTCATTTGCCGTTTTTAGGGCATTTTGCATTTCGTCGTAGCTATTATCATCAAAAAGCAATTCTACTCCCAATTTTCCATCACGGCTCCATTCGGGCAATTCATCGGTTTTGAGCGTAATTTTTAATCTATTTCCGTTCTGGAAATTGATTGTTCCCTCAACACGGTCTTTTTTAGGGTCGTGATTTGTGAAGAAGACAGCAGGCACACCCGTACGAAACTGGTGCGGTATTTCTTGATGAGTTGTGCGTTCGAGTTCAACAGTTAAATAATCTCCACGGCTGATTTCAGAGCCACGAATAGCCACAGGATACCACGCAAGCCCGTTGGCTCGGCGGTCATTGAGAGATGTACTTTCGGTAAGTTTTTGATACTGTAATTTATCTTCGGTGTATTCAATTTTGAGAAGCCCGATTAGCTGTTTAAAGTAGTCCATTCTGCAAAATTAATAAATAAAGTACAATTTAAAACATCCCTAAATTTTCGGTATTTTTATTGTTTATGGAATCTTTTTTGTAATAAGTTGTTGATTTGCAATAATTTATATTTTCGACTGATTTATGTCGATTAATTTATTGATTTTATCTATAATGTTTAAGTCTTGGAAAAGTTATAATGTTTAAATTACAGATTGATTTATATTTGCACCTTTGTTAACTATTACTTACATCTCAAACTAATCATTTTATGAAGAGAATTCTACAGATTATTCTTTTCTTGTGGGCTGCCGCAGTATCGCCATCCTATGCTCAAGAAAAGACTGTTACGGGGACTGTGACAGGTGAAGACGGCTCCTCACTTCCAGGAGTTTCGGTCGTTGTGAAGGGTACTGCTAAAGGAACAAGTACCGACACTGAAGGTAAATTCAGTATTAATGTACCCAATGGAGCACGCTTGGTTTTTAGTTTTGTAGGCTACGATAACCAAGAGGTAGCTGTAGGAAACCAGAGTACATTAAAGGTTCAGTTAGTTCCGAGCAATGAAATGTTAAACGAAGTAGTAGTTACCACATTTGGAACTGCAAAGAAAACTTCTTTTACAGGTTCTGCTGCAAAAATTGGAGCAGATAAGTTAGGGCCACGTCCGATTACAAACATTGGACAGGCACTTGCGGGTGTGTCGGCTGGTGTTCAGACAACAGCAGGAAGTGGGCAGCCAGGCTCTGCACCAGATATTCGTATCAGAGGTTTTGGTTCAATCAACTCATCAAATGCACCACTTTATGTAGTTGATGGTGTGCCATTTAGTGCAAGTATTGCTAACCTAAACAACGATGATATTGAGTCGATTACGGTTTTGAAAGATGCTGCTTCTACGGCACTTTATGGTTCGAGAGCTGCCAATGGCGTTGTAATGATTACAACTAAAAAAGGTAAAGACGGTAAAAATCTAATTAATGTTAGATATACAAAAGGTGTAAACACGCGTGCTTTACCTGAGTATGAAAGAGTCGGACCAGCAGAATATTATCCGTTAATGTGGGAAGCAAACCGCAACAGTTTTGCGTATCGTGCAACAAACCCTATCGCAATTGCAACTGCCAGTGCAAACGCTACAAACGGATTAGGTACATTGGTTGGATACAACATTTATGATGTGCCAGCAAATCAATTAGTGGATGTTAATGGTAAATTCAATCCAAACGCAAAATTACTTTATTCGGCAGATGATTTGAATTGGGAAAAACCTTTGATGCGTCAAGGTAGCCGCGATGAGGTTAATTTAAACTTCTCAGGTTCTTCAAATAAGTCAGATTATTTCTTTTCATTATCGTATTTGAATGATAAAGGATTTTTGATTCGTTCGGATTATGACCGTTATACAGCCCGTCTTAACGTGAATAACCAAGTGAAATCATGGTTGAAAACTGGTGCAAACTTAACTGCAACGATTATTCGTTCGAACCAAGCTGATGCAGACGGTAATACATCATTTGTAAACCCGTTCTTCTTTAGCCGAAGTATGGCACCAATATATCCTGTTTATGCTTATGACCCAGCAAAACCGGGTTCATTCTTACTTCTTGAAAATGGCGATAGAAGATGGGATTACGGTAACTTGAGTGCTTTAGGACTACCTACAAGACCTCAGTACGCAGGACGCCACGCACCAGCTGAGACAATTCTAAACCAGAACTTCTTCCGTAGAAATATGTTGGGTGGTCGTGCATATGCAGAGATTACTTTCTTGAAAGACTTCAAATTTACTTCTAACGTAGGTACAGATATTACAAACTACAACGGTGTAACATTTGGAAACCCCGAGATTGGAGATGGTTCACCAGCAGGAAGGTCGAGCCATGAGTTCCAGAATATTACCAGCTATAACTTATCTCAATTGCTAAATTATACCAAGACTTTTGGTCGTCACGGCATTGAAGCATTAGTTGGACACGAGAACTTCTATGTTGTTGATAATAACCTCGAAGGTTCGCGTTCGCAGTTGGTTTCAGAAGGTAATTACGAGTTAATTAACTTCACAACTACTACCAACTTAAACTCAAGAATGAACAGAAGAAGTGTAGAAGGATACTTTTCACGTATTAATTATGATTTCGACCAGAAATATTTCCTATCACTATCAGCACGTAGAGATGGTTCAAGCCGTTTCTCAAGAAATGTTCGTTGGGGTAATTTCTACTCAGCGAGTGCAGCATGGCGTTTAGACCAAGAGGCATTCATTAAAGAGTTACCATTTATCAGTAATCTTAAATTGAGAACTTCTTACGGACAGACAGGTAATGATAGAGTAACATTTAATGATGGAACTGATAACTTCTTCCCTTCACAATTGCTTTATAACCTTAACTGGAATAACGCAACCGAAGGCGGAATTTTGCAAGCTACGAGTCAAGGAAACCCAAATCTTGAGTGGGAATCGAGCAATGCATTTGATGTAGCCTTAGAGTTCGGACTTTTCAAAAATCGTATTTCTGGTACTTTAGAATACTTTGATAGACGCTCTTCAAATTTGATTTTTGATGTCCCATTGCCTTTATCATCGGGTGTTTTGACTCAGATTCAGAATATCGGTACAATGTACAATAAAGGTATTGAAGTTGAATTGAGCATTGACCTTGTCAGACATAAAGATTTCAACTGGAATTTGAATCTTAATGCAACTAAGCTTAAGAACCAAATTACTAAAATGCCTGAATCAAGCCCAGAGATTATTGATGGTACTAAAAAACTCAAAGTCGGAACTTCAATTTATGATTTTTGGCTAAGAGAATACGCCGGTGTTAATCCCCAAACTGGCGAAGCACAATACAGAGCAATTAGTTTTGTACCTGCAAACTCAAGAATCACAGAGACTGGCGATACCTTGACAACCTCTATCAACAATGCAAGATTCCATTATAATGGTTCGGCAATTCCAAGATTGAATGGTGGATTCACTAATACATTCGAGTACAAAGGAATAAAGCTTTCTGCTTTGTTAATTTACCAAATTGGTGGTAAAATCTATGATGGTTCGTATGCTTCATTAATGGGTGCGGGTTATCACAACGCAAAACACGTAGATATTTTGAGCAGATGGCAGAATCCGGGAGATATTACAAATGTGCCAAGAATGGATGCAGGACGTACCGCTGATTTTGATGCAGCATCAGATAGATGGTTGGTTGACGCAAGCTACCTCAATATCCGCTCGGTAACTTTGTCATATTCATTACCTAAAAAATGGGCTCAAGGAGCAAAATTAGAAAATGCACAGGTGTATGTCAGTGGAGAGAACTTCTTCATAACTTCTCGCAGAAAAGGTATGAACGTTCAACAAAACTTTGGCGGAACAACTGGTAATGTTTACAGCTCTGCAAAATCTTTAGTATTAGGTGTTTCATTCTCATTATAATTTTGGTAAAAATCATGAAAAATAGATTATTAGTTTTAATCGTCATTGTTTTAAGCATGATTTCTACATCATGTGAAAAAGAATTTTTAGATACGGCCCCAACTGCAAGTATCGATGCAGCCTCGGCCTATGGTACTACAAAAAGTGCCTCAGCAGCCATTAATGGCATTTATCGTGCATTGATTGTACGTTATCTTGATTCTCAAGGGCATTCAGGGCATCCTGCCATGATGATTATTTTAGACCACATGGGTGAAGATTTAATGCACGGTACTGCTTCGGCAAGCTGGCATGTAAACGAGACCAGATGGGTGGCTCACCGCTCGGATGTAAATACTATGACGCGTTTCCCGTATCAATTATATTATCGTGTAATTGGTAATGCAAATGTTGCCATTGAGAATATTGACAAAGCTGTGGGGACACAAGCCGAAAAAGACCAAGTTAAGGGTGAAGCTTTGGCTCTAAGAGGTTGGGCTTATTTTAATTTAGTTCAATTATACGGCAAACGCTACGATGCTTCGGCAAAGCCGAATTCGCAGTTAGGTGTTCCGTTGGTATTGACAGTTACAACAGAAGGTCAACCAAGAGCAACTGTTGAAGAGGTATATACCCAGATAAACAAAGACCTTACGCAAGCTTCAACATTGTTAAAAACAGCTCGTGTAAATAAATCACACATCAATTTTGAAGTTGTGAGAGGTTTCCAAGCTCGTGTTGCTCTTACCCAACAAAACTGGGCAGATGCAGCAAAGTTTGCCGAAGAAGCAAGAAAACCATATTCTTTGATGAGTGTTGCTCAATACCAAGAAGGTTTTGCTGATATTACAAACCCAGAATGGATGTGGGGTTTCGACCACCTCGAAGACCAGTCTGAGTTCTTTGGTGCGTATCACTCTTATATTTCTTGTAATTACAACTCAACTGTTATTCGTACTTATCCAAAAGTAATCAATAGTAAGTTATACGATGCGATTCCGACGACAGATGTGAGAGCAAGAATGTGGGTGAAAGCTCCAACTGCAGCAAACTCTATTGTACCTCCAGGTGGGGTGAGAGTACCATACCTAAATCAGAAATTTAGACTTCCGGGTACTCCTTCAACAAGTGCTCAAGGCGATGTGCCTTACATGAGAGCAGCTGAAATGTTTTTAATCGAAGCAGAAGCAAAAGCAAGATTAGGGAATAATGCCGATGCAGCAAAAGTGTTATTTGATTTGGTTAGTAGAAGAGATACTGGTTATAAGTTATCAACCAATACCGGTGACAAATTGCTCGAAGAGATTTATTTTCAGAGAAGAATTGAGTTATGGGGCGAAGGTTTCCGTTTCTTAGATTTGAAGCGTTTGAACCAGCCACTAAACCGTAATGGGGCAAATCATATACCTGCACTTACAGTTTTATTTGATGTAACACCTGGCGATAAAATCTGGGAGTTTTTACTTCCAAGACGTGAGTTAGATGCAAATAAAGCAGCTGTTCAGAACCCGCTATAATTTTTAGATTTACATTAAAGAGCGATGAGAAATCATCGCTCTTTTTTTATATTTTGGTGCGGATGCTGTTCTTAACTTCTGTAATTTTTCGTCTGGATACTTGAAGACTTTTCCCGTTGGATAGGTAAACCTTTGCTTTTTTGCCTTCTTGTTCGTAATTTATAATAGACTTAGGGTTTAGTAAAAAAGACTTGTGTACCCGCAAAAAACCATTGAACTGGGCATCAGTTGCGTATCTTTTTAAGGTGAAAGATACTACTATTTTTTTTCCGTTATTTAGGTGGAAAATCGTGTAATTGACATCTGCTTCGAGATAAGCGATTGATTCAGTAGAAGGGTAGATAATGCGTGTCATGGTCTATAATTAGATTAGTATTTGAGAATTAAATTTGAAATCAGTAAGCTTCGGGTTTCCAGCCCGTAATAAGCCAATTTTGGTTATCCCAGAAGACATCTCCTTGGTGGAGCATCAAAAGCATCATCGAAAACTCATGGGTAGAGATTCGGCTAAGAAGATGTTTTTCGTCAGACTCGTCAGTTAAACTCAGGTAACCTTCTTTGTTTTGAGTGTCCCAACCGAGCGTATAAAATTTGATGCGTTTCATGGAAATCTGTCTTCTTAATATATGATTGACAAATTTCACAAAACGCACTCAGCCCCGAAATACTGATTTTCTATGATTTTTGGAGATTTTTCTACTGACTGGACAGTAGAAGACTGTTATTTGTACCAACAAATAACTATATTCACAACACCAAATCTGTAATTGATGAAAAAGTTTTACCTAAACCTTCTACTGACTGCTCTTTGCTACAATAGCTTTTCACAATCGAAATTAGACAGCCTGAAAAAAGTTTTGGCAAAACTCCCTCCCGAAGGGCGGTCTTTTGCTGGTGATACGTTGCGGGTGAGGGTTTTGTGTGAGATGGGTGAGGAGTCTTTTGAAAGTAGTTTTGAAAATTCATTGAATAACTATCGGGAAGCATTAAAGATTTCAGAAAAGGTTAAGTTTAATAAAGGGTTGATGGCTTCGAACTTTCAAATTGGTTTATTATATCGTAAAAAAAGTTTACATTTAAACGCATCTGATTATCTTTTCAAAGCTTTGTTCTATGCCGAAATTCTAAAAAATAATGAACGTATTGGTTACATTTTGAGGAAAATTGGAGATAATTATAACACACTTGAAAGTTATGATAAATCAATAGAGTATTACTTTAAAGCTCTTCCATTTGAAAAAAAATATGGAACACAGTACCGATACTTAATTTGCCTTAATAATATAGGAACTTCTTACTTTGGTAAAAAGGATTATAGACAAGCCATCAAAAGACTTTTGATTTGTAAATCGAATAATAATCCACTGGACTCTACGGTTGCATGTTATTATCATACAAATTTAGGATTTGCTTTTCAAGAACTTGGCGACTATGCAAATGCAATCAAAAATTATTCAATGTGCTACCAATATATGCCAAACAATGAAAGTATTATTGCATTTGCAAATGCAGGTATAGCAGAAGCGTTATTTAAGCAAAAGAAATATAGGGAGGCACTTCAATATGCAAATAAATGTAAAAATGTTTTACAAAAAATTGATGAACCTACACTACCATTAAGAGTTTATAATACTTTGTTTCAAGTTCATAAAGCACTGAATAACCCTAAAATGAGTTTATTTTTTTATGAAAAATATTCAGCTTATAAATTTGCAGAGGACAGTTTAAAATCTGTAAAACTTCTGCAATCATTAAACTTTATATATGAAAATGAGAAACAACAACAACGAATATTAGAATTAAATTCTGCTATAGAAAAGAAGGAAAGGGTTAATCAGGGAATACGTTATTCTTTTTATATATTAATTGTAATATTTGTTGTTGTTTTATTTAGTTATAATTTTATAAAAAAGAAGAATAGTGAAATTCAGAAATCTAATGAAGAATTATTGAGTGCTAAAAATGAGCTTATATTTTTAAATAACTCACTTGAAATAAAAGTAAATGAAAGGACTGCTGAAATTGAAACAAAAAATCAACAAATAAAAGATGCTTTATTTGATGGACAAGTTGTAGAACGAGAACGTATAGCTTCACATATCCATGATAACTTAGGTTCAACAATTTCAGCACTTAAATGGAGATTAGAAGCTTTAAAAAGAAATGATTTTAGTCCTCAAGAAGAAAAAGTATTTAATGATACTATTTATATTGTAAAAAACATTTATAACGATGTTAGAAGTTTATCGCATAACCTTGTACCAGATATACTAAAAAATGAAGGAATAATAGGAGCTATTTCAAAGGTCTTGAAAGATTTATCAATAAATAAAGTAAGTTTTGATTTTGAAGAAAATATTAAATCTATTATTGATAAAAAAATTGAACTGGAACTTTTTAGTATCTTTTTGGAATCCTTAAACAATATTTTAAAATACGCCAAAGCAAGCAAAGTTAAAATAACTCTGCACGAAAACGGAAATGAATATTTATTAAAAATTCAAGATAATGGAGTTGGTTTTAATGCGAATCATTCTGATGGTAATGGGTTGAAAAATATAACTAAACGGGTTAATTCACTTGATGGGAAAGTTGAAATTGATTCATTTCAAGGGGCTGGTACTACAATAAATGTTTTGATACCTAAGCCGATTATAAATATTTAGGAATTGACCAAATTCTGTAAGGGTCATATAATCTTAGAAAAAAATGCCCAACTGCAGTATATCCATTGGTTATATCTGGACAAAATACATCTTGTCTTTCATTAGTATGAATATTTGTAAATGACCGCCCACTTTGTATTATAAAAGATAAATAATCGCCAATTTCATAAAGTTTCTCTATCGAATCATCAAATTGACCAAATACTGGTCTTTGAATATCATCATTTCTATCAAATTCCTTTAAGATTCTTATTACTTCAGTATAATCTTTTGGGCTAACATTAACATTAAAAAGAGTCTTGTAGATTTTGTCCGTATCCGTACCTGTATTAACTCTATTTAGAGATAATTGAGAATTTTGTTGTATTTGGTCAATTTGGTTTTGTACTTCCTGATAAGCAAATTCTATATTTTTTGTAGTATCAATATCAATTTTTTGGTTTCGTAAAATCCTATAAATTTGCACCAATGCAAACTTTTGTAATAACAACTCCGATAAATCGGTTGTATGATTCTTATTAGTTACTCGTTCTAATAATGAATTGATAGCTCCCAAAATAGTTTCTAAAATTAATACATTATCAAAATAAAAGTAGATTCTTGATAAAAAGAGTGCTATTCCTAAGCTCCCATCATCAAAGGTGTCATCTATTAATTTGTATTTTAATTTTTTATCATTTTTGTCAATGTATCCACTTATCCATTTACAATTTTTATCATCAATCCATATTGCTTCATTACACAGTATTTTTGCGATTTTGTAAGCGGACTGAATATATTCTTTTTTTAGTTTATATTTAGAAAAAGCTATAATTTTATTGAACCATGTTTGATATATTTTTGGATAATTTTTAAATTTTCCAAAAGTTTCAATATTTTGAAGTTTTCCTTTATCAAAAATATTTAATTTATAGTGTCTATAACTTTTAGGATTTATTTGGAAATTATCTAAATCATAACCTTTATTCTTAATAAAATCCAGAATACAAGCTAACTTATTTTGAGAATTCAAATTCAAAATATATGCTTCTGCAATAAGATACGCTCTTTTTTCTCCAAAACTGATAGATGGATTTTGAGGCGACTCTGCAAATCCAATTCCATCTGCTATTTTTTTTACAAAAAGTGGCAGGTCACTTCTAAATGAGTCTTTAAACTTTACATAAAGTACTCCTAGTATAAACAATGCTGTTGTAAAATAACTACCTTTCACATAAAGTACACAAGTATCGGCTCGATTAAAATCTTTTTCCGATGTATAATATTTTAGTTCAAATGGTATCTCAAATTCATTAAAATACTTAATAATAGTATCAGCTATTAACTTAACCTTTTCAGATGATTTTATATTAAGGTAAAATCTTATTATATCATCAAGCTCGCCGATGTATGTTTTACCTCTAAAATATATATCGTCTTTGGACTTGATTTTTGTAATACTAATGGCATCCAAAATATATCTACTTTCTACTAACTCTGATTTATTTTTTATAAGAAACTCCCCAGGATACGCTCTTTCTGTTCGAGCAACTTTTTTAATAATTAATTGATTTTCTCTAAATTCTTTGTCTTCTTTATGCTCTTTCTTGATTGTACTTAACCAGTATTTATCATACTCGAAGTAATCTATCAAACCCAATGCCTCTTTGTTCTCTTCAATTTCATTTTGATTAAATATTTTAGAATCAGTTTCATGTTCCGAGGCTAATACTATGGCATATTTCAAAGAATAATACTCATAAACTACCTCTTTACAATCAATAATATTTTCGTTGATAGATTTTGTAAAAGTGCGGGTATCAAGTTTTTCAACTATTGATTTAATAGATTTTTTGGAATCGGTGTTGTATGAAATAATATCGCTCATAAGAAATCAATATCTTGGAATTAAAAATTCAAAGTTAAAAGTACTGGATGGGTAATCAATCATTTTTTTTATTAAATCTATTTTAATCTTTAAGTCTTCGTTGAAGAGAGTAATCCAACAATGCCAGATAGCTTTAACAGCTATAAACTGAATAATTTTTTCTTTATCAACATTTTGATAACCGAGCAAAAAGTTATTGATAAATTCATTAAGATTCGTTGTTAAAGTTCTTTTTAAAAAATCTCTATCAATCAAAATAGAATGTATAAAACAAGCAATATCCCAGCATCTATCCCCAATTCCAGCTAACTCAAAATCTATAAATGCAAAATTATTTCCGTTATTACCATGTAATATATTTTTATAATGAAAATCACCATGAATTATGCAGTCATTTTGCCATTTATTTAAAATTTTAATTATCTTAATTTGATAGTTAATATCAGAAACTAAATCATAAAAGTTAGAAAATTTGGGTTTATCGGAATAGTCATATTTTTGAAACTTGGGAAATTCATTTAAAAGATTCTTGATATTGACAAATGGAAGGTAAGCATCTAATACTTTTTCGAAAGTGTTGAATTTTTCAGTCTTTTTATGTGATTCTTGAAGTTTTGTCGCAATTTTACTAAAAAATTCGGTGTGATTACTGTGTTCTAATTTAAAAAAACTATCATATGTAAAAACCTCTAAATCTTCTCTTTTTTTTAGAAACAATATTTTATTGTAATCATCAAAATCCACAAACTTACCTATTGAATCAATTTTATTTTTATTTGCAAAGTCATAAAAATTTCTCTCATTATTAATGAATTTTATAGAATCATTATCAAAATATCGTGGTTGTTTTGCAATAAATTGAAGTAATTCATCGTTAGAATTCTCAATACATACTTCAACTACACAATTTCTTGCGTCTGGTCTACTAAGTTCTGACGTGGTAATCCTACAACTTGACAAATCAAATTGTAGGATATCTTTTGATAATAGGTATCGAATCAGATTGTAAGGTTCTAAGACCATAGATTTAATTAAATTCCTGGAGGTGTTCTATGGTTAAGCGTTTGCGGTGATGTTGTAACTATATCACTTTGTATTATTTTTGCAACATCTAAATTTTTAAAAATTTCGGTATAATATTTTTCCCCCAAATTATCTTCTGATTTACCGATACCAATAAAACCAGCATCTTCATAAACTCCAATTTCCACTATTTGATTAACTTGATTTGCTACGTGAGGGATATAATGAACTACATTAGATTTATCATAAATAAAATGTATAGCATGAAAAGTTTTGAAAATATCTCCATCAGTTCCCAAATAGAGGCATAATATTTTTTTCTCATCAGGAATTCCATATTCTTTTCTAATATCAATAGCCCTGTGAGATTCAGTAAGTAATCCTTCTAATACTATAATTTTTTTTGTAGCGTTTGGGGCATAACCCTCTCTAAATCTTTCTAATTCTTCTTGCTGAGGCATAATTCAATAATATTTTAAAAGTTAAAATTATCTTTACTCCACCAGCCCATGCTTCAAAGCCCAACGCATCAAGCCGATGGCAGTTGATACGCCTACTTTTTTCATAAGGTTGCGGCGGTGTGTTTCTACGGTTGTTGAGCTTATGCCTAAATTTTCTCCAATTTCAATGTTGGTTAGGTCTTGGGTGATAAGCCTTAAAATCTCTAATTCGCGTTGCGTGAGGGGCGTATTATCTTTAATGCTTGATTTTCCGTTTGGATTATTTTCATTGGGGATTTCGGCAAGTTTTTTAACAATCTTTTCACTAAAATACCTTTCTCCTTCGGCTACCGTTTTGATGGCTTTTATCAGTTCGGGTCGTTCGGCACTTTTCATTACGTAGCCATAGATTCCCGCTTGTAGTGCTTCACGTATTGATTGAGCCTCTTCGCTCATTGTTAAAATAATTACTTTTACTTTCGGAAACTGCTCTCGAACTCTAATCGTCATGTCGATTCCGTTGAGGAGAGGCATGTGGAGGTCAGCTAAGATAATATCAACCTCATTATTCTCTAAAAAATTAATTGCTTGCCAACCATTACTTACCATCCCAACAACATCAATATTTTCAACAGTACTCAGTAATATACTCAAACTATCTGCCACAAGATGGTGGTCATCAGTAATTAAGATGCGGGTTGGAATCATAAATGCAGTTAAGGTAGGGTTTTCTTAGGTTCAATCCATAAAACTTGTTTTTTTTAGTGTATAAAGCAAATATTTTGAGATTATTTTTTTGATGTACAAAACTCTCTTTTTTTGTTGGGTCGTAAAATACTGACTAAACAGTATTTTTTACATTCATTCTACTGTTTGGACAGTAGAAAACTAAAGAATTTCAATTATCAAGTATTCTTCAAAAATCATTTAAAAAGCCGTAACTTTGTCCCTCAATTTCAAACAAATCCAAATTATGCCCCTTATTGCTCCTTCGGTGTTGGCTGCCGACTTTGCCAATCTCCAACGTGATTGCGAAATGATAAATGCTTCGGCTGCCGATTGGTTTCACATTGATATTATGGATGGTGTTTTTGTGCCAAATATTTCGTTTGGTATGCCAGTTTTAGAAGCTATTCAGCGTCATGCCAAGAAACCACTCGATGTTCACTTGATGATTGTTCAGCCCGAACGTTATGTCGAAACTTTCAAAAAACTGGGGGCAGTGGTCATAACTGTACATTACGAAGCCTGCCCGCATCTACACCGAAATATTCAGCAAATCAAAGATTTGGGTTGTAAGGCAGGTGTTGCTCTCAATCCACATACCCCGGTCAACGTTTTAGAAGACGTGATTCAAGACCTCGATTTAGTTCTGATAATGTCAGTGAATCCGGGTTTTGGTGGGCAAAAATTCATCGAAAATACTTATTCAAAAGTTGCTAAGTTAAAAGAATTGATTGTGAAATCTGGCTCGGAAGCTGTGATTGAGATTGACGGAGGTGTAAATACTTCAAATGCACCCAAACTTGTTGCGGCTGGAGCAGATGTCTTGGTAGCTGGAAGTTTTGTTTTTAATTCCGATAATCCGATTCAGACAATAGCAGATTTAAAGAAATAGGACTAAATAATATAGTTGATGGCCCACGTTGTAAAATCGTGGGCTTTTTTATTTTTAGAATTGCTACTTCAATGTTTAATTTTTAATGGGTTTTCTCCTAAATTGCAATATCTAAACCTAAACCCGTATTGCAATGCTTCTTAAAAACTTCAATCAACTCACAAAAGCTAAAATTGTCGTGCTATTGCTGTTATTTCTTGGTTTAAATGCACAATTAACGGCACAAACAACGTATTTTTTGCAGAATAAAAAGCTCAATCCTGCCATTCCGAATCCTGACCAGTTTTTGGGATATTCCTTCGGTTCACTGCATACTCGTTATGAAAAAATAGTTGAGTACATGAAAGAACTCGACCGCTTGTCAGACCGAGTGAGTGTTCAGACTATCGGTAAAACCAATGAGCAGCGAGAACAAATCATTGTTACGTTCACAAATCCAGCCAATTACGCAAAATTAGAGCAGATTCGTAAAGAACATCTCGAACTCGCCGACCCTACGAAACCAATGCCCGATGTTTCAAAAATGCCAGTTATCTCATGGCTTGGACATAATGTGCATGGCAATGAGCCTTCGGGTGGAGAGTCATCCATCATGACGGCTTATTATTTAACGGCTTCGGAGGATGATGAAGTAAAAAAATGGCTGAATGAATCGGTGATTTTGATGGAGCCTGTTATCAATCCCGATGGACGAGATAGACACTCGCACTGGGCAAATATGCATAAAGGTACACCACCTGTAGCCGACCCCAACGACCGCGAACACAATGAAGTTTGGCCAGGAGGAAGAACCAACCATTATTGGTTTGATTTGAACCGTGATTGGTATTTAGCAACTCAAGTAGAATCACAAAACCGACTGCAATTTTATCATAAATGGTTGCCAAATGTTGTAACCGATTTCCACGAAATGGGTACAAATTCAACTCACTTCTTTGAACCAACCAAAGAAAATGCCGAGAATCCGCTTGTGCCAAAATCTGTTTATCGTGATTTGAATGGCATTTTTGCCAAATATTTCGAGAAAGCCCTTAACGAAATCGGTTCTTTGTATTACACCAAAGAATCATTCGATAATCTTTATCCAGGCTATGGTTCGAGTTACCCTGATATGGAAGGTGGTTTGGGTTTGCTTTTTGAACAAGCCAGTTCGCGTGGACACATTCAAGAGAGTCAAAACGGTAATCTTGAATACCGATTTACGGTTCGCAATCAATTCGTAAATGCTTTGGCTACGCTTCGTGCTTCGGTAGATTCGAGAGAATTGCTGCTCAAACACCAAAAGAATTTCTTTATTGATGTTGTTAAGCAAGCCAATCAATCGCCTACAAAAGCGTATATAATTGGCGATGCTCAAGACCAAGGACGAAATCGTTCATTTTGGGAAATGATGCTTTGCCATAACGTCGAATTTTACCACCTCCAGAATGACGTAACACAAGATAATATTACTTTCAAAAAGGGTAAAGCGGTAGTTATCCCGACAAATCAGCCTCAATACTTGATGATTCGTTCGTTTTTTGACCGCCCTACAACTTTTGCCGATAGCCTATTTTATGATGCTTCGGCTTGGAACTTAGCCCTCGCTTATGGTTTACCTCACGCCGAAATCAAAGGAAATTATTCAAAAGGTAATCGTGTATTTTATGCTGATGTAACCCCTCCGATTCAACAAATTACAAAATCAGATTACGCTTATTTGATAGATTACTCAGATTATTTTGCTCCAAAAGCCCTTTATCATTTGCTCAAAGAAAATATTTTTGTGAAGGTAGCTTCTAAAAAGTTTGGTATTGCCAATAAAAATTATGGATACGGAACTTTAATTATTCCAGTAAAATACCAAAAGATTGATGAAGAATCTTTGTATCGTAAATTGGTACAGATTCAAGTTGAGACGGGTGTTGTGATTGATGGAGTATCGACAGGATTTAGCACAACGGGTATTGATTTAGGAAGTAATGCGGTACAAACCGTAAAAATGCCTCAAGCTGTAATGTTGGTGGGCAATGGTGTTACGGCAGCCGAAGCAGGTGAAATTTGGCATTTGTTAGATACTCGAATCGGGATGCCAATTACTAAGGTTGAAGTGACCAATTTCGCAAGATTGAATCTAAATAAATATACAACTCTCGTGATGGTCGGTGGTAACTATGCTGGTTTTGATAAAAGTATCGCCCAAAAAATCAAAGGATTTGTAAGCAATGGAGGCACATTGATAACTTTAAAAACGGCTTCGGAATGGATTATCAAAAACGATATTGTTAAAGAAAAACTTCGTGAAAGTCGTGGTGATTCGTCAAGAACCAAACCAAGAGTTTCATTTGAAGATTACCCAAATGTAGAAGGTGCAAAACAAACTGGTGGAGCGATTTTTGAAGCCGAACTCGACCTATCGCACCCAATTGCCTTTGGATTTACAAATAAAAAATTAGCCATTTACCGAAATAACAACACAATCATGGAGCGAACTGTAAACCCATCTGGTTCGCCTTTGGTCTATACCGAAAAACCTTGGATTTGTGGCTACGTTCATCGAGAATCATTGAAACGAATCAGTAATTCATCGGCCATAAATGTTGCTTACGAAGGCAGCGGAAGGGTCGTGATGTTTTCGGATAATCCAAACTTTAGAGCGACTTGGTACGGTACAAATAAGTTATTTCTGAATGCCCTTTTCTTTGGTGCGAACATCAATTCTGGCGGGCAATTCAGTGCAGAAGAATAGTTTTTTACCCCCTTACAGGGTTTGTGAACCCTGTAAGGGATTCTACTCAATTTTGCTATTTTATGAAGAAAACCTTAGTTTTTTTACTATTTATCCCACAGTTACTTTACGCACAAGAAATGTTGTGGGCATCTGATGTCTTATTTATGGAGGGAGTCGATTCGGCTCGAAAAGTAAATTTTAAGCAAATTCTCGGTTATCCAAACTCTGTTGATGTATTTTCTAAAAATGCGTGTACTTTTAGGTTGAATGAAGCTAAAAATAACCCAATTCAAGAAATCAGAGTTAGTTTCGGCAAAATTACATCAGCATCCCAGATAATTATTGCTCAAAATTACAATTCAGGAGCTATCGTTGAAGTTTCGGTTTATGATTCACTCGGTATTTCCAAAAAAGTATATTCTGCTACTCCACGGGGTTATATTAGCCTTGATTACGGAGAATTTCTCGGCATCAATATTCCTTCAAATTATAGAATTAAAGAAGTAGCAATAAAGTTAAATCTAAGTTATTTGGTCGATGGGGTTTGTCAGTTAGATGCAGTTGGATTGCTCTCAAATGACCGAATTAAAGATATAGAATATCAAAGTTATGTCAGAAACCTGTTTCAGCTAAATCCTGATTTCAGAAAAAAAATTGATGAAGCAGCAGCTTTGACTAAGTCCTTATCTCCATCGCTCGGTGATTTAGGAGATGGTAAAAGCAATAGACCAGCATTTTTACCAAAATCAATGGAACTGTATGAAGCTACACGTAACTATAAGATTCAGTGGGCGAGAGTGACTGATGAATTTAGTTCGCAGGATTCGAGTGGGTATGGTTATTTTGCTCGAAATGTCATTGGAATCCCATCATTTTCGCCCGCCAAAAATTTGATTTTTTCTTGGACTCCACAAACTAAACTCATCAATGAATTTATTAAAATGAAATATATCGAACCTCAAACGGTAAGTGATGTATTCGTATTTACAAATGGACTCGAAAACCAATTTGAAGGTATTATTTTATACGATAAAGAGAATAAACCACAAGATAAATTTAAGTTTACTGATAAAAATGTAACACCTATTCTGAACCGAGTTTGGCATCTACATTTGCCCAAACCAACAGACTACGAGGTTGCTTCGATAAAATTGATTATCAACGGCACAGGTATTATCTTACCACAAATTGATGCTATTGGCATATCAAACGAGAAGTATTTAATCAATACATTAGATTTGAGTGGTTATAAGATTTCTAAAGAAAATCTTGGTAAAAATATTAATTCTCATTTCCGTGAGGTAGCTCCGTTGATTTCATACGATGGCAAAACGATGTTTTTTGTTAGAGAAGGCCATGAAGATAATATCGGGAAATACCGCAATCAAGATGTTTGGGTATCGAAATTCAATAAAAAAGATTGGGAAAAAGCCGTTAATCTTGGCGAACCTATCAATAATGATGAACACAACGCTATCGGAACAACCTCAATAACGGCTAAAACTGTATATCTTCTCAATGAATATAGCACCGATGGTACTTCAAAAAAAGGTTTATCAAAGTCTAATTTTATTAATGGAAAATGGAGCTTTCCTTCAAGATTGAATATCAAAAATTATTACAACTTAAATGATTTTACAGAGTTTTCATTTGCCCCAAACGGTAACACATTGTTGATTGCTTGTGAACGAAAAGACTCTTTTGGAGAAAAAGACCTTTATGTTTCCTTTTTGCAAAATGACAGTACTTGGTCTGAACCTCTCAATATGGGAGATTCGCTCAATACACAATTTAGTGAGTCAACCCCTTTTATTGCGGCAGATTGTAAGACACTCTATTTTTCAACAAAGGGTCATTTAGGCTACGGAGACAATGATATTTTTATGTCTCGTAGGCTTGATGATACATGGTTGAATTGGTCGAAACCGATAAACCTTGGAAATAAAATCAATTCAAAATTATGGGATGGTTATTTCACTGTTCCTGCTTCAGGAGAATATGCCTACACGAGTTCAGATGAGAAAACAATGGGTGCAGAAGATATTTTCAGAATCGCATTGCCTCAGCCATTAAGACCCTCGCCTGTTGCAATTATCAATGGTAATTTTGGTAACTTTAAAGTCTTAAAAGTCGAAGTGAAAGAAATAGATAATCCTAAAGAGACATATTTAGCTGATATAGATTCCGAAACAAATGAATACACTTTGATTTTACCAGTCAATAAAAAATACAATCTAACCGTTATTCATTCACAAAACCTTATTTATCAGTCTATTATTGACTTATCTGAACATAAATATTACATTGAAATCAAAAAAGATATTAACTTGCAGAATCAACCCGAAAAATAGCTTTTAAAGACAAATGCTCTATCAGACATTACGAAATACTTTACCAGCAAAAACAAAAAAGGGATTGAACACTTTACTAAAGCTGTTGATTTTTACATCCCCCTTTTTATCATATTCCCAAAATATACAATGGGCAAGTAAAGTTATTGGGTTTTCTTCGGAGAGAATTGACCCGACCAACCAAGGCCCCGAATTTAGAGCCATTCAGATTTTGGGTAAACCCAATGTTTCACCTCAAAAAATCGAAAGTAAGGCGGCATGGTCTCCATCATCGTCGGATGGTTACGGCGAAGAATGGATTAAGGTTGGTTTCGATAAACCAATTCGAGTAAAGAATATTACCGTTTGTGAGAATTTCGGAGCAGGGGCAATCGTCAGAATCATGTTGTACGATTCTACTGGTAAAGAATACATCGTTCTCGAAGACACCAGCGAGCCACCAAAAGAGGTTGGTAGAGTTTGGAATGTACCAATCAAATTGACCGATTATAAGGTTCATGCTCTCAAACTTCTTCTTGCACCATCAAAATCTAAAGGCTATAATCAAATAGATGCTGTTGGAATTTCTGACGGAGACAAAGCCTATACGGCGAATATCAATATTGCTGGAAATATGCCTCCCGAAATCCTCAAAGAGAATTTAGGTAAGGCAATAAACAGTAAAGGTCGTGAAGTAGCTCCAATCATTACTCCCGATGGAAAAACGTTGTTTTTTACCCGTGAAGGCCATGAAGGAAATCTCGGAAGAGAAAAAAAACAAGATGTTTGGGTTGCAAACATGATTTCTGGAGGGGTTTGGGGCGATGCCGAGAATATAAAAGAACCAATCAATACGGTTGAGCATAATGCAGTCTCGACCATTTCTGCCGATGGAAAAACCGTTTATTTGGTGAATATCTACTTACCAAATGGTACTTACTTACAAGGATTATCGAAATCGAAACGAAGCAAAGGAGGTTGGGAGTTTCCAAAAGAAGTGAAAATAAATGATTATTACAACAAGAGTAAATTTACCGAATTCACCATTGGTCCCAATGGCAAAGTATTGATAATGGCTTGTGAACGAAAAGACACCAGAGGTGGCAAAGACCTTTATGTTTCGTTTTTAAAGGCTGACGGTTCTTGGGGCAAACCCGTTAGTATGGGTGATGAAATCAATACAGTAGAAGACGAAAGTACTCCGTTTATTGCAGCCGATGGTAAAACCATTTATTTTTCTACGAGTGGTTTTCCAGGTTATGGCGATAACGATATTTTTCTGAGTCGTCGCTTAGATAGTACTTGGACTCACTGGAGTCAGCCCGAAAATCTTGGGAATTCAATTAATACTCCGCAGTGGGACGGTTATTTTACCATTCCTGCTTCGGGCGAATACGCTTATTTGAGTTCGGAAGAGAAATCTATGGGAGCAGAAGATATTTTCAGAATCAAACTATTTCCTTCAATAAAACCCGAGCCTGTTGCTATTATTTCCGGTACTGCTTTCAATGTTCTCGATAAAAAACCGATTGCCGCCGATGTGGTCATGGAGGTTTTGAGCGATAGTATTACACACGAAAAATCAATGGCCGAATACGACCCCGAAACTGGCGAATACAAGTTGGTTTTACCCCTCAAGAAATTGTATGGTCTAACAGCCACCAAGAAGGGCTTTTTGAGTGTTAGTGAGACAGTCGATTTGACCAAAGAACGTAGTTTTAGGGATATTAAGAAGAATATCGGGATGTTTCCGATAAAAGAAGGCACAAAGATTATCTTGAATAACCTTTTCTTCAATCAGAGTAAATACGATATTTTACCAGCGTCGTATCCAGAATTGAATCGTTTGGTGGAGGTCATGAAAGAATATCCAAACATGGAGGTTTTGATTGAGGGGCATACCGACGGCAATGATGATATGAAACTAAATATAAAACTCTCGGAAGACCGTGCGGCAGAAGTAAAGAAATTTTTGGTTGAGAAAGGCGGAATTGCTGCCGAGAGAATTACTACCAAAGGTTGGGGGCCAACTCGACCGATTGCCAGCAACGTAACCGAAGAAACCCGCAAGAAAAATCGTCGTGTTGAGTTTTCGATATTGAAATTATAAATGGTAGGGGCGAATCGGATTCGCCCAAATCGCTTTTAATTATGGATGAGCAATTTCTACACTACTTATGGCAATTCCAACAATTTGATAAATCTAACTTGCAAACCACTGCTGGAGAGCCAATTACGGTATTCAAAACTGGTTTTCTAAATACCAATGCCGGACCAGACTTTACCGACGCACGTCTGCAAATTGGTGAAATCGAATGGGTTGGAAGTATCGAGATTCATATCAAATCTTCTGATTGGAATCTCCATAATCACCAGATTAATAAATCTTACGAAAATGTAATACTTCATTTAGTTTGGGAGTACAACGGACCAATACTGCGTCAAGATGGTAGCGAAATTCCGACTCTTGAACTCAAAAGTTTAACAGATAATTCACTCAGAAATAAGTACAGAAATTTGGTTGAGAATCAATCAAAAATACTTTGTAAATCTCGATTTTCGGCTATTTCAGAATTATCTAAAGTTTTGATGCTCGATAAAGTACTTACCCGAAGATTGGAGCAAAAAGCTAAATTAGTTGATGAATTATTAATACAAAATAACGGAGATTGGGAAGAAACAACGTATCAATTATTAGCCAAAAACTTTGGATTTAAGCTAAATTCTGAGCCATTTCTCAGACTTGCAAGACAAACTCCGCTTAAAATCTTACAAAAACAACGTGATAATTTGTTTCAAATTGAGGCTTTACTCTTTGGCCAATCAGGATTATTGAATGAATCTTTTGATGATGAATATTCAAAAAAACTATGGCATGAATATCAGTTTCTTAGCAAAAAGTATTCACTTGAAGATACGCAAGTTTCGGCTCATGAATGGAAGTTCCTACGGACACGTCCAACCAATTTCCCAACTGTAAGAATCGCCCAATTTGCTCAATTAATCTATTCAAGAAAAGGCTTTTTCTCAGGATTAATTCAAATCGAATCAGCCCAAGAATTAAAGGAGTTCTTTAAAATCAGCCAATCAGCATATTGGCAGACCCATTATAATTTCGGAAAAAAGTCAAGTGTGAAGATGATGGGTTTGGGCAACGACTCGATAGAAAATTTGATAATAAATTCGGCAATACCATTGATGGTAGCTTATGCTCAATCCATTGATAATCAGTTATTAATCGAGAAAGCGATACGCTTTTTAGAGGCAATCAAAGCCGAAAAAAATAGCATTACTCAAATGTGGGAGTCTCTCGGTGTAGAGTTAAGGACTGCTTATGAGTCACAAGGATACATCGAGCTTTACAACAATTATTGCAGCCAAAAGAAGTGTCTTCAATGTAATATTGGTATCGAAATATTAAAGTAGGGCAGAGGTTAAGAATCTGCCCTGAAATTATAGTAAACTTTACGTTCTGTTAATCATACTTACCCCCAAAACCATCAGTATAAAACCTAATACTGTTGGGGCGATTTTTTTAGCACCTGTTACATCGAAGCCCATCACTTTACCAGTGGATGACATAAATGCAAAACAAGCGAACAAGAGTAATAATAGACCAATTCCAGCGAGTACTCCGCCCAAGGTTCTTTTAAATTTTTGTCCTTCTTCCATAAAAAAATTAAGTGTTTTAGGGTAATTTTTATTCGTTTTCGATTATTTCTTGATTACTGAATTTACTTTCAAATTCTTCAAAAGTAATAAATTTTACTGGTTTTAAGTTCAATTTAGCACCTTCTTCAAGCATAAATTGGTAAGCTGGTTCAAATTCGTTGGGTACAATTCCTTCCAAAATAGCTTCTCTAACTGCCAATTTGATATTTCCGACCTCCCTCGATGGAGGAATATCGAAAGTTGCCATGATGATTTCGCCCGAAATCACTGGTTGAAATGCCCTCAGTTTATCTCTTTCTTCGACCTCAATCAACATTTCCTCGACTTTATCATAATTTGCCAGATATTTTCTGACTTTATTAGGGTCTTTAGAAGTTATATCAGCACGGCATAAAACCAATAAATTTTCGAGGTCTTCGCCTGCCTCTACTATTAGACGACGTAACGCCGAATCCGTAACTCCGTTTTTGGCTAATGCAATTGGTCTTAAATGCAATCGAACCAACTTTTGCACCATACGCATATTTTCATTGAGCGGAAGTTTCAACCTACGAAAAAGATTCGGAACCCATCTTGCACCCAATTCTTCATGGCCATGAAAAGTCCAACCTACTTTTGGATGGTAACGTTTGGTTGCAGGTTTGGCAATATCGTGCATGATTGCCGCCCAGCGAAGCCACAAGCCTTTACTCTTAACTGCCACATTATCAAGTACTTGTAGTGTATGGTAGAAGTTGTCTTTATGTCCACGCCCTTCCATTGTTTCGGTGCCTTGTAGCTCACAAAATTCTGGAAAGATAATCTTTAATAATCCAGTATGAAACAATAACTTAAAGCCGTAAGATGGAGTAGAAGATAAGACGATTTTGTTTAGTTCATCAATTACCCTCTCTTGCGAAACAATCCCGATTCGGTCTTTCATTTCGCTAATAGCATCAAAGGCCGCTCCATCAATATCAAAACCCAACTGTGAAGCAAACCTGATGGCACGCATCATTCGCAAGGGGTCATCCGAAAAGGTAATTGATGGGTCAAGTGGAGTCCGAATCAGTTTTCTTTTCAAATCCCCAAGTCCATCAAAGGGGTCAATTAATTCTCCGAAATTATTCGCCGAAAGAGATATACCCATTGCATTTATTGTGAAATCTCTCCGATTTTGGTCGTCTTCGAGCGTTCCGTCTTCTACAATAGGTTTTCGAGATTCTCTTCGATATGACTCTTTTCTGGCCCCTACAAATTCTATCTCTAAATCGTTGTATCTGATTTGTGCAGTTCCGAAATTCTTAAAAACGCTAACATGAATGTTTTTGCCTAATTTTTCGGCAACTTTTTCTGCTAAAGCAATTCCGCTTCCGATACAAACTACGTCAATATCTTTGTTTGGTCGTTCTAAAACTAAATCTCTGACGTAACCACCAATCACGTAGCTTTCTAAGCCTAATTCGTTTGCTGAATCGGATAGTACTCTAAAAATTGACTCTTTATTTAATATTTCTTTGAAATTCAAGGTTTGTAAATTTTCAATGGTGAATTTTGTGCAATCAAATCGAAATCAGAATCGTTGTGGACGAGTTCAATATTATTGATTATACAATAAACAGCTATTAAACAATCATTTGGTTTTCTTATAGTAATTCCTTTTTTTCGCAAATTATAAAAAAGTACACCAGCATTTTCTGCCATTTCATAAGGTTCATTGTTTGTTTTGATTAAACTTGCTAACCTATTTTGTAGATATACTAAATTAGAATAATCTCTTGCTCCCTGTAATAATTCTTGGATGATTGGAGGACAAATGAAAATATTCAAACCATCGACCAAAGCACTTCTCAAGAACAATGATTCTGGATTTTCTCGACCTCTAAATACATCTATCCAAACCGACGAGTCAAACATCAATTTTTTCATAATATAGTTGGGTCGGTTCGGTTCTCATTTCATTCAAATCACCTTCCCATATATTACTTCCCCACAGTTTTGATAATTCCAGCATATTTAATCTCCTTTTGTATTCTTTCAAAGCAGCATGAATGAGTTCTTTTTTCGTCCTAATTTGGCTCAACTGCATTAATTCCTCAACCAACTTATCATCTAAATCAATGTTTGTTCTCATAAAAATGATGTTTTATACACAAAAATATGAAAATTTATACACCAATTTATAGATTCGGATGCTTTTTATGAAAATCGGTGGCATCTTGATAGACCTTTGCAACTTGTAGTAGTTTGGCTTCTCCAAATAATTGCCCCATAAAAGTTATGCTCGTTGGTCGAGTTGGTTGATTTTTATCAGTTCTAAATCCATTTGGTAATACCACACAAGGATGCCCCGAAAGATTGGTTAATGCCAAGTTTTTACCAAACGATGGCGAAATATAAACATCAATATTTTTGAGCTTTTCGTGCATTTGTTGAATCAATAGTGTACGTACTCGATTGGCCTGAATGTACTCAACTGCCGGGATAAACCTCGAAGCTCTAAAGTAATTTGGCCAAGCAAACTTACCTTGACGAACCATCAAATCGTCTTTGCCTGAGCGAGTTAACTCATCAAACGCCGCTGCTGATTCTGCTGATAATAAGAATGTTAGGTCGTTTGTTGGTAAATCGGGTAATTCTAACTCAATCAAATTCGCTCCTAACTCTTTTAACTTCAATAATGTAAGCGAATCAGCTGATTTGTTTGGGTATTTTGCCTCAAAATCTTTCTTTAGATAAGCAATTCTTACCCCTTTCAGCCCTTTAGTTCCGTCATAGTTGAATGGGGCATCAAAACAAGTAAAGTCTTTTTTATCAACGCCTTTGATGGCATTAAATACAATTGCACAATCTTCTACAGTACGGCAAATTGGTCCTAATTTATCCATCGACCAGCTCAATGCCATTGCACCAGTACGAGGTACTCGCCCAAAAGTAGGACGCAATCCCGTAGTTCCACATTCTGTTGATGGCGAAACAATCGAACCGAGGGTTTCACTACCTATTGCAAACGGCAAACACCCTGCTGAAACCGCCGATGCCGACCCCGCCGACGACCCACTCGAACCTCTTTCGGTATTCCAAGGGTTTCTGGTTCTTCCTCCAAACCAAACATCTCCCATTGCCAATTCTCCCAATGTCAGTTTTGCACAAAGCACCGCACCTGCTTTTTCGAGTCTCTCTATTACTGTTGCATTTTGGTCAATTGTTTGGTCTTTGTAAGGAACGCTTCCCCAAGTAGTTTTATAGTTTTTGGTAGCCAGTAAATCTTTTGCACCGTATGGAATTCCATGAAGCACACCTCGGTATTTTCCAGCTTTGAGTTCTGCATCTGCTTGTGCTGCTTGTTTTAAAGCCAATTCTTCGGTAAAGCTCACAACAAACATCAGTTTGTCATTATATTTTTTTAATCTCTCTATAAAGAATATAGTTAACTCAACTGATGTAATTTGTTTTGTCCTAATCAATTCTGCCAATTCTCTAACCGAATAGAAAGCTAAATCATCTCTGTTTTTAGGAAGTTTTACTGCACCAACAGATGAAAATTTTATTGGATTCTGAATTTTTTCAAACTCAAAACCTACCGGAATCGGATTGAAGTAGATAGCAGGAGTTACATCGTTTGATAGCTTTATTTGACGGATTTTTTCATAACTATCTCGGTTATCTTTCAATTCACCAATCATCGAGTCAGCTTCGGCAGGAGTAAATTCTAAGCCAATAAGTTTTTCAGCATTTTTAATAATTTCGATAGTAATTGATTGGTTTTCAAGTGTTTTGGTGATGAATGAACCCAAAAAGAAGCATGATAAACAAGCGAATAAAATATAGATTTTTTTCATAAGGGTTTGGTTTGAATGAAGTTTTCAGAAATACAAAAATAAAAAAGGCGTTACAAACGTAACGCCTTTTTCGATATTCTTGTTTAGCTAATTTTAGTATTTAACGATACGCTTCGTAACTTTTCCAGTTTCGCTCTGGATAGTCACTGTGTATGTACCTTCATTGTAAGTACTCATATCAAGATTCAACTCATCTTGACCATCCTTCAATGTAGTTCTCAAAACAATGCGGCTGTTTCTATCAATAACTACAACATTTTTAGCACCTTTCAATGATGATGGAACTGTGATTTTAACGTAATCAACCGTCGGGTTTGGATACGCAATCACGTCGCCGCCGATGACATCATTTGTAACAAATGCAGAAGTTTTAGCAAGTGTTGTTGCTTCTGCTGTATTGGTGTAAGCTGAGTTACCTTTAGCGTTTGTTGCTCTTACACGGTAGAAATATTTTGTTTTTTCGATAAGACCTTTGTCAGTATATGTCAAAACATTTCTTGTTGTAGTACCAAGTGCTCTAAATGTTCTTCCATCAGAAGAAATCTCTACTTCAAAAGTTGCTTCATTATTAGCGTCATCAAGCCAAGTTAAGACAATTTCGCTTGCCGATAATGCTCTCGCTTTTAGATTAAATGGAGCATTAGGAGCAGCCGTTGGTTCATAAACAACATTAGCGACTGTGTTAGATGCTTTTCCGATACCCCAATTGTTAGCACCACGAACTCGGTAAGAATATTTAACTCCTTCTTCAACCGGAATTCTAATAAACTGAGTTGAATTAGGAATAATCTGTGCGATTGATTTCCACGCTCCACCTTCTACAGACTCTTCTATAATGAAATAGTCTTCATCGTTTGAATTATCTTTCCAACCCAATGCAATGATTGTATTTCCAACATTATTTTTAGTTGGAGTAGCAACTAAATTACTTGGTGCAATTGGAGGACCGAATGTAGTAATATCTACAATGTTAGACTCCGATGTACCAAATTGGTTAGTAGTAATGATTTTATAGAAATACTTCGTTTTTGGTGAAGTAGTCAAATCTACATAAGAAAATTGTTCAGGTGTAAGAGTTGCCAATCTTGAATAAGCAGCAACTGTATCAGGACGACGCCATACTTCTATTGCAACTCGTTTGTTGTAAGGATTGATTCCCTCAACATTATTCGACCAGCTTAAATCTACTCTTGTATCCAAAACTCCTTTTGCAAAAAGATTGTAAGCAGGAAGCGGTGCATTTCTTTGGAATGAAACCGTATTTGATGATGAACTTTGGTATAGATTGCCTTGGCAAGCATTGATAGCTCTTACACGATAAAATATCGGCCCTGCTCCACTTGCTTTCGTATCAGTGTAAATTGGTAAGGTAGGTCCTTGTGTATCATAAAATAAATTGTATGATGCACCTCCATCGGTTGAACGTTCAATAACAACGTTAGATACAGGAGTATTCGCAGTGTTTACCCACCCTAAACTAACAGTATTCAAATCAGAATTTATAATTGCCAAACTAACAGGTGCACTCGGTGCGTTAGGGCAAGTAATAAATCTAATTGGTGGTTCGCTATTAAGATTGTTATTGCCAGGCCCTAATACTGTAACAATTACAGAATAGTTAGTATTCTGATTCAAACCGGTTAGGTTCCAAGAACGACGACCTTGACCCGGCTGGGCTGGGACATTGACATCTGTATAGTTGATACCATCAGCCGCATATCTTACTTGGAAGCCAATCTCGTCATTCGAATTATCATCCCAAGATATTGTTGTTGAATTATTTGTGATTGGAAATGCAACAACGTTTGATGGTCTTGCAGGTGATGCGTAGGTTGCTACTGTAACGGGACCAGCATTAGGTGACGCAGTTGGCGAGCCACCCGCTCTAACCAAAAAGTGATAAACCGTGCTTGGCTGTAAACCAGTGATTACAGCAGACGTAGCATTTGCACCTGTTAACAAAGCTCTTCCTAATTCTGCACCACCCGATGTAGCAAAAAGAACTTCATAGTTAGTTTCGTTATTTGCATTATCTGTCCAAGTGATTCTTACTTGGTTATTTGTTCCAAAAACTGGTGAAGCAGCTAAATTTGAAGGTGGCAACACACTGCTTAATGTTGTTCCACTCGTTGAGGCAGCACTCGAATAAGTAAATGTTGGCGATGAACCAGCTCTTGAATAAATACGATACTGATAAGTTGTTTGAGCTGTGAGACCGTTGTCATTAAATTGTGTAACGTTAGCGGCAGGAGTTGCTATTAAGCAATAATCAGTACCATTAAAACGATATACTTCAAAACCTGTAATTGACGGGTCGGCAGGAGCTGTCCAACTAACTCGTATGGCATTTTGTGTTAATGCAGTAGCTGTTGGTGTTATTGGTGCCAATACTAATCCAGTTGTACCTGAAAATGTAGTACACTGGGCCGATACTTTCAACACAGACAAACATGCGACTAAAAATGAGATTAGAAAAGTTTTTTTCATAGCTAAACCAATGGTTTTTATGAACTTATGAATGGGAATAGGTAAAACTAAAAATGATTTTGTGTAAATATATAGGTTTTCACCCTAACTCTAAAATGATACCGTAAAATTATTCTTTAAAATTATTTTACGGTCAATTTTTTTAAGGCTTGTTTACTGCTTCTTTTTTCTTCCCATTTTTTACATAAGTGTTGAGCCAATTGTCCATTTCCCATAACATGTGGAGTATAGATTCTTTGGCAGCATATCCATGACTTTCGTATGGTAATAGCGTAAATCGCGTTGTAGCTCCCATTCCTTTGAGTGCATTATAATAACGCTCACTTTGAATCGGGAATGTACCAGTGTTATTGTCTGCTTCGCCGTGAATCAGTAATAATGGCGTTTTCACTTTATCGGCATTCATAAATGGCGACATTGTATTATATATGTCGGGAGCTTGCCAATAGGTGCGTTTTTCGTTCTGAAAACCAAATGGAGTAAGCGTACGGTTGTATGCACCACTTCGAGCAATACCTGCCTTGAATAGATTCGAATGAGTCAATAAATTGGCTGTCATGAATGCTCCATACGAATGTCCACCAACACCGATTCTCTCAGCATCAACAACTCCAAGTTTAACACCTTCATCAATAGCTGCTTTGGCACTACCAACAAGTTGCTCAATGTACGTATCGTTTGGTTCTTTATCTCCTTCGCCCACAATCGGAAATGCAGTGTTATCCAATATTGCGTAGCCTTGAGTTACCCAATAAACTGCCGAGCCCCATCCGATTCTGGTAAATGTATATGGAGAACCAGAAACCTGACTCGCAGCTTCTTTGGTTTTGAACTCAACTGGATACGCCCACATAAATGTAGGTAACGGTCCATCTTCTTTTTTGTACCCAGCTGGTAAATAAAGTGTTGCCGAAAGTTCTACGCCATCATTTCTTTTATATTTCAGAATTTGTTTCTGAATACCTTTTAACATTGGGTAAGGGTTCGGGAAATTAGTAATTTGGGTGATTTTGCCCACATTCTTCAAATCACGGATAAAATAGTTTGGCTGTTCGTCTTGCGACTGACGGTTGGTAAGAAGAATCTGGTTTTTTGCATCCAAAACTTTGATTGGACTTTCAAAATACGGAGCTTCCGAACGCCACAAACGTTTTGTTTCTTTTGTATTCAAATTCAAAATATCTAAAAATGGTCTGTCACCTTCTGGCGATGCACCCATTCCAGTCATAAATACATTGTTTTCGGCATCAATATCTAAAACATTTCTTCCAAATTGGTTCTTTTTTGTCTCGGCATTTCCTGGGTTATTGTAACGGTCTTCTGACGAACGGTCAAATAAAACCACTGGTTCACCCCAAGTCGTAGGATTTACGATTTTGGTGATAGTACGACGGGTTGCATACCATGATTCTCTTGCAAAAGCAATTTTATCATTTCCCCAAGCAAATCCAGCAAAACGATTTACACTTTTATAAATGTTTTTTGGTTCACCCGTAAACGGAGCATCTAAAGTGAATACAGCATCTCTGAAAGCTATTTTTGTTTTTGGATTACCACCATCTAATGCCTCGGTCCAATAGACACTTGCCGGCACATCTTCACGCCAATTATGATTACGTTGACCTACTTTTGCGGCATCTTGGTTCCAATCATAACTATCATAAAGCGGTAAATCAACCAAAGACTTTACAACTTTTCCGTTTGAATCCCAAATCTCAATTTTTCTTGGAAAATTATTGGCAGTAACTACATAAGAGAATGGTTTGTGAATCATTCCGGTTAGTATGTATTTTCCGTCAGGAGAAGGTTCAGACGATAAGAATATACCTTTTGTTCCTAAAATTTGGGTTTTACCATTGAGCGAAATCTTTACTAATTGCGATGTACAATAATATTCAAAAAGTGATTCGTCGTAAGCATTTTTTAATAAATCCTGAAAAGTTGGGGCACCACCTTGTTTTCCTAAATTTTGTTGAATTGTCGGCCCACTCGGAACAAGCGTTTTCTCAGGAGCTTTTCCCTGATTCATCGGAACTGTCTTTGCGATAATTGTCTGATTATCAGCCCAGTCAAATGCACTGCCTAAGGTTGCATTCATTGCCAACTCAGTTGCCTTCTTGGCTGTTGCAGATGCTACATCAATGACCCAAAGTTCGATTTTGTTATTGAGTACATTACAGAATGCAATTTTGCTATCATTAGGCGACCAGCTGATATTGGTAGCTCGTAGATTAGCTGGTAAACCTTTGATTGTGATTTCGGTTTTATCGCTTAATTTTTTGAATTTCAATCCAATCGAATAAGTGCTGCGGCTTTGGCCATAGTTGGCGGGATTTAGTCTTAATCCGGCTAATTTTAACTCTGGCTGTGATAAATCGGCAATTGTAGGCATGGCCGAACGCTCCATGATGAGCATTAAATCGCCTTTTTCGTTGATGCTCACACTCGGTGTAGTCGAAGCCAACGCAATCTCTTCTAAAGTGCGATTGGGGCGTTGGTAACCAATATTTTCTTGGGCAAAAACACTCGTGCAGACGAGCAGAATAAATAGTTTGATGAAGTTTTTCATGATTAGAGCTTAGATTTATCGGTGTGAAATTAATACCAAAAATCTAAACAATGGCATCATAAATTGAATATTTATCGTAAAAACTGATGAAATCAGCCAATTAATATACCCACAATTTGGTTTAGTAGATTTATAGTCAGTTTAAAACATCATCCATATCGCTCAATTCGATTTTGAGGGCGTTCATAGACATGGTGATTTCAAGAACCGACATTGACAGAGCCGCAATCTGCATGAGAAGACCACCCGCAAAAAACCAAGCTGCTGTTTGTTGCTTACCAAGAAATACCAAAAACATACAAATGGCACTCAAAAGAAGGCTTGAGATGGCAATAAACTGAATATTCCGAATCAATCTAATACGTTTTTGGAGGTTTCTAATTTGCAGAATCACCATTTTATCGGTTTTGTCAACCTTGTATTTATCGTGCAAATCCCGAATCAAACTCGCCAAAGCAAGATAACGATTCGTAAAAGCAATCATCAATAACGAAACTGTCGAAAACAGAATAGCTGGCGTAGCAAGGGTAAGTTCCATTTCTTGAGCTAAATAAGCTATAGTATAAAATTATTAGGAATGAGTCGAACTTCTCGAAAAACGAATGTTTTTATTGAGGTAAAATATTGATAATCAGCGTTTAAAAATTACATTCGGAAAATTCGTTATATTCGATTTGTTCTGTTCAATTTTTTGATGAAATTCGGCACGTCCTACAAATTCATGGATATTGTTATAGATACGTGCCATATTTGATTTATTTAGTTAATACAAATAATTAGGCATATCCGCCTGAGATATAATTTTCGAGCGAAGCAATACGAGTTTTTTGTTCGTTGATTATTACATTGACAACGTCGTTGATAGAGATAATTCCGATAAGTTTATCGCCATCAAAAACTGGTAAGTGGCGAATGTGCTTATCAGACATAATCTGCATGGCTTCTTCGAGTTTTTGGTCAATGCCAATGGTAATCAGCTTAGAAGTCATTACTTCTTGAACGGTGGTGGTGTCGGAGTGAAGACCTTTCAATACAATTTTTCGAGCATAGTCTCTCTCAGAGAAAATCCCAGACAGATTACCCTCATCAATGACCAAGACTGCACCAATATTACGCTCCGACATTAAGACCAAAGCATCATAAACAGTAGTGTTTGATGTAACTGAATAGATTGTATCTACTTTTTTGGATTGAAGAATCTGACGGATTTTCATAGTTACTGGAGGTTAGAGGAGTTCTACATAATTTTTTTTCAAGATATAAACAAAAAACGATATTTCAAAACTTTGTTTTATTAAATTATTATCGTAATTTTGCAACCCCAAAATGGGAAATTATATCATATTATCAAACAAATATTATAATGTACGCAATCGTAGAAATCGCAGGTCAGCAATTTAAAGCAGAAAAGGGTCGTACGCTCTTCACAAACCGTTTGGAAGGCGAAACGAACGCTGAACTTGTATTCGACAAGGTTCTTCTTGTTGATAATGACGGCTCAATCGCCGTTGGAGCCCCAACAGTAGCAGGTGCAAGCGTAAAAGCTACTATCGTTGAACACTTGAAAGGCGAGAAAGTAATCGTTTTCAAGAAAAAACGTCGTAAAGGATACGTTAAGAAGAATGGTCACCGCCAAGCTCTTACAAAAATCCGTATCGATGCAATCAATGCTTAATTTTAGTCATTAACTTCTTAAAGAAATAAAAACATGGCACACAAGAAAGGTGTAGGTAGTTCGAAAAACGGTCGTGAGTCAGAAAGTAAACGTTTGGGCGTTAAACTTTTTGGTGGTCAGGCAGCAATCGCTGGTAACATCATCGTTCGTCAGCGTGGTACAAAACACAATGCAGGCGAAAACGTAGGTATCGGTAGAGACCATACTTTGTTTGCTCTTGCAAATGGAACTGTACAATTCAGAAAAGGACGCGACGGAAAATCTTTCGTTAGCATTGTTCCGGCTGAAGCATAAGCCAGTTTACTGTTTTGAGTAAACGATATAACTCATTAAAAACCTCATAGATTTTAAAATCTGTGAGGTTTTGTTGTTTTTAGAAAACTTAAATCAAACTTTTTCTGTTTTGTTTTAAGAATATAAAACACCGATTTGGGTGAATTGTAGTCGAAATTATTCGCTCATTTACAATTTACTCATTCGCTAATTTAAAATTATACAATGCAAAGACCTGTAATGATTTATACTGAACTGAGTCCGAATCCGAATTCGATGAAGTTCGTTTTGAATTTTGAGATTGCTCCCGAAGGTTTATCTTTCGATTTTCCAAATATTGCCGAAACCACGCTCGAAGGCAAAGCATCGCCTTTAGCAACTGATTTATTTCAGTTTCCGTTTGTGCAACGCATCTTTATCGCATCAAACTTCATTACAATTACTAAAGATGACGAAACCGAGTGGGAAGATGTCGTTTTTGATGTGAAGAAGTTCTTAAAGATATTCTTTGACGAAAATCATCCAGTTTTTGCACCGAAGACAATTGAAAAAAATACATTGATTGTTGATACAAACGACACCCCAGTTGTTGCAAAAATCAAATCAATGCTCGACCAATACGTGCGTCCAGCAGTAGAGTCTGACGGCGGGGCTATCAATTTTGCGTCTTTTGATGAAGCAACGGGTCAGGTAAAAGTTTATTTGCAAGGTTCATGCAGCGGTTGCCCGTCTTCGACAATTACTTTAAAAGACGGAATCCAAAGATTATTGACAAATATGGTTCCTGAGGTGAAAGAAGTCGTAGCCGAAGGTATCTAAGATTCATATTTATTTCAAGTAAAAGCAAGGCTATGGTCTTGCTTTTTTTGTTTTCAATTCTACAATTTTTGGAAAATTCTCTGTAATCCACTTTGGTAGGTTAGAATTGATGAATAGAATATTTTGGTCTGGGTTTAGCTCAAATGCTAAATCTATAAAAGAGTAGCTAATATCAACGAGTCTTATGCCATCTATCAAATGAGCATTTGACTGAATCAACGGAATCGTATTTTCATACATTTCATGGATTACCTTTTCTGATACAGAATGTCCGCCAGATTTTTCACGAATAGTGGCTCTATCAATGCAAATTTGAATATCAACAGTATAGTATAGGCAAACATTTATTTTATAATTTGGGTACTGACTTTTAACAAATCGGAGTAAATCAAAATGACTATCGTAGCCGAGATTCAATTCTATTCCAAAGTCTCTACCTTCTTTTAATTGTTCTTGGATAAATTCATTTGCCTTGAGATTAGAAAGTTCTTCGTAATTAGTGGATTCGTTGACCTTGTAATACTGAAGAAACTTGTCATGATTTAGAGTTTCGATATTGGTAGGCAAAAAGTTTTTTCCTGTAGTACTTTTTCCAATACCTGGAGGCCCTGCTATGATGTAGAGAATTGGCATTTAGCGGATAATTTCAATCTTCCCATCAGGATATTCAGCCAAGACTATTCCATCTTTTTTATAAACAAAAGGCATATTTAATGCAAATAATGATTGCTTTGCATCTTTATTAACTTCAAATTGCCATTGTTTATATTCTTCTGGAGTCATAGTGGCAATGTTTTTTTTCATTCTTCCAATATAACCAGTTTGGCGAACAACCTTATCTAATTCATCAACCATATTACTATTTTTCTCAAACAAATTTATGTAAAAGAATGGTTTTTTCATACATTTATTCGGAAAATTCTGACAATGACAGTCAAGGATAGTACTATTTGAAAAACCATCTATTTTAGCCAAAAATTCAACTCTAATCACCTATGCAAGTTATTTTAGGATTACTTTATCACTCGATTGGCGGTTTTGCTTCGGGAAGTTTTTATATGCCTTACAAGAAAGTAAAGGGCTGGTCGTGGGAAAGTTACTGGATTATCGGGGGCCTTTTTTCGTGGTTGATTGTTCCACCTTTGGCTGCATACCTTACTATTCCGGGTTTCTCTGAAATCATCAAACAAACTTCAAGTTCAGTTCTTGTTACTACATACGTTATGGGTGTTTTGTGGGGAATCGGTGGTTTAACCTACGGTTTGGGTGTTCGTTATCTTGGGATGTCGCTTGGCAATTCGGTGATTTTGGGTTTTTGTTCGGCTTTTGGGGCATTGATACCTTCAATTTATTATAATTTCAATCCAACCGACGGAAAAACAACTTTTAGCCAGATGCTTGGTAGCACGGGTGGTCAAATGGTTTTGTTTGGTGTGTTGGTATGTTTAGCTGGTATCGCAATCTGTGGGAAAGCTGGCATGATGAAAGAAAAAGAACTTACCGAAGAAGCAAAAAAGGAATCAGTTCAGGAGTTTAGCTTAGTAAAAGGGCTTGTAATTGCGATTATCTCGGGTATTTTGAGTGCATTCTTCAACTTCGGTATCGAAACTGGTAAACCGATGGCCGAAGCGGCCGTAGCGGCTGGTATGGAGCCATTATTTCAAAATAACGTCATTTATGTGGTGCTTCTTTGGGGTGGACTAACGACTAACTTGCTTTGGTGTTTATATTTGAGCATTTCGAATAATTCATACGGTGATTATACCGATTCGAGCAAGCCGTTACTCAAAAATTATCTTTTTTCGGCTTTGGCAGGTACAACATGGTTTTTGCAATTTTTTTTCTACGGAATGGGCGAAAGCAAACTTGGCAACGGTGCCAGTTCTTGGATTTTGCACATGGCGACCATCATCATTACGGCGAATCTTTGGGGGCTTTATTTTAAAGAATGGAAAGGTGTATCTAAAGCTACATTCCGAACAATCCTACTGGGTATCGCTACCGTAATGGCATCAGTTTTTATTGTTGGTATAGGTAATTCACTTTAAATAATAAGCGAATGAGTGAATGTTGAATGAGCGAATGGATAGTTGATTATTAATAGTTTATTTGTTCATTCACTAATTCTCAGTTCACTCATTCATAATTCGCTCATTCAGCAATGAAGCCCTCTGAAATACTCAAAACAATCAAAATTGACGAATACTCATCAACGCCGAAGTATCAGCAGTTGGTCAATGCGGTTTTGGGTGGAATCCAGAAAAAACAAATCAAAAAAGGAGATTTATTACCATCTATCAACGAAGTTAGCTTTGAATTTGACATCGCTCGGGTTACGGTAGAAAAAGGCTACAATCAACTTCGTGGAATGGGCATCATAGATTCGGTGCCGGGTAAAGGTTATTTTATCCGAAGTACAGAATCATCGCTCAATCTCAAGATTTTTCTACTCTTCAATAAATTAAGCAACCACAAAAAAATCATTTACGATGCCTTTGTCGAAACACTTGGTAACCAAGCGGCGATAGATTTTTATGTGTATAATAACGATTTTAGCCTTTTTCATCGCATCATCGAAAACCGCAAAGAAGATTATACTCATTATGTGATTATTCCGCATTTTATTGATGGAGAAGAAAAAGCACATTCGGTCATTGATACGCTCCCGAAAGATAAATTGATTTTGGTAGATAAACAATTGCCCCAAATCAAAGGTGAGTACGGAGCCGTTTACGAAAACTTTGAAAGAGATATTTTTAATGCCCTTGAGCAAGCTCTCGATTCATTATCGAAATACCATACACTCAAAATCATTTTTCCAGAGAATAGCTATTTCCCGCAAGAAATCATAAAGGGTTTCGTGAGTTTTTGTCAGAATTTTGCATTCCAATACAAAGTTGTTCATTCGATTATTGATGAACCAGTTTCTGAGGGCGAGGCTTACATCAACCTTATGGAAGACGATTTGGTGATTCTTATCGAAAAAATTATTGCTAATAAATTAGATTTAGGCAAGCAAGTCGGGGTAATATCTTACAATGAAACTCCTCTTAAAAAATTGATAATGAATGGATTGACGACCATTTCGACCGATTTTGTAGCGATGGGCAAAACCGCTGCCGAAATGGTTTTGAATAACTCAAAAGCCCATGTTGCTAACCCATTTTATTTGACAAAACGTGCCAGCGTTTAGAACAATTTCAACTGCCCATCTCGCATGAATAAAGTACGATTGTAGGGCGGAAGAACTCGGTCTTTCATGTATTTTTGGCGTGAAATTTTGTGCATTAGGCCAATGTTTTCGGCAATTTTACCTTCGCCCGACATCCTAAGGCCAAAACGAGAGTCGTTAAGCTGACCACCGTGACAATCTCGAATCTGATTCAAAACCTTATCGGCTTTGTCTGGAAAAGCCTTCCGTATCCAATCTTCAAAGATTTCGGCAATTGCTCCATTCAATCGTGCAACTGTATAACCAGCCGCCAAAGCCCCTGCTTGGGCCGATGCCTCAATAAGTTTCGGTATCTCGTGGTCGTTTAACCCAGGAATTATGGGAGCAGTCATCACTCCTGTTGGTACACCCATTTGACTTAACTTTTCGATTATTTTTAGTCTTTGATTTGCTGTAACTGTTCTGGGTTCTAAGGCTTGACGGAGTTTTTCGTCGAGGGTTGTTATCGAAACAAAAACGTGGATTAGGTCCATTGATGCTAATTTTTCAATTAAATCAATATCTCGTAAAACCAATGCGTTTTTTGTAAGAATACCCACCGGATTTCGATATTTTAAGCAGATTTCAAGGATTCGGCGAGTCAATTTGAATTCTTTCTCGGCGGGTTGATAACAATCCGTATTGCCAGAAAGACTAATCGGAAATCCCTCCCAATTTTTTGACTGAAAGGCTTTTTCGACCAATTCGGGAGCATTTTTTTTGACCATAATCTTTGATTCAAAATCCAAACCAGCCGAAAACCCCCAGTATTCGTGCGAATTGCGAGCATAACAATAAATACAGCCGTGTTCGCATCCTTGATACGGATTCACATATCTGGCTCCGTACATATCGGGGCTGTCAATAAAATTGACAACTTTTTTGGCATTTTCGACAAAGTATTGCGTTTTTACCTTGGGTTTCGGAAAATCTTCGTCGTAATACAACTCAGACTCATCGGCTTCATACCGAAGATTCAGAAAACGATTTGCAGTATTTATTTGTGAGCCACGCCCTTTGAGATATTCCATTGGATTTTCGATTTTGAAATCCAAAGTTCATACAGCAGTGTGCAAAGTAACAACATGGTGTTTTTTAAATTCAAATCTACTGAATTGTGATAGTTATGGGTTGATTCATAACTTTTGACTACAAAACCATTTACATTGAAATTATATCAATACATTTAGAAATTCTCAATGCCAAATAAACTTTTATTATGTTTAAAAAAATTCTTTTGGGTTTAGGAGTTATCTTAATTCTTATCCAGTTGATTCGCCCTGAAAAAAATCTTTCAGATGACCGTACTCACGATATTACAACTAAATATCCTGTTTCGGATGAATTAAAGCGTGTGTTAGAGGTAGCTTGCAATGATTGTCATTCAAATAAAACTGTTTATCCTTGGTATTCTAATATTCAGCCAATTGCTTGGTTTTTGAACGACCATGTTGTTGATGGCAAACGTCATCTCAATTTTTCGACTTTTACTAAACTCCCAATTGCAGTTCAGAATCACAAATTTGAAGAAACCATTGAAATGGTTGAAGAAAAAGAAATGCCTTTGGAGTCTTACACTTATTTTGGTTTACATAAGGATGCTAATCTGACTGATTCTCAACGTAAATTAATCATTGAATGGGCAAAAACTCAGATGGATAGCCTAAAATCTCAGTATCCTGCTGATAGTTTGGTTTTGAAAAGAAGGACACCTCCTGCAAATAGCTAATTTCGTACTATTCAATTTTGTGCAAAATTTAACCTCTTGATAATCATAAACGTTTGTTTTATGGATGAATAGTCATCTTTAAATATTTAGACTTCGACAACAGAAATATTAAAATTGTCGGTTTTAAATAACCAAATCAAGTCAAAGCAGTTATTTAATGCAGTTAATCTCTAATCAAAAAATTTACAACTATGACCAAACTTATCATCGCATTTAATCTAATTTTATTTAGCTTATTTGGATTATTTTTCTTCAACAAAACAGAAGAGTCTCGACCAGAAACACCTATCACTATCTGCCATTCTTTGCCAAATGACATGGCCGAATTTGTAAATGACCCAGCTTTTGTTGCATTGCACGGCTCGCCACTTCCTTTAGATTACGATGCAAAAGGTGAGAAAATTACACTGAAAGTTGCCGATGGCTCTACTGCCAATGCGTATTTTTTAAAAGCCAAGAAAAAAAGCAATAAATGGTTATTTGTTTATCAAGAATGGTGGGGTTTGAATGATTACATTCGTCGTCAATCTGATACATTTTTTGCGGATTTAGGAGGTGAAGTAAACGTTTTAGCATTAGATATGTACGATGGCAAAGTAACTGCCGACCCAAAAGAGGCTGGTTCGTTTATGCAAGGTGTTAAAGAAGACCGCCTCGAAGCTATCGTCAAAGCGGGCGTTGCTTATGCTGGTTCTAAAGCTCAAATAGCCAATGTTGGCTGGTGTTTTGGTGGAAGCTGGTCGCTCAAATCGGCACTTTTAGGAGGTAAACAAACAGTTGGCTCAGTGATGTATTACGGAATGCCTGTTCGTGACGTAGAAAAACTTAAAACACTTAATAGCGATGTTTTGGGATTATTCGCCACCGAAAAATACATTTCTAAAGAAGTTATCGAAGATTTTGCTGCTAAAATGAAAGAAGCAAATAAGCAGCTTGAATACAAAATTTTTGATGGAGTTCATGGTTTTGCCAATCCGAGTAATCCGAAGTATGACGAAAAATTAGCTACCGAAGCTTACGGAATGGCACTGGGATACTTGAAGAAGAAATTTGGTAAATAATCAAAGATTATGCTCTATTTTAGATGGCGAATCTCGAATCATAACTTCGATTGATTCGCCATTTTTCATATTATCTCATTAATATAGAGCAATCCTAAAAATTAGTAGATAAAAGCAGATTTGAAAAGTATGTTTTTTATCTTTAAAGAAATACCTTTGTAGATTATCTTTCTTTTGTTCAATTCAATCTAAATATAAAAACAAAACTATGAATCGTAGAGAGGCCATTCAAAGAGTTACTTTGATGCTGGGTGGAGTAATGTCGGCTCCGCTAATGGCTGGAGCAATGGGTGAGGTGCTTTACACTGGCGAAAGCGTTGCTGTTGCCGCCGACCAAGAAGCCCTTATCACCGAACTCGCCGACGTTATCATCCCGACTACCAGCACCCCCGGTGCAAAAGCGGCTGGAGTACAAAAATTCATAATCCGTGTCATGCGTGATTGCTACGTAAAAGCCGACCAAGACAAATTCTATAATGGTTTAGCTAAGTTTGAAGAAGGTTGTAAGTTTGCTTACGGCAAAAATTTCGTTGAATTAAGTGCCGACGAGAAAAAAGATGCCGTTAAGAAAATGACAGTTGCCGACAAAGACACGTTTTTGCGTCTCAAAGAACTGACAATTACTGGGTACTTTACTTCTGAAATCGGTGCTACTCAAGCTTTAGCCTATTTGCCGATTCCGGGTAGATTCGATGCTTGTATTCCGCTCGAACCAGGTCAAAAAACTTGGGCATTGTAATCATTCAAAAACCTATTCACCGTTAAACTAAAAGAAATGAACTTAAATATTGATGCAATAAAAGCCCAAACTTTCGATGCAATTGTAATTGGCTCGGGGGTTTCTGGTGGTTGGGCTGCCAAAGAATTGACCGAAAAAGGTCTTAAAGTTATTATGATTGAAAAAGGGAAAATGCTTGAGCATATTTCGGGTTATGAAAATGCCATGAAAGACCCTTGGGATACCATGTATAACGGTCGTTTGACGGTTCAGCAGAGAGAAACTCACCCAAAACTTTCGAGAGATTATCCATATAATGAGCTTTCGGAGAAATATTGGATGAATGATTCGGATTCTCTCTATCAAGAAGAAAAACGTTTTGACTGGTTCAGACCTGATATCGTTGGCGGAAAATCAATCATGTGGGGGCGTCAATCGTACCGCCTTTCAGATATTGATTTTGAAGCTAACCTTAAAGAAGGTATTGCGGTTGACTGGCCGATTCGCTACAAAGATATTGCTCCGTGGTATTCGTATGTGGAGAAATTTGCGGGTATTTCGGGCGAAAAACTCAATTTGCCACAATTGCCCGATAGCGAGTTTTTACCAGCAATGCCAATGTATTGTGTAGAAGAACACGTTAAAAAAAGCATTTTTGATAAATTTGGTGGTCGTATCATGACGATTGGGCGTGTTGCCAACCTTTCGGCGGCTGAAAAAGCCCAAATGGGAGTAGGACGTAGCCAATGCCAATACCGCAATAAGTGTGCTTTGGGCTGTCCTTATGGTGCATATTTTAGCACGCAGTCGGCTACGCTGCCAGCCGCTATGAAAACTGGCCGATTGACACTCCGCACCGATGCTATCGTGAAAGAAATTATGTACGATGAGAATAAAAAACGTGCAACTGGCGTAAGGATTATTGATAAAAATACGCTCGAAGTATCAGAATTCTACTCAAAAATCGTATTTGTTTGCGGTAGTACACTTGGCTCTACAACGGTTCTTTTGAATTCAATTTCTAATCGTTTTCCTAATGGTATGGGTAACGATTCGGAACAATTGGGACATAACCTCATGGACCACCACTTCAAAATTGGAGCAAGTGGAGACTGGGAAGGCGGAGCAGATAAATATTATTTTGGTCGACGTGCCAATGGTATTTATATTCCTCGTTATCGAAATATCGGTAATGACAAACGTGATTATTTACGTGGTTTTGGCTACCAAGGTGGCGGAAGTCGTAAAAACTGGACTCGTAAAAATGGTGATTTGTCTTTTGGGGCAGATATGAAAGATGAATTGACAAAACCAGGTGAATGGTCAATGAATTTAGGTGGTTTTGGTGAATGTTTGCCGTACTACGAAAACCGTATGTACCTCCACAAAACCGAAAAAGATAAGTGGGGAATGCCTTTGCAGGTTTTTGATGCAGAATTCAAAGAAAACGAACGCAAAATGCGTGTTGATATGCTCAATGATGCCAAAGAAATGCTCGAAGCCGCTGGATTGAAAAATGTCAGAGGCAATGCTGGTGTTTCTTATCCGGGCATGGCGATTCACGAAATGGGAACTGCCCGTATGGGACGTGACCCTAAAACTTCGGTTTTGAATGGCAATAACCAGATTCATGCTGTACCAAATGTTTTCGTAACGGATGGTGCTTGTATGACCTCAGCTTCATGCGTAAACCCATCGCTTACTTACATGGCTCTTACGGCTCGTGCGGCTGATTTTGCCGTAAAAGAATTGAAAAAGAAGAATTTGTAAAAGAATTAAGTTTACTCATCCTCTCCCTTCTCCTACAAAGAGAAGGGAGAAAAAGCCCTCTCCTTGTAGGAGAGGGTTGGGTGAGGTAATATTCTCCTCCCTATTCAACCTCTCTGCTTAAACCAAAATGAAACTAACTTTACTCAAAAAGTCCTGCCTTTTGGCGAGCTTCATCGCACTGCTGTGTACCTCTCTTTTTGCACAAAATAAAGCTTCTGTTAAAGGTAAAGTTGTTGATAGTCAGGCAAATATCCCTCTTAGCTACGCAAGTGTTAGGGTATTTAAAGTGGCTGATAATAAATTGGTTACGGGAAATATCACCGACGATGTAGGTAGTTTTACAATCGAAACTGGCTTCGGCGAATTCTACGCTTTGATTGAATTTATCGGTTACAAAAATTACAAATCAGAGCCATTTACTGTAAGTCGCGAACAATCCATCAAAGATTTGGGGATTTTAAAAGTGGAATCTTCTTCGCAAGCACTCAACGAAGTCGAGGTTCGTGCCGAAAAAAGCACAATGGAATTGGCTCTCGATAAAAGGGTTTTTAATGTAGGAAAAGACTTAGCTAATGCAGGCGGTACAGCAAGCGATGTACTGACAAATATTCCATCGGTTTCGGTAGAACAAGACGGAGGAATCAAACTTCGTGGGAGCGATAATGTTAGGATTTTGATTGACGGTAAACCCTCTGGATTGGTGAGTTTTAAAGGCGGTGCGGGTTTGCAATCATTGCAAGCAAGTATGATTGAAAGGGTAGAGGTAATCACTAATCCATCGGCAAGATATGAAGCCGAAGGAATGGCGGGTATCATCAACATTATCTTAAAAAAAGACCGAAAACAAGGATTTAATGGTTCGTTCGATTTAATTACGGGGTATCCAATCAATCAAGGCATTGGCTTAAACCTAAATTATCGCCATCGAAAAGTTAATTTTTTCATTAATTACGGATTAGCATACAGGATTCAACCCAACGTTGCACAAACTTATCAGGAGGTTTATGATGCTGGGGTAACTCAGATTTCGGACCAAGACCGAAAGGGTACGTTGGAGGGATTCAATAATAACATTCGTGGTGGATTAGATTATTTCTTCAACGAAAAAACAATTCTGACTGCTTCTTACCTTTTTAAGCGTAGCGATGCCCATCGAATTACCGATTTTATTTACAAAGATTTTATCAATAATCAGACGAATTTGATTCGGACAACCTATCGCCAACAAGACGAAACCGAAGACGAACCGAATTCGGAATATGCCTTGACGTTCAAAAAAGATTTTGAGAAGAAAAACCATAACCTAACTGCCGAAATTAGATTTATTGACAACTGGGAGCGGTCGGACCAATTGTTTACACAAAATGCCTTCAATAAAAACAATGAAATAGATAAAGCAGAAACGCTTTTGCAGAAATCGCTGAATGACGAATACGAAAAACAATGGCTTTTTCAGATTGATTATGTACAGCCGATTGGCAAAGAAGGTAAATTTGAAACTGGTCTTCGGAGCAGTTTTAGGGATATGGTGAATGATTATTTTGTAAGTCAGCAGAATGACAAAGGTGAATTTATTCCATTACCTAACTTTAAGAATTACTTTATTTACAACGAAAATATCAATGCTGCTTACGGAATTTTGGGAAATAAGACCAATAAATTTTCTTATCAAGCAGGTTTAAGAGCCGAGTGGACGGATGTGAAAACGACATTGCGAGAAACCAACGAGGTTAATCCACGTAAATATGCCAACTTGTTTCCGAGTGCCCACGTTACCTACGAAGTCACCAAAGAAGACGCAATTCAGTTGAGTTATAGTCGTCGAGTTCGTCGTCCGTTTTACAATGATTTGAGTCCTTTTTCAACTTTTGCCGATAGCCGAAATTTCTTTGGCGGTAACCCAAACCTTGACCCCGAATTTACCAATGCTTTTGAGATTGGTCATATCAAATACATGCAAAATGGCTCACTGAGTTCGAGTATTTATTTCAGAGATACAAAGGATAAAATCCAGACAATCAGGTTGGTAGATGCCCTTGGTTTTGCAACAACTCGCCCCGAAAACCTTGCTGGCGAAAAATCTTATGGTGCCGAATTTGCCAGTCAATACAATATCCAAAAATGGTGGAAAACCGATTTGAGTTTCAACTTCTTCAAAGCAATCATAGATGGTAGCAACATCGACCGTGATTATCGCCGCGAAACTTATAGCTGGTTTGTGCGTCATAGCTCACGTTTTTCGTTGCCTAAAAAATTAGATTTGCAGTTCAGGGCAAATTATGAAGCACCCCAGAAGACGGTTCAAGGACGCAGATTGGCTTTGTATTTCTTTGATATTTCGGCAAGTAAAGAGGTTTTTAAAGGCAAAGGAACTCTCAATTTGAGTATTTTAGATGTCTTGAACACAAGAGTTGCAAGATTCATCACCGAAGGCGATAATTTTTTTACAGAGAGCCGTTCACAATTTCGTAGAAGACAGCTAAACTTGACCTTAAATTACCGAATAAATAATGGTAAAAAGGTTAAGAGTTTGATAGAAGAGTAGTACGGGTTTTCAACCCGTACACAAACGTAGCTTTGTAACAAAAACAAAAAAGCGGGTTGAAAACCCGTTCTACTATGAAAAAAGAATTCTACCGACGAAGCCTTCCACACTTACAACCATTGGGAGGTACTTTTTTTGTAACATTCAATCTTTATGGTAGTATTCCAAAAGAAGTTTTGAAAAAGTGGGAAGAAGAGTTTATTTTAGAAAAAGAAAGAATTTTACAATTTTCTGACAACATTGCAGCCGAATTAGAGCGGCTTGGCAAACTTGATTTTGCAAAAAGGGATAAATTCTACGATACCTATCAAGGCGGGAATCATTATTTAAAAAGCCCAACTTTAGCTAAAATTGTAGCTGATTCTATACATTTTTGGGATGATAGGAGGTTTGAATTATACGCTTACTGCATTATGTCAAATCATGTTCACATTGTTTTTCGTTTATTTGATGAGTCAGAAATTGAGAAACCATACTATTTAGAACAAGTGATGCATTCGATTAAGAGATACTCATCATTTGAGTGCAATAAATTGTTAGGATTAAATGGTGAATTTTGGCAGAGTGAAAGCTACGATAGATTAGTTCGTGATACTGAAGAATTGAAAAGAATTATCAGGTATGTTCTGAATAATCCAGTAGCAGCAGGGCTTTGTTCTCAAATGAAAGATTGGCAATGGTTTTATGTGAAAGAGATTTACAACGAATATATGTAGAACGGGATTTTATCCCGTTTTTAAACTAAATACAACAAACCAAACGGGTTGAAAACCCGTTCTACTGAGCATGTTCATCATCGACGCACATTTAGATTTAAGTATGAATGCTATGGAGTGGAATCGTGATTTACGAATGCCAATCCAAGAGATTCGAGATAGAGAAGAAGGCATGACCGATAAACCCGACCGAGCAAAAGGTACAGTGAATTTTGAAGAATTACGAAAAGGAAACATTGGTTTGGTGGTGGCAACGCAAATTGCCAGATTTGTACGTCGTGGAAGTAAACTCCCCGGTTGGGCATCGCCTGAACAAGCGTGGGCTCAAACTCAGGCACAACTTTCGTGGTATAAAGCTATGGAAGAATGTGGGGAAATGCGTCAAATTACCGATTTAACATCGCTCGAATCCCATCTGCAAGACTGGAATTCCAACCCATCTGAAAACAAACCAATTGGCTTTATTTTAAGCCTCGAAGGAGCCGATTCAATCGTAAATCTGGATTATGTCGAGCGTGCTTACAATTATGGCTTACGAGCCATCGGCCCTGCACACTATGGCCCTGGGCGTTTTGCACAAGGAACCGATGCCACTGGTTTTATGGGTGAAGCTGGCAAAGGGCTGCTCCGAGAAATGGAAAGGCTAAATATCATCTTAGATGCAACTCACCTCTGTGACGATAGTTTTTGGGAGGCAATGGATAATTTTGGTGGTGCGGTTTGGGCGAGTCATAATCTTTGTCGTAGCTTGGTCAATCACAATCGGCAATTTAGTGATGAGCAAATCAAAGAGTTAATCAGCCGAGGTTCAGTCATTGGTGGAGCTTTAGATGCTTGGATGATGGTGCCGAATTGGGTTCGGGGAAAATCCAATCCAAAAGATATGAATTGCGATTTGGCCGTAATGATAGACCACCTCGACCATATTTGTCAATTAGCTGGCAATGCACTTCATGTTGGCATCGGGTCAGATTTGGATGGGGCTTTTGGTAAAGAACAAAGCCCACACGACCTCGAAACCATTGCCGATTTGCAAAAAATTACCTCAATCCTCCAAAAAAGGGGTTATTCACAAACCGATATTGAAAATATCATGCATGGTAATTGGCTAAGATTTTTAAGGCGAGTCTGGGCTTAATCACTATCTTTTCGTGGCATGTTGTGCGTGCCACGATTTTATTTTACATCAATGTTTTTTATTCATAATTTGAATACATTTCGGCGATTTTCTTCTATATTTCGATAAATACCTTTTAATCACCTATGGCAAATCTAAATACAAAATTAAACGATAGTAATACCTACGATGCCATCGTTGTGGGGTCGGGGATGAGTGGAGGATGGGCGGCTAAAGAGTTCTGTGAGAAAGGTCTCAAAACGCTTGTTTTGGAAAAAGGCCGAATGGTAAACCATATCGAGGATTACCCAACCATGATGCAAGATACATGGGATATGCCGCATCATGGAGCATTGACTCCCGAAGATATTGAGAAGCACCACATTCAGGTTAGAAGTGGTTTTGTTGGTGAATCTACCAAACACTTTTTTACGAATGATTTAGATAATCCTTACGAAGAAGTAAAGCGATTCGACTGGATTCGTGGAAATCAAGTTGGTGGACGCTCAATTACTTGGGGCAAGCACGTCTATCGCTGGTGTGACCATGATTTTGAAGCAAATGCCCGTGAAGGTATCGCTATTGATTGGCCGATTCGCTATAAAGATATTGCACCGTGGTATTCTTATGTTGAGAGATTTGTAGGTGTAAGTGGTGAAAAACTGGGACTTTCCCACTTACCCGACGGCGAGTTTCTGCCACCAATGGAGTTGAATAGTCTCGAAAAGCATTTCAGAAAAGAGGTTCAAACCAAATTCAAAGGTCGTTATGTTACGATTGGTCGAGTAGCTCACTTGACCGAACCTCAACCACAGCATCTCGAATTGGGTCGAGGGCAATGTCAGAGCCGTAATCGCTGCTCGCGTGGGTGTCCGTATGGGGCTTATTTTAGCAGTAATTCGGCAACTTTGCCAGCCGCAAATCGAACAGGAAATTTTGCCATTCGCCCAAATTCAATCGTTCATTCAATCATTTTTGATGAAAAAACACAAAAAGCTAAAGGTGTTAAAATCATTGATAGCGAGACCAATAAAGAGATTGATTTCTTTGCAAAAGTTATCTTTTTGTGTGCTTCAACCCTTGCCTCAACCCAAATTTTATTGAATTCAAAATCGGCAAGATTTCCTAACGGAATGGGCAACGATAGTGGAGAATTAGGTCATAATTTGATGGACCATCACTACCACGTCGGGGCGTTCGGAACATTCGACGGAATGGAAGATAAATATTATAAAGGTCGCCGTCCGAATGGTATTTTTATTCCGAAATACGAAAATATCGACGATTCTTCCAAAAATCCTAATTTTTTACGCGGTTATGATTACCAAGGAACGGGTACAAATCGCTCCGATTGGGGTCGTGGAAACTCAGTTGAAGGCGTTGGAGCCGAATTTAAAGATAGCTTGTTTAAACCCGATGGTTGGAGTATGGGCTTAATGGGTTTTGGAGAGGTGCTACCATACCACGAAAACAAAGTGAGTTTGAGTAAAGATAAAACCGATAAATGGGGGATTCCACAGTTGGTCTTAGATGCCGAACTCAAAGACAACGAGTGGAAAATGCGTAAAAAAATGATGTCGGATGCCGCCGAAATGCTCGAAAGTGCTGGTATTAAGAATATCATAACTTTTGATAATGTCGGTGGATTGGGCAATGGGGTTCATGAAATGGGGACGGCTCGTATGGGGCGTGACCCCAAAACTTCGGTTTTGAATGGAAATAATCAGATTCATGCTGTAAAAAATGTTTTTGTAACGGATGGTGCTTGTATGACTTCGGCAAATTGCGTGAATCCATCAATAACCTATATGGCTCTGACGGCTCGTGCGGTTGATTTTGCAGTAAACGAACTAAACAAAAAGAACTTGTAAAACCATGAACAGAAGAGAATATATCAAAAATATGACCCTCTCGATGGGCTTTGTGGTGTCGGCTGGTGCGGTTTCAGATTTATTGATTTCATGTCAAAAACAAGCAAATTTAGATTGGAAACCCGTCTTTTTGGATAATAATCAAGCCAATACGATTGCCGAAATTGCCGAAACAATCCTTCCAAAAACATCAACACCCGGTGCTAAAGAATTAGGCGTTCCGCAGTTTGTAGATAGGATGTTGAAGGAGCTTTTGACCGAAAAAGACCAACAAGAATTTGTTAAAGGCATCGAAGATTTAGATGAAAGATGTAAAACCGATTACGGAAAGGTTTTTGTAGAATGTGACCAAAAACAACGTGAAGAAATGCTGATTAAACTCGACAAAGAAGCACCTAAGTTTCCGCTTACGCTTTGGGGAATCGTTTTGGTCGAGAAACCAGAACCAATTACTTTTTTCAGAAGGATGAAAAGTCTAACGCTGATGGGTTATTTTACATCCGAAAAAATCGGGAAAGAAGTATTGGCATACGACCCTGTTCCGGGACCATACAAAGGCGAAATCGAATACAACGGCCAGAACGCTTGGAGCGGCGATTGAGCCTTTGACATTGAGAATACTATCCTCTAAGATGCTAACTATCAGTATTTTAGAGGATTTTTTATGTTTTAAATCATGAATCGAAATATTTATTACCCCTAACTTTCGGGAGATTAAATATTGACATGCTATGAAAATAATAGGTTTTACTTACTTAATTCTTCTTATCTCGAATGGTTTAATTGGGCAACAGACCTATAAAACCCAAAACTTTGTAATCCACTATAACACTACTGATGTACCAGTTAACGGTGTCGGGTATGTTTCGCCACGTACTTCTCATGTAGATTCGCTCGGACCACATTATATTCAAGATATGGGCGAATTTTTACAGAAGGCATTTGATACCTATGCTTCTTTGGGGCTATGTACTAAAAAAACTTTACAACATTCAGGAAGGCATTTAGATTTTAAGGTTGATACATTATATACTACTATTGATGTTTATGTTCAAGAATTGAAAGATGATAGCGGTAATCAAATTGATGGTAAAACATCTCTGAGTTCGGTTTCTATAAATAATTTGATTCCACCCGAAAAAGGGCTTTCAGTTGCCCAATTACTACAAAAGACTTGCACTCATGAGCTGCTACATTACGTAACTCTCACTCATTACAGCTCATTTGCAGCAGGAACGTCATCGTTGAAGGAATGGTGGAGGAAGCTTGATTTTGGCACAAAATGGTGGTGGGAAGTTTTGGCAGTTCAAGGAGATAGAATTGTTTACCCTTTGAGTAAGCCCTACGAAGCCGATTATTATGCTCAAGATGCTACAGTAAATTTAGAGGCAGTACTTCATCGTTCTTGGGATGATTGTAACGAAGAACCTAACTGGTACACTGCAGGTGGTTTTATTTCTTATTTGATACATCACCGTCCCAAAGAACAAGCCTCTTTTAAAGAGATTTTTATTAGACCATCACAAAGTAAAACTTCTTATACTCGAACTGTTTTGGATGAATATGTCAAAGAAAAGTTGAAAAGTAATGGATTGGGATGGGAATATCATGATTATATCAAGTGGAATTACGAAAACAATGGTTTTGCAAGAATTGATAATGATATTCTGGCGGTTAGGGGTAATGCACATACAACCATGATTCGTTTGACCGATTCAAAAAAAAATAGTGATACTGTAACGCGTGAAATACCTTATATGTCAGGATTCTTTTTCAGAATTAGAAATGAGGACAGCCGTTCTAAATCCGTTGTTATCAAGAACCTTTCAGAAACTCAGAATTTAGTTTTATACGCCTACGAAGTAACAGTTGGTAACAAGAAATTCTTGAAAAATTTAGATAAATATTCAAAAAAAGACAGTTTGATTGTAAAGTTAGATAGTAAAGCAAAATGGCTTGATATTTTAGCTTTACCAACCGGAATAAATGGTTCTGAAAATGCAATTATTGCAGTAAATGAAATTATAAATGCCGAAGGTGATTACAAAGGAAATATTGATTTTGCTGATGACAACAAGTCTATGAAATCAAGATATACCATCAAAATTTCTGATTTGAATTTTATTGTAGATATAAATAATAGAGTTAAGGGTACTTTGAATTTCTACATGGATTATAAAAATGATGGAATGATTGCCAAAGCATCAGATTTTAATGGTACAGTAAAGCCTGACGGTAGTTTAGAAATATCGGGGGTTGTTGCCGAAACAAATTTTCCAAAATGTGATAAGGATTGTTGTACTTACGATAAGATTGTGCAAGGAGTACCGTGTTTTAAATTTAATAAAAACTTATACTGGCACTTTTCTGGTAAGGTCAAAATTAAACCTGACTCTAAGAAAGAAATGAAAGGAGAAATCTGTGTTTCACGTAAAGCTCAACTCAAAAAAGAAAAACCAGTTCTAATTTTCCAAGCTAAGACATTTTAAATCAGATTTGTTAGTATTAATTTTATTATAAGATTTAGAGTTAATTGATTGATATTATTAATAATTTACTATTTGTTGCTGGTAAGTACACAGCAACAAATAGTTTAATCAAAACTTCCCTAAAACCTTAATCGCCTCATTATAAAGTGCTTCACGATGGCTTGGATGGGCAATGTTTATCAATGCTCTGGCTCTTTCTTTAAGATTTTTGGCATATAATTCGGCTATTCCGTATTCAGTTACTACATAATGAACATGAGCTCGGGTCGTAACAACATCGGCCCCTTGTTTTAGGTAATTTACAATTTTTGACTCTCCATTTTTAGTTGTCGAACAAAGAGCAATGATAGGTTTGCCGCCCTCCGAAAGCGATGCTCCTCGAATAAAGTCCATTTGTCCGCCCACGCCCGAATACTGTAAACTTCCGATACTATCGGCACAGATTTGACCCATCAAATCGACTTCTAAAGCACTATTTACTGCCGTAACTTTTGGGTTTTTGCGAATAACTGCCGTATTGTTTACATACTCAATATCGAGCATCGCTATCAGTGGATTGTCATCAATAAAATCGTACAAACGCCTTGTTCCGATAGTGAATCCCGAAACGATTTTTCCGGGATGGGTTTTCTTACATTCACCCGTAATTACACCTTTTTCGACTAAATCAATTACTCCATCCGAAAACATTTCGGTATGAACTCCTAATTTTTTATGATGATGAAGGCATTTTAATACGGCATTGGGTATTGCCCCGATTCCCATTTGGAGCGTTGCACCATCTTCTATAAGAGAAGCTACATATTTGCCAATTAATTGTTCTTCAATACTTGGTTCGGCCGGAATTGTTTCATGAATAGCCTCATCTGTCCAAACTGCCGCATGAATCATACTGATATGAATAATGCCATCTCCGTGCGTGCGAGGCATATTTGGATTGATTTGGGCAATCACTATTTTGGCACTCTGTACGGCTGCCAAAGATGCCTCGACCGATACACCAAGCGAACAATAACCATGCTTGTCGGGTGGCGAGACTTGCACCATTGCAATATCAATCGGGATAATTCTCCTTCTCAAAACACTCGGTACTTCCGAATAAAAAATTGGGATATAATCGGCTAATCCTGATTGAACTGCTTTACGAACATTGGCTCCAACAAAAAAAGAATGGTCGGTAAAAATTCCCTGATATTGCGGTTGTACGTGTTCGACCTCGCCCTCAATGTGCATGTGATAAAGATGCACATCTGACAATTCGTTGGCCCTTCCAACCATCGCTTTCAATAGAACTTCGGGTGTGGCGGCAGCTGTATGAACAAAAATATTATCTCCTGACTTAATCAGTTGAACAGCCTCATCGGCTGTTATCATTTCTTTAGTAAACATTTTTTCTAATCGCTTAGGATTTTTTGCAAAATTACGCCGAGACAAGATGCTCAAATATGACTTAAATCAAACCAAAAATCGTCAATAATCATAATACTTTGTTGAATTTACCCTTTAAGAAGATAAACCCCAAAATTGATTTTGTGGATAGTGTAGGACAGTTTTAATGCGAATAAATTCTAATTTTGTTCATCAAATTTAGAATTTAAATACTTGAGCAAAATTAGTTTATGTTATCTGTTAATTGTTAATCGTTAATTGTTGAAGAGATGCTGATAATCAGGTGGTTATCAACACTTGTTAACTATTAACTTTTTTCGATTAACTAATTATTATTGTTTCCATAAATGACTACAACAAAGACATTTCGACACGTATCATATCTTTGGGATGAATCCAAAGCTGCCCAAATTACCAACGAAGTTGATTTATTTATTTATCGCTCAAACCTACTCGGAGCAGATTTAAGATTGACAAATTACGGCGGAGGGAATACCTCTGTAAAAATAATTGATAAAGACCCCCTGACGGGTGCCGATACCGAAGTAATGTGGATTAAGGGTTCGGGAGGTGATATAGGGACTCTGAAAAAATCGGGTTGTGCGGCATTGTATTTGGAGCGATTTCGTAATCTCGAAAATGTTTATCGTGGAATCGAATTTGAGGATGAAATGGTCGAACTATTCAATCATTGTATCTTTGATTTGAATTCAAAAGCCCCTTCAATTGATACTCCACTTCATGGATTTTTACCATTTAAACACATCGACCATTTGCATCCCGATGCCGCTATTGCCATTGCGGCAGCTAAAGATGGTAAACGTATTACCGAAGAATTATTTAATGGCGAAGTAGGTTGGGTTGGTTGGCAGCGTCCGGGCTTCGATTTGGGTTTACAACTTCGTGCTTGCCTCGAAGAAGCAGCCTCGCGTGGTGTAAAATTGCGTGGCATTATGCTCGGTTCACATGGTCTTTTTACTTGGGGCGATACCGCTTTTGAAAGCTATATAAATACCCTCGAAGTAATCGAAAAATGTGCAGAATACCTCGAAAGTAATTATAATAACGTATTTGGTGGTCAAAAAATCGAGTCTTTGCCGACTGATGAAAGGAAAAATCAAGCAGCTAAGATTGCTCCAATTTTAAGAGGATTTTGCTCGTCTGAGCGTAAAATGATTGGTCATTTTACCGATGATGCTCGCGTTCTGGAATTCGTCAACTCAAATGATTTAGACAAACTTGCCCCTCTTGGTACATCATGCCCCGACCACTTTTTGCGTACCAAAATTTCTCCTTTGGTCTTAGAGTTAGCTCCAAATGAGGATTTATCCGATGTCTCGGCTGTTAAATCAAAATTAGCTCCCGCATTTGAAGCCTACCGTGCCATGTACACCGAGTATTACAATATTTGTAAGCACTATAATTCGCCTGCGATGCGAGACCCCAATCCAGTTGTGATTTTGTATCCTGGAGTTGGAATGTTTACTTTCTCAAAAGATAAAACGACAGCTCGTTTGGCATCGGAATATTATGTCAACGCCGTAAATGTAATGAAAGGTGCCGAGGCGGTTTCTGAATACACCTCGTTGCCACGACAAGAGGCATTTGATATTGAGTATTGGCTGCTCGAAGAAGCTAAATTACAACGAATGCCAAAACCTAAGGCTTTATCGGGACGTGTGGCTTTGATAACGGGTTCGGCGGGTGGAATCGGCAAAGCAATCGCCAAAAAGTTTGCCGAAGAGGGTGCTTGCGTGATTATCAATGACATAAATGAAGAACGCCTTGAAGGTGCTGAAACTGAATTTGTCCAAGCATTCGGCAAAGATGCTGTGGCGAGTACTTTATTGAATGTAACGGATGAAACTAGCACCGCAAAAGCGATTGACGCTGCTTGTTTGGCATTTGGTGGAGTAGATATTGTTGTAAATAACGCAGGAATTAGCATTTCAAAATCAATCGCTGACCATAGTCTTGAAGAATGGGATAGATTGTATGATATTTTGGTAAAAGGTCAGTTTATTGTATCAAAAGCAGGTATTGAGGTAATGCGTAAGCAGGGTTTTGGCGGCGATATTGTCAATATTGTTTCAAAAAATGCCGTTGTAGCTGGGCCAAACAACCCAGGGTATGGTTCGGCAAAAGCTGCACAGGCACATCTGACTCGCTTAATGGCGGCTGAGTTGGGTGCTGATAAAATTCGAGTAAATACCGTTAATCCAGATGCAGTGATTTCTGACTCTAATATTTGGGCTGGCGGATGGGCCGAAGGGCGTGCCAAAGCATACGGAATTACGGTTGAGGAACTCCCCGCTTATTATGCAAAACGTACACTTTTGAACGAAATCATTTTGCCAATCGACATTGCCAATGCTTGTTTTGCATTTGTGGGGGGATTATTGAATAAATCTACTGGAAATGCCCTCAATGTTGATGGAGGAGTTGCGATGGGATTTTATAGGTAGTATTCTGCTGTTTGGGATTATAAATCCCGAACAGCAGAATATTTCTTACCACTTTACCAATCATCCATCAATTCAAGATAAACTGGTAGTTTTAAACTTTATATAATAATGCAACTAAACCATAATCAAATTAATGACCATAATGCTTCTTTAATCAAAAAACACGAAGCAAAACTTAGTTTTACAAAATCAGAAATCGAAAATGCCGAGTCAATCATCCAAAAATTGGTTGACTTTCAAATTGCAATTCCTTCTTGGGCATTAGGTACGGGCGGAACTCGCTTTGGACGTTTTGCTGGAGGCGGCGAACCTCGTTCTCTCGAAGAAAAAATTGAAGATGTTGGCTTACTGCATGCTTTAAATCGCTCATCGGGGGCAATCTCTTTGCATATCCCTTGGGATATTCCGAAAGATTATCAGGCCATCAAAACCCTAACTGCTCAACATGGATTAGCATTCGATGCCGTCAATTCTAATACTTTTCAAGACCAACCCGACCAAGCACTGACCTACAAATTTGGTTCGCTACAAAATGTCAATAAAGCCATTCGCAAACAAGCCATTGACCATAACATCGAAGTAATTAAGCACGGAATCGAATTGGGTTCTAAATCGCTAACGGTTTGGTTATCAGACGGTTCGTGTTTTCCGGGTCAGTTAAATTTTCGGAAGGCATATCAAAATACCTTAGAGAGTTTGCAAGAAATTTATGAAGCCTTGCCGTCTGACTGGAAGATGTTTGTTGAATACAAAGCCTTCGAGCCTAACTTTTATTCGATGACGGTTGGCGATTGGGGGATGTCTTATTCGTATGCTCAAAAATTAGGCGAAAAAGCTTATACATTGGTCGATTTGGGTCACCATTTACCAAATGCGAACATTGAGCAAATTGTAGCTTTGTTGTTGATGGAACAAAAATTAGGTGGTTTTCATTTCAACGATTCAAAATACGGCGATGATGATTTGACTGCCGGAAGTATCAAACCTTACCAATTATTCTTGATTTTTAATGAATTGGTTGAAGGAATGGATGCACGTGGAATGAATCATGCTTCGGATTTGGGATGGATGATTGATGCAAGTCATAATGTAAAAGACCCCCTCGAAGACCTGCTTCAATCAGTTGATGGAATTATGATGGCGTATGCTCAGGCTCTTTCGGTTGATAGAAAGGCTTTAGAAGAAGCCCAAGAAAACAATGATGTTGTAAAAGCTCAAGAAATTCTACAAAATGCTTTTCGTACCGATGTCCGTGCTTTGACCGCCGAAGCTCGTTTGAGGGCGGGTGGAGCGTTAAATCCTACTGGTTTGTTCCGTAGTTTAGATGTAAGAGGAAATCTTATTAAAGAAAGAGGTTCAAAAACTGTTGCTACTGGGTTGTAAATAGATTTTTAATACGTATTTTTGAGGTATAAATTTGAACGTAAATATGGAACTATCAGAATTTGTACGACCTCGTAACGGTACAGAATTAGTTGAAATTCTGTTAGAAACCAAGCGTAATGCACAGAAAGAGACCCGAGAACAGTCAAAAAGTAACACGGAGCTAAAATTGGCATTTGAAAAATTGAAAAAGAAAAATGAGCAACGAGGAACGCCAATTATTAGCCTATGATTTTTTCTTTTTTGGCGGCGAAAATAACTCTTACGGATTTCAAACAAGTAATGAGATAAGCTATGAAATAAAATTTAAGCCTATGTTTTACTTGTTTGAACCCCAAAAAGAATATGCTAATTCGGCTTATGAATTTGTGATTGAGGTATTCGAGAATACTACCAACAATACACCATCTTACGATGATTTGATGCCAGTAACGATTGCAACTATCATCGAAGATTTCTACAATAAAATCAAGCAACCATTAATTATTTATGTTTGCGATTCATCAGACGGCAGGCAACTGGCTCGAAATAGTAAGTTTACACGGTGGTTTGAAGCTTATGCAGATAATAGATACACAAAAATAGAAGTGATATTGCTTGACAAATCTGGGGAAAGGGTACCAACCGTGATGATTCTTAGAAATAATAATCCATATTTTTCTGAGATAATCAGCGATTTTCAGAAGATTTTGATTGGATACAACGACGACGATAAATGAAAGTAGGCCTTTTTATACCTTGTTATATAGACCAGTTTTATCCGCAAGTGGGTGTAGCAACGCTGCAATTACTCGAAAAATTGGGTGTTGAAGTCTCTTACCCAACCGAGCAAACTTGTTGCGGGCAGCCAATGGCAAACAGTGGCTGTGAAAAAGATGCTGTTGGGGTTTACCAAAATTTTGTAAATACTTTTGCCGACTTCGATTATACAGTAATGCCGTCGGGCAGTTGTACTTATCATGTTCGTAAACATTACGATATTATTGAGCAGACTTCGGCTGTTCAGAAAGTCAGAAATAATACCCTTGATTTAGCTGATTTTTTGGTAAATATTCTTAAAGTAAAAGGATTTGACGGTGAATTCAATCATCAAGTAGGATTACATTTGAGTTGTCATGGACAGCGTGGACTACGCAATGCAAATGCATCTGAATTTACTACCGAACAAGATGGGCAAACATTAAGTTTATTGAAAACCATCAAAGGTATCAAACTAACTCAACTGAAACGTAATGATGAATGTTGTGGTTTTGGTGGAACTTTTTGCGTTGCCGAAGAAGCAGTTTCGGCTCGAATGGGAATCGACCGTGTTCAAGACCATTTATCAAACGGAACCGAAATCCTAACAGGTGGAGATATGTCTTGTTTAATGCATCTCGAAGGAATTATTCGACGCCAAAACCATCCGATAAAAGTGATGCACGTTGCCGAGATTTTTAACCAAGCCGCCTTGTAAAACGACTTTTCAAGTCGTTTGTTTATCCAAATCTTGAAAAAAGCCATTTATGAATCACCCAGCCTTAGCCGATAAATTCAATCAAAACTTCGACCGTACTACTTGGCACGACGAAACACTTTGGTTTGTGCGTCAGAAAAGAGACCGTGCTGCTTTTCAGATTCCTGAATTTCAAGAACTTCGCAATTTAGCCTCGGCAATCAAAGACCATACAATAAGCCGATTGGATGGATATTTGGAGCAATTTGAACAAAATGCGATAAAAAACGGTGTAAAAGTCCATTGGGCTGCCGATGCCAAAGAACATAATGAGATTGTTTTAGGGATTATTCAAAGTAGTTGTGGATTTAAAATCCACAACAGTTCTGAATCGGATTTCAAATCCGATTCAGCATTGCCCATCAAATTAGTCAAATCAAAATCAATGCTTACTGAGGAGTGTCATTTGAATGATTTTTTGATGAAAAATGGCGTTGATGTTGTGGATACCGATTTAGGCGAAAGAATCATCCAATTCAGAGAAGAACCGCCAAGCCACTTGGTAATGCCCGCTATTCACCTTAAAAAAGAAGATATTGGAAAGACTTTTCATAAACACCTCGGTACACCCGAAAACGAAACCGACCCACAAAGATTGACCGAGGCCGCAAGGCATCACCTCCGTGAGAAATTCGTTGCGGCCGATGTGGCACTGACGGGCGTTAACTTTGCCATTGCCGAGACGGGTAGTGTGGTGGTTTGTACCAACGAAGGCAATGCTGATTTGGGCGTTACACTTGCTAAAGTGCATATTGCGTGCATGGGAATCGAAAAGTTGATTCCAAGATTGCAAGATTTAGGAGTTTTTACGAGACTCTTAGCAAGAAGTGCTACCGGACAACCCGTTACTACCTATACTTCGCATTTTACTGCTCCGCCCGAAGGTAAAGAAATGCACATAGTCATTGTAGATAATGGTAGAACCCAACAATTAGGTCGCCCTGATTTCAGAAATTCGCTCAAATGTATTCGCTGTGCGGCTTGTATGAATACTTGTCCAGTTTATCGCCGAAGCGGTGGTCACAGCTATGATTTTACTGTTCCCGGACCGATTGGTTCGATACTTTCGCCCAATATTGACCTCAAAAAATACAGTACTTTACCATTTGCCAGTACGCTTTGTGGGTCGTGTTCGGATGTTTGTCCAGTAAAGATTGATATTCACAAACAACTTTATAAATGGCGACAAATCATAGCCGAAAATAATGAAATTTCGGCTACCAAAAAGGTAGGAATGAAGGGACTTTCGTGGCTACTCGAAAAACCGAAAGTATATGATTTTGCAGGAAAAGCTGGGCGTTTGGCTCTGAAAGTTCTTCCGCATGGACTAACTCACTCAAAGGCACTTAATCCGTGGGCTAAAGCAAGAGAATTACCAGAACCACCAAAAGAAAGTTTTAAAGATTGGTACAAAAAGAATCGCTGATTTTACTGATTTTGACCCTGATTTTTGTGATTAAAATAAGGATGAATTCGATTTTGGTTTAGATTCAACAAATCCACAATCTCAAATCCTAATTCTGAAATAGAAATATGTCTTCAAGAGAAAAAATATTAGCTCAAGCAAAAGCAAATAAGCCAGCCGTGGTAGATTTACCCGAGATACCATTGTTTGCAAATGAAATTGATGTTGTTGAGCAATTCAAGACCATGCTTGCTTCGATTGGTGGTAGGGCAGAAGAGATGGCGTTGAGCGATATTGATTCATTTATCAAAAAAGTCTATTTTGACGCTGAAAGAATCGCTTCAAATGTAATCGAATCAACATTTTCGGTTGATAGTCAAACTCACAAAGACGAACTCGAAAAGATTGATTTGGCAGTATTACGAGGTGAATTTGGCGTATCTGAAAATGGGGCAATTTGGTTGCCTGAAAAAAATATGCTAAACAGAGCATTGCCATACATTGCACAGCATTTAGTTTTAGTTATTGAGAAGAAAAGTATAGTACCCAATATGCACTTTGGCTATCAAAAAATACCTTCGGTTGGTGCTTATGGAGTTTTTATTGCGGGGCCATCTAAGACCGCGGATATAGAGCAGTCGCTCGTCATTGGTGCTCACGGAGCAAGGAGTATGATTGCGATTTTGGTTTGAAATTTAAACATTTGATTTTTTCAATAGACTACATATTCAATAATAATAGATTCAAGGTTTAATCATTCATAGCTTAGCTGATTGATTGAATTTAGATTCGTTCTGACTGGCAAGTTGTAATTTTCTCCTGCCGAATTCAACATTACTTTCTCCTCTTTTCGTCTAACAATTTCTGATTTTTGTCATAATTCATTAAAATTTTTCAAGGAGTAATAGATTAAATCAATAAGTATGTTTATTTTCGTGCTTAGTAAAAAATTACTTTAAACTAAACAACAAACTGTATGAGAAGAATTTTACTTGTCGGCATCATGCTGGCATGGGTTGGGGTTTCTTTTGCCCAATCTCTCAATGTTTCGGGTCGTGTAACCTCCAGCGACGACAATTCACCACTACCGGGGGTTAGTATTGCAATCAAAGGTTCGAGTAAAGGTACGACCACCAATGGCGATGGGACGTACAAAATCAATGCATCGAAAGGCGATGTTTTGATGTTCAGTTTTATTGGTTTCCAGACTCAGAGTGTAACCGTTGGCAACCAAACAACAATCGACTTAGCACTAAAAGCTGATGCCTCACAATTAGAAGAAGTTGTGGTAACCGCTTTGGGTATTTCGAGAGCCAAAAAGTCATTGAGTTATTCTGTTCAAGACATCAAGGCCGACAAACTAACCGTAGCTCGTGATGCCAACGTGGGTAATGCATTGGCAGGTAAGATTGCGGGTGTGCAGGTTCTTGGTCAGTCGGGTGCAAAGTTTGGTTCGCCTTCTATCCGTATCCGTGGTGTAAACTCATTGACAGGTGGTGAGCCATTATATGTAGTCGATGGTACACCAGTTGCGAGTATCTCTGATATTAACATGGATGATGTTGAGAATGTGTCTGTTTTGAAGGGTGCTTCTTCGACAGCACTTTACGGAAACCGTGCTTCGGGTGGTGTAATCGTGATTACTACTAAACGTGCAAAATCTGGTGAAACTGCTTTCTCTCTAAATCACAGCACAACCATGGATGTTGTAGGTTTATTGCCAGAATACCAAAACGAGTACGGCGGCGGATATTCACAAGATTGGGAAACTTTCACATTCAATCCAGCTATTCATCCTGCTTCTTGGGCAAGTTTTAATGGTCAAAAAATATTAGATTATTCGGCAGACGAAAGCTGGGGACCTAAACTCGACGGCTCACTTCACCGCTCGGCTTTTTCATGGCAGCAAGGTGAGCAGTTTGGACAATTGACACCTTACGTGGCAAATCCGAACAACGTAAGAGATTTCTTCGAGAAACCTTTTAGTCACAACACAAACTTTGCTTTTTCTAAAGGTGGAGATAACTACCAAAGCCGTATTTCTTATACGCACATCATTAACAATGGTATTATCCCGAATAGTAAGCAAACGAAAGACTTCATCAGTGCAAAAAATACATTCAATTTTAGCAATCGTCTGACTGCTATTTTAGATGTGAATTATACAGCAACAAGAGCTAAGAACGTGCCTGCTGATAATTATGGTTCGTCGGGTGGTGTCTTGGGTGGATTTAACCAAACACTTGGTTCATTCAATCAATGGTTCCAACGCCAGCTTTCAATCGAAGATTTGAAGAATTACAAAAACCCTGATGGAACTTACAGAAGTTGGAATATTGGTGGCCCTCTTGACCCAAAACCAAAATATTGGGATAGTCCATATACACAAATGTATGAAAGTACAAACTACAACAACAACGACCGTATTTTTGGTAGTTTGGGTTTACAGTACAAAATTGCTGATTTCTTAACTGCAACTGTTACGACTCGTAGAGACTGGAGAAGCTATTACGGAGAAGGTCGTGTAGCTTATGGTACACTCAATGCTGGTGGATTAGGTGCTTATGCAAACTACAACACAAATGGCTATGAAAATAACCACGAAGCAATCTTAGCATTTAACAAAGGTTTTGATAAAATTTCGGTGGTTGCAAATGCTGGTGGAAACATCCGTTATGCTAAAACTACAGTACTGGCTCAATCTACTGCTGGTGGTTTGACTTCTCCAGGCTTTTATAATATAGCTGCTTCAAAAGATAGACCAGGTGTTACAAATCAATTATTTGAAAGACAGGTAAATAGCTTGTTCGGAAACGTTTCGGTAGGTTATGATGAATTAGCATTTGTTGAGGCTTCGGTTCGTAACGACTGGTCTTCGACTCTTCCAAAAGCCAATAATTCTTATATCTATTACTCTTTGGGTGGTAGCTTAGTCGTTACAGAATTACTTCCTAAAAATAGTATTCTTTCGTACGCAAAAGTACGTGGAAGTATCGCTCAGGTTGGTACAGATGTAGGTCCATACTCGATTTATCAAACTTATGGCGTAGGTAATCCGTTTGGGTCAAATGCAACAATGTTTTTACCAACACAATTGCCCAATGCTGATTTGCAACCAGGACTTTCGACAGAGTTTGAAACTGGTATTGACCTTAAATTCTTAAATAACCGAATCAGCATTGAGTTTGCTGCTTACAAAAAAGATAACGAAAATCAGATTATTCCGTTGGCAGTAGCACCTACGAGTGGTTATAACTCAGCACTTGTCAATGCGGGTTTGATTCAGACAAAAGGTATGGAGATTCACATTGGTGCAACTCCAGTAAAAACCGCAGGTGGATTGACTTGGGAAACCGACATCAACTTTGATAGAAGCACTTCAAAAGTCATAAAATTGGCCGAAGGACTTACAAACTATCAGTTGGGTTCTACTTGGAGAGGCCTTACAATCAATGCCCGTGAAGGCGAACAGTGGGGTTTATTTGTTGGAAAAGCATTCCAAAGAGATGCTAATGGCAATAAATTGATTGGAGCAGATGGTCATTATTTATTTGATTTGAATAAGCCACTTGGTTCGGTTTTACCTAAGTTCAAAGGTGGTTTCTTGAATACAATCACTTACAAAAATGTATCGTTTAGAGCAAATGTTGACTTTATTGTTGGTGGTAAATTCTTCTCAGTAACCCGTATGTTCAATGCTTATGCTGGTTTAGCTGCCGAAACAGCAGGATTAAACGAATTAGGCAATCCGAAAAGAGACCCTGTAGCCAATGGTGGTGGTATCTTGCTTGAGGGTGTAACAGCCGATGGAAAACCGAACACTAAACGAGTTGAAACACAAGAGTACTACGAAGATAGAATGTTTGCCTTCCACGAAGCATGGCTTTATGACCAAACTTTCGTAAAACTTCGTGAAGTTTCGGTCGGATACAATATCCCGAATAAATTCTTGGGTGGTAGATACTTCAAGAGTGCAAAATTAGCATTCATTGTACGTAACCCTGTATTGATTTATAGTGCAGTGGGTGGCGGAATTGATATTTCAGAAGCCGAAACTTATTGGACAGAGGGTGGACAGTTACCTCCAGTACGTTCATTTGGTATCAACCTAAACCTTGGATTCTAATTTTAATCAATGAAAAGAATCATCGAGGCTATTCTTGAAACCAATTTGGTGATTCGAAAAAATGAAATATTAAAATGAAAAATACATCAATTCTAAAATATATATCGTTTTCAGCAGCTTTGGCTATTGTCACAACTGCTTGTGAACCTGGCGACTTTGGCGATATGAATATCAGCCCAAACAGCCCATCGAGCCCTAATACCGCTGGTATCCTAACGGGTGCTATGCGTAACGTAGGTGGTATGGTTACAGATATTACTCCTGCACTTTATACTCAGCAGTTTGGCGATGTTACATACATCGAAGAATCTCGCTATAAGACTGTGCAGTGGAGCTATAACGGATGGTACACTGGGCCATTGAATGCCTACAAAACAATCATCGACCTTAATACAGACCCTGAAACGAAATCGACTGCAGCGGCAAATGGTTCGAACAATAATCAGATTGCGGTTTCGAGAATCTTAAAGGCATATACTTTTATGTGGATGACCGACCGTTGGGGCGATATTCCGTATTCTCAAGCTCTGAAGGGTAAAGAAAATTTTAGCCCGGCTTTCGATTCACAACAGTCGATTTATAACGATTTGTTCAAAGAGTTGAAAGAAGCTCAGGCACAATTTGATGGTGGAACAGCGGTTAAAGGCGATATTCTTTTAGGCGGCAATGCTACTCGTTGGAAGAAATTTGCTAATTCACTTAGATTGGTAATGGCACTTCGTTTATCGAAAGTTGACCCTGCTAAAGGTAAAGCAGAGTTTACTGCTGCATTGGCCGATGGGGTTCTGACTTCAAACTCTGATAATGTTAGATACACATATTTATCAGAGGCTAACAATGAGCATCCTCTTTACAATAATTACATCACAAATAACCGTAAAGATTTTGCCGTAAGTAGCACATTTGTTGATTACTTGGTTAAAACTAACGACCCAAGGATTGCGGCAATGGCAGATAAAAATGTCAATCTCAAATATGTTGGTGTACCGTATGGTGTTTTCCCTCCGACATGGAAATCGCAGGATGTGTCGTTGGCGGCTTCTACTATGAGAGCTCAAAACTCTGCTGCCAATGTTTTGACGTACGCTCAAGTTCTCTTCTCGCAAGCTGAGGCGGCAAAATTGGGTTGGATAACTGGCGATGCCAAAGCTCTTTACGAAGCTGCTATCAAGGCTTCGATGCAGCAATGGCTTGGCTCGGCATACACAGATGCTGCATTGGCTGATTTCTTGAAACAAGATGATGTGAAATATTCTGATGCAAAAGCTTTAGAATTGATTGCAACCCAAAAATGGGTAGCACTTTTCTATCAAGGCAATGAGGCTTGGGCAGAATGGAGACGTACTGGTTTTCCTGCGTTGAAGGCTGCTGCAAAACCATTGAATGTTTCAGGTCTTATACCTCGCAGAATGGCGTATCCAACCACCGAAGCTACATTAAACAAAGTTAATTACGATAAAGTAGTAGCTTCACAAGGTGCCGATAACCAAGAGACCCGCGTATGGTGGGATAAAAAATAATATTGCAAACTAAGGGCAGTTATTTGTTGAATAAATAATTGCCCCGAAATGTAAATTAATTAGTTTAGGTATAGATTGAAAAAGGGCTTTCGTTTGAAAGCCCTTTTTTTATGAATTAACATTTAATTTTTATTAATTCCGCAATCGCTTTAGTTTGTCGATATTTACAATCGAAATCTTTCCACTCTCAATGTCGATGAGTTTTTCATCTTTGAAATCAGAAAGGGTACGAATTGCGGTTTCGAGCGAAGTACCCGCAATACTTGCCAAATCTTCTCGGCTGATTTTCATGGGTGCTTGATTGTCTTGAGCAAAACGCAAAAGAGCTTCTGAAACACGTTTCCGAACCGAGTTATATGCCAATTTTAGTAAATTACTTTCATTTTCTTTAATGTTTTTTGAAAGCAACTGAATAAATTTTTGTGCTACTTGCGGGTTTTGGTGAAGTAGTGTGTTGAAATCTTTTTTCGGGATTAAGCAAACCTCAGCATCCTCGATTGTTTCGACAGTTTCGGTAAAATTACTATCCTGAATCAAATCTACGTATCCCACAAAATCGCCTTCGTGATATAAATTTACAATCAATTCTTTGCCGTCATCATTGGTTTTGAAAGCCTTGACTTTTCCTTTGGTGATATAATAAAGATATAACGGGAAATCGCCCTCGCGATAAACTTCGGTTTTTTTCTTAAAATGGCGAATCTCACGGTTTTCGGTTAGTTTTTTAAGTTCCGATTCACCTGCCGAATCCGAAATTAATTGGTCTAAACCCGAAATATCTTGGTTGTAGTTTTTCTTGGAGACTTCTTTTTTACGCAGACGACTCTCAATGGCACTTAGCAATTCGACATCATCAAAAGGTTTTGTAATGTAGTCGTCGGCACCCATTTCCATCCCTTTTCTGAAATCCGACCTTTCGGCCTTAGCAGTCAGAAAAATAAACGGAATATCGGCGGTTTCTTTGTTTTTTGAAAGAAGATGAAGTACTCCGTAACCATCTAAGACAGGCATCATTATATCACAAATAATGAGGTCTGGTATCTCTTTTATAGCTAAATCAACGCCAATTTTGCCGTTTTCGGCCGTTAAAACCTCATAACCATCGAGTTCGAGAATCTCGGTTGTGTTTTCTCGAATATCAGGATTATCCTCTATCAATAAAATCTTTTTCATGGTGTTTTTCTCCTATAAGTTAATGGGTAAACTAACGATAAATTCGGTTCCTACATTTTCTTCACTTTTGAATGTAATGTATCCTTTGAGAAGATGAACGTATTGATTTACAATACTTAAACCTAAGCCAGTTCCTTGAATCTCGCCAGCATTACTCATCCGATAGAATCTTTCAAAAATATGTTTTTGTTCGGCCTCGGGCATTCCGATTCCTGAATCTTTCACTTTGATAAATACTTGACTATCAGTTAATTCTGCTGAGATATTTATTGTAGAATTTTCTGGTGAAAATTTAATGGCATTTGAAACCAAATTGATGATAATGTTTTTTACAAGTTTTGAATCGAGTATTACTTCGCAAGTTTTGCTTTGTGAGTAGCAAGTCAGTTCTATTTTTTGACCTTTTTTGGCAATAGATTGTAATTGTTGTTTTAATTCTTCGAGTAATTCGTGCAAATTAAATTGCTCGGGTGAAATCACGACTTTACCTTCTTCGAGTTTATTGAGCGAAAGAAAATCATTGAGAATGTCCGTCAGGTTTCTTACCGAAGATTTGATTCTACCGATGTGCTTATCACGCTTTTCATCTTCGTCCAAATCGGCATATTTTTCAACCAAAGATAATGAAGATAAAACCGTTGCTAAGGGCGTACGAAACTCGTGCGAAGCAATCGAAATAAACCTTGATTTCATCGAGTTGAGTTCACGCTCACGTTTAAGAGCTTGGTCGAGTTCGTCTTTTGTTTTTTCGAGTTTTTGGATGGCTTCTTTCAAAACCAGTGTACGTTCTTCAACCTCTTTTTCGAGTTCGTTTTTGTAGCTAACAAGCTTATCTTCAGCCTTTTTGCGGATACTGATGTCAATCACAAATGCAATGACATAATCGCCTTTGCTGTTTTTATAAGGGCTAAGGCTAACCTCGACCGGGAACTCGCTACCATCTTTTTTGCGGGCAAATAGATTCATGCCACCACCCATCGAGCGTGCGTGAGGATGAGCATTGAATTCGTCTCGATAACCATGATGTTTTTCTCGAAATCGGTTTGGTATTAAATCTTCAATTTTCTTACCTTCAAGTTCACCTTCATTGTAACCAAATAATGCTTCTCCATTCGGATTTACCCGTACAATATTTCCTTGCTTATCAATAATCAAAATTCCCTCAGTGGCAAATAAGAAAATCGCTTCTGATTGGTTGAGTATATCCATCTCAGCAATACTTGTTTTAGACTTTTTAAGCGATTCATTAATGTTTTTCATCGGCAAAGAAGAAGTGTTTTGTTGTATAAAAATATGACAAATATCAGTTTACTGAAAGAGAAATCCGATAATTAATAGAATAATCATAAATCCTTATGAGATACGTCATAGAGTTTTGGCATTAAGATTTTCAACTTTGTGGTGTTAAAACTCCGAATCTTTATGAAAACTTTCATTTTTGCGACTGATTTTTCGAGAAACGCCAATAAAGTTGCCTATTTTGTTGCTCAACTTGCTCTAAAACAAGATGCAAAGTTGGTGCTTTTTCATGCCTATCGTTTTATGATGCCAAATTATTCGGACTTAGGTTTAGTGCTTGAGAGTGTAGAAGGATTAGAGCAAATAGCCCTTAAAAAATTAGAAAACCTTAAAAAACGAATCCACCAAAAAGTTGATAAAAATCTACCAATTGAGACATTTATAAAAGAAGGATTTGAGGTCGAAGCCATCAGAGATGCGGCAAAAGAGGTAAAAGCAAATTTACTTTTGATGAGTACCGTAGGCGAAGCCCCAAGCGGAGCGAGGTATTTTGGTAGTATTGCAACCGAAATGATTAAGCAAAGTGGAGTACCACTGATGTTGATTCCGCCGAAAACAAAATTTGGCACTTTTGATAACTTGGTTCTGGCAATTGACCTCAAAAAAACAATCGACGCTGTGGTTTTTGAAAGGTTGATACAGCTCGTCAAAAATATGGGGGCGGTGCTAAACTTGGTGTATGTTGCTAAGTCTGAAGCTGAGGTACATAGCGTTGCTGTTGAAGAAGCGGCATTGAGAATCAGAGAGTTACTCTTAGCAATCCCTCATACGTTCCAGACAATCATCGGAGAGAGTGCAACCAGCGAAATAATTAAATTTACCAAGAAAAATAAAGCTCAGATGCTTATTACATTGCCTAAGAATCACGGGTTCTTTGATAAGTTTTTTAACGAACAGCACACCGAGAAACTCGCCTTTGATGCAGGTGTACCTGTTTTAGCTGTGTCTTAAATTTTATTTGACCAAATCAAGCACTACTATGGAAATAGCAATTAACAAAGAAATGACCGTGAGGCAACTAACCAAAGTTTTTAATGAAGTATATCCTTTTTTGAAACTTGAAGTTTATTGCCGTGGAGAGGAGGTAAGTAGCGATAGTTTTCATTCGCTTGAGATGATTTCGAGCATGAAAAATCCTCAAAATTTTATCATTACTTCTTCGATGACTGTTTCGGAGGTCGAGAACGAATTTTGGGAGTCAATGGGTTTGCAGGTGGCTATTTTTAGAAAAATGGGGTCTTCGTGGCTCCGTACTGCTTTTACTAATCGCTGGACACTCGAACGCCAAAATCAGATTGGTGAAAGTATGTACGTGACACTGGCCTGATAGCACATTATTATCAAGACACAAAAAAAACTTGGCTTCACTCTTACTCGTGAACCCAAGTTTTTGGTTTTTGGTGAGCTCAGTTTTATTGTCTCAGAAATCTATTCTGTGACAATTTCTTTGAAAATACTACCAAATCACGGTATTGACTAACGATTCCTCTCGCTTGTTCGAGAATCAATTTGCCTTGCTCAGTCGGCAAAACTGGATGCTGACTTCGGTCAAAAATCTTAATTCCGAGATAATTCTCAAGGCTTTTAATCTGAGCCGAGAGTGTCGGCTGGGTCACGCAGCACTCGTCGGCTGCCTTCGTGAAATTTCTTAACCTATCAACTGCAACGATATATTCAAGCTGTCTTAACAACATAACGATTTATAGTTTTTGCGTGTTTTTCAATTTCTTGATTGAGTCAAAATGACATCTGCTGCAAATGAAACATCGCAATCTTAAAAACCGCTGAAAATTGAAAAATTATTTTAAATATTCCCAAAGACTATATAAACCTACCATCAGGATTAACCACAGTGCAATATTTTTGAAGGTTTCTTGCGGAATTTTATTCAATAATTGTTTTCCAATCCACGAACCCACAAACGAAATCACCAGCAAAATAGGGGCCTGCCAGAGCATTTCTTTGGTGAGATAACCCTGCAAAGAATACATCCCGAATCTGCTGGCATCAACTCCGAAATCTATAAGTGCCGAAGTTGCCAAAAAGGCATCTTTTTGCACATTGAAAGATGCTAAAGTCAATCCACGGATTGCCCCACCAGTACCGATTAATCCGGCCATTAAACCTGCCAAACTGCCTCCGATTACGGAGTTTGAATTACTTGGTTTAAAAGAAAAATCTCTGTAAATAAGAAGAAATCCTGCAAACAGAACCAAGAAAATACCGAGAACTAATTCGGCGATTTGAGTATTCAGATATTTTGAAAAATAAGCTCCAATTATCACAAAAACGATGCTCGGAATCCCGATTTTTAAGAAAATACCCTTGTCGAGCCCTTTTCTGAACAAATAAATTTTGGATAAATTGCTAAAAACGTGCAGTAGCGAAGTGATACCCAAAACCTGATGAAATGGCAAAAAGAAATTGGCCATCGGTACAAAAAATACCGAAGAACCGAAGCCCCCGACGGTTCCGATTATCTCGGCAAATAATGTAAGTGCATAAAATAAGAGACTATCCATATATACAAAGATTCGGATTATTGCTTTGCAAAAAATATGATAAATATCAGATGAAGAATAGAGGTTGGTCATAATTCGCAATCGGATTGAAGACTACTTTCGTGCTTCAATGAAGATAGCTCTAAGGAAAATAAATAAACAAACCCTTATTCGGCTTCTCAGAAAAAAGTTGATTCTAAATTATAATTATTCTCTAACAATTTAAGTTTAAATGGCAATTTTAGTTTTTTTTCTTGCACACTGGTATTTATCGTTATTCTCTCAAACTTTTTTCTTGCACCGCTACGCGGCTCACAAGATGTTCACAATGTCGAAATTATGGGAAAAATTCTTTTATGTAGTAACCTATATCACTCAGGGGTCGTCTTTTTTAAGTCCCAAAGCTTACGGAATCATGCACCGCTTGCACCATGCCTATGCCGATACCGAAAAAGACCCGCATTCTCCAAGTTATTCAGATAATCTGTTTGACATGATGTGGAAAACCAAAAATAAATACAATGATTTGCTCAATGACCGTGCAAATATTGAAGAGAAATTCAAGAAGAATGTACCAAACTGGATGTTTATGGAAAAGCTCGGTGACCTTTGGTTTTCGCGTATCGCTTGGGGAGTTTTATATACACTTTATTACATTTATTTTGCAACGAGTCCGTGGCAGTATTTGCTCTTACCGATTCACTATCTGATGGGGCCAGTTCACGGTGTAATCATCAACTGGTTTGCTCACAAATACGGTTATGTAAACTTTAAGGTCAATGACACTGCCAAGAACCTACTTCCGGTTGATTTCTTGATGATGGGCGAATCTTACCACAATAATCACCACAAATTGGGCGGAAGAGCCAATTTTGGAATTAAATGGCACGAATTTGACCCAACTTATCCCATAATTCTCTTGCTTAATTCTTTAAAGGTAATCAAGCTAAAGCCAAATAATGACTTGAATTACATGTAGTTTTTATATTGATTAATATCGTAGGTTTAACTAAACGTGATTCAAGATTTTGGGTCACGTTTGTTTTTATGACAAATCTCATATTTTGCCAAAACGACCATCATATTTAGCTAAGCTATTGATGGTGAAATTTGAGAATTAAATCAGAAAAATAATGAACCTCGTTCTTGATAAAATTTTCGTAGATAACTTAAAATGTTCGGGTTGTGGCAATTCGATAAAAAATGGATTGATGAAGTTGATAGGTGTTGTTGAGGTAAAATCAAATCCTGAAGAAGGCTGGGTGGAGGTCGAACACGAAGATTTTACCGATAAAGAGGCAATTTTAGAAAAACTGGCTGATTTGGGTTACCCCGAAGCTGGTACGACGAATTTATTGCAAACGGCAAAATCTTACGTAAGCTGTGCGATTGGTCGAATGAGTTAAAAATTTGAATGCCGAATTAACCACAGAATGGAATCATGACATCTATTGATACAAAAATAACTTGTTATCACTGCGGAAACGACTGTGCCGATGAGAGCATCGTTTTAGAAGACAAACATTTCTGCTGTAATGGCTGTAAAACTGTTTACGAGATTTTGCAGGAGAATAACCTCTGTACTTATTATGATTTGAATCAAAACGCGGGGGTTAGTCTAAAAGCCAAGAATTTTAACGGTAAATTCGATTATCTGAAAGAATCCTCAATTCAGGCTCAATTGCTTGATTTTCAAAGCGATAATATCAATAAAGTAACATTTCATATCCCTGCCATACATTGTAGTTCGTGTGTTTGGTTGTTAGAGAATTTCAATAAAGTACTCGACGGTGTTACATCGGCTCGATTAAATTTCTTGAAAAAAGACCTTTCGGTAAGTTATAATCCAGCAAAGGTTTCATTGCTCGAAATCGTCGAGTTATTGGCAACTTTGGGCTACGAACCCGCTATAAATCTACAAAGTACCGAAAACCAACCTACCAAAAACAAAGTACAACGCCGCTTGATTCTGCAAATTGGGGTTGTAGGTTTTTGTATGGGTAACATCATGTTGTTTAGTTTTCCTGATTATTTCAAATTAGACCTAAGCAATGTCGTAGATGCGACTTATCAGAAATTCTTTTTGTATCTCAATTTTGTTTTGTCGCTGCCAGTTTTCTTTTTTGGGGCATCCGATTACCTAAAAGGTGCTTGGATTTCGATAAGAGAGAATCTAAAAAATTCGGCATCGGTACTGAGTGTCGATATTCCGATTGCACTGGGTATTTCGGCACTTTTTATTCGGAGTAGCTACGAGACATTTGTCAATCATTCTTCTGGATATTGGGATAGCCTTGCAGGTTTGGTTTTCTTCTTGTTGGCGGGTAAATGGGTGCAGCAGGTTACATACAATTATTTGTCTTTTGAGAGAAATTATAAATCGTATTTTCCGCTGGCTGTTAAGGTCATCTCCAAGGGTAAATCTAAATCTGAAGAATACCGAAACATTGCCGAACTTCAAAAAAACGACGTCATTGAGATTCACCACCAAGAGTTAATCCCTGCCGATGCGATTCTGATTGGCGGAAGAGGATTGATAGATTATAGTTTTGTAACGGGTGAATCGGAACCCGTCGAAAAAGAAATAGGTGATTTGATTTATGCAGGCGGACGGCAATTGGGCGATAACCTCGAACTGGCTGTTCAGAAAACAGTTTCGCAGAGTTATCTGACCGAATTGTGGAATAACGATGCATTCAAAAAAGAAAAACGGATACCAACGACCGAACTTGCCAACGCATTTAGCAAATATTTTACGTTTGTAACAATTGCCATTGCGGTTTTTACGGGTATTTACTGGCAACTTTATCAACCCGATTTGGTATGGACGACCGTAACGGCGGTTTTGATGGTGGCTTGCCCGTGTGCATTGACACTCTCGATGCCATTTACGATGAATACCACCATGGGAATCTTCGGCAAAAATAAGTTTTATGTCAAAAATCAAGGGGTTATTCAGCTTTTGACCGAAGTAGATGAGATTGTTTTCGATAAAACGGGGACATTGACCGAAAACAAAAAAGGAGAGATTCATTACGAAGGCGAAGCACTCACTAAAGAGGAATTAGAAATGATTTGCCAGATTTCGGAACAATCACTTCACCCCATGAGCCAGATGATTGCTCAGTACATTAAACTACATTCAGAAAGGAGAGGAGCAAGGGCAAAAATTACGTATTTCAATGAAGTAAAAGGAATGGGTATCGAAGGAGTCATTGATAATAATTTTATCAGAATCGGTAGCCGTGATTTTATTGAGACTTTTAAAGACGGGAACGAATCGGGGCAGGTTTTGGTAGAAATAAATCATTTATACAAAGGATTCTTTACGCTTAGACCTAACTATCGTAAAAACTGGCAAAGTGTATTATTGAAACTCAGAAATACCTTTAAACTTTCTTTGCTTTCGGGCGATAATAGCTCCGAAAAATCGACTTTGAAGCCGTTTTTTGAACTAAATAGATTAAAATTCAATCAAAAACCACAAGATAAACTCAATTTTATCAAACACGAGCAGGAAGTTGGCAGTCACGTATTGATGATTGGCGATGGACTGAATGATGCGGGTGCATTACGACAAAGCAATGTGGGTATTGCATTGAGCGAAGACGTACAGGCTTTTTCACCTGCTTGTGATGCAATTTTAGATGCCTCAAAGTTCTCTCAACTGACTGATTTTATGCAGTTTAGTAAAACAGCCCTCAATATCGTCAAGGCGAGTTTTGTATTATCGTTGGTTTATAATTTTATCGGAATCGGTTGGGCTGTTTCGGGCAAGCTATCACCAGTGATGGCGGCTATTTTTATGCCATTGAGTTCGCTTTCGGTAGTACTTTTTGCGGTTGGTTTGACATATTTATTCGCAAAAATTAAAAAATTGATTTAAAAAATCACTTGAAACTTTTTCAAACTCGAAACTATAAACAAAATGGGAATCATCATTTACCTTGTTGTTGCGGCGTTGATGGTAGCGGTTGGCTTCTTGATTGCCTTTTTTTGGGCAACAAAAGACGGTCAATTCGACGATACTTACACGCCTTCGGTCAGGATTTTATTCGATAACGAAAAACCTGCCCAAAGTCATACCGAAGGGTGACAGTAATCAGATTTTTGGTCGTCGAAACACACTACTTTTGGGTATCAAAATCGAACAAATGGAGCCATCAGAAAACTTTTACGTATTCTTGCAAAGAGCATTAAAACTCTCGATTTTTTCGATTGGGGTTATATTGATTTTGCTTATTGCTCAGAATTGTAACGCTCAGGTTGATTTTACGAAAATCCCTGCGAAAGAGAAGTTTACAAATATTGGTACGTTTATTCATGTAAAAAATACGGCACTTACGCAGTACGATAAGGAATTGGATTGTACTTGGAAGACATCGTACGCCGAAATTGATGGGCTATTAGATTTAAAAACGCAAGATTTTTTGAATGATTGGCTCAAAGGAATGACATATTTTGGTAACTGCGAAGGCGATAAAGAATGTTACGATTTTCAGTTTTTTCACTATTACTATAAAATTACGAGAGTCACGCTGGTACGGAACGATTTATTTGGCTTTTATCTACAAGAAGGAAACTGTAAAAAAGCCAACGATAATTGCATAGAAAACCAAGATTGGGAGATTTATGACCTCCGTACCAAACGTTTTTTGCAAGATTATGATTTCTTTCGTCAAGATGAAAAATCGCAGAAAAATCTGGCTGATTTGATTGAAAGAAAAGTAAAAAGCATGAAACTTAACCTTGTTGCCGACTGGCGTGCATACACCAAACAATTTGGTTTAGATGGCGACAACGTAGCGATTTACCTCAGCAATGACATGCTCAACCATAAAAAAGGATTGCTGTTGAAATTTACACCAAGCGAGATTTATAGCCTCCTTGAACCTTGTATCGAGAGCAGATTATTTAATAAAACTTGTGATACACAATTCGGAAAGATTCCTCAAAATCAATCAAAAACTAAGTAAATCCAATACAACTAAAGATGCTTAAATAAAGCGATTCCAATCAATTAGGGTTTAACTACTCAGGCAGAAATCGGCGGGGCTTTGCTTTGCCGATTTTTTTTATTCATCAACAGAGAGTAAAATAATATCATCCGAGTGTTTGGTGAAGATATACTTTGCGTCTTTACCGATTATGATACACTTATGAGCCATATCAAGCACAAAAATCTGCTGGTGAGCGTTTTCTTCAACCAAAATTTCACAATCACCTTTGATACAAGCTATAGCACGGCGGGTTTCGGCAATATGTTCGATAGATGTTAGGTCTTCGGCTTTTAGGCAACTGACTTCGTTTATCGAATTAAATATTTTTTCAAATACCGTTAGGCTTCCAGTTTGATTGGTGAATGTTTGTAACTCAAGTAGCTCTGTGTTGAAATTCATTTTGAAACGATAAATAGAGAATATTTACAAATCTAATCATAAAACCTTAAAATGGGCTTAAAAGTTGTCAGATTAAACAGAAACATTAATTTTAAGTTCTGATTAAGGTTTATTTAAGCGTTTCATAAGTTTGATTTGAGATATTTGCACAAATATTACAGCAAATTTTTAAAAGAAACATAGCTTTGGGTAAATTTAGTATATGCAACAAAATAAAAAAATATTAATTGTCGAAGACGACCGTCGGATTGCCGAAACCCTAAAAAAAGGGCTTTTGAAAATGGAGTACGATGTTGAGAATGCTTTTGATGGCAATCTGGGGTTACGAATGGCGATTCAGTCGAAGTTTGATTTGATAATTCTGGATATAAATTTACCTCAAATGAATGGCTACGAGGTCTGCAAACGAATCAGAGAAGAAAAGCCATTCTTACCAGTCTTGATGTTGACGGCTTTAGGTGAGGTCGAGGATAAACTCGAAGGTTTTGATGTTGGGGTTGATGATTACATGGTTAAACCGTTTGATTTTCGTGAATTATTTGCCAGGGTTTCTTCGCTTTTACGCCGAACAGATTTTGAGCCACAACCCACAGGCCGAATCTTACGTGTGGCAAACCTCGAAGTAAATATTGATAGCAAAAAGGTTTTTAGAGACAACAAATTGATAAATTTGACTGCTCGTGAGTTTGATTTTTTAGAATACTTAATCCGAAACAAAGGGAGAGTGCTTTCAAAAATGGATATTGCCGAAAAAATCTGGGATTTGAATTTTGATACGAGCTTAAATGTGATTGAAGTTTATGTTAATTTCTTAAGAAAAAAAATAGATAAAGGATTCGAACCCAAACTGATTCATACCAAACTCGGTATGGGTTATGTATTAACCGATAATCCATGAAAATCCGTACTAAAATTGCCATTCAGTTTTCGGTAATTGTATCTATCATTTTGCTGTTGTTTTCGACCTCAATCTACTTTTTTACCGAAAGTAGCCGCCGAGAGCGTTTCTATGTGCGAATATTTAACCATGCAAGCACAACTGCCAGATTACTGAGCGATGTTGATGAGATTGATAATAAATTGTTGGTATTGATTGATAAATCCTCAACCAGTAAACTACCCCAAGAAGCAATTCAGGTTTATACACTCGATGATTCGTTGGTTTATGCTAACCATAAGCCATTTTCGTATCCAAAAACACTTCTCGATGAAATCAAAGTAAAAAAAGAAATTAGGCTCGAAGATGGTAAAAAAGAATTGGTTGGTCTATTATTTAAAGGCAAATTGCACGATTATGTTGTTGTGGCAACTGCCTTTGATGAGACCGGAAAAGAAGAATTAAAACGACTAAAAGGTAGATTACTGATTGGTTTTTTGATTGTGGTGGCCATTACGATAATTTCGAGTATGATATTTGCCAAACAGGCACTTAAACCCATCAATTCTGTCATTAAGCAAGTTGATGCTATTTCGGCAAATGACCTCAGTAATAGAATTGACGAAGGCAACAAAACTGATGAAATTGCTCAACTTTCGATGAAATTCAACGAAATGCTTGAGCGTCTGCAAAAATCATTTGAACAACAACGAGACTTTGTAACGCATGCTTCGCATGAGCTTCGTACTCCATTGGCATCGCTCAAATCTGAGATTGAGTTGGGTTTAGATGACGAAAAACTATCAGAAACTCATCGTGAAACTTTACAGAATATTCATTTCGATGTTCAAAGATTAATCGAATTATCAAATAATATCCTGCAATTAGCTCGTCCGTTTAACTCGAATATTTTAATTTTTAACGAGCTTCGAGTAGATGAAGTGATGTTTCAGTTGCAGTCAGATTTGCAAAAAAAATATCAAGAAAGTAGAATCAACGTCGATTTTGAGAAAATTGCCAACAACGACGAACTGCTCACAATCATGGGCAATGAATTACTGATTAGGCAAGTTTTTATCAATCTGATTAGCAATGCTCTCAAATATTCTGAAATCAAGCAGGTTTGGATTTTGATTGATTTCGATAGAAAAAATGTCAATGTCAAGATAAAAGACAAGGGAATCGGGATTCACGCAAGCGACCTCGAAAAGATTTTTGAACCATTCTATCGCTCTCAAAATGCAATTGGCCGAGAAGGTTTCGGTATAGGTTTGGCAATTTGTAAAAAAATTATTGATGCTCACGGAGGCAAAATTAATGTATCGAGCGAGTTCGGAAAAGGAAGCGTATTTACGGTCTCGATTCCGCATCTTAGCATTTAAGCAAGGTTTAAGTTCTGATTAAGAAGCAGTTAAGTTCACACACATAATTTTGCGGTATCAGATTCATAAAAAACCTAAATTCTGATTAGAGTTTACTTATTGTTAATAACTAAGATGTTACAAAATATTAATACAAATCAAACCCATGCAAGAAGCACAGCACTAAATTATTGGTTTTTGCAGTTTGTGTGATGACTCAGTTAGACAAAAAGGGGAGGAATCCGTGGCACGGATAACCTTCAGGCCAAAAATTCGACCGATTTTAGCATTTAACCGTGTCACGGTTTTAAAAGTAGTTATTTCAATTTTTACGTAATCTGCTTTTGCAAATTGGCGTAACCTTCGGCCCAGTTTTAGGTAACTTATTGATATTTAGAAAATAAAAGTTCTAATATTTTTTTAAGAGATTAGTAGTAGCTTTTTCAATATTTGTGTTGTTAGGTAAAAATCGGGATGCACTTTGCATCCCCTTTTTTTATGCTGATTTATATCATAATTCTCGCTGTTTAATCTCATTATCTTCTCATTATCAGTTGATTACCTTTACTTAATCAATTTAAAGACTCGACAATGAAAAAGATACTTCTTACGACCGATTTCTCTAAAGCATCCGAAAAAGCCATTCATTATGCTTTAAATCTTTTCAATGATACGCAGTGCGAATTCACCCTCATGCACGCCTACGATACGATTCCGGCAGGACCACCAGAGTCATCGTTTGCTTTGATTGAGGACGCCTACAAAACTTCAAAGGTACTTCTCGAAAAACAATTGGTGAATATCAAGAAATTCGACAACGAAGAGTACCATACATTCAAAACCGAACTAATGCCAACTTCGCCATCGAGTGCGATTCAGATTTTGAACCAACGAAATAATTATGATTTGGTTGTGGTTGGGGCTTCGGGTCGTGGAGATAATATCTTTTTTGGTAGTACCGCAACCGATGTGGTACGAAATGCGGGGGTGAATTCATTAGTTGTACCCGTAAATGCCAAAATCGAAACTATAAGAAATATCGTTTTTGCGGTTGATTATCAGCCAGTTAGTTCATTCGAGATTTTTGAAGACCTCAAAGACCTAACTCATCGTAAAGATGCTACCATAACATTGTTGAATATTCTGAAAGATGGCCAAACCCCAACCGATATTGATGGATTGATGAAATTTGAATATCACGATTATTTCAACGATGTCAAGACCAATGATTATTATGTACACGAGAAAAACGTAGAAGAAGGTATCGCCGATTATCTCAAATATCACAATGTAGATTTACTCGTGATGGTTTCAAGACACCACTCATTCTTCGATGTTATCTTCAATCGTTCTGTTACCCGAAAATTCGCTTTACATCCGACGATTCCGCTATTGAGCATCTACGATGAAGTGGAAACATTCGTGCCAGAAAACGAAATTATTGCCTTCTAATTCAACCAAAATTCAGTGTGTGGCACACATCCAAAGTGTGTCACACATATTCATACTAAACTTTAATTGTCATGAATAAATATTCTCAACTCAGCCATGTTCATTTTGAGCATCGTTTATGGAAAAACGAACTCGAAATGATTGCCCAAGAAACGGATTTTTTTCTGGGTGTAGTAGAAGACATGCCCCTCGATGCTACTAATCTTGAAAAAGGATATTTTATTAACCAATTCCACCATTTTCAGCGATTGATAAAACGATTACTGCAAGAATTGGCAACGCTCCAAAAAACGGTTGCCGATGGTGTAATAGAAGAAAATATCTTAGATAGCGAGCAGAAACTCGACCATAAATACATGCGAGAAGAAATGGATTACTTCGAGCAAGACTATAAGGCTGTCAAAAAGAAATTCAGAGATTTTGTGGCGACACAGCAAGAAATCATAGTATAAACAATAACGAAAAGAGGGGCGGAGAGGTATTTCGCCCCTTTCATTTTATTGCAAAATCAAGTTAATCTAAAGTAACCAATAATTAACCAATTCAAATCTTTTTATCAACCTCTTATTTACCAAAACTTTCTTTAATCATGAAAAAAAATGTAGGCAAAACAGATGCTACAATCCGAATCATTGTGGCTCTTATTATCGGTTTTCTTTATTACAATGGCACAATTAGCGGCACATTGGGTATCATCGCTATTGTGTTTGCAGTTGTATTTTTACTGACCTCATTAGTAAGTTTTTGTCCACTCTACACACTTTTCGGAATCAATACATGTTCTGTAAACCCCAAAAAGAGCTGATATTGATTGTGTTATTTGGTTGATTGATAGGCGTTTATGGCTGAATTCGTTGGATGGTTTATCAACTTAACCTCAATTATGACCAATGTCATGTTTTCATCCGACCATCATCATGTTTTACGCAACAGTCGGGTGGTAGTTTTACAAAATCAAACTTCCTTAAATTAATCAATTATGCAAGTAGCTCATCAAGCCGAATCTGTTGGAAAGCTGGAACGATTTGAATACGATAACAAAATCGTTAAAGCCTTTCTTATCGTAACGGTAATCTTTGGATTGGTAGGTATGTTAGCAGGATTGTTGCTGGCGATTCAACTCTTTTTGCCAGGAGCCAATTTATCAAATCCCCATACTACCTTTGGTCGTCTGAGACCACTCCATACCAACGCCATCATCTTTGCCTTTGTAGGTAATGCGATGTTTGCGGGTATGTATTATTCATTACCACGCCTTCTAAAAACGCAGATTTTTAGTAAAACCCTCTCTTGGATTCACTTTTGGGGTTGGCAATTAATCATTTTGGCAGCGGCAATTACGCTTCCGCTTGGTATTACAACCAGTAAAGAGTATGCCGAACTCGAATGGCCAATTGATATTGCGATTGCGTTGGTTTGGGTAATTTTCACAATTAACTTAATCGGTACGGTCATCAAACGCCGCGAACGCCACATGTATGTTGCTGTTTGGTTTTATATTGCCACAGCCATCACGGTTGCGTTATTGCACGTTGTAAACTCAATGGAGTTGCCCGTAACCTGGACAAAAAGTTACTCGCTTTATGCAGGTGTACAAGATGCCTTGGTACAGTGGTGGTATGGCCACAATGCCGTTGCGTTTTTCTTGACGACCTCTTATTTGGGTTTAATGTATTATTTCATGCCAAAGGCCGCTAATCGTCCGGTTTATTCTTATAAACTCTCGATTATTCACTTTTGGTCGTTGATATTCATCTATATTTGGGCTGGTCCTCACCACTTGCTTTATACTTCATTGCCAGACTGGGCTCAAAGTTTAGGGGCGGTTTTCTCAATTATGTTGATTGCTCCATCGTGGGGTGGTATGTTGAATGGTCTTCTTACACTTCGTGGTGCTTGGGATAAAGTTCGTGAAGACCCAGTTCTTAAATTCTTCGTAGTTGCTGTTACAGCTTATGGTATGGCAACATTTGAAGGACCAATGTTATCGTTGAAAAACGTAAACGCAATCTCTCACTTTACCGACTGGACAATCGCTCACGTACACGTAGGTGCATTGGGATGGAATGGTTTCATGATTTTTGGATTATTATATTTCTTAGTTCCAAGAATGTGGAAAACCCAACTTTACTCAAAATCATTGGCAAATACGCACTTCTGGTTAGGTACACTCGGTATCATTTTCTATGCTTTACCGATGTATTGGGCTGGTTTTACACAAAGTTTAATGTGGAAAGAGTTTACTCAAGATGGTTTCTTGGCGTATCCTAACTTCCTCGAAACTGTTACTCAAATCGTTCCGCTTTATATGCTCCGTGCGGTGGGTGGTACATTGTATTTGGTAGGTACTTTGATAATGATTTATAACCTTCTCAAAACTGCGGGTACTGGTGAGTTTGTTGCTTACGAATACGGCGAAGCTCCAGCTTTAGAGAAAAACGTACGAGTTGTTGGTGGTGGATGGCACGCAGCCCTCGAACGCAAACCAGTATTGTTTACAGTATTAGCGTTTGTAGCGGTATTTATCGGTGGTGTGATTGAATTTGTACCAACTGCCATGATTGAGTCAAATATTCCTACCATCGAGGCCGTAAAACCATACACTCCACTCGAATTGACCGGTCGTGATATTTACATCCGTGAAGGTTGTGTGGGATGTCACTCTCAGATGGTTCGCCCGTTCCGTTCCGAAACCGAGCGTTATGGCGAATACTCAAAAGCAGGTGAGTTTGTTTATGACCACCCATTCTTGTGGGGTTCTAAACGGACTGGTCCAGACTTGCACCGATTGGGTAATAAATATCCTGATAGCTGGCACTACAACCACATGATGGACCCAACCACCATGTCGCCGGGTTCGATTATGCCGCCGTATCCTTGGTTGCTCGAAAACGACTACAATAAAGAGGATATTCCTGCAAAAATCAATGCCATGCGAACACTCGGAGTACCTTATGCCGATGGTTACGAAGACAAAGCAGTTGCTGATGCCGAAAAACAAGCCGAGCAAATCGCTAAGAATTTGGCCGATGCTAAAATCAAAACCAGCAAAGACCGCGAAATCGTAGCACTGATTGCGTATTTACAAAGATTGGGAACAGATATTAAAAAATAAGTTTGATAGTTTCGGGTTTCGGAGCATAATGACTCTGAAACTTGAAACTAAAAACTTCAAAACTCTATAAAGCTATGTTTAAGCATTATTTCGAACAGATGGATGGCGTAAGTATTTACCCAATCTTCTCACTAATGGTATTTTTTGTATTCTTTATCGCTTTGGGTATTTACGTATTCAAATTCGATAAAAAAGTCCAGAATCATGTAGAGAAATTACCGTTAGAATAACCTTTGTAAAAGACTTTTATTCTGAATAAGTGTGGTACGGATTATCTATGAATGAGTTGTCATCTCAAATAAACCGTGCCACACATCTCGAAAATCATTAAAACATTAGATAAATTCTATGGAAAATTTAGTTAAATCAGGCGAAGAACTCATTCAGTTGCTGATACTTCTGGTTTTGATAATCATTACGGTTGTGTTATTAGTAGTCGTTTTGAATGTCTTGAATGTTACCAAAAGAATCATCGCTGAAAAAGAGGGTAAAGTCATTAAGCCATTTAGCCTAAGCGAATGGTGGAACGAAATGATGGGAACGTCTGTACCGCTCGAAAAAGAAGAGGCTATACTCCTCGACCATAATTATGATGGTATCCGCGAATTAGATAACCACTTGCCACCTTGGTGGAAAGGTCTTTTCTATGTAACTATCGTTTTTGCGATTGCGTATTTAGGAATCTACCACGTCTGGAACACCAGCCCACTACAAGATGAAGAATATCAGATTTCGATGGATGAAGCCAAAAAACAAGTTGAGGCTTACCAAGCAAAATTATCGAATAGCATTGATGAAAGTTCGGTAAAACTCCTCGTAAGCGATGCAAAAGTAGTGGCCAATGGCAAAGAAATCTATGTCGGTAAATGTGCTGTTTGTCACGGACAATTAGGCGAAGGTGGGGTTGGGCCAAACCTTACCGATGAATACTGGCTACATGGTGGTACTGTTAATGATATTTTTAAGACTGTAAAATACGGTGTTCCTGAAAAAGGAATGATTTCGTGGAAGGCGACTTTGAAGCCAAACGAAATTCAGGATGTTTCAAACTTTATCTTGACAATGCAAGGCTCGAACCCTCCGAATGCGAAAGCTCCACAAGGAGAAAAAGCTACAACAAAGAGTGACTCGACTGCCGCCAAACCATTGGCAAGTTTGTAAGATTACCCTCTGCTCTGTTTTCCCCTCTCATTCACGAGAGGGGAATGGGCTGAGGTATAGTTAAACCTCTATAAAAATGAGTAATTTAGATTTCATCGATGAAGCCTATCGCGACAGCATAGCCACGGTAGATAGCTCGGGTAAACGTATCTGGGTTTATCCTAAAAAACCAAGTGGTAATTTTCACAATTACCGGATTCTCGCTACAATCATATATTTGGCAATCTTCTTCTCGATTCCATTTATCAAAATCAACGGCCAGCCTTTCTTGATGTTCAATATTTTCGAGCGTAAGTTTGTCTTATTTGGTCAGTTGTTCCTTCCGCAAGATTCAGTTATTTTCGGTATCGGAATGATTACTTTTTTCGTGTTTATCATTCTATTTACGGTAGTTTACGGGCGTTTTTGGTGCGGTTGGGCTTGTCCACAGACAGTTTTTATGGAAATGGTTTTTCGTAAAATCGAATACTGGATTGAAGGCGACCGCAAGCAACAACAAGCTCTTGATGCCGCACCGTGGAATAGTGAAAAGATATTCAAAAAAGGATTGAAATTCTTAATCTTTTTACTGATTTCTATCCTAATCGCCCACACAACAATGGCTTACCTGATTGGTATCGAAGCCACTAAAGAGATTGTAACGCACTCGCCATCCGAACACATGGCAGGGTTCATCGGAATCATCGCCTTCACGGGGATATTCTTATTTGTCTTCATCAAATTACGTGAACAAGTCTGTATTGCAATCTGTCCTTATGGCCGTTTGCAAGGTGTTTTGATGGGACGAAATTCAATGGGTATTATTTATGATTTTGTAAGAGGCGAGCCAAGAGGAAAAATCACTAAAACACCTGTTGTTGATAATACTCCGAAAGGAGATTGTATAGATTGTAAATTATGCGTTCAGGTTTGTCCGACCAATATTGATATTCGTAATGGTAGCCAACTTGAGTGTGTCAATTGCACGGCATGTATCGATGTCTGTGACGATGTTATGACAAAAATCAACAGACCAACTGGTTTGATAAAATATGGCTCAGTCGAGAGTGTCGAAAAACGTATTCCATTCAAATTATCTCCACGTGCCTATGCGTATTCGTTGGTGCTTGTAGGTCTTATTGGTCTTGAAAGCTTTTTGATTTTGAGTCGTGCTGAGGTCGAAACAACTATTATGCGTGTGCCAGGGCAAATGTATCAAGAACAAAAAAATGGTAAAATCAGTAATCTTTACAATGCTCAGATTGTCAATAAATCTAATGCTAAGATTGAGGTCAACCTCAAAATGGCAGATAGTAAAGGTCAAATAAGATTGATAGATGGAAAAAAGACAGTCTCTGTTCCGGCAAGTGGTAAGTCAGATATTGTGTTTTTCTTGGATATGAATCAAGAAGATATTAAGAAGCTGAAAACAACCCTTGAAATTGAGGTTTGGAAAGGCAACGAAAAACTCGAAACCCTTAAAACCAATTTCTTAGGGCCAGCACAATAACAGTAGTACGGGTTTCCAACCCGTACAAAACTTAAACTCTTTATTAAAATGAACTGGGGACATAAAATAACACTTTTTTACGGCAGTTTTGTGGTGTTTATGATTACACTCGTCACGCTGTGTGTGAAGCAAAAAGATATTTTTTTGGTGAGCGATGATTACTACAAAAAAGAGATTGCTTATCAAGATGAAATCATCAAGAATCGAAATACAAATTCGCTTTCGTCGGCTGTAAAAGTTGAATACAAAGCTGAATTACAGCAGGTTCAGTTGGATTTTCCTACCGAAGTGATAGGTTCAACTGGTAAAGTTCAATTCTATCGTCCGTCGGATGCCAAGCAAGATTTTACGCTTGATTTGGCGATTCAGAAGCAAAATTCTCAGAATATTCCAACTCAAAATCTAAAAAAAGGACTTTGGGTTGTAAAAATTGAATGGCAAAAAGACGGTAAAGAGTTTCTGAAAGAAGAAAAAATTGCAATAATTTAATTGTTGTTTCTGGTTTTCGGTTACTTGTTTAGAAACTTACAAAATCGTAAACTCAAAAATAAAAACACAAAAAAATGCTTTATTCTGCGTTCATAATGGGGCTTGTTGGTAGTTTGCACTGCGTTGGTATGTGCGGACCAATCTCATTGATGATGCCAACTGATAGAAGCAAAAGATTTAACTTTGTATTGGGTAGGATTCTGTACAATTCGGGCAGAATCCTAACATACAGTCTTTTAGGTTTAGTCATTGGACTTCTGGGCGAACAAGTTTCTCTTTTTGCTTCGCAGAAAGTTCTTTCAATAACCTTCGGGATTCTAATTATTACTTTTTTATTGATTCCGCAAAAACTTCAGAATCAGATTTCGCTCATCCCAATTGTATATAAATTCAATAGTTTTATCAAATCAAAATTATCACGATTCTTTAAAAAATATTCTTTATTTTCTCAATTTTCGTTTGGATTATTGAATGGATTACTACCTTGTGGATTGGTCTATGCTGCCATGAGTGGGGCATTTTTGATGAGCCACCTCTGGGAGGGAGCATTATTTATGTTTCTATTCGGACTCGGTACAGTACCCATGATGCTTAGTTTTGGTTTGGGTTCACATTGGGTAAAAAATCTTTTGGGTAATAAACTCCAAAAACTAATACCGATTACCCTGATTTTATCTGCATTTTTGCTACTTTATCGTGGTTTTTTTGTCGAATTACCGAAACCGGATTCGGAAGAAATTACCAATTGTCATCCTAAATTTTAAATTCTGCAATCTGCAAATCATTTTTATTCGTAAGTACCAGCAAAAACCAATTTTTGCTATGCGTATTAATCGTCTAAAAATGCTCACGATGGCGTCCGCCATGACTTTAGGATTAACTTTCTACTCTTGTAAAGAAGTTGAAGTAACGGTTCCGAAACCTGATGTAACATTTTTTGCCTTAGTTGACGGAAAACAACTTCTCAAAATCAACGCCAAACAACCTGATATGCCGATGGCAACGACTACCATTACTGGTTTGGTCTCGGGCGATGCACTCACAGCAATTGATTTTAGACCTGCAACCGGTGAATTATACGGTGTAAGTTCGATGAGCCGTCTTTATGTTATCAATCAAGAAACTGGTGCGGCACGTGTGATTGGTGCGGCGGCATTAAATCCTGCTATTAATGGAATTGCTGTTGCTCTCGATTTCAACCCCACTGTCGATAGAATACGTTTGGTGACAAATATTGGTCAAAATTTACGTTTACAACCCGAAACTGGTACCGTTGTGGCAACTGATGGCGTGATAAATGGCGGAATGAGTCCGAGCATTGAGTCGGTTGCTTACACTGGCAATACGGCTGGTTCTACAATAACTGTTTTGTACGATATTGATTCAAAATCAGATAAGCTATACAAACAAGACCCACCCAACAACGGAACATTGGTCGAAGTTGGAGCATTGGGAGTTGATATATCGTCTTCGGCTGGTTTTGATATTAATCCTGCGGGTGATGTAGCATTGACTGCCGTGATGGTTGCGGGTAAGTGGGAACTCCACCAAGTTGATTTAATGACGGGTAAATTGACAAAACTGGGTAATTTACCAAGTGGCAATTTCAATGGTTTGGCGATTCCGACAAATCCGGTTTCTTATGCAGTTGACGAATCGAATAATTTATTGATTTTCAATTTCATGAATGTAGGCACACCAATCAGCAAGCCAATTACTGGTTTACAAGCAAACGAAACAGTTTTAGGCCTTGATTTTAGACCAGTGAACGGTCAATTATATGCTCTCGGTAGCTCAAGCAGATTGTATGTAATCAATACTTCTTCGGGTGCAGCTATGGCGGTTGGTACTTCAACTTTTGCGACTATGCTCTCAGGAACTGCCTTTGGCTTTGATTTTAACCCAACTGTTGACCGTATCCGCTGTGTGAGCAATAATGGCCAAAACCTTAGGCTACATCCCGAAACTGGGGCTGTTGCCGCTGTCGATGGGGCTTTGAACCCTGGTACTCCGATGATTACGGCATCGGCCTATTCAAATAATTTTGCGGGTGCTACCACTACAGTTTTGTATAATATCGATGTAATGACTGATAAATTGACCAAACAAGACCCACCAAATAACGGTACTCAGGTAGATATTGGAGCGTTGGGTATTAATGTAGAAGCATCGAGTGGATTTGATATTGGAAGCCGAAGCAACATGGCTTATGCAGCCTTGCGAGTAGGTAGTACAACTTCAATTTATTCGATAAACCTTACAACTGGGGCCGCCACCAAAATGGGAGATTTACCGAGTTCAGTTCGAGCATTTGCGATTGGTACTGGGTTTTAATTTAAACAATTGGTATTTAGATAGAGATTTCTCAATAAATAGATTTTGAAATCTCTATCTAAATGACTGAAAGAGGTAATTTATTTAGTCGCTTTCAAAGTATTTGCGATTTTTAATAATTAAGACCCAAGCCAACACCAAATCCCATATCACTATCATAATGTATTCTTCCTCGTAGATTCTTCGAAAAAATATAATCAAAGCCACCCATAAATTCTTCATCGGTGTTTACCATAAACATTCCTCTTAGTCTTTTGCCCAAAGGTATGTCTTCTCTTGATAACTGCAAACGGATATTACCATCAGTAAAAACCTCGGATTGTAAACGTACCAACATAGGTAAAGTATAATTGAATCCTAAACTGAATAAGCTACGATTATCTTTGGTATTGGTTTGTCCGAAAATATTTTTTTCTACTTCATCCATGCCAAATTTTCTGTACCGCCAATCAAATCCAATAAACGGCATAAACCATTGCATTTTACCGATATATCGCCCGATATGGGTTTCGGTTTCATAGCCGTGTATATCATTGTAACCCAATCGCCATTCAGTACCTACACTCCATCTTGTATTTTGAAGTACCAACATTCCATCATTGCCATTAGTAGCAAAATCATTTTCAGCCATTAAATGAAGTTGACGGTCATCGGCATATAGTTTTCTTTGGGCTAATTTTGGATTTGGAATAAGTGGATTTGCGGCTTGATTCTCATAAGTAAAAACTCGGCCCATTCCGCTCATCATGTGGTATAGAATATGACAATGAAAAAACCAATCGCCTTCAACATTCGCATTAAATTCGAGGGTATCGGTTTCCATTGGCATAATATCAATTACATTTTTGAGTGGAGCGTATTTTCCGTGACGGTTAAGGACTCTAAAATCATGACCGTGCAAGTGCATCGGGTGTCTCATCATCGAGCCATTATAAAGAATCAATTTTACATTTTCTCCTTTTTTTATCAATATTTTGTCGGTTTCCGATACCACTTTATTATCTAAACTCCAAACGTAGCGATTCATATTACCGCTCAATTCAAATTTCAATGTTTTTGTAGTGGCCACCGGCAATGTTGTAATTGTAGGCGATTTCAACATTGCATAATTGAGTGTAACGATATTGCCCGATGGTTTATGAGATTCGTGTGGTGTATCTTCCATTTTCATCTTTTTCTCATTGCTACCCGTAATTTCTGGATACATAACCGAATTCATATCCATTTGGTTGAGACTCATCGACATACCCATATCATCCATACTTCCATCCATATTCATCATATCGTTCATCATCTTCATCCCCTCGAAATATTTCAATTTTGGCATGGCTTGTGCTTTCATTTTCATTCCATCACCCATCCATAAAGAAGATGACTTTGTGCGGTCTTCGGCAGTAGCCAAAAACTCATAACTCATACCGTTTTCGGGTATAGTTACAACAATGTCATAGGTTTCAGAAACAGCAATAATCAATCTATCTACTTCAACAGGCTCAACGTCGTTTCCATCATTGGCTACTACTGTAATTTTTCCACCTGCATAATTGAGCCAAAAATAGGTAGATGCCCCACCATTAGAAATTCTCAATCTAACTTTTTCGCCACCCTTCAACTTTGAAAGAGAATACTCATTTTTGCCATTTATTAAAAACTTGTCGTAATAAATATCGCTAACGTCCATTGCATTCATTCGTTTCCACTCATTTTTGAGCTTCGTACCCAAATATCCTTGTTTGATGGCTTCGCCATAGCTTTGGGTTGTCCCTTTTTTAATAGCAAACCAATCGGTAGCATTATGTAGCATTCTGTGAACATTCACAGGCTTATAATCTGTCCATTCGCTCAGAATAATCGGGAAAGTTGGTAAATCGTCTATACCTTTTCGGAATGTTGGGTCATCGGGTCGCTTATTCATGATAAAACTCCCATACATACCTATTTGCTCTTGAAGTCCTGAATGACTATGGTACCAATGTGTGCCATGTTGAATAATAGGAAATTTATACAAATGAGTAGTTTGGGGCTTAATAGGCATTTGGGTTAAATACGGTACACCATCCTCTTTATTTGGTAATAACAAACCATGCCAATGCAACGATGTTGATTCATTCAATTCATTGTGTACATAAATTTCGGCAGTATCGCCCTCAATGAAAGAAAGCGTAGGCATAGGTATTTGTCCATTAACTGCAATTGCTCGCTTGGATTTGCCACTAAAATTCACGACAGTATCTCTCACGTACAAATCATAACGGACGGTTTTCGACGTATGATTTTTAGAGATATTATCATTGATTTTTTCGACGTTTGTTGCTGTTTTTTTAGTTATAGGTGCTGTATGAAGCCCATGTTGTGCCTTTAAGGAAAAAGTCCAAAAAGAAATTCCTACGATTACTGAAATTATAAATTTCATATTATTTTGATTTTCTTTGGCTTACAAAAAATAGAATAACCCCCAATCAACGAGGTGACTTACGAATCCTTCGTCGAAATTCTGCTTTTTTCATTTTAAACCACATTGTTAATTTCATTAAAAAATTCAATCTTGACTAACCTTTAATACATTGTAAACTAAGTACATTCAATTTTTGCCGCAGAAGGTCGCAGAATTAAAAACGCAGACTATCGCAAATGAATAAGTAATCAGCGAATATCTGCGTTACTAAATCAGCGGGAATCTGCGAGAAAAAAATCATACTAATTTAGTTTACAGTGTATTTAAGCCAATGATTCAATCTTAAAACCTACTTTTCTTATCGCTTCCATGATGGTTTCTGGAGAAACATTTGAATTTTTAATGGTCAAAATTTTATCTGGATTAGCAGTATCTACTACCCATTTATCTTCTCCAACTGTTGAGTTTAATGAATTCGTTACTCTCGCTACACAGCCACCACAATTAATATTAGTTTTGAATGTTTGATTTTTCATGATTATGTTTGTTTGATTGTGATTAAAATTTTATAAACTTCTGCCTTTCAATCTAAGGCTATTGGTCACTACAGAAACCGAACTCAGAGCCATCGCCGCTCCAGCAATCATTGGGTTTAATAAATAGCCATTGATAGGATACAGCACTCCCGCCGCAATCGGGATACCAATGAGGTTATAAATAAATGCCCAAAAGAGGTTTTGTTTGATAGTGGAAGTAGTGATTTTTGATAATTTGATGGCCTGACCAATTTTTGTTAAGTCAGATGAAATAATGGTCATTTTGGCAACATCCATTGCAATATCACTGCCTTTTCCCATAGCAATACTAACATCTGACTGAGCTAAGGCACTGCTATCATTGATGCCATCGCCTACCATTGCTACTACATTTCCTTTTTGTTGTAGAGATTTAATAAAAGCTGCCTTTTGAGCAGGCAAAACTTCGGCTTGAAAGTTTTCTATTCCTGCTATTTTGGCTACTAAGGCGGCTGTTTTGGGGTTATCGCCGGTGAGCATATACACTTGAACACCATTAGCTTTTAATTGACTAATCGCATTTTTAGAGGTTTCTTTGATTTGGTCTTGAATGGCAACTACCGCTAATGCTTCTTTAGAATTACTAAACCAAATGACTGTTTTGGCTTGTTCGAGCCAGTATTGGGCTTTTTCTTGAAGAGCAAAATCAATTTTAATTGAATGATTGTTGAGTAGGTTCTGATTACCAATTAAATAAACTTCATTTCCGATTTGTGCTTTTGCACCAAACCCCGTGATACTTTCAAAATGATTTACAGTAATCGAGTTAACATCTTTGAAATGATTGACAATGGCATCAGCCAAAGGATGTTCGGATTGTTTTTCTACTGAAACCAATGCTTCGAGTAAAATGGGGTCCTCTTTTTTCCAAAATATATTCGTAACAGTAGGTTTACCTTCGGTTATTGTACCAGTTTTGTCTAAAACCACTGCATTGATTTTGGTAGCCAATTCAAGGCTTTCGGCATCTTTAATCAAAATTCCATTTTCGGCACCTTTACCTACACCTGCCATTATTGCTGTCGGGGTGGCTAATCCCAAGGCACAAGGGCAGGCAATTACTAAAACCGTAACCATTGTTAGCAAACCCTGTATTAGCCCATTTTCTCCGCCCAAAATAATCCAAGTAATGAGTGTAAGTATTGAAATGATTATGACAATTGGCACAAATATTCCTGCAATTTTATCTACTAATTTCTGGACAGGGGCCTTGCTTCCTTGTGCTTCTTGAACCATTTTTATGATGTGGGCCAAAATCGTATCACTACCAATTTTAGTAGCTTTGAATTGGAAGCTACCTTTTTGATTAATTGTACCCGCAAAAACTTTATGATTAACTGTTTTTTCAACAGGTATGGGTTCGCCACTCAACATACTTTCATCAATAAATGAGTTGCCAGAAATGATTTCTCCATCAACCGGAATTTTTTCACCCGGTTTTACCAGCATCACATCGTCTATCTTGATGGCTGTGATAGAAACTTCCATCTGATGGCCACCCTGATGCACAATCGTGACAGTTTTAGGCTGCAAGCCCATGAGCTTCTTTAAGGCAGACGAGGTTTGTCCTTTGGCTCTTTCTTCTAACCATTTACCTAATAAAATAAAAGCAATGACTACCGCTGCCGCTTCATAATATACGTGAGCATGTAAGCCTTTGTTATGCCAATAACTTGGGAATAGCGTATTAAATACACTAAATATGTATGCTACACCTGTACTCAATGCTACCAAAGTATCCATATTGGCAGAACCATGTTTGGTTTGTTTCCAAGCATTGATGAAGAATTGCCCACCAAAAATAAATATTACGGGGGTAGCCAATGCCCACATGATATAATTTCCATAGGGCAAATCCATGAAAAACATGGCGATTAAGACTATCGGAATAGATAAAATAATAGCCCCGATTGTTTTTTTCTTTAATGTATCAAATTTTTGTAGTTTAGCTTTTTCTAATTCGTCTTTAGCTTCTTCGCTTTCATCAATCAATATGTCATAACCGATTGATTGCAAAGCCTTTTTTAATTCTTTGGGTTCAACCAGTGTGGGGATATACTCTACTTGAGCCATGGCATTGGCGTAATTTACACTTGCACTGATGACACCCGTTTGATTTTCGAGAATAGATTGTACACTACTGGCACAACTGGCACATGTCATGTTTAAAACGGAAAAGTTTTTCTTGAAAGTTGTTACTCCGTATCCTAAATCTCGAATTGTTTTGACCGACTTGATAAGCGTTTCGTTATTGGGCAGAGAGCTAATGACAGCTTTATTGTTATTCAGTTCAACTTTATGGCTCAAAACACCTGAAACATTGCCCAGTCCTTTGTCAATAATCAAAGCACAGTGTTCGCTTTCTACTCCTTCAAGAGGTATGTCGAGCGTGATATTTTTATTAGTTTCCATCGTTTGATTGTTTAATAAGGCAAAGTTATTGGGGGATAGTACAAAACTGATTACAGGTATTTTGATTAGATTTATATAATTTTCTGAATAGTGCTTCTCCAGAAATTAAAAGGGTTCTAAATCGAGTTAGAACCCTTTTTTAAATACCTTTTTTACTTTATTGTTTCTTTTACGCTACCACAAGTGAGCATCGAACTCCCATAATAAGGGTTTTTGATGGCACTTTCATTACTCAACCATGCCGCTTTTTTCATTGGGCAGTATTGTTGGTAAATGGGTTCTGATGAAAGCTTTACACCTTTCGCCATTGTGTAGAAATTATCCGACAAACTTTCAAAAATTTCTCTTTGTTTCTTCAAATCTTTAGAATCTGCGATTTTCTGTGCATCTTCTATTATTTTGGTGTTTACTTTCATAAACTCCATGTGTTGCTTCGTTTCCATTTTACCCATATCGACCGCTTTCATTGCTGATACCAACGATTTGGCTGCAACGGCCGAAGCACTGGCATCTGAAGCTACCAAGGCATTTTTAATGGCGTAATAAGCATCTAAAATTGGCTGTAAGCTTGTTTTTGCTTGCATTTCATTCATCGAAGCCTTATCATTTCCAGTGTGCGAATGATTACCATGCTCGGTACTATGGCTGGCCGTTATTGTACTTGGTGCCGGAGCAACTACTCCTGTAGCTTTTTGCCATTCTGCAACTTTTTTCTGCAAGTTCTCTACTACCGACTTCAAGTTTTTCTTAGAAGCTAATTCGATTGTCTTCTGAGCCGAAACAATTGCAGCAGAATAATCCTTTTGCTCCTCTAAAATTTTTGTGGTCAAGTTGGCATAAGAATAGTTGTCGCTCACCATTTCTTCTGATTTCTTTGACCATGCTAACGCCTGTTTCAAATCCTTTTTGTTTGCAAAATAATATTGAGCGGCATTATTGAAAAATTTTGCATCTTCTAACTTCTCAACGTTTATTTTGGTATTGATGTCTTTCATAACAACATCATCAGCATTGCTCTGAATCGGGATTTTTACTTGTGTATTTTCCCAATTTAGGTATAAATTAGCCGAATAGTTTGGCATGATGTCTTCTATCGAAATTGAAAAAGACTCATACACACGAGTGGTTGTTTCGGGCTTAACCTTGATACGAAAAACATCCTTTTTTGCATCATAACTGAATGCTCCATGACCAGTAGTGTCAGTATTAAGAATGATAGTCCACTCGCTTAAATTTGGAATGCTAAATAAAGAATAATATCCTTTTTTTACCTCTTTACCACCAAATTTTACATCATCACTAAAACGAATTTTTGTGCTCTCGCCTGCACCAGTTCGCCAGATTTGGTCGAATGGAATCAATGCTCCAAATATCTTACGTCCACGCATTAGTGGGCGTTCATATTTGACAGAAATATCGGTAAAACCCACTTTTTGTTTCCATTCAGCTTCTGGGCTTGGTGGGGGTGTTTTTAGCTCAACTTGGGCAAATGCCATCTGGCAAATCCCGAGAAGCATGATTACTGTTTTTTTCATCGTTTGAACTGTTTTAGATGATTAATGGTGCATTGCTTCGCCATCTTTTTTACAACAAGATGGTAGTTTTTCGTAGCTTTTTTCATTGGCTACTGTTTCGTCGGCATCATAACCAGCATCGTTGATTGCCTTTTTAAGTTTATCAACATCAGTTTTTTTTGAATTATAACTGATGGTTACTACTTTATCTTTTAAATCAAGATTAGCTTCGGTCACACCTTTGGTAAATGCGAGTTGTTTTTCGATACGCTCTTTGCACATTTCACAAATTGCCGAAGTTTTAATTTTGACTTTGGCTGGTGGCTCTGCTCTAAAAGCGGAACTTAAAATTGAGAACAGAGCGATTGCCAATACAGAAAAAATTGAATGTTTCATTGTCTTAATTATTTATTTTTATTTACAGTTTGATTACGATTCCGTTTGGTTTTTTTCCAACCTTAATGTTTTTGATGAGTTTATGCTGCATCACATCTACCACCGAGACACTTGCAGCTTCTTGATTGGTTATGTAGGCGGTCATATCTTTAAACGCAATGGCATGAGCACCTGCCGCAGTTGAGATAGCTCCCGAACGAACCATTTTGCCCGTGGCATCTTTTGTCCACCAATGAACTTTACCAGCCGTTGGGTCAGTTACCCACATTTCTTTCATGTCGGCATTGTATGCAACAAACCCCGGCATAAAACCAAGCGTTACTGTTTCTACTACATTGAGTGTTTTTACATCAATAATCGAAACGGTCTGGCCGTCTTCATTATCTACGTACATCCTTCCATCGGTTCCAACCCATGCTCCCACAGGATTTTTCCCAACGGGTATTGTAGCCATAATTGCCTTTGTGTTAGGATTAATTGCCGTGACAGTATTACTGCCACCATTGGCAACAAAAGCAACCGACCCATCTGCCGAAAAAGTTATTTCTGCGGGTTCTTTACCCACTGAAATGGTGTTTTTTAAGGTATAGGACGTAGCATCATAAATCAAAACCTTGCCATTATTGTCCATCTGAGATGTCCAAATTTCTTTGCCATCAGGTGAGTAAATCGCATTGTGATTCATACCAATCGAATCGAACACTTTTATATTTACGCCTTTGGTGGCATCTAAAACGGCAACTTTCCCGACCATCCCCATTGTATTTACTGTATGACCAGCACTCAAATCCATACCGGGAGCAGCGATAGAAATTTGGGTTTTGCTTGGGTTTAGGTAAATATGATGTGGATATGCAAGCGATTTACCCATGTTCATACCTGCCATTTGTGTACCTGTGTTGTCGGTTAATTGAATTGTACTTGCAACTTCGTTACTATTTAAATTAATGACCGAAAGAGTACTACTTTCGCCATTGACTACGTAGGCAGCAGGATAATTAATATTTAGCTCGGGTTGAAAATTATCCATTTTCATACACGAACTAATCATGATGCTAAGACTAACTATCGCTAATTTTTTCATTATTAAATCTGATTGATTGAAATTCGTTTGTTTTCTTTCAGTTGCTTGAAATGACTTGGGGTCAAACCCGTAACCTTTTTGAATTGCATCGAAAGGTGCTGAACACTGCTATAATATAATAAGTCGGCAATTTGACTTAAAGTGTATTCATCGTACACCAAAAGTTCTTTTACCTTCTCAATTTTCTGATTGATTAAATACTGCTCAATGGTGGTGCCTTCAACTTCCGAGAAGAGGGTAGTTAAATATTTATATTCTCTACCTAATTTCTCTGCAATATGAGCGGATGGGTTAATTTTCTTCAACTGTTCTGGCTGAACTTGGACCAACTCGATAATTGTAGTTTTTATAATATGTACTATTTGTTTACGTTTATCGTCGAGCAATTCAAAACCATAAGATTTTAGATTTTGAGATATAATTTCTGTCTGACGGTCGTCTAAATCCGTACATGTTTCAACAACTCCCAAATCTATTCTTGTTGTAGGAATATTGTTTTTACTGAATAAGTCTGCAACTACCATTTTGCATCGGTCGCAAACCATGTTTTTAATGTATAAAATCATGTTGTCTCCGTTTTATCTTATTTTGAATCGCGTTCCAGCATAAATCATTCTACCAATTACAGGTCCCCAAGTCATACCAGCATCGAAATGCCTTCCGAACGGGTCATCAGATGCAAAAATCGGATTACTTTGAGTGAAATTATTAAGGTTTTCTCCACCTAAATATACATCCCACTTTAAGAAAGTACGGGTCAATTGAGCGTTGATATTAGAGTAGGCTGGGGCAGTTGTAGGCAGCTGGGCATACTCTTCTATATGCTGTGGCATGGTTGGAATTCTTCTGGCTCCATTCCATTGCCAAGTCAAATCAAACTTCCATTTATCATAAGGAAGAGCATAGCCAATATTAAACAATAGTCTATCTCTATTCAAAAACTGTTTAGTTTGAAGCAGTAAACTTCCATCGGCTTGTAAAAAATCATTTTTTACATCAAACAGTCTGTACGCAAACTTTAAATCAAAGTTTTTGGCAGGTATATAATTAAATTCTGCTTGGAAACTATTAGAAAATGAACGCCCTTTCAGATTGTAAAAGCGTAACAATCCTGCGGTTTCCATATCTACAATCACCTGATTTTGGAAGTTAGTTCGGTAGGCATCCACAACAAAAGATGCTTTGTTACCAAAAATACGAAACTCATTGCTTAGACTAAGCCCAAAATTCCAAGACTCTTCGGGACGGAGATTATTTTCAAAATCTACGAATCGGGTACTAACTAAAAGACCGTAATTCTCGGCCAATGGGTTGGCAACTCGCCAGCCTTTACCCGCACTTGCTCGTAGATGTACATCTTTCGTAATATCGTACTTTGCATGAATTCTTGGGGTAAATCTTGTATCATATAGATTATGGAAATCTACTCGACCACCCGTTACGACCGTAAGTTTTTCGGGTAATGTATAAGTATATTCAAAGAATGCTCCGGGTACTGATTCTTGTCGAATTCGAGGATTAATTCCAGAAAGACTTTCGTTGTAATCATCCAATAAATAACTCAACCCAGCTTTGTATTGATGATTCGTGTTACCAAAAATATTTTGGTAAATTAGGTTGGCGTACAAGGTTTTTTGTAAGCCTGTATAAGTACGAAGCCCAAAAAATGATTGATTATCATGGATAATTCCGTTGAGAATTAAGCCCAAACCTTTATACGGTTTACTCTGATACAACTTAGCCGTTTTGCTAAAAAACTCAATCCGTTTGGTTTGACTACCAAAACCATAGATTAACGATGAACCTCTTTGCTCAGGTCTGAAGGCATTTTGTCCGCCCAAGCGGTCTTCGTATAAGCCCTTGATTCCCAATTGAACCATGTATTTATCAGAAGAATATTTCCACCTGTTTATGACATTGTATTGATTATAAAGTGGAATATCCAAAAATCCATCACCATTCTTATCTAATCTATTTTGCAGGGTCGAAGCATGGCTAAGTAAACCAACAGACCATTTCTTATTGAGTTTTTTAGCCAGATTAAGATTGATTTCTCCTCGTCCGAATGAATTGACATACGTATTGAGATACAGTTTTTCGGCTAAATCTGGTTTTTGCAATTCGATATTGATTTGACCAGTCATAGATTCGTAGCCGTTTACCACAGAACCTGCTCCTTTTCCTACATCTATCGAACTTATCCAAGTGCCTGGTACATAATTCAAACCGAATGTTGTATTCAGACCTCTTATGTTAGGGATATTCTCCGAATTGGTCTGTACGTAATTTCCACTCAGCCCTAAAAGTTGAATTTGTTTTGAACCCGTAACTGCATCAGCATAACTAACCGATACACTGGCATTGGTTTCAAAACTCTCAGAAAGGTTACAGCAAGCGGCTTTTGCAAGAGCTTTGGTTGTTATGATTTCTGTTTGAATTGGACTCAATCTATCAATGACTGTTGCTTCGCTTCTTACCACAACTTCTTGCAGTGTAGATGACTCGTTTTGGAGATAAATAGTTATAAAATCATTTGTATGAACCATTATCGTATCGGTTTTGAAACCTACCGAACTGATGATAAGTTGATGATTTTGAGAAGTTTTAGCTAAAGTGAATTTACCCTCAATATCTGCCGCTGTGCCACTTTTGGCATTTTGCCAGCGAAGAATCGCCCCAATGATTGGCTCGGCTTTACCATCAGCCTTTTTTTCTAATACGATACCAGATAAATTCTGAGAGAATGAATTGAATGAGATTAGGATAGTGAATCCTATGACAAGATTTTTAATGTATTTACACATACTATTTGATTTTGATTGGAAATAAAGAGACCACCATGAAAATCACGGTTGAGAATTATTCAATCAAATAATCAAATCAAGAAGGTTTGGATATGTATGAGCAGGCTTCTCCCAGCTAATGGTGGAGCTGTGTCATAAAAATGTGGAATTCTGAACGATACTGAAGCTGCTTCCCAACTATTGAATAAATAGTTAATAGTATTGTGGTTTATCCAACTTAGTATCGGAGTGTTAAAATCAATGTTAATTCCACCTTGTGAATTTGTATTGATTTTATAAACCGAAGTATGTTCTTGACAACACTTAGTTTTTTTGAAGTGCAATTTAGAAGGAAAAGCATCTAATTCTTTTTTTTCTAAACAGCATTTTGGTGCAGATACAACGAATGTTTGCTTACCTCTTACTTTACACAAATGTTCAATCACAGTAAACCCCATGCTTGCTAAAAGCACTTGGAATGCCATGAATAAACATAATATTTGTGAAAGTCTCTTTTTCATTGTAATAATCAGAATACAAATATCTGTTATTCTTTTTATTAAACTGTTATATTTTTTTCAGAGTGGTTTATATAATTTTCTGAATTGAGGCTTTGCAGCACTCGCCTAATAACTCTTTTTTAGGTGAAGTTAATCTCAACTTTATTAGTAATTGATTAGTACGAAGTCAACTATTTGTATGTTTCAGGAGCTTACCGTCATTTTTTGATTTTTTCTTCAATTTACAAGATAAAAACACAAAAATGGTATATTAATTAAAAGCAAAAAAGGTGGCAAAAGCCACCTTATGAACGTTTGTGATTCCATTAGGATTCGAACCTAAGACCCACAGATTAGAAATCTGTTGCTCTATCCAGCTGAGCTATGGAACCGAATTGTGGTGCAAAATTATAAATTTCTTTGATACATTGCAATAGCGTTTTAAAATTTTCACTAATTTTCATCTCTAATCAAAAAAACTACTGAAAATGATAATCGAAAGACGTGATTTTTTATCAAAATTAGCACTTGCAAGTGCAACTACTCTTTTTTCGGGAAATTCTTTACTGGCCTCAACAAGACCCGCCAAAGATAAACTGGGAATTGCATTAGTCGGTTTAGGATATTACAGCACCGATTTACTCGCTCCTGCACTGCAATTGACCGAAAAATGTTATTTGGCAGGAATCGTAACCGGAACACCTTCTAAAGCAGAAACTTGGAAGAAAAAGTACAATATCCCTGATAAAAATATTTACAACTACCAAAACTTCGACCAAATAGCCAACAACCCCGATATTGATGTTGTATATGTGGTGCTTCCACCTTCGATGCACCGTGAATTTGTTGTCAGGGCTGCAAAAGCAGGTAAGCACGTGTTTTGTGAAAAACCAATGGCTCCAACTGTCGCTGACTGCGAAGCAATGATAAAAGCTTGTGCCGACAATAAAGTGAAATTGGCGATTGGGTATCGTTGTCAGCACGACCCAAATATTCAGGCTTACATGGCAGTTGCCAAAGAGAAAAAATTTGGAAAAGTAAAAATGATTAACAGTGCGGCAGGGTATTTTGACGGACGTACTACTCACTGGAAACAAAACAAGGCACTCGGCGGAGGTGCGATGGGCGATATGGGGGTTTATGCTCTACAAGGTGCCAGATTAGCCACTGGCGAAGAACCTATTAGTGTAATTGCCCAAGCCTCAACTACTCGCCCTGAGATTTACAAAGAGGTAGAAGAAACGATGATGTTTCAATTGGAGTTTCCGAGTGGGGCAAGAGCGGCTTGCCAAACCAGTTTTGGAATCAACATGAACTACCTCCAAGTAAATTACGAAAAAGGCTGGTTGAAAATGGAACCACAGTCAGGATACAATGGCAACAAAGGCAGTATGTCGGATGGAACAATCATCAATTTTCCAATCAAGAGTCAGCAGGCTAAGCAAATGGACGAAGATTGTATGGCATTGATGTCGAACACCGCTTTGATTGCACCAGGTGAGGAAGGTCTTAGAGATATTCGAGTGGTAGAAGCAATTTACAAGTCGGTACAAACGGGTAAAGAAATCAAAATTTGATTATAAAAGAATGTGGATTTCTAAATCCGAAATCCACATTCCTCAATCCAAAATATCCTATACTTCTTTCAATTCACCTTCCCATTTAGCTACTACGGCCGTTGCCACGGCGTTACCCGCAACTGATGTCGCCGAGCGTCCCATATCCAAAAGCCAATCTACAGCAAAAAGTAGGATTAATCCTTCGGAAGGCAAATTGAACATTGCCATCGTACCTGCAATTACAACTAATGACGCACGCGGAACACCAGCGATTCCTTTACTTGTAATTAACAGCGTCAGAAGCATCGTGATTTGTTGCCCGATGCTCAAATCGATTCCATATGCTTGTGCAATAAATCCAGTGGCAAAAGTCATGTACATCATCGAGCCGTCGAGGTTAAACGAATATCCGAGAGGCAAGACAAAACTCACAATACGGTCTGAAATACCAAATTCTTTAAGTTTTTCGATTTGTAATGGCATTGAAGCTTCCGAACTTGCTGTTCCAAATGATAAGAAAAGAGCATTTTTTACATAAGAAAGCAATTTCCAGTATGGTACTTTTGCAACCAAACAAATAGCTGGTAAGATGACCAAAATAAAGAATATAAGTGTAGCAAAGAAGCAAATAATTAAATACAGATAGTCGGCCAAGATACCCAAACCCTTTTGAGCAACAACCCTCGCTACTGCTCCGAAAACTGCATAAGGAGCAAATTGCATTACGTAGCCTACTACCTTAAACATGATTTCGGAAACCGAATCTAAGCCTTTGATGATAACCTTTCCTTTATCGCCAATTGCGGCTGTGCCAACTCCAAAGAATATCGCAAAAATTACAATTTGTAGAATCTCATTGGTCGATAATGCTTGAAAAATACTCTCTGGAATCAGGTGTTCAAAGAAATTCTCCAATGTCATTTTTTTAGTTTCTACCCCTGTTTCGGCCCCAGAAGCAGGTAATTTACCTTTCATGCCATCGCCCGGACGCAAAATATTGACAGCAATCAAACCCGTAATCAAAGAAAGGATAGTGGCAAAATAGAAGTATCCTAAAGTTTTCAATCCGATTCGACCGACTAATTTGAAATCACCCAGTTTGGCAATTCCGACAGTAAGAATAGAAAAAACCAGCGGACCGATAATCATTTTGATGAGTCGGAGGAAGATTTTACTGAGGAGGTTTAGATATTTACTCCATTCTTCGAGCGATTCTGGACTAAGACTTTGATTTAGAATGTACCCAACGATGATACCGAGGGTCATACCAATAAAAATTTTGGCAGTAACGTTTAATTTCATACTAAATTTAGGGTTTTTGGGTTTCAGTTTCAGCACTTGGATTCCCCAAAAACTTATCCTGAAACCTCAAACACGAAATAATTTTTGGTAAATCGGTTTGCGATAAAGAAATTGTAAATACAATAATGGATAAAAAATGTAATCTGTCAAAATTGTTGGGGTCTTAAATTCGATTTCGTCTATAATTTTACTTCCAGACTCACTTTTTACGATTCTGTGCTTGTGTTTCCAGTATTTTAAGAAGAAAGGCAACACAACACCTTCGTCAATAAAATACCGTTCCTCCTCAGAAATTTGGTTATCTGTTATCAGACTTTCCCACCGAGACCGTAAAATAAAAAAGTTCAGCTCGAATGATACTTTTTCGCCAATTTCATGTCCAATATAATGTAAGACTTTTACGGGCGGAAACGGCGGAGATAGTTTTAAAAGTAGATTGACATCAAACTTGCTCCAAATATATTCGATACTTTGCTCGACTTGCGTGCTTATTATAATTTTCATTAATGACCGTTAAATAATATTTTATTGAAATATACTGATTATTGAAGTCCAAAATTTTTAAAATACCGTAAATCACGTACAAAGAATAGGGGTTTTTACGCTAAAATAATTCTAATAAAGTACCCAACTTTGTAACAACAAAATACACGAATATATGTTTACATTTACTGCTATCGAATCACACATCGGAAACGTCAATTTTATGTTTCTCATCCAAATACTCTTGGTATTATCATTAATAGCAATTGGTGTTTATGAATTGCTGTATTTATCAAGATGGAGAAAGAACGATTACGGAGATTATCGTAGAAATACTTATAAATAAGATTTTAGAAAACAAAGTAGATTTGTTTCATCATAGTGGTTAGGGTTGTACACAAAAAGCCTTCTCATTGAGAAGGCTTTTTTGTTGGCTATCATACCAAATTAACTCAAACTGATACTATCTTAATCTATTAATTTGATAGGCGAAGAATATTTTATAAGTATGCCTACACACAAAATTATATTTTAAACTATTTGCTTTTTACAATCTTCTCCTGCTTATTTGCATAAGTTTTAACAATTTGTTAACCTAACAACAAACAATTTTCCAAATGAAAAAAAGCTACTCACTTATGTGGGCGTGCTTGTTCATGCTTTTGAGCAGTACGCTATGGGCACAAGACCGTTCAGTCAGCGGTGTTGTCAAAGATGCCTCAGGTTCGGGGATTCCGGGCGTGAGTGTAAGAGTAAAAGGTACTCCTAAGGGTACAGTAACAAATGCTGATGGAGCATTCAGCGTAGAGGCCTCCTCAAGTTCTTCTCTCGTATTTTCTGCAATTGGTTTCGAGACTCAAGAAGTCAAAGTAGGAAACAGTTCATCAATCAACATCACACTAAACGAAGATTCCAATACTTTAGATGAAGTAGTTGTCTCGGGTTTAGCTACAAGTGTAAAAAGAAGTAATCTTGCCAATGCCGTAGCAACACTTTCGGCCAAAGACTTGGTAGGTACAACTACACCTGTAACAACAGATGGTGCGATTCAGGGTAAATTGGCAGGTGCAAACATCATGTCTAACGGCTCAATGCCAGGTGGTGGTTTTAACATGCAATTCCGTGGTATCTCAACATTGGGTTCATCGGCATCACAACCATTGATTATCGTTGATGGTGTATTCATTGATAACAGCCAATACTCAAATGGTCGTTCACAAGCTAATAAAGCAACTGGTGGTTCGGCAGCATCGGCTCAAGATAACAACGCTAACCGTTTAGCGGATTTGAATCCAGACGACATCGAAAAAATTGAAGTTTTGAAAGGTGCGTCGGCAGCGGCTATTTATGGTACTGGTGCTAACGCAGGTGTAGTTTTGATTACAACAAAAAAAGGTAAAGGTGGCAAAACTAAAATTAGCTTCGGTCAAGATTTAGGAGCGGCAAACGCTTACGCTTTCTACGGTGGAGCGTCTTGGGATGCTAAAAAAGCGGCTGATTTTGGTTATGCAAGCCAATTTGCTGCTGCAGGTGGCAAATCTACAAATTGGGAGCAAGTTGTTTTTGGCGAAACAGGTAGTATCAGAAACACTCGTTTAAGCTTTACTGGTGGTAGCGAAAAAACAAGTTTCTTTGTAAATGCAAACTATTCAGACGAAACTGGTATCGTAAAAAATACTGGATTTACAAGAGCTTCAATAAGAGCAAATATTGATAATAAAGTAACAAAATGGTTAGATTTGGGTGTTAATATGAACTTTATTAATACTGATAACGACCGTGGATGGGTTGGTAACGATAACTCTACAATCAACTATGGTTATAACCTTCCTTATACTCCTCCATTCATTGATTTGTATCCAGATGCACAAGGTAACTATCCAAGAAACCCAGTTGGTGAAAACCCACTCGCTGTCAGAGACCGTGCCGTTAACAACCAAGATGTAAACCGTTTTATCGGTGGTATTAGCCTTACAGGACGTGTATTGAATACAGAAAAACAATCACTTACACTTAAATTATCAGGAGGTTCTGACTATCAAAATGGAACATCATTGATTTGGCTTCCATCAGATTTACAATCGCAGTTGGCTGAGCCAAACCCAGGTTTTGCACAGGATACTCGTACTGAAGTTACAAACTACAACATTCAGTTCTCGGCTGTACACACTGCAAGTGCAATGGATAACAAGTTAAACTTTACTACTTCGGCTGGTATTATCCAGTGGGGAAGAGACGGTAGAGAAAACTACATTCGTGGTAGAGGCTTGCCAGCAGGTGTATCAAATGCTTCACGTGCAAGAGTTTTTGAGCAAGATGTTTTCTATACGAAAATTGTAAACCAAGGTATTTTTGCTCAAGAAGAAGTAAACTTCTCTGATAAAGTAATTGTTTCTGGTGGTATTCGCTTTGACCGTTCTACATTGAATGGTGATGCAAATCAATTTGCGGCTTTCCCTCGTGCTTCGATTGCTACTAACTTAAATAAATTAGGCTCATGGTTAGAATCTACACCAATCAGCCAATTGAAAGTTCGTGCAGCTTACGGTGAAACTGCTGGTTTTGCTAACTTCGGTGCATTATTTAACCAATTAAGCGTTGTAGGTGTTGGCGGACAAGGTGGTTTGCAACCTTCGACTGTATTGGGTAACACAACATTGAAACCTGAAAGAGCAACAGAGTTTGAGTATGGTGTTGATTTTGGTTTATTTAACAATAAAATTACTGGTGAAGTAACTCTTTACAATAAAAAAGTTATCGATTTGATTCAGCCATTGGTAACAGCTCCAACAACTGGTGTAACTTCTACATCTGTTAACGCAGCTGATATGACAAACAAAGGTGTTGAAATCACTTTGGGGGCTCAAGTTGTTGATAAAGCAAACTTCAAATGGTTTGTACAACCAATTTATTGGTTTAACCGTTCTGAAATTACTCGTTTGGATATTCCAGAGCGTTTGACTGGTGGTTTCGGTGCTACTTTTGGACAGTGGAGAATCAAACAAGGTTTCTCACCAACTCAAATAGTAGGTCAACCTCGTACTGACCCTAACGACCCAACTTCATGGACTGTTTACGGCGACCAACAACCTAAATTTGAATTCTCTCTTAATCAAAGAATCTCTTTCTTGAAAAACTTTGAATTCTCAATGTTAGGCCATTATCGTCATAAATTTACAGTAGTGTCATTAGCACGTGTATTATGGGATGAAGGTGGTAATACTTACGATTGGAATGAAACAGACCAATCAGGTGATGGCACTCCAAACGGTTTGTATCGCCAAAATGTGAATGGTTTAGATGAAAACGGCAAACCAAAACCGGGCTACAACCCAGTTGTAACAAGCTTCTTCAAACTCCGTGAAGCCGCTCTTTATTACCGTGTTCCTAAAGCAGCCTTAAACAAAACATTTAAAAATGTTGTAGAAGGTGTTAAAATCGGTATTTCAGGAAATAACCTTTACAGATGGACTGATTATACAGCAGGTTACGACCCAGAAAACTCAAACTTTGGTTCTGCCGCTTTAGGTTCTGGTGTTGAGCTTGGCTCTGCTCCATTGGTACGTCGTGTGATGTTCCATTTAAGTGTTGATTTTTAATTTTATTAACTGACTAAATTTCATCGAATTATATGAAAAACAAATTCTTATATTTAACAGGAGTTGCAATGTCAGTTGTAACATTGAACTCTTGCGAACTGGAGCCGGTCTTAGACCCTAACTTCCCGAGCGTCGATGCTGTTAGCACCAACGCATCAAAAGCACAGCTCGATGCACTTACAATTGGCCAATTCTCATTGGCTCGTAATGGTTTGGCAACTTATACTCAAGTTGTAGGAGTAGTTGGAAAAGAACTATTTAGTTTTAATGCAACAGAGTCTCGTTGGTGGACAGAGTTGAATGGTCTTCGCCCGATTGATAACTCTGCTTTTTATAATGGTGCAACAACTGGTTTTGGATTACCAGTTCGCCAAGCCAATATCATTATTAAGGCTTGTGATAATACAACAGCTGTAACCGACCAGCAGAAAAATGCCTACAAGGGTATTGCGAATACCTTCAAAGGTTTAGCATACTTGTTTATGCTCAATGCTCAAGGCAAAAATGGCGTTCGCTTAAATGTTGAAGACCCATTTAACCCAAGCAAACCAGCCTCTTACGCAGAATCATTGGCCGGAATTGCGAAGATGATTGATGATGGTGCCACTCAGTTAGATGGAGCTGGAAGTGCGTTCCCATTCACGTTGCCAACTGGATTTGCTGGATTTACTACACCTGCTAATTTTAAAAGATTTAACCGTGCGATTGCTGCCAGAGTTGCCTTGTATCAAGGTGATAATGCAAAAGCTGCTACTGCATTGACTCAGTCTTTTTATGATATTGCTGGTGATATAAATGCTGGTCCAAGGCACACATTCAACCCATCAAGCCCTGATATTGGTAATCCAATGTTAAATTCTTCTTCTGTAAGAATTGTTGGAAACGTAAAAATGTGGGATGCTGCCGAAGCTGGAGATAAGAGATTGGCAAAAGTTGCGGTTCAAAGCCCTGCGATTACTTATTCTGCGGGTGGAGCATCATATACATCACAATATTTAGCAAATATGTACCGCTCGGCAAGTGATGCAGTGCCAATTATTCGTAACGAAGAGTTGATGTTGATAGCTGCCGAAGTTGCTGCAAACAACAACGCAACAGCAACAGCACTTGCCAATATCAATGCTGTTCGTAAAGCAAATGGCTTAGCTGATTATAAAGGTGCAACCGATAGAGCTTCTTTGATTAATGCAATCCTTAAAGAGAGATTCTATTCACTTTGGTATGAAGGCCACCGTTGGGTTGACATGAGAAGATTGAATAAACTTGCTGAAATTGAAGTGCCAGTTGCTGGAATGAAAGTTTTAGAAAACATGGAACGCCCAGTTCAAGAAGTAAACTGGGATAACAGAGTTGTAAAATAAGTACGTTTTATCGTCTAATTTTCAAACGCCATCTAAGAAATTAGGTGGCGTTTTTATTTTCAGAAAAAAAATAAGATATTTGGATTCAATAACAGAAAGGTTGCCCTAACTGTTCTTTTTGACACTTTCATCAAAAAAGTAAATCAAACTATTCAATGAAAAAAACCTTACTTTTACTGAGTTTTTTACAGATTTCAATCTTTAGTCTTTTTGCACAAAATTCTGCTCCGGCTTCTCCACAAACCAAGCCAATTGCTTTGGTGGGCGGTACAATCCATATTGGTAACGGACAAATTATACAAAATGGAGTTGTGGTATTTGATAAAGGAAACATCACAGCTGTGGGCGATGCCAATACAAACTTCGATAGAGCCAATACCGAAATCATCAATGTCAATGGCAAACAAGTTTATCCGGGTTTGATTGCTCCTTCGGCTTTGGCTGGTTTGGTTGAGGTTGCATCGGTAAGAGCGACTGTTGACCATACCGAAATTGGACAATTCAATCCAAATATTCATTCATATGTAGCCTATAATACTGATTCTGAGGTGATTCCTACGATTCGCGGAAACGGTATCTTAATTGGTCAGGCAACTCCAGAGGGTGGAATTATTTCAGGTAATTCTTCAATTATGGAATACGATGGCTGGAACTGGGAAGACGCCTTGCTCAAAAAAGATGATGGTATCTGGTTAAATTATCCTGCGTTAATCGCTCGTCAGTTTAACTTTGACGAATTACGTTTCGTTATCAAGAAAAATGAAAAATACGTTGAGCAGAAAAACGAACTACATAAATTTTTCGGTGATGCATTGGCTTATTCTGAAATCAAGAATCCTACGCCGCTTAATGCTAAATTTGAGGATATGAAGGGATTGTTTAATGGTACAAAAAATCTTTATATTCGTGTAAATGACGGAAAAGAAATCATTGAAGCCGCTAATCTTGCAAAACAATACAAAATCTTTAAAATTGTGGTTGTGGGTGGCGAAGATGCCGATTTTGCATTAGAATTCTTGAAAGAAAATAATATTCCGGTAATTGTTTCGCCTACACACCGTTTGCCAAACTCGGCCGACGAAGATGTTTGGAAACCTTACAAATTGCCTGCCGAATTGATGAAAGCTGGCTTAACCGTTGGAATGTACTACACCGAGGAGTTTTGGCGTACTCGTAATTTACCTTTTGTTGCAGGTACAGCAGCAGGTTTTGGGATGACTCCTGAGCAGGCACTGCAAATGATTACGCTCAATAATGCTAAAATCTTAGGCATTGATAAGCAAGTAGGTTCTATTGAAGTTGGTAAAAATGCTACAATTGTAGTTTCGGCGGGTGATTTATTAGACATGCGTACGAGCAAAGTTGAACATGCGTTTATTCGTGGAAAGAAAATCGACCTCGATGATAAGCAGAAGCGTTTGTATAAGAAATTTGCCGATAAATACGGAATCAAAGAATAGTTAAATGTTGAATAATTCAAATTTTTCGAATGATGAATAAATGCTTTTTTGAAATTGCAGTTGAGAAATTTAGATAATTCTGTTTTAAAATATTTATAGTGAGCGACCTAAAAAGTCGCTTTTTTTTATCAGTTTACAACAAAACCAATATAAAGATGCAAGTTTTTTCGATTGATGCAGGTCATTTTAAATTAGACGGAGGTGCTATGTTTGGGGTTGTTCCGAAGACGATTTGGAATAAACAAGCTCCCGCCGACGAAAACAACCTTATAAGTCTTGCGATGCGTTGTTTTTTGATTGATACTGGCAAAAAATTGATTTTAATTGATAGTGGGATGGGGGACAAGCAAGATGCTCGGTGGCAAGGCTTTTATTTTAGACATGGCGATGGTGAATTAATCAAGTCGATTATGAAGGCAGGGTATTCTCCAGATGAGATTACTGATTATGTTTCAAGTCATTTACATTTTGACCACTGTGGGGGTAGTATAAAGTGGAATTCGGCAAAAGACAGATTAGAACTTACTTTTCCGAAAGCGAAGTATTGGACTCATTCGGCACATTGGGATGCCGCAATGAACCCAAATCCGAGAGAAAAAGCCACTTTTTTGAAAGAGAATATACTGCCAATGCAAGAAACGGGTGCTTTACATTTTGTTGATAAAGTTGATTTTGGTGGCGAGGTGGAGTTTTTGATTGCTGATGGCCACACTGATAAAATGTTGATGCCTAAGTTTACCTATAATGATAAAACCTATGTTTTTGTAGCAGATACGATTCCGACTTTGGCACATGTGCATGTACCTTATGTGATGGGCTACGATATTAGACCTGTACAGACTATGATAGAAAAAGAAAGCCTACTAAAACAGATTGTTGATAATAAATGGATTGTGTTATTCGACCACGACCCTCATTTTGATGCTGCAACTATCCAATTGACCGATAAGGGATTTAAAGTAGAGAATGCAGGTAATTTAAGCGAGTTATAAAATATTTTGGATAGAGTTAGACGGGTATGGAACGTCTATTAATAGACATTTCATACTCTTAAAATTCTTCGAGAAATAATATTTTTGCATTATTCATAATTAATTTTACCACACGATTTCGATTTTCTCTCCCAAATCATGTTTAATCTCCCGATATTTACGTATATAAGTAAAATCTATATAATGATAAGAATTATCAATTTGATTTATGTGAAGCACTTTGGTAATTTTGAAATTAAATTATGAGCAATATCAATCGAACCTAACATTTCTACTCAAATATTGTTTATGAGAGAGGTCATAGTAAAGTTGATGTAATTACTCGTAATTGCTACAAGTATTTTAAGATTTTTATAATTTTCATATTCTAAAACTACAATAATGGAAAATCATCCATCAAGCGGCGAAGCTAAATGCCCTTTTCATCACGGAGCTAATGCACCAGTTAACAAAAGTGCTGGTGGCGGTACAAGAAACCAAGATTGGTGGCCAAATCAATTAAGATTGAACATCTTGCGTCAGCATTCTTCTTTATCGAATCCAATGGGAGAAGATTTTAATTATGCTGAGGAGTTCAAATCGCTTGATTTACCTACATTAAAGCAAGAAATCTATGATTTGATGACCAATTCACAAGATTGGTGGCCAGCAGATTACGGTCATTATGGTCCATTCTTTATTCGTATGGCATGGCACAGTGCAGGTACATATCGCACAGCCGATGGTCGTGGTGGTGCTGGTTCGGGTGCACAACGTTTCGCACCATTGAATAGCTGGCCAGATAACGGTAACCTCGACAAAGCACGTTTGTTGTTATGGCCAATCAAACAGAAATATGGTAAGAAAATCTCATGGGCCGATTTGATGATTTTGGCAGGTAACTGTGCTTTAGAATCAATGGGCTTCAAGACTTTTGGTTTTGGCGGTGGTCGTGTCGATGTGTGGGAGCCAGAAGAGGATATTTATTGGGGTTCGGAAGGTAAGTGGTTAGAAGACAAACGTTATTCGGGCGACCGTGAGTTAGAGAATCCTTTAGCGGCGGTACAGATGGGTCTTATCTACGTAAATCCTGAAGGGCCTAACGGAAACCCAGACCCATTGGCAGCAGCTCGTGATATTCGTGAGACATTCGGCCGTATGGCAATGAATGACGAAGAAACAGTAGCTTTGATTGCGGGTGGACATACATTCGGTAAAGCACATGGTGCGGCAGACCCAAGCCAGTATGTAGGGCCAGAACCAGCAGCAGCAGATATTACGGCTCAAAGCCAGGGTTGGATAAATTCCTTTGGTAAAGGAAATGCAGAGCATACAATTACGAGTGGTTTGGAAGGTGCTTGGACAACTACTCCGACTAAATGGAGCAATAACTACTTCTGGAATTTGTTTGGTTATGAGTGGGAATTATTCAAAAGTCCAGCAGGGGCTCATCAATGGAGACCGAAGCACGGAATGGGAGCTAATACAGTTCCTGATGCCCACGACCCATCAATACGCCATACACCAATTATGTTTACAACTGATTTGGCTTTGAGAATGGACCCTGCGTATGAGAAAATTTCACGTCGTTTCTTCGAAAATCCAGATGAATTTGCTGATGCTTTTGCTCGTGCGTGGTTCAAACTTACCCACCGCGATATGGGACCAAAATCTTTGTATTTAGGACCAGAAGTACCAGCCGAAGACTTGATTTGGCAAGACCCGATTCCGGCAGTTGACCATGAATTGATTGACGCAAACGATATTACTGAATTGAAGAAAAATATCCTTGCTTCTGGACTAACAATTTCTGAATTAGTTTCAACTGCTTGGGCGTCAGCTTCAACTTTCCGTGGTTCAGATAAGCGTGGAGGTGCCAATGGAGCAAGAGTTCGTCTTTCTCCACAGAAGTATTGGGCCGTGAATAATCCTTCTCAGCTATCAAAAGTACTCGATACGCTTGCAAGTATTCAGGAAGAATTCAATGCGATTCAAACTGGTGCTAAAAAAGTTTCGATTGCCGACTTAATCGTATTGGGTGGATGTGCTGCCATCGAGCAAGCTGCTAAAAATGCAGGTCACGAGATTTCTGTTCCGTTTACACTTGGCCGTACAGATGCTTCACAAGAGCAAACAGACGTTGAGTCGTTTGGTGTATTAGAGCCATTGGCTGATGGTTTCCGTAATTACCAGAAAAAACAATACATGACAACTGCCGAAGAAATGTTGGTTGATAAGGCTCAATTAATGACTCTTACAGCTCCAGAAATGACAGTTTTAGTAGGTGGTATGCGTGTATTAGGTGCAAACTTCGATGGCTCAAATCATGGCGTATTCACAAATCGCCCAGGGGCATTGACAAACGATTTCTTTGTAAACTTGCTTGATTTAAGTACGACTTGGAAAGCTACCACGCCTCACCAAGATGTATTTGAAGGACGCAACCGTGCTACTGGCGAATTGAAATGGACTGGTACTCGTGTAGATTTGATTTTTGGTTCAAACACCGAGTTACGTGCAATTGCAGAGGTGTATGGTTGTGGCGATTCGCAAGAGAAATTCTTGAAAGATTTCGTAGCGGCATGGAATAAAGTAATGAACCTCGACCGCTTTGATTTGGTGTAAGGTTTTATAGAATAATTTAGTAATATTTTGAAAGCGGTGGTTAAATACAAACCACCGCTTTGTTTTTATTGACTAATTTTGTTTCATTTACACTCAAAGTACTCATTTACTATTATTTGATTTTGACATTTTGGGTAAGAAAATTGCCAAATTTATAATTGTTTTCTGTGATAAATATTTTGATAATGCTTGCGAAATTGCGGCTATGTCAAAATATGCGAGAATACAAATTATCTTACTACGATGCCCAATCTCTTGTTGTTATTTAATGAATATACCTCTGATAATTAATATCTTTTTAAGAAGTGTTCTTAATATTTACAGAACCATTTTACCTAACTCAGATGAAAGATTTGCGTACGCTTCAAAAGCCGAATAAAATCTTTCCTGATTGAACATGTTTCTGATTTATGGATAATGAAGGAAAATAAAATTGTGAAATTAATTTTATTGATTGTGTAGTTCTAATTTCAACCCAAATAACGACAATGAATTGAAATTTTGAGTTAATGAAACAGAGATAATCTATTAAGCTCTCAAGAAAGTTGGAATAAAAATACTTTTCAAACCATACAAAGTCGATGAACGTATCCTGAATAAGAAGCACCCAAAGTAGATTTGCGGTTTAATTAAGTTTGTAGGCGGCTACTTTGGTTTGCTTTCAGCGAAGAGGTTAAAGATTCTTTGAAATTGCTTTATTTTGCTGTTACACATTAAACATACATTTTAAGTTCTGAAAATATCAAGCATAGGATTTTTTTGAAGTAAAAATTCCAACCTAATTGTATGTTTTTAAACTTACAAAATTTAACATTTTGTTGGTAAATAATACTTAGTTTTTATTCAATTGATTAAACTTTTGTACTGAAAAACTTTCAATACATTTAAGTAGGTAGCTTATGTTTTGTCTTCCATATTGTTTCTTTAGGTATTTATTCTCCAAATTAACCCAGTGTAGTAGCCAATAATTGGTGCAAAACCGTAACCTATAATCATAACTGGGAAATTTCCAACGAATGACGATAGCAGTAACAAACTGAAATAAATCCCTAACGCTTGAGAAAGACTATCCTTTTTTGAATTTAAACCAATGAACGGTAAAATTAGAAGAAGTAAAGCAATAATTGAAGCTAAATATAAGAATGGCGAAATCCTTTTTGTCATTGAAATAATACCCTCAACATAACTAACTGGTTCTAAATTATCCAGATTGTACCAAGAATAAATGATTAGAAACAAAGAAAATTGCAATAGCAAAACGATAATAGTTTTGTTCTTGGTTTTATTTTGAATAATAAAAAATGATGCTAAAGAAAATGCTGTAACCAATGAGGCATCAGGTTGTAACAAGAAAGTTACGTTAACGAAGGTTGCAAATAAAATACAATGTATAAGTTTATTGATTTTTGAAATTTGAATCAAGATTAAAGGCGTTACTAATAATCCGATATTTAATTGAAATGATTTGAAATTAAGCCACCTATGTACATTTTCAACACCGATTGAGATAAATGTACTCAATAGTAAAGCAGTTACAACAATCAGAATTATATATGGATTGTTATTTTTAGGTAGAATTATTTTTCTCGAATAAAGTATCGCAACTATTGTACACAAGCAAAAACAAGCCAAGTTTAAAAGCCAAAATTGTTTTGACACATCGAAGTGGTACATTGTATAGCCCCCTATTATTGTTGCGGGCAAAGGAGCTAATGGTAGAGAAAAATTAAGGGTTTTGTAATAGTTCAATTTAGTTGATTAGTAAAGTTTATAAAATGTTATCTTACATATTTTGTAAAATTACTTTAATCCCAAATTATTCGGATTAATTGTTTTGTTAGAGATATAAAAATATAAACCTTTACGCTCTTTCGGAAGTTGGAGTAGGAATATTTTTTCAAACTTCGCTGGTGGCCCATCCAGGAAAATGGACACATCTTCTAAAAAGTAGATTGATGGAGAAAAGTTAACAAGCGACTGCTCTGAGTTGCTGTTGGGGAGATGGTTGAATTATGTAGTGAAACCGTTGAATTCTCCTGTTGACTAAGGGCTTGAAATTATTTGTTAAAGTCCAAAAGAGTGCACCAATGAAATTTAGAAACTATTTAGTCTTTTGTTTTTATCTCTGGTTTGCCATCATCGGACATTTCACAAACTTTAATCAATTCACCATTTTGAAATGTCAAAGCTAAATTGCTTGTGTTTGTTACTTTACAGAAAAGATAGTTTTCAGTTTTAGTAACTTCACCAATTTCTTTTAAGACATTTTCCCAATCTTCAATTTTTGCTTTTTGTGGATTGATGTTTTTGGTTTTAAGTTTCTCATTTGCTTTTTGGAGAATGCTATTTTTTACAGGCTTAGCGTTAATTTCTACGAGTGAAGGTAGCGAAGGTAGCTGCGAAAAAGAACAAAATGAAGTAAATAACAAGCCAACAATTAAATGTATTTTTTTCATTGCTTTAAATTTTAGATTCAAGTACAACAATAACGTACTTAGAAGAATGAATATTTTATGTTATTCTTCTTTCTATTTTCCAACCCAAAGAAAGACGATGGATTGGGGTTAAAGTTTGAATTAATGCTATAAAGATACAAACCTTTACGCTCTTTCGGAAGTTGGACAAGTAACTTTTTTCAAACTTCGCTAATGTCCCGTCCGAGAAATCGGACGCATCCTAAGTGAGAAGACCCCAGAAAGCTGATTGGTGGAATAAAATTAGCAAACGACTGCTCTGAGTTCCTGTAGGCGAGATGGTAGAATTATGGAGAGAACCGTTGGTTTACCTTGTCGCTTGAGAATTTAAAAACTTCAAAATATAATTTTAAATGCTCCTATTTAATCCAAACAATCATTTCGGAGTTTAAGACAGGTATTTTACTTCTTTATAAAAACAATTCTTGTCTTGATGACAACTCCATTATCATTTTCAGAAATCAACCATTCTAAAATATTATTGTTTACTTTGTATTCAAATTTGCTTTTTCCTCCTGAAGGACCAGTAATATTTAATATGTTTCCATCCAGTGAATAAGTGGAATTACCTTCTAAAAGAACACCCTCAGTTGGACAGTTTGAAGGGGAGTTATTCAATAAAGTACCGTCTTTTTCAAAAGTTAATTCAATAAATTTTATACAGGGAGTATCAATAGCGAAGATTTCAAAAATATCTTTCTCTATTGTGCTTCCGGAAGCTGTAAAAATATTTGAAAGTTTCCAAGTGCCGACAATTGGGTTTATTTTCTCTTTTGAACAACCTAAAAATAGAGTTGTGATGATTATTAAAATTTGTACTTTTAATTTCATATAGAATATTTTTTCCAACCCAAAGCATTGAGATGGTTGGGTTTTAAATCGGACCGCCGAAGCGGTTAATTAATTGATTTACAATTACTTGCCTTTTCTTAATGCGGATGTTGGGACGCACGAATGACGGCAAGCAACGCAGGGACGAAGTCTTTTAGATTTGAAAGTTAATTAACAATTTGGATTTAAGCAAGAATTTATATTTTTACTTTCAATCTTTTTGAGGTTTGTGGGTTAGGTAAACTAAACGAAGTCACAGGTTCTAAACCTATTCTGGGATAAAGACCTAATCCTAAACTTCGATAGTAAATACATATAGAAATTTAGAGCTTTTGACTCTGTTATCAAAGACTTATGTGAAGCTATCGAAATTACCCCTGCCTCTATCGTTTAACTTTTTAATTCTCGTAAACGTATGAAAAATAAAATTTGGTTCTTGGGAATGGATGTATCAAAATTAACCATTGATTTCTCTTTGATTGACGCTATGGATAAGGTACTTTTGAAAGGTCAGTTTGCCAATAATAAATCAGGAATTACATCTTTGATGAAATCACTTAAAAAAGCTGGTTATGGAAACTCTGATTCTATACTCTTCGGTATGGAAAATACTGGACTTTACTCTAATCCCTTTAAGGTTTATGCTGTCACTAAAAACTTAGATTTAGTTGTTTCTAATGCCTTTGACATTGCTCATTCAAAAGGTATTAAACGAGAAAAATCAGATAGAGCAGATGCTTACTTGGTGGCTCAATATCTCAGAAAAAACCTACCAACAATCAGAATTTATGTGCCTGATAATGAATCTGTTACAAAATTAAAGCGATTGCAGACTGCTCGTCAATTACTACTTAAACAGAAGCATCAAATTGAAAGACATATCAACGAAATGAAAAACTTTATTTCTCCAAAAGAACATATCATTTTAGAGAAATCTTTAAACGATTCTATTGTTGGTTTGGCAAAAAGCATTGTCAAAATTGAGAAAGAAATTGATGAGGTTATCATTAGTAATGAAAGCATTGAAAACAACAGAGAATTAATTGAAAGTATTCCTGGGGTTAGTAAACAGACTGCCATTGCACTAATCACAGCAACAAATAATTTTGATACGATTACAGACCCAAGAAAAATCGCATGTCATGCAGGTGTGGCTCCATTTAAAAAAGAATCAGGCACAAGCATGAAAAATGTGCCAAGAGTTTGTCATTTAGCCAACAAAAGATTAAAAGTTGCTTTGCACATGGCTGCTCTATCGGCTGTCAAGTGGTGTCTTCCTATCAGGCTATTTTATGAACGAAAAGTAAACGAGGGAAAGAACAAAATGTCTGCTTTAAATGCCGTAAGAAACAAGATTTTGCATATTTTTGCGGCTCTTATTCGCAAACAAGAAAAATTTAACTTTTCCGTGAACTAAAAACTTGTTTTTATCATAGAAATCCCCGATTGATTTTTGAAAACCAACCAAACAAAAACAAATTTAGTAACTATTTGGAGAAAAGCAAGCACTTCTTGAAAAAAGGTAGTAGCTGTCGACCGATAAGTTGAAGACCCCTTGAAACCGCTCTAATATCTGGTCGCAGTGATGCTTGAAGACCACTTAAATAAACTTAAAGAGAACTCGTCCAACAATAAACTTACAATATAAAAGAAATTTTTTAAATAATTTGTCATTTGGGTATTGTTAGGCTAACTTTACATTCAATGAAACAGCAATATTATAAATATCTTAGAGATGAGGATTGTCTTTGGTTTGAGTTTGAAAGTGTGAGCAATCAAAAAACTGTGAGAAAAATTGTGGTTTACACACCTTTTCAAGATAATCCAGATGTTTTTAATTTAGCACTTGCCGATGCTCTTTCAGATGGTTCATATAGTGATAAGACTGTTACGAACAATGAAGATATGGAAAAAGTCATGGCGACTGTCATTAGAACAATGCTCCGTTTCTTCGAGAAGTACCCAACCAAGATGGTATATGTAGAAGGTAGCACAGCAGAAAGAACTCGACTTTACCGTATTATCATTTCGAGAGAATTGTCTGAAATCGAAAAAATTTTCACTATGAACTTGTTTAGGATTTTGTATTTATGTTTATTTTTCTTAGAAAACAGACTGCAAAAGCGATAAAATTAAACGCGACCCAATTTTCCGCCTTAGTTTCATATCGAATCAAAAGTGCTTTAA
>JBKBNY010000004.1:0-484590 GCA_046295175.1 Spirosomataceae bacterium
AATGACAATTATGTATATTTTGACGAAGAACTTTATAAAACACGTACAGTCATTGAACAAGCCAACGCTTGGTTAGATAGTTTTAAAGCACTTTTGATTCGATATGAAACTAAGGCGGAAAGTTGGGTCGCGTTTAATTTTATCGCTTTTGCAGTCTGTTTTCTAAGAAAAATAAACATAAATACAAAATCCTAAACAAGTTCATCTAAAACCAACCATCAATCCAAATCAGCGAAATCATTAATAATCAAAGTAATAGACTATTAACATCATAAAAAATCAGAGTAATCGGCGATTCAAATCAGCGTAATCATTAATAATCAGCGTAATCAGTGATTATGGAATATTCATAAACTTGTGAGTTTGCAAGCTCACTCGCCATTTGGGGTTCTCTTTGACGTACTCAATGATTTGGGGTAACATTTTATCTTGTTTGCCCCATTCGGGTTGAAGTAATAAAACACAATCTTTGTTGACTAATTTAGCATATTTCTCGGCAAAAGCAAAGTCAGATTTATTATAAACAATTACTTTTAGCTCATTTGCCACACCAAAAATACTCTCATGAGCCTCTTTAAACTTTTTAGGCGAGAAACAAATCCAGTCCCAAGTTCCACTCATTGGATACGCCCCAGAAGTCTCTATATTAGTCTGAAAACCAGCACTTTGTAATTCATAAGTCAATTCTGTCAAATCATACATTAATGGCTCACCACCAGTAATAACAGCCATTCGACCCTCAAACTTTGAAGCCGCTTCAACAATTTCAGTAATGCTCAATTGTGGATGAATGCTCGCATCCCAAGATTCTTTCACATCACACCAAACACAGCCGACATCGCAACCTCCCAATCGAATAAAATAGGCTGCCTTCCCCGAATGAAACCCCTCACCCTGCAACGTATAAAAGGCCTCCATAATTGGTAATTTTGATTGGGTCATAAACTCTAAATTTGATTTTTAAATTTGAGATGATTAATAATTAGTTTGCAAAATTAACATTTTAAGCAGAATTTTTGTTTATACAATAACCAATATCCGTAAATTTGTAAATCACAAAATCATAAATACTCGTGCAGCAAAGTTCTTTATATTGTAATTCACTAACCGAATATTCTCGACGCAAAACTATCACAGTAAATATTGGAGAGGTTCCGCTTGGTTCAGATTACCCGATTCGTGTACAATCAATGACAACAATTGATACGATGGATACAATCGGCTCGGTCGAACAATCAATACGAATGATAGAGAGCGGTTGTGAATACATCCGAATCACGGCTCCGAGTGTAAAAGAGGCCCAAAATTTAGAGAATATCCGTAAAGAACTTCGTGCCAGAGGATATTCAACTCCATTAATCGCCGATATTCATTTTACGCCAAACGCTGCCGAATTAGCAGCCAGAATCGTCGAAAAAGTTAGGGTAAATCCGGGGAATTATGCCGATAAAAAGCGTTTTGAAGTGATTGATTACACTGACGAAAGCTATAATTTAGAATTGGAAAGAATCCGTGAACGCTTTTTGCCTTTGGTAAAAATCTGTAAAGAATACGGAACTGCCATGCGAATTGGTACCAATCACGGCTCTTTATCAGATAGAATTTTAAGTAGATACGGCGATACTCCGCTTGGAATGGTCGAGTCGGCTCTTGAATTTTTGAGGATTTGTGAAGACGAAAACTATTATAATATTGTGATTTCGATGAAATCGTCGAATCCACAAGTGATGGTTCAGGCCTACCGATTATTGGTGCAAAGATTAAATAATGAAGGATTAAAGCCTTATCCTCTACATCTCGGAGTAACCGAAGCAGGCGAAGGTGAAGACGGACGAATAAAATCGGCAATGGGAATCGGTACGTTGCTCGAAGATGGATTGGGAGATACGGTCAGAGTAAGTTTGACAGAAGACCCCGAATTTGAGGCTCCGGTTGCTAAATCTTTGATTGATAGATATACCAATCGCAAAGAAAAATCACAACCGATTGGTTCAAATCTTTCTCCAAAAGAGAGTTATCCAATAGATTTTTACCAATACCATCGCCGCGAAACGATTGAAGTTGCCAATTTTGGTGGTTTGAATGTGCCGAGAGTTATTGCTGATTATTCAGAATTTGAAATCAATAACCATGAAGATTTAAAGCCAATCGGTCATTTCTATTTACCATTGCCTGATAAATGGCGAATGAATGACATCGGAGCTGATTACATCTACACTGCAAAAAATCCAGCACCATTCATGTTACCAAATGGCTTGAAAGAAATTTTGGATTATGATGTGTGGATTTCTCAAGAAGATAAAACCAATAAAATTCCGATGTTGAGTTTTGAAGAATTTTCTTCAAAAAGCAAACAATTACATCAAACAATCAATTTTGTAAAAGTTGGATTAGCTGATTTATCTAAAGAATCAATTGAATTATTGAGTCAAGATAAAAGTGTTGTTTTGGTTGTATCGACTGAAAACCAGCACGCAATGGCAGAATTGAGACAAATTTATTTTGACTTACTCAATTCTGAATTGAAAACACCAGTTGTACTTTTTAGAAAATATGAAAATATTTCAGAGAGTGATTTTCAGTTATTTTCAGCGACTGATTGCGGTGGAGTCTTAGTTGACGGATTCGGTGATGGTGTCATGCTGAAACCAAACTTGAGTGATTCATCAAAAGTCGAGGCGATTCAAGTAGCAAATTCAACCTCATTCGGCATCTTGCAAGCAGCCAGAACTCGAATGAGTAAAACAGAATATATAAGTTGTCCATCTTGCGGTCGAACACTTTTTGACTTGCAAGAAACCACTGCCATGATTCGCAAAAGAACCGACCACTTAAAAGGAATTAAAATCGGAATCATGGGTTGTATAGTGAATGGTCCGGGCGAAATGGCAGATGCTGATTATGGCTATGTAGGCATCGGAAAAGACAAAATTGCACTTTATCGAGGGCAAAATGTTGTAAAAAAATCAGTTCACGCCGATAACGCAGTTGATGAATTGATAAATCTAATCAAAGAAGATAATCGCTGGAACGAACCAGAATTGATAGAAGTAGAATTAGCGTGAATAAAACCAACCAATTATGAATAAATTTGTTGAGTACCTCAAAATTGCCCCAGTTTTTTCGTATTTTGTGCGAGTGTTCAAAAAAGACACAGAAGGCAAGTATCCGAATAGTTTCAACCTCAAAATGATGCATGGAATCAACCGAATCTCCATCGTTATGTTCCTTATTTGCGTTATTGTAATGATTGTAAGGGCAATTTTGAGATAATTAGCATTCAATGAATATCGAAGAGTTTAGAGAATATTGTATCGCCAAAAAGGGAGTAACCGAAGAACTACCTTTTGGTCCCGAAACATTGGTATTTAAGGTGATGGGCAAAATCTTTGCCCTAACAAGCCTCGATACCGAAGATTTTAGAATAAGTCTCAAAAATTCTCCCGATAAAAACATTGAATTAAGAGCCGAGTATGATTTTATAGTGGGTGGGTACCACCTCAACAAAACTCATTGGAATACAGTTTACGTCAAACCGGGGGTAAAAGATAAGTTGCTCCATGAACTGATTGACGATTCCTATGAAATTGTAGTTAGAAGTTTACCAAAGAAAATACAATCTGAGTTATAGCTTTCGGGGTGGAAATATTGCTACTATTATTGCCAAAATTCTTTCATGATTGGCTCGTCGGAGATTTCTCATTCTCCGAAGATGAGTATTTTGAGGATAAAAAACCAATTGCGGAAGGTATCAAACTTATCGAAGCCGAAGATTTCATCAAAGCATTTTATTTCTTTAATCAATCGGTCGAAAAATACCCCAAAAACGCATTTGCCTATTTCTACCGTGGTAAATGTCATTATCACTTCGAAAATATTGAGGCCGCTTTAGCAGATTTTGATAAAACTTTACGTTTGGATAGTACAATCGGTGAAGCATTTGTGATGAAAGGCAAATGTTTATACCAATTAGAAGCCTATGAAGATGCCTTGAAAGAGTACAGAAGGGCTTCTCGAAAACAACACGATAAAAATCCAGAATTGTTAAGACTTGTCGGAGAATTAGAAATTAGAACGGGTAATTTTGAATCGGCGAGAAAAACACTTAAACTTGCAATCGAATTGGGCGATGAAATTGCCGAGCAATATTATCAAACAATCAATTTCAAAGAAAATTATAGTAATATTAAAGAATAGTGCGAAATGAAAACCGAAGAGTATCTTTTTGTTTATGGCACATTGCTAAGCGAATACGGCGATAAATCGACCCACGAATTGGTAGATAAATACGGAGAGTTTATGGGTAAGGCAACAATGGAAGGAAAACTTTATATGGTTGATTACTACCCAGGTGTTGTACCGTGCATGGATGGCGAGAAATATATCGTAAAGGGAGAATTATACAAAATCAAAGATTCGGAGGCACTCTTTAAGTTTTTAGATAGATACGAAGAATATAATCCTGTTGACCCTGAGCATTCGGAGTATGTCCGAAAATTGGCAAAGGTAAAACTAAAAGGCAAAGATGATTTTTATGATGCTTGGGTTTATTACTTCAATCAGCCAGTTGATGATTTAGAGTTTTTGCCAAAGGGCGATTTTATGAACGAATACCATAAATAAGATTCAGAATTACTCAAAATATTTACAAAATGAGTAATTCTGAATAGAAATATCATAACAGAGCTTCAAACTTTTTCAAATCCAATTTTGCCAGCTTAGCATTCTTCAAGGCCAATTCGGCTGCTTTTTTTGCCTCTTTTGCATCTCCAGTTTTTGCGTGTAACCTCGCACTTTGGTAGTGAATCTCTGCAGCTTCTTTAGCCGATTTTGTTAAACCTACTGCCTTTTTTAGCCAAGTCATTGCCAAATTTTTATACGAAGCATCTTGAGCCAAATCGTTGAATAGACCAGTCCAAAAGGTCAATTCTCCTGCACCAGAGTTATTTGCTTGAAAAATAGCGTTCAATTCATTAGCCGCACGAGTTGTATTACCTTCACGTAGCAATGCTTTCGTCATCGAAAGAGTTGTAGAATTATTAATTTCACGTTTTGAACGACCAAGATTCGACAAATAGCCATTCAATTGGTTGATTTTCTGCGAACTATATTTATTTCCACGACTGCTAAACATAGAACTCATGATAATATTTTCAAGAAACATCACTTCATTTCCATTAGCCCATTTTTTTGCAGTTGAAACATTATTTATCCAATGCTGAAAAAATCCGTTATCTACGTCCATTATCAATTTTTCAAGAATCAACCAGCTAATGCGTCCATTAATGTCGTTTTTCTCAAACTTTTTGAATATTTCGTTTCCAACTTGGATATTGGTTGTGGTATCTTTAAAGAATCGGCATTGCATCGAATAATCAATCATAAAATCCATTTCACGATTACCATTTTTAAATGAACTCGCCCAATTCTTTGATTGCGTTTTTGGATTTAATGCCTCTGCGGCCAAAGCAATTACCTTGCTCGATGGTGTTCCTTCTCCAAGTTGTACATGATGTAAAAAGTTTTCATCTCCATCAAAGAACAACATCATCGGTAAGGATGGAATAAAATATCTTCGTTTTTTATCAAAATATTCTCTAAACTCAGGAGAATTGACATCAACCTTGATACTCACAAAGTTTTTATTGAAAAATCCACCCATCGAAGATTCATTAAATACTGGCATGAATGATTGGCAAACGTGGCAAGTAGGCGAATAAATCTCGACAAATAAAGGCAAATTAGCAGTTTTTGCGGCTTTAAATGCCTCTTTAACTGTTAATTGCTGGAAATTAACTCCCTGTGAAAATGCAGAAGTTGAAATTAGGATGAATAGAAGTATTCTTTTCATTATGATTTATTTATTGACTTTCAATTTAATAACCGTTTTAAAGGTTTTGGATTTACCAAAATTATTAAAAAATAGCCCACAACCGAAATCGTGGGCTATTTGCAAAATGGTATTATTGCTGTTGACTTTTTACTTCTTCTTCAATATGCTTCGTAATTTTTTTACCCGCTTCTTCAAGAATCAAAATAATTTTCTGGTCGCCAGTGGCATCTTTAATCATTTGGCTGAGGTTTCCGATAATATCAACCGCAAAATGCTTCATTTCATCAACTGGCATTTCTTTGGTCCATAGGTTAATTCCGAGAAGTCCTTTGTGATATTGGTCCCAAATATTGAGATTTATCGCCATAGTTTCGTTAATCCCCTCGTTCGGATTTTCGGTTGCATCCCAAAAAATTTTCTCTGGAATTCTATTCTCGTCTAATTGTACGGTAAAATTAATTTCTGATTTTTTCATTTTTAAATACTTCCAAAAACGCGTTTTAAAATATCAGAGGTTCTGGCCAACGGATTTTCACGGATTCGAGCCTCTTCTTGTTCTACTAATACAAATAACCCATCAATGGCCTTTTGAGTTGCATATTGTTTCAAATCTGGGTTAACTTTTTGTGTAAATGGCAATTTGTTGTAGGTGGTAGCCAAATCTGTATAATATTTTGTGGCTTGTGTTTTTTGTAGAGCCTTCTCTACCACTGGCGAAAACGCAGCTATTAATTGCTCAGTAGTTGTTCTTTTGAGGTAATTGGTCGCAGCATTTTTTTCGCCTTTCAAGATACTCAACGCATCGGTAAATGTCATGCTAAATATGGCATTGATAAAAATTGGCTTTGCTTCCTTTGCGGCATCTTCGGCACCACGGTTAAGTGCCAATACAAATTTATCAACCTCTGCTCCCATCCCAATTTTACGAAGAGCTGTTTCAACTCGCTGTGCCTCGGGCGGAAAAAGAATTTTTATGAGATTGTTTTTATAATAGCCATCTACTTTTGAGGCACTATCGGCACCTTTATTAATACCAACTTGCAAAGCCTCTTTCAATCCAGCCACAATATCATCGTTGCTCAACCCGCCTTTGGTTGTAGTTGCTTTTACAATATCACCCAAAACTTTCCCAAAAGGTCGTTGTTGTCCTGCACACGATTGAGTCATTAACAAACCAGCCAAAGCAATAAATAAAAAAGATTTTCTCATAATTTGTATTTCCACAACTCCGTAATGGAAAATTAAAGTGAATTCGGTTCATGTTCGGAGTTTAATTAACACGAACAAAATTGGTAAAATTATTTGTCATACTAACGAATGACATCAGAAAATTGTATTTTTGTGAGAATATTTAACAATTCATTAAGAAACACCACAAAGATAAGCATGAAACTGGTATTAGCCGAAGTAATAACGATTGGGGATGAGATTTTGTATGGGCAAATCACCGATACCAATACCCAATGGATGGGTGTTGAATTGGGTAAATTAGGAATAAAAATTATTCAGAAAACATCAATTGGTGATAGTGAAAGTGAAATTTTAAGGATTTTATCAGAAGCTGAATCTCGTGCAGATATTGTTTTGATTACTGGTGGATTAGGCCCAACCAAAGACGATATTACTAAGAAAACACTTTGTAAATATTTTGATGATGAATTGGTTATCAACGAGGATGCTCTCGAATTCATAACAGATTTTTTCACAAAACGTGGTAGAGAATTGACCGAAATCAATCGCCTACAAGCGGCTATACCGAGCAGAAGTACTTATTTAGCGAATAAAACTGGAACTGCCCCAGGAATGTGGTTTGAACGCAACGGCAAAGTGTTTGTTTCGATGCCAGGAGTACCACATGAAATGAAGTATTTGATGAATAATGAGGTGTTGCCTCGACTCAAAACATTTTTCAAAACTCCAGTTCTTTATCATAAAGTAATCAGAACCATTGGTCTTGGAGAATCATTTTTAGCTGAAAAAATCGCCGATTGGGAAGATAATTTACCAAAAAATATCAAATTAGCCTACCTTCCAAGTTTTGGTCAGGTGCGATTGCGTTTGACTGGATTTGGCGAAGATGAAAACGTTTTAAAAGAACAAGTAGAGGCCGAATCGGCGAAGCTAATTCCTCAAATCAGTAAATATGTTTACAGTCAAGAAGATGAAGAACTCGAAAAAGCTCTTGGTAGAACACTTAAAGAAAAAGGATTAACCGTTTCTACTGCCGAAAGCTGTACTGGTGGGTATATTTCACATTTAATCACGAAGATTCCCGGTAGTTCTGCATACTTTATGGGTAGCGTAGTGAGTTATTCAAATGAAGCCAAGATGAATGTTTTGGGGGTAAAACCTGAAACACTCGCCGAATTTGGGGCTGTCAGCGAAGAAACAGTAAAACAAATGGCCGAGGGAGTTAGAAAAGTAATGAAAACCGATTTCGGAATAGCAACAAGTGGTGTTGCAGGGCCAGACGGTGGAACAACCGAAAAACCAGTTGGCACTATCTGGATTGCTTGTGCGTCTGAATCGAAAACTGTTGCCATGAAACTTACGCTTACTCAACAAAGAGAAACAAATATCATTTATGGTAGTGTGGCAGCATTGAATTTATTGCGAAGAATGATTAACAAAGAAATCGAATAAAACATCAACAAATTATAAAGAATCATTGAGAATTGAAGTTCAAACAAATAAACTATGGCAAAAGTTGAGATATTAATGCCTCGGATGGGAGAAAGTATTTTTGAATGTACTGTCTTGAATTGGCTCAAAAAAGTAGGTGAAACTGTCGAGGTAGATGATATGATTTTGGAGGTTGCAACCGATAAAATTGATACTGAAATTGGGTCGTCTCATGCAGGAACTATCACTGAAATTTTGGTAAAAGAAGGTGAAACTGCCGTAATAGGTAAACCAATCTGCATCATTGAGACCGAAGTTTCAGAAAGTAAAACAGAGGTAAATGAAATTTCGACTTCAGAAATTGAAGCTGCTGCTCAAGAGATTGAAGCAGAGGTATCGTCAATTACTGTTGCGGCTACTATCGAATCGCCAAAAATTACCAATTCAAATAGATTTTATTCTCCACTTGTTCAGAATATTGCCAAAGAAGAAGGCATTTCTCAATCAGAATTGGATTCAATTCAAGGCACCGGACAAGACAGTAGAGTTACCAAAGATGATTTATTGGCATACATCAAAACCAAAGCTAATCCAATTCAAATAACTGATATTAAGCAAACTACACAGCCAGTGCCGGTATCGGTTGATGCTTTGGATGAAATCATCACAATGGATAGAATGCGTAAAATGATTGCCGACCGTATGGTTGATTCTAAACGCATTTCTCCACATGTAACCTCATTTGTAGAAACCGATATGACAAATGCTTCTATTTGGAGAGAGCGTGTCAAAGGTCAATTCAAAAAAGAAACTGGAGAAAATATTACTTTCACTCCTATTTTGATTGAGGCAGTGGTAAAGGCCATCAAAGATTTTCCGATGATTAATATTCAGGTGGATGGCGATAAAATTATCAGAAAAGGACACATTAATGTAGGAATGGCGGTTGCTCTTCCGAGCGGAAATTTGATTGTACCAGTCATTCACGATGCCGACCAATACAGTATCATTGGACTTACCAAAAAAATCAATGATTTAACAAATCGTGCCAGAAACAACAAACTCAAAGCCGATGATTTGGCAGATGGTACATACACGGTATCAAATATTGGTTCGTTTGGCAATATCTCCGGTACTCCAATCATCATGCAGCCGCAAGTTGCAATTATTGCCTTTGGGGTAATTCAGAAAAAACCAGCCGTAATTGAAACCCCGCAAGGAGATTTAATCGGTATTCGTCAGAAAATGATAATATCGCACAGCTACGACCACCGAGTGGTTGATGGCTCTCTTGGTGGGCAATTTGTAAAACGTGTTTCAGATTATCTCGAAAACTTTGATTTAGACAGAAAATTGTTCTAATTTCAAAGAAAATAGGCGGATTTTAAATTAATATTGGCATAATATTTGCTATATTTTAACCAAATTACAATTGAAATAATTGTTTTTTGGGGTATATAGAAAGGCATCTGAGCATCTCAGATGCCTTTTTCGTTTACAATAAAATTGGTTAATGGTTTTTTATTAACTTTGAGGTTCAAACTAAGAACCGAGAACAAATAAATGTTATTTAATTCATTTGAATTTTTATTGTTTTTCCCGATTGTAACTCTCATCTACTTCGCTCTTCCACACCGATTTAGATGGCTACATTTGCTGGTAGCAAGTTGCGTTTTTTATGCTTTTTTCATTCCAGAGTATATTCTTATTTTAATCTTTACGATAATCATTGATTATTTTGCTGGAATTTGGATTGAACAGTCAGAAGGGAAAAAGAAAAAATGGGCATTGATAATGAGTTTGGTTGCTAATATTGGAGTTTTGGCAGCTTTTAAATACCCAAATTTCATTCTCGAAAACTACAATGCAGTCATTTACAAATTCAATCAAGATGCAACCGTTGATTTATTGAAAGTAATTTTGCCGATTGGACTTTCGTTTCACACATTCCAAGCAATGAGTTACACGATTGAGGTGTATCGTGGTAAATTTCCAGCCGAACGAAATTTTGGGATATACGCTTTATATGTAATGTTTTATCCGCAATTGGTGGCAGGCCCAATCGAACGCCCTCAGAACGTACTGCATCAATTCTACGAAAAACATACTTTTGACTACAACCGAGCAGTGAGTGGGTTAAGGTTAATGCTTTGGGGGATGTTTAAAAAGGTAGTAATTGCCGATAGATTGAGTTTATTTGTCAATCAAGTTTATAACAACCCTACCGATTATCAAGGACTTCCATTAATAGTTGCAACAGTTTTCTTTACATTTCAAATCTACTGCGATTTTTCGGGATACTCAGATATTGCACTTGGTTCGGCTCGTGTCATGGGGTTTGATTTGATGAAAAACTTTGATAGACCATACCTTTCAAAATCAATTTCTGAGTTTTGGCGTCGTTGGCATATTTCACTCTCAACGTGGTTTAGAGATTACCTTTACATTCCTCTCGGTGGAAATAGGGTGTCAAAAGCAAGAAATTACTTCAATCTCTTCTTTGTATTTATGATGAGTGGCCTTTGGCACGGTGCAAGTTGGCATTACGTGATTTGGGGAGCTTTGCATGGAGTTTATTTAATTTTTGGACAAATCACGAAGCAGTTGCAAGAAAAGTTATTTGGAGCTTTCAGAAATGAATTCATTTCAAAATTATTAAATGCTTCAATAACGTTTATTTTAGTAGCATTTGCATGGATATTCTTTAGGGCAAATACCAATCGAGATGCAATCTACATTGTGAAAAATATTCTTAAAAAAAGTAGTCATGGCATAAATCAAATCATTGAAATGATTGGTTTAACGGAGCTTTATATTCTTGGATTTGCATTTTTCATTATGGAATTCGTTCAGTGGCAACAACGAGACGGACGATTGGTCGAGAGATTTAATCTTTTGCCACGTTGGCAAAAATGGAGTATTTACTATACGCTTTTAATACTGATAATTTGTTTCGGCGTTTACAACAAAACACAATTTATTTATTTTCAATTCTGACCTCTATTTGAGGAAAAAATAGGACTACATGAATTCTTCGTTCGATATAAAAAAGTTTAGTAAAAAATTAATATTTTTTGGATTGCCAATCATTTTGGTAGTATTTGGGTACTTTATTTTTGACCCATTCCAGATATTATATACTTACGATTCGTACCCAGACGATTACGCCAAAAGCCTTAATCGTGATAGGATAAGTACACAAATGTATTTGAATGGTAAAGAAAAATACAACTATAATTCGTTTATATTCGGAAGTTCGAGGTCAAGCGTGTTTTATGCAAAAGATTGGGCAAAATTCATCAATGAACCATATCCATATCACTTTGATGCTTCATGTGAGACGATTTCAGGGATTGCAAACAAATTAAAATTCATTGATAAAAATGGCTCAAAAATCAAAAATGCTTTAATCGTCATTGATATTGGTACTTTTGAATACGAACAAGATACGCTCGGAGCGATATTTGTTCAAGATTATCGGGCAAGCGGATTGCCTTGGTACAAATACCACTTGATTTTCTTCAATTCATATTTTTCAAATGCTTTTTTTCTGAGATATTTTGATTACAAATTATTCGGAAAATTCAGACCATATATGAATGGTTTTCTCGAACACCGATTCATTTCTTATACACCAATAAATAATGATTTTATTTTTACAAGTTACGAAGATGACTTGAAGAAAATGGGTGAAGAAAAGTATTATCAACAACCGTTTTTTTATGAAAGAGACAGCTCAGCAAAAATTTCTAAACCAATTATTCAAGCATATCAATTAAAGTTTTTGGGCGAAATAAAATCAGTCTTGGATAAACACCAAACCGATTATAAAATCGTGATTGGTCCGATGTATAATCAACTAAAATTCAACCCAAAAGACATCGAAATATTAGAAAATCAGTTTGGAAAAAGAAATATTTACGATTATTCGGGGGTAAACGAATTTACAAAAGATAAAAGAAATTACTACGAGATTTATCACTATCGCCCACAAGTAGCGAGACAGATTATGAGTAGAATTTATACAAAAAAACCCTGACAGCGTTTTGAATGCCAAACGGCAAGTTGCTGTCAGGGTTAATACCTTGGTCTATAATATCTTATGCCGCAGCTTTTACTGGGGTAATAATTTTTAACCAAGTCAATAATTTAATTACTGGATAAGTAGGGTCGATTTCGTACCACTTCTTAGCAAAATTGATTGACATTGGATGTTTGTGGTGGTTGTTCTGGAACAACTCTCCCATCATCAAGAAATCAACCAAAAGCGAATTCTTCGATTCATCGTGGTTATCAAAATTCTGGTAACCGTATTTGTGACCACTCCAATTTACGATAGCACCGTGAATTGGCCCCATCAAAAAGTGAATTGGCAACAAAAAGAAGAATCCCCAGTGAATATCAAAGTAGAAGTAACCTAATACATAAAATGTTACGTAACTGATACCCCAAGCTAATCTTGAAGCCCATCCTTCACCGATTTTATCTACAATTCTCCATTGCGGAAAATCACGGTCGAATCTTTCTTCGATTTTGAACTTGTAATTGACCAAAGCGTTGTAAATATCTTTTGTCTTCCACATCATCGTAAAGATGTTTTCGGTGTGGTGCGGTGAGTGTGGGTCTTTTTCGGTATCGCTAAATGCGTGGTGCATGCGGTGCAAAACTGCATAAGCACGAGGATTTAGATAAGATGAACCTTGAGAAATGTAGGTAAGCATGTAAAAAAAACGCTCCCAAAACTTATTCATCGTAAACATTTTGTGAGCAGAATAACGATGAAGAAAAAAGGTCTGGCTAAATAATGAAAGATACCAATGACCTACAAAAAATGATACAGCGGCAATCATTTGTAATTTTAAAGTTTAACTAAGTAATATTAGAATTATACAAATATATGACTCAAAAACATACGTTTTAAACGTATATGTGTTGTTTTTACACCACATTTTGAATATTCTTTAAATATTACAAGGCTTAAACTTAGAATAATGCAAAATCGTTTTTTGTGATGAACTGTGCTTTAAAAATTCGCAATCATCAAATAGGTAAAATTACATTATCACGATTTTTTTAATAAGATGTGAAAGCGTATTGTACCAAGTTTGCTCCCATCTTGAGTGCTTCGAGCCTAACTTCTTCTGGGTCGTTGTAAACACTTCGGTCTTCCCAGCCATTGCCGAGGTCGGACTCATAACTAAAATAACAAACCAAGCGACCTTGCCAAATCAGACCAAAGCCTTGAGGTGGAAGATTGTCGTGTTCGTGAACTTTAGGAAGCCCTTTCGGGAATTTGTATTTCTGATTGTAAATTGGATGATTAAAGGGTAATTCGACAAATTCTAATTCTGGAAAAACTTTTTTCATTTCACGACGGATGTATTTATTCAAACCGTAATTATCGTCAATGTGTAAGAATCCGCCTGAAATCAAGTATTTCCGTAGGTTTTGAACCTCTGCATCGGTAAAAAGGACATTCCCGTGACCAGTCAAATGCAAAAAAGGATAATTAAAAAGTTCGGTACCACCTACCTCAACAATATCTTCTTCGGGATGAAGATTCATTTTAAGGTTTTGATTACAAAATTTTATCAGATTGGGCAATGAAGTTTTGTTACAATACCAGTCTCCCCCACCACCATATTTAACCTTACCAATCTTAATGGTAGGTTGCTGTGCAACTAAAGCAGAATGGATAAATATCGAAGCAATAAGAATTAATTTTCTCATATATATTTATTGACGAATTAAAAACTCGTTTTACAATTTCATTGGTTAATATTAAGAATAGTTGTAGCAACAAGACCCGCAGTTTCGGTTCTAAGTCGAGAGTCACCAAGTGTAACTACCTGAAAACCAGTACTAATAGCTAAATTAACTTCATCTAAGGTAAAATCTCCTTCTGGTCCCACAAAGACACAATACGACTGCTTGGGTTGCATAATTTTGTGCAAAGGTTGTGCCTCATTGGTTAGGTGGGCAATAAATTTTTGGTCTGTGTCAATCGTTTTAACGATTTTTTCAAATGCTACAACTTCGTTTATCTTTGGCAAATAGGCTTTTAGTGATTGTTTCATGGCAGAAATTGCTATTTTTTCGAGCCTTTCAACCTTTTGAATTTTACGTTCTGAGTGCTTTGTTTGAATTAACGAAATTTCATCAACACCTATTTCAACACATTTCTCAATCATCCATTCTAAACGGTCAGAATTTTTGGTGGGGGCAATTACTAAATGAATTCTATATTCTTTTTTACCGTATTCAAACTCACTTTTTAAAATCCTCAATTCACATTTTTTGGGATTATCACCAATGATTTCGGTTTCAAAAAAGCCACCTTTGCCATCAATTACATGAATTATATCTTTTTTTTGATGACGCAAAACTCGAATACAATGTTTTGAGTCTTCCTCTGATAAATATGGTTTTTCTTGAATATTTGGCTCGTAAAATAATTGCATAAATAGAAGCGATTTGTGGAAATAATTACAAATCGAAAGTTAATTTAGAATTTTTGAGGCACTTCATGGCTTTTCCGATTCCATTAACCGAAAGCGGAAACATCTTATTTTCAGACCATTTCTTGATTATTTGGATGCTTTGGGTATATTGCCAATAACCATCATTTACAGGGTTTAACCAAACAAAATGAGGATACTTGGTTTTAAATCTTTCAAGCCAAGTCAAGCCTGATTCTTCGTTGTAATACTCCACACTTCCTTTGGGTTGTGTAATTTCCCACGGCGACATCGACGCATCGCCAATAAAAATTACTTTGTAGTCTTTGTTGTATTTGTTAAACAAATCCCAAGTCGAAATCTTGTCTTCAAAACGGCGTTTGTTATCTTTCCAGAGCCATTCATAGACACAATTATGAAAATAGTAAAATTCGAGGTGTTTGAATTGGTGTTTTGCCGCCGAAAAAAGTTGCGAACATTCGTAAATATGGTCGTCCATCGAACCGCCAACATCCATCAATAGCAAAACTTTAACCCGATTTTGCTTAGATGCATGCATTTTGATATCCAATAATCCAGCGTTTTCGGATGTTTTTTGGATAGTTTCATCAATATCTAATTCATCCTCAATTCCCTCTCTGCTCAATATCCGTAATTTTCGCAAAGCCATTTTAATGTTTCGGGTATTGAGTTCGAGGTCATCGTCGTAGTTTTTAAAATCTCTTTGGTCCCAAACTTTTACCGCTGTTCGGTTTCCACCATTTCCGCCAATTCTAAATCCAGCAGGATTATTTCCACTATTTCCAAATGGTGAAGTCCCACCCGTTCCAATCCATTTTGAACCGCCCGAATGCCTTTCTTTTTGTTCCTCAATAAGTTTTTTTAGTCTATCGAGCAATTCGTCCAAACCACCAGCCGCTTTGATTGCCGCTTTTTCCTCTTCAGATAATTCCTTCAAAACATTAGCTTTGAGCCATTTCTCATCAATATTCAACAAAATATTTTCAATTGGTATTTTAGATAAATCACCAAAGAATTGCCCAAAAAGTCTATCGAATAAATCAAGGTTTTGTTCATGCTTTACATAAATTGCTCGACTCAAATAATAAAAATCATCTACATTATAGGCCACAACCTCTTTATCAAGAGCCTCCAAAAGAGTAAGATGCTCCCGAATTGAAACGGGAAGATGGTTTGTCTTTAAATGATAAAAGAAATCGAGCAACATATCTGTAAAACAATGTTGCTCAAAAATACGAAAAAATTATTCTTCTTCGCCTCCCGAACCAATTCCTTCTAAAATATTGATTCCTTTAACTACAACTTTGGCATTCAAATCAAAATCTTTTGGCAAAATGACCTCAATTCTACCACTTTGTGATGAGCCAATTTGTACATTTACCTTCTGAAAAACGAATTCTTTTGCTGATTCAGACTGCAAAATATAAAAATAATAGTTATTTCCTTTTTTGACGATTGCAGATTCGGGTAGAGTTGTTGCAGGTCGGTTGCCAGTCAAAATTTTAGCACTCACAAACATCCCGGGCAGAATTCTGGCCTCAGCTTTTTCATCATCTATATGAACATGGATATTAACGGTTTTGCTTTCACCCTCAAAACTTTTACCAATCAAAAATACTTTACCCGAAACTTCACCACCTAATTTGGGGTCATTAAAAATCACTTTTTGACCTTCGACAATCTTGTAAGCATCTTTCTCAAATACTTTCAGTTCGAGGTGAAGGTGGTCTTTGTTGATAATTTCAAAGAGTACATCTGATGGAGAAATATTTTTACCAATATTGACATTTGACGATTTAATAAACCCTGCAATTGGCGAAATAATATTCACAGATGTTTGAATTTCGCCTTTTTTGATTTCATCAGGATTTAGCCCCAAAATTCTCAGTTTGGCGGATAAAGACTTAATCAAAGATTTATTGACATTGTATTCAGACTCTGATAGTTGCAATTTTTTCTTTGCGGTTGCATCTTCATTTGCCAATGTTTTTTGTCTTTCAAGTTCTTTTTCTAAATAGTCGCCATGAAAAACGGCTTGTAGATAATCTTGCTGCATTTGCACAAACTCCATACTCTGGACAGTTGCCAAAACCCCTCCTTTGGCAATAAATTTTCCGGGTAAAACATTGTGCGACATCGTTTTAATAAAACCAGCAATGGGTAAGCTAATTGAAGCGACATTCTCTGGCGGGACGTCTGTCATTCCAGTAACTGCAATTTCATCGCTAAATTGACTTCGAGAGATTTTATCAAAACCCAAATCCATGTTTTTGTACTGGGTAGCCGAAACACTGATAGAGTTTGAAATTACTTTAGTCGAGTCGGTAGCATTATTTTCTTCGGTTGTCTTCTTTTCATTACAACTCCATGAAGAAACCACCACGATTAATCCAAAAAGATATTTTATATTTTTCATAGGTTTTGACCTGTTAGATATTCTAATTCATTAATTATGAGAGACTTATCTAAAATTACTTTTAGATATTGTTCTTTAAAAGTCCATGCTTCTTGCGAAATTTGAAGAAAATCAGGATAAGATATTTCTCCATTTTTGAATTGCTTTTGCGATGTAACAATAATCAAATCGGCTTGGGGTAAAGCAGATTTTTCAAGAAACTGAATTTGACTTTCGGCTTTTTGTAAATTCTGAATTGCCAAATTCAATAAGTTTTGCAATTCGCTTTCAATCAGATTTAATTTTTCAAATTGGATTTTTTCAGAAATTTGCGACGCAGTAATTTTAGATTTTTGTGCAGTTGCGAAAATCGGAATGCTTAGTCCTCCTTGCACCAAAAATTGCCGCCAATTGTGTTCAATACTCTGATTGGCTCCTCCCACTTTGAATTCGGGTAGTAATTTACCTTTCTCGACTTGGGTCTGAGCTTTTGATAAATCGAGATTCATCAATGCAAAATCCACGAATGGATTATTTTTGACACTTAATCCGTTTAATACCAGACTTTTAGATGAAAACGAGGAATCATTTAAAAGCAGAAATTCTGAGTTATCATTGATATAAAACCTGAGCGACTCTTTGAGTTGACTTCTTTCATTTGCTATTAAATCAACCCGAAATTTATTCTGGTTTAGCTTAGATTCAGCCAAAATCTTCTCTACATTATTGGTTTCGCCAGATTGATACCTAACATCCGTAGCTTTTACAATACTTGATAAAACAACATTCTGTTCGTTAAGAAACTTCTCCAAATTTATCCAATACGCATTTTTGGAATAAATATTTTTAATCAGATAAGACAATTCATTTTTGCGTATGTTTTCATTCTTTTTGACCAATTCAACATTCTTATTCAGAACATCGGCAACCAATTTATAATATTTTGGGTGACTGAATTGCTGCGAAAAAGAAATCGTATAGTCATTCATCGTGGCAACTTGAGTACGACCGTATTGCAAATCGAATGAAGTTTTGGGCAATTCTTTTGCCGTACCGAGCAATTGCTTTTGGTTTTCTACCTCCAAACCAATAATTTTTAAATTTTGATTTTGAGTCCAAGCCAATTCTATCGCTTCTTTTTGCGAAATAACTTTCTGGGCAAAAATTACTGGTGAAAGACCTATCAACAGCAATGTTATTTTAAACTTCTTGTATCTCATTTTCTGAACTGGATTTAGAGTTTACACTAAAAATACTATACAAAACAGGCAAAACAACAAGTGTCAGAAGGGTTGAAGTAATCAATCCACCAATTACAACCGTAGCGAGCGGCTTCTGAACCTCTGCACCAGCCGAAGAAGAAAACGCCATTGGTAAAAAACCCATCGAAGCCACCGAAGCAGTGAGCAAAACGGGTCTAAAACGAACTTTTACACCTTCAATAATTCGTTTGTAAATATCGGTAACACCCTCATTTTCAAGCTGGTTAAAGTAGCCTACTAAAACTATCCCGTTTAAAACAGCAACGCCAAAAAGAGCAATAAAACCAACTCCAGCCGAAATACTGAATGGCATATCTCGTAGCCAAAGTGCCAAAATACCACCAATTGCAGAAAGTGGAATGGCCGTAAAAATCATCAGTGATTGACGAATTGAATTGAAAGTGAAAAATAACAAGGCAAAAATCAACAGTAGTGCAATCGGCACTGCTATGCTGAGTCGTTTTTTAGCTTGAACAAGATTCTCGAATGCTCCGCCATAATCATAATAATAACCAGTAGGTAACTTAACTTTGGTTTCGATTTTTTGCTTAATTTCTTCCACTAAACTTTCTACATCTCGATTCAGTACACCGATTCCGATTGTGATACGTCTTCTTGTGTTTTCTCTTGAAATCTGGGCAGGAGCATCTTTGTAAGCAACTTCTGCCAAATCACCAAAAGCAATAAAACCACCAGTTGGTAGATTAACGGCAAGATTTCTAATGTTTTCAATATCTTGCCTTTGGGTAGAATCTAACCTCAAAACCATATCAAAACGTTTTTCATCTTCAAACACTACTCCCGATTTTTCACCAGCAAAACTCGTCTTTAAAATCAAATTCAAATCAGCAATGCTTAGTCCATATTGGGCGATTCTTTCTCGGTTATATGTAACAGAAATCTGAGGTAAACCAACAATTCGTTCAACTTTAATACTGGCCACCCCATCTATTTTTTCAATAATTTTGGCACATTCATTTGCATGTTCAAACAAAACATCAAGGTCGTTACCAAATATCTTAACGACAATCTCTGATTTGGCACCGGCAATCATCTCGTTAAAACGCATCTGGATAGGCTGAGTAAACTCCGCACTCATTCCAGGTACTTCATCTTCGATAACCTTTGCCATTTTCTCAACCATTTCTTCTCGACTCTTTGCCGAAGTCCATTCAGAATGGTCTTTCATGTTTATCATCAAATCTGACATTTCAACAGGCATTGGGTCGGTTGGCACCTCAGAGGCCCCAATTCTACCCACAATTTGTTGAATTTCAGGAAAATGTTTTTTCAAAGCCTTTTGAGCTTTTAGTGTTGCATCAACCGTATAAGTCAATGAAGAACCTTGTGGAGTTTGAAAATCTACAGCAATATCACCTTCGTCGAGAGTAGGTATAAACTCTCCACCCAAAGTCATAAAAAGTAAAATACTGCCAATAAATAAGGCAAGAGCAATCGAAATCACCCAATTTTTGTAGAATAGAGCTTTTTTGACGATTGGTTCGTAGAAGCCATAAAGGGTATCAACAATTTTATCAGAAATTTTAAAATGTTTCATTCCCTCCTTTCTGAGAGTCAATGCCGAAATCATCGGCACATAAGTCAACGACAATACTAAAGCCGAAAGAATAGCCAAACTTACCGTAATTGCCATTGGGTGAAACATTTTACCTTCGACCCCTGCCAATGAGAGAATCGGCATATAAACAACCAAAATGATGATTACCCCAAATGTGGCCGACCGCCGAATTTTTGATGCAGAATCATAGACCAAATCATCAATTTGGTTTTGAGAAAGCATTACTTTTTTGAACTTTGGATTGGCATGGATACCGTGCAAAACAGCCTCAACGACAATGATTGCACCATCTACAATCAAGCCAAAATCAACTGCTCCGAGATTCATCAAGTTGGCTGACATTCCCATCAGATTCATAAAACTGAATGTCATAAGCATCGAAAGCGGAATCACCGAAGCAACAATTAAACCGGCTCGAATACTTCCAATCAATAGCACCAAAACAAAAATAACGATTAATCCTCCCTCGGCAAGATTAGTTTTTACGGTATTGATGGTTTTATCGATTAGCTTGGTTCGGTCAATGAACGGAACAATTTTTAAACCTTCGGGCAAAGTTTTCTGAATTCTATCCATTCTGTCTTTTACTCCAGCAATTGTAGTTTCTGATGCAGCACCTTTAAGCATCAAGACAATTCCACCAACAGCTTCGCCCTCACCATCACGGGTCATTGCACCAAAACGATTAGCATGTCCAAACTTCACAGTAGCAACATCTCGGATTAAAATCGGAACGCCGCCCGATGTTTTTACAACTATATTTTCAATATCAGAAACCTTCGAAGCAGCTCCTTCTCCCCTTATAAAATATGCTTTTTGATTTTTTTCGATGTAGCTCCCACCCGTATTTGCATTATTGCGAGACATCGCATCAAACACATCAGATAAACTAACATTTGAGGCACGCAAACGGTCTGGATTTACACTTACTTCGTATTGTTTAACGAATCCACCAAAACTACTTACCTCAATAACTCCCTGAATACCAGCCAGTTGGCGTTTCACTATCCAGTCTTGTATGGTTCTTAATTCTGTAAGCGAATATTTGTGTTCGTAGCCTTTATTTGGTACGAGTGTATATTGATAAATTTCACCTAAACCCGTTGTGATTGGTGCAAGTTCGGGTCTTCCAAACTCCACGGGTATTTTATCTTCTGTTGCCTTTATTTGTTCGGCAATGAGTTGTCTTGCTCGAAGAATGTCAAGACTTTCATCAAAAACGATAGTAATTACCGAAAGTCCAAGCCGAGAAACAGAACGAATCTCGGTAACTCCCTGAACATTGGCCATTTGCTGTTCGAGCGGAGTAGTAATGTACTGCTCAACTTCTTGAGCAGCCAAAGTAGGTGTTTGTGTAAGAATTACAACTTGGTTGTTGGTTACATCTGGAATCGCATCAATTGGGAGTTTTATTAGAGAATAACTACCCCAAGTGAGTAAACCAACGATGAACATCCCAACCACAAGTTTGTTCTTGATAGACAAACGAATGATTGAATCAAGCATTTGAATTGGTGATTTGTAAAATAGATGTTAGAAACTGTTGAATGAAAAACTTAATTGATAGCCATTTTGAGTTTAAGGTGTAATTAAGACTCAATCACTAACAAAAAAGATTATAAAGAAGAATTATCCTATTTTGGGAGGTTGCCAAATAGAACATGTAAATGAAGAAACAAAATTTGATTTGTATTGAATATTGCCATTCAGAAAATCGACAACGATAAGTTGATTGTTGATTTCGATGACAGGAAAAGTCGAAACTGTATAGTCGAAAGTAGTTTGGATGTGCTTAAATGGAAGGTTTCGGTGGTCGTGACCGTCATTATTTTGGCTTCCATAATGAAGACTAAGAAAGTCTAAAAAAGACCCAGCTTTATCTTTAAATTCTATTTTGTGGTGTTCATAGTGCTTGAGTAATTCAGGAATTTTCTGAATTTCTTGCATATTCATGTTTGGTAAAAAGCTCGCAAACATGATTTGAAGTGCCAATATGAAACTTATTATTTTCAAAAAGAAAAGATAAAGATTTATACAAAGCTATTAATTCAATTGTAATTAAATACAAAAAGTTCATTAAAATTATTTAATGCCCCTTTCTCTTAAACCTTTGAAAAGGTCATAATCTGATTCATTTTTAAGTAAAGAACCCAAAAATGGTGGAACCTCATTCATTTTACTCAAATCTTCGAGGTCTTCGGCCGAAACTTTATTCACGAGTAATAATCGAATCCAATCTATCAATTCACTGGTCGAAGGTTTCTTTTTGAGATTCTTTACATCTCGGATTCCAAAAAAAGTTTTGAAAGCACTTTCGATTAATTTTTCATCTAATTTCGGATAATGAACATCTACAATCTGTTGCATTGTCTCTTTATCCGGGAATCTGATGAAATGGAAAAAACACCTTCTTAGGAATGCATCAGGCAATTCCTTTTCGTTATTTGAAGTAATTATTATTATTGGGCGAATTTTTGCTTTGATGGTTTGTTTTAATTCGTAGCAATAAAACTCCATACGGTCAATCTCTTGCAACAAATCATTCGGAAACTCAATATCAGCTTTGTCAATTTCATCAATCAATAAAACAGATTGTTCGTCAGATACAAAAGATTCCCAAATTTTGCCTTTTTTTATATAATTGGCAATGTCATGCACTTTTTCTTCGCCCAATTGAGAATCACGTAAGCGAGAAACGGCATCGTATTCATACAAACCTTGTTGAGCAGTAGTGGTAGATTTTACATGCCAAGTATAAATTGGTTTATTGAGTGCTTTGGCAACTTCAAATGCCAAAAGAGTCTTACCAGTGCCTGGCTCACCTTTTATCAAAAGCGGTCTTTGCAATGCAATCGCAGCGTTTACAGCCGTCTGTAATTCTCTTGTGGCAATGTATGAATCGGTACCGACAAACATAATTTAGGTCTGAAATTGATAATGTAAACTAACTAAGGACTAATGCAATTCGTCCTTAAAACAAATTCTATTCCTCTTCTTCGCTTTTGAAACTGTAAAGAGTTTTGTCTAATTGGAGAGTTCCGGCATTGAATTCATTGACAAACTTTGTGATAATTTTTGCATCAATTTCTTCAACATTTAAGTAAATATCCAAGCCAATTCCGTACTCAAAATCTTTATCAACTTCGATAAATTCCGCAACTTTGATTGTCTCTTCCTCTTCCATTTCTTCAATCAACTCCTCCATCATCATTTCGGCCTCTTCATCGGGTTGGTAATTGGGCTTGCGTTTTTCTATATCGACATAATTCGGATACAATTTTTTAATTTTCTTTTCGGCTTCTTCAAATACGATACTGTTGTGATAAAGTCTTAGAGTAGTTAATACAGCGTCATAAATCACTTCTTGACCTTCGTATTTGCCAACAAATTGAAAATGAGCAAATTCGCCCGAATCACCCATGCCGTCTTCGTCTTCAACAATAACAAAGTTATTTCCTTCGGCTTTGCATTCTTGCTTTAATTGTTCAATCTCTGCTTTATCGAAACCTAAATTTTTGCTCATTTGATAATAAATCTTTTAGAGGCCTTAGAACCATCTGGTTTAAAAATATTCATCAAATATACGCCAGATTTCAGATTATCGGTTGGGATTTCTATTAAATCAGCATTATTTTTTTCGATTCGCAAAAATTCCTTTCCACTTAGGTCGGTTAGATTTATCAATGAACCAATGTCTTCTTTAGCAAAAAAGGTCAGAGACTGACCTTTTTCAATTGGATTTGGAAAAACGATTAAATCTCTCTCAAGAAACTGAGGTAGTGTAATACCAAACTTGGGGTCATCGACCGAATTGGCATCTGGAAAAATCATTGATGCACTCTTCGGAACGATGACTTCGATAATGTTACTTTCGGGCGATTCTGAAACCGCATCTTCGGCAATAATTCGATAATAATAAATTGCTCCTTTTTCAAAATTCAGATTATCTTCAAATGTTTTGTTTTTCGTAGTTCCGATTTGCAGAAAGTCTGCTAAGTTATTTTTAGAACGCTCAATTCTATATGTTACTCCGGCCGGGGCGTTATTCGTCCATTCTAAGGTTAGCTTTTTTTGAGTAAACTGAACAGATTTTAAAAATAGATTACTAACTGGCAAAGCTGGGGCAATAGGAACACTTCCAAAAGTAAATGCTCTCATTCCAGCAGAATTTGTTAGAAAAGGACCAGTGTAAAAATAGGTTGTTGACCAATCAATAAAAAAATGTGGTAAATAGCTGATTTTCTGAGCATTAGAAGGAGCTTTCAATTTTAAAATTACCCTATTTTGTACCGAACTCCCTTCAACAACTTGTTTATTATCGTTGTCGAGATAAATAAAATCTTTGAGAAATCGTTTTTTACCATCCATTAAGTTTATCTCGCTCTGATAAACCATTTCGGTTAAATAATTATCAAATAAGAGAATTACCGAGTCTTTATTTGCAGAGTAAAACGCTTTTTTCAAGTCAGGAGAATTAATTTCGTAACCATCTGTTGTCCAGAAAAAATCACGGCCAATGAGTCTCGATAATTCCAAACCAGTTTGTCGATGCCCTTCGGGATGATAATGCAATCCGTCGTAGCCATTTGTTCCAACAGTAGCCAATGTTTCAATGTCGCTATAAAGGCTTTTAGTGCGTCTTTGAAAATCTCTAAGTTCACTCGCATTTGTTGATTCAAGCATCAAAATATTGTTTTGCAAAACATACATTTTCTTGAGACCACCAAAATCTTCCTTTAAATTTGCCCTGAATTTCTCAAAGTTTCGCTGATAAAGGCCCAAATCAGTTCCGAAAACCGCTTCGGCTTCGCCTTGTCTCCATACAAATATCGGTGCTTTTGACGCCAGTTTGGCAAATTTTGCTTTTATGAGAAATTGTCCGTAAAGCGTACTTGGGTCTTCGTGATTGGCATCATTTCTTTGAGATAATTCGGCTAAAGTTTTAGAACCAACCGAACCATTCAAGAGGCAAATTGGCATTTTATATTTCTCTAATAAATTTCGAGCTATTTCTAATGCAAAAACCCCATTATAATGCTTATTATCATCTTTGAAATCAACCCAGTAACCTTGTTTATTTTGAAAATCGTATAAATTTACTGTTCTACAAAATTGATTAGTGTAGGAATATTGGTCAATATAGTCGACAGCCTGACCGTTAGACTGACCATAAACCAAAATGGTTTCACCCGAAACTACTCTACTTTTTTTAGTAACAAGGGTAGAATCATTCGCTTTAGATAAATATACAGAAAAAGAATATTCGGCCAATTCTGATTTTATATCGAAAGTGAAATTGAAGTTTGCAGTATTGTTGGTGTAATTTAAGTTTTGTCTTTGGTAGGTGTAAGGATTGTTATTACGCAGTACAACAACCGAAATTTTATCGTATCCAGTAGAAGTAACTCTTCCAGAAATCGGAACTTTCGATTTAAAACCAGCTTCTCTTTGATAAAATTGTAGGTCTTCGGGAGCCTCAAAAAAAGTAACATTCTCTTGAGCTGAAAGACTTAAAAACTGAAACAATAGCAATACAAAAAGGATGGTTCGATTCATCGAAAAGTTGTTTTCACTTTAAAAATACAAAAAGTCTGCCATAGTGACAGACTTTTTCATAAAAAGGTTGGAATGACTTATCGAATATACAACATTTCGCGGTATTTCACCAATGGCCAGTCTTCGTCATCAATGATAAGTTCGAGTTTATCAACATGGTAACGAATCGAATCAAAGAAGTCTTTTACCTCTGTTCCATAAAGTTTTGCTCTTTCTTCGACATCATCAATCGCATTGGCTTTCTTGCGAGCTTCGGTCATTGCATCGGTCAACTTAGTGATTTCTGCAACTCGCTCCGAAATTTCACGGATGATATTTATCACAGGTTCAGCTTCTTTTTCTAAGCCCATTTCTTTGAGTGACTTAGCCGTTTGAACTAAACTTGCTTGGTATTTGATTGCCGTAGAAACTACGTGATTCATTGCTAAATCACCAATTACACGAGATTCAATCTGAATTTTCTTGGTGTAATTTTCGAGTTCAATTTCGTAGCGGGCATGGATTTCTCTTTCGGTCAAAACACCCATTTTCTCGAATATTTCGATAAAATCTTTGCGTAAATACGCTTTCAATGCCTCTGGTGTACTTGCCACGTTCGATAGTCCACGGCGAGCCGCTTCTTCAGCCCATTCATCCGAATAACCATTGCCTTCAAAAAGAATACGTTTAGATTCTTTGATGTATTTTTTCAAAATCTTAACGATAACTTCTTCTTTTTTACCTTCATGAACCGCCATCTCGGCATCGTACTCTTCTCTGAATTTAATCAATTGATTCGCAACAATTGTATTGAGAGCAATCATCGGTTGAGACGAATTTGCCGAACTACCAACTGCACGATATTCAAATTTATTACCCGTAAATGCAAATGGAGAAGTACGATTACGGTCAGTGTTATCGAGTAAAATTGAAGGTAACCGATTCAACCCTAATTTGATATATGCATTTTCACCTTTATCAATCGTTACTATTTCTTTGTTTTCGAGGTCTTCTAAAACTTTGGTTAATTGAGCTCCCATGAAGATTGAGATGATTGCTGGTGGAGCCTCGTTCGCTCCTAAACGGTGTTCGTTACCTGCGGAGGCAATGGAAGCCCTTAACAAATCTGCATTATCATGAACAGCCTTCATAACATTCACCAAAAAAGTCACAAAACGAAGGCTTTCTTTTGGTTTGGTGCTTGGGCCGAGTAAGTTGACACCAGTATCTGTTCCCATCGACCAGTTGTTATGCTTACCACTACCGTTGATTCCTGCGAATGGTTTTTCGTGAAATAGCACCTCAAAATTGTGTCTTTTGGCTACTTTACGCATTAAATCCATCAATAAAATATTGTGGTCGCAGGCCAAATTGACTTCTTCGAAGGTTGGTGCAACTTCAAATTGAGCTGGTGCAACTTCATTGTGGCGTGTACGCACAGGAATACCCAAACGCATAGCCTCAAACTCAAAATCTACCATAAATGCATTGACACGTGGCGGAATCGAACCGAAATAATGGTCTTCGAGTTGCTGTCCTTTGGCTGGATTATGCCCAAAAACTGTACGACCAGCCATAATCAAATCTGGACGGGCGTTGAATAAGGCCTTATCAACTAAAAAATATTCTTGCTCTGCCCCCAATGTAGCCGAAACTTTCTCAACATGACGGTCGAAGATAATTGCAACCTCAGTAGCAGCTTTGTCTAAAGCACTCAATGATTTCAATAAAGGTGTTTTTGAATCCAACAATTCACCAGTATAAGAAACAAAAACCGAAGGAATACAAAGTGTACCAGTGCCAGCATCATTGAACATGATGAATGCAGGAGAAGTTGGGTCCCAGGCGGTATATCCACGAGCCTCGAATGTTGCACGAATCCCACCACTCGGAAATGATGAAGCATCGGGTTCTTGCTGAACAAGTGCCGAGCCTTTGAATTTCTCAATGGCTTTGCCTTCCATCGTTATATCAAAGAATGCATCGTGTTTTTCAGCCGAGCCACCAGTCAATGGTTGAAACCAGTGTGTATAATGTGTAGCACCACGAGAAACCGCCCAAGCCTTCATAGCAGAAGCAACTTCATCGGCAATTTCACGGTCGATTTTATCACCACTTTTGATTGCATTTGTTACTTTCATGTACGCCTCTGGCGAGAGCATCGCACGCATTACTTCGTCATTGAAAGTATTTGAGCTAAAATATTCGGTAACTTTACCAGTCGGAATCTCAACTTTTACTGGTTGTCGGCTTTGGGCTTCTTCGACAGCTTTAAATCTTAATCGTGCCATAATTTCTAAAAATTCATAAATTGAGTTTTATTGTACTAATGTTTCGACAAATTAATAATTTGTTGAACACTAAAGCAAACTTTCGGATATATTTGAAAAAAAATTAGAATTTCCAATAGAATCATGCGTGAACGCCTTTATTTTTTGCTACTTTATTACGGATTTTGGGTGATATTTTTTGTTGCTGCCCGAATCATTTTTTTAGGTTACCATATCGAAGACACCAAATTATTGACATTAGAAACCGTCTGGGGGATTTTCTGGAACGGAATCCGAATGGATTTTTCGATGGCGGGCTACCTCTCGATTATTCCATTTTTATTAGTTTGTTTTTCAAATTTTGTTAAAAAAAGTCGTCTCGAAAACTGGATATTTTCTTACACATTCGTTCTTGTTTTTATCATTTCGCTCTTGATAGTTATTGATTTACAAGTATTTAACACTTGGGGATACCGAATTGATGCAACACCTCTTTATTATTTAAAATCTCCGAGAGAAGCTTGGGCTTCGGTGAGTTCATCACCTATTTTGCAATTAATCATCAGTTTTATATTATTGCTAATCGTTGCGTCATACATTGTTTACCGAGTAATCACCAAAAATATCAATAGTTGGGTTTATACTCCCAATCGATACATGGTGCCATTGGTTTTGTTTATTACGGCTTCATTGATAATTCCTATCCGTGGAGGCTTTCAATTAGCACCCATGAATCAAAGTACTGTTTACTTTTCAAATAATAATTTTGCCAATATCTCGGCAGTGAATGCTACTTGGAATTTCTTTGGTTCGCTTGTCAATGGAAATTATGATAAAGTAAATCCGTTTACGTACCTACCAAAAGAGGAATTGACAAATAACATCAAGGAGCTTTATAGCCGTTCAGGCAAAACAGAATTGGTTTTGAAAAAAGGTATTACCAAACCAAATGTCCTTTTGATTGTTTGGGAAAGTTTTACTCAAAAAGCTACAACAAAAACAATTAATGGAGTTGAAGTTACGCCAAATTTCAATCGCTTAAAGAAGGAAGGAATTTACTTCTCTAACTGCTTTGCGAGTGGAGATAGAACAGATAAAGGATTGCCAGCGATATTGAGTGGTTACCCAGCACAGCCATTAAATTCAATCATTACAGAGCCAAATAAATCTGCAAAATTGCCTGTTTTAAGCAAAAATTTAGAAGAAAATGGTTACAGTACGTCATTTTATTACGGTGGAGAATCAGAATTTGCAAATATAAAATCGTATTTATACGGTGCCAATTTTCAGCGAATTGTTACAAAAAATGATTTTGATAGTAAAGATTGGAATTCAAAATGGGGGGCTCATGACCATATTGTTTATGACAGATTATTGAATGAACATGCAAACAAATCTCAGCCTTTTTTTACGACAATGCTCACACTAAGCAGTCATGAACCATTTGAGGTACCAACTGAATCGAAAATTAATGGTGAAGATGTTACTTCTAAATTTTTGAATTCGATGAATTACGCTGACCAGTCACTCGGAGAATTTATCGAATCTGCCAAAAAACAGACTTGGTGGCAAAATACAATCGTTATCATCATTGCTGACCACGGGCATCGTGAGCCAGAAACTAATTCAAAAACCGATGACTTTAGAATTCCGATGCTCTGGTTGGGTGGAGCTTTAGAAAAAAACAATTTGGAAGTAAATAAATATGTTTCACAAATTGATTTAGCCTCTACCCTACTTCAACAGATTGGGTTAAATAGTTATGCTTACAATTGGAGTAAAAATATTTTTGACCCGCAAACCAAGCAATGGGCATTCTTTAGTTTTAATAATGGATTTGGTTTTGTTGAACCTCAAAAAGAAATTGTATTTGATAATGTCGGCAAAAAAGTAATTGAACGAAAAGGAAACGTTGCTCCAAAAGATATAGAACTTGGTAAATCTTTGATGCAACGTATGTATCAAGATTATTTGGATAAATAAGTTGAAGAATCAAATGAATTAACAAGCCAATCGCCCAAAACGATTGGCTTTTATTTTAAATTAACACATTGCACATATAAATTAAATCATATTCAAGAAATATAAAAAAAATTCAAATTAAGGTTTTAAATTACAATAATATCAGAAGTAAATATTAAAATTTACAAAAAATAGGATTGAAAATTGAGTTGAAATTACATTATATTTACAAATTCATGTAAAACACGAATAAATTCAATAAGTACAATTCTACAAAATCTAACCATTTCTATATTTTATTGTATTTTTTAAAGAATTTAAAACTTTTTAGCAAAATTTTTACCATTGGCAGAATATTGTATTGTTTTTTGATTATATATTTGTAACATATTCTTTGATTAAAAACCAAGACATCTTAAAAAATTACAACAATGGCAGATAAGTTAGCTAAATTAGAGTACATTTGGCTTGATGGCTACAAACCAACTCAAAGCCTTCGCAGCAAAACCAAAATAGAGAAAAATTTCAGTGGTAAATTAGAAGATTGCGACATGTGGTCTTTTGATGGTTCTTCAACTGAGCAAGCTCCAGGTGGTTCATCTGATTGTCAATTGAAACCAGTTTTCATTTGCCCTGACCCAGACCGCTCTAAATTGGGAACTCCTGCTTATTTGGTAATGTGTGAAGTGTTGGATGCTAATGGCAATCCACATGAATCAAACGGTCGTGCAACTATCGAAGACGACGACAATGATTTCTGGTTTGGTTTTGAACAAGAGTATTTCTTGTACGATTTAGACACTAATCTTCCATTAGGATTCCCAACAAATGGTTATCCACGTCCACAAGGACCATACTATTGCTCAGTTGGTGCTAAAAATGCTTACGGACGTCACATCATTGAAGAACACCTTGAAATTTGCTTGCAAGCTGGTCTTAACGTTGAAGGTATCAATGCTGAGGTAGCTGCTGGTCAGTGGGAATTCCAAATTTTCGCTAAAGGTGCTAAAGAAGCAGGTGACCAAATTTGGGTAGCTCGTTATTTATTGGAAAGAATTGGCGAAAAATATGGTGTTTGGATTAACTGGCACTGCAAGCCACTCGGCGATACTGACTGGAATGGCTCTGGTATGCACGCGAACTTCTCAAACACAGCATTGAGAACAGCAGGTAAAAAAGAAACTTACGATAAAATCTGCCAAGCGTTTGCTCCAGTTGTTGCAGAACACATCGCAGTTTATGGTGCTGATAACCACCTACGCCTTACAGGTAAACACGAAACACAATCAATTGATAAATTCTCTTATGGTGTTTCTGACCGTGGTGCTTCAATCCGTATTCCAATCGCTGCTGTTCAGAAAGGATGGAAAGGATGGTTGGAAGACCGTCGTCCAAACTCAGCCGCAGACCCATACAAAGTTGCAGCTCGTATCATCAAGACTGTTAAAACAGCCGAGGTTTAATATAAAAACCCCTCCGGTAATTCGGAGGGGTTTAATTTTATCGGATTACATGAAAAAATGTTCATATATTGAACTAATTTAATAATTTAAAAGTTCATTGAACATAACTTAATAAAATTTAACTATGCTTAATTTATTCAAAAACCTATTTGGAGGTACAAACACAGAAGAAATAAAAGAAGTAATTGCCAACGGCGGAGTAATTATTGATGTTCGCTCGGCGGGGGAATTTGCTGGCGGACACGCCAAAGGTGCAAAAAACATACCGCTTGACCAGCTACAAAGCAATATCGCTAAAATAAAAGCATTCAAAAAGCCGATTGTAGTTTGCTGTGCTTCGGGAATGAGAAGTGCAAGAGCAAAATCAATTCTCGCTAATCAAGGAATCGAACAAGTTTATGATGCAGGTGGCTGGGCTAATTTGAGATAATTCGTTTAACAAAATACCTCATCAGAAGATTGATAATTACATTAACAATTAATCCAATCGAAAAGGAAACTGGAATCGAAAATTGAGGTAAAAGTTGGGCTTGCAAATACAAAAAAGTTGCAAAACCAGCAAAGCCAGAGAGCATTCCTCTCATTATTATCGAAGTTCCATAAGCTCCTTGAGTGTAGTGTGTAAATGCCGCCAAGATAGCAGTCATTATCGGAAAAGGGGTCAAAATTCCGCTCCAAGTTGGCCCTAAAATATCTGCCAAATACGTAATTGAGACAACGAAAAGAGTCGCGATAATCATTCTGAGGTATATATCATATTTAAGAATTTTTGTGTGACTCTTTTGTTTTTCAAACTTTGGAAAAATAATAATAGTTAAAATAATTAGGACTATCGTTATTATAAACCATCTCGAAAGGCTAAATAAATCGTCAAAAATATTTAATATCAAAGAAGTAGTTGCAAATGCCAAGTATGCCAAAGTCAAACTAATATACCATTTATTTTTTTCGCATGAATGAATGTAAGCCAAACAAAAACCAAGAACACCTATTGTTCCAATCATTACACCTTTAATACTATTTACTGTAAAATCCACCCCTTGTTCGAGTGTAAAAAATAGAACAATTGGCCCGGCAATCCAAGGCAAACTGGCAATCATCCCTCCTACCAAATTTCCCCATTTTTTACTGACTAATGTAACTCCGCCAATCACCAATGGCATCAAAATCAACTTAATTATAAAACTATTCATAATTGCAATTACGCAACAAAAACTTGTTACAACAAATAAATTCGTAACTTTGCAGTGAAAATCAGTCGTTTATGAAAAAAGTAGCTTTTTATACATTAGGTTGTAAATTGAATTATTCTGAAACCTCAACAATTGGAAGGATGTTTGAGTCGAAAGGGTATCAGAAAGTAGAATTTAATGAAAATCCAGATATTTTTATTATCAATACCTGTTCGGTTACTGAAAATGCCGATAAAAAATGCCGTAAAATCGTAAAAGAAGCCAATAAAATAAATCCCGATGGTTATGTTGCGATTATTGGTTGTTATGCCCAGCTAAAACCACAAGAAATATCAGAAATTGAGGGTGTTGATGCAGTTTTGGGAGCAGCAGAAAAATTCAGATTAGTGGATTTATTGGGAGATTTTGTAAAAGAACCACGTGCAAAAGACGAGTCGGCAAAGGTTTATAATTCAAATATTGAAGAGGTAGTAGAATACCATACTTCATACTCTCTAAACGACCGTACTCGAACTTTTCTCAAAGTTCAGGATGGATGCGATTACCCATGTGCTTACTGCACAATTCCATTGGCACGAGGAGCAAGTAGAAGTGATACTATAGAGAATGTGGTGAGGGCTGCTCAAGAAATAGCAGCGAGCGGGGTCAAAGAAATTGTTTTGACAGGTGTAAATATCGGAGATTTTCGCCCGAAAGATTCTAAAGATACCTTTCTTGATTTGATAAAAGCACTCGATGAAGTCGATGGAATCGAACGATTCAGAATTTCATCTATCGAACCAAATTTGCTCAAAGATGAAATAATTGAATTTGTAGCCAATTCAAAAAGATTTGTACCTCATTTTCATATTCCGCTACAATCAGGAAGCAATAAAGTTTTGGGATTGATGAAACGCCGTTATCGTCGTGAATTGTATGCTGATAGGGTTGCCAAAATTAAAGAGTTAATGCCAGATTGTTGTATTGGAGTCGATGTAATTGTTGGTCATCCTGGTGAAACCGAAGAAGAGTTTTTAGAAACCTACAATTTTATCAACCAACTCAATATCAGCTACTTACACGTATTTACGTATTCTGAAAGACCAAATACTGAGGCTTTGAATATCAAGCCAGTTGTTCCACAAAATAAACGTGCTGAGCGGTCTAAAATGTTACATATTTTATCCGATAAAAAACGTAGGGCATTTTATGAAGAGCAACTTGGAAAAGAATTTACAGTCTTATTTGAAGAGGATATCGAAAATGGCAAAATGCATGGTTTTACTGAAAATTATGTAAGAGTTTCAGCAAAATACGACCCGATTCTGATAAACGAAACCAAAAAAGTGAAACTAAACGAAATCAATGAGTTTGGAACTGTCGAAGTTGTTGAAGTAGAAGAATATGAATTGGCTCATTAATAATTATTATAAAGTCTTTTTTGAAAGCTGTGCCAGTTTGGTACGGCTTTTTTAATTCAGAATTGGTCAAAATACTACTTGAAACAACAAACGAGACATTTTACTTTTGACATAACAATTAACCTTAATTATGTCAAAAATTTCGAGAAAAAAGTTCTTACAGCAGGGCCTAAGTTTAGCTGCATTTACGAGTTTGTATCCCTACAGTTCATCGGCAACCGAAAACGAAGATTTTTACAATGAAATCGTAAATGCTAATAATAAAGAGGTCAAAAAAATTATTGATTCGTTAAAAACAGAACTAACAGAGGTTAAAAGAAGACTTGGCTTCGATATTGCCAACTTAGCAGCTGCTTATACCGAACCAAAATCTACCTACTATCAAGACCAATCTTTGGTTGGCTATATGGAGCAAATTCTGTCTTTCTTAATCAAAAACCAGAAATCTGATGGCACCCTCGACCTTGGTAATTTGGCATCGCCTCCAGATACAGCATTTATTTTAGAGCCAATTTGTGGAGCTAATGTCATTCTAAATCGAATTTCAAATCCAACTTTAACTAATACCAAAAAATTACTCAAAGATTTTATCCTTTCGGCAGGCGAATCAATGACTATTGGCGGTGTTCATACTCCAAATCATAGATGGGTAATTTCAGCGGCATTAGCAAGGATAAATGAGCTTTATCCGAATAAAAAATACTTAAATCGTATCAATCAATGGCTTTCTGAGAATGTTTACATCGATGCCGATGGGCATTATTTAGAGAGAAGTATGATTTATTCAGAAGTCACAGATAATTCGTTAATTACAATTGCAAGACTGGCTAATAAACCTAAATTGTACGAGTATGTTCGTGAAAACTTGAATATGACATATTTCTACATGGAACCTAATGGTGATTTAGTAACGAATGATTCTCGTAGGCAAGACCAATACATGTCTATTAATTCTGCAATATTCTACCTCGTTTACCGATTTATGGCTATCAATGATGCTAATGCAGAATATGCCGCCATTTGTAAATTCATTGAAAATCTAAAAGGATTCTCAGAGAAGAATCTACCTGATTTGCTTTTTTACTTTAATGAAAATCCGATTCTAAAGAAGACATTGCCATCTCCACAAGAGCCATCACAAAACTTTGAAAAGTTCTTTAAAACAACTGATTTAGTAAGAATTCGTAGAAATTCTACAACGGTAACTATTTTTGGTGGTACCGACAAACCCACTATTATAGCATCGGGTCGGTCAAACAGCCCCAATATTTTTAGTTATCGAAAAGGTGAAGCTATTTTGAAATACTTACGCTTTTCAACTGATTTTTTTAGCACTGGCTACTTCAAAAGTGATGGAATCAAGAAAGTTGAAAACAAATATATCTTATCACAAAGAATTGAAGCCCCGTATTACCAACCACTTCCTGAAAAACTAAAGCGTGCTGATGGAAACTACACACATGCTAAGAGTACTGATGGACGATTTTGGAATAAAATGGACTTTCAAAATCGCCCGCAAAGCAATATTAATGTTCTTGAAACCAAAATTACAATCGAAGAGAAAGAAGGCGAAGTTTACTTATATTTTGAAGTAAATGGTGCCGAAAATGTAAAAGTAACTATTGAGTTTTGTTTTAAAGAAGGCGGACAATTGAATGGTTTTAAACAAATCTCTAATGGTCAAGATAACTATACATTGGAGTCTGGGTTTGGAGAATACATTTTTGGGAAAGATAAAATAACTTTTGGCGAAGGAATATTTAAACACAATAAGATTTCCGGACTCGAAGGAGAATTATACTCAACGCATTTTGGTACTTTACGTACCGATGGATTACATGTTTTTCTTACCGGAAAAACTCCTTTTCAGCACAAAATCAAATTATCGTAAAAAAAAAGAAAATGCCCTCAAATTGGGGGCATTTTACTTGTTGGAGTACAACAAAACCACAATAAAGATATTGTGATTTTGTCACAAAGATAGAAATATTTTCTGGCAGATTAGCCTTCTTTAATAACCAATTCAGAGATTAACAAAGACTCATCGTGCTGACTTTTATCAAGACCTGCTTTTTCGTCTTTCTCAGCTACACGCAATGGCATAATCAAATCTGTGATTTTCAACAATACGTAAGAAAGTACAAAAACGAATACCGAAACGATTACTAAAGCCAACATGTGGTTGATGAACAACTTCGATTCTCCGAAATAAATTCCTTGGTCAGCAACTGCAGAGTTCACAGCCTTTGTTGCGAAAATACCAGTCATAACCAAACCAACCATACCACCTACACCGTGGCAAGGGAATACGTCGAGTGTATCGTCAAGGGCTGTTTTAGTTTTCAAGTGAGCTAAATAGTTTGAGATAATACCCGCAATCACACCAATGAAGATTGAGTGAGGAATTGTTACGAAACCTGCAGCTGGGGTAATTGCAACTAAACCAACTACAACACCGATACAGAATCCGAGAGCAGAAACCTTTTTGCCCATAAATACATCAAACAATACCCAAGCTAAACCTGCACCAGCTGCAGCTGTGTTTGTGGTTGCAAATGCAGAAGCCGCCAAAGGTGAAGCACCAACCGCCGAACCTGCATTGAAACCAAACCAACCAAACCATAAAAGACCTGTACCTAACAATACAAAAGGAATGTTTGCTGGAGGAAGGAATGTTCCTGAAACGTGGTCACGACGACGTTTCAAATATATAGCACCTGCTAAAGCTGCCCAGCCCGCACTCATGTGTACAACTGTACCACCGGCAAAATCAAGAACTCCCATTTTGAAAAGGAATCCTTCAGGATGCCACGTCCAGTGAGCCAAAGGAGCATAAATAAAGATGCTGAAAAGAATCATGAATAAAACATAAGATTTGAAGTTTACACGCTCAGCCATCGAACCTGTAACGAGAGCTGGAGTGATAACAGCAAATTTTAATTGGAAGAAGGCAAAAACAACCAATGGGATTGTTGGAGCTAAAGACCAAGGCTTGCCATCTAATACACCTTTAAACATAAAGTGTGTCATTGGGTTTCCGATTACACCTCCAATAGATTCTCCAAATGCAAGGCTGTAACCAATCACAACCCACAAAATAGAGATTACACCCATTGCAATAAAGCTTTGGAGCATTGTAGAGATAACGTTTTTGGCATTGACCATACCACCATAGAAATAAGCAAGACCTGGCGTCATGATTAAAACGAGGGCAGTCGCAACAAGCATCCAAGCAGTATCACCTGAGTTGATACCTTCGGTTACAATGGTAGTTGGCAAAGCTGGCATGAATAATCCTGCAATAGCAACAACTAATAAGATAATTAGTGGAAGGGGGTTTTTACGCATAATGATAGGAGTTTAATTGTTGTACAATCATTTTCGCTCAACGTTTCACGTTCGGCTCCCCTCTCATATCGAGAGGGGATTTTGATGAAGTGAACGTCACGTATTTAGTTTAGGGGTTTGTTTTAGAATTTGAAAATTAAGGCACCACCAAAAGTCGATTGTGAGTTTTTAGTGAAATTGCCATCTTTGTCTTCAAACTGACCAGCTTCAGTACCAGCAACCTTTGCGTAGCTATCTAATCTGAATTCAGGTTTGAACAACAAGTTATCTGAGATAATTACATTACCTGTCAACGTAAATGAATTTACAGAAGTACCTTCTCCTTTGCTATTCAACAATGCTCTCGCACCTTGCTTATTGTCAAAATATTCATAACGAATACCCAAGCCGAATTTATCAGTGATTGACACATTGCTGTAAAGAGCAGCACCACCCCATGAAGCACCAGCTTGTGTTCCGTAAGCGGCATTTAATCCAAGTAAAAACTTCTCGGTAATTTGATAAGATGTCGTTAAGTCAAAAATTGAATAATATGATTTTTCATCAACACCCTCATCGCTACCAAACCAGTTTAAATATACATTCCAACCGTCTTTTGGAGATACATAAAACTGTCCCATCAAGCCCAATTTGCTGTTGTTATCGTCTTTAGAGTCAAGACCATTAACTGCACCAAATGTAAGTGACGATTTTGCAGATGTAGCAATTGTTGCTTTTAAACCAGTGTGATAGAAAGGACCGTTATTGAAAAGGTTTGATAATGAATAGTTGAAGTTAACTGGAGCGTCAATTACTTCATAACCAATGTGAGTTCCAAACTGACCCGCTGTCAGAGAGAATTTATCAGTGGCCTTCCAAGTAACATAAGCTTGCTTGATTGCTAATGCAGTACCAGTTGCACCCTTACCATCAATACCAACACGGCCGATAACATTACCGTAGTTACCAAGGTCGGCATGATTACCAAATACTAAATCAACTACACCGTCAACTTTATCAGTTGAATAAGTTAACTTGGTTTGAGCCAAACCAACTTGAAATTGGCCAACTCTTTGGTCAAATGCTCTTTCAAAACCAGAAACACCTAAGTTCGATTTTGATTTTGGACTGTTTAAATTACCGAAGAAATAGGTATCTACATACCCAGAAAATGTGAAAGGACTTTTTTTCTCTTCATTTGGTTTTGTTGGATTCTCTTCAGCATTTGCAGAATTCAACAAAAGCAAAGAAAATACTGTAAATAAAACATTCTTCATAACATTCTTTGGTTTAAGTAATTATTTAAGCGGTTATAATTATGATGCAAATATTAGATACAAATTAATATTATGCAAATTTTAAGTATAAAATTTATCCAATTTTTCGTAAAAAATTTCAAAATGTCAATTTTTATGTTTTAAAATTTAATAAAATATCAAAATAATCCTATAATTACTATAAACAACATATTATTTGTTAAAATCGAACTTTTGCCAAATAATATTAAATTTAATATTTATTCTTTATTTTGTACAATTCTCAGAAAAGCACAATAAAAAAGGCAGCTCGATAGAGCTGCCTTCTAAGTCTTAATACTTATATTTTCAGATTACGCTTCGGCGTGTAACCAAGCCTTCTTAGCTAAAAGTGTTTCTTTATCTTCGACCATGTCTGGGTCTGGAACACAACAATCAACAGGACAAACCGCAGCACACTGTGGTTCTTCGTGGAAGCCAGTACATTCTGTACATTTATCAGGTACAATATAATAAAATTCATCGGAAACTGGTTTCATTGGGTCTTTACCTCCAATAATTGTTCCGTCTTCGAGTTCAACTTCTGTTAGTTTTGTACCACCACTCCAAGTCCATTCTACTCCACCTTCATAAATCGCTGTATTTGGGCATTCGGGCTCACAAGCACCGCAGTTGATACATTCGTCTGTAATTATGATTGCCATATTAATATAATGTGATTTTGTTTCAGCTTTGTCTAATCAAATAACCTACTCGTTTGATAGACAAATAATGAACAAAGATAATATTACATTGTTTCAAAATCGTTGTACTTTTGCATGAATTTTAGTTATAGGGTATAAGGTTCTAAAAAAAATGATATTAAAAGAAAGAATTTTAACATTTTCGACTTTAGGAGAATTCATATTAAATGAAGATAATAAAGAGCAACTGAGAGAGTGGACTTACAGAGCAAAAAACGAAAATGCTTGGTTTACAGAAGACAATATCTTCTTATCGCTTGATAATATAGCAAAATATTACCTTGATAATCAATCACTTACAGAATGGGCCAATAAATATAATCTAAGTGATGATTGCCCACTTAAAAAAATAGGGATTGTTGCTGCGGGTAATATTCCGGCTGTAGGATTCCATGATTTATTGACGGCGGTAATTAGTGGAAACATTGCATTCATTAAATTGAGTTCGAGCGATTCGGTTTTGATGAAATTCTTGATAAATAAATTGATTGATATAAATCCCGAAATCAGTCAATTCATTCAAATTACTGATAAACTCAATGATGCAGACGCATTCATAGCGACTGGTAGCGATAATTCGGCTAAGTATTTTGAATACTACTTCTCAAAAAAACCTCATATTATTCGTCGAAATCGTACTTCGGTAGCCATTTTAAACGGTAAAGAAAACAAAATCGAGTTAGGAAATCTCGGTAATGACATTCTTCAATATTTTGGATTGGGCTGTAGGAATGTATCTAAAATCTACGTACCTAAAGGTTATACATTCGATAAATTCTTTGAAAGTATTGATTACTGGAGTACCGTTTTGCTCCACCACAAATACAATAATAACTACGACTACAATAAGTCAATCTATTTAGTAAATGGTGTTAAGTTTTTTGATAACGGATTTTTCATGCTAAAACCAGATGAGGCATTGGTTTCACCAATTTCTACTTGTTTTTACCAAGAATACGATAACCAAGAACATTTAGATAGCTTGATTGCCCTAAATTCTGAAAAAATACAGTGTATTGTTTCAAGCAATGGTTGGTATAAAAATAGCTTCGATTTCGGTTTAGGTCAGTCTCCTGCCCTCACCGACTATGCTGATGGTATTGATGTAATGAATTTTCTCACTGAATTATAGGAAATTACAAAACTTTTCCATACTTTTGCCCCCCAATTTACCTTATCATTCAAAATAAACTGTTAATTAAAATGCCAAAGCAAAAAACAAATTCTGGAGCAAAAAAACGCTTCAAAATTACGGGTACTGGCAAGATTAAGCGTAAGCATGCTTTTCACAGCCACATCCTTACCAAAAAATCTAACAAACGTAAACGCAATCTTGTAAGTGCAACGCTTGTTAGCCCAGCAGATACTAACCGTATCGAAGCATTATTATCAATGTAATTTGCAAACTCTGTTTGCATTTGGTTCAATAGTTTCACCCGACAGAAGGCAAAGCAGAAGAGTTTGAAGTTTGAATGTTTACAGTTTACGGTTAAATTTTTTTACTGCAAACGCTAAACTTAAAACAAAAACCGCCTAAGTCAAAAAACGAAAATTTTAAAAAATGCCACGTTCAGTCAATCACGTAGCGTCAAGAGCAAGACGTAAAAAAGTTCTTCAATTAGCAAAAGGTTATTACGGACGTCGTAAAAACGTTTGGACAGTTGCTAAAAACGCAGTAGAGAAAGGTTTGGTTTACGCATACATCGGTCGTAAACAGAAAAAACGTAGCTTCCGTCGTTTATGGATTGTCCGTATCAACGCGGGTGTACGTCCATTAGGAATGTCTTATTCAGTATTTATTGATAAACTCAGTAAATCTGGCATCGAATTAAACCGTAAAGTTTTGGCTGATTTAGCGATGAATCACCCAGAGGCTTTCAAAGCAGTTGTTGATAAGGTAAAATAATTGCGTGAAGTCATTCACAAAACTATAAGCGTCTTGAGTTTTCAAGACGCTTTTTTATGTTTCGATAATTAGAGTTTTGATTCCTTTGACAGTCCCATCAAATTTATCCTTCCCTAAAATATAGGCATTAATCTCAACCCTACCCACTCGGATATAAACCAAATCTGTCAGTTTATTTTCAAGAATGTCTTTCAAAATCAAAAACTTTCGCATCCTATCGTTTTCATATTCTGTCCACCAATCTTGTGGATTTACAACCGATGAATAAAATTCCTGCAATTCACAAACCTCAAATTTATCTTTCGATTTAGCATTGATGACCGATTTAAATGATTTCTCATCAATTGGTAATGTTATGTCACAACCAAAATCTACAAATTCTACTTTTTCATCCGACTCACTCGGATAAAACAAATCCTCTAATACAGTTTTTATGAGTTCAGATAAAGACGATTCAAAATTTATTTCATTCATTTATGTTACCTTTAGTTAATTATATAGTCAGATAATCGAAAAATTAATACTCGAAATTCGGGATTAATTTAATAAAAAAGTATTATTGTATCAGTTTTCACTATTAAATCTTAAAGAAATGTTAGAAGTACTTCAGAATTTGATTAAAGAACATGGACAATCTGCAGTTGTTGACAACCCAGCGGTTCCAAACGAACATAATGATGATGTAATGAACGAGGTAATGCAAGGGCTAATGGGCGGTTTGTCGAACCAAGCTACATCTCAAGGTGGTTTGGGTAGTCTAATTGGTCTTTTAGGTGGAGGAGCTGGCACAAATAGTGGTGGATTGATGCAAAACCCAATCGTTAGCGGAATCGCACAAAGTGTAATTGGCAATTTGATGCAAAAATTCGGCCTTTCAAACAATGCGGCTGCGGGTGTAGTTGGTAGTTTGCTCCCTTCAGTTTTAGGAGGTTTGATTAACAAAACCAATGACCCAAATGATAGCTCAATCGATATGGGAGGTTTGATGGGAACAATTACTGGTGGCAAAACAAACGGTATTGACTTCGGAAGTATCCTTAGCCAAGGTGCTGGTGCTTTGGCCGACGGCAAACTCGATATGAATGATTTGATTAACATTGCAGGTGGTGCAATGGGTGGCGGAAGACAACAAGGCGGCGGAGGCTTAGGCAGTTTGCTCGGTGGTCTTTTCGGAAAGTAATCAATAAAAACCTATTTTAGAGTCCGCTTTTTTACTATTAAGCGGACTTTTTTATAAAATATTTTACCGTTAAATTAAAAACGCGGCCTATCTTCTTCGTTCTTAATGCTTTATCCATAATTTTGCAGATATTATATAAAATTGTATAATGACCGCAAAATATAAAGTACTTCCACTCCTTATTTTTATATTCTCGTTATCGGTAAATGCACAAATAAGTGTTAATTTTCCGATGGATAAAGCTGTTTTTCAACGTAACTCCAACAACCAAGCAAACCTTAACATTGCTGGTACTTTAAATACTGCCGCAACCTCGATAGAGGCACGACTTTTGAATCCACTTACAAGTAATTCTGTAGTAATTGATTGGACGGTTATTCAAAACAATCCAATGGGTGGAGTTTTTTATGGTACAATATCAAATGTAAATGGTGGTTGGTACACGCTCGAAGTAAGAGCTAAAAGTGGCAATACTGTTATTGGCACGTCGAGTGTAAATCGGGTTGGAGTTGGGGAAGTTTTTATAATTGCTGGTCAATCGAATGCTCAAGGACTTGATAATTATGGAAGCGTCTCTTCAACTGATGAAAGAGTAGTTAACCACAATTGGAGCGGACAATTAGTAAACGGACAATGTTCAACGCAAATACCGATTTATCCAACTTTTTCACAACTTCAATCAAACAACAGTATTGCAACTTGGGGACATTCATCGTGGTGCTGGGGTAAGCTCGGAGACCTACTTGTGTCTAATTTGGGCATTCCTGTTGTATTTTTTAATACTGGTGTATCTGGAACTACCACAAAAAATTGGAAAGTAAGCTCTGATAATCAATCAACAACCAATATTTATACTGGTACCCCCTTTTGTGGCGGAGTGGTAGGCCCACCATATAGAAATTTAAAAAATGCCTTAAATTATTATGCTTCTATTTATGGTGTCAGAGCCGTTTTATGGCACCAAGGCGAATCTGATGCTGACCCTCGAAACAACGAATACAATGGCGGACGACCTTCAACTCAAGATTATTACGATAATTTATCATATATTATCAATAAGTCCCGAACTGATTTCGGTAATAGTAATCTGCCGTGGGTTGTTTCTCGTGTATCGTATATAGGTGTAGGTACGCAATCTCCAACAACCTACCAACCAGTTATTGATGCACAAAATAACGCGATTTCTAACATAAATAAAGTGTTTTCGGGACCGAATACCGATAATTTAACAAATCGTTTCTACGATGGTGATTACGTGCATTTTTCAGGTTCACAACTGGTTGACTTAGCAAATGCTTGGTATTCAGAACTCAACTCTTCATTTTTTTCAAATGCTACTCCTACTTCGGCAAAAGCATTACCAATCATAAACGTAAATTGTGTTGCAGGAAACCAGCTTCAGTTTATAGCACCCTCGGGCTACACTGCCTACAAATGGGTAAGAACTGATACGGGTAATAACGATTTTGAAAGTACAGCAGAAGCAACTACACAAAGTATCACTCGTTCGAGCGGAGAATATCGTTGTTATATGACAGATTCTCAGGGGAATATCGTTGTCTCTCAAACTGTAAAAGCAGAATACAATAGTTCAATTTGTCCGTCTTGTGCAACCACAACATTTATGTCAGATATTTTGGAATCAAGTTCGACAAATGGAATTGGTAACTTCAAAAAGGATTTAGGCCACAGTGGAGCTACAATGACGCTCAATGGAAAAACATACAGCAAAGGATTGGGGGTTCATACAAATTCTGAAATTATTTACAACTTAAATGGCCTTTATGGTAGATTCGTATCAGATATTGGGATTGACGATGCAATCACACCATCAGATTGTGGTGGTCAAGGTGGGACAGCTATTTTTGAGGTTTATAGAGATAACGTATTGGCATATCAAAGCCCAATATTAAACAGAAACTCTTCAACTATCAATTTGAATATTAATGTAAATGGAGTTAATCAATTGAAGATTAAGGTTACCGACGCTGGCGATAATAATTGGTGTGACCACGCAGACTGGGCTGGAGCAAGATTGTACTGCCCAGATAACTCTGCTCCAAGCACACCAACAAACTTGACAGCTTCAAACTTAACTACAAAATGTGTCACACTCAGTTGGGGAGCATCAACCGATAATGTCGAAGTCGCTCAATATAAAATTTATAGAAATGGAAGTTTGATAGATTCCGTGGCGGCGAATATTCTATCCTATTCAATAACAAATTTACAAACAAATACTACTTATACTTTTGAAGTAAGGGCCGAAGATTATTCTAAAAATTTATCTTCATCGGCAACAACAAATGTTAACACTACACAAAATTTAGTTGTTTATTCAAATAAATGTATTGGTGTTTCGTCAATTCCTACAATAAATATGGCGGGTGGAACCTTTACATTATTAACCGCTGGTGCAAGTTTAAACACAACGACTGGTGAACTTAATACAAATACGGTAGGTACTTATCAAGTAAAATACAAAATTGGTTCAGGAACTTGTGCTGATAGTATAACAGTTGCTGTTTCGTTTAGTAGTCCACCTACACCGAGTATTTCAGCAAACAGAACTATTATTAATCAAGGTCAAAGTGTAACACTTACAGCAAATAATTGTGCAGGAACAGTAACTTGGACTGGAGGACAAACAACTACATCTATCACAATAAATCCGAGTTCATCGCAAGCTTACCAACTCACTTGTAACTTAAATGGTTGTACTGGTAATGCATCAATAATCATCTTTGTAATATCACCTTGCGAAAATGCCTATTTAATTTCTTCGCCAAGTTTTAATCTAAGTGGGCCAGCAAACGACTTAACCATTAGAGCGAGCCAAACAATAACAGTCTCAAGTTTATTGCTGAATCAGGCAAAACTCACTTTAAAAGCAGGCAAATCCATTACGATACAACCTGGATTTTATGCCGAAAGCAATACTGTTTTTAGAGCTGAGATTGAGAGTTGTACTGTTTCGGGTATTCGTCGCCGAACTGATTCATCAACAATCATAAATCCTTTTGTGATTGAATCTGCAATTTTGCCCAAAAACGAATCGAATCCTAAATAATCTCTGCCATTCTGTCAGTATTTTAAGCCTTGGCACATCCATTGTTCAATAACTGTACAACAAATATTGTATAATTATTACTGACATATAATCATGGGAAAAATTATCGGAATTGACTTAGGAACAACCAACTCTTGTGTTGCTGTGATGGAGGGTAATGAGCCTGTTGTAATCGCAAACAGCGAAGGAGCTCGCACAACACCTTCGATTGTTGCATTTATGGACAACGGTGAGAAGAAAGTGGGTGCCCCTGCCAAACGCCAAGCAATTACAAATCCTAAAAACACAATTCAATCTGTAAAGCGTTTCATGGGAAAACGCTACAATGAAGTAGGAAGCGAGCTTAAAACCATTGCTTACGATGTTGAGCAGGGTCCAAATAATACTCCACGTGTAAAAATTGGAGACCGTCAATACACTCCACAAGAAATTTCTGCATTCATTCTTCAAAAAATGAAGCAAACTGCCGAAGATTACCTCGGTACAACCGTAACAGAGGCAGTTATTACAGTTCCTGCATATTTTAACGATGCCGAGCGTCAAGCTACTAAAGAGGCTGGTGTGATTGCTGGTTTGGATGTAAAACGTATCATCAATGAGCCTACTGCGGCGGCATTGGCGTATGGTCTTGATAAACAAGGTAAAGATGCCAAAATCGCGGTTTTTGACCTTGGTGGTGGTACATTCGATATTTCAATCTTGGAATTGGGTGATGGTGTATTTGAAGTAAAATCAACCGATGGTGATACTCACCTTGGTGGAGATGACTTCGACCAAGTAATCATTGATTGGCTTGCCGAAGAATTCAAAAAAGACGAAGGTATTGATTTGAGAGTTGATGCAATGGCTCTTCAACGCTTAAAAGAAGCAGCAGAACGTGCTAAAATTGAATTGTCAAGTTCTACTCAAACAGAAATCAACCTACCATATATATTCCCTGTAAACGGAATCCCAAAACACTTAGTACGCTCATTAACTCGTGCCAAATTCGAGCAATTAGCCGATACTTTGATTCAACGTATGATTGAGCCTTGCCGTCGTGCCATGAAAAACGCTGGCATGAGTAATTCAGACATCGATGAAGTAATCTTAGTTGGTGGTTCGACTCGTATCCCAAGAGTTGTTGAAGAAGTTGAGAAATTCTTCGGCAAAAAACCTTCAAAAGGTGTAAACCCAGATGAAGCGGTGGCAATTGGTGCGGCAATCCAAGGTGGTGTTTTGACTGGTGAAGTTAAAGACATTCTATTGTTAGATGTTATTCCATTGTCGCTTGGTATCGAAACTTTAGGTGGTGTATTCACTAAGTTGATTGATGCCAATACGACGATTCCAACTAAAAAATCTGAAACATTCTCAACTGCGGCTGATAACCAACCAAGTGTAGAATTGCACGTCTTACAAGGCGAACGTCCAATGGCAAATCAAAACCGTACATTAGGACGATTCCACTTAGATGGTATTCCACCAGCACCAAGAGGAGTTCCTCAGATTGAAGTAACTTTCGATGTTGATGCAAACGGTATCTTGAATGTAACAGCTAAAGACAAAGGTACTGGTCGTGAGCAGAAAATCCGTATTGAAGCATCAAGTGGTTTGACCGATGCCGAAATCGAAAAAATGCGTGCAGAAGCCAAAGCAAACGAAGCGGCTGATAAAGCAGAACGCGAATTAGTTGATAAAGTAAATGCTGCAGATACAATGGTTTTCAGCACCGAAAAACAATTGAAAGAATATGGCGATAAACTTTCGGCTGGCAATAAAACCGCAATCGAATCTGCATTGGCAGAATTGAAGGCTGCACACGCCGCTCGTAACGCTTCTCAAATTGATGCTGCAATGGAGAAAATCAACGCTGCATGGCAAGCTGCATCGCAAGAAATGTACGCTGCAGGTGCTACTCCAGGGGCAGATGCAACTGGACAAGCTAATGGCCAATCGGCTGGTGCAACTGCAGACGAAGGTGTAACAGATGTAAATTACGAAGAAGTAAAATAATCGTAATAAATATAGATTACTAAAGGCTCTCCAAATGGAGAGCCTTTTTTGTAACCGTTTGATAATCAGCACTACCGTTAAATAAAATGCGTAATTATACTTGAAGAAATTGCTGAAAATTTATTCTAAATTAGCTTCTGTTGTTCTACCCTAAAATTTAATAGCATGAAAGCTTTTCTAAAACTAATTATTGACATCCTTAGTGCAATTCGTCGTTGTTTTATTCCTGTAGGATTCGTAATTATTAATCTACTGATTGTATGGTTTATTTTAAGTACTGAACAAGCACAAGATACGCTTGAACAAATCAATACAGACAATAGAAAAGATTATATCGTTTTAGTAAGTTTATCAATCTGGGCTTTAATTATCTACATTAATTCGCACGTAGCACTTAGATACTCATTAATTTATGATGACTGTACACCCGAACAAGTCGTAAAATTCTGCGACTTAATGATTCAGAAAATTCCTGTTTCATTGGTATTCGGAATGTATCTATTAGTGTTATCACAAATACCTCAAATCTCGTTTGAATCATCAATTTTTAGAAATTATTTAGTTTCATTAATCCTATCAATATTATTATTCGGTTTTGTCGAATACAAAAAACTACTACCTAAAATTGCACCGTACAAAGAAAAAATCAATCAATTTTTTAGCACCAAATGGATTACTGAAATTCTAAAAAAAGGTAAAAACACTTCAATATTGTATTTGATGATTGTAATATTAGGAATAATCCAGTTAATATATATTTATCTGTTTTTTTGGTTTGAAGTAGAACTAAGCTCGATGTTCTCAACTTTTGAAGTAATAATTTTTGCAGCGAGTTTCTGGTTATTTCCATCACTATTTTTAAGTGTATTATCAGGGCGATACCGAATCTCAGCATATACAATATTTGTAATTTACATTTGGTTTATTAGTGAGTTCAATAATAACCATGAAATCAGGACATTTGAGGATACCGACCATATAATCAACGAAAGATTTACAGACACAACTTACCTCAGAAAATGGGTTGAAGAATTAATTGCAGAGGAGAATAAATTAGGAAATCAGAACGGAGTGATACCAATCTATTTGATTGCGGGAGAGGGAGGCGGAATAAGAGCTGCTTACTGGACAGGGAATCTACTTACAAAGTTTGATAGTGTTGACGACCGATTTAATCGAAGAATCTTAGCCTTTTCAAGTGTTTCGGGAAGTACCTTAGGAGTAGGCTTTTATCAATCACTTAAATTTCAAAAAGAGAAAAAAATAAATGATAAAATGCAAAAAGTATGCGGAAATGATTTTTTAACTCCGCTTGCTATCGGTTTTTTATTTAGAGATATGATTCAGAGGATGATTCCTTTACCGATACCGCAATTTGATAGAGCTCGTTTTTTAGAGGATGGTTTTTCTTATTATTATTCTAAAAATATTCAAAAAAGTACACTTGATAGTTCATTTTTGACTATCAATAAATTAGTAAATTACTCTAATCCTATTGTAATTTATAATTCAACTGAAGTTGAAACCGGTCGGAAATCTGTAATTTCTAACGTAAAACCAACAGATAACTATTTTTGGGATACAGTTGATGCTTTGGATAGTATTAAAGCAGATATTCCATTAAAAACAGCAATTTCACTAAGTGCAAGGTTTCCGATTGTGACTCCGCCAGCACTAATAAAAAGGGATGGAAAAAAAATTGTGCATTTAGTAGATGGTGGTTACTTTGAGAACACCGGTCTCCACACGATTTTCCAAATATTGAGAATGATGAATGGTACACTGAAACCTTCACAAAAACTAAGAATAAGACCAACAATCTTATTTTTAAAAAATGGGGGAACTGAATTAAACATGAACCCAAAAACAAAAAGGGTTGATGCCTTGAAAAATGATTATGAATATGCTCCTATTTATGCTTTTATTAATGCTTGGGATAGAAAAAGCATTCCGATACATTATGAATTGTCAAAAATTGTGTGCGAAATCTACAAAACACCATCTATTGACACAGAAGCTAATATAATACCATATTACCTCAATCGAAAGCAAAGAAAACTGCCTTTGGGATGGACATTGTCAGATAAATCAAAAGAAGAAATACAGAGGCAAGTAATACAAATGCCAGTGGTTTTAAGATGAAAAAAGGTCGTTGGCAAAGCCAATGACCTTTCTAATTCCCAAAATACCATCACCTTAAAAGTGATTTCTAATACAATTAACGAAAGTATTTCCTAAACGTTATTGCTTAAACTACCAATTTGAAATACACTAAGACGAATGCCACGAATTAATAGATTATAGATGTCACCTATTGATTCGTTTTAATAAGTCTTCGGCGTATTGTTCACTTACAGGTACAGTAGCATTGGCAATGTTTATTTTGAGATTTCTGATTGAGTCAATTTTATCTAAACTTACAATAAATGATTTATGTACTCTCATAAAATTCATTACTTGTAGTTTTTCTTCAATGCTTTTCATTGTCATTCTTGTAATTACCGGGCGGCTCTGAGTCGAAAGGTAAATTTTGATATAATCTTTCAAACCTTCAATGTAAGTAATATCAGCGTAGCGAATCTTAACTAATGAGTAATCGGCATTAACAAAGAAATATTCTTCGGTAGGTTTTACTATGTTATTGTGAGATTTAAGGTTAAAGATTTCTTGAGCCTTGTTGCAGGCCTTTAAAAAACGCTCGAATGAAACTGGTTTCAATAAGTAATCTACAACATCCAATTCAAAGCCTTCAAGTGCAAATTGCTCATAGGCTGTAATGAAGATGACTAACGGATTATTTGTTAGACTTTTAAGAAACTGAATGCCCGTAATGCCGGGCATCTGAATATCTAAAAAAATCAAATCTACTGGTTCGGTTTGAAGTACTTCCATCGCCTCAAAGGCATTCTGGCAGGTTTTGACCAAATGTAGGTTTGGTACTTGTTTAATATTATCTTCGAGTAAATCTAATGCTAAGGGTTCGTCATCTACTGCAATACAACGCATCTTTATAAATTTTATTGATAAACTGTACTTTCTAACACTCTGGACTGAATGTTTCTCGGATTTGGTTTAAACGAGGTTTTGAGTGTAAGCTCTAATCTAACCGAATATAAACCGTTTTCTTGTGAAATAATTAATTCATGGTTGTTTGGATATAATAATTCAAGTCTTCGGCGAACATTATGTAATCCAATACCCGAATTCCCGTCTTTTGTTTCTACAAAATCACTATTAAATTTATTTTCGACTTCAAAGATAAGTTTATTTTCTTCGATTTGCATCAAAATATCAATAGTTGGTGATTTTACAAGGCTAACACCGTGTTTGAACGAGTTTTCGATGAACGGAATCAGCAACATTGGCTCAATCGTTTTACTCGATGTTACATTATAAGACTCAAAATTTATTTGAACATACCCACCAAACCTCAACTTTTGTAAATCAATATAGCTTTGCAAATATTTTAATTCTTTGTCTAATGTTACAAGCGAATCATCAGATTCGTAAAGCATGTATCTCAATAATTCTGACATTTTAATCAAAACTGGTTCAACCATATCTGATTTTTTTCGAGCCAATGAAACTAAACTATTGAGGAGATTGAACATAAAATGTGGAGAAATCTGAGAACGTAAAAAAGAAAGTTCAGACTTCATTCTTTCGCTTTCTAACTCTCTTTGGTTGATTTGAGCATTATTATAATCCATAAAAAAACGATAACCAATGCTGATTGCAAATACCGAAATTAAGAGCATCAATGTACTCGGACTAAAGTATTTGTATTTGAATTGTTCAAATAAAGCCGACTTTAGCATGTAGTTGAGGTTTCCGAGAGCATAAAAGATTGCGACCACAATCACCGCGTAGAGAATCATTCCTCTGGTTTTTAAAACTTTTGGAATCAGGATTTCGGAATTTAAATAGAAAATAAGTATCGAGAAAAAGTTAATAAATAGAATTATATAAAGTTGTATTGTGATTTTTCCTTCGTCTGTGAAAAGTTGTAAAGTAGCATCGCTCGGAAGCAGAATTAACAAAATCGGAAAGTACATGTAACAAACCCAGAGGATTACATGCAGTAAAACTTTGTTCTTATTAAATTTTTCCATAGAATAGATGAAGTAAAATTTCTTCAAAATACTAAGAAGTAGCTTATTTCACAATTAATTTGTTTTAATCTCACAAAAAAACCTCGAATAAATCGAGGTTTTGGTAAAAAAATCTTTATTTAAGTTAAAATAATATCAGTTATTTTACGTTGTCGTCAACAAATCTTACACAAATTGCGGCAATAATAAAACAAACCCCTCCCATCATAACTGCATAAATGGCTTGTCCACCATAAAGGCTTTTGACAATTGGTCCACCGATAACTCCATTGATAATTTGCGGAATTGTAATAAAAAAGTTAAATATACCCATATAAATCCCCATTTTGGCTGGAGGAATAGACCCTGCTAAAATTGCATAAGGCATTGCCAAAATACTCGCCCAGGCAATTCCGACTCCAATCATTGGCAGGATGAGTAACTTATAATCACCAATGAAAAATATTGAAATCAACGAAAGTCCACCGATTAAAAGTGATAGCATATGTGTATTTTTTCTTCCATATTTTTTTGAAATTGTAGGTAAAAGAAATGCATATACCATCGAAACAAAATTGTAAACAGCAAAGATTACACCGACCCAATCTGCTGCTTTATTGTAATCAGAAGTATTAGTTTGGCTGTCATTTAATTGAAAAAAATGCTGTGCGATAGCAGGTGTTGTAAATACCCACATAGAAAATAAACCAAACCAAGAAAAAAACTGCACTAAGCCGAGTTGTTTCATTGTTCTTGGCATATTTCCAAAATCTTTGAATATTTCTAAAAAATTGGACTGATGTTCTTTGGTGTCAGAATGTCCTTCGAATTCTCTCACTTGTTCAGGAGAGTATTCAGAAGTAGTAAAAATCGTCCACAAAATACAAAAGAGCAAGGCTGCCGCACCAAGAATAAATGAATATTTTAAGTAGTCAGGAACGCTACCACTTTTAAATGATTCTTTAAAGAAAAAAGAAAAAAGTATGGGAAGTAATGAACCAAAAACAGCTCCTATACCAATCAAAACTGTTTGAATTGAAAATCCAGTGGTGGTTTGTGCATCGTTCAGTTTATCAGCAACTAATGCCCTGAAAGGCTCCATTGCAATATTGAAAGAAGCATCCATTATCATCAGAAAACCAGCACCCACCCACAAGGCTGGTAAGAAACTTACGAACAAATCAGCATTGGGCATCAGTATCAAACCGATTGAAGCAAGAATGGCACCTGCCAAAAAGAAAGGCCTGCGGCGACCCAATTTTGTCCAAGTTTTGTCAGAATAATGTCCAATTATTGGCTGAACAATCATACCAGTTAGTGGAGCAACCAGCCAAAACCAAGAGAGATGCTCAACATCGGCACCAAAGTTTTGTAGAATTCGACTTGCGTTGGCATTTTGAAGTGCGAAACCCATCTGGATTCCCATAAATCCAAAACTCATGTTCCAGATTTGGGCTGATGTAAGGTTAGGTTTTTGTTTTTTTGTCATATAGGTTAAAGTTAATTTTATATTCGCCATTACTTAATTTCAAAAACATAAACCGAATTTGCTGCCAAATCAATTTTTAAACCAGATGGAGCATCAGTACTTATTTCTAAGCCTTTGTTCATGAAAATTTCAGTAAATTTATAATTTCCGTTAGGATTCAATCCCATCAATTCAAACGCATGTTGGGGTATTCTGACTGTGGTAGAATATGATTTTTCTAAGTCAAAGTTGCAAATAAACAACAATTTTTGATTTTTCGTATATCTCAAATAACTAAAAATCTTGTAGTCGTTGTATCCCATCGACTGTCCGTCTTTATTGACATACTGTAAATCATAAAACGCTCCATTTTTAATAGCATCACTTTTCTGGGAGAAGTTAAGTAAATCAGTGTAAAATTTACGCAACTTTTTTTGCTCGGCAGATAATTTAGCACCATCAAATTTGCCTTCATTTACCCAAGCTTGAAACTCAGGGACACCCCAATAATCAAAAATTGTTGTTCGACCATCTTCACCCTGAAAACCCTCAGCTTGAGTTGGGTTCACCCCTACTTCTTGTCCAAAATAAACCATTATCGGCCCACCGTGTAGCGTTGCAGAAAGCGTCATGGCTGGAATCGCATGAAACGGATTTTTTGCAAAATATTTTGATGCAATACGCTGTTCATCGTGATTTTCAAGAAAACGTAGCATTCTATTGCCAAAATCACCCGATTCTCTCTGCCAAACAGTCGTAATATCATTGGCATTTCCATGTCCTTCCATCAATCGGCGAAGAGCATCATACAAACCTACTTTATCGTACAAATAATCAAATTTTCCGTTAAAAAGATAATTTTTATATTCGTTAGGATTATAAATCTCCGCAATAAATATTACTGATGGATTCACTTTTTTGATTTCTGGTATTACCCAACCCCAAAATTCAACCGGAACCATTTCGGCCATATCACATCGAAAACCATCAACCCCTTTTTTAGCCCAAAAAGTAAGAATATCTCTCATTTTAAGCCATGTGTCTGGAATCGGTTCAAAATGTTTTGTCCGGTTATTCAGGTAATCGACACCATAATTCAATTTTATTGTCTCAAACCAATCATTTATGCTTGGTTTTGCCGAAAAAACATCATTTCCTGTTGCCTTTGCTGGATTTTCGGAGTAATAACCGCTTGGTTTTATCGGAGGATTCACTCCATCAGGAACATGAAAATCTTGGTTTGGAATGTAGTAAAAATTATTAGAATTCTTAAATACTCCCGATTTATCGTCATCCTCACCAAAATCTTTGACACCTTTTGGTTTAGCATCAGAGTTATATTGTCTTGCTACGTGATTCGGAACACAATCTATGATTACTTTGAGACCGTTTTTATGTGTTCTGTCCACCAAAGCCTCAAATTCTTTCATCCGATTCTTGACATTTACCGCCAAGTCGGGATTTACGTCATAATAATCTTTGATTGCATAAGGTGAACCCGCAATTCCTTTCACAACCAACGGATTATCTTGTTTGATTTTGAATTTAGAATAATCTGTCATTGTTGCGTGTTCGATTACACCCGTGTACCAAACATGCGAAACTCCAAACTTTTTAAGCTCAACAAGAGCTTTATCAGTGATGTCATTAAATTTCCCACAACCATTCTCTTCGATAGTTCCGTTAAACTTATTTGTCGTCTTTGTGTTTCCAAAAAGGCGAGTAAAAATCTGGTAAACAGCAATTTTGTCAGTCTTTTCTTTGGTCATTTTTTTTGAAGTCTGGGCAATGCTCATTTGTGCAAAAATCAAACAGAATATTGCCAAATTAAAGGTTATTTTCATCTTAGGTTAAAGTTAAAGTTCCAAATCTAATTAGGTTTTTTGTATGAAAAAATATTTTGTTTGTGTTATTTTGCTATTGAATACTTTACTTTAACCTTTATGAAATTATCAAAACAATTACTTATTCTTGTTTTTATTCAATTTGTCATAGTCTGTACAGTCTATTCGCAAAAGCCACAAATTACCAGAATCGACCCAACAAACTGGTATGTTGGTATGAAAAATCCGAATTTACAAGTATTAGTTTACGGAAATAATATTGCAAAATCAACTTTTGCATTGAAACCTTATGCTGGTATAAAACTAAAAAAAGTACAAAAGGTAGAAAATCCGAATTACGTCTTTGTTGATTTAGAAATTTCTAAAACGGCAAAAGCGGGTTCGTTAGAGTTTGTTTTTTCAAATGGAAATTCAAAAAACTCGATTAAATACGAATTAAAAAATCGTTCGGCAAAACCACAAGGTGTTGACCAATCAGACTTCATTTATTTACTAATGCCAGACCGTTTTGCTAATGGTGACGAATCGAACGATAAATTCGATGATTTGAATGATAAAAAAGCAGATAAGAATAATCCGTTCTTGCGTCATGGAGGAGATTTGAAGGGGGTAACTGACCGTCTTGATTATTTAAAAGAATTGGGAGTTACCGCAATTTGGATGACACCTGTGATTGAGAACAATACAGAATTGACCGATGAAGGAGGAACTTGGAGAAGCTCATACCACGGTTATCATTTTACAGATTTTTATCAGATTGACAAACGCTTTGGTGGAAATGAGGGCTATAAAAAATTTGTCAATGACGCACACGCCAAAGGCATTAAGGTTGTGCAAGATGCCGTTTATAATCACATCGGGCTGACAACTTGGTTTTACAAGGATTTACCCTCTAAAGATTGGATTAATCAATGGGATACTTACACCAACACTTCATACAAAGAACAGTCGATTGTTGACCCCAACGGCTCTGCTTATGACAGAAAAGTATGTTCGGATGGATGGTTTACGAAGTTTCTACCCGATTTAAATCAAAGAAATCCGTTTTTGGCAAATTATCTCATTCAAAATACAATCTGGATAACCGAAAATTTTGGGATTGATGCGTGGAGAATTGATACATACATGTACAACGATTTAGAATTTATGAATCGCTGCAATAAAGCATTGATGGATGAGTTTCCTAAGATTCATTTGTTTGGCGAATCTTGGGTAAGAAGTGTTTTCAACCAAGCGTATTTTACCAAAAATAATATCAATTTCCCATTCAAATGTAATCTTCCTGGTACACTTGATTTCATGGTTCAGACAGGTATTTTAGATGGACTAAATCAAAGCTATGATTGGGATGCTGGCGTACAAAAATTATATCAGATTTTGGCACAAGATGGTGCTTACCAAGATGCTTCAAAAAATGTAACTTTCCTCGAAAACCACGATACCGACCGTTATTTTTCGGTAATTGGCGAAGACTTCGACAAATACAAAATGGGAATTACTTGGTTGCTAACCTTGAGAGGAATTCCACATTTTTATTATGGAACTGAAGTTTTGATGAAAAACTTTAAAAATCCATCAGATGCCGAGGTTCGTAAAGACTACCCCGGCGGATTCAAAGGAGATTCTGAAAATAAATTCACAAAAGAAGGTAGAAGTGCAAAAGAAAATGAGGCTTTTGAATTTGTAAGCAAACTGGCCAATTATCGCAAAAAATCTGAAGCATTGACTAAAGGTAAATTTATGCAATTTGTTCCGTTTGAAGGCATTTATGTTTACTTCAGATACACAAATAATCAGAGAGTTATGGTAATTAGCAATACCAATAAAGAAGAAAAAATCGTTGAAACTGCGAGATTCAATGAAATTTTGAAAGGCTCGAAATCTGCCCAAAACGTATTGACAGGAGCAAACCTAAACGATGTATCGAAGATAACAATCCCAGCTAAAACTTCATGGGTTTTAGAAATAAAGTAATAAACCAAAGAAAAGATAAATGATAAAAGGATTTTTGTTTGACTTGGATGGAGTAATTGTCGAAACTGCAATTTTCCATTATCAAGCGTGGAAAAGAATGGCCAACGAATTAGGTTTTGATATTTCGGAAGAATTCAATGAAAAACTTAAAGGAGTTAGCCGAACAGAATCGCTCGAAATAATTTTAAATCACGGCGGAGTTGAATTATCAGAAGCAAAAAAAATAGAGCTGGCTACAAAAAAGAACGAATGGTATCTTGAATTAGTCAGTCAAATGACCGAAAAAGACATTTTGGAGGGAATTCCTGAGTTTTTTGAGCAAATTAAGCAAACAGATATTAAAATTGGTTTGGGGTCGGTTAGCAAAAATGCTAAGATGATTTTAGAGCGAGTTGGTCTGATTGAACAATTTGACGTAATTATCGACGGCACAAAAATCAGCAAGGGCAAACCAGACCCAGAAGTTTTCTTGAAAGGTGCCGAAGAATTCAGTTTTGCCCCAAACGAATGTTTGGTTTTTGAAGATGCCGTCGCAGGAGTTCAAGCGGCAAAGAATGCAGGTATGAAAGCAGTTGGTATTGGTAAACCAGAGGTTTTAACTCAAGCTGATGTTGTTTACCCTAATCTTGAAGGGGTAAAAATTGATGAGATTTTGAATACAATTTTGAAATAACGACGAAAATATACTTTAATGAAAAATTACATTGTGCATGACGAATGGAAAATTGTCGAAGACGGTTTTCATCCAGAATTTAATGAAATAACCGAAAGTCTCCTAAGCCTTGGTAACGGCCGAATGGGTCAGCGAGGAAACTTTGAGGAAAAATTTTCGGGTAAAAGTCTTCAAGGTAATTACATCGCTGGTGTTTGGTTTCCTGATAAAACCAGAGTTGGTTGGTGGAAAAACGGCTACCCTAACTATTTTGCGAAGGTAATTAATGCGACAAATTGGGTCGGAATTGATGTTGAAATTGACGGCGAAGAACTTGATTTGAACGCGTCTGAGGTGTTACATTTCCACCGTTTTCTCGATATGAAAACCGGAATTTTGGAGCGATATTCTACTGTGAGACTACAAAACGGAAAAGAAATTGAGATTCAGTCTAAGCGTTTTTGTAGTATTGCCGACGACCACGCTGGTGTGGTTGAATATAGTTTGATTCCGAAAAATTTCTCTGGAAAAGTTAAAGTAACACCGTATTTGGATGGTAGCATCAAAAACCGTGATGCAAACTATGAGGAGACATTCTGGGAAGAAATCGCCAAAGAAACATCTTTTGGGCAAGGTGTTTTACACATAAAAACCAAAGAGAATCGCTTCAAAACCGAACGATTTGATTTGGTTTCGGCAATGAAAGTTGATGTTTGGCATGAAGGTAAGGCTATCGAATTTGAAACATTACCAATCAAAAAAGAAAAATACGTTGCTTGTGAAATCTCATTAGATTTGAAGCAAGACGAAAAAACAACCATTTATAAATATGTTGCGAATCTTTCGTCTTTAGATTATTCGGCTGAGGTTTTGGTTACCGAAACGAAAGCTTACGTTGAAAAAGTTGCAGCGAAAGGTTTTGAAACTTTGCAGCAAGAACACGCAAATAAATGGGCTGATAAATGGGAACATTGTGATATTGAAGTAGCGGGTGATGTTGCGGCACAGCAAGGAATCCGTTTTAATATTTTCCAACTTCTTCAAACTTATACTGGCGAAGACGCTCGTTTCAATATCGGTCCAAAAGGATTTACTGGTGAAAAATACGGTGGTGTGACTTACTGGGATACCGAAGCTTACTGTATTCCGTTTTATCTTTCGACATCTGAGCAAAAAGTAGGTCGCAACCTGCTGGTTTATCGCCACAATCAGCTGCAAAAAGCAATCGAAAATGCTCAAAAATTAGGATTTTCGGATGGGGCGGCGTTGTATCCGATGGTTACAATGAATGGTGAAGAATGTCATAATGAGTGGGAGATAACATTTGAAGAAATCCACCGAAACGGAGCAATCGCTTACGGAATCTACGATTACATCAATTACACAGGCGATAAAAAATACTTGATAGAATTTGGGCTTGATGTATTGATTGGCATTTCACGTTTTTGGGCTCAAAGAGTGAATTGGTCGAGCGATAAGCAAAAATATGTCATGCTGGGTGTGACTGGGCCAAATGAGTATGAAAACAATGTAAACAACAACTGGTACACAAATTACATCGCTGTTTGGTGTTTAAAATACACCATGCAATCCATCGAAGAAGGTTCTAAGATTGATTCTAATCGAGTAAATGAAATTCTTTCAAATTTGAATTTCGATTGGGAAAAGGAAACCGAGAAATGGAATCATATCATCGAAAATATGTATTTCCCATACGACCCTGAGCGTCAGGTTTTCTTACAACAAGATGGCTTTTTAGACAAAGAATTATTAAACGTCTGCGATATTGCTCAACACCGTCCGATAAACCAAAAGTGGTCTTGGGATAGAATCCTTCGCTCATGCTTTATTAAACAAGCTGATGTTTTGCAGGGTATGTATTTCTTTGAAGATGACTTTACCGAAGAAGAACTACGTCGAAATTTCGATTTCTACGAGCCAATGACAGTTCATGAGTCTTCGTTGTCGCCTTGTGTACACGTAATTCATGCGGCTCGACTTGGCAAAAAAGAGAAGGCTTATGAAATGTACCTCCGTACCTCTCGTTTGGACTTGGATGATTATAATAATGATACCGAAGATGGACTTCACATTACATCAATGGCAGGTACTTGGTTATCGGTTATTAAAGGATTTGGCGGAATGCGTGTAAAAGATAATCAGCTTCATTTTAATCCGTTTTTACCTGAGCAATGGCAATCTTTCAATTTCAGAATCGGGTTTAGAGGTAGTTTGATTGAAGTTGTTGTGAAACAAGATGAAATCGAAATAAAGAATCTATCTGAAAAATCAATTAGCGTATTTGTTCATGGAAACGAGGTTCAAATCGTAGGAAATTCAGTTCAAATCGCTGGTTATCAGCATTTTCAAGAAGCTTAATAATATATTATTAGAATTTCAAAAATGCCTCGCAAAAGCGAGGCATTTTTAGTTAATGAAACTCAGAATTTGTATTTGAAAGGTCAAAAGATTAAATTCGAGAAAATTTCAAAGAAATGACATTAGTATCGCAACGAAAAAAATATTCAGAAACCGAGTATTTAGATTTTGAGAACAAATCTAAACACCGTCATGAATATATAAATGGATTTTTAAGAAGAATGGGATACGCATCGCACAACCACGAAACAATTGTTGCAAACCTTATTAGACTATTAGGGAATCACTATTTTGGACAAGATTATACAGTTCTTGGGAGTAACCGTTTGGTCTATGTACCTGATTGTGAAAAATATTATTATCCTGATGTAACAGTCGTAAAAGGAAAGTCAAATTTCAAAGAATTTAAAGGAAAAATGGTCGCTACTTTAAATCCTTATTTGATTGTAGAGGTGCTTTCTGATAGTACATCAGAGATTGACCGAAGCGAAAAATTAGAATGTTATCAAAAAATTGAAAGTTTACAATACTATTTTATTGTCTCGCAAGATTCTAAAAATATTCAAATCTACAGCCGCACTGACGACCCTAAATTCTGGCTTTCGGGTCTATTTAATGCGAATGATGAGTATATCAATATTAATGATAATAAATTAAGAATTGACCATATTTACCATCAAATTGAATTCTAAAAAGCATCAACGGAACTCTTAATACGTATTTTTTGTAGATGTAACATTGAATAAAAATACATGTTAAGAATTCTAAAAAAAATGCTTATTTATTTATTAGTAACAATAGTAGTTTTGGTAGTTGCCACTCTCCTATTTATGCAATTACCTCAATTTGGTAAAACTCCTACCGGAAAAAGACTTGAAAGAATTTTAAAATCTCCAAATTATCGAGAAGGTAAATTTCAAAATCAACATTTTACTCCAGATTTAGCCGAGGGTACGACCTACATTGACATCTTGAAGGCCTATCTACAAACTGTTCCCGAAAAAGAACCAACCCAAAAACTTCCTTCAGTAAAAACAGATTTAAAAAATATCAAATCAGATAAACCTGTAATTGTTTGGTTTGGGCATTCTTCATATTTACTGCAAATTGATGGGAAAAAGATTTTAGTTGACCCAGTTTTTAGTGGAAATGCTTCGCCTGTTTCGTTTTTTGGAAAAAATTATGACGGAACTAATGAATATAATGTAGATGATTTTCCCGAATTGGATTTATTAATAATTACACATGACCATTACGACCATCTCGATTACGAAACAGTCAAAAAGTTAGAAACAAAAGTTAAAAAAGTAATTACCTCACTCGGGACTGGTGAACATTTAGAATATTGGGGCTATAACCCTAATAAAATCGTAGAATTAGATTGGTGGGAAAGTACAAAACTCGATGATTCTACTTCGATTACCTCAACACCTGCGAGGCATTTCTCGGGTAGAGGATTCAAACGTAATCAATCATTTTGGTCATCTTTCGTTTTTAAAACACCCAATTACCAAATTTATCTTGGCGGAGACTCTGGATATGACTCACATTTTAAAGAAATAAACGCACGATTTGGAGAATTCGATTTAGCAATTCTTGAATGTGGTCAATATAACGACATGTGGAAATACATCCATTTCAAACCCGAAGAAGTAGTACAAGCAGCCAAAGATTTAAACACAAAACTCTTATTACCAGTACATTGGAGTAAATTTACATTGGGGCTTCACCCATGGAAAGAACCAATTGAAAGAGTTACAAAAGAAGCCGAAATTCAGAAAATGCCAATAACCACGCCGATGATTGGTGAAAAGATGATTCTTGGCGAAAATCAACCAACAAAAAGATGGTGGGAAGGTTTTTAACCAAAGGCAAAGTCTATGACCTTGCCTTTGGTTTTGAGGTTTTAGTACCTCCAACTCGTCAAATCTGCACCTTTAGGAGCTGAAAGTTCGATGCGTTTCAACCATTTAGGAATATACATTGTATTGTATCTCAATCTTGAAATATAATTCGGATTGTTATGGTCGCCGTTCCAGCAGTGCTCGGCACGGTCGCCATAATCTACTTCTCCGTAATAATGTGGTTTTTCGGTCTTTTTCAGAAAATCCTCCATCAAATAAACTGCATTATTGAGATAAAAATTATCCATATCGCCGCAATAAATATGGATTTTACCTTGCAGTTTAGTGCCTAATTTTGTCCAATCTCGCTTCAAAATATGGAGTAAATCATAATTTTCACGCCAATATTCAGCAACTTTAGGGTCTATTTCTCCAGTTAGTTTGTTGAATATTGGTTTCGGATAACCATCTTCGCCCATTGGGCTATAAACTGCTTCCCAAATATCAAATTGGTCACCACTTCTTGATTTATTGCCCATAGCCAATTCACGGTGATTCATATCTTCAACAGTACAGGCAATTTGCCCAAGATAATTTCTTTTCCCAGGCTTTTTGGTTTTCTTAAAACTTCCTTCATTGTAGTAAGCATTTTTGTCTTTGTAAATATTTACAGAAGTGTAAGCATCGAATGCAATTGGGTCTGGGCAAGCTGCAAAACATCCATTAAATTCATCGGGATAAAAAACTTGAGCTGCTAAAGCCTCCCAACCTCCAGTTGAGCCTCCGTACATGAACCTTGCCCATCCTTGTCCGATTCCTCTAAATCGTTTTTCAATCTCAGGAATTAGCTCATAAGTAATTGCATCGCCGTAAGGCCCCATATTTGCCGAATTTACGGCGTAAGAATCATCATAATAAGGGGTTGCATGTTGGATTTCGATTACCAAAAATCTCGGGAAATTCGGAGAAGTCCATTGCTTGTAGAAATTATAAGCTTCTTGGGCTACTAATTTTTTGTATCCATAAATCCCAAACCTTTCGATATAATCGGTTGTATCCATGTTTGCTGGTGGAGGAGTCTCGCTAAAACCATCAAAATCAGCAGGAAAATGACCATGATTTACACAAAGTGGGTAACGAGCTTCGGGATGTTCGTCAAAACCGTAGGGTAACAAAACATGAGCACCGAGATACATCGGACGCCCCCAAAACTCAGTAAGAAGTTTACTCTGAATCTTTATGTGCTTGATGTACTTTGTATCTTTTGGTTCGGGAATTGCTGGCATTTCAACATCGAGGGTAACTTTAAAAACTGCATTCTTTTTCAAAGTAATTTTGATTGGTTTTGTCATCAAATTACCTGGTGCAATTCTCCAATTTTGCCCCTCGCCTCTATCCATCGGTAATTTAACGGGTGGACCAACTTTGCGATTGAATGTCTCGTATTTATGCAAAACAACTTGCAAATAGTATTCGCCCTCAGGAAACTCATTGAGGCTTTTGATTGGATAACCAAATGAATTAGTGGCATTGACTTCAAAAACTTGTCCGTTTTTCCAATTTTCTACATCTGCACCAAAAAGCTGTTGTGTATCGACTTCATCTTTAATCTGAAATCGGGGTTCGGCTTTGGCATCATTTGAAAGCAATACCATCAAACGCCCATCGAGTAAGCCTTTGTGGAGATTTGGAGAAACAGAAATCTGGAATTTTACTTGCGAAAATGCAGAAAATGAAAAAAATAAAAGAATCAAGAGTTTTTTCATAGTTTGTCGTTTAGTTTTAACAAATCTACAAAAAAAGCCTTCATAAAAATGAAGGCTTCGTTACAATTAAGTTATATTTTGTTTTAATTATTCAATAATGTATTTGCCATCTGATGCAACTCGAACTTTGGGCAATGCCTTTGTTTTTTCGAAGGCATCATACCCAGGCTTGAGCCACGACCAAAACTCAGCATTTTCTCCCGTTAACTCACTCATATCATCCATTTTCATTGGAAAAATATGTACTGGAATATTCTGGCCGTTCGATTTTGCCTTTGCCGCAATCAAATACAATTCTTCAATCATATCATCTCCAATCGGGATACAACCGATAGTTATGCAGCTTCCGTGAATGAAAATATTGTCTCCGGGATTGAGTTTATCAGCAAATACTAAATCGGATTCATTAGGATAATTGATTCTGAAAGACAAATGGTATTGACTCTGAGGATTAAAGAAATTTACGGTATAAAATCCTTCTGGAATCTGTCTGTCGCCCGAACGCCTTTTTGGGCCTAAAACACCAGTTGTAGCACAGAAATCGTAAGTTTTGAGCCATTTGTAAGAATTATCCGATTTATTTTTCGCGAATAATTCTAATTTTTGTTCTTTCTTAAATGCTCTCAAAAAAATCTCAAAGTTTTTAGAATCGATTCCATTCGATGATAAAAGTGTTTCAATTGCCCTACCTTTATTTATCTGGGCTTTTTTTACTCTTGGAAAAGATAATTGTTGAGAATAGAAATCAGAATTGACCATTGCAATTGAAGAAATCATCAGCAGTGAAAAAAATAGAGTTTTTTTCATGTTTTAAGGGGTTATCGTAAATAGTATATATTCATTGGGGTATGTAAATTTTGAAAAAAAATGTCTTATTTCAAAATTTAACCGTCCAAGAATGCTATTCTTTGATAAAAATCACAATAATTTACCCTAAAAACTCATTTTAGTAACCATTTCAAGAAAACTGGCATAGCTACGCTCCATGTTTTTTGATTGTGTTCGCCACCTTCCACCTCATGATAAATTACATCAGTTTCTCGTTTGTAGCCCTTATTTTCTAATTCCTTTATCAAATCAAGCGTATCATCGATTGAGTCAATTATACCGTTTCCGTTTCGGTCATCTTTTTCGTCATTAGTTCCACACTCAAACCAAAATTTTTGACCTTCGTTTTTCGATTTCTCACGTACCAAAACGTGCATTATTCGGTCATTGTGGTCATCGTAGCCGTCTTCATAAGCCTTTTTTCTCCACCAAAACGAACCGCTAAAAACACCTACTCTTGAAAATAAATCAGGATTATTCCAGACAATATCCATTGCCGATAATCCTCCTAATGAAAAGCCGCAAAAGTAGTTGTCATCTTTAGAGGTTGATACTTTATATTTTTGGGTAATCTCCTTAATCAACTCATTGATAATAAACTGATTATACTTTGTCGCTAAATCACCTCGACCCTTATAATCTGCCATTTTGGCAGTTCCGTATTCTTTAATACGATTTTGGTTTGTGTGAATTGCAATGAGTACAAATGACGGGATTTCTTGATTTTGATAAAGAGTATTTAGAACTTCTTCCATTTTTAGGGCATCTAAATCTTGGCCATCGTTCATGTATAATGTCTTAAATTTCTGTGAAGACAACTCGTAATCTGGTGGAAGAATAACGTCATAGACCACATTGCGGTCGAGGAATTTTGAATGTATTTTTTGGTTACGTAGGATGTTTACTTTCACTTGCGAAAAGGCTTTGTTTGTTGATAATGCTGGCAAAATTAACAAAAGAATAATTTTAAAAAATCTATTAAAGTCTTGCATTTGATTTTTTTTATAAATATTATCGTCTGAACATTAACAAAAATATTCGTTGGCAGTTTAAAACAATTCTAAAAGCAAAGTTAATACTTGAAAATATTTACAAAATTTAATTTACTCAATTTAAAAATTAACAGAATATTATATTTGAAATAAAATATCATTTGATTTAAAATCAAAACAATATTCCGAAAATAAATTTTGAATGACAAATTTTAATATTGAACTTTGCATCCACAAAACATTCTTTAACAGCAATTTAGCTAACCTAAATTAGACTTCATCATGCAAGAAAAACATATAAAATTCTATTCACATATATTGGGTCGTGATATGGATTTACTCGTAAGTGGGCATTGGGGATACCCCGTATTGATGTTTCCAACTTCGATGGGAAATTACCTTCAAAATCGCGACTTCGGCTTAAATAATTCAATTGCCAATTTAGTTGATTCTGGAAAAGTAAAATTATACAATATTGATAGTATTGATTTCCAAAGTTTCTATGCCAAAGATTTAGCCCCGGGAATCAAAATCTACAATTATAATCTCTACACCCGTTTTCTGAAAGAAGAACTCGTACCATCGATTCAAAGAGAATGCTCAACGCACCGAGTTGCAGTAGCCGGAGCAAGTTTTGGAGGATACCACTGCACAAATTTTGCATTCAAATACCCAGATTTAGTATCACATTGTTTTAGTTTGAGTGGTTCTTTCAATATCAAATCTTTTATGAAAGGATACTACGACGATAACGTTTATTTCAACAATCCGGTAGATTTTATGCCAAATGCCGAAAGTTGGAAATACAATCACATGAGCGTTGTTCTTGGTACTTCTGACTGGGATATTTGCCGTCAAGACAATATTGATATGTCAAGAATTTTGGCATCGAAAGGGATAAATCATTGGTACGATGAAAAAAAATGGGCAAGTCACGATTGGCCATTATGGAACATGATGTTTCCTGAATACATCGGAAAGATGGTTGCAGGAGAACTTTAAAAACTGTTAAACTCAAGAAACAAGCAAATAACAAATAAAAATAAGATTTGACCTTTATGAAAAAAATAGGAATACTTTTCGGAATGGAAGATACTTTCCCGTGGGCATTTATCGAACAAGTTAATAAAACTGCTCCGTCGGGAATCATCGCCGAACCAGTTTCAATTGATAAAGTTGAGCAAGGAGTAGCTACTGATTATGCCGTTATCATCGACCGTATTTCGCAAGATGTACCATTCTATCGTGCATATTTGAAAAATGCCGCCCTTTGCGGAACAGCCGTTATCAACAACCCATTTTGGTGGAGTGCCGATGAGAAATTCTTTAATAACTGTTTGGCTGTAAAATTGGGTGTACCAGTTCCGAATACGGTTTTGTTGCCATCGAAAGAAAGACCAACCGATACTACCGATAAATCATTCAGAAATCTAAAATTCCCGATGGATTGGGAATATATGTTTGGTAAAATTGGTTTTCCGGCCTACATGAAACCTCACGCGGGTGGTGGCTGGAAAAGCGTTTACAAAGTAAATGACCCACATGATTTGTGGATGAAACACGAAGAGACTGGTCAGTTGGTGATGCTTCTACAAGAAGAAGTTATCTTCACCGATTACTACCGTTGTTATTGTTTAAATGGCAAATATGTGCATATCATGCCTTATGAACCACGCAATCCGCATCATTTGCGTTATGCAACTCAACCAAAAACTCAAGGCGAGGAGCATAAAAAATTGATGGCGACGATTACCGATTACGTACTGAGATTGAATAAAGCCTTAGGATACGATTTTAATACAGTTGAATTTGCGGTTCGTGATGGAATTCCTTACGCAATTGATTTCTGTAATCCTGCACCAGACGCTGATGTGCATTCAGTTGGTCAACAAAACTTTGATTGGATTGTAGAAAATGCAGCTAAAATGGCAATTGAAAGAACAATTGAGCATCAAGAAGGTAAAAACAACTGTACTTGGGGTAATTTCGTTTGGGGTGCTGTGATGGGTAAAGGCGAAGAACATTTGGCAAAAGGTAATGTTGAGCCAGCTTCAAAACCCAAAAAAGAGGCTGCTCCGAAAGCTGAAACCAAAAAACCAGCCGCAAAAAAATCGAAATAATCAAAAATTTATAGAAAGGAGATGCAAAATGTATCTCCTTTTTTATATTTTTAGATAAATTTGATTAAAGTTATTGTCTAAAAAGAAAAAGAACAGATTGAATCCCTGAAAATTGATGGAGATTTTTGGTATCAAATTCATCACTTTTAAAGAAAACATACTTTAACCCAATTACCCATTTATTAAACCGAAGAATTTCAGATGGCATTATTTACACTTGGCATTGAGGAGGAATTTCAAACAATTGACCCCAAAACTCGCGAATTACGCTCACACATGGCTAAAATTGTGGAGGGTGGACAAGTAATTTTACAAGAGCGAATCAAACAAGAGATGCACCAAGCGGTTGTTGAGATGATTTCTAATGTTTGTGAAAATATTCAACAAGCCCGCGAAGAAGTTACGTATCTTCGCAAAATGCTGCTCGATTTAGCTGGCAAACAAGGACTCAAAATCGCTGCGGCGGGTACACACCCATTCTCCGATTGGCAGAAACAACTTATAACAGATAATCCACGCTACGAACAACTTATTGATGATATGCGTGATGTGGCTCGTTCAAATCTCATTTTTGGATTGCACGTTCACGTAGGTATTCCTAACCGTGAAGAAGGTATCAGAATTTTGAATACTGCAAGATACTTTCTACCACATATTTATGCCCTTTCTACTAATTCGCCTTTCTGGTGTGGCCGAAATACAGGTTTTAAATCGTATCGTTCTAAGGTTTTTGATAAATTTCCTCGCACAGGTATTCCAGATTTCTTTGCAAGTGCCGCCGAGTATGACAGCTACATTAATCTTTTGGTGAAGACAAATTGTATTGATAATGGCAAGAAAATTTGGTGGGATATTCGTTTGCACCCTTATTATCCAACCATCGAGTTCCGCATCTGTGATATTCCGATGCGAGTAGATGAAACCATCTGTTTAGCGGCATTAATGCAAGCAATTGTAGCCAAGATTCATAAGCTACATCAGAAAAACCTAAGTTTTAGACAGTACCGCCGAATATTAATTAGTGAAAATAAATGGCGTGCTGCTCGCTATGGAATCTCAGCCAAATTGATTGATTTTGGTAAAGAAGAAGAGGTGCCATATAGCAGTTTGGCAGAAGAACTACTCGAATTTATTGATGATGTAGTAGATGAATTAGGAAGCCGTAAGGAGGTTGAGTATATCCACGAAATCTTACGAATGGGTACTGGTGCCGACCGCCAATTGAAGGTTTTTGAGCATACACAGAGTCTAAAATCGGTCGTAGATTATATTTGTGACGAAACAAGACACGGACTTTAGGTAATTTTTAAGTAATTTTGCATTGTAAAACGACTTTTTAAGTCGTTTATATGTGTTATTATTAATGATAAAGTAATGAATCATTTACGAATTGCCATCTTAGATATGTACAACGGGCATCAAAATGAAGGGATGCGTTGTATCAAAATGCTTGTAGGACAGTTCTTGAGTCAAGAAGGTATTAAAGGCAATTACGATATTTTTGATGTAAGAAAAGAGAATCAGATTCCAGATTTGAGTTATGATATTTATATTTCTTCGGGTGGACCGGGTAATCCTTTGAGAGAGGGACATGCTTGGGAGGCTCCATACTATCAATTCATCGAATCTGTCTTTGATTACAACAATAAAAACGAAGAGAAAAAATATCTTTTCTTGATTTGTCACTCATTTCAGATGGTCACTCACCATCTCGGTTTTGGAGAGGTAACTAAACGCCGTTCGACTTCGTTTGGGGTGATGCCTATTCACAAAGAATTCGATGGTGATTCAGAACCACTATTTGCTGAATTACCCGACCCGTTTTATGCAGTTGATTCTCGTGATTATCAGTTGATTCAACCAAATTGGCAAAAAATCAATCGTTTTGGGGCAAAATTATTGTGCCTCGAAAAGATTAGACCACACGTTGATTTGGAACGAGCAATCATGGCGATACGTTTTTCGGATGAAGTTTTCGGTACACAATTTCACCCTGAAGCCGATTCAGAGGGGATGTCACGGTATTTCAAAACCGAAGAAAAGAAAAAAGCCGTGATTGATAATTATGGCGAAGAAAAATATTACGAAATGATTGACCGTCTCGACGACCCCGATAAGATTATGTTGACGGAGTCGGTGATTATTCCAACTTTTTTGAGAAAAGCTGCCGAGAACCTATTAGGTGTTGCGGTCTGAAATATATGTGAGAATTCATGGTATCTGAAATCCGAAAAAAATATAATGAGAGTTTTTCAGTCGAAAAATATGATGCATTTATAGCATCAATTAAAGCCGATTATCCCGAAAAACTTGACTTTAGAGTAGCCGAAACCCCAGTTTTTGTACCGAAAGACTTAAAAATAAAAGTCTTACAGGCTTGTAACGACATCATTGATGTTTTGGTAAAAGATGATTTCAAGACCAAAACCGAAGCGGCAATTCCTCCAAATCAAAGAGTACCAAATGAAAATACTCATACTTCGTTTTTGGCTATTGACTTTGCAGTTTGTAAAGACGAAAATGGAGTTTTGAATCCGCAATTGATTGAATTACAAGGATTTCCTTCTCTTTTTGGTTATCAAAATTTTATTGCAAAAAAATATCGAGATTTTTTTGAGGTTCCTGAAAATTACATTCATTTTTTTAATCGAATTGATGAAAAAACGTATATTGATGAACTAAAAAAACTTATTGTTGCCGACGAAAACCCCGAAAACTGTATTCTCCTCGAAATATTTCCAGAAAAGCAAAAAACACGTATCGACTTCGCCATAACCAAAGATATGATTGGAGTTGAAGCCGTTTGCTACACCAAAATCATTAAAGAAGGGCGAAAGATTTATTATGAAAAAGATGGTCAAATGATTCAAATAAAAAGAATCTATAACCGACTAATTTTTGATGAATTAGACCACTACCCAAACCTCGAAACATCATTTAAAATGACTGATGATGTTGATGTCACATGGGTTGCACATCCGAATTGGTTTTTCAGAATTAGCAAATATACTCTTCCATTGTTGAATAGTCCTTTCGTGCCAAAATCTCATTTTTTATCAGATTTGAAGGAATATCCATCCGATTTAGAGAATTACGTACTTAAGCCTTTGTTTTCTTTTGCGGGTAGCGGTGTCAAAATAAACATTACAAAGGATGATTTAGACGAGATTACCGATAAAGAAAACTATTTGCTTCAACGCAAGGTTAAATACGAACCAGTCATTGAAGACCCCGAAGGTAAATTAATCAAATGCGAATTAAGAATGCTTTACGTTTGGCATGAGGACTCCCCTCGCCCAAAGTTATTAACCAATTTGGCTCGGTTGAGTCGTGGTGAAATGATTGGAGTAAATTTCAATAAAAACTTCGATTGGGTGGGTGGTACAGTTGGATTTTATGAATCTTAATGGTAGAACGGGTTTTCAACCCGTTTATAAATGATTTACAAACGGGTTGAAAACCCGTTCTACATAGAAAATGACAAATCGTCAATTATTTTTAAGCAATTTAGCACAGACTTCTGAATTTCCGTTAGCCCTTGAAATTGAAAAAGCCGAGGGTATTTATTTGATTGACAAAAACGGAAAAAAATACATAGATTTTATTTCTGGGATTGGTGTCAGTAATGTTGGGCACCGTCACCCAAAAGTTGTCGAAGCCATCAAATATCAAGTAGATAAATACATGCACTTGATGGTGTATGGTGAGTACATACAATCTCCACAAGTACTTTTGGCAAGTGCCTTGATTCAAACACTAAACAACTTCAAAACACCTTCAAACTTACAACTTGATAATGTTTACTTTACAAATTCGGGTACTGAGGCGGTCGAAGGTGCAATGAAATTGGCAAAACGTTTTACTGGTCGTCCCGAAATTATCGCATTTAATCGTTCTTATCACGGAAGTACGCAGGGTGCCTTATCTTTGGGTGATGAGCATTTTAAAAGAAATTACCGTCCGCTTCTGCCAGAGATTAAAAAATTAAATCGAGGAGTTTTTGAAGAATTGGATAAAATATCGAATCGTACGGCTGCGGTAATTTTTGAGCCAGTGGGAGGTGAATCGGGTATCAGAGTTACAACAACTGAATATATCTCCGCACTCCGAAAAAGATGCGATGAAGTTGGAGCGGTATTGATTTTTGATGAAATCCAATCTGGGTTTGGCAGGACTGGCAAATTTTGGGCATTTGAGCATTTTGGAGTTACACCTGATATTTTACTTTGTGCCAAAGGGATGGGGGGGGGAATGCCTATCGGTGCATTTATTGCCCCTCAACAACTGATGGCAGTATTTAAAGATAACCCAATTTTGGGGCATATAACTACTTTTGGTGGACATCCCGTTAGTTGTGCGGCTTCATTGGCAACATTGACAACAATTATTGAAGAGAATTTATTGGATGAAATCGAAGAAAAATCAAATCTAATAAAATCACTTTTGATTCACCCAAAAATCAAAGAAGTACGAGGAAAAGGTTTAATGATGGCTGCTGAATTTGCTAATTTTGATGAATTAAAGCCAATTATTGACCGTTCGATAGAAAAAGGTGTCATTACCGATTGGTTTTTATACTGTGATAATTCGATGCGAATAGCTCCACCATTAACAATTACATTTGATGAAATTAGAGTGGCTTGTGGTATAATTTTAGAAAGTATTTCATAAAAAAAGCCCCAATCTGGGGCTTTTATATTTTTAGAATATCGAGTCGATATGTGCTTCTAATTTCTGAGTCAAAATGTGTTTCGGAACCGCACCAATGATTTTATCAACAATCTCTCCTTTCTTAAAAATCAACAAAGTTGGAATTGAACGAATTCCGAAGGTTGTTGGGGTATTTGTGTTACTGTCAACATCCATTTTACCAACAATAGCTTGCTCTTTGTATTCACCAGCGATTTCTTCAACAACTGGTCCAATTTGTTTACATGGTCCACACCACTCAGCCCAAAAATCAACTAAAACTGGTTTATCCGAATTGATTAACTCTGCAAAATTTGCATCGGTAATTTCGATAGCATTCTGTGCCATATTACGTTTATCCGCCGCAGCGGAAAGTTTATTTGTTTATTAATTATTAATCTAATTATAAAACAAAAGTGTACTTGGCAAAAGTTCCTTATGCAAACACAACGTTATCATTGCCAATAAGTTCTTTTAATTCTTTGGCTAAATCATTGCTAAGAGCAACTTTACCTTTTCGCATCAAAAGTTGTACATCAATGTTTTCGGACGGGTCAATCACCTTTAGCTTGAAATCAAAAGTACCTGGGTAACGGTCGGTAATATCATTGATTTGATTAACCAATTCGGCATTGATGGATTGAATTCCGAGAGAAATTTTTATTTCTTTGAACAATTTATTGCGAATCTCACTCAAAAGCTCCATTTGTAAGGGTTTAAATTCTAATTCGTCTTGTCTGCCCCAACGACCTTGTAGTTTTCCTCTGATAAACAAGAATAGTCCGACTTGTAGAAACTTTGAAAAATTGACATAATCTTGCCCAAAAAGTGCCATTTCAGTCGCCGAAGTATAATCTTCAATTTTGAAAATTGCAAACGGATTACCATTTTTTGATTGTCGAATCTGTACGCTCGACACAACACCCCCAATTGCAAATTCTTTATGATGATTTTGAGGCTCCATAATTTGGTCGAGCGGAACACAACGGCTCATTTCCATTCGGAATTCATCGAGGGGATGGCCCGAAATATAAAACCCTACAACTTCTTTCTCAAATTTCAATTTTTGAATATCGCCCCAAGGCTCAACCACTGGAATCTTAGGACGGGCAATATCGAAACCACTTCCGCCTCCTAATGCACCAAATAGTGAATTTTGCCCTGCTGATGCATTTTCATGGTATTTGTTGGCGTACCGAATTAGTTTTTCGATGAATGAACTTCCATCAGCTTCGTCAAAATAAATGGCTCGGTGAATATCCTCAAAACAATCAAATGCACCCGCATAAGCCATTGATTCTAAAGACTTTTTATTGACAGTCCTCAAATTCACACGTGTGATGAAATCAAAAATGTCTTTGAAAGGGCCATTTTTGGTGCGTTCTTCGATAATATTGTCAATTGCCGCATCACCAGTACCTTTGATTCCACCCAATCCAAAACGGATTTCTCCTTTCTTATTTACACCAAATTTTTTAATTGATTCGTTCACATCAGGCCCTAAAACTGGGATTCCGAGAGCTTTACATTCTTCAAGGAAGAATGTAATCTTTTCGATGTTGCCCAATTGCGATGTCAAGACCGCCGACATGTATTCGCCCGGATAATGTGCTTTTAAATAGGCTGTCTGGTATGCAACAAAAGCATAGCAAGTTGAGTGCGATTTATTGAAAGCATAAGAAGCAAATGCCTCCCAGTCTGTCCAGATTTTTTCAAGTGTTTTTTCGGGATGCCCTTTTGCTTTTGCTCCCTCAATAAACTGAGGCTTGAGTTTATCGAGGGTTTTACGGTCTTTTTTTCCCATCGCTTTTCTCAGAACGTCAGCATCACCTTTAGAGAAACCAGCCAATTTTTGCGAAAGCAACATCACCTGCTCTTGGTAAACCGTAATACCATAGGTTTCACTCAAAAACTCCTCCATATCTGGCAAATCGTACGTAATTTCTTCACGACCATGCTTACGATTGATGAAGTTGGGAATATACGCAATCGGCCCCGGACGGTATAAAGCGTTCATTGCAATGAGGTCATCCAAACGGTCAGGTTTCAAATCTTTCATGTATTTTTTCATACCGTCGGATTCAAACTGGAAAACCGCGTTTGTTTCGCCTCTCTGCAACAATTCGTAGGTCAATTTATCATCGAGCGGAATCGAATCAATGTCAAATTCGCCTTTATCGTCTAATGGAATATCATCAATGTTTGTACCGTAATTTTCTTTAATCATCCGCAAGCAATCCTTGATGATTGTCAAGTTTCTCAGACCCAAAAAGTCCATCTTGATAACTCCTGCATCCTCGATGATTTTCCCTTCATATTGAGTAACCAAAAGGTCAGAATCTTTGGCAGTTGCTACTGGCAAAATTGTGGTCAAATCATCAGGGGCAATGATGATGCCTGCGGCGTGGATACCCGTATTTCGGATGTTTCCTTCGAGTTTTTCGGCCTCATGCAATACTTTTGAAGCAAGGTCTTTACCGTTATACAACTCTCGGATTTTCTTAACATTTTCGATTTCATCGGGTGAAAGACCCAATTCTGTCAAACTTTTCTCACCCGTTAGAGGTCGATGAATCATCTTCTCAAAATCCATCCCATACGCAGGGCGGTCGGGTACGAGTTTGGCAATGGCATTGGTATCGGCAAGTGGATATTCCATTACGCGAGCCACATCTTTTATAGAAGATTTGGTGGCCATTGTACCGTAAGTCACAATCTGTGCAACCTGTTGTTTACCGTATTTTTCGACCACATAATCAATCACCTTTTGGCGACCTTCGTCATCGAAATCGGTATCAATATCGGGCATTGATTTACGGTCGGGGTTCAAGAAACGCTCAAAAAGTAGCGAATATTTAATCGGGTCGATATTGGTGATTCCGATACAATACGCAACGGCACTACCAGCCGCCGAGCCACGACCCGGACCAACCATCACACCCAAATCTCGCCCAGCTTTGATAAAGTCAGATACAATAAGGAAGTATCCTGCAAAACCCATTGTTTTGATTGTAAATAACTCAAAATCAAGGCGTTCTTGAATCTCAACCGTTATCTCCGAATATCTTTTTTTCGCCCCCTCGTAGGTTAAATGTTTGAGGTATTCCCATTGGTTTAATACGTCGTCATCGTGTAATTTGAATTCTTGTGGAATAGGGAAATTCGGCAATAGAATATCTCGCTTTAGCTTCAATGTCTCGACCTTATCAACAATTTCATTTGTGTTATCAATTGATTCGGGTAAGTCGCTGAAAAGTTGGGTCATTTCAGCCGTATTCTTGAAGTAGAATTGGTCATTATAAAAAGCAAAACGTGTATCTTTTGGCGAACCTTCTTCGTCGTTGAACTCCTTAGCTTTTGGAGTTGACATTTTTTCGTTGGTATTGACACAAAGTAAAATATCGTGAGCAACCCAATCGTCACGGTCAACGTAGTGAGAATCGTTCGAAGCGATGATTTTAACATTATACTTACGGGCCAATTTGACCAAAATCTCGTTTACTTTGATTTGGTCAGGAATATCGTGGCGTTGCAATTCTACGTAATAATCATCTCCGAATCTATCGAGCCACCACTGAAACTCTTTTTCGCCTTCTTCTTCACCTTTTTTCAGAATTGTTTTTGGTACAACCGCACCGATACAACAAGTAGTAGCTATTAAGCCTTCTTTATATTTTTCGATAAGTGCCTTGGTAATTCGAGGATATTTACCATAAAGACCCTCAATGTAACCCAAAGAACATAGTTTCACTAAGTTTTTATAGCCTTGTGGATTTTTGGCAAGAAGTAATTGGTGATAACGAATATCTTTTTGCTCCTTTGAAAACTGCTTTCTTGTGTGGTCTTCTACAACATAAAACTCACAGCCCACAATGGGTTTTACACCGTATTTTGCCGATGCCGCCACAAACTCAAATACCCCAAACATATTACCGTGGTCGGTAATTGCGACGGCGGGCATATTATCGGCTTGGGCTTTTTTAAAAAGCTTGTTGATGTCTGACTGACCGTCAAGGAGTGAAAACTGGGTATGATTATGTAAATGGGAGAATTGCATAATGATTTTATAAACTATTGATGAAACTAAATTACTGGATTCGGGCAACGATGATTCCCGAATGTTTTTTAATTCGATTTAGGTAATCAGCTAATGGTTCATCTGAAATAACAACCTTTTTTTGTTCGAGAGACGCGTGTAACAAATGAATTCGTCCGTTTTTCTTAATTGCAAATCCTTCGTGATTACAATCTAAACCACTTACATTTGAGGTTATGGCAATAATATCGCCTTCTTGAATTTTTGATTCAACCTTAACAACATTAGCCTTCGGAATATAAAAAAACTTGTGTTTATTCAATTTTGATTCGGCTCGCCCAATCTCAGCATAGACTTTATTATCAATCAATTTCGGATAAGCCGTACGGTGGTTGTACATATAATTGATTTCTTTGTCCAATGGTTCGCCTCCAATCTCCTTCGTGACATCTTTTATCAAACCATTATTTTCAGCCTGCAAGAGCCATTCGATAAAATAATGTAATCTCGAACCATAACCATTCACTTCGCCATTTCGATAACGCAATTTTGTTAAATGCTCATTGTAGCTTTCATAGTCTGGTTTGTTTGAGTACTTAGTCAATGCGAGGGCAAAAGAAGATTCGACGAATGTCCAACAATCAAAATCTCTAAGGTTACAAACGAGCTGTTCGGATTGATTGACCTCTAAAGTACCCGCCTTGTAAGGTTTATCTAAAAAACTTTTGGCAAAATTTAAAGTTGTTTTGGCTTTAGATTCGGCATTGGGTTGCTTCATTTTTTGGATAAATACAATTTCATCTGCAGATTGTGCAAATGTTTCCAATTGAAGCAAAGCGAAGCAAATCAGACTAATAAGAAGGCAGTAATACTTTTTGGACATCATCAATTAATGATTATTTTTTGGTTTCTGAATACAAATTTACATTAAAACGTCAAAGAAACGTGGCATCGGTATCTTCAATCTAAATATATTTATCAACAAATTTCTCGAATTTGCATTTGCCAAACTTAAATAACATAACTACTTTTATAAACTGATAAACTAATCTATCCAAAACTATGGCTAACTTTCTAAAAAGAAGAAACTTCATCAAATCATCTGCATTTTTGGGTTCATTGTTGGGTTTTCCAGCAATTGCCAGTGCTAAATCTACCATCGAAGAAAAAATCGAAAACGCTCCCTTATCTTTATCGAAAGGAGGAAAATCAGTTATCGGACTTAAAGTTGCCCCGATTCCGCAAGTGAGAGTTGCATTTATCGGTGTTGGTAACCGTGGCAGTGGACACGTTCGATTGGTTCATGCTTGCGGAAACAAAGCTAAAATCGTTGCGATTTGTGATGTTCAAGAACGCTACACCAAACGTAGCAAAGATTGGCTCGAAGGAAAAGGTGTGACAGATGTAAAATATTACTCGGGTAATTTAGAGGCATGGAAAGAGATGTGCCGCCGTGATGATATAGATTTAGTAATTATCTCAACTCCTTGGGAAGACCACGTTCCGATGTCGGTTTATGCGATGGAACAAGGCAAGCACGTTGCGGTTGAAGTTCCTGCTGCTTACACTGTTGAAGATTGTTGGAAATTGGTTAATACCGCCGAAAAAACACAGCGAAACTGCATAATGATGGAAAACGTTTGCTACGGCGACGAAGAGCTTTGGCTCTTGAATATGGCTCATCAAGGCGTTTTCGGGACATTAACTTATGCAGAATGTGGTTACGTTCACGATTTGAGAGAATTACTTTTTAGTAAGACAGAGTACTACAATATGTGGAGAATCCGACATAATATGCAGCGAGATGGTAACCTATACCCTACTCATGGACTCGGGCCAGTAGCTCAATACATGGATATTGACCGTGGCGATAGATTCAATCATTTGGTTTCGATGAGTAGTATGGAGGCGAGCCTGAGTGAAGATTCTAATTCGATGACTGATGAAACAAACGAGTTTCACGGCAAAACTGGTTTTAAGCACGGCGATATGAACAATACGCTTATAAAAACAGCAAAAGGTCGAACAATTTTGCTTCAGCACGATGTTGTGACGGCTCGTCCATACAGCCGTATAAATATGTTGGCAGGTACGAAGGCTTTTCACAAAGGGTATCCAAGTCAGTTTACGATGAAGGGTAAAAACAGCCACTCTTTCATGAAAAAAGATGAATATGATGCACTTCGTGAAAAATACAAACACCCGATTTGGGCAAAAATGAAAGAAGAAATTGAGAAAAATGGTGGTCATGGGGGTATGGACTTTGTGATGATTTATCGTTTGATTGATTGTTTTAACCGTGGTGAGGCCTTAGATATGGATGTTTATGATGCTGCATCTTGGTCGGTAGTGACTCCTCTAAGTGAATTATCAATTAAAGGTGGAAATAAACCAGTTAAATTCCCAGATTTTACGGGTGGAAGATGGCAAGAGTCAAGAACTTTGGGAATGCTTCAAATGTAGAACGAGTTTTTAGCTCTTACTGAAATTATAATATTTCAACTTAAAAGTACGGATAAACAATCCCGTACTACATTAAAATGAAAAAATTAGTTGTATTAACAGGTGCGGGAATCAGTGCCGAGAGCGGAATTTTGACCTTTCGAGATACTGGCGGACTTTGGGAAAACCACAGTATTGAAGATGTGGCAACGCCCGAAGGATGGCGAAAGAATCCGCAGTTAGTGCTTGATTTTTATAACGAACGCCGCAAAAAATCATTTGAGGTTCAGCCAAATGCTGGTCATTATGGATTAGCCGAGTTAGAGAAATATTTTGAGGTTCATATCATTACCCAAAACGTTGATAATCTGCATGAAAGAGCGGGTTCGACCAATATTTTGCATTTGCACGGTGAACTATCTAAAGTAAGAAGTAGCAAAGACGAAAACTATATTATTGACATTGGCGATAAATCAATTCAACTTGGTGATTTAGCACCCGATGGTTCACAACTGAGACCTCACATCGTTTGGTTTGGCGAAATGGTGCCGATGATTGAACCTGCCGCCGAACTATGTATGGAAGCCGATATTTTTGTGATTGTTGGAACATCCATGCAGGTTTATCCAGCCGCAGGGCTAATTCAATATGTACCAATGAATTCACCAAAATTTGTAGTTGACCCAAATAAACCAGAAATTGGGAATTCGTATCGGAATCTAACTTTTATTCAAGAAAAGGCAACTACTGGGGTGGCAAAATTGAATGAGATTTTACTGAAAGAATATCTCTGAATTACCAAATTACCGATTAACTTAGTTTCCGATATTTAGCAAAAAAGCCTCATTCGAGGCTTTTTTGCTATCTTTTCATCATCTTTCTAACCTGTTGAACTTCTCTATTTTGCAATCTTGCGTAGTACAATCCAGATGGTAATCCACTCGTATCGAGATAAACATCATGCCTACCAGCCGCAAAATCATTATCTACAGGAGTTCCAATAATTCTTCCCATATTATCAAAAAGTTGAATCATGGTATGTCCACCATTTGACTCAAAACTAATATTGGTATATGTATCAAAAGGATTTGGATAATTTGTAATTAAATCTCTCTCAGTTGGCTCTTCGGTCGAGGTAATCTTACCACAAGCTGCCCCTTGAATTAAAGGTAATTGCTGAAAATTATTACCCAAAACCGTTTTGAGATTGGCCGAATCCATACAAAACCAATTTTCGAGGATTGATGCGTAAACCGACCTAAAATCATACTGCATCGGAATATTATCATTTACCGATGGATTTGATGGAATATCAGGCGTTTTACCCAAAATCAATGGTTGAACCATATCGCCAAACAAAAACATCGGTGCAGATGAGCCGTGGTCAGTACCCATACTTGCATTAGACTTAATACGTCGTCCAAACTCCGAATAAGTAAAACCAATAACATTTTTAGAAACCCCAAGCCCTTTCAAATCATCCATAAATGCCTTGATTGCATCCGAAACACGCCCTAATAGGGTGGCATGTGTGCCAGTAACAAAATCGGTATTTACTTGATTAGAATGGGTATCGAAACCACCGATACTTACCATGTAAACTTTGGTTTTTAAGCCCCCTCCTATCAATCTTGCGACAATCTTGAGTTGGTCAGCTAATGAATTATTAGTAGGGTATGTTCCTTGGGTTTTGATTTTATCGGCTGCTGTTTTGATTGTTGTTGCGTATTTATTGGTAGAATCGGCAACGGTTCTTAAAAATCGTAATTCTTTACCAGCAAGCGTATTTGGTACAACATCAGACTTACCCGTAACTAAATTATAAAAACTGGTTGGATTTGTAATGGCCATCCCCATTGATTGAACTGGCCCTTGTAAAGCAGTTGAAACAACCGAACCTATCTGAATGGCAAGAGGGTCGGGTGTTTGCGAATTTGGATAGCCCGTTGGAAAATTTGGGTGATTAAAACTCAAATATCGGCCAGCCCATCCCGAATTTATCATTACGTTCGAATCCGAAGCTGAATTCCAGATGTCGGTTGCTCTGAAATGAGAAAAGTTTGGATTTGGATAACCCACACTCTGAATCAAAGCGGCTTTACCTTCATTAAATAATTTTTGAAGCCCGGTCATTGCTGGATTTAAACCGAGGGTTTCGTTATCAAGAATTTTCAGAAGTCTTTCTTGCGGGATGGCAATATTTGTGCGAGCATTTTTGTAAAGTGCATATTTATCAATGGGAATAACAGTATTTAGTCCGTCGTTTCCACCGTTGAGCTGCACAATCACAAGTACATTTTCGTCACCTGCAGTTTCTTCGGTAACACTTCCAAATGCTTTAAATGCTAATCCATTTAATAAAGCGGGCATAACAACACCCGACAACGAATTTTGAATAAAATCTCTACGTTTCATTGGTTTTTAGGGTTTTGTTTATGCTAACTGATATTCTGGAAGTGATACAAAGTATCGGTAAAGGTTTTTTAAACGAGTTAATACCATATTTCGGGCATTGGTATCATTAGGTTTGGCCAAGAATGCCTCCCATATTTCGGTCCAATAGTAATCCGAAGACTGACCACTCAATAAAATATCTTTTTTTACTTGGTTAATTGTTTCAGCAGCCAAAGGAATCCGATAGAGAATTTCAAGCGATTGCTCAATCAAGAGATTAGGGTCTTCGGGGTTTTTAAGGCCTCTGGCAAATGCAATCAAATCGGCATTAATCTTTTGTTGATTACGTGTGTAGCCGTTATTCAAGACCGTATCCGAAAACTGGTTTCGCTTCGGAAAAGTATCAGAATTAACCCAAAGTTCATAAAAACCCGGTTCTTGATAATAGGCACTCCAACCTGCAACATTGGGAGGGTCACCGAGATTTTGCTGCATATTTGTACCTTGATTGAGCATATCACCGCACAAATTGTACAAATCTACCACAAAGTTTTTTTCGGATGGTAGGGTGATATTAAACTCTCTGATATTACCAATAATTAAATCTAAAGGACTTTTGATGGATGCACCAAAGTATATAGAATCATTGAAATGTTCGCTTTTAAACAATGCCGATAAAACTGGCTTAATTTCAAATTTATTATCTCTAAAGATTTTTGCCAGTGGGGCAATAACGTTTTGCTCAACCGATGAATCAATCGCATAATAAACAAAAAATGTATAAATTCGGCGGACAATATATTTACTAACCTCTTCAACCGCAAAAATCATATTCAACAGTTCATCGAGTTCAAGTTCGCCAGCGTTTGCACCTTGCATGCCTTTGACAACTTTATTCCCATAAAATGCCGAAAACTGTTTGTCAGTAGTGTCGTGTCTGGTTATATCAAAAAAAGAAAAATTTAACCCAGAATTATCTCGATTGTTACGAAAACCCGTTAAAACTCTCGCTGCTGCTTTTACGTCTCCTTCGGTATATTTAGAATCTGGCCCTTTACCTATACAAAATAATTCTTGAAGCTCACGTGCGTAATTCTCATCAGGTGCGGTCTTGGTGTTGCGTTCACCATTCAAATACCTAAGCATCGCAGGGTCGACGGTGATTTCACGAACAAATGTTTTGAAGTTTCCGAGAGCATTTTTTCGGAGTGTCATGTGATGCTTGTACATAAAACGTGCATCATCTACGTCGGCAGTTTCGCTAGCAAAATGATTATGCCAGAACAAAATCATTTTTTCGTGAATGCTTCTCTGCTGGTTTGCCAATTGTTGTATCCACCAACGTTTATATGAGTTTCGGCGAAGAGAATTCACTGTACCATCGCCATAAATTGCATTTATCCAAGTTTCGCCCAATTTTATGCCTTGAGGGTCTTGGTAGGTGGCAGTTTCATAATAATTCAATGGAGGCGACGGGTCGGCTTGTGGCTTGAGCAATTCATCGACGGTTTCTGATAGTGTTTTTCTTAAAAAATAATCAATATCAGACTGTTTAGCCCCAAACATGGTTCGTTTGAGTAGATGAATCACTTGAGTTCTTGTCCAAGCCCCTTTGTACTCAGAAATCCCTTTTGTAGAAACGGTAGTTTTGGTAGTGCTGTAACTCATATAACGTAGGGTTTGAAAATCAAGATTTTAGACCGATTTTTGATAAAAAAGTTTAATTCAAAAAATCATAAATCAAACTTTTCTTCAGTCTCATCAAAGAAAATGTAATTGCAATAATCGAGATAAGGCTTCAAAAGTTTACAAGCCTTCACGAATTCGTTAACAAAATCGGGTGAAATGACCTCGGCATCAGTATATCGATGCATAAAAAATAATTGTTTATATCTTAACAATTCTATTTCAGGATGGTCTGTTTTATAGCCTTTTGGAGCTCCTTTGACACGTTCGCCCCAAATTTCTTTGTAATATTCTCTAAAAATTGGCTCGTGAATGATACTTTTCAATTCCGTTGGATTGTAATCAATCTCTTGACGAAACTTGGCTAATTGAGCAGGTGTTGGTTGCCAAATACCACCACCAATAAATGACTCACCGTCTGGTTGAATGTGTAAATAAAAATCAATTCTACCGGATTGTCTTCCGCCCGGCCCAAAAGCTGCGGCTAAATTTAATTTGTATGGAGATTTATCTTTTGAAAACCTGATGTCTTTGTTTATTCTAAATATACAATCTTTTACCCTTGTATTCAGTAGATTATCCTGAAATTTTGAAAGACTATCTAAAATTGCTTGGCAAAATTTTTCGAATCTCTCTTTTTCGGTTTCGTAACGTTTTCTATTGGCATGAAACCACTCTTTATTGTTATTTTCTTTTAAGTCACTCAGAAAATCAAGGGTACTTTGGTCTAATTGCATAAATGATTTTATTTTCTGCACCAATTTCTTCAATTTTGCAGAATAAATCAAAAAGATACGATTATTTGTAAGGTCGATTAAATAAATTCATTTAGAATATAACATTTCAAATGGCAAGAATACTAACTGGAATACAAGCAAGCGGAAGACCACACCTCGGAAACATCCTTGGGGCAATAAAACCTGCGGTTGAACTTTCACAAAATCCCGATAATGAATCATTTTTATTCATCGCAGATTTACATTCGATGACAACCATCAAAGATGCCAATGTAATGCGTGAAAACACACGGGCGGTAGCATCGGCATGGTTGGCTTTTGGATTCGATACTGATAAAAACTTTTTCTACCGACAATCTCGTTTAGCTGGATTACATACCGAGCTTATGTGGTATTTGAGCGTACTTACGCCGTTCCCAATGCTTGCAAATGCTCATTCATTCAAAGATAAAGCCGATAGACTTTCGGATGTCAATGCTGGGTTGTTCACTTATCCTGTTTTACAAGCTGCTGATATTATTTTGTATCAGGCCGATTTTGTACCAGTGGGCAAAGACCAAAAACAACACCTCGAAATGTCGAAAGATATAGCTGCAGCTTTTAACCGAACTTACGGCGAAGTTTTTGTTTTGCCTGAGCCTTTGATTGACGAAAACGTAATGACTATACCGGGTACAGATGGCTCGAAAATGAGTAAATCTTACAATAATTACATTGATATTTTCTTACCAGAAAAACTATTATTGAAATCGGTAAAATCTATCATTTCGGATAGTACCCCACTTGAAGAGCCAAAAAATCCTGATAACGATGTAACATTTAAGATTTACTCATTGGTTGCATCTGATAGTGAAGTTGAAGAAATGCGTCAGCGATACCTTAATGGTGGCTATGGTTACGGACATGCCAAACAAGCTCTTTTTGAAAAATTGTGGAATGGTTTTGCTAAAGAACGTGAGATTTTTAATTATTATATGGAAAACAACGACGAATTAGAAAGAAAACTAAGACAAGGCGAAGAAAAAGCAAAGAGGATTGCATTAAAGAGCCTCTTAAAAGCAAGAGAAGTTTTGGGATTCAAAAAAAAACAGCTAAATGCTAGTCGTCCTATTCAATGATTGAAAATATTAAATATTGGGAATACGAGTTTTTTTTGTGGCTCAACAGTCATCATTCACCATTTTGGGATAGTGTGATGATTATCGCAACACATCGTTTTACTTGGATTCCGCTATATATTCTCATAATTGTTTATATTTTTATTGAGAAAAAGAGCGAAGCATTTAATTTTAAAAATGGATTAAATCCAATTAAAGTTAAATTCTTACGTCTTGTTTATATAATTGCCTCAGTAGGTTTAGCGGATAGATTTACCTCGGGCTTTATGAAACCCTACTTTGAGCGACTTCGCCCCTGCCATGACCCAACAGTTAGTAATGTACTGCATTTGGTTGGTAACTGCGGTGGTCAATATGGTTTTGCGTCATCGCACGCATCAAATAGTTTTGCTTTGGCACTTTGCTTTTATCTACTTTACAGAAAAACCAATAAATATTCTTGGGTTTTATTTATTTGGGCCGCTATTGTGAGTTATAGTAGAGTATATATTGGGGTTCACTACCCTACTGATATTTTGGTGGGGGCAATTGTTGGAATGTTGATTTCAATTGGAGGATTTATGTTATTTTCATACAAACGCTGACGGTTTTAGCCGTCAGCGTTTGAGATATTCGGTCAATTACAAACTCGGACGTTTTTTAGGCTGATTTAGATTAATGGCTGGAATCTGATTTTCGCTCACCATTTTATTAAATGCAGGTACATCTTCATCAACAATCTTCTTCAATTTATTAGATGTTGCATCAATTTTTCCACTTAAATCATTGTAAACATCGTAAGATGCTTTCGTAGGTTTTGAGTCAGAACTCGAAACAACACTTGCAACACCAGCGATTTTGTCGTTTAGTCTAATTGGATAAGCTAACAAATCTTGAGTTGCTTTTGCCTTATTTTGCATAATAGCTTGCTCCAAATCTTCTAAATTTTTAAGCATCGGCTTAGTGATTTTCTGGAACTTAGAAATCAAAGTGGTGTCTTTGACCGTGTTCATGTATTCGTTTACTGATTTACGAATCTGACGAATTTGATTGATGCTTTTGTGGGTTTCATCCAATTTTGTATGAATCTTCATCAACAAATCAAATTGTTCTTTAAATTCGGCATCGGTTGTCTCAACGCGTGGGTCTTTTCTGATTTCAGCAACTTCTTCTTTAACAATATCTTTACCAACAATCAATCTAACTTTATAATTTCCTGGCACAACTTTAGGTCCTACTGTATTCCCAGCCCACATCGGAGCTCTTTCACCCTGAATCTCGGTTGCGTCGGCATAACGCATATTCCAAACAAAACGATTAAACCCTGCATCTGTCGAAACACTATTTGGTCGTTGCATTTTAGGGTCTTCATAAAAATCTTTAGAAACCTTAAATGGCTCACCTTTTAAGTCTTTTTGGCTTGAATACGTAATGATTGTATCGTTATTCATTGTCAAAAACTGCAATCTTACCTCTTGTTTTGGTTTTTCTTTGAAATAATAATTTACCAAAACACCATTAGGAGCATTCTGTCCTTCATCGGTCGGAACTCCTCTTCTACCACCATCACCACCTTCCATACGGTACGAATGACGTGGTTTGAATAAATGAACCTGAACATCACTATTCGACAATTTATCTTTGATTTCGTGCAAAGGAGTAATATCATCCAAAATCCAGAAAGACAAACCATGCGTTGCTACAACTAAGTCTTTTTCTCTTTGATGAATTTGCAAATCACGAATTGGAGTAATTGGTAAATTGAGATTTAAAGAATTCCAAGTTTCACCATCATCAAAAGAAACGTAAATTCCTCGTTCTGTACCAGCATAAAGCAACCCTGCTTTATTAGGGTCTTCTCTCACAACACGAGTATATTCATCATCTGGAATACCTTTTGAGATATTTGTCCAAGTTTTACCATAATCGGTTGTTTTGAATAAATATGGTTTTCTATCGCCAAACATGTAGCGAGTTGCGGCCAAATATGCTTTTCCTTTTTCAAAATCTGAAGGATGAATCATCGACATCAAAGCAAAATCTCCCAATTGAGAAGTTGGCAATGAGATATTTGTCCAATTTTTTCCATTATCACGAGTAACGTGCAAATAACCATCATCAGAGCCTGCCCAAATATTCCCTTTTTCGAGTTTTGATTCTGCCAAAGTGAAAATTGTCGCATAAATCTCAGCACCAGTTTGGTCGAGGGTGATTGGTCCACCAGTTGCTCCAGTAGTCTTAGGGTCATTACGAGTCAAATCTGGACTGATAATTTCCCAAGAGTGGCCTTCGTCATGGCTTACATGTACATATTGCGATGTACAATACAAACGGGTATCATCATGTGGTGAGAATAAAATTGGATAAGTCCACTGAAAACGATATTTCTTTTCAGCCGAAGTATGACCCATATTATTTTCTGGATAAACCATGATATTCTGCTCTTGACCGTTTTCGGCATTCTGTTTTGTTAAGAAACCATCATACGAGCCACCAAATGTGATTTTTGAATTTTTTGGGTGAATAGCAATGTAACCCGACTCTCCACCAGCAACCGAATACCAGTCGCGAACTCCAATCGAAAATCCATTGGTGCGGCTTGCAATTCTCACCGTAGAGTTATCTTGCTGAGAGCCGTAAACATTGTAAGGAAAATCGTTATCGACATGAACATGGTAAAATTGTGCTGTCGGAATATCAATATCTGAGAAAGTAAAGCCGTCATTAAACGTTACTTCTCCGCCACCATCATCACCAATAATGTAATTGTTAGGATTATTGGGGTTAATCCAAACATCGTGGGTATCGCCATGATGAACATTGATTCGACGGATTGTTTTACCACCATCATACGACCTAAATGCATTAACATTCAAAATAATTACTCCATTTTCATTTTTAGGGTCGGCCTGCAAGTTCATATAATACCATGGGCGTTGCCACAAGTTCTTGTCATCATTCACCAATTGCCACGATTCTCCTCCATTGTATGAAGTATAAAGACCACCTTTGGCGTTCTCAATCATTGCATACAAACGATTTGAGTTGGCAGGCGAAACCGCAATACCAATCTTGCCCAAAAGTCCTTTTGGCATTCCGGGTTTTTCGTTAAGACTTTGCCAAGTATCGCCCCCATCGGTCGATTTGTAAAGCCCACAACCCTTACCTCCACTACTCATTGAGTGACCGTTGCGGTAGGCTTGCCACATAGTAGCATACAAAACACGCGGATTATTTGGGTCGATTCTCACATGATATGCACCAGTGCTATCATTTTTTGCTAAAATATGTTCCCAAGTTTTACCACCATCTTTGCTTCTGAAAACGCCACGCTCTTTATTAGGAGCAAAAGGATTCCCAACCGCAGCGACATAAACCAAATTATGGTCGGTTGGATGCACCTCAATTGTAGCAATTGCATCAGCTTTTGGCAAACCAATAAACTTCCAAGATTTACCAGCATCTGTCGATTTGTAAACACCATCGCCATAACTGATATTACTTCTCATGTCGGCTTCTCCCATACCTACATAAATAACGTTGGGGTCAGACGGAGCAACGGCAATAGCACCTACTGAACTGGATTTAAAAGTACTGTCGCTGGTATAAAACCAGTTCTGACCTCCATCAACTGTTTTCCAGATACCGCCGCCTACTGCTCCAAAATAATAAGTGAGTGGTTGGTCTTTGTGACCTGCCACTGCGAGCGAACGCCCTGCTCTAAAAGGGCCGATGTTTCGCCACTGGAGTTTATTAAAAAGGTTTGGATTAACTTTGGCACTCGGAGTTGAAATAACGGGAGTTTGATTGATAGAAGGATTTGAGCCTTTCTTTCGCTGTTGTGCATTAATCGATAACGCAATGCCGCAAGCGAGTAGGCAAAGAAAAAATCGTTTCATGTTTATATTAATAGTTTAGAGGTACGAAGTGTACACACAAATATAGAATTTATTTGTGGTGCAAGAGTAAAAAATGGCGATTTAGTGGTTAAAAATTTCACACTGAAAAACCCTTTAAATAAAATTTAAAAAAATGATTGGAATTTGTCAGTCTAATTAGCAAATTTCGACAAAAAATACACTTTGCTCAAACCCGAAACCAATAAAAAAACTCCTTTTTTACTCCAAAAGTCTTTGGTGTGGTTTCTGTTTTGTCTTTTTATTTTCAATAACTTCATTTCTTTTCTCTTCCTTGAATCCCAGATTATCATTGCTCGAAAAGAAGTAAAAGAGAAGATAATTTCCAAAATCCCGAAAAATCATTTGGTTGAAATCATTAAACCATTGGGTTTTGATGAACATGAGTTTGAACTCGACGGAATCATGTATGACGTGGTTGAGAAGAAAGAATCTGATGGACAATTGGTTTTGCTCTGTTTTGCCGATTTGAATGAAACCGAGCTCAATCACAAATTAGATAAGCAAATTGAAAAGAATTTAGATAGTAATCCGATAAAAAATGGTAAGGATAAAAAAATCATTGATTATGTGAAGGTAATTTATGATGAGGTGTTTTTTGAAAACATTTCATTTTTAAGTTATCAATCTGCAACAAAATCAAATTTTAAATATCATCAATTCAGCAGTGAGGTTTCGATAAATACGCCTTCACCTCCTCCCAAATGTTAATCATTAAATAGTTTGTTACCTCGACGAGTTGATTGAAATAATCATCTCGAAGTATTTGTTTATACACTATTTAAATGATTTATGATGAAGTATTTCCTCTACTTTATAACAATATTTAGTGTTCAAATTGCTAATGCTCAAACCGATTCGACAGAGCGAAACCTCAATCTGAATGAAGTGGTGGTTTCGAGCAACAAATTTGAACAACTTCGTAAAGAATCACCCAATCAGATTGAGTTGATTTCAAAAAAACAAATTGCATTTCAGAATGCAGTTAATACCGCAAATTTGCTCGAACAATCGGGTAATGTGTTTGTTCAACGCAGCCAATCAGGTGGTGGAAGCCCAGTTTTGAGAGGATTTGAAGCAAGTCGTGTATTAATTGTGATTGATGGAATCAGAATGAACAATGCAATTTACCGAGCTGGGCACCTACAAAATGTATTAAGAATTGACCAAAGTATGCTCGAAAGAGCCGAAGTAATATTTGGGCCAAGTTCTGTACTTTATGGCAGCGATGCTTTAGGTGGCGTGATGCACTTCCGTTCGAGAAATCCTGAACTTAACAAAATTGGTGCAAATGCTTATGTAAGATATTCATCGGCAATTTCTGAAAAAACAGGACATGTTGATTTGAATCTCGGTGGAAAAAGATTTGGCTCATTGACCAGTTTTACATTCTCAGATTTTGGAGATGTTATTCAAGGAGCAAATCGCTCAGAAAAATATCCAGATTTCGGCAAAAGACCATTTTATGTAGAAAGACAAGGCGATAAAGATGTTTCGATTGCTAATTCTAATGTAAATAAGCAAGTTGGAAGTGAATATAAACAATATGATTTCTTGCAAAAATTTACTTACCAAGCATCAGACAAAGTAAAACACATTTTGAATCTTCAATATTCAAATACGACGGATGTTCCGCGTTATGACCGATTGACCGAAGTACGAAACAACGCACCACGTTTTGCTGAATGGTATTATGGTCCTGAAAAAAGATTAATGGCAGCGTATCAGTTAGAATTGAAAGGCTCATCTGCCTACGATAAAGCATTTATATCGGCTGCTTATCAAGACATCGAAGAGAGTCGAATTTCAAGGAGTTTCAATAATGTAAATCGCAAAAGCCAGTTTGAACACGTTAAAGTTTATTCATTAAATGCCGATTTCCAGAAGTCTGTCAATAAAAACACGTTCAATTATGGTTTAGAAGTGGTATCTAATGATGTGAATTCGACCGCGATATTTACAACAATCACAACCGGAGCAGAACGTAAGGCTGATACACGATACCCAGACGGTCAAAACAAAATGAATACTTGGGCTGCTTATCTAACTGACAATTTTAAATTTTCTGATAAATTAATTGGTCAAATCGGTCTTAGATACAGCGGTTCGAGTCTTTCAGCCGAATTCATCGAAAAATCTTTTTTCCCATTTCCATTTAATTCTATCGAGCAGAAAAGTAATGCTCTAACAGGAAACTTAGGTTTAATTTTTAATCCAACCGATAAAACTAAGCTCAGCATTTTAGGTTCTTCTGGTTATCGCACGCCCAATATTGACGATTTAGCAAAAGTTTTCGATTCGGTTTCTGGTACTTTGGTTGTACCAAATCCTGACATTAAACCTGAATATACTTACAACGGAGAAATTACTTTGAGTCAGAAAATTGGTGATAGAATCAGAATCGAAGGAACATATTTTTACACCAAGTTCCAGAATGCAATTGTGGTTGATGCATTTACACTCAACGGACAAAGTACTGTAAGTTACAATGGAGTTCAGAGCAAGGTAATGGCTTCGCAAAACAAAGCAAAAGCAACCGTAAACGGATGGAATATCAACTTTTATGCAAATTTAATGGATGGTTTGACACTTAGTAGCACATTAAACTCAACTCAGGGCATCATAAATGATGATAAAAAGACACCTTTAGACCATATTCCGCCGATGTTTGGCAGAACTGGACTCAAATATCAGAAAAAAGCTCTCCAAATTGAGGTATTTAGCATTTATAACGGCTGGAAAAATCTCAAAGATTACAGCCCAAGTGGCGAAGATAACCTCATATACGCAACAGCCGATGGCATGCCTTCGTGGTGGACTTTGAATTTAAGAACAGCGTATCAAGTGCAAAAAAATATTCAAATTCAAATGGCTTGTGAGAATATCCTCGATAGAAACTATCGAACTTTTGCTTCTGGGATTTCTTCTCCTGGACGCAATTTCGTCATAACGCTTAGAGGAGGATTTTAACTTCTAAACCCACCAACCTAAAAAGGTTTTGGGTTGGTGGGTTTAGTTAACTCATTATCAATACTTTAGATAATGCCAATACGTTTCATCTGAAAATATTATTTGAAAAAACAAAAAATCCACAGCGTTTAGAAACTTACGTTCGTCTTGATAATTAAATGAAACCAAAGAAAATTGTGATACAACCAATTCAGTTTTAATTTAATTATCAAATAAAATTTTTAGGTTAAGCAAAAATACTCACGGTTTGTCATCACTACGAAATATTTCGCAGGTAGTAGAGGATTGTATTCAAGGAAAAGAAAGTGCCATGAAAGCATTTTATGAGCATTTTCATGGATTTGCTTTGGGTGTTTGCATGAGTTATGCCGAAAATCGCGACGATGCTTTGGAGATGATGAATGACGGTTTCCTTAAAATTTTTAAAAATCTACACAAAGTCGAGAATCTTGAAACCATTAAGGCTTGGATAAGAAGAGTCATGGTGAATATAGCCATCGACTACCATAGAAGAAACGTAAAAAGACAGTCAACACCATTGACCGAAAATGAAGTTAGCCACGATTATGGCGATGAAAATATTTATGCCGTGCTATCTTCAGAAGATATTATTGAAGCTATTCAAAGACTCCCTCAAACCTACCGAACTGTATTTAATCTTTACGTTATCGAAGGATACTCGCATAAAGAAATCGGCGATTTATTGAACGTTGCCGAAAGTACCTCGCGTGCTCATCTCTCGGTTGCAAACTCAATGTTGCGGAAGTACTTGAATAAATTGATGAATTGACATGAAAGACAACGAACAGTTACATAAAATCATAAAATCAAAGCTTGAGTCGTATCAACCGCCTTTTGAAGACTCCGATTGGCAAGTGATGCAAAAACGGCTCAAACAAGACAATTTTTATTCAAACCTCAAAATTGCCTCAGTGTTAGCAGGTTTAGCGGCTATTTTTTTCGTCGGAATTACATTCAACAACAAAAAAACAGATAGTGAAAGCATACAAACAAAAGTTCAAACTTCATCAAAAGATTACCTAACAACAAACAAACCAATTAAAGACAAACCTAAAGATGAAACAAAAACTACCGTCCACACAACTAAAAGTATTAAATCTGTTCAAGTAGTTGAGCAGCAGACACCAGTCGAAAATCCAAATCCAATACCTCCACAAAACGAACTAACAGTAGCAGAACCAGAACCAATTGATGTTGAAGTAGATAAAATCAAAAGCCCAAAAATTGAGTTTAGTAGTCAATACCAAAAGGCTTTGGCCGAAAGAGAAATCAGGTTTTTGGCGGCAAATGCGACATCGATGAGCGATAAAATCTCAAAAGTAAGAGCATTGGGTCGTACTTTTGAATTGACCACTTACCAAGCATTAGACCGCAACATTGACAAATGGAAGAATATCGTAATCGTTTGCGATATAACTTCAAGTATGTTTGTTTATACGACTCAGCTTTTTGATTGGATGTCGGAAAACAAAGAAAATACGACTATTAAAGGAATCGTATTTTTTACTGATTGTGATAGTCTCGGCAATCAGAAAAAAGGTAGAATGCCAGCTAAAATGTTTTCGGTTCGTGATAAAAACGAAGACATGCTTTGGAACACCATGTTTTCGGCAATTAACAATTCTGAAAATAATAAAGACAAACCTGAGAATAACCTTGAAGCCGCACTATATGCCATCAATAATTTTAAGGATATTGACGAAGTGGTAATGATTGCCGATAACAGCAGTCCAGTAAAAGACATCGACTTGCTTTCAAAGGTTAAAAAGCCGATTCACTTGATATTATGCGGTGAAACCTACAATCGAAAATTGGCATTTCAGGAAGACTATCTCAAAATTGCAAAAAAAACAAAAGGCTCGATTCATACCCTCGAAGACGATATTCAGGATGTAACCAAAATCAAAAACAAAACTATTGTTAGGGTAGGCAACATTTATTTCAGATACGAAAAAGGGAAATTTAACCCAACTAAGTTTTTGACGAGACCTTAACTAAACATACATATTTTATTTTTTAAAACCATCGAGTAAAACTCGATGGTTTTGTATTTTTGTACAAAACCAGAATAAAAAAATGACAAAAAAAATTCTACTATTACTTAACTTATTACTGATAACTCTTGGTGCTTCGGCACAAATCAAGGTTATGACATTTAATATCCGATACGATACCTCAAACGATGGAATTAATCAATGGAGTAACCGAAAAGACAGAGTTGCAGAACTTATCAAGTACAACGAATCTGATTTTATAGGGATGCAAGAAGCCCTCATCAATCAAATCAAAGATTTACAAGAGAGACTACCAAATCATAAATGGATTGGCGTTGGGCGAGATGATGGAAAAGAAGAAGGTGAGTTTTCGCCAATTTTTTACAATAAAAATAAATTTGCATTGTTAAAAAGCAATACGTTTTGGTTGAGCGATAGTTGCGACAAAGTTGGTTTTGGATGGGATGCCGCTTGTCGAAGGGTTGTTACTTATGGTTTATTTAAGGAAATCAAAACTGGAAAAACTTTTTATGTTTTCAATACGCATTTCGACCACAAAGGTCAAGTTGCTCGACGTGAAAGTGCGAAATTAGTACTAAGAAAGATTCAAGAAATCGCTGGTAAAAAAGCAAGTATTTTGACAGGGGACTTTAATGCAACTCCAGAAGACGAACCAATCAAAATATTAGTTGATGAAACAAACCCTAATAAACTGATTGATTCAGAAAAAATCAGTAAAATGCCACACTTTGGGCCTTATGGAACATTCAACGGTTTCAAAGGTGAAGAAAACCCAAAAAGTCATATAGATTACATCTTCGTTAAAAATGGTGTCAAATGCCTAAAACATGCAACCCATTCGGATGCTTGGGAAGGCCTTTATCCATCCGACCATTTTCCTGTAAGTGCCACTTTGGTTATTCCATAAATAAAAATCCCTCGAATTTCTTAGAGGGATTTTTATAAAATTTGATACTAAATTATCACTTATCAGGATTCAACAAATCATAGAATTGGTCAAGTTTAGGCATCAAAATGATTCTGGTACGGCGGTTTGTTGCACGACCTTCTGGTGAATCATTCGATGTGAGTGTGTTAAACTCTCCTCTACCCGCTGCAATCAATTTATTTGGGTCGATTCCGAAATCTTTTTGCAATGCTCTAACAACCGATGTAGAACGTTTTACGCTCAAATCCCAGTTGTCATCGATACAATCAGTATTGATTTTCACATTGTCGGTATAACCTTCAACCATCACTTCAAGTTCTGGTCTTGATTTTACGATTTGTGCGATTTTTTCTAAAACAGTATTGGCATTTGAAGTAATCTTGTAGCTTCCGCTCTTGAAAAGCATTTTGTCAGAAAGATTAACCATTACAACTGTTTTGTCAACTTTTACCTCAACGTCTTGCTCTTCAATACCGCTGCTCAAAACTTTTGTGAGATTAACCGCTAAAGCAAGATTAATCGAATCAGCTTTGGTTTTGGCTGCTTGAAGACGACCAATATAGCGGTCTTTTTGAGCCAATTGAGCCAAAGTTTTGTCGATGTTGTCATTGGCAGCTTTTGACAATACAGTAAGATTACCAACTTGCTCCATTTGTTTGTCTCTCAAAGAGCGTAAATCAGCGATTTGGTCTTTCAAATCATTGATTTGTTGTTCTCTTTGTTGAACCTGAGACAAAGCTGCTACACGTTGGCTTTCGGTGTCTTGCTGTGTTTTTGACATTGCTTCAAGCTTAGTTTTATAATCTTGAACCGTGTCGCCACATTTAACTAAATCACTTTGAGCTTTGTCGTACTGAGATTGGAGTTCTGTAAATTTTTTCTTCGCAACACATGAAGACATCATTGCTCCGACAAATAATACAAACAGGGGTTTTTGCAAACTTTTCATTTTAGAATAAAATAATCTGGTTTAGGTTGTCACTATCGTAGTCTGAGCTACAAAGTTCGTAATAATATTGCTGTTTAAAAATTATTAAAAAGTAAATATCGACTACAATCGCTAAAATTCTGACGTAATAGAAAAAAACAATAGCCTAACCATATCGGCAAGGCTGTGTCTCCTAAACTAAATACCCCGTTTTGTAATAATATTTTTATGAAAATACAAGAATTACTAATTCCATCTGGGATTTGTAATAAGTATTAAAAGAATAAACAATAAATAAATCAATGAAGGAATTGCTGTAACAGCAAGTAATAATTTTGCAATAAATAGTTTATTATTTTGATGTAAAAAATAGCCACCGACTAAAATCAAAACTTGTGCGATTATCAAAAACAGCCACAAACCCAAATTAAAATTAGAGACTGAGCCATCGGCAATCCCGATTATGAAAAAATAAAATGTGACAATCAATGCAAGAATGTCGATAACCAAAAAGCTTCTATATAGTATCATTGGATTTCTGAATTTTTCAGACAAAATGAATCCCATCTTCGTCTCGAAACTTGCAATACCATTTTGTCTGTCATGGTAATTTTTTTATCTGTTTGGTCGATGTCTTTCACATATTTTGTGTTAATGATAAAAGATTTACTTACTCTTAAAAAGTTATCTGGCAAAACTTTGTTATAAACCCCAATTGTATAGGCCATCATCTCCTTTCGGCCAGTTTTAAATACAAAACAAGTGTAGTTGAGATTTCCTTCAAGACGAATAATTTCATCATTGGCGTGTTTAAGGAGGCTTTCGTGCTTACGATTTGGTTTTCTAAATTTAGTTTTCATGTTGTTTTCTTAATGGCGAAACATTATTAATTGATTTACAATAAGTTGGGGGGTAATAATTATTTTCTGGCTATTTAGAATTGTTAAGAGGTTAGTTGCGATTCATATTTAGGTAAAACAACCCTAACAGCGATTCAAAATTGGTAACTATTTTCATTTAAATGTATTTTTTTGAGTCGAACAGCTGAAAATAAACATCGAAGCGTATAAATTAAAAAATGAATCGTTTTTTTCAATTTTTGCCTAAAAACCATAAAAAACAACTCATTACATATCTAACACAATTTAAATCTTCGTAAATGTTAGGATTCCAGGTGCTAATCAAATTGAAGTCAAGTTTTGTCAAGTAGGGGCAAGTAATTCAACTCAAAAACCAGGCATCAATATGAGATTAACAATCAACAAATAAATCACTTCGTTACATAAAAATTACATTTCAATGCTTCTTTTGGACAATTCAATTTAAAAAAATTTAGCACTAAATTCATTCATCTCAATTTTGTCCAATAAATCAATAAATTTTATACCCATGAAAAAAATCTTTTTTACGTTATCTCTAAATTTCGTACTCTTAACTAATCTTTATTCTCAATCTGGAACAATGTTGCCAGATGGTTTTATTGTTCCAGTATCTGTTACAGTGCCAACTTGCACGGCAAACGATAAAGGTAAAATGTATTATAATACAACATCAGGTTTAAGAGTTTGTGATGGAACAACTTGGAAGTATGTTGAAAGTCCTTGGAGTTTTAACCTAAATGCCCCAAATACAATTAGTGCTGGTGGCAAAGTTGGTATTAATAATACTTCACCTGCATACGAATTAGATGTAGTCGGTACTATTCGCACCAACGGAAATCTTTATGCCAACAACATTGGTATTGGTACTACAAATACATCTTTTGGCTTGCAAGTAGTAGATGGAGACATTGCCATCACAAGTACAGCTGACAGCAAAACATGGAAATTCAATTATGATGATGCCAATAATTGGTTAGCAATTCAAGAAAACGGCACTACTCGGATGGTAATTGCCAATGGCGGGAATGTTGGGATTGGTTCTACAAACCCAACTACCAAATTGCAGGTAGATGGTACGGGTAGTTTTACAGGAAACTTAACTGTAAACAATGGCAAGGGAATAGTACGAACAAATACTGCAAACTCAATTAAATTGCACACAGCCGCACATAATTTGGGGGCAAGTTTTACCACTACCTCTGGCGGGTGTAGTACAAGTACACTTAATATTGCATCTGTTGGATACACATCTGCACCGACAGCATACGTTGGGAATTTTGTTTCGGGAAGTGGTAATTTTGGGCAACTTATAGCTCAAGTTCAGTCAACTTCAACCACTCAAGTAGTTGTCAGATTTTGTAATAATACGGCAAGTAGTATTACCTTGACAAATGCAGTTTTTAATATTTTAATGATGGGTCAATAGAACATTCAATCTCATAAAATTAAAAGATTGACAAAGAATCACTTAAAGTATTAATTCTTTTATAAACACAAAATCTCAGGTCAGAGATAAAAGAGAAATCATGAAAACTTTCAAAATAATACTTACAATAATTTTTATTTCATCAAATCTAATGGCTCAGTTTACTGTAATGCAACCCGAAACATTCAAATTGAGCGTTGTAGATAACTATCCATGCGAAGCTGGACAAACTGGAAAAATATTCTTCAATAATACTCAAAATAATATTGTCTATTGCGAAGGTTTAAATATAACTCAACAAGCTGGTGAATATTGGGATGAGGTTGGACTCAATAAAATAAATTATATGGGTAAAATTGGCATTGGCTTGAATTTACCAAATTATGAATTAGATGTGAGTGGGTTTATAAATACCACAAATTTAGTTTCAACTCAGTTAGGAATAGGTACAACCACCCCAACTGAGAAAGTAGAATTATTGAATAGGTCAATCGCATTTTCAAGTACAGCCGACCTAACAACGTATAGAATTACCTATCAAGACGCAGCCGATAGATTAGATTTTATTGAGGGTGGAATTTCAAGAATATTGATTGCTAATGGCGGTAATGTCAGTTTTGGTTCGACGCCTTCAAGTAGTAAGCTATATATAAGCGGTGATGTTAATTATGACGGTAATCTAAGTATTGAAGGTAAGGGCATTCTCTATAACAATACTTCACAACAACTTAGGCTAATTACTAATACTTTTTCGACTGGAAATATATCAATTTTGAACAATGCTTGTATAACATGGGGGTTCAGTTTCCCATCTAATAGCTTTACTTCAGCACCCGCAGTAGCAATCGGCAATCTCGTATCTGGAACTTATACTGGTGAAGTAGTTATCAGTGTTGAAAACGCAACATCGAGTGGTGCTACTGCAAGGTTTTGCAATCATTCTGGCGGGGGATTAAATTTATCTAATTTTACTTTTGCATATTTTGCTATTGGTCAGTAAGTTGTAGAAATTACTTTATTTTCAATGTTAGTAGTATTTTTGTTTGCTCGTGAAATTCACAACAATCAAATACATTGAAAATAAAGCATATTTCATCAAATCGAAAAGCCAAAAGTTAAAACTATGAAAGCTAAAAATCAACTCCAAGAACTTCGTGAATTATCATCAAGGTTTCCAATGTCAATGAGTAATGAAGATTTTGAAAGACTTAATGTAATTTACCATTATGCAGTTGAAAATTTAGAAGACCCACATGCAATGTTTACTTACTCGATTGCCAAAGCAATGAGAAAACATTTTGAGTCAAAACAAACTAATGAGCATATTTATTTACAAAGATTTGAAATTCCACAAATCCGTCTGTTTGAATTGCTTATTCAACAATTCCCTCTTGCCAATTTAAGTCAAAATTGTATAAATACATTATTGATAGATGCTCTAAAAAACCTTACCAATCCGGTATTGATGGATATTGGAATAGGTACGGGCTTTCAAGTAACAAATATCATTGCTGGTCTCAAAAAACTTCAAGATTGCAAAATTCAAAACCTCACAATTATTGGTATAGAACCCTTCGCTGATGCACTGAATACTGCTGAAAAGAATATTTTTGAAGCAAGTTTAAATGCAAAATTCAAAATAGAATTAATTTCTAAAGAAGCATTTATTGAGCAATTATCGATTAGTGATATTGAGAACTTATTGCCTCAATCAAATGATGGAATATATGTAAATGCCTCGTTTGCTCTTCATCATATTCAGACGGCTGAAAATAGAAAATCAGTATTTGAAAATTTGAAATCACTCAAAATTTCTGCTTTTGCATTGAGCGAACCCAACTCTAATCATTTTGAAAAAAACTACCAAAAGAGATTTGATAATTGTATCAATCATTACGGCACGCTGTTCAGAATAATTGATTCGCTTCCAATCTCAAATCACGAAAAAGCTGCATTAAAGCTATTTTTTAGTAGAGAAATTGATGATGTTTTGGGTAATAAAGAAGATGTTAGAATTGAAAAACACTATGCTACCGAGCAATGGGTTAGATTGTTTGAAGAAACTGGATTCAAATTAGTAAAAAAAGAATCTCAATTTGAGATAACCGAATTAAATGGAACAATTCTTAATACGGAGCTTCCCAACCGTTATTCAACCGAATTTGAAGGAGAAGAGATAACAAGTCTTTTTTGGGCTATCTAATGAATAATTTCCGAACAAAGTCTGATAATAATTGATTAAATTACATTAAAGACACTTCGATTTAACATTTCGTCATTTTAATATTCTTTATCGACACTTCGATATTAAAAATTTCTATACCTCAAATCTTCATCCGAAATTTGAAGAATTAAAGCCTGAAAACATTTTAACGGATTAAAATATTTATTTACCATGAAAACTAATTTAACTTGGGTACTATTTTTATGTACCCTAATTGTTCAATCTTGCCAAAAAGAATCAATCGAAAATAGTTCTCGAACATCAGAAATAAAAGTTAAATCAATAACCCTTAAAATTTCTAAACCTGCTGGAACATTCTGGATGAGTGAGTCAGAACCAATCGTCCTTTCTATAGATGTGCAGGACGACAATGGCAAAGTTTATCAAAACTACAATGGTAAAGTTACCTACTTCGCCAACGGAAAAGAGCTCTCAGGTAGTCAATATAATTTTGAGATTGAAGGAGAAATTGAATTTAAGGCAAAAATCAATGACGTAGAGAGCAGTGTATCCTCAAAGTATTTAGTAAAAAATCCTAATAAAGAGTTAGATAAAATTGTATTAACCAATGCTTTTTATTCAAAATTTGCGGTAAATCATACATTAATTGGTTCAAAACCAGAGCTTTCTGTAAAAGGATATGACAAAAACAATGCTGAGATTCCGATAAAAAAAGGTATAAAAGCTACAATAGGTAATGAAATAATTAGTCTTGATAATTTTTCATTTACAAAAGCAGGTACTAATAAAATTACGCTGAATGCCTACGGAAAACAAGTTGAAACAACTTTTGAAGTGCGTCGAGAAAGAACTTTTGAAGTTGTAAGAATTCCGGTTGTATTTCATTTTTGTAAACCAAGCCCCTACTCGCACCCTGCAACTAAACAAACAGATGCAGAATTTATCGAATTGGCGATTGAGCAGCTAAAAAACGGCAAAAAGATAGCACAAATCAATGCAATGTTCAGAAACAAATTTGTTAGCAACGAACTTGACCCTAATGCTTCTGATACCTTCATTGAATTTTATTTGGCAGACAGAGACCCAAGCGGAAATCTTCTCAAAGAAGTTGGAGTTAATCGGCTTAATTTTATGCGTCCGTATGTAGCATTAACTGAAAATTATTCATATAATGCTTCTCAAGCTCAATTTGACCTTACTTTATCAAACGAGTTAGCCAAATGGAATACCAACTCCTACTTTAATATTGTTGTAGAAAATTTTGGAAATTGGGGTTATGCGGGTATTGCCAAAATGTCGATGATGGATAACAACCGAAAGAATTTGATTCCGCAGGAATATAATAATTTATCAATCATAAATCTAAATTCTGAAAAATTGGCTTGGAGTAATACAAATACTCGTTATTTCAATGACCATGTTAGAATAAACGGAGCAGCCAATATTCTGACCGATTCGCCATCTGTGGGTGGGGTAATGTATAAAAATAGTGTATTATCTCACGAAATTGGACACGCTTTAGGACTACCTCATACATTTGGGTTTCAAGAAAATTGTCAAGACCAAAATCATTCTGATGGACTTTTTGATACTCCCCGACAAGTAAGTGCCAATTATGATACCAGTTGCGATGGAATCAAATTTGCACAGCGGAATTTAATGAATTACATGTCAACAGACTCACGAGATTCGTTTACTTACGACCAAGTTACTGTTATGAGAGCCAGGATTGAAGCTTCGTTTAATATTCCTACACCAAGAAACAAAGGTAAAAATTCGATGCGTTTTGTTGGTCAATCAAAAGAAAGTAATTTTGTAATTATAGACTGATGCCGTTTTGAACCACTTAACAATAGAGTGTAAAAGCTGTTAACTCAAACTACCAATATTAATAATTATAAATTTTCAAAAATATGAATCAAAAACCATCATCTGCATTTATTGGGGCATCATGGGTAGCAATGGGAGCAGGAATGCTGGGCTATGTAATTGGTCTCTGGCGTTCTGAAATGCTTCTAAACGAAAAAGGATATTACTTTACAATCCTGATTCTGGGACTTTTCGCAGTAATATCATTGCAAAAAACGTAAGAGACCGTTTAGAAAATATCCCAGTAACCGATATTTACTATAGTTTATGCTGGGTTTGTACTGTATTATCCATTGTTTTACTTGCTGTTGGGTTATGGAACGCTACCCTACTACCATCCGAAAAAGGATTTTATGCATTTGCTTTTCTTTTAGCACTTTTTGGAGCAATTGCAGTTCAGAAAAATACGAGAGATAGCCAGACAAAGTAAAAATCGAAACACTTAAATAAGGTAGCAATCACACAAAAGGTATTTTAACTATAAACTCATCGGTTGTTTCAAGAGTTTCAAAGGGCTTGGTAGTTAGGTAAGAATATAATTTCTTTAGACTCTCAAGTCCTTGTTTATTTGATGTTTCAACAAATTTCTTCCGTTGTAAATTATTTTTAACAACTAAATAATCTCCATCTACAAAAACGCTGATTTTCAAAGGATTAGAATCTTCGATAATGTTGTGTTTGATTGCGTTCTCAAACAAATTTTGCAGCGTTACAGGCACAATCCCATTCGATAGATATTCTTCTTCAATCATTACATCAATTTGTAATCCATCCTCAAATCTTGATTTTTGAAGCTCGATATAGTTTTTTACAAAGTTTAATTCATGCTCGATTGTAACTGTCTCTTTGTCTTTACTCTGCAAAATATACCTGTATATTGCCGACAACTTTTGCAAAAACTTAGACGCTTGTTTTGGCTCGGTAATAATTAGACTATTAAGTGAAGTTAAACTATTAAACAAAAAATGGGGGTTAAGGTGATTAATTAAATTTTGATACTGAATCTCGGTCTTGTCTTTTGCCAGTCGGGTCGATTGTAACTGTAGATGATAGATTTTTTTACGTTGGTTTGCCCTAAAACGAATAAACCAAAGGATTAACCCTACAACAATCAAAAGACTAAGGATTTTAAACCAAGTTGTTTTATAAAATGGTGTAGCAATATTTATAAATATGTGTTGTTCTTTCAAAAACTTCCCATTCGTATCTTTCGCTTTCACCTTAAAAACATAATCTCCACCATCCAAATTGCCGTAAATAGCATACCCTACTCGCCTTTTGTCTTGTTGCCAATCCTTATCAAAACCCTCTAATTTGTAAAAATATTCGTACAAAACTGTATTCGGTGGACTCAAAATTCCGTATGCAATCGAAATAGAATTCTGTTCGGCTTTAAAATTTACTTTGAGATTTTGCTCATTTATTTGAATTATAGAATCTGCCGCTTGAACACGAGCTATATACAGTTTGTCATTTGAAGAAGGTAGTTTGAGGTCTTTGAAATTGATAAGTATAGCAGATTGGTTGTTTCTTGAAAGCAGTTTTGAATCCTTTAATTTATTAAGATTATTTCCCCAACTATCCGAAAAAGTGTTGTTTCCAATATTAAATGTAAATTTCTCATCAGTTTTTTCATTAAAAAACATAAATTCATCCAAAGTTGCCATACAGACATTACCGTTGTCGTCCACAACCATCGAACCGATTAAATCTAAGTCTAAAACAGACTGAAAATCATAAGTTTTAGGATTGAATTTAACCAAATCGTACGTAGCAATCCAGATGTTTCCGTCTTTGTCTTCATCAAAACTATTGAACCCTATCTTTGTAAAATCTACATCTTGTCTTGTTTTAATGACCTCAAATCCATTCAATCTATGATTAAATTTTGCCAGTCCACCCGAATGAATCCCTAACCAAAACTCCCCTGATTTTGTAGCTAAAGTGTGTGAAACAGCCGTTTCTAACTCCTCATTAATTTTTACAGTATTTTTACCATAAATGATTGGATAAGATGTTTTATTTTTCTTTTTGAGGTGAAAATTATAAGCTTTTGGCCTTCTATTTTGTTTTGTAAAATACCAAAGCGAATCGCCTGCTATTGCCGTTTGTGTAATTATTTCATTTGAGTTTTTTGTAAAATCTAAAAGTTTAATGTATTCAACTCTATGTGTTTTTTTATCGAAAGACAGTACTCCTAATCGCTTTATTATCAACAACTTACTCCCAAATTCTTTTAAGGAAATTATCTCTTCAAATTCACTTTGGAACGTATTTGAAGGTAACTTATACTCACTATATTTATCAGTAATAGGATTGTAGTTGAAAATACTTTTTTGAGATGCCAAAAACCACCAAGATTTATCTTCGGAGTCTTCTACAAAATCAATAATTTTATCGTCTAAATGATTTTTAAATAAATTTTTAGAAAAATCATAGATGCTAAACAACTGTTCGTTAGGGTACTTTACTGCAAGACCATTTATTGTCGATAAACCTTTGAGTGTTCCAAACCAAATCGTTCCGTTTTCTTCTTGCAAAACATCATTAAAAGCATTTACTGTAAAAGTATTTTTTAAACCCTTTTCATCTTGAATCAAAATTGTTTTGGTCAATTTAGCATTAACATAAATCATCATATTCTCAAATGTGCCAATCCACAAATCTCTATTCGAATCAAAGAAAATCTTGTAAAAATTGGTTCGGTTTGTTCCTTCGCTATCAATTACCCTAAAGGTTTTTACAACCTTTTGAAAGCGAGTATCGTACCAACATATCTCGCCAGTAGCATTATCTGAATATACAAGTAGGTTTTGGTCAAAAGTCAGTGCAGTTTTGATGGTGGGAGTTAAAATAGGTATATTTTTAGGATTGTTATCCGAATGATAAAAGGTTTGTGTGGCAAAATCAAAGTAATTGAGTTTGTCTTTACAGCTAATCCAAAGTCCTTTTCCAGAGGGGTCTTCTAAAAGTCCGTTTACCAATATTCGGTTGACGCTCAAACTCTTTGGATTATTACTTTGATGCCTAAAATTGCTTAGTTTATTTGTTTTTGTATCATATTTATACAATCCACCGTCACGAATCGAAAACCATATATCGCCCCTTGAATCACAAATAATATTTCTACAAGCAAAATCAGGTTTACTAACTTCTTCGATACGAGTAAAGAGATTTGTTTTTCGGTCAAAATAACAGACTCCTTCCGTAGTCCCAATCCAGATTCTGCCTTGTTTGTCTTCGCAAAGGGTTCCAATATTATTATGAACTAATGACTTTTTGTTGTTTTTTTCTTTAGTGTAGCTAACTATAAAATTGGGGTCGAAGCGTTTTAGACCATTGGCAGTACCCAACCAAAAGTACCCCCTACTGTCTTTGAGCATACAGTAAATTATGTTATCGAGGGTACTACCATCAACTCTAATTTGCTCAAAACTATACGGAAGACGCTGAGATAAAACCTTAGGCGTGCAACAGACAATTTGGAAAATTATAAATATAAAAATTATGCAAAATCGATGAAATTTTGGAAACTTTAAAAAAAATGTCATTTCGTATATAGTATTCATCATTCTACATCACTTTTCCAACCATTTCTTAAAGATAGGTGCTTTTTGGCGGCTAATATCTATTTCAACCGACTGGTATGGTTCTTTTAATTTTAACATCAACTTGGAGTTTTCTAAGCCCCAAACTCGGCTAATTGCATCAATATTTACGATAAATTGCCTATTTACTCGATAAAATTTATTTGGGTCGAGCATACCCTCAATCTCATCCATTGTATCTCCATCAACTACATACTTTTCGTTTGACTTGGTATGTATAAATACCAACGAATCGTAATTAAAAAAAGCAATATCGTTGGTTTTGATTGGCACCCAAGCATTTCGATGACTACATAAAAAATGTTCTTTATAAACCTGTTTACCTGAACTTCCAGACTGCAACATTTCAACCAATCTGTTGATGTCGAGTGAAGACTTTGACTGGTTTTTATTGATATTCTTAGCTTTTTGAATAGCATTTTGTAAGTCTTCGGGTTCGACTGGTTTTAACAAATAATCAATACCATTAACCTTAAAAGCTTTTATTGCATATTCGTTATAAGATGTTGTAAAAATAATTGGGCAAGTCAGATTAAACTTTTCAAATATTTCAAAACTAACACCATCAGAGAGTTGTATATCAGCAAAAATCAAATCAGGCTCCGCATTTTCGCCAAGCCACCTCAGTGCAGTTTTTACACTTGGTAGAATATCCAATATCTTCAAATCTGCATCAGCCTCGGCAATTTTTATTGTTAATTCCTTGGCAACCAATTTTTCGTCTTCAATAATTATTGCATTCATAGCTTTTTGAATTCTAAAGCAACTATTGTAAAAAGTTACTTTAAATAAAGAAATAAGTTATTAAAAATTCTAAAAATTAGAAATGAGTTGACGAAATCATGGAATGAATTGCGGAAATTTCGAATTGAATGGTTTTGAAGATTACTACTAAACAATACTAAGAAATTCAATTCAAATTAATTTTTACACATTTCTGTTACGATTTAATGCAATTCGACAAGAAAAACTATTTTTAAAGATTATTTTGAAGAACTTTGTACAAAAAATCGACAAATGACCGCTAAAGAAATCGAAATTGTGAAGAAGAGTTGGAGAAAATTACAGGGCATCAATCCTGAACTCCTTGGCGATGTATTTTACACTAAATTATTTTTGCTAAATCCATCACTCGAAAGAATGTTTAAAACTCCAAAAGAAATCCAATCAAAAAAACTGATTGATATGCTTCATTCAATTGTGTTGAATCTCGAAAACTTAGATGGATTATCAGATGAAATAGAGAAAATGGGTAATAGTCATAAAGGATATGGAGCAAAGCCAAAACACTATGATTCGGTCGGGAACGCATTGATTTGGACTTTGGCAAATGCTTTACAAAAAGATTGGAACGATGATGTCGAGAAAGCTTGGATAACTTGTTACACAATTTTGGCCGAAAAAATGCAAAAAAAATTGGATTGAGAAACTCAATCCAATTGGCATGTATTATTAGGTGTTTTTAATACTCATCTTCAAAACCATCATTAAAATAACGGCTACCTCGCACATCTTCATCTTCGTCAGCCGACTTTGGTTTCATTTTTTTCAAAATGGCAATTTGCCCAGTGTGATATAAATCATGGTGAATGATTCCGTGCAAAAGTGTATGGAAATCGTACTCTGTGCCTGGAACAATTTCATCCAAGAATGAATCATCTTTATCTTCTAAAGCCAACATCAATTCGTCGTGGCTAAGTGTCAATTCCATTTGAAGGGTTTCCCACTCAAATTCATCAATTGATTTAAGATTTCCCCAATTGAGTTTATCATTATCAATGACAAATTCTTCGTCTCCGCCAATTTTCTTAACCGCAAAGATTCTCCAACTCGTAATGTGGTAAATCAATTCGGCAATTGTATGAATATTTTTCTGACGATGACCCGCAGTTTTTGGCTTGATGTCTTTTACAACTTCTAAGACCGAAGGTCCGTGCCACGCTCCACCATGAAATGCTGCATTGAATAAATTCTTAATTCTTTCGATTTCAATGGTACTTACTTGATTCTCTTCCATTTTTATAATTCAAAATATAATAACAACCTACAAACAACGAATAATTGATAATCATTCCCACAAAACCCAAATCATACCCAAATGATACGTATCGTGCTGAATGAGACCAGTCAACAATTTATGAAAATCGTAATATTGACCCGGAACCATCTTTGCCAATAGTTCATCATCACAACTTTCGAGTTTTTCAACCAATTCGCTTTGAGCCAATTTCAGGTTTTCTATCAAAATCTTCCAATCTTGTAAGACGTCCTCAGTTCCGTAGTTATCTTCTTCATTGACTAAATCGTAATGAATATCGCCCTCAATCTTTTTGATTACAAATTTACGCCATGCCGTGAGGTGAAAAACCAACTCTGCAATGGAATGTTTAGAATACGGAAATTTTCTTGATGTTATATCGTTGGGCATGCTCTGCAAAAGTTCCAAAATAGAAGGACCATGCCAAGCATCACCACGAAATACAGTCTCAAGATTATCAATGATTTTTTCGAGTTCGACTCTCACGATTTACAAATCTTAGTTTTGTTTGAAGTAACTGAATACAAAATACGGTTTAATTTTTGTTTTATTCAACTATTAAACAAAAAAAGAGGTCTCCAAATTTGAAGACCTCTCTAATATTAAGGAATTTTAACGGCTTGTCTGGCAAGGAGTTTCCAAGCACCCTTTTGTTTTTGGAACACCAAAAGTATTGAAAGTCTGGTAGAACCTGCCACTCCTCCGTTATTTGTTTCGGCTGCCAATTTATGCCTTACTAAAGCAGTATTGCCAACAATGCGAATCGTTTGGTCCGAGAGATTGATGGTTACAAAATCAGATTTACCAGACGCTATAGCTTCTACAAATTGAGTTTTGTCTTCAATTAAACCGTTAGAATGACCATAAGTCAACTCATTTGCAGCAATTGATTCTAAATCTGTACGATTCCCGCTTACCATCGCATTTTTCAAAAATTCAACGGCTTTTCCCACTGCAACCTCATCTTTTGATTGTGCAAATGTCGAAATGCTAAATAACGTCAATAGAATTAAAAGAGTATTTTTCATAGTTGAATAGTAATTAGATTTCTACTTGTTTTTCTTTTGGAACCAACAAATGCATGATAAACCAAGCCAACAAATAAGCTGCTCCACAAATACAAAACATTATAAAATACCCAGTTTGAATATCACCTATGCGGGTATAATACACAAACATATTTTTTTGGACTAACCAAGACAATAAAATACCACCGATTCCGCCAAACATTCCGCCAATGCCAGTTACTGAAGCGGTTGCTTTCTTAGGGAACATATCAGAAACCGTCGTGAAAATATTAGCACTCCATGCTTGGTGAGCCGAAGCCGCAATACCGATTACCAAAACAGCTAACCACATATTTATTGCACCTACATATTGAGCAAAAAGTACTGGCAACACGGCAAAAGCGTAAATCAGCATACTGGTTTTACGTGCTTTAAATGCCGACCAATTGTTATTTATGAGTTTGAGTGGCAACCAACCGCCAGCGATACTTCCGATACTACCAATGATGTAAACCATCGCCGATGGCCAAATAATCTCAGTTTTTGAAAGGTTGTACTGCTTCATCAAGAAATCTGGCAACCAAAACAAATAAAACCACCAAACAGGGTCAGATAAAAATTTACCAATTGCAAAAGCCCAAGTTTGTCTAAATGTCAATAGTTTGAACCATGAAGTTTTCTCTTGAACAACAACCTCCTCTTTATCGGCATGAATGTAATCATACTCTTCTTTTGAAAGGCGTTTTTGTTTGTTTGGGACTTCATAAAAAATAAACCACAGAAACAACCAAAAGAAACCAATAACACCAGTAAGGATAAATGCCCATTTCCAACCCCAAGTTTCGGCAATTGCTGGCACAGTCAGCGGAACTAAAATTGCTCCGATATTCGTCCCCGAATTGAAAACACCAGTAGCTAAGGCCCTTTCTTTTCTCGGAAACCACTCAGCTGTTGCTTTGATTGCAGCAGGAAAATTCCCAGCTTCGGTAACGCCTAAGAATACACGAGCGATTATAAAACCAAAAGTACCAGTTACAAAAGCGTGTCCAACTGCTGCTACACTCCAAAGACCTGTGGCAATGGCATAACCTAATTTTGTACCGAATTTATCGACAAAATTACCTGCAAACAACATCCCAAAGGCATAAGCAAGTTTAAAGGCAATTTCGATGTTTGCATAATCATTGACTTCTTGTTCGGGAGTCCAATTAAATGCCTCAGCCAAATAAGGCTTTAAATAACTGATGACATTTCTATCAAGATAGTTTATTGTAGTAGCCATAAAGACCAAACTACAAATTGTCCATCTGTAATTGCCAATTTTTTTCATTGTCTAATAATTAGGTTATGTTGTAAAAGGGTTGAATTTTTAATTTAGAACCCAAAATAGTTCTTGGTATTGTTGTAGCAAATATCCTCCACCATTTTGCCAATCCATTCAATATCATTTGGTAATTCGCCGTTTTCTACGTCATTTCCAAAAATATTACACAAAATCCTGCGGAAATACTCATGTCGAGGATACGAAAGAAAACTTCTTGAGTCGGTCAACATTCCGATAAATCGACTCAATAGCCCCATATTTGATAAAGCATTGATTTGCTTTTCCATTCCGTCTTTTTGGTCTAAAAACCACCATCCAGAACCAAATTGTACTTTTCCGGCAACCGAACCATCATTGAAATTACCAATCATGGTAGCCATCAATTCATTATCTCTCGGGTTAAGATTATAAAGAATTGTCTTTGTTAGCTGGTTATGATTATCTAATCTATCTAAGAATTTTGAAATTGCTCTGCCTTGTTCAAAATCGCCAATTGAATCCCAACCCGTATCAGGGCCAAGTTCACGTAAGCGACGAGTATTGTTATTTCTCAAAGCACCAAGGTGATATTGCTGAATCCAACCTTTTTCCCAATCCCAAACTGCAAAGATTTCGAGCATTGCCGATTTAAACTTCAAAATTTCAGTTTGGTCGAGTTGACCATTATTTCTGATTTTATGAAAAATCGCTTTTATTTCACCTTCGTTGTAGTCTTCGGCATAAATTTGCTCCAATCCATGGTCAGAAACCTTACAACCAACTGTTGCAAAGAAATCATGGCGGTTTTTGAGAGCATCTAAAAACGAATTGTAATCATTAATCGACTGATTAGAAGCCGCTTCAAGTTTATTTATGTATTGATTAAATGTTGCGGTATTTTCAACAGCCATTGCTTTATCTGGACGAAAAGCAGGTAGTACATTTACCCCAATTTTTTCATCACGAATTTGCTGATGAAACTCCAAATTATCAATTGGGTCATCGGTGGTACACAATGTCTCTACATTCATTTTGCGTAGTAGCCCACGAACTGAATATTCTGGAGTTTGAATCAAGGCATTGCATTCATCATAAATTTTCTTGGCTGATTTACCATTCAGAATATCATTGATGCCAAAATAACGCTGTAATTCGAGGTGAGTCCAGTGATAAAGTGGATTCCGCATCGTATAAGGCACAGTTTCGGCCCACTTTTCAAACTTTTCGTAATCAGATTTGTCTCCGGTACAATAGCTTTCATCTACACCATTTGTACGCATCGCACGCCATTTGTAATGGTCACCGTAAAGCCAAAGCTGGGTTATATTTTCGAATCTTTTATCAGAAGCAATTTGGTCGGGAGGTAAATGATTATGATAATCAATAATCGGCATCTTCTTGGCAAATTCGTGGTATAAAACACGTGCCGTCTCGGTCTGCAATAAAAAGTCTTTGTCTAAAAAAGATTTCATTAATTAGATAATTGAATTAGAATTCTCAAAAGTACTTGGTCTAATATCCAAAAACAAATAAATTTTCTTTCAATAATGATATTTTTATGACACTGTACTCATAATTGATGTACGGTTTAGTATATTTTTTACTCCATTGTGAATCATGAAGTCAAGATTTTGGGTAATCGAATCGGCAAGCCCATCAATTTGAGCTAAGTCTTGCTCCCATAATTCTTTTGATTTTAGAATCACATTTACAAGTTCACCGAGATTATCACCATAGTTCTTCGAATACTTTGAAAACAATTCAGCCTTACTATCATTTATCAAATATTCTTCGTTGTTAGCAGTACCGTAAAACTTATTGCCATCAATTCTTATATTTCTCATAAAAAGAATGTATGCCGCAAAACCAATTGACATGTATTTCGGAACACAGCCCATTTTAGTTGCATATTGAAAAAACGTAGCACCATTACGCATCCACATTTTTTGAGAATAATTAGCCGAAATGCTAAGCCATTTATGGTCGAGTGTTGGATTTGAAAAACGGTCGAGAACTTGCGAACCGAATCTCTGAACTACTTTACTATCAATTTTGTAAGGTATTCCGTTTGCAATATCTGAAAACATCAAATTGTAGATAAAACCTCGAAAGGATTCATCTTTCATAGCATCTTTAACTGTATCGAAACCACTCAAAAATGCCAATGCACAACTCAAAGTATGCGTTCCGTTAAGCATTCTGAGTTTCAATTCTTTGTATTTTTCGATATTGTTTTCGATGATTACACCTTCATCAACAGAAGCAAAAGAAAGGATTCTTTTAACTTTTTCATCACCCTCAATCGCCCAAAGTAGATATGGTTCGGCAATTATCATTAAATCATCGCGATAACCTAATTGATTTGATAACTTTTGGAATTCAACTTCATTTGGTTTACCCGGAACAATTCTATCAACCAACGAATTACAAAATGTATTGGCGGTTTCTAACCAATCAATAAAATCTGAATCAAGGTTATTGAGGTGGGCTAATTCAATGACGATTTCTTGGAGTTTAGTACCGTTATCGCTAATTAATTCGGTCGGAATAATAATGAGTCCTTTTGATTTATCAGCCTTGAAAGCTTTACATCTTTCGTATAGTACTGCTAATAATTTTCCGGGAAATGAAATGGGGGGATTTGATGAAATATCGTCTTGAATCAATTGGATTCCGACCTCGGTTGTATTTGAAATGACAATTTGCAAATCATCAGATTTTGCAAAATCAATAATGTCATTCCATTGAGATTTTGCCGAAAGAACTCTACTTATTGCAGTGCAAATGGTTGTTCTTTCAATTTCTTCACCATCTTCGATTCCTCTTTCGCAAATAGTGTAAAGATTATTTTGACGCTCAAATGCAAAAGAATCGCCTGAATCTGTTGATTTTACAACTACAATCCCACCATCAAAAATACCTTGTTTATTTGCTTTATCAATCAAAAAATCAGGAAGACCACGCAACAAAACGCCTGTTCCAAACTGTAAAACTTTTTCTTTCTGTGGTTTATTTAGATTAGTATTTTGTAGTATTTGATTTGAAAGAGTATTCATAATTTCTAATTTTCAAGGCTTTAGACTTTTCCATTTATCACCAAAAACCCAAGATGGTGTGATAGATTTTGCCAAATTCTTTTCAATATTATCTTTATGCCAGTCGAAATCTTCGGTAGGACGATGACAATTAAAATAATAGACTCTTCTACCCCATTCGATTGGTTTTGGAGCAGCAGTCACCCAATAAATATCGGCATCGGCCATGTTTTCGTCAAATTTACAGTCAATAAGGTAGAACTGGGCTTCTCGGTGAAAACGGCCTAATTTGTAGCCTTTGTCTCCTTCAAAAGTACAATTTTTCAAAACTGTTTTCTGGTCTTTGTTTCCAGAACCATCGTGCCAAATAGCAGCATTCATATTGTGACAAATAAATTTGCAGTTTTCGGCATAAGCCCATCCTCTCGGACAATAAAAATCAACATGACCTTCCATTATACAATTTTTGAAATAGAAAAGCCCTCCTTCTACATCCCAAGGACTAACGGTATCGCCTCCACCTGCTCTAAACGTACAATTGATAAAACTTAGACGAGTAGCTCCGGGCATGGAACGAAATGCAAATTGATGCCCATCTTTTCTTACAATTTTAGTACCTTCGGCCTCTCCTTTTTCTCTCGGAAGAGTATACCTATCGCGTGTCACATTGTTTTGATTACCAGATTCATTTTGACAAATTATCATCGAGTCTCCCTTTACTTCAAAACCATAATTATTGATTACAGACAGATTTTCGAATACAATATCATGGCCTTTAACATTGATGGTAGCCGCCCCGAAATCATCAGGATTCTGACATCTCCAAACATCACGGGGTAGAGATATTTTGATAATGACACCTTTTTCAGATTCTCCTTTCAATCGAAAAAATGATTTTGTAATCATCAATTTCTCGGCATAAACTCCGTTTTTGATGTATATTAATCTCTTGGTCTGAGTAGTTGTATCGAGGCTATTAATTGCTTCTTGGATACTCCTAAAATCACCTTTTCCATCTTTTGAAACGATTATTTTTTGAGAAAATCCACGAAAAGACAAAAATGTAAGGGTAATTAATAAGAAAATTTGATTAGAATGCTTCATTCATTTTGGGTTTGATAAATTGGCTTATTTCAACATCCATTCAGCCAAATATTTTGCTGCCTTTAAATTTTCAAAATCGGATGGTAATTTTCGACCATTTACATATTCATTATAAATCCAAGGGTCGCCCAAAACAAAAACTTCACCTTTTCCAACTTTAGCTACCGCCATAATTGTGTCTCCACCCTCTTCAAAAAGTGGTTTGGCCGGTGAAGAAGTTTTCAGTGTAACTAATTCTTTAACGTAGATTTTACGAGCATCTTTAAAGATTTCGTCATTGCCAGAAAGCATGAATGTTCCTTGCTCATATTGGTCATTTTTCACCATATTTCGGTTTTTACCAGTAAGTTCAATTCCAAATGCTTTGGTCAAATTATTAAAATTTTTGATTTCGCAATTGGTTGTATCGTTTGCCAATAATACCAGTTTACCACCATTCATTACCCACTGTTTCAAAACTTGAATGTGTTTTTGTTGTACGAAAATAGGATTGGCTGTTTCTTTCTTTGTATCAGGGTCAACGATTATCAACGCTTTTGCTCCTTTGAGGTTTTGTAGTGTTGGTTCGGTCGAAAGCAAAGCCGTTTTCGCTCCCATGTCATTCATCAATCCACCCCACCACGAATACCCCGAATCGGTTTTATCGGTCCATGTATAATGAAACTTTAAACCATTGCGGTATTCATTATTGAAGTAGTTATCAACCAAGATGGTTTTGCCTTTACCTAATCTATTATTGAGCAAATCGACTTCTACACAAGCTTGAATGAATGGCCCAATTGCTTTCAAATCATCGGTTCGATACGGTTCTTTTACGTAATATTCGTATGTCCCGTCACGGTACGGAGTACCTCCCAAACCTGCTCCACCAACAGCTTTTGTGTAATGATAAGTACCTTGTGCATCTTTCTCGACAAATTGCGTGATTAACCCATCCATCCCTTTTTTGATAGCAGGAAGATAAGTTTCGGGTAAGTAACCCAACTTTACACCTTTTGCCAATCCCATTACAAACATGGCAGAACCAGAAGATTCGAGGTAATTTCCTTCTTTGCCACCTTTGTCAGTTACTTGCCACCATACGCCAGTTGTTGGGTCTTGATACTTTATTAATGCAGACGACAAACGATTTAGGATATTTACTAATTCGGCCCTACGAGGATGCTCAGCAGGAAAATTTTCCAATACATCTACCAAACCCATTATATACCAACCCATCGCACGACTCCAAAACTCAGGCGATTTACCAGTCTGAGGATTTGCCCATTTTTGAGTACGACTCTCGTCCCATCCGTGGTAAAGCAAACCAGTTTTATCATCACGACCCATTCTCTCCATAATGATGAAATGATTGGCGATGTCTTCAAAATCTTCAGTTTTGCCAGTCATCAAAGCGTACTCAGCCCTAAATGGTTGAGCCATGTACAATCCATCGAGCCACATTTGGGTTGGATAAATCAACTTATGCCAATATCCATCGGCTTTGGTTCGGGGTTGTCTTGCCAACTGGATTTGCAATAAATCAGCAGCTTGTTTGTATTTTTTGATATTTTGAGTTTGGAAAAACGTCAATAATTGGCGTCCAGTCGGGATATTATCAAGGTTATAATCTTCCATTTTGTAGGTCTTGATTTTTCCGTCTTCGGTAATGAATTTGTCCAAAATCTTTTTCATGTATTCATAATACCTAAAATCGCCCGATGTACGCCAAAGGCGTTCAAAACCCATAAAAACTGTTCCCATCTCGTAATTCCATTTGGCAGGTCGGTTTTTATCAGCTACGTTAGCAGGTTCATTTGGTTCAACAATAGAGGTGTAACGCATCACAACCATCGAATCTGGATAGGTTTTCATGATGGTTTCGGCCATTTTTTCGGCGTATTGTCTGTACTGCCCAAAAACTGAATTCGTAATTAAAAGCAATAAAATCAGTAATTTCTTCATAAAATTTATTTTGTCAATTTCCCAAGAAATCTTGGCGAATAGGGTTAAATACATCAACTAAAATTCCATCTTCGAGGCAGATGATACCGTGTTCGATTCCCGAAGGTACATTGTAAATATCACCCTGGCGAATAATCTTTTTTTCTCCTCCGAGATTAAATTCAAAAACACCACTGGCAACATAACTTATTTGTAAATGTGGATGGCTGTGTAATGCACCAACCGCATCTTTTTTAAATTCAAACTTAACAATCATCATGGTTTCATCATAAAACATAACCTTACGACGAACCCCATTTCCGAGGTCTTTCCAATCAATTGAGTTGTCAGAAATAATATTTTTTTCGGCTAATGTCATTTTTAAATCAATTGTACTTTTCTAAGATTCAACAAGAATACAAAATCTTTTGGGTTAGATTTCTAACTCCATATTAGCAGATATTGAAAATTATACCAATCGAATACCAAATATTTTTTATGCAAACGTTCTCGGTAACGTTCCCAAATTCAAATAGAATTCATATTTTTTCTCAAAAAAGTATAATTCAGGCTAAATATTAGTTCAAAATCATATATTTATGAATATCGATTGATTGTATTTATATAAGAATGCAGGTAATAAAAAGGAAACAACACAACAACAATACATGATAGTGTAGGAAAGTTATAGTTGCTTCATAAGCTAATTTAGACTGATATTTGTATTCAACTCAGCAAAAATTAAACAATGAAACGACATATTTTAATCTCAAGTCTCGTACTGACTGTTTGTACTTTTTCAACGATTGCACAGCAAAAAAAAACACTACATTCTGAATTATTGCATACGGCTCAACCCGATTACCCTGTGCCGTACGGTGCAAGTAATCGAACCGAAATCAAAAAAGTTTTAGATAGAGTATATAATTACCTTAACGAAGTCACTCCTACTCGAATCATAAATAAACAAACCAAAGAGTTAGTAACTGATTTCTCAAAACCCGACTCAAATGTTGTTGTAGAAAGAGGTGATTTTAGCCTAACAAGTTATGAATGGGGAGTTACTTACAGCGGAATGCTTTCGGTGGCAAGTGCCACTGGCGATACACGTTATAATGACTATGTAAAAACTCGTTTAGATTTTTTGGCTCAGTATGCCCCCTATTTCAAAAAACAAAAAGAGACTTTTCCAGAATTGAAACGCAGATATTCGCTCGTTCAAGTTGTTGAGCCACATGCTTTAGATGATTGTGGGGCAATGTGTGCCGCCATGATTCGCACTCAGAATGCTGGATTGAGCGATAAACTCAGACCATTAATTGATAACTACATCAATTATATTTCAACCAAAGAATTTAGATTGCCTGATGGTACTTTGGCTCGAAACCGACCGTTGCCAAATACGCTTTGGCTCGATGATTTGTTTATGAGTGTGCCTGCATTGATGCAAATGGGTAAATTGACCGGTCAACAAAAATATTATGACGATGCCACCAAACAAGTTCTGCAATTTGCCAAAAGGATGTTTAACAAAGAAAAAGGCGTTTTTATGCACGGCTGGGTTCAAAGTATGGATGTTCACCCAGAATTTTACTGGGGAAGAGCCAACGGTTGGGCGATTTTAACAATGACCGAATTATTAGATATTTTACCCAAAAAACACCCCAACCGAGCTGCTATACTCGAATTGTACAAGGCCCATGTCAAAGGTCTTGCCTCGTACCAAGACGGAACTGGTTTTTGGCATCAGCTACTAAACCGAACCGATTCGTACCTTGAAACTTCAGCGACAGCAATTTACACCTACTCAATTGCAAAAGGAATAAATAAAGGATGGATTGATGCCAATGCTTATGGACCAATGGTGATGCTTGGTTGGAATGCCGTTGCTACAAAAGTTACCGAAAAAGGGCAAGTTGAGGGTGTTTGTGTTGGTACAGGAATGGGCTTCGACCCTGCGTTTTATTATTACAGACCTGTCAATGTGTATGCCGCTCATGGTTATGGACCAGTTCTTTTGGCTGGTTCTGAAATAATCCGATTGATTGAAGGCGGAAAATACAGTATCAATGACAGTGCGGTTCAATACGAAAAGAAATAATAATTAATATTGGCAATTCAAGATAATATCAGAAAAGGTCAATAAGATACCAATTGAGCAAAACTCCTTGATTTAAGGCTATTTTTTAACGAAATAGCCTTATTTTTTTGAAAACAAGATAGTTTGAATATAGGTTTTTGTTATAAATTTACCCAACTATTCAACCATAAAAGTTTATGCATTATATCAATAAAACAATCAAAGCAAATACTTTCGATGCCATTGTGATTGGTTCTGGTATTAGTGGCGGCTGGGCAGCAAAAGAATTGACCGAAAAAGGATTAAAAACTTTGCTTTTAGAGCGTGGCCGCGATGTAAAACACATTGCGGATTATCCGACTACGATGAAAATGCCTTGGGAATTTGAACACTTAAATCAGGTTCCAAAAGAGGTTGCTAAAGAATATAAAGTACCAAGCACTCATTACATTTTTCAAGAAGCTACCTTGCATTTTTTGGTTAAAGACGAAGAGCAAGAGTTTGTGCAAGATAGACCAAGCTCATGGATGCGTGCCTATCAGGTCGGGGGGCGTTCGCTACTTTGGGCAAGACAAACCCAACGCTGGAGCGATTATGATTTTGAAGGCCCTGCACGAGATGGATTTGCAACCGATTGGCCGATTCGTTACAAAGACATTGCACCGTGGTATAGTTATGTAGAAAAATTTATTGGTGTGAATGGAAATAAAGACGGATTGGCATCGCTGCCCGATGGTGAATTTCTACCACCTCACGAAATGTCATGCGTTGAAAAGCATTTCAAACAAAAAACTGCCGAAAAATATGGAAATGACCGTCATTTGATTATTGGAAGGTCGGCAAATTTAACAAAAGCGAATCCGATTCATCACAAACAAGGGCGTTCTCAGTGCCAAAATCGAAATATTTGTGAAAGAGGATGCCCATACGGTGGTTATTTTAGTAGCAATTCTTCAACAATTCCATGGGCTCAAAAGACTGGTAGATTGACTCTCAGACCACATTCGCTTGTTCATTCAATTATTTATGACGAAAAAAAACAAAAAGCCGTTGGAGTAAAAGTAATTGATACCGAATCACGAGAAATGATTGAGTTTTATGCAAAAATTATTTTTCTGAATGGCTCAACGTTCAACTCGAATTTGATTTTGATGAATTCCACTTCAAATCGTTTTCCGAATGGATTGGGCAATGATAGTGGTGTTTTGGGCAAATTTATTGGATGGCATAATTACCGAGGAAATGTAAGAGGAGAGTTTGAGGGTTTTGCCGAATTTAAGTCAGATGGAAAACGTCCAAATGGCATTTATGTTCCGAGATTCAGAAACCTAACAAAACAAGATTCGGTTGATTTTATCCGTGGTTATGCAGCACAAGGTGGCTCGTCAAGGTCAGTAATTCAAAATAATAGTGATTTAGGCGAAAACCTAAAAGCTACTCTTATAAAACAAGATTTAGGTCCATGGCAGATGAGTTTAGGAATGGTTGGTGAAGTTATAATGCAAGAAAGTAATTTTATTAGATTGCACGATTCACTCAAAGATAAGTATGGTATGCCACAGTTAAGGTTCTCGATAGGATACGGTGATAATGAAGAAAAAATGATAAAAGATGCCCAAGAACAATTTGCTGAGATGTTCCATAATGCAGGCTTCAAAAATATACAAAAGACTGATAATAAGCGACTTCCTGCTAATGAAAACCACGAAATGGGCGGAATCAGAATGGGAAAAGACCCAAAAACTTCTATGCTCAATAAATGGAACCAACTGCACCGCTGCAAAAATGTTTTTGTAACCGATGGTGCTTGTATGGTTTCAACTGGTACTCAAAATCCATCGCTCACGTACATGGCTCTCACGGCAAGAGCAGTCAATTATGCGGTTGAAGAATTAAAGAAAAAGAATTTGTAAATCAATTGAAAAAAACCGTATTACAGTTATTTAGAAATAACTGTAATACGGTTTTTTTATGTAGTTATTTCGTTATTTTAATCTGTAAATCTCACAACCAGCTAAAAGATAACAACCCAATCCATAATCTTCAAAATTTGCTTCCTTGTCGTAGCTAAGTGGCTGACCATCAGACGGTTGCTTTCCAGTACTTTGAACATACCCCAGTTTCCCATCCGGATGCAAACAATCTTTTTTCATCGCCTCCCAAGCCTTCAAAGTCGGTTTTAGATATTTCTTTTTATCGAGCAGTCCATGATTCATTCCCCAAGCCATTCCATAAGCAAATAGTGCAGTTCCAGAGAGTTCTTTTCCACCATAATCAGAAGGGTCGGTCAGCGAGACATTCCAAAAACCATCTTCTCTTTGTAAAGGAAGAATTGCCTCCATCATTTCAAGGTAAGTTTTTTTGTATTCATCATAGTGCGGTGCATTGGGGGGCATAATTTCCATCACCTTTACTAAAGCAGCTACCACCCAGCCGTTTCCACGAGACCAATAGCAATTTTTACCGCCTGGTGTTTTATAGGGTGGTACAAAATCTTTATCTCTCCACCAGAGTTTCTCAGTTTTATTATAAAGTCCACCACCCTCAACATTTTTTGAATGTTCATATAATGCATACATTTTCTCGAAATATGCATCGTTTTTATAGATTACGCCTAATTTTGCAAAAACTGGCATTGCCATCTGCAAAGCATCAATCCAAGTCCAGTCATTAACCCTTGATGTGTTCAGCATCGAATCAATATTGGCTTTCGTTTCCTTGATTTTATTATCGGAAGGCTCCATCAAATACAAATCAATGTAAGTTTGGGCGGCACAATGCCCATCGGCATGGCGGTTGAATGGGCCATAAATCAATGAATACTTGTGTCCCTCTGCCCAAGTTTTGGTGTAATCAAGCAACTCTTTCTTCTGGGTGATTTTATACAATTCCATCAATCCTTCATAATAAACTCCCCTTGTCCAGAGGTTACTTTTGCGAACTTTATCAGAAATTATCGGAATGGTTGGGTCGGGCCATTTCTTAACAAAATAAGAGTTTGCCAAGAGCATATCATTAACCAAATCTTGTTTCTGGGGGAATTTTTGAGCAATAGAATTTGAAAAGAACATGATTGATGTTCCGAGAAATAAGAGTATTTTTTTCATAAATTGATTAGTAAAACTATGACTTCAAATCAAATTTTGGGTTCGTTGAGTTCAATCACATAACCATCGGGGTCGGTTACATAAATTTGGTAAGCCCCATCAAACCTTTTTTGTCGGATATACTCAATCTTCTTTTCTTTCAGAAAAGCCTCGACACCATCGGCAGAATTGGCTGGAATAGTTAAAGAAAAATGAGTTCCATTTCTATCGTTATTGCTAACTGGGTCTTTTCGTCCCAAAAGTAAGTGTAGTTGTTGACCATCTGCTATTTGGAACCATCTTCTAATCGCCACCAAATTATCGGGTACTTGAACTGGCTCAAGACCCAAAATCTCACGGTAAAATTTAGCACTTGCATGTAAATCTTTAACCGCCAATCCAACGTGATTGTAACTAATTATGACAATTGGTTTTGCTCCTACATTTTCTTGAGCTTTGGTTTGAAGACTCAAAAAACTAATGATGAAAAAGATTTGAAGAGATTTCATAGCTTATACATTTAAATGGTTGAGAGAATAATATTATGTAAAGCAACAGAAAAATTATTTCAAATACTTTTTCAACTTACATTTTTTCAGATTTTTTAATTCTGAAACAACTGTTTCTGCATTCAACATAGCACCTGCTTTGTTGGTATGAGTGTTGTCTTTATTGGTAAAATACTTCTGTTTAACATCGTTTTCTCCCTCTGACTCGTACTTTTGAGCAACAATTTCATTCAAATCAACTAAATAAGCACCTTTTGATTCAGCAACTTGTTTTGTCCAAAGAGCGTAAGAATCATTGCTTCGATTCACCTTACCATCTTTCCAGCTATTCCGAGGTACCAATGTACACAAAATCGGAGTTGCACCTTTTGATTTGGTTTCATCTACATATTTGCGAAGATACCAACCAAATGAATGTACGATTTCGTGTTTCTTGGTAATTACATTGTCTATTTCTTCAATTTCCTCACCAATTCCTTTAATCGTACCTCTTGCACGAAGTGTATCGTTGATAGCCCAATTGTCGTTATGACCGAATTGAATTAACACAAAATCGCCTTTTTTTAGATTTGGTAGAATTTTATCCCAACGGCCATCGGTCAAAAAAGTTCGGCTACTTCTACCACCAATTGCATGATTTTCGATAGAAATTTTGGTTGTATCAAAAAATTCATGAATCAAACTCCCCCAACCCCACATATCATCAGCCCCTTTTCCAGCTCCATTTTTTACAGTCGAATCACCAATAATATAAAGTGTTGGCTTGGGTGTATTAAATGAAAAACTTAAAAGTAAAGTTGAAACGAGCAGTAAATAAATGAATCTGAATTTCATAGAAAAAAGGTTTGCGGTGATACGACATAACAATACCACCGCAGTGAATTATGGTTTTGCTGCAAGAGGTTTCAATGAAGTTAAATCTCCAATTTTTACTGGCTGTCCTAAATCCGCACTTTTACGAGCAGCGATTCCAACCAAAATAGCCATTGAACCATCACGACTACCAGCCGACTGGCGGAATGTGTCAGGAGCATTTGGATTTCTGAAAATCTTATCACGCAGTTTTGCATCTCCACCACCATGACCTTCGGCCTGCGGAATCTTAATGTATTCAACATCCCCAAAGTTTTTGGTAAGCATTATTTCGTCGTAAGGCTCAATCGTCATTTTGCCCGATTCTTTAATCCAAGCATCAATACGACCTTTTGTTCCATTAAATGCAATTCGGTAACCTTCGTATGGTGAATAGGTCGTTAATGAATAACTCACATTTACACCGTTTGCATAGTGAATTGTGGCAGCCATTTTATCATAAATATTTATATCTTCTTTAAAAACACAGCCATCTCGGTGGTAGCCATCGTATTTTTCGTTGTCGGCATAAAGGGCAACCAAACGTTTATCTTTGGTCATATCCCAATAAAATTTACAATCTTTTGTATGCGGACAAGTTCGACAGTTAGTACCTCTCAAAGTTCCGTTTTTACCATAATGTTCGAGCGAATGTTGAGCATAAACGGTTTCAGGTTCAGATTCAAGCCACCAGTTCAACAAATCAAAATGGTGTGAAGCCTTATGAACCCAAAGCGAACCGCTATTTTCTTTGAGTCGATGCCAACGACGGAAATAATCAGCTCCGTGGCGAACATCAAGATACCAATGGAAATCTACCGAAGTGACTTTACCGATAGCTCCCTCACGAATCAATTCATAAATTTTTTGACGATGTGGCGAATACCGATAGTTGAATGTTACTGTAACCTTTTTTCCAGTTCTTTTTTCGGCATCCAAAATGGCTTGACACTGAGTTTCGTCGGTTGTCATTGGTTTTTCGGTGATAATATCGGCACCCATTTCCATTCCCTTGATAATAAATTGGCTGTGAGTACCATCAACCGTCGTAACGATAAGCAAATCGGGCTTTTGCTCACGCATCATAGCTTCAAAATCGATATAGGTTTTGCATGAAACATCAAGCATTTTTTTAGCAGTTTCGGCACGGCCAATGTTTTTATCGCACAATCCTACAAACTCTATAATATCACCAAACTCTTTGATAACGGGCGTTCCCCACATTCCTGTTCCCCGATGTCCAGTGCCAACCATCGCCACTTTTCGCTTGGCGAAAGGTTGAGCCAAAGCAGTTCCACCAGCCATTACTCCAGCCGTTAAAATTGATGATTTTTGTAAAAATTCTCTTCTCGTAAATTCCATTCTTAATAAGTTTTATAGGTTTAAAATAGGTTCGGATTCAGGTATAAAATTACAGCTACTTGTATAACAAACCATCCTTTGCTATCCTTACTTTGTCCATTTTGCTTGCCAAGCAGGATAATCTTTCGACAATAATGTGGCAGGCCAGTTGCCATAATACGCATAACCAATCCGACGTTCGTTTTCAATTTCGGCAAGTGTGGCGTGTGGAACACTATCACGACCAGTAAAAAACGGTTTATTGGTTTCTAAATCATAGAATCTTGCCCAAATTGTAGAATTTGGGTCTGCAACAACGATTCGGTCTTTCCCCGACGGTTGATTTGAATCTTGAATATCAATAACTTTAAAACCAACAATTTTTACCGAATCAAGCCATTTACAAGCGGATTCGATAGCAGTTTTAATTTGTGATGATGGGTTATCAAAACTCATTAAAAACCTAACGATTCCTACTGTTTCGTTTCCACTAATTGAAGGTAACTCAAATGCACGTGCTTTGGCAGGAGCCAGAGTTTGATTATGATGTTGAGCACACCAAGCAGTCAGTACGCCTTTTTGCTTGATTTGACAATTTAAAATACAATTTATTCCCTTCTCGACCGCAGATTTGGCTTTAGGAACTAAGTTTTTATCAATTACATCAAAGTCGTTTGTTGATTCTGATGCATACTTTAAAACCCAGAGAACATCAATCATGGCGTTATCATTGAAAGTTATGTACTTTCGATAACTACTCGAATCAGGATAGAACTGTCCCCAACCACCCTTTGGATTTTGAGCGGTAAGCAAATAAAAAATTCCTCTTTCGGCCGATTTTAAGTAGTTGCTATTTTGGGTTTTCTTGTAAATCGAAACTAAGTATTTTATTTCACGAGTGGTTGCTTGGTCGTCAATGGTAGCATCGAGTTTAGATTTCTCTTTCAGTAAAGTTGATTTTTGAACCTCTGTCAATTGAAGGTTGTAATTAATGGCATTTCCACCCGGTTGACACCATCCACCGTTAGCTCGCTGGTATAAAAGCATTCTTTCGGCAACAGAATCTTTCTTTACTTCCAATAATTCGGCTTGAGAATTAGGTTTGAGATTGCCTGACTTGCATCCTACAAAATTCAAAATCATCAATAATTTTATTACTAATACCATCAGTTTCATTTTTTTAGAATCACTTTATTGCCAACTCCTTGACCCAACTCAAAATCAACTTTAGATTTTTTTGTATCAGTATTAATTACTCTAATTGCCTTCGTTGATTCTCCTGAAACCTTCATAAAAACTTCTTTCCCTGCTTGTGTCTCAATCTTATCAAGCATAATTTGTTTACTATTATGAATATTGATTGTCGAACGGTCTTTGGCTAAAAGTGTGACATTTTTAAGATTGATATTTTCACCTTCGATACAAACAAACCCTTTATTTGATTGGATGTAAGAATCTTGAATCCAAACATTTTTTACGTTCATTTCGGGTACACCTCTAACCAAAATACCAGTTTCAGCACCTTTACAAATCACATTTTGAACATAAAAATCTCTAAATTGTGGTGTTCCATCATTTACAGGTAGAGTCTCCATTTTGGGCATTTCGTTCGATTCTCCGGGTTGTGGAACAGGGTCTTTTGCCATGTAATGCATGTCAAAAAGTATCGCTTCACCCGGAATATCCGTCATATTAATGTCAGCAATATAAATTTTTTCAACAATTCCACCTCGACCACGAGCCGTCTTAAACCGCAGACCGACATCGGTACCCAAAAAGTTACAATCTGAAATGTACATATTTCTAACCCCACCCGACATCTCAGAGCCAATTACAAAACCACCATGACCTCTAAATACTGTACAGTTTCTAACAATCACATTTTCAGTCGGCACTCCCCTTTTACGACCTTCTTCGTCACGACCTGATTTAATACAGATTCCGTCATCACCCGTATCGAAACTGCAATTTTCAATAATTGCATTTCGGCAGGATTCTAAATCAAGAGCATCATTATTTTGGCCGTACCACGGATTCTTAACTTTTACGTTATTGAGTGTTAAATGTTCACACAATAGTGGATGGATAGTCCATGCTGGCGAATTCTGAATCAAAAAACCTTCAAGTAAAATATTTTTACAACGAATCAGTGAAAGCATATTTGGGCGTAAGAATTCCTTAATCTCTTCGGCTTTGGCAAAATCGAATCCTTCAGCAATTACGCCCGGGCGATTTAGTGTAGAACCTTTCAACGCTCTTTCAGTTGGGTACCAAGTGTCTTTTTTATCATTCAAAACACCTCCAGATTGCACTAATTTTGTCCATTCTCCGCCAGTCATTTTACTTTTTTTAACGGGTCTCCAAGCTTCTCCACCACCATCAAAAACACCCTCACCTGTAATTGCAATATTTTCTAAATCAGTACCATTAATTGGCGACATTGCCCTAATGGCATCAACACCCTCCCAATTGGTCTTAACCAACGGAAACTCAGCAGAGTTATTTGTAAATTGAACAACTGCACCTCGCGAAACATGAAGATTTACATTGTTTTTTAGCGTTATTGGTCCAGTTAACCACAAACCTTTTGGAATCAATACCGTTCCACCACCCGCTTGATTAGCCATTTCAATGGCTTGATTGATTGCTTTGGTATTGAGTGTAATTCCGTCGGTTTTTGCACCATAACGAACAATATTGAAAGTATCTTTTCTAAAAACAGGCAGATAAACCTTTGGTAATTCATAAAGGTATTTGTCTTGAAATTGCGATTTCAAAAGAAAACTTCTGAGTGGATGTCCGATTTGTACTAACTCATTAGCAACCATACTCGCCATCAAAGACGCTCCGTATTGTGAGAAATGGGTATTGTCCTCAATTCCTTTCGGGAATTTCGGAAAAATCCCACCTGTATAGTGCATAAAAATCTTTTTTGAGCCTTCGACCCCATGTTGTTCGATAATGGTTTGGCTATGTTTGTGTGAATCAATTAGCGGTAAATGATACTGATTAGCAATCTCTCTAACAACTTGCGGATATTCGCCGTGCTGGTCAATAAATTTACCATTATCATCAAATTTTCTTCTCATTATTGGTGTGAGCAAAACTGGGTTTGCCCCTTTTGCTTTTGTCTCCTCGATGTATCGGATAATGTTTTTTCGGAAATCTGTCTGTGCTGCAGCATATCGAGTTGTGTCTGATTCTTTTTGGTCGTTATGTCCAAATTGGATAAAAACATAATCTCCTGATTTTAAACGACTTTGAACGGTTTTCCAATGGCCTAAACTCCGAAAACTTTTGGTACTACGGCCATTTACAGCATGGTTCTGAATTTCGATTGCGTCAGTAAAAAGTTTAGAAAACTCCATACCCCAACCAGTTTCGGGTTGGTCAATGGGTTGTTTATTGGCACAAGTTGAATCACCAATTAAGAATATAGTTGGTTTTTCTTGGTCAATGCTAAAAGACGAGAAAATGAAAAAAAGATAGATTAAAATGAGTTTTTTCATGGTAAAATAAAGTTAGATGGAAGAAGCCTCCCATCTAACTAATAAGATAAAACTAAATACCAAAACTTATATTTGACAAAACATGATAATGCATCAATAACCAGGGTTTTGTTTGAGTTTACCTTGATAAGCATCAATTGTTGCTTGGTCGTATGGAAATAACTCACTTTTACCCGTTACAAAAAATCTTGCGATACCTCTTTCTAATGGTAAACCATCTATCAAATTACCCGTAAGATGCTGTCTCCAATCTAAACGAGTCAAACCAGAAGGTGCAGTTGTGAGCGAAGTTGATTTGTAGAACGAATTGGCAAATTGTAATTCTTCGCCGTTATTTCTCCAAAACATATATCGAGGTACAAATGCATAAGGGCCGGTTCCATTCTTTATTTGTTCAATTTTAGTTCGGGTTTCTTGGATTTTTGCATCCAATAAATTCCATCTTATCAAATCATATTTACGGATACCTTCTCCGCCAAACTCCAAATAACGCTCATTGACGATTGCATTGAAAAAGGCATTTTTTGAAGTTGGTGTAGTACCGATATTCTTCAAAGCTCGTCTTCTTACTTCTTCAAAAGCTGCAATAGCAGCGGCGGTTGGAGCTCCATTGATTTCATTCTCAGCCTCGGCAAACATTAATAATACATCTGAAAAACGAATTAGTGGCCAATTATAACCTACATTCAATGCAGTACCAGGCAAAAGTGGATTTCTCCAATCTTTACGAAACTTACCATCTGTCAATTCACCCAAACGACGTGGCGTCTTCAAATTGGTAGCATTTACGGCATAAAAAGTAACTGAAACATCACGACGAACATCGGTAGAATCAAAGGCGTAGAAGAAGTTTGGTAAAGTTAAGATACCACCTCCACCAGAACCATAACGAGAGTTTGCATTCATACTCGGTCCGTTGTAGTTCGCCATGCGGCTATCGGAGTTAGAGTTAGAACCACCCGCACCTACTTCAAAAATGATTTCACCGAAAGGGTCCATTTGAAAAGCACTCAAATATCTCTTCCAAATATCTTCATAGTTCGGGTTCAAAGTATGTTCCGTACGTTTTGCCATCAATTCTGCACATTCGTCACGAGCAATTTTGTAGTAGTCCAAATAATTGCTTCCTCTTTCCATTTTACCATTGGCACGTAGCGAAAAACCACCACGAAATAATGCCAACTTTGCTCTTAATGCTTTCGCAGCACCTTTGGTAATACGCTCATTACGAGGCACTTCGGTTCTCCATGGTAGCAAATCAGCAGCAACTTTGAGGTCAGCGATTAGTTTATCGTAGGTTTCATCACGATTTGCATTTGGTAAAAAGAAATCGGTTTGACGATACGCGGGTATCATCGGTGCAGGCACATCGCCCCAGTTACGAATCAATTCAAACAAATATTGAGCTCTTAATACCAATGCTTCACCGTGCAGTCTTCTTAATTCTTTTTTCTCAGCATCAGTACCAGAATTGTACAATTCCAACTGAGGAATTTGCTCGATACAAAGGTTTGATTTTTCTAATCCACGGTACAATTGCAAAAATGGATTTCGGATTTCGGTATTGGTTAATAATAACTGGTAACGACCGATTCCTCGACGACCATTATCAATATTTCCTGATACAATCGCCTCGTCTGAATCATAAGGATAATACAAATTGATACGAATACCATAGCCATTATCCCCCATCAATTCATCGTAAGCTCCAATGATTGCATTTGTAGCATTGGCAACGTTTGAAAACGCCTCTTTAATATCGATTTGCGATTTTGGTTGTACTTCTAAGTAATCTCTACAACCCGAAACTCCCACAAAAAGTGAACTGAGAGTGAGTCCCGCAATAATTATTTTTTTATTGAATTTCATCTGATTTTTTCGATTTTGAATGAATTAAAATGTCAAATTAACTCCCATAACCCATGTTTTAGCACGAGGATAGCCCGCAAAATCCACACCTTGTGTGAGTGGGTCGGCTCGGCGAGTATTTACCTCTGGGTCGTAGCCAGTGTACTTAGTAAATGTTGCTAAGTTGTTCACTGTACCATAAATTCTGAATTTAGACAATTTCACTTTTTTCAAAATAGAAGCAGGTAAACTATAACCTACCGTAACATTATTGACACGTAAGAAAGACCCATCTTCGACCGCCCAAGAATGCAACCAATAACGTTGAACACGCACCGGAGTCCAGATGGTGGCATTGGCGTTTAATGCTTTTAATTCTTCTGGATTTGTTACAACCTGACCTTTATCGTTGATATTTGTCCAACGGTTTTTCATAATATCGAGCATGTTCAAATTCGTAAATGCCCCATCAGTCAACTCGATTTTGTTGGCATTGTAAATATCATTACCAACCACCCAGTTTAAGAAAATACTAAAATCAAAGTCTTTGTATGCGACTTGGTTGTTCCATCCACCAATAAATTTAGGTTGGGCATTTCCAATTACGGTACGGTCTTTATCGGCCGTGATTAATCCATCACCATCCAAATCTTTCCATTTCAACATCCCAGGTTGTGGAGTTCCATAAACTGAATTTACGGCCACACCAGGTTTTACTGTGTAAGTATTTGTTGTACCATTGTAAGTAAAATCATCAACAGTATAAAAACCATCGGTTACAAAACCATACATCAATCCTACTGGCTCACCTACTTTTACTAAAAAATCATCGGCACCATCTGAACCTTGCCAGCCAGAATTTCGGGTTTGTTGAGTAATTGTACCAAGACTCAAAACCTTGTTTTTATTAGTCGAAATATTGAAACTCGAATTCCAAGTCAGGTCTTTTTTCTGGATTACGTAAGCATTCAATTGTAATTCAACCCCAGTATTTGATGTTGAACCCAAATTTCGGATTTGTGATGAGTAACCAGTTGTTGGCGGAATCGCAACTGCCAATAACAAATTGTTACCCTTATTTTTGTAGGCATCAATAGTCAATTGGAATCGGTTATTCAAAAATGAAAGGTCTAAACCAATATTTTGAGAAATATTCGACTCCCAGCGTAAATCAGGATTTGCCAATGCTACTGGTGCATAACCCGGTTGTACTGTATGATTAATAGCATACTCACCCGTTACTCCGTACAATTGCTGGTACAACAAATCTCCGATTCGGTTATTACCAGCCGTACCGTATCCTACTCTGATTTTACCATCAGTCAACCATTTCCAATCTTTAGCAAATGATTCGTTTGAGAATCTCCACGCGAATGTTCCTGAAGGGAAAATCAAAGCACCATTTTCGTAGCTAAACTTAGAAGAACGGTCTGAACGAAGTGAGAACGAAGCCAAATACTTGTCTGAGAATGAGTAATTAACTCTTCCGAACAATGAAAAAAGTCGGTTTGAGGGAGTGACGTTTGTTACATTTCTTGGCTGAATAGCACCAGTTGGCGGCGAACCAAGACTCATATTTGCCAAAGCTTTGTCAGCAGTAATTTCAGTTGGGAAATAACGAGTCTCCATTGTCGAGCTGTTAGAATTAAACTCATAAATCTCCTGCCCAACTAAAACACTCAAATCGTGAACTTTATTAAACTTCTTAGCAAATTGAAGGGTATTTGAGTTATTGATAATTCTACCATTCAGCTTGGTGATTTGGGCAACTGGCATTGAAGCAAAATTTCTTGCCTGTCCAGTAATTTTACTCCAAAACAAATTAGTTGTGGCATCATTATTATCAATACCCACAGTGCTTCTCAAAGTAAGATTTTTAGTAATGTTGAAACTAAGATAACCACTCAAATTGATAGCTTTTGTTTCGGTATTGCGGTATTCGGCTTGAGTCATCACGATTGGATTAACCAATTGACTTGATGAAATAAATAGGTTTTCATCAAAATCATCAATTTCGGGAGTTGCTGCCGACAAAAACGGGCGATATTGTACCGAATGGCGTAAACGATTTGTTGTACGAGTTCCGCTGTTGGTAGTTCCTGCACCTTTTACTTCTTGGTCGAGGTAGCGAACATTGAAACCCATTTTAAGTCTTTCGGTTGCTTTATGGTCTAATTTGAATGTTACTAATTTTCTATCAAAACCAGATTCGAGCAATACACCATCTTCTTTATTTGAGGTAAGGCTCAGGTTGTAATTTGTATTTTGACTTCCTCCATTAATAATAAAATTATGGTTTTGGTACTGTGCTTTTCTTCCAAAAACTTCCTCTTGCCAGTCAATTGCATCAATTGATTTGTATTGATTGATATTATCCCAAGTTCCGTAAAGGTTTGCAAAACTGGTCGAGTCAGCAATTGAGCCACGAGTACGTTCGTATTGCCATCTAACAAAATCGTAAGGACTAAGCACATTTAACTTTTTGAAAATTTCACGATACCCAACCGAGCCATTGTAACTTACGGTTGTTTTGCCACCTTTTCCAGATTTTGTGGTGATAATTACAACCCCATTAGCTCCTCTTGCACCGTAAATGGCTGTTGTTGAGGCATCTTTCAATACATCAATGCTCTCAATATCTTGCGGCGAAAGAAAATTTAAGGCATTTTCAACTTGGATGCCATCTACAATATAAATCGGAGAATTGTCTTGTGTAATTGACCCACCACCACGAATACGAATCTGAATATCGGCACCGGGTGCACCTTCTGAAGTAGTTACTCTAACCCCAGCCAATCTTCCTGTAAGTGCTTCAGCAGCATTTGTCAAAGGAATATCTTTGAGTTGCTTTGCTCCCACCGAAGAAACCGAACCAGTTAAATCACGACGGTTAACCGATTGATAACCAACTACTACAACTTCATCGAGTGCTTTTGAATCTTGCACCATGCCAATCTTTACATCTGTTTGATTACCCACCCCAAACTCTTGGGTCAAGTAACCAATGTAAGATAATACCAAAACCGATTTTTTGTTTGGTACACTGATACTAAACTTACCATCGGTGTCGGTGGTGGTTCCGGCAGAACTACCCTTCACTGTAATACTAACCCCAGGAAGTGTCTCTCCCGAATTACTATCAGTGACTTGCCCTTTTATTTGTGTTTGGGCGTTTGCTACAAAACCCCAAAGGCACAAAATAGCAAATAGAATTTTTTTCATCATATTTATAGGTCGTTGATAAATTAGCATCAAAAAATTATTCACGAAGAATCCTTTTTCGATACCTTATTTACTTGAAACTTAGTTTGATAATAGAGTGAAATTTATCTTAGTTCTTGAATTGCAACGGCATCCATATCGGTAAATACTTGATTTTCGCCAGCCATTCCCCAAATGAATGAGTAGTTTGTTGTACCACACCCAGAATGAATCGACCACGGTGGTGAAATAATTGCCTGATGGTTTTTAACCCAAATGTGGCGTGTTTCGGTTGGTTCGCCCATCAAATGGCAAACCGCCTGCGACTCCGGAATATCAAAATAGCAATAAACCTCCATTCGACGGTCATGTACGTGCGAAGGCATTGTGTTCCAGACGCTTCCAGTTTTCAAAACCGTCAGCCCCATCACGAGTTGACAGCTTCTAAGCCCATCTAAATGAATGTATTTGTAAATAGTACGTTGATTTGAAGTTTCAACAGTTCCTAAATCAACTGGCGATGCATTTTCTTTGGTCATCAATTGATTCGGATAATCTTTGTGTGCGGGGGCTGATAGTAAAAAAAATTGTGCTGGATTAGTAGCATCCAAACTTACAAATTCAACCTTTTTTGTTCCTTTTCCAAGATATACACAGTCCAATTTACGAACTGTAAAATGATGATTATCGGCAATTACAGTACCTTCACCACCCACATTTATGATACCTAACTCACGTCTTTCTAAGAAATATTCAGCCTTGAGAGCCTCAAAATTCGGTAGAACTACGTTTTCGGTTGTTGGCATCGCACCGCCTGCAATTACTCTATCGTAATGTGTATATGTAAAATGAGCTTGATTCGCTTCAAAAAGTGTTTCGATTAAGAAATTCTCTCTAATTTCTTCTGTATTCATTCTCGACGTTTCTCGTCGGCTTACTTCGTGTCTTATTTGCATTGTTTTATTTTCTTGAATTGTAAGTAAATTGTCAATTATCTGCCCATCCAGCCGCCATCAACTGTCAAAATCGTACCATGTACATAACTCCCAGCCTCCGAAGCTAAAAATACAGCAGGTCCTTTGAAATCTTCGGGTTCTCCCCAACGACCAGCGGGAATACGGTCTAAAATTGATTTGCTACGAACTGGGTCATTTCTTAGAGCTTCGGTGTTATCGGTCGAGATATAGCCCGGAGCAATTCCATTTACATTTACACCCTTGCTTGCCCATTCATTCGCCAAAGCTTTGATTAAACTACCAATAGCACCTTTGCTGGCAGCATACCCCGGCACATTGATTCCACCTTGAAAAGTCAATAGAGATGCCGTAAAAATTATCTTTCCACCTCCTTGCTCAATCATTTTTTTCCCAATCTCACGAGCTACAATAAATTGAGCATCCAAGTTGATATTTAGTACTCTATCCCAATATTCATCTGAGTGTTCAGCCGCCGGATTTCGCATGATTGTACCTGCATTGTTTATCAGAATATCAATTTTCCCAAAATCAGACTTGACTTTGTTTAAGAATGCGTAAAGGGATTCACGATTGCTAAAATCGGCTTGGTAAGGATAAAATTTACGACCAATTTTTAGGATTTCACCTTCGATTTCACTACCTTGACTTGGCATAGTACTCGAAACCCCAATGATGTCGGCACCAGCCTCGGCCAATCCAATGGCAATGGCTTTACCAATACCTTTGTTGCATCCAGTTACTAATGCCACTTTGTTTTCTAAACTGAAAAGATTCATTATATAATTTGTAAGTTATTTACTTTGAGATTGTTCGGGTTGAGAAGTGTAAATGACACGGTCAGAATTATAACTTTTCAAAGAATTGATTGAATAAATTAATATTTTCGAGCATGATTTACTCATTTTTTACCTGAAATACTGATTTGATTTTAGCTCAAATAATATAATTTAAAAAATAATAAGTAGTATTTTTTTATGCAATCGTTATCGGTAACGTTTCCGACGAAACCAATTTTAGCTCTGATTTGATTCGTAAATATTCTTTGAATAATTTTGCGATAGTTTTAAAGATTTTGACTAACCTTTGTATTAATCCAAGAATTTAAGATTGGAACCTATAACAATAAAAGATATTGCCAAGGCATTGAATATCTCAACATCGACTGTTTCGAGAGCATTGCGAGGAAGTTATGAGATAAATCCCGAAACGAAGAGATTGGTCATTGAATATGCCGAGAAAATGAATTACCGCCCAAACCCGATTGCTCTTAGTCTAAAAGAGAATCGAAGCAGGGCTATTGGTGTTATAGTTCCCGAAATCGCTAACAACTTCTTTTCTCAAACCATCAACGGTATTGAAGCCATCGCTTACAATCGCGGGTATCATGTAATCATTTTTCAGAGCCACGAGTCTTTTGAAAGAGAGGTTGTCAATGTTCAGCATGCACTTTCTCGCAAAGTTGACGGACTATTGATTTCGCTTTCGGGCAAAACCCAAGATATTTCGCACCTCAAAAATGCACAAGAAAGCGGCATGCCAGTAGTAATGTTTGATAGGGTTTCAAATGATATGTCAACCCACAAAGTGATTGCTGATAATTTCGACGGAGGTTTTCAAGCAACCGAACACCTCATCAAAAAGGGTAAAAGGAGGATTGCTTACCTTGCTTCGATGCCAAATTTATCGAATAACAAATCCCGACTGGAAGGTTATAAAGCAGCTTTAGAAAAAAACGGAATCGAATTTGATGATTCTTTGGTAAGATTCTGTGGATTTTATTTTGATGATACACGAAAAGAAATCAATGATTTGCTCGATAATCACTCGCCAGATGCCTTTTTTGCAGTGAGTGATAGAGTCGCATTGGATTGTATCACTGCTGTGCGTGCCAAATACCCAGAGAACCCAGAAAAGATTGATTTTGTGGGATTTACAAACCTAAAGGTTGCCCATCTGCTTTTTCCACCGTTAACAACCATTGTTCAGCCAGCATTAGAAATTGGTCAAAATGCAACCGAGCTTTTGCTTGATTTGATTGAATCAAAAAATAAAACGGGTAATTATCAAACGATAAAATTACCCGTCAAATTAGAAAACCATTCGATTTAATCAATCAAATTATTCTATGCTGATAACTTTGCTAACCTTTCGGTTTTTGGTGGTCAATCTCAGAATATAATTCCCTGATTTTAAATCCTTTATATCAATATTATTAGATTTATTATTAGAATTCTGCTTTATGATTCGCCCCGAATAATCGTAGATTTGGTACGAAAAATCTTCTTTCAAATCAACCAAAATTTGTTCTTTTGCAGGGTTAGGATAGATTTTTATCGACCCAAAAGATTCATCATCTGTACTCAAAATTAGATTGATTTTTACCTCGGTTGTAGCAGTTGCCGAGCAGGTTAAAGCTTGGGTTTTGTTTGAAACCGTTACGGTATAGATACCCCCATTTTGAGGTGTTGCGGCACTAATCGTTGGAGATTGTACATTTGAAGTAAACCCATTAGGACCTTTCCATTCATAAATATTTCCACCCGAAGATGTCAATTTTATTTCTTCGCCCTCAAGAAAAGGCCCTGCGTTATTCGCCGCAGCCGCCGGTTGAAGCACCACACCAATCTTGATGACATTCGATTTCAAAGACTCTTTGCCATTCTGAATACAAGTGGCCCAAAATTCGGTTTCACTATTTATCGTAATACTTATTGGGTTCACCGTACTGTTGTCCATCCATTTAACAGTTCCTCCGCAAGCAGAAGCTAAAACCTGAACTTTACTTCCTGAACAATAAACACTTTGACCTGATGAAATAATCGGCGGAATTGGGGCTTCCAAAATTCTAACCTGATATTTTTCAGACTCAGTTATTGGGGACGAAGAAACTACTTCTAAAAGAAAATCGGCTCCAATTATATCACTCGGAATCTTAACATTAATTGGGTTTGATTCACTGCTACCAAGTACCCTAACCAATCTAAACTGACGATTCAATAAATTGACTGTAAATACATTACCTGGCAAAAAACCATCTCCTCCGAGTTGTAATTTAACATCAATACTTTCGTTAACCGAAAACTCTCTTTTGGTTGAAGTATCAATTACAATAGTACTTTTTATACCCAAAGTACCATCATTATTGAATTTATTGACGAATAAATCAAATGTTTTTAAATCGCCATTCGTAGCCGATGCACCAAAAATTGCAATACATCCACCCTTCGGATGAGCCAGTAAACGGTAATCAGTAAAGCCACTCCAACCCTCCATCACTTTTCCATTTTCACCAAAAACAAGATTTCCCTCTTTATCAATTCTTTGAACTGTGTAATTCGCTCCACCGCTACCATTATCAGTAAACCAAAGCGTAAATACTCCATCGGCACCATCGGCAACTAATTTATTGGGCAGAAATAATCCTGGATTTGCTTTTACAACTTCTTTTTGCCAAACAATCGAACCATCGGCTCTAAACCTCGCAGCTCTGAATTCTCTAACAGGCGACACATCCCTAATCCACGTGGCAATTCCACCACCGTCTGACAGCGGAACAACTTGAATATCAAACGAAACATTATCGCCAAAAACAAAACCGTTTGTTCCCCACAGAAAACGTCCATCATTACTTATTTTTTGTGAAAATACTTTTTTCGCACCACCGTTTGTTTCTGTTCGACCGATATACGTATTGTAATCTGAATCAAACTTGAACATATCTATGCGATGTGAGCCACTTTGGGGAATCAAATTTGGGGTTTTTACTATACTTTTAGGTGTCGAAATCGGGCCTTTGTAGTAGCTGTAAGAATTATCGGTTTCGCGAGCAATCAATATAATTTGGTTTTTCTTATCATCAAATCCGCCTTTTATATCCCTTTTTTCAAGTAAAAAATAATCCTCGCTTCTTGCATTATTTGATGCTACCTCTGCCAAATAAACAAAACTGTATTCATTGCCTACATCGTGTCTGTTGAAGAGAATCTTGTAGGAGTTATTCTGAAAAATAACATCCAATAATTCATTATTTTCATCTGTAGAACCCAACGATAAATTAGATGCCTTAAAACCTCCATCCCATTTTGTAACACCCTTACTATCAATATGTTGCAAAAACAAATATGCAATTTGGGTATTCGAGGTATTGTAGTAATTATGCCATAGAATCAATGCACCACCCAGACCATCTGGTTTAATAATTTTTGGGGTAAATCTCAGATTCAAATTATAGTTATCGGCCAAAACACCTACTCTCACGCCATCTTTACCCCATTGTGGAGAGCCTAAAGAATTAAGTTTTTGGGCAAAAAGTTCGGTTTTGTTGTTTCGGAAATCGGTCCAGACATAGTAGGAATTCCCGAGCGAATCGGTTGAAAACTTAGCATCTCGCTGCAATTCATTGGCAGCCGAAACAAGATTTGCGGGCTTTGAAGTCGATGTCCACTGAGCAAAAGTACACTGAATAGCAAGTACAAAAGCTATTGTAAAATAAGATTTAATTTTCACTTCTTGATGGGTTTATTGTAGGAAAGTAATGATAATAAAGTTTGTGGATGAAAATTGGTAGTAAGGTTATCTCAAACCCTACAACAACTTACTGATTTTGTGAATATCTTTCTTCTGTGGATTGATTTCGTAATCAAAACCATTTTGAACTTTTAGGTTATAATCAAAGAACTCAATAGCTCTCTGCAAATTTTGGCGATTGATAGAGATAAAGTATGGTTGGCGACCTTCTCGACGAACCAATCGAGCATCTAATTTAAAAATTGTTCCTTCTGGATAATTACCAATCAATTTTGAAGGACAACTCACTTTCAAGCATGGCGGAATCTGCTGCCCCTTAATAGTATTAAGTCGCATCCGATTTCGAGAGCTATCATAATAAGATTCAGCAAAAATGTCTAAAAAGAAAATTTTGTTAAGTTCAGGTACTTCATCAACCAACGAAAGCTGCATTATTTTAAGCCTTTTATTAATCATAATTCAATATTTTAGTAATCCAAAACGTCAAATAATATCACAGCAAGTGAAAAAGAAAAGCCAAAAATCAGACCAATTGTTTGATAATCAATCAAAAACAGGTATCATAGCAAAGCACTTTTCTCAATTATTTACATTGGGAAGCATAAAATATTTTAGCGAATGTAGCAATTTCTTTTAAATTGTCGTAATTTTGCGGAAAATTTAAAAACAGAGTTTGAAAGTTTAAAGGTTTCGATACACCTAAGTTGAGTTACTTATTGGATAATTGAAACACTGAACCTTAAAACTCGAAACTTTTCATGGCTGAAGTTAAGATTTTTTCGGGTACTCAATCACGTTATTTAGCAAGCCGAATCGCCGATTATTACGGTAAAGATTTAGGGCAAATCAGTGTACAACGCTTTGCCGACCAAGAGATTTCGGTGAGTTTTGACGAATCAGTTCGTGGTTGCGATGTTTTCTTGGTTCAATCTACCTTTCCACCTGCCGATAATATCCTCGAACTACTCATGATGATTGATGCCGCTCGTCGTGCATCGGCTCACTATGTAGTTGCTGTTTTGCCTTATTACGGATACGCTCGTCAAGACCGTAAAGACAAACCAAGAGTGGGTATTACCGCAAAGTTGATAGCAAATATGCTGACAGCTGCGGGTGCCGACCGAGTAATGTGTATGGATTTACACGCAGGTCAGATTCAAGGTTTTTTTGATATACCAGTTGACCACCTCGAAGGAACTTCAATTTTTGTTCCGTATCTAAAGGCACAACAATTTACAAATCTAAAGTTTGCTTCGCCAGACGTTGGAGGTGTGGCAAGAGCCAGAAAAATAGCGAGTTACTTCAATGCCGATATTGTAATTTGCGATAAACACCGCAAAAAAGCCAATGAGATTGCTTCTATGCAACTGATTGGGGATGTTGAAGGAAGCGATATCGTTTTGGTGGATGATTTGATTGATACCGGTGGTACAATGTGCAAGGCCGCAGAATTAATCATGGAAAGAGGTGCAAAATCGGTTCGTGCGATTTGTACACACCCAGTGATGTCGGGCAAAGCACACGAAAACATCGAAAATTCGGTCTTGGCAGAATTAATCGTAACGGATACGATTCCTTTGAAAAAACCGAACGACAAAATTAAAGTTCTTTCGGTTGCCGAATTATTCGGAAAAGCAATCGGACGAATCCGTGACAATGGCTCTATTAGCACATTATTTATAAATTATCAGCAGAATTTAGGTCTGTAAGTCGTATTTAAAATCCTCAAAATACGATTCCATTAATAAAAAAGCTTTTTAAGAGGATAAAAAGCAAACCAATCAAAATGAAAAAAACTGAGATTGTAGGGTTTAAAAGAGCGAATCTCGGACGTTCTGCCTCACAAGAATTGAGAGCACAAGGAAATGTTCCGTGCGTATTGTATGGTGGCGAAGACCAAATTTCTTTCTATGCACCAGCATATTTGTTCCGTCCGTTGTTGAATACTCCAGATGCTTATGAAGTAATCCTCAACATTGAAGGAACAGAATACACGGCTATTCTCCAAGAAACACAGTTCCACCCAGTAAATGACCAATTGATTCACGCCGACTTCTTGTTAATCAACCCAGATAAGGTGATTAAAATCGAAGTTCCAATCAAATTGCAAGGTGTTTCTTTAGGTCAACAAAAAGGTGGTAAGTTGGTACAAATGTTACGTAAATTGCGTATCCAAGGTCCAGCTAAAAACATCCCAGAATTTATTTCTTTAAATATCGAAGAATTAGATTTAGGAAAATCAATAAAAGTTGGTGCAATTCAACTCGAAGGTGTTAAAATTTTAGTTCCTGCGGCTAACCCAGTTGCTACAATTACGATACCTCGTGCATTGCGTGGACAATAATAAAACGATTCAAAGTTTAGCTAATAGACCAAAGAGAGCCTCTGACGAGGCTCTCTTTTTTTTGTTTAGATTCGATAAAATCCCAAAAGCCAAATCTACATTATCTAATAATTCATCGACTCGCATATTACCTACGTCTGCTAAAAATAATGTTTCATCATTTTGCGTTTTAATAATATTTAGTATTAATTTCGTACAACAAATTTTGCTAACCACAAAATACCTAACATTTAAGAAGATAATGATAAAAGAAAAACCAATGAATGAGCTACCCTTGATGGGTACTCAGGAGGGTATTGTATTGTTTCATCCTAACATACCTAAAAACGCCTCATTTGCAGTAAGTGAAGTACTAAGCACTCGATGGATTGGACAAGGGCCAAAAGTAGATGAATTTGAAAGAAAATTTGAAGAAAAATTCACTGCTCCTTGCAAATGCCTTGCAGTTGGCTCAGGTACTGATGCACTACACCTTTCGTACCTACTTGCCGATTTAAAACCTGGTGATGAAGTCATTGCTCCTGTTTTTACGTGTACGGCTACCAATATCCCATTTTTATACATGGGTGTTAAAATCGTATTTGCCGATGTTGACCAAAACCTCAACATTGATGTAAAACACGTTGAAAAACTCATTACTGAAAAAACAAAGGCAATCGTTTGCGTACATTACGGTGGATTGCCTTGCGACATGGACGAGTTATGGGAATTGGGAAGAAAACACAACATCGCTATCATCGAAGATGCGGCTCATGCTGTGGGTGCAAAATATAAAGGCAAATACATCGGAGGTCAGAGCGATTTTACGATGTTCTCTTTTCAAGCAATCAAGCACATTACAACTGGCGACGGTGGGATGCTTGTTGTAAAAAATCCTGAGTTGGTTGAAAAAGCAAAAAGGTTACGTTGGTTCGGAATTGACCGTAGTAAAAAACAAAATGGCATTTGGGAGAATGACATTACTGAAATTGGTTACAAATATCAAATGACCGATATTTCTGCGAGTATTGGTTTGGCAGCCCTCGAAGAATTCGACGAGCATTTAGCACACCGCCAAAATCTCTATAAAATTTATTGTGATTTACTACAAAATATTGAAGGTATTCGGGTAATTGGTAGCGAATACACCGACCGCGAACACGCTGCTTGGTTGCTCACTGCCGAAGTTGATAACCGTGAAGGGTTAATGAAACACCTCCGAAACCACAATATTGAGTCGGCTCAAGTGCATTATCGAAATGATAGATACAGTATTTTTGGTGGCAGAACCGTTGGGCAATTCCCGAAAATGGATGCAATAGAAGAACGTTATATCGTATTGCCACTTCATGCAAAAGTAACGGTTGAGGATGTTTATTACATTGCCCATGTTTTGAAAAAAGGTTGGTAATCAAAAAATGTAACGAATGAACTTTAAGATTCATAAGGTAAACCTTGATTTTGAGCCAGTTTTTTCGATTTTAGTGCCATCTTGGAACAACCTCGACTACCTGAAATGCGTCATTGGTAGTATTCATAAAAACAGCAGATACAAGCACCAAATCGTTGTACATATCAACGAAGGCATCGACGGAACCGAAGAATGGGTTTTGGCTCAAAAAGATTTGAGTTACACAAAAAGTGCCGAAAATAGCGGTGTTTGTTACGGGTTCAATGCGGCATCTCATTTAGCAGTTTCTGAATACCTCGTTTTTATTGATGATGACCTCTATTTGTGTCCAGATTGGGATTACTATCTTTACGAAGAAGTAAAACAACACAAAGACGATAAGTGGTGTATAAGTAGTACAATGATTGAACCTTTCAATCGTGGGACAAAATGTATCATTCCGAATCAAGACTACGGAAGACACCCATCGGAATTTGAAGAGGAAAGATTTTTAAAAGAATACAATACTTTTCCTCAACCAGATTGGACTGGCAGCCAATGGTACCCGATGGTGTTACCAACATTTGTTTATCGAGCCGTTGGTGGCTTGAGCATAGAATTTTCGCCAGGAATGTACAGCGACCCCGATTTCATGATAAAACTTTGGCATTATGGCGTAAGGTATTATAAAGGAATCAGCAAAAGCAGGGCATATCATTTTGGGAGTATCAGCACAACCCGTGTAAAACGAAATGATGGCCGAAGTCAATTTATCTTAAAATGGGGATTGAGTAGCAATACATTTTTCAAAAATTACCTTAAAATAGGCACTGATTTCAGTGGTAATCTTCCAGACCCAAATGAAGATTTTATCTTGCAATTGAAGAAAAGAATTGACCGCTGGAAAGTCAAACTAAAAAATCGGGCTATTTCTTTCAAATAATACCTAACCATAAATAATAAGTTTAATAATATCGGATGGCAAAATTAGAGGACGAGATAAAATCGGTTCCACATTCAAGGATTAACGCATTAAAATTTATTCATAAGTATCTCGAAGAAGTTGATGTGAAAGGAAAAACTGTTATTGACCTTTCGGCAGGTTCGGGTTATGTCGCGAATTTATGGCATAAAGCTGGAGCCAAAGTGAGTCCTTACGATATGTTTCCCGAATTGCTCAAAAGCGATAATCTTAAATGCCAAAAGATTGATTTAAACGAGAAACTTCCAATTGCATCCGAATCGGCTGATTATGTTTTATTGATGGAAACCATCGAACATATTCCGAATCAATATCAATTATTAAACGAAATTGGTAGAATTTTAAAAAAGGGTGGAATTTTGGTCTTGACCAAACCCAATAATAGCAATATCAGTAGTCGTTTTGCAAATCTTTGGCTCGAAGCCGAACGAAGTGATATGTTTCTGCCAAATGAAAAAAGCGTAATTGGCTACGATAACGAACGAATCTACTTAGGCAGAATATTTCTCTTGGGGGCAATCAAATTACGTACCCTCGCAGGTTTGGCAGGTCTTAAAGTTCAAAAAGTTCACAAAAACCAGTTCGGAATCAGTTCTTTACTTTGGTTTATATTGATTGGTTGGTATTATTACATTCGTACAGGCCTTACCTACTCAAAACTGAAACGTAAACTTCCTGATTATGAGCTTGAACCACTCAAAGAGCAACATGAATTGAATAGAAACTCTACGATTTTATTTCATAAACATCTTTGTATGACATTCATAAAACAATAAGAAAAGACGACTAAAAGTCGTCTTTTCTATTATCCGTTTATCTTCAATACAGCCATAAATGCCTCTTGCGGCACTTCGACCGTACCAATCTGTCTCATTCGTTTTTTACCTTTCTTTTGCTTTTCGAGAAGTTTACGCTTACGGCTAATATCACCACCGTAACACTTCGCCAATACATCTTTACGCATTGCTTTCACAGTTTCACGGGCAATAACTTTAGCCCCGATAGCCGCTTGAATCGCAATCTCGAATTGCTGTCTTGGAAGTAATTCCCTCAATTTTTCGCACAATTTTTTACCCCATTCGTAGGCTTTTGAACGGTGAACAATCGCCGAAAGAGCATCGACTTTATCACCGTTGAGCATGATGTCGAGTTTTACTAATTCTGATTCACGGTAGCCAATCAAATGGTAATCGAGCGAAGCATATCCACGAGAAATTGACTTTAATTTATCAAAAAAGTCGAAAACAACCTCGGCAAGTGGCATTTCAAAGGTCAATTCAACCCTCGATGAAGTCAAATAAACTTGGTTTTTCAAGATACCACGTTTATCCATACAAAGGCTCATGATATTTCCGACGTATTCAGAAGCCGTAATGATTTGAGCGTTGATGAATGGTTCTTCAATCCAGCTTATCAAATTAGGGTCAGGCATTTCAGAAGGAGCCGAAACCTCAATTAATTCTTCTTTTTTGTTAACTACGTGGAATTTCACCGACGGAACGGTCGTCAAAACCGTCATGTCGAATTCTCTTTCAAGACGCTCTTGAACAATCTCCATGTGAAGCATCCCCAAGAAACCGCAACGGAATCCGAAACCAAGAGCCATTGAGGTTTCAGGTTCCCAAACCAAAGCTGCATCGTTGAGTTGAAGTTTCTCCATTGCTTCACGTAAATCTTCAAATTCAGAAGTATCAACCGGATAAATCCCCGCAAAAACCATTGGTTTAACCTCTTCAAAACCTTTGATGGCTTCTTTAGTAGGCTTATCAAGGTGAGTAATGGTATCCCCTACTTTTACTTCTTTGGCAATTTTGATTCCCGAAATGATATATCCAACATCACCACATTCGATTACTTCACGTGGCTCTTTGGTCAATTTCAAAATCCCGACTTCATCAGCAAAATATTCTTTGCCCGTTGCTACAAACTTTACTTTATCGCCTTTGCGGATACTTCCGTTTTTTACTCGGAAAATTACCTCAATACCTCTGAAAGAGTTGAAAACTGAATCGAAGATAAGGGCTTGTAATTCGGCATTAGGATTACCCGTAGGTGCAGGAATTCTATCGACAATTGCCGCTAAAATTTCATCAATACCAATACCTTCTTTGGCCGAAGCTGGAATAATCTCGTCTCTATCACAACCTATCAAATCTACGATTTGGTCCTTCACTTCCTCTGGCATCGCACCCGGAAGGTCGATTTTATTCAAAACTGGAATAATCTGTAAACCATGGTCAACCGCCAAGAAAAGGTTACTAATTGTCTGAGCCTCAATACCTTGCGAAGCATCAACGACCAGCAAAGCTCCTTCGCAAGCTGCAATCGAACGCGATACCTCGTAGCTAAAGTCAACGTGGCCGGGTGTATCAATTAGATTTAGAATAAACTCTTCGCCCCTAAAGCTATAATTCATCTGAATCGCATGGCTCTTAATCGTGATTCCACGTTCACGCTCTAAGTCCATATCATCAAGCACTTGGGCTTGCATTTCACGGTCAGATATTGTATTAGTTCTTTGTAATAAACGGTCGGCGAGTGTACTTTTTCCGTGGTCAATGTGTGCAATGATGCAGAAATTACGAATATTCTTCACAAGTCAGATTTACAATTTTCAGTTATTGATAATCTATAAAGCAAATGTCAAACACATTTGTTTATGAAATAATATGCAAAAGTAGCGAAGAAAATTAGATTTTTATAGGATTATAGCTTAACATTTAAATTTAACACCGTATTACCACTTCCTTACAAATGAAAGATATGCCCCATAGTTATCTTTAACCAAATCGCCGTGGTCGATTCCAACATTAATACAAATATCAGATTTCAGTTTCGGCACATAGAAAATCCCACTCATCGAGTACGAAGCCTGAGTAACAAATAATTTGTTTAAATCTTCGATACCCCAGTTGTTAAATGCCCCAAAATTTCGAGAGTATGAGAACCTATTAACTAATCCGATTTTGCCAATTTGATTCTGGATTGCCCCATAAAATGCCACAATCTTATTATTATTGATAAAAACAGAGCTATTATCAATCCGGTTTTCGTTTCGGATGTTTTCTTGCGGAGTCATAAACGGCGTACCAATTGTTCGTCGGTTATATGACCATCCATCGTAGTATTGGGCGTGATTGAAGTAAAAATTATTATTGTTGGGATGCCTATCTTTAAAATTCAACAATCGAGCTAATCCTGCCACATAATCACCTTGATTTTTAGTAAACAGGTATTCAAAAACGAACTTTTTAAAGGGTGAATTATGCTTTGCTGTTATGCTAAATCCATAAAGCCCATCATCAGCATTTACTAAGTTAAATAATTCTCCATCATCAAAAATAGATTGTTTGTAAATCAAAATTTTAGCTTTACGCAAATCAATTTCGGCACCTAAATCTATTGACCCCACATGATTGCCGAATCTGTTTGCCGTTTCAAAAGCATTGTAAAGTGAATCTTTTGAATTCCAAAGTTTTTTGAACGGAATCACGACATTGCCGTAGGTGTACCAATCGGCTGGAAATTTACCATTCAAAAACCTATCTTCGGTGGGTGGTAATTCATACTTTGGAGTTCCGCCCCACTGAACATTATGGATAATGCCTCCGTGAAGTTTTAGTTTTGAATTTGGCTTACCCAATCTAAAAAACAACGTTTTTTGATGTAAAAAGTAATTTTTCACAAATGTTTGATTTCCAAACCACCCGTGAGCGTACGTTCCCTTGAAACTCAGCCAATTAAAGATTAATTTCGTATAATTCGGAATTCCTATTTGTACTTTCGGAATCGGAATTGCATTACTCGACCATGTAATCGAACCCGAACTTAGAGTAGAATCTACAAAGCCAATAACCTCTCGTTTTCGACCCGCACAAATTTCAAATATGCCAAGTTTTGAGTTAATGTAGTATTCAGGAAGCATAATTTTAGCTTGCGAACCCAATACCGACATCACCTCTCCGCCAAAACCAAATTTGAAGAATTTAGAAGTTGAATCGTAATCTTTCTGCACTCTTTGCTTTACAACGAGCGTGTTTGCTTTATCTGGAATCGCCCCCCATTGGTTATTGGCTTGCCAAAATGGCAATTTTCCATCAATTGAAAAGTAAGAACCGACTTCAAAACGATAATGGTAGTTTGACTTCTTTTTTTGGGCGAAAAGAGAAGTGCTTACCAAAAGCAATATGGATATTTTCTTGAACATTACCTGACATCATAATTAGTCAGAAACAAAGCAAAAATAACGCCAACCGAAAGAAAACTGCATTTTGGGGTGATGAATGACCTATTTTGCAGCCATTTGCATCAATAAGCCAGTTAGATACCCCAAATATGTGCCAATTGCATTCCCAAAAATTGCCAATAAAACGCCAACGGGTGCCAAACTCGGATGAAAAGCCGCCGCCACAACTGATGCCGAGGCGACTCCACCTACATTGGCTTGCGAGCCAACAGCCGTAAAAAAGAACGGTGCTTTGATTAATTTTGCGGTGATTAATGTAAATATACCATGTGTAAGAATCCAAACAAAGCCAATTAGAAATAAATATGGATTTCGGAAAGCATCAAAGATATTCATTTGCATTCCGATTGTGGTAATCAAAATGTACAAAAACAATGTACCGAATTTTGAAGCTCCATAATTTTCGAGATTTCGGGCTTTGGTTTGTGATAAAATCAATCCAGCCGTGGTAGCGATTGTTATTATCCAAAACGATTTTGAGGCTAAACTATACGATTTTAGATTAGGATAATTTGACTCGATAAATGGAGCTATGTTATCGGCCACCAAATGGGCGATTCCAGTTATGCCAAAACCCACAAACATCAGAATTATCAAATCTTTGAGTGCAGGATTTTTCTGACGAGTAGCTGCCTCGTGTTCCATTTTCACTTTCAATTCTTCAATTACCGAATTATCAGCCTTTACCCATTTATCAATCAAAACCGAAATACTTACGCCATAAAGTAGCATTGCAAGCCATAATTCCGACATCAACACATCAATCACACTGGCTTGGCTAAAGATTTTGCCATCCGGTTGAAAAACCTCTTTGAGTGCCATCTGATTGGCATTACCACCAATCCATGAACCTGCGATGGTAGCCATTCCACGCCAAATATTATCATCTTCAAAAAAGGTAGGGTTGATTGATTTTACTACCAAAATCCCCAATGGCCCACCTAACATGACACCTAATGCACCCGCAAAAAAAATGATTAAAGCTTTTGGCCCGAGTCTTTTAATTGCCTGAAAATCAATACTCAAAACCAAAAACACCAAACAAACAGGCAGTAAATATCTTGATGCGATTTCATCGAGGTTTGATTCGGCAGCAGAAATAATATTGAATGAACTCAACAAGCCAGGTATAAAAAAGCACAACAAAATTGTTGGAACATATTTATAGAACTTTTGGAATGATTTTAAAGATGCCGTATAAAACACAAAAGCAAGAACAGAAAGCAGGATTGCCAAAACTACTGCATCATTACGAATCATGGGGTTTTGAAGGATTAAATTTGTTGAATCCGCAAAGATTATGAATAATCTTGAAATAAATTTAATGAATCAGTCAATCATTTTTAGAAAACCCCAAATAAAAAACACGCAATCCACAATACGGGATTACGTGTCGCAATTACACTTCATCAACAAACTAAAAACCAAATAATATCTTAGTTGAGCAAATATACTCAAAAAAAAAGGTATGAAAGAAATAATTTTACAAAATTTTCTTCCATACCTCAACGCTGTAGGAGGGGGAGTCGAACCGCCCACGGTGTGGTTAGCCAAAGCACAAAATTTTGGTGGTCAATCCCAGTCGACTAAGAAGGACGGCTTTATGCTACGTTTATCCCAGATTCACCACCCCCGAGACAGGAGGGCATGGCTGCCAATTTCATCACCCTACAATTCAATTAACGAATCAAATGAGTTTTGATTTGTGTCTCTTTCTCTCATTTTGATGTTACAAAGTTAATACAAAAAATACTTTCATTGCAAATATTTTATAAAATATATTAAATATTTAGAATTTTTTAAATTTTAAATACATATTTTTGATAAATTTTAAATTTAAGAATATGAAAACAGCTCAAAATTATGAAATTGATAATATTGATTTGAAGATATTGTCTTTACTCATGCAGGATGCAAAGATGCCTTACACCGAAATTGGTGAAAAAGTTTTTGTTTCGGGCGGAACGGTGCATGTCAGAATGAACAAAATGATTGAGATGGGCATTGTGAAAGGCTCTGAATTGAAAGTGGATGCCATTAAATTAGGTTGGGATATTAGTGCTTTTTTGGGGATTTACCTCGAAACCAGTGAATTGTATGACCCAGTTGCCGAACAATTAGAGAAGATACCAGAAGTACTCAGCATCAATTACACAACGGGAAATTACAGTATTTTTGCCAAAATAGTATGCCGAGATACCCAACATTTAAGAGAAGTACTACACGATAAGATACAGCGAGTGAAGGGAATCCAACGAACCGAAACGTTTATTTCGCTCGAAGAAAGGTTTAGTAGGCCTATTCCGATTTTGGAGATGTGAGGGGTAGAAATCTCTTTATAAGAAACAATTACAATAAAACTTTCGTATTTTTAAAAGTCAATTATTACTTTAAACTATCACACAAAAAATAGATAATGGAAAAATGTTTTGTAATACAACCTTTTGACAACGACAAATTCGACAAGAGATTTGTTGATATTTTTGAACCTGCAATTTCAAAAGCGAACTTTCAAGCTTACCGAATTGACAGAGACCTGAGTGTAAGGGTTCCTATTGATGAAATTGAGAATGGAATTGCGGAAAGTGCAATTTGTTTTGCTGAAATAACGACAGATAACCCTAATGTTTGGTACGAATTAGGTTATGCATTTGCTTGTGGCAAAGACGTTGTTATGGTTTGTTCGGACGAACGACAAGTTGGAAAATTCCCATTTGACATTCAACATCGGCACATTATTACTTATAAAACAAGTTCAACAAGTGACTTCAATCATTTAGCAGACACAATTACAAGAAAAATTTTAGCATTACAGCAAAAATCAAAAACTGTTAAAACACTAAGTACAACACCTGTTGTTGAAACAGAAGGCCTAAAAAGCCACGAAATTGCATTGTTAATTTTAACAATGGAAAACTCAATCTCAAAAGAGAATATTGTTTCAGTTTATAGTTTGAAACACGAAATGCACAAAGCGGGATATACAGACATTGCAACAAGTGTAGGAATTCGCACATTGACAAAATATGGAATGATTGAAACCTTCAAAGCGACTGATGAATGGAATAATGGGCAAGAATATATTGCTTGTAGATTGCAAGAAAAAGGTGAGCAATGGATTCTTGAAAACCAAGACCAATTGCAATTCAGAATTACAAGTAGAAAAGAAGTTAGTCCTGATGATTTGCCATTCTAACAAAAGAATATCTACAAATAACATTTGTTTTCACGAGAAAGATTATGATTTAAGCTTAGGCTAATCTATTATAGCATGGTAAAATAAACGCTTGCGTGCCAAAAATTAAAAATCCGCCCCAAATTTAACTTTGAGGCGGATTTTTATTTTACCCATTTGCTAATTTCAAGCAATCTTCAAGAGTCAAGGTAGCAGGGTCAGTTCCTTTCGGAATCTTTACATTGCGTTTTCCTACTTGTATGTATGGGCCGTATTGGCCATTCAATACCTTAACTGTCGTATTTTCAGGGTATTCTCTGATAATCTTATTGCTTTCGGCTTGGCGTTTGGCATTGATAATTTCAATTACCCTTTCGAGCGTAACCGTCATTGGGTTATCGCTTCTATCGAGGTTATAATTTTTATCGGAGTGCTTGAGATACGGTCCAAACTTACCTTTGTTTGCCACCACTGGCGAACCTTCAAAAACACCCACCTCACGCGGTAAAGTACCTAACCTTTCGGCTTCTTGGATAATCTCAACGGCTCTTTCAAAAGTTATCTGATACGGGTCTTCGGTTTTTTGAGGGTTATAAAACTTCTCGTTGTATTTGATAAACGGACCGAATTTACCCAACCCTACCAATACTGGCATATCTTGGTAAAACCCAACCTCACGAGGAAGTTTTGGCATATCAAAAAGTGCCAAAGCATCTTCGAGCGAAATAGTTTCGACCAACTGCCCTTTCAAAAGTTTTGCATAAACTGGTTTTTCTTCGTCCTCTTTTTCACCTATCTGAATATAAGGGCCAAATTTACCCATCCTTGCCGAGACTTTTTTACCCGTTTTGGGGTCAATTCCCAACTCACGAGTTGTCGAACTCGAAGTAACCCGCACACCATCTAATTGCGAGATTTTTGGATGAAACTCCTTATAAAAATCCGCAATCATTTTGGTCCATGCCACTTTTCCCTCGGCAACTTCATCAAATTCTTTCTCAACTTGAGCCGTAAAACCGTAATCAATCACATCATTGAAATTATCAACCAAAAAATCGTTGACAATCATTCCGATGTTTGTCGGGAACAATTTTGCTTTTTCAGAACCATAGGTTTCTTTTCCAAGACGTTCCGAGATTGCATTATTTTTTAGGGAAAATTCCTTATAATTTCGTTCTTTTCCTTCACGGTCTTCTTTAATAACGTAATTACGCTTGATAATTGTTGAAATCGTCGGAGCGTAAGTAGAAGGACGACCAATGCCCATTTCTTCGAGTTTCTTAACCAAACTTGCTTCGGTGTATCGAGCCGGTGGACGAGAAAAACGCTCGGTAGCCTTCATTTCAGAAAGGTTCAAGACCTGCCCAATACTCAACGGTGGCAACATTCCTTTGCTTTCTTCGTCTTCATCATCGGTAGATTCGAGGTAAACCTTCAAAAATCCATCAAATTTGATTACTTCACCCGTTGCTACTAATTCTTCATGAGTGGTCGAGATTCCGATTGTTGCAATCGTTCTTTCAATCTCCGCTTCGGCCATTTGTGAAGCAATCGAACGCTTCCAAATCAACTCATAAAGTCGTTTTTCGTTTCTATCACCATCAACTGTCGAAGCCCCAAAATCAGTTGGACGGATGGCTTCGTGAGCCTCTTGAGCCGATTCTGATTTGGTTTTGTATTGACGAGTTTTTACATAGCGTTCGCCGTAAGCATTCTCAATTTGTGTTTTTGCCTTCTCGATTGCCTCTTGCGAAAGGTTCGTCGAGTCGGTACGCATATAGGTAATTTTTCCAGATTCATACAATTTTTGGGCAATTGTCATGGTCTGTAAAACCGAAAAACTCAATTTTCTTGATGCCTCTTGTTGCAAGGTTGAAGTCGTAAACGGAGCAGCAGGAGACTTTTTCACTGGTTTGGTCTCAAGATTTTTGATGGTAAAGATTGCTCCAACACATTTTTCGAGAAAAGTTCGGGCAGTACCTTCATTCTCAAAATTCTTCCCTAATTCGGCATTCAAAACTTTATTGCCATCAACCAAAAATTGAGCAACAACTTTAAACGAAGATTTTGAATCGTGGGCATCAATTTCTCTTTCACGCTCAACAATCACCCTTACAGCAACGGATTGTACTCTACCTGCCGAAAGGTTCTTTCTCTCTCCTACCCTAATCTTCTCCCACAAAACGGGCGAAAGTTCAAAACCCACCAACCTATCCAAAATACGGCGGGCTTGTTGGGCATTTACTAAGTCAATATCAATATTACGCGGACTCTTGATTGCATTCTGAATCGCATTTTTAGTAATTTCTCTAAAAACGATTCTCGGTGTGTTATCTTTGAGTCCTAAAGATTCTTTCAAATGCCACGAAATGGCTTCTCCCTCACGGTCGTCGTCGGTCGCTAACCAAACTGTTTCAGATTCCTTAGCCAGTTTTTTGAGTTCGTTAATCACTTTTGTCTTATCGGGCGATACTTCGTATTTCGGAGCAAAGTTGTTTTGAATGTCGATTCCAAGCTCTTTATCGGGTAAATCACGCACATGCCCAAAACTCGATTTTACAACAAAATCAGTTCCCAAATATCCTTCGATTGTTTTGGCTTTAGCGGGTGACTCTACTATTACAAGGTTTTTTGCCATATAGTATGGTTTATAATTTTGGCTCAAATATAGCTAATAACACCAAAAAAATAAGTTTTTTTTTGGGTGTCTTCAAATATGAAGCAATTCTTCTTCACAAAAAAAGTACCACATTTGAATAGTATTGAAAAAAATGATATGTGTTTAAATTATAAATGTCGTTTGGTATCTTGCAAGATAGACCTAACAAAACCAACCTTTTCTAAACTAAACTTTATCTCAACAATGAAAAAACAAATCCTAAAATTAGCAACCTTTGTTGCTTTTGGAACAATTATCACTTCATGCGAAACAGAACAACTTCTCTCGACAAACCCAGAATCAACTTCAATCTCAAGCAGTACAAACAAAAGTCTTAGAACCTCTGGGTTAAGTTACGAACCAAATGAGATTCTAATAAAGTTCAAAAGTGGAGTCTCAAATGAAAAACAAGCAGAAATTTTAGGTAGAATTGGCGGTAAAGTAAAAGAAAAGATTCTCACGAAATTAATGGAAAAATTTGGTGATAATCAGGGAGTAGTACTGGCAAATATTCCAATGAATGCATTGGATGCTTTGTCGAGAGTAAAAAATCTTGACGAAGTCGAGTATGCTGAACCAAACTATATTTACACACATGATGCCGTTTCTAACGACACCTATTTCACAAATGGTTCACTTTGGGGAATGTACGGCTCAACCACATCTCCAGCAAACCAATTCGGAAGTAATGCCGCAGTAGCATGGGCAGGAGGTAAAACAGGTTCAAATACGGTTTACGTAGGAGTAATTGATGAAGGATACATGTTTAATCATGAAGATTTGGCAGCTAATGCTGGTAAAAACCCAGGTGAAATAGAAGGCAATGGTGTGGATGATGATAGAAATGGATTAATTGATGATGTTTACGGTTGGGATTTTGCCAATAATGATAGAACGGTATTTGATGGTGCAGATGATGACCACGGAACTCACTGTGCAGGAACTATTGGTGCAGTTGGTGGAAACGGCAGAGGTGTAGCTGGTGTATGCTGGAATGTTAAATTACTTGGAGCAAAGTTTTTAGGACGTCGTGGAGGTACTACTGCCAATGCAATAAAAGCAGTCGATTATTTCACAGACCTAAAAATCAGACATAACCTAAATATTGTGTGTACGAGCAACTCTTGGGGTGGCGGCGGCTTCTCTCAAGCACTTCAAGATGCAATTGTAAGAGCTAACAATGCTGGAATATTATTTATTGCTGCCGCTGGTAACGCAAGTAGCAATAACGATGCAACTGCAAACTATCCGTCAAACTATCCAGTTGCCAACGTAATTGCTGTTGCATCAATCACAAATACTGGTGCATTATCAAGTTTCTCTAATTTTGGAGCAACACAAGTAGATTTAGGAGCACCAGGTTCAGGAATTTGGTCAACTGTTCCAGTAAGTTCAAAAGGAAGTGTAGTTTCTGGTTATGCAAGTTATAATGGAACATCGATGGCAACGCCTCATGTTTCGGGTGCAGCAGCTCTATATGCTTCAATAAACCCAGGTGCAACAGCTTCACAAATCAAAAACGCAATTTTATCTTCTGTTACACCTACTCCATCATTAAATGGTAGAACTGTAACGGGTGGTAGATTGAATGTAAGTTCATTCTAAAATTATATAGTCAAATAAAAGTTATTTACAAAAGAGCCGCATTTTGCGGCTCTTTTTGCTATTATGTATCCTTTTAATAATTTCCGAAAAATAACTATCATCTATTATTGTTTTTTCAAATACAAATCAAGAACTTTCCGATACTAACATCTAAACTTTACTTTATGAGAAAATCTCTACTACCTTTTCTCGTAGCTGGGCTAACATTTAGTTTCAGCTATGCTCAAAACGACATCAAAAAAACTGAAAAACATTCAGAAAACGACACTCCTACCTTTATCGAGTTTAACAAAGGTAAAAAGTTTGCAATTAATGCCCGCGAAGCAATCAAAGAAGCATTAAAGTGTGGTTCATCAGATGATTTCCGTCTTGAAAAAGAAGAAGCCGACGAGCTTGGCTTTACGCATGCAAAATACCGACAATACTACAAAGGTATCAAGGTCGAGCATGGCGTTTACATCTCTCACGAACGTGGAGGTATGATTGAATCTCTCAGCGGCGATTACAAAAAAGGTGATGATTCACGAAAAACAAAAGCCGATTTGAAAGAAGAAGACGCATTGGCGGTTGCTATGAAGTTTTCGGGCGGAACGGAATTTATGTGGCAAACAGAGGATGCCGAGTCTTATTACGCCAAATACAAAGGGAAAAACCAACCTGAAGGCGAACTGGTTTGGGTCGAAAATCTTAAAAGTGATAGAAAAGAAGACCGTACAGTCCTACGTTTAGCTTACAAATTCGACATTTATACAACAGCACCTACTGAAAAAAGGGACTATATTTATGTTGATGCCAATGATGGAAGCATACTTCATGTTCAGCCTCGTATTTACCATGCAAACGCACCTGCAACATTTGCAACGAGATATTCTGGCACTCAGGCAGCTACAACCGATAGTTTCAATGGCTCATACAGATTGAGAAATACTACCTCAACAAACTCGGTTGTTCAAACACTGAATTTAAGAAACAGAACACGTTATACGCAAGCTGTATCATTTACCGATGCCAATAACCAATGGACTGAGTATAACAACACAGCCAAAGACAATTCGGCATTGGATGCCCACTTGGGAGCTAACAACACATTTAATTATTTTAAGAATGTTCATAACAGAAATAGTTACAACAATGCAGGTGCAATCTTGACGAGTTACGTACATTATTCTACAAACTATGTAAATGCCTTCTGGAATGGCTCGGTTATGACATACGGTGATGGTGATGGTACTAACTTCGACCCTTTGACTTCGCAAGACGTATGTTCGCATGAGTTAGGACATGCAGTTTGCGAATACAGTGCAAATCTTGTTTACCAAAAAGAATCTGGAGCCTTAAACGAAGCTCTTAGTGATATTTGGGGAGCATGTGTTGAATATTATTATTTCCCGACAAAAAGTACTTGGTTGATGGGTGAAGATTTCGACAAAAATGCAAGTAATGGACTTGGATTCAGAAGTATGTCGAATCCAAATCAGTTCTCTGACCCTGATACTTATGGCGGAACTTACTGGCTAAATCCAAATTGTACTCCTGCTCAAAGCAATGATTATTGTGGAGTTCACACCAATAGTGGCGTATTGAATTACTTCTTTTATCTTTTAGTTAATGGTGGAAGCGGCACAAATGACGTTGGAAATGCCTTTAATGTAACTGGAATCGGCATTACTGACGCAGCAAAAATCATGTATCGTATGGAAACCGTTTACATGACCTCGACTACAAATTATGCAGGTGCCAGAACTGGAGCAATTCAGGCTGCAACTGATTTATTTGGAGCGGGCTCTCAGCAAGTAATCTCAACAACAAATGCTTTTTATGCCGTGAATGTGGGTGCGGCATTCCCAAGTGCAAGAATGGCATCATTGGCAGAGCCGACAAATCTTGAAAGTTTTGACGTCAGTGAAGATACTTTCTCAGCAACTTGGAAAGGTGTAAATGGTGCAGATGAATACGATGTTGAGCTTTGGGACGGAGCAGATTGGCAAATTTACGCCACAACAAAATCGACTTTGATTAAGGTTGAAGGTTTAGAAAAAGGTCAACAAATGGCATGGAGAGTGATTGCTAAAGATATTAAAGGAAACTCATCCGATAGTAAATCATCATTGGTAAACCTTTCTACAAATAAAGATGAAGGAATCGCTTCGATGAAGTTTTATCCAAACCCAAGTAAGGAGATTGTTCAGTTATCTTACAAATCGACTAAGGAGGCAAATCTTATAGTTCAAATTACAGATTTGGCTGGTCGAACCTACATTCAGAACGTAAGCAAAGTAAGTACTGGAGAAAATCAATTGGAATACAATATTCAAAACTTATCTAAAGGACAATACATTCTCAAAGTTTTGGATAATAGCGATGTAACTAAACCTAAGCAATTCACTAAGGCATTGGTTATCGAAGATTAAACCAAAATAATGTTTGATAATTTGTAAGCTCATCCAGACTGGATGAGCTTATTTTTTGGATTTGATGAAATAATAGCTAAAAACTATACCTTTTTTGCAAAATTTAGAAAATTCCTGTTTTAATTTGGGCGTAGTTTTGTAGTTTTGGAGATTCTTTCGATTCGGAAGTAATTGACATCCCATTTCACATTTATAAAATTCAAATCAACAATAAAAAATGGCAGTATTTGACTTAGATATGATTAAGCAGGTCTATGCTCGTATGCCAGAACGAGTAGAGGCAGCACGCAAATTATTGGGTCGCCCAATGACACTTTCTGAAAAAATCTTGTATTCGCACCTTTGGGAAGGTACGGCTACGAGTGCTAAAGAGCGTGGTAAAGATTATGTAGATTTTGCACCTGACCGTGTAGCAATGCAAGATGCAACTGCACAGATGGCTTTGTTGCAATTTATGACAACGGGTCGTCCGAAGGTTGCGGTTCCTTCTACAGTTCACTGTGACCACCTCATTCAGGCAAAAGTAGGTGCTGCTGAGGACTTAAAAGTTGCCAACGAAAAAAACAAAGAAGTTTACGATTTCCTTTCTTCTGTTTCTAATAAATATGGTATTGGTTTCTGGAAAGCTGGTGCGGGTATTATTCACCAAGTAGTTATCGAAAACTACGCTTTTCCGGGTGGAATGATGATTGGAACCGACTCTCACACACCAAATGCAGGTGGTTTGGGTATGGTTGCGATTGGTGTTGGTGGTGCCGATGCATGCGACGTAATGTCGGGCTTGGCATGGGAACTTAAAATGCCAAAATTAATCGGTGTTAAATTAACTGGAAAACTAAAAGGATGGGCTTCTGCAAAAGACGTTATCTTGAAAGTTGCTGGTTTATTAACCGTAAAAGGTGGTACTGGTTACATTGTAGAATACTTTGGTAAAGGAGCAGATAGCCTTTCGGCAACTGGTAAAGGTACAATCTGTAACATGGGTGCTGAAATCGGTGCAACGACTTCATTGTTTGGATATGACCGTAAAATGGCGGCTTACTTGAAATCAACGGGTCGTGCAAGAGTAGCCTCTTTGGCAAATGGCATCAAAGATTACCTTCGCCCAGACCAAGAGTGTATTGATAATCCAGAAGCATATTACGACCAAGTAATCGAAATCAACCTTTCGAGACTTGAGCCACATATCAATGGTCCGTTCACTCCAGATTTGGCATGGCCACTTTCTAAATTTGCCAAAGCAGTTAAGAAAAACAAATGGCCTGAGAAATTGGATGTAGGCTTGATTGGTTCATGTACAAACTCATCTTACGAAGATATGACCCGTGCGGCATCGATTGCAGCTCAAGCAGCAGCAAAAGGTGTAACAGCAAAAGCAGAATTCACAATCACACCAGGCTCAGAGCAAGTACGTTATACAGCTGAGCGTGATGGAATTTTAGAAACTTTTGGTAAAATTGGCGGTGTGGTATTGGCAAATGCTTGTGGACCATGTATTGGTCAATGGGCAAGACACGGAGCTGAAAAAGGTGAGAAAAACTCAATCATCACCTCGTTCAACCGTAACTTTGCGAAACGTGCTGATGGTAACCCAAATACTCACGCATTCGTTGCCTCTCCAGAAATCGTAACAGCTTTTGCGATTGCAGGTAGCCTAACGTTTAACCCAGCAAAAGATACACTTACAAACGATAAAGGAGAGCAAGTAAAACTCGAACAACCACTTGGTGTAGAATTGCCTCCAATGGGTTTTGACGTGAAAGATGCTGGTTTCCAAAAACCTAAAAAAGATGGTAGCAAAGTAAAAGTTGCTGTTAGTCCAAAATCTGACCGTCTTCAATTGCTCGAACCATTCAAAGCTTGGGAAGGAACAGATTTAACTGGTTTGAAACTTTTAATCAAAGCTAAAGGTAAGTGTACAACTGACCATATTTCGATGGCTGGCCCTTGGTTGAAATACCGTGGACACTTGGACAATATCTCAAATAACCTTTTGATTGGAGCTATCAACTTCGCAAACGGTCAAGCAAATAGCGTTAAAAACCAACTAACTGGTCAATACGGTGAAGTTCCTGCAACTCAACGTGCATACAAAGCAGCAGGAATCGGTTCTATCGTTGTTGGTGATGAAAACTACGGTGAAGGTTCATCGCGTGAGCATGCCGCAATGGAACCACGCCACTTGGGTGTTCGTGCAATTGTCGTTAAGTCATTTGCACGTATCCACGAAACAAACCTTAAAAAACAAGGTATGTTGGCGTTGACTTTTGCAAATCCTGCTGATTATGATTTGATTAAAGAAGATGATACATTCGATATTATCGGATTAACATCTTTTGCCGAAGGTAAACAACTTACTTTGGTTGCCAACCATAAAGATGGCTCAAAAGATTCTATCCAATTGAATCATACATATAACTCAGCACAAATCGAGTGGTTTAAGGCAGGTTCTGCTCTCAACTTGATTGCGAAAGAGGTATAATTCAAAAATTGTAATTTGCAAAAATTGAAAAGCGGTCTGAGGATTCTCAGACCGCTTTATTTATTATTGAAAGACCGTTCAGTAAATTTTGGAATAGATAATCAACCAAACAATTGCTGATTGAAAAGTACAACACTACATTTAGTTTTTTATAATTAACAACTCAAATGTACCATGAAAAAACTAACTGTTGCCGTCCTAATTGCTTCTTTTGTATTTAACGCGTGTAAGAAAGAAGAGACTGTTTCTGTGAGTAATTGCGAAGCTTCGTCGAAGCAATTTACCGATGCCGCCAATGCTTGGATTTCTGATTTCAATAACAAAACCAAGTGCCAAGCTTATATTGATGCTGCAAAGAAATTGATAAATACTTGTCCGACTATTTCAGCGGCCGATAAAAAGGCGGCAAATGATGCAATCAGTCAAACAAAGTGCGACTAAAAGATTCATTATTGATTGATAATCAAGATATTATAATTTGTCTGATTCGAAAAAAATCAGCGATTATGTGAGTCATTTAATCTGTGGTTCAGTTTATAAGAGTCAGTTAAAAACAGCCAAAATAAAAAAGCCCCTCATAAGGGGCTTAAATTTTATTTCTTGGGCTTCGGATTGATAAATACCGATAACCTTTTACCTTCGAGTTTCAATTCAGATTCTGGCTTGCCATATTCTTCCAAATCTTTGATGAATTTATTTAGCAATTCAAAACCTTGATTTTTAAATACAATCTGACGACCAACAAACTGTACAAATGCTTTAACTTTTGCGTTATCTTTCAAAAAGTTTTGAGCATGTTTTAGTTTAAAGTTATAATCGTGTTCATCAGTTTGTGGGCCGAAACGAATCTCCTTTACTACTGTTTTAGCAGCATTTTGTTTCATTTCTTTCTTTTTCTTCTTCTGCTCGTACTTGAATTTTGAGTAGTCAACAACTCGACAAACAGGAGGATTAGCGGTTGGTACAATCTCTACCAAGTCTAAGCCAAGTTCTTCGGCCATCGCAAGGGCTTTTGAAGTCTCAAAAATACCTTGCTCTACGTTTTCGCCAACAAGGCGAACTTGCGGCACACGAATTCTACCGTTGATACGGTGTTCGTCTTCTTGTTGTCTCGGATTCCTAAAATTTTTGTTGAAAGGAGGTTTGTTATTCATTAAAAAATGTTTACGATTTCTATTTTACTTTGGTTCTAACAAAAGTTAGAATAAAAATATTGCACCAAATTAGTAAAAACTTGCAAAATCAAAAATTTTATTACAAAAAAGATACTCAATTTTTATTTTACGCATTGATTTTGTAATAATTTGGTGCAAAATCAAATTAATTATTTCCCAAACTGTGGAATATTTTTGTAAATTTCGGTTTTAGCATATTTGATAAAGTCTTCGATAGGCATCGAACCTAAATCGCCTTCACCTTTACGACGAACCGAAACTTTGCCTTCGGCAGCTTCTTTTTCGCCAACTACAATCATCATTGGAACTTTGGCAACTTCGGCATCACGAATCTTACGGCCAATTTTTTCATCGCGATGGTCAACGTAGCCACGAATATCCTGTTCTTGAAGCGTTAAGAAAACTTCGTTTGCGTAATCTTCGTACTTCTCAGAGATTGGAAGGATTGCAATTTGGTCAGGAGATAACCAGAGTGGGAAATTCCCGCCGGTATTCTCAATCAAAATCGCAATAAAGCGTTCCATCGAACCAAAAGGTGCTCGGTGAATCATCACTGGGCGGTGCTTTTGGTTGTCGGCACCAGTATATTCTAATTCAAAACGATTTGGTAATTGGTAATCAACCTGAATTGTTCCTAACTGCCATTTACGACCAAGTGCATCTTTGACCATAAAGTCAAGTTTAGGGCCATAAAAAGCTGCCTCACCCAATTCTTCAACAGTTTTCAATCCCTTATCGGCTGCGGCTCTACGAATCGAATTTTCGGCTTTTTCCCATTGTTCATCATCACCGAAATACTTTGCTTTATTATTTGGGTCACGAAGAGAAACTTGTGCCATATAATCTTCAAAGCCGAGTGAGGTAAACACATATTGTACAATATCAATTACCTTTTTGAATTCATCCTCAACTTGGTCTGGACGGCAGAAAATATGGGCATCATCTTGCGTAAATCCACGTACACGAGTTAAACCATGAAGCTCTCCACTTTGTTCATAACGATAAACTGTACCAAACTCGGCCAATCGCAATGGTAACTCACGATAGGAACGAGGTTTCGCACGGTAAATTTCGCAATGGTGTGGGCAGTTCATTGGTTTCAATAAGAACTCCTCTCCTTCCTCGGGTGTATGAATTGGTTGAAACGAATCTTTACCGTATTTTTCCCAGTGACCTGATGTTAAATAAAGTTGTTTGCTACCAATGTGCGGTGTAACAACTTGCTGATAACCAGCCTTTACCTGAGCTTTACGCAAAAAGTTTTCGAGGCGTTCGCGAAGCATAGCTCCTTTTGGTAACCATAATGGCAACCCCTTTCCTACTTTCTCCGAAAATGTAAAGATTTCAAGTTCTTGACCCAAGCGACGGTGGTCTCTTTTCTTGGCTTCTTCGAGCATCGTTAGGTAATCTTCCAATTCCTTTTGCTTCGGAAAAGTGATACCGTAGATACGAGTAAGCATTTTATTGTTTTGGTCGCCTTTAAAGTACGCCCCAGCCACATTCATTATCTTGGCAGCTTTAATAAAACCTGTGTTTGGAATGTGAGGTCCTCGACACAAATCGGTAAAGTTACCTTGTTTGTAGAATGTAATTGAGCCGTCTTCAAGTCCCGAAAGAAGGTCTAACTTGTATTCATCGCCTTTTTCGGTAAAATATTTGATAGCTTCGTCTTTGGCCATCGGAATACGAACAAAATCGTTTTTCTGACGAGCCAACTCAAGCATTTTATCTTCAATTTTTTTGAAGTCATCCTGTGAGATTACCGTTCCGTTAGTATCTACATCATAATAAAACCCGTTCTCAACTGGAGGACCAACCCAAAATTTAACATTTGGATAAAGTGCCTCTAATGCTTCGGCCATTAAGTGAGCCGAAGAGTGCCAAAACGTAGATTTTCCGTCTTCGTTGGTCCATGTCAGTAGTTGCAAACTTGAATCGGTTTCAATGGGTAAATTGGCATCAACCACCGTACCATTCACTTTTGCTGCTAAAACGTTTCTTGCTAAGCCCTCACTTATCGAAAGAGCGACTTCATAGCTTGATGTACCTTTTTCGTATTCACGAACACTTCCGTCTGGTAATGTAATTTTTATCATTTTAAGCACTTATTTGTGGAAACCCACCGTTATTTGAGCGATTTATTAATCTAACCAATTACTAATTTATTCTAATTTTTCTTGAAGAATCAGATTTGATATTGACCTTAGCTTTTGGCGTAATCACATTTATTCTGACTCTTGAAGTATCTAACAACTTCTTGGGTTCTTCGACCACAGTTGTTGGTGCTGGTGTTGGTTGTTGGACTTTGCGAGGTCTCACAGGTGGAGCAGTATAAACTCCGGTTGCTTCGCTAATTTGGGCAGCTACTCTCGTTGCGGCAGCCATAGCTTGGTCATCGCGTGGGTCACGCTGAACCGCTAAACGATAATACTGGTCGGCTTGCGTGAGTGAGCCTAATTGCTCATAACAATAACCAATCAAAAAATTGATTCTTGGAATATTGCGATTAACTCTATACGCTCGGCTGTAATAATCTAAGGCTTTGGTGTAATTTTTCCATCTGAAATAATTACCTCCCGCAAAAATCATGGCATCGGTCTTGAGCGAATCCATTCTGATTGCTGCATCGTAAAGTGCCATTGCAGTATCTACTTTGCCAACTCGCTGATAAATAGTAGCTTTATTGATAACTAATTCTGCTTTATCAGGGAAATTCCGCATTGCTTTTTGGTTAATTGCAAGTGCCGAATCATACAAGCCTCGATTCCGAAGAATTTTGACCAAATCATCATAACTATTATAAAAACGAGGTTTCAGTATCGTCGCCTTGTTCATCAAACCAACAGCCGTTATTGTATCGCCTCGGCGAGCTGCTAACGTACCTTTGTAATAATAGATTTCGCCGTCGTAAGGAGCTATTTGCAAAGATTTTGCCAAGTACTCTTCGGCACGAGCATAATCTCCTTTTCTTTGGGCTAAATCACCTAAAAGTGTGTATAGTTCGGGGGTATCAACGTTTAGAATCTCGGCACTTTGAGCAAAAGCCAATGACTCGCGGTAATTTCCCATTGCTCTCAAAATCAAAGCTTTTACAAAAAGGTACTTACCAGTGTTTTGTTTGAGTCGGTCGGCACGATTAATATCTTCTAATGCTTCTTGAAAACTCTCAATTTTGAGATTAAGTAAAGCTCTTTTGTAGTAATTCTCCGAGACACTCGGACTACTACGAATTGCATCGGTCAAAGCCTCAATCGCTGCTGAAATGCGAATTTTTTCATTATCAACTGGTGCAGGTGGAATCTTAGACCTCTCACGGTCGGTTTTTCCGCAAGACATTGCAAGAACTGATAAAGCAATCAGAATATATATTTTACGAATGGATAACATCATATTTGGTTGCCAAGCACGAGTCTTGGCATTCTTAAAACACAAAATTCATAAAAATTCTGCTTAAATCGAAGAAAATCTATAAAAAACACCCAAAGGCAACCTTTTTTGGAAAGAATCTTGTAAAATGAGTTCTCCCATCTGTGGATTTTGCAAATCGGGTTTGTTTTGTTTGATGATGGTCTCGGCAATAACAGCCGAAAAACCCATCGAATAGAGATTCAATAAATAGAAGTGTTTTGGGTCTAACAATTCGAGTGTAGATTTTATCAAATCATTGATTCCTTCTTCTAAAACCCATTTTTCTCCGTCTGGCCCTCGACCGTAAGCCGGAGGGTCAAGAATGATTCCGTTGTATTTTTTGCCTCTTTTTACTTCACGTTTCACAAATTTCAGGGCATCTTCGATAACCCAGCGGATGTCTTTCAAATTTGAAGCCTCCATACTCTCTCTCGACCAAGAAATAACTTGTTTGATGGCATCAACGTGTGTCACATCGGCACCGTTGGCTTTGGCTACGATTGAAGCACCACCAGTGTAGGCAAAAAGATTGAGCAGTCTAAATGGTTCGGTTGGTTTTTGAGCATTATAGGCTTGAATCTGATTTGCTAAGTATTGCCAATTGGCAGATTGCTCAGGAAAAATACCGACGTGTTTAAACGAAGAAAGCGATAATTTAAACTTAAAATTAAATCCATCTTGCACGTAGTCCATGAACCATTTCTCGGGCATTTTTTTTTGATTTTGCCATTCGCCTCTCTCATCTGGATTTAACTGGTCTCTGCCTTTTGTTTTTTTGAAAATTGCGTGGGCTTTTTTCAACCAAACAGATTCTTCAAGCGATTTATCCCAAACCGCTTGAGGTTCTGGACGAGCCAAGATAAATTCGCCAAAACGTTCGAGTTTTTCAAATCCACCCGAATCAATTAATTCGTAAGATTTGCCAAGTGAAGGAATATCAAAATGGTAATTTGGTTCTTCGAGTTTCAAAGCAAGAGTATTCGATGATTAAGTCCCAAAGTTACCAATAAAGTTTCAGAGTTTTAAGTTTTGAGTTTCAAGTTTTGGATTTGTCTTAAAATATCAAAGCACTAAATATCAGAAATGCCCTTTTAAATGGAGAGAAACTGCATGTTGTGTTATTTTTACCCGTTGGTTAATTTGAACTTCATTCTTAATTTAGAACATTGAAACACCAATTTTCATGGAGAAAAACCCCATGCTGTATTATTTATCCCCGCTGGAGAATTATTTTGAAATTAAATCTTAGTTTGGAACTCATTACATTTGTAAACTACAATACTTTAAGTTTTCGAGTCCCCCCTCCCCATTGTTGGAGAGGGATGAAGGGCGACCGCCGCTCGGTGGGGTCAAAAGGTTTATTTTACCTTAAATGTCGCTATTTTAACCTCCCTCCTCCTTTCCATCTACAATTGGAGAAGGAGGGACACGATAACTGAATATTTTACAAACTTAGTTTACAATGTACTCATATCATCCTGCAATTTTGCTCAAATATATAATTTTACGAATATTGGCTTGTGGTGGATTTGATGTCGATTTTTTCTTCTTTTTATTATCTTGCTTAACTGGCAAATCATCTTTTATTGGCTCAACTTTCAATCGGCTACCATCCGCAATCAAAAAATTATCGAACCAATACCTAACCCCTTGATAATTAGGAATGTAGGCAATGTTTTTATTCTCGGATTTGTCGTTCGATAATTTATACAAAATTGGACTCGCACCTAAATTTAAGTAGCCCACAGCGATATTTCCTTTGGTAACGTAAGCAAACGAACTCTGTGGTGTAATTGCTAAATTTTCGACTATTTGCAATGAAAAATGATTCATATCAATTCGTTTTTGACGAATCAATTGCCCTGACAAATCAAAAGTTGCAGCAATTCCTAATAAGAAATTAAAGCCTTTGAAGACCTGTTTTGAAGAAGTACGGGGATTGGTTCCGCCAAATCTACCATAACGGTTATACGGGTCGTAAGTTCGGCCGTAAGGGTCATAGTAGCTACCGTTATTTTGTGAAATAGTTTGGTATTCGGCTCTTACAAACGAACCACCAATTGAGATTTGGTTATTATTATAAATCGGTTCGGTTGGAAAGAAAACAAAAGAATCAGCAATTTTCTTAATATCTTCTTCTTTCAATGATGGCTCGCCCGCCAAAAGTTGATTGTACGAATAAAAATTAGTTAATGTATTTTGTCCATTTTCGATTAGAGCAATGTAAAGGCCTTTGGTTCCATTATTGGCTTGGTAAGTTCCGGTAATTGCTTTGATTATCTCGTTTTGTTTAATTGCTTTTGCAGTGAGGGGAAAACTGCCAGCTTTTGAGGCAATTTTAATGGAGGTAAGTCGCTGACCTGTCGTATCGTAAACTGCATAAATTGTGAATGCATCTTTTATAAACTCACCTTTTTTCTTTTTTTCGTTTGTGTAACTCGATTCTTTAACCGCCCAAAGCGTCTCGATTTTAGATTTATCTTCTGTTAATTGAAAATATTGTATCTGTGCTTTGCCCTCCAAATATGCACTTATAAAATCGCCAAAGCCTTCGTTAAATTTAAAATTGTAGAATGCTGCTCCTTTGTCATTTTGACCAGCCATCAAAACTTTGTTACCCAAATAGACATAATCTTGGTCTTGGAAAAACTCGCGAAGTTCGAAACCTTTATAGTCAAATTTGCCATCGTTAACATTGAGCGTAAAGACTTGATAATACATTCCTTGGTTTTCGCTAAACATAAATGTTATCAATTCTTTATCTACTGTGTAGGCTGTCGGTTGTTTTTCGGCATCCAGAAATAGCTCGGTCTCCCACAATTTATTCAATTCAGAATCAAAACGAATGGCTTTTGCTTTTGTAACATCAGATTTTATAAAAAGTACTAAACCGTTTTTGCCAAGCGAAATAATCTGTTGCCACGAGGGTCTTCCAAGCACATCGACCTCAACAGTTTTGACAACCTGGGCGTAAGTAAACTGGCAAAAAAGAAGAAAAAAGAAAAAACGAAACTTCATATCGTTGTACGAATTGTTTGTATAAATCAAACCTCCAAGGTCGGTCAGACGCTTGGAGGTTTGCTATTTACGTAAAAATTAAAATTTGATTTTGTTCAGATAAAATACTCGACGACTACCCTCCGATTTATTTGAAATTTTTTGGTATCCGTAAGCTAAATAATTGTTATCGTACCAAAATTCAATATCATCGGTTTGTGTATCACGCACACGGTCACCCTCTTTTTGGGTGTCAATATCAATTACTTTATCACCTTCAAGCACCTCACTTCCTTTCACAACTTTAGAGACCAATTTACCTTTATTGCTATACACAAGCGTTAGGGCATCACCTTCGGGTTTAACCTTAACTTTTTCTTTCAAATCCATGCTTTTTACATTATCAAAGCTGAAAGAATTATCCCAAAGGAGATTACCTTTAGTATCGAAGCCTGCCACAACTGCGTGAGTAAATTTGAAGCCGTCGAATTGTTGAGAATCAAAAGCACGGCTTCCGCTCCAAAGCCAAGGATTCCAAGCCCAAGAGTTTAAACCCCAATAACGTGAAAGCAAATACGGATTATAGTACATCGAACGACCCCACATAAATGGTGACATCATCATCGAACTACCATAAGGACCAAAATTATTGTTGTATCTAAATTCTGGATAAAATACTTCGGCAACCAAAATATACTGATTATCTTTTTTGATAATATCGTGTACCAAAATACGGTAATTGAGCTTTAAATCACTTCCTCTTTCTTTTTTGCGTTCAATCTGCTTCTCGATTCTTTCTTGCTGTTTGGCCGACATAAACTTGAAAAAATTCTTAAAGTCAGTAAAACTATGGTACTTTAAGAATTCCGGTTGTTCTTCTCCTACCTTACTTATATACAGCCCTTGCGACATCGGAACTCCGTTTGACTGATAGCCTCTGAATCCATAGTTACCAATCATCAGTTCTGCACCGTCATCGGTTGTAAATGTTTTACCAGTCAACAAACCATAATCTTCATCGGGTTCTACGGTCAATTGGTCAACAATTTTACCATTTACATTGATTCTTTTGACAATCATGTAACTCGAACGCCCTTTTTTTACCGAGTAAGTTACATTGAGTAATTGGTTCTCATCATCAAAATCAATCGAGGAAATGCTGGCAGTACCTTTCATTCCACCCGCAATTATTCTTGGTTTTGAAACGTTAAGACCGATACTTAATAAAACAGGTTCTTCTTTTACCATCCCTGCCAAGTAGGCGATACCGTTATGCACTTTAAATTCTGAAATCTCGAACCGTGTAATTGCCTCAAAAACAAACTTCTGCATGATTCCGATTCCAGTAGAAATTTTAATTACGTGATACAAATCGCTGTTATTTCTACTGAAAAGTAAATAAACATCACGTCCTTCTTTGTGATAGTCGATGTACGATTGATTTTCTTCCAATTGTCCATCCAATGTAAAAACCCTCGATAAATCTTGGTCGAGTTTTGAGACAGAGAAGGTTGTTCTACCAGTTTTTGAAAGCAACAAGACACCTTCATCTTGAAGTGAAATTACTTGTAATTGATGGTTTTCGTTTGGTACCGGAATCTCAATTCTTTTAACACTTTGAGAAAAGGCTGAAATATTCAGTGCTAAAATCCCAAAAATTACTGCAAAGACACTTTTCCAAACAAAACTTAAAACTTTTATTTTATTCATAACCTTTTGAAATGATAATATCATATTCTTCTTTTTTAAGTTGATGAACCGACAATCTCGAAATACGAATCAAAGACATATCCTTTAGTCGTTCGTCATTCTTCATATCGCTCAATTTTACTGGCTTCGGTAGTTTTTCGACTGGTGTTAAATCTACCACAACCCAACGTGGGTCGTCGGTTGTTGGGTCTGGGTAATGTTCTTTCACAACTTTTGCAATACCCACAACCTCCATACCTTCGTTAGAATGATAAAAAAGCACATAATCGCCTTCTTTCATTGCCATAAGGTTGTTGCGTGCGGCATAATTACGAACGCCGTCCCACATACCTACGCCTTGTTTAACGAAATCGTCCCAAGAATATTTGAATGGTTCGGATTTTACGAGAAAGTAATTCATATTTATAAAACTGATTTTATGGTTAAATGGTTGGTGCAATAATAATGAATAATTGTCAAAACAAATAATGTAAAGAAATTGTGATAAATTTGCACAAAACAAACTTCATCACAGGCTATGCAACAATTATTAGAAGAATTACAGAATAAATATGAAAAAGTAAAACTCGGCGGAGGCAAAAAACGCATCGAAGCACACAAAGCCAAAGGCAAAATGACCGCACGTGAGCGAATCGAATACTTGATTGATAAAGATTCTCGGTTTCTTGAATTCGGCACATTTGCAGGCGATGGTATGTATGAAGAAGAAGGTGGATGTCCGGGTGGCGGATGCGTTACTGGGATTGGCTACGTAAGCAGAAGGATGTGCGTGATTGTGAGCAACGATGCCACAGTAAAAGCTGGTGCGTGGTTCCCGATAAGTGCCAAGAAAAACTTGAGAGCTCAAGAGATTGCAATGGAAAACCGATTGCCAATTATCTATTTGGTTGATTCGGCTGGTGTTTATTTACCAATGCAAGATGAGGTTTTTCCAGACAAAGAGCATTTTGGGAGAATTTTCAGAAATAATGCCCAAATGTCGTCGGAGGGTATTCCGCAAATTTCGGCAATCATGGGAAGTTGTGTGGCTGGCGGAGCATATTTGCCAATTATGTCAGACTACGCACTGATTGTTGAAGGTACTGGTTCGGTATTTTTGGCAGGACCATACTTGGTAAAATCGTCGATTGGTGAAGATGTAGATGCCGAAACTTTGGGCGGAGCAACAACTCATTGTGAGATTTCGGGCGTTACGGATAATAAATATCCTGATGACCCATCGTGCTTAGATGCCATCAAAAAAATTATTGATAAGATTGGGCATAATCAAAATGCTGGTTTTGATAGAATTGAGCCAAAACTGCCGTTAAAAAACCCGTCAGAGATTTATTCAATTCTTCCCGAAGACCGAGCCAAACCTTACAATATGCTCGATATTATCGAAAGAATCGTTGATAACTCAGAATTTGATGAATACAAAAAAGGATACGGACAGACGATTTTGTGTGGATTGGCAAGAGTTGAAGGATGGGCAGTCGGAATTGTGGCAAATCAGAGAAAAATTGTAAAATCAAAGAAAGGCGAAATGCAAATGGGTGGAGTCATTTACAGCGACTCGGCCGATAAAGCGGCTCGTTTTATAATGAACTGTAACCAACAAAAAATCCCGTTGGTTTTCTTACAAGATGTTACAGGATTTATGGTTGGTAGCCGTTCGGAACAAGGTGGAATCATCAAAGACGGTGCTAAAATGGTCAATGCAATGGCTAATTCGGTTGTACCAAAATTCACATTTATTGTTGGGAATTCGTACGGTGCAGGTAATTACGCCATGTGCGGAAAAGCCTACGACCCACGATTAATTTATAGTTGGGTTACTGGTCAAATGGCCGTTATGAGTGGGGCATCGGCAGCCAAAACGTTGGTGCAGATTCAAGAAGCAACGATGAAAGCCAAAGGAATTGAATTGGATGAAAACGGGCATAAAGAATTATTAGATAAGATTACCAATCAGTATAATTCACAATTGAGTCCTTATTATGCCTCGGCAAGAATTTGGAATGACGGAGTTATTGACCCGCTTGAAACTCGAAAAATTATTGCAATGGGTATCGAAGCAGCCAATCATGCTCCAATCACAAAAAGATATAATGTTGGAGTTATTCAAACATAGAATGATTTGGGTTTGGGTATAAAGGAATAATTTATACCCAAACGTTTTACATAAAACATTGTAAATTAACAATTTATGATTTAAAATTGTGTGTAATTCGTTAGACCCAAAGCAAAATGAAAAAACTTTCCTCTTTTTTTTATGAGAAAACCAACGGTTATTTGGTGCTTGGTTTCCTCGCTCTTCAATTCATCATTTCAGGTGTAGTTCTTCCCTATTTTCAAAAGCAATTTGACCCCGGCCTCAGTAGAGGGTTGATGGATTTAAGTTTTGGATTCACACCAGAAAAAGGTTACGAAATCATTGAGAGTTACGGCGAAGAAGGACGCAAGGTTTATTTATTTGTAGAATCATTTATTGATGTAATTTACCCAATCATTTACTCAACTGCATTTGTACTCTTACTCAGTTTCCTTATCAAGAAAAATGATTGGAAATCATATTTTTATATCAATTTGATTCCATACGGTTCATTAGTTTTTGATTTATTAGAGAATCTTGGAATAGTCATCATGCTAAAATCCTTTCCTGAAAGAGCTAATTTTTGGGCAAATTTAGCTTCAAATTCAGGATTACTGAAATGGCTTTTTGCAGGTATAACGCTCTTACTTGTTTTAATCAATTTGATAATGTGGGGCATTAAAAAGATTAAAAAACAACAATAAAATTGGCAAAATCAATTTTGCCAATTTTATTACTTAATTACATCCCCCAATAAACGCCCTAAAAACTGAATTACTGTCTACACTAAAACCAGGATTTAGAGAAACTGCTTGAGAAGCTCTGTAATCAATTTTTGCCGGGGTATTTATTTTGTTATTTGCGGTAATTTGGCCACTGACAAAGTTTTGTTGAGAGCCTGCCTCTATCCTACTTGTGATATTAATATTTGCAGGATTAAATTCAAAATTAATTGGATTTGATGCGATTGGTGGACAAGAAATTGCCTGACTACAATTTGCGGTATAAGTTTTATTAGTCGCTGGATTGACAATAATTGCCGAACCAACTTGGCTATTGCTCCAATAAATATCTCCATTACAGCCAAGTCCTAAAATCAAATAAGATTGATTTGGAGAGCAAGGAGTAATCGGATTTCCTAATGAAGCTCCGAGCAATGACTCAACTTGGTTAGTCTGAATCAAACTATTTACTTGGCTCAAATCTCCTTTTTTTATTTTATTAGTATCGATAGACGATGATAAAGTATTCATCGGAAAAGCTACTAAATATGGCATTGATTTGACCCAAAGCGTTCTTTTTACTCTATCGCTGGGGCATAATCCACTGCATTGAGTCTGAACAAAATACGAAAATTCTCCAACTTGGCTCGTCGTTGGTCTGAAATCATTACCTGAATAAATAACATTTCCACCCGAAGGAGCACTCCACCAAGTAACCGTCGATGGCGAGTTACCCGCATTTGTAGTAATCTCAACACTAAATCCAGAAACACAAAGAGGGTCGGCAAAAGAATCATCTTCTGCCAATAAAGTCCAAGTGCCATTTGGGGGTTCGTTATTAAATAGCGAAAGTGCCTGATTTGGAGCAAATGTACCCGAAACTGGCGACGAACCTGTCACAATCGTTGCCGCACCGTCTTCAAAAACTGTTGTGATTACACCTGCCGAAACTGTTCCTCTTGCGTAAGTTGCTGTCGGAAGCAATGTAATTATTTTACCAGAAGGCGATTTTAATTTGAATGATAATTCTTCATTAAATGGAGTAGCACCTCCATCGGCATTCGAGCAAGAATTTTCGTTGCCTCCATCTTTCTTTTGCCAAGTAATTGAAACTTTTACTTTTGAGACAGTTCCGCCCAAATTTTGAGCGATTACTGTTGGGTCTGGGCCACTTTTCTCGAATGCGTCATAGCCAACTGTGCCACCCGAATACGTAAATGTTGTTGGCCCAGTAAAATTACAATTTGTAGAATTGACAATAAATCCATTTCCGGTTGCTAAATCATTGCAATAATAAGCCATTTTATCAGCCGTAACACTTGGAGTTGGCGTTTTCAGTCTATTAAGAACTATACTAATATCATTTGAAAGAATCGAACACTCTGCATTTGAAATAATAACATTATAAACTCCTTCTTGGGTTGCTACAAAACTACTCCCAGAACCAGTCTGAGGGGTTCCATTTAATCTCCAAGTATAACTAAATCCATTGCCAACATTTGCGTTTAACGTAACAGATTCACCTTCACAAAAATAAGTAGAACCATTTGCTGTAATTTGTGCCAATGATAAGCCTCCGTTTGGGCAAGCTATTGCTTTTTGCATATTGATTCTACCAGCACCTAATTTACCAATGTAGTTTGGGTTTATGGCATCAAGATTATCAGCCGTATTTTTTAGAATTGCTTCGGCTTGAGCATTTGTCAATGATGGAAAACAAGCCAAAAGATAGCCTAATGCACTCGAAACCAATGGAGTTGCCATTGAAGTGCCGTTGAACGATGCATAAGTATTGTATGGAGTCGTACTCAAAATTCCTCGACCAGGTGCCGCAATATCGACCCAAGTGCCAAAGTTAGAAAACGAGCTTTTTTTATCATCAGAATCTAAACTTGCAACAGCAATCACGTTTTGGTATGCCGAAGGAAAATGTTCGATACTAAAATTGTCATTGCCTGCTGCTGCCACTACAATTGCCCCTTGAGAAACAGCGTAATTGATTACATCTTGTTCGGATTGAATGTAGCCTATTCCTCCCCAAGATAAACTGATAATTTTAGCTCCATTATCCGCTGCCCAAGCAATACCTTCGTATCCGTGATAAATCCCGTTAGCAAGACCACCATCAGGTGTAGATTTTACTGGAATAATTTTTATGCGGTTGTTACTTGCTGATGCAACACCAATACCATTGTTTGAAACTGCACTCACAATACCCGCAACGTGCGTACCGTGCGAGAAACTGGCATTGGGCGGATTGGGGTCGTTGTCTAAATCAGATACGTCTCGCCCAGCCAACATATTTCCAACTAAATCTTCATGATTGGTATCAATGGCATTATCTACAACGGCTACTCTTACATTTACTTGACCAGCATTGATTGCCCATGTTTCAAAGGCTTTAATTTTATTAAGAAACCATTGCTGGCCTACACTTGGGTCATTTGGAGTATCAATGATATATCGTAATGGCACCTTTTCGACGTATTCTACATTTGGTTCGTTTTTGAGTTTGTCTAATAAATCATCAATATTTTGGGCGTTGTCGATTTTTATACGATAAATACTTTTTAATGTGGTTGATTTGGTATTATAAAAAGTGCTTTTTGAATTTAGTATCTTGAATTGTTTCTCATATTTGAGCATAAATGGTAATTCGGAAGCAACATTGACGCCGTCAGTCTTTTTAGAATTCAAAATTGAGAGATTAGGATTCTTAACTTTTATGTAGATTTCACCATCAACAAAATTCTTGTTAATTTTCTGAGCAGAAACTGCAACAGAAAATACTAAGAAACCAACTATTAGTAAACTGTGTTTCATTATCGTAAGTATTTAAAATGAACCAGACAAATATCAGAATAATCTACAAATAAATTCTCATTATATGAAGAAAACCCTATCTACTTTACTATTTTTTTATTGTGCGGTTTTATATGGTCAAACCAAACAACTCGGCTCAAGCGAGATACTCCATCAGCTAAAAAAACTCAATGTTGTAGGAACTGCCCTGTATGTAGCCGCCCATCCCGACGATGAAAATACCCTATTTATTACTTGGCTTTCAAAAGAAAAAATGGTTCGCTCTGGTTACATCGCCATGACACGTGGAGATGGCGGACAAAACCTAATTGGTTCAGAACAAGGCGAATACGTTGGATATTTGCGTACACACGAGCTATTGGGAGCAAGAAGTATAGATGGTGGTGAACAATTTTTCACTCGGGCAAATGACTTCGGATTTACGAAAACAACCGATGAAGCTTTAGCAACATGGGGTAAAGAACAGATACTCGCTGATTTGGTTTGGAGAATCCGTAAATTTCAACCAGATGTAATGATAAATCGTTTTCCGCCTGATGGTAGAGCCGGACACGGTCATCATTCAGCCTCAGCACAATTATCCGAAGAGGCATTTAAAGCTGCCGCTGACCCAAATCGTTTTCCAGAGCAATTGGCTTCTGTAAAGCCCTGGCAAGCCAAAAGAGTAGTTTGGAATTCATTTTCTCCAAATTTTCAGAATAATCAACCAAACGAAGGTGCATATATCAAAATTCAATTAGGTGATTACAACCCATTACTGGGTAAATCATATACCGAAATTGCGGCTGAAGCGAGAAGTATGCACAAAAGTCAAGGCTTTGGTTCGGCCAGAACTCGTGGTCAACGCATCGATTACGCACTTCATAAAGCAGGAGAACCTGCTCAAAATGACTTATTTGACGGAATTGATTTAAGCTGGAACCGTGTAGAAGGTGGAGCAAAAGTCGAGAACTTAGTAAAAGGAATCATCCAAAATTTCAAATTCGACAACCCTTCGGCAAGTGTACCTGCATTGATTGAAGTTTACAATGAAATCGAAAAATTAGAATCTAAGCCAAACCAGTTAGCGATTGTTTCACAAAAGAAAAAAGAGGTAAAAGATTTAATTTTAGCGTGTGCAGGCTTATGGTTTGAGGCCAATCCAGCCGATTATGCAGTTGCTCCCAATGATAAAATTAAAGTAAATGTAAATATTGTAAAACGTTCGAATAGCAATATTTCATTGAATAAAATCACTTTCAAAGGCACTTCAAAAGATTCTACAATGACTTCGGTCTTGTCTTATAATCAGCCTTTAAATCTACCTTTTGAAGTTCAAATACCAAAAAATCAACCCATTACACAACCTTATTGGTTAATTGAAAAACACGAAAAAGGTTTTTATAAAGTTGACAATCAAGAATTACGAGGTTTGCCAATTAAACCTGCTGATTTAACTTGCCAATATGAATTTACGATTGAGGGGAAACTGTTTTCTTTTGAAACTCCTCTAACTTATAAGTTTGTAGAACCATCTGATGGTGAAATCAATCGCTATTTTGAAGTAAGGCCAGAGGTCACCGCCAATATCGCCGATAAAGTTTACTCATTTGGAGATAACCAACCAAAAGAGGTTATGGTTACACTAAAATCGGGCAAAAAAGATGTAAAAGGAAGTGTTACACTTGATATTCCTGCTGGATGGAAAATCGAACCTCTCTCACACAATTTTGAATTGAAAGATAAATACGAGGAGAAAAAAGTTTCGTTTAAATTAACTCCTCCTTCAACGGCCTCTGAGATTACAATTAAGGCAATTGCAAAAACTGAAAATGGCACTTACGACAGAGGAATTGCAGTTGTGGAATATAAGCACATTCCGACTCTAACACTTTTTCCGTTTGCAGAAGCAAAAGCATTAAGAATTGATTTGAAGAAAAAAGGCAACAAGATTGGATACATCGCTGGTGCGGGTGATGAAGTTCCTGCTGCTTTACAGCAAATTGGGTATTCGGTTACACAATTGACTGAAAACGAATTGGAAAAAGATTTGAGCATTTATGATGCAATAATCGTTGGAGTGCGTGCTTACAACACCGAAGACCGCTTGAAATATTACCAAGATAAATTGATGAAATACGTAGAAAACGGCGGAAATATGGTTGTTCAATACCAAACCAACGCATTTTTTGGTGGATTGAAAGTCAAAGAAATGGGGCCATTCCCTTACTCAATTGGGCGAAATCGGGTAACAGACGAAACTGCTCAAACGCAATTTATCAAACCAAACCATCCATTATTAAATACACCTAACAAAATCACTTCAAAAGATTTTGAAGGATGGATTCAAGAACGTGGGCTATACTTTGCAGATAAATGGAGCGATAAATACGAAACGATATTTTCGATGAAAGATGCGGGCGAAACCGAACAAGAGGGTAGTTTATTGTATGCAAAATACGGAAAAGGTAACTATATTTTTACTGGATTAGCATTTTTCAGACAGCTTCCAGCTGGGGTCTCGGGTGCATATAGATTATTTGCAAATCTTATTTCGGTTGGAAAGTAAAAGTTTGTTCAAAGAGGTGTAGTACTTGAAAAGATTGCATTTTTGATAAATAAAAATTAATAGATTATGATTCTCGTCATAAATTAATCAATTTGATTAGCTAACATTCAAATTGATTAATTTATTAAAAACCAGTATTGAGTTTTATTCTCTTAACCAATACTTTTGTAGAATCGTAATACAAAAAGTAAAACAAGATATTTTATTCTCAAAATACATTCAAAAAAATTAGTACACTTTTAGTGGTTAGGTACAAAGAAACAGGAGGAGTTCCTGTTTTCTTTGTTTTTATAATGCTGGGTAAAACAATTATTTTCTGAATTGAATCGCTCAATAACTTTAGATTTTATTAAAAAAAAGCAATATTTTGTGCAATAATTATCGTAATACCCCATCTGATTCACTATTACTGCCATAAATTAAACCAAATGAAAATTTATAAATGCTTGATTATAGAAGATGACATTGCTGAACAAAAAATCTTACAAACTCATCTAAAAAAATTAAATCACCTCGAAATCGTAAATACTTTTGTAAATCCTATTGATGCTCTCGGTTTATTACAAACCCAACAAATTGATATTCTTTTTTCGGATATTGAATTACCAGAAATCACAGGAATTGACTTAATTAAATCACTGTCAAATCCTCCTAAAGTAATATTGCTTACTTCTCATTCAAATTATGCTGTTGAAGCCTTTGAACACGGAGTAACCGACTATTTAGTGAAGCCTTATAGTTTTGAGCGTTTGTTAAAAGCAGTCAGTAGAGCTTTGGATAAATCAGATTTAGAAAGTGTAAAAATTCGTGAAGAAAACGAAGTGATTTTCTTAAAATCTGGTAGAGATTTGCTTAAATTTAGTCTGAATCAAATACTTTATATTGAGGCTTTGGGTTCATTTACTAAAGTTTACACACCGGAGAAAGTAAGTGTTATTAGTGAATCAATCTCAATGCTCCAAGACAAACTAAATAACGATTTTATGCGAGTTCATAAATCTTATTTGGTTTCAAAGAAAAAAGTAACAGGTATTTCTGCAAAAAATGTATTGGTCGAAGATAAGAAAATCCCACTTGGAGTATCTTATCGAGAAAGTGTCGAAAAGATAATTAATGGAGATTAACTGGCTTTATAGACTTTCTTAATGACATATTGTGGCTTGCCGCCTTGCTGCAAAAACGCTTTACCTATGTATTCGCCCAAAATTCCGATAAAGAAAAATTGAAACGAAACAAGTAGCATCAAAGCAAGCCACATTATCATTTGAGTATCTAATTTTGAAGTAATCAAAAGAATAGCAAAAAGTGCAAACCAACATAAAATAAGACCCAATCCGATTGTCCAAAGTATTCGGATTGGCAACTGAGAATATCCAAACAGCACATTCAAAAACAAAGAAACCAGTTTTTTGATTGTGTATCCCGACCGCCCTTCTTTTCTATCAAGGTGTTCGACATAGACCTTACCCACGTTGTCAGTCACTCTAAAAATCAAAGCATCGATGTAAGGGTATGGCCCCTGATATTTGATAATCTCCGCTACGGTTTCAAGGTTAATCAATTTAAAACTCGATAGATACAAATCTTTGGGTTTACCAATCAAATAATCATTGAGTTTATTTACCAACCAGCTTCCAAAGTTTCGGAACGGTGAGTGCTTCTTTTGAGCATATTGGCTATAAACAACATCGAAATCACCTTGTTTGGCTTTTTCCAAAAGTTTAATAATCTCAGAAGGTGGATTTTGGAAATCATCATCAATCATTACTGCATATTTTCCAGAAGCATGATTTAAGCCGCACATGACAGCACTAAATTCTCCAAAATTCCTTCTCAAACTAACAAATGTCAAATTATTGTAGCATTTTGATAATTCAATACAAACTTGTTCCGAATTATCTTTGCTCCCATCGTTTACTAATATTACCTCAAAATCAATTTCTTTTAAATCGACAGAGAGTTTTTCAATCAATTTTTTAATTGAATTTTCACTATTATAAACAGGTATGACGATGGATAATTCTTTCAAGATTATTCGTATAAATTTACAATTTTGATGATATGATTTATTTCAGCCTCAGTCAGTGCCGTATTTAAAGGAAGACTCACAACCTCTCTATGAATTTGCTCTGAAATTGGAAAATTTAATTCACCCAAATCAGAATAAGCAAGTTGTTTATGAGGGGCAATTGGATAATGAATGTCTGTTCCGATTCCATTTTCGGATAAAAAAGACCGAAATCTATCTCTATCCTGCACTCTCACAACAAATAAATGCCAAGAATCCTCATCAATTCTATCATTTAATGGCAAAGTTACTTTTGGATTATTGATGTCTGAGAGATAACATTTTGCAATTCTCCTTCTAATTAGATTATCGTAGTTGAGGTGTTTTAATTTGACGTTCAAAATAGCCGCTTGGAGTTCATCTAATCTACTATTTCGCCCCTTGATTTGGTTCTGATATTTAACTTTTGAGCCGTAATTCCTATAAAGTCTTACGTTTTCGGCAACAAAATCATCTGAAGTAAGTACTGCTCCTGCGTCGCCCATAGCTCCTAAGTTTTTGGTTGGATAAAAGCTAAAAGCGGCTGCGTCTCCGAGTGTACCTGCAAGTTTGCCTTTGTAAATTGAGCCATGAGCTTGTGCGGCATCTTCGATTACTCTTAAATCATAATTTTTGGCGATTGAATTAATTTCATCCATTTCACATGTACGACCATAGAGATGTACAACCAAAATCGCTTTTGTATTTTCGGTAATCTTTTCTTCGATTTTTGCAGGGTCAATATTGAATGACCTAATTTCTGGTTCAACAAAGATGGGCTTTAATCCAACATTATTGATTGAAAGGATTGACGCAATATAAGTATTTGAGGGAACAATTACTTCGCTATTTGAAGGGAAATCATAAGATTTTAGGATAATTTCAAGAGCATCGAGCCCATTAGCAACACCAATACAAATATCCGAACCGCAATATTCTGCAAATGACTTCTCAAATTCTTCAACTTGCTTGCCTAAAACATACCACCCCGAATCAAGAAATTTTGAGAAAATATCTTTAATTTCTGTTTCGTAAGGTTCGTTAATTTTCTTTAAATTTAAAAATGGAATCATTCGGAGAATTCACTAAAAATACTACTAAACATGAATAAGCTCAGTAGTTTCGTAAGGCTCATAAATATAATCCTCTTTGTCGAAGTGTTTGTTTGAAAGTACGAGTAAAACTGCCTCATTTGTAAAATCGTGCATTAAATGCCAATCTTCGGGGTCTAAAATCAAACATTTATCAGGCGAATCAAGAAGGAAATCGTACTCAGTTGCTCCATCGTGTACATAAACCTTGCAGCTTCCATTGACACAGGTAAGAGCATTTACGGCAGTTTTATGGCGATGCCCTCCACGAGACTCTTGATTTACACCATATATATAGAATACTCTTTTGATTCCTTCGGGAAGAATCTTCTCAAAAACGGTAAGGTTTCCTTTGTCTGATGAAAATGTTTGCAAGCTTATTAAGCGAGGCATACTTCTTAATTTTACTTTTCTATCTTAATGTTTAGGGGTAAGAGTTCCAAATATAAAGACATCCTAAAAATTTTGCTAATTATTTGTTAGATATTTTGATTTATAAAAAAACAGCATGTCAATATCGAACATGCTGTTTTATAAGAAAATAGTTGATTTTAAAAATTCAAACAGCTCGTCTGTGAATTAAGTATTTATGGCAACAAACGATACCTATGGGTGCCATTCCCACAAAATTGTGTGCAGAAAACAATGCGAAAATAAAACGATTTGATGAATTTCCTAAACAAATTTTAAATGATTTTAATCTCACAAATCCAAGTCAATGTAATCTTCACGATTATCTTCATTGAAGAATTCTACCTTCCATGTATGGTCGGCGAGTAAAAAAACCTTTGCCAAAAACTGGTTATAAGGAAACGACCTGCCCCACTCATTGGGTGCCACCATCGAAAGTACATCCTTTCCGTCTTTCTTTTCATACAAGTAATATTGCATGCCAATTATCGGCTCAAAACCCATTTGGGCATCATAAATTCTTTCAGAAATATCAATCCTATTTTTAATTTCTTTCACTTGATTTGCCAATAATTCCATTTGCCGATAAATCTTATTTAGATTTTCTTGGGTTTGTTGACGCATTGCTAATTGGGCTTTTCCCTTCGTCTTGCCCATGTCTTCGGGTTTAATGACAGCCCCGCCAGCCGTGTGTGCATACTCTAACAAACTGGGATTCTCAGCAACTTTTATTTTATTTATTGGGTTATGTTCCATTTCAAAATCAATTTTATTACCTTTAACACACAAAATAACTAAATTGTTTTTAAATTCAACAATAATTATCCACGAACAAACCAATATTTAGACATTTTATCTAAAAACAAAACAATTAGTTAGTGCGTTATCTAATAAACTCTAATAAATATGGAAAAATTGACAATCAAACAACCAGAGACCATCGAAAGAAGCGAATTCCTAAAGCAAGTTGGCATTGGATTCGGAGCAATTATGCTAATGCAATGCATTCAGGGCTGTGCCGAAAGTGAGATTCCAGACCCAAATCCAACAACTGGCGGAACAAAATTAGATATTACGATTGATTTGAATAGTTCGACTTATTCTTCACTCAAAAACAAAGGCGGTTTTGCTGTAATTACTGCAAACAAGATAATCGTGGCACAGACACAAAGTGGTACTTTTTTGGCTGTTTCATCTGCTTGCACTCATGCTGGTACAACCGTGACTTACAGAGCCAATTCAAACGACTTTTTCTGCCCAAACCACGGTTCGGTATTTAAGTCTGATGGAAGCGTGCAAACAGGCCCAGCAACCACAGCATTGAAAAGATATAATACTTCGGTAGATTTGAGCAACAATAAATTAAGGATTTTTGAATAAACATAACCCCTCTTAATCGAGGGGATTTTTTTCTGATGCTATTTATCACAAACGACGGAACAATAATTAATACAGATTCTACCAATTTATATTATAATAAAATACTTCAATTTAAAACTGAATGGGAATCTGGAAAGGAAACTTTTGAGATTAACACCTCAGGTTCAACTGGAATCCCCAAGAAGATACAACTTTCGCGGAATCAACTGATTGCATCGGCAAAACTAACACAAAAAGCCTTCAATCTAAACGAGGGTGATACCGCATTTTGTTGCTTAAATGTAGAATACATTGCCGGAATGATGATGCTGGTACGAGCTTTTGAAATCGGGATGGATTTGATGGTGGTAGAGCCAAATTCTAACCCATTTGAAGGTATCGAAAAACACCTTTTTATGCTTCAACGCAATACATTTTATGCTTTTGTGCCGCTCCAAATCGAAAATATTTTAAATAACGAAAATCTTGCGAGAAATTTAAACTCCGCAAAAGCCATCATTATTGGTGGTGCAAGCATTAATGCTCAAATTCAGGAAAAAGTACAAAATTTATCTACTCCAATTTATGCTACTTATGGCATGACCGAGACTGTAACGCACATTGCAATAAAAAGGTTGAATGGTGATTTGAAACAAGATTATTTTGAAGTTTTACCCAATGTAAAAATTGATACCGATGAAAGGAATTGCTTAAGAATATTCTCTGAAACTACGAATAATGAATGGATTACTACAAATGACTTGGTTGAGATTGTCGAAGAGAATAAGTTTATTCTTTTGGGAAGAGTAGATAATATCATCAATAGCGGTGGTGTTAAAATACAGCTCGAAAAAGTGGATTCAATTATCGGGCAAAATCTTAATAAAATACAATTCAACAAACGTTTTTTTAGTTTTGGAATCGCCAATGAAAAATTGGGGCAAAAATTAGTTTTGGTTGTCGAAAATGAAAGCGAAATGGAATTTGGTACTGATATTTATGAGAATTTGACTAAATTTGAGCATCCAAAACAATTATTTTTTGTAAATAAATTTATCGAAACTCCAACTGGCAAAATCGACAAAATAAAAACCGTAAATGAGTACATTCTCAATCAAATACCAAACAGCTGAAATAATTTCTCCACCCTATAGTTACGCAGTGGAGATTAATGGAAATATTGAACAAAACCAAGAATTATCTCTTAGTTTTGAGTTAACGTATTTGAATAGAGATGGACTTTCTTTAGAAGAAATTGAAGAAGAAGGTTTTACTCAAAATGATGATTTCAACTGGAAAGGAACATTGCCAATTATCTGGACAGATATTTTGTTTGGTAACTTCAAGTCTTCTAAACCATTGATTGTAAATGATTTGGAAGATGAAAAAGATTTTTGGGAGTTGAGTTTTGAGAATAAAACATGGTTTCCACACGACCCCGATGATTGGAAATATTTTATTGAAGAAATTCAACAAGCTGTCTATGAAAAAGCAGGTCTTGAAGCACCATTGAATTTGACTTTTTTAAAGATTAATCAAAATCAAAAAACTGAATTAAATATCAGTGCTTCGTTTGTTCATCGAGAGATTATTCTAACTAAATGGTCTTCGGAGACGAATCAGAAAAAAGAAAAGCAGCTTGAATGGGATGAATTAAATTTCATCTTGAAAAATGCTTTTTCTGGGGATTTTTACGAAGAATCGGCATTGAACAAAACACCATTCCGAAATGGAAACTATGTAAATATTGGTGACGGTCTTTGGTACGAAATAGGAAAATCTCTAAAAATTGAAAGTCACAAAGTCAACAAAATTTGGAAATTATTTGAGTAGAGTCTTCATCGTTTTAAGATTCAAATCTTCATTAAAAATTGATTGAATCGGTATTTCAAAACCTTTGATTACTTCACTTCTAATATTTCCCTCAGAAGCTTTGAGGTTCAACTCATATTGACCTTTTTTGAGTAAATATTGTTCAATCATTCTCGATTTGGCATCAATTATCCAGTATTCTTTCACGCCATGAGACTCATAGTCCTTAAATTTAATGCCTCTATCATTTTTTGCTGTACCCTTTGACAAAACCTCAACGACAAAATCTGGTACAGGAAAAAGAGTCTGTTCTTCTTTAAAATCTTTAGTTTTTTGTTTTCCAAAAAATACTATATCTGGTTCATAATCATTTCTGGTAAAAACAGTCATTATTTTTTCATGCCCAACAAAACCCAGTTTATTCAATCTGACATACATTCCGAGCAAAAACATTAAATTTGTTGAGGCTTCATTATGTCTTTTCATCACTGGAGAATGTACAATTATTTCACCATTGATGAATTCAACTTTCATTGATTCATCTATATCACGGTTCGTCGCACGATTGTAAAATTGCTCCCGACGCTTACGTTCTTCATCTAATTTTTCAGATACTTTCTGAATCAAAAGCGGAGCATCTGGTAATTCTAAAATTTGCTCAAAAAGGGCTTCTTGAAACATATACATTTACTTTTTAATTCTTTCTAACTCAAATTTCAATTCATCTACTAAGTTAGTCATTTTTTCAAATGAAATACTTGGTTCGGGTAGTTTTGTACTGTAAAATGAAACAACCTGATAAGCCTCTAAAACTTCGTTAACCGAAATCTCAATCGTTGGAAAGCGGTGATTGTCTGAACTTAGCAATAAAGTCCCTTTGATTTTTCCTTGATTATAAACTCTCCGATGGATAATTCCGTGCGTTCTCGTAACCAAAATATAGTTCTGTCCATCCAAAATCTCAAGCCAATTTTTAGCCAATAAGCCCACTAAAAAAGCACCCTCAAAGGCAAAATCATCGCCCGCTTCAAATGCACGATAATTTCCTGATGGCAGATTTGGAAACTGACAAATTGGCAAGTTTCTAATAAATTTATCGTCTTTGAATTTAGATAGATATTCAGAAAAATAAGATTTCTTTACATAAGCAATGCCCCCTTGAATCTTTGGAGGTTCATTAAACTGAAAATTATTTGATTGGTTAAATTGATTATTCTGAATATTTGGCTCAGGCTTTGGAGGCTCTTTTTGCATAAATTCCTTCAAGATTTCGCCAATTGGAGCTGGTTCTTCAATTTTTTCATCTTCTCTCGATTCAAAATTAAAATCTAAATCAGGCGTTCTTTTTAGGCGGCGTATATCGGTTTTTACCAATTCATCAACCGTATATCCAAAAAGTTTGGCTATGTGCTTCAAAAGTTCGATTGGTGGTACAGCCCTCGCCTCTTCGTAAGCTCCAACCGACGGGCGTTTAATACCAATCCTGCGAGCAAATTGCTCTTGAGTCAAACCATTCAGACGTCTTAAATACTTTATATTTTCACTAATGATGCTCATAAGTTGAAGATGGAGAAAAGATAAAATCAGGAAACTAATATTTCAATTAATCAAGAAAAAATATAAATAAATTGTATTTTTGGGTAAAAATAATTCCTAACTGCAATGGTACAAACTTCGATTGACATAGAAACCAAAATTAAGGAAATTTTTGCCAAACAACAGCAAAATGCACCTAAAATCGCCCTTACTACTGCGAAAGAACGGATTGCAAAAATAAAAAGTATCATGGATTGGATGATTCAAAATGAATCAAAAATCGCTGATGCACTATACAAAGATTACAAAAAGCACCCAGCCGAGGTAAAAATTAGTGAAATGATGCCTGTTATTGGTGAAGGTAAATATGTAATCAAACATCTTAAAAACTGGATGAGTCCACAAGATGTGCCGACACCATTAAAAATGATTGGCACAACAAGCAGAATCATTCATGAGCCAAAAGGTAACTGCCTGATTATCAGCCCTTGGAATTACCCCATCAACTTAACATTCAAGCCATTAATTCAAGCTATTGCCGCTGGAAATGTAGTGATGATAAAGCCTTCAGAAATGGTTACGCATACTTCTGCCCTGCTTTCATCGGCGATTAGAGAACTTTTTGATGAAAATGAGATTGCCGTAATCGAAGGTGATGCCGAAGTTTCGCAACAGATTTTAGAATTGCCATTTAATCATATCTTCTTTACTGGTAGCCCTGCCGTTGGTAAAATTGTAATGGCCGCTGCGGCTAAGAATTTGGCTTCGATAACTCTCGAATTAGGTGGAAAATCGCCAACCATCATTGATGAAACCGCTAATGTAAAAGACGCTGCACAAAAATTAGCTGCCGAAAAATTCTTGAATAATGGACAAACTTGTATCGCACCCGATTACGTATTGGTTCATCATTCCAAAAAGCGAGAATTGATTGATGAAATGAATAAATATTTGGCCAAACTTTATGGCAATGATGTAGAATCAAACGGTGATTATTGTAGAATCGTTAATCAACGACATTTTTCAAGAGTAAATGGTTTGATTGATGATGCAGTAGCAAAAGGTGCGAAAGTTGAGATTGGTGGACAAGTCAATCCAAATGATAATTTTGTATCACCTACTGTCCTTAGTAATGTCAGTGACAATATGAAAATACTGCAACAAGAGATTTTTGGACCTGTCTTACCGATTATTGAATTCGCTGATAATCAAGAAGTTGTAGATTACATCAGAAAAAATGAAAAGCCCCTTGCGTTATACATATTTAGTTCAAAACGTAAAAATATTGACTATTTCTTAGCAAATACATCAGCTGGCGGTACTGTCATCAATGAAACTTCAATTCATTATTTACAAGACAACTTACCTTTTGGTGGTGTCAATAACTCTGGTATTGGCAAATCTTTCGGAAAATATGGTTTTGATGAATTCTCAAATATTCGAGCCGTTGTCGAACACAAATTTAGTAGCTTCAAGATGTTTCATCCTCCTTACACCAATCGAGTGATGAAAATGCTCGATATGGTTATCAAATATCTATAACTCTTCCGCTTACAGCGTTTAAAACCCTGTAAGCGGTAAATTTCCCTAATTCTTATTTTTTTAAGTGGTCTTATTACACTAAATTTGCAAACTTTTTATTAGAATAATTAAATTTTAACCTAAAATCTTAAATTAAGTATTTAAAAAACAAATAAACGTATTATGAATCAAATCGTTTACTTAGTTCCGTTATTCGGGATTATTGGATTAATTTACACTTTCTGGAAATTCAATTGGGTTTCTAAACAACCAGCGGGTGATGAAAACATGCAACGCCTTTCAGGATACATTGCCGATGGTGCAATCGCATTCTTGAAAGCAGAATGGAAAATCTTAGCAATGTTTGCATTTCCAACTGCTTTTTTACTTTTATGGTTAGGTTCTGACGAAGGTACTCCTGAGCATCCTATCCATTCTTCTCCAGTCATTGCGATAGCTTTCTTAATCGGTGCTATTTTCTCTGCTGTTGCGGGTTACATCGGTATGAAAATCGCTACAAAAGCAAACGTTCGTACAGCTCACGCAGCACGTACTTCATTGGCAAAAGCCCTAAGCGTATCTTTTACAGGTGGTTCGGTTATGGGTATGGGCGTCGCTGGTTTAGCAATCTTAGGTTTGGGTGGTTTATTCATCCTATTCTATAATATGTTTGCGGCAGGTCAGCCATTGACATCGGTTGAAATGAAAAAAGCTATCGAAGTTTTGGCAGGTTTTTCACTTGGTGCTGAGTCAATCGCTCTTTTTGCTCGTGTGGGTGGTGGTATTTATACAAAAGCGGCTGACGTAGGTGCTGACCTTGTAGGTAAAGTTGAGGCGGGTATCCCAGAAGATGATGTTCGTAACCCAGCAACAATCGCCGATAACGTAGGTGACAACGTAGGTGACGTAGCGGGTATGGGTGCCGATTTGTTCGGTTCTTATGTGGCTACAATTCTTGCTACGATGGTTTTAGGTCAAGAGATTGAAGTTACAGATAATTTTGGTGGATTTTCACCAGTATTGTTACCGATGTTGATTGCTGGTTTGGGTCTAATCGCTTCTATGGTTAGTACATTCTTCGTAAGAGTAAAAGGTGAAGATTCATCGGTACAGAATGCTTTGAATATTGGTAACTGGGCTTCTATCGTCATTACATTAATCGGCTGTTATTTCTTAGTGAATTACATGTTTGACGGTATCACTGAGTTGAAATTGAGAACAAATACATTTACTCCAATGGGTGTATTTTGGGCAATTGTTGTTGGTTTAGTTGTAGGTACATTGATGTCAATCATCACGGAATATTACACAGCAATGGGTAAACGCCCAGTTGATTCAATCGTTCAGAAATCAGGTACTGGTCACGCAACAAACATCATCGGTGGTTTAGCTGTCGGTATGGAATCTACTGTACTTCCAATCCTTGTTTTAGCTGCTGGAATTATCTTCTCTTATTCGTTTGCTGGACTTTATGGTGTTTCTATTGCTGCCGCTGGTATGATGGCAACAACAGCTATGCAGTTGGCAATCGACGCTTTTGGACCAATCGCCGATAACGCAGGTGGTATTGCAGAAATGTCGCAACTTCCAAGCGAGGTTCGTGGACGTACAGATAACTTAGATGCAGTAGGTAACACAACAGCCGCAACTGGTAAAGGATTTGCAATTGCTTCAGCAGCCTTAACTTCATTGGCTCTTTTTGCAGCATTCGTTGGTATTGCCGGTATCTCTCAAATCGATATTTACAAAGCTCCAGTATTGGCAGGTTTATTTGTTGGTGGTATGATTCCATTCATTTTCAGTGCATTAGCAATCTCAGCGGTTGGTAAAGCAGCGATGGAAATGGTAAATGAAGTTCGTCGTCAGTTCCGTGAAATTCCAGGAATCATGGAATACAAAGCCGAACCAGAATACGAAAAATGTGTTGCTATCTCAACGCAAGCATCAATCAAGCAAATGATTGCTCCGGGTGCAATTGCTCTAATCGTTCCAGTTTTAGTTGGTTTCGGATTTAAAGGAGTATTTGCCGATACAAGCTCAGCAGAAATCTTAGGTGGACTTTTAGCTGGTGTGACAGTTTCAGGTGTATTGATGGGTATGTTCCAGTCAAATGCTGGTGGTGCTTGGGATAACGCCAAAAAATCATTTGAAAAAGGTGTGGTTATCAACGGTGAAACCTACTACAAAAAATCTGAGCCACATAAAGCATCTGTAACTGGTGATACAGTTGGTGACCCTTTCAAAGATACTTCTGGTCCATCAATGAACATTTTGATTAAATTGATGTCAATTGTTTCACTTGTGATTGCTCCGTACATTGCGGTTGATTCGAGCGGCAAAAAGACATTTGAAGGAATGGAAGTTGCTCCGATGGAATCAATCAAAGCATCAGCTGTACAAATCAGCAAGGCTTTGACAAACGGTGTTACATTGAATTTCAATGAAAATGGTATCGAAGACCAATTGATTAAATTCATTGAATCTTCTGATGCAATTGATAAAGATAAATGGTTCAACTTCAATGATTTGAGATTTGCAACTGGTAGCTCAACAATTGATTCTACTTCGATGAATGAAGTAAAAAACATTGCTGAAATCATGAAGGCTTTTCCAAACGTAAACCTTAAAGTTGGTGGTTACACTGATAATGTAGGTGATGATGCTCAAAACTTGAAATTATCGAGCGAAAGAGCAAAAGCAGTAAAAGAAGCCCTAACAGTTTTAGGAATTGATGCTGCTCGTGTTGAGTCAGAAGGATATGGCGAACAACATCCAGTTGCTTCAAATGACACTCCAGAAGGACAGGCACAAAACCGTCGTATTGCGGTAAGTGTTAGAAAAAAATAATAATCACTGACTTTGTTGATTATCTATGATTTCACTGATTTACAAAAAAACCGAATCTCGCGATTCGGTTTTTTTGTGTGAATTGTGTTACTAAAATTTCTATAAAGAGTCTAAGTTTAATTAACCAATAACTTTACTTATTATGGAAAATTATCTCAACGAAGTCACCAAAATGGCAGTAAATTACGTTCCCAAAATTTTACTCGCAATCCTAACATTATGGGTCGGATTTGGTATTACTGGTAGAATCACAAATTGGCTATCCAAAGCACTCCGAAGCAGAAAAGTAGATGAATCTCTCATACCTTTTCTAAGTTCGATTGCATCAACGCTTCTAAAAATTGTTGTCTTGATAAGTGTAGCAGGGATTTTCGGAATACAAACAACTTCATTTGTTGCTATATTAGCCTCTGCAGGCTTGGCAATTGGTTTAGCTTTACAGGGTTCTCTTAGTCATTTTGCAAGTGGGGTAATGATTCTTACATTTAAACCCTATAAAGTTGGGGATTTAATTAGTGCTTCTGGCTTCACTGGCGAGGTTGAAGAAATTCAGGTATTTAATACAGTTTTACGAACTCTCGATAATAAAAAGATAATAATTCCTAATGGTACTATTACATCAGGCCCAATAACAAATATCTCAGGCCAAGAAATCATTAGAGTAGATATGCAATTTAATGTATCGGGTAGTGAAGATATTGATAAAGTAAAAAAAGTAATATTAAGTGTTGCAAAAGACTGCCCTTTCATTTTATCTGATAAAACAACCGATGTTTTAATAAATTCTCAAGAAATTGGCATTACAAAATTTGATGTTCGCCCATGGTGTAAATCCGAGCATTATTGGGACACCTACTATTATGTTCAAGAACACATAAAGAGGCAATTTGTAGCTCAGGGAGTAGAAGCCCCAACCCCTGCCATGAATATTAATTTAGTAAAGTAAAAAAAAGACTCGGTAGCTCTCAACCGAGTCTTTTTTCATCTCAAAGCGTTTCAATAATAATATTGTGATTTGTATAAATGCAAATATCAGCCGCAATCGTTAAGCCTTCTTTTACCATTTCTTCGGCTGATAAATTTGAAGCATGTTTTTTCATTGCAATAGCTGCCGACTGAGCATACATACTACCCGAACCGATTGATGCAATTTGATTATCAGGCTCAAGCACATCTCCAGTACCCGAAATAATTAACATTTCTTCTGAATTTGCTACAATGAGCATCGCTTCAAGTTTACGTAAGTATCTATCCATTCGCCAATCTTTGGCTAATTCGATTGCCGAACGTTTCATATTTCCTCCAAATGAATTCAATTTTTCTTCAAATCTTTCAATTAAAGTAAATGCATCAGCTGTAGAACCCGCAAATCCTGCCAAAATTTTTCCACCATGCAATTTTCTGACCTTGCGAACATTACTTTTAGCAATTGTATTACCCATCGTAGCTTGGCCGTCTGCTCCTAATGCTACTTTGCCATTATGGATAATTCCAAGAACGGTTGTTGAGTGTATTTTTTCCATATCATTTATTTTGATAAATTTCTAAACAAAAATGAGAGAAAGGAATTCCTCTCTCTCATCAATATTACTTTAGATACGAGATTAAACTAATAATCTGTAAGGTTCTTCGATAAGTTCTTTTAGTGTTACTAAGAAAGCAGCTCCAGTTGCTCCATCCACAACTCGGTGGTCGCAAGTAAGGGTAACTTTCATAACACTTGTAGCATAAAATTGTCCGTTCTTGACAGCGACAACTTCTTTGATACCTCCTACTGAAAGAATACAAGACTCATTTTTAGGATTATTGATAATCGATGTAAATTGTTCGATTCCAAACATACCTAAGTTACTTACCGTAAATGTATTGCCTTCCCAATCTTTTGGTTGAAGTTTACCATTTTTGGCTTTTCCGCCTAAATCTTTAGTAGTAGCTGCCAAAACCGATAACGGCAAAGTATCAGCAAAACGGATTACAGGCACTACCAAACCGTCTGGAATTGCAACCGCCATACCAATGTGTACGTGTTGATTGCGACGAATATGGTCATCTCTCCACGAAGAATTAACATTTGGATGTTTTTTCAATGCTACTCCACAAGCCTTCAAAATCATATCATTGAATGAAATTTTCACTGGTGAAGCCTCATTCATGATAGTTCTTGCTTCAATAGCTTTATCCATATTTATCTCCATCGTCAATTGGAAATCAACCGCCGAAGACTGAGATTCAGCCAAACTACGAGCGATTGCTTTACGCATTTGTGTCAATGGAATTTGTTCTGAACTTTCGACACCCGCCGCAACGGCTACAGGAGCAGTTGACGTTTGTGCCGGAGCTGGTTTAGCAGCTGGAACAAAATTATCTACATCAGATTTGATGATTCTTCCACCTTCTCCGCTTCCACTAACATCTGCTAAATTGATTCCTTTATCAGAGGCCAATTTCTTAGCGAGTGGCGATGCTAAAATTCTTCCGTCCGAAGTTTTAACTGATTCAGTTTTTGGAGCAGCTACTTCTGCTTGTGGTGCTGGGGTAGCCTCTTTTTTAGGTTCTGCCGCAGGTGCAGCAACTGGTGCAGTTGGAGCCGCTAAAAGAGCTTTGTAATCGGCACCGGCTTCACCAATGATTGCGATAACGGCATCAACTGGAACTGACTGACCAGCTTCGGCAGCGATATAAAGGAGTGTCCCTTCTTCATAAGCCTCCATTTCCATGGTTGCTTTATCGGTCTCAACTTCTGCTAATAAATCTCCTGATTTTACTTTATCACCTACTTTTTTGAGCCAAGCATGAATCACACCTTCGGTCATTGTATCACTCATTTTTGGCATACGAATGATTGAGGCATTTACATTCACGGCAGGAGCTGCAGCAACGGGTGCAGGTGCGGCTACTGGTTCGGCTTTTGGTTCTTCTTTTGCAGGAGCCGATGCTCCACTCAATAATGATTGATATTCTTCTCCTGCTTTTCCAATTACAGCAATAATTGCATCAACAGGTACAGCTTGTCCTTTCTCTACACCAATGTATAAAAGTGTACCATCGTAGTACGACTCCATGTCCATTGTAGCTTTATCGGTCTCGACTTCTGCTAAAATATCACCTGATTTAACAACATCACCAACTTTTTTATGCCAAGTAGCGATAACACCTTCTGTCATGGTGTCGCTCATTTTGGGCATTCGTATTACTTCTGCCATAATTCGGGTTTGTCTTAATTTATCTTAGAATCTTTGCTTTTCGTTTGCGGTCTCAAAAATAAAACAAAAGCCTTAAAAAAAGATATATTTATTAAAGAGATTACAAAAATGTTGATTAGTTCTTCTTAAAATAACCACAAACAACACTTTTATGTTCGGTTGAGATATTTTGTAAAATCATTTTTTGAATTGGTAAATCCAAAATTTGAGTAATTCCGTACATATATCAAAACAACAATTGCTTACTTATCATGAAAACACTACTTATTAAATCATTGAAGGTTTTAACATTAGTTATACTTACAACGCTTGCATTTCTAACAGTTTGGGCAAATTGGGAAGCTCCGACCTTATCTGAGAAAATCAATCTTAAACCAATTAACTTAGTAGTTTTCAATCTCGATAAATCAATATCAGAATCGGATAGTACAGAAATTTCTAAAAAATTAACTGTAACAAATGGTGTTACGGCTTGTTCAGTAAATCCAAAATCAAATGCTATCAGCGTGACATTCTACTATGATGTAGTGTCTGAAAGTAAGTTAAGCGAAGTAATTGAAAGTCAAAGTTTCAAAACCTCAAAAGTCAATTTTGCCGCTTTTGAAGGTCCTAAATGTCCGATTCCTTCTAAATATATTGACGGATTAACCACCCTCAAAAGAACATTATGCTTTAGATAAAATCCCTTTAAATTTTACGTGTAATAGTATCAATCATCACAAATTCGGAGTGATAGAGATATTGCTTTGTCTTTTAATAATCAAAACAATCTAATTATTATGAAAAAATCATTTTTTTTGCTCGTGGCCGCAACTCTTATTTTTGGAGCTTGTAAGAAAGAAGAAGAGCCACAAAAATCACTTTACTTACGTTTGGGAGGTAATGCAGCTATCCAAGCCGTAACCGACCAATTTATTGCCAATGTAGCCGCAGATGCCCGTATTAATGCATTTTTTGCACAAGCCGCAGCCGACCCTGCGAGGTTAAAAAAACTAAGAGATAACTTGGTAAATCAAATTGGTGAAGCAACGGGTGGCCCAGAAAAATATACGGGTCTCGACATGAAAACTGCCCACAAAGGCATGAAAATCACTGATGCACACTTCAATGCTTTGGTAGAAGATTTATCATTGGCATTAGACAAATTTAGTGTTCCGGCCATGGAAAAAACAGAATTATTGACAGCACTTGGGGGTATGAGAGCTGACATCGTTGGGCAGTAATTGACCAATACTTGTCAGAATAAAAAAAGAATTTGTGATGTAAGAATCCTGTCGGAGTTTAGGCAGGATTTTTATTTTTTCATTAACTCCTCAATTTCGTCAATCTCAATTGGGATATTTTCCATTAAGTCGATATTACCGTTTTCTGTAATTAAAATATCATTTTCAAGACGAACTCCAATACCTTCTTCTGGAATATAAATGCCCGGTTCGTTGGTAAATAACATTCCTGCTTTAAATGTTTCGTATCTACTTCCAACATCGTGAACATCAAGCCCAAGGTGGTGAGAAATGCCGTGTGGAAAGTATTTGCGATACAACGGATAATCTTCGTTTTGGGTAGCAACATCTTGCCGAGTCAGTAATCCAAGTCCAATAAGTTCCGACTCCATGATTTTACCAACCTCTTTTCTAAGGTTTTCCATCGTATTTCCAGCAACTATGAGTTTTCTGGCGGCTTTCATCACCCTTAAAACGGCTTCATAAACTTGCTTTTGGCGGTCTGAAAACCTACCACTTACTGGCAAACACCTCGTAATATCGGCATTATAATTGGCGTATTCGGCACCAAAATCCATCAAAATCAAATCACCTTCTTTACAGATTTGATTATTTGTGACATAATGCAAAATACAAGCACTCTTACCCGATGCTAAAATTGGTTGAAAAGCATGACCTTTGGAGCGATTCATCAAAAATTCGTGGGTCAATTCGGCTTCTAACTCAAACTCAAAAATATTTGGTTTAAGGTATTTAGCCATTCGCCTAAACCCTTTTTCGGTGATTTGGATAGCTTTTTTGATGAATTCAATTTCAATTGGTTGCTTGATTACACGCAATTGGTGCATCAATGGTGCTAATCTTTCGATTCTATGAAGCGGAAACCTCTGCTTAAACTCATTCACATACCTTCGTTCACGGCTTTCAAAATGCAAATCTCCCCCATCGTGTTCGTTTAGATTAAGGTAAACTTGGTCGGCTTCGTAAATTAATCTTTTGAGAATCGAATCAAATTGATGCCCCCAAACTACTCTTTCAACTCCAGAAAATTCTTTGGCTTGCGGAATCGTCAATTTGTAACCTTCCCAAACCAAAATATGGTCGTTTGTTTCTCGCACAAACAAAATTTCACGCATTTTAGGGTCTGGATGGTCAGGAAAAAGAATCAATATTGTTTCTTCTTGATTGATACCTGTCAGATAAAAAATATCATTATTCTGTCTGAAACCCATCACCCCATCGGCATTGGTCGGAATCACGTCATTTGAATGTAAAATAACCAATGATTTGGGTTTGAGCAATTGGCCCAATCTTTTACGATTCTGAATAAACAACTGATTATCAATAGATTCGTAACGCATTTAGGGTGATATTGATTAGAAAATGATGAATAATTTTGAAAATATAAGTAAAAATTTCAAATTGCGTAAGAATATGTTGGTCAGAAAAACCAATTTGAGTGAATAATTCTATAAAAATCCCTAAGTACAACAAACTTCTAAACTAAACAATGAGAAGAATCTTACTATACATTTTTATTTATGTCAATTATTTTGCTGCTTTTGGCCAAGAAAAGTACTGGGTTCTCTTTGATGGAAAAGATTTGAATTCTTCGCCTGCAATCTCCGAAAAATGTAAAGAAAATAGGATTCTTTTGGGTTTATCACCCAATCAACTAAGCGATTTACCAGTCTCAAAACATTATATTTCAGAACTACAAAACACTGATATTGAAGTACTTAATAAATCTCGTTGGCTTAATGGTGTTTCGGCAAAACTTACCAATATTCAAATTTCAAAATTAAAGAATCTTTCATTTATAAAAGCCATCATTCCAATTGATTCCAAAATCCAGATTGCAAAAATAGATAAAAATCACAATGATGAACTTCGTGTAGATTATGTAATGAAGCAAATCGGAATTGAGGGATTTTTACATTCGGATTTAACCGGAAAAGGCATTACGATTGGTGTAATTGATGCAGGATTTTATGGCACAAATGATTCTCCTCCGTTGTCGCATCTATTCAAAGAAAATAAAATTCTATCGGTTCGAGATTACATAAATCCGCAAAAAACCAATCATTTTGAGATTCAAGAAACCTATTCAGATTTTCACGGTACGGAAGTTTTGGCAGCTATAACTGGCAAAGACTTAAAAGATAATGTTCAACTCGGAGCGGCCACTGACGCTACTTTTTATCTTGCCCGAACCGATAGCGGAAATCGTGAATTCAGAGGCGAAGAAGATAATTGGGTAGCCGCAATGGAATGGATGGATAGTTTGGGGGTTCGATTAATAAATACTTCGCTTGGATACGCAAAAGGATTTACGAACCCAAAAGAAAACTACAAACCTGAGCAGATGGATGGCAAAACGAGCCTAATTAGCAAAGCTGCTCAGATTGCAATTGAAGAAAAAGGAATGACCATTGTGGTTTCGGCAGGAAATGAGGGAGACGATAAAGATTGGAAAATCGTTTCAACGCCTGCTGATGTAGAAGGAATAATTTCAGTAGGTGCTACGAATGATGCTGGGCTAAAAATGGGATATAGTAGTATTGGTCCGGATTTTTTGCAGTATGTAAAACCTGATGTTTCGTGTTTTTCGTTGTTTGGGACTTCATTAGCCGCCCCAGTTATAACAGGTTTTGTAGCTTGTTTGATGCAGTCGAACCCAAAATTAACTAACAAACAAATCAAAAAGATTTTGGAAGAATCTTCTAATATATATCCTTATGGCAACAACTTCGTTGGATATGGTGTCCCGAATGCTTCAAAGGCATTATCGCTTTCGATGGGAAATGAAATTGACCGAAAAGTGAGAAAAATTGAGGTTAACGAAGGCGAAAAAACAATCGAAGTGGCTGTCCCGCAAAATGAGGAATTGGTAATTTTCAATAAGAAAAATTCGTTTGTAGTTGTTTCACAAGACACACAGAAGTCCAAATATAATTTGATTCAACTCAAAAGAAATTCACAAGTAAAACAGACCACCATCGTCTGTAGAAATGAATTAATTGAGGTTTTTTGGAAATAATAATTAAGAAAAAGGCCTCTAATTTGGTAATTAGAGGCTTTTTTTAAAAAATTATGTACTGAATTACCCATAAATCTCTTTACGAGCCGAGAGCAATGTATTTGTCATTAATGCAGCAATCGTCATCAATCCAACCCCTCCAGGTACTGGTGTGATATAACTACACTTTGGAGCAACTTCATCGAATTTAACATCACCTTTTAGAGCAAAACCGCTTTTTTTGGTGGTATCTTCTACACGAGTCAAACCCACATCAATTACCACAGCACCTTCTTTTACCATATCAGCCGTTATAAATTCGGGGCGGCCCAAGGCAGCAATAATTATATCGGCTTGTAAACAAATTTCTTTAAGATTTTGAGTTCTGCTATGAACAATCGTAACAGTTGAATTTCCAGGATACGTATTACGTTGCATCAAAAGCGAAACTGGCAAACCTACAATTTGGCTGCGTCCAACAACTACACAATGTTTTCCAGCAGTTTCGATTTTATATCTTTTAATCAATTCGATAACCCCATAAGGCGTTGCTGAAATGTATGATGGTAAACCTTTTGCCATCCGCCCAAGATTAATTGGATGAAAACCATCGACATCTTTTCTGACATCAATTGTTTCAATAACTTTATCAACCGAAATATGGTCTGGGAGTGGTAACTGAACGATTAATCCATCAATATCTTCATCTTGATTGATTTCGACAATTTTTTCAAGGAGTTCGGCCTCAGTGACAGTAGAATCATAACGAATCAATGAAGAACGAAAACCGATTTCGCCACAATTCTTAATTTTTGAGGCTACATACGTTTCGCTTGCACCATTTGTACCTACCAAAATCGCGGCTAAATGTGGGATTTTACCACCATTTTCGATTTGTTTCTGTACTTCAACTTTTAATTCTTCTTTGATTTGAGCAGAAATGAGTTTACCGTCTAAGAGCTGCATTGTAAAAATTGAGATATTTTATTTTAGAAAATTACAGTACAAAGTTACTGAAAGATTCTAATACGATAACTCAATTCAGACTTAATTGTAGATTAAAGTGCCGAGATAATCTTTTTCATGTTGAATTCATCTTCACCGCTTACGGTCAATACGCCATTAACTTTGGGGCTTGGCTTGCCATAAACTTGAAAAGATTTCCAAATATGGTCAATAAACCAAGTTGGCTCATATCCCCAGCGATTATCCATCGCTTTACGAATCAAAAAAGTTCGTTTTGAGATTTTGACATAAAACTTTCGGTCGTATAAATTATTCAATCTTTCATCATAAAAAGCAAAAAGTCCTTCGGCGATTACAACATCGAACCTCTCCTTCATCAACTCGATAACTTCAATGTAAGAATCAAAATCAATCGACTTTGGAGACTCCCAATCGGTTCGGTTTTTGACTTTAGGAATCATCGTTTCTGGATAGACGAAGTCATCTTGGTGAAAAATAATTGCTTTTTTGCCATTTTTCCTGAAATGTGTTACCAAAAGATTCGCTAACGTACTTTTGCCAGAACGACTAACGCCACCAATACCGATTACCATTATTTTGTGAGTGATTTTACAAAAGCAATATTACTCAAAATCATAACATAAAGCCATTTTGTGCAATTTATTTATGAGAATGTTTTACTTTTGCCACATACTTATCACCGTAATTATGACAAGAAAAGGCTATAATTGGATTGTTTTACTCTGCTTGACATTGATATATTTTGCCTCAAACGGATATGGATATTTGTCGATACCATTTTTTTATCCCGAACTCACAAAATTCTTTCAAGTAGCCAATGGGGTAGTTCCACAAGCGGCTGGCATCATGACTCTTATTATTGCTTTTTTATCGCCATTAGTGGGTTTAATCTTAGACAAATACAATCCTAAATATATACTAATCGTTGGGGTCATTTTACTAACAATCCTTCAATATTACTTCACCAAAATAGAAGATTTAGAACAATTAAGATTTTTTTATGCCGGATATGCCATCGCACTTTCTTTCGGAGGATTTATTACAAGTACATTTATATTGAATAATTGGTTTGATAAGTACAGAGGAATCGCACTTGGTATCTTTTTGAACGCTTCGAGTCTTGGTGCTGCGATATTCAATCCATATATCGGCAATCAACTCAAAAATCACACTTGGCAAGAAGTTTCAACCAATATCTTTTGGTTTACCGCCGTCATGATGCTGATACCTGCACTTTTTGTTCGTTCTAATTCTACTAAAGATTCTAATTTAAAGCAAAACAACGAAGGACTCACACTGAAAGAAGCCATAAGAACTTCATCATTTTGGTTACTACTTTTTGTAACGGCAGGTTTATGGTTTTGCATAAACGGAATGTTGTTTCACAAAGATACTTTTTTGACTGACTTAAATTTGGATAGCGAAGCTCGTGGGCAGTTTGGTTTAATCTTTTTTGTGAGTGGAATCGGCGGCAAACTCGTTTTTGGATTTCTATCGGATGAATTTGATAAGAGAAAAATAATGTTGCTTTCGATTGCCAATTTACTCCTTGGCTCAATCCTGTTAAGATATTCAATCAATAACCCTAAGATTTTACCAATCATTGCCATCGTATTTGGCATTGGCTACAGCGGAGCATTTACAATGATACAGCTAATGATTGCTCATTATTTTATGGGTAAATCTTACGGGACAATTCTCGGTATTTACCTAATGGCAGATACTCTTGCAGGCACCGCCGGGATATTCTTACTCGGAGCAAGTCGAAAAACATTTGGAAGCTACGAAGCATCTTTTCTTTTGATGATAAGTATTTGTATATTAGCATTCTTAGCAATGTATGTTTCAAAAAAACCTAAACCTAAAAAGCTCTATGAATAACCCTAAAATCTCTCTTTATATCGGCTATGTAATGCTAACTTGTGGAATTGTCATCTCACTTTTGAGAATTGGCCAAATGCTAAGTTTGTTTGGTTTATCACGAACCGACTCCTCTTCTTCAACTACTTTTGTGGGCCTTCTATTTATTATCGTTGGTGTTGTAAATATCAAGAAATACAAGAGAAGGAATAGTTAAAATAAAAAATTTGGTTTCAAAATAGTCAACTTTGACACTAAAACGTTTTAGAAAAAAAAGAATTTGTGCTAAAAAATAAAAACAAAAATATCCAATTACACTTGTTAGTTCTGGCAGTTGGTTTACTGCTTGGGGCTTGTACTCCTTATAAAAAAATTCCGCAAGACCAGTATCTGTACACCGGAGCAACTTTCGAAATCAAAAACGAATCCAAACAAAATATTGGGACTCTCAATGAGGAAATCGAAGAAATAATTAGGCCTTTGCCAAATACACTTTTATTTGGGTCGCCATATAAAGTTGGTTTTTACTATTTATTGGGTGAACCCAAATCAGAAAAAGGATTGAAGAGCTGGTTTAGAAAAAGATTTGGTGAAAAACCAGTTATTGCGAATGAACAAATAATCGAAAGAAATATAAAAAACATTGAAGGTTTACTCAATAACAAAGGTTATTTTGGCTCGGTGGTAACTGGAAAACTAAAAATTGAAAAGAAAAAAGCCAAAGCAATTTATGAAATTACATTAACCAAACAATGGATGATTGAGTCGGTAAGTTTTGAAGAAAGCCCCAATGCCGAATTCCAAAAGTCTTTTTTGATTGCTCAAAACAATAGCTTACTCAAAACAAATAATCCTTACGATTTTGGTAAAATCTTAGAAGAACGAGTTAGAATTGATAGAGTTCTCAAAAATCAAGGGTATTACTATTTTCGTCCAGATTTCGTTTCGGTAGAGGCCGATACTTTGAAAGAAAAATACAAAGTAAGTCTCAAAGTATTCTTGAATAAAAAATTAGGCGAATTCTCACAAAATAAATTCAGAATTGATGAAGTTGTGATTTTTCCGAATTATATAATCACAAGTGATAATTCCATCGTAAACCCTTCAATTTCGGCTGGTTCGAGACTAACGATTGTCGATTCTACAAAAAGATACAATCCAAGAATTTTAGCAAGAGCAATCGGTTTCAGAAGAAATAGCTTCTACAACGCCGATATTCATGATGTTTCGTTACAAAGGTTAATCAGTCTAAATAATTTCAAACTTGTCAGAAACGAGTTTATAAAAACATCCGATACCACCTTAAAAGCATTCTATTTTTTGACACCCTACAAAGCCAATGCACTTAAATTAGAATTAAATGGGGTTACAAAATCAAACAGTTATTCTGGTTTGAGTCTTGACCTAAATTATACAAATAGAAACCTTTTTCGGGGAGCCGAAATTCTAAAAATAGCCTTACAAGGTGGTATTGATGGACAAGTTGGTGGTAGAAGTCAAATTACCAATTTCTATGGAGTCACAAACTTAAAAATCATTGGTGGATTGAGTTTTCCGAAACTTTATTTGCCTTTAGCTCAATCAAAAATCAATAATCAAACCCTCCCGAAAACCAATATTGGACTTAGTTACGAAATCCGAAAGGTCGAATCATTGTATGACCAAACCTCACTAAATTTCACATTTGGGTATTCATTCAGACAAAAAAATGGTATCGAACACCAATTTAATCCAGTTTCGATAAACTTTGTGAAAGCAAAAAACGTCAGTGAATTATTTGTTGAGGAGATTTTTAAGAATCCTTTGTTATTAAAAATTCTTGAAAATCAATTAATCATCGGAGGCAATTATAACTTTACTTACTCACCTACACAAATTGGTAAAAGTCAATATTATTTCAATGGTGGAATTGACATCGCAGGTAATTTGGCAAGTGCAATTGCAAAAAAAGATGAGGATGGCAATAAAATGCTTCTGGGCGAATATTTTGCCCAATACGTCAGATTTGATAGTGATTTTAGGTATTACTACGACATCAATAAGTCAATGAGATGGGCAAATCGGGTGATTACTGGCTTCGGGATTCCGTACGGAACTTCATTACAATTACCTTATTTCAAACAATTTTTTGCGGGCGGAAATAACAGTATCAGAGCATTTAGAGCGAGGTCTATCGGCCCTGGAGGATACGAGCGAACCGGTTCGGTAATCGAGCAATTCCTCGGAAACCAATCGGCCGATGTAAAACTCGAATTGAATTCCGAAATCCGTTATAAACTCAGTAACTTTCTGAACTTTGCGGCTTTTGTAGATGCAGGCAATATCTGGATGTACAAAGATGAATACATCTACGGCGAAAGCTCTTTATTTACCAAAAATTTCTACAAACAATTGGCAGTTGGCGGTGGACTTGGTTTGAGATTAGACTTCGGATTTTTCTTGATGAGATTTGATGTTGCAACACCTTTCAGAAAACCTTGGGTAACCGACAATAACGGTTGGGTATTCAGAGACATTAGCCTTTTTAAGAGAGATTGGAGAAAAGATAATTTATTGCTCAATATAGCAATCAATCACCCATTTTAATCAAAAATCCCGTGTCGTTGACACGGGATTTTTGATATTGCATATTATCTAAAATACTGATTATCAATTAGTTACGATTTACCATTAACGATTAACAATTCAATAGTAAACTTCTTTGCTAAGATAATTTCTTACATAATCATCAATTGCATCTTCAAGCGGGGTGAAATGTTTACTGTAACCAATCGACCGCAATTTATTCATATTTGCTTGAGTATAATATTGGTATTTATCACGAATATCAATCGGAGTATCAATAAATTCAATATTTGGCTCCAAATCTAAAGCCTTAAATGTAGCTTTAGTAAGGTCTAAGAATGTCCTTGCTTTGCCAGTTCCAAGGTTATAGATTCCAGAATTTTTGCGATGATGCATCAAAAAAATACAAACTTCAATCAAATCTTTTACGTAGATAAAATCTCGCATTTGTTCGCCATCTTTGAATTCTGGCTTGTGAGATTTAAAGAGTTTGACTTTTCCGTTAGCTTTAATCTGATTGTAAGAATGAAAAATCACCGACGCCATTCGAGATTTGTGATATTCATTTGGCCCGAAAACGTTAAAGAATTTCAAACCAGCCCAGAAAAAAGGCTTATTTGATTGTTGTAAAGCCCAAATATCGAAGTCATTTTTTGATTCACCGTAGGGATTTAATGGTTTCAACTGACTGATTGTCAGTTCGTTATCATCATATCCATACTCACCATTTCCGTAGGTTGCAGCCGAAGAAGCATACACCAACGGAATCTGATATTCATAACATTTTTGCCAAACTGTTTTTGAATAATTAAGGTTTAATTTATCAAAAATAGCTTGGTCAAATTCGGTCGTATCAGTTCTGGCACCGATGTGAAAACAGAATTCTACTTCAGGGTAATTATTATCTAACCAATCGAAGAAGTTATCGCGATGTACAAATTCTTGGATGCGTTTGCCCTCAAGATTTTTCATTTTTTGAGGGTCAGAGAAATCATCAACAGCGATGATAAAATTGAAGTTATCTTGGTTCAATCTTTGAATCAAGCAACTACCTATAAAGCCAGCGGCACCTGTAACGATTATCATAGAAATGATTTGGCGTAACAAAAGACTGCAAAGTTAGTATATTCTAAAATAGATTACTATACATTAAAATTAGAATAAATTGTACTATTCAAATATTAGATAGTCGATATATTTCTGATATTCAGAATATTACAACAAAACAATATATAACATTACTATAATTAGTAATTTTGCAGAAAATTTTAGGAGCTACAATAATGATTTACATTACACGTCGAGAAAACTTTAACGCAGCACATAGATTATGGAATCCGAAGTGGTCGGCTGAGAGAAATGCAGAGATTTTTGGGCTGTGTTCAAACGTTCACGGACACAATTGGGAAATGTTTGTTACCGTCAAAGGCGAAGTCGATGAAGAATACGGATACTTTATGGATTTGAAAGAATTGAGTCAAATCATAAAGAGAGAAATCAGTACAAAAATCGACCATACCTACCTCAACGAAAATCCATTCATGATGGGCAAAATGCCTTCGACAGAAAATGTCGCTAAACGTGCGTGGGAAGTTCTTGAACCAATCATCAATGAAAATTACAATGCAACACTGCATTGTATAAAAGTCATCGAAACGCCAAATCACTACGTTGAATATTTTGGCGAATAACCGTAGAACGGGTTTCCAACTCTTTTAATAACTAAGAAAGTAATCCATTGAAATATTTTATCATCGCAGGCGAACGCTCTGGTGATTTGCATGGCTCAAATCTTGTAAAAGCTATCAAGTCATCTGATAATCAAGCAATTATCGAGGCTTGGGGTGGCGATGCTATGGAAGCAAATGGGGCTGTAATCAGAAAACATTACCGAGAATTAGCCTTTATGGGATTTATTGAGGTGGTAAAAAACCTACCAAAAATCTTGGGTTTTATCGGTGAATGTAAAAAACAAATAGAAGCATTTGAACCAAATGCGGTTGTTTTGATTGATTACGCTGGGTTCAATATGCGGATTGCTAAGTGGGCTAAACAAAAAGGGTACAAAGTCTTTTATTATATTTCGCCAAAAGTTTGGGCTTGGAATCAAAACAGGGCATTGAAACTCAAAGCAAACGTCGATAAGTTGTATGCAATTTTTCCGTTTGAAGTCGATTTCTTTAAAAAATTTGACTACGACGTAGAATATGTCGGGAATCCACTTTACGATGCCATTGCTAATTTCAAACCGAATCAAAATTTTCTCAAAGAAAATAATTTAGAAAATAAAAAAATTATTGCACTATTACCGGGTAGTCGCAAACAAGAAGTTGAGAATATGCTTGAATTGATGGTTTCAATTAAATCACAATTCACTGATTATCAATTTGTTATTGCGGGAGTAAATAATCTCAATAAAGAATTCTACGAAAAATTTACAGAAGCAGATGTATCACTTGTAATCGACCAAACATACGATTTGTTGACTCATTCAACCGCTGCACTTGTAACTTCTGGTACAGCAACTCTCGAAACCGCCCTGTTTGAAATTCCGCAAGTGGTATGTTATAAAACCAGTAAAATTTCATATTTTATTGGTAAACTTGTCATAAAAGTACCTTTTATATCGTTAGTTAATTTAGTAGCACAAAAAGAGGTTGTCAAAGAATTAATTCAAGACGAATTAAATTCGCAAAATCTTGCTACCGAACTGCAAAAAATCACTCTGAATCCTGCTTCAAGAGAAAACCAAATTAAAGAGTATCGTAACATCAAGTCAATTCTCGGCTCAATTGGAGCATCCGAAAAAACGGGTCGCAGAATTGTAGAATTTCTAACAAATCAAAAATCAAATGAAAATTAAGCAAATTCTGGTATTAACCTTTATTGTCGCTTTAGGACTATCGTGCAAAGACAAAGAAGATGTTTCGGCAAAAACAAAATTAGAATTATTGGCTGGTACAAATAGCAAAACTTGGAAAGTCTCATCGGCAATTGCCAAAAGTGGAACGCTTGAATTGAATCTTACCGGTACACAACCAACCTGCCGTATTGACAATACATTAATTTTGTTTGCCAATAAAACCTACGAACTCAGAGAAGGAGCAAGTAAATGTGTGGCTTCGGACCCAGACTTATTATTAAAAGCAAATTGGACATTGTCGGCAGATGAAACCAGCCTTACAGTTGACAAATTAATATTGCTCGGTTTTGAATTCAATCAACCCGTTATCAAAATCACCGAACTTACGGATAATTCACTAAAAGGCGAAACGGTTCTTACTTACAATGGGCAACAATATACATTGGTTGCTTCATTTGTACCAGCAAACTAAGAAGCCTTGTTTAGAATAATTCTAATGTTCTGAACAATTACATCTTTTTTGTTGTTACCTTTGTAGAAATCTTCTACAAAAAAGACCCAAGATTTTATAAGTAAATTATGAGTAAAGACTTAGAATTATTAGAGGAAATAACATCCTCCGAATACAAATACGGCTTCTATTCTGACATCGAGGCCGATGAGATTCCTGCGGGTTTGAACGAAGAAATTGTGAGAATAATTTCGGCAAAGAAAAACGAACCCGAATGGATGCTGGAGTGGAGACTAAATGCATTTAGAGTTTGGCAAACGATGTCGGAGCCAACTTGGCAAAATGTAACATATACACCTGTCGATTTTCAGGCAATCAAATATTATTCTGCACCAAAACAAGCCAAAGAAATTAAGAGCTTGGATGAAATCGACCCAGAATTACGCCGAACATTTGAGCGATTGGGAATTTCTCTCAAAGAGCAAGAACGTCTATCGGGTGTTGCGGTTGATGCCGTAATTGACTCAGTATCAGTCGCTACGACATTCAAAGAAAAATTAAAAGATTTAGGAATCATCTTCTGCTCAATGTCTGAAGCGATTCATGAACATCCAGAATTGGTTAAGAAATATTTAGGTTCGGTTGTTCCAGTAAAAGACAACTTCTATTCGGCTCTTAACTCTGCTGTTTTCTCAGACGGTTCGTTCTGTTATATACCTACCGGAGTTCGTTGTCCGATGGAACTTTCTACTTACTTCCGTATCAACGCAGCCGGTACCGGACAATTTGAAAGAACTTTGATAATTGTTGAAGAAGGTGCTTATGTGAGTTATTTAGAAGGATGTACCGCACCAATGCGTGATGAAAACCAATTGCACGCAGCTGTTGTTGAGATTTTTGCTCATGAAAGAGGTGAAGTGAAATATTCGACTGTACAAAACTGGTATCCTGGTGATAAAGATGGTAAAGGTGGAGTTTTCAATTTCGTTACCAAACGTGGACTTTGCTACGGTGCGAATTCAAAAATTTCATGGACTCAGGTAGAAACTGGTTCGGCTATTACTTGGAAATACCCATCGGTAATTTTGAGAGGTGATAATGCAATCGGAGAATTTTACTCAGTAGCGGTTACAAATAACAAGCAAGAAGCAGATACTGGTACAAAGATGATTCACATTGGTAAAAACACCAAAAGTAGAATTGTATCGAAAGGTATCTCGGCTGGCAGAAGTCAAAATTCGTACCGTGGATTAGTAGAAATCACCAAACGTGCAGAAAATGCTCGTAACTTCTCGCAGTGTGATTCTCTCCTACTTGGTGATAAATGTGGTGCTCACACATTCCCTTATATCGAAGTGAAAAACTCATCGGCATCTGTCGAACACGAAGCAACTACTTCAAAAATCGGTGAAGACCAGTTGTTTTACTGTAACCAACGCGGGATTCCTACTGAGCAAGCAGTTGCGTTAATTGTGAATGGTTATGCTAAAGAAGTATTAAACCAACTTCCGATGGAATTCGCGGTTGAAGCACAAAAATTATTAGAGATTTCGCTTGAAGGTTCGGTTGGTTAATCAGAATCTATCAAAAAATACATCAATTTGCTCGGCTATAAATCTAAATGGTCGAGCAATTGTTTTTTGTAGTGTATTGTCTTTGGGGAGCGGCAACCCAAATTGGTTTGGTGAATCGAGATTTTTGTACTTAGTTAATTGACTGTCGAATTCACTTGGGTATTTCTGATGCGTAAAATTGTAAGAAATAACTTCTTTTCGCTCAACTTTTGTACTTTGATTTACAACTCTCTCCAAATTATTCCATTTGCCAATATTTAAACCATCAATTTTCAAAATCTTTACTCCATCGAACAAAGTAGGAGCTAATTCTAACCACAATTGGTCTTGGTTCATTCCCTTACATAAATCTCGGTATCCTTTTGTAGATGTATTAGTATGCCACCAATCAACAAATTTTTGGGATTCCTCCGAGTTATTTACCCCAATAAATCCGGCATGAAAAATACCAGAATTTAATATCTGCTTTTCGTCAGGATGGACACTTGAATGCAAAATTTGAGGGGTAATCAAAATATTATGGGTTTCAAATTCGGCAACAATTGAATCTAAAGATTGAAAAATAACCGATTGACAATCGAAATAGATGTACTTCTCTGAATAATTATTTTCAATCAAATATTTGAATAAAAATGTTTTGCAAGCGGAAAGCAGCTCAATTTCATCAAATTTTAATATTAATTCATTAAAATTTGGAATTAGTTGAGGGAGTTCTATAAGTTTATATTTGGTGTCAATTTTCACATTTCCGCATAATCCAATTAAAAATTCAGTTTTAGGATTTGAACTCAATAATGAATCACCCAAAACATGGGCATTTGATAATTGAGAAGGATGACAAACTGTGAAAACTAACATATAAATTATTCGATAACTGTTTTAATAACTTCAATAACATTCTCTACTTCAATATCGGCACTTGGCCCGTCTGTGTTTCTTACAATAATTGCATTTTTACCAGATTTATAACCTCCCGAATATGGAACATGATTGGTAAAATCAGCTAATTTACCAATCATAATAATGCCGAATGTACCAACCGCATTGGCTAAATGTGCAGGACCAGAGTCAACTCCAATATAAAGTTTAGCACGAGAAATAACATCTGCGTTTTCGAGCAATGACAACTTTGATGATAAGTCAATAAATCGGTCAGATTTAATTCTCAAATCACTTGAAAGACCGATTTCAATAACCGAAAATTCAGTATTCTCAAGAATCCAATTGACCAATTTAGTCCACTTAGACGTATCCCAATTCCTGCTATTTTGTGCTGATTGGCAATGAACAACGATAAACTTTTGGGGTAAATTTAATGCATCAACCTTTGCTCTTTCAGTACCTTTGGGGTATAATCTTGGGGTAACATCTACAGTTTTGAAACCGGCAATTTTTTGTTGAACTGTCAGTAAATTACCATGATTGTAATAATTATGAATAGTAATATTTTTAGAATCAGCAACAGGATTTTGTACCCAAATGTCGCAAATCTCACAGCGGCTATTGTTACGAAATTGTAAGTTGTAAACAACATCGAAGCTATGATTATTGATGAGTTTTAATCTCTGATTTGCACAAAATTCATCAATCACGTAATCAACATTCGGGTTATTTTCGAGTAAATCACGAAAAGCAGGCTTGACAATCCAGAAGATTATGGCATCGGGATGCATCTGACGAACTTGCCTACTTAGTGGCTCACTTGCTACAATATCGCCAAATTGTTGGGTTAGAATTATTAAAACACTCTCTTTTTTAGATGGTTTTATAAATTTTAGCCATCTCACCCAAAAATGCACCCTTAGAAAAGCAAGGTACACTTTCAGAATATGAGTATATTTTTTGTATCTATGTTTCCAAAGGGATATATTCATAAGCCTAAGATTCAATCCAATTAGCAATTTTTTCAAAAGGTAATTTCAAATACTTACGAACCCTTACAAATCTTTTTACTTTTGGAGGCTTTACATAATCACACTTGAAATCTTGCCAATATTTTTGACTATTATTTAATAAACTCTCTTTGTACAAATCAAAGATTTGTACAATATCGGGTCGCTCTGAGAAATTGATTCTATTTTGGTATTTCGAGACAACATCTGGTTTAAATGGAGAATATCCGCTATAATGAAAAAATCGAATTGGAAACTCATTATTTATCAGCCATGTATTTCCTTTTTTTGAAATAAATCTCTCATGCAAATTCCAATACGCAACATTATAACCTAAATACTTATTAATCATTACTCCCTCAAAAAGGGCGGGGGCAAATTCTACCCAATGTTGGTCGGTAAATAGGCCATTACAAAGGTCTATATAGGCCCCATCGCTCAATTTATCCATCCACCACTTTACAAATTTCAGGGTTTCATCCGACCTACTCGTTGCAATAAATCCTAAATTATAGACACCGGTATTTACTACATCTTCTTCATTTTGCCATTTATCATCATTGTAAGGAGTCGTAATGTGGGGAGTAAGTACGAGATTGTACTTTTCTAAGTCTGTTAAGAGTTCTGTTAATGGTTGAAAAACAATAATATCGGGGTCAAAATAGATAACATTTTTGGCTGTTGGATATTTCTCATAAAGAAATTTTATGTAGTATGGTTTTACTGCGGTATTAAGTTCTGTAATATCGTATCTATTGCATAATTCCGTAAAATCTTGAATTTCGATTTTATCAACTTCTAATAATTCAAAATCGGGGATTAACGATAGGTCAATCGTTTTGGTAGATAATTTATCGACCAGTCCAATAATATATTTAATGTCAGGATTTGACTCTTGAAGTGATTTCCCAAGTGTGAAAGCTTGTGCAAAATAATTGACCGAACAAAGCGTAAAAGCAATAGTCATTTAGAATGATTAAGAGAGGAATATTGACAAAACATCCTCGATTTTTGAAATTGAGGATACAAAATTATAATTTTTTAGGACTTTTTGCTTGGCTTGTGTTCCAATTTCTTTTCTCAGTAGTTCATTTTGAGCCAGCTTTTTGATTGTTGTTGCAAAACTTTGTGTATCTAAATATTCAACAACAAAGCCTGCATCCTGCTCAACAAATTCGGTACAACCACCTGAATTATCGAAACCTACAATTGGTTTTTCAGCCAAAGCCGCTTCGAGCATCACTAACGGGAAAGGGTCTTCACGTGAGGTTAAGGCAAAAATATCTGATGATTTGATGATTTCAACGGCATCGGGTGTTGGCTCAATCAAATGAATTTTTGAAGAAACACCCATTTTTTGAATGTCGTATTGCAACATTTCATATAATTCGCCATCGTGTTTAATACCCACCCAAACAAAATGAATATCGGTATCTTTCACAAAATTCGCAACCTGTATGAATAAATCGGAGCCTTTTCGCCATTCTGCATTTCCGCAACTCACAACTAAACATTTATCCTTAGGTAAATTATATTTCTGTCTGATTTTGGCATTGTGAGCAGCTTCGATTCTTTGAAGAACTACCTCATTTTCGATAAATGAATGAATAGTAGTCAGTTTTTCACTTTGAATGTTATGATTTTGTTGCAGGTTTTTTCCAACAGCATCGGCACAAGCAATAATAACAGCAGAATTATCAAAAAGAGTTTTTCTATCAGCCTCAGAAGAATACATCTGAATCGAAAATTCTAACTCATGTATATGCGTTACAATTGGTATTTGCAAAAAGAGTAATTCACTTATCGCAGGTGAAGACGCAATAGTATTGGCATAAATGAGTGCAAAACCTTCTTTTTTAAGTTCTTCTACAAATGTATCGTGGTCTTTATCTTTACTCCAATTGAATTTTCTTTTAATGCGTTCTCTTAGGCTAAAATTTGAGATTTTCTTTCTTGGAAAACGAATCACATTTGCCACTTTTTTGAATTCTTCTTCCAAAACTCCACCGTCAAGCAACAAAACCGAATTTTGCATACCTTTCGCATGAAAATACTGCACGAAATTTAGAAGCATCAATTGAGCCCCTGCCCTATTGGCATCGTGACTTATGAATAATATTTTTTTTGAAAGGTTAATTGACTTCATTTTAGGTTAAGATTTGAAAAAAGTTGCTCCCATTTGCCTATCTGGTTTTTAACATCAAATTCTAAAGCTCTATTACGCAAAATTTCTTTATCAATTTTCACTTTTCCCATTTCAACTTCAATCATCGCATCACCCAAATCTTTTGGATTAAAACTATCAACCACTTTACCCATTCCATCCAAAACAAATTCGGCAATTCCACCCGAGTTGAACCCAACAATTGGTTTTTGTAGGTATGCCGCCTCAATCATCACCAACGGAAAAGGGTCTTCACGGGCTGTCAAAACAAATCCATCAGCAATATTGAAAAAGTCATAATAATCTGAGGAATGGCTGCCAAGATAAATAAAATTAAGGTTTTCGAGTTGTACTCTTTGTTCTATATAGTAATTCAAACCTGCGTCTTTTTTACTTCCAAGCCAAACAAAATAGCTATTTTTAGGCATATTTACGAGCAAATCCGGAATCAAATCATAACCTTTTCTTAGATTCATCGAGCCCGACATTAGCCAGACAAAAGAGTTTTCAGGAATGTTGTATTTACGCCTCATAACCTCTCTATTTTGTCCAATTTTAATCTGATTTGTATCTATGTATTCATGTAGAAGTATGGTATTTTTGAAGCCCATTTGATTGATTCTTTTCTGAACAATCGAAGAACAACAAATTATAAATGTTGCATTTTGAAGTTGAGTTCTAAATGGTTCTTCACGAAGTTCATCATAAATAGTAATCAATTCATGCACATGAAGAAAATATTTGACATTTAAAGTAATTGCTAATTGTACAATATCAGGTGACATCATCGTATTTAAGTACCAAAAATTAGGATTTACTGATTGATGGATTCGCTTAATTTTAGAAATTTCTGGTGTATGTTTGAATAATTTATAATATATTCCTTCATAAATTTTATATAAAAAACCTTTACGAGTTTTATTGATAAATGTCTGATTTGCAGGCGAATCTTTTGCGAAAAGTTCTCCATTTTGGCGGGAATAAATGATGGTTTCGATATTACCTTTGATATATTTTATCAAATACCAAAGCATCATTTCAGAACCAGTACGTCCGCCGGTAGGAGTAATAAAAAGAATTTTCATTAAATTTTATAAAATGTAGGAACTTTAAAAAGAATTTTCCAGAAGTATTTTGAAAATAAACCAATCAATTTAGCAAATCTGGTTTGGTTATCGAAGTTAGCAAATGGTGATTTGAATTTTGAGAGATTCAAAATTACTTTTAAAGTACAAAAAACTAAAACCCAAACCCAATAGTGTATCATCAAAAGCAAAAAAGGGATAACACCGTATTGTTTCCGATACCATACAATATTTGATAATTGAATTTGGGGGTCAAAACGGTTAAAATAAGTGTAAGACTGAGTTTCATTATATCTTTCGGGGCTACTCCCCCATTCATTATGGATAATTTTACAATCTTTAAATAATAGATTCTTACCAAATTTCGAAAGTTGATAGCCAAAATAAGTATCTTCGCCATACATAAAAAACTCTTCGTCGAAGCCACCAGTTTTTTCAAAACCTTCTCTCCGAATCATTAAGAATGCTGCTGCTATGTAATCTACTTGCTGGTCGTCATCAAATTTAGTAAACTTGAAAATTTTATCGAGGTGTCTTCTAAACTGTGGGGGTACAATCCAAAAATCTTTACGAAAAGTAAAAGTATGATAAAATGTCCTTGAAGTTAGGTCTGAGTATAATTGATAAGCACCACCTGCAATTGCATCTGGTCTATTTTCGAGATGATTGAAACACTTTTCGATTGAATTATCAATCATAATAGTGTCTGTATTTAGAATCAAGAAATATTTACCTTTAGCAATTCTCATTCCTGTATTATTTGCACGACCAAAGCCCGCATTATAACCCATGTCGTGCCAAATCACGGTTGGATAATGCTTTTTGACGTAAACTTCATCATCAGCTTTTGAGGCATTATTTACAACAATTACCTCAAAATCGAGATTTTTATTGAATTTATATACAGAATCCAGACATTCAATTATTAATTCGGGGGTTTTATAATTGACAAATATAATTGAGAGATTCATTCTGAAAGTTAATTGTAACTCACAAAGTTAAAAAGCTCAAATGATAAATTTATCATTTGAGCTTTTTAACTTTATCATTAGTTTCTAAATTCTAAAAAAAAAATTAATTTCTAATTTTCAAAGTATAGTTTTTTAGAGAATGTTTTGGCGTTAGTAATTATTTTAATTGTGTAAATACCTTTTTCTTTAAACTCTGGGCTTAAGTTTAGTACCTTGTTATTATCTGAAATAGTGAAATCTAAGTTTTTAAAAATATTACCATTAGGGTCTGATAATATCACTTTTACATTTCCGCTATCCTCATTAGATAAATCAATAGTTATTTTTTCAGAAGTTGGATTAGGATATACCTCTATTTCTGATGAGTTATCTATTCTCATATTAAACCCAGGATTATCATCACTCATTGCATTACAATTCATCTTGTACATATCACCCATGTCATCTAAACGCAAAGGCATACTTATGTCAAACTCTCTTGTTTGCAATGGAGGCAATATTTCATTAAAATTTGTAGGTGCATTGCCTTCAACCTCCTGTCTAACTGCTTGAAAAATGACCCTAATATTAAGATTATTGGTCAAATTCTTAAATTTAACTTTGTAATCACCACTTGGTAGCCATCTGTGACTTTCCTTAGTATGATTATTCCCGCGAACTCCCTGAATACCACCTTTTGTATCATACAAATAAAAAACTGATGTGTTAGTTGCTTTATGTATCAACTCCATTTCAATTTTTGATATTTGACTTGTTATATAACTCACAGAGTGGGTTGGCAATGTTATTGTTACGTAGCCGTTGCCCATACTCTTCCAAGGGCCTGTAGGATAAGATTGTCCATTACTTAATCCGTAGAACCAAAAAATTGCATCTCCTTGATTAGAACTCTGATTTAATTGATTTTGGTAAGTCTCAATCATAGTTGGATAAGCATCTGATTGTGAATTAAACCAGTTAGTTGGTTCTGTAAATGTGGTTCCCCAATGAGAAGTTCTGGAATTATTTCCACCTCCACCACTACAATTAAAGGTTTTGGGTGAACCCTGTAGGTCTTGACTGGTACCAGCAAATTTCACATTAATTGTATGATTTTGACCATCTAACTTATTATTTGGGTATGTATAGTTGAACCCGAACATTCCTCCAACATCACTTCTATTGTAATTTGGAGAGAAATTAGACTGTACTAATTGTCCATCTATATAAACATCGACATTTTGTTGCCCACCACTCGCATTTTTGCTCCACCCACCAGCTGTCGGACACCATGCTCCATCTAAATACCCAACACAACCGTTGCAGGTATTTGAGGTTCCTCCTTGAGTAAGTGTTAATGTTTGGTTACTCACTCCTCCAGTTCCTGAAAAAGTAACGGTTCCAGTTCGGCTCGCTCCTCCATTGCTTTGAACTGTAATATTTACTGATGTTGTATTGTTGCCTGATGAAGGACTTATCGTAATCCAAGAATCAGCGGTTGTTGCACTCCAATTCGTACTACTGGCATTGACGTTGAGAGATTGTGATGACGAACCACTTGTAAAACTTAAATTTGATGTTGAAAGCGTAAGGGATGAGTTACAAGAGCCTCCTCCACCACTGCAATTAAAGGTTTTGGGTGAACCCTGTAGGTCTTGACTGGTACCTGCAAACTTCACGTTAATTGTATGATTTTGACCATCTCTTTTACAAATAGGGTAATCATAAACAAATCCAAACATTCCTCCAAGGTCATTTCTGTTGAAGTTAGGAGTAAAATTGGTCTCAACAAGCTGCCCATCAATATAAATGTCAACATTTTGCTGCCCTCCACTAGCATTTTTACTCCAACCCCCTGCTGTTGGACACCATGCACCATCTAAGTACCCTACACAACCATTGCAGGAACTTTGGGAAAAACTAATCTCAAATTTTAATAGATTAACAAAGAAGAGAAGAAAAAAAGTGGATTTTTGGAAATTACATGTTTTCATAAATGTAGATTGTTTAAAATAAATAAGAAATGTGAAAATTCAGAAAAAATGATAAAATTAAATACATTTAGTGAAATTTAGATACCAAATGACATCGCTAAACTACCATTATTATTTTATGTTCAAACTTTTACAAGAATTATTTTAAGTTTAACAGTTTTTGATACGTAATTAAAAATTAAAATTTAATAAATCAACATAATTAATAATCTAATTTATCTTTGCATTTTGCAAATCAATTATTTATATGATTAATAAAGTTTCTTTAGTATTTTCTATCATTATCTTAAAATGTTTTATAATATATTTAATTGTACATTTATCGCCTTTACCATACGGAGATGACTTAGACCAAATACTTTGGCTTACTTCACTCAAAATGCTTCCTACTATGGATTCATTAAAGTTCTTTTTTACCAAAGTGAATGAGCATTTTGTTATTTTTACAAGAATAATAACTTTAATTGATTTTCAAATTTTTGGGAAATCTTCAAGTGTACATTGGACAATAATCGGATTAATATTATTTATAAGCTCTCTTCTACTAACTATTTTTACTTTTAGTTTTCACAAATCAAGATATTGGACATTACTTTTAGGGATAAGTTTGGTTTGGCTTGACCCTAAACTTTATGAAAATATTTTGTGGGGGTTTACTTCACTGCAACACAATTTTATAGTATTCATTACTCTAATAAGTTCCTATTTAATTATTTATAAAGAAGATAATAAAAGTTTCATATTTAGTATTATACTTACTATTTGTGGAGTTTTTTCAAGTGGAAATGGACTCATACTACCTTTTTTACTTGGCATAATCTGTATTGATAAGTCTTATAAAAAGGCGATTACATATTTTTTGTGTTTTTTCGTTTCTTGTTTAATCTTTTGGCTTAGTAGTGGAGATTCACAAAATGGTATTTCTATCCCCAATTTTTTACAATTTTTTAAAACTTGTTTTTATTTTTTAGTCTTCAATATTGACATTACAGATGGAAAACAAACCAGTTTATTCATAATATTTGGCATATTATCTTCATTATATCTAATTATCTCAATTTTATTGAACTATAAAAATGATAGAATTTACAAATTTATATTCATCGGTTTTGCTTTTGTATTTGTAAGTGGTTTAATGGTAGCATTAAAAAGAAGTAATTTAAACGTACAAAGTATAGATTTAGGAGTTAGGTATAATTTGTATTCAAAATTATATGTACTAATTTTAATTTCGACCATTTTGTATCAACTACGAGAAAATAGAACCTCTCATAGTATTCTTGTTTTTGTAGTACTAGTTCCATTGTGTTTAATTTCATATTGGAAAAACATTAATAAAACAAAAGGGTTTATGAATTTATCAATCGCTAATTGGTATAATATTAAGCACGTTAATTTTGATGAAAAATGTGAGCAAATTAGATGGAAAAGACATGTTCTCCCTTCAAATACTAACTATGTGGAGCCATTTTCAAAAGAAAATATACAAAAAATTAGAAGTTCAAGTTTTGAGAAAGAACAAATTAATATAAATATCAGCGAAGATAATGAGCTAATATTGTTTAACAATACAACTTTTTCAACTACAAATAAGTCTATATTTATATTACTAAAAAATCAAAGTGATGAAATTTTGCTAAATTCTGTTCAGAGCAAGAATTCTATTAAAGATTTCTTTGTTAGTCAAAATTATTATGGTAAAGGCTTCTTATCATTTTTGAAAAAAAAGAAATGCAATGAACTATTTACCTTCGTAGAAAATTCATATACAAAAACAGGTCAATATGACGTTTTAGTGATTGTAGTCGAGGATTTAGATATTAAATTATTCAACACTTATCAAAAAGTAAAAATTACTTGCAAATGACATTCAAAAAAGCAGTTGTATTTCTATTAACCATAAGTTATTCTATAGCAAATTCCCAACCCAAACAGTATTTAATAACACATGGGGTAGGAAACCTTTGGGAAGAAAAAGATAATTTTAAGGGGATTATGTCTAAAATGAGCGAGTTTGGATGTAATTCAACAGTGATTAGTATTCAATGGGAAAGAGTTTACAGTAAATATAATACCAAACCAGATTGGAGCATAATTGATGACCAAGTAAATCATGCCATAAAATTAAATTGGAAAATCGGTTTTAGAATATATATTGGTAGGTCTTATACTTCAACAGAACGTGAAAAGTTTTGGTCTGACGAAGAAACTGCATTAGATTTTAATGGTAAACCAATGACTATTTATTATAATCGTAGTCATGCAAGTTTTTTTTCGGATGCTGCTTACAGAAAACCAATAGACTTTATTAAAGAGGTAGTCTCGAGGTATAAGTACCTGCAAAATTTGCAAAGATTAATCTACTTTTCGGTTGTTACAACCAACGAAGAGGAGTATGGCTATGCCCATCAAAATGAGCAATTCCCAAACGTTTCAAGATATGATGCCATTTATGACCATTCAAAATTTGCAATGATAAAATGGAAAGATTGGATTCAAAAAAAATACAAAACTATAAGAACAGTTAATGCTGCTTGGGGAATGAATTATCGTAGTTTTCATGAAGTTGAACCTAATGTTAACCTATGGAATACTAAATCATCTTTTACAGGAATCAGAGGAAAAGAATGGTATTTATTTAGACATTTATATTTAAAAAAATATTATGATGAAATCACAGGTGCAATAAAATCAATAGACCCTAACATTTTAGTTGCAATTGAAGCAGGCTCATTTTGCGATAATATTTCAGCTCTTAGAGGCACATTAGGTTTTGTTGATTTATCAAAATCTGTTGATTATATTAAATACAATGACAGTCATCAATCATGGTCTATAGATTTTATTCGGAGTAACACATCAAAGATTCTGTTTAGTGAGGTATCTGTTGGTGAAAATAGCAAAAAAAGTGATGAGCTTATAAAATATGTTGACTACAACTTTGAAAGAGGATGCACGATGATGTATTTTGCTGTACAGACATCTGATGATGTGAATAGAGCTGAGACAGCTATAAGATATAGTGCTAACAAATGGAAAAATCAAATACCAAAAGAAATAACACCAAGTAAAACGATGTCCTATACTTTATCAGAAATAATTGATAATTATCAAGCAGTTGTACAAAGGTGGCAGAATATTTCAGAAAATGGTAAATATATTGTTGATGTAAAATTTTTTGAAGATATACTAATTCTTGAGAAACCTATTGAAAATCCACTACCTGAGTTAATAGAAAATAATAATTCTTCTGAACCTCCACCCATAATTGACCCTTCTAAACCAAATCAAAGCCCTGTTCAAGCCAAATCGTTTGAAACACAGGTAATCTTTGACCAAACATTTTATTTTTACTTACCTTTTGATGTTGTTAAAGACTTTGATGGATTTATTGCTCTAACAGAATTAATTGAAGCTCCATCATGGGTAAAATACTCAAGATATGAACAATTAGTAACAGGAAAAGCACCAAATTATGGTAAATTTCCTTTCAAAATACGTTTTTATGATAATAGTGGGGCAAGTGTCGTAGCAGAGTTTACAATAGAAGTAACACCACCACGAGTTGATGTAGAAGTCATCTCCGCCACATATTTTGATGAATCAATTAAAGGATTAGGAATGTTAGATGAGGGAAGAGAAATTATTTTAGGCGAAAACCCACAAATGATAAATATGATTGTACGTACAAACTTAGATTCTGTAAGAATGGAATTCGACTTGAAGGGTGCATATAAGACAAACAGAATATCAAAGTATGGAAAAAATGTAATCCATAGTTTATTTTTGGAAGGGAGGGGATTTATTCCACCTGTAGGGAATTATCAACTTGCTATAAAAGCAATAAAAAATGATTCTATCGTAGTTATTTCAAATTTAATAAATTTTTCTGTAAAAGCATTTGCTGATAACAACTTAAATAAAATTAACGATTGGGTAGTCTATCCTAACCCATTTGATGAAATTATTAATCTTAAGATTGCATCCAATCAAGATATTAAAAACCTAAAACTTGAAATTTATAATACCTCCGCACAAAAAACAACAATAAATTTAGATGATTATGTAATAAGCGATAATACTTTATATTTGGATACCGATAAAATTCAACTCAAAAGTGGCATTTACATTCTAAAAGTAATAAATGAAAAGCAAGAAGTACTGATGGTTAAGAAAATTTTTAGATTATAAAATTAAATATTTGAATTCATAATTTCAGCAATTTGTTGAATCAATACTAAATCCATATCAAAAAATAATGGAAGTGACAATGCTCTTTGAGAAGCACTTTCTGAAACTGGGCAAGGAGAGTAATTGGTGATGTATGGTAATTGGTTTAATGAAGGATAAAAATATCTTCTTGGAAAAATTTCAACTTTAGCGAGTTCTTCTTTAACTTTCAAAAGTGCTTCCTCAGATGGCATGATTACGGGATAATACGCATAATTATACTGGAAATCTATTTCAAGCGAGGTTGGTTTTGTCAATTTTGACCAATCGAGTAGATTATCATAAGTTTCGCAACTTGCTTTACGACTTGCAATTATCTCTTCAACCCTCGGAAGATTACAAAGACCCATTGCGGCATGAAACTCTGAGTTTTTACCATTGATACCAACAGTATAGTAATCATCATTGATATGCCCAAAACTGCGATATTTGTACATTTTATCGTACAATTCATCATCCTTACAAATAATACAACCACCCTCTACCGAATGAAAAACCTTAGTAGCATGAAAACTACAAGTCGAGACATCCCCAAACGAAAGTACAGATTGACCTTTGTAGATTGCCCCAAACGCATGTGCAGCATCATAAATAACCTTTAAATTGTGTCTCTTGGCAATTTCTTCAATCTTTTCTACTTCACATGGATTGCCATACACATGAGTTGCCAAAATAGCACAAGTATTTTCGGTAATTGAACTTTCGATTAAATCGGAGTTGATGTTGTAGGTCTGCTCTTCTACATCAACAAAAACTGGTGTACAATTTTCCCACAAAATTGAGGTCGTAGTAGCACAATATGAAAATGGTGTAGTTATAATTTCACCTTTGAGTTCGAGTGCTTTAATGGCAATTTGAATAGCAATCGTACCATTGCCAACAAACAATAGATTTTTCACACCTAAATACGATTGGAGTTCATTCTCCAATTTTTTTACAAGCGGACCATTATTTGTTAGCCACCCTCTTTCCCAAATTTCATCAATATATTGTTTGTAAAGTTCTTTATCTGGTAGAAAAGATTTCGTTACCTGAATTGCCATATTTAAAACTCGCTTATGGCGAGAAATTATAAATTAAAATACAATATTACATAAAATGTAGCTTTTAGAATAATGATTTTAGTCAACCTTTATGTAATAATGAAGCAAAGTGTAATAAATTACTGCCAAGATTCGAGCGGAATGTTCATTGGTCTGATTGCCCCTGGCCACTTGCCATGCCAAGCCGATTTATCTCTATCTTCAACAATATCAAAAGTTATTGCCTCTTCCATAAAATATGCAGCAGATGATGCATCTTTTACAATCATCATCGAGATGTAATATGAACCATCATTCAAGAAATCACCCGGTATCATGCATTGTCCTTTAACAATTCCTTTTTGGTAGATAGATGGTTTATTACTGATGTTAAATATACACTCACCCGTAATCGAATATAAAAACATGCTAAGGTTCAATTCGGCACCTTCTACTTGATTCCAAAATTCAAAATTAAGTTTGAGTGGAGTATGAACATCTATATTTCTGCTACCATCTAAATATTGAGGAACTAACTCAATTTTTTTGATTTTAACCAAATTATTGCCAATTGCAGATGCCTGACTCTCCCATTCTTGAGAAAGTTGGTATTTTGAAGTTCTTTGAATGTACTCATGCAATACTTCACCAGCTTCCCCATATTTAATTAATTGACCTTTTTGAAGAAATGCCGCTTTATTGCAAAGCCCTTGAACCGCGGTAAGATTGTGACTAACAAAAAGAAGCGTTCTGCCACTATTCGAAACATCTTTCATCTTTCCAAGGCACTTTTTCTGAAATTCTGCGTCACCAACTGCTAAAACCTCATCAACAATTAATATTTCGGGTTCGAGGTGTGCAGCAATGGCAAAACCAAGACGCACGTACATTCCTGAAGAATATCTTTTGACAGGAGTATCCAAGAATTTTTCGATTCCTGCAAAATCGACAATTTCTTCAAATTGCTTCCGAATTTCGGTTTGAGACATCCCCAAAATAGCACCATTCAAAAAAATATTTTCACGTCCAGTTAATTCGGGGTGAAAACCAGTACCAACTTCGAGCAAACTTGCCAAACGGCCCTTCATCCGAACACTTCCACTCGTTGGTTCAGTAATTCTGCTTAAAATCTTCAATAATGTCGATTTCCCAGCTCCATTAGAACCAATAATTCCTACCCTATCGCCTTGTTCAATCTCAAAACCAACGTTTTTTAAAGCCCAAAACTCTTCTTTAGGTTCATCATCAGCTCCTTTTGAGAAAAGCTCTTTAACAATCCCAGTAAAACTTTCTTTGAAGGTTTCTTGCTTCTTCTTTTGATGATTAAGAATGTATTTTTTTGAAATATTTTCTATCGAAATAACTGCCATAATTCAATGGGTAAATTGCGTTCAAAATGAATTCTCTATTTTACGCAATCAATATTTAAATATAATCTACAAAAGAATTTTCGTTTTTTCTGAAAAGTTTAATTGCAATAAAGCACGAAACAACAACAAAAATAACACAAGGTATAAAGCTATCCCAATTGAACGCAGCATTTTCACCTAATAAACACCATCTCATTCCATCAATTGCTCCGGTAACTGGATTAAGAATAAATATTTTATACCACGGTTTATTCATCACCATATCTGTCGAATAAGGTACTGGAGAAGCAAAATATCCGAATTGAATCACAAAAGGGATTATTTGTGCAATATCTCTATACCTAACATTCAGTACAGCGAGAATTAAACCTAATCCAAATGCAGCAAAATAGCCTAAAAGTAAAAAAAATGGAGCAAAAATTATGTGCCAACTGGGCACAAACTGATACCAAATACAAAGTATAATAAACAAAATAAAGGCAATTACTGCGTCGAGTAAACCAACCAAAAACGAACTAAATGGTATGATTAATCGAGGGAAATATACTTTTGAAACTAAATTGGCATTTATTAAAATGCTGCTGCTGATTTGTTGTAAGCTCTGAGAAAAAAACAACCAGACAATTACACCTGGCATTACAATTAACATATACGGAATCGCTGTTTCGGTTTCTAATTTGGCAATCTTGCCAAAAGCAAAAACCATGACAAATGCTGTAAGCAATGGTCTTAAAACACTCCAAGCAATCCCAAGAACAGCTTGTTTATACCTTACCATTATGTCTCTTTTGGCAAGAATCCAAAAAAGTTCTTTGCTTCTAAAAATCTCTTTCCAGTAATGTAAAGCAGATTTACCAGCGGTAATTAATGTTTCGTTTTTTGAAGACATACAAGTGATTGTATCTAAACTAAAAAGATAACTCGCAGAAATTCAGCAGTTATCGTCAAATTCAATTAAAAGAAAATCAGCCTACCCTAAGTAAGCTGATTAAATGATTTTGCAAATATATTAAGAAGCTAATTCTTGGAAAAATCTTCTGATGATAATAAATAAACAACCAACCACAATTCCGATAATCGCACCGAGTGTTGTTCGCTGACCAATATACCATTGATACTTGAGAAGTGGCAAACGGACTGGCTCAAGAACAGTAAATATAGGTGTTTGGTTAATCATCATTAAGTTTAGATTTTCAACCGTAGCCAATTGCTGATAATATTGATTTGACGTAAAGCTATTGTTACGAGATAATTGCTGTTGTCTTAGCGGACCAGAAGGGTCAACTACATTTTGGTTTTGAGCGGTCAAAGTAGCCAATTGTCGGTCAGTACCCAACATAACCCTTCGCAAAGAATCGAGTCTTTTTTCTTGAATATCAAGCACTAAGCGAGTTTTCTTGGTTTTTACCTCACGGTAAAACTCCTCCATCGTTTTGAGAAGTGTTTCTAACCAAATTTTAGAAAGCATCTCATTGTTAGTAATTGCCACCAAAGATGTCATAGACGAACCTTTGCTCAAAGAACGAATCTCTGTATTTCCAGAAAGTTTTTCGTAGATTGTAAAAATCATTTCGTTCTCTTTCTTGGTGAACTGCTCAGGAGTTTTTTTGGTAAATTTATAGTTAATTGACTCAAAATCAGGGTCATTGAACAAGTCTCCACCCCATTCTTTCTTAGCAATATCACTACTATCTTTATAATAATTAATAAAGAGTGTTTTCTTACCTCCAATTGTAATCTCTTTCATCAGTGCTTTCTCATACACTGTTTTTGAATTCAAGATTTGAGTAAAGTTTTCAGCACTAAAAAACTCTCCAGTACGGTTTCCACCGCCACCAAACCCAAAAGCACCAGCCAATCCAGCCAAATCACCCATACCGCCGCCGCCACCGCCGCCACCTAATTCGAGGTTAAATACAATTTCAGCCCCGTATTGTGTTTCTTGGTATTGACTGTAATCAAAAGCTATACTTAGTAATGAAAATAATGCCGAAAAAATTAAAATTAATTTCCAGCTTTTAAATAGTAATCTAAATACTCCAAAAATCTTTTGAAATATCTCTTTTGTCGAAATCTGTTCTTCTTGTATGATACTCATACGATAAGTTGTTTGATTTTGTTGAGTCAAAAAGTATTATACAATTAGTTCGATAATCTGAAAATCCCTAAAATACCAATCAAAGTCGTGATTGTAGCCCCAATTGTACCCAATAAATTTTGAGCTTGAGCAATTTGTTGAGTAGTATTAACGGTTTTTTGTGGGATAATTATTTCAGAACCCGGCTCAACTTTTGGATAAACATTCACAAATAAAAACTTACGTGTTCTATCTACCGAACCATTGGCATACAAAACATACGCCTTACTTTTTAATGAACGTTTGTTAAAGCCCCCCGCACGCGAAATATATTCTTGGAAAGAAGCTCCATTTATGTACTTAACCGTGGTCGGATAAAGAACCTCTCCTTGAATTCTAACAGTCTCTAATCTCTTTGGAATCTGAATAATATCGCCATCTTGAAGAATCATATCATCAACCGAGCCAGGATTTGCCATCGCTTTTTTCAAATCCACACCAATAGATTCACTACGAGTTGGGTCAATATCTTCTACGGCTACAGTTTGGTTTCCGACAGTACTATTCTGAATTTCGTTAATTGTACGTCTTCTTTGAGCAATTTCAACCTCGCTCAATGAAACTTTACGAATCAAAGTTGCACCTTCAATGTAGGCTTGTGGAGTGAGTCCACCCGCTCTTTTGATAATATCTGAAATTTTTTCGTCTTTGCTCTGAATACCGTACTTGGCAGGATAGAAAACTTCACCGTTAATCTCTACAAATGTTTGTTCGATGTAATTTGGTGAACGGCGGATGAAAATTTCGTCAAATGGAAACAAAATGAATTTATCACCACGTCCATCAATCTTCAAATCAGGATTCACTGTAAATTCAAATCTATCCGAAATTTGTGCATTGGCAGAGGTAGCATCAACGTTTCTTTTTCTTCTTACAACTTCAACTTTAGACAACGATGCAGATTCGCTCAAACCACCCACTTTAACCAAAACATCTTCAATTGTCATGTTTCTTACAAATGGTAATTCAACGCCTTCTTCAGCGGCTGGATTATTTATAGCACCCGAGATTCTGATAAATGCGGGTTCTATCAAATCAAACATTGATGGAATCGTTATCAAGTCTTCACGTTTCAGAGCAATATCTGAAGATTTACCTTTTAATACATCATCTAAATTGATTGCCAAATTTTCGACACTCATATTATCAAGGGTTCTCAAAATCGAAATTCTTCCAGTAAGTGCCTCCCCTTTCAATCCTTCGGCAGATTTAATTAATTGGGTAAGTGTAGGGTTACTATCTAAAGAATATTGCCCGGGACGAAAAACAGCCCCTTCGATATTCACCATATTTTCATAACGCTCCAAAATTCTTTCTACTACAATCGAATCTCCCGAAATAACTTCAAACTCTTTTTGTCCTCGCTCATCAATATCGAAAATTTTGCGTTCTCTTGCAGTATTTCGGTGCAATTTCAGTTTGTGCGTGTAAGCATAAGGATTGAATCCACCTGCATAGTAAATTGCTTTATCAATTTTTTCGTTTGGTAATAATTCAAACAAACCGCTACGCTTGGTATTTCCCTGAATTGCAACTCTTGAGATATACGGAACAATCTGCAAAACGTCTTGGTCTTGCAATAAAACATTGCTCTTTGTTGTTCCATTCATCAATAATTCATATAAATCGAGCGTTGCAACAACACGATTTTGGCGAATAACCTGAATTTTACGAAACGAACCGATTTCGTTTGGACCGCCACTGTAATAAAGTAAATTCATGGCAGTTGACAAAGATGGTAATGTATAAGTACCTGGATACATTACTTCGCCAGTTGCTGTTACTTTGATTGTACGGATGTTACCAAGCGATACGTTGCAAAAAGTATTGGCTGGATTACCACCGAATGGTTTCAAACCAATATAGAATTTCGATAAACGACTTACGATTCTTTCTTTAGCCTGCTCAATCGAAGAGCCTGAAACATAAACAAGTCCCACTCTCGGAAGGGTTATGTAGCCATCGGGCGAAACGGTAGCTTTGATATTTTCTTGCGAATATCCGTAAACGTCAATAATCAGCTGGTCATTTGGTCCAAGTACATAATTGCTTGGAGTTGCAATATTTACAACTGGATTCGGGTCGAATTTACCAGTGTTGAAGAAATTAAAACCAAAAATTCTTTTTCTTAAAGCCGTAAGTTGTTCATTTGCCAAATCTGCTTGCTCACGAGCCATTCTGATAGAATCTTCGGTGGTCATCGCAGTTTGGTCAGTCGGTAGAAGCGTTACGTTTCTGACTGCATTAGGGTCATTCGGAATTACCCTGTTTCTATTCGTAACGGGCATGTTTGGTGTTGTGGTCTGAGGATTTGTTGTAGGGGCAGTAGTTGGTGCCGTTGTCGGTGCAGTAGCTGGACCAGTCGATGGGCCAGTTGCAGGGCCTGTATTCTGAGAATACGCATTGACACCCAAAAGCACTAATGTAATTATCTTAGAAAGGCTAATTAAAATACTCTTTTTGTAAAATTTCATAAACAGAATATTATTTGTAGATTCAAATGTGGGGGTATGACTTACATTTGAAGAAAAACGTTGCAAATTAACATAAGTTTTTTCGATTTGTGAAGATTTCATCAATATAATCTATTTAAAAGTACTTTTTATTACAAAGTAAATTTATTATCGTTTGAAATCCAAATTATTTGAGGCGAATTAATTGAAAATCGAAAAAAAATCCGAATTAAGATTTCTAAGGCGTAAACAGCACCAAGTAGTTCTTAATTCGGATAATTATTTCAATTTGGTAAATTAGAAACTTAAATTCCCCATTTTTCAGGATTTCTTCGCCATTTTTTGAGTGACTCAATGGCATCAGCAGGGATATAATTTAATTTAGATGCTTCATCAATCAAAGCATTATAGTTACTAAGAGTCAACAATTTAACTCCTTTTTCCTCAAAATTCTTATCAGCAACTTTAAATCCATAAGTAAAAATAGCAGCCATCCCGATAACCTCTGCTCCTGCTTCTCTCAGGGCATCAACTGCTTTCAGTGAGCTTCCACCAGTCGAAATCAAGTCTTCGATAACTACTACTTTTTGTCCTGCTTCAACTCTACCCTCAATCTGGTTTCCCATCCCATGTTCTTTTGGTTTAGGTCGCACATACATAAATGGTAATCCTAATGCCTCAGCAACCAACGCCCCTTGAGCGATTCCGGCAGTTGCAACACCAGCTATTACTTCAACATCTGGAAATGCTTTTTTGATAGCTTTGGCTAAAGATTTCTTAATGAATGTTCTGACTTCGGGGTAAGAAAGGGTTACTCGGTTATCGCAATAGATTGGGGAATTCCAACCCGAACTCCATTTAAAAGGTTTTTCGACACTCAATTTTACAGCTTTAGTGTCTAATAGCATAGATGCTACTTTGCGTGCAGTGGTCATAAACTTAGAGTTTTGTTTTGAATAATTTGAGGTTGTATCTCAAATTATTCAAAACACATTTTTTATTCTTTATCTTCAATTTTTGCCAGAAGGATTTTATCAATACGGTTTTTGTCCATATCAATAATCTCAAATTTGAAATCTTCCCATTCAAACGTATCGCCAGTTTCGGGAATTTCTTGTAGAATATGTAGTGCAAAGCCACCGAGGGTATCAAAACCAGTGTATTCTTTGCGATTGGAAATAGTAATATCAAAAATACTTAAAAAATCATCAAACGGAAGTGTTGCATCAATTAAGAAACTTCCATCTTCACGTTCATGAATATCGTATTCAAATTCTCCTGTTACCGAAATATCTCCTACCAAGGCATCCATGATGTCATTTAGGGTGATGATTCCTAATGCACTTCCGTATTCGTCAACGATAATTCCGACGTGAATTCTTTCTTCTTGGAATTTCTCAAGTGCTTGGTAAGCGTGGTTATTTTCTGGAATAAACAAAGGTTTCTTACCGATTTCTTCAAGATTAGCCAATTCGGTATCTAAATCTTTACCGAGCAAATCTTTTATATAGAGCAAACCAATGATATTATCAATTCCATCTTTGCAGATTGGATAAACCGAATGTTTCTTGCCAATAATCTTTGCTTTGTTTTCTTCAACACTGTCCTCCACATCAAGATATGTGATGTCGTTACGGTTGGTCATCAGAGAAGTTATCTTTCTATCTCCAAGGTGAAAAACATTCTGCACAATCTCTTGCTCAATTTCTTCGATAGCTCCCCCAGCGGTTCCTTCTTGAATAATTGATTTTATTTCTTCCTCCGTAACCGAACTGTCAGACTCTTTAACTCCTAAAACCTTGAAAATCAAATCACTACAAATTGTCAACAACCAAATAAATGGTGATGTTAGTTTTGAAAGAATATTCATCGGTGCCGCCATTACCTTGGCAATCGCTTCGGGATTCGACATTCCAATTCGTTTCGGAACTAATTCACCTAAAACCAATTGAATAAAACCAATTATCAAAACTACTACTGCAACAGCGATATTATCGGCATATTTTAATTCTAATCCAAAGCCAACCAATGCATCTTGGATTCCGCCAGTCAAACTATCGCCTGAGAAAATACCCGTCAAGATACTAATGAGGGTAATTCCGATTTGAACGGTTGATAAAAAACGATTGGGAGAGTTTGCTAAATCGAGTGCGGCTTGGGCACGGCTGTCGCCATTTTTGGCTAAAATTTCGAGTTTAGTTTTGCGTGATGATACGAGGGCTATCTCCGACATGGAGAAAATGCCATTTAATATGACTAAAAAAAGAATTATGAGAATTTCCATTCAAGGTTTTGACTATGTCTGTGATAGTCAGATAGTTTCAAAATGCAAATTAACATACTTTCTGAATTGTGTTGGGAACAATATCAAAAAAAATTTACAAAAATCGCTGATTTTGAGTAATAAATCGAAAATATTCAATTTTTGAAATAATTTTAGAAACTCGTAACCGCCGAAACCATCAAAGTGTGATTGTTTTCATAAATGTTCTGAAAAGTTGCAGTTCGTCTGCGTTGTTTAACAAATTGATTCAAATATCCAGCCTCCAAACTAATTTTTGGGCTGATTTTATAACCTAACATCGCCCCGAGACGGTTTTGGTCAAAATCGTTATTGGTTACTTTTTTTCCAAAATTCATGAAAATTTCATCATAAACGTATCCATACAATTTTGGTGTAAATGGGTAGTTCAAACGAGCCATGTATCTGATTCGATTTTCTAATCGGTGATTTTGGAATCCACCTAAGTTTGAATCACCCAAGAAACGTTGTTCTAACCTAAAGCGATTGATATACGTAAACTTCCCAAGCGATTGCTTGATTTGAACTTGTTGCCAAATTCGGTGTTCATCAAAATCTGTTTTAACTGGGTAATCACCGTAAGGAAATGTTCTTACAAAAGCATATCCACCAAAAAGCTGGACTTTATCGTTTACATTATAAACTAACGCTCCCCTAAACAGATATTGTTGCGATTCGGGACCAAAATCGGCTCTTCGAAATTGAACATCATGAAAAAAGCCAAACTTCTTATTGATTTTTGTAATTCCATTGGTGGTGTACCAAGCGTGATTTGATGGGGCGACAACTCGCACACTTTGACCAATGGAATTAAAAACTATGAGCAACAAGATAACTGAAATGTATTTTAAACGAATGGATTGCATTTTAAACAATATTATTTGTGGGTTTAACTAAATTTTGATGCAAATATAGGTGTAATTAAACGTTGACAACCTTTTTTCTGGCCGCAAAGTGATGATTTGATACTGGAGAGTGTTCGTCTAAGCCGATTATTTGAACCGTACCGCCATTAGATTCGTAGTCATGTTGAAAATGATGAAGATTCTCCATAACCGAATGGTCAACGAGTTTTGTATTTTTAAGGTCTATCGTAACATTAAAGCCCGATGGAATTGCATCAAGTTTATTTTTGATTCCGAGATAATTTGTAAAAACTGCCGCTTTATCAATCTCTACTAAATAATCATTATCATTGAATGAAACTTGAGTTGGTGCCTTGAAAAGTGATGAAATTGGCGTACCATTTATAAGGTGAATAACAATTTTTAATACAACTCCAGCTGCAATACCAACCAAAAGGTCTTCAAAAAGTGTAAAAAAGATTGTTACTAAGAAAATCGCCAACTGTTCTTTACCAATTTTGAATGTTTGAATAAATTCTTTTGGATGTGCTAATTTAATACCTACTGTTATCAACATAGCAGCTAAAGCTGTATTTGGAATCAATTCGATTAAGTGCGAACCTAACAAAACAAAAACCAAGATAAAGAATCCGTGGAAAAAATTAGCCCAACGAGTTTTTGCTCCATTGTTAACATTGGCCGACGAACGTGCTACTTCTGAAATCATTGGTAAACCTCCCAAAAACGCCGCAAGTGTATTTCCGATTCCAAGTGCAATCATATCTTTATTAGCATCAGATTTACGTTTGTAAGGGTCGAGCAAATCTATTGCTTTAACGGTCAATAAAGATTCAAGCGAACCAACCAAAGCAAACATAACTACATACTTAATAAAGATTCCAGCATTGAGACTAAATCCGGAAAAATCGACATTGTATTTAATATTTTCGGCAAGATTCCCGATATGAACCAAAGCGTATGCCGGCTCAGTGTGTTGAAAATCCATGTATAATTCGGCGGGAATTGCAATTAAAAGAACAACCAACGGTGCAGGAATTTTCTTAATTATCGTATTTTTGATATACTGCCAACCCATCATGATTGCAAAACTTATTACTCCAATCAATGTTGCTCTTGGGTCCAAATTTGCAATAAATGTCGGAATAGCCGCAAAAAGTTCAAATGGTCCTTTGCCTTTTGTCATTGCAGGATTAACATCTAAAAGTACCGGAATTTGTTTGGCAATAATAATCAAACCTATTGCTGCCAACATCCCATGAATTGCAGAAAGTGGAAAGAAATCGACCAATTTCCCCATTTTCAAAACGCCAAACAAAATTTGAATAATACCTGCTACAACCATCGCTCCTAAAGCCAAATGCCAGCCAGTTTCGCCACCTCCAAATTCGGCAACTGAACCCGCAACAATGACAATTAAACCTGCGGCAGGGCCTTTTATGGTTAGTTTTGCTCCCATTAACAAACTAACAATTAACCCACCAATTATGGCAGTAACTAAGCCCATTATTGGAGGAAACTCAGAAGCCTTGGCTATTCCTAAACTTAAAGGCAATGCCAAAAGAAATACCGAAAAACCCGAAAGAGCGTCTGTTGACCAGTTTTCTTTTAATCCAGCTAAATAATCAGCAGGTACTTTGTTTTTTATTGTCTTGCTCATTTTACTATTGTTTAAATATTTTGATTAATATCTGTATTGATTTTTATGAAGAGCGATAAGCTATTTCGTGATAAGTCTTGATGTGTGGCCCTAAAAAGACCCTTGCATAAATCCTGATGATTGCCAATCCATCAATGATGAAACTCAGTGAAATTAGGATAGCAAGTAAGTATTGGTTTTCGTGAATGTGGCTAAAAATCAAGTCTTCGCCTATGAACGTAGGTGAAATCGGAAAACCTGAAACACCTAAACACGACAACAGAAATACCAGTGAGGTTTTGGGGTGGTCGTAAGAATGCCCTTGAAAACGGTCTAAATCAATATTTTTTTCAAGACTTTGGATTCTTCGGAGTGCCATTACTCCAATTGTTCCGAACAAAACTATTCCGCTTAAATAGAGTATCGTATGGTCAATTGTAAAATGTTCGTTGAATGACACTGCCAAAGCAATCCAAAAGTGGTTCATGATAACCATAGCCCAACTAAACATGATATTTCGACGTTCGGTAAAGGCTTTTAACACCATCAGTAAGCCAATTGAAGAGAAAATGATTGGTAAAATATGAATGAATTCTGGTGAAAATGATTCCTCAAAATAAAAGCAAACGATTCCTAACACGTAAAGCGGAGCGAAAATCAAAAAGGCTGATTCGATTGTGAAAAAACTCAATTTTTTACCTGCCCATTTGATTGGATTCCACAAATAACGATAGCTAAGAGAGTCGAGATTCCATTCTTTCAGACATAAAATATATAATGTATTCTCAAGCCATTCGGGAAAAACCTTCTCAATCGAACTCGCTCGTTCTGAAAAATTATAGAATTGTTCTCGAATCAAATAACTCACAATCGAAGGCGAAACCAATAATTGATAGGTACGTAAGAAGGCATTACCTGCAAAATGGAATAATGCTAATTTTTCAAATCCAGCGGCAACTTCAATAAAAATTAATCCGATTTGGGCAATCGAAGCATAAGCAATTTGGCTTTTAACCGATGATTGTACCCTTGCAATGCCAGTCGCAATAATCGTTGTGAGTAATCCAAGACCTGCAATGAGGATTCTGACCGAGAGTTGGTGTTCCCAAAAAGGATAAGTACGTAATAAAAGAAATACACCAACATGAACCGATAATGACCCATAAAAAATGGCACTTGATGGTGTCGGGCCTTCCATTGCTCTCGGCAACCATGACGAAAATGGTAATTGAGCTGATTTTGCCGCTGCCGAAAGTAAAATCATCAGCGAAATCATAACGCCCATTACACTATGCGATTGGAGGTGTTCATGAACTAACTCAAAGTTATTAATTTTCAAAAAAGTGATGTTCTCATGCCAAAGGTGATGACTCATCCACATGGCTAAAATCAACCCTACATCGCCGATTCGATAAATAGAAAATACTTTTACGGCATTTTTGACTGGTAAATAACGGTCTTTGTAAAATGCAATCAACAGAAAAGAAGAAATACCTAAAATCTCCCATCCCATAAAAAGAGTTTCGAGATTACCCGATAAGATTGTGATATTGTACCCTAAAAAGAAGAATAAAATAGTATTGAAAAAACGTTTGTAACCTTCTTCACGGTGTAAATAATATCTACTGTAAATCGTAACCAAAAACGATAAAAAAGAACCAACTAAAAGATACGTCGCAGTGATTTTATCAAAATAGAAATCAATAAAAAAATCGTAGTTAATTGTACTAAAAAGGCTTATCTCTTTGAAGTTGATGGTTTCGTGACCATTCAAAATCCAAAGAATCGTAAAAATTGTTGCTGCAAAAAGCTGAATTCCAACGGTCAAAAACGAAACCCAAGAAAGTGCAGTTTCTTGCTTTTGAGACAGCAAAAGACTCACTAAAAATCCGGTAATTGGTAACAATATAAAAAATTGAAGAAAGGAGGTCATAATTGAAAATTTTGGAAATGAACTTATGGATTTACATTACAGATGCTCAGCTTAATAAATAGACTGGTATATTCTCTTGAGAACCTTCAACGATTTCGCTGACGTTTTGTAAGGTTTCTAACTTTGAAGTTATTGGAGTATAGACAATCAATTGTTCATCTTTAAATCTGAATAAATCTCTCGTTTCGGGATTTACCACGACAAGATTGACCCATTCGTTTTTGAACCACTCATAAGTAGCAGTATTAGTTTTGATGGTTTTTAATACAACTTCTGGGAACTGTTCTACAACCATTAATAGTCTCACTGGGTCGTGAACCTCAATCATTTGACTCGGAAGTCCTGGACGTAAATCACCGTCAATTCCGTTAGCGACCCCAAAAAGCCCCATAACGTTATGAGGTAGTTTTGAGCCTGCACCTAATTTTTGATTATCAACTCTTGAGAAGTAATATTCTAAATTGATTCCACCACAAACTGGTGCAGCGGCATTCAGAATATTTAGAAGATATTTACCATCTGGGTCAACTTGGTAGTCATAAGAATTCAAAAAAGAGCGACGGTCTAAGAATAAGCCCTTAGAAAGCTCTCTTCGACCGACAATACAGAGTGCGTTGGTAGCGTGATTCAACTCTGGACGAGGCTCGAAGAGCGAAACCGAACGAATCTTTATTTTTTCATGAATTCTCGCTGCCGAAAGATGCGTGTCAATTGACTCAAATCGTCTCGAACGCTCTTTGGCATTCAAATCAAGTGCTTTTTCAAATTTTGCCTCGTTTTTAATATGCAATTCCTGATTTTCGGGGTAAAGTGTATTTTCGTCATAAAACATCACCTCGTCACGGGTTGTATCTCGAAGTCCACCAACAAATTGAGTTCCTTCTGGAATATGGATTCCTTTGAGTGAAAGTAAATTACGAACACCCGAGTGATTTGCCATGTAGCTAAATACACGAGCATTAACCGAACCTGCCCTACCCGAACACGCTCCGCAGTCGTATGCAGCATAATGCGGGTTATTGACACTACTTGCTCCATGACCAATTACATAAACAATCGGAGCGAAATTTTCAACCAATCCAATACTTTTCAATACATTCTCGACCCTAATCGCCATTTCTTCAACCGTAAAACCTACTTGGAGGTCATGCTCTTTGTGCGAATGATTTTTATTTTCGATGGTCAATCTCGATAACTTGTCCATGTGCTTGAAAGAAGAAGCAGTAGCTGGACTCATCGAAGGTTTAAAAATATTGACGAATAATTTAAAGGCCGACCAAAAGCCAAGTGTTTGGCTTATTAACCAACCCGAATGAAAAGAATGTGAATGCTTAGTAAAATGAGCATCACGGATATGTTTATTTGTAGAACCTACTTCTTTGATTAAATGCTTAGGATTTACAGGAGCTGGACAAACCTTTGTAAGAAATTTTCCATCTTCGGGTTGATAAAAAAACTCAACACCAAAGAAACCAGGGGTACCAAATGTTTCACAATTTGGGTCGATTTGTTCGAGATACCTCCTAACTGAGCATTCGCGGTCATCAATACAAAATAGGGCTTGAAAAGATTTTTGACTGATAATTTTTCTCTCAACCTTCTCTAATCTAAATCCTGCCAAAACTTCATCAAAATAACTCCATTCAAAAGCCTCTTGCCAAATGTTTAAAACTTCATCGAGTTCTGTTTTGGGTGTTGGAGAAAAAAGTTCTTGCGGAATATTTGTGATTTTTTTACTAAGTGGTTGCCAATCTTGCCCGAACTGATAGTCTAAGGCATCGATTTCGAGCAGCAACTCAAATGCTATTAAATCGGCTAACGAAATTTTACGTTGGTCTAAAAGTGTTTGAGGTTGGTCTTCAACCGCCGAAACCATCCCCGACCATCCCTGATGAGCAAATTGCTGGTCGAAAAGATATTGTTCAAATAACTTTTCATCTCCTACCAAAACACCAAGCAAATCCTGAATTTTACAATCAGAATTCAACAACAAATCTTTTGCTCTTTTCTTTCTGAATAAACTACTGAGGCTATTTTTTTCAATTTTACGTAATGCTCCAAGAAAACTTCCATTTTTTTGTGGAAACCCCCAAATCGAAATCCCTTGGTCGAGATAACTACAAAGCGTACGGAAAAGTATTGGATGTACCAATGAATCCATATCTATCGAATACTTTTTCTTCCAATTCGCCCTCAAAGAGCCAATTCGAGGCACAATTTCAACATCGTATTCTTTGATTGTGAGATACTTTTTCCATCTCAAAAGGTTTTCTTTTCCTTTCTTTTCAACAATTATTTTATCTAAAACAGCCTCTCTGACTTTCCCTTTAGCAAAATTATCCCTGTATTCACTCAATGACAAAGTGGTCTTGTAACCAAATATCTTAGATGAGTTTTGTAACGCCTCAAAAAACGATTTGTGCTGAAATGCATGGAGGGTGTTATGATGTATAAAATCTTTGAGGGGAGCTTGTGCTGGTAGATAATGCTTTAATTCATGAATAACATGATGCTCATCAAAGTTTGAATTTATTTCTTCCATCATAATCGTAGGTTATTTAATTAACAATTCATAATTTTTTAAAGAAATCTCCGATTTAGAATCAGTGTCGAAATCGGAGAATGTATCCCTAAACTAAAGTCTCTATGAAAATTTCCGAGAATTATGATGTAAATCTATGTTTTAAAAGAATTGTATTTTTCTAATTTTGGGATGAAGCGGACACATTGAGGGGTAAAATGGACAAAAAAAAATGACGAGCAAGGCCCGTCACTTTTAACGCTTAAATAATTACTTAAAAAAAGTCTTGATTTTCAATGTTCCATCCATTTCATAAATTCGGTTGCTTTAACTTTACTAACCGTTATGACCTCCGGAGCATCTTGATATAGCTTTACTGCCAATTTTCTGTTAAAATACGGTTCAAATTCTTTTACCGCAGTTTTATTAATAATGTATTGACGATTTGCACGATAGAATTCTTCCCCATCCAAAAACTCCTCTAAATCGTCTAAGGTATAATTGACCGCAAATTTATCACCATTTGTTTTAATTAACCATACAATTTCATTTTCGGTGTAAAAAAAACTAATTTCTGAGACAGGAACTGGGAAAAATTTCCCTTTATAGTTAATCAAAATACTTGTCCGCTTAGTTTTAGGACGTAGCTGAACAAGCAAATTTTTTATTTGGTCGTCGTGAATGTCGGGTGCTGATTTTCGGAAATAGTCTTTTAAACTGTGGAATTTGCTGATACTTCTCTCTATTGCCTTTTGGTCAAAAGGTTTCAAAATATAATCAATCCCATTGGCGTTGAAAGCCTGCATGGCGTATTCATCAAAAGCTGTACAAAAAATGATTGGACACGTAATTTTGACTTGCTCATAAATTTCAAAACTTAAACCATCCGCCAATTGAATATCCGAAAAAATCAAATCGGGGCAACCGTTTTCTTCGAAATATGAGATGGTATCTTCAACCGACTCACAAGTAGCCAAAATCTCAATTTGATTATCTATTTTTTTTAGATAATAAACCAATTCTTCAGCGGTAATATGTTCGTCTTCTACAATTACAGTTTTCATCAATATAAATTATCGTAAATACTTTTTTGAATGTAGTTTTTGTTGTTTTTAAGGTCAATCGTAAATTACTTCAAAGTAACTGATAGTCAATTATTCACGAACTTCGATTAACAATTAACCTTAATCGATTAACAATTAACTATTTTCGATTAACCACTAACAGTAGAATGTTTTGGTTTTACAATTGGCAAAATCACACTAAAAAAACCATCATCTTTTTTAATCTCAATAGCAGTTTTGCTTATATATTCGTACCTACTATTCAGGTTATTAAGCCCTACATGATTAGCCGAATCCAGCGATTGCTTGGGCTGAAGATTATTCCTGAATGTGATAAATCCTTTATTATCAAAAACATCAATTATGAGTTTGCGGTTTTTGGTCAAAACATTGTGTTTTACACAATTTTCGAGCAAAAGCTGAAATGTCAAAGGCGGGAGAATCGAATTGAGAGCTTCTTTTGAAAGATTTACATTAAGTTCAATCGCATCGGGGAATCTATTTTTTAACATAAAATAATACGATTCAATCATTGCCAATTCCTCCACAACCAAAATTTCATCTTTAGTATTACTTTGCAAAATGTATCTATAAACCTCGGCTAATTTTATCAAATACTCTTCGGCGTATTCGTTTTGGGTGCGAATCATCCCTTTCAAGATATTCAATGAATTAAACAAAAAATGAGGATTAACCTGCTGTTTCAAAACCTCATATTTTGCCTGAAAAGTCTCTTCTCTCAATTTCTGAATTTGATTCATTGATTGCCTTTGTTCATTGGTTTTTTCGATTGAATACATAATTGAGAGCGAAAAAGCCGAAAAAATCAATCCTCTGTATTGAAGCGAAAGCCATAAATCTGGGTCGTATTTACTCTCAATGTGCAGTTTATAATCTATGATTGCCCAAGCAAAAACTATTAATTGCCCAATCACCAAACAAATAAATGCCCGTACCCAAAAATGGTAATCGTTTTCTATACCTTTCAATAGGCTGTTGCAAGCTCCATAAACGTTTACCAATATATTAATGAGCCAAATCAATGCCATTGAGATTGCACAACCCGTAAAAATATACCAAACAAAATGGCTGTCGTGGTCAACTAAAGCGTAAACATCTTTTACAGAAAAAGCTGTTACAAAACTCACAAATACCACAACAAACAAGCCCATTTGCCACACAAGTTTGTTGTCTTTTTTGTGTAAGGGTAGCTCAATCTTACTTGCCATAGATTCATTTTTAAACCTAAAATTAGATTTAAAATCAAAGTCTTGCAAATCTTATCAATTATGGGCAAATAGAAACGTAAAATTCAATCGAAACGGACAAATTGGGTAGTGAAATTTTGATATATGGTATCAATTTTGAATATTTTACAATAATTTTGAATACTCATTAGTTATCTAAAAAGTAACAAAAGCCGATAGGATTGAATTTGCACAAAACAATAATTATCATATTAACTTTTATTTCGCATTTGGCCATGGCTCAAAAGGCCGATAGCATTTCTGTTGATTCTGTAAAAATCAAAAAGTTCAAATTAAGCTATGCTCTAAATTGGGATGGACGAACCTCATTTGTCAACAAAAAACCTGTTAATGTTTTTGGTGTAAATACGGGAGTGATTTTTGGAAAAAAAAGGCATCAACTCACATTAGGATATTATTGGATGACATACAATTCATTTTTAAGATTGATAGATTTAAGACGTGATGCCGCCCGAAGAATAAATCTTGATTTTTATACAAGAACGGATTTTGGATTTTTCAGTGTCATGTATTGGCGAAACATCTACGACGATAAAAGATTTAGAGTTAGTATTCCGATTGAAATTGGCATTGGAGCATCGACAACGAGCCAGAATCTTCTCAAAGATGACCTTAGAATATGGAAAAGTAAAGATATTTTCATTCCGGCTCAACTCGGTTTATTTTTTAAATGGAAGGCAACAAAATATGTAGGTTTGATGGTTCAGGGTGGCTACCGATATGCGTTGTATCAACAAAATATAAATGATAATTATAATGGATTATATTACAGCTACGGTTTCACGTTGGAGCCAGCCCTTTTCAATGATATGGTTAAGGGAATAAAAAAAGTTATTAAAAATGAAAAAAAATCAAAAAACAATCAATAGATACGAAGAGCTATCCGATTTAGAATATGAAGTTTTGATGGATTTGAGAAGTATTGATAAAATCTCAGACGAAAAAAACGATACGCTTTCGCTTGGTCAAAGACTCTCGGATAAAATTGCAGATTTTGGTGGTAGCTGGACTTTCATCACCATTTTTATGGTGATTTTGATTAGTTGGATGATTATCAACGCTGTTTTTCTTAAAAGTAGTGCTTTTGACCCCTATCCATTCATTTTGCTCAATTTAGTATTATCTTGCATCGCTGCTCTTCAAGCCCCAATAATTATGATGAGCCAAAACCGCCAAGAAGAAAAAGACCGTGAAAGAGCCAAGAAAGATTACCAAATAAACCTCCGTGCCGAACTCGAAATTAGGCTTTTGCATCAGAAGTTAGACGAAATAAATGATAAGCTCCGCAGTTTAAGCAAATAGAATATAATTTGGAGAAATTTACATTTTAGCGAATAATCGCTAAATATTCATTAAATTCACACTATTTAATTCTTCATTGTGCTTTATTCTTCAATATTAGCAGAAAACCAAAATTGTACAATTCTCACAAAATCTATTGTCAAAACAAGTATTTTTTAGTATTCAAAGAAAATTTGGCGAATTAGTTGTTATGCCAAATAATTTTTGTATTATATTGCAGAGGATTACAATTTAAAAATGTTAGTTAAGGATTTACAATAGATTATTATTTTTCACTAACTAATATTTATTTGGATTATTTCAAGAACCTTATTACTTTTCTTAGAATCCTAAGAGGTTAGGCGATTGAGTACAGCAAAAACAAACACTTTCCAAAACTGCCATTAGTGATGTTAGAGAGCGAGCAACAACCTCAGCAGCAGGGTCTCTATGACCCAAGTTTCGAACACGATGCCTGTGGTATCGGTTTCCGTGCCCATCTTAAAGGACGTAAGTCACATCAAATCATCGCTGACGCGATTCATATGCTGGAGCGTATGGACCACCGTGGTGCTTGTGGCTGCGACCCTAACACTGGCGATGGTGCAGGTATTTTGATTCAATTGCCACATGAATTCTTTTTGGATGAATGTCGTAAACTTGGCTTCAAACTTCCAAAAGCTGGAGAATACGGTGTTGGTATGGTATTTTTCCCGTGGGACGAAGTTGAGCGTGAAGAATGTAAAGCCATTCTCGAACGTAAAATCAAATATCTTGGAATGGAGCTTTTGGGCTACCGTAAAGTACCAACCCTAAACGATACACTCGGCGAAGGGTCAGGTTCGGTTGAGCCTCACGTTGAGCAGATTTTCATCAAACGTCCAGATTCTATCGAAGACGAAATTGGTTTTGAACGTAAACTTTATGTATTGCGTCAGTATGCTTCCCGCATCATTCGTGAGTCAGTTAAGGGAGCCGAAGAGCATTTTTATTTCTCTTCATTGTCATGCCGTACCATTTCGTACAAAGGTCAGCTTACAACCGAGCAACTAAAATATTATTTCCCAGATTTGAAAAACGATAACGTGGTTTCGGCATTTGCTGTGATTCACTCTCGTTTCTCGACCAATACTTTCCCATCTTGGAAGCTCGCACAGCCATTCCGATTCATTGCTCACAATGGTGAAATCAACACCGTAAAAGGTAATGTAAACTGGATTCGCTCGCAAGAGAAAGCATTCCAATCTGATTTCTTCATAAAAGAAGAGATGGATATGATAATGCCAATATGTGATAAAGGAAACTCGGATTCGGCTCAATTAGATAACGTAATTGAATTAATGTATCTGACTGGTCGCTCATTACCGCACGTAATGATGATGTTGATTCCAGAAGCATGGGATGGCAACGACCAAATGGACCCAGTTCGCAAAGCATTTTACGAATACCATGCGGCAATCGTTGAGCCGTGGGATGGTCCTGCATCAATTTCATTTACAGATGGTAAAATCGTAGGTGCAACCCTCGACCGCAACGGGTTACGTCCGTCTCGTTACTGGGTTTTAGATGATGATACCGTAATCATGGCATCTGAGGCAGGGGTTTTGGAAGTTGACCAAGCAAAAGTTGTATCAAAAGGTCGTCTTCAACCAGGTCGTATGTTTGTAGTTGACATGGAAGAAGGTCGCATCATTCCTGACGAAGAAATTAAATCTAAAATATGTTCGGCTCAGCCATATCAAAAGTGGTTGGACGATAACAAAATCAAAATTTCAGAATTATCGAGCCAAATTGCTGTACGTCCTTACAATAATTATTCAGAAGAAAGCCTTTTAAAACGTCAAATTTCATTTGGGTTTACTTCGGAAGATATTAGAATGATTTTGGCACCAATGGCCGAAACTGGCAAAGAAGCTATCGGTTCGATGGGGGTAGATACTCCTTTGGCTATTCTTTCAGACCAAAGTCAGCACCTTTCGTACTACTTCAAGCAACTATTTGCTCAAGTAACCAACCCTCCGATTGATTCAATTCGTGAGCGTTCTATCATGTCATTGATGACGTTTGTAGGTGCTTCGGAGAATTTATTGACCGAAACCCCAAAACATTGCCGTCAGATTGAATTAGAACAGCCCGTTTTGACAATTAAAGAGTTTGACAAACTTCGTATGGTTGATTTTAAAGGTTTCCAAGCCAAAACAATCAATACATATTTTAATGCAAAATCTGAAAATAGTGGCAAAGCTCTCGAATTTGCTCTGGATAGAATCTGCCGCTACGCCGAAGATGCCGTTTTAGATGGTTTTGAGATTATCATTTTATCGGATAGAGCTATCGATTCAGACCATGCTCCAGTACCATCTTTATTGGCTACATCAGCGGTTCACCATTACCTTATCCGCAAGGGAATCAGAGGCAAAGTTGGAATCTTAATTGAAGCAGGAGATATTTGGGAAACCCATCATTTTGCTACTTTAATTGGCTACGGTGCATCGGGTATTTGCCCTTACATGGCATTTGAAACGCTTCGCTCAATGAATGAAAAAGGTTTGATTTCTGGTGAATTTAGCGAAGAGAAGCTTTACAAAAATTATATCAAAGCAGTAAATGGTGAATTATTGAAGATATTCTCAAAAATGGGTATCAGTACGTTGCAATCGTATCGTGGGGCTCAGATTTTTGAATGTCTTGGATTGAATAAGTCGGTAATTGATGCCTATTTCACAGGTACAATTTCGAGAATTGGTGGAATGGGATTGGCCGAAATTGCTCGTGAAGTAATTGTTCGCCACAAAGTAGCGTATCCAGATGTACCAGTTGAATCTGTAAAAAGATTAGAAGTTGGAGGTATTTATCAATGGAAACAACGTGGAGAAAAACACATTTTCAATCCGCAAACCATTCACTTATTACAACATTCTACTAAAGTAGGAGAAAAAGATTTTGATAAAGGATATTCATTATTCAAACAATATTCAAAATTAATCAATGACCAAACCAAAGATGCACTCACAATCAGAGGTTTATTGAAATTTAAGAAAGGTAATCCAATTCCAATCGAAGAGGTAGAACCAATCGAAAATATCTTTAAACGTTTTGCAACTGGTGCGATGTCATTCGGTTCGATTTCGTGGGAGGCACACACTACCCTTGCCATTGCCATGAACCGCATTGGCGGACGCTCAAATTCGGGCGAAGGTGGCGAAGACGAAATCCGTTATACACTAAACGAAAACGGCGATAATCTAAGCTCAAATATCAAGCAGGTTGCATCTGGACGTTTCGGTGTTACAAGTTATTATTTGACCAATGCCAAAGAGCTTCAAATCAAAATGGCTCAAGGTGCAAAACCGGGCGAAGGCGGCCAGCTACCGGGGCATAAAGTTGATGAATGGATTGGTAAAGTAAGACACTCCACACCGGGTGTTGGGCTTATCTCCCCTCCTCCTCACCACGATATTTATTCGATAGAAGACCTTGCTCAGTTGATTTATGACCTTAAGAATGCCAATCGTGATGCCAGAATTTCGGTAAAATTGGTATCAGAGGCTGGAGTTGGTACAATTGCAGCTGGGGTTGCAAAAGCACACGCTGATGTTGTTTTGATTGCAGGTCACGATGGTGGTACTGGTGCATCTCCACTTTCATCAATCCGTCATGCGGGTTTACCGTGGGAGCTTGGTTTAGCCGAAACTCACCAAACATTGGTTAAAAACAAATTGCGTGGACGTATCACAGTTCAAGCCGATGGACAAATTCGTACAGGTCGCGATATTGCGATTGCGGCATTGCTTGGTGCAGAAGAATTCGGCGTTGCTACCGCAGCACTCGTTACAGTAGGATGTATTATGATGCGTAAATGTCATCTAAATACTTGCCCTGTAGGAGTGGCAACACAAAACAAAGAGTTAAGAGCAATGTTTACTGGTAAACCAGAGCATGTTGTCAATATGTTTACATATTTGGCAATGGAGCTTCGTGAAATCATGGCTGAATTAGGTTTCAGAACGATTGACGAAATGGTTGGACAGTCCCAGATGCTCGAAAAACGTGATGACTTAAACCATTGGAAATATAAAACAATTGATTTGAGCAGAATCCTTTACCAAGAAGATTCGGAAGGAATTGCCATCTACAAACAAGAAGAACAAGACCACGGTATCTCAACTGTTCTTGATTGGCAAATGATTGAAGCGGCTCAACCTGCTCTTAAAAATCGTGCTGAGGTTTACAAAGAGTTTTCAATCAACAATTTGAACCGTTCGGTTGGGAACATGACCTCAAACGAAATCTCTAAGATTTACAAAGGTGAAGGCTTACCATACGGTACAATTCATTTTAAATACAAAGGAACGGCGGGACAATCATTCGGGGCATTCTCTACAAAAGGTCTCAAACTTGAACTCGAAGGTGATGCCAACGATTATTTCGGAAAAGGACTTTGTGGAGCCGAATTGGTAGTTTATCCAGATGCCAAAGCACCATTCAAAGCCGAAAACAACATGATTATCGGTAACGTAGCGTTCTACGGAGCGACTTCGGGCGAGGCATACATCAGAGGTATGGCGGGTGAGCGTTTCTGTGTTCGTAACTCAGGTGCAAAAGTGGTAGTTGAAGGTATCGGCGACCACGGCCTTGAATACATGACCGGAGGATTGGCAATCATTTTAGGTGAAACTGGACGCAACTTTGCGGCTGGTATGAGTGGCGGTATTGCATTTGTTTATGATGCTGATAAAACATTTGCACCAAAAGTCAATATGGAAATGGTTGAGCTTGAATCTCCAGATGCTGAGGATGTAGAAATGTTAAAGGCTTACATTCAGAAACATAAAGATGTAACTGGTAGTGAATTGGCCAACAGAATCTTGTCAGATTGGAATGAATCGGTTAAGAATTTTGTAAAAGTATTCCCAACTGATTACAAACGTGTTTTGCAAGAGCGTAAGAAAAAAGCTCAAGAAGCCGATAAAGTGTTAGCTTAAGTTGTTTAATCAAATCGAGTACAAGAAAACTTTAAATTAAAATGGGAAAACCAACTGGTTTTTTAGAATATCAAAGAGAATTGGCTCAAAAAAGAAGTGTTGAAGAGCGTGTTCTTGACTATAACGAAATCGAATTGCCTGCAAACGAAGAAAAATCTCGTACTCAGGCAGCTCGTTGTATGGATTGCGGAATTCCATTCTGTCATAATGGTTGTCCGCTCGGCAATATCATTCCAGAATTTAACGATGCAGTTTTCGAGAAAAATTGGGAGTATGCCTACCAAATCTTGGCTTCTACCAATAATTTCCCTGAATTCACTGGTAGAATTTGCCCTGCACCATGCGAAGCATCATGTGTGTTGGGTATCAATAAACCACCAGTTGCAATCGAATTCATCGAGAAATCAATCATCGAAACAGCATTCGAGAAAGGATACGTTAAGCCAACAATCCCGAACGAAAGAACTGGTAAAAAAGTGGCAGTTATTGGCTCTGGCCCTGCTGGATTAGCAGCCGCGGCTCAGTTGAACAAAGCTGGCCACTGGGTAACTGTTTTTGAACGTGCCGACCAAATTGGTGGATTAGTTCGTTATGGTATCCCAGATTTTAAATTAGATAAAAAAATCGTTGACCGCCGAGTTGAAGTAATGATTGCTTCGGGAATCGAATTTAAAACTGGGGTCAATGTAGGCATCGACGTTAAAGGTGATTCACTTTTAAGAGATTTTGATGCGATAGTATTATCTGGTGGTTCGACTGTTCCTCGTGATATTCCCATCAAAGGTAGAGAGCTTGATGGAATACATTTTGCAATGGACTTTTTGAGCCAACAAAATAAAAGAGTTGCCGCAAAACGTGGACTCAATATTGATTTTGAAAAAAGCCACGCTGGTAAGAAGTACGAAAAACCAGAAATTTTGGCAACAGATAAAAACGTATTTGTGATTGGTGGTGGCGATACTGGTTCTGATTGTGTAGGTACTTCTAACCGCCACAAAGCTAAGTCAATTACCCAAGTTGAAGTAATGTGGAAACCATCGCTCGACGATAAAAAACAACCTTACTATCAAGTACGTGATGAGAACAGTCCGTGGCCAAATTGGCCGATAACGGTTCGTACTTCAACTTCACACGAAGAAGGAGCCGAACGCCTTTGGAGCATTTACATCAAAGAATTTATCGGCGAAAATGGTAAATTAAAAGCCATTAAAATGGCTGATTACGATTGGTCAACTGGTAAACCAGTAGAAATCGAAGGTACTGAAAGAGTTGCCGAATGCGAATTGGCATTGATAGCGGCTGGTTTCTTGCATCCGCAACAAGATTTGATTGAACAATTGGAGGTAGAAGTGGATGAACGCAAAAACGTGAAAGCTCCAAAATACCAAACTTCAAACGAAAAAGTTTTTGCTGCGGGCGATATGCGTCGAGGGCAATCTTTGGTAGTTTGGGCGATTTCGGAAGGGCGTGAATGTGCCAGAAAAGTAGATGAATACTTGATGGGAGAAAGCCTTTTAGAATCAAAATCGTTGTCGATGATTACTCCTGAGTATGCACATGCTTAAGAGAAAACTATAGAATTTTAAACCCTTGCAGCATTCCTGCAAGGGTTTTTAGTTTCTAACGGATGTAATAAAGAGTATTAGAAAGGCACTGAAAGAAGATTTATTTCGTTTATTTACAAAACAAATAGACAATAACATGAAAAAATTGAAATCGATAGCAGCTTTATTATTCATTAGTTTGAAGATTTTTGCACAGTCGCCCGACGAGGTATTTAATAAATATTATGAAGCAACTGGCGGAAAAGAATTGTGGGATAGTATCAAAACTTACACCATTAAACAATCTTATAAAGCCAATGCAACAACCGATTTCGACCAAGAGATAAGTGCTTCTTTTGATGAGCAAGCCATATCTAAAGTAAAAACACTAATGAAAAAAGATTTCATTTATGTGGCAAAAGGTCAGGACGGTTGGCTTAAAATTCCGATGGGAAGCCGAGATAAAGCAACAAAATTTGACGTTAAAGATTTGAGTGAACGAGAAAAAAACTCATTGATTTCAGAATTAAGAGAAAGTATCATTCCGTTTTGGGACTATACAAAAAGAGGTTACAAAGCAAGAATTGTGGCAACTGAAGGTAAAAACATTCAGGTTGAACTGGCAAATACTACTCAGAAATACGATTTATTCTTCAATACTGATACTGGATTATTAACCAAACAAGTATTGACCGAAGGTAGGGAAATCACAACAGTAGAGCATCAAAAATATACAAAATCAACTTTAGGAATCAGTTATGCCTCTGAATCTACCTCTGTGAATAATACAGATAGAAGAAATAATAAAGTAACAACTTCAATTATCTTCAATGACAAATTAGACTCTGCTTTATTCATAAAATAATACTATTTTTGACGGACTAACTCTGATGGGATTAGTCCGTTTTTTCATGAAAAAACTCACCAAAATAATTCCACTTACCTTTTTGGCAATTATACTGTTGCTGTTGGGTTTGTTTTGGTTTGTAGAAAGCGATTTTGGACAGGATTACATTACAACAAAAATCGAAAAATACCTTGGCGAAAAATTAAAAACCAAAGTTAAGGTAGGAAAAATTCGTTTCGATTTACCAAATTGGGTTTCTATCGAAAATTTAGAAATCGAAGATAAAGCCAAGCAGGACATCATAAATGCAAAACGTTTTTATGCTTCGGTTGATATGCTTGATTTGCTCAATAATAAGGTAACAATCAGTAAAATTGAACTCGAAAACGCACAACTGAATATAACCAAAGAAAAAGAATTTAACTTTGATTTTATCATTGATGCCTTTGCCTCAAACAATACGACTAAATCTGACAGTCCGCCCCTTCAATTTGAAATCGGAGATATTTCAGTAAAAAAACTTGCCCTCAATTACACTGATAAGTTAGGGGGAATAGAGGTAAAAAGTACAATTGGTGAGTTTACAACTAAATTTACAGAACTAAATCCTGACAAAAATATTTATCATCTTGCTAATTCAAAATTAACAAACGGCAAAACTTCCATAACATTTACAAAGCAAAATCAACAATCAACAGATTCATCTACAGCGAAAGTAACGCCAGCAATTTTTGATGTAAAAGTTTCATTATTCAATACTTCTAACTATCAAATCGAGTACAAGGATTTGCCAAACAAATTGAATGTAGCGGCAAATTTAAATGATTTATTGTTGAATAAAGTCGCTTACTCAAAAGGCATAAATATTGGAAAAGTTCAATTACTAAATAGTTTTATAACTTACGATGATAATACAAAACCAAAACAATTTAAAGGATTAGACAACTCACATTTGGTATTTTCAAAATTAAATTTAGAAATTGATAGTATTCAGAATTTAGGCTCAACAACAAGTTTAAACCTTGTAAAAGGCAGTTTATTAGAAAAAAGCGGACTACAAATCAATCAAATTTCAAGCCAAATAAAGTTAGATGACCAATCAGTAAGTGTCCAAAACCTTAGAATATCCACTCCCAAAAGTAGCATCGAAAACACTACAACAATCAATTTAGGAAAAGAATTATCGCTCAACTCGAATCTTGTAAAAACACAAATCAGCATGGCTGAGGTATTTACAATATTACCCGATTTAGCCAAAAATAAAGAACTAATAAAACTTAAAAACGATAGAATAAATCTTACTGGGAAGGTCGCTGGAAAACTCAATAACCTTAACCTTGATAAAATCATTTTGACAGGAATCGGTAATAGTAAACTCTCTTTGAATGGTAGTGTTAAAGGACTTCCGAATACCCAAAATTTAATTCTTGACTTGTCTGTAAATGAGTTTAATACAACAAAAAAAGATATTCTAACATTTATTCCTCCAAACTCAATACCTTCAAATATTACATTGCCTAACAATCTGAAACTGACCGCAAAAATCAAAGGAGGATTAGATAATTTAAAACTCACGGCAAGTCTAAACTCTGATTTTGGTTCGGCGAGTTTCGATGGGATTTTAGGGAACTTTGTAAAAGGTAAAAATCAGTTTTATGATGGTAAACTACACCTCGTAAATTTCGATGTTGGTAGATTAATCCAAAATTCGGATTCGGTTGGTACCGTAACGGGTGATTTGATGGTAAAAGGCAATGGAATTGACCCTAAAACAATGATTCTACAATTTGAAAGTAACATAGAATCAGCAACTTACAACAATTACGTTTATAACGGGGTAAGTATCAAAGGGAATTTAGATAGAGGAATTGCCAACATCAAAACAAAGGTTGATGATAAAAATTTACCGCTCGAATTAGTCAGTAAAATAGATTTTTCAGAGCAATATCCAACCCTCAAAACAGAGATTTTACTGGATTCAATCAACCTTAAAAACTTAAATATTACCGCCCAAAACCTTACTTTTGGTGGTAAAGCCCAAGTTGATTTCAGCTCAACTGATTTAGCGAACCCAAATGGAAGTATTAATATTCAAGATTTCTCGGTTAATTATAATAACACAACCGCAAAATTTGACCGAATTGCTATCGAAGTTCAGTCAAATAAAGCCGATAAATTTGTTTCAATTGAATCGCCCGTCTTGAATGCTAAACTCAGCGGAAAGTTTGATTTTAGGTTGTTAAAGGATATTATTTTAACGATAAGTAACCAGTATTTCAAAACAGATTTGGCATACAAACCCATGAATGAGCCATTTGACTTGAGGCTCGATACCGAATTTAAAAATGATTCATCGTTAGCGGCTTTTGTTCCGAGTCTAAAACAATTTACGGATTCTAAAGGAACACTGACAATCAATAGTGAGCGAGATACAACGATTTTTGCAACATTACAAATACCGCAAATCCAGTATGATTCTGCACAATTCAACAATTCTTCTTTGAAAATTGTCGGAAACAAAGAAAAATTGAATTATCAACTCAGCTTCGCAGATTTAAAATACGATAAATTTGAATTGGGAAATTCTGCCCTTAATGGCACTGTTAAAAACAACCAGATAGATTTCGATTTGGCGATAAAAGATACACAAAAAAAGATTCAACACGCACTTCATGGTAATTTTACAGCCGATAATAAACTGATTTTAGATGAATTGATTCTGAATAAAAAATCATGGAATGCCAATCCAAAAGGATTTATTCAATTTGATTCTGATGCAATAACTGCAACGCAATTTGGTGTGAATCAGAGCAATCAAAAAATTGAAATCAATAGTACAAATTCTACCAAAAACAGTCCACTTAACATAAATATCCAAAATTTTGACATCAAAACTTTAACAACATTCCTTCAAGATACTACCCTTGCCAATGGTTTGATTGATGGCAACATCATACTCAAAAACTATCTAACAGAACCCGAATTTACTGGTGATTTATCAGTAAAAAACCTTGAAGTCCTTCAAAAACCAGTTGGTGATGTTTTGGTAAATGCCGATTATCTAAATACAAACAAAATCAACTTAAAAAGTAGTATTTTAAGCGATTTGAATGATATAAAATTGAATGGCTCTTATGATTTAAAGAGCAAACGACCCCTGGATATTGACCTAAATATTAACAAATTATCGGCAAAAACAATTGAAGCATTTAGTTTTGGGGAGTTGAAAAATAGTAATGGAAAACTAAATGGAAATCTAAAAATTGTGGGGGTGGTTGAAAACCCTGAGATTGATGGGGAGGTCAAATTCGATTCTGTTGCTTTCACGATTTCGCAATTAGGAAGCAAATATTTTATTAATAAAGAGAATATTTATTTTGTAAAGCATCAGATTCAGTTTCATAGTTTTGCTTTGAAAGATAGCTTAAATCAAACACTCAATGTCAGCGGAATTTTCGACGCTCAAGACTTAGACTACAATTTAGGATTGGTTGCCAACGACTTTATGGTGTTAAATTCTGCTACAAAAACCAATGATTATGCTTACGGAAAAGGCTATATTGATGCAAATATTAAGTTAAAAGGCACTTTAGAGAATACGATTATTAATGGAAATATTACGGTAAACCCCAGAAGTCAAATCACACTTTTGATGCCAGATGATGTTGAAGCAAGTGAAGATGAAGGAATTGTCATTTTTAAAGAACCTGAGAACAAAACTGCTACAAACGAAAAAACAAAACAAAAATCGAATTTAGGTTATGACGTCAATCTCACCATTGAAGCCGATGAAAAAGCTGAGTTGAAGATAATTATCGATGAAATCAACGGTGATTTTTTGAAAGTCAAAGGTAAAGCGTCATTGAACACAAGCGTAAGCTCAACGGGTGATATGAGCATTTTGGGAAGCTACGAAATTACTGAAGGTTCGTACGATTTTAGTTATCAATTGTTAAAATATCCGTTCAAAATCAAAGAAGGCAGCAAAATAGTGTGGTCTGGCGACCCAATGAAAGCTGATATTGATATTACAGCTGTTTACAATTTGACTGCATCTCCATACGATTTGGTTGCTAACGAATTAAGTGGAAACAAAAATCAAAATACATACAAACAAGCACTGCCGTTTGAGGTACAGTTGCTAATGAAAGGTAACCTTTCTCAACCACAGTTAGATTTTAATATTGAATTGCCAGAACTTGAAGGTACAATCGTTGCGAAAGAAGTCTTGGATGCCACAAAACGGAAATTGGAAACGCTACAAAACGATAAAGCAAATATGAATAAGCAAGTTTTTGCTTTATTGGTATTAAAAAGATTCATCCCAGAGCAATCCACTGACTTTTTATCGGGTTTCAATGCCGAGGCTATCGCACGTGAGAGCGTTAGTAAAATGATTTCGGACCAATTGGATAAACTTACAAACGATTTAATCAAGGGGGTAAATATTGATTTAAACTTAAATTCGACCCAAGATTATAGCTCTGGTAAAGCAACTGGCAGAACCGATTTAGGATTGAATCTCTCAAAAGGCTTTTTAAATAATCGTCTGACTGTTTCGATTGGCCGTAATTTTGAACTCGAAAATAGTAGTGGAGTATCGAGAGGGCAATCTGAAATTTTTGACAACGTCTCGGTAAATTATAATTTATCAAAAGATGGTCGATATTTATTCAGAGCATACCGAAAAAACCAATATCAAGCAGTTTTAGAGGGATTTATTGTTGAAACGGGTATCAGTTTTGCCATTACAACTGACTTCGATAAGTTTAATGAATTATTCAAAAAATAGCCAAAATCATTGTAATTTCTGTAAGTTTTCACTTTCAACCATTCTTCCAAATTGGTTTTCTTTTCTCTCTAAAAGCATTTATTCCTTCTTGAGCATCCTCCGATTTACGGATTTCATTCAATTGATTTATCAAAAAAGCGTGTTTCATTGATTCTTCAATATTCTCCAAAACATTCAAAGCCTCCATACCTTTTTTAATAGCAAAAGGTGCATTCTGCAAAATCTCGTTTACTAATTCATCAACAAATTCTTGGATTGAAATTTTTGATTCGTTGGGATTATCATTTGAATGAACCAAATGTGTCACAATTCCCATTTCATAAGCCTCTTTAGCCGTATAACTTTTACCCAAAACACACATTTCTAATACTTTTCGTTGAGGCATAATTTTCAGTAGCGAGGCCATTACTTGCATGGGGAAAATCCCACGTTTCACTTCTGGCAAACTAAATTCGACATTTTCGGAAGCAATAACAAAAGTACATCCACAAACAAACAGAAATCCCCCCGCAAAAACATTTCCTTCTATTTTAGCAATTGATGGTTTACAAAGCATCGTAAATGCGTCACCTATTGTAATCTCCCTTTGTGGTTGTGGTAATTCTTCATTTTTTATGTCCAAATCAGGGTTTTGAAATACATTCAAATCCATCCCTGCACTGAAAACAGGCCCGTTGGCTTCTAAAACTACACACCAAATTTCTGAATTATGTTGAGCATATTGCAAAGCATAAGCCAACTCAGCAATCATGGTTGGTGTAAAAGCATTACGTTTCTCGGGTCTATTCAGTTTGATTGTCAATACATTTTTCGATTGTTCAACAATAATTTGAGTAAACGAAATAAGCCTCGAAGCATCACTAAAAAATGGGTTCATTTTTAAGAAATTAATTCTGTAAAAGCAAGTTTTAAATCATCAACCATCTGATTATCAGAGATTTCAAAATAATTTAAAAGATTTTCAGTTGGCATATTGCCAACCAAATCATCTTGAGCCATTGGGCAACCACCATAACCAAGAATTGCTCCGTCAAATCTTCTACATCCAGCACCGTAGGCAGCTTCAATTTTTTCAAGCCATGAGTCGGCCGTTGTATGAAAATGCCCGCCAAAGGTAAGTTTTGGGTAATTTGGAATTAAATTACTGTACAAATATCTAATTGATTCAGGATTTGCGATTCCGATGGTGTCGGCCAATGAAAATGTCTTTATATCTAATTTTGATAATTCATCAACCCATTTCATGGCAATTTCAGCGTTCCATTCATCACCGTAAGGGTTACCGAAACCCATCGAAATATAGATAACTAACTCTTTATTAGACTTTACTGAAATATCTTGAATAGCCTTTACACGTTCCAACGATTCGGCAATTGTTGCATTGGTATTTCTGATTTGAAAAGTCTCTGAAATTGAAAACGGGTAACCCAGGTAGGCAATTTCTTCAAACTGGCAAGCATCATTTGCACCTCTTTCATTTGCAATGATAGCTAAAAGTTTTGCTAAATCTGTATCCAACGTCAGGCCCGATAAAACTTTAGCAGTATCGGCCATTTGCGGAATAGCTTTAGGCGAAACAAAACTCCCAAAATCAATACAATCAAAAAGATTACTCTTCAACAAAAAATTGATGTACTTGATTTTTTTTTCGGTAGGAATAAAGTCGTGCAAACCTTGGATTGCGTCACGAGGGCATTCAATTATTTCGATTTTATCTTTCATTGAAACTAATCAAATGGTCGGATTGAATAAATCCGACCATAATTTATAGTGAAATTTCGCGAGCGATGACCAATTTTTGAATTTCAGATGTACCTTCCCCGATTGTACAAAGTTTAGCATCACGATAATATTTTTCGGCAGGAAAATCCTTTGTAAAACCGTATCCACCGTGAATCTGAACGCTTTCATTAGCAGCCTCAACAGCTACTTCTGATGCATAATACTTCGCCATTGCGGCAATCTTTGTCATTTTTTCACCTTTATTTTTCAAGAATCCAGCTTTGCGAGTAAGCAATTCAGCAGCCTCAATCTTTGTAGCCATATCGGCTAATTTGAAGCTAATTCCTTGAAAATTATAGATTTTTTGTCCGAATTGTTGGCGTTCGTGGGCATATCGCAGTGCTGCATCAAAAGCACCTTTTGCAATTCCGAGCGAAAGAGCAGCAATCGAAATCCTGCCACCATCCAAAATTTTCAATGATTGGATAAACCCATCTCCTACTTCGCCCAGAACATTATCTTTATGAACCCTACAATTATCAAAAAACAAACAAGCTGTTTCTGAGGCACGCATTCCCAATTTATTCTCTTTTTTGCCCCAAGTGAAACCATTGATTCCTTTTTCAATAACAAAGGCAGTCATTCCGCGTTTGTTACCTTTTTCACCAGTTCTCGCAATCACAACTGCCACATTCGACGAAATTGCATGGGTAATAAAGTTTTTAGAACCATTCAAAACAAAATAATCTCCATCTTGCACAGCCGTAGTAAACATCCCTCCAGCATCCGAACCCGTTCCTGTTTCAGTAAGTCCCCAAGCACCAATCCATTGTCCAGAAGCCAATTTGGGTAAAAAATAAGCCTTTTGGTCTTCGTTTCCGAACTGCAAAATATGATTTGTACACAATGAATTATGAGCTGCAACTGATAAGCCAATTGACCCACAAACCTTTGAAATCTCTTCAATAATGGTAATGTATTCTTGATAACCAAGCCCCGAACCGCCATAGGTTTCGGGTACAAGTACACCCATAAATCCGTAGTCTCCCATTTTATTGAATAACTCAACCGGAAAATGTTGTGTTTCATCCCATTCCATCACGTGCGGGCGGATGTACGTTTCAGCAAAATCTTTTGCAGATTGTCTGATTAATTCTAATTGTTCGTCGGTTTCTACTTCAAAATAATCATTCATAGCTTTTAATATCGTTGATGAAATTTATTTGCAAAGATAATAATTGTCTTGACAACAAAATAAAATTCTTTTAAAATTCTAAGATTTTATTGTACTATAAACGAATATATGAAAAAATATGTTGGAGAAAGGATAAAATAAAAAGATTCTTTTGCGAAAGGTTCACAAAAGAATCTTTGATAGAATGGGGTATGATATTAACTCAGTAATGTTTTGATTGTAAAATCACGGTCGTGTGTACGGTAAAACTCTTGCCCATCAACATTTCTAAGCTCTGGTTTTTCGATATAATCAATAAGTGCGGTTTTAATTTCTTCAATATTATCGGGATTAGCCAATTTGCCAAGTTTATGCTCAATAATTTGTTCGGCTACCAATCCGTAGTCAGAAACAATCAATGGTTTATTGAACTTTGCGGCACTTCCGACGATTCCGCTTGATGCAAAAAAATTAACATTCATCCGCAAAATAACATCACTTTGCGAAAAATAAGACTCCATTTCTTCGTCGTCAACAAATCGACTCTCTGTAATAAGCGATAAGTTTGGTTGTACTGACCTCGTTTTTTCAATTTCAGCCGAAAATTCATCTACATAAAAACCTGCAACTTTTCCAATAATTAGCAAAGCTGCCTTTTGAGCGATTTCTGGAGAAAGAGATTGAAAAGCACGGAGAATATTGATTACATTTTTTCGGTTATCAATTGCCCCGAAAATCAAGAAAACAACCCGATTTGAATCAATATTGTGATATTTTCTGACTTCTAAGCCTTCTTTAAATGGATAATCGAAAGCGGGGTCGGGTAAATAATGAAAAACTTTTTGATAATAATAATTTAACTCTGCAACGGCTTTGTGGTCATTCAGAATAAAAACTTTATCGAAGTTTTTGTGATGAATTGTCCACCAAATTAAGGCTCTTTTACGAATTCGTTGTAGTAAAATTTTTACTTTTTCGGATAGTGATGAACTTACAGTTTGGATTCTGTAGTAAGGTTGAAACCAAATACCAGAGATTTTGAATGATGTACCAGAGTCACCAATTGGTTTGAGGTACATATCCATTTCCATCACGATTAATTTATCAATACCCAATTTCTCACCGAAAGATTTAATGTACTCCCACTGAAGTTTAAATCTTTTTGGAGGATTCGATACAGCTTCCATTGTTGCAAAATCAGAATCTGGAACTAAAAAAGTCTTAATTTGAGCAGTATCAGTAGGAATTTGAAAAGAGTTTTTGGCATCTGGATTTAGTAAAAACGAGTAATGATTTCCGTCTGGGTTATTTTTTAAGTAATCATAGACATTCTGAATCCAACCTAAATTATGACCGAAACGATTTATACGAAAATCGCTGATAAGAATTTTTTTCATTCAAATTATTTTTTCAAAACACTCTTATAGACATCAAGTGTTTGATTTGCCATTTTTTCAGGAGTAAAATCTTTGAGACGTTCGTAGCCTCGTTTTACTAAATCTAAACGAAGTTCTGTCTTATTTATTACCGATTCAATCTGAGATGCGATTTCCTCAGAATCAAGTGGATTAAAATAAATCGCAGCATTTTTGGCAACTTCTGGAAAGGATGATGCCTTACTCAATATAACTGGACAACCACATGCAAAAGCTTCCAAAATCGGAATTCCGAAGCCTTCGTAAAGTGAGGGATACACAAATGCAATTGCTTTTTGATACAAACGATACAAAACATCATCGCTCCAAATAGGATAATGTATCAGTCGGTCGCCAATTCTCAAATGATTGAAAAGCGACATCTCATCTTTTGTAAACTTGTTATTTCCTGCACAAATGATGTGTAAATCTTCGTTCTTTAGCAAAAGTGGATAAACCGATTTTATGAAAGAATCAAAGTTTTTATAATTATCACGATTGCCCACGTAAAGCAAAAACTGCTCTGGGGTCTCGATATTAAAAGAATCGATTGGTTTGTAAGAAATAAAATGGGTTGTATGATGTACAACATCAATTTTTGAAGCATCAACATCAAAAATATCCAAAATATCTTTCTTAGTATTCTCTGATACGGCAATGATTTTTGAGGCTTTATTGATGATATTTTGCTTATAATCCTTATCAAAACCGTCTAATTCGGCATATTTATTAGAAAATTTCTCAGGAATTACATCATGATATGTAATCACAAATGGTTTATTCTCCTTCAAAAAACTCAAAAAATATCCATTGAAAAAAGTCGGGTGAAAGACATCAAAGTCGTTTCGCATAACTTTTACGGCACTATTGAGTCGATTAAGATGCGAAAATAGTCGATTGGTAAATCCTGTAGGTTTAAATGACTTTACTTTGAAAATCTCTGAGTTTTGTAGATAAACGTTGTTTGAGAAAACAAGAGAAAGGTCGATTTCAACAGATTTTTGTTGCCCAAGAGCATACATGAGGTCATAAAAGTATCTTGCTACACCGCCATATTTTGCACCAGTAAATGATTGATGGTCGTAAAGTACTTTCATGCTTTCAATGAAAAGTAGGACGTAGCGGATTCGAACCGTTGACCTTCGCCCTGTCAAGGCGACGCTCTAAACCAACTGAGCTAACGTCCTAATTTGATTATAGATTAATGGGGCAACACAGCCTCCAAATAATTATTTGGGGCTACAAAATTATAAAACAGAATCGTGATTCCAAATCTTATGCATAATTAATATCAATGGTAAACTTTCTTCGACGGAATTCTCATCAATAGCAAGAATCCACAAACAAAAAGTACAATCAAAACCAAAATGCTGTTTCGCATACTTCCAGTAAGTTGAGACGTCAATCCAAATAGTAAAGAGCCAATAGATGTTGCTAATTTTTCGAGAATATCATAAATACCAAAATATTTTGCATTGTCTTCGGTGTCTTCTGGAATCAATTTAGCGTAAGTCGAACGCGAAAGCGACTGGATACCTCCCATGACCATACCAACAACACCAGCGATAATATAAAACTCCATCGGTTTTGTTGTAAAATAGGCTGCAATTGGTACCAAAGCCCAAATAAAGACCTCAACCCTCAAAGCCATTGTGTTTCCAAACTTTGAAGAAAGCCATGAAGCAAGATAAGCCCCTGGGATGGCAACTAACTGAATAAGCAGCAATGTTATGATTAATCCACTTGTAGGAATCTTCAATTCTTTATCAGCAAAGAATGTTGCCACATAAATTACTGTCATTACACCCATGTCATAAATGAAAAACGCAAGAAAGAATTTCTTCAATAAATCGTAGTTGCGAAGTTTGGTGATGATTCTTTTGAGTTCTTTAATGCCACTGCCAAAAATATTAATCGAGAGCGGCTTTCGTTCATCTTTTGGCAAATAATAAAAAGGAATCTGAGCAAATGCTGCCCACCAAATACCAACTGTCAAGAAAGAAATTTGAGTACCGACTACTTTGTTCGGGATTCCGAAAAGTTCGGGTTTCTGAACCATCATAAGATTCAGAATCAATAACAAAACGCTACCAATGTATCCGAAAATAAATCCTTTGGCACTGATGGCATCAAATCTGTCTTCAGTTGCAATATCAGGCAGAAAAGAATTATAATAAACGAGGCTCCCACCCCACCCTACTATCGAGAAAGCAAAGGCAAATACTACCGACGTGATTGAATCTTTATCGAAAAAATAAAAATAGGCACAACTTGCCGCTCCGAGATAACAGAAAAGTTTCATAAAAAACTTTCGGCGTCCACTATTATCAGCCAAAGCAGTCGAGAGCGGATTTATCAACACTAAAAAAAACTGGGCTGCTGCAATCGTGTAACTGTATAAAGAATCGTTGTTTACCGAAAATCCAAGAAAATTAACAGCATCATTTGTAGCAGGGTTCTCGGTAACAGACTTGAAGTATATTGGAAAAATTGCCGTTGTAATTACCAGATTATGAACCGAATTGGCCCAATCGTACATACACCAAGCATTAATAATCTTAGTTTGATTTTTCTGTATCATTTTAGGGTTTTAGGTATTATTCGATGAGCAATTTATATATTTTGTTTGAATTGATTCACATTAATTTTGATTTTTAGTGCTTGAATAAGTATCTTCGCTAAATTTAAAACCCTTTCAGACTTTGTAAATGAATATTCATCAAAGTTTTGAATGAGTTTGTTGGTCATTACAGATTAACGATTTTACATTACCCCTGACTAAATTAAAAAGTGAAGATGCTTCGTGTGTTGAAAAATTTTTTACCAATACCATCCAATGACCCTAATCCGTTTTTTAGGGCAATTTCTTACGTTGATATTTTTGGAATTTTTGAAAGAGACCCATTTGGCAATTGGCTTATTCTTAAACGAGCGATTATACTTATTGCCGGAATCCCTACGTATTGGCGAATTGCCGTTGCCAACCAACTTAAAGTGGAAGGTACTGAGCATTTAGAAAAACTTCCGAATCAGAATGTTTTTTTTATCTCAAACCATCAAACTTATTTTGCCGATGTAATTACATTTTACCATGTTTTTTGTTCGGTCAAATGGGGCTTACGAAACCGTGTTTTGCCGATATGTTTATTTTTACCAAGAGCCAGAACATTCTACATTGCTGCCAGCGAAACCATGAAAGATGGCTTGATTCCGAGACTATTTAGTTTGGCAGGAGCAATTTTGGTAGAACGTTCTTGGCGAGCCAAAGGTGAGAATGTAAAACGCGATGTTGATACCTCGGCTGGTGCAAATGTTAGTAAAGGTTTGAAATTTGGATGGGTTGTTAGTTTTCCGCAAGGAACAACCAGTCCTTATGCTCCGATTCGTAAAGGAACCGCTCACATTATCAAAGAAAATAACCCAATTGTTGTACCAGTAGTAATTAATGGTTTTAGAAGAGCATTTAATAAAACAGGGTTGGGCTACAAAAAACGGAATACCGAACTCACCGTAAAGTTTAAACAACCGCTTCATATCACACCCGAAATGACGGTAGAGGAGATTACCGAAATGGTAAAAAACATCATTGAGCAGGACATGCCCGAACGCATTGCAAGATGGAAAGAAGAAGCAAACTCTTAGGCTTTTCTGTTAAAAATCATTAAAAAGGTTAAATCTACGGTTAAATTACTTATTTTTGTGCCGTACAAATCGAATTCGATACAGAAACAAGTACTCTCAATTATCTGATGCAAAAAAATTACAAACTTGGTAGTTACCCAGGACTTCTGATTACTTTCAGCCTAACAGTTGCATTGTTTTTGGTAGCATTTTGTGGTTGGCTCGCACTCTCATCTAAGCAGTTAGTACAACAAGTAAAGCAAAATATTGAGGTTCAGGTGTATTTAGATAAAGAAATGACTCAGATTCAGACTGATTCGGTTCGAAATATAATTGCCCAAAAACCCTATATTCAGTACCAAGAGAGTGTTCCTAAAATCAGATTTATTTCAAAAGAAGAGATTGCTAAAGGTTTTTTGAAAGATACCGAAGAAGATTATCGCTCGATATTAGGCGAAAATCCATTCAGAAACGCTTTTAGTGTACGAATCAAAGAGCAATATTTTGATGAAGCTCAACTAAATAAAATCAAGATTGATTTAGAACAACTCAAAGGAGTTTATGAGGTTGATTACGCCAAAGATTTTGTAGATAGTATCAATAAAAATGCAAATAAAGCCTATTTGATTATCTCGGTAATTGTCGGAATCCTTCTTTTGGCAATCATTATTTTGGTTAACAACACAATTAGATTAGCTCTTTATTCGCAAAGATTTATCATAAGAAGCATGCAATTGGTTGGTGCAACAGACTGGTTTATCAAAAAACCTTTTTTAGTTAGAGGTGCATTGCAAGGAGTTGCGGCGGGGATAATCGCGTGTTTATTATTGTTTGGACTACAACAAATTGCAATCAGAGAAATTGACGGACTTTCGATGCTCCAAGATTATCCAAAATTGGCAGTACTAAGTGGAATAGTTATTTTCCTTGGCGGAATGATTGGCATATTTAGTGCATTTCAGTCAGTTTATCGCTACTTACGAATGGATTTAGACGAATTATATTAAAACATTATACATAAATGAAACCTACATCATCAAAAAAAGAAGAAGTTTTAGAATCTACAACTTCGGTAGATAACAAAAGCCTACCATTCGGAAAAGGTAACTACACAATAATGCTCGTTGGATTGGCATTAATCATCTTAGGATTCATCATCATGACTCTCGACAAAGAAGAATTCGGTTTTGGCTTCCTTGGTTTAACGCTCGGGCCATCAATCGCTTTCATTGGTTTCATGGTAGAAATTTACGCTACACTCAAAAAGAAATAATTTAAAATCAACGAATTAGCTAAACTTCCTCGACTAATTCGTTCATTTCTGAAAATATAAAATGTCATTAATTCAAGCAATAATCCTTGCGATTGTCGAAGGACTTACCGAATTTTTACCCATTAGCTCAACCGCACACATGATTTTTACAAGTTCGATTTTCGGTATCCAAGCCGATGAATTTGTAAAAATGTTTCAAGTTTCGATACAATTTGGGGCAATTTTGGCCGTGATTGTACTTTATTGGAAAAAATTCTTCGATTTCAAATCAATCAATTTTTATATTAAATTGGCCTTAGCTGTCGTACCTGCATTGGTGCTTGGCAAACTATTCGATGACAAAATTGAGGCTGTTTTAGAAAAACCACAGCCGATTGCCATAGTTTTGGTAGTTGGTGGATTGATTTTGCTATTTATTGATAATTATTTCAAAAATCCAATTGTAAATAAAGAAGAAGAAATTAGTATCAAAAAAGCAATTACAATTGGTTTTTGGCAATGCTTGGCAATGATGCCCGGAACAAGCCGTGCAGCAGCATCAATAATTGGCGGCATGCAGCAAGGTCTTAGCCGAAAAGTAGCCGCAGAATTCTCATTTTTCTTGGCCGTACCGACAATGTTGGCCGTAACTTGCTACTCGATTTTTTTAAAGGATTGGAATTACAAAGGAATTGAGCAAAAAGGTTTTGAAATGATTTTTGCCAATTCTGCTAATACAACCGCATTTATCTTAGGTAATGTAATTGCATTTATAGTTGCACTTTTAGCCATAAAACTATTCATTGGATTTATCCAAAAATACGGATTCAGAATTTGGGGATGGTACCGAATCATTGTTGGCATCATTTTGATAATCGCAATCCAGATGAATTTACTGTAATTTGAAGTCATTTATAAGAACATGGAATCTAAATTTTGGCTTAGATTTCATGTTCTTTTTTATTTTACGAATAAAAGAATGAACTTTGCACCTCGAAAATTTAAAGAAAATGCAGGAACAAACCGATAGAAGCGAAGTCATTTTGATTGATAAACCACTGACTTGGACTTCTTTTGATGCAGTTAATAAAATTAAGGGACTAAGAATTTACAAAAAAGTAGGTCATGCGGGTACGCTCGACCCACTCGCAACTGGTTTGTTGATAATTTGCACTGATAAAAATACCAAGAAAATCGACCAGTATCAGGCACAAGAAAAAGAATATATTGGCACTTTAGTTCTCGGAAAAACAACGCCCTCAATAGATTTAGAGACAGAATTTGACGCAGAATACCCAACTGAACATATCACCGAAGAAGCTATCAATCAAGCAGTTCAGCAATTGACTGGACTAATAACACAGATTCCGCCCGCCCATTCGGCAATTCAAATAAACGGTAAACGTGCCTATGAATTTGCTCGCAAAGGCCAAGAAGTAGTCATAAAATCGAGAGAAGTTGAAATCAAAGAATTTGAAGTAAACACAACGGAATTCCCGACTATACATTTCAGAATCGTTTGCTCAAAAGGCACTTATATTAGAAGTCTGGTAAGAGATTTTGGTAAATTGCTCGATTCGGGTGCTTACATGAGTGCATTAAGAAGAACGAGAATCGGTGAATTTAGAGTAGAAAACGCAATGACCATTCAAGAATTTGTTGAATCAAAAAAATGAGAGTTTTTAAGAATATAAATGAGTTTTCGCAACTCAAAAGTGCAGTTGTAACCAGTGGAACTTTTGATGGGGTTCATCTTGGACATCAAAAAATCTTGAATCGTTTATCAGAAGTTGCTAAAAATATCAATGGCGAGTCGGTTGTAATTACCTTCCATCCACACCCAAGAATGGTGGTTTCTCTTGATGCGTCAGAGTTACGATTGTTATCGACAATTGATGAAAAAATAGAACTGCTCGAAAAGCAAGGCGTTGACAATCTGATAATTATACCATTTACACGTGAATTTTCGGAGTTGACTTCGAGTGAGTTTATTCAGAAAATATTGATAGAAAAAATCGGGACAAAAAAATTGGTAATTGGTTACGACCACCGATTTGGTAAAAACCGTGAAGGGGGATTTGATTATTTGAAAGAAAACTCACAACAATTTGGGTTTGAAATCGAAGAGATTCCACGTCAAGAGATTGATTCATTGACTATCAGTTCAACAAAGATTCGTAATGCCTTACTCGAAGGCGATGTAAATACCGCAAATGATTTATTGGACAGAAAATACAGCTTTAGAGGATTAGTAGCGAAGGGCCGTCAACTCGGAAGAACGATTGGTTTCCCAACCGCAAATGTGCAAGTACCCGAAACCTACAAGTTAATTCCGGGTGATGGCGTTTATGCTGTAAAAGTTGAAGTACGTAACGAATACCATTTTGGAATGATGAATATTGGAATGCGACCAACGGTAAATGGAATTGGCAGAACCCAAGAAGTCAATATTTTTGATTTTAATGACGATATTTATGGCGAGAAAATAAAGGTTGAAATCATTGATTTTATTCGTAAAGAACAGAAATTCAATGGTTTAGATGAACTAAAAAATCAAATAAATCTCGATAAACAAGCAACTTTAAATATTCTAAATTCATGATAACACTTTCAACTTTCGCACTTTTGTTTTCATCTTCTTTCTTTTTCGGTTTTATCTTATTAATCTCAGTAATTGGGTTAATTGCTTGGATAACCACACTCGTTAGAATAATCAAAAGTGAATTTAGAAACCCAAATGACAAGATAATGTGGATAATTATTGTATGTATTTTGGGCTTAGTTGGGGCGATACTTTATCTAATATTCGGAGAAAAAAATAGAATTAAATATAAAAGTAATAATGTTTGAGATTTTTGTAGAAGTAATTGGTTGGATAAGTTCGGTGCTGATTGTTGGGGCTTATTTTTTTAATATTCAAGGTAAACTTTCATCAGATGACAAACGCTATATTTGGGCGAATCTAATTGGTGGAATCGGATTTATTATCAATACAATTTATCACCACGCCTACCCATCTGCTATGGTAAACGTGGTGTGGGTTATAATTGCAATTAGTGCAATTATCCGCAAAAAATGATTATGTATTTTTCACATAACTACCCAACCATTTGATTGAGTTTTTATGTTTTTTGAAGACTTTCTGAACTTTTTCGTCTAAAAAGTAGCCCTCTAATTCGATAAAAAACCAGAAGTTAAAATCTTCGCTTCCCTTATATGGTCGGCTTTCGATTTTAGTAAGGTTGATACCCGCTTTCTTGAAATCTTGCAAGAAATTCGCCAAAATACCCGGCTTATCAGTATCGGGTAATCGAGCAATTATTGTAGTTTTATCATTTTGGCTCGGTTGATTCACAAAATCTTTAGCCAATATAAAGAAACGAGTGCGGTTTTGGCTATTGTCCTCGATGTTGTGATAAAGTATCGGTAAACTGAACAATTTTGCCGCAATTTCGCTGCAAATAGCCGCCGCCTCGGGGTCTTCTGATGCCAATTTAGCCGCCTTAGAAGTTGATTCTACTTGAATTTCTTCTGGATGAGTTTGTTCAAAATACTTATTCAAAAACCCACGACATTGACGAAAAGCAATGTCTTTTGAGTAAATCCGTTTAATTTTTGAAGGGTTTTCTGACTCGGTAGCCAACGCAAAATGCACTGGAATCTTCAATTCGGCGGCAATGTTTACGTTCATTTCGTTAAGCAAATCTACGGTCTCGTAAACAATACCTTCTTGATTATTCTCAATCGGAATCACCCCAAACTTTGCACGACCAGTATCAACGGCTTCAAAAACCGATTTGATTGTAGGGAGAGTCATGTATTCGCTCATTGCACCAAAACGGCTCTCGGCGGCTTGGTGAGTAAAGCTACCTTCTGGCCCAAGATAAGCAATTTTTTCGGGCAATTCGATGTTTCTGGCAGCGGCAAAAATTTCCAAGAAAATCGCTTCAATGGCTTGTTTATTCAACAGCCCACGATTTTGCTCATTCATTCTATCCAAAATCTGTTTTTCACGTTCAGGGCGATAAATAACAGTTTTAGTAGTACGCTTAATTTCACCTACTTTATGCACCCAACCCATTCGTTCATTGAGTAGGGTTAGCAATTGGTCATCAATTTTATCAATTTCTTTTCTAACGTCTTCTAAAGTCACTTTTCTTTGGTTTTGGTTAAATTAGAGAATAGGTATTAGGCTACTTCATCGAGTTCTTCGATGACGTCTTTTTCAATTCTTAAGTTATCAATGATAAATCTTTGGCGTTCGGGAGTATTTTTACCCATGTAATAATTCAAAACTCGTGGAATCGAAGATTCTTTTTCGAGAATTACGGGTTCAAGGCGAATGTCTTCACCAATAAATCCTTCAAACTCATCGGGTGAGATTTCACCAAGTCCTTTGAAACGGGTAATCTCTGGTTTAGGACTCAATTTCTCAATAGCTTTGAGTTTTTCTTCTTCTGAATAACAGTAGATAGTTTCTTTTTTATTGCGAACCCTAAACAGAGGTGTTTCGAGGATAAACAAATGACCACCACGCACCAAATCAGGGAAAAACTGCAAGAAGAATGTCAAGAGCAATAATCTGATGTGCATTCCATCAACATCGGCATCGGTTGCAATAATAATTTTCTTGTATCGAAGCCCGTCAATGCCGTTTTCAATATCGAGAGCGTGTTGCAGTAAATTAAACTCCTCGTTTTCGTAAACAATCTTTTTGGTTAACCCAAAGCAGTTGAGGGGTTTACCTCTCAGACTAAATACTGCTTGAAGTTCTGGGTTTCGTGCTTTTGTAATAGAACCACTCGCTGAGTCACCCTCAGTGATAAAAATTACCGTTTCGCTTCGTTTCTCCTCTTTTTCGTCTGTTAAGTGAAACTTACAATCACGCAATTTTTTGTTATGTAGGTTGGCCTTTTTGGCTCTTTCATTGGCCAATTTTTTGATTCCGGCTAATTCTTTACGCTCACGTTCTGATTGCTCAATACGTTTTTTAAGGGCCTCTTTTACAGCTGGATTCATGTGAAGGAAATTATCAAGTTTCTCCTTCATGAAATCATTGATGAATGTACGAACTGTTGTCGAACCTTCTTCGGGCGACATAGTTTGAGAACCTAACTTTGTCTTGGTTTGAGATTCAAAAACTGGTTCTTGAACACGAACAGAAATAGCCCCGATGATTGATTGGCGAACGTCTTCGGGTGCATAGTCTTTTCCAAAATGCTCACGAACAGTACGAACAACAGCTTCTTTAAAAGCAGTTAGGTGAGTGCCTCCTTGAGTAGTATTTTGACCGTTTACAAACGAGTAATATTCTTCGCCGTATTGGTTACTGTGCGATAAAGCAACTTCTATATCCTCACCTTTTAGGTGAATGATTGGATAGCGAAGTGTTTCTTCGTCGGTTTTTCTTCTCAATAAGTCTAAAAGACCATTTTGAGAAATATATTTTTGTTTGTTGAAATTTATCGCCAATCCTGCATTGAGATAGCAATAATTCCAAATCATTGCCTCAACATACTGCGGAATATAATGGTAATGCTTAAAAACAGTACTATCTGGCTCAAAAATAACGTGTGTACCGTTTTTTTCGTTGGTATCAATTTGCTCCGATTCGGCAATCAATTCACCTTTATTAAATTCGGCCCATTTGGTTTTGCCTTCACGGTATGCTTGTACTTTAAAATAATCAGAAAGTGCATTGACTGCCTTTGTACCAACACCATTCAAACCTACCGATTTTTGAAAAGCCTTACTATCGTATTTAGCACCGGTATTAATTTTTGAAACTACATCAACGACTTTTCCCAATGGAATTCCCCGACCGTAATCTCGAACTTCTACTCTACCTGCATCCATCTTAATATCAATGGCTTTGCCGTAGCCCATTGCGTATTCGTCGATACAGTTATCCATTACCTCTTTAAGCAAAACATAAATGCCGTCATCAGCCGAAGACCCATCGCCTAATTTACCAATGTACATACCCGGACGTAAACGAATATGTTCTTTCCAGTCGAGCGAACGGATACTGTCTTCGTTATAAGTTGCTTCTTTATTCTCAGCCATTTTTATTGGTTAATTTGCACGAATTTTAATTACAAATATAATTTTCTTTGGTTGGAGAAGCAAATAAGTGGATAACTTTATGGTTTGATAAAAGAAAAAGGCTAAAACACCCAAATGGGTATTTTAGCCTTCTAAATAAGTAAACTGTGATTTATTTCTGGCGATACAAAACTTCATCAATCAAACCATAAGCTTTGGCTTCTTCGGCTTTCATCCAATAATCACGGTCAGAATCCGCTTCAATTTGCTCAAATGGTTTACCAGTGTGATTTGCCAAGATTTCGTACAATTCTTTACGAAGTTCGATGATTTGCTTTACAGTAATCTCCATATCGCGAGATTGACCTTGAGCACCACCACTTGGTTGGTGTATCATGATACGAGCATGTGGCAATGCTGTGCGTTTTTCGGCCGCTCCGCCAGCCAATAATACCGCTCCCATCGAAGCTGCTAACGAAGTACAGATTGTTGCAACATCTGGGCGTACGTACTGCATTGTATCATAAATACCCAAACCTGCATAAACCGAACCACCTGGACTGTTGATGTACATCAAAATATCTTTTTTAGCATCTACCGACTCCAAAAAGAGTAACTGAGCAACAACCACATTGGCAACATAATCATCTACCTGAGTACCAAAAAAGATGATACGGTCGGCCATCAATCTCGAAAATACGTCGATAACAGTTGCACGCATCTGACGTTCTTCTACAACATTTGGTGTAAGATTATTTACATTAAACTTCATGTAATCATCAACACCTAAACCACTCATTCCCATGTGGTGGACTGCATACTTGCGAAATTCTTCTCCAAAATTCATTTTTTCGTATTAATGTTTTAAATAATTCTTTTAAGTCAACCCTCAATACCTTTTGCCAAAAGTACAAACGCAAATTGGGTCTCGATGGTTTTCAACTATTCATTAATGTTTAGCCTGATGGTTTAATTTTGCCGCTGACCTCAAAAAGAAACTACAAATCTAAAACATTTGTTGTTTGCAAATATGTAAATTCTTTCTTGAATCTTATACTCGGATTTACCGATAAATTATCAGAAATTATGATACAGCCCGAAAACATAGCCGAAAAAATCAGATTGACCCGAATTCAGAAGGGTTTATCGCAAGAAAATATGGCTGATATGCTCAGTTTATCAACAACTGCTTATGGCGATATTGAAAGAAATAAAACTGAGTTGACGATTCTGAGATTATTGAGAATTGCACAAGTATTGGATATGGATTTTAAAGATTTACTCGGAATTGAATCCAAAAATGATGCTTTTTTGAATCTCGAAAACGAAAAACTTAAAATAGAAAACGAAAAGTTACGTTTAGAAATAAACCACTTAAAGGACAAATTTGAGAAAGCATTGCTTTATGAAGCTTTGCGAGGAATGCGACAGCAACAAGAACAAGCAGAAAGACCTAAAATTGGTTTTCAATTAACTCATAATTAGAAATCATAAAATGAAATTTCACCAAGTTATATTTACAGTATTATTGTCGAGTAAAGTTTTTGCACAAAATTATTATCAACAAACTTGGAGAGATTTTGGAAAATCGGTAGCTGCTAATGAAATTATTAATCCGCATTCACCGAATTTTCAGTTATTGAATGCCGCAATATTTCATGCAACCAACGAAGCTCGCGAGCAAAACAGATTGCCCATTTTTAAATACCATGATATTCTCGAAAAGTCATCCGATACTCACGCTTTGTATTTATTGAAAATCGGACAATTATCACATACTGGTCAGAATAATTCATCGCCACACGAAAGAATCATGAAGCTGACTAATGAATTCATGGGTTATGCCGAAAATATTGCAGATTTCCCTTTACTTGATTCACCTTCATCGTTTTGTTTAGAACGTAAATCAAATGGCGAATATCGCTATTTCGATTGCAAAACACGTCAAGATTACCAAACTTACACTTATTGGAAATACGCCCGAACGGTTGTAAATGGATGGATGAATTCACCCGGACACCGCATGAATATTCTTGATTCAAAACTCCAATTCTTAGGGTGTGCCGTAAGGTTATCACCAAATCCGTTTCAGCAAAAACGTCCTCCGTACGGAATTTTAGTGCAAAATTTTGGAGGAAAATAAATGGATTTCAAATTTAGGATTTGGGATTTCCAAATTATTCAATCCCAAATCGCAAATCCCCAATCCAAAATCTACATTAATCTTTTTCGACTGTACTTCCGCCCGAAAGATTGGTATCAACTTGCGGAGTACCACGGTATCTGACCGAACTTGCTCCACTTGCTTTTACTTTAAGTTTGTTGGTTACATTCACTCTTGCTCGACTCGCACCCGAAACATCCAAAATTGCATCAGTGGTTTTTGTATTGAAAGCGTTTAGAATCGATGCCCCTGATAATTCGGCATCCATAGATTCAGAATCACTGAATAATTCGAGTTCAGATGCACCAGATAAATCAATGTTAAAGTTTCTTACTTTTGAATCAATCTCGGCTTTTGAAGCCCCCGAAAGGTCAATTTCTAAGTCTCTCACATCGAAACCTGACACTTTTGAAACCGACGCTCCCGAAAAGTCAATGGCTTTAACTGTCGGCATTTCGATATTGATTTGCATTCTGTAACGACGAATTCTAAGAGCATTGTTGTATCTGATTTTTAGTTCACCATTTGAGGTCGTTATTACCAAATCATCAATATCACGTTGCTCGCCAATGGCTTCCAATTTAAAATCGGCTCCTTGTTTTACACTAATTTCAAAGGCATTACCCAAATCAAGTTCGTCGAAATTTTTGACTTCAAAAGTTTTCTTGACATCACCTTTTGGCGAATAACCATCAATATTGTCAATAAAAATACAAGAAGAAACCGACATGGCAATAAATCCAATCGCAAAAAATTTAATAGTTTTCATAATTTTTAGAATATGGCTCACGTAAATATTTTAAATTTGTTTGACTGAAAATGGTGAGCTTTTCATAGACAGTCAATGATTAATTTGGTTTGTAATTACTTTTCTCAATGAATTCTTTGAAGTTTTTGATATTCAAGATTTCGTCAATGGCTTTCGATTTATCGCCCGAATTATCATAATAGGATTTGACAATTTTGTAACCCATCCAATAGCCTAAATCTTGTGGTCGAGATTTATCTTTTGAATAATAAAGCCACGGCGTCCAATCGTTTGTGTACATTTTGGCACTGAACTCTTCCCAAAGTTCTTTTTCTTTCGGATTTGCAAATTCATGAATCGTTTGGCTTGAATGGCGACCCGTAACCAATTCGCAAATGAAATCGGCTGTACCTTCTTTGATACTTTGAGCCAAAAGCGAATTATCGGCTACATAATGCTGTTGAAAATGGATTAATTCATGAATCACAATTTGGTCAATGTAGTCGAAATCAATACGAGGTTTAAAAGTTTCGGTTTCTTTTCCAAACATTTCGGCCCCGATTATTAATCCTTTTTTGAATGTGGTTCCACCAGTATTTTTAGCTCCAATCACAAAATAAATATCCGGAAAAACTGCCTTTGGATACAGATTTTGAAGTTTATGATAGTATTTTCTCAAATTATTGGTTCTATCCTCAATCGACAAAGTATGTTTTCTAACAGCTTGGTAATAATCTAAGTTATTTTTGATGGTTTTACTCAAATTTTTACCACTTTCAACCCTCATTTTGATAAAACCTTTTAATCCATCACTGCCAGCTTTCAGATATTTTTCTTCAAAAATATTCGCATCAAATTTGGGATTAGTTTCATCAAAAATTTGCCAAAAAAGATTAATATCCTTGGTATGAATCCTTGAACTATCAACATTAGTCGAAAATTCAATTTGACAAACTACTGAATGACTTTTCAAGTACAAAACCGTGAATACGAGTGCTAATCGCCTGTAAATCAAGAATTTAAGTTTCATAAAATTGGGTTCGGAATTCAAATTACTACACTGGAATTTCAAGTTCACTAAATCGTGATTTATGCTATGACAATCAAAAAGTAGTTATCCCCTATTCAGAAAAAAAAATTTCTACCCCATAGGGGTAAATAAACTCAGAGATGTCTTTATAAAAACAAAAAAGAAAATAAGCAGAAGCTCAAACCGAAATTTTATATTTTTGTGCCGATTAAATCCAAATTTCTGTGGAAGTACTCGAACAAGACGTTATTGGTGCAATTCGGCAAGGAAATGAGGGTGTTTACGAACAAATTTTTCGTAAATACTATCAAAGCCTATGCAATTACGCCAATTCGATTATTCGAGACATAGATGATTCGGAAGAGATTGTTCAGAATGTTTTTTTAACGATTTGGGAGAAAAAAGAAGATTTAGAAATTACAATTTCACTGAAATCTTATTTGTATCGAGCAGTGCATAACCATTGCCTAAACCGAATAAAACATTTTAAAGTTAGAGAAGAATACCAGCAATATGCAACCGATTATTACGATACGTCGTATCATTCGGTAAGTGAAACGGTTTACAAAAATGAACTTGAACAAAAAATCAGCGAAGCGATTCAGAAACTACCCGAACAATGTCGTTTGATTTTTAAGATGAGTCGTTTTGAAGAATTACGTTACCAAGAGATTGCCGACCAGTTGAATTTATCGGTCAAAACGGTTGAAAATCAGATTGGGAAAGCTTTAAAGTTTCTTAGAGCCGAATTAGTTGATTATTTACCGATTATTTTGATACTATTTAACCGCTGACAGGGTTAGAAATGGAAAACCCAAACCAACATATCACCGAAGACCTACTTGGCAAATTTTTGGCTCGTGAAACCGATGCCCAAGAGTCGGCTTTGGTTAATGATTGGTTAGGACAAAATGAACAAAATAAAAAAGAACTCACCGACTTCGCTTTTATTTGGGAACAAACCCAAAATCTCAAACAAGAAACACCAGTAGATGTAGATTTGGCTTGGAATAAAATTAAAACGAAGATTCAAAAGCCAAAAGAAACTAAGGTTATTCCACTATACCCTAAAAAAGTTTGGTCGACAGCCCGAATCGCTGCAAGTATCACAATTTTTGTAGCTGCTGCTTTGATGATTTTACTTTTCACTCAAAAAGATGTAGAATTATTAACCCTACAAACAACTAAAAATACGCTTCAACAAACATTGCCAGATGGCTCTACCGTTTTTTTAAATAAAAACACAAAACTAACTTATCCATCTGATTTTGAGGGAGATACAAGAGAAATTACACTTTCGGGCGAGGCATTTTTCGATATTCAAAGAGATGAATCAAAGCCGTTTATTATCCATGCTAACGGAACAGATGTAAAAGTTTTAGGAACTTCATTTAACGTAAAGGCGTACGATAAAAATGTAAGGGTAAATGTAGAAAGCGGTAAAGTTCAATTTATCGCTAAAAAACACAAAACAATCCTCGAAAAAGGCGAAGAGGCTGAGTTTGAAGCTGAAAAAGATACAATTGTGAAGCAACTCAGCTACAATAAAAATGCAATCGCTTACAAAACCAAAACTTACATTTTTGAAGATACAAGCCTCGAAAACGTCATAAAAATATTGAGCGAAGGCTACGAAGCAGAAATAAAAATCAGAAATTCGGCAATAAAAACTTGTAGATTGACCACCACTTTTGAAAATGAATCATTGCCAAATGCTCTCAATGTAATAGCCGAAACACTTAATCTGCAAGTTTCTAAAGAAGGCAACAAATACACCCTCGACGGACAAGGATGTAATCAAAACTAAGTTGTCAATCTTCTATATTTTGACTAATTTTGCACCCTAATTACCAATTTGTACTTCAAATTGAAGTAATCAGCAGTAATTTCACCTCAAAAAAGAAATAAATCATAAAAATATGCCTTTAAGAGCAGGAATTGTAGGATTGCCAAATGTTGGTAAATCGACTCTTTTTAATGCTGTTTCAAACAGTGCAAAAGCCCAAGCGAGCAATTATCGTTTCTGTACAATCGACCCAAATGTGGGCTTAGTAGATGTACCAGATACTCGTCTTGATAAGTTGGCTGAGTTGGTCAAGCCAAATAAAATTGTGCCTACACAAATCGAAATCGTTGATATTGCGGGTCTTGTAAAAGGTGCAAGCCGTGGCGAAGGTCTTGGAAATAAATTTTTGGGTAATATCCGTGAAGTTGATGCCATCATACACGTGATTCGTTGTTTTGAAGATGAAAACATTTTACGTGAAGAAGGAGCCATTAACCCAATAGGCGATAAAGAAATCATTGATACTGAGCTTCAATTAAAAGATTTGGAAAGTATCGAAAAGAAAATGCAACGCATCGAAAAACAAGCCAGAATTGGGAATGATGCCAAAGCTAAAACCGAATTTGAAGTTTTGAATCGTTGCAAAGAGTGGATTCTTCAAGGCAAAAACGTTCGTGATTTGGGTCTTGTAAAAGAAGAGCTGCCAGCAATTGCCGATTTGTTTTTATTAACAATTAAGCCAGTGCTTTACGTTGCCAACGTCGATGAGGCTTCGATGTTGACTGGCAATAAGTACTCGGAAATGCTCCAAAAAACAGCCGATGCTGAAAAAGCACAGATGATTGTCTTGAATAATTCTATCGAAGCTCAAATTACCGAAATGGAAGACCCAGACGATAAGGCAATGTTTTTGGAAGAATACGGATTGACCGAACCAGGTTTAAATCGTTTGATTCGCTCTGCATATAAATTATTGACACTTAGAACCTATTTTACGGCTGGTGTACAAGAAGTTAGAGCATGGACAATCGAAAACGGTTGGAAAGCACCTCAAGCTGCGGGTGTTATTCACACCGATTTTGAAAAAGGATTTATCAAAGCCGAGGTGATTTCTTACGATGATTATGTAAAGTATGGTTCGGAAGCAGCCGCTCGTGAAGCAGGACGTCTGAGAATCGAAGGAAAGGAATACGTTGTTGCGGATGGAGACGTAATGCACTTTAGATTTAATGTATAACAATCGTGGAATGAAAAACCCTGACAGGTTTTTGAAAGCTGTCAGGGTTAAAATACTTACGTAAATACTATTTCGTTGAAATCTCTCTTTCAAGTTCTTGATACCAATCTTCACCAAATGCCCTAATGAGCGGCTCTTTCAGGAATTTATAAACTGGCACTGATAACTGCTCCCCTAATTCACAAGCTGCACTGCAAATACTCCAACGGTCGTAATTTAGTGCGTGATAATGGTCGTACTTCGTAATTCGGATAGGATACAAATGGCAGGAAATCGGTTTTTTAAAATCAATTTTACCATCTAAATACGCTTGCTCGATACCGCATTTTAGAATTCCTCTTTCATCATAAATCGCGTAGGCACATTCTTTATTATCAATGGTTGTGGTTGAGTAATCACCCTCTTCATCCAAGATATACTTTCCTTGTTTTTCAATGGCTTCTATCCCTTCTTTCGATAAATAGGGCTTAACAGCTTCATAGATTTCATCCAAAATCGGTAATTCAACCTCTTCGAGCGGAGCCCCTAAGTCTCCCTCAACACAACAAGCACCTTTACATTTTTCTAAATTACAGACAAAAAACTTTTCTGCAATGTCATCACTGATTACCGTATCTTCGATTAAAATCATTTTTTAACAATCAATTTTTGTCCAAGTTTAACATTATTATCACTCATGCCGTTCCAATCTTGGATTTGTTTTGTACTTACACCGTATTTTCTCGAAATACTGTAAAGCGTTTCTCCTTTGGCAACCAAGTGATAAGTTGTTTCAGCAGCCTTTGCTTTCACTTCTTCTTTAGGCTGAGCGGGTTTTGTAGCAGTCGCTTTTGATGCAGTTGCCACGTTTGGATTGACCAATTTCAAAACCTGCCCCACCTTTACTTTGTCTTCTAAGGTCATGTTGTTCCAAGCTGCCAAATCACGAACGTAAATTCCTGTTTTACGAGCAATTGCAAAAAGAGTTTCACCTTGTTGCACTTCGTAGCTTGAGCCATAAGAAACTGGCTTGGTTGCAGTTGTAGTATTTTCTTTAGGTTTTTCTACAACTGGTTTCGGTTTTACAACCTCGGTAGTATTTTCAACTGGTTTTTCGACTGGCTTGGTTGGGGTAGTTTTTGGTGTATTAGTCGGTTTATTGTTTTTAGGTTTTTCTTCGTAAGCTATAATTGAATCCGAATTTTCAATCTCAACAATTGGTGGTTTTTGTTCTTTGGTTTTAGTAACAACAGGTTCTTCAATCTTGATAACCTCTTCTTTTTTCTCTTTTTCTCTTTCTTGTGGTTCGAGCCTTACGTATGTCTCATCTTCATCTTCCGTTGCAGATTTCTTAGGAGCATTTCCACGTTTTTTATCTTTGGTATCTTCTTCCCAAACAACTGGTTTCTCGCTATTTTTTGCAGTTGTTTCCTCTTCTACCTTTTTATCTTTGCGTTTATCTTTTGCCGGAACAACTTTTTCAGAGGCAGGTGCTTCGTTTTCTTGGACATACTCAACTGGCTGATTTTTAGGACGCTTAGATTGTAAATACACCACCCTGCCTGACTGCAAACGTTTGATTGTCTCCATTCTGTTAAACTTCAAAAGTTGTTTCAATCTCACACCGTAAATCTGTGAAATATCCCAAAGCGATTCGTTTTCTGAAACATTATGAAACTTAACCTTTGCCTTACGATTCTTAGATTGCAGATAATAAACTTTGCCTTCTTCAACCAAATCTTTATCCGACATATCATTGAATTTCAAAAAATCGGTTGGCTTCACTTTACCTTTTTTGGCAATTTGCCCTACATCATCACCAGCACTCGCCATGATTCCCTTTTTGCCATTAATTATATACAAGATTGGTTCTCCATCAGCCACATCTTCTGGTGAAACCCTCTGCAAAACAGGAAAACCAGCTTCGTTTTTAACCCCGCTTCCACCTTTGCGATTGATTTTTGCAATCATATCATCGTATTGGTCAGATGGCACCAAAATCGCAACCGAATACTCCTTGTCATTTGGAATTTTGTTACCCAAAACCCAAGTGTTATATCTTTTTAATTCGTTTAAGTCCCAACTTATTTCAGAACCAACCTCTGCCAAAGTCTTTCCTTTGGCATTTTTGTATTCAACCATTGTATATGGAGAATCTTTCAATCGGTTCAAACGGTGTTCGTAAGCAACTCTATGGGCAATCGCCTTGATTAAATATCTATCTGTATCACCATCCAATGAAATCTCGCTGGCAAAAGTCCAGTTCGATGGGATTGATTTACTTACTCCAGTTGCACCTAAATGATACGAGAAAAGTGTAGAAATCCAGTTTTTATAAATCAGATTGTTTCGCTTGAGATAAAGAGCCGCTGCACGAGTTGAGGCATAGATATTTTTACGTTCATCAACCGAATTATCAATTCTCAAACCTAACTCTTGAGCCGTTGCATCCTTGATTTGCCAAAATCCAACTGCATTAGAGGTTGATGAGGCGTCTGGCATAAGTCCACTTTCGAGAACCGGTAAGTATTTAAAATCTTCGGGTATTTCCTCATCTTCAAGAATCTTCTCGATTATCGGAAAATACCATTGCATTCTTGCTAATTTATCAAACAAATATTTGTTTTCGGGAAGTAAAAGGGCTTGAATTTCGGTTTGAACAAGCTTTTGTGCGGCTTGGTCTAATTTGACGGTTACACCAGCAAATTCGGTTTTGCGTGGAGCCTCAGGAATACTGGCTTGTTGTGCCGAAATCTCCGAAACCGTGAATAAACTGAGCAAAAGGAAAGCAATTTTTTTCATTTTGGGTATTGGTTCAAATTTTGAGCAAATCGCCAATGCGAAAACTCATACAGTTGTCTAATAGGCTGAATTTATTTTTTTTGGGCAATCATCAATCCATCACGAACGTAAAGTAAAATATTTTCAACGCGTGGGTCTTCATGGATTCTATCATTAAACGCTCTTAAATTAAGTGTATCTTTATCTTTTTTTGATACATCTGCCACTTTTCCGCTCCACAAAACATTATCCGAAATGATAAATCCCCCTTTCCTCACTTTTTCAATTACGATTTCGTAGTAATTCAAATAATTCAATTTGTCAGCATCAATAAATACCAAATCAAAAGTCTCATCAAGCTTTGGGATAATCTCTAATGCATTTCCAATAATAAATTCAATTTTTGAACGAAAATCAGAATCCTCAAAAAAACCTCTTACCATCGTTTCGAGTTCTTCATTCACATCTATCGTTATCAATTTTCCACCCTCGGACAAGCCTTCAGCCAAACATAACGCCGAATAACCAGTGTAAGTACCAATTTCAAGAATTCGTTTTGGGCGAATCATATTTGAGAACATCGACAACAACCGCCCTTGATAATGTCCCGAAAGCATTCTCGGCTGGAGGACTTTTGCGTGTGTTTCACGATTAACTTTCTTCAACAAATCGCTCTCGTCGCTTGTGTGAACTTCACAATAATTATCAATTTCTGTATTAATAAAATCCATTTTTAATTACTAAGTATCTGAACAACAAGCTATTTACTAACTTGTAAGCAAAATTATATAGTATTCTTGATAAATTCCAAATTTTTCCAATATTTTTATATTTTCAATAATTTTTGAAAAGTAATATCAAAAAAAATCGCCAACTCAATCGGTTGACGACGGATTATTCAAACAATCAAACACATAACGAATCGAACTGTAAGAGTTCATCAAAGATTTACGAACCTCTTTTTCGTCCATCCATCTCAAATCATCAATATCCTCGTCGAGTTGAGGTTTCATCATCGAATCATCCGTACAAGTCATTCTGTACCATTTGGTTCGCTTCAAAATATTTCTTCCTCCTTGAGTGTACGTATGCCACGTTGTACAAACTTTTTCACCCAATCTTACCGAAATATTACATTCTTCTTCTACCTCACGAACGGCAGTCAACTTAGATTTTTCTCCGTCATCACGTTTACCTTTAGGCAAATCCCACTTACCCAAACGGTGAATCAGCAAGATTTTCCCTTCATCATTAAATACTATTCCACCCGCAGCCTTAACAATTTTATAAAGACTTTTCACTTTTTCTTCAGCAACATCTCTATCCTCAACAACCAATGTAATTGATTGAAAATCTTTAAATTTATCCTCAAATAAACCTTTGAATAACCTTTCGAGACTCGAATTATCTACATTCAAAATCACAATATGGCCTATAAAAACCCTTTCGTTGAATTTATCGAGACGGGCATCAATAAGGGTATCATAATCACTGCCATGCAGATTTTTAAACTTCTTTTGCCCGATTATTGTGACTGGCTTATCGTTGATAAAAATTACCATGAAATTTTCTAAAGTAAAAATAGCCTGCAAAAATAAGTGAAATAAATGAAATCAAAAATAAACCTCACAGGATTGCTCACTGTGAGGTTTGAAAGAATTTTAGTACCCGATAGTATTTTGCAAAAGCTTTTTGTCAATGATAAATCGTTACAAGGATTTATTAATCAACTCATTAGACCTCCCAATTAACCATTAACAATTTTTGATAAACTACTTATTATACGCTTGATAATATGCCATTGCTTTAGGCATTAATGCTGTTAGGTTTGCAATACGAGTTTCGTCGGATGGGTGAGTCGATAACCATTGTGGTGGTTTTTGACCGCCTTCACCTGCTTTTGACATTCTTTTCCAAAACTCTACCGAATTCTGTGGGTTATAACCCGCCATTGCCATGAAAATCAAACCCAATTTATCTGCCTCAGATTCTTGTTTACGACTATTTGGCAAAACGTAAGCACCTGTTGTCAATGCCCCCACAACTTGCCCAATGATTTGTCCATTTTGCTCGTTTTTGGTTGCAATCATCCCACCAACTGCCGCTGCCGTTGTAATACCCTGAGCAACATAAGCTTGGCTCATTCGTTCGGCACCGTGTGATGCTATCGCATGAGCAACTTCATGACCCATTACAACAGCTACGCCTTCTTCGTTTTGGCAAACTGGTAAAATGCCAGTGTAGAACACAACTTTACCACCTGGCATACACCAAGCGTTGAGGTCTTTGCTCTGTACCAATTCAAACTGCCACTGATAACCATCAATCACTTGACTGTAATTATTCTGAATCAAATAGTTTTCGACAGCTGTTTTGATTCGGTTTCCTACTCTACGAATCATTTCAGCATCTTTGCCGCTCTTTACTACTTTATTAGAATCCAAAAACTCTTTATAACTCGTAAAACTCATGGTCATAATTTGAGCATTTGAGATTAGACTCAATTGTTTGCGGCCAGTTATTGGAACTCGTGTGCAGGCAATCACCAAAGCAATCAGTGCCACAGCAAGTGTACTCGATTTCAAAAAGGTTTTCATACTTGTAAATAAAAGGTTGTTTTAGTCAATTAGACGAAATAATGATGCGAATATTACAAAAACATCAGACAAATTTTAATGTTGTCCAAAATTATCATGTTTTTTTAATAAAGATGGGCTAAATTTGCAGAATTCACACCTCAGCTTACAATTTTATTAAACCAACTCATAAAAATTCTCAAATATGAAAATCATCTGTATTGGTAGAAATTACGCCGAACATATCAAAGAACTGAACAATGAGCGTCCTGACGAACCAGTTATATTCACAAAACCCGATACAGCGATTCTGAAAGATGGAGAAGCATTTTATTACCCAGATTTTTCGAGTGATATTCACCACGAAGTCGAAATCATCGTAAAAATCAATAAAATGGGAAAAAATATCGAAGAAAAATTTGCCCACAAATACTACGATGAGATTGGAATCGGCATAGATTTTACTGCTCGTGATATTCAATCTAAACTTAAAGCAAAAGGCTTACCTTGGGATTTAGCAAAGGGATTTAATGGCTCTGCCCCTATTTCTGAATTTGTTCCAAAGACTAAATATGCTGATTTAAAAAATCTAAATTTCAATCTGCTGGTAAATGGTGAAGAAAAACAAGTTGGGAATACTTCGATGATGCTTTATCCGATTGATACAATCATTGCGTTTGTTTCAAAATATTTTACACTGAAAGTAGGCGATATAATTTTTACTGGTACACCAGCCGGAGTTGGTGCTGTAAAGGTTGGTGATAAATTGGAAGCTGCGATTGAAGGCGAAAAAATGTTGGAATTTGAGGTAAAGTAATTTTCAATTGAAACTAAAGACAATGCTTTTAAATAAAATATTAACAACATTGTTGTTGGTCGTTTATCTTGTTTCTGACTCCTCACAAAATAAATCTTACGGACAGCAAAGAAACAACACTAATGAACCCATACCACAAGGTTATTTTATGTTTCCGATTATGCCGGGTCAATCGAATGGTCTTGCTGGTGGATTTGGAGATTTAAGAACCAACCACTTTCATGCGGGTCTTGATATTCGTACCGGAGGAGTTGAAGGATACAATGTTTATGCTTGTGCTGATGGATATGTTTCTCGCATAGGCATTCAGACAGGTGGTTATGGCAATGCTCTTTACATAACTCATCCAAATGGTTATACCACTCTTTACGGTCACTTACTGAGATACAATGATGTTATTACCGAATACATCAGAAAAAAACAATATTCTCAGCAAACTTGGGCGATGGATATAACGCTCCAACCAAATGAACTGTTGGTCCGAAAAGGAGATATTGTAGCATTATCGGGTAATACTGGGGCATCGGGTGGGCCTCACCTTCATTTTGAAATTCGTGATGCCGCCGAAAATGCAGTAAACCCACTTTTATTTGGTTTCAATGAGATTCAAGATACCCAAGCACCAAGCATAGACAGAGTTTATTTGAGAACGCTGGATGCTGATTCAAGAATCAATGGCAAATTTGGTAAGTTTTCATATAGTCCAGTTCGTCGAGATGGAGAACTGACATTATCGAATCCTGTAAAAGTTACTGGGAGCATCGGAATCGAGGTTTTGGCGTTCGATAGAAGTAATAATAGTCCGTTTAGGCAAGGTTTGAAAGAGATTGAGGTCAGGATGGATGGTGTAACCACTTACAAATTAGATTTGAACAAAATGCCCTTTGATATTTCAAAAGACATAAATGTTCACATTGATTATGCCGAGGCCGAAACATTCGGACAAAAAATCCAAAAATGCTACGTTGCCGATGGAAACCGCCTATCGATTTACGAAACCGATAGCAATCGTGGCAAATTAGTAATAAGAGATAATCAATCACATCGAATTGATATTATTGCAAACGACATCAAAGGCAATACAACTTTGATGAATTTCATTTTGCAGGGAGACGACAATCAGAAGGCCGATTTAGAAATCCCGAAAAGCAAAGGTGCAACTTCAATCAGTACATCAATTACTGATAATATGCTGATTATCAAGGCTAAAAATATTAAAGAAGAGAACCCAAATGCAATAATTCAGTACAAAGGAGTACCCCAAACTGTTCCGCTTGCTTATTGTGAAGGTGGCGAATGTTTTTTTATTCATGATTTACAAAAGGGTTTGGCCGATTTCGTTCAAGTAGGTGAAGCGACACAATATCTTAAAATTAAAAAAGCAGTAGCACCAAATGGAGATACTTTTTATGAGGAAAGAAATCTTAGCATTGATTTCTCAAATGCTTTGTATCAACCACTTTATGTAACCACCAATCAGAATGGAACTAATCTATCAATAAATTCTGAAAAAATACCTTTAAAAGGATTCATTGATGTTACTTGGAACCCTAACGTTGCAGTAAAATCGCCTAAAACTTCGATGTATTATGTTAATGATGGAAGAAAGTTTTTGGGAGGAACTTGGACAAATGAAGGAATCAAATTCAAAACCAAAGAATTAGGCGATTTTCAGATGATTACTGATTACGAAGCACCGAGCATTCGTCCAGTAACTATCAACGAAAACGAACTTAGATTTGGAATAAGTGATAATTTATCAGGAATCAAGAATTTCAGATGCGAGGTAAATGGCCAGTGGGTTTTGATGAATTATGAATACAAAGCCGGAAGAATTTGGTCTGAAAAACTGAACGAAAGTGATATTTTTACGGGCGATATTAAATTAGTTGTATTAGATAACGTTGGTAATGAGGCTGTTTATGAAGGGAATATCGAAGAAATGAAAGCAGCACTCGAAGCTCAGAAAGCAAAAAAATCTAAAAAAAGAGGAAGTAAATATGCCAAATCAAAATCTAAAAAAGGGGGACGTAGCTCCACCTCTAAAAGCAAAAAATCAAAACGGAGAAGACGTTAGTTTGTCAGATTTCAAAGGTAAAAAAGTTGTGCTTTACTTTTATCCAAAAGATAGCACCCCTACTTGTACCGAACAAGCTTGTAATCTGAGAGACAATTATGATACTTTGATGAATAAAGGATTTGTTGTTTTAGGAATAAGCACAGATTCGGAGAAATCACATCAAAAATTTATCAAAAAATACAATCTACCTTTTGATTTATTGGCAGATACCGAAATGAAAATCGTTCAAGATTATGGTGTTTGGGGCGAAAAACAGATGTTTGGCAAAAAATACATGGGTACTATCCGAACCACTTTTATCATTGATGAAAACGGAATTATTGAAGAAATCATCGAAAAAGTAGAGGCAAAAAACCATTCAACCCAAATTTTAGGGTAATAAAATTATTAAGTGTCAATAATACACTTATATTTGTAGCGTAATTTAATTTTAAAACCATAGTAATGACTACTCAAAATTTACAAGCAGTTGCTTCTCAAGTACGTCGTGACATCGTTCGTCAGGTTCACGGCTGTCAATCAGGGCATCCGGGCGGCTCATTGGGCTGTACCGATTTAATTGTAGCCCTTTATTTCCAAATTATGAAAATCAATAATCGTAAAGGAAAAGGTGGTTTTCTTTCGTTTAATATGGACGGAACCAACGAAGACCTATTTTTCTTGTCGAATGGTCATATTTCTCCTGTATTTTATAGTGTTTTGGCACGCCGCGGATACTTTGATGTAAAAGAATTGGCAACTTTCCGTAAAATTAATTCAAGACTTCAAGGACACCCAACAACTCACGAGCATCTTCCGGGTATCAGAATTGCATCAGGTTCGTTAGGTCAAGGTCTTTCGGTTTCAATCGGAGCAGCTTTGGCTAAGAAATTGAACGGTGATAAGAGTTTGGTTTTCTGCTTGATGGGTGACGGTGAGCAACAAGAAGGACAAGTTTGGGAAGCTGCACAAGCAGCACCACACCACAAAGTTGATAATTTGATTGCATTTGTAGATTTGAATGGTCAGCAGATTGATGGCCCGACCGAAAAAGTAATGAACAACCGTGATTTGAAAGCTAAATACAAAGCTTTTGGTTGGAACGTTATCGAAATCAAGAAAGGAAACGATATGGAAGAAGTAGTGAAAGGACTTCGCAAAGCCAAAAGATTGACTGGTAAAGGTCAACCAATCATGGTGATGCTCACTACCGAAATGGGTGCTGGGGTTGACTTTATGATGGGTAGCCACAAATGGCACGGTGTTGCTCCAAACGATGAGCAATTAGCCGCAGCATTGGCTCAATTGCCAGAAACTTTGGGTGATTATTGATTTGTCATCACGCTTGAAGAGTTAAATGTAAAAAGATGATAACAAAACTTGAACAACTTGACTTAACTAAGCAATACACTTACGCTGATTATCTCAAATGGAAAATCGAAGACCGTTTAGAGCTTATCAAGGGCTACATTTTAAAAATGTCAGCTCCCGCAAGAGTGCACCAAGCAATTTCGAGAAATTTAAGTCGCCAAATTGATGGATATTTCTATTCAAAGAAATGTGAGTGGTACGCCGCACCTTTTGATGTCAGATTAACAAAATTTGACAAAACAAAAGACAAAGAAATATTTACGGTTGTTCAGCCAGATATTTGTGTGATTTGCGATAATAAGAAATTAGACAAAAGAGGTTGCTTAGGTAGCCCCGATTTAATAATTGAGATTCAATCTCCAGGAAATACCAAAAAGGAGATGAAAGACAAATTTGAATTATACGAAGAATCGGGTGTCAGGGAGTATTGGATTGTTGATTCGGTACAAAATTTTGTTTTGATTTATTATCTAAACGAAGCCGGAAAGTACATAGGTACGAAGCCGTACTCGCAAGAAGAAACATTTAATTCGGTTATTTTTCCAGAACTACAAGTAGATTTAACAAAGGTCTTTGAATGAAGATAAAATCAATAAATATTAAGAATTTCAAATCTATCGTTGATATTACCATCAATGAACCGAATCCGTTTACGGTTTTTGTTGGCCCTAATGGTAGCGGAAAATCTAATATTTTTGAGGCTTTGGAGTTTTCATACTATAATTTTTTAAGTTCCTCATTGAGTAGTGAAAATGAAAAGAAAGAAAGTCCAGAATACGTCCTTTCAATGTTTGGTGGAAAAGAAGATATTTTAAACTTTAAAAAATTAGGCAGTTTAACAGTAAATATTAATGCAGAACAAGACGGAATTATAAACTTAACAGACGATAGGGGTTTTATTGAAATTATCATTGGCAGAGCTATAAAAATAGAAAAAGATACAACTACTGTTTTTATAGATAAAGGGAGTTTGTTTGGATTTTTCAAGAAATTTATTCGAATCTTTATTGGAAATAAAGAAAAGCAAAGAATAAACTATTCTGATGGCACAAAACTATCTTTTTCGTGCGATAACCTCGAAAAAGTCTTAAAACGCCTGCTCGAAAACCCCGAAAAACGAGAAAAGATTAGCGAATGGTTAGAGTTGTTTATACCTGAGTTTGATAGAATTGAAGTTCAAAAAAGTGAGTTTAGTAGTGATGAAAATCTCCTGATTTATCAGAAACATTACAAAAGACCATTCAACAAAGAACTTATTTCTGATGGCACCTACAACATAATCGCCTTATTGACAGCTGTTTATCAATCTGATGAACCACAGTTTTTATGTATAGAAGAGCCTGAAAATGGGTTAAATCCTTACGTAATCAGAAAACTGGTGGATTTTTTCAGAAATGCGTGTACAGAAAAAAGGCATTATATTTGGTTAAATACCCATTCACAAACGTTGGTTGAGTGTCTTGAACCAGAAGAAATAATTGTTGTCGATAAAATAAATGGTGAAACCCAAATCAAACAAATCAAAGGCATGAATCTTCATGGTTTAGATATGGCAGAGGTTTGGCTATCGGGAGCTTTAGGAGGTGGCACACCGTGGTAAAGGTTGGTTTTTTGGTGGAAGGTGATACTGAGAAAAAGATAATTTTATCTGATAGTTTCAAAGCATACTGCAAATCGCAAAATATTGAAATTTTATCAAGTATTTTACCTACTAAAGGTCAGCGAGGAAAAGATATTTTCAAGAATAAGGAGAAAATTGGGGCTTTTGTAAAAATCTTAAAAGACAACGGAGCTGATTATATTTTCGTTATACGAGACTTAGAAGATTTAACATGTATTGTAGAAGCCAGAAACGAAATTGCATCTGACGAAGTAAATAAAGTTATCGTTGTGAGGGCAATCGAATCTTGGTTTACAGCTGATACAAAAGCCATTTCATCATATTTTGAACAAGATTCATTTTATCATGATTCACCCGAAAGTATTGAAAAGCCTTTCGATTATTTGTAACAACAAAGTATTGAAATCAAAAAAAGAGGCATAAGTGATAAACTTATTTTTGCTGGAATAATGCTAAAAAACGGTTTCTCAATCGAATCAGCCGCAAATCATCCTAATTGCCCAAGTGCCAAATATTTTTTAACCAAATTACAGAACATTAAAAATTTGCAATCATAAAAACAAATGAAAAAATATACTTTCACAGATAAAAAAGATACTCGCTCGGGTTTCGGTGCGGGAATGACTGAATTAGGTCGAACAAATCCTGATGTTGTAGTACTTTGTGCCGACTTGGTTGGGTCACTTAAAATTGATACATTTATCAAAGAAAATCCAGAGCGATTCTTCCAGATGGGTATTGCCGAAGCAAACATGATGGGTGTGGCGGCTGGATTGACAATCGGTGGAAAAATCCCGTTTGCAACAACATTTGCAAACTTTGGTTCGAGCCGTGTATATGACCAAATCCGTCAATCTATTGCCTACTCTGATAAAAACGTTAAAGTTGCCGTTTCGCATGCGGGTCTAACGCTTGGTGAAGACGGTGCAACCCACCAGATTTTAGAAGATTTGGCCATGATGCGTTCTTTGCCAAATATGACAGTAATTAATCCATGCGATTTCAACCAAACAAAAGCAGCTACGATTGCAGCGGCTAATTTCGAGGGTCCAGTTTATTTACGTTTTGGTCGTCCTGTAGTACCAGTATTTACCGACCCAGACCAAAAATTTGAGATTGGTAAAGCATGGATGGTCAACGAAGGAAAAGATGTAACAATTATTGCAACCGGCCATTTAGTTTGGGAGGCAATCCAAGCGGGTGAAATTTTGGAAGCACAAGGAATTGATGCCGAAATCATTAATATCCACACGATTAAACCTTTGGATACAAAAGCTATCTTAAAGAGTGTGGCTAAGACTAAGTGTATTGTAACTTGCGAAGAACACCAAATGAATGGTGGCTTAGGTGATGCAGTTGCACAGACATTAGCAAAGAATTTATTAGCTCCCCAAGAATATGTGGCAGTTGATGATTCGTTCGGAGAATCTGGCACACCAGCTCAATTAATGGAGAAATATGGTTTAAATGCTGCTTCTATTGTAGAGAAAGCATTGAAAGTGATTCAACGCAAAAAATAAATTATTGATGTAGGGTAGGTTTTCCCCCTACCCTACAATCCTATGATTAATGATTCTGAATTAGTTTTAAGACTTCAAAATCCATCCCTTCGAGAAGCCGCTTTCTCAGAGTTGATAAAAAAATATCAGCAAAAAATCTATTGGCATATTCGCAAGATGGTCATTGACCACGATGATGCTGATGATTTGATTCAAGAGACATTTATAAAAGTATGGCAGAGTTTACCCAATTTTAGGGGAGATTCCCAGCTTTTTACATGGATTTATCGTATTGCCACTAATGAGTGCCTCAATTTTCTGCAAAAGAAAAAACGCCAGAATCACGTTCCGCTCGAAAACTCAGATGATGAAAATAGCCTGAACTTAATCAGTACACTTGAATCATCAATTGATAGCGACTACATCAGTGGAGATGAGATTCAAATAAAACTTCAAAAAGCCTTATTGTCATTGCCCGATAAACAGCGTTTGGTCTTTAATATGAAATACTATGACGACCTCAAATACGAAGAAATTGCAGAAATTACTGGTACATCGGTTGGTGCATTGAAAGCTTCATATCATTTGGCGGTTAAAAAAATCGAAGAAATGCTGAATCAAGAGCAATAAATTAAGGTTTTTATTAAACCTTCGGATAATAAATTTGTCAAAGTATCGTTGAGAATGATTTTTAATGAAAAAACAACCAATAAATATTGAGCATTTATCTAAAGAAAACATCTTTAAAGTTCCAGAAGGGTACTTTGAGGTATTGCCCAATATTGTTCTGAGTCAAATTAAGCTAAATTCACAAACTAAGAATATTGAAGGTTTTAAAATTCCTAATAATTATTTTGATTCACTTTCATCAAAAATTCTTTCAAAAATTAACGCCAAACAACATTTAAGGCTTGAGGATATTCCCAAAGTCAATATTTTCAATTTGCCCGATAATTATTTTGAAAATTTAGAGGAGCAAATTATTGAGAAAGTCTCGGTTTCAAACTTACCCAAAGGCAATATATTTAAGGTACCAGTTGACTATTTTGAATCATTACCAAATAGAATCAATTCAAAAATAAATCAACAACAATCGGGTATTGTTTTTAAAATAATTAGAAGCACAAAAGTTTGGGTGGCGGCGGCAAGTATCGTAGTTTTGGTTGGATTGGCTTGGTTTATTATTCCAAACTTAGTTAAATCTGATGTAGAATTAGCTTTGGAAAAAGCTTCTGTTGAAGAAATCCAAACCTATCTCAACACACAAGATTTAAGTTATTTGGAATACGAAAATAGTGTAGTAGAAGAATCGAAATCGACTAAACAAGTCAAAGTAAATGCAGATTCTTTGCTTTTTGAAAATTTGAATTTAGAAAAAAAAGATATTCTTGAACACATTGAAGAGCAAAATCTCGACGAGAATGAATTAGAATATCTTTTAGGTAGTTAAACTGTGCAGAAAATGAAAAAAATCACACTTTTTTTGATGTTAATGTTTCCAATAGTTTCATTGGCTCAAAGGGGGAATAATCCAAGACAGCAGAAAATTCAGGCAGCAAAGATTGGATTAATCACCGAAAAACTAAATCTCACTCCTGAGCAAGCACCACAATTTTGGGCGATTTACAACGAATTCGACCGAAAACGTCTCGAAAATCGTAGGAATATTAAAAAATATTTAGACGAAGCAAATTCTCTTTCATCAACCGACGATAAAATAATTTCGGCTCACAAACAAATCATTTCTCTCCGTCGAAAAGAGTTAGACTTAGAAGAAGAATACGGGGTTAAACTAATGAAAGTTATAACACCCCGACAATACGGCGAGTTGAAACAAACAGAAGCGAATTTCAACAAAATGTTGATGGAAAAACTCAAAGAAAGAATTGAGGATGATAATTAAAAAGGTTCGCCAAATTGGCGAACCTTTTTAATTTATACATTCAAATCATCGAACGGACTTCTAAAATTAACGAAATCTACCTGAGCGATTTGGCTATAAATTGCAGTAGTTTGTAAATATCTATGACCAAGCATTTCTTGGAGGTGATGAATATCAAGCCCTCTCTCAAGAAAATGAACTGCAAAACTGTGTCGAAGTGTATGCACCGAAGCATCTTTATCGATTTTGGCCTTTTTTAAAGCCTGTTGAAATACCAATTGAACGCTTCTTGCACTGTATGGTTTTCCGTTTTCTCCTCCAAAAAGTAATCCAGTCGGGTTATGCTTTGAGATATAATTCTTAAGCATCGGAATCACACGTTTTGCAAGCATTACATTACGCCCTTTTTCTTTAGATGTAGCCGCAATCCTGATAAGGTTATTCTCAAAATCAACATCGGCAGTTTTCATGTCTAAAACTTCACTCAGACGCAAACCAGCCGAATAAATAATACCTAACAAAGCTTTGTGTTTAACATTATCTAAAGAGTTCAAGATTTGTTCAATCTCAGATTCTGAAAGAATTAATGGTAAACTATTTTCTTTAATTTCACCAGTAGCTTTAATATTCAATTTTTTATTGAATACTATCTCATAAAAAAGTTTGATTGCCTTTCCAGCTTGTTTAACTGCGTCGGCAGAATCTCCTTTCTTCTCGCCAAGTTCAATCAAATAATCAGAAATTACTTCTTCGGTGATTTTGTTTTGAGGTACGTCTCTGAAGTGATTATAAAACACGAATACAGCATTTCGATAAGCTGCAATAGTCATCGAATTATACTTCCCTTTTTTTAGGTATTCAGTAAATCTTTCAATAAGGTGGGTCACAGTCGGGTTATTTGGTTTAGGTTTTGACTATAGTTACAGCAAAAAGTAACACAAAATTAGTATTTTTTCTGAAAAGGTAATAATAAATGCTATTTTGCGTATAAATATCCATCAAATCAATGCTTATAGGTTTTATAATTTTCTATCTACTTATCACAATTTTAATTGGATGGTATGCATCAAGATTTGTTAAAAACTCAACCGATTTTGCCATTGCCGGGAGAAGAATGCCAACCTATGTCGTTGCATCTGGGCTTTTTGCAACTTGGTTTGGTTCTGAAACAGTCATGGGTGCATCATCCGAATTCGTAGAAAATGGTTTACTTGGAGTAATAGAAGACCCATTTGGAGCATCTCTGTGCTTGTTTCTATTGGGTATTTTATTTGTAAAACCACTGTATAAACTCAATATTCTGACATTCAGCGACTACTATTCAATGCGATACAATAAAACAGCTGAATGGGTTTCAGCAATTTTTATGATACCATCTTATTTTGGCTGGATTGCTGCACAATTAATCGCCCTTGCTACGGTATTACATGCAATCACTGGGTTAGAGATAATTTATGGAGTTTTGATTTGTGCAACAGTAGTTGTGATTTACACTTACATTGGCGGCATGTGGGCTGTCTCAATTACCGATACAGTTCAGACAATCATGATAATTATTGGTCTTTTAATCTTGGTTGCAATTTTGGTAAGTCAAGCAGGAGGAATAAATAAAATAGTTAATAGTACTCCCGACGGATTTTTTAGGTTTATACCCAAAGAAAACTCGATGGTTAATTGGTCAAATTATTTTGTTGCCTGGATTACAATTGGCCTTGGGTCAATCCCACAACAAGATGTTTTTCAAAGAATTTTATCAGCAAAAACCGAAAAAACAGCCATTAAAGGCACATATTGGTCTTCAATAATGTATTTAACAATTGCAATTATCCCATTAATAATTGCACTTTGTGGCAAGATTTTATATCCAACCGAAATTGAAAAAAATCCTCAGCTGACAATCCCAATGTTGGTTTTGCAACATACAAATATTAGTGTTCAAATATTGTTTTTTGGAGCATTGTTATCCGCCATTCTCAGCACTTGTAGTGGGGCCATTTTAGCCCCTGCAACAGTTGTGGGAGAAAACTTACTCAAACCATTATACGGAAGCAAAATTTCGGATAAAAAGTTATTGATGATTATGCGTTATTCAGTAGTCCTGATAACAATAGTTTCAATCGGATTTGCCTCTTGGAAAACCGAAATCTATGAATTAGTCAGTGAATCTTCGGCTTTGAGTCTCGTATCATTATTTGTACCACTTGCCGCAGGATTATACTGGAAAAAAGCCTCGGCTCTTGGTGCAATTTTGTCAATGGTTCTCGGAATGGGAGTTTGGACATTTTTTGAATTTTACGAAACTCCTTACCCAAGCACGATTTGGGGACTAATGGCAAGTATTCTCGGAATGATAATTGGTTCGTATGCAAAACCACAAATTAACAAACTTCAATTATGAAAAAATATTCATCTGCCGAAGATTTTATCGAAAAACAAGAAGAATTATATAAAGACTTGCTTTACCACATCAGAAGAGTTCTGCTGAATGCACACCCAAAAATGCAAGAAAAGATTTCTTTCAATACGGTATTCTTCAAAGTCAAATTTGATATTTGTTATTTTGGAATAATGAAAAAAAACAAAGGCATAGAAATCAGCTTTTTAAGAGGCTACCAATTATCAAACGAACAAGGGCTTCTGGATTCAAAAGGTAGGACGATTATCAGTGGAATTACGTTTAAAGACATTTCTGATTTTAAACAAAAAGAAAAACAATTCAAGGAGATTATTCAAGAAGCATTGATTTTGGATGAAATGCACGATAAGCACGTTTTTACAGAAGTCCTAAAAAGGAAAACAAAATAATCATTATGTAACAGTCTGAATATCAGTAGGAAGCAGGAATTTGTGGAAAAATATTAACTTTTTTTTGGCATTACATTTGCAATTTAGGTTATCAATCTGCTATATTTGCAGTCCCAAAAGGGAGATGGAGAGGTGCCTGAGTGGCCGAAAGGAGCAGTTTGCTAAACTGTCGTACGTCTAAAGCGTACCGCGGGTTCGAATCCCGCCCTCTCCGCGAGTTATTTGAAATTTTGAATTTAAATGAGTCTTCGGGGTGTAGCGTAGCCCGGTATCGCGTTTGGTTTGGGACCAAAAGGTCGTCAGTTCGAATCTGGCCACCCCGACAAAATATTATTTGCTCAATTAAATTCTGTTCAAATTAACTCAACGGGGTGTAGCGTAGCCCGGTATCGCGTTTGGTTTGGGACCAAAAGGTCGTCAGTTCGAATCTGGCCACCCCGACATCAAAAATCCTGTGAGTAATCACAGGATTTTCTGTTTTATCTGACTTATCTTCTCGTAGTATCTCTGACAATCAATTCCGATTTTAGCATTATTAGGTTGGTTTGCCCAATATCCATCAGACCATTTAAATGGTTTATCATACTTCTGGCGGCAACCTCACCCATTTCTTTGCCGGGGTAATGAATAGTTGTTAATTTGGGTTCGATGACCTCAGTTACGGGGTCGTTGTTGAATCCTACCACTGCTATATCATCAGGGATTTGATAACCCAATCTTTTCAATTCTCCGATACAACTCGCTGCACAAAAATCGTTGGTGATAAATAATCCATCGACATTTAGGTTTTCGTCTTTTATCTTATTGGCAATTTGTTTACCTACATCTGGTGATAAATCTGTTTCAAAAACATTTGATTCTACAAAACCTTGATTTTTATCAATCAATGCCTCTTTATATCCTCTCAGTCGCTCAGCATAAACATTTCTTTGCAAACTACCCGTAACGTGAATGATATTTTGGCAACCAATTTCAATCAAATGTTTTGTAGCATCGTAGCCACCTTTAAAATTATCAATCACAATGTTCAGGCAATCGTTGTGTTCGAGTACACGGTCAAAAAATATCAATGGAATATTCTTTTTGATAAATGGCTCAAAATGAGTGAACCCAACAGTATCATAAGCAACCGAAACCAGAAGCCCATCTACCCTACTATTGAACATCGTTTTGACATTGCTTACTTCTTTCTTAAAAGACTCCAATGATTGACTAATCAGAAGATTATAACCCGCTTCGTTAGCAACTTTTTCCATTCCAGCCAAAACAGTTGACATCAACGGACTATTAAGTCGTGGGACAATAACCCCAATCGTATTTGTCTTTTGTTTGCGTAGATTACTGGCAAATTTATTGGAACGATACCCCATTTCTTCGGCCTTTGCTTTTATCAAGGTCTTTGTATTGTTACTAATCGCTTCGTGATTATTCAAGGCACGGCTTACTGTAGCAGGCGAAATTTCTAACACTTGAGCAATATCGTAAATGGTTATCTCTTTATTCATTCTAAAATTATGCAACAGATTGCAAATTATATTGGAGGTTTACAAATCAACTATTCAGTCGATTTGCTTTAATTTATCGCTAATTTAGACATAAAACTTACAAAACTATAAGAAATTTGAATTTTTGAAATTAAATCTTGAAACATTATAAAAATATAATCATATCAAATAACGAAATATCAATAAAATATTTATGCAATCGGTTGCATTTTTATAAACTAAGTTACATATTTACAGCCGAATTCATTCTAATCAAATTTATTCAAATGTTTACTCTCAAATAATTGAAAAACTCCTTTTGAAAATCTCTAAAAGTTTAGTGGAGTGGCTTTGAGATAGCTATTTTTTATGTGTGCAAATAAAAATGAATATATTAATAAAGAAATCAAACAGCAAAAGTTTGGTAGTAATTCAACCATAGGTTATTCAAAAAAAAATGGAGTAGAGACTCTCTACTCCTATTTTTATAAGGGACAATTTGTATCCCATTTTTTATTACACTTGTGTTACATTGAAACAATTAAATTCTGTCAACAAAAGAATGATAAAATAATGACCTCTTGTAATACATTTTTGTCAAAATTGAACATTTGTAATAATTTATATTGATATATTTATAAAATTTAAAGAACAAAACCCAATTGTTATGTTCAAAAAATCGTTTCTAATTTTCTCCTTATTTACGAGTCTCAACACAATGGCTCAAAAACCTATTCAATTGATAACCCTCGACCCTGGGCATTTTCATGCGGCATTAGTCCAAAATAAAAACTATGATAATGTTGAATCAACCGTCAATGTGTACGCACCAGCGGGTCAAGACTTACAAGACCATTTAAAAAGAATTGAGAGTTATAACTCAAGAGCCAAAAATCCTACTCATTGGCAGGAAGATGTTTATCAAGGGAGCGATTATTTGGAAAAAATGCTTGCTGAGAAGAAGGGAAACGTTTTGGTAATTGCTGGAAATAATAAAAAGAAAACCGAATATATTTTAAAATCGGCACAAGCAGGTATCAATATTTTGGCCGATAAACCCATGTGCATTGATAGTAAAGGTTATCAGCAACTCATTCAAGCATTTGAAGCGGCCAAAAAGAACAACGTGCTTTTGTATGATATAATGACCGAGCGTTCAGAAATTACTACTGTTCTTCAAAAAGAAATTTCACAAATTCCAGCCATTTTCGGAACATTACAAAAAGGTACGCCCGAAAATCCTTCTGTAATTAAAGAAAGTGTCCATCATTTTTATAAATATGTATCGGGTAGCCCATTGAAACGTCCAACTTGGTTTATGGATGTTTCACAGCAAGGTGAGGGAATTGTCGATGTTACGACACACTTAGTAGATTTGGTTCAGTGGGCAGCATTTCCAAATATTACACTTTCAAACAAAGATGTACAACTCACGTCGGCAAAACGCTGGCCAACAACCATGACATTAAGTCAGTTCTCGGTCATTACAGGTCAAAATCAATTCCCCGATTTCTTGAAAAAGGATTTAAAAAATGATACTACGTTAAATATCTATGCCAATGGAGAAATCAACTATAAACTTCGAGGTGTAAATGCTAAAGTAAGGGTTTTATGGAATTATAGTACTCCTGAAGGTGGAGATACCCATTATTCAATCATGAAAGGAACCAAGGCAAATGTCGAAATCAGACAAGGTAAAGCCGAGAAATTCACGCCTCAATTGTATATTCAGACTTCAAGTGTTTCGGATACTGATTTATTGAAAGCTTTTGAAGGGTTACAGAAAAAATATACTGGAATCGCCTTGAAAAAGCAAGGAAGTGAATGGTTGGTTGAAATCCCTGATAATTATAGAACTGGTCACGAAGCTCATTTTGGCGAAGTAATGGATAGATTTTTAGATTACAAAGCCAAAAACAAACTACCTGAGTGGGAAGTACCAAATATGTTAGTGAAGTATTATACAACCACTAAAGCTTTAGAATTAGCAAAGAAAAAATAATATCCATGTAGAGACTTTGCATGCAACGTCTCTACCAAATTGATTCACAAAAACATGAAATTTAGACCCTTATTTATTTGCTTTTTATTAATTTTTGTCCAAAAATTAATTGCTCAGAATAAAATTGTAGCACAGAAATTTAATTCAAAAATTGATGTTTTAATCAACAACAATCTATTTACAAGTTATATTGTCTCGCAAGATGAAAAATATCCTTTTTTCTTTCCTGTAAATGGGCCATCAAATGCCACAGTCACTTCGATGCGAAATACCAATTATCCGCATCACAGTTCTTTGTTTTTTGGGTGTGATAAAGTAAATGGAGGAAATTATTGGCAAGAAGGTCTCGAAAGAGGACAAATCGTTTCTGTTCGTGCTGATGTTTTGGAGTCAGGTAATGAAAAAGTTGTGATTGAAAACGAATGTATTTGGAGACGCCCAAATGCTGTTTCTCCAATGAAAGATATTCGAAAAATTACGATAACTTCTCCTTCAAAAGAACTTTACCAAATTGACTTCGAGATAACCCTCGAAACACTAATTGATGTAATTATTGAGAAAACCAATCATTCATTGTTTAGTGGTCGAATGGACGCCGACTTAGCAGTAACCAATGGAGGAACAATGATTAATTCAAATGGAGAAAAAGGTGAAAAAGAAACTTTCGGCAAAAGGGCATCTTGGATAGATTTTTATGGGAAACGTGGCGAAAAAATGGAAGGTATGGCGATTTTACAACATCCATCAAATGAGTGGTATCCTGCACCGTGGTTTACCAGAGACTATGGATTTTTCTCGCCTACTCCAATGTATTGGCCCGCAAATGACAAAGAAACCACTTTAAAAAAAGGTCAAGTAATCAAATTAAAATACCGTGTATTGGTTCATTCTGGTGATACAAGTAACGCTAAAATCGCTGAACATTTTGAAAAATACAAATCAGAGTAAACCAACTTATTCGACAATTAACTTAAAAAAATTCAACCTTAATTCGATATTTAACATGGAACGTAGAAAATTTATCGGAACAACCTTAAAGGGAGTTGCCGCAGCCACTATCGGGATTCCTACCATTGTACCATCGACTGTATTTGGGAAAAATGCACCAAGCAATAAGATTAATATTGGTCAAATTGGGTGCGGCCGAATTGGGCGTGACCATGACATGGTAGGCACCATTCAACACGACCTTGCAAGGATGATTGCCGTTTGTGATTTAGACAAAAATCGTTTACAAGACGGCAAACTATTAGTTGAAAACTATTACAAAAAGAAAACTGGACAAGATAATTATGTAGATGTAAAAATGTACGACGATTACCGTGAAATGCTTTTAAACAAAGACATTGATGCGGTTATTATAAGTACTCCAGACCATTGGCATTCTCAGCCAGCAATTGAAGCCGCATTGGCAGGCAAAGACATTTACTTACAAAAACCAACTTCTTTAACCATTGCCGAAGGTAGAGTTTTGAGTAATGTAATCAAGAAAACCGGAAGAATTCTTCAAGTGGGTACACAACAACGTTCTTCGCCACAGTTTAGAATTGCAGCCGAATTAGTAAGGAATGGAAGAATTGGCAAACTGCATACTGTTAAAGTTGGTTTACCAGGTGACCCTTCGGGGCCTGTAGCTCCTGCCATGCCAGTGCCAAAAGGTTTTAATTATGATATGTGGTTAGGTTCAACTCCAGAGGTTCCATATACTGAAATCGGAGTGCATCCACAAAAAGGTTATGACCGGCCAGGCTGGTTAAGAGTTGAGCAATTCGGTGCTGGAATGATAACAGGTTGGGGACAACATCACTTCGACTCAGCCGCTTGGGGAATGGATACCGAACTTACAGGCCCAATATCAATACAAGCAGTAGCAGAATTCCCAAAATCGGGTCTTTGGAATGTTCACGGTGATTTCATGGTAAAAGCAGAATATGCCAACGGAATTACGATGTACACCAGTGGAGGATTTCCAAATGGTATCAGATACGAAGGAACAGAGGGTTGGATTTTCGTTTCGAGAGGCGATTATGTTGCTTCGGCAAGTGACCCAGTTTCAAAAGCAAAAAGTAGTAAAGCACTTGATGCCAGTAACCCTAAAATCTTAGAATCTGTCATCGGCGAAAATGAAATTCACCTTTACAAAAGTACAGAACATCACCTCAACTGGCTCGAATGTATTCAGTCAAGAAAAGAACCACTTTCACCAGTGGAAATCGGACACCGTGCTTGTTCAGTATGTTTAGTTAGCCATATTGCCATGAAGTTACCTCGTAAACTCACGTGGAATCCGACCACCGAGAAGTTTGTAAATGATGATGAAGCCAACAAAATGCTTTCACGTCCGCAGCGTAAACCTTATGGCACAAACTATATCAAAATGACATAAAGATGAAAAAAAACACTAATGATAGGAGAAGTTTTCTGAAAAATAGTACCGCTGCTGCTGGACTAATGTCCTTACCTTTCTTACAAAATAATGGTTTTGGAAGTTATACAACCGAAATCGTAAAGCCAGTTTCGGAACCGACTTATGATTCTCCAAGAATAAAATTTGCCGTTATCGGAATGAATCACAGCCATATTTACGGTCAAGTTGAGGCAGTGAAAAAAGGTGGTGGACAGTTGGTTGCGTATTATGCCAAAGAAGCAAATTTGATTGCTGATTTTGCCAAAAGATACCCTGATGCGAAGTTGGTAAAAGATGAAAAAGAAATTCTTGAAGATAAATCAATTCAGTTGGTATTGAGTTCTGCAATTGCATCAGAAAGAGCTCCATTGGGCATCAGAGTTATGAAATCGGGTAAAGATTTTATGTCTGACAAGCCCGGTATTACAACCCTCGAACAATTAGCCGAAGTTAGAAAAGTACAAAAAGCTACTGGTCGAATTTATTCGATTATGTATAGCGAACGCTTTGAAAATAAGGCAACTGTGAAAGCAGGTGAATTGGTAAAAGCAGGTGCAATTGGCAATGTAATCCAAACTATTGGACTCGGGCCGCATAGAATGAATACCAAAAGTCGTCCGGAATGGTTTTTCGATAAAGACTTATTCGGAGGAATAATCACCGATATTGCTTCTCATCAATTCGACCAATTTTTATATTTCACAGATTCAAAAAAAGCCGATGTAGTTGCTTCACAAATTGGTAATGTACATCATCCACAATATCCAAAATTTGAAGACTTTGGTGATGTAATGCTTCGTGGAGATGGTGGGATGGGATACATTCGTGTAGATTGGTTTACACCCGATGGTTTAAAAACTTGGGGTGATGGACGCCTTACAATCTTAGGAACTGACGGCTACATTGAAATCAGAAAAAACATTGATATTGCTGGTCGTGAAGGTGGCAGTCATTTATTTTTGGTAGATAATAAAGAAACCAAACACTTTGATTGTTCTGCACAAGTATTACCTTATGGGCCTCAGTTGGTTGATGACATTCTGAAAAGAACTGAAACTGCCATGACTCAAGAACACTGCTTTTTAGCAATGGAATTGGCACTAAAAGCCCAGAAAAACGCTCAAAGAATAAATTTAAAAAAGTAAACGACAAAACTTCCTAAGTCTCAAAGGCTTGGGAAGTTTATGAATTAATTAGTAAAATGATACATACAATGCGTTGGTTTGGGCCAAACGACCCAGTTTCGCTAATGGATATTCGACAAGCTGGCTGTACTGGGGTAGTTTCGGCATTACATCAAATACCGGTTGGTGAAGTTTGGAGTGTTGAGGCGATTAAAGAACGAATACACATTATTGAAAAAGATAACGACCGCTTTAGTGAACTTAAATGGTTGGTTGTTGAGAGTTTACCAGTGCATGAAGACATCAAAAAAGGTTTGCCCTCAAGAGAACAACTCATAGAAAACTACAAAGTTTCATTAAAAAATCTTGCTGAATGCGGTATTAAAACCGTTTGCTACAACTTCATGCCAGTGCTTGATTGGTCTCGAACCAATCTAAATTATGAAATGCCCGATGGCTCAAAAGCCTTGCGTTTTGTTTGGGAAGACTTTGCGATTTTTGATTTATGTATTCTGCAAAGACCAAATGCAGAAAAAGATTATGAAAAAAATGTCATTGCAGCAGCCAAAAGCAAATTTGCAACAATGACAGAACTTGAAATCAAAACCCTCAAAGATACCGCTCTTTTGGGTTTACCTGGTTCGGAGGAGGCTTTTGATTTGAATACTTTTCAAGGTTTATTGGATAATTACAGAGAAATTGGTGATAAAGAATTAAGAGAGAATTTATATTATTTCATTAAACAAGTCGCTCCAGTTGCACAAGAATTAGGGGTGAATTTATGTATCCATCCCGATGACCCACCAAAACCATTATTAGGATTACCACGTGTAGTTAGTACTGAAAATGATTTAGCTCAACTCATGAGTGCATACGATAATCCTGCGAACGGAATCACTTATTGTACTGGTTCGCTGGGTGTGAGAGAAGACAATGATTTGCCCCAAATTATTCGTAGATTTGGCAATAGGATTCACTTTATTCACCTCAGAGCTACCAAAAGAGAAGAAAATCCACTGAATTTTCATGAAGCAGACCATTTGACTGGCGATGTTGATATGTTTTCGGTCGTCAAAGAGTTAGTCATCGAAGAAAAAAGAAGTGGACGAAACATCCCGATGCGACCAGACCACGGTCATCAAATGTTGGATGACTTGAATAAGAAAACGTATCCTGGCTACTCAGCCATTGGACGTTTGCGTGGATTGGCAGAATTAAGAGGATTAGAATTAGGAATTTTGCGGTCGATGGATGAGTAATAAACATTCTTTCAAACAATTATTCAACCATAAATTATTATAACATGAAAAAAATTGCGTTTAGTCTTATCCTCTCGGCAATTTCAATTTTAACAATTGCTCAAAAGAAAGGTTCTCCTCTTTACAAAGCAAAATTTGGCGTTCAGGCATACACTTTCAGAAATAGCTTCCCAAAAAATGCTTTAGCAACACTCGATACAATCAAATCAATGGGGTTTACAGAGATAGAGGGTGGAAACCCTAAAGGAATGACACCCCAAGAATTTAGGGCCGAATGTGATAAAAGAGGTATTTCGATTCCTTCGACGGGTGGTGGTTACGACCAATTACTCAATAACCCAACAGAAATAATCAACAATGCCAAAATTTATGGAGCTAAATATGTAATGTGTGCTTGGATACCTCACCAAAGAGGAAATTTCACCATCGAAAATGCAAAAAAAGCCGTCGAAGATTTTAATAAAATCGGTAAAATATTGAAAGAGAATGGACTCACATTTTGTTATCATGACCATGGTTATGAATTTCAAAAATACGGTGATGGTACTTTGATGGATTATATTATTCAGAATACAAATCCTGAATACGTTTCGTTTGAAATGGATGTTTTGTGGACGATTCACGGAGGGGGTAATCCAGTAGAATTATTAAAAAAATATGGTAATCGCTGGAAACTGATGCACGTAAAAGACCTTAAAAAAGGCGTCGTGGGTAATTCGACTGGTGGAACTCCCGCCGAGAACGATGTTCCACTCGGGCAAGGACAAGCCGATTGGGTAAACATCTTTAAAGAAGCCAACAAAATCGGGATGAAACACTTTTTTATCGAGGACGAAAGCAACCAAGAATTCATTCAGATTCCACAAAGCATTGCATATCTAAAAAGTTTGAAATATTGATTTGTCAATATTCAACCTTATCCACACACTACAATAAATTAAATTTACTAAAAATTATGTTTAGAAAAATTGCTTCATTGCTAATCGTTTTCATTGGTTTCAATGCAAAAGCCGATGATGGTTACCGCCTTTGGTTAAAGTACGATTTAATCAAAAACCCCACAAAAATTGCCGAATACAAACGCCTGAGTAATTCTATTAAATCGGAATTTCAAGAAACTCCAATCATCAAAACAGCTCAAAAAGAGTTAAAAATTGGATTGGAAAGTTTGCTCGGAATCAAAGTTTCTAAGACCCCAAAATCAACTGGTAGAATCATCTTTAGGAATGACAATTCGATTCAAAAAGATGGATTCAAAATTCAGGTTTCGAGTGGAAACATCATCATTTCCGCTCAAAATGATAAAGGGATTTTGTACGGTTCATTTGAATTATTGAGGCAAATTCAGCAAGAAAATTCAATCGTAAACCTAAATATTTCGAGCAATCCCAAGATTCAATTGCGTATGCTCAACCATTGGGATAATGTTTTAGGGACTATCGAACGCGGTTACGCTGGAGCATCGCTCTGGAAATGGTATGAATTGCCCGAAAATATCGACCCTCGCTATATTGAATATGCCCGAGCAAATGCCTCAATAGGAATTAACGCAGTGGTTTTGAACAACGTAAACGCAAGTGCGAGATTTTTGACCAAAGAGTATTTGGCAAAAGTCAAAGCATTAGCAGATACATTCAGACCATACGGAATCCAAGTTTTTTTATCAATCAATTTTGCATCACCCAAAATCTTAGGAAAACTTAAAAACTCTGACCCACTCGAACCCGAAGTTCGGAAATGGTGGAATGAGAAAACCAAAGAAGTTTACAGTTTTATCCCCGATTTTGGTGGTTATTTAGTTAAAGCAAATTCGGAGGGTGAACCTGGCCCCCAAGAATTTGGCAGAACCCATGCCGATGGTGCAAATATGCTTGCCGAAGCACTTCGACCACATAATGGTTTGGTGATTTGGAGGGCTTTTGTGTATAGCCCCAATCCTAAAGGAGATAGATTTAAAGAAGCTTACAACGAATTTAAACCTTTGGACGGCACATTTGAAAAAAACGTTGTTGTACAAGTAAAAAATGGACCGATTGATTTTCAGCCACGTGAACCATTCCATCCGCTTTTTGGGGCAATGCCCAAAACTCCATTGGCTATGGAATTCCAAATCACCCAAGAATACTTAGGATTTTCTACCAACTTGGTCTATTTGGCTACACTTTTTAAAGAATGTTTAGATTCGGACACTTATGTTAATGGAAAGGGCTCTACTGTTGCCAAAATTGTTGATGGTTCTGTTCATAATTACCCAATCTCTTTGATTGCAGGCGTGGCAAATACTGGTTCTGATAGAAATTGGACTGGTCATTTGATGTCGCAAGCCAATTGGTATGCATACGGGCGTTTGGCTTGGAATCATGAATTGAGTTCGGAGCAAATTGCTGATGAATGGATAAAAATGACATTGACAAAAAACCAGAAATCGGTCAAAACTATCAAAGATGTCATGTTGAGGTCGAGAGAGATTTACGTAGATTTTACGACTCCACTTGGTTTGATTCATATCATGGGTCAAAACATCCATTTCGGACCAGAACCGTGGCTTGAGCGTAGTGCAAGACCCGATTGGACATCCATTTATTATCACCGTGCTGATTCGGTTGGACTGGGTTTCGACCGTACTGAAAACGGTAGTAATGCTTTAGGATTATACACGAAAGAGGTTCAGAATCAATGGAATAACCCCGAAACTTGCAACTTGAAGTACTTATTGTGGTATCATCATGTAGCATGGAACAAAAAATTAAAAACTGGCCGAACACTATGGGATGAACTCTGCCACCGATATTATACTGGTGTTTCGGAAGTTGAAAAGATGCAAAAAGATTGGGATTCAATCAAATCAAGTGTCGATACTGAGATTTACGACGACGTGAAAGGCAGATTAACCGCACAGCATCGAGAGGCTATCAATTGGCGTGATGCTTGCGTTTTGTATTTTCAGACTTATTCAAAAATGCCGATTCCTGCTCCTTTCAAAAAACCTGAAAGAACACTAGAAGAAATGAAAGAAATTGTAAGAATTTACCAATTAAGATAACCCAAAATACCGAAAACATGAATTCAGAAAACATAAATATAAATTATCCGAATATTTTCTCATTAGATGGCAAAATTGCTTTAATTACTGGTGGTGGAAGTGGTATAGGGTACGATATTGCCCAATGTATGCAAATGGCGGGTGCAAAAGTCATTATTACGGGTCGTCGAGAGTTTGCTCTGCAAGAAGCAGTTCAAAATTTAGGTGATAATGTACATTATATTGTTAATGACGTGACCGATTTGGCAAATCTCGAAGGCTTGGTCGAGCAAGTAGAAACTACCTACGGACCAATTGACATTCTGGTAAATAATGCCGGAATCAATATGAAAAAGCCTGCAATTGAGGTAACGGATGAAGATTTTGATAGAATTGTGCATACCAACCTCAATTCGGTTTTTGCACTCACACGAGCTTGCGGAAAGCGGATGTTGCAACGACAAAGTGGTTCGATAATTATGATTTCTTCAATGGCTGCTTATTACGGAATCGACCGTGTTGTGGCTTATGCAGCTTCTAAATCGGGAGTTGAGGGAATGGTAAAGGTTTTGGCATCGGAATTTTCAAAATTCAACGTTAGAGTTAATGCCATTGCTCCGGGATTCATCGAAACCAATATGATGAAAACCGCTATGAGTAGCGACCCAGACCGCATGAATAAAGCCCTTGGAAGAACTCCAATGGCAAAATTTGGCAAACCAAAAGACATTGGCTGGGCAGCGGTATTTTTGGCTTCGGAGGCCGCAGGATATATCACTGGGGCATCTTTGCCAGTTGATGGCGGTAACTCAATCGGATTTTAATTTTTGTTGCAATGAAAAAAAATGTAATTCTTTCATTTTTAACGCTTTATATTATAAGCCTTACTGGTTTTTCGCAAATAAGACTTCCAAAACTTATCAGCGATGGAGTGGTTTTGCAAAGAGATAAACCAGTTAAAATATGGGGATGGGCATCGCCAAAAGAGAAAATTAATCTAAATATTGGTAATAAAAATTATACTTCTACCACAAACTCAGAAGGAAAATGGGAAATTATGCTACCTGCACAACCCGCAGGAGGACCTTATGAGTTTAAGTTGAAAGGTAAAAATGAGGTCATTGTTAAAGATGTTTTATTTGGTGATGTTTGGCTTTGTTCGGGTCAGTCAAATATGACGATTCCGATGGAGAGAGTAAAAGAAAAATATCCTGACGAAATTGCGAATGCTAATTATCCTGCAATTCGACATTTTTTTGTGGCTACATTAACCAATTTGCAGAAACCACAAGAAGATTTTCCGAGTGGAAGTTGGAAAGAAGCTACTCCGAGCAATGTCATACAGTTTTCGGCAATTGCTTATTTTTTTGCTAAAGAAATTTACGAAAAATACAAAGTACCAATTGGATTAATCAATTCGAGCGTTGGCGGTACACCTATTGAAGCATGGATTTCGGAGGATGGCTTCAAAGACTTTAAGGATATTGCTAAAACTATTCAAAAAAATAAGGATACAACTTACGTTAATTCTTTTTTCAATCGAACATCCAATCAAATTGCACCAAAAAAAGTTGAAGATTTGGGATTAATCGAAAAATGGTATGAGCCAAATTATCAACCAAAAGGCTGGCGAAATATGAATATCCCTGGTTTTTGGGAAGACCAAGGACTTAAAGATTTGAACGGTGTAGTTTGGTTTCGGCGTGAAATTGAGATACCTGCCAGTTTGGTTGGAACAGCTGTGAAGTTTTTCATGGGTCGTATCGTTGATGCCGACCAAGTCTATGTCAATGGTAAGCAAATTGGCAATATAACCTATCAATATCCTCCACGTAGATATACAGTCCCAGCCGATTTACTGAAGGAAGGTAAAAACACTGTCGTAATTCGGGTTACGAATACGGCTGGTAAAGGTGGATTTGTGCCAGACAAGCCATATTTTATGACTGCTAATGGTAAAGAAATTGATTTAAAAGGGACTTGGCAATATAAAGTTGGTGAGGTTTATTATCCAAATAATCAGTCTTCGGGTGGTGGATTTGTTAAGCAAAATCAGCCAAACGCTTTGTATAATGCGATGATTGCACCAGTCAAGAATCAAGCTATCAAAGGTATTTTATGGTATCAGGGAGAATCGAATACTGGAAAACCCGAAGAATATTATGATTATTTACCTGCCTTAATCAACGATTGGAGAAACCAATGGAATGATAATAATCTTCCGTTTTTGACCGTACAATTAGCTAATTTTCAAGACATTAACCTTATTCCGACTGAGAGTCAATGGGCAGTTTTACGAGATGCACAATTGAGTGCCACGAAACTTAATAATGCTGCTACAATTGTAACGATTGATTTAGGAGAATGGAATGACATACATCCGCTTAATAAACGTGACATTGGAATTAGATTATCTCTGGCAGCAAAAAAATTAGCTTACGGTGAAAATATTGTGTATTCGGGACCGACTTTAAAATCGACAAATATCGAAAATAATAAAATCATCTTAGACTTTGAAAATGTAGGAAGCGGAATTACGTCAAAAGATGGTGAAAAATTGCGTTGGTTTGCGATAGCAGATTATGATAAAAAATTTGTTTGGGCCAATGCCGAAATCGAAGGCAAAGACCGAATAGTAGTTTGGAATGATAAAATTAAAACACCAAAATATGTTAGGTATGCTTGGGCTGATAACCCAGAGGATGTAAATTTTTATAATAAAGAAGGCCTACCAGCTTCTCCATTTAAAACCGATATCGAAGTTTTGGATTCAAAAAAAGCTTGGATGGGCAAAAAATGTGCAGTTGTTTTGACGTATGACGATGCTCTAAATGTTCACCTCGACAATGCAATTCCAGCACTTGATTCATTGCAATTAAAAGGGACTTTCTATTTAACTGCTTCATCTCCAGCAGGTTCTAACAGAATTAATGATTGGAGAAAAGCAGCCGCAAATGGACATGAATTGGGTAATCATACACTTTATCATCCTTGTGATGCCACTTTTGAAGGTATGAGTTGGGTAAAACCAGAATATGATTTGAGCAAATACACACTCAAAAGAATTACGGATGAAGTTAGAATGACAAACACGTATTTGGAGTCGATTGATGGTAAAAAACAGCGAACTTTTGCATTTACTTGTGGACATAAAAAAGTGATTGAAGGAGAGTTTATTCAATCTCTTAAAAACGATTTTGTAGCCGCAAGGGCAGTCCGTCACGAAATGCATGGCATCGACCAAGTACAACTACTCGATATTGATTGCTACGGAATAAACGGTGAAACTGGAGAACAAATGATAAATTTGGTAAAAGAAGCCATGAATTCGGGTAAGTTATTGGTTTTTTTATTTCATGGAGTTGGTGGAGAGCATTCGCTTAACGTTTCACTTCCTGCCCATCGTGAGTTGCTGAGATTCCTAAAGGATAACGAAAAAGATATTTGGGTAGCACCAATGATTGAAGTCGCCGAGCATGTTAAAAACTACCAAGGTCTAAAATAGATTTTACTAATAAATAAAACGCATTTTTTGTAGAATAAAGAGAGGTTTGAATACTTGGATGATGATAAACAACAATTTTTCAAAACCCTCCATCTACCTTTTTCAATTCTTTTCTTTATTCAACTATACATAATCCAAATAAGTTACTGACTGATTTATACTTTCTCATAATAGTACATTTAATTCTAAATATAAAACCGAAAATTCATTTTTAGGGTTTTAATATAAAACAGTTTGATAAATGAGAAGTATTAAAAAAGTTCACGAAGCAGAGTATCGTCCAATTGACGACCTAATCACATATTCGCCATTACCCACCCGAAATCTACAAATGATTGACCCATTCATTTTTCTCAATCACCACGGATTTCAAGTTTATCCACCCAAAAATGATGGATTACCATTTGGTCCACATCCGCATCGTGGAATGGAAACTATCACATTTATTGTTGATGGCGATATTATGCACAAAGACTCAGGCGGACATGAAAGTGTCATTAAAGCAGGTGGAATTCAATGGATGACTGCGGGTAGTGGGCTGATACATGCAGAAGTGTCTTCTGAAGAATTTAAAGCTAACGGTGGCGATTTAGAAATTTTGCAAATGTGGGTCAATTTGCCCGCACGCCTCAAGATGACAAAACCATTTTACAAAGGTTTTCAAAAAGAGGATATTCCTTGTATAAATGTTGCCGATGGAGTAAATCTCAACCTAATTTCAGGAGAATTTAACAATCAAAAAGGAGCATTTGATTCACTTTCAAATATCTTTATGAGTACAATTGAGTTGAATTCACTATCAAAATTAAATATCAATGTTTCAACTAATCGAAATATTTTCTTTTACGTTGTTCGTGGTGAAGTTGAAGTAAATGGCAAAACGATTTCATTTAGAAACTTAGTAGAATTCAATAATGATAATGATTTGATTACTATAGAAGCAACCAAAAATAGCCTATTGATATTCGGTCATGCCGAGCCTTTTAATGAACCAGTTGTTGCCCGTGGGCCTTTTGTCATGAATACCGAACTCGAAATCATGCAAGCCTACCGAGATTTTCAGATGGGTAAATTTGGGGTTTGGACAGATTAATTTCAATTGATTATGTTTGTAAATTAAGAATCAATTACTAAAATAGATATATTATAAATAAAGATGAATTACAGAATTTTAGGAAAAACAGGTTTTGAAATATCAGAAATTAGCCTCGGTACTTGGCAAGTGGGTGGTAAATGGGGCGATGAATTCAGCCACCAAAATGCCGAAAAAATATTGGGGACAGCTGTCGATTCGGGAATAAATTTTATAGATACCGCAGATGTTTACGGAAATGGCGAAAGCGAAAAAGCAGTCGGGAGATTTGTAAAAACACGTTTTGAAAGAATCTACGTTGCAACAAAATGTGGACGTCAGCTAAACCCACATATCAATCAGTCGTATCAGCCAGCGGTGCTTCGTAAATTTGTCGAAGATAGCTTAAAAAACATGGGACTCGAAACCCTCGATTTGATTCAACTTCACTGCCCTCCTACTGAGGTTTATTATCGTCCAGAAATCTTTGAATTGTTTGATAGATTAAAAGATGAGGGCAAAATTCTGAATCTTGGAATCAGCGTTGAGAAGGTCGAAGAAGCTCTAAAAGGTATTGAATTTGAAAACGTAACGAGTGTACAAATCATTTTTAATATGTTCCGCCAACGCCCTGCCGAATTGTTTTTTGAGCAAGCTAAGAAAAAAAATATAGGAATAATTGTAAGAGTTCCGCTCGCAAGTGGGTTATTGACTGGTAAGTTTTCTTCAAACTCAACATTTACAGCAGGCGACCATCGAAACTTTAATCGCAATGGTGAAATGTTTGACAAAGGCGAAACCTTTTCTGGAATTGATTATGAAACTGGTTTGGCTACCGTAGAAGAATTAAAAGCGATTTTCCCTAATTATCAAAATCTTGCCCCGATTGCCCTAAAATGGATTTTAATGTATGAAGAAGTTAGTACGATTATCCCAGGTGCATCGAATCCAGAACAAGCAAAAGCAAATTTAGATGCTTTGAGTATTGAAAATTTAACATCTGAGCAAATCTCACAAGTAAAAGCAGTTTACGAGAAATACATAAAGAAATCTGTTCATCATTTATGGTGAGATAAAAAAGGGTATTGAAATTCGGTACCCTTTTTTATTGCATGGAACTTTAATTGTCAATTTGACATTTATTAAACAGTATCTTAAACCAAAGAAAATGAAAAAAACTACCAGACGAAACTTTATTACAAATACGGCTTTGGCAACAGCAGCTACCATAACTACAGTGCAAGCCGAACCAGCAACATCAAAAGAACTCTTTGTACATCATGTCTATTTTTGGTTGAAAAACCCAAACAGTGAAACTGATAGAGAAAAGTTAATTGAAGGTTTGAATAAACTTTCAAAAGTACCAACTATCAGAATGCACCATATTGGCTTACCTGCAAGCACAAACCGAAGCGTTATTGAGCGTTCGTACGCGGTCTCTTGGTTGTGTTTTTTCGATAATCTCGAAGAGGAAGAAGTTTACCAAAAACATCCGATTCACTTAAAATTCGTAGAAGACTACTCGCACCTTTGGGAAAAAGTAATTGTGTATGATTCGGTTGGCCCGAAGAAATAAAAAATAAGGACGCCAGCCTTTGGGCTGAGCGTCCGTTTACGGGAAGAGTTTATCGGGTAAGATTCGTGTAATACTTTTTTAGGTTACAAACATCTACTCATAATTTATCTTCGATTACCATCTCGCCAGTATGCTTATTTTTCGGCAAAACGATATAATCTTCAATGACTGTTTCATCTTGAACAGATTCTTCCATTCTAAATGATTTGGCTCTTTTAAACCAGCCCGGGTTCTTTTTAGAATCCTTTCTGGTGCGATAATAGCGAAGTCGGTATTCGACGTAAGGGTTCACAATTTCTTCGGGATACTCAAATTCATTTGCAACCAAAACATCTTCTTTACTCAAAACTCCGTCTTGACTAACTCCAATAATTTTCTCAAAAGCCTTGATATTCATTTTATTGGCTCCTTCTCCAGCATTTATCAAATGGTCAATAAATACTTCGGCAACATCTTGACTCTTAAAAGAATTGCCATGATAACGGTTCCAATAATAATGTCGATGAATTTTTAGAGCTTCTTCTTTAGTAAAGATACGGTCGCCCCAAATTGGCTTGTGGATTCCATAACCTTCGCCTTCAAACTTCAATAATTTTGGTGCGTACTTATTAAACGAAGCAGCATTGTTTACAAAAATGACACATACAAACGATAACACGCTTATAGCCAGCAACGAAAAGATTGCTTTCTTTAACATCGTAATTTGGGGGTAAGATTTTTCCTGACAAATGTATTTTAAGCAAAAATAGTACCGTCAGATAACAAAACAAAAACAATTTATGTAGAAATTTACAATAGGCTCAAAATCAGAGGTTTAGTGTTTTCACTCAAGAAATCTCAATAGAGTCACAAAAATATGGCAACGTTTTTGTGGCAAAACCGTGAATTTAGAACGAATTAGATTTTCGAAAATTGTTTAGTTTTAAAAGAATTTGGACAAAAAAAATCCCTAAAAACTTTCGCTTTTAGGGATTCATATAGATTCATTCAAATTCTACATTTTCTTATCAGCCTTCAAATAAGTCTTATTACCATTTGAATTGATGTAATACTGACCACCTCTTGGACCTTCGTAAATAGTACGACCTTTGTCATCTTTTCCGATTTGTTTGTCAGCACCAGCAACTTTCTTACGTGTACCGGTGTCAGCCTCTTTACCGTCATCTTTGGTAGTTTTGTTCGGAGCTGGTTTTACAGTATTGTCGCGGTCAGTTGCTTTTTTAGTATCTTTTTTCTCTTTAGAATCCTCTTTTTTGTCTTTGGCTTTGTCTTTAGCCTTATCTTTGGCATCGTCTTTTTTGTCTTTAGACTTATCCTTAGAGTCTTCTTTTTTATCTTTCGCCTTGTCTTTAGCTTTATCTTTAGCGTCTGTTTTTTTCTCTTTCGACTTATCTTTGTCGTCCTTTTTATCTTTTGCTTTGTCCTTCGCTTTATCTTTTGCCGAATCTTTCTTTTCTTTTGTATCTTTTTTATCGTCAGATTTAGCTTTACCTTTCGAACCAGAAGCTTTTTTGGTAGATTCCTTTTCTTTCTGAGCTGTTGCATCCATAACTACAACACTCATCAAAAAAACGATTAAAATTGAAAGTAATTTTTTCATTTCGGTAACGGTTTATTTTGTTTTAATTTTGTTCAAATCTAACAAAGTTTCAATAATTGTTATAAAAAACTCGTTAAATTTTTCATTTAGAATAACATAATTTATAAAAGTAACATTGACAATTATGAAAAATACATTATTACTGATTTTTATAACGGTATTGGGTGCATCAGGACAAGGCGGATATAACTTTATTTCGGGCAAAATCATCGACAAATCAACACAAAAAGCAATTTCTGGCTCTTACATTTCGATTCCAAATCGAGGAGTCGGAACAACAACTAATATTAACGGTGAATTCAAATTCTATTATCCGAGAATAAATACCGATTCTTCGGTTGTAATTAGTCAGCTTGGGTACAAAAATTTCGTAAAAAAAGCATCTGCTTTTGATTCTACCAATGTCATCGAGTTAGAACCTGCCGAATTTCAACCCGCAGTTACGGCTCTTGATGCCAAAACGATTGTCAAAAACGCCATCGAAAAAATCAAAGAAAACTTTAATAGCACCCCCAACTACCAAACTGGATTTTATCTCGAAACTACCGAAATGGAAAAAGTAGGATTCGTGCAAATCAAAGAGGGTGTTTTAAGAATCGAAAGGCAGACTGGAACAAAAGCAGAAATAATGGAGAAAGTGAAACTATTGCGTTCGAGAAAATACGAATGGCCCGGTCAACTTTCAAAAATTGACGGTTTTGGTTTGGCCAACGGTACTGCATTTGTTACCCGAAGTTTAGAGAATGGAGTACCCGAGTTTTTAGAAAAAGGGAATCTGGGCGATTATAATTTTACTGTCGATTCATTGATGAATTCTTACAACAATCAGCCAGTCTATTCGATTAGTTTCAGTCCAGTAAGTAAAAGAATAAAAGCAGCAAGAAACGGAAAGATTTATATTGACCAATATACCGAGGCGATTGTCAGAATTGAATACGAATTTACTCCCGAAGGGATTAAAGATGTTATCAAAAGTAGTATCATGAGCAACACAAAAAAAGAAGGTAAATCAGTAAAAGCATACACTCAATTTACAATTTTGAATGGTAAATGGCAGCTCCAGCAATCGCAGATTTCTTTTGTGACTGATTTTGAGGGGAAATTGGATAATAAATATAAATCGACAGCAACTCTAAATTTCTTTTTTGTTGTCAATGAATCTTTTAAATTGGGGCCAAGAAGTGCTATTAAAGATGATGAAATTTTATTAACTACCGAAAATTTCCCTAAAGCTGGATTGTACGAGGATAAAGTTTGGGGAACTACCAATTATATCATTCCAACCGAAGAAATGAGAGAAATTGTGAAGAAAAGTTTAAAAAAATAAAGATTTTCAACCCTAACTATCTAAATGAACCAATTATTTCAATACAATAACTTAAAAAGTTTTGTCGAAAGTGTCCTGCAAAAAGCTGGCTTAGATGCAGAGAAATCAGAAAACATTAGCCGAATTTTGATTGAAGGTGACCTTCTTGGGCATCGAACCCACGGATTGCAATTATTAGCCTCATACGTGTCCGAAATCGAGAATGGAAAAATGTCACTTACCGACGAAATCGAGATATTAAACCAATCGAGAGCCGCCGAAACTTGGGATGGGCATTATCTTTCAGGAACTTGGCTCGTTGAAAAAGCAATCGAAAGGGCAACATGGATGGCAGAAAGACAAGGTACAGGAACGGTTGTTATTCAAAAATCACATCATATTGCTTGTTTGGCAGCCTACCTCGAAAAAGTAGCAAGGCAAAACCTCGTCGTAATCATCGCTTCATCTGACCCTCGAAACAAAACCGTTGCCCCTTTTGGTGGATTAACTGGAGTTTACAGTCCAAATCCATTGGCAATGGGAATTCCTACAAATTCTGACCCAATCATGATTGATGTCAGTATGTCCACTACTTCAAATGCTTTTGTTGCTAAAGCAAATCGAAACAATGAGCTTTTGCCTTATCCGTGGCTACAAGATAACCAAGGTAATGTTACTAATGACCCAAAAACGTTTTTTGAAGAGCCCCCATCTACCCTACTTCCGCTCGGAAACCAAGATTTGGGTTATAAAGGTTTTGCACTCGGAATAATGATTGAGGTATTGACCAATGCCCTTTGTGGTTTTGGACGAAACGATAATCCAGCTCGTTGGGGCGGAACGGTTTTTGTACAGATAATCGACCCAAAAGCATTTGCGGGAACGGATTTTTTCTTGAAAGAAATTGAATATTTTATCGAACAATGCAAAAACTCAAAAGCGATAAATGATTCAAATCCAATCAGAATGCCAGGTGAGAGAGGTTTAAAACTAAAAGAAATTCAATTAAAAAATGGAGTAGAGTTATTGCCCGAAACCATAAGTTCATTATTTGAATTGAGTATAAAATTCAAAATTCCTTTAAATACTCTCTAAACAAAACATACCAATGAAGCGAAAAATTCTGTACGCTATAACTGCAATTTTACTGATTGGTTCTATATATTTCTTTGGATTCGTTGCCGAAGGCGTTGATAAAAAATCGAATACGGTGAGTATCAAAAACCCTCTGACAAATTTTAATGGTAAAATAGAGCCTATTCCATTTATTGCCGATTTGCATTGCGATGAACTGCTTTGGGATAGAGATTTGCTCGAAGAAGCCGACCACGGACACGTTGATTTACCCAGAATGCAAAAAGCCAATATGGCTCTACAGTTTTTTTCGATAGTGAGTAAAACACCAAAAGGAATCAATATTGAGAGTAATCCGAGCGATAGCGATATGAATGGATTACTTAGTTTTGGACAGCTACTGCCTCCAAAAACGTGGTTTAGCATCAAAGAAAGGGCAATTTATCAGTGTAAACTTCTACGAGATTTTGTAAAGAAATCTAACGGACAATTGGCTATGGTAGATACCCAAGCCAAATTGGCCAACTTTGTAGAAAACCGAGCCAAAGGCAATAAAACAGTTGGTTGTATGCTCGGTCTCGAAGGGGCTCACTGTCTCGAAAGTGACTTGAATAATGTCAAATTATTTGCTGATTTGGGGGTTCGTTACATCGGACTAACGCACTTTTTTGATAACGAATGGGCGGGTTCGGCCCATGGAGAAAAGAAAGGTGGTCTTACCGAATTAGGTAAAAAATTAATCAAAGAAATGGAGAAGTACCATATCGCTATAGACCTTGCTCATGCTTCAAAACAGACAATCGATGATGTTTTTGCACTAACAACTGGCCCAGTAATAATTTCTCATACGGGAGTTAAAGGAGTTTGTGATAATAACCGAAATCTATCGGATAAGCATTTGGATGAAATCGGTAAAAGAAATGGCTTAGTTGGAATTGGACTTTGGGAAACCGCTGTATGTGGCAAAGATGCAAAAGCTACCGCAGTCAGTATCAAATATGTTGCCGATAAAATTGGTATTGATAAAGTTGCTCTCGGAAGCGATTTTGATGGTGCTATCGAAACTCATTTTGATGTAACTGGCCTGCCATTAATCGCTTATGAATTACAAAAATTAGGATTTAACCAAGAACAAATCAATCAAGTGATGGGGGGCAATGTTCGGGATTATTTTTTAAAGCATTTGCCAAAATAATGACGAAAACGATGATTTTGTAATTAATGAGGTGGGTATTTTGCTAAACCAGCAGTTTTCTAAAGTAGCTGTGACAAAAATTCACTTTATTCTAAGATGTAATCATTTTCGTTGCAATTTCTTTGAATTCGCTCGGTGAAAGATTTTTCTTTTTTTTGAATATACGGCAGAAGTAGGAGAAACTATTGAAACCACTTGCCATATAAGCCTCTTTGATACTCAATTTAGGATTTTTCAAAAGGCTTTCGGCTACTTTCAATCTTTCTTCTATTATATATTCATTGGGTGAAGCTCCTAATTCGTGTTTAAAAGTTCGATAAAAATTAGACTCGCTCATGTAGGCCTTTTCGCTCAATAACTCTACCGATAAATCTTCAGTAATATTTTCACGAATAAACTTTAAAATAAACGATATTCGGTCATTATTCGGGTCGGTATAAGATTTATTACGATATAAACTTTTTGACTCGGTCTGTAAAATTCTGATAACTAATTCTTGAATCAATAAATCGGCAAAAATATCTTTTGATGGATGATTCTCAGCAAAAACAAAAATCAACCGTTGCAGAATCTGGTTGATGGCAATATCATTGGTAAAATGATAGTTATAATCCGTCATCGACCATTCACTTCCATCACTTTTCAATCCTCTATAATTCAATAACTCAACCGCTTCTTGCAATTTTTCCTTCGCAAAAGACAATGCCAAGCATTGCGTCGGATTCATCTCATTTGCTTCAGGGAAATCGATACACATCAATTCATTGGATGGCAAAATTACCGATTCACCAGGTAGAAAGCCAAAAGATGGAATCCCATTCAAATGCATTACCTTTTTTCCTTTTATCATACTCGCCAAAACAGGATTAGAGAATTTCAACAACACCTCATGAGCTTGTTTGTGCGTTTCAAAAATATTGAGTTCTGCATGCGACAATGTATGAATTGTCCGATTCTCTACAAGATTTTCGAGCTTTCTATTTTGATAATGGGTTTCGGTCAATTCGAGCATGGCAGAAGTGATTTATATCATTATTCTACTAAAAAGTATCAATTATTAAATGTGAATTTAGAAAATTTGATAGAATAGTACAACTAATAGCAGAATAATACAATCAAATGATAGAATAATGAAATTAGAGTGCAGGAAAATGCTAATCAATATGACTTTTTTGTGATTTTTTTGACTAAAATTTATTTTCAACCAAAAAAACTTATTGACATGTCAGTTTCAACAACACTCGAAAGCAAAGCTGTTAGCAAACCAGTTTTCAAAGCTTATTATGATAATTTCATTGGTGGTAAATGGGTAGGCCCAGTAAAAGGCGATTATTTTGATGTTACTTCTCCTGTAGATGGTAAGGTATTCACAAAAGTCGCTCGTTCATTTGAAGAAGATATAAACCTTGCTCTCGATGCTGCATGGGCTGCCGCACCATCATGGAACAACTCCTCGGTTACAACAAGAAGTAACATTCTCTTGAAAATAGCCGATATTATGGAGCAAAATTTAGATTTTCTTGCAAGAATCGAAACTTGGGACAACGGAAAACCAGTTAGAGAAACGCTTGCGGCTGATTTACCTTTAGCTATTGACCATTTTAGATATTTCGCAGGGGTAATTCGTGCCGAAGAAGGTTCGGCATCTGAGCTTGATTCAACAACTCTTTCGCTCATTATTCATGAGCCACTTGGTGTTGTAGGCCAAATTATTCCGTGGAACTTCCCTCTTTTGATGGCCGCTTGGAAATTAGCTCCAGCGTTAGCTGCAGGTAATTGTGTTGTTTTGAAACCCGCAGAACAAACTCCAGTTGGGATATTGGCACTTGCCGAATTAATCAAAGATGTGATTCCAGATGGAGTTCTAAATATTGTAAACGGATTTGGCATTGAAGCAGGAAAGCCATTGGCTTCAAGCACAAGAATAAATAAAATTGCGTTTACTGGCGAAACAACGACTGGTCAGTTGATTATGCAATACGCTTCAAAAAATATTATTCCGGTTACGCTTGAATTAGGTGGTAAATCACCAAATATATTTTTCAAGAACGTAATGGATGCCGATGATGAATTCTTCGATAAATGTCTTGAAGGAGCTGCAATGTTTGCACTAAATCAAGGAGAAGTTTGTACCTGTCCATCTCGTATTTTGGTTGAAGAATCAATTGCCAATGCGTTTATCGAAAGACTTGTAGAGAGAGTTGAGGCCATTAAACTTGGACACCCACTTGACCCAGACACAATGATGGGAGCTCAAGCCTCAAATGACCAATATGAGAAAATTTTGAATTACATCGAAATCGGTAAAGAAGAAGGTGCTGAGGTATTAACTGGTGGTGGAGCGGCTTATAATGAAGGACTTGAAGGTGGGTACTACATCAAACCAACGATTTTCAGAGGAAATAATAAAATGAGAATTTTCCAAGAAGAAATCTTTGGTCCAGTAGTTTGTATCACAACTTTCAAAGATGAATCTGAAGCAATTGCTATCGCAAATGATACTCTCTACGGACTCGGTGCTGGGGTTTGGACTCGCGATACGCACCAAGCTTATCAGGTTTCGAGAGCAGTACAAGCAGGTAGAGTTTGGGTAAATTGCTATCACGCCTATCCAGCTCATGCTCCATTCGGAGGTTATAAAAAATCTGGTATCGGACGTGAGACCCATAAAATGATGTTAGCTCACTACCGTCAAACCAAAAATATGTTAATCTCTTACAGCAAAAACAAATTAGGATTTTTCTGATATAGAATGCATTAGATTTTAACTTCCCAAAAATACTTTGATTATAAGTTGTGAATCAAAAGAATCCGTGGTACGGCTCAAACCATTAACATTGAAAATCTTGCTTTTATGGTTTAGCCGTGTCACGTTTTTTAGGGAAGTTATTTCATGCACTGTAACAATTAGATGAAAACCATTTCAATATCTAAATAATTTGATTCATGAATGTCAGAAGAGTTGATGCTACAGATGCCGCAAAAGCAGTAATCGAAGAGTTGAAAAGTAAATATGGCGAATTGATGTTTCATCAAAGTGGAGGTTGCTGTGATGGCTCTGCTCCGATGTGTTTTCAGGATGGTGAACTAATGATAAATGAAACCGATATTAAATTGGGAGATATTGAAGGCTGTAACTTTTATATGTCTAAAGACCAATTTGAATATTGGAAACACACTCACCTTACACTTGATGTGGTAAAAGGACGTGGAGCAAGTTTTTCTTTAGAAATACCAATGGGAATCCGATTCGTAATAAAATCAAGGCTTTTTACAGAAAATGAATCAAAAGCTCTTGGATTATTTTGAAATATTAATGAATCAATAATTTAAAGCCTCAATGTATGAAAACATTGAGGCTTTAAATTATTTTGGAAAATTGAGAATTAAGAATTCTCTACTTCTTGTTCTGTTTTGAGTGTACTGAATGTCAGAGTTTCACCCTCACCCGAATAATCAGCGATGATGGTATCTCCTTCTTTCATTTCACCTTTCAAGATTTCCTCAGCTAAAGTATCTTCAACATACTTCTGAATCGCACGGTTAAGTGGTCTTGCACCGTATTGTTGGTCGTAGCCTTTTTCTGCTAAGAAATCTTTTGCTTTCTCGGTTAATTCAATCTTGTAACCGATATTGGTGATTCGAGCCGTTAGGCGTTTCAACGCAATATCAATGATTTGATGAATATCAGCACGAGACAACGAATTGAAGATAATTACATCATCCAAACGGTTCATAAATTCTGGTGAGAATGCTTTACGAAGTGCGTTCTGGATTGTACTCTTCATCATTTCGTCTTGGTTTTCTTGACGAGACTTAGTTGCAAAACCGATACCAGTTCCAAAATCTTTCAAATCACGAACACCAATATTTGATGTCATGATGATGATTGTGTTTCTGAAATCAACTCGGCGACCTAAACTATCAGTCAAGATACCATCGTCTAATACTTGAAGCAAGATATTAAATACATCTGGGTGAGCTTTCTCAATCTCATCAAGTAATACCACCGAATAAGGTTTGCGACGGATTTTTTCTGTCAACTGACCACCTTCTTCGTATCCAACGTATCCCGGAGGGGCCCCCACAAGGCGAGAAATACTAAATTTCTCCATGTATTCGCTCATATCAATTCTTACGAGAGATTCCTCTTTATCGAATAGATATTCTGCCAATGCCTTCGCTAATTCGGTTTTACCAACCCCAGTTGGACCTAAGAATACGAATGAACCAATTGGTTTTTTCGGGTCTTTCAAACCAACTCTTGTACGTTGGATTGCTTTCACCAATTTCTCAACAGCAGGGTCTTGACCTATGATTCTTCCACGAAGTGCATCACCCATTTTGAGGATTTTTTCTCCCTCATTTAGGTTTACTTTCTTCACCGGAATACCCGTCATCATTGCCACAACCTCGGCTACGTTATCTTCTGATACTTCATAACGTTTGGTTTTAGTTTCTTCTTCCCAAGCCAATTTTGCTCTTTCGAGTTGCTCTATCAATTTCTTCTCTCTATCGCGTAGCTGAGCGGCTTCTTCGTAGCGTTGGCTTTTAACCACTTGATTTTTATCTTTCTTGATTTGCTCTACTTGCTCCTCTAAGAAAAGAATATCTTGCGGTACATTGATGTTATTGATGTGTACTCTCGCTCCTACCTCATCTAATACGTCGATTGCTTTATCTGGCAAATAACGGTCGGTAATGTATCTTTCTGATAATTTAACGGCCGTTTCGATAGCCTCATCGGTATATCTTACGTGGTGGTGGTCTTCGTACTTATCTTTAATATTATGTAAGATTTCGACAGTTTCTTCAACCGAAGTTGCATCTACCATCACCATCTGAAAACGACGTGCCAAAGCACCATCTTTCTCAATATATTGGCGGTATTCGTCGAGAGTTGTAGCACCGATACATTGAATATCTCCACGAGCCAAAGCTGGCTTAAACATATTCGATGCATCCAAAGAGCCACTTGCTCCACCTGCCCCAACGATTGTGTGGATTTCGTCGATGAAAAGAATCACATCTGGCGATTTCTCCAACTCATTCATTACAGCTTTCATTCTTTCTTCAAATTGTCCACGGTATTTAGTACCAGCAACAAGCGAAGCCAAATCGAGCGTAACTACTCGTTTCCCAAACAATACTCTCGAAACTTTTTTCTGAACAATTCTTAATGCCAAACCTTCTGCGATAGCAGTTTTACCAACGCCTGGTTCACCAATCAGAATTGGGTTATTCTTTTTACGTCTTGAAAGAATCTGAGCAACACGCTCAATTTCTTTCTCACGTCCTACAATCGGGTCTAATTTGCCAGTTTCGGCAAACTTGGTTAGGTCGCGACCAAAATTATCCAAAACAGGCGTCTTAGATTTTTCTTGCTGCTGTTTTGGGTCATTTTTCTGTGGATTGTTGTAATTACCACTTCCAAAGATTCTGTCGTCGTCATCATCAGTTTCGGGACGTTCCATCGCCGGTTCCTGACCAGTTAATTGATATTCCAGCATTTGTTTGGTTTGTTCATAATTCATCCTGAACTTCTGCAAGATTTGCCCTCCGAGATTATCAGCGTCTCTCAAGATGGCAAGTAGCAAATGCTCTGTCCCGATGAGTTCACATTTAAAAGATTTTGCCTCAAGATGAGTTATTTTGAGTACTTTTTCAGATTGACGTGTTAGCGGAATATTAGCCAGATTTTTGATATTGTTTGTTGCAGTACCTTTTGTAGCGAGTTCGATAGTTGCACGCAATTCATCAATCGGAACACCTGCTTTCTGAATCAAGAGCAACGCTGCTCCATCTCCTTCTCTAATCATTCCAAGAATAAGATGTTCTGTACCAATATAGTCATGTCCAAGTCTAAGAGCTTCTTCTCTTGCCATTGTAATGACTTGTTTCACTCTTTGCGAAAATTTGGGTTCCATGTAATCCTCTCTACTGTATTGATGGTTTTTAAAGAATCTCTATTTGCCAAATATAACGAAAACTTAATAAAGTCCGTTCATACTGCAATTATTTTTTCAAACTTCTGAGTAATATTTCTTTAGACGTATTTCCTTTGCAAAACAACAAATCTAAGATTGAAAGATTAGCAACAAAATCGTTGCCAAAGTTCTGTGTGTAAGGTACTTCCTGATAAATACCATTGGTTTTGTAATCATTTTTAGGATTTATTACGTTCCTTACATCAATTACCTCTTCATTATATTCTTTTTGGTATGATTCAGTCAGACTTATTGGCAGATTTACTTTCAAAAATTTGAGACAAATTGACAGTAATTCAAAATTCAAATCCCACAAAAAGGTGTGCTTCTTTTCAAAAATATCCTTGAAATAATCTGAATAATATTCAAAAAATGGTGCTTTTTTGTATGCGGCTTCGATTGTTCGCCAATGTACCTTGACCCATTGCTCGTTGTAATCAATCTTAACATCGCGAATCTGCATCTTGGGTTTATCTTTTTGAATAGGAATTATTAAAGATTCTACCTTATTTGCTCCTAAAATATAACAACGATTTCGATAAGACTGTTTTGTGTAATTTTCGTTTGCTTCTAAAAAAACCTTTTCGCTCGAAGATAAAAGTGTTAGGTATTCGAGCGATGGCAAATAATGTAATTCTATTAAAACGGGTTTATTCATTTCAAATATCTAATTGTCAAAATAACTATTAAGTGGTGCAACAAATTAAAAACTTATCCGTCTAAATATGCGATAGGTCGCAATTTTTTCGTTAAAGTAAAAGTTAAATTTTAGTTATTGACAAAAAAAAATGAAATTTGTCAATCCTAAAGTTATTTGGTAATTTTTCCATCCCAAGAAGAGAGAATGAAGCGTTTTTCCGCATTGATTATTGCCCTCATTTACAGTATTACAACTTTTGCCGAAAGTCCTAAGATAGAAAACCCATCTACACCACTCAGAAGAATTCTTGATATTCCATTAAATCTTTCTGCAAAAGATAAGCGTTCGGGTTTTCAATTGAGTCCAAAATTTATTGTCACTCCAATCAGAGGTGGCGAGGCTTTGCCATTGAAAACCGCCAACGGCGAAACCATTGTTACTGCCAAAGTAGGCGAAAGCTACAAAATTAGGGCCGAACTCGATGGTTATGCACCTTTAGAACGGACGATTGAAATTACTCAAAATGATTATCCCGAAGGTCGTAATGTTGTTCTTGATTTAGAACCTCAACCTTCGGCAGTGGTTGTCTTCAAAACTGTTGATTCTGAAAATGAGAATGAAATAATCGAATCGGTTATAAAAGTAACCGTGAAAGATAAAGTTTATAACGGAAGAATCACAAAGGCAAATCCGACCTACCGATTTATCTTGACAAGTACTGACCAATACACTGTTGAAGTTACTTCAAATACCCACAAAACAAAAAAAGAAGTTTTTCCATTTGAAATCGGAGACCCTCCTCGTACTTACAATAAAACTATTGCTCTTAGCAAACCAGACGCAGGTACAAAGATTTTAGTTTATGGCGAAGACACCAATAAACCACTTAAAGGAGCTAATATCACGATTACAAACACAACGGATAAAGCTCTTGTGATGGATAATTTACTACCTGAGGCTGAGGCGTTTGTTGAAACAATGCCTAATAAAAAATATACAGCAAAAGTAAGTTATGGGGGATACGTAACTCGTGAATTCACTTTAAACACAAATGCTAAAGAGCAGATTTTGAAACTTCAACCTGAGACTTACCTTTCTCTTGGTGCATTTGATGGTTTATTGAATAAACGATTACCTGCGACTTTCAAAATCTATTTTAAAGGAAATAAAGTCTTTGAGATAACAGGAGATGCCAATTCGGATATTCGATTCAAACCAGCCGAAAAAGGGATTTACGAATACGAAATCACGTATCCGAATTATAAACCGTATAAAAACGAGGCAAATATCGAAAACTTACAGGCAGGAAAGATTCAATACAAAGCACCGCTCGAAAGTACTGTTGATACCTATGTAATTTTGATTGAAGATGCACTAACAAAAGAATTCATCCCGGCAGCTAAATTAACCATGATGAGTGCCGAGGGAGTTTTAGTGCCTGTCAAATACAACAATAAAACTGGCGAGTGGAAAGTAGAATTAGAAAAGGAAAAAGAATATAAACTTTCAATCGAAGCCCCTGAGTTTCAGCCAATAAACGAGACTTTTGCTCGTGGAACCAGTAAACTGATTAAGAAATCATTGAGCAAAGTAACTCAATCATTGTATTTTACGGCGGTTGATGCTCTAACTAAAATGCCAATTTCTACTCAGTATAAGGTAATAAGACCAGACCAAGAACCATTAATTGGGACATCGGAGGCTGGTAAACCTTATAAAGTTGAGTTATTTCCTCAAAGTAAATTCATTATTGAGGCAAAGGCCGAAGGAGGTTACACGACATTTACCGACAATTTAAGTTTTAAATCTGAAATTAAAGACCCAAATCGTGTAATTGAATTAGTAAAAGATATTTATTCGTTCAAATTTATTGTAACAAATACCGAAACATCCAAAAATCATACAACAGCAAAGGTTACATTGTTAAATACTTCGACAGGGCAACCCGTTACCCCTTCAAGCAATGCAAATGGTATATTTGAAGCAGATGTGAACCCAAACAACAATTATTCGATTGAGATAGAGGCCGAAGGATTTGAAAAACACAAATCTAACCCCAATGTCAAAAACGAAATAATGAGTAATAAGTTTGAGATAAATATTCCGTTGTACAAATCAGCAGTATCTCAATTTAAACTTACTGTTGTTAATGATGTAGATGGTAAAAACGTACTCAATGCAGATTTGAGGGTATTTAATGCCAAAAATCAACCCATGCCTATCATGGCCAATCCAATGGCTCAAGAATGGAATGCAGAATTGAGAAATGATGAGAATTATACGGTTGAAGTAAAGGCAGAAGGTTATTTAGCATACAAAAATAATCTGAGTAAAAACACAAAAAATATTGTTGTCAGAATCAAGCCGATTCCGTCGCAGGAAATTTCGATTTCGGCAGTTGATGCTTTAACAAAAAAACCAATTGTTGCCGAATTTAAACTAACAAGTGGTAATGAAACCATCAACGGAACGGTTACTTCGGGAGGTACAAAACTCAAAACAAAACTATTAGAAGACCGCAATTATCAGTTAGAAATCACTTCGGCAGGATACAAACCGTATAAAGATGTTGTAAAACTTCAAAGTGCAGTAAACAGTGAGATTCCGATTGAAATTAAAAAAGAATTCTACACATTTGGCATCAAAGGGCTTGATTCTAAATCTAAAAAACCAGTTGCCAATGTTAAGTTTAGCGTCATAAACGAAAGTGATAAGAGTAATTTAACTGGTAAATTCGACCAAGTTGCCAATACATATTCGGCAGATTTATTGACTGACAATAACTATATTGTAGAGGTTGAGGCAGCTGGATACGAAAAACAGACTGAAAAAATTGATGTAAATGCCGCAGCAAAAAATTCTGATTTCAAAAAGGATGTATTGTTAAATCTGATTCCGAAGAAAGAACCAGAGAAAAAAGAACCAGAAACAAAAAATATTGAGGTTAAGGTAACAAACCCCGAACCACCTAAGAAAGAAGAGAAACTAGTTGTAACGCCTCCTGTGGTTACAAAAGTAGAAGAAAAACCACCAGTTGAGAAGCCAAAACCAACGCCTCCTGCCCCTAAACGAGTTGAAAAGACAGTGGTTGATGATGCCATCGTAATTGAAGAAAACGATTTGAGTGTGAAGGTCGAAGTTTACGAAAATTTGGCGATTGGAAAGAAATTTAGACTCGGAAGTGTATTTTTTGTACAGAGTAGTGCCGAATTGAAGCCGCAGTCTTATCCGCAATTGGATAAACTGATTCGTACTTTAAAACTTAATCCCAAATACAAAATCGAAATTACTGGTCATACTGATAATGTGGGTGATGCTCGCCAAAACTTGTATCTTTCGGAGTTAAGAGCCAGAAAAATTGCAAATTATATCTTCAATGGAGGTATCGCCCAAGACCGAATTAGATATGTAGGAAAAGGCCAAGAGGAGCCGATTTCGTCGAATGATACCGAAGATAATAGAAGTAAAAACCGAAGAGTAGAATTTGTAGTACGTGATTCGTGGTGATAGCAAAAAAGGGAAGTATCGAAATACTTCCCTTTTTTATTCTTGAACAGTAGCTCTACGAAGTCGGTCATTGATGGCCCTACCAAGGTCTTTTTCGGGTAGGTATTCGCCGTAAATTACATCAATATCCATTGCATCTAATTTTCGTAAGTATGCAAAAAGATTTTTTGCAGCTTCGGCAAAATCTCCATTGGGTGAAAGTAAAAGTTGATTTTCGGTAGGAATTTCAGCTTTGTAATCTTTAAAACCCAAAAATCCTGCTCTTGTATTTGGCTGTATTGTTTCGTCTGAAATAATAAATTTCTTTCGAGGTGAATAATGGCTTTTTAGCATCCCCGGAGCTTGTGGATTTGAAGTAGAATGTGCCTCTATACGGACTTTACCTACAACTTCTTCAATCAATTCAATCGACAAACCACCTTTTCGATAAACAACTACTTCATCATTTACAAAACCAACAATCGTAGATTCGATTCCGACATTGCACTCTCCCCCATCCAAAATATATTTTATTTTATCACCAAGTTGAGCCTCAACGTGCTGTGCTGTTGTTGGTGAAATATAACCAAAAGGATTTGCACTCGGTGCTGCGAGTGGAAAATCAATTTTTTGTAGAAGTTGTAGGGTTAATGGATGGTTGGGAATTCTGACGGCTACATTATCCAAACCAGAAGTTACTAAGTCTGGAATAATGTTTTTCTTTGGCAACAGAAGAGTCAACGGACCTGGCATAAATTTTTGGGCAAGTTCGATTGCTTTCGGAGGTAATTCGGTAACAAACTCTGAAATTCTTTCAATTGAAGAAGTATGAATGATTAAGGGGTCAAAAGTAGGCCGATTTTTTACTTCAAAAATCTTTGTAACAGCGTCAATGTTAAGTGCATTTGCGGCTAATCCATAAACGGTTTCGGTCGGAATTCCTACGACATCGCCATTATTCAAAACCTCAATTGCGAGGTCAATATTTTTATCAATTATTGCCATTTATAGTTCAATCTCAAAATACGCCACATCGTCCTGTGGATTAAAATTGTAGGGTTGGGTTTCGATAAATCCCAATTTTTGGTAAAGTTTATTTGCCGAAATCAATCTTCGTAAGGTATCGAGTTTCATGATTTTATATCCTTTTGTTCGGGCTTCGTCCATTAGTTTTTCTGCTAAAATTCTTCCTAAACCTAAACTTCGATACTCTTCTCGAACATAAAGTCTTTTCATTTCGCAAACTCCATCCTCCAATTTCCAAAGTGCAACAACTCCAGCAAATTCATCATTAACTTTTGCCAAAAGAATAGTTCCATCGGGTTCTGCGTATTTGTGAGGCAGTTTTGAGAGTTCTTCTTCGATACCTTGAAAACCCAAATCAATTCCCAAACCTTTTATGTATTCTCTAAATAATACCCTAACAACTTCAATGTCGGCGTCGGTAGATGCTTTGTATATATGTATTTCATTCATTTGTGTTAAAGTCATAACCTACTTTCATCAAAGTAAGTCCTTCGGGAGGAACAGCCCTTCCTGCATTATTTCGGTTTTTAGAACGGATAATTTCTTCAAAATCATCCAAAGAAATCTTTTTTAGTCCAACCTCAATCAAGGTTCCTACTATCGCCCTCACCATTCCTCTCAAAAAACGGTCGGCTTTGATATTGAACAGTAAAAAACCATCTTGTCGTTCCCAATAAGCATATTCAATTTGGCAATTGAAAGTATATACATCTGTATGAACTTTGCTAAAACACTGAAAATCAATGTATTTTTGCATCAGTAGTCCAGCTTGATTCATCAAGTCTAAATCAAGTTGGGTTTTGTAATGATAAGATGTTTCATGCCAAAATGGATTTTTATGCTGCATAATACGATATTGATAAACCCTAAACTTTGCATCAAATCGAGCATGAAAATCTTGATTTACCCTAAATATTCGCTTTATTGCAATTGATTTGGGTAGAATTGCGTTTAATTGAAAAACTATTTTATCGAGTTTAGTGACATCGAGGTCAAAATCAATATCAAAATGAGCAAATTGTTGTAAACAATGCACCCCTGTATCGGTTCGGCTGCTTCCAACAATTTGAATTTTGGATTTAAACAACGTACTTAACGCATCCTCAATATTTTGCTGAACCGACGAAGCATTAGGTTGAGACTGCCATCCGTGAAATTCAGTACCTTTGTAAGCAAGTTCTATCAAATATCTCATTGTGCAAATTTAAAACTATTGTTTTATTAAATAAAATATGGAAAGGGTATTGAAGAAACTAAAGTCTGACTTAATAATCATTTCGGTGGTTTACATTACCCTTGTTTTTGTTACTTCTTTTTTTATTTGGTTGCCAAATCGTGGTTTGTCAAGAATAATAAATCAAATTCCGATTGCTTTTGTTCTCACGTTTTATTGGACTCATGTAAAACGCCCCTACAAAGTTTCAGATTACATTTCAGTAATGATTTTATGCTGCTCGCCGATATTCCAACTGATGGTACATATTTTGGTTTATTCTAATAAACAAGAAATCGCAGCAGTATTAGATATCGTGTTTATTTTAATAGTACACTCCTTGCTTATTGTTTTGTTTAGGTCTGAGGGAGGGGTTGCGATTACTGGTAAAAAGAATGACTTAAACACAACCTTTCCGATTCTGATTGGATTAATTTTAATATTTGGGATAATCTTGATGAATAATATTCCTACTCAATATGTAATTGTTTTTGTACTATTCATTGGATTAATTTTAGTGCTAACTGCAACGTTTATTAATCGGAGAGTCGAACGAACTTCAAGAATAATAAGTAGTTTTGGTTTATTCGGAATCATCAGTTGCGACTACATAGCTTTGTATTCAAAAGCGGTAAACAAATTCCCATATTCTTTTGAACTTTACCGTGCCTCCTATTTCGTAGGAATTTACTTCATAATCATAAGCTCACTCATCAACACAGAATTCAATCTCTCAAAAAATTCAAAATCTAAAGATTTGCAAATAAAGGCATAAACCCGTAGTTTTGGACGATTATCAACCCTAAAATAGGAATTATGAAACTAACTACAAGACTACAATTAATGCTGATGATGTTTCTGATGTTTGTTACTTGGGGGGCTTGGTACGGACAAATGGGTAAATACCTTTTTGTCGAACTCAAGGCCACTGGCGACCAAATCGGAAATGCTTATACAACTTTTTCAATCGCATCAATTATTGCTCCTTTCTTCGTAGGATTAATTGCTGACCGATATTTTTCGGCCCAAAAAGTAATGGGGGTTCTCAATTTGCTTGGTGCAGTAATTTTGTACTTTTTGACTCTCAATACCGATGCCGACGCATTCTTTTGGTATATTTTGGCATACACCCTAACTTTTGCACCAAATTTAGCCTTGTCGAGTTCGATTGCGATGAATCAGATGGAAAACCCCGAAAAGGAATTTCCATCAATAAGAGTAATGGGAACAATCGCATGGATTGTTATTACAAATCTAATTGGATTCTACGGAGTCGGCGACAAAGTAACAATATTTCAAATTTCGATGGCAACATCAATCATTTGGGGTGTATTTGCATTCTTTTTGCCAGATACTCCACCAAAAGCATCGTCAAATAGTTCACTCTCACAAATTCTTGGAACCGACGCATTTGTACTATTTAAAGACCGTTCGTTTTTGATATTTTTCATTTCATCGGTTTTGGTTTGTATTCCATTGGCATTTTACTACGCTCATGCAAATTTATCATTGACCGAATCGAACATGACAAACGTAGAAAACAAAATGTCGCTTGGACAAGTCTCAGAAGTACTTTTCATGCTATTAATTCCGTTTGCTTTAAGCCGTTTTGGTATAAAAAAGATGTTGATTGTGGGCCTAATCGCCTGGATTGTACGATTTATTTGTTTTGGATATGGCGACGGAATTTCGAGTGAGTGGATGCTTTACTTAGCAATTATCCTCCATGGGGTTTGTTATGATTTCTTTTTTGTAACTGGACAAATTTATACTGATACCAAAGCAGGTGAAAAAATCAAAAGCTCGGCCCAAGGTTTAATTACTTTGGCAACTTACGGTATCGGAATGGGTATTGGTTCTAAACTTTCGGGTTTAGTGCTTGATAAATATACAAGTACAGTTGATGGAGTTACCAAACACGACTGGACATCCGTTTGGCTTGTACCAGCAGGAATTGCAGCAGTCGTATTGGTATTGTTTGTTATTGCATTCAAAGACAATAAAGTAAAGGCATCTTAACAAAGACCAGTACAAAAAGAAGCACTTTGAATCATCAAGGTGCTTCTTTTTTTTGATTCATCTATAACAAATAATCAAATAAAAGAATATATCGGATTTGATTCTCAATTACTTTTGCAAAAAACTAATTTTCATCTAATAATTATGGAATACCGTATAGAAAAAGATACCATGGGCGAAGTACAAGTACCGGCTCATGTTTATTGGGGTGCACAAACGCAACGTTCAATCGAAAACTTCAAAATTGCCCAAGACATCAATAAAATGCCCAATGAAATCATCAAAGCATTTGCATACCTTAAAAAAGGAGCTGCTTTGACAAATTTTGATGCAGGTGTTCTTCCAAAAGAAAAATGTGATTTAATTGGTCAGGTTTGCGATGAAATTCTTGAAGGAAAACTCGACGACCAATTCCCTTTGGTTGTTTGGCAAACGGGTTCGGGTACTCAATCGAATATGAACGTTAATGAGGTTGTGGCGTATCGTGGACACGTGATTCAAGGTGGTGAGTTGACGGATAAAACTAAATTTTTACACCCAAATGATGATGTAAACAAATCTCAATCATCGAATGATACATTTCCAACTGCAATGCACATTGCAGCCTACAAAATGTTGATTGAGACAACGATTCCGGGTATTGAAAAACTTCGTGATACGCTCGATGCAAAATCGAAAGCATTTATGAAAGTAGTAAAAATCGGTCGTACGCACTTCATGGATGCAACACCTTTGACACTCGGACAAGAGTTTTCGGGATATGTATCTCAATTAAACCACGGGCTAAAAGCCATCAAAAATACTTTAGCCCACCTATCAGAATTGGCCCTTGGCGGCACGGCTGTTGGTACAGGAATCAATACCCCTGCGGGTTATTCTGAAGGAGTTGCAAAACATATTGCCGCACTTACTGGTTTACCATTTGTTACTGCCGAAAATAAATTTGAAGCTCTTGCCGCCCACGATGCAATTGTAGAAGCCCACGGAGCTTTGAAAACAGTTGCGGTAAGTTTAATGAAGATTGCAAATGATATTCGTATGCTTTCTTCGGGTCCACGTTCGGGTATAGGTGAAATCTTTATTCCAGACAATGAGCCAGGTTCGTCAATCATGCCTGGAAAAGTAAATCCAACTCAATGCGAAGCACTTACAATGGTTGCCGCTCAAGTTTTGGGTAATGATGTTGCCATCAACATTGGTGGTGCAACTGGCCATTTTGAATTGAATGTGTTCAAACCAGTTATGATTTACAATTTCTTGCATTCGGCAAGACTTATTGGCGATGCTTGTGTTTCGTTCAATGACAAATGTGCAGTTGGAATCGAGCCCTTGACCGAAAATATTAGCAAACACCTTAATAACTCGTTGATGTTAGTTACAGCACTCAACACTAAGATTGGTTATTATAAAGCCGCTGAGATTGCCCAAACGGCACATAAAACCAATTCGACATTAAAAGAGACAGCCATAAGATTGGGTTATTTAACAGCCGAAGAGTTTGATGAGTGGGTAAAACCAGAAGATATGGTAGGCTCAATATAAAATAAATTGCGTTGATAAATATTTTTTCGTAATTTGTTAAAATATTTCACTCGAAATGATACCTTTCGATAATTTTTTAGCATTTGTAAAAAAACGAAAGGTATCATTAGCATCAAATTTGAGTGTCTAATGATAAGCGTGCTTTAAGGTTTCATTTCCTTCTAAAATGGAGTTTTATAATTACATAAGGTACTTCACTGTTTACCTGCTGTTTTGTATGATTTTGCTCAATGTACCTATTGATATTTCATTGGGTGCCAAGCAAAATATTATGGTAATAGCATTTTATGTTTCGTTTATAACTCTCAGTTACATCCGAAAATACAAAAAATGGATTGATTTAATCGAATATCTGCTTCCTGTTAGTATCTTTTTTATTATTCCAGATTGGTTTTTGTCAGATAAATTAGGAGTTTTAGCATTTCCAATAAAAAGCAATATCAATTTCGGAACTGTCCCCTCCTATTTGGTCGGGATGTGGTCAATTTCACTTTTCTTACTGGTTTATTCGTGTTTAACGTATTATGAAAAATCAAATGATATTCTAAAAAGAAATCTACTCATTGTTGGTCTTTCATTCTTCATATTCATTCTATCAGACGAAACGCTTTGGCAATTGTCTCTTTGGCATTATAAAGATGTAAAAGCTTATGGTCACTTACCATATTTTATGCTTTTACCCAATCTCCTAATCGGATTTCATGTATATTATGCTTACCAATTTGTCAGCAAGAAATCTATTATCTACAAAATCGCTGCTGCATTTATCACGATGTTTATCAGATTTGCATTAATTGCTGGTTCGTATTATATTGTCGAAGTATTACTCTAATTCGATGCAATCTCAAAACCCAATGGTGCATATTTACCGTGTGTATGCTCCGATTTATTATTATCTCTTTGGATTTTATATTCAAGATGGACTCAACACTGCAATCAGCAAAATCAAAGACAACGATAAAGTTTTAGACATAGGTGTTGGTACAGGCCTCACATTAGATAAATATCCTTCGAATACTTCTGTCGTCGGAATCGATTTATCACCTTACATGCTTGAAGTAGCACAAAAAAAGTATGCTCCTAAAAGAACAGGTAAGACCGAATTGTTATTAATGGATGCTCAAAAATTGGATTTTGAGGATGAATCCTTCGATAAAGTTGTTATGACCCATATTCTTTCAGTCTTGCCAGAACCCAAACTTGCTATGAAAGAGGCAATTAGAGTTTGCAAAAAAGGTGGAGAAATCTTGATTGTAAATCATTTCAGTAGTGATATGTGGTTCTTTAAATACTACGAAAAATTCTTAATGTTAATGTCAGATTGGATTGGTTTTAGGCCAGTTTTTGACATGCAATCGAATGTTTTAGATTTTGGATTAGAAGTTCTTGAAATCAGACCAGTAAATTTTTGGAGTTTGTGGCATTTTGTTCACCTTAGAAAAAAATAATTATGGAAACAATTTCATGGCAAGATTTTGAAAAAGTAGAATTGAGGGCAGGAACAATCATTCAAGTCGATGATTTTCCGAAAGCCCGAAAACCAGCTTACAAAATTTGGGTTGATTTAGGCGATGAAATCGGTACAAAACGTTCGTCGGCTCAAGTAACAAAACTTTATTCAAAAGAAGAATTATTGGGCAGACAAGTAATTTGCGTAGTGAACTTTCCTACAAAACAAATTGCCGATTTTGTTTCAGAAGTACTTGTAACGGGCTTTATCCTTGAAGATGGAGAGGTTGTCTTATCTCAGCCCGACCGAAAAGTACCAAACGGAAGTAAATTAGCATAATTTTAAACTTTTTTCTTTGAAAATTCGTTTATAAGATTGAGATTTGAATTCAATTTTATCAATTAATGAAGTCTTTTTTCCTTAAAGCATTGAGCGTTTTTTTGACTGCGGTCGTACTTATGACAAGTACAGGCTTCGGTCTTATAGAACATTCATGCTCAGTTAGAGGTAAAAAAACTAAATTAATTCACAAAAAGCAATCTTGTTGTGCAATTACGCAGTCAAAATCAAAAAGCAACTCAGGACAAAAAGAGTTGACTTTCAATAAGAAATCTTGCTGCAATGATGAAGAAAAGTATGAAAATATTGAGTATTCATCGAGCATTTCTCAACTTGTAGCCAAATTCATCAAAACTGTTGCCGATACAGTTTATTCTACCACAGTTTATTTATTCAAATTGTTGGTAAAAGCCATTCTTTCAGCAACTTCGGCAGTTTTTGACACCTCCTCTCATTTATTATCCTGGCGAGACATAATCGTTATGGTTCAATCGTTTCTTATTTGATATTATTTTAAATAATAGTTTATGAACTTGCCGAGCCTTGTTCTAAAAAATTATGTTTAATTTAATTAGAATTTGAATGAGAAACTTCAAAAAAATCACATTTATATTATTTGTCGGCTTACTTTATTGCTTGCCAAGCAACGTATTTGCCCAAAATCTGTCAGGGATTGTATTCGGTAAATCAGGCGAAAAAAAAGAGGTATTAATCGGAGCAAATGTACAATGGAGTAATTCCAAAATGGGAGTTGTTACTGATGTAGATGGCCGATTTGTGCTTCCTCGAAACAAATCAAATAAACTAATTGTAAGTTTTATTGGATTCAAGACCGATACCATTGAGATAAAATCTGAATCAGAAATTGAAGTAACGCTCCTCGACGAAAATGCCTTAGGTGAAGTTGTGGTGAGGGGCAATTCTACAATAATAGATAGACTCTCTCCTATCCAAACCGAAATCATCACAACCAAAGCACTTGCCAAGGCAGCTTGTTGCAATCTTTCTGAAAGTTTCGAGACAAACGCCTCAGTTTCTGTCAATTATGCCGATGCTGTAACGGGTGCAAAACAGATTCAGATGCTCGGACTTTCGGGACAATATGTACAAACCAATGTCGAGAATATTCCAAATATCAGAGGTTTGGCAACAACTTTTGGATTGAATTATATTCCCGGAACATGGATTCAATCAATTGATTTGGGCAAAGGAGTTGGTTCGGTTGTCAATGGTTACGAATCAATGGTTGGGCAGATAAATGTTGAACTGCAAAAGCCAGATTTATCGGAGAAAGTATATGTAAATACTTATGTAAATTCTTTAGGTCGTGGTGAATTGAACCTGCACTTGGCTCACAATTTTAAGAAAAAAGAAAATGGGTCGCAATGGTCGGTGGGGTTGCTTTCGCATGGTTCTACATTACAAACCAATTTGGATGGAAACAGAGACAATTTCTACGATTTACCCAAATATAATCAAATAAACATTCTGAATCGTTGGAAATATCAATCGGAAAGAATGGTTGCTCAATTTGGTTTTAAAGTACTTACCGAAGACCGAATCGGCGGAGAAATCAATAAACCAGCTTTAAGATTGAATGATTTGATTTATCAATTCACCAATAAAACCAATAGAGTTGAATTTTTCTCGAAAACTGCAAAATTATTTCCAGAAAAACCTTATCGTGGATTAGGTTTGATTGTCAATGGTGTGTGGCATGATTCTAAATCAAAATTTGGTTTCAAACCCTATGACGGAACCCAAAGAACGGTTTATACAAATCTGATTTATCAAGACATTATCGGTAATACAAATCATTCATATAAGACAGGTGTCAGTTTTCTATACGATGACTACAACGAAACTTACCTCCTAACTAAACTGGCTCGTACTGAGTTAGTTCCAGGTGCATTTTTTGAATACACCGAAAAGTATTTGGATAAATTCACAGCAGTAGTGGGTACAAGGCTCGATTTTCATAATCTATTTGGTGTTTTTTTTACACCACGACTGCATTTGTTGTATAATCCGACCGAAAATAATTCATTCAGGTTATCAGCAGGACGTGGCTATCGGGTTGCTAATCCGCTCGCAGAATACTACGGAAACTTGGTTAGTTCGAGAGGTGTAGCGTTTTTAGATGAAATCAAACCCGAAGTATCAACAAACATAGGACTGAGTTATACACGTCATTTTGGAAAATCGAGTTTAGTGATTGATGCCTACCGAACGGTTTTCCAAAATCAGTTAATTGCCGATAGCGAGCATCCAAATTACTTATATTTCTACAATTCAATTGGTAGGAAATCGTTTGCAAATTCGGCTCAAATAGAGTTAAATCTTGTTCCAACTGAACGGGTCGAAATCAAATTGGCGTATCGTTTCTTTGAAGTAAAACAGACACTCGGAAAGCCATTTAGACAAGAGATTTTTTTGGATAAAATGTTCGTCAATCGAGATAGAATCCTATTCAATATCGGTTACGCATTGCCTTATGATAAATGGAAAGTAGATTTTACTGTACAGTGGAATGGCAAAAGAAGGATTCCGAATTTATCGCCACAGTATAATCATACGAGTTACGAAACTATGCCGATTCAGTTTGCACCTGCATTTTATAATGTAAATGCTCAAGTCAGCCGAGCGTTCAGACGTTGGGATTTGTATCTCGGAGCAGAAAATCTCACAAATTTTACTCAAAAAGACCCGATAATATTACCAAATGAACCATTTAGCCAAAGATTTGATGCAGGAATGGCTTGGGGGCCTGTGGTTGGAAGAATTATTTATTTTGGAACAAGATACAAATTGGGCGGAGTTAGATAAAATGAATTAATAATTTTGAAAAATGATTCAAACAATAAAAGTGACAGGCATGACTTGCGAAGCCTGCGAATATAAAATACAACATTTATTTGGTAGTTTGGAGGGTGTTTCAAAAGTAGAAATTGATAGAAACCTTAACAAAGTAGTTGTTAGCACTGAAAATGGACATAGCTTAGAGGAATATCAAAATTTGTTAAAACCGTACCCGAAATACAGTGCCGAGGTATTCTCAAAACAAGTTCCGGTAGTTGAAACTACTATTGAAACTCCAAAAACTTGGTTCGAAACCTATAAACCATTGCTCATCATTGCAAGTTTTATCACTGGAGTAGCTTTATTGACTGCTTTTCATGCAAATATTTACTCATTAGAACATTTTAGTGTAAAGATTTTCTTGCACAACTTTATGACAGGTTTTTTTTTGGTATTTTCTTTCTTCAAATTGCTCGATACAAAATCATTTGCAGAAAGTTTTGCCATGTACGATTTACTCGCAATGAAAATACCAGTTTATGGTAAGATATATCCATTCATTGAGTTATTGCTTGGTGTATTATGCTTGGTACACTTCAAGCCACAAATGGTCTATATTGCCGACATCATAATCATGGGATTTGGGGCAATTGGGGTCATTCAAAGTGTGCTTGATAAACGTAAAATTCGCTGTGCCTGCTTGGGGTCTGTTTTTAATTTACCAATGAGTACCGTTACCATTATCGAAAATACTATCATGGTTATTGTGGGCGTTATATTGTTGGTAATTTGATAGAAGTTTATGGTTAAAAATTTAAAGAGAAATATTTTCAAAAAATCGCTAATTGGCTCGATTGTAGTGATGTTTTGGGCGGTTTCGTGCAAAACAAGTGATACGGTTCCGGAATTGAATATTGATTTTCCGGCGGCATTTGTGGTAAACGGTGAGAGCAATACCATTTCTGTTATTGATTTAAGAAATAATGAAGTGGCCGAAACCATTAATCTTGCAATAAATGCTAACAAAAATCAAGTAACAACCATCAATAATTTTTGGTCGCACCACATTCAACTTTCGCCCGACGGAAAAAAAGTTGCTGTTGCAGCTCCAGAATTTGATTTTACACTCGGACACGACGCGGCACACCAAGCTGGCAATAGCAATAAAGCTGGCGGAATAATTGTTGTAGATGTAAAAACGGGTAAAATCTTGAATCGAATCAATGTTCCGCAGATAAATTACAATGCGGCATTTACGAAAGATGGTAAAGAAATCTGGACAACAACAAGTACTCATAGTGGAGAATTGAGAATTTATGATGCCGAAAACGGAGCATTGATAAAAAACTTTAGCCTCGGTGCCGACCCCACAGAACTTTCGTTTGCTAAGGATGGACAATTTGCATTTGTGGCATTGGGCGAAAGCAGCACGGTTTTATCTATTAGTACACAAAAGAAGGAAATATCAAACTATATCAAAGTAGATTTGTTTCCGACAAATGTTTGGACAGGTGCCGATGGAATGATTTATGTAGAAAACAAAAATAGACCTTCGGTTAATATCATCGACCCTTCGATAATGTTCACAACCGAGTTTATTGATACCGATTTTAAGCCAAGCAATGCTGCATTTAACAAAGCCCAAAATGAACTTTGGATTTGTCAGGCAAGCGATAATAAAGTTGCATATTTTGAAAGAATCAAAAACGAATGGCGAATAAAAGGACGGATAATTGTGGGTGATGATGCCCACGCTGTTATGTTCACAAAAGATGATAAATTTGCTTATGTCATAAATCAGCGTGGAAATTCGGTCAGTGTAATTGATGTCGAACGAAAACAAAAAATTAAAGATATTCCTGTTGGTCTAAAACCTAACGGAATCGTAATGGTAAACCAATAATTTTTAACAAACAAAACAAAAATACAATGAAAAAATCTGTTTTATTAACTCTTATCACATTGATTTTCAGTGGATTAGTCATGGCAACTCCACCAAAAACTGCTGAAGCAAAATTTAAAACTTCTGCGGTTTGTGGAATGTGCAAAAAACGCATCGAGCGAGATTTGGGAGTAACCAAAGGAGTTGTAGAGTCAAAACTAAACTTAGACGATAAAGTGGTAACAATCACTTACAACCCTAAAAAGACAAGTCCAGATAAATTGAAGGCTGCGATTTCGAAAATTGGATATGATGCTGACGATGTAATGGCCGATAAAAATGCCCATGATGCACTTCCTGATTGTTGCAAAAAAGGCAATGCAATGCACAAAGATTAATTAAAGCAAATAGGCACAAATCTAAGATTTGTGCCTATTTTGTTATTTATCAGTTTTCTTTTCATCAAAATCAGAATCCTCGTAATCATAATTCTCGGCAAAAATCATTGGCATCTTTTTATTGAGGTATTTGTGTTGTTTTGATGTCAAATAAATAAACGAGTAAACGATTTCATCCTCATCTGAAAAATTGGCCAATTGATAAAAAGCTCCGTCTTTACCGCTTTCAGCGAGAGCTTTATTACACAAACCAACAAACGGATTTAATTGTAATTCAAAATCCAGATACTCGTATTCTTCTTCTTTATTTCTGCTCTTTGCTTGTGCTGCAACTACCTGATTTTCAATATATTTCTTGCCATCAAAAGTAAATCCATAAGAATAAATTCTTGGTTTGTATTTACTCTTTTTATTCGTTTTTTTAAAGTTATTCGTCACATCTTGGACATTGAATTCACCTCTCGAAATTCGGCTCAATTCATCAAGATTGGCCTGAACTAAATCGGCATTTATATCGTAATTCCAAGAATTCAAATTTGAAATTAGATTTGGAATTTTCATCAGTAAATTCAATTGACCTCCTCCTATTTCACGAAATTCTAAAATCAAACTATCTATATTTGAATCCTTAGAAGTTAATCCTAATTCTTTAAGTTCATTTAAAACAATTCCCAAGCTATCAATACTATTTTGGCGGTCGTACATCGTAAAATCGACATAGTTATTGGGCAAAGATTCGTCGACAATCTTGGCTTGTGTGCTGTCAAAAAATACAAATGAAAGCTTTGGACTTTGATAATCGCAAACAATGACGAGTCGTTTCTTGGAATTAATATCGTTCAAATAATCATTCACAATTCTGAATTGGTTTTCGCCGATTGCTGGATAATAAACTGCACTTGCTTTTTTCAATGAATCAACGCCCGATTTAATTAATTGCGATAATGATGCTTGTAAAATTTGATTGTACTTGACATTGTTTATAGTTGCCGAAACCAAAAAAACAGAATCTATGGCATACTCACCAGTTGTATCTAACTCGACCGAAACATTTGAAACTTTTGCATCATTAAAGACCTTTCCCTCAATTTTCTTCAATAAATCCGCATAAATTTCAGTATTTGATTTATTGTAATAATCGTTAATATCAACAACAAATACATCATCCGAAAACTTAAGTGCATCAGATGGTTCTTTCATTTTTTGTTTTTGTGCCTCTTCAAATTTTGATTCAGAAATCATTTTTTCGCGTTTCATGGCATCAAGCAGAACTTTAGAATCGAAATTAGAAACGGCTTCTTTGTAATAATCTGTGATTGGAGGGTTGGGATATTCCGAGAATACAGAAGGGTATTTGGCAGTTAAAAACTCGGTTTGAGATTTTGTCAAGAAAATTATTTTGTTGTCGCCCAAATCAAAAAATTGTCCATCAATTTCGGCACTAACCAAAGCTCCATTTACCAAACCGATATATTCAGGAATCAAACTCGATGGAGTTCTGGATTCACTAAATATCTTGACCATTTCGGGATTTTGAGCTTCTGGAGAATCTTTTTTAAGAGTATAAAGTTCTGATTTATTGACAAATTTCTTTCCATCCAACTTAAATCCGTACTCCAAAACACGAGTTTCTGAAACATCTTTTTTTAGCTCTTTTTCAAAATTATCAAATGGCTTTTCGGGATTAAATTTATTATCCGAAATAACAATTAAATCATTGATGAAATTCTTAAAAAATTGAGCATCGTTTTTTTCAGAAGATGAACTTCTAAGTGGAAGCAGGTAGTTTTTGAGCAAATATCTCGGAAAATTGTGCTTAGCATTCTCCAAACGAGTATTTACGATTACTTTGTCTAACTCGATTTCTGAAATTTGGGGAATCACATTAGACGATTGAAAACTGTATAAAATCTTACGGAGGCTGTCGCGGCTATCTTTAAAATCATAAATGGCAATGTCTTTTTCGTTGTTGCTTTTTTCACCCAAATTGAAAGGTCCAAAAGAATAACGTCGCTTACTCAACTGAAAAACTTTTGAGTATTGATTTTTATCTAATAGTATAATCACCTTGCGGGTATCATTTTGACTGATAAATGGATTAAAACCATTTGAAGCAACAATAACACGTTTTTCTGAATGAATATCAGATAAATAATCGTTAATAACTTGTAAGTCGTTATTGCCAAAACCCGTAAAACTCTCTACAAAAGGCAGATAGGTGTTGATGATACTCGAATCAATTTTAATATCTGGCGGAATCAAATCTTTGATTTTCTGGGTAAACGTAAAATCTGTCTCTGATTTTTGTATGTAATTCTGATTGTCAATCTGAACCGAAAGTTGATAATATTTAGAATTATTCTTAAAAGTATTTATCAACTTAAAAAACTGATTGCTATTTGCAAGTAGAGTTTCATAAGAATTTTCAGGGACTTTTTTTGTGGTTTCGGTCAAAACCAAATCTTTGTATTTGATATTTGGCAATATTTTCTTCTTAATCTCAGCAAAAACTTTTTCATAAATTTCGGAACGGGTGGTTTGCAGTGGATTGAAATCGACCAAAACTACATTTTTAATTTTAGATAGAATTTCAATATTACTCTTTAACTCATAAGGCTTATAAGAATTTACCAATGCATTAAAATCTTCGTTACTCAATAGATTTACCTTTTTGAGAGAATCGGCATAGTTGATTTGCTCAGCCTTCAATAACTCGTAGTTACCATAAAAAAATGACTGTTTGGCAGCGAAAATAAAAGGGCTAAAATCTTTAATGAAGAATAATTTATCTTTTTCAATCCAATTCAAAAGCTCTTTTTCAACCCTTGCATCAATTAATTCGAGAGATTTTAAAGCCAATATTACTTGCAGGTAATTCTGTCTCGAATTCTTTAGATTAAGCCCTAATTGAATAAATGAAAGCGGATTTTTTATGTTTACTTCACCATTAACTTCATTTCTGAAAAGCATTTTTTCGCCAAGCATTTTTTCAACTCCTTCCCGAATCTGTACCAATTCATCGGCCGACGAACCAACATTCCGCATCAAATCCAAGATTCCGATATAAAATAAAATGATATGTTTTGATTGCGACAACGAATCAGGAAAAGACATAATTGAGTTACCTCTTTGGGCAATCGCTTGATTTTGGGTCAAAGCACTCAAAAAATTCCCTTTTTCGTCGGTCATTACTTTGTAAAGTGCATCCTTCCCAAATTCGGATAAAATTTGTTCATTCTTTAAACCCTCTAAATACTTTTCGATTTCTTTATTGGATAATTTCTGAGAATAGGCAAGTGTCGAAACCGAGACAAGTAAAACAATTAATATTCTTTTCATTATGGATATATTTGACTCCTACAAAGCTAAACAAAAAAAGCCCTGCATTTAGCATGGCCTACATAAAGAAAAAAATCGAGGTCAAAGACCTCGATTTTTAAGATTTCAATACACGATGAATCTTACCCTTCGACTCTTTGATTTATCTTCACGACCAGTCTGGTCGGTTATTACATCATTTTCGCCAAAGCCTTGTACTAAGATTTTTAAATTTTCAATACCCGAACGTGTCAGATAGTCGGCACAAGATTTTGCACGGCGTTCTGAAAGTTTCTGATTGTAGGTCGCATCCCCAGAAGTATCTGAATAGCCCGCCAACTGAACATTTAATTTCGGATTTAATGTCATTAATTCAACCAAACGGTTAATATCAATATAGTATTCAGATTTAATCACATTTGAGTTTACATCGAAATAAACATCATTTAATGTATAAATCTTTTTGGTTTCATAAACAACGCTTGGGTCTGATTTCAAGCGGAAGGTCTCAACTGGTTTAGAAAAATCTGGAGCTGGTGCTGCTTTGTACTCTGCGGCAGCTGAATTTGCCTCAGGAATTTTTGACGTAACAGCTTTTTGAGTTGGAGGAGTCGCAACAGTTTTAGTTACAACCAAATTCTCGTCTTTACCACTCAAAACAATATTTTTTACAAATTTCGATTCAGAATCTTTGGTATCAGTTGTAAACTGTTCTGAATATGGCTCGAAACCCGGAGCAATGACGCTAACTGCGTACAAACCACCAAAGTGAAGATTTACTGAGCCATTGGCATCAACAGTCATTGGTTGATTTGTCTTCAAATCGAGCATTTTGTATCTTGCATCTTTAATGCTTGAACCACCCGAATTGACAACATTGAACTTATAGGTCATTCGCATTGGCATCATCTCGATTGTGTTCTGAACACTTCCATCGCTATTTTCTACCAAATTGATTTTAATTTCTTTGTTTCCATAGCCATTTGCTGCACAAGCAACGGTGTATTCATTTCCAGCTTTTAACTGAAAAGCAGATTCACCATTTTTAGTAAGCAAATTGATTGAACTTTTACTATTGAGTGCAGCTGTCAGCTTAGCATCAATTGGTTGTTTAGTAAGTGCATCAATAACTCTTAGACTTACCGGAATACTACGTGTACCTCTGAAACTATTCGGAAGAGGCATTTCGTAAATATCGCCTCTGATTTCGAGGTAAATTTTATCGCTATTTCCCGAAACTACCAAATATTCTTCATTTTTATCGGTATTGATGAAATCCATGTCTTTAGGAAAAGTCCATGAACCATCTTCTTGCAGTTCTGTCTGATAAAAATCAAAACCACCTTTTCCGCCAGGACGCAATGAGCTGAAAATCAAAGTGCGGTTATCTGGCATTATGAATGAAGCCTTTTCACATTCCGCATTAATTGGTTCTGGTAGTCTATCGAAATTAGTCCAGCCACCATCTTCGGTACGGTTAGCTACCCAAATGGTGTAGCAAGGCTCATTCCCGTATTTTTCAAACTTCTCTCTTACAAAATATAATGTTTTACCATCTTGCGATATACTCGGGCTTCCCTCGTGCATGGTTGTGTTCAATGGTTCTCCAGCATTTTTCGGTTCACTCCAAGTCTCTCCGTTGCGTTGTGCAAAGTAAATATCTTTTTCGCCCATTCCATTTGGAAGTAAGGCATCAAAAAATAATGTTTTTCCGTCGTAGGTTAAGGTCGTCGAAGAAATTTTACCTTTCAAAACAGAGTTGATTGCTTGAATCGGCGTTGGTGTTCCCCAATCGGCATCTTCACTACTACGAGTACTCATAAACAAACGTGTTTCATTTTGGCGTTCTTGTGCAAATACACAAGTTTTACCATCTCCGCTTACCGACAAAGCATATTCTCTATGCTCTTTAGTGTTGATTTGTTGACTAATTGGCTTTACTAAACCTTGTGCTTGAGTTAATAAACCGAAGTTAATCAAAGCTGCAGTCAATACGAGTTTTTTCATCTGTGCAATAAATTTTGGGTTACTATCTTTCTAATCACGAACATTTGTTATGCATGAACCCAAATACCATGCCAAAAAACTATTAAGCGGTATCATTTCACAAATAATGTTTCTGTACAATTTTTTATATCAAGCAATTTTGGGAGAACTATTTTCACTCAAAACACTAATAATCAATGAGTTACGAATTACTAAATTCTATATCATTTTAACACATTAATCTCAATCGACGAATCTCCAAATACTCGATGAGTGGTTTTTATAAAATCTTTTTCATCGGCTTTGAAGATATTCGGAACAAATTTTTGAGGGTTTCTATCAATCAATGGGAACCATGAACTCTGTACCTGAATCTGGATTCTGTGACCTTTTTTAAAGGTATGAAGTACATCTTGTAGCTTAAAATTGACATCAGTTTTCTGATTAGCCACTAAAGGTTGAGGTTTTTCAAAACTATTTCTGAATCTACCTCTCATTACCTCACTCCGAACCATTTGGTGGTAATTCGCCATAATCATTTTTTTGTCGGGCATATACGGGTGATTTGGCTCATTGCCTGGGTACACATCAACTAATTTAACCACCCAATCGGCATCTGTACCAGTAGTGCTTACTTTAAGTTTTGCCAAAATATCACCAGTTAGAGTCACATCTTCGGTCAAAACATCAGACTGAAAAACCAAAACATCGGGGCGTTTTGCGGCGAATCTTTGGTCTTCTGACATATAATTAAATGGAGTAAATCCAAGCATCGACGGAATATCCTCACTGTAAGGAACTGGCTTTGCGGGGTCGCTTATGTATTCAGAAAAAGTAATTTTTGTAGGTTTTGTAGCATCCAGTTTGCCATTTGGATTCAAATAATACGTTTGTTTCTCGACAGCTGGAGATGGATATTTATCGAATTTTCTCCAATCTTTTTTGCCAGTATCAAATAAATATGCCTCAGGTAAACCAGTTTTACCATCTCCTGCACCTTTTAAATAATGTTTAAAAAAAGTGTATTCAATTTCTTTTTGGTAAAATGTAGCAATACTATCTCCAAAATATACATTAGAATGAAGGGTATGTCCCGTCTCGACCGACCATCTTCCGTGACCAAATGGCCCCATTACAAGAGTGTTATTGGTTTGAGGATTATTTTTTTCGAGTGTTTTGTAAATTGTCAATGGACCATATAAATCTTCGGCATCAAACCATCCTCCAACTGTCATTACCGCATGATTTACATTTTTCAAATGCGGAACAATACTTCTTTTTTTCCAAAATTCATCATAATTCGGATGTTCGACCGTTTCTTGCCAGTAAAAATTATCCTTATAATATTGCTGAACATTTTTTAACGGACCTAAATCAAGCTGAAACTGATAGCCATCTTTTGTTTTGGTATCAATCATTTGATAGTCGTACCATGAATTTGGAGTAGGGCCATTGTGCTGAATACCAAACACCGGATAAGTAAACAAATATGCTTGGATGAATGCTCCATTGTGATGGAAATCATCAAAAAAGAAGTCTGAAACAGGTGCTTGCGGCGATGATGCCTTCAAGGCTGGATGAGCATCGACCGCACCAGCTATCGTATAAAAACCAGGGTATGAAATCCCCCACTGTCCAAATTTGCCATTATTATTTGGTACATTTTTCAATAACCATTCAATTGTATCGTAGGTATCAGAGCTTTCATCAACAGGTGTGTTTGAGTCATTACCAGGGTTATTTGGGGTCATATTTGTCCATTTACCCTCCGACATCCATCTTCCACGCACATCTTGGTAAACAAAAATGTACTTGTCCTTCATCAAAAACTCCGATGGACCAAGACGACTTGGATATTTATCTTCTCCGTACGGTGCTACGCTATAACACGTTCTTTGCATCATAAATGGGTACTTTGTATTCTCAGATGCATCTTTAGGTACATACACATTTGTATGCAGCTTTACACCATCACGCATCGGAATCTTGAACTCATATTTTGTATAATTTTCTTTTACAAAATTACTCTGCCCAATTGCAGCATTCAGAAAACAAAAGGTTAGAAGAATAGATAATAAATGTTTCATCGTTTCTGTTGAATAAATATTGATTTTGTTGTGATTGCCAAACATTAAAAAAAAGCCAAGAACCTGACAGACAGATTCTTGGCAAAGTCTTAACTAAAAATTGCGATAACGCAAACAGCAGCGACCACCAAAAAAGATAAGATTCTCTTGAGACGGTCAGATACAACAACTTTGGGTGTAAGTTGTTGAAGTTGTAAATCTTTTTTCATTTTACCTCTTCGAGTTACGTAAGTATAATTAGGGAAGCAATCACGGATGCTAAGGTAGAAAGTTGTATTTATTTTTCAAAATATTTTGAAAGTTTTTTTTTTACAGAATATTCGATATACAAATAAAGGTATTTGGCTATGAATAAAAACTAATACTTCTTAACTTTGTGGATTGAATTACAAAATAGCTACAACCGATTATGTCTGATATTACAGAGAGTCAAGTTTTAAGGATTGCAGTACAAAAATCTGGTAGATTAAGCGAAGACTCATTTAGATTGTTTAAGGAGTGCGGTATCAAATTTGAAAGCGGAACTGGTAAACTCAAGACCCTTTCTTCAAATTTTCCAGCAGAATTTTTATTTTTAAGAGATGACGATATTCCGGGTTATGTCGAAGATGGCGTGGCCGACATTGGTATCGTGGGTGAGAATGTTTATACAGAGTCGAATCGCAAAGTTGAAATCAGCCATCGTCTGGGCTTCTCAAAATGCCGACTTTCGATAGCGATTCCGAGAAATATTGAATACAAAGGAATTCAGGATTTGCAAGGAAAATCGTTTGCGACATCATACCCAAGGATTTTGGGTAATTTCCTCAAAGAAAAGGGAATTAAGGGCGAAATTCATGAAATCAGTGGCTCGGTAGAGATTGCACCAAGTATTGGCTTGGCCGATGCGGTTTGCGATATTGTTAGTTCTGGAAGCACACTTTTGAGCAATGGTTTGAAAGAAGTAGAAGTAATTTATCGCTCGGAGGCTGTTTTGATAAGTCATAAAAAATTATCAAAAGCTAAAAACAAAGTCCTTGAAAAACTGCTTTTCAGAATAGAAGCAGTTCAGAAAGCACAAAATCATAAATATATTTTGTTGAATGCCCCAAACGAGAAACTAAATGACATTATTGGTTTATTACCCGGAATGAAGAGTCCGACTGTTGTACCATTGGCAGAAGAAGGATGGAGTTCGGTACACTCAGTTTTGGAAGAAAATGATTTTTGGGAGAATATTGAGGCAATCCGTGCTGCTGGAGCCCAAGGAATTTTGGTTGTGCCAATCGAAAAAATGATTTATTAATCAAGAGTGATTTTAAATTGACGTTTAATGCAAATAATTAGTTTTCCAGATAAATCGGCTTGGAAATCAATTTTGGCGAGACCTACACAAGAAATGGCCGAAATAGAGAAAGCTGTTTTACCGATTCTTGAAAATGTAAAATCGAATGGAGATAAAGCTCTCAAAGAATACGCTCTGAAATTCGATAAATTAAATATTGATGATTTTAGCGTGCCATTGAGCGAAATTGAGGAGGCAGAATCTAAACTTTCTGATGAATTAAAAAACGCCATCAAGATTGCTTATACAAACATTCATACTTTTCATAAAGCTCAATTACAGTCGCCGAGCATCATCGAAACCATGAACGGAGTAAGATGTTGGCGTAAAAGTGTTGCCATTCAAAAAGTAGGATTTTATATTCCGGGCGGCACCGCTCCCCTATTTTCAACGGTATTAATGTTGGGTGTACCAGCCCAAATCGCTGGTTGTCAAGAGGTTGTACTTTGTTCGCCATCAAACCATCCGGCTATTTATTATGCTGCAAGATTAGTGGGCGTTACCAAGATTTTCAGAATTGGTGGGGCTCAAGCTATTGCGGCAATGGCTTATGGTACAGAGAGTATTCCGCAAGTTTATAAGATTTTTGGACCTGGTAATCAATACGTTACCGCAGCTAAGCAGTTATTGAGTAAAGAAGGTGTTGCAATTGATATGCCCGCGGGGCCATCAGAAGTTGCCATTATGGCCGATGAAAGTGCAGTGCCGTCATTTATAGCGGCCGATTTACTTTCTCAAGCCGAACACGGAATTGATAGCCAAACATTATTGGTAACAACCTCAAAGAAATTAGTTTCGGCAGTTAATTTGGCAGTTTCGGGGCAATTGAATCGTTTACCAAGAAAAGAAATTGCCCAAAAAGCAATCGAGAATTCACGTATAGTTTTGCTCGAATCGCAAGACGAATGCATTGAAATGATTAACGAATACGCTCCTGAGCATTTGATTCTTTCGGTAGAAGACTATGAATCTGTATCTGAGAAAATCGTAAATGCTGGTTCGGTATTTCTTGGTAATTATACCCCAGAATCGTGTGGAGATTACGCTTCTGGAACAAACCATACTTTACCAACTAACGGTTATGCGAGAGCATACAGTGGGGTTTCGGTTGATAGTTTTGTAAAGAAAATCACCTACCAACATATCTCTAAAGAAGGAATTCAAAATATTGGTAAGACTGTCGAACTAATGGCGGAGGCAGAATCGCTCGATGCACACAAAAGGGCAGTGAGTATCAGATTAGAAAGTATATTGAATGAAGAATAATTAATAAATCGTGATATTTTGAAGGGTAAGTTTTACAACTTACCCTTTATTTTTATCGGTTGTTATCAAAATAACAGCAACGATAATCGCAATCGCGGCGAAAATGAATTGAGTATTGATAGATTCATTGTTCAAGAAAACACCCAAACTAATTGCCACTAACGGATTTACATAATTGTAGGTTGCAACTAAAGTCGGAGAAGCCTCTCTTGAAACCCAGTTAAATACTAAAAAGCCCGCAACCGAAGCTACAAATAATAAATAAGCAAAAGCAGTAATGAGTTGAGAATCGAACTTTGAAGTATCAATTTCGGCATATTCACCCATTAAACCACTTGCCATGAGCGATACCGCACCACCAACTATCATTTGGACACTTGCCACAACTACCACATTGGCCGAGGGTGCTTTTTTAATTGCAACCATCACTCCAAAACTCCAACTCAAAGTAGCAATTATCAAAAACAAAACACCCAAGGCAAAGTATTGTTCGTATCCTTTTAGGGCAAAACTACTGAGGTTGACCAATAAACCAACTCCAATTATTCCTGAAAGACAGCCGAGCAGAATTCTGTAAGAAGGCGATTTTTTATCAAAAATCCATTGTAATATCACCAACCATACGGGAATTATAGCTGGAAACAAAGAGGCATACCCCGAAGGAACCCATTGAACGGCAACTGTAAGGAAACCATTTCCAATACTAAGCATGAGTATTCCAGCCAAGCCAGACCAAATCCAAGTTTTTAGGTTCGGAAATTCAAATTTTGTAGTGACAATTGCCAATACAAACAAAATGATACCAGCCAAAAAATTTCGGATTCCAGATGCAAAAATAGGTGGAATATTGCCAACTAAATATTGAATGTTAAGGTAGGTTGTTCCCCAAACAATGTAAAGGAAGAATAATGCGAGCCAAACTTTCGAGGTAGCGTTTTTCATAATGAATGGTTATGTAGCTCGCAAAATAGGGTATAAAAAAAGAACTTTCCAATTAACCTGCACACAGATTTTGGAAAGTTCTTAGATGTATTTCGCTAAATATTACAATTTCAATCTTTTAACTTTGATAACATCGCGGTACACTTTACCGTCAGCTTTTACAGTTACAAAGTATTTGCCTTTTGACAGTTGGCTGATGTTGTAGGTCTTCTCGAAGTTTGTAACATCATAGTATTTTGTGCTGTAAAGCAAATTATCATAAGAATCTCTGATTTCAACTTCGAGCAATTTAACATCGTTTGCATCTAATTTTAGAGCAAAACGTTTGCTATTATACTTGATTTCAGGTTTGAGAATATTTGTATTTGCCGATGCCGATTCTATCATCCAGAACATCGCTACAATTGCAATAAGGGTTTTCTTGAGGTTCATTGTAACAATAATTAAAAAGTTCAACTTCCAAAAACAAAACCAATATCATGCCAAACCCTCAATTTAATTTAGATTTTTATCCACGATTTTAAGAATTATTTTCTGAAATTAATTGGTGAATCAAGTCCACAATTCAAGTTCAGAATCACCAATAAATCTAAAGAAATAATTGGTTTCAAGCTCTCGCATTGCGTTAATGAAAGCAATTTTCGAGAAATACTTCAAATCATCTACCAAAACATCTCTTTCAATAATATGGTGGTTCGAAAGTAATAAAGCCCTTTTTGTACCTTTTAGCAGATATGTTTTGGGAGTAATCCAATTCTGCCCATCCCACAAAGCCAAATTAGAATATGTAGCATCAGTCAAGAATCCATTTTGAGCAATAATTACATCATCAAAACCCAAATTTTGTTCCATTAAATTGCTAAAAACACTCCTTTCTTCGTATTTGAAACCGTATTTGATTGAATTTTCTTCAACAATTTTCACTTTCTTGGGGTGTTTTAATTCGTACGGAATAAACTCAACCTTTTCAACCACATCAGTATAGCTTACCCTACAACGATACAACGCATCAGAGACTGAATCATCGATTTGGATTTCATTTTTCAAATCAAATTTCGGGGCCTTCCCAAAAAGTTTCAGAACTGAATCTTCAATACGTCGATTGTGGTAGTCGAGATTGTAAAGCTGACGGTTTTGACATTTGATTGTCTCGAAAAGTAGGGACATATATTTTCTGAATCATTTCGTTATATTCTTTCTCGGCATCGCTCGCAAAGGTAATTCCACCACCACTTTTAAAAAATAAGCCTTCGTCAGTTTGTTCAATAAAACGGATTAATACACCTGAATCAAGGCTTTCTCCATCAAAAACACCAAATATTCCAGTGTAATAATTGCGATTTGCACTGTGTGGTAAATAACTCTCTGCTTTTTTGATAATTTCAACCGTTTTGTCTTTTGGAGCACCGGTTATCGAGCCTGCCGGAAGCATTTTAAATAAAATTTCGCCCAAGTTTTCTCTCCAATCTTCATCCAATAACCCACTCACATTTGAGCTAACTTGCAACAACTCTTTGCCATCATGTTTTTTTATTCGGTCGAGGAATCTAAACTTTTCAACCCAAACTTTTCGGGCTACCCTACTCACATCGTTTCTAATCAAATCAACAATTGTAGTATGCTCAAAAAATTCTTTTTTGTCATTCAAAATTAATTGTTCGGCATTGGGTAATGTCGCTTCAATTGTGCCTTTCATCGGAAAAGACGAAATAACTCCATCTCGATTAACTTTTACAAAAGTTTCGGGTGAAAAACAAACAAATTGGTCTTTAAGCCAAACGCGGTACTTAGCTTCACTGATTTCAAAAATTTGTTCTAAACTGAAATTTGTCTCAATTGGAGTAGCACACGTCAGATTTGTTAGAAAACTATTTCCATTATAGATATTTTGACGGACAAAGTCAAACGACTTTTTATAATTTGAGAATGGAATTGGATATTTATTGAGTATGAAATTTGGGTAAAAAGTTTGCTTTGAGTAAAATGTATCGGTGCTGAACCTAATTTCGGTTTCGTCAACCTCTTCGAGTGGCAAAATGATGTTTTTATTGCATTCAAAATCAACGATGAAAATAAATGGACGAGCATCCCCTCCAAAAAAATTCATCAGTTTTGTGGCACTTTGTTTATCGTAACTTCTTATCAATTTCGTAAAATAGTTGATACCATTAAGACGCAAAACTCACAAAAAAGTTCAAAAAAATAAAAATACCACTTCTTGAATCAAAAAGTGGTATAACAATAGACCATGAAAATGTAATATAAATAAAATCTTTGTTTAGACTCAAATACTAATTTGTCAATAAAATTTTAGGTTCATAAGAGGAAATTTTATGGTTGACTCAATTACAAGAATGAGAATCGAAATAATAACTTAATTTTAATTCATAATATTTTACAAGTTGTGCAGTTTGAGTAGCTTCTATCCCATATAAAAAATAGATTTTACTCTGATTTTTCTCAAATTTCAGTAATGGGCTTTGCCAATTATCAACAAAGCCCATTGTTCGTCTATTTACCAAACCGTATTTCTCATCATTTTCATGGCTAAAAATTGATGTTCCAAAATTAGGTGATGGGTTTAGTACAAAAACACGTAAAAATACCTGTTTTAGTGTCGAGACTAAAATTGGGTTTGTCGCAATTATTTTGAGTTTAAACATAAAATTACCATATTCGCACATCAGAATAATAAAACCATCTGTATGAAAAACATCTTCATCCGAAACTTCATCAAACCTATCCTATCAGTCAGTATCTTGCTATCTTCAATGGCAGGATTTTCACAAGTAACCTTTCCAAAAAATGGTGTAGCCGACGAGCGTCAAGGCCAATATGCCTTCAAAAATGCCACAGTTGTGGTTGATGCTCAAACAACGCTTCAAAACGCCACGATTTATATTAAAAATGGAATTATCGAAAATGTTGGTAAAGATTTTGTAATTCCAGCCGGAACAGTTGTATTCGACCTGAAAGGCAAAAGAATTTATCCATCATTGATAGAAATTTATTCAGATTACGGTCTTCCAGAAATCCAAAGACAACCAGGTGGTCGAGGTTTCGGTGGACAAGCTCAATTTGACTCTAAAAAAACTGGTGCTTACGATTGGAACCAAGCCGTAAAACCAGAGTTTGATGCAACTGCCGAATTTAAAGCTGATGCAAAAAAAGCCGACGAAATGCGTAAAGCTGGCTTCGGAACAGCATTAATTCATCAACCAGATGGGATTGTTCGTGGAAGTTCTGCATTGGTAACTTTTGGTGACGGCAAAGAGCATGAACTTATATTGAAAGGTAAAGTTTCGTCACATTATTCGTTAGATAAAGGTACATCAACACAAACTTATCCAGTATCTATGATGGGTTCGGTTGCATTGCTTCGCCAGACCTACTACGATGCCGATTGGTACAAAAAAGGTGGTATCAAAAAAGAGAAAAACCTCTCTTTAGAATCAATGAATGAACTGATGTCATTGCCTCAAATTTATGAAGCAACCGATAAATTGGGTGTTTTGAGAGGAGATAAAATCGGTGATGAATTTGGAATACAGTACATTATAAAGACTGGTGGTGATGAATACCAAAGAATTGACGAAGTAAAAGCAACAAACGCTTCACTGATTGTACCAGTAAATTTTCCAGCCGCTTACGATGTCGAAGACCCAGTTGATGCAAGTTCGGTAACGTTATCTGAAATGAAGCATTGGGAAATGGCTCCTGCCAATGCTGGCTTGCTAACAAAAGCAGGAATCAACTTTGCACTTACATCTTCAAGTATTCGTAACAAAGCAGATTTCTGGAATAACGTTAGAAAAGCGATTGAATTTGGACTTCCAGAAAGCAAGGCACTCGAAGCATTGACTTCAACTCCAGCAAAATTATTGAAGGTTGATAATATGATTGGTAGCCTCAAAAAAGGGATGATTGCCAACTTCATCATTACATCAGATAATTTATTCAGCAAAGACAATGTAATTTACGAAAACTGGATACAAGGTAAAAGATACATCATCAGCGACATGAATGTAACAGATATTCGTGGAGTTTATGACTTAACTATTGGCAACAAAACTGGCTTGAAATTAAATATCTCAGGTAAATTAGAAAAACCAGAATACCAAATTATCGTAAACGATTCTACCAAGTTTACTCCAAAAGTGACACGTCAGATTGATTTATTTACAATCAGTACTAAATTAGATAAAAAAGATACCCAAGATTCTCGCTTTAGTGCATACTACGATGGTAAAAACATCAAAGGTGAAGGTGTTTTGGGTAATGGCTCAGATGCCAAATTCTTGGCTACATTCAAAGAAGCAGCAAAAGCCGAAGTTGCAAAAGCTGATACAACTAAACCAAAAGTTCCTCAAATTGGTAAATTATTATTTCCATTTGTTGCTTACGGTAGCGAAACCAAACCACAGCAAGAAACGATGCTCATCAAAAATGCAACGGTTTGGACAAACGAAAAAGAAGGTATCGTACAAAATACAGATGTGTTGATTCAGAATGGTAAAATTGCTCAAGTTGGCAAAAATCTGACGGCTACTGGTGCAAAAGTCATTGACGGAACCGGTAAACACCTCACAAATGGTATTTTTGATGAACACTCGCACATTGCTTTATTCTCAATAAATGAAGTTCAGACAGTTTCATCAGAAGTTCGTCAAGGAGATGCAATCAACTCAGAAGATGCGAATATTTACCGTCAATTAGCTGGTGGAACAACATCAGCCCAATTGCTACATGGCTCAGCCGACTGTATTGGTGGTCAGTCTGCATTGGTTAAGTTTAAATGGGGTGAAGCACCAGAAGAATTGAAAATCAAAAATGCCGATGGTTTCATCAAGTTTGCTTTAGGCGAAAACGTAAAACAGTCGAGTGCGGCACAGCCATCAGGTCGTTATCCAAATACTCGTATGGGTGTAGAGCAAGTATTTATGGATGCGTTTCAACGTGCCAAAGAATACGAGCAAGAATGGAAAAACTACAACACTTTAGCCAACAAAACGGGCGTTGTACCTCCTAAAAAAGATTTAGAACTTGATGCATTAGTCGAAATCTTAAATAATAAGCGTTTTATTACTTGCCATAGTTATGTGCAGTCTGAGATTAATATGTTGATGAAAGTTGCCGAAAAATTCAACTTCAAAGTAAATACATTTACGCACATTTTGGAAGGTTATAAAGTAGCCGATAAAATGAAAGAACATGGTGTTAGTGCTTCATCGTTTGCCGATTGGTGGGCTTATAAAATGGAAGTGAAAGAGGCGATTCCTTACAATGCAGCTATTTTGACAAAAATGGGTGTAACAACTGCAATCAATTCTGATGATGCTGAAATGGCAAGAAGACTTAACCAAGAAGCAGCAAAAACCGTACTTTATGGTGGATTGACCGAAGAAGAAGCATGGAAAACAGTGACATTGAATCCAGCAAAAATGTTACATTTAGATGACCGCATGGGAAGTATCAAAGCTGGTAAAGATGCCGATGTAGTACTTTGGAACAACAACCCGCTTTCGATTTATGCACGTCCTGAAAAAACAATCATAGATGGGATAGTTTATTTTGATATAGAAAAAGATGAGCAACTTCGTAAAAGTGTAGCTGCCGAAAGAATTCGTTTAACTCAGAAAATGTTAGCCGAAAAAGCTGGTGGAAACCCAACTCAAAGAGCAGTTCCACGTCGTAATCAGCACATTCACTGCGATACTATCTTAGAAATGGGCGATACAAACGATTGTAGCCGTTGCGAGTCAGGTGGTCGAATTTTTGGGTTCAAATGGTTCCAAAACTAATCTTACAATAATTCATTTTTCAAAAAGCCACGCATAAAACCGTGGCTTTTTGTATAAATACAGGTTGCTATGAAAATTTCATTTTGCACAACAGTCATGAATCGGGTTCATCATTTACAAGAAACATTACCAAATAATCTTGAAAGTTGTAATAATGATGAAGAAGTTGAGTTTGTCATTTTGGATTACAACTCGAAGGATGGGTTAGCAGATTGGATGAAAGAAAACATTGTCAAATTCGGTACAAAAGTAAAGAATTATCATACAAAAGAACCTCAATTTTACAATCGAAGCCATTCCCGAAATATGGCATTCAGGCTTGCTAAAGGAGAGATTTTGGTAAATCTCGATGCTGATAATTTCGTCGGTGAAGGATTTGTAAATTATCTCAAAAAGACTTTTGCAGAGAACAATAGCTGTTTTGTTTGCCCATCGCATGATGCATCAACGGATACTTTCGGAAAAGTCGCATTTGCAAAAAATGACTTTTACAATCTAAAAGGATATGATGAAGCAATTGAATGTTATGGTTTTGAAGATTTTGATATAAAAAGTCGGTTGCTGAATTTGGGTCGAAAAGATATTAATTTTTCTGAATTAAATTTCTTAAAAGCAATATCACACACAACCGAAGAAAGAATTAAAAATGAAAGAATTTACGGTCAAATTGATAAGATATTGGTTCACAAAATAGACTATACTAAAAGCACATTAATTCTGACATTCAGAGATTATTCGTTTGAATCAGCCTCAATAATCGATAAATATTTTGAATACGAAAAAAATAGTTTTATCAAACCTCTTGAATTATTGAATCGATACATAATTGAACCAAATTCGATTAAAAGTGGCAAAACACAAGATTTAGATTTGAGCTATTTTGAAGAAATTACGGCAGATAATTTAAAAATCGACATAATTCACTATTATTCGCAACTAAAAAATAAAAGTAGATATTTAAAAAATCAAGAAACAGGACTTTCTGAAATTAATAAATCTGGGTTTGGATGCGGTGTTGTTTATTTCAATTTTGATTACGATAACCCAATAACTCTATCATGAAAACGCTATTCACAGGTAACCGTTTAGAGGGAATCAACATATTTATTGATAAACTTAATTGGAAAATCACGCTAAACTTCATAAATCAGTTAATTGGCGAAACAAATTTCTTTTTCTTTTTTGGCTCAGAAAGAGGTTCACATCTAAAGATTTTTGCACCACAAATTTCTGATTACCAAATTGCTGAAATTGAAAAGTTTCTAACAGAATTGCCCAAATACTCACAATTAACTTCTCAAGACCCTCTTTTCAAAAATGCTGAACAAAACACAGTTCATAGATTCTCAAAGGTAGATTCGAGAACAGATTTTGTATCTAAAAAAGTTGATTTTAATAAATTCATTTGCCAAACTTCTGGAACAATCATCTCGGCATTAAACTATAATGATTTCTTTTTAGAGGAAAAAAGCCGAATAAATATGGCGTTACAACTTGCTTTTTTAGCTTTGGTAAAAACCGATAAAAAAAGAATTTTTGATGAATTATATCTTGATTTCGGTAATTCTAAAGAACAGATACCAGTTCAATTGATAAACTTTTTCAAAGAAATTCAAGCAATAGAAAGTGAAGAAGAAACACAAAAATGGGTTTTGGATTGGATAAGTAATTCAAGTGATTTTTTAACCGATAACAATTTTAATTTATTGCTCGAAACAATTACCCAAATTCTTGAAATTCGTGAGTTCACCACAACTGTAGCCAAAACAACGTATTTGGTATTAAATTCGGTCGGCGTAGAAATCTAAAATTTTGGTACGGAAAATGTAATTATACTTTGCTTGAATTAAATCAATTCGGACCTTGTCAATGTTATTTTTAGCAATCGTATATTCAAGCGAATTCATATTTCCTTCTTCAAAACGCTTTTTTGTTAAGTCGAAAGCAGCCTCTAAAACTGATAATTGTCGAGCAGTCAGTTGGTATTGTTTATAAGCAGCTTGCATATTTTTAAACGCCAATTCTATTGTATTTTTTATCTGTTGTTGAGTAAGCAAAAGTTCGTTTTCAGCTCTTAAACGATTCAAATTTGCTTGCTGAGTTCTAATTTTGGTCTCAAAAGCATTAAAAATTGGCACTCTTAAACTTACCCCTATTATTCCACTCAAATTATATCCTAATTGTCCGAAATAACCTAATTGACGTATTCTACCGCTCGGAACCTCATTTAATCGTACAACATTTTGTTTTTGACCGTTCACAAGAACATAATCACTTGATTTAACCTCTACGACAGTTGAAGGTTTACCATCTGAGATAAATTGCTGAGGAGGTGCAGCACTCGAAAAATTTGTACCAATATTCAGATTCGCAAAAAGACTTGGTCTGTTTGATAGTTGAGCCAATACAGCATTCATTTTAGAAATCTCAATATTTGTTCGTGCCATATTGGCACCGGGCTGGCTGTTTGTAGCCTGCTGAATAATCGAGCTTAGCGGATATTTGTATTCTTCAATCTTGAGTTGCGAAAAAGGCTTTGAGTCAATTTCTATTTTGGTTGAACCGTCATTCAAAACTTGCAACAATTCGGTTTTGGCATAGTCTAAAGCACTTTCGGCGTTGGCTATACCAAGTTCTTCACCTGCCATTTGGGCTTGCAAATCGAGCATTGCCGACTTAGAAGCTACCCCTTCTTTAGATAAAACCTCAAATCGACGGTATTGAACTTTTGAATTTTCAAATTGCTTTACTACACTTTCAAGCTGTTCTTTGGCATTTAAAACTTTAAAAAACAACTCAATCACCCTCAATTTTAAATTCTCCTCAGTCAGACTTAAACCTTGCTGGCTTAGTTTAATTTCTAATTGGTTTGATTTCAAATTAGATTGAAACTGACCACCATTATAGAGTAAAACCGAAGAACTTATTCCCCAATTCTGATAATTTGTATTTTGATTGGTGATAATATTTGTGAAAGGGTCTATGATACGTCCAGTTGCGAAATTTTGAGACAGAGCCCCATTAACGGTCGGGAGACGACTATATTGAGTTGCCGATAATTTCGACTGACTCTCTTGAACCTTGATTCTATCTTGTTTCGATTGAATATTGTTAGCAATAGCTTTATCAATACATTCTTGTAAAGTAAATACTTTCGGAGATTGTGAATGAACTCCAGAAACCCATAAAGATAAGAAAATGCAATAGAGAAGAATAGATTGCTTCATGGAGAGATTCAAAAAAGTATTTTTTAGTCAGCCTATGCTAAAAATAGCTTTTAATTAACAGTAAATTCGATACAATAATTGGAAACTAATCAAAAAACTTCTCAATTAGTTAAGAAATTAAGCAAAAATTGTGCCGCTTAATCAGTTTATTTTTTTTTGTGATATTTATCAAAATGGAATTGCCACTATTGACATTGTCTATAATCGGGATTAATTTTGTTGGAGTAACTTAGTATTTGCTATTGAGTGAGCATGATGCTAAGGTTTGTGAACCTTATAAATCTAACAAAAGAATGAAATCTCTTGACAATTTTGCGTCATTTGAGGTCAACAACTCAGAAGACGTCAAAGGAGGCACATTTGGACTATTCTCGCTTCTAAATTGCCTTACACCTAAAACTAATCCTTGTTATACACCTCCAGCACCATCTTGTAATACTGGTGGGTATTCAAATCCAAAACCTCCAGTTAATTGTACACCAACGCCAGTTTGTACTCCGACTATCAAAATCTCTTTCAGTTTCTCATTTGGGAAATGCTAAAAGATTTTGTATTAAGTTTATAACAAAAGCCCTTTTGGACTCAAGTAAACTGCTTTTTACGAGTTGACTAATACTATTGTAATACCCGTGCCAAAATGGGTGTTACCACTTTAAGATTGACAAAAATCGCACCAAAGACATTTGCCACACAATATTTTTAAGTATAATAAATCACCAAAGTGGTTTATTTACATCAAAGTTGCTATTGAGTATTCTATAAAAATTGAGTGAACCTTTAAATAAAAATTAACATGAAATCATTAGAAAATTTTACCCAAAACGAAGTAGTTAATGCCGATGAAGTAAAAGGCGGTACATTTGGATTTTTCTCTTATTTTAACTGTTGGCCAAAAATCACTTACACTTGCCAACCAAAGCCAAACAATTGTTATACACCACCTACCAATTGTTACACTCCACCAAAAAACAACTGTTATACACCTCCAAGCTGCAAGCCAAAAGCATCAGGAACGATTTCAGCACAGTAAAATCGGGGTCTTGAATCGTGAGTTGTCAAAATCTATCGTTTTGCAGCCATAGCATGGTATAAAATACAATGATAGATTTTACATTTTTTTACCTCGCATCCGGCTCAGTGTTTCTCGGCTCATTCCTAAAAATGATGCCAGATAGCCTAATGGTACTCTTTGAAGAATTTTGGGGGTATGTTTCATGAAATATTCATACCGCTCAGATGCATTGAGTGTCCGAAAAATCGTGAGCATTTTAGATTCGTCGATAAACAAAGATTCATAGACCACCCGAACAAATACATTGAAATTAGGATGCTTTTCTAATAAAGCTCTGATGTCTTTGTATTTAAGAAAGTAGCATTCGGTATCTTCGATAGCTTGGATATATTCTTCGGATGGAGTCTGTGTCAGATAGCTATTGACAGAGCATACTATGTTATTTTCGACCCGGAATGCTGTCGTAATGTCTTTCTTCTCTTTCAGTAGAAACGTGCGGCAGCATCCTTTACTAATAAAATAAATGCCTCCACAAACATCGCCTTGTTTTAGAATAAACTCGTGTTTTCTAAAAAAAAGTAGCCGAAACATTCCTGACATTTCTTCTCTTACTTCTTCATCAAGTTTATAGTATTCATTTGCTATATCAATACAAAAATTCATACTAAAATTATCTTTGAAAGGCTCTACGGAATTGGTGTAAAATCTTAGCTGCCAATGATTTATCTTCGGTAATGATGTCGGCGTTGGCCAACATTCCATTTCTAAAACTAAGTTGTTTTTTAAAATTAGTTTTTAATCCGTTAGGAAGTGCAACTTTAATCAAATAAGTATTATCTTTTTCGGGTATTTGAGAAATAAATGAAACAACGCCCTCAACAGTTCCGAATTCTTCGGATGGATAACTGTTGAATTTGATAATAACTTTTTGCCCTTTCTTGACCTTACCTAAATTATCTTGGGCAATCTGAATCTGGCCCAGAGGAAGATTATTTTTTCCGTTACCAATGTAAAAAATCTCTTGATTTGGTACAACAACCTGATTTTCTTGAATATTCGATTGAAAAAATACATTTCCGCTCGCAGGAGCAATTAAAATATGATTACTTTTCCATTGATTAACTGCACTGATTAATGTTTTTAGGCCTTCAAAAGAGTAGTTTTTTTGCTCGAATAAACTTTTGTCGAGTTCGAGCAATTCTTTACTTTTGGCACTCTGTTCGGCTTGATTATTGATAATCTGCGACTCTATCTGCTTGATAGCCAGTTGCTTAGACAATAATTTACTTTCTTCTTTAGATAAATCACTGGCCGAAATCACGCCTTGTCGTGCAAGACGTTGCTGTGTTGCAAATTCTCTTTCGGCGATTTGATAGTCTCTTTGATAAATCTGCTTTTGCTCAATTAATTTAGTCTCTGAGTATTTAGAATTTTGCAATTCTCGTTTAAGGATTTCTCTTTTTTGATTGCCAAAACCATTCGAGAGCATTGTTTGTAGCTGAATACTCGATTGCTGAAACTGTTGAAAACTCGGCTGGAGTTCTCCTAAATTCATATAATTTGACTTTTGCAAAGAAACCAAACTTTCAAAATTACCCTCAGAAATTTCTTTTTCGACTTGGGCTAATTGGTTTGATAGCGAGATTACTTCATCGTGGTTTGCTGTTGATTCTAAGTAGGCTAAGATTTGATTAGCTTCTACTTTTGAATTCTCTTTGATGAATAATTTTACAATTTTTCCACCCGATTTTGCTACTACTGCCTTCGGAATATCGTAAGAAGTAAGTTTGAGTGTTCCTTTGACAATATCTGGATAACTTATGAAAAAAGTACCGGCAAACAACAAAAGAAAGAACACTGAGAACAACGAAGTTCCATAACGAATAAGCCACGACGGACGATAACTGAGTATCTCCTGAACGGCATCGCTTCGTAATTCTCTATAAACCTTTTCTTGCTTTTGTCTTTCCATAATTTAAGCTCCCAGTTCTAATTGGTTTTTAACCAACGAATAATAATGACCCCGCAATGAAGTCAAATATTCATGATTTCCTTTTTCGACAATTCTACCTCTATCCAAAACAATGATTTGGTCAGCATTTTTAACGGTACTCAATCGGTGAGCAACAACCACGACGGTTCTGCCTAAGAAAAACTCGTTTAGATTCTGCATGATTACCTTTTCGTTATTGGCATCTAAGGCATTGGTGGCTTCATCTAAAAAAATATATTCTGGATTTTTGTAAACAGCTCTTGCCAAAAGCAATCGTTGTTTTTGACCTTGACTCAAACCATTACCTTCGGCTCCAATTTTTGTACTGTACCCTAAGGGAAGGCTCTCAATAAAATCAGCAATATTTGCAATATGAACAGCATGATTGAGTCGGTATAAATCTACAAAGTCTTCTCCAACGGCAATATTGCGAGCAATTGTATCCGAAAAAATGAACCCATCTTGCAAAACAACCCCACAACGGCTACGCCAAAAGTTATGATTAATACTATTAAGATATGTATTGCCAACCACGATTTGTCCTTTTTGTGGTTGATAGAATTTCAGCAAAAGTTTCAAAATAGTTGTTTTTCCACTCCCACTCGACCCAACGATGGCAGTTGTCTTTCCATGTGGAATCACCAAATCAATATCTTCAAGAATATTTCGAGTAGTTCCAGGATACTGAAAGGTTATTCCACTAAAAATCAATGTTTTATCAATCGGTAATTCAACCATTCGCTGTTTACCTTCGGGTTCTTCATCTTCTACTCTATGTATATCATTCAATCGCTCTAAACTCAATTTGGCATCTTGATAATCTTGGATAAAATGAATAAATTGTTCGATTGGACCATTCAACATACCTAAAATGTATCCAACAGAAAGCATCATCCCGAGTGTCATTTCACCTTCAATAACAGAACGAGCCGTTAAGTAAGTTATCAAAATATTTTTGCCCTCATTGATAAATAATGCACCTGCACTTTGAATCTGCGACATCCCCAAGACTTTCATATTGAGTCGAAACAGTGACGCCTGAATGTTTTCCCAATCCCAACGTTTTTGTTGTTCGCTATTGGTCAATTTGATTTCTTGGATTCCATCAATGATTTGCAGCGTAGCAGTTTGGCTCTTGGCAGCAGTTTCAAAGGCTCGGTTATTGAGAATTTTTCGACGATTTAAGAAAAGCCAAATCCAGATTACATAAAGGATACTACCACCCAAAAACATCAAAAATATCTTAAAGCTGAAGATACAGAGAACGATACTAAATATGACAATATTGAAAACGCCATAAATTGTACTGATGACTGAATTAGTCAAAAAGCTTTCGATTTTTTCATGGTCTCCGATTCGTTGGAGTAAATCACCTTGAAATTTAGTATCAAAATATGAAATCGGAAGGCGAAGTAGCTTAATGAAAAAATCTGATAATATTGAAATATTTATCCTTGAACCAATATGAAGGAAAATCCATCCTCTAATAAATTCTACAACCGAACGCCCAAAATAAAGAACAAATTGCCCAATTAAAACCAAATTTATGAAACTGAGATTTCGGGTATTTATCCCAATATCAATGACAGACTGGGTCAAAAAAGGCAAAACCAGTTGCAAAACGCCACTCATCAAAAGCCCCCATCCAATCTGAATCAAAAGGCTTCGATAAGTAAATAAATATTTGAAAATATGACCAAATGTTAGTTTAGACTCCTGCTTATCTTCGTCGTTTGCAAAAAATTTAGGAGTAGCCTCAAACAACATTACGATTCCAGTTGGCTGGTTTTCGTTGTTTACACCACTCGACCAATGACTTTTGAATTCGTTAATATCGTAATCAACCAAGCCGATTGCGGGGTCGGCTACAAAAACTTTATTTTTTTTGATTTGATAGACGACTACAAAATGATTTTGTTTCCAATGAGCAATAAATGGCAGGGGTGCATCAGAAGCAATCTTCTCAAAATTCACTTTCACAACCAGTGTTCTAAACCCAATTTGTTCGGCAGCCATACCGATACCTGCCATCGAAACACCTTCTTTGTTGATTCCACTTTTCTCACGCAGCGTTTGCAACGAATAGTTTTTGCCATAATGCTTTGCAATCATCCGCAAGCACGTTGGACCACAATCCATTGTATCAAACTGCTTAAAAAAAGGAAAACTTCCCATAGATAATCTTAAAAAGTAATTTTTCATTTGAGAAACCCCCAAATGAACATAAACCAACTACCCCTTTAGAACCAAATATTATACCAATCTGTCAAAGTAAATTCTTTCAAATAGTAGGTTATGAATATTCAATATTTACGTAAAAAGCAGTCTTTCGTATTTTTTATGCGAAATAAAATTTAGTTTTAGGTCAAATTCTTGATTTGATACAACAATTTCGGGGATTAATAAAACCTTATTTCTAAAATAAATTCATTTAATAATACTATATTAAAAACTTTTATATATTTGCGTTAACCTAACCATCGACTCTTCCTTAATATTCCTGTATTTACCCATACCAATAAGTAAAAATCTTAAATTTACCATAGATGTACCTTTTAGATTAAAGGGTGGGGCAGTTTTGCTATTTAAATTTGTCCAAATACCAATGAACCATTAAAAATGTCTAAAATGAAAAAAATTTTATTTTTCTGTCTGTTGGGATACATAGCGTCAGCACAGGAGTCTGTTGTGCTAAATACAGCAAATAGAGCTGTCAGAAATAATAACAATTCGGTAAAAGATGAATTGTTGAATCTCACAGAAAAAAGCAAAAAAAATAAAGCGATTGCGGTTTCGATAAGTGCAAAGTGCTTTGTTGATAACAAAGATGGCAAATACATTGCCCAAAATGATTTAGACGGTGAGCAAATCAATGCCTTTAATACCGAAACGCTTAGAGAAAACCCTCGATATGGTGTAATTGATAAATACAAAGAGGGCTTTGCTCGAATCTCAAAAGACCAAGTTTATGGTTTTTTGAATCTTTGTGGTGAAGAAGCAATAACTGCTCAGTACGATTATGCCGAGCCATTCAACGGCGGAAAAGCATTGGTAAAGAAATTCTTTTGGTTTTTTGTTGATGCCAATGGCAACGAAAGTGAGCAACTTCAATCAGTTGTAGATGCCAAAGCTATTAAATTTGGTGTTAGTTTGGTCAAATTCAAAAATGGCAAAAGTGCATTTATCAGTAATGACTTTGATAAGAGCCTCACTCCTATTTCGGAATTTTACGATGAAATTGTGCCATTTTCAGAAAATATTTTCCAAGTAAGAAACGGAAAAACGTTTGGATTAATCAAAATTGATGGTTCTAAAAAAACTGAGTTAATCTACGACCGTATCTCTCAATCAACGGTGAATGATTGGGCTTTGGTGGTTGAGAAAGGTAAGATTGGAATGCAGTCTTTATCAAAAGATACCTACATCAAGCCAAATTATGATAACGTGAATGGTTTCTACTACAAGAATCAGACGTTTTTTAATGCTCAAAATGCCGAAGGGACAACACTATACGACATCACTAATAACCGCAAAAGTAACACGTATAAGACAATCGAACCTTTCAATGACCAAGGGGTAGCTATTGTACAAAATGAAGCAAGAGCTTTCGGATTGATTGATAGCGAATTAAATATCTTGATTCAGCCGATTTATAAATCGTTTTCACCATTTGATAAAATGGTTGATTTGGCAGAAGTCAGCAAAGAAGATGCCGCCGGTAAAAGAACTTACGGTTTTGTGGATATGAAAGGTTTAGAGATTATTCCTGTAAAATACGATAAGGTAAGTCCATTCAGTAAATATGGATTTGCAGTGGCAAGCGACAAGCAAAATGATTTTGTTTATGAGTACAGAGGTAAGATTTGTCTTGGCAAACCCGATGCAAATAACCGCTATGCAGTAACTGATACAGTTTATAGCAACCGTTATGTGCTGATTAAAACAGTAGAAACTAAACCAGATAAATCATTAGTGCCTGGGTTAAACCTCATTGACCGCAAACAATTAAAACCACTTACTCCACAAACATTTACTTCGTTAAAGAGAGTTGACGATACATTCTTTGCCATAGAAACCGATACAAAATGGGGTATCATGGATACTACTGGAAACATAACGATTAAGCCACTTTATAAAGAAATCAAGTTTTTGTCAGAAGGGGTTTTCTCGGTGAAATATGACAACAACAAATACGGATTTATTAGCAAAACTGGTAAGGTACAAGTTAGTTTTGAATACAACGATGTTCAGCCATTTAGCAGCGGTTTGGCTATTGTAGATAAAGGTCCAAATAAGGTTGGAGTTATCAATAAATTCAATGCTAAGGTAGTGCCATGTGTATTTGCCAGCATCAAGAAAGAAAATAATGTTTACACAATCGTTGATAAAGCAGGAACCACTTTTGGACTCGACAATCAAGGTAATTGTACTGTAAACTGTCAGGAATTCTACAAAGTACTCAAACGAGAGAATGATAAATAAAACAAAAAAGCCCGAATCAAATTCGGGCTTTTTTTATGAGATTATTTTTGGGGTACTTTCAAAATCGCTTCAAGAGCAGGTTTTGGTTTGTAGTCACGGTTCCAAATTAAAGGGTAATTCGTTCGTCTCGGAATCGGATAATCGTTTTTCCAAGACATACTATCGTGGACTCCCCAAAAAGTAACACGGTCTATTTTATCTCTTTTTTTGTAAAAAATCTCAAAAAGTTCAGCATAACGTTTTGTCAATTTATCTTGAACATCAGCTGGTAAGCCACTGCGATAAGGGTCTAAGTAAGTTTTGAACTCCTCCAATTGAAACTGAGGATGAGTAAATCCTTGACCAATGATTTGCCCTTCGCGGGTTAAAGGTAAAACATCAACATCTAATTCGGTAATCATTACTTTTACACCCAATGCAGCATAGGCATCAATCGCTTGCTCGATGTATTCATTTTTTGGATAATTTAGCCCCCAATGCCCTTGCATGCCTATTCCATCAATTCTGATGCCCTCCTTTTGAAGCATTTTTACCATTCTGATGATTCCATCACGTTTTTCGGGTCTCCAAGCATTAAAATCGTTGTAATATAGCTCGGTATTTGGTGCAAATTCGGCGGCATACTTAAACGAAAGTTTGACTAATTCATCGCCATCTCCTACACCATTCACCCAAGTTGTAGGTCGGTAATTTCCATCTTCGCCCATTACCTCGTTTACCACATCCCATGCATCAACTTTACCTGCATAGCGACCTGCAATAGTTTTGATGTGTTCGTACAATCGTTTTTCTACCTCTTCCTTTGGCTTTGGTTTTCCTTGTTCATCCATAAAAAACCAATCTGGGGTCTGATTATGCCAAACTAAAGTATGACCGACAATAAACATATTATTTTTTTTGCCAAATGCCACAAAATCATCGGCAGGACCAAAATTGAATACATCTGGTTTTGGATTAATCAATGCAGCCTTCATGACGTTTTCGACAGTAACGCTGTTAAAATGCTGCTCCACAATTTGGCTTGCAGCAGGTTCACGACCCGAAACTATGCTTTGATTAACCGAAACGCCCATTTTGAAAGATTCAGCAAACTTATCTTTCAGCGTGTTTTGAGAAAATGTTATCTTGGAAGTAAAAAAGATAAACACTGTAAGTGTAATAAACCTCATTGTTTTGAATTGAAAATTTGATTAGAAAATATAACTTTTGTATGTACTGCAATTGGACGTAATATTATGCATTTAATTTGAAATTTCGAATATTCACCATAGTGCATTTGATATTACTACAAGTTATGCTACTTAATTCTTTTAGTATTTATATCCGCGGTAAATGATAGATTCTGATGGGCATTTCATTAAAATACCTCGAAAGAGGTATTTAATAAAAACTGAAATTTCTTCTATTTTGTAAATGTTACAGAATTAAATTCAAAATTACAAAGTAATAAATGCGAATTTGAAGCCCGAAAACTAACATGAAAAGCCCTAAAATAATCAGCAAAATCACTCAAAATCAACAGATTACATTTATGCAATCTGATATAAACTACACAATAATTCACTTGCAAGACGGTCGCAAACTAATATCTGGATATAATCTAAAATTCTTCGAAAATATTGTTTGTAATGACGCATTTAGAAGACTTAGCCGCTCGATAATCGTAAACCGACAATTTGTAAAAAGCATCAGTAAAGATGACTTTCAATTAACGATGTTCAATGGTCAAAGGGTGAATATTACCCGTAGAAGAATGAAAGATTTGATTGACTGGATTAGATAAAACGTCATTGAGTGAACTATTACTTAGTTTATCAATCATTTTGTACTAAAGTCTGTTTTCGTTGGCAAACCTTATCAAATCGGCAGTGGTTTCGGTTTTGAGTTTGAAATGTATGTTTCGGCGGTGGGTTTTTACAGTAAGTAAGCTAAGGTTACTTTTATCGGCAATATCTTGCGAACTTAGCCCATCACGAATCATGCGAATCATCTCGATTTCACGGGGTGTGAGTGAGAATTTCTTAATAAATTCATCATCAATGAGCGTTGGTTGTTGAGAGTTTTCTGAAAGTTTTGGGTCGAAAAACGACTGTCCCTCAATAACGGTTCTGATGCCTTCGAGGAGTTCATTTTTAGTTGAATTTTTGAGAATATAACCATCAATACCCAGTTTTCTGAATTCTTTTACCAACTGGTTTTCATCATACATTGTCAGAATGATGATTTTCACATTTGGAAAATCTCGACGTATTGCCTCTGCCAAGTCTTTACCGTTTCGATTGGGTAAATTGGCATCTAAAAGTACTAAACTGGGGGAGTTTTTCAGAATTGAAAGTAGCACTTGGTTTCCTTCAAATACTTGTCCGACAACTTCAAAATCTGGTTCGTTTTGTAATAAACTCATAATTCCATCACTAAAAAGGTGATGGTCATCAACCAGCAGAATTTTGGTTTTCGTAGGCATTATACGGAATTTCGAGGCTTATGAGTGTTCCAACCGAACTCGACTCAGTGGTTATTTTTGCTTTTAGGTATTGGGTACGTAAATTTATATTATTCAAGCCAATTCCCCAACTTTGCTGGCTCGAAAAATCAAAACCTTTGCCATCGTCTTCTACCGAAACATACAGAAAATCATCAAAATAAATCATCTGCACCACCGACTGCTTGGCTTCTGAGTGTTTTAAAACATTATTAATCAACTCTTTAATGATTCTGTAAATATTAATTTCGGTTTCGAGAGGTAGTCTTCTTTCTGCACCATTACTTACGAAAACAAAATAGACTTTGGATTGTCTATTAGCCATTTCGATGCTTTCTTGCACAACTTTCACTAATCCTTTTTCTTCAAACGATGATGGCATCAAATGGTGCGAGATTGTGCGTAAATCGGATACAATTTTTTGGGTAAGATTAACCGATTTTGTAAGAATTTGAGCATTTTTTTGATTAAAATCATCTAACTCTCGATTCAAAACCGAAAGGCTACCGCCTAAATCATCGTGTAAATCAAGGGCGAGTCTCTGGCGTTCTTCTTCTTGTGCAAGCAATATTTTTTGCGTGGTTTCTACCCGATTTCTTTCTAATTCAATTTCAATCTTTTTACGTTCATCGTTGAACAAATAGAGTAAAGCCAAACCCAAGCCGATACCTTCGAGCGTAAGCGGAATATGTGCATAATAATAGAAAAAAGTATTGATTTTGGTAAGACCAATTGCTCCTAAAATAACAAATATAAACGTGAGAAATGCAGGTCCAGATGCTGCTAAATAAAGATAAACGGCTTTTTTATTGAGTTTGAAATTAACTATTAAAGTTGAAATAATGAGAATAGCAAAATATAGATAAATGAAAGAAAAAGGTATATAGTTTTGTGGATTGAAAGCAAAAAGTAGGGTTTGTAGAATGTTAATAAACAAAAATATGCCATACGACCACAAGAAAAATTTATGTTTGATTTTAAAAAATTCAAACACATACAAACAATGAAAGGCAAGATTAAGCACAACCAATATTGAACCAAATTCGGGTTGCGATAAAAATGAGTTATTGACATCAAAAAACTGATTGACAACTCCATTTACGACCAATATATACAAAGAAATCGAAACGATGTAAAGGGCATAAAAGATGTAAACCCTCTTACGTGAATATCCGAAAAATCCAAGTGAAAGTATGGTTACAAAAAGTAAACTCCCTACGCTCAAACAAATCTGCAACAAATAAAAATCTGCTTCTTTTTTATAGATTTTACTATCAAAAACCTTCAAAAAAGCTCGGTTTGAGTATTTGATTTGTGAATTATGACACCTCAAAAATACTGTGTATGATTTACCTTTCTTTACATTAAACGCAAAAGCGTGATAACGGCTCGGCACAGGTTTATCAGAAAAATTCAATTTCCATGAGGAAGTGCTTTTTTGAATCAGTGTATCATTTTCAAGTAAATAAAAAGAAATTTCATCAATGAATATTTGCTGATACTCAATTACTAACTGCTTATTTTGAGTAAAATTTAGCTTAAATTTTAGCCAATGATATTGAAAATCAGCATTGAACGATGGTACTTGCGGAGATAATTTGAAATCTTTTGAGCTAAAAATCTTTTGAATTGAATCTTGTTTGTCCGAATCATATCTTGAAACGAAACCAAGCAAATTGCTACTCTCAAAATCGTCGTTCAGCACAAAAACAGGTCCGTTTTGAGCTAAAACAAGATGATGAATTAGTAATAAAACAATAATTCGGAAGGCTTTCAAGCTGATTTATAGAATTTTTCTACAAAGCTATCTTTTTCGTTCACTTCTCAAAATACCTCCATGTAGGTATTTCATTTACTTCCTACATCTGGCAATTTTGAATAAATATTGAAAAATCATGAAAGTAAAATTATCTATCATTCTTATAATATTCTTATCGTCAACTCAATTTACATTAATGGGAGCGGGAATTACTTGCAATAAACCAGGCTGTAAGAGTATTGATGATGATATTTGGCCAATTAATCATCAACCAAATATAATGTTTCCATTCGGGTGTTATACTGGTATAGACTGCCCGAACAGCCCAAGCGGTTTGATGAGCTTAGCAGACAGAGAGCTTTTGAATCTAAAAGCGGATATTTCTAACTCAAAGGCAAAAGCTGCTGCTACTAATGTAGCCATACACATAACCCAATCTGATTTTGAGGGCTTCGTTCAGGCAGGAAAATCCATTCTTTTCTCGCAAGGTTTTTATAATTATTTCTACATGAATATCGGTGTAGCCGATGCTGTGAATGCTCAAACATGGACACTGCCTCAAAATTTAGCCGAATATGTTGATGGAGGTACAACACGCATTGATATTATTTCACCAAGTTCGATTAGTCCTGAATTGCAAATTGCAGGTGCAACCCACGTTTTAAAAAGGATAGAATCAGAATCAAATGGGGAAGATGTTGATAATTATATGCACTTACAAATAGATGGAACAGAAGTAACTGATTTAGGAACTTCATACGATTTTGATGAAGAAAGTGATGATAATTTTGATGAAGAACCAGACGTAGAATTATATGACGTGCCGCTTGATTTAGGCGATAGCCAGACTACTGAGGATTTCCCGATAGACGAAGTAACCAATGTTAATTACTTGAAAATTAATATAGCCACAACTGTTGATGCCTTTGGTACAATAAATACACCTTTTGGTAGTTTTGAGTGTTTACGCCAAACTGAAATTACAAAATACTTTCGTAGAGCCAATGGAACTGTAAGCTTTGGTACAACACCAAACTATGAGTTCAGACGAGTAAAATGGATAACTAAAAACGGTTTTATTTTCAGTGCCGCCGTTCAGTCAGAAGACATAAACCATATTGGGTTATTGGGTTTTGCAGAACTCACTCGATTTGTTCCAACCAATACCCTAACTTCCGCTTCGGCCGTAAAAATCAACAATGATAGTTTTGGAATAAGCATAAATAATACTGATTTTTATCCACATGAAAGTGCAATTCTTGACATTAGTAGCGATAGTTTAGGAGTTTTAATTCCAAGAATTTCGATGGCAAATCGCCCAAGTTCACCAGCCGAGGGGCTATTGGTTTATCAAGTCGATAATACACCTGGTTTTTATTATTTTGATGGAACAACTTGGAATAAATTAAGTACAACACCATCAAGTTCGATGCAGGTCAATGCCAGAACGAGCAATTCTGTAATTAGCAAAAATTTGAGTATTCAGGGAAAAAATCAGCTCCAAAATGGCTCAGCTTTCATCAAGTTCGATACCCCACGAGATGATTTTGAAGATTTAATGATAAACATCCAACTCGAAGGCGATTGTAATGGGGTTTATATTGCACGTAAAAATCGTGTTGGTTTTGAGGTAAAAGAATTACAAAAAGGTAAATCAAATGTAAAATTTAGTTGGTCTTTGAATTAGAAAGAGGTACAGCAGATTAATCGTAATTTTCCAAAGCTTTTTCATTCAATATACCACCAAATAGGTATTTGATAGTGCTTAGACATAGAGCAATTTTGTGGTAATTTCTAAATAAAACATGAAATCAAAAGCATTCACCCTCATCATTTTTATTGGTGTTTTGTTTCATACTTCATCATTTTGTATGTCAAACACACAATGTTCTCAACCAGGAGGCCCGAGTTGTACATACGATGGGCATACACAGCCAAATCAGCCAGACCTATTAGGCCCTCCAGGAAGTATAATAAATCCTTTTGGTTGCACTTCTGGCAGTGACTGTCCATCCATTGGTAGTAGTATGATGAAATTGTCAGACTTAGAGCTACTAAATCTTAAAAGCAATATTTCCAATCCGAATGGGAGAGTTGCCACGGCAAATGCCGCTATTAACATCACGCAGTCCGATTTTGAGGGCTTCGTACAGGCAGGAAAATCCATTCTTTTCTCGCAAGGATTTTTTAACCATTTCTATATGAATATTGGGGTAGCAGATGCTGTGAATGCACAAACATGGACACTCCCAGCAAACCTTACTTCGTATGTGGATGGGCTAACAACCCAAGTTGATATTCTTTCACCCAATTCGATTCCTTTATCATTACAAATAGCAGGAACAACCCATGTTTTGAAAAGAATAGAACCAGAATCTAACGGTGAAGATGTAGATAATTATATGCACTTACAAATAGATGGAACAGAAGTAACTGATTTAGGAACTTCATACGATTTTGATGAAGGAAGTGACGATATTTTTGATGAAGAACCCGATGTAGAGTTATACGATGTTCCACTTAATTTGGGCGATAGCCAGACTACTGAGGATTTCCCGATAGACGAAGTAACCAATGTTAATTACTTGAAAATTAATATAGCCACAACTGTTGATGCCTTTGGTATAATAAATACACCTTATGGTAGTTTTGATTGTTTAAGACAAACTGAAATTACAAAATACTTTCGTAGAGCCAATGGAACTGCAAGCTTTGGCACAGTTCCAAACTATGAAATTAGACGGATAAAATGGATAACTAAAAATGGTTTTATTTTCAGTGCCGCCGTTCAGTCTGAAGACGTAAACCATATTGGGTTATTGGGTTTTGCAGAACTCACTCGATTTGTTCCAACTAATACCCTAACTTCCGCTTCGGCCGTAAAAATCAACAATGATAGTTTTGGAATAAGCATAAATAATACTGATTTTTATCCACATGAAAGTGCCATTCTTGATATTAATAGTGATAGTTTAGGAGTTTTAATTCCAAGAATTTCGATGGCAAATCGCCCAAGCTCACCAGCCGAGGGGCTATTGGTTTATCAAGTCGATAATACACCTGGTTTTTATTATTTCGATGGAACAACTTGGCAACGATTATCTTCTCAACCACCTGTCGGCGTTTCGGCTCGTGTCAGTTCAAATTTAATTAGCAAAAACTTGAGTATTCATGGCAAAAATCAGCTCCAAAATGGCTCAGCTTTCATCAAGTTCGATACACCACGAGATGATTTTGAAGATTTAATGATAATCATCCAACTCGAAGGCGATTGTAATGGGGTTTATATTTCACGAAAAACTCGTGAAGGTTTTGAGGTAAAAGAATTACAAAAAGGTAAATCAAATGTAAAATTTAGTTGGTCTTTGAATTAAAAAATAGTTATGAGATTATTAGTACTTTCAATATTTGGCTTAATTTTAAATTATAAACTTTTCGCCAGTGGTCAGAAATATTGTTGTGCTGTCAATGTGTGTAAACCAGGAGGGTGTGACAACAACAATGAGAATCCTATAGGTGCAAAATTTAAGATGGTTTCTCTTTCAAACACTGATTTGTTAAACTTAAAAAATGACATTACCACAACCAAAAACCTAAGAACTTCGAGTGCTGCCATTTCAATTACCTACGAAGATTTTGAAGCACTTACTGCTTCGGGCAAATCTTGGCTAACCTTCATGGATGGGGATGCTATTTTTTCAATGAATGTTGGAAGTGCAAACAATAGCACTCCTCAAAATTGGTCTTTACCCAATAATCTACTCAACTATTACGAAGGAGCATATCAAGATGATTTTGTTTCGCCCTCGAGTTTGCCCAATGATTTACAGATTCCCGGGGCAAATAAGGTTGTAAAAGGCTATTATGTTGATGAAAACGATTACCCAATCGATATATATTCGCATTACTCTCTTGGCAATAATAATATTAGACGAATAGGCACCACTTACGATTATGATTTTGAAACAGACGATATTTTTGACGAGCCAGATTACGACTTCTCGAAAATTCCCTTGAATCTAAATGATAGCTTTAGGAGTGTGATTGAGCTTAGTGACCCAGATAGTAATCAGAAACTAAACAAAACTATTGAGAATGTAACCGTCGATGCCTTCGGCAGCATCACGACACCCAGGGGAACATCACAGTGTCTGAGGCTAAAATTTATTGATTCTACTTTTTCACGGACTAACGAATCATTGCCTTATGTGTTATCTGAAACTTACACGGCCATTGGTTTTGCCACAAAGGAAGGGGAGTATTTTTATGCTCAAGTGAGCAGTTCTTCGGGAATGGCCACTCTTATCAAACCAGTCTATAAACTTGTGGTCAATACTTCATCACTTACACAATTGGCAAGCGTGATGCTAAACAATAACAACAAAGGTATAAGTATCAACACTGACGACGAAGCACCTCACCCATCTGCAATTTTAGATATAAAAAATGATAGTTTAGGCATCTTGATTCCACGTATCACCGAAGCCAATCGTCCCAATTCCCCAGCCGAGGGGCTATTGGTTTATCAGGTAGATAACACCGCAGGGTTTTATTATTTCGATGGAACGACTTGGCAACGATTATCTTCTCAACCACCTGTCGGCGTTTCGGCTCGTGTTAGTGCAAATTTCGTTAGCGAAAACTTGTATATTCGTGGCAAAAATCAGCTTAAAAATGGCTCAACCTTCGTCAAGTTCGATACACCACGAGATGATTTTGAAGATTTAATGATAAACATCCAACCCGAAGGAGATTGTAATGGGGTCTATATTTCACGTAAAACTCGTGAAGGTTTTGAAGTAAAAGAATTGCAGAAAGGTAAATCTAATGTGAAGTTTAGTTGGAGAATTGAAAAGTGAAGTTTTTTACTTTTCAAGAAATAAGAAATCCAGCTCTTTTATTACAGAAAAATCGTTATCTGAACTTATTAGAGGTACTTGAAATTCGATGGCAGTAGCTGCAATAATAGCATCAGGGGTTTTGAGTTTATATCGCTGGCGTAGCCATATTGTTCTTGATTTAATATTTTGATTCATCTCAATGATAAAGCAATCATTGAGTAAATTTCGGAGAAGGTTTTTCTCAATTTTTGATACGCTAAATTTACCTAAAAGTTCAATTTCTGTAACAAATGACACCCCGAAATGATAATCAAGAAACGCTTCTACATTAGGTTTTCCCTCATGTATTTGAATTAGAAAATTAGTATCGGCTAAGAAATCAATCCCATTCATTACGAAGTTCTTTTTGAAGTTCTAAGCCATCAATATTACGCTTTAATAAACCAAAATGTTTTCTTAGTCCCTGCTTTTTAGGGCTTTCTTTCAACTTTTTCAATAGTAAATCTACATCAGTATTTTTACTATTACTTTTAATCACAATAGTCATTTTCTATGAATTTGATTATGCAAATTAGTTTTTTTAAATATATTTATAAGTAGAAATGAATTAATTTTTTGTAAATGAGCAAATTAAAAAGTTCTGTTTGGAGTACAATTCTTGCATCAGGCATTCTTTACGGCCTTGCTTATCCCAATTACCCCGAATTTCCTTTCGGAGTTTTGGCTTGGTTTGCTTTGGTGCCTCTTTTGCTCGAAATCAAGAAAACAAGTTCATTTAAAGCCTATCTTTCCATTATTTTGCCAGTATTTGCTATCAGTAGTCCGATAGGCTTTTGGTGGACGAGCTATTATAGTTGGCAAACATTCTTTGTCTGTTATTTTACTCAATTACTTTCATTATACTTCGTATTTGTATTACATTTTGGGTTGCAAAAACGCTTTGGTTGGCGACGTTCGCTCATACTTTTTCCATTTCTTTGGGTATTTGTCGAATGGACTACGCACCTGCTTCCGCATAACCTACAAGTGCTAAATATTGCTTATACTCAAGCACATTTGCTGTATTTCAATCAATTTGCCGACCTTGCAGGTATTTGGGGTATTGCTTTTTGGGTGATTTCACTCAACGTTCTGATAACTTTAGCTATTGAAACGAAAGCAAAGAAATACTATCTTTTTACTACTACTTGTGTTTTACTCGCCCTCATTTATTCAGTTTGGATATTGCACATTAATCCATCAAGTGCTATTGGCAGCGGAAATACCAAAACCAAAGTTGCGTTGATACAGACCAATATTGATAGTTATGCCGTAAATGATTCGTTGATTGTACAGAAAACCCTGAATCAAATCATTTCACTCTCCGATTCAGCAGTACGTACACACAAACCCGATTTGGTCGTGCTTCCCGAAGCATCTTTCCCATTTTCGTTATTCAAAGATAAAAGTTTCTTAGATTTTGCCCGAAGAAACATTGTGAATTGGAATACCAATGTGGCAATTGGCTATGTGAATTACGAAGACAGCACTTCTTTCAAAAACTTGGCTTTGGTCTTTACGCCGCAACTCGCTTATTTTTGGGATTCACTGAAAATCAAAGAAGCCGATATAAAGATTTATCAAAAAGAATTTGGGTTGCCATTTATAGAATTTATGCCCTACTGCAAAAACTGTAACTCGCTGAAAGGCAGACGATTAATTAAAGGAAGCGAACCTTATACTTTTCTGTATGCCAACACCCGAAGCGAAAAATTCAAAGTGGCTTTGAGTATTTGCTGGGAACAAACCTACCCCAACAAAATTGCCTCGTTGGTACGTGATGGAGCAGAATACATCACGATGATGAACAACGATTCTTGGTTTGGTAAAACTCCTGGAGCAAAATATCTACTGAGTTTCACAAAACTACGAGCCATCGAAAATCGACGAGCGATAGCCCGATGCTCAAATGGTGGAATTTCATGTTTTATTGACCCATTCGGCAAAATCTACGGCGAGATTCCGTGGTTTACTGCAAACATTTCCTCACAAGACGTATTGGCAGTGAACAAAAAGAGTTTCTATACCAAACACCCTAATTTCTTTGTGATTTTGATTTGTAGCATAATGGTTGGACTGATACTCTATTTTTGGATTAAAAAGTAATTCTTAAACCTTTAGAATAAAGCTACATTTAATATTACTGTAAATTAGATTTACAATTAGACTTCAAAAAATTGCGTAGGTTTTCTTGATTTTAAAGCTACAATGATTAGTATTGTAGCTTTAAAATTGAAATTCAATTGAGAATAAAGATTACAAAACAAATCCGATTTTTTATATTATCCATTTTAGTTTTGGGTGCTTTCTCTGCTCCAAGCCAAAACGTCATCAAACTTGACGAATCAGACTCTATTCATTCAAAAGAATTTAGTATTTTACCCGATAAATCTTACACATTTCAGCAGATTCTTACTGATAAAAGTCTGAAATTCAAACATACCGATACGCTTGCAATTGATGCAACTGACGCTTACTGGATAAAGCTAAAAGTTCATAATCCGTTTGCCTATTCCGAAAAATACATGGTTGAGTTTCTGCCAATGGCCGACAATACTTTGTATTATTTCAACAAAAATCAACAAAAATGGCTTAGTTACTCGAATGGCTTGATGGTCAATAATCGCCAACGAAATATTTGGCTGATGCCCTGCGTGCTACCAGCCAACGAAACCGTTGAATTATACATAAAGACTAACATCAAAGCATTCCGCAAAGCCTCTGCCCCTATTCAAGCTACAGTCTGGCTCGAAAAAGAGAGATATATCACCGAAAATGAGCAATTCATTGCCCTTGCCACTTGGATTACAGTCGCTGTGTTTATATTCTTTTTGATATACAATGCTTATATTTTTTATGTTTTCCGAGATAAAACCTTCATTTATTACCTTGTTGTGCAAATCGGAGGTATCATTTTTATATTAGCCGACCAGTTTTATTTCAATGTTTTACTGCCATTTCGCTTCTGTGTGGTAGATGCTCAACCCAATGGTTTCGTGATGTTTCATGAAATTAACGGAGCTATGTTCGAAGTTGGTATTACAATGATTCTGTATGGCTATGTACAAATCACCCGCATTTATTTCGACACACAAATCAACTTTCCGAAGCAAGATTTATTGCTAAAATACCTACCGCAGGCTTATCTATGTGTGGTAAGTACTTCAAATTTTCTACTTTTTTCTGAAACCATAAAAGCTGGCAAAATATCCAATTTAATACCCAACAGTGTAATAATCAGCACCATAGTTTGTATATTTTATGTGGCCATACTGAGTTTTAGAAGAAAGCACAAGCTGGCTCGCTATTTTTTGGTGGCGAATGGCATTTCGATGTCAATTATTTTGGTAAGTAGTTTTCTGTATTTATTTGTTGATGTGGTTCGCACGACCGACCATGCTATTTTTGCCAAAATTGCCATTATTGCCCAAGCCTTATTCTTGGCTATTGCCTTGGTGCAACGTGTCTTGTTGATTCGTGAAGAATTGAAACAAAAACAATTAGAAACGCAGGAATTGGTATTTCAGAATACGCTACAACAAGCTCAGAATCAATATTTACAAGAAAAATTAGAAGCAAACCAGCGAGAATTAGCCTCAAATACGCTCTATATTTCGCAGAAAAACGAATTGCTTTTAGACCTCAAATCGAGCGTTCAACATCTGGGAGAAAACCTTCCTGATACTTCACAGAAAGTAATAAAAAACATCAAAGCTGTTATTCAAAACAACCTCCATTTAGAAAGCGATTGGGAGCGATTCCGCATTCATTTTGAGCAAGTACATCCCAATTTTTTCAAGCAATTACAAATCACTCACCCTACTCTAACCCAATACGAAATCAGGTTGTGTGCCTACTTTCATCTCAATCTTTCTACGAAAGAAATCGCCAATCTGCTGAATATCGACCCAGCCAGTGTACGCAAAGCCAAAATGCGTTTAAACAAAAAAATGCAAGTTCAAGAGAATTAAATAGCTGTTTTTGCACAAAATAGCCCTATGTCCACACTTTGTCCACGCTACATTTTAGGACAATACCCCATCTATGTCTTTGATTTGCAAGAGCAAGAAAGGATTGTACTTTCTTAGCTCTTACTTATTATTAAACAAATAAAAGACATGAAAAAACTACTAATCATCTTCGCCATCTTATGCTCAGTCAGTGCTTTTGCTCAGAAGAACTACGTATGGAAACAATTCAATATCCAAATCACAGTTCCTGACGATTTTAGAATAAAGAAAAACACCGCCAAAGAATTTGAAATGAAAGGCGAAGGCATGGAGCTTTCGATGCTGATTCACGAAGAAGATGTAGCCATCGAAGACCTCGACGAGGCCGCCATAGCAGGAGCAAAAGCCATGAAACTACAAGAACTTGACGCTGCCCACCAAGTAAAAGTCAATGAGTTTGAAGGATTTTATGTAGAAGGTTTCAAAGACGGAAACCGAATCATGTTTGCTTGTTTGGGCAACCCCAATAGCCATACCAATTTCTTCATTGCGATAATCTTCGATGATGAAGACAAAACCGCCGAAGAAGATGCCCTTGATATTTTGAATAGTCTGGATGTATTGTAGTATAAAACGCTGTTATAAATATGAAGCCGAAACTAATATTTTCAGTGCTGTTTTTTTGCACATTTTTTTTTATAACAAATAGCTTTGGAATTGATTCAAAGAGTACAGAAAACAGTACTAATACAGGCAGACCAAGCGGGCGACCAGGAGGAAGGCCCGGTGGAAGACCGGGGGGAAGGCCGGGGGGTCGTTTAAGTGTAGATTCAAATTTATACCAATCACCAAGAAAACAAACGTATGATTTGACTACCTTAAACCTCAAAAAAAATGTTCAAAATCAGATAAATAGTGAAATGAGCAGCCCTATATCTATCAGTTTAGCAGATTTTGATAGTTTTTCAACCCCTGGCAAAACATGGTTAGATTATGAAAACTTCATCGACTCATTCACCATGAATATTGGTTCAGCCAACAACTCATCGGCACAAACTTGGACTTTGCCAGCAAATTTTATGACCTATTTTGAAGGTGTGAGTCGTGGAGATTTTATTGCGGTTGCAAGTGTACCAGTAGCTTTACAAATTACTGGTGCAAATAAAGTTCTTCGGTCATATTATTACGATATAAATGACCTCCCAATGAGTCTTTATGACCATTATAGATTAGAAACCGATGGAATTTTTCACATTGGTAGTAGCTATGACTTGGAAACAGGAAGCGATGATAATTTTGACGAAACTGACTACGAAGTAGCTGATGTACCGCTTGATTTGAACGATGCTTTTACCGTTACCAACGAAGAGACAAATTATATAAACAATCAGAAATTATATAAAGAAGTCCAGAGCGTGAATGTTGATGCTTTTGGGACAATCACCACGCCCACGGGTACATACAATTGTCTGCGAATGCTTTCGATTCTTCAGGAATATACAAGACCCGATGAATCAAGTAGTTATACTTTAGTTGCTACAACAAACTATATCAGTTTTCTGACCAAAACAGGCGAGTATTTCACTGCAAAAGTTTCTGGCACAAGCGGAAATGTAACGGTTAGTGAAATTGAATACAGAACTGTAGTACAAACTGCTTTACTAACCGAAACAGCAGATGTAAAACTCAACAACGACAGCAAAGGAGTAACCATCAATGCTGATAATGATACGGCTCATCCTTCGGCGATTCTGGATGTAAAAAGTTCAAATCAAGGGATTTTGATTCCGAGAATAGCCAAAGCCAATCGGCCTGCTAACCCAGCAACCGGATTACTGATTTTTCAGATTGATGATACTCCTGGGTTTTATTACTTTGACGGAACGAATTGGGTCAGATTGGCCACAAATTGATAGGTCTTTAACTTGAGCATAAAAAAGTAATTTATGATGCAAATAGTTTTTATGTCGATTAATTTATCACGATGACTAAGAAAAGTTATAAAAGTGGGCATTTATCTTAAAATTTAAGCGGGAAAGTGGGTTGATTTTATCCTTAGGTATGTCCCATCAAAAGAGATGAAGACAAACAAACCGCCGAAGAAGATGCCCTTGATATTTTGAATAGTCTGGATGTATTGTAATTTAGAAAATACTAATAATACGATGAAATTACATTTTATAACTTTGGTTACCTTTTATCTCATCTTAGGGTCAGTAGAAAATACTTGTTACGGAAAATCAGGTTGTGTTGGTGGAGAAAAAATGGATAATGGACGAATCTCAGCTGAAAGCCAATTATATCACTCGAAAAAGCTTCAACTTTTTGATGTAAGTGCTTTGAACTTACAAAATTCGGCAAAAAGTAATTCGGTCGTACAGAATAATACTGCTATCTCGATAACGCTTGATGATTTTGATTCTTTCACGGCAGTTGGTAAAACTTGGTTAGATTACACTAATCCAAATGCTTCTTTTTCTATGAATATTGGCACAGCCAACAATTCTACACCACAAACATGGTCACTACCCGCAAATTTTTTAACCTATTTTAATGGAGCGGGTCGAGGAGATTTTATTGCAATAGCGAGTGTACCCCCAGCGTTACAAGTAGCTGGAGCGAATAAAGTAATGCGAACAGCCTATTATGACGAAAACGACCGTCCGATGGATGTCTATGACCATTATAATTTTGCTGCTGATGGTGTCTATCATATCGGAAGTAGTTATGATTTGGAGGTAGGAAGCGATGATACTTTTGATGAATCTGACTACGAAGTAGCTGATGTACCGTTTGATTTGAATGATAATTACAGTAGTACCAGCGAAGAAACTGACCATGTTACCAATCAAAAAACACTTAAAGAAGTGTTTACCGTAAATGTCGATGCTTTCGGAACAATCACTACGCCTACGGGTACATACAATTGCCTGCGAATGCTTACGAGTATTCAGAAATATACACGCCCCAACAATACTGTTGCTTACACGTTGGTTTCGACAACGAATCATGTCGGTTTTCTTACTAAATCTGGCGAATATTTTACGGCAAAAGTATCTGGCACAAGCGGAAATGTAACGGTGAGCGAAATTGAATACCGTACGGTGGTGCAAACATCTTCACTAAGCGAGGGAAATGATGTAAAACTCAATAACGACAGCAAAGGCATAACCATCAATATTGACAACGACACAGCACATCCATCAGCAATTTTAGATGTAAAAAGCGATAGTTTGGGTATTCTGATTCCAAGAATTGCTCAATCAAACCGCCCAAGTTCGCCTGCTACTGGACTTTTGGTTTATCAGATTGACAACACCCCTGGCTTCTATTATTTCGATGGTACTAACTGGCAAAAATTGGGCTCTACACCAGCACCATCGGCTCGATTGGCAACCGAAAATACCCAAAAAGTTGGAGGAAAAGGAAGATTGACAAATGGAAGTTCGTTTATCAGATTCGATAGTCCAGTTGAAAACTTTGAGAATCTTCAAATAAACATTCAACTCGAAGGCGATTGTAATGGCGTATTCATCTCGAAAAAAACTCGTGAGGGATTTGAAGTGAAAGAATTAAAAAAAGGAAAATCAAACGTTGAGTTTAGCTGGAAAATCATCAATGAGTAAGCCGAACAACATACAAAAACACCTCTTTTGGTTTTCGGGAATTCTGTTGGGTTTATCATACCTCAGTTTTTCTGATTTCCATCAAGGGCCATTGGCATTGGTGGCTTTTGTACCATTTTTATTGTCTATCCAAAACGAAAATTCGTTTGGCAAATACTTACTCAAAACATTGGTGGTTTATAGCTTCACCATCGTCATTGGTTTTTGGTGGACGGGCTATTATAAACCCATTGCGGTTTTGGTTTGTCTGCTAAGTCAGCTTTTGTTTCTGAATCTTACGTTTGTTATTCATTTTTTTATTCAGAAGAAAATCGGCTGGCAAAAAGCACTCATTTTACTGCCCTTTTTGTGGAGTTTGGTCGAATGGCTTACGCAACCGCTTCCGCATAATTTGCAGGTTTTGCACTTGGGTTATACGCAAGCCAACATGCAGTATTTCAATCAAATAGCCGATTTTTCGGGGCTTTGGGGTTTGAGTTTTTGGGTGATGATGCTCAACGTTTTGCTCACTTTTGGTATAGTTTACCGAACTAAAAAGCATCTTTTCCTTACGTTTGGATGCTTACTATTGGCTTTTGGATATAGTTTTTTCAAAATTCAGATTTCGCCCAAAAGTGCCATCGGAACGGCTAATACCCAAACAAAAGTCTCGTTGATTCAGACCAATATAGATAGTTATCTACCGCTCGACTCGGTGATATTGAACCAGACATTCGAGCAAATTGTGTCGCTTTCTGATTCGGCCGTGCGAACGCAAAGCCCCGATATACTGATTTTACCCGAAGCAACTTTTCCGCTGGCCTTGTTTCAAGATTCGAGTTTGTTTCAATTTACAAAAAATGCTATTTCGAGTTGGCAAACTTCGGTGGCTGTTGGTTATTCGGAAACGATTGATAATCAACTCAAAAAATACAAAAACAAGTCATTAGTTTTTACGCCACAAATGGCCATGATGTGGGATTCGCTGAAAATCACGCCCGACCAAATAAAGGTTTATGAAAAAGAATACGGCTTGCCATTTATGGAAACCATGCCTTATTTGAGCGATTACCCATCATTTCAGAACCGTATTTTGGTGGGCGGAAACGAACCTCACATTTTCAATTATTTGAGTAGTGAAGGGAGTATTTTTAATGTAGCTCTAACGATTTGCTGGGAACAAACCTACCCACAAAAAGTAGCAAAATTAGTGAATAGCGGAGCCGAATACATTGCACTCATGAACAACGATGCGTGGTTTGGCAAAACACCCGCAACCAAGTTTTTATTGAACATGACCAAGATTCGGGCCATCGAGAATCGCCGAAGTGTAGCTCGCTGTTCAAACGGTGGTCTTTCGTGCTTCATCGACCCATTCGGTAAAGTTTATGGTCAAATTCCGTGGTTTACTTCAAACATTTCAACCAATGAGGTTCTACTCGTAACCAAGAAAAGTTTTTATACCCAACACCCCGATGCTTTTGCTTATGCCTTACTTATTGCCTTTGTTATGCTTTTAAGTTGGTTTTATTGGCAGAGCTATCAAAATACCTCCAAATAGGTATTTCAATAGATTTTTAACATTATGAAATTTGTATAAACATTATAACTATGAAAAAAGTATATTTCATTTTCTCGTTTTTCTTAACATTCGGAGCTTTTGCTCAATCCGGTTCTTATTTTGGACGTTACGCTGGTGGAGTTGGTGTGAATCAAAATGCACTCGAACGTGCCTCAGCCATTGGCTACAACGCCAAAGTTTCGGTAAGTGATGGCTTAGTTTTGGGCGATACCTCACTCGTGAAAGTCGGTATCGGCTTGTCTAATCCACGTTATAGGTTAGATGTAAAAGGAGTTTTCAACACACGTATGGCCTACAATAGTCCTGTCTATAAAATCAATGACCGCAATTTCTTGGAACTTGACGACGAAGGACAATTTGTGCTAAATTCTTTCAAGATAAAATATGCCAACGAAAACCAATGGTCCGATAGGGTTTTTGAGAAAAACTATCCATTGATGTCACTCAAAGAAGTAGAAAAATTTATAGCCAAGAATAACCACTTACCGAATGTTCCGTCAGCGAGCGAAGTCGTAGAAAAAGGCGTAGCCATGGATGCAATGGTATCGAAACTACTCGAAAAAGTAGAAGAACTCACACTCTATACCATCAAGCAACAAAAGGAAATTGATGCTTTGAGGAAAGAAATCAAGCAGTTGAAGAAGTAATTATTTCAAAGAAATCAACCAAACAAAAAGCCTCCATAATTTGGAGGCTTTTAATTAAAATAATGCTAATTGACCATCTCCTTCATCTGTCACCTCTTGACTTTCGGCATCACTTTCAATTTCGTTTATTTGCTCCGTTTCTTTTGGAGCCACTTCAACAACTTTGGGTGCAAGTAACTTTGCCTCAACGACATCGGTATTGATTTTTTGACCATTAGTTTTCCAACCACGAACATCTACAAAATCCTCAACATCCACTTCTTTAGTTTCGACTGGGGATTTGCGGTCAGCTTTGGTCTTGACTTCAAATCGTGGGTATTTATCAACACTCGCCAAAACCAAACGAGAATTTTTTGCATCCGAAATAAACATAAATTTCTTATCCATCGTTGTGGTTTCAATCTTGAAACGCTTGATGTAATATTGCTTTTGCTCGCCTTCGTAATGCAAAATCGAGATAACAGTATCAGGTTCTAATTTCGTAACGATTAAAACCTCACGTGGCTCATAACGATTGGTCAATTCAAAATTGGTCAATTCGTATTGTCCATCTTTGTAAATCACTAAAATCTTATCATCCGAACCAAAATTACCAAGGTACTTACCGTGTTCGTCACGATTCAATTTACCGATAACCGCATCGAACCAAATGTCCATTCCGCCCAATGTTGACTTACCTGCCTTGGTCAAAACAATTTTACGAATCGGGAATTTAGTTACTACATTCCCCATCGACGAACGGTTTTTGATGGCCAATTCAGCAAAATCCCAATCAAAAATCTTCTTTTTGGCAGTTGATTGTGCAGTAAGATTAACGGTCACAATCTCGGCCTCGCCGTTTTCATTGGCAGTAAAATACAAAACTTTCGACTTCGGATTACCCATCGAAACATCATATTCTTTATCGCGAGTAATTCCCGTTACAAAGAAACGTTTTGCGTAGGATGTACCAGATTTGCCATCTAAATAGATTGCATTATAGATTTTTCGTTCGTCATTTTTACGGAAAACCGAACAATAAATGATGTCTTTGCCAACAAAAACCTTTTCTTGAATTTTTGTTATAACATATTTACCATCTTTTTTGAAAACGATTATATCGTCAATATCGGAGCAATCCATTACGTACTCGTCTTTCTTCAAACCGTAACCAATAAACCCTCCTTCCCTATCAACATAAAGTTTTTGGTTGTTAGCTGCCACAACAGTTGCTTGAACAGCTCCAAACTGACGGATTTCGGTTTTACGTTCTCTTCCTTTACTGTACTTTTTCAATAAATCTTTGTAGAATGAAATCGCATAACGCACGATATTTGCCAAATTATCCTCAACCTCTGCCAGTTCATCCTCCAATCTACGCATCAATTCATCCGCCTTGAATGAATCGTATTTAGAAATTCGTTTGATTTTGATTTCGGTCAATCTCAAAATATCTTCTTCTAAAATCTCACGATAAAATTCTTTTTTGAATGGGTCGAGTCCACGGTCGATGGTTTCGATTACCGATTCAAAAGTTGTACATTCTTCAATATCACGGTAAATACGGTTTTCGATAAAGATTTTTTCGAGCGAACTATAAAGCAATTTTTCTTTGAGTTCGTGCTTTCTGAGTTCGAGTTCTCTTTTTAGCAAATGAACCGTTTGGTCGGTCGAAGTTTTAAGAATATCACTTACCGATACAAAATGCGGTTTTTCGTCAATGATTACAACGGCATTTGGCGAAATTGAAGTCTCACATTCGGTAAATGCGTAAAGTGCATCTATCGTAATATCTGGCGAGGTATTCGGAGCCAAATGTACTATAATTGATACATTTTTAGCGGTGTTATCTTCAACTTTTTTGATTTTTATCTTGCCCGCATCGTTGGCTTTGATGATTGAATCAATCAAGCTCGAAGTGGTTGTTCCGAAAGGAATCTCTTGGATTTCAAGTGTTTTTTTATCGAGTTCGGCAATTTTGGCTCTAACTTTAACTTTTCCACCTCTCGCACCATCGTTGTAGTTACCAACATCAATCATCCCACCAGTCAAAAAGTCGGGATAAAGTTGGAAAGGTTCTTTTCGGAGGTAAGCGATTGCGGCCTCACAGAGTTCGATAAAATTATGTGATAATACCTTTGTAGAAAGACCAACTGCGATACCTTCAACACCTTGAGCCAACAAAAGCGGAAACTTAGCAGGAAAAGTAACTGGCTCTCTTTTTCGACCGTCGTAAGACATCTGCCACTCCGTTGTGTCTTCGTTAAATAACACATCGTTGGCAAATTTAGATAACCTAACCTCAATGTAACGCGGAGCCGCAGCACTATCCCCAGTACGAATATCGCCCCAGTTGCCTTGTGTATCGAGCATCAAGTTTTTTTGCCCCATCGAAACGATGGCATCACCAATCGAAGCATCGCCGTGTGGGTGATACTGCATGGTGGCACCTATCACATTGGCCACTTTGTTAAATCGCCCATCATCCATTTCTTTGAGGGCATGGAAAATCCGTCGTTGTACAGGTTTTAGGCCGTCTTCAGTAGCTGGAACCGCCCGCTCAAGAATTACGTAAGATGCATATTCAAGAAACCAGTTCTCAAACATATCATCAATCACTTCTTTCTGATTGGTCGGGTCATAATTGGTGTTTTGCTCACTCATCTTGGATATTTGTCGAAAAGCGTTATTTATGCAAATATAATAAAAAAAGGCTCAAAATTCTGCAATTTCGAGCCTCAAATTGGATAAAATGTGGATTACTTTTTCAGAATCACAGTAAACTCCGAGCCTTTACCTAATTCGGATTGAACACTGATTTCTCCGCCGATTTCATTCAGAATCCTTTTGACAATACTCAAGCCCAAGCCAGTCGAGACCTCGCCAGCAGTGGGTTTTGAGGTAGCAGTACCGTATTTAGAAAACAAATTTGGAAGCTCAGACTGGGCGATACCGATACCTTCATCTCTGATTTTCAAAAGTATCTTTTCTGTTCTTTCTTCAACGTTAATCCATACTTTAGAATCCGAATTTGAATATTTGATAGCATTTGAAATCAAGTTCTCTAAAAGTCTATTTATCAAGTGTTTATCGGATAAAATTGAAATATTTTTGGGGATTGATGTATTCAATAATTCTATTTTTTTTGTTGCGGCGATTTCAGAAAACTCTGTAATTACATGATTTACCGAAGACATTAAATCGAACCTTTCGAGCGAGAGTTCGTGCTGATTCGTTTCAGCTTTTTCGACATCCAGAATCTTTTTAATAAGCGATATTCCATTATCTGAACTTTGCTGAATTACCTCTGCCGCCTCAATTGCCTTCGGATTATCCTTGATGTTCATTTTCAAGATATTATTCCACGTTTTAATTGTCAAAAAAGGTGTGCTTAGGTCGTGCGAAACCATACTAATTAGGTTATTCTTTTCTTTGTTTAGTTCAGATAGTCGATAATTTTGATGCTCAATCAATTTATTTTTCTGACGATTTTTATACCAGAAATACCCAATGATGCTTGAGAAGATAAATAACCCAATTAAACCAATCATAAATGCAACCTGACGCTGCTTTTGTTGTTCAAGTTGTTGGTTCAACAATTTATTTTCTTGTTCTTTTTTCTCTGATTCGTATTTTTCTCTAAGGTCAGTGATTGACTGATTGGTTTCTAAATTCAAAAGTGATTTACCTAAACTATCGTACGAAACAAAGTATTTGTAGGCTTTTTTGTAGTCGCCAAAATGAGCATACACATCGGCCAAACCTCCAATCGAAAGGTGTTCCTTAGGTTTCGATTCGATTTTTTTAGAAATACTGAGACATTCAATCGCATATTTTTCCGCTTCACTTTTTTGATTTGTATTCAGGTAAATCGAAGCCAAATTGCTGTAATCGTACCAAAGGTCTTCTTCAAACTTCATTTTTTTATGAAATTCGATATTTTGTACAACATAAGGTTTTGCCTCGGAATACTTACCTTGTTTGATAAGCAAGGTTGCTAAATTAATTTTAACATCGGCAATACCAACCGAATCTTTGATTACTTCTTTTATTTTAAGCGAGTTAGTATAACACTGGTACGAACTATCGTACTTGCCTTCGTTTCTATAAATTGTACCTAAATTTGTATAATAAGTAGATAGTCTTCGTTGATTGGCTTTTTCTTTTTGACCTTCATAAATTCCTTTGAGCAGTAACTTCTTAGCTTCTGGAATCCTATTTGTGTTGTAGTAAATATTAAAAATATCTCCAATTGCTTGGTATTTTTCATCCACAAAACCGTTCTCTTCGGCTGTTTTAAGATAAGTGAGATATGACTCTGCTGCTTTTTCTAATTTACCGTCGTATTCATAATAAAAACCTATAAATCGATAATAATAGCTGGCCTCCTTCTTCAATCCGATTTTATTGGCATCGCTTCTAATCTCCTCGGCCATAATTTTGATTGAATCCTTCTTTGATTCGTAAAAAAGTAAGGTTTTATCAATTTTTTTAAGGATTGATTCTTGGGTAATTTGACCAAAACTTTGAGTAAATAGTACACAGCAAATAAATAAAAAGACAATTCTTTTCATATTGGGTAGAAATTTGGGTAAAACGAGTAAATGGTGTGTAGATTATACCAAATGGTATGTAAATGCGTATTTGACCAAGCCAACGGTGTTGCTAACGCCAAGTTTTATCATCATATTTTGGCGATGCGTATCAACCGTACTTACACTAACGAATAGTTTTTCGGCAATTTGAGAACTACTATATTCTTCGCAAATCAATTTCAAAATCTCTCTCTCTCGATTGCTCAAAACCACCGCCGAACTCTTATTTATATACGAACTTTCGTGGATTGACTCATCTTTAGAGAAATTCAAATCAATATCATCTGAATAGTAAAATCCGCCCTTTGCGACAGTTCGAATAGCCTCGAATAGTATATCGTAAGAAGTATCTTTCAATAAATACCCTTGAAATCGGTGTTTCCGGAGGCGATGAAACATCCTCGAACCTCGAAGTATTGTCAAGTAGATAATTGGGAGGTCTGGATTTATCTGACGAATTTTTGCGAGTAACTCTTCAGACTCAATATCTGGGAGGTTTACATCTAATAACAAAATATCTAATTCATGATTTTGGTTTAGAAAATTGAGCAATTCGCCTCCCGAAAAACAAGTTTTAACAACCATAAAATCATTTTGAGAGTCGATTATTGTGGCTAATCCTCTAAGAAGCAATTCATGGTCATCGACTAAACACAGCTTAAACATTTTGGGTAGATTTTTTATAGCATAAATATAAAAATTGCAATTAAAAGATGCAATTAAACCCAAATACCTACCAAATAATTTATTAAGTGGCAAATTATCCCTATTTACACGATGTTTTGATAATTCTTAATTTTCAAAATTTGTGCTATTAAAATAGCATAATCATGAAAACATTTAAGAGCCTTCACCCCAACTCAAAAAACAAGGTTAACCTTGAAGAAATCATCAGGATAGAAGCCGATATAAATTATAGCCATTTGGTGCTTAGTTCTGGCAATAAATTAATCATTGCTCGCACACTCAAATCCTACGAAAAAGACCTTAGCTCGCCTTTTCTTCGAGTCAATAAATCATGCATGATAAATATGCACTTTTTGAAAAGTGACTCAATTGGCCAAGAATCACATCAAATTATCAGATTGACTGATGGGTTCGAGACAGCAGTTTCGAGAAGACGAATCAATAAAGTTGTCGATGCAATTTCGAGATATTCAGAAAATAACAATTAATCAAAATGTTAAAACCATGAAATCATTTTTTACAATATTAATTTGGTCTATAGGTTACTATACATTTGCACAGCCTGGTCCTGCCTCAATTATGCCATCTTCAATGATAAATGATGCAACAGAAAGAACTGTAACCATGAAAAATGGGGTGATGAAAAACACACCAACAGTTTCACATTGGCAACTTCATGCGAGTGGATTTCAGCCCATGATTAGTCTGGGAGCGGGAGGTTTTTATATGGAATATGCAGAGAATCCGCAATACTCGATTGTAACCCAAAATGCAGGAAATACCCAGAGTGCCTCGATGATGGCCCCTATTGATTTACCGCATAATTCCGAAATTCAAATACTGGAAGCTTGCTACTTGGATAGAAGTGGGCAAACGAATTTTCCGGATTGTTCACTGAAATTCACATTTTATCGTGTTGCAGATAATGGGTGTCCGCCCGAAACATTGGGAACAATTGTTTCATTGGCATCGGGGCAAGACCCAAATTGCCCAATTAGATGCACAAATTTGACGCTTTCACAAGCCACTATTAATGTTGTCAACAACCAAGATTACTTCTATTATGTAATTGCTCAAAGTTTCGATGACAATACTGCTAACGGAACTGCTGCTTGTGGAAATTGGGCAACCGCAAGTCTTGGGGTAAGAGGAATTTCGGTTCAATATAATCAAAAGTAATTATGATATATCCTTGACCCAAAAATTAAAAATATTTTTTGACTTCTGAGTAATTGAAGATTGATATCTCTGAAAATTCAATATGAAACACATTTAAAATTAAATAAAGAAATTAATCATGAAAACAAAATTTATATTATTCAATCTATTGATATTATCTTTTTCGGATGTTTTAGCCCAAAACATTACAATTCGTCCGGGGAAAATTGATGCGGATGATAACAATTCAGAAACAGTCTTTTTGAGAAGTACCAGCTTCCCAAGTATTATTGGGGTTAAACTTAATGGGACATTTACAAACCCTACTAATGTAACCAATAATCAACTTCTCCTTAGTATTGAAGGCAGAGGCTACGGAGGAAATTCAATTTCTTCGATGCGTGCAGGAATTAGAATGTACTCGACACAAAACTGGACTACCAATAATCAAGGCTCAAGAATGGAGTTTTTTTCGAACAAGAATGGTGAAGCCTCATTTAGAAGTAGGATAATTATAAATGATGATGGTAAAGTTGGTGTGGGTGAATACTGGCATTCACTAAATTTTTTACCTGACCATCAATTTGAAGTACAACAACCTACCGATAGCGATAAAGGTGTTGCTGTTTATCGGTATGGTGGCGATGCTCCATCATATTTTGGGATAAGTGCAAGAGGGAATAATTTATTACCAACTGCTACACAAATCAATAATATTTTAGCTCGTTTTGGTGGAAAAGGGCATGATGCAACTGGTTTTACAACTGCAAGAGCGAGAATTGATATGTTAGCAAGCGAAAACTGGACATCGACTGCAACTGGTGCAGAATTGAAATTTTATACAACACAGAGCGGAACCACCACAACAACTGCCAAAATGACTATTCAGGCAAATGGAAATGTTGGAATCGGTGACGAATCTCCAAACGTAAAATTAAGAGTAAATGGAGACGTAGCATTAGATTGTCCAGAAGGCTATATTGAACCTAATATAAGTGCTTTTGAAAGAAATGGACGGTCTATTCTTTATGTTTGGGGTGAAGGAAGAGATTTTCATGGAATAACAGATGGTAAAGAAGGAGTGATAGTTCACTTAATTGTTCAGGGAGGAATCCAAATTATCAATGAATCTACCACTGTTAATCCAAAGGACCGAATAATCACAGGTGGCACTTTTACATCACCAAACGAAACAATTTCAGGCACAGGAGGGTGTACCCTCATCTGGGACCATATTTATGAAAGATGGCGAATTATCGGAATTCAAAAATAAAACTACTTTTCAACATTAAACTTATCTGTTGAGTCATAATTTTTGTGCTTTAAGATTTGAGGGCAAATGCTAAAAAACTTCATCATTCGCCTTTGAGAAATTGATGCGGATAATAATAATTCAGAAACTGTTTTTTTGAGAAGTATAACTTCACAAATATCAATGGAATCAACATTCACTAAACCAACAATATTGAATGTAGGACAGTTTTGGCGTATCATTGGTTTTACAGAATGATGAAGATAGGATTAAACCATAAAACGCAACAAGTTAAGGTAGTTGTGCTAAAGCGAGTTAATCATAAATAAATCGGTAAAATGAAAAAAATAATTTTAATTCTTATATTCTGGAGTAGTATTGTCAATGCTCAAATATTTGTCAAGCAAACAATTGATGAAAGTATTACAATTACTCCAAGCGGGATTAGGGGTAAATTACCAAACACTTCCAATCCAACAAATGCGGCAATTGGAGAAAACGCCCTTAGAAACCTAACAGTTGGACAGTATAATTATGCTATTGGAACTGGTGCTTTGCAATCAAACACTAATGGTAATGGCAGTATAGCCATAGGTTTATCTGCATTAAACCTACAAAACAATATTAATTCCCGTAATATAGGTATCGGTTTTAGAGCAGGCGAATTTAACGTAAACGGTAATAATAATATTGCTATTGGTGATTTTGCACTCAGAAATAATACTGTGAGCGATAATATCGCAGTAGGAAACCAAGCACTTGCCAATACCCAAATAGGACATAATAACTTGGCTATTGGCAATAATGCATTATCATTAAATAATTCTGGTGATTATAATGTTGCCATTGGGAATGGTTCATTACAAAATATCTTTGATGCAAATTATAATACTGCCATTGGTGTATTTGCTCTGCAATATTCCACAAGTAGTAACAATACAGCCGTTGGATATGGTTCATTAGGTTTAAATACCACAGGAACTCAAAATACTACTTTGGGATTCCAGAGCCTATATAATAACAAAGCAAACTCAAGACAAACAGCCATTGGCTATTATGCCATGCATTATGCTGATAACAGAACAACTGGGCGAGAAACTTACAATACAGCACTTGGGTATTTTGCATTAAAGGGTAGTGCCGCCCCTGTAAACAACACCGGAATAAGCAACACTGCTATCGGTGATTATTCCTTATCAGGGAACTCTTCTGGCAGTAGCAATACTGCTGTAGGAGCAAGTTCTTTACAATCTAACACAACAGGTTCAGGCAATGTAGCCTTAGGTTATTGGGGGTTGTATACAAATACTATTGGTGTTGATAATACTGCCATCGGTGCAAGCTCTTTGGTATATAATAACGAAGGGTCTGAAAACACTTCTGTGGGTAGTAGAACTATGTTTTTTAATACAGTAGGCACTAAAAACGTGGGTTTGGGTAATGGGGCTTTGTATTCAAATGTTGCAAATTCTCGAAGTACCGCCATTGGTTATTCTGCAATGTATTATGCTGATAGCCGAACGACTGGTCGTGAAACATTCAATACAGCTATTGGATACGAAGCAATGTTTGGTTTTAATTCGATTACTGCAAACAACACTGGACAATACAATACCGCTGTTGGTGATGTAGCAATGCGGGCAATTAGCTCGGGCAATTATAATACTGCCATTGGTGCGAGTGTTCTTAACGCCAATTCAAGCGGAAACTCTAATTCGTCTTTGGGATATAAATCTCTAAACCTAAACACAACAGGCAATTATAACAATGCTTTTGGACATTCTGCATTAGAAAAAAACATAGCGGGGAATAGAAGCAACGCATTTGGTTATGCAGCACTTTATCAAAATAATGCCAACGATAACAATGCTTTTGGTTACAATGCGTTGGCAATGAATATTTCGGGTACAGGAAATGTCGCAATGGGTAATAGTGCTCTCGAAGGCAATGGTTCAGGTAATAACAACGTCGCTGTAGGAAATTTAGCGATGTTCACAAATGAAACAGGTAATAGAAATACCGCCATTGGCTATGAATCTTTAGAATTAAACGGAGGCGGAAATGACAATACAGCCATTGGCTACCAAGCACTTAATATCAGTGGGTTAAATCAAAACACAGGGGTTGGGGCGTTTGCTTTAATGCTGACGCTTGATGGTCAGTACAATACTGCACTCGGTTATTCGGCTGGAATAAATAATAGTCAGGGGAACTATAATACTACAATAGGTTATAGAACCAATATTACAAACCAAAATGGAAGTTATAACACAGTAATTGGAAATGATGCTGGACTGAATTTTACTGGTAGTAGAAATGTTCTCATTGGTAGTTTTGCTGGTAATGGCAATAATACCACTAATTACTCGAATAAATTATTTATCGAAAACTCTGATTCAACAGCTAGTCTCATAAGCGGTGATTTTGCCCTTAATCGGGTAGGTATTAACAGATTAACGGGGGCATTAGAGAGCCGTCCTGAAGCTTTGCAAGTAAATGGAGAGGCATTTAAGAATACCGGCACTGGCAACTGGATAATCCCATCAGACAGAAGACTCAAAGAAAATATTGTATATCTAAATTCTCAAGAGATTCTGGGTAAAGTGTTGAAGATGAAAGGTGTAAGTTACAATTGGGTTGATAAAAGTAGAGGTTCAGAAAAAGTTTATGGTTTTATAGCCCAAGATTTACAGCAAATTTATCCAGAAAACATAAAAACTGATAGTGAGGGTTATCTATCTGCATCATATGGGACCTATGACCCAATGATTATTGAATCAATAAAGGCATTGAAAGAATTGATTGATGAACAACGTAGAGAAATAGAATCGCTAAAAAATAAGTTAACAGATTTTGAATCAAGTAATAAAAACAAATCTGATAAAAATTAGAAGTTACCTTAATTTAATTGGAAAAATGAGTAAAAAAAATGAATACATACGTATAAGTAGAAATACTCAAATATTAAAATATTACAATAAATTCAATACATTAAAAAGAACAACACAAACACATACTTTTAACATTTTTTAAAATTTAAAACAATTATTACCATTTTATGAAACATATATTTACCAATTTTGTTATTTTAATTTCATAAAATTCATTTTTCATAACATCATCAAATTAGATATTAAGATTGAGGATAAAATTAAATTTTAAATAAAAACATAGTAATAATTGCACTTTATTAATATTTCTTGGTCTAATTTGAATTAATTTTCAATTTAGACCATTTTTTTTTGACAAAAACTTTGCTTTTTAATTTCAACATACTACTTTTAAAACATAATTCTTAGATAAGTACAACAATTCTTCATCAAACATCATTTCTTCCGACCGCAAAAAAAGAGGATGTTTGTAATCAAAAGAACTACGCAAAACTGCGGGTGTGAAACACTTCGATTGAAGTAATTTCATAAGAGAAAGATGGTGCGAGCCAAACTTTCAGAGACAACAAAAAACCAAATAAGAGATTATCAAAATCATTTGATTTTTGATTAAAAATTACACTTTGTCCAAACTAAACCCTATAATTTCCTTCAAAACCGGGTATTGCAAGCAGAGCGGTCGGAGTCTTGTGATACTTCGGTTGAGAAGGGACAGTTACATCAACTAAACTAAACCGTAGAATATGATGAAGAATTTTTACCTATCTCTACTTTTTCTATTACCATTTTCAGTATTGGCCCAAGAACGACTCATTACGGGTGTAGTGAGTTCTGAAAGCGAAGGGGTTCTCCCAGGCACATCAGTTACAATTAAAGGTTCAACAATAGGTACTGTAACCGATGCCGATGGGAAATTCTCGATTAAAGTTCCTGCCACTGGCGGATTCTTAACTGTAAGTTCGATTGGATATATCACATTAGATATAAAAATAGATAACAAAAATAGTTATCAAGTTACGCTACAGCCAGATTCAAAAGTCTTAAACGAGGTAGTTGTAACAGCCCTCGGTATTTCTCGCGAAAAAAAATCCTTAGGTTACTCACAACAAGAGGTTAAAGGCGAAAGCCTAACCGAAGCACGCTCCAACAACGTGGTAAATGGCTTATCTGGCAAAATCGCTGGTGTGAGAATCAGTGCCAACGGTGGTCCAGGTAGCGGCTCAACAATCCAAATTAGAGGTTCTTCTTCGGTTTCTGGAAACAACCAACCACTTATCGTTGTAGATGGTGTACCGATTCAACAACAGTTCGATAAGCAATTTGGTGGTGGTATCTCTGAAATCAGCCCCGATAACATCAAAGAAATTTCGGTATTAAAAGGGCCAAACGCAGCCGCTCTATATGGTTCTCGTGCAGCAAATGGAGTAATTCTTATCACTACCAAAGACGGTGCAGGCACTAAAGGCTTAGGAGTTGAGTTCAATTCAAACTTCACCGCTGAGAGACCATTGGTTAAGCCAAACTTTCAAAACATTTATGGTGGAGGAAGCGGCTACGTAACATGGTATTCAGATGGTTGGAGTGGGGCAATCACACCTGATGCATACGAACAATACCGTGCAGCTTATGGAACAGTAAGACCCGGCTCAACAACTGGTACGGATGGTACAGATGAAAGCTGGGGGGCACCGATGGATGGCCGTTTGGTTAGACAATGGTTTACTGGTAGCGGTGTCGCACCTCTCACTCCACAACCAAATAACTGGGATGAATATTGGAGTACTGGGACTACACTAACCAATAACGTTGCTATTTCGGGTGCAAACGAAAGAGGAAGTTTCAGATTAAGTGTTGGACGCCTCGACCAAAAAGGTTTGATGGCCTATAACGACTTCTTTAGAAATAACTTCAAAATTAACTCGAATTACAAAGTATCGAAGTTTTTAACGGCTGTTGTTTCGGGAGAATATTTAAAATCGGGTGGAAATAGAACATATCAAAACGGAGACCAATTCATTTGGTCGCACCGTCATGTTTCTTGGGACCAACTCGCCAACTGGAGAGATTATACTTCTGTTCATATTCAGAGAGCATTACCCGGAAGACTTCCCGATACTGACCCACCTAACTGGCAGCACACATTCTTTACAAACCCATTCTATCTGAGCGAATTGTTACCATTTACAAATGATAAAGACCGTTTGGTTGGAAACATTGCCCTTAATTTTAACCTCTCACCAGAGTTGAAGTTGATGCTCAGAAGTGGTACCGATTTGTGGACCGATACGCGAACAAACATAATCAATTTTGAACGAGTTAGAAACGGAAACAAAACGCCAGGAAGATATTCAGAAGAAGTGCTGCGTCGTCAAGAGACCAACCATGATTTACTTTTAACTTACGATAAATCTATCTCAAAAAACCTTTCTTTAGTTGCTTCTGCTGGAGCAGCACAACGTACAAATTACTACAAACGTAATTTTACAAATGTTGGTGAGTTAGTTGTAGATGGAGTATATAACTTAGCCAATTCAAACCCAAGTCAGAATTCGGTAGAAAGTAGAATCGAAAAAGCTGAGGTACAAAGTGTTTATGGTTCGGTTCAATTAGGTTATTTGAATGCCTTATTTTTAGATTTGACAGCCCGTAATGATTGGTCGAGTACTCTACCATCAAATGCTCGTTCATATTTTTATCCGTCAGTATCAACAAGTGCAGTTTTGAGTGATTTGATAAATTATCCAAAAACTGTTCTTTCTTATGCAAAGATTCGTGCGAGTTGGGCTCAAGTAGGTAACGATGCCGACCCTTACCAGTTAATGCAAACTTTCCGCTCGGGTGGTTCATGGAATAGCTCATTACCAGAGTATTACGAAAACTTAACAATCTCGAACGCAACACTTAAACCTGAAATCACAACGGGTATTGAACTTGGTGCAGATTTGAGATTCTTGAAAAATAGATTCGGTCTCGACTTCACATACTATAACCAATCTACCCAAAACCAAATTTTAGGTGTAGAAATCTCAAAAGCAAGTGGTTATGATAAACGTATCTTGAATGCTGGTAAAATTACAAACCAAGGTATAGAAGTTACATTAACTGGAAAAGTTCTTGAATCTCCAAGAGGATTCAAATGGGATATTGGTCTCAATTATTCACGGAACCGCAACAAAGTTATCGAATTGGCCGAAGGTCTCAGCACCTATACCTTACAAGAACGTCGTGGTCTCACTTCAATTGCTCAGGTTGGAATGCCATACGGTGCATTATTCGGAATCGGTTTCAAACACGCTCCTGATGGACAAATTGTTTATGCAAACGGTTTACCAGTAGTCGAAACAACTCCAAAAATTCTTGGAAACATCCAACCAAAATGGCTTGGAGGTCTTACAAATACCTTCACTTACAAGAAATTTACCCTTACTGCTCTTGTCGATGTCAAAATGGGTGGAGATTTATTTGACGAAGGAACAGGAACTGCTCGTTGGACTGGTCAGTACGCAGAAACTGCCATTGGTCGTGAAGAAGGTGTAATCGGAAAAGGTGTGATGAACATCGGTACTGCTGATAATCCGCAATACGTTCCAAATGATGTGATTGTTGCGGCAAACCAATTCTATGGATATAACAATCCACGTCGTTATCACGAAGCAGCCATTTTTGATGGTTCTTACGTAAAACTTCGTGAGGTTTCTTTTGGATACAACATCCCAAAAGCTGTCCTTGAAAAACTTCGTTTGCAAAATGCAAAAATCTCGGTTGTGGGCAGAAACTTGGCAATTTTATTTAAAAATACGCCTCATATCGACCCAGAAGTTGACCGATTCGGTGGAAATCAACAAGGATTTGCTTACGGTGAATTACCAAATTCAAGAAGTTTAGGTGCAAACCTTTCGATTTCATTCTAAAATAAACTCCAGAAATTTAAAATGCTGAGTTTAGATTAATCACCTAAAATTTGAAGAACATGAGACTCAATAAATTTTTATATTCTTTTTTGATAGTCGGAACCCTCGGCTCGGTAAGTTCTTGTACGAGCGAATTCGACGAAATGAATACCGACCCCAACAACCCAACAGCAATTGGTGCTCAATACTTATTTCCGTATGCTGTCGAAAAATCGGTTGATAGATATTGGGGAGGTAATACAAGATTTGAGCGTTTGAACCTCGATGGTGCAATGCTTTGGATTCAGTATTTAGCTCGTAATATTTACTCAAACGAAGGCGATAACTACGGTATTACTCCTACTTTTTACAATAATACTTGGAAATCGCTTTATAATGATGGTCTGGTCAATTTCCAAAGAATCATTACTGAATCAGGCGAAAAAGGTAAAAATCCGAATAAAAATTATGAAGGTGTTGCACTTGTGATGCGTTCATGGGTTTTCTCTTTATTGACCGACATGTACGGAGCAATACCCTATAGCGATGCCCTCAAAGGAACCGAGACAACTCCAGTTTACACACCTGCTTACGATTCGATGGATAAAGTTTACGCAGGATTATTAGCCGATTTGAAATTGGCTAATGAGAAACTCACAGTGGGTGGTCCAGCGGTATCGGGTGATATTATCTACAATGGTGATATTTTAAAATGGAAAAAATTTGCTAATTCTCTTCGTTTGAAATTAGCAAACCGTCAGGCGGCTAAGAAATCAGCTGAATCAAGAGCCATCATGAAAGAAATTCTTGCTGATGCTGCCAAATTTCCAATTTTCACAAGCAATGCCGATAACGCACTTCTTGCAAATACGGCTACACGCCCAAGTAACAACGAGTGGCACGAAGTAATGATAATTGGTAGTCGCACCGACTGGAACATCAGCAAAACATTGGTTGATAAACTCTCGGCACTTGGCGATACCCGATTAGGAATATTTGCCAATAAAAACAAATCTGGAGTTTATGAGGGTGTTCCAAACGGTCTCCCAGATGCAATTGCGACTACTTATTTGGGGTCGGGTTCGGTTTTGGGGGATTTCTTTACGAGGGCAAACACGCCAAGTGTAATTATGACTTTCAGCGAGTTGAATTTGATTTTAGCCGAAGCAGCATTCGATGGCGATATTGATGGTAAAGCAGATGATTATTTCAAAAAAGGTATTGATGCTTCATTTGCACAATACGGACTCACAACACCAACCGATTATTTAAAAACAATTGGGGCGATTTCAAAAGAGAAAATCATCGAACAAAAGTGGATTGCACTCTTTGGACAAGGTGTTGAAGCATGGACAGAATACCGTAGAACTGGATTTCCGAAATTTTCGGCTCGCGACCCAAGAGCAGTTTTTGAAAACGATGGCATTGTTCCAACACGTTTGCCATACCCAACCACCGAGTACTCGCTCAATAAAGCAAAACTTGATGAGGGAATTAAAATTAACGGCACTGATAACATGAAAACCAAACTTTGGTGGGCAGAGTAATTCAATTATCAAATTTAGTTTTCTTTAGTATGCTTAAAATCCTCAAGCATATTTAACCAAACAAATCCCCCTTCAGGGTTAGGGGTAAACTTAAATATGAAGAAAATAATATATTTCAGCATCATTGCATTAGGTTTCGTGGTTTCATCTTGCAAAGTCGATGACCCATTCGTTGATAGAGTAGTTTCACCAGTTTTAGTCATTTTTGAAGATGCCGTAACAGGTGCCAAAACAAACGGTCTAACTACTGAGCCTTCGGTTTCGTCTTCAGCATCAGCCGATGCAGTTATTACAGCTCGATTTTTAGAACTCAATAAAGACGGACTTCTTGATTACAAAGTCGGCATTGATAGTCTTCCGGTGAAGTCAGTTGTTGTTTCATTCAAATTGAGAAACGGTACAAAAATATCAGACGTAACAACTGATGACAAAGGACGTTCAACTTTGAAAATCGCTTGGAAATCGCTCGGAATCGCTACTCCGGTTGCAGGTTCTTCGGTTTCATTGGCCTGTTCGGCAACTTACAAAGATGTCTCATTTACAAAATATTTTAGACTAACAGCAACCAAATAAATCTATTCAGAAAACAAAAAAATCTAAGAATTATCTATGAAAAACACAGTTAACAGAAGGAGTTTATTAAAATCAAGTTTAATGACTCTTGGCGGAATGGCCTTAGCTCCTCATATTTCGATGGGTGCTTTTCAAAATGCCTCATTTAGTGTAGATGAAAAAAATAGACTTTATTACAGTCCTTTACTTCGTGAACACTTTTTAGATGAAAGACCAGACGTGATGGCAATGGCCGCTCGATTAAACGCTAACGAAAACCCTTATGGTCCGCCAGAAAGTGCAAAAAAAGCGGTTGTTGATGCCGTTTCGGGCGGAAACCGTTATTCTTGGCGTGAATTGGCAGTTTTAGTAGATAAAATCGCTAAAAAAGAAGGTGTTGATACAAAACATATCATGATGGGTCCAGGGTCGTCTGACCTTCTCGAAAAATTTGCACTGGTAATGTTTATGAATGGCGGAAATATTGTTTCTGCCGACCCAACATACATGTCGTTGATTCGTGTTGCCGAATCGGTTGGAGCAAAATGGAAGCCAGTACCTTGCACAAAAGATTGGTCGCACGACCTCAAAGCAATGGAAGCAGCCATCGACAAAGACACCAAAATGGTTTATATCTGTAATCCAAATAACCCAGTGGGTACAATTACCGATAGCAAAGCCTTGATGGATTTCTGCTCGCGAGTCTCTGAAAAAGTACCCGTTTTTGTTGATGAAGCATACCTCGAACTCGCCGAAGGCACAGGTGCTCAAAGTATGGTTTCTCTACTCAAAGAAAAGAAAAACGTAATTATTGCCCGTACATTCTCAAAAATCATGGGTATGGCAGGTTTGAGAGTAGGTTATGCAGTAGCATTACCATCAACACTCGACCAAATCCAGAAAATTACCCGTGGTGGAATGGGAATCTCTCATACATCAGTTTTAGGTGCAGTCGCAAGTTTTGAGGATACCGAGTTTCAGGCAATGACCAAGAAACTCAATACCGAATGTAAAGAGTATTTGTACGAAAATCTCAAAAAGCTCAACTATAAATACATTCCATCTTATACCAACTTCGTGATTTTCCCAATCAATATGGATGGTAAAGAGTTCCTTTCAAAAATGACGGCAAAGGGTGTTATGATTCGAACATTCGACATCAATGATAAACCTTGGTGCCGTGTGAGTATGGGAACTATGGATGAAATGAAGCTTTTTGTGAAAGCATTAGGTGAATTATCTTAGTTTTTTTTGTCATAGGTTAAAGGATATTTGGGGGAGTTCATAACTCCTCCAAATTTTAAATTGGTCGGGCAATAGCCAGACCGATATTTGTTTAACATCATTGGCAATAAATAATAAATCCTCAAATTTTTATTTATTCACTTCATTACAGAGAAAATTATGGTTGAGGCAGTACAAAAAACGTTAATCTTACTCCTACTCATAGGCATAGGACTTGCATTGCGAAGCAAAATAAAAAACAAAACCGAAATAAATGGTGTTAAAGAAATCATCCTTTCTATTGCACTTCCGTCAACTGTTTTTATTGCATTGATGGGCATTAAAATTAGTTTTTCATTACTCATCTACCCTATTTTAACCCTCGGATTCAACTTTTTCATTTTCTTAACAGCTCCTTACTTTTTACCCATTTTCGGTATCGAAAAAGAAAGCACTTCAGGCAGAACCCTTACAATGCTTCTGCCTTCGTTGGCTCCGGGATTATCGAGTTTTCCGTTTATCAATGAATTTTTAGGAGATGAATCACTCGCTTTAGCGGCAATGGGAGATGTAGGAAATAAATTTTTCGCCCTGAATTTTCTGTATTTCGTTGCCATGAAAATGTACCTTCAAAACAACAGAAATGAGGTAATAGACGATAGAGGTAAAGTGAAAAGTTTGTTATTTAGCCTTGTAAAAGAGCCAATCAACATCATAATGCTTTTGGCGATTGGTTTCTTGGCATTTGGATTAAATATGAAATCACTCCCTACTGTTGTTTCAGAGCTTTTTAATCGTGCAAGTAGCTTAATGACCCCGTTGGTTTTGATTTACATTGGTCTTGCAGTACAATTCAAAGAAGGAAAAATAAAGTTAGTGAGCTCAATTTTACTTTTCAGAGCAGGTATCACTATTCTATTTAGTGCATTGATAATCAATATCTTCAATGTAACCAATCCGAATCTAATGTTACTGGCAGTAGCTGTTCCATTAAGTTCTTGTAGTTTTTGGCCATTTTCCCACATTTCGGCGATTAATCTCAAAGAAGAAGATAAAAATTTGGTCCGAGAACGTAGAACATTCGATATGAATTTGGCAGTTCTTATTTTAGCTTTTTCACTCCCACTCTCTACGATTTTAGTAATGGGAATTTTGGCTTCTGGAACGTTTTTTGCCCATACAAGCACATTACTAATTTTGGGATTCTGTTTAACAGGACTTGGTTTAGCACCTCATGTTTTGAAGAAATCAAAAACCTATTTGAAACTCTCAAAAGCCTATAAATTGTAATCTTGGTTTAAGTAGTTGAATAGCTCGAATGGATTTCAGTAATGAGATTTATCTTTGGGCTATTTCAATTTACACCCAATTAAACTGTAAACTCAACGCTTCAATATTTCTACTAATTCGGCCAACATCATAGCAGTAGCACCCCAAATTATTCGCTCATTGATGACAAAACAAGGTGTTTCGAGCAGCAAACCACGGACGTTTACTTTGCGAACCTGCACATTTTTCTCATCGAGGAATTCATTTAAATGAATTTCAAAGATTTCATCAACCTCTCGTGCATCAGGGTAAAATTCGGGTTGATAATTTACAAATCCGATTACTGGAAGAACAAAAAAGTTGCTCGGAGGAATAAAAATTTCGGTTAATTGACCCAAAATCTTTACATCAATCGCCTTAATTCCGATTTCTTCTTGGGCTTCCCGTAGGGCTGTTCTGATAAGGTTTTCATCTTCTTTTTCTTCCCTCCCACCCGGAAAAGCCATCTGTCCACCATGAACGCCATCGTATGCAGGGCGAAGAATCAATGGTACATGTACTCCGCTCTGTTTAGGAAAAAACAAAATCAAAACAGCACTTCGGCGAGTAAATTCATTGGGTTTAGAACGTGTATTAGCACGTGCCTGATTCATCATTTTGAGATGAAAATCTGGCCCGGGCAACGGACTTTTAAGCTCTTGGTCAATTTTATTGATGAAGTCGTGAAATTGCACAATTTATATGTTTAGTTTAGGTTTCTAACAAGCATACTTGCTCACTAATGCCTCTGCACATCGTTCTCCATCCATCGCAGCCGAAACAATTCCACCTGCATATCCTGCACCTTCACCACACGGAAAAAGACGTTTTAATTGTAAGTGTTCATAGCTTTCTCTATCTCTCGGAATCCTGACGGGTGAAGAAGTACGGCTCTCAATACCAATCATTTGGGCTTCGTTCGTCAAATATCCTTTCATTTTTTTTCCGAATTCTTTCACTCCGTCTCGCAAAGGTACCGCAATAATATCGGGAAGCACTTCATTCATATCCATCGAAATCAAACCCGGCTGATACGAAGTTTCGAGCAAATTTGCTGAAATTTTTCGATTTGTAAAATCTACCAAACGTTGCGAAGGAGCTAACTGACAATGGTTGAGTTTCGAGTTTCCGGTTTCATCAACACTTTGACCATTGAACTTTGAACCCTGAACCGCTAAACGGAAAGCCTTTTGCTCAACCTGCTTTTGCAATTCTAAACCAGCCAAAGCCCCCAAATGTTTATATTTTTGCCAATCTACCTCATTGATAGCCACCACAATCCCCGAATTGGCAAATTTAGAATCCCGCCGTGATGGAGACATCCCGTTAACAACCAATTCGCCTTCGGCTGTTGATGCCGGCACAATAAAACCACCCGGACACATACAAAAAGAGAAAACACCTCGCTGTACACCTTTGTACTTTGTCTGTGCAACTAAACTATACGATGCCGCTGGCAAAATTCCCCTATCTGCTCGGTGATACTGACAAGCATCCACAAAACTCTGCTGATGCTCAATCCGAACACCCATTGCAAATGGTTTTGCTTCAATAAATATATGTTTTTTATCTAATAATTCAAAAATATCACGAGCCGAATGCCCCGTTGCTAAAATCACACCTTCGCCTACAAATTCCTGATTATCAGTGGTTATTACACCTTTCAGTTCGTCATTTTGAATGATAAAATCAATTACCTTAGTTTCAAAATGAATCTCGCCACCTGCATTCAAAATACTCTCACGTAGGCTTGCCACAACCTGCGGAAGTTTGTTTGTACCAATATGAGGATGTGCATCAACCAGAATCTGTTGGGTCGAACCATGAGCCACTAAGATTTCGAGAATCCTGCGAACATCACCTCGTTTTTTGGAACGTGTATATAATTTTCCATCCGAATATGTTCCTGCTCCACCCTCTCCAAAACAATAATTTGAGTCTGGATTTACAACATGGTCTTTATTAATTGCCGCCAAATCTCGTCTTCTTGCTCTGACATCTTTCCCTCTTTCGATAACGATTGGTTTGATTCCTAACTCAATCAATCGCAATGCAGCAAAAAGTCCTGCTGGCCCTGCCCCTACAACAATTGCTTGTTTGGCTTTGCTTACATCTTGATAGTTTTTCTCGAATTCGACGAGCGAAGGTAAATCTTCACCAATGGCTACTTCTACATCTGTTAAAATCTTAACTTGACGATTTCGGGCATCAATAGATTGCTTTTGAATCTGAAAAGTCAATTCATCAGCCGAAATATTGGGGAATTGTTGAAGCAAAAATTGCTGAAAAGCAATGCTATCAAGAGCCACCTCTGGCTCTAATGTGAAGTTTAATAATTGTCGCATGATGTAAGGTATTTATCCTTAAAGTTTCTACAAAATTATTAAAAAGTATTTACTTTTTAATATTGTAGCTTAAAGCAACTTTGAAAAATGAAGAACGGCGAAAATCTTTTAACTTTGAAGTGGTGTAGGCTATTAAGTACTATTACGAATCAGAAAGACAGTGTTTAGGCAATTCTGAATTAATAATTTATAAAAATTATCATTAAAGAATTCATTAAAAAACCAATAACTGTGTATAAAATTCACAGTGCAAGTTCTAATAAATTCATTTTTTCTGAAAACCAGTTCGCGTCATTTCACCCCAGCCTTTTGTTCCTTTAATTTTATCATAGTAACCCTTTAGAGCTGAAATAACAGCCAAAGGATGAAAGTAAATTGGTTCGATAAGAGCCCCCCCTAATAATCGAAGAAAGTCTTTTATTTTGGGGTATTTATGAAAAGTGAATTCTTCACTTAATAATGCCAAGACCGAGAACATAACGGCAAAAAAATAAACAAATAGTAAAAGCAGTATGAAAAAATGCCAATTGAGCAGTCCTAATAAAATAAATATTATAGTCACAATAAGGCCAAAGGTCTCGATTAAAGGAGCTAACAACTCAAAAAAAGTCCAATATGGTACACTTAACATCCCCAATAATTTATACCTCGGATTAAGAAACATTTTTCGATGTATCCAGAGGGTTTCAATTGTTCCTCTCATCCATCTACTTCTTTGTTTCTTAAAAATGGAGAAACTTTCTGGAGCTTCTGTCCAACAAAGTGGGTCCGGAATATAACTGACTGTATAAGGCAAATTCTGTTCATGCATGTAACGTCTCATACGAACAATCAATTCCATATCTTCACCAACAGTTTTTGTGTTGTAGCCTCCAACTCGAATAGCTATTTCTTTATCAAAAGCCCCGAAAGCACCACTGATAATCAATAACCCATCAAGACTTTCCCAAGCCATTCGCCCTAAAAGAAAAGCTCGTAAATACTCTAATACCTGAATACGTGGTAGCATTTTATTTGGCAAATTCACTTCAACTAATCTACCATCTTGAATAATACATTGATTTGCTATTCTAATTACTCCACCAGTCGCAATTACTCGCTCTCGACCTGACTCTAAAAAAGGCTTGGCAAGTTTCAGTAATGAATCTCTATCTAAAACACAATCAACATCTATACATACAACATACGGAAATTGAGCCAAATTTATACCTACATTTAAGGCATCAGCTTTACCGCCATTTTCTTTATCGACGACAATTAGTTTTTTAAAGGCTGAATTCTTTGATTTATAAATAGCACGAATAGCTTTTGTCGGGATTTGGTTTCGATAACTTAGGTCGGTTAGCTCTAAATCGTAGGCATTAATTAGAAGTTCTATTGAATTATCTTTACTTCCATCATTTACAACGATTACTTCATAGTTATTGTAATTTAGTGAGAGTAAAGATTTTACGTTTTCTTCGATGGTTAATCCCTCATTATAGGCTGGGGCTATCAAAGAAAGATACGGAGAAAACTCACTTGATAGTAATACCTCGTAGTTTACAAAACTATTTCGTTTTAAATAGTCTTTGAGTTCTCTTACAGATAGGTATGCCAATATAAGGTATGAGAACATTATAAAGATAGCATATATCAATACTAAAATTAAGTATAAATTTGTTATTGCGGATAGGTTTAACAACATACTTGTTATGATTACACTTTAACTGAAATATTCTCAAGTACAGCTTTGGCCTCTTTTTGTATAGATTGGCTTCGAGAAGTACGGATTAAATCTTCAATAAAAACCAAATTTTCAGATAATTTCAATGATTGTATGATTTTTAGCCCTAAACTAACAACTGATTTATTTTTGGATGTTAAAAGCCGTTCTATACCATTAGTATCTTCAATATTTCCTCTTTTAAGTGCGTCAATGATATTGATTTGAGTCCAAGTATCAAATCTATGTTTGTGATTAATTAGATGCAAAATACCATTGGTACCGTTTAATTTTATGCACGCATTTAAAGCAGTTATTTTTAAAATTTTATTTTTACTCTTCGAAATTTTAACGAGAGAGTCAAACGATTTATATATGTTCATTTCTGAAACTTCCATGATTCCCTTACACTTAATTTCCCAATTCGGGTTTTTAAGTTTTTCAAAAGAATCTTTAATTAACCTTGAATCAAAGTAGAAATTTTCGATTTTCTTTGCATATACCCCCTCATAATTTTGATGAAGAAGTATAACCGATTTCATCATTTTTTCTCGAAAAGTAGCATCTTCGAGCAGTTTTGAAGGAATTCCATTATCAATGACCTCGTTAAAAGATTTGTCATTGAAAAGTACCATCATAAGGGCTTCTTCAATGATTGTTTCGTAGATATTATCTAAATGTTCTTTACGAATTTTTTTTTGTCGACTCAGAATAGTTATTAAAAATAAAATAACTGCAACTATGAAGAAAAATAAAATTGCATAAAACAAGAAGGGTTCTATCCAAGCATTACTCCTACCAAATTGCCAAATACTATTCATTATTGATTGTTGAGTAATTTATTCATTCTGACAAGTAAAACCAGTGGGCTGACAGGTTTGGCAATAAACTCATTTGCTCCCAAGTCAAAAGACTCTAATTCAGTTTGTTCAATATTCGAAGAAGTAAAGATTATAATTGGGGTTTTTCTTTTAAGCGTACTCCTTACATGTTGAGTAATTTCCATCCCGCTACCTCCGGGCATATTTATATCCGTCAGAATAATGTCATAATTATTCTGCTCAATCGAGATTAAGGCTTCACGTCCGTTAGCGAACTGAGTTACATTAAAACCTTTCGATTCCAAAAAAAATGAAAGAGTTTTCCTTAATATATCGTTGTCCTCGCATAGTATAACTTTCATCTTTTTAAAAAACTTTAGTGAGTGTTTAACTTATTAAAAATTAAATAATCATTTTATAGTTTTTCGCTCAACAATTGTAGGGTAAGTTCAATATCTTTTTTAAATATCTCAAAATCAGGTTCAACATTCGGGCTAATACTTAAGTTTTGGGCATTTTGTTCGGTTATCCTCAAAAACTTAACAGCATTATCTAACTTAAACATTTCGAGTGAGGACCTCATATGATGTGCAACAGATTTAATACCCTTAAAGTCTCTTTCGATAATCTTTTGCTCAAGCAAAGTCAAATCTTTAGGGACTTCCTGTATAAAAAGCTGAATTATTTGATTTATAAATTCATTGTTGCCATCACTAAAAGTTTCTAAATAAGATAAATCAAGAGCAGGTTTAGATGACGATGGTAGTTTTGATATTTCTTTAGTTGAATCCAACATTTTTCTTTCAATAATACTGTTTTTATCTACAACAGATTGTATTTTTTCTAATAATTCGATTTGTTTAAATGGCTTAGCAAGATAGGCGTTCATTCCAATTTCAAAGCATTTTTGTTGTTCGCCTACAAGCGAATGAGCCGTCATTGCAATAATCGGAACTTTCAATTTTAAAGTATTTCGAATGTAAATTGTTGTTTGATACCCATCCATGACTGGCATTTGCAAGTCCATTAAAATAATATCATAACTACGAATTGCTAAAGCATCAATACCTTCTTGTCCATTATTTACAATATCTAAACTAAAACCAAAGTTTTGAAGAACATTTTTTGCTAATATCTGATTAAGGTGGTTATCTTCACAAAGTAAAATTGATAGAGGCCCTAAAGATTTTGTACTGAATGAATTACTTTGGATATTCTTAATGCTTTCTGAATCAACTTTTTTAAATGGAATTGTACACCTGAATTCTGAGCCTTCACCAAGTTCACTCTCAACAAATAATTCACCTTTTTGCATTGCAACTAATTGTTTGACAATACTGAGGCCTAAACCAGAACCACCAAATTTTCGAGTAGTGCTTGCTTCTGCTTGTGTGAATCTTTCAAATATTGTTTCGAGTTTGTCTTTTGGAATACCTATACCTGTATCTTTAACAGAGAATTGCAGAATTACAGTATCTACATTTTCAAATATTTTTTTTAATGAAATCGTTACACTCCCATTTTTGGTGAATTTTATAGCATTACCAGCTAAATTAACTAATATTTGATTGATTCTACCTTTATCGCCGAGAATTAACTCTGGCAAGTCATCTGCTATTATAAGATTAAATATATTATTATTTTGACTTGCTTTTACTTTTAGTAAATCATAAACATGTTGCAATGAAGTTGCAATATTAAATGGATAAGATTCAATGACCAATTGGCCAGATTCTATTTTTGATAAATCTAAGATATCGTTGATAATTACTAAAAGATAGTCACCCGCTACTTGAATATTGTTGATAAAATCCTGTTGCAGTTTGTCGAGATTGCTTTGGGATAATAATTCGGTAAAACCAATAATTGCATTTAGAGGGGTTCTAATTTCATGGCTCATATTTGCCAAAAAAGTATTTTTTGCTTGAGCCGCCGTTTCTGCTGCGTTTTTTGCATTAATTAGTTCTTCTTGAACTTGTTTTTTTGCTCTATAATCTTCTGCAACACCAACATAACCAATTATTTCGTTTTCTTTATTTCTTACACAAGTAATACTAAGTAAAATTGGTATTCGCTTACCCGACTTAGTAATATAAGTCCATTCATTGACGTCAACTTTATTCTCTAAACTTGCTTTTAAAACAAAGGTATCTTTACCGGGTATTAATGTTCGGCCCAATTCGAGCGATAATGCCAATGTTTTTTCTTTTACCTCGACAAAATCATGAATAAAATCAGGTCTGCGGCCAATAACTTCATCATTAGAATATTCAATTAGGTCTAAACCAGCCTTATTTATTCTACGGATAATACCATCGACATCAGTAAAAATAACGGCAAACGAAACGGCATTGAATATAGAATTTTGTATTGAAATTAAGTTTAAGATATTGGCTTCTTTGATTTTTTTTTCAGTTATATCAATTACTTCAGATTCAATAATAATATCCTGAAGTTTATTATCTTCAAATACTGGCTTTGTTTTAATTTCTAACCAATAGCTTTTATCATTTAAAGAAGCACTATCAAGTGATTGATAATCCTTAGATATGTTTGATATTATACTATTGATGTTAATTGGCAGATTATGGTCATTTTTAAGTTCGTAAATTTTTTTTTGGTTTAATTCAAGTAGAGAACAAATGGTACTTGCAAAAGTATTAAATGCTTTTTTCTCAGTTTCAGTTAATTTTCTTGGCACAAAATCAGCTATAAATAAAGTGCCAGTAAACTCACTGATGTTTGAAAGCCTAACACTTGCAAAAAATTGAATATTTTCATTAAACAATTCAGATGGAGCATCCTTCAAGTTGTTAATTTCTGAAATATCCTTTAGCTCTACAATTCCATCATTTGTGATAATATATTGAGTAAGAGAATTCTCAACAGAAAAATACTCAAGTTCTAACCCTATTTTTGAAATCAGCCATTGAAGATTACCATTAATTAAAGTAATGGCTGTTATTGGGATGTTAAAAAATTGAACAATTAGCTCAGAAATATTATTCAGAGCGACTGTATCTACCCAGTTGAATACTATTGGGTTGTGCGAAGCAGGTAAAAATTGATTGGTCCTATCCTTATCAATTTCAAGAATTTTTTTATTCACTGTAATTAGGAAAGGTAATTGTTGATTAAAAAATTAATTTATACCTACTTTTCAAATAATAATATAAATATTTTCATAAAATATAGCAAAAATCGTTCCAATACGATATTTTAGAGCAAATTTAATTTAGTATTATTAAACTACTATACAATCAGTCAGAATATAGTATTTTATAAATAAAACAGGCTCATTTTCTAATAGTTGTACAAAATAATGGCACATGAAAACATTTTTAACAAAAGTAATTTTATTTCTCTTGGTAATAAATTTTGCGTGGGGTCAGAATGTCTCTGCAGATGAACTTTTTACAAAAGCCAGAAAAAGTGCATTCGATGATAAAAACTATGCAAAAGCTATTCGTTTAAGTAAACAAGCTTTAGCTGTAAATCCTGAATACACAGAAATATCAATTTTTTTAGGTAGAGTCTATGCCTGGAGTGGCCAAAAAGACAGTGCAGTAGTTGTACTGTTGAATGTTCTAAAAAAAGACTCTAAAAATGAAGATGCTTCGCTTGCTTTAGGAAATATTTACTATTGGAACAATCAGAATACAAACGCTTTAGAAGTTATAGATAACAGTTTAATATACAATCAAAATTCAGAAGAATTAAGGTTGTTAAAGGCAAATATTTTAGTAAATCTTAGAAAGTGGAAAGAAGCAGATTCTTTAGTGCAGAATATGCTTAGGATAAACAAGCCAAACCCAAAAGTGAGAGCATTAGCCAATAAAATAAGAGAAAACTTGACCCAAAATATAGTAGGTGTTTCATATGGATACATAAATTTTGAAAAACAATTTTCTAATTCTTGGCACTTAGTTAGTGTTGATTACGGGCTTCGAACTAAGTTAGGATTACTTTTCAGCAGAATAAACTATGCCAATAGATTCAACAGAAATGGAATACAATATGAAATCGATATTTACCCTCAAATCTCAAAAAATGTTCAAGCATATTTAAGCGGAGGATATTCTAATAAAGTAGGCGTTTTTCCAAAATATCGAGCTGGTATTTCATTTTATTTTACTTTACCGATGGGATTTGAGTCAGAGGGCGGTCTCAGGTATCTTAATTTTGGCAATAAAACATGGATTTATACAGCTTCAATTAGTAAATACCTCAGTAAATTTTGGCTTAACTTTAGAGCCTATCTTAGCCCTGAAACTTCTAATATATCGAGTTCTTATGCCTTACTTACTCGTTTTTATTATGGAGGAGTAGATGATTTTCTCAGTTTGAAAATTGGAACTGGATTATCACCTGATAATTCTCAAAATATTGCATTGATTGGTGAGACCAATTTCCGCTTGGTCTCAAATAATGTGGCTATAGGATTCAGAAAGGCTTTTAGTGGCACAAATGTATTATTTCTCAATGGAGGCATTAATATTCAAGAATATAAACCACAAATTACTGATAGGCAAATCGAAATTGGAGCTGGATATATTAAAAGGTTTTAGGGATTTTGAGGATTTATAATTACATAAGCCTGCATATTTTTACCATCAACTTCATTCAAATAAAAACGCATTGAGTTTCCCCAATGCGTTTTACAAATTAATTAATGATATCTACTGTGCATACTCTTCAATCGGAGTACAGGCACAAATCAAATTTCGGTCACCATAAGCCGAATCAATACGGCTAACTGTAGCCCAGAATTTATTAGCCTTGATGTAAGACAACGGATACGCAGCTTTTTCGCGGCTGTATGGTTTATCCCAAACATCAGCCATTACAACTGCGGCTGTATGCGGAGCATTCTTCAAAACATTGTTTGCTTTATCTCCATTAGCCTCAATTTCGGCAATTTCATGGCGAATCTGAATCAAAGCATCGCAGAATCGGTCTAATTCTTCTTTAGATTCTGATTCGGTTGGCTCAATCATCAAAGTTCCTGCAACAGGGAATGACAATGTAGGAGCATGGAATCCGTAATCCATTAAACGTTTCGCAACGTCTTCGGCTTCAACACCGGCACTAACTTTGAACGGACGTAAATCAACAATCATTTCGTGAGCACAACGACCGTTTGTTCCAGTGTAAAGAATTGGATAATGCTTTTCTAAACGAGCTTTGATATAGTTGGCATTCAAAATGGCAATTTTCGTTGCGTTTGTCAAGCCATCACCACCCATCATAGCAATATATGCGTAGCTAATCGGTAAAATGCTTGCACTACCCCATGGAGCAGCCGAAATACCTCTGATTGCTTGGTCTCCGCCAGTTTTGATAACAGCATTGGTTGGCAAAAACGGGACTAAATGCTTCGCTACACCAATTGGCCCCATGCCGGGTCCACCACCACCGTGAGGGATACAGAAAGTTTTATGAAGGTTCAAATGGCAAACATCAGCACCAATATTGGCAGGAGATGTAAGACCAACCTGAGCGTTCATGTTTGCACCATCCATATAAACTTGTCCGCCGTGAGAATGGATTATTTCGCAAATTTCGACGATTGATTCTTCAAAAACACCGTGTGTCGATGGGTAAGTAACCATCAAACAAGCCAAATTTGAAGAATGTTCTTCGGCTCTAGCTTTGAGGTCTTCTACATCAATATTTCCTTTTTCATCGCATTTCGTAACAACAATTTTCATTCCTGCCATAGCCGCCGAAGCAGGGTTTGTGCCATGTGCCGACGAAGGAATCAATGCAACATTTCGGTGGCTATCGCCTCGGCTTTCGTGATAAGCACGAATCACCATCAAACCTGCGTATTCGCCCTGAGCACCAGAGTTTGGTTGCAATGACATCGAAGCAAAACCAGTAATTTCGCTTAACCAATCGGTCAATTCAGTAAAAAGTTGTTGATAACCCTCTGTCTGATTGATTGGAGCAAATGGGTGAATTTTTCCCATTTCTGGCCATGTGACAGGAATCATCTCTGCCGTTGCGTTGAGTTTCATCGTACAGCTACCGAGCGAAATCATCGAATGAACCATCGAAAGGTCTTTGTTTTCGAGCGTTTTCAAGTAACGCAACATCTCATGTTCGGTATGGTGGCTATTGAAAACTGGATGAGTCATAAAATCGCTTGTACGATTCAATCTTGGGGCAAACCCAACCTCTACCTCAGATTTCAAACTACCCAAAACTTGTTTACCTGATGCCTCGGCAAAGATTTCGAGCAAAGTTTTAACATCGCTCAATTCCTTTGTTTGGTCAAATGAAACACCGATGTTTCCATTTTCGTAATATCTTAAATTGACCTCTTTACTCTCTGCAATCGAACGTATTTTTGAATTATCGCTACATTCAATTGTGATGGTGTCAAAATAGTTTTTATTCAAAACTTTGTAATCTAAACCTTCAACCGATTCAGCAAACAACTTTGTCAATCCATGAATTTTACCAGCAATATTTTTAAGTCCTTGTGGTCCATGATAAACACCATAAGCCGATGCCATTACCGACAACAGAACTTGAGCAGTACAAATATTTGAAGTTGCTTTTTCGCGGCGAATGTGTTGCTCACGTGTTTGTAGAGCCATTCTCAATGCACGATTTCCGTGTGCATCAACCGAAACACCAATAATACGACCAGGGATACTTCTCTTGAATGAATCTTTTGTTGCAAAAAATGCAGCATGTGGCCCACCATAACCCATTGGTACACCCAAACGTTGTGCCGAACCTACAACGACATCAGCTCCCATTTCGCCCGGAGGAGTTATGAGAGTAAGCGAAAGTAAGTCGGTGGCAACGGCTACTGTAATTCCTTGTTCGTGTGCAGCAGCAATCAAGTCTGTATAATCAATCAATTCGCCATTGGTTGCTGGATATTGCAAAAGCATTCCATACAATTCTGGGCTTGTCAAGTCAAATGTCTCGTGATTACCAACTACCACGTCAATACCCATCGGAACAGCACGACCAATCACAACATCAATAGTCTGTGGGTGGCATAGTTCCGACACAAAAAAAGTATTAGCTGATTTCTTAGACGATGGTCTCACACTGTGGAGCATTGCGAGTGCTTCGGCTGCGGCTGTAGCTTCATCGAGCAAAGAAGCGTTTGCTATTTCCATTCCAGTCAATTCAATAACCATTGTCTGGAAATTCAAAAGCATTTCGAGGCGTCCTTGTGCGATTTCAGCCTGATATGGAGTATAAGCTGTGTACCAACCCGGATTTTCGAGAATATTACGTAAAATCACATTCGGTACGATGGTGTCATAATACCCCATACCAATAAATGATTTGAAAATTTTATTTTTTTGAGCCAACTTCTTAAAATCAGCTAAAAAATCGGCTTCAGACTTTGCATTTGGCAAGTTTAGCGGATTCTTTAAACGAATAGAAGCAGGAACTGTCTGCTCGATGAGTTGTTCAAGTGAGTCAACACCAATTTCGGCAAGAATAGCTTTGAAGTCTTTTTCAGATTTACCGTGATGGCGGTCTTCAAATTTTTCTTGAGCAAGCAAGTTAATATTCATTAGTTGATTGATTATAAAATTTAAATCTTGGAGAAGAATTCTGTACAAATATACAAAAATTATAAATTAGTTGTTAAGGCAATTTGTTTACGAAAATTTAAAAATACAGAGATAATATTTAGAATCTAATAAAATTCAATATAAAATATCTACAAATATAGCAATATCAAAATAATTTATCTTTTAAAGATTTCAATTCAATACAAAATTCTTTGTTATTGAGGTAATACTTTCTGAAATTTGCATAAAATTTCATCATAGAACCAAATGCCAATAAGTACCAACACCTCATACAAGCCACCATTCTGGCAATTTAATGCCCATATCCAAACTATTTACCCAAGTTTGCTGCGAAAAGTTAAGGTAAATTACAATCGTGAGAGAGTAGATTTACCCGATGGCGATTTTTTAGATTTAGATTGGAGTTATTGTAATAGTAAATCTGGAATTCGTAGTTCGAAATTAGTAATTGTTACGCACGGATTGGAAGGAGATTCGACCAGACATTATGTTACTGGAATGGTAAAAAAATTCAACGATTTAGGATTCGATGGCTTGGGATGGAATTGTAGAAGTTGTAGCGGTGAAATGAATCGTTTACCAAGATTTTACCATCATGGAGATGTCGAAGATATTAGATTTGTAGTAAATTATGCCGTCTCAAAAGGCTATAAAGAAGTGGTTTTGGTGGGCTTTAGTATGGGCGGAAGTATGACTTTGCGTTTACTCGGCGATAAACCCGAAATTGTGCCAAATCAAGTAAAATTAGGCGTGGCGGTATCGGTTCCATTAGATTTGTTTACGTCAGTTTTTGAGTTATATAAAAAAGGACGTAGGTTTTATATGAAGCGATTCATTGACAAATTAGGCAAAAAAATTAAAGCAAAAACCGAGGTATTCCCCAATCACCCAATCATCAATGCCGATGGATACGAAAAAATAACAAATTTTGAAGAATTTGATAATCGATATACTGCTCCACTTTTTGGATTCAAAGATGCCCACGATTTCTACAAAAAAGCTGGGGCAAAACCATACCTGAAATTTATTCAGAAACCAACATATATATTTCAAGCCATCAACGACCCGTTCCTTTCGCCAGAATGTCTTGATTTGGGCGAGGCATCCGAAAATAAAAATGTCCACCTCGAACTCATTGCACAAGGTGGACACGTAGGTTTTATGATGCCAAATTCTAACGAAACTTATATCGAAAGTAAAGTTGCCGAAATTTGTAAAACGACTTTTCAAGTCGTTTAGCAACTATACTTTATAGCTCCGGTGAGCGTCTAATTTTAAGAAAATAAACAACAAAATCGTAAATGACCACAGCGAAGAACCACCATAACTTAAAAACGGCAGTGGAATCCCAATAACTGGCATTAAGCCAATCGTCATACCGATATTTACCAAAAGGTGAAAGAATAAAATCGCTGCTACACAGTAACCGTAGATTCTGGAGAATTTACTTCGTTGCTTTTCGGCTAAATTAATTAGACGATTTAAAAGTGCTAAGAAAATCAATATCACCCCTACACTTCCAATAAATCCCCACTCCTCACCAACAGTACAAAAGATAAAGTCGGTTGCTTGTTCGGGTACATAATCGAATTTGGTTTGAGTACCTTTAAGATAACCTTTCCCTAAAAATTGACCTGAACTAATTGCAATACGCGATTGGGTAACATTCCATCCTGCCCCAAGTGGGTCAGCATCAGGATTTACCAAAACTTGTACCCTTTTTTGTTGGTGCTTTTGAAGAACTTTATTCACGAAAAAATCAACCCCTAAAACCACAAACGAACCAAGTAAAAATACAGCAATTATCCTTGTTAGGTTTTGGCGTGTTCTTTCAAATCTTTTCAAAAACAAATACCAAAACGTCACACAAAGCACCGCAATACCGGCAATGACATAATAATTAGGAAATATCAACGACAATACAAATAGTATGGCAAATACAATACCCAAAGCAGGATATACGCCCGAAAGCCCTTCTCTATAAAGAACCATCACAAAAGCCGCAAAAGTAAGAGCAGAACCAGTCTCTTTCTGTAGAATAATGATAATTGGTGGTACAAAAACCAACAAACCCGCTACAACAGCATCTCTAAATCTTGTTATGTTGACGTTCTGGGTACTTAAATACTTTGCCAAAGCCAATGCAGTCGCGGTTTTGGCAAATTCGGCAGGTTGTAGAGAAAAAGACCCCAATTTTATCCATGACCGCGAGCCTTTGATTTCGGTAGAAAGGAAAATCGTCGCAATCAAAACCAAAATCATAAATGCATAAATGATATACCCAAAAGTATCGTAAAATTTATAGTCGATAAACAAGATAATTAACATCAACAAAAAACTCAGCGAAATGAACATAAACTGAACACCCGCTCGATGTTTAAGCGAAAAAATATCCAAAATACTATCAGCAGGGCTATCTGGATTGTAAACCGCCGCATAAATATTGAGCCACCCAAAGAAAACTAAGGCAGCATAAAGCCAAACCGTAGTCCAATCTATCCCTTGTTTAATATCAATCTCTTTGCTCATTGTACTTATATGTTAATAATTATCTTGCTTGAGGTTTTGTTGCTGGTTTTGATTTGTTATCGGCTGGCTTCTCAGGTGTTTTCTCTGGTGCATCAGGGTTTGTCGGTTTAGGAGCCGCTTTAGCACCCGCACTTGCCGCAACTGTAGTATATCTTGTATTGATAACTTGCTCTTTGTATGCCTGACGAGAAATTTTACGGGTCAGATATTTTTCAATCAATAACCCAGTTATTGGAGCCGAAGCCACACCACCAAAACCACCGTTTTCTACAACACATGCCACAGCAATTTTAGGATTATATCTCGGTGCAAATGCTATGAAAATCGCGTGGTCTTTCCCTTTTTTGTTTTGAGATGTACCAGTTTTACCACATACCTCAATACCTACAGATTCTAAGTTTGCTGCTCGACCAGTACCTTGTTTGATTACAAGCGACATTCCGTTTACAACAGCTTCAAAATGCTTAGGGTCGATGTCGGTTTTATGAACTTGTCGAAGTTCGGAATCAATACCTTTACCATTTGCCCCAATACCTTTAATCAAATGTGGAGTTCTCCAATAACCCCTATTGGCTAATGTAGCACATAAATTTGCCAATTTTAAAACGTTTACCCCCAATTCACCTTCTCCAATACTAAGTGAATAAATGTTAGAAAACTTCCATTGCTCTTTGCCATAAACTTTATCATACCGAGCCACGTCTGGCAATAAACCTTTGGTTTCAGAAGGCAAATCAATACCGAGTTTGCGTCCAAATCCAAATTTAGCAACCATTCCATTCCAAACATTCAAGCCAATCCGAGCCGATTGAAACGGACTTTTTTCGTTATTATTCCCAATAATTTTACGGAAAACATTATAAAAATATGGGTTACTCGATAGCTGAATTGCATAATTAAGATTTGATGCCTCGTATGGGCCACTGTGAAATGCAAACATCGAACCCGTACTAGCAAATGAAGTTGATGGAGTTATAACACCTAATTCAAGTCCGATTGCGGCTTGTACGAGCTTAAAGGTAGAACCCGGACGATAAAATGCTGAAATCGCACGGTTGTTGAGTGGTCTGTCAGGATTTCTTGTTAACGAGAGGAAGTTTTTAGAAAACTCACGACCCGAAAGCAAAGACGGATTATATGTAGGGTAAGAACCCATCGCCAAAATCTCACCAGTTGCTGGTTCAATCGCCACAACCGAACCCACTTTATTTTGAAATAAACTATCGGCTAATTGCTGTACTTCAATATCGACCGATGAATATAGGTTTTTGCCAATAACCGCCAAAGTATCAAATTTCCCACCCTGATATACCCCTTTTTCTTCACCATGTACATCATACATCATGAATTTTACACCACGACGTCCACGCAATTCTCCTTCGTAATATTTTTCAAGTCCAGTAAGACCAATGTAGTCACCTTTTCGATAATATGGAACTGTCTGCTCTTCAAATTGCTTCTTGGGAATCTCCCCGATGTAACCCAAAGCATTTGCCATGGTATTACCCGGATACGTTCTAAAAAATGACTGTTCAAATGTAAATCCTGGGAAATTCACCATTGCATCAGCGATTCTGCCGTAGTCTTCTTTTGAAAGTTGACGCATAAACAACGATGTCCTATTTGCCGAATATTCTTTGGCAGCATTCATTGTGCTATCAAAATACCCTCTTGTTATCCCCAAAAGTTTACAAAAAGTTAGTGTATCAATGCTTTTTACCTTGCGAGGGGTCACAAGCATATCATATACCTCAACATTAGCTACAAGGAGTCTTCCGTTTCGGTCATAAATTTGACCGCGAAGTGGAACTTGAATCTCTTTTTGAATAGCGTTTGTAGAACCTAAGGTATGGAATGTATCATCAATTACTTGAAGATAAAACAACCTCAACACATAAATTATCCCAACAAGAAAAATGAAACCAAGAATGGTTTGCTTACGGTCATCGAACATACTTCCTCTACGGATGGAGGGGTTTAACAATTAAATTGAAATACAAAATTCTCTAAAATTCAACGAAAAAAGAATGTTTTTCTTCAATTTTTTATCAAATTTTTGATTTGCAGGTTAAATACCTATTCTTTCTGCAAAAAGTGATAATTTTGTAATAAAATATCTGACTTTTGAATTAAAGTTTAGATAAGATTGGTCAATTTGATAAAAATATTGAATGATTTTTTACGCAAAAAATATAGTTGAATTAAAAAACGTTGCTCAGCAATTATTGGCAACTGTCAAACAAAATAACATTTGGATATTTGAAGGTGAAATGGGTGCGGGCAAAACCACTCTCATAAAAGAAATATGCAAAAGTCTAAGGGTTTTGGGTAATGTACAGAGTCCGACTTTTTCGATTGTCAATGAATATTTAACCGAAAATGAAGAAACAATTTATCATTTTGATTTTTATCGTTTAGAAAATGAAACCGAAGCACTCGATATCGGAATCGAAGAATATTTTTATTCGGGAGATTTATGCTTGATTGAGTGGGCCGAGAAAATTCCTAATTTGATTCCAAAGAAATTCATCAAAATTAAAATTTCAGTTTTGGAAGACGAAACTCGAAAAATAGAATTAACCTTAAATTAGAATTACATAACTTCTGAAACTAAACTCGAAACCAACATTACATCATGCCATCAAAATCAATTTCATCGTTAGCAATACAATCGGCTCTATATCCGCAAGAAGCCCCACTTATGACCAAAGATGGAACAAAAGGGCTATTTATTGGATTACCAAAAGAGGTTTCGCTTCAAGAAAATAGAATTGCTTTGACGCCAGATGCGGTCGGGCTTCTGGTACGTAATGGTCATGAAGTTGTTGTTGAAAAAGGTGCCGGCGATGAAGCTAAGTTTTTGGATAAAGATTACAGCGAAGCAGGTGCAAAAATCGCGTATTCGCCAGAGGAAGTATATGAATCTGATGTGATTCTTAAAATCGAGCCACTTGTCGATAAAGAGTTTGAGTATTTAAAGAGTAATCAAACCATCATTTCGACCCTCAATTTACCCAATTTAGAAAAGTCTTACTTTGAGAAATTGAATTCTAAGCAAGTTACGGCAATCGCTTTTGAATACATTCAGAATAAAGTCGGTGATTTTCCAATTATCAGAGCAATGAGCGAAATCGCAGGAAGCACGGTTATGCTGATAGCGGCCGAATACCTGAGTAGTGTCAATGACGGACGAGGAATTATTTTGGGAGGCATAACTGGTGTTCCGCCAACAAAAGTAGTAATCATCGGAGCGGGAACTGTCGGAGAATACGCAGCCCGAACCGCACTCGGTTTAGGAGCTGAAATAAAGGTTTTCGACAAACACATTTATCGCCTACAAAGACTGAAATATTCGGTTGGACAGCATATTTACACATCTATCATTGATTCTGAAACATTATCGGATGCCATTGAACGTGCTGATGTGGTGATTGGAGCAATGAGAGCCGAAGATAGCCTTTCGCCAATGATTGTTACGGAAGAAATGGTTTCCAAAATGAAATCGAATGCTGTTGTTATTGATGTATCAATTGACCAAGGCGGTTGTTTTGAAACTTCTGAAATGACAACGCACAGAAATCCGATTTTCAAAAAGTACGATGTGATTCATTATTGTGTACCAAATATTCCGTCGAGGGTTGCACACACCGCAAGTATTGCATTGAGTAATGTCTTTACTCCTTTTCTACTAAAAACTGGTCGCTTGGGTGGAATCGACGAAATGATGTTCTCAAATCAATGGTTTATGAAAGGTGTTTATAGTTATCGTGGAAGTATTACTAACCATCCGATTGCTCAAAAATTCAATTTACGATACCGAGATTTGGGATTACTTTTGGCAGCAAGAATGTAAAATCGCTGTTCAGGATGTTTATTAATTGTATTTCCTTTGATAAACAAGACAGACGATTAACGAACCTTAAATCACCTCAATTTTCGCCAATTCTTTTTGATTCGGTTTGATGATAACCAATTTTTGGGTCGCTTACCGTTGTTATCGGTGTAGCATTCGTTAGATTGGTCTGGGAGTTTTCTAAAAAATGGTACAAATAGTCCACCATAAAAATCCAACCCTTTTGGATTTCCGAGATTAATCAAACCAGCAATATTATCTGTTCCGAGAAAAAAGCCACCTGCACGTGCTGCAAGCCCAAATGTAAGGTTTCGATAACCATTTTGAAGTGTTATTGGCAACGATAAATCATACCATTTGGTTTCGATTCTTGGTGTAAATGAAATCATAGAATTTTGAATCATTCCTAAAGATTTTGGATTTCTCAAACTCTGAATCGCCGAAACATTAAAATAAACCTTTTCTGAATATTGGTAATCAAAACTTGCCGAAAGAGCCATAGGTAACCAACTTTGAAACGAACGATTGATGACATTAGGCTGGAAAACCGTATTCATTGAGTTCAGCAACATATCAGTAGTTTTGATTTTATTAAATGTTCCTGGTTCAATATTCACATTAGTTTTCTGAACATCTACTTGAGAAACAAAAGTTGGGTCGTTGAAATTGACAACTCCAACATCTAATAAAGCCACACTTGCCCTGTATTTATATTTATTTTGAGTAGGTTCGGCTATTGTTTTTCCTTTGTGTCGTTTGTAATATTTGATGTAGTCGGGTCGATATTCATAAACCAAGCCGATATCTCCACCATATCCAGTGCCAACCCCATTCAAATTTATAGCATTCTCACTAAACCATGCACTTGTAAGTGTCATATTTTGGCTTGCTACACCGTAATTACCAACTGCTTCGAGCAATGTTATTCGTTGATTTTTTGAGGAAATTGGTGTAATACGAAAATCAATATCACGTCCTTCTCCATTGATATTGAGAGGCGTGCTAATCCTTTTTGCAGTAAAACCGACTTTAAAGAAATCTTGGTCAGTTTCATTTAATACAACCCCAAATGTAAAAGCAGTTTCGTTGTAATAATTGAGATTGAGGTTAAATTGATTGTCGGTTCGGGTTGTACCACTCAAAATTGGGGCTTTAGTTCCTTGAATAATCAATAATCCTACATCTGTACTGGCATTATTCAGATTCGTCAATAATCTTACCCGTGAAGTAAGTGCGATTGCAAATTTTAATTTGTCATTTGTATAAAGTAGCGATGGGCCACGCAATTCGGCATTACTAAACGCTGTGGCTTTTTTTACATTATTTAGCCCTGCATATTCTTCTCTCCAAATTGCCTTGCCACTCGGTGCTAAATACTGAGATTGTACTCTTCCGGTGAATAATCGAGTAATTGAATAAGGAGCCTTCCACGAAGCATAATTATTAACAACCGATACATTACCTCCAACGAGATTTAAAACAAACTTATATCGAGAATCTGCCACATTTGCGGGATTAACATATACGGTGTTTGTTCCACCATAATTGCTGTTTGAAATGCCGAGCCATTGTTGAGCTGAAATTTTGGAGCATAAAAAAAGCATACTCCAAAAAGTAATTTTCTTCATTTAGAGATAAGGGACGTTTCTGAAAAGGGATACAAAAATAGGTATTTATTGCAATTTTCCAATTTAAACGTTTGGTAGAACCGAATAATTGCCTATATTGAAAACCAAAATTACTATCAAACCAAAGAAATATGAATTACAACTTTAACCAATACCAAACCGAAGGTTTTTTTGATGAAATGCTTGAAGCCAACGGCAATAGTAGAGTGGGCAATCAAGTATTGAGAGAAAAAATTGAACAATTAACCCTGCAAGATTTACAAAACCGTCAACACGCTGCCGAACGAACGATGGTTACGGCTGGGATTACATTCAATGTGTATTCAGAAGAAGGTGGCACCGAAAGAATTATCCCGATTGATGTGATTCCGAGAATTTTGGATGCTTCTGAATGGAATCGGCTCGAAAGAGGGTTGATTCAAAGAATTACGGCTTTAAACGAATTCTTGAAAGATATTTACGGCAAACAAAATATCATACGTGATGGAATTGTCCCGCGAGAAATTATCGAGTCAAGCAAAGGTTTTTTGCCACAGTGTATCGGGATTCGCCCACCAAAAGACATTCATATTCATATAACAGGTACAGATTTAATTCGTGGAGACGATGGCGTTTTTAGGGTATTAGAAGATAACCTCCGCTGTCCATCGGGTGTATCATACATGCTCGAAAACCGTGAATTATCAAAACAAACCTTCCCAGATGTCCTTTCAAAATCGGGTGTGAGGTCAATTTCAGAATATCCTGCAAAATTACTCGAAGTATTACAATATATTACAGGTCGCCCCGACCCTACCGTTGTTGTTTTGACCCCTGGAATTTACAATTCAGCCTATTTTGAACATTCATATTTAGCTCAGCAAATGGGCGTGGAATTAGTGGATTATCGAGATTTGGTTGTTTCGGATGGATATGTAAAAATGCGTACAACCAAAGGTTTCAAGACAGTCGATGTCATTTACCGTAGAATTGATGATACATTTTTAGACCCTTTGGCGTTTAATCCACATTCGTTGATTGGAATTCCGGGTATTTTTGAAGCGTACAAAAAAGGGAATATTGCTCTTGCCAATGCTCCAGGTACTGGGGTTGCCGATGATAAAGTTGTATATGCTTATGTGCCAAGAATCATCAAATACTACCTCGGCGAAGATGCCATCATCCCAAATGTTGATACTTATATCTGTGGTGAAGAAGACGACATGAAATATGTTTTGGCGAATATTGAGCAATTAGTTGTAAAAGAAGCCAACGAAGCAGGTGGATACGGAATGTTGATTGGACCAAAAGCAACAAAAGAAGAACATGATATATTTAGACAGAGAATCAAGGATAATCCAAGAAATTACATCGCTCAACCTACGATTTCGCTTTCGAGAAGCCCATGTGTAATTGGCGATGGCATTGAGGGTCGTCACGTAGATTTGCGTCCATATATACTTTATGGAAACGGAATTCATGTAACTCCGGGTGGTTTGACACGAGTTGCACTCCGAAAAGGCTCATTGGTTGTAAACTCATCTCAAGGCGGCGGAAGTAAAGATACTTGGGTATTATATTGAAACTATGAACGGGTAAAAAACCCGTTCTACTATTTTTATTTGTAAACTTCATAAATCAAACCTAAATTTGTGGCATAAATACATTCTAATAATGCGTACATCAACATTAGTAACCATCATACTTTTAGCAGCACTTACCAGATTGCTTCCACATCCGTTCAATTTTACGGCCGTAACAGCAATTGGCTTATTTGGTGCAGCTTATTTTAGCAAAGAAAAACATTGGGCATTCATCATTCCGTTTGCTGCTATGTTGGTCAGCGATATTTGTTTAGAAGCCATGACTGGTTTTGGATTTTACAAAGGAATGTGGGTTACTTACCTTAGCTTTGCTTTGGTTATTGCTTTCGGATTTTTTGCATTGAGAAAAGTTAATACACTAAACATAATCTTGGGTTCGTTGGGTGGTTCATTGATTTTCTTTTTGATTACAAACTTTGCCTTCTTGTATCCAGAAGCACCAATTGCCAATCCAGCTTTAGGTCATTATCCTCATAATTTTTCTGGAATCATTGCTTCGTATTCGGCTGGGCTACCATTTTTCCGTAATGCAATCGTAGGAGACTTATTCTATTCGGGAATCTTGTTTGGCTCATTTGCCTTGATTCAGAAATTTTACAAGCCTTTGCAAACAGCTTAATTATAAGCCATTTTGATATTTTTAGCTGCTTCGGCAGCTTTTTTTATTTATTCAGAACGAAAGAGTGATTATATGGATACCGTAAAAAAGCAAGTTTTTTTAAGTACCGTTTTTTCGTATGCCGGAGTAGTTGTGGGGGCGATAAGCCAATGGTTTATAGTGCCAAATGTACTCACTAAGGCCGAAAATGGGCTTTTAGCAGTTTTGCTTTCTTACATGTATATCCTAATCCAGCTTTCAAATCTTGGTTTCAATAGTGCGGGTGGGCGATTTTTCCCTTCATTTTATAATCCTAAAAAAGGCCACAACGGCTATCTTTTTACTGGGATTTTCATTTCCACAATCGGTTTCCTGATTTGCCTTATCGGATTGTATTTTTACAAGAATAATGTATTGCTTGGCAATAGTTTTTTAAAACAAATCGAAATTCTTAAACCATTATTCAAAACAGAGAATAGTGAAAAATCTGCATTATTTATCAAATATTTTTATCTATTGATACCAATAACGCTCGGACAGCTACTATTCAACATCTTCGACAATTACGCAAAAAATCTTTATGATACTGCCACTGGTACATTTTTAAGTCAGTTTTTTCAGCGTTTTTGGCTTCTAATTTCATTCATTGTATTAGCACTTGATTGGGTTGATTTTGAAGGATTTATCTGGATTTGGTCATTGGCATTCATAATTCCGACAGTGTTAATGATTATCCGAAGTATTCGTTTGGGCGGATTTTCTTTTAAACCAGATTTTTCGATTTTTACTACGGAGTTCCGAAAACCATTTGTTAATTATTCGGCTTTAACAGTTTTGACTGGCTTTTCTACGATGATTATCATGTACATCGACAAAATTATGCTTGGATTAATCTCTGGGCTTGAAGATGCCGGAGTTTACAACACCGCTTCATTTTTTGGCAGTGTCATGGGGATGTCGCTCATGGCTACCTCAAAAGCAACTGCACCACTGATAGCAACATCAATGCAAAATAATGATTTTGATAAAATTGATATACTCTACAAAAAAAGCTGTTTAACTCAATTGATTGTCGGATGCTGGATACTTGCCGGAATTTTAATCAATATTGATAATTTATTCGCGTTTTTACCCCCAGATTATGAGGCCGGCAAATGGGTAATTATCATTTTAGGATTTGCAAAATTGTACGATTTGGCAACTGGCCTGAACGGATTAATACTGGTTTACTCAAAATACTATCGTTATGATACTTACAGCATGCTTAGCTTGATAGTGTTTACGATAATCGCCAATTTTTACTTTATTCCGAGATTTGGATTGACGGGGGCTGCCATTGCAGCGGGGTTAGCAACAATATATTTCAATACAGTTAGATATTTTATTGTTTGGATAAAATTAGGGCTTCAACCATTTGATTTTCAAAACATTAAGGTATTATTAATTGCTACGTTAATAACCTACATTTCATATATATTACCCCCTCTTGGCGAAAGCAAATTAATGGTTGTACTTGATATTGCCTACCGCTCTATTTTGTTGACTGTCGGTTTCGGCTACGCTATTTTTGTAAGTAAGGTATCGCCCGAATTAAATCAGATTGGACTAAATTTAATTGGTAGATTCTTCAAAAAACTGTAAAAACTATCTAAGCAAAATATGCCACGAGTTTCTGTTTTGATGCCAGCTTACAATGCTGAAAAATACATTGCAGATGCAATAAAGAGCATTTTGAATCAGACATTTACAGATTTTGAATTAATAATTGTCAATGATGGCTCTACGGATAACACCAAACAAATAATTGAAGAATTTGATGATAAACGCATCAAATATTTTGAAAATGACGAAAACAAAGGGCTTTCGTTTACACGAAACCGCTTGATTGAAATCTCAAAAGGGGAATTTATTGCTTGGTTAGACTCGGATGATGTTGCTTACCCGCAACGGCTTAAAGAACAAGTTTCTTTTTTGGATAATAACCCTAAACATGCCTTTGTTGCATCATGGGCAAGGTTAATCGACGGAGATAACCATCCAACTGGAAATTATTTAAAATCATACATTCCGAATAAATATCTGCGTGAATTATTGCTGTTTGTCAATTACATTGTACAATCAAGTATGCTGATACGCAAAAGCCATTTACCAAAATTATTATACGATTTAAATTATCCTCCAACTGAAGATTATGAACTTTGGGTACGAATTTTAAAAGAATATCAGGGAGAAATCCTTCCAAAAGTATTGGTTGATTACCGAATTCATAATAGTAATAGTAGTCAAGTTCAGTCAAAAAAGGCAGAAGAAACCGTTAAATTGAATCAGGCTAATCAAATTAAAGATATTGGGATAAACCCAACCGAAGCAGAAATTAACTTGCATTACCAAATTGGTTTTGGCAAAATTGAATCAATTAATCAACTTTCCGAAATTGAAAAGTGGTTTTTGAAGATTCAAAGTCATAACTTAACAAGCAAAAGATTCGACAAAGAAGCTCTCGACTTTATTTTAGCACATCGCTGGGCAAGAATTTGTACACAAAATCCAGAATTCAGGTTAAAAGCTGTAAAGATTTATTTTAAATCAAACTTTAGAAAAGTAACTTTGCAGAATATTGCACTAATTGGGGTGTATTTACTAAAAACAATTTTCCAAAAATGAATATTTTCATAGAATTATTTATTGCTCTTTTCAAAATCCCACAATTACCCATCTCATTATCAAAAAAATTACACCTTGTTTTTGCATTAATTAAATTATCTTTTCTCAAAATAATTAGCAAAAAGAAGAGTCCGGCAAAGATAAATTTGTTTGGATTTACCATCGAAGATTATAACTACCGCCTTTTAGACTATCTTGTAAAAGAGGTTTTTGTTTCATTTGATTACAATTTCAAGGCTGATAAATCAAACCCAGTAATTGTTGATTGCGGTGCAAATGTCGGAATGGCTACGCTGTTTTTTAAGTGGCTTTACCCAAACGCCAAAATCTATGCTTTTGAGCCTCAACCAAAAACCTTTGGATATTTAAAGAGTAATGTTGAAGTCAATAATCTCAAGGATGTTCAAATCTTTAATTTGGCACTTTCAAATCAAAATGGATTCATAGATTTTTACATTGATGATAGTGCAAATTTGATGGGAAGTATCTTAGAATCAAGGGTTTCTGGGCAAAAAGTCCAAGTTGAATGCAAAAAACTTTCGGATATAGTAAAGGAGCCAATTGATTTACTAAAAGTTGATGTTGAAGGTGCCGAAACATTGATAATGGACGATATTATTCAGAATAAACTACTAAATAAACAAAATATTAAGCAAATCTTGATGGAGTACCATCATAAGATTCCAAATCAAAAATCGGTATTTGGTAAATTTTTAATTCCATTTGAAGAATCAGGTTATGAATATCAACTAAAAACTGAATACCAAAACCATGATGAATTTCAGGATATATTGATACATTTTTATTGATTTGCGTGTTACAATTGATAATTTTGGCAATTTTAATAGAAATATCATTTCGTGTCCGATAAACTAAAAATACTTCTTCTTAATACCGACGATACAATGGGTGGTGCGGCAATCGCATGCCAAAGGCTAATGAATACCCTCAATAAATTTGATGGAATCGAGGCAAAAATGTTGGTTCAAGAAAAAAAAACACAACACTCAAATATATTTCCCATCGCCAAAACTTGGCTTCAAAAAAAACTTGCCCTATTTAGATTCGCTTACGAGAGATTAATTTTTAGTTTTTTTGAGAAATCTAAAGATGTGCGTTTTGCTTTTTCGATTGCCAATACTGGTATCGATATTTCAGAAAATCCATTAGTCAGAGAAGCCGACATCATTCATTTACACTGGGTAAATTTCGGTTTTTTATCTATCGAGTCTATTCAAAAGTTGACTCAACTCGACAAGCCAATAATTTGGACTTTGCATGATATGTGGCCAATAACGGGCGGGTGCCATCACAGCGGAACTTGTGAAAATTACCAATTGACGTGCGGAAATTGTGAAAGGTATTTAAAAAATCCAGCCGAAAATGATTTATCTAATCAAATCTGGGGACGTAAAAGTAAAGCATTCAGTTCAAAAATAAATATTGTTGGTTGCAGTCAATGGCTGGCTAATAGAGCAAAAAAAAGCAGTCTTTTTAAAGATAGTTTAGTCCAATCAATACCTAATCCGATTGATACAGACGTATTTAAGCCATTTGATAAACAAAAAATCCGAACTGACTTAGGCCTTGAAACAAAAACAAAATACATCCTCTTCGTGGCAGCCAAAATTAGCGTCATTTGGAAGGGATTTAGTTATTTCATTTCTGCCTTAGAAATCTTAAAATCACAGAAGAATTCAAACGAAAACATTGAGTTGATTATCTTAGGACAAGCAGAAGAAGATTTGATAAGTCAATTACCATTTAGAACCCATGCTTTAGGTAGAATCAATGATGTTTCAAAAATTGTAAAGATTTATAATGCAGCCGATGTTTTTGTAATACCATCAATTGAGGAAAATCTACCTAATACCATCATGGAAGCACTCTCTTGTGGAGTACCATCAGTGGGGTTTGAAACGGGTGGAATACCAGAAATGATTGCCCATAAAACAAATGGTTACTTAGCAGAATACAAAAATCCTAACGATTTAGCCAAAGGAATTGATTGGGTATTATTTGAATCTGATTATGAACTAATCTCAAAGAATGCAAGAAAGAAAGTTTTAGAGAATTATGCCCAAGAAGTTGTAGCCAAAAAATATGTAGAAGTGTACAAGTCAATTATCTAAAGAGTACCTCATGAGATTCACGAGATACTCTTTGAGAGATTTATAATTCAACCATTTCTTGGGTTTCGGCTTGAAAAATATATTCTACAGTTGTTACCAAATCGGTTTCAGTTATCCGTTTCACCTGCCAATCTACTTCTCCAACGTATTTTTTAGTAATTTTTTGTGCTTTGTCAATAATTGATTTGATAAATGGATGCTTAGGCTGCCCAACCGATTTTCCGAAATCTTCGATATCAGATTTAAACATTAAATTGATTGGAATCTGATACATAGACCCATTTTTTGCTGCACAAATTGCAACGGGTTGGTACTCGACCGATGCCGACAATTCACCAAATTTCTTTTGAGCAATCTTGTACTCTTCATCGGTTTCGCCAAAAATTACTGCTACTTTTTTACGGCTTGCCCCGACCCTATCAGCAATTTTAGCATCAATTCGAGTCAATAACTCTCTTAGTCCAGTCGTATTTTTACCAGTACGGATACGCTCACGAATTGATTGCCGAATCATGTAAGTTATTGATTGCGAGACACTTAGACCTATTTCGGCCATCTGTTTAAAGATGAGCGAGGATGGTGACATTCCAGGAAGTGTATTTGGGTCATGCAATAATACCCGACTATCAGGAGTTAAGAAACCATCAATTCGAGTAACAACACCAAAGCCAAGCGAATTAAATACCTTCAAGATACTATCATGAATTTTATTCAAATTCTCAATACTCGTATCTACCGGAATTCTCTTCTTTGTAACGTTTGACTTATATTTTGATTTGAAGTCGAATGTCTGAATTTCGCCGTATATTTCGGTCGGAGGTAAAGCCACGGCTGTACCATCCTCTTCTTGAATTACCCCACATGAAAACTCTTGCCCAACGACAAACTCCTCAATCATCACATGGTCTTCGGCATTGGCAGAAACAACCGTGACAGAATCCGAAATGTATAAAACAGCGTCTAATTCTTCCATCAAATCGGCTGGGTGATAAATCGTTTTGCCATTCACCAATACCGGAAATCCCAAACCTTCATCAAGATTTGTTGCTTTCTCCATTGTGTGGCGTTTTTGGCGTTCGGTCATTTTCTCCCATTCACGCTTGTAAACAACCCATTCAAAAAAGCATTGATTTACAGCTTTAGTAAATTCTTCAAGGCTACGTTTACGTACAATTGCAACCCCAATCGAAGAACCTTGGTGCGGGGCTTTTACTACAAACGGAAATCCAAGGTAATTGATTAAATCGGTAAAAAGTTTAGATTTATCTGCCTCATACCATTGGTCACGGGTAAAAGTCTGCATTTTTTTACGCTGACCAGTCACCAACGAAATCAATTTATTTTGCATTGGTTTGTCGATTCCAACTGCCGAACCCATCAAACCAGGTCCCATATACGGGATTCCGTACCATTCGAGTAAACCTTGAATACTACCATCTTCGGCATGAGGACCGTGCATAATTACAAACGCAAAATCCATCATTTCAGCTAATTCGTCTGGACGAACCTGCTTACCAATTTTGTAGATAAGTTTATAAAGTTGATTTTCGTTTAATTTTCCAAGAGATTCGATGTAAACCCTAAAGCCACGGTTAAGGTTTTTTGATGGATAAAACTCACGGATAGATTCTTCATACAATAGCTCAGGATTAATTGCAATAAAATGACCCAAACTATCTACAAAAATTGCGACAGGCTCAAATATTGCCTTATCGATGTGTTCGAAGGCAGTTTTACCACCTAAATATGAAATTTCTCTTTCGCGTGACTGTCCGCCAAAAAATACCCCGACTTTAATTTTATTAGCCATCTCGTTTGCTGGTTGAGTGATTTTTTTCCTCTCAAATCAATAATTATTCAAATTTGGAAAAAATAAGGAAAACAGGCAAATTTTATCCCGAAATAAAATAAAAAAGCCGTTCAATTTGATTGAACGGCAGTGAAAATAAATAATATTTTATCAATTAAAAGGAGTCAGATTAACTGCTTCTACGTGTAAAATCTCAGGAACAGATTTCTTAACTGCTTCTTCAAGCCCCGCCTTAAATGTCATAGTTGACATTGGGCATGAGCCACAGGCCCCCAACAACTCTAATTTAAGAGTCATATCGCTCGTTATTTCAACTATCTTCACGTTGCCACCGTCAGCTTCGAGGTAAGGTCTTACTGAATTTAAGGCAACTTCTATTTTTTCAATTAGTGCTTCCATTAAATAAAATGGTTCTTTTAGTCAGAAACAAAATCATCAAATATTCAAAAATTAGAATATCTTCATATACAAATTTAAGGATATTCTTGCATTATCCAACCATTACCCGCTGGGTTTTCTCCAAAGTCGCATTGCGAATGGCAACTTGCTGTGCCAAAGCCTCTGCTGTTTGCTGAAACGCTTCACTTGTTATTGGTTCATCTTCCATCACAACAGGTCGGCCTTCATCGCCGCCTTCACGAATACTCTGGACTATCGGAATTTGCCCTAAAAGCGGTACTCCATTAGCTTCTGCCATTTCTTTACCTCCATCTTTACCAAACAAATAGTATTTATTATTAGGCAATTCGGCTGGAGTAAAGTAAGCCATGTTTTCTACGATACCCAAAATCGGAACATTAATTTGAGCTTGTTTGAACATCGCAAAACCCTTTTTGACATCGGCCAAAGCAACTTTTTGTGGAGTTGTTACGACCACTGCCCCAGTTACAGGAACTGTCTGAACTAATGTAAGGTGAATATCGCTTGTACCCGGAGGTAAATCTATCAATAAATAATCTAATTCGCCCCAATCAACATCTCCAAAGAATTGTCTGAGGGCTTGACTTGCCATTGGGCCTCTCCAAACAACTGCACTATCAGATGGAGTTAAAAATCCGATAGAAATCATTTTGATTCCGTACTGCATAATCGGCGAAATCATATTTTTTCCATCTTTTTGGGTAATTAATGGTTGTAAATCTTCTGCACCAAACATTAACGGAATCGAGGGTCCCGAAATATCAGCATCAATAATGCCAACCTTCGCCCCTGATTTTTTAAGTGCCATTGCCAAGTTAACCGTAACGGTTGATTTACCAACCCCACCTTTACCCGATGAAATAGCTATGATGTTTTTAACACTCGGAAGTTGTGGTGAATTATTACGAACAGATGTAACGTCGGCCGTCATATTGATGATAACCTTTACATCTCTCGATAAATGCTTATGTATAGCATCAACACAACGTTGTTTGATTAGCTCTTTGAGTGGGCAAGCAGGTGTCGTAAGTACAACCGTAAATGAAACCTGATTGATACCAACCTCAATATCACGAATCATATTTAGGGTAACAAGGTCTTTCTTTAAGTCTGGTTCTTCGACAGTACTGAGTGCTTGTAAAATTTTTTCTTTATTGATTGTTATTTCTCCCATGATGATTTTTGCAACCCAACCACGAAAACAGCCGAGTTTAGATAAATTTAATCTGCAAAATAAATGTTTTTAAGCACCGAATCAAAATAATAAACTGGCTTCATTTAATAATACAATCAGTCAATTAGATGACTTTTATATACATTACTAACCTCTAAATGGGCATTTTGGTTCGATTAATTTTGATGAATGAAGAATAAAATTTTATGATGCAAAGCCTTGAAATTCATCACTTTACGTGTAAGTTTCAAAATTTCTCTGATAGTATTAAATCCAAAACAATGCTGATTACCGTAAGTATATTTGAATTTAAACCTAAATAATTCGAATCATGAAAACAATTTCAAAAACAATTTTTGCTGTAACTGTAACATTATTATCTGTTAGTTTCTCGAATGCTCAAACTGTAATTGTGGGAACAGAACAAATGTATCCTCAAAAAAATATCGTTGAGAATGCAGTCAACTCTAAAGCCCATACGACGCTTGTAGCCGCTGTAAAAGCTGCTGGTTTGGTAGAAACGCTGAAATCTGCTGGGCCATTTACAGTTTTTGCACCGGTGAATGACGCTTTCGAGAATCTTCCAGCGGGTACTGTAGAATCATTACTTAAACCAGAAGCAAAAAGTACTTTAACTAAGGTTTTAACATACCACGTTTTGTCAGGAAAATACGATTTTGATGCAATTGCAAAAGAAATCAAGAAAGGTAACGGAACAGCAAGTTTCAAAACAGTTAGCGGTGGAACATTGACCGCCATGATGAATGGTTCACACAACATTACGTTAAAAGACGAGAATGGCAATTTGGCTAATATCACAACGTACGATGTGTATCAGTCGAATGGCGTAATTCACGTTCTTGATTCAGTGGTCTTACCGAAAATGTAAGATTGTGGGTAAAAATTAGGGTAGTATCGAAATCCAAGTGTCGCTTGATGCTTGGATTTTTAATTTATTATCGATTAATATTTCACCTTGATTCCGTGATAAATCTCTTGTTCTAGGTAATCTTTACGAAGCGGATGTCCCTGCCAGTCAGAAGGTAATAAAATTCTTCTCAAATCTGGGTGACCGACAAACTCGATTCCCACTAAATCATAAGCCTCACGTTCGTGCCAATCGGCAGTACGCCAAATAGGAGTTAAGGAAGGAACTTTTGGTAGAATATTTTTTTCCAAATCGCCCCTCTCTACTTCGACTTTTAAAGTAAAATCGTGTTGGTAAGGAATCGACGTAAAGTTATAAATCACCTCAACAGTTCCGATTTCAGCACCGTTATCTATGGCAGTTATGCAAGCTAAAAAATCAAAATACAGTTGAGATTGAACATGCAAAAACTGAGCAATTTCGAGTAACCTTTCGGTAGAAACAGTAATACTATGCTGTGGCGAAGTAGTGTCTTCTTTGAGAATCACTTCTTTACCAAACATATTGATAATCAATTGTTTAATCTCTGAATATTGCATAGTATTATGTTATTATAAATCAATTTTGCTGTGCCAAAAGGTACAATACTGCCATACGGACGGCCACACCGTTTTCTACTTGTTCAAGAATAATAGAATGATGAGAATCGGCAGCATCGCTGGTGAGTTCTACACCCCTATTGATTGGTCCTGGGTGCATCAAAACAATCTCCTTGTTGAGTTCGTCAAGCATTTGTTTGTTAATTCCAAAATACAAAGAATATTCTCGTAAAGACGGAAAATACTTAATTTGCTGTCTTTCTAACTGAATCCTAAGCACATTGGCAACATCGCACCATTTTAAGGCTTCTCTTACATCATGCGAAACTTTAACCCCTAATTCGCTAATAAATTTCGGAATTAATGTATTTGGACCACAAACCATCACTTCTGCACCTTGCTTTTTTAAACAAAAAATATTTGACAACGCAACTCTTGAGTGCAGAATATCGCCGATAATTGCAATTTTTTTCCCTGCTAAATCATCCAATTTCTCCATCATCGAAAACGAATCCAAAAGAGCTTGCGTTGGGTGTTCGTGCGTTCCATCACCTGCATTTACAATATTTGCCCCTATTTTCTTCGATAAATAATGCGGAGCACCCGGACTACTATGACGCATCACAATCATATCAACTTTCATCGCCAAAATATTATTGACAGTATCGAGGAGCGTCTCACCTTTTTTTACCGAACTACCCGATGCCGAAAAGTTAATCACATCGGCCGACAACCTTTTTTGAGCTAATTCAAATGATAATCTTGTACGGGTCGAGTTTTCAAAAAAAACGTTGGCTATTGTAACATCGCGAAGCGACGGCACTTTTTTGATTGGACGATTGATAACTTCTTTAAATTCTTTGGCTGTCTCAAGAATGAGTTGGATGTCGTTTGGGGTAAGGTCTTTTATTCCGAGTAGGTGCTTGGTGCTTAATGATTGCATTCTTTTTGCAAATGAAAGTTTTGCAAAGGTAAAAAATTATCAAATCGAAGAGAAGTAAAAATAAAAAATCCTGACTTTTGGGTCAGGATTTTGAAAAACTATGCGATTTGTGTACGCCTAAAAACTTTATTGATAATACCTCTGTAAATATTGCCGAATCTATCGTAGCACCATTTTCTCAACTCTTTTCTTTCGTAGGGTATTAATCTTTTAATTGCTTTTTTTAATTCTTTCTCAAAAAGTTCTTTATCAAAACTGACCTTTTCGAGAATCATTTTTACATATTCGAATGTTGTCATAGCACACCGTTATGTTTAATACTTAGGGTAAAAAAATGGGTTATACTTAAACACCATGTAAAAATAATAAGAATTAATTTAATTATACCAAGAATTAATTATTTTTTTACAATGAGTATGTTAACCAAATCTAATTGCATAACGGTAAATTGTTACCGAAATTTTAGAATGGTGATAGATTGTAGCTATAAAGTATAGTACAAAAAAAGCGGCATTGGCCGCTTATATCTCCTTAGATGTTTTGCTAAATTTAACTTCGAGCCCTCTATCAATTTTAGACTGAACGGTCTTGATACTTACTTGTCCAGATGGTTTGATTTTCCAAACTACCTCACCGCCAGTATCCGAAGGCTTCCCGTATTTAGTAGTAAACAGATTCGACATCGCAGCCTTCAGGCTATCATTCGACGAATTGTTATTCATGTAAATATCGAGCTGGATTCCAGATACGGTTTGTTTGGAATCTTTCATGTAGAGAATGTCCACGGTTTCGAGGCTTTCGCTATCGAAAGTGTATCCAACATAAGAAGGCTCTTCTTCAAAGAGTTCGAGGGTTTCCTTCTTTTTAACTTCAGAAATCGGGTCTCCGAGTTTTACTCCCCTGAGTAAACCTTCACCAGTACCCATGATTTCTTTGAGTAGCCTCTGTGTATTGCTCACAGAAACGCTACGTGAATTAGGGTTAGCTATTAATGTATCCACGACTTGTTCTTGACTTTTTGGGTTATTGCATGAAGCAACAATCAAAAGTAATACCAAAAAACGAATTTTCATAATTTTTTGAAAAAAAAATATTTATTGAAATATAAGAAAGCTAAAATAGTGATTCTAAATAATAACCTAAAGTAAGAAAATAGCTAAAAAACCTTGATAAAACAGCCTTTTGACTAACAAAAACCTTAGAAGTCTCGCGATACATTAAAATAAAAACGATTTTCTCCTAAATCATTTATTGCATAATTTAGCCGTCCGACGATGTTGTACCACGTTACAACATCCAAACCTACTCCTCCACCGTATAGCCATTTATTCCCAAATTTGGAATTACTCAACCTCGGAACACCATTATTTGAGAATCCTGTATCTAAAAAAAGGTTGAGATAACTCGCGATAGGAAATGTATTGAATTGCTTGAACTTGATAAATCGACTCAAATCAAAAATCTTATCAAAAAGCTGGTATTTGAAATTAGTCTTGAATAACCCAAAACTTTGAGCATCTACGACATACAATTCGTAGCCTCTTACCAAATCTCCTCTGTAACCTAATCCTTGTGCAATCGGGAAAGGTTGCAGTTTGGGGGTTGAAAACTTAGTTCGGATGCTGTAATTTCCATAAAATTTCCCTTTTATCGGAAAATAATGCGTAAAGGCTCCGTAAAAAGACAAAACATTGGTTTTTGTTTCGCCGAAAAATCCATAATGTGAAGCTTGCAAAAACAATCTTTTTCCACGCAAAGCGTATTGTTTATTATCTCGTTTATCGAATTGGTAGCTATAATTTATATTTGTATAACCAACATTCTTTGCCCTATTCAATAGATAATTAGGATTCCTGATTGCAACTGTATCAGCAATATTGATGGCCGAGTAGCCTAATTCGAGCGTATGAAATTGATAAAGCCCTTCTCTCCTATTTATCAATGAATAAAATCCCCAACGTTTGCGAAGTGCGTTTTCACTTTGTAGAAAATCGAGTTTGTCGTTCCAAATTCGATAGGCTAATTGCTTTTGGGTTGAAAAAAATCCACCAAAACCTACTCCCGTTTTTTGGGCTTGGTCGATATATGGTTTGTAGTAAGATAAATCTAAGACAGAAACAAATCCAGTTTCGGCTCTGAGTCGCAGTTGGTCATTATTACCAGTTAGATTAAAATGGCGGCTGTAGATACCGTAAATTGTACGTCTTAAATCTCGGTCACGTTCATACCACCATTCATTAAAATTACGGTCGGCAAGATAAAAAACGGGTAGAAAAATAAAATACAATCGCTCTTTGACCGTAACTAAGACATCAGCTTTGTTTTCGGACCTGTTGGTCAATTCGACATTGACCGTCACAAAAAGATTGGTATTTGTAATATTTTGTCGGTCGAGTGTCAGAATGGCTTCTGACTTTTTCAAATAAAGTGTATCGCCAGCTTTGACCGACATCTCACGAGTGATGATTCGGTCATTTGTTTTTTTATTACCTTCGATAATGATATTTCTAACAACAACAAAATCTTCTTGTGCAGCTAATTGGAATGTGGCAAAAAGTAAAAATATTAATAACTGTCGCAGATGAAATCTCATGTTTAGGTTTTAAGCAAAACGCTCGATGGTATCAATTATTTTTGCAATTTAACCCTTTTTTTATTCAAAACCTCAACTTTTAAATCAGTCTATTATCTTTTGCTGCCTTGATGGCATCGGCACGAGAATGTACATTCAGCTTAAAATAAATATTTTTAATATGGGTCTTGACAGTTTCGAGGTCGATGAAAAACTCCTCGGCGATTCGTCCTCGACTTTTACCATTGGCGATTTGTTCCAAAATCTCTGTTTCACGTTTGGTAAGCGGTGAATTTTGGTTTTTCTGAAAAGAATTTATCACTAATCGAGCAACATTTGGACTGAGTGGGCCACCGCCTTCGTTGGCTTCACGAATGGCATCAATAATTTTAGAAGGTGATGTATTTTTGGTCAAATAACCTACCGCTCCGTTAGTCAAAGCCCTAAAAATCTTTTCAGAATCTTCGTAAACCGTCAACATAATTATCGAGGCGTTTGGCAAAAGGTTCTTTATTTTTGGAATCGCATCAATACCATTTATACCCGGTAATTCAATATCCAATAAGATGACTTTAGGAGAAATCGGTTGTAGATGCTTGAGCGATTCTTCAATGTTATGGAATGTACCAACAATTTCGTATCCGTCCACATTTCCAATAAGGTATTTGTAACCTTCTCGGATAGTCTCGTCATCTTCGATAATTGCTATTTTTATGTTTTGCTCGTTCATCCTTAAAAAATTTCGTAAATTCTATTACTCTGAAACTGGAATTTTAAACTGTAATCTAATTTCAATTCCTGATGGTTTGTTTGGCAAAACCTCAACCGTAGAATTGATTCTTTTTGCTCTAATCTGAATGTTATTTAAGCCATTCCCTTTTTTAACTTTTTCAAAATCGAAACCTTTACCATTATCTATAATACTGATAATCAAGCATTCATCAATCAGAGACAATTTAAACCAAACTTTACTTGCTTGGGCGTGTTTGAGTACGTTTGTAAGCGATTCCTTACAAATCATAATCAGGTTACGGCTGTAATCAATAGGTAGTTTTATGTCACGATACGATTCTTCTAAATGAATAAATTCAAAATCGGTGTTGGTATCTTGGAAAATTTCAACTCCAAAATCTTGAACTCTCAATAAAATCTCAAAAAGATTATCGTTTTCGGGACTAAGCGACCAAATAATATCTTTTGTGCCGTTGTAGAGTGAGGCGGCATTTTCTCTAATCTGATTGACAATTTTTTGTAATTCATCATTTGCCGACATCTTTGAGGTAAGAATATCTGTCAAAATCGAAATTCGAGTAAGTTTATTACCCATTTCGTCATGAAAATCTTCGGCAGTTTTTTTACGTACTTTATATTGTTCTTCCAATCGGATTTGAGTCAATTCCTTACGGCGTCGTTCTTTTTGACGGGTTCTGAATTGCTGAATCGTCACTCCAATCATCGTAAAAAAAGCCAAAACTAAGCCTTGAAACCATAAAGTGCTGTAAAAAGGCGATTTGATACTAAATGGAAATTCGACGGTATTTGAAACCAAACCATCGGCCTCAATTGCTCTTACTTTAAAGGTATAATCACCAGCAGGAATGCTCGGATAAATAACTGAATTTAAAGCACTTAGCTCCGAAAAACCCTTTTCGAGACCTTCGGTATAATATTGATAACGAACACTTTCGGGGTTTGAAAGGTGAATACCAATAAAATTAAAAGTTAGGTGATTTTCGGAGTGATTTAGCACTAAATTTTTAGGAACATCATACCATTTGGTTAAGCGATTTCCCGATTCTTTTGGCAATGCATTTGAAAACAATTTAATGTCTTTCAAAACCATCAATGGGGCTTTTGAAGTTGGTTTGTCTTCTTCGGGATGATATTTAAAAACTCCTTTGACGGTTCCTATCCAAAAGCCATCTTTTGTGTTATAAACCGCATTTTGATTACATTCTACCGAAAAAAAACCTTGCTCCTTACTATACTTTTTTACAGTTACTTTATCATAATTACCATTGAATATCAGTCGATTTAGATAATTTCCAGTTCCGACCCAAAGCCTATTTTGCTTATCAAAAATCAGACTGTAAATATGGTTAGAACTCAGACCATGCAATTTATTAAAATGCAGAAACTTATCTTTTTTATCCCAAATGTATAAGCCGTTATCGGCTGTAGCAATAAAGATTTTGTTATCGTGCTTCACAATCGACATCACCAGAGAGTTTTTCAGTTCGTTTGGCAATTTAATAGTAACTAATTGATTGTCTTTAATCAATATCAGACCATGCGATGTACCTAAGAGAATTGTGTTTTTATCAATCCCACAAATTGAAGAAATGAACTCTTTTGTGTTTGGAATCTCAACTAAATCATTATCGATGAGTCTAAACGCACCAATTGGAGTGCCGAAATAGGCTTGTCCAAATTCATCAACAGTTGCACTCAAAAATGTATTTACATTGGATTTTGACTTTTTTATAGTGTTGTTTTTTGAATACCACAATCCCGCCCCGTCAGTGCCAATCCAAACGGCATCACCAACAGCGGCCAATACATTTACTCGATTTTTATTCGGATGATTAGACGGAATCTCTATATTTCTCACCATTTTACCATCCCATATACTCAAACCCCCGCCATTTGTAGCAAACCAAGTTTTACCAGATTTATCTTCGGTTATGCTCATTACGGCAGAGTTTTTCAAACCCAATGACTCATCTATGTAGGTAAAAACGCTTCTCGAATACCGATAAATACCTGTCCCTTCGGTGGCGAACCAAAGATTACCTTCGACATCGTTGATGATTTCATGAACGGTCTGACTTGTAAAACCATTTTGAGCGTTAAAAAAAGTCTGTTTTCCATCTGATGAAACTTTCAAAACTCCTTTTGTACTTCCAAGCCAAATATTGTCATTCAAATCTTGATTGATACAGACGTGGTCGTTTTGAAGGAAAACTTCGTTGTTTTGGTAAGTTTTTTTATTAGTCAACACCCAAAAATTTTGTTTTTTATCGAAAAAAATTCGACGGACAAAGTGCGATTTGCCTTCTAAGGCTTTCGCAGAATTAAGTTTCTGCCAATTGTTTTGAGCAAGTTTCCAAATTCCTTTTTGCCAAACAGCAATCAAAATATTATTTTGAGGGTCTTTGGTAAGAGTTGATACAAATCCATCAACAGCATTGGGTAATTTTACTATTTCAAGTTTTAAATTCTTAATTTTGTACAATTCTCCTCCAAAGAAATTAAACCAAATAGTTCCTTCTGCATCTTCAACAAAAGCAATCGTAAGTCCTGTTTGGGCTTTGGATTTTATCGGGAAATTTGTAATATTTTCACCATCAAAACACGAAATTCCGAGTTGAGTAGCTATCCAAATATTTTGTTTTGAATCTACAAAAACCTTAAAAGTAAAATTGCTCAATAACCCTTCGGAATGAGTAAAATTAGTAAAGTTTTTACCATCAAACCTTGAAATACCACCCAAAGTACTTATCCATAAATGACGATTAGCATCTTGACAAATCGAAATCGCTTGGGTTTGAATTAAATCATTTTCAACGCTGTATTGCACAAAATTATGTTTTTGGGCATTCAGATTAATGCTCAAAAAAAACAACATAATAAATACAAGTACAATACTTCTCATCAGCCCATTTTTATCCTTCAATATTAGTATTTTTAGTTGTAACTCGTAATCACCTCAATTGGGGGATTTATAAATCATAACTTAAACTCATAACTGTCGCTTACTTCGTTGACAATCTGAATAAAATTTTTGAAGATTGGATTCTCATCATTTCTTCTCCAAAGGAGATAAAGTTCGGATGTATCCTGCAATGGTATAAACCTGAGAGACTTCACGGCATTGCACGAATACGAAACTGGTAAAATACTGACTCCGAGGTTTTTATCTACCAATCTCAGAATAGTAGAACCATAATTAGACTCAAAAACTACATTTGGAATAAACCCATGTTTACGGGTCATTTCACGGAGTTTTATGCAGTATTTTGAGTTTACAGAAAGCGGAGGAAGAATGAATTTTTCGTTGCGAAACATCTTCAATGACAAATTTTCTTGGCTTGCTAAAGGGTGTTTCTCATTTAATACAAGAGCAAACGGTTCTGAAAAAAGGGTCTGAATTTCTAAATCAGGATGCTCGGATAACTCACGTGTAAAACCCACATCTGTCTGATAATTGAGCAATGACTCGACTAATTCGGTCTCTGTGATTTCGGTCAATGTCATCGTGACAGCGGGATATTTAGTCTGCATTTGAGATAACAAATCGGGCAAAATCGAATAAATTGCCGAACCTGGATGCCCGATTCTAATCTCTCCGTCTTCGCCTTTGTGAATCTGTTTAGCGTGACGGTGAATATTTTGTAATTCGTTCGATAATCGTTGCCATTCGATTTTCAGAAACGCCCCCGCAGGCGTAAGTTTGACATTACGTTTATCTCGGTCAAAGAGTAAAATACCGAGTTCATCTTCGAGTTGTTGAATCTGCCTACTCAAGGCCGACTGGGCGATAAACATTTTCTCAGATGCCTTAGAAAAGTGCAATTCTTCGGCAACTCCGAGAAAGTATTTAATTTGTCTGAATTCCATTGTTTTCTTTGGTAATTTTGTTGTAAAAATTGATTCGAAAATCGAACCCAAAAATAATCTCAATTTGAGATAAATATATAAAAATTTAGCATTTTTTGATATTAAAAAAAAACAGTTTTTTTGCAATTGAAATGAATATACGAATTGCCAAAATATCAGATGCCGAAAATCTCAGAAATCTCACTGAGGTGACATTCAGAGATAAATATACGGTTTTCAACACACCTGAAAACATGGAGATGCACGTCCAAAAGTATTTTGGGTTGGATAAAATTAGTAGCGAAATTGAAGATGCTCAAATCAAGTATTTTGTAGTTGAGAATGGGCAGCAGTTAATTGGATATGCAAAACTTGCAATAGAAAGTAAAGCAGAAAATTTGGTTGCGAAAAAGCCAGTTGAAATTCAACGTTTTTATGTTCACCAAGATTTTCAAGGAAGAAAAATTGGTCAAAAACTCATGGAAACGGTCATTGATTGGGCTAAAAACAATGATTTCGATGTAGTTTGGCTTGGTGCATGGGAAAACAACCCCGATGCACTTAGATTTTACCAAAGATTAGGGTTTGAAATTTTTGGCAAACATACTTTCTTACTCGGAGAGGATGTACAGAATGACTTCACCATGAAAAAAGAAATATTTCCTTAACAGATGGGCAACCATCTAAATTGTTTGTTGTTAGCATTAAGTCATGGGTTTCCTATGGCTTAATTTTTTTTATGAATGATAAAATCAGTTAATTTGAAACCTTAAATATAAAACTATGAATATAAATATTAGAAGAGGTACTGCCGAAGATGTACCCGCAATGATGAAACTTGTAAGAGAGTTGGCCGAGTACGAGAAAGCACCAGAACAAGTTACAAATGATGAATCGAGGATGTTACGTGAAGGTTTTGGAGAAAATCCTGCTTTTGGGTCTTTTGTTGCCGAGGTTGATGGTGTAATTCAAGGAATCTCGATTTACTATTTTAGATATTCTACTTGGAAAGGCAAACGCTTGTATCTCGAAGACATCGTTGTTACCGAATCTATGCGAGGTAACAATATCGGGAAATTACTGCTCGACCGTACAATTGAAGAAGCTCATGCAACAGATTGTTCGGGGATGATGTGGCAGGTACTTGACTGGAATGAACCTGCAATCAATTTCTACAAAAAATACAATGCCAGATTTGATGCTGGTTGGATAAACTGTCATCTTGATTTTTAAAATGATTGAACAACTCACAATAAAAAGAATCACTACAAACGAAGCCGAAATCCTATCCGAAGTAGCAATAAGAGCATACAAAGACCATTATTTGCATCTTTGGAACGATGATGGAAGATGGTACATACAAAAATCATTTAGTATCAATCAATTACAGTTTGAGATTGAAGATGCAAATAACGGGTTCTATTTTGCAATTATTGACCAAAATCCGGTTGGTTTCATCAAAATTCGTCCTAATAATCAGTTATCAGGCCACGAAGGTGATGGTTTTGAAATAGAAAGAATCTACCTTACTAAAGAGGCAACGGGTAAGAAAATTGGCAATAAGTTAATGATTTTTGCCATTGAAATCGCCAAAAATCTACAAAAAGATTATGTCTGGCTCAAAGCAATGGATAGCAGCCATGACGCAATTCGGTTTTATCAAAATCTTGGTTTTGTACAATGCGGAACATCAAGGCTTGATTTTGAATTACTCAAAGATGAAATCAGAGGAATGGTTACAATGAAATTGGATTTGTAAACGGTTGTTGAAACCGATATATTTGTAAGTAAATATTGCCGAGAGGAGTATAATTGTATCACGAAATAATCTCTGAATGTTATCTCAAGAAGTTTTAGATAAGTACGAAACAGTAATCGGACTCGAAGTTCATTGCCAATTAGCAACCGAAAGTAAGATTTTTGCCTCAGATGCTAACCAATTTGGCAGTGAGCCAAATACAAATATCAGCGTAATTACGCTCGGTCATCCGGGTGTTTTGCCCAAACTTAACAAAAAAGCTGTTGAATTTGCCATCAAAATGGGTTTGGCTTGTGGTTGTGAAATCTCAAGATTTAATTACTTCGACCGTAAAAACTATTTTTATCCCGACCTCCCAAAAGGCTATCAAGTTTCGCAAGATAAATACCCGATTTGTATGGGTGGAGGCGTAAAAATCCGTTTGAAAGATTCTAAAACAAGAACTTACACAGAGAAAACGCTCGCATTACACCATATTCACCTCGAAGAGGACGCAGGTAAATCTGTTCACGATGGCAGCGATGATTTTACACTCTTAGATTATAATCGTGCCGGTACGCCATTGATAGAAATCGTTTCGGAGCCTTGCATGCGTTCGGGCGAAGAAGCGGCAACTTATTTGGCCGAAATCCGAAAAATCGTGCGTTATCTTGGTATCTGCGATGGCAACATGGAAGAAGGCTCAATGCGTGCCGACTTAAATATTTCGGTCAGATTGAAAGGTGCTGAGAAATTCGGAACGAAAGTTGAGATAAAAAACATGAATTCTATCCGAAATCTGCAACGTGCCGCCGATTTTGAGGTCATTAGACAAATAAAGATGGTTGAGAATGGAGAAACTATTCTACAAGAAACCAGAATGTTTGATGCAGATTCGGGCGAAACGTTTGGAATGCGGGTTAAAGAAACAATGAATGATTATCGTTATTTTCCAGAGCCTGATTTAGTTCCAATCAGAATTTCGGAAGAGCAATTAAATACGATTAAAGCAGAAATGCCTTCATTGCCTGCCGAATTGTACGATAAATTCACAAAACAGTACGGTCTATTAGAAGAACATGCGATAACACTCACTGACGAACGTGAAATGGCAGAGTATTTTGAATCGGTCGGACAATTCAGTCAAAATCATAAGGCTATTTCTAATTGGATGACCTCGACAATTAGAGGATATTTGAATGATAATAACCAATCAATTAATGAATTAAATCTCGAACCACAAAAATTAGCTGAGATAATTTCGTTGGTTGAACAAAATAAAATTAGTAGTTCGGCAGCATCGCAAAAGTTGTTTCCTCTGGTTTTAGAAAATCCAGATAAAAGTGCAATCCAATTGGCCGAAGCTAACAATTTGATTCAACAAAGCAATACTGATACCATCCAAGCGTTAATCAATGAGGTTTTAGCAGCCAATGCTGATAAAGTTTTAGAGTATAAGAAAGGTAAAAAAGGATTGATGGGGATGTTTGTTGGTGAGGTAATGAAAAAATCGAAAGGTTCGGCCGACCCAAAAGTTACTAATCAATTGCTGATGGAAGCCTTAAAGTAATAGTTAAAATACATTGAAAGTAATAAAATTTGCAAATTGCAAAATCTAAATATGAAAAAAATGATTCTTGGAATTGCATTGATAATCAGCGGATTATCTTGTAATTCTCAAACACAAAGTGAAGTCAGCGGTTCAGAAATGTCTTACAACATTACTGGGAAAATAAATAACCCAATCAGCGGAAAAGTTTATTTAGAAAAAATGAACGACCGTAATATTCCACAAAGATTGGATTCGGTTACTATCGGTAAAGATTTGACTTTTGCATTTAAAGGCAAAATGACCGAACCTGCCATTTATCAGTTAAATATCGCTAATTCTCAGTTAATTGGATTGATTTTGGAAGGTGGAGAAACCCTAACAGTAACGGCTGATGGCTTTAATACTCCCGAAAACCCAGGTAAATTCACAGTTGATGGTTCGGTGACAATGGCAAAATTTAATCAATGTGTTGCCGAAGTTCAGAAATTTAACCAAACAAGAATCGACTTACAAGGTAAATTTGATGCGGCCAAAGACGATAAAAAAAAGAAGGAATTACAGAATCTTTATATCTCGGCCGAAGATAACTTTCATAATACAGTAAAACCTATCATTAATGATTTGGGTACTTCGTTGGCAGGATTGATAGCGATTAACAACTTTTTGAATCCTGAAAAAGACTTTGAAATTTACGACCGTGTAGCAACTCAACTCGAAAAAGAAGGTAAAAGTCATTTCTTTGCAAAAATGTTTATCCAAGATGTAAACCGCAAAAAAATAGGTTCGGTGGGTACTTTGGCTCCAGATTTTGCCTTGACAGATTTAAGCGGTAAAACAGTGAAACTTTCAGAACTTCGTGGTAAAAACGTCGTGTTAGATTTTTGGGCAACTTGGTGTGGACCTTGTATTATGTCGTTTCCGGGCATGAAAATGGCAATGGATAAATATAAAAACGACCCAAATGTTGAGTTTTTGTTTGTGAATACCTACGAAAGAGTTGGACAAGATAAATGGAAAGAGACTGTCAGTAATTTTATAAATCAACGCAAAATGAATGATTACAAAGTGATTCTTGATTTAGGAGGTTCGATTGCCCAAAGTTACGGAGTAGAGGGAATCCCAGCCAAATTTATGGTTGATAAAGAAGGAAAGATAAAATTCAAAAGTACCGGATACCTTGGTAGTACCGAAAAAGTATATGAGGAAATGGTAAAATGGGTCGAAGAAGGAAAGAAATAATTGAAATATAGTCAAATCCCTCACCAAAAGTGAGGGATTTTTATTTTGCCTTATTTTGATAATTCTTTCGCTCTATTTTCAGCCGCAAGGATACCCTCAACAATTCCATGTGGAAGGTTATGTTCCTCAAAAGTTTTCAGAGCAGCTTCGGTTGTACCACCTTTTGAGGCAACTGCTTTTATCAAATCATCTAAGCTTTTTTCGGCATTATTTATCAAATGGTACGAACCAAGCATCGTTTGCTTGACAAGCAAAGCCGCCATAGATTCCTCAAATCCCATCTTTTTACCCGCCTCAATCATGTGTTTAACTACATAATAAAAGTAGGCAGGTCCACTCCCACTCAGAGCCGTCACGGCATCAATCATTGATTCGTCTTCAAGATAAACCGAGCGGCCCGTTGCATTTATCAGATTCTCAACTTTAAGCAATTTTGCAAAACTTATTCCTTCGGCAGCCGTAAAACCAGTAATTCCCATTCCAAGCATAGCTGGAGTATTTGGCATAGCCCTTACTACAAGTTTATGGTCTAATAAATCTTGAATTTTAGCAATTGGAATTCCCGCCATGATAGACAAAACAACCTGTTCGGGTTTGATTACCTCTTTCAACTCAGCCGAAACTGCAACAAAATCTTGGGGCTTGACAGACAATATAACTAATTCGTAATCAGCAATTTGTGGCGAAATTGTATCAACAACTACACCCGCACGTTCATCGCGAAGTGAGGCTGCTCTTTCGTTACTTTTTTCGATTAATAAGAGGTTTTCTTTTTTTACGAGGTCGTACTGAATAAACGAACGAGCAAATGCCATTCCCATATTTCCACAACCTACAATTGCAATTTTCATATCAATTCAAAGATATAGTGAATCACAAAATTAAAACAAAAGCCCCATTCAAAATGCTGAATGGGGCTTTTAATGTATAAATTTAATTAGAATCAGTCTTTAAAGAAACTCCACTTCATGTTTTCGACTTGTTTTCTGAATTCTGCCCATTGGGTACTAAAGAATTTATCAATTTTTTCGACAGATTCTTTTGTAATCGCTTCGGCTAACTCAACTGTCTGCAACTCAGTTTTTGAAGGGGCAGTTTGGCGGCTCCTCAAATATGACATTGCTTCTTGGATTTTGGTCGAGGCAGTTATTCTAAATGGTCTTCCGTAGCCTTGTTTATCTAATGGACGAGGCAAAATAAGTTCTTTTTTGGTCTTGATAGAATCCTGAACAGCCTTAATCTGTTTTTTTAGAGCCTCAATTTCTTTACCCTCTTGGTCTTTTATTTGGTTAGAAATTTTTTCAGTGATTTCATTGGCGTCATTGAGTCTATCTACTGCCTCAGTTAGTTTTGAAATACTCGGTTTTAATCTCTCGTAAAAATCTTTTCTTGCCAATGCTGCACTTCTATCATAATTGATTCTTGGGTCTGCCTTGACTGTAATATATGTCGAATCTTTTTGGTCACCAAAACTCAAAACAACCTTATATTTTCCAGTCAAAACTTCAATTCCACTTGGTTCATCAGCACCTTTTTTTGGTTTAGGCATATTGGGCATTCTTACTCCCTTTTCATTCAATCTCCAAACAATTTGCTGGATTCCAGTGGTGTCTGGTACCTGTTTCAATGTTCTGATGAGTTTATTTGATTCATCAAAAATTCTAACAGTAACAGTATCGTATTTCACAGTTTTGGGTGCGTCGGTTTTGGGTGCATCTGGTTTTTTCTCCTCTTTTTTAGGAACTTGGACAAAATAGTTAATTCTTCCGCCGGTTGTTCGGTTTTTACCTTCATACAGCCAATCTCCCGCCGACATATAGCCAGCCGGTGGATTTACTTCGGCCAAATACGCATCGGCAGGTTCAAAAACAACTAACTTCTTTTCAAAAATCTTAGCATTTTGTGCCAAATTACGAAGCGGTTTGATGTCATCAATCACATATAGACCACGCCCAAAAGTTGCAACAACTAAATCGGCTTCACGTTCTTGAATTGCTAAATCCATTGTCGAAACCGAAGGCATTCCATTCTTCAATTGGGTCCAAGTTTTGCCTTCGTCAATACTCACCCAAAGACCATGCTCAGTACCACAAAACCAAAGATTAGCAGTCGTTGGGTCTTGAATAAAACAGAGTGCGTATCCTTTAACTTTGGTATCATCCACAATTCTCTCCCAATTCAAACCGAAGTCTTTTGTACGGAAAATATAAGGTGCAAAATCCCCTTGTCGATAATTATTGACAGTTACAAATACCTCACCTGCATTGATTTTTGAAGTTTGAATTTGACAAATCCACCCTTCTTTCGGAAAACCTTTGATTCTAGGAGTTAAATTATTCCAAGTTTTTCCACCATCACGGGTCAACTGTACATTGCCATCATCAGTACCTACCCAAAGTGTGCCTTTATCTTTCCAAGATGGAGCAATTGTCAAAATCGTATTATGGTTTTCAGCCGATGTAATATCTACCGACAAACCACCACTTTGGTCTTGCTTTTGGTGTTCAGGATTGTTGATTGTCAAATCACCCGAAATTGTCTCCCAATTCAATCCCTTATCGGTACTTTTATGAACAAACTGGCTTCCGTAATAAATTGTCGATTTATCGAATGGGTCTTGGGCAAATGCTGCATTCCAGTTAAATCTGACACGCGTTTTATTATCTGGTGATGGTGGTCGTATGAATACTCCGCTACCAGTAACCACATCGTAGCGATTCAATCCACCACCTTGCGACATCGCGTATCCGTAACGCGGATTTTCAGGGTCGGGAATAACATCAAAACCATCACCACCGTTTATCATTTTCCAATAATAATTTCGGATTCCACCCTCAGCCCAGACGTACGATGGCCCGTACCAAGAACCATTATCTTGTAAGCCACCATAAATATTGTATGGCACTTCGTTATCTACATTTACATGATAAAACTGCCCGATTGGCAATCCATCAACAAAAGTCCATGTTTTCCCTTTATCTCTCGAAATTGTGATGCCACCGTCATTGCCATTGATAATGAAAGAGTTATCTGTCGGGTGAATCCAAAGTGCGTGGTGGTCGGCGTGAGCTTGTTCAAAATTGGCGGTGGTTTTAAAAGTTTTACCGCCATCTTCGCTCACCGAAACAACCTGATAAAGGCTGTAAAGACGGTTTTCGTTTTTGGGGTCACAATAAATCTCATTAAAATAAAACGCTCTATTCGTTACATCTTCGGCTTTATCGTTTACTTTTTCCCATTTAGTACCACCATCGTCACTACGGTAAAGTGCATTTTTTGTAGCTTCAATCAGTGCATATACCCTATTTGGATTCTCACGACACGAGGCAAGCCCAATTCGACCATAATCTCCATCGGGTAAACCTTCATTTTTACCCAATTTCTTCCAGTTTTTACCTCCATCGGTTGTTACATAAAGTCCAGAACCTGCTCCGCCAGAGGTAAATCCCCAAGGAGTACGGCGGTGTTCCCACATGGCTACAAACAATTTATTTGGATTTTTTGCATCCATAATCATTTCAGAAATACCCGATTTCTCGTTTGTAAACAGGATTCTTTCCCAAGTAACACCACCATCGGTTGTCTTGTAAACTCCTCTTTCAGGGTGTTCTCCGTAAGGATTTCCTATAACACCAGCGTAAACCGTGTTCGGATTCAGTGGGTCTATCAATATCCGATGAATATTTTTTGTTTTTTCGAGACCCATCAATTTCCAAGTTTTACCACCATCGAGCGATTTGTAAATCCCTGCTCCGATGTTAACTGAATTTCGAGGGTTTCCCTCGCCAGTTCCTGCCCAAATAATCGATGGATTTGACTGTTGAATTGCCAAGGAACCAATATTTATGTTTGGTTGGTCGTCGAAAATGGGAGTAAAAGTAATGCCACCGTTTTCGGTTTTCCAAACACCGCCCGATGCAGCCCCCACATAAAAAATGTTAGGATTCAACCAGACTGCATCAATTGCCGTTATACGACCCGACATAACACCCGGGCCGATGCTTCGGGTACTCATTTTTTTTAATAAATCGGTGTTGATTTTCTGAGCTTGAATCAGAAAAGGGCAAAATAATAGAAGTAAATGAAGTGTAATTTTTTTCATATTGAAGATAATGTTTAGGGAAATTCAAGTGCCTAATTTAGCTATATTTCTATTTATTTGTTCAAAATTGATTAATATTTAGATGAATTTGTCGATTGTCGAGACAAGAAAATGTGTTCGTTAATTATTCTTTCAAGTTAGTTCACAATTATCAAGAAAAACCCTATTTTTGATTTTTACCTAACAAACTATGCAGCCTGTCTCTACTCGCTTATACTCGCTCGATGCACTTCGCGGATTAGATATGTTTTGGATTATGGGAGCCGAAGAAGTTATCCATGCTATCTCGCACGTTACCCAAAATCCAATCATTCATGTAATCGATAACCAGTTTAATCACGTAGTTTGGAATGGTTTTAGATTTTATGACCTAATTTTTCCTTTATTTTTGTTTATTTCGGGAGTTTCAACACCGTATTCGGTAGGTCGAGAATTGGAAAAAAATGAGGCAAAATCGAAAATTGCTATGAAAATTATTAAACGTAGTTTGATTTTGGTTTTTCTCGGAATCATCTACAATCTTCATGGTTTTCAACTTAAACCTCTCGCCGAAATCCGTTTTCCGAGCGTCTTGGGTAGAATCGGTTTGGCATATATGTTTGCTTGCATCATTTATGTTTATGCCTCTCAAAAATTTCAGTACATTTGGTTTGGTGGTGTATTAGTTTTTTATGCTTTGCTGTTACATTTTTCTTCAGCACCAGGATTCCCAACTGGAGATTTAACAATGGAAGGTAACATTGTTTCTTGGCTCGACCGCACAATTCTACCGGGTAGGCTTCACCGAAAAATCCATGACCCAGAAGGCCTTTTTTCGACAATTCCCGCAATCGGAACGGGTTTACTTGGTATTTTTGCTGGAAATTTGCTTAAAAATGGCAATTATTTACCAACTCGAAAAGCCGCAATTTTAGCTATTGGAGGGTTGATTTGTTTAGGGATTTCGTCAATTTGGAATAATTGGTTACCAATCAATAAGCAACTCTGGACAAGTTCATTTGTACTTCATGCTGGCGGATGGAGTTTACTGTTATTGTCTCTTTTCTATTATGTAATTGATGTTCTCAATTATCGAAAATGGGCTTTTTTCTTTACTGTAATTGGCATGAATTCGATATTGATTTATATGTCTGATGTATTCATAGATTGGTGGTTCACTTCTGGTAGAGTTTTCGATTGGATTGGAAAACTTCTCGGCGAACACAGCTACGAAATCGTTCTGATTACGGGTGTTGTTGTCCTAAAATGGATATTTTTAAGATTTTTGTACGAAAAAAAGATATTTCTAAAAGTGTAATAAATAATAATGACGAATCATTCGAGTTACGAATGATGAATAATTAATTTTCAAATACATATGGACTTGCAAATTGTCGAATAAATTACAACACTTACATTGATGAAGTTAAACGGACGAATTTGGATTGAAGAAAGTGACAAATTTATTGGTGTGGGAAGAGTCGAATTGCTTGAATTGATTAAAGAAACTGGCTCTATCAACAAAGCAGCCCAAACTATGAATATGTCGTACAAAAAAGCATGGGGATTGGTTAATTCGATGAATGAGCAATCGGCTAAACCATTAGTTTTAACCCAAACGGGTGGTGAAAAAGGTGGCGGAGCAACAATCACCGAAGAAGCACAAAGGCTAATTGATACTTACAAAGTAATCCAAGAACGATTCAAAAAATTTTTATCTGACGAAACTTCAAATCTGAATAGATAGCGTTATATTTACAAAGAAATAACCCTATTTATTTTCTGATGACTTTGGCTTCGATTCTAATCAATCAAGAGTATTATTGGATTTTTTTGATTCTCCTTGGGCTAATGGCCTTTTTGTACGCCTCGGTTGGGCATGGTGGAGCGAGTGGATATTTGGCCGTATTGGCAATTTTTGGGGCAAATCCATCATTGATGAAGTCATCGGCATTGGTTTTAAACCTTGCTGTTTCGATTCTCTCATTCTATCAATATTATCGTTCGGGGAATTTTAAATTCAAACTCTTTTTACCATTCGCAATAGGCTCAATCCCGATGGCCTACGTAGGTGCAATAACCCCAATCAGTGATGATATTTACAAAAAAATATTGGGTTTTGCATTGATAATTGCCATCTTGAGAATCCTAATTTCGTTTAAATCGGATGAGTCAAAAATTAAAAATCCTCAACTCTGGCAAAGCCTTTTAACTGGAGGAATCATCGGGCTTTTATCTGGGATGATTGGTATTGGTGGAGGAATAATCCTTAGCCCTATCATGTTACTTTTCAATTGGGGGCGTGTAAAAGAAGTAGCCGCAGTTTCGGCTTTATTTATTTTCGTCAATTCTTTCTCTGGCCTAATTGGCTTATTATCAAAAGGTTACAAGCCAGAAGCAGAGATTTATAACTGGATATTAATTGCCATTATTAGTGGTTTTGCGGGTGGATATTTGGGTAGCAAAAAATTTAATAACAATACCTTAAAAGTTATCTTGGCTTTAGTGTTAGTAGTGGCAAGTGTCAAACTGATTTTAACTTAGAAAATCAAATTTCTACGTGCAATATTAAGTCTCAATCCCAACGACATACTTGTATTTACATGGTTAAGTGTCGTTTCACGGCTATCATAGCTCCTACTTAAAGCATTAAAATCTAAGAAAAGGTTATGTTTTAACATGTACGAAGCATTGAAATCGAAGTAAATGATATTTGTTCTTCTACCTTGTCCGATTACGTTACCAAAATCTTGTGGACGTAGAAGTAAATAATTGCGGAGTATGTTTCCACCCCAGTTGGTAGCGTCATAATCTTCACCGGTTCGTGCCGAACTAAACGAAGCTGTTAGATTCAATCTTTTCAGCGGTTGAAATCTCGCTTGAGCTAAAAATTCTCTAAAATTTGCTCCAAGCGGATGAGCCATCGGCATATTGTAATTGGCAAAATTGCTGAATGACGAAAAATGACTGTACGTATATGGTCTGGCAAGGTTAAACTCTACCTGAACATCAAGGTTAGGAATTTCAAGAAAATCAATGTATTTCAAACCAATTTGCGTTGAAATTTTAGTAGCCCACCAACCACTTCTTTCTTTCAAATATGCTAACTTAAACTCATCCAAAACCAATTGGCCATACATCGAAAAACGTTTGAGAAAATTGTATTTGAAATCTAATCCAACCATCGAATTATCGGAACTACCCAGATGGCCCTCAACAAAACGATAAAAAATGACGGGATTTAGGTAATTCAAATCAAACCCGATTTGGCGTTTCCCAAAAACTATTGTTTCAAAAATTCCAATATTCAGGTTTTTTGAAAGGTTATAATTGAGGTGATGAAAAGCAAAATATTTAGGAGCAAGTGGTATGCTTCCATCGGCAGGTTGCGGAATTTGTTTATTAGTTAATTGGCCAAAAATATTGATATACTGAACTCTACCAACATGGGTTATCATTCTTAATTGCAAATAAGGCGAACTAAAATCCGAAAGAATCATCGACCTCATTCCCGAACCAATAAAATTACGGTCATGCCCAAAATGCAATTGTATTTGTTTTATCGGATTAAATGCGATGTAACCTCTCGCCGAAAAGAAATCGGTTCGGAGTTTAGCAGTATCCGAATCAATCACTTTTGTGAACCCCTCGTAAGGAAAACCTCTGTAAAAACGTATTAATTCGTTGACATAATGCGGATTAGTCACCTGATTTTCAGCAAGATACGAATAAAAACCAAGTTTACGGGCTATCATTCCTCTCACCTCAACACCTCTCGAATTAATAAAAGGTCTTGAAGAAGAAACATTATCAATTCCTCCCCCAAAATGCAGAACAGGATTTAGATGTATATCAAATTCTTTATTTTGGTAACCAATTAAATCGGCTTTTCTGCTGTAGAAATATTTAAGAATGTTTTTTTTACTTAAAGATTGTGAAATCTTTTCGTCAGATAACCACTCCCACGAATCGTTTTGAAGGTAAGCCAAATTAAAGGAATCACGTGCGTTTGAAGGCTTTATTTCATCAGTCAATTTAATAATACTGCCTCGGTTGTAACCCTTAAAATTACTATGAAAATTATTCGAGAGTTTACCACTTTTTACCTCGTATCTATCAATCAGATGGTAATAATCTTGATTAAGTGGGGCAAAAACGCCCTGTGAAAAAGAATTGATGTATGTAAAAATAAAAAGGGTAAAAAATATCCGCATGAAATGAGTAAAAATAAATGGATACGAAAATAAGGATAAAAATTACAATAACTTAACTTTTTTCAAATCATCTTGTAGTTTTGTAACAAACTTAAAGCGATGCTTGTTTAGTTAATATGAAATCATTTGTAATTCCAGAAATATACAAGAGCAATATCATTGGCAAAATTAAGGAGATTCGCCGCAAAAATGATAAGCTCAAACGCGATTTTAATCCGACGGTGTTAAATTTAGGGAGTGTGAAGTTCTTGATTGCAAGGCACTTCGGTTTTTGTTACGGTGTTGAAAATGCAGTAGAAATCGCCTACAAAACTATCAATGAAAACCCCGATAAACGAGTTTTTTTATTAAGTGAGATGATTCACAATCCTGATGTAAATGCCGATTTGTTATCTCGTGGAGTAAAATATTTGATGGATACCAAAGGAAATCAGCTCATTGATTGGAGCGAAATTACGAGCGATGACGCTGTGATTGTACCAGCTTTTGGAACAACAATCGAAATCCAAGAAAAACTGAATTCACTCGGAATCGACCCTTACAAATACGACACAACTTGCCCATTTGTAGAAAAAGTCTGGAATCGAGCCAATCAAATTGGCGAACGAGGATATACAATCGTAGTTCATGGAAAACCAAGCCACGAAGAAACCCGTGCGACGTTTTCGCACAGTAAAGAAAAAGCTCCAACAGTTATTGTAAAAGATATTGAGCAAACCAAAATTCTTGCAAAATACATTACGAATGAATTACCTCATGAACAGTTCTTTGAGGATTTCAGAGGACAATATTCAGAAGGATTCGACCCGAATAAAGATTTAAAGCGAGTTGGGGTAGTTAATCAAACCACTATGCTCGCTTCTGATACCCAAGGAATTGCCGATTATCTGAAGCAAATCATGGTTGAACATTACCACCTAACGGCCGAAGAAACCGATAAGCATTTTGCTAATACCCGTGATACGCTTTGCTACGCAACAAATGATAATCAAGATGCAACGTATGCCTTATTGCAAGAATCGGCAGATTTTGCAGTGGTCGTAGGTGGATACAATAGCTCGAATACAAGCCATTTGGTAGAATTATGCGAAGAAAAACTGCCAACATATTTTATTCAATCGCACGATAAAATTATCTCAGAAAGAGAAATTAAACATTATAATCTTCATACAAAAACCGAAGAAACAACTTTTGATTTTATCCCCAAAACACCAAAACCAACCATCATGCTTACTTGTGGGGCATCTTGCCCAGATGCCGTAATGGAAGCAGTTCTATTGAAATTAGCATCATTTTTTGATGAATCGGTAGAAATCGAAGATATTTTAAAGAATTTTGAACAGAATTAATATGTCAGAAATTAAGGTTGCTTTCATAACTGGAGGCTCAAAAGGTATTGGTCTCGGGATAGCAGAGGTGTTAATCCGTGAGGGAATCAGGGTTGCTGTTACGAGTCGCACAGCCGAAGCTGCAAAAAATGCAGAGGAATCGCTAAATAAAATTAAAGAAGGATTTGCTTTTGGGATAGAGTCAGACGTAAGAAGTTTTGAATCTCAAACCAAAGCCGTAAATGAAGTTTTGAATAAATGGGGACGAATTGATTATTTTATTGCGAATGCTGGTGTCGGACACTTCGCACCAATTGAAAAATTGACACCCGAACAATGGCAAGAAACAATTGATATAAATCTTACAGGAGTTTTTTTTAGTGCAAAAGCATCGCTGCAAGCATTAAAAGCAAGCAAAGGGTATTTTATCACGATTGCGAGTTTAGCTGGTACTAACTTTTTCAATAATGGAACGGCCTACAACGCAAGCAAGTTTGGTCTTGTAGGATTCACTCAAGCCATGATGCTCGATGTAAGAAACGAAGGAATAAAAGTTACGACAATAATGCCCGGCTCGGTAGCTACGTATTTTAATGGACACACCCCAAGTGATGCAGATGCTTGGAAAATTCAGCCAGAAGACATTGGTCAGATTGTATCAGATTTAATCAAGATGCCAGCACGTACCCTCCCAAGTAAAATCGAAGTAAGACCAACAATGCCAAAATAATAATTTGAAGTGTAGGTATTATGAATGATACTTACACTTCAAAAGTAAACCCTTTATCGAGTAATTTATTGTATATTTTTTCGTCGAAACTGTACAAAGTAGCCGCTCGATGCGATACATCTGTCTGACGTTCTTTTGTATCCACCAATAAGTTCATTTTCAAAAATTTCTTCCTAAAGTTGGATTTATCCAATTTTTGATTCAAAATCGCCTCATACAATTCTAACAACTGCAACAAAGTAAATTTTGGAGGGAGCAGATTAAAGCCAATCGGCTCGTGCATAATCTTATGCTTTAAGAATTTTAGGCAATCATCAAAAATTATATTGTGGTCGAATGTCAACTTCGGGACATCCTGAATCTTAAACCACTCTACCTCTGCCTCTGTCGGGCCAGGTTTTAGGCTAAATTTTTCGATATTTACAAGGGCATAATACGCAATTGTGATAACCCTACGGTTCGGAAATCGCTCTAAATCACCAAAGGTTTTGAATTGTTCGAGATACAAATTTTCAACCGAAGTCTGCGATGAAAGAATACGAGTAGCGGCATTATCAAGGCTTTCGTTATAACGAATCCAACTACCCGGCAAAGCCCACTGACCAATCGTTGGGCCAATTCCGTGCTTGACCAAAAGTACATAGAGCTGTGATTCTTTGAATCCAAAAATCACACAGTCTATCGACAATGCATCAATTATTTCATTTGTAAAATTCAATGTCCGGTATTTTGTTCAAAATGTTCTGGTTTGCAATATAACAAAAAGCTAAAAAAATATTCAATATCATCTTTCTAACAACCTCAAAATCGAGATAATTGCAAACTCTTAAACTACTTTATAGTATTTTTTTAATATTTTTTAAGATAATATTTGCAAATATCAAAATTACCCTATATACTTGTGGTAAATTTTACCATAAGGTAAGATTTTAATATTCTAATCAAATTTACTATAAAACCCACTTGAATTACTTTAATTTTTGATGAAACAATTACTGTCAATCGTACTGTTTGTTTTTTCGTCGGTTTGTTTTGCACAAAACAAACCGACTTTAAAAGAAGTCTTCAACGATGATTTTTTGATGGGTGCAGCTCTTGGCACCGAACATATTTTAGAAAGAAATAAAAAAGCCAATGATTTAATTTTGAGAGAATTTAACTCAATTACTCCTGAAAATATAATGAAATCAGAAGTAATACATCCTGAGTGGAATAAGTACGATTTTACGTTGGCTGATAAATTTATTGAATACGGCAAAAAAAATAATCTTCATGTAGTCGGACATACCTTGGTTTGGCATTCGCAACTTCCAAAATTTGTTAGTAAAATTCAAAGTGCAGATTCATTAAGGCTATTTATGACCGAACATATCAACACTGTTGCAGGTAGATATAAAGGAAAAATCAATAGTTGGGATGTTGTAAATGAAGCACTTGAAGAAGACGGAACTCTACGAAAGTCAGTTTTTTTAAAAAAGTTAGGAGAGAACTACATTAAGGAAGCATTTGATTTAGCCGCCAAAGCTGACCCTACTGCCGAGCTATATTATAATGATTATAATATCGAACAGCCCGCAAAACGTAAAGGTGCAATCGAATTAATCAAGAAGTTACAAGCAAGCGGAACTAAGATTGATGGGGTTGGGATTCAAGGGCATTGGAACTTGAAAGGAGCTTCACTTAAAGATATTGAAGATTCTATCATCGAATTCTCACAATTAGGAATAAAAGTAGCCTTTACCGAACTTGATATTACTGTTTTGCCTAATCCATGGGATTTAAAAGGTGCTGATGTTAATCAAAACTTTGAGAACAGTCCGTTCATGAATCCATATCCAAAAGGGCTACCTGATTCGGTACAAGTTAGTTTAGCAAATCGCTATCAAGATATTTTCAATATTTTCCTAAAACATAAGGATAAGATTAGCCGAATCACATTTTGGGGTGTGAATGATTCACACTCGTGGCTCAATGGATGGCCTGTAAGAGGCAGAACGAATTATCCTTTGTTATTTGATAGAGAATTTAACAAGAAACCTGCATACGATGCAGTCTTAAATCTAAAAAAAAGTAAATAAACAACCTTCCCTAAAATGAGTGCATCGACGCAAAAATTATCAGTTATCGAAAAAATAGGTTATAGTTTAGGAGACTTGGCTGCAAACCTAATTTTTCAGACACTAATGACATTTCTCGCCTATTTCTATACCGATGTTTACAAAATTCCAGCAGGTTCGGCAAGCGTTATTATTTTTATCGGTGGCTTTCTCGGAGCATTTTTTAATGTCCTGATGGGAATCATTGCCGACCGCACAAACACTCGTTGGGGTAAGTTCAGACCGTGGGTTTTGTGGACATCAGTGCCATTTGGAGTGATTTCGTTGTTGGCATTCTCGACTCCTGATTTCGGAGAAACTGGTAAAATAGCTTATGCTTTGATTACTTATTTTCTGCTTGTAATCGTATATTCAGCCAATAACTTGCCCTATTCGGCACTAAGTGGTGTCATTACGGGTGATATGAAGGAGCGTAACAGTTTATCCTCGTATCGTTTTGTGGCAGTAATGGTGGCTCAATTCATCATTCAATCGTTATTATTACCATTAGCTTTATCGCTTGGGCATGGCGACAAGGCCGTTGGTTTTGAGAAAGTTATGCTGTTTTTTGCAATTGTTGGAGTTGTTTGTCTTTTGATAACATTCTTCACAACTAAAGAAAGAATTGTGCCTGCAGTTGAAGAGAAAAGTAGTATCAAACAAGACCTTACCGACCTCTCAAAGAATAAGCCATGGGTTATCATGCTATTGGTAACAATTTTGGTATTTATCACTTTGGCACTCAAAGGTGGTATGTATATTTATTATTTCAAATATTACCTCGACCCTACCGCTCAAGCAAATTATTTAGAAATTATCGGGTTCAATACCTTTATTAAAGGATTAAACGAATTCATTACAGGATTAGGTCTCGGCAAATTTGAATGGCCCGAAGATGCTCCAACCTCCGCCAATAGCCTTTTCAATGCAGGTGGAATCATTTTTATGATAGTTGGTATCATGTTCTCAAAGCCATTAGCTGATAAATTTGGAAAACGAAATATCTTCGGAATATTCCTCACGCTTTCAGCAATTTGTCTTTTAATGTTCAATTTTTATCCAAAAGACTCAATTGGAGTAGTTTTCTTCACACAGATTCTTCATGGATTCACCTATGGTGTAACAATTCCGCTACTTTGGGCAATGATTGCCGATGTAGCCGACTACTCAGAATGGAAAAATAACCGTCGTGCTACTGCAATAATTTTTTCGGCGATGATTTTTGGTTTGAAAATCGGGTTAAGTGTTGGCGGAGCAGTTGGTGCGGCTTTGCTTTCAAACTATGGATATGTTGCAGAGCAAGCACAACAAACCGAAGCAGCAGTATCTGGAATCAAACTATCGGTAAGTATTTATCCCGGATTAGTTTTTATTGTAGGTGCATTATTGCTTTTTGGATATGAAATCAATAAGAGTTTAGAAAACAAGATTGAAGAAGATTTGAAAGTTAGAAGAAAATAATTACGAAGAAAATAAGAATTAACAAAATGCCAGAAGATAGCGTAGCCCATATTGATTTTGAAGTATTAAATCAACAAGCAGTTTCTCAACCTCTCGTCAAACACATTTATACTGCCGACCCATCAGCTCATGTTTTTGATGGAAAAATCTACATTTATCCATCTCATGATGTAGAAGCCGGAATCCCATTCGATGATTTGGGTAGCCATTTTGCAATGGAAGATTACCACGTCCTTTCAATGGATTCGGTCGATGGCGAAACTACTGACCACGGTGTTGCATTGCACGTTAAGGATGTGCCATGGGCCGAAAAACAAATGTGGGCACCCGATGCTGCCCACAAAGATGGGAAATATTATTTGTATTTTCCTGCAAAAAAAGCGGACGGAATTTTCCAAATCGGTGTGGCTGTTTCAGATTCGCCGACGGGTCCTTTCATTCCAGAACCAAAACCTATTGACGGAAGTTACAGCATCGACCCCGCAGTATTTGAGGATGTTGATGGAAGTTTTTATATGTACTTTGGTGGAATTTGGGGTGGACAATTACAAAAATATCGCAATAATCAATACGATATTAATAATGAAGAACCAAACCCAAATGAACCTGCTCTCGGGCCAATTATTGCTAAGTTGAGCGATGATATGAAGCAGTTTGCCGAAACACCGAGAGAAATTAAAATTTTGGATGAATACGGTGAGCCTCTTTATGCAGGTGATAATGACCGACGTTTTTTTGAAGCACCGTGGATGCACCGTTACAATGGAAAATACTATTTTTCATACTCGACTGGCGATACGCATTTTATTTGCTACGCAACTGGAGATTCTCCTTACGGCCCATTTACCTATCAAGGAAGAATCTTAAACCCTGTAGTTGGCTGGACAACCCACCATTCAATCTGCGAAATTGATAGTAAATGGTACTTATTTTATCATGATTCGAGCTTATCAGAAGGAATTACACATCTAAGAAGTGTAAAAGTTGCAGAATTAGAATATGATTCGGAAGGTAAAATAATTACAATTGACCCCTATATCACTGAAATGTTTTAAGGTAGTGTGGCAACACACTACCTTTTTTAAAGGGTTTCTTCGAGTAGTTTAATAATTGCCTCTAAACCTGTTCTATCCACATCCGAAAAATCAGCAAGTTTATCGCTATCTACGTCTAAAACTGCCATTACTTCACGATTTTTATCAAATACGGGTACAACAATCTCGGATTTTGAAGCCGAACTACAAGCTATATGCCCCGGGAAATTATCTACATTTGGTACAAGAACTGTCTTTTTGATTCGGTAAGTGTAGCCACAAACCCCTCTATCAAAATTGATTCTTGTACAAGCAATTGGCCCCTGGAATGGCCCAAGTACTAATTGATTTTCACGTTTAATGTAAAATCCGACCCAGAAAAAGCCAAAAGCCTCTCTTAAAACAGCCGAAATATTTGCCATGTTGGCAATTAAATCAGTTTCACCATCAAGAAGTGCTTTTATCTGAGGAATAATCGTTTCGTAAATTTCTTGTCTTGTAGCGTTTTGCGGAATATGAAGAGTCTCTGCCATCCTAAATTCAAAATTTTTAAATAATTATTTCTTTACAAAATTGAAACAAAAAAGTCGGACTATTCGTCCGACTTCTATATTAAAAATTTTACGATTATTTATAAACCTGATGATTTTCATTACCTCCAGATTTTAGGTAAGCAACCAAATCCTTTAATTCTTCTTCGTTTAAAGAATTTATCAAACCCGGCAACATCGACGAAACTGTTGAATACTTTTTAGAAACTACATTTTTCTTCAAAACTTTAGTCAAGTAATCCGGTGTATAAGGATTCTGCGAGATATAGTAATAATTAGCATCTTGATTTGTAATTTTTCCTACAATACTCTTACCATTTTTCAACTGGAATTCGGTGGCGGCATACTGGTCTGAAATTGATTTATCAGGATGAATAATTGCCTCCATCATGTCTTTAGTGCTGAATCGAGTACCAACTTGAGTTAAATCAGGACCAATATTACCACCTTCGCCTCGAACAGCATGACATCTCGAACAAGTAGTTGCTATAAACATTGAACGACCACGTTTGAAATCTCTTTTTGTGAGTTCAGCCGAAAAAATTTTATCTACATCCTCCAATTTATAATTCTTTCCTGGTCCTTTCGGATAATCGGCCTCTACTAAATCATTACCCGAATCGGTCAATAAATCTCCACCCGAAAGTTTGTCATAGTACGCTTTTTTATCGGCAGGAACATTTGCCAACGCCATTTTACGGGCTTTATCAATGAAACCAATGTAGCTATTTCCACCTCGATAGGTAAATGCTTTTTTATACCATCCAAAGTATTTTTCTCGGGTTTCATTTGTCCAGCCAGTTTTTAATCTCGAAAGCATCACTGCGTAATAAGTTTGCTGTGGAGCAGGCATTTTTTCGAGCATTTTGGCAATATCAAGTCCGTAAGCAGGGTTTCTTAGAATCAAATCTTCTGAACTTGTCGCAAACTTTTCGTTATCGGCTGGATTCTCTTTTTTATCCATCAAAGCCAACGTTTTTGGCAAGACTTCGGGTGATTCGAGGAAAACCAATAATTTGCAATATTGCTTGTTTAATTCACTGGCTTGAGCAGGGAACTTAGTGTGTAATAATGCCGAAATAGCATTTGTTTGTGATGCTTCTGGCATACCAAATCTTGAAAAAACTAACTCATAGGCTCTCAATAAATCTAATTGCTGAGATTGACTGAGTTGCTCTATCTTAACACCCAAAAGTGCATTCAAAATTGCCGATTTATCAGCCGATGTTGTGCTTCTTGTCAGTGCAATCATGGCATTGATTAATGCAATCGGGTTCTTTTCAGCCAAGGCTTGTTTCTTCCAAGATTCAATTGGTTGATGTTCAAGAGCAATTCTCGAAGAATATCGGATGAATCTATCAGCGTGGGCTAAATTTGAAAAAGCAACCTTTATAGCCTCTGGATTGGTCGAATGTAACCCCTCAATCTGTCTTCTTAGTTTGTTTTCAGCCGTTAATTCAGTAGGTTTTGTATCGGCGGTACTTTCATTTCCGTTATAATAAACTCTATAAAGGTCCGATTCAAGTCTTCTTCCACCTGTCAAGAAATACAATGCACCATCTGGTCCGATTGTTCCATCGGTCAATGGCAACGGAACACCCGATAAAAATTCTTCTCTTTCGGCAGTGTAAGTTGAGCCTTGAGGTTTTAAGTGAATGGCGTGCATGATTCCGAAACTCCAATCAAATGCCAACAATGTATTTTTATATTTTTGTGGGAATTTTGCATCTTTCAGATACAAAAGGTTTGTTGGCGAACCTTGTCCGATATTAATTACGGGTGGTAAATTATCAGGGAAATTGGCCGACCACTTGCCGTTTCCTGTTCTCCAACCAAATTCCGAACCACTTGTTGCATGACAGATTCGAGTTGGGCGATACCATGGCAAACCAAAATCCCACTCCATGTCGGCATCGTAAACAAACAAATCACCTGCATCATTAAATGCCAAATCAAATGGGTTTCTGTATCCGGCTGAAACCAAATCCCATTTTGAGCCGTCTGGACTTACATTGGCAACCCATCCACCCGGTTCTTTACGGTCGTTGGCGTGTCCACGAGGGTCTTTAATGGCAGGAAATAAATTATCGTATTGCCAAGTCATCGGGATTTTATACGAATCCATTTTAGGCAAATCGGTATAATTTCCACAAATAACATATAAAGATTTTTTATCAGGAGACAATTTAATGCTGTGTGGGCCATGTTCACCTTCGCCAACTAATTCTTTCAAAAGTGTCAATTTATCAAATTGGTCATCGCCATCGGTATCTTGCAAACGATAAAAACCACTTGTTTTCGGCAAACGCTTATTCGAACGGTTATTGACCATTACATACAAACTATTGAAGGCGTAAAGTAATCCGTGGGCGGCACCAAAAGTCGTGGTATCTCCTTTGATTTTAATTTTTTCAATTTTCGGTGTAATATCTTTAGAACCAATGGCAGGAATTTCGAGGCGATAAATACCGCCGTATTGGTCAGATGCCAACATTCGGCCTTTATCATCAAAACACATGGAAACCCATGAACCCAATTTGCTCTCAGACGGACTCATAATATGCTCAGCAACAAAACCTGATTGTAACTTTAACTTGCTGATTTTAGGGTTTTCATCAGAAGAATAATATCTAATTATTGTGTAAGAACCTGCAATAATTGGCATTACAATTAGCGTGATATTGAAGAGTGCTTTCTTAAAATTGTTCATTTTTATCGAAGGTTGAATATGAAACTTTTCTATTTGTGTGGGTAAACGAGTTGAAAATTCATTCTACAAATTCAATTCTTTTTGATTGAAAATACAATTTGGTTGTGGTGGTTGGTTTCTTAAAATAGCAAGTACATTGTTTACAGTCGAAACACACATATTCTTGTATGTTGTAGCTGTAAGACTACTTACATGTGCCGTTATCAATGCTTTTGGATGCGAATTAAGCGGGTCATCGGCCGTTGGAGCTGGCGAAGTTGGCACATCTGCACCATAACCACCCAATTTTCCTGAATTAAGAGCATCAATCAATGATTGTTTATCAATGAGTTGTCCACGAGCAGTGTTTACCAAAACTGCATCGGGTTTCATCTTCGAAAATGTTTCTGAATTGAACATTTTCTCGGTCTCTATATTCAAAGCAATGTGTACAGAAATAATGTCAGATTCTTTCAATAAATCTTCTTTTGAAACATACTCATACGGCACATCTTTTTTGTTCTGCGACCAATAAATTACTCTCATTCCCAATGCTTTGGCAATTTTAGCCACTTTTTGACCGATATTTCCCAAACCTAAAATTCCGATGGTCTTCTCTCCTACTTCATCACTTTTGAATTTACTTCGAGCGGCCCAATTCCCAGATTTAACATCATTCAATGCTTCATAAAGATTACGTTGAAGCATCAAAATCAATGCAATTGTATGTTCGGCCACAGTATTTGCGTTTGAACCCGGAGCATTGACAACTTTAATTTTTCTTTTTGTGGCTTCTTTGACATCAACATTATCAAGTCCGACACCACAGCGAGCCGCCACTTTGAGGTTTGGACAAGCGTCCATCAAAGCTAAATTCACTTGTCCAAGCCCACGAGTGATAACTGCATCAATTTTACTCAAATCTTCAACCGAAACTTGGCTTTCATAATTCTTAAAAATTGCTATATCTGTTTGATTTTCAAGGATTTGAAAAGCTGAATCTTCGACTGATTCTAATAATAAAATGTTCATTTTGAAAAATTATGAATGAGCGAATGAGTGAATGAGTGAATGTTTGATACAATCACAAAACTACTCTTTCACAATCCCAGTAACGCACTTCGCTCAATTATTATGGTAAAGTGTTGCGTCTTTTGATTTATAACCTCTAAAATCATTTCTGCCCGAAACATAAATCCCTTCTTTGAATAAATCGTCTTCGAGAATTTTCGGGTCTAATTGATAACCCGGAGGGCTTGAAAGTTCGAGTAAATTACCCGAAGGGTCTCGAACAAACATTTGGAGATTTCCGCCCGGAAGCACTCTAACTTTTCCCCACGGAGTAATATCAATGATTCCCAATTCTTTCATTCGCCAATAAATTGGATTAATATCATCAATCGTGATACAGATATGTCCACGAAACGAAAAAACATCATCCCATTCGGTCAGATGAAGTTGTTGAGTTTCGTTGAATTTGAAAAAAGCGGTTGGATAATCAAACAAAAATGCTGGAATTACCTCTAAACCTAATTCTTTTTCGTAGAATTCGCAGGCTTCTTCTAAGTTCTTAACTATCAAAGCCACATGATTTATGCCGATTGCTTTTGCCATAAGACCTCACCCCTGCCCCTCTCCCGATGGAGAGGGGTTAAGAGGATTTATTTAAATTTTCTGTTTAAACTCTTTTACAAAATCCCAGTTTGGAGTAAGTCCAAGTCCAGGGGTTGAAGGTGCTGAAATCATTCCATCAACAACTTCGATTTTTTCATTGACCAATTCATACATCATTGGGTTGCCGCCAAGAGAAAACTCAATCACAACAGCTGCAGGTGAGGCAAACGCCACATTTACACCCGCCATGAATGAAAAAGCCGAACCCCAACAATGCGGAGCCAATTCGAGCTGATAAGTATGTGCCAACTGCGAAACCCGCATAGCTTCGGTGATACCCCCAATAATTGCCGAATCGGGCTGAACGACATCCAAAGCTCTCACTTCTATCAAATCTCTTACATCGAAAGCCGTGTATTCGCTTTCTCCAGCGGCAATCGGAATGGCGGTTGATGCCCTAACTTCGGCAGTCCCATGTCTGTTATCAGGGCTAATTGGTTCTTCAAACCAATATAAATTACAGTCTTCTACCCCTTTACAAAACTGTTTTGCTTCGGGAACGCTAAAAGTACCGTGTGCATCGGTCATTAATTTAATATTTTCTCCGATTCCTTCGCGAGCCGCTTTTACACGTTTTACACTTTCTCCGACGGTCTCGTCCATGATTCCAACTCGCATTTTCACGCCTTTGAATCCCTTTGAAATATAGCCGTTGAGTTGTTCGCCAATCTTATCTGCACCTGCCCAACCACCGCTTGCATAACATTCCATCATATCCCGGCAAGCTCCGCCGAGTAGTTCAACAACTGGCACGCCCAAAGCCTTTCCTTTTAAATCCCAAAGAGCGGTATCAACACCACTCATGGCCGAAATAGTAAGCCCACGACGACCTAAAATTGGAAATTTACGTCCTCTCGAAAGTGCATAATGGTCACGAGAGCCATTGTAAACTATCTCCCAAATTCGGCTGATATTTCGGGCATCTTGCCCAATCAAAATTGGTTTTATTTCATTTTCGATACAACTGACAATCGATGCACACACCCCTGATGAACCCACAGCGGCTTTGGCTTCACCAAAACCTTGAAGACCATTTTCGGTTGTAACAACAACCAAAGTCATGTCGAAATTAGTTAAAAGTCCGTAATCAGAACGGTGCTGTTTTTCTCTCGGTATCGGACAACGAAGCCAAAATGCTTCAACGTTTGTAATTTTCATAGCCCTCAAGCTCCCTTGGGAAGTTTTTTTGAATTTTATCTATTATGCGATTTTTAATAAACTTACGACTTAAATTGTTCTTCAATTTCTTCAATAGTTGGAAGACTACTTTTTAAATTTTCTGGTAAATTTTGTGCAATTATAAATTCGCTAATACCGATTGGTTTATTAACATCTCTCAATGCAAACTCTGCTTCAATGCTATTTTTTTCTTTGCAGAGTAATAATCCGATGGTGGGTTTATCGTCATCCATTTTTACCAAGCTATCTACAGCAGACAGATAAAAGTTGAGTTTTCCTGTAAATTCGGGTTTGAATTTTGTATTCTTAAGCTCAATTACTACATAACATTTGAGTTTGATGTGATAAAAAAGCAAATCAATATAATAATCGTTATCAGCTACTTTTAAATGATATTGTTGTCCTACAAAGGCAAATCCTTTCCCTAATTCTAATAAAAACTTACTCACGTGCTTTACAAGCTGATTTTCAATATCTTTCTCTTGATATTCAGCATCTAACGATATAAAATCGAATACATAGGGGTCTTTTAAGGTTTGTTGTATTAAATCAGATTGAAAACTTGGAAGAATTTCTTTGAAATTATTGACCGATTTACCTTCTCTCTGGTGCAAATTACTTTTGATTTGTAAATCCAGAATTTCTCTCCCCCACTGATTTTCAAGGCATTTTTGAGCATACCACAATCGCAATTCTTTGTCTTTTATTTTTTCGATTAGTAAGATATTATGACCCCATGGCAATTTTGCAACAACCTGTTGCAAAATTGAAATATCAGGGTATTCATTAGCAAATCGAAGCATATAACTCAAATTCCTTTCAGAATAACCTTTTATATTTGTCAAATCGTTTTTAATATCTTTTGCAAGTCTTGGAATTACCTTCGACGACCACCCTTCTTGATTTTGTCGTTCAGCAATGAGCTTACCTGTTTGCCAATAAAGCATAATCATTTCGGCATTTATTGAAACAGCAGCTCGAATCTGTGCTTTACGAATATTTGCCTTAATTTCTTCAAGTAATGATTGATAAACAGCTAATTGCATGAAATTTTAAATCAATGGTCTAAGTGTTTCTACGGATTTACGCGTGAGCATGGTATAAAACTCTTCGGTTACTGCTGAACTACCGTGGTCTTCTAAGAATTTCTTTTGCTCAGGGCTTAGTCCTTCTGGATTGTGTTCGATAGAATTCGGATACGGATTGGCAGGTGTTCTATCTAATGGAGAGCAGAATTCGACTGAAAGCACTTCATTATAGCCAATTTCATGTAAAGTTGAAATGATTTTAGGCCATTCTAATTTACCCATACCCGGTGCCATACGGTTATTATCGGCCACGTGAAAACCAACTAAACGGCCTTTTGCTCGGCGAATAGCCTCAAACATATTATCCTCTTCGATATTCATGTGGAAGGTATCCAAACAAACGCCACAATTGGGTCCGGTAGCTTTTGCCAATGCCAACGCTTGGTCGCCTCGGTTGATAAAATAGGTTTCAAAACGGTTGATTGGCTCAATTCCTATTTTGATTCCAACGCTTTCGGCATATTCATAAACCTCTTGCATTCCCTCTACTGCCCATTGCCATTCTTCATCTGGACGGCCATCAGGGATGATTTTTCCCACCGTTGCAGGCACTACCGACACCATTCGTCCGTTGAGTTCTCGAACCATCCTGACAACGTCTTTTACATACTGGACAGACTTCGCCCTTTGTGATTTATCTTTTGCCAAAAGGTTGCGGTCTTCGAGCATGAGTGTTACCGAACCCCAGCATTTAATTCCAAAACTTTCGAGCAAATTGCCCACGTGCTTGGTATCATACGCCTCTGGCGAACCTTGAATTTCAATATTTTCGTAGCCCAATGATGCGATTCTCTCTACCGTTTTTTCGATACTTTCGGCACGCATCCAATTATGAATTGCTAATTCCATTGTGTTATTTTTCTAAAGGATGTTCTTTTAATAATTTGTCGGTTTGATAAAAATCTTTTTTTGCTTTTGAGGCCGCTCTAATTTGTTTTACTTTTTCGGCACTAACAACTGATGCACTATTTCCAAACGAATTTCGTACATAAGTTGCCACTGCGGCAATTTCTTCGTCGTTCAATAATCCCTCAAAAGGTGTCATCGGCACTTGGCCCGGGTAAGTTTTTCCATTTACTTCAATTTCGCCCATCAATCCTTTCAAAATGATTTTAACGAGACGTTCTTCATTGCCAGTTACCCATTTTGTATTGGATAATGGTGGAAAACCCGAAGCAGCTAAACCATTTCCATCGGCTTGGTGGCACGTGATACAATAGCCCTCTTTTGAATAAATAGCTTTGCCTTTATTGAACATATCGAAATCTTTTCCCTTCAAATTAGTCGTGCTATATACTTCTTTCTTCTTACTAACTGCTTTGCCGCTCACATGAGCCACTGCTGTTTCGTGTGCATGAATCATCCATTCGTCCAATGGTTTCTTTTTAGCCTCGGCTAAAATCAGGAGTGCTTTTTCTTTTGGCAACCACGATGCCGCCACAATTGCCCCCAATCGAACTCGGCTGTTTTCATCACGAACGGCTTGCATCAATAATTCGGCTTGGTCTTTAACTTGATGCCCCGTAAATCTTAGAACTTCAACCGCCGCTGCACGAACATGATAATCATTAGCTTTCAAAAGTCTTTTAAGGAGTGGTTGGTCAACTTTATCCAATCCCCAAGTAACCCAAAGGGCTTCAAGTAAATGATGCTCATATTTTGGGTCGGTTTTGTCTAAAGCTACAATCCATTTATTCAATTTTGGTAAAACTTCTTCGGCTTTCCGACCTCTCAATTCTCTTTTTGTTCGATAACGAGTACGGTATTCGGGTAGTTTAAGATTTTCCAAAAGCGTTTCTACACTTGCACCGTAAACTTGAGCAGGTTTTACCAAAGGTCTTGACGGATAGGTGATTCGGTAGATACGTCCATGAACGTGGTCACGAAGTGGGTCACGGGCATTGTGTTGCATGTGTCCGATGAGGATATTGTGCCAATCAACAATATAAAGTGAACCATCGGGAGCAATTTCCATATCAACCGGACGGAAATTTCTATCTGAACTCACTAATAAATCTTGGCGATGCTTGGTTTTGTAGCCCGTGCCATCATCCCAAATTTTATGCTGTTTTGTACCCAAAAAGCCTATGGTATTATTGATAATCATATCGCCCTGTACATCGTCAGGGAAATGACGGCTCGAAATAAATTCTAAACCCGAAGTTGGGCGAACCATGTGGTCTTTTTCGATTAGCTGAAAACCTTTGTGAGTTGCTTCTCCATATCGAGGCAGTACCGTTCCGGGAGTCATCCAACGCACGTCGGGCGATGATGTTTCGGCAAAGAATGGCTGTCCCCATTCATCAAAAGCGATTCCCCAAGGATTCGGAATTGATAATTGAGCAATTCGATGCAACTTCTTTAATTGAGGACTAAAACGATAAAATCCACCATTAGTTGCTCGAACAGTACCATACGAAGTTTCTACGTTTGTATGCAAAAATACACCTTCGCCACCATAAATTGCTCCCGATGGGTCGGCACAAAAAGCACTGTTGTTATGGTGCGTATCGTGGTCATCGAAGCCACTCATGATGATTTCAACCTTATCGGCTTTATCATCATTATTGGTATCGGTAAATAACTTCAAATTCGTTCCTTGCGATACATAAACGCCTTCGGGAGCGAATTCAAAACCTAATGGAAGATGTAAATTATCAACAAAAACGGACTGTTTATCGGCTTTACCGTCATTGTTGGTATCCTCCAAAATCAATAATTTATCGTTGGGTTTGGTATCGCCCGGTTTGTAATGCGGATAACTCGGCATTGTTGCTACCCAGAGGCGTCCTTTGTTATCGAACGATAGCTGAACAGGGTTTGCTAAATCTGGAAATTCTTTTTCAGATGCAAAAAGTTCAATTTTGTAACCTTCGGGTACTTTCAATGACGCGAGTGCTTCTTCGCCGTATAAATATCTTAAACTTCCGTTTTTGTCGGGATTAAAATTGGTTTTTACTTCGGGCAACGAGCGGGTATTTTTATCTTCGGCAGCCAAATCTGTTTTAATTCCTTTTGAAGCGGCTAACCAGATGGCTTTATCTCGAATATCGGTCATTTGACGAATTTTCTCAATTTCGGCAGGATAGTTATCTGGTCCGAAAGGATTATAACGACGACCATACGCATGAACACCATTCGGAATTTTAAAGTCGTTGTGCCACATCCAATTTTTCTCATCCACTGCCCATTTTATCAAATTTCTATTGGATTCTGCCTTGGCTTCGGTTTTTCCAAAAATATTGTCAGCCAATAATTTACCTAACTTTTTGTAACCTTCTTCATTGAGTTGAGAACCATCAATCGTAAGCGGTTCAACAGTTGAATCATACCATTGTTTCGATGGATTGAAGGCATCAACAAACAAAACACCGTTTTTGGTCGCTACCTCACGCATGGCGTTGGTATAAAGCAAAAGGTTTGCATTTTCTTTGATTCCATTTGGCAAATCATGGATTTTTGATAAATCTTCAAAAGCTATCGGAGAAACAATTGCCAGCTTTGGAGCAGCAATGCCATTGTAGTTTTGGCTTAATGTATGCTTGATAAACGCATCCAATTCAGCCTTGAAATTAGGTAAACCAGCCACTCCTTGGAATGATTCGCTGTATCCAAAAAATGCAATAATTACATCGGTTTTTAGTCTTGTAAGCCACTGGTCAGGATTTTCAAAATGTCCTTCGCTGTCGGAATTATTAGCAAATTCGGTCTGAAACTTTTCTGCACCCGGAAATGCCCACGGAGAAAACCTTGAAGCATGAGGCCGAAAACCCGGTGTATCGCCACCATCGCACATATTCCTGATTATGAGCGATTTATCGGGATTTCTTACATGAAGTTCGGTTTCGAAATAATCATAATTTATCATTCTCGAACCTAAATTCCCGCCAATCAATGAGATTCGAGCGTTGTTTTGAAGTTCGATAAATTTTGAGGTTTTTTGTTGAAAAGATGCAATAAAAAAGGTCGCAACAACAAAAAATGTCAGTATATATTTTAGTTTGATTTTCATATAAGAAAGGACTTAAAAAGTATAAAATACCACAGTCTGGTTAGAAACCCGACTTACTTGACGATTCCTCTAAATGGAACATTTATATCAATCTTACCTTTCCATTTTTTAGGAACTTTCATACCTAATTGGTAATGAATTGCATTGATTACCAATCTTTGCATAGATTCTACCTGAAAATCTTCGGGATGCCCCATTGTTGTAGTAAAAACCTTTCCGCCATAAGTGTTTGTACCAATCCAAGCAACTGGATTATCAATTGCCGCTTTATCTGGGTTAACAGATTTTCCCATCAAAAGCCACTCTGAACCTTTGGTTGGATAATCGGGTAAAACTCGATAGAGCCAAGAACTCACATGAAAATTGGGTGCAACCCCCGTAAGAATCGGATGTTTTTTTGCAGATTCGATGATAGAAACATCGGTTGTACTCTCGTGTCCGTAGTGAGTATGAGCCGCTTTTCCACCCCAACCCGGAGGGGCATTTAAGGCAAATTCTCCAAAGGCATTCCAACGCTCTGATTCATGCCCTTTCGGGAAATTGAAGGCATGGGTCGAAGTACGAAAACCAATTACAGGCTTTTTAGTTTTGAGATAATCTTCGATATGGGCTAATTGGTCGGTCGGGAGTTGTCTCCAACGCAAAAAGAAAACCGCCAAATCAGCATCTTTGAGGGCTTCGAGATTTGGAATATTTTTCTCAGCATTTTGGTCAGGATACGATTTTATGACCTTTGTCCGAATTCCGTAGTTTTTTTCGAGTTCGGCAGCGATGAGCGGAAGAGTTTGTTCGCCACTGTATTCATGGTCGCCGCAGACGAAGACCACTAAAGGTTTTTTCTGTGCAAATAGATTGACTGTTCCACAAAGAAACAGTAAGAGGAGTATCCCCTTTCTCATAGTTTTGTTTTTTTAGGTTGAATAGGTATAAGACACTGAAAAATCAATGTGTCTTAAAATTAGGTAATCCGAACTAATAATAAAATTTTATTGATAATTTTTATCGGATAAATATCAAAAACCCGAAAAACAATTCTTGAAGTTACGTTATAAACAAAAATAGCAGAAGTAAACCCTTCTGCTATTGTATTCTTTCTATCGAAATAATTTTAAATTCTGTTCGTCGGTTTCGCTGATGTTCGGCTTCCGTACATTGAACCCCATCACTACATTCATTTACTGGCTCTGTTTCGCCTTTTCCTACACCTTTCATCCTATTTTTAGCAATACTATTTTTAGCCAAATATTCAATCACCTCATTCACCCTCCGTACCGACAAAGCCAAATTATCTTGGGCATTACCTCTTGTATCAGTATGCGAACGCACCTCAATTATCATATTCGGATACTTTTTAAGCGTATTTACCAATCGGTCTAACTCTCTTGTTGCTTCTTTTCGCAGTTTCCAGCTATCAGAGTCATAATAAATATTGTCTAATTGAACTACATCGCCAACCTTGTAGAGTTTGGTATCAAATAAAGAAGTAGAAGTTGTAGGTTTCTTTTTCTTGAAAATTGAAATCGTCCTTTTCTCTTCAACTTTGGCCACAACTTCGCTACTTTTACCAAAATCATCTTTTGCAGCCTCTAAAATATAGTCGCAATTGAGATTTCGCTTAAATTCATAAGACCCATCAGCTTTTGTGGTCATTAATTGAGCCGAATTATCGCATAAATTGACAAAACGAACCAAAACTCCCGCAATAGGTGTGCTATCTTTTCCGGCAGTTACAACACCTCTGAAAATCGTCGATTTTGCGTTATTTCGATTTTGTCGAGAAACAATCCTCATTCGCTGATTTTCGTCTTTATCATTATCATTCTTTGCCTTATTCTTATTTTTATCGGCAATGACTTCAACCGGTTTTAAGTAAACATCAAGTTTTGATGCCTCAAAATCGGATGCTTCTTTATTCGAAAAATTAACTTTTTTAGGAATGTACCCATTTTGTGTAAAATTCAAAACGAAGTCGTTATCGGCATCAAGACAGAGTTTAATCCCGCCGTTACTATTGGTTATAGCACTTCCTTGACTACTTGCATCGCCAACAATCTGGTATTCAAAACGTAATTTTTCAATCGGTTTTTTAGTTTCATTATCAAAAACATTAACAAAAAGTTCTCTACAACCATAGAGTGTACCCATTCGAGTAAATTTGTAAATATCGTCATCGCCACCTCCCCGCTTACGGTTACTACTGAAATACCCCAATCGTCGTTCAGAATCAGTAATTATTCCGAAATCATCACGATTTGAATTTAATGGAGCACCTAAATTTCTGGTAATTCCAGCAGGTAAACCCGTAGCTGTATTCATTGGGATAAAAAACATATCCAAATCGCCCAACCCCGGAAGCCCATCCGAAGAAAAATATAAATTTCCTCTTTCATCAACAAACGGAAACATCTCATTGCCACGGGTATTGACTTTTCCACCAAGGTTAATCGGCTTCGACCATTCTCCATTATTGTATTTTACCATGTAAAGGTCTGTTCCGCCATACCCTCCCGGCATATCCGAAACAAAATACATTATCTTATCATCAATTGTCAATGTAGGATGTCCACAAGAAAAATCGGCACCATTAAATGGCAATTCTTTAATATTTGTCCAATCTTTACCTTTGTATTCGGCCGAATAAAGTTTTAGTCTCACAACTGCTTCTTTTTTACCGCCAAAGATTCCTCCACCACCTTGATTATTTCGCGTAAAAATGATTTTGGAATAATCGTGGAAGAAGGTACATGGACCTTCATGATATTTTGAATTTAGGCTTTTGCTAAATTTTTTTGTCTCAATCGTCGGATTCTCTTCGTAATTTTTACTTCCAGAGATAAAATCGCTTCCTTGATGGCCAATAGTCTGGGCATCGTTAGAAGTTGGAGGAGTGTAATAATCTGAACCTAATTTTTTTGAATTCTGCGGTGTTTTACTTTGAGGATTGCTCGAACCCGAACTCACAGCTGAAGTGCTTTCGTCGGTGCCGATTGCCTTTAAGTCTTCGAGATAAAATAAATCTAAGAATGATGAGGCATCCCAATTGAAAACTCTTTTGATGTTATTGTTGGCCGAACGCCCCGACACAAAAACCAAACCATTTTTGTAATACACAGGGCTAAAATCTGAATATCCAGAATTAATACCGACGTATTCGACTTTGTAACTACCTGCATTTCGATTGAGTGCATCGAGGTTGCTGTACAGTTTTGCAAACTGTTCCCCACGCTTATCATGCTCTTGAAGTTCGGTATATTTCAACCACATTTTGCGTGATTCATCGTGTTTACCATTTGATGAAAGTACTTGAGCATAATGCTGATATGCTTTTATGTCTTCTCCTTTAAGAATTGGATTTTTGCTCAAAATCTCGCGAAAAAGCCGTTCGGCATTGGTGTAGTCTTTTACTTGTTTGTAGCTAAGACCTAAACGATACTGTGCTCTGAAGATTTCTTGTTCGGTCAATCCCTTACTTTTTTTCAATAGAGTTTCATACAACTCTATCGCTTTTGCATAACCCATAGATTCATATTGCAAATTAGCTCTTTGCAATACTTTCTGAGGATTCTGAGCAAATACAAAAGCAACCGTCGTCGTGAGGCAAAATGTTATGAAAATTTTGCGAAACAGCATCAAAAAAAGTTTTCCTATTTTCCTAAATATATAACGAAAGATTCAATCAAAAATCATGCCTTATGTCTTTAAAAAAGTTATGCCACCAATTCAAATAAAATCGAACGGTGGCATAGACTTTCGTAAAGGTGGGTTAGGTCTATTGTTTAATATTAACGTATGAGTGTCAAGTAACCAATTCTGCTTTCATTCTCACCTTGTACTTTTATTACATAGTAATAAGTTCCATCTGGTAAGCCTTCGGTTCCGAATCTGATTCCTTGGTTAGATTTACCATCCCAACCATCTTTTATTAGAGCATTTGACTTATCGCTCTCTTTGTAAACTAAATGGCCCCAACGGTTATAGATTTCACAACTTTCGAGTGTTACTGTTCCATTAGTGATTAGTTTCCAAGAGTCATTAACTCCGTCACCATTTGGCGAGAAACCACCAGGAATAATCACGTCTTTTTCGCTCAAAGTTGGAAGTCTTAATAATGTCGGTGAATCTACATTTACTTTAACCTCGACTCCGTCATTCGACAAGTCAGTTACAAGAGTGCCGTTACCGATACCTTTTGCAATCACTTGGTTTTTGAATGGTCCCGGGCTACCGTTATTGAAAATCTTCACTGTAAACATTACTGTATCTTGCTTACCTACTGCTAACTGTGCAGTACTATCAGCAATCAACATATTTACATCAGATTTACCATTAAAATCTGGATTCACTTTCAAAGTACTTCCAGTTTTTAGAGTTGGTTTACCTACTAATTGGAAATCGATGGTATCAGGGAAACACTTCTCTAAGCTATCGGTCAATTGGATGTTTTTCAACAATGCATTACCAACGTTTTTGATAATTGCCATGTACATTACATCATAACTACCGTTTGTGTTTGCTACTGAATCTACAATCGAAAGTGCAACTCCAATTGCTGGTGCATTTGGATTTTGGTCGAGTTTGATGCTTATTGGCGAAGGCAAATCGTTGTTAGTTGGGTCTCCATCTCCATCTGGGTCAGGATTTGTACCATCCGTTGACTTATCTTTTGCAACAACTAAACCTTGGTTATCGCTCGATGTACCTTCGGCACTATTGAAGAATTGATTGATATTTACATCTTTCAAATCTACTCTCACCGTAAATTTAATTGCTGCTTTCTTACCTTTCTTCAATGAACTTTGAGCAGAATTCAATAGAGCGGTATTCAATCCACGACCTGAGTATCTTGGATTAACAACTAAGCCAGAATCAGCTGTAACCTTAATTGTATCGCCGATAAACTTAACTCCGTTGCCAAATGCTTTATCCAAATCATCAATAACTTGTAGGTTACTTAAATCAGTATTACCCATGTTAGTTACGAAGATTGTGAATGGAATATCGTAGATTCTCTCTTTCACTTGTTTAGCTTCTTCGCAAACTTTGCTTAAGCCTAACAATGGTCCAGTTGCCAAGTCGTTGATTGTTACAGTACTTGAGTTATTAGCCAAAGTATTGTCGGTTTGGTCAAGTCTGAATAATTCTGCCTTATTCACAATCTTACCTGTTGCCCCTACTTTAGTCATGTATGTAAATACTGTACTATCACCATTTTTCAATGAGTCAATCTTAACCTGTACGATTCCGTTCTCAAACTTAGCATTGATACTCGAACTTGCGAATGTCAATCCTGCTGGTAGAATATCACGAACAATAACGTTTGTTGCTGTCTTAGGTCCGTTGTTTTTCACAACTACTCTATAACTTGCCATTTCGTTCACCGGAACAATCTTCGAGGCTACCGTTTTCTTAACAGAAATATCTGCTAAGTCGCCCACCGGTGTAACTCCACCCGAGCAAGTATCAATCTTAACTGTTACCTTAGAACCATCTGAATAGCAACCTAAAGCACTACGCTCAAATACCCAATATTCGCCTGCACCTGCCGCCCCTGGATTTGTAATCAAGGCCGAACTCGATGAATTTGTAGTATGGAATTCAAACGCTCCACCATCAGTTGATGGGTCTCCGGTAATTGCTTTATTCAAGTCAACAGTTACAAAAGGACATGTATTCTTCAATTCGGCAATGACCGTTGGTTTTGTAACTCTCGGTGCTGGTTTGATTGTGATTTCGTTCGATTTCACACTCACACACTTACCACCTGCCGATTGACAAACTGCTGTGTAAGTTGTATTTACCGAAGGTGACACTGTTATTACAGCACCCGTCTGACCACTCGACCAAACGATTTGACCATTACATCCTGTAGCTGTCAATGTTTCGGATGCTCCGAAGCAAAGAACTGCACTCTTACATGAGATAATTGGTGCTGCTGGTAATCCTACAACTACTTTGAGTGTATCAGAATTTTTGCTTATGCAATCACCCAATTTACAGTATGATGAATATCTGCTAATCGAATCAGTTGGTGTTACGATTACTTCGTTACCAGTTAGGCCATTTGACCAAACAACAGTACCATCACAACCATATGCTTTCAATGTAACTGGCTCACCTTTACAAACAACATCTGAATTACATACCACCAATGGAATTGATACTGTTCCTACTTTTACTTGAACAGAATTCGACAATCCACTTGTACACTTATCTCCATCTGTACATACAGCCGAGTATGATGTAGTTACCGAAGGTTTAACTGTAATCGAGCTGCCAGTCTCACCAGTTGACCATACTACTTTATTAGCACAATTTGTAGCTGTAAGAGTAATATTTTCTGGTTTACAAACTGCCGATTTCGATGCAGCAATAACTGGTGCAGTTATGGTACAACCTGTACAACCTTGAGTTTTAATTCTAATCACTACAGAATTAGATGCCGGACTTGTGCCACAAGATGAAGTACATGTTGCTGTGTATGTTCCTGCCGTGCTAACCGTGATGCTCGAACCTGTCGAATTATTGCTCCATCTGATAGTACCTGAACAACCAGTTGCGGTCAATACTGCTGTCTGATTTTCACAAATTTCAGTTTTATCTACCGTAATGACTGGTGCTGAGGTTGCTGTACCAGTTGAAATAACTACTGGATTAGATGCTGGACTTGTACCACATGAATTTGTACAAGTAGCTGTATATGTGCCTACTGTTGTTACAGTAATACTTGTACCAGTCGTATTATTACTCCATCTAACTGTTCCTGTACATCCTGTTGCTGTCAACGTAGCAGATTCATCTCCACAAATAGTTGTTTTATTACTTGCAATCACAGGTTTCGATGCTGTATTACTTGTTGAGATAACTACCGGTGTCGAAGCCTGACTTGTTCCACACGCATTTGCACAAGTTGCAGTATAAGTTCCGGCTGTTGTTACTGTAATGCTTGTACCTGTCACATTTGTACTCCATCTAACAGTTCCCGAACATCCAGTTGCTGTCAATGTAGCTACTTCGCTTCCACAGATACTTGATTTGTCAGATACAATCGTTGGAGCAGCTGGTGTAGCCCCAGTCGAAATTGTTACTGGAACCGAAGCCTGACTTGTTCCGCAAGAATTTGTACATGTCGCCGTGTAAGTACCTGCTGTTGTTACAGTCAATGTACTACCTGTTGCATTGGTATTCCATTTCACAGTTCCCGAACATCCTGTTGCAGTTAAGTTTGCCTCATCACCACATACACTTTGTTTGTTAGCTGTTACTACTGGAGCTGTCGGTGTACCACCTTTCAAGATTGAAACTGGATTCGACAATCCACTTTCACCACAAGCATTTGTACAAATTGCTGTATAAGTACCAATCTCTACTTTGATTGAAGTTCCAGTTTCTCCGGTGCTCCACTTCACGATTCCACCTGTACAACCCGTAGCCGTTAATGTTGCTTTCTCTGTATCACAAGCATTTGGACGGTCAGTTGTAATAATCGGTGCTGGAGGAGTTCCTCCTTTCTGTATTACCACTGGCGTACTTGCCGGACTTTCTCCACAATTTGTTGTACAAGTTGCTGTGTAAGACCCTCCGACCGAAACTGTAATTGCTGAAGTTGTTGCACTTGTATTCCATCTTATTGTTCCGCTACAATTACTTGCCGTCAAGGTTACGCTTTCAGTGCCACATATCGAAGTACTACTTGCCGTAACAGTTGGTGCGTTTGGTGCTGTACCTACTGTAATAATCACTGCATTTGAAGCCTGACTATCACCACAAGCGTTGCTACAAACAGCTGTGTAAGTACCAGCGGTCGAAACAGTTATTACACTTGATGTTGCATTGGTACTCCATTTGATAGCTCCACCACAGTTTGTTGCTGTAAGTGTTGCTGTTTCACCATTACACAAACTATTCTTATTTGTACTAATTGATGGTGCACTTGGAACTGTACCTGTCGAAATCACAACTGGTGTAGATGCTGGACTTGTACCACATGCATTTGTACAAGTTGCAGTGTATGTTCCTGATGTACTTACAGTTATTGTACTTGATGTTGCATTGGTGCTCCACTTCACTGTTCCCGCACAACCTGTTGCTGTCAAGGTAGCTGTTTCTGTTCCACACAATGAAGTTTTACTTGCTGTAATACTTGGTGCTGCTGGTGCTCCACCTACTGTTATTACTACTACATTAGATGATGGACTATCACTACAACTTCCTACACATACTGCCGAGTAGCTTCCTGCCGTACTAACTGTTATTGAACTACCAGTTGCATTTGTACTCCATTTAACTGTTCCTGTACAACCTGTTGCCGTCAAGGTTGCTGTTTCTGTTCCACACAATGAAGTTTTGTTTGCAGTAATGCTTGGTGCTGCTGGTGCTCCACCTATTGTTATTATTACTACATTAGATGATGGACTATCGCCACAACTTCCTACACATACTGCCGAGTAGCTTCCTGCTGTGCTAACTGTTATTGAACTACCAGTTGCATTTGTACTCCATTTAACTGTTCCTGTACAACCCGTAGCCGTCAAGGTCGCTGTTTCTGTTCCGCACAATGAAGTTTTACTTGCTATAATGCTTGGTGCAGTTGGTAATGCTCCTGTCGTAATAACTATCGGATTTGAAGCTGTACTTGTACCACATGAATTACTACACGTTGCTGTATATGTACCCGCTGTACTAACAGTAATCGAACTTCCTGTTGATGAATTACTCCAATTAATGGTCCCTACACAACCTGTTGCTGTCAAGGTAGCTGTCTCTGTTCCACACAACGATGTCTTACTTGCTGTAACACTTGGTGCTTGTGGTGTACCACCTTTCAAGATTGATACTGGATTTGATAATCCACTTTCACCACAATTATTGGTACAAATTGCTGTGTAAGTACCTATATCTACTTTAATTGATGTCCCAGTTTCGCCAGTACTCCATCTCACAACTCCACCTGTACAACCTGTTGCTGTCAAGGTCGCTTTTTCAGTATCACAAGCATTTGGTTTATCTGTTGTGATAATTGGTGCTGGAGGTGTTCCGCTTTTCTGTATTACTACTGGAGTACTTGATTCACTTTCTCCACAAGAATTTGTACAAGTTGCCGTGTAAGTACCTCCTACTGTTACAGTTATACTACTTGTTGTCGCTCCTGTAATCCATCTGATTGCACTACTACAATTACTTGCAGTCAAGGTTGCACTCTCATCTCCACAAATTGAAGTTTTGCTTGCTACTACTGTCGGTGCTGATGGTTTACTGCCAACTGTAATCACTATGACATTTGAAGCTGGGCTATCTCCACAACTATTGCTACAAACTGCAGTATAGCTACCCGCTGTTGATACATTGATTGTGCTGCCAGTAGATGAATTACTCCATTTAATAATGCCACCACAGTTGGTTGCAGTTAATTTTGCGACCTCACCATTGCACAAACTATTCTTATCAGCAGTCACTGATGGAGCATTTGGTACACTACCCACCGTAATCACTATTGGTGTCGATGCTGGACTTGCTCCACAACTGTTACTACATGTTGCTGTGTAGGTGCCTGCCGTGCTGACTGTAATTGTACTGCCTGTCGATGAATTGCTCCATAACAAGTTTCCTGTACAGCCACTCGCCGTCAATGTTGCTGTCTCTGTTCCACACAATGCTGTCTTGTTTGCAGTTACCGTCGGTGCATTTGGTACACTACCCACCGTAATCACTATTGGTGTTGACGCTGGACTTGCTCCACAACTGTTACTACATGTTGCTGTGTATGTGCCTGCCGTACTGACTGTGATACTGCTGCCTGTCGATGAATTGCTCCATAATAAGTTTCCTGTACAGCCACTCGCTGTCAATGTCGCTGTCTCTGTTCCACACAATGCCGTCTTGCTTGCAGTTACCGTCGGTGCATTTGGTACACTACCCACCGTAATCACTATTGGTGTCGATGCTGGACTTACTCCACAACTGTTACTACATGTTGCTGTGTATGTGCCTGCCGTGCTGACTGTAATACTGCTGCCTGTCGATGAATTGCTCCATAACAAGTTTCCTGTACAACCACTTGCTGTCAATGTCGCTGTCTCTGTTCCACACAATGCTGTCTTGCTTGCAGTTACTGTCGGTGCATTTGGTACGCTACCCACCGTAATCACTATTGGTGTTGACGCTGGACTTGCTCCACAACTGTTACTACATGTTGCTGTGTATGTGCCTGCCGTACTGACTGTAATACTGCTGCCTGTCGATGAATTGCTCCATAATAAGTTTCCTGTACAGCCACTCGCTGTCAATGTCGCTGTCTCTGTTCCACACAATGCCGTCTTGCTTGCAGTTACTGTCGGTGCATTTGGTACGCTACCCACCGTAATCACTATTGGTGTTGACGCTGGACTTGCTCCACAACTGTTACTACATGTTGCTGTGTATGTTCCCGCTGTGCTGACTGTGATGCTGCTGCCTGTCGATGAATTGCTCCATAACAAGTTTCCTGTACAGCCACTCGCTGTCAATGTCGCAGTCTCTATTCCACACAATGCCGTCTTGCTTGCAGTTACTGTCGGTGCATTTGGTACACTTCCAACCGTAATTACTATTGGTGTCGATGCTGGACTTGCTCCACAACTGTTGCTACACGTTGCTGTGTATGTACCTGCCGTACTGACTGTGATGCTGCTGCCTGTCGATGAATTACTCCATAACAAACTTCCTGTGCAGCCACTCGCGGTCAATGTCGCAGTCTCTGTTCCACACAATGCTGTCTTGCTTGCAGTTACTGTCGGTGCATTTGGTACACTACCCACCGTAATCACTATTGGTGTTGACGCTGGACTTGCTCCACAACTGTTACTACATGTTGCTGTGTAGGTGCCTGCCGTGCTGACTGTAATTGTACTGCCTGTCGATGAATTGCTCCACAACAAGTTTCCTGTACAGCCACTCGCGGTCAATGTTGCTGTCTCTGTTCCACACAATGCTGTCTTGCTTGCAGTTACTGTCGGTGCATTTGGTACACTACCCACCGTAATTACTATTGGTGTTGACGCTGGACTTGCTCCACAACTGTTGCTACATGTTGCTGTGTATGTGCCTGCCATGCTGACTGTAATTGTACTGCCTGTCGATGAATTACTCCATAACAAACTTCCTGTGCAGCCACTTGCAGTCAATGTCGCTGTCTCTGTTCCACACAATGCCGTCTTGCTTGCAGTTACCGTCGGTGCGTTTGGCTTGCTACCCGTCGTTATCGTTACTACATTCGATGCTGGGCTATCTCCACAAATGTTGCTACACACTGCACTGTAAGTACCCGCTGTGCTCACTGTGATGCTGCTTCCACTCGCTCCCGTACTCCACTTAATCGTACCACTGCAATTGCTCGCTGTCAATGTCGCACTTTCGCCTTCACACAAACTTGTCTTATTCGCTAAGATACTCGGTGCATTCGGCTTACTTCCTGTCGTGATGACTACTGGTACACTCGCATTGCTTACTCCACATATCGTCTCACACACTGCTGTGTAGGTTCCTGCTGTACTAACCGTGATAACATTACCCGTCGCATTCGTACTCCATTTAACCGTACCATTGCAGTTGCTCGCCGTCAACGTCGCACTTTCGCTCGCACACAAACTCGTCTTGCTCGCTACTACCGTCGGTACTGTTGGACTATCACCCGTCTTGATGATTAAGCCACTTGAGGCACTGCTGCTACCGCATACATTCGTACACGTTGCCGTGTAAGTACCTGCTACACTCACTTGTATCGTGCTACCACTCGCTCCATTGCTCCAAGTCACACTACCTACACATCCACTCGCTGTTAACGTCGCCTTCGCTCCATCACAACAGATGGTCTTGTCGGTGCTGACCGTCGGTGCGTTTGGCTTGCTACCCGTCGTTATCGTTACTACATTCGATGCTGGGCTATCTCCACAAATGTTGCTACATACTGCACTGTAAGTACCCGCTGTGCTCACTGTGATGCTGCTTCCACTCGCTCCCGTACTCCACTTAATCGTACCACTGCAATTGCTCGCTGTCAATGTCGCACTTTCGCCTTCACACAAAC
>JBKBNY010000005.1:0-317392 GCA_046295175.1 Spirosomataceae bacterium
TTCAGTGGTAAGGCTTGTCCCATTTCTTTTGACAGTATTTCAAAGAACTATTGCGAATATTGTACCAACAGGTACAATCAAGTTTCGCTTTTTACTGGTATAACCCTACTTCGCTCGGCACGTGGCGTGTTCCTACGGTATTTTCACTGAAGAACGGTTTTTAGGGAAGTTATTTAACGCTCTATAAATAATGGCGGTAGGAATCATAGCTTCAAGAAAGATTAAATAATCGTATCCCGCTTTTAAAAGATTTATTTCATTATCAAATTTGAGAGAAGAGCATCAAATCGGGATTTCGATTTGAGCCTTAACACCTTCATTACTCTCAATACTAAAACTACCTCCTAAATTCTCAATTCTTGCCTTCATATTCTTCATTCCCATTCCTCCTTTATGGGCATTTTCGCCCAATCCTTTGCCATTATCCTCAACAATTAATACAATTCTGTTTCCAGCCTGATGCATCGCAATTTTGGCATCTTTTGCACCTGAATGCTTCAAAATGTTATTCGATAATTCAAGAATTACACTGAATAATTCGTATTCAGCTTTATTGCCAAATCTTTTTATCGAATCATCAACCTCTAACTCAAACTGAGTTCTTTCGAGCGAATTCAGCTCTTTTACGAGATTTTCTAAAGCAAATCTCATTCCTTTGAGTTCGAGTTCGGCCGGAAGCAAATTATGTGAAATCAATCTGACATCGGTATAGACCTCCGAAAGGGCATTGACCGAAGACTCATAAATCTGTTTTTGTTTCTCAATATTAAAATCGGGCTGAATAGACTCCAATCGCCAACGGATACCTGATATTTTTGCCGATAAATTATCATGTAATTCTTGAGCAACCCGCTTGCGTTCTAAGGTTTGTCCTTTTAAGAGAGCCTCTTCGATTTCGGCATTTTTTTGACGTAGCTTTCTATTTGCCCAAAGTGTGTACAACAAAAAGATTAACCCAATCAAAAGGCTCAAAATCAACAAATTACGAATCCAATTATTACGATTTGCCTCCGTTTGTAGTTTTTCGTTCTCAAGTTTTTGGATTATCGTTTTTTGTTTTTCATCATCATATTTGAGTTGGAATTCGAGGTAATTCTGCTGAAAATTCTTTCGTTCTTCCAGTTGGTTGTACTTCTGAACTGCCTCATAATACTCAAGTGCTTCTTTGTAATTGCCGAGAGCCTTGTAGGTGATATAATAAACTTTATTGTATTGATTCAAAAAAAACGAGCTTTTGAAAGTCAAATATGCTTTGTAGCCGTCATTTAATTCTTTTAAAGCGAGTTCATAATTTCCTTTTTCGTAGTAATACTGCCCCAAAAAAATACCCATAATTGCCAAAATGTAGTTGTTTCGGTTATCCTTTCTCGGAATTTTGCAGATTTTCTTTACATAATTTATTTTCTTAAATCCATCTTCGGTTTTATTGATGTACAGGCTACACAGCCCTTGAGCCCAGATTCCGCCATAGTGAAAATGGAATGTAACCCCATCTTTTTCATCGTACGGAATCGTCGAATTTTTATAGTGTTTATAGGCCTCATGATAATGCTTAACTGTAAAATGAAATAAACCCAAACTAATCTCTTGATTTGAGACAATCATCGGGTTTTTATTCTTTTTGCTGATTTCGAGGGCTTCTTCAAGGTACTTAAAATATTGTTGATAAGTAGCACTATCCAGTACCGGATTATTGTAAATCTCTTGTGTGATAATGACTGAAATGTGGCTCAAAGTCATCCCGATTCCGAAGTCATTTTTATTAACTCTGAATACTTTTAACGCATCATCGAGAGCTTTGTAAGCGATTCGGATATACCCTTTTTTGAGATACCGCATTCCTAATAAAAGGTTATTGTAGGCCGTAGTTTGTACCCAAAGCGAATGTTTAGAGAAGTTATTTAACGAATCAGCAAACAATTTAACCTTGAGTGTATCGGGGGTTGACAATGAATTGTAGAAAACATCAAAAAGTTGAACAGTTATTGCCGAATCTCTGCCAATACTTGGTTTTTGTTTTGGTAACTCTTGCCCGTAAATCCTAAATGAAATGATGTATAGTATCGCAAAAAGGAAATTTCTCATAATATTGCCAAAAGTTAAACTTTGCAATCAATTAATGAATTAATTACCTAAAAGTTAAAATTCCTACACACTGTCATGAAAATACAGGTTTTCCTGTATGCTTGGGGTATAAATTACAGATTTACATGGATGATTTTGCAAAAAAATGGCCGAGCAACTGCTCGGCCATCTATATCAAAATCCTTCTTTTTCTTCTTCTTTTTTCTTTTCGTCTTTTTTCTTCTCAGCAGGTTTTGTTTCGGCTGTTTTTGGTACTTCGGTCAGTTTTTTATTGACTTCGGTAGCTAAAGGTTTGCCTGATGCCGTTGTCTTTTTAGGGTCGGGTTTGATACCTCGGTATTTTGCCAAGAAGTTATTTCTGAATTGAATCGCCTCGGCAAAATCAACGGCAATGACCGAATAATCTTTAGATTTTTTAGATTTATCTTTTGCCGAGATTAGGTTATTAAACGCATCGTCGGATGAAATCAATCCCATTTGTCCTTCTTTGTAGCCGAGATAATACCAGTTTTCGCCCGAAAGTTCGATAAATACATACATCTCATCGCCAGCAATCGGATTCTTAATCACCTCAACATATCCTTCGATTCGGGCATTAATATCCATTTCTCCGATATTCGACATACCCAATTTACCCACACTACTAAATGTATTATATTGCGGGTTCCACTGCAATTTCAAATCACTGAATACCATCGAAGCATTGAATTTCGGCGATAATTTAAACAATGGCAAATGCTCCCGAGCAGTTTTGAGGCGATATTCATTCATTTCTTTATCACCCACAAATTGAGCCATTTTCGACATAAATTCTGGGTTATCGAATTGGATAGCGGCCTCGTTGATACCTAAATCGAGGTTGGTTTTCACAACCTTATCACCCATATTTAGCAATAATGGTGGGGCAATCGGGAAGTTGAAAACCATCATTGTATTAAACTCATGCTTTGGCGTATCTAAACGTACTTTGGCAAATCCAGATGTTTGAAGGTATTGAGACTGCTTTCCTCCCAAAAGATTAAACGTGCCTTCGAGTTTTATAATGCCTTTTTCGTCGAGAAGCTCGTATTTGTTGCCTTCTAAATTTTTGGCATCGTCTTTTGGTGGAATAATGCTGAATAGTTTATTGGGCTCATCTCGTCGGAAAGTACCATTTGCCAAGAAAATATTTTCATCATCGGGCGAATCTTTTGCCGAAAGGAAAGTAGGATACATTCCGTTTGAAGAGGCCGTCTGTTTTAGGTGCAATCCAGCAAAAATCGGTGAGTTTCCACTTTTTAAGTTTTTATCAACATTAATCGTAATCTCTTCTGATTTATTTCCTTTGTACGTTATCCAGTATCCACCAAGTGTTGGGTATTTCCGCAATGCCGGTATCACAAAACCATCCAAACTCAGGTTTTTGATAGGTGCCAGCATCGTAATTTGCCCTTTATAAAGCATTTTTGGCGATAAAAATACGCTATCACGCTCACTCACTTCGGCACGTGCTACCGTCGATTTCAACCCACCTTTGGCTTTTTTCAATTCACCTGCTTCATCAATCTCACGTAACTCAAAGTTACCCATTTTGATGTTGAAGGTATCTTTACGAACATTCACAAATTGGTACGTAGCATCACCAGTAAACTTGGTTCGAGAAACGATTTGGATATTTCCGTTTTTCAAATTGTGGTAACCGTTCAGTGTATCTATCGTCAAACGTGCATTTTTAAATGCTTGCATATCAGCGTCTCTACGAATCGAAACTTCTCCTTTATCTGGAATAATTTTGGCATCGGCCGATTTTATGAAAGGCACACTGCTGATATTGAGGGTCATTTGGTCGATGTTATAAACCGCCGAACCACCATTAAAGGCCAATCCTTCTTGACTTGGGTTGGTAGAAGTAAACAACGATTTCTCAACATCACCCTTCATACTAATCTTTTTATCTTTGATATTCCACTCAACACGGTCGATGTTAGTTTTGTAGGCTGCATAAGGGAAATCAAACGATGAAGAAGTGGTATCATTGAAATTACCTTCATTGATGGCGATATTGACGATACTATTACTCACGTTGAAATTCACATCGACATTTTTACCCAAAAGCACAGGTTTTGCACTTGATACAGTAGATTTGACGTTGAATTGCGATTGGTCAGCCGTGAAACCTTCTTTGTTGAATTTAAACTGATTCGATGCCGTTTCTGAATCGGTACGAATCAAGCGACCAATCCCGAACAAACCACCTTTTCGCACAACCAATTCACCCTTGAGCGATGAAGTACCCGAATAAAAATTGAATCCCCCCTTGGTTGCCACAATCATACTATCTACGAGTGGTCGCCAGCTTAGGTTATAATCCCGAATATCAACTTGCGGGAAGTAGGCACCGTTTTTCATGGTACTTTCTTTGATTTCACCAAGTTGCCCAACCGCCGTCAATGACTCAGTTTTAAACAAAATCTCTTTGGCAGTCAAAGTAGCCGCCAAATGGTTAATATCACCCTCAGAGTGTAATCCCTTTCCATCCATTACCAAATCCGCAGCAAATTTGATGGACGATTCATCACCAAAAACTTTGTAGCTACCATTTGGCACTTTGTGCGTAAAACCAAGCGTAGTATCGGGCATTGTTCGCAAAACCTCTTTGAATGGCTTAAAGATATTGCCCGAATAGAACGTCCCGTCGAACTCGATGTCTTTGATATTTAAGCTGTCTTGGTCGATTTTAGGAACATCAAAATAAACCGAACGTGCATATTTACGTTCGCCACGGGCAGGTTCATCAAAATAAACGATTACACCTTCGTCAATTTTTAGTCGTGGATACTCGGGCAAATACGTCTTACCCGACTTGTTGTCAGGGCGGTTTAGATAAAGAACCCCAGGTTTGAAAAATTTAATATGACTACCTATCTCGCCTCTTCCGCCTTTTCGATAAATCGAGATTGGGGTAAATGTTATGGAATCAATTTTATTGAGAGCAACCGTAAATTTATCATAATCAACCTCCAATTCTTTACCCGCAAATCGGTAGTTTTTCACTTTCAATTGTCCACTAAAAGAAAAGGTACGGTTTTTATTAATCTTGATTGTTTGGTCGTATGGAAGTGCGTAAATCCCGAGTGAATCACTCAAGTTAAAACGCTTTATTCCTCTGACAGTCAATCCTTTATCATTCAAGCTCAATGTTGCATTCGATGCCGAATCTCTACCACTAAACAACGACGGAATCAAGAAATCATCAAAATCTCGACGTCCTTGAAATGCCGCCAAGTAGTGTTCGCCCTTGCGGGTCATTTTGTAAATATCGTTTTGTGGTTCGTAGCTAAGATAACCTTGCTGCACCGCAACTACGAGTCCGCCTTCAAGGTTTTTAGCAGGAATCCTTGAGGCTTGCGAAAGTTCGTAAACACTGAATGCCGTTTTGTTTTTGTTACGGATGAAATTCCCGACTAAAATTAATGGATTGAAACCGGCACTTCCGCTCAAATCGGTAACACGACGAGCATCAAAGAAATCTTGAGATTCAAAAACGGCTGGCACCACTCCCCTACCCGATAAAATGTAAAAGTCCATTTTACCCGTATTCAGGTTCCAACGCAAAGCATCGCAACGAATATCCATCTGGTGATAACTATCCGAGAATGGTGTATCTCGAAAACCACCCGAATTCACTTTATTGAGTCTTAACTGAAAGTTCTTAAAATCATAATTGAACTTCACGGCAGGGTGAGTAATCGAATCTTTTTCGATGTATGTCACAAAACCCGCCATCGGCGATGTTATAACCGAATCGCCCAATTCAAAACGAGTACTATTGGCCTTGAAGAAGAATTTTCCGTCTCGCTTGACTGTTATATTTGAATATTTATTGAGCAATGCCGACGAATAAATCTTACGCCCCGACATCGAGAATCCGCCTTTGTATTCGATACTTTTATCAATATTCTTTACGATTGCATCGCCATAATATGACATAAATCGTGGATATGAAGGCGGAACACCCTTGTTTCGTTTCTCACTTTTGTATTCAAAAACCCCTTGCAATGGTTTATTAAGTCTATCGCTGTAATAAATCGTAACATCTTCGGCCGAAAAACGTGGATTGCGAATCTCAAAGGCAAAATCGGTAAAAGTAGCGTAAACATTGGGCAAATTGGCAACTTCCCAAGTCATTTGACCACCCTTGCCTACATAAAGTCCGTCTTTGAGAGAAACCGTACCAGTTGTTTTCTTCACAAAAACCGAATCACTCGAAGTAGCAATCACCAAATCGACATCGTTCAATTTAATCGAAAATCCACCGATTATTGGCATTGGCTTTTTCGGAATCTCAGCCGCTTTCGGAGCGACATCGGGCGTTACGGCATTTGAGTCGGCAGGTTCAGAATCCCATCCATCAAAATATTTACCATCTTCTACTTTTGCTGGTTGATTGGGTGCGGTAGTTCCTGCTGCTGGGGCGGCCTTATCTATAAATATAAAATCGTAAGTTCCGCCCAAGGCGTAGAGTCTGTTGTAGTTGGCCGTGTAAAGAATCCGCTTGGTAAAGAACGCATTGATACCATTTAAAATACCCGTTCCGGTCTTCAAATCGTAAGCATCAACGCTTTTTTGGAGGTAATCTATGAGGTTATTGAATTTCTCATTGGTAAATCCTTCTTTTTGTATCGCAATGTCAAAATCTTCAAAAAGTACGTAATAATGTGGCATTTTGTATCCACGAGTGGACATCTTGCGGCACAAATTTATCAGTTTTGTTTTTTGGGACTGGTCAAATTTGGTATTCCAATAATTCTCAAATTTCTTACCCATTTCTATCGCTACGGCGTTATTATCGGTAGCCATAACTTTTTGCATATCGACAATAAATTCTTCGGGCTTATCAGATAATTTGATAAGCTGGGCTTTTGAATTGATAGAAAATAGTAAACCCGACAAAAAAATGATAGCAAAAATCTTTTTCATACTTTTTGGATAATTCTGTAGAACGAGTTTTCAACTCGTTCCGATTATAATACTCTACAAACCTAAACTACAACCTATTAAAAACGACCGAAGCCCACTGATTCTTACTTAATGTGGCTACTTTTTTCAACCCGACCGACTCGGCAACTGCCTGAATATCAGCAATATCTTTTTCATAAAACCCACTCACCACCAAAGATGCCCCATCGGCCATGAATGTTGCATAAGTCGGAATCTGTTGCAACAAAATATTGCGGTTGATATTTGCCAAAACGATTTCGTACAAATCTTGCGGTTCGTCTTCGATTGTGCCTAATCTAACCGAAACATTTGGGGTATTGTTTAGCCCAACGTTTTCGATTGTATTCTCGACCGACCAATCGTCAATATCGAAAGCCGAAACATGCGAAGCCCCCAATTTTGAAGCCAAGATAGCCAAAATGCCAGTGCCAGTACCAACATCCAGCACTTTTTTGTTTTGGTGGTCAATGTTTAGTTGGTGTTCCATCACCATCGAGGTCGTTTCGTGATGCCCCGTACCGAATGACATTTTGGGTGTAATGATGATTTCGTACTTGAAATCGGGCTTGGGTTCGTGGAAATCGGCTCTTACGTAAATCTCACTTCCAATCTCAATCGGTTGAAAATTACGTTCCCATTCTTCATTCCAATTTTGTCGTTCGATTTTCTTGATTGAATATGAAATCGGCGTACGTTCGGCGTAATCTTCCATGAGGTTTTTTACAGCCATTTCATCAAAAAATTCTTCTTGAACATACGCTTGTAAACCTTCGTCGGTCTCGACAAATGATTCAAAACCCAATTCACCTAATTCGGCCATAAAAATCTCGGCAAAATCGGCATCAACATTTATATTTAATTCTAAATAGTCCATTTATTACGTTTATGAAAACTCTGACAATTTTTTTATTAATGTATTTTCATAGTGTCGGGTTTGCAAACCCGACACTATGAAAATACAACTTTTAAATAATTATCTCTAAAAACACCAAGGGAGTCAAATTAAAACCTTTTTAACACTAAATCACTCACTGTTTTTCCAATCGACAATGAGGATGTTGCCGCTGGTGATGGAGCATTACAAATATTGATAGCATTTTCGTTCTCGATAATCGAAAAATCATCTAATAATCCGCCGCTTCTATCACACGCCTGAGCCCTCACACCTGCACCGCCCGGAATCAAATCATCTTCTTGGATTTCAGGAATTAGTTCCTGCAATGCCTTTGTAAACGCAGCTTTTGAGAACGAGCGATACATCTCGCCCAAACCAGTACGCCAATATTTAGCAGCAACTTTCTGAAAACCCGGCCATGTGAGTGTCTCGAATAATTCGCCAAAATGTATGTCTAATTTTTTATACCCCTCTCTACGAAACGCCAAAACTGCATTTGGACCGGCCTCAACTCCACCATGAATCATGCGGGTAAAGTGGACACCCAAAAACGGAAAATTAGGGTCTGGTACTGGATAAATGAGGTTTTTGACCAAATATTGTTTTTCGGGTTTTATCTCAAAATACTCGCCTCTAAACGGTGTAATTCTAATATCATCGGCACGTTTATCGGTCAATTGGGCTATTTTATCAGAGTACAATCCTGCACAATTTACCACCAATTTGGTCTCATAAGTATTTTTTGAAGTCTGAACAGTCGAAATATTGTTTTTGGTGGTAATCTTCTCGACTTTCTCACCAAATTTAATTTCTCCACCCAAAATCCTTACGTTTTCTCCGTATTTTTCGCAGACTTCTTTGTAATCAATAATACCAGTTTGCGGTACATAAAAACCCTTTAGCCCTACCACGTGCGGCTCATGTTCTTTCATTTGCTCAGGATTGAGCATCTTGAAACCATCCAAACCATTTTGTTTGCCACGCTCAAAGAGTCCGTCCAAAATCGAAATCTGTTCGGGCCGTGTAGCCACCACCAATTTGCCACATAATTCATATTTGATTTCTTGTTTTTCGCAGAAATCAATGAGCATTTTGTAGCCATTGATACAATTTATGGCTTTCAAACTATTTGGTTTGTAGTATAAACCAGAGTGAATCACTCCGCTATTGTGGCCAGTTTGGTGTTTTGCCAATTGGTCTTCTTTTTCGAGAAGCAAAAGATTTAGTTGGGGTCTTTGCTCTTTGATTTTTAGGGCGGTTGCCAATCCAACGATTCCGCCGCCGATTACAATTATGTCGTACATCAAAAAATATTTTGTTACAATCCAGATTAAATACTATAAAAATCTGATTCTATTTGGCAGTATCGAAATCCTACCTTAATTTTGTACAAAAATAATGACTACAATTCAAGACATGAAGAAGTTATCGGTTTTATTCTCAATAGGTGTGGTTTTCGCACTATCTTCTTGCAAATATCAAAACTCAAATAGAATTGGGCAGAAGGATGTTCGTGAAGGAGACCCTTATATTTATGGTGTTCACCCAGATTCGTCGGCAGCTCAATTGAAGAACAAATATCCTGCTGATGCTAAAATTGAAGCTAAAGCAGCCGAAATCCGTCAGAAATGGTTCGGAAAAGGTAATAGCACAGGAGCTTAATTGAGTAAGACATTTGATGGTTATGCCACATTGCTCAGATTTTGTTTCTATTTATTTGGATTAACCTCCTCAAAGCAGCTATTTTCAATAGTTGCTATATTTTTTTATAATTCTTAGAAAAATTCAAAATTGAGAGTTTCACAATTCTTGAATATTGAAACCAAAAACCATGAACATAGCACTCGTAACAGGTTCGGCCGGGCTAATTGGAAGTGAGTCGGTAGCCTTTTTTGCCGAGAAATTTGATTTAGTAATCGGTATTGATAACAATCTTCGTAGCTACTTTTTTGGTGCTGAGGCATCAACTGACTGGAACAGAGGTCGTCTCGAAGAAAAGTACAGTAACTACAAACATTACAATGCCGATATTCGCTCGGAGGAGCAAATCGGGAAGATTTTTGCAGAATACGGCACTGACATTAAACTCGTAGTACATACTGCGGCACAACCAAGCCACGACTGGGCTGCACGTGAGCCATTTATGGATTTTACGGTAAATGCCAACGGTACATTGGTTATGCTCGAAATGACTCGTCAACATTGCCCAGACGCAGTATTTATCTTTACTTCTACCAATAAAGTTTATGGCGATAACCCAAATTACTTGCCATTGATAGAAACAGAAACTCGTTGGGAGATTTCGGAAGACCACGCTTATTTCAAAAACGGTATTGACGAAAACATGAGTATCGACCACACTAAGCACTCGCTTTTTGGTGCTTCTAAAGTGGCTGCCGATGTTTTGGTTCAAGAATACGGCCGTTATTTCGGTATGAAAACGGGTACTTTCCGTGGTGGTTGTTTGACAGGTCCAAACCACTCAGGTGCTCAGTTGCACGGTTTCTTGGCGTATTTGATGAAATGTGCGATTACCGGAAATCATTACACCATCTTTGGGTACAATGGTAAACAAGTACGTGATAATATCCACTCGTGGGATTTAGTGAATATGTTCTGGCATTTTTATCAGAATCCACGTGCGGGAGAAGTTTACAATGCTGGTGGTGGACGCTTTGCCAACTGCTCAATGCTTGAGGGTATTCAACTTTGCGAAGAAATCACGGGCAATAAAATGAATTACAGCTATTCTGAAACAAACCGTATCGGTGACCACATTTGGTATATTTCGGATTTGAGCAAATTTAAAGCAGATTATCCTTCTTGGGACTGGAAATATGACCTTAAAACTACTTTGACTCAGATGTACGACAACATCAGTAAGAGGGTTTAAAAACAGGTTCTGAAATTAATCAAAAGGCACATTTTACAAAATGTGCCTTTTTTGTTTCCCACAAAAAGTGGGTATTTGACCACAAATTCTGTTTACTTCGACACACGCAGTTTTTTTATTAGTTACACCTACATTGTTTTGTATCATCAATTTTAAACGATACACTCAATGAAAACTTTAAAGCTAATACTTCTTTTAACAATAATTGCAGCGTTTAATGCTTATGGACAGATTTATCCGTTTGGACGACCACGGGACAATCAAAATGTAGATTCGAGTGCAATAGACGAGATTCCAAAATTTAGAGCAGGTACTCACTTTTACTTCGGAGGTTTTATATTATCAAATAATTTTATGCTCAATGATAATATGAAAAGGTATTTAAAACAGTCTGGAATACCTAATGATTATTCGTACGAACCGATTGTTGTAGGAATTGGCTTTACAAAATCTAAATTTAAACTTGATTTTGAACTCGGCTCTAAAGCATTCTTTTACGGTGTCGAAAAAAATGATAATTACATCACTCGAAGTTCGGCTTATTTAGGTAGTCTCTACCCTTCTTTTTCAATTTTTAAAACCCGAAACCGAACCCTATATTTCCTAACAGGTGTAACCTATTCGCAGTATAATATCACAATCGATAGAAGGCAGAAAACCCCAATTGATTTCAATGATTTAGGGAAAGTACCGCAAACTTCGGCCTATCCAACAATTACACACAATAATTTTTTGATTGATTTCGGATTACAATTAATCCACACTGCAAAAAGACGAAGAGACGTTGTTGAATCATTCAAAATAGGCTATCGCCACGGATTAAATGAACGTGCTTGGAAATCGCAATCTGTACCAATTACCAATGCTCCGATTGACAGACAACGCATGATTTATGCTCAAGCCCATATACAAATTTCGAAAAACTATCCAAAGAAATGAAAATACTGAATATCTTAGCGGTATTGGCATCTTGCTGGATAAATGATTTACAGACTAAATCGAATACCGCAACACTCATCATTTATAGAACCAAGGAGTTTTGGGGAACTGCCTACGAAGTTAGGATAAATGAAAACATTCGGGTCGAAAATTTTAGGCCCAATAATGCCGTCGAGATTCAAATACCAGAAGGGGTTTATGTGATTGAATCCAAAAAATTTGATAGTAAATCTTCAAAGTTGAAAATTGATGCCAAAGCCGGAAATAAATATTATATCAAAGGTATTGAAGATAACGATTTTCTGCTGCAAGCTCTTCATTTGAGGCTTGTAGATGAAAACAAAGGAATAATTGAAACTCAAAAACTTCGTAAAATTCAAAAAACAGTACCGAAATAATGAAGAATGTAAGTAAATATCTTCCGATAATTCTCGCAAGAGTTTGCGTGGCAGGTACGGTTATTTACTTTGCTTATTCATTCATCAATGTATATTTTAGTGAATTTAGCAGTCCAATGAGCGACATCGGAGGGTTTATAAGGTATATTTTAGGAATACTTTTTCTACTCGGATTACTATTTGGACTTGCATTTTTGAATTACCGATTGGTGTTTTTGAAAATTTACTTGAATCAATCCGAGAAAATCAAAAGTTTTTACTGGGCATGGGTGTCGGTATTAAGTTTGATAATTTTTGGTTTACTACAACTCCGAACCGAATACGACAATGAGTTCATCGACGAAAACATCATCTTGACGGCTACACTCATTACATTTATCGTGATTTTCAGTTACGTTGCCGATTATTTCAGAACCCAAAAACAGCAGATTAAACTTTTAAAAGAAAAAGCCGATGCCGAATTGAACACCTTGAAGGCACAAATAAAACCTCATTTTTTGTTTAATTCGCTCAATATCATTTACGGTTCGGCAATTAAACACAACGATGAAGAAACTGCGGTTTTGATTAGTGAATTATCAGAAATTCTGCGATTTACGACCCAAGAAAGCCAAAATCAGTTTACTGATATTTCAAAAGAATTATCATTTATCGAAAAATACATTTCGCTTCAAAAAGCTCGAATACCCAAAAATTCTAAAGTTAAAATCGACTTTTTGATTGATTGGGATGAAGAAAAAGCCATGATTGCCCCGCTGCTTTTGATTCCATTTATCGAAAATGCTTTTCAATACGCCATAAGCCTCGAAAATGAGAGTTTTATTCGTGGCGAATTAAAAATCGAAAGAAAAAACCTCACTCTCAATATCACAAATAGCATCGCCTCTAACTCAACTACAAAAAAAGGGACTGGTGTGGGCATTGAAAACGCAAAAAAACGTTTGGGGCTATTGTACGACAAGAGGCATTCATTAAACATTCAATCTGAAAATAAAGTATTTGAAGTAAATCTAAACATCAACTTATCATAAAGTATGAACACGCCTTCAATCAGCCGAATTAAAGCCATTGCCATTGACGACGAACCATCGGCCATCGAGGTAATTGAGCATTTTGCTTCAAAAACGCCTTTTGTAGAGCTATTGCGGAGCTTTAATGTGGTTTCGGAGGCACTGACTTACATTTATAATGAGAATATTGATGTAGTATTTTTGGATATCCAAATGCCTGATATGCTGGGTACAGATTTTGCCAAACTAATTCAAAATCGAGGAATTATGGTAATTTTTACGACTGCACATCCACAGTACGCTATCGAAGGATACAACCTACAAGTTTTAGATTACCTTTTAAAACCCATCGAATACAGTCGTTTTTTACAAGCATGCAACCGTGCCTATGAGCAATTGGCAAGTAATCAAAAACAAGAATCTAGCATCTTTGTCAAAGACGGACACGATTGGGTGAGGGTGAATCTCAACGAAGTTTTATACATCCAATCCGATACAAATTTGCTCTTTATCCACGAAAAAGACCGAAAAATCACCACCCGAATGACGGTTGCTGAAATCCTAAATATTTTACCAAACGATAAATTTATCCGCACTCACAAATCTTTTATTGTATCGCTTAAGCATATCCAGAAAATCGAGCGTCACCAAATCACCGTCCAAAACATAGCTATCCCACTCGCAGGAAGCTACAAAGAGGCAATCGAAAACAGATTATTGAAGCGTTAAGCTATTCTTTCACGACTCGACGACTCCATTTTCCGTTTCGATTTTTCAGTTCGATTAAGTAAATTCCATTGGGTAACTCATCGAGAGAAACTTCTTCTTTCGCTTCCGAGATTGAGCTTTTCTCAAATACTTTTCGACCACTCAAATCTCTGATAATCAGTTTGGTTTTCAATGATTTATCAAAATGAGACTCAATATAAAATATTCCTTTTGATGGATTTGGGTAAATTGTAAATTTCTGAGTTTCTTCTTCAATACTTAATGGGGCCAAAACCGTAACTTTCGAGCCAGATATTTTACCAATTCCGCAAGCATTACTTAACCTTTCAATCTCATAAGTGGCTGATTGTGATTGTTTTACCTTAATTTCTACAAGAGAACTTTCAACCTTTTGCTCTGGTAATGAATTAATCTTTAATGTTGCAGGCAAAGAGCCTATCAATTGTACTTTTAGCGTAAAAGTTGTATCAAAAGGAACTGGTGAATCATTTAGAATTCGTGCTTCGATAGGTCGATTAATCCGAAACTGTGCAGTCGGGACTTCATCAAAAAAATCGGCATCTGGTTTAACTCGAAAACGGTACCTGTCCCCTTCACTCAAGGTATCTGGCAACATAACTGTAAAGTTATTAACCTTACCTTTTGCCAAAACCAAAGGCTTGGTAAAACTTCCGTTTTTATCCGAAAGTTCGAGCGTATAATTCCATTTTTCGATAGTTGTATTCTTCAAATCAAAGCTCAATTTGAGTTCTTTTGCTACACAAATAGCTTCATTTGTTAGCAATTGTGATATGATTCTTGGTTGTGGTGTAACCAAAATTTCAAATTTATCGACCAAATAACCAAGCGAATCAGTGACCGTGATGACGGTGTCTTTGCGAGGCGAAACCTCAATAGTTTGCTGATTTACAATACCATTTGGCCACTTATGAGTACCTTCCCACGAGGCAGTTAGCTTCACTTTTGAGCCATATTCGATAGTCTCTCGCTGAGTTTTATTCACATTCTTAAAAACCGTAAACTTATCACGAATTACGCCATCACTACAAACCCACTTGCCATCAAGACGGTTTTCATCGACTGTCAACATCAAAGAACCTCCAATTTCATAATTTGAATAAGCAGACGAAGGGTGTGCATCGGGACGGCCATTCCAATCTAAACGCCCCGCCGAACCAATTACTAAATAGATTGTACCATCATTTTTATCGATAATCGGTGAAGAATTGCGTGTGTACTGAGCCGTCGTATTTTGTACAATATGGTCTTTACCCGAAAAAGACATAGAATGTCCCGTATGATTTTTGATAAGATACGAACGCTCATAAATATGACTGTGTCCGCTCATTACTAAATCTACTTTATATTTATCGAAAACGGGAACAAGGGCTTCTCGAATAAGTCTTAAGTCTTCTTCGGCATCAGAATCGTGCGAGCGTTTGGTATAAGGTGGATGATGAAAAAAAACAATCGTCCAAAGTGATTTATTAGCGGCTAAATCTCGTTCGAGCCACTGAAACTGTGCACTTTGTTTGTCATAAATCTTATATTTTCCATCATCCATACCATACGTATCAAGCGAAACAAAATGGATATTTCCATAATCGAACGAATAATATGCCTCCGTACCCGAGGGTACGCCTCCTGCTTCTCCTTTAGTAGGTGTAGTGATGATGTCAAAATAAGGGATAATTCGGTCTTTGGGGGCTGTCGCAGTAGCATAATATTCATGATTCCCTGGTGATGGATAAACAGCTGTATTGGTTAGAATTTCTTTACCATAGACATCAAAAACCTGTTTCTGATACTCATCCTGTGTACCACAACAATATGCGTTATCACCAAGCCATAACCATAAGTCTGTATGTTCAGACTTATTTTTTAAATATTGATTTTTTACATCAATTTGATTTTGAACGTATTTCTCGGAGGACGCAACACCAAAATCTCCCATAACCCAAAAATTCATCGGGCGTTTTACTTGTGGTGTAGGAGCAGTTATGAAATAATATGATTTATCAAGATAACTGTAAGAAATCGTACCCAAATTATCGGAGCCAATAAAATAATAATATTTTTTATCAGGCTCAAGCCCTGTAATCAAACCTTCATGGGTTGTTTTTAGGGTTTGGTCAATTTTAAAGATAAAGTTTTGAGAGTCTGTTGACCAGCCCCATTTACTATTAGTAGGTTTATCAGTGTCCCACCTTATAACTACGCCATTCTGCGAAAGTTGTTGCAAATAAGGACCTCTTGTTATCTTTTGTGAAAAAACAATATGAGAAGTCAACAGTGTTAATAAACTTAATTGGGTTTTAAATGACATCGTGAAAATTATTTGTTACAAAATTAAGTAATCTACGAACAATTGGCATTGCGGTTGCTATGTTAATTTTAAAATCACCTTAACTAAATACAACCCAAAATGACCATCCGGAATTCACAAGAGTATCAAACTGCATTATTAAAGGCTGCATCTATTATGGACACTGGATTTAATGGTAATATCGAACGTGAACGTTATTACCGAGAAATCTTAACTGCATTGGTAGATTACGAATTAAAAAACAGTGGGAGTCCAATTAATCAATCATTTGCGATAGCTATTCGATAAGTTTTGACTAATTTTGAGGTTCAGTTTAGTCATTATCGGTATGGTAAGTTTTGATGAATCGCCAATGCTCTACTGGGCTTTGGGGTATTTTTTATTGTTTGGATGGGTTTTCTTTACTTGCATTGGTAAGCCAAAGCAGCCAAACGTTGTTTTTCTGACGATTGCATCATTTATGCTTTTGATGATGCGATTGCCCGTGATTTTTCACAACAAAGGACTCAACCAAGACGAAAGTCAAATGCTTGCTCAAGCCCTTACGCTTCGTCAAAATCCTATACTTTTTGAATCGGTCGATACCACAACTGGTGGACCTCTGAGTAGCTATCTGCTTGCATTTGTCAATATTTTTGGACTTTCGTTAGATTTTTTCACGGCTCACTTATTGGCAACTGCATTAGTGATTGGCTCAATAATTCTACTGTATAAAGCCAGCGAAAAACTTTTTGGTTCGACAGCTTCGGTTCTGGCAATCATACCAATTATCGTCTTTGAAGCCCTAACCCAGGAGACCGATTTTGTGCATTATTCGAGCGAATTAATGCCATTACTGATAATCTCACTTATGCTTTATAGCTATGCCAAAAACACCAACTCAAGCATTTTATTCTTAGGTTTTTTATCGGTCTTGACCATTTTTGGCAAATTACAAGCTCTACCAATCGCGGGGATTATTGCGATTTACGCATTGGCCGAAACCATTTTTAATAAACAATTCAAAAAAAGCCTTTTACTAATCGGTGGAGGAATTTTGGGATTAGGTTTGTTTAGTCTTTTGTTTTGGAGTTGGGGGGTATTTGACGACGTGATTGATTATTATTTCATCCGCAACATAACAGCCCACACAGCCGAAAGACCGCTTTATGTTAGTATTCTACATTTTCCGGCATTTGTTGCAAAAAACTTTGATTTTCTGTCAATCGCAATTTTACCATTGTTGACAATTGTCTTAAATAAAAATTGGTCAAAAAAGATTTCGCTTCACGGCGGATTCATCATTTCTCTGCTTTTAGTTTCTATATTTTCGGTAATCAGAACGGGGTCAGAGTATCTGCATTATCTTCAACTGTTGATTCCTCCAATCGTGTTAGTTAGTTCGCTTTTGTGGAGCCGAATCGAGCTAAACAAACCAACTGCCCTCAATATCAAGCTTATTCCGTTTGTACTGTTAGCAATTTATTTTATCGGTAATGTAGTTTACAAAAAATTCACAAAGCAGCCCATCAATAAATATCCAACCCAAGACTTGACTTTATCGGCAGTATCAAAAGAGATTCTAAAGCACGCAAAATCGGGTGAAAAATTAGTAGTTTGGGGCTGGAATTGTGATTATTATGTTGAAACTCAAATGCCACAAGGAACTCAAGAAAATCATATTCCGTATGTAGTTTTGCCTCACAAGATGCAGCCCGAAGAAAGACAGAAATTCATGAATGATATTTCGAGAAATAAACCTAAAATTTTTATTGATGCGGTCGGTAAAAACAGCCATTGGTTTAATGACAAAGAAAAATTTAAACATGAAAATTTTAGAGAATTAAAAGAATACATCGAAAATAACTATATTTTGGTTAATTTTGTGGATGATGTCAGAATCTATAAAAGAAAATAGATTTATTATCCAAAGCCATAAACGATACATTATTTTAAAACTGTTAAATCTTTTTTGATGAAATTAAGCGTAGTAATCCCTGCATATAACGAACAAGAATCAATACCAGAAACCTTAAAAGCACTTTACGGTACATTAAAAAAGTACAATATCGACCACGAAATTTGGGTTACAAATGATAACTCAAAAGACAATACTTTGCAGGTTTTACAGGAGCTACAAAAAGAGATTCCGACGCTTGTTTTTGAAACCAATAAAGGTCCAAACGGATTTGGCTATGCTGTTCGCTATGGTCTTGAGCGTTTTTCGGGCGATTGTGTTGCAGTTTTTATGGCAGATATGTCGGACGACCCCGAAGATTTGGTCAAATACTACAACACGATGATTGAGCAGAACGTCGATGCAGTTTTCGGTAGCCGATGGATAAAAGGCGGAAAAGTGATTGATTATCCACCCGTCAAGAAAATTGTCAATCGGGTTGCCAACATGATTATCAAGATGTTTATTGGCATCAAATATAACGATACAACCAACGCTTTTAAACTTTATAAGCGTGAAACAATGGAAGGTTTGAAGCCTTTTCTTTCTCCTCACTTCAATCTCACAGTTGAGTTACCCCTCAAAACAATCGTTCGTGGATACACCTACGCTGTTGTACCAAATAGCTGGACGAATCGTAAATACGGAGAATCTAAACTCAAAATCAAAGAAATGGGCAGCCGCTATTTCTTTATTTTGATGTATTGTTTTATCGAAAAATTCTTTTCGAGAGGCGATTTTAAGAAGAAATAACAAATAAGAGATGGATAAACCATTTTATGATTTTAAAATTCTTGATGAAGCCTTTAGGTTCGATTTTATCAGTAGTAGTAATATTAGAGAAATTCCTAAAACGATTTTATATCAAAAAACAACTATTGCTAACTTTTATAATCTCGTTTTAGCTGATATTCAACCCGATGGTTCTTTAGATGTTTTTTCTGAAAGTAATAATGGAGACATGGAGATGATTTTGGCAACAGTTGTACAGACAATGTTAGTATTTACGGCATATTACCCAAAAGCAAGCATCGTTTTTACTGGAAGTACGCCATCTCGAACTCGTTTGTATCAGATTGTGTTATCGAAAGAAATAGATAAATCGAAAGCAACATTTGAGATTTTAGGATTAAAAGATGACAAATTAAGCCCATTTGAAAAAAATCAAACCTACGAAGGATTTGTAATTTCGAAGAAAATACCTTAAAATTGTTTATGAAAATAATGGAGCATAAAAAATCAAAGCTTACAAAACCTATGCAAAAGATTGGGCAATTTGCTACAATAGAAGAGGCCGCACAACACAAAACAGCTATTGTTAATGAAATGCTCTCAAAAATTTCTAATTTTGATGAATTCTTCAACTCTGATGGTACAAGAAAGTAACTGAATCGTTATCATTCTTTTCGAGAGGCGATTTTAAGAAGAAATGAATTCCATAAAAAAAATACTTCAGGTTTCGGTCAATAATTTTTGGCTAAAATTTATCTATTTACTGGTTCTATTGATTATCATGTTCCCCTACTATCGGTTGATTACCCCACCCGAAGCAGGCATTGATAATTCGTGGCGAATGGCTCTCGAAATGGCCAAAGCCAAAGGATTAATTTGGGGAAAAGACATCATTTACACCTACGGGCCGCTCGGCACGTGGCTCCAACGATACGATATTACAACATCCCGATTTGAGCTAATGCTCACCGATATGTTTACCTTTGTAAATGTCGGTATTTTACTATATCGTTGGTTACCAAACCCAACCAAACTGTATCATTTATTCATTCATTTTACGATTTACGCTATTGTGAGTGCGATGCATGGTGAATGGGTACATTTTATGTTATTTTTTGCAGGAATCTATTGGGGTTTTGAGACCATAAATGACAAAATCAGTGCCCAAAAACGGAACTTAGTCTTGATTTACACTATATTTCTATCTATTTTAAATTACTTCATCAAGGCAAATTATGGCATCATTGGTTTCGGTTTTTCGTTTGTATTGATTGTTTATTTAGCAATTTCAAAGCGAATCACGATAAAATTAGCCGCCATTTTCTTGGTTTCGACGGTAATTGCATTGATTTTAGCATCTAAGTTTTTAAATACCGATTTACTAAATTACACAATCTCAAACCTTCATATCATCAGCGGCTACAATGAAGCTATGGCGGTTTACCCAAGCAACTGGTCAATCATCGTAGCGTTTTCGTATTTAACTTTCGGAATAATTACCTTAATTATCTTCGGATACATCATATTCAACATAAAAAATGTTCTCAATCTAAATAATATCAAAAAATTAGACGATATATTCTTACTACTTTCGGTAGTAACAATCTCGTTTATTTTATTAAAATACGGTTTTGTCCGAGCCGACGAAGGCCATGTTACTGCCTTTGCAAAACTGGTTTCATTACCGTTTTTATTGGTCATTTTTTTTGCAAATAATCATATTCTTAAATATATTTTTAGTGGGATATTAGCTTTAAATCTTCTAATTTACATTTTTATCTACCAACCCGTTTTTGGTAATTTAGAATTCAAATACCACCTGACACTCCAACACAAAAGCCATATCATTCCAGAATATTTTACTGATGCTTTTGAGAACAAACGTACGCCAAAACCGAAGCCGTTTTTTCCGAAAGATATTTTAGAATCAATTGGTAATCAGACAGTTGATGTAGTTCCACAAGAGATTTCGGATGTATATTTTAATCAATTAAATTACAATCCACGTCCGATTGTACAGTCATATCAGGCCTACAACGAATATTTGGATTTAAAAAACCGAGAAAAATATCTATCAAGCACCGCTCCCGATTGGATTATTTACAGCATCGAAAGTACCGATAACAAATACGCTTGGGCCGAAGAAACCCAAACGCTTTTAGCGATGCTTCAGCGTTATCGTGTAGAAAAAGAATGGAAAACTCGTTTGTTTTTGAAGAAAAACGATGTAATTAGAAAATTAGAATTGGTAAAAACGACTACCGAAAAAGCTAAAATCAATCAGGAGATACAGGTTCAGAATGATAGCACATTGATTCATGTCATTAAAATCAAAACCAATTATAATCTTTTCGGTAAAATCCTGAAATTTGCTTTTCAGCCACCTCAACTTTATATGCAAATGCAATCATCGAAACTCGAAACCAATCGAGTGATTCCGATACATCTCGAAAAAGGAATGGTAATCAATAGCCGAATTGACAACATCGAGGATGCCAAACAGTTTTTTGAAAAACAAAATGTACCTTCAAAAACAGTAAAAAGTATCAGATTTTACGAGCAAATCAGAGGCAAAGCTGGTTTTGCCGAAGATATTGAGATTGTACATGAATGGTATAGGCTTTTATGAACGAGTTAAATACTCGTTCTACTTTTTTCTACCCAAAGTCATCAAGACAACTCCACCTAAAATAATTGCAGAAGCCGTCAAAGAACGATTCGATAGTTTTTCATTCAGAAAAATCCAACCCAAAAACATCGCAACTACTGGGTTTACGTATGCGTACGTTGCCGTAATCTGCGTTGGTGCGTTATTGATAAGCCAAACGTAGGCCGTATAACCTATAAACGAGCCAATAAAAATCAAATAAGCCATTGCCAAATAGGTTTGGGTTGTCATGTTGGCAATGTTTTGCAGTTGGTTATTCTCGGTAAATAAACTGACAATCAGCGAAAATGCCCCACCAACCATCATCTGAACGGATGTTGCTTGTAGTGGCGACTTGGGCTTCGATAAATTTGGAGCTAAGAGGCTTCCTGCCGCCCAAGTAATTGAGCCAATAAAAACCAAAAGTGTAGGAAACAACGCCACTTCTTTAGTGGCATTAGATGGATTAATAAGATAAGCCATCCCGACGAATCCCATAAAAAGGCCAATTATTCCGATTAATTTGGGTTTTTCTTTACTAAAAAACAAAAAATCAATAATAATCATCCAAGCGGGCAATGTCGCTACCAGTAAGGCAACCAAGCCCGATGGCATAAATTTTAAAGCGTATGCCACGGCACTATTGCCGATTCCGCTCAAGAGTAACCCCACCAAACCTGCTCCAAAAAACTCCTCCTTTGTTGGAAATCCCTTTCCTTGAATCAATGTAAATGTAAATAGAATTGTGCCGCCTAACAAAAATCGGATTGAAGACAAAAGCATGGGCGGGAGCGTATCCATTGCATATTTTACTCCCAAAAATGTAGAACCCCACAATACATACACAAGCCCCAAAGCTATGATTAATTTACTACGATACGACACCGATTCTTTTGATTATGTTAAGAAAAACGAGCTAAAAACTCAAACTACAAATATCCGAAAATATCCGTAATTATCCTCTTATCATTTGTTTTATGAGTTTTATCAATTTGATTGAATAATTGCTCAGATTTTAATCTATTTTTATAAAAATATCATTAAACCCTTAAATTATACTTCACTATATGCAGCTTACCATCACCAATCTTAACAAAACCTACGCAAATGGTGTACAAGCACTCAAAGACGTTAATCTTATAATCGAACAAGGCATGTTTGGTCTTTTAGGCCCAAATGGAGCGGGTAAATCGAGCCTTATGCGTACCATTTCGACACTTCAAGAACCCGATACTGGCGAAATTTCACTCGGCGACATCAACGTTTTAACTCAAAAAGAAGAAGTCCGTAAGGTGTTGGGGTATTTACCGCAAGAATTTGGCGTTTATCCTAAAATTGATGCCGAAACCCTCCTCGACCACTTGGCAGTTTTGAAGGGTATCACCAATCGCAAAGAACGCAAAGAGGTTGTTGAGACGCTGCTCCAAAAAACAAATCTTTGGCAAGCACGAAAAAAGAATTTGGGTGGATATTCGGGTGGTATGAAGCAACGTTTCGGAATCGCACAAGCACTTCTGGCAAATCCAAAGTTGATTATTGTAGATGAGCCAACGGCTGGTCTTGACCCTGCCGAACGCAATCGTTTTTTGAATTTATTGAGCGAATTAGGCGAAAATACAATCGTGATTCTATCGACACACATAGTAGATGATGTAAAAGAGCTTTGTAAAGACATGGCCATCATTAACCAAGGCCAAGTAATGTATAAAGGTAGCCCCGACGATGCGATTAGCGAAATTGGTGGAAAAGTATGGAAAAAACGTATCACAAAAGCCGAATTGGAAGAATACAAATCTAATTTTAATGTAATATCAGACCGAATGGTGGCGGGCGAACCAGTGATTCATATACTGGCCGATTCTCAGCCCGACGGTGGGTTTGCATCAATAGAGCCAAATCTTGAAGATGTCTATTTCTCAAAAATTTTGGCTGCGTAAACTTCGAGTTAATTGTTAATCAAAAATCGTTAATCGTATATTCAGAATTGTAAATTTCTGAAAGATATTTGATTCACAATTCGCTCATTCACAATTCACTCATTCACTAATTCGTCATTAATATCCCATGTGGTACGAAATATTCAAATTTGAGCTTCAATATCGCCGCAAACGCATGGCGACATGGCTATATTTCTTCGTAATGGTCTTGATTGGCCTACTCACAACCTCAACCGATGTAATTCAGGTCGGTGGTGTGAGCAATCAACTCAAAGAAAACAGCCCATTCACAGTAGCATATCTTATGCTCGTTCTGACCTCCTTCTTTGGTACATTTATGGCATCTGCTATCATGGGTGTTGCCATCGTGCGAGACTTCGAACACAAGACCGAAGGAATGTTTTTTACAAAACCTATAACCAAGTTCGATTACATCTTCGGGCGTTTTCTTGGGTCATTTGTTATCTTGATTTTTGTCTTAACTGGAATAATCTTTGGGATGGCACTTGGTTCGCACTGGCCCGGAATCACCGAGGACTTTTGGCCAGCCCGTGACCCCGAAAAAATTCAAGCATTTAATCTTTACAATTACTTACACCCGTTTTTGGTTTTCGTAATACCAAACGCATTTATCACGGGAGCTTTGTTTTTTATGGTGGGTGGATTATCCCGTCGGATGGTCTTTATTTACCTCCAAGCAATGCTTTTCTTGATTTTACAAGGAGCTGCCGATGTACTTTTGGGCGATTTAGACAAAAAAGAGATTGCCGCGTGGGTTGACCCAATCGGAGGGCGTGCTTTCAATTTTTTTACTGAATATTGGACAATCTCTGAGAAAAACACCACTAATGTTCCGATGTCGGGGGCAGTTTTGGTCAATCGCCTTATCTGGATTGGCATTGGTATCGTTGCGTTTTTGGCAACTTTAAGATTCTTCTCATTCAATCAAGTCATTAATCCAATTATTCGTCGCAAGCCGGGTTTAGATACCGAATTCATCAAAAATTCAAGAATCGCTTTGCCAAAAGTTACTCTCAATTTTGGATTTTCGGCTCAATTGCTGGAGCTACGCCGAATGACGATTTTTTATTTCAAAAACATTATCCGAGATATTCCATTCATTGGTATTGTGGCAACTGGCTTGCTTTTATTCATCTTTAATGCCGCTTTGATGGATTCTTTTGATGATACAAAGCTGATTCCGACGACGTACAGTATGATAAATTTGATTCAGGGGGCGTTCGGGATTTTCTTTTTCATCATTACGATAATGTACGCTGGCGAACTGATTTGGAAAGAGAGAGATGTCAGAATCAATCTCATCCACGATGCAATGCCCGTACCCACTGCCCTACCGATGATTGCTAAGTTTTTGGCTATGTTCGTAACCTACGTAGGTATTGTACTTATCTTGATTTTGATGGCAATTATCACCCAAGCCTCAAAAGGTTATTTCAATTTTGAGATTGGCGTATATTTTTCGAGCCTTTATGGCGATACGATTCACGGAATGTTGCTTTGGCTCTTGATGGCGTTTTTTGTGCAGATTATGGTCAATAATAAAATAGCGGGTCATGCCGTCATGATTGTGATTTTTATCGCAATGGCCGTTATCTCAAATCTTGGGGTTGAGCATTCGTTGTTTTTATTCAACTCGGCAAGTATGGGTTCGTATTCGGATATGAACAAATACGGGCATTTCCTCTCGCCATTTAGTTGGCTCAGTACCTACTGGACAGCCTTCACATTCCTACTTTTTGGTTTGGCTGTACTCTTTGCGGTACGTGGCACCGAAGAACTTTTCAAGTTTCGCCTTAGAATCGGCAAATACCGTTTGACTCGTCCAATCGTTACATTTTTGATACTCTCGACCATTGTTTTTGTGTCTTCGGGTGCTTATGTGTATTACAATACCAATGTTGTAAACAAATACCAAAACTCTAAAGAAGTCGAAAAACAGCGAGCCAATTACGAGAAAACACTCAAAAAATTTGAGTACATCAATCATCCGAAAATCACGGAGGCGAAACTAAACGTTGATATTTATCCCGAAACCCGCGATTTCACAGCCGAAGGTTATTTCATTCTAAAAAATAAAACCGATAAGCCAATAACCGAGATTCATATTCAGGATAATACTGACGAACAAGTTTCTAACGAATACATTAAATTTGATAAAGAAGCAAAACTCGATAACCGTTATTACAAAGATTTCAAGTACCGAATCTACAAATTATCGCAACCTTTGCAGCCGCAAGACTCGGTAAAAATGAGTTTCAAGACCAATTTCGTAACCAATGGTTTCAAAACTCGTGGCTCAAATACCGATGTGGTTAATAACGGGACATTCTTCAATAACTTCTATTTCCCGACAATCGGTTACAGCGAAAACAATGAGTTAAACTCCGATGACGACCGCAAAAAACAAGGCTTAAAACCAAAAGAAAGAATGTTGGAGCAAAACGATATCCGTGGTTTGAAACAAAATCTTTTGGGTGATGATGGCGACCAAATTCGTTTTGAGATGACAATGAGTACCGCCGCCGACCAAATTGCGATTGCACCGGGGTATTTGCAAAAAGAATGGGTAAAAGACGGACGTAAATATTTCCATTACAAAATGGATGCCCCGATGTTTAATTTTTACTCGATGGTTTCGGCCAAATACGCTGTCAAAAAAGAGAATTATAAAGGTATTAGCTTAGAAATTTATTATCATCCTGAGCATACTTACAACCTCGACCGCATGATGCAAGGCATGAAAACGGCGTTGGATTATTACCAAGCCAATTTCAGTCCGTATCAATACCGTCAAGTACGTATTATGGAGTTCCCGAGATATTCCTCTTTTGCTCAATCATTCGCCAATACAATTCCGTTTTCGGAGGGTATCGGATTTATCATGAATATAACCAAAGAAGACGATATTGATATGCCATTCTACGTAACTTGCCACGAAGTAGCTCACCAATGGTGGGGGCATCAGGTTTCGGAGGCTAACGTCAAAGGCAATGCGATGTTGTCGGAGTCGATGTCGCAATACAGTGCTTTGATGTGTATGAAAAAGACTAATTCACGCGAGTACATGAAGAAGTTTTTGAGTTATGAACTAAACAATTACTTACGTGGACGCTCGACCGAAACCAAAAAAGAGCAGCCGCTCGAACTCGTCGAAAGGCAAGGGTACATTCATTACAACAAGGGTTCGTTGGTGTTTTATGCTTTGCAAGATTACCTCGGCGAAGAGGTGGTAAATACTGGAATCCGTAATTTTAGGACAAAATGGAATAACGAAGTAGTCGCCAAAACGGGGATTTATCCAATCTCAAAAAATCTGATTGACGAATTAAAAGCCGTTACGCCAGATAGTATGAAATATCTCTACAAAGATATGTTTGAGACGATTACCCTATTCGATAACAAAGCCGATAAAGTAACTTATAAAGAGGTATCCAAAGTTAATTTCAAAGTAAAAATTGAAATTTCAGCTCAAAAATTACGTGCTGATAGCCTCGGAACTGAATCGAAAATCAAAATGAATGATTGGGTTTGGGTAGGTGTTTATGGAGAAAAACAAAAAGATAAAGACCGTTTGATTTATTATCAACGCCATAAAATATCGAAAGATAAAACCACAATCGAGGTAAACGTCAAAGAAAAACCACTCAAAGCTGGTATTGACCCACTAAATATCTTGATTGACCGCCACCCAAATGATAATACAAAGAGTGTTGAGAAAGAATAACTTAAAAATGTGATAATTAACAGAATTATCCGAATTTCTCGAATATCGAATGTTTTTTATTGCGATTAATATCTGATAAATATAACTCAAAAAGAGATTCGGGAGATTCGGGATATTCGATTAATTCTATTTAATTATATTTTTACCAAACATTCACCTCGAACACCTTGTTTTGAAACCAAAATTAATCTTGATTTAACAATGGCACGAGCAAGTTTAGAAATCATTGATGCACTTCGCCGAACAGCTAAAAAATTAGAAGAGGGTTCGGTTTATATGTGGGGACACATGGGCAGTTGTAATTGCGGCAATTTAGCCCAAGAAATCACTAAATTATCTAAAGGACAAATCCACGCTTACGCAATGCAAGGTCGTGGTGACTGGAACGAGCAACTCAACGATTACTGCGAAACCAGTCAAATGCCAATAGATTTGGTGATTCATGAACTACTAATTGCAGGTTTTAGCATCGAAGATTTAAAAAATCTGGAGAAGCTATCAGACCATAAAATTTTGAGTCGTTTGCCGCTCGAAAAACGTTATCTGAAACACAATGTACGTGCCGATGTAATCGTTTATATTAAGGAATGGGCAAATATGCTCGAAGACGAATTGCTCAGTAGTATCAAATTGCCTGAGTTCGAGTTAGAAACAGAAACCGAATATGCGTAAAACAATCCTTTTAGCTGCGTTGATAGTTGGCGGTTTGACCGCTTGGGGACAAGAAGTACCCGAAAAAGATAAAAAAGAAGAAAAAGAGAGTCCGATATTCTTTGAAAAACCACAACCCGAATGGAAGCAAAAACTGCGTTATGGCGGTAATTTTTGGTTGCAATTCTGGGGCTCTTTATACATTGATGCCTCACCCATGATTGGCTACGAAATCACCGATAAAGGTACAGTGGCGGGAGTTGGCATGGCGGCGATTTACCAAGGCTCACTCGGACGGTCGAATCTCGGAGTAAATACTTTTTCGTACGGGCCTCGTTTTTTTGTTCGCCAGCAGGTTTATCGCTCAATATTTGCTCATGCCGAGTATGAACTAATCAACGCTCGCTCGGAGTATATGCTTTCGGAATCACTGAATACGTCATTTAATCAAGTTCGTAAATGGGAAGGAGCACCTTATGTAGGTGTAGGTTTTTATCAAGGAAGGGGTAATCGCCGAGGAAGTTTTATCATGTTGATGTACAACCTGACTTTTCCAGACAGAGGCTATATAAGTCCACTACAGTTTGGGGGGCAAAACTCTCCTTTTGTCCTGAGATTAGGTTTCTTTTGATAGATTACTACAATTATATACCAAAACCCCGAAAGTAAAATTCGGAGTTTTGTTTTTATTTGGAAGTAACTAACAATACAAAAAGTACTGCAAAAGTTTCGTATATTTGAAAGTTGTGTGCTATGCTATGAGCGACCCTACAAAACATCAACAGACCGACAAATCCAACAGAAATTTTTTATTAACTTTGCCCTATGAACTATTGGACAGAATTAAGTATAGAATACGCTAACCAACGAAGTTACTTGGACGATTTGTTTCAAGTGTATCCCACTATACCCGAAGGAATTAGAGATATTGACCAAACTCGTTGGAAAAACATTGAAAATGCGTTTAAAAAACAAAATAATGAAGCCTTATTGAAGGAACTTTTAAAACTTGACCTATTTCCAATTAAAGACAGCTACATTGCTTATTTAAAAAGAGATGCAACATCAATAGAAAGAAATCCAAAAACAATAAACCGAATTTGTGGACGACTTTATGAAATGGGGCTTGACAAAATTTTTGAAAGATGTAGTGAGCCAAAAGAAACAAATAGACAAATTGGTCCATTTTTTAGACGTTGGACAAACAGCAAAGCATTAGGAATTCAACCTGCTTCACTTGATGAATTTATGAGTTCTAAAAAAGATGCAATTTTGAATGGAAGCGACAAACAACTAATGGATTTTGCTTCAAGCGAACTTAAATATAAGCATAGCAAAGGACTTGATTTTATAGGAAGATTTAACGAACAGTATGTTATTGGCGAAGCTAAATTTTTGACAGATTTTGGTGGACACCAAAATGCACAATTCAATGATGCCATTAGCACGGTTCAAAGCAAAGGCGTAAAAGCTATTAAAATTGCTATTCTTGACGGAGTTCTTTACATCAAAGGCAACAACAAAATGTACAAGGACATTACAACCAAGTACAAAGACTTAAACATAATGAGCAGTTTAGTGCTGCGTGAATTTTTATACCAAATCTAAATTCTATGCAACTAAATTATTCAAATAAGAAAACTGAACAAGAAATATTTGATTCAATTCCAAATGTTGAATTAAAGCAAATAAATAAAAGCAACAACCCCAATTTGCTAATTCAAGCAAATAATTTAGTTGCCTTAAAACAATTAATCACTCAATACAAAGGCAAAGTAGACTTAATTTATATTGACCCACCATTTGCCACAAATAACACTTTTACAATTACCAATGGTAGAGCAAGTACTATTAGTAATTCAAAAAATGGTGAGGTTGCCTATACAGATACACTAAAAGGATTTGAGTTCATTGAATTTATTAGAGAGCGGTTAGTTTTACTTAATATGCTTTTGTCTGACAAAGGTTCTATTTACTTACACATTGATTATAAAATAGGACATTATGTAAAAATTGTAATGGACGAAATTTTTGGAATTGAAAATTTCAGAAACGACATAACAAGAGTAAAATGCAATCCTAAAAACTTTGCTCGTAAAGGTTATGGCAATATGAAAGATTTGATTTTGTTTTATTCAAAGTCAGACAACTTAATTTGGAACGAACCTAAAACACCTTATACAGAAGAAGATAAACTTAAACTTTTTCCAAAGACAGAAAATGGAAGAAGATATACAACTATTCCATTGCACGCCCCAGGTGAAACACAAAATGGAAAAACATCACAAGCATTTAAAGGTATTTTACCACCAGCAGGACGACATTGGAGAAGTGATGTAAGCGTTTTAGAGCAGTGGGACAATGATGGTTTAATTGAGTGGAGCGACAAAGGAAATCCAAGAAAGAAAATTTATTTGGACGAACAAGAAGGCAAACGAATGCAAGATATTTGGGAATTTAAAGACCCTCAATATCCAGTCTATCCAACAGAAAAAAATGCAGATTTGTTAGACTTAATTATCAAAACTTCTTCCAATGAAAATAGTATCGTATTAGACTGTTTTGCAGGTTCAGGGACAACTTTAAAATCAGCACAAAAAAACGGCAGACAATGGATAGGGATTGACCAGTCAGATGAATCAATTAAAGCAATAATTGCAAAGTTAGACACAATTGAAACAGACTTGTTTACTCAAAAATCTGACTACAAATTGCTGACCGAAAAAAGCAGGGCGACCAATCGCACAGCACATAACATCGGCTTGGCAAAAGCAGGGCAGAAGGAAGTTATTGAACATTGAAATACTAATCAACATTTGTACATATCATCAACTGACGATTTTCAAAGCCCTGCCTTCGCCAAGCCCCAAACCGTTGTAACAATTTGGTGGTCAAAACCCACCATTTGTACTTCAATTAGGATTCTTTTGAAAAGATTTAGTAATTGATATTATATTTTGAAACCCCGAAAGTCAAATTCGGGGTTTTGTTTTTTATCCATACTCAAAATCCGTAACTTTGGGCATTTAAACAATCTTCTTGCTCATAGAATTTCTCAAAAAAATACATGGAATCAACAGAAAACAAAACAATCCCATTGAATGACCTCCACGCAAAACTCGGAGGCAAAATGATACCTTTTGGTGGATTCATCATGCCAGTTCGCTACACTTCTGACCTCGACGAGCATCATTGTGTACGCAATGGCGTTGGCGTTTTTGATGTATCGCACATGGGCGAATTTGTCTTAAAAGGACCAAAAGCACTCGAACTTATCCAAAAAGTGTCGGCCAATGACGCTTCGCAGTTATTCGACGGACGTGTTCAATACAGTTATTTACCCAACGAAACTGGCGGAGTTGTAGATGATTTGTTGGTTTATCGTATGCAAGAAGATTGGTATTATTTGGTAGTAAATGCCTCAAATATCGAAAAAGATTGGAACTGGATAGTGAGCCACAATACCGATGGCGAGGTAGATATGAAAGACCTCTCAGATAGCACTTGCTTATTCGCTGTTCAAGGTCCAAAAGCGATTGACACACTTCAAAAATTAACCGAAATCGACCTTTCAAATATTCCTTATTATCATTTTAGAGTTGGTACGGTAGCGGGTATCGAAGATATTATTGTCTCGGCAACGGGCTACACGGGTGCGGGCGGATTTGAGCTTTACGTACAAAACGAACACGCCGAAGCCCTTTGGAATGCTATTTTTGAAGCAGGTGCCGAGTTTGGTATCAAACCGATTGGTCTTGGTGCAAGAGATACGCTCCGCCTCGAAATGGGTTATTGCTTATACGGAAACGACATCACCGACGAAACTTCTCCGCTCGAAGCTGGGTTAGGTTGGGTTACGAAATTCACCAAAAACTTCATCAATTCAGAAGCTCTCTTGGCTCAAAAAAATGCGGGTGTTCAGCGTAAATTGGTCGCAATCGAAATGATTGACCGTGGGATTCCTCGTAGTCATTACGAAATCTGCGATGCCGATGGCAATAAATTAGGAGAGGTTACCTCAGGAACGATGTCGCCAACGCTACAAAAAGGCATTGCATTGGGCTATGTCCCGACGGCATTCAGCAAAGTTGGCACCGAAGTTTTTGTAAAAGTGCGTGATAAATTGCTCAAAGCAGTCATTACCAAATTACCTTTTGTCAAAGCGGGAGTTTAAAATAATATTATATATGTATCTATCGGGGGCGAATTTGATTCGCTCCTTATTTTTATCATCTAAAAACAACCAAAACCATGAGATTAAAAGATAAAGTTGCCATCATAACTGGGGCTGCTCGTGGACTCGGGCAAGCAGCCGCCGAACGTTTCTGCGAAGAAGGTGCAAAAGTAATCATCTGGGATATGCTCGATGTCGGCACCGAAACAGCCCAGAATTTAGTCGAAAAAGGTTACACTTGCGAGTTTATGAAATTGAGTGTTACCGATGCTCCTTCGCTCGAAAAAGCCGCTCAAGAAATTGTCGAAAAATACGGCAGAATTGATGTTTTGGTCAATAATGCAGGTATCACACGCGACAAAACTTTGCTTAAAATGTCACATTTTGAATGGCAACAAGTAATTGATGTCAATCTGACTGGCGTTTTCAATTGTACAAAGGCGGTTGTTCCGTTTATGGTTGAGCAAAAATACGGACGCATCATTTGTACTTCTTCGGTGGTCGGAATTACGGGTAATTTCGGACAAACCAATTATTCGGCGGCTAAAGCAGCGATTATCGGAATGGTTAAGACTTGGGCAAAAGAACTCGGCAAACACAACATTACAGCCAATGCGGTTGCTCCGGGATTCATCAAAACCGATATGACCGATTTGATTCCGGAAGAAGTGAGAGAAAAAACGATTGCCGAAATACCAGCAAAACGAATGGGCTTGCCGATTGATATTGCCAATGCGTATTTGTATTTGGCATCAGACGAAGCCTCGTATGTAAATGGACATTGTCTTTCGGTGAATGGTGGTGTGGCATAAAAAAATCTCCGATTCGGTATCTAATGACCAAATCGGAGACAAAACTTAACCTTTAATTTATGAAATAAACTACTCTATATAGTTCCTATTCTTTTGAAACCGCTACACGGCTTACTTTGCTCTGAATCTCGAATTCATAATTCAACTTTTCTCCGCCCGCATCTACTGTGATTGTGTAGCTGCCATCGCTCAAATTGGCAAGATTCAAAACAAATGCTTTGTCGGTATCGCTGTAACCTTTGTAGTAAATCGAACCTTTGACATCCGTAATTTCTATTGAGGCTTTTTTGCTTGTTAGATTATTGAAATCCAACTTAAAACGAAGGTTTCCGATTTCTTTAACTGTGATTTTAGACTCTACAGTTTCATTGGCCGACGCTTTCTCAATTGTACCTGCGTTGCTAACATTTACCGATAATGTAAAAAGTGCTGCGATGATTAATAACTTCTTCATAAAGTTTAAATTTTAATGTTGATAAATAATTTCCTTTGGTTTGATGATTCAAAGTTAGTTGGTATTTTTCTAATAAATATACAGAATAGATAAACCTAAAAACTATGGCGATGAATTTCAAAAAACAGAGGATAAGGACATTTTTATAGTGAAAAATACTCAATATTCGCATTAAAACTAACTTTATCGTCATAAAAAGCACTTTCATCGCTACATTCCCAATTTTTGTATTTTTCTTATAAAGAAAATCTCCAATCCGAGAACAACTGCCCAAATTGGAGACACATAAACCTAACATTTTATGAAAAAATTATCTATACAAACCTCATCTGAGGCTCGGCTTCTCAAAGCTATAAGTCAATACCTTTTCTTATCATTCGTTTTTCATTCAACTTAGAATCATCAGCGAAGTGTTCGGTCGATAAACGATTGACTTGTTTTGCTGCACCAATTTTTACATTGGGGTTTTGGCTCACTGGCACACCAATAACTTGCAATACTTTCTGAAAAAGCGGTTCGGTATCGTCGGCAAAAGCTCTAAACGGAATCACGTTGTCTTCGATGGCGTAATCTGCTGATATTCCGCTCGATGTTCCGTAAGTTGATTCTCCCCTCGAATTCGCCGTCTGACCAAGCATCACGTACATTCCCCATTTCCATCGTTTTTGGTCATCGCCGATGAGTGTCCCAAAAAGATTTTTACCATAAGTATGGTCACCTACTGTTATTACATTCATATACGGCCGTAAGCCATTGATAACCAACTCACTCGCCGAAGCCGTACCTTGCGATGTCAATACAAAAACTCTGCTTAATTGACTCCCGATATTGTTGGGTTCGGCCTTAAATTTATGTTTGAAATAATCACTACCGTATTTCCCAGTAAAATAGGCTTGATATTTGGCGTTCCATTGCTCCTGATAGAACACATTGCTCGTCGAAATATTCTTTCCAATCAACGAGGCCAAAGTTTCGGCACTCGAAATATATCCGCCTCCGTTCAATCTCAAATCAAGCACCAATTCGTTTACCCCTTTAGCTTTAAATTCGCCAAAAATTGTACGCAATTCGTTGTCATATTTAGAAGCATCGACCCCATCTACGCCCGGAATGAATTGAGTATAAAGCAAATACCCAATCTTTTTGCCCGATTCTGGTTTATCAATTATTGCATAAAAAGCTACGGGGTCTTCGGTTACTTCGGCTTTTGTAATACTTACAGGATTGGCATCGTCTGAAACTATCGAGCCATTGGTTACTTTACCAAGTGTAAAAGTTTGGGTATCGGAACTACCGATAATTGTCGAATAATTAGTCGCTGTCAGTTGAGTTCCGTTTACTTTTGTGATAATATCGCCACGTTTAAGACCCGCCTTTTCGGCTGGACTACCTTTGATTACATAACTCAAAAATAAGCCAATAGAAGTCTGCGTATTGTCTAAGTAAGCAAGTGCAAAACGAATCCCGAAAATTTTGTTTACTCCATCAAATTCTTGTTGAAGTGCATCAATATCGTCGGTAATCCCCGAAAATCTATCAACTGTCTCGCGTTTATATACCAATTTCTCAAAAAAATCATCAGGGTTTTGAGAAGTATTCAGCGTACTCAAAGCGGGCATTTGGTCATACCAAAAATAAGCATCGGTCATTACTTCATGCACCCATTTATTTACAGAAATATAGTTGTTGGTTGTAGTATTAGTATTTGTGGTGGTGGTACCAGTTGTTGTGGTAGTTGTAGGGGAAATCTCCTGGGTTTCTTTACATGCATTAGACACAAAAGCCAATGCAAGTACTAAGACTTTTATTAAAAAATTCTTCATAATTTCATTGATTAATAAACTACTAAAGTCTTTCCATCGGTTGCCACACTGTAGATTGTTAATCCTTTGCTACCCAAAGAATTTAATCCTTTACCCGCCAACGAAAACCTCGCTCCGTGGTCAGTACAATAATACTCACCGTTGTTATAAATTACCTTTTTCTTTGGCTCGTGGGTGCAGGTTTGGGTTGCAGCCACGTAGGTTGTTTGGGTTGACCTCGCCACTACTATTCCATTCGATGTTATATAGCCTCCTACTGATGCCAGTTTAGCATATGTCGAAGAAGTCAAATCTATTTTGAGTTTGTAGCTCGTAATTTTGTTAAGTTCTTCAGTCGTTATTGTTCCTGCTGTTGTCGTTGTGGTGGTAGTTGTTGTACCAGTTGTTCCTGTCGTGCCAGTTGTGGTAGTGCCAGTAGTTCCTGTTGTACCAGTTGTAGTTGTACCCGTAGTTCCTGTCTCTGAATTTACGGTCAATGCTTCTACAAAACTATCTTCATTCTTTGTACAAGAACTCATCAATGCCCAAAGCGAAGCACCACGAAATCCCATTTTCATTAAAAATTCTTTTCTACTAATTGATTCTGGAGTAGCCGCCATTGTAATTCGGTTTTTGGGTTAATAAAATGATTAATTAGTAAATTTTGCATCATATTTTAACCTATTGATTTCATCTATATTAATGACGAGTAATCCCGAAAGCATGGTTGCAACATTAAAACATTTTAATCTAAAAAAAAAGGCAGGTAATTTTTGATGAATACCTGCCCCATTCAAAAAGGAAGGAAAAACAAACTATTCTACTGATGCACTATTTATGGTATCTTTAACCTCGCTGGTTGCTTTTTTGAACTCGCCAATGCCCTTACCCAATCCTCTTGCTAATTCTGGAAGTTTCTTTGACCCAAAAAACAAAAGTATTACAAAAAGTATGAGCATGATTTCTGTGGTGCCTAATCCGAACATAATATTATTGATTTAATTCGATGAATAAAATAATTGCGTTGTCTGATAATGCTTCAAACTCGACATCTTCGAGAAACTGAAGCTGCAACCCATCGCGGGGTTGAATCAATCTGTTTTGTGCCTCGAATGCTCCCTCAATGGCATATACAAAAACCTTATTTTCAGGATTTTGCAGTGTAAAAACTCCTTCTTCCCTAAGACCAAACTGCCCAATTTGGATTTTATCCGAAATACTGATTAATTGATTTAGATTCGCTGTAAAATCTAACGTAAAAGTATTTTTTGGTAGCTCCAAAGTTTGATTTTGGATGTGAATTTCAAAAAAATTGATGGCATCGTCGGTGTACGGATTTTGGATTTTGAAATTGCCAATTTCTGTAAAAAATTGAATCTGATTTTCTTCTAAAAGATTCGCCCCGACAATCTCCAAATCGCCGATGTAGGGCAATACTAAAACCTGAGAATCTGCCTCGACAACTAATTCATAAGATTGATTTGGAGCTAAGATGTTATCAAAGACCACTACTCCATCCAGCTCAGTTTTCAAACCTATTTCCGACGGTATTCTTCTTTCTGATAGATAAATCGTTGCTTCGGTTTGGGTCATCATAAGTTTACTTTTTTAATACTCGCAATACTCAAAAACGGCTGTAAAGTTATCATCTCGGTCTCTACCAATTCACCATTCTGAATTGCCTCACTCCTATCGCCGTAGGCTATAACTAATTGATTATCAATGGTATCAATCCAAGTAATGGGTTCGCTATAAAAATAAATGGCAACCCGATGCTCTTGTTTACTTTTTACGTTTGAATGGATGATTTCAAACCTGAAATTCTTAAACGGAATGCACAATTTACCGTGAGTATTGAGTACATCGGGCATTATTTCGTTCAATTGTTGAATGTACCCAACGGCAGCCGTACTTGTCAAAAAATGAATTTTCTCGGCTTCGGGATGTGCATTCAAAATCTCTTGAAAAGTTATGTATTTACCTTCTTGATTGTAAAACTGCGACTGCATAAAAAACTCCATGTAGGTATCGTCAAACACGTACTTATCCCAAGTTTTTTGAGAGTTTATATCAATTATTTTTCGATAGCAAAGCTGGATAATCCCTTTCATAAATTAATTTCTTTTGGTCAAACAATAGCCATTTAGTTGATAATAAGTCACTTATGATAAATGAAAAGAACTCCTTCCACAACCTAATGACTACTGTTTGACTATTCATGATTAAGTACACTGTAATATAAATTGGTACAATTTTTACTCCCCTCTCCAATTTTAGGAGAGGGGCGGGGGGTGAGGTCAAAAAGTGCTAATTTCTTTCCAAATACTGCATTTTAACCTCACCCTTCCATTCCCTCTCCGATTGGAGAGGGAGGGACACGATAACAAAAACTTATAATTACTTAAATTACAGTGTATTAAGCACTTACAACAATCGTATGAGCAAGAGTGTAGCCATCGGTTGTATTGCCCGAAAGCGATGCCAACTCATTGGCGTAGCCATCACCAAAAACATTGTCTCTCTCGTTTGTAGTATCGGCTTTACCTTTTTTGTAAATATCAGTAACGGTTGTAAACACCGTGTCGCATACAGCTGCCGGAAACGCAATCTGAGTAACTAACAAAGACTTACCCGATGAATCGTAAATGTGTACGTGAATATGCACCGCACGGCTGCTGTACCAACCCGGAAAAATAGTCGTGAAACTCACCAATCCATTAGTATCTGTTACTTGGCGACCTCTCAAGAAACTTACCGAAGTATAATTGGTAGATTGCATCTGCGTACCACCGTATTGCGAATAATTACCGTCGGCATCGCAATGCCAAATGTCAACAATTGCCCCTTTCAAAGCGGCACAGCTTGCATTTTTGTTTTTGATGGTAATATTGGCAATCATTTTTAGGCCTTTTCTGTCAGAACGAATGTCGTTTGTTACCAAAGAGCTTGGTGTTTTGGTAGGGAAAGGTCCTTCTGTTTCGGCATTGGTCACAGTACAATCACTTGACGAACTACCATTGGTCGAGCCAGTTGTGGTGGTGGTAGTTGTTGTCGAACCCGAACTTACGACTTCATCTTCTTTACAAGATGTTAGGGCGGCTGTTGTGATGAGGCTCAAGCCAGCTTTTCTCAAAAAATCGATTCTTTTCATAAGGTTTACTTTGTTTTCGATTGTGTTATACCTTAAAGACGAATCGGCAATGTACTTTGGTTTACTTGTTTTGTAGAGTTGCGGTAAATGATACGATTTATGCGGCAAATGCAATCAACGGTAGCGTTTCAAGAACTCTTCTTCGTATGTAACCCCAATCGGAATCTCTTCTTTGGCGAGCGTGATGACACGATTTCTTACCGATTCGATGCGTGCAAAAGGCACTATAAACGACCGATGCACTCTGATAAAATCTTTTTCGGGGAGTTTCTGAAGCATCGCTTTCATTGTCATTCGAGCCACGATTGGTTTGGTATTTTGAATGTGAATTTTGAGGTAGTCGTCCAATCCTTCAATAAAAAGTATATCCGAAATCAGGATTTTATAAACACTATAATCGGCTTTTATCATCAAGTATTGCTCGGCAACAGTCGAAGATTTATGCAAAATATTAGAAAAATATTCTTGGGCTTTGTGTACGGCTTGCCTAAAACGCTCAGGTGTATAGGGTTTCAATAAGTAATCTATCGCACTGAGATTAAAGCCATCAATGGCGTATTCGCTGTAAGCAGTCGTAAAAATCACCATTAATTGTTGATTGAGCGATTTATAAAAATCAATACCGGTAACGGATGGCATATTGATATCCAAAAAAAGTAAGTCGATTTCATTCTCCTCCAAATACTTTTGAGCATCCGATGGTCGGGTAAAAGTTTGCCGAAGGTCGATAAAATCAACATCCGTACAAAAACTTTGGATGACTTTCAAAGCTGGTGGTTCGTCGTCGAGGGCAATGGCTTTTATCATTGGTTTCTAAATCAGATTCAAATAAAGTTCTACTTTGTAGGTTTCTTGCGTTTCGTTGATTGAAAGCGAATGTTTGGCTGGATACAGTAATTCGAGTCTTTGTTTGGTATTCATAATCCCCAATCCGGTACTTTCGGTCTTGTCAAGTTGAACTCTTACCTTTCGGTTCTCTACATTCATAACTAATTCATTATCAATGATTTCAATCAAAATCCTAACCGTAGAAATAATCTCAGGATTTATTCCGTATTTGAAGGCATTTTCGATAAACGAAATCAAAATCAACGGGGCTATCTTTTTACCATTTGGCAGTCCTTTTATCTCAAAATCAATATTTACAGTATCATCAAAACGCAGTTTTTGCAAATCTACGTAGCTTTTGATATATTCTAATTCGTTATGTAACGAAACAAAATGTTGCTGAGAATCGGTAACCAAATACCGCATCATGCTCGATAATTTAATCAAGGCATTGCTCGACTGATAAGCCTTTTCGCTAATCGTTAGGGCATAAATACTATTGAGAGAATTAAACAAAAAGTGTGGATTAATCTGTGCTTTGAGATAGCGTAAATCGGTCTCAATTTTATCTTTTTCTAAATCGTCTCTAAAACGATTGGTCCGAATCAAAGTAGTGAAAAATATCCCAATCAGATAGAACACAAACAAACGCCCGACATCAAATTTACCACTTGGTTTGTCTTTGAAACCTCCTTTGGGCGGTGGCGGAGGATTATTTTGAATCTCTGTTCCACTCAAATTTTGATTGGGTGGTTGCATTGCAGTCGGCCACGGAATCTGCTTAGTCGAGAAATAAATTGCCAAAAATATTGCCGAAAGCAACAGCAAATAAGGTATCATTTTGTCTTTCAATACCAATTGCGGAACCAATACGTAGTAATTGAGATAAAAAACAAAAAACATCAGCACAAACGAAGCGAGATTACTCAATTCATTTGGGTTACGTTTGATGCTCTCCCAACTCAGATTGTCTTGTGGCGTGTAAATGTAAATCAGTGCCAAAAACGACAAAAACAATACGACATGAGTCAGTATATTTTGGAATTTAGATTTCATTATTATTTATTGAAACCTAAAATTAGAGAGATTAAAGGCTTCTGAAAAAAAATTTGAGGTTAAGCCAATCAATTATGAGGTAAACTATCAATTATCACCTTCTTCTCTGACCTTAAAAAGGCGTTGGAGCCAAGATTGTTTTTCTTGGGTTTCGGATTCCTTATCGGCTTGAGTAGTCTGATAATCAAGCAGTTTCGATAAATCTGGCTGGCCTGCATCTACCCAACAAGTCATCCAAAAACTACCCACACTTCTGATAGACTTCCGCATTTGTCGCTCCACTTGGTCTTTGAGCATTTCGTGGTAGCGAGTCGAAAAATCTTTAGAATAAACCCTAACGGTCAGTCCTGCACGTTCTTCAAATCCATATTTTTTATCTTCGGCAACTTTCAAAGTCAGCTCTTTTTCAAACTTCAAAACCGAATCTAACGCAATATTGGCATCCGAAATCATCCGCCAAGACTCCTTCTGCGGACTTTTGATATATTGAGCCTGTCCAACAAAAAAATCATAGTTTTCGGCAAATAATTCGGGCAAACGAGATTCCCAAAAGGCGTGAATTCCAACCTGATTGGTGAGTTGACCATTATAATTTTTAGTCGTATGCAGTGGTACGTTGGCATCGGCGATGTAATGCCCCATATCGGCCGAAAGTCGTAAAATTTGCTTCGCATCGCCTTTTTTAAATGCTTCGGTTAGCTGAAACTTCATGAATTGGATATGCCACGGCACAATTCCGTGCATCATGAGCGTGTCTTCGGTATATTTTTCTACGGCTTCTTTCCAGCCTCGCGGCAATTTATAAACGGCACTATCGCCATACATATCGAGGTCGATGTAGTGTTTTGGAGCTTCATCTTTTACGGCGTAACGGCGTTTATCAGGATTTACGGCGTTTTCGGTGATGTAATCAATGTTTTTTTTGTAGAATCCAATCATCTCTGACGGAAGCGTAAAAACCGCCAACCGATTGATTTGTTGGTGAGCATAAAATCCCCAAACGGGCGGTTTTGCTTTGGCAAAAGTTAGTGTAAAGTTCAATAATGTCAGCAGTGTCAAGCAAATGATTTTCAAGCAATTCATTATATTCTTTGTGGTTTTATAAATAGATTTGCCAAATATAAGTATTTTCGATAAATAAAATTACCAAAAAGGTTGGATGAAAAACTATTACAAAAGCCTCTTTGAACACGAGCATTGGGCTAATCTCAAGGTTCTCGAATCTTTCATCTCTTTACCCAATCCTCCGCAGCGGGTCATGCAACTTTTTTCGCACATCATAGCTGCACAAAGAATTTGGCTCGACCGAATCAGCGGCCAACAAGCCCAAGTAACTCCTTGGGAAGAATTCAGCATCGAAATCATGCTCGAATTGCTCGAAATAAATTATGAAGAAATCTTGAAATTAATTGAAAACGAAGATTTTGAACGATTGATTCACTACACCAATACGCAAGGCACTTCTTTTGTAAATACAGTAAATCAACTACTTACTCATTTGGCACTCCATGCCTCGTATCATCGTGGGCAAATTGTGAGTCTTATCAAACCATTTGTCGAGAAAGTACCCGCTACCGACTACGTTTTGTATGTCAGGAATTGATTAAATTGTCATTCGTTGTCATACCATTGTCATTCATTGTAAGTATTAAGTACATTGATTGACTGGAGAATGACAGTTATCAACCGAATTTGAAGTATTTTGGGCATAAAAAAAGCCTCAAAGCTTTGAGCAAATGAGGCTTTCCAGAGATGTTTTAAAATATATTATATTTTTTTAACATCAACTGCGTTCAAACCCTTACGACCGTCAATAACGTTGTATTCAACACGGTCATTTTCAGAGATTCTAACTCCGTTTAAACCAGTGATGTGAACGAAGATTTCTTGACCTGAGTTGTCATCTGTAATGAAACCAAAACCTTTTGATTCATTAAAGAATTTTACTGTACCTGTTTGCATTAAAATAAAAAATAAATTGTAAATAAAAATTTTGAGCCGCAAGCTACAAATATAAAATGATATATTTCCAAATATTTTTAAATATTTTCTTCATTTTGTCTAAAATTAGGATTAAACAAATAAAAATGTGATAAATAGTAAGAATTTTTGGGTTTGTTTAAGCTATTTTAGCTTTTAATTCGTTACTAATATCAGAAACAAATCCCAGACAACCCCGACTTTCGAGAAGTCAACGGTAAAAAAGCTCTTAACATTGTTATGACAAGTAGAATAATATTATTGATTAATTTCTTAATAATCAGTTATTTAGGATTTAGTCAAGCTCAATATTTTGGACAAAATAAACCTCGCTATAAAACTTTCGGATTCAAAGTTTTACAAAGTCCTCATTATGAGCTATACCACTACTTCGATAACAAAGAAACACCCAATAAACTCCTGATTAATAGCGAGCATTGGTATAAAATCCACCAAGATGTTTTTAAACTTTCTTTTATAAAGCCAAATCCGCTGATTATCTACAAAAATCACCCTGATTTTCAAGAAACAACAGCTATTGGTGGACAAATCGGTGAAGGAACAGGTGGCGTAACCGAGGGTTTCAAAAACCGTGTGGTGATGCCAATGATGTATTCGCAACGCCAAACCGACCACGTTTTGGGGCATGAGTTAGTTCACGCATTTCAGTACCAATTGATGCAAGTCGGCGATTCTTCATCACTTGCTAATATTCAGAATTTACCTCTTTTTATGGTTGAGGGTTTGGCAGAATATATGTCGCTCGGTCGCCAAGATTCACACACTGCCATGTGGATGCGTGATGCAGTTTTGAGCAATGATATTCCGACAGTCCGAGATTTAATCACCAAACAATATAAATATTTTCCGTATCGTTGGGGGCAGGCGTTTTGGTCTTTTGTTGCCGCCACTTACGGCGACGACATCATCCGTCCTTTATTTAAAGAAACCGCTCTCTATGGTGTAGAAGTGGCTTTTGCTCGAAATCTCAAAATGGATACCGAACGATTTTCGGCAAAATGGAAAAAGGCATTGATTGATGCTTATTCGCCACTCCGTCAAGGTACAACCACCCAAGCGGTAGGCAAAGAATTGGCTTCAGCAAAAACAATGGGCGAAATGAATATCTCGCCCGCACTCAGCCCCGATGGCAATTATTTGGCGTATATTTCTTCAAAAAACATCATTTCGATTGATATTTTTATTGCCGATGCCAACACTGGTAAAATCGTAAACAAGATTGCGAGCGAAGCATTTGGTGGTCATGTAGATTCGTACAGTTTTCTCGAAACTGCCGGAACGTGGTCGCCCGATAGTCGGAAATTTGCGGTTGTTGTGCAGGTTAAAGGTAAAAATAAATTAGTTGTTCTTGATTTGGCTCGTGATAGCAAACGCACCTATGAGCTAAAGGGAGTTGATTCGTTTACAAATCCTGCTTGGTCGCCCAATGGCGATGAAATCGTGGTTTCGGGATTAATGGATGGAAGTAGCGATTTGTATCTTTTTGATTTAAAAAATGAAGCCGTTAAAAATCTAACGACCGATGACTACTCGGATATTCAGCCGTCGTGGTCGCCCGATGGACGATGGATTTATTTTGTTTCAGACCGAAGTCAACTAACATCGAGATTAGAAAAAGCCAATTTTTCGATTTCAAGATTGAATATTGAGACCAAACAACTCGAAAACTTTTCATTTTTTGCGGGTGCCGATAACCTGAATCCGGTTGTATCGCCCGATGGAAACGAAATCTACTTTTTATCGGATAGAGACGGATTCCGAAATTTGTACAGCTACAATATAGAATCGAAACAACTCGAACAACTCACCAATTACTTCACTGGTATCAGTGGTATTACATTGTATTCGCCAGCCATTACGATTTCACAACGTACTGGCCAGATTGTTTACACGTATTTCCAAGAAGGTAAATACAGTCTTTTTTCGGCATCGAGAATCGATTTCAAGTCGAATCTTGTAGAAAACAAAGTAGATAAAATTGCCGGAACCCTCGCTCCTATCGAATGGCAATCGGGTCGTAATATCGTCAATAAAAATTTAGCGATTCAGAATCTGGTTGCTCGTGTACCCGAAAAATCAATCAAGTCTTTGGTTTATAAGCCAAAATTCAAATTAGACTATTTGGCAAATTCGGGGCTTGGCGTGGCTACTGGCCGTTTTGGTACGGGCATTGGTGGTGGAATCACAGGGTTATTCAGTGATATGCTCGGCAATAATCAATTGGCTGGTACGGTTGCAATGAATGGTCAAATCCAAGATTTTGGTGGACAGTTTTTTTACATGAATCAAAAACGGCCATTGCAGTGGGGATTGAGTATTTCGAGGATTCCGTTTCGTTTTCAAGGTGGGTATCGAGATAGTACAACCAATACCGTCAGTTATTTCAAAAGTCAATTTATCACAGATAGCGAAACCAAAAATTCTCTTGGGGTGATTCCGGGAGATTCATTAATTCAAGACAAATACCTGATTAATCGTCTGGCTATCAACCAAATAGGTGCTTTTGCGTTTTTACCTTTAAGCTCAAGCAGAAGACTCGAAGGGGGTATTGATGGCAATTGGTACGGGTTTTCAGGAGAAGAATACGCTGACTATTCGGGATATGACCCCGATACTCGGAGAAGTTATTTCTTGATTCAAGACCGCCCCAAAAGATTATCGAAAGAATACTTACAATCGCAGGGATTTAATGCCTTTAACCTCCGCCAAATATATTTAGCCTATGTGGGCGATAACACCGTTTTTGGTACAGTTGCTCCTCTGCGTGGGTATCGTTATAGATTTGAAGCTGGTAGGTATTTTGGTACAACAAGCTACACAAATATATTAGTAGATGTTCGTAAATATCATTATATGAAGCCATTTACCTTGGCAGGTCGAGTGCTTTATAATGGTAGGCTAAACCCAACTAATCTGAACTTTATCAACCAAATCAATCCACTTTACTTGGGTTTTCCGTGGTATATGCACGGTTTTTTTGGACGTGCCATGATAAAGCAACAATCTCTTAACTTAATCACACAAGAGGCATTGCAAGGCGAACAACTCTTGGTGGGTAACTTTGAGGTTAGATTACCATTTACCGGTCCTAAAAAATTAGCTTTAATTGATTTCAATTACGCTCCAAGCGATTTGAATTTCTTTTTAGATGCCGGAATGGTTTGGTCAGCTGATAGCAAAATTGGTCAAAACCAAGAATATCAGACCATTGGTAGAGACCCTATTACTCTCAAAGTCGAACCGCGAGTAATGACCGGATTAAGCCTAAGAGTAAATGTAATGGGATATTTCGTACTTGAACCTTACGTAGCGATTCCGTATTATTCGGGCAAATTCCAATCGGCTGTAACTGGGATGAATTTTATGATTCCGGGATGGTAAATCAAAATAATAATTTAAAGTTTGAATTTGTTAGAAAAAATATCAACTTTGCATCATAAAAAATGGGGATGTAGCTCAGTTGGCTAGAGCACTTGCATGGCATGCAAGGGGTCGTGGGTTCGAGTCCCATCTTCTCCACTAAATCCTTCCGATTGGAAGGATTTTTTTATTTAATCGGCCCGCCAATCACCCCCAGATACCTCCCCAACCAGTAAGGCAAAAGCCAAATATCACCTGCACTGTGTTCTGATGTGCCATTACCTTTGGTTCGGTCTAATGTAAACATATTGGCATTGTGTCTTTGAATCGGTCGCTCATCGGGTGGCAGTACTTCTTTAGTAGTTTGGGTTCTGAAATTGGTTTCGAGTTTTTCGATGTCTTTTCGGTGGCTGTTCTCAATCACCCAATCAATCATATCGAGCGGATGCTCCTGTAAATACCAAACAGCTTCGTTCAAATCGAAATTTGGTGTTTTGGTCAATGCCGTAAAGATGTTCCACAAGCCTTCTTTTTCGGGTCTTTCGGCTTGCCAATGGTCAATAACGGCTCGCTTGAAATGATTTTTGAGCGTATCATTGAAGGCATAACGGTAGAGTCCCCAATATCCCAAAAAGTACATTTCATCGTCCGAATGATTCCACGCATCCGATAACTTTTTGCTATGTTCGTCGGCATCTTCGGGTGCGTAGCCAATCTCTTTCATAGGTCGCATCAGATTGACAAAAAATCCATATTTTTGCATTAATTCGAATGCTTTTTCTTTATAAATCGGCTTTTTTGTGAAGTGATAAGCCGTTTGTAGCATGGCTACAATGTTTGAAGAATTCAGCTTTCTATCGCCTACATTGGTTGGAAACGAATTGACATACTCAGGATTCCACCTTCCCCAAGTGGTGGGTTTTCCATCATAATCTATAAGATACCAATTATTTTTAACAATGTGCGACATCAAAGTATCAATCAACACAATGGCTCGTTTTTTTAGGTTGGGGTCATCAATCAATTCGGCCATTGCTCCATAAGCAAAAATATGCCCGATTGCCTCATCGCTGCTGGTGGTGGCTTTCCAATCCCATTCTGGTTCGGGCGAATGCTGCCAGCGTTCGGGGTCGGCCAATTTGTCGATGTAACCTCTTCGTTCAAAAGACCGTGCAGGGAAACCCGCAACTGGATTTACGGTAAAAAGTCTTTCCATGCCATCGAGCGATTCTCGGCAATTTTCGAGAGCATTTTTATCTTTCGTAACAGCATATCGAAAAACCTCTGCACCCAAGTACATCGAAGTCCAGAGTCCGTCATTGTCGGCATCAGATAAATAACCACTCGATAAATTCCCTTTTTCCATTCCGCTCAGAGTAGCATTAAAACCATTGCGAATGTGTCGAGAACGCACTTGTTCTTCAAAAAACATGGCTTTTTCGTGCAAAGTCATGCTTTTGAAGTGAATTTGAGCCAATCCTGCATCGGTCAAAATCAAAACAGAATTATTAGCTCCTGCCGAAATATGCTTCACAACATTACTCGGAAGCCATCTTTCGCCGTTGTAATAATCAAATTTACCGTCTTTTCGCAAGGCAAAAGCTCCTTTTGTGCTGCCAAACCAAACCTTTTCGCCAATCGTTTCGATGGCAGTAAGTTCGGTATGAGGAAGTTTTGTATGTTTTTCGCCAATCTGTTTTTTTGATTTTGAATCGAATTCGATATATCCATCGTTGGTTCCGATGATAATTTTCTGATTGAAGAAATCAAATGCCGTGAAGTCTTTGCCTGAGAATTGTTTTTGGAATGAATTGGAAGAAGTAGAAAAGCTGTAAAGAGCATCGGTTGAGAGAATCCAGAATAGATTTTCGGATTTATGAAAACGAATTCTTACGATTTTTCCGCTCGAAATATTTCCATTCCATAACGTTTTTGAATCTTTTATGAATTTCAATACAGATTCATCCGCCACCATAAAACCAAAATCTCTGCCACCAGCAAAGTGCTTGGCATCAGGCACTTCGTGATTTAAAAATAATTTCCCTGCCCAAGCATTAGAGAAAACTGTTTTGTCATCGAGCATTACAAACTGGTTTTCATAAATACTCAGAGCCGCCATTTTTTTGTGAGAAATGGTTCGGTAAGTTTTATCGGCCACCAGTTCGCCAGGATAAAGAAATTGCCCGTTATGCGGTTGCAAAAGCCCTTCGCTACTAAAAATTTTAATCGCACCATTTCTATCCGAGAAAACACTTTGAAGTTCATTTTTAGAGTCTTTCCGTAAATAATATTTTAAGCTATAATCTTGAATAAAAGGCTTATCAATGTGAATTGGTTGCTTGTTTTGAGCAAAGACGTCGAGTGAAAAAAATAGAAATATTAGGATAGAATGAATGGTTTTCATAGAAGTTTAGGCTTATTGCTGAGTAATTTTATTGGGATTCACAACCACGTATTTAATTGATTTTTTGTCTTTTTCGAGCTGATACGAATAGCTGATATGTAGCAAGCCATCAGCAGTTTGGATAAGGCACGGATACGAAAAACTACCATTGTTGGGTTCAACTTTTTCGAGATAGGTTTTCCATTTCCAAGTTTTACCTTCATCATCCGAGAGAAACAACGCCAAACGATAACGTCCATCGGCAATATCATTACCCACAAAAGCCCATTTTCCGTCTTTCAAAACCAATAATTCTACACTTGCAGTATTCGGAATCTCTGTTTTTACCGAAGCCGACCAACTCTCTCCATTATCTTTCGATTCGCTTGTGTGAACTCGGCTTGGCTCATCGCCACTATCACGCATGTAGGCAATCAAATTGCCATTTTTCTTACGAACAATCGCAGGCTGAATCGGTCCACGACCCACAATCGGCAAACTCGGTCGCCAAGTGTTTCCGTTGTCGTCTGAAATAGCCGTGAGCGAAAAATTAAAACCATCGGAATAGAGCGGTAAAATTATCCGATTTCCTTCTACGAGCGGCTTGATACGTGTCATCCATCCAAAACTTCGCTTTACGGCATCGCCACTTGCCGAAATTATCATTTCATCATATTTTGGAGCATAACCAGCCCATCCAGCCGTATTTTCGGGCAATTCTTTAAACTTTTGTGCTACTTCTTTAGCAAAATTATCGTTAGGCTTGAGCAGTATATTATCTTGCCAATTCCAAATGGGTGAGCCACTTTTCAGATAATCGGTCGAAGTTCTAAAACGTAGAATTGATTGCTCCCATTTATTGGCTTGTACAGCAATCCAGACCAAAAAGAGTTTTTTTTCATTATTCAGAAACAAAACTGGATTACAATCGGGTATATTTGGAGTATCGACCATCAGAAATGGTTCGCTCCAAGTGGTTTTACCTTTTTCGAGCCTTGCACCCATAATTTTTACATCATCGGCGGTACGTTCGCCGCTTCCTTCAAACCAAACTGCCAGTATATCGCCATTGGGCAGATTTACGATACTGCTTCCGTGAACGTGCTTTTCTTGAATCGGAAAAATCAACATAGATTGCTCAGTTGGCGTAATCTGAGCATGAGATTGTAGGGTTTGTATGACTAACAAACAAATGATGGGGAGAATCCGCATAAAGTATGGTTGAATAGGTGGCTAAAATTATAGATTTTATCGTAAATTGCCACGAATCGACAACTATATTATTTTATTCAACCTAAAACGTTATCGCTATGAAATTTAAGATTCAAAAAGTTATTCTTCTGCTTTTAATTTTATCGTTTTCCGACAGTTTCTCCCAAAAAATCACTCCACAAACAGCATTAAAAAATTACATAAATAATAACGATAATGCCTTCAAATGGGAATTGAAAGATTCTATTTCGCTCGGCAATGTAAAAGGCTATCATCTTCTACTGACTTCTCAAAAATGGAGACAATATACATGGCGACACCAACTGACAGTTTTTGTTCCGCAAGAGGTAAAATACGACGGAGCATTACTTTTTATAACGGGTGGCTCCAATAAAGACGAACAACCCAATTGGAGCAAATCGGATGGACTTTGGCCTTCTTTGGCAGGAGTTTCTGACAAAAACAAGGCAGTTGTGGCATTGATTCGTCAAGTACCAAACCAGCCACTTTACGGAGATTTGACCGAAGACGCCTTGATTTCATATACTTTGCACCAATTCAAACAGGATAAAGATTACACTTGGCCGTTGTTGTTTCCGATGGTAAAATCGGCAGTAAAAGCAATGGATGCCGTGCAGGAATTCACCAAACAGAAATCGAATATTTCGGTCAATAACTTTGTAATTTCGGGTGCCTCGAAACGTGGCTGGACAACCTGGCTTTCTTCGGCTATCGACGACAAACGAGTGAAAGCGATTGCTCCGATGGTTATTGATATGCTAAATATGCCCGCAACGCTCGATTATCAGTACAAAACTTACGGAGAATACAGCATTCAGATTGAAGATTACGTAAAATTGGGGATTCCGCAAGGAACCGATACACCAGAAGGCAAAGCAATTACCGAAATGATTGACCCTTTTTCGTATCGTAGCAGCATGACCGTACCGAAAATGATTTTTATCGGAACAAATGATGAATATTGGACGATAGATGCCATAAAACACTACTATGACCAACTTCAAGGCAAAAATATGATTCATTATGTGCCAAATGTAGGCCATAATTTGGGTGGTGGAAAGCAAGCATTTGAAGCATTGAGTGCATTTTTCGGAATCACGATTATGAATAAAGAATATCCGTACGCAACTTGGAATGTAAACACAACAAAAGAAAACGTAGAATTAGTTGTGAATCCACCCAATACTGATTTGGTCGAAGCAACGCTCTGGTTTACGACCTCGGCAGACCGTGATTTTAGAAATAATCTTTGGTTGAGTAAGAACATCAAACTCAATGCTCTTCTGAATGTAAAAGCAGCGTTGCCGTTTCCGAAAAAAGGGTATCAGGCTTTTTATATTGATTTAAAATACAAAGACCCCAACGGCGGTACATTCACCACGAGTACACGTACTTATGTTACCGATACTGAGAAGGTTTTGTGAGTTAAACATAAAACAGGTCATTGTAAACTAAGTTAGTTTAGTTTTTTAATTTAGTTATTCTCTCGGGAGCTAAGGGTTATATACAAATATTCATTTAAAAATTTCCTCCCCTAAAATTTAGGGGAGGTGTTCTGATTCCGACTTTTATCGGAATTAGAACGGAGGGGTAGAGTTGAGGTTGAAGTACTTTTAAAGCTAAATTTTAGCTACTGTGGCTACCCCCTCCCATCGAAAAATCAAGAAATTGTTGATTTTTCAAACTACCCCCCCTTGATAATCAATACTTTATCAAATATTCGTCATTCGAAAAACTCGAATAATTCTAAACCATTCTAACCAATACTTTTTACACATTCATCAATGAAAAAAATACTTTTAGTTCTTCTGATTTCGTCATCGCTTTATGCCCAAAATGGCACAGAGATTTATCTGATGGATTTATCGAATGTTTCGGGCAAAATAACGCTTAAAAATCCAAGAAATATTACCGAAAGAATCGGTTACGACAATCAACCGTTTTTTCATCCGACCAAGCCGATAATTTATTACAGTTCAATCCGTGATAGACAAAGTGACATCTGGGCCTACGATTACAAAAATGGCGAACACAAGCAGGTTACAAATACGATTGATTCTGAATATTCGCCAACGGTTACGCCCGATAAAAAGTATCTTTCGTGCATTGTTCAACGCAAAAGCAATGGCGACCAAGACTTGGTAAAATACAATCTCGAAAACCCTGCCGATAGTCGAATTTTGTTTGAATCGCAGAAGGTTGGTAAAATCGGGTACCAGGCATGGACAAAAGATGATGAACTTGTTACGTTTGTTTTGGGCAACCCGCAAACGCTTCATTATCATAACCTTACCACAAAAAAAGACACGATTATTGCTTCAAAAATTGGACGTTCGTTGCATCAAATTCCGAATAAACGAGCATTCAGCTTTGTGCAAGAAGTTGACAACAAATGGCTGATTAGTGCGTATAGCCCTATGAAAAATACAATTGACGTAATTGCCGAAAGTAGCCCCGAATCTGAACATTACAACGCATGGACTCACGATGGGTTGCTACTCGAAAGCCGAGGAATGGAACTGCATAGCTACGATACAAAATCTAAAAAATGGAGAATTGTCGAATTGCCCGTGGGCGTACCCCAAAAGAAAATCAGCCGATTGATGATTAAGAGCAACAAAATCGCCATCGTTTTTGACGAATGACCATTTTTTTTGGCTTTTTGCCGAAATATCTACATTTTTGTAGGTAAATGATTGCTGAAAATTTATTAGATGCTCGAATTCATCCGCAAATACGTATATTATTTTATTGGTGCTGCACTTCTTATAATCGGAATTCAATCCTATTTTATTTGGTTTAGACCTCGGAGCGATGCTTGGGATTTAATTCCGAATTCGGCACTGGCGGTGGTTGAGAGTTCGCAGTTGCAATACGCTCTTTTTGATGAAAAAAATCAAAATGCCAATCTGATTGCCGATGTTCCGTTTTTTTTCGATGCCAAAAATCAGCTTGACATTATCCTGCAAACATCTGAAAATCAAGAAATTAACAAGAAATTTATCACGTCGAAACGGATTGCGTTTTCGTTGCATCCCGAAAACAAACAGAATCTCGAATACATTATTTACATCCCGATAAATTCGTTTTCAGAAGAACCATTCCTGCGTAATCTCGAAAAACCAGACCCCAATAAAATTCATACTTTTGGCTCAAACTTCGGCGGCTATCGGTTAACTGAAGTTCAGAAATCGAATAAAGAGTCGCTTTTTCATTATTTTATCCATCAAAATCATCTGATTTGTAGTAGGTCGTTGGTGCTTTTGCAGGATGTAATCCGACGAATCAATGATAAAACGCCATCGATAGGCAAGAATCCTTTTACAGTAACACGCCAAGGTATTGCTCACATTTATTTCAGAAAAGAACAACTCCGCAATCACGCCGATTTGCTCAAAAATCAATTAAATGTACCCAATTTGGTTACATATTTTATGAATATTATGCCTCCAAATGCCGATTTGGTGATTGAACCAAGCTCCGAGCCGCATTTGGTAAAAGGCTATATTTATTCGACAATCCGTACTCAGAAGCCTTTTGTGGGGGTTTTTGATGGACAAATCTCTAAGGGAATTCTGGCCAAAGATTTGATTCCACAAAATACGGCCATACTTTATCATTTGGGATTCCATAACAACCAAAAACTACAAAAAGCCTTTGGTGAATATACTCGACTTTACGAAAAAGATATTAAAGCTTTGCGAGACTCGGCACAGCAATTTTGGGGTGTAAACATCAATGATTTGTATTCGACCCTCAAAGACGAAGCCATCTTGTGCGAGATTCAGTCGGCCAGCAATATTCTTACTTCTAAGGTTTTATTGCTCAAAACCAACGAAATCACCGATGCACTTACCATTTTAGACGAATTTGCCAATAAAACCGCCGTGAGAGAGTCGCCTCGACCAGTCGAAAACGATTATCTGAATAGAAAATATCGCAAACTGATTCTCAATGAGTTTCCGGCGATGCTTTTTGGTTCGGCCTTTTATGGTTTCCAAAATTCGTGTTATTACACATTCATTGATGACTACATCGTCATTGCCAATACAAAAGAAACCATGACCGACTACCTCGACCAGCATTCGGAGGGAAAAGTTTGGAGTAAAACCAATAACAGTTTCTTACAAAAACTGAATCCGAAAGCCCAAATCAGTACGATTGTAGTGCCGCAAGGAATCTGGAAAAATATCTATCATTCGCTCGATAACAATCGTTGGCAGCCGTCATTGCTCAAGCACGAAAACCGTTTTAAAGAATTACGTTTTATTGGGCTACAAACTTTTGTAAACAATGCCGAATTTGGCACAAAAGTGTTACTCGAAAAAATTCCTAAAACCCAAAAGGCGGCCATTTTCAATAAGTTCTTTTTGCAGGATAGCTTGGTGCTGACCAACGCAATTGTAACGCAGCCTTACATTATCCCGAATAGGTTTACACAAGCCGATGAGGTCATTACACAAAGTACTGATAATCAACTATATTTACTCAATAGCAAAGCCCAAATTATCAGTCGAGATACCATTGCTCAACCACTTTATGGAAGGCTGACACCGACTGATTATTTCCAAAATGGATTGTTACAATATTTGGTCAATAGTCCAAATTATCTCTATGTTTTCAAGCGAGATTTGCAAAAGGGTCTCGAAGCGTACATTCCTGCCGTGCCAGTTGTGGGCGGAATTAGGGCGGTTTCGGTCGAAAACCAAAAGATTTATGTGGGCGATGATGACGGCAATATCTTTATCAATGACGAGACCACTCAGGCTGTTACGAGGGTAAATGCTCGTAAATTCAAACGGATAATTTCGATTCAGCCGCTGCAATTCAAAGGCGAAAATCTGCTTTTTGTACTGCAAGAAAACGGTGAATTGTTTTTGATTAGAGAAAGCGGTACGATTTACAAAAATTTTGCGGCAATCGTTGGGTCGGGGCAAGCCCGTGGGTTGATTTTGGATAAAATTTCGAGTGTACCGATGGCTACGGTTATTACTAAAAATGGTGAAGTCGAGCGATATAATGTTTTGGGCGAAAAGATTTACACTTTCCAGATTCCGAAAACCGAAGGAGAATCTTACTTTGAAGTAATTTTTGACCAACCGCAGAAAGATTATGTCATTGCCGAACGCACCCTGACCGATGTCTTTATTTTAGATAAACAATTCAAAAAGTCGTTCAAAATCACTAAAACCAATACCCAAAAGATTAGATTACAGTATTTTGACTTGGGTAATGACCTTAAATTTATCGTTGGTTTTGATGGGCAATCAAACTCCATTTTCGACCTCAATGGTAATCAAATCGGTGGCAATGAGAAGTCTATTCCAGCTTCTGCATTCCCGAATTTATCTTACCTCGAAAATTACAATAAACTCATTATTTACAACCCAAACAAAACTCATTTTGAGGTTTGGACGGTGAAGATTAAATAGTTCAAAGTTCAAGAGTTCAAAATTAAAATTTATTTATATGGCTAAAATTGAACGATTTGAGGATTTAGAAATTTGGCAGCTGGCAAGAGAATTGGCAAATGAGCTTTATTTGGAGTATTCGCAAGGCAACTTTTATAAAGATTTTGAGCTTAAAGGTCAAATGAATGGTTCGAGTGGTTCGATTATGGATAACATAGCAGAAGGTTTTGAAAGAGGCGGCAATAATGAATTTATTAATTTTCTAATCATCGCTAAAGGCTCTGCAGGTGAGCTTCGTTCCCAAATTTATCGTGCATTTGATAGAACTTACTATAATCAAGAAAAATTTGAAAAGTACAAAAATAAAGTTGAGACTATCAGTAAGAAAACCAGTAATTTAATTATTACACTCCGAAAATCTGACATGAAAGGTTATCATAGGATGAAATAAAAACTATTGAACTCAAAACTTTGAACAATGAAAGTTCCCCAACCCGCTTGAACTTTGAACTCTTAAACCCCGAACATTGAACCATTAAATGCTTTTTAACGAATTACAATTTATATTCTTTTTTATCGTCGTTACGATACTTTATTATCAGCTTCCTCAGCGTGGTCGGGTTTGGCTTTTGTTGTTGGCGAGTTGCTATTTCTACATGGTTTTCATGCCAATTTATATTCTGATTTTGGCAGTTACGATTGTGGTTGACTACTATGCCGGAATCTGGATTGAGCGGGCCGAAGGAGCAAAACGTAAGTGGCTGTTAATCATCAGTTTAATCTCAAATGTTGGTTTTTTAGCGTACTTCAAATACTTTAATTTTTTCGTTAAAAACGTAGATTTTTTAGCTTACAAACTCAATTTCGATAATCCATTCGACCCACTTTCTATACTGCTTCCAATTGGGCTATCGTTCCATACATTTCAGGCAATGAGCTACACTATTGAGGTGTACCGACGAAATCAACCCGCCGAGCGTGACTTTGTAGTTTACAGCCTTTATGTCATGTTTTATCCGCAATTGGTAGCTGGCCCAATTGAGCGTCCGCAAAATTTGCTTTGGCAGTTTCATAGCAAATTCAAGTATGATTTTGAGAATATCAAAGCGGGTTTGATGCGAATCGCTTGGGGAATGTTTAAAAAAGTGGTGATTGCTGATAGATTGAGTATTGTGGTACACGATGTTTACGGACACGCCGCCGACCACAACGGACTTTCTCTACTTATTGCTACGATTTTCTTTACTTTTCAGATTTATTGTGATTTTTCGGGGTATTCAGATATTGCCATCGGTGCAGCTCGCGTGATGGGTTTTAAACTCATGGAGAATTTCGATACGCCGTATTTTTCAAAATCAATTTCTGAATTCTGGAGACGTTGGCATATTTCTTTATCTACGTGGTTTCGAGATTATTTATACATTTCATTGGGCGGAAATCGAGTATCTGAGGCTCGAATTTACTTCAATCTATTCTTTGTATTTATGATGAGTGGCCTGTGGCACGGAGCCAATTGGACATTCGTAGTTTGGGGAAGTTTACACGGAATCTACCTCGTTTTGGCACGATTACGGGATAAATTTTTCGATTTTTCGTTACCGCAAAAACCATTTTTTAGCTTTATCAATATTGTATTTACGTTTGTTTTGGTAATGCTAACTTGGATATTCTTCGCCGCCAACGGCATGAGTCATGCTTTATTAATTTTGAAGAAAATCTTCGGGTTATCAATTCGTGATACTATCCAATCGCCATTAAATAACACTGAGATGATTTTCTGCTGGATTTTGATTGCGTTATTGATGCTTAAAGACAGATTCATCAAATTTATTTCGACCGATAATACACCAAAATTCTACTTTGTGTTCATCACATTGTTGATATTGACGTATTTCTTTGGTGTATTTTCGTCTAACCAGTTCATCTATTTTCAGTTTTGATATTAACTCTGACAGGGTTCTGAACCCTGTCAGAGTTCTACCTGTCTAATAATTCATCATTTATATCTCATTTTGTGCAAATTTCAGTCACAAAAACATAATTTTGTAGTCCTTTACAAAACTATTCGACCGATATTTTACAACGAAACAAAACTGTGAGAAAAATCACTTTACTTCTACTTCTGCTTCCGTTACTGAGCATTGCCCAAAAGAAAAACGACAAGTACCGTTATTATATCAAAAAAGCTACATCGCCAATAAAAGTGGACGGAATTGTGGATGAACAAGCATGGAAAGATGCCCAACTTGCTGCCGATTTCTTTCAAGTTTTACCGATGGATACCAGTAAAGCTAAGGTGGTTACCGAAGTAAAAATGACTTACGACGACCAAAACCTTTACGTTTATTATATCAACTATGATAAATTGCCTGGGCCATACATGGTAGAATCTCTCAAGCAAGATTTCAACTTTGGTAAAAACGACAACGATTTATTATTTCTGGATACTTTCGACGACCAAACCAATGGTTTCAGTTTTGGCTCAAACGCCGCTGGTGCCAGATGGGACGGCTTGATGTTTAATGGTGCAAACGTAAATCTGAACTGGGAAAACCGTTGGGTTTCAGTTGTAAAATCTGACGATGATAAATGGATTTGGGAATGTGCGATTCCGTTTAAAACCCTTCGCTACAAAAAAGGAATCAAAGAATGGGGCGTAAATTTTAGTCGCCTCGACCTCAAAACTACCGAAAAATCGGTTTGGGCTCCTGTCCCTCGTCAATTTCCAACGGCTTCGTTGGCCTATACTGGTATTTTGGTTTGGGATACTCCACCACCTGCGGCAGGTGCGAATATTTCGATAATTCCGTACGTTTTGGGTGGTGTCAGTAAAAATCATGCTGCAAATACCGATGCTGTTTTCAAAAAAGAAATCGGATTCGACGCCAAAGTGGCAGTTACTTCATCGCTCAATCTTGATTTGACAGTAAATCCCGATTTTTCACAAGTAGAAGTTGACCAACAAGTTACCAACCTCGACCGTTTTGAGCTATTATTTCCCGAACGCCGCCAGTTTTTCTTAGAAAACGGCGACCTTTTTACCAATTTTGGCTACAATACAATTCGTCCGTTTTTTAGCAGAAGAGTTGGATTGAATTCTCCGATAAAATTCGGAGCGAGGCTAAGCGGAAAGCTCAACAAAGATTGGAGAATTGGTTTTATGAATATGCAAACTGGTAAAAACGATGCCGGTTTACCTGCTCAAAACTACTCTGTGGTAGCACTTCAACGTCGAGTTTTTGCCCGTTCAAATATCGCTGCGATGTTCGTAAATCGTGATATGACTGGCGAACTGCTGGCCGATTCTAAACAAATTGCCAAATTCAATCGTAATATCGGGATTGAATACAATTTAGCATCTCCAAATAATAAATGGATTGGTAAAGCATTTGCTTTAAAGTCATTTTCGCCAACACAAAACAACGATAATTTTATCTTCGCTGCCAATATTTTATATGCTTCTAAAAAGCTCAATTACGGAATTCAATTTGAAAGTGTAAACGGCAACTACAACTCTCAACCCGAAGCTGAGGTAGGCTACATTCCACGCACCAATTACCGCAGTGTCAATCCTACAATCGGATATTTATTTTTTCCAAAATCTAAACTAATCCTGAGTCATGGTCCGCAGGCTCAAACCCGCAATTATTTTGACTTAAACGGAAAATCAATCGAGAGCCTTCAAGTGCTTTCTTACCGTTTCAATTTCAGAACAACAAGTAATTTCACGGTCTGGACCGCAAGAGATTTCATTAAGTTACAACAAGATTTCGACCCGACTAACTTTAATAACGAAAGGATTAAGAAAAATACCGAACACCGTTGGGGTTCGTGGGGAACAGAGTTTGTCTCAAAACCGCAAGCATTACTAACTTATGGGTTTAGCACTCGGTACGGTGGTTTTTATGCCGACGGTACACGCCTAAATCTTCGTGGCGAAGTTGGTTATCGTTTTCAGCCGTACGTTGCCCTCACGATGGCGGCTAATTACAACAACATCAAGTTTGAAACGAATGAGACACTACCGATTTCGTTGCACAATAAAGAATATAATTTTTGGTTAGTGGGTCCAAGAATTGATGTCACGCTGACAAATAATATGTTCTTTACCAATTTCTTACAGTACAACAATCAAGCTAAAAACGTAAATCTAAACACCCGTTTGCAGTGGCGATACAGCCCCGCATCTGATATGTTTATTGTCTATACCGATAATTATCTACCCGAAAACATGAAAGTAAAAAATCGTGCATTGGTCTTTAAACTGACGTATTGGTGGAATGTTTAGAAGGATAAAAAACTGTGGCACTACTCATTCAAAGTGCCACAGTTTAAATTACTTTATTAATACGGAAGCCAAATTTTTACTGTTGTCCCTTTTCCAATTTTAGAATCTATCAAACATTCACCATTATGAATATTTATAATTTTTTTGGTGAGTGGTAGCCCAATTCCGTGCCCAGAAATCTGCTGAACTTTTGTCGAGCGATAGTAAGGCTCAAAGATATTACTTAAATCCTCGGGCGAAATCCCATCACCACTATCTTCAAAAATTATTTCTACGCGGTCTTCAAGTGTTTTAATCCAGACATCTACCGTTTTCTCGTCATTGTATTTACAGGCATTATCCATCAAATTGATAAACGCAAGCCTAAGCAACGAAGCATTTCCTTTGATGTAGAGTTTTTCTTCTGACTCAGGTGTTTCGACAAACTCAATATTGATATAATAATTATGCGACTTTTGTAGCAACTGCGTTCGAGCCACCCAAAGCACATCATCAATTCTAACATCCTGAAAATCAATCGCTTGATTGGTAGCACTTGCATGAGCCAATTCGAGCAAGTCATTCACCAATTTAATCAACCCACGGGTTTCTTCTCTAATGGTTTCGAGTGCCTTTTCGTATTCTTCTGGTGTTCGTTTTTTGAGCAAGGTAACTTCGGTATTACCCAACATAATCGTCAATGGTGTACGCAACTCGTGAGTCGTGTAAGAGACAAAGTTTTGCTGGTGAGCGTAAGCTTTTTCGAGTCTATCCAAGAGCCGATTAAAAGTTGTAGCCATCTGCCCAATTTCGTCTTGCAGTTCGGCTTCCGGTAATCTCTCAGTAAGGTTGTTTTCAGTAAAATGTTCCATTCTATTGGCAATCTTACTGATTGGTCCAACCGTACGAATTGCAAAGAAACGAGCGATTCCACCGATAAAAACAAAAATTACTATCACACTTATAATCAACAGATTACGGAGGTATTTCTGAAGTGATATACCCGAACGGTCGAATCCAGAAACCTGTAAAATAACTTTGCGATTGTAATTGTTATCTTGGTGCAGATAAATCGAATACGAAAAATCGCCTTGCCTTACATTTATCTTTTCACCAGCCAAAATACTTTTCAGTTGGCTGGGCTGTAATCTTGAAATCGCATTGGGGCTTTTGTAAACAATTTTTCCATTCAAATCATAAATTATCGTTGTTTCTTGGTTGATATTGACACTTTTTTGGGCATCCATTTTGGTCAATAAATCTCCTTTCTGGCTCAGAATTTCGTAGTATAATTCTTGATGGATAATCCCGATATGCTGTAATGTCTTGAAGAATTCGTTTTGTCTGTAATTATTATAAAAACGATAGACAACACACGTAAATATCACAAGCACAATACTATAAAGTATTGGAGCACGAATAGTGTACCTATCTACAATTTTCATAATGTTTTAGGGTTACTTGTTGTTAGCTCTTCCAATAAAATAATATCAGCATGATTGTAAAAACCAGCTGATATAGTATGTTATCTTGAGAAGTATTGGCTCTTAAATTTTATTCTTCTTTCAAAATATAACCCATACCCACAACCGTATGAATCAATTTTGTAGAAAACTCCTTATCGACTTTTTTACGCAAAAAATTGACATAAACATCAATTGTGTTGGTACCAGTGTCGAAGTGGATATTCCAAACTTTTTCGGCAATATCAATCCGAGACACAACTTTACCTTTATTACGCATCAAAAATTCGAGCAGTCCAAATTCTCTCGCAGTTAATTCGATTTTCTTACCTTCGCGTCGAGCAATTTTTTCATTCAAATCCAGTTCCAAGTCTGCAATCTTTAATAAATTGCTCACAACTACCCCTTCGCTACCACGTCTATAAAGTGATTTGATGCGAGCCAGCAACTCTCTGAATTCAAACGGTTTTACCAAATAGTCATCGGCACCTGCCTCAAAACCAACCAATTTATCATTCAAACTACCCATTGCTGTTAGCATCAAAATGGGTGTTCGTACTTTATGCTCACGAAGCTGCTTCACCAAATCGAAACCATTGATTCGGGGTAGATTTACATCACAAATCAGAATATCGTATTGGTTGGCAAGCACCAAAGCTTTTCCAATTTGGCCGTCATAGGCTACTTCTACTGTGCAGTTATCCTCTTCGAGTCCTTTTTTTATGAACTCGGCCAATTTTGGTTCGTCTTCGATGATAAGTACACGCATATCTGTTTGGTTGATTGAGCAAAAGTATGACAAATACAAATGTCAGAAAATAGTGTAAATAGTGATTTAAAAAAATAATTAAAAATCAGTTAAATCTGTCGAGGAGAATATTAAAAAAACCTTGCATTTTTTTGCAGAGATATTTTCAAAATTGAGCATTTGTTTGCTCGATTTGTCAATAAAAATTGAATTGATAATGAATCTGAGGTAGTAAAATAAAAAAAGGTGGGGCAATGCTCCACCATTTTCGAAACTGAATCCACACAACTTTTATGAAAAAGCTATAAAACTAACTTTATAGTTATTTTATCTTATCTAAATAGACGAAATTTCTAATTGCAAAGTTTCAATCAATTCTTGAAAATATTTGCAAAAAACTGATTAAAAATAAATTAAAAAAATTGAGAACCCCTATAAAACAAAAAGGACTGGGATAATATATCCCAGCCTTTCCCGCTACTAAATCCACACAACTTTTATAGCAAAAATATCTTTAAATCTTTTTATCGAAAACGTTTGTGATTAAACAAACGATGCACAGAATTCATTTATTGTATGCCGCTCTCACTTTCTGTACTGCAAATTAAATATAAATTATATGTAGCAACAAATATTTTTTAAAAAATTATTTTTTGAACTATTTACTGCGTTGCATTAATGAAACAAATCTAATATATTTTTTTCAAATATGCTATTTTTTGGTTCACTTTTTTATCTAATGGGCTTAATTTATAATCAAAATCTAATTTTATCTATCGTATTTTGATTTGTTTTCTTCAAGAACACCATTTACGATAAGGTATTGAGCCAAGACGTACGTTCCCATTATTAACAAAGTTGATTGTGGTAAAAGTTCAATAAATTTATTAATTGCAATCAGAGAATCAGAAATTATAAATAATACGGCCCCAATCGCAACAAATTGGTAACTCTTTTTTGTAGCAGCCTGACGCTCAAAAGCCTTGATACCCATCGTTGCGATGGTAAGTGCGTAAAGCAAAACAGGCACAAAAAGCCCCGATGGCACGTATCCTCTGAGATAATAAATGAAGATGAACACATAAACCATCAGAATGATTCGGGCTAAATTATTGAGTTTGATTTTCTTTGAGAACACTACGATGTAACATATATGTGCAATCAAAAATGAGCCTAAACCAAAAATAAATAGATTGTATTCACGAATCATCAGCAAGACATCTCCGCCCAAAGAAAAAATCAAAGCCGCAAGCATCACTTTGTCTTGACGAGTAAGTTTTGGTTTGGAGACATTTAGGTAATAATAAATCGCCAACGAAATTAAGAGTAATGGTTTAGTACAGTACACCAAAAGTCGCTGGTGCATGGTATCGGCAATGATTTCGATAGCGGCAATGGTAAAATAAATAATGGTAAATAGTCGGGTATTCATAGATGGTTCGATAAATTCGGACTAATCTATAAAATCTTTGATTAGTATCAAAAAAAGTGATATTTTCGTTCTAAAAAAAATCGGACATGTTATGATTGCAACTAAGAGTCCTCGCAAAAGTCTTCCTCGAATCTCCGCAAAAAAAATACCTAATGCCTTGATTTACGAAATCATTGATGGCAAACCCATTTACTACAAAGGATACAGAGAGGTATTATCAGGTAACAAATCTATCGAAGAAATCGTGGGAGCAAGTAATTTACAATCAACAATCATTGAGTATTTATTGATGGTGCTTTACAAATTTACAGATTTAAAAAGATATAGAATCTTGACTAATGAAGCGGGTATTCATATCAAACATAAAACCAATTTATCGGGCGATATTTTGATTTACGAGAAAGAATTATTACCCGTAAAATCAGCCGATAAACACTATATAAATATTCCTCCCAAAATCCAGATTGAGGTAGATATTGATGCCGATGTAGAAAGTTTTGGTACTCCAGATAACTATATTTACACAAAAACAGAAAAACTACTCAGTTTTGGAGTCGAAAAAGTCATTTGGGTAATGTCAGATAGCCGTAAGGTGCTGGTGGCAACACCAAACGAAAACTGGCAGGTAATTGACTGGTACAAAGAAATTGAGATTTTAGAAAATATCAATTTTTGTGTCGGAAAATATTTGAAAGACGAAGGCTCACCTTTTGCTTGATTTTATAGTTTTAGAGCAATTTGTTCGGCTAATTCGATTGCATCATTCATTGGTTTGAAATCAACATTTTCGATAGTATCAGTCGGGCGGTGGATATTGGGCATTCGTCCATCAGTATCTAAAGCCGCCAAGGTTACACATGGCATTCCGGCACGCTGAAACCAAACCGAATCAAAATCGGCGGTGTGCCATGCACCAGTTGTCACGTACTGTAAATCAGCATCTTTCGCAATAATTTCTTTAGCCGACTGAATGATTTTGTTATCGTAAACAATATTTGACCAGCTACCCGTCTGGGTAATAACCTTTAGGTTTCCGCTACCAAGTGTATCGAAATTGATTAAATAGGTATCTTTTGTAAATTCTTTGGCGTGATTTAAGAAATAAGCCCTTGCTCCAATCATCCCTGCCTCTTCGGAACCAGTCAAAACCAATTCTACATCAAGATTTTTTAGGCTTTTACTCCAAAGCCTCTGGGCGGTTTCGATTGCTGCGGCGACCCCCGTTGCGTTATCGCTTGCTCCATTCGAGTAGCCCAATCTGAAAAAATCAATTGTAGCCGTAATGCCTTGAATCAAGAAATAAGTTGCCAAGGCATAAGATAAATAATTAAAAATAATGTTTTGATTGATGAATTGCACAATCACGACAAACTCAGCAATAACCATCAAGACAAGACTGAATCTGAGCGATTTTCGAAAATTGCCAACCATTGTCGGTTTATATAGAAGGGATATCGGGGCAGTATCGTAATGTGCCATCAAAATTAGCCTTTTTTCAGCCTGAGATTTATCGGTTTTATCTCTAACGATTAGATTATTTGAAGCAACTTGCGGCGGAAACTTTGTTACGGGCGATGCGTACCAATTGAAATACAAAAGGGCAAAAGTTGTAAAAAAACAAGTGATTGTCACACCCAAAAACGGAATATAATTTGAAGAAATCAGCCCAATGACTAATCCTGAAATCAGCCACCAAACTACCGAAACGTAAGTTTTTGGGGTTCGGAAAGGTTCGATTGCTAAAATTTTATCGTTAAATAATGATTTGAGGTATTCGATGACCAATGGCTCGTTTTCGGTAGCTGCACCTCGGTGCTTAAACGAAGCCAGTTTATTGACGATTGATTCGGGGTTAGGCATTTATCTAAAATCATTTAGGTAATGCAATGTAGAATGAGATTTAGAATTCGCCAATAATTTTATCGAAAACTTGGCGGGTCAAACCCAAAACCCGCCAAGTTTGGCTTTATTAGATTGCTTTTTTAACAAAATCTAAGATTCCACCGAGTTGTTTTTTTACGGCTGGTTCGGCAGTTTTTGCACCGATTCCGCCTTTTTCTAATTGTCCTACACCACCCATCGCCGATGAAATCAACGACCCAAGCTGATTTGAAGACTCGCCACCAAGTGCCGACATCCCGAGTTTCATCAATCCAAGATTACTTTTTAAACCAGCAACATTGCCGAGAAGATTGCCCCCACCGAGGATTCCGCTCAAGCGATTTGCACCGAGCAATAACTTAACCGTGCTGATGATTTTTTGAAGACCATCTTTTTTTACCAAACCTTGTCCAGCAAGCGGAATTAGGGCTTTCAAACCACCTAACGAACTACTCAATTTGTCTTTGAAATCGCCTTTGCTCTCGTTGGTTTCTTTTTCTAATTTGCTCGAAGATAAACTCAAAGCACTTTGTAAACCCTTCAAATCGCCTTTTTCTTGCATAGCCATTGCACCATCCAGCAAATCCTCAATGCTTTGGTCTTGTGCCGAAACTACATTTGCCACAAACAAAAATCCAATCGTAATTAATCCTAAAAATGCTTTTTTCATCAGTAAAATTGTTTAATTTCTTATTTTCAGACTCATTGTGATGAATAAAGTTACAGATTTTAAGACTAAAAAACGATAGTTTTTTTCTATACACAAATCTTTGTTTTTGTAGTTTATTTATGATTAACATATTTTAACTGCCATCATTTGTAATACTTTGGGCTAAAATTTGCTAATTTTGAATCGAAATCATCCCGACCCCTGCAACGCATCAAAGGGAAATAAAACTAATATTGTATAAATGAATAATTTTAAACGACTGAATAACATCACTGGGTGGGCGACTTTCGCAGTGGCGTTGATTACGTACACGCTCACCGTAGAGCCTACTGCCAGTTTCTGGGATTGCGGCGAGTTTATTGCTTGTTCTTTCAAATTACAGGTTCCACACCCTTCTGGAGCACCATTTTTCTTACTTATCGGTCGTATGGCCTCGCTTTTGGCAGGTGGCGATGTTACCAAAGTTGCCCTGATGGTCAACATGGTTTCGGTGATAAGTAGTGCTTTCACAATCTTATTTTTGTTTTGGTCAATCTCGCTTTTGGGTCGCAAACTCGTTGGCAAAAAAGCAGATGAATTGAATCAATCTGAAACAATTTTAGTATTAGGGGCCAGCCTTGTAGGAGCTTTGGCATATACTTTTTCGGATTCTTTCTGGTTTTCGGCTGTCGAAGCAGAGGTTTACGGGATGTCATCTTTCTTTACGGCCATCGTTATCTGGGCTGCACTTCATTGGGAGCTTATCGAAGACGAAGCTGCCGAAAATCGCTGGTTGATTTTTACTGCGTATTTGGTAGGTCTTTCGATTGGGGTTCACTTACTAAACCTCGTTACGATTCCGGCTTTGGCTTTGATTTATTATTACAAAAAAGCCAAAAAAGTCAGCAAATGGGGCCAAGTTATTGCCTTTATGGGTGGAATGGTCGTGTTGGGTATCGTCAATGTTGGTGTTATCACTGGATTACCGTCAATGGCGTTCAGCTTCGAGAAATTATTTGTGAATGGTTTCGGAATGCCGTTTAGTTCGGGTAGTTTGTTCTTCGTAATATTATTGATTGGAGGATTAGCCTACGGAATTTTCTACACCCACAAAAAAGGAAAAGCCATTGCCAATACCGCATTATTGTCTTTTGCATTTATTTTGATTGGATATTCGACTTACACCATTGCGTTGATTCGTTCAAATTATAATCCACCAATCAACGAAAATAATCCGAGCAATGTATTGAACTACGTTTCGTACTTGAAGCGTGAACAATACGGAAGTCGTCCGTTGTTATACGGTCCTGTTTTCTCGTCGCAATTGACCAATATCAAACGCAACGAAAGCGACCCGCTCTACAAGATGAGCAAAGACAGATATGAGGTTTACGATTACCGCCCCGAATACGAATGGGCTCCGGGTAGCCAAATGCTTTTGCCTCGTGTTTGGAGTTCAGACCCAGGTCACCAGCAGATTTATCGCTCAAATCTAAATCTTGCTCCAGAGCAAAAACCGACATTTGCCGATAACATTAAATTTATGTTCAAGTTTCAGTTCGGACACATGTACTTCCGCTACTTTATGTGGAATTATTGGGGTCGGGCATCCGACATTGAGAGTTCTGGACCAGTTAATATCACAGAGGCAAAATCTGATTTGCCATCTCCATTAAAAGATAATCGTGGACGTACCAATTTCTACGGTTTACCGTTTATTCTTGGATTGATTGGGGTTATTTATCAATTGTTCCGCCGCGAACGAGATTTTATCGTAACCCTACTGCTCTTCTTATTTATGGGATTAGCTCTGGTGGTATTCTTAAACTCGCCGCCAGTTGAGCCACGTGAGCGTGATTATATCTACGTAGGTTCGTTCTACATTTGGGCAATCTGGATTGGGATTGGCGTAATGGGCTTGGCCGATTGGGTTTTCAAATTTATCAAAGATGCCTCAACTCGTGCGGGTGCTGCCACGGTAGTAGCTTTGGTTGCGGTGCCTGTATTGATGGCTCCTCAAACTTGGAAAGGTCACGACCGTTCAAATCGCTACCATCAAGTAGATTTTGCCAAAAACTTACTGAACTCGTGTGCACCAAATGCCATCTTATTTACGGGTGGAGATAACGATACTTTCCCGCTTTGGTATGCACAAGAAGTTGAGGGTGTACGTACCGATGTACGTGTTTGTAACCTAAGTTTATTGGGTACAGATTGGTACATCGACCAAATGAAACGCAAGACTTATCAATCTGAGGCTTTACCAATTTCTTTTGAATTCGACCAATACATCAGTGGTATCAATGACCAGTTGTTATTTGCCGAAAAAACCAAAGACCCGATTGATTTGAAGCAATATATGCAGTTTGTGAAGACAAACAACCAGTTGATTCAGGAACAAGTTATGACTGGCGATTTCATCAATACGTTGCCATCAAAACAACTTTCGTTGAATTATGACATCGAATCTGTTAAAAAATTGGGCTTTATTCCGAAAGAAAAAGAGGCTTTATTGAACGGACAAGTTCGTTGGGAAATCGGAGAGCGTAGCCTTTTGAAAAATGATTTGATTATGCTCGATATTATTGCTCAAAACGATTGGAAACGCCCTATCTACTATGCAGGTACTTTGGCAAGCGAAAATTACCTCAATCTCAAAGAATACATGCAACTTGAGGGTTATGCTTACCGATTGATGCCATTTAAAGAAGAAGGTGCTTCTGACGGTTTTGTGAATACCGACATCATGTACAAAAACATGATGACCAAAATGGCTTGGAGAGAAATGCAGAATCCAGAGGTGTACTATGACTCTGAGACTTACCTCAAAGTGCCAATCATCACGGCTCGTTATGCATTCTTACGTTTGGTTGACCAATTGACTCGCGATGGCAACAAAGCCAAAGCTCTCGAAGTTCTCGACCACGCCAATAAAGTATTGCCAGATAAAGTGATTCCATATGACCAACTTTGTGCCAATTATGCCTTATTCTACCTCGAAAATGGCAATGCCAAAAAAGGTTTGGAGATTGCCGATACGATGGTTAAACGTGCCGACGAAATGTTGACGTATTTTATTGGTAAAGGGCGTAGCTTCGGTGTGCAAGTTGAGTGGGGGCCAAATAACGTCAATGAGTACATTCAGTTTAATTTGAGAATCATTCAAGTTCTGACAAATATTGCCCAGCAAAACGGACAAAATGAAGCGGCTCAACGCTATCAGAAAATCTACGAAAAACATGCTGGTAAAGTGCAGTAATTTTAGTAACTTGTGAACCAATACACAAACACCCTTGCTGAATCAGTAAGGGTGTTTTTTTTCGACAAACTTTCCAAAGAAAAACCTCAAAATGAAAAAACTAACGCTTATTTTCTCGCTTTTACTTGCCTTTGCGGCCGATGCTCAAATAACATCAACCGATACCAGTCTGATAAAATTTATCGCTCTCAAACCCAATGTTTATCAGCATATTTCTTACCTCAAAACCCAAACTTGGGGGCTTGTGGGTTGCAATGGTGCGGTTTATATACAAGGCAAAGAAGCTATTATTTTTGATACGCCTACCAATGATAAATCGTCGGAGGTACTCTATGAATCATTGGCCAAAAGTGGCATTAAGGTCGTTGGGGTTGTGGTCAATCATTTTCATGATGACTGTTTGGGTGGCTTAAAATATTTCCACAAGAAAGGGGTCAAGAGTTATTCATCAAAACTAACCCAAAAATTTGCCAAAGAAGACAGTGTTGAAGTTCCGCTGGTTGGGTTTGAAAACGAATTAAAACTCAAATTAGGTAAGAAAACTATCACAAATGTGCATTTGGGGGCTGCTCATACCCGCGACAACATCGTAAGTTATATGGATGACGAAAAGGTGCTTTTTGGAGGATGTATGGTAAAGGCTCTTGAAGCTGGCAGAGGATACCTCGGCGATGCCGATGTAACAAAATGGTCGGAGACAATTGAGAAGGTCAAAAAGAGATTTCCAAAAGCCGAAATCGTGATTCCGGGGCATGAAGATGCTGGTGGTCAAGAACTTTTAGATTATACAGCCAAAATGTTCTCGGCCGATAAAAAGTAGGGCGAATTTCCAAATTCGGTTTCAATACCTTTATTTTGTACGGTAAAACAGTTTAGCTTATCTCAAAATCTTCGTTAGGTCTTATTTATATGCTCATCACGGCGTTTTGCTTCTCGGTTTCGGGGGCTTGTACACGTGTTTTGGGCAATCACATCAGCTCCGTTGAGTTAGTATTTTTCAGAAACCTCATCGGAGTTTTTTTTGTACTTTCTACGTTATTCAAAAAACCGATTGTTCAGCAAGGTGGCAAACTTAACCTATTGATTTTTAGGGGAGTAATCGGTACTTTGGCTCTTTATCTTTTCTTTTTTGCCATCACCAAAATCGGGTTAGCAGAAGCCATCACTTACCAACAATCTTATCCGATTTTCTTGGCGTTATTTGGGGTAATCTTCCTCAAACAAAAACTCAATCCTGCGGTTTGGTGGGGCATTTTCATTGGATTTTCGGGGGTTTGCCTTATCTTTTTTCCTCAATTTCATACCGATTTACTGAGCCTCAAAAGCCACACTTTGGGACTAACAAATGCCATATTGACAATGCTTGCCTACATGAGTATTGCTCAATTGGCTGCTTATTATGATTCTCGAAGTATTGTACTCTCGTTTATGATTTCGGGGATAATCATGCCGCTCATTTCGCTGGGTTTAGGAGCATTGATTTATTCTGAAAATTGGTCTTTCGTTATCGCCAAATACGTTCATCCTCAAGGTTTTGATTGGTTCTGGATTGGACTTTTATCAATTTCGGCACTTCTGGGGCAAATATTTCTGACTAAGGCTTTCACTTACGGAAAATCGGCCGAAGTTGCTGCAATCGGTTATTCAAACATTCTTTTTTCAATTCTATTCGGCGTTTTACTGGGCGATGCCTTCCCTTCTACTCTCAGCCTCATCGGAATCGTTTTGATTATCGCATCGGGGATTTTGATTGCTTTCCAAAAGAAATAAGAATTTTATTTGTGCAACATTATTGCATTTTACATATATTTGCAACACTATTGCATAAATACTAATTAATATGAATAAATTACCCGTAACCGTACTTTCGGGATTCCTCGGGGCAGGAAAAACTACCCTGCTCAACCACGTTTTGCACAATAAAGAAGGCCTCAAAGTGGCGGTGATTGTAAACGACATGAGCGAAGTAAACATTGATGCTCAGCTGGTTGAGAAAGAAAATACTTTATCACGAACCGAGGAGCGTTTGGTCGAGATGAGCAACGGCTGTATCTGCTGTACACTTCGCGAAGATTTGATGATTGAGGTTGAGAAATTGGCCAAAGAAAAACGTTTTGATTACCTACTAATCGAATCTACGGGAATCTCGGAACCCGTACCAGTTGCCCAAACTTTCAGCTTTATAGATGAAGACAACGGCATTGATTTGTCGAAATGGTCGTATATAGATTGTATGGTTACGGTGGTAGATGCCTTCAATTTTGGGAAAGATTTTGGCTCGGCAGATACAATTAAAAGTCGAAAATTGAATGAAGACGAGCAAGATTACCGTACGATTGTTAATTTATTGACCGACCAAATCGAATTTGCGGATGTCATTATTCTCAACAAAACTGACCTCATAACGCCTTATCAATTGGGTGAATTGAAAGCAGTAATTAAATCATTGAATCCAGTTGCAAAGATTATCGAATCTTCATTTAGTAAGGTGAATCCGAGAGAGATTATCAACACTGGTTTGTTTGATTACGAAAAAGCAGAGTCTTCGGCGGGTTGGATTCAAGAATTAGAAAATCGTAAAAATGGTAAAGAACATACGCCAGAAACCGAAGAATATGGTATTGGTAGCTTTGTTTTTAGAGATAAAAGACCTTTTCATCCAGAGCGATTCTGGAATTACCTTTCGCAGAATTGGCACGCGGGTATTATCCGCTCAAAAGGTCTGTTTTGGATTGCCTCAAGACCAGATGAGGCACTAAATTGGAGTCAGGCCGGCGGCTCATTACGTGCCGAAGGAGCAGGTGTTTGGTGGGCAAGTATGCCCTTTAATCAACGGATTCGTTACGCTGCTTTTGTTGATAACCAGAAACAAATTGAGAGTAGATGGGATAAACGATTTGGCGATAGAACCAACGAATTGGTGATAATTGGGCAGGATTTGCACAAAGAAATAATCATGGCCGAACTCGAAGATTGCCTTTGTACCGAAGAAGAAATCAAGCACATGGAGGCAAAAGGTAGATTCAAAGACCCGTTTCCGGTCTTTAATTGATAATGTGTGGTACGGAAATCGTACCACACATTATTCTACTAATTCGGCCGAATTGAAAATGTAATTCATGTGTTCGATTTCAGAATCGTTGAGTTTCAAAATTCCTTTAATTGTACGGATTTCGTCGGTTTTAAAACGCATTTTCTTGTTCTTGAAATTTACTTCGACGACGGTTTCAGGCCCCGAAGCACCACAAAAAAAGCAACTACTCATCGGCAAAGCCGAAATCACATAAAGCCCCTCATTGACATCAACCGGAATCATATATCCACGAATCGAAACTGACTTGCCATCTAATTTTTTGACAGATTCACCGAATGTCGGAAACAGCAGGTATTCGCCTAAATCCTTGAAAAATTTATTCTGAAAACGAACATCTCTGAGGGTTTTCCAAGTAATCAAAGTGGTTTGTGCTTCGGCCAAGAAACTAAAGCATAAAACACTAATTACCAATACTTTAACTTTATTTTTCATCGACAAATAAGGTTATTCAAGGGATGAATTATTAAATAATTCATCCACCTGAGATTTCAACTCTTCGATTGCCTTCTTGGTATTTTTCTGATAATCGAGCATCGACTCATCGGTCATTTCGGGAGCTGGTTTATGATGGTGTTCGTGTCCATCGTGTTTGTGATGCTCATGCTCAAAGCCCGGCACTTCAATCAAACTTTCTTCCCATTCTTCAAACATTTGTTTGATGTTTTTGATTTTGGCAATTTTCGTCGAATCTTTCAGCGTTGATTTCAGCGAATCCAATTGTTCAATTTTGGGTTCAATTTTTTCTTGAATTGAGATACTTTCAAGATGGATTCTATTGGCCTCCACCAAAGTCTGATTATCGGTTGGTTTACCCCCGCAAGCCCAAAGAGCAACCATTATAACAGCGATATAAGTAGTTTTCATTTTGATTGATGATTTTTAAAAAATAGTTCGATTTGACGTTGTTTCATTAAATCTTCTTCTGATTTCAGCAAATCGGTATGTGTTACAACCATCACCCCAATTGTCGAAATCGCCAGCACCCAAAGAATCAATTTATCCCATTGATTTACCTTGTATTCTTGGCATTTTACCCCATAGATTCTATGAAAGGACCAACCTAAAATTCCACCTTGAATCAGCGTAAGTATAGGTGTGTATGGTTGAATCGCCATCAAAATTCCGATGCTCCCTCCCATCAAATTCATCAAAATTGGCAATCCGCAACACAACAAATGAGCCACCGATGAGATAATTATGCTTAATAATGTAGTGGTTTTGTTCATTTTTAATAATTAATGCAACTGTATTGCAAAAATACTGAAACATTATTACATTTGCAATATTGTTGCAAATATTAAATAAATACTCAAACCATCACCAAAAGAAAAGTATAAGAATAGATGAAAAACAAAGATTTACTACTCATTTTAGGGCTATTCATCGGAATTACAACCAATTTATTGGCTCAAAACAAACTCAAAGGCTCAGTAAAGTATGATGATAAATCTAACGCCATCGGAGCCAGTATCAGTCTCGAAATCGGCACAGTAAAAAGAGGTACAACTACCAGCAGTACAGGTGAGTTTACTTTTGAAAACCTACCAAGTGGAAAATTCAAGTTGGTTGTCAGCTCGATTGGTTACGAAAGCTATATTTTAGAGGATAACCTAAATGAAAGCGAAAAAACTTTAAATATTGAACTGAAATCGGGCAATACGATTCTCCAGAATGTAGAAGTACTCGGCCGAGCCAGAAAAGATTACAACTCCGATTATAGTTTTTCGGCTACCAAAATTGCCATCAAAAACAAGGAATTACCGCAGGCTCTCAGCACCGTAACCAAAGAATTAATTGCCGACCGTGGGGCGTTTCAGTTGGCCGATGCCGTGAAAATTGCCTCGGGGGTTTCGCCTTCGAGTTTTTATAATCAATTCAATATCAGAGGAATAAGTCAAAATGAAGAAGGACAAATTATCAACGGAATGCGTACCCGCCAGTTTTACTTTTTACAACCACTTACTACCAATGTGGAGCGTGTTGAGGTGCTGAAAGGCCCAGCTTCGGTTACTTTTAGCAGTGTTGACCCAGGCGGAAGTATCAACATGGTAACCAAAAAACCTTTGGCCGAAACTCGTAGAGAGGTGAGTCTGAGTGCAGGAAGTTTCAGCACAATTCGTGGGGCTTTAGATTTTACAGGTCCATTGAATGAATCAAAAACCTTGCTTTATCGCATCAATGGAGCTTACCAAGAAGCACAATCTTACCGTGATTTGGTAAAAAATAATTCGATTTTGATTTCACCGTCAATCACTTACTTGCCGAGCGATAAAACCGCCATCAATACCGAGTTGATTTACTCAAATATGGTGGGCAACCTCGACCGTGGTCAGCCTATTTTTGGGGCGGTGGCGGGCAAAACCAACCTAAATAGTACGCCAATAAGCCTAAATTTAGGTGCAGCCAACGATTTTTTCAAATCGAAAGAATTGATTTTGATGGCGAATCTTTCGCATAAATTCAGTGAAAAAATCAGTTTTAATGCCTCGTATATGAAACAAACGTGGTCGGAAGATTTACAGGAACACCGCACCACTAACGCCTTTGCGAGAGACATCACGGGTGCCGAAGTAACGAGTTTGGTAGGTATGCAAATGGTGCAACGCAAGCAATTGTGGAATACCGATAACCTAAACGCCTACTTCAATTTCAATTTTAATGCGGGCAAAACTTCGCATAAACTTTTGGTAGGCTATGACTTACAAAGCTGGAATAAACTCAAAGGTGGCGGACAAAACGCTGCTCGTGGATTTTTGTTGAAAGATGGCTCGGTGGCAGGAAGTTTTGTTTTGGCTAATGCAGCTAATTATCAGACTGTTACGATTGGTGGAAAAACTTTACCAAGACCGAATGTCAATTATTTTGACCTCAATAATCCTACTTACACCGTTAGAAATTTGAATGATTACACCATGAATAGCCGTATAGCGGTACCTTCGGCATTGACTACGACTGATGCTATTTATATTCAAGAGCAGTTTAAAATCGGTAAATTCTCGGCCCTGTTGAGTTTAAGAAATGAATGGTTTGAAGATATAACTAACTATAATGCACCCAACGAGGCATCTTTCAAAAACACGGCTTTGATTCCGAGAATCGGCTTGACTTACGAAGTAACTAAAAACATCAATTTTTATGGTACTTATTTAGAAGGCTATCAGCCACAATCTAACACCGTAACGCTCATGCCAAGCACTGGGGCATACTTTTGGACACCGACTTCGGCAGCAACCTTCAAGCCACTTATCAGCGATTTGAAAGAATTGGGTATGAAAGCCGATTTATTGAATAAACGCTTTACGCTAAATATGGCATTGTACGAAATTAACCAAAAAAATATCTTGATGAGTGCCAATGACCCAACCAAGCCCGATTTATTGGTGCAACGTGGAGCCGACCGCAGTCGTGGTTTTGAGACCGATTTAGCTGGATATATCTTGCCCAACTGGCAAATCAATGCTTCATATAGCTATATAGATGCTAAAATCATGGCCGATGCGAATGAGGCATTGGTGGGTCAACGCAAAGAAAATGTGGCCAAACATAGTGGTAATATCTGGACTCGCTACAATTTCGGAGCAAATTCTAAACTTAAAGATTTGGGAATCGGTGCAGGAATGAATGCCCAAGGCAGTCGAATTCCGTGGTTCAGTAGAGCGTTTGAGGTGCCAGCCTTTACCACTTTCGATGCAGCTATTTACTACAATCCGAGCAAAAGCAATGTGCAAATGGCTTTGAACATGAATAACATTTTCGATAAAACCTACTGGATTGGAGCTCAAAATTATACTCGTTTGTTTCCAGGAGCACCGAGAAACTTTATGCTAACGGCTACTTATAAATTTTAAATAAAATATGCCACGAATTCACGAATTGAAACTTAACTTTTCGTGCATTCGTGGCAAAAAATATAGAAATGCGAAACAAAATCCTAAAACTCATTTCAAAACAGGTTTGGAACAGTAAAATAAAGAATTCCAGTACGCTTTGGCTGATTGGAATTTTGAATGTTTTATTGCTTTTTGCTTTGTTTTCAGGATACAAAAAGCTTATAAATCAACAAGAAACCGTAGAACATTACAGCCACGAAGTGCGTGAACGTTGGGAAAATCGCCCCGATAAACATCCACACCGCATGGCACATTATGGTTATGTGGCACTCAGGAATCGTTTTCCGCTGAGCTTCTTCGATTTTGGCATGGATAGCTATGTAGGCAATGCCGTTTTTTTGGAAGCCCACAAACAAAATACGGTCAATTTTTCGGAAGCCAGCTTGTCGAATGGATTGCTGCGTTTTGGTGAAATTTCGGCGGGAATGATTCTGCAACTTTTACTTCCTCTACTCATTTTCTTTTGGGGCTTCGATTTGGTGGCTCGTGAAAGAGAACACGGCACGCTGCGAATTTTACTCACGCAGGGCGTAAGTTGGCAAGAACTCATTCTGGGTAAATCGCTCGGTTTGTTTGCTTTGGCTCTCAGTATTTTCATTCCATCGGTGATTATTGGCTTTGTTTTGTTGATTTTCAAAGAATTCACTTCCGAAAATCCACAAAGTTATCTGCGATACTTCTTTCTCATTATCAGTTATTTAGCTTACTTTTTTATCCTTTCTGTACTGGCAGTTTTAGTTTCGGCTAAGGCAAAATCTTCCAAATCGGCTCTTACTTCGCTCATTGGATTTTGGTTATTTTTTACCCTAATGTTGCCCAAAGTTTCGCAAGTGGTTGGACAGAATCTTTTTCCCTCGCCATCAAAGATTGAGTTCGATACCACAGTGGAACAAGAACTCATCAAGCAAGGCGATAGCCACAATCCTAACGACCCGCATTATAAAGCATTAAAAGACTCATTACTAACCGCTTATAAAGTAGATTCTACACATAAATTACCTTTCAATTACAGCGGTTACGTGATGCGTGAAGGCGAAAAACTCAGTGCCAAAACCTACAAAAAACATCAAGCTGAATTGGTGGAAACTTACCAAAAACAACAAAATGTGGTACGTTTTACAGCATTTCTGAATCCATACATGGCTATCAAAAACCTTTCGATGGCATTTTCGGGAACTGACTACTCGGCCTATAATGATTTTCAGAATCAAGCCGAAGATTTTAGATATAAGTTGGCCCAAACCATGAACGAATTACAGATAAAATACATCGGCAATAAAGTAAAAACTTCTGCCGATAAAAAAGCAATTATCAGCAGCAAAAATTGGAAGAATTTACCCGATTTTCATCATAAGTTTTTGGGCTTAGCAGAAGTCTTTAAAAACGAAGTCATTTCTATTATCTCACTGATTTTATGGACTTTAGGCTTAGTTTTCTTAGTTAAGTATTCGATTAAAAACCTAAAAGCATTTTGATATGGAAGCACTATTGATAAAAAACTTTCTTCGTTCAAAAGGCTTAATGACGGGTCTTTTGATATTGTTTGTGGCAGGCTTAATTAGCCTCAATATCGGCAAACATTTTTTAGACAAAAACAAAGAAATCATTGAAAAAACTGCTCATTATCAGCAAGAAAGCATTGCCCGAAACGTAGAATTTCACCCAAAAGAAATTGGTTTGTTGCTTTACTATGTACGTTTTGGATTGGTAAACAAAATGCCCAATTTAGCAGGTTTGGCCATTGGCCAGCGAGACATCAATCCATCGCTGCAAAGCGTAACGATTCGCAATTTGGAAGAGCAAAAATACGCCACCGATTTGATAAACCCCATGTATCAAATGCTCGGAAACATGGATTTTAGTTTCGTGTTGATTTACTTTTTTCCGCTAATCATCATTGCGTTTTGTTTCAATCTGATTTCGGAAGAAAAAGAAGAAGGCACTTGGAGTTTGGTATTGAGTCAGTCGGGAAATCCACTAAAAATGCTACGAACAAAGATTTTAATTAGGTTCGTGAGTGTGCTTTTGGTTTTAGTGTTGTTACTAATAATTGCCAAATTCTACTTAGCCATTCCGTTTGATGCGGCATTTTTGGCATTTGTTTTTACTGCCATTTTATATGTTAGTTTTTGGTTTGCGTTGGCTTGGTTGGTAGCCAGTTTTCATAAAAATTCGAGCCAAAACGCCTTGATTTTATTGCTTTCTTGGGTAACACTCACCATCGTAGTTCCTGCTGGAATCAATGCCCTTACGGTAAATCTTTATCCTGTTCCCGAAGCATTCAGCACCGTACTGGAAAGTCGAGACGGCTATCACAACAAATGGGACGAACCCAAAGAATCAACTATTGCCAAATTTCATCAACATTACCCACAGTTTAGCCAATTTAAGCACCCCGAAGGCAAGGATTACAGTTGGTTATGGTACTACGCCATGCAACAAATGGGCGACGATGAGGCGGCAAAGGAAGCTTTGGCATTCAAAGAGAAACTCAAAAAACGCAATGCCTTTAGCAGTACGGCGGGCATGTTTTTCCCGAGTATTCATGCACAATTAAGCCTCAATACTTTGAGTCTTTCGGATATGGATAATTATCTGAATTTTATCGAAAAGCTGGAAAATTTTCATGAGCAAAAACGACTCTATTTCTATCCAAAAATCTTTACCGAAGCGGCTGTTAGCAGCGAAAACTGGAAGAAATTTGGTTTAGAATTTTATCAAGAAAAACCGAATATCAATTGGCTAAAAATGCTTTTGCCGTTATTGATAATCAGCATTGTGTGTGTGTTTTGGACGAAATTGAAATTTAGTAAAGACACGATGGCACGCTGATGAAACGGATTCTGCGAAACGCTGATTTTCACAGATTTAATGACAAGAATGTCTGTTACTAAAGGTCATTTAAGTCAATAGTAGCAATGTTTAGAGAGGCAGCTTTGGCAGACAATTTCTGGTCATAGGTAGCAAATGTATCTGAAGTTTCTAAAGCCAAAGCCAAAAAGAGGCAGTCGTAAATAGGATGATTTAATTGAAAAGAGAGTTCTTTGGCAGTGTTAAAAAGCTCATCATCTGGCACGAAAGCATCGATTAGCTCAAATACATTTTTTTCGTAAGCCTGAACCAGCTCTAAAGGTACATTTTTAAAGAAATGGTATTTCCTTAAAATATTCACCACCTCAAAGCGAAGAAGCGAAGGTGCAAAAAGTGCGTTTTGACTGATGAGGTGTTCAAGCTTTTCGGAAGGCTCAAAACAAAATTTTAGGTAAACATTGGTGTCTAAAATCATCGGTTTCGGTCTTCGCTTATAAATGAGTTAATTTCCTCAAGGCTGAGTGGTGATTGATTTTGGTTCGCCAGCTTTTTCAACTCTGATAAAGCTTTAGTTTTTGGGGAATCCTGATTTACACTCAAATGATTGGCTTTCAAGGCAGTTTCTATTAAAAAGATAGCCTCTTTGGTCATCGAACGCTTTGAAGCCACAGCCGATTTCTGAATCGCCAAATAAAGGCTCTCGGGAAGATTACGTAATTGAATTGTAAGCATTATACACACATTTTGTGTACAAAAATAAGAATAAAAATGAGAAATTAAAATTTGGTAAAGACATGATGGCACGCTGATGAAACGGATTCTTCGAAACGCTGATTTTCACAGATTTAAAACACAATTAAAATCGAATTAATCGTAAATCTAAAGATATGTTACAGGCAAAAAATTTAACCAAAACATACGGAGAGCAGACGGCTCTCAACAGTCTGAATTTGACTATCAATGAGGGCGAAATATTTGCCTTGTTGGGTCAAAATGGTGCGGGTAAAACCACCACCATTAATTGTTTTTTGGGCTTTATCCAGCCTTCGGGTGGCTCGGTAAGCATCAACGGCGTTTCGGTAGCAGAAAATGCCCTTGAAACCAAGAAATACCTCGCTTACATTCCCGAAACAGTGATGTTGTACCCGAATCTATCGGGTATCGAAAACTTGGAGTTTTTCTCATCTTTGGCAGGTTTTTCTTATGAAAAAGATGAATTAAGCTCGTTTTTGAGCAAAGCAGGTTTACAAAATACCGCTCACAATCAGCGAGTTGGTGGCTATTCAAAAGGTATGCGACAAAAAGTGGGCATTGCCATTGCCATCGCTAAAAAAGCTAAAGCTCTTTTGCTCGATGAACCTACTTCGGGACTTGACCCCAAAGCTTCTAACGAGTTTTCGGAGATTTTACGTGAATTAGCTCAGAACGGAACTGCCGTGCTGATGGCAACCCACGATATTTTCAGAGCCAAAGAAGTAGCCAACCGCATCGGAATCATGAAAGAAGGAAACTTGGTTTCGGTGATTGATGCCAAAGAAATTTCGGCCAATGAATTGGAAAAATTGTACTTACAAACGGTGTGATTCCATGAGAAATCTTATATTCTTAATTTTACTATTACCTGTATTTTCCTTCTCTCAAAGCACCAATAAATACAATCTTTACATCATTTCAGACCCAAAAATTCTGAAAGAAACCATTAAAAAAGACCCCAATAAAGCATTGGTACCTATCAAAGATTATGTACCAAACATTGCCTTGGACATCAAATACGCCACCGCTCAAAATGTTTTCTATACCCAACTGTACAAAAAGTCTGCGGCTTTGGTGAGACTACCCGTGGCAAAGGCTTTAGCAGCGGTTCAGAAAGAATTGAATGAGCAAGGCTTTGGCCTAAAAATCTATGATGCGTATCGACCTTATTCGGTTACTTGTCAGATGTTTGAAATGCTGCCCGATACGCTGTATATGGGTTTGCCGTGGACAGGCAGTAAGCACAATCGGGGTATTGCTTTGGATTTAACTCTGATTGACCTCAAAACAAAAAAAGAACTCAAAATGCCAACGCCATTTGATGCTTTGGTGTATGCGGCTCATCCTGAGTTTATGAAATTACCCGAAGAAGTCATTAAAAATCGTGAATTACTGAAAAGTATCATGAAAAAACACGGCTTCAAGGTTGACCCAATGGAATGGTGGCATTTTAATTATGTGAGCGATACAGTCTTTGAGCTGCTCGATATTCCTTTTGAAAAATTGGAATTATAAAATTTTACTATTTATGAAAAAACTATTATTTATTTTATTGATTATAAGCCGTTTATCATTTTCGCAGGATGGTGATATTTTTCCTCCTCAGATTCCTCAAAAAGAAATATTCGGTAATAAAATCAATGAAAATATACAAGTTAATGGGCGAATGGACGAAGCCGTTTGGCAGCAGATTCCGATAGCCAATGACTTCTTTAAGCAATTTCCTGACCAAGGCGGAAGTCCGAAATTCGATACCAAGGTCAAGATTCTTTACAATCATAAGAACCTTTATTTTGGATTTTTCTGCCCTGACTCTTTGGGTAAAAAAGGTGTAAGAGTCCCCGACTTACAGCGAGATTTTGATTTCTTCGAATTCGATTTGGTGGGTGTAAACCTTGACCCATTTCTCGACAAACGTAACGCCATTGTTTTTCAGACAAATCCTTACGGCGTTCAGCGTGACTTATTGACATTTGATGATGCTTTTTTCGACCGAGAATGGGACGGATATTGGAAAGTTCGTACTACTCGCACCGACTCAGGTTATGTGGCCGAAATGCAGATTCCGTGGGCAACCATTCGATACCCCAAAGGAGAAAAACAAGATTGGGGCATTCAATTTATTCGTCGCAGTCGTCGCTTGGGCGAGCAGTCCTCTTGGTCACCTTATCCACGTGCCTACAATCCTTACCGCATGACTTACGCAGGGTTGTTAAAGGGCATTGAACCGCCTGCTCCTTCGGTAAATTTGAGGGTACAGCCCTATTTATTGACTGACTTCAATCGGCAGTTTAAGAATGGCAAATTGGTTTCCGAGCAGTTTTCGCCCAAAATTGGCGGCGAAATCAAATGGGCTATTACACCTCATACGGTTTTAGATGTTACGTTCAATACTGATTTTGCTCAGGCCGATGTAGATAGACAAGTGCAGAATTTAACTCGTTTTTCGGTACTTTTTCCAGAAAGAAGGCAGTTTTTCCTCGAAAATGCGACACTCTTCAACTTAGGCGATGACTTCAACCAACCATTTTTTAGTCGAAAAATAGGGCTTTCAGAAAGCGGTTCGCCCATACCGTTGGATGCAGGAATAAGATTGGTGAGTAGGAATTTAAAGCAAAACTTTGCAGGCTTGTTTGTAAGGCAAAGACAATCGGAAGCAAACGAGTTGGGAGCAACAAATTTCGGGGTTCTGCGATATAGTAAAAATGTGGGCAAACAGAACCGTTTTGGCACAATGATTACTATTCAAAACACCGAAAGTGCATTTGATAAAGCAGGATTTACTAACGCCACTTTCTCGATAGATGGATTTATCAGAATTGCCGAGCCACTTAATTGGAGTTTTATGGCTACCAAGTCTCAAAGTTCAGGAATAGGTGGCGATGGCTTTACGGCTCTGAGTAAATTCCAATACAATAGCAACGTCTGGAGTGCTTTTTTTATCAATTCAATTATCACACGCGACTATAATCCAAGTATGGGATTTGTCTATGGATATAATTTGATAAACAGCAACTTTGGTGGCTACCGAATTGCTCGACCCAAATGGAGACCCAAATTTATGAGACAAATGGACCCCGGAATGTTTGTGGATATGTACCACCGAGCATCGGATGGGAAATTTCAACAAGCCGAATTGTTTATTTTCCCGATTTGGATTATTGCCAATACCGGCAATCGCCTAACGGTGCAGGCAGTGCCTACTTGGCAAGTGGTAGATGAGACATTTAGCATTGTAGGCATCAACATCAATCCGAGCAGGTATTTTTACACCCGATACCAATTCAGCTATCGTTCCGACCAATCGAAAGTATTTTCGTTTTCAATTTCATCAGATATCGGAGCATTTTACAACGGAAACCTCAATAGCCTGAGAGGTGAATTGCGATATTCGCCAGTACCCAATATTTCGGCAAAATTTTCATACACTCGCAATGCTTTTGAAAATGTAGGCGAGCTGAAAGAATCAAAAATAACGCATTTGATTTCGCCAGAAATACGTCTTTCACTCAATCCAAGGGTGCAACTAACTTCATTTTATCAGCACAATTCGGCTGCTAATCGTGATGTTTGGAATATCCGTTTTGCGTGGGAGTTTCAGCCACTTTCATTTTTGTATTTGGTGTATAACAGCAATACAACGCAGCAATATATCAACGATTTAAAACGATTTGACACTTACCGAAATGAGCAAAGCATTGCCAAGGTTACGTATTTGAAGCAATTTTGAGAAGAAAAAATCTATATCAAAAATAAATTAACGATTTGAAGAATTAATGCAGTCTTAAACAGTTTAACTTAGCGAAACTAAAAAATAATAGAGCTAAACAAGAAAAAAACCATTTGTAACAATTTGTAGTTTGTTAAAGTGAAATTGTAATACTTTTACACAAAACTAAAAACCTTTCAATTAATGAAAAAAACTATTAAACTTCTCATTGCGGCAGTAATCACTTTCGCTGCATCTTTTGCTCAGGCTCAAACCGCCGATGAAATTGTAGATAAATACCTTCAAGTTACGGGAAGTGCTGCCAAATGGGCCGAATTAAAAACCGTGAAAATGATTGCAAAAGGCAAGCAAGGCGGAATGGAATTCCCAATCGTAAGTCTTCAAAAAGCTCCTAATCTCTCAAAACAAAGTATCAATTTTCAAGGAAAAGACATCGTAATTAATGCTTTTGATGGCAAAGAAATGTGGAAAACAAGTTTTATGACCATGAAAGCCGAAAAAGGCGAAGCCGAAGATAGCGAAAATGCGGCTAAATCTTTAGATTTTCCAGACCCATTCTTAGACTACAAAGCTAAAGGATATAAAATCGCCCTCGAAGGTGAAGAAAAAGTAGAAGGTACTGACTGCTACAAGATTAAATTGACTAAAAAGCCAATCAAAGTTGATGGCAAAGAAGAAGAAGATTTCAGCTATTATTTCTTCGATAAAGAAAACGGAGTAGTAATCATGAATCGTAGCGTTGGCAAAAAAGGGCAAATGAAAGACATTGCAGTAGAAACATTAATGAGTGATTATCAAGAAGTTAACGGATTATATTTCCCGTTTACCGTTAGTCAAAAAGTAAATGGTCAAGTAGTATTTACTATGGTTATGGAAAAACTTGAAATGAACGTACCGATTGATAACAAAGAATTTGCATTTCCTACTAACTAATCCTCATTACAAACTAAGCCTCATTTAATACTTTAGATGGGGCTTTTTTTATCCAGCAGATATGAAAAAAATCATACTAATAAGCTCATTCTTAGGGCTTGGATTATCGACAATTGCCCAAGAAGCATTACCCATAAAAGGCGATGAAATTTTTGGCTCGATGCGTGCAAGGCATATCGGCCCGGCATTGATGAGTGGTCGCATCACCGACATCGAGGGGCATCCAACCAACAACAAGGTACTTTTCGTAGGTGCTGCCGGTGGTGGCGTTTGGAAAACGGGCGATGGCGGAGTTACATTCAACCCGATTTTCGAAAAACACACGCAATCAATCGGTGCAGTAACCGTTGACCCTAAAAACCCCGACCAAGTGATTTGGGTCGGTACGGGCGAAATTTGGACCCGAAACTCAGTGACCATCGGCGACGGTATTTATAAAACCACCGATGGTGGTCAAAACTGGACCAACATGGGATTGGCGAATTCAGAAAGAATAAGCTCAATTAAGATAAACCCTAATAACACAAACGAAGTATTTGTGGGTGTTTTGGGGGCTCTTTGGAGCGATAGCCAAGACCGAGGCGTGTATAAAACTACCGATGGTGGCAAAACTTGGGAGAAGATATTTTACATCAATCCTTCTACTGGTTGCTCTGATTTAGTCATGGACCCCAAAAATCCGAACATCATGTATGCCTCTTTTTGGGAATTCCGCCGAACTGCCTATTCATTCAATTCGGGTGGCGAAAACAGTGCATTGTACAAAACTACTGATGGTGGCAAAACTTGGAATAAAATACATAACGGATTTCCAGCAGGAAAATTAGGCAGAATCGCTATTGCTGTAGCCCCATCTAATCCAAATATTCTTTATTCAGTTATCGAGTCCGAAAAAGATACTGATAAAGGACTTTATCGTTCTGATGATGCCGGAGCAAGCTGGAAAAGAACCAATGGAGACTTTGGTTTGGTGGTTCGTCCTTTCTATTTTTCAAGAATCGTAGTTGACCCTAAAAACCCAGATATTGTACTCAAAGCGGGTTTGAATGGTTCATTGAGTAGAGATGGCGGAAAAACTTTTAAAGATATTGGTGGCGGAATCCACGCCGACGTACACGATTTTTGGTTTGATTTACACGATTCTAACCGTATTTATTTGTGCGATGATGGAGGTTTTTATCGTTCTTATGACGGTGGCTCAATCTGGGATATGGCGAAAGGATTGCCAATTTCTCAATTCTATCAAGTTGCTATCGATAACCAAACACCTTTTAAAGTTTACGGTGGCCTACAAGATAACGGCTCATGGATAGGGCCATCATCGAAACCGGGTGGTATCGAAAACCGCGATTGGATTTCAGTAGGACAAGGAGATGGATTCCGTGTGTTTCCGCATCCAAAAGACCCAAATATTGTTTACTCCGAAATGCAAGGAGCTGAATATATTTGGAGAATAAATCTCGAAAAAAATTCGGCTAAAACCATCAAGCCTTTTCCAGAGGCCAATGACCCTAAATTTAGATTTAACTGGAATACTCCGATTACAACGAGCCAGCATAATCCTGATAGATTGTATGTAGGAAGCCAGTTTTTGCACAAATCTGATGATAGAGGAGAAACTTGGGTGAAGATTTCGCCTGATTTGACTACCAACGACCCTACCAAGCAGCAACAAGAAAACTCAGGTGGATTGAGCATGGATAATTCGGGTGCCGAGAATCACTGCACGATATTCGCAATCAACGAGTCGCCATTAGACCAAAATATCATTTGGGTTGGAACCGACGACGGAAACGTACAATTGACTCAAGACGGTGGAAAATCATGGACAAACGTTACGGCCAATATTCCTGACCTTCCAAAAAACACTTGGGCATATTTTATCGAACCGAGTAATTTCGATAAAAATACTGCTTATGCTGTTTTTACAGGTTATACCAGAGGAGATTTTAAACCTTATGTCTATAAAACAACCGATGCCGGAAAGACTTGGAAATCAATTGTTTCGCCTGATTTGAAAACATTCGCAAGAAATATCAAAGAAGACTACAAAAATCCTAATTTGTTGTTTTTGGGTACAGAAGCGGGACTTTATGTGACCATCGACGGCGGACAAAATTGGTCGCAGTTTAAAAACAATATGCCACCAGTGGCAGTTCACTGGATTGCCCTCCATCCTACCGAAGATGCTTTGGTAATGGCTACCCACGGACGTGGTGTAATCATCATCGATGATGTTTCGCCGTTGCGTCAACTTACCAAAGAAATCATTGCGAAAGAATTGCATTTCTTCAATACTAAACCTACCAAAATAGCCGAATCGGGTGCTTTTGGTGGATACGCCCGCATGGGAGAATTCGTTGGCGAAAATCCGACTTCTACGGCTCAAATTGTTTATTATTTGAAGAGCAGACATACTTTCGGCAAAATGTCTTTGGAGGTATTCGACCAAAACGATAAGAAAATCGCTGACTTAGCACCGGGCAAATCAAAGGGTATCAATTACGTAGATTGGAATTACAGCCTAAAACCACCAAAAGTTGCCAAAGGCAAGACCTTGGTTTTTGGAGGTTTCCAAGGCCCAACGGTGCTACCCGGAACTTATAAAGTAAAAATAACGAAAGGGAGCAAAACCTACGAAAGCAATATCAATCTGATTGCCAATCCCAAGTCGATTCATACAGCTGAAGACCGCAAAGTTCAGTTTGAAACTGCCATGAAACTCTTCAATATGAGCGAAGAATTGGGTTATTTGGTTGACCAAATCGACAATTACAAGGTAAAAATAGACTCGATTGCTCCAACATTGAATTCTGCTAAACTTAAAAAGCAGTTTCCAGTAGCAGAGGTTGCCAGCAAAATGCAAGCTTTGAAAGAAACTTTGGTGGTATTGAAAGGCGATAACTATGTAGGAGCAGCCGAACCACAATTAAGAGAAAAGATTTCAGGACTCTATGCTGAAGTTTTGAGCTACACAGGTCGCCCAACCAATGCACAGTTAGCAAGTATGAAGGTTTTAGAAGAAAAACTTACAGCTGCCAAAACCCAAATGGATGGTTTTAAAGCAAGTTTAGACAAATTGGCTCCTTCCATGGCAAAAGCCAAAATGCCTGAACTTAAAGTAAGAAGCTTTGAAGAATACAAAGCAGCCGAAAATTAAGAATTGAATAAATTTTGAAAGAATCCACCCCGACTGTGCAAACGGTTGGGGTGTTTTTTTGCCCTTTGTGATTCTTGAAAAATCGGCAAGAACCTTTAATATAATCTACTGTCAATCAAGTACTTAGCTATTAATCCTAAAATTAATGCAACAATATTGCATTTTTATTTGCAACATAATTGCAAATTTGTCTATATTTGTATCATAGGTAGGTTTTACAAACCAAATAGATGTTAGAAAACAAAAAGTCGTGAGTTGATGACCCACGACTTTTTCATTTTACTGCAATAAACTTATTATTGAACTGTTACGTTGAAATCTACATTAATATCGTCGCTACCAGGTGTTGCAGTACCGTTTTTGGTCGGTGTACCACTGGCTGGTGGTTGGTGACGAAGCTGAACTTTTAATTTACCTGTACCCGCTGTTGTGGTTCTAACAGTACCAGTAAGTCCAATCGGGAAGTTTCTTGAATCTTTATCACCATAAGTGTAAGTCAATAAATTAGCAGGCGAAGGAGTATAAACCATAAGGTGTTCGTCGGCTTCTTCCTTTACCTCTTTAGTGATGTCGTCGGCTGGAGTAACCGATTCGTTCAAAATCTCAACCGCCAAAGTGTAAGTCGTATTTGGTTTTAAAGCGATATTATCGATTGTCGGAGCAGCACCACCGTCTCCGTCGATGTCTTTAAAAGAGAAAGTCTGGGTTGTTCCGCCCGCAGTAAACTTCAATTTTAAGGTTGTAATCAATTCGTTTTCATCGCCTTCGACTTCATCTTTTTTACACGAAAGAATCGAAAGCATCAACAATCCAATCAGAAATAATTTGGTTTTCATATTTGTAACATTGTTTAATGTGCAATTGAGTTGCAAATATAAAACGATTTGCAATTAATTTGCAATAGTGTTGCGTTTTTATAGATAAATTTCTCCTTTTGTAGATTATTAAATAAATTTTTAAGTGGTAATCTATGTGCGACCGCAAATAAACGCTGATATATGGATGTTGAAGCTACTTCTCCAAAAAACCATTTTATCTCAAATCTACAATTCTCAAATCGGTCGATTCTCTCGATTCGTCTAAATCTACTAACTGTTAATCTTCTCACCCTACGTACTCAACAAATTGATAACTATCTTCATCAAAGAATCGTTATATTTGAATATTGACCATCAAAACCTTAATCTGATGAAACAAGAAATTATTAATCTCTACGATGAATACACGCACAAGCCGTTATCAAGAAATGAATTTTTGAAACGCTTGAGCGTACTAACAGGAGGTATGACCGCCGCAATGGCGATTCTGCCATCGCTCGAAGGCAACTATGCCCTTGCCCAAACCAAAGCCGATGATTTATTTACCGAATACGTTACCTATAAAGGCGTAAATGGCGATATGAAAGCCTACGTAGCACGCCCCAAAGAGCAGAAAGCGTATGCTACCGTGATTGTGATTCATGAAAACCGTGGACTCAATGCTCATATCGAAGACGTGGCACGCCGAGCAGCACAAGCGGGTTTCTTGGCGATTGCACCAAACGCACTTTCCGTGGTGAGTCCGGCACCGGCCAACGAAGATGAAGCTCGTGCGGCATTCAGCCAGCTTAAACCCGAAGAAAGTTTGGCAAATTTTGTAAAGGGAGTTGAGTACGCCGCTACTCGCAAAGATTCAAACGGCAAAATCGGCTGTGTAGGATTTTGTTGGGGTGGAGCCATGGCCAATAACTTAGCTGTGAACGCTCCAAGCCTTAAAGCAGCGGTGGCATTTTATGGTCGTCAGCCCGCCGCAGCCGATGTTCCTAAAATCAAGGCGGCAGTGCAGCTTCACTACGCCAGCCTCGACGAACGTGTAAACGAAGGAGCAAAAGCCTACGAAGAGGCCCTCAAAAGCAACGGAAAAACCTACGAATTTTATATGTATGAAGGTGTAAACCACGCTTTTCATAACGATACCTCGGCGGCACGCTACAACGAAGCCGCAGCAAAATTAGCTTGGGGCAGAACGATTGAGTTCTTTAAGAAGCATTTGGTTTAAGGTTATTTTACCATCATAATTTTGATGCGTCAAGCAGCCAAAAATGGTTTGCTTGTCGCATTATTTTTTTTATTATTGCGTATATTTAGCAGTTATCAGCCATTTTGAGAAACGGATAAAAACCAACAACAGAGCCAAAAAATTCGTAACTTTGCGAAGTACAAAAACAGCAAATAATGGACTTAAAAGATTTTGAAAATAGAGTGATACAAGGCGACTGTTTGGAAGTAATGAAAGAATTACCAGACAGTTCTATTGATATGATTTTATGTGATTTACCTTATGGAACTACCCAAAATAAATGGGATAGTGTCATTCCATTAGATAAACTTTGGGAACAATACGAAAGAATTATTAAAGAAAATGGGGCAATTGTTTTGACTGCACAAGGTTTGTTTACTGCAAAACTCTTCTTGAGTAACGAAAAATTATTTAAATATAAAATTGTATAGGTAAAATCTAAGCCGACAAATTTTCTAAATGCCAAAATTCAACCTTTACGTAAGCATGAAGATATTTGTTTTTCTATCAGAAACAGTCAACTTATTATAATACGGAATGACTAAAGATTTATCATATTCAGAAATTGCCTACAAAGTTCTCAAAGAAGAAAAGGCTAAATTATTGCATTATAAAGACATTACAAGTAAAGCATTTGACTTAGAATTGCTTGAAAGTGACGATGTAATTATAGCAGGGAATATTTCAGCAGCTATGAGTGCCGAGATTCGCAAATGTGCCTTAAATGGTACTGAAAGTCGTTTTATCGCACACGGAAAGGGTTATTATAGCCTTACCGAACACGAGCCTCAAGGTATTTTTGCTGATATTCGTAAAAAAAATAATGCGGTAAAAGACCAACTTTTAAAGGCAATGTTAGCAATGCACCCATCAAGATTTGAAGAATTGATAGGTGAAGTTTTACGAAAATTAGGATTTGAGAAAGTAGAAGTTACAGGTAAAAGTGGAGACGGCGGTATAGATGTCACAGGCGAGTTAGTCGTAGGTGGTGTAATTCGTAGTAGTGTATGCGTGCAAGTAAAAAGATGGCGAAATAATGTACAGCGTGGAGATATTGCTCAACTTCGCGGTAGTTTAAACCCCCATCAAACAGGACTTTTTATCACTACTTCCGATTTTGCTTTGCCTGCAAAAGAAGAAGCAGAAAATCCTTACAAAGCACCGATTTCTTTGATGAATGGTAAGGAATTAGTAGAATTTATGTGTGAGTTTGGAATTGGTGTTGCTTTGGAAAGGGTTACAATTTTAGAAATTGAAGATGAAAATACTTTGTTAGATTTTATTGAAGCACCTGATATTGAAGAAAGTAAAGGCTTAGAAATTTTTGCCAATTACAAAGGTCATCAACATTTTGCAATTTATTTCTCTGAAACAAAAATTCTTTATAATAATGAGTTCTACAAATCACCTTCAAAAGCAGGTGTAGTTGTAACAGGTTCACAAGTAAACGGTTGGAAATTTTGGAAATATATTGACAAAAAAACAGGAAAGGCATTACCATTACAAATGATTAAAGATAAATAATTATGATTAATTTAGAAAAGGATAATGCACTTTACGAGAATGAGGCACTTTTAATAATATACCCTAATTATGGTAAAGATAGCCGAAATTATGGTGAATTATTTGACTTTTTAAGTGATTATGATATCATTACAGCCTCTGAGATAGGTGATGATGTAATTGTTATGTCTGGTATAGTGTTTTTTTTTAGAGAGTATGATGAAATAGAATTATCAAAAAAGGGATTAGTGGAATTAAAGAAATTCGCACTATTAGAGAATTTTATAAATTTTAAGGATAAATGTCATTTGACTTTTTACAAGTGGTATCATGGTAATTAACCTTTACAAACAAGAAGTTCACGACCTTGCTAATTTTCCACGAGTTACAAGAGCAGATATTTTCAATTTATTGCCTAAGCAAGTTATCAAAATTCCCGACAATGTGAATATTGACAAACTGAATGATGTGCAAATTCCTGAATTTGATGCTATTGTTAGCAACTTTCCGTTTATTCAACAAGAAGATATACCCAATAACGTACTTTCAGCCTATTTCCGAAAAGAGTTTCAGAACACACAAAAGGCGTTTTTGAATGGTACTAATTTTGAAATAAACGAAAGAAGTGATTACTATATTTATTGCTTTTACCACTCTCTAAAATTTCTAAAAGACAACGGTTATTTGTCCGCTATCACGTCTAATGCTTGGCTTGGTAAAAATTACGGTTTACAATTCAAACAGTTTTTATTAGATAATTTTCATATTCAGTACATTGTCAAAAGTGATGCAGGGCATTGGTTTAAAGACAGCAAAGTAAGTACAATTTTTGTAGTTCTACGCAAAGCCAAGAACAATACAAAACCTACAAAATTCGTAACTTTCAATTTTAAAATTGACACACAATTTACTGATTTGCAACAAATTGAAAATTTTTATACTGAAATCGCAAATTGTGAAACGTCTGCAAATTGGACACAAGACCAACAATTTAAAACGGTTTATTATGCCAAAGACGGAAGTGCAAGGGTTAGTATCGTGGAGAAAGTTTATTTGGATAACTCTTTGCAAACCCAAGAAAATTGGGCAATCAATTTTATAGCACAAAATCCTCTTTCAATTTTTGACAAGGTTTTAATCAATCCTTTTCCTGCACTCATAGACTCAGGGCGTGGTACGAGAACTCCTTGGGACAGAATGTTCATTCTATCAAAAGAACAAGTAAAAGATAGTGGAATTGAAAGTGAGTTTATAGTTCCCATTGTTCAAAACTCAAAAGAATTAGATGCAATACTTTACACAGATATTCCTGAAAAATACCTTTTTGTATGCCATAAATCCGAAAATGAACTAAAACAAAACTATCCCAATGCTTACAAATGGATAAAGAAATGGGAAAATCAACCTAATAAAGTTGGTAAAGCATTAAGTTTAGTAAATCAGAAAGTAAAACCTTATTGGTATTCTGTTAAGAAAGAATATGCTAATTTGTTGCCACCTATCAATATTAACGAAAGACTTTTTGTAGGTTTTTCTCAAAGCCCTGTATTTGTCAATCAAAGATTAGTTTACATAAAAGCACTAAATCCAAATGAAACAGAACTATTGGCTGCACTTTTTAACTCTGTAATTAGTTTGTTAATTATAGAACTCAACGGAGTTTCAAGAAATTTAGGGGCATTAGACCTTAACGCAGACTTTTTCAAAACTAAAATGAAAATACTAAACCCTAATTTACTGAACAGTAAACAAAAGCAAGATATTTTAGCAAGTTTTGCAACGATTAAAAACAGACCAATAGAGAGTTACAAAACAGAATTTAAACGACAAGACCGCCAAGACTTTGACAAAACGATTTTAAAAGCTTTCGGTTTTGACACAAGAATTCTTAGACAACTTTACGAGGTTCTAACTGAAACGATAAAAAACCGAGTAGAAATGAAGAACAGATAGTGCGAAAAAGGGAAAAACGGCAGGCAACATTGCATTTGCAAAATGGCGGCTGACGTGCTTCTATGACAGTTTAGTGCAAGGCTCAACAGTTGTGCTTCTATTGAACTTTTGTGCTAATAATCCCCGCTTTTGGTAATAACTTGTACGTTGCAAGCATACCAAAACACCCTAAGCATTGTAAGTTTCAACTTGCTGACATTTGTTTTTCACCCCAAGTTCGCATTAGGCTAATAAACGGAATTAATTCTTTTCCTGTATCGGTAAGCGAATATTCAACCTTTTGAGTAAGCATTTTTGGTATTATTCCCACCACTGCTCTTTTTAATTCTCTATATCTCAAAAAACCATCTCTCAATATCCATAAAATTCGGCCTTTATACTTTCCACTTATTCGTTAGAAAGCATAATCAACCGCACAATGTGCCTTTTTAACTTTATTTTTCATTAATTTTAAAATTTAAAACATTGATAATCAGCAATACTATCTTTTTGGTATGTAGGCTACTTTATTGTATGTACTTGCCAAAAAGGTAATAAGGAGTTTTATTTGTATAAAATTTTAATTACAATAAATCAAAGGAAATAATGAATGTATTAATTAAAAGAGTACTGCATTTTCCAGTAACAAAAATTATCATCGGAATTGTCATTCCTTTTTCTCTATTTGTCGTAATCCAAAACTTTGTTTTAAAGCCTCTTTTTTATAGCATCATTCAGTATAAAAGTATTGCTGCTCCAATCATTCATTTTATTTCCCTTATAGTTTTACTGGCTGTTTATTACTATTTATTTCGTTTTTATGATAAAAGAGAGAGAACAGAGCTATCCTTAAAATACTTTTTTAAAGAAATGTTTGGAGGGTTTTTCTTTGGATTTTTTACAATTTCCTTATCTATTTTCATTTTATGTTTATTAAGGAATTATCAAGCTATTAGTTTCTCAACAACTCGCTACTCCACAAAATTTTTTACGATATTACTCTTTGCGGCCATTATAGAAGACTTGTTTCAACTCTGATTTGGTGGTTTACTATGGCATTGATGTTTATCTATACGAAAAGAATTTGGCTAACTTGTTTCTTTCATATCGGCTGGAATTTTTCTCAACCTTTTTATGGCTCAAATCTCATTGGAACAAATGATATGGGTACTACTAAATGAGAAGTTAAAATTATAAACTGTTGAAAAGATGAATTTGAACGATGCGTTTTTAGGCCTTAACAACTATTTTTCGCCAAGGATTATTGGCGAAGTAAACGACCAATATATTAAAGTCGTAAAAATAAAGGGGCAGGAAGTGCCTTGGCATAATCACGAAACTGAAGACGAATTATTTTATATCGTTGAAGGTTCGTTGTTAATGGAAATTGAAAATCAAGAAAATTTCGTCATGCAAAAAGGGGATTTTTATGTTGTAAAAAATGGAATCAATCACCGAGTTTCATCTAAAGAAGAATGCTTAATTATGCTAATTGAATCAAAAACAACAGAACATACCGGAAAAGTTAAATCTCAAATTACAAAATCAATTGACGAGCAAAAATATTGATAAAAATACCTTAGAAAAGAAAAGTAAAGCCGAACCGCTAACACAGGTTTTACGCTTAATTAAAAGTTTGTTTTGAATCTTTATAGGCAGCTTCCTTAATCAGCAACGGCCCGTAAAGCCTCGGAACATTGGGTGATATTTTACCAAAAAAATTAAACAACAAAATATGAAAAAGCTTTACATTTTGCTATTACTAATTAGCAACCAAACCTGGAGTCAAAACAATAAAATCAAAGGAGTAATTAAAGATTCCGAAACATTACAACCAATTCCTTATGTAAGTATTTACAGTGAAAATGAATTAAAAAATAACTCTACAGGTTCAATTTCAAACGAAAATGGAGAATTTAATATAACAGTAAATAATAAATCAAAAATTGTATTTAGCCATATAAATTATGAACCTTTTTCTATAGAATCTGACGGAAACTTAAAAGAGGTTTTATTGAAACCTAAAAGTTATGTTTTAAATGAAATAGTAATTTCAAACGTAAACCCGAAAGATTATTTGAAGAAAATAATTAATTTATCAAAAAACAAAATAGATAAAAACACTTTATTAAAAGGTTATTTCAGAGAAATTGTAAAAGTAAATAATGACTACACTAAATTTTCAGATGCATTAGTTGACTATTACATAAGAAAAAGTAACGGAAAATCAACTTTAGTTTTAGGTCAACACCGGGCATTGAAAAGTAATAATCTAAAGAATACAGATGATAAAAGTGTTGATTTTACTAATTCTATATTTAACGTTAAAGATTTTGTAAAAAATGCTTATGAGTTTGAATTAATTAAAGAGTTGTTAAAAAGTAATGATTATGAGTTTGAAAGGAAAATAAAGAAAGAAGCAAATGGAGATGAATATGAATATATCGAAATTATACCAAATGAAGAAAGTGATGAAATGTTAAATAAAGGTTATGTAATTATTGACCCAAAATCAAAAAGTATTTTAGAATTTAAAATTTACACATCTGAAAATCACTTAAAAAATGCTAAAACCAGAAATTTATTAATTGCAAAAGGAAAACGTAATAATCTTTTAGTTTGGTCAAAGTTTAAAATAATTAATAATCAGTACATTTTGATTTACAATAAAAGGCAGGTTGGAATGTACATAAAAATGGGAAAGAAAGTTGACCATAATTTTGATTTTGCGTGTGATTTGTTTGTTTATGAATTTAAAATTAATGTTGAAATTCCTGACAACGGATATAGTAAAAAAACATTATTTGAAGCAGGAAATAGTTTTACCGACAATTTTTGGACAAAATATAATGTATATCCATTAAGTGAAGATGAAGTAAAATTTATTAATTCAATTCAACAAAAATAAAAAAATCGCCCAACAATGGTTTGGCACAATTAGGGATTTAGGCAAACTTTGAAGTTGGTTTTGTTTCCTTAAAGTCAGTGCAAATCCGAAAGTTTTGGCTTCCTTAATCAGCAACAGCATTGTCATCTTATCTGACAATCCATGCATTTACAAAAAACAGCTATTACTAAAATATTAACCAATCAAAAGGTCAATAAAATTATGGAATTAAAAATCAAGAATTTAAGCAAGATATATTCAAACGGTGTTCATGCATTGAAAGGTATCACATTAGATATACCTCAAGGTATGTTTGGTCTTTTAGGACCTAACGGAGCGGGGAAATCATCATTAATGAGAACGCTCGCTACTTTGCAACAAGCAGATTCTGGCTCAGCTTTCTTAGGTGATTTAGATATTTTAAAAGATAAAGCCGAAGTTCGAAAAATTTTAGGATACCTTCCTCAAGAATTTGGTGTGTATCCTAAAGTTAGTTCTTATACTATGCTTGACCATATAGCTTCCTTGAAAGGTATTTCAAATAAAGGCGAACGCAAAGAATTAGTACAGTCGCTTTTAAACAAAACCAATTTATGGAATGTTCGAAATAAAAGTTTAGGAACCTATTCTGGTGGGATGAAGCAACGTTTTGGTATTGCACAAGCCTTAATTGGTGAACCAAAATTAGTTATTGTAGATGAGCCTACCGCTGGTTTAGACCCTGCTGAAAGGAATCGTTTTCATAATTTATTATGTGAAATTGGAGAGAATACAATTGTTATTTTATCGACGCATATAGTAGAAGATATTTCTAACTTATGTACTAACATGGCGATTATTTGTTTGGGCGAAGTAGTGGCCAAAGGAAATCCAAATGAATTAACCGAAGGCGTTAAAGGCAGAATATGGACTAAAGCCATTGAAAAAGATGAGTTGGCAAATTATAGAGCCAATTTACAAGTTATTTCTACGCATTTGAAAGCTGGGAAAACCGTTATTCATGTCTTGAGCGATAACAAACCTGATGCTTCTTTTGAAGCCTTTACAGCCAATTTAGAAGATGTGTATTTTGCTGAAATCACCTCACGCTTGGATAGTACTTTAGTATAATTGTTTAATCCGAACTTATAAAATTATTCAATTATGTTTAAAGAAATATTCTTATTCGAAATCAGATATAGATTAAAAAGACCTGCCACTTGGTCTTACTTTGGTATATTAATGTTGTTTGGATTAATCATGGCTATTGGCGGAAAGGGTCCAAATTCAGAGAAGGTGTTTGTGAACTCTCCTATCGCTATTGCCACCATTATATCAACCTTTAGTATTTTCGGTATTATGCTGGCCAGTGCTATTATGGGCGTTCCCGTGTATAGAGATATTGAGCATAAAACCGAGAATTACTTTTTTTCCTATCCTATTACTGAAAAAGGCTATTTGTTAGGTCGCTTTTTTGGTTCTATGACAATACTGCTTATGGTAAGCCTGGGATTGCAATTGGGATTAATCATAGGTTTTATGATTGGCCCTTATGCGGGTTATGAAGAAGTTGAACGCTTTACAAGCTTTAATCATTGGTATTATTTGAAGCCAACTTTAATGCTGTATTGGACAAATTTTTTCTTTGCAGGATGTATTTTCTTTGCGTTGGTTAGTTTGACAAAAAGGGTGATGTTGGCCTATGCTGGTGGTGCCATTTTATTTATTACGTATATTATTACGATAACCTTAACGAAAGATATTGAAAAAGAAAACTTAGCAAGCTTACTGGACCCTTTTGGTTTAGGTACGTATCTGAATATTATTCGCTACTGGACGCCAGAAGAACAAAACTCGATGACGGTTCCGTTTCAAGGAATGCTTATTTGGAATCGTCTTATATGGGTTGGTTTGGGTGTGTCAGCTCTGCTTTTTGCATTATTCCGATTTGATTTCATGAATTTTTTAAAGAAAAATTATACTTCAAAAAAGAAAAATGACAACATAGATGAAGCCAATGTATCTGCTGCCTTTACTAAAATCCCTAAGGTTTCAAAAGAGTTCTCCAAAAGGTTAAATATTAGATTATTTATTGATTTAGCCTTTATGGAATTCAAGAACATCATTAAAGATAACTTCTTTATAGTCATTCTAATTGCTGCTGTACTCTCTCTGTTTTTTGATGCATGGTTTGGCAATCCAATATACGGAACACCTTCGTTACCAACGACATACTATATGTTGGAGATAAAAAATGATTCGTATATGATTCTCATCTTTATCCTTATTGTATTTATAACAGGTGAAGTATTGCATCGAGAACGCAACGTTAATTATGACCAGATATTTGGTGCGTTTCCGTTACCGAATCGCGTGGTATATGGTTCTAAGTTTTTATCCATAGTGATGATTAGCTTTGTCTTAGTTAATATCATTATGTTTAACGGTGTACTCATCCAAATCATTAAAGGGTATTTCAATTTCGATTTTGATATGTACTTCACCGATTTGTATTTAATTGAATTTCCGAAGTACATCATTTTCGTTTTATTGGCCTTTTTTGTGCATTCGTTAGTGACCAAAAAGTTTATGGGACACGTTATTGCTATGGCGATTTGGGCATTCATTTTTGGATTGAATCAATTTGCCAATATAGACAACAATTTATACTTGTATAGTTACTCACCAAACTATACGTTATCTGACATGAATGGATTTGGGCATTTTGCCGAAGCGTTATTTTGGTTCAGAACCTATTGGTTGGCTTGTGGTGGCGTTTTACTAATTATTGGGTATTTATTCTGGAAACGTGGAACCGACTCTGGTAGAAAAGCACGTTGGCAAATAGCAAGAGAGCGATTGAATGTTAGAACCACTTCAGCATTCTTTATTTTGCTTTGCATTTTTATGGGTTCGGGTGGCTTTATTTATTACAATACTACAATTCTGAACAACTACAAAACAGAAAAAGAAAGAATTATTGCTTCTGCCGAATATGAAAAACAACTTAGCAAGTATGATAAAATTGCACAACCAAAAGTTATTGATGTAAAAGTAAACGCCGATTTATTTCCAGAAAACAGGTCAGCCAAAATTAAGGTAACCTATAAAATGGTAAATAAATCTGATGAAGTTATCAACGCTTTACATTTGAATTGGGGTCCGGAAGATGTACTAAAAAAAGAAGTAAATACCTTTACTATTGAAGGTAAAACTCCAAAACTTACTAAAAAGTACAAAGATTTTGGTTATGAAATTTATGCTTTCGACAAACCATTACAACCTAAGGATACCATTACAATGGTTTTACAAGTTACTGGTTTCTATAAAGGGTTTCCTAATGATGGTTCGAGTTCCGATATTGTACACAACGGTACATTTTTAAACAACAACTTCATCCCTTCTTTTGGTTATGATACCCAAGGCGAGCTAACAAGTGACCAAGACAGAAAAAAATACAAGCTGCCTATTAAAGATTATCAGGAACCACCACAAACCGATGCCTGGGGATTGAGTAATCTATTATTTAACGATGATGGTGATTTTATCTCTTTTGAAGGAACAGTGAGTACAGCACCCAACCAAATTGCTATTATGCCAGGCTATTTGCAGAAAAAATGGAAAGCCAATGGCAGACAGTATTTTACTTATAAAATGAATGATAAGTTAGACTTTTTCTATAACATTTCGTCTGCTAAATATGCTGTTCATAAAGAAGTTTGGCAAGGCAAAGCCGGCGAAAAAGTAAATATAGAAATATACCATCATCCAACACATACCTATAATATTGCTCGTTTTGTAAAAAGCGTAAAACACTCGCTGGATTATTATTCAGAGAATTATGGCCCGTACCAGTACACTCAAATGCGGATACTCGAATTCCCCCGTTATGCCAGTTTTGCACAATCCTTTCCTAATACGGTTCCGTTTGCAGAAAGTTTTGGCTGGGTAGGAGATTTTAGTGTCCCAAATAATTTGGATTACGTTTATACAGTAACCGCACATGAAGTTGCTCATCAATGGTGGAGTCATCAAGTTATGCCTTCTGCAACTCGTGGTGCCAATCAAATTTCAGAATCTATGGCGGAGTATTCTTCGTTGATGGTCATGAAAAAAGAATATGGAGTAGATGCCATGCAAAAATTTTTAAAAGAAGATTTGGATACGTATTTACGTAGTAGAGCAAACGAAAGTAAGTTTGAGAAAACATTGATGGACAATGATAATCAGAAATATGTGTGGTATCAAAAAGGCAGTTTGGTACTTTATGGTCTTCAAGATTTAATAGGTGAAAAGAACTTAAATAATGCTTTCAAAGCCTATGTAGAGTCAGCACGTTTCAGAGAAAAAGCACCTTTCACTACTACATTAGAATGGTATGACTTTATTAAGGCGGCGACACCGGCTGACTTACAGTATTACATAGAAGATAGTTTCAAAAAGATTACACTTTATTCTAACAAGATTACAAATGCTTACTATAAAAAAGTAGCCAACGGCAACTATGAAGTAACTCTCGAAGTTGAAAGTTCTAAAAGCTATTTTGATGGTAATGGTAAGTTATTATCTACAGGAACTAAACCAAACTTATTAGAAATTGCAGTATTTGATAATGATACTAAAAACAAACAAGGTATGACTACAAAGATACCTTTAGTTATGAAGAAAGTTTGGGTGAAACCAGGAAAATCTACCTATACTTTTATCACTAACAAACTGCCAATCAAAGCAGGTGTCGACCCGTATAACAAAATGATAGACAGGATTCCGGATGATAACATAAAGACATTATAGGAAAAAATCACAGATTTTCCTTAAAAAAGAAATGTTTAATTATTCTTATTGAATCTAAATACATTTTAAACTAAGTACATTCAATTTTTCCCGCAGAAGGTCGCAGAATTAAAAACGCTGACTATCGCAAATGAATAAGTAATCAGCGAATATCTCCGTTACTAAATCAGCGGGAATCTGCGAGAAAAAAATCATACTAATTTAGTTTACAGTGTACTAAAACTACCTAACATTCAGGTAAAATAATGTCGCCAATAACAAAATCCGTACACGAGCAAATATTTTAAAATAATAAAACAGTTCGGCTTTTTTCTTAATAACAATCGGAGTCCTGAAAACATTATCAGCGGCTAAATAGACTAAAAATCAAATAAATAAACTCATGAAGAAACTTATTTTGAAAATATTTTTTGCAACTTTTTTTCTTTGTTTATACAAAGCTAAAGCACAAAAAAATGATACAATCCAAATAGATGGAACAAACATTAACACCAAAGTTTTAAAAGAAGGTGTTCACCGTTACCTTGTGTATTTTAAAATGAATAAGGATGCCCCACGAACAGAAACACAATTTTGGACAAGAACAATTAAACGAAGCGACTACAATGGAAAGCAAGTGATTGAGATTACACAAGAGTGGGAAGATAAGGATAGTGTAATACATACTGTAAAATCTATTTCAAATGCTGCAACAATGCAACCTCTGTATCATAAAACATGGTGGAAGGTTAAAACATCAAGAACAGCCGCCACCAAAACTGTTACTGAAACAATTGTTGATTTTGCGAATAAAACAGTTCACCTTAACGGCAACTTATTGAGCGATTCAGTTACAACCCGACAGGCCAAAGCCATCTGGGATGCCTATAAATCATCTGTTGATAAATATTATCTAAACTGGCATTTAGATTTAGAAACATTTCCGTTGTTGCCGTATAAAAATGGAGTAACATTTCTAATTCCTTTTTATGATCCGGGGACCTCGTCTAAGTATCAAACTGTTGCTTATACTGTAACAGGTTCGGCACAGCTTATCGGATACGATTCTCAAAAAATTGATTGCTGGCTGTTGGAGCATAACAGTAAAGGTAATAAGGAGGTATTTTGGATAAGTAAAAAAACAAAAGAAGTATTAAAGCTGGAACAAGAGTTGAATAAAACAATGTACCGATACAAAATAAAGCTGGGTTTTAGCATGTAGATAGTAAATCTAAAATTTTCTGAGGTGAAAGTGTTCCGCCTCAGTGGTACACTTGATGCTAACTGATGCACCCTCGATTGCATTGTGGAATTTGAAACTCATAAAAACAGACAGATTATGAATATAAAAGACCAAATAAAAGGACTAATTCAAAAACCCATCTTTGCTGCTTTTTTACTAACAATATCGCTTTATAGTTTTGCCCAAAAAGCCAATATTATTCAACCGAGTAGCACAAGTATCAATGCTGAACTACTTAACACTGGAAGTTTTACATGGGAACAAAAAGTGAACAATCTCTTTAATACAGGTAATCCTCAATCACCAAATAGACGTTTTGTGACGATTAACAAGTCAGCAAAGGAAATAACCATTGTAGAACGAATTACAGAAAATGGAAAGGATGTGGTTAAAAGAAAATCCGTTTTAAACGCCAAAACATTTGAACCTATAACTGCTACATCAGAGACAGAAACGTTTTCTTACAATTTAACGTTTGGAAGTAAGATAAAAGGGGAATTAGAAAACTATGCAACTGGAGAAAAAGAAAAGTTTGACGTTTCTATTGAAGAGAAATTTTTTCTTGGCAGTTCGTTAGAAATTCTGATAAGCATTTTACCATTAAAAGAAGGTTATAAGGCATTTATTCCCCAAGTAACATTTGACCAGGGCTACAGGACCAAAGTGATGCGTTGGGAAATAGAAAAGGTACAAGAGCTTAAAACACCCTCTTGCAGAACAGGTGAAATAAAAGATGTGTTTTTAGTAGAACTCCGAAACACACTTACCATTACTGAAACCTATAAAATAGTAATAGACAAAAAAACAAGAAGAATACTAACACTTGTATATAATGGCAGCAGTGAAAAATTTTATGAAGATAACTTAGAAGATATAAATCCAATAAAAACAAAGTTTAATGTTAATGAAGCCAACGCCATGATTAGCAAGGGTACTGCAAAGATTAATGGCAGAGCATATACTGTGGACGAAAATAAGCCAAGGACTATAATGGAGAGTCTTAAAAGTAGAGACAAAATACGAGCCCCCAAAGGGAGTATTGTAATGCTCATACCGAATACACCCTATTTTAAAGAGTGGGTAGATTTCAATCTTTCAGTACAAAAGAAATTCCCGGGTACAATTGTTGGAGGACAGGTAATTAGTGGTTGTGGTCCTTATCCATTACCATTGGAAGTAAAAGAACAAACGCTTCTTACAGAAGTTATAGACAATAAAGGCAGTTTTTCATTCCAAAATTTGAAACCTGGAGAATATTATTTAGCAGTTCAGTTTGTAGCTACAAAATATACCCATACTACTCGTACGCCAAACGGCTCTTATAATATTACTATTAATCCTGACGGTTCGGGTAGTGCAACCCAAAATGTGGATGTTATACAATGGGGTTCTCCAACTAATGTAATGAACATTAAATTAGTGACAATTAAAAAAGAGGGAGAAGAAGTTAAGGTGGATTTGGACTAATAAAAACTACCGCAACATAATATTGGCAATGGATTTAAACCCAAAAACATACGAACCAAATAAAAATTTGACAGAATTCGTCAAACGGTATTGGACATTAGATGGTGTAAAGGAAAATATACCTCTCAAAAACACCATTGTACCAGACGGAACGATGAAATTAATTTTTCATTATGGCGACACTTACAAACATCATTCTCAAAATGGAGAGATTACAATTTTACCAAAATGCTTTTTAATTGGACAATTGACAAAGCCCTATGTGATTGAACCGGTAGGAGTAACAGGTAGTTTTGTTGTACAATTCAAACCAAATGGCTTTTTGCCTTTTACATCAATTCCAATCAAAAAAATGGAAAACACTGCGGTTCCATTAGACATTTTATTTGGAGAAGAGGGCATAAAACTTAGCAATCAAATCTTAAACGCAAACTCTACATCTGAAAGAATTCAAATTATTGAAGCCTTTCTTTTTAAACAATTAGCTGACAGAAAGAACATTGACAATATCGTAAAATCAACTATTGAAACCATCTTCAAAACAAATGGGCAGTTTTCTATAAATGCATTTTCAAAAAACTATAACATAAACCGAAGACAATTAGCTCGGAAATTTGCTTCAACCATTGGGTTAAGTCCAAAGCAACTTGCAAAAACAATTAGAATTCAAACGACATTGAAAGTATTGTTGAATGAAGAGATTTCAAGTCTAACTGATTTGGCTTATGAAAACGAATATTTTGACCAAGCCCATTTCATAAAAGAATTTAAGGAATTCACGGGTTTAACACCAAAGAAGTTTTTCGGTGATGACCTTAAAATGTCTCTGATTTTTGACAAAAAATAGTCTTGTCCCATTTTTACAATTTTGCCGATTTAGTTGATTATAGTTTTGCATCGCAATAATGCAAAAAATTAAAAATTATAGTAAAATGGCAAATGTAAATCCAGTTGGTTGGTTTGACCTCCATGTAGCAAACTTAGACCGAGCAAAGAAATTCTACGAAACAGTTTTTAATTTAACGTTGACTGATGCACCAATTGAATGGGGTAAGCAATCATTCTTTCCTTTCAGCCCTGAAAGTCACGACATTTCAGGTGCATTGGTGGAGAAAGCCGATTTTGTTCCGAGTAGTAACAATACGGTTGTCTATTTTGAAACCGAAGATAATATTGCTGAAGAACAAAGAATTGAAGCAGCAGGTGGAAAAGTGGTACAACCTAAAACGAATATTGGTGAATTTGGCTTCATTTCAATTTTCATTGACACAGAAGGTAATACAGTTGGACTTCATTCACGTAAATAATTTTCATTAATGGCTTACGACACAAATCTTGCTGACAGAGTTAGAGAATATCTTGCAGAAATACCAGATATAGACATTGAAGAAAAACAAATGTTCAATGTGCTAAATTTTATGGTGAACGGCAAGACTTGTGTTTGCGTAAGCAGTGAGAAGTTAATGTTGCGTTTTGACCCAAGCCGACAAGAAGAACTTTACGAAAAAGATGGTTATGAGACAATGTTGATGAAAGGCAAAGAATACAAAGGTTATTGCTATATAAATCCTGATGGGTTTAAAAACAGAAAAGACTTTGAATTTTTCTTAAACTTGTGCCTTGAATACAATAAAGTTGCAAAATCATCTAAGAAACGCAGGGTGAATAAAACAACGAACAGCTAACAAGGGGTTTGACAAAAGTAGGGCAGACGGAATTCTATTTCCACCCCTTCGCCAAGCCTATTTCGTTGATAGCAAGCATACCACAAGACCCTAAGCATTGTAAGTTTTAACTTGCTGACATTTGTTTTTCACCCCAAGTTCGCATTAGACTAATAAACGGAATTAATTCTTTCCCTGTATCGGTCAATGAATATTCAACCTTCGGTGGAACTTCCAAATAAACTTTTCTGACAATTAGTTCATCGGCTTCCAATTCTTTTAGCGTTTGTGTAAGCATTTTTGGTGTTATACCCACCACTGCTCTTTTTAATTCCCCATATCTCAAAAAACCATCTCTCAATATCCATAAAATTCGTCCTTTATACTTTCCACCTATTCGTTGGAAAGCATAATCAACTGCACAATGTGCCTTATTAATTTTATTCTTCATTTATTATAAAACTTAAAACATTGATAATCAGCAATACTATCTTTTTAGTATGTAGGCTACTTTATTGTATGTACTTGCTGTAAAGATAATAAAGAATTTTCTTTGTATAAAATTTTCAAATACAATAAATCAAAAGAAACAATGAATGTATTAACCAAAAGAGTGCTGCATTTTCCAATAACAAAAATTATCATTGGGATTGTCGTTCCTTTTTCTCTATTTGTCGTAATTCAAAACTTTGTTTTGAAACCATTTTTTTATAGCATTATCCAAGATAAAAATATTGCTAATCCAATTATTCACTTTATTTCTTTTCTTGTTTTATTAACCGCTTATTACTATTTATTCCGTTTTTATGATAAAAGAGAAGTAACAGAGTTATCCACCAAGCATTTACTCAAAGAAATGTTTGGTGGATTTTTCTTTGGATTTTTTACAATTTCCTTTTCTATTTTCATTTTATACTTATTAGGGTATTACCAGGCTTTTAGTATTTCAACAGCTCACTACCCAATAAAGTTTTTCACATTATTAATGTTCGCGGCCATAGTTGAAGACTTGTTTCATAGAGGGTTAATCGTTCGTATCTGTGAAAATTGGTTAGGTACTAACTTAAGCCTTGTCATTGGAATGTTAGTAGAAATGCAACATATTTTTAATCCAAATTTCACCCTATTTAGTCTTTTTTCAACTTTGATTTGGGGATTTACTTTGGGAATGATGTTTATCTATACGAAAAGAATTTGGCTACCATTTTTCTTCCATTTAGGTTGGAATTTTTCTCAGCCATTTTATGGTTCAAATCTCACCGGGCTAAATGATATGGGCAGTATCATTCAATCAACTTTCACCGGTCCTGAACTATTAACAGGTGGTGCAGTTGGAATTGAAGATTCAATTTTTACAACATCTTTTTTATTACTTATAGGAATAGTACTTTATTATCTTGCAAAAAAAGAAGGCAAAATTATCAAAGGTAAACTGTTTAAAAAATGAATTTAAACGATGCGTTTTTAGGTCTTGTCAACTATTTTTCACCGAAAGTAATTATTATAACAACTTATACTTGAGACCTATCTTTACTACGGACAAATCATCTGACTATGAATACCAGCAATTGTACTACTATCAACTAATATTGGGCTTCACCGAATTCAATCTGGCTTTTAGTTGTTAACTTTATTGGCAGTTTTTCAATCGGCATTGTTTGGGGCTAACACAGCAACATTTCCAGCCTTGTGGCACAGCTCGAACCTCTAACATTGAAAATCAAGATACTATGATTTAGCCGTATCATGGTTTTCTGGGGAATTTATTTTACGTATTTTAAAACAACCTGTAAATTGAAACGATAAATTAAATGAACAGAACTGAAAAGGTATTGACAACGATAATTTTTGGAGTTTTAATTCAACTGCTGATTTCTTGTGGCAACGACTCAAAAACAACAACCAAGCAGACTGAAAAGAATCTTCTGTCCAAACAGTCAAATCCAGTTGTCTATTTCGAAATACCCGTCAATGACATCGATAGAGCAATAAAGTTTTACCAATCGGTTTTTCATTTTGATTTTGAGAAAGAAGAAATTGACGGCAACCAAATGGCGTTGTTTCCGTTTGTAGAAAAAAACTCAGGCATATCGGGGGCTTTGGCAAAGGGAGAAATCTACAAACCTACCAAAGACGGAGTAGTAATCTATTTCAAAACCGAAAACATTGACGAAACCCTGAAATTGGTTGTTGCGAACGGTGGAAAAATCTTGTATCCGAAGACTTCAAATGGAGATTTGGGTTCGGTAGCCGAATTTGAAGACAGCGAAGGCAACCGAATTGCCCTACATCAATCAAACAATTAGTGAAACCGTGAAAGGGGTACTACACCCTTCGTATTTCTACTATTTTTCATTCTATAAACCCCGTTCGGGTAATTGGTCAGCCATAAACACCTCTCATATATTCTTGTATTAGAGATTCATAAATCTTTTTTAGTATTGCGATGTAAAATTCTCTACTAAAATGAAAAAAGCTATATCTCTAATTTTCAGTATTTTAATCATTTACTCCGCTCAAGCACAAACAATAGATACATTGGTAGATGTAGGCGGTTACAAACTCCATTTTAGAGTGGTCAAAGGCAAAGGAGTACCTATCGTTTTTGAGTCTGGCAATGGCGATGACAGCACTGTGTGGAAAGATTTACTCAAACCACTGCACGACTCAACCCAAGCAACATTGATAACTTACGACAGAGCGGGTTTAGGATTGAGCGAGATAGACACCAATAAAATAAACATCCAAAATGAGGTAACCGCTTTAGAAACAGGATTGAAAAAATTGGGTTATTTCAAAAACTTCTTCGTTGTAAGCCATTCGTTTGGTAGCTATTACTCAACATTATTTGCATTAAAAAACCCAAAAAAAGTAAAAGGAGTTGTATTTATTGATGTATTAACACCTTGCTATTTCACTAAATCGAGAGCAAGAGAAACCAAAGAATCTATCAGTAAAGATGATTGGCAGATGCTAAAAAAAGAAGCCATTGGCCTTTACCACGTTCTCGATAATCTTGAGTCAATTTACGACTACACAAAAGACAAACAATTACCTCCGAGTATTCCACTGACAGTCATCGGGGCTGATATTCCGCCTCCAATCGTAAAAGAAAACAAGAAAGAAGAATGGAAAAACTGCCTTAGGGCTTTTGGAGAATTACCCAATCATAGTTATGTATTAGCCAAAAACAGTGGGCATAAAGTATGGAAAAACGACCCATCGCTCGTAATTGGCGAAATCGTAAAACTGTACAGAAAAGTAAAATAGCGTGAACTATGGTTTATGCTGGATATTTCTTCTTCGTAAGAACACGCCGCGGCGTGTTCTTACGAAGAATTTTACCCATAACTCACGTTAAAATAAATCAAAGTGTAATCTCCAACGTAAATTTTACGCCAAATTTCTTGATATTGGGCATATCGCGATAGGTAAGGCGGTGCATGGCTTCTACTCTTAAAACCTTGAAGATATTATTGATTCCGTAGCCGAGTTCTACGTAAGGCGTACTATTTAAGCTACTAAAAGTAGGTGTCACGCTACTCCCTTCGGTCAGTGGGTTTATCTGTTGATTTGCTTTTGAAATACCTCCTATTAAGAATTTTCCAGTCGTAAAGGTTCGCCATTTAAGTTTTCTGATGAGCGGAACTCGATTGAAGAATAACCCCTCAAAATCGTGGGTATAACGTACAGAGGCGTACCTATCGCTCACAAATTCAAAATTATTCATGAGGTTAAACGAATTGCCCACAATAAAAATGCTCTCATTACCCAAATGACTTTTTAGTAACGGATACGGAACCGTCCCGAAAATCGCTCCTGCTTCGGCTCGGTAGTAGGTCTTCCCAAAATACCCCAGATTGAGCGTATGGCTATACTTTGCCATCAGTTTATGGTAATTAAAATCGCCGTCAAAAACATTTTTAGCCCCGAGAATATACTTAAAAGTTATGGTTGGCGAATTGGTCGTACCAAAACTCAATCTTTCGTTATCGCTGATAATGGCCAATTCATCACGGGCAAATGTCAGCTCTGAAACAAACTCGGTGGTGTTAAAATTGGTAATCAATGGCGATGATTCGCCCAGACTCGGAGTTTGGCGATAAGCAAAATCGTACAGTGGATTAAAAGTTCGGGTTCGCATGCCAAAATTAGTAAATATCCCCTTAGCGACCTCTCGCTGAAACTGCACTCGGTTTTCGATTTCTCTAAATGGTCGCATCAGCGTACCAAATTTCATGTAAGCCGCAAAAATCGACCCTAATCCTAAATCTTCATTACGCAACCCAACCTGCTCTATGTCGTTGGTGTGTTTGATGCTAAAAGTTGTCCAGGGCTTCCGAGAAATAATGCGGGTTACTTCTCCCCCAGCCTTCCAGTCTCTATCTTTTGTTCCGTAAGCCAAATACCCCTGCAAAATCCACTTTTTGCTAAATTCTATGTTTGTTCTCAGTCCCAAACGCATCCTTACACCTTCAATGTTATTGATGGCTCCGGTATAAACCATTGGGCCTAACTCAATCCCTGTAAAAATCCTCTGATAACCAGTTGAGGCGAGTGTAGCCAAACTCGCAAAACGTTTCATCACGGGCATATTTCGGATGGTATCAATCATCGAATACGCCATTTGGTCTTTAGTCGAAAAAGGTTCGGGGCGAACTCGCTGCCAATACAAATTATCGTTTTCTCGGTAATCGGGAGCAATCTCGATTCCGTTATCAAAAAACTTTACGTCCTGCACTCGGTCGGCTGCGATGTCTTCGTTGTAATTCGTGAATTTCAACAACATACCCGCCGAATTTTTGGTCAATTCGTTTACATCCACCAAAATTCGGTTTTTTACCGGAAACCAAACCTTACCAATGGGTTCTAACTCTTGCTGAATCTTGATTCTCTCAACAAAATTAAGATTGGCATCTTTGGTAATTGTAGCATCTATTTGAGCAATCGCCCAAGTATTTTTCTCAATCCAAATTGTACCCGAAAAAGCCAAATCTTGCGGACGTTTGGGCGTAAAATCAATCTTGTAGCAGAAATTATCGCCAAAATACGTACTGTCGGATAAATAATAATCGTAAATCAGTTTCCAATCGTCGGCAACGGGCGAAGCAAAGTTTTTATTGAGAACATTAACTTGGTTGACATAAAAATTGTATTGTTGAAACGACGAACCAATCAGTTGCGAAGTCAGACTTCCATCCGTCACACCCACACCTCTGATATTTGTCTTTTCGATGATTTCTTTTGCCAATTTTGGGTTATTTCGGTAGTAATAATGCGAAATTGATTCCGAAATAAAAGTTGGCAGCAGTACATCGCCATCATCATCGGTCAGTGTCCCGATATCTTCGATGGCTTTGTTTATTTTTTGAGTAATCTTACGGTCGCGAAGTTTTTCGCTAATTTTATTGAGGTCAATCTCAATTTTATTGTAGCTTTTATAGTCAAAACCCTCGATTCGTTTGTAATTATTTTCGGACTTAGCAGCTACCGCCTTTCGGATAATTTTGTGTGCAGGGTTTTCGCCCGCATAGACTTTTACCTCTTGCAGTACGATTTCGGAGGGTTTGAGCAGGATAAATACATTTTGAGAGGATGAATCTTTTGAAATGAAAACCGTTTTGGGTTGGTAGCCCATCGTCGTGATAAGCAACGAATCGGCAGTAATGGCTTTGAGTTGAAGCAAGAAGTTTCCTTCAAAATCGGTGTTTGTACCAAAGGTTGTATTTTTCAAACTAACCGCCGCAAACGGTATCGGGTCTTGTGTAACGGCATCAATCACCTTGCCTCTGATTACATAAGGCGACTGGGCAAAAGCGAAAGAAGGAATCCAGAATAAAAATAAAAAGTATAATTGCTTCATTACACGACCGAATAGACAATACAATTTAGCATAATAGACGAAATCTATCGTGAAAGAGTTAATCTATTTTTCAAAATACTTTTTATAGTGATATAAAAACTTTGAGATGTGATAAAGTAAAAAATAAACCCCCACTGCACCAAGTACAATGGGGGTCTTTAAAAATATATAAAGATTAATTATTTCGCGATTTCGATGCTTGCTTCTCTACCGTTGATAGTGTTGCCATTCATCGCCTTCAAAACGCTGTTTACATCATTTTGTGGAACTTCTACGAAGCTAAATTTATCGTAAATATCAATCTGTCCGATTGCTTTTCCTGGGATACGAGCCTCAGATGTAATCGCACCTACGATATGGTTTGGAGCAACGTTGTCTTTGCGTCCTAAATTGATAAACAATCTTACCATACCTTCACGGCCCGACCCACGACGGCCTCCGTCACGACCTCCGAAACGTGGCTCTGCACTGCGGCTTCTATCGCCACGAGGTTCAAAGCTTCCACGTCTTTCACGGTCAAATCCACCGCTTCTCGAATCACGTCCACCACGGTCATTGCGGTCAAATCTTCTGTCGCTACTTCTTTCGTTGCGGTCAAAAGTTTTCGGACGACGGTCTTCTTCGGCTAAATCTCCATCGGCAAAAGTAGATTTTACGCTACCCATTTGCATCTTGAATAAGGCCGAAAGAATCTGAGTATTGTAGTATCCTTCTTCTTTGAGGGTCTCGATGATTGGCTCGTAAGTATCATCAACGCCTTCGTTGATAACTTCTTTGATTTGCTCAATAAACTTCTGATTACGAGCATTTTGCAATTCGGCTAATGTCGGAATCTCGCCTTTCGGAATACGAACCTTGATGTAGTTTTCGATGTCTCTCAAGCGTTTTTTCTCAACACCCGATGCCAAAGCAAATGCTTTACCAGTTTTACCAGCACGACCTGTACGACCGATACGGTGAACGTAGTATTCTAAATCCATCGGAATATCGAAGTTGAATACAGCATCTACACCTTTTACGTCGATACCACGAGCGGCAACATCGGTAGCAACCAAGATAGTTGTTGAGCCACCTCTAAACTTATTCATTACTTGTGTACGTGCCTGCTGACGCATATCTCCATGCAGACCTTCGGCGGCGTATCCACGAAGTTGTAATTCAGAAACAATCTCATCAACTTTAGATTTCATGTTGCTGAATACCAATATCAATTTCAAATCGTGAACTTCAATCAATCGGCACATTACTTCCATTTTGGCTTCGCGACGAACCGCAAAATAGAATTGCTCGATGTTTACGTTGGCGATTTCTTCTTTAACAACTTTAACGATTGCAGGGTCTTTCTGGAAACGCTTTGTGATTGAAAGAATCTCTTTAGACATCGTAGCCGAGAACAACAACGTTTGGCGTTCTTCTGGAGCCATCGAAAGCACTTTCTCAATGTCTTCACGGAATCCCATGTTGAGCATTTCGTCAGCCTCGTCCAAAATCATCATTTTCAACTCACTGAGATTCAACGTTTTACGTTCTAAGTGGTCAATTACGCGGCCCGGTGTACCTACAACAATCTGAACACCTTTTTTGAGTGAACGAATCTGACGGTCGTATGAATCACCACCAAAAATAACTTCAATAAATACTCCTCTTTTAAACTGAGCAATTTTCTTTAATTGCTCGCCCACTTGCACTGCCAACTCACGGGTTGGGCATAGAATCAAAACTTGTGGACTTTTGATGTCGGGATTGACAAATTCAACGGCAGGAATACCAAAAGCGGCGGTTTTACCCGTACCCGTTTGTGCCTGACCGATGACATCTCTACCTTGTAATACGACTGGAATGGCCTCAGACTGGATAGGCGAAGCCTCAACAAAACCCATTTCTGCAACGGCTTGCAGGATTTCTTCCGATACCGGAAGTTCAGAAAACTTTAATTTTTGCATAAAGATTTGAGTTGTTCGGATGCTCACAAGGTTTGGCGACTTGGTTGTTATGCATAACAATCAAGCACTCTAACACGAAACATTCAAACAATAAAATTAGAAAAAACGGACAACTGAAAGGTCTCCGTTGCTTGCTCTGGTTGGAAAATTGGTCGAAAGACTGCTATGTGGTAGGATTCTGAAACGAAAGAGCATTGCCAACATCTCTTTAACTTATCTAAACCCCGAATAGCCCTTAAAACGATTGATACCGCAGAGTACTGAACGGAATAACTTTTATTAAACAGCCACAAAGGTAAAGCTAATATTTGGTATCGCGAAACATTATTCAATATTTTTTGCATTTTTCAAAGATTTTGCACTTTACAAAGACTTAATTTAACAATTCTCATTTTTGTAAAATCATTGAAATTATTATTAAATGGCATACTTTTTGAGAATCAATAACTCGAAATAATTATCAAACGGTACCATAATTGTTTTGTACAAAATTTATAAGCCTTAGAACCACTGAAAATCAGGAAACTAACTCAAAAACTCTATGCGAAAACTAATTTTATTACTGCTTACCCTATTATCGAATCAGCTTATTGCACAAAGAGGAATCACATTTATTCATCAATCATTTACCGAAGCACTCAAACTTGCCAAACAGCAGAAAAAAATTGTGTTTGTAGCCTATACCAACTACGGTGGCAATAGCCGATGGATGGAGATGAATGTCTTGAACGACCCCGAAGTAGGTGAAACCTTTAACGAAAACTTTATTAATCTTAAAATCAATGGTGAATCGCTTCGTGATAAAAGCACTTTTGAAGATTTTAAATACCGAGGAATCACGGCTGGATATTTTTTCTTTACCCCAAAGGGCGAATTGATTCATAAATTTAATTTCACAAAAACGCCAAGCGAAATCTTGAACGAAGCCAATGTGGCAATTAATCTGAATAATGAATTTTCGACAATCGAAAAACTCGACAAAGCTTTCAAAAACGGCGAACGTAGCCAAGAGTTTTTGTATTTGTATTCGCTTCGTCGTCTTCAAAATGTAGAGGTGGGCAATTCTAAAGAGAAAAACATCAAAGATTTAGACAAAGCCATTCGGAATTATGTAACAGAATTATCTGATGTAAGTAAAAAATCAGAGAAAAACATGATTTTGATTTGTGAATACCTTTATCAAACCAATAAAAATTGTAGCGATGCTCTTTTTCAAACTTTGATGAATAACATTGAAGCGGCACAAGCATTTTCGGATGATAATTTGGCAGGATTTCGACTCAGAATCAATCGTATCATCGACCGTTCTTTTAACGAAGCCGTCTTGACCAAAAATGAAGTGTTGCTAAACGATGCAGTAAGAGCCATTGCCAAAAACTGGAATGAAAAAGAATCAGTGTTTTACAATAAAAGTTTGGTGATGTCGAGTTACAGAATCGATTATTATGAAATCGCTAAAGATTGGACAAAGTACAAATTTGAGATTAATGAATACTTAAATCATTTTGATTCCCTCGATATTGAGGCTCTCGTAAATGAAAGTATGGCAGAGTACAAAAAATATGAAGATAAACTCAATTTCTCGGAAGAAGAATGGAAGCAATTACGTGACGAAATCGAGACTTCGTACAACGACGAAGTGGCTTATCAGTTACGCCTTTATGGCTGGAGATACGCCCAAAATATCAACGACAAAGAGTCATTGAAAGAACCATTGAAATGGTTGAGTAAATCGCTCCGTTTATCATCGAACCCGATTGCATTGAAAACATATTCGAATCTACTCTACAAAACAGGTCGTGAGCAAGAAGCCAAGCGTTTTGCCGAAATGGCAAACAAACTTCCTTCGAGCTTCGTACCAGTTCAATTTGCCAAAAAGGTAGAAGAGAATAACTAAAAATTGGGATTAACGCTCCTGGATTAGAGTTTTACCGTAGTACTCAAAGTGCTACGGTATTTTTTTGCCACCAGAAACAAGAAGCAAGATGCAAGAATCCAGAAAAAAATCCTCATAAAAAAATGCCCCGTCAACCGACAGGGCATTTTATTTTCTACTAAGCAAAAACGAAAAAACATTAAACTACCGGCCGACCAGAAAGGATTTCTGAATCGGCAAAATCTTCATATTTCTTGAAATTCTCGTCGAACATTCGAGCCAGATTCTGAGCGGCTTTGTCGTAAGCCTCCTTATCGGCCCATGTATTACGAGGATTGAGCATATCTGATATAACATAAGGACAATGGTCGGGCATCAGAACGCCAAAAGTAGGGTGTTTTGTAAAACTCACTTTATTTAAATCGCCATTGAGAGCGGCCGTAATCATCGCACGGGTATTTTTGAGTTTCATACGAGTACCGACTCCGAATCCGCCACCTGTAAAGCCCGTATTTATCAACCAAACATTTACTTTATAATTATGGATTTTTTCACCGAGCAAAGTTGCATATTTGGTCGGATGAAGTGGCAAAAATGCCGCTCCAAAACAAGCCGAAAACGTAGCTTGGGGTTCTTTTATGCCCATTTCGGTACCTGCTACTTTTGAGGTATAACCCGAGATAAAATAGTACATCGCCTGCCCGATACTTAGTTTTGAGATAGGAGGCAATACTCCAAAGGCATCGTAAGTCAAAAAGAAAATATTTTTAGGAATACCCGCCACCGAAGGCTCAACAGCATTTGGGATATGAAAAATCGGATACGCTGTTCGGGTATTTTCTGTTACCGAATTATTGGTATAATCTACCGTGCGAGTTCCATCAAAAAAGCGGGTATTTTCTACAATCGAACCAAATTTGATGGCATCGAAGATTTCGGGTTCTTTTTCACGAGACAAATCAATCACTTTTGCGTAGCAACCACCTTCAAAATTAAAGACGGTCGTCTCCGACCAGCCGTGTTCGTCATCGCCAATCAATCGGCGATTTGGGTCGGCCGAGAGTGTTGTTTTACCAGTGCCCGATAACCCGAAGAAAATTGCGGTATCGTCATCATTGCCCACATTGGCCGAGCAGTGCATCGAAAGCACGCCACATTCTTGTGGCAAAAGGTAATTAAGAACCGTAAAAATGCCTTTTTTCATTTCGCCCGCGTAAGCTGTGCCGCCAATCAACAAAATTCGGCGGGTCATATCTACAATCGTGAAATTACCCTGACGAGTACCATCCACGGCTGGGTCGGCCTCGAACTCAGGAATGCAGATAATCGTAAAATTTGGCTGAAAATTTTCTAATTCATCGACCGACGGACGAATAAACATATTGTAGCAAAAGAGGTTTTGCCACGCTTGGGTGTTGATGATTTCCAGATTCAGACGATAATCTGTGTTGGCTCCTGCGTAGGCATTGCGAACGTAGAGTTTTTTATCAGCAACAAAATCAAGCATTTTATTGAGTAAAGCATCAAATTTTGATGGCTCAAATGGGTGGTTGATGTCGCCCCACCAAACGGTATCGGTAGTTTTGGCATCACGCACAACAAACTTATCTTTGGGTGAGCGACCAGTAAATTTACCAGTATCGCACATCAAAGCACCGGTATCGGTGAGTTGCCCTTCGCCATTTTTGATAGCCTCTTCTATCAATTCGGCAGCACTGAGGTTTCGCAAAATTTGGGTTGACTTCAACTCAATCCGCTTGCCCTCAAGTGTTTCGGTTTCGTCTGTAAGAATCATAAAATTGTTTTAGTTTATTGATGAAGTGTTAATTGCGGATTGCACTAATTTCTGAATGATTTCAGGGATTTTTCTGTGGTTCGATTTTTATGATTTTACCATATTCAAAAATAAAACTGACCCATCGTTTTATTTATGACCCAAGTCATAAGTCTTGATTACTTTTATCAGTCTTAAAAATAACTCATAGCATCGCGTACCATCTCGCTCGAACCAATAATCAATGGCGTTCGTTGATGCAATTCGGTTGGTTCAATATCCAAAATATCTCGATAACCATCCGAGGCGGCTGCACCTGCTTGTTCGGCAATAAATGCCAACGGATAGCACTCATACATTAATCTTAGTTTACCTTTTGGATGTTTTTTGGATGGAGGATAAAGATAGATACCGCCTTTTAGCAGATTTCGATGAAAATCGGCAACCAACGAACCTATGTAGCGGCTGTTGTAATCTCTTAATTTACAATTGGTTATGTATGCTCTTGCAGGCGAAACAAACGAATTATAGTTACCCTCATTTACTGAATAAATCGCTCCGTCTTCTGGGCTTTTTACGTCGGTTTGTGATAAGAAATATTCTCCGAGAGAGTTTTCGTAAGTGAAAGAGTTTACGCCTTGCCCCGTTGTATAAACCAATATCGTAGAAGAACCATACAGAATATATCCTGCAGCTACTTGGGCACGTCCGCCTTGCAGAAAATCATCAATGGTTGGTTTTGTTCCAATTGGAGTTATTCGGCGGTAAATCGAAAAAATTGTACCTATCGAAACATTAACATCAATATTTGACGAACCATCGAGCGGGTCGATTGCAACTACGTATTTGCCCTCATCGTTATCGGTGTAGATAATTCCTTCGTCTTCTTCGGTGATGATGGCACTTACCTCTCCCCCATTTTTTAACGCCCTGATAAACCTAACGTTGGCAACTACATCGAGCTTTTGTTGAGCCTCACCCTGCACATTTTCCATCCCGAAAGCACCCGTAATATCTACCAATCCGGCACGGTTTATTTCACGGTTGATAATCTTACCCGCAAGAGCAATATCTCTCAATAATTGAGATAATTCGCCCGATGCAAAAGGCAGCGAAGACTGCTGACGTTTGATGAATCTATCGAGTGTAACACCTACTGGCGATACGAGCGTTTCATGGTTTGTCATTTTGTGTTGTTTCAATTTTAACACAAAGCTAATATTCGACAAAATACAAAACAAATATTTTAGCGAATATTCGCAAAATATTTTTTATTCGCAAATATGTCTTTTTGACACTTAATCCAATCAAAATTTCTATATTTCATTTCTGGGCATTACTTTTGCCCAGACGACTAAAAAAGGGTATATTTTTTCATCAATAAATTATATTTTACCTAAACTACTGCTATATGTCAACCGAAAAACGATTTTTGGGCCACCCGATGGGATTATTCGTTCTGTTTATGACAGAAATGTGGGAGCGATTCTCTTACTACGGCATGAGAGCCATTTTATTTTTGTATCTTACCAAAGGAGCCGAAGAAGGAGCATTGGGTTTGCCAGAAAAAACAGGCGGAGCCATCATGGGTCTTTATATGGCTTCGGTATATCTTTTGACTCTGCCGGGTGGGTGGATTGCCGATAATATTTTAGGGCAAAAAAAATCAATTTGGTACGGAGCTATCTGTATTATGATTGGGCATTTGATTTTAGCGATTCCGGGTGCAAAAGAGATATTTTTCTTAGGTTTGGCAACGGTTGCCATCGGTACTGGGCTTTTGAAAGCAAATATCAGCTCGATTGTCGGTGAATTATACCCCGAAGGTGGTGCTAAACGCGATGCCGCTTTCTCGATTTTTTACCTCGGAATCAACCTCGGTGCATTCTTAGGGATGTTTATTGTGGGTTATCTCGGCGAAAAAGTTGGCTGGCATTATGGTTTTGGGGCAGCAGCATTTGCCATGCTTTTTGGGGTTATTAATTTTAAACTCAACGGAAAACACCTTGATGCAGTGGGCAATCCGCCTGAGCAAAAATCATCATATACTTATATTTATGTAGTTGTCGGATTGCTTCTTTTGGTTGGAGTCCTTTTGGTTTCGGGGGTTTTAGATAGTATTTCGTTGGCTCAATACATGAAATACGTCATTGTAACGATTACAATTTTGTACTTTGCGTATATCGGATTCATGGATTCTTCGCTTACGGTTGTAGAACGCAAAAGAGTCGGTGTACTTTTCATGTTATTTATCGGAATCTCAATCTTCTGGTCAGGTTTTGAGCAAGCCTCAACTACCCTCACAATCTTTGCCGACCGCCACACCGACCGCAATTTCTTAGGAATGGAATTGCCCGCTTCGTGGTTACAAAATGCCAATTCGATGTTTATCTTGATTTTCTCGGCTCCGATGGGTGGTTTGTGGATTTATCTAAACCGTAAGAATCTAAACCCAAGCGTTCCAGTGAAGTTTGGTTTAGGGCTTCTACAAATGGGTTTGGGCTTTTTGGTGATGTACTTGGCAGCCAAAAGGGTATTGGATGGTTCGATGGCTGGTATCGGCTGGTTAGGTCTCACATATATGTTTCATACGCTTGGCGAGTTATGTATTAGTCCGGTTGGGTTAAGTTCATACACAAAACTTGCTCCTAAAAAATATTACAGCCAGTTGATGGGTCTTTGGTTTGTAGGTGCAGCATTGGGTAATCTGATTGCTGGATTATTTGCGGGTAATTTCGACGAAAGCAATGTGGCGGCCATGCCCGATTTGTTCTATCAAGTTTTTGTAATTGGTGGTATTTCGGGATTATTCTTCATTGTTTTGTACAAACCTATCAAAAATTGGATGGGTGGAGTTAAGTAATCAGTGAATAATCCAAAACATATCTTAAAAATCCCTTTTTCTGATTGGAGAAGGGATTTTTTTATAACACGGAACTTCATAATATCTTGTATTGGTTTTACATTTACAATCTCGAAATAACCAAAGAAAATGGCAACAATCATAGATTTAGTGGGCAATACGCCGCTTGTCGAATTGACAAAACTTAATCCGAATCCTAACGTAAAAATTTACGGAAAACTCGAAGGCAATAACCCCGCGGGAAGTGTAAAAGACCGACCTGCTTTAAATATGATTCGGAGTGCGGTCGAGCGTGGCGACATCAAACCCGGTATGAAACTAATTGAGGCCACGAGCGGCAATACGGGTATCGCATTGGCTATGATTGCACGACTTTACGGAATCGAGATTGAGTTAGTGATGCCTTCAAACTCTACCAAAGAACGTACGCTTACGATGGAGGCATTCGGAGCAAAAGTGATTCTGCTCGATAATATCGAAAAATGCCGAGATTATGCCGATGAAAAAGGTGCTACCGATGAATATTTCTTGCTGAATCAGTTTGCCAACCCCGATAATTATTTGGCTCATTATAAAACTACTGGCCCCGAGATTTGGCGAGATACAAACCAGCAAATCACGCATTTTGTATCTTCGATGGGAACAACGGGTACAATTATGGGAACTTCGATGTTTCTCAAAGAAGCAAATCCAGCAATACAGATAGTGGGCTGCCAACCAACTGAGGGGTCTTCGATTCCGGGGATTCGCCGTTGGCCAACCGAATATTTACCTAAGATTTTTGACCCAAGTAGAGTTGACAGAGTATTGGATGTGTCGCAAGACGAAGCAACCGCAATGGCTCGTCAGTTAGCCAAAGTCGAAGGGATTTTTGCCGGAATGAGTAGTGGCGGTGCTGCCGCAGGAGCAATCAGATTGGCACAAGAATTAGAAAGTGGCGTGATTGTTTTCATCTGCTGCGACCGTGGAGATAGGTATTTGAGTAGCGATTTATTTGGTTGATTTTGATAAATAAGATACGAGAGTTTAGACATAATAATTTAGACAAATCACTCATAATCAACCATTTACATTACTTCTATTTAGGGTAATTGTGTATTATTACTATACCCGCGATGTTTAGTTTACACCTTTTTCTATGTAGTCAATAAATTTTTCGAGCAAGGCAGGATTAATCCGTTTGCCGATAATTTTCTTGTTTTGGTCTAATACAAAAATGGTTGGATATTCAACAACGTTATATTGATTCACAAAATCTACGGTATTCTTCAAATCAATCACATTGAGCAGGTTTTCGGTATGGTAAGTCTTTATAAAACTACGCCATTGAGTCGAGTTTCGCTCCGATGCAACCGCATAAAACTTTACTCCTTTTGGTGCCAATTTGCGTTGTAAAGCCGCTATTTTGGGGGCGTGTTCTTTGCAATGATTACAATTTAAGCTATAAATGTAAAGTATTGTATAGCGTGAATCTAAATCGTGAAGGCTAATTTCTTTGCCCGATAAATCGGTGGCTGTCATGTTCGGAATCACCTTGCCAATCAAAAGTGGCTTGAGTATGGCGGCTCTTTTCGACATCTGAGCCAATGCCGATTTATCCCACAAAAAAGGTTCGGGTTCATAGTACTTTTCAATTGTATGAACAAAAACCGCATCTAAGCCCGTTATCGGTGAATTCTCGTAGAGCGAAGTAACATTAGATGCAATGTATCTTTTGAGGACGTAATTTCCTTTGGTTTGGGAAATTAAATAATCAACCGATTTGATGAGAGAATCAGCAATTTGATAAGTGAGTTTTTCGAGATAGAATTTAATTTTTGGTTCAAAAAATCCAGTTCTGAGCATTCTTTCATCCGATAAATCAAGATTATCAAAATAATGATTTCGATAATAATTATACACAAAAACCGAGTCTTGACGGCCATTGGGTAAGATTGGCACATGCTGAATCACCAAATCTTCGTTGGCTTGTAGAATCTTTGAAACCAACATGGTTTTATCGGCAAACATACTATTTTTGAATAAGTTGATGGCTTGTAAGTACTGTGCTTTGGTTTGCTGATTTGCCTGTTGCATCAAAGCGTATTGTTGTGAATAAAACTTCAGATATACATAAAGTCGTTCATTATCAGGCGAATTCATAAACTGCATTGCCCCGATTAAATCATTTGCGTTTGTCAGAAAACTAAAATTTTGATTTTGCGGAATCACCAATTCCATTTGCCGATTGGATGGAAGTTTGATAATGTAAAGTCCTTCGGGAAGAGGCACGTTATCTTTAAATTCAAAAACACCGTTGGCGTCAATAATGGCGGTGTCTTTGAATACAATCGAGGTGGCATTGCCCCAATAATGCCCCAAAAAGCATTTTTGATTTTTTAAGCCTACGATTTTACCACTGATTTGGTATTGAGCAAAGCAGAAATTGCCCATCAAAAGCAACAGGAAAGTTTTTTTTAGAAAGCACATATTTATCAATGAGTAAATTGCGAATAAATCCACACATAAAATTTGCACGATTTTCATGCCAAAAAAAAGCCGCAACCACAAAGGCCACGGCATTTACAATTCATCGAAAAATTGTCTTTCGGGGAGGGTTTTATTGACTTACTTCTGTACGTGCAATTTCTGCATTTTGCCAAACTTAACCCCGTCTTTCATCAATCCAACCAAGTAAGAGCCTTCTTCTAAATCTTGTACTTTAATGATTAGACTCTGCTGACCCAACGACATTTTTGCTGACTTTCTCATTACTTCTCTACCCGATGGCTCAGTAACAACCACCATTATTTCACCAGCTTGTTCTTCTAAAAGATTTTTCCACTCAATAGTCACCTCTTCGTTTGGCGTAGGATTCGGATAGATTTTCTGAATCGTTACCTTCCTCGCCAATTCTTCGTAAGCATCGCCCTTGGTGTTACCCGAATAGGCATTGCGACGTCCAAAACCCAAAACACTAATGTGGTTTTTGATATTGATTTTATTAGAATTTGCCAATTCGTCGTCATTTTCAATCAATTCTACGACAGCCTCTGGTGAGCCACTATTTTCAATGGTAAAGAGTTTGACCTCTTCGCCTTCTTTGAATGTAAACGCACGGCTACCCATTGAGCGGAGGTTAAATGAGATATAGTCGTATCCTTTGCCACCGTCTGGCGAACGAAGAATCGCTCCGTTTTCCCACTCGGCATCCATGTTGTGGCTCGTCAATTTGCCCAAGTTAAATCTTTCGTCCGACTTCACTTTGAGCGTAACTTGCATTGTACCCACGATACTCTCTCTTGATTGAAGCGATTTTTCGGGAACCATACTCACGGTATAACTTCCGAGTTCTTCGGAACGAGACACTTTGTATTTTACTTGTGCTTCGGCACTCAAAGCTCCTGCAAAAAGTGCTACGGCGGTAAGTTTGATAAGATTTTTCATTTTATTAAAATGTTTAAAGTTTTCAAGTTTGATAGTTCTAAGTTTAAAAGTTTCAAGTTTGGGGTTTATATGTTTGGGGTTCAAGTTTCTAATTCCAAAGCGTAAACACCAAACATCCAAACCTATAAACCCCAAACCTCATTAAGGTATTTGTTGCCAAACGATGAAGTTTGCCAAGAATCCAGGGTTTTCTGGGTGCATTAATACATTGAAGAAGATAATATCTACTTCGTTATCTGGCCCTTGGAAAACCGTTTTACCATCCATATTGACATCCGACAAATCGTATCCACGGTGAATGAAATTCGATATTGCCTGAGTATTTAGCGGGTTGCTGATGATGGTAAAGAATATCATATCAACATCGTTGTTTGGTCCTTGGAAAATTATCTGGTTATTCATTACGGCATTTCCTGCCCAAAGCATGGCTTTATTGCCCGATACAAATTGCGGATACTCAGAGCGAGTCAGACCCGAAAGTTTGTAAGCTGGTTGAGCCGCATTGGTCAAATCGACGGTGGCAGTTGTAGAACCTACCGTTACTGGGCTGGCACTCATTGCACCTAAGTGGTTACGATGGCGAATCGCTACGAAATAATTACCCGTTGCAACACCTGTAAACTGTAATGCCGAAGTACCATCGGTTGGGCTTACAACATCGCCATCTCGCTGAATCAAACCTGCTCGGGTTGCTACTATCTGGTTTGGATTACTCGCACTGCGTAACTCGACCAATACCCAATCGACGATTGCGTTGCTGCCCGAAACCGCAAGAATAGACGGAGTAGTTGTTTCACTGCCACTACCGACTTGAGCGAACCCTGCCGTGGTACTGTATGGATTACTCAACGGAATGAGGTTTTTAACCCTCAAACTATCGTGCATCAGTCCTGCCGATGGCACATAAGGCCCTTGTAATAAGGCTTTTACTGCCACATTAAAGTTAAGGGCTTGGTTGATAATGATTGGACCCGTTGGACTAATCGAACAACCAATACAAGGAGCCGAACCTCTTAGAGCAACAGTCATGCCGCCGCCCGAAACAAATGACTGGTTGTAAATAACACCGGTCATTGTTGGGTTTACGGTTATATTAAATACCGTAGAAGCATTGCTTGGCAAAACACCCGTAAATACGGCTTTCACGATGTCGTTTCCTTGTGCATCAACCCCGATTTTGTTAATTGTCCAACCTAAACCACTACCCGAAACGTATTTCAGACCGAATCTTAGCGTATCAGTAACCGTGATTGTACCGTTTGTGGCTGTTAGGCTACTGGTATTGATAAGTAAGAAACTGAAATTGAAAGGTGTATTTTGATAATAAGTCAAAGACTGGTTATATGACTCTACCAAACTCAAGTTTGGAATCGTATTAGGGTCAACAATCACCGGAGTCAGTACATTGAGCGTAAAGCTATTGTTGGTATTATTTGTTTCGCCAATTACAATCGCTGCATTTACAGTTATGCTGAATGTCGAGCCAATTGCCGTATTGTTTGGTCGAATACCAATTACCAAAGAAGAGTTTGCCCCTACTGCTAAACCTGTTGTGTTCGGGTGCGTACATGTTACATTCTGTCCAGTTGTTGTACAAGTCCAGCCATTGGTTGTAAATGTACTCGAAGCCGTACTGAAATTGGCAGGTAATGTAAACGAAACCGATAATTGTCCGTTGGCAATAACATTGCCGATATTCTGAACATTAACCACAATATTCGATACCTGATTGGCCATGAATGCTGGCGATGGTGCCGAAATTGTAACAACTAAGTCTGGTGCTGGTGCTGCTACAATAGCTGGTTGAATCACATAAACGAAGGTATTGTTGATTGTGATAATCTCGCCAACTACTGGACTAACATTGATGGTGATTGACGGAGTAGTGCCTACCAAAATATTACCAATGGTTATCGGCACTAAAAGGTTTTGAATACCATTTGTTGGTAATCCACCAGTATTCGGATTCGTACACGTCATCAATTGACCCGAGGTCGTACACGTCCAGCCGCCTTGAGTGAAAGTAGCTGGTGCAGTTGCTCCACTTGGCAGTGTAACATTTATGGTCAACGAACTATTTGCCGAAAGTGGCCCAACGTTCATTATCGAAACTGGCAAATAGTATGTTTGTCCTGCAACGAGTGGTATTGTAAATGGTGTTACATTGACCAATAGGTTCGGAGCTCCGATTCCACTTACAATATTTGTGAAATTGTAAATGAAAGGTGTTGTACTATTATTGATATTGATGTAAATCGGAGGTGGAACAATACCTGATAAAGTATTATTCGGCGTAATTGGCACGATTACATTGAGAGTGCTTCCCGATGGTAACCCACCAGTGTTTGGATTGGTACACGTAACTGTTTGTCCGACAGTCGTACAACTCCATCCATTACTCGCAAATGTCGAAGGTGCTGTAACTCCAGCAGGTAATTGAATCGTAGTTGTCAAAGTACCCGTCTGGACTTGAGTACCATTATTTATAAAATTGATTGTAAATAATGACGCTTGACCAACCGTCAGAGATGGAATTGGTTGAGGAATATTGATTGTAATATTTGCTCCAGCCGAGCCTAAAACGGCGAAACTTGGTGCAAAATAATAAACGTTATCAATCAAAACACTCTCGTTTAGAACAGGGACAACATTGAATGTAAATGTCGCTGGTACAACATTGACCATCGTGATGGCAGGCGTAACTTGTAAAATGATTGGAGATACAGCACCTGCTGCCAAACCACCAATATTGTTGTTTACAAGTGTTATTGTTTGCCCCACGGTTGTACCTGTCCAACTACCCGAAGTAAACGAACTTGGAGCAGAGAAGCCAGTAGGTAAAGTAACATTTACAGTCAATGCTCCTACAATCGAAACTGAACTATTATTGATAACAACCAAGTTGAGATTGGTTGCTTGATTAGCCACAAATACTCCACTCGAAATCAAATAAATGGATAAATTAGGTGCATTGATAGGCGTTACACCGAAGTTTGATGTAAGAGTTGCAATGTTATTCAAACCATTTATCTCGTTTGGAGCTAAATTGACGACCGCCACAAACATCGGTGCTGTATTGACAATCGAAGAAGCAGGAGTCACACCAATCACAAAAGAAAGGCTTGCGTTGGTTGCTAATCCTGCACTATTCGGATGAGTCGCTGTCAAGATTCCGTTATTGACGGTAATCGTCCAACCGTTTGATGTACCACTCGGAATCGTCAATCCATTTGGCACACCCATTGTAACGGTAAGTGGGCCAGTTGCCGAACCTAAACCAAAGTTGGTAACTGTGATTGTCATATTTGATGCCTGTCCAACCAAAAGACTTGTAGCTGGTTGACTTATCGAAATCGCCAAATCTGGGATTGCGGGTTGAGTTACAGGTACAAGCACAGTGAGTGTGCCACTGTTGTTGCTTGTGTTTATTTCTCCGACAATCGCTACTACATTTACATTAATTGTAGGAGTAGAACCAACCAAATTTAGCATCGGACTGATGTTGATATTAACAGAAGTCTGTCCGCTTGGAGCTAAACCAGCAGAATTTGGATTGGTACAAGTCAATGTTTGTCCAGTTGTTGTGCAAGACCACATCCCACTTGTAAACGATGCTGGAATTGAAATACCAACAGGTAAAGAAACAGTTACCGAAAGCGGAGTATTGATGGCGATTCCGCCACTGTTAATGACATTAACCGTTAAAACGGATGTTTGCCCAACAACCAATACCGGATTTGGTTGTAGTATTGTGACTGATAAATCAGATGCAGCTTGAATAAATACGGCGGTTGGCCCAGCCACACAATTACTACATGGCGATGAAGGTTGTGGAGTAGCAGAACTCATTCCACCACCCGAAACATACGCAATGTTGGTTGCAGTACCCGACAAAGTAGGATTTACTCTCAAAGTAAATGTACTCGAATTTGCCGCATTTGCGATGAGTGTGTTCGAGCTTGTACATTGTACAATATCATTGTTTTGGGCATCAACACCGATTTTATTACAAGTCCAACCCGCACCAGTCGAAGAAACGTATTTCAAACCACTGCGAAGTGTATCTGTTACGGTAATTGTACCCGTGCTATTTGTACCACCAGTATTGACAACTGTAAAAGTAAAATCAAATGGATTGCTTTGATAAGTAATTGCCGAAGCAAATTTGACGAGTCTGATATTTGGCAATGAAATCAATTGTCCTTGTCCCGAAGTCGTATTATCGCTCAAGTTACTTTCGCCACTAACGGTATTGACATTGGCAACAATTGTTACGGTCTGGCCACTAACTGCATTTGAAGGTGTAGTAACTGGCACGATAATCGGCAATACGGCATTGCTCGCTAAACCACTCGAATTCGGATTTGTACAAGTTATCGTTTGTCCGACTGTTGTACAAGACCAGCCCGAACTTGAGAATGAAGCCGGAGCAGTTGCACCATTTGGTAAAGTGACAGTTGCGGTTAATTGACCATTGATAGCTATTGTTCCATTATTAACGACATTTACAGTTACATTCGATGATTGACTAGCATAAAGTGTAAAGGTCGGAATATTGATTGAGATATTCGGAGCCGTCACAGCAGAAGTCGTAATCAGTGAAGTGCTATTGTTTGATGTATTTGAATCAGACCCCGTTGAGGAAACGTTGAATCCAAAGGTAAGAATCTGACCTGCATTTGTCGCCGAAGGTACAACCGGAATCGCCAAAGAAAGCGTTGCATTCGCAGCTAATCCACTTGTATTTGGGTTTGTACAGGTTACAGTTTGTCCGCTTCTTGTACAACTCCAACCACTCGCTGTAAAACTACTCGCTGGTGTACTAACGCCCGTTGGGAGTGTAGTAGTCAATGTAATTGTACCAGTGGCAGTATTCGACAAATTGGTAACTGTCACATTGATATTTGATGTCTGACCAACCGATAATGCAGGTGAAGGCTGAGTAGCCGATACTGTTAAATCAGCAGGTAAAACACAAGGTAAAGCACAAGTATAATTACATTTCCATGCATTGGCAGTGCCATTGCCCAAGATAGTTATTTGGTTTCCGGGGTTGAGATTTTGGAATCCTGACTGGAATGGGTCAGTTGTTTCCCAAAGTCCTACTGTACCGTTACAACTATTTAAGTTTTGGAATGTAAACAATGGGTATTCAACATTTGCTTGAATATCAAAAAGTGTTGGACTGGTAGCCTGATTGAACCCAAAGAAAATATAATCATTTGTAGGGTCTATCGAAGGACCATCCACACGGCTGCTGCTGTTGGTAGTCCATTGCATATTGCCCGTTGCCGAAACTCCACCGATATTCACTGGTACAAATCGGCTCGTACCCAATCCGTGTGGTACTTTGAGCGTAACTTGAGCAGTACCTATACGAGCTGCACCGCCAGTAAATGCCGTTGCAGATTTCATGTAAACAGTGTATGTAAGGCCATCGTTTCCTAATCTGATACCATAACGCACCCCAATTCCGCAGTCTGTTGCGTTACAACCCGAAGTTCCGTTTGTGATAACCATCGGTGTACCCGTAACGCTACCATTTGATACGCCATTGCCCGATACTGTTCCTTGTGGGGTAAAACTCACTGGTTGAGTTGTATTGTACTGGATATTTAATGGCACTGATGAGCCATTTGCTAAAGCAATCGGATTCGTACAAGTCAACTGCTGAGCAACTTGACTGCAAGTCCAGCCGCTATTGACCGATGCAAAGTTTACACCCGTTGGTAATGTTGAGGTATAGGTAAGTGGACCAGTAGCAGGAGCATTACCGATATTGCTCAGAATAATATTTTGAACAAACGGAATACCAGTTGTACCAGTCGGAGGGTTAGACACTGAACTTACCACCACATTTGGCTGATTGGTAACTACAGGCGATATAACAGTATTTACTAATGTACTAAATGCCGTACCAGCTCCGCCACCCGATGTGTAAGCAAAAGTACTGATTGTACCAGTTACAGTTGGATTGACAGTTATGCTGAATGGACTGCTTGAACCATTATTAATTGGGTTCGGATTATTACAAACCACAAATGTACCCTGTGCCGAGCAAGACCATCCTGCACCAGAAGCCGAGGAATAACTTACACCGTTTGGAAGTGGAATCGTTACGGTTGTTGCACCCGTTGTTGGGCCAGTGCCTGTATTCGTCAAATTAACCGAATAGTTATATGGTACATTAACTGTTCCAGTGGCAGGTGCTGTCATCGAAATCGTGAATGCAGGCACACCAGCAGCTGGATTGACGGTTATTGGTTGTGTCGAAGAATTCAATGGATTTGGTAATCCTCCTCCAGTTGTTGTTGTCGTAATTGAGACAGTACACGTCTGAATCGGTGTAAATGTCAACGCCAGAGGAGCCGAACCACTCGCTGGTATCGGATTTGGGTTATTACAAACTACATTTGTTCCCTGAACATTACAGGTCCAACCCGTTCCGGTCGAGCTCGTGTAAGTCATACAAGAAGGAATGGGTGTTGAAACCGAAATCGGTGTTGTAGTGGCACCTGTTCCTGTATTATTTACATTAACATTTACAGTAAATGGTGTACCAACAGTTGTGGTGGTAGGTGCAGTTGTTGAAACCGTAACATTTGGACTGGCTACTACTGGGCAAACCGCGGCACTGCCGTAATTTCCACACCACTTATTTCCTGCCCCCGCTCCACTTACCGAAATTTGATTACCTACGTTAAAATTAATAGCATTCGGTACTTGGAAGGCATCGGTTGTTGCCCAAAGAGAAACTGGGCCATTACAAGTGGCTGTATTCTTAAATGTAAATAATGGAATTTCTACACCAGCAGTAATATTGAATACTGTTGGGCTTGTTGATTGGTTGAAATTGAATACTACATAATAGAAACTACCTTGCTGCACTTGCTGAGTTGTGCCAGTTGTCCAGGTCATGCTATTGAGGCCAGTCAAGTTACTAATAACTGGTGTAGCTCCACCCAAAGGGAATGGAAATACAACTGTAACTTGGGCGGTTCCGATGGTTGCGGCTGTTCCGGTAAAAGTCGTGTTCGACTTCATCCAAACTTTATACGAGCCATCGGCTTCGGTTGTGATTTTATATTCAATTAAACAACCTGTTGAAGCAGGGTTTATTGTTAAATTTTGTGTAGGCGAAGTTGAAGGTGTTGCATCTCCACCACCCGAAACCGTCGAGGCAATGCTTGTAGCACCCGTTTGCGTTGGATTGAACGTCATCGTAAACGGACTACTTGTTGCTGCTGCAATCGGGTTTGGATTCGTACAAACTACATTAGTTGTTACTTGTGAGCATGTCCAGCCTGTACCTGCCGAACTTAAATAACTCATACCAACAGGAATTGGCGTTGTTACGGTGGTTGTTCCAGTTGTTGGGCCAGTTCCTACATTACTCACATTTACACTAAAAACTGCTGGTGTATTTTGTGTAATTGTAGCAGGAGGTGTAACCGCAACCTGCAAATCGGGAGCTGTTGGTGTATTACACGGAATCGGACTTGTTCCATAATTGCTATGCCATTTATTTCCAAATCCTGCCCCAAAAATTGTTATTTGATTTCCTACATTAAAGTTATCAGTATTTGGTACTTGCAGCGGGTCTGTGGAATCCCAAAGGGCTACTGGGCCAGAACAAGTATTGCTATTTTTAAAACTAAATAATAGTATTTCGGTATTAACCGTAATATCAAACAATACGTTTCCGGGTTGTGTAAAGCCAAATACGATATAATCTTTGTTGGTTGGTGTGCCGCTAACAGATGGATTGTTCAATCGAGTTTGAGAACTCGTTGTCCACGTCATTCCGTTATTTCCTGTCAAATTACTAACTGTAAATTGACTTGCCCCAACTCCAGTCGGAACTACCAATGAAACCTGAGCGGTTCCGATTCGAGCGTTTGTGCCTGTGTAAGTATTCAACGACTTCAACCAAACTTTATAGGTTCCGTCTGGGTCTAAAGTCAGTTTATACTGAGCAGGCAAAGTGGTTGTTTGCCCAGTTGCTTGAAAGAAAAAAGCCATCAAGCACTGCAAAAGTATAATGATATATGTCTTTTTCATAGACTATTTGGAAGGCTAATGTGAGATTTTTGAATAAAGAGAACTTGATTTTGAGGGTTTTGAGAAGAATCACTCAAAACCCTCAAGCATCATTTGATTATGGCAATTGTTGCCAAATGATGTAGTTCAAGAACTGACTTGTATTGCTTGGGTGAGTCAGCACTTCAAAGAATATCAAATCAACTTCGTTGTTTGGTCCTTGGAAGATTACCTGACCGTTCATATCCACATCAGCTTGGTCATATACATTATTTCTAATAAAGTTTGTAAACTGGCTTGTATTAGAAGGGTCTGACATCACCGAGAAGAAAATTGCATCTACATCGTTATCAGGGCCTTGGAAAATCACTTTATCATCGGCGTAAGCGTTCCCTGCCCACATCATTGTTTTTCCACTATCCGTAACTTGAGGGCTTGTGTTGCGTTTCAAGTTGCCAACAGCGTACATATAAGTAGCAGTCGTTGGATTTGTGAAATCAATCAATGGAGTAGAACTCGAAACTGCCACAGCCGAAGCCGTCATTACACTCAAGTGATTTCTGTGACGAACCGTTACGAAATAGTTTCCTGCTGATAGGCTATTGAAACTCAACGCAGATGTTCCGTTTACATCAACAATATCGCCATCTCTCTGAATCAATGCTGAACGAGTTGCTACAACCGTTGATGGATTTGACGAGCTTCTCAATTCGACCATTACCCAATCAACAATGGCATTATTTCCAGTAGTTGTAAGTACACTTGGAGCAACAGTTTCTGTTCCGCCACCATTTACATGGATGTATCCTTTTGCACTTGTATATGGCTGAGTAGATGGAATTAAGCCTTTAGAGCGTAAATCATCACGCATCAAACCACTTGTGCCGTTTACTGCTGCACCTTGCAAGAATGCTTTGAGTGTAAGTGTCAATGCACCGCCAGCAATAGGAGTTGTCAATGCAATAATACTTGAGTTATTGGTTGTAACGGTTTCTCCTGCAACTGGTGTTACAGTTCCGTTTAAGACAACTTGCTGTCCTGCTGTTCCTGCATTTGGTGTTAGCTGAATGTTAAATGTTGTTGTTCCTGCTACTGCTAAACCCGTTGTATTAGGATTGCTACACGTCAATATCGAACCAGTCAGTGTACATGACCATCCGTTACCAGCATTGTAAGATGCTGGACTGGTTGTATTGCTCGGAATATTGAAGATGAAATTCATCGCACCGTTTGCAATAGCATTACCAACATTTGTAACTGTAACAGGGATACTCGAAGCCTGACCAACTGTAAGTGCTGGCGTTGGAGTTCCATAACTTAATGATAAGTCTGGAATACCTACTACTGGACAACCCGTTGGGGCTACACCAGCTACTGTCGGACAGTTATCTGTTGTATCAAGCACGCCATCATTATCCGAATCTGTATCAAGATAATTTGGTTTACCATCACCATCTGGGTCGGCTATGCCTTCCACACCGTCGGTCAATCCATCATTATCCGAATCGTTATCCAAATAATTTGGTTTGCTATCACCATCTGGGTCAGCAGTTCCTTCCACAGCATCAGTTATACCATCACCATCCGAATCTGTATCTAAATAATTTGGTTTACCGTCATTATCAGTATCAATTGTACCTTCGGTTGCATCTGGAATTCCATCACCATCCGAATCCGTATCTAAATAATTTGGTTTGCCATCGTTATCGGTATCGGTTGTTCCTTCAACAGAATCTAAGATGCCATCGCCGTCAGAGTCTGTGTCTAAGTAGTTTGGTTTGCCATCGCCGTCTGTATCGGTTGTTCCTTCGGTTGCATCAGAAATTCCATCGCCATCAGAATCAACATCATACGGATTCAGTCTTGAATCGACATCAGTATCAACTGGTGTAAGGCCGGCTCCTGCCAATGTTGGAACACCATTTGTTCCTACGGTTGGATTACCACTTCCGATTCTTCCATCGTTATCTGGGTCTGTTCCACCTGCTTCGATTACATCTCTGATTCCATCGCCGTCCGAATCATAATCCAAGGCGTTTGGAGTGCCATCACCATCAGTATCGCAAGTAGTAGCCGATGGATTACATGCGGCATTTTCTACTGTATCTAAAATACCATCGTTATCATCATCTAAATCAAGATTATTTACGATACCATCGCCATCAGTATCCAACGGACAACCCGATGGAGCTACACCTGCCGCTGTTGGACAAGCATCTGTTGCATCTGGAATAGTATCGCCATCAGAATCTGTATCTAAGAAGTTTGGTTTACCATCATTATCAGGGTCGGCTGAACCTTCGGTAGCATCCGAAAGACCATCATTGTCTGAGTCTGTATCTAAATAATTTGGTTTGCCATCGCCATCAATATCGGTATTTCCTTCGACCGAATCTAAGATTCCGTCACCATCCGAATCAGTATCCAAATAATTTGGTTTACCATCGCCATCGGTATCAATTATGCCTTCGATTGCATCCGAGATGCCATCGCCATCTGAATCAACATCGTAAGGATTGAGTTTAGAATCGCCATCAGTATCTACTGGAACGAAGCCAGTTCCTGCCAAAGTTGGCACGCCGTTGCTTCCGATTGTCGGATTTCCAGTCCCTGGTCTTCCGTTATTGTCTGGGTCGGTTCCGCCCGCTTCGATGACGTCTTTGATTCCATCATTATCAGAATCTAAATCTAAATTATTCGGAATACCATCGTTATCAGTATCGCAAGTTGTTGCCGAAGGCGTACAAGCTGCGTTTTCTACTGTGTCTAAAATACCATCGTTATCGTCGTCTAAATCGGCGGCATCTACCACACCATCGCCATCTGTATCTAAAGGGCAACCCGTTGGGGCTACACCAATCACAAGTGGGCAGGCATCGGTGGCATCTAACACTCCATCATTATCCGAATCGGTATCTAAATAATTTGGTTTGCCATCGCCATCTAAATCATTTGTACCTTCGGTTGCATCTGATAAACCATCATTATCAGAATCAGTATCTAAATAATTTGGCTTGCCATCGCTATCTACATCAGTTGTTCCTTCGGTAGAATCTGGGATACCATCGCCATCTGAGTCTGTGTCTAAATAATTTGGCTTACCATCACCATCGGTATCGGTTGTGCCTTCAACAGAATCTAAGATTCCATCACCATCAGAATCAGTATCTAAATAATTTGGTTTTCCGTCGCCATCCGTATCAGTTGTTCCTTCGGTCGCATCCGAAATACCATCGCCATCTGAATCAACATCATAAGGATTCAGTTTTGTATCGCCATCGGTATCTACTGGTGTAAATCCTGTTCCTGCTAATGTAGGAACCCCATTTGTACCAATTGTTGGATTTCCAGTTCCAGGTTTTCCGTCATTATCAGTGTCTGTTCCACCTGCTTCGATAACATCCCTAATGCCATCGCCATCCGAATCTAAATCTAATCTGTTTGGAGTGCCATCGCCATCGGTATCACAAGTAAGTGCCGAAGGAGCACAAGCGGCGTTTTCTACTGTATCTAAAATTCCATCATTGTCATCATCTAAATCAGCCGCATCGGCTACGCCATCGCCATCGGTATCAAGCGGACAACCTGTTGGGGCTACACCGATAACTAACGGACAGGCATCGGTAGCATCAGCTACGCCATCTGCATCTGAATCTGTATCCAAATAGTTTGGTTTACCATCCGCATCTGGGTCGGCCGTACCTTCGGTGGCATCTGATAAACCATCGCCATCCGAATCTGTGTCAATGTAATTCGGTTTACCGTCATTATCCGTATCAACAGTACCTTCGGTAGCATCCAAAATCCCATCACCATCCGAATCGGTATCCAAATAATTTGGTTTACCATCATTATCAGTATCGGTGGTACCTTCAATAGCATCCGGAATTCCATCACCATCCGAATCCGTATCTAAATAGTTTGGTTTACCATCACCATCTGTATCGGTTGTGCCTTCTACAGAATCTAAAATTCCATCACCATCCGAATCGGTATCCAAATAGTTTGGTTTTGTATCGCCATCCGTATCGATTGTGCCTTCGGTAGCATCCGAAATACCATCGCCATCGGAGTCTGTATCGTAAGGATTCAACTTTGAATCACCATCGGTATCAACAGGAGATAATCCAGCACCTGCCAATGTCGGTACACCATTTGTGCCGACTGTTGGTGTGCCAGTTCCAATTTTTCCGTCATTATCTGGGTCGGTTCCACCTGCTTCAATCACATCTCTGATACCATCGCCATCTGAATCTAAATCTAAAGCATTCGGAATACTATCGCCATCGGTATCGCAAGTTGTAGCAGAAGGTGTACATGCTGCATTTTCTACTGTATCTAAAATTCCATCATTGTCATCATCTAAATCAGCCGCATCAGCCACGCCATCACCGTCAGAATCGCTTCCGCAGGTTGTGCCAGTGTTATCGTAGTTTTGATTATAGAAACTTGTACCCGAAGAAGGTCCAGAAGAAACTGTAAAAAAGTTCTCGAAGTCGCCTCCACCCATTCCGGGAGCTGAAGAAGCTGGGTCTCTTGGGGCTGTACCCTCAACGGCATTTCTATAAAGCCTTACGCCTTGAACGCAAGTTCCACCGAGGCTAAACTTGAAAAGTAACGTTTCGGTATTGGCAGTAAGGTTGAGGGCAGCGTTTGTTCCGTCGGAAGCTATTCCATGAAAATCGCTGCTGTATTGGTCATAAATCTGTGAGTTATCGCTCCAAGGGCCACCAGCCACGTTTGTGATTGTTAGTGCCGAATTGGAAACCGATGAGGGTAGCACCACAGAAATTTGTGAACCACCACCCACAGCAAATGTCCCTGATTGTGTAGGTTTGGCAAAAACCTCATATTCGCTGGTAGCAGAATTAAACTTAACAGTAAAATTCACCTGCTGCTGTGCAAAAAGCGAAGTTGAGATTAAGACCAATGCCCAACCTAAGAGGTTTGATATAATCTTTTTCATGAGCATAAATATTTAATCAATAGATTGTTTTATGAACTATTTATAATCGCTTTGACTTCTTCCGAAACCATTCTCTTAGGATTGCCTGAGAGAACAGTTTCGGAGAAATCAGCAGGTTATTACTGAGTTTGTTCTACTAAATTATTATAGTTGTTTAATTGGCTCGTATTGAGTGGGAAGCCAAGTATGGTTTGCTGAATCAATATTCTATCGTTCGTTGCACCACTGTACTTGGTTTTACCATCCATGTTTACATCGCCACGGTAGTAACCGAAGGCATTGTTGTAGTTATATGAGCCTGATGTGTTGCCTGAATGACCGAGAACTTCGCTCGAAATCTGTAAGCCATCAGTACCACTACCGTTGTATTTCACTTTGCCGTCTAAGTTGGTATCGCCAACCCAAAGAGCTTTTCTTGAACCCATCTGAACCATCTCTTGACCGTCGTAACCTGCAAGGTTGAATAGGTCGAGGTTGCTCATGGTTGTGAAATCAAGTGTGGTAGTTCCACCATTGAAGACTACATTCACCGAAGTCATTGCTCCTAAGTGGATGCGGTGCTTGATTGCGATACGGTATGTTCCGTTTGGCATGGTTACACGCAATGGACCACCCGTAGCTGCACTCACAATATCGCCATCTCGTTGTACAAGTGCCGAAACCGTTCTGACAATCGTTGCAGGATTAACTGCATCACGGATTTCGATGAATACCCAGTCAACTATTGCGTTTCCTGTTCCTGCATTTGCCGAAAGGATTGCATTGGTAGTTACTTCGTTTCCACCGCCACCATAGTGCGTAAATCTTGTTCCGAACGTTGCTCCATAAGGTTGGTTCAATGGAATGAGTCCTTGACTTCTCAAATCATCACGCATTAAGCCATCTGCATTTGGAGTGAGTGCGTTGGTTGGTGTCATTAATGCACCTTGCAACATCACTTTCAATTGAAGCGTAGCACCTGGGTCATCAGCAGAGATTAATGGATTTGTTCCATTGGCTACCTCAGCACCATCTTTTACTCCACCGTCATCAGAGTCAGCATCTAATGGATTCGTACCGTAAGTTGGCTCTTGCGTATCAAGCAATCCATCGTTGTCGTCATCTGGGTCGGTTTCATTCGGAATACTGTCGTTGTCAGTATCTAAAGGCAACGTATCTGTTGTATCTGGAATACCATCGGCATCATCATCGGTATCGGCACAGTTAGTAAGGCCATCATTATCGGTATCGAGCAATGATGAGTCTAATGTATCTAAGATTCCATCGCCATCATCATCGGTATCGACTGCATTGGCAATACCATCATTATCGGTATCGAGTGGTCTTAAATCGGTTGCATCTGGCGTACCATCGCAATCAGAATCAAGGTCAAGATAGTTTGGAGTGCCATCGTTATCGGTATCGGTTAAACCTTCAACCAAATCTGTCAAGCCATCACCATCGGCATCAGTATCACGATAATCAGGTGTTGCGTCTGTATCCGAATTGCGAGGTGTTGGGCTATTCGCATCTCCGTACAATACCGAACCATCAACTGGGTCTGCAATACCATCTTTATCGGTATCTATGCCATCAACTTTACCATCATTGTTTGTATCAGGTGCGTTGAAACCACTTTCTGTCAAGTCACGAATACCGTCATTATCAGAATCTAAGTCTAAGTAATCAGGAATACCATCTGTATCAGTATTGACTGGTGTATATCCTGCTGGAACTGGAGCACCACTCGAATTCGGTGTACCATCAGCAATGCCATCGTTGTTAGCATCGATTCCGTTTACTTCAACTACATCGTTGATTCCGTCGTTATCCGAATCCAAATCTTGACTGTTTGGTAAGCCATCGCCATCTGCATCGAGGTTTGTCTCGATTGCGTCAAGGATACCGTCGTTATCGTCATCAATATCGAGAGCATTTGGAGCTCCGTCTTGGTCGGTATCTAATGCACCCAAACCACCGAATGAAGTTGGTTGGTTATCTAAACCGCCGTTGTTGGCAATACCATCACCATCTGGGTCGGCTGGGGCATCTACTCTACCATCGAGGTTCGCATCGAGTGTTCCGTTTCCTGCTGCCAAAATGTCTCTGATACCGTCATTATTTGAATCAATATCACGGTAATCAGCAATACCATCGGCATCAGTTTGGGTTGGTAGAGGGTCACTGGCATCAGCTACAAGAGCATCATTACCATCAACACTATCCATGATACCATCTTTATCGGCATCTGGACCATCTACTACACCGTTTTTATCGGCATCGGTACCACCGCTTCCACCTTCAAGAAGGTCAGATACAGTATCGTTATCAGAATCTAAGTCTAAGAAATCGCGTACACTATCGCCATCGGTATCTGGAGGTGTAAGACCTGCTGAAACTGGACGACCACTTGAATCTGGAGTACCGTCTGCAAGACCATCATTATTGGCATCAGTGCCATTGGCCTCACGGATGTCGTTAATTCCATCATTATCCGAATCCAAATCTAAGTTATTGGTAACACCGTCACCATCGGCATCGGCAGCACCTTCAACTGTATCCAAAATTCCGTCATTATCATCATCCAAATCTTGGAAGTCTGCAACACCATCGCCATCAGAGTCAGGAGCCGAAATACCACCAAAAGCAGCAGGTTTATCGTCTAAACCACTGTTGTTGGCAATACCGTCGCCGTCTGGGTCGGTTGGTGAATCAATCCTACCATCGCCGTTGGTATCGAGTTGAGGGAAATCAGACCCTGCTATATCTTTGATATTATCGTTGTTGCTATCCAAATCTCTGTAATCTGGGCTATCAACACCATCGGTATTTCTCGGAAGTGCATCAGATTGGTCGCCGAATGTAGCTTTGTTATCTGCAGTATTCATGATACCATCTTTATCATCATCTGGGCCATCTACAACACCATCATTATTGGCATCGGCCACCGCATAACCACTTTCTAACAAATCACCGAGGGCATCATTGTCAGAATCGAGGTCGAGGTAGTCTCTGATTCCATCACCATCGGTATCTGGTGGAGTTAAGCCGTTCGTTCCAGCTGTTGATGGGATACCAAATGTATTTGGTGTACCATCGGCTAAGCCGTCATTATTGGCATCGACACCATCAGCTTCACGAACATCGTTGATTCCGTCATTATCAGAATCCAAATCACGGCAGTTCGGAATACCATCACCATCTTTATCGGCTGCTCCTTCTACTGTATCAGTAACTCCATCGTTATCGTCATCGAGGTCGTTGATGTCATATACGCCATCGCCATCAGAATCTCTCGCCGGTAAACCACCCCATGCATTCGGCAATGTATCTAAGCCATTGTTGTTGGCAATACCATCGGTATCTAAATCGCTTGGATTATCAACTTTTCCATCGTTATTAGCATCTAACAATGGCTCACCAGCAGCAACGATGTCGAAAATTCCATCATTATTGCTATCAGTATCCCTATAATCTGGTCCTTCTAAACCATCTGTGTTTCGTGGGGTTGGGTCTGAGGCATCTCCGAAGAGGGCATCGTTTCCGTCGGCACTATCACGAATACCGTCTTGGTCTGCATCTGGACCATCTACTACGCCATCGTTATTTACATCAAGAATTCCTGGGTGACCACTTTCGATTAAATCACTTAAAGCATCATTATCAGAATCTAAATCTAAATAATCTGGAACGAGGTCGCCATCTGTATTCGGAGGCGTAAGCCCACCCGAAGGCACTGATGCAGCCACACCAGTAGTTAAATTAGGTGTTCCGTCTGCCATACCGTCGTTGTTGGTATCGGTACCGTTTGCTTCACGAACATCGTTGATTCCATCATTATCTGAGTCTAAGTCTTGACTGTTGATGATACCATCAAGGTCAGTATCAACGAATCCTTCGGTGGTATCCAAGATTCCGTCGTTATCGTCATCCAAATCAAGATAATCAGGGATTGTATCTTCGTCTGTATCTGGTGCTGGAAGTCCGCCAAATCCTGCTGGAATTGTATCTACCCCGTTGTTATTCGGAATACCATCGGCATCTGGGTCAACTGGGCTGTCAATCATGCCATCGTTGTTGCCATCGAGACTCGCCAAACCAGCTTCACGAATATCTTTTACACCATCATCGTTTGAGTCAATATCACGATAGTTTGGATTACCATCTACATCGTTGTCTTGAGGCGATGGGTCGCTTGAATCTCCGTAAAGTATCGAACCATCAACCGGAAGCATGATACCGTCCATATCGGTTTCGGCTACGTAATCTAATACGCCATTATTATTGGCATCTCCAGAACCTACGTATCCGCTTTCCATCAAGTCGTTCAAGCCGTCATTATCAGAGTCTAAGTCATACATGTCTCTGACTGTATCGTTGTCGGTATTGACTGGGGTAATACCTGTACCCGCAGCAGTTGGTACACCGTTTGTTCCGACCGCACCATCGATTCGACCATCGTTGTTGGCATCATTGTTTACGCTCGAAGTCGTTGCTTCACGAACATCGTTGATACCGTCATTATCTGAGTCTAAATCGAGGTAATTTGGTACTGTATCGCCATCAACATCGGCAATACCTTCTACAGAATCAAGAACACCATCGTTGTCATCGTCTAAATCAACTACATTTGGTACACTGTCTTTATCGGTATCTTTATCATCGGTAGCCGAATTGATGAGCATTGTGTTGTCTGCCTCGTATTTATCTAAGATTCCACCGTTATCAGAATCTGTATCCATCGGATTTGAAAGTACGTTGTTTACCTCAAAACCATCGGTCAGACCATCATTATCGCTATCAAAATCATTCGGGTCGGTTTCGCCACTTCCTACGGTTGTCGAATCGCCAATTACTGGGCTATCTTGCTTACCATTCTTATTGGCATCTTCAACTCCATCATCCAAACCATCGCCATCAGTGTCGGCTTCTGTTGGGTCTGTAGTGGTGGCTGGGTCAGTATCGGCTACAAAACCGGTAGTTCCGAGCAACGGACCAGCTCCGTCTGGGTCGGCCACGCCACTTGTAAGACCTGCCTCAATACCATCATTGATTCCGTCATTATCAGTATCAGGGTCAACTGGATTGGTTGCTCCGTAAGCTGCTAATGGGCCAGTTCCGTTTCTTTCAGTCCCATCACTTAGACCATCGTCATCAGTATCGGCATCTCTAGGATTTGAATCTGTACCGATGTTGTAAACACCATCGTTGCCTACTTCTTGTCCATCGCTTAATCCATCGCCATCAGTATCGGCTACATTTGGATTTGTTCCGAGCGTGATTTCGACCGAATTTTTCAATCCATCACCATCAGTATCGGCATCTGGGTCATCTGCACCATTGCCGGCTGTTGGGTTTGTACCTGCAGCCAATTCGAGGTTATCGTTTGTTCCACCGTTATCGGTGTCTTTATCCATCGGATTGGTAATCTTACCCGCGTTCGAGCCAGTACCGTTGACTTCGTTTCCGTCAGTGAGTGTATCACCATCAGAGTCGATGTTATTAGGGTCAGTTTCACCGCTTCCGACGGTTGTTGAGTTTCCGACAACTGGGTTATCTTGCTTACCGTTTTTGTTGGCATCTTCTACGCCGTCAGCCAAACCATCCAAATCAGTATCTGTAACTTTTGGATTTGTTTTTGTAAGAGCATCTGCATCAGGAACGAAGATTGAAGTATCGGTACCTAAGAAAGTTACCGTGCCAGATGTACCACTTGCAATTGGTGAGCTTACACCCGCCTCTGTACCATCTTGGATTCCATCACCATCGGTATCTCTATTCAATGGATTCGTTGTTCCATACGTTGCTAATGGGCCAGTTCCGTTTTTCTCAGTGCCATCGCTCAATCCATCATCGTCGGTATCGGCATCTTTAGGGTTTGTATCAACACCTACATTGTATGTTCCATCTGGACCCACTTCTGCACCGTCTTTCAATCCATCGCCATCAGTATCATCACTATTCGGGTTAGTTCCTAAAGCAGCTTCTTCGGCATTTGTCAAACCATCATTGTCTGGGTCGGCAGCGAAGTCATCCGAACCATTTCCTGTTGCTGGGTTTGTTCCATCGGTGATTTCTTGTCCGTCGAATGTTCCACCATCATCGGTGTCTTTATCCATCGGATTCGTAATCTTACCAGCATTTGTGCCAGTTCCATTTACTTCATCACCGTCTTTTAGACCATCAGCATCCGAATCTGGGTTTGATGCACTCGTTTCGCCGCTTCCTGCTGTGCCAGTCGCCCCAATTACTGGGTTATCTTGCCTACCGTTTTTATTGGTATCTTCTACACCATCCGCTAATCCATCTAAATCAGAATCCGTTTTAGTTGGGTCGGTTTTGGTTGTATTATCAGCATCAGGAACAAAGATTGCTATGTTTGTTCCTGCATATAGAATACCACCAGGGTTAGAAACACCTCCGTTCAATCTGGCTGTTACACCAGCCTCAGTACCGTCTTGGATTCCATCGCCATCGGTATCTCTATTCAATGGATTAGTTGCACCATAAGCTGTCAGTACTCCCGTTCCATTTTTCTCATCACCATCCGAGATGCCGTCATCGTCGGTATCTCTATCAAGCGGATTTGTATCAGTACCTACGTTGTAAACGCCATCGGTACCTACTTCTAAACCATCGTTGATTCCGTCGTTATCAGTATCAGCATTCTGAGGGTCAGTTCCGAGAATTATCTCTTGTCTGCCACCGATACCATCACCATCCGAATCTCCGTCTAAGTCATCCGCTCCAAAACCAGGTCTTGGATTTGTACCATCTGTAATTTCTTGTCTATCATTTGTACCACCATTATCCGAGTCGGTATCCATAGGGTTCGTTAACCTAACCGTTACCTCATTTCCATCTGTGAGTAAATCACCATCCGAATCTGGGTCTGATGGGTCAGTTTCGCCGCTTCCTACGGTTGTTGAATTTCCGATAACTGGGTTATCTTGCTTACCGTTTTTGTTAGCATCTTCGACGCCATCAGCCAATCCATCATTGTCTGAGTCAGAATCTAATGGATAAGTTGTTGTCGTATTATCTGCATCAGCAATGAAAACGCTTGTATTTGTGCCTAACATTGGACCAGCACCGTCAGGGTCTGCAACTGGAGTCGTGATTCCACTTTCGGTACCATCTTGGATACCATCTAAATCAGTATCCGCAATCAAAGGATTGGTATCTGTACCAACTGTAAACACTCCATCAGTTCCTGTTTCGGTACCATCTTTCAAACCATCATCATCAGTATCGGCATCCAATGGGTTGGTATCAACGCCCACATTGTAGAGTTTATCTACTCCTACCTCAACGTTATCATCAATACCATCACCATCGGTATCTTTCTTGGTCGGGTCTGTTCCGAGAATTGCTTCTTCGGCATCAGAAAGACCATCACCATCTGTATCAATGTAATCATTTCTCCAATTTACTTCAACACCCGTAATCGGATATGTAGTAGAAACATTAGTAATGCCTGCATTGACTGGACCGAAAGCTGTATCATTGGTATCAACGGCATCATCTAATCCATCGCCATCACTATCTGTACCCGTAAGACTAAGAACTGCTTCATTCGTATCATTACTCTGTGCATTATCTGAGTTCGTATCTAAATAATCTGGATTATCTGTACCATCAGTATTGACAGGTGTCAGACCAGTAGTTTGATTATAATTTGTCGCTATACCCGTTGTACCTACGGTTGAAGCAGGAACAACATACCCGGCTGTTGTTTGAGCTTCAATATTATCAGGAATACCATCGCCATCTGCATCAAGGTCGAGGCCATTTTCAATTCCATCACCATCTGCATCACAGACATTTGCTGTCTCTGGAAGTTCAAGTGTAATTCTCAAACCATCTGTACTTGCAGCAGAGCCTGATGATGTATTTATTGATAATGAAATGGTTGAAACTGTTCCATTGACTCTCATACTACCTGAGGCATCAAGCGGAGCCCCCGAGGCATTATCTCGATAAGCTGTCGTTGAAGTTGTAGTGAACCACGTTGAACTCTCTGAAAGCTCTGTCCAAGTAAGACCACCGCCAAGTGTATATTGTGCTGAAATAGGATTAACCCCTATTGTTCCACCGATACCTCCTAAGTGTAGGATAGGATTGGTAACTGGTTGGCTGAAATTAAGTGTAAGAGTACCTACGCTACTTCCATCAGTGAAATATTCAAAATATAGACGTGGGGCTGTATCTGCTGCTGGGTTACTAAACCCTGTTTTATCCATTGTACCACCTGCATAATTGGCCAAACCAGTACCACCAAAAATAGCATTTACTGTGGTTCCGCCCAATGTACTACTCCAGTTTGTACCAGAACCTGTCCATGTAGCATTAAGGGTTGCAGGTGTAGGAGGGCATTCAGTATTATCTAAAATACCATCGCCATCATCATCCAAATCTACACTATCAATTACACCATCGCCATCATAATCATTCGATGTAATTGTAGCTACTGGTGCTGGCGTACAAGCTCCTAAACTTTGTGGTGAAGTAATTGTAAGAGGTCTTGTACCTTTTGGACTTGAGCCATCAAAAGTAATCGGAATGACTACTGAGGTTTGTCCAGCAGTTAGAGAGGTCGTTAATGTACCTGTAAAACCAGTACCTGTAACAGTAAATGTTGCTTGTCCTGCAGTTGCATTCAATAACGGAATGGTTACTGTTCCTGTTTGTCCAGTAGTTCCATTGGCTAAGAAAACACCTGAAACAGATGCTGTTGTACAGTTGAAGAAAAACGAAGCCGCATTATCTCTATAATTAACCTCTGGTGTAGAGTTATTATTAGGATAAGTGCTTGCAGGGGCTGTGATTCCTGCATTGACTGGGCCGAATGCAGTATCGTTTGTATCAACGGCATTGTCGAGGCCATCGCCATCTGAATCTGCATTTGCCAATGTAAGACCTGCTTCGACAGTATCATTACCTGCTGAATTATCCGAATCAGTATCTGTATAATCAGGATTATCTGTACCATCTGTATTGACTGGTGCAAGGCCTGTACCATAAGCCGTTAGGCGTCCTTGTGCATCTACTGCTGTACCTGGGGCAATGTACCCTGCGGTTGTTTGTGCTTCGATGTTATCTGGGATACCATCATTATCAGAGTCGAGGTCGAGAGAATTAATGATTCCATCATTATCTGCATCACATAATGCTCTAAATGTGATTGTTCCTGCATTTAATGCCATCAAACCTCGTGTAGCATTTGCTACTCCTGAAGGTGCTGTACTTGAAAATGCCGTGTAATCATAGATATATGTTTGTCCATGACTTGCTGTATATGGCAAAGTACTTGCTGCATTGACTGGGTTTATTGCTGTCTGTACTTGTGGTCTTGCATAATAACCACTTAACCAGTTTGAGCTACTTGCTGCATTTTGGACTGAGAAAATATTAATTGACTGACTCACAAGTTCATAACCTGACGCACTTGGCACTGCACCAATACTAATGCTGAATGTTCCAAGTTTTTGAATTGCACCAGAAGTTATCAGACCATTAAACGCTATATCGAAACTACTTCCTGTTGCATTTTCGGTAGTAGTATTTGTAGAAGGCAAACCAGTGTATAAAGTTGTTACATTTGGTTTAATACCCGCATAAGTTGTCTCACCAGTTGCTCCTTCCCATTTATTATCTGCTCCGAAATTATTTGTAAAGTCAGAGTAATTAACACGGATATTAAACGAGTTTCCTAATGATGGAACAGCCGTGCCACTTTGAAGTACGTATTTAATATCAAAATAACCTCCATCTGTACCAAATCCTGTGTAGCTTGTCTGTGCGGGGTCCATAGAATATACAGTATTTGTATTACCACACGCAGTTTCCACACTATCCAAAATACCATCGTTATCATCATCCAAATCAGCACTATCTGGTACACTATCGCCATCAGTATCGCCATTTACTTTGGTTTCTACTTGGTTAGACGTAAAGGTAGTTTGTAGATAAGTACTTAATTCGGAAGCATCTACGGTCATTTTTGCCGTATTTCTGATTGTATCTCCTACAGCAGTAGCATTAGCATCTACATCAATCGAGAAAGTGAGTGTGCCGTTGGCTGGTATTGTCAAATCTCTGATTGTAATGCTGTTTGCTCCTGCATACGTACTTACTTGTGGCGTAGTGCTACTTGTCGAAAGCGAACTCAACGAACTTGCTACATACGTGGCATCTTTATCGAGGTTATCCTCGAAGAACATGGTCATGTCGGTAGCTTCGTTGTTTTTCAGCGTGAATGTGTATTTAATCACACCACTTTCTTGCACTTGCGTTTTATCAACCGCTTTGGTTACGGTCATATTGGCTTTGGTAGCTGCAACGACTGTTACTGGCGTTGGATTCGCCGCTCCTGCTGTATATGGTTCGTCAGATTGGTAAGTATTACCATTTACTACAAACGAAGCCTGGTTATTGAGTGTACCCGTATTCTCTGCAATTGCTTCGGCATAGATATACGACGTACCCGCTGGCACCGTAATGTTTGTTAAATTAAGTGCTACGGTGTTACCATAAGTATTTGTCGAACCAATCGTTAGTGAAGTTGCCAACGAACTGTCTTTCCACTTCAAACCACTTGGTAAAATGTCGCTTAAGTTTACTGTTTTAGCATCGCAATTCAAGTTTTGTAAAGTAAACTTGTAGGTAACTGGTTCGCCCTGACGAACAGTTTTTGGTGATGCTTCCTTATACAAATAAACATTATCAGGCGTGATTATTTCTGGAACTGGTGTTCCGCAAGTAATATTGATATGCCCAATGGCTAAGTCGTTAAACTTCTTCCATGTTGGGAAGAGTGCGTTATTTTTTGTGTATTCGATATAAATTTCATCAATCGGAGAATCGAAATTCACATAAGCGTCGCCAAGGGTAGTCCAATCCCAAGGCCAAATTGAGCCTGTTCCTACGTTATTATTGGTTCCCGAAAGCGTAATGTTCGTCCATTTATTCAAAGTGATTTTTGGATAAACAGTTGCTCCATTCAATTTACCATATACATTCACTACGTCTTTACCCCAAACCCATCCATCAATGTCTTTCAATTTGAAATCAACTGATTGAGCTGGTTGTTTGGTTGTTAAACCTGATGTATTTACCAATTCGATTTTTGTTGTAATCATCGAAGTTGGTTGGTCATCATAACGAGGGATGTATAAATAGTTTCCGTAGTTTACTGGATACCAAGGGAATGGAGCTGGTGATGCTTTGTAAAGAATCACGTTGTTAGGGTCTGTAATCGACACCTTAGCAGACTGTCCATTGCCTAAATCATAAGTTTTATTGCGAGTTCCCCATTGCCACCAATCGAATGGTGAGAAAGATAACCAATTTAAGGTTTTGCTTCCACCAGTACAAAGGTTTGTAATTGGGGTTGTATTGCCAGAGAAAGTAATGAATGTGTTGGCATTTGAAGTAAAATCATAATCTACTTCAAAGACTGCACCACCTACATTCTTCATTGGAATTGACCTATAAGTTGTAAATGCCGATGTTGTTGAAACCAACATATATACTGGCATTTCGTTGTTGAAACCAAATCCCGAAGCATTGAAGCTTACTTTTGTAGATTCAACCGTACCCGTTTCAGTAACTTTCCAAATACGCACTAAACGTTTATCATTATTTGGTGGAGGAGGACAAGCCGTTGGCCCAGTTGGGAATGCCATTGTACCCGTCGCGTTGTCGTCGCCCCAAACGATAAACGAAGCGTTGTTATCAATAGAGCCTGTATTTGCCGTTTGACTTGTAGCAATCTGCCCATCAATACCCATCGTGATGATTCCACTCGTATAAGAGCGTGCTTGTTTTTGATGTAAACCTTGGCAATCATCACGACCGATACCAGCAATGTTATTTCCGAAAGTAGAAATATTATAGACTGTTGCTCCTGCACCCGAAAGGTAATTGTGCGAGAGTGTCATACCGTAGCGAAGTGCCAAGTATGATTCAATCTTATGAATATCTGTAGTTACCATTGCACCACCGAGCGATGCCGAATTACCTGTTTTATAGATAATTACCTCCGAAATATCGCCTAAGAAGTTTTCGCTCAAGCCTGTTCCTGCATTATCAACATCAGAACCAACCCCCATTTTATTTGAGTTGAAGACGTAGTTGTTAGTACCTGTAATTGTACCAACCGTACCGTTCCAGTTGATAGTGCGTTGGGTACCATCTTTCGGAAGAATATGCGAACTCACACCGTAGTCTGTACCTAAAGCTGTTGTAGGGGTATAGTTACCATCAACCCAAACTGATGGTTTTGTAGAGAGCCACTGAACGTGTGTTCTATCACGACCAAAACCGTAAATCGAACGCCAGCCGTTATCACCTACTTTTGCCATTGCAAATACATGCACGGCTTCGTTGCCTGTGGCAAAAGCGTCGGTTGTTAAAACATCCAAACCATCGAAGGTAATGGCAGGTTGGAAGTTGAAACCACTGCTTGCTTTGTATTTTGGTTGGAACGACGTATTTGATTGTGTATGTATTTGACCATTACCCGATTGGTCATCCCACGAAGTGATAGCAGAATTATCGGTTGTTGTATTTGTACCTGCATCAGCTTTCAACCAAACTTGAAGGCTACCTTTACAAGTAGAACTAATGGTAAGGTTATCAAGTGCAAAATCACTAACACCCGAAGTAAATCTAAATTCTAAGTCTGCTGCATCTGGTTTACTTGTCCAAGGAATTGTCAAGTTTACGCCTGTTGCCCAAACTAAGTTACTTAACGTTGTTACGCTCAATGTTGCACCGTTGCTGGCTGCACCAGTGATTGTACCCGAAGCGTTTGTATATGTCGCGTATTTTGTTCCGCCAAGCCAAATTTCTAAATTTGACGTTCCGCCAACTGTTTGGCTTCTAACATCGAATACTATTTTTACTTGACCAGCCGTTGGAGTTGAGTTAAGTCCTGAAACTGTTTGTTTCAAAACTAAAGCAGTTGTTGCATTATCATTAATGATGTTTGCGAAACCACCACCATCATACCATCCACCAGAGTTTGTCCAACCTGCTAAACTTCCTGTTGCGAAGTCTCCGTTTGCAATCAAGTTACAGTTGTAGTTTGGAGCAACCACACAACCAGGAGCAACGATTTCTGTACCGAAAGTAAAGAATTGACCATCGGTGAAGTTTACATCGGCATATACATTTCCGTTGCCATCAGGTGTGAGGGCAATTTCTTGTGTACCAGCTCCGAAAGTATCCGAACTATTCACTAATAATCTTGTCGGTCCTGCTGGAACAGTAATACGAACCGTGCCGATTGTACCTGTTTCATCTACTTTCCAAACACGATTCATTCGATAGAATGGTGCCGCAGGTGTAAATGTAGTTGGTGTATAGACAACACCATAACCTCTTGAACCACCGTTATCGCCAATTATTTCAAAACTTTTATCGGCAGCAAAAATGCTTGTATTATCTGTATTTGTATTGGCTAATGTACCTAAGCTGAGTGTCACAAAAGAATCTGTACCTGAGTAAGATTGCTTTTGGTTAAGACCTTGGCAAGCCTCACGTCCGATACCGAAAATATTTGAGTTATATCCAGCATTTGCCGTTCTATCCCAAAGTTTGGTTGTGCCATCTCCTGCTATATAATCGTGTTGTAGAGTAACACCGTATTTGATACCCAAATAGGTATAAACTCTTTGCATTTCGGCATCAGTCAGCTGTCTATCATAAATTATTGTTTCTGGAATTAAACCATTGTATTCTTCTCCACCACTCGAACCTATCCAAAGACCATTCCCAAATTGTGTATTTTGGTTGGCAGAGATTGTTGTAGTTTGTTTTGTTCCGTTTACATAACTGATGATGTTATCTGACCCACCAGAAATATTGTTTGCCGTAAGACCCACAATATTGCCACTTTGGTTAGATGAGCCTGTTCCGAGTGAATACAAAGTTGCTGTACCACCATTCCATTCTCCATCAATACTACTCCAAGGATTCCAGCCATTTGGCGAAACACCATCGGTTTGAAAATCAAGTGCTGGGTAATTTCCATCAACACCCATACCCATAATACCATCTAAATCACCAGTGTTTGTCCTTCTATCTACACCAATCCCGATTATTGAGAATTGAGAAGTGTTAGGGAATAAGCGATTTAGGTTAAACAACTCATCTAAGTTATCGAAACTCAACGTAGGGTTATAGTTGACGAGATTAGTGGTGGTTGTATTGTAATAAGTTGGTTTTTGAACAGCCGATGACTGAGTTACTGTATAACCACTGATGGCGTCTGTCCAAGAACTAACAGCACTACCGTCGGTTGCTGTATGCCCTTCGTCTGCTTTAAACCAAGTTAAAAGATTAGCGGCCACACAACCCGGAGAAACGATTTCTTTTCCGAAGCTAAATAGCTGTCCATTAGAAAAATCAACAGTTGCTGTTACATTACCATTTCCATCAGATGTAAGAGCGAGTTCGGTAGCCCCCGAAGCAAAGTTTGTTGTACCTGCAGGATAAACCAATAATCTATCAACACCAGCCGGAACACTCACAGTAACATTTCCGATTGTTCCTGTTTCTTGTACTTTCCATACACGGTTCATTCGGTAAAATCCACCTGCTGGATTGAAAGAAGTTGGCGAATAAGCGTTAGCATAATCTAAACTAAGGCCGTTATCTCCAATCACCTCGAAGCTTGTATTAGCAATTGTGCTTGAATTAGCAACATTGGTTGCAGCCACACTTGAACCATTAGAAATGGTTACGAATGAACTTGCATTGACCGACTTCGATTGTTTCTGAATTAACCCTTGGCAGTCATCACGACCAATACCAAAAATATCATTTTTGTATGCTGAGTTAGCAGTGGCATCCCAAATTACAGCACCATCGCCTTTTACATAATTATAATTATTTCCGTTTTTAGCTACGAAGCCATTTCCTTGACCTAAAGTAACACCATATTTAATAGCAAAATAGGTATTTACTTTTGCCATTTCGGCATCGGTCAATTGGCGGTTATATGCTAAGATTTCAGGGATACGACCTTTCCAGAATTCAAAGGCAGCATCGGCAGCCGACATATCAGCACCCACAGCAAACGCCTTGAACAAATAGCTTTGGAAGGTTGCATTTCCTTCATCGGTTGGCGACCAGTTACCCGGACTGTTTTTGTATCCATCCGTCCATGCAAAGAAGTTTGTTCGGCTGGCAGTACCTAAAACGTTATCGCCGCTCATACCTACAATAGAGGCTTGGGCAACATCCGTAGAGGCATCAGACGTAAAGTTTGTTCCGTTCCAGTATCCGTTAGAACCACCATCAATTGAGAATTTAGTTCCTCTACCAAAGTTACCTCTATCCGAAACACCACCAATGGCATAAGGAACCCAACCGTTATCGGCAGTAGCTCCATTTTGTTTGTAGAGAATAAAATGGTCAACGAATTGTTGAGAACTGAAAAATGCACGATAACCTAAATCAGCTGCCTCATCAATATTAACACCCAAGAATGTATAAGGTGTAGTACTCGACATTAACGGAGTAAGGTTCCGTAAATAATCGTTTGCTCCATCAAAATCTAACGTTGGGTTGAAGTTTATCAATTTAGCCTCTGTAGAATTATAAAGTTTTGGCTGATTAGTAGCATTACTTTGAGTTATGTCATAACCTGTAAGAATACTATTAGTCCATGCACTTACCCCACTTCCATCAGCACCAGTCAAGGCATCAGCTTTGTACCACGCTGTTAATGCACCCGTACAAATAGCGTTGAGCGAGATATTATCTAAACCGAAGTCATTAAGACCTGATGTAAATCTAAACTCCAAATCTCCAGAATCTGGCTTACCTGTCCAAGGAATTGTCAATACAACCCCAGTTGACCATGTATTATTGGCCAATGATGTTACACTCAATGTTGCTCCGTTAAACGTCGAAACTGTTGTTGTTCCGTTTGGATTAACGTAAGCGGCGTATTTTGTACCACCTAACCAAATTTCAACAGTTGAAGTACCTGCTACGTTGACAGTTCGTATATCGTAGGTAATTTTGACCTGACCAGGTGTCTGGGTATTTGTTAGCCCTGTGAGTGTTTGTTTTAACACAAAAGGCACAGTAGCATTGTCGGCAATGATGTACGCGTGTCCACCATTGTCATACCAACCTCCTGAGTTTGTCCAACCATTTAGGCCATTGGCGAAGTTACCGTTAACAATCGAGCTACAGTTATAATTGGCTACATCAACACAACCCGGATATACCAAAGTACATCGGTTTTTGGCATTGTCGATAGCAAGGTTACTGTAATATGACGTATAGTTTATTATCCCATTGTCGCCTGTCTCTTCTGAGTCTGCTAAACCATTTGCTCCGACAGAAACACTAAATTGGAAGTTTGCAGACTTATCGTACGTTGCCCCTGACTCATAGGCATCAGAGCACCCATCCCCATCCGAATCCAAGTCTAAAGTGTTTACAGTACCGTCGTTATCTGTATCGGTGGTTGGGACACACTGTTGTACGCCAACCGTAACACCAGTATAGCCTTCAAGAATGTATGATGTATAAGCGATAGACGTAAAATCACCTAAGAATTGAACCGTGGCGTGACATTCTCCACTGGCTCCAATGATGGTATTACCATCGCGGGTTACTCCCCCTTGCTGACCTATCAAAATAAATGGTTGAGTGAATGTAAATCTATTGCCATTCATACTCCAGAACACCAAGATAGGATTTTTAACAGCTTGGCTAAATGTATAGGTGTGAGTGAGGTTTACACCACTATTAGATTGTAAACCTTCGACACCAGAGGTTGGCATTAACCCATCGTAAGCATCACCCAGGTTATTAAATCCTGGTGTTACGATTGCGTACACCTGTGGAGATGTATAATTGACCGTAACATTACCACCCGTAAGAGCCAAAGTACCAGTGGCCGAGGTTGTTGCTGTTACAGACGTCCAATCGGTCCAAGTGGCTAATGTAGGGCAAAGATTTTCGGTTTTATCTAAAACGCCATCGTTATCATCATCAATATCCACTAAGTTTCCAACCCCATCATTATCGGAGTCAACACATAGATTAAGATTTTGATAAAGATTAAATTGATAGAAAGTAGAATTATAATTAATAATACCATAGTCGGCAGAGGTTTCAACACTATTCGCCAAACCATTTGTACCAACTGCACTTGTAAATTTGAAGTTGGCAGTTTTGTCAGTAGTAGCACCTGCTTCATAAGCATCAGAGCAACCATCGCCGTCCGAATCTAAATCAAGTGAATTTACAAGACCATCGCTGTCGGTATCAAGTGTATTGGTGCATTCTTGAATACCAACCGTTACGCCTGTCCAACCTTCTAAGATACTTGATGTATATGATATTGAAGTAAAAGTACCATGCAACTGTATTGCAGCATTAGATTCACCAGCAGCACCTATTAAAGTCGTCGCAGTCCTTGTAATCCCACCCTGCTGACCTAACAAAGTAAATGGTTTATTGAATGTAAAAGTGTTCCCATTCATGCTCCAAAATACTAATATAGGGTCTTTGACTGGTTGGCTAAATGTGTAGGTATGAGTAGTATTAGCCCCATGATTAGTTTGTAACCCTTCGATACCCGAAGATGGCATAGAGCCGCCGTAGGCATCGCCCAGATTGAAGTAAGATGGTGTTTGAATACTGATAACCTGTGCCGATGTGTAGGTTACAGTTACGCTACCAGATGTCAGTGTGAGCGTACCCGAGCCATTGTTCAGTGCCGAAACCGTGTTCCAGTTTGTCCAAGTTGCCAGAGTCGGGCAAAGATTCTCGACTTTATCCAATATCCCATCGTTGTCATCATCAATATCTATACTATTTGCAACACCATCGCCATCCGTGTCTCCATCAACCAAAACGCTGACAGTACAGTTGCCTCCGCCAGTAGCAGAAGTAATAGTTAAGTTTCTTACACCTGGAGCACCCGAACCATCATAAGTTATCGGAATTGTTACCGATGCTTGTCCAGCTGTTAGTGTTGTAGATAACGAACCAGTGAAACCGCTACCTGAAACTGTAAAACTGGCAGCACCAGCAGATGCACCAGTAATAGGTACTACGATTGTACCTGTTTGGCCACCTACACCAGTTGGAGAAAAAGAACCCGTATATGTTGCTGAGCCACAGTTAAAAGTAAATTGGGGCGTAACACCGCCGTAGTATCTAACCGAAGAACTTATGTATGTATTACAAGAACCATCTACCGTTGTCTCGAATACAAAGACATAACTTGTATTGGGAGTAAGCCCTACGTATTCGTTGTTGAACGTTGAGCTATTCGTTCCTTTTCTGATGGCTTGTATCTCCGAGCCTGTACATCCACCAGAACCATTATTCAAATACAAACTACCCTTACGAGTGGCCGCTGTATTGCTTGTACAAATCGTATTGCCAGATGGCTGATTGGTCTGTATTTGGTTAATGATTCCGAGCGTACCGTTAGCATCAGATTGCACGATTGCACATTGCTTAGTGAAAGAACCCGGAGCAAGGTTATACGTGGTAACACCTGCCCCCGCTCCCGCTGACGCCAATGCTGCAGTGGCATATCCTGTCGATGCTGTATTTGTACAGCCAGTACAAGTGACATTTTGAAGGGCTAACTGAGCATTTGCCAAGTGGCTACCCAAAAGCACCAAGAAGACCACCCAACTGGGTCGTCCACGGAGATATTTAAAATACCACAGCCTTCGTGAGGTGTATTCCTCAAAAAGTCGTCGTTTGCGTTTGATTGTTAATAGATTTTGTGGGTTTTCATGGACTTTGACAAAAGTCTTCCAGAAAAAGCTAAGGAACTCTTTTATCTTTTCCTTGCATAACAGTTTTGACATAAGCCTAAAAAAGGCTGTTGTGATAGTAAATAGATTCCTCATGGAAAGACACATTTTTTGTGATTCAATGGCTGTAAAAATTTGGATAAACCCAAAGACTATTTAGCAGAGAATTTCAGACAAGCATTGTGCCGTGCCAATCGTAAACTTAGTAAGCGGTACTAAAACGGAGAAGATTATTTTACTTCGTTAAATATTGAAATTTACAACATTTGCACAAAATAAATGCCACTTTTCATTGCAAAACTTGTATTCTTAGTAAGCGGATACATATTGTTAATCAAGCAATTTTTGTTTTGAGCATTGCTACATTTAACAAGGATGATGTACTTAATAAAAGCAAATTGTCATTCTGCAAAACCTGTTCTAAACACAAGTTTACAGAATGACAACAAATATTACTTAATAAAAAAGTTGGATTTGAAAGTCCTAATGCATTGATAATTTGCGAATTATATGTAAGTCACTAAGCTCAAAGTCAATTTCTCGAAATTGTAAACGGTACACAAATCGTTGGTTTACAACAATCTAAAATCACTACTTTTACGGCATCGCCATCACTATAACATTGATTGGTCGATTTCTCGAAAATATAGTACGTACCCGCCCCTACCGACGACGCATTTGTAACCAATGGTGAACTTGGTGAATTGGCAGTGTGCCATTCAAATGTACCACCAGTAGTTGAAGGCGAACTTGGCTGCAACGCCACCAAATTGACCGCAGTAATCGGGCATTGTGGCGATTGGTCTGCCACATTCGGAATCGTCGGTTTTGTAGCATTCAATGTTACATTTACGCTCGCAATATTAAAGCATCCATCGGTAGTTTGGTAACGAATCCAGTATGTTCCTGCCGAGGTAATCGCCAAATTTGTAAGTGGATTTATAGCCAATTGTGCATTTGATTGATTAGTATAATACGTCAATCCAACTGTTATGGCAGAGCCATTGACTGATACTGGAATCGAACTCAACAACGAACCCGAACATGTATTGAAAGTAGTCGGAACCGTCAAGGCTGGACCCGAAATATTCACATTAATTGACCCAACTACCGAGCATTCTCCAAATGCCTGATAACGTACCCAGTAAGTACCCGTTGTTGAGACCGTTGTATTGGTTAATTGATTCAACCCACTTTGTGCATTGGCTTGAGAACTGTAATAAGTCAGTCCGACCTGAACCTGCACATTATTGATTCTGATAGGGACTGTCGCCAAATTGATACTGCTACAAACAACCGATGGTTGTGTAATACTCATGGTTGGGGTTGTGCCTTGCTGCACGATAATATCACAACAGCCACCGACTGGACAACTCACATTCGATGTAAACGAATAATTGCCGGCCTGTGTGATGGTATATGAATTTGAGGTAGCCCCCTGAATCGGAGTGCCGTTTCGCAACCACTGCACATTTGTGTAAGTACTCGGAATATTTACTTGGTAGCTCTCGCCAGCACAAATCGTAATCGGAACCGTAAAGCAAACCCGTCCAAAATCATCTTCTAATTCATTTCCATTCCCAACAACCGAATCTGTATCTGGCATATTTGCTTGCATGATTTCGGCAGTAGCGAAGAAGACCCCTTTTTGATTGACCGTACCCGTAATTGTCAGTGTAATACTTTGGTTTACCCCCAACGAAGCCACCGACCAATAGCCAGTACTCGGATTAAAATTGGCAGGTTGCGAATTACCATTGAATACCTGCCCAAAGGTAATACCCGATAATGCAGGAGGTAGATTTACCAAAACGCTTACATTGGCTGCCGCGGCAGGACCTTTGTTTGTCAATACAACGGTGTAGGTTATCGGCTGCCCGATGGTAGGAGTTTTATTACTGATGCTTAATCCTAATTCTAAATCAATCGAACTCAGCACCTGGGCATAAAAATTAAAGAAATTGGTGGTTGTATTGATTGAGCCTCCGCCCACAACATCAGAATTGATAATTAATAAAGTGTTATTCGGATTTGAGATTTTCGGTGTGAGATTCACAATAATTGGTACGCCACTTCCACCAATTGCAATTGGATTGCTCGATTGGCAAATCAATTTGGTTGTTCCGTTTGACTGATTGACCGAAGAACAAGACCAACCATTGCCCGATGATGAATTGTAAGTAAATCCTTCGGGAATGTATGTTGTTACGTAGTAAATACCCGATGTCGAGCTTGTACCATTGTTGCTCACATTGATTGTGTAATTAGTCGCAACTCCAGGTGTTACAATATTTGCTCCCGAAATATTAACATTCAAACTCGGATTCCCCGACGAAGAAGTTGTAAGGGTCAATGAGGATGTGTTATTGCTCTGATTGGTTTCGCCACCACCATTGACAACCGTGTTGATAGTAAAGCTATTTTGTGAATTACCGTTGGCAGTAAGGTTGAATGTCAAGAATGATGCATTGCCTCCTACACCAATCGGTACACTCGTCTGGCAAAATACTTGGGTTGTGTTATTAGCTTGTGGGGTTGTTCCACAAAACCAATTACCACCACTAAATGAGTTAAATGTCATGCCAGCAGGCAAAGTGGTCGTCAAAGTGTAAAGTCCGTACGATGTAGCGTTTCCGACATTTTGTACATTCAACGAATAGTTTGTTGCAATACCCGAAGCCACATTCGTTGGTCCCAAAATGATAACCTTCAAGTCTGGTCTATTAGTATTATTGTTTGTACTAACCGTAGATGTAAACGTAAAACTATTGTTTGAGCTACTGTTATCACCTCCACCCGAAACCAACGCATAAACCGTAAGTGTGCTGCCACCTGCTAAGTTATTCACAGGAGTAAGATTGAGAATTATCGGAGTTGCGTTAGCATTGGCACTCAATGGTGTAAGCGATTGACAAGAAACCAACGTAGTTCCGTTACTTTGTGCCGTGTTCTGACAAGTCCACATTGAGCCTCCCGAATACGAGTTAAAAGTCATACCAGCCGGAATCGTTGTATTCAGAAAATACGTTCCTGATGTTGCTCCTACCCCGATATTCGATACATTTATCGTATAATTTATAGGGGTATTTGGCGTAACCATCGATGGTCCGATGATAACGGTTGTCAAATCGGCATTACTATTACTTATCGTAGCGATTACCGTATAAATTGATGAATTATTACTCGTATTGGTATCTCCACCCCCAAAAACAGTAGTATTCAATATCAATGTAGAATTATTACTCAGCGTATTGGCAACACCAATATTCAGAATCAAAGGCGTGGCACTTCCGCCCGCATTGATGATAGTACTATTTTGTGCCGTGATGATTGTCGTGCCGTTGGCCTGTGGTGTTGCAGTAACGCTCCAACCAGTACCCGAAAACGAAGAGTACGAAATTCCCGCAGGCAGAGTAGTTGTGAATGAATATTGTCCATTCGTCGAGCCAGAACCGATATTGTTTATGTTGTAAGTTAATGTAGAATTACCTCCAATCGTCAACGGATTTTGCCCACTCACCGAAACCGTCAGGTCTGGTACTAAATTAGGACTAATCGTGATACTTTGGTTTGCCGAATTACTTCCTGATGCTCCACCTCCCAAAACAACACTATTGATAACTACGATTGTACTTTGATTGGCCGTTGGTGTTACATTCAGTATCAATGGTGTACCATTTCCACCAGCGTTAATAACCGTACTGCTCTGGGCTATTATAATTGTCGTGCCATTGGCTTGTGGCGATGCGTTGACCGTCCAGCCTGCTCCGGTAAAAGAATTATAGCTTACTCCAGCGGGTAAAGTAGTAGTTATGGTATAAACACCACTTGTGGCAACATTGCCAGTATTACTCAATGTAAATGTATATGTCGTTGCATTGCCCGATATAACAGTCGATGCTCCGCTAATGCTGATTCCGATATTTGGTAATTGTGGCCGTGTGACCGTCAGGTTGAACGTCGAATTAATTATTCCAGTAGTACCACCGCCCGACAAAGAATTATTTATTGACAATAACGTATTATTCGGAAAAGATGCCGAAGGCGTTACGTTTATCGTGAGTGGAGGCACTGCTCCACCTGCTGCTATTATGGTATTGCTTTGAGCAGTGAGAATAATCGAGCCATTTACCTGACTGGCAGATGCCACTGCCCAACCAGTACCAGTAAATGAATTGTATGTTATTCCCGCTGGTAATGTGATTATGAGATTGTACGCTCCCGAAGTACTCGCATTGCCAATATTCGTAATATTGTAAATTATATTGGTTTGGTTGCCAGCCGTTACGGTGCTATTACCCGTAATAGATAAATTAAATACTGGTTTGGGAGCAGCCGAGATGTTAGATGTAAAACTAAAGTTATTGTTATTGGGGGATGTATCGCCACCGCCAACTATAAATCCACTGTACAAAACTGAACTTCCACCTACAAGAGAGGCCGATGGTGTTACATTCAAAACCAACGGAACAGCACTACCTCCTGCATTGACAGTAGCCGATGAAGTTGCGTTTATCAATGTACTACCATTGCCCTGAATTGTCGAGGTTAAATTCCAGCCACTTCCCGAAAACGAGTTATAACTAATCCCCGTTGGTAAGGTCAGACTAACCGAATACTGGCCCGAAGTTGGTGCTGTACCGATATTACTTAAATTAATCGAATAACTCGTTTGAGTCCCCGCCATGATATTGCTCTGCCCTGTCATTGTTGCCGACAAGTCAGGAATTGTGTTATTGATGACTGTTGGCCCCCATAAATAGTTATTGTTAGAGGCATTAGAATCTCCGCCTCCGCTGATGTTTCCGCTGATGGTAACAATCGAATTATTGGCCAAAGTATTTGCCGCCGAAAGCGTCAGCGTAACCACACTGCTTGCCGAGGCATTCAGTATTCCCGAATTCTGGCACGTTACTAAAGTTGTACCCCCCGGCTGATTGGTACTACTGCAAACCCAGCCGCTTCCGCCATTGCTGATATATGACACCCCAGACGGAAGTGTTGTTTGAATCTGATACGTGCCACTCGAAGCCGCATTGCCGATGTTGGCAGCGGTTAGTGTAAGCGAATAATTGCTCCCAACCGTAATTGTCGATGCTCCCGACGGAGTAACTCGTAGATCTGGTGCAGTGGCTTGGCAGTTTACCGCTCCTCCGTAGTTTCCTTGGTAAACATTTCCAAAGCCAAATCCAGCGATAGACATACTATTTCCAGGGTTTGAATTGGCAGAGTTTGGACTCTTAAAAGGGTCGCTTGCGTTTTCAAACAACGATGCCGCCCCAACGCATGCCCCGACATTCTTGAAACTCAGAATTTCGACTTCTTGATTGGCAGCAATATCAAATAATATCGGACTGGCACTGTTATTAAACCCAAATGAGATATAGGCAAATCCGGGATTCTCGCTCGGCGAATCTACCCGAGTCGAAGACCACAGCATCTCTGAGGTGATACCTGTGTTGGTGTTTGTGACTGATTTGCCCTTGACATCGCCCACCAGAAACTTATTGGTATTGGAGTGAGGGACTACAATCGTGACTTGAGCAGAACCGATTCTTGCTTGTGAACCACTGTAAGCCAAGGCTGACTTCATAAGCACCCTATACGTGACCTTATCGGCATCGAGGGTTATTTTGTATGTTACTTGTCCGAATGTGAGGGCAGTTATCATCCAAAAAAAGATGAACGAGATGGCTCTTATACGGCAATAAAAGCTCATCGCTGCTGATTTTTTGAGCAATGGATACATGTTGTTATAAGGAAAGCTATACTTTGTAATGTTTTCAAACTTCTATCCAAACAAAACACCCCGCCGACGATTGTGTCTGAAATGTAAATAATCGCAAGGGTTTTGTCTTTTAGAACTATTGATTTTGCACGTTGATTTTACTTGGTAATTGTGTAGTATATTTCTTAAAGGTTTTGGTAAAATTACTGATATGGTTGTACCCGAATTCTTCCGAAACCTCCGAGACTGTTTTTTTATGATTAATGATTAAATCTTTCGCTTTATTCATTCTTACTGACAAATAATACGAATACGGACTCTGCCCAAAGAGTTTCTTAAAACTCGTTTTAAACTTGGTGGTACTCATGCCTGCAATCATGGCGAGTTGTTCGATATTCTCGGGAGCTGTACTGCTCGTAAGCAACTTTTGCCGAACCCCATAGAGACGTTCGACCTCACCCAAACTAATATTTAGTTCTGCTTCTTTGGGTTTGATAAACAAAGCATTAATTATCTCTAAAACGAGTTGATTCGATACATACAGATACCCGAAAACCTTGTTTGACTCATCGGTTTCTAAGAATCCAGCCAATTCATTTACTTTTAAAATATTAATCGGTACTTCTTCGATGGTTTTTATGGGTAATTCAAACAAACCATTGAGAAGTTCGGTCTGCTCATTTGAGAGGTTTTCATTTAACCATTCGGCATCAAAATCAAAGGCATAAAAAGTAGTATCTTGATTGAACCGTAATGATTCACTACGACCTATTATATATATATGCCGCAAAATGCTTTTATCTCCGATAAATATTTTGGTATCTGAATTAACCTTCGGAAAAAATAAGACGGTGAGATTTATCGAATCCTCTTTGTTGAATTTGAATGTAGCGTTGGCCTCGACAATGTTTTTTGTTACTGACAATCCATTAGGCAATAGTAATATCTCCGAAGAAAAATCTTCGATAGACTGATGGTCATGGTTATTAGTGTTTACTCTTTTGTCCATAAAAAAGGTTTGTTTCGATACGCAAAACCTCTCACGTCCAATAGCAACTTAGGAAAACATCTAAGATGAAATCAAAAACTTTGCCAATCAGTCAAAAAAGATAATTCTTTTGCCATTCCAGACATTAATCAGCCCCATCAAAAAAACTTGTATCTTTTTTGATAATCCACAATTTGACGACTTAGGTCACAACGCGATATGTGGATTAAAATCTGGTGTCTTTCCATCTTTATACTTCTTTTTACTGGGCGAACTTATGCACAAGTTCAGCTAAAACTCACTTTGGATGCCGACGGAAAAACCTACAAAGTTTTCGCAAAATCGAGTGCGAGTTACACCGGAACACGGGCATTAATCACAACCTCTCAGATAAGTATAGCTGTACCACACGGAGTAGGGAATAACCGATTTATTGTCGAAAACCTTACTTCTGGCATCCCAAATATGCGTTGGCGGCTCACCGACCGAGTGGATGCTCCTGTCGAAAATCCTGAAAAAGATTATCTTTTTTTCAATTTTATCAATAATCAAACTCCGCTTATTCTGTTTGATATTGCGGCTGGTCAGGAAATCCTCCTTTTCAGTTTTACTCGCAAAGGCAATTGCATCGGCAAGGCCAATATTGTTGAAGAAAACAACGATGCTTTTTGGCCGCCCAATTCATTAAATACCAATATCGGAATCAATTTTTCGGTTGTTGGGGCTTTGGGGAATGCCTACCGAGGCAATTACGATGCTCCGCCAGTTCTGAAAGTTACTGCCGATAAGGTCAATCCGTGTGCGGGTACAAAGGTCAATTTTACGATACAAACCAGCGTGCCAGTACCAAATGCCCGATTTGAATGGTACATTGATAACGTCTTGCAGGCATCGGCAACCGGACAAACCTTTAGTTATGATTTACCCAAAAAAGACTTCAATTATTCGTTTACAGCCAGTGTAAAAATGGTTATTGAGGGTACAACCGACTGCGATGATTATACCACTCGCTCAAAGGCTTATTTGGATGTAAAAGGCTCTCCGATGCTCGATTGGCTCGAAAAAGTCGAAAATTGTAGCAATTTACCCACCAATTTACGCGTGAGTACTTCGCCAAATGCCGATTTGAAATGGGAAAAAAACGGAAGTGTGGTTGGGGCAAATTCTGAAACCCTCCAAGTAACCGAAAGCGGAAATTATAGCATAACAGCCTCGCTCAATGGCTGTGAGAATTCGCTAAAACCGCTCAACATCATCGCTTCAAATCAGACGAGTTCGTTTAAGGTAGATGCAGGCAAAGACACGACTGTACTAGAAGGTGAAGCATTGATTTTGCAAGGCAAAAGCGATTTGGGAGTTGTTTTTGAATGGACTCCGAATGCGAATATGAAAAATGCCAATACGCTGAATCCAACGGTTTATCCAACCGAAAATACTACTTACAAACTCACTGCAAAAGATGCTAACGGCTGCCCAGCCGAAGATGAAGTTTCGGTAAAAATCTTTAATAAATTACTGATTCCCAATGGCTTTACACCTAACAACGATAACGAAAACGACACTTGGGTCATTCGGCACGTTGAGCAGTATCCAGACTGTATCGTGCAGGTTATCAATCGTTGGGGTAATACCGTTTATAGGTCGGTTAGTTATCCTACTCCGTGGGATGGTCGAGATTCGCAGGGGCGATTATTGGATATAGGTACTTATCTCTACAAAATCATCACTGCTAAAAAAACTTACAGCGGCACCGTGATTATTTTGTATTAATCGTGGATTTATTGATTTTTCCGAATCGCTCCCTCGGAGCAAGCGGTCAATAGCAAACAAATTTATCAATTCTACCGCTCTGCCTCATTGAGGCAAGCCACTTTCAATGTCCCATCTCACAAATACCACTAACCAGAAAATTAAATGACTTAAAAACTCGGGATATTCGACCAATCTAAGAAATCACGAACTTTGGCATATTTTTAGATAAATCGGCAAATGTATCCGCTTGCTAACTTTTTCATTTTGTTGGGTTGAATGGTATTTATTTTGCGGGAATTTTAGAAGATTTTTATCTGAATTTTTTATGCCTAATCCTGCCCAAACGATTTTCACAACGCTCAAAATTAATCTTGAATTCCAACAGTTCGAGAAAAACAAGGTTTTGCAGCAACAACTCAAAATCAAAGAGAAAAATATTCAGCCTACATCGGCAATCGAATTCGACACATCCGATTGTGGCGGTTCGGTTTGTTATCACAAAATTTCTCATTTATTATCGGTCGTAATCCTGCAACTAAAAACCTACAACGATGGGATTCGCCTTTGCCTCGACTCTCAAAATTCTCAGAGTAAACCAATCATTTGTATAGAAACCGAATCACGACGAAAAGACAAAGACAGCAAGTGGATTTCGACGCATTCTCAGTACAATATCCTGCCAGCGACCCACGCCCAAATCATAGTCTTAGGGTTCAATAATAATTTTCAAGATTTAGGTGTAATGCCAAACCAAAATATGGCATTTACGTATAATGCGTATCGGTATTTTAGTCAAATTTTTGAATTGAGCCACAATAACTTGCTCTATAAAATCACTCAGCAGAGCCTAATTTATGCTTTGGTAAATCAGGTCATAAAGACACTCAAAGTGCTTGAGCAAGAAAAAGCGAAAGTATCGGAGAATGACCTGAAAAGTCTGATGCTTTTAGAGAAATACGAAGTAAAAAAAGATGATTTTAGCAATGATTCGTATTCGATAGAAGAATGGTCTTCGATTGCTTCGATGTGTCCGACCAAATTCAAGAAAATCTTTAAACTACTTTTTCACGAGCCGCCACATCAGTATTTCTTAAATTACAAAATGGATTTAGCCCAAAGGCTACTACTCAGCAAAAAATTCACGATTTCGCAAATCGCCAATCGGGTGGGTTATCAAAGTATTGGGCGTTTTTCGTCGGCATTTATGGCAAAATTCGGCATTTTACCAAGTAAGATTTGAGATAGACCTACTTCTTTTTCGTAACATTGATGACCTTAATCTGCAAAGATTCTTCGTCGGTTTCGCCCTGACTATCAGTTACTTTCAATTTTATCTGATAAGTGCCGGGTTTTGTAAAAGTAAAATCGGCTTGCTGACCGTTCAAAACATTGACTAGTCCGTTTGCGTCAATTTCCCAAGTGTAATTCAGAGCATCTCCCTTATCAAAATCATAGGATTCTTCGGCCGAAAAAAGCACTTTCAAAGGCGGTTTTCCTTCGGCGATATTGGCCGATGCCACCGCTACGGGTTTACGATTTTTATCTGAATAATCAATTTTCGATAACTGATTTCCTTCTAAAGCATAAAATGCCCCATCATTGCCAATCTCCATGTCTTTGATAAAATCAAACTTCATCGAAGATAAAAACGGCTCAATGTTTTTTACCTCGTCGTTTTCGTCGAGCGTAATGGCTCGCAAGCCCTCGACAGCATCGTATTCGAGGTTTTTGCCATCATAATATTTGGGCAAGCGATAAGCAGCCGAGGCGTATTTCGCAAAATTATAATTTACAGTATTGCTAATAGCCGAGGTTGAAGTACTCGTAAAATTGGTCAGAGAAACCAAACTATCGCCAAAACATTGCAATCGTTTTACAAAATATTCGTCGGCATTAGTTGTCTTGAAAAATGCGTATAAATAGCCATTTTGTTGAAACTCTGGGTCGAGTTTGAGCTTACGAAGCCCCGCAAAAGTGTCAATTCTTCCGATGGTTTGTAATTGTCGTCTTTCGGGATGGTAAATCTTAATATCGCCTTTTTCTTCGGCAATAATTGGCTTATTATCTGGATTTAAGACAAAAGCCAACGGATTTTCTAAATCTTGTACAAGTGTTTGTTTCAGAAAAAACTGTTCGTTTGGCAGAGCCGAATCGGCAACTTTAGTATAATCAGGTAAATTTTTTGGCGAAACTTCTTCGATACCCGCCCAGATGTGATTGATAAAGTCTTCGTTCTGAAAAACGGCTTGCTCGCCCCCAAGTGCCGTGTAAAACATCTTTCCGCCGTCTTCGGTGGTATAATACCAAGCCCAAGTTTTACCCATGACATCCATCAAAACAGGCTTGCATTTGACCGGTAATTCTTTGTAAATCAACGGCTTGTCATTAAGTTTCCAAAGTGGTTGCAGGTCGGTTTTGCCAATCGAAGCATTTGTAATGATGCTCAATTCGGTCATTGCTGATTCTTTCTCAACTTCGCCGGCAATCATGTTCTGAAACCACAGCCATTTATTGTCTTTTTCGATGACTTGATGGATACCCACAAAACCACCTCCTGCACGCATAAAACGCTGCAATTCAGCCGATTGCCTAAAATCAAGCTGATTAATAGCGGTATTGAGGAAAACGACTGATTGGTAATTTTTTAAGATTGACTCCGAAAATTTTTGCGGACTCGATGTAGTATCAAGAATGATTTTTTTGCGTTGTGCAGTTTGTTGTAGGGTTTTGATTCCTTCTTGAATTAGATTTTGATTGACTTCACTCGGCTTTGCAAAAACCAAAGTACGGATTCGATTTTGAGAAAAAACAGCTTGCGAAACTAACAATGATATGACAAACAAAATTTTTCTCATTCTGCTAATTCAAGTGGTTTAAGGGGAATGCAAAAATAGCCCAATTTTTTATGAAATCATAGCAGATTTTGAATATTTAGCCTTACAAAGCCTGCAAAATCTCATTTACTAACTCGTCTTTGGGCTTCATACCATCGAGCCAATTTATGTGTAATCCTTTGCGTTCCATGCCTCTAAAGTACGTCATTTGCCTTTTTGAGAATTGATGAATCGCTATTCGTAAACGCTCAGTCATCTCCTCATATTTTAGTCTTCCGGTCAAATATTCAGTAATAAATTTGTATTCTAAGCCATAGAAAATAAGTTTTTCAGCCGAAATTCCGCTTGCTAATAGGCTTTCGACTTCCCCTATCATTCCGTTATTAAATCGGTCAAAAAGGCGTTTATCAATGCGTTCACGGCGGATTTCAGCTGGAACCGAAATCCCAAAAACAATATTCTTAATATTTGAACTTGAACCTCGGAGGTTACGCACCCCGCTTGAACTTTGAATATTAACCCCAATCTCGATGGCACGAATCAATCTTTTTCGAGTCGAAATATCGGCTAAATGAGAATACTCAGACGGATTTTGTTTGAATATCTCGAGTAATTCCTCATCCGATTTAGTGGTCAATTCATCTCGCAAATCTTGATTGATTGGCACGTTGGTGAATTCATAATTTCTCAAAACGGCATCAATGTACATCCCACTCCCTCCACATAAAATGGCTTGTTTGTTTCGGGCAATAATGTCATCGTAAGCTATCCTAAAATCATGTTGAAATTGGGCAATATGATACTGCTCGCCCGCGTCAATCACATCAATCAAATGATATTTAATTAACTCATTATCAACGACATAATCTTGATAATCTTTGCCCGTACCAATATCCATGCGGCGATAAACCTGCCGTGAATCTGCACTAATGATTTCGCCACCTACTCGTGCCGCCAAAAGTGCAGCTAAACGAGTTTTACCAGAAGCGGTCGGACCAAGAATTGTAATGAGTTTCAAGTTTTTTAGGAATCTATTTTGAGTTTTCGGCTGCAATTTTACTAATTTTGGGGGTTTATTAAATGTATTCTAATGGAAATTAAAGGAAAAATCATCCAAATCTTGCCAACTCAAACTGGCGAAGGCAAAAATGGCCCGTGGAAAAAACAAGAATTTATACTCGAAACCGAAGGACAATATCCTAAAAAGGTTTGTATTGCCGCTTGGGGCGATAAAATCAACGATGGTCTTTTGCAAGTTGGCAATGAGGTAAATGTATCGTTCGATGTTGAAAGTAGAGAATATAACGGTAGATGGTACACCGACGTAAAAGCATGGAAAGTTGATGCCGCTACTGGCGATGCTCCGCAAGCTGCTTACGAGCCAAGAGCCGCTGCCTCAACGCCTGCTGCACCATCTTTTGTAGCTTCTGACTTGGCAGGTGGAGACGATTTGCCATTCTAAAAATATGTACTTCGCAGGCTCCGATTTTCAACGTGAGTCTGCCTAATTCAATCAGCGTTTTCTGCGGTAAGAAATTTAAACCGCTGATTTCGCTGAATCCATTTTCAGCGTAAGTCTGCGAAATTTCAATCAGCGTTTTCTGCCGTAAAAAATTTAAACCGCGGATTTCGCTGAATCCATTTTCAACGTGAGTATGCCTAATTCAATCAGCGTTTTCTACCGTAAAAAATTTAAACCGCGGATTTCGCCGAATCCATTTTCAGCGTAAGTCTGCGAAATTTCAATCAGCGTTTTCTGCGGTAAAAAATTTAAATCGCTGATTTCGCTGATTATTTATCGATAAAATCACAGAGTTTTCATTACTTCAAGTATTTTATAATTTTCAACTTTCTTCTTATTTTTTCTTGAAATAAACATATATTTAGGACGTTATTCAACCCTATAAATTGTTTCAAGAAAACTATGGCTTCAAATCTGAACGCCGAGCAAATCAAAGAGATTTTTGAGAGATTCAAAACATTAAAAGTTGGTGTCATTGGTGATTTTGCCGTTGATTACTATTTCGATTTCAATAAAAATACCCAAGAATTTTCGGTCGAAACCCAGAAAGAAGTCTATTGGGCGAGTCATCCTAAAACTTATTTGGGTGCTGCCGGAAACGTTGTGCAGAACTTAGCCGATTTAGGCATCAATCATATCGAAGCATTTGGGTACATTGGAAACGACCTTTTTGGCCGAGAAATGCTGCATCTGCTCCACCAAAAAGGCGTTAAAACCCAAAATCTGAAAATCGTCGAAGGTGTAGATACTTGTACGTATTCTAAGCCTTTAGTCAACAAAAAAGAAGATAACCGAATTGACTTCGGAACGAATAATCAATTATCCGAAAAAGATTTTGATTCCATCCTCGAATCGCTCAAAAATCAATTGTCAAACCTCGATTTATTAGTCATCAATCAGCAATTTCCGAACCCATTGCTCAATCAATCTCGTATCGAAAAACTCAATGAAGTCATTGGGCGGTATCCAGATTGTATTTGCGTAGCCGATACGAGGGCTTTTGGTAAATTTATTCGTCATTCTACCTTAAAAGTCAATACAAATGAATTAGCAAAACTACTTAATATCAACCATTTAGACGAATCTGACACCGAAAATTGTATCGTGAACGGCAGGGTTTTGAACAATCAAATCAATTGCCCGATTCTTCTAACAAGAGGCGAAAACGGAATTTTATACATCAATAATTCGACTGTTGAATTGGTCGAAGCCATCAAAATCATTGGAGAAATTGATACTGTCGGGGCTGGCGATACAGTTTTGTCGGCGTTTTCGGCTTGTGTTGGTGCAAAAGTATCGGTCGGCGAAGCCATTCAAGTTGCCAATTTGGCGGCAGCTGTAACAGTCCAAAAAATCAATCAGACAGGCACTGCAAATCTATCTGAGATATTGGCAATCCTTTAGAAAACATCTATCAATCAAATAATTTAAAACTTATGTACACAAACGAACTCCTTTCGGCACGGCAAGAAATCGACCACCATCTCCGAAACGAACTTTTACCTTTCTGGATAAAACGTACCGTAGATAAAGTAAATGGTGGTTTTTTGACGCATTTTGATACTTTTGGCAACGATTCGGGCGAAGACGAAAAATCATTGATTGCCCAAACTCGCAGCGTTTTTACTTACTCTTCGGCTCACCGTGCAGGTTACGGAAATGGTGAACTGGCCGAAATGGCGAGTCATGGCGTTGATTTTTTGCTCAATAACATGTGGGATGATGAATTTGGTGGATTTTATTGGATGTGTAACCGAAAAGGAGAAGTAACGATTGACGAAAAAATCATTTACGGACATAGTTTTGCCATTTACTGTTTGAGCGAATACACTTTGGCAACGGGCGATAAAAGAGGGATAGAATATGCCGAAAAAACCTTCGATTTGCTCCAAAAATTTGCTTTAGACTCGCACTATGGCGGATACTTTGAGATGTTTCATAGAGACTGGACACTCAAAGGCGAAGGCCCTGCGGGTGGCGACCGCAAAACGCTCGATGTACACATGCACTTGATGGAGGCTTTTACGACGCTTTACGAATGTAGTGGTCGAGAGATTCACCGTCGTAAATTGATTGAAACCATCGAATTGCTCGTAAAACGCATCATGCACCCACAATACGGCACTGGAATTCCACAGTTTTGGGCCGATTGGTCGGTTGCTCCGCAGATAAAATTCGATATTGTTTGGGGATGGGATAGGTTCTCCGAAGATGGATTCAAGGCATCGGCCGAAGACAATACCAGCTACGGTCACAATGCCGAGTTTGCTTGGTTGTTGATGCACGCCTTAGATACGCTCAAGATTCCATATAGTACTTATCACGATAATATTGCAAAGGCATTCAATCATGCCGTTGATTACGGAGTTGATTGGGAATTTGGTGGTGTTTTTGTCGAGGGTTCGCATTCGGGCGAGGTCTATGACCGTGAAAAAGAGTTTTGGCAACAAGCCGAGTGTTTAATCGGTTTTTTGGATGCGTATCGGTACCTGAAAGACGAGCGATTCTTAAAAGCATACCTTTGCGTTCACCGATTTGTGCAAGATAAAATGATAAATCGAGCGGTTGGTGAATGGTGGCCACTGATGACTCGCCAAGGTGAACCTATCTGGAAACACATGAGCCATTCGTGGAAAATCAACTACCACGATGTTAGGGCAATGATTCAGTCAATTATAAGAATAGATAAAATTTTGAAAGGCGAATAAACTTTACCTCATCCCCTTCCTTTCCCCTTCTCCTACTGGAGAAGGGGGGGGACTCGAAAACGTGAATAAATCAATTCTAAATCTCCATTCTACTTTAATGGATTTCATCAAAATCAGTAAAATGTATTCAATCGAAAATACCCAGATAAAAGCAACCATCAACCCGAAAGGGGCTGAACTTTGCAGTTTAATCTTAAAAGAGAATGATACCGAATTTATGTGGTCGGCAAACCCCGATTTTTGGGGTAAAAGTTCGCCAGTTTTATTTCCGATTGTAGGTGGATTAAAAGATAATTCGTACCAATTTCAAGGTCAAAAATACAATTTACCACGCCACGGATTTGCCCGTGATAGAGTTTTTGAGGTAGAATCTCAAACCGATGAAACAATCACATTCTTACTTCAATCTGATGCTGATTCTTTAAAAGTTTATCCGTTCGATTTTGAATTCAGAATCAAATACGAAACTACTGATAATCAACTATCTGTAAGTTATATTATCAATAATTCGAGCAATAACGATATGTACTTTTCGGTTGGAGGGCATCCTGCTTTTGCCGTGCCGATTGAATCTCAAAATACTTACGAAGATTATTTTTTGGAGTTTTCGGCCACCGAAACCCTCAAACGCTATCCGCTCACCCCAGAAGGTTTGGTCATCGACGAGCCGATTGATGTACCTCAATCCGAAAACAGAATTCAGCTTACCAAAGAGTTATTTTATGAAGATGCTTTGGTATTTAAAAATCTCAAATCTGATTCGGTTATTTTGAAGTCTGATAAAGGAAAACATCAATTAAGATTCAATTTCGCAGGATTCCCATTTTTAGGAGTTTGGGCAGCGAAAAATGCCGATTTTGTTTGTATCGAGCCGTGGTGCGGCATCGCAGATAGTGCCAATCATAACCAAGAATTGACCGAAAAAGAAGGAATCAACCGATTGGGAAGTGGAGAGAGCTTTGAACGAACTTGGCGAGTGAGTTTGAGTTAAAAACAAAAAAAGGTAGCATCAAAGACAGCTACCTTTTAAAACCCTATTTGTATTTGCCCTATTGTGTAGATTCAGTATTATTACTTAACCAATTCTTTCAATATTTAGACGAAGTGTGGCACGTCTGACCCCGCGTAAAATTCGATTAATCATTCATTAAAGTCCGTGAGATAACTTCCCTAAAAAAACCGTGACACGGCTAAACTATAATAGCCTGATTTTCAATGTTAAAGGTTTGAGCCGTGCCACGGGTTCTATCACTTATTTTTAACGACGTTATTTCACAATTTATAATCTATTTACCACCACCCATTCTGCCTTTTTCTGATTCATTGCCCAAAGATTTATAACGAGCCTGTTTGACTGTTTTCTTGCCAAAACCGTAAGAAAACGAAACCTTCAGACGCTGCGTATCATTATACCCTCTACTTGTTAGGTCAATTACGCCGTAAGAAACATACAAACGATTGATTTGTGTTCTGAAAATATCCTCGGCCGAGATTCTGATGTTACCAGTTTTCCAGACATCCTTCGTAAAACTAATCGATGCCCAATAAATAGACCTCATTCGCCAGATTGTCCATCGGTTTGGTGAGTTATAATTTAATGAGAGTTCACCTTTCCAAGATTTTGGCAAACTAAAGATATTGGTTGTGCTTACCACTGTACCTAAGCCGTTTACTCGCAATTCAGAAACATCGGCAATTGGGCTTCGGGTGTATGTGCCTGATACCGAAAGATTAGAATTGGTCTGCCACCACTTTGTGATATTATGCGACCAATTGATACCCACATAAGCATCATGTACATTTTTTAGATTGCCCGTAAATTGCGTATATACTTTTGTTTGAGCATCGCCACGCAAAATATCGGTGATATAATCTTGGGTATAGGTATAATTGGCAAAGAGTGTAACATTGCCTTTGTTGTAGTATGTATCGAATGAATTAGAGAATTGAGGTTTAAGGTTCGGATTCCCCTCCATAATAGAATAAGGGTCCACAATCATTCGGTACGGAACTAAGCTATTGAGTCCCGGACGTGAAACCTTACGACTGAACGACAGCCCAAGCCCCGCTCCGCTTTTGAGTTCGGTATTTAGATTAACACTCGGAAACAGCCCAAAATAATCTCGTTTTAGGTTGTTGGTGGTGAGTTCTTGGTCGGTTTTCTCTGCTCTAAGACCCACTTGAATATTCCATTTTTTTGATAATTTTCCGCCGTAATTTACATAAGCTGCGTAGGTATTCTCTTTGTAAACTCCTGAGTTACTAAATTGATTATCAAGCACGTAAGTCCCATTTACTAAATTTTCCTGTGTCAAGATATTATCATTTCCGATTGAAAAATATTTTGCTCCAATATCCCATCGGGCTTTAGCAGTCGGGATTCCGTAATCAATCTGGGCAATAAAATTACCTTGGTTACTCGGATTCAGAATTCTAATGTTTTGAGGAGGTCCCGAAACTTCATTGTTCAATCCATAGCGATAATAAACAATATCTTGCCGAGAATCTTTTGTATAGAAAGTTTGTGTTAGGTTAATGTTTATCTCTCTACCCAAGCTATCCAATTTGCCGGTATAACTAAAATTGACATCGTAGGTGTCATTGATATTTCTACCGATATTTTGGGTACGGAATAGCGAATCTAAGGTTTGACTATTGATACGTTTAAAAGGGGTTTGGGTATTTGTCTCGTTTCGTTGATTATTCAGATTTCCGTTCAATCTAAGTCCAAAAGTATGGTTTTTATTAGGTGTAAAATCTACCCCACTAAAAAGCGACAAGTATTTGTAAGAATCGAGCGAAGTGAAATAATTTCCGATGGTTGTTTGTGGAAAGAATCTATCAATTTTTTGGTCGATAAAATAATCGGCAATTCCCGCACTGGCGTTGCCAAAAACATTCCATTTTTCGGTACGATAATTTAGCGAAAAATCGGGTGTAAATCGGCCGTAATCGCCCTGCGAATGAGCCACCGAAAACCGACCATTCATGCCTAATTGTAAGCTTTTTTTCGTAACAATATTAATAACGGCCCCAAAACTTGCATCGTATTTGGCCGAAGGATTGGTGATAACCTCGACTTTCAGAATTTCTTCGGCAGAGTAATTCTTCAAAAAATTATCTAAAGATGCTGCACCCGTTTGCTTACCATCGACCAGTATCAAAACACTATTTTTATTGGCAACTTTTATACTACCATCGCCTCGTACTTGCACCATTGGTGTGTATTTGAGCAAATCGTTTACTTTATTGCCTTTGGTGATAACGCTATTCTCAACATTCAAAACCAGCCTATCGGCTTTCTGCTCAATCAATTTCCTTTGGGCTTTTACAGTTACTTCGTCCAGCACTTTACTATCCTCAACTAATTGAATGGGAGGAATTTCGAGCAATGGTTTAGCGTCTTCGACAGAAAAAACAGATGTATTGTATTTCTGAAAACCGATATAAGAAACCGAAACAAAATAGCTTCCAGAAGCAATATTCAAGACCTCGTAGAGTCCATTCTCATCGGCAAGAGCCCCTTTCACAATCGATGAATCTTTTGCCAAATGCAAAGAGATTGTCGAATATGCTGCGGGTTGAGCATTTTTTTCAACTACTTTTCCTTTGATTTTGTTTTGGGCCATTAATGCACCTGTGAGTAGCATCAATATGGCAGTAAGTCTTATCGGCGTATTCATAATTTTAATAATTTTTGATGAATCGAAATAAGGGTAAATCCGATAAACCCCGAAATAAATTAGACTAACCCCTCACTTACTTCGCCAGAATTGAATGTGATTTATATCGAGACTTACTCCAGATTGAGATTACCTCTCAGCTTTTCGATTCCTTTGAGGCGTTCTTTAGGGTCGAGAATGGTATTGAAAAACATAAAATCGTCGATTTTGAAGAATTCTTGGTATTTCAGTATGAATTCGTAGTATTTAGTAACACTTCCGTACGGAACCTTACCTTCGTCGTTTTGTTGAATCGTGATTTCCTTTGCTTTTTTTGATGAAGGATGACAAACACCCACAACCACGGCCCTGATTTTAGGCAAACGAGCATGGGTTTGGACAAAATCTTCTTTGAATTTATCGAGTCGTTCTTTATCGGCGGCCGAAAAGTCGTGGTTGGTCCAGACACATAAATTTGTACCTAATTTGATGGCTCTATTTATACTACTTTCTGAGCTTCCGAGTGTCCATAATTCGGGGATATTTCCTTTAAACGGAGGCAGCACAATTCCTTCGTTTCGATAGTGTTCGTCTTCGTTTTTGAGCAGCGAAATTGTGTAATTCACCTTAGTTTCAAACTCTTTTACCGCCAATTCGTTGGGTTTTCCGGTGGCTTGCATTGAAACCCCATTATAGGGCATTCCGTTGGCAAATCCCAACTCAATTCGGTTTTGAAAAATGTTATTGTAAAACTTAAAACTCGACGCAACATGATAAGGATTATGCAGACACATCAATGTTCCCGCTGTTCCAATATTGATTTTTTGGGTTTGAGAAGCCAAAACCGGAATCAGATTGGTCGGGTTATTCCAAGTAAGTGTACGATTGGGCATGTGGTGTTCGCCAATCCAAAATTTATCGAAACCCATTTCTTCTCCATAGATACAATAATTGATTACATCATCGAGTTTCAGTAAACTATTGAGGGTATCCGAACGATACCCAAAATCAATTAAACCAATGCGAATGGGTTTCATGTTTATTAGCGTTTAAAGATTGAATTCTTTACTGATTAATTTCATTGCTACGTTGCGGTCTTGGGTATCGATTGAATAATTATAAAGGATGAATTCGTCAACTCCGTAACCCTCTCGCAGTTCGTAAACTTTATCTTTGAAATAGCTCGGACACCCAACGATATTGAGGTAATCGCCAGCTGTTTTGTAATTTTCGGCAATCTGCTTGGCTTTTTTCATAGATTTATGGCAAACAATGCCCACCACCAAGTTTACCTTAGGATACTCGCCGTGCTTATCGAAATAATCTTGCTTGAGTTTTTCGAGCTTTTCTTTGGCATAATCTCGCTCCGACATCTCATGGCAAATCGAACGCGACAGATTTAGTTGTAGATTGATAACCCTATCGGCGGTTCGATAAGCAGATGTTGACAAAGACCAAACCTCTGGAGCAAAACCTTTGTAGGGTGGTACAACCACCCCTTTGCCTTCCTCATACAGTTGGTCGTCGTCTCTTAAATAGTGGACTAATTTTGTAAATTTATCTTCAAATGATTCTCGCATATCGGCCTTGTCATACTCCATTGCATAACCCACAGCCCTTGGATTTGGCGAACCATTTGCAATACCCAAATCTATCCGTCGCTGAAAAAGATTATTGAGCATTTTGAAGAATGTAGCTACATGATACGGTGAATACATACCCAGCAGTACTCCCGCAACACCGATTTTGATACGGTTGGTAGATGATGCTAAAATCGGAATAACCGCTTGTGGATTTGACCACGCAAGGCTCTTCTGCGAAAAATGGTGTTCGCTTATCCAATACCTCGAATAGCCCAATCTTTCGGCATTGACAGCCGACTGAACCACGTCTTCGAGTTTCATCAGGCTATTGAGTCCGCTCTGACGCATACCAAAATCTAATATGCCAAAAGATACTTTTTCCATAGTTTGGTTGTTGTTTTTGATTAAATCCGATTCTACGATAGTAGCCAGACTTTTTCCCAGTAGGGTTCTTGGTCTTCGATGGCATCCATGAGTACCAAACTCGAACCCACAAATCCTTCGAGAAAATACCCTGAGATTTCGGTAAATAAACTTTGCTGTACTTCATTTTCAAAAAGTTCGAAAGACTTATCGAGCCAATAATCGTAGGCCTCCATGTAGGCCTCTATGCCAGAGATGCGGGATAAATATTTGTAATAATATGCAATACCCGTGGCTCCGTGACAAAAAAGCGAACCATGACAACGAGTTTCGGCGATGCCTCTTATCGGAAGAATCGACTCTCCGATTTGGTCGGCTAAAATTCTTAATTCGGGTCTTTCTAAAATTGGAGCAACTTTATACAACAAGTGCATGATATTCATGTCTCCGTAACACCATCTTAAACCACCTCGATAGCCGTTTAGATTATCTGTACTGTATTTGTCTTGATTAAGGATTATCGAATTAGGGAAATTGTAAAATTCGCCTTCTTTGAATCTCTCGGTATTCTGAAATGACAAAATGAAATTTACGCCACCTTCTATCAAAGCTTTGCATTTTTCTGGTCTGATACCCGCTTCATAAAGATTTGCCAAAATCAGTAGAACCGAGACCATTCCGTGCGACAAGCCAAGATTCACTTCTGATTCTTGGCTTAGGTCTTTCATGTAAATATTTGGAAAATACAACCCACCCCGCGATACCACTGCGATGTTTTCGAGGGTATCGACAAATGTTTCTAAATAGGATTTAACCTCAGTATTTTTCTCGATTCGATAGTATAAATAGTGAAAACTGCCGCCGCCGCCGTGTAAATAATCTACATTGCCATTTTGGATTCTTGCAATAGCGTTTTCAAAAACATACTTGTCGATATTACACAAATATTCATTCAATTCGTCTTCGATAAAACCCTCATTTATCAAAATCTCGATGGTTAGGCCTAATCCGGCAAGTCCGTTCGACAGTGTTGGATTTAGTAACGTTTTATCTTCGCCACTCGCAACGATACTCAATATACGAGTCAGCAACGAAGAACCTTTTACCATCAATTCATCTTGGCGTTCGGTAATGACTCTCGAAGCATAGAAATAGTACAAAATCTTCCCGATTTCACCACGAGTAAGGTTAAGGTATTCGGTAGGGTTTTGTTCGATATAATCTAACAGTTCGATTATCTTTAGTTTACATTTTTCAGCAATTTGTAAATCTGTTTCGGTCATAGGGTTCATATATTTTACAAAAGCCAGATAAAATCGTCAATTTCAAAAAAGTTTGGTCTGACATACATCATGTAGGCGATACCAATTCCGATAATTCCTTCAGAAAAACAAACATTTGTATGCGTATTCCAGGGGTTATAAGCAGCTTTAAAACCAGCATAGGGAGACTCCTGCTTCTCGCCGTATTCTACGCTCCTTGCCAACCAATAATCTGTTGCATTCTTAAAAATTGGCAGTTGGGTGATTCGGTGTATCTTATGAAACATCCACATTAATCCTGTTGCTCCAAACAAAATACTGGCGTCTTCGACTCTGTTTATCTCTTGGCTTTTTCGATTTACCGAGTTTTCTAAAATGCTAATCCCTTTATTGTACCAGTCGTCATTTGCGAAAACAGTACCCGCTCTCAGCAGCATATACCCTACCCCCATATCACCGTAGCAAAGTGCCAACCTACTTGCATCGGTGCTGTCTAAGACATCCGAAAACAGAAAATGTTGGCCCTCAATTTCTTGGCTCAAAACAAACTTTATCGCCTGCTCTACGATACGCTGGGTTTGTGGCCTAAATGTCTCATCAATTTCGGTAAGGCGGGTCAACAACAAAATGATTGCTGCCGAACCATGAGGCATTGTCAGATAAACGCGTGGGTCGCCTTTAAACTTCGTTTTCCAATAAATACCGTTATCAGTTTTAAATGCTTGCTCCTCAAGTTCTGCTATCAGGCGTTGCATAATTGGTTTACAAAGGGCCGGATTGGTTTCGTATCGCCAGAGAAAATACAAGCCCATTGAAATTGCACCATTCACAAAACCACCAATGTCGCCTTCGTTGAGGTATTCGTCCAATTTTTCTTCGAGAGCAGTATCAATATCTTCCAAAAACTCATTGGGTTCGCCATCCAAAAAACCTTTCTTAAAGTAATAATTGGCCAACATTCCGAGTTCGGAAATATCCAAAAAGAAGCTCGGCGATGCCTTTTTTCCAATCAAATCGCAGGCTTTTTCAAATTCTTCTTTGGCTTTTTTATGGTATTCTGTCAGTCCATAATAAGTACCATACACATGATAAAGAAACGAAAGCCCGAGGATTCCTCTCGAAAGACCAAACGTTGTTAAATCTTGATGATGTTGAGGGGCAATCTCCACAATATCTTCAATCTTAAATGCCGCCGCAGTTGTGTACTGTTCAATGGTATATTTTTCGCTCACCTCTGTCATTTTGGACAATTTTTTATTTTTTCTAATATATTATCTATCAATCCGAGAAAACGACTTTCGCAATTATGTGGTAATAACTCTGAGTTGAACAAAATCAAATTTAGACTAACGCCTCAGCCAATAATATTCAGTCAAAACCTTCTTTTTGCTTATCCAAAATTGAGTTTTGTATATCTATAATGAAAAATATTTAGAGAGAGAAGTCATTTTGATAGACTAAATGAAAATCGACTTCTACGAAGTATATACAGGCAAATCGACTATTTACAAATTTTAGATACTGTTCGTTTGGTAGAGTTCATCGAAACTTTGGGGTATTCTGTATAAATAATTTCAAATCAGTATCCTTACTTTAAAATTTTGTATCGCTTACTTATCTATAAGCCGGCAGGTAGGTCGAGCATTTTTTGTATGGTTTAACTTTATAATGATTTCAAAAATGAAAAAGAAAACAAGTTCATCGAAATTGTCTTTAGACAAAGAAACAGTTGCTCGTCTGAACGAAGAACAACTCGGAGCAGACCAAACTCAACAAGTAGAGGGCGGTGCTACTGCATTTACTGCTGGTGGCTCGTGCTGCGGTATTGGTAATACTGGCACTTACACATCTTGCGGTAAATAAGAGAATATTAGATAATGTAATATTGAGTCTTGTCTAATTCTCGCTTATTTCTATGCGTTAGCACCAAATAGTTTTTTCTATTAACTCTTAATTTTTTTTACTCATGAAAAAGAAAAACGCTTCTACTAAGCTGTCGCTTGATAAAGAGACGATTGCTCGTTTGAACGAAGAACAATTGTCTGCTGACCAAACTCAGCAAGTTGAGGGTGGAGCAACTGTGTTTACTGCCGGGGCATCTTGCTGTGGTATCGGTAAAACAGGAACTTACACTTCTTGCTAATATATTTTTCGGGGTCGAGGTTTCGCCTCGACCCTGCTTTCAATCTTCAAACCAATTACATAATCTTTAAAATATTTACAAACATGAAAAAGAAAGTAACTCCTAATAGATTGACATTGGATAAAGAAACAATTTCACAATTAAACGCCGAACAACTCAATAACGACCAAGGACAGGAGATTATGGGTGGTGCAACTAAATTTACGGGTGGTGCTTCGTGCTGCGGACCAGACACATACACTTCTTGCGGACGTTAAAATTATGTAAGTAGTTAATCGCCAATAGAAGCCCGTAATCACATGATTATCAACCTCTTATGATGATTAACAAATAGCATAAACGATAAAGAAACGTTAATTTCAAAAAGATTCTATAACATGAAAAAGAAAAACAATGAAGGGCGTCTGTCTTTAGACAAAGAGACCATTGCACGCCTCAATGCCGAGCAGCTTTCGGATGACCAAGCAGACCAAATTGTCGGTGGTGCAACAGGTTTTACCGCAGGGCCATCATGCTGCAGCGATAAACCTACGGGTACTTATACTTCTTGTGGGCGATAATTTCCTTATCGAAACTGAATCTACATCTTTATAAACAAACTAAGCCGTGGGAAACCCTCGGCTTAGTTCTCCAAACCAATGTGTATGGTTTAACATTGTTTTAGACAATCAAAATTATAAAAAATTTCTAAATATCAACAAAAAAGCATAGAATTTATGCCAATTAGTTGTTGGTTTGAATCCTATTGTCTTCAACATTTGTAGAATCATGAACTTTATATCTCAAAATTTTCAATTAGTCCGTCGCTCGGCATTACCTGTAAATATTTTGTTGGATTTACAGAACAATGCTCAAAATGACCCCGCAAAATTTGAAAAAGCTTTAATAGATTTTTTTGTTCAGCCTGCTATGCTTGAGGTACTCTATGTGGCATCTCCTGAGCTTTATGAGGCTTTTATTGGGGTGATTTCTGGCACATATCAAACCGGAATTGACAAATTGATGAGAACACTGCACAAATATCTCATCAGAATGACAACCCGAAGCACACCCTACGGTTTATTTGCTGGCTGCACGGTTAGCACTCAGCAAAAAGAAACCAAAATTGAATTTGATGAAGATGCCCCATACTACCTGCATTCGCGGTTAGACATGAATTATGTCGCCGAGATGACTGCCGATATTCTTAGAAATGATACAATTCGTAAGCAGCTTAGATATTATCCTAATACGAGTTTGTATCCGATTGGCGATGGTTTCAGGTACATCGAAAGTATCCTCAAAAACAAAAAACGTACTTATTTGCTGGCATCGGTCGAGACCAGCCCCTATCTACAAATTATCCTCCAAACGGCCAAGCAAGGAGCAACTTTTGCCGAATTAGCCACGGCACTACAATCTGATGAATTCACACAAGAAGAAATAGAAAATTACATCGAAAATATTATCGAATCGCAGATTTTGGTGAGCGAACTCGAACCCACTACAACCGGAGACGAATTTTTTGACGTTTTGATTGCACGATTAAGGAAACTGAACGAAACCAATGAAATTTGTCAAAAACTCGAAGAAATTAAAACACTTTTGGGAAGTAATAAAAAAGGAATCCAAAAATACCAAGACATACAGTCAATCATTTCGCAGAATTTCACGACCACCAACAGCAAAGATTTGGTTCAGACTGATATGTTTTTCAATATGAAAGAATGTAGCCTCAGCGATTCTTTTATCCGTACTTTGGCCAAAGATTTAAAGAATATTATGCCACTCGGCTTGACTTATTACAATGCCGACCTCGCCAACTTCAAAAGTAAATTTTATGAAAGATACGAAGAGCAAGAAATGCCACTTTTGTCGGTGATTGACAATGAAACTGGCATTGGCTACGGTAGTGTAACCTCAAACAAAGCCGATAATCTACCTTTGCTCGATAATCTGGTGATTCCATCAAATTTGAAATCTGACACAACTGAGTGGACTCCCCTCTCGCGTTGGAAATACAAAATATATCAAGAAGCAATCGCAAAGAAGCAATTGGTTGTCGAAATCACCGACCAAATGATTAACAGCTACAAAGAAGCCAACGAGATTACGCCCACACTCACCAAGGGTTTTTATATTTTCGGTAACTTAATCGCGAATTCTGCCGAAAGTATCGACAATGGTAACTTTAAATTTAATCTCTACACAATGACGGGTTCGTCTGGAATCAAACTTTTAGGCCGGTTCGGACACGGAAACCCCAGCCTCACTGATAAACTAAAAGAGGCCGCCAAACTCGAAGACAGCTACATTGCAGACGCAATTTATGCCGAAATCGCTCATTTGCCCGAAGCTCGGGTTGGTAATATCTTGATGCGGCCACATTTAAGAACATACGAGATTCCGTACTTGGCAGGCTCCGATTTGGAACAAGAATACCAGATTACACCCGATGATTTGATGGTTTCGATAAAAGGCAATGAGGTGATATTGAGGTCGAAAAGATTGAACCGAAGGATTATACCGAGACGAAGCAATGCCCACAATACCGTCAATGGGCTACCTGTTTATAAGTTTCTGTGCGATTTAGAAAACCAAGAATTACAGCATCTTTATGGGTGGTCTTGGGGATTTCTGAACGACCATCTTTTTTTGCCGAGGATTCAATACAAACACTTGATTTTACAAAGAGCTACTTGGAATATCAAGAAAGAAACGTACTCGGCTCTTAATCAAAAAAATGCAAATTTGATTGAAGAACTACGCAAAATCCAAACTGAATTGGAGATTCCGAGATTTGTGCAATTATCAGAAGGTGATAACGAATTATTGATTGATTTTGATTGTAATTTCTCGGTTCAGATTTTGGTGGATGCTTTAAAGAAATACGAAAGATTCAAATTGGTCGAATACCTCGGATTGGAAAAAGATTGCTTTTTAAGAACTTCTGAAGGGTTTTATACCAACGAAATTTTGATTCCGATGCTCAAAGATGCCGAAATCCCTGCCGAAAACTCGACCAATAAGCCAGTTGAGCCAGTCATAAAACGCAACTTTGTCATCGGGAGCGAATGGCTCTACGTAAAAATCTACACTGGCACCAAAACAGCCGACAAAATCTTGACTCAGGTCATCAAACCATTTGTTGAGGAGATGCTCCAAAAAGGCATTATTGAGCAATGGTTTTTTATTCGATACGCCGACCCCGACGAGCATATCAGGGTACGATTCAATCATAATACCAAACCAGACTTTTGGCACGTTGTGTTGAATAATCTAAGTCAATTGCTGCAACCGTACATCGACAAAGGGATTATCACTAAGTTTCAGACCGATACTTACAAACGAGAAGTCGAACGCTACGGAGCCTCAACTATCGAACTTGTAGAAAAAGTATTTTGTGCCGATAGCAAGGCAATCATAAATTTCTTAGATTTGATTGAAGGCGACGAAGGCGAAAGATACCGTTGGCTGATTGCACTGCGTGGCGTAGATATGCTATTGCAAGATTTTGGGTACGATTTACCTCGCAAAAAAGAGATTATGGAACAAATGAGAGATAATTTCTTTAGCGAGTTCAATGGCAATACCAGCCTAAACAAACAGCTCAATGATAAATACAGGCAGCATACCGCCGAAATCGAAAGTTTTCTTCGACAAGAAGACGACATAAAAAATGAAATCGAAGAGGCTATTGCCTACCTTTACGAGAGGTCTCAAAATATCACTATTCTAAAAGAAGAAATATTCTCTAAACTCGAAGTTGATGAAAAAAGGTTAATCAGTAGTATCATTCACATGTTCTTGAATCGGATGTTTATCTCAAAACAAAGAGTACACGAACTCGTGATTTATCATTACCTGAAAAAATATTACGAATCGTCGTTTGCGAGGGCCAAAAGCATGTCGAAAATTGCCATTCAGTAATCCGCAAAAAGTATTTTGCCAAGATACATTGATTAAAAACAGAAGTTTATCGAATATTACGATTCAAAACTACAAGCTATGAAAAATAAGCTTACATGCTTTATTGTTGACGACGAAAAACCCGCCCATGTGGTCTTAGAAACATTGATTGGTAAAATTCCCTGGCTCGAATTGTCAGGTAAATTTTTTAATGCGATAGATGCCATGGAGGCCTACGAAAGGCTACAACCCGATTTATTGTTTTTGGATATTAATATGCCCGAGCTGACCGGTACCGAACTGCTCGATATTCTGAAACTCAACAAAACGCAAATCATCATGACCACGGCATACCCACAGTATGCACTCGATGGTTTTAAGTTTGATGTAACAGGGTTTCTTCTAAAACCGATAGGTTTCGATAAATTTTTGAAGGCTACTTCAAAAGCCAAGATGCTTGCCGAAGCAATGGAGAAACTCCACGAAAAAAATGAGAATACCGAAGATGAGGTTTCGGAAGGGCTACCATCGCTTTCAGAAGAAGGCATCAAGGCGGTTATTGAGACAAATCCACCCGAAGGAATGGGTGGCGGTATCGACGATGAGTTTTTGTGGGTACGTGCCGACCGAAAGCTATTCAGGGTATTCTACAACGAGATTTTCCATGTCGAAGGGCTAAAAGATTACGTAAAAGTTTATCACAAAAACGGAATGTTAATCATGCACGGTTCTGTCTCGACGATGGAGGCACAGCTCCCTCAAAAACAATTTTTAAGGGTGCACCGTTCTTACATCGTTAATCGTATGATGATAAAAATCATTGATGGAAACATGCTCGTTCTCGAAAATAACGAGAAGATTCCAATGACAGCCACCAACCGCGATGAGTTGATAGGAAGAATAACTGGGGGTAAATTTAAATAAGAATGGATTTATTGACATTTTATAAAAAGCACTATTTAGATGCCCCCGCATCGAAAAGGCAAAGGGTAAGAATAGCTTATCATATTACCTTTTGGCTATTCTTTTTAATCAATAACCTCACTTATATTTTTATTTCGACAGATGTCTTATCGAGAGTAGAAAACCGCAATGCCACTATCATTTTGGTTGTGGCTTATTATTCGAGGTACGTTTTTATTTACTATTTGATTATTGCTACCCACAACTTTTTCATCAATAAATTATCGCTTTCGAGGTTGATTGTCTTCGACATCGTCACCTCAATGTTCTATTTCCATACGATTACCTACGCCATGTATTTTTTATTGGATAGAAACATCGGTATTGAAGGGATTCCGGGTGGGTACAAGATTTTAGGGACATCCTACCTTTCGCTTAACATCGAGCGATTCAGCTTCAAGAGTTTTATAGAAGTCATTTTTGCAGGATTCAAGGAGTTCGACTATATGTTTATTGCGATTGTACTCAAACTCGTCAAGACAATATTCGAGAAGCAACTTCTACTCAATAAACTACAGGTTGATTCGCTCAAGATGGAATTGCGTGTATTGAGAGCCCAAATAAATCCTCATTTTGTGTTTAATGTCATCAATGCCGCCTATGCGAAGATTCTGCCCGTCGATGAGAAATCATCAGAATACCTGCTCAAAACCAGCGATATTCTCCGATTTACCCTTTACGAGACCGAAGAAGATTTTATTAGCCTACAAAAAGAACTTGATTGTGTAGAGAAGTACATCGAACTCGAACACATCAGGCACGAAGAGCGGCTAAAGCTGAATTTTAAAGTAAAAGGCACCCCCGAACCCAAACACGACCTACCAACGTTGTTGCTTCTGACATTGGTCGAAAACGCCTTTAAGCACGGAACCCACAGTTCTCGGCAAGAATCGTGGATTAACATTAAATTAGAAATCGAAAACGACCGACTCACAATTGATATTAAAAATAGTAAACCTCCGCATCCTAAATTTAAGAATGGCACTGGTACCAACGAGGGCGGATTAGGCCTACTAAATCTTCGTAAAAGACTTGAGGTATTTTATCAAAAAAATCATACATTTGAAATCACTAATTTAGACCAAGAATTTGGGGTTTTCGTAGAAATTCCACTGACTGGTGTTGCCGAAAAAAAGGTAAAAAACAAATTCATCGAAGAATTCGACTAATTAGTATAATACCTTTGACATAGGTGCTATTGAATGTCTAATTTTGATTCAAATTAATTAACTAACAATTCAATTTTTACAACTATGAAAAAGAATCTCGGTAGTCAAACACTAACAATCAAAAAAACAACAATCAGTAACCTATCTTTAAACAAAAATTTGGGTGGGGTATTCACAAATATTACAAGTAAAGTTTGCTCTTTGCAGAATTTATAATCCGATTTCTATTACCCTAATTTAAGACATTTCTAAGCCTAATAGCCTCGCTATTAGGCTTTTTCGTTTTTAGCACCTTACGCTAAAAACATATAAACTGCTCATTCTTTGTTTAATCGAAAAACTACCTATCCTTGTCGAAATAATTTCACTTCCTCTCTTTTCAAGGCTTACTTTGGTCATCAAATCTAAAACATATTTAATATGAGAAAGAGCGTTGACCAGCTATTGCACGAAGCTTTTGAAGACGACCAAAATGTTTTCCAAAATGACTGGATAGAAATCCTTCCGAACGAAATCGGCGAAGAAATAAGAGGTGGCGACCGCCCCTATCAGCCTATGATTTATGAGGCACAAACCAAGCATTCACGGTTCAGACCCATGATGTTTCTCGAAAAGCTCGGGTTGTGATAATTCTCAATAAAAAATACTTATTCACTCAAATCAAAACTTAAAAGAAAATGGCAAAGAAACGTTTTTCGATTAGTCTTTTCGATAAAAAGAATGCTCGTAAATCGCTCGATTCGCTCATGAACGAAGACGAAACAAAAGTAATCGGAGATGATATTCACGGCGGATGGAATCAGTACAAACAGCCCCCTTACGACGACGACGATGAGCCAAAAACCAAGAAGAGCAAACAAAAGAAAGATTAACGATACGAATATCACCTAACCAAATTTAACCTACCGAATGAAAAAAAAGGCGAATATAAAGGGTTTAGTACTGAAAGTCGCCAGTAGGTGCAACCTCAATTGTTCGTATTGCTATATGTACAACTTGGGTGATTTATCTTACCTGAATCAGCCCAAGAAAATGTCGAATGAAGTAGTAGAGGCCGTCATAAATCAGGTAAAGAGACAGAGTCAAATTTATGATTTGAATGAGTTTGAGTTCATTTTTCATGGTGGAGAGCCTTTGTTATTGCCCAAAGCATTTTTTAGAAACTTCGTAACAAAGGCCCAAAGCACCCTCAAAGGTATAAACCTGAGGTTTGGCGTGCAGACCAACGGCTCGCTTTTAGACGATGAGTGGTGTAGTTTATTAAAAGAATTAGGCGTTGGAGTCGGGATTAGCATCGACGGCCCAGAAGAGATACACAACATTTATAGGATTGATAAACAAGGAATTGGCTCTTTTGATGCGGTTGTTAGAGGAATCGGGATTGCGAATCAGAATAATTTAAAAATCGGGATATTATCGGTTGTGAATCCGGCAACAGATGCCCGTGAGATTTATGGATTTTTTAAATCGCTGAATACCAAGTCGATTGATTTTCTGTTCCCCGACCATCACCACGATTTTTTGCCGAATCAATACCAAGAAAATGGGCTATCGCCCGATTTTACCCCATTTGGGGATTGGTGGATAAAGTTATTTGACTCATGGTTTTATGGCCAAGACACAAAGCCGAGCATTAGATTTTTGAGCCAGATAATATTGATGATAATTGGGATTGATAACGGATTCGAGACAATCGGGCAGCAAGAAAACAACTATTTAATCATCGAAACCGATGGTAGTATCGAAGCCTCAGATTACCTAAAAGCTTGTGGCGATGGATTTACCAAAGAAGGCAAAAATGTATTGTTTGATGACTTCGACAAAGCCGTAAATACCCACTTAATTACACTTCACCGACACAGCCACCGCAACTTACCCAAACAATGCACCAAATGCCCAATAAAGGATGTTTGTGGCGGCGGGCATTTGGCACATCGGTTTAGCAGAGAGAGAGAATTCGATAATCCGTCAATTTACTGTTTCGACCTAATGAAACTCATCACACACATCCAAAACATTGTGGTTGCACGGCTCCCCAAAGAGATTGTTGATGCAACTGGCATAGAACCCATACAATACGAAGAAGTAATAGAGACATTGCAAATCAGCGGTTTTACTCAAATAATTGATAAAAATTAAGGCTATGTTAGGCAACAAATACAAGTTTTTTAGTCAATTGGACTTCATGGATTGTGGACCGACTTGTCTAAGAATGATAAGTTCGTATTTTGGCAAAGATTACAGCATAGATTTTCTTCGAGCCAATGCCTACATTTCGCGTTCGGGGGCAAGTATGGTAAATCTGAGTCTTGCAGCCGAAAAAGTGGGTTTCAGAACTTTGATGGTTAAAATCAAGTACGATAAACTCACCCAAGAAGCTCCCCTACCGTGTATCCTACACTGGAACCAAGAACACTATGTAGTTTTGTACGATTGTGTTCATAAATTTTCGTGGTCAAAATTCCGTTTTGAAGAACGACTCATTATCGCCGACCCTGGACATGGGCTGATTTCGCTCGATAAAGAAGTATTTTTGAAGTGCTGGACAGCCGATAATCCTCAGCAAACGGGTGTTGCGTTACTGATGGAGCCATCGCCAGAATTTTTTCAAATAGATGCCGAAGAAAAAGAGAAAAATACAGATGGCTTTAAGTTTTTGCTTCAGTATCTGATGCCCTACAAAAAATATTTGTTTCAGATATTTCTCGGAATGCTCTTTGGCAGCTTGGTGAGCCTTATTTTTCCGTTTCTGACCCAATCATTGGTAGATTACGGAATCCACCAACACAATCTCGGTCTTATACACCTCATATTGATTGCCCAACTCTTACTATTTTTAGGGGGAGTCGGGGTCGATGTCATCAGAAATTGGATATTACTACATATCAATACCCGAATCAGCGTCAGTATTATCTCCAATTTTTTAATCAAACTAATGAAACTACCGATTAGTTTTTTTGAAAGCAAAAATGTAGGAGACATCACACAACGCATCAACGACCACCACCGAATAGAAGATTTTTTGACGGGTCATACCATAAATACGCTTTTCTCGATACTAAATATCCTTATCTTTTCGGCAGTTCTTGGGGTTTACAGCGTAAAACTACTCATTGTATTTTTGGTAGGTAGCACATTATCTCTGGCTTGGGTATTCTTATTCTTAAAGCAGCGTAAAGACCTCGATTATAAGCGTTTTCAGCGAATGCGTGAAAACCAAAGTAGTATTTTTGAGCTGATTACGGGTATGCAAGAAATCAAACTCAACAATTGCGAAAGAGCCAGAAGATGGGAATGGGAAAGAATCCAAGCAAAACTCTTTAAGGTAAATATCAAGGGTTTAAGCCTTGAGCAATACCAAGAGGTTGGGTCTTCGTTTTTTACACAATCCAAAAACATTATTGTAACCTACATTGCAGCTACACAAGTGATTCACAACGAGATTTCGTTGGGTGTAATGCTCAGTATCTCGTATATCATTGGGCAAATGAATGGCCCATTAAGCCAAATTATTGAATTCATCAAAAGTGTGCAAGACTCTAAAATGAGCCTCGACCGCCTCAGCGAGATTCATAATAAATCTGACGAAGAACTCAACGAAGAATTTATCATGAATAAACGAGGGAGCATCGAAAGCTACAGCGAAGCCAACCTCGACGATGCGAGCCATTCGCTTCGCTACAACAACCTTTTAGAAGATACCGAAGAGGGTATTCAGCTTCGCAATCTATCTTTTAAATACGGCGGACCGCATTCGCCTTGGGTTTTGAAGAATATCAACATGATAATTCCGAAAGGTAAAGTTACGGCCATCGTAGGGTCGAGCGGCAGTGGCAAAACAACATTGCTGAAATTATTACTCAAGTTTTACCCTCCACAAGACGGCGAAATCAAAGTTGATGGGGTCGATATGAGCGATTTATCGGCAAGCAATTGGCGGGGTAAATGTGGTACAGTTATGCAAGACGGCTACATATTCTCAGACACTATCGCCAAAAATATTGCCGTAGATGGTCATAAAATAGATGAAAACAGACTCATGAATGCTGTTTATACTGCCAATATTCAAGACTACATAAAAAAACTACCGTTGGGATTCTCAACAAAGATTGGCAGTTCGGGGGCGGGATTGAGCGGAGGGCAACGTCAACGCATTTTCATCGCTCGGGCAGTTTATAAAAACCCGCAGTACATATTCTTCGACGAAGCCACCAGTGCTTTAGATGCCAACAACGAAACGGTTATCATGGAAAACCTTGAGCGTTTCTTTAAAGGCCGAACCGTCGTGATAATTGCCCACCGATTGAGTACCGTTAAAAATGCCGACCAGATTATTGTACTCGACAATGGCGAAATCAGAGAAGTGGGCAATCATTATCAGCTTTCAAGACAAAAAGGCTATTACTATCAACTTGTTAAGAATCAATTAGAGTTAGATGCCGCCTAAAATCATTGTACTATGCCAAATCATATACCAAATCATATCGAACGCACCGATGAGATTCAAGAAATCATCGGTCAGGTTCCGAGCTGGATTACCCGCTGGGGTATTACCATGCTATTCATTATGCTTTTGTTGGTTATCTATGTTTCTAAGCACCTGACTCTGCCCGTTACGATTCAGGCCGAAGTAAATTTTCATGCCAAAGAGCAACCTTTTAGGTTTGTCTGGATGAAAACCGAGCCAGATGTTGACTACCAACCCATCGTAAAAGACGGGCAAATGGTGCATAAAAATGATACTTTGGTTGTTGAAATCAACCGAAGAAGTGGCACCAAAACTTTTCATACATCTACCACAACTGGGAGGGTTATGTTTTTTAGAGGTACCGAAGAAATGCCTCGGGCTTCGGGTTTAATAATAACTCCAAAATTCAGTAATTATGACATCGAAATCAAAGTACCCATTGATGGTTCTGGGCTAATCCGAAAAGGTCTGAAAGCGTTTATTAGGCTCGATGAATTCCCCGAAAATAAGTATGGTTTTTTGATTGGCGAAGTATCCGAAATCTCGTCTGTACCGATTGATAAATACTACCGTGGGCGGGTTAGTCTATCAAATGGAATGAAAACAAATATGTATCAGTCCATCCCGCTGATGGCTAATCTACACGGTAAAGCCGAGATAATTACCGAAGATATTTCGGTTTTTGATAAAATCTTTGGTGGATTATTATGAAAGATTACGTAACAAAATATCGGCATTTTCAGGGTAATTCTTTCTGCTTTGTTCGCGGAAAAGCAAAATATTTGCTTACAATCGCAAACAAAGCCTACCAAAAGAATGATTTTTCGACTTTGCAGGGTTTATTAGAACAATCCGAGGCTGATTTAAAAGCATTTTTACTGGCCGATTATACAAATGATAGCTTTGTAAATGGTCGGCTCGGGATGGTGATTTTACTTCTGAAAATTGAAGAAAAAATCAAATTATCGTGGCTTAAAGAATTGATTCAGAGTTCATTAGAGAAAATATCTGCAAATCTTTATCCGTATCGAAACAAAATCATTCATCTCAAAAAATCGCCAGAGAGTGATTTAGTGCTATTCTATGAATCAATCTACCAACTGGCTCAGAATCAGGCTCTTTACAAATTAATCGAAAAACTGAAAGCCCGTAAAGTAGTCTCGCAGCAAATCAATAACCAAATCAAAAAGCTATTACAACTACCTAATCCACAGCATTTAGATTGGCTAAACCCTTTTCTTGATGATAATATCAGCGGCATCTTCTTGAAACCATTTGCCAATTCGATTGAACTTATCAAAAGTCACAATGATAAAATCTATCAGGAAATCAATCAAAACTTTGAAGATTTAAAAGGCATACGAACCCAAATATTAGGATTGATTAACGAAGACCACGCTATTGGTCCTTATCTTAAAATCAATTATAATTTTGATAAACAATGCCAGAAAATCATTCTACGAAAATATAAAGTTGGAAGCTACAAAAGGGTTTTTGAGGTGACAAACCGACTAAAAATGAGATATTTTGCAAGTTTTGAGGCAAAAAAACAGAAATTGACAGTGAATCCGATTAATGAAATTGGTCTGAAATATGTCATCAAAGAAGACAAAATTTGCGAACAGCCCATATTTATTTATCACAAATCAATGCACGATTTGCCGAGTTTTTTGCCGATTTCAAAATACGATATTTTCACATATAAACTCTTTCAATACCAAATCACAGCCAAAGAAGCCCAAAGTTATTTTATCAGACAGGTTAATCCATCGGCACAAAATTTAGAGGTATATCAAAGCAAATTTGAAGAGAAAGTTAATGAAATGATTTGGTTGGATATTTTAATCACGCAAAATGCTCTTGCCTTAATCAAATGAATATTGTACAAAGTTTCTGGACAGCACCCGATACCCACAAAAATGGTGGTTATTTGCCCGTCTATAAAATGGCTACTGGCTGGCGAAGCCCCAAACACCATTTTATGGCTTGGGCTTTGAGTTGTCTTTCGCTCAAAAAGTTTCATAAGAAGGTCATCTTGCATACCGATTCATACGGAAAATGGATTCTGTGTGATTTGCTAAAACTTCCTTACGATGAAGTAGTTGTATCGCTCGATGAGATTGAACACATGTCTAACTTTTGGGCTTATGGCAAAATCTGGACGTATGCTCTACAAAAAGAGCCTTTTGTACATGTAGATGGCGATATTTTTGTCAATTCGCTCATCTTGACCAACGAAAAAACCGATTTGATTATCCAAAACGAAGAAAATAACCTGAAATATTACCAAGAACCGTTAGCCGAAATCAAAAATAATTTTGTCGGGATTCCACAAGAATTATTAGAACACTGCAAAAACAGTATAACGGCCTATAATTGCGGGTTTATGGGTGGTTACAACTTAGATTTACTAAAAAACTACGCCAGTCGAGTAATCGAATTTATCAGTCAAAATGCCAGTTTTTCGCCTCAAACCAATGTAGCTGTCATCTACGAGCAGACGCTCCTGCGGGCATTTTCGGATAAACAGAACGCCAAAGTAAAAGTACTACTTCACTCAGGAAGCGATACAGCTTTTTACCAAGATGTAGGAGATGTTTGGGGTTTTCTGAAAGGTGAGAAAAGGTTTATTCACGCATTGGGATACTGGAAAAAATCAGAAATCATTTGCAGATTTATCGAAAATCAACTCATGTTGCATTATCCCAAATATTATTATCGCATCAATAAACTCTCACACAATCACATAATCTAACACCTCGTCGTGTAGCTGCCACCATAAAAGATTGGCTTCTGCCTCTAAACCATAGAGATTCTGGGTAGCATCACGCCCCCTAACCCAGGGTTTGAAATCGGCCCAAAAGTGAATTGCCTTGATTATTCTTTCGGGCTTCTTTTGCCTAAAATCGTACCCGAATAAATCATTAAAATGATTTAGAAAACCCGAAAACATATTATATCCTTGGTCGAGGTGTAGATGTTTTTGATGCGGCCAATTATAAAAATACGATTGCAGAAAACCTTGGTCGCCCCCGTCTTCTGACGGCAACTTCCCGATTTGAGCCACCATGTCTTCAAAAATACTTTGGTCAGGCTCTACCACCAAAACACCGGAGTTTAGGTGTGTCCAATGTTTAAAGTTGGGCAATAATCCACCCGAATTGACAGCCGAACCATTGGGTTTATCGAAGAGTTCATCTATGTTATCTACTACCAAAATATCGGCATCTATATAAACAATTTTCTCGTATTCGGTAAGGCGGTAGATATTCAACTTATCAAAAACAGTATAAAAAGCATGGTTTTCGTCTCGCAAATGTGGGTTTTTGAGGCTTGGTACGACTTTACAATCAATGTTAAGTTTTTCTAATCGGCGGATAACCCTTCTCGAAACATTACCCGAAACCAAAACCAAAAAAGGGTATTGCGAATTACATTTTTTGAGTGATGCCCACAATACCAAAACACCTGCCAAATAACTATCGGCTGTCAATAAAGTTACGTAAGTTTTCATGTAAACAATCCAGTTTTTTCGAGCGATTCGATAAAATATTTGACCGAAAAACGTTCTTTATCTACCTCCTCTTTCAAATATTCGTGTGCTTTTTTGATAGTCTGAGTATCATTTAAAAAAGCCTCGGCTTCTTCTAAATTTCGATAATAAAGTGGGTAAGATTCGCCCAAATACTCAACAACCGAAGGAATTTTATTTACAATAAGTGGTGTTTCGCGAACGATACATTCGATTACGGTATTGTTGGCACTGCTATCGAATAAATCGAGAAACACAACACTTTCGTTTAGTAGCAAATCATACTTTGAGTTATCCAAATGGCTCAATAAATCTACCGAATTGAGTTCGTTGGCCGAGACCTGTTTACAGTACTGCAATTCGCTTTTGAGGTACTGCATTGTTATGCTATTGCACAAAAGATATTTCTTGTATGCCTCGGCTCGAAGTTTATAAAAACTCGAAAACTTCCGCATCCAAGTACCAATATGCACCACTTTTTTATCTTTGGTGAATCGCCTAAAGTTAAATTTATCTTGCGGAATTTCGGTTGGGTGAATCAATGAATAAGTCATGATTCCAGTTTTCATTTTCACAAATTCGGCTAAATGACTTGAGAGTGTAAAAATGGCTTCGCATTGTTTGCTGGCTTCTATAAACCCCTCAGAATCAAAAACATAACTCGGCGAAAGGTTATCTTGATAATACCAAGGGCAAATATTTATGGGGTGATGAATAAACCCAACCCATGAATGATTTAGCAAGGTATCGAGGGTTTCTTTTGAATAATTGACCCCATAACCAAACGTTTTATCTATGAAACCATCCACTACCAAACCATCTTTGCTTTGGAAAGGCGTTAGATTTTGTAATACGTATTCCCAACCACTTCGGTGGTCCGACCACGAAATGTTATTAACCAAGTTCAACTTCATAATTTTGGCAATTAATTTCTTGAAGATTCGCACCTGCTACATCGTATTCTATCAAGCCTGCAAGTAGCAATTCTTTGGTTTTTAGGTCGATTCTACGCAGAATCTCGTCATCGGGCTGGTTGATTTTTGTTTTCAATAGTTCTAATAATTCACCCATCGAAACAAAATCTTCGGCACAATGACAAATGATAAAAACTGAAAGAGAATCCCAAATTTTATCATCAAAATGGGCTTGATTAAACGCAAAATCATAAACTAAGCTCGAAAACACCCGTTCGCCATTGTCCCAAACACGTTCAAAAATTTCATGTCTCGAATTATACCTAATCTTATCATTTAGCCGAATTTTTATTGGGGTAGTTGAGAGGTAATCGAAAAATAGCCGAAAGTTCTCATCATCGACACCTAAAAAACTTTCTTTGTCTCCTTCGATTTTGTAAAACTCTTTTTGTCTTGAGCCTTCAAAGACTATAGAATTGAGGGTATTTTCATCAAGATTGGGACGTTCTAAAATCTCATCGACATTTGCAGATGAAACTTGCTCTGTAAATCCATTTTGAGAAAGTCGATAATTGCTTTCGGCATAAAAATCCATCGAAAAGGCATCGGCAATATTCATTTCTGACAAATAATCTATAACCCGACGATAAACTTCTGGAAAGAATTTTTTGAGGTATTGCTCAACTTGTTTACAGTAGAATAACTCCGTTTTATTTTCGCCGATTAGGTGGTGATAGTTATACGGATTATCTATCAAATTGGCAATTTTCCTGTATTTACTATCTATTTTTTCATCAATCAATACTTGTACAGATTCGTCACAACTAACCGAAGCCCAGTGTGCAAATAGGGCTTCTTCGAGCAGTGTATTCAAAAAACCCCGTGAAATTTGGTCTGAATTTGGCTTTATTTGGTCAATATTCTTCAAAACAAAACCATCAACCATTTTATAATAATCGTGGAACAATCTCCAAGCATTCCCACCGACGATTCCCATATTAACTGCCCGAAAGGATTCAAGACCAGACAATAAATCAGGGACACCAATACCAGAATTTTTGAGTTGTTGAGCAGCGATTTTGTAACACTCAAAATCATTCTGAAAATTCTGTGCAAAAAGTTTATTATTCAGAAAAGAGTCAGTCGGTTTTTTCCATAAAAAAGCATCGCCATCTACATGAATAAATGGCTCACTCAAAACCTGATAGCTATGAATTTTCCTCAAAACCCAAACATCGTTGGGGTATTTCTTGGCAAGTTCATTTTGGGTCAATAAGACCGAATCATAGGGTAATTTCAAAACATCAGCCAGTAATTCTTTACCCAGAGAATCGGCACAAAGTACTACTTTTTTGAAGTGTTTTTTGAGCAACGAGGCACTCAGGGCCCAACTCATCAAATGAAACCGAGCATCTAACCAGCCTCCTTTGATTTCGGCGAGACCGTTGAGCGATTTTTGGTTTGTCCAAAATGTTTGAATTGCTATCATTATTTAACCAAATCATTTTCCGAATATGATTTTTATTTGCAACTTCAACCACTTTTTTAGACGATAGACCTCAGTTTTTATATGAACCCCAAATTGCGGGTTGATACGTCTGATACAATACTCGAAAGAACAAACTAACGACAATGAAAAAAACGCTTCTTCTCCTCTTTTTTTGCACACAAATCTTTGCCCAACCAAAGTCTTGGATTCGGATAAATCAATTGGGTTATCTCGAAAAATCTATCAAAGTAGCGGTTTTTGTGAGCAAAGAGAATACGGCTATTTCGCAATTTAGTATTCATGATGCCCTAACCGACAAAATAGTTTTTCAATCAAAAAACGTGAAGGCTTTTGGTAAATACGGTGCGTTTAGTACGTCTTATCGCCTCAATTTTAGTGATTTTCAAAGTAAAGGAGGATTTTATATCAAGGTCGGGGATACTACTTCGCCCAGTTTTCGTATAGCCAACGATGTTTACGATGGCACAGCCGATTACTTGCTAAGATATATGCGTCAGCAGCGAAGCGGGTACAATCCATTTTTGAAAGATAGTTGCCACCGTGAAGACGGATTTATTGTCTATCATCCCGACCCCAAGCGAGACTCAACCTACATTGATGTTTCGGGTGGTTGGCACGATGCTTCTGACTATCTGCAATACTTACCAACCACCGCAAACGCCACTTTTCAGCTGCTTTTTGCGTACAAACAAAACCCTAAAAGTTTCGGCGATAAACACGACGCTTGGGGAAATGAAGGCAAAAACGGGATTCCGGATATTCTCGACGAAGCTAAATGGGGCATGGATTGGCTACTCAAGATGAATCCTGCCAAAAACGAAATGTATAACCAACTCGCCGACGACCGCGACCACATGGGTATGCGTTTACCTACAAAAGATACCCAAAAGTACGCCCCAAACAAGGGTCTGGCTCGCCCTGCTTATTTTATAACTGGTAAGCCACAAGGGGCATTCAAATACAAAAATCGAACACAAGGAGTAGCATCTTCGGCGGGTAAATTTGCCTCAACTTTTGCATTTGGCAGTCAGATTTTAAAAGATTTTTATCCAGAATATTCCCAAAAACTGATTCAAAAAGCCAAAGATGCCTACGAATTTGGCAAGCAGTTTCCGGGTACAACCCAAACGGCTCCTTGCAGAGCTCCATATTTTTATGAAGAGGATAATTACGTAGATGACATGGAGTTGGCGGCGGTGCAATTGCATGGTTTATTCAATCAAACTGATTATCTCACAGATGCCGCAAAATTCGGACAAGCAGAGCCAACAACTCCGTGGATGGGTAGCGATACTGCTCGTCATTATCAGTGGTATCCGTTTCTGAATCTGGGGCATTATTTCATGGCCAATCAGAGTGAGAATGTTTCACAGCAGTTTCGAGGATTTATGAAATCGGGGATAGAAAAGGTTTGGCAAAGAGGTAAAAATAACCCATTTCTGCACGGGATTCCGCACATTTGGTGTTCGAACAACTACGTTTCGGCCATGATTACGCAATGCTCGCTCTACGAAAAAACAACGGGCGATAAAACCTATGCCGAAATGGAGGCCTCGCTCCGAGATTGGTTATTTGGATGTAATCCGTGGGGAACGAGCATGATTTGTGGACTGCCCGATGGTGGAGTTTCGCCCCGAGACCCACATTCGGCGTTTACGCACCTTAATCATTACAGAATTGATGGCGGACTCGTCGATGGCCCAATTTACGGTTCAATTTGGGATAAATTGATAGGAATTACGCTTTACCAGCCCGATGAATTTGCTGATTTTCAATCAAATGTAGCGGTTTATCACGATGATTACGGTGATTATTCGTCAAACGAACCGACAATGGACGGCACGGCATCGCTGACTTATTATCTATCTGAAATGCAGAAATTGGGCAATCAATCTGCCAATAAATCAATTGATAAATACGGTGCGATTACACGAGGAAACGAAAATTCTAAGAAAATTAACCTGATTTTTACAGGTCACGAATACGCCGATGGAGCTGCGAAAATCAGTAAAACACTCAAGAAGCATAACATAAAGGCAAGTTTTTATTTCACTGGCGATTTTATGCGTCAATTCCCTCAAATCGTTAAACAACTCAAAACCGAAGGTCAATATATCGGTTGCCATTCGGATAAACACTTGCTTTATTGTGATTGGACAAAACGAGATTCTACTCTCGTAAGCGAAGAGCAATTTGTAGCTGACATCAAGGCAAATTATCAAGAATTGGCAAAGCTTGGAATCACTATAGAGCAAGCAAAAGATTTTATGCCTCCGTACGAATGGTACAATCAGCAAACGGTAGATTGGGCAAAGAAATTGGGTCTGAATGTCATCAATTTCACATCGGGAACATCCTCAAATGCCGATTATACAACTCCTTCGATGAAAAACTATCTGAGTAGCGATGCCATTTACGACAAAATCTTGGCCTACGAAAAAACCAATAATCTGAATGGGTTCAACCTCCTGCTACACATCGGAACCGACCCTGCTCGCACCGATAAATTTTATGATAAACTGGATGGTTTGATTAAAGAACTGAAAGTGAGAGGATATAGTTTTTAAGGGGTATATCCGTGCCATGCTGAGCATGGCACGGATATACGTTACTGGCATTAAAATTAACTGAGGCACACCTTTTTAAGAAGGTGTGCCTCTATAGATTAGTTTATTAATCCAACAACACCATTAGTCAACAAATATTTCAAAAAATTTCATCCAACAAATTTATTTATGTTCTTTTTTCAACAAAAACTTGTAAATAACTCAAAAAAACATTTAATTACAGTAATATTAGTAAATACTGTAATTGATTATGCAGCCCGATTATTCTTCATTTCACACTATAAAGGAATTTTTCAAACAAAAAAATTCTGACAAGCATTCAGAACTTGTTGATGAATATTATAACTATGTCATTACTTCAGGGACACTAATCGCAATTGTAACTAACCCAACTGAGGCAATAGCATCTCTTGGTGCAGGTGTTGGATTTACTGGATTAAAAGCCTCGAATGTATTTAATTGGCTCAGAAACAATTTAGGTTTCTCAGAAAAAGGCAAAGAGCTTTCTTCTATTGAAAGATACCAAAAGGCATACATAACAAACTTTCTACTTGCACAATTATCAATTAAAGAATCTATTGAAATTCATCTTTATCCTTACTTAGAAAATATTGCCAAAACTATTAAATTGAGTACCGAAGAATCAAAAGAAATACAAAAAAAATCAGAAGATGCTGATAAAAGATTAGAACAACTATGTCTTTCTAACAACCTAATAATAAGCACAACTAATATTCAAGACTATGCAGCTACTATTTACGGATATATACTTCAATTCTTTTTAAATTTACAAGTAAAGCAAAAAGAAAAAGATAAGGATAGACTAACTGAAGAAAATAAAAAAATAAACAGTAAAATCAGAGAAGAAATCGCAACTCGTTACAATGCTTATCTAATAAACCTTTCTGTAGAGTTTCCAGAGTTTGCTAATTGGGTTGATATTTCATATAAAGATAGCATTGAAAAACTATTCCGAAAAACATTAAAAAATCTTGCAGAAAATCATTTGAGAGATGAAAATAAGAAATTTGAAGAAATCAGTATAAGAAGGCTTGAACAAGTAATTAAACTACAATCTAATGAATTTAAAAAAGCTTTTGGATTGCAAAAGACTGTAACTGAATTTGAAAATATCGTAGCTCGCTTTTCTGAAAAACTTAAAATAGAAAATAACCTTATACGTGAAGGTGTAGAAGCACATCACCAATATATTTTAAAAGAAACCAATGAACCATTAGTAGAGAGTGAGGACATCATGGGAATTAAATATCCAACGAATGCTGAGGTTTTTGTTCCACAAAGTTTCAAATATATTCGATATAAAAGCAGTGAAATTTCTCGAAGATTTATTTTGCAAGAGTACTGGAATGATGTTCAAAGTGGCGAAGATATAGGAAGTTTTATTCTGAGAGAGCTTTTCGACCCGATAAATAGTAATTTACCAATAATAATTTTAGGGCATCCAGGGGCTGGTAAATCTATGCTGAGTAAGATTATTGCTTCACGACTGATAGAGAGTAATGAGTTTATTCCGTTTTTGATTAAACTTAGAGAGGTAACAACTAATACAACAAATGTCAGTAGTCATGTCAATGAAGGTATCCAGAATACTTTTGTCGGTAATGATATAGATTGGCTAAAGTGGGCAAAAGAATTTAAAAATAGAATACCTGTAATTATATTAGATGGTTTTGATGAATTATTAAGAGCATCATCTACTGAATTAAATAACTATCTGAATAATATCAAGGACTTTCAAGAGAAGGCAAAATTTGCGGGTATTAGTATCAGAGTAATTTTGACAAGCCGGCTAAGTGTCATGAAAGATGTAACAATCCCTGATTATTCTCGTGTAATAAGGTTGGATAGCTTTGACAATAAACGACAAGAGTTATGGATAAATGCGTGGAATGGGTTTCAAGATAAGGAGGGATTTGCTACATTTAAAATACCAAAAAACAAATCAATCGAGGACTTAGCAAAAGAGCCTTTACTTTTATTCATGTTAGCTGTTTATGATTTTGAAAGTTCTGAGCTCCAAAAAGCAGCCAAAGACGAAGAGTTTAATCAAAGCAAATTGTATGAAGCACTATTTGATAAGTTTTCCACACGTCAATTAGAAAAAAACGAACGATTTAATAATTGTTCCCAAGATGATAAAGAATTAGAATTAGAAAAATTTAGACTTAGGTTAGGCTTAGTAGCAACCTTAATGTTTCTACAAGACTCCACCAATAAAGATGCTCAAAACATTAAAAATGAATTAGATGCCTTTGGATTATCTTTACCAGATTCACAAACAAAAAATATTTTTAGTGGCTTCTTTTTTATTCATCAAAACCAAGCTAAAGGAGCAAGCGATAGTGAAAAATATAATTATGAATTTCTACATAAGACCTTCGGAGAGTTTTTAGCTGCTGACTTTTTATTAAGATTGGCTAAAAAGCAAATTAATAAAATAAGAGACCGTGACCCTCTTAGAGAAGATTATATTCTAAGATTTTGTTTTGGTTTTAATTGGCTTCATAAGCACTACAACATTCAAAGGTTTCTATTTGAACATGCAGAACAAGTTTTGTTGAATATTAATACTGAAATTTTAGCCGAAAAAATTAAATCTGAATTAGAAAATGTTTTTTCGACAGAAAATATTAGTTTTTCGAGTACTAAAATAAACTTACAAGATTTTAAAGCAAAGCCTGTCATAGAACACTTGGCAATCTATTCACAAAATCTAATCTTCTTATGGGTTGCAGTTTCTACTGAGAAAGAGATAAAATTTGATATATATCCGACAAACGAAGTTGTTATCCAAAGTGTATCAAATCAATACTATGAAACCGAGGATAGACCTGAAAATAATAAAAATAAATTGTTATGGAAAAGGTTAACAAAATTATGGGGATTGATAGAAAACACCCATGCGATTGCCAAATTAGGTGAATGGATAAAAATTAGCGAATACCAAAATCATATTACATTAAAACGTAGTGTTGGAAATCTTTCTGAAAACAACTACTCTATTGCTTCAAAGATAAGTCTTAATAAGTTTGAGCAACTGATATCAAACTTTTTGAATGATTTACCTGACAGTAAACAAAAAATATTTTCAATTCTTGAAGAAAGACCTGAATTTGAAAAAATTGTTTTTGATGTATTAGATAAAAACTTCCTGCATTATAATACGAATGAACAATTAGAAATTCTTAGAGCATACAGAGAAAAAGAACCTAGGTTTGTATCAAATCTACTTTTCACATCGTATATTGATGTTCCTAGTTTTCCCTATGAATTCAAAAAGCAGTTTCTGCATGACTTACTTTTTCGATATCCCTCGCAATTATTGCAAAATAATGGAACTAATCAAATACTGAATATAATTATTAAATTGCTACGGTCACAAAATTCAATAAGTTCATACCAATTTATATTTGAAATATTTGATATATTAGACCACTTCCTTGATATAGCAATTATCGAACAATCAGATAGGAGTACTGTACATAATCTTATAATTGAAATTGGCAACGTACTAGAAAAGATTCACTACTTTAGACATCAATTTAGAATTACCAATAAATTATTTACTGTCTTATCCAACTATGGTTTCCCAAATAAGACAAGTGAAATATTTGATTGCCTACCCTTTTTCCTTTGGCTTGATTTGGATGATTTAGAAAAAAATAATTTTAGTTATTTTATAGAAATTTTAATAAACTCTACAAGTTTTGAAAGAAGAGAGTATTTCCAAGATACTCGAGGGATAGAAAATTTTATGAATAGCAAAGTTGAAAACTGGATTCTGTTCTTATTCAAATTTAGAGGATATTTAACATTTAGTCATAGTGATTTTCTAAAACATAACCTTTTTGATAGAATAGACCGTTCTTCATCAATAAAATTAATGAAGTTTGAAACTATTATCGCTCTATATGGACTATCATTATATTTTGATATTAATTTCCCATTTAAAGATATGATAAATAGCAAGTTTATAGAAGGGTTAGTAATGCCATACAATAACAATAAAGATGATTTATTGTATGAAATTGAAATGTATTTATTTCGTCGTTAATTTTTAAACAAATTAGGTAGAAGTAAAAGAACTTCTACCTAATCCCTACTCCACCACTACACTCCCCCCACCGCTATAACTTCTCATTTCGCCGTTGTACATGGCGTCGGCTGAGACTGGCCCGAGCGTGAATTTACCTTTGGTAATAACCCTCACCAAATAATAAAAAGTCTTCTCTTGGGCGTTGGCAGTGGTGTAAAAATTGATTCTATCATCTCGAATATCAAAATGCTCTGGTGTGCTGATATTCGTAATCCAAGGCATATCACGTGCTTCGTTGAGTCGTGGGTTTTCAATCTCAAAACCCGCGGGTAGCATATCTGTAACTACCACGTTTTCAATCGGTAAGCCATCGGTACTTGCCAAAGATATTTTTACAACAACCAACTGATTCTGTTTAAAACCTCCACTAATCGGCTGACCCGTACGAGTCAAGAATGTACGGCGAACACGTAATTGTTGGTCTTCTTCGATGTATTTACCCGTAGCACTCAAACCTTCATGTTGGGCAAAATAATACAACGCACCTCTACCTTTTGCCGAAATGTTTACATTTTTATTGATTACGTTATTCGTCAAATTAACATCTTGACCCGTAAAACTCGCCAATATTTTATTATCGGCGACAATCGAACCAGTCACATTCGATTGATTGGCTTTTTTGGCAATTTTACCCAACGACAAGAAAGCAAAAACCGCCTCTTGTGTACTCAAATACGGACTGGTTTTGACGGCTTGTGAGAGTTGTCTTGCCATTTTCGGAATCTGAATATTATCAGGCTCAGACTCTATCAATGAATTGAGTGAAATCGCCAAATTACGAATTGGTGAAGCAAAACTTCCGCCCGTTTGTTTTTGGGTATTTTCAATCACATAACTACTCGGCAACATCGCCTTGAAGCTACTTTCGTCGTTGGACAATTTGAAACTCGCCGCGAGCATATAGCGGGCATCGAGCGATAAAAGCGACGCATTGGCTTTGTAATAATTCATTACGGCACGGTTTGGTCTTTCGGCCAATGCTAAAGCATAAAGCGAGTAAATCATTTCTCGTTTGGCCACTTTGCGTGTTCCCCACGAGCCAGATTCTTGCCAAAAATATTCATCTTCGGTGAGGTCGTTCGATGCCGTTTTATTGGTCAAATAATCTAAAGCTTTACTGATTGTGTTTTCGTTTATCTCAAAATCGGCTTCACGGGCTTCCATCATAAAATGTGTTGCAAAAGCCGTTCCCCACCAGCTATCAGTTGTGCCGCCTTGCCAGTAAGACATCCCGCCGTTGTAGGTTTGCATAGATTCGAGTTTTCGGAGTGCTTCTTGCACATTGAAATTAGGGTCGAGGTCTTTACCGCCCGATTTACGAGTTTTAATTGACGATAAACTCTTGGCAAAATCGGCAAAATAAAGCTGCGGAAACGCCTTCGCCACTGTCTGCTCGACACATCCGTGCGGATAACCCAAGAGGTAATCTAATTCTTTAGCAAATTGCACCATCGGCGATTTACTCACTAAAAGATTTCCGCTTGCAGTACCGGCCATGTAATCATTCATAAAACTTACCGATGCCGATTGACCCGCCAAGACTTCGCCCGAAACCGCCATTTTCAGCAATGACGTACTTGGACGAATCGTTAAATCAATTTCTTCGGTAAATTTCTCTCGCATGCCGTTTACCGTCACTTTCATACTTCCTGTACCAATAACCGACGGAGCTTTTACTGTAAAATATGTACGAATTTCTTTTTCGGCCGGAACCGTCAATTGCTGGTTATTATTGCTCAATAATGAAATTCCACCCGTCAATCCTACCGAAGCTGTAACGGTCGTGCTATTTTTAGTAGTATTGGTAATCGTTACTGGCACAACAACTTCATCCATCGGACTCATAAATCTTGGCACACCCGTACTAATCACAATCGGGTCGGCTACTTTCATGTTTTTCGAGGCCGAGCCAAACGCATTATCTTTGTAGGCCACCGCCATGATGCGTAAATCTCCCGAAAACTGCGGAATATCAAACTCAAATTCGGCGTCGCCATCTACTCCCGTATCTATTGTTCCGCTCCAAATTGCTACCAATTTATTGCGTCCGTTGCTCAACGGATTTATCCGTTTTTCTAAATCGTAGCCATCGCCACCCACACTGCTACTGCTCGAAAGCGATAATTCGGGAAATAGCAAATGATATAAATCGTGGCTGCTGACCTCTAATGCTCGTTTTTGGTAAAAATGGTTGTAAATATCGGGAGTTTTGAAGTTTTTGAGTTGCAAAATACCTTCATCTACCACTGCAATCGTTACTTCGGCGTTTGATTTTGCTTTGATTTTTACCTTTTGTTTGGTTTTTGAACGTGATTTTTCGACCGCTACAATTTCAACCGGAATCAAATTTGAAGCCTTTTCGACCTTGACCGGAGCAAAACCGTGAGCCACCGTAAGCGGCATATCTGTACCATCCATTTTACGGATTAAAGTGGCCGTTACATAAGCATTCGGCAACATATCATCTGTAACATCCAATTCGATTTCAGCCGATTTTTTATCAGTTTCCACGTAAAAATGCTGTAAAACTTTGTTTCGCTCGACAGTTACCAGAATCTTACCTGCAAATGGTGCTTTCAACAAAATCTTGGCTTCATCGCCAACTTCATATTTTTCTTTGTCGAATTCCATCAAAACCTCACCTTCGTTGCTGACTTCAAATGAACTATTCGACGTATATCCATATCCGTAAGCATAAAAACCAGTCGAAGCATAAGAAGCACCTTCGGGGCGGCGGATTCGGATTTCGTACTCACCCGATAATTGAGGAATAAATTTAATGTTTGATTTTCCAGCCGAAAACGCCACCGATTTGGTCTGAACCAATCGCTCTAAACGTTTTGAAGAATAACGTAAATTATCGCCAGTTTTTTCGACAACTGTCTGATAATCAATCCTGTAAATCTCAACTTCGGCTTTGGCATTTTTAGGTTTCCCATCGGTCGATAGAGCCACCAAATCAATATTCATCGGCACATGAGTTCCGACGTAATAATCACTCAGACCAATTCCGTAAAAAGTATCTTGCGTAAATACATCAAAACGCTTCATGCGGTTAACAGGACGACCCGTTTCATCAAAAACCGTAACGTAAACTTTGCCCTCTAAAACTCCCATGTCGGCATACGTTGCCGGAATCTGGAAATCTTGTTTTGCCAAGCCGTTGTCATCGGTTGAGCCTTGTCTTAAATCGTTGTTAAACTTCGTATCATTCTGAATATCAAACGAATAACGCTCATAGCCTTTGGCAACAAATGCTTTGCGTTTAAGGCTAAAATCCATTTCATAATTGCGATTTGAAGCTGGCGGCCCAAACAAATTGACGGCCGTGGCATTTACTGCAATCGTTTCACCGCTTCGGTAAGTATCTTTGGCTTTTACATCAACCTTGATACGGTCGGGCATAAATTCTTCGATACTGATTGATTTTGATGCAATCAGCACATCGTTGCCATTCAAGACTTCAATCTGATACGTACCCGTTACGGCGGCACGGTCGATTGGCTGATTGATTTCGACCGAACCTTGCGAAGAAGTATTTTTTAGGAATGATTTGAGTTCTTTTCCGTTTGGTTGCAAAATCCTGATTTTGAGCGGAATTTCACTCGCCGACTCCCATTTTTCGGTACGTAAAACGGTATTGAAATGAACGGTCTCGCCAGGACGATAAATATCTCTATCGCCATAGATAAACGCCTGAAAACCAGCTGCGTTGCTTCTTGCTCCTTCCACTTCAAAACGAGATGTTTCGACCTGCGTATCTTCGAGCAAAATGTAGTTAAAATCTTCTTCGGTTTTGGCCGTAATCATCGCCACCTTGAAGTTCGGTGCTTTTTCTTTGATTTTCTCAAATTTGGCAACACCTTTTCCGTCGGTTTCGATGGTATAAACAGTCTGATTATTGCTACTAATCAAGTTAATTTCAACTCCCGAAAGTGGTTCGGTTGTTAGAATCGAATTAGCAAAGACCAACATTTCGTTGCCGTCATTACTAAATTTCGCCATCAAACCAATATCCGAAACCGAAATCAATTTGCTGGCGTTGAGGTAGTATTCGTCTTTAGAATTGAGGGTAACCATGTAAACCCCACGCAGATTTTTTTGGTCGGGCAATGGCAAATTAAGCAACGAACTACCTCTTAATTTAGGTAAATTGCCCGTTTCGATGGTTTTATCTACCAAAATATCGCTGTAAATTCCGTTGTAATCATCGCTGTAGTTAAAGCCATTTGGTTTGCTTTCTTCGTCATAATATTCGTAGTTTTCGTAACGATTATTACGCAAAAATGCCAAAAGGTTATTCTCGTAAATCTTCGAGATTTTAACCTGCACTTTCGGTACATTCGTGATGCGAACGCCTACGTTTCTTGCCCCTTTCGATGATAAATAATTACCTTTTTTATTCGAGAATTCGATTTGGGCGGGCATATCACCAAAAAACAAATCTTTGGTAAATTCTCCGTCTAACTTTGCTCCAGCTACGCCTCGTAAATCACTGATTTTCAATAAGTACGTTTCGTTATCGCTAAAATTTCCACGAATGATAAAACCGTTACTTGTTAGCTCAGTTTTGGTTTCTACTTTGGGTTCGATACTAAAACCCGATGCCACTTTATCGCTTGCTAATTGCTGCGTTGTACTGATTTTGACAAAACCCTCGTTGCCATCAAACCCCGTTTGTACATCGGTGATTCTGACCACAAAAGGAGTCGGTAAAACACCTTCGAGTTCGGCAGTTTCTTTGCTTTGGCTGCCGCTACCTTTTACTTTGATACCTTTCTCGATAACGGTTTTGAGCGGTTCGTCGTCTTTTGATTCTTTCACACCCGAAAGCGTCATTTCGATTGCGTTATCGTCGGATGTATTGCCTAAGCTAAATTCGGTTGGTTTGTCTTCTACATTTACCTTCAATAATCCTTCGGTTTCGTTTTTTACGACTGGATAATTGAACCCAACCTTAACCTTTGGAGCCAGTTTACCATCACGACCTTTTGCCCAATAACTTTCGATTTTTTCGGGCTTGAGATAAGGCGTATGAAACTCTATTTTCTCAGCGTTGAGCGAGTATTTTTTTTCGGATTTCTTAGTGATTTCGTTGGTAAGAGTAGCTTTATAGTCGGTTGCGAATCGAAAACTCTCAGACGGCGAAAAAATCAATTCGTTTTTGGCTGTCCACTTAAATTTACCCGAAACCTCAGGCTCAAACTTTACGTATTCTACCGCCTCCCAATTCTCCAAATCACGCTCACCAACCAAGTCTTTATCAAACGTAAACACCAGATTTTGAGCCAGTTGTATTTCGTCCTCGAAGTTTCGACTATTGAGCGAAACCTCATTCATCTTACTACATTTCAGAAAAAGGAATCCAGATAAAAGAAGCAAGACACAAGAGGCAATAATTTTTACTTTTCTATCAGCAAATGACAGATTCAAACTAAGGTTCGGCTGAACTTTCATACGTAATTTGGGAAGAGTTTAGAAGTGATTACGGCGAATAAACGTACGCATATTACAAAAAATGTTGTGGATTGAGAAAAATATTTTTCAGAAGGGTTCGGATTATTTATTTTATGGTTTTTCTTTCAAAGGACTATCATCCTTTATTGGTGATTTGATTATACCCTTATAGGGCTGGTATGGGGACTAATTATGTTGCGGCTTTTTTCAAAGGACTATCATCCTTTGTTAGTGATGACGCCCTTGCTGGGCTAAGGATGGTGGCTCATTGTGTTTTGGCTTTCAAAGGACTATCATCCTTTGTTGATGATTACGCCCCTGCAGGGCTGAGGATGGAGGCTAATTGTGTTTTGGCTTTTTCAAAGGTCTATCATCCTTTGTTGATGATGACGCCCTTTCAGGGCTAGGTATTGGTTTCAAATTTTGGTCCTGAAAGGACGTAATCATCAGGATATTGTACTAACACTATTCTCAAATGTTGCAAATTTTTCCTAAGTTTGCCATACACCAAAAAAAATGGGACAGTCATTAGTCAAAAACTACGTTCACATTACATTTAGCACAAAATACCGAGTTCAGAGCATCAGAGAAGATATACAAGAAGAATTGTTCAGTTAAATGGGAGGAATCTGCAAAAATTTTGAATGTTACCCCATTCAAATTGGTGGATACCTTGACCACGTGCATATTCTTTGTAATTTATCGAAAAAAATTGCCTTAATGAAATTGCTGCAAGAAGTCAAATCTCACTCTTCGGCATGGATAAAAACAAAAGGCGAAGACCTCAAAAACTTTTATTGGCAAGATGGCTACGGAGCATTTTCAGTGAACCCAAGGGAAGTTGAAATAGTGAAAAAGTATATCCAAAATCAAAAAGAACACCATTCAAAAAAATCATATCAAGACGAGCTTAGGGCATTTCTGAAAAAATATGAAGTCGAATACGACGAAAGATACATTTGGGATTAAAAGCCCAACAAAACCTAACCCGTCCTGAAAGGACGAAATCATCAGCAACGGGTATTTTCACCCGTTGAAAGAGTTAGAATCATGCGACAAATTAACCTAAAATTAAATTCATTGGCCCATCTCTACATTTTGGGAGGATTTTTTTATTTTTATCCGAAATAACGAATTTATTATGAATCCAAGTCTTCTGAATATTACAAAATTTGGTGGTTCTATTTTGACTTCTATCCTTGCCGAAATTCTAATTCCGTGCGGTTCGGTTGCAGTAAAGGGGGTCGAAGCGGCTACTGGCTTTGATACTGGTGAATTTTGTAAGGAGCTAATAAAGGCTGTTTCGGGCAATTTTACACATCAATTTGCCAACGAAATCAACTATTCAGAATTACTCAATGCCATAAAAAATAACAAAGAAGCTCTAAATCATGACATCGAAAAACTCATGATTGCATCTTTACCGAAAGCCATTCAACTTTTAGAGGATAAATATTTTGAAACCTACGAAAAAGATAAAAGTACCATTGCTTTTTTTGAGCAACTCAAAATAGACGCAACAGAGAAGCCCTACGATTCGGCGGATTATCTGTTAATGATGAATGCCAGAGACCAATGGCTTGGTAATATAAAAGACTATATTTTTACGGTAAATGAGTATAAAATCCCCGAAACCGTAGAAAATTATTTTAATCAATATTTCAGTGGATGTTTTCAACTGGTTTTTATCGAGGGACTAAAAAATCCGAAGGACGAAAAGCCATTGAAAGCCTTTCTGATAAAAACTTTGACGGGTTTGGAACAACAAACCAACGAAACACGAAGTGATATTGCCGAATTAAAACAAGAGATTTTAAGTGAAATTGCTGAATTACGAGCCGAGAAAAAGAGCAGAACAATCATTCATTCGCAAGCGTATTTTGAAAAGATTTATTCGCAATTAGCTGAGTTGCTTTTGATTACAAAACGAATTGAAGTAAATGTTATCAGAGCCGTTGAGAATACCGATAAAATATTAGACAAACTCGATACTTTCAAAACTGAAACACCCAAAACCACCAAACCCCTCACCGATATACCCGCATTAGGTACGTTTATTGGGCGTGAGGATGATTTGAAGAAACTAACCCAAACCCTCGAACAAAGCAAACAAGTGGTGCTGGTAAATGGCATTGGGGGCATTGGCAAAACCACTTTGGCGAAGGCTTATGTTGAAGCCCGAAAAGCTGATTTTGACCACATTGCCTGGATAAACGTATTGGGCGATAGCACCCAAGAGGCATTTGTAACTACCAACTACATAGACGATGCCCTCAACCAAGCCAAATTTACACAGAGCGATACCGATGTACGTTTTGGGGCGATTATGAAGGTTTTGAAACAGCTACAAGGCAAAGGGCTTTTGGTGATTGATAATGCCGAAACCGATATTGAAGACATAAGCCAAGACCTGCCCACCCTCAACTGGAATGTTTTGCTTACCTCGCGTGATAATTTGGATGGCTACCAAACCCTACCCTTAGACGAACTCTCGCCTGACGATGCTCTTGTGCTTTTTAAGACGTACTACAAAGGCAAGGCAAGCGACCACGACCTGCACGCCCTACTGAAAACGATTGATTACCACACATTGACGATAGAACTACTGGCAAAAACCCTTGAAAAAAGCGATGATGAGTTTGATTTGGCAGTGCTACAAGACAAACTGACCAAACGGCAATTAGACGATGAACGATTAGCCCGTACCATAAAAACCGAACACCGAAACGCCAAACAAACGCAATTGTTTAAGCACCTATTAGCTACTTTTGAGTTAAGCGAAAAGCACCGAAGCCCTGACGAAATTTGGGTTTTGAAGCAGTTTGCCGCCCTACCACCCGAACCGCAAGCAATAAAAACCCTAAGAGAATGGCTAAAAATTGACGAAAGTACCAAAGTACCCTTTGCCCAAGCCATAGAAAACTTGCACACAACCGGCTGGTTACGCAAAACCCGAAACGAAAAAGGCGAAACCTGCTATACCCTGCACCGCCTGATACAAGACATGGTGCAGTACCAACACCCTATTAGTTATGAGGATGTCTGTATTTTGGTAGAAACGTTTTATGAGTTTTTAAGATTTGACGCACATACTAACTTTGCAACTAAATTTCAATACCTAAACTCAGCCGAAGCGATACTCAATAGCCTACCAGAAGAAGTAGAAAATAGCCAAATTGCTCTTTTGAGTAATAATATTGGTGTTGTCTATCGAAATTTTGCAGATTATAAAAAAGCAGTTAAATACTTAGAGAAATCTTTGATAATTAGGGAAAATCAAAAAGAAGAAAGTGAAATAGCAACTATACAATCTAATCTTGCAATAGTTTATCGATATTTAGGAGAATATAACAAAGCGGCGAATTTAGGAGAAAAAGCCTTGAAATCGGATATTCAAAACTTTGGAGAATCACACCCGAAGGTTACAATTCGCCAATCTAACCTTGCATTGGTTTATAAGGATTTGGGAGAATATGAAAAAGCGGCAAATTTAGGAGAAAAAGCCTTAAAATCTGATATTCAAAACTTTGGAGAATCACACCCGAATGTTACAATTCGCCTATCCAACCTTGCTATCATTTATCGATATTTGGGAGAATTTATCAAAGCAACTAATTTATTAGAAAAAGCTTTAAAATCCTCCATTAAATACTTTGAAGAATCGCACCCGAAGGTAGCAACTCTACAATCCAACCTTGCATTGGTTTATAAGGATTGTGGAGAATATACAAAAGCAGCTGATTTATTAGAAAAAGCCTTAAAATTTGATTTGCAAAATTTTGGAGAATCACACCCGAAGGTTGCAACTCGACAATTAAATTTAGCCACAGTTTTAGTTGATTTAAAGCGAGTAGATGAAGCATATATTTTATTAGAAAAAGCCTACGCTACTCGTGTGCTTCGCTTGGGTACTGAGCATCCAAGTACAAAAAACTGCCTTTCTTGGTTTAATAAGGTAAAGGGTATGCTGGGGTAGATGGGGTATTTTTCATGTCATGACTCTAAGTCATGACATGAGTATTCAACCAAGACATTCGTCATCAAAAAATAATGGCAAGACTTAGTGAAGTCTTGCCTTATTGATTTTCACGTTGTCAGGTAAAAATCAGAGATGATTTTTCCGAACATCCCCATTTTACGAGCAAAACTTTTCAGTGGCTCAGTTGGTAATCTTGATACACCCGTCTTTAATTTCAATTTTTGCACCGTCTTTTACCTCAATTTTACCGCAGTCGGTTTCTATTACACAAACCTTTCCCGAGCCTTGTACCGTTACAGCCGATGTCCGACTGTTATCGAAAATAACCTCTTTGGTGTTGCCATCCATTGTAACTTTCCATTTGTAGGTTTTTGAGTCTTTGTTATAATAATTGATGGTTACGGCCGCAAAACTGTTTGCAACGGCAAAAAGACCAAAAAGAGCAATTAATAGTATTTTTTTCATGTATAATAATTTATAATTAACTGATAATAAACTATTTAATCTCATCCTAAAGTCGAACACGACTCCGATACTCTCCACCGTAGCTACACATCTTTTTTAAAGTCTCTCCCCCAAAAGTTTAGGGGGAGTACCTCAAAAAATCAAATATTTCTTGATTTTTTGAGGGGAGGGGCGACCGTCGCTACGGGTAATCTCTTTAGCTAAAATTTGGCTTCAAAAGTACTTCAAACTCAACTCTACCCCTCCGTTCCAATTCCGAAAAAGGTCGGAATTGGAACACCTCCCCTAAAATTTAGGGGAGGAAATTTTTAAAGAAACATTTGTGTAAAACCCGTATCTCCACAAGGGAAAGAATTAATTCATCTTCGGTCGTTTTAGCATACCGATTGTGTGCTTATTCTCTAACTGCGTATTCATGTTATCGAATCGTTTTTTTATTGAACTTCGCTTAATAATTTGGCTTCTTCGGGTTTATCTTTCATGTAGATAACCATCACCTTATCGCCTTTTCGGTATTTTTCATAACTGTATTTCGAAATCGTGATGCGGCTCGAATGATAATCTCCCAATTTGGCATTGGCAACGGCTTCTTCCGAAATCGCTGCTACTTTATCGACAATATCATCCGATTTAGGCTGAACTTTCACTTTATCGAGGCTTTCAAAAAAGGCAATATCCATGTAGTAGCGGTAGTTTTTGTTTTTGCGAGTACCCGAAATCTGCATATAAACATCCACAACGCTCGCTTCGGCCTTAACGCCTTTGGCAAGAAGCTCTTTGTTGTCTTCTTGGGTTAGATAAACTCCTACCGCAAAAACGGCAATCATCAAACCGAGCAGCGAATACACTATGATGGTCAGTTTAGTTTTTTTGCTTAATTCTGAGAATTTCATGGCTTACAGTTTCTTGAAATAATAAAACTCTTTTCCTTGTTCAAGCACCGTCAATGGGTCTTTGTTTTGGTTTCTATCGGCTTTTGAATGCGGCAAAATCACGCCACCTTTTACCGTAAAACCGTATTTTGCCACAACCGACTTCCCATTTTTTGGATTTTTGACATTGACATCCATCACATAATTACCATCTTTCATATCGGCTTTGGTAAACATCTCTCGGTCATTAGTTCCAGCTTTGTAGGCCAGAAACTGACAGCGTGTCCATTTACCATTACTTGGTGTAAAATCGCCCGAATTAGACGTCTGTCCGTAAGTTGCAACCAATGTGCCATTTCGAGTAATTTTGACCAATCCCCTCATCGGAACTGTATCATCCCAATTGGTTGCACTCTTAATATCAAGGTTTCTTTCGGTCAGATAAATGCTCGGCAGTACTTCTCCGCTACGTTCATCAAACTGAATCCTTGCCCAATCTTCCCAAGCACCTTTCAGAAAGTACAAATCTTTTACGGGTGCGTAAGCATCTGGATTGGTTTTCTTCTCAACTTGAAACGGAAATGTATAGAAATGGGATTTACCAAGATAAAATCGAACTTCGTAATTGCCTTCTTTGACATTTACCCAGAATGGAAAATAATCTCCGTTGAACTCTTCAACCAAAACCATTTTTTTGAAAGGCAGAATATAATCCTCAACTTTAAAAAACTGTTGTCCTTTCAAAACTCCCGTGGTGGCATCTACGATATCGGCTCTGACGGGTGGTCTCAAATTTTCGTAACCTTTGCTGGACGAAAGCGACGGACGATAAATGATGTCTTTGCCATCTTTGCTTTTGGTTGGTAAAAAAGCCACATGAAGTGCCATTAGGCGGAGTTCGCCTTTGGTAATATCGAATCTGAATCTTTCGTTATCGAGCAAATCAAACCATGCAACAGCAGGTGGAAAATTTGCAGTCGAAAAATCGGGTTCAAAATTAGCGTAAACACGTTCTTCGTAAGCCTTGCGGTCAAACTCTGGGCTGTTCAACGTCGTTTTGCGGTCGAGTTCGCCCGATTTGCTTTTTGCATCTTCATTAGCCTTTGCATCGGCATTCATTCTATCGGTTCGTTGCTGGTCTTTGTTGGTTGCGTTGGGTACTCCACCACGAGAAGTGGCTTCTTTACCCGGTAATTCTTTCTTTACTTTTTCTTTGAGTTTATCGAATTGAGCAAAGGAGTTTTGGCATAAAGCCAAAAACACCAATATCAGTAATTGAATGCCATTTTTTTTCATATAATTAAGCATTTTTTTGATGAATTAAATTTTTCAAATCTTCTCTACGCCTTCTCGAAACATTTAATTCGAGCCTGTTTTTTAGAACCACGTGTGAGAAATCGTCAATCGTCCTAAGGAGATATTTCAGATTAATCATGTTGGTCTTGTTGATTCTAAAAAAACCATACGGATAAAAATCATTCTGTAATTTTTTAAGCGTTTTTGCCAACACAATTGTCGTTCCGTTTGCAAAATGAATTTCAGTGTAATTAATATCGGCCTTGAGCATCACCACCTCGCTTGGTGGAACGTGTTTTTTCCTGAATATTTTGACGGTTTCCATAAAAAATCTCATCTAAATTGTACTGAAAACTCTCCTTCGGTCAGGTTGTAAACTTTTGTAGCTTGGTTAGAGCTTTTAACAGTTCCTTTAAAAGTCCCTTTTACGATTTTATCAGTTTTTTCGGTAATTGTTATCTCTGCCGAAACCCCACTTCTATCAGAGCGATTGCCAGTGCCTGCTTCGTCGGTATAAAATATAAAATTGGGATTTTCGCTTGCAGAATGTGTTCCTACGGCTTTTGCATTTGCGAGTTGCAAGTACATCGAACTTTTACTGTCAAAAATTCCGTACATATTATATTCATCAGAATTTTTTACTGCATAAGCATTTGTACCAGTGGCTTCTACGAGTTTCCCATCTACTTTTACTCTAAAAAAGAGTGCGTCTGCATCGTCTTTGTTGTTACATGCTCCCAAAAGAAAAATTGTACAGACGAATGTTAATAATTTTGTTTTCATGATTTATTGTTTAAAATTGAGTTTTCGTTTAATTATTTACGGTATATGAATAACTGATTTCAGCACCAACTAAAACAAGATTGAGGGAAGATGGCATGGTTACTACCACTCTATAAAAAGTAGTGGCATTGTTTACAACCTCAGGTGTAGGAAGGATTAAACCTGAAAATAAGACACTTGAACTGGCTGATATATTTGTAAAAGTGCTATTGGCAACATTTGAATAAGCACTTCCCGAACCAGAATTAGTCATTTTCTGTAAAGACCAACCTGTTAGGCCTAAGCCCGTTGCTGGAGATACACCATCATTATCAATATAATAAACTCTGACTTGAGTGATAGTTGCCCCATCGGGCAATGATACATTAGCATGAAATGAGCCAGTGGCCGAAGTCATAGAGATTCCTTGACTCCCCATAGTAGATTCATTTGAAGAAATATGCGAATGAAATGCCGCAGGCCCCAATTTCAAGATTTCGTTGCGAGTAAGTGATTTCCATTCGGCAGTACCACTAATATCTGTACTCACCAAAACTTTGTTTATTGCAGCTCCATTACCTTGAAATCTTAACCTCCCACTTGTACTGAGTGCTACACCACCAACAGCCGAATTTGAGAAGTATCCACCCGCTCCAGTAGAATGGTCGGCTTTTCCCCACACAGCTACACCATTAGTACCAAATGCGTTTCCAAAAACTCCTACCCCAGAGGTTTGACCAGCCTGACCAAATACCCCATAGCCACTTGAGCTACTCCCCTGAGTATAACCATATACTCCTGTACCTGTTAAAGAAACTCCAAAAACCCCATATCCAGCACCATCATGTGTGCCTTTTACACCAACTCCGTTGTTATTCGTAGAAGAATTACTACCCCTTACTCCGACAGTTTCACCTAATGGTGCTGTCTCAAAAGCATTTCCTAAAATCCCACTTGCACCAGTAATTGCCGACATGGTCATACCTTGTATTCCAGCCGAATTGAGTCCACCTCCAGTATTCATAACTGTAAAACCAGCAGCCGAATAATTTCCACTACCATTAAAGGGTAAAGTAAAGGAACCGCCGCCACCCCCACTTGGAGCTACCTCAATCCATCCGCTACCACTGCATACATTAGCTCGGTTGGTAGTGGTCAAGAAAACAACTCTTCCATAATCAGCGGCTGCACAAGCAGGAAGAGCTGCCACACGAGGAAGCTGCAAATTATTTGGATTAATCATGACAGATTGTGAATAAATCTCGGCCGATAAGAGAAGACTACAACCCAATAGAACAATTTTTTTCATGGTCTTAACTATTTTTTATTGATTGGTTCAAATGAATAAGTTTTAATGATTTTGTTGTTGATTTTATAATCAGTGCAAGCCCAGATACAGAGGATAATAAATAATAGAGCCGCTAATTTTCGCTTCATTGGGTGATGTTTTGGTTGAACAAAGTTGTATCGAAAATTTTCTGAAAATTTTTACAATTATCAAACGGTAGCATTGAGCAGGCACTTTGTATCAATTAATTATCCATCGGTTTGGGATATATATATAGATGTTATTTATGAAATTGGGTAGATTTGGAAATCTCAAAAAAAGGCTTCTAATTTCGAGAAAAATGAGGTTGTATGCTATGAAATCGAAGATTTTGATATTTGTTTTAAGTTTAAATTGTGCTTTTTCTCAAAGCCCTTTGCTCGAAAAGTATTTAAAGAACTGTGAGAGTTTTCAGCTAACTGGGCAGATTGATTCAGTAAGAAAATACGCAATATTGGCTTTCGAGTTAGCTGGTAAAGAAAACCTGCTTAAATACCAGTCAAGAGCAGAATATTTTAGAGGAAATTCTCTTTTACGAACCTATCCAGATAGCTCGTTTAAAATATTGAATCGGGTTTACAATCAATTAATTCAGAATGACGATTTTAAATATTTAACCTTAGCAACTAACTCTCTGGGAAATTACTATGGCAAAATTGGGCAAAACACCGAGTCAATAAAGTATTATAACAAAGCAAGGGAGTACGCCGATAAATATTACACAAAGTTTGAAACCGAACGGTATCCGAGAATAATTGCGGTACAATATTTCAATATCGCACAAGCATATATCGAAATGTCGGATAATAACCTTGCCTTAGAAAATATGCTAAAAGCGGCAAAAGTCGCCAACCAATACAAACTCAAACCAATAGAACTCGGTTGCCTAATCACAATGGGGAATTTGTACGAGAAACTCGGGCAGATTGAATATGCCGAAAAAAGTTATTTGGAAGCAAAAGAATTGGCAATTGAGCTAAAAGATTTACATCGAACAGGCGTAGTTTACAGCAATTTAGGGTCTATTTTTAATAGTATTGCCGAAAAAAATCCAAAAAATAAATCTGCATTTGCCAGAGCCAAGAATTATCTCGAGGAAGCACTTAAAATTGCTCGGCAACAAAACGATAACACCTCGATTTCGATAAGACTCTCTAATCTGGGAAGTTTAGAAAAACTAAGAAAAAACTATAAAAAAGCAGAAGAATATTTATTAGAAGCTCTCAATTATGCCAATATCTCAAAATCGAAAATTAGTCAATTGGCTGTTATGGCCTCACTTTCTCAAAATTATTTGGCCTTAGATAAAACCAAAGAAGCCATCGAAACAGCTAATCAAGCCATTGAGATAGCCAAAGAAATAAAAAATTCTGATAACCTACCAAAGCTTTACGGGATTCTTGAAAAAGCCTACACCAAAGAAAAAGATTTTGTAAAAGCCCTCGAATTCCAAAAGGCTCAAATGGAATCAAAAGATAGTTTATTCAAGACTTCAACAACTGCCAAAATTATAGAGCTCCAAACCAAATACGAAACCGAAAAAAAACAACGAGAGATTGAATTATTGACCCTCCAAAACCAAACTAAAGAAGCCGAAATCAAACAAAAAAACTATCTTATTTTGGCGATAACGCTCGGTATTTTGATGCTTTTGGGCGGTTTCTTCTTCTGGAATCGCCAGCGAAACCTGAAAGAAAAACAACAAGCCGCCGAAATGAAGCAGCGACTTTTGAGAGCCCAACTCAATCCGCACTTTTTGTTTAATTGCCTAAACTCAATCCAACGTCTTTATGTAGATGGCAGAACCAGCCAAGCAAATGATTTTATTGCCGATTTTGCCCAATTGATGCGGGATATTCTCGAAAAAACGGGCCGAACAACAATTCCGCTTTACGAAGAAATAGATTTTATTGAGGCCTATCTTTCGCTCGAAAAAAGGCGTTTGGGCGATAAATTTGAATACGAAATAGTGATGGATGACGAAATCCGTCATAGCGATATGGAAGTCCCGTCGTTTATCGTGCAACCTTTGGCCGAAAATGCACTTCTGCACGGTGTATTACCCAAAAATCAGAAAGGTAAAATCGAAATTTTGGTGGATAAATTGGCCGACGAAAGCCTTTCTATCACCATAAAAGACGATGGTGTAGGGTTTTATCAATCTATGCAAAAAGCGGGTAAACACACATCGAGGGGCATGGAGCTGATACGTACAAGATTGGGCAAAAAAGGTAAAATGCTGATTGAAGAAATCAAAAACCTTAATCAAGAGATTTTGGGAACAAAAGTAATTTTACAGATTGCACCTTGATACCTGTAAATGTGTCTTTAAAAAATCAATAAAACATCAGAACATAAACTTGGGATATGCTAAAAGTCATCATCATAGACGATGAAGAAGATGCAAGGTATCTGCTTCGTAAGGCATTAGAAGAGAATTTCAGAGATTCGGTTCAAATCGTTGGCGAAGCCGATGGCTTCAAAAAAGGTGTGGCGTTGCTCCAGAGTGTACCCTGCGATGTAGCTTTTTTGGATATAAAAATGCCCGACGGAACCGGTTTTGATATTCTGAAAACGCTCGAAGATTACAGTTTTTCGGTGGTTTTCATTACGGCTTTTGATAGATTCGCCATCAAAGCATTTGAGTTTTCGGCAGTCGGATACTTAGTTAAACCATTCAAAACCAGCGATTTAACAAAAACTATTGAGCGAATCATTAATCAACGAGAAAAGAATTCAAAAGAATCTGCTCCGTTCAAGATTCTACTCGAAAGTTATTCAGAGCAAAAAATCCGTAAGATAGTCGTACCAAACGCCGATGGTTTCACGGTCGTGATGCTCGAAGAGATTCTGTACATCAATTCGGTTAGGAATTACTCCGAGTTTCATTTGGTCAATAATACACGGGTGCTTACGAGCAAGCCCCTCATCAACTACGATTCTTTGCTTTCAGAACAAGGTTTTTTCCGAATCCATCATTCGTATTTGGTCAATTTGAGCCACCTCAAAGCATTTGTTCGCTCCGAAGGTGGGGCTGTCAAGATGGCAAATGGCGACCTACTGCCAGTTTCTCGCCAGAAAAAAAGCGAATTGATGGATAAATTTTTGTAAGTAATCATGTAAAATTAATCAAATACACTTTAAACTCATTTGTAATTTAGTGCTTCGGAAATCTTAAAGAATTTTACACCACTACGTAAAATCAATAAACCCTATATCCACTAAATTTCGTACAAACTTGGCGGAGTGTATGTGTAGCAGATGCACTATTTTGTCTGACCCTCACCCTGACAGTATTACCCGAGTTTAGATAAACCGTTGTGGAGCAGCTTACCAACTGCGAAGCATTGGTTGTGGCCGAGGACTGGTTCGACAAAACATTACTACTTTGGTCAATCAACTCAATCGTCAATGCTATTCCTGCCGCCGAAGTACCGATACAAGTTGAGGCATCGAAATGATAATATCCTGCTTGATTTGCCGTAAATGTATCGGTTAAGGGGTCAAATCCATTGCCAACATTTAGGCTTGTCACTCCAAAATCCACAACGGTATTGGCACTATTGGCTGCTACTGTTTGTGTTGCGGCATTGAGTCCAACTTCAAAAATAACGTTTGTAAAATCTTCGAGTTGAACCCAATCGGTACCATTACAGACAAATGTCAGGTTTCGACCAGTATGATAAAACATGAATGATTTTTTGGTTGTGCCACAATCAGGAAAAGCCCCAAGTTTGGGTATTGTGATTCCAGAAGGAGTCATTTCGCCATAAGAAGGTATCGGCTGACCTCTACAAATACCCAAGCTACAAGCGTCTCCTACGGTGTTAGGGTCGCCATCATCACAAGAATTGTTATTGTTTGCCTGAAAGCAACCCGTCTGAGGATTACAAGCCTTTGTGGTACAAGGGTTACTATCATCAGGACAAGATGATGTATTATCTGTGCCGACGCATCCTCCATTACTACATTGGTCGTTGATTGTACAAACATTATTATCTGTACACGTGTTCGAATTGTCATTGGTATAAACGCATCCCGTAGTCGGATTACAGCTGTCGTCGGTACAAGCATTATTATCATTGCAAACTCTGGCAGTACCGGGTGTGCAAATACCTCCTGCACAAACGTCATTTACAGTACAAGCATTGTTATCATTACAACCTACTGTATTAGATGGATTTTCACAGACTCCGGTAGTAGCGTTACAAATATCATTGGTACAGACTAACCCGTCACTACAATTTTTTTGAGTACCAGAGCAAGTACCGTTTGAGCATACATCACCCACAGTACAAGGGTTTAAATCATTACAAGTACTCGTATTATTTACAAGGGTACATCCAGTTTGTGCATTACAAACAGCTGTGGTACAAGCATTGTTATCTTCGGGACAGGTTACTGGGCTGCTACCAACACATACACCATTTACACAGGCATCGGTCTGAGTACAAACCGAATTATCTGAGCATGTATTTGAATTATCATTGGTATAAACACAACCAGTGGCTACATTACAGGCATCGTCGGTGCAAGGTCTATTATCATTACAAACCACTGGGGTTTGCCCTACGCAAGTTCCGCTTACACAAACATCACCAGTTGTGCAAGCGTTACCATCATTGCAAGCTGTCCCCTCTCCAGTACACGGAACAGCCGCTACTGTACCTATGATTGTTTGGGTATGGGGTTCTTCGACTTGGGCTGCAATTTTGGGACTTTCAAATACAGAAGTGATGGTTTTAGGCTTTAAAACATCTGGGGTATATGAAAACTCACGAGGAACAGACTTCTGGTAATATTCTTCATAAACTTTATTGATAAGTGCAAACATCTTGGCTTTGGTTTGCATACCCGCTTGTTTGAGTACCAATTCGCCATTTTCATTAAAAAATAGCAATGTTGGCAGCGAACGAATATCATATTTGGTTTTGTAAATGTTGCCTTCTTCGGTCGAATTCTGAATTTTGTAACACGCAAAACCCGCCTTTAGGGCTTTCTGAACAGCTTCGTCGGGAAGGGTCTCGTTAAAAATCTTTTGGCAGAATCCGCACCAATCGGCATAGTATAGCACAAATAAGCCTTTGTGTTCGGCTTTAGCTTTGTTTTTGGCTGCCTCAAAGTTTTCTTCAAAAACTGGATTTGAGAATTTGTCAATTGCAAAAGTAAAATGGGATAATCCAAATATTAGAAAGATGATTATAGAGAACTTTCTCATGATAGAATTAGGTTATTATCGGGAATTATTGTTTATAAAATTGGTAATTATTTTGAAAATTTGCCAAAAAACCGCACACTTTTTACTGAACGGTTTTTGAGAATCTTACCAAATCAAACTTTTAAATTTTCAGTCATCGTGCAACCTACCCGAACCGATTGTGTCTTTTCGTTGTTCTTCTGAAAATCGAATTAAACCTACGAAGAGTATCTCCGAACATCGACAATTTATCAAATGAAATTAGACCTATCATCTACCAAAGCATTCCCAAAACTGTTTTTAGATTATATCAATAAACGCTCCGAACTCACTTCATTTTATAGAGAATATCCTGATATTCAAGGATTTAAAAATATCATCGAGGCAAAACCATTTACAGCAGATAAGCGAAAAGTTTTGGTAGATGCCTTACAGAATCAATACAAAAATATCGACAGCAAGCCCGATTTTTCGGTTCTTTTGCAGCCCAATACCTACACCGTAACAACTGGCCATCAGCTAAATATTTTTACAGGCCCGCTGTATATCATTTATAAAATCGTTACGATTATCAACCTTGCCAAACAACTCAAAGAAGCATATCCTGCTTATAACTTTGTGCCAGTTTACTGGATGGCAACCGAAGACCACGACTTCGCCGAGATTGCATCTTTTAGCCTTTTTGGTAAGAAATACACCTGGGAAACCGAACAAAAAGGGGCTGTTGGCAGAATGAATCCAGCCGAATTGCAGGCAATCTTAGAGGCATTACCCGAAAAAACCGAATTATTTGAAAACGCCTATCTCAATAACTCTACTCTTGCCGATGCCGTCAGACAATACATGCACCAACTATTTGGTAATCAAGGGCTTATCAGCATCGACGGTGATGATAAAGCATTGAAAAGTCTTTTCACAGATGTCATCAAAGACGATTTATTGAACAATACTGCCTATAAACTTGTCAACGAAACCTCAAAGAAAATCCACGATTTAGGCTACGAAACTCAGATTTCGCCGCGTGAAATCAATTTCTTTTATTTGGAGAATGGACTTCGTGAGCGAATCGTCAAAGAGGATTCTCAATATAAAGTTCTGAATACCGAAATCAGTTTTTCAGAATCCGAAATCCTACAATTGGTTGATAATGAGCCAGAAAAATTCAGTCCAAACGTTGTTTTGAGACCGCTTTATCAGCAAATGATTCTGCCGAATTTAGCCTATATCGGCGGACCTTCGGAGGTTCCATATTGGTTGCAGTTATTTGATATGATTGAGCATTATGGCGAGCCATTCCCGATGTTAATGCCACGAAATTTCGCGTTGGTCATCAACGAAGCAAGTCGCAAACGTATCGAAAAACTCTGCGTAGCTGTTGAAGATTTATTTTTAGATGATGTTACACTTCGTCGTAGTTATGTCGAGAGAAATTCGGAGAATTCTTTGAGTTTGGTTTTTGAAATGGATGATTTTTCGGAGATTTTCGAAAGAATCGTCAAAAAGGCCGTTGCGATTGATGCAACACTCAAAGCACCAGTTGAAGCCGAAAAAGCAAAGTTGGCAAATGCGATTGATAATCTCGAAAAACGCCTCAAAAAAGCCGAAGAACGTAATCAAGAAACATCGGTCACGCAACTTTTGGCACTCAAAAATAAACTATTCCCTGATGGTGGTCTGCAAGAACGAAAAGAGAATTTCTTGAACTTCTACCTCAACGATAAAACATTCATTGACAAGCTTTTAGCCGAGTTCGACCCTTTAGATTATAGTTTCAATATTGTAAATTTGTAGGACGATTTCTCAAATCGTTTGGCTAAAATAAATGCAGACACTTTATATCATAGCGGGTTGTAATGGTGCAGGCAAAACTACTGCATCAAAAACTTTGCTTCCTGATGTGCTTAATTGTAGAGAGTTTGTAAATGCCGATGCAATCGCAGCAGGATTATCTCCATTTAATCCTGAATCGGTTGCAATTCAAGCTGGCAAATTAATGCTCGAAAGAATTGATTTTCTTCTCAATCAAAAAAGTACTTTTGCCATTGAAACCACCCTTTCAACCAAAAGCTATGTTGGTTTGGCAAAAAAAGCACAAACACTTGGTTATGAAGTAGTTTTGGTATATTTTTGGTTGGATTCTGTCGAGTTAGCCATCCAAAGGGTGGCAGATAGAGTTTCAAAAGGGGGGCATTCTATTCCAGAAGATGTTATCAGAAGACGTTACAAAAGAGGAATCGAAAATCTAAAAAATTTGTTTTTACCAGTTGTAGATGAATGCTTAATTTTTGATAATACAACCGAAAAACCTATCTCGATTGCTCACAAAATTAAAGGGGAAGAAATCATTATTGTTAATCAAGATTTATTTATTAAATTTTCTAAAACAGATGAGTTTAGTTAATAAAAGTAGGGCTGAAAAAATTACCGAAGGTGTCAAAAAAGCCATCGAAAAAATGTGGGAAGAAGCCCGCCTGCGTGATGAAACCAAAGTAATCTCTATAGACGGAAAACCAACCGTTGTTAGAGCAAGAGATATAAAGTAATTGTGAAACGATTTTTTAAATCGCTTAGCTAAAAACTTAGCCTCAGAGAAATCTGGGGCTTTTTTGTTGAATATTCGATAAATTCGACATTACTATTTATATTTACTGAATCAATAAACTATTCAATTAAATGAAATTTATTAAAACCCTACTCCTATTAATTCCGTTCTGGACATTCGCCCAAAACGGCAATCAAAAAGTTACAGTAACAGACCTAACCAAAATCAAACAAGTTTTATCGGTAACGGCTTCGCCCGATGGCAAAAAAGCAATTTACACGCTCCGAACAATCGAAAACAACACCGAAAACAAACTTGAGTACGACTACCGAAACCATTTATACTCGGTTGATTTACAGGCCGGTAGCACTCCAAAAGCCATAACTCGCGGGCCAGAAAGTGTAGGCGGAGGCAGTTTCTCACCCGACGGCAAAAGCATTGCATTTACCCGTAATGTGAAAGGTAAATCGCAGGTTTTTATCATGCCTCTCGATGGCGGCGAAGCATGGCAACTTACCGAAGCCCCTTACGGAGCAGGTAATCCGCAGTTTTCGCCCGATGGTTCAAAAATACTTTTTAGCTCGACAGTTACTTTAACTACCCTTTTGAGCGATACCACACTTAATCCAAACAAAACTGTTCCGTCGTGGTCGATGGAAAAACCTGGATTCTCAAAAAACGAACACCTCAATCGCGATAAAAAAATCAAGCCTAATCCCGATGGCAGTATCGAAGAAATCCGTGCGTATTTAGAAAAAGACGTAGAAGACAAAAAAGCAAAGGTTTTTAATCGCCTGAACTTTCAAGGCGAAGCGGCAGTCGAGCCAGAGTTTTTCTTTACGCACTTGTACGTAATCGAGGTTCGAGAAGGAGCCAAAGCCAAACCAATCACAAAAGGTTTTTGGTCTTACAACCAAGCGGCTTGGTCTATTGACGGAAAACGGATTTGGGCGGTTTCGGGCAAAGACAAAACCAAACACCCCGACCGTGAACAAGAATCGGCCATTATTAGTATGAATGCCGACGGTTCGGATGAAAAACAAATCGTTGCCGAAAGCGGAAAATCATTCGGAGGATTTGAAATCTCGCCCGATGGAAAAACAATCGGAATGATTATGAGTACACCTAACTTATTATCATTCAGCCAATTAGTAGTTGCCAATATCGACGGCAGCAACCGCCAAGTGATTGACTTCGACCGTACACCAAGCGGACTAAAATGGTCATTGGATGGTAAGTTTTTATACTTAACGGCTCCATCAAACGGAGGTTTTCCGTTGTATCGAATGAATGCGGTAACTCGCAAAGTTGAACAATTAAGCGATTTTGAATCGGGGATTACGGCATTTGATATGACAACTGATAAAGTCATATTTGCCAAAACCGAAGTTCTGAATCCGTCTGAATTGTATATGTCGGATTTAACTGCCAAAAATCAAGTACGATTGAGTAACCACAACGACGCTTGGCTAAAAGATAAAAAGGTGAGTATCCCCGAAAAACGCATTTATACCAATTCTAAAGGACAAAAAATTGAGTATTGGATAATGAAACCGGCTTTTATGGAAACTGGCAAAAAGTATCCGCTATTGTTGAATATGCACGGCGGACCAACCGCCATGTGGGGGCCGGGTGAGTTTTCGATGTGGCATGAATTTCAGTATTTTTGTTCGCAAGGCTACGGAGTAGTTTATCCAAATCAGCGTGGTTCGGGTGGCTACGGCAAAGATTTTCAGTTTTCAAACTTCCGTGATTGGGGTGCTGGCCCACAAGAAGATGCCCTTGCCGCTTGTGCCGATGCCTCCAAAGCAGCTTGGGTCGATACCTCAAAACAAGTCATTACGGGAGGCTCGTATGCGGGTTATTTGACTGCTTGGATTGTCGCTCACGACCACCGTTTCAAAGCTGCATTTGCTCAACGCGGCGTTTATGACTTGACAACTTTTATGGGTGAAGGCAACGCTTGGAGACTCGTTCCGAATTATTTCGGTTTGCCGTGGGAAGACCAAAACACTACTAAAATAGATGCCAATTCGCCTTACACATTCGTAGATAAAATCCGTACGCCACTTTTGATAAAACACGGCGAAAACGACCTCCGTACGGGCGTGATTCAATCACAAATGATGTTTAGAAGCCTCAAATATCTTGGTAGAGAAACCGAATACGTTTTGATGCCAGGCGGCACGCACGAATTGAGCCGCACGGGAAATGTCCGTCAGAGAATTGACCGAATCTTGCGTATTTATGAGTTTTTTGAGAGATATGTAGGTAAAAAATAATAGAGTTGTAGGGGCGAATCGCATTCGCCCTTATTCATTTAAACCATTACAACTAATACGTAAAATCATTTCAACCCTAAAACTATGCAAAAAACACAATCTATTCGTCTGACCTCGGCCGATGTCTATCGGGGCTTTGTAATGCTCTTGATGATGGCCGAAGTCCTCCATTTTCAGAAAGTTTCAGACGCTCTGCCCGAAAGTTCATTTTGGCAATTTTTAGCCTTCAACCAAGACCACGTCGAGTGGATTGGTTGCTCACTCCACGACCTAATTCAGCCCTCGTTTTCGTTTCTGGTGGGTGTTGTTTTGCCTTATTCTATCCTAAATCGTCAGGCAAAAGGAGAGCCTTTCGGTAAATTGGTTCGCCATGCGGCTTGGCGTTCATTGATATTGATTGTTCTCGGAATCTTCCTTCGTTCGCAAGGCAGGTCGATGACATACTTTACATTTGAGGATACACTCAGTCAAATCGGTTTAGGCTATACGTTTCTTTTTATTTTAGGATTGCAAACTTTCAGAGTTCAACTAATTGCATTTTTGGTGATTGTTATCGGGTATTGGGCAGCCTTCGCAATTTATCCGCTCCCGCCTGCCAATTTTGATTACGAATCGGTCAAAGTTGCCAAAGATTGGGGGCATCTTCAAAGCGGTTTTGCGGCTCATTGGAACAAAAACAGCAATCTCGCTTGGGCTTTTGATACGTGGTTTTTGAATCTTTTTCCGAGAGAAAAACCATTTATTGCCAATGGCGGCGGATACGCAACTCTTAGTTTTATTCCGACTCTTGCAACAATGATTTTAGGTTTATTTGCAGGTAAAATCCTTATCTCGGAAAAATCTCAGAACGAAAAAATCAAGACTTTTCTCATATATGGAATCGGCGGAATCATCCTCGGGCTAATCATAAATTATTTAGGAATTTGCCCAAACGTAAAACGAATCTGGACACCTACTTGGGTGATTTTTAGCGGCGGATGGTGCTTTTTATTAATGGCATTTTTCTATTACATCATCGACATAAAACAAAAGCAAAAATGGGCATATTGGTTGATGGTTATAGGCATGAATTCAATTGCTGCGTACGTAATTGCCCACACTGTCGATAGTTATATTTCGAGTGCATTGCATACCCACCTCGGCGAAAATTACGATACAGTTTTTGGTTCGGCTTATCGTACTCTTGTTCACGGCGGCTTGATATTATTTTTTGAATGGGTAATCCTAAATTGGATGTATAAACGTAAGATTTTTATCAAGATTTGATTCAAAACCAAAAATAAAAACGTATTTATATTTGTTGCTTCAGATTCTTTCTGGAGCAACAAATATATAAAACAAGTATATACAACATTTGACTCAAAACTTCGTTGAATAGAAAAAACACACTATTCAAATACCCTATTTACTCTCACTAACTTTATGAAAAAAACTCGTCCTCTACTGCTTGTTTCTATTATCAGTATTGCCGCTTTAGTGATTGCCTATTTTTCATTTTTCAAAAAAGCCGAAGAAACTACCATCTTATTTTCAAAAGTAAAACAAGGAAAATTTGAAGTGGTAGTTATATCTACTGGTGAATTAAAAGCCAAAAATCAAACCGAAATCACGGCTCCAGGGTCTGAGCTACAAGAAGCCCAGATTTATTCAGAACTCAAAATCGAAGACCTGATTCAAGAAGGTACAACCGTCAAAGCTGGCGACTACGTGGCGTCGCTGGAGAAGAATCCGATTATGGCAAAACTCACCGAAAATGGTTTTGAGGTTCAGAAAAAAACATCCGAATTGGCTCAAGCAAAGTTAGACACAACGCTCACATTGAGAGACGCCCGCGACGAGCTTTACAATCTAAAATTTGCAGTAGAACAAGCCCGTCTCGAAAAAGAACAATCCAAATTTGAGGCTCCTGCTATACAACGCCAGAAGGAGATAGAACTCGAAAAAGCTCAAAAAAACTACGAGCAAAAACTACAAAACTATAAAACAAAAGTTGCTCAGTCGCAGACCAAAGTTCAAATCATCAATTCTGATTTGAGTATTGCCCAAAACCGTGTTAATAGACTCGAAAGCCTTATAAACAAACTCAATATCACTGCTCCAAAAGACGGAATGTTGATTTATGTGAGAGATTGGAACGGCTCTAAAAAAGTAGTGGGTTCGAGTATCAGTGGCTGGAACCCGACAGTGGCGATACTGCCCGATTTAAGTCAAATGCAAGTTATAACTTATGTCAACGAGATAGATATTCAGAAAGTAAAAATTGGACAATTTGTAGAAATCGGTTTAGATGCCGACCAAAATAAAAAACTGAATGGTGTGGTAGCAAGTGTGGCAAATGTGGGCGAACAAAGGCCCAACTCTGATGCAAAAGTATTTGAGGTAATCATAGATGTTATCACCAAAGACCCAAGTCTTCGACCTGCCATGACCACGAGTTGCAAGATTTATGCAGGCACTTACAACGACGTTTTGAATATTCCGCTCGAATCTATCAATAACGATAAAAACGGCACATTTGTCTATAAAAAAGATGGTAATAAAGTAGCCAAACAATATATCTTGGTAGGTGCTACCAACGACGCAAATGCCCTCATCTACTCGGGTCTGAAAAAGGACGAAGAGATTTATTTGACGCTTCCTGCCGATACTACCTCGCTCAAAGTGCTGGCAGTCAATAAAGCCGCCAAAATGCCATCGCCCGCCGTTGATGCGACCCGCGAAAATATCATCAAACAATTTACAGCTAAGCCTCAAGCACAAGTAACCAAACCTAAATAATTTCCACACTAAATCTTTTCAACTACAAATGTTAGCAAAAGAAAGACTAATTTTCAATTTTAGGGTTGGAGTCGAGGCTCTCATTACCAACAAATTACGGGCGTTTTTAACTTCATTGGGTATCATTTTTGGCGTTGCGGCGGTAATCTCAATGCTGGCGATTGGTGCTGGGGCCGAAAGGGAAATCCTCGAACAAATCAAACAAGTTGGGTCAAATAATATCGTCATCAAGTCTAAGTTTAATGACCCAAATAAAGATAATTCTGATGCTTCAAAAAAGGATAATAAAGAAACCAAGAAGTTTTCTCCAGGATTAACAATCGGCGATGCAGAGAATATCAGCGAGACAATTTCGGCAGTGAGCTTTGTCAGTCCCGAAATCGAAATCGAAACTTCGTTTATGCGAGAAGGGCAAAAGAATACTGGTAAACTGATTGGCGTAACTAACAAATTCTTTGAGATTGCGGGTGTAAAAGTAGGCGAAGGCAAATATTTTACCGAAAACCAAGTCGAGCAAGCTGAGGCTGTTTGCATCATTGGCAAGCAGGTCAAAACTAAATATTTCGCCAAATCTGACCCGATTGGGCAGGCTATCAAGTGCGGAAACGTTTGGCTCACGGTTGTTGGTGTTTTAGAAAGTGGCGTCATATCAGACAAATCCGTAGAAAAACTATCCGTCCGAAATTATAATTCTGATATTTACACACCAATCCGCACGATTCTGCTGCGTTACAAGAACCGTTCAAACGTAACAGTTATGGCAATGAAAAATCGGAATTCGTATTGGGGCAACAACGAACAGAATAAGAAAATCGAAAACCATAACCAACTCGACCGATTAGTCATCAACCTTTCGGATAGTAAGTATATTGAGCCTTCTCTCTCAATTATCGAAAAAATCTTAAAAAGAAGACACAACCAAGTAGCTGATTATGAGATAATTGTGCCCGAATTACTACTCAAACAAGAACAAAAAACCAAGCAGTTATTCAATATCGTTCTGGGCGTAATCGCCTCAATTTCTCTTTTGGTTGGTGGTATTGGCATCATGAATATTATGTTGGCATCGGTGCTTGAGCGTATCAAAGAAATTGGTTTGAGATTGGCACTCGGAGCAAAGAAAACCGACATCATCATGCAGTTTATGTCTGAAGCAGTTTCGATTAGTTTCACGGGTGGACTAATCGGAATCTCGCTTGGGATTCTGATTAGTTACATGGTCGAAAAACTCGCTGATATTCAGACAATTATAACGCCTTTTTCGGTCATTTTATCGTTTGGTGTTGCTGTAATTGTAGGTTTAATATTCGGAATTTTTCCAGCTAAAAGAGCATCCGACCAAAATCCGATTGAATCGCTTCGTTACGAATAATTGCCAAAATTCAACTATTTATAAAACCGCCAATTTCTCGATGAAAAAGATACTTTTATGCTTACTCATATCGACACCTATTTTCGCACAAAAACTTACTTTACAACAAGCCATCGACATGGCCAAAGATAATAGTCCGATTGCAAAACAGATTCGGTCGAATTATCAAGCCAGTAAATGGACATTTGAAGCTACCAAAGCCAACCTAAAACCCCAACTCGAACTCACGGGGGTTTTGCCCGGTTTCAGACGTTCTATCAATAGCATTACTCAACCCGACGGTGGGTTGCTGTTTCGTCCGCAAAGTCAGAATTTTTCAAATACGACTCTCACATTGAGCCAAAATCTCCTCAAAACAGGCGGTGTAGTTTCGGTCAATTCGGGTGTTAGTCGAATTGATTTATTTGGCAAGAATTTATCAGCAACTGGCTCATTTTGGAATACTTCTCCCCTTTTTATCGAATTTTCGCAGCCACTTTTTAGAATCAATCGCACTAAGTGGAACTGGGAACAACGCCAAATAGAATTCGATGGCGAAACCCGAAAACAATTAGAATCGCTGGAGGATTTATCATTGAGTATTACCCAAAAATTCTTCGATTTGTCGATTGCATCGGTTCAATTAAAAAATGCCGAATACAATTTGGCCATCAACGATACCATCTACAATATTTCTAAGGGGCGTTATGGAGTTGGAAAAATCGCCGAAAATGAATTACTACAAGTCGAACTCGGATTGATGAATGCTCGAAACGAGGTCGAACGCAATAAATTATTGATGCTAACGAGCGAAAAAGAACTTCAAAATTTGATTGGAGGAAGCAATGGCAACAAAATCGAGGCAATTGTACCATTTGTAATTCCGGTTTTTGACCCCAATGTCGAGAAAGCCGTCTTAGAAGCACGAAATAACCGAAGTGACTACAAAAACCTCGAATTATCCGAAAATCAAGCACGAATGAATCTTCGTTCGGCTGAAATTAGTAGGCGATTCAGTGCCGATTTAAACGTTTCGTTTGGTTTCAATCAGACCAACCCTAATCTTGGCAAAGCGTTATCAGATTTACAAGGCTCACAAATGGCCAGTGTGGGGCTTAAAGTACCAATCTACAATGCAGGGAGGAATAAAGCAGAGGTAGAATCTGCTAAAAACAGTTTGGATGCCACCATCGAAAACATCAAAAATCAGCAAAATATGATTGATTTAGAGGTTTTCAATCGAGTTTCAGAAATTAAACAGCTAAAAACCAGTTTATTGATTTCGGCCAAAACCGATACAATTGCCCAAAAAAGGTATGAAGTTGCCAAAAATAGGTATCTGATTGGAAAAATAGACATAACAAATTTGACCATCGCACAGCAAGAAAAAGACCAAGCGTTATTGGCTTATATTCAGACTTTACAGCAATTTTGGCTGGCTTATTTCAGACTAAGACGAGCAACACTTTATGATTTTGTATTAGACGAAAAAATCAAACCATAGATTTATCAAATTTTCGCCACTCGCCAGCTTGTAACTCGCCTAACTCAATCTCCCCGATTCGGATTCTGACTAAGCGAGTTACTTCATAATTCAGTTTATAGCACATTCTCCTAATCTGGCGATTTAGCCCCTGAATCAACGTAATTTTGAATGTAAAATCATCCTTTTTGACAACTTTACAAGGTAGTGTCATTTGCCCCATAATTTTGATTCCGCTCGACATTCTTTCCACAAAATCATCATCAATCGGTTTATCGACTGTTACCAAATATTCTTTTTGGGTCTTATTTTCGTGTCGCAAGATTTTATCATAGAGTCGTCCGTCATTTGTCAATAACAAAAGCCCTTCAGATTCTTTATCGAGCCTCCCAATCGGAAAAATATCATCTGCAAATGGTAGAATTTGCTTCAAGTTATCAGCTATTTCGGTATTAAATGTCGTTTCTATTCCTCTTGGCTTGTAGTAGGCAATGTATTCAAATCGCTTGCCTTCTTTCAAAATCTGTCCTTCGTAAATCACTTCGTCATCTGGTTGTAAATCAAGATTTGAAGCCACAAATTCGCCATTTACCAATATTTTTTTCTGAATTATCAACTCCAACGCGGCCTTATTTGAGATTTTTAACCGTTTGACGAGTAAGTATTGAAGCCGATTCCGAAAAGTCATAAATGATGTTAATAAATAAGCTATTGATTCCAAAACTACCATGCAACCTTTATATTTGCAAAATCATCTTCACAATAAACACTAAGTATGAAAAAAGCACTACTCCTACTTTTACTCACTGCATTTAAATTATCCGCTCAAAAAACCAACATTACCATCAAGCTCACCGAAGCCAACAAGCAGCCCATCATCGGGGCTACGGTAAAACTGACCAATCGAACAGATTCTACCAAAGTACTTTACAGTACTGCCGATACGGCTGGCGTTGTCAGATTCTCGGTTCTGCCGACTCAATACACCATTCGGGCGAGTTCGATTGGCTTTAAAACACTCGAAAAGGGAATCAATGTCAAGGCAAATCAAACTTATTTCGAGTTTGTGATGGCTTCTGATGCCAATGCTTTGGCGGGTGTTACGGTCGTGGCAACCAAACCTTTGATGAGACAAGAAGATGACAAAACCATCGTTGACCCCGAGCCAATCGCCAATACAAGCACGAGTGCCTACGAGATTATGGAGAAGATTCCGGGTGTTTTTATGGACCAAGACGGCAATATTTATCTCAATAATTCTACTCCTGCCGCCATATTCATCAATGGTCGTGAACAAAAAATGAGTACCGCCGATATTGCTTCGATTCTGAAAAGTTTACCACCTAATAGCATCGAAAAAATCGAGATTTTGCGAACACCCTCGGCCAAATACGATGCCAGTGGTTCGGGTGGAATCGTGAACGTGATTCTGAAAAAAGGTGTAAAAATTGGTTTAACGGGCAGTGTAAATGCAGGAATGAATCAAGGTCGATTTGGCAATCAGTTTATCGGGATGAATCTCAATAACAGCAACGGTAGCCGAACCAGCTATTTCAATCTCAATTACAGCCGCCGTAACTCTTATGAAAGACTCGAAACAACTCGAAAACTCTCGGCCGATTCGGTGCTTTCGCAAAATGCTTACACCAAATACCCCGGCGACGGGCTTTATGCAGGTTATGGTTTAGGTTTTGAATTATCAAAAAAATGGGAATTGAACGTCGATGGACGTGGTAGCTACAACCTCACCAATAGCAATGCCGAAAATCAAAGCCAGATTTTGAGATTGAGCAATAATTCGACATTGACCGATAACCTTAATCTCTTACAAAACGACACCAAAGGCTACAATTTTAGCCAAGGAATCGCCACAAAATACAAAATTGATACGCTTGGCTCGGAGTTTACTACCGATATTTCGTACAGTTTGATTGGGAGTAACATCGACCAAAATTTTGAAACGCAATTCACAAAACCTGCTCGACAGTCGGTTGGTGGTTACGGAGATATTGAAAATCGAAGAAACCTATTTGCGGTTATGGTTGATTTAAAATACCAGTTTCCGCACAAACTTACTTTTGAGACGGGTCTAAAAACCTCGATTCTGAATTTCAAAAACTCGACCGATTACTTCTTGAATGCCAACAATAGCACCATCGTTGATGTGGGGCGAACCAATGCCTACGATTACCGTGAAAATATCAATGCAGCTTACATACAAGCCTCAAAATCAATCAGTTCGTTTGTATTAAAAGTGGGCACTCGTATGGAAAACACCAATATGCGAGGTCATCAGCGAATCCCGCGTGATACAACTTTTAGTATTAACCGCACCGATTTCTTTCCGTACGTTTATTTGAGCCGGCCTGTTGCCAAAATCGCAAGTTTTCAGCTAAGAGCATTTTTGATTTATCGCCGCACCATTACTCGTCCAGTTTACGAATACCTCAATCCTTCACCGAGATTCATCGACCAATATTTGTACGAATCGGGCAATCCAACGCTTCGTCCACAATTTACCCAAAACATCGAGGCAAATATCAGCTTTAACGACATGCCAATCTTTGCCGTTGGCCGTAATTATACCGAAGATATTTTTACGAATGTTATCTACCAAGACCCTCGGAATCCGAGCGTTGCGTACCGTACTTATGATAATTTGGGGCAAAATCGTGAAACGTATTTTAAGCTAATCGGGGCGATTCCACCCGGCAAAAAGTACTTTTTTGTGGTAAGTTCGCAATATAACCACAATGATTACAATGGCCGCTACGAAAACAGTACGCTGACTTTTAGCCGTGGAAGCTGGACATTTTTCATGCTCCAACAACTCAAAATTGACAAACGCTCGACGGTCTCTCTCAATGGTTTTTATCGTCTGAAAGGGCAGTTACAATTTTACGAATTGAGCGATTTCGGAAGTGTAAATTTCAGCATTAATCGCAATTTCTTAGACCGCAAATTGCTCGTTACACTCAACGCCAATGATGTTTTCTTTACCAATAATAACCGATTCACTATAAATCAAGGCTCGATTTCGGCAACGGGTCGTCGTGTAGCCGATACCCGCAGATTTGGTTTCAATATCAGATACAACTTTGGGTTACGTAAAAAAGAAGAATCTACGAATATGTTTAATATCGAAAATGCCGATAAGCAGTAGGTAAATTCAAGAATTCTTATTTTTCGGTACAATTTTTGCTATAATTTGAGGAGCAATTTAAGTGAATCTATGAAGAAGAATCTCCTCAAATTATTGATATTCAGTGTTTTGGCTTTTGTCATTTCTTGTAAGAAAAGTTCGCAAGAAGAGATTACACCCGACCCATTCGGGACAAATGCCAATACGGGTCTCAAAACCAAATGTAATCTCAAAAGCATAACCGATGATAAAGATGCTGTAAAAAGTACTTTTGAGTACGATGCTAATAAAAAATTGACAAAAGTTACAAACATCGTTGATAAAACCACCATTTCGTTTACATACAACACAAAAGGGAAAATCGACAAGATGGATTTCAGAACGCCCGTTGCTGGCGAAAGCTACACCATCAATTACACTTACGACGAAACGGGTAGCCGAGTTATGAGAACCAAAGCTACTGTACAGGGTTATGAATTCTTAAACAATGCCATGGTGTATGAAGGCGAAAAACTGATTAGAGCTACCTGCGATTTTGATATTTTTGGTGAAAAAATTCAGGTTTTGTATCGAATGGAATACACTGGCGATAACCTCACAAGGGTTTATTCACGTACCAACGGCGACAAAGAAGTAGTAGTTTTTGAAGGCGTGAAATACGATGATAAACTCAATTTTTATCCTAATAACTATAACATGTTTGCACTCGGTTTTTTGGGGCTAAAAAACAGTTATTTCGGATATTTGAGCAAAAACAACCCAGTTTCGATTAAAATATACGATGAAAAAAATGAAGCAAATCTTATCGATATGAATTACACATACGATAAAAAAGGAGTTGTTTTAAAGAATAATATCATAACGACTAACCCCAAAGGAGTAAAACAAACTCGCCTCGAAGGTTATCAGTTTATTGATTGTAAATAAGCCAACTACTTAGCAGCATAGCCAGGCCCTCGTACAAATCTCCCCGATTTTACACCCGTATGTTTGCCATCTTTTATGGCTTGTTTGCCGTTTACAAAAACGTGTGTCATACCAGTTGCTAATTGGTGAGGTTTTTCAAAAGTGGCATTATCTTGTAACTTTGCAGGGTCAAAAATCACAATATCGGCAAAGTTGCCGACCTTCAATCTCCCTCTTTTCTGGATTTTTAGGTTATCGCAGGGCAATGCCGAAAGTTTATAAATGGCTTCTTCGAGACTGATTACTTTTTCATCTCTCACGTATTTACCGAGTAATCTAACAAAATTTCCGTAACTTCTTGGATGCGGATTAGCTTTTAAAAACACCCCTTCTGGTGCTTGCGAAGCGGCATCAGAGCAAAAAGTCATGTACGGGAGCTTTATTTGCTTCTTGACATTATCCTCCGACATCAAAAAATAAACCACCTCAACCCTCGAATCATCATCAATGACCAAATCCATTGCGGTTTCGTACCATGTTTTACCACGCATTTTGGCAACTTCGGTAAGTGTTTTTCCGATGTATTTTTTGAGCGAATCCTGTCTAAATCCAACGAGAAGCGTACCATCAGGCCCAGCCGAAAGGCAAAGATTCTCCCAATCGTTTTGTTGTGCTTGCATTTCGTCACCTACCCTACTCCGAATCGTTCCAGTTTTCAATCTCCTTCGCCATTGTTGCAAACCACCTTCTTGCACCCACGGCGGCATAGCGGCATCGAGCCCAGTAGCACCCGCCACATAATTATACATATCGGTTGTAATATTTAATCCATGCTTTCTGGCACTATCAATTTTGGCAATTACCTTGTCTAATTTTTGCCAATTTTGCTTTCCTGCCGCCTTCAAATGGTAAATTTCGGCGTGAATATTGGCATTTTTGGCAATCTCAATCAATTCATCTACGCCCTCCTCCAGCCGATTTCCTTCACTACGAATATGCGAAATATACATTCCACCGTATTCTGATGCCACTTTTGAAAGTTCAATCAGTTCATTGGTTGTGCTGTATGTACCAGGCACATAAATCAAAGCCGAAGCCACACCCATCGCACCTTCTTGCATAGCTTGTTTTACGTGTTGTTTCATACGTTCCATCTCCTCGGGTTTGGGTGGACGGTTGGCGTAGCCCAATTCCATTGCTCTAACCGTAGAAGCCCCCACAAACGAAGCAACATTGGGAGAAACCCCTTTTTTCTCTAAATATTCCAAATATCCACCGAGGGTTTTCCATTCAATTTTGTATTTGATACTACCTTGCATTCGTTCCGAATCCACAATCATTGAGTCGGTCAATGGCCCCATCGAATCCCCTTCGCCCATCACTTCGAGCGTAACGCCTTGGGTCAATTCGCTCAATGAGCGTCCGTCATGAATCAAACTTTCGGTACTCCAACTCAGCATATTCACAAATCCTGGAGCAACTGCCATACCTTTTGCATCAAGAATTTGCGGAGCCGATTCTTTGGATAAATCACCAATAAACGCCACGGTATCGGCCTTAATCGCAATATCAGCACCGAATGGTTTACCTCCGTTTCCGTCGTAAATCAATCCGTTTCTTATGATAATATCGTATTTCGATTCTTGTTTGCAGGATAAAATGGCAAATGTACCAATAATGAGAAAAAGGGCTTTTTTCATGGATTAAGGGGTTGAAAAGCGAATTTAAGAAAGGAAGCGAAACAAACAGCAGAATTGTTTCACAAATTGGAATAGAATTCTAAAATTTCTATTCTGACATTCCTATAACTAAACTCTCCATGTAAGCTCCAGCCGTTTGCCTTTTTACCAATGAGGCTGATTGGCCGGCCCAAAATGTAATCAAATCTCCTCTGTTTTGCTCAATTGCAGCTCTGCGTAATACACTCATGAAAGTTGTTTGTAACGGAAATGGCAGAATATTTGGTCTATCACGAATCTCAAGTTCTGATATTTCACTTACGATTCCTCTTGCCAATCTTCCTGTAAAGATTTTGGTTAAGGTTGTTTTTTGGGCATCAATCGAAGCCAATTTCTTTCTATAAACCTCATTGATATTGCTTTCTTCGCAAACCAAAAAACCAGTTCCGATTTGAACTGCCGATGCACCAAGTTTGAATGCGGCTTTTATAGACTCAGCATCCGTAATGCCGCCAGCAGCAATGATTGGGGTTTTGAGATTTTTTGCAAGCAATTGTACCAAAGCAAATGTTCCATGTAGCGAAGTCTCGGCCGATTGCAAAAATGATGGACGATGGCCACCTGCCTCAAAACCCGATGCAACAATCAAATCTACTTGGGATTCTTCGAGAGCCAATGCTTCTTCGAGTGTAGTGGCTGTACCAATGGTTTTGATACCTAATTTTTTACATTCATTTATAATTTCGGGGGCAGGTATCCCGAACACAAAACTAAAAACTGGGGGTCTATTTCTCAATAAAACTTCTACTTGCTGCTCAAATCTTGATGCAAATTTTGCGGGTATTGGCGGTATTTCTACATTCAAATAATCGAAATATGGCCGAAAACTCTCAACAACTTTCTGATAATAGTCCTCTGTTAAGCTATCTTGGTCATCGGCATCACTGACCCACAAATTAATTGCATAAGGTTTATTAGTTTTTGATTTAATTTTGACGTTTAATTCTTCAATTTCTTGAGGAGTTAATTGATATGCCCCATAACCACCCAATCCTCCGGTGTTTGATACCGCTGCCACCAACTCGGGCGAAGATATACCTCCACCAAATGGTCCTTGAAGAATTGGGTATTCAATCTTCAATATTTCTGAAACTTTGGTTTTATTCCACATAATTAATTTTGTATGTAAAAGTACACCATCGCTAACCAAAAGATGATTAAGCGATAGTGTAACGGTTTTATCTTACGTTTGTAAATAATTTATTGACTATCAACCATTTACCATTCAATTTTGATAATGAAAGAAAATCGTAATAGTTAAATCCCAACATTGGAACATGAAGTTTTACAACCGCATTATTACCTAAAGTTTCAATAGATAAAATCTCCATACGGAACTCCTCCCCCAATTCGTGTGGACTTTTCCTATGCTTTACGCCCTCAATATATTCATCCAATTTTTTGAAATAAGGTTGTCCATTAATATCTCCAAATAGCAAACAGTCTTGATAAAAAGCACCACGAAGTTGTTCGATATTTCCGTTGTAAATTCCTTCAAAATAATCATTGATTACGTTTTGAATTTCGGCCGAATCATCTCTAAAAGTTTTCATTTTTAGTTTTTTTTTGTGAGTAAATCCAGAAGCTTTTCGGCAACTAATTCCGAAGATTGTGGGTTTTGTCCTGTTAGTATCAAGCCGTCATTAATTGCAAAAGCAGACCAATCGGCACCTTTTTCGTAGATAGCACCATGCTCTTTTAGCTTTGATTCGAGTGCAAAAGGAACAACTTTTGTTAGTTGTACCGCTTCTTCTTCTGTATTGCAAAAGCCTGTAATTTTCTTTCCATCAATCAAATACTTGCCGTTTTTATCTTTTACATTAATCAAAGCAGCCGAACCATGACACACAAAAGCTACGGGTTTCTGGTTGTTGTAAAAATCCTGAATGAGATTTATCGACGCTTGGTCATTGACCAAATCCCACATTGGGCCGTGACCTCCTGGGTAAAAAACGGCATCAAAATCTTTCTGATTTACCGAAGTCAGTTTCACAGTTTTGCTCAATACCACTTGTGTCTTTGAATCAGTAAAATATCGTTTGGTAGCCGAAGTCTGAAAAGCGGGTTCGTTACTTTTAGGGTCAATCGGAGCCTGACCACCTTTGGGAGTAGCCACTACAATTCCGTATCCTTTATCTTTAAAAAAGTAGTATGGAGTGGCAAATTCTTCAATCCAAAAGCCCGTTTTCTTATTGGTATTTCCCAGAATATCGTGCGATGTAAGCACAAATAACAATCTTTTAGGTTTACTACTTTGAGCAATCAATAAATGACTTATCAATGAGATTAATGCGATAATTTTAAAAATACGTTTCATTATTATATTTTTTGAAGTGAATGATTGATTATAATTAACTTAAATGATGACCTGCTATATGTCCACCATCGAGATTAATGATTTCGCCCGATATAAAATCATTTGTTGCCACGCTGTAGGCTAATTCTGCTACATTTCTCCCTTCACCAATTCGATTGAGAAGATGTAAACCGGCCAATGAATCAGAATCTTGAACCCCAATCTTGGCTTGTAAAGGGCTTCTGATGATACCCAAGGCCAAAGTGTTGACCCTGATATTTTGCTTACCAAACTCGGCAGCTAACTGTCTGGTAAGTGCATGTACCCCGCCCTTACTAACAACTGCTGCCGAAGCTGGAAAACCACCAATGGCATGGTCAACAAGTACGGTTCCGATATTGATTATCGAGCCACCGCCAGCTAAAAGCATCTTTCTGATTGCTGATTGAGAAGCAAAAAAAGTTCCTTTGAGATTTACCCCATAAAAACGGTCAATATCGGCTTCTTCTACCTCTAAAAATGGCTTTGGAGCAAAAACTCCTGCGTTATTTATCAGTACGTCAACAGAGCCAAAGACATCGAGTGCAGTCGTTACTAACAACTCTCCCGTAGATTTATCAGCAATGTCTCCTACTACGCAAACAGCCGCCGTTGGCGAGCCAAAAGACTCATACGTTTTTTGAAGATTTTCAGCATTAGAGGCATTCATTACTACATTCCAGCCATTTTCAAGAAAATATTGGGCAATAGCTTTCCCAACGCCCGAGGATGCCCCAGTGACAATTACAGTTTTCATTTTTTTTTGATTAGTTAATTTGTAAGAAGATTATTTTTTCTGATTTCGGTTACTTGCTCACCACCATAGCCCCAGTTATCGGTATCAACTTCGTCGATAACAATATGGGTGAGCATTGGGTCTTTGTTTAAGACATTTACAAAAACTTGGGTTACATCATGAATGATTTTTTGCTTTTGTTCTTTGGTAACTCCATCGCGAGTAATTTCGATTTTTACGTATGGCATAGTGTTTATTAGTTTGTTTTCGCATTGCAAAATTCAACCTAAAAAAACGCCTAACGAAGGAGGTAAATCACGATTTTGGTGTGATGTTTGTCACACTTTTTCAGAATACAAACGGCTGAGCGTTTCTCTCGTAACCCCCAAGTAGGAAGCTATGAGTTGTTTGGGAACTTTTTGAAATAATTGAGGATACAATTGAAGGAGTTGTTCGTAGCGTTCTTTAGCGGTACTACTGATAAGTGAAAGAATCCTTCTTTCTAAAGCAACGTTGTGCTTATTGGTCTTTTTTCGGAAGAAATGTTCGATTTTGTGGAATTCACGGCAAAGTTTTTCTCGATTTTCATAAGAAAGGCAAAGTAGTTCTGTATTCTCGACACAATCAATATTGATTGTAGCCTTAGTTTGGTCATAGTATGCCTGATAATCAGTTATCCACCAATCATTCATTCCAAACTGCAAGATATGTTCTTTGCCATTTGGGTCGATAAAATATGATTTCAGACAGCCATTTAGAATAAAAAAATCATTTGGAACTGATTCTCCTTCTTGTACTACAAACTGATGTCTTCGAAATTTCTTATAAACAAAATGCTCGCTGATGTATTCAAACTCAGAATCGGTAAGTGCAATAATTTTTTCGATATGTGTTCGAAGTGTCTCTTTCATCGCAATCAAAACATCGAGTTTTGATTAAATAGTTTCAAAAAGTAACATCGAGTGATTTATTTTATAGTATTATTGAATTGAAATTACTCATAACAAAGTTTAAAGCTCATTATGAAATTACTGCAAATACTCTGCTTTTTGTTTTCAGTAAATCTCTTTGCTCAGAATCCTTACATTTCTGTTCTCGGCATTGCCCAAGACGGTGGTTATCCACAAGCAGGATGCAATAAAGAATGTTGTAAGGCAGTTTTTGAGCAAAAAATACCGCATCAGTGGGTTTCGAGTCTGTCTTTGATTGACCCTAAAACAAACCAAAGGTGGATTTTTGATGCAACGCCCGATTTTAAGGAGCAATTACAATCATTGAAGAAAATCTCGAAAAATAACTCAAATGAAATTGATGGAATCTTCTTGACTCATGCTCATATCGGGCATTATACCGGCATCATGAATTTGGGGAGAGAAGTAATGGGAAGCAAAAACATAAAGGTATTTGCCATGCCACGCATGAAAAACTATCTCGAAACCAACGGGCCATGGAGTCAGTTAGTAAATCTACAAAACATTGATTTACAGGAGGTTAATGAGGATAAAATCATCGAACTGAATCCAAATGTCAGTGTACAGGCCTTTCGAGTTCCGCATCGAGATGAATACTCCGAAACTGTCGGGTTCAGAATAAAAACACCACAAAAATCACTGATTTTTATTCCAGATATTGATAAATGGCAAAAGTGGCAACAAAATCTAACGCAGATTGTGAAAGAAAATGATTATGTTTTTATTGATGGTACATTTTACAAAGATGGAGAAATTAACCGCCCAATGAGCGAAGTTCCCCATCCATTTGTCAGCGAAACTGTCGAAATTTTAAAAGACTTATCACAATCCGAAAAAAATAAAGTCTATTTTATTCACCTAAATCATACAAATCCGTTACTCAGAAAAGATTCAGCCGAATACAAAAGCCTGACCAAGCAAGGTTTTAGGGTGGCGTTTCAAGGGCAGCGGGTTGAGTTGTGATTTTCAACCTTGCATCAACATCAACCAAGCTTCTTTGACCTTGTTTTGAGCAAGAAGTTGTTTGGCTTCGTTTTGCAATAAATCATCCAAAAATGCACATCCACAAAGTGCCTGATTAACTAACTCTTGTACGTGTGGATGCTCACGATATTCTTTGATTTCTTCGGCGGTTGGTAATGCTTCGCTATTCCCCAGCATTCCTAAATCATTGCCCGAAAGTATTTTACTGAATCTAATTTTTTCTGGAATTTGGTCGAAACCAATTCCCAATTTTAGGTTTGGCTTTGGTACTTCAAATAACGATGGTTTGTTGGCTCTCGAATACCAATCAGCTCCCAGACGAGCAACCCAATCCGTTTTAGTTTGGTCTATTTTGCCGTTTTCATCCAAAATTGCATCATCGAAATGAGCCATCAAAACTTCGCAAACAACAATATTCGCCGAACCAATCTCTCTGATTTCAAGCACTTTACATTCAAATTGAGCCGGTGATTCTTTGACTCGCGGAGGTCTTACAATCAATGATTTCTCTTCGGTGAATCCCGATTTTGTAAATTCGTTGACACCTTTTGGATACTCACAACTCGACAGCGACATCTGTTGTACCATCGCATAATCAACCATGTTGATTACAACCTCTGGGATTTCTTGTAGATTAAGTACTGTATCTTTTTTTGAACCATCTCTACCACGATTATTTGGAGAAAATACCAAAAGTGGTGGGTTGATTCCCATAAAATTGAAGAAGCTAAAAGGGCTGAGGTTTACATTTCCGGTAGCATCTATGGTACTCGCAAAAGCTATGGGTCTTGGTGCTACCGCCGCAGTCATGTAGCTATAAAAATGTCTTGGTTCTAAATCTTTGGGATTGATTGTCATGATGAAGTTTTAAAGTTTAGGGTTTCAAAGTTTCAGTTATCACCCTGAAACCCTTTTTCTTAAAACAAAATTACTCAACCGTTACCGATTTAGCAAGATTTCGTGGCTGGTCAACGTTTCGTCCACGCAGAACAGCTATGTAGTATGATAATAATTGTAACGGAATAACCGATAATAAAGGCACTAAAACTTCGCTTGTTTTTGGCACTTCGATGACAAAATCGCTCATAGTTGGCAATAATTTATCACCTTCGGTAGCAATCGCAATCACACGACCTTTACGGGCTTTCACTTCTTGGATATTCGATACAACTTTTTCGTAAGAACTATCTTTTGTGGCAATAAATACCACTGGCATATCTTCATCAATCAAGGCAATCGGGCCGTGTTTCATTTCGGCAGCCGGATAACCCTCAGCGTGGATGTACGAAATCTCTTTCAACTTCAAGGCCCCTTCGAGTGCTACTGGGAAGTTCAGACCACGACCTAAGAAGATAAAGTTTGAAGCAAAAGTAAAGAGTTTTGAAATATCTTTGATTTCATCGGCTTTTGTCAAAATCTTCTCAACTTTCGACGGAATAGCGTCTAAGCCAAACAATAATTCACGGTATAAATCTTCGGTAATTGTACCTTTGCGTTTGGCAACTGCAAGAGCCATCAATGTAAGCACTGTTACTTGTGCCGTAAATGCTTTTGTACTCGCTACACCAATTTCTGGCCCTGCGTGTGTATAAACGCCGGCATGAGTAGCTCGTGGAATAGACGAACCAACAACATTGCAAACCCCAATAATTGTTGCCCCTTTCGACTTTGCCAATTCGATTGCTGCCAAAGTATCAGCAGTTTCACCCGATTGAGATATGGCAATTACAAAATCGCCTTCTCGGATAATCGGATTACGATAACGGAATTCCGAAGCGTACTCGACTTCTACATTGATACGAGCCAACTCTTCAAAAATATACTCGGCAACCAAACCCGCGTGCCAAGACGTTCCACAGGCTACAACCACTATACGGTCGGCTTTTGCCAATTTATCCAGATAATCTCGTAAGCCACCGAGTTGGAGCATCACATCTTCGGTATTCAAGCGTCCACGTAAACAATCTGCGATAGAACGAGGCTGTTCAAAAATCTCTTTGAGCATAAAGTGGTCGAATCCACCTTTTTCGATTGCTTCGAGTTCAAGCTCAACTGTCTGAATATCAGGGTCTATCTCTTGATTTTGAAGGTTTTTAACCGTCAATTCACCATCTTTCACGATTGCGATTTCGAGGTCATCCAGATAGATTACTTCTTTTGTGTATTCGATAATTGGCGTAGCATCAGAAGCAAAGAAGAATTCATCTTCTCCAACTCCAATCACCAATGGACTACCCTTACGGGCGGCAATCAATTGTCTTGGATTCTCTCTGTCAATTATCACGATAGCGTAAGCACCTACAATTTCGTGCAAGGCCAATCTTACAGCTTCTTCGATGGATGATTTACGTGTATTTTGGATATATTCGATAAAATTCACCAAAACTTCGGTATCGGTCTGGCTCTTAAAATCATAGCCATGATTTTTAAGAATTTGCTTTATTGAAGCGTAGTTTTCGATGATTCCGTTGTGAATAATCGCATAGCGACCATTTTGCGAATAATGCGGGTGAGCATTTACATCGTTTGGCTCTCCGTGGGTAGCCCAACGTGTATGCCCAATTCCGATTTTAGCTGTCAGGTTTTTACCACTCAATTCATTTTCTAAATCTACAACTTTGCCTTTCTTTTTATATACTTTAAGGCCATCTCCGTTGAGTAGTGCAACCCCGGCACTATCATATCCTCGGTATTCGAGACGCTTCAAACCCTTGATAATAAGGGGGGCAGCTTCACGATTGCCAACATAAGCTACGATTCCACACATAATTTAATTTTATATTTTATATCAAGAAATGTTTAGTTATTCTTTGAATTGTACAAATATTTACACAATTTCAATTCAAATTTATTAAAATAATTCAATAAAATAAAAAAGGAGAACCTTAAATGTTCTCCTTTCTCTAAAAATTTATTTTTCGGCAATTACTTCACTTGCGAAGAATAATACACATTCAATTTAATACTCTTGGCATTAAAAATCGCTCTCGAAATCGTTGCATTGGCCAAAATAACCGTTGTTGAACCCGAAGAAGCCGTTGAGGTTAACGATGGAACAATCACAAATGAATTATTTGTCAATTTTCCATTCAGAATATCCTGTACTTGCCCTGTAATATTGAGTGTGTATTTTTTATCTGTTGTGCTATAATTTGATGCATAACTGCCCGAACCACTTAGCCCATCAAACAATATTAAATCATTGAGTCCCGATTTTTTCAAGAATCTATTATCGGAGCCTACATTTACCAATGAAATCGTCGGTACTGGTGTCAAAAAGCCAACTGTGTTCTCTTCTGGTGTTAGTATTAACTCGGCTTTATTCACTGCGATGCGTCCTTTACCTGTTAAGTTTTTCAAGAATGGAATCTCGAATTTTGTACTTACACCCGTTGCACTTTGAAAATATACTTTGTCGTTGGTACGAGCCGACGGAGTAGCAGCTAAAGGCGTTTTCAAGAAATCGGTGTCTGTACCTGCTCTATTTGTAGTGATTCCCGTAAATTTCTTTTCTGAGAACGGAAAAGTCGTAATTCGAGCAGTCGTTTCTCCTGTTTTGTGATAGTAAAGAAATAATTGAGTCGCTCCAAAACTAAAAGTTAGTCCATATACCGCCGCGGCATCATTATTTGGAACTATTCCAAAACCTTTCACATCGGCCATAAATTTACCTTTATCGGCCACTGTATATTTGTTTGCCATTCCGAAGATTTCTCTACCGAAAGCATCTGGCAACTTAAACTTCATCAAGCTATCTCTCACGTTTGTTACGGCACGCTTCATTTCTTTGAATGTAAAAGTTCTTGAAGCCAATGGGGTGCTTTCGAGTGGTGCCGAATCTTTGTTAAGATATTGTTTTGTAGAATCGAGCCCTGCCGCCAAACGATGCAATGCAAGTGTAATATTTTTAGTAGAATCTCCCTGAAAATAACCATTCCAACCCAAATAAACGTATGCTGAGTCATAAACCATATCGGCATCGAGTTTGTAGTCGGTATATGTTGATGTACCAAAGCTATTTGTAACCACTGGAAGTGCAACTTGCCAAAAGGCTCTTGCAGTAGATTTACCAAAAGTCAAATCATTAACAGCCCCAACCATCACACTTGGTGCTAAGTCGGTACGTACCGAATCTACGATAAGAGTTGAGGTTTTGATGGTAAGTGTATCGGTAAAAGTAGTTGCGTATTCGCCACCACCCAATGGCAAGCCAATAGCGGTAGGGTCTTCGCATGAGAAAAATAATGCGGAAAATAGCATCATGGCTATATTCCGCATAGTTTTGTTTAAAAACATCAATTTATTAATTAGCGAGTTCGGTGTAGAGGTTATAATACGTTTCGGCGACGTTTTCATCTTCAAATCCAGCATCAATCTTTTTCGCTGCGAGTTCATCAAAAATTTGGTTTAAACTTTCATTCATGTTCTCGTTAGCTTTCACGACAGCATCGGCATATTGAGCTCCAATCTTGATGAATCCTGAGAAATCGGCCGAACGGAGATTGGCCAACATTTCATCCGAGACATCCATTGCTTTGGCTTTTTCGATAATGCCTTCGTCAAATTTATGCTCAAAAACATTATTGTAAACCGTAAATACTGACTTTGTATCTTTAAAAACAGGGTCGTTTTTATAGGTTGTTTTGAGATAAAGCGGAATCAAAGCCGTCATCCAATCAGTACAGTGAACAATATCAGGTGCCCAACCGAGTTTTTTTACTGTTTCGAGTACTCCTTTACAGAAGAATATCGAACGCTCGTCGTTGTCGTCGTAAAAACTACCTTCTTTATCTAAGAAAACGTGTTTTCTCTGAAAATAGTCTTCATTGTCCAAAAAATATACTTGCAATTTTGCACTTGGGATAGAAGCCACCTTAATAATCAACGGTTTTTCGTCGTCGCCAACGGTGATGTTGATACCCGACAAACGAACTACTTCGTGCAAGCGGTTTTTCCTTTCATTGATAGAGCCAAAACGCGGAATCAAAATTCTGATTTCCATGCCACGCTCTTGCATTACTGCTGGAAGTTTACGAAGAAATTCTGCTACTTCTGATACTTCGAGGAAGGGATTAATCTCACTTGCTACGTACAAAATACGGAGTTTTGCCATACAGAAAACTAATATTAGTGGGAGGTGTTTTCCAAAAAATTACGCAAAGGTACGAAAAATCCTAATATTTGGTACATTTTTCAGCAAAAAAGTACATGATTTACAACATATTTTCAGAATTTACCCCACTTTTTTACCTTAACACATCGGCTTTGTGGTAATTCTATACGAACTAAATGCTTTTTTTCGGAGTTAGATTTGTATATTTGAAGGTTTTTCTGTTGAATAATCATTTCTTAGCTACTTCGTCAAGCCCCAGTTACCCAAAATGAGAATTGTATTTTTATTGGTAATCTTTGCTATCCAATTAAAAACGTTTGGTCAGAATACCCCCTACCAAATCAAATTTATCAAGTCACCAATCAAAATTGACGGAGTTATCGACGAAGACGAATGGCTCAACGCTCCTACTGTAGGGCAGTTTTGGCAGTATTTCCCGAGCGATACAATTAAAGCTATCTACCAAACCGAAATCAAACTTAGGTACGACGATAAATTTATTTACGTAGCCGCCAAATGCTACGTAAACGGCAAAAAATTCGTTACACCATCCTACCGAAGAGATTACCGTGCAGGTGGCAATGATAACATCAGTTTTATTTTTGATACCTTCAACGACCGTACCAATGCCTTTTTATTTGGGTTGAATCCTTATGGGGTCATGCGTGAAGCTCTGCTGTTTAATGGAGCTACCGATAACTCCTTTATGGATACTTTCTGGGATAACAAATGGCTCGGAGAATCCAGAATCAATGATGATAACTGGACTTGTGAGGCGGCGATTCCGTTTACATCAGTTCGATTCAAAGAAGGTACAAAACAATGGAATTTTAAATCGTACCGATTCGACACCCAATCAAATGAGAATTCTACACTCGCACAAATCCCTCAAAATCAAATTATTATGAATTTGGGGTATTCGATTGCCGTAGAATTCGAGCGTCCGCTCAAAAAACCTGGTTCAAATATTTCTATCATTCCGTATATCTCAACTGGGTATTCAAAGCTCTTCACCGACCCTACGAATCCGAATAATGGAGGGATTTTCAATGTGGGTGGCGATGCTAAAATCGGGGTAACGTCTGGATTAAATTTGGATTTGACAATCAATCCCGACTTCTCGAATGTCGAGGCCGACCGTCAGGTGATAAATCTTACACGTTTTGATATTAATTTTCCGGAACAACGACAATTTTTTATCGAAAACTCCGATTTATTTTCGGGGTTTGGCAGCTTCAATACAAATCCATTCTTACCCCCACAAGGAAATCTGGGTGGTACCGGAAATCAAATTGTTTCTCCGTTTTTTTCAAGGCAAATCGGTATTGCCAAAGATACTACGATAGACTTGAGTGTACCTAATCGAATTATTTATGGAGCGAGACTAAGCGGTAAAATAAATGATAATTTTAGGATAGGTTTACTCAATAGCCAAACTGCAAGTGATGAATTTAAAGGTATTTCAGGTACAAATTTTACGGTGGCTTCTGCCCAGTACAAGGTTTTTGGGAGGTCAAATATTGCGGCAATTTTCGTTAATAAACAGACCCTAAACCCCGAAATTAGCGATAAATTAAGTACCTATAATCGAGTAGGTGGATTAGAATATAACTTTGCCTCAAAAGACAGCCGCTGGATTGGTAAAGCGTTTTATCATCAGGCATTTACCGAAGATAAAAAGAAAGACGCTTTTGCACATGGGGTGTCTGTTACGTATAGTGTCTTGAAATATACCATCAAATGGCAACACGATTGGGTTGGCAGCGGTTATGATGCTGAGGTGGGCTTTGTGCCTCGCAAAGACTTTTTTCATATCAACCCTACGGCGGGATTATCTTTTTATCCACGAACCAGATTTGTAAATCGGTATAGTGTAGGTATCGCGTATGACCAATACAGCATGCCAAATGTAGGTATAACCGACCGCACCGCTGGGCCGTTTTTATCAATGTCTTTTCAGAATACTTCTCGTTTCTTGTTCTCAATCAATCAGAATTACACGTATCTATTCAATGACTTTGATGCCTTACGTAGCAATCGCAGATTGCCATTACTCAAAAAAGGAGAAGGCTTCACCTATTATAATGCTTCATTGAATTTCACATCAGACCAAAGACGCAAAATCTGGCTTTTTGCAACACCTTTGGTCGGGCAATACTATAACGGCAACATTATCAGTTTAGCAGGTACGCTCAATTATCGCTATCAGCCTTATTTGGCCTTAGCGGTCAATTTCACTTACAATGATATTGATTTACCAATCGGCAAAAACAAAGTTTATTTGATTGGTCCTCGTTTCGACTGGACATTCAGCAAGAGCGTTTTCTTAACAACGTTTATGCAGTATAATTCACAATCTGAAAATATGAATATAAACACTCGCCTTCAATGGCGTTTTGCTCCTGTTTCAGATTTCTTTTTGGTCTATATTGATAATTACAATACTGCCAATTGGCAATCTCGCAACCGTTCGATTCAAGCAAAAGTTACGTATTGGTTAAATATTTAAAAAAATCTTATTAGTTTTATTCCAAAATACAAATCACCTTACCTCTATGAAAACCTTAACGATAATCACCAATATCATCATGATTTTGGCATTTTTTCCCGCCGCTTTTGCCGTGATGATGTCGCCAATGATTTTTGATTCGGGAGCTACTACTCGCACCTGGACAATCTTCTTTTCGATAATCGCAATCCCCGTCTCGATTCTGATTACCCAAATTATTTCGTGGATTTTATTCTCAAAAAGCAATTACGATTTAGCATTCAAGATTAGCCTCATTCCTATCATTTTTGTGGTACTTCTGGTTATTTTGTTTTTAAAATCAGATAGTCTAACCTAATCATGGCGGCCATTAAATCATACGAAATCGAAAAGGTTTATCTCGATGAATCAACCGAAACGCCTGATTTAGTGGCTGTTGAAGAACCGCTCGAAATCCGACTGGGATTTGGAAATGAACAAAATCGACAACAGAAAAGCATTTCTGTAACGATGCGGACTCCGACAAAGCACGATTTTGAATTGGCCTTGGGTTTTTTATTTACCGAGGGAATCATTCAATCAATAGACCAAATACTTTCGGTTCATTACTGTACCGATGCAGGGCGACAAGCCCAAGAAAATATTGTACGAGTCGAGCTACTGCCCAATGTAGTTTTTGATTCTGAAAAATTACAACGGAATTTTTACTCAAATTCGAGTTGTGGTGTTTGCGGAAAGGCCTCAATCGAAAGTCTTGAAAATCAGCATTGTAGTATTATATCAATTGGCGATTTTAAGATTTTTAAAGAACAGATTTTAAAGCTGGGGGAGCAAATCATCGACTCACAAATTCTATTTACACACACCGGAGGCCTCCACGCAGCAGCCCTATTCAATCAAAACCTTGATTTACAAATACTTCGTGAAGATGTAGGTCGGCACAATGCTCTCGATAAATTAATTGGAGCATGCTTAATAAACAATCAATTTTCAATTCAACAATCATTAATCTACATGACAAGTCGTGCAGGTTTTGAAGTTGTTCAGAAAGTTATCGCCGCACAGACCCCGATTTTGGTGTGCGTAGGTTCGCCAACCAGCCTTGCCATCGACCTTGCTAAAAAATTTAATCTAACTTTGATAGGATTTGCCAACGATAAGCGTTTCAATATTTATTCAGGTTTTGAAAGAATTTATTAAATTTGATAAACTAATCACAAAAAAGTGCAACCAAACCCCAAAACACCTTTAGACTTTACTGGTATCGAAATCGATAAGCCTGCCATTCAAGCTGCTGGACTCAAAGCCCTGACTTCATCTGTCAAGCACGTTTTTGGAGCAATGCCCATCGGTAGAGGTATCAAAACACTGCTAAAACTTAATCAAAAAGGGGGAATTGATTGTCCAAGTTGTGCGTGGGCCGACCCGCAAGACCGTTCGGCTTTGGGCGAATACTGCGAAAACGGAGCCAAAGCCATTGCCGAAGAAGCAACTACTCGTCGTATAACTCCTACTTTTTTTCAGCGTTATTCAGTTGCCGAATTATCACAAAAATCCGACTATTGGCTCGGTCAGCAAGGGCGATTAACTTCACCCATGATTGTCCGAGAAGGGCAAAAGCATTACGAAAAAATATCTTGGGATGAAGCCTTTACATTGATTGCCAATCAATTAAACTCATTGACATCACCCGACGAGGCAATCTTTTATACATCAGGACGCACCAGCAACGAAGCAGCCTTTTTGTATCAACTGTTTGTCCGAATGTTTGGAACAAACAATCTGCCCGACTGCTCTAACATGTGCCACGAGTCGAGTGGTGTGGCGTTATCCGAAACCCTCGGATTAGGTAAAGGCTCGGTCACGCTCGAAGACTTTGAAAAAGCCGAAGTTATAATGATTTTGGGACAAAATCCGGGAACAAATCACCCCAGAATGCTCACTTCGCTCGAAAAGGCCAAGCAAAACGGAGTGAAAATCATCTCGGTCAATCCGCTCAAAGAAGCTGGTTTGCTGTCGTTTAAACACCCGCAACACCTCAAAGACATTCTACTCGGTGGCGAAACCTTGACGGATATTTACTTACAGGTTCGCATCAACAGCGATTTGGCTTTACTAAAGGCTTTTTGTAAAATTTTGCTGAATAAAGAGCGTTCGCAGAAACAAGTATTCGACTACGATTTCATCATCCGAAACACCGAAGGCTTTGATGAATTTATTGCAGAATTAGATAATTATAATCTCGATGAATTGATTGCCCAAACTGGTGTATCGGCTGATGAGGTTTATAAAGCCGCAGAATTACTCTGCAATAACAATAAAATCATAGTCTGCTGGGCAATGGGACTGACTCAGCACAAAAACTCGGTAGCAACCATCCGTGAGGTTGTCAATCTGCTTTTGCTCAAAGGTAGCATCGGTAAAGAAGGTGCAGGTACTTGCCCCGTGCGTGGGCATTCAAACGTGCAAGGCGACCGTACAATGGGTATCTGGGAAAAACCCAAACCGCAATTTTTAGATAAACTCAAAGAAAATTTCGATTTTGAGCCGCCTCGTCAAGACGGCTATAATACCATAGAGGCCATTCATGCCATGCACGAAGGTCAGGCAAAAGTTTTCTTTGCAATGGGTGGCAATTTCCTTTCGGCCACGCCAGATACATTGTTTACTGCCAAAGCTCTACAAAGTTGCGATTTGACCGTCCATGTTTCGACCAAACTCAACCGCAGTCACCTGATTCACGGTAAAACTGCATTGATTTTGCCATGTTTGGGCCGTACAGATGTTGATATGCAGGCATCTGGAAAACAATTTATTACGGTCGAGAATTCGATGGGAGTTGTCCACAGCAGTCAAGGTGTTCTTACGCCGCCTTCTGACGAACTTCTCAGTGAGCCAGCAATCGTTGCTAAGCTCGCTAAAGCAACATTTGGCAATAAGTTTAAGGTTGATTGGGATTCGCTGATTAATAATTACGATAACATCCGGAATCTAATCGAAAAGACAATTGACGGTTTTCAGAGTTACAATCTGCGTGTTAGGCAACCCGATGGTTTTTATTTACCCAATGGGCCACGTCAGCAACGATTTACGACAACAAACCAAAAGGCTAATTTTACCATCAATCATAATGAGAGCATTCAACTCAATGCCGATGAATATTTGATGATGACGATTCGGAGCCACGACCAATTTAACACGACTGTTTATGGACTAAACGACCGTTATCGAGGAATTTTTAACGAACGTCGGGTTATTTTAATGAATCCTTCGGATATTCAGCAGGCTGGGCTAAAGCACTATCAAGTTATTGATTTACACAACGAACACGGTGGCATAAAGCGAATTGCCGAAAGGTTTATCGTGGTACCGTATTCGATTCCAACAAAATGTGTTGCGACCTATTTTCCCGAAGCCAACACGCTTGTTCCAATCAGTAGCTTTGCCGATAAAAGCCACACTCCTACCTCAAAATCGGTGATTATCACGCTTTCGCCCGTTTTAGAAGATGGCAACATCAAAATCGTAAATGCCACAAACTAAATTCATTTGTATTTTTTCCACATCTATTTGTATGTTTATAACAAACTTTGTATCATTGCAAAATGTAAAATTTGTTTAGGATAAAGAATATGTACCGAGGCAAGTTTTGCAAATTATTGAGTGAATGTATCATTCTACATTCTTTTAGAAAAGCATAGACCCCCAAACTCATATATTTTCAAAATTAACTATTTGGTGAACCACGATGAAGAAACTTCTCGCTTTACTGCTGATTACTTTCTCATGCTCTAACTTTGCCCAAGCCCAAGTCGTACAAGCTGTTTCGATGGCAGCCCCAAAAGACTCATCAGGAGCATTTGCTACAGTATCACAACAAAGTTTTTCTGCCGATATTGCCCGTAAATCGGCAGTCGTGTATCTTAAAAAAGTCCTTTCTCCTTACGAAGACGCAAAGAAAAAAACGTTTTCAGACGAATTAGACAACCTTTTGAATACACAAGATTATGTAACCCAAGCTAAATTTTCGGATTACCTTGCCCAAGCCAACAAAGCTTACACGTATGGTGTTGATGTAGCAAACAAAAACACCGTCGATAACATAGCTAAACTGGCTCAAGTGAGCAACTTGGCAAGAGCTTATGCAGTTGGTAGAAGTGCCGCCTGTTTTGCCGAGCAAGAAAAAGGTAGCTATTTTCAGACCAAAGATGCCGAAGGTTTTGACATCACGGCGTTTTCGCTCGAATCGCTCCGCAATAATCCTCGCTATGGTTTGATTGACAATTACTATCACGGTTTTGCTCGTATCAAAAAAGACATGGTTTACGGATTCATGAACCTTTGTGGAGAAGAGGTGATTCCGGCTCAGTTTGATTACGCCGAGCGTTTCAACGACGGTAAGGCATTGGTTAAGAAGTTCTTCTGGCAATTTATTGATATTGATGGCAACGAAAGCGAGCCACTCGAAAACGTTGTAGATGCTAAAGCACTTCGTTACGGAATCAGCTGGGCAAAATTCAAGAACAATAAGATTGCTTTGATTGATAATAAATTCGATGTTACTAAAAAGCCAATCTCGCAATATTTTGACGAAATCGAGCCGTTTGTAGGCGATTTGTACAAAGTTCGTAGCGGAAAACTCTACGGTCTTCTTAAAATCGACGGCACTTCTCTGCTCGATGTAAGCTACGACAAAATCTCATTATCGGATGCTAACCAGTGGATTTTGATTGAAACGAATAAAAAAGTGGGTTTGGTAGATGTTGACGGTAATACGCGTATCAAACCAACTTACGATTTCATCCGTAATATCGTAATCAATACCGATGTACCAAACAATGCCGCAACGGTAGTGGCTAAAGATGCATCAGGATTCCGTATCATCGAACTCAACGAAAGAAAATTAAGCGATGTTTATGCTTCAATCGGTGATTTCAACTCATTCGGACTTGCTCCTGCTTGTAAAGCATTTGGCGAAAAAGGCTTAAAATGTGGCTATATCAATTTTGATGGAACTGAAGTTATTCCGACGCAATTCGATAAAGTTGAGGCTTTTGGACAGCACGGAATCGTAGCAGTTACACAAAACCTTACAAATTGTAGCCGTCCTGTTGGCAACTGCCAAGTTGACATCGTGTATGACCGTTTTGGTAGAGTTGTAATCGATAAAGTTAATCCAGAAGCTCCAGTAGGTATCCGCTACGTAGTTACCGATACACTTTTGGCAAGTACATTGATTGCTGTAAAAACGTTGATTCCGACCGAGAAAGGTATGGACGAGGGCTATAATTTGGTTGATAAAGGAAGTTTCAAGAGATTTACAACTGAGTCTTATCGCCTTATCCGTAAATTCGATAGAAGCCATTTAGCAATTCAAAAAGACGAAAAATGGGGTTTATTAGATAACTTCGGAAAAGAGGTAATCAAGCCAAATTATCGTGAAGTTGTTTGTTTCTCAGAAGGACTTTACGGTGTCAAATACGACAACAACAAGTATGGGTTTATCAATAAAACCGAAAAAGTACAAGTAACTTTTGAATATACTGAGATTCGTCCATTCAAAAACGGATTGGCGATTGTATCAAAAGGGCCAAATAAATACGGAATTATTAATAAATTCAATGCAAAGGTAGCTCCTTGTTTGTTTAAAGAAATCAAAGAAACCGACAACGGTGGCTACGAACTGATTGATACCTCAAACGGAATTTATACATTGAACAAAGCAGGTGACTGTACATCATCAAACTGTACTAAGTTCTACGATATTATCCGTAAGGCTAATCAAAAAGACTAATACTATTTAGATTGGTAAAAAGCGGCACATTTGGATTCAAATGTGCCGCTTTTGCTTTATATCAATCAAGAATTGTGGAGCGTATTTGTGATGATTTCTACCAATTTATCAAGGTCAGATTCTTCGTTATAAAGATGTGGCGAAACCCGAATGGCAGTTCCTCGCAGAGAAACAATAATTTTTTGGTCGGTCAAGTTTTCGTAAAGTTGCTTGCTATCGATATTTTGTGGAAGCGAAATCCCCAGAAGGTGATTTACCCGATACGATTCTGATGCCACTTTACAACCCAATTTTTGAAGTTCGCCGATGCCATATTCAGTAATACTTTGGGTGTATTTCTGAATATTTTCAACTCCCCAAGTCGTAATCTGTTTGAGGGCTGTCTCAAGCATTGGCATATGTATAAAATGTGAGAATTCACCAATATTATACCGCTGTGCCTTCGGACGATACGCTCTTTCGTAATTGGTCAATTGTGCAAATTTATCGCTGTCTTTTCTATTCATCCAGCTTTCTTCGATGGGTACTCCCTCATCAAAAAATTCACCAAAATACGCCAATCCCATACTGTACGGACTCAAAAGCCACTTGTAAGAGGCACAAATCAGGGCATCAGGCTTAATTTTTTCGATGTCGAACGGATACGCCCCAACCGATTGTGTACCATCAATTATTAGTAACGCTCCTACTTCTTTGCAACGCTTTGAGATAGCTTCGAGGTCGAATCTGACACCGTAAATCCAGTGAACGTGCGGCATTACAACCATTGCCGTCTGGTTTGTGATGGCGTTCAGCATATTCTCATTCCAACTTCTTGCTGCATCCTCAACTGATTTATCTGGCCCAATCGTTAAGTAAGTCAATCCTAATTGAGTATTTACTCGCTCAAAAGCATAAACATTATTAGGAAATTCCTCTTCGACCAAAATCACGTGTTTCTTTTGGTCGATATTCGGCAATCGATGCAGATTATTTGCCACAACGGCCATCCCATACGCTACCGAGCCAATCACGGCGATTCGCTCGGCATCATTTGTATTGACTAAATCTGAGAAAATCTGACGCACTCCATCAACATTATCGAAGAAGTTTCTTTTGGGATTTATCTCGACCGGATTCACCTTGAGAGCAATACCCCTTTGCCCAGCCTCGACCGAAGCATTTAGCAACGGCGAATATGCAGCACAATTGAGATAGCAAACGTCTTGATTGAGATTAAAAAGATGTTTTTGGTTAGATACGATTTGTTGATTAGGTGCCATTTAATAAGTTTTTTCAAAACCAAAATTACGTTTTTTAGTTTAAGATTTACTTGAATTTTAACGTGTTTTTTGGTGATAAAAACCAAATTTATTCAATAATATACAGTTGACAATATTGTTTTTTTTATGTAAATACTTGCATTTTTCGGATTTTGGTCTAAATTTTGTTAAATCTTTAATAAAACATACACCTTTCAAATGGCTGAATATCAACAATTTATATATTTTCCAGTTTTTTAAGAAGTAATCAAGAAAAAAATTTTGAAAATACTTTCAGAAAATTTTGAAAATTCAAAAATGTTGTTTTACTTTGGGGCATGAACGACTTACGTGCTATCCGAAGTAACCACAAAAATAACTCAAATGGAATTACAAGAAGCGAAAGATAAATTCATCCATACGTGGGGTACGCTTGCCACACAGTGGGGTATAAACCGCACTATGGCACAGATACATGCGTTGCTGTTGCTTTCGCCCAAAGCCATGAATGCCGATGAAATCATGAATGAATTGCAGATTTCGAGGGGTAATGTTAATATGAATTTGCGGGATTTAATGGATTGGGGACTTATCTACAAACAGCTTTTACCTGGCGAACGTAAAGAATATTTTGCAGCCGAAAAAGATATTTGGAAGGTTGCTCGACAAATAGCCAAAGAACGCCGCCGCCGAGAAATCGAGCCAATTATTGAGGCAATGGAAGACCTCAAAACGAGTGTCAAGCCAGATAGTGTTGAGAAAAAGGAATTCTTAAAGATTGTCGAAGACATCAGTAAGGTCACGACGATTGCCGACTCAACGATGACTTCAATCATCAAATCAGAAGAAAATTGGTTGATTAATAACCTTCTGAATGTATTCAAGAAGTGAGGCAGTTAGCCATTTCTATTACAAAAAGTCTTCTTTAGTATTTAATTATCGTATTATATATTTGGAGTTTTTGGGGTAGGCAGCAATCACCACTTAGATTGGAGATTGCTGCTTTTTTATGTGCTTTATCTAATCAAAAACCCTGAAATGGGGTATTTTTTCTACACAAAGAGGAAATTTTTTCTAAATCATATCTCGCACCTCCTGTACATAAAGCATTCATTATCAATCATTTAAACATTTTGGTAGATAATTTTAATTAATCATCTTGTAGCTAATTCTAATTTATTTAGAAGTTACAGCATTGTAAACAAAAACCATTTTTGTTATGAAGAACACACTCATCCTAATGTTTACCCTTGTCGGGATAAACCTTGGAGTAAACGCCCAAAGTAAAATTACGCTCGGTGCAAGAGCAGGTATCAATTTATCGCAAATCAGAGGTGATGGAAAAGGGAGTTCACAATCGTTTTGGGATGATGAATCGGCACGCACAACGGGTTTTACAGGTGGGTTATTTGCTCGAATCGGCAATAAATTTTATCTACAACCCGAGTTTATCATCTCTCAGAAAGGTGGCAAAACGAAAAATGCTTTAGGATTCGAAACAGACTTTAAGCAAACTTATTTTGATGTACCCGTGCTTGTTGGTACAAAAATAGGGAGAGTAGTCCGTATCAACGCGGGGCCAGTGGCTACCTTTTTAATAAACAAAAATGATTCGTTTTTGGAGCAAATTGGGGTCATTGAAAAAGATGAAGGATTCAGAAAAGCTATTTTAGGTTACCAAGCAGGTGTAGGATTTGATATTGGGAAAATCACACTCGATATGAGATACGAAGGCAACGTTAATGATGTTTTTAATATCAATTATAAAGATTCACAAACCGAAAGCCAGTTTGCAGGTAAAGGAAATCTCTGGTTTATTACTTTAGGATACAAGTTTTAATGTTTATTGAAATAAAACAAAGGTAGATGGTTTTTCATCTACCTTTGTTTGCGTCAATAATTTCTATTTATTCGTTATAAAAACCTAAAATTGTCTTTTTATCTGCTTTTAGAACTTCATAAGCTACCAAAACTTTCCCGTTGTGCAATAAAGTGCTGGCATTTTGGCCATTGTTTGAATCTTTAACTATCTGACTATCAAGCAATTTACCGTTTACAACTTTACTGTAAAATACGCTACTTGCTCCGCTTTCGGCAGTTTGTTCCCAAACCCAAACAGCCGTTTTATCATCGGCACTAATTGAGGCATTTTTGGCCGAGGCATCCAAAACTTTCAGTAATTTACCCGATGAATTTGCCAAACGCACACCCGATTGACCGTTTTGCGTACCCGAAAACCAAGTGTAGAATTGCTCATTTTTTACAGAAACCGAACTTGCCCCCGAATGCGGACAACCTTTGATTTCCCATTTATCATCATGCACAATTTCGGATTTTGAAAAACTTGTTCCGTTATCGGCCGATACCATACGAGCCATATCACGAATATCGTTGTTATTATCACGGTAAATCACGTTTAGATTTCCTTTGGCATCAATCAGTAAACTAATCGGGCAACAATCACACACCACTGGGTCGATGAGTTTTTCGGGTTGCATTTCGCCATTTTTAGAAATAACCATTCTCAAATCACGCTCTTCGTGCTTGGTGCTATTTGCTACGTCTTTCAAATATGCTATCGCAATTTCATCATTTGACAAAACTACTGCATCGAAAAACCCTCTGACGATTCCTTGTTTTGGGTCAGAATCTACATTGGCTGGAGTTGACCAAGTATTTCCCCCATCTTTAGAGACTGTATAGACGATGTTCGATGAACGTCCGCCCCTACCACCTTGGCTCGGTGCGGCCTCTGCTCTCAATGAGAAAACCGCTACGTAGCTTCCATCTTTTTTTGAAAGCACTTTAGCTCTCATCATGCGGCTGTTGTTGATACCCGCACCAGTAAAAACCGTTTTCTTTTCCGAAAAATTCTTACCATCGGCCGATGTCGCAAAACACAATGAAGCCACGCCCTGAGCATCTTTTTCGGTCCAGGTTAGCATTACTTCACCTTTGGTATTCTTCGACAAAGTAGGCATTGTATAGGTTTTGTTTGGGTCGAGTTCGATTGGAGAATTCGCTTGATTATCACCCAAAACAAAATTCGATTCGTTATCGCTGATTGTATTACAAAGGGTTATTTCGTGGTTTTCGCTTTTGGAATTCATGAAGAATCCAAACAGACTTATAAAAAACAGATTAATCGGAATAATTAACTTTAGCATTATTTTATCGCTTTAAAATTTAAAATCTTCAACAAATAAACTCTTAATCTGACAAAATATTGGGTATGAGTAGTCGAAATTGCGAATTTTACAATAGCAACTTAATCATTCAGTAGATAACTCAAAATTTATAACTCAAGCTCAGAGAGTAGTTTCGTGGTGCAATTGGGTTTACCGAATTGTCATCATGAACGTTGTAACTCATGACATTGAACAAATTGGCAAGTTTTGCTCGCAGTACAATTCCTTTAAATGTATAACCTGCATTGGCATCGAACTGGAAATAATCTGGCAATTTTGTGATACGATAAGCGTCGTTGGCAACTTGAACACGAGTCGAACGCCCCGCATAACGCACTCCGATGTATGCCGATGTAAATCCGAGCGAAAGCCCTTTGAGAGTACCCTCAGCAAACTGATAATTGACGCTCGCATTAGCAGTATGATTGGGGTTGTAGCGTAGCAAACTTCCTTCTACAAAAGTATTACTCTTGATATACCTTGTTTCATTATAGCTATAACCAAGCATTAAGTTTAAATTCTGAATCGGTCTGGCGGTAAAATCTAATTCGACACCTTTGCTACGTACATGGCCCGCCAATTCTTTGATATTGGCATTTGTATTACCATTTTCCAACGAAATTTGAGCCATGTTGTTATTATCAATCTGATAAATAGTCAGATTTAGCGATGCTTTTCCATTTAATAATTCATTTTTCACACCGATTTCGTATTGGTCAATCAAAGAAGGCGGAAGGGCATTTCCTTCTACATCAACACCCGTATTCAAGACAAAAGAATTTGAATAACTCGCAAATGCCGAATGTTTTTTATTGGGTTGATAAACTACACCAAATCGAGGAGAAAACGCACCATCGGCGGGTGTAATTGTGGTTGTAACTTTACCATCGGCAGCCGTAACATTACTTACAGATTTTTGATTTGAATAACGAATTCCTGCCAAAACCTTCAATTTCTCCGAAAAACTAATCAAATTTTGTGCATAAATACCGTAGCGGTCGGTTGGGTTATTAGAGAATGTGCTGGCTTTCAATGTTGGTATATCATTTCTTACGTTTTCGGGTAAATCCCTGAAAATATTAATGACATCATACCCACTCAAAGCCGTATAAGCTTGTGTTTGTTGGGTAAAATGGTCGGTGTCGAACCCTACCAAAACCTCGTGCTTGATGCCGCCAGTCTTAAAACTACCGTTTAAATCACCTTGAATGATGTAGTAATTATCGTAGCTTTCAGATTTTTGAATGTTACGTGTCCAATTTCCATCTGCTTTGATTAATGAACCAGTATTCGGGCGAGTATTCGTAAATAATCTTTGCTCAAAATCTCGATAACTACCTGTCAGTGTGGCTTTCCAAGTATCATTGAAACGATGCGTAATTGTACCAGTTGTAGAAAGTTGTTTGCTATTGACATACCCCCATTTCACGCCCAAAAAACGTTCTCTTGGTAAATCTACCACTTCATAATTAACGATTCCTGCCCCAAAATCAGGTGTACGGCTATCATCAAGGTAGTCTCCCTCAATCAAAAACTCAGTTTTTTTACCAATTTTGAATAACAAAGACGGATTTACATAAAAACGCTCGGATTGTACAAACTGACGAAAACTATTGGCTTTTTGCCAAGTTCCATTTACTCGAAACGCAACTTTTTCGCCTTTACCAATACCACCAAAAACATCGAAAGTAGGCTTTACTAACCCAAAACTCCCCACACGCATACCTACTTCGCCCCCAAAACCAAATTTTGGTTTTTTGGTAACTAAATTAAGCACTCCACCTGCCGAAACATTGCCGTACAAAAAAGCTGCACTTCCTTTGAGTACCTCAACGCGTTCTAAGCTGCTCAATTCGGGCATCATAGAATTTACGAAGCGAGTGCCATTTTTAAAAGTATTGGTGCTTCCCATCCCGAATCCACGAGCCGAAATCTCTTCTTGGTAACCTCCCGTTGCTCCCGAAACGTACATGCCGTTGGTATTCATCAAAAGGTCTTGCATCGTCAAAACTTGCTGATTCTCAAGAATTTGGCGGTCGATTGTCTGGATACTCACCGGCAAATCCATTGGTTTTACTGCTAATTTTCCAACCGAAGCAATTCTATCATTTTGACTAACATAACCTTTTACTACGATTTCTTTGAGTAATTCGGCATTTTCGAATAATTCGAGCGAAAGGTTGAGCGTTTTGCCTTCTTCGATTTTAATTTTTTGCTCTAATGTCTTATAGCCCACAAAGGAAGCAATCAATGTATAACTTCCACCTTTGATATTTGCAATTGCAAAAACACCTTGTTCGTCGGACGTTGTTCCTTTTCTGATTTCTTTCAGCTGCACCGATACAAACGCCGCTGCTTGGCCCTCGCTGTTGGTTACTTTTCCGATGATTTGACCAGTTTGTGCATGGGCCGATAACCCTAAAAAGATAAGTAGAGCAAAAAGTATATTTTTCATTTTTCTTTGGTTTATTTTTATTTAGACTAATTATAAATAAATACTCATTTTAAAAGGAAATTCGATGAATTTCCTTTTGGTTTATTAAATATTAAAACTTGAATCCTGCTGAAACGTAGAACGTACGGCCATCGGCTGGCATAAGTCCAGGTCCTGGGTAGCCCCCGGCACGGCGTGTAAAATAGCGTTCGTCAGTAAGATTATTTACACCCGCTTTGACATTGTAGTTTTTCAAGAATTTGAAACTTGCCGAAAGGTCTTGTACCGTATAGGCAGGAATCACGCCAGTTGTAGCGGCGGCATTGGCAGCCTCGGTGTTTGAAGCATCGGCGTAGGCTTTGCCAATATCGCTCAATTGCCACGTAACTGAGAAGCCTTTTTTATTGTAAGAAACCCCAAAACGATTGATTTTACGAGGAGCGTTTTCAACTCTTTTGCCCGAAAGGTTGCCCTCTACGACTTGTCCGTTTACAACCGAAGTGGTCTTAAAGTCACGGTAAGTGGCATCAATGTAGGCTATCGAAGCAAAAACACTCACATAACCAATTTTAGATTTTTTGAAGAAAGCCGTTACGGGGTCAAATTCGATATAACCCTCAAAACCTTGACTTACGGAACGCCCTAAATTAGTACGGAATTGATAACGCTGATTTGCAGCATTGGTCTGGGTGATTGTTCCGATTCGGTTGTTGTAATTTACGTAGAAATAATCAACATCGAAGTTTAGATAATTACCCACTTTACCACGGTATCCAAAATCAAAATTATAACCACGAGCATCTTGTAGGTTTTCGTCAATCACATCGGTTGTGGCCGGAGGTGTAAGGTCAGAAATAAGCACTGGGCGATAAGCTTGCGAGATATTGCTATAAAACTCTGATTGTGGCGTTAAATGATACTCAAATCCGGCCCCAAAAAGCATAAAACTACGATTCCGTTTGATTTTATCGAGCAAAACAGGGCTACCATTTGCTACATTAAACTGCCCTTCCATTGTTGAACTGATATTTTCAATTCTTGCCCCAGCCGTCATCAAAAGTTTTTTGTTGAATCTAAAAATATTCTCAAAAAAAGCAGCCTGATTGATGTTTGTAAAATCTAAATCTCGTGGATACGCACCTTCTGAAAGGTCAAAATCCATCTTTGTTCCGTTAGTTCCACGCCCTTGTTGTTTACGGTCGATATGTCCATGAAAATATCGTAAACCCGTTGCCAAAGTATTTTCTTTGCCAAATAAGCGGTAATCGGTCAATAATCTCAATTCTGAGCCATAAGTCGTGTAGAAATCTCTATCTACCTGACGCAACGAAGTCAGATTATCGGCCTCGGTTATTGGTCTTACATTACCTACACTGTTTCGCTCGGCGATGGTAGAAAATGCTTTAAAACTTAGCTTTGTTTTAGGACTAAAAATATACTCGGCATTGATACTCGGAATAAACCAAGGTGTACTGAACCAGTTTCTCGAACGCGAACTTTGACGTGCATTTTCGGCAAACTGGGCGTCTGTCAATCCTCCAGCCTGCTGAATTTCGGTCATCATATAAGTAGCTTCTACTCCTACTTTCAGTTTATTTGAGACCGCATAGCTCAGTTCGAGGTGTGCGTGGTCGGTATCGAAACGGCTGTTATCTCTCCAACCATTGCCCAATCTTTTTTGGTAATAAGCGGTGTAACTCAAACGTCCTTCTGTACCACCGATGTAATTGAAAGTACTAAAAAGGCCGTTGCTACCCGTTGTATTCTGCGACTCGACTGTAAAACGAGTTGAGATGTCTGGTTTGCGAAGCACAAAGTTCATCAAGCCTCCAAATTGCGAACCATACTGAAGCGACGAAGCCCCTCTTACAATCTCGATTCTATCCACAACCTCCATCGGTGGTGTGTAATAAGCCTCAGGATAACCCATTGGGTCGGGTGTAATATCGTAACCATTCATACGAGTATTAAACTCCCAAGAACGATTCGGACTCAAACCACGAGAAGCTACTCCGAGTTGAACGCCTGAACCATCATTCTCCCAAACCGAAATACCCGGTGTGCGACTAAAAATCTGGCGACTATTGTTCATCGCCAAGTTGGCATTGAGATTATCGAGTTTAATTACCTCATTTTTTTTGGTAGCATTAATCGAATACCCTTCAACTTCGGCCAGATGCTCGTTTCCTCTCACACCACGGCTTGCTACAACATGTACATCTTTCAGCGTATAGGTTTCTTCTTCTAAAGATACATCTATGATTTTGGTTTCGTTTTCGTTGATTGAAACAGCAATTTCTTTCGTTTTCAACCCAACACTCGATACCAATAGTGTATAATTTCCTTCTTTCAATCCTTTGATTATGTATTCACCTTTTACATTGGTTTGTACTCCCCTCACCGTGCCTTTTAGCACAACATTTGCTCCGATAACAAGCTGATTCTGGTTATCTGCAACTTTTCCAGTAATTGCTGCTCTTTGACCAATCGACACATAAGAGATAAGCAGCAAACTAAAAATAGTACAAATTAAAGACTTCATATTATTTTAATTATTTTTGTTTAGACCAATTCTAAATAACACCACAAAAGTAGATACGAAATTTTAACTTGCAAGGATTTATTTAGAATAATTTTAAATAACTGACAAAAATCATATTTCGACTCTTCTAAAATACCGTAATTTGAATTACTATTTAGAACTACTTTAAATAAAGTCGCCTATTCTTATTTAGAATAAATTCAAATAAAGTTTTGTTTTTCAAAAATCGTCCATATTTTTGTATTGTTATTCTGAAAATATATTAGAAATGTACAAAAGCGAAGCTCATACTCACGAACTCTACACAACCGCCAAAGGTTGTGCATGGCAATGTGACTTGACAGATAGGATTTACATCAATTTTAAAGGCAATGTTTTAGCTTTTAAGATTCAAGATTTTCTTACTTTTCGTCGTAAAGTGCAGTCTATAGATATTCACGAGATGATTTTTAACCTCTCGGATGATTACGACTTCGAGATTATCGAATCTCCACAAAATCAGCTCTCGCTCAAACTCAACCTTTGCGATGTCATTCAGTTTAGAGAACTTTTGGATGGTACTCGTTTCGCCATCGAATTGTACTCGATGCTTCACGAAGTTTTGGGAGATTTCGAGATTGCTTAATTAGATTTAGTACAAATTTCTACAGTTATTTGGGTTCTTGTAACTTTCGATGGCTTTCAATCGTTAATATTGTATCGATTAAAAAACAATAATATCAATATGAAAGACTTACTGAGACTCCGCACCTCATTGAAAGAGGAAATTGAAATAATCCTGAATGCTCAATGCAAAATGGAAGCCGAAGCTTCACAGAAATACTTGGCCATGGCTTCGTGGTTAGATAGAAATGGTTTTGCAAAATCGGCAGAATACCTCTATGCTCAAGCCGAAGAAGAGCGTCAGCATTTCTTAAAAATATTCAAATATATCACCGAAGTTGGCGGAACTGCCATTACACCAATCGTAGGTGAAGTTCCGCAAGAATATCCGACCTTCAAAAGTGTTTTTGAAGCGGCTCTCCAAAGCGAAATTGCTGTAACGAACGCCATCAATAAAATTGTAGCCAAATGCCGTGAAGTAAACGATTATGCCACCGAAGAATTTATGATGTGGTATGTAACCGAGCAACGTGAAGAAGAGAAAAACGCTCGCCGTGCCTTAGAATTATTTGATTTGATTGATTCGGATAGCCCGACAGGGAAATTTGTTTTAGATAAAGAGATTGCGAAGATTGGAGCAACAACCGAAGCCTAATTATGGATTAAAATAAAAAGTGTGGTACGTTCTGTAAACGTGCCACACATAAAATCTTAAAGATTGGCAACAATCTCATCAATATCACGGTAAGAGGTTTCTGAATACCACAAATTTGCGGGCTGAACCGAATAAATCGGAGCATGCTTGCATCGGTCAGAGCATTCCATCTTAAAGATTTCTACTTCACCTTTCAGTCCGTTTTCTTTCAAACACTCTTTTAGGTACTTTCTGACCTCTTTGTGCTTGCCACACTTGCTACCATCGCAGACAAATATTGCTTTTTCGGGGAATTGCACTTTTTTCATAGCCAAATTTAGATTAATCGTAAACAAACTCAACCACCAGCCTTTTTTGCCTTGTAGTTATTCTTCAACAAAAAATCAAGGATTTTATCGCGGTGGTCGCCTTGTATCAAAATCTCTTCGTCTTTGGCACTTCCACCCGCTCCACAAAGATTCTGGATTTTCTTTCTAAGTTCTTGCAAATCAGCATCCTGACCAATAAAACCTGTTATTCGACTCACAATCTTATTGCCACCTTTGCGGTCGAGCCAAATCTTTAGGTTTTGCTGTTGCGGGGGCAATGTTCCAATCGCTTCAAACTCGTCTTCAAATTTATAATCGGGGTTGGTCGAATACACAATCCCGTCCGTACTTCTTTTATTTTTCGACATGGTAAATGTTAAATTTTGAGTAATTACTTAGCCATAAACTCAAAAATGACAAATTTTTCAAATTATTCGAATCAAAAAATCACATGTTCTATTCGAAGAATTCGGGATACTCAAATCATTCTTCATTCTTGAATAAGGGTTAAATAGTTACCTTTTATAATAGAAATATCCTACGGCATCGTTACATTCAACGATTTTTCAAAAACCCTGACTTTCAGTTCATTGGTACTCAGTTGCATGGGTTCGCCGTCGTAGTGAATCAAAAAGTTTTTCTCCGAATTAACCGTAAATTTTTTCCCTCTGAACGCCTCAACGTACTGAGAATCTGGTAGAGTGCCGTTGAATAATTGCCCGATGAGCAACGGAGCCGCCAAAAAAGGATGTGGATTTAAGATGGTACAATCTATAAAACCATCATCAATCGTAGCTGATGGAGCTACCAAAGCGTCGTTGCCAAATTGCCTTGCATTGGCAAAAGTCATACTAAAAACCTGATAATCAAGCCCTGCAAAAGTGATTTGTAAGGGTTTATACTTCCAGTATTCTTGCAAACCTACTTTTATGTAATTCCGAAGACCACGACTACTCAATTTTGAAAAAACCTCAGCACAGTGAGCATCAAATCCAACGCCTGCTGTGCAAAAAAATGGATTATCGTTAATCTCGCACGAATCAATTTTAATTCGACTTGCCTGATTCAGTTGTTCGATTGCCTTACTCGGAGTCATAGAAATACCCAATTCACGAGCAAGACCATTCCCCGACCCCATCGGAATTATCCCGACGGTCGTATCTGTCCCGACAGCAACCTTTGCAATTTCATTTACAGTACCATCTCCGCCAATCGCAACCACTATCTCAACTTGCTTTCTGACCGCATCTTCCGTAATTTTGGTTGCGTGTCCGGCATATTCTGTCTGGATAATTTTGGGATTAAATAGACGTTTATCTAATTGATTTTCAATCAATTGTGGTATCTCTGACTTTGCCTTTTTATTGCCCGAATTAGGGTTAATGATAAATAATATATCTTGCTTACTCACAATTTTATGGGTAATTTTACCAAAACAATCCGTCGAAATCCCATACCCTGAGAGGTCAGAGTTCGGCATCAACTAAACATTATTGCTAATAAATGAAAAAAGTTTTACAAATATCTACTTTTCTCTTGATTTCGACTCTATCTTTTGCACAAGTTTCTAAAGACCGAGCCGATGTGTTGAAGGTTTTGGCTCGCCAGAACGAAAACTGGAACAAAGGCGATATTGATGCCTTTATGGAAGATTACATCAAATCTGACTCGTTGATGTTCATCGGGGCGGGTGGAATCACTTACGGTTGGAAAGCAACCAAAGACCGATATTTCAAAAGCTACCCCGACCGTGCAACGATGGGACAACTCAAATTTGATATTTTAAAGACTGATTTTCATTCGCCAAAAGCATGCTGGGTATTGGGCAAATGGCATTTAACTCGTCCCGAAAAAGGCGATATTGGAGGTGTATTTACGTTGATTCTCAAAAAAGTGGATGGTAAATGGCTCATCGTGTCTGACCACACGAGTCAGGTCAAGAATTAAAATGAATTGTCGTGCATAATTGGTCAACCGAATGACTAATGGATGACAATTGAATGAACATTACTTATATTTAACCCTTAATTTATAATATCTAATAACAAATCATGAAGCCGCAAGTAGGAGACGAATTTAGACACCGTTTTAGTTTTACTCAAGAAGATGTAATCAAGTTTGCCGAGGTCTCAGGCGATAACAACCCAATACATTTAGATGCCGAATACGCAGCACAAACTCCTTTTAAACGCCCCATTATTCACGGACATTTGAGCAGTAGTGTTTTTACGAGATTTCTCGGAACGGGAATACCCGGTGGCCCAGGCTCGGTTTATATCAAGCAAGTTACTGAGTACAAACGCCCTATGTTTGTAGATACCGAATATGAAGTTGTTTTTAGGATAGTCTCGATTGACGAAAAACGCCACATCGCCGAAATCGCCACCGAGATTTTTGATACCACAACCAAAAAAGTAACGATTACAGGTATCGGAACGCTAATGAATACAAATCTTTATTAATACAAAAGGCAGAGAAAATTCTCTGCCTTTTTCAATTTCTTTTGTTGGTTTTAGCTTGCATTCTTGATATTCTGCACTTCTGCTCTTGTTGCTTTAGCCCAAGCAGCTACCTGTGCCATACCAGCACGTACACGCGTACCAGCGGCCTTATTGCCTTTGTCATAGAATTTTTCGAAATCACCTTGTAATGATGCCACGAGGTCGGCGAGTTCATTGTACTTGTTCATAAATCGAAGGGTTTAATGATGTAAAATGCGTACTTTTTGAGAAAAATCGTGCTTGCAATTTACATACTTTATTGTTTTTTACAAATTATTCTACGAAAAATACAATCAATTTGACGTTGATTTAACGAAATAATTAATGAATTTTGGGTGTATCCGATGATTTTACAATCTCATTCACAAAAAAGTGGTATTTTTTGAAACAACAAAGGGCTTTTTCAATCAAGAAAAAGCCCTTTGTTTATGTATATTCTGTGTAAATTACGCCAATACCGGATTCGCGTATTCGCCTGCTTTCAATCTCTGTTGCACGAGTTCAAATTGGCTCAAAGTGTATTCTACGTCTTCGAGTGTATGAGAAGCTGTCGGAATAATACGAAGCATAATAACACCTTTTGGTACAACTGGATAAACTACAATCGAGCAGAAAATACCCATGTTTTCACGCAAGTCACGGATTAGATTTGTTACCGTTGGCAAATCATAATCTCCGTGTAAGAAAACTGGCGTTACTGGCGAAGTTGTATCTCCGATGTCGAATCCACGCTGACGGAAACCATCTTGCAAGGCACGAACAATCGTCCAAAGATTTTCTCTCAATTCAGGGTGTTTCTTAATCAACTCCAAACGCTTCATTCCACCAATCACGTACGGCATCGGAAGTGCCTTAGCGTAGGTCTGCGAACGCATATTGTATTTCAAGAACATCACAACTTCTGGGTCGGCAGCGATAAACGCACCAATAGCCGCCATAGATTTTGCGAATGTACAGAAATGTAAATCTACTTGGTCTTGTACGCCAAAATGCTCAGGAACACCTGCACCAGTTGGCCCCATTGTTCCGAATCCGTGAGCGTCATCAACCAATAGACGGAAATCGAATTTCTTTTTAAGCTCAACAATTTTATCTAAACTTCCTACTTTGCCCGACATCCCGAAAACACCCTCAGTAATCACCATCACTCCACCGCCACGTTCTTCGGCCAATTTAGTAGCACGAACAAGGTTTTTTTCGAGGCTTTCCATGTCGTTGTGGTTGAATTTATAATATTCACCACCTTTTGCTTTATGAAGGCGGATACCGTCAATCAAACAAGCATGGCTTTCGGCATCGTAAACGATTACATCACGGCGGTCGCAGATACACTCAATCACCGACATAACACCTTGATAACCGTAATTCAACAAAAACGAATCCTCTTTGCCTACATAGTTGGCCAATTGTTTCTCAAATTCTTCGTGAAGCACGCTGTTTCCGGTCATCATTCTGGCACCCATTGGGTAAGCCAAACCATACTCGGCAGCCGCCTCGGCATCTACCTGACGTACTTCTGGATGATTTGCTAATCCGAGATAATTATTCAACGACCAGTTCAACATTCTCTTGCCGTTGAATTCCATATATGGGCCTAATTCGCCTGTAAGTCTTGGAAATGAATAATAATGATGCGATTTTAATTGTTTTGCAGGATTCCCAATCGGGCCTAAATCGCTGATTTTATCAAAAATATCTTTTGCCATTTTATCAATAAATGAATTGAGAGGTATGTGAATCAGCAAATTCACAATGCAAAAATAGCTGATTTTGAACGAATTTCAAATTAGTAGGCAGAATATCCCAAACACCTATACTAAATATCCAATATTTTTATTGGAAAAAGACAAAACAAGACCAAACTTTGTGTAAACTATTAACCCATCTCTAACAGGATTTAAACACCAGACGGCAAGTCCCTGTCAGAGATAAAACTCGAAAACATTTCAATGCCAGAGATAAAGAAGATTTTAGTTGCCAACCGTGGAGAAATCGCGATTCGTGTCATGCGGACTGCACGCGAAATGGGTATCAAAACCGTTGCTGTTTTCAGCGAAGCCGACAGAAAATTCCCCCACGTCAAGATGGCCGACGAAGCCGTTTGTATTGGCCCCGCACCATCTAAAGAATCATACCTAAAAGGAGATACAATCATCGAAGTAGCCAAATCGCTCGGAGTAGATGCGATTCACCCAGGTTACGGTTTTTTATCCGAAAACGCCGAATTTGCTCGAAAAGTAAGAGAAAATGGCTTAATTTTCATTGGTCCATCGCCCGAATCTATCGAAGTAATGGGTGGTAAGATTTCGGCAAAACAAGCCGCCAAACGCTATAACGTTCCGCTCGTTCCTGGGGTTGATGAAGCCATTACCGACCGAGCAAAAGCCAAAGTTATTGCGAGTGAGGTAGGCTACCCAGTACTCATCAAAGCCAGTGCGGGTGGTGGCGGAAAAGGCATGAGAGTGGTAGAAAACGAAGCCGAATTTGACGAACAAATGGACAGAGCTGTCTCAGAAGCCCTCCAATCTTTTGGCGATGATTCGGTATTTATCGAAAAATACATTACAAAACCTAAGCACATCGAAATCCAGATTTTGGGCGACCAACACGGCAACGTAGTTTATCTTTTTGAGCGTGAATGTTCTATACAGCGTCGTCACCAAAAAGTTGTCGAAGAAGCTCCTTCGGCAGTTTTGACTCCCGAAATCCGAAAAGCAATGGGCGAATGTGCCGTGGCAGTTGCCAAATCGTGCAATTATTACGGTGCAGGTACGGTTGAATTTATCGTTGACGAAGATTTGAATTTCTACTTTTTAGAGATGAATACTCGTCTGCAAGTTGAGCATCCGGTTACAGAATTAATTACGGGTGTCGATTTGGTAAAAGAGATGATTCATATTGCAGAAGGCAAAGAATTGAGCATTAAACAAGAAGACTTGAAAATAATTGGGCATTCGATTGAGGTGCGTGTTTGTGCCGAAGACCCAATGAATAATTTCTTGCCCGATGTCGGTCGTTTGCAGACTTACCAACGTCCGCAAGGGAATGGCGTAAGGGTTGATGACGGTATCGAAGAAGGAATGGATATTCCGATTTACTACGACCCAATGATTGCCAAACTTATTACTTACGGCAAAGACCGCAATGAGGCGATTGATAAAATGTTGCGAGCAATTGATGAATTCAAGATAACGGGTGTAGCCACTACCCTACCATTCTGCAAATTTGCCCTTCAACACGAGGCGTTTTTGAGCGGTAAATTCGATACTCGTTTTGTAGGATTATACTTTACCCCAGAAGTACTTAAACAAGAAGTAAGCAATACCGAACTCGAAATCGCGGCGGTGCTGGCAAGTGAGATATTCTCAAACAAAAACAAAAGTACCAAACCTACGCAAGTTACTCAGCAAAGTAGTAGTTTCTGGAGAAAGAACCGAACAAAGTTGAGATAGAGCAAACACATAGATTCTCAATAGATAGCATAGAAATCATAGTTTTTCAGACAATTTTCCAATTAAAGGATTGTCCGAAGGATATAAATAACATAGAGTATTGAATCAAACGAAACCTATGAATCCTATGCTATCTAAAATACCTATGCAGTATATCTTTCTCTAATCTGAAACAAAAAGAATCCACCAATTAAAAAAGAAATGATGCCGCCGATGATATTGAAACCAATGAGGTCGGCCAGAATATTCAGACCAAATGCGTAATAAGACCAAACCCAACCTTCTCTTTTACGGTCGAATAATCCTTTGATTGACAACAAACTACAAATCATTGCGGCAATCGAAATCAATACTGAAACCGACCACCTCGGATTGAGCGTAAAGGTAGAAAATATTGATGCTATGGCCCCGACTCCAATACCAAGCAGAATTAATGGTACCAAGATGAGCATTATCCAAGGACTGATTTTTACAATTAAATCTTTCCATTCTTCGGGTAGCTGAAACGGTGCTTTGGTTGTAAACAAAGGTAATAAATCTTTTTCGAGGGGTTTGTCGGGTGTAATCATAAGACTTTGAAGGGTTAAAAGTTTATTCAAGTTAGATTTTATCGCAGATTTAGGCAATTAATTGACCCAATATCTTGGGCAAATATTTACTAAGTGGTAAAAAACCTTTTATTTTTTTGATAATTTTAAGGAGAAGTGATTTATTTGCTACGTTTTTATTAGATGAAAATACGCCCTGATGGAAAAAATTAAGGAAATACTCTCTTTTGTATCGAAATATTGGAATATCGCTAAATCTACAGTTCTAAGTGCTTGGTGGTGGGTACTCGATAAATTATATTTTTTGCTCACAAAAATCTTCGGTGAAGAAAGGGTCGATAATACTTTTGCGTCAATCACACAAAAAATAGAATCTACCAAACAAAACATCATTTCGAGGTTCGATACCGAGGGACGATACTTCCCAGTTATCCGAAAAATCTACAAATTCACATTAAACACTCTAATAATTGGTTTCGTTTATTGGTTTTGTATTGAGACCAATTTTCTCTGGCTGACTGGCCGCATGCCGAGTATCGAGCAATTAACCAATCCGAAAGTTTCGCAATCTTCAACGATTTTGACGGCTGATGGTGTAGAAATTGGCAAATTCTTTACCGAAAACCGCACGACGGTAGATAGCAGTATGATTTCGCCGTGGGTATTTAAAGCCCTTATCGCTACCGAAGACGTACGTTTTTACGAACACTCTGGTATAGATTTGCGTGCTTGGGCGGGTGTTGCCAAAGGTATCTTGACGGGCGGTGAACGTGGTGGAGGAAGTACGGTTTCGCAGCAATTAGCCAAAAATTTATACAACACTCGCCGCAGTGAGATGCGTGGATTGCTGTACTACGTGCCAGTCATTAAAACTATTGTTTACAAGACCAAAGAATGGATTACGGCGATTGGTCTCGAAAGGCGATTCACCAAAGGTGAGATTCTGACAATGTACCTCAACACAGTCGATTACGGCAATAATGCCTACGGAATCAAGACTGCCGCACGTACTTATTTCAATAAAGAACCAAACAAATTAACCATCGAAGAAGCGGCGGTTTTGGTTGGATTGCAGAAAGGAACTACACTTTACAATCCGATTCGGAATCCGAAAAATGCTTTGAAACGCCGCAATACGGTGATTCAGTTAATGGCAAAAAATGGAGCAATTGACCAAGCAAAAGCGGATAAGTTGTGCGAAAAAGAGATTGACCTCGATGTCAATATCGAAGACCCCAACGATGGTCAAGGAAACTATTTTAAGGTGGCTTTGGCAAAATATATTGAGAAATGGGCCGAGAAAAACGAGGTTGATATCGATTTGTATCGTGATGGTTTGAAGATTTATACAACGATAGATTCTCGCATGCAAACCCACGCCGAAAATGCCGTCAACGAAAAAATGAAGCAGTTGCAGAAGGCATTTGATAGCGAATTTAAAAATAGTAATCCGTGGAGATACGAAAACGGGGATGAGATTCCGGGCTTTATTGATACCGTTGCAAAACGTACAAATTACTACAAACAACTCAAGAAAAAATATAAAAACAACCTCGATTCGGTAAATTATTACATGAATTTGCCGCATAAAATGAAGGTTTTCTCTTGGAAAAAGCCCGAGGGCGAAGAAATGTTCATGTCTTCGATGGATTCGATTCGGTATTACAAACGTTTCTTGCAGTGTGGCATGATGTCGATGGACCCATACAGCGGATTCATCAAAGCTTGGGTTGGCGGTATCAATTTCGATTTCTTCAAATACGACCACGTAAAACAAGGCCGTCGTCAGCCGGGTTCGAGTTTCAAGCCAGTCTTGTATTGTTCGGCTATTGATGGGCCGCTCAACCTTTCGCCTTGCGACCGCCGTAAAGACGAACCTTTTAAAAGCGAATGGGTTGAAAACGGAGAAAAGAAGACTTGGGAACCTAAAAATGCAGATGGAGTATTTACGTATTCTGATATGACTCTTCGCCGTGCCATTGGTCGCTCCGTAAACTCCGTTGCAGCTAAATTGACCGATGAAGTTAAGCCTCGAACAGTTATCGAATACGCTCAAAAATTAGGGATTAACACCAATAAATTTAAACCTGTTTTATCAATCGGTCTTGGTACTGAGGATGTTTCGCTCTATGAGTTAGTAAACGCTTACGCTACTTTTGCCAATGGTGGATATTTGGTTGAGCCAATGTTAGTTTACAAAATTGAGGATGCCAAAGGTAAAATATTGTTTGAATTTGAAACCAAAAAAGAATTGGTTATCAAAGAAGAATCAGCTTATTTGATGCAATACATGCTCCGTGGAGGTATCGAAGAACCCGGTGGAACAGGTCAAGCTCTTTGGGGATATAATTTCTTGGGCAACAACGGTCAAGTTGCTGGTAAGACAGGTACAACGTCAAACTACTCAGATGCTTGGTACGTAGGTTTTACAAAAGACCTTGTTTGTGGCGTTTGGGTTGGTGGCGACGACCGCAGTATTCACTTTAGAGGACGAATGGGCGAAGGTTCACGTTCGGCTTTGCCGATTTTTGGACGATTCATGGAGAAAGTTTACAACGATAAAAATCTCGAAGAATATAAACCAGGGCCATTCCCTAAACCAGCCATTACGATAACCAAAGAGTACCAAGGATGTGCCAGTTATGGAGGCGAAGCGGCCGAAGGAGATTCGACCTCAGCACCGTCTGATTCGAACCAAGTTGTACCTCCAGTCGATAATCCTGATGCCGAAAAACCAGCCGAGGCTGTCAGAGATACCACCAAAAAAGGAGGAAATAAGTAGTAGCTAAACTGAACGACTTTAAAAGTTGTTCTACAAATATTATGGAGCTTCTCGACCGAATAAAATCCGAAGTTGATATTCGGCAAGTTGCCAGAGATTTAGGTTTTGAGGTCTCAACCAACCGTCGAATGGTCTGTCCGTTTCACGAAGAGGACACCCCTTCGATGGTTTTCTACCCGATGCCCCAAAATGAGTTCCATTGTTTTGGTTGTGGCAAACACGGCGACGTCATTAACCTTTATGCCGATGTCTGTGGCTTAGATTTTAAAACGGCTTTGCTCCGATTGGCCTATACCTACATCCCCGGCTTTGGGGAACCAATTCAGAATCCAAAAAAAAAGAAGATTGAAAAAGTAATCGTCAAGAAAAAACCAGAAAACGCTCCGTTTGAATTCAAAGAGTTGTACTCGGTCATTTACGAAGATTTCAGAGATTTTTGTTTGGCTCAAAAACCAACGCAATCTACTTACGAAGCGGCAAATTATCTGCGTAGCCGTGGGATTGACGATTGGGTGATTCGGCATTTTAAGATTTTTGTCATTAAAAATTATGCCCAAGTCAATGACTATCTCAAGGGCAAATACACTTTTAGAGATTTGCAGGATTGCGGTCTTGTCAACGACAAAGGTAATCTCATTTTCTTTGTGCATCCGATAATCTTTCCGTTTTATCAAAACGATAGAATCACCTATCTGCAAGCCCGAACGATTGGACCTCCGCCCGAAAAAACGAGTAAATACCAATTTTTAGCGAATGTTCCGAGACAGATTTTCAATCTTGACTCGCTAAGAGGACTGAAACTCAACAGTTTGGTTTATCTGACCGAAGGAGCTATAGACTGCATGACATTAACCAAAATCGGCAAGAACGCGGTTAGTTTGGGAAGCGTAAATACTTACCGAAAAGAGTGGTCGAAGATTTTTAAAAGGTATCGGGTAATCATTTGGTTTGATAATGACGAAGCAGGGCGAAAAGGGGCAAAGGAATTAAGAGAAAAACTCGATTTGGCGGGTATTTGGGTCGAAGAAAAAGAATTACAACCCGATTTTAAGGATATTAATGAGTATTTTCTAAAAAAACAATAAGGTGGGCATAAACCCACCTTATTGTTTTTTTACGCTCTTAGTTTTTCTTCTAATTCTCTGACCAAAGGCACCAAAATATGGTCTTCAACGATGGCGTGTTTACGAAGTTCTAATTCAAATAATTCGACCTGATTTAAGAAAATCCTGTAAGGCAGTGGCGTGTTCTGAGAATTTGAATATTGCTGAATAATCTTGCTAACTTCTTTCAATTCATCTTCGATTGGCCCGTGTTCTTCATCAAATTTATCAATCGAATTATTCGATAAAAATGCCTTTGTTTCTTCTTCCGAAAACTCCCCTTTCGAGAACGACACTAACTTTTTGATATACGGAAAAAACTCTTTTTCTTCCATCTTGATATGCTCAATTAGCTTTTCTTTATAAGCATTAAAAAAGATGGCAAGGGCCGTAAGTAACTGGTGAGTTTGTCCGTATTTACTAAAAATATGCAAGAGCGATTGCTCGATTTCGGGCAATTTCTTGGTCAAATAAAAACGGTGATTGGCTTGTAAAACCGAAACGACCTCACTGATAGAAAATTTGCGAATTTTCTGATACAAAGCCTCTTTGTCTTCGTTGTACAGTTCGAGAGCATATTCGAGCAAATCGCTACCCATTTCTCCGTAATTCATCATCGAATCTAAACCAGAAGATTCGATTCTATCGGTCAGGTTTTGCGATTTTATGGTACTCTTCACCAAATCGTCATAAATTCTTGCTTCCATGTTATGTTATGCTTTTATTGTTAAATATCGTATTATTGTCAAATTAAGTTGTGAGCGACCGAATAAAAACCAAATTTCTTGGTTAGCCCCGAACAATTTTATGAGTAATATCATAAATATAAAATTTTTGGAGCATATAAAAAAACATTTTGGATAGATTCAACTTATAAAAAACGAAAAAGCATAGCTCAACTATTTAACCAATGAAAAGAATTTACTCTATCGACCTTATCCGCGGTTTGGTTATGCTTATCATGGCTATAGACCACACCCGCGACCTCTTGCACGTAAGCTCACTTACCGAAGACCCAACCAACCTCGCCACCACGAGTGTCGGCTTGTTTATGACTCGCTGGATTACGCATTTATGTGCCCCGACCTTCGTTTTTTTGTCGGGTGTATCGGCATATCTTTCTTACAAGAGTCATAATAACCATTCTGAGAGCCGTCGTTTCTTATTAACGAGGGGTATCTGGCTCGTAGTACTCGAATTCACGATTGTTTCGTTCGGAATCTGGTTCGATATTCTTTTCCGTACATTTCTATTCCAAGTCATTGCCGCCATTGGTTTTGGATTCATTATATTATCATTTTTGCTCAGATTTAGCCCTAAAACGCTCGGAGTCATTGGCTTAATCATCGTTTTTGGGCATAATGCACTATCTGCGATTCCGCTCGATAATGTGCCTGTCTTAAAAGCCATTGTCAATTTCTTATTTAGTTTTAGTTTTATTCCGATTACCGCCAAAACTTCGCTAATCATCAATTATCCGATAATGCCGTGGCTCGGAATTATGCTTGCAGGATTTGGTTTTGGACAAATTTTTGAATTTGACGAAGCCAAACGCAAATCAATCTTACTGAAAGTCGGGTTTGGTTCTTTACTACTATTCGTCATCATCAGATTCACCAATCTCTATGGCGATACAGCCTTGTGGTCATCTCAGAAAAACGCTGTTTTCACGATACTTTCATTTATTAATCTTACCAAATATCCGCCTTCGCTGCTTTATACATTGGCAACGCTCGGCGTAACAATTACTTTAATGGGCCTAACCGAAGGTATAAATAACAATACCACTAAAGTGATTAGCACTTATGGCAAAGTACCTTTGTTTTATTATATCATTCACTGGTATATTATTCACCTAATCATGCTCGGAATGGTATTTTTACAAGGATTTAAGTGGGATGAACTCAATTTTGGCACTTTCGGATTTGGACGACCTCAGAGTGGTTCGGGAGTGCAATTACCAACTGTTTACTTGATTTGGTTTATAGTTATTCTGATACTTTATCCGTTATGTAAATGGTATGCCAAGTATAAATCCGAACACCGAGATAATAAACTATTGCGGTATTTGTAATATTTTTGAAGCAAATTTTTGAATCTCATCAATGAACAATATTCATCAGGTCTTAAGGTATAAGTTTTTTTACAATAGTGTCGAAAATTGGCTTTGGTTTTTCGGAATCCTCCTCGTGGGCTGGATTCTAAAAAGAGCTTTCTCGATACTCGTGAGCAAAATTGTTTATCGGTTAATCAAAACCGAAACTGCCAATGTACCCGCCACCGAATTTGTCAATTTATTCAAACGTCCCGTAGAATTTATACTGACCCTTTTGGTGATTTATTCGGCAATTGATGAATTACATTTTCCGAAGTCATGGAGAATCATTCCATTTGGTAAAATGCGGGCATCCGACTTTGTCGATAGAGTTTTAGATACTTTATTTATCATCGCCATCACGTGGGTAATCATCAGATTGATAAAATTTATCGCCATTGTCTTCAAAAAAAGAGCCTCCGATATTGAGAATAAAACCGATGAAAGCCTCGTCCCGTTTTTTAGAGATATTATCATCGCAGTAGTGGGTTTTAGTTCGTTTTTCTTCATTTTAGGTTTTGTTTTTAAGCAAGATGTCATAAGTCTGATTACTGGTTTGGGGATTGGTGGGGTGGCATTGGCATTGGCTGCTCGTGCCACACTCGAAAACCTTTTTGCTTCTTTTACGTTAATTACAGAACAACCATTTAATGTCGGAGACGATATCGAGGTTGGAACGATGGTAGGCAGTGTCGAAAAAGTAGGATTTCGAAGTACCCGAATCCGGCATACAGATGGAAGTTTGATAGTAATTCCAAACCAAATGCTGGTTTCGCAAGTTTTAAATAATGTTACCCAACGAGAAGAGCGTCGTCATAAATTTTTTGTAAGAGTAAAGTTCAATACACCAACAACATCTATAAAAAAATGTATCGAGGAGATTCAGGCATTGACCGATAATCATCCAAAATCAAATAAAAAAACGCATGGACAAGTAAAATTTGATTCGATTGGCGATTATTCTATCAATATAATGGTGGTGTTTTATGCCGATACTTCGGACTATTGGGAGAGTAAGACAATCCGAGAAGAAATCAACTATGGAATCTCAGAAATTCTCGAAAAAAATCAAGTAGAATTGGCTCAACCAAGTACAAGTTTATACACGGTTGTTGACGAAAAAAACATGGATATTGATTATTGAAAAACTAAATTTCGTTTTAAGCATTTATGTGTTTACTTCAAAAAAAATCAAAAACTATTGACAAATCATAAAAACTGTTGTATTATTGTATCGCAATCCGAAAAAGCACTCCATTTAGCTTTCACATAATTCAGGTTTGACTCCCTATTTCACGGTCAATTTCCAAAAATTTCAATTGTTTTAAATGTGATAAAAGCAAAGCTATTATAGGATTTTCGTATATCCTCGATAAAGAGATAATTTAAGTTCAACATTTATCAAAAAACTTATTCTAATATTTATTTAGTCAATCTATTGACCGTTCTGCTTCTCGCTAACGCAAAGAACCACGTATGTACACATCAGAAGAATTGAATCTGAAACTCCTTTCAGAATTGCGAAAAATAGCTATCGAAATGGGCATTAAAGACGTCCGTAATGCCATAAAGCCAGAGTTGATTGATAAGATTTTAGAACAACAATCAAGTCGCCCGACTGTTGATATGTCTAAAGAAGAACCACTGTTTAATACACCCCCTGCAATACTTAATCAAGACCCCAACGCAAGCAAACGCCCAAGAAAGAGAATTGACAAAGGTGCAGATGAAAATATACCCTCGACGAATATCGAGTCTAAGCCAGCTATTGAGGAAAAACCGAAATTCAAGTCGAACAACAAAAAGAATGAGTTGAATTTCACCCCGCTTCCGAAAGCTGAACCAGAGCGTGCAGAGCCAGCTCCAGTAGCTCAACCCGAAGAAGACGAAGTGATGCCGATTATCCTCGAAGAAGATTTTGACCTTGCGAGCATCGACGATGAAATGGCTGAATTTCAAGCACTTACCGATGATATTATCCCCGATGATAGTGGAATCGTAAAAGAAGATAAACGTTTTGTCGATGATTATACCAAGACCATCAAGAAGCAATTTAACTCGCTTGTTAAAGAATTCGATGGTTTGATTGAGAACGAGGGAGTCCTCGAAATCATGCAAGAAGGTAGCTACGGTTTCTTACGCTCGGCCGATTACAACTACCTCGCCAGCCCCGATGATATTTATGTATCGCCATCACAGATAAAATTATTTGGACTCAAAACAGGCGATGCCGTAAAAGGAGCAATCCGCCCACCAAAAGAAGGCGAAAAATACTTTGCACTTTTGAAGGTCCTATCTGTAAACGGTAAAACAACCGAAGAAATTAGAGACCGTATCCCATTTGAATACCTTACTCCGCTTTTCCCTGACGAAAAACTTAATCTTAGTAGCAAACCTGATATTTACTCGACCCGTGTGCTTGATTTATTTGCACCAATCGGTAAAGGTCAGCGTGGGATGATTGTAGCCCAACCAAAAACGGGTAAAACAGTACTCTTGAAAGAGATTGCCAATGCTATTACACGTAACCACCCAGAGGTTTACTTAATCATTTTATTGATTGACGAACGCCCCGAAGAGGTAACTGATATGCAACGCAGTGTGCGTGCCGAAGTGGTTTCTTCGACATTTGATGAAACTGCCGAAAAACACGTAAAGGTATCGAGTTTGGTACTCGAAAAAGCCAAACGTTTAGTAGAGTGCGGTCACGATGTTGTTATATTGCTCGACTCAATCACTCGTCTGGCACGTGCATACAATACCGTTGTGCCATCATCAGGTAAGATTCTTTCTGGTGGTGTTGATGCCAATGCATTGCACAAACCAAAACGTTTCTTCGGTGCGGCTCGTAATGTAGAAAATGGAGGCTCATTGACAATTATCGCTACGGCTTTGATTGACACAGGCTCTAAAATGGACGAGGTTATCTTTGAAGAATTTAAAGGAACTGGTAACATGGAGCTTCAACTCGACCGCCGCTTGGCCAACAAGCGTGTTTATCCTTCGATTGATATTTTGGCTTCGGGTACTCGTCGTGAAGATTTATTGATGGATAAAGAAACGCTCCAAAAAGTTTGGTTGCTCCGTAAATATATGTCGGATATGAACCCAATGGAAACGATGGAGTTCTTGTTGGATAAAATGAAAGGAACTCGCAACAACGAAGAGTTTTTGGCTACAATGAATAGATAATATATGTTTCTTTCATAGGATAGGATTTGCAAACCCTATCCTATGAAAGGTAACTCTAACTCGACTCCACAAATCCAGAACATACCGCAAAGCCAAAAAACCACAAATTTTAAGGCCTCATTCTTTATAAAAAATACGCTTCACACGCTCGCTCACGCCCGTTAAAATCTCATACGGAATCGTACCGATTGACTCTGCTAATTCTTTGATTGACAGGTCTTTACCAAAGATTACTACTTCGTCTCCTTCTTCGCAAACGGCATCTGTTACGTCTATCATTGTCATGTCCATACAGACATTCCCGATAACAGGACAAAGTACTCCATTGACCAAAACCTTACCAACACCTTTACTAAATCCTCGGTCAAACCCATCAGCATAACCAATGGCAATCGTGGCAATACGTGAATCTCGCTCTACAATTCCTTTTCGACTATACCCTATCGTTTCGCCTGCTTTGATTGACTTTATCTGAGAAATGACGGTTTTGAGTGTTCCAACTGTTTGTAATGCTCTTTGCTCAATATTGGCAGCTTCGACACCGTAAAGACCGATTCCGAGGCGAACCATATCGAATTTTGCATCAGGAAAACGAATGATTCCTGCCGAATTACAGATATGCCTAATTGGCTGATAACCAATCGCTTTCGTCACTTTTTCGGTCATTCTACTAAACTTCTCAATCTGAGTTTTTGAGAAATCATTATGAATGGCCTCGTCGGCTCCGACCAAATGACTGAAAATGGTAGCTATCTTAATTTGTGGATTTTGTTTTAAGGTTTCGATTAGTTTATCAATATCGTCTTCGGTAAAACCTAATCGGTGCATACCTGTGTCGAGCTTGAGGTGGATGACCCCACCCCCAATAGAGAGGGAGGAAGATTGAAGATAATTTAGATATTCATCTAAAATTCGGAAACTGTAGATTTCGGGTTGGAGGTTATGCTGAACCAACTTGCCGAAGGTCTCAACTTGCGGATTCATGACCATGATTGGCAATTTGATTCCGTTTTGACGTAAGAAAACACCTTCATCAGTATAGGCAACTCCGAGATAATCGACCCGATGAAACTCCAACAAACTTGCTACTTCGGCACTGCCACTTCCATAAGCAAATGCCTTGACCATCACCATTATTTTGGTTTCCGAGCCGATTTTGCTGCGATAAAAGTTGAGATTATGCGTAAGAGCATCGAGATTTATCTCAAAGACAGTTCCGTGTACTTTTTGAACAAGCCGATTGATAATTTTCTCAAATTCAAACTTCCTTGCTCCTTTTACCAAAATCAAACTGTCTTTAAAACGATGAATCGGATAATTGGTAAGGAAATCATCGGTCGAGGTAAACCCCATCCAACCCTCCTCCGCAGGGAGGGCTTTTAAATTCCTCGAAATTACTTCTCCGATTCCGATTACTTCATCAATATTTTTATTTTTTATCAGCTCGGCTATGTTTTTATAGAGTTCCGTTTCTCTCAGATTAGACTGCAATACATCACTGATTATCAATACTTTGCGTTTATTCACGTGCTGCTGACTCATAAAATTGAGAGCCATAGCTAAGCCCGCCAAGTCGTTATTGTAAGTATCGTCAATCAGATGACAGTTATTGATTCCCTCTTTCAATTCCAATCGCATAGCAATCGGTTTGAGAGTAGCAAGGCGAGATTCTATCTCATCTCTAAAAGCCTTATCGTCCCAACCCAAAAGCGACTTTTGAATCAAAGTTAAAATCACAAAAACACAATGCGTGGCGTTTTCGAGTGAAGCATCGTCTGTGAATGGCATTTGAAGTTGGTACTCTTCACCATTCCAAAAAATCTCGACATCGGTAAAGAATTTCCCTTTGGAATAATTGACCCAAATTGTTCCTTTTTGCTCCTTCGACCATCCGATAAGTTCTAATTTTGGATTAACCGCTTTCAGCAAAATCCTGATTTCTTCGTCGATGTCTTCGTAATCTTTGCAATAAATGAGCGTTTTGCTGTTCTTAAAAAGGCGAAGTTTCTCAGTAGCTTTCTGTTTTCGGCTTCTAAAACCTTCGTCGTGGGCCGAACCGATATTGGTAAAAATCCCGATTTCGGGTTTTATGATTGGTTCGAGATTCTCCATTTCACCACTTTTAGAAATACCCGCTTCAAATATTCCTAAGTTGTGGTTTTCGTTTATTTGCCAAATCGAAAGCGGTACGCCAATCTGTGAGTTATAGCTTCGTGGACTTTTGACGACATTGTAATCTATTGATAGTAAAGAACTTAACCACTCTTTTACGATAGTTTTGCCATTGCTACCCGTGATACCCACAATCGGGATGCCAAATTTATCTCGATGCTCGGCGGCTAATTTTTGCAAGGCTTTGGTGCTATTATCAACCACCCAAAATTTGGCATCAAGCTCGGATAATTCAGCTTTCAGTGAATCGGTCAATGATTTTTTTTCAACGACAAATTCACGAACACCCTTAGCAAAAAGGTCTTTAATAAATGCGTGTCCATCGTGGCGTTCGCCTTTAATGGCAAAAAAAATGGCGTTGTCGGTTTGTGAAATATTACGACTATCGGTCAAGAGTACTTTTGCCGATGTTTGGATTGGTTCAGAGAGGAAATTCAATTTTTAGAAATATTATTGTTAGTCAAGATACTGGATTTTCTTTGGTGGCATTGGCTCAAACTCTACTCTATCATAAATACCTGATAATGAAATTGTTATGTCGAGTGAGCGAATATAAACTTGTGAATCTAAACCAGTAATTCGGTTGATATGCCATAGGGTTTCGTCCTCACGGTAGTACGTTTCAATCAAAGCCTCTCGCTGCGAGACCAGGATGTATTCTTTAAATGAGGGAATCTGACGATAGATTGCAAATTTATCGCCTCGGTCGTAGCCTTCAGTCGATTCTGAAAGTACTTCTATGATAACCATCGGATTGATTACCAACGATTTTTTGGTTTCGTGGGTTTCGACTTTACCACAAATCACCGAAATATCAGGATGTAAAATCACATCCATAGATTCGACGTAAATTCTTAATCCACCATCAAAAGGACTACAATCACGCCCTTTGAGAGCATTTCCAATTCCACGAGCGAAATTCGTTGACACAAGACTATGATTGGGCATTGTGCCTGCCATCATAAAAACTTCGCCATTGTGATATTCGTATTTTTCGTGCGAATTTTCTTCTAATTCGATATAATCATCAATCGTATAGAATGATTTTGCTGCTGCTTCTCCCATATCTATCTATTTTTACTCAAAAATAATATCTAAATTCAAAATTGGCTAATTTTGCAAGATGATTTGAGCTAATCATAAAAATCATACTTTTAAATCATAAAATCAGCGATTAATGATAGAAACGCACGCCCATATTTACGACGAACAGTTTAATGAGGATATAGATACAATGCTCGAAAGAGCTTTTGCGGTTGGTGTAGAGCAAGTTTGGATGCCGAATTGTAACCACGAAACGATTGATGGAATGATGGTTTTGGAGCAGAAATATCCGAACGTTTGTCATGCGATGATGGGACTACACCCGTGTTATGTGGGCGATGATTTCGAGAAAGAATTGCAGATTGTCGAAGATTGGCTACAAAAACGAAAGTTTATTATGATTGGCGAAATCGGAATAGATTATTATTGGGATTTAACCTACGTCGAGCAGCAAGAAAGAGCGTTTTTGACCCAACTCGAATTCGCCAAAAGATTCAATCTGCCAATTTGTATTCATTCAAGAAACTCAAAAGATAATCAGCATAACGCCATTATTCGTTGTATTGAATTAATCGAACAATTCGGCTGGAAAGATTTAAGAGGGATTTTTCATTGTTTTTCGGGGAATTTAGACGAAGCTAAACGAGTGATTGATATTAATTTTTTGCTTGGAATCGGTGGTGTGGCTACTTTCAAAAACAGCGGAATGGATAAAGTTTTACCCGAAATCGACCTTACAAAAATCGTTCTTGAGACTGACTCGCCTTACCTTGCACCAGTTCCGTATCGTGGTAAACGCAATGAAGTATCGTATTTAGATTTGGTTGTAAAGCGAATTGCCGAAATCAAAAACGTTGATTATCAAGAGGTTACACAACAAACTACTGCAAATGCGAAAGCTTTAGTCGGTTTGTAGAACCCTGACAGCGTTCAGAACGCTGTCAGGGTTCAAATCACAAATCTTATTTCTTTAAAATCAAAATATCTAAGTTCGCCTTCAATCTCGACGATTAATCTACCATTGTCGGCAACTCCCATGATTTGACCTAAAAGTTGATTAATACCTTCTTCAAAAAAGTGTTTTTCTTGATACCTAAAAAGTATTCTTAGATAACGCTCTTTTTGCCGATTGGCATAGCCATTTTTGAGTTCTAAATAGTTTTTTTCGAGCGATTGGGCCAATCCTTCAACCAGTTTTTCAATGTCATATTCGTGACTCGGTGCGGCCATTCGCAGTGAAATCGCCTTTGGTTCTGCAAAACCTAATTGATTGATATTCAAACCAATACCCACAATTGAGTGGCTAATTCGGCTACCTGCAAGAGTATTCTCAATCAGAATTCCTCCCAATTTTCGGTTGGCCACATAAATATCGTTAGGCCACTTTACCTTCAATTCACGCTTGGCTTGCTCGTCAGAGCCAAGATAAGAAGCCAAAAACTCATGTACACCCAACGAAACCGCAATATTGAGCTTAAACTGCTCTGATGCCGTCAGAAATTTAGGTTTTAGGATAAACGAAGCCGTAATATTTTCGCCCGGAACCGTCTCCCAAGTATTTCCACGTTGTCCTCGTCCCGCCGTTTGGTTTGATGTAATGACAATAGTGCCGTCTTCTACCTCCGAATTTTGAATCAATTCGGCAGCAAATGTGTTGGTAGAATGACAAGTTGGCAGATAAATTGTATTTTTACCAACAAAAAGCGTTTTGGGTTGAATATTGTACAAGTTTTTTTAGTAAATTAGCGTTTAACAATCGTGATGTTCAAAAAATAATTCTATTGCCATTCGGTCGTCATCCAATAGTCATTAAGTTGAAAAGCAATTTATGGCTACCGAATAACAAAAATGACAATAAATAACCTAAAACTTGAACCGCTCACAAAATTAAAACAGTAAACTTTCTGAATGAAGAAAAAAAAGGAACTTTCGGCAGAAGCCTTATGCCGCTTGGTGGTAAACGGGATGTTAGAGAAAAAAGCCACAAATGTGGTTGTGATGGATTTAAGAAATGTAAAAAACGCCATTACCGACTATTTTGTAATTTGCTCGGGTAATTCGGATACACAAATTGATGCAATCGCAACTTCGATAGAAGAAGAAGTCTATAAAGCCAATGAAATCTCTGCTTGGCACAAAGAAGGTAAACAAAACAAAGAATGGATTCTGATTGACTACGTAGATGTGGTAGCTCACGTCTTTCGTAAAGACCGCCGTACATTTTACGATTTGGAGGCACTTTGGGGCGACGCCGAAATCACCATAATCGAAGAAAGCTTCGAGAATGAACCCATGAAACAAATCACAAGCGTTTAGTGTTCTATTGATATTAAATCCGATTTTATTAATTTTTAAATATGTCTGATAATAACATTAACAACGGATTTCAGGGTCCGCAACGAAAACAAAGTAATAGTAACGGAGGTTTTCAGGGCTGGTTAGTTGCCGCGTTGATAATCATCGTAATTGGTTTCTTGATTTTCTCACGTACAACAGTGCTTCAAAAGATTACTTACAAGCAATTGGAGCAAATGGTCTTGAAGCAAGATATAGCCAATTTATCGGTAATTATTGATGCCCGAACGGTCGAGGGAAGCCTGACTCCTGCCGCACTCAACAAACCTGAATACAAGCAACTCTTGGGCAATAATCGCTTCACACCTAAAGGCCCGCATTTCAGAATTGACATAGTTAGCGAAGATACTTTCACACGACAATTTGATGCCTTTTTAGAAAAAGCCCCGCTCGAACAATCATACAAAGACCAACTCGACCCAAAACCCGAACGTCAGAACGACTACATTGGTGGTTTGATGAATTGGCTACCAATCATCTTCATTTTGGGTCTAATGTATTTCTTGATGACTCGTATGGCTGGTGGCGGTGGCCCTGGTGGAGCAATATTCAATATTGGTAAATCTCGTGCAGCTCTTTTCGATAATGAAAACAAGGTAAAAATCACTTTTGCCGATGTGGCGGGTCTCGATGAAGCCAAAGAAGAACTAAACGAAATCGTTGATTTCTTAAAAACTCCAAAGAAATATACCGAATTGGGGGGTAAAATCCCAAAAGGTGCATTGCTTGTAGGCCCTCCAGGTACAGGTAAAACCCTCTTGGCAAAAGCCGTAGCAGGCGAAGCAAACGTACCATTTTACTCACTTTCGGGTTCTGACTTTGTAGAGATGTTTGTGGGTGTTGGTGCTGCTCGTGTGCGTGATTTGTTCAAACAAGCCAAAGAAAAAGCCCCTTGTATCATCTTTATTGACGAGATTGATGCCGTGGGTCGCTCACGTGGACGTGGGGCAATGCCAGGTGCAAATGATGAAAGAGAAAATACATTGAACTCACTTTTGGTTGAGATGGATGGTTTTGGTTCTGAAATCGGAATCATTATCCTTGCTGCAACCAACCGCCCAGATGTTCTTGATTCTGCCTTACTTCGTCCGGGTCGTTTCGACCGCCAGATTTCGGTAGATACTCCAGACATCGTTGGTCGTGAGGCTATATTCAAAGTTCACATGCGTCCGTTGAAATTATCAGAGGAAGTAGATGTGAAAAAATTAGCCGCTCAAACACCGGGTTTTGCGGGTGCCGAGATTGCCAACGTATGTAACGAAGCCGCACTTTTAGCCGCTCGTCGTGCCAAAAAAGCAGTTGACATGCAAGATTTTCAGGATGCAATTGATAGAGAAATTGGTGGTCTTGAGAAGAAAAATAAACTTATCGCTCCCGAAGAGAAAGAAATTGTGGCTTATCATGAGGCTGGTCACGCTGTAACGGGCTGGTTCTTAGAACACGCCAATCCATTGGTAAAAGTGAGTATTGTACCACGTGGAGTTGCGGCATTGGGTTATGCTCAGTATTTGCCAAAAGAACAATATTTGTATCGTACCGAACAGTTCATGGACGAAATGTGCAAAACGCTCGGTGGTCGTGCAGCCGAAGATATAGTTTATGGAAAAATCTCGACGGGTGCATTGAGCGACTTAGAGCAAGTTACCAAAATGGCTTACAGTATGGTAACAATATACGGTATGAACGATAAAATTGGTAACGTTTCTTTTTATGATTCAAAAGGCAGTAGCGAGTATTCGTTTTCTAAACCATATTCAGAGGAAACTGCCCGAATGATTGATGAAGAAGTTCGTAAATTGATTGATTCGGCCTATCAAAAAACAAAAGAATTACTGACAGAAAAGCGTGATGCTTTAGAGAAAATTGCTCAAGAATTATTGAAAAAAGAGATAATTTTCCAAGGTGATGTCGAAGACTTAATCGGAAGACGTCCGTTCAAGCAAACTGCTTATTCTGAATTCGTTAATGGGAAAGAAGCTGAACCCGAAGCGGTTGTTGCTCAAGCCGAAGAAGAAGCCAAAGCTGAGTAATTTTCGGTAAAATATATTTAAGGAGGAAAAAATATTTTCCTCCTTTTTTTGTTTCAAACAAACTATATCGTAATATTGCAATATTAAAATACAACAATGGGAGCTACCAATACCGAACATTACACCGAACAACAAAACGAATTGGCCAATCTTGCTAAGGCCTTGGGGCATCCTGCAAGAGTAGCGATTATCGAATATCTATTAAGAGTAGATACCTGTATCTGTGGCGATATTGTCAACGAATTGCCATTGGCACAGCCAACGGTTTCGCAGCACTTAAAAGAACTCAAAAATGCGGGTTTAATCAAAGGCTCAATCGAAGGCAATGCAATCTGCTATTGTATCAATCCCGATGTTTTTAAAACCCTATCGGGATTTGTCAATAATATCATCGAAATAAAATCAAATCAAAAAGAAAATTGCTGCTAAGTTTAACATAAATAACTCAAAATCAATCAAATAACAAAACAATGAAAATCTCAGAATTTACTAAGTACCTCCAAAATATTAATAATTTAGAGTTTAGCCTTCCGAGCGGCGAGAAAGTTCCAACTCATTTTCATATCACCGAAGCGGGATTAGTCACAAAACATTTCATTGATTGTGGTGGTACGGTCAGAACCGAAAAAAATATCAGTTTTCAGCTTTGGACAGCCAATGATTACGACCACCGACTTGAACCACAAAAGGTTCTTAGTATCATCAAAATTGCCGATTCGGTTTTAGGGAATGAAGACCTCGAAGTAGAAATCGAATACCAATCTGATACCATTGGCAAGTACGGAGTGGCTTTTGTAAATGGTGGTTTTGTACTTACTTCTAAATTCACAAATTGTTTGGCACAAGACAGATGCGGAATTCCGGAAGAAAAACCCAAAATCAGACTTTCAAATGTTCAGTTAAAAGAAACTTCATGTTGCACTCCGGGTAGCGGTTGTTGCTAAACCTAAATCTTTGCTTTATGTATCATTCAATTAAAAATTATTGCGAAAACCTCATAACTCAATTCGACACAATCTCAACCGAACGAAAAGAGATTTTAAGTTTGATTGCTCAATATATTCAGCAAAAAAGAGATAATTCAACGGCCATCAATCTAATATACGTTTGCACACATAATTCTCGCAGGAGTCATTTTGGGCAAGTTTGGGCGGCAGTGGCGGCATCATTTTATGGCATTGATAATGTGAAAACCTTTTCGGGTGGAACAGAAGCTACAGCATTTAATATCAATGCAATTAATGCCCTAAAAAAAATTGGTTTTGAAATAATTTCAGACCAAAAAGCTGTGAATCCAATTTATACAGTGAAGTTTGGCGAGTCGGAATCGACTGATTGTTTTTCAAAAAGGTACGACGATGAGGCAAACCCAACGAGCAATTTTGGGGCAATTATGACTTGCTCCGATGCCGATGAAAACTGCCCTGTGATTTTTGGTTGTGATTTGCGAATAGCTACAAAATACGATGACCCAAAAGCTTTTGACAACACGCCTCAACAAGACGAAAAATACAGCGAGCGTTGCCAGCAGATTGCAACCGAGATTTTGTACATGTTTTCTTTGGTAAAATAATGAAAAAATACGTTGCCGAAGCAATTGGTACATTTGCCATTGTTTTTTGTGGTACTGGTGCAATAATTATCAACGAAGAAACCAACGGAGCCATCTCTCACGTGGGCATTGCCACTACATTTGGATTAATTGTAATGGCGATGATATACAGCTTTGGCGATACTTCTGGTGCCAATTTTAATCCTGCCGTAACAATTAGTCTGTGGCTCTCGAAGTTGTTACCAGCTAAAGAAGTTGCACCCTACATCGCTTCACAGTTGGCTGGTGCTATTTTGGCATCAGGAACACTAAAATTGTTATTTCTGGATAACAAAAACTTAGGTTCTACCCTACCACAAGACACTGATTTACAGTCATTTGTTTTAGAATTTATCTTGACATTTTTGCTGATGATTGTTATCTTGAAGACTTCGCAAGGGACAAAAGAGACTCAACAATTGGCTGGTTTTGCGATTGGAATGACTGTACTTTTAGAAGCTATGTTTGCAGGCCCTATCTGCGGAGCTTCGATGAATCCTGCACGAAGCATTGGGCCAGCCTTGGTTTCGGGCAATCTTTCAAGTATCTGGATTTATATCATAGCTCCCATCTTAGGTGCAATCGCAGCGATTGGAGTTTGGAAAGCAACAAAATAAAAAGAGTGGCATATTTTTGTAAACATGCCACTCTTCTTTGTATTTAGACCAATATTATTCCCAACCGTCATCCGACACTGGTTTTGGTTTTGGAGCAGGTTTTTTGCTTGTAGCAGCAGCTGGTGTAACTTTGCCAGATGCAGTTGTATTTGCAGGAGCAGAGAAACCACCACCCATCGAACTCGCTACACTTTCGGTTTTATCAACTCTCGAAAACACTCGGCTAACGATTTTCCATTCGCCGTTAATTTTAAGTAGATTCAAAAAATCAACGTACTTAAAAGCAGGAAACTCCTCTTCGGTTACAGCAGTAGCGGCTGTACCTGCATAGCTGTAATTAACAATTCGTGGAATCCACTTGGCACCACCCGCAGGTACACCAGCGATAAATTTCTTAACTGGCATTTCGGATACTTTTCCTTCTTTGCTCAAGCTACGCAAATTGGCGTATGTAAAGAAGGCCTTGCCCAATCTGGCGGTATCGCCCACAGCTCCACCTTCTAAATAATTGTTGAGAGTGGCCTTGATGGCTTCGTCATCCGACTGAGCATTTGCCGTGAAAATACTACACACAAATAAGACCGAGAGAGTCAATAATTTTGGCGTTTTCATATCGTGTATAAGTGGCGAAGCCACAGTTAATTGTTATTAGTTATTCTTTCATTGATTACCGACTAAATTTAACTCAAATCGGGAAACAATGGTGATATTCGACTCAAATGTAACGAAAATCTGAATATTTTATTTCAAATATTCTTTAATTATCGGGTCTGCATCTTTTAGAATCATCCCTTGCTTTATTCGTTTATCTGATAGTATCTCGATAATTTTAGAATCCAGAGCCGAATAACTCGCCGTTTTATAATAAATGTTGGCCGTTGCAAACATTATCGAATTAGTATTTGCGGTATGACTCAACCCCAAAGCATGCGAAAATTCGTGTCTCAATATATACAGAGCGTTATTAGCCGCCAGACTTACATTTAGCCATATTGTAGCATTTGTAATACCCGACATACTGTTAAAAGTATAAGTTGTATATCCTGCCAGGCCCGAACTCGGAGACTTGGCACTCGTATATTTTGCATTGTGTTCTTCAAAAGTCGCTCGATTGATAATGATGCTTGCATCGGCAGCTTTAGAAGTAAACGAAAACGTATTAACTTTATTGATTGCTTTCAATTCTGCAAAAATCCCTTCTAATGCTTTTGTGATATTCGGGTCTTTGCTTCCATCCAAAAAAACTAATACCTGTGGTTTAGCATCAGTCCATTTTGCGACATTTTTATCTCTTCCACCCGAATCTTTAAACACTAATTTAATAAACTCATCGTATGCCTCTTTGCCTTGTGGCGTGGTCAATGCCCAGCTCGTTGCTGTATTTGTTGGGTTTGTATTTGTGTTTGTATTACCGTTGGTATTGGTATTATTGTTTTGAGTTGAGGTAGGATTAGGCTGTGGAACTGATATTTCTTTACAAGAAACCAACCAAATAAAACATCCAGTCAATAGGTATTGTAAGGCTCTCATTATAGCAACTTTTAGTATAGACACCTAAATTTTTAAGCAAAAATCAAGCCATTTAGTAATAAAATGTAGCATAAACGCTAAGTATAACTCCTTTCAATAATTTATTTGCAAATTTAATCCTCAGTTTATAATCTTTTGATAGATTTGCAGTTACTTATTAATATTTAATACGTCTTAAAACCAAAAAACACTTACTAACATGGGATTAATGTCATTTTTTAAAGGTGTAGGCGAAAAACTTTTCGGAGGAAAAGAACACGAAGAAGCACCTGTTGAGAAAAAAGAAGAATTGAAAGCAAGTGCATTGCTTGCACACATCCAAAAACTTGGTTTGCCATTCAACACCCTCACTGTAAAAACTTCTGGCGACACTGTAACGCTCGAAGGTGAAGTTGACAAACAAGAAGATTCAGAAAAAATCGCTTTGGCGGTTGGTAACGTAGAAGGCGTACACATGGTAAACAACTTGCTTACTGTGGCTACTCCAGAGCCAGAGGCTCAATACCACACTGTTGTAGAAGGCGATTGGTTATCTAAAATTGCGAAAAAATACTACGGCGATGCTAACAAGTATGAAATCATATTTGAAGCTAACAAGCCAATGCTTACACACCCAGATAAAATTTATCCTGGTCAAGTATTGCGTATCCCGCCATTGCAATAATCTCAATAAAAAAACCAGAGTTTTAGCTCTGGTTTTTTTATTTCTGCACAATTATCTTTCGAGTTGTATTGTACTGATTTGTACTAATTCTCAATAAATATTCTCCCGAGTTCAATCCCGATAAATCAATTTCTTCTTTTTGCGGATACTCATTTATTTTCTGTTTCTTTTGAAGAATTGCCCTGCCGTTTATATCAAAAATCAAAAATTCTACACTCGAATTCGGATTCAGTTTAAGTTCGATATTTAACTTTTCAGATGTAGGATTTGGATATATTTTTGTATAGCTAAATAGCTCGTCTTCGCTGCTGAGGGGTTGTAAAACCGTAACTTTTGCAACACCGAATGTGTTTCCATAACCACAGATATTTTTCACTTCTTTCAATGAATAATCAGTTGATTTTGAAGGTTTTACATAAATCTGATTTACATCTTTTTGTGTTTTAAAAACCCGATTATCAGATAGAGTAAATTCCCACGGCGAATCTCCGGTAAGCATTACATTTATCAAAACACTATCGCGTGGATTAATGAAATGATTACCACTGATGGTGGCATTGGCAAGCGGTTTTACGATAACATCGAGTTTAGAACGCTTACTTTCGCAACCATTTATATTGGTCTGGCTCACAAAGTAGGTATAGTTCCCGACTTTACTTGTAGGCGATAATACTGCCGTAAAATATTTGACATCGGTCTCGTTTTGATACCAACGAAGCCCTTGTCCTGTAGCTTCTAAAAGTTGAGAGGCATTGCTCTCACAATAAACCGCTGGCGAATTGACTTTTGGCGGTTGAGGAGCCTCTGAAATAGTAATTGGCCCCAGTACTGCACTAAAAAGCTGTGAAGATTTCTCTACCACTTTTACTCGATAGGTGCTTCCTGCTGGAAAATTATCTGGGATTCTGGCCACCAAACTAAAAGTTGAGACTTGGGTCTGTAAATCGGTGAAATTAACGCCGTTTCTATCTGAAATCTGAATCACAAACTGATTACTACCCGTAAATCGCCCCAAAGAGGTGATTGAAAGGCTAAGGTTTTGACCCTGACAAAGATACGGTGTCGTGAGGGCTGTTGTTTGAATCTGAGGTTCAATCAAATTGACCGTCGAAGAACCGTATCTGACGGCGTTTCCGCACACATTACTTGCTGAACTTATCCAGAAAGCTGTATTTTGATAAATTGTTCGATTAAAGATATACGGATTCTGTTTGATTGATTTATGAGAAGTCCCATCCGAAAGCGTAAAATCCCAGGGGCCTGTTCCGGTAAAACTTACCGAAACCTCAACGCTTCCACCCGCCTCAACTTCTGTTTTATTGGTCGAAATAAATGTACTTGCATAAGCACGAATCGAAAAGTTTTCGCTAATCGGACTCGTAGTTTCGGGGCGGGTTGCAATGACTCGTACACGATAATTATCGCCTTCTGCAATGACACTCGGTAGCTTGAAAGCCAATTGATTACCGATTAATCTGGCATTCATTCTCTGGAAATTTTTGCCCGAATTATCCGATAATTCTACTAAATATTGATTGTCTCTTTCAAAAAGACCATTGGTTCTGAAATTTACTTTTACCGAATCACCGTTGCAGTATGTCTTGCGGTCGGTGCCATTAACAACCACAAAATTAGGGATTCGAGCCACGACCTGATATTCGGCTGAAGGTGAAAAACGAACCGCAAACGAAGCCTGCATCTTTTGGTATTGTTGCTCCGTAAAGATATTACCGCAACGCTGATGGTACGACATCAAATTATTGGTTGGTGGCAAAAATCTCTCACCATTGGCATCCAATAAATCATTCGGAACGTGGTCGAAACAACTGTAAGCAGCGATGGCTGGCAGACGCTCAAAAGGGTCGGCAGCAGTATCACAAATTTGGTCGCCGGTGGTAGCACAATTGGCTCCGATTCCGCGGGTTACAAGCTCTCTTTTATTAATGTCGGGGCTATTGCTGTCTTGAAAAGTGTGTAAAAGTCCAAAATAATGACCGATTTCGTGAAGGAATAGTTTATTTCTTAATAATTCAAAATCTTCGGCGGTACGATTAAAGTACGAATACAAGATTCGGTTGCTGCCATTCGATAGATTCGGAAGCGAGGCGTAGCCGCCCAAAATCGCTTGGTTGACATCCGTTATGCTCCTCGCAAAATAAATATTGATGGCGTTAAAAACATCATATTTTCGCCTTAATTCAACTTCATCGCTGATTTTTAAATCTACAAATTTATCCTCTCTGATGATATAAGTCTGATTATCAAGTAAATACAATTCGATATTTGCATTGATTAAATAGGCATTGGCATATTGTATCAAAGACCTAACATCGGCATCAGTGAGGCCGTCGTTTGAGGTTGTCGAGTAAATTATATTGGCTCTTACAGCAACTTTGTAGATTTCTTGTTTGGCAATTTTGGCTTTTTTTTGTTTGAGCAGATAAGTATCATAAAACGAAAGCAACTCCCTCCGTTCGGATTCAGAAGGGTCATTTGTTCCGCATTTAATCTGAGCAAAAGTAAGAAAGCATTGCCCCAACAAGAGCAATGTCATGTAAAAAACCTGCAAATTCATTTTATATAGATTCACCCCTTCGCTACACTGACCACAATGGGGGCGATAATTTAACAGCAAAAATTTTGCCGTTAGTGTTTAAATCTCAATAGCAACTCATTTTATTACTTAAAGGTAGCAAAAAACAGTTTATTCACAAAAATAACCGTTCAAAAAAAGGTTTGCATGATTATTGGTCAATTATGAAGGCTTCGAAAAAAGTTGATGTAGTTGGATAATCTGAGGAATCAACAACTGACTATCGTCATTGATAACTGTAAAATCGGCGATTTGGAGGAATTCTTCTTCGGATTTTTGGCGGTTAATGATAGCCTCAATCTCTTGCAAAGAACGCTGGGGGTCTCTTTTTTGGATTCGAGCAATACGAAGGTTGAGCGGAGCTGTTACTAAAATTACTTTATCGAGGTCGTTGCCCACGCCTGCCTTATTCATCAAAGCCGCCTCTTTGATAACATACGGTTTATCTTTGTGTTTGGTAATCCATTTATCGGTATCATCAAATACTCTGGGATGGATTAGCATATTGAGTTGTTTCAACAAATCTGGATTAGCAAAAACCTGCTCTGCCACCCATTTACGGTTATATTGCCCATCGGCGTCGTAAGCACTACGACCGAGCAGTTCTTTAATTTCTTTTCTTAATTGTAAATCATTGTTAGTAAGCCACTTAGCTCTATCGTCGGCATTATAGACTGGGATTCCGCAAACTTTAAAAATCTCGCAAACGATACTTTTACCCGAGCCGATTCCACCCGTAACTCCAATCTTCAACATTTTATTATGGTTTAATTCTTACAATTTTTAACGTTTTATAACAAAATATAGACAAAAATTGACAAAATCATGGTATAAAACTATCTTTGTTGAAGCACTCTACCCTATGCCTCGATTTTATTATATATTTTCTGCCATTGTGTTGGCAGATGTTCTTGCTACCACCACTGAGCAAACAACATTAATATTGATTAGCCGCACACTTGTTTCGTTGTCAATAATTGTATTTTACATTCTCCAAAAAAGAGAATTCAGACTCGAATCATGGCTTATCATCTGTGCGTTGCTGACAACCCTCCTCTGCGATTATATTTTTCTCATTGTTGGCAACGCATTCAAATATCCTCTGTTTATTGCAATTTCTCTAAAACAGTTGATTGGGATTTTGCTCTTATGGCAAGATGCCAATACAAAAATCCCGAAAATTGTCAATATTATCAGCCAAACGTTACTTTATTCGATTGTCTGCGGGCTTATCTACTACTTATCTGTAACTCCCGAAAACTACGATACTTTCTTTTTTGGAGCAAATTTTATTTTGATGGGGATACTTTTTGCTTTGGCAAGTTTTAGAAAAGTAGATAACAGAGGATTCAGTTTTGTGTTTTTGGGTCTATTTTTACTACTTTTTGGGGCTGTTTTTGGAATCATCAATTACCAATGGGGATTTCACTCATTTGCTCACATCATCGACCGAGTGTTCAATGACTTCGGAATCTTCTTTTTCAATATCGGATTCATAAAGAGTAAGCCCATCCATTTTGTAAAAGAAAAAACTACTCTAAATCTGTAAATTTCTTTTGTTTTTTTACGAAGAACCGCCAAACAATACTCGAATCGAAAATTTGACCTACTTCTTTGGCGTTTTTGTTGCGGTTGATTCCTCTGAAAACCCACGCATAAAAAGCAAAATGGGCTTTGATTATTGCCCAAGTATCGGCAAATGAGCCATCCAAAAATAATTTTATACCTGATATTCCATCCAAAACCAAACGAATAAAAATCGTGGAAAACAGTCTATTGGCGGGTAGGTTTTTATAGAGTAATGCTAAACCATTGCGATAATTGAGAAAGGTTTTTCGTGGATTAGATTTTTGGAGAGTACCTCCGCCAACGTGATAAACTACTGATTTGGAACAATATACGATTTTATGACCTGCGTTTTTGATTCGCCAACAAAGGTCAATTTCTTCCATGTGGGCAAAAAAAGTATCATCAAAACGAAGCTCCTTAAAAACATTTGCTCTTACAAACATACAAGCACCCGTGGCCCAGAAGATTTCGATGTTATCGTCGTATTGGCCAAGGTCTTCTTCGCAAGTGTCAAAAATTCGTCCTCGGCAAAAAGGATAGCCGTATTTATCAATAAATCCGCCTGCGGCACCAGCGTATTCAAATAATTCGGGTTTATGAAAACTTCTGATTTTGGGTTGGCAAGCCGCAACGGTTTTATCTGAATCCATCAGATTTATAACCGGCTCAATCCAATTTTCGGAAACCTCAACATCCGAATTCAACAAAACAAAATACTCTGCCTCGATTTGACTCAATGCTGTGTTGTATCCACCCGCAAAACCTTGGTTGGTTGGTATTTGAATTAACTTTACCGAAGGATAGTTTGATTTTAAGAACTGGACCGAGTCATCGTTTGATGCGTTATCGGCTACCCATATTTCATGGTTTTGTGAATACTGAACAACAGACGGCAGAAATTTCTCAAGAAAACTTCTGCCGTTATAATTCAAAATCACAACTGCTAATTTTGTCATATCGTGCTTTTAGCCAATCATTTACCAAACAAACTTCCTAAGTCCATTCCCGGAATATTCGGAAGTAACCCTTCTGTCGATTTTTGTAACTCGGCTTTGGCTTTTTCTTCGACTTTCTCGTTTGCTTTATTGATAGCCGCCACGATGAGGTCTTGTACAATCTCACGGTCATCAGCCTTAAATAAATCTGGGTCGATTTCGATACTGATAACCTGCTTTTTACCATTGACAGTTGCTTTTACCATTCCAGCACCTGCCTCGCCAGTATCAATTATCTTTTCGACATTCTCTTGGGCTTCTTTCATACGAGACTGCATCTCTTTTACTTTTCCCATCAGCCCAAACATCTCCATCGGATTCATATACAAAAAATTTACAATGTACGATTTACAATTTTTAAATATTGCAAAGGCAAAGTTACAACAAAAAATGGTAGCCAATCAAATTTAGCTACCATTCTGAATATTCTTTGAAATCTTAAAATTAACGAATCAACATTACCGAGCCAGTCCGAGATACTTTCTGCCCTACTTGGTCGGTACCAATTATTTTAAATGTGTAATAACCTGGCGGAACGGGCGTAACTTCGTCTGAATCGAAACCACTCCATCCTTGATTTTCGGCTTCGTAAAATGGCTTACCCCAACGGTCATAAATCACAACTTTGTAATCTTCTATAAACCTGCTTTTAACCTCAAACATATCGCTTTGTCCATCGCTGTTGGGTGTAAATGCTGTCGGAATGTAGAATTTTGCAGGTAAAACAAAAGAACTCGTGTTTGAATACGAATACAAGCTACCAGCCAAAAGACCAGGAGGAGCATAATTTGCCCAAATCACAAAAATTCTTTTTTGTTCATTGCCATCCAAAACGTTTTCATCCAATACTTTTTTTGTATCAGAAACTCTGAATGCTACCGTTTTTAATGGGTTTCCTTTATCATCTACTTCTACGATGTCGTAAGTGATGTATTGCTTAATTGAAGCATCTTCTGAATACGGAGTCCAATTGAGCGAACCCGGCTCATCGGATTTCAATAAAACACTACAAAATGGCACCGAGAACTCAGAAACGTTATTACAATCATCTCCATACTGGATTTTGTAGCAATAGCGATGTTCGGTTGGTTTTACGTTTATATCAGTATAAACTGGTTGATTTTCTCTTGAAATTTCCTTAAAATCTCCATTATCTTCGGCTCGATAAAAAACATATTTATCTTTAGCCTGAAGGTCAAAATCCAAAATATTGACCTGTACCTTGGTATTGTTGTTAATAACCGAGGCAGTTCCTACAATATTTGGTCGTGGTAAGGTTGCAGACTGAGTCAAGTCAGCTAATGTAATATCTGAAATAATCCTGACCGTTCGTGGACTCGAACCATAAGTCGTTGTTATATTGTAATTATACTTAAATCCGCACTTCAAGCCATTTGCTTCGGTATCGGTATGGGTTGTATTGCCTGATGGTGTTGGATAAAAAGTAATTGTTGGTGAAGACCCTCCGATTGTCTCACGAGTAATATCAAATCTTGACACTCCCGAAGCGATTGGACTGTTCCAGTCAAGCTTTACTGTATTTTTGGCAATTATTGAATTTTTAATTAAGATACTACATGCCTCTGGCGATGTCACAGTATTGCCGCAAGGGTCGGTAGCATTGATTCGGAAGCAATAAGAAAACTTGGCATCGAGATTATCAATCTGAGCTGTGCCATTCTTAAAAGTACTTCCCCAAGCTGTCCAGTTAGTTTGACCATCTCGACGATACTCAACTTTGTAGTCTTTATCTTGCTCAAAATCTTTAAAAGTGATTTTAGCAGAAGTATTGTTGTTTGTAGATTGCACTTGGCTGATATACGGCCCCGCTGCTGGTGCAATCGGGTATTCGTATGTTTTACTTTGACACTGAGCTGCCCCAACTGCATAGCTACCTCTCACACTCAATTTTCCATTTGTAGGAAATGTGAAGTACTTGTGTGAAGGCGAAGTTAACGGAGGAGTCCCTGTTATGGTTTCGATTGGCGAGCCATCATTCCAATCAATAAAATATTTGTTATAAAAATTATTTGCATCGACTGGAATCCTGATTTTTACCGTATTATCAATACAACGCTCAACAGTTATCTTGGGGTCTTTTTCAGGTACAACCGTTACTGCATTACAAGTAAGATATTTATCACCATTGGCTGCGGTTCCTGTTTGAGCAATCCAATAAACACCAAAACCAAAAGCACTTATATCTTTTTTTAGTTTTCCACCAGCATCGGCGGGTTCAGGAGATGTAAGCTGTGATGCTGCTTTAAAATCAAATATAAAACCGACACCAGTTAATGAAGGCCCTCCAGAATGCTCAAGGTCTATGGTTTTAGAATAATTTATACATATCATGTTTGGGCTTACATTGAAAGAACTGCCTAATTTCCAACCTGTAGGCGGAGTGGTACACTCGGCAGGTTTGGGACTGTTTTGGCTAAAACTGGCGTAAGAAATAATAACACCCAATAGAAAGAAGATATAAAACCTCAATCGGGACATGGCAAAATTTTTATAGTATTTGTATGATTCACTCAATTGAGTAAAATCAAAGCAAAAATCATGCCCGAACTTCAATCTATTCATCACAAAAAAAGCTTTTAAAAAATTAGCGAACCTGCATACTCAAACAGCAAATAATAGACCAAATATTAAAAAATTCTATATTTCTTAATATTTAGCGAAAACAACACCGCTCAATCATGAAAGTATTTATCGGAAAGCAAAAAAATGGCTTGAAATTTGTGGAGAAAGAATGCTCGTTTTTGTGCAGGATATTTAGGATAAATCTATAAAAAAAATCGTCAAACACAACGTATCTTTGTAAAAAAATTGGACGAGTACTTATGCAACAAATAAAATTAGATAGTATTGAAGAAGCCATTGAAGACATAAAAAATGGTAAAATAATAGTGGTTGTGGATGATGAAGACCGTGAGAATGAAGGCGATTTTATCTGTGCCGCAGAGGTGATTACGCCAGAAATGGTAAACTTCATGGTCAAAGAAGGGCGTGGTTTGATGTGTGCTCCGCTTACAGCAAAACGTTGCGAAGAATTAGGACTCGATATGATGGTGGGTAAAAATACCGCCACTCACGAAACAGCATTTACGATTTCGGTAGATTTATTGGGTAATGGCTGCACGACGGGTATCTCGGCCAGCGACCGTGCTAAAACGATATTAGCATTGGCAGATGAAAACACTAAACCCGAAGACTTAGGCCGCCCTGGGCATATTTTTCCACTCAAAGCCGTTGATGGTGGTGTTTTGCGTCGCACCGGGCATACTGAGGCCGCTATTGACTTGGCACGTTTGGCAGGGTTAAAACCCGCTGGTGTCTTGATTGAGATTCTGAACGAAGATGGTACAATGGCTCGCTTGCCAGAATTACGCGAGATTGCTGATAAATTCAACCTCAAGTTGGTCAGCATCAAAGACCTGATTGAATATCGCCTACAAAAAGAGTCTTTGATAAAACGCGAAATTGGCGTTGATATGCCTACCGAGTGGGGTCATTTTGATATGATTGCGTATCGACAATTAGACAACGAGCAGCTACATTTAGCCCTTGTAAAAGGTACTTGGGAAAAAGACGAACCCGTCATGGTACGTGTGCATTCGTCTTGTGTTACTGGTGATATTTTTGGTTCTTGCCGATGCGACTGCGGGCCTCAGTTACATGCCGCGATGGAACTTGTGCAAAATGAGGGCAAAGGTGTGGTTCTTTACATGAATCAAGAAGGGCGTGGCATTGGTCTGCTCAATAAATTAAAGGCGTACAAACTCCAAGAAATGGGACGTGATACCGTAGAGGCAAATCTCGAACTTGGTTTTAAGATGGACGAAAGAGATTATGGCGTGGGGGCTCAAATCTTGAGAAATTTAGGTATTTCAAAAATTAAACTAATCTCAAATAACCCTAAAAAAAGAGCAGGTTTGATTGGCTACGGTCTCGAAATCGTTGATACAATTCCGATTGAGATAAAACCAAATCCTCATAATGAAGAATACCTCAAAACCAAAAGAGATAAAATGGGTCATGAAATTTTGAAGGGGTGATTTTTGGGTAGTTTTTCAGAAAATTAAATTTTCTGTGATTATTCCGGTCCATAGCTTAGGTTGTGGACCGTTTTATTTTAGCCTTTACTCACCACCGCCAGTATGAAATTCTTCACGGTAGATAGTCATCAAGAGCATAAATAACGAAATCAAAATTGGTCCGAAAATCAATCCAATGAATCCAAAAAGGTTTAATCCGATGATGATTCCAAAAAGCGTTATGAGCGGATGCGTATCTCCGATTTGTTTTTGTAACCAAAATCTAAAAATGTTATCGACCGAACCCACAATCAAAAAACAATAAAGAAACAACGCAATTCCTTGTGTGGGGGAGCCATTGACAAACAACAATATAGAAAGTGGGACATAAATCAAAGCTACTCCCAAAACTGGAATTACGCCTGCTATGCAAGTGGCAATAAACCAAATGAATGGTTGCTGCACTCCCATGAGCCAATAACCTATCAATGCTACAACCCCTTGCATAATTGCAACCAACGGAATCCCGATGGCATTGGAGATTACCAAGCCGTTTAAGTGTTTTTTGAGCAATGTCACGCTTTTATCACGCAGTGGCAACCATCTGTAAAATGCCTTTTCGATTTGTAGCCCTTCGGTGAGCATAAAATATAATATGAAGTACATCATCAAAACCACAAAAAGGCCATTGAAAGTACCTCCTATCAGCTTTTGTACCTCAGCTATGCCCCATTGCCCCAAACTACTCATATTTTTTTGGGTCAGTATTTCGATATTGAACTGTTGCTCAAATTGCTGAACGACTTTCTCTATCGAAAGCCAAACATCGTTTGAATGTTGAATCGTTGGTAAAATCCGAGCAGTAAGCATGCGAATAAGCCCATTCAGAGGAATCAACACTATCACAAATGAAAATACCATCAAAATTATAGCAGCGATGGATTTTCGGCCATTGAGTTTTTGTGTCAAGATTTGCATCCATTTTTGCAATAAAATATACAGAGTATATGCTCCAAGCAGTGCTGGAATAAGCGACCTCAATTGCCAAAAAATCACGCCTCCGAGTATGATAATTATGACAATAAAAAATATCTGCCTAATGTGCTGATTCGATAAATTACCGTTATGATGCATCGCAAACTGAGAGTTTTAGAAATTAACCAAAAGTAAAACTCCCACCTCGAATAATCCAAGGTGGGAGTCAAATAATGTTTTTGGGGTATTAATATTAATTCATTTGGAGAATCTTGATTTCTGTACGGCGGTTTTGAGCGTGTTGTTCTTCGGTACATTCTACCCCATCAACACAACCATTAACAGGCATTGTTTCGCCATAACCTTTATACTCTACTCGGCTGCGGCTAATGCCACGTTTGAATAAATAATCGGCGGATGCTTTAGCACGACCTTCTGAGATTTTTTGGTTAAAATCAGCATCAGAGCGGCTATCTGTATGAGCTCTTAGTTCGATACGCATTTTCGGATTACGACGCATCATTGTTACGAGTTTATCCAATTCGGCACGAGCATCGGCACGGAGGTTACATTTTCCGTAATCAAAGAAAATGTTATCAACCGCAACAACATCACCTGTACCAAACATATAGACATCAGCTGAGATATTTCCTTTTTTGCAATTCAAGCGGCGAATTCGTTTACCTTTTGAGCCGAGGTTATCTTTTGCACCTTCGATGGTATAATCGCAACCTTCTGCAACAATAAATTCATAATTACCAGTTGCATCAGTGTAAGCAGTTTGGGTAGAGCCATCGCACTCGTTACGAAGTGTTACTAATACGCCCTCAACTGGTTTTTTAGTACCTTGAGCCAATACTCTACCTTTGATTGAGCAAGTATTACCCGATAGTATAGTACCATTACCCGTTGTACCAGAAGTTGATGTTGTACCCGATGTGTAACCAGATTGTCCGTCGCCAGTGATACCAGTTCCACTTCCGTTTGGACCTGTTTGGCCAGTCTGACCAGTTCCTGAGCCACCGTTTTGTGCCAATGCCGTAGAATCTACTTTTGGCCTATTCATCGGAATCTCCAAACGAGCGGCTTCGTTGTCGCATCCTTTTGTTGAGAATGAAACAGTTGATGGAGCATAGCCTTCGCGAGTAGCACGGAACGTAAAATCAGTATCCATTGCCAAATCTTCGAGTTTTACACTACCATCCGCATCGGTTGTTTTCTCTTGGAGATTACCCTCTTTATCTTCAAATACAACTTTTACGTTGTCTAAAGGCATTTTGGTTTCGGCATCATACGCCGCAATGATTAACTCACAACCCTCTTTGAGTTCGCACTCTCTATCAAATTTATAAATATCATCATCGGCACCTCCACGTTTACGGTTCGAGCTAAAATAACCCGATTTACGCAAACCATCGGTCAAGATACCAAAATCATCTTTGCTTGAGTTTACTGGCGAGCCTAAGTTTGAGATACGACCTTTAGGAGTCACGCCATCCATCTGTACAAAGAAAATATCTAAGTCGCCAAGGCCTGGTAAACCATCTGATGAGAAATAAAGGTTTCCTTTTTCGTCAACAAACGGAAACATCTCGTTGCCCTTGCTGTTTACGTCTTTTCCAAGATTGATAGGAGCCGACCAATTTCCGCCATCGTAACGAGAAACATAAATATCGGTTCCACCGTAGCCACCTGGCATATCCGACGCAAAAAATAATAACTTCTCGTCTGGCGATAATGCCGGATGCCCAGTTGAGTATTCGTCACTATTAAATGGTAATTCTTTAATGTCTTTCCAACTATCTTTTGAGGCTTCGGCAATGTAAAGTTTTAATTTATTGATACCGTCTGAACTACGACGTGCCTTACCATTTGAGAAGTTGTTACGTGTGAATATTACTTTGGCTCCATCTTTGAAGAAAGCCGTTGGTCCTTCGTGATATTTTGAGTTAAGTGTACCATCAAAACGGTCAGATTCTGTTTGTGGGCGGTCGCCATAACCATATCCGAGAGAGATATTTGTACCACCAAAACTACCAATTGTACGAGAGTCGTTGGCTGTTGGTGCGGTGTATTCGTCTGCACCTACTTCACCACCACTACTTCTACGTGAACGTGTTTTGATAGTACTCGAACCTGTACCCAATCCGGCAGCTTGTCCACCAATAGCCGAAATATCATCTAAGTGGTAAAGGTCTAAGAATGGCGTGTTGTTCCAGTTGAACACACGGCGAATCCCCGAGCCAGCGGCACGGTTCGACACAAATACTAAGCCGTTTTTATAATAAGATGGGCTAAAATCGCCACTATTGGTATTGATAGAAAGATAATCTACTTTGTAGCAATTGGCATTTTTAGAAAGTACCGAAACATCATTATAAAGTTTTGAGAAGCCTTTACCACGAGGGTCATCTTCTACTTTACGGGTATATTTATCGTACATTTCTTGTGCTTCACGATATTTACCATTACTTGCCAATGCTTGTGCATATTTTAGACAAAGAGCAACATTATCTCCTGATAATTCACCAGCAGATTCAATGATTTCACGGTAAACTCTTTCGGCATTTTGAGTATCTTTTACCTTAGCGTAGCTATCGGCCAATTTGATTTTGGCGGCTTGCTTTACTTGGTCGGTCAACCCTTTTTTCTTTAAGGCAGCTTCGTAGGCTTCAATTGCTTTAACAAAGCTGAGGCTTTCGTAGTGATGGTCGCCGGTCTTTACCAAAGATTCCTGACCGAATACTTTAGTAAAAAGACCCGCTACGACAAAAGCGATGATTAGTTTCTTCCTGACAATCATTTTATTATAAAAGTTGAATAACTACCATTTTGCATAGTTATACGCTTATTATTCAATTCAAATTAGCGAATTATACATTCGTACTTATAAGAGGAAATTCTCTCAATTTTCATTCCAACTTTATCATAATGAGATAATTTGGAATGAATTTTAGCTGGGAAGCTGACCTTTTTTTGGTTTTCAATCGTAAATTTCACTAAATTATCATAATTCTGAGTGTTTCAGAAGTATTGAGTAATTCAGCAACTGATATTAGAAATATCTTGGAGTAAGGATTTTGTTCTTGCCAAAACCGAACTCATAACGTAGCATTGCTTCGTGTGTCTGCGGACCCAACGAATTAGTTGATTTGCCAGCTGTATTTATTCTGTTAAGCATGTGGTCATAAGCATAACCCAAACGCAATTGAGGAGTAAGCTGTATTTCTAACATACCAACAATAGCATCAATCGGATTTGAACCTCCAAAAGCATTAAGTTGATTAGTACGCCCAGAGACTCCGAAAGCGATTTTGTCTTTAATCCAGAAGTTAATGTTTCCATCAACACCAATACCAAAGCCTGGTGTGTAACGAATCATTGTAGAAGGTTTAACTTTGAACGAGCCTTTTCCGATAACAAAACCCATCATTGTAAAATAGTGACGTTGCATCCCGCCTGAATTATTGCTCGTATCAGAACGTACATTTGAGAAACTATGCTGCATGATACGAGGGCAAGAAATTCCGATATAGCCTCTATCATTACTAACAAAGATACCACCCCCGAAGTTAGGATAAATTTTACTTGGCATTGTAACAAACGTAGGGTCCGAAATACCATTCAAATTTGCCTCTCCGAGTTTCCACTGAACATTATCAATGCCGCCTTGAACACCAAGAGCCATAGTAGTACGACTACCAAGTTTTACACGGTAAGCATAAGTGATATATCCACCTGTATTAGCTTGAAGCCCAAGTTGGTCTCTGAAAGCTGTAAAACCAATACCCATTTTCTCATTTTTGAATGGCATATCCATCGAGAAGGTATAGGTTTGCGGTGCACCATCTACACCAAGCCATTGATAACGACCCATAGCTGTTAGGCTCAGGACATCGCGGCTACCTGCATAGGCTGGATTTATTGCAAGAGTGTTGAACATGTACTGTGAGAACATCGCCTCTTGCTGAGCGAATGTTTGCAGATTAGTCACAAAAGTCACAGTAAGCAAAAGCAGAGCAGCCCTGCTTTTCAGGAATGTAAATTTTTTCATTGTATTACCCATTTTTATAGTACAGAAGTCTGTGCTTGCAAGGTTCACTCAATAGGTTGCTGGGTAACTTGTCAAGCAACTGATTCTCAATAGCTTAACAAAATTACACCAATATTTTGAAAAGTCAATAATTTTAATTAATAATTGATTTTTAAGGATACCAACTACTTCTACCGAAGCAGTTGGTATCTTTCAATTATCATCTAACGATTGTTATGAATCCAAACTTAGGTTTATCATCAAATTCTCCTTGGATTTTTACACAATAGTAGTAAGTACCCATCGGAACAACCGAATCTTTACTTCCCGTTAATACTCCAGAGTTAGCTCGACCATCCCATCCATTGGCTTCTTTACCAAAATCAAGATTTTGATATACTAAGTGTCCCCAACGGTTATAGATATAAACTTCTGCTTTCTTGTCTGTACCTGTTACGCCTGTAATTACAAACGAGTCGTTGATATTATCACCATTTGGCGAGAAACCATCCGTAATACTAACTGGACCGCTCGGACCAGATTTCTTACCTTTGAGTTTGATAACCGTCGGTGCGTTGTCATTGCCTGGGTTGTTATTGCCATCAGCATCAGGGTTTAGACCCGTTTGCGAGATGTCGGTCACAGTTAAAGTACTATCTTTAGCTGTACCATAAACTATATTGCTGTAAGTTGCTTCTAATGTGTCATTGTTGGCAACTGCAACCGTAAACGTCAGCGTATCAGATTTACCTACTGCCAAACTACTACTATCGGCGATAAGGAGTCTTGTCTTATCTCTACCGTTGAATGTAGTATCGAGTCTGAGTTTGCTACCTGCACTCAATGTTGGTTTACCGTTGAGAGCAAATGTTGCATTTGTAAATACTTTACTCAAGCTATCGCTCAATTGTACACTTGTTAGGCTACGAGTTCCGTAGTTTCTAACAACGACTCTGTACCTCAAGTTGTAGCTTCCGTCGGCGTTACGAGTTGAGTCAACAGCTTTCGCAATACCAAGTGGCGTAACATTTACTGGCGGCGGAGTAATGATATTACCCAAATCAATTGGTGTGCCAGTACTGTTATTTTTAGGGTCACCGTTGGCATCTGGGTCTGGGTCGGTGCCTGTTGTCGATGCATCATCGAACAAGCTCGTACCATTTCTACCGATTGCCAATGCTTGATTCTCGAACTTAGTTCTCTTAGAACCCGAGACATCAATCCTGGTGAACAATACGATATTTCGAGTTGTATTCTTAGGCAATGTACTCAATGTATCTACCAAGAGGTTAATCAAGTTACCTTTACCAGTGAATGTATTGTTAGCAGTAAATCCTTGGTCAACTGATACAATCTTCACAGAATCTATTCTTACACTATCCCCAAATACCGCGGCCAAGTTGTCTTGTACTTGTACTCTTGGAATATCGTTGATACCGTAGTTTTTAACTCTGAACGTAAACTTGAGGTCGTAAACGTTATCTCTTACTTTGACAGGTTTATCGGCTTCTTTGGCAATACCAATCAAGTTTGCTGGTAATACGTTGAAGTTAACAACTGTCGGTGCTGAGCCTTCTGGATTTGGATTCAGACCATCGTTCGAGATGTCGAATATCTCTTGATTGCTTGGACTCTTCGCCGTAATCTTAATGTTGTTACGGAATGGACCCTTGTTATCATTGAGCTTGACATTTACTACCCATTTAACTGTATCTATCTTATTAGGAACCAATGTACTTTGTGCTGGAATCAACATACAAGTGCTTGTTACACCGTTGAATGTCGTATCAACTTTTAGTGTACTACCTGCACTAATTGTCGGTTTCTGAACAATCGTTGCTACTGCTGGCGATGTGAATGTATTAGACAAGGTATCGCACATCGTGATGTCTTTCAGATTGAGATTACCACAGTTTTTGATAATCGCACGATAACTAATATTGTAGCTACCATCTGACTGACGTACAGTGTCTTTTACATACAATGCCAAGCCAATGCAAGGTACTGAGATTGAGCCTGTTCCGCCGCTACCAAATACTACACTTGTTGGTGTTTTAGATGGTGAGTCTGGATTTGTACCTGCACTAGACACAGCCGTTACAGTTTGATTTGTATTGTTTGCCAATGTTCCTGTACCACTCGCAACCGCTTGAGTTGTGAATGTCTTGATTGTGTCAGGCTTGATATTCACCACAAATCTGATTGTATCTACTTTGCCAACTCCCAACTTACCTGCCGATGTTGTTAGGCAAGGTTCGTTTGAGCCATTGAATGCATTGTTGATTACCAACTGACTTCCTGCACTCTTAGTAGGTGTACCTACGATTGTGTATGACGCCGGTAGCTTGATTGCTTTAGAGAGTGTGTCACATACAACAACTCCGTTGAGTTCGAGCGAACCATTGTTTTTCACAATTGCTTGGTAGGTTACGTTGTAGCTACCGTTTTGTTGCTTCACGGTATCAATCACTGCCAATGCAAGACCAATACTTGGCGACTTGAAGAAGCGAACGACTGTTGGCTCGGAACTTGGTTTATCTACAACTTTACCGTTATTCGATACGTCCGATGTTTCGGCTGGTACTCCAAATATTGTATTTGCCATTGCGGCTACTGTCGCATTTGTACTAAATGGCCCTTCGTTGCCGTTCGGAATCACATTTATCACAAACTTGACGGTATCTGTCACACCTTGCTCAAGGATACTTCCTGCTGCCAATGTAAGTTTGGTATCAGTAGTACCGTTGAAGCTATCGTTGGTTACTAATTTGCTACCTAAACCTGCTGTTGGTTTCTGGATAACCGTGAACGTTGCTGGTGATGTAAACATTGTCGCAAGGTTTTCTTTGATTTCAACTCCTTCGAGTTTCAAGTTACCACAGCTTTCTACGATTGCACGGAATGTTACGTTATACGAACCATTCGACTGGCGTAGCGTATCTGCCGACAATGCCAGACCGATACATGCTTCTTGACAAGTTTTACATTCTACTGTCCACTGGCTGATATTATTACTTGTGATTACATCTTGCGGTGTTACACTTGTAATCTTAGCCGTGTTGATAATCTTACCCGCTTTCTTGAGGATTGCTGTGTAAGTGTATGTTTTGGTTTCGCCAACGGCAAGGTTTGCGATTGTACCTACCAATGAGTCGCCAACCAATGTCAAGCCTGGTGTCGAAGATGCCAATACAAGACCTTGTTGTTTTGGTAAGTTATTGACAACCTTCACGTTTGTAGCAGGTTTCGGACCTTTGTTTTTAACCGTAATTGTGTATGTCAATTGTTCGTCAATCTTCATTTCAACACGGCTACCTACAATTACAATCTCAACATCTGTTTTAGAGGTATCGGTTGTGATATTACATTGGTCGATAGAAACTATCATTGACGCACCTGCACTGTAACATCCGATTGCACTCTTCTCGAATACGTAGTATGTTCCTGCTACTACTGCTGATGCATTTGCAAGCATTGGCGAAGTAGGTGAGTTTCCGGTACGGAATTCAAACACGCCACCTTGAGACGAAACTTGACTTGTAACCGCACTGTTAAGGTTTACAGTTGTTGCCGGACAAATATTCTTAGGCAACGCTACAACACTTGGTGCTGGGATAGCCGAACCTACGTTTACTACGATTTCGTCTGAGCTAATCGAACCACAACCATCTTGACCAATCAATTGTACGCTGTAGCGTCCAGTTGTTTTGACTGTGATAGTTCTTGTTGTTGCTCCATTGCTCCACTTATACGAGTATCCTGTTTCTTTAGCGGTTAGTTTAACCGAATCTCCGAAGCAAATATTTGGTGATTTGTCGGTTTCGATAATCGGTTTAACTTTAACAGCCTTGACAGTCAATACCATTGTATCTTTGGCAGCTACGCAGCTTCCGTTATCGTCTGGGTCGTTAGTTGTCAATACAAACTTAACGCTACCTTTCAATATATCTTCATTAGAGAATGAGTACTTAGCATTGAGATTCAACGAATTATCAAATGTACCTGTACCATCCGATGTCCATTTTGCACTTGTAGCAGCTCCACCGATTTTACCATTCAATGTAAAGCTATTTGCTTGTAAGCAAAGTGTTGAATCTTTACCTGCATTGGCAGTAGCTGGGTTGGTGCTACAAGCTGTACCAGTGTTACAAGTTGTAATCTGAACATTGATTACGCCTGCTTCGCTATAACATCCGTTTCCTGCTTTCTCAAATACATAGTATGTACCCGAACCAACCGCCGATGGATTTGCAACTGCTGGCGAGCCCGGAGTTGTACCCGTACGGAACACGAAGATACTTCCTTGTGATGTCGCGGCACTGGTTACACCAGTTGTCAAATCTACTGTGTTGAACGGACAAACATTTACGAGGTCTTTGGTTCTTGGTTTCGCCAAGCCAGAGCCTGTTACTTGTACCGAAATCACATTTGATTTTTCGGACTGACATCTTCCACCATCACAAATTGCCCAGTAGCTTGTCAATGTCGTTGGCGATACGGTGATTACTGCACCTTTCTGGCCATCCGACCACACTACTGTACCTGTACAACCTGCTGCCTCGATTTGCGTGCTACCACCAGAACAGATTTGGGTGTTTTTGCAAGTTACCACTGGTGGAATCGGTGCTCCTACTGTGATTGTTGCTGCTGCCGACGGTGCCGATTCGCAATTACCTACTTTACAAATTGCAGTGTAAACTGTTGTTACGGTAGGATTAATATTGATTGTTGCACCTGTCCGTCCATTCGACCAAATGATTGTTCCGGCACAACCTAAACCACTGAGTGTCAATGTATCTCCTGCACAGATTCTTGATGCTGTACAAGTAATCACTGGCGATTCTGGTTTAGTGATAACCGTTACTGATACTCTATTAGAAGCGTCGCTTGTACATCCACCTTGTGGTAGTTTACAAACCGCTGTGTATTCTGTTGTATTGGCTGGTGACACTGTGATTGTGTTTCCAGTCTGGCCATTCGACCATACAATTGTGCCGCCTGCACAACCTGTTGCAGTAAGAGCCGATGAGCCACCCGCACAGATTGTCGTAGTACCTGCACTGATTGTCGGTGCTGTTGGTTTGCCAACTGTTATGACAACACTATTAGATGCCGGACTTGTACAATCGCCTGATTTACAAGTTGCAGTAAATGTAGTTGTTGCAGAAACCGTTGGTGTAATCACCGAGCCAGTTGAGCCATTTGACCATACAACCGAGCCTGTGCATCCTGCGGCAGTCAATGTAACCTGACCTGGCTCGCAAAGAGCGTTAGCACTTGTCGTGATTGTTGGTGTTGTTGGTGTACTGAATGTTACATTTACAACATTCGACTCGCTGCTTCCACAAGCACCACCCGATGCCACACACTTCGCAGAGAATGTACCAGATGCCGTTGTAGTGATTGTCGAAGTTGTTGCTCCTATGTTCCAAATAACCGAACCTGTACAACCTGCGGCAGTCAATGTGACTGTTTCGCCAGGACAAGCATTGGTTTTACTTGCTGTTACGGTCGGAGGCGTACCCGAAGTACCACCTACGGTGATTGTTTTGGTTGCTTTACCTTCGCAATTTTCTACTTTACATGTTACTGTATAAGTAGTTGTTGCGGTTGGGGTTACAGTGATTGCAACTGTTGTTGCTCCTGTACTCCAAGTCAATGTGCCTGAGCATCCTGCGGCAGTCAATGTCACCGGTTCGTTTCCACAAACTGTCTCTTTCGATGCAGTGATTGTAGGTGTTTCGGTGATTACTGTAATCGCTCCACCTGACGATGGTAAGCTCGTACAGCCATTGATTGTACATGTTGCGGTGTATGTTGTACTTACCGTAGGATTCACAATCATTGTTGCTCCCGTTGCACCCGTACTCCATTTCACCAATCCATCACAATTATGAGCTGTGAATGTCAAGCTTTCGCCCGCACAGATTCTCTCCGAACCACATGTTACAATCGGCGGTACTGGTTTTGGTGTAACCGTGATTGTCTTGCTTGCTGTTCCTGCACATGAGCCTGTATTGTTACAAGTCGCAGTGTATGTTGTTGTAGTTGTCGGTGTCAACGTAATCGACGAAGTCGTTGCTCCTGTACTCCATGTCAATGTGCCTGAGCATCCTGTTGCCGTCAAGGTTACGCTTTCGCCTTCGCAAACTCCATCTTTGTTAGATGTGATTGTCGGAGGTGTGCCACCGCCTGTTCCTACCGTAATTGTCTTACTTGCTGTTCCTTCGCAATTTTCTACTTTACATGTTACTGTATAAGTAGTTGTTGCGGTTGGGGTTACAGTGATTGCACCTGTTGTTGCTCCTGTACTCCAAGTCAATGTACCCGAGCATCCTGCGGCAGTCAATGTAACTGGCTCACTCGAACAAATCGCATCTTTTGTCGATGTAATTGTAGGCGTTTGAGTGATTACTGTAATCGCTCCACCTGACGATGGTAAGCTCGTACAGCCATTGATTGTACATGTTGCGGTGTATGTTGTACTTACCGTAGGATTCACAACCATTGTTGCTCCCGTTGCACCCGTACTCCATTTCACCAATCCATCACAATTATGAGCTGTGAATGTCAAGCTTTCGCCCGCACAGATTCTCTCCGAACCACATGTTACAATCGGCGGTACTGGTTTTGGTGTAACCGTGATTGTCTTGCTTGCTGTTCCTGCACATGAGCCTGTATTGTTACAAGTCGCAGTGTATGTTGTTGTAGTTGTCGGTGTCAACGTAATCGACGAAGTCGTTGCTCCTGTACTCCATGTCAATGTGCCTGAGCATCCTGTTGCCGTCAAGGTTACGCTTTCGCCTTCGCAAACTCCATCTTTGTTAGATGTGATTGTCGGAGGTGTGCCACCGCCTGTACCTACTGTAATTGTCTTACTTGCTGTTCCTTCACAACCATTCACTTTACATGTTACTGTATAAGTTGTAGTTGCGGCAGGGTTTACAGTGATTGTTCCGATTGTCGCACCTGTACTCCAAACAACTGTTCCTGCACAATTTAAGGCTTTCAATGTAACCGATTCGTTTGCACAAATTGATTCTTTAGATGCCGAGATTGTAGGAGCGATTCCGCCAGAACCTACTGAGATTGTTACATCGTTAGATTTCTGACTTGTACAATCTCCAACTTTACAAACTGCCGAGTAAGTTGTTGTGGTTGTTGGACTTACAGAAACCGAAGTTCCTGTTTGACCATTCGACCAAAGAACTGTACCACCACAATTTGTAGCTGTGATTGTTGTGCTTTCGCCTGTACAAATGCTATTTTTAGTAGTTGCTATTACTGGGCCGCTACCCGATGTACCAACTGTAATCCTGATTTTTTCAGAAGCTGGGCTTGTACAAGTTGCTTTCTTACAAACTGCTGAGTACTCTGTGGTTACTGTTGGCGAAACAATGATTGATGCACCAGACATACCATTTGACCAAACAATTGAACCTGTACAACCTGTTGCCGAAAGCGTTACGCTTGAGCCACCGCATACAAAGTAGCTGCTTGCTGTAACCACTGGCGGCGAAGCTGTATTAACTACAACTGTCACTGCGTTAGATTTTGGACTCGTACATTCGCCCACTTTACAAACTGCTGTGTAAGTAGTCGATACAGTTGGGCTTACTGTAATCGTTGCCCCTGTTTGTCCATCCGACCAAAGAACAACTCCATTACATCCAATAGCACTTAGTGTTGTGCTTTCACCTGTACAGATGTATGGGTTTAAGCAAGCAACAATCGGTGTGATTGGGTTACAAGGTGTTTTGATGGTGATGTCTTCTGAATCATCATCATCTTCGTCGGTTGTTGTACCACCACCGTTATTTGGTGTTGAATCTGGGTCTTTTTGGTCAGTTTTAGTGATTTGTGCGATATTCTTGATAGTACCTGAGCCAGTTACTTTAGCAAGAATCGACAATTGCAATGTCTGACCCACAGTAATTTCGTTAAATTTCGCAACTACTGTATTACCCGAAACAGTTGTGGCATCTCCGCCCACAGCACTGATTACTTGTAATCCTGCTGGTACAACATCTGTTATTTCAACATTTGTCGCTTTGTCTGGGCCGTTGTTTGTTACCGTTATGAAGTAAGTAATTTGGTCTCCTTGAGTTGGAGCTGTATTGCTTACTGTTTTATTCAAATTCAAATCAGCAATTGGGTCTGGTGAATTAACTTTGATAGTATCGAAGTCACCGTCATCTTCACCCGCAATCTGACCATTGTCTGGAGTCGAATCTTTATCTTTTTGGTCTGCTTTAGAAACCTCAGCGTAATTGGTTATTGTACCTGTACCTACAACTTTTGCAAGGAATGTCAACGAAACTGTTTGTCCTGCATTGATTGTTGCAACTGAGGCCTTCAATGTACCTGCTGTATTTGTAAAGCTTGAGCTTGATACAAATTGTAATCCTGCTGGTAATACGTCTTTAATCTCAACGTTTGTTGCTGCATCTGGGCCAGCATTGGTTACCGTAATTGTATAAGTTACGTTGTCTCCTTGATTTACCGTCGCAGCACTTGCTACTTTTTGTAAGCTCAAGTCAATCAACTTTTCACAAGTTTTGTAAACAATCTTCAATAATGTTGGATTGCTATAACACCCTGCACCCGACTTCTCGAATAAATAGTATGTCCCTGCACCTACCGATAATGGGTTAGTTACGAATGGCGAATTTGGATTTGCTCCTGTATGCCACTCAAACGCACCACCCGGTGTAGTAATTCCGTTGATAACGTATTGATTCAAGTCAACTTTAGTTCCATCGCATACATCAACTACACCAACACAAGTAGGAGTTGATGGTCTTGCATTTACAATTACAATTACTGGCTGACGAGTGTTATCGCAACTTTGTGCAATATTCTCAATTTCAGCGTAGTATGTCGTAGTTGTAGTTGGGAATACCATGTAGTTTACGCCACTATTGGTTGTAGCGATTGGAGTACCACCAATTGGTGTCAAATACCACTTGATTCTTGCACCATTAGATGCTGTACCTTTGATAAATGTCGTATCTCCAACACAGATGTCACCATCTAATGTAACTGCTACCAATGTCGGACATTCTACTATTGGTGTAACTGTAATCGTCGATGGGTCACTATCGTCTTCATCACCACCGGTCTTACCATTTTCATTGATTACATCATCCTTTGATGTGCCATCATTCGATGGGTTGTTGTCTGGGGTTGAG
>JBKBNY010000005.1:317492-419808 GCA_046295175.1 Spirosomataceae bacterium
TGATGCTGCCCGTTACGCTCGTTCCTACCGTGAATGTGATAGTTACAGTCGTACTCGCTCCCGCTGCCAAACTCGCAATCGGTGTGTTTAAGGTAGCTCTACCTGACGAAGCTGTCCAGTTGGCATCATTCAAGGTCAAACCTGTCGGGATGTAATCCGTAATCTGAATATCTCTTGCATCAATGTTACCTTGGTTGAACACCGAAAGGGTAAATGTCACGTTCTGACCTGCTACGATTGATGTTTGTGTACTTGTCTTTCTCAACGCCAAGTCAAATACTGGGGCATAAACTGCAACATCTATAGTTGGGTTATTTCTCAACAATGGGTTGCTTCCTGCATTGGCTGGGTCGAGTGTAATTTTCGGACTCAAACCTGTTGTTGAGTTAACATCCGAGTCTTTGGTATCATCACCACCTAAATCTATCTTAGGTGATAGTTCAAATCCAGAAGGCACTGTGCTTGTTACAACTTTAACAACGTAGTCGCCTTTTGGTAATTTATTAAATTGATAGAATCCAGAAGCATCGGTCGTATCTTTTGCAATAGCCGAACCAAGCGGATTTCCATTTGCATCAGAAGCGTATAATTCTAAAATAACACCTTGAGCACCTGTTTCTCCTGCATCTTGAACACCATCATTGTCTGTATCTTTCCAAACATAATCACCAATCGAACCTAAGATTACAAGAGCCGCATCTACTGTTTGATTATCTTTCAATAGTGGGTCTGAATCTGCATTATTAGGGTCAAGTGTGATTTTTTGACTTAATAATGTTGTCGGACTGAAATCTGAATCTTTGGTATCATCGCTACCAGCGTTGGTATTGGTAGAAGGATAATAGATAGATGGGATTGAACTATTTACAATCTTAACTACATAATCACCTTTACTTAAATCTGTGAATTGATAGAAACCAACCGCATCGGTTGTATCTTTCTTCAATACTGCACCAGTCGGATTTCCATTGGCATCGGCAGCATAAAGTTCTAAGATAACTCCCTGAACTCCGTTTTCTCCTGCATCTTGGATACCATCGTTATCGACATCGTTCCAAACATAATCACCGATTGTACCAAACAATGGTTGTACTGTGATTTGAGCTGGGTCGCTATCGTCTTCGTCACCGCCAGTTTTGCCATTTTCGTTAACTACATCGTTTTTGGCAGTACCATCGTTCGATGGGTTATTATCTGGTGTCGAATCTACATCTGTTACCGGATTACCGTTACCATCTTTGGCACTTGAAATCTCGGCAACGTTGGTCAATGTACCAGCTGTTGCATTACTATTTACTTGTAATTGTAATGTCAATGTAATGCTTGAGCCACTCGCAAGAGGTCCTGGAATGGTATCATAAGCAATTCCCGAAACCAAATCCCAATCTGGGTCGGCCAAAGTAAATCCTGCCGGAATGTAATCTGCTACCACAATATCTGTGGCTGTTACAGTACCTTGGTTGATAACTTCGATATTGAATGTAACTAATTCACCTGGTTTAACTGTAGTTGTTGCCGGAGGAGTTTTTCTCAATGCCAAGTCGAATACTGGTGCAGCCGTAACTGTAATTGTCGATGGGTCACTGTCGTCTTCGTCGCCGCCAGTTTTACCATTTTCGTTGATTACATCGTCCTTCGCTGTTCCGTCATTCGATGGGTCGTTATCTGGAGTCGAATCTTTATCTGTCGGTGTGTTACTTTGAGGGTCTTTTGCCGAGCTAATCTCCGCAACGTTTGTAATGCTACCCGTTACACTCGCACCTACCGTAAATGTAATATCTACTGTTGTGCTTGCACCAGCGGCTAATGAAGCGATTGGCGAAAGCAATGTAGCTTTACCGCTTGCTACTGTCCAGTCGAGGTCATTTAAAGTAAGACCTGCTGGTACATAGTCTGTAATTTGAATATCAGTTGCGTCGATATTACCTTGGTTGAATACTTCAATCGTAAAGGTTATATCTTGGCCAGCTACTACCGTAGTTGCGTTGCTTGTTTTTCTCAATGCCAAGTCGAATACTGGCGTGTAAACTGCCGCATCAATCGTTGGATTATTTTTCTTCAATGGGTCTCCACCAGCATTATCTGGGTCGAGCGTAATTTTCTGGCTCAAACCAGTTGTTGGCGACACATCCGAATCTTTGGTGTCGTCGCTACCTGCATTTTGCTTAGTAGATAAAGCCACACCCGATGGCAACGAACTTGATAATACTTTTACAACATAATCACCTTTTGGTAATTGTGTAAACTGATATAGACCATTTGCATCGGTTGTATCTTTTTTCAAGACAGCACCTACTGGATTTCCGCTTGCATCGGCTGCATAAAGCTCGATGATAACATTAGCTACACCCGTTTCTCCCGAATCTTGGATACCATCGTTATTGGCATCATTCCAAACGTAATCACCGATTGTACCCAATGTACGGATACCCGCATCTACTGTATTATTATCTTTCAATAATGGATTTGAACCTGCATTGGCTGGGTCGAGAGTAATTTTAGGACTCAAACCAGAGATTGTGAAATCTGAATCTTTTGTATCATCGCCACCTGCATCTGTCAGAGACGTAATCTGCGTATCGGTAGGCAATGTATTAGTAAGGATTTTTACAACGTAATCACCTTTATCGAGGTTGATGAATTTGTAAAGTCCAGTTGCATCTGTCGTGTCCTTAGCGATTGGTGAACCAATTGGATTTCCGCTGGCATCGGCTAAGTACAACTCAACCTGAACACCTGCTACACCCGACTCACTTGGGTCTTGAATACCATCGTTATCTGTATCTTTCCATACATAATCGCCAATTGAGCCAGTCGTAATGATAGCGGCATCAATCGTAGGATTATTTTTCAATAATGGGTCAGTTGTATTTGTTGGGTCAAACAAAATCTTTTGACTCAAACCATCAGTTCCGAAATCATTATCTTTTGTATCATCACCACCTATATTTTCTTTAGAAGACAATTTGCTATCGGTTGGGATGCTCGACTGAACAATTTTAACAACGTATTCTCCTTTCAGAACATTTGTAAATTGGTACAAACCATTGGCATCAGTTGTATCTTTTTTCAATACTGCACCAGTCGGATTACCACTTGCATCAGCTGCGTATAATTCCAAGATAACACCCGGTACGCCTGCTTCTCCTGCGTCTTGAACACCGTCGTTATCGGCATCTTTCCATACATAATCACCGATTACACCTACTGGTGTGTATAGAGCAATATCAATTGTACTATTGTCTTTATCGGCCGGAGTAGCTGGATTAATCGTTGTGATTGTGATTTTCGGGCTAAATCCAGTTGTTGGATTTACATCCGAATCTTTGGTATCATCGCCACCTGTATTTGGTAGAGTCGAAATCTCAAAATTTGTTGGTAATGTGCTACTAACCAATTTGATTACGTAATCTCCTGCTGGAAGATTAGAGAACAAATACGCACCATTAGCATCGGTTGTATCTTTTTTCAAAGCAGCACCGATAGGGTTTCCGTTGGCATCAGACGCATAAAGTTCAATCACTACACCTTCTGCACCTAATTCGCCTGGGTCTTGAACACCGTCGTTGTCGGCATCTTTCCAAACAAAATCTCCAATTGAGCCGAGTGGACTAAACAAACCAGCATCTACAGTAGGGTTATCCTTCTTCAATGGGTCGCCACCTGTATTAGTTGGGTCGAGCGATACTTTCTGGCTCAAGCCTGTTGATGGGCTAAAATCAGAATCTTTAGTATCATCGCCGCCAGCATTTTGATTAGTAATGATAAAACCAGAAGGAATCGTAGAAGTAATGATTTTTACAACGTAATCGCCTTTGATTAAATCTTTGAATTGGTACAAGCCGTTGGCATCAGTTGTATCTTTTGCAAGAGCCGCACCTACAGTGTTTCCGCTGGCATCGGCTGCATACAATTCAACTTGTACACCCGCAACACCGCTTTCGCCACTGTCTTGGAATCCGTCGTTATCGGCATCGTTCCAAACATAATCACCGATTGTTCCGAGCGATACAATCGCGAGGTCAATCGTTGAATTATTTTTATTTAAAGGATTGGTTTCGTTACCTGGGTTCAATGTAACCTTAGGGCTTAAACCTGCCGTAGTAAAATCTGAGTCTTTTGTATCATCGCCGCCAGCATTAGGTTTGTTGCTGATTGAGAAAGCGGTCGGGATTGAACTCGTCACTACTTTTACGACATAATCTCCTTTTTTGAGATTTATAAACTCATAAAAGCCGTTTGCATCGGTGGTATCCTTGGCCAATAATGAGCCAATCGGATTTCCGCTTGCATCGGCTGCGTAAAGTTCTAAGATAACTCCCTGAACCCCCGTTTCGGTTGGGTCTTGGAATCCATCATTATCGGCATCCACCCAAACGTAGTCGCCGATTGTACCGACTGGAACGAAAAGACCTGCATCGATAGTGATATTGTCTTTTTTGATACCCGTCGAGTCAACATTGATAACGATTGGGGGAGATAATCCAGAAACTGAATCAAAATCCGAATCTTTTGTATCATCGCCACCCAAATCTAATTTGTTGGTTAACTTCAAAGTATCTGGCAATGCCGATGTTACGATTTTAACTTTATATGTATCTGTAAATAAGCTATCGAATAAATATTTACCATTTGACGCTGTCTGAACTGTTTGAATCGGCGAACCGATAGGATTGCCCGAACCATCAACTTTGTATAACTCAACTGTTACACCACCTACACCGTTTTCGGTTGGGTCTTGGATACCGTCGTTGTCAGTATCTTGCCATACGAAGTCACCGATACTACCATAAGGACCTTGTATGATTTCTACTGCACAACATCCTTGAGCCGGACAAGTGCTTACATTGGTTGTGAATGTATATGTACCAGGTTGTTTGATTGTCAATGAAGTGTCGGTATTTACGACTGCTTCTGGAGTAGGCGAAACAATCTCTACACCATTACGGAACCATTTGATTGTAGTACCGTACTTGTATGGAGCTGGCACACTCACGGTGTACTCATCGCCGACGTACCAATACAACGGAACCGAGAAACACGCCGCTGCGAAATCGTCTTCTACCAGACTGCTGTTGTTAGGAGTTGAGTCAACGTCTAAACCAGTCATCGACTTCACCTCTGCTGTATTGAAGTAAACTCCCTGAGCAATGACCTTCGCGGGGATGGTCACGGCCACTGAGTCGCCAGCAGCGAGTGAAGGTATCGACCACTCGAATGTACTCGTGTTGAAGGTTGTTCCGCCACCTGCTACAATACCCGCCAAAGTCGGGGTAGCTCCACTGGTTGGGAAGTTGTCTTTTATCACGACATTCGATGCCGCAGATGTACCTTCGTTGACGGCATAGAGTGTGTACGTAACGGTATTGCCAATGACAGGCTTATCGTTACTGACCAACTTGCCGATACGAATGTCAGCTTGGGCAAAAACACCCAAAATGGCAAAAAGCACCAACAAAATTGTTGCTGCCGCCCATCTTATAGCCGTTTTTTTAGTTGAAGACGTAGATTTTCCTTTCATCTCATTAATTAAATTTGGTCCATCGTCTGTATTAGACTCAGTAAATTTCTGGGTCCAAGACTTAGTTTTTTCATCAAAGAAACTCCCAATTAGGTAGTTCTTGACGGTGGAATCGTTTTGGTAGGAAAGCTGATTCATAGCTACATTTGTTAATTTCGACAGCGAATCGTTGTTTGTTCTATGGTTATTCTGGTAATTCGGAGAAGGTAAATCAATACAACTGCCTACTTCCATCTCTTCAAAAATAGGTTGTCGAGAATTGGTGGCAACTGCTACTGGAATAGGCTCTTTCTGGTTCAAATTGAAGAGAGTTTTCATCAATAAATTAATCAATGAAAAACCGCTTTTTTGATTCCTGACATTCATCTTAAAGGTACTCAATGTAAATGATGATTTCATTTGCGAACACGTTGTATTGATACTCTACTTACGGTAGCCAGATTGTACCACTCAATAAGTATATACGATTTTAAAAAAAATAGGTTTTTTTGGATAGAATACACCTATCCTTTTTTCACAAATAGAATGTATCTAAAACTGTGCCAAATGATAAAGTACTACCGCTTAATAAGAATATGACATTAGAATTATCTCGAAAAGGTTTAAATGGAGCCGAAAAACGAAAAAATATCCTATCGAGGCCTTGGGAATTTATAATGAAGAATAGTGACTTCTTGAGCTATAAAAATGAATTGTGGATTGAACTAAAATTGTGCCAAAAATATCAATAAACCCAAAAACCACCCATAATTGAGTGGTTTCAGAGATAAAAAAAGCCGTATTATTTTCTTGATAAAAAGCCAGTTTTACTGGCAAATATCGTTTAATTTAAAGGTTATTTTTCCGCTCGAAGGCGACACCCTTGTACCTGGTTTTAGGGTAATTTTATTGCCTGCATTTACCACCGAATTGTGGTTTCCAGTAAAATTGGCGTTACCGTTAAATGGATAATTTAGACTACCTACGTTTATCTCATTTTTGACGGCAACTCTCATTTCTCCAGTGTAGTTAGTGGGGTTTCCGAAGAAACCACTGAGAGAGCTATTGTCGCTGATAAGGTGATTCTGAAAAAGCCCTCCGGCATTAGTTGCCAAACTTATGAAGTACCTCATTCGGGTTCCTTGATGGGCCGTAAACTGTGCGTAACAAGATGCCCAATAACTCATTATATTGGTGGTTGGTGGGTTATAAGTCCGTGTAGCACCATTACAATTTGTACTCATATTGCCTGTATAAGTACACCCAATTGAAGAGTTTTGTGAACCAGCAAAGTCGGCAGCAGTATCGCAAATTAGGTCTCCCGCTGTGTTACAATTTGACCCATCGGGACACTCAGCACCCTGAAAAGTCTCAAAAGTATGGTAGAGGCCAAGTGCATGGCCCATCTCATGATAAAAGTTAAAATTGGCAGACTGAACCACCGAAAAAGCCGTAGTCGGAATCCCGTAAGCGTATCCGCCCGAAGCAGTTGCCCCTTTGTGTACGTAAATATCAATGGCATCGGTATGCCGATTAAATCCCAAAATGGTATTTTGATGTGTCGTACTCGAAAAATTCATTGCTGTATTAAGCGTCGTATTATCCATGTAATCGTAACCAACAAAAGCAAAACAGATGTTATGAGGCTTAAAAAATGACCCCATCAATAGCAAATCATTTTTGAGTTGTTCGGGCGTGGTGGCTGCATTTGTACCGTCGTTGTTACGCAGAATATGCACAAAAATCCGCAAAACATACAGGTAATCTGAGGCTGCTTGTATCTCAGACCACTTCGACGGAGCAATATAAACTGCTTTGTCGGGGGTTGGTGTAGCACAGATTTGAGCCTTTATGGGCTGGATAAATGCAGTAAAAATTCCGAGAATAAATATACAAAATATTTTTTTCATAGCTTATCAGTTTTATATTTCAAAACATCAATTTCTTTCTTTAATTGGATGATATACAGAGCCAATTCTTCGATTTTCTCCATCATCGCTTTATTCGTCTCGCCGACCTTTAACCCCCCTTTTTCGATTTCGGATGCCTTCGGAATATTTGGTAAATGTTTATTTTCTTTCACAAAAGTCTCCATTTCTTCGATACTACGGAGTTTGTAATCATCCTCAAAAACGTAATCGGCCCAACCTGTTTCTACAATAACTTCATTTGATTTGATTGTTCCATTGACTTCTAATTTGTAAACGGTCGGATACCTCCCGATACCGACTTTACCGCTCGTTTCGACATCGCTCAAAATAACATTCGATGTATTTTTACCTCCTCTGATATATGTATCTTCGTTGGTATCAAAATGGAAGTGCGTGTAGTGTGTCGTTCCTTTAAAAACGGCTGTTCCGAAGCTACTCCCAGTGGCTGTTTTATGCACAAGGAACGTCGCAGAAATTGAATTATCGGCAGTTCCGATACCTACATTTCCGCCATAAGGATTAAGTCTGAGATTTTGCTCACTTTTTACGAAATTTGGGAAAGTCCCAACTTTTCTTGCTTGGATTGCATCTTTATCAATATTCATAAATTGACTACCAGAAAATATTGTTCCTGTCATTGGGGAGTAAATCCGAAATGCTCCGTCAGATGCACTATTTGAAACAATAGGCGATATATTCGTTGAGCCATCCACAATTATTCCATTTGCCGGAGCAGTAAGTCCGTTGATTGATAACCGTCCCAGCGTGGTCAAAGACATGATTGTTGTTTCGGTAGGAGTAGCGTTTCCAGCAGTTCCTGTTGTGATTGAGTTCCAATTTAAACTACCAGTTGTTGGGTCTAAAAACATACCTGCGGCATAACCCGTACCAATGTATCGCTGGATATTTGAAGCATCGCGGTATTGATTAAAGCCAATTGTAGGCCAGTTTTGCTGGAGCGAAATACCGGTACTCGATGTTCCAAAAATACCCGTTGTCGAGCCATTCACCTTTACTCTTAAAGGTTCATTAGGCTTGATTTCGGCATTTTGCGAAAAGCTCTTGGTTGAAAAAAAAGCTACTGCAATCAAGAATAAAATTGATTTTTTCATGGTTTTGTAAAATTTAAAAATTAGAAATTTAATGACTCAAAAATCATCTGCATCCGACTTTTCCGCCGTCTCGAAAGCGTTACATTCCGATTGTGTTCTATCTCGACCGATGACTCTTTCATGGCGGTCACGTATTTAAGATTGACCATAAATGTTTTGTGTGTTCTGAAGAAGTTTGGATTGTCTTTTAGTCGAGCTTCAATCTTTTTGAGAGTAGTAGAGCTAATGAATATTTGCCCCGACACAAGATGTACTTTGGTGTAGTTTTCGTAGGCTTCGAGCATGATAATCTCTTGGGTATCGAATCTTTTTCGGCTACCCACGTGCAATAATTCTGTTGTTTTCATGGCTTTTTGTTTAATTCAGAATCCTAAATCCGTTTTGGATATAGGTTGTTTTTTGGGCAGTTATTAATCCATAAGTAGAATTTGTTGCTAAATCCAATCCCCAACCTGTCAGCGAAGCGTAGGTATTATTGGTTGTCATATCCATAACCGTACAGAGCGGGTCTCCGCCGCCACTATTACCAGGCCCCCACTCCCAAGCCAGCCAGCCAATTCCCAAACGCTGGCATTCGGTTGCAATCCATTCGTAATTTACCATACCTGCCGTGCTACATACACTCACACCATTGCCAGCCCAAGCACCATATTTTGATAGTTCCCCGATGATAAATGGCACATTGGCATTTACGGCAGCTTCAAATTGAGCCGTGATGAATGCAGGGGTTGCTCCGTTATTCATTGGCCAATAAGTATGTACCGAGAATAAAAGGTTATGCAGAGGGTCGTGGTTTATCAGAATCTGGGATTTCTGAACAATGATTTCGAGGTTTTTGCCACAATCTACGCCATCAATTACGAGCGGAACGGTGATTCCTGCATTACGAAGTTGGGTAATGGCATCTTTGTAGGCATCTTCAAACTGCTGAGCCGTAGATTGCCAATCGCCAGGTTCGTTGGCGATATTGAGCAGCAAAGCGTGTTTGTATTTATCAATAATAGCAAGAATTTGCGGGCGTTTCCAATAGTTTAAGGCTACTTGCAGAGCAGACAGATTGCAGGTAGCATCGTGAATCTCGACCATCGGAACCATTTTGGCCTGAATACATTTCGAAATAAGACTATCGAGTTTGACATCATTGGTTGGCGAACCATTGAGAGTTGTAGTCCAGACTATTCTGAGGCAATTTGCACCAGTTTGAGCAATTTCGGGTATCGAAAGTCCATCTTGGTCGGTCCAGACATTCATTTTATTGACTCCTTTCAGAATCACCGTGTTGCCGCTGGGGTCTTTGAGATTTCGTCCATCTACATAAAAAGTGGGCTTCTGTGTATTTCCTGCAACCAAATCGGTCCATGCTGTACCATTCCAAAACTGATGTTTATTGGTTGTAGTATTAAAAATCATGGTTCCGAGTGGAATTTGATTTGAAGGAGTATTGGTAGGGCGATTGGAACTACTAAATTGCGGAAATACAACGCCATTGGGAGTCAGTTCGGCTCTGGCTTGGCTAAATACATCTTGCTGGCTCATAAGTAACAGGCAAATAGTTATAATTTTTTTCATGGTCTAAAAATTTATTTTTGAATGGGAATGAGCATTCGGAATACTCAAATATTACTCGCATGGCGAATCAGTCTCTGCCAACGACCTTCACGATAAACCCAAATTTCGGTAAATCTCCGTTCGTGAGGTTTACCTGCATCGGCTCGGTTGGCATCGGGGGTAGGCGTAACTTTTTCCAAACCTGCTACAATAGCCGTTTTGGAACCTTCCATTGCGAAGTGTTCGATTATTTTTTCAAATTTGCTGTATTTGATAATGCCCGACTTCACTCTTGCAATCATAGTTTCTTTATTTATCATTTGCCCAAAAGGATTGGTGATAACCATGTCATCGGGGTAAAAAGCACGCATAGCCACAGTATCCTGTGCCAAGACAAGTCGCTCTATATATTGTGTCAGGCTATCAATTTGTCGGGATACACTTTTCTCATAATCGGTCAAGTTTTTTAGAGTTGATTTGGGCTTGGCACTTGCACCAAAAAATTCACGAACCATTTTATTGACTCGCTGATAAGCCTCCAAATGCGGCAGATGCCCGATTCCTTTCAGAATTTCAAGTTTTACATTCGGAAAAGCCTTTGAGATAGGCTCGGCATTGGTAGCAATCGGCGAGACTTTATCTTCTGTACCTGCTATCACTAAAGTTGGCATAGTGGCTTTAGTGGCAATTTTTTCGGGAAAATGGTCTTCGGCCATCATAAAATTAGTACCACGCATAAACATCCGTGGGCTAACGCCTCTCATGCCTTGGCGAGCAATTTCGATGAGTTCGGGCGAGGTGTTTGGGGCAAGCAGTGCTTCAACTCTTTTGTTGGTGAATGCAAAAGCACCATCTTTGATTTGGTCATAACGCATATTTACGTAGCGTTCACGCTCTTCGTAGCTAATGTTTTTCTTTCCGGCCGATGGCCCCACAAAAGCCATTTTTATGACTCTTTCGGGGTAATGGTAGGCAAAACACTGCGATACTCGGCTTCCGAATGAATTGCCCAACAAATGCACTTTGTCTAATTTGAGGGCATTGCAAAAATCGGCTAAGGCATCGGCGTAGTCTTTGCAGGTTGGGTAGTCGGTTTTTAATTCATCCGATAACATATAACCTGGGGCATTCCACGCAATGACTCTGTAAGTATCCGAAAGGTCATGAAGTTGATACCGCCAATCGGCTGAGCTTCCGCCGTAGCCGTGCATGGCTATGATAGCTGGAGCATCTTTTGCCCCCGACTCCATAAAACTCCATCGGTCGCCGACAAACTTCGATTTGTCAACTACCGAAGCATAGCTCATTTCGGGGAGTGGAGGTACAAATAATTTATTTTGGGCTGATAGCGAATGTGATAGCCAGAGCAAAAAGATTGTAAACAGTTTTTTCATGAGTATTGAGTTTATACACACAAATTTCTGTAATCTATTTGCATAAGTAAATAACCTTTTTGGGCTTCAAATTCAAGGTTATTTATCAAAATACGTGTATAAACACGCCTATTTTACGTAGAAATACATAACCCTTTTGGGTAATTTCATAATTTGGCTAATGTCTCACAAATAGTCTTAGCAACGGCTTCGGTACTATACATAACGTGGAGTTTGTGGTAGATGTTTTTTACGAATGGTGGGTTAATACTGCCGAAATAAGACCACTCATTACTAATTTGTTCTGATACAAAAAAACTGAAAATATCAAATTAACAGTAGGTTCATAACTAATGCTGTCTAATCTGATACTTTCAGTTTTTGCAATGTCACATAATTACTTCAAAATCTTAATTCTAATATCCTTAAAGTAAGCAATACTGTTAGGGTCGTGGCCTTGGAGGGCAATTGTACCTGAGCTGAGGTGTTTCAAACCACGTTTTTCGGGTAGTGGGTCTGGCTCGGTGTAATCAACCGCTACTTTATCGTCGATTTTTATGATAATGTGCTTCTCTTGCACGATGATATGGTATTCGTACCACTCATTATCTTTTGCAAAGTTTTCTTTTACATCTTCGATTGCATACAAACTACCCGTTTTACGCCAGTCGGTGTGGGTTTGGTTTACCTGTACTTCGTAGCCTTTTTCGGGCCAACCTTTTGCCTGATAGTCAGTATGAATAAAAATACCTGAGTTTGAACCAGGAAGCGTCTTGGCTTTAATTTTGAGTTCAAAATTCTTGAAATTGTGGTTACCAACGTTGCCCTCGTAGAACATGTGGGCTCGTTCGCCAGCTACTTTGATTGTTCCGTCTTCGATAGAGAACGTGCTTGGGTGTTCTTCGTTTATTTTCCAGCCATCAAATGATTTACCATCAAAAAGCGAAACCCAACCTTTTTCTTTCTTCTGCGAAAACGCCAACGAGGCATAAAGCAAAAGACATACTAATACCGACAGTTTTTTCATGATTAAAAATAATTCTTAGGATTGAATATTTGGTTTAAAACCCTAATGTACGAATACATTTTTTGCGATGAATAACTATCTAATAATATTTCTTTACTATCGTCACGCTCCAAAATCTTCATGGGCCTTTTGGGTTGAATCTTCGCTCTAAATTGTCCCAAATACATAACCCTTTTGGGTGATACTACACCCTTATGATTTCTTCACGGATAGCCTTGGCAACGGCTTCGGTACCACACTGAACGTGCAGTTTTTGGTAGATGTTTTTGAGGTGTCGCCTAACGGTCTCAATCGAGATTTCGCGGTCGTAGGCAATCATTTTATAAGAAAAACCCTTAGTTAGTAGTTCTAAAATTTCTTTTTCACGCTCTGTGATGTTGTAGTCGGGTTTTAGAGGTTCGGTTTTACGGAACGATTGAAGTACTCTTTTGGCGATTCCGGGCGACATAGGGGCTCCTCCTTCCATTACATCACCGATTGCCTGAAAAAGCTTGGTCGGAGCATCTTTTTTAAGGATATAACCATCGGCACCATTACTCAAACAAGTAAAAAGACGGTCGTCATCATCGAAAACTGTGTGCATAATCACTTTGACATCGGCTCGATGCGACTTCACCAGCCTTACACCTTCCAATCCATCATAATCGGGCATATCAATATCCATAATAATAACATCAGGATTATCATTCTCTACTTTCGTAAGAATATCCTCACAATTATGATAACTCCCTCGCACTTTATACCCTTCTGCTGTTCCGACAAGCATTTCTACCAACTCTCTTAGTCGTTCGTTATCTTCATAAATCGAAATGGTTGTCATAGTAGTGACGATTGGTTAGGTGACTCAGAAATCTCATTACAAAAGAATTAAAAAATAACTCATTTTCAAATAACCCTTTTGGGTATCAAATCGGTACTCGCAGGTATAATTTTGTACCTTGCTCAATCGCCGATTCTATCTTAAAATCTCCCTTCAAAGCCTCGGCTCTTTTACGCATATTTCGCAATCCATTGCCAAAAACCGCTTTTTCGGTATCAAAACCCACACCATCATCTTCAATCATAATTTCAAATAGCGATTGCTCGGCCCGAATCCCAATTTTTGCGTTTTTGCATTTTGAGTATTTCAGCAGGTTATTGATTCCTTCTTTAAAAACAAGGTAAATATCGCGGCGTTGTTCCATCGAGAGTTTCAAATCATCGTCAATTTGTTGAATATCCATTTGGTATTCGATTCCCTTCGCTTCAAAAAGTTCGGCTGTGTGACGATTCATCCGAGCAATTATATTACCGATTTCGTCATTTTTAGGATTAATACTCCAAACAATATCATCCATCGAAGCACCGATGTTTTTTGCGTCTTCGGTAATTCTTCTGACATGTTGATACGAAGGATGTTTTTCGTCTAATTGCTGTACGGCAATCTGGCTCAACATCCCGATTCCACTCAACGAAGCCCCGATTTCATCGTGCAAATCTCTCGAAATATTCTCCCGAATCGCTTGCATTTGCAATAACTGATTGATTCGGTAACGATAAAAACCATACGCTAATGCTCCAACTAAAACCACAATCAGTAACCTAAACCACCAAGTTTCATAGTAGGCTGGCTTGATACTAAACCTAATTGTCAGTTCTTTTTCGTTCCATTTACCAAAAGCATTGGCGGTTCGGACATGGAAAACATAAGACACTGGATTGAGATTTGTGTAATAAACCTGATGGTTATTGCCGCCATCAATCCAACCCGTTTCAAAGCCTTCGAGGTAATATGAATAACGGTTTTCGTTGTTTTTGGCAAAATTCAGTGCCGAAAAATCGAAACTTATCGAGTTCTGGTCACGCTCAAGCCTAATATCTTTGCTCCAATCGGCGGCAATTTCTTTGTTGTTTACTTTGATACTACTCACTGCCAAATTATCAATCTGCTCGGTATCGTCTAAGGCATCAATTTTTATGGCATTCCATCCGCCACGGTTTCCGACCAAAAGTTCGTTGTGCGAACTCATACAAAATCCGCCCATCGTATTGTTTGAAATCAACCCATCATTGACTGTCAGTTTTCTGAATGCTTTCCGAGATTCATCGAAAAGCGTTAAGGCATCGAGCGAACCAATCCACGCACGAGATTTAGCATCCATCACAATCCGCCGATTCTCCATATCTGGCAGCCCGTCTGTATCCGACCATTGCCCTAAAATCTTACCATTTTTATCAATTTTTGCTACCAAATGCCAGCCAACGGCCCAAATATTACCCATTTTATCTTCGGTCAATTTAATGGCTGCTCTGTTTTTTAAAGTATTATTTCGAATCGTTTTCTCAATATCTTTAAAGGTTTTTGTAGATTCATCGTAATAGTAAACGTCATTCATGGTTGCTATCCAGACACGATTTCGGCTATCTTGAAAGACATCCATAATCCAATTATTATTCTCGATTAATTTGTCTTGCAGAGCTTTATCCCACAAATTCAACCTTTTACCAGTCTTGAGGTCAAGTACCCGCATTCCTTCGTAGTGATTGGTTATCCAGAATCGGTCTTTGTGGTCAATCATCCCGAGCGAATAAAACGGCACCGAGAAAAACCCTTGATGGGTTTTAAAAGGAGTTTTCAAGAATTTCTCTTTGGATGGGTCAAATAAAAAAATCCCCTCAAAACGGTTATCAGTAGAGTCGGTTTTTCCATCTGCCCACGATTGCCACTGATTTGCCCCAATCCAAATCTTGTTTTGTTTGTCTTGGATAATCCAAGTGGTTTCGGTTTTGGGTGAATATGCTGGAAACGGAAAATGCTTTGTCTGATTTTCGGCACGATTCCAACGCAAAATACCTCCTCTCGAAAGCCCAATCCAGAAAGTATTGCCACTTGGGTCGGCTTTATCTTGATGAATCACCGTTACGTCTTTGGCGATTGCCTTTAGTTCTGGCGGAATCAAATGCGTACTAACAACCTGATTATGAGGATTGTATTTAAGAACTCCTTCGGATGTACTAAACCAAACAATACCCGTTTTGGGGCTTCTAAAAATGTGATTGACGGCGTAGTTATCGGGTAGCAGATTTTCGTAATAATAGAATTTCTCTTGCTCTGGTCTAAATATCCCAATCCTCGAATCATCGCCAACCCAAATGATTCTCCGCCCTTCGTTGTCAACTCCTTCGCAGATAGAATACACCAATTTCTCATAAAATTTGGGGGTATCGGTCTTGGTATCGTAGCGTAACAAGCCTGTCCCGAAGGTAGCCGCCCACAAGATTCCGTCTTTATCAATAAAACCGTTGTTGAATTCAAGCCCACTTGGCACATCTTTTCTCGGAAAATCAATCCCCATGACCCCAATCAACTTATCGGATTTTTGGTCATATTTATACAAACCCACTTCTTTTGCCAAAACCCACACATTGCCACGCTTATCTTCGAGAAAATGCCCTTTGAAGGCGATATAAGTAGTTTTTTTGATAGGATATGCCTTTGTTTTATTGGTAGTTGGGTTATACTGATAAACGCCTTCTCGGTTAGCAAACCAGACATTTCCTCTCGAATCGCAGAAGGTATTACCCGCACCCGATTCTGTTTTACCAACGATTTGCCTCACTTGCCCAGTTTTTGATTCAATTTTTAGTAGTTGTTCTAAATCTGTCGAGAAATAAACATCTCCGTCTTTGTGAATATCCACTCCCCAAATCGGGCTACTCGATTCGTAGTTTTTAAATGTATATCCATCATACCGAGCCAAACTTCGGCGGGTTGCGAGCAGCAGAAACCCTTTTTTGTCTTCGGCTATATAGTTGACAATATTACTTGGCAATCCATCACGATTTGAGATATGCTCAAACGAAAAATTGGGCAATTGTGCCACAGCACTGAGGGTAATCCAGCAAAAAGCAAAAGTTAAATATCTCATTATCAGAGATTTGAAGATGGTAGTGCAATATAATAATTTTTTCAAACAAAAAAGCCACCCAAAAATGGATGGCTTCTGATTCATCGTGTATTGATATTTGGAATTAAGAAACTGTTTGTGTCAATCTTGTTAAGTTAAAAATGGCATTTTTTCGCCAATACTTCGTTATTAAAATCCTCATTTTGCTCTGCAAAACTGCGGTCTTAACGCCTCGTCTTGACAAAAAACTACTCATTTTTATTCATAAAATTCAACCCAAACAGCTTCTAAAAATCTTGCCCGAGCGATAAATACATTCTCGGTTTGCCAATTTCTTTGTCTTCGATACCCCAAGCGTAGTCAAATTTAACAAAGTAACCCAAAATAGTTGTTCTGGCTCCAACACCATAACCCATCAAAAATGGATTTTTGAAGTTTGTTACCGTCGCTCTAAATGGATTATCTCCTCCACCAATCACCTCAGTATTTAAGCTGTTTTGTCGGCTAAAAGGCCCATTTTTGCCCATCCAAGCCGTCCCAATGTCGTAAAAACCTACAAATTGGAGATTACGCAAGAAACTCGAAGTAAGCGAACTTTTTGAAAAATACTGAGCCAGTGGCATTCGTAATTCGACATTGGTCAATAAATAACTTGTTCCGTAGAGTTTACCAAAATCGAATCCTCGGAGGTTACCCGGAAAATCGTACATTAATAATCCACGAATATCTCTCGGTACGAGTACGTTCTCATTATTAAGCTCAATACTCGAACGATTTATCCAGTTTTCAGCCCCACCCAAAATCGCTCTTGGTACATATTGGTCGTTTTGAGTACGGCGAGATAAAGCACGTCCGTAATTGACACGACCCGCCAAAACAAATGTGTTTAGGATATTCTGATAGTGGCGACCATCGAAAGTCAGGCGATTGAAACCTTCTGGAAGCGGCTTCGGATTAAGGTCATAGTAACGTTCGCTACGAATCTTGGCACGTGTACCAATCATCGTTTTGCCGTTGAGTAGTTTGGTATTATCGTAAACTAATTCTAATTTATGACCTAAAAAAGTTGAGTGAACGCTCTCACGCTGGAGATTGCCAATGTCAATATCGTTGCTCGAAAACAAGAATGGCGATGCACTCAAACGCAATTTGTTGCTGAAAGGATAAGAAGCCGTAAATGTAAATTTATTTGAATACAATCGGCGATACAGACGGAGGTTGTTGCTACGGGTAATATTTACACCGTACGGACGGAAAAGGTAGGCACTTCGACTATCAATTTCTTCAAAACTGATACCTCGTCGGTCGTATCTGAATCCGTAATCTACTTTCTTTTCTCGGTTTTCGTATTGGAGTGTAATATCGTGATTTCGGAGATTTGGGGTCACGAAAAGTCCCATTTTGATGATATGGTTTTCGAGCAAATCATTCATCATCATCGTTACTTTTACACCCATCTTACGCACAGGGTCAACCAAAAACTCGGTTTTTAGGTCGTTGGCAAGCATCATATTCTGATACGCAACTGGCCCTCTGATTTTGAGTTCTTCTTTGAAGCGATTGGTACGTTGAAACTGTCTTTCGGGGGTTTCTCCTCGGTTTTTGGCGGTTTCATCAGCGAGCGATTTGATGACATTTTCGGCATCAAACTCATAATTATCGGTATCCACTTCTCCAGGTTGCAAAACCATTCTTTCGGCTTTGGCGGGTGTCTCTACTGGCTTAGGAGTCTCCTGAACATTATTTTGTGGGTCGGTTTTGGTCTCTTGGGCAGTACCATTAAACGAGCCGTTGGCGTAATATTCTTTCCATTCACGGATAAACCTTCCGTATGAAATTCCGAGTGTACTCGTAATACTCGATTCTTCGGTACGGATGATTCGGGTAAGGTTCAAAATATTTGAAATATTATCTCTGCCATAACGCTGTGCGATATACAACCAAATCGAATGACCTACCAATCGGGCATCTTCGCCTTGAAGGCTCGAAATCTTACGGTTTTGGTTTTTCATGACTGCCGTTTTGAGTTTATCTAACACAGCAGGGTCGTCGTTTTTCTCGGCAATGTAAGATGCAATACCCGCCATATACCACTCTGGCACACTCAACAAAAGCGAACTCTGCAATACTTCTTTGAGGCTTCCGCCGTATAGCATATCATAAACAAAAAGACGGGCGATTTGCTCAATAATCTCTTTTTTGAAGTTTTCGTCGTTGCCTTTGTAAGCCACCTGCACCCGAGATTTTGCCAAATTCAAAATACCACCATCCAACTCAATCGGACTTGCCGTACCGATATTGCTTTGCTCCAAATCTTTTGGGGTGTTGTAAACAAAAATCTTCATCGTCGTAAACGGCGTGTATCCCAGCAATTCGGTTATACGGTCATACTCAGCCTCGGCGATTTTGGCGGCATCTTGCGAGAGTTTTTCGCCTCCACGATAAAAATTAAATTCAAAATTATTACTCTTAATTGTACTCCAAGTAAAACGCTTGGTCTGAATCCGATTCGTTCCGAATTCTTCTTGCGAAGCACCAAAATAATTCTGGGCTTGCCCCGAAATCAAGCCAAACAGCACCAAAGAAGTTGTATATAAGTATTTTCTCATTTTATCTAAAAGAGTTTCTCGTGGGGTTGGGTATTCTATTTCAATGATTATAAACGAAAATATAATAGTTTTGAATATTCCGAATCATCCGAATGACTCAATATTGCGATAGTAGACTAATTGTCAGCACTTTCAAGTCCTATTCGAGAAATTCGGAGTATTCGGCAAATTCTGTACAATTACTCAACAACGGAAATATAACGAATAAAATCTTTCAATATTCACTTCGGGCATCAAAACTTCATCTTTTTCGAGATAGGCTACCATTTTATCAACAAAGTAAGGAGCGAGCGATACACCCTTAGTGCCTAAACCATTTAATACATATACGTTTTTTTGGGTCGGATGGTTGCCTACAATCGGTCGGCGGTCTTTTGTTGCAGGTCTGATTCCGGCCACTTGTCCCGTGATTTTATAAGGTGCTTTCAGCAATTTATCAACCTTCTGTAATAAAAACTGTTTTCCGTCCTCAGTTGTTTGCCAATCTAATTGATGCCAAACATAAGTAGCACCGATTCGGACCTTGCCGCCACCCAAAGGCAATATAAAAAATCCTTGATTGACGATTTCTTCGATGTCGTAATTTTCGATTTCGGCATTCAGTACTTCGCCTTTTACAGGATTAAAAGGTAGCCAACTAAACCACGGATTATTAACCGCATAATACCCTTCACAAAAAACAATCCTTCGGCTCTCTAATTGTTCGTAAACAACTTGATTTTCGGATATTTGCAACGAATCATAATCAAAATTGGCCGATAAATAGGCATTTTTCTGAATCAAAAATCCGCGAATGGCATCGAGCAATGTGTGTAAATCCACCCAACCCGACGAGAGCGTATCGAGTCCGCCTAAATCGTTTTTTATCAAGTGATTGTATTTTTGATTATCGACATCGTCAGTAATGTAATCGTTTAATCCGTGGTTTACGGTTTGCGAAAGAAAATAATTTTGCTGCTCAATGGTAGCAAATGGACGGTAAACATTGGCTTCGTGAAGAAACTTTACGGATAAATCTTCTTCGATTGCTCGATAAAATTTCTTCAAAAATGGATATAGCTCATCGGCCAACCAAGTTTTAGCGAGGTGCTTTCCCGTAACAGGATTATAAATTCCAGCCGCCACTCGTGCCGACGACGGTTGAGATTCATTATTGATAACCAATACTTTACAATCCGATTTGATAAGCTCGTATGCCAACAGTGACCCTGCCAAACCTTGCCCTACTATGATATAATCGTACATTACTTTTGTTTTGAATTTTACTCGGCAGGATTTCGCCCCTACCCTACAGCTACAAAACTATAAAACATTTTAATCTGATTTTATGATTTGTATTATACCATTTTTTCTATCAATGATTCGAGAAAGCCTTCCCAATCGGGGAGTTCGAGCCAACTACCTCATTTATTTCTCGTATAGTTCGTATAATTGCCTTAACTTTGCACTTTCAAAACCAACAGAAAATTCGCAAAGTAATGATTCATTTCTTCGGAAGTTCCCTCGGTAACACCCTCGGTAGCACCTCAAAAACGGTTTACGCAGTACAAACCCAGCAAAATCTCTCGGATGAAGACATCAAAAAATTAACTTGGTTGTTCAATAGTCAAACTGACAATCCATTTACGGTTGTCAATACTGCCAATGCCACGCTCAATGCTTTTTTTGTCGGGCCACGTGCCGCAATGGTTACACCTTGGAGTACTAATGCCGTTGAAATTACGCAAAATATGGGTATTTCGGGAATCATCCGAATCGAAGAATTTACTGAGGTAAACGAAGACTTCAACGAATTCGACCCAATGCTTTCGCAGAAGTATTTGCAGCTACACCAAGATATTTATACAATCAAAATCAATCCTGAGCCAATCGTCGAGATAGATGACATCGCGGCATATAATAAGAAAGAGGGATTGGCACTGAGCGATGAAGAAGTAGCATATTTGAATAATCTTTCGGATAAATTAGGCCGAAAACTAACGGATTCGGAAGTTTTCGGATTCTCACAAGTCAATTCAGAACACTGCCGCCACAAGATTTTTAACGGTACTTTTGTGATTGATGGCGAAGAAAAACCGACATCATTATTCAAACTCATCAAAAAGACTTCTGAGACAAATCCAAACGATATAGTTTCGGCATACAAAGACAACGTTGCCTTTTTAAAAGGACCAAAAGTTGTGCAATTTGCCCCAAAAAGTGCCGATAAACCAGATTTTTACCAAGAAAAAGAGTTTGATTCGGTAATCTCGCTCAAAGCCGAAACGCACAACTTCCCGACTACGGTTGAGCCATTTAACGGAGCAGCGACGGGTTCGGGAGGCGAAATTCGTGACCGCTTGGCGGGCGGACAAGGCTCATTGCCATTGGCTGGTACGGCCGTTTACATGACATCGTATTCGAGATTAGAAGAGAATCGTCCGTGGGAGAAAGCCATGAACGAGCGTCCGTGGTTGTATCAAACCCCGATGGATATTCTGATAAAAGCCTCAAACGGAGCCTCTGATTTTGGAAATAAATTCGGTCAGCCGCTCATTACGGGTTCGCTTCTAACTTTTGAACACGAAGAAGATGCCCGCAAATTAGGGTTCGATAAAGTGATAATGCTTGCGGGCGGTATTGGCTACGGTAAGGAGAGTCAAGCAAAAAAACAAAGCCCAAAAATTGGCGATAAAGTTGTGGTTTTGGGTGGTGAAAACTACCGAATCGGAATGGGAGGTGCGGCGGTTTCGTCGGCCGATACGGGTGCTTTTGGTTCGGGGATTGAATTGAATGCTATTCAACGTTCAAATCCTGAAATGCAAAAACGTGCTGCCAATGCCATTCGTGGATTGGTAGAAAGCGACCATAACCCAATCGTTTCGATTCATGACCACGGTGCGGGCGGACACCTCAACTGTCTCTCGGAATTGGTCGAAGAAACCGGCGGAGTGATTGATTTAGATAAATTGCCAATCGGCGACCCAACGCTTTCGGCAAAAGAAATCATCGGTAACGAGTCGCAAGAACGGATGGGCTTGGTGATTGGCGATGACGACATCGAAACCCTCAAACGCATTGCCGACCGTGAACGCTCGCCTATGTATGAGGTTGGGGAAATCACTGGAAATCACCGTTTTACGTTTGAATCAAAATCTACGGGTGCAAAACCAATGGATTTTGCTATTTCGGATATGTTTGGTAGCTCTCCAAAAATGATTATAGACGATAAAAAAGTCGAGCGTAATTATACTGATTTAGCCTATTCAAACGAAAATATTAAAGATTACCTTGAGCAAGTACTCCAACTCGAAGCCGTTGCATGTAAAGATTGGCTTACCAACAAAGTTGACCGCTGTGTAGGTGGTAGAGTTGCCAAGCAGCAATGTGCTGGCCCATTGCAATTGCCACTCAATAACGTAGGCGTGATGGCTCTCGATTTCAAAGGAAAAGAGGGTATTGCAACCAGCATTGGCCATTCGCCAGTAACTGCATTGGTTGACCCCGTGGCTGGTTCGAGAAACGCCATCGGTGAGGCTCTCTCAAATATCGTTTTTGCTCCGCTCAAAGATGGCTTGAAATCGGTTTCGTTATCGGCCAACTGGATGTGGGCTTGCAAAAATGAAGGCGAAGATGCACGTTTATACGAGGCCGTCAAAGGCTGTTCGGACTTTGCTATTGAGCTGGGCATCAATATTCCGACGGGTAAAGATTCGCTTTCGATGAAGCAAAAATACCCTAACGATGAAGTGATTGCACCCGGAACGGTTATCATCTCGGCGGCAGGGAATTGTAATGACATCACGAAGGTCATCGAGCCTGTGTTACAAAGAGGTGGCGGAAGTATCTACTACATTAATCTTTCGCAAGATTCGTTCAAATTGGGCGGTAGTTCATTTGCTCAGATTCTCAACAAAGTTGGTAACGATGTACCAACCATCACCGATGCCGAATATTTTGCAAAAGCCTTTAATTTGATTCAGGATTTAATCAAAGCCGATAAAATCAAAGCAGGACACGATATTGGAAGCGGTGGTTTGATAACTACCCTACTCGAAATGTGTTTTTCGGAGGTGAATCTCGGAGCAAACATTGATTTAACAACCCTTAGCGAATCTGATTTTGTAAAAGTACTTTTCAACGAAAACATCGGTTCGGTGCTACAAGCCCATTCTGAAATCGAGGAAGTATTTGCCCAAAACGGAATCGAAATATATAAAATCGGAGAAATTGCCGAAGGAAATAGCTTGGTTATTAAGAACGGGTCTGACAGCATCGAATTGAATATCAGTCAATTACGCGATACTTGGTTCAATACCTCTTACCTACTCGACCGTAAACAATCTAAAAACGGAATGGCCGAAGAGCGTTTTGCCAATTACAAAAATCAGCCGTTGGTTTACAATTTCCCAGCACATTTTACGGGTAAAGCTCCCTCTCCTGTGGAGAGGGCGGGGGGAGAGGTTCGTCCAAAGGCAGCAATTATCCGTGAAAAAGGCTCAAACTCAGAGCGTGAAATGGCAAATGCTATGTATTTGGCGGGCTTCGATGTAAAAGACGTTCACATGACCGACCTCATCAGCGGACGTGAAACCCTCGAAGATATTCAGTTTATTGGTGCGGTGGGTGGTTTCTCAAACTCAGATGTTTTGGGTTCGGCAAAAGGCTGGGCAGGGGCATTCCTCTACAACGAAAAGGCAAATACGGCAATCCGTAATTTCTTCAAACGAGAAGACACGCTTTCGGTAGGTATTTGCAATGGATGTCAGTTATTTATGGAGTTGGAACTCATCAACCCCGAACATGAGATTCACGGAAAATTACAACACAATGTATCGCATAAGCACGAAAGTATTTTTACGTCGGTATCGGTACAAGAAAACAACTCGGTGATGCTCTCGACACTCGCAGGAGCAACGCTTGGGGTTTGGGTATCGCACGGCGAAGGTAAATTCAGCCTGCCATACACCGAAGACCGCTACAATGTTGTTGCCAAATATGGCTACGCAAGCTACCCTGCCAATCCGAATGGTTCGGATTACAACATTGCGATGATGTGCGATAACACAGGCCGCCATTTGGTAATGATGCCGCACATCGAGCGTTCGACTTTCGCGTGGAACTGGGCATATTATCCAAAAGATAGAAACGATGCCGTAACGCCGTGGTTGGAGGCATTTGTCAACGCCCGCAAATGGATTGAAGCAAAGAATGCATAATTTATAGAATTACAAAACAAACGTGGCAAGTCTAAAAAGGCTTGCCATGTTTGTTTATGGTCATTGAAAACAGCTTAAAGCCCCTCTTAAAAGTTATTTCTTGAGTGAATAAGTACCAATTTTGTATTAAACTTGGTTGCAATTAGTTCTTGATGCAGGCAGCGACTTTGATTCAAATATCCAAAATAGATTTTTTATAATCTTTTCGCAGGTAAGGCTCGAAATATCTTTTTAGTGAAATTTATGAAACCGGTTTTTGAGGTAGGGGTGATTGCAAATTATCTAATTTTTTGCGTATGATTCTGTGTAATTCTTCCCGTGTTAAAGGCTCATTGTTATTTTGTAAATATTGTATTAAAGCCTGATTAGGGAATAAAAATGTTATAACTGGAAATACGAAAGGGCTAAAGCAAAAATATAACAGACCTAAAATGTTAGGTAAAATAATCAAATATTTTAAAAATGGAAACATTAAAGTAGGGTAAATGAAAACTACACTTGCAGCTATTACTAAGAAAAAAACTAAGAAATTTTCAGTTTTTACTAATTTTAAATTTCTGACTGAAACCCCGTTTCCAATAAATAAAACAAAAAGTAAGATAGGAAAGCAAACAATCAAACCTACAATTAAGTGAAACCGCTCTTTATTTTTTTTTTGTGAAATAAGAGCAAGTATTGTAGAAAGTATTAGATAACTAAACAAGAATGTAATGTTTCCTTTTATTAGAATATAATAATAAACCGTAAAAGATATAAAAGTGGATATTGTTATTAGGTAACCAAAAGGTATCCCTCTTTTTTTCCATATAGCCAGTAATCCTTTGTAATTTGCATTAAATACTTCTCTTTTCACATCTGGGAAAAAAATACTATATCTTGTAAACTTGCAATTATTTTCTAATAAAAAAGCTAATACTAAAAAATCTATAAATTTATTTATTTGAACTTGTCCTAATTTCTTACCTTTCAAAACTAAGCGACTTATTAGAATTGACGTAAGAAATATACCTTTTTGCCCATTTAAAGTTTTAGGATACTCATATTTCCAACCCCATTCTTTATGCTTTTTTTCTGCTTCTTTTTTTAAATTTGGATTAACATCATCAAAAGGAAGATTGTCAAACGTAACTAATGGTAAGGTAGCTAATTGTAATGCTGCCTCTTGTTGCAAAGTTTCATTGGTACTCTTTACCATCAATTTCATTAAATATGATAAATTTCCAGCTTCTCTCATTCCTTCTAAAACCTCTATACTTTTCTCAATTTTTAGGCTTTCTAATAGCTTTTGTGCATAGATTTCCGCATCTTCTCCTAATTTTGTAAGAAACTTCACAATATCAATTCTATCTGCATATTTTAATATAATATTTTGAATATCAGCATCTTTAATGCTACCCAAAGCCATTATTATCATTTGAAAATCATATTGATGAGAATCATACTTGTTCAATTTATAATTACCAACCTCCTTTATTAGAATATCTTTGGCTTTTTTGGCGTGTTCCCAATTTGGGTTAATAGCTATAAAACCTAAATTTTCTACTATTTCTTTATTTATGCTTACTTTTAAGTAGGCTTCTCCTAAATCTAAAATCTGATTTGCAAGTTGTGGGTTAATTCTGGCACTCTCAACCAATAATCTAAAAACTATCGTGTTGGGTGCAAATAGTTTACTTGTGGATATAAAATCATTAATAAATGTCTGCAAAACTTTATCTGCTGTTTCTGAGTTCGTATTGATTCCACAAAAGAGGCAAAGTGTTTCTTCCCATTTACCTGAATCGCTTTGGTAAAGTGTCAATAATTCATCAAGTTTATTGTTTTCATAAAAATATTTTGCAGCAAAATATTCCATAAAAGTTCGGTGTGGAAACTTATAGCCATCGGGTGGTAAGGCAATCAACAATTCGGCATTTTCTACTAATTCACTTAACATTTTCTCACGTTTCTCTACGGGTCGAGAGAGCATACGCATTACTATTTCTATGCCTTTCAGTACATTTTCTTTTGGAATTTCTTCGTCAGTGGTCTTGCTGTCAGTGATGTGTTGGTATGCCAAATAGCTCAAAATGCTCACTTTGTCTATTGTCTCAAAGGCATTTGCTCTATCCACAGTCTTAGAATTATCCCATTTTTCTAATAGTGCATCTACACACTCCTCATAAAACTTCACTCGATTATCAGGCAGAACCCGCTTAGGTTGAGCATACAAAAATGTAATAATCGTCAACATGAGTGGGTTGGTTGCAATATTTTTTAGATAAGTTTTGCTATTTATCAAATCAGCTAATTGGTCACCCGATTTATTATCTATGAATTTCCATTGAGATACAAAAACCCTTATATCATAAGGCGTGAAATTAGCCATCAAAATTGTTGATAAATTAAGTGGCTGAAAAATAGTCGGGTTCTGTTTCCAAACCGAATTACGACATGAAATAACAAAAGGAATGCTCTGATAAGTTTTAAGAAAATGATTTAGAAATTGAGCAATCTCAAATCTTGTTGTTTTTTCTAATTCGTCAAATCCATCTAATAAAAGTAGAATCGAACCATTGTAAAGATGCTGCTTTACGTATTCTTCGGCTTTGTGTGTATTCCTGCCTTCTTCAAATTGATTCCGCTCCAAATTTTTAACGATAGCATCTAAAAAAGCTGCTTCGTCTCTTACATACTTTATTTCAGAAAATTTAAGTAGTACTGGTAATAAAGTGGTAGCTATTTTTACTTCCCAAACCTTACGTGCAATTTCACCCATAGCTACACTTTTTCCACTTCCAGCCTCTCCTAACAAGATAAAGCGTTGATTTTTGGCATTTTGATTTGAGAAAATAAGGTTAATATGCTCAACCAATGAAGTTCGTTCTGCTGCATTTTCGATATGGACAGGAACAATTATTTCTTTTAGCGTTTGGTCTTCGAGTTTCCAAGAATGAGAAAGTTTATAAGTTTCATTATCTAAACACTCTTTGTATTTACGTAAAGCTCTCGGTATAATAAATTGTCTGTCTCTAAATATAGACATCCCTTTCAAAAGAAAGTTAAAAGGTTTTTTGACAAAAATAGAAAGAAGTAAAATTACTAATGCTCCTAAAAGACCACCATAAAAATCACCTTTGCCAGTATTAAAAATCTCTTGAAAAAACGCTACTGCTTTATCAAAATATTCTTGTATGACTTCTATCATTTGTTGGGCAATTTAAAGTATTTCAATATTGGCAATATCTTTAATATTATTGTAATTATCAAGTTTATTAGAGATTTTATATCGAAAATACGTCATTTATAATCATATTAATTTTAAGATTTGAATAATCATCATATTATGGATATTCTAAATTCAATTTTGTCTATTGCATTGCACTATTTTGGCATTTTAAATCAACAAAACCCAAACCAAAACTACAAAAACTTGCAAATGCAGCAGATTTGTTTTTTATTTACAACAAAATTACTGCATATATGTCAGATTCAACAAGCAAGACATTACCATTTGATGCAAAAGCAAGTGTAATGAAAGCTGCTGAGGTAAGAAAAAGGCAAAAGAAATGGGCGTTGGTCTCCGACGGTAAAACTTTTATGTGGACCAACAAAATGGAGCGTGTGAACATAATCAGACGGGGGATTCCGTATGACTCAATCGAAACCATCAGCAAACGCCTCAATCGCCCCATCAAATCTGTCTTGTCAATCGTTGGCATGCCCCAAACCACCTACAACAAGAAAAAGAGTGAACACTCACTGCTCGACAGCAGAGACAGCGAATTGATTGTACTGATTACCGAATTAATCGATTACGGTATCGAGGTCTTCAACAACGAGGAGGAGAAGTTTCAGCGTTGGCTCAAAAAACCGAATTTATCGCTCGGTGGCAATACCCCCGAAAGTTTATTAGATACAATCACTGGTATTGATGAAGTACAATATTGTTTGAACCGAATCGAATACGGAAACTTTGCTTAATGAGAGTCTATCGAGTAGAAAGAGAAAAGTATTTAGAAACAACACTGAGTGGTATTGGGGCTTCGATGTCGAGGGGATATAGATGGAATAGCCTAAATACCAGATTGGTTTACACGGCCGAAAGCAGGGCTTTAGCCACACTCGAAGTCTCGGTTCATTTAGATTTGAGCGAAGATTTACCAACCGACAGATTCTACGTCGAAATCGAGATTCCAGACGAAATTACCATTTTAGAGGTTAGCCTCGAAGACCTCCCATCCGACTGGGACAGCAAGCCCCCAAGCCTTACCACACAAATTATTGGCGATGATTTTGTTCTGCAAAACGAGGCTGCCGTATTGAAAGTTCCGAGCAGTATTGTTCCACAAGAATTCAATTATTTAATCAATCCAAATCATCCCGATGCCAAAAACATCAAAATTATTGGTAAAACTCCCATGAGATTCGATTCCAGATTTCTGTCTAAAAAGTAGATTGAAATAGATTAACTATTCTATATTTACTACTTTATCATGAAACGCCCATAGTTTTATATGAAAATCAGATTTTTATTTCTATTCACTCTCGTTGGCTGGCTTAGTGTATTGACAGTTAAAGCTCAATCCAAACCAAATATTATTATCTTTTTGGTTGATGACATGGGATTAATGGATTCGTCCGTTCCATTCTTAACCGATAAAAACCAAAAAGCCATTAAATATCCGCTCAATGATTGGTACAAAACCCCCAATATGGAGCGTTTAGCGGCTATCGGGACTCGCTTTTCTACATTTTATGCTCAATCGGTTTGTTCCCCTTCGCGTACAAGCATCATTACGGGCCAAAATGCAACACGCCATAAAGTAACACAATGGATAGACCCCTACGCTAATAACAAAGGCGACCATGGGCCTTCGGACTGGAACTGGCAAGGTGTTGATACTAAAAATACTAATACATTACCCTTGATTTTTAAAAATATCGGGTATGAAACCATTTATGTTGGCAAAGCTCATTTCGGGCCATTTGGTAGTGTAGGCGAAAACCCTAAAAATATCGGTTATAAAATAAGCATCGGCGGGTCTTCAATCGGGCATCCCGGAAGTTATCTCGGAAAAGATAATTACGGACAAATCAATAAGAACGGTAAAATTGTACAACAAGTACCCAATTTAGAAAAATACCATCAAACAGATACTTTTCTGACAGAGGCACTTACAATTGAAGCCAAAAATGAAATCAAAAAAGCAGCAAGCAAATCAAAGCCTTTCTTTCTGCAAATGTCTCACTATGCCGTGCATTCACCTTTTATGTTTGACCCTCAATTTAAACCCCAAAGTGGCCTCGACAAATTCTCTTTAGATGCCCAAAAATATGCCAGCCTTATTGCGGGTATGGACAACTCGCTGGGTCAAATAATGGATGAGCTGAATCATTTAGGAATAGCCGAAAATACACTGATTATTTTTTTAGGCGATAATGGTTCTGATGCTCCGCTCGGAAGCATCCACGAAGTGGCAAGTTCGGCTCCACTAAGGGGCAAAAAAGGAACTCACTACGAAGGAGGCATGCGAATCCCGTTTATGGCAGCTTGGGCAAAGCCCGCCCCAAATAATAATTGGCAAAAGAAACTTCCAATCAAACAAGGCTTTGTGCAGACTCAAATCGGTTCGATAATGGATATATATCCTACTATCGTCGAATTAGTCGATGCTTCGGTTCCTAAATCTTATGTTAGAGATGGATTCTCATTAAAAAACAATTTGGCAGGCAAAAAAGATAAATCGAAATCAGAGTCATTTTTAATGCACTTCCCTCACGACCACCGAAGTAAATATTTTACGAGTTATCGAAACGGAAATTGGAAATTAATTTATCACTACTTTCCTGAGATGAATCCTGCTCAAACTCGTTATGAACTTTTCAATTTAGCCAATGACCCTTATGAACAGATGAATTTAGCCAAAACGAATAAGCCAATGGTTAAGAAATTAGTTGCCGAAATGTCAAAAAGATTACAAGAAGAAGGAGCTTTATATCCTGAAGATAAAAACGGAAATATTGTAAAACCACAGTGGTTTGAAACTTTTTGATAAGCATTTTAATGAAAAATAAAACGGATGTACCAAAGCTGATTTCACGGATTTTCAGTTAAAATCAGCGTTATCAGTGTGCCATTTTTCGTCTGCGATATTATCTTTATAATTCCGAAATAAAATATACCTCACGTTAATAACTATGTAGCAAAACCAAACCCACATGCACATAGTTACCTATAAAACCACTAATCAATCTAAAAAACTATGCGAATATTTTTTACAGGCGGCTCAGGTAAGGCAGGTAAGCACGTGATTCCGTACTTACTCGAACAAGGCCATCAAGTACTAAACGTTGACCTAACGCCTCTCAAACACCCTGGTGTCGATAACCTAATTGCCGATATTACCGATTCGGGGCAAATGTTCAATGCCATGACTTCGTACACGGGTTTACACGAACTCGAAGCAGGAAATGGCGTACCTAAATTTGATGCAGTAGTGCATTTTGCGGCTGTTCCTCGTATATTAATCAAACCCGATAATGAGACATTTAGGGTAAATACCATTGGCACATACAACGTGATTGAAGCCGCTGTAAAGTTAGGTATCAAGAAAATCATCATTGCTTCGTCAGAAACAACCTATGGTATCTGTTTTTCGGATGGCGTAACCGACCCAAAAGTATTGCCATTAGAAGAAGATTATGACGTTGACCCAATGGATAGCTACGGTTTATCGAAAGTAGTGAATGAAAAAACGGCACGGACTTGTCAACGCCGCTCTGGCTACGACATTTATGCACTTCGTATCGGAAATGTAGTTGAGCCGCACGAATATACCGAACTTTTTCCGCATTACTTCAAAAATCCCGAAGTACGTCGCCGAAATGCGTTCTGCTACATTGATGCTCGTGATTTGGGACAAATCGTAGATTTATGTCTGCAAAAAGATGGGCTTGGCTATCAGGTTTTTAATGCAGGAAACGACACTAACGGAGCTATAATCCCGAGTAAGGAATTAGCCACAAGGTTCTTTCCCAACGTTCCAATTTCTCGTGAGTTAGGCGAACACGAAGCCCTATTCTCTAATCGTAAAATCCGCGAGATGTTGGGTTTTAAAGAGCAGCACAATTGGCGAAAATACGTAAAATGGGAATAATTCTTCTCCAAAAAAATATCATTATTCAAAAATCCTCACAACTCTTTCATCACATTTTTGTGTATTTCTACAACATTTTTGTTTTTTGTGTAATTCCAAATCATAGCTTTGTCATGAAACTATGAAAAAGCCATTTGCATGAACTCGCAAAAAGACAATACACTCGCCAATAGACTAACTTACTTATTATTAATCATTTATTCAGCAGTTTTATTCTGGATAATAGTCTTGAAACTCAATATTTCGTTTACATATAAAGGTACACAAAACGTAAATCTGATTCCGTTTCAGCAACCTGTACGCCGCAACGGACGAATCGATTACAACGAAATATTTCTCAATATCCTGATTTTTGTACCGTTGGGTTTATATGTTTCGATTCTGTTCAAAAGGTTATCTACATTTCAGAAGATTTTAACATTTTTTGGAGTAAGTTTTATTTGCGAAATCATGCAATATATTCTTAGAATCGGGGCTTTTGATATTACCGACATTATCAATAATACCTTCGGCGGAGTTGTTGGACTGGTCTTATTTGAAGCAACAGCCAAAATACTGAAAAGCCCTACTAAAGCCCAAAAACTCGTTAATATCATTGCTACAATCGGTACAATTTTAATTGTTTCGACGCTTTTGTACCTTAAAATAAACAAATTACTAATGTTTCGGAGATAACGAAATTGGCTCAAAATGACGTTTCTCAAAACAAAACAGAGCCACTCAATAGACCTATTTCTAAAAATTTTCTACATTTAGGGGATTGTTACTCACGAAGCATCAACAACCCCATGAGAAAAAACCTACTGTTTCTATTTTGCCTATTTACGACCCAACTCTTTGCCCAGAAACCTCAGCTAATTACCAATATAAAACTAATTGATGGCACTGGCATACCCGCTCGCAATGCTTCGGTACGAATCCAATCGGGTAAAATCATTGCGGTTGGCGAATTGGTCAAAAATCAAGACGATGATGTAATTGATGGCAAGGGCCTGGTTCTTGCTCCCGGTTTTATTGATTCGCACAGTCATCATTTTGGTGGATTAGAGAAAGTTCCGGAGGCGATTCCAACAGCCAGTCAAGGAATCACCACAATCGTAATCGGGCAAGATGGCAGCAGTTATTCGATAGATACCCTACAAAGTTTTCTCAAACGCCGTCCGGTTGCGGTCAATATTGCTTCTTACACGGGGCATTCTACCCTTAGAGCCAAAGTGATGGGGGCTAAAAGCCTTTACAGACCCGCCAAAGCCGAAGAAATTGAGAAAATGAAGGTCTTGCTCAGAGAAGAAATGCAGAAAGGTTCTTTGGGATTGAATACGGGTTTGGAGTATGAATCGGCTTTTTTCTCGAATCGCGATGAGGTTTTATCTTTGGCAAAGATTGCCGCCGAATATGGCGGACGCTACATGAGCCACATCAGAAGCGAAGACGTACAAATGGCCGATGCGATTGATGAAATCATCGAAATTGGCCGAATCACCAAAATGCCCGTACAGATTTCGCACATCAAAATTGCACATAAAGACCAATGGCAACATTCGCCTCAATTATTAGCCAAACTCCAAAAAGCACGAACCGAGGGAATCAACATCACGGCCGATTGTTATCCGTATAATTTTTGGAATTCTACTCTCCGAATTTTATTTCCGAAAAGGGATTACACCAACGAAGAAAGTGCCGAATTTGCTGTAAATCAATTATTTGACCCCGAAAAATCGGTATTAGTTCGCTACGCTCCAAAACCAAGCTATGCAGGTAAAACCATCAGCCAAATTGCAACCGAACGCAACGAAAAGCCCTCACGTACTCTGATAAACCTGATAGCAATGGCCGCCGAATTTGAAGAGAAAAATCCCGATTTTGATGAAGGAATCGAAGCGATTATGGGCAAATCAATGGATGATTTTGATGTGAATAATTTCTTAGTCTGGCCACATACCAATATTTGCTCAGATGGCTCGTCGAGTGGGCATCCACGTGGGCACGGTACTTTTCCTCGGATTTTGGGGCGATACGTAAGAGAGCAAAAACTGATGCCTTTAGAAACTGCCATCCACAAAATGACGGCATTGACCGCCGAACATTTGGGAATAAAAGACCGAGGAATCATTGCCGAGGGCAACTACGCTGACTTGGTGCTATTCGACCCCAACACCATCATCGATAATGCCGATATTAAAAACGGAAAAGCCCTCTCGACTGGTATTGAAAAAGTATGGGTGAATGGTCAAATCGTTTACCAATCGCAAAAAAGTACGGGGAAGTATTCGGGGATGCTCCTAAAAAGAAATTCTGACAACAAATAAATATGAAGAATAAAGCAATTGTATTGACCAACGGATTACTCGTTAAAAACGATGCTAAAACCGCCCACGGACTAATCAGAGGTACCGAAAGATATAACATTTTGGGGGTTGTGGACCACGCACCAACCGCAGGAAAAGACGCCGGAGAAATCTTGGACGGAAAACATCGAAACATTCCAATTTTTGAATCTTTGGAATCAGCTATTAACCATTTAGCAAAAATCGACTACCTCATTATCGGGATTGCAACGATTGGCGGTTACCTACCCACTGACATGACCGAAATCGTAAAAGAAGCCATTAAAAATAAGATTTCGGTGGTAAACGGATTGCATGAATACCTTTCAGAAAAACCCGAAATTGCGGCTTTGGCACACGAATATGGAGTAGAATTGGTTGATATTCGTAAACCTAAAACCCGAAAAGATTTACATTTCTGGACTGGCGAAATCTATAAAGTTACGGCACCAGTGATAGCTGTTTTGGGTATGGATTGTGCCGTCGGGAAACGTACAACCGCAAGGCTCGTGCGGGAGGCTTGTCAAAAACAGGAATTGAATGCCCAAATGATTTTTACTGGTCAAACGGGCTGGCTACAAGGCGGGAAATACGGTTTTATCTTTGATTCGACACTCAATGATTTTGTTTCGGGCGAATTAGAACACGCCATTGTGAGTTGTTGGCAAGAAACCCAAGCCGATTTTATTTTGCTCGAAGGGCAGTCGGCATTGCGGAATCCGAGTGGGCCATGTGGATTTGAATTTCTGATTTCGGGCAATGCCAAATCGGTTATTTTGGTTCACCCTGTCAAACGCAAATTTTACGATGACGACCCACATTGGGGAGAGATTCCGAGTGTAGAATCCGAAATCGAATTAATCAATAAATTAGGTTCAAAAGTGATTGCTTTGGCTCTCAATACCGAAAATTGTAGTTTAGAAGAAGCCAGAAGTTCTCAAAAAGAATACTCCGAAAGGCTCCAAATACCCGTTTTATTGCCTATCGAAGAAGGAGTTGAGCCAATTATCCCAGTATTAAAGGCATTGAAGAAATAACCATAAAATAGGTCTCATTTTATAGCGAATTATACAAAAATTAGAAATTGAGCGATGAAAATAATATCAATCAGGCCGTACATAAAGCACCTACCGCTCACCAAACCTTACACCATTGCTTACAGCACATTTAGCGATGTAGAGTTGGTGTTTTTAGAGATTACGCTCGAAAACGGCATCTTGGGTATTGGTTCGGCCAGCCCAGCCGAGGAGGTTGTAGGAGAAACATCGCAGCAAACACTTGCCAATTTACAAACCGAATTTGTACAAAATTTAGTCGGAAGAGATATTCGTCATTTTCAGCAGATTATTTACGAAACATACCAGCATTTTGACAATTTACCGGGTACACAAGCCGCCATCGACATTGCTCTACACGATGCTTTTGGCAAATATTTAGGGATTTCGGTAGCTTCGTTTTACGGTCAAAAAATTACTGCTTTGCCAACCTCTGTTACGATTGGGATTATGCCATTGACAGAAACACTCGAAGAAGCAAAAAACTACGAACAATTGGGTTTTAGGGTTCTGAAAGTAAAAACTGGGGTGTATGTCGAAGAAGATATTGAGCGGATTTTGAAACTGCATGAGCAATACAAAAATAAAATGACGATTCGGGTAGATGCCAATCAAGGCTACACATTAAGCGATTTACAGCGTTTTATGCGAGCAATTGAAGGCACTGACCTCGAATTGATTGAGCAACCACTGCCCGTTGGCAAAGAACATGATTTATTAGCAATCGAAAATAGGGCGTTGTTTACGGCGGATGAATCAATGAAAAATGCTCGGTACGCTTTAAAACTAAGCCAAGAACCGCAACCGTTTAAGATTTTAAATATCAAATTGATGAAATGCGGCGGTATTGTGGGGGCAAAAGAGATTGCAAATATTGCTCAAAATGCTGGTATTCAGCTTTTTTGGGGATGCAACGACGAAAGTATCATAAGCATTACGGCGGCCTTACATGTGGCGTATAGTTGCCCAAATACCCGATTTATCGACCTCGATGGTAGCTTCGATTTAGCCGAAGATTTGGTCACGGGCGGATTTAGCATCGAAGAAGGCTACATGAAACTTAACTCAAAAGCTGGGTTTGGATTTGAAAAATTATAGGTATTTCTGAGCATTCACTATCACCGAAAACATGAACAAACTCACCCCAAAGATTGGTCTCAGAGCAGCTACGATACTCGTTGTCAGTGTAATTGTAGGGTCTGGCGTTTTCAAGAAAATCGCACCGATGTCGGCCGAGTTGGGGTCTCCTACTCTACTGATTCTTTGCTGGGTTTTGGCTGGACTAATCAGCCTTGCAGGGGCATTATCAACTGCCGAAATGGCAAGTATGTTTCCTGATTCGGGTGGTGAATACGTCTATTTTCAGAAGATTTACGGTCATTTTTTTGCATTTTTGTATGGATGGGGCAATTTCACGGTTATGAAATCGGCCGCTATTGCTGCTCTGGCGTATATTTTTGCCCAATCATTCAATAGTTTGATACCATTACCCGAATTCAGTTCTCAATTTACGTTTTTTGAAAATTCATCGGTCAAAATTCTGGCGTCATTCCTCATAATTGCACTCAGTTATGTCAATTTTAGGGGTGTAACATTTGCCGAAACATTCAGTAGTTTACTTACTTATACGATGTTTGTGGCAGTTGGTGTTTTCATTGTCTTTGGGTTGAGTTCTGATGTTGGTAATTGGCAAAATCTCACGCAAAAAAGTAGTCATTTTGATGAAACTAAACTCGTCGGTTGGGGGCTTCTAAAATCTCTAACCATTGCAAGTTTGGGTGCATTTTGGGGTTACGAAGGTTGGAATCACATCGGTTACATCGGTGAAGAAGTCAAAAATCCGAAAAGAAATCTGCCATTGGCTCTCGGTATTGGTACACTTATCGTGATTTTGATTTACGTTTTGCTCAATATCACGTTTGCGTATATTCTACCCATTGATTTTTTTATCGAATTGAATAATCAGCCGAATAAAATTGCTGCCGTAGAAGTGGCTAATAAACTTTGGGGGAACGTCGGAATTATCTTTATTGCTTGCTTGATTTTGGTTACTACCCTAAATGCCACCAATAGCTCCATCCTGATGTCGGCTCGCATCTTGTACGCAATGGCCCGCGACGGTTTGTTTTTTAGACGAGCCAATTCTATTCATGCTAAATACCAAACTCCCGATATTGCGATTGCCTTTCAGGCATTTTGGTCAGTTTTATTGATTTGGTCTGGTAGTTTCGACCAACTAACCGATATGCTGGTATTTGCTTCGTTTATTTACTATGGTGCAACGGCTCTTGGTGTAATCATTTTACGTATCAAACACCCCGAAATCGAGCGAAAATACAGAGTTGTAGGTTATCCATTCGTACCCATTCTGTTTGTATTGTTTTGTATTTTGCTCTTCGTAATCACGATTATCAATCAACCCCGCGAAGCAATGATTGGCTTGGCACTTGTGGCATCGGGAATCCCGTTTTATTGGTTTTGGGGAAGAAAAAAAGGCGTGTAGAGATTCCACACACCATGAGATTATTTATTTAAAACTCTTCATCATCACCCACTCACGGCCGGGTGTATCGGTTCTGAAAGTTTCGAGACACTTACGGTCTTGTAGCGTTACGTAGCAGGTCTTGCCATCTTTACCACCGAAGCAAATATTTGAGGTTTTCTGACCTTTCATTTTTACGGTACGAATCAGCTTTCCGTCGGGCGAGAGAATAGCAACTTCGCCACTTCCCCAACGTGTAATGTACAGATTCCCTTTGGCATCGCAACGCATACCGTCCATGCCTCCGTCTTCAAATTTATGCAAAAGGCGTTTATTGCTTAGATTTCCTTCGGCATCAATATCAAAAATCCATACGTTACGCTGTACCGATTCGTTTACGTAAAGCCTTTTTTCATCGGGACTGACTTCGATTCCGTTGGTTGTACCCATATCAGCTGCCACGAGCGTTGCTTTACCATCTTGCGTAACTTTCCAGATTTGTCCTGAACTGTTTTTCCAGTTGGGGTCGCTGCAATAAATCGTACCTTTCATTGTTATACACAAATCGTTGGGTTGATTCATCTTAGGTTCGTTCACCAAAACCGAGACCGATTCTTTCTTTAAATCCACTTTCAAAACGTTGTGATTCATAAAATCAGCTACAAAAAAAGTATTTTTTGAGCCGAAACGAATACCATTTCCGACACTTCCGTTGGGAAGTTTCAAGAATACCGATGTTTCACCTTTTTTAGAGATTTTAGCGATTGTACCATCTTCTTTGATGTTTACGGCATAGACCGTCCCCGAAGCATCGACCGACGGGCCTTCGCAATTGACCGTAAATTCGTTTTCGGGTGTAAAGTCAGAAGCAGTAAAAAGAGCTTGCCCAGACACAAAACTGCTGGTACACAAAATAATAGGTAGAATTAGGTTTTTCATTGAGGCTTTATTGTACAAACAATTGATTTACAGTAATCTCGAAATCATTCATTACTGGTGAAGCCGAACATACATCATCATCGGTACAGATTTTTACATTTTTGAATGAGGTAAAAACTTCAACAATTTTATCCTCAGGATATATCAACCACACAACTTTTACTCCATGTTTGAAATACTCTCTCAGTTTTCGCTTTACATCATTGAGTTGGTCGTGTGTAGAAATAATCTCAATTGCAAATGCAGGAATTGGTTCATCGCCTTCATCGCTATTGTCAATTTGTTCACCACTAAAATAAGCCAAATCTGGTCTTCTAAGTTGGATTCCTGTTAGCATTACATCTTGTTCACAAATTAATTCTCCACCTGCCTCGTATGCCTTTGTCTTACTAAATAAACGATTTAGTATTTTTACTAATTTAAGATGTTTACGTTTCATTCCTTCAAATTTTATCAATTCGCCATCATTCCACTCATATTTGAATCCGTCGTTGGGTTCCCAATTTTCAAATTCTTCGAGAGTAGTTGGCAAAACTGCTTTTTTGACCGACTCTATCATATTCTTCTGCATTTATCTAATCCAAATATAATACATTAACAACAAAAAGTCGTTTTAGAATCATCTTCTTTTATTAAAATTCAAAATCGCATAGCCGACAACCTTCTCGGCACGAGCCGTGATGGGTCGGTGGTAAATAATGATTTCGTAAGTGTTTTGGGTATCGGAGAAATTGCCCTCAAAAAAGGTCTCGTCAACTTTATTGGCGGCATCTTTCGTAACAAAATTGTAGTTGTAAACCCCTTGCTTTAACCGAACGGTAGCAACGTATCCGCCGTATTTATCATCGTACTCCATTAGGTTTTCTTTGTCTAATTGCCAATTATTAAAAGCTCCGTTTACATAAACTTTTTTATCGCCGTCAACCTCGTGGCTTTTAAGCCCAAAAGTCATCCAGATGTAATCGGCTTCGGTTTCGCCTCGGTGGGTTTCCATATTATCAATGGCGTAGAGTCCATCAAAATCAAAAGATTCGGTATAGGTGTATTCGCTACGATTGGATTGATGACTTACCCACATATCGTCTTCTTTGCCACGTTGGATTTTATCAATCCCCAATCCTCTCGAATACGTATTGCGTGAATCGAAAAAACGGAATTCATTCCCAGCCGGAAAAACATTTTCATTCCTAAAAAACGAATATTTCAGTCTTCCGCTGCTTTCATCAACGGTAAAGGGTTTTAGGCCGTAAATGGCTCTATCCCAACGATAATTTTGACGAACAACCAATTTCAACTCGTCTTTAGGCGACATCATTCGATAACCGCCGTAGGCAATCTCAAAATCTACTTGTTGATGGGTTTTCCAGAGGTTTGGGTCTTGGGCGGTTCTGACATTCATGGCAGCTCCGATTTGCTGTTCGTATATAATGAACCGTTTGCTAAGAATGTAGTCGGTTTTGTTGCGTTCTCGATGCACGACCAAAACGTAATTGCCCGAAATTTTGACGGCTGGAATCTCGATTTTGTAGTGATAATACGACACCTTGGTATTGCGAGAAACCTCGTAGTCGTTGATGATGTAGTCGTTGTATTCGTTGAGGTATTCGATTTCAGACAAAACGGATTGTTTCCAATCATAATTACAATGAAAAATCTTGACGTGGAATTGCTCGTAATCGGCGGTTAAATCATCGAATTCGAGGGTCATGGTCTCGCCCAAACGTGCCACTGCGGGGTTTAAAGCACTCGACGAAACACTGTAAGCACTACTGGCGTGTGGATAAAGCTGAACCGATTTGATGTTGGGTTCGTAAACGTAGTCTTCGTAACGGAGTGTTTTTTGTGCCGAAGCAAAGCCTACGGCACAAAACAAAATGAGAGCGAAAATTTTAGTTTTCAAATTGTTATCTTTCTGGTTGATAATTGCGAAGATAACAACGATTATCGAAGTATTTTTAGTGTTTAATATAATTTATTGGGTGGATTATCATTCTGAGAGTCATTTAAGTAAAAGCCCTCTCCGTCGGGAGAGGGTTGGGTGAGGCAATTTACATTACTGCTTCAAAAATACCTGAACTACTCCATGTTTACCTTTTTCGCCAAATTTTTTAATAGCTTCTTCACTTTTATAAACATTAATAACTCGGATTTTATCTGGATTTATGGCATCTACTTCTTCTTTGGTGGTTTCTTCGTCTTCGATAAGATAGAAGGCTTTGGATGGATAATGTTCAAAACCTGAGCCCGAACCATTTAATAGTTTTACTTTTATGGTACTTATCAATAATACTCCCTTTTTATCTGTAATCCCATAAAGTTTTGCTGCTTGCCCACCTTTTTGTACAGATATTGAAGTGATGTCGTTTGGAGACAAATTATCGATATTATCCCTAACCACACCATCTACCACTAATATATAGTCTTTTAGTTCGGTACCGCCTATTTTTGTTATTGCATTCTTAGGGTCTAACCATAGGGATGCTATTTTCGAGGAAAATGGCATATTATATCTTTGACCCACTACAACAACTTCATTTAATTCATTTTCAGGAGAAACAGGAATATAACCTTCGATGATAAAACTGATAGGCACCGTAAAATATACATTTACAGGTTTACCATTTTGTTTTCCGGGCTTCCATCGTGGCATTGATTTTATAACTCGTACAGCTTCTTCGTCACATCCAAAACCAATACCAAGACCTTTAAGAAGTTCGACATCTCCAATTGAACCATCTTTTTTGACGACGAATCGTAAAAAGACTTTCCCAAATGCATTGTTTCTTCGGGCTAATGCTGGATATTTTATATTTCGAGCTATAAATCTATACATTTCAGCAACCCCACCTTCAAATTCAGGCATTTCATCTACTGAGTTAAAAATTTCTTCGTCATTTCCATTTTCTATATTACTACTTGAAATAGTTATTTCACCAAGCATTCGTGGCTGAACGTCAAGTTTTTGGGATAAGTCTAATTGTATTTCATAAAACTCTTCTCCATTTAATGGCGATACCTGAGTAAAATCTTTAACACTAATCACTAAAATCCCATTCTTAGGAACTTCTCTAAATTCAAAATTATCACCTGACATCAATTCTTTAGAGGCTATCTTTCGGCTGTCTTTCACTAAGACTATCGAAATTTTATCAGTTACATCTACTGGATTCACTATTCTTATCTTCCCCTTTACGGTAATTAAAGTATCATCTTTAGACGACAATAAACCTTTTTCTAATGGCTTCTCAATTACCTCCAACCCTTCATTCTTGGCTATCCAAGCCGAAGAAAAAACCAACATCGAGATAAAAAGCGGTAAAATCAATCCGTATTTGAGTAAAGCTACTTGTCTGGATTTCTCTTTTTGTAACATAAAAATTCTGCGTTTAAGAGTCGAACGATTATAAAATGAATTGGTAAGTTGATGCGGATTCAGCAGCCCGAATTCCCTACTAAACAACAGGATTGCGTAATCTGCTTTGGAATTTTCTTTTGTGGATGCAATCTCGTCGGCAATAAATTCGTGGATATGTTTAATGTCTCTTTTATAAAAATACACGACCGGATTAAACCAATTGGCAATCGCAATGACTTCAAACAACAGCACATCAAATGAGTGTAGCTGCTGCACATGAACATGCTCGTGGGCCAAAATTGTATCGCGTTTTTGGAGCGTATCGGCTACAAAGCTGTACCCAAAGAATGAAAAGGCTTCGTATTTGTTAATCTCTTTGCGTTTGAGTACCAATACCAATTGCGAAACAACAATAATTAAGCGAATCGCAAAAAGTACCATACCAATTATGTAAATGATTTTGAGCAAATCCATCCAAGTAAAAGTTGATTGTGGGGTTACCGAAATAACCCATGCTGGATTGAGCATCACCGAGTAAATCGCTTCATTGACTTGCTGGGTTACAAACCATGACTGCACGTAATCTGAATACCAAAACGGAATCCCGAACGAAAGCACCGCCGAGCAAACCAAATACGCTCGGTTGTATTGGTGAAATGTCTCGTTTTGAAGGGCTATTCTAAAAAATCCATAGAAAAGCACCAAGTAAACATTTACTTGCAAGATGTAATGTAACCAGTTCATAATAAGTTGTTTTAGCTCAGCTTAAACATTATCGGCATTGTCAATGATGCCGTAACAGCTTTTCCGTTTACTTTAGCAGGATTCCACTTGGGCATTAATTTTACCACTCTTAAAGCTTCTGCGTTGAGGGCTTCATGGCCTTTTATTACTTCAACATCGCTAATTGAGCCATCTTCTGCCACAATCATTTTTACTAATACTTTACCTTCAATTTTCTTTTTTACAGCCTCTTCTGGGTACTTAATATTTGCAACCAAGAAATCAATCATTTTGGGCATTCCTCCCTCAAAAGTAGGCACCTCATCTACATTTTCGTAAACTTGTTTTGTTGGTTTTTCTTGAGCCGATACGGCAGTGGTTGTAAATACTACGGCGAACAATAAACAGATTAAAAGTCGAACATTTGTTTTCATTTTTGATTGAATCGGGTTTTAAGTTGAAAATTTGTTTTTAGAGTGATAGATAATTGTTAATAAGAAATTAAGAATGTACGAAGGATTAAGTTTTAATAATTTAGAACGCTGATGACGCCGATTTTCAACCGCTGATAATCTCAGATATTTGAAAAATCTGTACCAATTGCGTTGCTTGCATCGCTGCGGCAAACCGTCTGTGTCATCCGTGAGCCATTAATCCTTCATAAAGTCCTATTAGAAAATCGTTAATCGCAGTTTGGGTAGGTTCATTTCAGAATCCAAGCAATCGGCTGAGAATACGATTTATTACTTCTGTCTATATTTTTGATATTGATAAAATAGCCCAAAATTAGCAAAACGGGTATCAGCAACAAATACTGCGTAAGTGCGTACTGGTAACTTGGTTGGCGAGTCAGCATCCTGATACGTTGTTTTAAAAGCGATTCTTGCATAAACGAACTCGTCAAGTGGCTCATGTTTGTCCTGAAATTATAGGCAAATAAAAATTGTGCGTATTCGGCCAAATCAGTCGGATGAATGATGCTATCGGCGATGAATTCATGGAGTTTTTGGAGCGAATTTTTGTACAGAATCGCAATCGGATTAAACCAACAGATAATCTGAACCAATTCTACCAAAATAATATCAATTGTATGATGCTGGTCGATGTGTACTTCTTCGTGTTCGATGACGAATTTCCGATTGTAGAACGAATCTTCTCGATTCAGAATCAAAAAGTTGAAAAACGAAAACGATGAAGTAATAAAGTGCGATTTTATCAACCAATAACGATTGCCCTCGTAGGTTTCAGTAAAATCGAGCGGCTCGCTCTTAAATAACAACCTAAAAACCTTAATAAAACTATACACAAATCTCACCGATAAAATAGCAACACCCGACAGATACGTAAACTGAATGGCATCGAGTGTCGTGATGTCGTACAACCCAAGCGAGGTATTCAAGAAAGACCTTAGACCATCAAAAGAATATTCGTTGAGAGTCAATGGCAATTCTAATCCGGCATTGTGCTTGATTTTGATGAATGGCAATAAAAACGAAACGATAATCGAACCAAGCAAATAGAACCGATTGATACGGAAAAAGGTATTTCGGCTGAAAACCAAACCATAAAGCGTGTAGAAAGCAAGCAATCCGATGTTTACTTTCAGAAAGTAGAGTAAAATTGCCATGATATTTTAGGGTTAATTATTTGTTAATCTTTCTTGAGTTTTTCAATCATCGCCAAGATTTCGTCGGCTTCTTTAAGGTCGATTTTTTTCTCTCGTACAAAAAACGAAAACATCTCTTCGACCGAATTCTCAAAGTATCCTTCCATCAGTTTGCCGGTTGCAAAAGATTTGTATTCTTCTTTGCTCACAATCGGAAAATACTCGTGGGTTTTGCCGTAGGCTTTGTGGTCAACAAATCCTTTTTGTTCGAGAATCCTCACAATTGTCGAAACCGTATTGTAGGCGGGTTTAGGTTCTGGAAATTCCTCCAGAATGTCTTTAACAAAAGCACTTTGTAGTTTCCAGAGTACTTGCATTACTTCTTCTTCGGCTCGGGTCAATTCACGAATCTCCATGGTATATTAACTGTTTGGTTCATTCTTAAAACAAACATAAAACTATTATTTTAGTTTTACAACTATTTTCTTAGTTATTTTTATTTTAACGATTTCCGAATGGTTTTAATACAAAAACCCTCTCGCAATGTGCTTGCAAGAGGGTCTCTGAGGCGAAACGATTTAAAAAATCGTTTTACAGTATTAGTTACGGCGGCTTATCTCATCTCTGATTTTGGCAGCACGCTCATATTCTTCTTTGTTGAGGGCATCTTCGAGCATTCGATTTAGCTCGTCGAGGGTCATGTCTTTCAGAGATTCTTTGAATGGCTTTTGCGGACGCGACGATGACGATACAATCTCTTGCGGTTCTTCGTCGGCGGTTTGGGCTTCTTGTGCCGTGATTCCAGCCTCCGATAAAATCGTGTTGGTTGTGTAAATCGGTACGCCAAAACGTAATCCGATGGCTACTGCATCCGACGGACGAGCATCGACTGTCTTTTGGCGAATACCATCCGTACATACGATTTTGGCATAAAAAATACCTTCTCGCAAATCTGAAATGATGATTTCTTCGACAGTATAATCAAATGCCTTCGAGAATGACTTAAACAAGTCGTGTGTCATTGGTCGATTTGGAGTAATATGCTCCATCTCGATGGCTATCGCCTGTGCTTCAAACATCCCGATGATGATGGGCAGGCGGCGTGAACCATACTGTTCGGCAAGTACCAATGCAAAAGAGCCAGTCTGCGATTGACTTGGCGAAAGTCCTAATATTTCGAGTTTTACTTTTTCCACGTCGCAAATATAATGCTTATTTTATTATAGTATTTGGGCTTTTATCTAAAAAAATTCCTTTATTTCTAACAAGCACTAAGTGTAAAAAGTTGCCACAGTAGCAAAACAAAATCTTTATCTTGCCTAAAATACAGAAAATAAAGAAGTCTCGACAAAGCATATCGAGACTTAGTGTAATAAACCTATGATAAATATAATAAATACGTATTAAAGTGCTAAAAAACAGACTAACTACCTGACTTTTGGTATTTTAAGAACCAAGATAACATTATTTTTTTGTTTATTCAATCAAAACCTCCTTTAAGATTGTAAACGAGTATCTTATTCTGTAAATAGCATTGGCCCAAATAAATAACTCAAAAGATTTTACCATTGTTTAGAATTCCGTTGGGGTCGAGTGTCTTTTTGAGAGTCTTCATCAATGTTATCTCGGCCTCGGTACGAGTCAGATGCAGCCACGCTTTTTTCTCAAGTCCTACTCCATGCTCGGCAGTAACCGAACCACCGATTTTTTGAAGAGGTGTAAAAATCAATTCTTCGACTCGGTGTCGCGTCTCGTGGTTATCTTCTCCACAACTCACAAAAAGGTGCAGATTACCGTCGCCCATGTGTCCGAATGCATAGAAAAACATTTCGGGCCATTCGTTTCTCAAATCAGTCTTTATGGTTTCGATGTATGTCTCCATATCCGAAATCGCAAGACTAATATCAAATAAAAATACTGGTTTATGAACTGAAAAAATGAATTCGACTTGCTCGCGGATTCCCCAAAACCAATCTAATTCTTGCTGATTTTGAGCCAAAGCGGCATCGGCTATGAGATTGGCATCAAAAGATTTTTCGAGGAATTTCTCAAACAAAGCTTTGTCTTCTTCTTGGCTTTGCCCAAGCGTTTCAATCAAAACGTAATACGGGTAATTTTGGGATAATGGTGGCGGGTAATTGGAGGGTTTGCTCGTCATGAGGGTGTAGTAATCCTGCCAAATGAGTTCGTAAGTTGTAAGCTGATTATTGAGTTCTCTTTTGGCCGATTGCAATAGCTTTACAGTATCGGCAAAACTGCTAAGAGCCACAAAAGCTGTATTTTTACTTTTAGGTGCATCTTCAATCTTCAAGACCGCCCTCGTTATAATACCCAACGTACCCTCCGAACCAATAAAAAGTTGTTTGAGGTCGTATCCGGCATTATTTTTCATCATTTTATTCATCGAAGACAGTACAGTTCCGTCGGCCAAAACGACCTCCAGACCCAAAACCAACTGACGTGTAACACCGTAACGAATGGCTTGAAGTCCGCCAGCGTTGGTAGCGATATTGCCCCCAATCATACAGCTACCTTTGGCTCCTAAATCGAGCGGAAAAAGTAGATTCTTCTCGGCAAGAGTTTGTTGTATTTGCTGCAAAATTACCCCCGCTTGCACGGTTACGGTCTGGTTTGCTTCATCAATTTCTTCAATCTGATTCATTCGTTCGAGACTCAAAGCTATCTCGTCTCGACGTGTACGCCCCCCACCCGAAACCCCAGTCAATCCGCCATGAGGTACAATTGGTTGTTTGGCTTCGTTACAGATTTTGAGAACTATCGAAACCTCTTCGGTATTTTTGGGTCGAATCAACGCAAGGCAATCCAGATTTCCTGCTTTTTGCCAATTGCTGGCTATTCGTTGAGCCGCTTCTTCGTGGGTCAATACACATTCTTTTCCGAGCGTTTCGATGAGTTTCTGAACAACAGACATGAGTTAGGTAAATGGGTTGAATTAAAAAAAATTGTGGCACATTCAGAGTTGAATATGCCACAATTTTAACAAATCTAATTTATTCTACCACCAGTTTCTCCCGCAAAATCTCTTTGTCAACTGTCAGTTCTATCCAATATTCGCCTTTTTGGAGTTTATTGGTTGGTAAAAGTTTAATCTGAGTTCCTAAGTTTTGGTAGTATTGGTCAATAATTGTCACGATAACATTTTGATTGCTATCTTTCAAAACCAACTTGACTTGGCTCGGCTTATTGAGCCTAAAAATAATCTTTTTGATTTGTTTATTTTCGGAGTCTTTGGCGGCAAATTCGGATGCAGTCGAGTCACTAACCGTAGAAGCCGTTAGCATTTGGTTTTGGGTAAATGCTTGCTGCAAACAATCTTCGATTTTAGCCGTAAAGATTGCACTTTGGTCAATTTTGAACCCAGGCATCAACACAATGCTGTTACCTGCCGTAAATGTTACGTTTTTGGTTGTCGGCACGATGCTCTCTGAATTGACGACTTTTTTAGCTTTGAAAGTACCATCGGCAAGCGTGATGCGGTCGAGTTTGAGGGTATCGCTGGCACAGTTGATATTTATGCCTCGACAATTACAATTGGCATCAAATTTATCATACATCGTGAGTGGGTCGTTGTCGTCGCAGGCAGTACCCGACGGATTACAGAGTGTGGCATCGAATGTAATTTTACTGAAACCTGAGCAACCTGCCCCCCAATTATCAATAGCCGAAATGAGTACGTATCGAGCTTTTACATCATTGAAATTGGGTCCGGCAAATCCCGAATAATCAGAAAGCCCAGGGGCTTGATTCCAGAAGTAAGTTCCACCGAGTTGGGTCCAATTTGTGCCATCGAGTGAGTAATCTACATATACATTCTTGAAGCCTCTATCGGTGTATCCTTGTACGTTAAAATTCCAGACTTTTGTGCCTTGAAACTTATAAATATCGCCAAAATCATAACGAATCCAGTAATTCAGTCCACTCCGAGCAGTGTTTGGATTGGGCGAACCCGGGCTACAAGAATTCCAAGAGTTTTCGAGCGTAGCCACCAAATTATCGGTCGGAGCACACGCTGCATAGGCTTGGTATCGAGCAGCCGAATCATCGCAATCAAGACCCGAACACGGCGTACCTACACACTCGCAACTGTTATTGAATCGGTCGTTATTGGTAAACGGATTTCCGTCGTCGCAAAGTGTTCCCTGCGGCACGCATGAGATTTCGCATTTGTAATCGAAAAGATAAAAATCTGAGACACGTTTCCAGTCACGCCTTTCGTGAAAAGGAGTCTTCCAAAATAGGTTGAAATGGTCTCGCCACGAGTTTTCTTTGTGCCTAAATTCGTAGTAATAAAACTTGCCTTTTTCTAAGTAAAGCGGAGCAATACGCTGAAAACTCGAATTATTGAAATCGTTTCTATCAACGCCCGAAATCACAATGGCTTGGTGATACTGCTTATATTCTATCGAATCATTCTTACTCAAAAAGAAATAGGTTTGTCCATCTCCCGTGATATTGAATTCGTACATCCCCGACATCGGAACACTCAAATAGCCCTGCACCAGAGTCCCGTAGTTATCTTTAGAATCAGTAGAAAGTGGCCCATAAGCCCCTTTTAGTTTTTCTTTTCTATCGGGTGTAAGCGGGAACTTAGGCGAATTTGTCAAATCAGGCTCAACGTAAGTACCCGAAATCGAATCATAATAATATGCATCAATTACACCTTTTTCGCCAACACACGCATTGGCGGTTTGGGGAGTACCAACACAGTTGCAAAAGCCATCTTGCTGGTCGTTGATGGTATTTGGGTTGTTATCATTACAGGCTGTTCCTCTCAAGGGGCAATTAGACTCACAAGCATACTCTTTCAGACTGGTGTAATCTATCACTCGCCAAGTTGTGTCGGGGTTTGAGTTACGTCGCCAATAAAGTGTAGAATGGTCGCCGCCAGTGCCTTCAAATGCCAAAATCTCAAAGTAATAATTCTGACCAGCCACCAATTGAATGGTTTGCGAGGTTTGACCAGCTTGTCTGTTATGTTCGGTTACACCAGTAAACGTCGTAAGCGAAGCTCTTCTTCTTTTATTTGCGGGATTATTATCGGTACTCAAATAGAAAAATACCCTATCGTCGCCCGTGATATTGAATTTATAATTATCGGTCGTCGAAACGGTTATGTACCCTCGCATCATTGAGGCATAATAATCGGTAAAATTGACGGGGGCTTTGGTCGAACCTAAAATTTGGGTGCCATCGGGGCGGCTCGGAAAATTCTCTAAAGCAAATAAATCTAAGCTGTCGGGGGTACTTTTGAAACCCATCCAATAATGCCACTTGATTTGCCCTGCCGTACCTACACAGTTTTGCTGAGCTCGACTCGAAAAAGCCGCCCAAAAAATCGTAATCAAAAGTAAGAATCTATATTTCATAAGGCTATATCTCAATAAAAATCAGAAACTAAAACCACAAAACTCTAATAATCAATAGCTTAGACAGTTTGGAGGAAGGTCTTCGTTCGAAATCGCCGTTCCGTTAAAATTCATAAATCCGACAGGATACTGATTGGCAGCGTAGCTGTAAAAATTACCAAGATTTGGCAATACATAGCATAAATCGTTGGGGCTAACACCATACCAAAGAGCCAATTCGGCGTAGAATTCGTCGGTTGATACAGCAGGGATAAAATTGCCTCTGAAAGAGATATTGCGGTTGTAGGTCGTAGCGTCCATTTTTGGATATGAGCCGTAGATTTTTCCACCATTTACAGAGCCACCCATCACGATTGTATTACCTCCCCAGGCATGGTCAGAGCCTTGCCCATTTGATGTAACCGTACGGGCAAAATCTGAAATAGTAAATGTGGTAACTTTATCGGCAATGCCTAACTCTACTGTGGCATCATAAAATGATTTGAGTGCTTGGCTCACGACTGGTACTCGCTGGTTCATACCCGTCAAAAGATTGCTGTGCATATCCCACCCACCGTAAGTAACAAAGAAAATCTGGCGTCTTGTACCCAAGAATTCACGCACACTTATCACTTTGGCAATGGCTTGCATATTACGTGAAAGTTCGTCTGTGCCAAACGCTGTTGACATCGACGGAACTTTGGTCAGTGCTTGTTTAAAAATATCAAAAGCCGCCGTAGAGTTTTTGGTAGTTGTCGAATACGTTTTTTGTAGCAAATTGGCGTAAGTTTTTGAGACCAAACTATCAACTGCATTATCGCGAAGTTGTGTCAGGTAGCCTGAGTTGCTCCACCATGAAGGCAAAGCCTGAAAACCTACATTATTTGGGTCGATATTGTTACTGATTGAATATTCGGTGATGGTTTGACCTCTCTGAAAAGCGTTTTTGCCTGATAACGAGAAATTCATCGAAATTTCTTGGTAGGTATTTGAGGCATGGAGTAAATCGGCCAATCGCCCTCCTACTCCCAAAGCATCACGGCTTTGCGGCACTGATGTTTGCCATTGCATAATCTGGTCGGAGTGTGAATAAATCCCCAAAGGCAGTTTTTTGAGTCCGCTTTGGTATTCGGTTCTATTCATAATTGGCTCAACCAATGTACCGATATTTGCCATAAAAGCAACTTTACCAGTATTGAACAAATCTCTCATGCCTGTCATCTGTGGATGCACCCCAAATGCTCCGTATTGACACGGAATCCCTCTAAAACTGGTACATTGAGGATTATTAAGGGCCAATAATTGGTTTCGGTCGATTGCCAAATCAGTACGTAAAGCACTGTATTCGTTGTAACCATTGTCGCCTCCGGCGGTATTTCCCATCGGCACTAAGGTATTGTAAGAATCAATCCCGCCTGCCAACAAAATGCAAACCAATGCTTTGTAGTCGCTCGGTGGTGCAGACTTGGCGATGTCGGCTCCTAACGCACCATTAAAAGTCGTTAGATTGGTCAATGTGCTGAGCAGCGTAGTTGTCCCCATTGCTGCACATCCCGATTGTTTGATAAAGTCTCTTCTATTCATGACAAAAAAATTCAGAAAATGATTGATTGAGAGAGCGATTGAGAATAACCAAAGCACAAATCCTGACACACTTCATTCGCTCGGTTCTTAAAAGGATTATCTATTAATCAAATAATCGGGAGACGACAATATAAGGACTAATGCCAGCCTAACTCTCCGATTGGCCGATGTTGAATCAGGCACACCGTTGGCATCTTCGCTGTAAGGCATACTCGAAATGGCATCTCTGATAATTTTGAGCGACTGCGATGACAAACTTCCGTGGGCAAAAAGTAGATTGTATTTATCTAATAACTGCGGCAGTTTATCATTGCGAGTGAGGGCATAGTCGGCAGCAAGATTAAACTTAGGGTCTTGGTCGGCTTTGTATCTTTCGCCGCTAAAATAACCCCACCAATCGGTCGGGTCGTCATTGATAAACCACTCATTGAGGGCATTTATATAACCTGTAAGGGTTTGAGAATTAAGAATCTGGAACTCAGGAGCAACTTTGCCCATCGCTTTCAGTTCTCCTTCGGGAGCGTAATCGGGCTGGAAAAAGTTAAATACCGAAGGCGAGAAGAGTGGTACTTGACCAACTTTATCGTATAAACGATACATTATGTTACGATAAACTCCGTTTTGAGTCGTTAGGGTTAGCCCCCGCATGACATTCATGTATCTGACAAATGGCTCACGGAGCATTCCTGATGTGTTTTGGGCTGTTGTGTTTGTCGGGCATCCACAAGCTTCAGGGTCTAATAAGATTGCCTTGATTACCGCTTTTAAATCTCCTCTGACGCCGCTTCCGTTATTGTTAAAAACAGTAGCAACTCTGGCGATGTATTCTGGGCTTGGGTTTGACATAACCAATCTCTGAATCAGTCTTCGAGAGATAAACGGGCCAACGTTAGGATGATTGGATAGTACATTGATTGCATCTTGAATATCTTGATTGCCTTGCATGACATCACGAGCCGGAATCGTCTGGCCTAAGAATGTTTTAGTACCAGGTTCGTGGGCATCATAAACCCTGGGGCGTGAGTAGTTTCGATAAAACTCCAACGAATCTTTACCGTAGAATTTCATTGGTAGTGTATAGCTCAAGTAGTTTTTATAGGTATCGCCAAGATAGCGGCTATCGCCCCACGATAATCCTGTAAAAACCTTTGCCAAACCCGCAATATCGTTATTATCGTAAGTAGGAATTGGCTTATTGTTGGCGTCTCTGACCTCGGTTCCATCAATATTGAGTTGGTACAATCCAATCGAGAAAAGCTGCATCACTTCGCGTGCGTAGTTTTCATCTGGAAAAATCTGTTTGGTTGTACTGGTGGCGTGGTTATTCAAGAATGTCAGATACGAACCCATCGTTGGGTGATACGAAATATCGTTGAGGAGGGTTCGGTAATTGCCGAAGGCATTTCGCATCAAAACATCGTAATAACTCGTGAGAGCGTACGGATAAGGATTGAAATCGGAGATTCGAGAAACCACAAAGATTTCACTCAATGCTAACGCCACTCTCCACCGAAGCACGTCGGGGGCGGTCATAGCACCCTGAAACCAAGTTACATCAAAATGCCAGTTGTCTAACCCAAGTGTGGCTTTGGTGTAATTATTGGCAGGATTCCGATTGAGCGAATCGACAATCGACTGGTGCATTACGCCAAGATAATTGGTCAGGTTAAACGAAACTGGCATATTCAGCTGTTCGTCGAGCCATTTTTCTCGACCTTGGCTGGTTACATTCTGGATAAGAGCCATATTTGGCCCAAGTGTAGCCTGCGAAAGAAAGCGAGATGCTTGATTGTGATTGGGCAGATAACCGTTTTCAATCAAAGTACGGATGCCGGTGTTGTCTTGAGACGATGCAGTTACGGTAACATTTTTGGTATTTCCCATACCAAATTTGACCGTTTGTTGAGCAAAAGTAGTCAGTGATAACCCCAATAGGGTAACTAAACATAGGGTAATTTTGGGCTTCATTTATTATTCTGGCTATGAAATAAAAAAATGTTTTAGTCCGACAGCAGCCAATTCTAATTAGTATCTGAGAGATTCGTGTAGATAATAAAGGTTTATTGATAAAATATTGATAGCAATAAAACCAAAAGAACCGCACTAATCAAATGGGTGGATTCTTGTTTACAAATGTAATATTTTTTTTTATTGGCTCAAGAAATTTTCGGGATTATATACCGATTGGCTACAAAATATTATCTACCGCGGATATTTTGTTGAAATTCAGTTTAAAGTGGGTTCTTCGAGTTTTTTAACAATCTTGCTTAAAATAGTCTTGATGGTATTACATGATAAATTCCAAAATAATAACTCAATTCATTGGATATTGCTAAAATCATTTCTCATCTATTATATTTACCTCTTCGTTTACCAAAAAACTATAAAGACCCTAACTGTGACACGCTGTTTACTTGTAATATTTATTTTTGCGTTATTTCATTTTAGTAATGTTTATTCTCAGAAAATCAATCTTGAATCCGAAAAAGAGTTTCCGATTAATATAAGTGAATCAATCGGGATTCTGAAAGACTCATCTACAAAACTGAAACTCGATGATGTATTGCAAAGGAATGATTTTCAGTTCCCCAAAAAAGACCATTTTATTTTTCCGTATTCGGATGACATTTTTTGGGTTAAATTCGACTTAAAAAACACTGGTGTCAAGAGTGAAGATTTCGTATTGATTTGGACTAACCCACTGGTTGAGCAATTAGACTTTTACATAACCGATAGTACAGGCAAAGGCTTTTTGCACAAGCAGCAGAAGATTCTGACCATCGAAAAAGAAAAGAAACTCATAGACCAAGACCCAAGTTTTGCATTAACTCTAAAACAAGGCGAAGAAAAAAGTATTTACTTCAAGATTACTTCAAAACGAGGACACTACGGAACCCTCAGACTTCATACCAAAGAATCGTACCAAAAAAGCCTCTTGAATGGGTTTTCGAGCCAGAGTTTTTTTAATGGTTTGGTTATATTCAGACTATTTTTGGTCTTAGTACTGAGTCTATTTATCATCAAAGACTTTGCATTTAGGTTGTATTCGCTACACACCGTAATCAAAACTTTTGCCTTTTGGGGATACATCAATATCGCTGGACCTTGGTTTACAAACGACCCCGACTTAGCCCAAAAAATCGACTTCGTTTTTTATAACTCGGTTACACTTGGGGCTGGCATTTTTGTTTACTATACCCAAATCAGAGGTAAATTCTCCAAAATCCATAGTTATCTGTCTTTTCTGATTATCGGGCTAACCATCTTTGAGAGCATCATTGTTTTCTTTGATTATCAATGGTATTGGCTCAAATTGGGGGTTTACAGCATCATTTTCTCGGCTTTGTATTTTTCTATCATCTATTTGGTTTCGATTATCCGAAAAATCTCAATTGAGAAATACTACGCAATTCCGTTTATACTGGGTCTGATGAGCTATGCTCTACTCTATGTTAGGTTATTGGGCTGGATTGAGTACGCTCCGCTTTATTCGATTGCGTATTTCTTATTTTTTGGAGAAATCTTCGTATTTGTAATTTTCTTAGGTGGGATTTTCAGAAATGCTCAACAAAAACTCAATTTCAGTATTGAGCAAAACAACCGCTTGAAAGACCTCGACAACCTCAAAACCAACTTTTTTGCCAATATCTCGCACGAATTCCGTACGCCACTCACGCTGATTCTGGCTCCGGCAAAAGATTTGGTAAACGAAAGCCCGAATAACGCTGCCTATCAGATAATCTATCGCAATGCCAACCGACTACTCGAACTAATTAATCAATTGCTCGATATTACCAAAATCGAAGCGGGTCAGATGAACGTAGAGCTACAAAAAGTAAATCTATCGGTTTATTTCCGAACCCTCATCAGTTCGTTTACTTCATTGGCACAAAGCAAGGGAATTACATTTGAATTCATCCAAAACAAAAACGATGCTTGGGCAAACGTTGACTCGGACAAAATCGAGAAAATCATTACAAATCTCTTATCAAATGCATTCAAATTCACCAATAACAATAAAAAAGTCGAGGTGAAGATTGATTATCTGCCCAGACAAATTGTGATACAAATAAGCGACGAAGGTATTGGGATTTCGGAAGACAAATTGGATAAGATTTTTGATAGATTCTACCAAGTCGAGAGCAATACAAACCGCAAATTTGAGGGTACGGGCATCGGATTGGCTTTGGTAAAGGAATTGGTCGAGGTAATGAAAGGCCAAATCAACGTAAGAAGTAAAGAAGGTTTAGGAACTACCTTTGAGGTCGTATTACCGATTAAATACGAAACACAACCTGCCGATGCAAGTACTACCGAACAGATTAGTTTTAGACCTGCTGTATCGAACTTAGTGACTGAAAACTCACTCAAAGTTGCGGAGTCGGAGAGTGAGCAAATCTTGCTTATCGTAGATGACAATGCCGATATACGCACCTACATTCGTGGGATTTTTGAGAATGAATACCGTATCGTAGAAGCCGTTGACGGCAAAGACGGACTTGCGAAAGCCAATGAGCAAATACCGAATCTGGTTATTAGCGACCTCATGATGCCCGAAATGGATGGTTTTGAGTTTTGTAAACACATGAAAACCGACGAAAAAACTTCGCACATACCCATCATCATGCTTACGGCAAAAGCAAATATTGAGAGCCGAATCGAAGGTTTAGAGTTGGGTGCCGATGATTATCTGATAAAGCCATTCCACAAAGAAGAAATTGAGGTAAGGGTTCGTAACCTGATTATGATTCGGGAGAATCTTAAAAAACAATTCAGCAAAGAGATTGTCAATCTAAATCCAGAAGAAATAAAAGTAAACTCGGTTGAGGCTAAGTTCTTAAATAAAATCAAAGAAGTTGTCGAGGCCAATATTGTCAACCAGCAGTTCGATGTTGAGCAATTTGCCGCAGCAATGAACATGAGTGCAGTACAGCTTCGACGAAAGATGAAATCACTCACCAACTTTACGGTGGTTGAGTATGTCCGAAACTATCGTTTGCAGAAGGCCGCCAATCTGTTGAAACAAAAAACTGCATCTGTTTCTGAGATTGCCTACCAGGTCGGCTTCGAGAGTTTGCCGTATTTCAGTAGGGTGTTTCAGGAGCATTATGGGGTTCCGCCGTCAGAGTATAAGCCCGAGTAAAGGTCCTAATTTAGAAGAGCGTCTGTTGACGCTCTTTTTTTGTTTAAAATACCGAAATGTTCAAAATGAATTAAAGAATGTCCATTTTGGATAAATAAAATGTCAAAAAAAAGATTAAGAAGCCAATTTTATTGATTTTGAAAAAGTTCAAAATGAGCAAAAGAATGTCCAAAATGGGATAACCCCCTCCCTACAAATTACAATATGTTTGTACATCTTTTACCACTTAATAATTGATGTGCATGAAAACCGATGAAACTACCCTCCACCTTGGTGGACGAATCAAGGCATCGCCCGAAGAAATTTTATTGCTCAAAGCCGATGTCAACTACACACAAATTTTCTTTAGTGATGGTAGCAGTTTTTTAAGCTCGACTTGCATTGGGGTACTCGAAAAACGCCTACAAGATAGCGGGCAGTTTTTCAGGCCAAACCGCTCTTATATTATCAATTTATCTTATGTAGCCGAGTTTGAGATTTTCTCTAATACCATCAAAATGGAGAATAAAGAAGCTATCAGTCTTTCTCGTCGAAAAGCCAAATTATTCAATAATATTACTAACCCAAAAACACATAGTTTTCTGCCATGAATAACGAACCTCTACTTAACTTCGGAAGGCGACTAAAAATTGCTCCAAAGAACACCCGCCTGCTAAAGGCTGAAATCAACTACACCAAAGTTCATCTGGATGATGTAAGTACGCCACTATCATCCATAACACTCGGCATTTTACGAAAACGCCTCCAAGATTTTCCGTTTTTCAGACCCAATCGCTCAGTACTTGTCAACCTTGACTATGTAGTAGATTTTGAAGCAGCTTCGGCACAAATCAAAATGGAAAACAACGAAACCTTCAAGATTTCAAGAAGACGAACGAAGCGTTTTGTGTATAACACATCCTTTTCAAAGATTTAAAACTTTTCACTCCTAAATTTAATAAGTACAATATCAACTTTATAATCAATAAAAACATGGAAGCTAATGCACAAAATAGTAGCAATCAATACACAATGCCAGCAGGCGTTCAAATGGTACTTTGGAACGACCACGATAGAAAGGGAAAAGATAGCCCATATTCTGGTACACAAGGACAACCAAATATTTCGGATACCAATTCTTTGCAGGTAGCTCGAAACACTTGGGTTATTATTTTTAGTAATACCAACTATGACCCAAGTGAAAAAGCGAAGTATTTGCAAATAGATGGCAATGAGGTTACGTCAGGAGAAGACGGTCATTATATTTCTAATCTTAACGATATTGGTTGGCAAAACGATGTCAAAAGTTTCGTTTTGTATAGCAGTCAGCCCAGTTGGTGGGGTTCACGCCCAACCAAAGACCAAATTTTCCAGTTGAAAGATGGACAAGCACTATTTACCGAAGACGACAACTTTTTGGGAGATAATGCTACTTTTAATGCCCCATTTAATGCAGTAAACCTTTATTATCAAAGCTATGTAGGTGGAGATAGAGGTCCAATGAATGGTACAATAAATTCGTTAAAGACAGGAGAAAACACATGGTTAGTAATTTTTGATGGAGCAGATTGTGGTGGTAATTCTGCAAAAATGGGGCCAAATTATCCCTATGGGGGGCAATTAGGAAGTGTAGGCCGTTATGATGTTAATAATAATCGTGTGGGATATTGGAAAAACCAGATTTGTTCTTTTCTTTTATACAATCAAGTACCTGGATTTTGGGGAACAGCCTATCCAAGGCCTTACATTGACTTCAGTGCCTTAGGTCAATTATATCTTGGTTCAAACACCTCTGGCAGCACTATTACTTACCACGTAGCAGATTCTACGTATGATATAAAACAGCCGGCTTTTATCATACAAAGTGCAACGGCGGCTCTCCCAAATGATTATAACAATGATAATTGTACGAATTTCCCTACTGATGGCTGGACAAAGTATCATGTCAGTTTGACACACGAAAATACGGGTGGTAAAAATGATGCAATTGACTTTGATATGTATTTTAATAATTCGGGAGGCTTAATAAGTATACAAAACTTTGTCTGGTCGAAAGGTGAGGCATACAATATCTCCAGCCAGTTTATTTCTATAGTTGATGATGAAGCATGGGTTTTAGGCACAGCGGGTGCCATAGAAACACTCGGCATTTCAGAAGAAGCTGCCGATGAGTTTGTAGATGACTTTGATTTAGTTTGTAATACTTTCAACAAAATAAGTGGCTTTGTTTTTAATAAAACCGACAATGGCGGACAGTATTATTTTATCCCTGTTTTGTGCCATACCATCAACAGGATTTGCACAGTCATCTTGAATAATTATAATCGAACCATCTATACCAATCCAAACGATAGCCGTGCAGGGCTTCACTGGAGTTTTGACTATTCAGACTTTGCCAATAAACTTCAAACTCAAAATACATCTTTATCTAATTTTAGAAATTGGGCTACTAAAAGTAATTTATCCCACGCTTATATGCCCTTTGACCAAGTCATAGAATATGCATATGGAGAAACGAATCAGTTTTTTAATTACCGAACTTGGTATCAAGAAACTTCTCTTTCTACCGAACTCGGAATGCTCGTTTCTTGTAAAATAGACTATGAAATTGCCTCTGATAAAGACGACCATATCATTCTTTTGATGGGTTTCAGAATTCCAAATGAAAACTCAACTACGCCTGTATTAAATTTTGCTCAAGCTACCGTTCAGTTTACCGATAACTCAAATAGTAATATTTTAAGCCCAAAATATACAGGAGATAACATCATTCAAGACCTATATGACTACCTAAATAGTTCGATAGCTAAGGTAAGTACAACCGACTCGACCAAAGGACGAATGTATTTGGCAGATATAGCAAAGTTTAATATGAATGCGATTGTCTCATGCACTTTGTATTCGTAGTGAGCATTAAAAAAATAATGATTTGGGTAAACCTCAATTGATGAAATAAATAACGAGAAATTATTTTTGAAAAACTCATAATTCTTATTTCTATAAAGGTTTCCATTAGCCAATAAATACCCCCAAAAAGACCTTTCGTGGTAGAAAGATTGAAAAGTTTGGAGGGGATTCTCCTACGAGAATCTCTCTCCGCTTTTTTCGAGACTATCACCACATTTTGAACCTTAAATTTTTCTACCAATGAAAAAAATCTTTTACCTTTTCGTGGTCTGCTTAATAAGCCAAAATCTTTTCGCCCAAACCATTACCTTTTACAATGATCCTCAGAGTCATACAACCTGTGTAGGGGCGAATGTAAAATTGAGAGTAACTAGTTATGGTGTAAACGGAGTGGCTACGCCTACTTGGCAATGGCAGGTCAATAATGGAGGTACTTGGACAAACCTGACAAACAATGCCACTTATGCTGATGTTACTGCCGAAACCTTAAATATCTTAAGTGTACCTTCTGCCCCAAGCGGTATTCAATACAGGGTTATTGGTACGGTGGGAGCATCATCAGCTACCTCAGGTCCTGGAACAATTACCACCGTAACAGCCAATGGAGGTTCTACGACTGGTACCATCACTTGGACAGGGCTTTATAACACCGATTGGAACAATGCTTGTAACTGGAGTCCTATGTATGTTCCTACTGCTGCAAACGATGTGGTATTGAGTGGTGGGACATACAGGTATGCTGCTATACCTACTATATCTTCTAATGTAACAGTCAATTCGCTTTCAGTGCAAATGCCTTTTACCATCAATACAGGTGCCACACTTACCATAAATGGAGATATTACAGGTACATTTTATGGTATTCATGGAAACATTGTTATTAATGGCACCTTACAAGCCAATGGCACTTCAAATCGTATAGAAGGTGAAACTGGTTTATCTATGATGACTATTGGTACTTGCGGTAAAATGATTGTGCCAAATGGTGATTTTCAATGTGTTATTCCTACGACTAATAATGGTTATTTGCAAAGTAAAAATTTAACTATTACAAGTTCCCCTATACCTGGAAATTCCTCGGTTGGAGGTACATTTACCAATAATGGAATCATAAAATCCAGTAATGTTCCAAATGCAACGAATGCCACTGGCTCTATTACAGTAAATGATATAGTTACTGTAAATAAAAGCCCAATTTTTAATATTTCAGGCACGTTTAGCGGTACTATCAATGGTATCTTTACTAATGCAGCAGCCTCAACTTCGGCGGGTACTTACAACTCAGGCACCAATTCGCTTACTCCAATATCGGGGCTTCCATCTGGATTACAAACCCTCTATGCCAAAATTACGACCAGTACTGGCTGTGTGGTCATTATTCCTTTTGAATATAATAATTTTAGTGCCCTCACACAGCTTTGGAGCGATACCTTTGAGGATACTGGTGCACCCAGTTCGGGTACTCGTACGCCATCTATTGAATATGGCAGCGGTTCTACCCCTTATTCTGCCTATTTTAGACGGACTAATGGTACAGATATTAACCTATATTTTGTGAACTTTAATTCGTTTCAAGGTTCAAAATATTGGGCAGGTATCAATATGGATAAAAATGCGGCAGGTACAGAGAACGCCCAAGACGCTTTGCAAAACATTACCTATACTAACATCAACATCACTGGTAAAGTTGATTTGAGATTTGTAGGGCGATTTTCATCAAGCCCGCACGCTGTATATGAATCCATGACCCATACAACGGGGGGTGATTATATGGAAATGGAATACAGTATTGATGGTGGAGCCTATAATAAAATTATTGGAATTTATAGTACAGTATCTGGAGAAAACACGGGTTCGCTAAAATTAGATACCAACGGCGATTTGATAGGTGATGGCACTGCGATTAGTAACGTTTTTCCTGAGATTATTGCCAACATACCTGGTTCAGGTTCTACTTTAAGTTTACGATTAAAGGCAAGGTCTAATGATTTTGAGTTAATGGGAGTAGATAATTTTAGGTTGTTTGGCTCTAATGGCTGTACGCAAGTAGCCACCGCCACCGAAACCATGACTTGGAATGGCTCGGTAAGTAGCGATTGGAATAATCCTTGTAATTGGACACCCAATGGTGTGCCAACGGCTACAAACATCGTAAATATTAATGATGTCACAAACGACCCTCTGGTTCAAAGTGGAACAACAGCAGTTTGTAAAAATATTCTCCTAAATCCTTCTTCAACATTAACTATAAATACTGGCGGTACATTGACTGTTAATGAACCATCTCCAACAAGCTCCGGTATTAATGGCATATTTGTGTATAGCAGTGCGAGCCTCATAAATAATGGTACTTTAAATATTACCTCAGGCTCTTCAAATATTATGTTAAATTCAGCAAACGCCAATTTTACTAATAGTGGTACCACAAATCTAAGTAGTGGTTTCAAAAGCATTGTACTCAATGGCAGTAATCAGAGTTTTACGAATACAGGAATTATAAACTTTAGTGGAAATTATTCACAAGCCATTTTATTTTTTGGTGGCTCTTCTGGTTATACTGTAACAAATAGTGGTACTATGAATGTCAATGGTTCTGGTGGTAATGGTGCTTATTTCCTTGAACAATCAAACACTTCAATTTTTACAAATAGCGGTACAATTAACGTAAATTCAGGATTGGGGATTATTATGGGGGGAGGTACATTTACCAATCAAAATTGTGGAAAGTTATTCTTATCTTCTGGAACTTTTAATAATTCAACTTCTGGAAGTAGTGTTAGTAATTCAGGTGTAATTGCTATTGCAGGTACTCTTAACAATACCAGCGGTAGTTTTACAAACAATAGTGGTGGAGTTTTAAAATATGGTTCACTTACAGGTACTGTAACTAATAGCAATGGTTCGGTTATTGTAAATAATAACCCTACCAATAGCACTATTTTTTCTTACACAGGTACATTTACAGGTACAATCAATGGTATTTATACGAATGCCACCGCTACTACCTCAGCGGGTACATTTACTGCACCCAATACATTTGCACCTTCGGGTTCATTGCCAGCGGGTTCGCAAACGCTCTATGCTAAAATTACACCAAGTGGTGGGGCATGTGATTATGTGGTGCCGTTTACCTACGTAAATTGTACGGCAACTGCCAGTATTTACTACACTGGTTCGCCATTCTGTAAAACTGCCAGCCCAGTAAGTGTCACCCAAACAGGTACATCAGGCGGTACTTTCACTTCAAGCCCAACTGGTCTAAGTTTGAGTGGTGCGGGACAAATCACACCAAGCACTTCAACAGCAGGTACCTATACAGTATCTTATACCATTGCAGCAAGTGGCGGTTGTGCAGCTGTAACTGCAACGACGAGCGTTACGATTACCAATAATCCAACTGCCAGTATTTCCTACACAGGTTCGCCATTCTGTAAAACTGCCAGCCCAGTAAGTGTCACCCAAACAGGTACAGCGGGCGGTACTTTCACTTCAAGTCCAGCTGGTTTGAGTTTGAGTAGTGCGGGGCAAATTACTCCGAGCACTTCAACTGCAGGTACCTATACAGTAACTTATACCATTGCAGCAAGCGGCGGATGTGCAGCTGTAATTGCAACGACGAGCGTTACAATCAATGATACCCCAACTGTCAGTATTTCATACCCAGCGGCAGCCATTTGTAAAAGTGCGGGTACAACCGATATTACTCGTAATGGTACTCCATCAAGTGGCGGTACATTTTCATCAAGTCCATCGGGTTTGACACTAAACTCCAGTACGGGGCGAGTTACACCAAGTAGCTCAACCGCAAATACTTATACCGTAACACTTACAATCCCAGCTTCGGGTGGATGCCCAGTTTATACAGCAACAACTGCTCTTACGATTACTGCCGAACCAAGTGCAACCATTGGGTATGCCGCCAGTGGATATTGTACAACCGCTGGTGTTCAGAATGTTATTCGTACTGGAACAGCGGGCGGAACATACGCTGCTTCACCATCAGGGCTAAGCATTGACACTAATACAGGACAAATTACGCCAAGTACGAGTACCCCTGGCAATTATACCGTTATTTACACCATTCCAGCTACTGGTGGATGTAGCCAGTTTCAAACAAGTGATATTGTTTCTATTAGTTCACCTGCCAATGCCACAATTGCATATTCAGCCAGTGGTTTTTGTAGTACGGATGGTGCAAAAAGTGTCAACCGTTCGGGTACTGCGGGAGGAACATTTAGCTCGTCACCTGCGGGTTTGAGTATTAATTCAAGCAGTGGATTAATCACACCGAGTAGTAGTTCAGCGGGAACTTATACGGTTACTTACAGTATTGCAGCCACAAATGGTTGTCCAGCATTTACAACGACTACAAGTGTTGCCATCTCTACACCTCCGAGTGCTACGATAAGTTACACGGGTTCACCATTCTGTGGAGTTTCTACACCTATTAATGTTAGCAGAACTGGTACCACAGGCGGAACATTTAGTTCAAGTCCTGCGGGGTTATCAATCAACCCAAGTACGGGACAAATCACGCCAAACACCAGCACGGCAGGCACTTACACAGTTACTTATTCGGTTTCGAGTAATTGTCCATTATTTACAACTACTGCCAGCGTAGCACTGAGTAGCCAACCAAGCGTGCCAACGAATGTTAGCACGAGTTCAAATTTACTTTGTGGTGGAGCAAGTGTTACCTTATCGGCTACTTGTGCCTCAGGTACAGTAACATGGTACAATCAAGCTACTGGTGGGACTTACATAGGCACGGGGCAATCACTTGTACAAACTCCTACCGCAACCACAACTTATTATGTAAATTGCAACAACGGAATCTGCGAAAGTAACCGTATTGCTACAAATCCGGTTGTGATTGAAAGAGACAATGGAGGAATCAGTACACCTTATACCAATAGCTCGTTTGTAACACAAAACAATTTGTATTACAATAAAATTACGCTCACAAAAGGAATCAGAGCGGATTCTGTGAAAGTTTTGGTCTTGGATGGTGGATTGGGTATTCAAGGTAACGCTCGAATAAAATTTGCTATTTATTCTGACCTAAACGGTGAACCGAATACACTTTTGGCAAGTTCGGATGGTAATGCCGCAGAAAATGCACCATTCTTAGTAGCAGGTATAAATAAATTCAGACTCAATACTCCTACCTATTTAAGTTGTGGAACATACTGGGTTTCATACGTACTCAGTAGTCCAGAATCAATTGCAGCCAATTTCCAAAATGGTGACCCAGTTCCCGATTCAGACACTAAGTATTCACCATTTACCTTCGGAAATGCCTTCCCTACGGTTAATAATCTTACAAAATCTACTAATGGGTTTGCCTATAACGTTTATTTCTCTGGAGCGGCCGATTGTCAGATTGTAGCTCCAACGGTTAATCAGAACGTAAATGTTTGTAGTGGAAGTTCGGCAACACTCACAGCCACTTGTACTTCGGGAACTGTTACGTGGTACACCTCGGCAACAGCGAGTACAGGTACTGCGAACTCTCCGTTAATTACTCCAATCATTAATGCCAATACAAGTTATTACGTAGCATGTGTTTCGGGAAATTGTGCAAGTGCCAGAACTCAAGTTAATTTAACAGTTACTGCACCCCCAAATGCCCAGATTTCAGGCTCGGATAATTTATCTTGTGCTATTACGAGCGTTACTCGTACCGCATCGGGAGGCAATTCATACCTCTGGAGCAATGGACTCGGTACAAATGCCATAGCCACCATCACTTCGGCTGGCACTTACACTGTTACCGTAACGGGGGCCAATGGATGTACTGCAACGGCGACCACAACCGTGATTATTGACAATACTGCTCCAAATGCTCAAATTACAGGTTCGAATAATTTATCTTGTGCTGTTACAAGCGTTACAAGAACCGCATCGGGTGGTAGTTCTTACCTTTGGAGCAATGGACTTGGAACGAACGCAACCGCCACCATCACCTCAGCTGGGACTTATACAGTTACCGTAACGGGAGTCAATGGATGTACGGCAACGGCGACCACAACCGTGACTATTGACAATACTGCTCCTAATGCTCAAATTACAGGTTCGAATAATTTATCTTGTGCTGTTACAAGCGTTACTCGAACCGCATCGGGGGGTAGTTCGTACCTCTGGAGCAATGGACTTGGTACAAATGCCATAGCCACCATCACCTCGGCTGGCACTTACACCGTAACCGTAACGGGGGCCAATGGGTGTACTGCTACGGCTACGACTACTGTTACCAATGATGGTAGTTTGCCTAATGCCCAAATTACAGGTTCGGATAATTTATCTTGTTCAGTTACAAGCGTTACTCGAACCGCATCGGGAGGCAATTCATACCTCTGGAGTAATAATTTAGGAACTAACGCAACTGCCACCATCACCTCGGCTGGCACTTACACAGTTACCGTAACGGGGGACAATGGGTGTACTGCTACCGCAACAACTACTGTCACCAATGACGGTAGTCTGCCTAATGCACAAATTACAGGTTCGGATAATTTATCTTGTGCTGTTACAAGCGTTACTCGAACCGCATCGGGGGGTAGCTCTTACCTCTGGAGCAATAGTCTCGGAACGAATGCGACAGCCACCATCACTTCGGCTGGCACTTACACTGTTACCGTAACGGGAACGAATGGATGTACGGCTACTGCAACAACTACTGTCACCAATGATGGTAGTTTGCCAAATGCCCAAATTACAGGTTCGAATAATTTATCTTGTTCAGTTACAAGCGTTACAAGAACCGCATCGGGTGGTAGTTCTTACCTTTGGAGCAATGGACTTGGAACGAATGCTACCGCTACCATCACCTCGGCTGGTACTTATACCGTAACCGTAACGGGGGTCAATGGGTGTACTGCAACGGCAACGACAACTGTCACCAATGACGGTAGTCTGCCTAATGCTCAAATTACAGGTTCGGATAATTTATCTTGTTCAGTTACAAGCGTTACTCGTACCGCATCGGGAGGCAATTCATACCTCTGGAGCAATAATTTAGGAACAAATGCAACAGCTACCATCACTTCGGCTGGCACTTACACTGTTACCGTAACGGGGGCCAATGGATGTACTGCAACGGCGACCACAACCGTGACTATTGACAATACTGCTCCAAATGCTCAAATTGCAGGTTCTACTAATTTATCTTGTGCTGTTACGAGCGTTACAAGAACTGCATCGGGTGGTAGTTCTTACCTCTGGAGCAATGGACTTGGAACGAATGCAACAGCCACCATCACCTCGGCTGGAACTTACACTGTTACCGTAACGGGGGCCAATGGGTGTACTGCTACGGCTACGACTACTGTTACCAATGATGGTAGTTTGCCTAATGCCCAAATTACAGGTTCGAATAATTTATCTTGTTCAGTTACAAGCGTTACAAGAACCGCATCGGGTGGTAGTTCTTACCTTTGGAGCAATGGACTTGGAACGAATGCTACCGCTACCATCACCTCGGTTGGTACTTATACCGTAACCGTAACGGGGGGCAATGGGTGTACTGCAACGGCAACGACAACTGTCACCAATGACGGTAGTCTGCCTAATGCTCAAATTACAGGTTCGACTAATTTATCTTGTTCAGTTACAAGCGTTACTCGTACCGCATCGGGAGGCAATTCATACCTCTGGAGCAATAATTTAGGAACGAATGCAACAGCCACCATCACCTCAGCTGGTACTTACACTGTTACCGTAACGGGGGCCAATGGTTGTACTGCAACGGCTACTACTTCGGTAACTTCTTCAAATAACTTGACTGTTACTGCTTCAAACTCCGGGCCTTATCAAGTCGGAAATACCATCGAATTGAGTGCCAGCGGAGCTACCTCCTACTTCTGGACTGGTCCAAACGGATTTACAAGTACTGTTCAAAACCCAACTATTGCCGCTACTTTGGTTATCAATCAAGGAATTTATACTGTAACGGGTACAAGTGGTGGCTGTTCTGCCTCCGCGACTACTAACGTAATTGTTAATTCTGGAATCGACCCTTGTGCCATTGGTATCGACTACCAATTCGTCAAGTCTGGGAATCCTTACCAGCCTCTTTTCAGTCTGACTAACGGTATGAGCATCAACCAAATCAATGAAGAGGTTTCTATCATCGCCGTACCGATTTGTCCGACTCTCAACATCGAAAGTGTTAGAATGGAATTCCAAGGGGCTTCTAACAATATCAACATTACCCAGAGTGTATCTCCGTATGCTTTATTCGACAATACAGCCAACAATGTCTTCGGGAGAATCCTGACTCCTGGGGTCTATTCTTTGACCGTTACTGGTTATTCTCAGGATAATTTACAAGGTAATGTTATTTATGGTCCTACCACCATTACATTTACTATTTTGCCTAATGTGGCAAGTATCAATGCTCCAACGGTCTCGACTCCTACCCTTTGTAGTGGAAGCAGTTTTACGGTCAACTTCGCAGCGGAGGGGACGTTTAATCCGACAAATCAATTCAAAGTAGAATTATCGGATGCCAATGGTAACTTCGGAAGTACGGCCATCATTGGTAATTCGCAAAACGCGGCCAACTTCGTTTATCCTACCATCATCGGCACAAGCAATTCGACTGGTGCGGTAACTTGTACGATTCCGAGTAATATCGAGGGGGGTAATAACTATAGAATCCGAGTGATTTCAAACGAAGGTGTGAGCGTTAGCCCGATAAATGCCAACGCCATCACGATTCATCCGAAAGATTTGACGTTAGTCAGCCCGACCGATGATTACAGTACCAATGCTGGCACAAAACAAGCATCGCAGAAGATAACGGCTTCTAATAAAATCAATGCATCTGGAATCGTCAATTATCAAGCTGGTAAAGCTATCATTTTGAATGCTGGATTTGAAGCCAACGCTGGTACAGTCTTCGAGGCTAAAATCAATGGGTGTAATAATTGATAATGAGTATTTTAAAATATTCCGTAAAAAAATCGGGATGCCGCTTAGGTGGCATCCCGATTCTATTTATTGCAATTGCAACTTACAAAACGACATTCGAAAAATTCGGAAAATTCTATTAATTCTATAAAACCCTATTTCTTATACGTAATCTTATAAATTGTACCATTCAAATCATCGCTGACGTACAAAGCACCGTCTGGCCCTTGTGCCAATCCACACGGACGATGCTGAACTGGTCCAGTCGGTTTGGCAAGGTCTATTCCTGCAAAATTATCGGCAAAAATCTCCCATTTACCCGAAGGTTTATTACCCACAAATGGGATAAAAGCCACAAAATATCCTTTCTTTAACTCTGGTGATTGTCCGTGAAAGGCAATAAAAGCACCATTTCGGTATCGAGTCGGAAACATATTGCCAGTGTAAAACAACAAATCATTCGGGCCTAAATGGGCAGGAAATGCCACTGTAGGATTAATTGCCTTTTCGCCGCCCGTTTTTTTGCCATCGCCACCGTATTCGGGAGCTACAATTTTCTTTTTCTGGAATTGGTCGTAATAAATATATGGCCAACCTGCATCATCGCCTTGCCGTACTTCGTAGAGGGTTTCGGCTGGTAAAAGCGAACTTTGCTCAGGCGTATAATACTGCGGATAAAAATCGTGGAATTGCCCACGACCATGAACAGTTGCAAAAAGTGTATTTGTTTTTGAATTCCAAGCTGTTCCGACTGCGTTTTTCAATCCCGTAGCATATCTAATTCCATCGGAGTATGTTTGATTGAGTTTTTCGGCATTGAATTTCCAAATTCCACCCGCCGAATCCAAAATTGTACACGGCATCATTCCTTTTCCAGTTCCTTTTTCACGGCAAGGGTCATTGTAAGAACCTACCGTTACGTAGATGTTCTTATTGTTGTCTAACACAAACGGTTTGGCATTATCTCGACCTTTATCAACTAATCCATCCACAATTTTTTCAGGATTTTCTGGGTCAATTATCTCTTCTTTTTCATTCAATTTATAACGAAAAACACCCGTATTCGACGAAGCGTACAAATATCCGTTCTTTATCACGATGCCCGTTCCGGGATAATTCCCAAACATAATGGTTTCGTCGGTTACGCCATCTTTGTTGTTATCACGGAGCAAACAAATGCCTTTTCCGTCCTTGAGTTTTGAGAGTTTGGCATATACATCGCCATTTTTAGAAACCGTAATGTGTCGGGTTGCACCTAACTCTTTACCCAAAATTATTGCCTTAAATCCCGCTGGAAGTTTGATTTCTTCGGCAACCAGTGGTTTAGCATTTTTGATGGGAGGGTCGGTCGTGTTATTGAAGGCAAATAATCCTGCAACACCTACCAAAGCGAGGGTAGAGTTTAATAAAACTTTTTTCATGTATAAAATAGATTTGAATAAATGGAGGGCTGAATTTATGAGAATATTTTGAGAAATGTGTGAATTTATAATCGAAAGTTGGATTTTACCACTAAGTTCACTAAGGATACAGAGTTGCACTGAGATAACTCTGTGTATCTTAGTGTTCTATGTGAACTTAGTGGTAAAAAATCAAGGCAATTGATAACGCTTAAAAAAATCCCAAATGACATCGTTGGCATTGATGGCTGTTGAAATTTCGTCGGCAGCAGCTCTGCCTTTTTCGCCACTTGGCCACGAGTGTCCGCCATCTTTGGTTAGATAGATTTCTACCGAACTATTGGTGCAGTTTGCCCAGCGAGTAAGGGTATATTTCTCGAAATTCTGCACAGTTTTGGCCGTAGTATTGCAAGAATTATTCTTCAACCAAGTATTAATTCCCTGCTCAATCGGCGGAATCGTGAAACCAAAAGTGCTTTTTCCTCCATTATATGGAACTTTAGTATCTAAAACCGAATGAATATGCAAAACTGGAACTGGCCTTGACGAAACACATGGTTGAGTAGTAACCATTGAGCCAGCTACTGGAGCAATGGCCGCAATTTTATTGGAAAGTTCGCAGGCTAACCGATAAGACATCATCGCTCCGTTCGACATCCCAGTTACATACACTTTTTTGCGGCTTAGCTTTGGATAATTCTTCAAAATTTCATCAATCAATAAGCTGATAAATTTTACATCATCAATGTTTTTTTCTACGGCATAATCGCAGCAAGTACCTGCATTCCACGTTCGAGCTTTCAGTATTCCATCGCTTTGTACACCTTCGGCATAAACAATAGCAAAATTTTCTTTGTTGGCTTTTTCAGTCAGAAAATAGTTGGTCTCCATTTGTGAGGCACTACCACCGCCACCATGCAAACCAATAACTAAAGCAACATTAGATGACTCATAATAATTTGGAGGTAAATTGAGCAGATAGGTGCGGTTAAGTCCATCAACCATAAGTGTTCCGTTGACTCTAAAATCAGATAAAGGTCTTAGTTTATCTTTGAATCTTCCACAACTAAAAAATGTAAATAAGAAGCAAATAATTGAAAGTGAGGCTATTTTCATAAAGTTTTCTTTTGGGATTTTCTTGCAAAAATTAGACCTTTTCGGTGGCAAAAGGTTTAATTGTTTGATGTCTGATAAAAGACAAAAATAAGAGAGAAATTTTAATCTTCATTTGCTTTGTTTCTTTCGTTTCATTCTTACATTTGTAGTGTATTTCATGCACGGGGTGCTGTAAAAAGCTGAGATGATACCCGAGAACCTGAACTGGTTAGTACCAGCGTAGGAATGCAGGAGCCAAACAAGATATTCGGGAGGAATAGCCTTTGTGCTTTGCCTTTTTCTATAGACGTTTTGAAACCTCATTTCGAGCATTCGGTGCAGAAATGAGGTTTATTTTTTTATCAAAACTACTATGGAAGAATTAGAACTAAGCGAAAAAAGTTTGGTAAAGCCGCCGCTCCGAAATTGGCAAGGCCGAAAAGAATGGTTTTTTAACCGTGAACACACCGATACTTACGAACTTTGGTACGAAGGTCGCTACAAACGAGCCGAAGTATGGCAAAAGAAAATTATGGGTAGATTCGTGAAGTCTGACCCAAGAATTAAAACCCTTCTCGAATTTGGCTGCGGAACGGGCCGTTTTACTCGCTGGTGGAAAGAAATTGGCATTGATGCTTCGGGTGGCGATATTTCGCCTTTTATGTTGGGGCAGGCGGTGCATCTTTTTGGCGGAAACTTAGTCTGGGCCGATTCTCATTTTATGCCTTTCAAAGACCATACTTTCGATGCCCTTGCGTTTATCACAACCTTTGAATACTACCGAGACCCCGTGCAGGTGATTCGAGAAGCTGCCCGAGTGGGAAAATACGGCATTGCCTTTGGTATGATGAATCGGAATTCGCCTAAAGTAGTTCGACGAAGAGTGCAAGAAGCCTTTGGCAAAAATCCGTTTTATGTAACCGCTACTTTTTATACGCCCGATATGCTTACTAAGAAAATCTATGAAGCACTCGAAGGGCGAAGCTATACCATTGAATGGCAAGCAACTGGCTTACCCGAGTGGTTTCCTGTACAAGAATGGCATGTACCTTACGGCGATTTCTTTGGTTTATTCGTACGCTTCAATGATGTGGACTAATGGAAAAAGTAGGAAAAATCAATGAAGAGTATTTCAAAAGGGTGATTCTGCCTAATAGCGGTTTTAGTCGAAAAGAAGTATTAGTCGGCCCCAATTTTGGGGTTGACGTGGCACTTATTGAGCTACCCAATAATATGGCAATGGCTCTTACTTCCGACCCCTTGAGTCTGATTCCAACTTTAGGATTGCAGGAGTCAGCGTGGCTTTCGGTGCATCTGATGGCCAACGATATTGCCACTACCAGTTTTTCTCCCATGTATCTACAAACTGTGCTGAATTTACCGACGAGTATCAGCGATGCTCAGTTTAGAGAATACTGGCAGCATATTGATAGTTTTTGTAAGCAAATAGGCGTAGCAATCACGGGCGGACACACAGGCAGTATTGAAGGACAAAATTCGACAATTTCGGGCGGGGGAACTATGATAACGGTTGCTCCGAAAAACCAAATACTCACCTCAAATAATGCCCAAGTCGGAGATTCAATCATCATGACCAAGCAATGTGCGATGTCGTCGGTAGCTATTTTGGCCATGTCTTTTCCCGAAACTATTCGTCAGAAATTAGGTACAGAAACAGCTCAAAAGGCAGCCGAATTATTTTACGAAACCTCAGTTTTGAAAGAAGCCTCGATTATCAATCAATTAAATACACAAGAAAATGTCGTGAATGCCATGCACGATGTTACGGAAGGAGGTGTTTTGGGTGCGGCCTTCGAAATGGCAGTTGCGAGCGGTTTAGGTCTCGAAATAGAAGTTGATAAACTCAATGTTTCGCCTACGGTGAGTGCTGTTTGTGAGGTATTTTCGCTCGACCCTCATTATTGCATTGGAGCAGGTTCGATGATAATTTCGGTTAAGAGCCAATACGAAGATTTGGTAATCAATGCTTTGCGAGCAAATGCTATTGAAGCCCATGTAATTGGGAGCTTCACTGAGGCATCGGCTGGCCATCGAATCATAGAAAATGGTGAAATAAAACCAATGCCTTACTACGAAACCGACCCTTATTGGGCGGCATTTTTTGAAGCATTTAAACGTGGTTGGAAATGAAAAAAAGTATTTATCTTATCGCCGACCCCGCCGTCGAGCAAAGCGTTTTGCTCCATAAAATCGAGATGGCTCTCAAAGGTGGTCTTTTTGCCGTGCAGTTGTGGAATAACTGGCAAAATGTGACCAATAAAATCGAAATCATTGCAAGCGTTCATCAACTTACGCAATTGGCTGGCGTCCCTTTGATTTTAAACGAAGGCCAAGATTGCCTTGATTCACCTTATTTTGAAGGCATTCACCTTGATTTACCTAATGATAAAATACAAGAATATCGACAAAAACGCCCCGATTTAATTTGGGGACTTACCTGCTCAAACGAAACCGAAAAACTTAGTTGGGCTGAACAAAATTCGCTTGATTATGTGTCTTATTGTTCGGTTTTTCCATCAAAAACCAGTAATAGTTGCGAACTCGTCAGCTTCGAGACTATTCAGCGAACTCGTCAGTTTTTTAGTGAAAAAGTGTTTTTAGCGGGAGGAATTAATCAAAATACAATTCCAAATCTTAAAAATTTACCATTCGATGGCATTGCTTTGGTATCGGCCATTATGGATGCCGAAAATCCAACCGAAGTAGTATTGAATTATTCAGCAGTTTTAAACGATTAAAGTCATGACCAAAAGTTTTTTTGATAAACTATGTTGCCCCTTTGATAAATCTGAACTTTCGATTCAGGTTTTCACCGAAAAAGAAAATAATGTCATTCATGAAGGACTCATTACTTGCCCTACTTGCAAGCGTTTTTATCCAATCATTCACGGAGTGCCGATTATGATACCCGATGTTTACCGTGAGGCCCAACTCGAAAAACCATTTTTTATCAAGTGGAATGATAAATTAAGTCTGGAAGCAAAAGCCAGTTTGATGCTGGAAGAATAAATGATAAAAAGCCGAGTGTTGAGCAGTTTTTCGACATTCGGTTTTTATTCTTTCGCCCAAACGAAGCATACAACTGATTTAGGATTATATTTGTGACAGACTCTATTCAACCTCAAATTACATGAAAAAACTACACTTGCTCTTTATGCTCATGGCTGTTTATCAGCTAAGTTTTGCACAAAAAACAACTATCCAAATAGATTTTAATAAAAAAGTTGGCAAAATGTCAACGATGTGGGCGTGGTTTGGTGCCGACGAACCCAATTATTCCTACATGAAAGATGGCAAAAAACTACTAACCGAATTAAGTCAGTTGAGTCCAGTACCTGTTTATTTTAGAGCTCATAATATGCTTACTTCGGGACACGATACGCTCTCAATGAAGTGGGGTTCGACCAATGTTTATACCGAAGATGCCAACGGGAAGCCAATTTATGACTGGACGCTTGTCGATAAGATTTTTGATACTTATCAGCAAAGAGGCATTAAACCAATGGCACAATTTAGTTTTATGCCCGAAGCACTTTCTACCAAACCACAACCTTATGAGCATAATTGGAGACCAGGAATGAATTATACCGAAATCTTTAAAGGATGGACATACCCGCCAAAAGACTATAAAAAATGGGCCGATTTGGTGTATGCGTGGGTAAAACACTCGGTTGAAAGATACGGCAAAGCCGAAGTAGAAACTTGGTATTGGGAACTCTGGAACGAACCAAACATTGGCTATTGGAGTGGAACGGTAGAAGAATATTGCAAACTCTACGATTACACGGCTGATGCTGCCAAACGAGCTTTGCCAAGCATCAGAATAGGAGGCCCCGAAACGACTGGCCCAAGCTGGAATAAAGCAGCCGATTTCTTGAAAACTTTTCTAACGCATTGTGAATCAGGTACTAATTACGTAACGGGCAAAGTGGGTTCGCCGCTCGATTTTATCACTTTTCATGCCAAAGGAGCTCCAAAAGTTGTGGATGGACACGTACAAATGAACGTAGGCACACAACTGCGAGATATTTCGGAAGGTTTCCGAATTGTTACTTCTTATCCGAAATTCAAAAACTTGCCCATCATCATTGGCGAGTCTGACCCCGAAGGTTGTGCGGCCTGTGGTATGAAAACCAATCCATCAAATGCGTATCGAAACGGCACGATGTATTCGAGTTATACGGCCGCTTCGTTTGCCCGAAAATATGCTTTGGCCGATTATTTCAAAGCCAATTTATTGGGGGCAGTGAGTTGGTCGTTTGAGTTTGAAAATCAACCATACTTTTATGGTTTCAGAGATTTGGCTACCAATGGTATTGATAAACCCGTGCTGAATGTTTTCAGAATGTACGGTATGATGTCGGGCGATAGAGTAGAGGTAAAAGGCAATCAGAATTATACTTTTACGATGGTGCGAGATTCGAGCGTACGTAAAAAAGCCGATATTGATGCTCTTGCGAGCAAAGACCAACGCTCGGCTGCCGTAATGGTTTGGCATTATCATGATGATGACCTAAAAGCCGAAGATGCCACCATAGAAGTGGATTTGAAGGGTTTTCCTGCCCAAAAAGTCAATTTTAAACATTATAGAATCGATAACGAAAATAGTAATTCGTATGAAGTTTGGAAGAAAATGGGGTCTCCCGAAAACCCAACAGCCGAACAAATCAGTATCTTAGAAAAAGCAGGACAATTGACACTACTCACCTCGCCAAGCTATGTAAAAACCACTAACGGAACCTTAAAACTTAATTTCAAATTACCCCGCCAAGGCGTTTCGTTGTTGAGGTTTGATTGGTAAGATAGCTTAACCAATAAAGGATAGAATTTACTGGACATTTAGCATTAAATCACTTGCTATCAATGTCCTGTTATTTATTTTTGTTTTTATTCCAAAATAGCAATCGTTCCCAACTATTTTTCGGTTTTGAATCAGGCTGTGTATCCTTCAAAAAATCATCAATCATAATAACATCTCGCAAATCTTGGTTTCGCTTGGCTAACACTTTTACCTCACGCAAATCGTTGATATGAAGTAATCTAATTGTATGCTCTTGAATTTGCTGAACTCTTGACCGTTGATAACATTCATCAAAATCAAACTTTTTATGAATCACCGTAAGTACATCAATCGGCCCAACGAGTGTAAATACTTGTGGTTCTGTAAAATTTTGTCTTTCAATTTCAGCTATTTCATTTTCAGTATAGTCAATTGCAAGTAGTGTTTTTAAGAAGCGTAGTTTATTGTCATTTGATGGACGAATCCAAATATCTGCATCTTTCGTGTGCCGCAGTATGCCATGTAGGTTGAGTGCCATTCCGCCAATAATCATAAATTTTAGGTCATTCTTGTTGGCACTCTCAACAAATCGTAAAAATTCTGAATCTTCTAAATCCATGATGGCTTTTTGATGATTATTTTTCGTTCTGAAATCAAAGTAGTTTCATTATGGATTTGAGCATATTCTTTTTGCATTTGAAAAAGGCTTCTGAGTCTTTCGGTAGGGGTCATTTTTCTTCCTATTTCCAATAAATGATAATATTGGTCGCCGATATTTTTATGCCTGATGATTTTTCGTTCTTGCATTTTTTATCCCTATTTTGATGTAAAAATAAAGAGAAACTTAGAATAATACTATTATTACAAGGTATTCTCACTATCAAAGTCTTTAACTATGGATAGTCAGCCCGCCGAAACGGGACATAATTGTTGCATAAAATTCAACTCTTATTTACTGCCCAATTCTTTGTTTGATGGCTGACTTTATTTTCTCGAAGTTGTTTTCGGATAATAATTCTTTAGTTAATGCGTTCATATCCTTTAAAACATCAAGTAAATCACCCAATGCGGCTGCGATTGCTTTTATTTTCTCATGTTCAGCCTTTTGGGCAGTTGTTATTCTTGTTCCTCGTTTTTGAATCAGATTCTCCCATTTTTTTTCTAATTGTTCCCAATAGTCAAAATAACAATCAATAAAATCAGGGTCGTCTAATTTGAGTTTTTCTACTCTAATCGGATAAATTTTCTTTGCTAAATCCTTAGTTTGTAATTTTGAATTTCGATAAACTTCATAAAGTTCGTACATACAATACGGAGATTTTAGGTATTTATCGCTTATGACCACAATAACAAAATCTCCCCTGCCGATATTCTTCATAAATTCCGAAATCAATCCTTGATAACCTAAATCAACTTTATCTCTGATAACTGCTAAACCATCGTTTTTAAGACTTTCATACAAATTATTTACTACCTCTTCTCTACTTTCTCCTTCCTCCTCGGCATCGCCCCACGCATACGAGAAAAATATTTCGGGCGTTTCTGCTGTCTGTTCTTTCAAATACTCTGTTTTAGATTCAAATAATATCTCATTTTCTCTAAACTCCAAACCTACCGAGTGCAATAACTCAAAAATAGGAAGTCTTATATCTCCTTTGTTACAAGTAACTTCTTTTCTGTTTTCATTCTGTAAACTTACCAATTCGTCATACTCAAATGTGGTCGGTTTTTCTAAATTTTGGCATTTTTTACAACTACAAGGCACTTTTATAGTTGGGTGTACGCCTCTGTACTCTTTCACAATATCTACCACAGCATCCATAATCATCATCATAAGCCCTCTGGCATCTTTACCTTTGGCTTTGATTTGGATTTTACGATGATGGTATTCTTCAATCATTTGAGCCTCACCATCTTGATTCTTAAATGTTACAGCATTGTTCCAAACGCTTTCATCCGATAATATAGATTTGCTTAACTCTGCACTCACTTGGTTTACAATGCCACGTGGCATAAACTCAAAATGATATTCTAAACGCAAATACGGCTGATTATTCTCCCATTTATTCTTTTCTTCAATGGGTAATAAACGAGCAGGAAGTATAAAATCTTTTTTATTATGTTTCTTCGGGAACGCAATTTTAAAAACTTGTAGCATTACCTTCAATTCATGTGTCTTACCTCGATATTTTTCTTCTTGCCAGATTCTCTCAAAATCTTCTTGGTGAATAACCCCGTTTTGTTTCTGGATTGGCTCATCATCAATGATTTTATAGACTGCATTCATTGCCCATTCGGGTTTCAAGATAACCAAATGCCTAAGTTCTGGTTTTTCATAATACCACAGAATAATACCTAAATCGTGCAAAAACTTACCCAAATCTTCAATATCAATCGCTTTTTCAAATGCTTCATCATCGACGGTTCTGCATAAATTTTCAAAATCGGTATATGTAATCGTATCTGTTTGCTTAGCTTTATCTTGCAGTGCCTCACGTACTTTTACCCAAGATTTTGGCACGGGTTTACCAATATGGGGCAAGTCGGCTACTTGTTGTTCTAAATAACTTTTGAGTTTTTTTAGCTCCGTAGCATCTGCCGATAATAGATTGACTTTGTAGAATGGTTTGCGTAAATTATACTCAGGATTGGTATAAAAAACATTAACATCATCCCAAGATTTTTGATTACCATTATCGCAGTTCTGAACCAAAACAATAGGACTTTTACCACCAAATTGGTAAATGGTAGGAATCCAATACTCAAAATTATGAACGGAATAACGAGTAGATGCCATCAGGACATAAACAGCATTATCGGTAAGAAAAAAACGATGCACAGGATAATACACATCTTGCCCGCCGAAATCCCAGATATGAGCCGTGTAATTATTGCCTTCTTTATCTTGAAACTCCCAATCAACAACCTCAATTCCTCTGGTTCGTTCATCACCAGTTGGTAAATCTGCCTTCTCATTCTTAATTTTTCTTTGGAGAGATGTCTTACCAGCTCCCCCTTCTCCCACAAGCGTGAGTTTAGCTTCGTAAATATAATCCTTACCTTCTTTTTCTAATTTTTCAAAGTACCTAATTACCGCCTCTCTCCCTTTCTCTAAAATTTCGACTGGTGGAGTTGTAATTGGGTTTCCTTTCAAATATATTTTACCATCTAAATTTCTGATTGCTGAAATACTACCTAAATCTCTAAATATTGTAGTACTGCTTGAAGACCTAATTCTTCCAGCATTTCTTGATAAATATCGTGACTTCGCTTTTTGTATAGAAAATATACTTTTAAATTCTAAAGAAAAATTATTCTCCAAAAGAGGTAATAAAAATTTAATATCTCTTATTTGATTATTGCTAAGAATTAACGATTTTAATTTTGTTAGTTTTTCAAAAAGAGGAATACCTCCCGAAACAATATCACTAATTTGATTTGAGTGAAGGTTTAAAAATTCTAAATTTATTAATTTTGCAAAAAGAGGGACATCTCCTAAACCAATATCGTTTATTTTATTATTGCTAAGAATTAATGAATTTAAATTGGTCAGCTTTTCCAAAAAACGAATATCACTAATTTGATTATTACGAAGGTCTAAGGAATTTAAATTGGTCAGCTTTTCCAAAAAACGAATATCACTAATTTGATTATTACGAAGGTCTAAGGAATTTAAATTGGTCAGCTTTTCCAAAAAACGAATATCGCTAATTTTATTATTGCTAAGGTCCAACGAATTTAAATTGGTCAGCTTTTCCAAAAAACGAATATCACTAATTTGATTATTGCTAATGTATAACGAATTTAAATTGGTCAGCTTTTCCAAAAAACGAATATCGCTAATTTTATTATTGCTAAGGTCCAACGAATTTAAATTGGTCAGCTTTTTCAGAAAACTATAATCGCTAATTTTATTATTGCTAAGGTCCAACGAATTTAAATTGGTCAGCTTTTCCAAAAAACGAATATCGCTAATTTTATTATTGCTAATGTATAACGAATTTAAATTGGTCAGCTTTTCAAGGAAACTATAATCGCTAATTTGACTATAGCTAAGGTATAAGGAATTTAAATTGGTCAGTTTTTCCAAAAAAATATAATCGCTAATTTTATTTGAGCTAAGATATAACGAATTTAAACTGGTCAATTTTTCAAGGAAACTATAGTCACTAATTTGATTATAGTTAAGGTCTAACGAATTTAAATTGGTCAGTTTTTCAAGGAAACTATAATCACTAATTTGATTATTGCTAAGGTCCAACGAATTTAAATTGGTCAGCTTTTCCAAAAAACGAATATCACTAATTTGATTTGAGTGAAGGTATAAGCGTTTTAGGTTAATTAAATTTGTAATTAAGAAAAATAATTCATGCCCTGTAAATGAGTTATTTAAACCCAAATTTCGACTTTTGATAAACTTACTGTCATTCTTGTAATAACTTCCTAAATTAAGCCATTCTAACCAAATACATTCTGATATTTCCTTTGGAATTTTATTTTTTAGTCCACACTTTCCCAAATCCAAAAACTTAGCTTTTTCGGGGTCGGTTTTATATAATTCTTTGTTTTCTTTAATCAGTTTTAGGGCGAGTTCAGACATAGCTCGGGTATTTGTGTTTTCAATCTCCTAAAATTACAAGTTTTTGCTTTAATTGCTACGCTCTATTTATTTTTCGGCACGGCTAATTGTATCTTTGTGGGCATCAAGGCAAGCAGCAATGAATAACCCCATCATCAGCTATATCTCAAAATACATTTCGCTCACAAGCGAAGAAATCGAAACCATCAACAACCAAAACTTGATTCGATATTACAAAAAGAATGAGGTATTGTTGGCGGAGGGCGAGCATGCACGAGAGTGTTATTTTGTACTAAGTGGTTGTGTAAGAGCCTATTATTTGATAGATGGCGAAGAACGAAACACCGAGTTTTATATCGAAAATCAATCCATTACGCCAGTCAGCTACCAAACCAAACAGCCATCAGAGTATTACTTGGCGTGCCTCGAAGATTGTATTTTGGCACTCGGTAACGACGAACGCAACCGAAAACTCATCGAAAAAGTCCCTAAACTGACTTCGCTCATCATGCAGATGAACAACGAAATATTGATTCAGAAAACCATCGAGTTTGATGAGTTCAAAACGTATAGCCCCGAACAACGCTACCTCAATCTCTTAGAAAAACGCCCCGATTTGGTCAATCGAGTGCCTTTGTATCATTTGGCGAGTTATCTGGGCATTACACAAGTTTCGTTGAGCCGTATTCGCAAACGAATTTCGGTCAATAGCTGACACCACGCATTTGGCAGAAAGTAAATTCGAGAAATTCGGAGTATTCGCCTAATTCTACATTATTAATTATCTTTTGTTAACTTTTCTAAAGAAATGCGATTCTAATTTTGCTCAAACATTATTAGAAAAAGCAAATATGAACTATCAACAAAAAGACAAAGCAAATACAACCTTTACGGGTATTTTTTTTATCACGGCGGCGGTTTCTTCTATCATTGGTCTAAAACTCTACGACCCTATTTTGGTCGATAACGATTTTATCACTTTGGCGGCTCAACACCGCAATTCTATCATTTTTGGGGCTGTCAATGAGCTTATTCTCTGCGTTTCGGCAACGAGTACGGGGCTTTTGATGTACCCCTATCTAAAACGCTACAGCGAAAGCTTGGGTTTGGGTTATTTGAGTTTTAGGATGCTCGAAGTAGTCTTTATCATGATTGGACTCGTGGCGGTATTGGTGGTGCTATCTGTTAGTCAAAACTACGCAAATCAGAGCATCGAAAAATCTACCGCTACTTCGATTGGACTGGCATTTATCGCCGTCCACGACTGGACATTCATGCTGGGGCCAAACTTTATGCTGGCTATCAATACCTTTATTTACAGCTATGTTTTTTATAAAACAATGCTCGTACCCCAAAAGCTGGCAACTCTCGGTCTGGTTTCGGCTTGCTTAATCATGGTTGCGGCACTGCTCGAAATGTTTGGAGTCATTGAGCAGTTATCCACTTGGGGGATTTCTCTGGCTTTACCCATTGCCATTTACGAGATGTCGTTGGCAATTTGGCTGATTCGGAAGGGTTTTAAGATAGATTTTTAAAAAATTCTTAGTTTTTTGTTGGAGGATAATTTTAAAACTATTTACTTTGAATTACAAAGTACTTTTGAATAATAAATTTTAAAATTATGATAGCTAAAAACAACCGACTAACGATTATTCTGGCAATTGCAGGTTTAATATTATTATTGCCGCTCGTGGCAATGCAGTTTACCAACGAAGTCAAATGGTCAATCTCCGATTTCATCATCGCGGGCTGTTTACTTTTCGGAACTGGTGCCGCCATCGAATTCACATTACGCAAAATCAAACAATTAAACTATCAAGTATTGGCGGTTGCGGCCATTCTATTAGTATTGTTGCTGATTTGGGCCGAATTGGCGGTTGGCATTTTACCGAACGTCGGCCGCCTCACCCTCTAAATCTCCCTCTCCTACAAGGAGAGGGAGACTTTTGCCCTTCTCCTCTGAGGAGAAGGTCGGACCGCCGATGCGGTTGGGATGAGGTGTTTTAATTTTACAGAATATTATTTAGTTAGTTTTTCTTTTGAGACATCCTCTTTAAATAACTCTCAATCAATTATTTAGCAGGAGTTAGGATAATGTTTCGGTACTCAATTGGTCCGTGGTCGCCTTGAAACATAATCGGACCAGCTTCGGCCTCGTTGCTGTCAATGGCTCCGCCTGTAATACCCGGAATCTCGTTTTTGTAAATAATCGTTTTTCCGTTCAAAACCACCGTTACGACTCTACCCACCAGCGTAATATCAAAACTTTGCCATTCGCCAGCTTCTTTGGCGGGGAGTTCTAAAGGCTGAATAAATCCGTAAATTGCCCCCAAATCGCCCAACGAAGGCTCTTTTCCTTTGCTATCCATGATTTGCACCTCATAGCGTCCACGCAAGTACACGCCGCTATTGCTACCTTTTGGCACTCTGAATTCTACGTGCAATTTGAAATCATTGAATTTTGCCGTTGTTCTGATATTCGCCCCCGATTTAGGGCTTTTCATTACGCCATTTTCTACAATCCACTGGTTGGCATTTCCGAAAGTATCCCATCCGTTTAGGTTTTTGCCATTGAATAACTTAATCGGAGTTCCCCAAACTGGTGTTTTAGATTTTATCAATCGTGGAGCCCTCACCCCTACCCAATTCACAACTTCGCCGTTGGGCATATTCATTGTACCCGTCAAAATATCGTTTTCGAGTTTGGCTTCAACCACGAGGTCTTTTTCTTGGCTTTCCCATTGCGGCGGAATCGAGAACGACATCTTGTTATCGTTGAAATAAATCCGAGAGATAGGTCTGGCACTTCCGCCATCGGCCACAAAACGACCATTGAGGTATTTTACACCCGAATGTGTTACCTCCAACCACGAAGGTACTTTTCTATCGCCACGGGTCACGGTTATGTCCCAACGCCCTTCGATGTGCTGTGCGATTGTAGATTTGCCCGAAAAAAGCAATATTGCTACAAGTAAGTAAAAAGTTTTAAGGTTATTTTTCATTTTATCTTATTGATATTGAAGGTTGATAATTAAATCGAATGCAATAATAAACCCTTTATCGACCTTTTCAAAAATAAGAAGCTGTTTGAGTTAAGTTTTTTGGTTGTTTGACACTTTTTGTGAATAATCTCAACCCCAGCCCTTCTCCACAGGAGAAGGGGGCAAAAGTCCTCTCCTCTGGAGAGGATTTAGGTGAGGTTTTTTGACCTCCATAAGAATTGTCAGAAAACCAGTTTTATGAAACAAGATGGACTAATTTTTGACAAAACAAGATTAACTCAAGCAGTTTCTAAGATAAAATAAAAAATATTTAGTCTGCCTTTGAGATTTCTACCACGGTAGATTTACCATTTTCACCGTATTTTTTGATGGCTTCCTTCGACGACAATCTAACAATATTGTATTTACTATCGGCCAATTTAATACTTCCGCCAAGTTTAAAAGGCACACCATCAATCACCAAATAACCTACCTCACCCATAAATGAGAATTTGCCGATTCCTCCAAAATTACTCAATTCAAAGTTACCTCTTACCAACGCTCCCGACACATAAATTTTATTGTCTTCGTCAGACCAATGCAGCTTAGACGCATAAAAACTCCCCTTTGCTTCTTTTTTATCTTCATCGGCAATCGGTCTTATCGTTTGTTGTGTCTTAATTTCTTCGCTTGTGTAAGCAGTGAAAAAGTTTTTCGGTAAAGTAGAAGAATCGGCAGCCAATACCGACCCTGCCAAAAATAAACTTCTGATAGTGCTAATATTTTTCATTTCATCAAAATTTTTAATGTTTTCATCAGGTATGATGGCATTTTCAGAAATGGTGTCACTTGTTATTGAAGTTTTTTTTGGATTCTCGATTTTTACCGAATCCTCTTTGGGTTTATCAACAGATAAAACCTCAATTGTTTTCTGCTCGATTTGGCTAATTTGCTTGGGTGGAGACTGAACAAGCAAAGCGGTGAGACCAACCAAACTTATCGACCCAATTGTAGCAATCAAACTTGTACTAAAATAGGTTTGAGGTACAACCAACGCCTGAACCTCGGCCGATTCTAAAGCAAGAGTATTCTGTGGTTGGATAATCAAATCGCGTAAGTTTTTCTTGAAAAACCAATCAACATTAAACAACTTGAAAGGGAGAAAAAACCAAAAAAATGCTCTTTTTTTATCTTTATTTTCCTCTAAGTTGTTGATTAACAACTCTCTCAGCTTCTTCCTTGCCCTTGCCAAGTGCGACTTAGAAGTACCTTCGCTAATGCCTAATTCGTTACCGATTTGGGCGTGGGTATAGTTATCAATTACGTAGAGATTAAACACCAACCGATGATGCTCGGGCAGTAGATTAATGGTATTCAGCAGCTCGGTTTCGGTAAATGATAGGTATTCTTCGCTGTGGTTTTCGTCTTGGATTTCGGCAAAAGTACTGTATTCTTCGATGTATTTTTGTCGGTTTTGTTCTCTCAAATGCTGCAAAGCTACATTGACAGCAATACGCCGCAACCAAGCCTCAAAAGGGCCTTTGTTTTCAAAACTCGAAAATTTATCAATCGCAATCAAAAACGCATCATGAGCCAAGTCTTCGGCAACCTGCCTATCTTGGGTATATCTTCGGCATATCCCAATCATTTTGGCAATATTTTGTTTGTAAGTTGTTTCCCAAAAATTCATTGTGAGTTAAAATCTAAAGAATTTATACCCTATGATGCACATTATTTGAATCGGTGGCAGCTAAAATCCAAAAAAATAACTAAAATTGTTAAAAATAAGCACAAATATAAAATGATAACATCGGTAGTACCCAAGCTCCCATTTATTGACAAACAAAAAACGATTGATTTTTACGTAAATCAACTGGGTTTTACGCTCAGTTCAGATTACGGTGAATATTTTATCATTGAGGCAGATGCCGCCGAATTGCATTTTTTTCATCACCCAAAACTACGCCCTGCTGCTTCGCATTTTATGATTTATGTGAGGATTGATGACAGAATCAGAGATTTCTACCAAAATCTGTTATCGAAAAACGTAGCAATGATAGCACCTCTCGAAACAAAACCGTGGGGTCAAACCGAATTTGCTCTCACCGACCCCAACGGCACATTGCTTACATTCGGACAAGCCAATTATTGATGAAAGATTAGATTAAGCGTAAATTTTGTATTTCTCAATGACTTTTTGCCAATTTTGGGTATCGGTCAATGCTGTAATTTTCTGTAAAAACGAATCCCAAGGTAGTTCAAAAAGCGTTTCAGAATCCGAAATACCCGTTAATAAATCCATGTGCCGATTCCCACTCGGATTCGCCCTCGTTGGGTAAGGTTTCCATTCAAAACGAGCCGAAAATTGTTCTTTTATCGTTTTTATTAAGCATAATCCAGTCAAGGTAGGTTTATAAATCTCAGGATTTACAACATTTACTTTGATTCCAGAACAAACTTCATCTTTAAACTTGCCTTCGGTAGGTGTGAATCGACAATACTGAAAATCAACGCCTTGCGAAATCTCCTCTAACTTTGATAAACCTAAACCCTCTAACCAAGTAGCCCCAATCTGTAAAAACGGGGTCGAAGTCCCTCGCCCATCGCTCAAATTGGTAGCTTCGCAAAAGGCAGTTATCGGGTACGCAAGCATACACGCCCACGATGCTATGGCTGGCGAAGTAGGCTGAAATGGTAGATTCCAGTCATTAAAAAACATATTTCTTTGCCAGTTTTTACAACCGATAATTCGTAAATCGGCATTGATTTTTCTTTCTGAATTGAAGAATTTCGCCAATTCGCCCAAAGTACAACCGTGCCTTATCGGAACGTCCCACCGACCGATAAAAGACGAACAATTTGATTCATCCAACATCGGCCCTTCGGTAGCTCCTGAAAGCGGATTTGGTCTATCCAAAACCACCAATTTCGTGTTGTTTTTTGCACATTCTTCCAGCACATAAGAGAGCGTCCAGAGATAGGTGTAATACCTCAATCCAATATCGGCGATGTCAAAAAACACAGTATCAATATCGGCAAAATCTTCTTGAGTTGGGGCCAATTTATCACCGTAAAGACTTACTATTGGCAGTTTAGTAAGCAAATCTAATCCGTTAGGTATAAAGGCACCATCGGCACCTTTGGCCGAAATGCCATGTTCGGGCGAAAACAGTTTTCTAATATCGAACTTTGCCGCCAAAAGTGCCTCGCGAGAACGCACCCCCGATGCCGTATAGGCAGCATCGTTGGTAACTAACCCAATTCTGCCAAACTCATCGGGTTTAGCATTGTCAATTAAATTATCTATCCCGAATTTTACACCAAATCTCATAAAATCATTTTCTACAAAGATTGTGCTTTTTGAAAACTTTCGCAAAATCCTGATTGAAACAAAATTTATCCGCCAATCAACCGAACCATTTCTAAAAAAAAGATGTGTTCCTAATTAGGGAATCATTCTAAAATTATGACAAACTATTTTATTATTCCGGGTCTTGGCAATTCGGGCGAAGGGCATTGGCAAACGCATTTTGAGAATTCGGGCGATAATTTTATCAGAATCAATCAAAAAAGTTGGGATGAACCCGAATGTGAAGATTGGATTCAGAATATCGAAGCTGCCATCGCCGATTTTGAGCCTTCGACGGTTGTTTTGATTGCTCATAGCTTGGGCTGTACGGCTGTGGCTCAATGGGCAAAGCGTTATAATAAGGCAATAAAAGGAGCATTATTGGTTGCCCCGAGCGATATTGAAAACCCAGTTTATACTTTCCCGATGACGGGTTTCACACCGATTCCGTTAGAAAAACTACCTTTTAAGACAATTGTCGTAGCAAGTTCGGACGATGTATGGGTTTCGGAAGAACGAGCCAAGTTTTTTGCCGATGTTTGGGGTAGCGAATACATCAATATTGGCGAAGCAGGGCATATCAATGTAGCAGGTGGATACGGAGAATGGCCCGATGGCTTGCGGTTATTAGAGAGGTTTTAAGATTGATTTTCGATAAAAAACAATGACTTTTGCCCTTTTTCTAATCTCCAAAACTATACAAAAACGGTGCTTTGTGTGCCGCACCTGAGTATTGTTTTTCGTGACGTTTCAAAATGCCCAAGCCAAGCATTTTACGTTGAAAAGTACCTCGATGGAGTTTTTCGCCGAGAATCGCCTCATATACTTTCTGTAATTCTTTCATCGTAAAAAGTTGCGGAAGCAGATTCATTCCTACCAATTTTCTTTCAAGATTATCACGTAGAGTTTGTAATGCCTTTGCAACAATCTCGGCATGGTCGAGCATCAAGTTGGGTAATTTATCAATCTCGTACCAATCGCACGAGTCTGATAAAGCATCGGGTGTAGGCACCACATCTTCATAATTGATTAAAGCATAATACGCCACCGAAACGAATCTATCCAAAAACCAAGGGTACTCTTCGAGCGAATGCCCATTGGCTTTCATAATTGTCTCCATTACTTCGGGTTTATACCGAGCCACATCGCCAAAGGTATAAAACTGTTCGAGATAGATATTATCCAAACCAGTGCGTTCTTTCAAACCTCTTCGCACTGCATCATTTAAGTTTTCGTTCATTCGCACAAATCCCCCCGGTAAAGCAAATAAACCCGTATTATGGTACCTAATGATTAAGATTTTGAGTTTCTCTCCCGAAAAACCAAAAACTACCGAATCGTAGGCAATATGTTTTAAAAAATCGTTTGATTGCATTGATGGCTTTTGTGACTGTATAAGTTGTTTTTGAGGTTAAATAATTGGGCAAAGATAAATCTGAAATCTACAATAAGTACCAATTAATCTACTGAATGTATAATTTTCTCAAAAATAAATAGGAATATTTTAAATCACTAATTAATATTGTCTCAAATTGCGACAATAAAACAATTATTCTCAGAATCAATGAAAAAAATAGTCTATTTATTCGCTCTAATTATGTTTTATAATTCAGAGGTTTCGGCACAAAACACTAATTCTTTTTCGGTACAAACGACCATAGAAAATGGAGTTATTGAGGGAAACTACAATACTCACACAGGTATCCAAACGTATTTCGGAATCCCATTTGCTAAACCACCTGTTGGCGAGTTGCGTTGGAAAGCTCCACAACCACTCGAAAACTGGAAAGGCGTAAAACAAACCAAAGAATTTGGTCCACGTCCGATGCAAACAATGGTTTTTGGCGATATGCAATCACGTTCAAACGGCGTAAGTGAAGACTGCCTGTATCTAAATGTTTGGACACCTGCAAAACGTAATTCAAAAGACTTACCCGTTTTGGTATATTTTTATGGTGGCGGAAACGTGGCTGGCGATGCCTCAGAGCCTCGTTATGATGGTGAAGCAATGGCTAAGAAAGGCATTGTGGTTGTAACTTGTAATTATCGTTTAAATATTTTTGGATTTTTAGTTCACCCAGAACTGACGTCTGAATCGCCCTACAAAGCTTCTGGTAACTACGGAATGCTCGACCAAAATGCAGCCTTGAGATGGGTTCAGAAGAATATTGCAGCATTCGGTGGCGACCCTAAAAAAGTAACCATCGCAGGTGAGTCGGCGGGTTCGATTGGGGTTAGTTGCCAAATGGCATCTCCATTATCGAAAAATCTGATTGCGGGTGCAATTGGTGAAAGTGGTGCGGGAATCAATCCAACTATGGCCCCTGTTCCGTTAGCAGAAGGTGAAAAACAAGGCGTTGAGTTTTTGCAAAAGGCTGGTATTAAGTCGATTAAAGAGCTAAGAGCGATGTCCACTCGTGAGATTTATGAAATTTACAATGAATCAAAACGTTTTGGTTTCCCGATAATCATTGATAATTATTTCTTACCAAAAACACTTCCGCAGATTTTTGCAGCGAAAGAACAAGCACAAGTGCCGCTTCTTTTGGGTTGGAATTCGGCTGAGATTCCTGGTGGAGCATTTATGTTTGGAATGCCAAACACAACCGAAAACTTTATTACGAGAGTGAAAAAAGAGTATCCGAACGATGCCGAGGAAGTTTTGAAATTGTATCCGCATTCAAATCCTACTGAAGTTGAGCTTTCGGCAACGCAATTAGCTTCGGATAGATTTATTTCATATTCAACTTGGAAATGGTTCGATTTACACCGTAATAACTCTTCCCAACCAGTTTATCGCTATCTATACAGCAAACTTCGTCCTGAATTGGTTGACAAAACCTTGGCATCTGGCTTGGCAGGTGGTACTGTTAGAGCCGATGGAAATACACCAAGACCAAAGGCTATCGGAGCACCTCACGCTTGCGAAATTGAATACGCAATGGGCAACCTCCCTTTAGTAAAAGACTACGCTTGGACAGCCGATGATTTCAAAGTATCGAACACCATGCTGAATTATTTTGCCAATTTCATCAAAACAGGTAATCCGAACGGTGAAAAATTACCAGAATGGACAGTAGCCAAAGGTGGCGATACAACTCCTCCAGTAATGATTATTGATACAGAATCTCGTACCGAAAAATCGACCATTGATGCCCGCTACGAGTTTTTGGATAAGGCGTATAAGAATAAATAGGCTAAACTTTTTTGAGTTTAGCTTTTCGATAGGCTTCTTCAAGTTTGTTGTGCATTTCCAATTGTTCGGGCGAACGCTCAACAAACTTGATTTTTTCAGCTAAAGAATCATCCCTAATGATTGTGGCTGATTGATAAAGTTCTTTTAAGCTCTTTTTCATAATTGTTTCTTTGAAATATTAAAAGAAAAGTAGTCTTTATTCGGAATGAATTTTTCTGTTTCGTTATCGTAAGTTATGCCAAATACCTCGAAATCACTATTATTTTCATCATATATTTTAGCAATTATGGCTCTATAAACACGATTCCGAGCATGTGAGCTACCCATGAACGAAACAGTTTTTTGTGGATATAGTTCCAGAAACCGATATATAGTTACGATAACGGTATTTATAATTATTGGAAAGTCTTTGTTATCACTTACGACGGTAACATTAAGTTTATTATCAATTAAATCGCCAAATGCTAATTCGACAACATTTGTATCAAATTTTGATTCATAATAACCAACAGCTTTTCTAATAACTTTTGTTTCACTAATGCTATCAAATTCGTACCAATAGCAATCTGGTGATTCTCTGAGTGGATAAGTTGGTTTTTCCATAAACAAAAATAACAATATTTTCTTTTATGACAACAAGACGAGAATTTCTAAAAAATACATCATTAGCAGCGGTAGCAGTGGCCGTTTCGCCTATGGCAGAAGTAATGGCAACCTTGAAAAAAGAGAATAAATTGGGTATTCAATTATTTTCTATTCCGAAAATGCTCTCTGAGGATTTTATGGCTGGAATTATGATGCTACAATCGCAAGGATATAAAGAATTAGAACTCTTTGGTCCATTTCCGTTTAGTGCCGAAAAGGCAAAAAAAGGTTGGGAAGCAGCGGGTAAAATGCTTGGCTTTTCGGGCAGTGGCTACTTCGGAAAATCTGCCCAAGAAGTGAAAAAGATTTTAACAGACCACGGGCTCAGCACACCCGGCACACATACCGACCTCGATACCTTAGAGCAAAACATGGGTGCATTGGGTGAAGCTGCAAATACAATGGGCTGGAAATACGTTACGCTTCCTGCCATTCCTGACGACCGCCGCAAAACTATTGATGACTACAAACGCATAGCAGATGCTTTCAATAAAATTGGTGCAGAAGCTAAGAAACAAGGCATTCGCTTTGGCTACCACAACCACGGATATGGCATAAAACCAGTAGATGGGGTACGTCCACTTGAAATCATTTTGAAAAATACTGACCCAAATTTAGTATTCTTTGAAATGGATATTTTCTGGACAACTTGCGGAGGGGCCGACCCTATTGAGTTATTGGCTAAATATCCGAATCGCTATAAAATGCTTCACATCAAAGATATGAATGAGAAAAAGCAATTTGCTGGCGATGGTGGAGGCATGCAAGATTGGATGCCGATGTTTCCGTTGATGGCTTCGGCTGGCGATGGCGTACTTGATTTGCAAGGAATCGTCAAAAAAGCAAAAGAAGTGGGCGTTGAGCATTTCTTTGTTGAGCAAGATATGGTTGCCAACCCACAAGTGGCACTGAAACGTAGTTCAGAGTATTTGTCAAGCAAGATTTGAGAATAACACCTCACCCTAAATCCCTCTCCTTTCAGGAGAGGGACTTTTTGACTCCCTTCTCCTTCGAGGAGAAGGGCTGGGGATGAGGTAAAATACCCCATTCACTCTATGAAAACCCTACTTACAACTCTCTCTTTTTTGTGTGTTTTGCTATCGGCAAACGCTCAAAAACAAATATTTCTATACGACGGAAAGCCTAAAGGTTCAGAAAATTGGACTTGGGATGAAGCCGTTTCGGAGAAAAATATGTTCAATAGCAAAGTAGTTTACAACGTTGCTCGTCCTTCAATAACTGCTTATGTTCCCGAAAACCCAAATGGAACTGCCATTGTAGTTGCTCCTGGTGGTGCTTTTCATACGCTTTCGATTGATAGCGAGGGAATTGACGTAGCCAAATGGTTGAATGCCAGAGGAATCACTGCATTTGTACTAAAATATCGAGTAGCTCGAAGTTTCACCGACGACCCTGTGAAGGAATTAATGGGCAAAATGCAAAACTTCAAGACATTAGACGAAGAAAATGCTCCTATCATTCCATTGGCAACCGAAGATGGCATGAATGCCGTAAAATATGTTCGAGAACACGCCGCTGAATACAAAATCGACCCTAAAAAGATAGGTTTTATGGGCTTTTCGGCTGGCGGAACACTCACGATGTCGGTGGTTTATAGTGCCGATGATGCTCGCCGCCCAAACTTTGTCGCTCCTATCTATGCCTACGAAAATGCGATTATTGGCACTAATATGCCAAAAGAAAAAACACCAATTTTTGTGGCCGTAGCAGCCGATGACCAACTGGGTTTTATGCCTCACAGTATCAATATTTTCAAGAAGTGGTTTGATGCCAAACAACCTGCCGAATTGCACATTTATGAAAAAGGTGGACATGGTTTTGGCATGCATAAAACCAATACTTCAAGCGAAGGTTGGATTGAAAACTTTGGAAATTGGCTAAAAATGCAAGGATATTTGAAATAATTAAAACTGATGGAATGACTCCAAGTCATTCCATCAATACTTTTTTGATTCATTCATCATTCGAAAAATTCATAAAAATTTCTATTCATTCTCTAATTATAAACAAAATGAAAAAAATTACGCTTTTTGCGATGATGGCCTTAGGTATGCTCACATACAGGGCCGATGCACAGCTTCAAACTGGCGAAAATGTTGCCGTTACGAGTACTGATTTAGGAAAAGTTCGAGGCTATGTTCACAACGGAATTTACACTTACAAAGGTATTCCGTATGCTGAAGCAAAACGCTTCGAAGCTCCTCAAAAACCAAAAGCTTGGAGCAATGTTCGTAGCTCAATGACTTACGGACCCGTTTCCCCGTTAATGACTCCCACAACTTCAGTTCAAGACGAATCTGAATTTGTATTTCATCATGATTGGGGCTTTACGAACGAAAACTGCTTGGTGCTAAACGTTTGGACCCCTGGCATCAACGATGGTAAAAAACGTCCTGTTTTATTCTGGATTCATGGTGGTGGTTTTGCCGCTGGTTCTTCGCAAGAATTACCATCTTATGAAGGCGAAAATTTGGCTAAAAAAGGTGATGTAGTTGTAGTTTCTATCAATCACCGCTTAAATGTTTTGGGCTTTTTAGATTTATCTGCTTATGGTGATAAGTACAAAAACTCAGCAAATAATAGCGTTTTAGACATGGTTGCGGCCTTGGAATGGGTAAAAACCAATATTTCAAACTTTGGTGGCGATGCTGGAAACGTAACAATTTTTGGCCAATCTGGTGGTGGTGCTAAAGTAAATACTTTGATGATGACTCCTGCCGCTAAAGGTTTATTCCACAAAGCTGTCAATCAAAGTGGAGCTTTTATGAGTAAAATGCTTACAAAAGCCGAGACACAAAGATTAGGTGCAGAAGTTTTGAAAAACTTAAATATTTCGACCGATAAAGTAGATGAAATCCAGTCGGTTCCTTACGCAACTTTGGTGGCAGCTTCGCAAAAAGCAACTAAAACCATTGGTGACCAATTGAAAGCTGAAGGTAAACAAGTAGGAAACTTTGGTTTAGGATTTGGTCCAACGTTAGACGGAAATGTTTTACCATATCAATTTGACGACGCTCAGGCGGTTGAACTTTACAAAAATATTCCATTGATGATTGGAACCGTTAAAAATGAGTTTATGGCTTCATTAGGTGCAGGTTTGAGCAATGGTTCTTTAGAAAAAGTGACAGAATTTGTCAAAAATCGCTACAAAGATAAAGCAGATGCTTATTTGGCGGCTGTAAAAAAGGCGTATCCAAACGACACAAAACCATCGGATTTAATTGATGTTGATTTGATGTTCCGTCGTGGTGCAGTAAATCAAGCAAAAGCAAAGGCTGCAATTGCGGGTGGTGCACCTACTTACATGTATATGTTTACGTGGCAATCTCCAGTTATGGATGGAAAATACAAAGCTATTCACTGTATTGAAATCCCGTTTGTATTCAATAACATTGCTCGTTGTGAAGAAATGACAGGTGGCACAAAGGAGGCTTATGCACTTGCCGATAAAGTTAGCCAAGCATGGATAAATTTCGCAAAAACGGGTAATCCAAGCCATGCAGGCTTACCAAAATGGGAACCTTATACCGTAGAAAAAGGAGCAACCATGATGTTCGATAACAAATGTACTATCAGCAATCATCACGATGCTGAATTATTGAAAGTTACGGAGCAGTAGTCTTTTTTCACCGCAGATTTCGCCGATTATAATCGCTGAAATTCGCTGATAATAATCTATTGAAAGCTGTTTTTTTAACTTTAATAAGTATCTTTTGAATTATTCCCACAAAGCGAGTATTATTATCTAAAATTCAGAGAAATAATACTCGCTTTATTCTATAAATGATTCGCTCATGAAAAAACTACTTTTTCTCTCATTAATTTCACTTACAACCTTTGCACAAACCATTGTTCAGACATCCAATGGTAAAGTTGAAGGTTACGCCAAGGAAAACTTACGAATCTTTAAAGGAATTCCGTTTGCGGCTCCGCCAGTGGGTGAATTGCGTTGGAAAGCTCCTCAAGCAGTTAAAAATTGGAGTGACGTAAAAAGATGTACTGAGTTTTCGGCAAGCCCGATGCAGAACAAACCTCAGCCTTTTTCATGCTGGACAGAGGAATTTATTGCCAAACCCGAACCCTTGAGCGAAGATTGTTTATACCTAAATGTTTGGACAACCGCAAAATCTGCCAAAGAAAAACAACCCGTAATGGTCTGGATTTATGGCGGTGGATTGAACAGCGGTTCGGCCAATTGTGATATTTATGATGGTGAAGAACTGTCGAAAAAAGGAGTTGTTTTCGTAAGCATTAATTACCGTGTGGGCGTTTTAGGCTTCATGGCACACCCCGAATTGAGTAAAGAATCTGGCTATAATGCTTCAGGAAACTATGGTTTTCTTGACCAAATAGCCGCTTTGAAGTGGGTACAAAAAAATATTGCTTCGTTCGGTGGCGACCCATCTAATGTAACAATCTTAGGCCAATCAGCAGGTGCGTTTAGCGTCAATGCCATGATTGCATCGCCACTGGCAAAAGGACTTTTTCATAAAGCTATCCCTCAAAGCGGTGGACTTTTATCGAGAATGCTGAGTCAAGATTTAGCAAATGCTGAAAAACAAGGCACAAAATTCATGGAATTGGCAAAAGCAAGCTCAATTGCAGATTTACGTAAACTTTCAGCCGAAGAAATTCAAAAATTAAGCAATAATCAAGCTGCTGGAAGATTTGGCGTAACGATGGATGGATACGTTTTACCAACCAACATCATGGAACATTTCCAAAACGGAAAACACAATCAAGTACCAATCATGACAGGTTGGGTTACGGGCGATGGCGGCTTGATGGGGCCTCCAAAAACCAATGTAGAAGATTATAAAAAAGAGGCTCAAACCAAATATGGAGCTAAAGCAGATGAGTTTCTAAGCATCTTCCCTGCTACGACCGACGAGCAAGCAAAAGAAGCAAAATTGAAACAAGGTTTGCTGGGTTTTGCCGGAATGCCTTCGCACTTATTGGCTGTTTATTCAAATAAACCTGCCTATTTGTATCAGTTTAGTCATGTTCCGCCCGATAAACCAAACTTTCCAAATTATGGTGCTTTTCATACCTCAGAAGTGCCTTACGCTTTGCACACACTACATACTTGGCAACGCCCGTGGCAAGCACTTGATAAAGAAATCGAAAATACGATGTCGAGTTATTGGGTAAATTTTGCCAAAACAGGAAATCCAAATGCTGCAGGTTTGCCCGAATGGAAAAAGTATGATAAACAAGCGGGGAATATTTTAGAATTCGGTGATAAAACCGTTTCAAAAGCAGGATTATTTAAGAAAGAATTTGATTTTTTGGAGGTAAATATGGTGAAATGAAAGACGTATCGCCGTAGAGACGTTGCATGCAACGTCTCTACAATTAAAAATAAAAACAGAAAAATTTTTGGTCAATTTTACCATATAAATTAATCAGAAAAACTAATGACCAAAAGAAAACTATTACTTGGCTTGAGCCTATTGATGTGCATTTCAACGTTTGCTTTCGGACAAGGAAATGTGACAATTTCTGGTACTATCAAAGATAAAAAAACTAAAACTGCCTTAGCTTTTGTGAGTGTGGTGCTGAAAACCGAAAAAGATAACGCATTCATTGCTGGCACGGTTAGCAACGAAGAAGGCCGCTTTTCGATTGGCGGTATCAAAAGTGGTAGCTATAATTTAGAGTATTCATCGGTTGGATATATTAAAAATAAACAAGCAGTTTATGTAGGAAGCCTGACACAGTTCTTAGATTTCAATAATTTAGAATTGGAAGAAGATACTCAAACCCTCAAAGAAGTGAGCGTTACGGCCAAAACCGAACAAATAAGCGAGGTAATGGACAAAAAGACATTCTCATTGACCGATAATATTAGTCAAAGTGGTGGTTCGGTGCTACAAGCCATGCAAAATTTGTCTGGAATTACGGTGCAAGATGGAAAAATTCAGCTTCGAGGAAACGATAAAATTGCGGTTTTGATTGATGGAAAACAAACGGCTTTGACAGGTTTTGGCTCGCAAACAGGTTTGGATAATATTCCTGCTTCGGCCATCGAAAAGGTTGAAATCATTAATAATCCATCCTCGAAATACGATGCCAATGGTAATGCAGGAATAATCAATATCATTTTCAAAAAGAATAAAAAAGAAGGGTTCAATGGAAAATTTGGTTTAGCTGGTGGTTTGGGAGCTTTGTGGGTGAGAAAGGAAAACCTTCCAACGATTCGTCCACAATACACGCATACGCCTAAAATCAATCCATCGTTGGCTCTTAATTATCGCAAAAATAAAGTTAATTACTTCCTGCAATGCGATTATCTCTATACCGAAACACTCAATAAAAATGAGTTTGTGGTAAGAACTTATGATAGTGGCGAGGTAATTAATCAACAATTAAAACGTAACCGAAATACATATTTTATCACAGCAAAAACTGGTTTTGACTGGAATATTGACGAACAAAATTCGCTAACCATTTCGGGACTTTATGGTGGTGAAAAAATCATTGACCGAGGTGATGAGCCTTTTTTTAATAAAAATCTCACTGAAAGATTACGTTTATGGCAGTTTTTGGAGGACGAACTCAAAACTACCGCAATGGCCACCGCCAATTATGTGCATAAATTCAAAGATGCGGGACATACTCTGAATATTGGCTATAATTATACTTTTCACCGAGAAAATGAGAAGTACTTTTTTGATAATTTCATGCCAACTTTCACTGGTCGAGATGCCTTCAAATTACTTTCTGATGAGCAAGTACAAGATTTTACGGTAGATTATCAGAAACCACTCAAATATGGTCGATTTGAAAGTGGGGTGAAGTTTAGGAAGCGTGATATTCCAACCAATATGCAGTTTTTTCCTGATTCAAAAAATACAATTATTGATGTAAAAGCAGGCGGTTGGGCAAATTATCGAGAAATTATCCCAGCAGTTTACGGAAACTACATTTATGAAGATAAAAAATACGAGGCTGAAATTGGTTTACGCTACGAATATATTAATCTAAAATATGAGGTAAATCCTGACCATCCGACTTATAAAAGTGACGGATATAAGTATTCTCAACCTTTTCCGAATGTTCGTTTGGCGTATAAAATCAACGATAACCAAAAAATTTCGGCGTTTTTCAATCGAAGAGTTGATAGACCAAATGAAGTAGATATTAGAATTTTCCCAAAATACGATGATGCCGAAATCATTAAGGTTGGAAACCCTGCTTTGAGGCCACAATTTACTAATTCGATTGAATTGGGCTATAAAGCCAAATGGGATAAAAACACCTTCTATACCGCTCTCTATCACAAAATGGCCGAGGGTACTATCACCCGAATTTCGAGCATCGTACCGAATAGCACCTTGATTTATGCCATTTTTCAGAATGCGGGCAAGAGCTATAATTCGGGCGTAGAAATGGTGTTTTCTAAGGAAGTTTCGAGTAAGTTTTCATTCAATTTAAATCTGAATGCTTACCATAATCAGATAAATGCGTTTTCGGTTTTGAATAAATATCCCGTGCAGAATGTCTTTTCTGCCGAAAAACAAGAGATTTTTTCGGGAAATGTTAAGCTGAATAGCACTTTGCATTTATCTAATGGTATTGATGGACAAATATCGGTTGCATACCTCGCCCCCGATATTATTCCGCAAGGAAAAATCAATTCCAGATTTTCGGTTGATACAGGATTAAAAAAAAGTATTCAATCGGGAAAAGGAGAAGTTTTTATCAACGCCACCGATTTATTTAACACTTTGGTTATCAAGCGAGAAATTCAAGGTGCTGGCTTTAAATACACCAGCCACGATTACTACGAAACGCAGGTAATCAGAGCAGGATATAACTATAAGTTTTAATAAATCATATTCAATGTAGAAACGTTGTATGCAACGTTTCTACATTAAAAAATTCATTTTATATGAAAAAAATTCTATTCTTCATTTTTCATCTATCATTTATATCATTTGCCCAAACTGGCAAAGTGGTCAGTTTTACGCTTAATTCTAAAGCCTTACAAAATACGGGTGGCGAAGACCCCAATCGTAAAGTTTCGGTTTATCTTCCACCTAATTATGATGCTTCAACGCAGCGTTATCCTGTCATTTACTACCTCCATGGATTCATGGGAAAAGACAATATTTTTCCACAAATGCAGAAGATTTTAGATGAAGGCATTGCTCGCCAGAAAATCAAACCTTTTATTTTCGTACAAGCCGACCATTACACACTTTTTGAAGGAAGTTTTTACTCAAACTCCTCACTAACAGGCAATTGGGATGAGTTTGAGAGTAAAGAATTGGTAGAATACATGGATAAAAGCTATCGAACGCTCGCCACTCGTGAAAGTCGAGGCATTGCAGGGCATTCGATGGGCGGTTATGGTGCTTTCAAAATCGGTATGCTTCACTCCGAGGTTTTTAGTAGCATTTATGCACTCAGCCCTGGTTTATTGGCAATGGTGAAGGAATTTGGACCGAATAGCACTTCATTCAAAGAAGTTCAAAACGTAAAAACGGTTGAAGATTTAAAGAAAACTTATTACCCAAAAGTTTTGGTTGCCGTTGGGCGTGCTTGGTCGCCAAACCCAAATAAGCCACCGTTTTTCTGTGATTTCCCGTTTAGCTACGAAGGCGATAAAATGATTGTCAATCAACCAATTTTAGAAAAATGGGAGGCGAATATGCCTGTTTATATGGTTGATAAATATGCCGATAATCTCCGCAAAATGACAGCCATAAAATTGGATTGGGGACGAAACGATTCGCCACGTTTTCCTGTACAAATCGGAATGTTAAGCCAGCGTTTAGAAAACCTCGGTATCAATCATTTCGCCGAAGAATACATCGGTGACCACGGCAACAAAATCTGGACAATGGATGGTCGTGTCTTGAACGATTTATTGCCATTTTTTAATGATTATTTGAAATTTTGAGTTTATACGAAATTGTCAAAAACGTAGAGACAGGGCATGCCCTGTCTCTACAGTAAAACCCGATAAAACCTAAAAAACTATGAAAAAACTCGTCTATTCTTTCCTGACATTTGGTATCATCTCTTTGATTTTTTTTGCCTTTAAGCCCAAGAAACAAAGACCTCATGCGATGAACCGTCCAAACATCGTTTTCATTATGTCGGACGACCATGCATACCAAGCAATTTCGGCCTATGATAAACGCCTTACCCAAACACCAAATATTGATAGGATTGCCAAAGAAGGTATGTTATTTACAAATGCTTGTGTAACAAACTCTATTTGTGCTCCTTCAAGAGCAGTTATTCTGACGGGTAAACATAGCCATTTGAATGGAAAAATTGACAACTACTTCCCTTTTGATACTACCAATATTACTTTCCCTCAAATTCTGCAAAAGGCTGGTTATCAAACAGCAATGTTTGGTAAACTACATTTTGGAAACAACCCAAAAGGATTTGATGAATTTCAGATTTTACCCGACCAAGGCGATTATTATAACCCTGATTTTATCACAAAAAAAGAAGGTAGGAAGAAATTTACTGGCTATGTAACCGACCTCATTACGGATATTACCTTGAATTGGCTAAAAAACGAACGTGATGATGAAAAACCTTTCTTTTTGGCGTATCTGCACAAAGCTCCGCACCGTGAATGGCTACCTGCCGAGCGTCATTTTAAGGAATATTTGAAGAAAACTTTTCCTGAGCCTACTACCCTATTTGATAATTACGAAGGCCGTGGCAGAGCATCAAAAGAAGCAGAAATGAACCTACTTACGCACATGAATTGGGCGGGAGATTCTAAGATTTTTCCTGAAAATATGGATAAACTTGGCATCAAAGAATCTCATGCGTATGATAAACGAAATTATAATCATACCGTGGGCAGGATGAACGCCGAGCAACGTAAAGTTTGGGATGAACACTACGGAAAAATGAACGAAGAGTTTATCAAACGCTACCCAAGCATGACCGAAAAGGATAAAATGAAATGGCGTTATCAGCGATACATGCAAGATTATCTGGGTAGCATTGCGGCAGTTGATGAAGGCGTAGGTAAAGTTTTAGATTTCTTAAAAAAGAACAATTTAGAAGAAAATACAATCGTGGTTTATACTTCTGACCAAGGCTTTTATTTAGGCGAACATGGCTGGTTTGATAAACGATTTATTTTCGATGAATCTTTCAAAACTCCTTTGTTAGTCAAATGGCCAAACGTCATAAAAGCAGGGTCAAAAAACACAAAAATGGTCCAAAATCTCGATTTTGCCCAAACTTTCTTAGAAGCAGCAGGAATTACGCCTCCATCTGATATGCAAGGAGAAAGTTTGATTCCAATTTTTAAAGGTCAAGGCAAAAACTTCCGTGATGCCGCTTACTATCATTATTACGAATACCCAAGTGTTCACATGGTAAAACGTCACTATGGCATTGTCACGGAAAAATACAAATTAGTGCATTTCTATTATGATGTTGATGAGTGGGAACTCTATGACCGTGTAAATGATAAAAACGAAATGAAAAACGTTTACAACGACCCAAAATATGCTAAAGTAAAAGAAGAACTACACAAGAAATTAGCCGCTCTTCGTGTGAAATACAAAGACTCCGAAACTTTGGATAAAATGTATATTGAGAAATACGATGAATTGGTTAAAAAAGGTAAAATTTTTAGATAAAACTAAACAAAAAATGGCACGCTGATGTACCATCGCAGATAAATACGGATTTTTATAAATCTGCGAAAATCAGCGTTACGAAAGTATCAGCATCATCAGCGTGCCAATTATTAGATATATATGCTCGCAATACTTGGTTTCTCTACAATAATTGTCTTTTTAGTCTTGATAATGACTAAAAAAATGTCGGTTATGACAGCCTTAGTTATTACTCCAATAATCTTTGGCATAATTGCTGGTTTTTCTCCAAAAGAGTTAGGAGAATTTGCCATTACGGGTATTAAACAAGTTGCTCCAACGGGAATCTTATTGATGTTTGCGGTTTTATATTTTGCTACTATGCTCGATGCTGGTCTTTTCGACCCTGTGATTGCGTCCATCATCAAATCAGTCAAAGGCGACCCACTAAAAGTTGTCGTCGGAACTGCCATTCTAACAATGATTGTGCATCTCGATGGCGATGGCACCGCTACTTTCATGATTGTCCTTTCGGCATTTTTGCCAATTTATAAACAACTAAAAATCAATCGTTTAGTACTATCAAGTATTGTGGCTTTAAGCGTTGGCCCTATGCACCTTGTTCCTTGGTCGGGCACTTCGGCAAGGGCAATATCGGTGATGAAATCGGATGCGGTGCATATCTTCAATCCGAATGTACCTGCTATCATCGGCGGAATTATTTGGGTGCTTTTTGTGGCTTATATTTTTGGCAAAAAAGAACGCAAACGCCTTGGTATCATTGATTTTCAATATAATCATCAAGAAAATTTAAGCGAAGAACAACAAGGACTAAGAAGACCAAAACTGATTATTTTCAATGCAATTCTTACAATTTCATTAATCATTTCCTTAATGAAAGGCTGGATTCCAACTTCTGTTTTGTTTGTAGTAGCCAGTATAGTTGCTTTATTAGTGAATTACCCAAAACTCGCTGACCAGCAGAAAGTTATGAAGGCTCACGGCACAAATATTTTTATGGTTTCGAGTATGATTTTTGCCGCAGGAATTTTCTCTGGAATCTTGACAGGCTCAAAAATGATTGAAGAAATGGCTAATGCTTTGGTTGCTTTAATTCCTCAAAATCATGCAAATTGGCTACCAGCTATTACGGCATTTACGAGCTTGCCTGCCAGTATTTTATTCACACCTGATGCCTATTATTTTGGCGTTGTGCCAATTTTGAGTCAGACCGCAACTCAATTTGGTATCGACCAACTCGAAATCGGTCGTGCTGTATTGCTCGGACAAATGACCGTAGGTTTTCCGATTAGTCCGCTTACCGCTTCAACATTTTTATTAGTAGGTTTATCGGAGGTTGATTTAGGCGAACACCAACGCCATACCTTCAAATGGGCATGGGGAACAACTATTATAATGACGATTGTGGCAATTTTAACGGGTTCGATACACATATGAAAAATTTACAACCACAACGTTTTGGTAGAGACAGGGCATGCCCTGTCTCTACGAGGACGATAAAATAAATCAATTCAAATAATGTCCACAGACAAATTTAAAAATAAATACCGCATTGCATCGGCACGTGCTACGTGGTGGAACTATGGATGGAATGGTGCATATTTTATTACTATTTGCACAAAAAATCGTGAACATTTCTTCGGAAAAATCGAAAACGGGAAAATGCAATTAACAAAAATTGGGTTATTGGCCGATGTATTTTGGCACGAAATAAAAAATCATACTGAAAACATAGAATTAGGGGCATTTGTGGTCATGCCGAATCACATTCACGGAATTTTGATTTTGGATAAACCTGAGATTTCAAACGTACCCACCGTAGAGACAGGGCATGTGCCGAGCGAAGTAGGGTTATACCAGTAAAAAGCGAAACTTGATTGTACCTGTTGGTACAATATTCGCAATAGTTCTTTGAAATACTGTCAAAAGAAATGGGACA
>JBKBNY010000006.1:0-352018 GCA_046295175.1 Spirosomataceae bacterium
ATCTTATCTTTGCTTAAGATGCTCATGGTAAGGTTCTTTTTAGTTCGCAAAGCAAAATTAACCTTTAAATGAGCCTCTTTTATTTTATAATTACTTTAGACAAGTTCATCGTCAAATTCCGAATTCTCCAATAAAAACTCCTTTTTACCATCAACCATAGCATAAATCGATGTAAGATTGTTTTTATTATTGTATGTGAATGTAAGCGGAATAATTTCATTTTCTTGAATAATTGGTTCGCCAAAAATTTGTGCAAATATTGCTATCAAAAAGTCTAAGTTATACTGGTATTTTTCGATTTGTCCACTCGAATTCATCGTCAATTTATTGGCAAATGTGAATGATTTCTTAGTTTCGGTATCATATAAAATAAACTTAGTTTCTGTTAAATTTCCTTTTGAATCATTGACGAATTCAATATAATTTCTTTTATCTTCTGTACTTATGAGCTTAGAAATTTGATTGTTTTTGTCGTATTCGGCAATATAATCACCAATAACGGTATTAACTTTATCAAGTTGTCCCTTGGTATTGTAAGAATATGTAAATTTATCTTCATTGCCATTTACAGTCTGAATAACTTCTTTGAGCGAACAAGTTTTTGCAGTTGTTACTCCTGAATTTGGGTTATTGGGATTTGATGATGCAGTCCCTTTGCCAAGAAGGAGGTCAGAATCGTCTTCGCATGATGTGGTTAATATCGTAATTGAAAGTATTAGGTAGGTAAAAATTCTCTTCATAATGGTTATATTTTTTACAAATTTATAGATTTCTTCAATATTTTGATAATTTCTTAAAAATTTCTGCCTTGTAAACCCCCACTATGAATCACAATTACAGTTTGTTCTACACTGAAAAAGCGATTTTTTATTAATTCATAAACTCCAAACATCATTTTGCCTGTGTAAACAGGGTCGAGTTGAATCTGGTTTTCGTCTTCAAAATTTAGGATAAATTCTTTGAGTGAATTGTCAAATTTTCCGTATCCACCAAATGAATAATCTGTATTTACAATCAAATTTTCAATGTTATTTTGGGTTAATTTAAGGATTTCATTTCGTACTTCTTCAGGTTTTATTTTTAGTGAACTAAAAGCAATTATTTTTGATTTTTTACCATATTTTTCCAATAATCCAGCAGAAGTTCCGCCTGTTCCGAAAGAAGTACATATAAAATCAGCTTTTTTTTCAATTTCAATATCTTTGATTCCTTCGACAGCCAATTGATTAGTACCACCTTCTGGTATCACATAAACATCAGAAAACTTTGATGCAATCTCATCTTTTTTTCTGTAATCTTCTCGACTTACAAAGTGCAATTCCATACCGTTTGAGTGTGCAAATTCTAAAGTTTTACTTGATTTTTCGTTTAATTCATTCCCTCTAATGATTCCTATTGTCTCAAAACCTAATATTTTTCCGGCAGCCGAAACTGCATGAATATGATTAGAAAATGCACCACCAAAAGTAATTAATTTATTGAATTTCAGTCTTTTAGCATTGATTAGATTGTGTTTTAATTTGTAGAATTTATTGCCCGAAATGAACGGATGAACCAAATCAAGTCGTTTGTTATAAAGATTTACTTGATATGTTTTTGTAATTTTGTCCTCAATTTTTTGAAGAGGTGTTGGATTTGGACTTTCAAAAAAGCTAATGATTTCTTCGAGCGACATTGACTAAACCGATTTTTTTGTAAAAATGGATAATCTCAACGAGAATATTGATATAAATGAAGAAGATGATGAATTGTTTGAACATTTTCGGGTAGTTGCCGATAAGGGTCAAACATTGATGCGTATTGACAAATATTTAATTCATCATTTAAAAAACGCTTCTCGAAACCGTATCCAGAATGCTATTGATGCCGAATCAATTAAAGTTAATGATAAAACAGTAAAAGCGAGCTATAAAGTCAAACCTTTCGATGTAATAACAGTATCTTTTCCTCACCCACCAAGAGAGACCAAAGAAGTATTGCCCGAAAATATACCATTAAATATCATTTACGAAGACGAAGACATTTTAATAGTGAACAAAGATGCGGCAATGGTTGTGCATCCTGCTTTTGGAAACTGGACTGGTACACTCGTTAATGCACTCGTTTATCATTTTCAGAACTTACCAACTCATCGCAATGGAGAAATCCGCCCGGGATTGGTTCACAGAATTGATAAAGGTACGTCTGGATTGTTGGTTATTGCAAAAAATGAATATTCGATGACATTTTTAGCAAAGCAATTTTTTGAACATACCATCGAGCGAACTTACTATGCATTGATTTGGGGAGAACCTAAAGAACCCAAAGGAACGATTAATGCTCACGTAGGTCGCAGCCTAAAAGATAGAAAAGTGACTGATGTTTTTCCAGGTGGTCAATACGGTAAAGAAGCAATAACGCATTATGAAGTTCTCAAAAACTTGCGATATGTAAGTCTGATTAAGTGTAATTTAGAAACTGGAAGAACACACCAGATTCGAGCTCACATGAAGTATCTCGGGCATCCGCTTTTTAGCGATGAGGTCTATGGTGGGAATAAAATTCTTCGTGGACAAGTTTTTAATAAATATAAGCAATTCGTAGAAAATTGCTTTGAGATTATCCCTCATCAAGCCCTACATGCTAAATCTTTAGGGTTTACTCATCCAAGAACAAAGAAATGGATACAATTTGATTCTGAATTGCCTGATGATTTTCAAACTGTTTTGGATAAATGGGAAAAGTACGTAAGCGTTGAGTAAGTTACCATCTTTCCCAAGGGAATTTCTTGCGTGCTTTTCGATTCGGATTTTTATCCCAAGCATTTGGGTTTTTCTCACTTTTTTTACCATCCCAAAGAAAGTGAATTTGCCCAGGAATCACAGATTTTGAGCCAAATATTCCTTTCAATTCACCGTGTCTATGCTCTACTTTTACTTGACAACTTCTTACTGGACACCTCGGAGCCCAACATGAACTTATAGAAAGTACTAAAAGTATATAAAATATTGACCTTTTCATAAGGGTACACAAAGTCTAAATCCTGCTGTGAAACTCGGTTGGTACTGTGTTTTTTGTAGAGGTTGCCAAAAGTACTTGCTTTCTTGATTTTGCCATTGTGCAATCTCATCGGTTATGCTCTCGCTTTGGTCTGTATATTTATTCATCTTAGCCCCGACACCAATGTAAGTGTCAATCATAAAAAAGCGGCTAATTATGAAGTTTTTACCATATTTTATATGAAAACCCGTTGCAGTTTTAGTAAATGGAACTTTATTTTCAACAACCTTAAACTGATTTCCATCTGGTACTAAAACTTCGGCAGTTTGAGTACGGTTATTTGAATTTTGAAAAATTTCAAGTGCATAATATCGCCCAAGCGGCTTCATATCGAGGCTATGAAAATAATACCAATCCGAAAAATAGCCTCTAATTTCACCTCTGATAATTTTATTTGTTTGGTCTGGGAAATCGTTTCTAATATCGGCATTAATATTGTTTTTTACGTGTCCTTTTCCATAATCTAATGCAAAACTAAATTTGCCAAACGGCGGTGCAATCTCACCCCCGAACACAAACGCATTATTTTTTAAAAGTAAATCTTGTGGAGATAATTTAAGAACCAAAAATGGTTGATGGCCAAACTTAGGAACTTTGTACTCTTTTGGTGGTTTTCTTTGTCCAAAAGAACTAAGTTGAAGAATTATCAGACAGAAAATTAAAAAATAACGCATCAATAGCATCTGGTTTATTGGCAATTATCTAACGGTTTTTCAATAAATATATTGCAATTACACTGCCACTGGTGCTTTAATTGCTGGATGTGGGTCGTAATTTTCGAGTTTAAAATCTTCAAATTTGAAGTCAAAAATTGATTTAACTTCAGGATTAATAACCATTTTAGGTAATGGTCTTGGTTCTCTCGAAAGTTGTAAATTTACTTGCTCAATGTGGTTTGAATAAATATGTGTATCGCCGCCTGTCCAAATGAAATCACCCAATTCGAGGTTACATTCTTGAGCAATCATCATTGTCAGTAGGGCATAAGACGCAATATTAAACGGAACTCCCAAAAATACATCTGCACTTCTTTGATAAAGTTGACACGATAATTTATTATCAGCTACATAAAATTGAAAAAGAGCGTGGCAGGGCATCAATGCCATTTGTGATAATTCGCCTACATTCCAAGCCGATACAATAATTCTTCTTGAGTCTGGAGATTTTTTTAATTGATTCAAAACCTCTTTTAATTGGTCAATTGTCTGACCATCGGGTGTTGACCAGCTTCTCCATTGTTTACCATAAACTGGTCCTAAATTGCCGTTTTCGTCGGCCCATTCATCCCAAATACTTACATTATTTTCTTTTAGGTATTGAATATTTGTATCACCTTTGATAAACCAAAGCAATTCATGGATGATTGATTTTAGGTGCACTTTCTTAGTTGTGACAAGCGGAAAGCCATCTTGCAGATTAAATCTCATTTGGTAACCAAATACGCTTATAGTACCTGTACCTGTTCTGTCTGTTTTTTGGGTTCCGTTTTCAAGAATATGTTTAAGTAAATCTTGGTATTGCTTCATTATTCAGATAATTTTTTTATTGACAAAAATAAAAAAAGGCTTTCACATTTGCGAAAGCCTAATGACTATATTGTGGAATCATCGAAATTTAACTCTCTTTTTTGACAACGCAGCACGTTTTGTTTACTTTTTTGCATTCTGCTTCCTCCTCTTTTGTGCAGCATTTCATTTCTTTTTTAGATTTTCTTTCTTTTCGAGATTCTTTTTTTTCACCATCGACTGCATAAACAGTAGCAGCGGCTGAAAAACTCAATACAAATACAATTAATAATTTTTTCATGGACTAAATATTTATTGGTTTAAATAATTAGTCAATCACAAAATTCATTCCAAAATTAATTGATTTCAAATGAATGTGTAATCTCAGCAGTCGGACTTAGCTGTGCCGTTGCTGAGCAGTATTTTTCCATTGAGAGTTTAATTGCCTTTTCTACTTTATCAGCGTTCAAATCTCCCTTAAATGCAAAGTGAACGTTTATCTTGCGAAAAGGACTCATCTCCGTTCCTTCAATTTTAACTCTATCACCCTCAACACTGATTTTTAAATCATCAATTACCTGTCTTTGTTTTTTTAGAATCAAAATCACATCAATTGCCGTACAACCTCCCAAACCCATCAACAACATTTCCATTGGTCTTGAACCCAAATTATGTCCACCAATTTCAGGATTGGCATCAATATTATTTATAACCCCCGAAATTCCTACAGCCTCGAAGTGAAAAGCATCATCAACTCTTGTAAGTTCTACTTTCATTTATTTTTAGAATTTTAACATTTAACAAATATCATGATGTTTTAGGTTTCAAACAAATAAATTAAGTGATTAGAGTTGATAGAAATTGATGTATCAATTAAACATGATTTTGATGGTTTTGTAAAAATTAATCTTAAATTACTCAAAACTTAAACCTGATTTTCAAGAATGTGAAAAAATAAATTGTATTATACCAATATTTTAAATTAACTATTTTATATTTTAATCCAAATAATATTTTTTTGATTCTTAAATTGTAAAATTTTATTCTTTAAATTTGGATAATTAGTTAATATAATTTTATATTTGCTCAACAAAACGATATAAAGATGCGAAATACAATTGACAAAGAAACTTACACATGGCTTTTCAAGGTTTTTGGAATGCTCGGAACTTTACTTTTGTTAGTAAATATCTTCCTATTTTTCTCAAATGATGCCTCTTATTTATTAGCTCAGAAGATAGCGAGTGCCACAATGTTTATGTTGGTGGCTGTGTTTATGTTGGCTCGTTTAGAATATTTGAAAGCATACAAAGTTGCCACTTACAAAGCACGTAAGTTTCCGATGTGGGCATCTGTTTTTGTATTTGCTTTTGTTGCCTTATACAGACTTTTTTAAAAATTCATAGCCTATAAACAAAAAGCAGAGCATATTGCCCTGCTTTTTTTATGCCTAAATTTTATTGAAAATAAGTGTTAATCGGAAATTGTTAATCGAAGTCATTAACTGTTTGATTTTCAACAATTTTATGAAAATTGACCTAAACATTTATAGACAAGTGCCTACTTCTAAGGAATATGTACAAATAATGTACACATTCTTCGATTATTCTGTTTAATATTTTTAGTTCCTAAGCCGATTTCTTTACTGCTTGTTTGAAATCTTTGATAATATCTGAAATATCTTCTAAACCAACCGAGACACGAATCAAACCTTCGGTAATACCTAATTTTTCTTTATCCTCCTTAGAAAGTTTTGAATGTGTTGTTGTTGCAGGGTTAGTAATAATCGTTCTTGAATCGCCTAAGTTTGAACTTAAAGAAACAATTTTTAATTCTTTAGAAAAACGATTGATTCTTTCAAATCCTCCTTCAATTTCAAATGTAACCAATGCCCCACCTGAACGCATTTGTTTTTTTGCTAATTCGAACTGCGGATGAGATTTCAAGAAAGGATATTTAACGTTATAAATGCCTTCGATTTTTTCAAGTGCTTGAGCCAGTTTTAGTGCATTTGAAACGTGGCGTTCCATTCTGATTTCGAGCGTTTCGATACTTTTTGATAAAACCCAAGCATTAAATGGCGACATCGAAGGGCCAGTATGACGGCAAAAAAATCTAATTGGAGCAATCAATTCTTTAGTCCCTGTAATTATTCCACCGAGAACTCGCCCTTGACCGTCCATGAATTTTGTAGCTGAATGAACAATCAAATTTGCCCCAAAATCGGTTGGAGTTTGGATTATCGGAGTTGCAAAGCAGTTATCAACGTAATAAATCAAATTATATTTTTTTGCTAATCGACCAATCATCGCCATATCAACAAGCTCCAAACCTGGGTTTGATGGCGTTTCAAGGTAAATCATTTTTGTATTTGACTGAATTGCATTCTCCCAATTTTCTTCGGGTTCGGTAGCATCAAGATATGTATGTGTTACTCCCCATTTTGAAAGAATTTGAGTTAAAATTTGATGAGCCGAACCAAATAACGCTCTTGACGAAACAACATGGTCGCCCGATTTTAAATGTGCTGCAAATCCTGCAAAAACCGCAGCCATACCGGTTGCGGTAGCTATTCCCTCTTCACAGTTTTCGAGCATGCAGATTTTATCTACAAATTCTTGAACGCTTGGATTAGAGAAACGAGTATAAAGGTTTCCTTCTTCGGTTTCGTCAAAAATTGCTTTGCCTTGCTCGGCACTTTCAAAACAAAAACTACTTGTTAAAAATAATGGAGTAGAGTGTTCTCGGTATTGTGAGCGTTTGGTTTGAATTCTTACCGATTTTGTCTGTTTTTTCATATTCTTTGGTTAATGCTGTACTATAAAATTGGACTGAATTCGTGTGTAAAATCTATCCAATTTTTGATTTATTCAAATTGCCCGATTTCATATTTTTTTATCCAATCTTTCTGAACACCTTGGATATTTTTATAAAATGGGACCATAATATTTTGCATATCAGCTTTAAAGTCGCCCGTTAGGTACTTTGGCTCAGAAATCACTACAGATTTTGTAGGATACTCAAAACCTACTAAGATTAATGGAACTTTGGCCGTAAATGCCATGTAATAAAAACCCGTTTTTAGCTTTGAAACATTTTTTCGTGTTCCTTCTGGTGCCATTGCGACTTTTATTTCGTCGTAATTATTAAAAGTTTCGGCAACACTTTGTACCAAATTCGTACTTTGAGAGCGTTTAACGGGTTTTCCGCCTAAAGCATAAAAAATCCATCCAAAAGGAGGTTTAAATAATTCCTCTTTACCCAAATATCCTATTTCTGTTCTTAGTGCAGCCCTCGCTCCAAGTCCTACAAAAAAATCAATCCAAGTAGCATGCGGACAAACAACAAATAAGCATTTTTTTACTTGATGGTCAATTTTACCAACGATTTTCCAACCAAAAAGATGAAATAAAAATCTAAACATATCAAACAAGGACAAATGGTTTGGGGCTAAAGCAAAGTACAAATATAAGTAATGCAAGCCAACCAAGTATCTTTCTGCCCAAACTTAATGGTTTTTCGTCTTTGGTAGGAGGGTGGTAGATGCCGAGGAAACGCCCTAAAATGAATGCAAATAATAAAAATCCTTCGTAGCCTTTTACATCTGGAAACAACTCTGAGACACCGAGTTGCACCAAAACAACCGTTGTTCCAATCAATGCGTTCGTTTGAGGAGTATCTGTTATTCGAGAACAACACAGGTAAACAAAATAAAAATATCCTAATAGCTTCAAAATCAAGTAATTGAAATCTTCATCAGTTGCTGTGTAAAATTCATTCACTGAAAAGAATCCAAGACCAGCATAAAAAAGGAATATTAAAAAGAAGGCAGGAGAAATTTTATTGAATGCTTTATCGCCAATTAATCCATAAAGAATATGTCCACCATCAAGCTGGCCAATTGGAATCAAGTTTAATGACGTAAAGAAAAGTGCAAGGTGACCAGCTAAAATAAATGGATAATGCGTCATTTCGTTTGGATGAGGAATCAGTGCAGGATTCGCAAAAGTATCTCTAAACCAACTAAATAGAATACTATCACCCAAATTAAATGCCCCTAAGACACCGTCAGGGTTATTGTTTTTATAAACTTGGTTGTAGTAATCTAAGCCGAATTGCTTGTATTCGGGGTGAATCTGAAAAATATATTCGGCGGGTGGTAAGAAGGCAAAAGCGTACAAGAGAACTCCCAAAGCAGCCACAAAACCTGCCAATGGACCAGCTATTCCAATATCAAAGAATTTAATTCTGGATTTTAATCTTTGCTTGATTCTGATAAATGCACCTGCCGTTCCGATACCAGTTAGTCCAAGTGGACCGAGCCAAAATGGAATATAGTAAGGTAGCGTCACCCGCGTTTTGTGCCTTTTTGCAGTAAAATAATGACCAAATTCGTGAATTGTTAATATCCCTAAAAAGGGTATTGAAAATTGTAATCCTTTCACAAATTCATTCCAACCCATTGAAAGCCCTGGATAATAAAAAGGTCTTCCGTACATCCATTCTGCTCCTGCTAAGGTTGTGGTGATGACGGTTGCAATGAATAATGAAAATTGGATTAAATAAAGTTTTTTTCTTTTTGGATGCATCCTAAGTGGTAAGTAAATATGGGTTCAAAGTTAATCAAATTTGAAAATAACCTACCATTTAATCTCAGCGAAATATTCAATAATTGATGTGGGTGGCTCAACCAAGATAGTTTGGATTCCCATTTCTTTTGCCGATTCTATGTTGGCTTTGTTGTCGTCTAAAAATAACACATCGTTGGGTTGGAGTTTTAAATCGTCCAAAACAGCTCTGTAAATTGCCTTTTCTGGTTTCCAAAGCCCCATTTCGTAAGATAAATACAATTTATCAAAAAGACCATCAAGTGTTTGATTGAACTCCTTTTTGATATATTGATTCGATTTTTCGATATGAATATTATTGGTGTTACTCAGTAGATAAATCGGATATTTTTTTCGAATCTCTGAAATCAATTCAATCCTTTCACTTGGAATATGAAGTAAAAGTGCATTCCATGCATCATCAATTTCTCGGTCGCTAAGTGGAAAACCAAGCGTCTGACGGACAACTTCTCTAAATTCATCATCTGTAAATTTACCAGTTTCGTATCGCTGAAATAATTGATTATCGGCGATAAGTTTTTCGATGCTTTTGACTGGTTTTGAGGTGAGTTCTGCGAATGCTTGAAAAGTACGTGGGATGTCGATATTGATAATCACATTCCCGAAGTCGAAAACTACGGCTTTAAATTTCATTTTTGGTTAGTAGAACTTATATCAATAAAAAATAGTGTTGGAGTATAATTTGCTAACGTCCAACACTATCTAAATATTTAATTCTGATGTTAAAATAAGTTAATTTCAGATTTTGGAAATAAACTAAACAGTTTCTTCAAAAACACCCATCGAGCAGAATTTATCGATTCTGGCATCGATTCGTTCTTGCGGAGAAAGTTTTTCAAGTTCTTCTATTTCTGAAAGGATTCTTCTCTTCAAGATTGCCGACATTGCTTCCCAATCAAGATGAGCACCTCCGAGTGGTTCTTCGATAATCCCATCAATTAAACCATTGCCTTTCATATCATTTGCTGTTAATTTGAGTGCTTCGGCAGCCTGCTCTTTGAAATCCCAACTTCTCCAAAGAATCGAAGAACATGATTCTGGAGAAATTACTGAATACCAAGTGTTTTCGAGCATCAAAACTTTATCTCCAATGGCTATTCCTAAAGCACCACCCGATGCACCTTCACCAATGATGATACAAATTACTGGAACTTTTAGGGTCATCATATCACGGATATTTCGTGCAATTGCTTCACCTTGGCCTCTTTCTTCTGCTTCAAGACCTGGAAAAGCACCCGGAGTATCAATCAATGTAATGATTGGTTTGTTGAATTTTTCGGCCAAATTCATCAATCTCAATGCTTTACGATAACCCTCCGGATTTGGCATTCCAAAATTACGATATTGCCTTTCTTTGGTTTTACGCCCTTTTTGTTGACCAATCACCATAACAGTTTTACCATCGATATTGGCAAATCCACCAACGATAGCTGGGTCGTCTCTCACAGTTCGGTCGCCGTGTAACTCGTGGAATTCTTGACAAATTCTTTCGATATAATCTAATGTATATGGTCGGTCTGGGTGTCTTGACAATTGAACTCTTTGCCAACGAGTAAGATTAGAGAAAGTTTCTTTTTTGAGTGACTCGATACTGTCAGAAAGTGTTCTCACAGCCGAACTTACATCTACATTATTCTCAGCCGCCAAGCGTTTCATGTCTTCGAGCTTAGCTTCGAGTTCGGCAATTGGTTTTTCAAAGTCTAAAAGTGTTCTCATTCAATTTTTGATTTTTATGAGCTTGTTTATTGAGCAAAATTTAGTTTAGATTGCTCATTTTGTATTTGTGGTTAGAAACAATCCTGAATTTACAACTCAAAAGTTTCGCCTTTAGCAGGAATTTCAATATCCTGAAAACCTTCTGATTGTATTTTTTCCTTAAAATCTATCATAGATTGGTACTCACCATGAACCAAAAATACTTTTTTTGTTTTTTGAGGTTCTTGGTTTTTTACAAATCGAATCAAATCATTTAAGTCTCCATGCCCACTAAAAACGTCTATTTTCTGAATATTTGCGTGAACTGGGTGGTTTTTACCATTGATTTTCAATTCGGTTCGCTCTCCATTGAGTAATTTCCAACCCAAAGTACCTTCTGATGCGTACCCAACCATCAAGATTGTAGCGTATGGATTACTGATATTTTGCTCAATGTGGTGTTCTATCCTTCCTCCTTGAACCATTCCCGACGAAGAAATGATTATACAAGGTTCTGCATGGTTCGATACCGCTTTACTTGCTTCATTCGACTCCAAAAATACTAAATTCTCAAAATCAAACAATGATTCATTTTCTTCAAAGAACTCTTGAGCTGCTTTATTGAGTTGGCGAGTATATTTTTCGTGAATTTTTGTACTGGCCTTTGCAAGCGGACTATCCGTGAAGACTTTTACTGGTTTTATCCCTTTTTCTGAATAGATTTTATTCAGAATATATAGCATCGCCTGCGTACGACCAACACTAAATGCTGGGATTATCAACCTACCCGATATATCAATACAAGTTTTGGTGATAATGTCTGATAGCAACTCCATTGGTTTGTTTTCATCGGTGTGAAAACGATTTCCGTAAGTAGTTTCGGTTACTAAATAATCAACTTGTGGTACTCTCTGTGGGTCAACGAGCAATGGATAATCTTTTCTACCAATATCACCAGAGAAGCAAATACTTTTCTTTTCACCTTCATCAAACCATTCAATAACCACATGAGCCGCACCCAATAAATGGCCAGCTTGAATAAAAGTCACATATCCATCATCTTTGAATTTGAATCGCTGATTGAATGGAATAGTTACAAAATTATCGACAGATTCTTTTACTTGACGGTCTAAATACAATGTCTGAGAATCAACCCCTTTGCGTTTTTTAGAACGCTTTTTGCTGTCATTGATGGCCTTAAATTTCTTCTGATTTAATGATGCTGCGTCGTAAAGCAAAATCTCGGTCAAATCCATCGTAGGCTTTGTGCATAAAACTTGCCCTTCGTAGCCTTCTTTGTATAAATTTGGGATTTGTCCTGAGTGGTCGATGTGAGCATGTGTGAGTATAACTAAGTTTATGAGAGTTGGGTCAAATGGAAAAATTCCGTATTCGTACGATTCTGTATTTTTGCTATTTTCTTTCTCTAAATCAGTTCCGCAGTCAACCAAAACACGGTATTCATCATTAAATTCAAGTAGAAACATACTACCCGATACCTGCCTTGCTGCTCCCCAAAATGATAATTTCATTCGTTTTTACTTGAAGTGTTTATTTTCGTTATCAAAAGTTCAATAACGAAACCATATTTTTAACATTAACTTAATATTGTTTTGCAAAGTAACACAAGAAATACGCACTTTTCAATCATTTTTTGTAAATTCGTTACATTCAAAAATCATTACTACCCCAATGAAGCTACTTTTATTTATTATTTTACAAGTTTCGAGTCCACTGCAAAAACTTAAAAATTTCATTGATAGTGTCCAGAATGATAATGACCTAAAAACTGGAATATTGGCTGCGACTATTCGTTCAACAAGTACTGGTGATTACAAATTGCAGGTAAATTCTGATAAATCAGTTAACTCTGCTTCAGTTTTGAAGTTAGTCACGACTGCGACAGCACTTTCTGTTTTGAAATCAGATTTTCGTTACCAAACCTACTTTGAATACGATGGACAAATCGTTGATAGTACACTTTACGGAAATATTTACATCAGAGGTACTGGTGACCCATCATTTGGTTCTTCGAGGTTTGGAATTGATTACAGTGCGATTTTTGAGGAAGTAATTTCTAAAATCAAATTTGCTGGAATCAAAAAGATTGACGGCTATGTGCTTGGAGATGGCTCGATTTTTCCCGAAAACTCAATTGCTGATTCTTGGGTTTGGGGAGATATTGGGAATTATTATGGTGCAGGGGTTAACGGATTAAATATTAATGAAAATTTGTATTGGGTATATTTCAAACCAGGTAACTCGGTTAATGATTTTGCTCCAATCATTAGATTTTCAACAGATTTGCCAAATTTAAATGTTACAAATAAAGTTTTGACGGGTGAAGTTGGCTCTGGTGACAATGTTATTATTTATAATACTCCTCTGAGTAATCAGATTTTGATGCAAGGAACAGTGCCGAAAGGTGTTCCAGAATTTGGCGTTAAAGGTTCATTGCCAGACCCCGCATTTTATGCCGCATACATTCTACATAAGAAACTATCTGAAAATGGTATTTCAGTTAAAAATCAAGCCATTTCAATTTCCCAATATCGTCAAATCTTAGGCTATTATTCTAAACCAAGAACAACTATCTCAATTTACGATTCCCCTTCTTTAGCTGTGCTTGCCAAGCATTGTAATTTTCAAAGTATTAATTTATTTGCCGATGCTTTCATAAAGACATTAGGCTACCAATATGCCAAAGATGCCAATTTTGATGCTTCGGTAAATGCTGTTAAGGCTTATTGGAACGGAAAAGGAATTGACCTACAAGGGTTTATGATAAAAGATGGTAGTGGGCTTTCGCCATCGGGCTTTCTTACTTCTAAAAATCTCACTGATATTCTTTATTCAATGAAATCTGACAGTTCGTTTAATGATTTTTACAACTCGATACCAATCGTAGGGCAAAGTGGAACAGTACAGAATTTAGGACGGAGAACTAAAGCAGATGGAAATGTGAGAGCAAAAAGTGGCTCAATTAGCAATACAAGAGCTTTTGCAGGGTATTTTACAGCTTCAAACGGTGAATTGATGTCATTCACATTTATTATCAATAGGTATTTAGATGGTGCTGACCGAAAAATTAGAAAAATATTGGAGCAAATGATGGTAATGATGGTTGATATATAGAACGAGCGTTTGCTCGTTCTATATATCATGGACTTAATCTTTCGATTTTCCAATTGTTTTCAACATTTGTAAATAATATTCTATCATGAAGCCTACTTGGACGACCTTGCCAAAACTCAATTTTGTTTGGTTTTACTCTATAACCACCCCAATGTGGCGGTTTTGGAATTATGGAATCTTTATATTGTGCCTCAAGTTCGACTTGTCTCTTCTCAAGAACTTCTCGGTTTGGTATAACATTACTTTGTTCTGAAACCCAAGCACCAATCTGGCTGCTTATTGGTCTTTGATGAAAATATTCTTCTGATTCTTCTTCTGAAACCTTTTCGATTTCTCCTTCAATTCTTACTTGCCTTTCTAATTCTGCCCAAAAGAAATTAACTGCAACATGATTGTTCTGCTCAATATCCAAACCTTTATGGCTTTTATAATTTGTAAAAAATACAAAACCATTTTCATCAAATCCTTTTAAAAGTACAATCCGTGAGGATGGTTTACCGTTAGATACAGTAGAGAGACACATGGCATTTGGTTCTAAAATCTCAGAATCTATCGCTTCTTTGAACCACTTTTCGAACTGTAAGAACGGATTTTTTAAAACATTTTCCTCAATCAATTCGTTGCGTGTATAGTTTTGTCGAAGTGAAGCGATATTAGTTTTTTTATTCATTTTTGCAACGTTTTGCTGTTTGTTTACGTATAATTATTACATTTGCAAATCTAATATTTAACAATTAGAAATGACTAATAAAGATTTAGAATTAACTGAAAACGAAATCAATCTCCCTACCGTAGAGCCCACCACTACGGATGAAATAGAAGATATTGCACAAAATAAAGAGACATTAACCGAAGAAAATATGACTGAAGTCAAAAGTTCGATTGAAACTGAAGTAGAAGAAGTAGTAAATTCAACAGTTACAGAAGAAATTGAGGTTTCAACCGAAGTTGTGCCTGCTATCGATGAAGTTCAACCTGAAACATTACCGACATCGAATACCGTTGTTGCTCTATCAGAAACAGAAATCGTAGTACTTGAAGAAAATATTCCTGTTGCTGAAATTGAACAAGCTGTTGTTGAGGCCCCGATTGATGAAATTCCTGCGATAGAAATTCATGAGGAAGAAACAGCACACGAAGATGTAGATTACAGCAATTTTGGCAAAAAAGATTTCGTTGAGTTAGCTGAAAAACTCGTAGATTCAGTTAAAAGAGACGGAGCAACATTGTCTGACATCCGTAACGCAGATAATGTAATGAAGGAAATCAAACCTATTTTTGATGACCTCAAAGCAAAAGAAAAAGCAGAAGCCCTTCAAAAATATATTGCTGATAATGGTAATGACGAAGGCTTTGAATATAAAAATGATAATTATGTTGTTCGTTTTGAATCATTGAATGCCCAAATTCGCGATGGAAGAACCAGTTTTTATCAAAAATTAGAGAAAGAGAAAGAATCATATTTTGAGCGTAAAACCCAACTTCTTCAAAATCTTCGTGATGTTGTTGAAGCCGAAGAACGTGGCGATGCAAAAAACAATTGGCAACAATTTAAGAAAATCCAAGAAGATTGGAAAAACGTTGGCAATGTAAATTCTCCTCATAATGCATCGTTGTGGTCGGCTTATAATGCCTTGATTGATAGATATTTCAGTATTCGTCACATCCAGAACGAACTCAAAGACCTTGACCGTAAGAAAAACCTTACAGCAAAAACTGAAATTGTTGAGAAGATTGAAGGAATCGCTGGTTCAATCTCTGAAAGTGGTTTAACAAATTCTGCATTAAAGCAGGCTAATGAATTACTCGAAGAGTATAAGCATATCGGCCCGGCGGCAAGAGACGAGCAAGAAAAATTGTGGCAAAGGCTCAAAGTTGCTTTTGATACAATTCATAATAAACGTCGCGAGCAATCGGCTCAAGCTTCCCAGCTTCAAGATGAAGTATATGAGGCTAAATCAAGGATTTTCGAAGGCATCAAACCTTATGCCGAGTTCAATACCGATAGCATTAGCGAATGGAATGTAAAAACCAAAGAAGTTTTGGCTATCCAAGACCAATGGAATGCCATTAAAGGAGCGATGCCAAAAGAAAAAGGAAAAGAAATTAGCCGCGACTTCTGGGCTTTGCTCAAAACTTTCTTTAGAAAAAAAGGCGAATTCTTTGTCAAACTCGAAGCTGAGAGAGAAAACAATTTAAAAGCAAAAGAATCACTTTGCGAACAAGTTGAAGCACTTTTATCATCAGGAGATTTTTCACCTGCTAATACAGATAAAGTAATCGAATTACAAAAATCTTGGAAAACCATAGGTCATGTACCTGAAAAACAGAAAGACAAGATTTTTGATAGATTTAAGAAAGCTTGTGATGCATTCTTTGATGGCAAACGCAATAAAAACAATGAAGTAGAAAAAGAATACGAGGCCAACCTTGCTAAGAAAGAAGCACTTTGTGCCGAAATCGAAGCTGCAATTAAAGAAGGAACAGCTGAGTTAAGCAAATTATCTGCTTATAAGTCTAAATACGCAAGTATCGGATTTGTACCTCGTAAAGATATGCAGAATATCCAAAAACGATTCGTTGATGCTATCAATGCTTATGTAAAAGCGAGTTCGGGTGCTACTGGGGCGGAGAAAGAGAAAATCATGCTTCAAAACGAAGTTGAAGTTACTCTTAAAGGTGACAAGGGTGGCTCAAAAGGTCTTGACAAAAAAGAAGGAGACATTCGTAAGCGAATTAAAGCCATCGAGGATGACATTGCGGTTTGGCGAAATAATATCGAATTCTTTGCACGCTCAAAAAATGCCGATTCGGTTAGAAATGAATACGAAAAGAAAATTAAAACTGCCGAAGGCGAAATCAATGATTTGAAACAAAAATTGAAAATCATTGCCGCAGCAAATTAATTTCAAATAAAATATTTTCTAAGGGTGCTTTTTTAGCACCCTTTTTGTTTGATAATCAAGGAGTTGTGAAATGTGGATAAATTATTTGTTAATTTTTTTATTTCAAGACTTGTGTTGAATATTCAAAACGTGTAATTTTGCACCACATTAAACGAAAGGGTCAGAGTTAACGCCTCCATAGCTCAGCTGGTAGAGCAACTGACTTGTAATCAGTAGGTCGTTGGTTCGATCCCGACTGGGGGCTCAAAGCCCAAGTAGTTTAATGAAAAGCCTCCATAGCTCAGCTGGTAGAGCAACTGACTTGTAATCAGTAGGTCGTTGGTTCGATCCCGACTGGGGGCTCTAAAGCCGAAACGAAAGTTTCGGCTTTTTGTTTTTAGGTACTTTCAAGTAAGCTACTCGGCAAAAAAATAACCCTGATGTGTATTAAACCGTCAGGGTTATGAATAATGGTTTATAAAAAACTATTTAAGGTTATCTAAAATATAGACCATTGCGGCCATTGAAGCTGCTCCGAGTTCGAGTTCTCTTTTATTGACTGATTCAAAAACATCAGATGAGGCATGATGGAAATCAAAATATCGTTGAGAATCTGGTTTAAATCCTAAAAGCACTGTCCCAGTACTCGCCAAAGGCCCAATATCAGCTCCGCCACCTCCTTTACCAATTTCAGCTAATCCGTAAGGGGCAAGCAAATGATTGAATTGGGTAATTTTCTTTATTTGCTCTTCTGTACCAACAATTCCAAATCCTCTCGGGGTAAATCCACCATTATCAGATTCGATTGCATAGACATTTTTCTCTCCATTCTGTTTTGCTAAATCTGCATATTTAGTACCACCACGTAAGCCGTTTTCTTCATTCATAAACATCACTGCTCTAATCGTTCTTTTTGGTTTATATCCAATCGCTTTTAAAGCCCTTAAAACTTCAATTGATTGTACACATCCTGCACCGTCATCGTGTGCACCTTCTGCCAAATCCCATGAATCGAGATGTCCACCAACTACAATGATTTCGTCTGGTTTTTCACTTCCTCGAATTTCTCCAATTACATTATGTGAGGGTGCATCGGGTAAGGTTTCACAATTTTGTTTGAAAAAGAATTGAGCTTTAGGATTTTTCTTGAGGATGTCGCTCAATAGATTTGCCCCGTTTGTTGAAATTGCAGCAGCAGGAATCATTGCACCACCCGAATACCTCATTCCACCTGTGTGTGGAAAATCATCTTGAACGAGATTCATCGAACGCACAATTGTTCCGATTGCACCATATTGTGCAGCTTGTGAAGCTCCCTGACCACGCTGTTCTACTGCTCCGCCATAAGCATCAAAAGTATTGATTTTAGTTGGGTCCATCGGGCGATTAAAAAACACAATTTTACCTTTGACTTTCTCTGAACCTAAATTTTTTAATTCCTGAAAACTTTTTACCTCAATAATTTCGGCTTTGATTCCTTCTTTTGGTGTTGCTACCGAACCACCAAGAGCAGCAATTGGAACAGCTATTTTTTTTGTACCATCAAAGATAAATGCTTGTTCTTTTGCTCCTCGAACCCAATGTGGAACCATAACATCCTGTAAAAAAACTTTGTCGAAACCATATTTTTCCATGACAGATTTGGTATAATCAACTGCCTTCTTTGCACCCTCGGAACCACTAAGTCTTGGGCCTACTTTTTTACAGAGATAATTTAAAGTTTGGTATGCTTCGCCATTAGAAAGGATTTCGTTGTAAATCTTACGAATCATTACTGAATCCTGATTTTGAGCAAAAATAGGTAGGCTTAATAGAAGTAGAAATACTGTTTTTTTCATTTTTGTTTGGTTTGAAGATGAACCATAAAGATATAGAAATTCTTTAAATTTTGCAGATTTTCTGTACTGATTTCGGCTTGGAAGCCTAATCAATTTGGTTGGTGATAGGAATCACAAACCAGCAAAGAGATTTTCTTACATTAAGTAAAAAAGCGTCAATTGGACTTTTTGAGTCCTAACTGACGCTTTAATGTGATACTATACTAATTTATTTTACCACTTTCATCATACCATTCATTAATCTCCAGTGACCTGGGAATGTACAAACATAAGGGTAATTTCCAACTGTTGATGGGGCTTTAAACGTAAACTTGTAAGTTTGGTCTGGGTTTACTAAAGGACTTGATGCAATAACCTCAGCCAATGCAGGTACATAATTTTTCTCTGCACCTTTTTCGTCCATCATCATTTTATCGGCTGCCAATCCAACTTTTTCCATTGCTTTTGGTTGTACAAAAACGATGTTGTGTTGCATGGCATCTGGATTTTCAAAAATGATTTCTACAGTTTGTCCGGCTTTAACGGTAAATTCTTTGAGGTCGAATTTCATCGCTTCACGAACAGATTTGATTCTAACAGTTTTTACATCACCCTCAGCTTTTTTCTCTTCAATTACGTTCCAAGCCTTTAGGAAGCGTGTCAATCGCTCATTATTTGCTTTGTTATTTAAAGCAAGTAGATAAGTTTTATCAGCAGGTTTTACCGCTACATTTTTTAGACGATAATTCCAGCCTTCCGAAATTGCTTTGTACACCGAATTTTGTCCTTGAGCATCAAAAACCTGTGCCTTACGAATAATTGACACCAAAGTATCTATCGGAGCAACCGAAGTGTAGCTTCTTATTGCACGCTCCAAGACAAATGCATTCATGTTTTGCGGAGGTGTGAAAGTTATTTTCTTAGAGCTGAAATTGTTTTTATCATTTCCTTCGGCAATTGCATTGTCTTTATCGAGTGAAGCACTAATTGTGTAGTCTCCTGCAATATCAGTTGAAAACCCAAAATTACTTACCCATGGGCCATTCATAAATCTCGTAACAGAAATAGTTTCACCTGCTTTGATACCATCTTTATGGTTTCGACTAATTTGCTCAACTTTCATTCCCATTCCATCAATTCTTACATCTATAGGCACAACTACACCAGAATCTAAGTTTTTATTGCCTTGGTTTTTAACTTCAATTGTAAATGCAATTCTTTCTCTTACAGCCGGATTTGATGGTTCAACTTTGATATTTGAAATAACCAAATCAACTCCTGTAGCTATTTGTTCGGCAGGTTTAGGAGTTGTTGAATTACCCATGTTGTGATGGTCATGGTTCATTTCAGCTTTTGGCTTCGGAGTATTTTGAGCCTTACGTATTTGGTTCGCCAAATGTTTTTTCATTAGTTTTCCACCATTTGCCGTCAAAACACAAGCAAATGCCTCTGGTAACCAACGGTCATTTGTTTCGTTAGAATTCTCCATTCGGTCGAAGAATGCTTTTTCTGCATCGGCATTGAGTGGTGATTTTGAGAAAACCAAAAGTGAATTCATTACAACCAATGGTTCTTTGTCGTTGAGTAAATTGTTTTTAAGAATCAACTCAACTGATTTAGCGTTATTTTCCATAACCAAAACACCATTTTTACGAACTTCTGCAGAAGGATGCTTCAAAGCGATTTCGATAATTTCTGGAGTAAGGGCATTTAATCCTTTCAATGCCCACAGAGAATGAATTGCCGCAGGATTACTACCAATTTGGTCAATACTTTGATTTTTGATATTATCAATTAATTGTGGTACAATATCTTTTTGTCCTCTTTCAACCAATAGTCTTTGGGCATTCATACGCCAAAACATATTATCGTTTTTTAGGTTCGCTAAGAGGTCATTGACATTATTTTTTGATAGGGTAATTCCCTTATATTCGGGAGCTTCCTTATACGATACTCGATAGATACGACCGTGTGTAAAATCACGTAAATCGGTTTCATAAGCATTTCCCTCGCCGTTTGTGAATCCTTTGGGAGTAGGGTTATGTTGAATGATAAAACTATACCAATCCGCAACCCAAACGGCTCCATCTGGGCCAACCTCGGCAAAAACTGGCGAAAACCATTCATCAGCACCCGCCATGAGATTGAAACTTTCTACGTCGCCGTAGTCTGTCCCTTTTTTGACCATGTTATTTTGGTGCAATACGTGTCCAGTAGGTTCGGCAACAAAAGCAATCTTATTCCAATATTTTTCAGGGAAAGCCCTTGCAGTGTAAAAATTATGACCAGCTGCCGCTGTAAATCCACCAAAAGCATCAACTTGCCGTACTTTGCTTGTGATTGGTTTCATGTCTCGGTGCGTATCTGTACTGCGGCTACCGTTGTCGACTCCGTTGGCAGAATTAAAATAACGATGTGGAATTGCCATATACCATCCGTGCGAGTTATTGGCAGTTGAACCAAAAACATCATTCGTTTCGTTGAATGCAAATCCCCAAGTATTGTTTGACGTACTTGTCATCCATTCCATTTGGCTTCCATCCGGCTTGAAACGGAAGAAAGCTTGACCAAATTTTAATGAATCAGCATTTCCAAATTTACCTTTGTAACCCGAATAGCCAACACAACCCCAAATCCAGTTATCAAAACCATAATGTAGATTTGACGGACCAGCATGAGTATCAAAAGTACCGAATCCTGTAAACAAAGTTTTTTTGACATCTGCTTTGTCATCTCCATCGGTATCTTGCAAAAATAACATATCAGGTGCTTGCGAAACTATTAATCCCCCATTTGCAAAAACCATACCCGTTGGAATACTCAAACCATCGGCAAATCGGGTAAATTTATCGGCTTTGCCATCTTTATTGGTATCTTCACAAAGTAGGATGTAATCGCTACCTCCATTAGGTTTTCGTTCGTTTGGATAATCTTTGGTTATCAAAACATACAATCGTCCTTTTTCATCCCAAGTCATAGCAATTGGGTGCATAACGTTTGGTTCAGCCGCGAAAAGCTCCAAGTTAAAATCAACTGGCACTTGAATATGCTTCATTGATTCTTCGGGAGACAATGGTAATTGTTGGTACTGAATTCCTGGACGCTGTTCATAATTCGGTAACTTAGCTTCACGGTACTCAAAAGGCTTAGGATTTCTGGCTTTAAATGCAGCCAATGCTTCATCATTTATTGACCAAAGAATTGCGTTATAAAGCAAATCTTGAAAACCTTCTTTGTTCCATGTTCTCTCATCATGGCCGTATGCAGTATAAAAAATCTTGCCTTTCCCGTGCGTACGAGTCCAAGTGTAAGGTTCTGTTTTGGTGTTTGGTTTATCATTAAACTGGTCTGCCTTTATCTCTCGAACTGCCAAGATGTTGTTATCAGGCTGTAGCTGACTATGGAGGTAGGTTTCGTCATAAGCAGTAAATGATTTTAAACCTTGCATAATTGGGTGGTTAGGCTGAACGGTTTCGGTACGGATTGAATCCATACGGTGTCTCCAAAACTGTCCACCAACCAATTTGATATATTCTGGCGAATTTCTGAAACAATAAGATGCACAGTGGATTGGCAAAAGACCTTTGCCCGATGCTACGTAGTCGAGCAGTGCCTTCTCTTGCTCTGGCTTGATTTCGTCCCAATTGGCATAAATCATCAAAGCATCGTATTTGTTCAATGTTTTCGCATTCAGGTCTTCCAATTTATCGGTGTAAGTAAAATTGATACCTTTTGGTCCAAGAGCAGCCATCAAACTTGGAATCCGCTCGATTGGCCGATGGTGACCGTTATCTCCCAAAAACAAAATTTCGATTCTTCTTCCTTTTTGTGCGTAAAGACTCGAAAATGTGAGGGTTAGGATTAAAATTATTAATTTTTTCATTATTAAATTAGATGTTAAAATAGTCTGGTAAATACATGATTTTGCCACCTTGCATTGCCGATTCGTGTGCAAGAATACCCACACTCGTCCAATTTGCTGATTGAGCGGCATTTGGGAAAGGCTCACGGTCTTCTATTAAAGCCATTACAAACTCATGGGCTAAATGCGGATGCGAGCCACCGTGACCAGCTCCTTGAGTAAAGCTAAGGTGTGTATTGTCGGCTACATCATAAACTCCTTTGGTAGTGAAATCTCTAATTTCTTCTGGAAGCAAATGAGCATAATCTGGAACAGTTACTTTTTGAGGAATTTCGGGTTCTGGTAATTTTGCAGTATGAATAACGTGTTCTTCATGCTCGATTAAAGACCATTCAAATGATTTTTTTGAACCATAAACCTCAAAACTCTCACGATATTGGCGTGCAACATCAAAAAGTGAACGATAAACGTAGGCACTCAAATCGCTATCCTGGAATTTGATATGAGCCGATTCGATAGCAAATGGTGAGTTATGAATTTTAGCTAATTCTTCTCTAATAGTACCCGAACCAAAGCATGAAACGTATTCAGCATTCAATTTTAATAATCCAGCTACCGGACCTACACAGTGGGTTGCATAGTGCATTGGTGGTAAACCCGGCCAATAATCTGGCCAACCGTCCATGTCTTGTTGATGCGATGCTTTTAAAAACTGAACCTTGCCGAGTTCTCCTTTTTCGTATAATTCTTTAACAAACAAAAACTCACGAGCATACACAACAGTTTCCATCATCATGTATTTTTTGCCCGTTTCTTTACACGCCTGAACGATTTTCATGCAATCATCAACAGTTGTAGCCATTGGTACTGTACATGCAACGTGTTTACCAGCATAAAGGCCCTTCAATGTTTGTTCGGCATGGTTCGGAATAGGGGAGTTGATATGAACCGCATCAACATCGGGGTCTTTTAGCAATTCATCATAATCAGAATATCTTTTTTCGATTCCAAAAGCATCGCCGATTGCATTGAGTTTTTCGACATTTCTCTGGCAAATAGCATACATATTTGTATGTGGATGACGCTGATAAATTGGAATAAATTCAGCCCCGAAGCCCAATCCGACTATGGCAATGTTAATTTTTTTAGACATATTGTTGTAATAATTAAGGTTGTTGTTATCCGACTAAACTTTTTAAGTATTTATAACTATCAGTGATTAATTGTTCTTCCGATTCAAACATTTTTCTCCAAATATTTGCAGCACTTAGTTTTTGACTGAATGCTTCAATGCTTAGCATCCCCGAATAATTGATTGATTCCAAAGCTGTTAAAATTTCTTTAAAATCATTATGCCCTTGTCCGAGTGTACTACGGTCATTTTCTGATAATTGAACATGAATTAATTTGTCTCCCAATTTTTTTATCGCTTCTGGCAGGCTCTTTTCTTCAATATTAGCATGAAAAGTATCAAACATTATTTTACAAGCAGGGTGATTGATATCGTTTACCAATGCTAATAATTCATCGGTACAGCTTACCAAATAACTTTCAAATCGGTTGAGGTATTCTAAACCAAGTGTGATTCCCATTTTATCGGCGTATTCGGCCAAATCCCAAAGGTTTTCTTTTGCCCAAAGTAATTCATCTTTAGTGGCGGGTTGTCCTGTAAAAACACCCAAAGCCGAATGAAATGGACCTGTCAATAGTTCAGAACCCAAAATCATTGCACAATCTATTGCCTTTTTGTTTCTTTCAAGAGTTGCTTTTCTCATAGCTGGGTCTGGGCTAATTTGGTTTAAATCAGGCCCATTAATCGTTACTGCTACTCGGTCAAGCCCCAAACTATCTAATTTTTGTCTCCACGAAAACCATTTTTCTGGAGTTGTATCGAAAATCGGGATTTCGACCCCATCATAACCTATTTCTTTGATTTTATCGAGAACTGGAAAAAGACTCTCGTCAATTTCGGTTCCCCAAAGAAGCAGATTCATGCCAATTTTATATGCCATTTACTTTTGTTTTTGGTTATTTGTTTTCAAGTACAATTTTATAAAGGAATATTTCAATTTACTACCTTTTGTTTGTCACTGTATGACTGAATATTGATATTAATAAAACAAAGTATTGACCTATTGTGTTAAAATAGGATTATTGATTATTTTTGCTTTGCTAATCCAGAATTCAAATGAGAGTTGCTTTAGAAAAAAATATCGAAAACCGCATTAGTTCGTTCACCGTACTCGAACTTATTGAGTCACATTTTGACCCTAATTGGCATTTTCATCCGCACTATCAATTGTTTACTGTAATCGAAGGCAGTGGTACAAGGTTTATTGGTGATAGTATCCAGCATTTTGAAGAAGGCGATACCGTTTTTCTTGGACCAAATATTCCGCATTTGTGGAGGAGTGATAAACCCTATTTTGAACATAATTCTGAACTCAAAGCACACGGAATTGTCGTTTATTTTACCGAAGATTTTCTGGGTAATGATTTCTTTCAAAAACCAGAAATGGTTCAACTTCAACATTTTCTAAAAAATGGTTTGAGAGGGTTAGAATTTAATGGAGAAACTCGTCAATATCTTATTGATGAATTGAAAGGATTAACTCGAAGCTCAGGATTTGAAGCAATCATTAAATTATTAACAATTTTAAATAATCTCTCAAAAAGTTCTGAATTTGAATTTATTACGAGTTTAGGCTATACAAATACCCATAAAATTTCTGAAACTGAGAGAATGCAAAAAGTTCATGAATATGTGATTAAGCACTTCAAAGAAGAAATCAGATTGAGTGAAATCTCTGAAATGGTGAATATGACAGAGTCGGCTTTTTGTAGGTATTTTAAAAACCGAACTAATAAAACTTTCTCAGATTTTGTAAGCGAAATTCGTATTGGTCATGCTTGCAAGTTGTTGAGCCAAGATAAACAAAGTATTGCTCAGATTTGCTTTGATAGTGGTTTTAATACCCTTTCAAATTTCAATAAACAGTTTAAAGAAGTGGTGGGAAAAACTCCTTCTGAATACCAAAAGCTCCAAATGAAGAGTTAAAATGTGCTAAACTTCTTCAAATTTAGCACATTTCGATTTTATTTGAATGCAGGAATACCCGTGATGTGATTTCCGAGAATGAGTAAATGAATATCGTGTGTACCTTCATAAGTTATGACCGATTCGAGATTCATTTGGTGACGCATTATCGAAAACTCCCCTGTAATTCCATTTCCACCGTGAATCTGCCTTGCCTCACGTGCAATATTTAGAGCCATCTCAACATTATTTCTTTTAGCTAATGAAATCTGAGCGGTTGTTGCTTTCCCTTGATTTTTGAGAGTTCCGAGCCGCCAACAAACCAATTGAGCTTTAGTAATTTCAGTCAGCATCTCAGCAAGTTTCTTCTGGATTAATTGAAAAGAAGCAATCGGTTTATCGAATTGTATGCGTTCCATCGCATATTTTTTCGCAGATTCATAACAGTCCATTGCCGCTCCAACTGCCCCCCACGAAATACCGTATCTGGCACTATCCAAACAACTCATGGGTGCTTTCAAACCGTCGGCTTCTGGTAAAATATTGGCCTTCGGAACTCTGACATTATCAAAAACCAACTCCCCTGTACAACTTGCACGGAGTGACCATTTGTTATGAATTTCGGGAGTAGAAAAACCCTCCATACCTCTCTCTACGATTAATCCTTTTATTCTGCCTTGTTCATTCTTCGCCCATACAACTGCAATATCAGCTTTTGGGGCATTCGAAATCCACATTTTAGCACCGTTCAAAATCACAAAATCACCATCTTCTTTAAAATTTGTTACCATTCCGCTTGGGTTCGACCCAAAATCTGGCTCAGTTAGCCCAAAACAACCTAAATATTCTCCAGCGGCTAATTTGGGTAAAAATTTTTTCTTTTGCTCCTCTGAACCATATTTGTAAATCGGAAACATTACCAATGAACCCTGCACTGAAGCCGTCGAACGCATTCCAGAGTCTCCGCGTTCTATCTCTTGCATCATTAATCCGTATGAAATGTAGTCAAGTCCTTGACCGCCGTATTCATTCGGTATTGTTGGACCAAAAATCCCCATTTCTCCCATTTTTTTTACAATAAATTCAGGAAAAATAGCCTTTTGTGCGGCATCTTCGATGATTGGAGAGATTTCTTTTTTTACAAAATCACGAATAGCCGAACGAATCATAAGATGCTCTTCGGTTAGTAAATCGTCGATTTCGTAAAAATCTGGTGATTCAAAAGTGTCTTGTTTTGATGATTTTTGTAGTTCGGTTTGTTGATGATTCATTTTGTTGTACTTTTAATAAAAAAAAACGTCTTTGTGAGACGTTCTATATTTTTGTAACTGAAATTGGCTTAATTTCTAATCCTGCAAGGAGTTTCGACTTCACGATTTCTTCATCTGTTCCTCTTGAAAATAGCTTAAATGATTGGTTTTCAAGAGAATAAACTTCGATTGTGTCGTATTCAGGAAAAACAATCCAGTATTCTTTGACACCATATTTTTGATAAATTTCTTTTTTATCAATGGTATCAATGTAAAATGAACCTTTAGAAACGACCTCAACCAATAAATCTGGTACACCCCGAATCCAATCTTGAATAATTGAATAGTTATTTTTCGAGACGAAAATTAAGTCTGGTTGAACCCGATTGACTCCTTCTTCAAGAATAACATCTAATGGTGCATTGAAGATTTCTCCTAATTGATTTTCTTCAATAAACTTCTCGAAAAACTTTTGTAATAAACGAGAAATTTTCTGGTGGTTTGTAAGTGGACTTGGCATTTCAATTTCTTTTCCGTTAATGATTTGGGTCAAATCCCAATCTTGTGAGGATTCTGATTTAGGATTTTCGATTGTTAATAATTCCATATCGCAACAAATTTGTTATCCAAATATACAAAAACGGAAAAGAATTTATTTAGAAATCTGCTAATATTTGATTTTTCAAGATGTCTTCCATTGTCTCTCTTTCACGAACCAAGTAGGCTTGATTTTGGTAAATCAAGACTTCGGCAGGGCGAAAACGACTGTTATAGTTTGATGACATTGTGAAACCGTAAGCACCAGCATTCAGAAAACACATAATATCACCTTCGTTTGCTACGGGTAAAACTCGTTCTTTAGCAAAATTGTCGGTTTCACAAATGTACCCAACCACATCATAAGTGTTTGTTTCTGCAAAGTTAGGATTAGAAACATTTACAACTTCATGATAAGCGTCATACATCATTGGCCTAATCAAATGATTCAGACCAGAATTTACTCCGATTAACGTTTTACGTGGATTATTTTTTACAACATTTGCAGATGCAAAAAGGTAACCACATTCACTTACTAAATATTTACCGGGTTCAAACCAAAGCTGCAATTCACGACCGTATTTTGCACAAAAATCTTTGAAAACAGTTGTTAATTTCACGCCTAAATCCTCCATATCGGTTACGACATCGCCTTCTTTGTAGGCAACCTTAAAACCTCCACCAAAATCCATATATCTAAGATTTGGAAACGAAAAAGCTAAATCAAGCATCACCGCTGCCGCATCTACAAAGGTCTGTCCATCTTTAATATCCGAACCCGTATGTTGATGTAACCCAACGATATTCAAATTGTACTTTTCGGTGATTTTCAAAATATCTTCTTTTTGTTCAATCGCGATGCCGAACTTAGAATCTTTATGTCCGGTCATGATTTTAATGTTTCCGCCACCTTCAACATTCGGACGGATTCGTAACATACACGGAACGCTTCCGCCGTATTTTTGACCAAATTTTTCGAGAGTAGGTAAATTGTCAATATTGATAATGACTCCGTGGCTGATACTATCTTCGATTTCTTCAAACGCAACACCGCTCGATGTAAAAGTGATTTGCTCAGGACTAAACCCAGCCATGAATCCCAATCGCATTTCTTGAGGCGAAACAACATCCAATTCGACCCCCAATTTTTTCATCAATTTCAAAACCGAAATATTTGTATTGGCCTTGCAAGCGTACTTTATCTTTAAATCTACACCACTAAAAGCCGATTTAATCTTGTTTACTTGCTCTTCAATCTTGGCTCCATCATAAACATAAAGCGGTGTGCCAAATTTTTCACAAATTTCTAAAACGTTTTGATTTTGAATAAAATACTGATTGTCAATTAATTGCATGATTGTTTTTGCTTCTTGATTTTTATTAAACGAATCGCAAAGTTATACAATCATCTTTAATTTTTGTTTATAAATCTCAATTGAAAAAGGAGTTGAGGCCTTGATTTCACCATCAATTATCAAATTTAATGGTTTTGCATCAACATCTACCGAAGTTGCTTTTATATAATTGACCAATTTTGAATGTATGTGTTTGCCTGAAAAAATCAGTGGAAACAGCTTCAATAAATTAAAAATTGATAAATGTTTAATGACAAGAACATCCAATAAACCATCCGACATATCAGCCAATGGGGCAATTTTCATGTCTTTTCCTGTATGAATGGAGTTACAAGCCAACACAAAACAAAATTCTTGCTCAATAATTTGATTGTCTATTTTTACTTTAGCATTAAACTTAGGATTTTTAAAAATGTGAATCAAAGCAGCAATTGAATAGCGGATTCCTCCCAAAAACCTCAATTTTTCGGCGGTTACATTAATATTTGAGACCAAGCCCCATCCGGCATTATTAAAAAAGTAATATTTAGATTTGGTAGAATCGGTCAATTCAAAAATATCAATTTCTTGGATTTTTCCTCTATTTAGATTTTTTATTGCAGTTGCAATGTCCGAACATTGAATGTCGCTATTAAACGCATTACCTGTTCCGCATGGAAATAAAATTATTGGTGGTGCAATTTCAATTTTATTTTTCAAACCATTTATAGCCTCGTGCAATGTACCGTCTCCACCAATTAGTCCAATTACATCAAACTCTTCAAGTTTTGTATTCTCCAAATAGTCAGCAATAAAACCTTTATACTGGCTAATGACCGAAGTTATTTGCCAATTTTGAAGTATTTTGCCAATTTTTTCGAGTTGTTTTAAATTTTTGCCATCCCCTGAAACAGGATTTGTGATTAACAATAACTTATTAATTTCTTGATTCATATTTAGGTTAAGAATTGAAAGATTAATGTAACTTTGAAAAAATTATTAACTTCTTCAAATATTCATGAAAAAGATTTTTATTCTATTTTTTAATTTATTGATAATCAGTACGTTATCGTCTGTGGCTCAAATTAAGTCTGGTCCAATGGTAGGATATTCTGATTACAAAGAAGTATTAGTTTGGGTACAAACTGAGAAAGAAGCCAATGTCAAAATTGTTTATTGGGATAAAACCAACCCTTCAAAAAAACTTTCGACCGATGAAATAAAAACCATCAAACACGATGGATTTATCGCTCATTGCGTAGCCGACCAAGTAGAACACGGCAAAAAATATACTTATGAGGTTTGGGTTGATAAGAAAAAAGTAAATTTTGATTTTCCACTCGAATTCCAATCTCAAACTTTGTGGCAATACCGAACCGACCCTCCTAATTTCAAATTTGCCGCAGGAAGTTGTGCTTACATCAACGAGCCAGACGTTGACCGTCCGGGTACTCCTTATGGCTCGGATTACGAAATTTTCAAGGCCATCTATGATAAAAAACCTGATTTTATGATTTGGGGCGGCGATAACAATTATTACCGTGAAGTTGATTGGAATACCCGAACTGGTGTTATTCACCGAAATTCGGAGTTAAAAAGATTACCAGAGGCTCGTGCTTTATTTGCCAATACGCATCACTATGCCGTTTACGACGACCACGATTATGGTCCGAATGATTCTGACCGAAGTTTTTGGGGTAAAAACATGACACTTGAAGTTTTTAAATTGTTTTGGCCAAATCCAAATTTTGCGTTTAAAGATGAGGGTGTAACTGGTACGTTTTTTTGGAATGACTGCCAATTCTTTTTGATGGATGACCGTTGGTGGAGAACCCCAAATAACAGGTTATCGACTGGTGATAGAGATTATTACGGTCAGAAGCAGTTGAATTGGTTGATTGACGCTTTGAAATCTTCGCAAGCTCCATTCAAATTTGTAATTACTGGTGGTCAAGTTATCAATACAGCTGCTGTTTATGAGAATATGGCAACGTATCCCGAAGAGCGTAAGCAATTGTTAGATATGATTACAAAAGAGAAGATTCCGGGAGTATTCTTTATTTCGGGCGATAGGCACCATACAAATCTTCAAAAATTAGAAAGAGAGGGTACTTATCCACTTTATGATGTTACGCTTTCACCATTGACTTCGGGTGCTGGTGCTCCTGTAAAAGAAGAAGCAAATTCACCAATCGTTGAAGGAACAAGAGTTGATAAAACTCATAATTTTGGACTTTTTGAGGTTAGTGGTAAACGCACCGACAGAGTTTTAAAACTTTCGGTCTTTGATAAAGACGGAAAAGAACTTTGGAATAAAGAATTCAAAGCAAAGGATTTAAGATAAAATCTTAATAATTCTTAAAAGTGGGGCATTTTGGAAGTGTCCCACTTTTGTTTTATGGCAAATTCAAAACTTTTTAGGTCAATTTTTCGTAGTTAATTGTGTAAACAAATTCGATTATGAAAACTCTATCATTTTTATTATTGGCAGGATTTATATTGATTTCTTGTCAATCGATGTCGCAAAACAATAAAAAGAAGCCCGATTGCAAAATCTCGAAAGTGACAAAAACCGAAGCTGAATGGCGTAAGATGCTCACAGCCGAGCAATTTAATGTTACAAGAAAAGCAGGTACCGAACGTGCATTTACTGGTGAATACTGGGATAATCACTCCGAAGGAACATACCTTTGCCGTTGTTGTGGATTTGAGTTATTTGATTCTAAAACTAAATTTGAATCGGGTACGGGCTGGCCGAGTTTCTGGAAACCAATCAACGATTGTAGTGTAGAGGTCGGTACTGATACAAGTTATGGAATGGTTCGTGATGAAGTGCGTTGTCACCGTTGTGATGCCCATTTAGGACACGTTTTTAATGATGGCCCACGTCCGACTGGTCTGAGATATTGCATGAATTCGGCAAGTTTGAAGTTTGTTGCAAAGAAATAATTAATTTTTGAAGAGAAATTGATAGATTGCAAACTGATAATTCGCAAACAAAAATTTAGAAAAAATTAGTTGAAAAGTATGGCCCAAGACAGAATTGAGTTTTTGTACAAGTATTTGAATAACGCTTCGCCAACAGGTTTTGAAGCAAGTGGACAACAGATTTGGTTAGATTACGTCAAACCATTTATTGATGATAAAATTATTGATGTTTACGGAACAGCTGTAGGGGTTATTAATCCAGATAAACCATATAAAGTAGTGATTGAAGCACATTCCGACGAGATTTCTTGGTTTGTGAATTACATTACCGAAGATGGTTACATTTATGTTCGTCGTAATGGTGGTTCCGACCATCAGATTGCTCCGTCAAAAAGAGTAAATATTCATACAAAAAAAGGTATTGTGAAAGGTATATTTGGGTGGCCTGCGATTCACGTTCGTGATGCCGCAACCGAAGAAAAACCTACCCTAAAGAATATATTTATTGACGTGGGTGCTTCTAAAAAAGCTGAGGTTGAAGAAATGGGAATCCATGTAGGCTGTGTGATTACTTTTGAGGATGAATTGATGGAACTTAACAGTAAATATTACGTGGGTCGTGCTTTAGATAACCGAATTGGTGGATTCATCATTGCCGAAGTTGCCAGAAGATTGAAAGAAAATAACATCGAATTACCTTATACACTTTACGTTGTTAATTCGGTTCAGGAAGAGATTGGCTTGCGTGGTGCTGAAATGATTTCTCGAAGATTGAAACCTGATTTAGCTATTTGTTGTGATGTGATTCACGATACACAATCTCCGATGTACAATAAGAAGACCGACGGCGATTTGGCTTGTGGAAGAGGTCCGGTTTTGACTTATGGTCCTGCAGTACAGAATAACTTGCTCAATTTTATTATTGATACTGCGGTTGAAAAAAATATTCCTTTCCAAAGAGCAGCCACAAGCCGTTCGACTGGCACAGATACTGATTCGTTTGCATATTCGTCCGAAGGGGTAGCTTCTGCATTGATTTCATTGCCGCAAAAATATATGCATACTACCGTAGAAATGTGTAGTAAAGAGGACATTGAAAGTTGCATTGACCTTTATTATGAAGTTATATTGAAACTCGAAGCTGGTCAAGATTTCTCTTACATCAAGTAAAGAAAGTTATTTATTAATTGTTATTCGTTAATTGTAAGAGTCGTTTTATTCTACAATTAACGAATAACAACCCTTAATCACCAAAGCTTGCTTGGATACTTACCAGCCGAAACCAAATCTGCAATGGCTTTCATTACATCTGGTTTATCTTCTGGGTAGGTTACACCAAACCATTCTGATTCGTTTGAGAATACTTTACATTTTCCGCTACCTTCATTCATCATATTACTCATTACAGTCGGAATATAAAATTCAGCTTTTGGAGAATCATAATTTTTGCGGGCATAATCTTCAAATTGTTCTTTAATTTTTGGGAAAACATTTGGCATAAATCCCCAAAAATTCATCGAAACTGGCGTGTTTTCTCCTAAAACTGTTTTTTCATCACCTTCGATAAACACAATTTTACCTGATTCGTCTCTCAATATTTTGGTTCGTTCGATTACCGAAGTTAAGAAACCATTTTCGTCTGTCTCACAAATCCCTCTCGAAACTGTTCCGTTTTCTGATAAAGTATTTTTGATTTGATACCCAACCATTGCGTGGCAAGTATCATCAGTATTGTTTGAAAGGAAATTGCTCATAATCTGAAATGCCTCAAAACCATAAAAATCATCGGCATTAATTACAGCAAATGGGGTAGATGTTTGTTCCCAAGCACAAAGTGTTGCATGGCCTGTTCCCCAAGGTTTTGAACGTTCTACTGTTCCTAAATCGGCTGGAACGTAACTTTGAAGACTTTGAATGGCGAAATCAAAATCAATTTTGCCCTCTAATTTTGGTTTGAAAATATCGATAAAGTCTTGTTTCAATTCTTCTCTAATGATAAAAACAACTTTACCGAAACCAGCTCGAATGGCATCAAAAAGTGAATAATCAATGATGGTTTCACCATTTGGTCCAAATTGGTCAAGTTGTTTGATTCCCCCGTACCTGCTACCCATTCCGGCAGCTAAGATTAATAGTGTTTGCTTCATATAGAAACGTTTGTGTATTATATTTTTAGAATTGGTGCAAATTTAGAGAAATATTTCGATTCAAAAATTTATTGTTTATTAAGTGTTGGATTGACAATTATCATTAAATTTGCCCTAAATCTAACCTATTACAAAAGATGTATAGACAAGTTCTGACCATTTTGATGGTTCTATTATTTTATTCTGCAATTGCACAGCAGGAAGCGGAGTTCCCTCTCAAAAAACTGCCTCTCGAAAGTTGGAAATTGGATGGTTCTAAGTGGCAAAAAGCAAAGAATTTTACCATCTTCCCCAATTTGAATGGTTCTAAAAAAGCAAAGTTGGAATCTGGCGATGAGATTTTATTTGCAAAAGATGGTGCAGGGCTGATAAGTTCAAACGTTAGCACAAAAGATGTAAAATTACGTTTTGAATTTGCTCTTGGTGATAATTCACAGAATGTTATCTTTCTTCAAGGCAAATATGGCATTGATTTGAGTAATTCTTATTCAAATCCGAATTTTACAACTGGTGGCGTAATCAAAGCCGATGGTGGTAAAACATTACCCTACAAAAATGCTTGCAAAGCAACTGGGCTTTGGCAAAAAATGGAAATTGTATTCTCAACTGCACAAAAAAACTTTCCTGCTTCGATTGAAAAAGTTGTTTTGAATGGAATTGTGATTCAACAAAACTATTTGATGGCATCACCGAGCAAAGATTCTCCTGCCTCAGATGCTTCTTTCTCTATTTCAAATATCGGTGGTGCAATTGCTATCAGAAATATCGAATATTTATCATTTGAGGTCGGTAATCCGATAACCTTGAGCGATTTGTCATACACTATACAAGAAACCAACGATTGGGACCGTACTTTTGAAGTCAAAGATACACCTTTGGTAAATGGTAAATCAAAAGAATTGACATCGGAAATCCAGACTAATTTTAAGCGTTATATTCTCACCTATTCGGGGAAAATGAATGTTAGCAAAGCGGATAAATATGCTCTGACGATTGATTATATGGGTGTTGGTAATCTAAAAATTGATGGAAAAGATGTAGTAGGTTCTAAAGAATATCTTTATCGTATTCCACAAACAAAATTGATTGAATTAAGTGCAGGTGAACATACTTTTGAGTATCGTTATCAAAGAATTTGGTGGAGGCCAGCATTAGGATTATTCGTTTCGAGTGCCGAGATTAGACCTTATGCCCTGCATCCTGTAAGTTCGTTGCCCGACCCTGACCCCGTTGGAGGGATTTATGTCAATCCACTTACTGGTAAGGCTGAGATGATTCGTTCATTTGTTATGTTTGAAGGTAAAAAAAGAACACACGTTATTTCGGTTGGTACTCCACAAAAAATTAATTATTCGTTCGATTTGAATCAAGGAACTTTACTTAATGTTTGGAGAGGAAACTTTGCCAATGTTACCGAAATGTGGCATGAAAGAGGTGAGCCTCAACTACTCATGTCAGACGGTCTCACAACAAATTGGGACGGAAAACCACCGTTTGTTTTAGATAGTGATGCTTCGAAAGATAGTTTGGATGCTTACAAAGAATTGACATTTAAAGGTTATAAACTTGATGCTCAAGGTATTCCTACATTTAATTATGACTACCGAGGTGCATCCATTAGCCAGAAGTTTTCGGCATCGGGTAATGGTTTGATTTGCGAGATTAATTCATCCAATGCCAATAACTTAAATTACAAAATCGCTGAGGGGTCGTCAATAATGGAAATTGAAAAAGGACTTTATTTAGTAGATGATAAATACCTAAACCTTGACCCTAAAGTCAAACCAATAGTGAGAGATAATAAAAAAGGAAAAGAAATTTTATTACCACTTAATGCTACAATTAGTTATACAATCAATTGGTAATTTAGAAATGAAAAAGACACTAACATATATTTTTGTTTTATTCGGTAGTTTGGTTTTTGCTCAAAAACCATTATCGGAGGATGATTTTTATAAAATCGTTACTTTACCAACTCCAGAAGGTATTGAACTCGAAATTGGTGGAATCGCACCAATGCCCGATGGTCGTTTGGCGGCTTGTACACGTAGAGGTGATGTTTGGTTGATTTCGAATCCTTATATGAAAGGAAATACAACTCCAACCTACAAAAAGTTTGCGACCGGTTTACACGAACCCCTTGGATTGGCTTATATCAATAATCAAATTTGGGCTACTCAACGAGGGGAAGTAACAATTCTGAAAGATAATGATGGCGATGAAGTGGCTGATGAGTACCAGTCGTTTTACAAATGGCCGCTTTCGGGTAATTATCACCAATATAGCTACGGGCCAGTTCCATTACCCGATGGAAATATGTTATTCACCTTAAATTTGGACTGGATTGGACGCGGTGCTTCACAGTCGAAATGGCGTGGATGGATGTTAAAAATTAGTCCAGATGGTAAAATGACCCCGTGGGCAACGGGTTTGCGTTCCCCAGCAGGTTTTGGAATAAATAAAGCTGGAGATATTTTCTACGGTGAAAATCAAGGTGATTGGGTTGGTTCTGGGCGTGTAACCCATTTAGAATATGGCGATATGGCCGGTAATCCGCAAGGGCTTTTGTGGTCGGGTGAACCTGAGTCAAGCACTAAACTTAAATTTAGTGATGTACCAGATACGGGTGAGCCACTCTATGATGTTGCTAAGCGAGTAAAAGGAATAAAACCACCTGCTGTTTGGTTTCCGCATACTTTAATGGGGATTTCGACATCGGATATTATTGAAGACAATTCGGGTGGCGTTTTCGGACCTTTTGAAGGGCAAATGTTCGTTGGTGACCAAGGGCACAGTAAAGTGATGCGTATGCAACTCGAAAAAGTAAAAGGAGTTTACCAAGGGGCTTGTTTTCCGTTCAGAGAGGGTTTTCAGTCAGGTATTTTACGTATGCGTTGGGGACTTGATGGTTCGATGTTTGTCGGTATGACGAGCCGTGGTTGGGCTTCTACTGGAAAAGATAAATTTGGTTTGCAAAGATTAGTTTGGACTGGAAAAATGCCATTCGAGATAAAAGCAATCAAATCAATGCCTGATGGATTTTTGTTAGAATTTACTCAACCAGTTGATAAGTCTTCCGCACTCGATGCCGATAATTACAAAACCAATAGTTTTACATACAAATACCACCATTATTACGGAAGCCCAATAATCAATGCCAAACAACTCAAAATCAAGGGTATTCAAGTGGCCGAAGATGGTATGAGTGTTCGATTAGCTATTGATTCATTAAGGTTAGGTTACATCCACGAAATTAGAGCAGAAGGCTTACAAAATACTGATAAACAGCCATTATTGCATGCTTTTGGATATTATACACTTAATCAAATCAATGATGCGGCTGCTCCGATGGATTTAACTAAATATGCAGTTGCCGAGAAGAAGAAAGAAGAACACGAGCATCATAATATGGCAATTGTGACGGATGTAAAATCAGTCAAGAGAGTAAATGAAATGCCTGCTTCATGGAATGGAAATGTTGACCAAACAATAACAATCGGTACAAAACCAGGTTTGAAATTTGATATTCAACGTGTTCAAGTTAAAGCTGGAAGCAAAGTAAGATTGGTATTCAATAACAATGATGACATGCTCCATAATTTACTGATTGTTAAGCCAAATATGGTAAATAAAGTTGGTGAAGCTGCATTTAATTTGGGGCTTGAAGGAGAGAAGAAGGCCTTTGTACCAGATTTGGATGAAGTACTTTATCATACTGGTTTGCTTCAACCAGAATCAACTGAGAGTATATATTTTACAGCTCCAACCAAAACTGGTGATTATACATTTGTTTGTACTTTTCCGGGGCATTATACTTTGATGCAAGGAATAATTAGAGTAGTAAAATAATTATATATTTGAACATTCAAAAAGGCGAAGAAAATCAATTTCTTCGCCTTTTTTATTTGATAAGGTAAATTACTCCATTCTTATTTTTTATTTCTGTTTTGTTGTCTTTGACGATTTTGGCTTCAATCTCAAATAAATATGTGCCATTTTCTGCATTTTTACCATCCCATGTTTCAATCGTATCGGCATTAAACTTTAGATTCTTCATCGAGTAAACTTCAGCTCCCCAACGATTCTTTATCACCAAATCTATTGATTCAATTCCTCCTCCGTAGATTTTTAAAATATCGTTTTCACCATCATTATTTGGTGTAAAAGCCTCTGGAACATACAAGTTAAAACAATCATCAATTACTTCGATTTTTGATTCATTTACACAATTTTTTTGGTTTGTAATGGTAACCTGATAAATATCTGGTTGATTGACAGTAATTGAACTTTGAGAATTTAGGAAAATACTATTAGATGTTTCCCATTCATAATTAACAGTTTCGTTTGTTTTTGCCTCAAGTTTTAAATCGCCATTATTGAAACAATAGCTTATTTGTGGTTCTAAATTGATAAACTGTGGCTTCGATATAATTTTTATGTTTATTGAATCTGGTGGACTTAGACAATTGTTTCCCGTAATTTGTGTTGCGAAGAAAGTAATTTGCTTTTGCGAATTACTCGAAATTTGTGGTTTGAATGAATTGTCGGTTGAAATGACATTTTTTAATGGTTTTTCATTGTACCATTTGATTTGGTTTCCAACTACATTTAAAGCTACTTTGGTTTCACCATCACAAATTTCAGTAATTGATTTATCAATTTGAGGTGGAGGGATTACAATTGATGGTATGACATTCAACTTTTCAGATTTATCTTCTTTACATCCCGATTCTTCTCTAACGATTAGTGAATAATTCCCTTGATTTTGAACAATTAATGTATCGGCATTAGCATTTGGGATTGGGTTATTCTCAAAAAACCATTGATAAATTATTTTCTTTGAAGGGTCGAAACCTTGAGCAGTAGATGAAAGAACATCATTACATCCATTGGTATTTGGTTTGACTTTTATTTCAACCTTTGTAAGCTTTGCTGGAATTGTCTTCGATAAATAATAACCTGCTTTTTTACCATTTAACGAAACGGCATTTTTTTGAAAATTGCACGAAAGTCCTTCATTATCAGGGTTTTGAATTATGGATAATGAAGTTTCAGCATTCAACGAAACATAAATTTTATTATCAGGCCCTAATTGCAAGTCGCAAATGTACAAATGTGTATTTCCGAACGGATTTCCAGTTGTTATTTGATAAAATCTATCGCCAATAAGCTTTGATGAACCATCCGAAATTTTGAATTGATAAAGTTGACTAAAATAATCATCGCTCACCGTTCCATTGAGTATTCGGTAAAATCTTGAAAGGTAAATCAATGAGCCATTTGGTGAAAATTCAACTCCTAAAACGTTGCTCGATGGGTTTTGGCTGATGTAAAAGGTCTGAATTTGTGATTTAACTTTGCCAGTTTGATTATCAAACCCAAAAATTTCAAGATTTGGATTATTTGCAGAAGGATTTGGTTGTGCTAATGCAATTCTACTGCCATCGAGAGATGCACTTATTTGCGAACCAATTTTATATGAGTTGTAGATGCCCCCGTTTTTTGTACCAATCTCAGTATTGACCGAACTCGATGAAATTCCGTTATTATCGAGCAAGAATGATTTAAAACGATTGGAATCGTATTCGTGTGTTAGAAGCCAGAAAAACTTTTGGTTACAATGTCTTATGATTTCAATACTGTTGATGACTTTATCGGTCAGAATCTTATTTGTTTCGATTAAGCCACCTTCACCTGCGTTCAGTCTTTTATCTAAGATGCTGTAAACCAATTGATTAGAAGACCCAATTTGATAAATAAATTTAAAAAAGTAGAAAAGATTTTCATCTTCTGGTTTCGGAACGATGTAGGTTTTCTCGAAACCATTGGCTATGATTCCTAAATTATTTGCACCAGGAACAATTCTGTGAAATTTATTCCAAATGGTATTTCCATCAAAGTAAAATTGAAGATTTCCGTTATCATCAGAAATAGTTGAAGTACCACCCTGATTTTGATTTGTTTGACCATTGGTCAAAGCACCACTATTGAAGTTAAAACCAGCATTTTCGCCAAAATACCAATTGTCTCCTCTTTTATCATATCTTACTTGCGAATAAGATAAAAGAGGAAGCAAGATTAGTAATTTCGACAAGAATTTCATTTCGGATGTTTTTTGACCAAATAATTTTCGATTTCTGATAAAGATAACGAATTAAATGTCATTTTGGTTGTGAGTCCTCCTTTTCGAGCAACCGCAACACCGTAGTGCATATCTAAAAAACCATCCATTTCGTGAGCATCTGGATTGATACTCAACATCACATTTTTTTCGATACAATACTGAATCCAACGCCAATCTAAATCTAATCGGTATGGACTCGCATTGATTTCAATCACAACATTTTTCTCAGAACAAGCATCAATAATTGTCTTATAATCAATCGGATAACCTTGTCTTGAAAGTAATAAACGACCGGTTGGATGTCCTAAAATTGTTGTGTAAGGATTCTCAATTGCCCTCAATAATCGGTCAGTTGCTTTTGTGATATTCATATTGAGATTTGAATGTACAGACGCAACAACATAATCGAAGGTTGCTAACACTTCATCTGGATAATCGAGCGAACCATCTCCCAAAATATCTGACTCAATGCCTTTTAAAACCTTGAAATTGATACCCGATTCTTTAAATTTATTGTTGATTTTATCAATTTCTTCGTGTTGTTGAAAAACTCGACTCGTCAATAACCCATTGGCATAAGCAGCAGACTGTGAGTGGTCGGCAATTCCAAAATACTCAAAACCTAATTCTCGGCAGTGATTTGCCATTTGTTCAAGTGTATGTCTTCCGTCTGAGTACGTAGAGTGGTTATGTAAGATTCCTTTTAGTGAATCCCAAGTTACCAACTCTTCATTTTGGTGATTTTTAACCCATTCAAATTCACCCCAGCCTTCTCGCATTTCGGGTAAAATGTAAGGGCTTCCAAACTTTTCATAAACCTGATTGTCATCTTCAAAAACCGTTGTCGATGCAAGTGCCATCAAAGTTTGTCCATTTTGATTTCTTTGTTTTAAATGGTCTTCACTTGCCGAATACAAGAATTTTTTATTAATAAATTGATTTTCGGGTACTTGTATAATTTCGATATTTATTTGATTATCAGCAAATTTACCTCGCCAGATAAATGGAGATGATTCGGTCTGTGATTTTGTAAATAATAGATTTTCAATTATTTGTTTTGGAGAGGATGAAAAAGGAGCAATAAATTGTAAACAATCAACAGTTTCAGATTTACGGATGATTTGACCCGTTATTTCAATTATTTCAAATTCTTTTTTTAGTTCTTCAAAAACAATATTCGCCAATACTTCGGCTTTGTCCATCCGCAATTTACCCGCCTGACTTTGTACAAAAATGAGCGATTCGAGGATACTTGCTTGAGTTTTTTCGCCAAAACCTTTGATTTTAGCTATTGAGCCATTTTCACAAGCAATTTGCAAGTCATTGAGGTTGTCGATTCCCAACTCTTTCCAGATTACTTTGATTTTTTTAGCTCCAATACCCTTGATTTTAAACATTTGAAGCACACCTTCGGGGGTTTTGGCGAGTAAATCGTCGAGGTCTTTTGATGCACCTGCCTTAACCATTTCAAGGATTTTAGTGGCCATCATTTTGCCAACTCCTTGAATCTGAGTCAAATCACTAAATGACAAATTAGCGATTTCTCCAGTAAATTTATCAAGATTAAATGAAGCGTTGTTGTATGTTTTTATCAAAAAATCATCGCCATCGTGCAATTCCAACAGTTTTGCAGTTAATTCGAGCGAGTCAATGATGTCGGAGTTTGTCATTTCTAAATTTTGAGTTGATATAAACCCAAATTTCAGAAGATTTACGCAAAGATGAAAATATTATTTATTCACAGATAAAATTATAGCCAACGCCTTTAATTGTCATTATTTCTATACTGGGGTCATCTTTAAAATATTCACGTAGTTTTGTAATATAGACATCCAAATTTCGCGAGTTGAAAAAAGAATCATCGCCCCAGATTTTCATTAAAATATCTTTTCTGTTTACTGTAAAGTTTCTGTTTTCGACCAATATTTTCAGTAATTCAGACTCTCGATGCGATAATTTTTTGATGACTTCGCCGTTTCTTAATTCGTATTTTTGTGGGTAAAACTCAAACTTACCTATGTTGGTTGTTGAATTTGTAGTAACTGTTTTGCGATTGGTCAAAGCCAATAGATTATTTATTCTTATTATCAATTCTTCCATGCTAAAAGGCTTACGGATATAGTCATTTCCTCCTGATTGAAAGCCTTTTAGAACATCTTCGGTTTGGGTTTTAGCAGTTAGGTAAATAATTGGAATTGATGGATTTATCTGTCGAATTTCTCCGCCTGCGGTAAATCCATCTTTACTCGGAAGCATAACATCAAGTACACAAATTTCTGGTTTAAAATCTGAGAATGCCGCAACAATATCTTTTCCATCAGCAAGCATTTTTACTTCAAAATCCCTACTTTCAAGGCTTTCTTTTACGATTTTACCTAAAAAAGGCTCGTCTTCGGCATATAAAACTTTGGTTTTCTTCATACTTTGTAAAGCGTAATTTTAAAAATACTCCCTTCGTTTAGTTCACTTTCTACTGTTATTGTACCGTTGTGTTTTTCGACGACTGATTTAACATAACTCAATCCTAAACCATATCCTTTTATATCGTGAACATCACCTTGCGGAACTCTAAAAAATTTATCGAATATTTTGTTTTGATACTCCTTCGGAATCCCCAAACCGTTATCCTTTACAGTCAAACATATTTTGTCTGGTTCGTCTGTTAAATTAAGATTGATTTGTGGATTTTTGCTGTATTTAAGGGCATTTTCAATCAAATTGTAAACAACATTTGTAAGGTGAATAATGTCTGATTCAATCATAAAATCATCACCCTTGTAATCGAATTCAATCTGTGCATTGTACTTTTCAAATTGAAGTTTCATTGTAGAAAGTACCTTCTGCACAATTTGTTTTAAATCATTTTTTTCAAATTTTAATTCGATTTCTTTCTGTTCAAAAATTGCCGTTTTCAAAACTTTATCGACCATCATTGAGAGCCGAGCAAGTTCGTTTTTTGAGATTTCGAGGTACTCTTTTGTTTTATCAGGATTCTGCAAAACATTAAAATTATTTAGAGCCTCAATTGCCACACCAACGGTAGTGATTGGAGTTTTTAGCTCGTGAGTAACATTGCTGATAAAATCATTTTTTAATATCGCCAATTTCTCCTGCCTTTTTAAATTTTGGTAAATTATGCCAAACGATAAAGAAGTTAGAGCTATGAGTAGAAATGAAAATAAAATTTCGGGTAAAATCTTTTTTATCAGGTAATAGCGATACTCTTCGTTTAGTGCTATAAATTTTTTTTCCCTTAACTTATTGGAAGGGTACTCCGAATAAATTGCTTTTTGGGGTTCTACAAAATTACTATCGGCTTTAATGACTCTATATTTGAGAGGTACTTTTGATTTGGCAAGTTTTGCATTCATTTTAGCTTCCAGTGCTTTTGCATCTAAATTTATCATATTGAGATTTATAACAATGTCAGCTTGTGTTGGCTTAGGTTTTGGTAGTGGAGGTAGTTTTTTGAAAATTTCTTGTTGGACTTTTTTATTAGAGTCTTTTGATGTGTTTATTGTCAGACTTGAAATCTGAGCTGAACTGAAAATCCCGTGTAATTTTAATTGTTTATCAAGATTTTTCTTTGAATTTGAATCTACCGTAATCGAAACCTGCTCAACCACTGGTAACTGATTGATATTTGATAAAACTCTTGAAACAAATTTTTTAGAGCTACTATCATTAATATTTGTGGTTTTTGAAAGAAAAATCTGTACAACTCTACCTTTTGAAGAATCCTTCCAAAGTCCAGTATTTTTTTTAGTTGTGTCAAATGTCATCCTAATAAACGATTCAGGAGCTGCCTTAACATTCAGATTCTTTGGTTTTGATTTAGGCTTATTTTGTTTAATGGCTTTTTCAATTTTAGGTTTGATTACACTGGCAAGCTGTTTCTGTATGAGAGAATCTTGCAATTCAGAATACGATTTTTCTAAAGAGTTATCTATTTCTTTTTGTAAAACGTCTTTTTGTTCTTCATAGCTTTTTTTGAGCCAAAAGGCGTTGAATCCAATCAGTAGAAATATACTAATCAGAATAAGTATAGGGGCTATGTGTTTTCGTTTATTCACGATACAAAATTATGAGTTCTAATCTAACTTAAACTTTTCATTAACCTTAATTAACATTATTTCAATAATCATTAACCCATACTATTTTCTTTCTAAAATACTTTTGTGCTGTCAAAAATTTAACTCAAATAATAAAATGAGAAAGCTATTTTATTTTTTCTTAACGATTTTTTCGTTTTCAGCTTTAGCCCAAAACCAGTCAGGCATTATTAATTATGAATTTAAGATTGATATGCACAAAAGGATTCAGGACGAACAGATGAGGGCTATGATTCCTAAGTATAGAATCAGTAAATATGAATTGCTTTTTACACCTATCGAATCGCTTTATAGACCAATTGTTGAAGATGAAGAACCCGAAACTAATTCATTTTCAAGTAATGGGGCAAACGTAACCATTAAAACACAAACACCTCAAAATGAAGTTTACAAGAACTTTACGACTAATATTTTATTGAACGAAAGAGAACTTGCTGGAAAAAAATATCTGATTGAGGACTCTATTAAAAATATTCCGTGGAAAATATTAACCGATACTAAAACAATTGCAGGTTATAATTGTTTAAAAGCTATATACGAAAATGTGGAACGCAAGCAAACTTTTAATGTTTGGTTTACAAGCGACATTGTTACCCCGTCTGGGCCAGAAGCTATTGCAGGTTTGCCGGGAATGATTCTTGAAATGGACATCAACAATGGCGAGACAGTTATAACGGCCACAAAAATAACTTTCAAGGAGTTAAAATCTGAAATAAAGGCTCCATCAAAAGGTAAGAAAGTTACTCAAAAAGAATTTAATAAGATTCGAGATGATTTCATGAAAGAAATGAATATGAACGGAGGTCCGAATATTAGAATTATTAGAAATTAAAGATTTACGGGAATGTTTGTTCCCTCATACAGTTTGTTGTTAAACTCATCGCCTCTTGGGTGGTGAGTTTTTTATTTTAACTTATTTTAGTTTTAATGTTATTTTTTTTAGAGGAATTTTTATATTGCGAGCCTATTGCTAAAAAGTTATAGATTTAACTTGTAGAATATGAACAATCCATCTTGCCCTCAATGTGATTCAACAAATATTTCTCGGAATGGTATCATTAAAGAACGCCAAAGATTCAAATGCAAAGAATGTGGCTATAATTTTACTGTCGAAAAAATTGGTAAAAGTATTGATAGCTATTATGTAATTAAGGCTTTGCAATTATTTGTTGAGGGAGTGAGCTACCGTGAAATCGAACGTTTGCTTGGTGTTAGCCATGTTTCGGTTATGAATTGGGTCAAGAAGTACCAAATAAAAGTACCTAAACAAAAAGATTATCATCCAACCTATAAAGTGATGAATCATAAGGAATTAGCCGAATTCTACTCAAATCGAGAGAATCTCCGTGGTGCAGGAATGATTGTAACTGAGCTTGGTGATAAGTTTATGCTCATCAAATGGGAACGCTTTAAAAAGTGAATTGAAGAAAGTTTTGTCCTATTTTTCATTCATAAAATGCTATTTCGCTAAAAAAATATATCTTTGCTAATTTATTATAGCTATTTTTATCAGACTTTGTTTTACCTTTTTTCGAATCAGGTTAAACAAAGTTTTTTTTTGAATTTATTTTTATGACCGTCGTCACATTTTCTACATACTTTGCTATACTATTTTACCGTTAAAATCAACCATAAAATATCCGAACATCTATTTCATTTATTTGTCTAAGGAGAATATTTATATTTGAAACTGGATTAATATTTTGAAAAAATGTCTTTTGTTAAAATATAATTTGGTCAATTGTAATAATCTATTAAGATTATAGTTTTAAATTTTAATTTTATAAAATCTTATATTTCTATATCTATTTAGCTGAACTATACCTTTTTTTTTGAGTTTTCAATTGTTCTGCGGAAGTTTGGTCTCAGTAATGTACAACAAAACCGCAATAAAGTTCAATATGAGAAAACTTACTATCACCCTAATGACGATGCTAACCATATTAACTGCTTATGGACAAGGCTCGACAGATTACGGAACCGGAATTAAACTCGACCTTAATCCCGAAAAAACTAAATTCATCCGTTTTATCACTTGGAATCAGACTTGGTTCAGAGCAACACAATTAAATCCTGGAACAACTATTGGAGGCGAAGCTTTGAAGAATAATTACGATATTTCGGCTCGTCGTTTACGTATGTTAGCTTATGCACAAGTAAATAAGCGATATATGATTTTAGCTCACTTCGGTATTAATAACCAAACGTTTATTAATGGTGGTGGCTCTGGTACAACTGGAACTGGAGGCTACGGAAATGGTAAAAAGCCACAGCTTTTCTTCCATGATTTCTGGAATGAATACCACGTAGTTTTACCAACTAAAGAAAATAAAAATTCGAGTTTGTCGCTTGGGGCCGGGCTTCATTATTTCATGGGTTTATCAAGAATGACTATGTCTTCAACACTAAACTTTTTGGCTGTTGATTCACCAATATTTAACTGGGCAACTGTCGATGTTTCAGACCAATTTGTAAGACAATTTGGTTTTTTTGGAAAAGGTAAACTTAATAAACTCGAATACCGTTTTTCGCTTAATAAGCCATTCCATACAAACTTAGCTCCGACAAATGTAACCGAATCGAGTAAAGCAGTTGCTGTTGATAACAACGGAAGAAGTAAGTGGGCAAAAACAGGATATGTAGAATATCAATTCTTAGATACTGAGTCAAATCTATTGCCCTTTAAAGTGGGTACTTATCTTGGCACAAAGAGAGTTTTTAACATCGGAGCAGGTTTTTATAGCCAAGCAGATGGTACTAAATCTTCGGTTAATGGTACTTTGTCAAGCCATAATATAAACCTATTTGCAGTGGATGCCTTCTTAGATATGCCAATCGGCGAAAAAACAAAAAATACAGCCATAACTGTTTATTCGGGTTTCTTTAATTATAATTTTGGGCCAAATTACCTGAGAAATATTGGTATTATGAATGAAGGAGCAGTAGATGCAAATTATAAAGGTGATGACCGTGTAATGGCAGGTGCGGGCAATGCCCAACCGATGATTGGTACTGGTCAGATTTTTTATACTCAAGCTGGATTACTCTTACCAAAAGCTTCTGAGAAACCAAAATTGAGAGTTCAGCCTTTTGTTGCCTTTACAAGTAAAAACTTTGACGCACTTCCAAAAACTGTTTCTAATTTTGATGCAGGTGTAAACTGGTTGATTGACGGTCATCATGCAAAAATCACCACTCAATATTCACTCCGTCCAGAATTAACGATGACGGGTAGTGCCAAAAAATACGGTGAATTTATCGCCCAATTACAAATCTATTTATAATTCAATCCTATTCATTATTCTATCTAAAATTATTAAAATTATGTCATCAAAAACCAAAAGTTCGATGTTTTCTATCATTGGAGCATCATCTGTAGGAACAATGATTGAGTGGTACGACTTCTATATCTTCGGAAGTTTAGCAACCGTAATCTCAACTAAATTCTTTCCAAGTGGCAACGAAACACTTGCATTTTTATCAACTTTAGCAACTTTTGCTGCAGGTTTTATCGTGCGTCCGTTTGGTGCTTTATTCTTCGGACGCCTCGGTGACCTTATCGGTAGAAAATATACTTTCATGGTTACTCTTCTTTTGATGGGTACCGCTACATTTTTCATCGGGTTGATTCCTTCATACGAAACAATCGGTATGCTTGCTCCAACTTTGGTATTATTACTTCGCTTATTGCAAGGTTTGGCTCTTGGTGGCGAGTACGGTGGGGCCGCGACTTATGTGGCCGAACACTCACCAAACAACGAAAGGGGATATATGACTTCATGGATTCAGATTACAGCAACTGCTGGTTTGATTGTTTCGTTGATTGTGATTGCAGTTACAAAAGCCTCAATGTCTAAAGAAGCTTTCGATGATTATGGTTGGAGAATTCCATTTATTGCTTCAATTTTCATGATTGGTATTTCGTATATCATTCGCCGTAACATGCACGAGTCACCTTTATTTGCAAAAGTAAAATCGGAAGGCAAGACCTCGACAAACCCATTGAAAGAGTCTTTTGGAAATAAACTTAACATGAAATTTGTTCTTTTGGCCCTTTTGGGTGTCACCATGGGACAAGGGGTAGTTTGGTACACTGGTCAATTTTACGCGATGTCATTCATTGAGAAAGTAATGAATGTACCCAAAGAGCAAGTTGATAGCATTTTGATTTGGGCTTTGTGTCTTGGTACTCCTTTCTTTGTAGTATTTGGTTGGTTATCTGATAAAATTGGCCGTAAATGGATTATGATGGCTGGTATGCTCATTGCTGTGGTTTCATATCGTCCAATTTATACAAAAATGTACGAAACGGTAAATCCAAGTAATAAAACCGAAGTTACCGAAAAAACTGTAAAGCTCGCCGAGGTAAAAGAAAATGCTAAAAACAAAAATGGTGGAGTAGATTCAGTTTACACTGTTACAAAAGAATTTGCCGACGGAACATTATATAAAGAGGTTAAAACAGTTACACTGAACAACGGTGCTGTTGAGATGAAAGATGGTAAGCCAGTAGCAGATACCAAGAAAACGGTGACTATTACTGATTCAGACAAATGGACATTAATTTGGATGGTATTTATTCAGATGATTTTCGTAACAATGGTTTATGGTCCGATTGCAGCATTCTTAGTTGAGATGTTCCCAGTAAAAATCCGTTATACCTCAATGTCGCTTCCTTATCACGTTGGAAATGGTATATTCGGCGGATTATTGCCAACTATTGCAACGTTCTTAGTTACTCAGGCCAATTCGGCAAATTCAAAAGCCAAAGAAATGGGTCAAGCATTAGTTGTTGATAAACCTTACTTAGAGGGGCTTTGGTATCCAATAATTATTGCCGCGACTTGTTTTATTATTGGTACGCTTTACCTTGATGGAAAAGATAATAGAGTCCAAGAGTAAATGTCATTGACCAAAATAATTTTGAAAACTTTTTAACTTAGAAAATATTATGAACGCAATAAAAAAGATTTTAGGAGTAGTTTGGATTGCCATTGGACTATTCGCTGTGTATTACTTGATTGTAAATCAGGCTGTTACACTTTGGAACAAAGGTGGTGAAAACATAATCCCGGCAATTATTTATACAGTTGTTCTTTGCCCAATGATTGCAGGAGCTTTAGGAACCTTCGGACTGTATTGTTTACAAGGTGAGTACGATGAAAAATAGATTTTCAAAATTTACTGTGACTGTAAATTTCAAAATAATAAGTGTAAGGCTTAGGGTTTAACAATGCAAGCAATGTATGTCGTAATGCGGTTTTAACCCACCGACATACATTCTTATTTTAAGATAATTTCTTTGAAATGTTAAATTTTTTATATTTTTTGCTATGCTTTTCAAATATTGTCAAAACGTATGAAAGATTTACTCAAAGGACAAAAATTACTCGCTATTTGCTTGTTTTTTTGTTTTTTATTCAATTTTCCAATACTATCACTCCTAAACAATGACAAGCATTTTGGTTTTTTTCCAACTTTGTTTTTTTATGTTTTTATTGTTTGGATTATCATGATTGTTGTGGTTGGATTAGTAGTAGAAGAATTTAACAAAACCAAGTCAAACCCAGATATAGATGAATAATTTTGGACTTGGTATTCTTTCAATTTATTATCTTGGCTTACTCTTTATAGTAGCTTATTGGGCTGAGAGTTCGGCTAATAAAAATAAAAGTTTGGTGAATAATCCTTACGTTTATTCACTCTCATTAGCGGTTTATTGCACCGCATGGACGTTCTTTGGCAGTGTGGGTAGAGCAGTTAGCAACGGCTTAGAATATCTGACGGTTTACATCGGACCAACGCTCATGATGCCTCTTTGGTGGCTCGTCATGCGTAAAATCATCCGAATCAGTAAGTTACAGCGAATAACTAATATTGCCGATTTTATTTCGTCGAGATACGGTAAAAACCGCACGCTTGGAGTAATGGTTACAGTTTTTTGCTTGTTGGCGTGTGTTCCATATATTTCACTTCAACTAAAAGCAATAAGCAATAGTTTTAGTATAATTACAGGTACTTCTACGAAAGGATTTATTGGTATCCTGAACGATAATACATTTTATGTAGCATTGATTCTGATATTGTTTACCATCCTTTTCGGAACTCGCAAAGTAGAAGCAACCGAAAGGCACGAAGGCTTAGTTTTTGCCATCGCCGTAGAGTCGGGTATAAAGTTAGTGGCATTTTTGATGGTCGGTATTTATATTACCTACTTCGTTTTTGATGGTTTTGAGGATGTTTTCGGCAAAACAGCATTAAAAGCTGAGACATTGAGTCGAATTACTAAAATTAGCAACGAATCGGATTGGTTTTGGCATGTTTTTGCATCTATGATGGCAATTATGTTTTTGCCGAGGCAGTTTCAAGTTGCGGTTATCGAAAATTATGACGAAAAGCACTTAAATCGTGCGATGTGGTTGTTTCCACTTTATATGTTGCTCATCAACATTTTTGTGATTCCGATTGCATTGGGTGGTGAGTTAATTTTTACAAATAATCAAGTTAGTCCAGATAATTACGTTTTGGCGATTCCGCAGCATTTCAAAAACGAACATTTAGTGAATTTTACTTACATCGGTGGTTTTTCGGCAGCAACAAGTATGATTGTGGTTGAGACCATTGCAATAAGCCTGATGGTTAGTAATAATTTGATAATGCCGCTTATTTTGAGTAGCCAAAAACTAAAGAATAATTTCAGTCAAAATCCAACTGTTTATGTACAAGCAATTCGCCGAGTTTCAATTTTCTTGATTATTTTCTTAGGATACTTGTACTTTAAATTTGTTAGCCAAAAATTCTCGTTGGTTTCGCTTGGATTGGTTTCGTTTGTCGCAGTTTCACAATTTGCTCCATCAATTATTGGTGGTATTTATTGGAAACGTGGTAATCAGATGGGAGCTAAAGTGGGATTGGCTATCGGATTCTTTATTTGGTTTTTTACATTGATTTTGCCTTCGATGATTAGTGCAGGTTATCTGCCTAAATCAATTGTTGAGTCTGGACTCGGCGGAATTGAATTTTTGAATCCATTTCATTTATTTGGAATGACTGGGCTTGATGAAATCTCTCATGCTTTGTTTTGGTCTTTATCGCTCAATATTATTTTTTATGGTTTAGTTTCAATTTTTACCGAGCAGAATTCGATTGAGCATAACCAGGCTGTACTGTTTGTAGATGTTTTTAATTATTCTGAAACTCAGCAAAATTCGACAGTTTGGAAGGGAAAAGCCTTGATAACTGACATAAAGAGCCTTTTGATTAGCTTTTTGGGCGAAACCAGAACCGAAAAAATTGTAAGAACATTTGCCCAAAAAAATAATATCAACCTCAAAAACCAGTATGCAGACCCACGATTAGTAACGTATTCTGAAAAACTATTGGCTGGTATTGTTGGTACGGCTTCGGCCCGAATCATGGTTTCATCAGTGGCAAAAGAAGAGAAAATTTCGCTTGAGGAAGTAGTTGAGATTCTAAAAAAATCGCAAGAATTATTGGCTCTTAATAAAGAACTTCAACGAAAATCGGATGAAATGAAAGTTTTGACTGAGCAATTGCAACGGAATGATAGATTGAAAGATGATTTTCTTTCGACAGTCACGCACGAAATCAGAACACCATTGACATCAATTAAGGCATTATCAGAAATTCTGTTTGATAATCCAGATTTAGAAATTGAAGAACGTCAACATTTTTTGAATACAATCGTTAAAGAATCTGACAGGTTGAGTCGTTTGATAAATCAGGTTTTGGATTTAGAAAAATTTGATTCGGGCAAATTAAAACTCAATACTGAATTGATTGATGTAGTTGAAATCATCAAAGAATCAATCGAAAGTATTGAGCAATTGGCAAAAGAAAAGAAAATCGAATTGATATTTATTTCTGAAAATGTCGTGCCTAAAATTCAAGGCGACTTTGACCGAATTATGCAAGTAGTTTTGAATCTGCTCTCCAATGCTATCAAATTTACCGAAGCTGGAAAAGGTGATGTAACGATTCAGACTTTTCAAGAAGATAATCAAATTATTGTAAGTGTCCAAGACAACGGACAAGGGGTATCAGAAGAATTTAGAAATTTGATTTTTGAAAAATTCTATCAAGCCGATAACCAAATGATTAGAAAGCCAAAGGGTAGCGGACTCGGTTTGGCAATTTCTAAAAAAATTATTGAATTACACAATGGTAAAATTTGGGTTGAAGGTAATGCAAATGGAGGTTCAAACTTTATATTTACATTGCCAATTTAATTTTAGTGAGGAGGAAAAATTTTATGAAAAAAGACATTAAGGTTTTAGTTGTTGATGACGAGCCAAATATTCTATTATCATTGGAGTTTTTAATGAAAAAAGAAGGTTTTTTGGTTTTCATAGCTCGTGATGGTGAGGAGGCCTTTGAGATTATCCGTCGTGAAAAGCCTCAGATAGTTTTGCTTGATATTATGATGCCCAAGGTTGATGGTTATCAAGTTTGTAGATTTATTAGAGAAGATACCGATTTTAACCACGCTAAGGTTGTTTTTTTAAGTGCAAAGAGCAAAGAAGTCGATATTGAGAAAGGTTACGAAATCGGGGCCGATTTGTATATTCCAAAACCATTTTCAACCCGCGATTTAGTAAAAAAAGTAAACTTATTAGCTACCGACGTTCTTGCTGCTTAACTGTTTTGATTCAAACACACAACTGAGTAATCATTTGAAGATAGTTATCGCAACGGCAAAATTTCCGTTAATCGAATTCCGTAACTGCTACTTGTATTTTAGAATTTCGCACGAATAACTATTAACGAATAACTTATAACTATAAATACTTGTACAACAAAACTACAATTGTGTTATGAACTACGATGAGTTCTATCGAAAAAGTATTGATGATAAAGTCGGTTTTTGGAGCGAACAAGCATCGAAATTGGCGTGGTACAAAGCTCCACAAAAGATATTGTCTAAAGATAAAAATGGTTTTTATAGATGGTTTAAAGGCGGTAAACTTAACACGTGCTATTTAGCGTTAGACTACCATATTGAACAGGGACGTGGTAAGCAAACAGCATTTATTTATGATTCGCCAGTAACCAATACAATTACGAAATTTACCTATAATCAAGTAAAACGACAAGTTGCAAAAATTGCCGGAGCATTAAAGAATTTAGATGTAAAAAAGGGCGATACTGTCGTTATTTATATGCCAATGGTTCCAGAAGCAACATTTTCAATGCTTGCTTGTGCCAGGCTTGGGGCTATACATTCAGTTGTTTTTGGTGGATTTGCTCCTCATGAATTAGCTATAAGAATTGACGATGCTAAGCCAAAAGTTATCATTTCTGCTTCATGCGGCATCGAATTTGATAAAATTATTCCATACAAACCATTGCTCGATGATGCCATTAATCAAGCCGAACATAAACCCGACAATTGCATCATTTTGCAACGACCTATGTGTGAGGCTTCTCTTCTTGAAAACCGAGATTTAGATTTTGAGCAGGTAGTTGCGGCTTCAAAACCAGCAAAATGTGTAAAAGTTGATGCAACCGACCCTCTTTACATTTTATATACTTCGGGTACAACTGGTAAACCAAAAGGAATTGTAAGAGATAATGGTGGACATGCTGTTGCGATGCGTTTTTCGATGGAATATGTTTACAACGTAAAAGCAGGAGATGTTTTTTGGGCGGCATCTGACGTGGGTTGGGTAGTTGGGCATTCGTACATTGTTTATGCTCCTTTGATTATGGGTTGTACGAGTATTATATTTGAAGGAAAACCAATCCGAACGCCTGATGCTGGTACATTTTGGCGGGTAATTGCACAACACAAAGTCAATACATTTTTTACTGCTCCAACGGCATTTCGGGCAATTAAAAAAGAAGACCCCGAAGCTCTTTTGAAGAAAAAATACAATCTGAAATCTTTGAAGGCTATATTTGTAGCTGGCGAGCGTTGCGACCCTCCGACACTCGAATGGTTACAGGATATTTCAAAACTTCCTGTAATTGACCATTGGTGGCAGACCGAAACTGGTTGGAGTATTGTGGCAAATATGATGGGTGTTGAGCAATTTCCTATCAAGGCTGGTTCGGCGACAAAACCGGTTTGTGGTTACGATGTTCAGATTTTGAGCGAAAAAGGTCGTAAACTTGGCAAAAACAAAGAAGGCTATGTGGCTATTAAGTTACCGCTTCCGCCGGGTACTTTGCCAACCCTTTGGAATGATAATGAACGATTTAAGCATTCGTATCTCAAGAAATTTAAAGGATATTATCTATCTGGTGATGGTGGTTACATCGACGAAGACGGATATGTATTTATTATGGGTAGGGTAGATGATGTAATTAATGTTTCTGGCCACCGCCTCTCGACAGGTGAAATGGAAGAAATTATTGGTTATCATCCCGCAATTGCTGAAAGTGCCGTTATTGGTATTGCGGATGAACTTCGAGGTCAACGACCAATCGGGTTTGTGGTTTTGAAAGACGGAAAAAACATTGCAGAAAACCAGATTGAGGAAGATTTAGTGGGTTTGATTCGTGACAAAATCGGTGCGGTTGCCTATTTCAGAAATGCCCTCGTAGTAAAGCGTTTACCTAAAACTCGGTCGGGTAAAATTTTAAGAAAAACTATGCGTCAAATTGTTGATGGCGAGCAATATTCGATTCCTTCAACCATTGATGATGTAAATATTTTAAATGAGATTGAAGAATGTGCAAGAAATCGTAAAATTGGCATTTTTCAATGATAAATTACTAACTGATGCTCAAAATAATCTGGATAATTACTTTTCAATTATTTTGAGTACGATAATTTGTTGAGTTGTAATTTTGAAGCAATGTTAGATTCTTAAAAGGTGTCTTATTGCACGCTACCAAGGTCGGACGATAGTCAGACCGATATACGTTCAAATTTTGACGGTTCTAATATCGAAGAAACAAATTCAACCATTAACAAACTTTTATTTTCTTAATTTATTCAATTATTACCTCTTAAATTTATTCCAATGAAAATTACAGATTTTAACGATTACCAAGCTCAATACAAACATTCGGTTGAGGACCCTGAGGGATTTTGGGCTGAGATTGCTGCCAATAACTTTGTTTGGCGTAAACCTTGGAAGAAAGTGCTTAACTGGAATTTTAGCGAACCTAAAATTGAATGGTTTGTTGGAGGTAAACTCAATATTACAGAAAACTGTCTTGATAGACACGTTCATGATAAACCTCATCAACCAGCAATCATTTGGGAAGCCAACGACCCAAACGAAGAATCTATTACATTGACTTACAGACAATTATACGAACGTGTTTGCCGTTTTGCCAATGTTTTGAAACGTAATGGAATCAAAAAAGGCGATAGAGTTTGTATTTATATGCCAATGATTCCCGAACTCGCTGTTGCTGTTTTGGCTTGTGCCAGAATCGGTGCGATTCATTCGGTAGTTTTTGGTGGATTCTCTGCTTCTTCAATTGCTGATAGAATTAATGATTCTCAATGCGTCGCTGTAATCACTACCGACGGAGCGGTTCGTGGTGCAAAGGCAATCCCGATGAAAGATACCGTTGATGATGCTTTAATCGGTTGTCCATCCGTTAAAAAAGTTATTGTTGCAACCCGCACTCGCACCCCAGTAAGTATGATTAAAGGTCGTGATGTATGGTGGGAAGAAGAAGAAAAACACGTAACCGCCGAATGCCCTGCCGAAGAAATGGATTCCGAAGACCCGTTATTCATCCTTTATACCTCTGGTTCAACGGGTAAACCCAAAGGCGTGGTTCATACAATAGGCGGATATATGGTATTTTCGGCTTATACATTTCTGAATGTTTTTCAGTACAAACCAGGTTGGATTCATTTCTGTACTGCCGACATCGGTTGGATTACGGGTCATTCATATATTGTTTACGGCCCGTTGGCAAATGGAGCGACAACTTTGATGTTTGAAGGTGTACCAACTTACCCCGATGCGGGTCGTTTTTGGGATATTGTAGATAAACACAAAGTTGATATTCTATATACTGCCCCAACTGCTATTCGCTCATTAATGGGATTTGGACTTGAATATGTAAACGATAAAGATTTAAGTTCGCTCAAAGTACTTGGCTCGGTTGGTGAACCTATCAACGAAGAGGCTTGGAATTGGTACAATGAAAATATCGGAAAAGGTAAATGCCCGATTGTTGATACTTGGTGGCAAACCGAAACGGGTGGTATTTTGATTTCTCCATTGGCAGGAATCACCAAAACAAAACCTGCATTTGCTACGCTTCCATTGCCAGGGGTACAACCAATTTTGGTTGATGAAAACGGTGTTGAGATTCAAGGTAACGGTGTAAATGGTAACCTTTGTATCAAATTCCCATTCCCTTCGATGATACGAACCACTTGGGGCGACCATGAACGTTGCCGAACAACATACTTCTCAACCTATCAAAACCTTTATTTTACTGGTGATGGTTGTTTGAGAGATGAAGACGGATATTACCGAATCACTGGGCGGGTTGATGATGTATTAAATGTTTCGGGTCACCGAATTGGTACGGCTGAGGTTGAAAACGCCATCAATATGCACACAGGAGTTGTAGAATCGGCGATTGTTGGTTATCCTCACGATATAAAAGGACAAGGAATTTATGCTTATGTAATTTGTGAATCGATGGTTCATGACGAAGAATTAACGCGTAGAGATATTTTGGCAACGGTTTCGAGAGTGATTGGGCCAATCGCTAAACCTGATAGAATCCAGTTTGTGAGCGGTTTACCAAAAACCCGTTCGGGAAAAATCATGCGACGAATCTTACGCAAAATTGCTGAAGGCGAAACTTCAAACCTCGGCGATACATCTACTTTGCTCGACCCATCGGTTGTTGACGAAATTAAAGCTGGTGCTGAGGCATTACGGTAGTTATTTGATTAGATTTAATTCTGAGCTATAACCATTTTCTATGTTAGACAAAGTTCCTCATTTTATCCGACTTTGGGTAAGGTGAGGGACTTATGTTTTTTGTATTTGTAATCCTGTATTTTTTGAGTTAAATTAGTATATCAAACTCCAAAATATAATTTTTTATATTTACTTCAATTCTGTGAGTTTTATTTGAATTTGTGTTGAAATCTAACAAATGCCACATTTATTATGAACTTATTACTGACAGTATTTATTTTTTTCCATACTCCTAAGCCTTTGACGAGTATTAGTGCAAGTGATTTAAAGGATGCTATCATAGTACCGTATATTTCTGTTAATCGGGTGTATGGTGATACCAAATCCGAAAAAGATACCTCTGCTAATCGTTTAATTGCTGATACTTTGACAAATAGGTTTGAGCATATATATCGCATAAATAGCCGTCAACTTAAAATTCATAACTATAATCAAGCCTGGGAGATTAGACGAGAAATAGCCAATACTTTCACAAAGGCTATCAATTTGAATGGTGGCTTTGCGAAACCCAATAAGACTTTTTACAATACTGCCCAAATCCCTCCAAATCTAAAGCAGGCTCTACAATCAAATAAAGCCAAATTTGGTATTGTCTTCGTTTGCGATGCATTCTATCACGCTCAACAATATCAGAAAGAACTTAATAAACAAGCCATTCAAAGTAGTATTGCTGAGACAGTGTTTTACAATTTACTTTTTGGTCCGAGCATTTATATCAAAATACCCATCAGAGGTAAGATAATGTTGGAAACCATCATCTATGATATTGAAAAAAACAAAGTAGTTTTCTTGAATGCTCAATACTATGAAGGTAGTCTTGATATGAATAAACTTATACGTCAGTTTGACGACCAATTTCAAAATTTTTAACATAAATCCTTTAATTTATTCGCACTTACTCCGCTCAACTCAGTGAGTGATGTTATAAGGCTTCAAGCCAATAGGAACGTCATAATCCCAATAAAACCAACCATAATTTGCAAATTCAAAATAATAATCCTAATTTTGCATCTGTTTTAATTTTTAATCATTAATCTAAGTTAACATCAAATGTATTTAACTTCGGAGAAGAAAGAAGAAATCTTTGGTAGCAAAGGTTTCCAAAAGAAGACAACCGATACAGGTTCTCCAGAATCGCAAATTGCGTTATTCACATTCAGAATCGCCCACCTTACAGAGCACTTGAAGTCTCACAAACATGATTACTCTACTCGTGCAGGTTTATTGCGTTTGGTAGGTAAGCGTCGTCGTCTTCTTGATTATTTGTACAAGAAAGATATTTCTCGTTACAGAGCAATCATTGCCGAATTAGGCATCCGTAAATAATTTACGACCACATCAGGGGATTCTTTACCGAATTCCCTGATTTTTGTTTTTGTACTTCGGTTTTCGATACCCGAAATCAAACAACAACTCAAAACTTCAAACAAAAAACTCATTATATCCCCGCGGTAAAATAGGATAAAATTTATTACGTCGGAAGCGGAAAACGTAATTTAAAAACAAATCGAAATGTTTAACATTCACACCAAGACCATCCAAATGCCGGATGGCAAAACCATTACCCTTGAAACTGGTAAATTGGCGAGACAAGCAGATGGTGCTGTGTTATTACGTTGCGGCAAAGCTATGTTGTTGGCAACAGTAGTAGGTGCTCCCGAGGCTCGCGAAGGCGTTGACTTTCTACCATTATCGGTAGATTATCAAGAAAAATTTGCATCTGCAGGTAAAATCCCTGGTAGTTTTCAACGTCGTGAAGGCAAGTTGTCTGACCCAGAAGTTCTAATCAGTCGCTTGATTGATAGAGCATTAAGACCAATTTTTCCTGAGGATTACCATGCCGAAATTCAGGTAATTGTCACACTTATCTCGGCTGACCCAGAAGTTCAGCCTGATGCACTCGCTGCTTTGGCTGCTGCATCAGCAATTGCGGTTTCAGATTTGCCATTCAATGGTCCAATTTCTGAAGTTCGTGTTGCAAAAATCAATGGAGAATATGTAATTAACCCTTACACTTCTCAACTTGCCAAAGCTTCGATTGATTTAATTGTTGCTGGTACTGCCGATAACATCATCATGGTTGAAGGCGAAGCCGACGAATGTTCAGAAGTCGAGATGATTGAGGCAATCCGATTGGCTCATGAAGCTATCAAAGTTCAGATTGCTGGTATCTCAGAATTAGAACAAGCGGTTGGCAAAACTCAAAAAAGAGAATACAACCACGAAACTCACGATGAAGAATTGCGTGAGCGTATGAATAAAGAACTTTACGATAAGGTTTATGCGGTTTGCAAAGAAGGAAACGCCAATAAACAAGTTCGTAAAGAAAAATTTGGTGCAATTTTGGATGAATTCCTTGCTTCGTTGACCGAAGAAGAACGTGCCGAAAAATCAGGATTTGCCAAAGTTTATTACGGAGATATTCAATATTATGCTTCTCGTAATATGGTTTTGGATGATAGAATCCGTTTGGATGGACGTAAATTAGATGAAATCCGTCCGATAACTTGTGAAGTTGATTTCTTACCTTCGGCACACGGTTCGGCACTTTTCACTCGTGGAGAAACCCAATCATTGACAACAACGACAATGGGTACCAAACTCGATGAAATGTTGGTTGACCAAGCAATGGTTTCTGGCTACAACCGTTTTATGTTGCACTATAACTTCCCATCGTTTTCGACAGGTGAAGTAAAACCGAATAGAGCACCTGGCCGTCGTGAGATTGGACACGGTAACTTGGCTCAAAGAGCATTGAAGAAAATCCTTCCTCCAGATGCTGAGAATCCATATACAATTCGAGTTGTTTCTGATATTTTAGAATCGAATGGTTCTTCATCAATGGCAACGGTTTGTGCAGGGTGTCTTTCGTTGATGGATGCTGGTGTGCCAATCAAAGCCCCAGTTTCGGGTATTGCGATGGGTTTGATTACAGATACAAAAACTGGTAAATGGGCCGTTTTATCTGATATTTTGGGTGATGAAGACCACCTTGGCGATATGGATTTCAAAGTAACCGGTTCTGAAAAAGGTATCACTGCTTGTCAGATGGATATAAAAATCGGTGGACTTTCATTTGAAATTTTAGAGCAAGCACTCGACCAGGCGAAGCAAGGTAGAATCCATATTTTAGGTAAAATGAAAGAGGCTCTTGAAGCTCCAAGACCAGACCTTAAACCTCATGCACCACGTGCTTTCACAATTATTATTGAGAAAGAATTTATCGGTGCTGTTATCGGGCCAGGTGGTAAAATAGTTCAAGAAATCCAACGTGAATCGGGTACAACTGTAACAATCGAAGAAAAAGAAGGAAAAGGTCATGTTTCAATCTTCGCTAAAGATGGCGAAGGTATGGATAAGGCCAAGAAACGAATCCTCGGTATTGTTGCCATGCCAGAAGTTGGTGAGGAGTACGATGCTAAGGTTAAATCTATCCAACCATTCGGTGCTTTTGTTGAGTTCTTACCTGGTAAAGAAGGTTTATTGCATATCTCAGAAATCACTTGGGAGAGACTTCCAAGTATGGATGGTGTATTGGAAATTGGCGAAGAAATCAAAGTGAAATTGATTGAAATCGACCAAAAAACTGGTAAATTCAGACTTTCGAGAAAAGTCCTTTTGCCACGTCCTCCAAGACCTGAGAAGCAAGAGAACAAAAACTAAAAATATTCTGTTTTCAAAGTAGAGTATTGAAAATCAATGCTCTACTAAATCTATAATACTTTGTACCTGTTTTTTACGTTTTACGTTAGAAAAGGATTCGTTTCAAGATGAGACAACTAAAAATTAGTAAACAAATAACCAACCGTGAAAGCCAGTCGCTTGATAAGTACCTTCAAGAAATTGGTAAAGTGGATTTATTAACACCCGATGAAGAGGTAATCTTGGCCCAAAAGATTCGTGATGGAGACCAGCTTTCTCTTGAACGACTCACCAAGGCAAACCTTCGCTTCGTTGTATCGGTTGCTAAACAATATCAAAACCAAGGTTTATCTCTCGGTGACCTTATCAATGAAGGAAACCTCGGACTTATCAAGGCTGCTCAACGTTTTGACGAGACCCGTGGTTTTAAATTTATCTCTTACGCCGTTTGGTGGATTCGTCAGTCAATTCTTCAAGCTTTGGCTGAGCAATCTCGTATTGTAAGATTACCACTTAACCGTGTTGGTTCGTTAAATAAAATCTCGAAGACTTTTTCTGACCTTGAGCAAAAATTTGAGCGTGAGCCTTCACCAGAAGAATTAGCCGAAGTTCTTGAGATTACCGCAGCTGAGGTAATCGATACTCTTAAAATCTCTGGACGCCATGTATCGGTTGATGCACCGTTTGTACAGGGAGAAGAAAATAGCTTACTCGACGTACTCGAAAACGACAGCGAAGAAAAACCTGACCAAGGTCTTATCAACGATTCGCTTCGTCGTGAGGTTATGAGAGCGTTATCTACCCTTACACAAAGAGAGGCCGAGGTAATTACGTACTACTTTGGTTTGAATGGTGAGCAAGCGATGACACTTGAAGAAATTGGTGAGAAATTTAACCTTACTCGTGAACGTGTTCGCCAGATAAAAGAGAAAGCGATTCGTCGTTTAAGACAAACTTCACGGAGCAAAGCTCTAAAAGCATATTTAGGATAATTGATTGATTATAAATAAATTACAGTAAAAGACACCTTAAAATGGTGTCTTTTTTTTGACTAAAGTTAAACTTTAACCCTATTTTGGAGGTTTTTATCCTGATTAAGAATTGAATGATTCGTATATCAGTACAAAATCCTCCTAAATATTCAATTCTCAGGCGTTTGAAAAATGGCAATTTTACAACCAATTCACGACATCGCAGAAATTTGTGCTCAAAAAAATATTACTGATGTAATACTTTGTCCGGGTTCGAGAAGTGCGGCTTTGACAATTTCTTTTGCGAGACATCCGTCAATTACAACTTACAGCATCCCTGATGAACGCTCAGCTGGATTCATCGGAATGGGTATGGCTTTACAAAGCGGTAGGACAGTGGCCATAGTATGCACTTCGGGTTCGGCTGCTTATAATTTTGCTCCTGCAGTGGTTGAAGCATATTTTCAAGAAATTCCGTTATTGATTCTTACTGCCGATAGACCATCAGAGTGGATAAACCAATATGATGGTCAAACGATTTACCAAAGAGAAATTTATGGAAAGCACGTCAAAAAAAGTTTTGATTTACCAGTTGAATATTCTAACTCTGATGCAGTTTGGCAAATAGAAAGGGTTGCCAATGAAGCAATTAACCTTAGTCAAGCTGAGCCTAAAGGGCCAGTTCATATAAATGTTCCTATTCGAGAGCCATTTTATCCGAATGGAACTGAAAAGATAAGTTTTAACAGAGACGTTAGAATTATCAATCAATTTAAGTCTGAGAAAGTAATTTCAAAAAGTGATTGGAATGAGATTTTAGATATTTGGGAGAGTTCGGACAAAAAGTTGATTGCAGTAGGTCAGAATAACTTAAACTTGAGTGAGATTTTAAGTAAGATTAGTACAGAATTTAGTGTGCCAGTTTTGGGTGATGTTATTTCAAATTTGCATAGAAATGCTGAATTTATTTCTTCACAAGATATTTTTTTATCATCAAACCTAAATCCTGAACTAAGGCCAGATTTATTAATCACCTGCGGAAAATCATTTATATCTAAGAGTTTTAAGCAGTTTATTAGAGCGAATAAACCCAAGTTCCATATTCATATCCAAGAAAATTCGGATGTTATTGACCCTTTTCAGTCTCTAACCCATAAATTAGAAATTTCTCCAAATTATTTTTTTGAAAAACTTTTTAGCGATTTAGATTTTCAGAAATTTAGAGAAGGAGACGAGGAAGACGATGATTTTTATATTGCTCAATGGCGTGATTTGGATGTGAAAGCAAAATCTAAATTATATAAATATTTGGATGGAGTACCGTTTTCTGAGTTTAAAGTAGTAGAGGAGGTTTTACAAACCCTGCCCGATGATAGTATTCTACATTTGGGAAATAGTATGCCTGTCAGATACGCAAATATTATTGGTACGTCACCGAATTCAGAAATTGAAGTTTATTGTAATCGTGGTACAAGCGGAATTGACGGAATTTTGAGTACAGCCGTTGGACAGGCTCTCAAAACTGATAAAACTGTGGTTTGTTTGATTGGAGATGTTTCGTTTTTCTATGATAGAAATGCTCTTTGGAATAATTACTTGCCCAAAAATTTAAGAGTAATTGTCCTGAATAACCAAGGAGGAAATATTTTTAGGATTATTGATGGTCCATCGAGGCAACCAGAACTTGAAGAATTTTTTGTCACTAAGCAAAATTACTCAGCCCAGAAAACTGCCGAAGATGCAGGCATTGATTATTACTATTCAGAGAATGAAATACAACTAAAAGACATTTTGAGTTATTTTTATCTCGAAACTAATAGATGTAAATTGCTCGAAATCAAGATTGATGCTGAAATCAGTACTGAAGTATTTAAGAATTATAAGAAAATATAAAAGAGGCAAAAGCCTCTTTTATTTAATGTAATGGTCGTTTTTTTATCATTCCGCCTTTTGTATCTTTGATTGGGTGCTGTACAACGAAAGCATTTTCGTCAATTTTCTCAATTTCGAGTAATAGTTTTGTAACTTCGAGACGAGTGACAACGCAATACAGAATTTTACGGTCATTTTCGATTGAACCCGATTTTCCGTAACCTCCTTCTCCTTTATAAACCGTAACACCCCGACCTAATATTTCAACCACCGCTTTGCGAATCTTCTCAGAATCGAGTGAGACTATTGTAACTCCAATGTATTCTTCAATACCATTCAGTAAGAAATCAACCGTTTTAGAGGCAGCAAAATAAGTGAGCATTGAGTACATGGCTGTTTCGATACTTATCATAAATGCGGCTACAGTAAATAAGACCACGTTGAAGGCCGCAATGAAATCCCCAACTGTTAGGCTTGTACGTTTGCTGACGTAAATTGCCAAAACTTCTGTACCATCAATTACAGCTCCTCCACGAATAGCAAGACCGCTACCGGCACCTAAGAAAAAACCACCAAAAATGGCTATTAGTAATTTATCATGAGTAATCGTTGGGAAATGAACTGTGTGTACGACAATGGCAAGTGCGAGAATCGCAATTGAACTTTTTATCGCAAAATGTGTCGAAATTTGTTTTAATCCGATATAAATGAATGGAGCGTTGATAATTACAATCAAAATTCCTAAATCAATATTTGTTAAAATTTCGGTTAATAGAGACATTCCAATTACACCTCCATCAATAAAATTGTTTGGAAGTAAAAATCCATTTAAACCGAAACTCGCAGTCAGTACCCCAACTGCAATTAATACTGTGTCTTTAATTTGTCGAACTAAAACTTTGTCTTTCGTCAATTCTGCCATAATTTATTTTTTAAAAATGAAATATACTGCTAATACTAAAAATCCAAATCCGATAATGTGATTTACCCTCAATGTTTCATTCTTGAATAAAACCGTTGTGAAAATCGTAAAGACAATCAAAGTGATTACTTCCTGTAAAACTTTTAATTGCCAGAGGTTAAATGGTCCTCCATAATCTGAATATCCAATTCGGTTTGCCGGAACTTGAATAATGTATTCAAAAAGTGCAATTCCCCAGCTAATCAATATAATCATAGGTAATCCTAAAGACTTAAACCAAGCTATATCTTTAAATTTTAGGTGTCCATACCACGCAAATGTCATAAAGATATTTGATAACGTAAGTAGGCCAATTGTGCTTAAAATTCTCATTTTCAGTTATTTGTGTTTTGTTCTTTAATTTCATTTGGTTTTATCATTAATCCAATCATCATGACAATTGCTGTTATAATAATGACTTGTATGATAAGTGATTTATTAGCTAAATCAATTTTTTGATTAACTGGAATTGATAAAAATAATAAAATTGTAATTAGCCCACGGGGTGCAATATATACCACCGAGTTTAAAGACAGCTTAAAAACTCGAAGTGTAATGTATCTTATTCCAAAAATTGAGGTTGTTATGACTATTGCCCATAGGATTGTATCTGTATTTAATACTTCGCGGGTCTCCATTGAGAATCCAAAGAGCAGAAAAAACAAGGAACGAATGATAAAAGCAAACTCGGTGGTTAGTTCTTGGAGCTTATGAACTTCTTTGTCAAGGATTTCAGGTTTTAGCTTTTGAACCAATTTTATATGTTTGAGTTCATCGAGATTTCCAAGAAATAGCCCAAAAAGTAAGATGAAAATTAACGAAGGTAGGTGATAAACCTTAGAAATTGCATAAATAAGTACAACGAGTAATATAATTGGGCCAAACTTGATTTGATGTTTTAGGTGGCTCAAAATATACGATAGCCCCATTGAAGCTACAAATGAAATAAGTAGAATGATGAATAATTGAAAAGTAAATACCCCAATCGAGCTTGTACCAATATTATCATTTAGTGTAATAAAATTGAATAGAATAACTCCAAAAATATCTGAAAGACTACTTTCATAGGTTACAAATTCACGTTCGGAGTTACCTAAGTTTCTTACACTTGGAATTGCGATGGCACTACTAATCACAAAAATCGGTATCGCATTTGCTAATCCATTCTTGAAAGTGCAGCCAGTGTAAATGTGAAAAACATACCCAAAACCAATAGAAAGAACTAACATTGGTAATAAAGCAACAATGGATGCTTTTTTTACCAATCCAAATTTTGATTTGTTCAATTCAAGTTCGAGAGAACCTTCTAATACAATTAATATCAATCCGACTGTCCCAAGAACTGGTAAGATTTCCGATAGATTTGGGATATTGATTCCAAAAAATTGGATTCCTTGGTGTAAAATCCAACCTAAAAAGATTAATAAAATGACAGACGGTATTCTTGTTTTTGCTGATGTTAGGTCAAATAAATAGGCAATCAATAAAAGTGTACAAATTGTAATTATTATAGTTGTTGACATAATTTTTTCCTTTGGTGTGTATTCAGTAAGAACGGATATACTTCAGTTTAATTACATTCTGTAAGCATTTGAATCGATTTAGAATCTTTCAACTTGCTTCCTTTTTGCCAATATTCGCATGCTTTTTTAGTGTTTTTATTAGCTTTTTCGGCTAAACCGAGGTAATAATAAATTAATTCTACACTTGGGTCGAGCGATTCGGCAAGTTGTAAATTTTCGAGCGATTTAGTCAAGTTATTTGTTTTTAAGTAGTAAATCCCTAAATTTCTGTATGCCCAAGGATTTTTATTTTTTGACTGATTGATAGCATTTTCAATCAAGTTTTTACCTTCTTCGAGTTGATTTTGCATCAGCAGAATGTATCCTTTGTTATTTTGATAAAGTGGGTCAACGGGTTTTTGTTCGAGAGCTTTGTTGATTAATTCTAAAGCTTTGGGGTAGTTTTCTTCTCTCGAATAGATAAACGAGAGGTTATTTAACGCCATGTCCTGCTTCGGATTTTGTTGCAATGCTTTCTCGAAATTGATTTTTGCGTCAGTGTATTTCTTTTCTTGAATTTGTACAAAACCGAGATTTGAGTATGCTTTGTCATTATTAGGGTTCAGCATAATTGCCCTCTGGAAATCGGCGTATGCTTGACTGAAATTATTTTGATTGGTATGGATAAATCCAAGCGATGTATGATAAAATGATGAATCTTTATAAGTATTTTCTACTTGTTTAAGATAGCTTAAGCCTTTTTCAAATTCGCCTTTTTCACCAAGGTAATTCCCTAAATTGTAAATGGCTTCCTTAAAATCGGGTTCTAAACTCAATGCTTTTTCAAAATCGGTGATTGCTCCATCCAAATCTCCGATTTGTACTTTTAAAAGACCACGGTTATTGTAGGCAGGAGCATAGTCTTTAGTTTTTTCGATGGCTTCATTGTAAAAATACATGGCTTTATCGTATTCAAATTTTGTCATTGCCAAATTTCCACGAATCAAGAATTGTTCGGTTTCTTTATCTTTTTGATTAGAACAATTAATATTAAAAGTAATAATTATAATTAATGTAAAGTATTTTAAAAAAGTATTGTTCATTTTGATTGAAATGAGTTTTTTGTGAAATTATTGAAACTTATTTAATATTGCATCGTTATACTTTATGCAAAACATTTATTGACAAACTATGAAATTTTTAAAAGAGTTACCAAACAGTTATTGCAAAGCCAATTTATATTATTGGAACAATAAATTTATAATTAAGTTTGAGGCGGGTATGTTTGAGCAAACATACAAAATTAGCGAAATGGATGTCTCGGGTGAAGATGAAATTGAGGAAATTATCGGAGATACCTTTTTAGAGAAAGTCGTTGAGAGGTTCAAGCAAATGCAAGACGATTTCGATTACGTTTTAGATTCGGTAGATTAAAAACAAAGCCCTCAGATTTATGAGGGCTTTGTCATTTATTTGATATACATCCACTTTTTATACAATTCTTCTTGTTTTTTTGATGGATTCTCAATTTTCTCTAATTTGTACTTTACCGTAGGATTCCGAGTGAGTGTGATATTGTAAGTTTTTAATTCGCCGGCTCTTTTTACAGTAATTTTCAATAAATCGCCCACTTTTTTATCAGTCAAAATACTTGCCAAAGAACTGATTTTTACACCATCTACTTCCACAACTTCATCTCCAACATTCAAACCACCCACATAAGCTGGGCTATCTTTTGTAATTGAAGCAATCTTTGACCCAATGCCAGTTGCCCCTAAAAACGGATTATTTGAGGACGCATACTCATCAACCATTTTGAGACCCACATAACCAAAGAATTTATTATATTCGATAGCGTCGGTTCCGTTGATGTATTTTGCAAAAAAATCATCTAACTTTTTACCAGCAACTTGTTCACAAACAGCTTTGAATTCTTCGTCTTTAAATCCTCTTCCTTCTTTTTTGTAATATTCAGACCACAAAATCTTAAATACATTATCTAAATTCTTCTTCCCATCGGTCTCATTCAAAATGAGGAGATTAAGCATTCCACCAATCACTCCGCCTTTATCATAGTACGAAATTGTACTATTTCTTGAGTTTTCATTCGGACGATAATATTTAATCCATGCATCCCAACTTGATTCAGAAACCGATTGGACTTTATTTCCAGGCTGATTTTCGATTGTATTTATTTCGCTCATGAATTTCCCTTGGTATTCTTCGGGGGTTAAAATCTCGGCTCTCCTCAAAATATAGTCTTGATAGAATGAAGTAAAACCTTCCGAAACCCAGAGCATTGTTGTATAATTCTCATTGTCGTAATCGAATGGCCCGAGTGCAAACGGACGAATTCGTTTAACATTCCATAAGTGAAAATATTCGTGGGCAATTAAACTCATGAATCCTTTAAATGCACCATCCGATGTGTATGCACCCAAACCTGTTTGACAAGTTGTAGAGTTTAAGTGTTCTAATCCACCACCGATTCCGGGCTGATGATGAATGATAAATGTATAATCTTTACAAGGATGCTCGCCAACTACACTCGCTGCTGCTTCAACAGTTTTTTTATATGCTGTCAATACTTTTTCTTCGTCATATTGAAGAGGTGCAACACTAAACATTGCGATTTTGTGCGGAATGTTTAAAGCATTGAATGACAAAACTTTGTGAGTTCCGATTTCGATTGGGGAATCTACCAAAATATCATAATCTGCGGCATAATAGACAAAATCAGTTTTTGATATTTTCGGTAAACCAGTCGAAACTTCATTCCATTTTTCATAAGTTTTTATTTTAACTGTCGAAGGGCTTGCTTTCAATTGAGGAACATACATAAAAATGCTTGCCCCGTTTAAATACCCGTGCGACTCATCCAAAAAACTGGTTCTAACCGTTAATTCAAAGGCATAAACTTTGTATTTTACAGTAAATTTATCTTTGTTTTCGGTTTGAACTCTCCAAGTATTCTTGTTGATTTTCTTTGAGTTTAATGTTGTACCTCCATTCGATGCAGAGAATCCTTCAACGTGTCTTGCATATTCACGAACCAAATACGAACCAGGTGTCCAAACGGGCAATTTCACATCTACAAAAGATTTGTCTGTTATTTTAGGGTTTGATTGGATTCCCTCAATATCCATCGTAACTTCAAAATAATGAGTTTGTGGTTGAGGCATCTCAAGGGTGTAGTTAATGTCAGTTTTCTGACCAATTACCTGATTGAAAATGAATGTTAAGATTATTAGAGTGATGAAGAAAGTTTGTTTTTTCATTCTTTAACTTTTGATTAACAATAGTTTATGACAATTTTTTTTTAATAATTTCCGTTTAAGAAACGTGAAACTAATCAAAAAGTCCTTTCTTTACAAAAACTGGCATCGCTTTTGAATAAACATTGTCAAACAGTTAGTCGTATTTGCTTTTGAGTACTTAAATTGAAGAAAATACGTCTTTTTATTTCATTAAACCTCTCCCATAATCGAAATGAAAAAGAACCTCGTTTCTTTCCTATTAACTTATGCGATTTTTAGTGCCTCGCTCTTTGCACAGAATACATTGAATTACACCGATGCCGAGCTGCATTACCGAAATGGTATCGAATTATTTGAGAAAAAAGCATACACGGCCGCCCGCGAAGAGTTTCAGACATATATTCAAAAAACGGGTAAATCAATTCATTCTAATGATTTCAATCTGTCAAATGCTGAGTATTATTCCGCATTGTCTGGACTTTATACAAAAGCCCAAGATGCTGAGATTGAATTAGACCGATTTGTCATTAATAATTCTCAACACCCAAAAGCTAAGGTAATTTATGGAGATTTGGCTCAGTATTTCTACGACCAAGGCGACTACGAAAAAGCAATAACTTACTACGAAAGAGCCATAGAAAATACGGGAGATGAGCTTAAAATGTACGAATATCGCTACAAATTGGGGATGTCGTACTACCAAATGAAACAACCTAAAAATGCTCTTCCACAATTCAATTTTGTGAAAGGTTCTATTTCTGAGTTTGCAGTACATGCTTCATATTATGCAGGTGTAATAAATTTCCAGAATGAAAACCTCGATGCTGCTTTGTTAGATTTTAAAAAGGTTGAGAATGTTGCTCCTTACCGAATCGAAGCCCCGAATTGGATTGCACAAATTTTGTTTCGCCAAAAGAAATACGATGAATTGTTAGCTTACACCGAACCAATTTTGGCAAAACCGAATGGCCGCAAGATAGATGATATATGTTTGGTTACAGCGGAAGTCAATTTTTTTAAGAACGATTACACGAAAGCGGCTAAGTATTATGATATGTTCCGCAATTTTAGAAGAGGAACGGTTTCGAATCAAGTTACTTTCAGACATGGATATAGCCTCTTTAAAACTAATGAATTTAAAAAAGCAGCCGAAAACTTTAAAAAAATCGCTGCACAGAATAACCAATTAGGTCAGCAAGCATCCTATTATCTTGGAATTTCTTCATTGAAAGCTGCCGATATGGGTGCAGCATCGGCGGCTTTCGACCAAGCAAAAAACTTAGAATTTGATAAAGAAATCAAAGAAGAAGCATTATTCAACTTTGCTAAAGTTCAAGTTGATATGGGTTCTAATGTTCAGGCAATCAATGAGTTACAAAATTATTTAAAGAATTATCCAAACGGAAAATATGAAGATGAAGCCAATGAGATTTTGAGCGATATTTTGTTTGATTCTAATAATTACTCACAAGCCATTGCCTATATCGAAGGATTAAAACGCAAAACTCCCAAAATCAATGCTGCTTACCAAAGACTTTGTTTTAATCAAGGAGTTTTAGATTTTAATGGAGAAAGATTTGCAAAGGCAATTTCATATTTTGATAAATCATTGACCCAGCCAATTGACAATGATTTAAAACAAAAAGCTACATTTTGGAGAGCCGAGGCGGCCGATGCATCAAAAAGCCCAGAAGCTGAAAGACTTTATTTGGATATTCTCAAAAGTGGTGATGAAACGTACAAACAAAAAAGCCGATATAGCTTAGGGTATCTTTATTACAACCAAAAAGAGTATGGTAAGGCCATGTCTTATTTCAAAGAATTTACAAAAGTGAAAAAAGACGAGGCAAATCGACAAAGCTACGAAGATGCGATTGTCCGAATTGGAGATTGTTATTTGGTTACAAAAAATTATGATGAGGCACTCAAATATTATAATACAGCTATTAACGAAAACCGTAGCGAGAAAGATTACGCATTGTATCAAAAAGCATTGACTTTAACTTTCTTAGGTAAAAATCAAGAGGCTCAGCAAATTTATGACCGTTTGGCTACAGCTTATCCGAACTCACGAATGGTTGATGATGCACTTTTTCAGAATGGTTCTATCGAAATTGAGAAAGGTAATTACCAAAATGCGGTTAATATCCTTACTAAAATGATTCGTGAAAGACCTAAAAGTACGTTAATTCCTAATGCTTTGATGAAACGTGCTACCGCATTCAATAACCTCAAAAATTATGATGCAGCGGTAAATGATTATAAAATAATTATAACAAGGTACGGAAATTCGAGTGTTACACAAGAAGCTATTTTGGGTTTGCAAGAAACGCTAAATACAATCGGTCGTCCAGAAGATTTTTCTTCAATTATCGAGGAATACCGTAAAAATAACCCAGAAGATGGCTCGGTTGCTGGTATTGAATACGATGCTGCCAAAAATTTGTATTTGAACGAAAAATACGACAAAGCAGTGCAAGCCCTCATAAAATACATCAATAATTATCCAACAAGTACCAATGTTTACGAGGCAAAATACTATTTGGCTGATTCATACTACTTATTGAAAGATAATCGAAATGCACTCATTTATTATAATCAAGTAGTTTCAGATAACCGAACAAGTTTTGTTACGAAGTCTGCATTAAGAGCCGCTGCAATAGAATTTGCCAATAAAAGCTACAAAAATGCAATAACTGATTATCGAACTGTAACACTTTCATCCTCTAACAAAAGAGAGATTGTAACCGCATGGCTCGGATTGTTGGATTGTTATTACCTAACCGGAAATCAAGATTCTGTACAAGTATTTTGCCGTGAAATTGTAAACAATGGTGGTAATGTGGTTTTGGGTGCAAACAACAAAGCCCAACTTTATTTGGGTAAATCATTCATGCAAAAAGGGGATTTGAATCGTGCTGAAGAAGAATTCAAGAAAACCGTTGTTATGGCAAAAGATGTAAATGGAGCCGAAGCAAATTATTTTATTGGAGATATTCAATACAAACAACGTAAACACGACCAATCAATTAAAACTTTGCAGGCATTTGCCGATGACTATTCAAATTTTGCTTATTGGTACGAAAAGGCCTATATGCTAATTGCTGAAAATTACATTTCGCTCGAAAAATACTTTCAGGCAAAGGTTACATTAAAATCAGTCATTGAGAATGCAGAAACCCCAGATAATATTATAATTGCCAAAAAACGATTACAAGAAATTGAAGATAAGGAGTAGAAATAGAAGTTTCAGGATTTATTATTTCACTCAAAATCAAAATTTATTCAGATGAAAACTCAAAAATTAGCATATATCTCAATCCTTTCAATCATTACTGTTTCGGCATTTGCTCAAAAAGGCGGTATCGGAAACGAAGAAATTGTAATTACCAAAGAACGAAATGTGGTTTTGCCCCAAGCTAACCGTGTTTACGAAAAGATTCCACCAGTTCAGAATCCAATGCAAGACCGTGAAATGAAATATAATTTTGTGGAACGTAAACCAACTGGCATTGAGGAGGTTAAGTTTAACCCAAATGTGATTCCGCCCGAAGGTGGCAAAAAGACCGAAGTAGAGAAATTTAACAATTATATTCGTCTTGGGGCTGGAAATTATGGTCGTCTTTATGGAGAGACATTTTTAAATACCAACCAGGAAGGTAGCTTGGTTTTGGGTTTACACGCTTTACATAATTCTACCAGTAAAGGTCCAGTTGATTTGAAGAATTCGGCAACGAGAAATAATTTGGTCGCCTTAAATGGTAAATATGTGACTCCTAAATTTGCCATAAAAGCTGATGGTTCGTGGGAGCATCGCAATATGTTTTTCTATGGTTACGGGGGCGAACCTTCGGTTGATTTCGATAGAGAAAATTATCGCCAAAAATTTAATATTTTCAAATTTGGTGTAGGTTTTGAGAATATTACACCTCAACCAAGAGTCGATTATGCTCTTAAAACCAATATCAGAACCATCAAAGATAATTACGAAGCAGACGAACTCGAATGGGCAACAAATTTTAATGCTTCATTTCCAATTGTCGGTGAAAAATTTGTTGCACTCGTAGATGCCGATGCTTTTATGACCCAACGTTCGGATTTGAATATTTCTGGAAACCGTAACTTATTCAGGGTTCATCCATCGTTCAAAGTTAACTTAAATCGTTTCGGTGCCGAGATTGGTTACAAAGCATTGAGCGAATATGATTCATTCAATAAGGTCGAACGTTCAAAAGGATTCCCTACAATTGAACTAACCTATAAAATGCCAAATGTGGTTTATTTCTTTGCTGGTATGGATGGCGATATTATCCGAAATACGTTTGGTTCATACATTGAAGAAAATCCATTTTTAGCTCCTGAGTTCAATTTATTGAATACCGAAAAAATGCGTGAATTTTACGTTGGAACTAAGGGCGATTTGGGCGGAGGTTTCAGTTTTAATGTTCGTGGAGCTTTCGGTTTTTACAAAAATTTATATTTATTTAATAACAAAAACTTCCTCGAAGTAGATGATATTCAGAACGGTTTAGCAGTTTCTAAATTTGAGGTTCTTTATGATTCACTTAAAACTGAGTATTTCAATATCAGTACTCAACTCAACTATTCACCAGTTGAAATGTGGCGAACTTATTTGAGAGGTGAATTTTACAATTACAAAACCAAAACTTATCAACACGCATTCTACCGACCAAATTTTACGGGTAAATGGGGAAATACTTTGGTTGTTTCTGAAAAATTAGTGGCTAACTTAGACTTGTTTTTCATTGGTAGTACATACGCTCAAAACTTACTTACTGAGAAAGAATACAAGATTAAACCTATTTGGGATTTGAATGCCGAGTTTGATTATTTGTTTAGTAAACAGTTTACGGCATTTGTTAAATTGAATAACATTATCGGACAGAAATATCAGCGATTCTTGTATTATCCGAATCAAGGTTTGAATTTTCTTGTAGGAATCAATCTTTCTTTTTAATTTAGCACCGTAGCCGAAAGACTATTCCTAAAAACTCCAAAAAATTGAGACTAATTCCCTAAAGTTAGGCTCATATATGACAATACTAATATGAAAACGGTAGCCGAATATATCAGAACACTGCTATATGAGTATGATTACGTGACTGTTCCGAATTTTGGTGCTTTCATTGCAAATTACCAACCAGCAAGTGTAAATGAAATCAGTGGTTCGTTGATGCCTCCACAGAAGAAAATTGCATTCAATGAATTACTCAAGCAAGATGATGGCTTATTAGCAATGCAAATTGCTCGAAGAGAATCAATTTCAATTGATGAGTCGAAACGTCGGATTCAGCAATTTGTTGAAGAGGTAAAAGACAATTTAGCTTTTCAAAGATTCTTTACCTTTGAAAAGATTGGTACTTTTTCGCTCAATGATGAAGCCAACATAGTATTTGAGCCAGACCGTAGAAATAATTTCTTTAGCGAGAGTTTTGGGTTTGATAGTCTTTTTCCAAAATCAGAAGAAAAAGAAAAGTTTGCTTATTCTGAAGAAGAATCAACTTCTGATTATTATACCTATACCGAAAAGAAAAACAATTCGTTTTCTTTCGTTTTGTACGGATTACCGATTATTCTTTTGTCAACGGGTCTATTCTATGTTTTATTTTCGCACAAGCCTGTTCGCAATACTGCGTACAGTAGCTTGAACCCTTTGGATTATATTCCAAAAACAGAAAAGAAAAACGAAATCGTACGCCCGACTTTTGAGAAGAAAGAAGTTGCAAAACAAACAATTGTTGTAACTCCTGTTGAGGTTTCTCCTAAAGAAGAAGTTAAAACTGATGTAAAACCAGTAGAATCGGCTGAATTGAAAAAAGTGGAGTTTTCTAAAGCAAATCCACAGCCAGTTGCATCAAATACAACAATATCCGAAAATACTGTTCGTTATGTTGTTATTGCAGGTTTATTCAAAAATGCATCGAATGCTCAGAACTTGGTTGATAAATTTACAGCCACTGGTTTGAATGCAAGAATCGAAAAAGTAAAAGAGTTTTCTAAGGTGATTGCTGCTGAGGTTAACTCAAAAGACGAAGCACAAAGTATTGCCGAGAAGATTAAATCAATTTCTGGCGATAAAGGTATAGTTCAACGAAAATAATATTCCCTCTGAGCATTGCCTGACCAGTGGGAAAAGGTAATGAATATGAAAGATATGACATTTGAAAATGATAAGAAAAGCCAGACAACGGCTTTTTTTATTGCCCTTGCAATTTACGTTGCTTTCTTGACCCTACTTTATTTCCTAAAAATCATGTACACTCCACCCGAGGATGAAGGTTTAGGAATAAACTACGGGGTTGATTTGGTTGGTTATGGCGATATTCAGACTTACAATAAAGCCAATGATTCAAAGAATAATTATGATGTAAAACCATCGGATGATTCTCCCGAAGAAAAACCTGCTAAATCTAAAGTGACTCCACCACCACCTACGCCAGCAGAGAAGGTTGAGAAAGTGAAAACTAAACCAGTTGCCGAAAAGCCAGTTATCAAATCCGAGAATACTGAAAAATCGGTTGTAGTAAAGGAGAAAAACACTCCAACTAAGAAAGTTGAAGTCAAAACTCCACCTGTTGAAACACCGTCTAAGCCAGTTGTAAAAACAAATCCAGCACCTCCTCAACCTGAAACCAAACCAGTTGATAGGTCGGTTGATAACGGCTCGGTCATGAAAAAGAAATCTGGAAGTTCGGGTTCTAATGGTACTGTAGGTACAAGAGATGGTGTTGGTGGCAATAACAATGGTAATGGAAAACCCGGTGAAGTTGGTGATAAAGGTGACCCCAAAGGTGATATTGATAGTAAAAGCCAAATGGGCAAACCAGGGGGCAAAGGTGGCGGAAGTGGAACCGGAGTCTCGGTAAGTGGTTTGAGTGGATGGAGCAAAAAACCTTTCTCAGTACCAAAAGATAATTCAGACGAAACTGGTAAGATTGTTTTCAAAGTAACCATTGATGATTCGGGTGATGTTGTCGGAATAACAGTTGTAGAATCGACAGTAAGCCCATCGGTAGTTAATTTTTATAAATCAAATATTCAGCAAAGATTGAGTAAATACTTAGTAGCTGAGGGTACTCCACCAGATAGAGCAACTGGTATGATTACAATAAATATAAGAAATTAAAATAAATTTATCGTATTATCAGAACGTCATGCTAATTTTGGCATGGCGTTTTTATTTTTATGAATTACGAGCAAACAATCGAATATCTTTATGCAAGGCTACCAGTTTTTCATCGAATTGGTCCAAAAGCATTTAAAGCAGATTTATCAAATACACTAAAGATTTGTGAGCATTTAGGAAACCCACAAAATCAATTTAAGAGTATTCATATTGGTGGTACCAACGGCAAGGGAAGTACATCTCATTTCATGGCATCAATACTGCAAGAAGCAGGCTACAAGGTAGGTTTATATACTTCTCCACATCTTAAAGATTATACTGAAAGGTTTAAAATTAATGGTAAATCAATTTATAATCAGATAGTTGTAGATTTTGTTGAGCAGAATAAAGACTTTATTGAAGACCTTGAGCCTTCTTTTTTTGAACTAAGTGTTGGCCTTGCTTTTGATGTATTCGCCAAAGAAAAAGTGGATATTGCGGTTGTCGAGGTTGGCCTTGGAGGAAGATTAGATTCTACCAATGTAATTACACCTGAACTCTCGATAATTACCAATATTGGTTTTGACCACATGGATATTCTGGGTGATACTTTACCTAAAATCGCATCTGAAAAAGCTGGAATTATCAAAAATCATGTACCAGTTGTAGTTTCTCAAAGACACCCCGAAACTGATGAAGTTTTTACATCAAAAGCAATTGAAACTAATTCAGAAATCACATTCGCCGAAGATAAATATTATGTTAAATACAAATCCAAAGAAGTGAATGGATTAGTCTTTGATGTTTTTGATAGGAGAAGCGATAAATTAATCTTTGAAAATCTACATTCAGAATTAATTGGTAACTATCAACTAAAAAATATTCAGGGAGTTTTAGTAGCAGTTGATAAATTAAATGAAATCGGCTTTGAAATTACTCATACGGCATTAAAAAATGGTATTGGAAGAGTTGTTAGTAATACTGGATTGAAAGGTAGATGGCAAGTATTGAAAACAAGTCCATTGGTAGTTTGCGATACTGCTCACAATGAGCATGGATTAATTGATGTTTTATCTCAAGTTCAAGAATTAAAAGTTAACAATAAGTATTTTATCTTGGGATTTGTGAAAGATAAAAACGTCGAAAAAGCATTGAGTTTGTTTCCTAAAGATGCTAATTATATCTTTTGTCAAGCGAATTCGCCTCGTTCGATGCCTGCTGAGAATTTGATAGAAATTGCTAAGTCGGTTGGTATATCAGGATATTCAATTCTCAATGTCAATGAAGCACTCGAAAATATACTTAAATTAGCTTCTAATGATGACTTTATCTATATTGGCGGAAGCACTTTCGTTGTAGCTGAAATAAATCAACTGTAAAAATTAATAGTACTTAATTAATAATAACTAAATATCGTGTCGAGAAAAAAACTACATAGATTTGCTCATAATATTGAAGCCCACAATGTAATAGAACGTGGTAAAGAATTTTATACAACAATTAAAGGAAACTGGAATAAAGATTACTTTGAAAACGAAAACCCCATTGTTCTTGAATTGGCCTGTGGTAAAGGTGAATACACGGTTGGTTTTGGGGAGGCTTACCCGTCAAAAAACTTCATTGGAATAGATATTAAAGGCGATAGAATTGCAAGAGGAAGCAAACGAGCCATTGAGAAAAACTTATCAAATGTTGCGTTTTTGAGGACACCTATACAGTTTTTAGAGGAATTCTTTGAAGAAAATGAAGTGTCTGAAATTTGGATTATCCATCCTGACCCACAACCAAGAGACAAAGAAGAGAAAAAACGATTAACCTTCATTTCTTATTTAGAGTTGTATAAGAAATTAATAAAACCTAATTCGTTAGTTCACCTTAAGACTGATAATTTTCCATTTTTTGAGTATTCTATTGAATCTTTAAAAACAAATGGATTTAGAATTCTTGAGCAAACTACGGATTTATATCAATCCGATTTATATAAAGAACACTTGGGAATTGAGACTTACTACGAAAGAAAATTTGTGGATTTGGGATATAAAATCAATTATTTGAAAGCAGAATTAATAGAAAAATAGGATAGAAGCTGGGTGAGATTATCACCCAGCTTTATTATTACTTAATCAATTCTGCAAAGTATTTTACTGTACGAACCAATTGCGAAACATAAGACATTTCGTTATCATACCAGCTAACTGCACGCACCAATTGCGTATCTTCTACAGTTTGAACTCTTGTTTGAGTCGCATCAAACAATGAACCATAAGAAATTCCAATAATATCACTACTCACGATTTCGTCTTCAGTGTAACCAAAACTTTCGTTAGATGCTGCTTTCATTGCAGCATTGATTTCATCAACTGTAGTCTTGGTATTTAAAATACACGTAACTTCTGTCAACGAACCAGTTAAAGTTGGTACACGTTGAGCAGAGCCATCTAATTTACCTTTAAGATTAGGTAAAACTAAACCGATAGCTTTTGCTGCTCCTGTGCTGTTTGGTACAATATTTTGTGCCGCAGCTCTTGCTCTACGAAGGTCGCCTTTAGGGTGTGGTGCATCTTGAGTATTTTGGTCGTTTGTATATGCGTGAATAGTAGTCATCAAACCATTTACAATACCAAATTTCTCATCTAAAACTTGAGCCATTGGAGCCAAGCAGTTTGTAGTACAAGATGCACAGCTGATTACAGTTTCACTTCCATCAAGAATGTTATGATTAACATTGAATACAATTGTTTTCAAATCACCAGTAGCTGGAGCCGATATAACAACTTTCTTCGCACCTGCTGTGATATGAGCTGCAGCTTTATCTTTATCTGTGAAAAAACCTGTACACTCTAATACAACATCTACGTTATGTTCACCCCACGGAATTTGTGCTGGGTCTCTTTGTGCATAAATTTTAATTTCGTCACCATTGACCAAAATAGAATTGTCAGTAGCCTTTACATCTTCGTTGAAACGTCCTTGAGCTGTATCATATTTTAGCAAATGAGCCAATACTTTTGGACTTGTTAAATCATTGATTGCTACAACATCAATACCTTCCATGTTGTAGATTTGACGGTAAACCAGACGACCAATACGTCCGAATCCATTAATTGCAACTTTGACTTTCGCCATCTTAATAATGTAAGTTTTGGTTTAAAGGTGCAAATTAATATAATATGGTTGAATAAACAAATGTTAGCCAAGATGTCGGTCATATTATGAATATAAAAGCGGATTGTTTACTAAGAATATTAGTATTAGTAATATACTAAATTTGTAAATCTTCACTAAAATGCTAATTATATTAGTTATTTAGTTGTTTATAAATGCATATTCCATCTTGAATTTAGTAGGAAAGGAGTACAGATATTAAATTGAACTATAAATTATTATATTTGTATTATGTTGTAAAAATATAGTCAACTTAGCACTGATATTTTGCTTGTTATACGACTTCTATTAATGTAGTGGGGTCAAAACATAGCCAAAAGTTAATTATTTCACCGAACACTGAAATAAACATTAATCCAGATAAAATATTTATTTGATGTTTAGAATCCTGTTTTGAAGAATGAAATAATGTTAATACTTTTTAATTTTTTCAAAATAATATTTGGCATTCAAAAAGAGAAATTAAAAAATGACTTAATTTTTAATATTCTAAATTTGGTGAAATATATATTCATAACTTGCTCATTATCAGCAACTTAAATAAATAAAATTAAACTTAAAATAATTTTAAATTTTTCACTTTAACATGCAAGAGTTAAAACAAATCATTGAATCAGCTTGGGAGAACCGAGAAGAATTACAAAAACCTGAAACTCAAGAAACTATTAAAAAAATAGTGGATTTAGTTGATAGGGGAGAGCTTAGGGTTGCTGAGCCAACTGAACAAGGTGATTGGATTACTAACGATTGGGTAAAGAAGGCAATTATATTGTATTTCCCAATGCAAAAGATGACCGTTCAAGAAGTTGGTATCTTTGAATACCATGATAAAATGGCTCTTAAAACTGGATATGACAAATTAGGGGTAAGGGTTGTTCCACCAGCTGTTGCACGTTATGGTGCTTATTTAGCTAAAGGGGTAATTATGATGCCTTCTTATGTCAATATCGGTGCATACGTAGATAGCGGAACAATGGTTGATACTTGGGCGACTGTGGGCAGTTGTGCTCAAATCGGAAAAGATGTACACCTAAGTGGCGGCGTCGGAATCGGCGGAGTGTTAGAACCACCTCAAGCATCACCAGTAATAATAGAAGACGGGGCATTTATTGGCTCTCGATGTATTGTAGTTGAAGGTGCAAGAGTAGGAAAAAGAGCCGTACTTGGAGCAGGGGTAACCATTACTGGTAGTTCAAAAATAATTGATGTAACCGGAGAAACACCTGTTGAATATATAGGTATTGTACCTGAAAATAGCGTTGTTATTCCAGGAATGTTACCTAAGAAATTTACTGCTGGTGAATATGGAGTTCCGTGTGCTTTGATTATTGGTAAACGTAAAGCAAGTACAGATTTGAAAACTTCTTTAAATGAAGCATTGCGTGAAAATAATGTAAGCGTTTAATAAATATTGAATATTACCACATTTTCAATATAAGAGTTAAATATAGGCTTCCCAATTAGGGAGGCCTTTTTTATTTATTTTATTAAATTCTCTAATTAATTATATTTACATAATGAAATCATTTAATAAACATTTATAAATAATAATCATTAACATTAGTATATTTTAATTTACTATTTTAAATTTACAGAATTAAATATAAAATTATTTGCAAATTTGCTTACCATTTTGTAATATTGCCTATCAAAACATGTGTATATAGAAATTACTTTTGTAATTAACAAATGTAAATATGACAATTACAGATAAAATCAGGAAGTTAATTATTGACAAAAATCTCACTTCAACCAAGTTTGCAGACGATATTGACGTGCCAAGACCCAGTATTTCACACATTCTTTCGGGAAGAAATAAACCCAGTTTAGAAATTGTACAGAAAATTATCAAAAAATACCCAGAATTAGGTTTAGAATGGGTTATTGAAGAAGAAGATTTTAACACTCCGAATAATACTCAAAACGCTGTAAATCAATCGAATATACCACCAAGACGAATTGGCTATCTTAACCGAGAATTGAATGAAAGAAAAATTCCTGAACAGAATAACGTACAATCAAATCTTGGTGCAATTAGTAATGGAGTAAATTTTAATGGGATGTCAATTTCTGACGGTGCAAACAAGACCATCAAAAAAATAACCGTGTTTTTTACTGACGGGACATTCATTGACATCAACTCAACCTTTTAAATATGAAGCAGGCAATACATTTCATTACCATCGGCGTACAGAATCTTGAAGTGATGAAAACTTTTTATAAAGAAGTTTTTGGGTGGGAGCAATCGAACGAAGATGAGGGAATTGCTTTCTTCAAGGTCAATGGTTTTATACTCGCTCTTTTTCCAGTTGATGAGTTGATTAAAGACATCGGAGAAAATGGGCTTACTGCTCCTAAAGGTTTCAAGGGTCTTACGGCTTCAATAAATTTTAGGTCTGAGGAAGAAGTTGATTTGGAGTTCAAAAATCTGATTAGCAAAGGAGCCGTCCCAATCAAAAATCCGCACAAAGTTTTCTGGGGTGGCTACAGTGGCTATATAGCAGATATCGAAAATAATTATTGGGAACTCGCATTCAATCCATTTATAGAAATATCCGAAGATGGTAAAATAGCTTAGCTTACATTATATATATAGTGTTACTCCAAATTGTATGGTTATCGTAGTAATTTAGATATTGAGAATAACTTATTTCAAAACCTGATAAATGTTAAAACGCTAAGATTGTTTGAGTTTGTAAAACAGGACAGATTCCTATTTTTTCAATTGGGTTTCAATTTTCAATGAATCAAATGATTCACTCATGTACTATTGAATTTCTAAATAACAGTGACCACCTCAACTTTAGAAAAACAAAAGACCAAAAAACAGTATTTCCCATAAAAGAAGAATGACACTTAATCCAAAATATTAAGTTGAACAATTTCAGACTTTATATAAATATCCAGTCCAATATTCCAAGAGACATATAATAATAAGAGTTTATTTAAATCCTCAATAACTTTTAAAGCCAAATTTGGCAAAATAAAAAGAGATGAGTTACTCGATTTTTAGAATCCAAAACAAAAACTTATAAAAGTGAGCGGTGTTCTTATGCCAATATTGTAATAATGTGGATACAAACTAGTACGGTTATGGAAGCTTGTAGTTGGGTTAGGATAAATTTCACAAGTACAAATACGAACTTTAAGCGTATTGAATTTAACAGCATTTCCAATCAAATGAGTTTTAGGAGCTGACTTTGGGAGAGCAAAAATAATTGTATTGAGAGTAGTTTTTGTGAAAGAAATTCAATTTTGAAATTCTAAATTTAAAATATCTACTCTGCGAAGATAAATTTTATAGAGTCAACAATTAACAATTTTATTAAAAAATTCAGTATCGGATAATTACTAAAATGTTTTGGAAAGCGTGAACTTGGTTCAGTTTAAACACACTTGTTAAATCCCAAAACTTGAATTCATAATATTTTTAAACATTGGATAAATGATGTGTATCTACAAGGGTTAAAATTTAGGCTTTATTAAGCCCTTAGAGAAGACTTTAGGTATATTGTGGTATGATTACTCATTTCACCAACTCAAAACGCCTCAATCAAAAGAATTACTTTAACTGAAAAATAGGCATTTTCGAGATAAATTTATACTAATCATACGTAAAGTAATTATAATACTTTTTATTTGTTTTAATAATTTTATTTATATTGATAAATATTATATTTTTAAAAATTATATACAGTATAATAAATTTAATATTTATATATAGTACAGTAAAAATTAAACTTATTATAATTATAGACCATTTAGTATTAATAATAAATAATATATTTATAATACAATTAATTATAATAATATATACAAAACATTTAGACAATAATATACTTTCAGAATTTATTGAAAAATATAAATATATTATTACTTAAAAACCATTTATTACTTATATATCTATATTATCTTACTTTTTGTATTTATCTTATATTCTGTACTAATATTTTTTACCTTTCTTTTTGTCTTAAATGGGATTTACAAATCGTAAAAAGTAAATGTTCAATAAAATATATTTGCATAGTATTTGTAGGAAGTATAAAATAGTTTATATTGCCCCATAAATACTATTTGTAATATTTGTATGGTAATTAGTTTGGTTAATAACAAAGGGGGAGTTGGGAAGACAACTTCTGCTCAAAATATCGGAGCCGCTCTTCATCGTTTTGCAGAAGCCCGTGTTTTGTTTATAGACCTCGATGGACAAGCGAGTTTAACTCGATGTTTCGGAATTCAAGAAAGCCAAGTTGGCAGCAACAATGCTGGTACTTTTATAGCTCGTGATGATGTACCTATCGAGGCAATTGTCAAGAAGACTCCAGTAGGGGATTTGCTTCCGAGTAGTGCAGAGCTTAATAATAAAGAAGACTATATAAAAGCCTCACCGATTTTTCCTTTTAACCTTAAACTGAGACTCGAAAAATACAAATCTCAATATGATTTTGTAATTATTGATTGTCCGCCAACGCTCTCAGCTATGACTCGCATTGCATTAGTCGCGTGTGATATGTACATGGTTCCGTTACAGGCCGAGTTTTTGAGCTACGAAGGTCTAAGAAACTTCTTGAATTATTCAAAAGAAATACAATTAATCAGTCCTCAAACTCAGCTTGGAGGAGTTTTTGCAACTCGTTACAACCCAAGAATTAATAAAAAGTTGAGCAATGACCTAATTGAAGCTACTAAGCAGCAGTTGGGTGATAAATTTTTCACTTCATATATCAGAGATAATATCTCGGTATCGGAGGCTCAAGCCAGCGGAACCGACATTTTTAATTATGCTCCAGATAGCAATGGTGCCAAAGATTATTATCAGCTCACCCGCGAAATCTTGAGTAGTTTTAAAAAATAGACCATATATATAATCAAAACTTGTAATAAATAGCTATTTTTTGTATATAATACCGAAAAATCACCAAAAAGATGGCAAAAAAGAAAGAATTTAGCTTTGAAAAGTTTGAAGCAATACCAAGCCAAGATACAAACCAAGCCACTGTAATTCAGACAGTTATAGTGCAAACGGGTCCATCGACTAAAGTAACTTTTGATTGTCCGAATGAGTTAGTCGAGCAAATGAAAGACTATGGGTATTGGGAGGGTATGTCTCAAAAAGAAATCATTATTGAAGCTCTAAATGTATATTTTGAGGATAAATCCTTTAAAGAAAGACCAGAAAAGGTTAAACAACGTAAAAAAGTGGGTAGAAAACCTAAAGGAATCGGTTTCTAAAAAAATATAATTATTAAGCGGTATCGTTTTTTACGACTATTGCCTAACTAACATCCATAAACTTATATTATTTTTGCTCATAGCACTATAAATTTGCTATTGAGATATTGATGACTAATAAAAGAGACAAATTTGAGTTTGAAAAACTCGAAATTCCTAAAACACTATCAATCGAACCTCAGCAAGAATTTTTAAAAGAAAGTGTATCTAAAAACGATAATTCTTTTATTTTCTGGCTTGTTGGATTAATAGTGTTATTTTTTATTATCCTGTCATTGTATTTTTTCTATAAAAATTCTTACCAAAATAAACCTGCCAATACTTCAATCAAAGTTGATTCAACAAAGAGTCCTCCGATACCAAAATCAACGCCAAAACCGGTGTACTTTAATTACTATGACTCAGTTGTATTTTTAAACAATCATACTGATTATAAGGTAGTTATCTCTAAAGGATTCGATGATTACATGAAGAAAAATAAGTTAGTTATTAAGTCTGGTGACTACTATTTTAATTGCTTTTGCGATGACCTTTACACTGCATACCAGCCTGGCGATGTGATTCCTTAGATATTCACAAATAATTCAACTGTTTCACGGACTTTTCCACAAACGACTGTAAATCAACTATTTATCCACAAGTGTTCCACGTGGATACTTTTTTACTGTGTAAAACAAGTCGAAAACCAAACGCTCTGAGAATTGAATGAACCGTACAAGAGGTAAGACATGATTCAAATATTGAATTCTCAGAGGGGTGAATATTTAGCTACATTCCAATATTTGAGCAGAAAGAGCAGGGGCGAGAAACAAAGAGTGAATAAAAGGAAAAAGTGAGTGAGAGAGGAATATATATTTATTATATAGTATTAAATATAAGTAAAATTTATTCAAATATATATGTTATATAATTTATATTATGTTAAATAAATAAATTTATATACCCTACTTAATCGCTTAATATTGACTTTAAATAAAAAAAGTTCGTCAGAGTTTTCTGACGAACTTTTGAAATTATCATTTAAAAATATTTTATTTTTTACGACCTGCACATTGATTAAGAACGTTCTCAAGATTTTTAAGGTTTTCTTGCAAATCTGGTTCGTTTGGCTTGGTTGATTTACAAACTTCAAAATACTTCTTAGCTTCATTAAACTTATCACAAACTTTATCCTCTACGGCTTTACCTTCTTTTTGATAAGTTTTCATATCCATGTTATCTACTTGCTTCTTAATCTCTACCGCAGTATTGAAATGGAAAACGGCTAAGTTATAATTGGCATCATAGTTATTTGGTTCTTTACCTAATACTACTGTGTACCACTTCAAAGCCTCTTCTTTTTTACCTGCGTTATCGTATAAAATGGCAAGATTCAATGTATTTACCATGTTGTCTGGCTCTTTATCAACCAAAATTTTCATTTCGTTGATGGCCTCATCCATGTTTCCACCTGATAACTGAATATTTACCAATGCCCCTTGTAAATCTTTGTCTTTAGGGTGTACTTTGATACCCTTTTTGAGTGTCTCGATAGCTTTAGCAGTATTTTTTTCAGAACGATACAACTCTGCTAAACCGTAGAATACAGCTGGGTCCTTACCTCCTAACTCCAAAAAGTCGCTAAAACCTTTGCGAGCTGCTTCCATATCTTTGCCTTGCTGACCAACAATACCCAAATAAAGTGCCGATACGGTATCTTTAGGGTTTGTTTGTGATGCTAAACCAAACATCTTTACCGCTCCACCGTAGTTTTTAGCATTGTAATAAACAGTACCTTGCTGCATCAAGGCATTATAAAGGCCTTTATTTCTCGATTCTTCGATTTCTTTGACCATCTTCCCTCCAGCTGTTGCATCAACTTCAAGGGCTTTTTTGTATGTTTCAAAGGCCTTTGCGGCAGCCATTGAATCTTTTCCACAAGACATTGCCATTGACTCATAAGACTGTGCCAATTTCAACCAAGTTGCTGGTTTGGCACCTTTTTTAGGGTCGGCAGTTGCTTTTTCGTTTTTAGCGATGTCGTCGGCAGCGGTTTTACACTGAGCCTCACGCATTTGAGCTTCAAGAGCCGCGTTCTGAGCAAAAGCACCTGTTGCAAAAATGCTAAAAGCAGATGCTAAAAAGATTTTCTTCATCTTTAAGATTAAATTTAAGTTAATAGCAGCTTAAACGTAATGATTAGATTTTAATGAACAACTAAAAAGTTAAAATAATAGATTTTTTACGCCATTTCTATCAAAATCTATCAATATCAATCTGCTTTGGGTTTTAGACGTTTATTTTGATTGAAAAGTATTAATTTTTTTTTGATTAACAAAATTTTAACAGTCAGAAAGGATTATAAGAGAGATAAGTGCTTTGATAAAATATACGAATCAAAGCACCTCCTCCGCTTCAACTCCCCTACTCTATTGCGGGAGTTTCGGCTGTATCTGATTGATTTTCAGCACTTTCACCATTTACTTCTTCGTCCTCCTCTTCTCGGATGATACGAGTTATAGAAGCAATGGCATCGTTATCGCTTACACGAATCAGCTTAACACCTTGCGTGTTACGTCCCATCACACGAAGGTCAGAAACTTTGATACGAATTGCGATACCATTTTGGGTGATAATCATTAAATCATCGTCATCGGTAACTTCTTTGATAGCCACCAAATTACCTACTTTATCTGTGATATTGAGGGTTTTAACACCTTTTGCACCACGACTTGTGATTCGGTAATCATCAATATCGGAGCGTTTACCATATCCTTTTTCTGATACTACAAGTAACTGAGCATCTTCTCGGTTTATACACACCATTCCGATTGCTTTATCGCCCTCTTCGAGGTTAATACCACGAACACCCGTTGCAGTACGACCCATCGGGCGGGTTCCAGCTTCATGGAAACGTACGGCTTTACCATTTCGAGCGGCAATCACAATATGATTATCACCATTTGTTAGGGCAACATCGAGTAGATTATCGCCTTCGTTGATATTAATGGCAATAATACCATTCTGACGTGGACGAGAATAGGCTTCAAGCAATGTTTTCTTGACAGTTCCTTGCTCGGTACACATCACAATGTAGTTATTATTGATATAATCTTCATCGGTCAATGTTTTCACGTTAAGAACAGCTCTGATGCTATCATCGGACTCAATATTAATCAAGTTCTGAATCGCTCGACCTTTTGAAGTTTTGCTACCTTCTGGTACTTCAAAAACTCGCAACCAATACAAACGACCTTTTTGGGTAAATATCAACAAATAATTGTGGTTTGTTGCGGCAAAAAGGTGTTCTGTATAGTCTTCGTCTTTGGTTTTTACGCCACGAGAGCCAACCCCACCACGGCCTTGAGTACGGTATTCTTGTAGTGGAGTACGCTTGATATAGCCTTGATTTGAGATTGTAACGAGCATTTCATCGTCTGGAATCATGTCTTCGATACTAAACTCACCCGCTGCCATCTCGATTTTACTACGACGTGTATCGCCGTATCTATCTTTCAACTCCGCCAATTCGGTTTTGATGATGGTGCGTTTTTTATCCTCCGAATTCAAGATTGAGAGTAATTCTTCAATCAATTTCTTGATTTCTTCGTATTCGCCAATAATTTTATCTCTTTCGAGACCAGTAAGACGTTGCAAACGCATATCGAGGATTGCTTTTGCTTGAATCTCACTTAAAATTAAGCCTTCGTTGTTATCGGTAATAAACGTATCTACGATTTGCATACGCTCGCGGCCCGACTTCAAGAAATCAGCTTTTTGCTCAGGCGTCATGAAATCGCCATTCATCAAACCAGCTTTTGCCTCTTCTGGGTCACGTGATTTACGAATAAGGGCGATAACACCATCAAGATAATCGAGTGCTATCAACAAACCTACCAATACGTGAGCACGCTTTTGAGCCTCTTTGAGGTCGTATTGGGTACGACGTGTTACAACATCGAGGCGGTGGTCAACGTAGTAACGAATCATATCTTTGAGATTCAACGTATGCGGACGACCTTTTACAAGTGCCACATTGTTGATACTAAAAGACGATTGAAGCTGCGTATATTTGTAAAGGTTATTTAAAACAACGTTTGGAACAGCGTCTTTTTTCAAATCGTAAACCACACGTAAACCTTCACGGTCGGATTCATCACGAATATCTGAGATACCTTCGAGTTTCTTTTCGTTGATAAGAGCCGCTGTTTTTTCAATCATCAGGGCTTTATTTACCATGTACGGAATCTCAGTAACTACGATTTGGTTTTTGCCAGTTTTGGTTGTTTCAAAATTGGCAACCGAACGAATAACTACTCTTCCTCTACCAGTTTCAAAAGCTGATTTAACACCACTGTAACCGTAGATGATACCTCCAGTCGGGAAATCAGGGGCTTTGATATGCTGCATTAGCTCTTCAACCGTAATCTCTTGGTTATCAATGTATGACACAATGCCATCAACAACTTCTGTAAGATTGTGAGGGGCCATATTGGTAGCCATACCAACCGCAATACCCGATGTACCATTTAGTAACAAATTCGGGATTTTTGAAGGCATTACAGAGGGTTCTTCGAGCGAGTCATCAAAGTTAGGCTGAAAGTCAACCGTTTCTTTGTTGATGTCGGCCAGCATTTCTTCGGCAATTCGCTTTAAGCGAGCCTCAGTGTAACGCATGGCGGCTGGCGAATCGCCATCTATCGAGCCAAAGTTTCCTTGTCCATCGACCATCGGATAGCGTAGAGACCATTCTTGGGCCATACGGACCATTGTGTCATAAACGGAAGCATCGCCGTGAGGGTGATACTTACCCAGAACCTCCCCTACTATACGTGCAGATTTTTTATAAGGACGATTGTGATAAACGCCCAACTCAGCCATTCCGTAAAGCACTCTGCGGTGCACTGGCTTTAGACCATCTCTTACATCGGGTAAAGCACGAGAAACGATTACCGACATCGAATAATCGATGTAGGCTCCACGCATTTCGTCTTCAATGTTTATCGAGATAATGTTGCCGTTTTGGGGCGAATTGGGGTTTTGGTTAATGTTTTCTGTTTCCTCAGCCATATTGCTACTTTCAGAAAGATTTTTTTGGTATTATTTGTAGATAATATTGTATTTTTTCATACTTTAACTACACAAATTTACATTTTTTTTATGATTTTTGCAAGTATTGTGGATAAATCACAGTTATAAATTTGTGTCAACTATATCAAAAAAATAAATATTAAGTATTAAAAATAAATTATAGTATTATACTTAATTTACATATAATACTTTTCAAAAGATAATCACTTTTTATACTTGTAAACCAAAGAGTACTTAGGAGAGTAAAAAGCCCAACCGATGATATAAATTGACTATGCGTATTTTGTGTTGTCTGGAAAAATAAATTTGTGTAAATTGTGTTAATTACCGAGTTGTGCGTCATTTTATTAAACACTCAAATCTGAATATGAATAATCAAAAGGAATTACTTCAAGAAATGTTAGTTCAAAATATGACAACTAATTCATATGCTTTGGACAAGGTTACTGACGAGAACAAAGCATATAAGCTAAATACTGAAACTGCATCTATCGGGTTTATTTATAGGCATATTGGAGAAACTATGAATTTGTTTGGCTACTTTCTAGGCGTTCCGTCAAACATTCAGAATACTACGATGGGACAGCAAGACACAGGACAAGACTTTGAAATTGAAACAAGTAAATTATATATTGATATGGGATATAAAATGCTTGAAAATTTAATAAAAAATTCAAAAGATGAGGATTGGTTTTTGACAACTGACACCCCATTTTTTGGTACAGTTTCCAGAATGCGACTTTTCTCACACATTCTTTTCCATAACTCACATCATGCAGGACAAATTTCATTGACTTTGTCAAAAGGACGAGCATTTTTTATGACCGAATTGGGTTAATTCAAAAACGAACGCACAACACGGGTTTTGCGTCAGGTGGGGTGACGTGCAAACTTGGAGCTTTCTGCTTCTAATGAACTTTAGTAATAAAATGAAACTTTGTGCTCTGAAACCCGCCTGAACGCAAAGCCCGAAAACGTTGGCAGTAATTATAAAAAACGACTTCATAAATGCTTCATAAATTCAGAGAACATATCATATCAAATAAGACAAAGATTTTAATTTTAGGAACGTTTCACCCTGACATTAATAATGGAACTGATTTTTTTTATGGGAGACCTCGTAACTTTTTATGGAGAATACTTCCAGCTTGTTTTGACTATGAAGACTTGAAAAATGCGACACTACAAGAAAAGCAAATATTTATGAGCCATTTTCATATTGACTTTGCAGACATAATACATTCTTTAGACAACTTACCAGTTGGACAAGAAGATAATTATAGAGACGATTACATTGACAACTATATTGATGAATGGAAAAACATTATAGAAATAATTAGAAACTTGCCTGACTTGAATGCTGTTTATTTTACTCGTAAAACATTTTCAAACATCCCAAACATTGAAGTAAAAATTGCACAAATAAGAAATTATTGTGTTCAAAACTGTATCAGATTTTGTTTACTTGAAACACCTGCAAGGTTTTCCAACCAAGACAAAATTAATAGTTGGAAAGCTACTATAATTCATAAAACGACTTGTTTGTAAGTAGACAATAACTACTGCCAACATATGGTTCGGCATTATTGGGGCTTGACGAATATTGCCTCAGCATTTGTTCTTGATTGTACTTCAGTTCGTGCTGGATGTTATAAATTTGGCTTATGAATAAAGCATCAGCAATATTGCAATCATTAGGCTTCAGTTATGGGCAGACGGAATTCTAATTCCCCAACAAACGCCAAGCCTTTTTCGTTGCGGCAATTTTACATAAACGACAGTACTAAGCTCATAAAACAGAAAATATTATTTTTAACAAATTAAAATGGCTAACAAAACTTCACAACATATTTTAGCGACTTCTGCAAATTTGTTAGGATTTTGCTTATTTGTAATTACTTCACTTCATTTGACAAATCGAGCAGAAAACTTAATTGACGAATTCACAGCAATCGTTGCCTTGCTATTTACAATTACTTCTGTTTTATCATTTATGTCAATTAGGACAGAAAACAAAAATAGAGAGTATAAACTTGAACAACTTGCAGACTATTTATTTATGATTTCTCTTATTGGAATTATGGGAATAATAGTTTTTGTGATTTTTAATTTTTGGAACGAATAAAAGAGTACTCCACTAACAAGGAATAACACGAAAATTGTAATATCAAATTATTAGGACATGAACAAGTCAAAATCTAAATTAGACATGTGTTTGACCTTTGCAATATGTGAATAATGCAACTCTAATTATTAATTGTATAAAGTTTTAAGCATCGAGAGGTGTCACCTTTGTAACGTTTTAATAATTCAGTTAGAGCATAAATTATTTCAAAATGGAAAATAAAATAATTCAGAGCTGCATTGATGCTTGCAAAACATGTGCAGAAGCATGTGAAACTTGCTCGACAGAAAACAAAGGTAAAGCAGGAATGGAACACACCGTAAAACTTTGCATCGCTTGTGCTGATGCTTGCAACGCTTTAGTTACTGCAAGTAAAACCAATGCAAACCTTGATGCTCTGTGCAAAAAATGTGAAGACGCTTGTAATGCTTGTGCAACTGAATGTGCAAAACATTCTGACATGAAACATTGCAAAGAATGTGCTGATGCTTGTCGCAAATGTGCAGCAGAATGTAAAGCCATGCTTGCAGAATCTGCCTAATTAAACTTCAATCACTCTTTCAGGGAGTGTAATTAATTATTTTCAGCAAGAGATAAATTTGTGCTTGTAAGTGCTAACGCATTTGCAGGCATTTTTTATTTGCACCCTCTATTTTACATTTACTAATAATAAATGTAAATCTCTATAATTACCTTCGTGCTGATATCAAACGACACGGGTCTGGAATATGAAAAATAAAAATTGGTTAATACTGTGTAGCTTTTTGCTATTCGGTGCCATATCTTGCCAAAAAGATGATAATATAAATGTAAATTCAAAGGAAGAACTTAATAAAAAGCTGCAAACTGAATTTACAAGTAAGGGTCTTATTTCAATTTCATATTGCGTTGTAAAAAACGACAAAATTATACATAGTGGAGCCATGGGATTGGCTGACAAAGCAAATAATAAGTTAGCAACTGACAATACTCGTTATTTAACGGCATCTATATCTAAAACTATTACGGCAGTTGCTTTAATGAAATTAGTTGAGCAAAATTTAATTTCATTAGATGATGATATAAATCTAAAATTACCTTTTTCGGTTCGAAATCCTAATTTCCCGAGTGTCAAAATTACATACAGGATGTTACTAAGTCATACATCAAGTATTTCTGACGAATATCAAGATAATTTTGATTTAGATTGTTACGGTACTGACTGTAAAATGACTTTAGCCCAATATTTTGAGAATGTGTTCTTGAGTAAGGGACAATATTACTCATCAAGAAATTTTTCAAATAAAAGTCCAGGCACTACTGAAGATTATAGCAATTTAGGTTCAGCCCTTATAGGATATTTGGTAGAAAGAATTACCCAAACCCCATTTGATGAATATTGCAAAAAAAATATTTTTACACCGTTAGGGATGAGCCAAACTGAGTGGCGACTTGCAAATACTCCTCTTACGGAATTAGCAATACCTTATTCTGATGAAATCACTAATTCTAATCCACATTACACTTTTCCAGATTATCCCAATGGCGGGCTTCGGACAAATGTGTTAGACTTATCAAAATTTTTAAGGGCAGTTATGCAAAATGGAACTCAAAATGGGGTTCAAATATTATCAGCCACAAGTATGACAACAATGAAAACACTACAATTTGGAAGTGATGAACAATGTTTGTCTTTTTATTATGAAACGATAAATGGCAAAAAAGTTTTAGGACATAGTGGGGGCGAAAAAGGTGTAACAACATTGATGTTTTACAACCTAAATACCAATGTCGGAGTAATAGTTTTCAGTAACGAAGAAGATGCAGAATTAGATAATATCTTTACACTTTTATTGAACTATGGCGAAAAACAGTAGATAGCATAAACCAATAATTAAAATAAATTTGTAATCAGCTTCATTTGTCGGGCGAACAAAGTAAAAAACATTCCATTAATACGACAAGTCTTGAACCTTAACGGTAATTATACCAGACGACAAAACAACAATCAAATGACAGAAGATAAACTTGCAGTATTAATTGACGCAGACAATGTTCCTTATTCTAATGTGAAAGAGATGCTTGAGGAAATTGCGAAAAATGGGACACCGACAATCAAAAGAATTTACGCTGATTGGACCAAGCCAACTGTTTCTGGTTGGAAAAATGTACTTCTCGAAAATGCGATAACACCGATTCAACAATACAGCTATACCACCGGAAAAAATTCCAGTGATAGTGCTTTAATAATTGATGCTATGGACATTTTGTATTCAGGAAGAGTAAATGGTTTTTGTATTGTTTCAAGTGACAGCGATTTTACAAGATTAGCGACAAGGCTAAGGGAAGCAGGAATGACAGTTATTGGTTTTGGCGAAAAGAAGACACCTAAACCTTTTATTTCGGCTTGCGATAAATTTATCTATTTAGAAATCTTAAAACCTGTGACAGTAGAGACAAAAGCTACAACAAAACAGATTACCAAGCCAAAGAAGGAAGAACCTATCAGTAAAGTTGATGCTGAAACAATCAGAATTATTACAGAAAGTGTAAATGATTTGGCAGATGAAACAGGCTGGACTTTTTTAGGAAGTTTAGGAAGCTATATTCTTAAAAAGAAACCTGATTTTGACCCAAGAAACTATGGATTTATTAAACTATATCCACTAATTAAATACATTGATAAATTCATAATTGACGAAAGAGAATCAGGAACAAACAACACCAGACACATATACATAAAACAAAAATAATTACAGCAAAATCAACTTAGCGAGAGTGGCGGTTCGACAAGCAATTAATCATAAAATAAAAGCGAACTTAATGGATAATTTTTATCTTTGAAGTCCACTTTGTACTAATGTATCTGACATTACAAAACGGTCAACCATTCACCAAAATACAAAAATAGCAACAACAAAATTATGAAAAACTTACTATTTGACTTTATTTCAAAATACATCTCACTGACAGAAGAAGAACATGAGGTCATCAATTCATTAGACATTTTTCGCTCCGCAAAGAAGGGAACGATTTTACTCAAAGAAGGACAAAAAACTAACAATAGCTTCTTTGTATTGAAGGGCTGCATCAGGACATACTATATCATTGATGGAGAAGAAAAAACAACTGCATTCTACACCGAACTCGATGCCTTAACTCCGCCTTGTGTTATAAGCAATACTCCATCTGATTATTATATCAATTGTACCGAAAACTCTATTCTCTTGGTTTCAAATTCAGAAATGGAGGCCGAAACAAACCGTAAATTCCCCAAGTTTGAATTAATGTGTAGAAAATTATCAGAAGAGTTATTAGCAAAACAAAGAATCGACTTTGACGAATTTAAAACCTCCTCACCCGAACAACGATACCTCAATTTAATCCAGAAAAGACCTGACCTTATTCAACGTGTTCCTCAGCATCAATTGGCAAGCTATCTCGGAATCAAACCTCAATCTTTGAGCAGGCTAAGAGCAAGAATCTTTGAGAAAGATAGAGGCATGGTTTAATTTTCTGACCGTTGGATATTTCTTAAGAGAAGGTACCTTATTAACACGCCGCGGCGTGTTAATACAAAGAATCTTAATGTATTTTCCACAAATGGATTGGACCCGCCGCCCTCTTACGGGCAAGCAATCTTCTTGTAAATGCACAAAAAGACAGCACTTTTAAAAGATTTAACTTTTAATCGAGGTCCTGCACTTTATTAACTTAAGTGAACGAATTTAAGTTAATCGCCAATCTACCTTTGCAGTATCGTTTCACAACAATAAAACAGATATGAAAAAGCAAATTTTATGGATTGCTCTTGCCTCTGTGCTGGCGAGTAGCTTGAATGTTAATGCACAATATGAGAAACAAGACAGTACTTACAAAAAGTGGTTCGTCGGAACATCATTATTTGTCCTCTTTGGTAATTTTGATAAAGAAAACCCACCAAACTTCGTCCAACTCGATATAGGATATCGACTTACAGGCAAAGATGTAATTAGATTATCTCCAAAAACTTGGAAGTATGCTTGGCCAAATGGTATTCACCCATTTCTTAATGATGCCTACAAAAAACCAGAAGAGAAATTTCCGGGCTATGTTCGCGAATATGGAGTAACAGTATCTTACCAACGATTTTTCTGGAAAGGCTTGTATGCTCAATTAGATGTAATGCCTACCTATCAGGTTTTTGTCAATGACAATAAAAAGAAAATTGATAATGGATTTCAGATTTTCAACTCATACCGTGTTGGTTATCACATCAAACTCTTCAAAGACAAATTTTTCTTTCAACCATCAGTTTGTATGACCCATCGAGCCTATCACACAAAATTGCCGAATGGATTTAAACAGCTTGATGATAAATGGTCAAAATTTGTCTTCCCAGAACCCGGGCTTAATATTGGATTCAACTTTTAATGAATTGTATCTCCTTAAAAAATTACTACAATGAAAAAGCTTATAAATTACTCCGTGCTATTATTAGTAATATTATCCCTTAGTTCATGTGGCGTCAACACGGCCATTGTTACTAACCACAATCAAAACGCTACAGAGGTGCATTTAAACGGGAACAACTTTAAGGTTATCGACCAAGTGAGTGGAAGTTCGGAGGCATCATACATACTGGCTGTAGGAGGTATGAATAAAAGACAATTATACGAAAACGCTTACTCGGCCATGATGAAGAAAGCCAACTTACTGAATAGTTCCAAAGCCATAATCAACGTGATGACAGAAGAAAATTTCAGTGGATTTGCTCCTTTCTTTGTCAGAAGAACAATAACGGTGAGTGCTCAGGTAATTGAATTTACAAAGTAAGTTTAAAGAAATTAACAGGTAAAAAATTCAGATTATGAATACACATAAATCGCCACAAAATGCACTGGAAGACATCAAAGTCAATTTGAAACTGAAGCTTGCATCACTATGGACCAGTTTAATGTTCCTAATTATCTATCTCGATTATTTCCACCTATATATGCCAGGTAAGATAGATGACATTCTGAAAGGGAAAGTGTTTGTATTTGATATTTCGCAAGGATTTCTTTTGGTAGCACTTGCCTTGGTGGCAACTCCAGCACTGATGATTTTCCTATCTGTTACCCTACCGGCTAAAGTTAATCGCTGGGTAAATATCATTATTGCCGCAATAAATATTCCCTTCATATTGTTTAATTTGGGAGGTGAGGCTTGGATTCACATGATAATTGGTGCAATTATTCAAGTCATTTTACTTTGTCTTATTATATATTTTGCGTGGAAATGGCCTCGCATTACAACTTAAATAGTACAAAATAAAGCTAATAAGCGGATTTAGTAAGACATTATTGTGCTTCTAAATCCGCTTATTAGCTTTAAGATTACCTTTCAGGTAAGAGAAACAATGAATCAATAAAAGAAACGTTTTAAGTTTGTTTAACTTGTAAATCATCAGTAAAATCATAACAATAATTAGTTTGATATATTTAAGTATGACAAACAAAGTACTCAAAATATTATTATTTTTGCTGCAAACCAATTCGCTTACCGCTCAAATAAGCTTTTATGAAAGACTTGCTGACTCAACATTGACATTAACAAAACAAACGGTACATTACGACCCAGCTTACTTTAAAATTGGCTATCCGAACGGGGATGTTCCTAAAGATAAAGGCGTATGCACCGACGTCGTGATTAGAGCTTATAGAAAACTCGGAATTGATTTACAAAAAGAGGTTCACGAGGATATGAAAACAAACTTTTCGAAGTATCCAAAAAATTGGCGACTTTCTAAACCTGACAAAAACATCGACCATAGAAGAGTCCCGAATCTAATGACCTTTTTTAAAAGAAATGGCTCAACCAAGCCAATTACTGCCAATTCAAAGGACTATTTACCGGGCGATATTGTATGTTGGAATTTAGGGGGTCAAATAACTCACATTGGAATTGTTTCTCGAAAAAAATCTCGTGACACTCAAAGATATTTAATAATACACAACATTGGTGCGGGCCAAGTTCTTGAAGACTGCTTGTTCAGTTACAAAATAATTGGACACTACCGATATGAAAAATGAAAATAGGGATTTTTACTTACGGAACAAGAGGTGATTTACAACCTTACGTAGCATTAGCTCTTGGGTTAATGGACAATGGACATCAGGTGACACTTTCTGCAACAGAAGACTTTAAAGATTTTGTTGAAGGATTTGGTGTAGCGTTTCAACCTTTATGGGGAAATGCCGAAACAATGATGAACTCAGCCGAAGGGCAGAGTATTTTACAGACAGAAAACTCTATAAAATTGATGAAGTATTATTTTAAGGTACTTCACGACAATCGAGAGCCTTTACGAAAAAGTTATTTTGAGGCTATATCAAAAGTTGATTTTGTCATAGCTAACTCCATGACACTTCCGATTGTGAGTGCAATTGTCGAAAAACTGAATAAAAAAGTAGCCTTGACCTATTTTATGCCACCTGTTGTACCGACAAAAGAGTTTCCATTGGGTGATTTTGACTTTTTCGATTTTCCTTTGTATAACAAATTTACTTATAAAATAGCCCAAAGTTTCTTTTGGAAATTTATTAAAGAAGATACAAACGAATACCGAAAAGAGCTTGGTTTGCCTGTATTGAGGGAGAACTTAGTAACATATCTTGACAAACAAAAGGTATTAGACCTTTATTGCATCAGTCAATCATTGATTCCACAACCTAAAGATTGGGAGCACCACCACAAAATCACTGGGTTTATAAATATACCAAAACAAAAAAGAGAAGAACATTTTTTAGACAATACACCACCTGAACTATCTCAGTGGCTCAATGATGGCGAAAAACCCATCTACATTGGATTTGGTAGCAATGGGGTTGGAAATACAAAGAGGTTCTCAGAATTGCTCAAAGAAATATTAGAACAAACCAACGAGCGAATTCTCTTTTGCACAGGGTGGTCGGTTTTTGAAGATTTACCCAAACACAATAACTTATTTATAAGCAAATATGTAAATCACGAATCAATTTTACCTTTATGTAAACTGGGAATCTTTCATGGTGGAGCAGGTACCTTAGCAACCATGTTAAGACATAATTTACCCGTAATCATCGTTTCATTTTATACAGACCAACCAACTTGGGGTAAAATTATTGAAAGAAAAAACTTAGGGATTCATATCCCGATAAAAAAGCTTTCGTCCCAAAAATTAATTTCGGCAATTACTAAGGTACAAACATCTGAGATTAAATCAAACGTCACTGCAATCGGACACCAAATTAGAACCGAGGATGGCCTCAAAAATGCCATTGATGAAATTGAAAAATACTTCAGAAAACATTAAAATTTGCACATTTCTAACAAAATATTGGTAAATCATCAACAATAAGCCTGCTCATATCTTCTAAAAATACAATGACTTTGGGTATCTGAAATATCTTAACTAAATTGCAAATTATTTCATTGTAGAAGTCATTTATTTGATAGATATGCAAAAAACTTATGTACAATATGGCTGCGGATTGTCGGCCCCCAAAGAATGGATAAACTTCGATGTATCTCCTACTCTCAGGATTCAGAAAACCCCAATCATCGGAGATTTACTCAAAAGCAAACTAAACACTACCTTCCCATCGAATGTACTCTACGGTGATATTATAAAAGGATTACCAATTGCTGATGATTCTTGCGATGGTCTTTATTGCTCACATACACTCGAACACCTCTCGCTCGATGATTTTAGAACAGCACTAAGAAACTCCTATAAAGTCTTAAAAAAAGGTGGAATCTTCAGATGCGTAGTACCAGACTTAGAATATTCGGCGAGGCTTTATGTTTCGATGCTGGATAAAGGTCAAAAAACTGCCAGTATGGATTTTATGAATGAAACTTTACTGGGTATCAAACAACGCCCGACTGGAGTAAAAGGATTTATAAGTTCATTCTTGGGTAATTCTCACCATCTTTGGATGTGGGATAAACAGTCGCTCGCCGAGGAACTTTCAAAGGCAGGTTTTGTAAATGTACGTTCTTGTAGCTTTAATGATTGCGAAGATGAGATGTTTAAACACGTCGAAGACCCATCAAGATTCGAAAAAGCTGCGGCTTTAGAATGTCGTAAATAATACATAAATCTCTCAAAATAAGGCGAAAACTGATAGTTTTCGCCTTATTTTTTTGCATTTACCGCTCGATAAAAATTTCAAAAACAGGTAAAAACACCTACCTCCTCCATTTTTCGATTCGATAGTTTTGTGAAGAGTTTGTTACGTAACCCAAAAAGTGTTTTCAGAATCATCCACCCCCAATTACATTTTTTACTCGTAAACTTTTATCAAAATGAAAACGAACATTCTCCAAGCACTATTGATTTGTTTGCTTAGCTTTCCAGCTTTTGTTGTTGCTCAGAAAAATCCCAAACCACCATCACCACAAACGATAATCAAGAACAAAGAAGTCCTCAATCAACTTCCATTCAGCGACACTATGTCATTTGTGAACGCTCGCAGGGGTTTTATTGCCACGACACCCGACCTAAACATCACTCGCCCAGACGGAATGCCAGTTTGGAACATGGCTCAATACAACTTTATGAACACCCCGACAGCTCCTTACACTGTCAATCCAAGTCTTTGGCGTCAAGAAAGGCTAAACAACATGTACGGGCTTTTCAAAGTCGTTGATGGGATTTACCAAGTCAGAGGCTATGATATGTCGAATATGACCATTATTGAGGGCAATACAGGACTTATTTTGGTTGACCCATTGGTTTCGGAAGAAACTGCAAGAGCAGCCCTCAAACTTTACCATGACAATGTTGACTCCAAACGCGAAGTAAGAGCTATTATTAATACCCATAGCCACGTTGACCACTATGGTGGAATCTTTGGCGTAACTACTCGCTCAAACATTGAATCTGGTAAAGTTCTTCTCTATGTCCCGCAGAATTTCTTAGAAGAGGCCGTTTCAGAAAACGTTTACGCAGGCAATGCAATGTCACGCAGAGCTCAATATATGTACGGAATCTTTCTAAAAAAAGACTCCAAAGGGCAAGTTGGCGTTGGCTTAGGTAAAGGTTCTTCAACGGGCAATGTAGGTATCATGGATGCTGCAAATGATTCAACAATCATCAAAAATACGGGTGAAGTACATAAAATTGACGGATTAGATTTTGTTTTTCAGATGGCTCCGCACACCGAAGCTCCTGCTGAAATGCTTTTTTACATTCCAAAATACAAAGCTCTTTGCTCAGCCGAAGACGCAACCCACGTACTTCATAACCTTTATACGCTTAGAGGTGCTCAGGTTCGTAGTTCACAGTCTTGGTGGCAAGCGGTAAATGAAACAATTAATTTATTCGGCGATAGTCTTCAAGTAGTTTTTGCTTCACACCATTGGCCAACTTGGGGCAATCAAGCCAGCAACCGATTCCTAAAAAATCAAAGAGATTTATACAAATACCTCCATGACCAAGTTCTGAATCTTGCCAATAAAGGCTATACCATGATTGAGATTGGAGAAATGATGAAATTGCCTAAATCATTAGACCAAGAATGGTACAACCGCGGATATTACGGAAGCGTCAATCACGACTCTAAGGCAGTTTATCAGTATTATTTGGGGTTTTACACGGGAAATCCCGCCGATTTGTATCAATTAACCCCTCGTGATGCAGCTATTAAATTTGTTGAATACATGGGCGGACCTGCCGCAGTAATCGAAAAAGCCAAAAAAGATTTCGTAAAAGGCCATTATCGTTGGGTTGCCCAAGTCATGAACCAAGTTGTTTATGCAGATTCATCGAATATGCAAGCTCGATACTTAGAAGCGGATGCTTTGGAGCAATTAGGTTACCAAACCGAGAATGCAACTTGGAGAAATAACTTTTTGATGGGTGCTTATGAATTGAGAAATGGAGTAAACAAAAAACTTAAATCTTCGACAGTTAGCCCAGCAACGATTGCAGGTATGACCGTTGATATGCTTTTTGATTTAATGGGGATACAACTAAACGCTACAAAAGCCGACGGTAAAAACTATACGTTCAATTACGTAGTAGATGACCAAAACCCCGAAACACCCGACAATTATATTTTGTATCTGACAAATAGTGTATTGATTTATGAAGATAATAAGCAAGCAAAATCGCCAGATGCAACAATAACTATGAAGCGTACCACATGGAATGATATTTTGGTGGGCAAAACTACTTTTGTCAAAGAAATAGACAATGGTAATGTCAAAATTAGTAATGGGTCGGCTGGGGTTGCCAAGTTTTTAGATTTACTAAATATGCAAGAAACTTTTGATTTAATGTTCAATATCGTTACTCCACGATAAATTATTTAACATCATTTTTATTTCCAAAAGTGGGTCAAATATCATTTTGGCCCACTTTTTTATTATATTGGAAGCAAAAATTCAATATTAATCACAATACATAAAATATTATCAAACCTTATGAAAATTATTAAATGTTTAATACTTTTTATATTTCCTCTATTTGCGAATTCGCAGGAATTATTCGGGGATAGATGCCTTGGAGTTTGGCAAGGAACTATGTATATCTACAACAATGGCAATTTAAGAGATAGCGTATTGGTAAAAATGACAGTAGAAAAAACCAATGAACCTACCACTTGGACTTGGAAAACTGAGTATCTATCAACTAAAAATCCAATGACAAAAAACTATACACTAAAGTTAAAAGATAAATCAAAGAATCTTTACATAACCGATGAAGGTGGCGGATTAGAATTATACGATTATTTGTACGGTAATAAGCTGTATTGTCTATTTGAAACCCATGAGGTTTATCTCACCTCAACGTATGAACTGAAAGGCGATGAACTCATTTTTGAAGTTACATCAGGTAAAAAATTGGAGGGTACTCACCCCGAAGTCAGGAATTTTGGAGTAAACAACCTTCAAAGGGTAGTATTTAGAAAACAAAAGTATTAAACAAATAAAAAAATTTAAACTAATTATCCGCTTAATACTTTTATAAAATATCAGCCTAATAAATCGGGTCTTCTTGCTTTTGTACGTTCAATTGACTGTTCGAGACGCCAATCGTTGATTTTCTTTTCGTGGCCAGAGAGTAAAATATCTGGCACTTTCATTCCTTCAAAATCGGCTGGACGAGTATAAACTGGCGGAGCCAATAAATTATCTTGGAATGAATCTGTCAAAGCAGAGGTTTCATCGTTCAACACACCTGGAATCAACCTAATAATAGCATCCGATACGACTGCTGCGGCCAACTCACCACCCGAAAGTACATAATCGCCAATCGAAATCTCTTTGGTTATAAAATGCTGACGCACACGCTCATCAACTCCTTTGTAATGTCCACAGAGAATTGTCAAATTTTGACACATTGATAGCTTATTGGCTGTTTTTTGCTCAAATCTTTCACCATCTGGTGTCATATAGATGATTTCATCGTATGTACGTTCGGCTTGCAGCGTGCGAATACAATTTGCTATTGGCTCAATCATCATCACCATACCGGCACCTCCACCAAAAGCATAATCGTCAACATTTTTATGTTTTGATATACTGTAATCTCTCAAGTCATGCACCACAACTTCGGCATGCTTTGCATCAATCGCACGTTTAAGAATCGAATGGGCAAAAAAACTATCCAGCAATCTTGGCAAACAAGTAATTATATCTATCCTTACCATACAAATAATTCTGATTGAAAAATCTTACACAACATCAAGGCTCAAGATAAACCTCCAACAAACCGTCTGGAAGATTCGTATAAAGTTCTTTTTTATCTCGATTAACCGACTTTACAATATCATCGTTTATCGGAATCAACACCTCTACATCTTGGTACTCCATCGCAATCAAATCTTGCTGATGTGATGTATAAACAGCTTTGACAATACCGAGTGCCCCTTTCTGCTCATCAATAACTTGAAAATCAGTTATTTCGTGATAATAAAATTGATTCTCTTCGAGAGTCGGTAGAACATCCATTGGCAAATACAAATCTGCACCAACCAATCTTTGGGCGGATTCGATACTATCAATTTCTTCAAATTTAACGATTGACTTTGTCCCACGAATTTGAATTTTCTCAATCAAATGCGGAATCAACTCTCCTTTTATATCAAGCAAAACTGAGTCGAGGTCTTCATAATCCTCTGGCACATCGACATCGAGCCAAATCTGCATTTCGCCTTTAAGTCCGTGTGTTTTGGTTATTTTTCCTAATTGGAAACAGCTATCTTTAGTCATTTAGGTAATTTTTAAACCAAAAATCCCCGCCACAAAGCGAGGATTTGAGATATTCATTTCAGAAAAGAATCTTTGGATTAAGCTTCAGCAGGAGCTTCTGCTTCTTCGGCTGCAACTTCTGGAGCTGCTTCCTCCGCAGGGGCTTCTTCAACTGCAACAGCTGCCGCTTGAGCCGCAGCAATAGCCGCTTCTTGCTCTTCACGTTTTTTAACCTCAGCTGCAAATTGTGCTTTCTTAGCTGCTTCTTTCTCGCTTGCTAATTTATCAACTTTTCCTTGAATTTTCGATTCTTTAGAACCAATCCACTCTTGGAAACGAGCATCAGCAACTTCTTGAGTAATAGCACCTTTGTTAACACCAACTTGAAGGTGTTTTTTCAAAAGCATTCCTTTGTATGATAAAATACGTTTTGCTGTGTCAGTAGGTTGTGCACCAACCATCAACCAATGTAATGCTCTTTCGTCTTTGATATCGATAGACGCAGGATTTGTGTTTGGATTGTACTGTCCAATCTTTTCAATGAAACGTCCATCACGAGGGGCACGAGCATCTGCTACTACGATGTCGTAGATAGCTAATTTTTTGCGTCCTCTGCGGGCTAATCTGATTTTAACTGCCATGTTTTAATTGAATTTATAGGGAACCCGTCCCTTTTTATTTTGAGGACTGCAAAATTATGATAAAAAACACTGTGAAACAAACAAATTGTGATATTTTTTATTTGTTCAGAATTTTATGAAAGAAGAAGAAATAAACCTATAAGCCGAATTCTGTATCTCGCCAATGGCGGATTCTTATCATCTATCTGCGATGACAGTCGTCTGTCACCTGTATCGCTCTACCCTCCGACATCGAGCGAGCAGCCCTCAAGCGTCGGTATATTTGAGTTTTCAGCATATAAGGTTTGCCGTACACCCAGCATCACTGCTGGTACGGTGGTCTCTTACACCACCTTTTCACCCTTATCACACCCAAAGGCGGACGGTATATTTTCTGTTGCACTTTCTGTGAGCCAATCGTCACCAATTAGCCCCCTACCCGTTAGGTAGTATATTGCTCTGTGCTGTTCGGACTTTCCTCACCATTAATTGCTCAATGGCACGATAAGACAGTTTATTTCTTCTTCTTTCAAAATACTTTATAAAACTAATTATTTCTTAGGTAAGCATTCCACCATCAACTTGAAGAACCTGACCAGTGATGTACTTCGACATATCAGAACCCAAGAACACGCAAGCATCGGCAACTTCTTCGCCTTGGCCAGCACGTTTTAGTGGAATATTTTTCAACCATTCTTCTAAAGCTTTTTCATTCAATTCACCAGTCATTTCGGTTTCAATAAAACCCGGAGCGATTGCATTTGAGCGAATGTTTCGAGAACCTAATTCTTTGGCAATTGATTTAGTAAAGCCAATGATACCTGCTTTTGATGCTGCGTAGTTAGCTTGGCCAGCGTTACCCATCAATCCCACAACCGAAGTAATATTGATTATTGAGCCTGCCTTGGCACGCATCATCGGTTTTGTAGCGGCCTTTGTAAGATTAAAAACAGATTTCAAATTAACACGCATTACCTCATCCCATTGGTCTTCGGTCATACGCATCAATAGCGTATCGCGTGTAATACCTGCGTTATTTACCAATATATCTAAACCACCAAAGTCGGCGACAACATCATTAACTAATTGCTCGGCCGAAGCAAAATCTGAAGCATCCGAACGATACCCTTTGGCCTTAACTCCGTAAGCGGCAAGTTCAGCTTCGAGAGCCTGTCCTTTCTCTATACTCGACAAATAAGTAAATGCAACATTAGCACCATTCTCGGCGAATCGGATAGCCATAGCTCTACCGATACCGCGTGATGCTCCTGTGATAATCGCTACTTTATTTTCCAATAATTTCATTTTATATTTATTATTTGTTTAAAATGCGAATAAAAAAATTAAAACTACTTTATCTTTAGTTCTTCTCGGAGTTGATTACTCGTTTTAGAAGAACCATCATGCGACCACCCCGGAGGCATAAAAACGTACTTCAACTTGGTAATCATATCCACTGGCTTTTTCAAATCTTTGGCGATTTTAACCCATTCATGGAACACAATATTCACGGGGCCGCGGTCTTCGAGTTCTGAAACCAAACCATATTTTATCGAGATTTCATCCTTCTCTTCTTGATATGTTCCGAAAAGCCTATCCCAGACAATCAGGCACATTCCCATATTTTTATCGAGGTATTCTACATTAGAAGCATGGTGAACTCGGTGATGAGACGGAGATACAAAAACATACTCTAACGCTTTTAGGATTGGACTCCGAAATTTAGGAATATAACTGGTATGCACCAAAATACCATAAATCTGAGTAACGGCATAAACCAAAGCGATGTCGGTAGCTTTAAAGCCAAACAATGACAACGGAATAAAATAAATAAAACGATACAATGGTTGAAACACCGAAGACCTAAACCCTACCGTTAGATTGAATTGCTCAGACGAATGGTGTGTCACGTGCGATGCCCAAAAGAAACGACTGTAATGGTCAACAACATGCAAAACATAATAAAGGAAATCCTCTAAAATAAAAAGTGTCAACCAGTAAATCCAAGGTGTTTGAATCTCTAAAAATCGATATTGAAAAATCCAAGCTAAAATCCCCCAAGTTACTCCCCTACTAAAAAAATCAATTGCCATGTTTAGAAGCATCAAATACACATTGGTAAAGGTATCTTTAATTGTATAAAATCCTCGATGCTGCCAATTGCTTAAAATAATTTCAGCCCCAATAAAGAAAGCATAAATTGGTGTTGATACAATAATTACCAATTGCTCTTGGGTTAGGTTTTTAATGAGTTCAAACATAACAATACGGATAAAGCACTCAACTATTCTTTTCCGGCAACTACAATCACAATCTCTCCTTTAATAGTTCGGTCTGCAAAATTAGCAATAATTTCCGAAAAAGTTCCCCTTACGGTTTCTTCAAAAACCTTTGTTAATTCTCTCGAAACCGATGCTTGACGTTCTTCACCAAAAAATTCCTTAAATTGTTCTAAGGTTTTTATCAATCTATGCGGTGATTCATAAAAAATCATGGTACGTTCCTCTTCTCTCAAAGCTTCTAATCTGGTATTTCTTCCTTTCTTATGAGGTAGAAAACCCTCAAAGGTAAATCTATCTGATGGCAAGCCTGAATTAACAAGTGCAGGAACAAAGGCAGTTGGCCCGGGCAGGCATTCAACCTTGATGTCATTTTTTAAACATTCTCTTACTAATAAAAAACCAGGGTCTGATATGGCCGGTGTTCCGGCATCGGTAACCAATGCAATTTTGGCATCCTTTTTGAGTTGCCTCACTATTGAAGACAAAACTTTGTGTTCGTTGAAAGCATGATAGCTTTGGAGCGTCTTATTAATCTTGAGGTGTGACAATAATTTTAAGGTAGTTCGGGTATCTTCTGCCAAAATCACATCGACCTCTTGAAGGGTTTTTATCGCTCTTAATGTAATATCATCCAGATTTCCGATAGGCGTAGGTACTAAAATGAGCATTTTCTATCCACTTTTTGTTAAAGTCAAAAATTAATGTAAAAATAAATAAAATTTTATTTGCAATATTTTCAAAATTTTCTGAAACTTGTATCACTAAGTTAATTTACAGTAAAATCTCTAAACCATACGTGCCATGTTGTTTTTAACCCTTGCTGCTCTTGCTGTCGGTGGACTTGTAATGAGCAAAACAAATGAAGAGCGTGAACTCTATGCTCCAAAACCATATTTGGCAAAACTAAACACCCGTCCGCGTTCGGCTTACGGTTGGTAGTAATTTTTTGAGTTTTTGATTAGTTGTGTAAAGCTAACTTTTATCCATTTATTTGGAGTCCTTCTGTGTATTGATAATTTATAGTTGAGAGGTATCATATAAAATTTACGTGCAATGTTATTTTTAGCCCTTGCTGCTCTTGCTGTCGGTGGACTTGTAATGAGCAAAACAAATGAAGAGCGTGAACTCTATGCTCCAAAACCATATTTGGCAAAACTAAACACCCGTCCGCGTTCGGCCTACGGTTGGTAGAATTTAAGGTATTATTTTAATACTTAGTTATAAGTCTGTCCAAACTAAAAAGTTGTGGGTCAGTTAACTATGAACTAAGGTAATTATTAAACGGTATCAAAAACTGTTAGGGCATTCTCAATATCTTGTATTAACACGTCTGCATCTTCGAGACCGATATAAAATCGGATAAGGTTTACATTTTTGTCATCTTCGGCTACAAATGCACATTTGGGCATGATGAGAGACTCGTATCCTCCCCAAGAGACTGCTATCAAAAAATACTGTAGTTTTTCACAAAACTGCTTGAGCTTTGCTATGTCTCGACTTTTTAGCCTTACTGTAAACATCCCCATTGGCATATTCATTTGCTTTTGTGCCAAATCGTATTGCGAATTGTCTTTTAAGAATGGATAAATTACTTCTTCGATAAAAGGTGAATGCATCAAGGAATCAATAATCTTTAATGTACTCTCCGATGATTGTTTTAGTCGAATCGCTAAAGTCCGTAAACTACGAATCATCAACCAAGCGTTTTGTGGAGCAAGGATATTTCCGAATGTCATAAATTCATTGTGAAATATCTGTGTAATCATTTCTTTTGAACCACAAATAGCACCTGCTACCACATCACTGTGTCCGTTATAATACTTAGTTGCCGAATAAATTACCAAGTCAATACCGTATTTGATGGGTTGTTGGCACAAAGCTGTACAATAACTGTTGTCAATTACAGTAATAATACCATGTTTCTTCGCCAAAATGGCTATTTGTTCTAAATCTTGAAGTTCAAAAGTCCAAGAATTGGGCGATTCGAGATAAATTAATCTCGTTTTGGCATTAATGGCCTTTTCAAAATTAATCACATCTTTTCCATCTACAAAAATAGTTTCGACATCAAAACGAGGTAATATCTTGGTAAACAGATGATTAGCCCAAGTGTAAGGGTTTCTAACACTAATAATTTGGTCACCAGCTTTTACTTGCGACATAACCGAATTAGTTATTGCAGCAGCACCACTACCCACCATCAGGCAGTCTTCTGCACCTTCTAAAGCTGCTATCTTTTGAGCAAGGATATTTACAGTAGGATTATTGCCACGTGTATAGATATGCTCGTCTTTTTCATGCTGAATTGCATGTGTGAATTCATCTACGGTTGGATAAGCAAAATTGCTGGTTTGAATAATGGGAGGAGCAACAGAATGGAAATATTTCTCCCGTTCTTCGGCTAATTGATTGATAATAAATGAATTATCCATATTAAAGGTAAAAGCCTAACAAATTGATTAATGTAAAACTTTAAGATAAAAATATCTCATTTTTACAGTATAATTACTTGATTTACAGTCGTTTAGGTGATACAAATTATTCAAAATATAAAACTCCAACTTTAGGATAATTTTATCTTATTTTTAATAATTAGTTTTAAAAGTATTTAAAATATTGTTTGTGGCGAATTTAAGGTAGAATACAATCAAAACAAGACAAAATCATCCCATTTATGGGTTCTTTTTAAACATTTGAAAAACGCCAATACCAATACCCAAAAAAACAAGCCCTGCGATTGCCTGTGAAGGTTTTTCAATAAGGGTATTGATAATTATGAATAACTCCATCAAAATAAATACTATGGGAGTTAAAGGGTATCCTAAAGTACGATAATTAGCTCCAATACCCCTTTTTCTGAATAAAAATATGCTTGCAGCTGTAATCATAAAGAAGGCAGCATCTACAAAAACAACATAAGTGATTAGATTACTAAAGGTTTTCCAGAAAATAAGCAGGAAAATCGTCCAAACAGACTGAAAAATGATTGCCCAAAATGGTGTTTTATATTTTGGGTGAATTTCTGCAAATTTTTTGAAGAAAATTCCGTCATCTGCCATTGCAAAATAGATTCTTGGGGCAGTAAGAATATAAATACCAATGGTACCTAAAACCGATAATACAATCAAAAAAGCCACAAACTTAGCTCCTAAATCCCAAAAAGTGCTAATAGAATCGGCCGCAACGCTGTTTGAAGAAATAATCTTGGAGATTGGATATAATTTAAGGTAAGAAAGGTTTATGGTTAAATATGCCAAGCAAACCACCAAAATTCCGATAATCATTGCTCTCGGCACTATCTTTTGGGCATCTTTTACCTCAGCCGCAATGAAAGTCGCATGCTGATAACCACCGTAAGAAAAGGTTACACCAATGAGGGCTAAACCAAAAGAAGAGGTTAAAGTTTTACTTGAAGCATCATCCCAAGCAAAATTGAAAGCATTTGTGTCATAAACGCCATAAAAAACTCCTAAAAGTATGATTATCAGGATTCCCAACAACTTTGCTGAAGTAAAAATTGAAGCAAAAAGGCTACCAAATCTTACTCCAAAAACGTTCATTACGGTCAATAAAGCAATCGCTAAAACTGCAATAACTAATTGTGCATTATCAGAAAGAGGAATCAAAGTATTGAGATACGAAACAAAAACCAAACTCAATGCAGCCAACGAACCAGTGTTTATCACTAAAAGCATCGACCAACCGTAAAGAAAGGCTGGCATGTCGCCAAAAGCTTCTTTGATGAATACATAAAAGCCTCCAGCCTTCGGGAAACTCGATGAAATTTCGGCAAATGTCAAGGCTCCACAGAGCGAAACGAGGCCCCCAACGACCCAAACCGTCAGCATACAGCCTTCAGAAGGGAGATAACCAGCGATTTCGGAGGGTGTTTTGAAGATTCCAGACCCAATACTTGAGCCAATGGCAATCATTATTAGGCTGTAAAGAGTAATCTGTTTTTGAAGTTTCATATAGGGTTATTTGATGGAGAAAAACTATAACTATCTGATTATCAAGCAAAAAGCTATTAAATGGTAGTGAGTTTTCCACATCAAATATAAAATAAAAATGATTAGCCTTTGTTGATGACTAATCATTTTTTGATAAAGTGTATAAAAAAATCCTATTTCTCGAAATTTCTACTTGTGGATTACTTTGTTGATAATCAACAAGTTAGACAAGCAATTTGTCAATATCAGCTGCTAATTTATAATCCTTTTCGGTGATTGTATTTCCTGCATCATGAGTTGTTAGCTCGATATGAACGGTATTCCAAACATTTGACCAATTCGGATGATGTCCGTGTACTTCGGCCAAAATAGCGACCCGTGTCATAAAGGCAAATGCCTCCGAGAAATCCTTGAATTTGAAAGTACGGGTGAGTTTGTTATCTTTCTCTTGCCACATAATAGATATGTCTGGTTGATGAATGTAAAATTCAAAAATAAAAAAAGCCTCTCCAAATTTGAAGAGGCTTTTGCAGAGAGAGAGGGATTCGAACCCCCGGACCTGTTACAGTCAACGGTTTTCAAGACCGCCGCATTCGACCACTCTGCCATCTCTCTAATTGGTCGTCTGTGTTATTGTGGTGCAAAGGTACGGCGAAAAAACATTCTTGTCAAATAGTTTTTCAAAAAAAATTATTTTCTACTCAGTAAAATTTTACAAGATATATTATCAATTACAAGTTTCTCTTTATTCAAATTATTGATTGTCAGATTATTAATTATCAATTTCCCTTTCAAATTTTTATTCTCAAAACTAAAAAATAAATTTTCACTTTCGATACCATCATTATACTGATTTGGATATTCTTGAATCAACTTTTTAAGTATAGGATTTAAATCGAGCAAAACTGACTGGGTATTATTTTCGGTGAGAACGAATTCGTTTTTAGAGTTTAACTCAATTTTTCCAATCTCTTTGTATTCTAAAACTGTATTTTCTGTGCCACCACTATAAATATCTAATTGAATCAAGTACAAATATCCTTCAATTGAAATAACTTGGTTGGGTTTTGCAGTAAAGGTTTTGTAAATATTGGGGCTGGGATAGATTGTAGAACTCTTTAAATCTCCGGCATAAGCCATTAATTTTGATTTAATTGTATAAGAATCAAGGCTTTTTAAAGAATCTAAATTTTGAGAAAATAATGGTTGGAGATTTCCTAAAGATGGTCGTTTTGAGAAATAATCAAAAGAGGTTTCGATGATTTTCAATTGCAATGAATCAAGTTTTTGACTTTTAGGAATCTCAATTTTTCCGTTCTTTAATAATTTCCCTTTCTCTAATACTTCAAAAAGGCGATTATACTGATTGCTTTCAGAAACCGAAAACGCACCCCACGGCCCAATAACAGAAATCAAAATAATGATTGACAACGAAATGGGTATCAGTTTTATGTTATCGGTTTTACTCAGAATAAAATAGATTGAGACAGCTAATAACCACACAGCTAACATTACAACGAAATAACGAGGCTCGGTAAAACCGTATTCATTGAGGCGAACGTATATCGCAACAAACAACAACGCAATGAGCGGTAACAACAAAATGTAAAAAGTCTTGGAGTATCGTTTTATCCAATTATTTGAGGTACGCAATGGATAGAGTAGCAAGAAGGCAAGTGTCCCGAAACTCGCACATGCCAAGATTAGTAAACTGACCCACCCACGCGGAAGACTCCAAGCCGCAATGATTTTACCCTCATAAAAAAACAAGATGAGCATGTAAATCAGTACCAACGTTAGCAGAACATATTGGGCAAAATATTTAAGACCAATCGGATATTCTTCTTTGGTTTCCAGCATTTCGATTGGGTCAGGAATCCCACCAACAAAAAAGTGCGTATTACAATATATATTAAGTACCAACCATAGATACATATATTTGTGGCTTGTGAGTTCGATTCCGAAGAGAACTTCGAGTGCAAATAAAGCAAGGCTCAAACCTAAAAAAAGTGTAATTGTATAAAGAAACGAAGTCAGAATACGTATGAAAAGTGTTTTATTATATTGCCAAAAACCGTTGATTTGAGAATTGATAGGCCAAACAAAAGGTAGATATGCCACAACTAAATGCCCGAAAATAACAAAGGCTAAATAACGTACAACAAAATATATGTCTTCGGTTTTTTGCCAAGAGTTACTCAAAGCATAAAGCCCCAGAAAAAGCAAGATAGCAATATAGTAATACAACCGCTTTTTTCTTTGCCCAACAACCTCTGCACTAAAAAATAGTGGAACACCCAAAGAAACAATCATTGTGATTTGGGCAATCAGCCATTGTTGTTCTTTTAATAGTTTATAGTCTTGATTTGCCTTAGTACCACTATCATCAATCACAAAGAAATAAATAAATAATCCAGTGGTTATCAAACTACTCAAAAGTGTAAGGGGAAATCTTTTGTGATTTTGAACAAATACATAGGCCAAACGTGTAACGGCCTCGGCAGAGAAAAAACGAGAAATTGGTTTCATGGTCTTGTTTTAATAAGTTGTAGCAGAAAGATAATTAGAATAATTAATACTGCCAATTTACGGCCGTCTTAATTCCTGAATTTAAATTTAATGGATTTTCGTCAGCGGATAAAATGGAAGAAAAATAAGGCATATTATTCGTTATAAAATTAAATAAAAATTTAATAGCGAATTTATTTAACTAATAGCACTACTGACAAGTGAACTTTAGTTTCTTTCCGATTTCAGGATTTAGGTATTTATAAAGTGAATCAGATTTTGGAATAAATACAGCTCTGCCAGTACCTTTGATGTAGGTCTCGGCGGTGGGTTTTCCGAAGCGTTTATAGAAATTTTGCTCACAATCTTTGGCCAATAAATCGGTGTAGAGGCTTATTCCACAGAAATCATTATACTTGAAAAAGTCTTCAAAAAATCTCATCTCAGATTCGGTGAAGCATCGGGCTTGGCGTTTGGCTTTGTCAAATCTTGGGTCATCGGCTAAGAATAAACATTTCCAATTTGCTTCATCAAAACTCTTTATTTGTTTGGGATGGACTCTTCCAATAAAGAATGTCGTAGTCTTTTTTTCGTGGAATTGCTGCAACGTGTGAAGCCCCGTGGTGTATTGCCAAAACATACAATTCTCAGCCCCGATACCATTATCACCCATTGCACAAAACGGAAAATCAAGCACGGCTTCTCCTCTACTTTGCTTGATTGTATCCATGTATTTTGTAAAACTATTGTCTAAAATATAAGGATGATAATGCGAAAAATGCCAATGATAAACCGTTGAAACCTCTACAACACCCAAAACACAAATGGCGATTTTGAAGGATTTCTTTAGTTTACTCCAATCAATAAATAGAGCTACCAATGATAAAATCAAAGGATAAATAAGTGTCGAGCGTGAAGAAACCCTGCTATATTCAAACCACGGAAAGATTTTTAAAGTTGGGATTTTGGTAGTATGAAATACCAAGCACATTGCCATAAAAATTATAAACGGCAACAGAATCCAACGTTTATTCCCCGCTTGCCAGAAACCAATTAAAGCTAAAATAACAAAAAATAAACCCGGACTCGCTGGGCCAAATCCTTCGGGAGAATCGTGCATCAAAGGCTGAAAGTTGTAATCAAGTGGATTGAATTTAGGTAAGAAAGGAAGCAACAACCTGAGTGGATTATCCCAAAAATGCCACATCGGAATACTCGAAGAATCAACTTCTTTTACTGCAATTATGATTTGAAAGAGTATGGGTAAATACAAAAAACCGAATAACAATATCAAAAACGAAGTACCCAAAATTTGGATTTTTCGGAGATTGAAGTCATTATCAAAATAAGAGAAAAAACTTGCGAATCCATCATTAGTAACAGCTCGATAGCAATAAAGAATTACCGAAAAAATTACGGTTAAGGTAAAAGTAGAAAGTGCATAACCCGCAACATAACCAATGTTTAGCCCCAAAAGCATCAGAAGAAAAAATGCTTTCAAAAATAAAAAATGGAGAGGAATTTTGCCTTTTTCAAATACCCATTTTGCAATCAAAAAATCCGAAACTATGCTTAGGTTGGTCCAGTGCAAAATTACGTGAGCGTAGTGTCCTGGGTATTTATTAATTGCGTAAAAGTTACAAAACGTGACTACCAAAGCTACAAAACTGCTTTGATTTAGACTGAATTGATAACGTAATAAATGAAAAATTCCGAATGCCGAAATGAGGAGAGAAACTACAAAATAATATTGAAGCCACGGGCCGTGTTGACCCGTTATTTTATGAAAAGCCGCGTACCAAAGTTCACGTTCAATTGACCAATCTTGTAGTACTTGATTGATTCCGTAAGGGTAAGCAATCTGGTCGCTTGTGAAATTAATTATCGGATAAAAATTGAATTGAAGATTTTTAGCGAAGTAATACCCGTAATAAGTCCAAACTCCCTCATCTCCAGAACCAGTTAACGCATTTTCGAAATCTTTAATAATTACCCACGAAAAAACTATTGTAAGTAAAACAAAAACTATGTACCAATTGCGTTTTGTCATGGCTTAAGTACCATAAATAATGAACTCCCAAACGGAGCGATTGGCAAAATTTTCTCTTCGGATTTTACTACATTATAATAAAAAGTATTCATCACATCGCCGGGGTAACCTACATCTGATGAAAGCTTTTCTAACTTCAAAATTCCGAGTTTCAAAAACAATAATTGGGCTTTGCGATACACCCAAATCAAAGGGGCTAAAAAGGCACTCCAGTAGGTGTGTTTGATAATCGGAATCTTTATGCTTTCACAAATCTTTTGAAACTCAGCAATCACAAATCTACGTGGGATACTCAACACAATAGAGTGTACTCCTTCAAAAGCCTTCATCGCATTATTGTTGCTAATGATAAGTCCGTTTGAGTTGAGTCGTTTACGAAATTCTTTAAAAATATGAGCAATCTCTTCATCATTAAAATAGCACAAAACATCGTTGATGATGATTACGTCAAATTTAATATCGGTCGGATAATTAGCAATATTTCGGAGGTCGAGCCGCATGACATCAAAGCCACGTGAGGTAGTAAATTTTACGGCATCTTCTGAAAGGTCGATTCCCCGAAGCGAATCGTAGCCGTTCTTTTTTAGGTAAGCCAGCATTCCTCCTGTTCCGCAACCTGCATCCAGAATTTTGAGTGAACGATTTCCAAAATGTTCTTTGATTACATTTAGGGTTTTTTCATGTAAAATTTTATACCACCAAAGGTCGGCTTCGACCTTAAACATTGCTTCGTATTCTTCTGACTTATCAATCATTACGGGGTTATATTCTTTAGTTTGGTTCTGCCTAATCTTTATTTCAAATTTGACAGATTTACAAAATTAATCAAATTATTGTAATCTTACCTGCCGCAAATTCCTTTAAAATCGCATCGGTCGCAAACTTCCAAGTCATTTGTTTGCGTAAAACTAATCTGAGAGTTCAATAATTCAGTTGCAAAATCGGTCAATAAACTTTCGGAAGAATCAATGAAGTCTTCGATTGATTGATTTTCGGTAAACTCGATATCGACCTCAAGATTTTCTTTTATATTTCTGAAAGAATAAATTTTGGCTTTTACATCATAATTTTCGAGTTTTTGCTCGGCGATTTCTAAGGTTTTAGATTTCATGGCTTTCAACATCAAATATTGATAGAGCCAAAGTTGCCTAAATTTATCTTTGCCGGGGTCGAGCAAAGCCTCAACAATTGGTTGGTCTTTTTCGGGTCTCAAATCTGCTGAACGCACAATGCCCGTTTTGTAATCTACTACTTTGAGGAGTTTGAGCGTTTCGTCTCTTTCGATTCTATCTACCCTACCCGCAATCTTGATTTTTTGAGATTTGCCCAAAATCTCCCGTTCAAAAAATACTTCGATATTCTGCTCGGCCGATAGTACTTCAAGCGGAAAACTCTTGTTTTCGATGTGAAATTTAAAATAATCTTGGAGAATTTGCTCGGCAACTTGTTTCAATAAATAGTTCATCCCCGAATCAATCACATAACCATTGAATTCGTCTTGGTATGCTTTTTCGAGGCGATTCGGAATCTCGGTCAAAATCTTCTTAGCATCAGCTTCGCTGATAATCGGTTTGTAATCATTATCTATATCTTCGAGAGTTTTATGAAGCCAATTCCCAAAAATATCTGCACCAAACTGCTCGATGATTTCTTCTTTTTTAGAAACTCGTGCTATTTTATTGAAATAAAACTGCAACGAACATCGCAAATATTGGCTCAGATGCGATGGATAAATACCTTTCTCTGAAAGATGTTTACTGATTTCATTTAATATAATTTCATTTTTTTGAATGATAATCGTAGAATCAGCCTCGTCTTCGGTTGCATCTTCCCATTCAATTTTGGGGTAAGTTAGATTGATTCGAGGATTGAGTTTTACCAATTCATTCTCGATTTGCATGATAAATCGGCTCTTTTCTCCACCTCCGCCAACTCCCTCTCCACTCGGCAACACATACAAAATATCTACTTCTTTGGCTCGCTGCAATAACCTAAAAAAGTGATAAGACATGATTGCGTCTTGGTCGGTATGAACTGGCAGGTGGTATTCGATACAAGCATCAAACGGAATTAGCGAATTATTTTTCTTCGCAGCGGGCATCAGACCTTCGTTGGTCGAGAGCAGAATCACTCGGTCAAAATCAAGACAACGTGTTTCGAGTAAACTCATTATTTGCAAATCGGCGACTGGCTCACCACTAAAAGGAATTCGCTCCTGCTTGATAAGCTCATAAAGAAAATGCTTGAATGTCCGAATCTTAAAATCTTTCTGTTGCTTTACTACCTTATCCAGACGGTTCAGAATCGTCAAAAACAGATATAAATATTCGGTCTCAATGGCATCTTGCGATTCTTTATAAACCTCACGCAATATATCTATCAATTGTTCAAAAGAGCCAATTGCCTTATTGGTATCATCATTCCATCGGGTAAAAATCACCCTAAAAAGTTTATCGGCTCCACCCAAATTCATCATTTCGGATTCACTCAAATACACCAAATTATTCTTGGTAATTTCTCGAAGTGCATTGCGAATTGGGTTTACATTTCGTTTATCTGCCTGTTTTCCTTCGTATTTGAGGAGTTCATATTTTCGTACAAATGGGTGGTTTAAAATCTTAGAGATATGTCGATGGCTGAATTTTGGAATCTTGTAGGTCTCGCCAGACTTACTTTTAAATTCGGCTATGTTTTGCTGTAATTCAAAGATTGAATCAATTAATGTAAACAACATCGAATTTTTAAGGCTCAACCCCATCGTAATATTAAAATCTACGACGTTTTCATCTAATGAATACATCAACGGATATAGCATACTTTCATCGGCTAAGACAATCGCAGTTGAATATTTATGCTCTTGCCGCAACTCCTCTGCATACAAGTATCCGGCCAATTTTGCTTGCAATGAAGCGTTTTGAAGACCAATAATTCTGATGTTTTTTGAAGAGGTCAAAAGGTCATTCGACTGCCAATTCCACGAACCGAAACGCCCTTCCATCTTATATTTTCGGAGAAGTGTTCCGGCACGATGCTCATACTTCGGAACCATGTAATAATCGTCGGTATCCCACAGAACCTCAGCTTTTTTAGCTTTGACAAGGGTTTCAATAATTCTCTCCTCAGAATTACTCAGGGCATTAAAACCAACGAAATAGAATTTCTGTAAAGAAGTTTGTTCGAGAATTAACTGCTTAACATCCTCGGCCAAATACCGGTAAGCCATTCCACGATAAGCCAAACCTTTATTCGATAAGCGTGTTTTGAGGGCATTATATACATTATATATATTCTCAAAAAGCTTAAAATATTTATCGGTTGTTGCCGTAATTTTATCAAGCGGGTTTTCTTGTAATTCGAGATTCCATCGAGCCAAAGCCTTCGCTTCGCTCATAAATTCAAACAAAGATTTAGGATTTTCGAGCAAGTATTGGTCAATTGTATCAAAGTCCCCCAATAGGGTAGAAGCCCAAGCAATGAATCTATCAAAATCTATTTGAGGGTCAAATTCTTTAAAAGTCTCAAAAAGTTCGAATATCAAACTTACTCTATCTATCTGCCGAACACCCGACATCTCCATTACAAAATCATCAATGGCATAAACCTTGGGTGCTAAAAAAGGGGTGGCGGATAATTGACCCAAAAAACGTTTAAAGTAGAATACAGCTCTACGAGTTGGTAGAACTACACAAATGTCTTTTAGCGTATCGGTTGTATGTTTTTCAAAAATATACTTGGTACTATCTTGCAGAAACTTCATTGCTTTTCTGGATTTCAATTTTGAGAATCAAATATAAGATTTTACAATTAGATATATCTCAAATATTTGATTCTCAAAACAACAGAAATCATAAAGCTATAACCTACAAATTAAATTACCTTTAACTAATTAATAGTAACTTATTTATGTAATACCAATTTATAAACTAATTCTCGAAGTAATAAGGTTTCTTGTTGCATATACTGAGCAATCGGGTGTTCAAATACTTCAGAATCTGTCAGCTTTTCAGAGGTACTTTGCTTCACAGATTCAACAATAGGCTCCTCTTCTACTCTACTTTGGGTTACAATTTCCCCAACATTTACCTCTTTAACTTTGGCTAATAATTCGGGTGATAAATCTTTTTTAGGTTCGCCCACATCATCTAAAAGCCAATCATAAGAATAGCCTAATTGCCGCAAACGCTTCAAAGAGTCTGATTTCATTTGTTTATTTGTACCTTTCATATAATCATGAATGGTAACAGCCGTTACAGATAACAAGTCTGCCAACTCTTTATCTGTTTTAAAGCCTTCTAATTCTTTAATTTGCTTGAGTTTTTTAATCCAATATGTTGATTCATCCATAATTAGCCGATATTAATTATTACTAATTAGTTACAACTAATTAATAATTCCCTGATGCAATACTCATTCCAAAATTAATGAATAATTAGACTTCATCATTAATTAGCTTATATTAATTTCATAATGCATACACAAAAAAAAAACACGACCCCAATAATAGAGTCGTTTTTGGCTGTTTGAGAATTGAATATTTTTAAGTGAGATTTACCTTAGCTCAGAATATTTGATTCTCATCAATTACGATTTTCTTTATCTAAAGCCGTTTTATAGGCCTTTAATACCCTATCTCTCGCAAATGTATGCTCTACTATTGGTTTAGGGTATTCAAAACTACTTAACTCCGGAATCCATTTTTTGATGTAAACCAATTGCGGGTCAAACTTCTGAGTCTGCGATGTTGGATTAAATATCCTGAAATAGGGTGCAGCATCACATCCACTACTTGCAGCCCACTGCCAGCCGCCATTATTGGCTGAAAAATCAAAATCTAATAACTTTTGGGCGAAATAGGCCTCTCCCCACCTCCAGTCAATCAATAGGTGTTTTATCAAAAAACTCGAAGTAATCATTCTGACACGATTGTGCATAAACCCCGTTGCATTAAGTTCTCGCATACCTGCATCTACAATCGGGTAGCCTGTCCTCCCCTCGCACCAACGCTTAAATTCTTCTTCATTATTACGCCAAACAATTTTATCGTACTCCAATCTAAACGCCTTTCCATCACAAACATGTGGAAAATGCCAAAGAATATTCATATAAAAATCCCTCCAAATGAGTTCATTTAACCATTTTTCGTTGAGCTGTAAAGCTTTACGTGCCAGTTTGCGGATACTAACTGTTCCGAATCTGAGATGAACACTTAACCGACTGGTACCTTTGATTGATGGAATATCTCGCAATTCATCATACTTCTTTATCAAATCTTCTCTCAATTCGTTTGCAGGAATTATCAAGTCGGTCTTTTTAAACCCGATTTCTTCCAATTTTAATTGTTCAAAAGCCCGAGTTTTAACGAAATTTTGGAAGTATTTTTCAGTTGGATAAGGTTTTAAATAGAAGTCGCTGAGTGTCTCTTTCCATTTTCTGCTGTAAGGTGTAAATACCGTATAAGGCCCTCCGCTCCCACTCAAAACTTCATTTTTCTCGAAAATTGCTTGGTCTTTGTAAGTGTAAAACGGCACTGCGTGTGCATTGAGCAACTCCCCAATTTCTTTATCACGCATGATGGCACTTTTTTCATAATCGTGATTGGTATAAACTTCGGCAATATCGAAATCTGAAAGAAGCTGCTTCCAAACCTCAGTTGGTTTTCCGTGTTTTATACAAAGTGTAGAACCAAAATCAACTAAATTTTGGTGTAAATTTGCCAATGACTGATGAATAAAATCTACCCGTTTATCTGATTTATCCTCTAATCTATCCAGAATATCAGTATCATAAATGAATATTGGCAGAATCGAATAGCCACTTTTGAGTGCGTGGTATAAACCTGCGTTATCTTCTAATCTTAAATCTCTTCTGAACCAAAAAATTACAATCTTTTCTTTAATCTTCATTTGTAAAACATTGGTAGTCATTCATCAAATTTTTGTCGTCAAACTCAAAATAAAAACTTATTTTTGAGTTAATTGTTTCAAAATTCATATTGAGCAATAATATTTACAAGTTATCAATATAAAAAGTATTGTACATTTTAATCATTATTTACTAATATTTATTATTAACCAAACAATTCTTATAAAATGAAACGAGTATTCTCAACCTTAGCTATTGTATTGACTATCAATACATTTAGTTTCTCACAAGACCTTCCATCTGTCGAACAAGTATTAGACAAATACGTTGCGGCAATTGGCGGAAAAGACGCATTGGCAAAGATTCAAGATGTAACAATAAGCTCTACAACTGAGACACCAAGGGGTGTTTCGGAGACCGAAATCAAATTTAAAATGCCGAACAAGTACTTTATGAGTAGCTACGCCAATGGCATGGAATTATTCAGTGTTATTTGTGATGGCAATAAATTAGTACGTAAAAGTTCTTTTGGCCGTGGAGGTGAGCAACCACCCAAAGAAGGTAAAGAAGCACAAGCCGAAGCAATCATGTCGAATCCATTTGCAGAAGCAAATTACATAGCGGCTGGTGTAACGGGCGTTGTGCAAGGCATAGAAAAAGTTGGTGATAAAGATGCCTATAAAGTGGAATTTACAGGCTTGACCGGCAATAAATTCACGACATTCTTCGATAAAGAGTCTGGGTTAAAAGTGAAGTCATTGATGACAATGGAGATGATGGGGCAAAAAATGGAGAGTTCGGTCAGATACGAAGATTACAAGAAATTTAAAGGAACAGAAGTTTTAGTACCAGCGAAAACGACAAGAAGTGGTGGCCGTATGGGAGAAATCGTTGCTGAAGTTCAGTCAGTCAAAATCAATAAGGGGCTTGAAGATAAAGTATTTGAGATAAAATAAATTGAATAAATATTTGCAAAAGCCCGTGAATTTGATTCATGGGCTTTTTGTTTTTGTGGAGATTCGGATTCTATGAATTATCTTTGTTCTATGAATTTTGATAACACTAAAAAACTCGGTATCCTTGGCGGTGGTCAATTAGGAAGAATGTTGATTCAGGCCGCAATTGATTTTGATTTCAAGATAAAAATCCTTGACCCCGATACCGATGCACCTTGCAAATTTATTGCTCACGAATTTGTGAACGGCTCACTCAAAGACTATGAAACAGTCTTGGCTTTTGGTGAGGACTGCGATACAGTAACGATAGAAATTGAAAGTGTGAATATTGATGCTCTCGAAGAATTGGAACGTCGAGGCAAAAAAATTTATCCACAGCCTTCGGTCTTGAGATTGATTCAAGATAAAAGAATTCAAAAACAATTTTACAAAGATAACAACCTGCCAACAGCAGAATTTATCTTGACCGAAAACCAAGCAGATTTAGAAAATCACAAAGATTTTTTGCCAGCTGTTCACAAACTTGGCAAAGAGGGTTACGACGGAAAAGGTGTTCAGATTATCCGAACGGCCGACGATATTCCAAAAGGTTTTGATAAACCTGGAGTCTTAGAACGCATGGTTGATTTCGAAAAAGAACTTGCGGTTATCGTCGCTCGCAATGCTGATGGCGAAATGAAGACTTTCCCAGTTGTCGAAATGGTTTTTCATCCCGAAGCAAATCTTGTGGAGTATTTATTCGCACCTGCCGAAATATCAGAAGAAATAGCGAATAAATCAGAAGCAATTGCAAAGAAAACTGCCGAGGCGTTTGGAATAGTTGGACTGCTCGCTGTCGAAATGTTTCTTACCAAAGATGGTGAAATATTAATCAATGAGGTTGCCCCACGCCCACACAATAGCGGTCATCATACAATTAGGGCAAACGATGTTTCGCAATTTGAACAACACCTAAGAGCAATTTTAAATTTACCATTGGGCGAAACCCACGCACATTCAAAAGCAGCAATGGTTAATCTCTTGGGAGAAGAAGGCTATACTGGCGAAGCAGTTTATGAAGGCATGAATGAGTGTATTGCACAAGGCGGAGTGCATCCATTTTTGTACGGAAAACGCTTCACGAAGCCTTTCCGCAAGATGGGACACGTAACAATAGTAGAGCAAGATTTTGAAAAATTAAAAGAAAAAGTCATTTTTGTAAAAAGAAAATTAAAAGTAATTGCTTAGATTTCTGTTTCTGAGTAGTTCAGAAATCCTAAACTATAATTTGAGAATGGTAGGAATTGTAATGGGTAGTATTTCAGACTGGAAAGTCATTGAAGCGACTGCCGATATTTTAAAAGAACTTAATGTACCGTTTGAGGTAGATGTAGTTTCTGCACACCGAACACCAAAGAAAATGTTTGACTACGCCGAAACTGCTCGCCGTAGAGGAATAAAAGTAATCATTGCGGCGGCTGGTGGAGCAGCACATTTGCCAGGTATGATTGCCTCTTCGACCACCCTACCAGTTGTTGGGGTTCCTATCAAATCGAGCAATTCAATTGATGGATGGGACTCTGTTCTTTCGATATTACAAATGCCAGCTGGGGTTCCTGTGGCAACAATGGCCCTAAATGGTGCAAGAAACGCGGGTATAATGGCTGCTCAGATTCTGGGAGCATTTGATGAGAACGTCGCTAAAAGATTGAGACAGTACAAAGAGGGTCTTAAAGATAAAGTAGATGAAATGAGTGAAGAATTGCAGAAAAGTCTTTAAATTAGAAATTAGTAATCTTCGAAAAACGTGTTTTTTCTATAATTCAAAATTTAAACCTAAAAAGTCCCATGTTTGAAGACCGCCCACCTAAAAACGAACGCCCAAAAGACGATTCAAAAAGCCTCCCGATTTTGGTATTGGGGGTACTAATAGCTATTATCTGTGCATTATTTTATATTGGTTGGGATTTGATGTCGGATGACCCCTCGGTTGCCGAAGATTTCACACCAAATGTAGCAGACTCGGTTGCAAATAAAATTCCGAATGAGGTTGACCCAGAAGAAAATACAAATACCGATACTGCAAGTACAGCGACATCTTCGGGTAGTTTACCGCCGTTGACATTACCGAAAGGAGACGGTAAAAAAACAGAAGCTACTGCTACCACTGCCAAACCAGAAGAAACCAAACCTGCCGAAAAAGCTAAATCTGAGCCAGTAGTGCAACCAAAAGTAGAAATGCCAGAAGGTAGCGAATCTTACTCTTACCTTGTTGGTGACGGCGAAACATTTAATGGCATTGCCAATAGATTTAACCTAAAGCCACAAACACTGAAATCTCTGAATGGGAATGTTGACCCCAATGGAATCAAAGTTGGAGTTACTAAATTGAAGGTCCCGATTCAGGCGATACACACAGTTGGGCCAGGTGACATTCTTAGAGTTGTTGCCAAAAAATACGGAATCACCGTTGAGGCTTTGATGGCAGCAAACAAGAAAACTAAAAACCGAGCCGACAGAGGCGAAAAGCTGATAATACCGATTTCGGATAAGTTATAATCGAAGGAGCGAAAGCTCCTTTTTTTGTTGACACAAAAACAACTTTGACACCGCCACAATTAATCTATCAAAATTATTTTGATGAAATAACACAAGGGAAAGGGGAGATTATGTTTCCAGTTTAGAGACTGTTATAAAAACTAAAAATCTTTGTTAAATCCTGTAGATTGCGGATAAATAATTGTTCTTTACGGATAAACCTAATCACTTCACTTCTTTTATCTTCCATCAGTAAAAGCAAATCTTTTCTACGTTTTCTGAATCGGATAACCTCCTTACCTTGTGTGATATACAACACTTTATTTTTTATGATTTGGGTATCTTCATCGCCCAAATTGAGAGAAGGTACATAATCAGGCTTTCGGATTTTCACTTCGGTATATTCTAATAACTGAATTTTCCCATCGACCAACACTTTGAAAAAACCTGGCTTTATTTTTTCGCTATTATCAATATAATCTAATGTACTGTGAAGTTTTGGGGTGGTTGGCTGGTTATAAAACTGTATCTCTTGAATCATCGCTCCCGAAACAATTTTTATCCCATCGGGAGTTTTGAATTCAATATCATTGCCAAAAAGATTGTACCTAACCAATACATTAGGAAGAGTGTCTAAACGAATTATCCCTTTGGGGGTTTCGATATTTCGTGGATAAAATTTAACCAAAGCCTCTGACCATTCGCTATTCAAGTAATAATCGCCCTTTATCTCGCTTGTACGCGTATCGAAACCATAAAAAAGATTTGATGAATTATTGCGAAGTTTTACATCACCATAATTCAGACGGTCTTTGGTACTTTGTACAGCTTCGTTTTGGGCGAATCCCCATAGAGGAACTCCCAGTAAGAAAAGAGCCAGTTGCTTCATAAAACCAAATCTGGTTATGAATTTACTCAATAAAGGTACATCAGATTACAAAATAGGCTACTATAACACCGATGGTTAGTAACATCAAAATCAATGTCTGACGAGTATCTGATTTTGGTGTTTCGGTTGTTGGAGCTACAGTTTTGAGATAGAATAATTGATACAAAAGGCACAGGCCTCCCATTACGCCAACCACACTAAATTTTAAGGCAGGAAGCGGCGGCACTTTGCCCGGTAAAAAAACCAATCCAAAGAAAGTAATTATAATTACCCATTTGAAATTTTCTTTCTTAGTCAAAAAAGCCATAGTATTTTACTTTAAAATAATTTGGTCGTGATAATGATTTACTTGATTATAAATTACTTTTATCTTCTGATTTTTCGGTGTTAATCTCGGTTAATTTGTCTTCGACCGATGCATCAATCATCTCATTTTCAATAGTTTCGGCAACTTGTTCTTGATTCGAAACAGATTCAATATTTTCCGTAGGTTCTGCTGGAACTTCTTCTTCGTTTACGATTGGTTCTTCGCCCATAAGTTCGGGATGTGACTCAGCAAAAAAGCTCTTTTGGAAAATCAGTATCGTAACTACTCCGCAAAAAATACAGGCATCTGCAAAATTGAAAATCGGTACAGTATTATATTGTCCACCCAAAATTGGTATCCATTCTGGATAGTATCCATCCAAAATATTGAAATAAAACATATCGATTACCTGACCGTGAAACCAAGGAGTTGAGGCCTCGGCAGGGGCGTTGTCGAGCCAAACGCCATAAAAAGTACTATCAATTACGTTTCCGATGGCACCACCCAAGACCGCCGCTATTGACCAGAGTAATCCTTTTGCAGCATTGCGATTGGCCAAATGAGCTAAATACCAGCCAATACCGACCATTGCAAATAAACGGAAAGTTGTCAGAATCAGTTTGCCATATTCGCCTCCTAACTCCATTCCGAATGCCATACCACGGTTGGTTACGTAATGAAGCTGAAAAACATTTGGAATAATGTCAATCTCTCCGAAATGCGTTGGGCGAACCCAATAGTGCATCCAAAGTTTTATGGCTTGGTCGATTATGATTAAAAATGCGGCAAACGCAAAATACTTAAAAGACGATTTCATTCAATTATTTTTGAGAATCCTAAAATTAGCCAATAATATTAAACAATAATTTTAGTCTCAGTCTAATTTTCGATTTATTTAACAATTCTTTGCTTTTCTTCGCTCAATTTCACGCTTTACTAACAAAAATTCACGGCTACTTTGTCCGGCAATCGAAGAATTCTCCTCTGCACGACGGAAAAGATACGGCATTACTGCCTCAACTGGTCCATAAGGTACATATTTTGCAACATTGTAACCAGCATTGGCCAAATTATAAGAAATATTATCGCTCATACCTAACAATTGAGCAAACCAAACTCTTTTGTCATTGTTGGTTATACCCTTTTCTGCCATGAGTTTCATACAAAGATGGCAACTATTTTCATTGTGAGTACCCATACAAATCGACAATACATCAAGATTATCAATAGCATACACAACAGCTTTGTCAAAATCTTCGTCGGTTTCGGCTTTGTTATTATGGATTGGGTCGCGGTAATTCATTTCAAATGCACGGCGACGTTCTTTCTCAATGTATGCTCCACGAACCAGCTTCGCTCCTACTGTATATCCTCCTTGGCGGGCTTTATCACAACTTGCTATCAGGTTTTCGTAACTTTCCCAACGATACAGTTGATATGTATTATAAACGATTGTATTACCGTTTACGTTATATTTTGCCATCATATCATAGCAAAGTTGGTCTATTACATCTTGAATCCAGCTTTCTTCGGCATCAAAAAATAACCTTACATTGAGTCTGCTTGCTTCTTCACAAAGTCGAGAAACACGGGCTTTAACTCTATCAAAAGCGGCATTATCTTCGGAAGTCAAGTCTTCTGGATGCTCTTGTACTTTTTCAAGAAGCTCAACCGACCCAATACCAGACACCTTAAAAACCGAGAATGGGATATTTGCCTGTTGCGAAGCCGACTTATTGATAGTCAATAAAAGCTCTTGGGTTGTTTTATCAAAATCTTTTTCGTTGTCTTCTCCCTCCACCGAATAGTCCAAAATTGTACCAACATGGGCTTTTGCCAAATTATCTATGGCTTTTTGGCAGGTTTCTATACTTTCTCCACCGCAAAATTGCTCAAATAAAGTATTTTTTATAAGAAATTTAATAGGAAGACCCAATCTAATAGCAATTTTTATAAAAAAAGTTCCTATCTTTACGAGCCAGTTTTGGTTCATCATCGCAAAAATCAAATAGGTTTTGCGAAGCTTAGAATCTGATTGGTGAGCAAAGGCAACTGAGGTGTCTTCAAAACTCACTGACTTTTTGGTTTGTACCGTACTCATGGTCGGCAACAGTATTTAGTTTTAGTTAGATGATTTTGTTTAGTACCCTCTCAGAATTGAATTTTTCTAAGATTTATCTAAATCAAAGACACATTTTATTCTGAAATTGTTTTGCAAATATACCATAATTAAAGCATTTCTTAATTACTGATTATAAAATCCTTATTAGTTTGCCTCAACAATAAGGAAACAAAGTTTATTTAGACCCTCAATTGAGGCTGAGGGCTGATGATAATGAAAGCAAATTTAGACGTACTTCCTCTTGATAGTTGGATTAATACAGGCGGAAAACCTTTGGTTATTGCAGGGCCATGTAGTGCCGAAACCGAAGAACAAGTGTGGGATACCGTAACGGGAATTGCCAAAGAAGGTTATGCTCACGTGATACGTGCTGGTGTATGGAAACCCCGTACACGCCCAGGTGGCTTTGAAGGTAAAGGTGAAGAAGCTTTGCCGTGGCTCCAAGCTGTTAAGAAAGAAACTGGTTTGCCTGTTGCGGTTGAGGTTGCTACTCCACAACATGTTGAATTAGCCCTTAAATATGGTATTGATATTCTTTGGATTGGTGCCAGAACAACTGTAAACCCTTTCAATGTGCAAGATTTGGCCGATTCACTCAAGGGTGTTGATGTGCCAGTTCTTATCAAAAACCCAGTAAACCCAGACTTAGCTCTTTGGATTGGTGCTTTTGAGCGTATTGCTGGTGCTGGTATCAAAAAATTAGGAGCGATTCACCGTGGATTCTCAAATGCACAAGAAACTAAGTTCCGTAACTCGCCAATGTGGCAGATTGCTGTAGAGTTAAAAACTCAGTTTCCACAATTACCGCTTATTGGCGACCCATCGCACATGGCAGGTAAGCGTGCTTACTTATACGAATTGACACAAAGAATCTTGGATTTGAACTACGATGGTTTGATTATCGAATCTCATAGAAATCCAGATGAGGCGTGGTCGGATGCGGCTCAACAGCTTACTCCTACGGCTCTTGGTGAAATGCTTCGTGAACTTGAAGTACGTAAACCAACTTATGGTTCTGATTTCCAAACCGAATTGGCTAAACTTCGTGGACAAATTGACCATATCGACCGTGAATTGCTTGAAGTTTTGGCAAATCGTATGGCTTTGGTTGAGCGTCTTGGCGAATATAAGCGTGATAACAACGTTGCGGTTCTTCAACTTGACCGCTGGAAAGAAGTTCACAAATCTCGTGCTGATTGGGCTAAGAGTTTGAATCTTTACCCAGAAATGGTTGAAGAATTATTCAAATTGATTCACATGGAGTCAATCCGTAAGCAAACAGAAGTGATGAATCAGCAAGTTGCGTAATTGGCAACTCTGTAAATGATAATTCAGAAGCGTAGTCATTGGATTGACTACGCTTTCATTTTTTAAAACCATTGATTTCTCGTAATTTTGTATAAATTTTACAATCAAACTCTACAAAATAGAGATTGAAACTTAAATCAAATGAGCAATTACGCAACAACAGAAATAACCAGTGCCGAGATTCCATCGGATAACCCAGTGCATCAACGCTTGTACTTTCCGTATGTCGAAGCTGCAAAAATCATCAGCGGAAAAGTATTAGAATTGGGCTGTGGTTGGGGTCGTGGAGTAGAAACATTAATCGAAAAATGCGAACATTATACTGGGCTTGATAAAAATCAACCCTTGATTGATAGCCTTCAAGCGAAGTATCCTAAACATACATTTCGGGTAGCCGATTTACCTTACTTGACTGATTTTCAGGATAATACATTCGATTTTATCGTAACTTTTCAGGTAATCGAGCATATACAGAACGACCATAAATTCTTAGAAGAAGCCCATCGAGTGCTAAAACCTGGCGGAAAAATTTTATTGACGACCGTTAACCGTGATTATTCTTTGAGTCGAAATCCTTGGCATATCCGAGAATACCGAACCCAAGAACTCGCGGGACTGATGTGTAAGTATTTTTCAAAAGTTGATACAAAAGGTGTAGGTGGCAACCAAAAAGTTTGGGATTACTATGAAGAAAACAAGGCTTCTGTTCGTAAGATAATGCGTTGGGATATTTTTGATTTACAATACAGACTCCCTGCTTGGATGTTACGGATTCCGTATGAGGTTTTGAACCGATTCAATAGAAATAAATTGGTAAAAGAAACAAGCGGACTTGCTCTTGAGATTCGTTGGGATGACCATCATCTTTCAAACGACCCCGATAAATGCATTGATTTCTTTTTTATTGGAACAAAGTAATTATTGAATAAATCCCTTTCAAAACCCGAAAGGGACTTTTAGTTTATGTATTCAATCGTTCGGACAAATTCAGAAAATGCTGATTTTCAGTCACTTGTATCGCTACTTGATGCTTATCTCGAAGTAATCAATGGCGATAGCCACTCATTTTTCAATCAATACAATCAAATTAATGTTTTAAAACATACGATTGTACTTTATGATGTCGATAAGCCGATTGCTTGTGGGGCTATCAAACAATATGAGGATGGGGTGATGGAAGTAAAACGAATGTATGTACTGAACGAATACCGAGGAAAGGGGGTTGCCCAAATTATCCTGTCCGAATTAGAAAAATGGGCTGCCGAGTTAGGCAATCATACTTGTATTTTAGAAACAGCCCGAACAATGACCTCCGCCGTAAAACTTTATCAAAAAAGCGAATACGAGGTGATTCCAAATTACGGACAATACAAAGATGTTGCGGTTAGTATTTGTTTCAAGAAAAATCTTAATAATTTGAAGCACCCCTGACAGGGTTTGAAACCCCGTCAGGGGTATGTGATACATTACATGCACCTCTATATTCACATACCTTTTTGTCGGCAGGCTTGTCATTACTGTGATTTTCATTTCAGCACGAGTCTGAAATATAAATCTGATATGGTTGATGCCATCTGCAAAGAAATCGAACTCCAATCAAACTACCTTAGCAATAAAAATCTCGAAACTGTCTATTTTGGTGGTGGAACTCCCTCAATTTTAACGCCCTCAGAATTGGATAAAATCTTACAGACCGTACATAAATACTATACATTCAATTCTCAGGCCGAATGTACAATTGAGGCCAATCCAGATGATTTAACAAAGGATAAACTACTGATTTTCAAGCAGTTAGGAGTAAATAGACTAAGTATTGGTATCCAAAGTTTTGATGAAAATAATCTAAAATTCATAAATCGTGTGCATAATGCAGCTGAGGCTGAATCGTGTGTAAAACTTGCACAAGATACTGATTTTCAGAACATTACGATTGATTTAATCTACGCAATCAATTCACCAGAAAACGACAAAAACAATATTCACAAAGTTTGGAATCAAGATTTACAAAAAGCATTAAATCTAAACGTTCCGCATATTTCTTCCTATTGCTTAACCATCGAGCCACAAACAGTTTTTGGCAAGTGGCAAAAAGTAAATAAAATTCCACCTATTGACGAAGAGTTTGCAACTGAACAATTCAAAATATTGATAAGCACCTTAGAATCAGCAGGTTATGAGCAATATGAGATTTCTAATTTTGCTCGAAACCAAATGTATTCACGACATAACACATCGTATTGGAAAGACCACGAGTATCTTGGTATTGGACCGTCGGCACATTCTTACAACGGGTTTTCGAGGCAATTCAATGTTTCAAACAATGCCAAATACATCAAATCAATCAATGAAGGAAAAGTTTTGGCTGATGTAGAAATCCTGACTCCTGAAAATAAGGTTAATGATTATTTATTGACAAGCCTTCGTACCAAATGGGGATGTGATATGAACAAAATAAAGTGCATCGTCGGTGAAAAGTGGCATGTAGAAAATCAATCTGTTTTAAGGAAATACATCAATAAAAATTTTCTTTCATTGAATGAATCAGTTTTGTATTTGACTCATGAAGGAAAATTCTTTGCTGACCGTATAGCATCCGATTTATTTTTAGTAGATTAGTTTTTTCAATAATTTCGATATTTATCCGTTTAAATTGTAAAGATTCACTTATGAAAAAGGCAATTATATATTTATCATTGATTACGATTTCTGTATTTGCATATTCTTGTAGATTTGAAGATGCCTCGGCAGGTGTAGCCGATAACGTGGTTGGGAAATATACCGTTCAGAAGATACAGGATTCAAAGACTACTATTAGCTTACCGACTTCGGTTGGAGAGATTATCGTCACCGCACGCGTTGATATCAATAAGAAAAATGCAACAACGGTTGATGTTAGAAGAGTAGTTTACCAAAAAAGTAAAACAAAGACCGACAGTACCATCCAATCTGATATTGATGTGGTTGTTGCAAAATCGGGAAGTTCGTTTACTCTTTCAAAAGATGGTAAAGAAATTGGGAATTTGAAGGGAAAAACGCTTACACTCGAATCTTTGGTTGATAAAGAGAAAACAACCGTTATTGCCGAAAAACAGTAGATTTTCGGCAATATTTATCTCAATTTGCTCAGTTTTAGCTCAAAATCTGGTAAAACATCTTCTCCAGAAAGACTGTTATCAAAACCTTTGATTATCTGGATTTCGCCATTGGCTCTGTAAATATAAACTGTTTCAGTTTCGGGGTTTATCAGCCAGCCCAGTCTGCATCCGTTAGCTATCCATTCATCCTGCATTTTCTTTTTAGCCTCTGCAAGAATATCACTCTCCGACATCAATTCAATAACAAAATCGGGACAAATCGGTGGAAATTTTTTCTGTTCACTCGGCAAAAGTTGACTCCATCTTTCATTACTAATCCAAGCAACATCCGGTGAACGAACAGCACTCGACTCCAATCTAAATGCTGTTGATGAATCAAAAATTTCACCTAAACCCAACACATCGTTCCAATTAAACAACAATGCCGTCAGTCTTGCATTTAATTTACCCGTTACTCCTCCAGTATTTGGCATAATAATAATATTTCCGTCTTTATCTCTTTCAAATTTTAATGAATCGTTCTGCACACAAAAATCGTAGAACTCGTCATCGGTAAATCTGAAAGACTTCTGAGGTAATACAACACCTTCCATCATTGCTAAACATTTTTATTATAACAAATATACAAAAAAAATAAATTACAATTATATTTGTAAAATAGTATGCGTGCATAACATATATCAAACTCGAAACCAATTCTTCTATGGAGTTTAACTATAAAGTTGATAATAATGTGGCGATAATCAGTTGGAATATGACTACATCGCCAATGAATGTCTTGAATTCAATTTCTGTTCCTGAGTTTCAATCGCATCTTCAAAAAGCCTATGGTGACGAAAATGTGAAGGGAATAATTATTACCTCAGATAAAAATGAGTTTGTAGCCGGTGCCGATGTCAAACAGATTTTGCAATATAATGATGCTTCGCTAAAAGAAATTTATGATTTCTCGATGGAGTTGAATAATCTATTCCGCAAGTTGGAAACCTGCGGTAAACCAGTCGTGGCCGCCATAAATGGAACGGCATTGGGTGGTGGTTTTGAGATTTGTTTGGCTTGTCATTATCGTATTGTACTGAATAATCCCAAAGCACAAATAGGTTTACCCGAATCTCAACTTGGATTGTTGCCAGGAGCAGGCGGCACACAAAGGCTACCTCGACTCATCGGTATTCAGAATGCTTTGTTATTGATTGCCGAAGGAAAAAGGGTTTCTCCTCAAGAAGCATTGGGCTTCGGAATGGTTCATGATATTGCCAATTCTAAAGAAGAATTGATTGAAAAAGCCATGAAATGGATTGCCGCAAATCCAAGAGCGATTCAGCCGTGGGATGAATACAATAAAAAAACAGGGGCAATCCAAGCAAAAGAGAACTACAAAGTGCCAAATGGAAACGTACAATCGCCGGTTGGAGTGCAGGTTTTCAATGGAGGTACTGCCATGCTGATGGATAAAACCAAAGGGAATTATCCCGCACAATTAGAGATTTTATCGTGTGTTTATGAAGGATTACAAGTAAATATCGACCAAGGAATCAAAATTGAGGCACGTCATTTTGCCAAGGTTGTAAAGTCGAAAGAGGCTCAAAACTTAATTGGGGTAATGTTTTTGGGTAAAAACGAAGTTGATAAAGGAGCAAGAAGACCTAAAAATGTACCGCTTACTGATGTTAAGAAATTGGGAATCTTGGGTGCAGGATTTATGGGTTCAGGAATCGCGTACGTTTCGGCAATGGCAGGAATCGAAGTGGTTTTGAAGGATGTCAGTATCGAAGCGGCCGAAAAAGGTAAAGATTATTCGAGAAGTCTAATTAAAAAAGGTATCGAAAAAGGCAAAACTACTGCCGAAAAAGGTGAAGTTTTACTTAATCATATCAAAACTACCGATAAAGCCGAAGATTTACAAGGTTGTGATTTAATCATTGAAGCGGTTTTTGAAAATCGTGAATTGAAGGCGACAGTAACCAAAGAAGCCGAACCCATGCTCAATGAAAGTGGTGTATTTGGTTCTAACACTTCTACCCTACCAATTTCTGGTTTGGCAAAAGCCTCAGCGAAACCCGAGAATTTTATTGGAATCCACTTCTTTTCGCCAGTTGATAAAATGATGCTGGTCGAAATCATTATGGGTAAAGAAACAAGTGATTACGCATTGGCTCTGACAATAGATTTCGTAAAGAAAATTCGTAAAACGCCAATTGTTGTTAATGATTCTCGTGGTTTTTATACTTCTCGATGCTTTGGGACATATACAACTGAAGGAATCGCCCTTTTGAAAGATGGTGTTGCTCCTATTTTAATTGAGAATGCAGGAAAATTTGCAGGAATGCCAGTTGGGGCCTTGGCAGTCAGCGATGAGGTAGCTTTAGATTTGGCTCTCAAAATCTCGAAACAAAGTATCGCCGATGGTGCTTTGAGCGAAGAAGACGGGGCATATCAGGTAACTCGAATGATGGTTGAGGATTTAGGACGACTCGGAAAGAAAAACAAAAAAGGATTTTACGAATACCCAGAAGATGGTTCACCTAAAAAACTTTGGGATGGTTTAGCTACGCATTTTCCGGTTGCCGAAAATCAACCAAGTTTAGAAGAAGTCAAAAATAGGTTGCTTTATCGTCAGGTAGTTGAGGCAATAAGATGCTGGGATGAAGGGGTAATCACCAATAAATTAGACGCCAATCTTGGTAGTATTTTGGCTTGGGGATTCCCGCCGTATGCGGGTGGTACTCTCAACTTCCCTGATTTTGTAGGGAAAGAAAAATTCATCGCAGAAACTGATAGGTTGGCTGATGCTTATGGCGAAAGATTTAGATTGACCGAACAACAAAAAGAAAAAGTAAGAAATCTGTAAATATTGAAACCTCCAAGGTAAATCTTGGAGGTTTTTATTTTAGCATTTATCGAATTCAACGAAAAACTCAACGCCTTTTTGGTGATTCAAAACACCGATTTTTCCATTCATGACTTCAACAAACTCCTTAGAGATAGCAAGTCCTAATCCAGTTTGCTTTACCGAACTATCGGTTCCTTTGTAATATCTATCAAATAAATGGCTTTCTTGCTCTTTGGTAATTCCCTTTCCGAAATCTCGCACTGCAATTCTATAAATCTCGTTTGAAAAGCTTCCGTTGATTTCGATAGTTTCTCCAAAGTTAGAATAACGAATGGCGTTAGTTAGAAAATTTACCAAAACCCAAGTGAGTTTTTCTTCATCAACCAAAATTTGGGCATCATTTGAGGTCAGATTAGTGTTTATCGAAATTTGCTTTTCATTAGCCGAAGTTATGATGGCCGAAGTAGCCCTTTCGACAATTAAATTGGGTTTAGTAGGTTTCAGATTAAGATTCAATTGTCCGCTTTCCACTTGGCTCAAATCCAATAATTCACCAACAATTCTTACCAATCTCTGCGTATCAGACTTAATATTTTCGATAATTTGGTTTTGTTTTTCATTCAATTCACCAATTCGAGTATCTTGTAATAACTTCAAAGATAAATCGGTTGAGGCAATCGGCGTTTTCAACTCATGCGAGATTGTGGCGATAAAATGAGTCTTAGCTAAGTCGAGTTCTTTAAATGAAGTGATATTTTTTAAGACAATAACGTGCCCTAACTTGACCGCATCTTGATGAATCACAATTTTCTCAACGGTAAAATAACTCTCTTTGCCATCAATCACGATTTTAATAGGCGGCACTTCTTCATCCTTGAGCAAGTGACGAAACAAATCGTTTTGAGCAGTAACCTCAGAAGTTTTTCTGGCAACAATGTCACTTTCTTTAAGATTCAGCAATTTCAAAGCCTGCTGATTAGCAAAAAGAATTATTCCGTTTTCATCAATCCCGATAGTGGCATCTTTTAGGCTCTCAATGATTGTCTCAACTCTTTTTTTCTCAAAAATTATTTTGGCAAGATTACTATTTTCCCAGTTTTCGAGCTGCTGAGCCATTTCATTAAACACTTTGCTCAAAGTACCAAACTCGTCACTACGTTTGTATCGAATACGCTGTTCGTAATTTTTATTTGAAATCGCCTGAATGGCTTCGGTCAATTCCTTGATGGGTGCGGTGATATAATCCGAAAAGTTTATGATAAATGTTAGTCCAACCAAAATACAAAATGCCACTAAAAGCCCAATCCAATTACGAAGAGACTGAATTGTTTCTTGGCTTCTTCGATGTTTTTTCTGAATGGCAACGCGATTGATTTCGGAGATTTTGGCTAAAATCGGCAAAATTTTCTTTGATAAACTATCATTATTGGCATCTTTGAAAGCTGTTCTTAACGCTCTCGTTAATTCACCTTCGCCTTCTTCAGTAATGTTTGTTTCTTGTTTTTGGAGGTTTAATTCAAATTTTTTCCAGTTTTTTTCATCAAAAGCCATTCGCATATCTTCTACATACTCGATGGATTCGTAGTTATCTTCGAGGATAATTTTGGTATCACTGCTCAATTTTTCGATACTGTAAATGGCTATGAAACCAATCAACATCGTCAGCAAAAACACAAAAGAAATACCGAGTCGAAGTTTGGTTTTTAGTGTCATGACAAAATCACAAGGTCAATTTCAGACTTTGAGAGTTTATTTAAAAGCTGATTAAACACATTTGTTTTGATAATAATCTGAAAAAGATTAAGGTGTGGCTTACCAATACAAACAGTTGTAATCTGCTTATTATCAGCCACTTCAATAATTTTCTCGGCGATATTTGTTCCGCAAATTTTTATCACTTCGGCAGTATCTAATTCGGTTGCCAATTTAAAATTATTTATCAGAAACCGCTGTTTATTGAGGGCAATTTTATCGGTACTTTCTTTTGGAGTCTGCACATAAAGCACATACCACTTGGCATTGTAGTAAGATGCGAGGCGGGCAGTCTTTCGGATGACTCTCGCAGCCGTGATTTCATTAGACGAAATACAAGCCAAAAACCGCTCGGACGGGAGAGCAATTTCTTTCGGGATTTCATCTTCAATCTTGCGTTCGACCTGAGTAGCGACTTCTCGAAGGGCAAGTTCACGTAATTGTAGGATTTTTTCGGGTTGGAAAAAGTTTTTAAGTGCTTGTTCTACTTTATCCGATTTATAAATTTTCCCTTCTTTGAGTCGGGTTATCAGTTCGTCGGCGGTTAAATCAATATTGACGACTTCATCTGCTTCTTTGAGCAAGCTATCTGGTACACGTTCTTGCACACTTATTCCAGTAATTCGCTTAACTTCTTCGTTGATACTTTCAATATGTTGGATATTTACTGCCGAAATTACATCAATTCCAGCATTCAGAATATCTAAAATATCTTGCCATCTCTTTTCATTTTTAGAACCCGGAATATTGGTATGTGCCAATTCATCGACAATTATAACTTGTGGTTGAAGAATCAAAATGGCACTTAAATCCATTTCTTCGAGTCTTTTTCCTTTATAAAAAACCTCTTTTCGCGGAATCAGCGGGAGGTCTTTCAATTGAGCAATCGTCTCGGCACGGTCGTGGGTTTCAATAAATCCGATTTTTACATTGACACCATTTCGTAGTAAGGTTTGAGCCTCTTGAAGCATCCTAAATGTTTTACCAACACCCGCCGACATCCCGATATAAATCTTGAGCTTACCTCGACTATTTTTATCGTAGCATTGAAGGTATTTTTCGGCTATTTGCTCGCGACTCTCCATTTGTATTTATCCAATATTAATGAATCGAAATATTTATAATTAAAACGAAATAGCAAGCGATGTTAGAGCCGAAAAATTATTATCTCTCAAATCAGTGCTCGAATTAAAATTCGATTTTTTCGTATTAAGGCTTCGAGCCTCAATCCTCCAAACAACATTATTAAAAATCTGATAATCAGCATTCAAAGAAAAACCAACAATATCAAACTCATTAATATTCGCCGCAATAATTACTCCATTGGCATCTTTATAATACTCTGCCCTACCCGCCAGATTCCATTTCTCACTGACTTGCAATTTGGCAATAAGAACAGGTGAAAGCCAAGTGTTATATTTTGTATTTTTATAAGATTTCTGCTCGACACCATAATCGAACCCAGCTATGAAACCGAGACGTTTTGAAGCCTGAAAAATGGCATAAAAATTATTGAAATATCGCATTTGCCGTGATTCATCTGGCTTATCGTTTCCGACAAAAGTACTCCAGTTGAGAGTAGTTTTATCATTGGGTTTGAAGGTCAATTGAGTACCAAATGCAGGGGTAGAGTTGCCCTCTACTCGTGTGATTCTTTGCCAACCATTGAGCAACATTACAGAGAATGTTAATTTATCGGATGGTGAGTTAGTTACTTTAACCCCCGTTTCAAAATAAGGTGAATTTTCGGCCAAAATACTCCGACTGAGCGTCCAACAATCTTTCGAGATAGCACTTTCAAAACCAATATGCGAGGGCAAAATACCTGCATCGAGCCAAGTATTTTTGCCAAGCTTTACACCAACGTTTGCCTCAAAAATATGCTGCAAAGCATTTGGCTCGGCAGCATAATTGTATTGCATATATGTACCAATTCCGAGAGCGATATTGGCTCTTACTTTATCATTTTGATAGGTCGCTTTCAAAAATGCCAAATTGACATTGACTTCGTTGTTACGGGAATGATTGTATAAAAAATTGGGACGGCTGTTATTAATCGGCTTCGAGAAATCATATCCGTAATAAATATCGGCAAACCCACTGATTGTTAAGGATTTATCTTGTGCTAAGCCCCAAAAGGGAAGGCAAATAAAAACAAATTTTAAAATTTTCATTGTGATTTTGTTGATGAATTAATACCTCTAAATAACCTGATTTATAAATTATCTAAAGCAATATTTAGCTTGAGAACATTTATTTTGGCAGGACCAAGTAAAGGTTTTTCTGTGTTTTTTTCTATCAAATCTTTTAAAAGTGATTCGTTGATTTTTCTAACTTTGGCAATCCGTGCAATCTGAATTTTGGCTGATTCGGTCGAAATATCTGGGTCGAGACCACTACCCGACGCAGTGACCAACTCGGCAGGTATTTGTGATTTTTTAACTGATGGATTATGAACCAAAAAAGTATCAATCCGAGCCTGCACCGTTGCCAAGTAATCGGGGTTTGACGGACCTTTATTACTTCCACCCGAACCCGCAGCATTGTAATTGACAGCCGAAGGTCTTCCCCAAAAATATTTATCATCACTAAAGTTTTGACCTATTAATTTATAACCTACTATTTTTCCATTAACCGAAACCACCTCTCCTTTGCCATAATTAGGCAAAAATTGGGCAAAACTATATATAATCATCGGGTAAATTACCCCAAAGGCCACTAAAGTTAAAAATGTTAGTTTAATAGCCGAAAGAATATTTTTCATTGTAAAATAAATTAAATTTTGGACTTAAATAAATACTGACACAACTAAATCAATCACTTTGATACCCACAAAAGGAACGATTATTCCGCCCAGACCATAAATTAAAAGGTTTTGTCGAAGAATGGCACTTGCACCAATCGGCTTGTAAGCTACTCCTTTCAAAGCCAACGGAATCAGAATCGGAATGATGATTGCGTTGAAAATTACAGCCGACAAAATCGCACTTTCGGGACTATACAAGTTCATTATATTTAAGCCTTGCAAAGCGGGAATCGAAGCAATAAATAATGCTGGTACAATCGCAAAATATTTGGCAACATCATTGGCAATCGAAAATGTTGTGAGCGTACCGCGAGTCATAAGCAATTGTTTGCCGATTTCAACGATTTCAATCAATTTGGTTGGGTCATTGTCTAAATCAACCATGTTTCCAGCCTCTTTTGCAGCTTGAGTACCGCTATTCATCGCAACACCAACATCAGCTTGTGCCAAGGCAGGAGCATCATTTGTACCATCACCCATCATGGCCACCAATTTACCATTCTGTTGTTCTCGACGAATGTAATTCATTTTATCCTCTGGTTTTGCCTCGGCAATAAAGTCATCAACACCTGCTTTTTCGGCAATATATCTGGCAGTCAATGGATTATCTCCCGTAACCATTACGGTTTTTACTCCCATTTTTCGCAAACGTTCAAACCTTTCTTGAATACCGGGTTTAATAATATCTTGAAGCTCAATAACACCTATAACCTTCTCATTCTCAGCCACTACGAGCGGAGTGCCTCCGTTTTTGGAAATGGTCTCAACTCTTTCTTTAATCTCCTCTGGGAAAACATTTCCTGCTGTTGTTACCAAATTTCGGATAGAATCAAATGCTCCTTTACGAATCCTTGTTCCATCAGGTAAGTCAACACCCGAACTACGGGTTTCGGCAGTAAATTTAATAAATTGTACTTTTTCTGGGAGAGTACTGTTGATGCCTGCTTCGTGAGCCAAATCAACAATTGATTTACCTTCGGGGGTTTCATCGGCCAAAGAAGACATCAAGGCCAAATTGATGAATTGTTCAGGATTTACACCCTTGGTTTCATAAAAATTAGTTGCTTTTCGGTTCCCGATGGTGATTGTCCCAGTTTTATCCAATAATAAAACATCAATGTCGCCAGCCGTTTCAACGGCTTTGCCAGACTTTGTTATTACATTGGCTCGCAAGGCTCTGTCCATACCAGCAATACCAATTGCCGAGAGTAATCCACCGATTGTTGTCGGAATCAGACAAACAAAAAGTGAGATAAAAGCGGCAATCGTGATTGGTGTATTGGCAAAGTCGGCGAATGGTTTTAGGGTAACGCAAACAATCACAAAAATCAATGTGAAAGCCGCTAAAAGGATGGTTAGTGCTATCTCATTGGGTGTTTTTTGACGACTTGCTCCCTCGACCAAAGCAATCATTTTATCTAAAAAACTTTCGCCTGGTTGGGTAGTTACCATCACTTTTATCTTATCCGATAATACTTTTGTTCCGCCAGTTACGCTGCTTTTGTCGCCACCCGCCTCACGAATTATTGGGGCAGATTCGCCCGTAATTGCAGATTCATCAATCGTAGCGATGCCTTCAACAATCTCTCCATCGGTCGGAATCACATCACCGGCTTCACATATAAAATAATCTCCTTTTTGTAATAGTGATGAGGAGACGATTTTCACCTCATTGACGTACATTTCGCCAGTTACGAAAACCTTTTTTGCGGGTGTCTCTTCTCTGGTTTTTCGGAGGCTATTGGCTTGTGCTTTTCCACGAGCTTCGGCAAATGCTTCGGCAAAATTGGCAAACAAAAGTGTTGCGAGAAGGATAAAGAAAACAATAAAATTGTAAGTCAAACTGCCTTGGTCGGTAGCTCCGAAGATAATTGAAAGGCAAACAAAAAACATTATCAAAGTTCCGATTTCGACCGTAAACATCACAGGATTCCGAAACATAATTTTAGGATTTAACTTCACAAAAGACTCTTTGAAGGCTTCTTTCATGAGTTGTGCATCGAAAAGCGACGCTTGATTTATATTATTCATGATAAATGACTGATTAATAAATACTGAAATATTCGGCAAGGGGGCCTAATGCCAATGCAGGGAAAAATGATAATGCAGCTATGATAAATATGACAGTAAAGGTCATTATGGCAAATGTTGAATTATCAATTTTTAATGTTCCTGCACTTTCTGGAATATACTTTTTATTTGCCAATAAACCAGCAATTGCAACTGGACCAGTGATTGGAATAAACCGACTTAGCAACAAAACAAAACCCGTTGAGATATTCCAAAAGGGATTATTGTCGCCCAAACCTTCAAAACCACTGCCATTATTGGCTGCACTCGAAGTAAATTCGTAGAGCATTTCGGAAAAACCATGAAAACTCGGATTATTCAGCCAACCCACAGCTGTATCATTCTTGGCGTAATAAGATGCCAATGCCGTACCAACCAAAATCAAAAATGGATGTAGGATTGCGATAATTGCCGCAATTTTGACCTCTCGTGCTTCAACTTTCTTTCCCAACAATTCGGGAGTTCGGCCAACCATCAATCCCGAAATAAATACCGCCAAAATGATAAAAATGTAATAATTCAAAAATCCAACTCCGCAACCTCCATAAAAAGCATTTACCATCATGGCAAGTAACTGCATTGCTCCCGAAAGTGGCATACTGCTATCGTGCATACTATTGACCGAACCTGTCGAAATAACAGTGGTGGCAATGCTCCAATAACCCGAAGCAGCAGCCCCAAAGCGAACCTCTTTGCCCTCCATTGCACCTAAATTTTGAGAAATCCCCATTTTAGCTATCGCAGGGTTTCCATTCATTTCAGCAACAATTGTCGGAACAGCCAACAACAGAAATCCCAAAGTCATAACTCCCCATATCGACCAAGCTAATTTTTTGCGTTTCAAGAAATATCCCAAAGCGAAAATCATGGCAAACGGAATGAACATTTGAGCAATCATTTCGACCATATTTGTAAAATAATTTGGATTCTCGAACGGATGTGCAGAGTTTGCTCCAAAGAAACCTCCGCCGTTTGTTCCCAAATGTTTGATAGCCACAAACGCAGCTACTGGCCCCCTCGAAACCTGAATATTTTCGCCTTGTAATGTACTAATCGTATCTTTACCTTCAAATGTCATAGGCATGCCATTAAAAGTGAGAATGATAGCAATGACAATCGAAATGGGAAGTAAGATTCGGGTAATACTTTTCAAAAAATAATTGTAAAAATTGCCCAATTTAGAAGTTTGTCTTTCTTTCATGGCGTTGAAGACAATCGCAGCCACCGCCATTCCGGTTGCGGCTGATACAAAATGTAAGTACATTAAGCCTACTAATTGCGAAAGGTACGAAACGCCGCTCTCGCCCGAATAATGCTGCAAATTGCAATTAACGATGAAAGAAATTGCGGTATTGAATGCCAAATCTGGACTCATCGAAGGGTTTGCATCAGGATTGAGTGGCAGCCAACCTTGATTAAGCAAAATCAAAAAACAAAGTGTAAACCATACCAAATTGATACTTAGCATTGCTTTAAGGCTATCTTGCCAAGTCATTTCGTTGGTAGTGTTTATGCCGCTAATTCTAAAAAAAAGGTCTTCGATTGGCCTAAAAATTCTGTCTAAAAACGTTTTTTCGTTGTTGAAAACTTTTGAGATATATTTTCCAAGTGGAATAGCCAAAAGCAGCGTGATAAAAAACATGGCAACAATGCCAATAATTTCGGTATTCATATTTATTAAATTTAAAATTTTTCGGGTTTCATTAGTACATAAACGAGGTAGCAGAAAACCGCAATCGATACAATAAAAAGTGCTAACATGGTTTTAGATTTTTTCGAAGATTTCAACTGTTTTGTAACATATCCAAAATAGGATAACCGTGATGATGAAGAGAATCAGAGCAAGCATGATTGATAAAGTTTAACGTAATGAATGTTTTATCCTCTTTATGCCAAAATCTTTACCATAAATCACCCAATTGAGTTAAATGACTTATAATCAATTACTTACAATAAACACTAAAGATTTACAAACAAAAAAAACCTATCAAAATGATAGGCTTTCTCTCAAAATGATAGGCTCAGTCGGTGACCAAATTGATAATATTTTAGAGTTTATACTCTTCTATTTTACGATAAAGAGTAGCAATTCCAATCTCCAAAAGTCTCGCTGCTTCGGCTTTATTTCCTTTTGTAATATTTAATACTTTCTGAATATGTGTTTTTTCGATGTATTCCATTGATAGCAAAGAATCATTGCTTAGATTATTAACCGAATGTTGGATTTCAAATGGTAAATCTTGAATCGATAAACTATCAGATTCTGACAAAATCAAACTTCTTTCGATAACATTCCGCAGTTCTCTGACATTGCCTTTCCAATGATGATTTTTGAGTTTTTCGATAAATTCATCCGAAACTTTTTTGGGCTTTGTATTGAGTTTATGAGCAAAAAATTGCAGAAAATAATTTACTAAAGCCGGAATATCCTCTCTTCTTTGGTTTAACGATGGGATATTTATCTGAAATGAAGCCAATCGGTAGAATAAATCCAATCTAAAACGGTGTTCTTCGGCTTCTTTCTCAAGGTTACGATTAGTCGCCGAAATTATCCGCACATCAACTTTCGTAGGTTTCGATTCGCCAACCTTGTAAAAAACACCCGTTTCGAGAAAACGAAGTAGTTTTGCCTGCAAATCGAGTGGCATCTCTCCTATTTCATCCAAAAACAATGTTCCTTGGTGAGCCTCTTCAATCAATCCTTTTTTATCTTTGATTGCCCCAGTAAATGCCCCAGCTTTGTGTCCAAAAAGTTCACTTTCGAGCAAATCATGCCCAAATGCACTGCAATTTAGAGCAATAAATGGTTTATTTGACCGTAAACTACCCGTATGAATCGCTTGGGCAAAAACCTCTTTTCCTGCACCAGTTTCGCCAAGTAAAAGCACCGAAGTATCGGTTTTGGCAACTTTTTGAGCAAGTATTTTGACATCTTCAATGGCTCGACTGCTTCCGATAATTGTCGAAAAAGTAATCCCTCCGTTTAATTTTTGACGTAATTCTTTCAATTCAAATTGCAACGAAGCCTTCTCAAAAGCCCTCAGCAACATCGGTAAAATCTTATTATTGTCATCGCCTTTTACCAAATAATCAAATGCTCCGTTTTTGATTGCCTGAACTCCGTCTGGGATATTTCCGTAAGCTGTAAACAATAGCACTTCGGTTTCGGGAGATAACTCCTTGATTTTCAATACAAAATCTACACCCGAACCATCTGGAAGTTTAACATCACAAAGTACAACCGGAAAACTTTTTTTTGTCAGCGTTGCAAGTGCATTTTTAAGATTATCGACTTGCAAAACTTCAAAACCTTCTAATTCGATGTACTGAGCAACGGTTCGACGAAACGAAACTTCATCATCAATGAGCAATAATTGTTGCATTAATTGTAAATTTGGATGTCGTAAAATTAGACAATTTTAATTCTAACATAAATGAAGTCGGAGAATGTTTTTGAAGAAGTCTATGACGTAGTCAGGCTGATTCCTGCGGGTAGAGTAACCAATTATGGGGCTATTGCCAAGTATCTTGGTACAAACAGCAGCCGAATGATTGGCTGGGCAATGAACGCTTGTCATGGCGTAGTGGATGTACCTGCCCATCGGGTGGTGAATCGCCTCGGTGTACTAACTGGCAAACATCATTTTGGAGGCAATCGAATGCAGGAACTACTTGAAAATGAGGGAATTAAAGTTATAAACGATAAAGTTGTAGATTTTAACAAACTCTTCTGGGACCCCTCAACCGAACTACTTTAAGTTTCGTTTCGCACGACAAGCATCACTGCAATACTTGACTTCATCCCAGACTTTTTCCCATTTTTTTCGCCATGTAAATGGTCGATTGCATACAACGCAAATCTTTTGTGGAAGGTCAGATTTCTTTCGCATTCTTGATATTTACTTTTGAGGATAATCCTAATTATTTGTAGCTAATTCTTCAATTGTAATAATTTTCAATTAACAAATCATTGATTTATAATTTATTAACCATGAAGTAATCTGTTTGAGTTTACATCATTAGATAATCGTAAACAATCAGGTCAATCAGAATGTTTAAAAATGAATTGAACAAAAATGTATTATTCAAATCATGAATTCGAGAGAAAAATATAAGTCGCTTACCGATGAAGACCGTGACAGAATCGTTGAAATGGCTTGGGAAGACCGTACGCCATTCGATGCCATTCTAACCCAATTTGGACTCAAAGAACAAGAAGTTATTGAATTGATGCGTCGCGAAATGAAGCCATCTTCATGGAGAATGTGGCGTGAAAGGGTGCAAGGAAGAGCAACAAAACACAAAATAAAGTCCGAAATTGATGGAAGTCGGCACAAATGTAGCCTACAAAAAAGTATTTCGCACAACAAAATTTCTAAAAGGTAACAAATCGCACATACTGAAAAAGCACTTATAATCCAAAATATGTTCTACAAAATTTTAATTTCTCCATATTTTTTATTGCGAATGGCGAAAATTATTTACTTTTGTACCAAATAATATTTTGCACTTCCAAACAAAAACACCATGAGTGCCAGCAAGATTGACAAACTAGACCAAATTGACCACAATCTCTTAGAGATACTCCAAAGTAATGGCAAAATAACAAATGCTCAGCTTTCAAAAGAAATCGGGCTTTCGCCAGCACCAACACTCGAAAGGGTAAAGAAATTAGAACAACAAGGAATCATCAAGAGCTACCACGCACAAGTTGATAGAGAAAAAGTAGGCTTAGGAGTAATGACTTTCGTACAAGTTTCGTTGTCGGGTCACCGCAAGTCAATTACCGATGCTTTCGTCGAAAAAATTGAAAAAGTAGGAGAAATTATAGAGTGTCACCACGTGACTGGTTCGTGCGATTTTCTTTTAAAAGTTATTGCAAAAGACATTAATTCGTACCAAAAACTAATCATGGAAACCATCAATGAGATTCCAGAAGTAGCCAATACCCAAACTATGGTTATACTTTCTACGTTCAAAGATTCTAAGGTTTTACCAATACCTTGATAGAAAAAAGCGGCATAATCATCAAATTATGCCGCTTTTTATCATTTCTTCATTGCATTCTCAAACAAAAACACTCCGTTTTTATTTGCCGTTACAATATCGAGTTTGCCATCTTTGTTCATATCGGCAACAGTGATATTTAAGCCAGCTCCCGAATCTTTATCAATGATTGTTTCTTGCCAATAGGGTTTTTGTTTTGAATCGAAAGCTATAAACAGCAAGATGGGTTCATCGGCATCGCCCGCATCACGACCGTTATGAGCCAAGTATCTTTTACCCGTAATGTATTCTTTTTTTCCGTCTCCGTTCAAATCTGCCATGATTGCCGAGTGCGTTTGAGCCGTTGTTGTGCTGATTGTTTGGGTTTTGAAGTCAATTTTTCCGTTTTCGTTTGTTTGCTCATAATACCAAATACCCAGAGCATGAGCCGAGGCACTGACCACATCTTTTTTGCCGTCGCCGTTTACATCCAAGATTTGCATGTGCGAGCATGGTTCACCCAAATTGGCAGGATGAAAAACCCAAGAACCGCTTTTTAAATCTTTAGTACCTTCAAACCACCCATCTTTGATAACCACATCACTGACCCCATCCATGTTAATATCGCCCCAGCCAATTCCATGTGAAAATTGCTCCGTTCCCTTCACATTCTCGCCACTCAGTGCATGTCTTTTCCATTGAGTTTCACCCTTTTTGGTAGGAGCTTGCAGCCAAACAATTTGCTTTTTGGCTCTATCGCCGCACAAAATATCCAAACGTCCATCGCCATCAATATCAACAAAATTGGGTGATTCGTTGCTTACACCCATCGAATCGGCTATGATGTGGCGTTTCCATTCGTTTACTTTTTCTTTTTTAGGATTCTCAAACCAAAAAGCGGCTTTTCCCGGAAAATCAACGATAATAACATCATCCCAACCATCGAGGTTTACATCCATCCCGAGATTCATAAACGACTCGCTGTATTCTTCCCGTGGTTTAAATGTACGAGACGGAGCCATTTGGTGGCGAACCCAAGTAGGAGCCTCAAACCAATAATAACCCGCTACAATATCGAGTTTGCCATCTTTGTTGAGGTCGGCAACGGCAACGCCCTCCGAGATAAAATCACGGGTAATGATTGTTTTCTTGAAGTCTTGAGAATAACAACTAAGACTCAAAAAAGGGAGGAATATGATGATGAAGAGGAGGTTTTTCATTAATTATAAAACTATTAAGAATTGAAGAAATTAGAGAATCCCAAGGCTGATAAACCTTTTTTAATAGGAGCATCAAAAGTCCAAAGTTCGCAGTCAAGTTCTATGGCTAAAGCAACAAATGGCACATCCTTCTCATCAATACTTTTACACAATCTGTAGGCTTCGAGATAACTACTGATTGATACGAAGTTTTCATTAACAAACTTGATTCGATTTAAAATTATATTGAGATATTCATAAAATTCATCGTCTAATTGCTGATTATTTTTCAGAATTTTCTCTTTATGTCTAAATATCTCAACAATCAAAAATTTAGGAGCATAAAAAATCAAATCTTCATCATCCAGAATGTCTCGGACAGCAGAATGTTTAAGACGAAGAGCTTTGAATATTACATTTGAATCAACAACAATTACTTTTTTACTCATTGATAAATCGGTGTTTATTGTTTTTCCACCAATCTGCCTTTATTTGCTCACCTATCTCTTCGATTTCTTCATCAAAATCAAATTTTTTAGCTAATTCTTCTTTACGTAGTTTTTCAACCAATTTTACAAGCCAAGTCTTATTTATTGCTTGTTTATCAATCGAAATTAAATATTTATCGTTACTTGTATCTAAATGTATTGAAGTCATTTTATTTTGAGTTTTACCAAAGTTAGCAATAAATGATAATTTTAGGCGAATTTATTGAAAATTTTGCCAATTACCATTTTTACGAAAGTCTGGAGATTTTTACTATTATTTGGTCAAAGACAACCGAACTTCGTCGTAAGTCTTTGACCAGTTGGGTAAGCCTATCAAATATTACTTTTTTAAATTAAAGTATCCCTCTTCTATTTCACGGTATTTAAAAATGTTGTGAGTTTTTATTCCAATTTCATGCTCCAACATCATATTTATAAGTACTTCTCCATCAATCGGTATAATTTTAACATTTTTTATTTCTTCAAATTCCTTTATTGTATCTCTTGCAGGTTTAGAAAAAGTAGATGTTGTAATAAATAATCCATCATTTGCCCCCTTTCTACTTAGAGCAGCAAAAAATGAATCAATTTCAGGGCTTCCAACAGTATTTACCCATCTTTTAGCCTGTATAAAGTATTTTTTCTCAGTACCATATTTATCTTTTTTAACAACAACACCATCAATTCCGCCATCACCAGTCTTTTTTGTTGTTTCGGCTATTTTCTTTTTTAGCTCTGGTGTAACTTTGTCATATATGAAATCACACACGAAATTTGTAGCAATTTCTTCAAAATGGAATGGGTCCATCCTTTTTAACTTTTCAAGCAATTCCTTTTTTAACGAACTCTCGTGATTGTCAATTAATTCCTTAATTAACTCTTTTGTGCCTTTACTCGTTTTTTTAGTGATTTCTTTACCTTCAAAATTATCGAATAGAGGTTGCTTTACAAGGTGAGCTGAAATCAGTTTACTTTGTTTCATAGGGTTTTTATTGAACTCTTCAACAAATTTATAAACCTTTCTCTCCCAACCTTTGATAGTATATTCAATTTCATTTATTGTTATTGTACCTTTTCTCTTTTCTAAAATATAGTCATAATAACTATTAGAAAGTTCAAATGGTAATTCAGATAAATCACTAATTTTATTTGAACGTGCATATTTTAAAAGATTTATACCACTTTTTGAAATTTCAAAAGAACTGGTTGAGCCTTTTAACCAACCTGCACCCAATAAGCCATCTCGACCAATTTTAAGTATTTCTTTGACAGCGAAAACATTTTCTTCTATTTGAGCTTCAATTTCAGCATCTTTTAGTTTGAGTTTCTGAATAAATGGTGAATATATTCCCGTAAAATTTGTCGTATGACCTTTCCCTTTATTTTCGACTATTTCTAAAATTGGTAGACAGATATTGTCAAATGAAGTTGGTAGTGCCATTTGAAAAAGGTTATGTTGATATTTATTAAGTTTTCTGTAAATATATAAAATCACTTAGACTGTTCTAAAATTATTTCCCCATGCGAAGTTCAAATCATTGCAAAGCAGAATCTTCAATGCTTATGCTCATCCATTCCACCCACAGCGGCGGTTGGTGTTTGTTTTCGCTTCATATACTCTAAAAGTTTAGGCAATTTAGCTTTTTCGGCAATTTGCATGGCTCGTTTGGCATCAATATCAGCCAATGGCTCGGCAGCATACCAAACCATCAAAGGCAAATTGTGGTCGGTTTTGTCTTCTACTTTTTGAGAAAGGGCCTCCACAACGTCCCATCTTTGGGTTGGTTCAAGCCTCAACATTGCCGAAACCAAATACAATCTTACCATAGCAGAGTTATCTTTTTGAGCCAATTCTGCAAATTTCTTCAATACATCTGCCGAAACTTTTTTGTTTTCGGTCATTAGTTGAATCGCCCAACTTCGGATGTACTCATTCGGGTTATTTAGTAAATCAGACAATTCCTTTTCGGTCAATCCATTGGTTACGTGCAATGTCCACAAAGCTCTCAATTTGCGAGTTACATCGGGATTTGTATTCAAAATTTGCTTCAAAGCATCATAAACTTGTTTATTACCTCCACGTTCTTGCAAAATAGTCCGAGCCTGACGTACATACCATTCGTTGTTATTGAGATGATGATTGACCAATTCTAAATCGGTTGCTTTTCGCAAATCCACCTGCACCCATTTATCGTTTTCGTGGGTAATCTTAAAAATCCTGCCCATTGTTTTGTCATGCACATCGGGGTTGTTGCTGTGGCATTGGTTTTTATCGTACCAATCAATCGCAAAAACCGACCCGCTTGGGTCATATTTAAAATTGAGCCACTGCGACCACGAATCATTCATCGCCATGAAATCTTTTTTGTGCTTGCCCGTGTAGCCAGAACCTTTTCGGGTCAATTCGTCCATGTTAAACCTCGACCCATTGATATTATTCATAAAAATGGTATTGCGATATTCTTTTCCCCAACTTCCACCGAGATAAATCATCGCACCTGCGTGGGCGTGTCCGCCGCCAGCCGCCGCCGAGCGGAAGTTACCGGCATGCGGGCCACGGTCGCCGAGCCAATGCACATGGTCGGCGATTGTTCTGATGTCATCGTAAGTGTATGGATTGAAATGCTTACCTGCTTGTCTAAAATATCTTCCGCCTTGAATCATGTGATACAAATGCGGAATAACGCATGCAGTAATAAAAGCATGTCCATAATCATTGAAATCAAGTCCCCACGGATTGCTTGTACCCTCAGAGAAAACTTCAAAAATGTGTTTTGTAGGGTGATACCGCCAAACACCTGCATTCAGTTTAGTTCGTTGGTCATCGGGCGTGCCAGGTTTTCCTACTTTAGAGTGCGTAAATACCCCGTGTGTGCCATAGAGCCAACCATCAGGTCCCCAACGGAGACTGTTGAGCGTTTCGTGCGTGTCTTGAGTTCCCCAACCATCCAACAATTTTTGGGGTTCACCAGTGGGGGTATCAGTATTAAAATCTGTGGGAATAAACAACAAATAAGGAGCAGCACCCAACCAAACACCACCCATGCCGACCTCAATTCCACTAACCAAATTAAGTCCTTCTTTAAAAACTTTTCGACTATCGAGCGAACCATCACCATTGGTATCTTCAAAAATCAAGATTCTATCGCGGCCTTCGCCTTCTTTGGCTGGTATCGGATAGGTATGCCCCTCAACAACCCAAAGACGACCTTTCCAATCTATCGTAAAAGCAATCGGACGTACAACATCTGGTTCGGCAGCGGCAAGCGAAATTTTGAATCCCTTTGGTGGAGTCATTGCTTCGGCGGCTTTGATACCCGAAAGTCCTGCATTCAGAACAGGGTCGAGCGGAGGCAAAATGATGATGTCTTTTTGTTTTAATTCGTTAGGGAATGTCGGACGAGTAGCATAAAAAAGGAAATTATCGAAGTTGATATGAGCAAATTTATCATCCGAAATGTAGGGAATCTGAGAGATACCAGTCTCGTTATCAACGATTCGGATAAAAATATTCTTATTGAGATACGTTTTTAGTTCAACTACAACGGGTTGTAAAGTAGCTCTACCTTGACCAGTCGAGCTAAAAATAACTTTTTTGGTATCGGCCAAAACAATTTCGACACGGGTATCTTGCAAGGCCCCTCCAGAAACCAGAAAAGAAGCAAACGGATGCGTAACTTTAAACGGAACCGACGTGAGCGTGCCAGTCAGTTTATAATTAACTGTACCACCACTACTCAAAAAGTGTTTGCCGGCAAATCCAATCGTCATTTCTTTTTCATGAATTGGGGATGGTTCGGTGCTGATGATACCATTTGTATATGAATCTCCAGTGGCAGTCCAATCTTTGAGAGTACCATCTTCAAAATCGAGGTTGAGAGGTTTGCCATTTTTCATGGGCAATTTGCCAACTACTTTTACTTCGGCAACTTCGCTTTCAACAACTTCAAATTTACCGACCATACCCGCAGTTCGGTGACCCGGAACTGTGCAATAATAAGTATCGCTTTTATCTGCAACGAAAATGATACTTGCCTTTGAACCTTTTTCGAGGATAGTTTTACTCTTGATTCCAAGCTTTTCTAAGGCGATGTCGTGAGTCATTACTTCGCCGTTGGTTATCGTAATTCGTACCCGACTCCCCTTTTTTGCTCTAAGCGTAGGGTTTCTCGTACCATCTTTGGCAAAATACCCTAACATAGTAGCTTCGAGAGCAAAATCACGGTCTATTTTTGTAGTATCTTGTAAAGGTTTTGATTTTTTGGAATAAACGCGTCCGATAATTTGCGGAACTACAATTACAGTCAAAATAAGTAAAGCTAATAGACGTAGTTTGTTCATTTTTATAAATTAAGGGTTGAATCGTAGTTCTAAATTATCAAAAAATCTCCGAATAATACAATTAATACTCAATCACAAAATTCTCATAACTCTGTGATAATCATATCTTTAAAGAAAACCTGCGTAATGCCATCACTATGTACTTGCAGCCCAATTATACCCGATTGAGGCATACTTAAATCAGTTTCGGTATAATCAGTGGTTTGTTTACCGTTGATAAATATACGTATCCTGCGGCCTTCGGCTCTTAATTCATAATCGTTCCAATCGTCAATTTTGATGAATTGTTGCGTTATTTTAGGGTCTTGACCAGCAAGAGTCTTATTTCTTCGCGATTCATCATACAACGTTCCCCAATAACCTTCGCCATAATCAGCCTGATAACCCACCATTTCATGAGCAGGCTCCTTGAGTCTTTGACTACGAAATTGAACACCTGAATTCACAAAGCCGACTTTACCAGTAAGTTTGACCTTGAATTTCAGAATAAAATTATCATAACTACGAATTGTGCATAGAAAATCATTGTGTGGAACTTTGATGTCGGCAAATCCACCAACGATTGCCCCATCTTTGATTTTCCAAGTTTTGATTGTGTCACCTTCCCACCCTTTGAAGGTCTTTCCATCGAATATTTTTACAGGTTTTTGCGAGGCTTTATAAGTAAACGATAGCAGAAGAACACATATAATGGTCGATAATATCCAAAGTTTTTTCATGGATAATTAAATAGTTTTTTGGTCGAATAGAGTAAATGGAAATCAATTACTATTGCAAAATAATAATTTTTAGAAACAAAAAATAAATCGACTTTATTTATTTGATAATCAGCTATTTGCAAAAACAAAAACCCCGAAAATCTGCTCGACTTTCGGGGTTTTAGATTGTATATTTGAGTACTTATTTACCTTGAGCATTCACAACAGCAATTGCCACCATGTTGACAATTTCACGAACGGAAGCACCTAATTGAAGCACATTTACTGGTTTTTTCAATCCCAATAAAAGCGGACCAATTTTCTCGATTCCAGCTACTTCTTTTACAAGGTTGTATGCAATATTTGAAGACGACAAATTCGGGAAAATCAATGTATTTGCACCACTTTCGGCCAACTCAGAGAACGGATGGTTTTCACGCATCAATTCTACATCAAATGGCAAGTGAGCTTGCATCTCACCATCCACAATCATGGTTGGGTGTTTGGCTTTCAGAATCTCAACGGCTTTACGCATTTTCTTAGCATCATCGCCTTCAGCCGAGCCAAAGTTTGAATACGTAAGCAATGCAATACGTGGCTTAATATTGAATTTTTCGACTTCTTTAGCCGCTAATTCAGTAATTTCAACGATTTCTTCGACAGTTGGATTGAAATTGACGGTCGTATCGGCCAAGAAAAGTGGGCCGAATTTGCTCATCAAAATATACATACCCGACACTTTTTTGACTCCTTCCTGCTGTCCAATAATCTGTAAAGCAGGACGAATCGTATCAGGATAATTACGAGTCAAACCACCAATCATGGCATCTGCATCGCCAGTTTCTACCATCATCGCACCAAAATAATTGCGGTTTCGCATCATTTGTGAGGCTTCTGACTTAGTATAACCTTTGCGTTTGCGTTTCTCAAAGAAAATTTCGCCAAATTTTACCAATCTTTCTTCTTCGGCTGTCGAGCGTGAATCAATGATTTCTACATGACCCAAATCAATGTGGTTATCGTGCAATAACTGCTTGATACGGTGAACATTACCCAATAAAATCGGAATTGCGATACCTTCTTCGATAACCTGTTGAGCGGCCTTCAAAACCGTCAAGTTTTCGGCATCGGCAAAAACAACACGTTTCTTGTTTTGCTTTGCTTTGTTGATAATCACTTTGGTAAGCGTATTATCTAAGCCTAATCGACGTGAAAGCTGGATTTCGTAGGCATCCCAATCGGTAATTGGATTTTTAGCAACACCCGACTCCATAGCTGCTCTTGCAACAGCAGGTGCAACGGTAGTCAATAAACGTGGGTCAACTGGTTTCGGTATAATATAATCTCTTCCGAAGGTCAGATTTGTCAGGTTGTAAGCCATATTTACAATATCTGGCACTGGTTTTTTAGCCAAATCAGCCAAAGCACGTACGGCTGCCAATTTCATTTCTTCGTTGATAACCTTAGAACGAACATCTAAAGCCCCTCTAAAAATGTACGGAAAACCGAGTACATTATTCACTTGGTTCGGGTAATCGCTACGTCCTGTCGCAAAAATGATGTCTTCACGGGCGGCCATTGCTTCTTCGTATGAAATCTCAGGCGTTGGGTTTGCCATCGCAAAAACAATACAATCTTTAGCCATCGATTTTACGTGGTCTTGGTTAAGCACGTTTCCTTTTGATAATCCTACAAAAACATCAGCACCAGTAAGTGCATCAGCTAAGGTAGTTTCGGCAGGAGCATTATCGTTCGCAAATTCGATTTTCTTACCATCTAAGTTTGTTCGGCTCGGATGAATCAATCCTTTGCTATCAAACATAAAGATATTTTCTTTCTTCGCTCCGAGTGAATTGTACAATTTTGTACACGAAATCGCCGAAGCTCCCGCACCATTCACCACAATTTTAACTTTAGAAATATCCTTATTTACCAATTCGAGAGCATTCAACAAAGCCGCCGCACTGATGATTGCCGTACCGTGCTGGTCATCGTGCATTACCGGAATATTCAATTCATTCTTTAATCGCTCTTCGATTTCAAAACATTCAGGTGCCGAAATATCTTCGAGGTTTACACCACCAAAAGTCGGCTCCATGATTTTGACCGTGCGAACAAACTCATCCACGTCTTTGGTATTTAGCTCAATATCAAAAACATCAATATCGGCATAAATCTTAAACAGAAGACCTTTACCTTCCATCACGGGTTTACCCGCCTCTGGACCAATATCACCCAAACCCAAAACCGCAGTTCCGTTACTAATAACAGCCACAAGGTTGCCTTTGGCAGTATATTTGTAAACATTCTCTACGTTAGCATGGATTTCCATACAAGGGTCGGCAACACCCGGCGAGTATGCAAGCGTCAAGTCTCGTTGGGTTGCTGTTTCTTTCGAAGGAATAACCTCAATTTTACCGGGTCTTCCTTTGGCATGATAATGAAGGGCTTCTTCTTTGAGGGTCTTTTTATTACTCATTTCAGTAAGTCGAAGTTATTTTGAGAATGCGAAGGTAGCAATGAAACAGATAGCAATAAAAGGAAAAATGCAAATATTTCTTGTACAAATCAAACATAAGTTTGTACAAAAAGTTGTCGATTCGATAATAATCCCAAAGAAAAAACTGAATTCTTTTTTTAGCTCAAAATATTACTACTATTTCTTATTTTTTTGCATATCATTTATTTTTTTTCAAAATTCCTCAAAAGTTTTTGGTCAATCATCAATAAAAACTGCCGATAGCACCAAAGGTGTTCTAACTGGAAGTGTACAAGTTGAATTCCAAAAATATGTCGATGATAACTCATTTATTTACAAAGGATTAGAAAAAAAGTATGGCTTAAATTCTTATGCAAATTTACTCTACCGAAAAAAGAAGTTTAGTGCTGGTGCAAGGTTCGAGGGGTATTTTCCTCCATTGTTGGCTTATCCGCAAAATTTAGATGGCTACGGTTTAGTTAATCGTTTTATCAATTACCGAAATTCAAAAATTGATTTTACAGTAGGACATTTCTATCAGCAATTCGGAAACGGACTTTTACTCAGAAGTCAAGAACAACGTTTTTTAGGAATGGATACTTCAATTGATGGACTGAATTTCAAATATAGACCTTCAGCAAATTACCAGTTTACAATTTTAGGGGGTAAACAAAGGCTTGGTTTCAAGCATGCAGACGGATGGCTTTGGGGATTAGATAACCAATTTAATATCAATCAATTAACTCAAAACAACAACGATAATATTTCTTTCGGATTAAGTTATGTACACAAGTACGAGCCATATTCTGGGATTCTAAATACCATCAATCCATCAGTTTTTGGTCTTGGTGGAAGGCTAAATTATCAAATCAATAATTTTGGGTTAAACACCGAATTTGTTGTAAAATCAGTTGATGCATCGCCAATTAATCGTTATGTAATCAATCACGGCAATGGTATTTTTATTTCGAGCAATTTAGATTTACCAAAGGTTTCATTTGCATGGCAATTCAAGCGAATTGATAATATGGATTTTAGAAGCCAACGCACCGAAAGCCTAAATAATGCACTCATCAACTACATACCAGCCACTACCAAACAGCACGCTTATCGACTTCTGACCTTGTATCCTTATGCTTCGCAAGTTTTAGGTGAAATCGGTGGACAATTCGATATGATTTATGCATTAAATAAACATTCTACTATTTCGCTCAATTTTTCAAAACTTCATGGACTGAATAAAGCATTTACAACCGAAAATCAATACAAAGCCTCTTTGTTAGGCTTTGGCGAAAAATACTACCAAGACCTAAATATTGAATACGAAAACAAATGGTCTAAAAGTTTTAAAAGTAATATACTTTTTATATGGTTGAATTTCAACAAAGGTCAGATTCTTGGCGGAAAACAAGAGATGGTCGAAAGTTTCACATTTGTTTTTGATGGAGTTTATAGAATCTCTCGAAAAAACACATTAAGACTTGATTTTCAGCACCTTAATACAAAACAAGACTTAGGGAATTGGGCTTATGGTCTGCTTGAATACGGGTTTGCTCCTAAATATTTTTTCTTTGTTTCGGATGAATGGAATTATTCAAAATCAAAACATTATGCCAATATTGGTGCGGCGATGAATCACTCAAAAGGAAGGATTACTTTAAGCTACGGAAATCAACGAGAGGGCTTACTTTGTGTTGGTGGTATTTGCCGTATCACCCCTGCTTATAAAGGTTTCAGCCTCAGTAGCAATGTGAGTTTTTGATATACTAAAATAATGAAGGCACGTCTGAGAAACGTGCCTTCATTTAATTTATTTACTTCTAATCGCAATTACAGGGTCGAGTTTTGCGGCCATCCCGGCGGGAATGATTCCTGCCAAAACACCAATAAATGTTGACCAAAATAATCCGTAAAAAATATTCTTTGTTGTCAAGACTAAATCTAAACTTCCGAGCGAAACATTAGAAAGTAGGTAAACTACTCCCATCCCGAAAAGTCCACCAAAAAGACATAAAAAGACAGCCTCAAATAAGAATTGGAATAATATAAAGTAATTCTTAGCTCCGAGCGATTTTTGAATACCAATAATATTAGTTCGTTCTTTGACCGAAACAAACATAATATTTGCAATTCCGAATCCACCAATCAATAGAGCAAAAATACCAATAATGAAGCCCATTTTGCCAAGACTATCAAACAGCCCCGAAAGTGCTTTTGCCGCCGCTTCGGGACGATTTATTGCAAAATTTTCTTCTTGAGAAGGGCGAAGTCCGCGTTTGGTTCGCATTATACCCGTAATCTCGCTTTCGAGTTCGAGTAATCCTTCATCAGTTTCGTAGCCTTTAATAGCAATATCGCCAGTTTGTTGACCCGAAGCAAAAAGTGATTTATGAGTCAAAAACGGAATAATGACCTTTTCGTCGGGATTTCCACCAAAATCTGCGATTTGCTTACCTTTCTTTTCTTGAACTCCAATTACAACAAAGTTTAATCCTTTCATTTTAAAAGTTTTGCCAACTGGGTCAGTATCAGGAAACAGCGATTCGGCAATTGTCGAACCAATCACAGCCACATTGCGTGCGGCTTCGATTTCGTTCGGAATAAAATAACGACCATTGGCAATTGGTACCTCAGTGATGGCATCAAATTCGTATGTTATGCCTTGGCATAATGCATTGATGCTATTGCTTCCGTTTTTGCAAGAAACATTGCTCTCAAAATCCATGATAACCACCGCTTTGGCGTGTTCGAGGTTTTCTTTCAGAAATTTGAACTCGGTGTATTTTGGTTCTGGACGCATGAAATACCTCCACCAAGGATAATCTCCTCCGCCAAAAAACCACGGCCATTTCTGTACATAGATAACTTTATCGCCAATAGAGCTAAGGCTACCTTTAATGTTGTTTTCGAGTGAATCAACCATCATTTGTACACCGACAATCGAAAAAATACCGACAGTGACGCCCAAAAGTGAGAGAATCGTTCGTAAAACATTGGCTCTTAGTGCTTGGCCAGCAAATCTAAAACTCTCATAAGTAAGGAATATAAACTTTCTCATAATTTATGGAAACAAACGCGTTTGTCGATAATTAAAAAATTAATTACGGGATGTACAATATCCAAAATTGAAAACTATCTACAACTTTAACAAGATTTGATTAATTTAACGGCATATTTTAATGATATAGGGTAAATCATCGACAAACCTAAGAAACGTATGAGAAAAATTATAGTACTTTTTATTGCTACCTCAATTTTTGTGGGTTGCAAAACTTCCCAAAAAACAACCGTAAAACAATCAGATGGTCTTTTCTCATTATTTGTAGAAGACCCAAATTCAAAACCATTTTTTTCGGATAAAAAAGGAGTATTTGCCGATAAAGGAATGGTTGCGTCGGCTCACCCAGATGCTTCAAAAGTTGGTGTCGAAATAATGAAAGCGGGTGGTAATGCCGTCGATGCTGCCGTTGCAACTCACTTTGCATTAGCTGTGGCATTCCCATTTGCCGGAAACCTCGGAGGTGGAGGATTTGCAGTTATCAGAGATAAAAAAGGAAATGCTTACACGCTCGATTTTAGAGAAAAAGCTCCTCTAAAAGCACACCGAGATATGTACTTAGATGCCCAAGGAAATGTAATTCAGGGATTGAGCCTGCTGGGCCATTTGGCAAGTGGGGTTCCGGGGTCGGTTGATGGAATGGTTGAATTGCACAAAAAATTCGGTAAACTACCTTGGGATAAAGTTATTCAACCCTCAATCGAATTGGCCGAAAAAGGGGTAATTTTGACTGAAAGAGAGGCATTTGGTCTGAATGGTCTTAAAAAGACGCTATTGCAAGTCAACGGTGAAAATATACCTTACTTTATCCGTAAAGACGGAAAAACTTGGGCAAAGGGCGATACCTTGATTCAAACAGATTTGGGTAAAACACTCCGAGCAATACAACAAAAAGGTCGTGCTGGATTTTATGAAGGCACAGTTGCCGACCAATTAGTTGCAGAAATGCAGCAAGGAAAAGGCATTATCAGTCACGAAGATTTAAAATCATACAAATCGGTTTGGAGAGAACCAATCATTGATACTTACCGAGGTCATAAAATTATCACAATGCCACCAACCAGTAGCGGAGGTGTGGCATTGGTACAACTTCTTAAATTTGTAGAACCTTATCCGCTAAGAAAATGGGGCTGGAATACCGATTCGACGGTGCAGGTAATGATTGAAGCCGAAAGAAGGGTTTATGCCGACCGTGCAAAATGGCTCGGAGATATGGATTTTGTGAAAGTACCGATAAAAGAATTAACCAGTAAAGATTATCTCGCAAAACGCTGGACAGATTTCAATTTTGCTAAAGCGACTGATAGCAAAGCCGTTGCAGGCGGAACAGTTCCGGGTTATGAATCAAACGAAACAACGCATTATTCGGTGGTTGACTCAGAAGGAAATGCAGTTTCTATCACTACTACACTCAATGGTGCTTATGGTTCTAAAGTTGTTGTGGATGGAGCTGGTTTTTTGATGAATAATGAAATGGATGATTTCAGCATTAAAGCAGGTGTCCCGAATATGTTTGGATTGATTGGCAATAAAGCAAATGAGATACAGCCGCAAAAACGTATGTTATCATCGATGACCCCTACAATTGTTGAGAAAGACGGAAAGTTATTTTTAGTGGTGGGAACCCCCGGAGGCTCAACGATTATTACCTCTGTTTACCAAACAATCCTTAATGTAATTGACCACGGAATGACGATGCAGCAGGCGGTAAACGCACTGAAATTCCATCATCAGTGGCTACCCGACAAAACCGTTTTTGAAACAAACGCATTCTCTGAAAAAACAATAAAAGCTTTACAATCGAGAAGTTATAACATCGAACATCAAAAAGGGACGCTCGGTAGAATGGATTGTATTATGTTACATCCAAACGGCAAACTCGAAGGTGCATCTGACCCTCGTGCCGATAATACAAGTGTGGGTTGGTAATCATTCTTTAAACTACTATAAAGAAAAAGCGTCGTGTAAACACGACGCTTTTTCTTTATGAATGAATTAAAAATTAATTCGGATTAATACTTTTTTCAAGCGAAAGGCCATTCGGAGATGACTGCTCGGCCCTTGCATTTGCTTTAGCTAATTCTAAACGACGTACTTCGAGTAAATTCCCCAAAATCACGTAACCGACAAACAAAAATATAATAAAGAAGCAAAGTTGGGTATTTGTAAAATAAAGACGTCCAGTGTAAGTAATTACAGTCAAGAAGACTGTACTTGCCGAGAGTGTAAACGATGCCCAGAAATGCGACATTCCGTTATCAATCATCAAATGATGTAAATGTATTCTATCGGCTTTAAATGGAGATTTTCCTCTTAAAATACGGATAGAAAAAACACGAAGTGTATCAAAAATCGGCACAATCAACATCACAACCGCGATGATTGGAGCACTCACAAACGAAGTGTGTGGAGCAAAAGCATAAGTTGTATTGAGGTGTACAAATTTGACAGCCAAGATTGTTGTGATGTATCCTACAATCAATGAGCCAGTATCGCCCATAAAAATCTTGTTGTTCTGCGAAAAATTATATCTTAGAAAGCCAGCCAATGAAGCCGACAAACAAAGACCAATACAAGCCAAAGACCAGTGTTCATTCAACAAGAACCAAAGGCCAAATCCTCCAGTAGCAATCATTCCAATTCCGCCAGCTAAACCGTCGATGCCATCAATTAGGTTGAAAGCATTAATCAGTGCAACGAACATAAAGATTGTAAACACTACACTGATGAGATAAGGAATATCTCCGATGCCAAAGATTCCAAAAAAGTCAGAAATACGCAAATCGCTACCAATCACAACCAAAGACGAAGCAATAACTTGAGAGATTAACTTTTTTGTTGGAGATAATGCGTACAAATCGTCTTTAATACCAAGAAAGAAAAGAATGATTGTACCAGCCCATAGTTTATGAATCAAAACACCCTCATCCCCAAAATTCCAAATCATGTAACCGATAAGTGTACCGGCAAAAATTGCTACCCCGCCAAAAGTAGGTGTCGGGTTAGAATGAGAACTCCTTTTTACGGGGTTCGCCATCAAACTCTTCAAATTACAAATATTGATAATTATTGGAATCGAGCGAAGTACAATAGCAATAGCAACACTGGCCGAAATAAATATTTGTAAATTTTGGTCTGGTATAAGTGCTTCAAATGTTTTAAACATTGGCTTTTATAAACTTAGAAGTGTAAGGTTTTCAATACAAATTAATACTATTTTATCAATGACCGCTAAAACACTAATAATATTTTAACATTTTATTTATTTAATGGTAAATTATTTTAGTTCGCGAGCTCTAATTTTCAATGCTGGATTCCCCTGATAAATCGAAAAAGCCTCTAAATTTTGAGTGGCTACCGAGTTTACACTTAGCACTGAATGTGATTGGCAAATCACTCCTGGACATACAACTGACTTCGCACCTATCCAAACACCATCTTCGAGAATTATTTTTCCAACAATCAAGTCAAAACTGGATTTTTTGTAGTTGTGATTTCCAGTGAGAAGCATCGCTCCTTGGGAAATACAAGCATTTTTTCCGATTTTAACCTCTGTCAAATTATCAATCCAAACTTCTTCGCCTATCCAAGTATTGTCATCTATTGCCAAAAACCAAGGATATTTTATATTGACTTTGGGTTTGATAACAACGTTTTTTCCCAATTTGCATCCAAATATTTTCAAAATATACCGCTTGATAAATTGAGGGACCGGTAAATAGGTATTTATTGTAAGACGACCAATGATAAACCAAGTAACAATTAATATCTTACTACCCGGCTTATACCATTCATTATTATATTTAGATAAGTCGGTATGACTCATTAAAATGCTTGATTATTAATGTTTTGTAAATGTAATATTTAATTTTCAAAAAAAAATGAAAATTGGATTATTTTTATATTACAATCCTTACTTTTGGAGTTTTTCAATCAATAGTGAACTCTTTTGCCTGCCTTCTTCGAGCCTATTAGCCAAAAAAGTTTTGGTGGCCTCGAAGTGTTGTCTGTAACTTTCTTTGTCGCCCAACTCAACAATATTTGCCCACTCATGAACCGCCGTATGAAATGCCAAATCTTCGCCCCTTATTGTCTTATCAAAAAGTGCCGCTTGAATGCTCTCTTCGAGTAAGTCTTCATTCATAAATAAGTACTCAGCCATACCGACTCTCAGGCGAAACGGTGGTGTCTGGCACATCAAGTTTTTGTATGGATTTGTGCCTAATTTATACCAAGTATCGACCATTGCCAATAGACTCAAGTGAGAATTTGGTTTATGCCCTTTATCTTGGCTGAGGCTGTATTCATTCATTATTTTGTCGTCAAGCATCAAAATATCGCTGTGGTCTTTGAATACGTGGTCGCGAGCTGCATAAATACGTTTACGGAAGCGTTTTTCGTCCTCCATAATCATCATTTCGAACAATTCACTCTCGATTTGGGCATATTTTCGCACATCCTTTTTTGCATAGGGATTTTGTAAAGCCAATCCTGAATAAACGTGAAACTTATAGCTGTAAATCCTTAGAGTTATCAAGAATTTAACATTATCAAGTCCACTTGGATGAACTGCACTCTCCCACGGATAAACTTTGCGATGCATACAAGCAGTACCGATACTTTCAAAACCAACGTGCGTAACTGCCTGAATATCAGCCATCATTTTATCGTGAGCATGAAAATCTTCTAACTCATGGATAATTGAACCAATCTCAGCAAAAACACGCTTACTTTCATCATAAGCTGCCTGCGATGCTCTATGATTTATGACTACCAGCGTCTGCCCGACTGGGTTTACAGCAGGACCGTAAAGTGCATGGCAAGTAACAATTTGCGTATCTTTGGGTAAATACTTCTCAAAAGCCGCGATTTCGGGTGTTTTTACAGAAGTTTGTCCCGCAACAATTGCACCATATTTGGTCGAAGGGCCACATTGTGCTACAACTTTTTCGATATTTTCGGCCTCAACCGAATACAGAATAAAATCGCAAATACGAGAGATGGCGATTCCATCTCTTAAAACTTCGATTCGGCTATCGGCAAATTCATTTACTAATTTATCGTAGTTTTCGGCTTTATCACATCCATAGACCTCAAAAGAAGGATTTTTTGCCCAAATTTTGGCAAACATCTTCCCCATATCACCCAAACCAATAATCCCGATTTTCATGTAACTTATCTTTTATAAATTCTTTTTCTTTAATTCATTCACCGCAAAATTAGCTGCTCTGGCAGTTAAAGCCATAAAAGTAAGCGATGGATTTTGATTTCCGACTGAGGTCATACAAGCTCCATCTGTTACAAATACATTTTTACAGTGATGTAATTGATTATTTTTATTAAGCAATGAAGTTTTAGGGTCTTTACCCATTCGTACCCCTCCCATTTCGTGAATATCTAAGCCAGGAGCTTGTTTACTATCAAACATTCTGATATTAGTACAACCTGCTTTTTCGAGCATTTCGGATGCTTGCTGATGAAAATCTCGCATCATTTTGTGGTCGTTTTCATCATAATCAACCGAAGTAATGAGTTGTGGTATTCCCCAAGCATCTTTTTTATCTTTGCTCAACCTCACATGATTAGATTCTTTTGGGATTGTCTCGCCCTGCATCTGAATGTATATGCCCCACGGCCCTGGGTGTGTGAGTTTTTCTTTCATTTCAGCACCAAAATCGTCATAAGGAGTGGCACGACTCCAACCCGCACGAGAAGCCGAAAACGCAACCATATATCCACGCTGAAAATCTACATTATCTTGTTTGAAAACATTACGAAACGATGGCATAAATGCCGAGGTTGGCCGACGACCATAAACGTATTTATCCTCAAAACCTTCAAAGGCTGCCCCACCCTGACCACGATATTGATGAAAAGCAATGTACTTTCCGAGAAGTCCGTTATCATTACCCAATCCATTCGGGAAGCGATTTGAGGTCGAATTAAGCAAAACCAAATTAGTATTGAGGCAAGCCGCATTTACAAATATTATTTTGGCAAAAAACTCAAGTTCTTCTTTCGTTTCAGAATCAATCACTTTAACACCAGTAGCCTTACCAGCTTTTTCATCATAAATGATTGAATGTACGACTGAATGTGGTCTGAGTGTAAGATTGCCAGTTTTCATCGCCCACGGAATTGTCGAAGAAACCGAACTAAAATATCCTCCAAACGGGCATCCTCGCTCGCAAAGATGTCGAGCTTGGCACTGACCACGACCTTGCTCAGCGTGGATTTTATTAGGTTTTGTCAAATGAGCACATCGACCAATTATTACGTGGCGATTGTCATTGTAATATGCTTTAATTCTCGATTGAATATGTTTTTCTACACAATTCAGCTCCCAAGGTTCGAGGAATTCACCATCGGGCAATTGCTCTAAACCATCTTTGTTACCGGCAATTCCTGCAAAACGCTCAACATGACTATACCAAGGGGCTAAGTCGTTGTATGTAATGGGCCATTCGACGGCAAAGCCATCACGAGCAGGTGCTTCAAACTCGTATTTGCTCCAACGCTGGGTTTGTCTTGCCCAAAGCAGTGATTTTCCACCAACTTGGTAGCCCCGAATCCAATCGAAAGGTTTTTCTTGAATGTAAGGATGCTCGGTATCTTTTACAAAAAAATGATGAGTAGCTTCGCTGTACGCATAGCAACGATTTACAACGGGGTTTTCGGCAATATCGGCGGCTGTATCACGCAATCGATGTTCAAAATCCCAAGGATTTTGCATCGCAGTTGGATAATCCGTTACGTGTTCTACATTGCGTCCTCGTTCCAAAACCAACGTTTTAAGGCCTTTTTCGGTCAATTCTTTAGCCGCAAAGCCACCACTAATCCCAGAGCCAATCACAATGGCATCGTAGGTCATTTTCTTTTTGGCATCTCCTTGAATATTCATAACAATTGTAGGGTTGAATCTCTTCGCAATTTACTCAATCCAATTTATACCTTTTTGCAATAAACTCAAGGTTTTTGCTTCTTTGCTACCTTCTTCGGGCTTGAAATCGTATTCCCAATGAGCAATTGGTGGCAAACTCATCAAAATTGATTCGGTGCGACCGTTGGTTTCGAGTCCAAACTTTGTGCCTCTATCCCAAACCAAATTAAACTCCACGTATCTACCACGGCGAAGCATCTGCCATTTTTTTTCGGTTTCGCCAAAAGGCAAATCTTTATTCTTTTGCATCAAGTGAGTGTAAGTTGGGGCAAAAGTATTGCCAACTGAATGCGTAAAATCGAATAATTCTTCTTTGCTCGTCCCCTTTTGATTTGGGTCATTTTTGAGATAATCGAAGAAAATCCCCCCGATTCCACGGGTTTCATTGCGATGCGGAATGAAAAAATAATTATCGGCCCAAGTCTTAAATTTCGGATAATACTCAGTATTAGTCTTATCACAAACATTTTTTAATTGCTGATGAAACCATCGTGCATCATCTTCGACAACGTAATGTGGGGTAAGGTCAATACCTCCGCCAAACCACCAAATGCCGTTTGACATTTCAAAATACCGAACATTCATGTGTATAATAGGAACCATCGGACTATTTGGGTGCATAACTATCGAAACACCAGTAGCAAAATAGTCGGCTTTTTCAGTCAATTTGAGCTGTTTCATCAATGCTTCGGAGGTTTCTCCTTGAACCGATGAAAAATTCACTCCACCTTTTTCTAAAACATTACCTTTCTGAATCAAGCGGGTTCTACCGCCTCCGCCACTGTGATGCTGCCAAACATCTTCCATAAACTTCCCTTTTCCGTCAGTATTTTCAATGGCTTGGCAAATATTATCTTGTAAAATTTTAAATTTTTCGGCAATATTTTCTTTGGTTAGCATAACTTTGTGAGAAATTGATATAATCAATCTTAGATACGATTTTAAGCATTATCTGAGATGTTAAAACATACAAAAGTAATTAAATCTTCTGAATAATGGTCATAAAGAATCTTACTGCTTTGGTTACGGGTGGTGCCTCTGGATTAGGCGAGGCTGTCGTGAGAAGGTTAGTTAAAAATGGTGCAAATGTGGTCATTGCCGACCTAAACGAAGAAAGAGGTAAAGCCCTCGTCGCAGAATTAGGCCGAAAAACAAAGTTCGCCAAATGTGATGTTTCTTCTGAGAAAGATGCACAAAAAGCAGTAAAATTAGCTATTTCACGCTACGGGAAACTCCATATTTTGGTAAATTGTGCCGGTGTCGCTCCTCCGGCTCGAACCATCGGTAAAGAAGGACCGCACCCATTGGCCCAATTTCAAAAAATAATTAATGTCAATTTGGTTGGGTCATTTAATATGATTCGATTGGCAGCTTGGGAAATGGCCCAAAACGAACCTAACGAAGAAGGCGAACGTGGTGTAATCATCAATACGGCTTCGGTTGCAGCTTATGATGGTCAAATCGGTCAAGCGGCTTACTCGGCATCAAAAGGTGGAATCGTCGGAATGACGCTTCCGATTGCTCGTGATTTATCAAGAAATGGAATCAGAGTGATGACTATCGCACCTGGAATTTTCAAAACTCCACTGATGGCCTCGTTGCCCGAAGATGCTCAGATTTCGCTCGGTCAGCAAGTTCCATTTCCATCAAGATTAGGTAAACCCGAAGAATATGCCCAATTGACACAAAGCATTATCGAAAATCCAATGCTAAACGGTGAAGTCATAAGATTGGATGGTGCAATCAGAATGGCTCCGAAATAAATGTTTTTTGAAATGTCAATATCCGATAGACAAAATAAAGATTACAGTTCATTACTGAATCAAATAAAGATAATTTTTGCTGAAGGACAAGAACGTGTTGTTTATGCTGTTAACACAGCTATGCTTGAAACGTATTGGCAGATAGGTCAGTATATTGTCGAATTTGAACAAAAAGGACAAAATAAGGCAATCTATGGATTAAATCTTCTTCAAAATCTCTCAAAAGATTTATCAAAAACCATCGGTAAAGGTTTTAGTCATAGTAATCTGATGCGTATGCGTCAGTTCTATTTAACTTTTCCAATTTATGCGACAGTGTCGCACAAATTAAGTTGGTCTCACTATGTTGAATTGATAAAAATTGATAATAAAATCGAAAGAGAATTTTACGAAAATCAAGCAATTAATGAAAAGTGGGGGCTACGACAACTGAGAAGGCAAATAGAATCAGCTCTTTATCTGAGATTAGCGGTAAATCAAGACAAGAGAAAAATATTGGAACTTTCGAAGAAAGGACAAATTATAGAAGAACCTATTGATATAATCAAAGATAATTATGTATTAGAATTTCTGAAAATACCAGAACCATATCAAATTTCAGAAAAGGAATTAGAGACTAAACTCATTGACAATTTACAGACTTTTCTATTAGAATTAGGCAAGGGATTTACATTCGTAGGAAGGCAGTATAAAATTTCAATAGATAATAATCATTATCGAGTAGATTTAGTTTTTTATCATCGAATTCTGAGATGTTTTGTACTTATCGACCTCAAGATAGAAGAGGTTAAGCATCAAGACATAGGGCAAATGAATATGTATTTAGGATATTTTGCAGAAGAGGAAAATATAGAGAATGATAATCCACCAATTGGAATCATATTGACTCGGAAGAAAAATGAATTAATGGTTAAATATGCGACCTACGGAATAAGTACACAACTTTTTGTTTCTAAATATCAATTATATCTACCCAACGAAGAAGAACTAAGGCGGCAAATTGAATTAATATTAAATGAATAACAGAATACAAATGGCAAATAATTTTGAATTAAATAAAATCATCCGTCCACACATTTTGACCCTTACACCCTATTCTTCGGCACGTGATGAATACACAGGCAAAGAGGGTGTTTTTTTGGATGCTAATGAAAACCCTTACGGTTCGGTTATTGATGGTGGGTACAATCGTTATCCAGACCCGTATCAGTGGAGTGTAAAGCAGAAATTAGCCCCCATAAAAGGTGTTCGACCATCGCAAGTATTCCTCGGAAATGGCTCCGACGAACCCATAGATTTATTGATTCGTGCTACTTGCGAACCACAGAAAGACAATATCCTCATCATGCCACCAACCTACGGGATGTATAAAGTTTGTGCTGATATTACGAATGTAAAAGTAATTTCTGTACCCCTGACTCCTGATTTCCAAATCAATAAAAGTGCGGTTTTTGAAGCAATCAATCAAGATACAAAGTTGGTTTGGATTTGTTCACCCAATAACCCAAGTGGTAATTTATTGAACCAAAACGACATCATCGAAATCATCGAAAATTTTGATGGAATTGTAGTGGTCGATGAAGCATATATTGATTTTGCCGATACAAAATCTTTCAATCAAGTCTTAGACCAATACCCAAATTTGGTTGTTCTTCAAACATTCTCAAAAGCTTGGGGAATGGCGGCTTTGCGTTTAGGAATGGCGTTTGCATCGGAAGAAATCATCAAGATTCTCAATAAGATTAAGTATCCTTATAATCTAAATGCCGTAACCCAAAAATTGCTTTTGGAGGCTTTAGAAAATGAATCTAAAAAGAATGAATACGTAGCCCAAATCCTTGAAGAACGTGCATATTTGGCAGAAAAACTGAGCGAATTGAGCATAACTCAACACGTTTTCCCATCGGATTCAAATTCGTTATTGGTTAAGTTTGAAGGTGCAAAAACGATTTTCAATTATTTATTAGAAAACAAAGTAATCGTAAGAGACCGTTCGAGTGTAATACTCTGCGAAGATTGCCTCCGTATCACCATCGGTACAAGAGAAGAAAACGATGCTTTGTTGACAGAATTGAAGAATTTTAAGCATTAAATAGAGATAAATCCCAAGATTTTACCTCGTCATATTTCAAGAAGCCAGCTTCGATTGTAAGCGGACTTTCGATATTATTATGATACAGTTGCCCTGTCCCAAGTCCTTGTGGCAGGGTATTTTTATACTCGGCAGTAAATTGAGCGATGGCGTTCAGCCCGACGTTTGATTCTAAAGCCGAGGTAATCCACCAACCAATGTGCATTCTACCCGCAATCTCAATCCATTCTCTACAACTCTGCAAACCACCCAAAAGCGAAGGTTTCAAAATAATGTATTGCGGCTGAATTTTCTTGAGCAAGCTCATTTTCTGAAAATAATCATTCACTCCAATCAATTCTTCATCGAGTGCAATTGGTATCGGTGAATTCTTGCAAAGTTGAGCCATCAAATCACGTTGCTTCTGTCGAATCGGCTGCTCAATGCTATGTATTTGATATTCAGCTAATTGATTCAAACATCCATGCACTTCATCGGGGGTGAAAGCACCATTAGCATCAACCCTAATTGTGATGGTTTCGGCATTAAATTCCGAACGGATTTTCTTTAAAATATCTAATTCCTTCTCAAAATCAATCGCTCCAATCTTCATTTTGAGCGTTTTGTAACCCGCCTTTAGTTTATCTTCGATTTGTTGAAGCATAAATTCGGGTTTACCCATCCAAATGAGCCCATTTATATGAATTGATTTCTTAGAATTCGTAAAGTCGTTATTGAATAAAACCCTTTTACAACCATTCATGTAGTCGAGCAAGGCAGTCTCGAATCCGAAACGAACGGCTGGCAGTTCAGAATCAATCAGTTGATTGATGATAATATTGAGATTCCAAGGAAAAACCTCCAAATCGAGGCTATTAACAGTTTGGCAAGTATCCTCCAGAATATCTCCAAAGTTTGGTAAATCGTCAATACTCAAATCTTTCAAAACCCCACATTCGCCCAAACCAAAAATAGTCGGGTTGGCATCATCGAAGATTTTGACAAAGTAGGTGTCCTTCTCGGTGTATGTACCACGAGAGGTTCCGGCTTCGAATTTGAAATTGAGCGTATGTTTAAACCAAGTTGCTTTAAGAGACATTTTTTAAGGGTTGCAATGGCAAATGTAAGCAAAAAAATAAAAGCCTAAATTCAAAATTGTGTTTTTAGGCATTTTTTAGAGATACAAAATTAATTTTTGCCTCATTTTTTGAAAAACTGAGTTAATGAATCGAACTTTGATGCCGAAATGGATGACAATCACAAATACATACCTCGACCATCTACAACAAAGATTGAAACTTCGGATTCAAGTTCTTTGAGCAAAAGAAATTGGATTCATTTGTTCATTAGTTTACTTAAATTTTTACTACTCCCAATCTCGGTTTTATATGATTTAATCACCCGAATCAGGAATCAATTTTACGATTGGCAAATTTTCAAAACTTATCAGCCACCCATTTTTACGATAAATGTAGGAAATCTGACCGTTGGCGGTACTGGTAAAACTCCCCATGTTGAGTATTTGGTTAAGTTATTATCAAGCGAATACAAAATTGCCATTCTGAGTCGAGGATATGGACGCAAAACCAAAGGGTTTATTCTCGCAAATGCAGATTCTACCGCCGAAAGCATTGGCGATGAACCAATGCAGTATTTTTCAAAATTTGGAGAGAATGTCAAAATAGCGGTTTGTGAAAAAAGAGTTGATGGAGCAAAAAAACTGTTAGAGTTATTACCTGATTTACAAGTTTTGATATTGGACGATGCCTATCAGCACCGAGCCATTCGCCCTCATTTTAATGTTTTACTGACTGATTTTGGGAGATTATTTTATAAAGATTGGATTTTGCCAATGGGAAGACTCCGTGAAAGTCGAGCTGGGGCAAGCCGTGCCGATTGGGTAATTGTGAGTAAATGTCCTGATGATCTGGATGAAAAAAGTAAGTTTGAAATTGAAGATAAAATCAAAGAATATTCTCAAAAAAGTACTTCATTTTCGAGAATAGAATATGGACAACTGACGACCTACAAAAGCCATAGAATCGTATTAAATTCTCCGATTATTGGTCTTTCGGGCATTGCTCAGCCCAAAATTTTCAACGATTTTCTTGAAAAAAAATACGAAGTGAAATTCTCTAAAAACTTTGCCGACCACCACAGTTTTACGAGAAACGACATTGATGAAATTTTGAAAGTGAATCAAAAAGAAATTATAGTAACTACCGAAAAAGATTTTGTCAAAATCAATCGTTTATTAAAGGATGAAGAGAAATCGAGGTTTGCCTATTTACCAATCGAAATTGATTTTTGGGGCGAAAAATCGTTTGACGACATCATTTTAAGAAGAATTAACGAATCTATCTGAATTATTAGCTTAACTTTGTAACCACATAGAAAGCAATAGAATACATAGGCAATTGTAATAGAAAAAATAGACAAAATAGTATTTGATGAGTAAGAGAAAAAAACAGAATATCCGTTTCAATCCGTTCGATTTACGTGCTATTATTCTATTGTTAATCAATTTATTATCAATCCACTTCGCTACAGCCCAGATTCTCGATGATTCGACCAAACAAGTTTACAGCCTACGAACGGTCAAATACATTCTCGAAGACGATATTCTGAATAACCGCCAAAAGTTTTATCATCCAGATTCGCTGCTTAATGAGTTTCATCTTCATAATTTTATTCTAAAAAGCGGCTGGCTTTACCAAGACTTAGGCAATGAAGGCACTGCTTATAAATCAATTTTTTATAACGCACCCGAGCAAATTGGCCGTCAGTTAGGTTTTGATGTATTTACCAATTACGCTTTCGATGCTCGTGCAATCAAATACTTCAATACAAAGTCGCCTTATACCAACATGAATTATATTCAAAACGGTAGAGGAACAACAAGGCTACATTTTACACATTCGCAGAATATTACCGAAAGACTCAATGCCACACTCGACGTAAGACGTTTGAAATCTTCAAAACAATATGGAGCTCCACGAACAAGAGAAGATGTCTTGGTTGATAATTGGGCGTTTAATTTTAGTACCAATTACGAAACCAAGAATAAAAAATACGTCATTCTTGCCAATTACAACCACTTTAATCACGCACCAAACGAGCAGGGCGGCATTCAGGCATTAGATGGAGGATTGCTCTCGGCTGATACTTTGGGGAGAAATTACAAGCAGTTTTTATCGAGATTAGCATCGGCTTCTTCGCGTGAATGGTGGAATGACCTCCACGTTTATCATCAATACGTTTGGCGAAATGGCTTGCAGTTTTATCATGTTTTAGATTACCGCAAATCAATTAATTATTACACCGATGCCGATATGAGCGATAGTCTGGCAAGTGTGGCTTATTATGGCAATATAATCCCAGAAAACCGACCAGACACTTTATTTCAAGCATTGACTTACAGGCTTTTTGAGAACAAATTTGGTGTCAAAGGTTTTTACAAAGGATTTAATTACAGACTGCACCTTCGCCAAAGACTTTACAATTACAAGACAAATTACGGTGAAATAAATAATTTAAAACTCCAACCCGAAACCCTCGTGGGTGGCTGGGCAAGTTATTATTTTCCAGATAGTGTACGAAAGGCATTTGCTGAGGTTGAATTTGGAACAAATCTGGATTATAGTGTAAAAGTAGAATATGTGAGTCCGAGGATAAAAGCGGGATTTTTTCAGATTGTTTCGCCCTCAAATCTGATTCAGAATCGTTTTTATAGCCCATTACTTGAATGGGACAACAGTTTCAGAAATACGTTCTCGAATAATATTTATGCATCTACCGAACTACGAAAAGGTAAATTGACTTTGATTCCAAACGGACAATATTCAATTATAACCAATTACATTTATTACGATACTGACTTAAAACCAAAGCAGACGAGCGAAGCGATTAATATATTGAAATTAGGTTTAACCGCCGAACTCAGATTGAAAAAGTGGACATTCTACAATCAATTATTCGTAACTACTAACACAAAAGACAAGTATATTCGTATTCCACTGATAGCCAATAACTTACGAATCAGTTACGATATTCTTTATGCCAAAGTTTTGAAGATTCATACAGGTATCGAGGTATATTATAAATCTGCTTATTATGCCGATAACTACAATCCGTTGATTCGCCAGTTTCATTTACAGAATCAGCAGAAAGTTTGGGGGTATCCAGTTGTAGATGCCTTTGCCGATTTGATGGTCAATAAAGTTAGGTTATTCTTCAAATACAACCACCTCAATAATTTGGCATTTAGTACAAATTACTACACAACGCCAACTTATCCTGGCTTGAGTGGTACCCTAAATATGGGCGTAAACTGGCCGTTATTTGATTAGAGATTCAAAGTTGGTCTGACTATCGTCCGACCAAAGTCTATACAGTTTCTAAAAGTGTATTGAAAGTCATCACTTTTCCTCTAAAAAATGAATCATGACGATAAAGCAACATTTCTCTTTGATTTGTTTCAAAATGCTCAAAATCAGTTTGATTCTCAAAAAAAAGCTGAAAAGTATAAGTTACTCCGCCATTATCAATTTCGGTTAATAGTTTAAGAATCGAATGATTATTGATTTGTGAGATTTTTTCGATTTCTGGTACAAAATGTGCTTTCATCCATTTGAGCCAATTCTCATGGATACGCTTTTCGACACTAAAAGTAATATTGTATAAGAGCATTTTCGGGACATTTCGATTGAAAGTTTCGTAATTTCAAAGTGCAAAAATCCGAAGTTTTTTCTTAGAATTGCAGTATAAATTTGTTTTTCTCATTAATTCAAAAAAATGAACTTTAAAAAACTATTGCCTCACCTGCTTGTAATCGTTGGATTTGCGGTTTTGGCACTATTCTATGCAAGCCCTTCGTTAAACGGAAAAGTTTTAATCCAACACGACCCAGTTCAAGCGGCTGGTGGAGCAAAAGAAATCATTGATTTTCACGCAAAAACAGGCGAATGGCCCTGGTGGACCAATAGTATGTTTGGTGGTATGCCGGCGTATTTTGTTGGTGGGCATCACTTAGGTAGCATTTTTACATACATTGCTTGGTATTACAATCCACTTCCGGGCGGAATCACCAATATGCTTTTTTGGTGCTTACTTGGAGCGTATATTTTATTTATCATTCTCGAATTAGAACTTTGGTTGGCTGTTCTCGGTGCCATTGCATATACATTCGCAACCCTTAATTTGCTCTGGATTGAGGCAGGACACGTATCAAAAGTTTATTCGCTGGCATTTGCACCAATGATGATTGCAGGTGTTCTGTTGGCCTTTCGAGGGAAGAAACTGGCAGGGGGAGTCTTATTTGCCTTAGCGTTTGGTTTAGAAATAAACGCCAATCACGTTCAGATAAATTATTACACTGCCATCGGTCTCGGAATTATCGTATTGGTCGAATTATACAAATCAATCAAAGAAAAAACAGTCAAAAACTTTATTTCGGCTTTGATTTTTGTAGGAATTGGCGGAATCTTAGCTTTGGCATCCAATTCGGCAAGACTCTGGACAACTTACGAATACTCAAAAGAATCGACCCGTAGCAAATCTGAATTAACCAGCAACCCGAAAGCTGCCTCTGGCGGATTAGATAAAGATTATGCGTTTAGCGGTAGCCTTGCCAAACAAGAAACAATGACTTTATTGATTCCGAAATTTATGGGTGGGGCGTCATTGGGCGAATTCGATACAAAATCAAAAACTTACAACGCACTTATTTCAAACGGTGTTCCAGCCGAAAACGCAAGTCAAATTATCGGTAGTTTACCATCCTACTGGGGCGACCAAGGCATCATGACTGGTTCGATTTATGCAGGTGCAATCGTCATTTTCTTATTTGTGTTGGGTTTATTATTATCCAAAAATCGCTACAAAATATCGTTTGGAATCGTTGCCATTTTCTTTTTGATGCTGGCTTGGGGTAAAAATCTTCCCGTTTTCAGTGATTTGATGTTTGACTATTTCCCGATGTATAATAAATTCCGTGATGTTAAGATGATTTTGTCTTTGCAACAACTCTTTATGGTAGGTGTTGGCATTTTCGGAATCAAAACTTTGATTGACACAAAGCCGTCATTCGCCGAAATCAAAAAACCGTTTTTAATCAGTTTAGGCATTACGGGTGGGCTTTGTTTGATTTTTGCCTTGTTGCCTTCACTTTTTGTAAGTTTCAGTTCAGAAAGCGACCAAAATTTGGTTCAACAATTATCGCAAAGTTTTGGAAATCAACAAGTTGCACAATCTGTTTTAAATAGTATCATCGAAGACCGTGCATCATTGATGCAAGGCGATGCTTGGCGTAGTTTAATATTTATTTTGATTGCAGCAGCAGCTATTTGGGCATTTGTACAAAACAAAATCAATGCTCAAATCCTAACCATTGCTCTTACGTTATTTGTCACAGTCGATTTGGTATTGGTTGATAAACGTTACGTAAACAAAGACGACTTTAAGCCAAAAGTTCGTACAACTGATGAATTGTTCCAGCCAACTGTGGCCGATACCGAAATCTTGAAAGATAAAGATTTAAGCTATCGTGTAATCGACCTACCGGGCGGCGTGTTTAGCGATGGGCGACCATCCTATTTCCATAAATCAATTGGTGGTTATCATGGTGCAAAAATGCGTCGCTATCAAGAAGTAGTAGATAATCAATTATCAAAACAATTAGACGCTTTTTACACAGAACTACGCAAAGAAAACTTAACACAAGACATTGTCAATCAAGCTCTTAGCAAGCAAACCGTGCTTAATATTCTTAATACACGCTATGTGGTTATTAACCCTGAAGCAGCACCCATTCGTAATCCTTATGCATTAGGTAATGGCTGGTTTGTTAGCAATGTTAAAGTTGTGGCAAATGCAGATGAAGAGATTAAAGAATTGGGTAGTTTCAATCCAAAACAAACTGTTTTGATTGATAAACGATATGAAGAATTTGTAAAAGGAAAGAGCCTTCAAGCAGACTCGTCTGCAACGATTAAATTGACTGAATATCAACCAAATAAACTGGTTTACGAATCAGATAGTAAAACTGAACAAGTGGCTGTTTTCTCTGAAATGTATTACCGTGGAAACCAAGATTGGGTTGCAACAATAGACGGAAAAGAAGCTCCGCATTTTAGAGCCGATTATTTGCTTAGAGGAATGGTTGTGCCAGCAGGTAAACACAAGATTGAGTTTAAATTTGCTCCAGCGTCGGTAACAACTGGTAAAAAAATTGACATGTTTGCCTCGATTGCTTTGGTAATTTGCTTGATTGGAGCGATTTTTATGGAAATCCGAAAAAAGGACTAATTTTGTTTTCTAAGTGTGGCATGATTTGAAATCATGCCACACTTTTATTCATTTCAAAAATAACTGCCTTGCCCATCACAATAGTAAATCGTCATTATCCGCCCAATCTCGGAATCACGGGCGAATCGGCTTGGGATTTAGCCAAATACCTCATCGAAAAACATCAAATTGAAGTTCACATTGTTCATATCAACCGCAGCTATGATGGAGGCGGACAAATGCGTGAACCTGTAGGAATTACCCACAAAATCAATACAATTTACGAAGGTAAAAACAAGTTTTTGAGGTTTACAGCCGGACCTTTGGACGGTTTATTGTTGATTCTCAAGGCAATTCGACTGAAAAAAGGCACAATTATCTGCATGACAAGCCCTCCACTCCTACCATTTTGGGCATCGGTTTTGTTCTCAATATTCAAAAGGGATTGGGTTTTATGGTCGATGGATTTATTTCCTGAGGGTTTTGTTTCGACAGGACAAATCAAGGAATCGAATTGGATATATCGACAAATTATTAGGCTCACTTATCGAAATGCACCCAAGAGATTAATCGCTTTAGGTCCCAAACAGGCATCTTTTTTAGAAACGAAATACAATAAGTCGATTCCTCAGATAATTCTACCGTGTGGTGTGCTACTCAATCAAGAACGAGATAACGCTCAACCAAGTTGGAGAAAAAATGATGATAAAATTTATTTAGGTTACGCAGGTAATGTCGGAGATGCACATTCGGATGATTTTTTGATTTCAATAATCAAAAATATAAATCCTAACAAACATCACTTGGTATTAGCACTTTATGGCACTAAGGCAGAAAATGTTTTAAAATTTGCCAAAAACAGAGATGGAATCACGATTTTAAAAAATATCCCAAGAAGTCAATTACATTTTATTGATATTCATTTAGTAAGTCTTCTAAAAACTTGGACGCACGTCGCAGTTCCTTCAAAAGCAATCAGTTCGGTTTGTGCGGGAGGAAGTATTTTGTTTTGTGGAAGTTCAGAAAGCGATAGTTGGTATCTCAATCAATCGGCTGGCTGGTTGATTGATGAAAATTCTGAAATCGAAAATCAAGTTAAGTACTTTTTAGAGAAAATTACACCCGAAGAAGTCAATACAAAACGCCAGAATGCCGAAAAAGTGGTAATTGATTTGAATAATTATTTGCTAAATGCTTATGAAGAGATTGCCAGAATGTCTCAAGATTGAGCGAAATAATTTTTAATTATTTTCGGAATCGGGAATTTCATTTTAAAATCTTTCACTGCCAAAACTAATAATGGCTTTGCCAAAGAAATATCTGGAAAAAACTGACTATCTACCTCAATATCAATTACTTTTGCGAGTGTAGCTTTTCCATTTGCGGGCGAGTTAGTAATCAATAAATCTTTGCGGAGCTTTTGAGCCAATTTGAGCGGAAAAAATTTAGTAGAAATCGGGAAATAAAAATTACGTTTCCTCAAATGAACTTTGAAGAAAGTCTTTCTATTATTTGAAACTTCAAAGATTTCTTCGTCTTGATTTACTTTCTTAACCTCAAAATCTGCTAATTCTTTAGGTATTCCCCAGTTTTCGATGCCATTCCAAACCGAATCATAAGAAGAAACATAAATCTTTGAAATCGAATAAATCTTTTTGTTATTCAAGTTAAACATCCCGGGTACAAAAAGTAATTCACGATAAGGCCCAACCCCAGATTCGGCATAATCAACAAGCATAACTGTACCGAAGAATCCGTCAAAACTTTCGGCTTGATAATCAGATAAAAAACCAAATTTTTCTACAAATTCTCTCGGAAATTTATAGATGAAAATGTATCCGTTGCCTTTGAGGTTCCAAGGAGGAGTTACTGTCTTTTCAGGTTTTGGAAGTTTATCTGTATCAAAATACATAAATCGTTGAAAAATTAGAGTTTTTGCTGGCTCGGACATAGAAAAGTTGTCCTACCTCCTACTTTGATAATTTGGATTTTCTCTTGGCAATTGGGGCATTTACCAATGAGTTCGGCAATCTGAGTATTTCCCCAACCTCGTGCATGAATCAAAAAATCCTTTGGGAATTCGTCATAATTGGCTTGCTTTTCAATGGCAGTTTCAATCACAAATCTCATTGATTCAAAAATCGCCATTTTTTGGTTATCCAACAACTGATTTGCTAATTTTTCGGGATGAACATTGGCCTGAAATAGCACTTCATCAACAATCCAATTGCCGATTCCAGCAACGGTCGATTGGTCGAGTAAGACCGATTTGATTGGTGCTTTTCTAACGCTCAATATTCGGTTTAGTTCATCAAAAGAAATTTCGAGGGCATCTTTATTTATTTTCTTTGATTTGAGATATTCATCCACATTCTCGACGATGCCAATCCTTTCAAATTTTCTTGGACAAAGAAACCCTAACTTGAAGCCATTAGTAAAATGAAAAATGATTCTTGCAAAACGTGGAGTATCTTCGGGGTCTTTGAAATAGGCTAAATCACCAGTCATTCCGAAATGAAAATGAAGCCAGTACGGGGCATCAAGCTGGACAAAAAGATTTTTGCCAACTCTTTTTGTACTAATAAAACTACGTTTTTTGAGTTTTTGAGATAAAGAATCGTAGTCGGTTGTAAGGAGTTTTGTATCTTCTACAAATACATCTGCTATTGACTGATTTAGACTTGTTTCTTCAAAATATCGGCGATAAGTCTCAACTTCTGGTAATTCGGGCATTGTAAAAATCATTGTTTTGAAATATAAACCCACGAATTAGTTTTTTGTTTTGGCTCGTTATCTTGCAAAATATCGAAGATTTAGTACATTTGAAGAAACATAAATCTCAATGAAAAAACTAACCTTATCTCTATCAATTACTTTAGGCTTATTTAGCTGCTCAAAATCACCCGAATCGGCCGCAAAAGAAGTTTGTGATTGCTACAAACAACTCAGCGACACAAAATTGAGCGAAATCGGCACAAAAACTAAAGAATGTACCGAATTAGCAAGCAAATTTGGTGGACAATTTAAAGATGATGATTTGAAAAAATATACGATTGGCGTTGCCGATTGTGCTACTGGCGGAGTTTTCAGCAAATAGTATTTTAGTATTTATGCTTGATTATCAATCATAAAAACCTTTTACTAATCTCTAACCAATTTCAAAACTTTCGATTTGTTTCCATTTATGAGTCTTAAATAAAAAAGGCCTTTATATGCAGGGCTGAGATTTATTTTTTTCCCATATCGAAGAGCTTTGGGTTTCAAATCTTCTTCATAAATGATTCTCCCGACAACATCCACTACCTGAATTTTTTCGATGTTTACATAATCTGATTTTACGTAAATATTTCCATCGGTGTTGGGGTTTGGATAGACCATAGCATTCATACTGTAAAAATCATCGGCCTGTGGAAGTTTCTCTCTAACCAAATCTGTAACCCAAATTCCTCGTCCAAACGTAGCAGCATAGAGTTTTTTGGTGGTGTAGTTAATCTCTAATTCATGAACGATTACATTTGGTAAATTGCCGATTAAGGGTTTCCATTCATTTGTGCCTTCAACTAAATAATAAACCCCAATATCCATCCCGACATACAAAATATCGGTATCTTCATCTGATTGATAAACGATACAATTAACGGGTAAATTCGGTAAATTAAAACTGATATTTTCCCAAGTTTCGCCAGCATCCGACGAATAAATCACCTTTCTTCCATCAATAAAGTTGCTCAAAACCGCCCACACTCTATCAGGTTCTTGGTTGTCAACCACCATATAAGTTACGTACGATTCACGGTAGGCATCTTGATTAGTAAAACTCCATGTCTTTCCTGCATCTTGAGTTTTGAAAATCACAGCGTCTGATTTGGTAAGCGGTGTATTTTTCTTTGCTACATAAATGATATTCGGATTTGAAGTTGGAATTGCCAATGCAGTCGAAAGCGTTGGTTGACGAGTATTAGGATTAATAATGAAATTTGAGAGCGGATTCAGTGTATTATTATCGCTACCAATTTTGACTCGGTGTACATTTCCGCCCGCAATCGTTACGAAACCCTGTTCTTTATTGATTACAAATGGGGTTGTCCATTCTCCAGTATCGCTATTTCCAAGTGGTGGAAAAACTTGTTTTTGGCGTTTATTTACATCATTTGCGTCATAAAAAGTAATAAATCCGTATTGCGACGACCCATAAACCCAATTATCGACCAATGCACCTTCCATGCCATCGCCACCGAATTCGGTTGACCAAGGGCGATTCGGAACACTCAAGAACATCGCATTGTCTTGGGCTCCGGTTAGGATATTTTGACCATTGTCAGAAACCGCCAACCGATAACATGAAGTCGCATTGATACCTACACTGATAAATTTCCACGAAAGATTTTGTGTAGTACTCGGAATTATCTCTTTTGTAACATAAAGCCCGCCATCGTTGCACAGATAAATCGTTTTGTTTAAAGGATTGTACATCAACTGATGCTGGTCGGGGTGGATTGTATTGTATCCTGTTGCAAAACGCCAGGTTGTTCCGCCATCGCTTGTTTCGGCAAGCACAAGCCCGCCCACGTAAACCTTCTGCGGATTCGTTGGGTGTACCATGATGCACAAGTCATAAAAACCTTGCCCGCCCGAGGCCGTAAAGCTCGTTGAAAGAATATTACCCGTAAATGGCGTTTTTTGCCAAGTGAGTCCGCCATCAAAACTACGGTAAAATCCTTCAAAGCCATTATTTAGATTACAAGCAACTGCATAAACAGTAGATGGCTGCGTAGGTGCATAGGCAATTTCGATTCGCTGAACACGCGTTGAGGTTATTGTAGTGTTGATTAGCCGCCAAGTATTCCCTGCGTCTTCAGAACGCCAAATACCAGCTTCACCCGTTCTTGTGGTTGCAACATAGACTCCAGTTGCTAACAGAATATCAGAATTTGTAGGGTCTTGTACAATCGAAGACGACATTTTATTTAGGACTAAATTCCAACTGTCGCCGCCATCTTTAGATTTCAAAATACCTTTTGTGCCACAAACCAAAACTTCCTTTGAATTCTTCGGATTTATCCAAATTGTCCGATTGATTGAATTTATTCCTTCTTCAAGATTATTTTTTAATCCGGTTTGTTTCCAGTTTCTACCGCCATCTGTGCTTTTCCAAACGCCGATTCCGTAGTAAGTATTTCTTTTTCTATCAGCCGTATATAAATCATATCCAATGTAGGCAAAATCCGAAAGCGAAATGTAGAGCGTTTCGGGGTTGTTGGGGTCAATCGCAATCCAACTTATTCGCATTATCGGTAATTTATCTCCAAGAGGCGTATAATTCTTTCCGCCATCGGTCGTTTTCCAAATTCCGCCTTGTCCGAAGCCTAAATAAAAAGTTAGACTGTCTTTTGGATGAAAAGCAATACAATTAATTCGTCCGATACCGAAAAGATTGGGGTCGCCATAAGGCCCAGCGGGCGACCAATCGGGTGCTGATTTAACCCTTGCATTTTCGATTTGACTTTGTTTTTCTTGATAAGCATTATGGTTGTTCAATAAAACCTCATTTGAGGGCATCTCGCCATCATTATCAACACGTCTTAGCAAATCGTACTCATAACGAGCCATCCATTTCCAACCCTTCGTACCTTGTGGTTGACGGTTGAGCCAATCTCTGAATCGTTCTTCGTATTCGTGCAAATTTTTTGATTCACTTAATTGTGGGATTTCTTGTGCCTGAAGATTATCGACAAAAGAAGTTAGCAGTAGAATGATTGCAAAATAAAATTTTCTCATGCAAAGGGCTTAAAACACTAATATAACGATATTTATAAATAGATGGTTGGATATTGATAGAATTAATAAACCAAATTTATCCATAAATCACTTAATTTTCAAAAACCTTTTAACCTCAACAAGTGTAGTCTTGGGGTCTTCTTCCATCGGTGTATGTCCTAAATTCGGTAAAATCACTAAAGTATCATTGGGTAAATCTTTGTGGAACTTTTGGGCAACATCGGTCGGAATCAAACCATCTTCGGCACCCCACAAAATCAAAGTTGGGGTTTGAATATCTTTGATTTGAGCAGATTTATTGGTATTTTTTTCGTTGGGTTTCGGAGTAAATGCCATCATTCTATCCAAAAATGCCTGTCGATTGCCTTCACGAAGAGATAATTCAAAGTATCGGTCAACCAATTCATCTGTCACTTTATTGTCATTTACATAAACATTTTTTACACTACTCTCTACCGCCGAACGTGGTAAAATGACCTTAAAAATATTATTAATAATCGGCATTCTTGCCAATCTAAACATTATCGGCACCGATTTTGGCTTTGTCGGATACCCACCCGCATCTACCAAAATGAGCTTTTCTACTTTGTTAGGATAAACCAAAGTGTAATTCCACGCGATACTTCCACCGAGCGAATTTCCGCAGAGAATCGCCCTCTTCACACCTAAATTTTCTAAAAACTTATCAATAAAACCTATGTAAAACGTAATCGAATAATTCTTTGAAGGATTTGGCCCGGTCAACCCATAGGCGGGTAAATCCATCGAAATTACTCGTTTTGAATTCTTCAAATCATTCACCCAACCTTCCCACGTATGCAGGCTCGCACCTGTACCGTGTATCAAAATCAATGGTAACGAATCATTTTGATTGCCTTCATCACGATAATGCACATTCATTCCATCAATCTCAATAAATTTGGAAGCCTGATTGGTATATTTAATTTTTAATGTATCAATAGGGATGTCATTTTCCCAAAAGATGGCTAATCCGCCAATGATTAAGATTGAAATAACAAAAAATAAGAACTTGAGTACCTTGATAGTCTTTTTCATAATTGATTTTAAGGGGTCTTGAAATAATTCTTCAAAATTATTTATTATATCTATACTACTAAATTAAATTTAACAATATCTTTGATTTATTATATTTTTGAAAAAACTGTCTATTATCCCTTATATTATCATGGAATTTTCACCTAACAAATCACTTGTTGATTATTTTTATCATTGGGAAGCAACAACTCCCGATAAAGTATATTTGCGTCAGCCTTTTGGAGATAATTTTAGAGATTTTACGTGGAAAGAGGCAGGTCGGCAAGCTCGAACGATTGCGGCCTATCTGAAATCGTTGGATTTACCCGAGAAAAGCAATATCGCACTTATTTCAAAAAATTGTGCCGAATGGATAATCTCTGATATTGCCATCATGATTGCCGGGCATATTTCGGTGCCACTCTATGCTACCTTGACCGATGCCCAAATCAATCAAGTTCTGACGCATAGTGGTTGTAAAGTAGCATTTATCGGTAAATTAGATGATTGGGCTGGAATGAAACCTGGGATTCCGAAAGACGTAAAATGTATTTCGTTTCCGACGTACAATCCTGACCCTGAACACGAGCAATGGGAAAGTATTTTGGCGAAATACGAGCCGATGAAGGAGAATTTTAAGGCAAATCTTGATGATTTATTTACGATAATTTATACTTCGGGTACTACTGGAAATCCTAAAGGTGTGATGATGCAATACAAAGCGATGGCAACCGGAATTTACAGTACACGAGAAGTTGCCAAGCTGAATATGCCAGATACCAGATTCTTCTCGTACCTGCCACTTTGCCACATTGCCGAACGTAATATCGTAGAAGCAGCCAGCCTTACTACGGGCGGAACGATATATTTTGCTGAAACGCTCGATACTTTTGCTAAAAATCTGGCAGTCGCGAGTCCGACTCACTTTTTGGCTGTACCAAGAATCTGGACTAAGTTTCAGTTGGGGATTTTATCGAAGATGTCGCAGAAAAAGCTTGATTTATTCTTAAAACTCCCAATTTTGAGCGGAATCGTTAAGAAAAAAATCAAAAAAGGATTAGGGCTTTCAGATGCAAAACTTATTCTGACTGGAGCTGCTCCAATGCCAGCCAATTTGATAAAGTGGTTTAGGAAATTAGATATAAATATCCAAGAAGCATACGGAATGACCGAAAACCTCGGGGCGGTTTGTATGATGCCACTTGAAAAAGTGAAAGATGGGACTGTCGGTAAATTGTATCCGAATATGGAGGTGAAAATTGCCGAATCGAATGGTGAAATACTGACACGCTCGGAATGGAATATGGTTGGCTACTACAAAGAACCACAAATGACAGCCGAAACGATTGATGCCGATGGCTGGATTCATACGGGTGACGTAGGCGAGTTAGATTCGGAAGGCTACCTCAAAATCACGGGTCGAGTAAAAGAAATGTATAAAACCTCAAAAGGTGAGTACGTTGCACCCGCTCAAATTGAGTTTGGGTTTGCCGATAATAACCTCATCGAGCAGGTTTGTGTGGTTGGCCAGAGCCTTCCTCAGCCAATTGCATTGGTTGTTTTGTCTGATTTAGGAAAATCGTTAGATAGAGAAGTAGTAACTCAAAGTTTGTCTTCTACCCTATCTGAGCTTAATCCTAAATTAAAATCGTACGAGCGTGTGCAAAGAGTGGTTGTTATGCGAGAACCTTGGACGGTGGATAATAATAAACTGACACCAACGATGAAAATCAAGCGAAATGTAGTCGAGAAAGAATACGCCGATAACTTTGAACCTTGGTACGAAAAATCAGAAACAGTTATTTGGGATTAACCCATAACCAAAGCCCTGCGAAAGTAGGGCTTTTTTATTTTTTTAGTTTTTTTATTACTGTGCATTTATGTTGCACATTTGCACAGTGAGATTTGCATCGTAAACATTGACAACCATTAAACAAATCAGCACGATGCAAACGCTAATCTCTAAAATCAAAGGTTTTATCAATCCAGTAAGTCCAGCTACAGTTCTAAAATCAACTACCGCTACTCCAAATCCTGCAACAGTCTCAGTCATTATTAAGCCTACTACATCACCGCAACCACAAAAAGACACGGTCAGAAAAGTAAAACTGATTATGGTTACCGAAAACAACAATAACAAGTTTTATGAAATGACTGATAACAATGATGGTACATTCAAAGTATTGTACGGACGTGTAGGAAGCCGCCAAACAGAAGTAACTTATCCAATCTCAGAATGGAATAGCAAATACAACGAAAAAATCCGCAAAGGTTACATTGACAACACACATCTTTTTGCAGTTTCTACTCCAGAGCCTGATACATCGAGCATTCAAGATAAATCTGTTAAATCATTGATTGATAGTTTTATGAAATATGCCCGAAACTCAATCTTTAATAATTATGTCGTTTCTGCTACCGAAGTAACCCAAAAGCAGGTTGATGAAGCCCAAAACTTAGTCAATTCATTAATCAAAATGATTGATAAAGGAATGGATGTTGGTAGTTTCAATCAGCAATTACTCGATTTATTCAAGGTCATTCCACGCAAAATGTCAAATGTAAAAGAGCATTTGTTGAGTGTTAGTCCTACAAATATTGATGAAATTAATGCCATTAAAGCCCAAATCGTCGAAGAACAAGCCACACTCGATGTAATGCGAAGCCAAGTTGAGATAAACGAAAAACAAGCAGAATCTACCAAAGACAAAGAAATTGATTTGCTTCAATTACTCGGATTGCAAATTGAAACAGTCGAAGACCCTAAAATCAAAAAATTGATAAAACTTATGATGGGCAAACACGGCGATAAATTCGTCGAGGCTTATCAAGTAACCAATAATCGCACACAAAAAGGTTTTGACAATTGGATTTCTAAAGCAAAAAATCCTAAAACACAATTGCTTTGGCACGGTAGCCGCAACGAAAACTGGCTTTCTATCCTCAAAACAGGATTGGTGCTTCGCCCAGTAAATGCCATCATCACCGGTAAAATGTTTGGTTATGGTGTGTATTTTGCGAATGAATTTTCTAAATCGCTCAATTACAGTTCGTTGTGTGGCTCGGTCTGGACGAATGGCAATAGCAACGAAGCATATTTGGCAATATTTGAGGTGCATACTGGTTCTCAACTTGAGATTTCACAACACGAAGCATGGCATACGCAATTGACAGAAGATAAATTAAAAGGAATAAACAAAAATTATGATTCGGTTTTTGCTAAAAGAGGCGTTAGTTTACTCAATAACGAGTTCATAGTTTACAATGAAGCTCAATGTACAATCAAATACATCGTAAAAATCAAATGAGAACAAGACAAAAAAAGGCCGATTACTCGACCGTAAAAATGACAGCTACAACACTGATTTTAGCAGAAGGTGTAACAACAACGCTTGAAGTAAAGAACAAACTACGAAAACAAGGATACTTGGCATTTCAACACGATATTTCGGAACAAATGCTCGAAATATCGCTAAGAGAAAACTGGATTCATTACGACAATGGGCAATTCAGAATCTATACATTTCCACAGATTGGAATTTTACCACAGTAATTTTATCGAATGCCCTTGCAAATACGCAAGGGCATTTCTATTTTTGGAGAAACTAAGAAATAACTTAACCTATGGCAAAGAAAAAACAAGTAGAAGCTCAACCCGAAGTAACACAACCAGCCGAACCTCCAAAGTTGAATAACGTCGAAAATATCAGTCGCTTTACCGATTTTGACATCAACCTTTTCAAGGCTGGTAAGCACTACCGACTGTACGAAAAACTTGGCTCGCATGTCTTTGACTATCAAGGAGTTACAGGTACATACTTTGCGGTTTGGGCCCCAAATGCTACCTATCTCTCTGTCATTGGTAATTTTAATGGATGGAACAAAGGTACTCACCCACTCAGCCCCCGTTGGGATGGCTCGGGTATTTGGGAAGGCTGGATTCCGAATGTTGGAAACGGTGAGGTTTATAAGTATTTTATGACCTCAAATCGTGGTTTTGACCTCGAAAAAGGCGACCCTTTCGCACTTCGTTGGGAAGTCCCACCGAGTACAGCCTCTATTGTTTGGGATACTTGGTACGAATGGAAAGACCAAGATTGGATGAAAACCCGTAGTGCTAAAAACTCACTGAATTCTCCGATTTCGGTTTATGAAGTCCATGCAGGTTCGTGGATGCGAGACCCATCCGACCCTGAAAGAAGGCTGACTTACAGAGAATTAGCCGATAAATTGGTTCCGTATGTCAAAGAAATGGGCTTTACTCACGTAGAGTTCATGCCAATCATGGAGCACCCGTACGAGCCATCTTGGGGTTATCAGATAACTGGATATTTTGCAGCAAGTAGCCGTTTTGGTACACCGCAAGATTTGATGTATTTGATTGATGAATTACATAAAAACGGAATCGGTGTTTACCTCGACTGGGTTCCTTCGCATTATCCAAACGATGCTCACGGACTTTATCGTTTTGATGGAACAGCTCTTTACGAACACGAAGACCCTCGCCAAGGATACCATCCAGATTGGAAAAGCTACATTTTCAATTATGGACGATACGAAGTTCGTTCTTTCTTGATTTCAAATGCACTTTTTTGGCTCGATAGATACCACGCCGACGGTTTAAGAGTTGATGCCGTGGCCTCGATGCTTTATAGAGATTATTCTCGGAAAGATGGTGAATGGGTTCCAAATATCTTTGGCGGTCGTGAAAACCTCGAAGTTATTTCGTTATTTAAAGAGTTAAACGAAGAAATTTATCGTAGTTTCCCTGATACACAAACAGTTGCCGAAGAGTCAACGGCGTTTCCGGGTGTTTCGAGACCAGTTTATACAGGTGGATTAGGTTTCGGAATGAAATGGATGATGGGCTGGATGAACGATACTTTGCGTTATTTTGCCAAAGACCCCATGTACCGCAAATGGCATCACAATGATATTACGTTTAGCTTGGTTTATGCCTTCTCAGAGAATTTCATGCTTCCACTCTCGCACGACGAAGTGGTTTATGGGAAAGGCTCTCTTTTAGGTAAAATGCCAGGCGATGAATGGAAGAAATTTGCCAATTTGAGGTTACTTTTTACCTATATGTTTACCCACCCAGGTACAAAACTATTGTTTATGGGTGGTGAATTTGGGCAAGCAGGTGAGTGGAATTTCCAAAAAAGTTTGGATTGGCACTTGACTAACTATGACCCGCACAAAGGTATTCAGGCTGCAATAAAAGGGTTGAATAATCTTTATAAAACACAATCGGCGTTGTTCGATAAGCAGTTTAGCCCAGAGGGTTTTGAGTGGATTGATGGTGGCGACCGCGAAAACTGTGTCTTAACCTACGCTCGTAAGGGTTTTGACGAAGACGAAACAATAGTTGTTGTACTGAATATGGTTCCGGTGCCTCATTATCATTACCGAATCGGATTGCCTAAAGCAGGTACTTGGGTAGAGATATTCAATAGCGATAGTGCCGAATATTGGGGAAGCGGAGTATCGAACCCTAACGAAATGCAATCAGAAAAAAAGCCAGTTCATGGTAGAGAAAATTCGATTGAATTGACAATTCCTCCAATGGCAGGTATTGTTTTGAAGAGAAAAATATAAGCAGTAAAATTAACTCTGACAGGGTTTAAAACGCCCGACGGCAAATCCCTGTCAGAGTTTGAAATCTAATACCTCATTGCCCAATAGGGATTTCGGTATGACTTTATCGAATCTTTGATGTGATTAGCAATCAAGGTTTCGTATTGCTTATCATTAATCTTTTTACCTTTCAACTTTGCAATTTTGAGGGGAGCTTCAAGTTTCTTAAATTCTACTTTCGTAGCAGTTATCACAACATCACCATCATTAATATCAAGTTCTAAGATTGCACCCGGTAAGCCAAAAAAGCGTTCTGGCCCAACCGAAACCGGAATATCTCCACAAAACCAAGCCGTAATCGTCTGTTTTTTAACAGTATCCTCTGTCATTGCTTTCATACAGATGTATCCTGCAATGTCTTTGATTTGATTCATCACCTTCCACTTCGGTGCATGAAGCGAATCTTCAACAACATAAGTTTTACCAAGCATTTCTATTACCTCAGTCTTGGTCTCGGTCGCAAAATTTCGATAAATGATGTATTCTTCATTTCTCCAAGACCAACGGCCGTCTTCGCTCCCACCCGCTTCTTTTTCGTAGGTATAATTGCTCTCGTTTGGGCTAAATTTCAAAAGCATTTTCTCTTTGTACTCGTCATTTCCCCACGAATTCGCAATACGGTCTTTTTCTTCTTTGCTCAAATATGGTAATCGAGTAGCAATCCTTGTCCAATTTTGTACCCTTTCGTAAACGATTGTGCCATCAGTTTGCTGAGCAAACGTCATTTTCGCAATAAAGAGAAATAATATTATTGTCAGTTTTTTCATTTTATTCTCAAATATTTGGTTAATTATAAACTTAGAATCCACTTCTGCGACGCATTGAGTTTGTAACACCTCTCATATTGTAAGTATAACTCAACATAAAATAGCGGGCCAAAGTCTGCACTCTTTCTTCTGAAACAAAGTTTACGCTGGCATTTTGGCGAATTCCGAGGTTTTGATTGAAAATGTCATACGCCGAAAGTCTAATCTCTGCTTTTTTGTTTTTACCGATGATATGATAAACAGAAGCATTAAGAATCGGTTGGTTTCTCTCAAATGCGATACTTCTATTAACAAAAATGTTATAATTAAGCCTTGTATTGAAATAAAACTCTTTTGGCAACTTGATATTCATCTCAGTATTGTATTGTGAATTAAGAATTCGTTGATTCTGAGCCGAATTTATTGAATACTTTGTATCCGAAATACTCCAGTTGGCATTACTATACATCGTAAAAATATCGCTCGGAGTCAGGTCTAATCTCAAATTGAAGTTTATCGAATTGGTATTTGTTTGATTCAAAACATTATTAATGAATGTTAAGTAATTTCCACCATTATAACCAGTATTGAGGTTCATGGTAGCCTTTGTTTTCTTCAATGGAAATCCGAAGCCCATCCAAGCATTGTAGTTTTTGCCTCCATCAATATTGATTGGCGAACTAATCGTACGGAACTGATTATCAATCGTTTGTGTATAAACAATCTGATTTACATTGTATGAATAACTTGCATTGAAAAACAAATTTGTAAAACTCGCAGGATTGAAGTAGTTATAACCAACCGATACATTATGATTTGTTGATGGTTTAAGGTTCGGGTTTCCTTGACGAATCACAAAAGGGTTGCTTACATCAACTACTGGTTGTAAATCCCTGATGTTTGGTTCTTGCACGCCCACATTATAACCTGCCCACAAGTATCGGTTATTTTTCAAATCTGCATTTAAACTAACATTCGGAACAAAATTGACGAATTTTCTACTCGAACTAACCAATTTGTCTGTATTTTCATTGTTAGTCGATAAGAAATTCATCGCAATTTGCTGCCCTGCTGCACCTACCGAAAGGTTAAATCCTTTGTAGTTATACCTCAACGACGTACCAAGACGATTATAGCTAATATCGTTGTCATAATACGCACTCAATCCATTTTCTAACTGATTTGTTTCACGATTTGTCAAATCTCTATTAACCAATTCATTGCGAAAACTAAAGTTGTAGAAACTCTCCAAAAACAATCTTTTTCCAATTGGCTCAACGTATAATGCACTCGCCTTGTATTGTTTACGATTACTCAATGTTTGGTCGAGGCGGTTCAGGGTCTCCATTTTTTCGTTGAAATCGGTCGTTTTGAAAATTTTATTTACCGAGAATAAAATTCCTTCCGAATCCGAATCATTCAAATTAAAACCTCCACTTACAGCCAAACTTCTACCCTTTTTCTTGGCTTTGTGTCTGTAAATCAACGTATTGGCCATTGCAATCGAGTTAAACAAACGTGAGTTATTGATATTTGTATTGCTTCGAGGAGTGCCATTTAACTCAAAAAAATCTTGGAGATTTCGATAAACTCCATTTCCGTCCGAAAACTTACTATTATGTAAACCAACAATTGTGTTTAAAGAATCTATCGTCTGCTCGTAACGAAGCGTAACTCGGTGATTGCGGTTAAAATTAATTGTTGTACTTTCTTCGGTAGATTTGTTTGAATTATTTGGTGCAAAGCTCGTTCTATTTCGTTCTAAATCTGTAATCTGACGAGTTTGGTTGTAGTAATAATTCGTACTAAATTTAGTTTTCTTCGTATCGTAGTTGTAGTTGGCTCCACCAGCAAAATTGTTCGAGAATCCTTGCCCACGACCATAAGAACGCGGTACTGTCAAATTATCAGATTCATCTTCTCCAAAATAAATGACTCGATTTCCACTGCTAAAACCAAATTCTGCTTCGTCATTCCAATTGAACGATTGATTACCCCTAAAATCCTGATAATCATCCCAGCCTAAGCCAGTTTGGTTTGTGTTATTGCCAAGTCCGATTACTGAAAACTGGTTTTTCTTATCGAATTTATTGTAATTACCTTTCAATTCGGCTCGTTGGTCGTTGCCGAGTCCAGCCGTAATTTTGCCAAAACCACCTTTTTTGTGGCTATCCTTCAGTTCGAGATTCAAGGTTTTTTCTTTTTTACCGTCATCAATACCAGTAAGTTTGGCTTGTTCTGTTTTGTCATTGAAAACCTGAACTTTCGAGATTGCTTCGGCTGGTAGATTTTTAGTCGCTAATTTCGGGTCTGCTCCAAAAAATTGCTTCCCATCAACGGTCACCCGATTCACATCTTGTCCTTGAGCTTTGATGTTCCCATCGCCATCAACCGAAAGTCCGGGTAATTTGCGAAGTAAATCTTCGACAGTCGAGCCAGGTGGAACCTTGAACGAACTTGCATTATACTCCACAGTATCTCCTTTGATATTGAGCGGAGCTTTGGCTGTTTTTACAACGACTTCAAAGAGCTCTTTCTGGATAGGTTTAATTTTGATTAAACCCAAATCGGTTGTTGGACCATCAGCTGGCACAATATCTTGCTGATAAGGTAACATACCTACATACGTGATTTTCAGAAGGTAGTTTTGGCGTTTAACACCTTTTAGTTCAAACAAACCGTTTTCGTCGGTTCTTCCGTAACTAACCAATGCCGAATCTTTTGGCTGGAGTAACATCACGGTTGCAAATCCAAGTGCATTTGATGAAGTGTCTTGAACAGTCGCTTTGATGTTGATGCGTGCAGTACTTTGGGCGATTGTCATCTGAACGATAAACAACCCCATGAGAAAGAGGATAGCTTTTTTCATAAATTTAAACTACGTGGGATAATGGTCTTATTAATATGTTAACGGTTTAGATAATAGCTTATTTCAAATTCAATTTTTTAAATTAATTTTCACTACTATGTTTACTTAGCAGATTGTAAAAGGTTACAATTGCAATGCATTTTTTTTACAACACAAACATAACTAATTATTTAGTTTAAAACCTAATAATTTAGTTAAAAAGTGTTAACTGATTGTTAAACTTTGTAAATGGCCTATTTCAAAGATTGATTGAAACAAAATTATTTGCAAAATGGCTCAATAAAATTAATTTGTGATGAACAGACATTGAATTGTGACAAAACGATTGATATAATATGTGGATGATTCTGTAATTTTGAGTAATTGATGAATTCCATTAAAAAATATGTTTATAGACCTAAGAAGTGATACTGTTACAAAGCCAACCAAGGCAATGAAAGAAGCAATGTTTGATGCCGAAGTGGGTGATGATGTTTTTGGAGACGATGCAAGCGTTTTGGCACTCGAACAGAAAGCGGCACAAATGTTTGGAAAAGAAGCTGCGATTTTTTGTCCGTCAGGTACAATGACCAATCAATTGGCGATAAGAGTTCATACACAAATCGGAAGTGAGGTGATTTGCGATAAGTATTCACACATTTATTTGTACGAGGGAGGCGGAGTTGCCTCAAACGCTTTATCTTCCTTAAAATTACTTGACGGTGACCGTGGTAGGATAACAGCACAGCAAGTAAAAGATGCTATCAACAATCCCGAAGATATTCATCAGCCAATCACTCGTTTGGTTTCGCTCGAAAATACGATGAATAAAGGCGGGGGCTGCTACTATGATTTATCAGAAATCAAGGCAATCAAAGAAGTTTGCAATCAAAATGGATTAAAACTACACTTAGACGGAGCAAGAATTTTTAATGCCTTGGTCGAAACAGGTGAATCACCGCAACAATACGGCGAATTATTCGATACAATTTCTATCTGCCTTTCAAAAGGTTTGGGTTGCCCAGTTGGTTCGTTATTGGTTGGTAATAAAGATGACATCAAAAAAGCCCGAAGAATCAGAAAAGCAATAGGTGGCGGATGGCGACAAGCAGGATTCTTGGCAGCAGCTGGAACATACGCACTTGATAATCATATCGCAAGACTCAAGGAAGACCACCAAAAAGCGAAGCAAATTGGTACAATTTTGGCTGATTTACAATTTGTCAAAAACATTTATCCGATAGATACAAACATTGTTATTTTTGAATTACCCGAATCAATTTTAGCATCTGATTTTGTGGCAAAAGCCAAAGAAGTAAACATCGGTTGTGTTGTTTTTGGTAAACATTTGGTAAGATTCGTAACACATCTCGATTTTACTGATGAACATTTATCAGCATTTGAACAAAAAATCAAGTCATTAACGTACTAATGATAAGGATACAATTATCCAAACAAAAATTTCAGAGTTTGTGAGTCATTAAACGTAATTACAAAAACATCTATAAAATGTGTAAAACCCTTTTCTTTAACCATAAAATATCCCGATTGTCTTGTCAAATTGGGTGTATTTTTATGCTTATGATTGGGATTTTGCAAAATTTGGCTGCTCAAAGAAGTTCGTTAGATAGCCTTAGAAGTGAAGCTAACAAACTCATAAAGCAGCCACAATCATTCAAACGAGATACTCTTCTACTTCAATACCTTGCTGATATTGGTAGAATCAATGTTGATATTAATGCCGATAGCTCAACATTGTACATTGACTCAACCCACAAAATTGTAAAAAGGCTCAACTGGGAGAAGGGCTGGGCTTATTATTATCGTGCAAAAGGTAATCAAGAGATGGAAATGGGAGCAACTGCCGACGCCAGCGACTATTTACTAAAATCTCTCAAAATCTTTGAAAAATACAAAGACCAGCAGAAAGTTGCTCATATTATGATGACCAATGGTATCAATTTCTCTTACGCTGGGAACTATAAAGAATCTATTCGCTATCACCAAAAATCAATAGAAATCTACAAAAAACTGAACCTTCCAGCTGGGGTTTTGAGCAATCTAAATAATATTGGCAATACCTACCTCATCTCAAAAAATTACAAAGAAGCCCTTAAATATTTTCAACAATACAAAGAGTTATTGCCCAAAACGAATGTTCCGAATCGTTTGGATAGACAATGTATCAATGCCATTAATTTAAGTATTTGTTATTACCGCCTGAATGACGATAAATCGGGAATTTTATACGAAAAAGAGGCATTGAAAACGGCTGAGCAGCTCAAAGGTGTGTATGAATTTTATATTTTGTACGAAGAATTGGCTCTGTGTTTCTTAGACCAAGCAAAATACCAAAAAGCAATTTCGTACGCAAATTTGGCGTTTCCATATGCCAATCAGTTGAAATCTTATGAGAAAATAGCTACCTTAAACAAGATTCTGTACAAAAGCCATAAAGGATTGGGAGATACTAAACAGGCATTAGATTTCTACGAAAAACATGTTTTGATGGAGGATAGCCTCGACCGTACCAAAGCACGCGAAAAAATAACCGAACTTCAACTCAAATACGATACAGAAAAGCAAGAGAATGAAATAAATTCACTTAAACTTGATAGCATCGAAAAAGACCAACGCCAAAAGATGTATTTTATCATTGGTGGCTTTGCAATTTTAGGTCTGATTGCAGCTTTTGCCTATTCAAATAACCGTTCGCTTCGCCGTCGAAATGAATTACTCGAACAAAAAAACCGAGAAATCAGCGAGGCACTATTGAAAGGACAAACTATCGAACGCAAACGGGTGGCAGCGGAACTGCACGATAGTTTGGGTGGAAACATCGCTGCGATGCGATTGCAAATGTTGGGTATCGACCGTAGCAAATTTAGCGAAACCGAGCTAAATACTTACAATGAGGTCTTGGCGATGATTCAAGAATCGTATCGTCAAGTTAGAGGTCTTTCACACAATTTAATGCCCGAAGTACTTGAAAAACAAGGACTTACAATTGCACTCGAACGCCTCACCGAAAAAATGAATAATGGGGGCTTAATTAATTTTAGTTTTGAAAATAACGGCGTTGCTGAAAGATTAGCCCCTCAACAAGAACTCGAACTTTACAGTATCTGTCTTGAGTCAATCAATAACATCATAAAACATTCGAGAGCTACAGAGGCGATAATTAGAATCGAAAAAATTGATGTAAATATTAGATTAACAATTTCGGACAATGGTAGAGGCATTGAAAACAACAAACTTGAAAATGGCATGGGTTTAAATAGTATTGCTAATCGGGTGACGGCATTGAATGGAAATTGGGAAATAAAATCACAAGTTAATGAAGGTACAGACGTTATTATTACAATTCCTGCTAAATTTGTAGCCCCAAACTAAAGATTCAAGTATAAATTAACCTCCCAAATGATAAAAAGGAATCGTTTCAACTCAAAAATAACACTGGCAATTTTTGCTATTTTTTCTTTAAAAATCAATTTCTTGCAAGCTCAAAGCAGCATCTTAAAGCTAAATTTGTCTTCATTAGCAATCAAAAGTTACACTGCTCAATACGAAAAAGTCATTGGTAAAAGAATTTCGTTTGCATTAGGAGGAGGTTATAGGCCAATGAGTTTAGTACCTTTTCCGACCGAAACAGCGAATTTAACTACATTTGTGGATAATCGAATCGACTATATAAGTTTAGATAATACCCGTCCAAAAGAATCTAAAGTTAAAGGCTATCATATCACACCAGAGATTAGATTTTACTTTGGACAAAAGGAAGCTCCTTATGGCTTTTATTTATCCGCATTTGCTCGATATTATCATGTAAATGCAATTATTCCGGTAGAAATGGAATTAGAATATCAAGGATTCCCAGTTTTATTAAAATTACCAGTAGATACAAAAGTCAATGCCACTTCGATTGGATTGATGATTGGAAAACAATTTAAACTCACCAAAAGGCTTACTTTCGATTGGTACATTGCGGGTCCGCACATCGGAAAATTCAATCTACATGGCGAATCTCAACAAGATTTATCGAACTTTGACGATGACTTTCAAAATCGTCTTCGTAGAAAAGTAGTAGATTCATTTAAAATTGATGAAAAAACCTTCGGTGTTGTAGTTGATGATAATGGAATTAAGATGGATGCTCTAAGAAAATTACCTTTTGTCAATTTAAGAGCATTTGGATTTAACCTTGGCTACCGTTTCTAAATCTCAAAAATTACCTCATTGTTTGGCAGGCGAAGGCGTTGATTATACATGCCTTCTGGCTTACCAACCCCACAAGAAATAACCATATTTATTTCAACTCCCGCCGAAGGCAGATTCAAAATCTTCTTAACCAAAACTTCGTCAAAACCCTCCATCGGACAAGTATCATAACCCTCGGCCGTCATACTTAGCATAAAAGTTTGAGCTGCCAAACCACAAGATTTATGCAAAACAACGCGTTGGTCGGCGTGGGTTGTAATTCGCATAATTGGCTTTTTCTTCAATAAATACCACAAAACAATACCTTTACGTACCAAAGTTGAGATTCCGAAAAAATCATTACGATAAAGAATTGGTATCAATTTACCATAATACTGTTTGAGTTGTTTTAATCTTTTAGGATTCTTTTTTGTCAATTCATCATTCAAGTTTTTATCTAAATTCCATTCGGCATTGCGTTTCCAATGGTCTTGACGAGTTACAAAAACGACCATTTCGGTAGCAGTTCGAGCCGCAGATTGATTCATACATGCTTTAGCTAAGGCCTTCTTTTTATTCTCCGAACGTACCCTGTAAAATTCCCACAACTGCATATTGCTGCTATTTGGCGATAAGATGGCTCTTTCGAGGCTACGTTTTACAGCATCGGCATCAAATTGTGCATTTTCATCATATACCCTAATCGAACGGCGTTTATTTATGATTTGGTCGAAAGCTTCTGAATTCATCAATTGTTAAGTTTTTCTTGTCGTAAATATAGATAAAAATGCGATGGAATGATGCACCAAATAAGCGTTGAGAGCATTAAATATACACGATGTAAAGTATAAAAGTTGTTTGACAACAGAACCCTGCGATTATTAAAATCCATCAAATTTGTTTGTAAATGATGAAGATATAGCAACGTAACAATAAGAATAAACATACTCAAAACAAGCCATTTTAATCTTTTCTTAGAATTCAAAAAAGCAATAACCACCCAAACTAATCCTACGAAATTGAGTGATATAGTAACCTGTTGAGTAATGAAACCCATCGTAGTATGGCTGCCTAAAACTTGCATACCAATAGGCACAACAAAACCCGCATAAAACGTAAAACCGCCCCAATAAAGAGCGGTCAGTAAGAAGTATAAATATCTTAAAATCAGCGATTTATTCACTTCAAAATACTCAAATCTAATTCAAAATTTGGCAGAATTTCCTCACCGCTTAATTTATTTTCAAAACCATTAACGATTAAGATTTCTCCATTTTCTCGATAAATAAATACTTTTTCACTTAATGGATTTATCAGCCAAGCCAATCGGCAACCGTTAGCCATCCATTCTTCGGTCATTTTCTTTTTTGAATCTACTTCATTATCACTCAATGACATCAGTTCAATTACAAAATCAGGACACAGAGGCGGGAATTTCTCTTGCTCACTTTCAGTTAATGAATCCCATCTTTCTTTTGAAATCCACGCAACATCAGGAGACCGAACAGCCGAAGTAGGTAATTTGAATGCTGTTGATGAATCGAATACAGTACCTAATTTGAATTTTCGGTTCCAAATAAAAAGTTCGGCATTTAATGCTGAATTAAGTTCTCCTGTTTTACCTCCAGTGTTAGGCATTATAATTATATTTCCGTGTGAATCTCTTTCAAATTTTAGTTCGTCATTCTGTGTGCAGAAATCATAGAACTCATCGTCATTCAATCGAAATCTCTTATAATGTAATTCGAGCGGAGTTTCTAACATAATTTTCCAAAAATTTTATGCTAATTTAATCCAATATTTTGAAATAAAAAAAGCGACTGCAGTGAGCCGCTTTCCTTATTATTCGATTGTAATTAACACTGACAGGGTTCAAAACCCTGTCAGCGTTTCGTTTCATTAATTCGTCTAAACTATCTCCTTCGCTTTGGCAAGTACATTATCTAAACCAGTAGCGTCACTACCGCCAGCAGTTGCAAAGAATGGTTGTCCACCACCGCCGCCTTTGATTTCTTTTGCTAACTCTCTAACAATAGTACCTGCGTTCAGATTATGCGACTTGATAACGGTTTCGTCAATACAAACTGCCAGTTGGGGTTTACCTCCTATTTCGGCAGCTAATACGATGAATGCGTAGCTAATTTTATCTTTTAGCTGATATGCCAAAGTCTTCATGGCATCGGCCGATGGGACCTCTATTTTAGCAATCAACGTATTTACACCGTTTTTCTCAACTACATTTTTAGCTAATTCGTTGCGTAATTGACCTAATTTTTCGTTTTCTAAAGCCTCAATACGTTTTTGCAAAGCAGATTTTTCGCTAATAAGTTGCTCGACTGATTTAATCAAATCTTGGCTTTTTGTAACTTCTTTGAGTTTGCTAATGATTGATAATTGCTCGTTGATTACTGCAATCGCTTTTTCTCCGGTCAATGCCTCTACCCTGCGAACTCCTGCCGAAACCGAACCTTCAGAAACAAATTTGAAGATACCGATTTCACCAGTAGCAGGTACGTGCGTACCACCGCAAAGCTCTACCGAAAATTTAGGGTCAAACACAACAACTCTTACAAAATCACCGTATTTTTCGCCAAAAGTAGCAGTTGCACCCATTTTAAGGGCATCTTCAATCGGAACATTCACACGGTATTCGAGCGGAATATTCTCACGTATTTTGGTATTGACGATTTCCTCAACTTTAGCGAGTTCTTCGTCTGTTACTTTTGCAAAATGCGAGAAGTCGAAACGAGTAATATCTTCGTTTTGGTACGAACCTTTCTGCACAATATGATTGCCCAAAACCTCACGCAAAGCGGCCAACATCAAGTGTGTAGCGGTGTGGTTACGCATGATGTTTCTACGGCGAGATTCATCAAAATGAGCCACAACCGTATCGGCATTTTGTAAAATTTCATCTAAGTTTTTATCTTCTGAAATATGGATAAAAAGGTCGTTTTCTTTCTTTGTATCCTTGATTTTGATGGCGTGGTTTCCAATAATCAATCGTCCGCTATCACCCACTTGGCCACCCATTTCGGCGTAAAATGGCGTTCTATCCAAGACGATGTGGTATTCTTCGCCACCTTTTGTTTTTACTTTTTTGTATTTGACGATTGTAGCTTCGGTTGAAACCTCATTATAACCTACAAATTGAAATTCATTGCCTTCGTTCAACTCAACCCAATCAGTTGCTTCCTTAGCCGAATCGGCACGACTACGAGCTTTTTGCTCAGCCAATGCTTTTTCAAATCCTGCTTCATCAATTTTGAATCCTTTTTCACGAGCAATCAACGCCGTTAAATCTGATGGAAAACCGTAAGTGTCCGAAAGCTCGAATACAGTCTGTCCATCAATAGTTTTGTTATCTTGTGAAACCTCAAAAATAGCATCCAGACGTTTCAAGCCAGTTTCGAGTGTACGCAAGAAAGATTTTTCTTCTTCTTCGATAACCTTACTCACAAAATCAACTTGAGCTTGCAATTCTGGGAATACATCTTTGAATTGTTCTGCCAAAACCGGAACTAATTTCGACATAAACGGCTCTTTGAAGTTCAGATACGAAAAACCATAACGAATTGCACGTCGGAGTATTCGACGAATCACATAACCCGCTTTGGCATTCGATGGCATTTGTCCATCGGCAATTGCAAATGAAACCGCACGAAGGTGGTCGGCAATAACACGCATCGCCACATCTACATAGCTATCGGCAGTAAGAGTTCCGTTAACTCCATATTTCAAGCCCGACATTTGCTCGATTACCGTGATGGTATTCATAAAAATATCGGTATCATAATTCGACTTCTTGCCTTGAATCGCCATACATAAGCGTTCAAAACCCATACCAGTATCAACGTGTTTTGAAGGCAATGAAATCAACGAGCCATCGGCTTTTCGCTCAAATTGCATGAATACGTTGTTCCAAATCTCAATCACCTGCGGGTGGTCATTATTAACAAGTTCCTTCCCTCCTATTTTATCAACTTCTTCTTGGTCTCTTAGGTCAATATGAATCTCCGAACACGGGCCACACGGACCAGTATCGCCCATTTCCCAGAAATTATCCTTTTTATTACCGAGAATGATGCGGTTTTCATCGCCAATAATTGACTTCCAAATATCCCATGCTTCTTGGTCAAATGGCACACCGTCTTTTTCGTCTCCACCAAAAACCGATACGTAAATTCTATCTTTTGGCAATTTATAGACTTCTGTCAGCAATTCCCATGACCATTCGAGGGCTTCTTTTTTGAAATAATCTCCAAAAGACCAGTTGCCCAACATCTCAAACATGGTGTGGTGATATGTATCGAATCCTACATCCTCTAAATCGTTGTGTTTGCCACTCACACGAAGACATTTTTGTGTATCAGCGATTCTCTTTGAGGGCGGATTACCATTACCCAAAAAGAAATCTTTGAATTGTGCCATACCCGAATTATTGAACATAAGAGTTGGGTCATTTTTAGCCACCAACGGAGCAGAAGGCACTATCAAATGTTGCTTGCTACGGAAAAAGTCCAAAAAAGCCTTACGAATCTCGTGAGAAGTCATACTATTATTAAGGATTTACTATTTGTGATTTACGATTGATATAATCGCATCTAAAATTGGAGTGCAAATTTAGCGTAAAAATTGAACTTTTTAAAGATTTTTCAGAAAATGAGGGTTGAAAATAATATTCAACTAAAATATTAGTTATATATTTGTCAGTGTTCAATTAAACAGTATTCTTTATGAAAAATTCACTATCAATTTTATGCTTTTTATTTACTTCAATGGCAACTTTTGCCCAGAAAAAGCAAGTTTATACTCGTTCGGAGTTTGAAAAAGAGGTTTCGCCCATCGGGTCGGTATTGATGAAAAATGAGTCAATTAAATCTTTTGACAACGAACATGGCGACGGGGCTTTGGAATTAAAAAGGTTTCAGAATGAATTTAAGGAATTTGCCAAAAGTAAAAATGTTGATTTAAAAGCATTCGATAAGTATTCGGTTTATGGGTTAATTACAGTCGCAAAATCGAGCGGAGAGATTGAATATATCATCACAAATAAATACGGTCAAAATTTAGAAGAACCAAAAAAAGACTCAATTATTAATGGTTTATTGACCGAATTTGCGACAAAATTCAAATTTAAGAGTTTGAGTTTCAAATCGTTTTGGCTGAGTCCGTCAATCACCACAGGAAAAGAATCTGTCAATCGAAAAGGCTCAAAAAACTATATCTCGACCATCGGATTGGCCGAGAAATGCGACAAACCTGATACAGTAACAAGGTTGTATTTCAATCAATTAGACTTAGAAACAATCCCGAATGTGGTTTACAGATTTAAGAATTTAGAAGAAATAGATTTGAGCAAAAATCAACTAACTTCGATTCCGGCACAGTTGACCAAGATTCCGAAATTGAAAAGACTACAACTCAATTTTAACGAACTGACCGATACAAGTATTCATTTTAGCCGCAATAAACATATTGACGCAATTAATTTACAAAGCAATAGAATTACAAGAATTCCGACCGAAATCAAGAAAAATCGCCGATTGAATAGCCTTTGGATTGGCAATAATAATCTCGAAAAGATTGATAACCAATCATTCAGAGGGTTGAAAAAACTGCAAGCAATCAATCTTTACAGTGCCAATATGAAGCAATTACCAACTGGGGTACGTAAATTAAAAAATCTGGTTGAACTGGATTTGTACCACAACAAATTACAAAAATTGCCCGATGAAGTCTGTAAACTCAAAAAACTACAAACTTTGGCAGTTTCGCACAATAATATTGGAGAATTGCCTTCAAAATTAGGGAATTTGAAACACCTCAAAACGCTTTACACGCACCATAATCGACTATTTGATTTGCCGCAAATGCCTGATTTGAAGCTACTTGATATAAAAGACAATGCGTTTAATCGTTTCCCGAAAAACGTTTATGCGTTAAATAATTTACAAGATTTCGACTGCTCAAATAATGATTTAAGCGAGGTGCCAATCGGTTTATCAAAAATCAAAACTTTGAAAACATGTTACCTCAAAACTGGCAATGATTTCAGAAATAAACAGCAAGAATTTGAGGTATTTATTGAAGAATTAGAGAAAAACAAAGTGGAAGTAAAGTAGGACGGGTTTACAACCCGTCCACATTTTGGGGTAAATCTTGAGATTTGTTCTACTTTCCGTAAAGTTGTTGAGCCGCTTTTTCGTATTTATCACCACTTTTCCACTTCGGAGCGGTAGCACGATTGGCAATCAACCGAGCCGCATAAATGTAAGCCTTGCTAAATTTGGTTAAATAATCAAAACTCACCGAATCTGGATTATCGGCTGAAGTATGATAAAATTTGCTAATTTCTTTATCGAAAGCCGTAAAACCCGGAGCATAATCTGGTGCAGGAATACCTTTTAATGCTAAATTAACATTATCTGAGCGGTCGAACAAACCTTGCTCGGGAGCAGGGTCATCAATGGCAGTTAGTCCAAACGCCTTTGCAGCGGTTTCAATTTCAGTTTGGGCATCGGTACGCGATAAACCGATAATTGTTACTTTGGTGGTGTCGTTGTAACCCGCACCATCAGAATTTAGGTTAAAAACACAGTTTTTAAGTGGAATAAGCGGATTCTCAGAATAATATTTACTGCCCAAAAGCCCGATTTCTTCGCCAGTGTAGCCGATAAATACAACCGAGCGTTTTGGTTTTTGTGCAATAAAACTTTTAGCTGCCATCAAAACCGCAGTTGTACCGATGGCGTTATCGCGGGTACCGTTAAAAATAGTATCATTTTCAATTACTCTTCCGTTCTTTTTACCATAACCAACGTGGTCGAAGTGGGCCGAAAGTACCACATATTCATTTTTGAGAACCGGGTCAGAGCCTTCGAGCACACCAACGACATTATAAGAGGTAACTGGTTTTTTAGAAACTTCGGCAACATTAAGGCTCAATGAGGTTAAAGATTCTTTTGCAAATGACTTAGAATGTGTATTGCTAACCCAAATATGCGGAATATCCGAGACAGCTCCCGTTGCTAAACTTAATTTTTCGTTACCCATAAAATTAGCAATTGCAGCAAACGGATAAGTCAAATTGTAAACCTGAATCAAAGCAACAGCACCATTATCGGCAGCAAATTTTGCTTTCTTGGCCGAGCCAGTGATATTCTCAAAAGGTTCATCACTGTTCGGAATCCCGAACTGACAAACCGCAATTTTGCCCTTAATATCTATATCTTTATAGTCATTTTGCTTTTCATCTATCCAGCCATAACCAACAAAAACAACTGGTGTATTTTCGAGTTTAGTGGCTTTTCCGCTCAACATAATGTAGTCTTTTGTCCATTTTAGTGAGTCTTTACCAACGATTACTTCACCTTTTTTGGTCGGTTTTGAGAATTCAAGGGGGACAGCTTGTAAAAAATCTTTCTGTCCTGGGGCTGGTTTTAAACCCACCAATCTGAATTGCTCGGCAATGTATCGAGCCGCAACATTATTAGTAATTTCGCCCGTGCGACGACCGAGCATTTCATCCGAACCCAAAAAACGAAGGTGTGATTCTACTTCATTCTTGGAAAGATTGTATTCGGGTAATTTGGTAATTTTCTGAGCGTTTGCAGCTAATGAAACCGCCACAAGGCTTGTAAGTAATAGTTTTTTAATTTGCATAAAATATTAAATTGGTAGGTTTGTTTTGATGTTAGCTACTTTAGTAACCCTAACTTACCCCGACAGGGTTCAGAACCCTGTCGGGGGTGTAGGTTTTATTGATTTATTTTTTCTGTAAAGTTTCCTCAATCTGTTTTATTAATGCCTCTCCATCTTCTTCGCTTGGGTCAGCTACTCGCGAAACGGCAAAATATCCGTTTTTATCAATTAAAAAATACGTTGGAACGGCTCTCACTCCGTAATTTCGTGCAAATGAACTGTTTTCATCCACTCTTAGGTTAATGCCTTCTACATTATTATTAAAAACAGCCTCTCGCCATTCTTCTTCTTTATCGAGCGAAACATAAATAAATACCACATTTTTATTATCCTTAAATCGCTCTTTGACTTTTACCATCTGTTTAATATCGTAGATACACGGCCCGCACCAAGAAGCCCAAAAATCTATGTAAACAACCTTGCCTTTAAAATCTTTGAGCGATACCTCTTTTCCATTAATATCCTTTGCTGTGAACGATTTGGCAACAGAACCTTTTGCCAGATTTTTGAGCAAACTACTTCTTTTGTTAATATAGTTTTTAAAATCTCGATTTTGGGCAAATGCATCAAAATCTTGCATGAGGGCGTAAGCAATTCCTTCTTCTTCGGGAAAATCGGCGTGAATTTTAAGTTTAAAAGCCATCAATCTTTCGGTCAATTCTCTCGGCAAATCGCCTTGAAGGTGCATAGCTTTTAGTGTATTGTAATAATCAGAAATGATTGGGTCTTTTTTCTTTTTCTCAGAAGCCTTTATCACAAATAAATCGAGTAAATTGACTTGCATATTGCCAAATTCTAATGATTTCGCCTTTGCTTCATCGCTTAGTTTCGGGATGTTCAACTCATTTCTCGTCTGAGTTTCTGATTGTTCCTTAAATTCATCGGTCGATAAGTACTCAACCTTATAATTTTGAAGACTACCAACAATATCGGCTTTGCGAACCTCTACAAAATTGGCATCGAGGTCTTTGAATTTCTCTAAAAAGTAAAATTGTTCGTTTTGTTCGCCATCAATTTTTCTAAAAAAAGCTGATTTGGCAAGTTTTCGCCAAGAAATCAACTCTTTTACAAAATCTCGACTATCTTCAAATTCTTTCTTTTGTTTCAAATAATAATTCCATTTGGTGCTGCCATTGCCTGAAACATTGAGTGATTTCCAGAAATCTTTATTATCAATTTTTAGTTCGATTTGGTCGTTGGGCTGAATCATCCAATAATGAAATCCTTCTTCGGCATAATAAAAATCAATGTAAGCAATATCGGTCGAGAGATTAGCCTCAAAGCTAAACCGATTTGAAGCATCGAGTGCAATCTCGTATTCTTCCTCATCTCCTACCCAATCACGGTAAAGCGTTATCAAAACTCGCCTTTCGGTTGGGTTCTGAACCTCTCCCGAAAGCTTAAAAACCCCTTGTGATGAGGCCGAAAATGACACCAAAATCAAAAGGAGGATTCTATATAATTTATCAAAATTCATGGTTTTCAGCTATTAATTTTCTCTTACAAAGTATTCGGCATCGTAATAATACTTTTGTAATACATAAAACGAAGTTACGTAATTTATTGATGCCAACAACAGAATCGGTACTTTGAACATGATTAATAAAAAAGTGGTGATTGAATACCAAAACAATCGGAAACCAAATTTTTCTTGCTCCCAATTAAGAAATAAAGTACTCATTATGAGCAAGATAAGACTTATAACAAACACAAAATATGATATTAGATATATCCAAGAAACTTCGGCAGGAATGTTTTTGATAAAGACAATAATTTCAGGAATCAACAAAATAAAAAATATTGAACCGTATTGCAAGAATCGGCTGAATGTTGAAAATGGTAGATTCCTAACAAAGCTGATTTGTTGAAATTCGTATTCAAACAGTCGTTGGCAAAGTACAACATGAATCAAAAAAACGAATAGTCCGCCAAGCGAAAACAACCGAACATCGTAATCATCGGTTGGGAAAAGATAAATCATTCCTGAAACTATAAACCAACTCGCTAATTTGACCGAAAGTAGCAAAATTGGTTGTTTTGTAAATAAATGTCTGATAAAAAATATGTAATGTGGGGTTAGAAAATGTTTAGATAATTTTGAAGTTAAACTCACAAAATTTGTCTCCGCATTCGGTTTATGTAATCGGTTTTCATAAATCAAAACCCCGATTATTATCATAATTATATCGAAAATGATAATTAAAAAAATTGATAAAAACTCACCATTAACCAATGCGATGAATACATAATAAGCACTATAACCTACCGATAACCCCAATAAGTTTAGTTGCAAAACTGCCAAAGCAAACAACCTTTGTGCTTTTGGAAATAATATACTTTGGTACAGAAATTCGTAAGTTTTTTCTTTCAATATTCTTTGCGTAAATAAAATCACCTTGACATTATATAATGCCCACAATAACATTACCCACACCAAAAACAAAGGCGATTTAACAGCAATTTCGGCAATTTGTTTATGTTCATTTCCACGCATAAATACGCCAGCGACGAAAAAAACAGCCACAAAAAACATCACATTTTGCCGATAATATTCTTTAAATAGGGTTTTTAAAAAGATTTGAAGCATATTATTGTTGTGGTTGTTGGGTTTCGAGGTTTATCGTTTTATCTTTTACTAAGTAGGTTTGAGTAATATTCAATTCGTCAAAACGAAAATCTTGATGTGAAGAAAGTAGAAATGTAACGCCCATTTGCTGATATTCATTTATGAGTGCATACATATTGGCAACTGCTTGCACATCAATAGTTATAAGAGGCTCGTCGAGCATTATTATTGATGGATTTCCCAAAAAAGCCAAAACTAACGATAACTTTTTCAACATTCCGCTCGAATATGTACCGACTTGATTAGCCACAAAATCACCAATTTGTAGGGCTTCAATGAGTTTTTCGGTTTGACCATTCGGAGATTTTTTGGCTTCGGCGATAAATTTGATTAAGTCTTTACCCGTCAGATAATCAGGATAGAGAGGTTCGGCTTCGGCATAATTAACTCGCAAACGATAATCGACAGCATTTTTTCGAATATCGTATCTATCTTCTAAAACAATTTGCCCTTCAAATGGGAGCAATCCAGCTACTGATTTAAAGAAAGTTGACTTACCTGAGCCATTGACACCCCTAAACCAGTGGATTCCAGACCCGATTTCGAGCTTATCAATTTGTACTATTAGGTGAGTGTTGTATGATTTTTTGAAGTCGTTGATTGTGAGCATTTTCATAATTTTTGAAGGTCAAAATTCCGCAGAAAATTCATTAATGAGATATATCTTTAAAACGTACAAATCTATATTAAATTATACATATCGAAAAGTCTATAAAACTGATAGGATTATTTAAACTTTCTATTGCAGTATTCCGAAAAACATTGTATTATTCTAAGATTAAGGCGGTAAGATTTAAACAACTTTTCGGTTCTTAACAATTAGGTAATTGACTTGTACTCAATCCTTTATACATTTGCATCAACAAAGGTTTTCGACGGAGAAGACTTTAGAGGCGAAACAGTTGTTTCACTTTTTTAAGATTCATTAACGCTTTAAATAATTACTCCAATGAAAACAAATCCAAAGAATATTATGAAAACAGTAGTTCTTGCGATTGGTATCGCAGCCATCTCAAACATCTCATTTGCTAACGGTAATGTTGGTAACGGTGAGACACCAAACGAAAAACCAGCAACAGCTTTTGCTGCAAAAATCAATGAAGTTGGTACACTTCGTTTCAAAGTTGAAGTAGCAAATCCTTCACGTCAGAAGACAACAATTGCTCTTCAAGACGATAATGGTAACGTATTATTCAGTGAATATTCATTTACTGATTCACAATATAGCAAAGTATTCGATTTGACAAACTTAGTTGATGGCGATTACACATTCGTAATCGTTTCTGGCAAAGAAAAAATCAACAAAGCATTCTCAATTCAGACAAAAACAAATCGTGTTGTTTTAGCTAATAACTAAATAATATGAAAATTAGCCAGCAATCCGATTTATAAACTTCTTCAGACTAAAAACCTTTGTATTTTGAAGCCGATACTTTTGTGTCGGCTTCTTGTTTTTATATCGAATTAGATAATTCAAAATATAAAACCGAACTTCAAAATTGAGTAACAAAATCCTGATTACTCAAAGGTTTTCAATAACACTCTACAATTTTACTAATAACACTAAATTAACAAGCACTTATAAATATCTGAGTAATTGATAAACTTTTTTACAATCAATCTACCTTTAATTTCAATTATAAATTGATTAAAAAAAGTTATTCCTCGGGTATATTGTAAAGTCATTTTTCTTTTAATTACACTCATAAAAACTTACAAATTAGTAGTGGCTTTAGTTAGTCACTTCCAAAATAAATACACATAAAAGTCTGAGTCAAAATGCGAATTATGGATTGGATTTTAGGCTTTAACTTTATTCTAATAGACTTATAATTTTGACTTACTAAAAAACCAATTAAACCAACATATCAAAATCATACAATTTGATATAAATTAAGCACAATTTTTACTCTACAAAATTGATAGGATTATTTAAACTTTCTCTTGCAGTATTCCGAAAAACATTGTATTATTCTAAGAACAAGCTTGTAAGATTTAAACAAGTTTACGATTCTTAACATTTACATAATTTACTTATAATCAATATTTTATAAATTTGCATCAACAAAGGTTTTCGACGGAAATAGATTAAAAGGCAGTTTATAAGTTTCAATATTTAAAGAAAAGTATAAATCTTAAATCATTAATCCAATGAAAACAAATTCAAAGAAAATTATGAAATCAGTAGTTCTTGCAATCGGTATCGCAGCAATCTCAAATGCGACTTTTGCACAATCAAAATTAGAAAAAGATGTAACGCCAGTTGAGGCTTCTGCAACAGAAGCAAAAGCAAGAATCGAAGAAGTGGGTCAGCTAAAATTTAAAGTTTTAGTGAGTAATCCGTCAAAACAAAAAACCGCGATTTTGCTCAGAGACGAAGAAGGAAATGTATTATTTAGTCAATACTTAAATAGCTCATATAACCGTACTTTCGACCTTAATAATTTAAGCGATGGTAAGTACAAATTTATCGTGATTGCGGGCAGAGAAAGACTCAATCGCGAGTTTACAATTGAAACCAAAACGAGTCGTACTATTTTAGCAAAAAATTAATACTTAATAGTACACTAAATTCGTCAATAAACACAAAAACCTTTGTAAAAAAGCCGATGCTACAATTTGTAACATCGGCTTTAATTATTTTCAATTGATTGACAATGAATGACCTACGGATGACAAAATTGACCAATTTACTTATTTGGCTGTGGTGTATAACGCAAGTACGGTTTTACAACATTTACACCTTTCGGGAATTTCTGGATAGCATCTTCGGTAGAAACCGCCGGAACCACGATTGTATCTTCACCATCTTTCCAATCGGCTGGTGTTGCCACTTGGTATTGTGAAGTAAGCTGCAAAGAATCAATTACACGCAATAACTCTTGGAAATTACGACCCGTTGAGGCTGGGTAAGTCAAAGTCAATTTGATTTTTTTATCTGGCCCAATGATGAACACCGAACGAACAGTCGCTTTTTCAGAAGCATTTGGGTGAATCATATCATAAAGAGTAGCTACATTACGGTCACTATCGGCAATGATAGGGAAATTCATTTTCACACCATTCACTTCTTCAATATCTGGCACCCAACGGTTGTGCGAATCTAAATCATCGACCGAAACCGCAATTACTTTCACACCTTTTTTCTCAAATTCACCTTTCAAAAGTGCAGTTTTGCCTAATTCTGTCGTACAAACTGGTGTAAAATCGGCAGGGTGACTAAATAACATTCCCCATGAATTGCCAAGCCATTCATGAAAATTAATCGTTCCTTGGGTGGTTTCTGCCGTAAAATCTGGGGCAATATCTCCTAATCTTAATGACATATCTTTAAAAGTTTTGTTTTTGAAAATTTATTTAATTTAATCGTTAGCTCAAAATTATATTGAATTATGCAAATTAATCGAGTGTTAAATAGACCAAAAATGTCATAAAATTTGATAATACGTCTCCTAATAAAACATTTGAAAAATTCGGAGTATTCGATTAATTCTCAATTATTACCTAACTAAATAGAGAACAAAATCGAGGTATCGAAAGTGCCATAAAAGTATAAAAATCTATTTAATCTACAAAAATAGTAGGAAAATAAAAATTGTGGATTTCACCAAATGCTTTGTAATTTTGTAATATGATAAATTTTTTCTGCGAAGACATTGATTTTAAAGTTCATAAGCCAAATTTTCTCAAAAAATGGCTGAAAGAAAGTGCAATAAATGAAGGATATACTGTAAAAGACTTGAATTATATCTTTTGTAGCGATGATTACCTTCACAAAATAAATCTTGAGTACTTAGACCATGATACCCTCACCGATATTATCACGTTCGATAATTCGGAGAAAGATGGCAAAATTGAAGGAGATATTTTTATCAGTATCGACCGTGTAAAAGATAATGCTAAAGATTTTTCGACTGAATTCGACCACGAACTCCGAAGAGTTTTAGTGCATGGATTGCTGCATTTATGCGGTTATTTGGACGAAACCGATGAAGAAGAGGCCGAAATGAGAACCAAAGAAAATGAGTATTTGAGTAAATATACCAACTAAGGTCGGACGGTAGTCAGACCGAAAGCATGAAATTGTGTCGCAGATTTTGAGAAATACCCAATTAATCAAGCAAAAAGCCATTGATTTAGGCTTTGATGCGTGTGGTATTTCTAAAGCTGAGTTTCTCGAAGATGAAGCTCCAAGACTCGAAAAATGGCTTAATCTCAATATGCATGGTCAAATGGCCTACATGGCCAACCATTTTGATAAACGCCTCGACCCCAGAAAATTAGTTGATGGTGCAAAATCTGTCATCTCAGTTCTGCTCAATTATTATCCCGAAGAAAAACTCCCCGAAAGCAAAGAAGACATTAAAATCTCGAAATACGCCTACGGAACCGATTATCATTATGTTTTGAAAGATAAACTCAAAGATTTGATGGAGTTTATTGGCGAAGAAATTGGTGAGGTAAACGGAAGAATCTTTGTGGATTCGGCACCAGTAATGGATAAAGCCTGGGCAAAAAAAAGCGGTATCGGTTGGATTGGAAAACACACAAATCTAATTAATCGAAGTATCGGAAGTTTCTTTTTTATAGGAGAAATCATCTGCGATTTAGACCTCGAACCCGATGCCTCTATCAAAGATTATTGCGGAACTTGCACACGCTGCATTGATGCCTGCCCGACTGATGCAATTGTGGAGCCTTATGTAGTTGATGGCTCAAAATGTATCAGTTATTTTACGATTGAACTAAAAGATGCCATCCCCGATGAAGTAAAAGGCAAGTTTGAAAACTGGGCTTTTGGCTGCGACATTTGCCAAGATGTTTGTCCGTGGAATTCGTTTGCTAAACCCCACAAAACTCCTGAATTTGACCCACATCCACAACTTAAAGAATTTACAAATAACGATTGGCAAGAAATAACCGAAGAGGTTTTTCGAGAGATTTTTAGAAGAAGTGCTGTAAAAAGAACAAAACACGAAGGTCTCAAAAGAAATATAAAGTTTATTTTGGATTACTAATCATTACGTTAATCACCAATTTTTTCGTTTAGTGTACAATATTTGTAAAATTAGGTTAAAATAATACCTATCATTGTGGCACTGTAACTGCTGAAACTGTATTGAAATAAAAATGCTTTATCCTAAGAAAATATTGGTTATTGATGACGACCCAGTGTGGGGTTTGTTTACCGAATCAATCATTGTAGAATCAAACTACAACTTTGTAGGTTTTGCGAGTTCAATAAATGAAGCTCAAAGGTTAATAAACGAGCTAAAACCTGATGTTGTAGTGGCAGATGTAATGGTAGATTCAGTTTCCATTATTCCTATCTTGAGTCAACCTCAATACAACAACCTCTACGTGGTTTTCATGACGAGTTTTACCGATTCAAAACTTTTTGAAGATTCTAAACACCACCCAAAAAGCACCTACATCATCAAACCATTCCACAAATTAAGTCTTATTGCCGCAATCGACCTATTATTATCAAAAGTCATTCAGCAAGAAAGAACCAATGATAAATTCATAACCTTACAAGAAGCCCAAATCAAAAGACTGAATATTGAAAAGATTGCAATAATAAAGGCCGATGGTAATTACTGTATGATTACCACCACCGAAAACAAAAAATTTGTAAGGAAAATATCCCTCAAAAAAATGATGGAACTCCTCGATTCACGGTTTATGGTTGTTTATCGTGGATTTGCAGTAAATACCAATCATATCAGTAAAATTGACTTTTTGAGTCAAAAGATATTTATTGGAAATCAAGAAATACCTATCGGACGAGAATACAAACACGAAATCGCAAAACTTTCGGGATTAATTCAAATCTAAAATCATGTTTTCTTGCCAATTAAATTTAAGATTCCAGAAATTCACCAAAAACATTCTTCGATATTAAGGCTGACGAATCTGAATTTGCTAAATTTATACTCAATAAAGTGAATCAAAAGGTAAACCTATGAGAAAGTTATTTCAAACACTACTTTTATGGAGTATTGTCGCTTCGATTACTCACGCACAAAAACCGATTCTACAAATCCTTAAAGAAAATCAAAATAGTGAGTTCAAAGAAGGTGTCCAATTCATTTTGAATAAAAAGTATGATTCGGCAAAAGGTTATTTCAATAAAGAATTACAGAGCCCAAACCTTACATCTGAGCAAAGTGACTTTATCAGTCTTTGTATCGGAGCAGCTCAGCACCTCAATGGTGATATGGAAGATGCCATAAAATCTTTCAAAAAAGTCAGCAAAAATTTTAAATATTCATGCACGACCAATCTGCTCATTGGAAAAAATTATCAGAATCTTGGTAAAATAGATAGTATCAACAAATATGCTGATTTGTGCATTAAAAATTGTCCCAATTTTTCGCAGGGATATTCACTCAAGAAAGAATACTATCAACTCACCTATCAATTCGATAAAGCATTAATCTATGCTCACAAAAGCCTAAAACTTGATGAAGAATCTAAAGATGATGTACAGATTTCGGGTTCACTCTGCGATATTGGCAATGTTTGGATTGGCTTAAATGATTACAAGAAAGCACTCAGTTATTTTAATCAGTCGCTTGAGCTTCATCAAAAAAAGGGCTTCACCGATAATTTATTTCTTACTTACATTGGCATCATCGATAGTTATCGAGAAATGGGCGATTTACCCAAAAGTTTAGAATTTATCACTAAGGCCGAAGGGCTATTTCATACCGTACCTCAGCACAAAGCTGGTGAGGTAATCTTGAGAAAGGGCTTTACTTATAGCCTAATGGGTAAAAATAATGAGGCAATTGATTCATACCGAAACGCCTTGGAAATCTTTGAAAAAGCTCAAAAACAGGCTTTTATAGCCAATACGTATATACTATTAGGTAGGCTACAATTTGAAACAAAAGATTACGCAAATGCCGAGAGGAATCTTTTAAAAGGCAAAGAGGTTGCTGAAAATAATCGCATTGCCGGAATGCAGCAAAATGCTATCGGACTGCTTTACGACCTCTACGAACAAAAGCAAGATTACAAAAATGCTTTTACTTATTTGAAGCGATTTAAAGCTTTAGAAGACAGCAGTTTTACGATTGAAAAAGAAAATCAAATATCGGAATTATCGACCAAATACGAGACCGAAAAGAAAGAAGCTCAAAACAAACTGTTATCGGCCGAAGTCAAATCGGCTCAATTCAAACAAAAACTATACCTTATTATTGGAGCAATTTTGGCTATTTTCTTGGTAATTGTAGTCTTTTTGGGTTTAAGATTGAAAAAGTTGAATTCCAAACTCAATGATTCATTGGTCGAAATCAGGAAGTATAGCGAAACAATCGAAAAAATGTTTACCATCATATCGCACGATATTCGTAGTCCTCTTAATACGTATCAACGTTATACCGAAATTGTGGGGTATTTAGTTCGTAACAAACAATTTGACCGATTAGATAAAACGCTGTCACAAATTGATGAATTAGGGCTTCATTTATCAACTTTACTGAACAATCTATTACAATGGAGCATCAGTCAACAAAAAAAGGATAGTATATCACTCAAAGAGGTAAACATCAAAACCTTTTTTGAGTCGTTAATGCCCATTTATCGTGAAATGTCTAGGTTAAAGTCTATCACACTCGTAGAAGAACATGCGGAGCAAACTATTACGACAGACCCAAATTCATTTGGATTAATTGTTAGAAATTTACTCGACAACGCACTAAAATATACTCCCGAAGGCGAAAAAGTGTCGCTTCAAACATTTGTCGAGCAAAACAATTTGGTTTTTCAAATCAAGAATAAGAGTTTCAAAATGGATAATGTACAAGTCAATAAAATTAAGGAGCTTTTTGACGGTATAAAAGAATACTCTTTTGGCGAGGATGGTTTGGGTGTTGGGTTGATTCTGATAAATCAATTTGCTAAAAAAATCAAATCAACGATTTTATTTGAACAAAACCCTGATGGATTGACGACATTTAAGTTAAGCCTGCCATTGGCAAATTAAAAAAGACACCCGACAATGCCAAGTGTCTTTCAAGGACAATAACTGCTTTGCTTTCCTATGTTAGTCCTCAGCAAAAGTGCTTTAGGAAAATTGGTCTTTTTACTTTTTGAGTTAATGAATTACATTGCCAATATCCGTAATTTATTTGACCACTCGACATAAATTGGTGATTAGCAACTTTTTTTGTCCACTAATTTTAAAGCGAGCGTTTATTCTTTTTTGATATATTTGTGAAATTCGAGCTTTAAACAGCTTTGTTATAAAAAACAAGATATTCAACCCATCTAATCAATGAAAAATTACCTCTACACGTTGTCGATAATCTTGGCAGCAAGCATTGCTTATTTTTTTCCCGAATACTTTATTCAAGTCGGTGATTTCAAACTCTCAAATCTGATTCTTCCGCTCCTCCAGATTATTATGTTTGGTATGGGAACAACCATGAGTTATGATGATTTTATTGGAGTCATAAAAATGCCAAAGGCTGTAATTATTGGTCTGGTCTGCCAATTTACAATCATGCCATTTTTAGGATTTACTATTGCCAACGTTTTCGATTTCCCACCCGAAATCTCTGCCGGAATCATCCTTATCGGTAGTTCGCCGAGTGGATTAGCCTCAAATGTAATGTCATACATTGCCAAAGCAAACGTAGCACTTTCTATTACAATTACTTCGTTTGCCACGCTTTTAGCACCGATAATGACACCACTTTTGATGAAATTTTTAGGAGGTCAATTTATCGAAGTTGAGTTTTGGAGTATGTTCGTAGATATTTTTAAAATCATCATTATCCCTGTCGGAATTGGATTCCTTTTGAATAAGATTCTAAAAGAGAAAGGAGAATGGCTACAAAAAGTTCTACCAGTTATTTCGATGGCAGGAATTGCCCTTATCATTGTCGTAATCACAGCAGCTGGACAAAAATCTCTCCAAACGGTTGGTTTTACGCTGATTTTAGCAACATTGATTCACAATATCGGAGGATTTATTTTAGGCTACTGGGGAGCGAGATTATTCAAATTACCAGAGCAAGATTGTAGAACAGTTGCGATTGAAGTTGGGCTTCAAAACGCAGGTTTGGCTTCTGGATTGGCGAAAACAATGGGTAAATTAGCAACAGTAGGCCTTGCTCCTGCCCTATTTGGACCAATTATGAATATCAATGGTTCGTTGTTAGCGAGTTTTTGGAGTAAGAGAATACCAAAATCTTAGGAAAATTTAACTCTGACAGAAACGCCGACAGGGTTTTGAACGCCAGACGGCAAGTCCCTGTCGGAGTTTAGTTCTCGATTAATCTATTTCAAAATATTCAACAAATATTGCCCATAACCGCTTTTCACAAGCGGTTTTGCAATGGTTTGCAATTGTTCGGCATTGATGAAGCCCATTCGGTAGGCAACCTCTTCGATACAACCGATTTTCAAACTTTGGCGTTCTTCGATAACCTGAACGAATTGACCTGCTTGCATCAACGACTGGAAAGTGCCAGTATCGAGCCAAGCGGTTCCACGATTCATTACGCCTACTTTTAATTTACCTTTTTCGAGATAAACACGGTTGATATCAGTAATTTCTAACTCTCCTCGCGGGCTTGGTTTGATATTTTTTGCGATTTCGACAACTTCATTATCATAAAAGTATAGACCAGGCACGGCAAAATTAGATTTTGGATGCGTTGGTTTTTCTTCAATCGAAATTACTTTGTTATCGGCATCAAATTCTACTACACCGTATCGCTCAGGGTCATGCACAGGATACGCAAATACGATTCCACCATCGGGGTCGGCACTGCTTTGGAGCAATTTGCTGAGGCCACTTCCGTAAAAAATATTATCGCCCAGTACCAAGGCCACTTTATCTTTTCCGATGAATTCTTCACCAATTATAAAGGCTTGGGCAAGCCCATCAGGGCTTGGTTGTTCGGCATAGCTAAACTCACAACCAATTTGATGACCATCGCCAAGGAGTTTCTTGAAATGTGGCAAGTCATGCGGTGTTGAGATAATCAGGATTTCTCTGATACCTGCCAACATCAAAATCGAAAGCGGATAATAAATCATCGGCTTATCATAAACTGGCATTAATTGTTTACTTACCGCCAATGTAAGTGGGTGAAGTCGAGTTCCGCTTCCGCCCGCAAGAATGATACCTTTCATAAGATAAATTAGTGAATCGTGAATGAGCGAATGAATGAATAATTCATCTCATACTATAATTTATTTATACATTTCCTTATAATAATTCATGTACTCGCCACTTGTGACATTGTTGAGCCAATCTTTATTTGATAAATACCAATCAACCGTTTTTTCGAGTCCTTCTTCAAACTGAAGTGAAGGTTCCCAGCCTAATTCGTTCATCAATTTAGAGGCATCAATCGCATAGCGAAGGTCATGGCCAGCACGGTCGGTAACGTAGGTAATCAAACTTGCCGATTCACCTTCCATTCTACCGAGTTTATTATCCATAATTTTGCACAAAAGATGTACCAAATCTATGTTTTTCCACTCATTGAATCCACCAATGTTGTAAGTTTCGCCGTTGCCACCGTTATGATAAATCGTATCAATTGCTCTTGCATGGTCTATCACATAAAGCCAATCACGCACGTTTTCGCCTTTTCCGTAAACTGGAAGAGGACGATGATTTAAAATATTATTAATCATCAATGGTATCAGCTTCTCAGGAAAATGATTCGGCCCGTAATTATTTGAGCAATTTGAAATAACAACTGGCAATTTATAAGTGTTATGATAGGCTCTCACAAAGTGGTCGGATGAAGCCTTAGATGCCGAATACGGCGAACGAGGGTCGTATTTGGTAGTTTCTAAAAAGAAATCTTCTGGGTTGTGTAATTCTCCGTAAACTTCATCGGTTGATACATGATAGAAGCGTTTTCCTTCAAAATTAACCGATTTCCAAGCGTTTCGAGCTTCATTTAAGAGATTAACTGTACCAATGACATTCGTCATCACAAAAGCCATTGGGTCGGTGATTGACCTATCAACGTGGCTTTCGGCTGCTAAGTGGATTACTCCATCAAAATTGTATTTTTGAAATAAACCTTTGATGTATTCTGCATCTACAATATCGCCATGCTCAAATTTATAATTGGGTGCATCTTGAATATCTTTAAGATTTGCAAGATTACCCGCATAAGTCAATTTATCAAGGTTGACAATTTGGTAATTTGGGTATTTCGTTACAAAAAGTCTCACAACGTGTGAGCCAATAAAGCCAGCTCCACCAGTTATCAATATACATTTATCCATATTTCCAGTATCAAATATTAAGTCCGAGATATAAATTAGTTTATGTTATTCCTTAATGGTTAATCGTCAATATAAGACTGATAATCAGTCGATTACAAGTTTCAATTAACTATTTTCGATTAACTACTAATAAGTTTTTATTTTTTAGTAATTTTTTTCTGCCAACGCCAAGCGTCTTTTAGACTTTCGGCAAGTGTTTTTTCAGCCTTCCAGCCCATTATTTCTTGAGCTTTTGTCGTAATAGCGTATATTTTTTCGGTATCACCAGGTCTGCGTGGACCAATTTCGTAATTGAGCTTAATTTTATTAACCTTTTCAAAGGTTTTTACCAATTGCATTACCGAAACGCCATCTCCAGTGCCAATATTAAATGTATCGTAATAATTATCAGCCTGTTTTTTCAGCAAATTTAATGCTGCAACGTGTGCTTTGGCTAAATCTACAACGTGGATAAAGTCACGGATATTTGTACCATCCGGTGTGTTATAATCACTACCGAAAACCGTCAATTTATCTCTTAATCCCGCGGCTGTTTGGGTAATATACGGCACTAAATTGCTCGGAACTCCATTCGGTAATTCGCCAATTTGAGCCGTCGGATGGGCTCCAATCGGATTAAAATATCTTAAAGAAATTATTTTGAGCGGACTACCCGAAACGATTGTATCTCTCAAAATATCTTCGCACATCGCTTTTGTACTTCCGTAAGGTGAAGTAGCAGGCTGGCGAGGTGTGTTTTCATCAACTGGGATAATTTCAGGCTGACCATAAACCGTACAAGATGATGAAAAAACAAGGTTTTTGACACCTAATTTATTCATTACTTGTAATAACTTCACTGTAGAACCAATGTTATTTTCGTAATATTTCAAAGGGTTTTGTACCGACTCTCCTACTGCTTTGTAAGCTGCAAAATGAATCACTCCCTCTATGTTTTCGTCAATAAAAATCTTTTCTAATGTCTTAACATCATTACAGTTTTTGCTGTAACATTTGATATTCTTCTTGAGAATCTTCTTCAAACCTTTCAAAACAGATTTCTCTGAATTGCTAAAATCATCAATAATAACGGGGTCGAAACCAGCATTGACGAGTTCTACCACTGTATGAGAGCCAATGAAACCTGCACCGCCCGTAACCAAAATTTTCATAATAAATTGTTTTTTTGTGAAGGTTCTAAAAGATTTTTATAGAATTTTGTTTGTTTTTTGTGCAAAAATATGAATTTAGTGGTGTAAATAAAAAACCTTGCAATAAAGTTAGTTCGGTTATTCGTTCAGTAGCACAAACAAACCGAATAAATACCTAATAATCAACCATTTAAGCAAAGTATGTAAGAGGTCAATATATGAATGATAACGAAATAAGAGCTTTGGTTTCTTTGCTCGATGATGATGATACAGAAATTGTTCAACATGTCGAAAAACAGATTCGTACATTGGGTGGGCAAATTATTCCTTACCTCGAAGACCATTGGGAAGAGAATAGCTTTAACCCTTTGATGCAGAAAAAAATCGAGAACTTGATTCACGATTTACAATATAATTCGGTTATCGAACGACTACAAGAATGGCGAGACAATGGTTGTGTTGATTTGCTCGAAGGTATGTGGATAATCGCGACCTATCAATATCCAGACCTCAACCTCGAAAAACTAAAACAATACATCCAAGATATGTATTTTGATGTTTGGCTCGAATCTCGCGAAGACATTCATCCTCACGACCAAGTGAGAGTTATCAATCAAATATTCTTCGAAAAATACAAATTTTCGCCAAATACCAAAAACTTTCATTCGGCTGCAAACTCGATGATTAACCAAGTTTTTGATTTGAAACGTGGCAATCCGATTTCGCTTTGTGTCATATATATGCTCGTTGCACAAAAACTCGGGATGCCCGTTTATGGAGTAAATCTACCGAGTATTTTTGTACTTGTTTACAAAAGTCCGCAATTACAATTCTACATTAATGTATTTAACAAAGGACTTATTTTTACGAAGAATGACATTGATAATTATATAAAACAGCTCAATCTCGAAAAAATTGAGACATTTTATGAGCCTTGCAATAACATCGATATTATTCGTAGGGTTTTGCGAAATCTTGTAGTTTCGTTCGAAAAAACTGGCGATTATGACCGCATGCAAGAAGTTGATACTATACTACGTTCGGTATTAGAGTAATCCATTTGTAGCTTTGATGATGTTCTGAAAACTTTGTCAAAGCTATGAAAACTAAATAGCAATCACCATCCAAAATTCTTCGATTTGTTCAATAAGCAACTGATGTTTAGAAGCCCACCCTCCAATTTCTATTCTGGCGTTTGAGGTCATGTTTTTGAGGTCAAATTCATCAACAAATAGATTTTCTCTAAAAAAAATTCCTCTTTTGCCATATAATTTATAAAGTGCCTCTTTGGCCGACCAAAGCATACAAAGTTTATCTAAATCATAACCAACAAAATCCATTTCATTATCCGAAAACAACCTATTTCCAATCTTCAATAGCTTTGGGTTCGGTTTTTCTAAGTCAATTCCAAGGGATTTGGTAGGATGCATCACCACAGCAACAAATTTAGTAGTGTGGGTCAATGACATCTGCCAATCACTACCAACCAAAAAGGGTTTGCCGTATTCATCTTTTTTGATTCCGAGATACCGAAATCCAATTTGTTTTGCTAAATAACTGATACACAACCTACTACAAAAGAACTCAACCTGCTTTTGTGGGTGTGCTATACTGGCTAATTCGGCATCTGTTAAAATCGTAGAAGGCAATAATGATAACAATTCATCGTGCGATTCGGTAATTTGCCAAACTGCCAAATGAACTTCGTTTTCGTATTTTTTGTATTTGAATATAGGCATTTTTCAAATTTCTCAAGTTTTCAAGTTTCAGTGTTTGATTACTCGAAAACAAAAACCAAATAAAATGATTGTCGAAAAAATAGATAGTTTCACGGGGCATCGAGATTGTGTTTATACCCTTGCGAGGTCGAAAGATACGAATAAAATCTTTTCGGCGGCAGGCGACGGAATGGTTGTGCGTTGGAATCTCGCAAAACCCGATGTCGGAGAACTCATCGCAAGAGTACAAAACTCGGTATATGCCTTGCAGTATGATTCAACGAGAAATGAACTTTGGGTTGGACATAATTTTGAGGGAATCCATGTCATCGACCCCGATTCTAAGAAAGAATTACGGTCGTTAAAAATGTTCCCGACACAATATTTTGACATTCAAATCTATGATAATCAGGCATTTGTGGGTAGTGGTGACGGAGTAATTTCGGTGATTGATATTGAGGCATTTGCATTCAAAAAACACATAAAGGCATCCGAAAAGAGTGTTCGGTGCATTGCCATAAATCCTGTCGAAAGAGAATTTTCGGCAGGCTATAGCGACAACATGATTCGGATATTTGATTTACAAACTTTTGAACTCAAAAAAGTCATTGTCGCCCACGAAAACTCCGTTTTTAGTCTTGTTTATTCGCCCGATTTTAGATTTTTGATTTCGGGAAGTAGAGATGCCAGGCTAAAAATTTGGGATGTTGAGCATAACCACAAAGAAGTTTCAAACTTGGTGGCTCACATGTTTGCCATCAATCATATTGCTTACAGTCCTGATAGACGCCATTTTGCAACGTGCAGCATGGATAAGTCAATCAAAATTTGGGATGCTGAAACCTTTAAACTACTAAAAGTGATTGATAAAGCCCGCCACGCAGGGCATGGAACCTCGATAAATAAACTACTCTGGAGCGAATACGATAATCACATTGTTTCTTGTAGTGATGACAGGACGGTTTCGGTTTGGAAAATACATGAATAAAAAAGCGAATTCTAACGAATTCGCTTTTTTGTGGGCCCACTTGGAATCGAACCAAGCACCTACTGATTATGAGTCAGTTGCTCTAACCGAATGAGCTATAGGCCCAAAACTCAAATTTTGAGTTTATTACGCAAAATTAGGCATAAAATGTAATCCTGCAAAATTTCATCTCAAAAAATCTACTTTTCACAACTAAATAATTCTTCTTTGCGTTCTTTGTTATAAAGTTTCAAATCGCAACTCTCTAATTTTGAGTTGTTTAAGTTATGTTAACAAACAAACGAAAAATATTCAATGACCCCGTTTATGGGTTCGTCAGCGTGCCATCCGATTTGATTTATGATTTAATCGAACACCCCTATTTTCAAAGATTAAGACGAATCAAACAGCTCGGAATGGCCGAATACGTTTATCCAGGTGCATTGCACACGCGTTTTCATCACGCACTCGGGGCTATGCACCTCATGGGTCAGGCATTGCAAACATTACAATCTAAAGGACACTATTTGCTCGATGTTGAGATAGAAGCGGCACAAATCGCAATTCTATTACATGATATTGGACACGGCCCTTTCTCTCATGTTCTAGAATATACGATTCTGAATGATGTTCATCACGAGCACATTTCGCAATTACTAATGCAACAGCTAAATCGTGAATTCGATGGCAAATTGAGCTTGGCGATTGATATGTTTAATGGTACTTATGAGCGTGAGTTTTTTCATCAGCTCATTTCGAGTCAGTTAGACATGGATAGAATGGATTACCTCAATCGAGATTGTTTTTTTACTGGTGTTGCCGAGGGTACAATTGGAGTTGATAGAATAATAAAAATGCTCAACATCGTTGATAATCAATTAGTTGTAGAAGAGAAAGGGCTTCTCAGTGTTGAAAATTTCTTAAATGCAAGGCGACTGATGTACTGGCAGGTTTACCTTCATAAAACATCCATTTGTGCAGAAACCATGCTCATTCAAATCATTCAACGAGCCAGAGATTTAATTATGCAGGGTGAAAAACTATTCTCAACTCCTGCATTTAGTAAATTTTTAGAGAATAACGTTAGCCTCGACCAATTTACGGATGAATCACTCGAAGCATTTACTCAATTAGACGATTATGATATTTGGGCTTGTATCAAGATGTGGAAAAACCACCCCGACAAGATTCTCAACCGACTGTGTGAAGATTTAATAAACCGTAAATTATTCAAAATTCAGATTTCGGATAAACAATTTGAAACCCAAACCCATAATAATATCGTCTATGAATTAAAGAACAACGGGATTGAGCAAGAAAATCTGAAATATTTTATGGTAAATGGCGATGTAAGTAATAAAGGTTATGTTTCGGGCAATTCAAATATCAATATTCTCACAAAAAAACAAGGAGTGATTGATATTGCCGAGGCTTCAGATTTACCAACTATCAAGGCTTTAAGCAACATCGTCAAAAAATATTATTTATGTTGGGGCAAAAACGTATATTTGCACTAAAATAATATCCGAGATTACCACTTATGGTACTTATCTAAGATTATTTTTAACGAAAACTATTCTTGGTCGACTTCCGTAAGTAATTATGTAAAACAAGTAGCCAAAAATAATCACTTCTCTGCATGGAATTTACCATCAAGCAAATAGCACAATTATTGAATGGAGAGATTCGAGGTAATGACTCCTTGAAAATCAATCAATTAGCGAAAATCGAAGAAGGTAAAGAAGGGTCTATCTCTTTTTTATCAAATCCTAAATACGAACCATTTTTATATACCACAGCTTCATCGGCGGTTATTGTAAGCAAAGATTTTGAACCAAAGAAATCGTTTACAACAAATCTCATTGTTGTCGAAAATGCCTACGATAGTTTTACTAAATTGCTCGAAGAATATCAAAAGATTTTGAATTATTCTAAGATTGGAGTCGAAGAACCAGCCTTCAAAAGTGAGTCTGCAACGATTGGAGAAGGCGTTTATCGTGGAGCTTTTTCATACATCGGTAAAAATTGTAAAATTGGCAATAATGTTAAAATTTTCCCTCAAGTTTATATTGGTGATAATGTAAGCATCGGAGATAACTCTATAATTTACTCAGGGGCAAAAATATATAACGATTGCCAGATTGGAAATCACTGTATAATCCATGCCAATGCAGTTATCGGAAGTGATGGATTCGGATTTGCTCCCCAAGCCGATGGCTCTTACAAGGCAATTCCACAATTGGGAAATGTAATCATTTATGATAACGTAAGTGTCGGTTCTAATACAACAATTGACCGAGCAACGATGGGTTCAACAATCATCCATGAGGGTGTAAAGTTGGATAACCTCATACAGATTGCCCACAATGTAGAAGTCGGCAAAAATACTGTCATTGCCGCTCAAACAGGTGTGGCGGGTTCAACCAAAATCGGTGAAAATTGCGTGATTGCGGGTCAAGTTGGTTTTGCAGGACATATTACGATTGCCAATGGTACAAAAATCGGAGCCCAAGCGGGTATTTTGAGTAATGTCAAAAAAGAGAACACCTCACTGATGGGTACTTTTGCAATCGAATTGAAAGACTACCTTAAATCTTATGCTGTATTCAAGAAATTACCACAACTCGAAAAACAACTGCGTGATTTAGACAACAAACTTTCTGAGATTATCAACGAAAGTTTGGTTTATGAAAGATAAGTATTTCCCCCCTAACTTAACATATTTAACTCAAAACTGTGTTAAATCACCGTTTTGAAAAATGAGTATTTTTTAGAATGAATATTAAACAACAAACCATCAAGCAATCAGTTTCAATTTCTGGTGTTGGCCTACATACTGGACAGAACGTAACATTGACTTTTCAACCTGCGGCCACCAATCATGGCTACAAGTTTCAGCGAATTGACTTACCCAATAAGCCAATCATTGAAGCCGATGTAGATTATGTAATTGACACATCAAGAGGGACTGTTCTTGAGAAAGATGGTGTAAGAGTTCATACCACCGAACATGTTTTGGCGGCTCTCGTTGGCTTGCAAATCGACAATGTTTTGATACAATTGGATGGTCCGGAAATTCCGATTTTAGACGGTAGTTCAATGAAATTCGTTGAGCTTCTCGAAGAGGTAGGTATTGAAGAGCAAAATGCCTTACGTAATTATTATGAAGTAACGGAGGCAGTACACTACCGCAACGAAGACCATAGCATTGAGCTGGCAGCATTGCCACTTAATGATTACCGTCTTACCGTGATGGTCGATTATAATTCAAATGTACTTCATAGTCAGCATGCCCAGCTGCATGATATTAGCCTATTCAAAGATGAGATTGCACGATGCCGAACATTTGTTTTCTTACACGAATTAGAAGCATTATTCAAAGCAGGTCTAATCAAAGGTGGCGATGCCGACAATGCAGTTGTTATAGTAGATAGAGAGATTTCGGAGTCGGAAGTTGAGAATCTTTCAAAATTGCTCAATAAGCCTAAAATTAGCATAGGTAAAACTGGTATTCTCAATGATAAACCTTTACATTTTGCCAATGAGCCAGCAAGGCATAAATTGCTTGATGTTATGGGTGACTTAGCATTAGTAGGCCGACCGCTCAAAGCACATATTTTGGCAGCTCGTCCAGGGCATACACCAAATATCGCATTGGCAAAGAAAATTAAAAAGCAAATGCAAGAAGCGGCCAAAGCGGCTCCACAGTATGACCCAAATGCAACGCCAGTTTTCAACATAAACGACATAGCTCGTTTGCTGCCTCACCGTTATCCATTCCAATTGGTTGATAGAGTAACTTATCTTGACGGAACGACTGTTATTGGTATCAAACACATAACAATGAATGAGCCTCAGTTTACGGGTCACTTCCCCGAAAACCCAGTTATGCCAGGGGTACTTCAAGTAGAGGCGATTGCACAAACTGGCGGAGTATTGGTATTAGTAGCAACAGGCGACCCCGAAAGCTACTGGCCATACTTGGTAGGAATTGATAATTGTCGTTTTTATCGCAATGTTCTGCCCGGAGATACGTTAGTAATGAGATGCACACTTACTTCTCCGATTAGATTAGGCGTCGCCAAAATGCATGGCGAGGCATACGTAGGTAAGAATCTTGTCTGTGATGTCGATATGACAGCGAGATTAGTAAAAAAAGCAAAACAATAAATGGTTTAATTTTTTGTATTTGAGTCATTCAGAGAACAAAAAAATTTGGAGCCTAATAACACATAGATGAATCAACCGTTAGCATACGTACATCCCGAAGCAAAAATTGCTCATAATGTTGTCATTGAGCCTTTTGCAGTAATTCATAAAGATGTTGAAATTGGCGAAGGGTCATGGATTGGCTCGCACGTCACGATTATGGAAGGTGCCAGAATCGGAAAAAATTGCAGAATTTTTCCGGGTGCTGTAATCTCTGCAATTCCACAAGACTTAAAATTTGGAGGTGAATACACCTACACAGTCATTGGCGATAATAGCACAATTAGAGAGTGTGTTACCATCAACCGAGGTACTTCGGCACACGGCAAAACAGAAGTTGGCTCAAATTGCCTCATTATGGCTTATACGCACATTGCTCACGATTGTGTCATTGGCAATAATTGTATTTTGGTAAACAACGTACAAATGGCCGGACACGTAACAATGGGCGATTGGGCAATCATTGGTGGCTCAAGTTCGGTACAACAATTCAGCCGTATTGGCACCCATGCGATGGTTGGCGGAGGCTCATTGGTACGAAAAGACGTGCCGCCGTATATTAAAGCCGCAAGAGAACCTCTCAGCTACGCTGGTATCAACTCAATTGGGCTTCGTCGTCGTGGGTTCAGTAATGAAAAAATCAACGAGATTCAAGATATTTACCGTTATCTGTACCTGAAAGGCTATAATAATTCGCAGGCCATTTCAAAAATCGAATTGGAACTTCCTGCAACCGTAGAAAGAGACGAAGTATTAAATTTTGTTAGAACAGCCAAACGTGGAATTATCAAAAGTCCTGTCAGTATGGTTGTTGAAGAAGATGAATAAGATTTAAGGAATATGAATTTCTGTCTAAATCCTTAATTTCACTCAAATCAAAATTATAATTTACTTCTTTACAATTTCTTAACATTGAGAAATTGGCTTTAAACGAGTTTTTTTATTGAGATTCCTATAAATCAAGCATTTATCAAAACATTTTGATTGGATGCTTGTTTTTTTTTTGGGAAAAAGTTAAGAACTTTGACCCTCGAACTAAAAACCTCTTCATGAGTTTAACTCCAATTTTTCTAACTCCTAAAAACATGATGCGAAAATCTACTTTTTTGCGTTTAGCGTTTAGTCTAATCGCCAGTATTCTTTTTGCTGTACAAGGCTTCGCTCAGGTTACAACCTCTTCTATTGGAGGTGTTGTAACTGATGACAAAGGCGAAGGCCTCCCAGGTGCTACTGTCGTAGCGATTCACGTTCCATCAGGTACAAAATATGGTACTGTAACAAATGTAACAGGACGTTACACAATCCCTGCTGTACGTATTGGTGGACCTTACAAAGTTACTGCTTCATTTGTTGGTTACAAAGACCTTTCAAAAGAAGGAATCATCACAAGCCTTGGTACAACTGCCAACGTTGACTTCAAAATGGCAGAAGAAGGCAAAGTATTAGAAGAAGTAGTAGTTAGTGCAACTCGTAGCGATATTTTCAGCTCGGAGCGTACTGGTGCTTCTACAACTATCAGCAAACAAGCTCTTCAAGCATTACCAACTATCGGTAGCCGCTCTATCAACGACTTCACAAAGTATAACCCTCAAGGTAATGGTCGTTCGTTCGGTGGTCAAGATAGCCGCTTAAACAACTTTACTATTGACGGCTCAGTATTTAACAATGGTTTCGGTCTTGGTTCTGAAGCTCAAGCTGGTGGTCGTACTAACTCAACTGCAATCTCTCTTGATGCAATCGAAGAAGTTCAAGTAAACGTTGCTCCTTTTGACGTTCGTCAGTCTGGTTTCGTTGGTGCAGGTCTTAACGCTGTAACACGTTCAGGAACAAACGAAGTTCAAGGTTCGGTTTACCACAGTTTCCGTAACAACGGAAAATCATTTGTAGGTACTGAAGCAAGAGGCCTACCAGTAACAATCGGTACATTCGATGAGAAAATCTATGGTTTCCGTTTGGGTGCTCCAATCATCAAAAACAAACTATTTATCTTTGTTAACGGCGAGTTCCAAAGAAGAACTCAGCCAGCACTTTCGTTTGTAGCACAAGGTTCTACTAACCCAGGTAACCCAACCCGCGTTTTGAAATCAGATATCGATGCTCTTAGCTCGTTTATGCAAACAAAATTCGGTTATGAAACTGGTCCTTACGAAGCATACGATGACGAAACGACTTCAGATAAATTCTTGGCACGTTTAGATTATAACATTAGCGACAAACACAAAGCGACTGTACGTTATACATTCCACAACTCACAAGATTATGTACTAATCAGTAATAGTGCATCAGCTGGTTTTGGTAACCGTATCAATGCTAACTCAATGTCTTTCAAAAATTCTGGTTATTTGATTCAAGATAACACTCGTTCAATCGTAGCCGAATTAAACTCAACATTTGGTGGCAAATCAGCTAACAATTTTATTATTGGTTATGATTATCAGAATGAAGACCGTGCCTATGCCGGTGCGATGTTCCCTACAATTGACATCTTACAAAATAATCAAACTTATATGTCAGTTGGTTTCGACCCATTCACACCAAGCAATAAATTGAATTACGGTACTTTCCATATTACTGATAATTACACTTTATTCAAAGGAAAACACACTTTCACTTTAGGTGCAAACTATGAGAATTACAAGTCTAATAACTTGTTCTTCCCAGCCTCAAATGGTGTTTGGGTATTTAACTCTTTAGCTGATTTCTACTCTTCGGCAAACGGAAATAAAGACGTAACAGTAAACTTATTCCAATACCGCTATTCTGCTCTTGAAGGTGGTGCAGAACCTCTTCAAGTATTGAAAGTTAACAAATTTGACCTTTACGCTCAAGATGATTACCAAGTTTCACGTAACTTCAAATTGTCTTATGGTGTAAGAGCAAGTATCATTGCATTTGGTAACACTGCACTTGAAAACAAAACTATTTCGGCTCAAACATACAGAGGCTTAGAAGGCGAAGCATACAAAGTAAACACTGGAACTTTGCCAGATGCTAAAATACTTTGGGAGCCACGTGTAGGTTTTAACTGGGATGCAAAAGGAGACCGTACTACTCAGATTCGTGGTGGTAGTGGTATCTTTACTGGTCGTCCTCCTTATGTGTTTATCTCAAACCAAATTGGTAACAATGGTATCTTGACTGGTTTTATTGAGCAACGTAACACAAGAGCGTTTCCGTTTGTACAAGACCCATCGGTTTACAGACCAGCAACGCCAACTTTGCCAACAACATTCGATATTGCAGCTACTGATGCAAGTTACCGTTTCCCACAAGTTTGGAAAACAAACATCGCTGTTGACCAAAAACTTCCATTTGGTTTAGTTGGTTCGGTTGAATTCTTGTATAACAAATTCTTGAATTCAGTATTGTATTTCGATGCTAACTTAGAGCCTGCAACTGCAAATTTCACAGGTCCAGATACTCGTTCGAGATTCCCTGGTTCTGGTCTTACTGGAGCTAACTTAACTAACGCTCTTCGTATCAATGATAACGTTTCTCGTGCTGCTATCTTAACAAGCAAAACAACTGGTGAAAACATTTCGTTGACATTCAAATTAGAAAAACCTTGGACTAAAGGATTCTACGGAATGTTAGCTTATACCTACGCAAGAACACGTGATTTGATGTCGGCTGGTTCTATTGCTTCTGGTTCTTGGACAGGTGCAAGAAGTGTTAACGGTAACAATAACTTAGGTCTTTCTTACAGTGATTTCGATATTCCTCATCGTGTAGTTGGTGCATTGAGCTATCGTCTTGATTATGGTGGACAGTTCGGTGGTTCATCACAAGTTTCTATTGGTTATGTTGGTGGTATCGGTACTGGTCGTTACACTTATGCAATTGCGGGTGATATGAATGGTGATGGTGTTGCTGGTAATGACTTATTATTTGTGCCAAATCGTGCAAGTGATTTAACATTTGTTAGCACAACTGTAAGTGGTGTTACATACACTCCAGCTCAACAAGCTGAGGCCTTCGATAAATTTATAGACCAAGACCCATACTTGAGCAAAATGCGTGGAAAATACACCGAAAGAAACGGTGCTATGTTGCCTTGGTTGAATCAATACGATTTATCGTTTATCCAAGAGTTTTATATCAAAGTTGGTGGAAAACGCAACACAATCCAAGTACGTGCCGATATTCAGAACTTTGCTAATTTATTGAATAGCAAATGGGGTGTAGGTCAATTTGTAAGTAACACTACTCCATTGGTATTTGCAAGTGTATCATCGACTGGTGTACCACAATATCGTTTTAATACTCAAACAACGAGAACATTGAACTCTGATGGTAAAACAACAACTTCTACTACTTCATTGTTGAAAGATTCTTTCCAATACAGAAGCGGTGCTGGTGATGTTTGGAATGCACAGTTAACATTACGTTATATCTTCAACTAATCTGATTGGTTGATAACAAAAAAGGGAGGCAAAAGCCTCCCTTTTTGATTTATAATATATTCAAACAAACTTAAAGTGTATTCATCAAGTAAGTTTTAAAATCTTCAAAATCGGTACTCATTGAGGTTGCTTGTTTTTCTTTGCTCAATAATGCAGACAATCTCTCTGGGACTGGTTGTTTACCGACTGTTTCCTCCGTAACGTCTAAAAATTTGGCATAGTGAGCAGTAGATAAGAAAATCCCAACTGCAGGTTCTGATTTTTCAGATAGATAATCTTTCAGACCCAAATATGCAACGGCAGTATGTGGGCACATCACATATCCTGTTCTACCAAAAACATCTTTCATAGCCACTTTTGTAGATTCATCATCATAAAAATAGCCCGCCAACGATTCTCGCATTTTCTCAATATTGTTATCGAATAATGCTTGCATACGCGGAAAGTTGCTCGGATTACCAACATCCATTGCATTTGAAATTGTTGATAATGAAGGGCTTATGGCCTTATAAATTCCAGATTTTAAATATTCAGGGACAACATTATTGACATTTGTTGCAGCTACAAATTGTTCAACTGGCATGCCCATTTTCATACCGATAATTCCAGCACTCAGATTACCGAAGTTGCCGCTTGGTACCGAAAAAACGATTGGCAATTCGATTCCCTTTTTCTTCAATTGTGCATAAGCATTCACATAATAAAATGATTGAGGAATCAAACGTGCAATATTGATTGAGTTGGCCGATGCTAAGAAGAATTTATCAGTTAATTCTTTATCTAAGAATGCTTGCTTTACTAATTTTTGGCAATCATCAAAAGTACCGTTTACTTCTAATGCCCTTACGTTTTCGCCAAGAGTAGTGAGTTGTTTTTCTTGAATATCACTTACTTTTCCACTCGGATAAAGTATCGTGATATCAATATTTGGAGTTTTGTAGAATCCTTGAGCCACAGCCCCACCAGTATCGCCTGAAGTAGCAACTAATATTTGAATTTGCTTTTGGGATTTTTGTAGAAAATAAGACATCAAAGCTGCCATAAATCTGGCTCCGAAATCTTTGAATGCCATTGAAGGCCCATGAAAAAGTTCAAGACAATAAATATTTTCTTCGACTTCAACCAAAGGAGCTTCAAAATCAATCGCTGATTCTACAATCTTTCTCAAATCATCGGCAGGGATGTCATCACCCAAAAGTACGTTTGATACCTCAAATGCAATATCTTGTAGGCTTAGATTCTGAATATTATCCCAAAATGATTTTGGTAATTTGGCAATCTGTGTAGGCATATAAAGCCCGTTATCTGGTGGTAAACCCCTAAAAACGGCCTCTTCAACACCCACATTCGGACTCTGATGATTGGTACTGTATAATTCCATCTAATTAATTGTCAATAGGTAGTGATTTGTAAAATAAATCAAAAATCGTAGCAAAAAGGGCATTAACATCAAAAAGTCAAATTATTTCTACGAATAATTAAAATCAACCCCAAACTTTTGTTCCTTCGGTGCAGTTTTTACACATCTCGATTTCGGAACGAGAACGAATCAAAGACGCTCTAAAATTCTTATAATCAGGACTTTGCCAAGCCTCTTTAAAGTTTGTATTTTTTAAATTACCGAGGCGATAATGGGCATCTTTATCAAAACAACATGGCACAACAAGACCATCCCAAGTGATTACACAAGAATGCCACATTCGCCAACAATGGTCAATAAATTTGTTCTTAATTTTATACTTATCATCGGCTTGTTTTGCATAGCGTGCATATTTTTCGATGGTCGGAATCAACTCATTGCCGTCTTCATAATCATAAATTTGAGCAGTCTTGAGTCCAACTTCATCTACACCTAATTCTGTTGCCAATTTTTTCACTTCTTCAATTTGGTGTTCGTTGGGCCTGACAACCAAAAACTGAAAAACAACGTGTGGCGTTGACGAATTCAACGCTTTTTTCCACTTGATGATATTTTTGGTACCTTCAATTACCTTTTCGAGTTTTCCACCAACACGGTACTGTTGGTATGTTTCTTGTGTGGTACCATCAATAGAAATTATCAAACGGTCGAGACCCGATTCAACTGTCTTTTTGGCATTTTCATCAGTCAGATAATGGGCATTTGTTGATGTTGCTGTATAAATTCGTTTCTTTGCAGCATAATTTACCAAATCGATGAATTGTGGATGCAAATAAGGCTCACCTTGAAAATAGAAAATAAGATAAAGAAGGGTATCTGATAATTCGTCAATTGTTTTTTTGAACAAATCATCTTGAAGCATTCCCGTTGGTCGTGTAAAAGAACGCAACCCACTGGGGCACTCAGGGCAACGAAGATTGCAAGAAGTAGTTGGTTCAAAAGAAATTGAAATCGGTAAACCCCAATGTGCAGGTTGCTTTGAAATCTTTGAATATACATAGCTACCTACCACTTTTAAACCATTTGAAAGGCGTTTAAGGGTAAGTTTTGATAAAAAATTTATTCCATCTTGCCAATTTCGATTCATTTGATAACTTTACATAAATTAACCAAACCACTAAAAAGTAAAATGTCTGTTAGGTTTGTATTCCTTTACTGTATTGTATTGGTATTGACTACTTGTTTTTTCTTGAATATTAGCCCAAGCGGTGATGAACTCTCGCTGCATGAGGTCAATTTAGTAAAACTCCTCAATCAAACACAGACAATTTTATTGATAGGATATTTAATCTTCAAAGTTGATAAATTTTACAACAAGACGATTATTTTACTGCTAATTACAGCCTATTGCATCATTTTTTTGAGCGAATTTACATTTTATCTCAACAATACCGATTTAATGCAATTTATGAATAACTTTTTTATTATCGTTTGCCGTATCATAACGGCTTACGTTTTTTATAAAGAAGGAGCCAAAATAAATAATTTTTCTGCATTGAAACTCCTATTTATCGGTGTTGTTCTAATCTCAATTATCGGAGTCATTGTAAATGTGTACCCAAAATCTAATAATTTTCAAGTAGTTTTTATGGGTATTACAACTATCGTTCTAATCTTATTTCTTTGGCTTTGTCTAAATCGTCCAGTTTCGCTTAAAAATAAACTTATAGCTCTCTCTTCAGCCACCTTCATTGTTTACGGCGACTGCGTTTACATTTACAGTAGTTACATTTCGCTTTTAAGTTTTACCTCTACTTGGAATCGTTCCCTTTCAGCAGTCGCTGATTTATTATTGATTTGGGCAATTCTTGAGGGTATCCCGAAATACAGAAAAAGATTGGCCTAAACGCTACAAATCTTTGAATTGTTGGTACACCTTCAAAAGACGTTGGTCTTTTTCGGCTTTAATTACCTCACGAATCAATTTCTTGGTTTCGGGCAAATCTACCATCAAGGCCAATGTCTGAACAGCGTTGAACCTTACATAAAACTCAGAATGATTTCGAGCGATTTCGCCCAGCAATCCAAGACTTTTTTTCTGGATTTCGGGGCTTGATTTAACCAAATATGTACCATAAATGCCCAAAATTTGATATAAATCACCGCCTTTCATTCTTTTCATATTTTGCTCAAACCAATCAAAACGGCTTGGCTCGGCTTCATCGGCAAAATGGTTGGCAACAGCTGCAAAAATAACTGGATTGGCACTATTTTCGTACTTTTTGGCGATTTCGGCAGCATCGCTTGGTTTACTTGCCAGTATAGCTTCTATAGCCGCCGCTTGAACTGTAACAGAACTGTCATTTAATGATTGTCTGAAAAGTAAATCATTTTGCGGATTCATAAAGTTTTTCATTGCCAAAATTGCATCGGCCCTAACGTAGCTTCTTTCGTCGCTTCTAACTCGGCTTTGAAGTGCTTTTTCGACCTCTAAAAAATCGTCTCCGTCGTAATTGAAAAATTTAGAAACTGCAAATTGGCGAACTCTCCAAAATTTATCTTTGGTGGCATCGAGCAGCACTTTTCTGATTTTTTTATCGAAAACTGGGTCTTGTGAAGTGGTATCTTCGTCTGAGACAAAAGTTAGTAAATCGAGAGCTTTCAGCCTTGCCACGAAGCGTTCGGCATGATAATATTGATAAATTAACTCTTCTTGCGACTTCTGCTGTTTGATTTTTCCTACCAAAATATTCTCGGGGTCAATCAGTACCAAGTTTGGTTCAGCAGTTGATGGAATCTCGAAGGTTTGATTTGCCTTATTTACCCAAATCTGATGGCTGCTCTTAATTCCATTACTCCAAACCTCAACCGTCAAGGGCAATCTGTAAATTGGTGTATAAGCTGTATCTTGCGTTTGGCGGATATTCAAAACAATTTTTCCATTTCGCCAATTATGATAAGCGGCCAATTCTGGATGACCTGGTTTTAGAAACCATTGGTCAAAAAACCAATTCAAATCAACACCCGTAACCTCCTCAAATGCTTTTCTCAAATCAGACAATTCAGCCGTTCCAAAAGCATTTTTTTGTAAATATCGCTTCAAAGCCTCAAAAAATGCCTCGTCTCCGATAGTTTTACGCAACATGTGCAAAATTCGCCCGCCTTTGGCATAGCTGTGCGAGTCGAACATATCTTCTTTGTCGAGATAACGATAACGAATGAGCGGTTCTCGTTTTTCCTCAGCTTCGGTCAGGTACTGACTCAACGCAGAGTAGGCAGTCAAATCTCCTTCGTCTTGTCCGTATTTATGATTTATCCAAAGATATTCAGAATAATCAGCAAAAGACTCATTCAATGGCAGGTTCGCCCATGATTCACACGTAACCAAATCGCCAAACCAATGATGGAATAATTCGTGTGCAATCACACCATCATCATTGTCATCAACCAATTGTCCTTTGTCTTTTTGAATAAAATCACCGTGAATGGTGGCAGTAGTGTTTTCCATCGCACCAGAAACATATTCTCGAACTGCAATCTGAGAGTATTTATCCCACTGATACTTTACTCCAAGTAATTGCTCAAAATAACGAATCATTTCGGGAGTACGTCCAAAGATATTCAAAGCATATTTTTCGTATTGAGGCTCAACATAATAACTAACCTCAAAATCTTTGTAATTTGGGTCAATTACTTTTTTGAACTCCCCTACTGCAATCATCGCAAGGTAAGGTGCATGAGGTTTATCTAATCGCCAATAATCTGTACGAGTTCCATCTGAATTGCTTTTCGACTCAATCAATTTACCATTTGACAGCGTAACATACTGATTTTCAACGGTCAAATAAATCTCTTGAGTCATTTTTTCGTTTGGAGTATCAATCGTCGGAAACCAACAAGAATTGGCTTCGGTCTCACCTTGAGTCCAAATCTGGCGTGGAATTTCGGGTTTACTACCATCGGCATTGATAAAATACAAACCTTTATCGGCCGTGATAGCCAAGCTGCCTTTGACCTCTAATTCGTTTGGTTTAGCAGTGTATTTAATTACAACACCAAATGTATCTTTTCGAGTGAATTCTTTGCCTAAGTCAATATTTAGTTTTTGCGAATCGTATTTGTATTTAAGCGGCTGATTATTCATCGTAATCTGCTGAATTTCAAACCCTTTAGCGTCTAATTCGAGCGTAGATTGTGCATAAAAATACGGTTTGAGTTTTAGCGTAGCTGTACCATACAAATATTGTTTCGACCAATCGGGTTTGATTTCGAGGCGAGTGTGCAATAAATCATTTTTTTTGGTTCGTTCGGGGTTGTATTCACCTTCTTTTGGTGCGATTTGTGCCATTGCACAAAATCCCAAACTCCAAAAATACATATATACTAATACTATCTTTTTCATAAATATTCTCTCTAAGTATCGGGCTAAATCACCCGAATTCTTGAATTATATGCAATTATGAAGAATCTATTAAGTAGTCAATCGAAAATAGTTAATTAGAATCGTTTGTTGCCTGATTATCTATCTTTTTAATCGTACTTATCTAATCTTGGTTCGTTTATTTTGACGTTGCAAATCAACAAAATAATGCTCTTTCGATTTACGCAAAACATAATTACCGTTGGTGTTAAACCACAAATCGTACTCGCGTTTGAATTTAAAATCATCGAGACTGGCGTATCCACCTTTTATGGTAAGGGTCAAGACATTTCGGGTCGAATCAAACTCCCATCTCGAAAAATCTGTATCAATATCCAAAAAATCAACACCCAAACAAGCATCAACATCATCGGAGCTTTCGTAATCGTATTCAATCATGCCATTCGGCTTAAATGACATCACCAATGTATTAATATCAACTTTTGCCGAATTATACTGTTGCAACTCTATCTCGTTTCTTCCAATTTTATTCGATACCAAAATCCACCTTTTGTCGGCATCAAATAAAGTTTGTGATTTGGCACTCGTCAGCGTAACAATCAATAGCAATGAATTAATGAAAAACTTCATTCTAAAACGTAGGTTATAAATACTCAAATGGGTTAGTATAAAAATTGTGTTGGATTAACGCTTCAAAATCTTAATCTCTGATGCTCTTTTTGAGGGTAAATATGATGCAATCAGGGTTATCAAAATCAATGCAAATGCGGTTATTAAGAAATCTGATAATTGCATTTTTACGGGATACGAATCTACAATGGCACTCTCCATGCCCATTTTTACGAATCCGTAAGTCTCTTGAGCCCAACAGATTAATCCACCAAGTATTAAACCGATTATGGCTCCGCTCAAAGAGATAATTGCACCTTCGGTAAAAAACACTTTTCTGATTAAACTACTCTCCGCACCCATCGAAAGTAGCGTTTTGATGTCATCTTGCTTGTCGATTGTCAGTAATGTAAGCGAAAAGAATATGTTGAATGCCGCCACCCCAACAATCAGAATTAGAGCAATGAAAATAAATAATTTCTCAATTTTGATGGCTCGATAAAGCGAAGCATTTTGTTCGTCTTGGTTTTGCACCAAAAAATTATCTCCAAAAATCTCTTTTAATTTATTTTGTACTTTTTCAATATCATCATCATTCTTCACCTCTACTTCAATGGCCGTTCGCTTATTTTCGTATTCGGTAAGTGTTTGGGCAACCGAAAGCGGCACATACACATAATAATCGTGTTGTTCGTCGAGCGAATACACACCCGAAATATTGATAGCCAACGAATTAATGGCCTCTTCTGGGTTAAGGGTAACCTTTTTGGTATTTCGAGGATACCACAATTCGAGTGGCTGAATGATATTATCTAACGAAACATTGAGCGTTGCAAATACTCCTCCGCCAATAAAGGCGTAATTGACGCTGTCTTTATTCAAAATCATTTTACCCTCGACGAGTGCATCTTTCAATTTGCCATTTTGCTCAAATCCTTGGTTTACACCTTTAATCGTAACAACCATTTGGGCATCGCCGTATTTTGCCAAGGCGTTATCTTGAATAATGTCATTGACAAAGGCTACTTCCGAAATTTGATTGACTTTGGCTAATTTGGCATTGTCTAACTCAAAGTTTTTGCCTGTTTTTGGCGAAATCTTGAGGTCGGGGTCGTGGGTTTTAAATATTTGGCGGTTTAAATCTTCTAATCCATTAAAAACGGATAGCACAATAACCAAAGCCATCGTACCGATTCCGACTCCGAGCATCGAAATGATTGAGATGAAATTGATAAAACTTTTTTTCTTGGTTGAGAAAAAATACCTTTTTGCTATCAGAAATGGAAGATTCATTGATTATCAGTCATTCGTTTGTCATTCAATAGTCATTATTTGAGTTTCTAAAGAATGACTACTGAATGACAAAAATGTTATTCCTCCTCGGCAGGTGGGATATGGATTGTGGCGAATAAGTTTTCGATTTTTTCGGCGTATTCGGCAGTATCGTCAATATAAAACTGCAAATCAGGCACGATTCGCATTTGATGTCGGATTCTGGCAGCTAATTGCGTGCGGATAGTCTTGGTATTCTCTCGAATATCCGACAAAAGCCCTTCTTTGTCTTTTGCTAATAAAAAACTCAAATAAACCCGTGCAATACTTAAATCGGCAGTTACTTTTATATCTGTGATTGTTACGAAGGCACCATTGAAAACATTTCGCATTTCACGCTGAAAAATCTCTCCCAAATCTTTCTGCAATTGTTTTGACACCTGTTTCTGTCTTTTCGATTCCGTCATTGGTACTTATAAATTAGTGAATGAGTAAATGAATGATTGAGCAAATCAGATTCACAAAACAATCATTTAGGCTCATCAAAAAACACTTAGATTCGATGAAATAACCATCGAATCGTGAATAATATTACAAATATCCACACTTTTTTGCTTATTTAACGAATTCTTAGGGCTTATTTTATAATTTTGCTTTCGATTTCGGTACAAAGCAGTACCAAACCCAATACTCATACATCTGTAATACTAAGAGAATGCTTACTTTTTTTAGATTTAATACTGCATTTCATATATTATCTTTATTGTTGCTGATTCTACTCATCAAGATTCCGTTTGCAGGCGATAAACTACCCATTTTATTACCCGAACTCGAATGGATGTTGGTTGGTCAGAAAATGCACGAAGGACAAGCTCTCTACAAAGAAATCTGGACGAGTGTTAGTCCGCTTTCGGCAATGGTTTATTATTTTATTGATGTAGCTTTTGGGCGTTCGCAGTTTGTGTATGAATTTATTGCTGTTTTGGTAACGTTTCTGCAAGCCATTTACTTTACGTTTATTGTCAATACCCGTAATTCATTCCTCGAAAAAAACTACGCACCGGGCTTGGTTTATGTTTTATTGATGAATCTTTCATTCGATATGACAAAGCTCTCTCCTGCCCTACTTTCTACGACTTTTCTGTTGTTTGCATTTAATAAATTAATCAAACAAATGGAACGCCGCGAAGGGGTTTCGGATGAGGTTTTTGAGGTTGGATTATACATTGGTTTTGCTTCGTTGTTTCATAATCCAACAATCATATTTATCGTTTGGGCCGTTGTGGCATTGTTATTCTTTACAAATGCCAACTTACGACAACATTTTCTATCGCTATTAGGGTTTGTTTTGCCGCTCTTTATGGCAGGTTTGTATTTTTATTACTATGATACATTCAACCAATTTCAATACAATTGGCTTGGCGGTCTCTTTAAAATCCGAAATTATAGTTTAGAAGATTTCAAAAGTGCATTGATTGCCATCGCGATTCCAGTTTCGCTTTCGGTATTAGGTTTTTTAAGATTGGTACGTGCCAATCGATATAACAGTTTTCAGCAACGTACCCAACAAATGATGCTTCTTTGGGCAATTACGGGTGTTTTGGCTTTATTGCTCTCGCCAAACGTAGCACCCATGCAATTCATCATTTTTATTCCTTGTTTTGCGTTCTTGATTACGGGCTATTTCTTACACATGAAAGGTACAGCAGTACCCGAATTACTCTTTACAGGTCTATTTATTGCCATTTTATTTATTCAATATCAAGGAGTTAAGCCTGTTATGGGCAGCGGATACGAGCAGTTGACCGATATGCGTGCAAAACCAATGGCGTTGCCAGAATTGATGAAGGACCAAAAAATGTTGATTATTGGGGATAGAATTGATGAGTATAAATATGGGCAAGCAGCAACGTGCTACCTAAACTGGGATTTATCAAAAATAGATTTGCAAAACCCCGATAACTACGAAAGCGTCATCAATATCTTTGATAATTTCAAGAAAGACCCTCCTACGCTGATTATTGACAAAGAAAATGTGATTCCGAAGATTTTTAAGAGAATTCCAGAATTGGCAAAAGATTATTCGGCAACCAATATTAAAGGAGTTTATCAACGAAAGAGTTGATTTGCTTGCAAGTTAAATCTTGCAAGCAGACATTTTAGCAAGCTATTTTATCAACACGGCGTTGGTGTCTTCCGCCTTCAAATTTAGTTTTTAAGAAAGTTTTCACGCATTCAATCGCCAGTTCTAAATCTATAAAACGTGCTGGTAAGCAGATGATATTGGCATCGTTATGAAGTCGAATCAATTCGGCTACTTCGGTGTTCCAAACCAAACCCGCACGGATTCCTTTATGATGATTGGCTGTCATACAAACGCCATTTCCGCTACCGCAAATCAAAATCCCAAAATCGTATTTTCCTTCTTCGATTGCAGTTGCCAATGGGTGAACCGAATCTGGATAATCGAAAGATTCGGGCTTATATGGGCCAAAATCAGCCGTATCGTAGTTTTGTTCTTGTAAATAATTCAAGATTACTTTCTTGTATTCAAATCCGGCATGGTCGCCACCGATTGCTACTCTTAACATTGTTTTTTTTGTTTTTTAGAACATTTTTTTGCAAATATACGTTTTCATTTTCCAATGTTATTCTAAAAATAGCATTGAAATAAAATTTAATTGATTTTCCAACTATACATTTACTTGATTATAAGGTAATTACAAGTGATTTGTATTTAAAACAACAAAGCTATAAACCCAATGACAGAAAAAGAATTTGAGCATCAAGAAGAAGAAAAAATAAGAGAAGCTTTTGAACAAAAAGATTGGAGTGAGATTCAGAGCAACGACTCTTGGATGATTTTTAAGGCAATTGGCGAATTTGTAAACGGTTTCGACCACCTCTCTAAAATCGGTCCATGTGTAACGATATACGGTTCGGCTCGTACAAAACCCGACCACAAATACTATAAAATGGCCGAAGATATTGCGGGTAGATTAGTAAAAAAAGGTTACGGTGTGATAACAGGTGGTGGCCCAGGAATCATGGAGGCAGGCAACAAAGGTGCCAGCAAAAAAGGCGGGAAATCGGTGGGTTTGAACATCAAATTACCATTTGAGCAAGTACCAAACAAATACGTTGACCCCGATAAAAGTATCAATTTCGATTACTTTTTTGCACGAAAAGTGTGTTTTATGAAGTATTCGCAAGGGTTTATTGTAATGCCTGGTGGATTTGGTACTTTGGATGAGCTTTTTGAGTCACTCACTTTGATTCAGACAAAGAAAATCGCACGTTTCCCAATTATTCTGGTAAGTACCGATTACTGGAAACCTATGCTCGATTGGCTCACAAATGTGATGTGCGAACAAGAACGCAATATTAATCCAGAAGATTTGAATCTCATAAAATTAGTAGATACCGCTGAAGATGCTGTAAAAGAAATCGAAAGGTTCTACGGCAAATATTTATTGAAACCAAACTTCTAATTTTCAGAAATTATGAATGAGGCACGACCAAAAAGTCGTGCCTCATTTGCTCTTAATTAAAACTATATTCTCGTACTTTACCCCTTGTTACTTGCACGTAATATGAAAGGTTGTTTAACCTAAAGATGTAGGTAGCTTCATTTAAGTCAGAAAAATTAATGATGAAAGGTCCAGAAAACTCTGGAACTTGTCCTGACTTAATCGCAAAGGGAAATATTCCGTTACCGGTATAGATTGGATTAGGGTACAATTGGTATCCAGCTCCACTATAATTACTACCCAAAGTAATTTTTAATCCTCCCGTAGGTTCAATAACCTCCTCTTTACAAGCAGATGTAATGGTCATCAAAAAGATGACTAACGTAGTCAATTTTAGCTTTTTCATTTTCTTGGATTCTGTTTTCTGTTAAAACGAGAATCAACGCATAATGGTTGTAGAAACTCACTACTTTTCTGTCAATTTTCCATCAGTAACCGAGTACGAATAAGCGGTACCCCCATCCAATTTCCAAGTTTTTGCCTCGAAACGTCCATTCCCTTCTAAACTTCCACTAATTTTATATGCTTTTACAGTGTTCCATGAAAGTTTTTCACCGATTTGGCATTTATCAGGCTTAGAGCCATCACTATCCAAAAAATAAGCATCATTTATCCCATAAACTTTACCGATTCCATTTTCATCAATACAAACTGCCGTTTGCTCGTCAACGCCGATTCCCCTTGCATTTTTCAAACCAAAATCCTTCGCCATGCGAGCCAAAAACACAATGTGGCGTCCTTGACGACTCCGTTGGGTATAATGCGAGTCTGTGATGGTATTTGCTAAAAATTTACAATTGATAAAATCACTTTTCCCAATGGTAACATTTTCATTATAAGGATTTTCGAGGGCTTCGAGTGAAGTAACCGTATCGTTTCGGGCATCAAAATAAAATTCTCCTAAAATCGCTAAACCAGCACTTGTACCACCAATTGGCACTTTTTTTTCATTGATGAGATAATTGAGAGCATCTTCGACTGGTGAATCTTTCCAGTATTTGACATAGTTCCACTGGTCGCCACCTGCAATGAATAATGCCTCCGCATTTCGGATTTTTTTGGCGACTTCGGGTAAATAAGATTTATCTCGACTATCCAGCATTAATGTTTCGACCGAGTTTACCTTGTGCAAATCAAACATAAATTTATTGTAGCCATCGGCACCCGAAGAGCGAATCACGACAACATCACCGCCCCCACTTCTTTCCAAAAACCATTTAATCGCAACTTCGACATCTTTGCTGCCCCCCATCAAAAGAAAACCACCTTTGGTTTTGGTTTCGACATTGCTCGAATCTCCTACAAGGTACGTTTTTAGAGAAGGCTCTGTGGTTACAGTTTCCTTTTCGATAGTTGTGCATGAATTGATGCTCGAATAAAACCCGAGTGGAACGATTAAAGCTGCGATTTGTAATTTAAAAAATGACATAAAATCTAAATTTTGAGGTGTAAATCCACCCATTTATTAAGTGATAGTTTACGAATAATTGATTGGTTATAAGGATTTTCGGCAATAGATTTATATTCTTTTTGTAATCGAATTGATAATTTTTTGTCGTTAAGAATATTCCTAAAAACTTTGATAATGAATTGCTCGATGGCGTAAAACCGTTTCTCTAATTTCAATTTCCGTTCGAGCGATTGTAAGGCGTAAGTCAAATAATCAAAATTACGGAGTTCGTAGTGTATCATCAAATTCAAGATTCGACATTCAGAGTATTGCGATGCACTCAAAACTTTCAAATATTCATCAAAAATAAAGTTTACTTCTTTGAGTGCCAAAGAATACTTTTTAGCAAAATACAACAGTCGAGCATTGGCAAATCTGAATTCAACTTGCAATCCACTCGGTAGTTGCTGGGTCATTTTTTTAATATCTTCAACTGAATCATTCCAAAAAATTACAGCTTTTTCAATCTCTTTTTGAGCGATTAATTGATTGATTCGATGAATAAAATGTAAGGTTTTACCTACTGCCGAAACATTTTTGAATTCAAGAGCAATTGTTGCTAAAGCTTCCAGAAAGAAGTCTATGTCAGACAGCCGCTCCATTTCGGTCAAATCCGTCAAAATTCCATCCAACACATAAATGTAATTGATTGGGTTATCAGACCAAAGTTCGGGATTCTTCCGAAATAAATCGTTCAGTTCATAATAAACCTGTAAACTCCCTTTGTGCGAGCCAATCATCATAAAATAGGCCGACTGAAAATTAAGGTGTAGTTTCTGCGATTCAAATGATTTTAAGCGTGATTTCTGTAAAATTTGGGTTTCTTCGAGCAGCAAATCATTCAATTTATCTTTGCCCTCTTTGCTCCTGACAATACCATTTCGTAAATACCTAAATAACAAAATCTCGTAAAGCGAAGCATGTTCGTGTAGTAATAATTCGTGTTTAATAATCTCTTTAAGCTGAGTTTGCTTTTGAATTAGTTGATTTTCGTCTAAGTTATTGAACTGAGAACGTACTAAGTTTTGGAGTTCAAGCCTTGCCAAAATCTGAAAATAAGTATATTTTTCGTACTTCAAGGCCATCTTTTGGGCTTTTTCGAGTTGTTCTTCGTATAATTTGAGATGACCTTTGGCAAACAAAATTTTGCAGTCGTTTACCAGATTGCTCAATTTGTTCTCTACATTGTTTTCCTCCTCAAAAAGCCTTAGCGACTTCATCAATAGTTTGTAGAGGTACTTACGAGCAGGTTCAATTGAGTCACCCTTGAATACATTTTTGAGTTTAATTTTTAAGGATTCATCAAAGTGTTTCGACTCGTCAAGCAACTCGTATAGTATCACAAAGCCTTTTTCGCCACTGTGCATTTGCGTTAATAATTTGAAATACCGCTTTTCTGACTTCGTAAATGACTTTATTAGATTAAAAAGTAATTCGATTTTATTCATAGAAATAGCTATAACTATTAGTTTTTTATTTAAATATGAGAAAAATATTGATAAATATATTAAAATAATAATTTTTAGAAGTAACTAAAACTGAACAAATTTATCTTGAAAATTAGAATTATTTTTAGATATTTTTGTATGTGTCAATTCTAATCCAAATCAATGAAAAAAATAATTGTAGTTGGGAGTTCAAATACCGATATGGTTATAAAAGCAAAAAAGCTACCTGCCCCTGGCGAGACCGTCATTGGAGGTGATTTTTTGATGAATGCTGGTGGAAAAGGTGCAAATCAGGCGGTTACGGCTGCTCGGCTAAATTGTAAAACTATATTTGTTTGCAAAATCGGTAATGACATTTTTGGCAAGCAGGCTCTTCAACAATTTGAACAAGAGGGAATTCAAACCGACTATGTTTTTACAGATTCTGAACACCCATCGGGGGTTGCTCTCATTAATGTTGATGCAAAGGGCGAAAACTGCATTACAGTTGCCCCTGGAGCCAATGCTCACCTCTCAACAAAAGACATAGACAAAGCAGCCGCAGTTTTTGAAAAAGATGATATTCTACTGCTCCAACTCGAAACACCTATCGAAACAGTAGAATATACCATTAAAAAAGCGAGCGAATCGGGTCTGAAAGTAATTTTGAACCCTGCACCAGCGGCAAAGTTATCGTCATCGGTTTTCAAATACTTTTATGCCATAACTCCAAACGAAACCGAAGCGGAAATCTTAACTGGAATCAAAGTAACAGACCTCGAATCGGCCAAAAACGCCGCCACCGCATTTATTGAGAAAGGAGTCGCAAACGTAGTAATAACTTTGGGAGCAAAGGGGGCTTACCTTAAAACAAGCGATTTTGAGGGGATAATCGAAGCACCGAAAGTTGAAGCCACCGATACAACAGCCGCCGGAGATTGCTTTAGCGGGGCATTATCGGTAGCTATTTCGGAAGAAAAACCACTCACCGAGGCAGTTAAATTTGCCTGTAAAGCGGCCTCGATTGCGGTTACACGCATGGGGGCTCAGGCTTCAATTCCGTTTAGGTCAGAGATATAAAATCATTCAACCAAATACACTATGAAACAAAAACTAATCATTTTTTTATTCTTAATTTCATTATTTACTCAAGCCCAAACCCGCCAAAAAGTAATCTTTGATTGCGATTTAGGCGATGACATTGATGATGCTTTTGCTTTGGCAATGTTGCTAACCAACCAAGACAAACTCGAAATCTTGGGAATAACCACTTGCTACGGACGAACCGATGACCGTGCAAAAGTTGCCCTCAAAATGCTTTATGAAACAGGTCAAGATAAGATTCCGGTGGCTTTGGGAAGAAATACATCCAATACAGATGCTCGTGCCAATTGGTACGCCGAACAATTTTACTGGGCAAAAGATTTCAACAAACTTCAACCCATCAAACAATCGGCGACTGATTTTATCATCGAAAACCTCAAAAAATACCCAAATGAGGTCATAATCATTTCGGTTGGACCAGTTACCAATATGGCCGATGTCATTGATAAAGACCCCAACGCACTCAAAATGGCTAAAAAGATTTATGCCATGTTTGGTTCGTTTTATATCGGTTACGCAACCCACCCAACCATTGACGCCGAGTGGAATGTAAAAGTTGATATTCCAGCTTCTAAAAAATTTGTCAATTCGGGGGCCGATATTGTTTATGCAGGATTAGACGTAACTGCAATGGTAAAACTTGATAAAGCTAAACGTGATATTTTATTGATGCGTCAGTCGGTGCTGACCAATGCACTTTCGGGGCTTTATATTTTGTGGAACAATGAAACGCCAACGCTTTTCGACCCCGTGGCAATCGGAATGATTATTTATCCCGAATTATTCAAAACTAAAAAAGTAAATATTTCGGTCGATGATAAAGGCTATACGATTGTTGATGAAACCAAACCACCTAATGCTGAAATAGGCGTTAAAATTGATTCAAACGAATTCATCAAACGAATCATGAAAAGCTATTTGCATCAGAATTTAGAAAGATGAAACTTAATTACGAATTACGATTGACGAATTACGATTTGATTTCTAACTTATTCTCTTGAAGCTCTAATTTCAACCCCTATGAAAAAAATACTCATTTTATTTTTAAGCATTTCTGCATTTGCTCAACAAAAAACGCTAACACTTACAAAAGCTCAACTCAAAGATAAAATCATGGGCGGATGGGCCGGACAAACCATTGGCGTTACGTTTGGTGGGCCAGTGGAGTTTCGTTACAATGGCACAATTATCAACGAATACCATCCGATTCCGTGGTATGATGGCTATTTAAAGAAAACGATGCTCAATAACGCTGGTCTGTACGATGATTTGTACATGGATTTGACTTTTGTTGACGTCTTCGAAAAAGAAGGTTTCGATGCACCAATCGAATCACACGCCAAGGCGTATGCCAATGCAGGTTATGCACTTTGGCACGCCAATCAAGCAGGACGATACAATATTTTGCACGGAATCATGCCGCCAGCTTCGGGACACTGGATTAATAACCCACACGCCGATTGTATTGATTACCAGATAGAATGTGATTTTGCAGGATTAATGTCGCCTGGTATGCCCAATACTGCCTCAAAGATTTCGGATAAAATCGGACATATCATGAACTACGGTGATGGCTATTTTGGTGGTGTTTATTTGGGTGCTTGCTACACGCTCGCCTTCACTTCAAAAGACATTAAATACATTGTCAATGAGGCATTGAAGACGATTCCGAAAGAAAGTAATTACTATAAATGTATTGCCGATGTCATCAAATGGCATCAAATGTATCCGACCGACTGGAAGAAAACTTGGTTTTTGCTGCAAGACAAATGGACACAAGACATTGGCTGCCCCGATGGTGTTTTTGCACCTTTTAATATTGATGCTACTATCAATTCGGCTTATGTAGTTTTGGGATTGCTTTACGGAAACGGAGATTTCACAAAAACTATGGAAATCACAACTCGTTGCGGTCAAGATGCCGACTGTAATCCATCATCGGCAGGTGGAATTTTAGGAACGGTATTGGGGTATTCAAAAATTCCTGACTATTGGAAAATGGGCCTCAAAGAAGCCGAGGATATTGATTTCAAATACACAACTATTTCACTTTCAGATGTTTACGAAATCGGAACAAAACACGCTTTGATGAATATCGAACGCAACGGCGGAAAAATCGTAGGCGATAAAGTAATGATTCCGATTCAAACGCCAGTTCCAGTAAAAATGGAAAAGAGTTTTGAAGGAACCTATCCAGTTGATAAAATATTCGTTTCAAAAACACTCAAAGACGAATATTCATTCGATTTTGAAGGAACGGGTTTCGTAGTGAAAGGAGAAACTGCCAAATGGGCTTCTGAGAGTACGCTTAATTTTCAGGTTGAGTTGTATCTCGATGGCAATAAAATCGAAACGGCAGCCTTACCAACGAGTTTTAAAGAACGCCGACACGAGTTATTCTGGAAATATCTTTTACCAAAAGGAAAACATACGGTTAAACTCAAACTTTTGAATCCAAGCGATGAACACGAATGTCGAATTTCAGAGGTTTTAATATACAGTGATGCCCCAAACAGCGATACCAACCAAACGATTTATCGCTTTGGGCAAAAGAAAATTCCTTTAAAACAGTAGAACGGGTTTTTAACCCGTTCCAAAGATTAACTCTCTAAACCAACGGGTTGGAAACCCGTTCTACCAATATGTTTATCATCGAAAACTATTCAACTGCCATAATTTTTTGTTTTATCACGATGCTCTGTTGGGGTTCGTGGGCAAATACCCAAAAACTCACAAAAGACAATTGGCGTTTTGAGCTTTTTTATTGGGATTACGTCATCGGCATTCTCCTTACCTCAATCATTTTTGCCTTCACACTCGGCAGTATCGGCGAAGGTGGTCGAAGTTTTTTAGATGACTTCCATCAAGCCGACAACGAAAACATTCAATCGGCACTTTTAGGTGGTGTAATTTTCAATATTGCCAATATTTTGCTTGGGGCGGCCATTTCGATTGCTGGAATGTCGGTAGCGTTTCCAGTTGGCATTGGTTTGGCTTTAGTCATTGGTGTAGTCGTTAATTACTTAGATTACCCGATGGGCAACTCAACATTGCTCATAATTGGGGTTTTGCTCATCGTTGCAGCGATTTTGCTCAATGCCAATGCCTACCGCAAAATGTCTTCGGCTACTTCTGTTTCTACAAAAGGATTAGTTTTATCAGTAATCAGCGGCTCATTGATGGGTCTTTTTTATAAATACGTAGCCAATTCGATGTTTCCAGATTTCAATTATCCAATCGAAGGTAAACTTAGCCCTTACACAGCGGTTGTATTTTTCTCGGTTGGGATTTTCGCCAGCAATTTTATTCTCAATACATTGCTCATGAAACGCCCTTTTTTGGGTAGCCCAGTAAGCTATTCCGATTATTTTGATGGTTCGTCTCGCAATCATTTGATGGGCATATTGGGTGGAATGATTTGGTGCATCGGAATGTCGTTTAATATCATCGCATCAGGCAAGGCAGGCCCAGCCATTTCATACGGACTCGGACAAGGAGCAACCATCGTGGCGGCCATTTGGGGTATTTTTATCTGGAAAGAATTCAAAGATGCCCCCAAAGGCACAAATACTATTCTGAATATCATGCTTTTATGCTACTTGATTGGTTTAGGTTTGCTCATTGCTGCAAAATAAATCGTCGAAAGCATCTTTCATAATTCGTTTCTATACCGAAATTGATAATATCAATAATCAAAACAAAAGGTTACGTATAATGATTTTATTAGCGTAACCTTCATCATTTTTATATGGAAACGCTAACAAAAAATCAGCAAAGTGCTGATAATCTACCTCAAATTAAAACCAAAATTACTGTAGCTTACGGAGACGGAATCGGACCAGAAATCATGTCGGCAACGCTCCGAATCTTAGAAGCAGCCAATGCCGCAATTGAACCAGAAGTTATCGAAATCGGTGAGAAAGTATATCTAAAAGGTATTTCGGCAGGTATCGAAGATTCTGCTTGGAAATCGCTTCGTGAAACCAAAGTTTTCCTCAAATCACCAATCACAACGCCACAAGGTGGTGGTTTCAAAAGTCTCAACGTTACTACTCGTAAAACTTTAGGGCTATTTGCCAATGTTCGCCCTTGTCAGGCCTATTATCCTTTTGTCGAAACTCGCCATCCAAACATGGATTTGGTAATCGTGAGAGAAAACGAAGAAGACCTATATGCAGGAATTGAACACCGCCAAACGCAAGATGTTTATCAGTGTTTGAAATTGGTTTCGAGACCCGGATGCGAAAAAATCATTCGCTATGCTTTTGAATATGCACGAGCTTACAACCGCAAGAGAGTAACGTGCTTCTCGAAGGATAACATCATGAAAATGACCGATGGATTATTCCACAGAGTGTTTGATGAGATTGGGCAGGAATATCCAGAAATCGAAAAAGACCATAAAATTATTGATATTGGTTCGGCACTTCTTGCCGATAGACCCGAAAAATTCGATATTATCGTTACCTTAAATCTTTACGGTGATATTATTTCAGATATTGCTGCCGAAGTAGCGGGTTCGGTAGGTATGGGCGGCTCGGCCAATATTGGCGACCATTGTGCCATGTTCGAGGCCATTCATGGCTCGGCTCCAGACATTTCAGGTAAAAACATTGCCAATCCATCGGGGCTTATCAATGCGGCGATTCAAATGCTTGTACACATTAATCAAGCCGATGTAGCAACAAAAATTCATAACGCTTGGCTACGTACACTCGAAGACGGTATTCATACGGGCGATATTTTCAAAGACGGATTCAGTACTAAAAAAGTTGGTACACAAGAGTTTGCCGATGCTGTTATCGAACGTCTTGGACAAATGCCTAAGCATTTTAAAGCTGCCAATTATGCTTCTGCTCCACAAGGAATCAAGATAAATACCCAACAAAAAGTGCTACAAACCAAAGAATTAGTTGGGGTAGATGTCTTCTTGGATTGGTCGGCAGGCACGGCAAATGATTTAGGAAATATGCTTTCAGCAATTAGTCATGAAACGCTGAAACTCAAAATGATTACCAATCGGGGTGTAAAGGTTTATCCCGAAGGCCACGAAGAAACCTTCTGTGTTGACCACTGGAGATGCCGTTTTGTGAGTAAACAAGGACCAGGGACACCGATTCAGAAAAAAGAGGTTTTAGAATTACTAACTCTCGTCAACGACAATGGTTTTGACTTCATAAAAACCGAAAACCTTTACAGTTTCGATGGCGTTTTAGGCTATTCTTTAGGTCAAGGCGAGTAATTTTTTGATTCATATAATATCTTTGGGATGGCACTTAGTCATCCCTTTTTTTTACAGAATCCACAAAATTTGTACTTTCTAAATCTTGTAGTATTTTTACGATACTTAATGAAAAAGCATATTTACTCATGAAACTTAAAATCTCATTGGCCATAATAATGGTCGTGGCTTTGCTAAACTGCAACAGCATTGGCAAAGAAAACCACGTTACCCCTCCTCGAAACAAAAAAGTACCACTTTTGACCATAAAAACCGACGGCAAGATTCGTGATGAACCCAAGACAAACGGAAATCTGAAAATTTGGGTAAATGATAGTCTAATTTTGGATTCCAAAATCGGAATCGAGCTTCGTGGGGCAGTTTCTCAAATGATGTACGAAAAAAAATCCTACGGATTTGAGTTGAGAAGCGATTCAAAGAAAAGCCGCGAAGTCTCGCTTTTGGGTTTACCTGCCAATTCAGATTGGGTACTTCATGGGCCTTACGGCGATAAAACTTTACTACGAAATGCAGTTGCATACAAATTATCGAACGAAATAGGAAAATATGCCGCCCGAACGAAGTTTGTGGAGGTCGAAATCAACGATGATTATTTAGGAATGTATGTGTTGATGGAGAAACTAAAACGTGACGAAAGCAGAATAAATATTGCCAAATTAACCAAAAAGGATAGTACTGACGATAAAATTACGGGTGGCTATATTATCAAAATTGATAAAACAGTGGGTGATGGAAATGGTGATAGAGATTACAACGATAATATTTCGTTTAGGTCTCAAATCGACCAAAATGGACGGGTTTCAAGAAAAAGTAAAACGTATTTTGTTTATGATTACCCCAAAGCCGATGATATTACTCCCATCCAAAAAAACTACATTCAAAAATACATCAATGATTTTGAAAATGCCCTCGCCTCAGCCGATTTCAAAGACCCACAAAAAGGCTACAGAAACTTTATTGATGTATCGAGTTTTATTGATTTTTTTATCTTGACAGAATTGTTCCAAAACCACGATGGCTACCGCCTAAGTACGTATTTGCAGAAAGATAGAGGTAAGAAATTAGCGATGGGTCCAATTTGGGACTTCGATATTGCCTTTGGCTCTGACAATGGTTTTTGTGATGGAATGAATCGCCATGCTTGGGTTTTTGAGTATAATAAATATTGCGGTGGCGATGCTTGGCTTGTGCCTTTTTGGTGGAAAAAGTTGATTTCGGATGATGAATTTAAAGCCGAATTAAAAGAGCGATGGAGTTCGCTACGCAAATCTCAACTATCTGATAATCAATTAGATAAAACGATTGACGATTACAATAAATACATTACAGAAAATGGTTTAGTAGCCCGAAATTTTGATAGATGGGATATTCTTAATGAAAGAATTACGCCAAACTCAACCAAAGGTTCGCACGAAAAAGAGATTAAGCGGATGAAATCTTGGCTCAAAGAACACGCTCATTGGATTGATGAAAATATCGAAAAACTGTAATCAGTAAATCGTTGATGTTTTCATAATTTCGGCAATTAAGATTCCGAGGTAAGTTCCGATTGCGTTGCCTAAAGCTCCGACCAATATTCCGGGTAGAACCAAGTCATTACGGTTAAGACTTCGTGCCAAAGCCATTGCCGAGGCTGTTCCGCCAATATTGGCTTGTGAAGCTATCGAGACAATATCCCAATCTTGTTTAAAGATATAGCCGATTCCAAAAACCAAAAGACCGTGAACCAAGACCAAAATCGTAACAAAACCCATCAAAATAACTGCTAATTGCCCGTCTTTTATTAATGCAGGGATGTCGCAATAAGCTCCAATTACAGCCAAAAACAAATAAACACCCAATAAACCGAGTAATCTTTGTCTTTTCAGGCGATTCACAATCGGAATCTGTGCTAAAACCAAAGCCAAAGTAGTTAACCAAAGAACAGTCGGAATCGTAGGGATTAATTCGTGCAAAAGCCCCGAAACCCAAATTCCGATTAAACTAATTGCTAACAAAAAGGCTAAGTCAGCAGGTCGGACGTTTTCTGACTCAGTATGGTGATTTTCTACCGAAATATCGGCAACTTGATGAATCAATTTATTTCTTGGAATCAACTTTTGAAAAATCTGCGGTAAAGCCAAAGTAGCAATCACCCAAACAGCTGTAATGATATTATCGGCAACTGTTGCCGCCGAAAACAAACTACCTTGCTGCGAGACTCCGTAATGTATCGCCACTGCATTAAAATTGATACTCCCGCCGATGTATGTACCCGTGTACATTCCGCCGAGAGCATAAAACAATTCACCGATAGACTCTTTACCGCCTACCATCCACATTGCCACCAAAGCACCAAGCATTGTGCCTGTTGAGCCAACCAAAAACATCAGCAACATAGGACGCCCTGCTTTTTTTAGGCTTTTGAGATTCACCCCAAGCAGCATCAAAAAGATTGAAAGCGGGGCGATGTAGGCAAAAATCCCATCATAAAGCGGTGTTGCAGGTGTCGAAGCAGGGATTAATCCCAAATTTGCAACAATAGCTGTCAGAATGATTACCATTAAACCAGTGCCAACATGCTTAAAAAATGGCTTTGAATTGAGCCATTCGGCCAAAACAATATTCAGACATAAAACTGCCAAAATAGCGAGTGAATCTTTAAGCATAGGGTTAGTTTAAGGTAAAATAAAGCAGAATACGATACAATGATATTTCTTTATCGTTTATCCTCGTGATTTGATTTCTTCTTGAATCTTTTTCATACCCATAACATTTGCCATCAATATTGGAATCAATGTAAAGGGTAAGACTAAGAAAACACTAAAGCCGTCTCGCAGTGTGAGATAGGCAACACTGATTGCCAGAACAATGAGCATTCCAATAAAAGCACTAATGGCAACTTTCATCTTTTTTTCGGTCGCTTTGAGTTCTTCTAAACTCATTTTTGCGTACTTGTTTTCTTTCATAATTCTTTGGTAAAGTTAAGTACATTGTGATATAAGTAAGTGTAAGTTTTTGTTATCGTGTCCCTCCCTCTCCAATCGGAGAGGGAAAGGAAGGGTGAGGTTAAAATTTCGACATTTCAGGAAACCTTTTGACCCCACCGAGCGTCGGTCGCCCTTCATCCCTCCCCAACAATGTAGGGCTGTTAAGTTCTAATTTTTTATTAATTTTGACCAAATAATATTTGGGAAATGAGTTTAAATGAATTATTCAAAAGTCTGCCTGACCCTCGCAGAGGTCAAGGTCAACGCTATCCATTCCAAGATATACTTTGGATGATATTTTTAGGAATCACAAGTGGCTATACTGGTTACCGTCCATTGGGAAAGTTTGTTAAAGCCAATAGTATTTATTTTACTGAAGTGTTTGGTTTAAAACATGGAGTTCCGAGTCATGTAACGATTCGAGAGCTACTTACAAATTTAGACAAAAAATCAGTGAAAGAAAGTTTCTCTAACTGGGCTTCAAATCAAGAATTATTGCCATTAGATTGGGTTAGTGCTGATGGTAAATCATTAAAATCAACTATGAGCAATTACAATGCTGAAACACAAGATTTCTGTTCAATGGTAAGCATTTATGTTCAAAAAACGGGTTTATCTTATGTAATTGAAGACTTTCGCAATAAAAAAACAAGCGAAACTGAAATCCTTAGAACGCTCTTACCTTCTTTACAAGATAAGGGTGTAATTATAACATTAGACGCTCTCTATACACAAAAAAACGGTAAATGCTATTCTTAAATCAGGTAATCATTACGTTTTACAGGTCAAAAAGAATCAGATAAAACTCTATGAACACATTGAAAGATTTGTTAAAAATAATAATCCACTTCAAACTCACCAAGTGACTCAAAAAGCACATGGAAGAATGACAACTTGGACAGTAAAATTGTATGATAATGTGGATGAAATACTCAAACAAAATTGGACAAATTTAAATCGTTTTATTGTCATAGAGAAAAGTGTTACCCAACATAGCCGCCCCAATAGGAAAATGCCAAAACAGCTCATCACAACCCAAAGCATTTCATACAGAATTAGTGATGTCAAACTCTCTGCCGAAGTATTTGCCAAAGGAATTCGAGAACACTGGGGTATTGAAAACCGAATCCATTGGGTCAAGGATGTGAATTTCAATGAAGATAATAATAGTATTAAAAATGATAATGGAGCGGTAAATATGTCCATTTTTAGTGCAATATCGCTCAATTATTTACGTCAAAATATTGACGATTCTATTAAGAATGCCCAAATATTATTTTGTCAAAATGTCAAAGAACTATTTAAAACTATTAGAACTTAACAGCCCTGCCCAACAATGGGGAGGGGAGACTCAAAAACTTAAAATAACTTAGTTTACAATATATTAAGTAGGCGAATGTTATTCGCCATTATAATAAAATCCTTAATATCTCGAATTTGTTGACATCTTTCTTGGAATACCGATAATCTCCGTTTGGCGACCATCAATGTATCTAAATGTGCCTTTATCATCAAAAAAACCGTCTTCTTCGAGCATGATTCTGATGGTTTTCTTCCACTCCGTAATCTCAACCGCCGCGTTTAGCTCTATCGAATACGCCGTGTTACTATTGAGTGGATAATCACCGCTACCAATTGTTTTTCCTTGATTATCCCACATACCAATGGTTGGTCCGGCCGCATGGCCATGATTTCCGATTGGGTGAGTATAAATCGTACCGTTGATTCCCTCTTTTTTAGATTGTGCCAAAGCCGCCGCCAAAATTTCATTGCCAGTTTTACCCAACTTAAAGTTCTCGGTCAGACATTCTTGTAGTCGATTGCCCTTTTCAAAAGCTTTCTTCAAATACATCGGAATCTCGGTTTCGCCTGCTCGAAAAACATAAGCGTGCTGCTGCTGGTCGGTGTTCAGGCGGAGGTATGTGATACCAAAATCACAATGAAGCAAATCGCCCGGCATGATGATTTGTTTGGTTGGTCTTTTTGAGAATGTTCGTAAATGGTCGAAGTTTTCGGGGTCGTAGCGTTGAATATCTACCGTTGGGTGAAACCAAGTTTCGAGACCTAAATCGGTTACTTTCTGACGCATCCACCAAACCACATCGTCGGTTGTTGTGACACCTGGCTGAATGACTTTATCCGAAAAAGCCTCTTCGATAATCTCGTGCGAGATTCTACAAATCTGTTGGTAAATCGTCATTTCTCGCTCGGTACGGGTTTCGAGCCAATTTACTGCCAAATTTGCCGCCGAAACCACACGATTTTGAAATTCTGCTGGCAATTTTTCCATGAATTCTTTATGCTCGGTGTAAGTCAACCCATCAGCGTGGGCATAATATTTTGAAAAATTCAGTCCAATTTTTTTCGGATTCCTTTCTTTAATGACCTTTATCAGAGCCTCCCATTGGTCGGGATTAACATTCAAATCCCATTCGCCTTTCAATAAATTACCGACATCGTATCGAGCAATTGCCAAACGTTCAACACCCTCTTTTTCGCCTTTATCCGTAAAAACCATAATCGTACGACGGCGAGCCGATAGCCAAACCGAAGGCAACATGGTCTTCATTACGGGGTCTTCGTTGTACTCTCTGCTGATAATCACCCACATATCAATCCCCTCTTTTCGCATAAGTTTTGGCAATAAATTGGTCATTCGGTCTTCGAGGATTTCATCAATAACTGCGGCACGCTCACGCTCAGGAAGGATTTTTTGTGAAAATGAAAGAGTTGAAACTAAGAATAAACAAACAAACAAGTTTAGGGTTCTCATAATAGAATGTTAGAAGTGTTTTTAGATTGACAATTTTAAGGTTTTTATCGCACAAATCGAATTAATTGAAGATTTTTCTGAGCCAAATCATATATTTCAATTTTTTTGAGCGTTATCTTTGTAGCAAAGTTTAACACTAATTGAAGAAATACATCGCCATATTGCTGTTATTTTCAGTAATGGTTCGTCCATTTACTGAGGCGTATTATTTCATAGATTTCCAACTCCGCAAAGATTACATTGCCAAAGTTTTATGTATCAACAAAGACCGTCCAGAGCTTCATTGCGATGGTACTTGTTATTTGGCCAAGAAGGTAAAAGCCCTCGAAGAGCGTGAAAACCAATCACAAAGAAACATTTTCGAGAAGTTTGAATTACCTACGATGATTTGCGAAGAAATCCTAAACTTAGATTTTAAATCTACAAGTTTTGAGGTCAATTCAGTTACTCCAGAATACCATAATACCTATTTTAAAAGATTCGCTTCCTCAATCTTTCGTCCTCCCTGTTTGGGATAATCTTTTCATTTTACCGTACCTAAATGCTTTCGATAGGCATTTGCACTTGCCTTTTGGCTTGATGCTGGTTCATTTTATTTCTCGAATGTCAATATTAGTCTATTTTTGATTAATCAGACTCTCTGATTTGTCAATTCGGGCTATATATACATTCTCCATCATCCTATTTTTCGGTTTACAGATTTCAATTACTTAGCTTATGGCAGAGCCATTGGTTTTGCCTTGGCATATATTCAAAATTTAATTCAAAATGAAAAGTTTCAGATTAATTATACTCTCAGCTTTAACAACTTTTGCAATCGTTTCATGCCATCAAGAAGATATGGACGATTACAGTGCGACTGATAAAAATTCAGTGAGCATTGAATTCGATAACCGAATCGGCGACCAAAAATTAGTACTTGGTACAACCACTGCTAAAAACTCATCGGGCGAAGATTTTACAGTTACAACTCTCAATTATTTTGTATCGAATATTGCATTAAAGAATGACAAAGGCGAAACAGTCAAGTTCCCGAATGATTATTTTTTGATTCGTCAATCAGATTCAAAATCATTGATTGCGACTTTAAAAGACGTTCCAGCGAGTAATTATACCGAACTAAGCTACACGATTGGTGTTGATAGCCTAAAATCAATTTCTGATGTTAGCCAACGTACCGGTGTTCTCGACCCAGCTTCTTATGGAAATGACAATATGTACTGGTCTTGGAATTCGGGCTACATTTTCTTTAAAATGGAAGGTACATCAACGGCGATTCCCGCAAATGCAAGCGGTTTACAAAAATATCAGTTCCACATTGGTGGTTTTGGTGGTAGAACCTCAGTAACTCCAAATAATCTTCGTACACTTACTTTTCCGTTGAGCAAAAATGCCAAAGTTCGTAAAGATATTGCTCCAGTTGTTCATGTCATATCGGATGTTACAAAAGTTTTCAGTGCCGTCAACCAAATTAGTTTAGCAAAATCGAGTGTAATTATGGCTCCTGCAGCTGGCAAAGTTGTATCTGAAAACTACGCTAAAAGTTTTATAGTTGACCACGTTCACAACGACCATTGATGCGTACCAAATACAAAATATTGATAGTTAGCGGAATCTATTTCTTGGGTGTGGCTTGTTCGAGCAGCACCCAAGAAATAAAACCTGAAGAGCTTTTTTCGGTTCCTGCTAATTTTCCCGCACCTGTTTATGATTTATCGAAGAATCCAATTACCCAAGGTGGATTTGAATTGGGCAGGGAGTTATTTTATGATGGAGATTTATCGCGTGATGGGAGTGTTTCGTGTGCCGAATGCCACAATCAAAGTTACGCATTTACGCATCACGGACACGACATCAGTCACGGGATTGATAACTTGCGTGGTATGAGAAATGCTCCGCCAGTTCAAAACATGGCGTTCTATAAAGAGTTTTTTTGGGATGGTGGGGTTTTCGATTTGGATTTATTTTCGATTGCTCCAATTGAGAATCCAGTTGAAATGGATGAAAAATTGGGGAATGTTTTAGAAAAACTCCGAAAAAAAGAAAAATACGCTACGCTATTCCAAAAGGCATACGGAAGCAAAGAAATCACAACGGAGCGGTTTCTGAAAGCACTTTCGCAGTTTATGGTTACACTTGTTTCGGCAAGTTCTCGCTACGATAAATACATCAGAAAAGAATCGGGCGGAACTCTCAACAGCGATGAATTGGCGGGTCTGGAGATTTTTAAACAAAAGTGTGCTTCGTGCCATGCGGGCGAATTATTTACCGACCAATCGTATCGAAACAATGGCATTGCGGTTTACAATGTAGAGGATACAGGTCGGGAGCAAATCACGCAAAATGTATCCGATAAGTACAAATACAAAGTTCCGAGCCTTAGAAACGTTGCCATTACAGCCCCTTACATGCACGATGGTCGTTTTTATACCCTCGAAGCAGTTTTAAATCATTATCATGAAGGTATTGTGCAGTCGGCAACTTTGGATAATTCATTGAAAAAGGGGATTCAGGCCACATCTGCCGAGCGTACCAAACTCATTGCGTTTTTGAAAACATTGACCGATGAGCAATTTTTAAAAGATAAAAGATTTGCAGCACCTTAAAACAAAATCAAAAAATGAAAAACGTAATTTTAATACTCACATTATCAGTTGTTTTTATAAGTTATAGTAGCTTTCAGACTGTTCAAGAACCTGCTAAAAAAGAAACCAAATCGACAGAATTACAAAAAGACGGAACTGACCCTGTTTGTGGCATGAAAGTAAAAAAAGGAAGTAAACTCGTGGCCGACCACAAAGAAAAACAATATGGTTTTTGTAGCAAATCGTGCCAAGAGAGATTTACGAAAAATCCCGAAAAATATGTAAAACCATGAAACGAAAGGAGTTTCTGACATCAATCACTTTCTCTTTGGCAAGTTTCTGTGGTTTGGGGGTAGAGCCTCCTGCCAAAGCAGAAATTAAAACCAGAAGGGTTTGCGAAAAATGCAAGTTTTGGCTTGGAAAGAGTATTGTAATGCAAAAAGGCGTAAAAGATGCCATCATTGATGTCAAAAACAACTCAATCACGGTGGTTTATAATGCCAACAAAACAAACATTGAGGATTTGAAAAAATATATTGTTTCGATTGGCTACGATGCAGATTCGCTCAGAGCAGATGTGCATAAAAGAGATTTATTGCGGGATTGTTGCTTAACCGATATTTCGATTTGTAAATGAAAAAAACACTTGTCTTTATATTAATAATTACCGCCATACAAAGCCATGCATGCGATATGTGCGGCTGTGCCAATAGCGGTTCGTTTTTCGGGATTTTACCACAATCTCATCTGCGATTTGTGGGTGTCAGATACCGCACCAGAGATTTCGATTCGCACCTTAACAGTCAGATTTTGAAAACGAAAGAGCATTTTCAGACAACTGAACTTTGGGGACGATTTTATCCATTCAAAAAAACACAATTACTGGTTTTTTTGCCGTATAATTTCAATAAACAAACAACATTGAGCGGCCGAACTGCCAAACTTGAAGGCTTGGGCGATGCCTCAATGATTATGCACTACAATGTTTTTAATACTTTCTGGGACTCTACGGTGCATCACATCAACCAAAACTTTTTGATTGGCGGAGGTATCAAACTACCTACCGGTCGGTATAAATTTGAAGAAACTGGTGAAGAAGGTGCAAATGCCAATTTTCAATTGGGTACTGGCAGCGTTGATTTTGTTCTGAATGCCATTTATACGCTTCGTTACCACAACTGGGGATTGAATTTTGATGCAAGCCACAAAATTAATACAGCAAACTCAAGCAGATACCGATTCGCCAATCGTACAAATGGCTCATTGACAGCATTTTATACGGCCAAATTGGGTGATTTGACTGTTATGCCAAATCTCGGAACGATGGTCGAATACTCAAAAAAAGATACCAAGAACGGTATTGAAAATGATTTTACGGGCGGTTGGGTAATGATGGCAAATGCCGGAATAGAACTTTACTACAAAAGATTCTCGACGGGTCTTACCTTTCAAAAACCAATTGTTCAGAATTTGGTGAATAGAGAATCGAAGATTAATCAGCAGGCATCGGTAAATTTTACCTTGATGTTTTAAACGGTAAATTAGTTTACAAGATGTCAAACTAATTTACGAATACGTCTCAAATTTTCATATTCATGCCGATTTGTCATTATATTTCAGAAAAATTTATCAATCTCTCTTAAATATAATGGCAAACAAAGTTTCAAGCATTTCAAATTCGACAAGGTTATACCGCAAGATTCATAAATGGGTTTCGATTCCATTACTAATATTTATGATGACAATTGGTATCACTGGTTTGCTGCTCGGATGGAAAAAACAAACTAATCTTTTGCCTAAAACCGAAAAGGGCGAAAGTAAAAATAGTGCCGATTGGATTAAAATTGACAGTATTCAGACCATTGCCAAAACCTACGCCAAAACGGTTTTGAAAGCCTCTGACGAGATTGATAGAATTGATATTAGACCCCAAAAAGGAATCGCCAAAATCGTGTTTGTAGAGCATTTCGCCGAGTTACAGATTGATTGTAAAACAGGTAAGATTTTGGCCATAAATACCCGAAAATCGGATTTTATTGAGAAGATTCACGATGGGTCAATCATTGATTTTTTTATTAAAACATCGAGCGACCAAATCAAACTAACATATACTACGATAGTTTCGTTAGGTTTGATTTTGTTATCGTTTAGTGGTTTTTGGCTTTGGTACAATCCGATTCGGATTAGGAAACAAAAACTAAGCAAAAATGAAAAAAATTAACCGCCTGATTTTTAGCATACATAGCTGGTTTGGGCTAATAACGGGCATTTTCTTACTACTATTGGGCATCAGTGGTTCAATTCTGGTTTTTAAGGAGGAGTTAGAAGAACTTATGTACGGTAATCTAACTCATGTTACACCCCAAGCTACACCACTTCCACTCGATAGCTTGTATAAAACCATTACCAACAGATACCCAAACTTAGATGGTTTGGCGTGGATAAATCCGACCGCCCCAAATGACCATTCGTATCAGTTTAGGCTTTATCTCAACGATGAACGATTGATTTCGTACGATTTAGGAGCATCGAATATCAATCAATATACGGGTGAGATTATTCGTCATGGGCGTGCCGACGATTTAGAGGTTGGTTGGATTGAATGGATTTTTCAGTTTCATTTTTCGTTTCATCTCGGAATGCCCGGTGCCGCCCTTACTGCCATTTTTGGATTGACAATGTTGGTTTCAATCATTACAGGAATCATTATTTATCGGAAATTCATCTGGAAAGTCCTGACATTTAAGATAAAAATCAAAACCAAAAATTGGCGAGTATTTTCTTCTGATTTGCACCGAGTGGTTGGGGTTTGGTCGCTTTTACTCAATATCATTATCTTTTTTACTGGATTTTGGATGAACCTCTTTGCTTTTGAATCTGAAACTTGGCAAAAAGAAACAGTGGCTACCCCAAAAAATACTTTAGTAAAAGCATCGCTCGATAAAATGTACGCCGAAGCACGTCAAAAAATGCCCGAATTGGTTCCGAATTATGTTTATTTTCCGACACAACCCGATAAAAAATTTAGTGTAAGAGGAAATCTCCAAGGACAAAACGCAATGTTTGCAGGAGGGAATTCGATACGTTTTGATACCAATAGTGGTGAGTTTTTATCTATGAGCCACTTCGATGATTTATCTTTTTGGGATAAAGTAGATGCCATGTTTTTTCCGCTTCATGTAGGAAATTACGGCGGAGTTTTGGTAAAAATTATCTACGTAATTATTGGATTAACCCCCGCAGTTTTATCAATAACGGGTTTTATTCTTTGGATTCGACGCAAAAAATTATTTGCTACAAAATAAAAGAAGCGGAGAAGATTTTCTCCGCTTCGGTAATCATCCTATGATTTAGTAATTACAATCGGTACACAAACCTTCGTTGGGCAGCTCGAACAACTCGCTGGTGGATTCACCGTTGTGCTAAGTTCGCACCCATTCACATCAACAATCCGTAAAGTTTTTTGTCCACTGCTTATTAATCCTGCATTAATCGGAGTACTTGCAGAGCCATAGTTATATGTTTGGCCAGTCGAAGTTCCATTTACAAAAACAGTATAAGTAAATCCAGACCCACTTCCACCAGAAGGATTCAACGTAATTGTGAATGTATCATCGGCACCATTACTTGGAGTTCCTGCATTATTACACAAAGCAACTGCATTTGCCGAAGTTGGCGTTGGTCTCACCGTGACGATTACTGTATCGCGGCTTACACAACCTAAAGCACTTGTTAAGCTAACTGTATATTGCAAACTCGAAGCAGGATTAACCGAAATTGTCGCTGTCGTTTCTCCGGTATTCCAGAGCAATGTACCGGTTCCGGTTGCAGTTAGATTTACGGCTGTACCTCTACAAGTCGCAACATCAGAACCTGCACTTAATGCTGGTAGTGCGTTTACATTGACAATTACTGGACAGCAGTTACCCGCCACACAACCAGTTGTAGAAGTAAAGTTTACGGTATAATTGCCCGATTCGGTAGCTACGTAATCTTGGTTAGTTGCTCCAGGAATCAAAACATCATTTCTATACCACTGATACGAAGGAGCAGATGCAGGTGCAGTCAGGGTAAGCGATTGGCCTTGACAGATTTGTACGGGCACCGACACGCAAGCACTGGCAATATCGTCTTCGGTAGCCAAGCCGTTATTATATGGCGAATCTAAATCGGTTTCATTTGCGGCAATTATTTCGGCAACGTTCGATAAAACACCAACAGAATCGGCACGAGCAACAATTGATAAAGACAAATTGGTTGTATTTCCAGCCAATGCACTACCGATATTCCAGATACCCGTTGTTTGGTTATAGAATGTACCAACTGGCGATGAATGTGATTGATAGGTAAATCCTGATGGTAATAAATCTTTTATTTTCAAACCAGTTGCATTAAGTGTAGTGTTATCTCTCGTTGCAGTTACCACAAAAGTCACGTTTGCACCTTGAGCTGGAGTAGCATTATTGACAGCTTTGGCTAAAGAAATATCAATCGTATTACTATCGCAAGCATCTGGTGTACCATCTCCATCGGCATCTTCTAAATCGCTACCCGACGAGCATTTATCCAAACAATCTGGCACTCCATCTTGGTCGGTATCATATTTTACAAAAGCATAGTAGATGTTATAATCTGCACCGAGGCTGAGTGAAACTAAACCAGAAACGGTGATTCGGATACGGTCATAAGATTGAGTTGTTCTGAATCCTACTTGATAGATACCAGAACCGCCACTGATTGCCAATGCCGAAAGCAATGACGACCCCGAAACGGTTTCTCTCAAAGTACCTCCTAAATAAGTCGAAATTGTAATTCCACCCAGAAGATTTACACCTAAAAGACCCGAATTATCAGAAATCGTGAATCCAGCAAATGAATAAGCAGGATAGGTTGTTGTAGAATTTACCTGAATGAACTTTGTACAGTTTACACCAACCAACGGAACGGCAATGTTACCAAAATTGGTAGCTGTATCCGCATCGACAACAAGAGATTCATTTGTAATTCCTCCTCCAATACACAAAGTTCCTGACTGACCAGTAGTTACTGTGATTCCTGCCCCAGTCAAAGCATCAGTACAATCATGGGCACAATTAGCAGGGCCTTCAAAGGCTTCGTATATTCTGAATGAAGTTAATGCAGAAATTGTTCCAATACTTACAAGGCGAATCTCATCGAAGTCTTGGGTTGTTGTAAAACTAATTATCTGCTTTCCATTATTTGCACCTTGTAAAACCGATAAAGAAAGCAGTGAGTTTCCACCACCACCGCCTACGATGGCACTTTCACTAAATGTACCGTTTCGGTAGGTTTCAATACGTAGATGAGAAAGTAAATTAGCCGTTAAAATTCCCGAATTAGGAGCGATTATAAAGCCGACTTCATTGCCAGCTGGGTAGTATTGAAGTGAATCTTTAACAATAATTACATTAGTACCAGCCAAAAGTCCAACTGTGAGGTTGGCCACTGCAAAATCATCCAAATTTCCATTTACTACATTATTGGCACCGCCAGTCCCACAAAGTAAACAAACCCCACCACTTGGTGCAGTACCGATATATGCACCCGTACCAGCAATGGGGTCTAAACAAATACGGTTATTCTCGATTGTCTGTTGAGCAATCGAGCTAAAGCAAATCACGCAAAGAAGTAAAATTAACCACGAGTTGAGTTTGTTTTCCATGTTGTAGAGTCTTTTGTGTATTGAAATAACATCTACAACCATGTGCCACAATTTTCATACCGCTCGATAAGTTTTAACGATAGATAAAATCAATAATTTAATCGTATTAGTTTCAAATATTCGTCATATAGCGAATAATTTTACCAAAATTGCTAAATACGAGAAATTTTAAAAGATGGATTTAAAAAATATTTTTTGTCACAAAAAAATTTATTGAGCGGTCATCTTTAGGCATAAAAATTATTTTTTTGACTTGATATAATCCTCAATAATTTTTTCGAGCAATGGCAATGTTACTGTCCCTTCGGATAAAATTGCATCGTGAAATTCTCTAATATTAAATTTGGCACCTAATTCGCTTTCAGCTTTTTTTCGTAGTTCTCTGATTTTCAACTCTCCAATTTTATACGATAAAGCCTGACCAGGCCACGAGATGTATCGGTCGGTTTCGGTCGTACATTCATGAATCGACAATGCCGTATTATTGGCTAAATAATCAATCGACTGTTGACGATTCCAGCCATACGCATGGATACCGGTATCAACTACTAAGCGGCACGCCCGCCACATTTCGTAAGTTAGTTTTCCAAACTTACTATACGGATTTTTGTAAAATCCCATTTCTTCGCCCAAATGCTCTGTATATAATGCCCAACCTTCGCCATAAGCCGATAAATAAAGTCGTTTTCTGAAGTTTGGCACGTTTTCTAATTCATAATTAAGTGCCATTTGCAAGTGATGTCCCGGAACGGCCTCGTGGAGGGTCAGAGCTTCTAAATTATAGAGCGGACGGCTCGGTAGATTATATGTATTTACCCAGTAATGCCCCGCACGATGACTCTCTGGCGATGCTGGACTATACCGCCCACCCGTGTATTTTGGAGCAATGGCATCAGGTACTGGCTCAACGCCATAAGACTGACGAGGGAGTTTACCAAAATAAGCGGGGAGTTTACCATCAACCTGCTTGGCTATGTATGAAGCCTCTTTAATCAATTCGAGTGGTGTTTTGGCATAAAACTGTGGGTCGGTACGTAGAAAATGTAAAAAATCTTTGAAATCGCCTTTAAATCCGGTTTGGGTCTTCACTTCTTCCATCTCTTTGCGGATTCGGGCAACTTCTTCCAAACCTTTTTTATGCACTTCCTCAACGGTCATTTGCATCGTAGAATAATACCTTACCAACATTTCATAATAGGCTTTGCCATTGGTACAATTCGAGATTCCCTCTTTTTTACGGGCTGCGGGTAGGTATTCTTTATCCATAAAATCAGAGAAAAGTTTAAACCCTCTCGAAGATTCCATAATGGCCGCCTTGCCTTCAGTAATCAATTTTTGCTGGGTTGCGGCATCAATCGAACTCGGAAACTTAGTAAATGGCTTAAAAAAATCACTTTTTTCGGGCGAATCAACAATGTATGGTTTGTAGGTCGTTTCGTAACCATCAAAGATTACTTGGGCCTGTACAATTCCTTTTTTGATTCCTAACCGCATCAAATCAATGTATTGTTGGGCATATCTCGGAAAATCTCTCAATCGCTGAATATGCCTTTTGTAATCCTGCAAATTTTGTGGCGAAGCATTACGCATCATTCCTGCATAACTCATGTGAAAACCTGCATCTGCCAAAAGTGGATTTAAATGGGCATCAAACTCAAAATTATTGGTTTGCTCTTCGATTACGAATTTCAATAATTCGAGGTTGATATACTCCGAGCGAGTCAATTTTGAAGCATCGACTTCTTTTAACTTTGAGAGTAAAGATTTATAGAAATTATATCTTTTCTGGTAACTTTCTAACGAAACATCACCCAAAATACCCGTTCCGAGTGAGTCAATCTGCCGATTTCCAAACGAGTTCCTTTGGTTATTTTCGTATTCGGTGATAATTCCGTTTAGCTTTTCGCTTGGTTTCTGGGCATTGGCAATAACAGAGATAAATGAGAAGAAGATAATAAATGTTTTTTTCATTTGCTGAATGTAAGTTTAGGAGGGTCGCACAAATATATTCAAAATTAGAATTATGTAAATATTTGCAACGAAAATCAATTCAGATTCCTTAATTTCGTTAAAATAAGCAAGTAAAACACTTTACAACAACACATTTTATGAAAATCTCGCGTAAAAAAGCACTTAAATCTATCGCTTTAGGTTTTGTGGCAGCACCAGTCGTAGCAAATCAAAAAATTGATAAAGACCTTGTTAGTTTCAAAGACGAATTTGAACCAGCTTGGAAAAGCTCAGAAGAATATACCCTGAAAGTTTATAACCAGATGCCCGAAGATAAAATGGATTGGAAATACACACCTGAGTCGTTTTCGTGGCGAACCCAATTTGTGCATTGCATAGACTTCACAGCTTCTCAGATTTGTGGTAGATTGGGTATCAAAAACCCTTATGACGAAAAAGCAAAGCAAAAAGATTTTTGGAAAAAGCTTTCAAAAGCCGAATTGGGCGAAGAACTAAAAGGTTTTTACGCTTGGGTTTTGCAGGTGGTTTCAGAAACTAAACCTGAGCAATTGGCACAACTTGAAGGCTACGCAGGCGATAAGATTCCTGTTTGGCGGCTACTTTATGCCCTCGAAAATCACATTATTCACCATCGTGGACAAGCAATTTGTTATTTAAGACTCAACGGAATCACACCAGTGGGTTATATTGGTTGGTAATTTCATGAAAAAGTTAGAACCACTTATTTTGGTCGGTTTACTACCTAAAATTGACCAAAAACTGATTGAATTACTGAAATCTTTGAGCGATGAGGACTGGCAGAAACAAAGTATTGCACCTCGATGGAAAGTCAAAGATATAGCCGAACACTTGCTCGATGGTAATATTCGTACGCTTTCTATTTTGCGAGATGGATACGTGGGCGACCCTCCTCAAAATATAAACTCGTATCAGGATTTTGTAGATTATCTCAATAAACTCAATGCCGATTGGGTTGCCGGTATGAAGCGGATAAGTCCCAAGGTTTTGATTGAATTACTCGAAATTACTGGTAAAGAATACTGCGAATACTTGCAGACTCTCAATCCGTTTGATGATGCAACATGGTCGGTGGCGTGGGCGGGTGAAGAAACTTCTCAAAACTGGTTTCATATTGCTCGTGAATACACCGAAAAATGGCATCACCAACAGCAAATCAGATTGGCAGTTGGCAAAACCCAAGAGCTTTATACTCGTGAATTCTACCTGCCGCATTTAGAAACTTCGATGAGGGCATTACCACACCATTACCGTAATACTAAAGCTGTTGATGGTTCAGGAATTCAGTTTAGCATCACTGGTGAGGGCGGCGGAGATTGGTTTTTGTACTTTGAAAATAGTAAATGGGATTTGGTAACTAAACTGCCCCAAAGTCCAATTTCTAAAGTTACGATTGATGGAGAAATTGCTTGGAGAATGTTTACAAAGGGAATTTTAAGGGATGAAGCCCAAAAAAGAGTAAAGATTGAAGGTAATCCAGAATTAGGAAATAAAATATTTGATATGCTTGCCGTGATGGCATAAATTATTCATTTTCAACCATTACTAACGTTGAATCAGTAAAACCATTATTACAATTGAAATCAGTAGCCCTATGTACATTCGAGGTTCGTTGTGCATATTCACGGCAAAAACATAGGCAACTAAGCAAATCAAGCTACACGTGAGTAAAATCCACTTGTGAATAATGGTTCGGCGATTTGAGTCAGCAAAAACAGCCAAGCCAGTTGTCAATGCTAAAAATCCGCTTAGAGTTACCCATAAATAACTCGATTCGGTGTTTTCGACCATCAATAAAGTTAGGATTTGAATAGTTGCTATGATGATTAGCAACTGCGAAAATAAGCTTAGGAGTTTGCGTTCTGTTTCTTTGAGTGTACCGTTCATGTTTGATTATTTGATGGCACGAAGGTATCTCCCAATACTTAAGAAATCTTGAAGCAAAAATAAAAGTATTCTAAAAGTTTAGCGATGCGAAAATGGTATGCCGATGATGAATGTTGTTTCTTCGTTTTCGACTGAATCAACCTCGATTGTGCCTTTATGGTGTTTGATAATTCGATGAACCAACGGCAGACCAATACCATAACCTTTGAATGTAGTAGCTCTTTCGGCTCTAAAGAAAGGGTCAAATAAATGCGGAATATCGGATTTTAAAATCCCGAAACCTCGGTTTATAATGTAGATTTTTACTTCACCCTCACCAATCGCACAAAGAACTTTAACTTGGCCGTCATACGAAAACTTACACCCATTTTCGATGATGTTCACAAAGGCAGTTCTGAGCAAATGAGCATTGCCATTGACAGTCAATTGTTCTTCAGTAAATGATTCAGATTCAAAATCTATGAAGATTCTACACCCTTTTTGGCTTTCGAGTAGAAACTCACGTGCATCAAACAGAATCTCATCAATTCTAACGGCGGCGGGGATAAAATCGCGGGCTTGGTCGCCAACTTTTACAAGTTCGAGCAGCGTATCAGATAATTGTCCTAATTCCTTTAAATCTTCGAGTACCGATTTGATGACCTTCTCGTATTCTTCGTGCGAACGTACCTTAATGATACTCAATTCTAACTGAGCAACCATTTTCATCAATGGGTTTTTTAGCTCATGTGAGAAGTTCGAAATAAAAGTTTGTTGCAGTTGAAAAGCCCCTTCTATCCTATCAATCAAGCTATTAGAACTCTTTGAGATTTCGCCAAGTTCATACGGGTAACTTTCAAAAAGTCGTTTTTCTAAATTTTTGGGGAAAATCGAATCCAATTCTTCTTTGATAAATCTGATGGGTTCGAGAAGTTTTTCGATATATTTTTTGATGAATAACCAAACCAAAATACAATCAAAGAAGGCAAATAAAATAATACAAATCCAAGCAAAATCACCCAAAAATTTAAGAGCCAAATACCCAAAACCAACCAGTACAAAAATACCGATTACAACAAAAAACATGATAGTTTTGGTGAGTTGACTTGTGATTTTCATAATTACTTGGTTTTCATGACATAACCCATGCCGTAGATATTGTAAATGAGTTTTTGCTCGTAGCCTTTATCAATCTTGCGGCGAAGCAGATTCATAAATACTTCAACTACATTGGTCGTAACATCGGCATCCATCTTCCAGACTTTATCCAAAAGTTCTTCTTTAGACATCACCCTTCCACGATTCCGCATGAGGCATTCCAAAAGCCCGAATTCTTTTGCGGTCAAAATTATCTGTTCGTTACCTCGCATTACCGATTTAGAATCAAGATTTAACTCTAAATCCTCAAATTGAAGTTTTCGATAAGTAATTTGCACATTTGAGGTACGGCGAGTAACAACCCTGATTCGGGCAATCAATTCTTTTAATTCAAATGGTTTTACGAGATAATCATCGGCTCCGAGGTCAAATCCTTTGAGTTTTTCGTCTAACGAGCTGAGTGCCGTCAACAAAATAATTGGTGTATCGGAGCCTAAATTCCGCAACTCCTTAACAATTTCATAGCCATTTTTGTAGGGCAGAATAATGTCTGAAACAATGACATTATAAACATTCTTTTTGGCAAGATGAAAACCAATATCGCCATCGTAGGCAATATCTACCTCAAAACCATTCTCCTCTAAACTCATTTTGAGCGATTGAACCGTCTTGGGTTCATCCTCAATTAATAATATTTTCATGAAGTAAACTTATTCTAAAACCTAAATAAAAATTGAAGCATAGCGTTCGGTATTTTCGACACAAGTATTTAAGCCCGTCGATACCGATAAAAGTGGTTTTTCGACAATTTTTATGGGCAATCTCGTAAATTTCTCCAACCGACTCGTCAAACCTCTCATTTTTGCTCCGCCACCTGTTACAAAAATACCATTACCATAAATATCGGCGGCTATTTCGGGCGGACATTTTTCTAAAGTTTTTACGATTCCGTTTTCTATCTGCGAGAACGTCTTATCGAGCATTTCGATGACTTCTTGGTATTCAATCAAAATAGATTTGGGTAAACCTGTTGCAATATCACGACCAATAACATTAAAGGGTTCGGGTTTGTCATCGAAATCATCCGAAACCGCTCCAACATTGATTTTAATTCTCTCGGCCGATTTTTCACTGATTAAAACGTTGTGTTTTCGGCGAATATGTTCGCAAATATCCCTATCGAAGGTTTCTCCACCGATTCGTAAAGATTGATTACAAACCACCGAAGATAGTGAAATTGCGGCAATTTCGGTTGTGCCTCCACCCATATCAATCACCAATGAGCCTTTTGGTTTGGCAATATCAAGCCCGATTCCGATACACGCCGCCAGAGGTTCATAGACCAATTTTACTTCTGATGCACCAATGGCATTTGCTGCGTCTCGAACGGCTCTTTTCTCGACTTCGGTAGTATTAAAAGGTACACAAACCACCACTTTTTTAGACGAAAGAAACGAAAAAGATGCCGTTATTTTCTTCAGAAAAGCCTCTAACATTCGGTGTGTCGAAGTATAATCTGCAACAACTCCATCTTTGAGCGGTTTGATGGTTTTGAGATTGTTGTGCGTTTTTTCGTGCATGGCGTATGCTTTTTCGCCCACCGCTACGGTTTGATTGGTTCGTTTATCAATCGCAATGATTGTTGGTTCGTTGAGTAAAAGCTGCCCGTTACTGCTGATTAGCGTATTTGAAGTACCTAAATCAATGGTTAATTTATCGTTTTTATGAGAGAAGTTCATCGTATAATTCATAGCCGAAAAGCAATCCGTCCATCAAAAAATTTGTCGCTACGAAATTCTACCAACATTCTTAAAATGTCTTTAAAGAAAAATAAAGAAAAAATAAAACTCTACTAAAAAAACAAAAAAATCTCCCTAAAACGCACATTAGGGAGATTTTGAATTAATATTTATTAAACTTTTATAACCTCGAAATTGCACCATCGGCCAAAAGACAGACTGTTTCAACTTGTTCGTCGAGGGTCATAAACGAAGTATCAATATCAACGGCATCATCGGCACGACGAAGCGGACTTTCTTTACGAGTAGTATCTATGTGGTCTCTTTTACGGATGTTCTCTAAGATTTCTTCCAAATCCAAAACTTCGCCTTTTTCCATCAACTCAATCTGACGGCGAGAAGCTCGAATCAGAGGGTCGGCGGTCATAAAAACTTTTAATTCGGCATTTGGAAAAACCACAGTACCAATGTCTCTACCATCCATCACAACACCTTTACTTTTACCCATTCGGCGTTGCTGTGCGACCATCGCATGGCGAACCGCCGCAATGGCACTGACCTCACTCACTTGATTGGCAATATACAACTTACGGATTTCATCTTCGACATTCAAACCATTCAAAAATGTCTCGTTTCGGCCATCGTTTGGATTTCTTCTGAATTCAATCTGAATATTATCTAATGCCTTTGCTACTTCTTTATCGTTTGTGAGTGTAACATGATGTTCTAAAAAATACAAAGTAACGGCTCGATACATGGCCCCAGTGTCGATGTAGGCATATCCCAGACGAGCAGCTACACGTTTGGCAGTTGTACTTTTACCACAACTCGAATATCCATCAACGGCAATAATGATTTTATTCATTCAATCAATTCAGATTTTTTTGCAAAGAAACAGTTAAATTGCCGAATCAACAAAAAATTAACCTTCGGCAAGGTTCTAAGAAGCTGTTTTAGTTAATCTTGATAGGTTAAAAATGGTATTTTTTCGCCAATACTTCGTTATTAAAATCCTCATTTTGCTCTGCAAAACTGCGGTTTTAACGCCTCGTCTTGACAAAAAAGCTACTCATTTTTATTCATAAAATTTAACTAAAACAGCTTCTAAAATTTGCCGAATTTTCTAAAATTATGAGAAACGTAGCTATTTTTATTTTCGATGAAGTTGAAGTTTTAGACTTTGCTGGACCTTATGAAGTATTTTCGATAACTGGTTTACGAAATGGTGGCGAAAAGCCCTTCAATGTTTATACAGTTGCACAAAAAGAGATAATTCACGCTCGAAACAACCTCAAAATAATTCCAGATTTCCAACTTGAAAATTGCCCGCAACCAGATATTTTGTTGATTCCGGGTGGTGGCGGATATTATCCCGACGGAAAACCATTTGGTAGCCGTCGTGAAATGGATAATCAAGTTTTGTTAGATTGGGTTTTAGAAAAAGAAAAAACAGCCGAATTAGTCCTCTCGGTTTGCACTGGCTCGTTGATTTTGGCTAAAACTGGATTACTCGATGGACTTGCGGCAACGACCCATTTCATGGCCGTTGAGAGTATGAAAAAAATATCTCCGACAACCACAATGAAGCCCGACGAACGCTGGGTAGATAACGGACGAATCATTCTTTCGGCAGGCGTTTCGGCAGGAATTGATATGTCATTATACGTTGTTTCAAAACTTTTGGGCAAAGATGCTGCCGACGAAACGGCTCGTTATGCTCAATATGACCACTGGAAATAAACAATTGATTATTAGGATTTTACAGAAATAATTTATTGTTTTAGGTAAAGAACAAACACTATTTGACGAATAAAAAATAAAATTCGGTCCTAAATGAAAAAGTTTACTTTTTATCTTGCGATTTTCGTAGGATTCACCCTGCTGTTGAGTTTTAAGAACGAGCCACAAAAATTACCCAATATTGTTTGGTTGAATATCGAAGATTTGAGTCCGCACCTCAATTGCTACGGAGATTCTACCGTTCCGACTCCGAATATTGACCGATTAGCCAAAGAGGGAATCCTCTATACTAATGTTTTTTGTACGGCTGGGGTTTGTGCTCCAAGCCGTAATGCCATTGCAACTGGTAGAATCCAAACCAGTAACGGCGGGCATAATATGCGAACCCTTATCGACACCTACCCCGAAAAAACTGGATTACCAAAAGAATATTCGGTCGTGATGCCTGCCGATGTAAAGCATTTTGCCGAATTATTACGAGCAAAAGGCTATTATACAGTCAATAATGCCAAAACAGATTATCAATTTTATGAAACACCCACTACTTGGGATGAGTCGAGCGGCAAGGCTGATTACATGAATCGAGAACCCAATCAGCCATTTTTTGCGATGCTGAATTGTGGTATTACGCACGAATCTCAGGTTTGGGTAAGAGCCAATCGACCATTAAGAGTCAGCCCCGATAAAGTAAAAATTCCGCCATTTTTGCCAGATACCGACTCTGTTAGGTTAGATTATGCCCGATTTTACACCAATATCTCAGAAATGGACGATTGGGTTGGCGAACAAATGAAAAAATTAGAGGATAATGGTTTGCTCGAAAATACGATTGTGATGTATTGGACCGACCACGGCGATGGTCTGCCATTTACTAAGAGAGAAATTTACGACCGTGGATTGAGGGTTCCGTTTATCGTTAGATTTCCAGATAAACGAGGAGCAGGAACCAAAAATAATCGTTTGATTTCTTCTATTGACTGGGCTCCGACTGTACTTTCATTAGCGGGAATTCCAACCCCTACATTTATGCAAGGAAAAGCATTTTTGGGTGAATATTCTTCAAAATCGAGTAATCAATACGTTTTTGCCGCACGCGATAGAGCCGATAGCGAATATGACCGTGTAAGAGCTGTAACAGATGGAAAATATCAATACATTTATAATTTTTTCCCTGGCAAACCACTCTACATGAATGTTGAGTACCGAAAACAACAAGCAGGTATGAGAGAGATTTTGAGGCTGAAAGACGAAGGTAAACTCAATGCTACTCAGATGAAATGGTTTACACCGACCAAACCTCAAGAAGAATTTTATGACCTCAAAAAAGACCCGTATCAACTCGAAAACTTGGCAAAAAACCCAAAGTATGAAAACGAAGTGAATCGATTCAAAAAAGTTTTTAGAGAATGGCAAAAAAGCGTAGTTGATTACGGAGCAATTCCTGAAAAAGATTTAGTCAAGAAAATGTGGAATGGTATGGATGTTCCGCCCAAAACCAGCGAACCCGTTTTCTTAGAATCGAAAGGTTTGACTTCGATATTATGCTCGACCGTCGGGGCATCGGTCGGTTACAAAATTATCGAAAATGGCAAACCCGAACCCAAACGATGGGAAGTGTATCAAAACCCAATAAAATTGTCCGAAAATCAGAAAATTAAAGCAGTTGCTATGCGAATCGGCTATCTTAAAAGTGAAGTAGCTATAAGTGACTAAAACTCTACGCTTGTTCCATACTTTTTATTTTGGGCGGTCATCTTGATTAAATATTCTAACCTTTTTTGAGCTTCGTCGGGGCGTTGTTTGATACATTCGAGTATGAACCCAATCCTTAACCTTTGGTAAAAAATCGAATAATTCTGAAAATTCTGCCAAACTTTTTCATCGGCTTGTAGTGCTTGGAGAATACTCTGAGGAATCTCAAAAGGGTCGCCTGGCGAGCCGATTTGGTCTTTGATGGGTTCGACACCCGCTTGGGTCATCAGACCTAATTTTTGTAGTTTCCAAATGCGTTGACGGTTCAATTCCGACAAAAAACTTTTCTTTCGCCGTGGTGTAAATCGCTGAACAAAACTTTGTGCATCAAAGCTTTTGGCAATACCATCAATCCAGCCAAAACACAGGGCTTCTTCAACGGCTTCATCGTAGCTGATGGTTGGCTTCTTGGTTTCTTTTTTAAAAAATCTCAGCCAAATCTCCGATTTATCGCTCACGTGAAACTCGGTAAGCCAATCTCTCCACTCCTTTCGGTTTTGGGGATAAAATACCTCGGTGACCTGCATTGTTGCCATTAGAATGAATCACTTAACTTTAAATTTGGAATGAATCGAAAGTCTTTGGTATTGTAGGTTTTTAATTCAATATTAAAGTATCTTGCTGTGGCTGCAATAATCATATCAGGGATTTTGGCTTGGTGCGAAAGCCTAAAGGTAGCAAGCAATTGAGTCGCATCTCGTAGAATATTTTGGTTTATTGGCAACAGCGAGAAACCTTGCAAATCTTTTTTTATCTGGAACAGGTCCTTATTGTTCAAGGCCCCTTGGAGAAGTTCCATTTCAACGATTGAATTAATATAAATATTTTCTTTTCCGATACTTTCAACAAATGAAACTACATCGAAATTTCGACGAGAATAATCAATTAATATACAAGTATCAACAAAAATCATTTCCATTCAATGTTACGTAGATTCTTAACATATTCAGCAGAATTTTCGATATGACTGAATGGTGTAGATAAATCTTCTGCATTTTTATCAATTCCATAATCAATAATTTCTGCAAATTCTTTTGGGTCAGGATTATTAGCCTTTTTTTCATAAAAACTAACCTTGAGGTATTTTAAAATACCTTTCAGTGCTTTTTTTTGCTCATTGTTTACCTCTAAAACCAATGTTGTCATTTGCTTTTCTTTTTTACAAATTTATCAAAATAACAAGTAAATGCAAACTTTCAAACCCTCACAAACTTAACTCTATCTCCAGCTTTCAGTAAAGTTGATGGATTTTTCGATGAATTGAAAAGTTTGAGATTCGTTCGACCAATCAATTGCCAACCTCCCGGCGATTCGAGCGGATAAATACCCGTTTGTTTTCCTGCGATACCAACACTTCCAGCAGGCACTTTTAATCTTGGGGTATTTTTGCGAGGAGTAGCGATTCTCTCGTTCATGCCACCCATGTAAGCAAAACCGGGCAAAAAACCCATCATAAAAACTCGGTAAAGTGCCGAAGTATGAATTTCTACTACTTCATCGGTTGTCAAATCACAATATTGAGCCACAAAATCTAAATCTTCACCATCGTACACAACAGGAATTTCGACAATTCTGTATTCTTTATTTTGCTGAATATCAATGGCTTCAAGTTGGCTTTTTACCCATTTTTTTAGTTCGTCAAAACCAAAATTTCGTTGTGGTTTGTAAAATATACTCAAAGAACTATAAGCAGGTACACACTCAATAAAACCCTCAAAACCAACAGCGTCGATTTGATTTGAAAGAGCATGCACAATATCATTGATTGATTCATCGATTACATTACCAAAATGTATGGTAACGGCCGAATCACCAATCGCAAATATCTCATAATCAAGTCCTTTCATAAAATTCTTTCAACGATTTCCTAAGCCCAATGTATTCATTTTTCTTTGTTGATAGCTGTTCGTTAGGCTCAAATCTATCAATCTGCTTGATAACTGCCAAGTAGAATTCATCCATAAAATCACGAATCGAATTTCGATGCTCTCTCCTATCAAAAATACAATCCGAGAAATCTTTGCTAAACAAAAATCCTAATTCCATGTCTTCGACTTCTCTGATAAGCGTTTTCAGTTTTTCGGCCGAATTTGTAAATGGTACAATCATCGCAATCGTTTTGACGAGGTGCCGCACCACAATATAATCGGACTTGCCCCAATGATAAATCTGGTCGAATGCAACATCTATCAACTGTTCATAATTAAATTCTCGAACATAAATATTCTTACTTCGCAGCCTCGCAATATCCCTCGAAACATCCTGAACAGCCGAAATTCTACCGACGATAACCCCCAGATAATCAATACAGTTTAGAGCGGTCGTTGGGTCGTTTACGGCTGGCGAAATCGCTTTTATGGCAATATCAACTAATTGCCTAACGCCAAACATTATATCTTGGGTATAACTCCTAAACTTACTGATTGTCAGTGTATTAAATAACTTTTGTCGAACATCTTGAACAATGTCTTTTTTCAATCCATCAATTTCAATAATCGGCGAACCAGTCATTACAAAACCACCAACGTGTACTATAATCGTAAATTTTTCATATTCAAAGCCGTCTAATAGGGCTTCTAATTTTCTAAAATTGACTGATTCTAAATACCCACTTTCGGTCGATTTAATAATGAATTTATCGGATTCAACCTCGGTCAAGCTCGCATCAGTGTACAACATTTCGATTTCGTTCAATGTGCGATTCATGATGTTTTTGGTTATACTCGAAGCATTGATATTCTCAACGACGTGATGAATAAACAACGGAAAGACCAAAACAACCAAATACAAACCACCAACCAGTGCCGTTTTGGGTAAAAAAGCCTCTGCACTTGTGTATCCGAGGTAAATCAATCCAAAAACGTAGCCAATACATCCCAAAAACGACCACAAAAAGAATCGGCTGAAATGGTCATATTCAAAAAATGAACGCAGGATACGGGGCGAAAACTGAACCGAAGCCAATTGTAAAGCCACAAAAACAAAGGAAAACGTCGTGACAACGATGGTCGTCAATACACCCAAAAGTGTATTCATCATACCTTCGAGCGATGCTTGTCCGACTTTGACAAATTGGTGTACTACCGTGGTCAATACCAAAACAATCAGTAATGAACAGAAACTGAGGAGTTTCCAATCAGTTTTAATTTTTGAGTAAAATTTTTTCATTTGAGAGTAGAATAACAAATTTCGGCCAATTCGCCAATGATTTGCTCGGCTTTGGGAATATCTAAAGTTGGGTTTGAAGGATTACTTTTATCAGACTGTACAAAAATTGAAATAATAAATGGTTTTGGGGTGTAAACAATTGCGGCATCTCCCCTAACCCAATCTAAACCACCAGTTTTGTGGGCAATTTCAATTTCTTTCGGGATATTCCTCGGAATCGTCGTGCGGTCATCATTTCTTTTCAAAATCCCAATCATTTCATCGCACAATTCGGGGTTTGCTACTCGCTTTTTCTCTATCATCCTAAGCATTTGATTCACTTCGCCGCAGGTTATCCAATTTTCTCGACCTTGTTTAGCGGCTTCAAAATCGAGCATGATACGGTTCAAAGTCGTTTTTTCAAATCCCCATTTACGAATCTTTTCGTTGATTTTTTCTTTAGTAAGTCGTTTAATGAAAATATTCGTAGCCGAATTATCACTGCTAATAATCATGGCTTCCATTAATTGCCGAAATGTTAGTTTTGAATCATCGGGTAAGCCGTAAACCGAACCGCCTTCAACTTTTTCGTTTGATTTTAATGTATGAATTTCGTTTAAATCCAAACGATTTGCCTTCACTTCTTCCATCAAAATCATCATTATCGGAATCTTTATCGTACTCGCCGAAGGCACTTTTTTCTCCGAGTCTATATCATAAAAAACTTTCCCATTGAGGTTGTCAACTTTCATCGAAACCTGATAACCTTGCGGTAGAGTTTCTAAATATTTCTCAATTTGGGTTTTCAAATCGGTCTTTTGTGCCATCAATTCGAAAGTCAATAAACTCATTAACAAGCTTTTATACAGTATCTTCATAAGCATTTACCAATAAATTATTGAGATTGATTTACTTCCCCAAAACCGTGACACGGTCGTAAGCAATAATCATAAAATCAACACCAGATGTAAACCGTGCCACGGATTCTTAATTAAATCCCTAAATTTATCAAAAATTACTTAGTACGTTCGATTGTGAACTGAATTAAATCGTAAAGAGATTTACGGAAAGGAGATTCGGGGAATGAAAGGAGCAGTTCGTTAGCTTGTTGTACATAACGCTTCATTACCTCAGTAGTATATTGGATTCCGCCCGATTTTTTTACAAAATCAATGACATATTGTACCGACTGCGGATTCTCGGAGTCGTTCTTGATTTTATTGATAATTCTTCTTTTTTCGAGCCAACTTGCCTGATTTAGTGCATAAATCAAAGGCAAAGTCATCTTTTTCTCTTTGATGTCGATACCCGTTGGTTTGCCAATTTCGGCATCGCCGTAATCAAACAAATCGTCTTTAATCTGAAACGCCATCCCGATTTTCTCACCCATCAATTTTGCTTTGGCAATAATCTCTTCGGTACACCCAACCGATGCCGCCCCGACCGCACAGCAAGAGGCAATCAGCGAAGCAGTTTTTTGGCGAATGACATCAAAATAAATGTTTTCGGTAATATCCAGACGGCGAGCTTTCTCGATTTGGAGCAATTCACCTTCGCTCATTTCTTTCACGGCATTATTCACAATCGCCATTAGGTTGAAATCTTGGTGCTTGATGCTCAAATCTAAGGCTTTGCTCAATAGAAAATCACCCACCAAAACCGCAATTTTGTTTTTCCAGAGTGCGTTTATTGAGAAAAATCCACGGCGATAGTTGGCATCATCGACCACATCGTCATGCACGAGCGAAGCCGTATGCACAAGCTCTATAAGAGCTGCACCACGGTGAGTAGATTCTTGGATTGTTCCGAGTGTACCAGCCGTCAAAAAAACAAACATCGGTCTTACTTGTTTTCCTTTTCGATGAACAATATAACGCATGATTTGGTCGAGGAGCATTACATCAGTCTTCATTGACTGGCGGAATTTCTGCTCAAAAACCTTCAATTCTTGTTCGATAGGAGCCTGTATGTCGTTTATATTGAGGGGCACTCGTAATGATTAATGACTTAAAAAGTCGTGAATGAATGAATAATTCAAAAACTGATGCAATTTTACAACCGAATTTTGATTTATTTGTACTTAAATAAAAAAACTTATTCACTAATTAGTTCATTTTTCACCATAATTTATTGAATGAAGGCATTAGTACTCGGAGGAGGTTCACTCAAAGGTTCGTGGCAAGTAGGTGCAGTACAGGCAGTTTTGGAAACGGGTTTTAAGCCCGACATGGTCTATGGGATTTCGGCAGGAGCCTTAAACGCCACATTTATTGCCCACGAAGCAGGTAAACAATACATCGAATCGCAAAGTATTAATTGGGATACTGTCAATAAGAAATTGATAAAATTTTGGCTCGAAAATATCAATGAGCCATCCGACATCGGTATTCTAAAATCAAAATTTACGATGGGGTACGAAACCATGTTGAGCCGATTTGATGGTTTGATTGATACCACACCCCTCGACTCACTCATGCGTAGAACCATCGACATGAACGTTCTTCGCCGAAGCCCGATTCGGCTCAAAGTTGGGGCAGTCAATATCAACACAGGCGAAATGCACTACGCCGACCCACTCGAACAACATTATTTAGATTATCTTCGTGCAAGTAGCTCGTTGCCCATCATCATGCCTGCGATTCAGATTGGGGGCGACCACAAAAAAGTATTTATGGATGGAGGCTTGCGTGAAGTTGTACCACTCCGAAAAGCTGTTGAAGACGGTGCCGATGAAATTTACGCGATTGCGACCCACCCTAAACATCGCCACATGGATGATTTCAATTATCGTGGATTATTTAATCTGATTGAGCGAATCAAGGATATTACGGTAAATCAATTTGAAAACAGCGATATTGAATGGGCCGAAAACTACAACAAAAGTATGTTTGGTGTGGCTGGGTACAATCTCACTCGCAAGATAAAGCTAACAGTAATCCGACCGAGTGAGTCATTGCAAATTGATTTGACGAATTTCAATAAAAACGATATAAAAGAGATGATAAAGAAAGGTTTTGAACACGCCTACACGCAATTGAATGGGATAAAACTTTAGTTTTTGGTATGTAATCTGGTTAACAAAATGGCTAAAAAAATCTACCAACATATCAATTTTGGGGATATTTCATAAACTTTCAATATAAACTGAAACTATTTTTAATAATTAATTGGATATAATTAAAATAATAGCGACCTTTGCAGTCCGAAATTTGAAAGAATCGTATTAATCATAAATAATTAAGGCAATGGCAAAGGTTTGTCAAATTACTGGTAAAAGAACACAAGTGGGAAATAACGTTTCTCACGCAAATAATAAAACTAAGCGTAAGTTTTTCCCGAACTTGAAAAAGAAGAAATTCTTTTTAGAGTCTGAAGGTGTTTGGGTAGAATTGAAAGTTTCGACTTCTGCATTACGCACTATCAATAAAAAAGGCTTAGAGGCTACTTTGATTCAAGCAGCTCGCAAAGGCACTTTGGCATTGTAAGAGTTTTTATTGCAAAGAAATAATAAAGGTTTCGAGTTCGGTAATTTACCTCATCTCGAAACCTTTTCTGTTTTTATTATTTTATTGGTTAGGTGCGTTTTGATATTCTGTCGGATTTCAAAAATCAATTCCACAAAAACTTATTTGTACTTTTCGGAGATATTACCGTAAAGACTTGACCCACGCGTAATAAACAAGTAAGCAACTGCAAAAATCAAAATTGGGATACAAGTAAAGACCAAAGCCGAGTTCAGGTTTGCGATACTGACCTCCTCCCAAGACTTCCAAAAGGACATCCCAAGAATAAAAGGATAAGCAAAAATACTCGCTATAAATACCCAAGGAGCAATCTTTTTGTATGACTCTGGGTCATCGAATGCCATAAATGATAACCCCGCAATTCCGAACCACGGTATGAGTGTCAAACCTCCGATTACCTGCAAAATAATGATGACAATTTTCATATTCTAATAGTATAGATTTTTGCTTCCATGACAAGATTTCTTATCGAAATACAACAAAAAGGCACCTAAAACCAAGAGTTTTTTGGTAATTTTATTTAAGGGTACAACAGCAAATGTAATACCATTTAATGAGTTTTTTTATACCATTCGATAAGTGGTAGGATATTTTTGTGGACTGGCGAGAAATAGGGCAAAAGTGGTTTTTCGTCAAAATTTAATCATTAGGTTATCTCATTTTGGCACGGCATTCCTTTTAATTAATTACATTTGCGAATCAACAATTATCGCGACAATAAATGAAAAACCTCACCTATCTCTTTTTACTACTCTCACTTAGTCTGATTGCTCAAAAGCCCAAACAATCCAGCCCCGATAAACCCAAATTGGTTGTCGGAATCATCGTTGACCAAATGCGTTACGATTATCTTTTTAGATATTACGACAAATACAGTTCGGGCGGACTCAAAAGAATGATGACAGAGGGGTTCAACTGCAAAAATAACCAATATCATTATGCAAGTACCGTAACTGGCCCTGGTCACTGCCATGTTTACACAGGCTCGGCTCCAGCTATAAGCGGAATCATAGGTAATGAATGGTACGATAAATATAAAAACCGCTCGGTCTATGTCGTAGAAGACTCAACGGTTTCGATAGTGGGTGAAGGTAGTGCTTCGGCTGGCAAAATGTCGCCAAAGAATATGCTCGTAACAACAATCACCGACCAACTAAGATTATCTAACGAATTCCAGTCGAAAGTTGTGGGTGTTGCCTTCAAAGACCGTGGCTCAATACTGCCTGCGGGTCATACTGGTACAGCGTATTGGTTTGATACTCGAAATGGCAACTGGATTACGAGTACATATTATATGAAAGAATTACCAAATTGGGTAAAAGATTTCAATGCTCGTAAACTTCCGCAAAGTTACACCTCGCAAACTTGGAATACACTTTTACCAATCGAACAATATACCGAAAGCGAAGCCGACGACCAGCCTTACGAAACTCAGATTTCGGGCGAAACAAAGGCAGTATTCCCACACAAAGTAACAATGGGTAGCCTTGCCCAAACACCTTACGGCAACACTTTGACCAAAGAATTTGCGATTTCGGCACTTAAAAGTGAAAAACTCGGAAAAGGTAAATTTACCGATTTCTTAGCCATCAGTTTTTCATCGCCCGACTACGCAGGACACGCTTTTGGACCACGCTCGGTTGAGATTGAAGATATGTACTTGAGATTTGATAAAGACATCGAAGATTTATTGAATAACCTCGATAAAGAAGTCGGTAAAGGCAATTACGTTGTCTTTATGTCGGCCGACCATGGTGTTGCCGAAATCCCTGCATACTTGAAAAAACATGGCATACCAGCAGGTTTGCATACGGGTGGAGAATTATTGACCAAGGTAAAAGCAATCACCAAGGCTGCTACGGGTGTTGATAGTTTGATTAAAGATTCGGACAACTACCAACTTTATCTCAATCAGGATGTATTGAAAGCCAAAAACTTAACTGTCAAAGATGTTTTCGAGAAAATCAAACCCGAAATCGTTAAATTAGAAGGAGTTTATAATGCAGTTAATTTGCACGATTTATCGAGTTATAATATCCCGACAAAGTATGGCGAACTTGTAAAAAATGTATTTAATCCAAAACGAAGTGGCGATATTATGCTTTTGGTAGAACCTGCTTGGTTTAATGGCTACGTAAAAGGTACAACCCATGGTACGATGTGGAATTATGATACACACGTTCCGTTGCTTTGGTATGGCTGGAAGATTCCAAAAGGCGAAACAGCACAACCAACTTACATCGCCGACATCGCTCCTACTTTGGCTGCAATGTTGAATATCCTCGAACCAAACGGAAGCATCGGCAAACCGATTGAAGCATTGACTAAGTAATGGTTAAATTTGTTAATTGTTAATCGTGAATAGTTAATCGTGAATTGAAATATTTTTTATCATAATAAGAGCAAATCCCTCTCTGTCTGAAGAGGGATTTGTTTTTGTATCTATAAATTTCTTACTAACTCCGCTGCACCAAAAACCCCTGCACTATCGCCCAATTTGGGCTTCAAAAATAAGGTTTCGACAACTCGATTGTTAAAAATGTAGTTTTCTACACGCTTTACGCCTTCTGTGTAAAGTAAGTCAATATTCCCAACGCCTCCCCCAATCACGATACAATCAGGGTCAAGAACATTGATTATTGAAGTAATAGCTTTTGAGAATGAATCTAACAAATGCTCAATCGTTTGGGTAGCAAAAGCATCTGTACCTGCCAAATGTCTTTGATAAATCTCTTTTAAGCGAAGTTTTTGACCACTGATTCGCTCATAATAGCGTTCGAGAGCTGGGCCAGCAAAAACTTTTTCATTACAACCTTTTTTGCCACAGTAGCAATCTTCTCCATTGTAGTCAAAAACAATGTGCCCCCACTCACCACCAATTCCGTGGCGGCCATTTATTACTTTTCCATCAACAATTACTCCGCCACCAACACCTGTACCCAAAATCACCCCAAAAACCACCTTTGCATCTGGCATTACATCTTTTACGACTCCCATATTGGCTTCGGCAAGGGCAAAACAGTTGGCATCGTTGGCAATTTCTATAGGAACTCCAATTTTTTTCTCAATATCGGCTTTGAGAGGCATCCCATTCAAACAAGTGGTATTGCAGTTTTTCATAGTTTGGCTCGATGGATTCAATGCACCAGGAGTACTAAATCCAACGGCGGTTGGTGTCAAACCTGTTTCGGCTTTTAGCATATCAATCAAAACACCAATTTGATTAACGATATGTTCGTAACCATTGGCAGCTCCGGTATCAACTCTCGGGCGAGCCATTATTTTGCCAGTTTCGGCTTCGATTACAATTCCTTCGATTTTGGTTCCTCCCAAATCAACACCCCAAAGGTATTTCATAATTATTAAGATAGGTTTTGTTTTACATAAGTGGTTAATCGTAAATAGTTATCGTAACGGCGAACCGTTTGTTAATCAAAATTCATAATCACTTGACTATCAGCATTATATTGACGATTAATAATTAACCATTAACTAATTTATATCATTGGTTCAAAGGTTTTTCTCAAGGTTCGTTAGGGGTATTAATCCGTTAACTTGTCATTAACAAAAAGCAAGCAACCATACCTTGCAAAAAATCATCTAACATTCAGAATCCAAAACTAATAATGATTCTGTAATTCACAATTATAAACCTCTCATTTACATGAAAAAGCTAATTTATATAGGATTAATCGCCATCGGAGCTGTGGCATTAACCTCTTGCGAACCCACCCTTGTAGGCAACCGCGATGTTGAGCGTGAATTTCGCCGTACTTCTTATTTTGATGAAATCGAATTAAATATTGCCGCCGAAGTGATTTTGCGTCAAGGGCCTGTCAAAGATATTGAGATTGAAGCCGAAAGCAATGTTTTGAATGTTTTGGATACTCGAATCAGCGGAAATACTCTCCGAATCACTTACAACGGAGGTTGGGTCAGAACCAATCGTCCAGTAAGAATCTGGATTCAGATTCCAGAAGTTGATGCCATCCGAGTTTCGGGTTCGGGTAAAGTCATCAGCGATAACACCATAATCGGCAAAAACTTACAGATTCGTATGTCGGGTAGTGGTTTGATTGATGTTGCCGCCGATATAAAAAACGAGATTGATGCAAATATCAGTGGTTCGGGTTTGATTTATTTAGAAGGCGATGCCTACTACGCCGATTATGATGTAAGTGGAAGCGGTAGAATCGAAGGATTTAACATGGAGGTTGATAATACAGATATTGATATTACAGGCTCTGGGCGTTGCGAAACAACAACTTATAACCGCTTAGATGTGGCAATTTCGGGAAGTGGCGATGCTTATTTTAGAGGTAAACCCGCCATCAAAACTCGGATTTCTGGCTCAGGTAAATTATTCGACGCAAACTAAAATTCAATCAAAACCCTAATAATAATCCCGATAGGTCTCAGAAACCTATCGGGGTTTTGTTTTTTTAGGCAAATTTTTCGTAAATATGCGGCCAGATTCCATCAAACTCAAAACCAATAATTGAATGAAAAAGCACCTAAATTTATTTGTAACTCTAATGCTTGGCTTAGGGTTATTTTCATGTAAAAACGATTCAAAAACTGAAATGACAACTCCAAAAACACAAGACGATTTTCCGAAACCGCCCGTAGCTGAGATTATCCCACAAGAATTTAGCGAACACGGCAATAAACGCATCGACAACTATTATTGGCTGCGAGATAAAGAGAATCCAAAGGTAATTGAATACATCAAAGCCGAAAATGCCTACTGCGATACTGCAATGGCTCATACAAAAGCTTTTCAAGATAAACTTTTTGCCGAAATGAAAGGTCGCATCAAAGAAGAAGACCAGTCGGTTCCGTATCTCGAAAACGGCTATTATTATTATTCTCGCACCGAAACTGGCAAACAATACGGAATCAATTGCCGTAAAAAAGGAAATTTAGAAGCCAAAGAAGAAGTTTTGATTGACGGAAACAAAATGGCCGAGGGCAAAAATGCTTTTATCAATGCAGGTTTTGAAGTAAGTCCTGACAATAAATTGATGGCATATCTGCACAATTTCACGGGTTCTTATGCAGAATTTACCCTAAAATTCAAGGATTTAACAACCGGAAAAGACCTCCCCGATGTCCTTGATAAATGTGATGGTTTTACTTGGGCAAACGATAACAAAACGGTTTTCTATGTTGTGCCTAATAAGTCGCTTCGCCCCTACCGAATCTATAAACACGTTTTAGGCTCGAAAAAAGATGAGTTGATATACGAAGAAAAAGACGAACGCTTTAGTTGTGGAGTCGGTAAAACCAAAACGGGTGATTTTCTTTTCATTTATTCGGGTAGCACCACGACAACCGAAATGCAGTATCTGAGTGCCAACGAGCCAAATGGCAAGTTTAAGGTATTTCTTCCGCGTGTAAAAGACGTTGATTATTCGGTTGACCATCACAAAAACAAATTCTTTATCAAGTGGAAAGACAACGAAAACAAAAACTCTAAAATCTACGAAGCACCATTGACTGGATTTGAAGATAAGAGTACATGGAAAGAAGTTATCAAACACGACCCTAAAGTTAAGATTGAGGGAATTGAGGTTTTTGAAAAATTTTTGGCACTTTCGGTTCGTACAAATGGACTCCGAGAAATCAGAATCATGAATTTGGCCGATAATAAGATTTCGAGTGTCAATTTCCCAGAACCAGTTTACAATGTTTCAAAAGGGTATAATCCCGAATACAACGCCACAACGGTTCGTTATACGTATCAATCGCTCAACCGCCCACGTACAACATACGAATACGATATGGCGACCGCAAAGAGTGTTAAATTGAAAGAACAGGAGATTCCGAGCGGTTTCGATGCCGAAAAATACGAGGTTAAGCGACTTTTTGCCACTGCAAAAGACGGTGTGAAAGTGCCAATGGCAATTGTTTATAAAAAAGGACTCGACTTCAACGGTAAAAATCCAGCTTTGCTTTATGCTTATGGTTCTTATGGCGTAAATACCGATGCTAATTTCGATGCGAATGTTTTCAGTTTGGTTGACCGTGGATTCGTTTACGGAATCGCACAGATTCGTGGTGGAAGCGAAATGGGTGAAGAATGGTACGAAGACGGTAAACTGATGAAAAAAATGAATACTTTCACCGATTTTATCGCTTGTGCCGAGCAACTCATCAAAGATAAATATACGTCATCTGAATACCTCGCTGTCAATGGCGGCAGTGCTGGTGGGCTACTGATGGGGGCTATCACCAACCTTCGTCCCGATTTATTCAAGGTGGTTGTTGCCGAAGTACCATTCGTAGATGTGATGAATACCATGCTCGATACTTCGTTGCCGCTTACAACTCAGGAATACGAAGAATGGGGAAATCCGAATGAAAAAGAAGCATACCAATACATGATGAGTTATTCGCCGTACGATAACCTCAAAAAAGGAAATTACCCCAATATTTTAGCAACGGGAGGCTTGAACGACTCACAAGTAGGATTCCACGAGCCAACCAAATGGGTTGCCAAATTGCGTACGCTCAAAACCGATAAAAACTTATTACTTCTAAAAATAAACATGGATTCGGGCCACGGTGGGGCCACTGGTCGTTTCGATTATTTGAAAGAAGAAGCATTCAGATATGCTTTTATCATGGATAGAATCGGAGTAAAATATTAACAGAGGGGCGAGTCACCAGATTCGCCCATAATTCAGAAAAGAATGATTAATAATCTGATTAATACCCATTTCAAACCTATCATACCTTTAGATTTTACCGCTAAAAATACTGATTTAGAAAACATCAATTTGGCAAACACCGTCGATTTCAATGAGTATGTTTTTGGGAAATTACTCGAAAATAATTCAAAAATCGGTATTGGCGGATACTTCGAGCATCGCGTAATTTATCGCCGCTCTGAGCATTTCAATCAGTCAGATTCCGAGCCTCGGAGTATTCATTTAGGTATTGATGTTTGGGCAACGGCAGGTACAGAAATTTACACTCCACAAGACGGAATCGTGCATAGTTTTGCCGATAATAATAATTTTGGAGATTATGGGCCAACTATTATTCTGGAACATAGAATTAATGGTAAATCGTATTTCTCGCTCTACGGTCATTTGTCAAGAAAATCGTTAAATGGAATCTACGAAGGAAAAATCTTTCGAAAAGGAGATTTACTTGCATGGATTGGGAATTTTCCAGAAAACGGTGATTGGCCACCCCATCTGCATTTTCAAGTAATGAATGATATTTGTGGAATGAAAGGCGATTTTGCGGGAGTCTGTGCGATTTCGGAAGTTGAGAAATACAAACAAATATGCCTTAATCCAATGGAGTTTTTGAATCTTCCTATTTAAAATAAACCCTGACAGGATGACTCCTGTCAGGGTTTATTATTATCCTTTATAAGTCATCCATTTCCAGATTTCTTTCCACGAAGGCTTCTTGCCATACATCAAAATACCAACTCGGTAGATGCGGGCTGCCAACCAAACCATAAAGACGATACCGCCAATCAAAAGTGCCATCGAAAGGGCAATCTCCCACGCAGGCACGCCACCCATCGTAACTCTTACCATCATCACGATTGGCGAACTAAACGGAACCATCGAAGCCCAAAATGCAATGGGTGAATCGGCACCGAGTTGTACTGCCATAACCGAGAAAAGATAAGATGCCATCAGCGGCACCATGACCGGAAACATAAACTGCTGAGTATCAGTCTCGTTATCTACTGCCGAGCCAATTGCCGCATAAATCGAGGCATAGAAGATATAACCGCAGAAAAAATAAAACAAGAAACAACCAATTATCAAACCTAAATTCATTGATTTAACTTGGTCTAATAATCTTGTTACGACACTCCCTGTACTTTTCTCTATTTTTTTAGCATCAATTTTCGCTTTATCTCCAACCTGCGTTTGTACTTGTTCTTTGACCATCTCAGTCATCTGTTGTCTTGGCATAAGAGATGGAGCTACCGTACTGATTGCCAATGTCAGAAATATCCAAAGTGCAAATTGGGTAAGTCCGACTGCTCCAACACCCAAAATTTTACCCATCATCAATTCAAATGGCTTCACAGAAGAGATAATCACTTCGATAATCCGATTTGTTTTTTCTTCAATAACACCACGCATTACTTGGATTCCGAAGCCAAGAACTGTCGAAAACATCAAAATCACACAAATCATCCCGACAATCATGGCTGCCCCTTCGCTACCTTTCTTTTCTTCTCCAGACTCAGTGATATTTACCGATTCGGCATCAACATTTACATTGGCATCCTCCAAAACTTCTTGTTTGATACCTGCTTTTTCGAGTTTAATGTCTCGGATTTGATTCTGAACAATCGATTCAATTTTGTTTTTAACCTCGCCGACTGTTTTCTCTGAATAAATCTTCATCGAAGAAGGCTCTTCGATGATATTTTCGGGAATATAAACTATCAAATCGGCTTGTTTTTTTAGCACCATTGACTTTGCCGAGTCGAGCGATGTATTGATAAATTGGTATTTGGCAAACTTAGAATCTTTAAATTTTTCTTTGAAAAGGTTAGTTTTATCGATGACCGAAACTCTTTTTTGCTCAATCGAGCTAACTGTCATATAAATAACAAGCGAATAAATACCTACAATCAAAATAGGCATCAAAAGCGAAAGCACAATAAATGACTTTTTGGTTACCCTAACCAAATACTCGCGTTTGAAAACAAGGAGAATATTTTTCATAAATTTGAATTGCAAATTAGAATGTGAACAATTAGAATCTAACTAAGCCTCTGGAACTTCATTAACTGCCGATATGAAAATGTCATTCATAGATGGGATATTTTCGCCAAATGAACGAATTTCAATCACGTCAATAAGCCCTTTTATCAGTTTATTGACCGAAGTTTCGGGATTAAGTTTGATTGTAGATTTCATAAATCCATCTTCCTGCATTGCAGAATTCAAAACAGTAAAATCGTCACTGCCGCTCAACTCGCCCTTGTAATCCACGGTGTAAGTATGGGTTTTGTAGCTCTCTTTGATGTCGAGCTTGCGTCCATCCAATACTTTTTTTGATTTGTGAATCAACGCTACGTAGTCGCACAAATCTTCGACCGTATCCATACGGTGAGTTGAAAATAAGATTGTCGAACCTTTAGCTTTGAGTTCTAAAATCTCATCTCTAATCAAATTGGCGTTGATTGGGTCAAATCCTGAAAATGGTTCGTCCAAAATAATCAGTTTGGGTTCGTGCAAAACGGTTGCCACAAACTGGATTTTTTGTTGCATCCCTTTCGATAAATCCTCGATGTTTTTTCCCCACCAAGATTTAATGTCGAACTTGATAAACCATTCTTTGAGTTTTTCGAGGGCTTCATTTTTCGATAAGCCTTTGAGTTGAGCCAAATAAAGAAGCTGCTCGCCCACTTTCATCTTTTTATAAAGACCACGTTCTTCGGGCAAATACCCGATTTGCTTGATGTGCTGGGCGTTTAGTTTTTCGCCATCAAATAGGATTTTCCCTTCGTCAGGTCCAGTAATTTGATTGATTATACGAATCAGCGAGGTTTTACCTGCTCCGTTTGGTCCGAGAAGACCGTAGATTACCCCTTTCGGAATATTTAGACTTACGTCGTTGAGTGCTGTATGCTCTGCATAACGCTTTACGACATTATGCACCTCCAAAATATTATTGCTCACGGATTTTAGTTTGGGTTTTGATTAGGATTCAAAAATCAGAAGTGATTTTAATATACAACTCTTAATTTATACAAATGGATTTAATATTCGATGAATGGCAAATTTATCGGCAACGAGTTGCTAATGCTACGCATTAAAAAAGCGACTTTTCGGAGTCGCTTTTGATTTTTATAGATTTCGGTAAGCCATGATTCCACCCAAAACATTGCGGACATTTGTGAAACCTTGAGCATTTAAGTACTCCTTGGCTCTGCCACTTCTTGCTCCACTTCGGCAATGAATGATGATTTCTTGGTCTTTAAGAGGTTTCAACTCCTCTAAATTATCTGGTAAAGTTCCGAGCGGAATCAATTTACCTCCCAAATTATCATCTTCGTATTCGTAATCTTCACGTACGTCAATCAAATTGATTGCAGCTCCGCTATCTATCAATTCTTTCAGTTGTTCTACCGAAATATCCTCGTTAATTTCCATTTTCTTGTATATAATTTTTATTGAAATCCATTTTTATAATTGACCGTCAGGGGTTGTAGTTGGGGCATTACCCGCCACAAAAATATCAATTGTCTCGCCCGAACGAACCTTGCCCGAATCTGCCGTTGGTTTCTGACGAGTTACAGTACCATCAGTGATTCCGTCAACTGGGCCTTCATAAATGATATTAATTGAAAGACCAACCCCTTCGGCGGCAACAGTGGCTTCATCAACTGGTAGTCCGACCAAATTTGGTACATCAACCATCTCATCTCCGTAACCATCTGCCACAACGAGCGTAACTCTCGAACCTTTCGGAATCTTCTCTTTAGGTTTGATTTCAGCACCGTTGTACTTCACTTTCAAGACCGTATTTGTAGCAATATCTGGCACGTATTCAACATCGCAGATAAGTTGTAAGTTCAATAATTGGTTTTTTGCACTCGAAAGTGAGCGGCCGATAATATCAGGTAAAGTTGCCAAAGGAGCCGACAATGACGCTACTGTAAGGTAAATTTTACGTCCTTCTTTCACGGTCGCACCCGCTTTAGGGTACTGAATCAAGACAGTAAGTGGTTTTGCCTTTGGGTCAAAAATCGAATCATTGATTTCAAAATCTAAATCTCTTTCGTCGAGGGCATTCTCCATTTCTTCAAGCGTCATTCCTTTCAAATCAGGTACAGCAATCGACTGGCCATGATTGGTGCTCCACGGAAGATAAACAAAGAAAAATGTCAGGAAAATTATAAGGAAAATCGCAATGATGATAGCGATATGTGCAACTACGTCAGTTTTGGTATTGGTATTAAATTTCGCCATTATTTCCTTTTGGGGTGGTTTTATTTGACAAAAAAAGTGTTTTTCATCGAAAATTCAAAAATAAGGACATTCTTATTACATACAAAGGCAATCAAGTATTCAATAATAGATGTTTAAGCATCTGATTTTGAAGACATTAACTTCTTATTAACACAAAAAATAGCAAAATATTATCTATCATAAATTTTGGAACAATAATTGTGAAAGCTATTTCGTAAGTATGTGGAAAGTTTCAAAGTTTAAATGTTTCGGAGTTAAAATAATTTTCGGATTAGCCCAACCCGAAACTTTCAAACCTATAAAACATGAAACTTAAATTTTAGCCCGTAAAAAATGAAAAAGTTAATTTTATTGTCGTCTTTTTTGATGACCTTTTTATTGAATGGATGCGGCGGAAACAGTGCCGATGAAATCATTGACCCTCAATCGGCGAAGGGATGTTTCCGCATGAAACAATTATCGGCTACGACTACAATCCCATCAGACCGCAGGGTTTCGGTTTTGTTTCAGGTTTTGAGCTGCGACAACAACACAAATGGAGTTTCGGGATTAAAAAGCAGTGATTTTCAGGTTTTTGAAAATAGTGGTTCGATTGACAGTGAGTCATTGGCGAGCTTCGACCCTAAACAGGTTCCGTTTTCGATGCGAACTTTATTACTGTTAGATGTTTCGAGCAGTGTTTTGAATCAGATTCCGCAAATCAAAGAGGCTTGTAAGGCTCTGATTGAGCAAAAATTGCCCGACCAATCATTCGCAATTTACATTTTCGATAAAAATACTCGCCGACTCAGAGATTTTACGACAAGTAAAGATGAATTGCTTATGGCGATTGAGCAAATTCCGACTAAAGATTTGGAGAACTCGACCAATCTTTACGGTGCAATCATGACAACTGCCAAACTTGTTCCGAGCAAATACACCGCTACTGAAATTTCGGATGGAAGTTTGATAATTTTTACCGATGGTCGCCACAATGCTGACCCTGGCCTTACGCTTGATAACGCTCGTGCAGCAGTGAAAGGTGTAAATGCCTACGTTGCGGCTCTAAAGAGTAGTGATTTGCAAGAAGACCCGCTCAAACAAATTGCGGCGAGTGGTCAGAATGGCGGTTATTTTATCGCTGATAAGGTGGATGTCTTGAAAGAACAATTCTTGAATATTCAAAAACGAATCAGTAATTGGGCAAGTAGTTATTATTTATTGAATTACCGAAGTCCAATTTCAAACCCACAAAATCGTACAAATACACTCGAAATCAGAATCAAAGGAAATACCTATCGCGGAACAGATAAAAGTATCTCGACAACTTTTAATAGTTTCGGATTTAAGTAAAACACCTCCAATAAAAATTCTTTCAAAGAGAACCAAATACCCTAAAAGTTTTGGTTCTCTTTTTTTGTTTTAGGATAAAAGCCCTAAATTCGGCCCAAAACCTATTTTACAATTATTCTGATGAAAAAATTATCTATTTTGGCTTTATTCGCTGTGCTGTTGGCCTGTCAAAGCAAAACCGAAAAAAATACCGATTCGACCAATACAGTTGCAGCTCCCGAAAGTACCATCACAAAATCGTACTGCAATATCAAACAAATCAATGCCGATAGCACAATCGAAGTAGATATGATTGATTTTTTACAAGGTGATGCCGCAATCGAAGCCGCCCGAAAAAATGGAGAGGCGATACCCGATGTTTCGGCAAAAGGTGACACCACGTATTCGGTTGCCAACGATTACTACATTGTCAATGACTCAAAAGAAATCACAAAACTATCGCTCGATAAAAATCTCGTTTTGGATGTTTATAATGAAGACATGGATGGCAAAAAAGCCGATGCAACGCTCGAATTCGTCAAAAAACATCTCAAATTCGGTGTATTTATTCTACATCTTAAAGACGGAAGGGTAGTCAAAATTGAGGAGCAATTTATACCTTAAGCATTAATTTTAGCCCAATGAGTCAGAAAAACGCTGCTGGCGTATCACTTAAAGTAATCATTCTGGGGGTGCTTTTTGCAGCTTTTTGGGCTTCTGCTTCAGTTGCTGCCAAAATAGGCATACGGTCGGTTGAGCCATTGGTTTTATTCAATATTCGTTTTTTTATTGCCGGAATCCTCCTTTTGCTTTATGCAACTTTTGTAGAAAAACAGCCTTTGCCAAAAGGTATCGAATGGCGAAATCTAACAATTTTTGGGCTGCTCAACACCACCATTTATCTGAGTTTGTTTGTGTTGGCAATCCGTACCGTAGCTGCTGGAATTGGGAGTTTATCGACAGCAACAAACCCTCTGCTAATCAGTATTTTATCGGCTTTTTGGATTGGCAGAAAAATCAAATCTGCCGAATGGTTTGCAATCATTTTGGGAATCATCGGGGTCGGAATAGCGACCTATCCCCTACTTCAAAACAGCTATGCCGATGCAACTGGACTGTTAATTCTTTCGGGAAGTATGATTTCGTATTCGGTTGCAACGATTTTCTTTTCAAATATTCAGTGGCGATTCTCTCGCTCGGCTATCAATGGCTGGCAGGCTTTAATCGGTGGAGTTTTGCTGATGCCTTTTACTTATTCCTCACACTCAAGAGAGAACAACTTCGACTTAACATTCTGGTTATCAGAACTTTGGCTTTCTATTCCAGTTTCGATTGTTGCCATTCAGTTATGGCTTTATCTTCTCAAAATTGATGCTGTAAAAGCTTCGTTTTTCTTGTTTCTATGTCCGATTTTTGGGTTTATATATTCGAGCCTTTTATTGGATGAACCCATCTCTTTTTACACACTAATCGGTACGGCGTTGGTTTTAGTTGGGCTTTATATCGGGCAGAGGAAAAAATAGAAAACTTCAGTCGGACGATAGTCAGACAATAATTCTAATCATTGAATACATCCATCAAGCTAAACTTTGCTGTCAATTATGCAGATATTTCCAAATCAACTTTATCATATTTACAATCAAGGTAATAATCGCGAAACAATATTTAAGGATAGAGAGGATTACATAAATTTCCTGAGAAAATATAGAGAACTTGTTTATCCGATTGCCGATACGATTTGTTATTGCTTAATGCCCAATCATTTTCATTTTTTGATAAATTCTACGACTACTTCATCCGAAAAATTTATACTCGGTAATATAGAAAGTGTTAGATTAGGCAATGCCTTTAGAGTTCTTTGTAGCAGCTATGCCAATGATTTTAACAAAAAATATAGTCGAACTGGCTCTCTTTTCCGCCAAAAAACTCAAGCAAAAAATCTTGAAACGAGGTCGGACGGTAGCCAGAACGATACAAATTATCCTCTGATTTGTTTTCATTACATTCATCAAAATCCAATAACAGCGGGCTTGTGTACTAAAATGGAGGATTGGGAATTTAGCTCATTTCAAGATTTTATCAATCTACGTAGTGGTACATTAATCAATAAAGGATTAGCATTTGAATTAATTGAAATCCCGAAAGAAAACCTCTACAATGAATCATACAAGATAATTTCAGAAGAGAAATTTCAAAAGTTATTTGCGGTCTGACTATCGTCCGACCTTGGTAATTTAAACCATTTATCACAAAATTTGTCTTAAAATCAAATCATTAGGTTAAATTTATCGTTATTTATCACGGATATAAGACACAAATAAACTGGTTGGTTATGCTACGGTCATTTACAGTATTGGGGTTCTCAGTTCTTACGTTTACAATGGTTTTATCATGCTCTAAAACCGATGAAGGAACCGACCCAAAAGAAAAATCGAGTTTTGATTTGATGCAAGATAAAATTTTGACGGTTTCGTGTGCAGTTTCGGGTTGTCATTTATCAGAAACCGACGCAACATTCAAACAACATGGACTCGTTTTGGCTGCTGGAAAATCTTACGCAAATCTTGTTGGAGTAGCTCCCAAAAACGCCAATGCATTATCCGATAATTTATTGAGAGTTAAGGCTTTCAAATCGCTCGAAAGTTTACTTTATCACAAATTACTCTTTGATAATAGCCACCATGCGGGCAAATCTTACGGTAGCCCGATGCCGCTCGGAATGGAGTTGTTGTCTCAAGGTCAAATCGAATTTGTAAGACGCTGGATAGAAGCTGGAGCACCCAAAACTGGTAACGTGGTGGATGCATCACTACTCGATGACAAGACTCCAAGTTTAGCCCCTTTTTCGGCTCTCGAAGTACCAGCCGCTGGTACGGGCTTTCAGATGCGTTTAGAGCCATTTACCGTCAATCCTAATTTTGAGCGTGAGTTGTTTGTACGTAAAGCCGTAGGCAATACTGAGACAGTCTATGTCAATCGCTTTAAGATTTCGATGCGTCCCAATTCGCACCACTTTATATTGTACGGATTTAGAAATAACTCTTCGTTACCACAAATGAACGTAATCAGAGACTTGAGAAATCCTGATAATTCTCTTAATCTCGTTACTTCGATTCAAATGAGCAATCATATTTTTTATTTTGGCGGAAGCGAACAAAGCATTGATTATACATTCCCTCCAGGAACTGCCGTCGAACTGGCCCCGAACCAGACTTTTGATATGAATGCCCACAATTTCAACAAAACTGACAAACCTCTAACCGGTGAGGTCTATATTAATTTGTACACAACACCCAAAGCTAATGTGAAAAATGTTGTTAAAGTGATTGACTTCGGTAATCAGAATATCACGCTACCGCCAAAAACAAAAACAGTTGTCTCAAAAGATTTCACTTTCAATACAAATGTCAAAATCGTGACACTCTTTTCGCATACCCATAAATTAGGCGAAAAATTCGAGATTTTGATTAAAGGCGGAGCCAGAAACGGCGAAGTAGTTTATACATCAACCGACTGGGAACATCCACTACGCAAGGATTTATCACCTTACATTTCACTCAAAAAAGGCGAAGGTCTTACTTCGAGGATTACTTATAACAATACAAGCAACCAAACTGTGAGATTTGGATTAACAAGCGAAGACGAAATGGGAATTATTTTTGGATATTATTTCGAAGAATAAAATATTTTCAATCCTTCAAGGTCTGAAAGACACTTGAAGGATTTTTTTTATTGCTTTGTGTAGTTAAGCATTCGGAGTAGTTCATCAATGTTGGTATCACTGACCGGAATCTCGTATTTATTGACAGTTACACTCTTACCTCTAATCGACTCAATTTTATCAAGATTGACAATGTAGGACTTGTGTACACGCATAAAATTTTTGGTTGGCAGTTTCTCTTCAATACCTTTCATAGTCGATTTTGTCAAGATAGCCTTGGTTTGCCCTGCCAAAAAGATTTTTACGTAATCTTTTAAGCCTTCGATATACATAATCTCTTTTATCGGAATCTTAACGAGCGAATATTCTACATTTACGAAGAAATAATCGGGTTGTTCGTCGGCCTTTTGCTGAATAATTGTAGTAGTTACGTTATTCTTCGCCGCATTTTTCTTCTGGAATAAATCGAGAGCTTTGTAAGCCGCCTTAGTAAATCTTTCGAGGCTAACGGGCTTCATCAAATAATCTACTACATCCAAATCATAACTTTCGACTGCGTAGTTTGAGTAAGCCGTCACAAAAATCACCATCGGTTTTTCGGTAAGACTCTGCAAAAACTTTGTACCGAGCATTCCAGGCATTTGAATATCTAAAAACATCAAGTCGATTTGTTCTTCTTGCAATGCAGCCATCGCTTCAAATGGATTTTTGCAAGTACGAACCAACTCTAAAAAAGGTATCTGACGGATATTTTCTTCGATGAGTTTACGAGCCAAATTCTCGTCATCAACGGCAATACAACGTAGCTTCATAGGTTTTAGGATAAATAGTTAATCCAAATGTAAAAGAAATTGGTGATTCAGAAAACTTTATTTCTACGAATTATCCATCAAGATTCGCCAATCTTTTTAAATTTTATTTTCATTTCTACTTCAAACCATTCATCGCTCTTGACAATCGCCAAACTGTGAGCATTCGGATATAGTAATTCTAAGCGGCGTTTGACGTTTTTAAGACCAATACCAGAGCTTTTATCTTTATCATCCGTCGATTCAGGTGCAATTTTATTTTTGATTTTGTAAACCAATTCATCGGCTTCGCAGTGTACATTAATATCAATCACGGGGTCAAGAATCATGCCCACACCATGCTTGAAAGCATTTTCTACAAACGGAATCATCAACATTGGCTCAATCAGCTGATGACCAATACTACCCTCCATTTTGAGATTAATTTCAACATCGTCTTCAAATCTGACTTTTTGGAGTTCGATGTAATTTTGAAGATATTTTAATTCTCTATCGAGCGGTACTTGCGAATCATCAGATTCATAGAGCATATATCGCATTAATTCTGATAACTTGATTGTAACAGATTCGGCATTTTCGGATTTTGAACGAATCAAATAAACGATGCTATTCAGAACATTAAAAATAAAATGTGGACTAATCTGCGACCTCAAAAACGATAATTCTGATTGTAAACGCTCTTGTTTCTCTTCTTGACGAGTTTTGTCTTGTTTAGTCAGATAATTAATGAATCCATAAACAGCACTAATCGCCCCAATCATGATTACCGGAAAAACATTAAATGCAGTAAATCTCCCCAGATTAAACGCTCTAAATTTGGGGTTTGGGTGTGGCGGAATAAACGCCTCTTTCAGAAAATATTGCAGACCGACAAAAAATATTATCAAAACTATCAGCGACAAAATATAGCTCTGTACGCCGTACTTAGGCAGTACCTTTGGCATAACCAGCTCCGTGTTGATAAAAAACAGGGCAATACTCAGTAGATTTATCGGAAAAATAGCCTTTAAAAACTGTATAGTTCGTTCGTCGTTGAAATCGGCACTCAGAAACGGCAGTGAAAGCCAAATTCCGAAAAATAGAAACAAAAAAGTAATCTTCGACAGACGCTCAGATGTCTCTTTTTTAGCATATACACTGGTTAGCATATTTAGGTAGTTTTAATTGTATGAAAACTGTTGAATAACAATTTTCGTATTGAAAATTTTATTTGATTGAGATTACACAATCTTCATCAAAACAGAATAAGTTTTGGACTGATTCTAAACTTAAATTTAACAACTAAAAATAATACAATTTGGACTAAGCAGATTAAAAGGGCAAATAAGAAGACAAAAATTGGTTTTTAGGGTATAAAACCTACAAAATACTATTTAATAAACATTCTACAATCAAAATCGGTTTTCATCTTCAAAGTATTGATTTTCATCTATTCTCCTAAATAAGTACAATAAACTATGATTTACTTTGCAAAGTGTTTTAGGGGTTGGTACGAGAGTGTAGTAGTTGAAGAGTAAACAGCACTGCACTTTCTGTACCACTTAATTAAAATTGAAAAATAAAAATAACGATAACAACCAAACTGAAATGAAAAAGTTAGTCAAAAGTATTTTAATTCTGAGTTTCATAAGTCTTGGCACTTTCGCCCAAATGGGCGGCCCCGGAGGTTGGGGTGGCGGTGGTGGTAGCGACCGTCGTGCTGGTCAAAGTACTCAGATGGGTGGTTTTCCTGGAATGAGAAATCAGCAACAACAAAATCAAGAAGCTCTTGAAGTAGGCGATGGTAAAATTAAAGGTAGCTTGATAGATAGCCTTACAAAGAAGCCTGTTGAATTTGCCACAATTGCTCTCTACAGAAAAACCGATAAGACAAAACCTGTTGACGGTACGATGTCGGATGATTTAGGAAAGTTTGCTTTGAAAGACCTTCCTGATGGTGAGTTCTTCCTAAAAATTAGCTTTATCGGTTACGAAGACAAAATCATTAACCTTCCGACAACTGCTAAGGCACTCAAAAAAATGAGTTTTGAAAATATCGTGATGTCGCCTTCTTCAAAACTTTTAGAAGAAGTAACCGTAACGGGTCAGAAATCACTTCTCGAAGACAAAGTTGACCGCTTAGTATTCAATGCTGAGGTTGATAAAACAAGTCAAGGTGGTAATGCAGGTGATGTTTTACGTAAAGTTCCGATGCTTTCAGTTGACTTAGAAGGTAACCTTTCGATGCGTGGTAGCTCAAATGTTAGAGTATTGATAAACAACAAGCCATCTACAATTATGGCAAGTAGTGTTGCCGATGCATTGAAGCAAATCCCAGCCGAAATCATCAAAACCGTTGAGGTTATCACTTCGCCATCTGCAAAATATGACGCAGAAGGTACAGCAGGTATCATCAATATCATTACTAAGAAAAATAACTTACAGGGAATCACGGGTAACGTGAACTTGGCGGCTGGTAACCGTGGCTCGAACCTTTTTGGTAACGTAAACTGGAGACAAGGTAAATTTGGAATCACTACAAGTGGTGGCGGAAATATGTTCTATAACCCGTCAGAAGTAACTGGTCTTCAGCGTACTACAAGAGAGTCAATCACTACTGTAACAAAACAATTCTCTGAAAATTTTGACAATGGTTTGTTTGGCAACTGGCAAATTGGTTCGGATTATGATTTCAATACCAAGAACTCAATCTCAACAAGTGTTCGTTTCGGTCGTCGTCAGTTTAACAATACGCAAGATTTTAGCTCAAATACTTTTGTAAATGATGTATTGATTCGCTCAACTACAAATGATATTACCAACAAAAACCAAAATTCAAACGTTGATGCTAACATTGATTACATCCGTAAATTTGAAAATGCACAAAAAGAATTTGGTATAATCACTCAATTTAGCCAAAGTAATAGCGATAACAGTTTTAAATCGATTGGCGAAACACAAACAATCGAGAACCCTAACTTGGGAAATACTCGCGAATTAACTTACCAAATGGATTTCCAAACACCAATCTCAAAGTCTCAGTTATTTGAAATCGGTGCTAAGAATATCTACCGTAACATCCACAACGATTTTAGCTATTTGTTCAATGGCGTTATCTCAGAAGATATTCGCCTTCAACCTGATGAGTTAGATTACTTGCAAAACGTAACTTCTGGTTATATGTCATACACGTACACAAGCAGTAAGAAATTTACTTTCAAACCTGGTTTACGTTATGAATATACCTTAAACGATGTAAAATTATTAAGCAAAGGTAACCTCAACGTAAAAGATTACGGCAACTTTATTCCGAGCTTGCAGTTATCTCAAAGCCTTGGTGGTGGTAAAACATTGAAAGCGTCTTACAACCGTCGTATTCAACGTCCGTCGTTACGTAACTTGAGTCCAAACGTAAACATCTCAAATCCTGAAAACCAAACACAAGGTAATGCCGAATTATTACCAGAATTGACAAACTCTTATGAGTTATCATTCAGTGCATTCAAAAAGGCAACTTCAGTAAATATGTCGGTGTTTTTCCGTGATACAAAAGATAATATTACTCAAATCCGTACAGTTACAAACACTGGTGGAATCTTAACACAATTCCAAAATGCAGGTTCGGCGAGAAGCTACGGCTTGAATATCTTTGGCTCTACCCGAATCACTCAAAAATGGCAAGTGAATATCGGAACAAACATATTCTATCAAAACCTTAGTACTGGTACTACAAGCAATAGCGGTGTAGTGGTAGATGGAAACTTCTTCTTGATGGGTCAGCTTCCAAAAGATTGGGCTTTCCAAGCATTCGGATTCTTGAGAGGGCCACAGGTACAACCACAAGGACGTCAGGCTGGTTTTGGTACATTCAACATGGGTGTTCGTAAAGATTTCAAGAAGAAAAACGCGAGTCTTGGTATCAGTGTTGACAACCCATTCACGAGAGGTCTAAGATTTGTAAGTACGTTTGATTCTCCATCATTCGGATTATTCCAAGAGAACGAAAACCTACGCATCAACCGTGGAGTTAGACTTACATTTAGCAAACAATTCGGTAAGATGTCGTTTGGTAGCACAAGAAGTAGAAAACGTGTAAATAACGACGATACAAAACAAGATGATTCAGGAAACCAAGGCGGCGGAATGCAAGGTGGTGGAATGGGTCCAAGAAATTAATCTTCGTTCAAAAGAAGCCGTCTCAAGATTTTTGAGACAGCTTCTTTCCTCAATCTTCTCACAAACATTTACCAGATTTTTTGTTAAATAATTGTTAACGACAGAACTAAAAATACAAATAAATACTTGTGTACGTATATTTAATGTATATACATATTTTTAACCTTTCAAACCAAATTATTATCACAATGAAAAAAGTAACTTTTCTATTTGCAGCTCTACTTGTTTCGGCTACATCGTTTGCTCAAAAATGGACACTTGATAAGTCTCACGCCAAAATGACATTTACAGTAACTCACTTATTGATGTCGGAGGTTGACGGTGTTTTCAAAGGTCTCGATGCTACAATCACTTCTTCAAAAGAGGATTTCTCTGATGCGGTTTTTGAATTAACTGCTGACTTGAAACAAGTAACAACCAACCAAGAAATGCGTGATGGTCACCTTCAAAAAGAAGATATGTTCGATACTGCGAAGTTTCCTACATTGACTTTCAAAAGCAAATCAATTACTCCGGCTGGTCCAAAGAAATTCAAATTAGTAGGTGACCTTACAATGAAAGGTGTAACTAAGCCAGTTACATTAGATTTGACATTGATTGGCACGGGTAAAAACCGCCAAGGCAAAAACTTAGTAGGTTTCAAAGCTACTGGTACTGTAAAAAGAACTGATTACGGTGTTGGTGCAATGCCATCAGCAGTTGTTTCAGAAGAAGTTGAGCTTCGTGCTTCTGGCGAATTCGTTCAGAACTAAGATTAACAATATAAATTATTTGAAAACTACTACTCAAAACCGAGTAGTAGTTTTTTTTTGAAATTATTTTAAATCTTTACAACCCTTTTCAATAATTTAGTGTCTTAAATCCAACATATCTACAAAAACAAAGAAAAGGTTATGAACTCAACAAATTTACGCACAATTATACCATTAGCCGGTAAAAAGAAAGTCCAGCCTTCAGACGTGCTTTACCTAAAAGCAGATGTGAATTATACTGAAGTTCACCTCAACGACGGAGAAATAGTGATTGTCTCTAAAACACTTAAAGAACTCGAAAAGCGGTTTTGCGACCACAATTTCTTTAGAACCCACAAGTCATTTATGGTCAATATGAAATACGTCACGGGTTTTAGGGTTAACGAAGAGATGACCGTGAATGTACAAGACGAACACAAAGTAAGCCTATCGCGTCGCCGTAAGGATGACTTCTTAAAAATGGTCAGAACCAGTAGAATGGTTGCCTAAAAGTTTCGGATAAATACTTATCAATCAATATTTTTGAATATATTTGCAACATGCTTGCAAATATATTCAAAATATCTTTTTTCCTTCTCATAGTCTCAATTACAAATCAAGTAATTGCTCAACAAAAAGATTGCAACTGCTTTGTTCACGGTGAAGTCATCGACACCGAAACCAAACAACCCATTGCTGGAGCAATCGTATTAATCAAAGAAAATAATAAAGGAACTACCACCGATTCAAAGGGGCATTACCATATAGATAAACTGTGTCATGGCAAATACACGGTTATTAGTCGAATTGTGGGTTATAAAGAAAAATATTTTACGATTGACCTCAACCATAACCAAGAACACGAGCAAGATTTCAGTCTAAAAGAAGACGATTTGCATTTGGACCATATCGAAATCAGAGCCGAAAAAATTGAAAATCAAACACAATCGAAACGGGTTTTGGATGGACAAATGCTTGACCAAACCCGTGGCGAATCGCTGGGTGAATCGCTTAAACAAATTTCGGGAGTAACAACATTACAAACTGGAAGTTCAATAGCTAAACCTGTGATTCATGGAATGCACTCAAATCGTGTTTTGATAATGAATAATGGGGTTCGGCAAGAAGGACAACAATGGGGAAGCGAACACGCTCCTGAAATTGACCCCTTCGTGGCTAAAAAAGTGACCGTTGTGCGTGGAGCAAGTGGTGTTAGGTACGGTTCTGATGCGATTGCAGGTGTGGTGCTGGTAGAGCCTCAAAATTTACCCGATTCTGCTAAAATTACGGGAGAAGTTAATTCGGTTTTTTTCACAAACGGAAGACAAGGAGTCGTTTCGGCGATTTTGCAAGGAGGGTTTAATAAAATTGAAGGTTTAGGGTGGAGGGTTCAAGGAACAATAAAAAGAGGTGGAGATATTTCAACTCCCAACTACCGACTCATCAATACGGGAATTGCAGAACAAAACTTTTCGATTGCAACGGGCTATCGAATCAAAAGATTTAACAGTGAAGTATTTTTTAGTCAATTTAATTCCAAAATTGGCATTTTTGCAGGTTCTCACATCGGCAGTATCACTGACTTGACCGATGCCATCAAACGAGGTTCGCCATTAGAGATTTACACACCCGATAAGTTTTCATATAAAATCGACCGCCCTTATCAAGATATTCAGCACAATTTACTCAAATTAAAATCGCAGTATTCGTTTGCAAATGGACATAAATTGAGCCTGACACTTGGTAGGCAATATAATTTTAGAAAGGAAATTGATGTTTTGCGTGGCGATAGAAACCTTGCTCAAACTTTTTTATTGACTACCTACACTGGCGAGTTGCTTTTTGAGCATAGGCCAATTTTTAAAATAATCAACGGCACATTAGGTTCTTCGGCAATTTATCAACAAAATATTTCTACTGGGAGCAATATCGAAGCCCCACGAAGCTCGACAGTATTGATACCAAATTTTAGAAATTTGAGCGGAGGACTTTTCTTAATTGAGAGATTTGTCAAAGAAAAATACCAGATTGAAGGCGGATTGAGATATGATTTTAGGGATTTAAACACATTTTATATTCCAAGAGGACAACAGCAAACCGCAACCAAAAACGTACAAAATCAGAATTTCTCGGGTACATTTGGCGTAACCTACAATATTAATTCAAGACTCAATGCAATTCTAAATATTGCATCGGCGTGGCGAGCCCCAACAGTCAATGAATTGTTTAGCGATGGCGTTCATCACGGAGCGGCAAGTTTCGAGAAAGGCAATCCTAATCTGAATCCAGAAGTAGCCACAAATAGCTCATTTACAATCAATTATAACTCACAAAATCTTGAAACGGAATTACATTTTTATTATAATTCAATCAAAGATTTTATTTTTCTAAGTCCTACGGGTAGGCCAATTTTAACGATTCGAGGAGCATTTCCAGAGTTTAATTACACGCAAACCAATGCGACTTTCAAAGGCTTCGACGTGACAAATAATTGGCAAATTTTAAAAAATCTATCACTCAATTCTAAATTCGCTTACTTAGAAGCCCGAGATATTAAAAACAACCAATGGTTGATAATGATTCCTGCCAACAGACTCGAAAACAGCCTCAGATTTGAAGTACCAAAATGGAAAAGCAGTTTTGCCATCAGCAACTTATATGTGGCAAGACAAACAAGAGTACCTACAAAAGTTGTTTTTGATATTCCGCAGAACGAAATCATTTTTAACGAAAACGGTGGAGATTTTGCCCCACCTCCCCCAGCCTACTCAATTTGGAATATCAATCAAAATTCAAAATTTAGTTTTAATCATCTGAATTTTAATATCAATTTATCAGTGAATAACGTCTTCAATACCCGTTATCGCGACTACCTCAATCGATTTAGGTATTTTACAGATGAGATGGGAAGAAATTTCGCGATAAAACTCAAAATGGAATTTTAAAATTCTGCGAGTTTCATTGATAATTTTGGATATTTGTAAATCATCTATTCAAACATTTATCATGAAAACAAAAAACTTACTGTCAATTCTCTTGGCAGCCACTATTCTTTTTTCAAGTTTTTCTCCTCAAAAAGCAGTTCGCAAAGCAGATGTGATTATCTACGGCGGTACATCAGCCGCGATTATTGCAGCTGTTCAGGTCAAAAAAATGGGTAAATCGGTTATCGTGGTTTCGCCCGATAAACACCTCGGAGGGCTTTCTTCGGGTGGTTTAGGATTTACCGATACCGGAAACAAAGAGGTAATTGGGGGGCTTTCAAGAGATTTTTATCATCGGCTATACCTGCATTATCAAGAAAAAGAATCTTGGAAATGGCAGAAAAGAGAAGAGTATGGTAATAAAGGTCAAGGAACGCCCGCACTCGACGGAGCAAACCGAACAATGTGGATTTTTGAACCGCATGCGGCAGAGCAAGTCTTTGAAGATTATGTCAAAGAAAATAATCTGATAGTTTATCGTGATGAATGGCTCGACCGTTCGCAAAAAGGAATAATCAAAAAAAATGGTGGAATAAGGTCAATCAAAACATTAAGTGGCAATACCTACGAAGGCAAAATGTTTATTGATGCAACTTACGAAAGCGATTTAATGGCATTGGCTGGAGTGAGCTATCATGTAGGACGTGAAGCAAATAGTGTTTATGGCGAAAAATGGAATGGTGTTCAAACAGAAGTATTTCAGCACGGACATCATTTTAAGGCAAAGATTAGTCCGTATAAAATTGAAAATGACCCCAAAAGTGGACTTTTACCAGAAGTTTCATCCGAACCACCTGGTGCGTATGGTTCGGGAGATAAACAGATTCAGGCCTATTGTTTTAGAATGTGTTTGAGCAATCATCCCGAAAACCGAATTCCGTTTCCGAAACCCGTAGGTTATGACCCAAATCGTTATGAATTATACGCAAGAGTCTTTGCTGCGGGTTGGCGAGAAACCTTCGATAAATTTGACCCAATTCCAAACCGTAAAACAGATACTAATAATCATGGGCCATTTAGTACCGATTACATTGGCAAAAATTATGATTATCCAGAAGCGTCGTATGAACGCCGCAAAGAAATCATCAAAGACCACGAATTATACCAAAAAGGTTTGATGTATTTCTTACAAAATGACCCACGTGTGCCAGCCGATGTGCAAACCAAAATGAAAGAATGGGGTTTGCCAAAGGATGAATTTGTTGATAATGGCAACTGGCCACACCAACTTTACATCCGCGAAGCAAGAAGGATGATTGGAGAATTCGTAATGAAAGAGGCCGATGCCCTTGGCAAAACCAAAGTTCCGAATTCGGTGGGAATGGGTTCGTATTCGTTAGACTCGCATAATACTCAACGCTACGTAAAACCCGATGGATTTGTACAGAATGAAGGCGATATTGGAGTACATCCAGATAAACCATATTCGATTGCTTACGGTGCTATCTTACCCAAAGAAAAGGAATGCAATAACTTGCTCGTACCAGTTTGTGTATCGAGTTCGCATATTGCCTATGGGTCGATAAGAATGGAGCCCGTTTTTATGATTTTGGGGCAATCGGCGGCGGCAGCGGCGGTTTTAGCGATTGAAAATAAAGTTTCTCCGCAAAAATTACCTTATGAGAAACTGAAAGAAGTGCTATTAAAAGAAAAACAGAGATTGGAGTTATAAAAAAGGCGAGTCTATCAACTCGCCTTTTTCTGATTATTTCTTTCTAAAAAATACCGTTATCGGGGTTCCTTCAAAATCGAAATGCTCTCTTAACTGATTCTGTAAAAATCGCTCGTACGGTTCTTTGATGTACTGCGGAAGGTTACAGAAAAACGCAAACGTTGGCGATTTTGCAGGGAATTGTGTAATATATTTGATTTTTATCTGCTTACCTTTGAGTGCTGGTGGTGGAGTGCGTTCGATGATTGGCAACATCACTTCGTTGAGTTTTGAAGTTGCAATCTGCTTCGTTTTATTTTCATACACCTCCATTGCCTTCTCAATTACCTGAAAAATACGTTGTTTCTCAACTACCGAAGCAAAAATGATTGGCATGTAGTCCATTGGAGCAAGGCGTGATAAAATCTCTTTACGCATTCTGTCGGCAGTCATGGTATCTTTTTCGACCAAATCCCACTTATTAACCATAATCACAATCCCTTTTTTTGAATTATGAGCATGGGCAATGATATGCACATCTTGGGCCTCAAGACCTCTCGAAGCATCAAGCAAAATTACACATACATCAGAGTCTTCGAGGGCTTTTATCGAACGTAAAACCGAATAAAACTCGATACTATCACCACTTTTACGCACACTCGATTGTTTACGAATACCAGCGGTATCAGTCAAAATGAAATCTTTACCAAATAATTTGTAGTGTGTATCAATGGCATCACGAGTAGTACCCGCAATATCGGTCACGATGCTACGCTCACGGCCAGTCAAAACATTCAAAAACGAAGATTTACCCACATTCGGGCGGCCTAAAATCGCGATGCGAGGTGTACCTTCGTTCGGGTTTTCGATACCGTCTTCTTTAAAATGTTTGATTACTACATCTAATAAATCTCCAGTACCTGAGCCATCTGTTGCCGAAATCGCAAAAACTTCGCCATCCATTCCTAACTCATAAAACTCCATTGCCGTATTTCGGCGGTCTTCGGTTTCGGCTTTATTAGCCACCAAAATGATAGGTTTCTTGGATTTACGCAGGATATTCGCAAAATCTTTATCTAAATCGGTCAAGCCTGTGTAGGTATCAACCATAAATAAAATTACAGTTGCCTCTTCGATTGCCAATTCAACTTGCTCACGAATCGCTCCTTCAAATGTATCCTCTGAACCAACGACATATCCGCCAGTGTCGATAACCGTAAAATATTTATCTAACCAGTACGCATGACCATAGTGGCGGTCGCGGGTAACACCCGGCATATCATCTGTGATTGCCACTCGGCTCTCAATTAATCTATTAAAAAATGTTGATTTACCAACGTTTGGCCGACCAACTATTGCTACAATGTTTGCCATTTACTATTAAAGATTGTTTGAGCGAGAATTTTCGCTCCTATGTGAGCTTAGAAAAATTGTATCTAAGCAAAAAGTTTGCAAAGGTACGGATTTTTATGCCATTTTTGAAATGTTTCTTAATAATTAGCTGATTGTTAGCCAGTTAAGCTCACATTCTGACAACAAAAAAGCCCTCGTTCAGATTGAGGGCATTCAATATAAACACTGACAGGGTTAAATCATTTATCGTTTTGAAACCCTGTCAGTGTTATCTAAATATTTTACAATCCAAAATCAAAAACGGCTCCAGTATAAACCATTCTGGTTATTGGTGCCGAACCATAAACATAAACCGCATTTGCGTTGGTTAAGTTCGTTCCGCCGAGTTTAAATGTGGTTTTTATTGATTTTACTGCGTAATTTAGTTGTGCATCGAGTGTACCAAAGGCATTGATTTGCCCTTCATCAAATGGCATAAAATAGTTGTAGGTGCTATTCCAACGATAATTTATTGAATAATTTAAGTTCTTGATAATCAACCCATTAGAACCGACATTAAACTTATGTTTTGGAGTGTTCCAACCTGCAATGAGGTCTTTCACCTCCGAGATATTTGCCCAAGTGTAATTAAAATATGGTCTTACATAACGGTTTCTAAAGTATTCGGCACTAAAAACCAAGCCTTGCGTAGTTACGGTTTTGTCGAAATTAGCCCAAGTTTGCAAGAATCTTCCACGGGTGCGGTCGGTTGCAGGTTTTGCCCAATCACCCGTTTTGGTGGCAAAATCTCCCGTTGGCAGAATCCCATCTTCTCGACCTTGCAGACGAACGATTCCAATAAAATCATCATAATTGCTACGATAATAACTCAAATCGACCGAAAGATAATCTACCGGATAACCTTTGTAGCCAATCTCCCAAGTTCCCATTTTTTCGGTAGTGAGTGGTTTTACTTCGATTGGTGCAGTACCCGCTGCATTGAGTCCTTTAAATCCACCATTTACATTCCCAATTAATAAAACCGAACCGTAATCTAAATAAATAAATTGGTCTAATTGGGCGGGTTGACGATACGCTGTTGCGTAGTTGAGCCTAAAAGCGTGTTTATCTTTAATATTATAAACCGCCGAAACGCGTGGAGAAAATCTTGTGCCGAAATTCCTAAAATTATCTACTCGACCTGCAGCAGAAAGAATCAATTTGTCAGAATCAAAATCAATCGTTTGCTGAATCAATCCATAAACTCCAGCTTCGTTGTTTTTGATGCTTTCACGTTTTTCGGTATTTAGTGGAGAATAGTTCCCATCCGAAAACAATGTACCTGCCGATTTTAATAAATAATTACGGTATGAACCGCCCAAAACTAACTTGGTATTTTTGATTTCCCAGTTTCGTTGGGCAGAAAAATCATTGTAACGAGCCGTATTTGCAAAAGCTGCACCTTTGACGAGTGTTCCATTCAAGCTGATTCCATCGCCTACGCCATTGGCAACTTTTTCACGTAATTGATTAAATAAAGCACTACCAACTGGAATTTGGAGTCCTTTTGTAAGATTAAAAGCCGTTTGAGCAGCTTGTTCGGGAGTTTGTCCACCCTGTATGGTTGGTACAGTGAATGGCGTAGAACCGCCATTGAAATCGGGTTGTAAAACGCCATTTATTGCGTTTCCACCCGTTCCTCGGGCCAAATTATAGATTTGTTGCCAAGCCGAAAAATAATTATTGGCAAAAGTCGAAGTCGGCACGTTTGCATTGATTCGGGCATTTTGCATCGCATTTCCAACCGCACCGAGTTCGTAGGCGTTGCCACCGTAATCGAACATCGAGTACGCACGCACAAACCATTTATCCGACTTAATCTCAAATTTGTGCAAATCATATTTCATATTTCGCCAATGGAAACGGCTCGTACTTTGAAAAATACCATTCCCTGCCGAAAAACGATACTCGTAAGCAGCGGTGATTTTGTCATTAATTTGGTAATGCAAAGAAGGATTCAACCTCAAACTTCCTGCTTTCAGATTATTCCCAAATAATCCAAATTGGTCAGTAGCTGAGTTTGCCCAAAGCACATCTTTTTCAGCGTATCCTGGCATATAAACACGTTTTGAACCATCAACGGTCGTAATCGCTCGGCCTGCGTCACCGTAAAAATTCAGTCGATTCCAACCATAAGCCGAACCAAAAGCATTATTAGCAGCATCGGAACCCGCCAAACCGCCTTCGGTGAGTGGTTTAATGGCTGCATCCGAATCTCCGATAAATTCATCAGCTTCGGTATAATTTGTATTTAGTTTAAATGCAAATCGTTTTCCGAACACGGTGGCAAAGCGGAGTTGAGCATCGAAAAGATTACGGCTACCCGATTTTAAAGAAACAGTCAAACCTTGAGTTTTGAATGGATTTTTGGAGGTTTGCATAATCACGCCATTGAACGCCCCAGACCCATACAAAGCCGAATTGGCACCATGAACGATTTCTATATCTTGAATATCTAATTCGGGGATTCCCATCCAGTTGCCACCGTAAAGCGAAGAAGTAGGCGACATAAAATCCACGTAATCAGCCAATTGCAAAATCCTCTCGGCTTTTGATGAATTAAATCCTCTGGTACTCAAACTCGTAACAAACAAACTCGACTGACTCACATCAATACCTTTGTAACGGGCCAACGAAGAAATCAGCTCGACAGATGGAGTATTTTGTAGTTCTCGGTAGCTAATTTTACTAACGCTGATTGGTGCGTTTAGCATACTTTCTGAAATTCGAGATGCCGAAACAGTTACTTCGTTTAGCACTTTTGTGCTATCTTGTGCAAACCCTCCAAGGCAAATCAAACTTAGTAAAAGTGTTTTTTTCATTAATTCTTGGTTTTGTTCTGATAATGTATAACCCTGAAAGGGGTGATTTAAAAGCTAACTTTACTGCTCAATCCAAGCCTTAAACTGAGCAGCATTTTCTTGGCTAATACTGACTTCGGCTTTGGATAGGTGCAAAAGTTCAATCGCAATTTTCCCTTTAAATGATGGCCTAAAACTCTTAATGGCATTGATATGAACGATAAATTTACGATTTACCCGAAAGAAAAATCGTGAGGGCAATTCAAATTCTAATTCAGACAGGCTTTTCTCAATTATGTACCTCTCTCCTGACTTATCAATCAAAAAAACAACCCTCGATTCGGTATAAATAAAAGCGACTTCGTGAATTGAGAGAATGTAAAAATTGGTTCCTTTTTTGCCAATCATTCGGTTTTTTGATTGGTTTTGCCGTGGATATTGAATACTTAAAATCTGATTTTTGAGCATTTCTAATTTGTTCAAAACCCTTAGAATTTCATCTTTCTGAATCGGTTTTCGTAAATAATCAATCGCACCAAAAGTCATAGCTTGGGACCAATATTTATCATAAGCCGACATTAACACAAACGGAAAAGGGGGTTTAAAATCTTGAAAAACATCAAAAACTAAACCTTCATTTGATTCGACACTGAAAATTCCGAATTCAGCCTGAATACCTTTTTCGAGCCATTCTTTTGCTTGTTCAAAAGTCGAAAACCAAACAGTATTTACGGCCGCAATACTATCAGTTAAAGCCTTTTTAATTAGCAAAGCATTATTTTCATCTGCTTCGATGATTAGAATTGTCATTTTCGGTGTCAAATTTTCCGCTTTCGTGCATCAATTGTCTGACTTGGCGAAAAAAAATTTGCGTTACAAAATTATGGAGAAGATATTAAATAGAGTTCAGTTTTATGCTTTAGGCAATTTTGGATTCATTAATTCGATACAAAATTAAGTAAATTGGCTTAATTCTTCATCAATTCACTGCTTTTGTCATCTGCAAGATATTTAACTCTTTTAAATTTGGTTTATCTTTGCTCAAATCTCACTCGGTCGGACGGTAGTCAGACCATTACTCAATAAATTCTTTAGATTCGTTTATGATTCTCAAAAATAAAAAAATATTACTTGGCGTTTCTGGAAGCATTGCGGCGTATAAATCAGCGTTGTTGATTAGACTTTTGATAAAAGAAGGAGTCGAAGTGAAAGTAATAATGACCGATGCCGCTAAAGATTTCATAACTCCGCTGACGCTTTCCACATTATCGAAAAAGCCTGTTTTGTCTTCGTTTACAAAAGGTGATAGCGGCGAATGGAATAACCACGTGGAATTAGGCCTTTGGGCCGATGTGATGCTCATTGCACCAGCTTCGGCCAATACGATTGGAAAATGTGCCAACGGAATCGCCGATAATTTATTGATTGCCACATATTTGTCGGCTCGTTGTTCGGTTTTCTTTGCTCCAGCCATGGATTTCGATATGTACAAACACCCAAGTACATTAGAAAATATTTCAAAATTAAAATCTTTTGGCAACCATATCATCAATGCCGAAAATGGCGAATTGGCAAGTGGTCTGGTCGGTGAGGGCCGATTGGCCGAACCAGAACATATTGTTCATGAACTTGAACGGTTTTTCTCAAAAAATGCCAGTTTAGAAGGCAAAAAAGTGCTGATTACTGCTGGACCAACCCAAGAACCCATTGACCCAGTACGGTTTATAAGTAATCATTCGTCGGGAAAAATGGGATTTGCAATCGCCGAAGCATTTGAAATGGCAGGAGCAGAAGTGACAGTAGTAAGTGGACCCGTTTCGATTCCGAATCCAACTGGCATAAAAATTGAAAAAGTACAATCAGCCAAAGATATGTACGAGGCTGTGAATAAATATTTTGATACAGCAGATATTGTGATACTTTCGGCAGCAGTGGCCGATTACACGCCATTGCACGTAGCCGATAAGAAAATCAAGAAAAAAGAAGATAAATTCAACATCGAACTCACAAAAACGGTTGATATTGCAGCAACAATCGGGCAGAAAAAAACAAAGCAGACAATAATCGGTTTTGCACTCGAAACAGATAACGAGCTCGAAAATGCCCAATCGAAATTGCAACGTAAAAATTTTGATGCGATTGTTTTGAATTCTTTACAAGATAAAGGTGCGGGGTTTCGTTATGATACCAACAAAATCAAGATTATCGACCGAAGTGGCAATATCGAAGATTTTGAATTAAAAACGAAGAAAGAAGTAGCTCAAGATATACTCAATAAGGTTGTTGAATTGATGAATTCACAGCAATCATAACCTTAAAATATTAAAAAACATGTTAAGAATCTTACTTACATTGGGTTGTGGATTAATGTTTTTGGTGGCCCAGTCGCAAGAACTAAATTGTAAAGTAACTGTCAATGCCAATGCCATAAACAGCCAACAAGTTACTGATAGACAGATATTTACGGATATGCAAACGTCTATCTCAGACTTTTTGAACAACCGTAGATGGACAAATGACATTTTTTCGCAAGAAGAAAGAATCAAATGCAATCTCATCATTACGCTGTTGAAATCTCCGCAACAAAACTCATTTAGCGGCAATGCCCAGTTTCAAGTGATTCGTCCAGTTTTTGGGACAAACTACGAGACAGTCGTTTTTAGCTATGTTGACCGTAGTTTCAATTTTTCGTTTGCTCCAGAAGACCGTCAGATGGTTTTTAATGAGCAGACATTCAGCAATAACCTAACTTCTATTTTGGCAACTTATGCTTTGGTAGCTCTGACGATAGACTACGATACTTTCAGTAAATTGGGTGGTAATCCGTTTTTGCAAAGAGCATTCAATGTATCGAATTTAGCGGCAAATGCAGGTTTACCGGGTTGGCAACAAGGCGAAGACCAAAGAAATCGTTATTGGTTAATCGAGAATCTGCAAAATCAACAGCTTTTGACATTCAGAGAAGGACTTTACTACTACCACCGAGTAGCATTAGATAATTTCACGAACGACCCAGCCGAAGGTCGCAAACAGACATTAGCGTTTCTCTCTACAATCAAAACGATTCAGACCCAAAAACCTACGTCGGTTTTGTTGAATAGCTTCTTTGATGCAAAGAGTCAAGAATTAGTAAATATGTTTTCAGAGGCCACAAAAGAAGATAAAGAGAAGGCATTTCAGCTATTGGCCTCAATCGACCCTGGAAAAACGGAGTTGTATCGAAAGTTGAGTAAGTAAGACTAGTATAGATTTGGGGATTGCTAAATAATTTGGTTTAAAATTGATTTACCACTTAGGCACCGATAACATAGAATCATCAAATCGTTTTTAGTAAGTTTTGAATGGCTTTTTCTGAATTTTTAGATAAACCATACCAAAAAGAAATAACTACCCTTTTGAGGTAGTTATTTACTGATTAATTAACTATAAAGCAGAAAAAATCTTAATATCCAGGGTTTTGTTTTAATGCTGGATTCAGCACTAAAGCTCCAGTTGGAATCGGGAAAATGCGTTTATTTTTATCGGCATCGGTCTTGAAACCCCATTTATTCTCGTACTTTCCGAATCGAATCATATCATTACGGTGCCATGTTTCCATAGTAAATTCACGACTTCTTTCTTGATAAATATCTTCAAGCGTTACGGTTGTCAAAGCAGGTGAAGTCGTACGATTTGAACGAACTTGGTTAACCAATTCTGCCACTGCTTGTCCAGATGAACCACTTCTCAATGCGGCTTCGGCTTTCATCAAGATTACATCAGAATATCTAAAAACCGGAATATCGTTGTTTTGATTACGGTTGGTCGAAGTCGCATCTGGAAAGAATTTTACGTTGCGATAACCCATATTCCATGCGATTTCATCATTACCCAAGTCGAAAGTAGCGACATCCTGACGAAGTTTGATTTCAGGTGTTAATTCTACTTGATAAGTAAACGTAGCACTACCGTCAGAGCCAGTGTAGAACTGGTCATATCCTTTTTTGGTAGTTGTTACCATGATTGGAGTCTTGCCATCTGCCATGAACTGTTTACCTGTCAACCATTGTTGATTACGAACATCATTAGGGTCATTGAAGTATGCATAAAACTCAGGCAATGTACTACGCGGAGCCGATGGTGTGAACGGAAGGCTGTATCTTGCACGCATCGAACGAGGTACATCATAACGAGCATGATACATAAATCCATTTGTACCACTCATTGCGGCTGCAGCAGGGTCGTATGGTATCGCAAAGATGAATTCTCTCATTTGAGGACCATTATCTGGATAAAACATTCTCAAATAATTGGCTCTTGACTCAATCGCAAATTTACCCGAATTGATGATGGCATCGCAGGCTTCAATCGCCTCTTTATTCATCGCAGTACCAGTATAAACCTCGGCATTAATGTACATTTTAGCCAAAAGTGCATAAGCTCCCCACTTAGTAAAGCGTCCATAAGTCGCAGTGGTTACATCGCTACTCAAACTCGGAATCGCTGCTTTAACCTCAGTCTCTATAAATTTAAAAACCTCGATACGGGTAGAATTTGCCTTAGGTGTAAAATCACCGTATTTATCGTAAATAGGCACATTACCAAACAAATCCATCATCATAAAGTACGCATATGCACGTACCATCTTCAATTCTGCTAAATTTTGAGCTTTAGTAGCAGTAGATTCAGGAATAGTTGTCTCTAAAATCGAAAGTGCCTGATTGGCCGTTCCGATTACCGTCGAGAGCCAGTTCCAACAAGAGCCAGAAGCACCGTGGTCTTTGGTCCATGAGTGATAGTGCATATCAATGTATCCACGGTTATCATACCAGTTACCTCCACGAGCTGGCAAAATTGCTTCGTCGGTTGTCAGTGTCTGAATAAACCAATAATCTAAAGAGAAGTTTCCTCTCAAAGCCGCATAAGGAGGCCCTGATGCTTGAATAAACTGAGCCGTAGTTTGAGGGAAAATATCGGGAGTTAATTGCGTATTTACAGGCACATCAATCTTATGGCATCCGAACACCAAAAGAGCAAGAAGAAGTGCTAAAGTATGTTTAAATATATTTTTCATTGCTTTATTTAGAATTAAGACTATTTAGATACCTTAAAATGAAACATTTACACCAAATAAAACGGTACGAGTTTTAGGATAATAATTGCCCGATTCTACCCCAGGAGCCAAGCCACCTTGGTTGATTTCTGGGTCGATACCCGTGTATTTTGTAATCACAAAAGCGTTATTGATTGAGGTATAAACTCTTAAATTCTTGATGTAATTACTGATTTTCTTGAAATTGTATCCCAAAGTAGCGTTGTCGAGACGCACGTAGCTACCACTCTCGATAAATCTCGAAGAGTACTTAAATGAGTTTACATCTTTGGTGCTTTCGTTTTCGACATCTTTCAAAATATTGGTAAACTGTGCTGTGCTTGGTCTAAACAAATCTGCACGGGTTGCATTAAAGATTTTGTTTCCGAATACTCCTCTAAAGAAGAAGTTCAAATCGAAGTTTTTGTAGGTAAGTGTGTTCGACCATCCCAACAAAAGCTTTGGTTGTGGACTACCCAAATAGCGATAGTCTTTGCCAATTACTGGAGTAGTTGTTGTACTACCAGTGCTTGTATAATACTGCGAAACGCCGTTTTCGTTTTTACCTGCGTATTCAAATGAGAAGAACTGGCCTAATGGTTTTCCTGCTTTTAAGATTTGCAATGTACTACCAGTTTGACCACCACCCTCTGGCTGAGTTATACGAATCGAGTCGCCACCCGCAAACAATGGGTTTGTTAGACTAACAATCATGTTTTTGTTATGAGCCAAGTTCAAGTTTGTTGTCCACGTCAATCCATTTTTATTTTTGATTGGAGTTGCTGATAAGCTCAATTCAACACCCTTATTACTCATACTACCACCATTTGCTACGATTCTACCAACTGGAACCAATATTGGGTTTACTTGATACGAATAAATCATGCCCGTAGTCTTTTTGTCATATACTTCGAGTGTACCACTGATTAAACCTCTCAAAACTGTAAAATCGATACCTAAGTTTGCTGTCGATGTTTTTTCCCATCTCAAGTCTGGGTTTGCTGCCTGGGTTGGTCCATAAGCCGCTGTTTGGATGCCGTTGTAGTAATACGTACCTAATAAGCCAGAGATAAACTGAGCCGTATAAGCATTAAAGCCAGTTGCGTTACCAGTTACACCATAGCTGGCACGAAGTTTTAGGTCATTGAAAAATGTTTGATTTTTCATGAATCCCTCTTCGTTGATACGCCATGCTAAGCCAATCGATGGGAAGTAACCCCACTGATTATTTTTACCAAAAACCGAACTTCCATCTCGACGAATCGAGCCTTGAAAAAGATATTTGTCATTGAATGAGTAATTCAAACGAGCAAAGTCTGAAATCAAACGGTTTTCTTGAAAAACTCCATCAGCCCCAAAATTGACACGATAGCCTGTGATTGCATAAGGATTGCTCAATGCAAAGTTTCCGTAACCGATATTATCAACTGGGAAATTGGTGCTTGTTACCTGAAAACCGTCGCCAAGCGTATTACCTTGCCAAGAATAACCCAAGACCGCATTGATATAATGTTTGCCAATGGTTTTATTGTACGATAAGAATGTCTCTAAAACTTTACGAGTATCTTGGTAAGTATTACGCAATGCCGAACCATTAACTCCAAAGTTCATCAATGAATGCACTGCTGGTGGGTCAGGGTTGTTATAGAAATTGGCACTGTTGTATTGAGTGTAATAACTCGCATAAGATTGGCTATTGAGCGAAGTGGTATTTTGATATGATAATAACAAATCATACGATAGATTGAAAGGAAGCTCAACGTGAGTATTGAACGAACCAATCAAGTTATTGTATTTACTATTGTCTTTTGCCTGCTCGATTAATGCCAATGGATTGAAGTAACCTGTATTTTGGAAGTTTTCAAAATAGGTCCCATCAGCATTCTTCACGGGCGAAACCGGCAAACGAATAATCATTTGTTCCAATACGTTATTTCGCATCGGTGTATTATTGGCATTACTGTTTGAATTTACAACCGATAACGAGAATTTTAACTTGTCATTGAGAGCGTATTGCTCAATCGCTAATCTTGCAATTACCCTTTCTAAGTTATTTTTTAATAAAATACCTTGCTTATCTGAGTAGTTCAAGCTCGCACTGTATGTATTATGCTCGCCACCACCGCTAAACGAAATGTTATGGTTTTGTGAATATGCCGTGGGCTTCATCACCACCGATTGCCAATCAGTATCGGCTCCTTTGTCATCGTTAGGGGATAAACTCGAACCACTTTTTGCCAAGAATGCTTTCAATTCAGAAGCATTCATCATATCTAATCGGTTAGAAACTTTTTCTATACCCACATAGCTATTGTATGCAACCTGCATCGCTCCTTTTTTTCCTTTTTTGGTTGTAATCATGATTACACCATTGGCAGCTCGGTTTCCGTAAATTGAAGTTGCGGCCGCATCTTTCAGTACATCAATTGTTGCAATGTCGTCGGGGGCAATCACCGAAATATCAGCCCCTGGTACGCCATCAATTACATAAAAAGGTCCTTGCGAACTATTGAGTGTAGAAGCCCCACGTAAAATCACAGCAGCACGTTGGTTTGGGTCTCCATTGGATGTAATATTCAATCCAGGAACTTTACCTTGTAGAAGTTGGCCGACATCTACAATCGCTCCTCGGTTTAGGTCTTCGGGCTTAACATTCGAAATTGCACTGGTTAGATTCTTTTTTGATTGTGTACCATAACCTACAACCACGATTTCGTTCAAGGTACTTTCGCTTGTTTTTAAAACTACGTCAATTGTTGTGCGACCATTAACATTAACTTTTTGAGGCTCATAACCCACAAAACTAAAAACAATTACTGTGTTTTTATCGGGAACGTTCAATGTGAATTGGCCGTTTACATCGGTCGAAGTCCCTTTCGTTGTACCCTCAATCACTACACTAACCCCCACCAGAGCTTCACCTCTGTCATCTTTTACACTTCCTTTCACAGCAAATTCACTCAATTCAATTGAATGTGTGTTAGAATGACGGTCAATTTTATCTACTTCCAATGCTCCGAGAAGTGACGATTTGGTAAGTACAATATGGTTTTTTCGCAAAATCTGGAAAGTGATTTTCCTTGGCACAAGTACCTTCCGCAATATCTCCTCCAGCGTTTCATTAAAAAAATCGCACGAGAATTTCTCTTGGTTAGAAAGAACTTCTTTGTTGTACGAAAAGGTTACATCTACCTTTTTTTCGATTTGCTGAATAAACATTTTTAGATTTCCATTTCGTTGCGAAATCGTCAAACGTTCTTTCATAAATTCTTGCCCACTGCTTTTGTGAGCATAGCTTATGCCAATTGCCAAAACAAAAAGCATAAACTGAGTTAGTGAGATTTTCATAATCTTGAAAATCGCTTTTTTAGTAAAAAATTTTGACATACTTTTGTTTGTTTTTGTTAGAATTGAGACAAAACAATAGCCTTCTGACAAGAAATTGTCAGTTTTGGCTTGGGGTAAAGATGTGGCCGCATCTTTACCTCTATAATAAAATTAGGGATTGATTATACGCTCTAAAAGTCTTTTGAATTAGTTTAAAAGAATCTTGGTTTAAGGTTAAAATTTATAGTTTTAGTTTCGTTCTACTGGCATCCGTTCGATTCAAACACAATTTGTGCATCAACTTCTTTATAAGTAGCTCCGATAATCGTGCATATCAAATCGAGTTGTTCGTATAGTGATTCATCACGTAACCTTGTTGTTACAAGGCAACGACTCAGTGTATCTTCATCGTAGATAATCTCAACGCCGTATCTTTTTTCGATAACCTGCAAAATTTTTGCAACGGGTTGCTCATCAAAATATTCGGGTAAATTCTCAGTTTGGCTCATCAGGATTGGCATTGGAGCCTCAACTAAATGCTTACTCAATTCATCTTTAGGGCGATTATAAATGGCCTGCTGATTAGGAAGTAATATCAAACCCTTCGATTCTATATTTGTAAGCAATTGCTTATTTTGACTAAAAACAGATACTTTCCCAGTCTTTACTTTAACAGTGACTTTTTTGTCATCATCGAAGGCACTCACTCTAAAACTTGTCCCTAAAACCTTTGTAATCACCTCATTAGCATAGACATAAAAAGGTTTACGGGGATTTTTTGTAATCTCAAAAAAGGCTTCTCCACTCAAAATAACTGCTCGCTTATCACTTTCAAACTTTTTCGGAAAACTCACTTTACTGTTTTTTTCAAGAATCACCTTACTGCCGTCTTCCAAAACGATTGTACGAGGAGCAGAATTTTCATTAATGACCTCTGTCCAAGTTTGTTTTTCGTCAATCGATGAAACCAAAGTATTATAAGAAACCGTTTTCTTTGAACCTAAGAAAGTAAATGCTACGGCAAATCCCAACACCAAAATCACACTGGCAGCCCAACGGAAAACCCTTGAATTTATAATTCTGAAGACTGGACGAACCTCATCAGTACTTTCTTGCTGAATACTTTCTTTGAGTCGATTCCACACTCTTTTCTGATTGAGGCGGTCCGATTGTCCATCCTCAAAAGAGTTGATTTCTTCGAGCATTCGCCTTGCCTCATTCAACAAACTAATTTTATCTGGATTGCTTTCTATAAAATGCTGCCAAAATGCCTCATTTTCGTTATACAAAACCCACGCTACAAAATTATCGTCGTTGAAGAAGTCTTGAATATTTTTAAAATTTTCTGTCATTTATAAAGTCAGTTCTTGCGGCTTCAATTATATAGGTATCAAAAAGTAAAAATCGTAATCAAAAAAAATAACTTTTTTTGAAAATAAAATATAAATACCTGTAAATCAATCAATTAAAAATACTTCCTATGAGTACTGTGGCCGAAACGACCTTTTTGAGAGAGACCCGAAGGATTGCAATAGATTTAGAGAGAAGATTTTTGACGACTTGCTTAGAAGTCTGCATGATTTCGGAAGTTTCGTCAAGGCTAAAACCCTGATAAAATCTTAAATTAATGGCCTCAGCACCTCTATTACTTAACTTGCTCATTGCGTTTTCGATTCGCTTGGCTGTAAGCATGTTATCTTCGGAGGCAATCAGTTCTTGTTCCGAAGAAATTGTGCTGAGGTAATCTAAAAAATGATTGATGTCTTCATTTTTATCTAAAATATCATTTTTGAGGTTGCCCAAAAACTGATTCCGCAATGCTCTAAAGAGATAGAATTTTAGGTTATCGACATCACTTAGGTGTTCTCTTCTTCGCCAAAGTTCGATAAATACATCGTGGATGGCATCTTCTACCAAACTTTCATCAGGCGATAAACGTAACCCATAAGAGCCTAAAACCTTGAAATATTTATTATACAAAGTCTCAAATGCCGTGACATCACCTCTTTTGAAGGATTGCCAAAGTAATTGTTCGTCAGTATTTGTATGTTTACTTTTCAAGATTTTATTTACTTATTCTCACAAATATACTTCAAAATTTTCAAAAAAGAGATTGCTTGTATTTGAGAATTATAAATTCATCTTTTTAAGTTCCTCTACCGCAAAATTTGCCGCCCTTGCCGAAAGTGCCATGTAGGTCAGCGATGGATTCTGGCAAGGCGAAGAGGTCATAATTGCCCCATCAGTGCAAAAAACATTTTTAGCAATATGATGTTGGTTAAATTTATTAAATACCGAATCTTTGGGGCTATTACCCATTCTGGCTGTCCCCATTTCGTGGATACTCAATCCAATTGTAGCTTTATCGTCAAAACCTTCGATGTTCTTAAAACCCGCTGCATCCATCATTTTTATGGCTTGTTCTTGGGCATCTTTTCGCATCATTATTTCGTTTTCGCGATGCCGTGCATCAAATTTCAAAACAGGTTGCCCCCACTTATCTTTAATTTCATCAGTTAATGTTACTTTATTTTCGTGATAAGGCAAACATTCACCAAACGCATCTAAAATCATCTTCCAATTCCCAAATTGAGCATTTTTTTCTTTGAATGATTCACCAAAACCCTCCATCTGAGCGGCACTCCCCCAGCCTTCTCGCCAAGTATAAACCTCGAAACCATAACCTCTTTTGAAGCTCTGTTTGTCACCGTTGACATTCCTAAATCTTGGAATATACAGCCCAGCAGGGTGTCGGCCGTAATATATTTTATCTAAATCGCCGTCATAATCGGCATTTGCCCCAACATGAAAATGGTGGTCCATTAAATTGTGTCCTAATTGACCGCTGCTGTCTAAACCATTTGGAAAACTACTCGATTTTGAATTCATTAAAATGAATGTCGAACCCAAAGCCGAAGCGTTCAGAAATATTACTTTTGCATGAAAATCAAGCCATTCATTTGTTTGTTCATCAATAACCCTTACACCCGTAGCTTTACCTAACTTTTCGTCGTAAATGATTGAATTTACAATCGAATGAGGCCTAATTGTCAGGTTTCCAGTTTTTCGAGCAGCAGGAATTGTGGCCGACTGACTACTAAAGTAAGCTCCAAATGGGCATCCTCTCATACAAAGATTTCGATATTGACACTTTGCTCTTCCTAAAGCTGTCTGCTCTTCGGTTGGAGCAGTCAAGTGAGCAGCACGAGCCGAAATAACCTTACGGTCATCAAATTTTGAATTAATCGTACTTCTAAAATGGCTTTCGATGCAGTTGTCTGGCATTGCAGGTTGAAAAATACCATCGGGCAAATGTGGCAGACCATCTCTGTTTCCAGCGATTCCTGCGAAGCGTTCTACATGGTCGTACCACGCAGCCAAATCTTTATATCTGATTGGCCAGTCGATGGCGATTCCTTCTTTGGCATTAGCTTCAAAATCTAAATCCGAAAAACGAAACGAGTACCGCCCCCACATCAACGAACGCCCTCCGACATGATAGCCCCGTATCCAATCAAACGGTTTTTCTTCGATGTACGGATTTTCTAAATCATTGACAAAGTGATGGGCTGTTGCTTCGGTTATTGTAAAACCAGTACGATTCTGAATTGGGTATTTCTCAAGCTCTTTTTCAGTCATTTTTAGGTTATGATGCTCAAACTCCCACGGGGCTTTCATAGCAGTGTGATAGTCTTTGACATGCTCAATCATTCGTCCACGCTCAAGCATCAATACTTTGAGTCCTTTTTCGCATAATTCTTTAGCCGACCATCCACCCGAAATCCCCGAACCAACCACAATGGCATCATAGGTCATTTGTTCTTTAGCTTTTCCCTGAATATTCATGATTTATTTTTTGAATGAATCTACCCATAAACATTGTAATCTCCAGATAATTAATGAGTTAAGGGTTAATTTAGATTCTAATTATAGAATTGAATATGTAGAAAAAATCCCACGTTGTTTTGCAACAATCGTGGGATTTTGAATTTGTATTTTGTACAAATTACAAGTTCAATCTTTTCATTTCAGCTACTGCAAAGTCAGCAGCACGAGCCGTAAGTGCCATGTATGTAAGTGATGGGTTCACGCATGACGCAGATGTCATGGCTGCACCATCAGTAACGAAGACGTTTTCGGCCCCCCACACTTGGTTATTAGCATTCAAAACCGAAGTTTTAGGGTCTTTACCCATACGTGCCGTTCCCATTTCGTGGATACCGATACCTGGGTTTTTGCTGCGGTCATCGTAAGTTGAAATGTTTTTCAAACCAGCCGCTTCGAGCATTTCGGCAGCTTCGTTCATCATTGCGACACGCATTTTTATTGCATTTTCGCCCCAAGCAGCGTCGAATTCAACCACTGGAAGCCCCCATTTATCTTTTTTATCCGACAATGTAAAACGGTTGTTAGCATCTGGTAATGTTTCACCAAAACCACCGATACCGAATGTCCATGGGCCAGGCTGAGAGATTTTTTCTTTGAAATCAGCACCAAAGCCATCAACTTTTGTACCACGTCCCCAACCCTCACGGCTTGCACCTCCTTGGTAGCCAAATCCACGAACAAAATCACGTTTTTTATCACTACCCCAGTTGGTAAAGCGTGGAATATAAATACCATTGGCACGACGACCGTAGTAATACATATCTTCCATACCTTCAAAAGTTCCACTTGCACCCACAGCAAGGTGGTGGTCCATGATGTTACGTCCTAATTGGTCCGACTCATTACCCAAACCATTCGGATGCTTTTTAGAAGTACTTTGCATCATAATCCAAGCCGAATTAATCGCAGAAGCATTCAAGAAGATAATTTTTGAGAAATATTCTTCGTGTTCTTTAGTGTTTTGGTCGATTACTCTAACACCCGTAGCACGTCCTTTTTCATCATCATAAATAACTTGGTAAGCAATCTTATCAGTGATTACGGTTAAATTACCCGTTTTCTGAGCCGCAGGTAATGTAGCTGACTGCGTACTAAAATAACCACCATAAGGACAACCACGCATACAAGCATTGCGGTATTGGCATGATGCACGACCCAATGCCGTTTGAATTGCAGTTGGAGAGGTTAAGTGTGCAGTACGCCCGATTATCATGTGGCGACCATTGAAGTTTTTCTCGATAGATTTCTTCACTTCACGCTCAACACAGTTTAAGTCCATACCGGGTTGAAAATCGCCATCTGGCAATACATCTAAGCCCTCGCGTGTACCACTTACGCCAATGAATTTCTCAACATAAGAATACCACGGTGCAAGGTCTTTATAGCGAATAGGCCAGTCAATTCCGTGTCCGTCTTCGATATTTGCGGTAAAATCACGCTCATTCCAACGGTATGATTGACGCCCCCACATCAAAGAGCGGCCACCGAGGTGATAACCACGAATCCAATCGAATGGGCGTTTTTCACCATACGGGTTTTCTTTATCGTTCTCGAAGTGATGGCGGTGTTCTTCGTTTGCAGTATAACCAGTACGAACACTTGCCCAATATTCTTCGCGAGCCATGTTATCTACTTTTCCGCGGTGAGGAAACTCCCACGGATTCTTCATTGCAGTTTCATAACCTGAAACGTGTTCGATATTGCGTCCACGCTCAAGCATTAACACTTTTAATCCTTTCTCACATAATTCTTTGGCAGCCCAGCCACCTGATATTCCCGAACCAACGACGATTGCATCGTAGGTCATTTGTTCTTTTGCTTTACCTTGAATATTCATTTCTCTTAGTTCAATGTTTGCCTAAATAGGTTAGTTAAATCGTTTTGCTAATTTTTGGGCATTTGTATATCCCGAATAAATCAAATTGTTACAATGCCCACACTTTTTGTCCGGGTTCCATTTTCACACATCCATCATAACGACCCGGAACCTCAACATAGGCCAAGGCATTTTTAGCTCCAGCCTCAGAAGTAAAGTATCCAAGCAATGTCAATTCTTTCATCAAACTAAAGAATGGGGTTGGAGGTGCCTCTTCTTTGCCTTTTGCTTCTTTAGTTAAACCAGTTTCGGCATCTACCATTTTCTTAGCGGCAGTAGCTTCGTTGGCTTTGGCTTCATCTTTAGCTTTTTGTTCAAATGTTGTCAAGATAGCAGTCTGTTGCTCTTTTGTACACTCCAAGAACTTCTTGCCACCTACTTTTTTGGCTTCTTCTTCGACCGCATCCAAACCCTTCACAAAATGTTCTTGCTGATTTGCCTTGTAGCAATCTTTCAGCATTACCTCAATAAACGGCCCAACTCCAGCATCTTTTGCACCTGGGGTTGTGGTTTTAGGGATAATGATTTCGGCAATTTCTGAAACGAGGCTTTTGTAATCTGGAGAAAAAGCAAAATTAGCAGTTTCGGTTGCAGCTTCGGTGCTTGATTTACAACCCTCCAACACGGCAATCATTGTCGGAGCAGAAATAGCACCACCCATCAGGATGGCCACTCTCTGTAAGGCGTCACGTCTATTCACGTATTCAAATAGTATTAAAGGTTATACAAAACTGAGTTGTAAACTTACAAAAGAATATTTCTTTTTGTATAAAACAATCTAAAAAAGTTTATGTTTTAAAAACGAAAAAGACTATTTTTTATTTGGGATTTCGGATTGGAGATTGCGGATTTGTGAACCACAAAAAACAAAAAAAGAGGAATAAGTAAACCTATTCCTCTGTAAAATCAATTATTTAAAAGATTTCAAGGCAATCCAAGCAAAAATCCGATGGTGAAGTTGGCATCCCAATCAAATACAAATTGGTCGCAACCCGTAGCATCTTTGATAGCTTTATAGATATTTACACCAGCACGGTCTTTGGCGTCCGACATTTTATAATCTTTTGGAGCCTTCAAGATAGTATAGCGTTCTTTACCCGAACGAACCTCTTTTGCCATCTTGAAAGGAACACCCCCAATGATAAAACAAGTTTTGGTCTTAGATTTTGGAACACCAGCGGCTTTAGTTTTTACTTCATCATAAACGGCATCATCCGAAGTTCCGTTTTGAAAATACTTAGAACCTTGTGTTTCGAGGGCCGAAATGCTGCTTCCGTTTTTCCACGAAATTTTAGTATTACCCGAACCAATGTCAACCACAAATGCTTCTTCTTCAAAGTCTTTTGGCAATACTGATTTTAAAGCCAACGAACCTTCTTGCTCGGGCGTAACAGTGTTTACAAAATAATTAAGAGCTTTGAGGTTTTTGACGATTTTTTGAGTTACCTCGGCTTTAGCCGCACCAGATGAAACTACAAAGTGAATATCACGGCCACCCACACCAAAATCGAGCATACCTCCGATATATTTTTTAAGGCCCGAACGAATGTCTTCATCGCTTGCCATGTTTTCGGTAACAAGGCTATTGCCAAACTCAGCTTTTTCGAGTTTCCAGTTTTTATCTTTATCAACTCTGATAATGAATGAATTGAAACCACTGGCTCCTAACTCAACGACGCCTTTGAGTTTACCATTGATTGGCTCTGGTGCAACGTAGCTGAATCCACCACCGATTGCACTCGCTTCTGAGTCAGAAGTGGAACTTGAAGAACTCGATGAGCCTCCAGTTGCAGTTGCTTCGGTGCTTTCGGGTTCGGGAGTTTTTGTACTTTGTTGAGCTTCGATTTGCTCGCTCTTGGCTTTAAGTTTATCTAATAAGCCAAATTTATTGAAGGCAAAGTAAATTCCACCTAAAATGGCAATTACGATTAATAGTTTAGATAATGGAGTTAATTTGTTCATTTTTTTAAGATTAAAATAATTGACTATTTCAATATTCTACGGCTTGGAAGCCTTATCATTGTGGTTCGGGATTGGAATCCCGAACCAGCGAAAACGAGTTTATTTATTCAAATAATTTATCGTATTGATTGCCGCTACGAGTGCTTGGTTTTGACTCATTGCCCGATACCAACAGTTTTTTATCATCACCGAGCAAGAAAGAAGTACTTTCTTTTTCCCATTGCTCAAGCATCTGCAAGCCCTTTTCTTCGTAAATACCGTTTTGGAGGTCGATAGAATCCATGAAATTTGCTGAAACATCCATAAAACGCTCCATCTCTCCTACTTTACGACTCACATCGTCGGCGATAGCTTCCATCGCTTGGTCAAACATCTGGCGTTTGTCTTTATCACCCGAAATGATATTCAAGGCCGAACGCATCGCTGAATGGCTCGTACGAATGGCCTCACGCTCCATTGTTTTTACCTCAACTTGGTCTTTCACGTCTTCGAGCAAGATTGCCGAATTCTCTTTCATTTTGCTCAAAACTCGGTAAAGAATCTCCATTTTTTTGTAGAGTTCGTCGAGTTTAAGGTTAGAATCTTGTAAACGACCAGCCTTACGGGTTTTCAATACCATCATACCTTGGTTGCCCATTTCTTTGGCTTTATTTGCCATAATTATGTTATCTTCCATAATGCGTTTGTTGTTATCCATTACGTCTTTCAACTTACGCATCTGTCCTTTCAGATTTCCGATTTGGCTTTCCATCTTGCCGAGGTTATCGCGAAGGCTATCAATATAACTTTTCAAAATACCGATTGGGTCGATATTCACAAAAAGACCTGTCAGCCAACGCATCACCGATTTGTACATGTACCAAATCAGATTTCGGAATTTTGGGTCAAGAATCACATAAATCAAAGCACCCAATGCAACAAAAAGTAATCCTGCGTAGAGAGTATTGCTCAGAAGCGTGATAATAAACGGTAAAAATTTATAAAGAAGGTATCCGCCACCGAGAATGACACCAGCCAGACCCAGAAAACCAGTTACACCTTCAGGTTTTTGCCAAAACGATTTTGGCTTCATTTCTTGCATTTCCATTGTTTAATCTATGATTAAGAAAGTTTGAGAATTATATTCTTATTTGTATGATTTAAGTTATTAGTTAATTGTTAATCGAAAATAGTTAATTATTAAGTAAGAAATAGTACACAATTATTTTAAAATTGATGCTATGTAAGTGTTTGACAATGAATATTTTATCTTTCCTCTATTTTCTAAATTCTTTTTTCTGACAACTTATTTTAACGATTAACAAATATCAATTTATGATTTCCTCCCTACGCCGACAAAAACTTCTGCATTTTGGCAACGTCTTCATCAATCTGCGAAGATAAATGACCGAACGTAAATTCAAAATTGGCTTTTGTAGCTTCGATTTTAGAATTTGCCTCAGTAATAAATGCTTGATGTTTCTCGATTTCGGCTTGCATGGTTTGAATTTGCTCGGTCAATTGTTTAATTTGCTCCGATTTCTTCAAGACCTCCGCATTCATACTTTCGACTTGTTTCTGCTTTTCGATAACATTTTTATCTACCTGTAAGCTAAGTGCATCTTCAAATTTGCCTTTTTCTTTATTCAAAACCTCTTTGTAAAAATTGGCACTTTTTACAAGCGAATCCAAATTTACACCCATTGTTGCCGCAGTTGCAAACGCCGAACGATATTTTGTGGCTTCATCCATTGGCAAGTTCTCAAGAGCCTTGATAGAATTTTTGAATTCCAAAAAATCAAAACCCGACATATTATTGTCGTCGATTGCCTTCGAGAGCGATGCCAGAATCTTTTCATCTAAACCCGCATTGGTGGGTATTGATGGCTTTGTCTCTGTTTTGACAGGGGCAGGCTGCGGAGTACTTTTTTGCGGTTCGGCAGGTTTGGTCCCTTCGGGTGTTTCTTCAGTTACGAAGAAAAGCGATTTGATTTTGTCTAATGTCGATGGCATAATTTTTAGATTAATTTCTGATTGACTCAGCAAATTTTTCGGTAATTTATGAATATCTACAATAAATTCCACACGAATCAAGGCGGACTTGTGCCAAGTGGTTAAAATTAATGATGATTTTACTGAACAATCAATTCAAATCGGGGTTTCCTATACAGAATCATACATATTATTATATAGAATGAATTGTGTAATTATCGGTGCTGGAATGGCGGGATTGACCGCTGCAAATGAATTAAAAAGCAAAGGATACTCAGTAAAAGTGATTGATAAAGGACGAGGTGTTGGTGGAAGATTGGCAACCAGGCGAATTGGCGAGGCTAAACTCGACCACGGTGCCCAATATTTTTCGAATAAAACTCCTGATTTTCAAAACTTTACAGCCGAATTACTGAACAAAGGTATTTTGAAAGAATGGGATATTGATGGATTATCTCACAAACGAATGATTGGTGCCGAGGGCATGAGCAATATAGCTAAATATTTAGCAAAAGATTTAGAAATAATCACTTCTGAACGAATCATTAGAATCACTGAAAATCAAATCATTAGCGAGTCAGAGAAGATTTTTGAATTTGATAAATTAATCTTGACGATTCCAGCTCCGCAAGCGATTGATTTATTAAACAATAGTGGTCTTGAAGTACCTCAACAATTATTCAAAATTGAATATCAACCTTGTGTTGCAGTTCTTGTAGTTTTAAATCAAGAAAGTAACTTGCCAAAATCTGGTGGTTTAAAATTAGAGAATCATCCGATAAGTTGGATTGCGGATAATTTCGTAAAAGGAATTTCGCCTAAATACGCTGTTACGATTCATGCAAGTCCAGAATTTAGCAATGAACATTTGGAGCAAGACATGAACGAGATTGGGAAAAAACTTCTTGATTTAGCCTCAGAATGGATTCCTGCTGGAAGTATCGAAAGTTATCAAACGCACCGTTGGAGATATAGTTTGGCCGATAAACGAGCCGAAGAAAAATTTATAAATCTAAATGAAAATATCTTGATTGGGGGTGATGGTTTCGGAATCGGGAATGTAGAGGGTGCTTTTATTTCGGGTAAGGCTATGGCTAATGCGATTTTATCTTAGGCTTGGAAGCCTTGAAATTGGTTTTCGGGATAGGAATCCCGAACCAGCTAATTTCAAAAAATTATTCCACCACAAAATATCAATACAAAATATCTCAATTTTGACATTTAGGTTATTTATCGAAAGAAAGAACTTGTTGTACTATTCCGATATTCATTGATTTATACGACTCAATGATTGTATTTTTCTAATATAATTATTGAATTTCATATATTAATCACGACCTTTGCAATACGAATTTTATATGAAAGTAGTTTTATAAGTTATTGATTTTCAAACAAATAAACTATTTTAGAATATTTCATAAATTATTCATAATTGAAATTTGCCCGATGAACCAATGATAAATTGTACATTTTTTAGAATTTTTCATTGATACAAAAATCGGAACGAAAATTGATTTTAATAAACAAATATTGAATGAAGCTACTAACGTGGATGACAACTTCTTCAATAGTATAAAGCCCCAAAGTTTTGGGGCTTTTGTTTTTATGGTTTATCATACTTTTTACTTGCATCATCAAGGACCAAAACCCAGTCTTGACCATAGCCATTGGTAGGTGGCGAGAAGAGTTTTGAACCATTGTTTTCGACAATACCTGCTTCTTTTACCTCTCCATTTTTCGGGCTAAACCAATAGTAAACTAACTGGTTGCCAGATATTTTACCAAGATTTACAGTAAAAGGCTTACCCATGGCCGAATAAATAAATGCGTAATCATTGCCACGAGTTGCTTGGATTCGTTCATACGCCGAATTATTGTTCTCAACAATCAAAGACTGGTCGGGTATGCGGTCTAAAATAGGTCGAGACTCGATTAATCTTCTGAGGTGTTTGACTTGGTTTGCGGCTGTCAAGTCAAGTGCTTTTTTCCAATAAAAATGTGGTCCATTGATTGGCTTTGAAGTGGCACGGTACATTTGCCAAATATCGTGGCAACCATAAGTAAAGCCAAATGCACCCGCAAAAACATCTAAATACAACGCCTTTCGGACATCGTAAGCGTTTGAAGTACCCAAATCGTTGGCATTGAAACAAACCGGATGGTCTTCGTAAATGGGTTCGCCATCAACAACTGGCTTGATGAGTTGGCGGTCGTAGGAGCCTTTGATTCGGTCATATACATTATTGTCTCGGCAATGACCCGTCTGAAACATATTAAAATCGAACCATTCATCGGCATGAAACCACTCACTCGCACCATCTTTATTGGGTTGTGGATGAAAAGTCATCATAACTTTATCGTTACCACCGTACGCTTCGGCGATTCCCGCCGCCATCGAACGCCATACCTCAACATCGTTTGTACCAACCCGAGGATTGCGGTCGCCACCCAAAATCCAGATGATATTTTTACGATTTTTGTAACGATTTGCAATCCAATTTCCATAGGTTTTGGCATTTTGTACATTAAAAATCTCTGGCCCTTCTCCCCAAGTATTCTTGAATAATTTATCGCCCCAAGTTGGCAAAAAACCAATATTTAGACCTAATTCGTTGGCTTTATCGATGATAAAATCAACGTGTTTGAAATACGCTTCGTTGGGCTTTGTGGGGTCATTATTAATCAAAGGCTTGTCTCCGTAGGCGTTTGGAGTATTTAGTCCGTCTAATTCGGCCAATGCAACCGCTTGAATAATTGTAAAACCTTGCGATGCTCGTTTGCTTAGATAATAAGTTGCCGAGTCTCGGTCGAGGGCATGAAAAAGCTCCCAAGCGGTATCGCCAACCCAAACAAATGGCTTATTTTCTTTCAAAATAAACCGTTTATTAGCACTTATTGTAAATGTTTGTGCCGTGCTGTAAACAGAGAATAATACGAGTGTTAAGGTCGAATAGAATAATTTTTTCATTGTCTATACTTTAGTTTTGGAATCATAAATTATTGTGACAAATTTATAGCACGCTGATAAAACGGATGTACCAACGCTGATTTTAAGGATTTTTTCAGTTAAAATCAGTGATTATCAGCGTTAAATTTATTTATCAGCGTTATCAGTGTGCCATTTATCGTCTGCGACATAATCATTATAATTACATTTAGTTTTGTGTATTCAATTATCTGTACGTTAATTGGCATTATCGTTTTCGCGACATTGAATCATTAAAAATCAAAACAATCAATCATGTAAATCATATAAATCACTTTAATCTTGGTGTAGATTCAATCCCGAAAAGCATTAATTCTTCTTTTTTCTCACCAAAAGCGATGAGTTTTTCAAACTTCATCCCAATTTTCTTAATGACCACAATCGAAGCCACATTATCAGGGTTAACGATAGCAACCAATCGCTTGATTTTAAGTTGATTAAGCGAATAATCGAGTGTGGCTTGGGCTGCTTCGGTTCCGTAACCTTTGCCAATTAAATCGGGCAAAAAGGCAAATCCGATATCAACATCATCGAGATTATCTCTTTTTATCAATCCACACATCCCAATCAATTTTTGAGATTCTTTCTCAACCACGGCATAAAATCCAAATCCACTGACTTCATAACTTTTTATACTCCCGTTTCTGAGGTAATTCTCAGCGTCTTCAAGGCTACGAACTCCCCTATCGCCAATAAATCTCAACCAAGTGGGTGTATTCAATAATTCCAAAATAAAGGGGGCATCCATTAATGTGAACTGCCTCAGTGTTAGCCTTTCGGTCTCTATAATTGTCATTGATATTTTTCTCAACTTGTCTATACAAATTTACAAGAAAAACTGTATTTTTGAATTACAATTTTCTATTCAGCCTTCAATAAATAATGAAAAAAACATTATCAAAACTAACCTTAATTACAACTTATTTCTTCTACTCATGTAGTGGCGGGGTTGAGATTCCAGAAAATATTGCGGCATTAGAAGATAAACTTCCCGAAACAATTGATTACAACACACACGTAAAACCCTTATTATCAGACCGTTGCTTCAAATGCCACGGCCCTGACAAAAACAAGGTAGAAGGCAACCTACAACTAACCAACGCCGAAGCGGCCTATAGTAAAGGTAAATCTGGCAAAATTGCGATTGAACCCGGAGATGTGGACGGTAGTGAATTGGTAAAAAGGATTTTGAGCAATGACCCCGACGAACTGATGCCCACGCCAAAATCACATCTTTCGTTGTCGGATGAAGATAAGGCAGTTTTGATAAAATGGATTAGCCAAGGAGCTGAATACAAAGAACACTGGGCGTTTGAAGCTCCCAAAAAGCCAGATGTACCTAAAATCGGAACATTTTTTAGTCGCTTAGGTTGGACAGAACACCCCGAAACTAACTGGGTAAGCAACGAAATCGATAATTTTGTTATTGATAAATTAAAAGAAAAAAATCTTAACTTTTCGCCAATAGCCGACAAAGCTACCTTACTGAGAAGGGTATCGCTCGACCTAACTGGCTTGCCTCCGACCGCCGAAGAAGTTGATGCATTTCTGAATGATAAATCACCCAATGCTTACGAAAAAGCGGTTGATAAACTGTTAAAATCGCCTCATTTTGGTGAAAATATGGCAACATCTTGGCTCGATTTGGCTCGTTATGCCGATACACATGGCTACCAAGATGATGGTTTCAGAGATATGTATCCGTATCGCGATTGGGTGATTCGTCAATTCAATCAAAACCTTACATTTGATAAATTTGTAACGTGGCAAATTGCGGGAGATTTAATTGAAAAACCAACTCGTGAGAGCATCCTCGGCACTGCCTTCAACCGCAATCATCAACAAAGCCAAGAGGGCGGAATCGTACCTAAAGAATACCACGTAGAGTACATAGCCGACCGTGTGAATACTTTCGGAAAGGCATTTTTAGGGCTAACAACCGAATGTGCCAGATGCCACGACCACAAATACGACCCCATCAGTGCTAAAGATTATTATTCGCTTTTTGCATTTTTCAATACTAATAACGAATACGGGCAGATTCCGTACAATGGTGAGCCTTCGCCAACGATTTTATTGACCGATGAAGAAGCCGAATGTGATGTTAAATTTATCAACGAACAGCTAAAGCCTTTGAATCAAAAATTGGATTCAAAAAATTACCAATTAGGATTTAATCAATGGCTAAACAAAGTTAGAAGTGATGAAAAATTGACTGCTTGGGATAAAAAAGGGTTAATTGGCTATTGGAGTTTTGATAAACCCGAAAAAGGAGGAAAATACAAAAATGCCGTTAATGAAAAGATTTTTGCGTACATCGGCGAAAAGAAAAAGCCCGATGATGTAACTCCAGTTGAGATTGAAGGTAAAGTTGGTAAGGGTTTGGATTTGGTCGGTGATAGCCAGATTACACTCGAAGATAAATTTGCAAAATTTGAACGAAATCAGCCTTTTTCGATTGCATTGTGGGTAAAAAATAAGGATTTTGAGAAAGATAAGTACTTATTCTGCAACACACCAGGCCCAATGGATGGGTTTAGGGGTTATCAGGCGATTTTGAATACTAACGGTAAATTGCGAATCATTTTGGCAAATGTTTGGCCCGATAACGCCATCGAAATCGAAGCCAAAGAAAGTTTACCTCTCAATCAATGGACACACATTGCCATAACCTACGACGGATTGAGCAAAGCTTCGGGACTAAAAATTTACTACAATGGTCGCCCGCTGCAAGTTACAGTTGTAAATGATGGTTTGAACAGAAGTATGTTGTATGGAAAAGAAAAAAGGAATTGGGGTGGAAGTAATTTCAATATCGGTAGGATGTCGGACCAATCGTACAAAAATTATGCAGTAGATGAATTAGCAATCTTCAAAAAAGAACTCAACCCACTCGAAATCAATAGTTTGTACAAAAATACTGACGAAATCAAGGCTACTCTCCTATCCGATGCAAACATCAATGGTCAGCGGCAAAATCTTTTGAAGTATTATATCCAAAACCATGATTCTACTTATGTAAAGGTATTCAGAGAGAAACAAAAACTAATTGCCAACGAAAACGAAATTCTATCGAATGCCTTGGCAGTGATGGTTATGAAAGAAACGCCTGCGAGCAGGGCAAGAAAATCGTATCTTCTTAAAAGAGGTGCATACGATGCTCCTGATAAGGAAATAAAACCTGAATTCATGTCGAAATTTGGGGCATTTAACGAAAAATACCCTAAAAACCGACTTGGATTAGCCCAATGGTTGCTCGATGAAAAAAATCCGTTGTTTGCTCGGGTAATGGTCAATCGCTTTTGGATTCAGTTCTTTGGAAATGGCTTAGTCAAAACCCAAGAAGACTTTGGCAACCAAGGCGATATGCCTTCGCACCCCGAGTTATTAGATTGGTTGGCGATTCAGTTTAGAGAAGACGGTTGGGACACCAAAAAGTTTATCAAGCGAATTGTTATGTCTTCGACTTATCGTCAGTCTTCGGTGGCAAATCCTAAATTATTAGAAACCGACCCCGATAATAAATGGTTGGCTCGTGGGCCAAGTTACAGACTATCAGCCGAGCAAATTAGAGATAATGCCTTAGCTGCGAGTGGTTTGTTGAATCCTAAAATAGGCGGAAAATATGTTTATCCATACCAACCAAGCGGTATTTGGGAGGCTCTTGCTACAAGAAACGGCACAACTTATATTCAGAGTTTGGGTGATTCGATTTACCGAAGAAGCCTTTACACTATCTGGAAACGGAGTTCGCCCCCACCGATGATGCTCAACTTTGATGTTCCCGACCGCTCGTTTTGTTCAGTTCGACGTCAGAAAACCTCAACCCCGCTCCAAGCATTGGTAACACTCAACGACCCACAATTTGTTGAGGCAGCAAGGGTGTTATCAGAGAAAATTGTATCTAAATTTAAGGTTCAGAACCCAAATGAGTTGAATCTGGCAATCAATTACGCTTTCAAAGCGATTATCAGTCGTCCGCCTCGAATGCGAGAATTGAATCTTATGACGAAACTTTATCAAGAACAACTGGCTGATTATCAGCAGAATCCGAAAGAAGCAGAAGAGGTTCTGAAAGTTGGTGAGTTTAGAAGTAAAATTGAAAATGCTGATAATCTCCAAATCGCCGCCATGACGATTGTTTGTAATACAATCATGAATTATGACGAAGCGGTGGTGAAGAGATGATTATATAAATCGATTTATAAACCAGCTTTAAGAGACAACATTAATACTTATATTTACTGTTTATGATTATTATAAGAGAGGTAAAAACTGAGTTTGAATTTAAAGAGTCTGAAAACTTATTAAAAGATGTTTTCAACGAAATATATCAATTTAAATATGAAGAGATTAATAGGAAGACATCACAATTTAATAAAATTATTTTTAATGCCTATGATGAAAAGTCAAATGAAATAATAGGTACAATAACGCTTTCAATGTCTTCTGAAGGCAATAAATTCCCATCAAATGAATTTTTTGGATTTGTAACACCCGCAAAATTTCAAAATCAGAGAATTGTTGAAATGGGCCGTCTTGTAAAAAAACTCAATATAGAAAATAGTATATTGGATAAAATGGTTTATATCTCGTTATTATTAACCGTAAAAAAATATAGTATCAAACACAATGTAGATAGATGGATAGCTTCTGTTCATACGCCCCTAATGAATAATATTAAACAATTGGGCATTCCATTGGTCGAAATTGACAAAAAAGATACTGTTAGAAACAAATTATCAAACTTTATGGGAAAATATGTGAATGATGTCAATTTTATTTCTGCCTCAATGTATGATTCTTATATTGCATTAGAAAAATTTCAATATTTGATAGACAATAAAAGTATTTCGATACTTATCAGTGAATCTCAAGATTAAGTAATTTCAATGAAGCAAATTACCACCTCAATACTAATTATTTGGATAATGCTGTTTTGTCCACTCTTAGACAAGCCTTTACTTATGCTTGATATTAAGATTATTTTCCCATCAATATGTGGTCTTTGGTTATTAGCTAAACAGCATCCATTAGACTGGAAAGTAATTAAAGCTAATGCCAAAACTGATGGTTACTCAACAATAATGATTGTAATTGCTGGTATGATAAGTCAATCTTTACCAATTTTTGAATGGAAAGTAAAATATTACCAAGATTCCGCTTTATCGAACGGGTACAATTATTTAGGAATAATGATGCTTTTCGGGGGACTTTATTTAAGATTAGAAGCCATATCTACATTAAATTCATATTTTACTAACGAGGTCAGAATTGGTGAAAACTGGAAATTAATCCAAAATGGTTTATACAAAAAAATAAGACATCCGAGTTACACAGGTGGATTAGTTTCTCTCTTAGGAACTTCAATTCTATTTGAGTCTTTCATAAGTTTTTTCATAAGTCTAATATTATTACTTTCGGTGTATATCTATAGAATCACTTTGGAGGAAAAAGAGTTAATACGTTATTTTGGAGAAAAATATGTTATCTACCAGAAAAGTACAAAAGCTTTGTTACCATTTATCTACTGAGTTTTAAATCATCTTTTGATACAAAACTAACCCTCACCTGATTGGCATCGTTATTCTCCAAAACCCAAAGATTACCATTAGCATCAATAACTCCTCCGGTAGGATGCCAAAGAATTGAACTTTTAAAAACTATGTCCTTTTTACCGTTTTTATTGATTCTGATAACCTCCCTTTTCTCGTAAATGGTAGCATACAAATTCCCATGGTTATCATCCCAAATACCTACTATACTGTGGTTTGGTTTGCGAGATGGGTCAATGCCTTTGACTCCATCCAAATCTTGAGCAACAAGTGTGGTTTTCCCATTTTGAATTTTATATAAATCATTGTCATCTACGTAATAAAAGACACCTTGTTTATTGCAATACTGCCATCTCACATCCACGGATTTAAAGGTACAAACAATCGAAATCTTACCATTAATACCTTTTTTCATCAAAAAACTTTCGGTTTTTCCTCGCTCAATCCAAAACATATTACCAACGCCATCCCGATTAAAACTATAATTACTCAAAAATCCCTCGGTATTGTTAATGACTTTTGTAAAATGTCCTTTTGAATCTAATTTCCAAACAAAATGCCCCCATTTATCTGTCTTCTCGCCCTCATACCAAAGATGTTCACCATACAAATTATCATTTGAATCAATGTGAAGTTCGTGTGTATGCACATTGGGTACGACAATCCGTTTGGTTTTGCCATCGGCAGAGATTTTCCAGACTTTTGCTAAATCCGAATAAAAAATTTCTCCTTTTGAATTGTGGACAATGCCGACTCCAGGGTGAGCAAACCCTGAAACAGAAATGAAGATAAGTATAAAAAGCTTTTTCATTATTCTACGAATTTTGATTAATAAGCAAAATTATCAACCAAAACTCGCAGAATGAATAGATTTTTGACGAAGCGATGAATCCGAGATTTAAGAAGTTAATTCGGATTGTTTAGAGTTTTATCCCCCACTCTTTGTTCAATTTACGACCAAGCAAGGCATTTGCTTCTTTGTCATCCTTGAAAACCTCTTTTTTCGGATTCCATTGTAACGGACGTTTCAATTCGTAAGCAATATTACCAATATTACAAACCGAAGCCGTGCGATGCCCAATCTCAACATCACAAATTGGCTTTGTACGGCTACGCATGGCAGCTAAAAAATCTTTATAATGATTTTCGCTTTTGTAAACGTGCTTTTCGGTTTCGCCAATGACCTTATCTTTGAGCGAAGCTGGAGTTGTTTCGAGTTTGCGGCGTTGTACTTTTAACTCGCCCTCGGAACCAATGAAATGAATGGCATTATTCCAGTCCCATTTTTCATGTGTCATCGTGATTCCGTTTTCGTAACGATAAGTCAAAAACTGAACATCTTTGCCATCGGGCGGAGTGACCTCAACTGGCCCACTATCATCCATATCTAAAGACCATTGAACAATATCAAACATGTGAGCCCCCCAGTCGGTTACCATTCCACCGCCAAATTCTTTGTACAATCGCCAATTCGGGAAAACATCTTTGGTAATCGGAGGAGCCAATTCTGAGTTAAAAACGACTGGTTCATTCGGACCAAGCCATTTCTCCCAATCTAAACCTTCGGGAATCGGTTCGGCAGATAAATTATACTTGATGGGTGGAGCTCCCACGTTTACTTTAATGTGTTTGATTTGTCCGATATAACCGTTTCTAATCAACTCAGCAGTTTGTCTAAATTCGGGCCAAGAACGCTGCATGCTACCAGTCTGAAAAACCCTTTTGTATTTTCGAGCAGCATCTACCATTGCTCTACCTTCTTTTACGGTCAGTGCGAGTGGCTTTTCGCAATAAATGTCTTTTCCTGCCTCGGCAGATTTCACCGCCATCGAAGCGTGCCAGTGGTCGGGTGTAGCGATTATTACCGCATCAATGTCTTTTCGAGCCAATAACTCTCGGTAATCATTGTAAAGAGAGATTTCAGAATAAGTACCAAACTGCGTATTTTTCTCATAAAATCCTTTTACGCGTTCAATCAGTTGCTGGGCTTTTGCCTGATAAACTTCACTTGCTGCAACGATTCGAGCCTCGCCAGTATTCAAAAAAGAAGTAGCTAAGCCCTTACCTTGTTTACCGCTACCGATAAGACCCAAATTTATCATGTCGCTCGGAGCGAGATACGGCAAACCGTCAGGACGTTTTCCACCGAGAACGTGCCGCGGAACAATCATAAAAGCTGATAATGCAACTGCCGATTGAGTCAGAAAACTTCGGCGAGATAGTTCTTTTTTCATAGAATGTTTAGATTGAATAGAGAAGTTTTATTTCATAAAATTAACATAAAACTCTAATTTTCGGAGAAGAAAAGCTAATAAATAAATCTGATGCAAGATTCATCTCAAAAATTACTTTTAAAGCAAGTAATTAATGGTATTCACCCGATTTCAGAAACTGATTTTGAGGCATTCTATCAGCTTTTTAAGCCATTTTCAGCTAAAAGAAAAGAAATTTTGACATACGCAGGCAATGTAGAAAAGCATTTGTACTTTGTAATTGATGGGTTACAGAGAATGTATTATTTGGATGAACAAAATCGAGAAGCAACCATTATTTTTTCTTACACGGGTAATTTTGGTGGTGTTTTGGATTCGATGATGCAAAAGAATCCTTCAAAATTTTATTACGAAACCCTCACACCTTCAACTTTTCTGAGGGCTAACTTTCAGCTGATTGAGTCATTGATAGAGAATCATCCCGAAATCGAAATCGTACTTAGAAAGGGTTTGACCTTAGCTTTTTCGGGTGTTTTAGATAGGTTGGTCGAATTGCAATGTTTCAGTTCAGAAGAAAAATTCAGGCAACTACTCAACCGAAGTCCGCATATTTTGCAGATTGTTCCGCATAAATATTTGGCCAATTACATCGGAATCGACGCAAGCAATTTCAGCAAACTACTAAACTCCATCAAATTATAAATCTTGGTAAATACCAACATTTTATAAATTAGATTCTGCCAATTTTGCAACATCAAAAATCAAAATTATGGCAACAATCAATAGCGAAATACTCCTCAATAATTTAGAAAATCAAGTTGAATCTCATATAAATGATGCAGTTGGTATTTTTCAGAACCTTAGTACCGAAGTTCTTTTGCAACCATCTGCTTCGGGTGGTTGGAGTATCGCTCAATGCTTGGAGCATCTAAATTCTTACGGAGATTACTATCTACCCGAATTTGAAAAAAGATTATCTCAAAGTACTGATAATCAAACGCCTGCATCTTTTAAAAGTACTTGGCTTGGTAAACTCGCCATCGACTCAATGAACCCTACAACGGGTAAAAAGAAGTTTAAGGCATTTAAAAATCATACTCCAGCAAGCAACCTTGATGCTCAAAAAGTTGTGGCAAAATTTATCAATCAACAAGAGCAATTGCTTCAAATTATTCGCGATGCTCGCACTAAAAACATTCAAAAAATCAAAATACCGATTTCGATTGCAAAATTCATAAAACTCAATCTGGGTGATGCCTTGCAATTTTTGATTGTTCACAACGAGCGGCACATCCAACAAGCCAAGAGAAATTTGTAATTTTAATTTATGTGTGTATTTTGCAAATAAAAAACATGTTTGTAGAAGCAATCGAAAAAGTCGGGCAATTTACCCGACCCATCCACACAATTACCCGAACCTATGGCGGATTTATCTCGGCCGGAAGTGCTACCCTATTTTTTGTCAACGAATTTGGCGTTGCCGTAACTTGCAAACACGTTTTGGAGCTAATTCTGCAAGCTGAGAGAATCAATCAACATTTTCAAAACTTTAAATCTGAGAAAAATAATCTCAGAATCGGGCAACAACTTTCGGATTTAGAAGACAAATACAATTATCGAAACGAAAGTGTTATTCAGATGAAGAATAACTTCGTTAACTCGATTGATAGATTTCAAAACCTTACCTGCCACGCTCACGCCACACTCGACTTGGCAATTATCAAATTTGAAGGATTCTCGCAGAAATTTTATGGTTCACACGCTGTTTTTTTGAAAGATTCATCCAAAATCAAACAAGGAAAATCGCTTTGTAGGTTGGGGTATCCGTTTCCAGAGTTCAGCAATTTTAAGCATAATCCAAGCACGGATGACATTGAGTGGACAAATACTGGGAATCCAAATTCTCCGAGCTTTCCGATTGATGGAATCGTCACGAGATTCGGGGCAGACGCCGCTGGTTCAAAGATAAATACGATTGAAATCAGTACGCCCGGACTTCGTGGGCAAAGTGGTGGGCCTCTTTTTGATACAAATGGCTTGGTTTACGGAATGCAATCCATGACAAGTCATTTGCATTTGGGTTTTGATATTCAGGAGCAAGAAGTTGTCATCAATGGCAAACCAACAAAGGTATCAAACCATCCGTATTTGCACGTTGGGCATTGCATTCATGTAGATAGAATCAAGGAGTTTTTGCGAGAAAATAATGTAAAATTCTACGAAGAATAAGTTAATTCTTCACGATTCGCCTTTTTGTAATCCGATTTCCGTCTTTAACTCTTACAAAATATAGCCCTGCTGCAAGGGTTTCGAGGCCAAATTCGTAGGTTTTAGATTGAATATTTGAATCGGTGATTTGTTCGATTATTTGTCCGTTAAAATTCAGAATCTCAATACTCACATCCCGAGCATTTTGGTTTGGAATCGCCACAAACAATTGGCTCTGGACAGGATTTGGATAAATCAACACATCGAGAACTGGCTCTACTGATTCTTCGGAAAGAATAATTGACGAACTAACACCATTAACACCCCAACCCATTTGCAGAAGAATATTCAGTAATAATTCGCCTTGTGAATGGTTGACCTCGGCCGAACGAATATTGGGTGACATCAAAGAATTGGCCGAACCGACTGGATAGGTACTTTCGTCAAGGTGAGAAATACTTACGCCCTCAGTATATGAAGTAGGTGCATGAATACGTGGTAGAGCATTAGCAAATTTTGAATCTCTCAATCCAAAAAACAACACCCCGCCCGTAATGACTGATTTTAGACTGGTTGATGGATTTGAGTAAATGCTGGTATTGATTACCTGTCTTTTTTGAGAATCCTGAATAAATACATCGTAAATATAGCCACTTCCGTTTTGTCCCCATTGACCTTGAGTGCCGTTATCCAGAACTTCTAAAGTTGATGTGATTCCAATTCCGTGGGCAATCTCGTGCAAAACAACCGTGACAAAGTCAAATCGACCTGATTGAGCCCTTGCGTCGGTTCCGAAATACCAGTTAATATTGCTACTGACAGTTACATTTATATCAGCTTCTGAAGTAACATTGAGTTCTCTTTTAGCAATTGCCTCTGCCAAAGCTACTGGATACCAAACATTTGAATATGGTGCATTTGTAAAGTTTCGGTAGATTCGGGATGTTCCAGATTGAGCAAGCGTACTGCCCGAAAGCGAAGACCAAGTAGCATTGATTCGGATTGGTACTGTACTTACTAATTTACTTTCCCAAAGCTGAACGGCATACTCAAAGGCAGTTTTGGCGTTTGCCGGAAAATTACTGCTGTAAGTAACTTCGATACTTGATGTAGCCTCGATACGGGCATTGGGAAGTTGCTGAGAACGGATAGTCGTAAAGGCATCTTCTTCTACAAAATGGCATACCACTTGCTTTGCCGGTAATGAATCTTGTGAAAAACAAACTGTTGTAAAAAAAAGAGAACCTAAAACTAATTCCAATCGCATAAATAAACGGTTTTATCTCTATAGACGTAATATTTGAACGAATGGTTTACCGATGTAGTATCATTAATACCAATAAAAATGCCCTCCCAGTTCCACCTTAGGAGGGCTATCTCGTCAATTTCCACCTTTACGAGATAAACCCCCAACCCGAGGGCTGGGGGATGTTATGGTTCCTGACAAATTTAATTGAACCCTTTCACAAGAGCCGAATACCCGAGGGTTATCATTCGTTTCTGTGTATCTTTTGCGGCATTTTCTTCTTCAAAAAAACCATAGATTACTCTGTAAACCATTGGTTTATTCTCCGATTTGCTTACCTGAATGTAAAGTTTTTCTTGCTCTGCTTCGCCTTTATTTGCAATTTTAGAGGCAAAGTCTTTAGCGGCTTTGAGCTGTGTAAATGCTCCGAGTTGTAATCCGTAACCTTCTAACTCTTTGATTGAGCCTGCTAAATCATACACATGATTAACGCTAAAGCCAGATATTTTTGTTGTTTCTATGTCAACTTCTTTTTCTTTGACTACCTTTTTGGTAGGTTCTGCCACTGCCCAAAATCTTTCAACTTCGTCTTCGGGTTGCATTTCTTGAATCTTCACTTTCATTTTTCCGGCCTCTACCATTCCTGCCTCGTGAGAAGCCCCTCTCGAAAGATATGCGATTTTATCATCGCCTTTATTGGTGCGGTCGCTGATTCTTACCACAACCGACTTACCATTATCCAAATTTGTAAGTTTTACTTTCTTATTCAGTGTTGAAGCAGGGTTTCTTCCTTCATCAACTCGTGTGGTTGTAACCGATAAATCATCGGCAAGGCTCGCAGTCAAATCTTGTGCAAAAACAATCGGAGCGGCAATCAAGACCAATCCTAATGTCATTTTAGTTGTAGCAAATAGTGACTTCATGGGGTTATCGTAATTTAAGGGAACACTGATTCTGTTTTCTATGATGATTAAGGTTCGTCAAAATGCGTGCCAATTCTAAAATCTTTAATCAAAAAAAATATTTACGCTTTAATATTTCATTTTTTGCGGTTGAAAATTGAAATTTGAGTTCAAATACAATACTTTAAACTATGATGAGGCCTAAAGACTAAGCCCAGTTTAGGTCTTTGCAAAAAAACTTCCCTCATGGGCAAGAGGAACTATTTATGAATAATCACTTTCCAATGCCTGCGTTCGGTCAACAAAGAGCCGTTGTCGAACGAGTAACCCCCGAAATAGACGGCGGCCGCTACGCTATCAAAGCAATTGTTGGCGAAACACTCAATATCGAAGCCGATATTATTGCCGATGGGCATGATAAACTCTCGGCTCGTTTGATGTACATGCACGAATCTGATAAAGATTGGAGCGAGGTCGTGATGCAACACGTTGTAAATGACCGTTGGATTGCCCATTTCAATGTCGAAAAACAAGGTTTTTATCATTATACAGTCGAAGCTTGGGTTGACCATATCGCAAGCTGGCAGCACGAAGTAGATGCAAAGGTTCGTGATGGACAACACCTTAAAGTTGAATTGATGCAGGGTGAATTGTTCTTGAAAGCAATGGCAAAAAAGGCCAAAGGCGATGATAAAAAGGCAATTCAAGAAGCAGCAAAAGCGATGGCTACCGAAAGCCGCTACGACGAAGCCATCATGATTGCGTTGAGTAATCAGCTAAGCGAGTGGTTTACGAAGTATCCCGAACGCCAAGAGCCATTTAGATACAATGAACTAAAGGTCTATGTTGATAGAAAAAAAGCAGCGTTTTCTGCTTGGTATTCGATGTTTCCACGCTCGGCCGCTCGTGAGATTGGAAAACACGGAACGTTTAAAGATGTAGAAAAATTACTGCCAAGAATCGCCGAAATGGGTTTTGATGTGCTTTATCTTCCGCCGATTCACCCGATTGGAACAACGCACCGCAAAGGAAAAAACAATACACTCAATGCTTTACCCGATGATGTAGGGGTTCCGTATGGTATTGGTTCGAGCGAGGGCGGGCATACCGCTATCCACTCAGAACTTGGTACACTCGAAGACTTCAAGCATTTGATTGAAGCATGTAAAGTATATGATATTGAAATTGCGATGGATTTAGCCATTCAATGCTCTCCTGACCATCCGTGGGTAAAAGAGCATCCTGAATGGTTTAAGATTTTACCAGACGGAACAATCAAATATGCCGAAAATCCTCCCAAAAAATACCAAGATATTTATCCAGTCAATTTTGAAACCGAAAATTGGCAAGCCCTCTGGAACGAGCTAAAACTCGTTATAAAAACTTGGGCTGAGTGGGGCGTTCGCATCATTCGGGTTGATAATCCGCATACTAAATCGTTTGTTTTTTGGGAATGGGTCATCGCCGAAATCAAAAAAGATTATCCAGATATGCTTTTCCTTTCGGAGGCATTTACAAAACCAAAAGTGATGCAACAATTGGCAAAACTGGGCTATTCTCAATCTTATACTTATTACGTTTGGCGTACACACAAAGCCGAGATTATTGAGTATATGACCGAGCTGACAAAAGGCGAAATGAAGCATTATTTCAGACCAAATTTCTGGCCAAATACCCACGATATCAACCCGTATATGCTCCAGAATGGTCATGAGCCACTTTTCTTGATTCGTTATTTTATGGCTGCGACATTGGTAGGAAACTACGGAATCTTTGGACCTACTTACGAATATATGTACCATCAGCCGTATCCGAATAAAGAAGAATACGCTTATTCTGAAAAATACGAAATTAAATATTGGAATTGGGAACACCGCAATAAATTAACTTACATCATCTCGCAGGTCAATAAGATTCGTAAGGAGAATTCGGCTTTTCACGATACCAATAATATTGAATTTTGTACCACCGACAGCGAACAACTTTTGGCTTACATCAAAACATCAAATGATGGCAACAAAATACTTTGCATTGTCAATTTGGATGGATTTAATCGTAAATCTGGCTTTGTGAATGTCCCGCTTTGGAAAATCCGTAAGAATGATTGGGAGGCCTACCGAGTACATGACTTGTTGACTGGGGCAACTTACACTTGGACTGGCGAAAGAAATTATGTAGAACTTGACCCACATATATTACCATTCCATTTATTTAGGATTGAAGATGTTTAATTGACAATTATTTGAATAGGATTCAAAATAATTTTGCTTTCACACCAATTCTCAAATCAAAAAGCCGAACTTTAGAATTCTAAGTTCGGCTTTTTTGATAAAACACTGATTATCAGATAATCAAATCAATTTTGACAAGCGGCTTGTATTTTAGCTTGAAACGAGCTACCCGATGCAGCCGTTACGACAAAACCTGGATTCAACAAAACGGCATTACCCGCCAAATATTCAACCCTTGATGCTCCCGTAATTGAGTTTGTAGCAGTAATTGTTTGCCCTGCCTGAATGATTGTATTAGTAGAATTTATTGCGTTGGTAACAGTCAAATTATTCCCACTCGAAGATGATAAAACCGTTAGTGAGGCAATATTGCTCGTCAAAGTGGCTGGAGTACCATTAACTAAACCATTTGTAAGAATGCAACGGTATTGGTATGAATTCATTGATAATGAGGCATTTGAGATTGACAAAGTTGCTAAATTCGCTCCCGAATATGTTGTATTATTTGAAATGCTCACCCATCCGCTACCACTATTCACTTGCCACTGATAAGAAATATTTGTACCATCAGCGGTTACGCTAAGGCTTGTAGCTTGTGCCGCACAAATAGCTCTATTTTGTGGCTGAGTTGTAATAGCAAAATTATCAACTTGAACGATTTGTTGAACCCTTGAACTAACACAGTTTGGATTTCCAATTGGGTTACTCTCGCAAGCAACAAAGTAAGCTGTATTTGAATTCAGAATTGGAGTTGTGTAAGTTGAAGTCCCCAACGAAGTCGTTGAGATTGAAGAGGCATACCAGACTGGCGTTCCAGAAGAACAAGTAGCTGTCAACGAAGTTGAAGTACCCACTCTAATTACCACACTTGAAACATTTGGAGTAGAAGGAATTGGCACAACAGAAATTAATGTTGCATCGCTTGAATCAGAGTCACATCCTGCCGCCGAAATGCAAAGCACTCGATAACTTTTGGTATTGGTTGGTGAAATCGTAATTGATGTTCCGGTTAATCCATCTGTCCATTTTAAACTACCTTGCCCTCCATCGCATGAACTGGCAGTCAAAATAACACTTCCGCCATTACATACAGACGAACTTGTGGCAGAAATTGTCGGTTTTGCAGGTTTTGCATTGACAACTACCTCGGTCGTGGCAGTAGCAGAGCAGCTATTTGCATCCGTAACGGTCAAGGTATAAACTCCTGAATTAGAACTACTTGCAGAATTGATAACTGGATTTTGCTGGGTTGAACTAAACGAATTTGGACCTGTCCAGGCATTGCCACTCGCAGCATTACTCGTTAGATTGATTGCATTTCCTGCACAAATTGATGAATTACTTCCTGCCGTTGGACTTGGATTCGCATTGACGACTACCTCGGTCGTAGCGGTAGCAGAACAGCCATTTGCATCCGTTACCGTCAAAGTATAAACTCCTGCATTTTGGCTACTTACAGTATTGATAACTGGATTTTGTAGGGTTGAACTAAACGAATTTGGTCCAGTCCAGACATTTCCACTCGCAGTATTACTCGTTAAGTTAATGGTCGTTCCAACACAAACTGGTGAACTACTTCCTGCCGTTGGACTTGGATTTGCATTGACGAATACCTCGGTCGTTGCGGTAGCGGAGCATCCATTTGCATCAGTAACCGTCAATGTGTAAATTCCTGCATTGGCACTAACTGCCGAATTGATAACTGGATTTTGTAGGGTTGAACTGAACGAATTTGGACCTATCCAAACATTACCACTCGCAGAATTACTTGTTAAGTTAATTGCTTTACCTGCACAAACTGGCGAATTGCTTCCTGCTGTTGGGCTTGGATTTGCATTGACAACTACCTCGGTCGTTGTGGTAGCAGAGCAGCCATTTGCATCCGTTACTGTCAAGGTGTAAACCCCTGCATTGGCACTAACGGTCGAATTGATAACTGGATTTTGAAGAGTTGAACTAAACGAATTTGGACCTGCCCAAACATTGCCACTTGCAGAATTACTCGTCAAATTGATTGCATTTCCTGCACAAACTGGTGAATTACTTCCTGCTGTTATGCTTGGATTCGCATTGACAACTACCTCGGTCGTTGTGGTAGCAGAGCAGCCATTTGCATCCGTTACTGTCAAGGTGTAAACCCCTGCATTGGCACTAACGGTCGAATTGATAACTGGATTTTGCTGAGTTGAACTAAACGAATTTGGACCTACCCAAACATTACCACTCGCAGAATTACTCGTTAAGTTAATAGCATTACCCGCACAAACTGGTGAATTGCTTCCTGCAGTTATACTTGGATTTGCATTGACAACTACCTCAGTCGTGGCGGTAGCGGAGCATCCAGTTGCATCAGTAACCGTCAATGTGTAAAATCCTGCATTTTGGCTGCTTGCAGAATTGATAACTGGATTTTGTAGGGTTGAACTAAACGAATTTGGGCCTGTCCAGACATTTCCACTCGCAGTATTACTCGTTAGATTGATTGCATTTCCTGCACAAATTGGTGAATTACTTCCTGCCACTGGGCTTGGATTCGCATTGACAACTACCTCGGTCGTTGTGGTAGCAGAGCAGCCATTTGCATCCGTTACTGTCAAGGTGTAAACCCCTGCATTGGCACTAACGGTCGAATTGATAACTGGATTTTGCTGAGTTGAACTAAACGAATTTGGACCTGTCCAGACATTTCCACTCGCAGCATTACTCGTTAGATTGATTGCATTTCCTGCACAAATTGGTGAATTACTTCCTGCCACTGGGCTTGGATTTGCATTGACAATAACCTCAGTCGTAGTGGTAGCGGAGCAGCCATTTGCATCCGTTACCGTCAAGGTGTAAACCCCTGCATTTTGACTACTTGCAGAATTGATAACTGGATTTTGTAGGGTTGAGCTAAACAAACTTGGACCTATCCAGACATTGCCACTCGCAGCATTACTCGTCAAGTTAATCGAATTACCTGCACAAATTGGTGAATTACTTCCTGCCACTGGGCTTGGATTTACATTGACAATAACCTCGGTCGTTGCGGTAGCAGAGCAGCCATTTGCATCCGTTACCGTCAAGGTGTAAACCCCTGCATTTTGACTACTTGCAGAATTGATAACTGGATTTTGCTGAGTCGAACTAAACGAATTTGGACCTGTCCAGACATTTCCACTCGCAGCATTACTCGTTAGATTGATTGCATTTCCTGCACAAATTGGTGAATTACTTCCTGCCACTGGGCTTGGATTTACATTGACAATAACCTCGGTCGTTGCGGTAGCAGAGCAGCCATTTGCATCCGTTACCGTCAAGGTGTAAACCCCTG
>JBKBNY010000006.1:352118-352406 GCA_046295175.1 Spirosomataceae bacterium
CATTTTGACTACTTGCAGAATTGATAACTGGATTTTGCTGAGTTGAACTAAACGAATTTGGACCTGTCCAGACATTTCCACTCGCAGCATTACTCGTTAGATTGATTGCTTTACCCGCACAAACTGGTGAATTACTTCCTGCCATTGGGCTTGGATTTGCATTGACAACTACCTCCGTTGTGGCGGTAGCAGAGCAACCATTTGCATCAGTAACTGTCAAGGTATAAACTCCTGAATTAGAACTACTTGCAGAATTGATAACTGGATTTTGCTGGGTTGAACTAAACG
>JBKBNY010000007.1:0-298195 GCA_046295175.1 Spirosomataceae bacterium
AGTTTACACTCACTGGGCTGGCAGTTCTGCAAAATGGACTACCTGCATAACTGATTGTTGCACTTGGTGCATTCGTAATCGTTACACTCGTCGTGGCAGTTACTCCACTACAACCTCCACTCGCTGCTATCGTGTAGCTGACTGTGTAGGTGCCGGCGGTGCTACTGCTTGGCGTTATCTGACCCGTGGTGTTACTGATACTCAAACCGGCTGGACTTGAACTAAACGCTCCGCCACTGCTGCCTACTAAATTCACATTCACTGCACTTCCACTACTACAGAAAGGACTTCCTGCGTAACTGATACTTGCACTTGGGGCATTCGTTATCGTTACACTCGTCGTGGCTGTTACTCCACTACAGCCTCCACTCGCTGCTATCGTGTAGCTGACTGTGTAGGTGCCGGCTGTACTACTGCTTGGGGTTATCTGACCCGTGGTGTTACTGATACTCAAACCGGCTGGACTTGAACTAAACGCTCCGCCACTTGTACCTACTAAATTCACACTCACAGCATTTCCACTGCTACAGAATGGACTGCCTGTGTAGCTGATTGTTGCACTTGGTGCATTCGTTATCGTTACACTCGTCGTGGCTGTTACTCCGCTACAACCCCCACTCGCCGCTATCGTATAGCTGACTGTGTAGGTGCCAGCTGTGCTGCTACTTGGGGTAATCTGTCCCGTCGTATTACTGATACTCAAGCCCGCTGGACTTGAACTAAACGCTCCACCACTTGTACCTACTAAATTAACACTCACTGCATTTCCGCTACTACAGAAAGGACCTCCTGCATAACTGATTGTTGCACTTGGTGCATTCGTTATCGTTACACTCGTCGTGGCTGTTACTCCACTACAGCCTCCACTCGCTGCTATCGTGTAGCTGACTGTGTAGGTGCCGGCGGTGCTACTGCTTGGGGTAATCTGTCCCGTCGTATTACTGATACTCAAGCCCGCTGGACTTGAACTAAACGCTCCACCACTTGTACCTACTAAATTAACACTCACTGCACTTCCACTACTACAGAAAGGACTGCCTGCATAACTGATAGTTGCACTTGGGGCATTCGTAATCGTTACACTCGTCGTGGCTGTTACTCCGCTACAGCCTCCACTTGCAGCTATCGTGTAGCTGACTGTGTAGGTGCCTGCTGTACTGCTACTTGGGGTAATCTGTCCCGTCGTATTACTAATGCTCAAGCCCGCTGGACTTGAACTAAATGCTCCGCCACTGCTGCCTACTAAATTAACACTCACTGCGTTTCCACTACTACAGAAAGGACCTCCTGCATAACTGATTGTTGCACTTGGTGCATTCGTTATCGTTACACTCGTCGTGGCTGTTACTCCACTACAACCTCCACTTGCAGCTATCGTGTAGCTGACTGTGTAGGTGCCTGCTGTACTGCTACTTGGCGTTATCTGTCCCGTTGTATTACTGATACTTAAACCGGCTGGACTTGAACTAAACGCTCCGCCACTGCTGCCTACTAAATTCACATTTACCGCATTTCCACTGCTACAGAATGGACTGCCTGCATAACTGATTGTTGCACTTGGGGCATTCGTAATCGTTACACTCGTCGTCGCAGTGACTCCACTACAGCCTCCACTCGCTGCTATCGTGTAGCTGACGGTGTAGGTGCCTGCGGTGCTGCTGCTTGGCGTGATTTGCCCCGTCGTATTACTAATGCTCAAGCCCGCTGGACTTGAACTAAACGCTCCGCCACTTGTACCTACTAAATTCACACTCACCGCATTTCCACTGCTACAGAACGGACTGCCTGCATAACTGATAGTTGCACTTGGGGAATTCGTTATCGTTACACTCGTCGTGGCAGTGACTCCACTACAGCCTCCACTTGCCGCTATCGTGTAGCTGACTGTGTAGGTACCTGCGGTGCTGCTGCTTGGGGTGATTTGACCCGTGGTGTTACTGATACTCAAGCCCGCTGGACTCGAAGAGAATGCTCCGCCACTTGTACCTACTAAATTCACATTTACCGCATTTCCACTACTACAGAATGGACTGCCTGCGTAACTGATTGTTGCACTTGGGGAATTCGTTATCGTTACACTCGTCGTCGCAGTCACTCCACTACAACCTCCACTTGCCGCTATCGTGTAGCTGACTGTGTAGGTGCCTGCTGTGCTACTGCTTGGCGTTATCTGTCCCGTTGTATTACTGATACTCAAACCCGCTGGACTTGAACTAAACGCTCCGCCACTGCTGCCCACTAAATTAACACTCACCGCATTTCCACTACTACAGAACGGGCTACCTGCATAACTGATTGTTGCACTTGGGGAATTCGTTATCGTTACACTCGTCGTGGCTGTCACTCCACTACAACCTCCACTCGCTGCTATTGTGTAGGATACTGTGTAGGTACCTGCCGTACTGCTGCTTGGCGTGATTTGACCCGTGGTGTTACTGATACTCAAGCCCGCTGGACTTGAACTAAACGCTCCGCCACTGCTGCCAGTTAAGTTTACACTCACTGGGCTGGCAGTTCTGCAGAATGGGCTACCCGTGTAGCTGATACTTGCTGTCGGTTGTATTGTAACAGATACGTTTACAGCTACAAAACTACTTTGGCAACTTCCATTTTCACATCGAACATTGTAAGTCGTTGGTGATGTTAGACTTGGTGTAACAAAAGGCGAGCCTGTGAACGGAATGGCTACCGAACTGACATTATACCAAACTGGCGAACCACTACTACAAGTGGCTGTTAATGAGGCAGTTGTTCCACTACATATCGTTGGATTGTTCGTACCTGTGGGGACTGTAACATTACAAGTGCCTGTTCCTTGAATCGCAAACGTATATGGATTTTCGTCTGCATCATCATTAGCGATACTTACAGTAGCAGTTCGATTTCCACTTGCCGATGGGTCAAAAGTAACTGTAAAAATAGTAGAACTTGCAGCGTTAATAGTAGCAGGTAGTGTGATTCCTCCAACCGTAAATTCGCTGCTTCCTGTACTTATTGAACTTATATTTAATGTTCCTGTTCCTGTATTTTCGATAGTAAAAGTCCTTACCACCGTTCCAGATGCTACATTTTGAGAACCAAAATCAGTATGGTCAGTAGTTGATGGTGTTGCATCTCCGTTTACGATGGAAGCACTATTACCTTTGAGGTTGATTTCGGGTAAGGCTGCGGTAGAAAATGTGGATTCATAAGCCCCCTTATCTACTGTTCCTTGTTGAATACGTGCATTGCCAGCAAGGTCAGTAGTCACTCCTGAAGGAATTAAAGAATTATTACCAGTGCCAATGGCAATGCTAATGCTACTCAAGGTATAGTCAGGATTTAAAGCTGGGTCACCCGTCAAGTTACCGTCCACACCGTTGGTAATGCCAGAAGTACCTCCATTAATTAATGTGTTTTTTATATCTCCACCAGAGCAATCACAATTACCTCTGCCACCTGTATTATCTGCGATAATAGAGTTGTAGATAGTCAATGTGCCTATGTTACTATCAATCCCAGCGGCAAAACCACCAGAGGAGGCGGTATTCCCTACCATTGTACAGCCATAAAATTTAAGAGTTCCACCATTATTGTAATATGCACCTGCTGGCCCTGAATTTCCAGAGAATAAACAGTTTGTCAGACTGGCCGAAGCATTTGAACCCTGCCAAATTCCTCCTGATACTGTATTTCCAATATTGTTAGTAATTATACTATTAAAGATATTGAGCGTACCAGCATCTACATTGATGCCACCACCATATCCAGCTCTTCCATCAGTCAATACCACGTTATTTAATATCAATGTACCTCCATTGCTATCGAAATCAAGGGCACCCCCAAAGCCACTTCCTGCTACAAATCCATTTGTCGCTTTTAAGTTCTGAATACTAACTGTAAGCCCATCTATAGAAATTGAATTCAAACTGCGGTAAAGATTGTTCCCACTGATGATAGTATTGGAGGTACCATTGCCGTTGATAGTTAAATTTTTCGTAATATCAGGGAGGTTACTGCCAAGAGTAATCGTGCCATTGATACCAAAAGTAATAATTAGGGGCGTACAAGATGATGCATTTGCTTCTTGAATGGCTGCACGCAATGTGCATACCCCACCTGCAGTCGCACATACACCATCTCCTACTGTGGCATCACCATCATCGCCCAAATTATTGACTGTTAGAGCTACACAATCAACACTGCCCGTCCCTTGAATAGCAAAATTATATGGATTTTCGTTAGAGTCATTATTGGCAATGTTCACCGTAGCTGTCCTTGTCCCACTTGCCGAAGGGTCGAAAGTTACGATAAAAGTAGTAGAACTTGCAGCGTTTATCGTGGCAGGTAGTGAGATTCCCCCAACTACAAATTCGCTATTTCCTGTACTAATTGAGCTTATATCTAATGTTCCAGTTCCTGTGTTTTCAATGGTAAAAGTCCTCACCACCGTACCTGATGATACATTTTGAGAACCAAAATCTGTATGGTCGGTAGTTGATGGTGTGGCATCTCCGCTGACGATTGAAATGCTATTGCCTTTGAGATTAATTTCGGGGGTAGTTGAAACCACCCGTATCCCAAAATCATTAAATGTATCATCTACTGCACCAAACCTTGTGGCATCGGCAGCACTATAAGTACCTGTATTGATGTCGCCAGTAGTATTGGTCTGGATTGGAGAAGTAGCACTCCAACCAGAAGGTAAACTTGGGCTTGGCGGAGCACTTCCTGCTGTGCCAGCAGTTGTACTCAAAAGTACTCTTAAATTGGCAAAGGAAGGAACGTTTGTAAATGAATACGTTCCGTTTGCATTTACTGCAACAGACTGAATTACCAAATTTGTAATAGGGTCAACCAAAATAGCATTTAGACCCCCTCCATTTGTACCTGATTCGCCAGCAGTAAAAATATTGGTAAGCGTATTATTTGCACTGTTATTGACATCATTCCAGACGGTTCCACTAATTGTGCTACCAAATTTTATTGGTGTGGCATCTCCTTCGTTTGCGTCATCTGCTTTGTAATTCGCCGTGCCTGTTTCGACAGCCGTGCCGTTATCGCTATTATCTGTAATGGTATTATTGTCAAATGCCGCTCCTGAAGCTGTAGCAGTAGAATTATAAGTTGTTGTACCGTTTGTGGCTACACCCGCGACATCAAAGGTAACATCTATAACAGCAAAATTACTACCTGCTGTTACATTTCCGGCACCACCATTTAAATCGGAGCTATTATACAATGAACCATATAACGTTCGTGTACCTGATAATAAAGTATTTGTACCCGTACCTGTATATGACGGATTGAGTTGTAAATTCGCAGGATTATTAACAAAACTGGCAGATACGTTCGAAATAGTTAAACCTGGAAATGCAGTACTTAAATTTTCTGTTGCTTGTAAACTTTTCAGAATTGACTGACCTATATTTTCTACCCTAATTCTGTATGTAAGTCGGTATTTATTATCATAACCCAACCATTGCACGCTCGTCAGTTGCTTTGCTACACCCACTGAGCTTAATACTTGGGTTAAGTCCGCAAAATTGGCAGAGGTTGGCGTAGCCAAGCAGTTTACACGAAAAGAACCCACCAAAGCTCCAGTAGCGGGGTTTACATTGTATGAGCCATCAGAACCATCTGAAGTCCTCGAACTAACCACCATTAGGTTTGCATTAGCATAATCCCAGCTTATTCCGTAAGTGCCTGGTCCTTGAGTCGTAAAATTGAAACCTACACCCGTGGGTAAGATATTCCCAACTTCTACGGATGGAATTAGTCCTGTACCTGTAAGTGTTTGGTAGTTCGGGATTCGTATCAACTTCTTTCCAATAGTCATATACATCGTATTGTCAGGAGCCACTACGATGTCACCGTATGTAGCAGACCCAAGTTGAGCAGCATAAAAAGGAGTTGTGGTTGCATCTGACGACGACCAATACTCACCAGTGTTGTAAGGGGCTGGCATTGTAGAAGCATAAACTGCAGGGCATTGAATATTACCCAATATCGTAAATGTATTCGTCGCAGGATTATACCTTGTGAGCTTGACCGTATGAATATCAATTCTTGGAGCACTTGGCGATAATTGTATCACAAGAGCCGTTATGGTTCCGTAAATATTGCCATCTTGCCCTACACCCATCCTGAAAAACTCCCCGCCTGTTAGAGTTGTTAAGTTCGTATTAGTAGCTACTGCCCCAGTATTGTTATAAACATTGACCACAGTTGTTCCGGCAGTTGTACCAGCTTTGGCATAAAACAGTCTACCATTTGAAGGGTTAAAAGCTGCCCCATACGGAAGATTGTTGTTTCCGGCAGGGATACCATTGGTAGTGGCGATAGTAGAACCCAAGCAGCCTGTTGTACCATTCAAAAATCTGATTTCATTGCCAGTGGCATTGGGGTTTCCAGAAAGAATATTAAATGCCCGCCAAGCCTGCCCAAAGGCAGGTGATATTTGGGATAATATTATGAGCAGAGAAATAATGGATAGATTTTTTTTCATTGCAGCTAATAGATTAGGTTTTGAGCAAGAATCTAAAGAAGGTTAGGCGGCTTTTTTTGGTCAAAAAAGACATTCAAATGTAACAAGAAGTAATGAAAATAAATTTAATTTTTATCCAGCGGTAAAAAGTGCACTTTTTTATAAAAGGGAGATAAAATAGCACTTTACCTCCCTTTTTAGATTAAGTTATCTCAATTACACCCAGTAAGAGCCATAATCTTCGCTTCAAATACAGCTCCGTTGGCAACCTGAAATCCGCCCCCGCTTTGCGGATTTAGCGTTATTGAATTATTAGCCAAATACTGCACATTTGCACCCGTCAGAATACTATTTGTAGCCGTAATCGTATTGGATGACGCCTGCACACTCGTACCCGAAAGGTTTGTTGTCAGATTCAAATTACTACCCACCGTGGCTACCTGAACCACCTGTGTCGGTACTCTGCTACTATTCCCGCACGAAACGGTTTCGCAAGCGGCATAATAGGTAGTAGTGGTGCTTGGATTTTGTATTAGTGGACTTCCCGTTCCTAATGCAGTGCCGCCCGTTGCTGCGTTGTACCATTTGATGGTTCCTCCGCTACAATTTGCTGATAATGAAACACTTGTATTCGGGCAAACAAAGGTTTTATTGGTCGAAACATTCGTAGGGTTTGAAGGTGTAGATTCTAACGTAACCGTTACCGCAACTCTATCCGTAAAGCATACACTCAAAAAGTTATTGGTACATTCGGCATAGTACGTAGTGGTATTGCTTACGGTTTGCGAAATCGAATTTGTTGTACCAAGAGAAGTCCCACCAGTAGCTGTATTGTACCAATTGATAGTTCCATAGCTACAACTTGCCGATAAAGTAACACTGCTTGGCGAACAAATAAAGCTTGGATTGGCAGTTACATTGCTCGGAACTGGTGTATAAACAAACGATTGGCTTATCGAACGATTACTTTCGCAAGTGCCATTTGAGCAACTTGCATAATAATTATTGAAACCTGGTGTTGGATTTACAGGAGTAGTTGTAAACGGACTCCCAGTACCGATTGCAGTACCACCATTGCTGGATGTGTACCACCTTGGAGTACCCACAGTACAAGTGGCAGTAAAAGTGATGGCGGGAATTGTATTTCCGCAGAAATTTCTCACACTGGAAGTAACATTAGTAGGATTCCCCAAAACTAAAATTTGAGTGGCATTTACCGAATTACTGTAGCATATTCCGCTTTTACACTTCACCGAGTAGGTAGTTGTTGTGGTTACAGTAGGCATAAACGGATTAGCCGTTGACAGTGCCGATGCCCCGTTATACCATTCGGGAACTCCGACAGCACAACTTGCACTCAACGAAACTTGTGTATTCGGACAAATGGTAGTATTGCTAACAGTTACATTCGTTGGGTCAGATGGTAATGAGACAGTAATGCTACCTGTGGCGATTCTGTTTATGCTAACACAAGTAGCACTTGTTTGGCAAGCGGCATAATACGTAATTGGGTTTACGGTTGGGCTTACTGATAATCCGTTACCAGTACCAACAGAGGTTCCTCCACCCAAAGCTGTGTACCACGTAACAGTACCTACCGCACATGTAGCCGATAGCGTTACTGATTGCCCACAAGTTATAGATGTGTTACTCACCGAAACTGCTGTTGGGTCTGGAGGTACAACCGAAGCCGACTGAAACTCGTATGCTCCAATATCTACTGCTCCACTACTAAATGGTCGGGGATTCCCCAGAATATCAGTAGTTAAAATACTTGCACTCGCCGGAATGCTACTTGTACCCGTGTTGATAGCAGGAGAGCAATTAGTGAGGGTCAGTCCATCATCACTCGTAAAATAGCTTCCATCTACTCCAGCTGGGGAGGCTACATTTAAAAAATTAGGATTTAGGTCAATATTTCCCCCGCCGTCGGTTCCGTAACCGTTATTCCAAACACCTGCATTTTTTGAATTTTGTAAAAGTGAATTCGTACTTGAAATCGTACCTGGCGAATTAATCAAAACACTTCCTCCCGAATATGGGCTGGTATTAAAGACAATTACATTGTGTAGTTTAGTAGTTCCACCAGTGATGCCAATTGATTTCCCAGAAGTCGAACCATAATTATTGACAAAGGTAGAATTCACTACAACAATCTGCCCCGAATTTGCCATGTTGTTCGATACGACAAAAGCCGCTCCGTTTGACGTCGCACTATTATTAAACATAACCACATTATTGAGGTAAGAATGTCCTCTGTGCATAAACATCCCACCAGTAATTTGGCAGCTGTTTCCAGTAAAAACAGAGTTGAAGACCTTTACGGTATCTGTATAAGTTGAATTATTATGGTAAATTGCTCCATAAGTACCTCCATTACCCGAAAACACACAATTTCTGATAGTCGGGTATGAACCTCCTGACATGTGCATTGCCGAGCCAAAATATGGAAAAACTGTACTTCCGTTGATGGTTTGTCCGGGAGGGGCTCCTGTTGTAGAGCTACCAACTGCGGCTGTCATGACAAAACCATCTACCACAGTTGTTTTATCACAACCAACCAGAGCCAAAACTTGATAAACATTTGTGCCTTGTATATGAGATTGCAATTCGGCTATATTATTCCCATCGGTATTGGTGTCATTGTTATCAATATCGCCCGATAGAATCGTTTTATTGGTAGCAATTACTCGTTGCGAAATCAAGGTTTCGGTTCCTGCAAAACTACCGTAGAGTTTTACACCGCTTTTGAGCCAAAAAATTTTATTTTGAACATTGGCAGGCGAAGCATTGCCCGAACCATCTTTGAGTGGCTTATAAACCCCCGCAGCAACCCAAACTTCATCACCACTCGACGATGCAACTATCATAGCTTGTAAATCGGCCGAGGCATTTGCCCAAGTTGAGCCATCGCCCGTTCCTGTAGCGGTTGGTTTAACATATCTGATGATTCCGTAAGTATCAATAACAGCAATTAAGGTAATTATTAAGAATAAATATCTTCTCATATCTCTTTATTGGTTAGGGTAAAATTTTTGAAGAAGAGGTCTTTTTTGCGTCTCGACAAACAGACTTCCATCTGGTTTGCCAAAACAAGCATCGTAGAGTCATACTGAGCAACTATATACTGCAAGTTGACCATGAAACGACGATTGATTCTGAAGAAAGAATGTGCTAAAAATCGAGGCTCTAATTTACCCAAGTTGGTCGAGGTCAGAACGACCGAACCATCCGAAAAGTGCAGACGAGTATAATTAACATCGCTTTCGAGAAGGATGATTTGTGAGGGTGAAAATCTCATTCGCCCACCCACGTGAATCTGTGTTTCTGTTTTCATGATAGAATCGAAATATGGCTTATTCTGGAGTACTTACAAAAGTTTGGCGTACGGGCTTTTACTCTTTCAGTGTTTCGCTATAATCAATCGGCTCTATCTCGCAGTTTTCAGAGAAACTGATTTCACAATGGGTAATCCTAAGTTTTGCTAATCAACTTAGAGTCTAAACAGTTTGAGATAATTGCATAGGGGTCACGAAACAATTATAAAGTATTCCAAATTTACATCCTTAAACCACGCGAGTGTTATCTCATTTTGAACATTCTTTATCTCATTTTGAACATTTTAGCATTTTTTTAGGGATTTCGGGCAAGATAATTGTCAATTTCGTTAGATTTTAGAAAAAATCTCAACTTACACTCTCATACTTATTGGATTGTATCAAAATGAATAGGATGGTTAGTACAAACGCAAAAAGTGCATCCTCATGAGCAGGTTAATACCACTATTCAAGAGGATGCACCAATGTAATTTATAATCGATACTTAGCTATTTTTAAATTTTGCAAATCGGTTTTGATACTCCTTTTTCATCTCTTCTGGCTCAGTAATCTCCAAATCCTCAGCCAGTTCCATAAATTTAGCCCACATTTCTCGATTAGGTTTTACTTTTATCTGAAAAGTGATTGAGCCTTCATCAAAAATACATTCGATTTGCGAGTGATGAATTTTCTTAGTTTGGATATAATATGCCCTCGGCTTTGCAATTTTGAATTGAATAGTTTCTATTGGCACATCATTTACAGTTACTCCTATTACATCATTAAAATACTCTTTTATGTTAAAATCTAATTTTGCATCTACGGATTCGTGCCAAAAAATAGGTTTCTGAGAGATTCTATCCAATGCAAAGGTTTGAATAGTTTCTCTACCTTTTTCCCAACCCAATACAAACCAGCGATTATTGTATTGTTTCAGATAAATCGGTAATACAATTCTCTCCTTTTCGTCTGACTCATAGGGTTTATAAAAAATCTTTAATACTCGCCTTTCTTTGATTGATTTATATAAAAACTCCATGTAATCGAGTCCTTTGAGGAAGGTCTGTTCAAACTCAATAAAACTCGACTCCTCTCCTCCAAACACCCCGATTTTTTGTTCTAATTTTATCAATATTTCATCTAATCCCGGCCACTTATCTGCTTTTTGTTGACGGAGTAATGCCAATAATTCATTTAATGAACCATATTCGGAATCATCGAAAACCTCAAAAAGCGAAAAAGGTTTATCTTCATAAAAGTACGCTCCTTTTCGTTTTTTGATTGGTGCATGAAACTGATTTTTGAGAGCATCGATATCGTATTCGATGGTTCGCTGACTCACTTTTACATCAAATTTGAGTTCGCAAGCCTCTGCTAATTCCTCCCATGTATAATGCCGTTTAGTTCGGAGTTTTTGGTGAATCAGAAATATCCGTTGAAATTTCTTTAAATCTACTGGCATTTATTTTTAGTTTCTTTAAAATTACGCAAAAAGATTGCGTAAAACTAAGCTTATTTTGTGTCAGAATCAAACAAAGAAATGGCTTATGATACAAACTACTACTTCTATTTTTGATGCTTTTGTTCATCAACCAACCGACTGCCAAGCAAAGGCGTTGTACATGATTGAGGATTTTGTTGCAAAACCCCAAGAATGTAAGGCATTTGTTTTGAGAGGGTCGGCGGGTACTGGCAAAACTTCTTTGATGCAAGCAGTAGTAAAATACCTCGAAAAGAGTAATATCCACTATGTTTTACTTGCACCTACGGCCAAAGCCGCCAAAGTATTATCTAAACGTACCGACGACTTGGCCGATACAATTCACTCGGCAATCTACAAACCAGAAGAGCTGGCAGATGGTACCATAAAATTCAACTACGAAGCCAATAGTTTACAAATAAGAACTGTATTTGTGGTAGATGAAGCCTCGATGCTACCAGCCGAACGCCAACAACAGGATGATTTTTTGACTCCTAACCCGATTTTGGTCGATTTGATGCGTTTCATCAAAGAAGGGCATAACCATAACCAAGTAATTTTTATCGGTGATACTTACCAACTTCCGCCCGTTGGCGAAGAAATCCCTATGGCTCTTTCGGCTCGTTTGTTGAGTGAAAAATTTAAAATACAAGCCAAACAAACGACACTCAGAGAGGTCAAACGTCAGGCTATCGACTCGCCAGTTTTGAATTTGGCCAACGAAATAAAACGCCGCCAAGACGAGAATAATTCACTGACCCGTATTCCATTAAATCGTCTAAATCGTGAAGATTCGGCTCTTAGTTTTTTTATCCAAAACTTTGATAGGGATAATCTTCAAAACATCATTATCATTGCTCAATCGAACGAAAAGGTGCTGGAATTGAACCACAAGCTCCGAAAGTTACTGAGATTAGACACCCAGATTCTTGCAAAAGGGGATGTCGTTATGGCTCATCGAAACTGGGTTGGTAAAGAACAAAGCATCTCGAAAGGAGACATGGGCGTTGTGCTTGAAGTGGGCTACCAAACCGAAGAACGCTGTAGCCTCAGATTTATGAACGCCACGATTGATTTCGATGGGGCGATTATCAACACAAAGGTATTGGTCGATACGCTTATCTCGCCCAAAGGCGAAGTTGACAAAGAGAAACTCAAAGACCTAAAACACGACCGTATGGCCAAAAACACAACTTACAGAGCATCCGAAAAAGCCTCTGATGATGAATACATGGGTGCCATACATTTGCGTTATGGTTATGCGATAACCTGCCACAAAGCACAGGGTAGCGAGTGGAAAAAAGTATTGATTGAGCCAAGATTCCATCTCGGAAATCACCGCTGGCTCTATACAGCTGTTACACGTGCAAGTGAGGGGGTAGCGAGTTGGTGGTATTGAAAATACGCTATCACAAACTTAATAATTCGACCAATTCTTGTGTATTTACTACATTTTCAAACCCTTTCATTCATAGATGAGTAGCAAGTTTTTATCATTTGATAAACCGTTGTTTGTTGGTTTGCCACCAAGTTTGATTGATTTCGTTGGCAAGTTCAACGATTTCCTCATCACTTGCTTGGCTTTCAGCAGCGATTGATTTTACTCGGAGATAATCGAGCAGTTGCTCTATATATGTATTGTTGATAGATGCCGGAATCGAAATCAAAATCGTTTCGTTTTCTCTACTCACGCTTAATGTACTCATAATAATTAGTTTTTTATCCAAACATAACACAAAATCTTGAAAAGTAGTTGAGAAATACTACTTTTACGAACACTTTATTTAGATTTTAGAGAAACTATGGCACACCTCAAAGGCTTTGGCTTAGAAAATTTTAGGGTTTTTAAAGAACATACTTGGTTCGATTTCGCCCCAATTACACTACTAATTGGGCCAAATAGTAGTGGGAAGAGTAGTTTGACAAAAGCTCTAATGTTACTTAAAAGTAACTTTTTAAAATATGGTGGTCACAAATTGGATATTGAATCCGATGAAATTTCTTTAGAATTAGGCAATTTTGAAAGAGTTAGAAATAAAGATAGTCAGTCAAATTACTTAACATTTTCATTTCCTTTTGAGTTGGTAAATTTCCCAACATTAGGTGAATCCAAAATTGCCAAGCGTAAATTTGAATATTTGGTAGAGGGTTCTGATAAATGCAGTTTAAAAAGACATTATTTAGAATATAGTGGTGAAGTATTCATTGATTTTTGTTGGGCTGAAAAAAAAGTAAAAATTAACACGAATATTATTCATGAAAATCTATTCTTTGATGATACAAATTTAAAGATTGTAGAAGATAAAGAAGGAACTTATGTAGATAATGAAAAGGTTTTTGAATTTAGAATAGAAGATTCTGCACTTAATTATTCTCCAAAAAGATTAATTAGGGCAAAAAACAGACAAGAATTAGATGAGATATTAAATTTATACAAATTAAAAAAGAGTGGTGAATTTGTTGAAATTCCAACAGAAATTTCTTACATGAATTATTCGTGGAATGGTTATGAAGAAATAGAATTTGAAGACATTTACTATGAAGAGAAGCCAATTGAGGCAGTCTTAAAAGAAGCCAAGTATTCTGCTGCTCAGATTAACTATATTGAAAATATTATCTTCCAGAATTTTAAAAAAAATATTGTTGATTATTTATATAATGTTGAGGGGAAATTTAATTTCAAATCGCAACCCAAAAGAATTTATAGAAAAGAAGAGAAAGATTTATTTAATGAATTACTAAGTTTATATGCTGAATCTAAATCAGAAAAATCATTTAACTTAATAAATAAATGGGTAAAAAAATTTAATCTAATTCAGGAATTTGAATATCATTTCGATTCGAAGTATAACTTTCAAACTATAAATTTTGGTCTGCCTTTGGTCGAACAGGGTCTGGGTTTATCAAATATTATGACACTTTTACTTCGCCTATCAATTTTTGATAAACCTGACACAACTATTATATTTGAAGAACCCGAAACTAATTTGCATCCCGCCTTTCAGAGTAGATTAGCTGATTTATTTTTAGATGCAAAAAACTCAAATTCATTCCAGCAATTCATCATCGAAACCCACAGCGAATACATGGTGCGTAAGTTTCAGTATTTAGTTGCAAAAGGCGAAATGAAAAAAGAAGATATTGTTATCTACTACTTCCACGACCCAAACAACGTACCCGAAGGCGAAAAGCAAGTAAAAAAGATTGAGATTTTGGAAGATGGAAGCCTTTCGGATGATTTTGGTACGGGCTTTTTTGATGAGGCAGATAACTTGGCAATCAATTTATTCAATCTTCAAAATCGTAAAAACTAATAATGAAACATGATATTTATTGTGATTATGAATTTTTAGAAGAATTTATAAATCAGCTAAAAGGCAAAGATTTAATTGAATACTTGAACAGTGCCGATGACTATGGGGTAGATTTATTTAGACTGTTTTTCAATGGAAGTAAAATAGAATTAAATAAATCAAATGAAGAAATAATACAATTATCAAAGATAAACCCCTACATCAATAAATTACTAAAAAGTGGCTCACTGAAAGAAAGTAAAATTGATGTTTTAGACTTAGATTTTGAAAAAATAAGCCCGAATATGCCTTTTTTCTTAGAAAAACCGCAAATTGAAACTGAAAAGCTAATAGAAAAATATGGGATGTGGTTTTTTAGCAAGGATAGAATGAGCAATGTAAGACAACTTTTTAAGTTACAAAGTCACAACTTTACTTCTCGAAATAATTTTAAAAACTTTGATTTTTTTCAAAAATACCAACATCCTTGCAATGCTCTAATTTTGACAGACGACTATTTTTTTACTATTAAAAAAGGGAATGATAAAATATATGATGAAAATGCCATTGAAAAGAATTTAAAACCAATTTTAAAGAGAATATTACCTAAAAAATTAGGTATTGATTTTCAGCTAACAATTATATTATCACCCAACGATACAAATATTGACTTTAATAAAATTAAATCAGCAATAGAAGATACAACCAGCCTTTATGAATATCCTGTAAAAATCAACTTCATAAAATCTAACTTCCATGAACGTCATATTTTTACCAATTATTACAAAATAACTGCCGATAAAGGCTTTAAGAATCTTGTTAAAGATGTTAGAAATGATACTTTTAAATGGGACCACCCCAAAAACTCATTTGAATTTAGGTCAATATTTTACTCAATTACCAAAGATGAGGACTATTTAGAAAAAATAGCCGAATGTAAAGATAGGGATGAGAAAGGTTCAAAAGTAGGCGATAGTTTTAAAAACCGCCTTCTCCAATAATCCCGTGGCATACCCCAACAATATGCCACGAGATAAAGCTTTAAAACTCCACCACAATCCCGATACTTGGGGTTGGTATGGCATCTTCGTTTGCCAAGATTAACGGCACTGCATTTGAGCCATCGGCTCTCAATGGTAAGTTATCTATCGTTCTGAAACCAGTATTATCGGCGTTTCGCTCAAATGTATATTGCGGCACTGCTGGGTTTTTGGCCAAAAGCAAATTCTGAATATCAATGAATACATCGAGTGTTGTGCGTTTGTAATTCCATTTTTTATCCAATCTAAAATCTACCCGATTGAATGCTCGCAAACGCACCGAATTGAGCCTTGCGTAGTCAAGCACTCCCACACCAAGTAGGCCATAATTACGTTGTGAAGCCTCCAAATCAAACGGTGTGTAAGGAGCTCCACCTTGGTAAAGCCATTTCAAGCCCAACTCCCAACCTTTCTTGAATTTATAACCCGCTTGGGTCGAAAGTAGGTGGCGGGTATCCCAAGCCGATGCAACGTATTTGCCATCTCGACCCGCAAATTCGCTGCTGAAAAGCGTGTATGAAAGCACCCCGAAGAAGTTTTTAGTGAGTTTTTGTTGGAAGAAAAATTCTAATCCACGGCTACGGCCTTCTCCGATGCTCAACACTTGTTCGTTGCCAATCGCTCCAAAATCTCCGCCTTGATTTGCCAACGAGATTCCGTCACGAAACGAGATTGGGTAATTGGCATATTTTTTATAAAACCCTTCTACGGTTATACGCGTTTGCGGAGTCGGAATAAACTCAAGACCCGTTACGAAATGGTCTGAACGAATGTATTTATTGTCTTTATTGACGTATTTTCCGTCTTGCTGATACCCCAAAACGGTATAAATTGGCACTTTATAATATCGCCCTGCCGAAGCATTGATACGCCATTTATCGGCTACTTGATAACTCAATGAGGCTCTCGGACTTAGCGTTTCGAGTGGATTATTACCCGTTGTCGTAAACGAGTTCATATCGGTACGTAATCCTGCCGAAAGGTTGAGTTTTTCGTCAAGAAACTTACGAGAAATCTGTCCAAAAGCACCGTATCGCAAGAAATTGATTCCAGTATTAAACTCGGCACGAATTCCGGGCTGAATCACCTGCCCTTGCGGATTCCTGATTTCGCGGCGGATGATATTGAAGAAATCGTTGGTATATTTTACGTATTGTAGCACTACACCGTAGCTATACTCCCATTTGCCTATAAATTTATTGACATCCAGCCTCAATTTATTCTCAATCTCCCACGATTTACTATTAAATACCAAAGCCGTTGGGTCGTTGTTGCGTCCGTCTTGAAATCTATTTAGTTCATTATCAAACATATTTCGGCTCAATGAAATATTCATGTAGCCGTTATCGAGCAATCTTTTGAGCGAAAGCCCCACCGTGTAATTCCACTGATTGATAAACGGAAAAGCTCGCAAAATGTACTCTTTGCTGGCGTCTGATTCTTTGGGTACACCAAACGAGAACTCGTCAATTGCTCCTACACCTATAGCAGTCAAAGTTGTCTTTTTATCAATTTTATGGGTTATTTTATACTGAAAATCCCAATAATTGGGGCGAATTGGCAAATCGAGTGCCGAAAATAAAAGTTGTAGATACGAACGACGAACCGATGCTAAGAAAGTAGTTTTTTTAGAAAGTGGTCCCTCGAATGTACCCGCCAATTCGGTTGCACTGAGACGAACATTACCCGAAAAACGGTCGGGATTTCCATCACGTTGTTTGAATTGCAAAACCGACGAAAGGGCGTTATCATAGCGAGCATTGAAGCTACTCGAACTCAGCGTAGCATCTTCGATAAACGAAACATTCAAGATACCCGTCGGGCCGCCCGATGCTCCTTGCGTAGAGAAGTGATTGATAACCGGAATCTCGATTCCATCTAAATAAAAGACGTTTTCGTTTGGTCCGCCACCTCTGATAATCAAGTCATTACGAAATCCACCGACCGAACCAGCGGTTCCGCCAACACCCGGCAAAACCTGAATTACCCTCGAAATATCGAAGTTTCCGCCTGGGTTATTTTTGATTTCTTCGGTGCTGAGTTTCTGAATCGAATTAGGAGTCTCGACCGATGCCACCGAAACCGAACGATTGACAACCACCTTGACCTCTTCCAACTGGGCCGATTCGTCTTCTAATTCGAAATTGACAAAATTAGTATTGCCCGATGTAACAACGATATTAAACTTGGTTTGTGCTTTGTACCCAACCAACGAAGTTTTGATATTGTAGCTACCAACAGGCACGCCCGAGAGCTTAAAATTGCCATCAATATCGGTTTGAGTACCTTTTTGTAAGCCTTCGATTTGAACGGTTACTCCAATCAAGGCTTCTTGCGTTTTGCGGTCTTTGATGCTTCCCTGAATCTCACCCGTGCGTTGAGCCGCCACAAACAGAGGGAATGCAATAAAAATTAGGAGAATAATTTTACGAAACATAAGTAAAAATTTTAGTACGTATATTCATTAAAACATCTTAACCGAAAAATTGTTTAGTATGTTTTAATATTTTTTTAAAATTTTTTACTATGTTTTCATACAAATATCCAAATTCTAAGGATTTGAATAGCAATAAAACAGTTGTGGCAAGTCTATGAAGACTTGCCACAACTTATGTATTCTGTATTTTGTAGAATTTTAATCCTTCAAACTCGAAGCTATTTTCTTGAAATCTGGCAATAATGTACTGAAATTTGGTGTGAGTGTCCAGCACAAAATCTGATAATAATGCGTTTTGGATTCGACATAAGTTACCAAATAACTAATATCGAGTTTTGAGCCGTCTTCTTGCGGTAGGGCTGCTTTGAGTTCAGACTGGAAAAACTTATTCCCGTTCGCCTCAAAAGATATTCCTTCGCTCTCTACGGGTGAATTTTCGGGGGTTTTCAAAGAAGCTATGTTTGAATCATGAAAATCTTTAGGCGACACAAACTTCTGTCCCGATAGTTCTAAGTCTTCTTTAGAATCTGCAATGACAATCAGATACGCATTTTTGCCTGAATTCATGTACTGAGCCGAAGCGGCATCATTCAAGCTCACGGTTTTAACCATGTAATCCGGAACCGCAATGTAGAAAATATGCCCAGCCTTCTTCTCCGAAAATTTTGTCTGAGCAAAGCTTGTCGAAATGCCAATTAGCACAAGCAAAAGTGTAAGGTGTTTTTTCATGGTAAAGACATTTTTGTAATCAGTTTTATAAAAAAAGGATTCCTGCGGTATATTTGGCAGGATTCCTTCGATAATAAATCAAGCATTTCCTAATGCCTCGACCTCTTCGGCCTTTTTCGGAATCTGACGACCTAAAACTTTGTATCCGTCGGCAGTTACGAGGCAGTTATCTTCAATACGGATTCCGCCAAAAGTCTTGAAATTCTCTAATCTCGAATAATTGATAAAATTGGTAAATTGCCCCTCGGCTTTCCATTTATCAATCAATTCTGGAATAAAATAAATACCTGGCTCGACCGTCAGGACAAATCCTGCTTCTAATTCGCGAGCCAAACGCAACGATTTAAGTCCCAACTGCGTACTTCTTTCGAGACCATCACGATAACCCACGTATTTTTCGCCCAAATCCTCCATGTCATGCACATCAAGCCCAATCATGTGTCCGAGTCCGTGTGGCATGAATAGACCTTGAACCCCCAAATTGAGCATTTCGTCAATATCGCCCGTCAATAAACCCATTTCTTTGAGGCCTTCGAGCATGATTCGATTTGCCATCAAGTGGATTTCTCGGTATTGAACATCTGGTTTGAGTGCCGCAATGGCCGATGTCTCCATCTTCAAAACCAAATTGTACATATCTTTTTGTTTATCGGAGAATCTCCTCGCTACCGGAATCGTTCGGGTAATATCTCCAGCATAAAACATTTTATTTTCTGCACCCGAATCATTGATTACAAGCCTTCCGTTTTCGAGGGTATTGCCATGATAATGATTGTGTAGGGTCTGTCCATTCATCGAGAAAATCGCTGGATACGCCAAGTCTCCACCCATTTCGAGGGCTTTAGCATGAATCGCTGATACGATTTCGTATTCTTTTCTGCCGTCTCTTGTCATTTGAAAAGCCGTCATGTGCATCTCACGTGTGATGTTTACGGCGTCTTCCATTTGTACAATTTCTTCGGCAGTCTTGTAAGAACGAATCCCGACGATTGCCTTTATCAAATCGACCGATGTTTTTTCTTTCAATTGCCCAACCGCAATACCCGTCCATTCGCTCAATCTAAACATATTATCGTAGCGGTACGGTGGAGTAAAATGCAATATTTTAGCACTTTTGATGCGTGAAGGTAGCTTTTCTGGGCTTTCGGTACGATAAACGCCTACTCGTCGAGCGAGTTCGGCCAGAGTTGGTTGTGGCCCAACCCAGATGATGTCATCCATCGTGAGTTCGTTTCCGAAAATGATTTCTTCGCCCGAATCGCAATCAATAATGGCGTTTAGCCCTGCTTGGCTTATCCCAAAAAAATACAAAAAATTACTATCTTGGCGGTATCTGTAAGTATTGTCGTGGTAGTTCATCGGGGCTTCGTCATTTCCCATAATGAGAATGAGCCCTTTGCCTACTTCTTTTTTAAGGTGGTTACGGCGTTCGGTATAAGTTTGGGCAGAAAACATAATGTTTGGAGTAATTAGTTTGTGGCGTAAAGGTAATAAAAATAAAACATCCGATGGTAGTACATCGGATGTTTTAGCTGGTACGATATTATCAATATTTTACATTCTCTACACCAAAACGCCACTCAAAACCAATTCTTTGGTTGACTGAGCGATTCCTTCGGGGTCGAATCCACACTCACGGTGTAGTTCTATTTGTTCGCCATGCTCAACAATTCTATCAGGAATACCCAGACGTTTCACACGAGCCATGTAGCCGTGTTCGGTCATAAATTCTACTACGGCACTGCCCATTCCGCCCATCAAGCAACCATCTTCAACAGTCACGATTTTATCAAATTTCCTGAAAACCTCATGCAACATTTCTTCGTCAAGTGGTTTTACATATCGGAGGTCGTAATGTGCCGCGTTGATACCTTCGTTTTCAAGCATTTCACAGGCTTTTACTGCGTAATTACCAATATGCCCGATTGTCAAAATCGCCGCATCTTCACCGTCTTTAACTTTGCGTCCTTTGCCGATTTCGAGGCGTTCAAAAGGTTTTTTCCAATCTGGCATTACACCTTCACCACGTGGATAACGAATCGTGAAAGCGGTTTTGAGTTTTTGTACATCCTCCAACTGGAACGTGTACATCATGTTTCTCAATTCTTCTTCGTTCATCGGCGAAGCCACCACCATATTCGGAATACAACGCATATAAGCAATATCGTACGCACCGTGGTGGGTTGGACCATCGGCACCTGCAAAACCTGCTCTGTCGAGGCAGAAAATCACGGGTAGCTCTTGGATACAAACATCGTGTACGACTTGGTCGTAGGCACGCTGCATGAATGTCGAGTAAATATTGCAGTAAACCACTTGTCCACGAGTAGCCATACCCGCCGAAAACGTAACGGCGTGCTGCTCGGCAATACCTACATCGAATGCTCTATCGGGGATGGCCTTCATCATGATATTCAACGAAGAACCCGACGGCATCGCGGGTGTTACACCCACGATTTTGGTATTTTTCTCGGCCAATTCCACAATCGTATGCCCGAAGACATCTTGGTATTTGGGTGGCTGTGGTTTATCGTAAGTTTTTTTCTTGATTTCGCCCGTTACTTTATCAAAAAGCCCCGGTGCGTGCCATTTTACTTGGTCTTTTTCGGCCGGAGCATAACCCTTGCCTTTTACCGTTAGACAATGTAGAATTTTTGGCCCTGGAATATCCTTGAGGTCATTCAAGACACTTACCAAATGGTCGATGTCGTGGCCATCAATTGGCCCAAAATAACGAAGATTAAGTGCCTCAAAGAAGTTGCTTTGGCTGAGCAATGCCCCTTTCATGGCGTTCTCGACTTTCTGCACGATTTCTCTGGCACTTTGCCCAAACTTGCTCATTTTACCGAGCAAATTCCAGACATCATCTTTTACTTTATTGTATGTATGCGAGGTCGTAATATCGGTCAAATACTCCTTCAAAGCCCCTACGTTGGGGTCAATCGCCATGCAGTTATCATTCAAGATAATCAGCAAGTTAGAGTCTTTGAGCGAGCCTGCGTGATTCATGGCTTCAAAAGCCATTCCTGCAGTCATTGAGCCATCACCAATAACGGCAATGTGTTGGCGTTTTTCTTTGTTGAGATTAGACCCTACGGCCATACCCAAAGCCGCCGAGATTGAGGTAGATGAATGCCCTACGCCAAAGGTATCGTATTCGCTTTCTTTGCGTTTCGGAAAACCCGAAATTCCTTTATAAACTCGGTTGGTATGAAAAACATCTCTGCGACCCGTCAAGATTTTATGGCCATAAGCCTGATGCCCAACATCCCAGACCAGTTGGTCGTCTGGTGTATTGAAGACATAATGCAATGCCACCGACAACTCTACAACACCCAAACTTGCCCCAAAATGCCCACCATAAACCGAGACCATATCAATGATGAATTGGCGGAGTTCGTCAGAAACTTGGGGGAGTTGAGAGCGGTCGAGTTTGCGTAAATCTGCAGGATATTTTATATCTTTCAATAATTCACCGGGCGTTATCAGCATGGCAATATAAGTTTTTAGTGTTGTTGAGAAAAAGCAAAGGTTTTATGGCATTCAAACAAAGTATAAAACGTATATGCTTTAAAATTGTTTAGGATTTTTAATGATTTGGGATTTCGGATTGCCGATTTTGGTTTTGCAAAAGTATTTGAGGATGAAATTACACCATTCTCTTGCCGAATAATGACCCAAAAATCGACACAAAGATACTGAAAATCTATTGAAAACTTATTTTTTCTAATGAAATCTATCGTTTCTGACCTCCAGATTACGCATTATCTCGGCTTCTTGGTCGAGTAGCTCTTTCCAGCGTTTACGTACTTTTTCTTTAGGTAGGTATTCTTCGGCCAATTCTAAGAAATTTCGGTAATGCCCCGCCTCCGAAATCATCAATTCACGGTAAAATTTACGTAGGTTTTCATCGCCGATTTGCTCTGATAAAAGTTTGAATCTCTCGGCCGAGCGTGCCTCAATCATGGCACACATGAGTAGTTCCTCCATCATGTTTTCGTCACGATTACCCGTTTTGCGGAGGCATTTGGCTAATTCGGCAACGTACTCGTCTTTGCGTTTGTGAGTGAGTTTAAATCCTCGTTTTTTGAGTTCTTTTACGACTCTCCTGAAATGCCCCCATTCTTCGTCAACGACTGGCATCAGTGTATCTACCAACGATTCTTTATCGGGGTACTTCACAATCAACGAAATACACGAGGTAGCAGCTTTTTGTTCGCAGAATGCGTGGTCTATCAAAATATCTTCGAGATTCATCTCGGCTATATTAACCCAGCGGGGGTCGGTTGGTAGTTGCAAGCCGAGCGTAGTGAGTTGGTTATCCATAAAAATTGACAATCAATTAAAAAACAAAAACCTGTCGGTATCGAAACAAACAGGTTTTATACATCAAAATTATGGAATCTTAGATATTTACACAAACTCCTTCACGACATTCTTCAACTGCGGCAAAGGCAATACACCCGACTGACGCCATTTCATTTCGCTATTTTTGAAAACCATCATCGTAGGTACGCTTTGTACACGGTATTTTTGTGATAATTTAGGATTTTGGTCAACGTCAATTTTGATGATTTTTACCGAATCGCCCATGTCGTTTGCTAATTGCTGCAAGATTGGAGCTAATTGTTTACATGGTCCACACCATTCGGCCGAGAAATCTATCAAAACTGGTTTATCGGATGCTATCAATTCTTCAAAAGTACCTTTCATTTTTATTACGATTTAAAATTATTTTTTCTAAGTGTTTGATATTAATTGGCTTATGTTTTATCTATTAGTAATCAAGCAATTAACTATTCCCAATTAACCATTTATTTGTTAAAAATTTGTAACCAAAGCGAACGTGAGATTCGGTAAAAAACCGAGAACAAAATCAACGTTAAGGCAACGTAACTGATGATATACCAACGCCAATCTACCTTGTCAACAAAAAACAGATAATATGCTACCACAAATATCACAAACAGAATCATGTTGAAAATACTGCTCACGTACATTGCACCATAAAAGAAACCGGGTTCGCGTTCGTATTTTAGGTTACATTTGGGGCAATTTGTGTGCATTGTGGTCATTTTGCCTAATTCAAACGGGTTCTTCGACTCGAAAATATCGCCTTCGTGACATCTCGGGCATTTCATTTTTATGGTTGCTTCGAGTTTATTCATTCTGAGTTTTGGTTAGATAAGTAATTGAGTAGAATTAGTCGAATACTCCGAATTTCTCGGATTTACCTTAAATCTTCGGTAATCAATTCGTCATTCAAATAATTCTAAACTATTGCTTACAAAGAGTGTTTTTTACAACAATACTTAGAATAAACCATCCGAGACCTTGTTTTAGTTTCTCTTCGACAATAAATGTTAGAAATCACCTAATATTAAATAAATGAACATATTTTCATATATAAACAAAAATTCGGATATTTAGTTCATTTTGTAGATTGTGAAATAATTTGGTTAAATAAAAAAGTGAGGAATCTGTGGCACGGATAAACCTCCGAAGCCACGATTTAACCAATTTTAGTCTATAACCGTGTCACGGTTTCAAGGGATTTATTTCAATTTCTCATTCGAGATATGGCGGTCTTTGTCTCGATTGGTCTTTTTATCGAGATTACGTTTGAGGGCTTCGGTAAGATTGATACCAGTCTGATTGGCAAGGCAAATCAAGACAAAAAGTACATCGGCCATTTCGTCGCCGAGGTCTTTGGCTTTGTCAGATTCTTTTTCAGACTGTTCGCCGTAGCGTCTGGCGATGATTCGAGCCACTTCTCCTACTTCTTCGGTGAGCATGGCCATGTTGGTTAGTTCATTGAAATACCGAACCCCAATGGTTTTTATCCAATTATCGACTTCCTGCTGTGCTTGTTCGATTGTCATACAAATATCTTGTAAATAAAATGGAATGACTTTTGTTTTAAAATCCAAAAATCCTTGAAATCGGATGAATCAAGGCATATATTAGCGAAAAAAAACTTTACCTAATACAATGGCAAAGAAACAAAAAACCCCTCAGACCTCAAATAAAATCAGTACTGCTCAACCCTCTACCACCACTAAAGCCATAAACCCCATGTGGCTGATGATAGTTTTGGTTATTGTTACATTTATCGGATATGTCGGGGCGTTTAAAAATGGTTTTGTAGAATGGGACGACCAACATTATGTTACTAATAATCAATTGGTTCTGAATCCGACTGGGGCGAGTTTCAAGCAGTTATTGACCCAAATTGTGGCTCTCAACTACCACCCAATCACGATGATTTCGCTGGCTCTCAATGTGGTGCTTTTTGGCAAAGGAGCGGGGTCTTTTATTGTTACAAATGTTTTGATTCATATACTCAATACGTTGTTGGTTTTTAGTTTGGTGCAACGTCTGACCGATAAAAAAATCGTTGTTTCATTCTTAACTGCCCTGCTTTTCGGAATTCACCCGATGCACGTCGAGTCGGTTGCTTGGATTGCCGAACGCAAAGACGTTCTTTATACATTTTTCTTCTTGGCTTCGTGTATTAGTTATCTCAAATACAAATCCGATAACCAAAATAAGTGGCTCATTATCAGCATTTTACTATTTATTTTATCATGTCTTTCTAAAGCGATGGCTGTGCCATTGCCGATAGTTTTATTGCTGATTGATTATTGGCAAGGACGTGAATGGTTATCGCCCAAAAACCTGATAGAAAAATCTCCGTTTTTTGCGATTGCGTTGTTGTTTGGTTTGATTTCGGTAAATGTGCAGGCTGGCGGCGATTTTCACGGATTATTGACCAAAAGTCAAAACCTTTCGGCATTATCAACCACTACGTTTTCTGGATTAGAACGAATCTCGTATCCGTCTTACGGCTATCTCAGGTACCACATCATGGCGATTTTACCATTCGGACTATCAAATCTACATCCTTATCCGGGTGTTAGCGAAGCATCTGACCCAAAACATCTCTTGGCGATTGTCTTTTTTGTTGGTTCGATTGCCGTGATGCTGTGGTCGTATCGCAAATACAAATTTGTGTTTTTTGGCTGGGGATTTTTCTTGGTTACAATCGCTCTGGTACTTCAATTTTTATCGGTAGGTAAGGCATTTATGGCCGAGCGTTATTCGTATTTGCCGTATGTGGGTTTGTTTTTTATGATTTTTTACGGATTGAACGAATGGTTAAAAAGCAATACTACGTGGCTCGTCGGAGGGGTGTTTGGGGTTTTCTGTTTGTTTCTGACAACTCAACAAGTAAAAGTCTGGAAAGATAATTTTTCGCTTTGGAGCAATGCCTATGAGCAATACCCCAACGATGGTAGCATTTTAGAATCTATGGCCGATGAGTACGGTCGTCGAGGAGAATTCGGTAAAGTCGAAGAATTTGCTCAAAAAGCCGTACAAACTGGCACAAAAAGCTACCATACCTACGAAATCATGGCGAATATTTATGCCATAAAAGGCGATTTGAACAAGTCGCTTGAGATGTACAATAAAGCCATAGCGATTGATTCTACCATCGGCAATATTTATTTCAATCGTGCGGTAACTTACTCAAATGCAAGGCGTTACGACGAAGCCATCAAAGATTTTACGAAATCTATGACACTCGAAAGCAACGAAAAACCTTACCGAGTTCGGGCGGCTCGTGGCGTGGCATATATCGAAACCAAACGTTTCAAAGAAGCCCTCGAAGACTACGATTTTGTGATTGCTAATGCCGAGGCCCCAAACGCTAACTACTACGTTGATAGGTCGGTGATTAAGTTTAATATGAATGACCGCAAAGGAGCCATCGAGGATTTGCAAGCGGCACTGAGGATTGAACCGAGCAACCAAAAAGCCGCCGAAAATCTAAGGATTATTCAGCAAGCACAGTAAACATTTGAGACAAGGATTTGGTTTTGATTGGAGTCGTAATTACTTTTACGCTTCGCACAAATCCTTTCTATGAAAACACTTTTATCACTTACTATCATTCTATTTACAACTTTGGGGGCTTTTGCCCAGAGCAGCAAGCGGAGTAAACTGATTGTTTTAGAAAAAGCCAATCTTGACGACACCACAAAGGTAGAAAACAAGGGGTTGGACAATGAAATGAAAGAAGATATGAATCGTTTTTTGGGGTTCGGAATGCACGTTTCGCTCAAAGAACGAGAAGAATCTGCTCAGAATGTTGCTAATTCTAAAAAGAAAAAATCGGGCGTTACACTCCAAATGGGTTTCCAATTACCAAAATTCATCAAAACCGACCCGCCTAACAAAGTTTTCAAATTAGGTTGGAATCTGGGGATTAATATATAAAAAAAGAGGTGCATAAGACTTATGCACCTCTTTTCTTGTTAATTACTTATTGCTAAATTCAATCGTACTAAGTCCCATCAATGGTTTCCCTTCGTTATTTGGGTTCTTAAATACAAAGTAAACATTCTGGCTACCGCTTGTATTTACATCTACTTTGATTGGCATCATGCTCATTTCGGGTACATTACCCTCACCTACCAAAGTACCCGTTGGCGAACCGAGGCGGACCTCTAACTTACCACCCGCAGTCTGACCTTTTTGAGAGAATGCACTGATTTTGATTGATTTAATGCCAGTCAAATCAATGTCTTTGAATCCTATGTACGAATTGTCTTCATTGGCAGTAGCGATTTCGCCACCCAACTGCTCAACATTGAATTTACCTGCACCTTTAGATTCATCAAAAGACGCTGCTTTTACTTTCGGACTACGCAAAGCTACCGACTGAGAAGCATTTAAAGAACCAATATTTTTGCCTCCTCTGTCGCTATAAGATGCCTGAATGATGTATGCTCCATCTTTTTTGCCTTTGTGTGCCGAGGCTTCGTACTGAGCCTTAACTGGCTGCGATTTTTTAGGGTCATTTAAAGAGAGGATATACTCAACCATTTGGCGTGTATCAGATGTGGATAATTGGGGGTGAGCCGACATCGCTTGTTCGCCCCAAACACCACCGCCACCTTTGATGATTTTATCTGAAAGCATCTGGATATTTTGATTAGTACGGCGATATTTTGCCGCCACATCTTTGTAAGCTGGCCCGATAGATTTTTTATCAATCGCATGGCATGCTTTGCAATCTGAACCTTCGATGAGGCGTTTACCATTCGACATCGTTTCGTTGGCTTTGTGGCTTTGCTCAAGCATGGTTTTGTCGTAGCCTTCGAGGTAATTGATACTTACCACAACATCACTTGGGTCGATTCCTTTTTCGATTGTCCCGTCTTCTTTATCTGCTACTTTTACTTCGTAATCAATATTTGAATCATCGAAGAAGAAGGTTTTATTTCCATTAATCGCAATATCAACCTTTGGCTCGGCATTCCCTACTTTTACGATACTACTTGCCGAATTCTTATTGCCAGCGGCATCGGTTACGGTCAATGTCACGTTGTACTCACCAGGCGTTGCAAATGTAAATTTCGGATTCGGCAATGTACTTGTTTTACCTTTACCAAAATTCCACAAGTATTTCAAAGCATCTTTATCGTAATCCATCGTTCCATCCGACGAAAACTGAACCGTAAGCGGTAATGCACCTGCTTTTTTATCCGCTGCGATTTTTACAACTGGTTTACGATTACCTGCATTGAAGGTGATTCTGGATAACGTGGCTTCTTCGTTTTGGGCAAACCAGTTCATTCCGTAATCTAATACGTAAAGCGTACCGTCATTACCAAAAGCCATATCCATCGGATGGTAGAATTTTGTACTTGGCATAAATGGTTCTGCACCAGTGTAATTACCTTCTTTATCCATCGAAACCAAATAAATCCAATCTCGCATCCATTCATAAGCAAAGAATTTACCATCAAAATACGAAGGGAATTTGCCCGGTGCATTTGGGTAATCGGCCGAATAATATACTGGCCCTGCCATCGGATTACAACCTCCTTTACCTACCCACGGAAACTCTTTTGATTCGCCGTAGCTATAATAAATCCATGCTGGAATCGCCGGTGGTAATTCTCGCAAGCCCGTGTTGTTAGGTGAGTCATTGATTGGCATTTTCGGGTCATACTTATCGCCAGGGGTCTTGGTAGCAAAATCATAATGATTGTATGCTTTGTTGTTGGCAGTAAACAATGGCCAGCCATAGAAACCCGGCTTTCGAGCTTGGTTGAACTCTACATAGCCTTCTGGTCCACGTTTTGGGTCTGGTTTGCCAGCATCTGGGCCCACATCGCCCCAGTATAAATAACCAGTACGTTTATCTACCGAAATACGATACGGATTGCGTGAACCCATGATATAGATTTCGGGACGAGTATTTGGCGTAGCTACCGGAAACAAATTGCCTTCGGGAATCGTATAAGAGCCTTCGGCAGTAGGTTTTATCCGCAAAACTTTACCCCTCAAATCGTTTGTGCTACCCGGAGCTCGCAGACCATCCCATCCTGCACGTCCTTCTCTAAAATCTATCGGAGCATAGCCATCCGAAGCAAACGGGTTGGTATCATCGCCTGTCGAAAGAAAGAGGTTTCCGCTCTTATCCCAATCAATCGAGCCACCCGTGTGGCAACATTCATCACGCTTAACTAATACTCGCAAGACAACTTTCTCGGTATTCATCAAAAGTGTATCTTTTACATCATCGTAAACGAATCTCGAAAGAAAATTATCTTTTGTGTCTTCGCGGGTTTCATCTGGTGTATAATACAGATAAACCCATTTATTGGTTGCAAAGTCTGGGTCGAGTCCGACACCCATCAAACCGTACTCAAACTTGGTATAAACTGGCAATTGTGCCACAACTTTAGTTTTATTGGTCTTGGGGTTAAAGACTTTCAATGCCCCTTTACGCTCGGCAAAAATCACTTTACCGTTTGGCATAACTGCCAATTCGGTAGGTTCGTTGAGGTTAGATGCCAAAGTTGTACGTTCAAAACGGTTTTCTTCGGGAGCTCTTTGCGTTTTTGCTTTGGTGTAATCTAATTTTTCGGCCATTGCCCACTTCAAACCACCCCAAATATGTTCTACCATGAGTGGCTCAACAAAAGTTTCAGGAGTATGACCGTAATTGGTATAAAACGATTTTCCACCATCGAATTCGTGGTACCAAGCCATCGGGTGAAAGTCGCCCATTTTTCCTTCTTTATAAGAGTTTTCATCGACCCTAACCAAGAATTTAAGAATATCTTTTTTCAATGATTTGAAATCGTAGAATTCGTCTTTACGCTCGAATGTTTCGGGCAAATGAGCTGTTGATGGGTGGTTTTTATCCATCGTAATCATTTTACCATTCTGTACATTCGATACAGTTCGACCAGGATGGCTCGCAAAATATCCACCCATTAAATCATTGTACCAAGGCCAGTTGTACTCGGTGTCGGATGCCGCGTGAATACCTACATACCCGCCACCCGCTTGGATATAACGCTCAAAATCGGCTTGTTGGACGGCATTCAGGACATCGCCCGTTGTACTCAAAAACACAACTGCGTTGTAGCGTTTGAGGTTTTCTTCGTTGATATTGGCAGCATTTTCGGTTGTGTCAACAACGATATTTTGTTTTTTCCCTAAATCTAAGAAAAACTGTTTGCCTTCTTTGATAGAAGCATGGCGAAAACCAGCCGTTTTAGAGAAAACCAAAACCCTTTTTTGTTGTGCAAAAACAGCCGTCGAAACTGCCATCAATGCACAAAAACTTAACATTAACTTTTTCATAGGAGGGTTATTATGAATTTTAGACGACTTATATATGTTTTTATAAATACAAAAACTCATCGCATAAAACGAATGTTTTGTTTATCCGATGAGTTTATTAACTATTTCAGTTCTTTGACAGTGATATTACGGAACCACACTTTATCTCCGTGGTCTTGGAGAGCAATTTTGCCTTTCTTATACTTAGCGAAGTCTCCCCATTTTGCAAATTTACTTTTTGCAACCATAGCATCCCAATTGGGGCCAGTCAATTCAAACTCTACCATTTGAACGCCATTTAACCAAAAAACACCTTTGTTTTTCTTGTAATTGATACTCATTTTTGCTTTGTTCCACTGCATGGCAGGTTTTACAGCATCTAATTTAGCCGGTGGAATCATGTCATATAAAGAACCCGCCTTGTGATTACCATCTTTACCAGCTTTTGAGTCTGGATGACGCTCATCGTCGAGTACTTGCATCTCTGGGCCAGTCAAATACGGACAGCAGAATTTGGCATCTTCTACCACTCCCCACATCACGCCGCTGTTGCCACCTTCGGCTATTTTCCATTCTAATTCGAGTTCAAAGTTTTCAAATTCGACATCCGTTACCAAATCGCCGCCACCTTTGGCTGTTAGGTGCATCGCCCCATCTTCTACAACCCACTTATCTGAAATCGGGCCAGTTTTATTGAATGTATGCCATCCTGTAAAATCTTTTCCATTAAAAATAGCTTTTTTCTTCTGTGCAAATGCCACATTGATAATCGTAAGTAAGAGAATAAGGTTGAATAATTTTTTCATTGTCAATCGTTAGTTATTGTTAAATAATACTTCTCTGTAAATATCTTCGATTGAGATTTCGCAATCTCCGATTTTTATTTTTTTATCTTTTTCAGTAAACGTTCTTTCTATCCATTCGTCTTCATTGAGGCGTTTAAAAATTTCTACTTGCTTCTTTTTTGACGAAACCAAAATGTATTCTCTGAAAGATGAAATGGTTTTATAGCATTCAAATTTATCGGTACGGTCGTATAATTCCGTCGAATCTGATAGGATTTCAATAATTATTTCGGGATTCTCCAAGGCGTCTAACCCATTAGGTGATTTCTCATATTCAGGATTCTGACAAACAATCACCAAATCAGGGAATGTGTATTTATGGCAGCCTTCAACCTTGATTAGTTGGTCGCTTGCCAAAATGGTACATCCCGCTTTTTTTAAGCAACTAAATAATTCGCCGTGAATATTAGAGGACAACAAATTATGAGTAGGTTGAGCACCTGCCATTGCCACAACTTCTCCATCATGATATTCGAGTTTTACATCCGATTTTAACAATAAATCGAAGTATTCCTCTTTCGATACAAGCGTTTGGGTAATCATACACTTCGGAATATTTTGCCCAATTTAATCATTTTTATCAAAAAACAGGCGTAGCACTCGACTACGCCTGTTTTTTAAAGTCTGTATCTGCCTTTTTCGGCTACAATGATTAGATACCAAGCACCTTGCGGTTTACTTTTTCGTCGGCACCAGTAGCGGCAAAATCATCGAATGCACGCGTAGCTACACGAATGATGTGGTCGGCGATAAACGGAGCCCCTTCTTCGGCACCTTGCTCCGACGACTTGATGCAACACTCCCACTCTAAAACTGCCCAAGAGTCGTAGTCATACTGCGAAAGTTTTGAGAAAATCGCACTGAAATCTACCTGACCATCGCCCAATGAGCGGAAACGACCAGCACGATTTGCCCATCCGGCATAGCCACTGTAAACACCTTGTCTTCCTGATGGATTAAACTCAGCATCTTTTACGTGGAACGCCTTGATGCGGTCGTGGTACAAATCTATAAACGACAGATAGTCAAGACATTGCAACACAAAGTGGCTTGGGTCATAATTGATACAAGCACGTGGATGACCTTTGAGGTAATCTACAAACATCTCGAATGTTGAGCCATCGAAGAGGTCTTCGCCAGGGTGCAATTCGTAGCAATAATCAACACCACATTCGTCATAAACATTCAAGATTGGTTTCCAGCGGCGAGCCAATTCTTTGAAAGCGGTTTCAATCAAACCACTCGGACGCTGCGGCCAAGGATACAAAAATGGCCAAGCCAATGCACCCGAAAAACCTACGTGCGATTTCAAACCTAAATTTTGCGAAGCCTTTGCCGCGTAAATTAACTGCTGCTCTGCCCATTTGCGACGCTCTTTTTCTTTACCGTGTACTTCGGCAGGTGCAAAGGCATCAAACATTGTGTTATAAGCAGGATGCGAAGCAATCAATTGCCCCTGCAAGTGCGTTGATAACTCGGTGATTTCGAGACCCTTATCGGCCAATTTACCTTTTAGTTCATCACAGTATGTTTTGCTTTCGGCAGCCTGTTTGAGGTCAATCACACGGCCATCCCAAGTAGGTAACTGCAAACCTTTGTATCCCAAACCCGCCATGTAATCGGCGATGGTATCGAGTGAATTAAACGGGGCTGCATCGCCCATAAATTGTGCTAAAAATATAGCTGGTCCTTTTATTGTTTTCATATTTTTGAATGGTGAATTAGTGAATCGTGAATTAGTGAATAAGATTATAAAATGATTCACTAATTCACCATTCATCATTCACGATTTTTTATTTGTACGTGTTTTTTCTTGATTTCGATAAAACGGCAAGTATTTCATTACCATCAGAAATTAACTTACTAAGTTTTTCAAATGTAAAATATTTTAACTCTATTAGCATCTCTAACCAGTAAATTGATTCATCTAATTCCTCAATAACAATACTGATTTTAGCATAAAACTCATTTTGACTTCTTGCTCTTCTAACCGCTCTATAATTTACCGAGGCTGAGGTCGAAGAACGCACAAGTTGTTTACCGATATGCTGAGCTACAAAATCATTAATCGGTAGAGCCTTATAAACTTCGATACATCTAATTGCAAAAGATTTTAGTTTCTTTTCAAGTTCTGCTGCAAAACTAAATCTCTCTTCTTCAGAATATTTAGAATTGTGGGGCATATTTTTAATCGTGAATTAGTGAATAATTTTAATTGGCAAAAATAAAATAGTGAAATCTGTAAATTTAAAACTATTCGCTAATTCGTGATTCACTAATTCACGATTCTGTTATTTTACGATTTAAACTTCGTCCATTTTGCCCCTGCTCTACCCGATGCAATGACTGTCTCGACAAATTGCATTCCTCTGATACCGTCATCAATTTTCGGGAAGTCGAGGTCGAATTCGTTTGGAGTTTCGCCATTCATACGCTTGCGAACCGTACGAGCAAAATTGCGATAGATATTGGCAAATGCCTCTAAGTACCCTTCTGGATGCCCAAACGGAATACGTGTATGGTTATTGGCTGTATCCGACAAAGCTCCAACCGATGGTTGATAGATTTGGTGTCCTTCGGTGGTTTTGTGTTGTAAATATTGCGGACGTTCTTGGTGCCATTGTAGCGTTCCGAGTTCGCCATAAACTCTGAAATTCAGACCATTCAAATCACCGTTACAGATTTGACTGCAATGCAGAATCCCCTTGGCTCCGTTGTCGAAATGTAGCAATACGTTGGCATCGTCGTCGAGTAAACGATTTTCTACAAATGTCGAAACATCGGCACACAATTCGGTGATTTTTAAGCCCGTAACATACTCAGCAAGGTTTTCGGCATGAGTACCAATATCGCCTACCGCACCCGCAATACCCGAACGTTTAGGGTCGGTACGCCATTCGGCTTGTTTGTTTGTACCTTTTTGCTCTTCCGGAAACGACAACCACCCTTGTGGGTATTCGACAACCACTTTACGGATTTTGCCGATAACACCCGACTGAATCAAGTATTTAGCGTGTTTTACCATCGGATACCCCGTATAATTGTGGGTAAGGGCAAATGTTAATCCTGTTTTTTCGACAATTTCTTTGAGTTTTTTGGCTTCAGAAAGGCTAAAGCAAACTGGCTTGTCGCAAATCACATGGAAGCCGTTTTCGAGGGCCATTTTGGCAGGTGCAAAGTGCATGTGATTTGGCGTAACGATTGAGATGATGTCCATACGGTCTTTGCGACGTTTTTCTTTCTGAATCATCTCTTTAAAGTCGCCGTAGCATCGAGCAGGGTCGAGCATGAGGTCTTCGCCAGAGGCTTTTGATTTTTCGGGAGTCGAGCTGAACGCTCCGCCTACCAACTCGATTTCGCCATCAATTGCAGCTGCAATACGGTGAACGCCGCCGATGAAAGCACCACGTCCTCCACCGACCATTCCCATTCGGAGTTTTCGTTGCATATACTAATCTTAGAGGTTGAATTGTAAGTACTATTTTTTATAAACTAAAACCGTCTGTTTCTAATAAACGATTCAATGAAAAACGATATTCATCCAAGATTACCAATTCTTTATCCCAATTGGTAATTATCCAGTCTTGGTCGGGTTTGGCAATCGCCACTTGCTTTGTTCCCGAAAAAAACCAAAACACTTCTTTAACGCCAAAATCCAGCAGTTTTTTGGTTTTCATCGAATAGTAATTAAACTCGTTAATCCCAAAATCAAAGACATCAGCGTCTATATCTACCTCAATTACGGCAAGTGGTGGTAATGAGGAATAATGTTTATCAATATTTGAATTTTGAAGGGCTAATTTGTCATAAATTACTATATCAGATGCTACATTTGAACCTTTGTCTATATGAAGACCGAACTCATTTGTAACAGTTAAAAATCTATTATCGTCTAAGTTTCTGTAAAAGAATTTTAAGATTGTGGCGATTATAATGCCTTGTATTGAACTTGACCCCATAATTTCTTCAGAAGTTTTCAACTGATTCAGCACATCTTTGAAGCCTTTATAATACATAGGTTTCCCATCGTACATTTCGTAGATGAGTGCCTTCGGAATCTCACGTTTCGTAAAGTGATTTCTGTATCTCTTTTTTCGCTCTAATGTCTCCATAAACCTAATTCTGATAAGATTTAGCAATATACAAAAATCTAAGTAGGACTGCTGATTCGATGCCAAATTTCGGAAAAAGTGTAATTCATACAATTAAAAATATAATTTTCTTTTGAAAGATTTTTATAAAAACTATTTTTACGAGTTCAATGATTCTTCTGAGTACAGAATCACAATAATTGTTCAAACCTCTAAAACCTTATTCACTATGATTAACCAAAGCCGTCTTTTTCTTGGGAGCTGTTTTGCCCTCATCACGACAGCGTTTTCATTCAGTATTCGTGCAGGTATCTTAGACCAACTCGGTAAAGAGTACGGATTCTCGGCCGAGCAACTCGGAACCATAAACTCAATGTGGTTTTTGGGATTCCCGATTTCGATGATTGTCGGCGGATTGATTTATAATACCGTTGGTGGTAAAAAAATCATGCAGTTTGCTTTTATCGCTCACGCAATCGGTATTTTATTGACAATCTACTCGGGCGGAAACTACATGACTTTGTTGATTTCTACGCTTTTGATTGGTCTTGGTAATGGCTGTACTGAAGCTGCTTGTAACCCTATGATTGCAGATGCTTACGAAGGCAACAAAATGAGCCAGATGCTCAACCGTTTCCACATGTGGTTTCCGGGTGGTATCGTAATTGGTTCGTTAGTCTCTAAATTCATGACAGAAGCTGGCATGGGCTGGGAAACTCAGATTTGGGTAATTATGATTCCAACATTAATTTATGCTTACCTTTTCTGGGGTCAGGAGTTCCCGAAACCAAAAGTTGCCGAAGCGGCATCGGTTTCAGAAAACTTCAAAGCCATGCTATCGCCACTATTCTTATTTATGTTTGCTTGTATGGCACTTACTGCGATTTCGGAGTTTGGCCCTCAGCAATGGGTAGGTTTGATTTTGAGTAAATCAGGTGCCGACCCGATGATTCTATTGGCAATCACAACTGGTACAATGGCCGTTGCTCGTTTCTTTGCTGGGCCAGTTGTACACAAACTCGACCAAACTGGCGTACTTTTGGTTTCGGCGATTTTGGCAACAGTTGGTTTGTTTTTATTGAGTAAAGTTACTGGCGGAATGGCATACGCTGCGGCATTTGTTTATGCTTGCGGTATTGCGTATTTCTGGCCAAACATGGTTGGTTTTGTGGCTGATAAAATTCCTGCATCGGGTGCGTTGGGTATGTCGGTGATTGGTGGTGTGGGTATGTTCTCAAGCTCGATTTTCCAACCAATTATCGGTAAATGGATTGATTCGGCAAGAGAAACTGCTGCTTCTCAAAACCTTTCTGGCGATGCTCTCGAATTGGCTGCCGGACAAGCTACTTTGAGTACAATGGTGATATTCCCAAGTATTCTTGTTGTGGCATTTATCGGACTTTATTTCTGGATGAAAAACCGCAAAGCGGCTTAATTTTACTTGTCATTTCATCTTCCCGAATTGAACAATTCGGGAGGATGAAATGATAATCAGTCTATCTTCTCTCTCGAATCATTGAAATCCAGAAAAACGAATCATCTTAAACATTCAGAAATAACCATCCACATTCGAGTCCCAAATAACATTCTTCCTCAAAAAATAGATTTATCAAATCCCTCAATAAATCTTCTCTCCTAAGTAGTTTTTTAGTCTTAATCATCATGAATCTCAAAGTTAGCGTTGTACAAACCGATATTTATTGGGAGAATCCAACGGCGAATTTGGCTTCGCTCGAAGAAAAAATTGCCCAAATCGACCAAACCGATTTAATTATTTTGCCCGAAATGTTTACGACGGGTTTTACGATGAATGCCGCCCAAGTTGCCGAACCGATGAATTTTACGACTCACCGATGGATGAAACAAATGGCTGCTCAGACGGGGGCTGTCGTAACGGGTAGCGTGATTATCAAAGACAAAGAGCAATTCTTCAATCGCTTGCTTTGGGTCGAACCGAGCGGCAAAACCGATTTCTACGACAAACGGCATTTGTTTAGAATGGTCAAAGAGAATGATGTTTTTTCGGGCGGAAGCAAAAAGCTAATCAAAGAATGGAAAGGCTGGCGAATCTGCCCGTTGATTTGCTACGATTTGCGTTTTCCGGTTTGGAGTCGCAATCAAAACCTTGAATACGATTTGCTCTTGTACGTAGCCTCTTGGCCCGAAAAACGGATTCAGGTTTGGGATAAACTCCTGATGGCTCGTGCCATCGAAAACCAAAGCTACGCGATTGGAGTTAATAGAATAGGTACCGACGATTTGGGAATCAATTACGTGGGGCATTCGGCAATGATTGACTATTTCGGCAATCCAGTTTATGAAGCCCAAAACCAAGAAATCATTCATACAGCAACATTAGACAAAGAAAAACTCAGTGAGTTTCGCCAGAAGTTCCCTTCGTATCTCGATGCCGACGATTTCACAATTCATTAAAATGTATCCGCTCAATCAGTTTTTTACATCCAAAATATCCGCCAACTAATAATTTTTATTTTCGATAATATAATATTTTTCAATAAAAACGATTATTATTGAGAATCTTTGCCAATAAATACGATTTCGAGTAAATTTTGGTATCGAAAGCAAAACCACCACGTCGGGGAAACTATAAGAATTTATACTAATGAACTTCTATACAAGAATTATGAAAAAATTGCTTACAATTTTACTTTTCTTGCTACCAATATCGGGTGTATTGGCACAAAAAGTAGAATGCCGTAGGTTTCATACAGGGGTCTATAAATTGGTAGATTCTGGCACTGCCAATATTGTGATTGAGCGTACCAAAAGTAAACAAATCGAAACGTACGGAGACTTCAATAACGCCAAAGTAGAGTTTAAAATCGAATGGATAGACGACTGCAAGTACGTTTTATCTGAACCTCGCACAACCGACCCTCAGCTACAATTGGCCCTCGAAAATAGCAAGCCAATCACCATAACGATTGTCAGTTCGTGGGAAACTGGCTATAAATACCGCTTTCAGATAGAGGGTTCTTCACAAGTTTTAGAGTACTCAGCTACCAAAATTAGGTAATATCAGCCGAACTTTACAGCTCTTTATGCGGTTGTCAATTTACGGCTATGAGTAATCGACAAACCAAATTTATGCAGATATTATCTAAAGAGTACACTACCGAAATCACCAAAACACTAAAACTGGCTTTTCCGATAATGGTTGCCCAACTCGGGGTAGTCTTGATGGGTATCACCGATAACCTTATGGTCGGGCGGTTCATCGGTAAAATCGGTCTTGGGGCATCGGGTATCGCCAATTCGATTGCCTTTTTAATCGGCTCAATCGCTATCGGTGGTATGTCGGTTGTGGCTCCGCTAATCTCTAAAGCCAAAGCAGAGAATAATCCTGCCGAAATCAATCGGTTGTTTCGTGCATCTATCAAAGCCGCCCTTTGGTTTGGGTTAATTTTGGGTGTTATCGGCTGGGTTTGCGTTGTTTATTTTGATGTTTTCAGGCAATCTCCCGAAATCAGCGAATCTGCTCCTTCATTCTTAGCGGTCATGATTATCTCCAATCTGTTTCTCTTTGTTTTTGCGGCTACAAAACAATTATCAGATGGGCTTTCGCATACCTACGTAGCCATGGTAATTACATTTTTGGGATTAATATTTAACCTCGTTTTTAATATATTACTCATCAATGGCTATTGGGGATTTCCGGCAATGGGGCTGATTGGAGCCGCGGTTTCGACCCTGATAACACGTATCTTGATGATGATAGCCTTATTGATTTATATTTATCAAAACCCCATTTTTAAAGAATACCTACAACAAAAATATAATTCTCTCAAAACCAACGATTTAGTCATTCAGATTTTCAAACTTGGTGTACCGAGTGGGCTTCAGTTTTTCTTTGAGATAGCAGCGTTCTCGTTGGCAGTTGTGATGATGGGATGGCTTGGCGAAGACCAATTGGCGGCTCACCAAATAGCTATCAATATTGCTTCGGCAACCTACATGATGGCATCGGGGATTGGTGTTGCGGGCGGAATCCGTGTGGGAGAAGGACGTGGACTACGAAGCAAGCACCACATCAGTATTTCGGGCAATGTAGCCTACGGAGTTGTAGTGGTTTTCATGTTGTTTTGTATGCTCACGCTTATCTGTTTCGATAGATTTTTGGTAGAATCTTATATAAAAGATACCGCTGTGATTGATATTGCGATTAGGTTGATGGTGATTGCAGCAATTTTTCAACTTTCGGATGGTGTGCAAGTTGTGGCACTGGGTACTTTGAGGGGGCTTTCGGATGTGAATATCCCGACGGTCATCACGATGTTTGCCTACTGGGGAGTTTCGCTTCCGCTCGGATATTATTTGGCATTTAACCAAAAAATGGATGCCGAAGGCGTTTGGTACGGGCTTCTGGCTGGCCTGACGGCCTCGGCAGTTTTGCTAACTTCAAGATTTTATTATCTGCTAAAACGTAGGAGTTTTTAGGGTTAACGCTTGTAATCTGCCCTGCGGATTTTATATACTCAGGTATTTCATCAGCATATCGTAGCGTTCTTGCTCGACACTTTCGATTGGCTCGTGCGAGTACGTTGCTTCTACCATGTAACCGAAGCGTTCGAGCGTAGCCACAATCGAAGAAATATTTTCACGGTTTAGTTTGAGTGTCAGCTTCGCAGCGTTTTCTTCGTCGAGTGGGTCGGCGTGGGTATTGCCCGAATAATAACTACTCAATACCTTGGCATTATCACCTTCTATCAATCGACTGATTTCGGATAATGAATAATCACGGTTTTTGAGCGAAACCACCAAAACCGCCCCAGCTTCGCTTGTTCCGAGCAACTCTGAGAATTTTTTATAGATTTCGTTGGCTGTAATTGTACCGAGAATCCGTTTTTCGCTATTCAGAATCGCAACAATTTGAAGGCTATATTTTGAAATAAGATTCAGCGACTCGTAGATATGCTCATAATCGCTCACAAAAACCTCCATCAATTGTGGTTGAACCTCAGAAATCAAATCAGACTCATCAAAATCGAGCAGTGTATCTTCGCCAACAATGCCCAAATACTGGTCTTCATCGGCCACAACCAATTGCCCAATACGGTTTTCTTCCATCCAATCTAAAGCCTGACCAACGCTATCGGTCGGCTTCAAAATCGGCAAATCATGATTGATGAGTTCGATGAGTATCATTCTTGTTGAGTTTAGGGCTTGGGGTTTAAAGTTTAGAGTTAAATTTTTTAACCAGAAACAGCAAACCAGAAACCCAAAACTATTTTATGCTTGTATTTTATCTAAAAACTTTCCTAACAATACATTAAAACGCTCGGGGCGTTCCATCATCGGGGCATGACAGCACTTATCAATAAAAAACAATTCTGAGTTCTGAATCAAACGGTTGAATTCAAAACCAACAGCAGGCGGTGTAATTGTATCGTTCAATCCCCAAATCAAGCATGTTGGTAGCTTAATTGCCGGGATTTCTTTTGCCATATTGGTACGCTGTGCCGACTTAGCTATCTGCACGATGTTCATACATTTCGGAATACTCGAAGTAATCTCAAAAACTTCGTCGATTAGCTCTTTTGAGGCAGTAGCGGGGTCATAGAATGTATAAGCTACACGCTCTCTGATATACTCATAGCTTCCACGCTTCGGGAAAGACCCTCCCATCGTATTTTCAAAAAGCCCCGAGCTACCGGTCAGAATCAAAGCCTTGACATTATCTTGGTGGGCCAATGTATAAAGCAGCCCAACGTGTCCGCCGAGCGAATTGCCCAAAATCATTATATTTTTTAATTGCTTCAACTCTACAAAACGCTCAATAAATGCTTGTAGCCCTTCGAGGCTGGCACTTCTCATTGGCATTTCATAAATAGGCATTACCGGAATCACGACCCTACAACGGTGCTTGAAACCCTCAATCACATCATCGAAATTGCTCAACGCACCAAAGAGTCCGTGCAGAATCAACAACGTATCGCCTTGTCCTTCGTCAATGTATCTAAAATCGCCCTCTTGTTGTACTGAATAATTCATTAATTAGGTTTTTGTTTGTTATTTTTCAAACAATTAATCGCTTTATGAGTATATACGTATAAAGGATAATCGAACGAAAATCATATAAAAAGGCAAAATTAACACTAATAAAATGTATTTTTGCTTCCTTTTTGCACAAAATAGTGTTTTATTTTTGAATTTTCAAAACATTTATCATTACAACATCTAAGCATCATTAAAAGTTTATGAACGATTTTTCGACAATTATCATCGGAGGTGGGATTGCAGGTCTGACTTGTGCTAAATATCTAAACGAAAAAGGTGTTGGGTTCTTGGTTTTAGAGGCATCAGATGCTCTCGGCGGGCGGGTTCGTACCGATGTGGTAGATGGTTTTAGATTAGACAGAGGTTTTCAGGTATTGCTGACGAATTATCCAGAAGCTCGCAAAACCCTCAATTATAATGGTTTACGCCTTAAAACTTTTGAATCAGGCTCGATGATTCGCCACAACAAAGGTTTTATGAAGATGGAGAATCCTTTCCGCAAGCCTTCGGCGTATCTTTCGATGGCATTCTCGCCAGTGGGTAGTTTTGGCGATAAACTGAAAATCAGAAGGTTGATAAACGAAGTAAACGACATAAATGAAGTAGATTTTTTTAATCAGCCAGATACCGATACACTCACTTTTTTGAAGAATTACGGTTTCTCAGATAAAATCATCGAGCGATTCTTCAAGCCATTCTTTGGTGGGGTTTTTATTGAGAATGATTTGGCAACATCGAGTAATTTCTTTCAGTTTACGTTTAAACAGTTCTTCAAAGGTGATGCCGCTTTGCCAGCCGAAGGTATGCAGCGAATCCCCGAACAAATTGCCGAGTATATACCCGAAAATCGAATCAGGAAAAACGCTCGGGTAAAAGGTATCGAAGGTAATCAAGTTTTTTTGGATGGTGGCGAAGTATTGACAGCCGACCGAATCGTTTTGGCAACCGAGGCCATCGGTGCCGATAATTTATTGAACGAAAATATCACAAGAGAATACAACGTAACAACTTGCACGTATTTCTCAGCCGAATTCTCACCGCTAAAAGACAGTGGTAAATTTTTGGTTCTGAATCCAAATCGCCGCTCGCCAGTGCATCATTTGTGTGTGCCGAGCGATATTTCGCCAGAGTACGCACCCGCAGGTAAAACTCTCATTTCGGTTAGTACTCAAGGGCAAGAAAAACTCGATGAGCGTAATCTGGTAGGGCGAATCAAACGTGAGCTTTTTGAGTGGTTTGGGGCTCAAGTAAATGTTTGGAAACACCTCCAAACTTACCATATCCCCGAATCTTTGGTGAAATATCCGCCAAATTCACCAAAACGAGATTTAAAACTTAGCGAAACCCTTTATCGTTGCGGCGATTATTTGGCGTATCCATCGCTCAACGGAGCCATGCAAACAGGTAGAGAAGTAGCCTCAATGATAACTGACATGTAAAACGGGGTCATTTCCCCGTTTTGTTGTAATTTTTCTCGCCCGCCTCAATCGCAATTTTGAGGTGGTTTTCTTTTGGCGGAATCGGGCAGCTATACCCTTCGCTGAATGCACAGTAGGGATTATACGCTTTATTAAAATCTAAAATTACTTTATCTCCATTTACTTCTCGCATACGTAAATCAATATAACGCCCACCGCCATAGGTATCTTTTCCGTTGGTTTTATCTTTGAATGGCACAAAAAGATAATCTCTGTAAAGTGGGTTATTCATCAAAGACGGACTTCTATAAACTGTCAATTTATGGATTTGCCCATCAATCTGAAAAGATAATTCGCCAAATCTGGTATAGGTTTGTGTTTGTCCCGAAGAAGTAGGCACCTCAAAGGGTTTTCCGCCCTTGGTTGCGGTAAAAGTGCATTCTAATTTATATTTTTCGTTGGGTTCATAAAACCTCAATCCTGCTAAATCTTTTTGTTTGAGAGGCGAACTCGACGATTTCAAAAACTCAGCTTTGTATTCTTCTCGGTGTTGTTCGATTTTCTCTTTGTAAGATTGAGCAAACAGATTGGTCGAAAGAAAAACAGTAAAGAGAAGGATATTCTTAGATAATTTCATAAAAATATGGGTTAAAACGAGTGTAGAATCTGTCTTACAAGTGGATTTTCAGGCCATCGTAAGCCAAGCGAATATTTGGGGGTAATTCGTTAGATACATCGGCATGAAGCCCCATTTTATGACTGATATGCGTAAAATAGGTCATTTCGGCACCTACTTTCTGTGCAACTTCTATCGCCTGATTAAGCGTAAAGTGCGAGATATGCGGCTCACGCTGCAAAGCTCCCAAGACCAAGACTTTTGTGCCGTACACTTTTTCTAATTCGGAATCTGAGATATAGTTTACGTCTGTGATATACGTAAAATCGCCCGTTCTGAATCCAAAAACGGGGAGTTTATGGTGCATTACTTCAATGGGTATAAAGTCAACTCCATCAATTACAAAAGGCTGGTTTTCAATCTCTTGGCAGTTAATCAATGGTACACCTGGGTACTTGTATTCGGAGAATGCGTAGGCAAACTCACGCTTGAGTTGTGCCAGTACCCGACTATGCCCATAAATACTGAGGTGTTTGATTCCGTGAAGGTAATTGTAGGGTCGAACATCGTCTAAACCCGCCGTGTGGTCTTTGTGTTCGTGGGTATAAATGACAGCATCAATATTATCGATGTGTTCTCTGAGTGCTTGCTGGCGGAAGTCTGGACCAGTATCAATAATAAAACTTTTGCCTTCTACCTCTATCCAAACCGAAACCCGAAGGCGTTTATCTCGGAAATCTAACGAACGACATACCCGACAACCGCAGGTAAGTACAGGGATGCCGCCAGAAGTACCTGTTCCGAGAAAGGTTATGGTCATTTTGAAGTTTATCGTTTATGATTTGCAGTTCATAGCTGATTTTTACAAACTATAAACTGCAAACTACAAACCTTTATCTATTCTGTTAGCCCTTTTACAACATCAACCAATCTATCAAAATTGAGTGGCTTCATGAGGGCGTCGTTGAAACCTGCCGATTTGAAGTCTTCATCCGAATAGTTTTTGGCATTACCCGTAATCGCAACCACTGGTACTTTAGCTTTTTTAGGGTCGCTCAAAGCACGCACCGCACGCACACACTCCATACCATCCATAATAGGCATGTTGATGTCGAGTAGTAGAATATCAAAATCCTCTTTGTCGATAAGTTGCATTACTTGTTCACCGTTTTTGACAGCCGTGATTTCAAAATTCTGGAATTCAAGAATCTTTTTTGCTAAATTTTGGATGACCGAGCTATCTTCGGCAATCAGTACTTTCTTGGGCGTAGTCATACTTCAGATTTATGATTTACAGTGTTGGTTTACGAATTCAGAGTTCGTAGCTTCTATTTTTGCGTAAATATAAAGAATGAAGCGTTTTTACAAAAGAATAGTGTATGAATTCATAAAAAAATGAAGAAATAGTATCTATAAAGAATCGCTGGTAGCGTTTTGAACACTACCAGCGAGCGATATTAAAATCAAAACTCTAAACCCACTCTAAGCGACATGCGGTTTAGGTTTCGGGTTTCGACCGATTTAAACGACCATTCTTCTTGCGAGCGGTCTTCGGTGAGTTTATATTTCTGCATCCTATACCCAAAATTTACCAACCAAGCCGAACCGCTTCGCATCGGCAAACGATAACCAATCGAAGGATTTAAGACAAATCCGCCATCAGTTTTGGTAATGCCTGAATCTTCGTTGAGCCAGTTAGTAGCGTAGCCTCCGTCGAAGTTAACAAAGATGGCACTTCCGCCCTCTTTCTTTTGGGCAATCTGCCGACGCACACCCGCCATAATTGGCATCAGAACAGTGGTATTGTACCAGTCGATACCCGTCGTAACACCGACAGCGGTCTTAGGGTTTAGATAGATGCCATTAAAGGTCATTATCGAAACATTCACTCGGTTCTGAACATTATAATACGTAATGGCATCGGGAGCGGGTTTTCCTAAGACATCGTAGCGAGAGTAGCCTGTCGGGAATTTGGTTCGGCCCATCAATACTCCAAATTCTGTCATATTGACAAACGGATATTTCTTAAAAAATCCTTTCTTTTCGTTGTCTTGGGCTTTGAGCGATAATACACTTATCGCAAGCAAAACAAGGGTTTTATATAGCGATTTCATAATGCTTTAGCTTTTTTTGATTGGAATAACGCTCAATTGTTTCAGATTTTTGGGGTCGGTATAGTCGTATTGATAAAGTCCATCTTTACCAACCATTATCAGGTGTTTGCCATCGAGCGGAATCACATCGTAAGCATTAATTTTATCAATCTGCTGCAAAACTTTAATGTCGTTGGCATTTTTGGCATCCATCGATTTTAGCCCAAATTCGCCTTCACAAATAAAAAGATTCGGAAAATCTACGCCCAATCCATGCGGATTCTGCATTTGATAGGTTTTTATCAAAACTGGCTTAGTTAGGTCTTTTACATCAACTACTTGTAACTGATTAGGAGCATTGCCACAAGTATTGCCAGTTCGTAGCGTAACGTAGGCAATATCGCCGTTTACAACCACAGGGTCGCAGGCACGAGCATGTTGAAAATTGGATAGCTTTACCGGGTTTTCGGGATTTTTATTATCGAAAATAAACATCCCGGTCGTTGAGCCTATGAACAGTTTATCATTATAAGGATAAATCGTTTCGATTCCCCAACCCAGATTCACTTTATTGCGGCTTTTGGGTTGCGTAGGTGTTTTGATGTCATAAACCAAGAGGTCGGTATTGCTTGCTACGTAGATATAATCATCATAAATCGTGAAACGAGCCATCGAGCCACCTTTGCCTGTCGAACCAGCCGTTGGGCCACCTACCCCACCTGAGCCTTGAGCTACTCCAGCGTTTTTATAAGCTAAACTCTCGTAATATACTGGCCCGATGTATCCACCTGCACCGCAATTTGTTTCTACGGTATCGGTTACGATTTTGTCTTCGTAATACACAACCGTCTGATTTTGAGGATTATAATACCATCCGCCATAGTTTACAATTGAGTTGGCAAACGCCGCCGAGAGTCGCCCCGATTCTTTGATAGATTTGGGGTTCGAGATGTCGAGGGCTACCAAATCTACGTAATTATCAATGTACAAGATATTGTCTTTGATGGCCATATCGCCATTGCCACCTACTTTTATAAACGAAAGATTGGTAGGTTTGGCAGGATTTGAATTATCTACGACGTGAATCCCTTTTCCGGCTTCGGTTATAAATAAGTAGTTATCTTTTGCATAAATCTTACCTGGGCTTACTAATTCTTGGGCAGCTTCGATAGTAATGGTTTTGGGCAAATCTTTTAGCAGAACAGTCACTGGCACTTGCGTGCGGTAAGTACGAATGGCTTCACATTTATCGTGGCAAGAGAAATGTCCGAAACAGACAAACCCCAACGCCAGCATTGAAGTCATTTTTAGAAGTAGTTTTTTCATAGATTTGTTTGGGAATAAGGATGACTTGAGTAGATGGTGTGACACAGTGAATCTGTGCCACACGCATTCGACAACTTATAGGTTCACTACTTTTCCGGCGAATAGAACGGTATTTGATTGCTTTTCGCTGATTACGAACACAAACGGACGGTTACAGATAAACTCGGGTCTGATTTGGACCGAAGTAAGTTCGATACCAATAGTTGTAACAGCAGCGGCTTCGGTTCCTTTTTCGTCAACCGAGACGTATGTATTTTGCTTCACGAATCCTACCTTAACTTTACCCGCAGGTGGCGAAATCTTCGATAAATCAGCCTGATTTGAGAAGGCTGTCGGCATTCCCATTTTTTGAAGAGCATTATTTAGATTTGTTTCGTACTCAATGGTAAATTTAGGTAAACCAATGATTATTTTCTGCTCGGTCATTGCTTTATTGAGTTCTTTCCATTCGTTCAATGTCAATTTATCAATGATAGCATCGGGCGAAAGACTCGATACGCTCTGCTGCGGCATCATGATTGTCATGGTATAATTGCCGCTTCCGTAAGGTAGCTCGATAGCATGATAACCATTTCGAGAAGCGTACTTCACGTTATTGGTCATACTCATCATTTTTACATTTTTAGGACGACCCGAAAGATTTAAAAATTCTTCATCACGGGTATTTTGTGGGTCGAATGGTACTTTCCAATCACCTTTAAAATACAAGGCATTCAACAAAAACATCACGTGGCTTGGCTCTATTTTCTCCAAAACCTTCTGAATCTTGGCATTGGTATTATCGCTCGCCCATTGGTTAATCTTGTTTACCGTTGCAGGGTTGGCAAAATCTTCGGCCGAAACTTTGGCTTTGAAATAATTCTGCAAATCGTTAAGATACGCTTGCTCTACCTTGAATGCTTTATCGTGCCAAACCGAATTTGCGATGGTATTTACCACTTTGGGGTCGGCATTGGGTAGGCTTTCCATCAAATCTTTATAGATTTTGTTAGCCTCCGTGATATTCGACGATACTCCGAGTACCTTCTGAATCTCATCTTTGGTTTTGGTATCGGCCCCGTTTAGTAGCATACCGAGAGCCACGTGCAAGCTCAATGGCGAAACAAAATGGTTTTTAGACTTGTCTTCGATAGCGTTATGTTGTTTCCAGAACGCAAAAGCAAAATTTGAAGTCTGGTCGGCAAAAGTCCCCGGAACCGCCTTTAGTTGTTCGCTTACTTTGGCAGAATCCACTTCGGTTTTATCGCATCCAATCAACATTCCAACACACAACGTTAAGGTTAAAAAAATCGGCTTTTTCATTTAGTTTAAATTATTGAAGTTATTTGGTGATAGTTACAAATACAAAATCATTCAAGAATTCTGAATAATTACTAAAATACAGACGCTCAATTACTTCTCGTAAAAGTCATCACTTCTTTAGATGGAGCCGACAAATGCAACAGCATAGTGTTTTTGTCTTTAAGCTCAACTTTCTCAACCTGACGGAGATTCTCGATGTAGTTTAGTTCAAACTCTAAAGCATCTGGAGGGCCTGCGATTTTGGTAAGACCGACTGGCCCAATTTTGATTTTATCATTCTCAAATTTGAAGACCGCAGTATAAAAATTAACTGACGAACGCCCACTCATCAAAAGTTCTCCGCCACTGGCACGCTCGTCTTTCAATTCGAGCGTCACATCATACTTATGTCCTTTACCATCGGAATAAGTTTTAAAATTCCACTTCCCAAACATATCACTCGTACTCGATGCCAACGAAAATTTACTATCTTCGCTTTCAACTACCTCAGACTGGCACGATGCCAACAAAGCACTGATAATCAGCAAACTCATTAACTTTTTCATAATCGTTTTTATTTATTCTTGTATTGTAAATTTTGTAATTTTAATAGGTACTCCAGCCCATCTTTCATTCGGAAAAATCTCTTTTACATCGGCATCAAAAGCCACCCTCTGCCCTTCTTTTAGATTATCAGGTAGATTACAGGCTAAATACCTTTTATTTTGGTCTCCTTTTGGAACGATAAATGTAAAATTTTCAACAATCTGAATCACCGCCTCTACGTTTTTCAGTACCTCTACAGTCTTGCGGCCATCATAACTGCACGCCCCTGCCACCGAAGCCAGACTATCAGCGGCAACTTCTTTTTGTTCACATCCCATCAACAAAATGGCAAATAACAATACCTTTTTCATGTTCTGGTTTAATTCAAAAATTCCTAATAATCAATCGGGGTAAAAATTAGGTGGCTTGGCAAAAAGGATAATATCCAATTCCAAGCCACAAATCCCAGATACCCTTTTCTTACTACTATGATTCAGCAGGTTTGCTAAAGGTTGGAATCATATCAAAAAAATAATTTTCGTTACAAAATCTCACCTTTGGATTATAGGTTGTATAAAAATTCCTAATTTTGCCCAAAACCCAGTTAAATCCCTAAAGTTTTATGTTGTATTATCTTTTCGAATACCTCGATAGAGTTTTCGATTTCCCAGGTGCCGGTGTTTTCCAATACATTTCTTTTCGTGCGATGGGGGCCATCGTACTCTCATTGTTGATTGCCGCTTATTACGGACGCCGAATCATTGATTTGCTCCGCAAACTCCAAATCGGCGAATCAATCCGCGACCTCGGTCTCGAAGGCCAAATGCAAAAAAAGGGAACCCCTACAATGGGCGGGTTTATTATTTTGGCATCTTTGGTTGTTCCGGTTTTGTTATTTGCCAAGTTATCGAATGTTTACATCGTTTTATTATTGGTTGCCACCGTCTGGACATGCGGAATTGGCTTTGCTGATGACTACATAAAAGTATTTAAGAAAGATAAAGAAGGCCTAAAGGGTATTTTTAAAGTAATCGGACAAGTTGGTTTAGGATTAATCGTTGGTCTGACACTCTACTTTAACGACTACGTAAAGATTCGCTCGTACGACAAAGCCAAAATCATTTCGTCGGTAGGCGAAATCCAGAAATATACCGATGTGCATTCGCTCACAACCACCGTACCTTTCATGAAAAACAACGAGATTGATTACAGCATTCTCGGTAGTTTCTTTCCCGAAAGTTTGGCGTGGTTGCCGTATGTGCTTATCGTTATTTTTATTATTACAGCGGTATCAAACGGAGCCAATATCACCGATGGTATCGATGGGCTTGCAGCTGGTACATCGGCCATTATTGGTATGACCCTCGCAATATTTGCTTATTTATCGGGCAATAAAGTTTTTTCGCAATACCTCAATATCATGATGATACCAAACTCGGGCGAGGTCGTGATATTCTGTGCCGCCTTCGTAGGGGCGTGTATTGGGTTTTTATGGTACAATTCGTATCCGGCACAAGTATTTATGGGCGATACAGGTAGCTTGATGCTCGGTAGCGTGATTGCGGTATTGGCACTTTCGCTCCGCAAAGAATTGTTGATTCCGGTATTGTGCGGAATCTTCTTGATTGAAAACCTATCGGTGATTCTACAAGTTAGTTATTTTAAATATCAGAAGAAGCGAAGGGGGCTGGAGTTTGCCCAAAAAAACCGACTTTTCTTAATGTCGCCACTTCACCATCATTTTCAGAAAAAAGGCTACCACGAAGCCAAAATCGTTACTCGCTTCTGGATTGTTGGTATTGTCTTGGCGGTAGTATGTTTGGTAACTTTGAAGTTACGATAAAAGCTTAGAAAGCATAATTTTAGATACTCAAAAAAAATCAAAACCCCGTAAGCTCAATGCTTATGGGGTTTTATATTTTTAATATCTGCTCCGTGGTTAGGTGAAAAGGCAAAGGGGGCTGAAAACCTCCCCCAATGAACCCAAAACAACTTTTGCTGTGACTAAAAAATTGCAAGATGACTGCAAATCGTATGCAATTACTTTAAATGCCAAACCCTACGCAATAGTCGTTTTGACTAATACTATTGTCTCCAAATACTAAAAAACATTTAAACCCCTCATTATCAACAATTTAGCCTATTCGTATTTTATATAGAATTAAAACAAAAATTTAACAGCATTATAGGTTTCACCTATATCAATAAAATCTGGAGATAAAAATATTTTTTCTAATGTTATGCTTGCATAATAATTTTATTTTATGTTATCTTTGCAATGTTATGCAAGCATAACAATTTTGACAGTTTAAAATCTCAACTTTAACGGATTAAAACCTATTAAATAAGCGATAAAAATGGTAGCAACAGGTAATAAATCATCTCTCAAAGGTGGCGAGTTTTTGATAAAAGAAACAGAGGCACATCAGATTTTTATCCCAGAAGAATTCACTGAGGAGCAATTGATGATTGCCGAAACTTGTCGTGATTTTTTACGTACCGAGATTCACCCAAGACTCAACGAGATTGATTCGGCAAAATCGCCAGAATTAATGTCTTCGTTGATGACAAAAGCAGGTGAGTTAGGTTTACTCGGAACAGCCGTACCAGAAGAATACGGCGGGTTCGGTATGAACTTCAACACTTCGATGTTGGTTGCTGAGTCGCTCGGAACCGGCCATTCGTTTTCGGTGGCACAGTCGGCACACACTGGCATTGGTACTTTGCCAATCGTTTACTACGGAAATGAAGAACAAAAAGCTAAATATTTGCCACTTTTGGCAAGCGGCGAATGGAAAGCTGCTTACTGCTTGACCGAGCCAGATTCGGGTTCGGATGCTAATGCAGGTAAAACTAAAGCCGTACTCTCGGCCGATGGCAAGCACTATATCATCAATGGACAAAAAATGTGGATAACCAATGGCGGTTTTGCCGAATTGTTTATCGTTTTTGCAAAAATTGACGATGATAAAAACCTAACGGCATTTATTGTTGAGAAGTCTTTTGGCGGAATCACGATGAATGAGCCAGAGCATAAACTCGGTATCAAAGGCTCAGATACACGTCAGATTTTCTTCAACGATTGCCACGTACCAGTCGAAAACATGCTTTCGAGCCGCGGAAACGGATTTAAGATTGCTGTAAATATTCTGAATATTGGTCGTATCAAATTAGGCGTTGCCGTAATTGGTGGGTCTAAAGGTATTATCAACGAAGCAGTAAACTACGCCAACGAACGCAAACAATTTGGTGTTTCGATTTCTTCTTTTGGAGCAATTAAGCATAAATTGGCCGAAATGGCAGTAAAAACTTATGTTTCTGAAACTGCCAATTATCGTGCAGGTCAAAACATCGACGATGCTATCGAAGACCTTAAAGCACAAGGACTCAACGATGCCGAAGCAAAATTGAAGGCTTTGGAGCAATTTGCCATCGAATGTGCGATTATGAAAGTACATAGTTCGGAAGTATTAGATTTTTGTGCCGATGAAGGCGTACAGATTTTTGGCGGAATGGGTTATTCGGCCGATGCTCCGATGGAACGCTCGTATCGTGATGCTCGTATCAACCGTATTTTTGAAGGTACAAACGAAATCAACCGTATGTTGATTTTGGATATGTTCTTGAAACGTGCCATGAAAGGCGAGATTGATATGATGGGACCAGCGATGGCAGTTGCAAAAGAAATCATGTCGATTCCTGATTTTGGTTCGGGCGATGAAGAAGGTGTTTTCGTGGCTGAGAAGAAAGTCTTAAAAAACATGAAAAAAGCTATCTTGATGGTAGCAGGTGCGGCAGTTCAGAAATTCATGATGTCGCTCTCGAACGAGCAAGAGATTTTGATGAATGTTGCCGATATGATTATCGAAACGTACGTTGCCGAATCGGCTCTTTTGCGTGTCGAAAAACTCATCGGAATCAAAGGCGAAGCAGCCGTAGAATTACAAAAAGATATGGCGATGCTATACTTGCACGAGGCCGTATCTAAACTCAATAATGCTGGTAAAGAAGCTATCATGGCATTTGCCGAAGGCGATGAACTCCGTGTGATGTTGATGGGCTTGAAACGCTTTACCAAAATCGAACCAATGAATACTAAAAATGCTCGCCGTCGTATCGCTGATGCGATGATTGCAGAGAATAAGTATATTTTTTAAACCATGAGTAAACATGGTGTTATGGCTTAGAATCAACAATTAAAAACCAACTAACCGTCCTTTGTTTCAGAGGGCGGTTTTTTATTTGTTCTAATAAAGTCGAATCATCCGAACGACGAATGATTAAATTCGACATTTTTTATAAAAAACCCATGACACGGATTCCTTCCTTAATTGTTTAAAACAACATTCTGGATATTCGAAGGATTCTAAATTATCAATACGTCAGTTTTTTAATATTATCCATATATCCGCGGCTGACTCGCACTACATCGCCATTCTGCATAATGACATCGTAGCTACTGATTTGTTTCTGGATTTCTTTTACAAATTCGAGGTTGATTATCGAAGAACGATGCACTCTGATAAAATTTTGTGGGTTTAGTTTATTTTCGAGGTTACTGATACCGTAATTGCTCAAAAAACTACCACGATTGGTAATGATTTTTGAATAATCGCCCTCGGCTTCTATCCAAATAATCTCTTTTACATTGACCGTTATGAGCTTTTGGTTTTGCTGAATCAGTATTTTTTCGGGGAATTGCAAAGGATTGATAATACTCTCGACCAAAGGCTGAATCGGAGATAAATTTTGTGTTTCATTGGTGCGTAGTTTCTGAATGGCCGCCTTGAATCGCTCACGCGTGTAGGGTTTCAGTAGGTAATCTATGGCATGCACCTCAAAAGCTTGCAGTGCGTACTGGTCGTAGGCCGTCGAGAAAATAATCTGTGGAATCTCTTCGAGGTGTTTGAGTACATCGAAACCCGTGAGGCCTGGCATCTGAATATCCATAAACACAATATCGGGCTTAAATTCGTTGATTACTTTGATAGCATCTACGCCGTTGTTGGCCTCGCCAACTACAATAAGTGAGGTAAAATCTGCCAAATATTGCTTAATTAGGGTACGTCCTGCGGCTTCGTCATCAATGATAATTACTTTCTGCATCATGATAAAATTGGAATTTTGAACCAAACTTTTAATCCATTGGGTAGGTTGTGGCTGAGATGAAGTAGCTCACCATACATCTTTTCGAGTCTTAGTTTGGTGTTGGTGAGTCCAATTCCTTTTCCGATTACCTCCTCTTGGCTGTTGAGTCCGACTCCCGTGTCAGTTACTTCAAATATTAGATAATTATCGTTTTTTTCGATTTTAATTTTCACCTCTCCTCCCTCAATTTTTGGCGAAATGCCGTGTTTGATGGCATTTTCGACGATGGGTTGTAATATCATCGGCGGAATTTTCAGATTCAATAATTCGTCATCGGCTTCAATCGAGGTATTCAGCCGACTTCCAAATCTATTCTTCTCTAATGCTAAATATTTTTCAATAAATTCTAATTCGTCTTTGATTTTTACATAATCTACCCTCGACGCTTTCAACTGATACCGAAACATATCGGCCAATTCGGCAATCATTTCGCGGGTAGCTTCCATTTCGGGCGGAACACTCGCACTGATAGTATTAAAAACATTATACAAAAAGTGAGGATTCAATTGGGCTTTGATGGCCGAAAGTTCGCTTTCGAGCGTAGCTTGGCGAAGACTATTCTCAATTTCTTTTTGCTGCTGAAATTTCACGTGGTACGCATACGCATGAAAAAAACCAAACTGAATGATATAAATCAAAGCGGGTATGTAAATATCCCAGATTTGACTCGAACCACGTAAATGTCCACGTCCTAAAAATTCCATCGTGGCATAAAACAATTTTTGCCAAGTGATTACAAAAATAACGAGCGTACCAAAATGCAAAAAAACCTTTGTGGCGAGCGACCAATGCGGAATTAGCCGAAAATAAAAATACCAAATAGGTATCGTAAGAATAAACTTGATAGAATAATCGAAAAACTGACTTATCAAATAGTTTTTGAGTAATTCAGGAAAAGCGATTTTCACATACGCCGACTCATTGAAAGTCAGGGTAAAACAATAAAGTAGATACAGTACGATATAGATACCCACAACGGCCAACAATTCGCCGAGTCGTATTCGCCAAATAATAGTCTTATTCCAATTTATCATCCGATGTGCTGCTTCTGAGTATATTTTATTCAAATCTCAAATAATTCTTTCGATTCTACCAAACTTTTCCGACGAATTGCACAATACACCGTTAAACTGCATTTTTTGCAATTCGTCGGGTTATTTGTCGGTTTGCCGAATAACCATTTTTTAATAACTATTCTCGACTCAATTTTGTAGCATAAAATTTAAAAAATATTCATGAAAAAGCTATTACTTAATCTCATTTATTTATTTGTGAGTGTTGCCGCTTCGGCACAAACATTCTCAATTAGTGGATTGGTCAAAAACCAACAAAACGAGGGTGTTTCGTTTGCTACCACAACGCTTTATAAACTTAAAGATTCTACGCTCGTAAAAGCCGAAATCTGTACCGAAAACGGTAACTTCAAAATCAACGGCATCAAGCCCGATAAGTACTATTTTGTGGTCAGTAGTGTAGGTTTTCAGAAGTATCGTTCGGTAAATTTCGAGGTAATTGACCGAGCAATTGATTTTAGTTCGATAATTATAAACGCTGAAAATCAATTGGCCGAAGTGAAAGTAAAAGCCCAAAAGCCACTCGTAGAAGTGCTTGCCGATAAAACGGTTTTCAATGTGCAAAGCTCGCTGAGTGCTACAGGAACGACTGGTCTGGAATTACTACGAAAATCGCCAGGGGTAGTGCTTGATAATAATGAAAACGTTGTACTCGAAGGCAAAACTGGGGTCAGGATTTTTATTGATGGCAAACCATCTATCTTGCAAGGGCAAGACCTTACTCAGTATCTGAAATCACTGCAAGCGTCTGATATTGAGGCCATTGAGATAATTACACAACCTTCGGCACGCTACGATGCGGCAGGCAATGCGGGTATCATCAACATCAGACTAAAAAAAGATAAACGCTTTGGTACCAATGGCTCGGTAGCTATCGGTTATGGTTATGGGCATTACGGTAAAACCAATGCCTCGGTTTCGTTCAATCATCGTACTCGAAAAACAAATATTTTCGGAACATACAGCAATCGTCTCGGCAAAAATTGGTCTTATCTCAATTTCTACCGTGAGCAAGTAAACACGATTTTCGACCAAAAAGCCGAAACCATCAACGATAATCAGAGCAATAATATCAAGTTAGGATTCGATTATTTTGTATCTAAAAATAGTACGTTAGGCGTTATTCTAAATAGTAATTTCAACGCAAATGCTAATTCTACATTTAGCCGAACTCCGATATTTCCAGAAAATAGCACTATTCCTTCGCAGGTTTTAGTGGCCGACAATACCAATAATTCTAATAGCCGTAATTTGTATCTAAACAGCAACTACCGATATGCCGACACACTCGGGCACGTTCTGAATATTGATTTTGACTTTGGAACTTATGGCAATCGTCGCCAGAGTTATCAGCCCAATATCTATAAAAATAGCGACGAAACACAGGAGATTTTTTCGAGAATATTCAAGATGAATACCCCAACCGATATCGGGATTTTATCGACCAAGGTTGATTACGAACAGAATTTCTTGAAAGGTAAATTAGGGCTTGGGGTTAAGTTTTCGGTAGTAAAAACCGATAATACTTTCGATTTTTTTGATGTGGTTGATAGTAAAGATGTTTTTAACCAAAATCGGTCGAACAATTTTGTCTATACCGAACGCATCAATGCGGCATACATCAGCTACAATAAGAGCATCAAAAAAGTGGATTTGCAGTTGGGGCTGAGAGCCGAACAGACTATCTCAGATGGAAATCTGACGAGCCAACAAAACAATGCTGATTCGAGAGTAAAAAGAAACTACACAAACTTGTTTCCGAGCGGAGGCATTACCTACAAAGCCAATACTAATAATTCTTGGGGTTTGACTTACAGCCGCCGAATCGAACGCCCAACGTATCAGTCGCTAAACCCTTTTGAATGGCAACTCGACGAGCTAACCTACCAAAAAGGTAATGCTTTCTTACAACCACAATACGTTGATAATCTGAAACTTTCGCACACCTACAAATACACCCTCACGACCTCGTTGAGCTACAGTTTTGTGCGAGATTTCTTTGCACAAATAACCGATACGACGGGTTATAATCGTAATTTTCTGATGGAACGTAACATCGCGAATCAGCAGGTCATTAATCTTGGTATCTCGTATCCTTTTCAAGCAACAAAATGGTGGAATGTCTATTTGAGTGTTGATGCTTATCACACAAATTTTAAGTCGGATGAAAAGAAATTTATGGATATTCGAGCAAATGTGTTGAGTTTTTATGGCCAAAATACCTTCAGTTTGCCTCGTAAATGGAATTTTGAGGTTTCGGGATGGTACAGTTCGCCAGGTATTTGGGGCGGAACGTACGTCACTCGTAGTCAGGGTTCTTTAGATTTAGCTTTACAAAAACGAATTCTGAAAGAGAAAGTTTCATTCAGATTAGCGATGAGCGATTTGTTCTTTACTTCTCCGTGGCGAGGAAGCACCCAATTTGGCGGCCTAAAAATCGTTGGTTCGGGTGGCTGGGAAAGCCGAATGGTTCGGGTAAATCTCAGTTATAATTTTGGTAATAAGCAGGTAAAATCAGCAAGACAACGCCAAACAAGTCTTGAAGATGAAAAGAGTAGGATTAATTGATTTAAACGATTAACCGTGAGATAATTTACAATTTGACTCTCATTCAACTCAAAAATCAAGAAAGTCGATTTGGTTTTAATCCCAAACCTGGCACTTTCACAAATCCGTTCGGGCAAATCAGAAAATCCATGATTGGATGTTCACTGCCTATTCACAAAAGACAGATTTAGTACGTCTTTTTCTATCAATCAGCTTTTTGTTTTGCGATTTATGGCTAAAATTATAATTAAATCCCTTTTACCGTTTAGTAAATAATTGGTCTTTCATGATTTCAAAATGGGTGATTTTATCGAAATTCGTCAAAAAATGATTCAAAACTCATGAAAAGACGTATTCAAATCTTAGCCTTAATGCTTTGCAATTGTGTGGTGAGCTATTCGCAAAACACCAAAACCATTGATTCTCCAAACGGTACTGTCATCAGTAATTCTGGTGGTACCGATATTCCGTATTCTGCCTCGATTTTAGACGTTCGCAGCAATAACAAAGGTATTTTATTGCCCCGAATGTCCACTACAAATCGCGATGCCATTGCTTCGCCAGTTGCTGGTTTGCTCCTGTATAATAATACGACAAATCAGTTTAATTTTTATGATGGAGTTGCATGGCAAGCAGCTTCATTGAATAATCAATGGGGTGTGAATGGGGCAAATTATTATTACAATGGCGGAAACGTAGGTATTGGCGATAGTACACCCGACTATAAATTAGATGTATCAGGCACTACTTATACAAGTGATTTAATAGTTGGTAATAATACCACTACCTATTCAATAAATAGTACTTATGGAGATATTAGTTACAGACTTCGTCTCAATAACCCTACCCAATCAGCATTACTTACTCTAAAAGGAGACGACTTTAATTTTGGTAGTTGGGGTCAGCACATTATCTTAGAAAATGCCACTAATACTAATTATGGGGGGATTCTGCATGATGCAGATGGTATGAAATTCCGAAATTTTGGGGCAACTGATAATTTTTATTTTAGAAACAGTGCAAACAATACCGTCGCTCTTATAGACCCTTCGGGTAATGCTGCTCTTGACGGAACATTAACAGTAAACGCAGGTAAAGGTGTAGCTTATAATGGCAATAGCAGCACAAACTTGAGAATATATACTTTTACAACTGGTACATTTAATGCTGTTCTGCCTGGTTTTGGCTTGTCTGCCGAAGGTGCTATTGCTTTCAACGGAGGGTTTACGGGTGTACCAAAGGTATTTGTAGGCGATATTGATGTTACAGGCGGTAGCTCTGGAGAGCTTTACAGAGTTCAACTCCAGCTTTATGGATGTACTACTGCAAGCGGAACAACCACTTGTAAAGCAAGACTCCTAAATACAAGTCCGAACCCAGTAAATTATTCTATTACTTGGAATTGCGTAGCAATTGGAAATTAAATAGTGTTTTGCAAAACTATAACCTCTAATAGTTTCATAACAAATCTTGAGTTCACCCTCAACAGTTTCAAATCGGCTTTGGATATTTTTTTAGCCCAAAGCCGATTTGATTACTGATTTCTTTGCTGTTGTTTATCGCCATCATTCTCGCTTTTTGAGTAGGCTCCTTACTAAAATTTAATCGTGTTCAGATTTACATCAACCTTCAAAAAATTCTGCAAAACGCTGTATCTTTGGGTATGAAAATGACCAAAGCCGAAATCCGAACAAAGTTTAAAACCGAACGACAGAATCTTACACCTGCACAAATCCGTTCGGCAAGTCAGAAAATCCATGATTGGTTGTTTCAGTCTCTACCCATTCATAGCTACGCCAATATTCATATTTTTTTACCAATAAAAGAGCAAAACGAGATTGACACTTGGCTTATTATCAGCACTTTACAAACTGATTTCTCGACCAATATTATCATCCCAAAATCTCATAAAAATGGTACGTTGACCAATTACCGATTCACGATTCGCACCCAATTTGAGATAAATCAATGGGGAATCTCAGAACCTGTTCACAACGAGCAATTGTTGGTTAAAAGCGAGGAGATAGACATGGTTTTGATTCCGCTTTTGGCATTCGATAAAAAAGGCTACCGAGTAGGCTACGGCAAAGGTTTTTATGACCGATTTTTGGCCGATTGCCGACCAGATGTTGTTAAAGTTGGGCTCTCGGTTTTTGAGCCAATCGACGAAATCGCAGACCTCAACGAATTTGATATAAAGATGGATTTCTGCATTACACCCAATCGAGTTTGGCAATTTTAATAAAATTTGGACTATTCCAAGAATATCCAAACAAAATTTGCCGTATATTTGCATTTCCAGCCCCCAACCCCCAGAAGGGGGCTACGTTTATATTCATAATCAAACAATTCCCCTCTGGGGTTAGGGGCCATTTAATCATGAAAGTTGCAGTCGTTGGTGCTACTGGTTTGGTTGGTAGCGAAATCTTGAAAGTTTTGGCGGAACGTCGTTTCCCAGTTACAGAAATTATTCCTGTTGCTTCAGAGAAATCTGTTGGTAAGAAAGTAACGTTTAAGAAGAAGGAATACACGGTAGTTGGTTTTGAGGATGCCATCAAGATGAAGCCAAACGTGGCGATTTTCTCGGCTGGTGGTAGTACTTCGCTGGCTCTTGCTCCAAAATTTGCCGAAGCGGGTATCACCGTAATCGACAATTCATCGGCTTGGCGTATGGACCCAACCAAGAAATTGATTGTTCCAGAAGTAAACGCTCATACACTCACGCCCGAAGATAAAATCATTGCAAATCCAAACTGTTCGACTATCCAGATGGTCGTTGTTTTGAACGCATTACACAAAAAATATAAAGTAAAACGTGTGGTTGTTTCTACTTACCAGTCGGTTACGGGTACAGGTAAAGCGGCGGTTGACCAAATGTTTGGTGAGCGTGCTGGCGATGCCGAAGTAGCGATGGTTTACCCACACAAAATAGATTTGAATATCCTGCCGCATATTGATGTTTTCTTAGATAACGGCTATACCAAAGAAGAAATGAAAATGGTAAACGAAACTAAGAAAATCATGGGCGATGATAGCGTGCTGGTTACGGCAACAACCGTGCGTGTACCAACCATCGGCGGACACTCAGAGTCGGTAAATATCCAATTCAAACGTGAATTTGAGGTAGAAAAAGTACGTGAGATTTTGGCAAAAACCAAAGGTGTAATCGTGCAAGACGACCCTAAAAACTTTGTTTATCCGATGCCTCTGAATGCTCACGGAAAAGACGAAATATTTGTAGGTCGTATCCGTCGTGACGAGACTCAACCAAAAACTGTAAATATGTGGATTGTAGCCGATAACCTCCGCAAAGGTGCTGCTACAAATGCCGTGCAGATTGCTGAGTACTTATTGAAGAAAAAAATGTTGTAATCAAAGCAACAAACTCATTATACAAATGGCATTCTTTAATCAGAATGCCATTTTTTATTTGCTTTTATCAAATTTTGACTAAATTTGGTTTGTACAACCTAAACCCAAAACCTTCGCCATGACGACGAAAGAGATTATCATTTTGGCAATCGTCATTTATGTCGTTATCTGTATTATTGCATATAAAGTGCAAGAGTACTTTATTTTTAAGCCCGAAAAACTCTCACAAGATTTTGAGTTTAAGTACGATGACCATTTTGAGGAATTATTCTTTGATATGGAAGACGGAGCCAGAATCAACGGCTTAATTTTTTATGATTTGGGCGAATCTACCCGTGGATTGGTCATTTATTTTCATGGCAATACCCGTAGCATAAAAGGTTGGTCGAAATACGCCAAAGATTTCATCGCTCACGATTACGATGTCTTGATGATTGATTACCGAGGGTTTGGCAAGAGCATCGGCAAGCGAGACGAAGAAGTGATGTATAAAGATGCTCAAGTGGTTTATAATGAGATGCTTAAGCGTGGCTATGACGAAAAGAATATCGTAGTTTATGGGCGTTCGCTGGGTTCGGGATTTGCCTGTAAATTGGCATCAAAAAATCATCCTAAAATGCTCATTTTGGATGCTCCGTATTATAGTTTTTCGCAATTAACCAATCGTTTTTTGCCTTTTCTCCCTCTTTCGATTCTGCTACGTTTTTCGATTCGGACAGACGAATACATCAAGTATGTCAAATGCCCGATTTACATTATTCATGGCACAAAAGATTTGCTGATTCCGTTTCGGTCGAGTGTCAAATTACGCAAATTGGCACCCCGAAAAGCCCGATTGATACCGATTTACGGTGGCGGGCATAATAATTTGCCGTCGTTTCAAGAATACCACAAGCACCTCGAAGACATTTTGCTCGATAGATTTGATTTGATTTTTGATAAACACATCCGAATTGATTGATTTTGTACAACGACTTTTTAAGTCGTTAATAAGCTAATAACCACTCCTAAAAACTTGAATAAAATCGTAAAATATATTTTAATACTGGCTGTTGCATATTTAGTTTTTGCCCTTGCTGCGTGGATTTTCCAAAGGCAGATATTTCTTCATCCCCGCAAATTGACCAAAGATTTTCAGTACAAGTTTGATATTCCACATCAAGAAGGATTTGTCTCTCCCGAATCTGGCATTTCACTAAATACTTTACACTTTAAACCCGATTCGGCATCAAAAGGCATTGTTTTTTACATTCACGGAAACGCCCACAACCTAAGCCGATGGGGTAAACACGCCCACGAATTCACCAATCGTGGGTACGAAGTTTTGATGTATGATTTTAGGGAATTTGGCAAAAGCAATGGTCGATTGACCGAAGCAAATTTGATTTCGGATGCTCAATTCATCTACGATTCTTTGAAGACTAAATATCCCGAAAATAATATAATTTTGTACGGACGCTCACTCGGAACAGGCGTTGTAACCAAACTCGCCTCGACGAATTCGCCAAAGCAATTAATCCTCGAAACGCCCTACTATTCACTTCCCGAAGTCGGGTGGAGCCTCGCACCGATTTTACCTTACAATCTTTTGAGTGAATTCAAAATGCCGTCTTATCAGTGGATTCGGTCGGTCAAATGCCCCATTCATATTTTTCATGGCACCAGCGACCAAGTTGTGCCATACCAGCATAGCATCAGGCTAATAGAAATATTAGGAAAAACCCAAAACAAGATACTCACTACCCTACCCAACGGCCGTCACCGAGGTTTAGATAAGTTTAAAGAATATCAGACAAAAATGGATGAATTGTTAAGGTAAAATCTCTTTCAGATTTGCCTTGATGTTATTACAAATCGTATCGAGTGGTAAATCGTTGGCATCAGTTCCGAACGGGTTTTCGATTTCTTCGGCGATTAACTCAATACTCGCAAAGGCATAAAATACCATCGTAACAATCAGAATAGCCCAGTATTTGAATTCTAAAACAAATCCAATCGGGAGTGTTAGCACATAAATAAAGATAAATTTCTTTAAAAAAAGGCTATAAGCATACGGAATCGGTGTTTTTTTGATACGCTCACACGCCCCGATATTATCCGTAAATGATTGCAGCTCAGCATTGAGATAAAGCATTTGCTCTTGCGTAATTGTCTTATTATCAACCAATTCTTGAACCTCCTGATAAATCGCCTTCATGATTTGGTTTGGCACGTGGCTAATTGCTCCGTAGAAATCTTTTTTGTATTTATCGGTTTCTTCGAGATGTTCGAGATGCACACCCGAACGCAAATGCTCTTTGGCAGCAAAAACATAATTTGTTATTAGAATCCGTAATCGTTCAAGGGTGGCTTCATCTTTTACCAAAACACTTAGTTTCAAAGCCAGATTACGAGAATTATTCGTAAAACTTCCCCAAAGTCGGCGGCCTTCCCACCAGCGGTCGTAGGCGGTATTGGTCCTGAAAACCAACAACATCGACAGCACAAAACCTACCAAAGAATGCACAACGGTTGGATTTTTGGGCGGAATCTCCATAATTTGGGTTTCTACATACGCCAAGCCAGCCGTGTAGATACCCAAAAGCCCCATTGTAGGCAATAGGATTCTAAAAGTATCGCTCTTGTGGAGCATAAAAATGAGTTTCCACCAGCTTTTTGGGTTATAATCAACCATTTTTCAATCAAAAAAATATACCACGTCTTGTGGGCGTGGTATGTTATGTAATACTGTTATTTCTGAATTTTTAGAGGATATTCTTCGCTAATAATGTTTCGTAGAATTCATCCAAATCAATTGAGTCGAGATTATTCGATGCAAAAACCTTTTGAGGTTCGAGCAATTTTGCTCCGTTTCGGTGATACGCAGGGCTTCTCAATACCTGATTTTGAGTACCCTCTTTCTCAAACTTCTTAATCATATCCAGAATCCTCTCGTAATCATCCACGGTTTCTTCAACTTTTTCTTTCTCCTTCTCTTTGGCTTTTTCTTCTTCTTCGCGTCTATCAAAACCCGCCGCCACGACCGTCACTCTTACTTTACTACCTAAAGACCTATCAATCGCAAAACCGTATTTGAAGAGCCTTGCTTCATCAACGATTTGCTCCTCGACAAACGTAGTAACGGTGTTTTGGTCCGACATCTGAATCTCGTATTCGGGTTTTTCGTCGCTGTACGCAATCGAAACCAATACCCTTTGAGCTCCACGGACATCGTTGCTTTCTAACAATGGTGACTTCAATGCTTCTTGAATCGCTACTTTTGCACGGTCTTTTCCGTCTCCTTCTGATGACCCAATCATCGCTACACCCGCTTTCAACAACACTTTTTTGACATCCGCAAAGTCAAGATTGATGATACCAGGACGGGTAATCAATTCGGCAACGCTCTTTACGGCATTTGCCAAAACGTCATCGGCCATTGCAAACGCCTTCGAGATTGGCATATCTTTGTACATACTCGCCAAGCGGTCGTTTTTGATAACCATGATGGTATCCGAATGCTCCTTTAGCTTCTCGATACCCGCCTTGGCGGCTGGCAATTTGTCTTTTCCTTCAAAACTAAATGGGTCGGTCACAACCGCCACCACCAAATGCCCCAAACTCTTGGCAATTTTGGCAATAACCGGAGCAGCACCCGTACCCGTACCACCACCCATACCAGCCGTGATAAACACCATGACGGTTGGGGGTTGGAGCATCGCCTTGATGGCTTCTTCGCTCTCTTCGGCAGCTTGGCGACCCATCTCTACGTCCATACCAGCACCCAGACCCTGAGTAGCCTCTTTACCAATCTGCAATTTCTTAATATTGTTCGAAGCTAAGGCTAAGGCTTGGTTATCGGTATTACAAATCATGAAATCTACACCATGAACCCCGATTTTTTCCATGTAACGCACGGCATTTCCGCCACCTCCTCCAACACCAATGACTTTTATTTTATTCTTAAAGTCATTTTCGAGGTTTATCTCGTATTCATGCTTGTAAAGCATTTGTCCAATAGTTTTAGTCATCGCTCAAAAATTTTAATAGGCCAAAGTATGTTGATAAGTAATCTATGTTAGTTGTTATTCATTAACCAAAAATCGTTGTTTCGATGCTTAACGAATAATCAGAGAGCTTCTAATTCTACTTTTCTGTATAATTGATATGGTCATCGGCAGGGATAGATTTATTCAAGATTCCCATCATTCTGCCAAAGAAACCGCCGCCATTTTCGTTTTTTTCTGGTTGCGGAGCAGGTCTTTCTGTTTTGCGTTCGGGCTGTGGTTGCTGCGGGGTTTGATGTACTTGCGAGCGGTAATCATCGACCACCAATTCTAAAATTGATGCAGGTACACGTTCATCCAGTCTTTTGAAAGCCGCCAAAGCCAAACCGATAACGGTTGCGTATTTAGGATGCGTCACCGTCAATCCTCCGTTTGTTGTTACATAACGATTCGGATTACCGATTCTCACATGAAAATCTCTACAAACATGCTTAAATATCGCCTCAGTCAATGGCATTTTTGCAGTACCGCCCGTCAGGATAATACCGCTATTGAGCATACCGCTGTAACCCGCACGAGTGATTTCGGCAACCACCATTGCGGCAATCTCTTTGAGGCGTTCTTCGATGATAATTGCGGCATTTTTTGCCGAGATTCGATGAACTCGACCGTCATCCAAACGAATCGTAATGATTTCGTTAGGATTAATCTCTTTCGACGGAGCTAATCCCGAAACATACTTGAGTTTCTCAGCCGACTCTGGATAAATATGTAGCCCTTGTTCGAGGTCTTCGGTTATGCTACGCCCGCCATACGGCAAAACCGCAATGTGTTTCAATCCTTTGCGGTGGTAGATTGCCACCTCGGTTGTATCGCCACCGATATTAACTACGGCAATACCCGAGCGTCGGTCATTGTCATCAATAACTGCCAACGAATCGGCCAATGGCGAAAATATTACACTATTAATATCAAGATTTGGGGTATTGTTATAATTGTCTTTTTCAATCTCCTTACCCTTGATATTGGTAATCGTATTTTTGAGTAATTTATAAATCGCCGATTTTATGGTAATTAGATAAAAATCTGCGGCAAATTGCACACCTACTCTACCAATCGGATTTTCGATTGTAGTGATGCCATCTATCGTAAATTCTTGCGGAAGGCTGTGTACGATTAATTGGTCGGTATTTTTAGAAAGGTATGTACGCTGAACATCACGAGCCATATTGGTGAGGTCGGTAATCTGCATACTTTCGCCATTAAGGCCAGTTGTAGTTGCCAACTCTCGACGGCCCTTGATGGCATCGCCCGAAATATTGACATTGACCACCATGACATCTGCAGGAACTCGACTCGAAAGTGCTTCTAAAACCTTGTCTATTGCTTTGGTAGCTTGCTCAATATTAGCAATAGAACTGTTCTGCACAGCCCCTTCGCCGATTTTCTCCTCAATCAAACCCTTAATATCAAGCTGGTTTAGATTGTTCTGTTGTGCTGCAATTGCACAAATTTTCGTGCTACCAATATCGAGCCCGACAATGTATGGCTTATCGTTATTCATCTTACTTTTTTTATACTTCGAGAATCACAGTTTGAAATTACTCACAAACTACCTGATTTGCAAATTTTACGCTCACTCTGCTGAACGAATCCCAGCCTTTCACAGGTAATATTTGTTTATAGAACACCATCAGCTTACTGAGTTTTTTGTCGGTTTCTTCGGGTTTACCAAACTCAATGATGTGTTTTCCTAATAATGGCACTATACTAATGTCTTGGTCGGCCTCAATGCTGAACTGCGTAAATTGGGCTTTCCAGAATTTATCTTCGTTAATTTTTTTAATAAAATTCAATAAATCTTTGCTTTTTTCGCCTTTGAGCGAGTTTACTTGACTGAAATAATTGCCCGAAAGCAACAAAACCCTCGCCGTATAACGCTCCGAAAGCGGGAAAAAAGTACCATCGGCATCTACATACATTTGGTGGCCATCAACTCGCATGATGCGGGCGATTGGTAAATGTTGCTCGACATCGATATTGAGATTTCCTTGCAAATCTCGGTAAACTTGACAACTTTTTATCTGTTTATTGCGTAAAACTCGCTTCTCGATTTGTCTTAAATCAATTTGGTCAAAATATTTGCCTTTTAGGATGTCGGTTCCTTGTGCTGTGGCCAATGCTTTTACGTCTTCTTGATTAACAAAGAACTCTTCGTTGCCATTTTTGATATTTACTACAATATCACGGCAAAGTTTAGACGAAAAAGTCTCGGTCGAGAAGGCAATAATCAACACAAGGACGATTAATCCTAAACCAATAAAAAGATATTTTTTTAGATTACTCATAAGCTCTTCAAGAACACATTTTGGTCATCGAGCGACTTAAAATGGTCAATTTCTTTGGGTTGGTCGTCTGTTTCACACAATTCTTTTAGGCGTTTCATGTCTTCGTTCCATCGGTATCCATCAAAAAAAGCCAAACCTTTGTGGTCTCTGACCTTATACATGGCCTTAGCCTTATAGGTTGTTCCGAGGTAAACGTACTGCAAACCGTTGTCTTTTGCCCAGCGGATGGCTCGCCACATCATCCACTTACCAAGCGAGTGGCTACGCATATATTCGGTATCGAAAAATGCAAACCAGTAATGAAAAATCCCGCCTTCGATTGCCGCCAAAATATATCCCATCACTTTGCCTTCGGCTGTAAATTGCAGGATATGGCTCCCCAATTCACGAGAAAGGATGTAATCCCAACGCTCAAGGCTCATGTTATCGTCGCCGATGCGTTCGTTGATATAATTGGCACAAAAATCTTTAAAAATTGGGCTTTCTAAATCAAATTCGGCCTTCGGAATCACCTCCAAGTTTACATTGAGAGGCTCAACCAAGCGATTTACCCGACGGTTTTCGGAGGTGTCCTCAAATCTGGCCAAATCGACTCGTAAACTCCTTGCCAAGTAAAAAATATCACCTTCAATCGTCAGATTATTTGTATATGGCAAAAAGCCTTTTTCGTAAATCTCTGGCAATTCTTGCTGCGATTCTTTGTAGCAATAAATTGCGTAATTGAATGTGTAGGTGTTGTAATCTACTTGGTTTTCAGAAAAAAATATCTTCATGCCTCAATCAGTTTAAACCAATTTCAATACCTCTGCTGCAATCTCTTGACCAGCATTGGGTTTACCTAATTGATGAATATTTTTGCTCAATTGGCTCATAACTTGCTGATTATCGGCTAATTCGACAACCTTTTCTATCAGTTTTTCGCGTGCTTCGACATCTTTCACAATCCAAGCGGCGTTTGCATTGACCAATGCCATTGCATTTTGGGTTTGGTGGTCTTCGGCGGCAGTTGGCAGCGGCACCAAGATTGACGGTTTGGCAGCCAAACACAATTCAGAAACCGATAAAGCACCAGCCCGCGAAACCACCAAATCGGCGGCGGCATAGGCCAAATCCATCTCGTAAATAAAGTCAGACACAAAAACTCTTTGGGTTTGCAATGCCTCAACCCCCGATTTTGCTCGGTCAATAAACAGTTTACCTGTCTGCCAAATTATTTGTAAATCGTTGCTAATCAAATCGTTCAGTCCTGCCAAAATTGATTCGTTAATCGTTCTGGCACCTTGACTACCACCGATAATCAAAAGCGTTTTACGGTTTTCGTCCAAACCAAAATGAGCCATTGCTTTGGCTCGTTTTGAGGCAGTATCGAGAATATCTTTCCGTACCGGATTACCCGTCATAATGATTTTCTCTTTCGGGAAAAACGCCTCCATATTCGGGTAAGCCACGCAGATTTTTTTGGCTTTTTTTGCTAAAAATTTGTTAGTTACGCCAGCATACGAATTCTGCTCTTGAATCAAAATCGGAATCCCCATCAGCGATGCCATCAACAAAGTTGGCCCACTGGCGTATCCGCCCACACCAATTACCACATTGGGTTTAAATTCTTTCAGAACCGAACGAGCTTTTAGCAAACTTTTAGTGAGTTTTATTGGCAAACCAATATTTGAAAGCAGATTTGAGCGATTGATACCAGCAATTGGCAACCCCACAATCTTGTAACCTGCTTTGGGAACTTTCTCCATCTCCATTTTTCCTTCGGCACCCACAAACAAGATTTCGATTGAAGAATCTTTTGCCTTCAATTCATTGGCAATCGCTACGGCTGGATAAATGTGTCCGCCTGTGCCACCTCCGCTGATAATTACTTTTGTCATTCAATATTTGGTTGTCATTCGATTGCCCGACAATCGTAATGTTATTTCTTTAGAATTTTTGCTTCGTCGTGTTCTTTTTTGGTTACACTCAATACGATTCCGATGGCAATTGAGGTAAACAAGAAGGAGGTTCCGCCCATGCTCATAAACGGCAGCGGCTGACCCGTAACTGGCCCTAAACCGACATTAATCAAGATATGTCCAAATGCCTGAAAAACAATACTAAACGTAAGCCCCACGCAAAGCAAACCACCGAAGGCACGATTTGTAAATTCGATATTTTTTAGACCTCTGAGCAATAACCAAAGGTATAAAACTATGACTACAATTCCACCCAGAAGGCCATATTCTTCGATTAAAATAGCATAAATATAATCAGAAAAAGCCTCTGGTAAATAATTTCTTTGTGCCGAATGCCCCGCACCGATGCCCGTTACACCACCACTGGCAATGGCCGCCATCGCGTTATTGCGTTGATAATCGTCATCGCGGTCAGGGTCGCCGACTTGCTTATCTAAGTCTAAATCTTTATCGATGAATGATTCGATACGATAAACAACGGTTTTTCCACGACCGATATTGATATTGTGCTTTTGTAGATAAAGACTACCTGCAACTGCAACCGACAAAAAGAGAAAAACAACGGCAGTAAGCCTAAACAAAAAACGCATAGGTACACGCCCAATCCACATGATTATAAAGCACGTAAGCCCAAGAATAACCGCCGTCGAGAAATTGGTCATTGCCAACATCCCACAGATAACTCCAATCCATGCAATCAACGAAAACAACATCCGTGGATTATACTCTTTGTTGATATTTTTAGCGAGCATCGCCGAAAGGTTGGTTATGAGAATCAAACGTACAAAGTCGGAGGTCTGAAACGAAACCCCAAAGACATTTATCCAGCGTCTTGCTCCACCGATATTTACCCCAAAAAAGAAAGTATAAAGGATAAGCAATGGCGTAATCCAGAGGAAAATCCGTGAAATTGGCGAAAAAATAGTGTAGTCGAGCCTATGGATAAACCAAATAGCGTACAAACCCAGACAAATAAAGAAAATATGCTTTAAGATTGGCCACTCGGTGTTGCCGTCGTTGTATTTATAGGCCAACTGACTGCTGGCACTGTAAACTACCAGCATACTGAAGAGCGATAATAAAATCACAATTGTCCAAATCTGCCAGTCGCCTCGCAGTTTGGTCTTTAGCCACATGTCCATCTTTGTCGGATTATTAGGGGAAAGGGAATTTCTATTTTTTTCGGGTTACACTCTACAAAAGTTTGCGATTTTGCTGACTCAAAACCTTTACTGAAACTTTCGCAAAACAAAAATATTTAGATTCAAAAGAAATAAAAAGAATTTTTTGGTTAAATATTTTTCAAGGTAAATTATTGAGCGAATTTTATTCTGTTTTTGTCAAAAAAACATATCCCGAATATTATAATATCAGAATAATATTTTGTATTAATTCGGCAAATACTTTTAATAAAAAACGTACTCTACGGCAGCGTAGAGTACGTTTAAGATACTGATTATCAGCAAATTAAGACTGTTTTTCTTTTAGCTTGTTGGCTGCCTTAACGATTAAGAAAAGTACCCAAGCGACAATCACAAACTGAATAATATTATTTAAGAAATTTCCGTATTTCAATACGGCATTTTCTCCGATTTTCAAAGTTGCGGTTGCCAAATCGCCCGTTGGGAGAACCAATCCAATGATAGGGTTTAGAATATCCTCGACCAACGAAGACGTGATTTTGCCAAAGGCAGCACCAATGATTACACCGACAGCTAAATCGAGTACATTCCCCGATACAGCAAATTTTTTAAATTCTTCTAACATAAGCTAAGAATGGGTTTAAACTATTATCGAAAAAACTGAGTACTACAATGTAAATAAGAATCCAACGTTTAGACCTTGTGCCAACTGAAACTTCTCGTTTTGGTCTTTATCTAATACTCCATTGAGGTTGAAGTTTACGTTGAGATATTTATTGACTTTAGCCGTGGCAATCAATGTAACAAAATGGTCAATTGGTTTTGATTTTGGTGCATACGCCAAGAATCCCTGATAACGCCATTTGAGATTTAAGTTTTTGGCAATGTCTTTATCAAATGCTGCTACTGCCTGAAAACCCATTTCATTCAATATGTTTTGGCCAGTAGGCACACCGTAAGACGCCCCTTCTTTATTAGCTGTATTTCTGAATACTACATCGTCACTTACGATTGTCTGGCGGATTGTCGCTCCACCCAACTGTACAACAAGGTATTTTTGCGGTTTCCATTCTACACCCACACCTTCCGACAAAAATCCTGGTGCAAAAAGATTCGAAATTTTATTACCTCTCTTACCTGCTGCATCAAACTTATAACCCGGTGCAAACTGCGAAAGGAAGTTAACATTGGCAAACCAATTTAATTTTGGATTAATTTTTCGAGCATATTTAGCATCGAGAAAGAGGCGGTCAACGGCTTTGCGGCCATCTTGACCTTTGTTTTTCAGAACACCGTATTGAGCCTGAATATCGGTCGTTAGTACACCTTTGCCTCTGAAATAATCGGCACGATTATTAAATGTAAAGCCAAGGGCTACGTTGCCGACCCCACCTTGAGTACCGCTCCAAGCGTCGTTGAAACTGGCTTGGGCGAAGTTGATTCCGAATTGGGTTCCGCGTTTCCAGAAACCCACTTTGAGTGAGTCTGCCATGTTTTTGGCAGTGGCTAAGGTTAATGGAGCATCTTGAGCAAAAGTATCGACAGCAAAAGTTACCAATGCCGAAACAATAAGTATTGATTTTCTCATTGATTGTTAATTGTTTGATTTGAGGTAATATAAATTTAAAAACTGTGCCACATTTTACGATGTGGCACAGTTTCATTTAATCAAAGATGACAACTTTTTTAGTTTGTAAGACTTGCAGCGGAAAAACGGTTCGAGAATCATCGGTTTTGAGCGTAATCGTGGTATTATCCATCGCTACAACCTCACCTTTTACACCATCAATCTCAATAATCTGCCCTTCTTTGTATTTGTTTTTACTATAAAACGACGAAATGATGTTATTCAGAATTTCTTTAGAAGCCAACCCATACCCAATCGCAAAGGCAAACATAATCGCCCCGACGAGTAAGTTAAAACTCGATTCGAGTAAGCTGGTATTGATACCCACTTGTGCAACTGCCTGAATGACGAAGATTATCAACAAAAAGAAGAAAATCGCCGTGCCGATGAGTTTACCCGCCGCAATGTTGAATGATTTACAGAGTGTAACTACGAAGTTGCGGAGCGAATCGGCAATCCAGATGCCAGCAAAGAGCATAATACCCGCCGAAATCATCTTCGGAATAAACTCCACCAAGAGCTTTACCATGTCCGAAATCGCCGGAACACCCAGTTTATCGGCCGCAGGTCTCAAAATAAAAATGAGTATGAAATAATAAAGCAACTTCGAGATAACCCCACTCAGTTTTATTTCGAGTTTCATACTTTTGATTGGGTCAATCTCGTTGAGTTTTTCGCCAATCTTATCGGCTCCAACTTTTTCGAGCATTTTTTGCGTAACAGCCGCTACCATCTTAGCAACCCACCAGCCAATCAGCAAAATAGCAACCGCCCCAATGAGATTATAGATAAACCCCATAAAACTCGTCACCAAGTCGTTGAGAGTCTGCATTAGGGTTTCGTAAAGACTTGGTACAGTTTCTGTCATGTTATAGCTTGCTTTAAATTTCATATCAAAATCCACAATTTTCATTAGTTATTCTACTCAATTATTCAGTTTATTTACCAGCTTTAAATTAAGCTTTGAGGTCATTATCATTATTTTTTGGTTCTAACTCTTGCAAAAGTTTTACCCCTGCAACCATTGTTTCGCCAAGAAACATCTGTACAATCTGCATGGCATCTCTAATCATATCAATTTCAGAGGTCAGCATCCCTTTTAGGTGTTCGGGGGCTGTTGCCATGTCTTCTAATTCGTCAAAATTGTCACCCATTGCTGTGAGTTTTTTAAAAGTCAATTTTTAGTTTACCACCATTTTTTCCATTCTGACACAGCCTTGATAATAACCAACAAAAACAAGATGATATTCTCCAAATAAATCTTTTTGAGTTTTTCTTTGGTTCTCATCAGACGCATCTTCACGGCACTTTCGGTCAGGTTAAAAGTATCGGCAATTTCTTTTATGCTGAAATCATCCTGGTACTTCATCAATAAAATTGCTTTTTCATCTGGTGCGATTTTTTCCATAGCTTTCTTAAGCACCTTGCCCTGCATCTCCGAAAACTCCGAATCTTCTTCGTCTTCTTCGAGGTCAAAGTTCTCATCGAGAGCCTCTTCGGCTTGTCGTTTGGCAAGCCTCATTTGGTCCATGCAATAGTTGTAGGTAATCGAATACAGCCAAGTCGAAAATTTAGCGTGTTCTTTGAAACTACCGATTTTCAGAACCAAACGCAGGAAAATATCGTGGGTGAAATCCTCGGCTTGGGCTTCGTTTTTGATAAATGAAAGGCACTTTCGATAAACTTTATCAACGTATCGGTCGTAAAGTTCTTCGAAATAGATATTCCGCTGACTTTCGACATACAGACGTACCAACTCTTCGTCTGTCGTATTTTTGAATGCTTTATTTTTCAAGTTTGACCAATAAATTTTTAGAAAGTAACATCGAAGTTTACGAATACTTATCAAAAGGTACTGCTCGATTTTTTTCAAATTTAAGCAAAAAATATACCTTTTTCGAAATCAATTTCGCATTCTGAACCAACGGCTACGTTTTGACGAAATAAAAGAATAATAGTTTCAAATTTTCATTTTTTTTTTATCCAATCAAAATTTATACAAAAAAATAATAGTATGCTTGCATAATAATTTTAGTTTTGATTAACTTTGAGAATCATTATAAAAACAATTCAAAAACATGACAGCAAAAGAGTTTTTAGAGAAAATCCCATCGAGAATTGACCCTAACGAATCAAAAGATATTACAACGACCCTACATTTTGAGTTGGCCGGCAGCGGTAGCTATACACTAAACGTTGTGAACGGACAAGCCGAACTAAGTGAGGGCCTTAATGGCACACCCGAAGTAGCCCTAAAGGCCGATGCCGATGATTTTGTAAAGATTGCTTCGGGCGATATGAACCCAATGATGGCAGTGATGATGGGCAAGCTCAAAATATCAAACCCTGGTGCTATGATGAAATACGCCAAAATGCTTGGGTTGATGTAAGTTGATTATAAGTACTAATCATAAATGCTTTAATTTCAAGCAATTGACGATTGAAGAGCAAATTAAAGCAAATTAAAATTATTTGTAAATAACTGTCCTCAAGATTCTGAAATCGAGGGCGGTTATTCTACAGAAATACGTTTTTTAAAAAAATCATTTTTAGTAGATTCTACCACCTCGTTTGAACCTCCACCAACAGATTCATTGTTAATTTAAGTATATGGCAAGATTTTTGTTCTGAATTTTTTGCTAAATAGTATCAAGTCAGGTATTTAATACTTTATTATAATGAGCGAATCTTTTACCTCATCCTCTTGGGCCAGACCACGCCCCAACAGGTTATTACGTTTTTGCTTTTCTGCCAGTATTGCGAGTCTTTTGTTGATGACCTCTTGTAAAGATAAATCAGCCGAAGAAAACCCAGACCCAACGAGCGTTTCTAAAGCAACCGACACGTATTCTTCAGAAATCGCTACAAAATGGGTTGACTTAGAATTAAAACTTATCAAAACTACACCAGGCTACACGCCGCCAGTGGCAGCGAGAGCATTGGGCTACACGGGGCTAACTCTTTACGAAACCGTAGTGCCAGGTATCAAAAACAACCAAAGTTTAGTTGGTCAAATCAGTGGACTGACCACGCTCCCTAAACCCGACCTAACTAAAGAATTTAACTGGGGATTGGCTGCGAATGCAGCGATGTCATCGCTTGTAAAAGAGTTTTTTATCACCACAAGCGACGCCAACAAATCAACAGTAGATTCGCTTCGGAAGGCTTTTGAGGCAAGTTTGAAAGTCAATATGAGCCAAGAAGTCATCGACCGCTCTATCAGATTTGGAGCTGATATTGCTACTGCTATTTTTGAATATTCTAAAACTGACGGCGGACACGAAGGCTACAACAATAATTTTCCGAGTTCTTACGTAGTGCCAAAAGGCATTGGCTTTTGGGTACCAACTGGTCCTCAAAAGATACCTCTTCTGCCATATTGGGGAAAAGTAAGGTCATTTATAGCTAAAAATGCCACGACCGACCCACCAGCCCCTATACCGTTTTCGTACAAAACAGATTCTGACTTCTTTAAACAAGCCAAAGCTGTTTTTGACGCCAAAAAATCATTGACCACCGAACAAAGAAATATTGCTTTATTTTGGGCTGATGGTAGTGGTACAGTAACGCCTCCGGGTCATTATATCAATATCGCAACGCAAGTTTTGCGAAAGGAGTCAGCTAAACTCGATAAGGTAGCCGAAACTTATGCCAAAATGGGTATGGCACTTAGCGATGCCTTTGTGGCTTGCTGGAGATGCAAATACCGCTACAATCTGATGCGTCCGGTTACGTATATCAAAGAAACAATCGACCCAAGCTGGACACCACTCATTGCTACACCGCCATTTCCTGAGTATTCATCGGGGCATTCGTCGGGTTCGGGGGCTTTTTCACAAATTATGACCGATTTATTCGGAGCAAACTACGCATTTACCGATAAAACTCACGAAGGTACGTTTGCAAATCGTTCATACAAATCATTTTTTGAAGCTGCCGACGAAGCAATGAATTCTCGTCTTTACGGTGGAATCCACTATCCGATGGGTAACCAAAACGGACGTGACAATGGCAAGAAAATCGGACAAAATGTAAGTGCTTTAAAGTTTACGAAGTAATATCTCAATCGTTTCGGATTATTGAATAATAATCTGAAACGATATTTTTCATTTATCGAAAGGGGAATTCTTCGATAAACAACTGATAATCAACGAATATTTGCAATTTTATTGATTATCTATTTTATATTTGTCAAGTAAAATCATGAATTGATTATTCTTGGCTTCGATTAGAGTGTCATGAAAAAATCTATAAAAATATTGAATGTATCGCGAGCTATTTTTTTTAGCTTGATGATATTGTTTTGCCTTCCTGCAATTGCACAAAAACCACAAGTCAAAAATTACAATAGCCAACTTGCTACCGACTGGTTTACGCTTCAACTCAGACTTATTCGTACTACGCCGGGGTTTTCGCCACCCGTTGCATCGAGAGCATTGGGCTATGCAGGCTTAACACTCTACGAATCGCTCGTAAACGGAATGCCCGAATACCAATCACTTGCGGGTGTTTTGAACGAATTTAAAGGTGTTCCAAAACCCGAAATAGGCAAAGATTATCATTGGATTTTAGTGGCAAATACCGCTCAGGCCAATATTACCAAAAATCTTTATGCCAATACTTCTAAAGAAAACTTGATTTCGGTCGATTCTTTGGCAGGGGTTTACAGCCGCAGATACCAAAATGATATTGATAAAGAAACGCTCAATCGCTCTATCAAGTACGGAGAAGCCGTAGCAAAAGCTATTTTTGATTATTCAAAAACTGACGGCGGACACGAAGGATACAAGACGAATTTTCCGAAAGATTATAAGATTGCGACTGGGGCGTGTTTCTGGACACCAACAGCCGAAGGAATGCAAGCTCTGCAACCTTATTGGGGCAAGAACCGAACATTTGTAAAAGGGAACGCCGATTATGAATTGCCCGAACCACCGCGTTGTGACGCAGGAATCTCTTCTATTATGTACTCGCAGGCTTTGGAGGTTTACAGTGCAGGTAAAAACTTAACTCCAGAACAAAAGGAAATCGCGATTTTTTGGTCAGATGATGCAGGTAAGACATTTACACCGCCCGGGCACGCCATTTCGATAACAACGCAGGTTATCAAAAAAGAAAAACTCAGCCTCGATAAAGCAGCTGAAATCTATTGCAAAATCGGAATTGCTGCTGCCGACGCTTTTGTATCTTGCTGGAAGTGCAAATTTATGCACAATGTGCTTCGCCCAGTTACATACATTCGCACAACCATCGACCGCAATTGGGTTCCGCTTTTAGATACTCCACCGTTTCCCGAATACACTTCGGGGCATTCGTCGGTTTCGGGTGCTACAGCACAAGTACTTTCTGATTATTTCGGATTCAACTACGCATTCACCGATAACTCCCATGCCGATAGAGGTCTAAAACCACGGAGTTTTGAGTCATTCTACGATTTTGCCAACGAAGCCGCTATTTCGAGGCTTTATGGCGGAATCCACTACCGAAATTCAAACGATGAAGGATTGAAAAACGGAAAGCGTATCGGCAAAGCTGTTTGTGCTTTGAAGTTTAAGAAAGGTTGAGAATCATCATTTCTCTACCAATTCGAGCCAGCGTTTTATTGCTTTTTGGAGTGATTCAGATTTGTTTCTTAAATCATCCAAATCAAATATTTTGACCATTTTTCGGCCGTCTTTAAAATCACCTTCGAGAATTTCGGAAGAACTATCAATCTTTGCACCCGTCGGAAAAACCAATAGAACGTGGTCTTTGCGATTGAAATTCATCACCAAAATATCTCTTTTGTATTCTTTGGGGTCGAATTCTGCCATCGCTCCTGTATAAAAGAAACTCGGAGCATTCCACTTGATTTGTTCGCCTACTTCATTATCCGAAGCCAATACAACAAGCCGAATGGCATTTACCAATTCGGCCCGTTGTGGTTCGAGTTTTGAAATATATTCTTCTACAGATTCTATTTGCTTTGCCATCAGTTATCGAAAGGAATCAATGCCCTCAGTTTAGGATTTCTTAGCCATAATCCTCCCCAAATCATTAATCCGACATAAACTGGAAAAAGCATGTGGCTAAACAATGGATTATCGACCCGAAGGTGTGTTGCGATTGCCCCGCCGAGATACCCAGTCATTAAGATTGCACCCAAAACCGAGGTCTTAGGGATGATGTACAAAATGGTACAAACAAGAGCCAAAATACCCATCGGCAAAATGTGATGCTCGGCGTAGCCTAATTCGTTGACAGTTGTCTGAATAACCATTGGGGGCTTCACGAATTTAATGACCGAATCGAACAGCATAAAAAGTATTGCAAACCAGCTTAGTACTCTGCCAGTCCAGAGCTGGCCTTTGGTAATTGTGTTTTCCATATTATTTTTCGGTTTTAGGTTTTTTCTTTTTTGAAATAATAGCTTTTTCGATATTTTGAGTGACCCTAAAGCGAGTGATTCGGCTTACGAGGTCGAGGGGAAGAGGTTTATTGAGAGGGAAATTCAACGAGCCTTTGCCAGCAATGTATGGCTTGAGTTCTTCTTCAAATTCCTTGATGCCGCTCGGTGCAGGATAAAACCCAATATGATTTTTGTAAGCCGCAAAATGCACCAGATTGCCGTGGAGGTCGAATGTAGGCATCATATAACTGATTTTTTCATTGGCTTCGGGTGCGGCCTCTCTGATGGTTTGCCGCATGGATTGAAGTAAAACTTGGATTTCTTCCGAAAAACCAGCGATGTATTCATCAATGTTGGTAAAGGTAGGGTTCGTCGAATTCATTGGTTTGAGATTTGTATTCAAATATAAGCATATACGTACGCAAACTAATTGCACATCAAATTTTATTATGGAAAATTTATTTCTAAGCCTGAATGGCGAATTAATCGAATGGCTCGAATATATCGAATAAAGCTGATAATCGGCTGATTATCAGTAGATTTTAAACTATTTTCCGAGAGAAGTTCAATAGATTAATTTTGATTTAGCTCTTATTTCAATTTTACCAAGCATTGCACATCGGTATCATTGATATAAATTTCCAGGCAATATCCTTCGGGGTCTAAGTCGGGGTCTTGTAATAACGTTTGAAATGTCTGCCCAATTTGTGGGATATTATTCATAAAATTATTGATAACGACGCCTTTATACGTTCCTTTTTTGATAATAAAAGATTCGCAGCCAAATTTTTCGGATTCGTCAATACTTAATTCGGTAGCCGCGGCCTTGTAAATAATCTTGCCAAGATGCTCGGAGTAAGAAATGCCGTAAGTGGTACGCCCCTCTAACGAAGGCAAAAGCGAATGTAATTTATCAAAAGCCGCCTGTACGCCTTGCGGAAAAGCCTCGGCAGTAATGCAAATTACTCTGATGTCATGCTCAATGATGTAGTTTTCCATAATAATTTTCAATATTTTGAATAATTAAACATCCAATTTATTCCGTATTTATCGGTCAATTCGCCGTACATTGCTCCCCAAAATGACTGATGAAGTGGGGTTTTTACAGTTCCGCCCAAAGCTAATTTAGCAAAGAAATTCATCAATTCTGTGTTATTTTGGCAGTGGGCCATAAGAGTTATCTCATTACCTTGTATCAATTTATCACCAATCATATCCGAACCCATTATGGTTATGTTATCGGTCGTGAGGGTACTCTGCAAAATATGGTTGCCCATTTCAGAGGGCATTTTAGCTGCCATCGGTGACTCAGCGATTTTTTGCATCACTAATTCTCCGCCAAAACAATGATGATAAAAAGTCATTGCTTCTCGGCATTTGCCATTGAAGTTTAGATACGGAATAATCTTTGCCATCTCTCGTTTCGTTTGATATTGCAAAGTTACCGTCGCAATCCTAATCTGATGCTGTGTAAAAACGACAAAACAAAGGGTTGTTTGCGACAAACTAATTAGATACTTTTGCTAAGATTTTTTAACCAAAACCTATGAAAAACGTAGCTATACTTGTACCCGAAACGGCTGTGATTGAGGCAGTTGCCGACCCTCGATATATGTTTACGGCAATAAACGAATTTCTGAAAAGTAGCAGCCAGCCACCGCTTTTCAATGTTCAGCTTGTGGGACTAACCAAAGAGGTAAAAGTAGCCAATGGGATTTTCTCGATTCATACCGATGCTACACTCGAAAACGCTCAAAAGCCACACCTTATCATCATTCCTGCATTGAGTGGTAACCTCGAACACGCCGTAAAGCTCAATACAGATTTTATTCCGTGGGTTGTAAAACATTATAAAGGAGGCTCCGAAGTGGCCAGTTTGTGCCTTGGGGCATTTCTTTTGGCTTCGACAGGGCTGCTCAATGGCAAATCTTGCTCGACGCATTGGCTTTTTGCGAACGAGTTCAGAAAGATGTTCCCAGAAGTAAATTTGGTAGATAACAAAATAATTACAGAGCAAAATGGTGTTTATTCGAGTGGTGGGGCCAATTCGTACTGGAATCTCCTGCTGCATTTGGTCGAGAAATATACCAACCGAGAGTTGGCTATCTTGGCATCTAAATTTTTTGTTCTCGACATCGACCGTAAGAGTCAATCACCATTCAGTATTTTTAAAGGACAGAAAATCCACGAAGACTCCGAAATCATTCAGGCTCAAGAATTTATCGAAAAAAATTATCCTGAAAAAATAACCGTTGACGAACTGGCCGATAGATTTAACATCGGTCGCCGTACTTTTGAACGTCGATTTAAAAAAGCGACAAATAATTCGATTGTAGAATACCTGCAAAGGGTGAGAATCGAAGCCGCCAAAAAAGAACTGGAAATTGGCCGAAAAACCGTAAACGAGGTGATGTTTGATGTAGGCTACACCGACACCAAGGCGTTTAGAGATGTGTTTAAGAAAGTTACGGGGTTATCGCCAGTAGATTATCGCAGTAAGTACAATAAAGAGGCTTTAGTAGCTTGATTTTGAGACTGTGGCACGGTTTTGTCAGGATATATTTTAATGATTTTTTCATCAATCGGGCAAAATCGTTACCATTAAATAAAAACCAAATCCAAAATTTATTGTCATAACAACTATTTTTGGATTTTTCCTTGACACGATATTATAATTTTATCTAACTTGCGGTTGTAGAACGAGATTTCATCTCGTTTACTTTTTTTAATAGTAAATCAAACGGGCCAAAGCTCGTTTACCATTTAAGCCAAATTTTCGAAGATTATGTTGACCGACACATTGAACATCGAAGTAGAAGAAGTAGCTGAGAGTCGTATCCATCAGCTTGACCCCAACAACATTGTATTTGGTACGCTGTATTCAGACCACATGCTGGTCGCTGATTATATTGATGGTGCATGGCAAACACCAAAGATTGTTCCGTTTGGCGAAATGGGCTTCAATCCGGGGCTGGCTTCGCTGCATTATGGTCAATCAATTTTTGAAGGAATGAAGGCTTTCAAGAGCGATAACGACGAGGTTTATATGTTCCGTCCGATGGATAATTTCAGACGTTTCAATATCTCGGCCGAGCGTATGTGTATGGTGCCAGTACCAGAAGAAATCTTTATCGGTGGACTCGAAGAATTGCTCCGTATCGATGCCGCTTGGGTTCCAAAAGGCGAAGACAATTCACTTTACCTTCGTCCGTTTATGTTTGCATCAGACACTTACTTGGGCGTTCGTCCGTCACAATCATATCGCTTTATGGTGATTACCTCACCTGCGGGCAAATATTACGCAAAACCTCCACGTGTCAAAGTCGAGACTGATTATATCCGTGCGGCTCCGGGTGGTGTGGGTTATGCAAAATGTGCAGGCAACTACGCTGCATCGCTTTATCCTGCCCGATTGGCACAGCAAAAAGGCTACGACCAATTGCTCTGGACAGATGCTACCGAGCATAAATATTTTGAAGAATCGGGTACGATGAACGTAATGTTTGTGAAAAACGGCAAACTTATCACGCCTGCCACAAGCGATACGATTCTGAAAGGTATCACTCGCGATAGCATGATTCAGATTGCAAAATCGTGGGGCATGGATGTAGAAGAACGTAAGGTTTCTATCAATGAGGTCATCGAAGGCATCAAAGACGGTAGCTTGACCGAGGCTTTCGGAGCAGGTACGGCTGTTGTGGTTTCTCCGTTCTCAGTGATTGGCTACGAAGGTGTTGATTACGAACTACCTGCATTGGGCGATGAGTCTTTTGCGGTTCGTGCCAAAAAATACCTAAACGAAATCCGTACGGGCAAAGTAGCAGATACTTTTAATTGGATTTGGAAGATTTAATCAGAATCCTCGATTAGTCATATCAGAAACGGCAAATAAACTTCGGATTATTTGCCGTTTTGTTTTATTCTCCATTCGATATTTCTAAAACATTATCTTTTTAGCAACCTTTTTTAGCTTTAGATTTGTTGCATTATTTAGGCAACATCGCCAAAGAATTTCTTTTTACTAAACGTGAGTACATTGTTAGACAGAACCATCGCCCCGCCAGCTCAATCAATCGAAAAAGTAAACATTTTAAAGGCCAACCAGACCAGCCTTACGAATGGACTTACGCTTTATACCATTCAAGCAGGAGAACAGCCCGTTTTACGTCTCGAATTAATTTTTGATGCGGGCAATAAATACGACAAAAGTATTATTGGCACTTCGTTTTTTACGGCTAAAATGCTTATCGAAGGTACTAATCAGCGTTCTGCAGCCGAGATTAGCGAGAGTTTTGACCAATACGGAGCATTTCTTGAGGTAAATCAAACCGCCGACCGTGCGAGCATAATGGTCTATGGAATGACCCAGCATTTGGCGAAGGTTCTGCCTATTATCAGAGAAATGTTGCTCGATTCGGTGATTCCCGAAAAAGAACTCGAAATCCAGCGTAAAATTGCGATTCAAAACCTCAAAGTCAATCAAGAAAAAACGGCTTTTGTGGCGAGTCAGATATTCAGAGAAAAGATTTTTAGTTCGGATAATGCCTACGGACGCAGCCTCAAAGAAGAAAATATCAATCAGATTTCGAGGAATGATATTGTAGAATTCTACCAAAATCACTTCAAAAATCGACCTTTTAAAGTATTTTTATCGGGTAAATTCGATGAAACCGAGATAAATCTGGTGGATGAATATCTCGGAAGTATCGAGGTAAATTCTATCGAAGCTATTAAACCTATTATCATACCCGAAAATCAAAGTTCAGGGAAATTATTGGTCGAAAAACCCGAAAACGTACAATCTACCATCCGATTGGGCCGAACTTTGTTTAATAGAACGCATCCAGATTTCAATAAATTTATTGTTACAAATACCATTCTGGGCGGGTATTTTGGTAGTAGATTGATGAAAAATATCCGTGAAGAGAAAGGATTTACTTACGGAATTTCGTCGAGCTTGATTCCGCTTGCCGAAACTGGTTATTTGGTAATTGGTACCGATGTAAAGAAAGAATTTACGACTCAGACCATCGACGAAATACACAAAGAAATCAGAATTTTGCAGACCGAAAAGGTTTCGGATGATGAACTCGATACCGTAAAAAATTACCTAATTGGCTCGTTTGTTGGTTCGTTAAATACGCCTTTTGAAATTGCCGACCGCCAAAAAAACGTCATTTTAGACAAATTACCCGAAGATTTCTACGAAAAATATATTGAAAGAATCAGAAGCGTATCTGCCGAAGACATCTTAGAAATAGCAAATAAATATTATCAAATTGAAGGCTTGAGCGAGGTTGTGGTGGGTGGGTATCACTAAACTTTATCGCTGATTACGTTGATTTTATTTATGATTACGTTGATTAGATAAATTTATGATTTCATTGATTTTAAACTCAGCGAAATCATAAATTCATAAAATCAACGCAATCAGCGATTCGATTTACTTCATTTCCATTGCCATTTTGATAGCATTGTAGGCGTTTACCACACCACCCGTAGCCGAAAGCTCCGAGAAATTTACAATCTCTTTAGTGCCTGGCTTATAGACCTTTAAATCTGGCAATTTCTGGCTCGATTCCACAATAATTTTCTTGATTTGTGCCGCCGTCAAGTTCGGAAAATACGCTTTTAGCAATGCCGCAACACCCGTTGTTGCCGGAGCCGCCATGCTTGTTCCGCTTTGCTCTTTGTACTTAGAATCTGGTAGCGTTGAGTAAATATCAACGCCCGGAGCAAACACATCTACGCCTTTTTGTCCGTAATTGCTAAAATCTGCGATTGATTCAGGCGACGGTTTCCAAGCGAAAGCTCCAACTGTAATCCAGTTTTCGGCTTGTCCGCCACCGTCATAATTTTTTACTGGATAATGCACATCTACATCAATATCGAGGTTATCGTTTCCGGCTGCGGCAACCAACAAAACGCCTTTTGATTGAGCATATTTTACGGCTTCATCAACCCATTTTTTCTCTGGCGAATAAGGTTTCCCGAAACTCATATTGATGATAGACGCTCCGTTATCTGTTGCATAACGAATAGCATTTGCTACGTCTTTGTCTCTTTCGTCACCACTTGGCACAGCACGCACCGCCATGATTCGGACGTTATCGCATACACCGAGGATTCCGAGATTATTGCCACGATTTGCCGCAATGATACCCGCCACGTGCGAGCCATGCGAAGCATCTGGCCCACGAACTTCGGCATTGCCGTAGGTGCCATACTCTAATTTTTGAGGATTATCGCCCACAATCTTTCTGGCATCATAGTCGAGGTTGAGATTATATTTTGTTTCTTCTTCAAAATGGTCAACGCCTTCTTGAATATCGGCAACTGTGAAACCCATCTCGTACGAACGTCCCAAAACTTGTTTTGCGGCTCTCACTTTACGGTCGGCTTGGCTCTCGTCAATACCCATCACCGCCTCTTTTGTGAGGTTTTCGGTCTTTAAGTATTCTTTCAAAATCTTCTCCGACTCGGTCATTGTATTGAGCAATTGCTTATAAAAAGGCAAATTTTGCTGACCTTGCTGCGATTTTTCTTCAAATTCGACTTGGAGTTTTTGCATCAATTCGTACTCGGCTTTGTTTTTACGAATCATACGTTTTGATGGTTTCTCACCAAATTTTGTCTTGTATTTTTTTAGCAAACGAGTTAGTTCGAGCTGCTCATAATGCACATCCTGCCCGTCTTTTCCACCGATAAAATCCCATCCGTTTATATCGTCTATAAAACCGTTGTTATCATCGTCTTTGCCATTACCCGCAATCTCTTTGGGGTTTATCCACATTACGTCTTTTAGGTCTTCGTGTTGGGTATCTACACCGCCATCAATTACGGCTACTACCACCGTTTTTGAAGGTTTGCCTTTGAGGAGTTCGTAGGCTTTTTCGACACTCATTCCGCGGATTCCGTCTCTCTCAAAATCAAGATTTTGCCAGTTTGGTTTTGTTTTTAGTTCTTGTGCTTGGACTACATTCGAGAATGCAAAAGCGGCTATCGCCGTGATAATTATTTTTCGCATATTAAAAGGTTGAAAATTGACGAAAATTGAAGGGTACGATATTTATCTGTTAATGATTTGTTTTCTAACCGATAACAAGCCTATCGTTTTGAGAAACCCATAAAACACGAAGTAAACGAAATTTTGTGAGATTTCAGTACCCCTGAATGGGGGATTTTGGATTTTCATAAAAAACAAAACCGCAAGCTACATGATAACTTGCGGTTTTGGATATGACTAAGCACCTCAATTTTAGAATCTGAAGTGTGAGAATGCCTTGTTTGCTTCGGCCATACGGTGAGTATCGTCTTTTTTCTTAACTGCTGCACCTTCGCCTTTAGCTGCTGCGATGATTTCGCCTGCCAAACGCTCTGTCATAGTTTTTTCGCCACGCTTACGAGCATAACCGATTAACCATTTCATACCAAGTGACTGACGACGCTCAGAACGTACTTCGGTTGGAACTTGGAAAGTAGCACCACCTACACGACGGCTCTTTACCTCTACGCTTGGGCTAACATTGCTCAATGCTTTTTTCCACATTTCTAAGCCGTTTTCTTTTGTACGAGCTTCTACTAAATCAACTGCACCGTAGAATATCGAATAGGCAATACTTTTCTTGCCATCGAACATCAAGTTATTTACGAATTTTGTTACGGTTACATCTCTGAACTTTGGGTCAGGTAATACGTAACGCTTTTTTGGTTTTGCCTTTCTCATTTTTTAAATAAGGTTTTCGTTTTTTGAAACAAATTCACCTCGCCAGTGCGAGATTACTTCCCCGTTACAGCTTACTGCCTACTTTTGTAAACTGGTCACTGATAACTGGAAACTTTAATTTTTACTTCTTCTTACCTTTTACTGGTGCTGCTACTTGACCTGGTTTCGGACGTTTTGTACCATACTTAGAGCGGCTTTGTTTACGGTTGTTTACACCAGCCGTATCTAATGCACCACGTACGATGTGATAACGTACACCCGGAAGGTCTTTTACACGACCACCACGTACAAGTACGATTGAGTGCTCTTGAAGGTTGTGGCCTTCACCTGGGATGTATGCGTTTATCTCTTTAGTGTTTGATAAACGTACACGAGCTACTTTACGAAGAGCTGAGTTTGGTTTTTTTGGTGTAGTCGTATATACACGAGTACATACACCACGACGCTGCGGGCAAGAATCCAAAGCAGGCGACTTTGACTTCCATACCATTTGCTCACGTCCTTTTCTTACTAATTGCTGTATAGTAGGCATTTTAACTTGTTAAATTGATTCTAAATAAATACTATTTTCCAAAAAGGAACGCAAAAGTACGGCAATTTTGGATATTATGCAAAAAAATGTTTGAAATGTTTGTGTCAGTGAGTTTTATTTGTTGGTTGATTATGAAAAACCTTTGCTCATCGTGAGAAACATCCATCTTATACTCTTTTTTCTATTAATATCTACGGTATCCTTCGCCAATGATTCGCTCAAAGTCAAGACAGTTGAATACTGGAAGAATGACATTCTCAAAGTGGTTATTATGAAAGATACTTCGGGTAGAAATACAAAGAAGTTTTTTTTCAATGATGGCGATTCATCCAATATAAAAAGCACTATTGAAATTTATGAATATTACTCTGATTCAAAAAAAGTCAAATCAGTTAGTCGCTACGACTTCCTGCAAGTAAATGAAGGTATTTACTTTGATAATAAATTTGATAAAGTAATTGGCTTTAAATTATTGAACGAAGATGACCCAAATAAAACACTACTTAAAGGTAAACTTTTACACATAATCTTGGATAAAAAGTATATCAATAGAGTAATTCCATCAGATTCTCTATGGCTAATACCCATTAAATATGAAAAACCAGATATTTTACAGTTAAGACAAGATTTTATCCATCATCAGAACGAAAAAGGTCAAGATATAAAATATGTACAAAGAGTTAATGGTCAGAAAAAACAAGAATATACTTATATCTATGATGATAAAGGCCGTAACATCCAAACTATTGCAACCTTCCCACAAATCGGAGAAAATAGCATTGAAAGCACTCGTTTTGATGATGAAAAGCTAACGAGTGAAACAATTATACAAACTTATCGCAAAAAGAAACTTTATAAAAAGGAGAAGATTGAGAGGTATTATGATAAAAATAACAATGTGATAAAAGAAGACCATTTTCGCTATGATTTGGCTATGGATGAGTTGATTAAAACTCAAACTAAGTCAAATATCTACGAAAATGGTCTATTAATAAAAATATTGGATAAAAATGAAGAAAACAATCAGTTGACAACCACTGTTTTGAAGTACAAATTCTGGTAAAATTACTTCATGTAATACTCACTCTCAAAAACGGTAGTTTTGCCATTGCCTTGATTAACAACGTAATTGAAACCTTTTTGGATGGCGTAAGCTCCGTGTTCGCCTTTTTTATTGATTGCCAAAACCCCTACCTGAAACTCTTTGTAGTTGGCGTTTGTCTTCACGATTCGGTTGATGACTTCTTCGCAAGCCTCTTGTGGGGTTTTGCCCTGACGCATCAATTCTACCGCCAAAAACGAACCCAAAGTACGCATTACCAACTCACCAAGCCCCGTAGCACAAGCCCCACCGACTTCGTTATCGACAAACATACCCGCCCCGATGATTGGCGAATCCCCTACTCGTCCGTGCATTTTGTAGGCAAGCCCACTGGTGGTACAAGCCCCCGAAATATTGGCTTTGGCATCAATCGAGAGCATCCCGATGGTGTCGTGGCGTTCTACGTTTACTTTTGGTTTATATTCAGATTTCACTTTCCATTCTTCCCAAGCCTTACGAGAGCCTTCGGTCAATAAGTCTTCTTGTTTGAATCCTTCGGAAAGGGCAAATTCTAAAGCACCTTTGCCGCTCAACATCACGTGAGGGGTTTTTTCCATCACTCTGCGAGCCACCGAGATTGGGTGCATGATACCCTCAAGAAACGTAACGGCTCCTGCCTTGCTGTTCCAGTCCATGATACACGCATCGAGCGTAACGTGTCCGTCGCGGTCGGGTAAGCCACCGTAGCCCACACTTGTATCATTCGGGTCGGCTTCGGGTACTCTTGCTCCTGCTTCGACGGCATCGAGCGAGGTCCCACCTTTTTGGAGTGCTTCGTTGGCGGCATCAACGGCTTTTACGTTTGGTCCCCAAGTGGCGATGGTGATAGGCAAGCCTTCTTTTGAGTTGGCGTTTGTTTTACCTTCTTTTTCGGTAGATGTGCAGCCAATAGCAGTTGCGGCAGTGGCGACAAGGCCTTTGTTAATGAAATTTCGTCTGTTGAGCATGCTTTTTAATCTTAGATATTATGAAAGGGATAAATTTCGTAACTTTGCGTTAAAATTAGAAAGTTTTAGAGATATATTATCCGAAACGATAGATAAAGCATTGATTAATACAGAATATGTTAGACCAATTAGAAGCAATAAAAGAAAGATTCGACGAAGTTTCGCAACAAATTACACAGCCCGAAGTAGTTTCGGACATGACGAAATTTAAACGAATCAGTAAAGAATACAAAGATTTAGAGAAAATCGTCAATCAATACAAGGCGTATAAGAATGTATTGTCGAATATAGAAAGTGCCAAAGACGTAATCGCCAACGAAAAAGACGAGGAGTTTAGGGATTTGGCCAAGGCCGAATTAGATGAGTTGATTCCGCAACGCGACGAAATGGAGGCAATCATCAAAGAGATGTTGATTCCGAAAGACCCAAATGATAGCAAAAACGTCATTTTGGAGATTCGTGCAGGTACGGGTGGCGATGAGGCTTCAATTTTTGCCGGAGATTTATTCAGAATGTACCAACGCTACATCGAAAAACAAGGCTGGAGTATGTCTTTGCTCGACCACAACGAAGGGACTTCGGGCGGCTACAAAGAGATTGTAGTACAAGTAGAAGGCGAAGACGTCTATGGTAAACTCAAGTACGAGTCAGGTGTGCATCGTGTGCAGCGAGTACCCGCAACCGAGTCGCAAGGGCGTGTGCATACGTCGGCGGCATCTGTTGCCGTTTTGCCAGAAGCCGATGAGGTAGATGTGGTCTTGAATATGAACGATATTAGGGTAGATACCTTCAACTCATCGGGTGCGGGTGGGCAGTCGGTCAACACTACGTATTCGGCGGTTAGGATGGTACACATCCCGACGGGTATTGTGGTGAGTTGTCAAGATGAGCGTTCGCAAATCAAAAACCGTGAGAAAGCCTTGGCGGTTTTGCGTTCTCGTATTTATGAAATGGAATTGGCCAAACACAATGCGGCTATCGCTGCCGAACGCAAAGGAATGGTAGGAAGCGGCGACCGCTCAGATAAGATTCGGACTTATAATTATCCGCAAAGCCGTATCACCGACCACCGCATTGGTTATACAGTTTATAATTTACCTACGGTGATGGATGGTGAAATCGGTGATTTTATTGAGCAATTACGCATTGCCGATAATGCCGAAAAACTCAAAGAAGGGGCCGGAATTTAAAACTTAGTGTAGAGTTTATCGAATAACTCGAATTATTCGAATATTTTCAGCTAAAACACAATTTTAGAAGCATCTTAATTTATCGAAAAAATAAGTAAAATTCGATTTCATTATTGTTTTTCGTAGCTTTTTGGTAATTATGTAATATTATCCGGCCGAAAAGCTATGAAAAACATCTCTCGCTGGGCAAGTAAAAATACAAAAGTGGCCATCATTCTGCTTGGGTTTTTAGAAATCAGCAAAATACTGATTGGGTTGACTTTAGGTATTTCGCTCCCTGCCTTTACTCACCTTGCTATTGAAATATCCGTTTTTGCGATTAGCATTCTACTGCTTTGGGTGGGTAAATTCTACGAAATGAATCTTACACATACCCAAAACCGTTTTCGGTTTAGGCGAATCTGCATCGGGATTTTTATGGCGAGTAGTTTCGGGTTATCAATCTTATTGGGTAATCATCTTCAAAAAATGCCATTCTCAAGGGCTTTTGCGGTAGAAATCGTAGAAAAACAAGAAAAAACCGCTATCAGCTCCGATAGCCTACGGACATTAATTGAGCAAGAAAAAACACAAACCAGTTTAAATACAAAACCCAAAGAACGCCCACCCACCGAGAAAATAATCGGGTTTGTCGCGTTGTTTTTCTTGGGAATGGTTGTCAGTGTCTATGGACTTTATTTGGCTTGTGGACTGGCCTGTGCAGGATACGCCGTTTTATCAGTTTTGGCTTTTCTGATTACTTTGGGGTCGTTTTCGGGCGGAGTTTACTTTTTGGGCAGAGCCTTAACCAAGCGATTCAAACCCTACAATCAAATGGACAAAACCGAACGCCGCAAAGAATGGAAAAAATGGGGTAAAATCATTGCCTTCTTTACGTTGCTGTTTGGCCTTTTGATAGCAGGGAATCTGAATCGTTAATACTCAAAGCGGAATCGTGATGGTTACTCGTGTACCCGCTGCTTGGTTGTTTTGGTCTTGCAAATCTTCGTAAGTAATGTAGTTTTTATCTAACAGTCCGTTGCTCAGCAATCGAAGGCGTTCTTCGGTGGCTGAGGTCGAGAACGACTCGTGCTGCTGAACTCGTTTACTCTTTATTTCAGCCGATTTCTCTCGACCAATTCCGTTATCTTCTACGATACAAATCAGGTTTTCTTCGGTTTCGTCCAAATCGAAGGCGATACTCAGTTTTTTATTGCCTGTTTTATGAAGTAAGCCGTGTTTGATTGAGTTCTCGACAAATGGCTGTATCAACATCGGCGGAATCTGATGGTAATCTTCGTCGATGCTATCGCTTAGGTTAATATCATAGCTAAAATCTTCGCTAAAACGCATTTTTTCGAGTTCGAGGTATTTATTCAGAATCTCGATTTCGGTCGAGAGATTAATTTTTTTCTTGCCCGAAACACTCAAAATCTGACGAGTCAGGTACGTAAAATTACCCATTTGCTCGTTGGCTTTGAGCTTATCGCCGTACATAAATTGCTCCTGAATGCTATTGAGTGCATTGAACATAAAATGCGGATTCATTTGGCTTTTCAGGGCTTTCAGCTCGCTTTCGGTAGCTTTTTGTTCGATTTCGATACGGCGTTGGGCTTCTTCGAGTTGGGTTTGTAAGATTTCGTTTTCTTTCTTGGCTCTAAATCTCGTAAACGAAAAGTAGGCGATGGCGGCTAAGGCTAAAATCCCGCCCAGAATACTGTAAATGAAAGTTGTTTTACGATTGGATTCGAGTTCGGAGATTTGTTTTTGTTGGGATAAATCCTTGATTTGAGCTTCCTTTTTTTCGGTTTCGTATTTCATGTTTAGTTCGTTGATAGTTTTCTTTTTCTCGATACTAAACAAGCTATCTTTTAATTCAATGTAGCTACTGAGATTTTGATAGGCATTTTTAAAATCCTTTATCTTAAAATAGTTTTCTTGTAGTTCAAAATAAATATCAGTTAGCCCTTCATTGTCTTGATTTTTGAGGGCAATCTCTTTGGCGAGTGCCAGGTACTTTAAACTTTCGGTATTATTTCCTAACTTTTGATAGCAAGTACCTATGCTTTTGAGATTTTTTCCTCTAACAAAATCAACATGATTTTTAATAATCTCTATTTCAGCTTTTTTGAAAAAATCTAAGGCTTTGTTATACTGTTTTAATTTAAAATACTCTTTTCCTAAATTATCCAAAGTGAGAGCTATTCCGAAGCCAATTTTATTCGCAATACAAATGTTCAATACCTTTTGATAAGTAGTAATTGCTTTGCCGTGATTTTTGGTTTCAGATAACGAAAAAGCTAAATTATTCAGAATAGCAGCTCGATTCTGGCTCAGAGAGTCTTTTTGAGCAGTCAATATATTATCTGCTTCGGTGAGCAATTCTATGGCTTTTGTGTGATTATTGTCATGGGCAAAAACATTTGCTAAATTACTTTTACCGATGACGATATTTCTCAAATCTTTACTTTTTTCGGCCAATTTGAGTGCCTGAATATAATAATTAACAGCTTTATCGTTTAATGCACGACTAAAATAATAATTGCCCAGACAATTCAATGAACGGATGATTCCTAATCTATAATTCAGCTTAGTGGCAATTTGGTTAGCTTCGGTAGCCATTTTGAGTACGTTTGAATCTGCCCTAAAAGTAGCCGAAACACAAGCATCAATGAGCAGTTCTGTTCTGATAGTATCTTTTTGTGGATGTTTTTCGATGTCTTTGAGAATCTCTTCGTAGGTTTTTTGCCCGAAGGAAACAAGCGAAATAAACAGTAACAGTAGTGTTGTTTTCATTTATAATAAAAGTTTTATGTTGTTGTTGGTATCTTCTTGAGAGGTAACTTCGCCTTTTGATAGCAGGGAATCTGAATCGCTAAAGCTCAAAGCGGAATCGTGATGGTTACTCGTGTACCTGCTGCTTGGTTGTTTGGGTCTTGCAAATCCTCGTAAATGATGTAATTTTTGTCTAATAGCCCATTACTCAACAATCGGAGGCGTTCTTCGGTGGCTGAGGTCGAGAACGACTCGTGCTGCTGAACTCGTTTACTCTTTATCTCGGCCGATTTCTCTCGACCAATTCCGTTATCTTCTACGACACAAATCAGGTTTTCTTCGGTTTCGTCTAAATCGAAGGCAATACTCAATTTTTTATCGCCCGTTTTATGAAGTAATCCGTGTTTGATTGAATTTTCGACAAATGGCTGTATCAACATCGGCGGAATCTGATGGTAATCTTCGTCGATGCTATCGCTTAGGTTGATTTTATAGCTAAAATCTTCGTTAAAACGCATTCTTTCGAGTTCGAGGTATTTATTCAGAATCTCGATTTCGGTCGAGAGATTGATTTTTTTCTTGCCCGAAACACTCAAAATCTGACGAGTCAGGTACGTAAAATTACCCATTTGTTCGTTGGCTTTCAGCTTATCTCCGTACATGAATTGCTCCTGAATGCTATTGAGTGCATTGAACATAAAATGCGGATTCATCTGGCTTTTTAGGGCTTTTAGCTCGCTTTCGGTAGCTTTTTGTTCGATTTCGATGCGGCGTTGGGCTTCTTCGAGTTGGGTTTGTAAGATTTCGTTTTCTTTCTTAGCTCTAAATCTCGTAAACGAAAAGTAGGCGATGGCAGCTAAGGCTAAAATTCCACCTAAAATACTGTAAATGAAGGTTGTCTTACGATTAGATTCGAGTTCGGAGATTTGTTTTTGTTGGGATAAATCCTTGATTTTGGCTTCTTTTAGCTCAGTTTCGTATTTGAATTCGGCTTTTAGAATTTGTGATTTACTTTCTTCATTTGTAATACTATCACGTAATACTATAAACTTTTTATAAGATTCAAGAGCTTTTGAAGGCTGGTTTTTCTTTTCATAAATGAGATAAAGAATTTCAAATACCTTTTGCTTGTATTGCATTTTCTTGGTTTTCTGTGCAACCGCCATACTTCTATTAGCATAATCTAAGGCAATGTCATATTTTTTTAAATTATAATTAATTTTCGATATTGCTGTTAAACAGACAGTCAACTGGTCATCATATTTATCAAAGACATCTCTCCCGTTCTTTCTTAATAAATCTAAAGATTGATTATAATATTCGAGTGCTTTTTCGTAATCTTTTTCTTCTAAATAGATATTGCCAATATTACCCAATACAATTACAACTGATGGGTGATTTAATTTCTTCTTTAAATCATAAGATTGTTTGAAGTACGCTAAGGCTTCTTTATTCCTTTTTAAGGAATAGTAACAATATGCCACATTATTCAAGCCTATTGATAAGTTATATTCATCATTAATTTTTTTACATATTTCATTGTATTTTATCATATACTTTATTGCTTCTAAATACTCTTTTTGCTTAGATTTTAGAACTCCAATTTCATTAAAAGCAGAGCCAATCCCTTTTTGGTAATTGATAGATTGGCTGTATTTAATCATTTCATAGAAGCAATTCAAGGCAAGTTGTGTGTTTCCCGACACTTGATAATAATTTTGTCCCTCATATAAAAGACAGGTAACTAATTTCTTAATGTACCAATCCTTAGGTTTCTGTTGAGATTTTGAATCCTTGATAATTTTAAGAAGCATTTCTTTTAGCTCAGTATTATATTTGGGCCAAATACTGCCATCAGCTTCCAAATCAACATACCTTTCCAAAAGATTAATCTTTACTGTATCTATTTTATTGTGTTTTTGGAGTAATGCAAAAATGCTATCTTTTTGTCCAAGCGAATTAAAGCAAATCAATAAAAGGATAAATGTTTTTTTCATGTAAATTTTCTTTGTAAAATTTTACACCCGCACGTCTGCAATAAACTCATCAAACTCCTTCACTTTTTCACGGGCAATCGGGGCTGAGTAGCCATTGGCAAACTCTATCATGGCTCCATCTTTTTTATTGTATTTCAGAATCTGGTGGGTATTTATCAGATACGAACGATGTATTCGATAAAACCGAGCATCGTTAGATAACAACTCGTCAAACTCTTTTATTTTCTTGCTTACGAGGGTCTTACCATTTTTGGTGATTACGTTGGTATATGAGCCATCGGCCTCAAAAAAGTAAATATCTTCGAGTTGAACAAAAACCAAGCTATCGGCCATCGGAAGAGCAATTTTTTGGAGTTTATTGACACTCAAATTCTCTTTCAAAACATTCACTCGTTGAATGATTTGGTTTTGACCCACCAGTTTAATGGCTTTCTCTACCGCCAAAATCACCTTAGAGATACTGATTGGTTTCAGGATATAATCTACTGCTGATACCTCAAAGGCTTGCAGGGCAAAATCTGAATAAGCAGTACAGAAGATAGTCTCGAAGGTCGGTTGATTGAAATAATCGAACAACGCAAAGCCGTTTTCTTCAGGCATTTCGATGTCGAGAAATACAAGGTCTATGCTGTGCTTATTGATGAGTTTCACGGCAGATTTTACATCTGGTGCTTCGTCAACCAGATTTATCATCGGGCAGTGTTCTGCAATAATCTGGCGAAGCATTGAGCGTGCGGCAGATTCGTCATCTACAATGATGGCGTTTAGTGTCATAGGGGTCTAAACTACAAATAAAAGTCTAAATATATCACATAGTTTTATTATACAACTATAAAATTGATTGATAGTTTCAATTTGTTTATGAAGCAAAACCAACGGTTTATGTATTGTAGGCTACATTTTGTGAAATCGAAAAAATAAAAAAAAAGCTCATTGGTAGTTTTGAAACATCAAACAAAACAAAAATTACCATGAAAAAAATATTATTTGTATTCGCTCTCTCAATCATCGGATTTACAGCTACAACTACTCGTGTAAATGCAAACAGTACTTTCCAGAAAGAACAACCAACACTAATTATCGTTACGGCCAGCCAACCCAATGCCAAGCAATCGGTGGCTAAGGTTTTATCGTCGATGTTTGGGCTAAATTTCGGAGCAACTATGAAGCAACTCAGTCAAGGGAGACCGATTGTGATTACGATAAAAACAGGCGTAACCAAAGAAGAAGCGGCAACAATTAAATCGGCTCTCGAAGCAGCAGGTGCTGAGGTTGAGGTGAAGTAATTCAATCGAAAAATATTTAAATTGATACTACAATGAAAATAATATTGACCATTCTTTTGGGTGTAATTGCTTCGCTATCAGCCTTTTCACAATCTTTTTCGGTTGATAATAGAAGTATGTCGGTACCACGTTATGCCAACCAAACGGCCATAACGGCGGCTATTCCATCGCCAACGGTCGGAATGTTGGTTTACAATAATGCCTTAAACCAGTATGCCTACTGGAACGGTTCGGCTTGGACAAATTTTCCAACTTCTTCGAGTCCAGCTTCTAATCTTTGGGCGTTAAATCAAACAACTGGCCGTATAGAAGCCAACTCAGGTGCTCCTAACGGTATCGAGGCCAATAGATTTACATCAAATGGTGTAACTTCGGCAACCGCTCCATTGATTAATTCAATTGGAAATGCCAATACATTCGTGCGTTTTGGGCATCCGCAGGGAAGTATGGCAATCATGCAAGAATCTACAACTGGTTTTAATCTAAACGGAACAAGTATCAATTGGCGATATTATGATAATTCAAACCCACAGGTTACTACTAATTTGTTTGGTTACACAGGTAGTACCAATACCTTCACCCTCAATAGTTTTACAAAATTAGGAGACGAAGCTACGACCACAACGGCGGGAGTTACGAGGTCTTCACCTGCTATAAAAACATTGCTTCTTACTGGTTCTCTAACACCTGGAAGTAATCCAGAAACAAATGCCAGTTTGCTTACAACAGTCCCTCATGGCTTAAATTATAGCAAAATTATTGAGATAAAAGTATTAGTCAATGGAATAGGAATAAATGGTGGTTTTTTGGTTGAACCAAATTTTGTTGATAGTAGAGGGGCAGTTACTGGACTTCAATATACTACCTACAATGATGGTAACAATGTTTATATCATCAGAAATGGCACGAATAGCAATAATATAAGACCTGTAGCAGGTGGTACAACGGCAACGTACAGAATTTTTATTACATATATTCCTTAATCTGACATGAGAAAAATAATACTATCGTTCGTTTTAATAATAATTGCTTCATTATCAGGGTTTTCACAATCTTTTTCGGTTGATAATAGAAGTATGTCTGTGCCACGTTATGCCAACCAAACGGCCATAACGGCAGCTATCCCATCGCCAACGGTCGGGATGTTGGTTTATAACAATGCCTTAAACCAGTATGCCTACTGGAACGGTTCGGCTTGGACAAATTTTCCAACATCTTCGAGTCCATCTTCTAACCTTTGGTTGCTAAATCAAACAACTGGACGAGTAGAATTAATTTCGGGGATACCTAACGGCATTGAGGCTAATAGATTTACTTCCAATGGCGTAACTTCGGCTACCGCTCCTTTGATTAATTCAATCGGTAATGCCAATACATTTCTTCGTTATGGGCAGCCGCAGGGTAATCATGCTATTATGCAAGAATCTACTACTGGTTTAAATCTAAACGGAACAAGTATCAATTGGCGATATTATGATAATGCAAACCCGCAAGGAATTACCCATTTATTTGGTTATTCTGCCAATACATTCAATGTTACAGGTGGCTTAAATGCAACAGGAAATGCTACAATCAATGGGACAAGTGCTTTAAGAGGAAAGACCACAATCGGGACAACGGCAACTGCGGGTAATGGCTTGGAGATTCAGTCAAGCACGACAAATGCGGCAAGCCCAGATATTTATATTAAATCGCCCAATAACGTTATCCGATATGGAGGAACAACTGGAAATGCAGGCATGATGCAGTCGGTCATTAACTCGGCAACGCCAGCCAGTGCGTCAATGTCTTTTGTTCATTTAGATAATGCTACTACGCCAACTCAAACAACAATGATGACCTTAGATGGCGAAGGAGATATGACAGTGGCAGGATTTACAAAATTAGGCGGTTTCGGTGCTGATGTACCGGCTATCAAGACAAAATATTTTACTGGTACAATGACCACCGCCAACGGAGGTTGGCCTGCTGCGGGTTATGATATTGCTCATGGGTTAAATTTTGCAAAAATCATCGAAATATCAGTTTTGGTTACTGGTTTGTCCAATATTACGGTTGGAGAGAATTCTTCTATTGCGGGTTACCAGTATTCAGTTTTTTTTGAAGGGTCTAACATTAGGCTACTCAGAAATACCAGTGGTACTGCAAGCTCCAGTATCACACCTGCGGCTGGATTAAGTGTCACGTTTAAGGTTTTAGTTACCTACATTCCTTAATGTGATAAACTTAGGAGGAAACTTCCAGCCCTAAGTACATCAATATAGGTACTGATGTAAAATGTACATCCAGTGATAGTTATTTATTGAAATACAAAGCCTCTCGAAAGCCAAGTGGTGTTTGAGAGGCTTTTTTATAGGCAATCGTAAATGATTTATAGAATCAAAACCGCAGTTCGTGTGTACAGAATAGCCTTTCGTGAAATGGATAAAAATAAAGAAAAGCTGTGATGTAGCTTTGTTTCATCAAAAAAACAATAATATTACCATGAAAAAAATATTTTTATCTTTCGCATTAATAGCTTTTGCTACTTCAATTTTTGCCCAATCTTTTTCGGTAGATAATAGAAGTCTGAGCGTACCACGCTACGCTAATCAAGCAGCCATTACGTCGGCTAATCCAACGCCTACTAACGGGATGTTGGTGTATGATAATGCCCTCAATCAATATGCTTACTTCAATGGCTCTGCTTGGATAAATTTTCCTGCCGCAGCCACAAATAGTTGGGTGCTAAACTCAAGCACAAACCGATTGGTTGCCCAAGGAGCAACGAATGGCGTTCAATCCAATTTTTTTACTGCGAATGGTGTCTCAACTCTGACAAATCCAGTGATTAATTCAATCGGTGCAAATTCCACTATTTTTAGATACGGTAATGTAATAGACCCCGCAGCAATTACGCAAGAATCAACTACTGGTTCGGTTCAAGCAGGCTCAAGTATTGAGTGGAAATATTACACAAGTGCAGCTGCTACACCAACTACAATGTTTGGTTTCGCTAATAATACTTTTAGTGTAGGTGGTGCATTGACTGCTTCGGGTATTGCCACTTTCAATAGCAACGCAACCATTATGGGGGCAGGAGCCACGAGAGGGAAGTTTTTTATTGGTACAACTACCACTCAGCCTTCGCTTACGGGTCTTGAAATACAGGCTACCAATGCCACTTTGGCACACCCAAATATTTACGTTAAGTCGGCATCTACTGGCATGATTCGATTTGCGGGTACATCGGGCGAAGAAGGATTCTTTCAGTCAGTTGACCCCAGCGGAACTCCCTCAAGTGCAGTAATTCGCTGGACACATATTAGTAGTGCGGCGGGGAATCCTCAGACTCCTATGCTCGAATTGCGAGGTAATGGAAATATGGTGGTTCGTGGTTTTACAAAATTAGGTGGAACTGCTGCCGATGTTCCTAATATAAAAACAAAACTCGTAACAGGAATTATCAATTCTGGTACAACGATGACTACAAATATTGCTCATGGTTTAGATGCATCGAAGATTATCTCAATCAATGTTGTGATTGTAGCGGGGCCATTTGGGTATGTTTCGGGTACAGAAAATGTTAATCCAGGCATTGGTTTTAGGGCTTACTTTGATGGTACTAATGTGGTTATTTTCAGATTAGAAAACGATGCAACGAGCAATTTAGATGCCCAAAATTGCAAGGTTTATATTACCTATACCGATGTATAAGTGCTTGATATAAATTGGTTTATGTTATTTATCAATGGTTAATCGTCAATAGAGTGCTGATAATCAGGCGATTATAAACTTCAGTTAACGATTAACCATTTTCGATTAACTACTTAATAGTAAGTTGAATGATACAAAAAATTATTAAGAATCATGGAAGCTAATTTAAAAATTGAAAATACGCTCGTACACGTGGGCGGACGTAAGAAACTGCCAACCCGAAACATCATCAACATGGATGCCGATGTAAATTATACCATCATCACGATGAATACTGGGCAAAAGATAATTGTAGCTACGACCTTAAAGAAAATCGAAGCGATTGTAACCCAATACAAAAACTTTGTGAGGGTCAATAAATCAACCATTCTTAACACCGATTATGCTCAGTTAGATGGCAATAAATTTATTTTACCCAACGATAAAGTCGTGGCTTTTTCAAGAAGAAAATGGAAAAAATTTCAAGAAAATAATTTTTTAAATAATAAAATCAATCAAATCACCATGAAATACCTTTTAAGTTTAACACTCTCCTTTATTAGTTTTCTTTCAAATGCCCAAAACGTACTCGAACTAACCGAAGATAAACCCTCTGCGAGCAACGGTATCGAATACACTTATACAATCCGCAACGAGCGTACCGAAGATACGTATTCTCGCTACGAAGTAACTGTAATGGCCCAAAACAAAAGCGGCTGTATGCTGATTTATTTCAAAAAAGCAGGCGACGAACTCAACAGTATCTTTGAAGGAGACCCTTCAGCAATCGCACGTTTTGAATGTACAAACGCCACTGGCAAACGTCTCACATCGAAAGGTGCAAACGTTAAGGCAAAACCATTTAAAGTTCCATACACTCAAAACGGTACAACGGTGCAGGTCGAAGGTGGATTTTTACTAAAAAATGGCTCAAAAGTATCGTCAGACCTCATCGTTATCGTTCCGAAAGGCGAAAAACCTAAATTTAAGGTCCGTACACAAGAGTTCGCCGAAGTAACAGAATAACTACCTAACCACTAAAATTTATTAAAATCGAAGTTATACAAGTAAAATAATTTTTCGTGGGTAGTGTAGCAAAGCCATCGCGTTTATTCGTGGTGGCTTTTTATTTATATTTTCGTCTTACCTTTGCACAAAATCAGAAGATACTGTGCAGAACAATTACTACTTCTTACGGCAGCTTACCCAGAGCATTCAGCCTAAACTCATCGGACTGAAACTCATGGAGTGTTTTAGCCAAGAAAAAGACGAACTCGTGTTGGGTTTTGCCGTGGCTCGTGGCAAAAAACGTAACTACAAAGAGTTTTATATCAAGGCAGTTGTTTTTCCCGATTTTGCGTGTTTTTATTTTACCGAACAGTTTGAGAGAGCCAAAAAAAACAGCATAGATTTATTCGAACAACTCATTGATTTAGAGGTAATTGGGGTACGACAATTCTTGAACGAACGTTGTTTTTCGATAGATTTCGAGAATGGTTTTTCGCTACTTTTTAAGATGTACGGCAATCGGTCGAATATCATTTTATTTCAGAATAACGATGTACTTGACTTATTTCACAGTCGAATTATAGCCGATAACAACCTCAAAATCAACCAATTAGACCGCCCGATTGACCAATCGTACGAAGCGTTTATCCAGCAACATCAAGACTATAAAAAACTATTCCCGACCTTCGGCAAGGTTGTCAATGCGTTTTTGGAGGATAAATTCAAATCAGTTGAGATTACAAATCCCGACCAACGAATATGGGATTTAATTCAGCAAACACTCTCGCTGCTCAATAATCCTGCCTACTACCTCATCCGATTCGAGCATCAATTGCACCTCTCCTTGGTGCCATTCGGCGAAATATTGAAAGAATTCACCGACCCAATCGAAGCCATTAATTCATTCTATGTCAATTACAACAAGACCGATACCCTCGACAAAGAGAAATCGGTGGTTTTGCGGAAATTGAACAAAGAGAGAAAACAAACCGAGGTTTATTTGCAGGATGCGTATAATCGGCTCGAAAAGGTTGATTCAGACATTAAAAATGAAGAAATCGGGCATATTTTGATGGCAAATCTACATCAGATTGAAGACCGACTCGAATCGGTCGAGTTATTCGATTTTTATCGAAATCAACCCATCAAAATCAAGCTAAAATCTGATTTATCGCCCCAAAAAAATGCAGAAAACTATTATCGCAAAGCCAAAAACGAGAAGATTGAGATTGATAAATTGATGGATAATATCGAAAGTCGAGAGCAGATTTTGAGAGATATTCAGCAGCATATTGGCAGTATCGAAGCCATCGAGAGTATCCGAGAATTTCGGAATTATATCAAGGCAAATCAATTGCAAGAAACCAAAAATCAAAAACTCGAACTACATCAATTATTTAAGCGTTTTGAGATTGAAGGCTTTGAGGTTTTGGTGGGTAAAAACTCCAAAAATAACGATTTGCTGACCCAGCAATACGCCTACAAAGAAGACCTTTGGATGCACGCCCGCGATGCCACTGGCTCGCACGTGGTTGTAAAGTACAAATCAGGACGTGTTTTTCCGAACTCGGTCATCGAAAAAGCGGCTTCGTTGGCAGCGTATTATTCAAAACGACGCAACGAAACCCTGGCTCCGGTGATTGTTACCAAAAAGAAATTTGTCCGTAAACCCAAAGGCCTGCCCGAAGGTGCCGTTGTAATCGAAAAAGAAGACGTCGTGATGGTCGAACCAAGCGATTTACGGTAAAAATAGTTAATCATAAATAAATGATAAAAATAGCTTTTTCGCTTCAATTTGAGCCACAAGCTATACACATCTCTAATATTTTTCATTTTCCTCCCTTTGTTTAAGGGGAGGTGTCTTGTTCCGAAAATATTCGGGACAAGACGGAGGGGTAGCTGATGGTTGAAGACTTTACAGAACTGAAATTCGGTCTTTGTAGTCCTCTTCATAAGTGTGACACGTCTAATTAAATTTTAAATTACAGCAATAACATCATTCGCTAATTTATTGATGCCCGAAACACCCGAAAAAATAGAGCTTCCTCCCAAGTATTACCTCGAATACTTTGAGTATGTCCTGAATTTTGTTCAAGACAAATACAAGCATATTTTAGAAGAACGTGAGTGGCGATTTCTACGAAAATACTATTGTCTCTCCGAAGACGCTCAATGCCTTTTTATACGATTCACCAATCGCCGAGGGCTATTTTTTAAGACTAACAAGCTCATTTACAACGAAATCAATGATATTCGGGCTGCTTTAGCCGAGCTGCTCGAACGTGAATTTATCGAAAAACCATCGGCTCAAAAACACGAAACCTACGGCAAAGAACTACTCAATGTTTTTACGCAGGTAGAGCTAAAAGCCCTCCCTATCGGGGGAGGGTTGGGTGGGGTGAAACTCAAAAAAGAAGACACCATCCAGCACATTCTTCAAAATTTTGAATTTAACCAAATTGTCGAAGCCATCAACCAAACCCACGACCTCATAAAAGTGTGTTTTGAATACGAAACTACGTTTATGAAGTTTCTTTTCTTTGGTAATCGGTACATGGATATGACCGAATTTGTGGTGCGAGACCTCGGATTAATACAATTTGAAACCCACGACGACGATAAGCTCGTAGCCCGATTTAATACCCGAAAAGATGCCGAAGATAAATGGTTTGTAACCGACCAAAACGATTTGTTTAATCAGCTAAAAGATACCGCCGAGCCACTCGAAGTATTCAACTGGTTTCTGACCGTAAACGATTCGATTCGTGATTTGAGCGAAATCGCAATGCCATCGTACGAGCGATTAATCTTGAAAATCGGGGCATATTTAGAGAAAAACAAACTCCTCGATGAAGCCCTGACGATTTATCGCCTAACCGAACAAGTGCCTTCGAGAGAACGCCAAGCCCGAACCCTGCATAAATTGGGGCATAATGAAGAAGCCCTCGCTCTTTGCTATCTGATGGTGGCAGAACCAAAAAATGCCGATGAGAAATTCTACGCAACCGACCTCATTACCAAGATTTCGAGCAAGAAACGGGTTTCTAAAAAAAGTACAACTTCTTGGTTGCATCAGTCTGACTCTATCACGATTTCGGAAGAGCATCGTGGGCAGGTCGAACTCGGGACGATTGAGTATTTTCACAGCGAAAACATGAACGCCGTTTTTGCCGAAAACCACCTCTGGCGAGGAATCTTTGGGTTAGTTTTTTGGGATATTGTCTTCGACCCCGCCCTGGTTTCATTTCATCATCCGTTTCAACGCCGACCGTCTGATTTATACCTCCCCGATTTTTACGAAAAACGTAAAGACATCATTATCAGCCATTTAGAAGGTTTTCAGGATATTCAAGACCTGTTGACTTACATGGGCGAACGCTACGAGAGTAAATTCGGAATCGCCAATCCGTTTGTGGTTTGGCTCGAAGAAATCTGGCTGATGGTTCGTAAAGCCGTTGAAGTGATTGAATTTGAGGCATTGAAGAAGATTCTGCACGAAATGTCGAAAAATCTGGTCGAAAACCTACGTGGATTCCCCGATTTATTTGTTTGGGATGAGAAAAACTATACATTTGTAGAAGTCAAATCTCCGACCGATAACCTCTCCAATCAGCAACTCTATTGGTTACAATTTTTTGAAGAAGTGGGTGTAAATTCTAAAGTTTTGAGGGTTTTCTGGGAGGAGCAGTAAAGCGGCTTTTTAGCTCGTTTAACCAACTATACTATGGAAAATCCTGACCGAATTAAAGCCTTAGAAGACCGCATTGATGCACTTTCGAGAGATTTAGCAAATTACCAAAACACTGTCTTGCAGCTACGAAACGAGATTCGTGCATTGGCAAAACCTACCGAAAATACGGCAATTATCCCGCCCGTCATTGAAACCAATGTCCCTAAAACGCCTCCAAAGGTTATTTTACCATCCAAAAGCATAAGTTCTGAGGAGTTTTGGGGTGGCAATCTTCTGAGCAAAGTGGGCATTTTTATTTTAGTTATTGGTCTTGGCATTTTTGTCAAATATGCCATTGATAATAATCTACTCAGCCCCGCGGCTCGAATCGTTTTGGGTTATGTCGCAAGTGCTACTCTGGGTGGATTAGCCTATTGGCTCAAGCCCAAATACCACAATTACAGCAGTGTTTTGATGAGCGGAGCGGCAGCCACAACTTATTTTACAACTTACTCGGCTTATCATTTTTATCAGTTTTATCCGCTTTGGCTGACCTTCGGGCTGATGGTACTTTTTACCGTTTTGACCGTTTATTTAGCCACTATCTACGACCGCCAATGGATTGGTATTTTCGGGCTCGTAGGTGCATACGCCATTCCGTTTTTGTTGAGCAATAACTCCGGAGAAGTATGGAAATTGTTTACCTACATGACCCTCGTCAATATTGGTATTTTGTGGCTATTATTCCGCAAAAAATGGCTTTGGATGGGCGGAGTTGCCTTTGCATTTACGTGGTTAATTTTTACTTTTACTCGCCATGACAATTACCAAGAAACTAAAAATATTGCGATAAACATCGGCTTTTCGCTAATTTTTTACTCAATGACGATGAGCTATTTTATAACACAAGCTCTACGAGGCGAGTCAGTCAAAGCCAAAGGATTGGCATTTCTGATTCTCAATACATTATTCTACTATTTTTCAAATTTAGATATTTTTAGCAATATACAAGACGGAAGATTCGAGGGCTTATTCACTCTTGCGTTTGGGTTATTCAATCTCGGATTAGCCGCTTATTTACTCAAAAAAACATCCGACAAATCAATGATTTTCTGGATGGCCGGTGTCTCAGCAGTTTTACTTTTCTATTTAGCCGGATTCCTTCAAATCACGCATTGGTACGAGATGAATATGCCCAAGTCCGAATTAAATATTTCTATTCACGAAGCCTTCAAATACACTTGGATTCTCAATTATACAATGGCGTTCCTGTCGGCTTTAATAATCCTTTGTCGGCGTTACCAGATTCAGCACGATGCACTTTTGATACTGACGGCTTTTTCTGCACTAACTATTTGGGCAAGTATTTTGGGGAATAATCCGTCATTGTTACGCGACGAATTTATGAGAAACAACCTACCGATTTTAGGTTTACTGATTAGGTACGTGCAGTATGTATTTATAGGAGTGCTGGTTTATCTCAATCTGCAATTGGTCCAAACATTCAGCGATTCATTGAGTTTCGTAAAAACTATCCGTTATTTAGTTGTACACATCCTAATTTTGCTGATATTAACCTATGAAATCTCAACGGTTTGGATGTTGGTCGATAAACCTCACGCAGCTGCTCAAGCAAAAGATTCGACCCGAATCGGTTATAGTGTACTTTGGGCAATCTACGGGCTTCTGATGATTTACATAGGATTCATCAATCGAAGCAAATTATTCAGGATTTCGGGCATTGTCTTGCTGGGCATTGTCATCTTAAAACTTTTTAGCTACGATTTATCAGACGCCAACACACTCACCAAAATCATTTTATTCATTTCGGTCGGGATACTGCTGCTAATCGCGTCGTTTTTGTACCAACGATTGAGCAAAAAACTTGAATTGTAGAACGACTTTTCAAGTCGTTTAGAATTACTTTTGGTTATATTGTCGAGCCGCAAAACGCATAAAATTAGTTGCGAGGCCTTCGGGTTGCCCTTGTGGATGAATAAAACTGAGGGTTCGGAGTATCCTAAAATTATTAATTTTTACGATTTTCAGTTCACCCGAAAGTAACTCTTTCTGGATTGCCTTTACCGAAATAAACGACATACAATTGGCGTGTTCGAGAAAAGACTTGATGCTCTCGCTGCTACCTAAGTGCATGATAATATTGAGCGACCCAAACTTGATATTTTTGTCTTTCAAGGCCATTTCGAGGACTTCGAGTGTACCCGACCCACGCTCACGCAGCACCAACGGAATATTTATAATCTCTTCGACATTGATAGACTCCAATCTTGCAAATTTACTTTTAGAATGAACCACCGCTACTAATTCATCTTCCATAAAATCGTGGTAGCGAATCCCTGGGTTGTGCTTTTGACCTTCTACGATTCCTAAGTCAATTTTACCGTCTAAAATCGCATTTTCGATGACTTCTGTATTACCATTCATCAAAGTAAGCTGAATCTGCGGGTATTTTGCGTGGAATTTTGCCAATAAAGGCGAAATCAAATATTGAGCAATCGTCGTGCTGGCACCGAGCCTAAAAGTACCCGTTAGCTGGTTTTTGAATGTGCCTAATTCATAGATTGCTTCTTGATAAAGTGCAAAAATCCTCGACGAATATTTGAAGAGAACCTCGCCCGGTGGTGTCAAAATGATGGCATTTCCTCGCCTATCGAACAGACGTAAATCTAACTCGGTTTCGAGAGCTTTTATGTGCTTCGTAACGGCAGGTTGAGTAATAAAAAGTTCGGTTGCTGCTTTTGTGAAACTCTGATTGCGAGCCACGCTATCGAATACTTTTAGCCGAAAATCTTGCATTATTTTATATTTTATCTAATCTGTAAATCTATATTATCTATCAAAATTATAGATATTAAATACAAATAACAAATAGTTATATTGTTTTTTGATTTTATTGAAACAACTACCTTAAAAACCGTGACACGAGCTCACTACAAAACAAAAATCCCCCTTTCTTCGCAGAAAGGGGGACGGTATAAAATATCTTAAAGTTTATTTTACATCAAAAGTACCACGACCTACACTGAAACCCTCAGAGTATAGCTCGATTGTGTATTTTCCTTTAGCGTAAGGAGCTCCACGCGAATAGATGAAGTCAACGTTTTGTCCAGAATTATCGTAGAAAACCGATTGTTTTGCAGTATAAACGGTTTCTTTTCCACCAAACATAAAAGCACCAGAACCAGTGGCCATGTCAGAAATCACATTACCTTGTGGGTCGAGCAAACGCATATAGATTACTTTGTCTTCTTTCTTGGTCAATGGATTTTCGGCAAGTTTAAACGAAATCTTGATTTTATCTACACGTTTCGCTTTGTATTCGCCACCATCACGCTCTTTACCACGTGAGTTTACAGCATTTACCGTTACGTTCATGGCCTTCAAAGCCGCCGCAAGCGTTACTTTTTCGGTCAATTCACGATTCTTAACGGTTGTCGAATACACCGAGTCGCTAAGAGCTTGTTTGTCGGTACGTAAGCCAGTGTTTTCGGTTGCAAGATTATCTCTCTCGGTTGTAAGTGTCTTATTTTGAGTTGCCAAGACCGCATTTTCTTCTCTCAACTTAGCAATCTCAGCATCTTTTTGAGTAAGCGTTGCTTCGTATCCTTTGATTTTGTTTTCGTAATCGCGGATACTTACGTTTTTAGAATTGATAAGCGATTTTTTATCTTGCTCCAACTGAGCCTTAACAGCCAAGAGGTCATCTACTTGCTGGCCCATTGATTGTAATTCAGCTATTTTGGCATCTAATTGAGTCGAAATCGAATCAAGTTTGGTGTTTGTGAGCAGTAATTCTTTGGTTTTTGAGGTAATATCGACATTTTTTTGGTCGATTTCCTGACGCGAATTAAAATAAAGGTAACCCAAAAGCACCGATAAGGCACTCGTCAGAACAAGCCCTGCTTTCACGGCAGTGTTACTTCTTCTTTCTTGCATTTGTTCCATAATAGACTGATTATTAACAATTTATGATTATAGGGATAATAACGACAAAGATAGTAATTTATTGGATAAAATAAATAATTTAGTGTAATATCTAATTATATTGGATGCCAACCGAATTTAATAAATTGTGAAATAATAAGGTGAAGAATCTGTGGCACGTATAACCTTCAGACCCACAATTTTACCAATTTTGGCATATAATCGCCTCACGGTTTTACGGGATTTATAGATGCACAATTTTAGTTTATGTTATTTGTTAATCTTCTCAAAAAATTGATAGTCAGGTAATTAAAACACCCTATTATTCTCTTTCGGTTGATAAAATCGTATTTTTAATTTCACCACTAAGTTCACGTAGAACACTAAGCTCTTAGTGGTGATTTTATTTTTACATTCTATTACCCAAATGGAAACAACTATTTTCGATTAACTACTGGCAGATTTCAGATAAGTACTATTTCAGTATCTGCAAACATCGAATCAATAACGAATCCTTAATCATTCAGTAATATTCAAATAACATCATAAAAGCACCTTTGTATCTTACAAATAGCCAGATTCAGGATGCTTTTACTCTCTCTCATCACCAATTTCAATAACCTAAAATTTATCACCCAAAGTCTATGAGATGGATAAAAAAACGTCTCGATAGCGATAAATTCTTTTTTTCGTTGTGGTGTATCATCGCTTCTTTTGGGGCTTATTTTTGTATGTATGCTTTCCGAAAACCATTCAATACTGGTTTATACGCCGACTACGCACTGTGGGGCATTGATTACAAAATCGTTTTGATAATCACGCAAGTTTTGGGCTACATGACCTCAAAATTTATCGGTATTAAAGTTATATCTGAACTCAGCCCTTACAAAAGAATCAAACTTATTTTGGGGTTAATTCTATTCTCCGAAATCGCTCTATTTTTATTTGGTCTGACGCCATTCCCTTACAATTGGGTTTTCTTGTTTTTTAACGGACTCCCGCTCGGCATGGTCTGGGGCGTAATTTTTAGTTTTCTCGAAGGCCGCCGTACGACTGAGGTTTTGGCGTTGGGTCTGAGCGGAAACATGGTTGTTTCGTCGGGAGTTTTGAAAACTATTTACCTCAATATCAACGAATCATTCGGGTTATCAGAATTCTGGATGCCTTTTGTGATTGGTCTGATTTTTCTACCTGTTTTTGTATTTTTTGTCTGGATGCTATCGGTTATTCCTAAACCAAACGCCGAAGATATTGCACAGCGTTCTATCCGCCCACCCATGACCCGCCGAAACCGCCAGCAGGTCATCAAACAATTTGGTTGGGGGCTTCTGTGCGTTACCGTGGCGTATGCCTTAATGGCAACGATTCGAGATTTTAGAGATAACTTCTCGGTTGAGATTTGGAAACAATTAGATTCGGGGTTCGACAAAGCGGTTTTTGCTCGTACCGAAACCATCATCGGCGTGATTGTGCTGATGATGATTGCCACCATTGCCATCATAAAAAACAACATCAAGGCGTTTAACGTACTTCATCTTTTGATGTTTCTGAGTTTATTGCTTTGCGGAGTGAGTTCTTGGTTGTTTGAGCAAAATCTGATTTCGGCGTATTGGTGGATGATAATGCTCGGTGTAGGGCTATTTTTTCCGTATTTATCAATCCAAACGGTATTTTTTGAGAGATTGATAGCCATTTTCAGAATCAACGCCAATGCCGGATTCATGGTTTACATCTGCGATTCGGTGGGGTATCTCGGAAGCGTCGGATTATTGATTTACAAAAACTTCTTTTTGAATAAATTAAGTTGGGTGGATTTACTGATATTCTTTGGCTACGCCATTTGTATTGTAGGCTGTGTTTTATTGATTCTCGAATTAATCTTCTTCGGATTTACACCAAAGCCAAAAGAACAAATCTTGAACGAACTCACGAGTACAACTTCTTGAGGTTGGCTTCGGCAAAACCAAAGCTGGTTGTCATACCTTTTCCACCGATGCCTGTGCAAATGTGGATATTTGTCGAAACATCGTATCTGAAAATATGCTCGGGGTATTGTGCATAAAAGCCAGCCCAAGTTCGGGCAATTTTGCCACTGATTTTAAAGTTTACGATACGCTCGGCTTCTTTTATCATTAGATTGTTGACGTAATCTTTGGTATCGAAACCTAAATCATCTATCTGGTGAGCGGGGGCGTATTCGTGCGAGTCGCCGATGATGATTGAGCCATCAATGGCTTGTTTGAAAAGAATATGAACACCCCACTTTTGTAGCTCAGTATAATGCTCTGGCACGGCGATTTTGGGGAATGACGGACACTCCGAAAACGACTCATACCTCCGAATCGAAAGTCCAGTCAGGATATTTCCTTTGAGGTCGAGGTTATTCATCGGCACGGTTTGCATCATTTGCAATTTGCTCACCACCAAGCCGCTGTTTCTGAAAATCTCGGGATACAAAAGATTAAAAACATAACCACTGCAAATCAGTACTTTATCGGCCACGAAGGCTTCCTTTTGGGCTGTCGTGATGGTAATTCCATCGGTGTTTTCGGTACAATCTATGACCGACGTATTGTTTCGATACGCAACACCCAAATCTTTTTGAATGTACTCTAAAACCCTGTGAATTAGCAAATTAGGCTCGATACTCAGCTCGGTCGGGTAGTAAATTGCTCCGCGAACGTAGTTTTCTTTGAATTCGGGGTACATCTCCAAAACTTGCCTTTTTGAAAGCAAAACGACGTTGTATCCTTTGGATTTTTGAATCTCGTACAATTCGTTGCAGAGAACCCACTCGTCTTCGTCGGATGCTACATAAATACTACCATTTGGGCGAACCGAAATATCGAATTTTGACTGAATCTCACGGTAAATTTCTTGACTTCGGAGTCCGTACTCAAACCACTTTCCTACGCAGCCCGACGTTACAGCTTGCCCGAAATTTCGGACGGTCGAACCTACCGGATAATTGTCTTTTTCTAAGATTAAAACCTTTTTGCCACTTTTGGCCGCCTGAAAGGCATGGGCAGTACCCAATATGCCAGCTCCGACTACGATTAAATCATATTTCATAACAGATTGCTCAGATAAGAGGTAGCACAATTTCTTTTAGTTCGTTCAGTGAGCTTATCAGCCCATCGTTGCGGTAGATTTTTAGTTGTTCGTGGGTATGTGTGCCGTTTGTGATACCAAGCGATAATCGGCAGCCTGCACTGATACCCGACTGTAAATCTGAGGGTGTATCGCCGATGTTGATAACCTGCTTGGCATCGGCAATTTCTAATAAATTCATGGCTTTTTGAATCATAAATGGCTTGGGGCGACCTTGCGGAACTTCATCGCTGGCAATAGATAAATCTATAATGCTATCTCCAGATTTATTGAAATAGTCATTATCGAGTCCTTGCAACCACCCCAATTTACTCAAAATTATATTGACAACCTTTCGATAGAATCCCGTAGTTAGGGCTATTTTGATGTTGTTGGCTCGTAAAAATTCAAAGGTTTCGAGACAGCCTTCGGTCGGCAAGATTGGGGTCTTCTCGTAATGTTCTTCGAGTATCATTCTGAAATAATCGTAAGATACCTCCACATTTTCTGTATATTCTGGATGCTCCTTACCGATTTTCTCATCCCAAAGCAATCTGAATACTTCGATTTTAGAATAACCTTGCAAAGCCAAGATACGCTCTTCGCTTACGTTGAGATTCATGTGTTGGCAAGCCTGAGCAAAACAAGTTTCTACTTCTTTTTTGTCTTGCACAGTTGTACCTGCCATGTCAAAAACTACGAGTTTTAGTGGGGTCATATAAAAAGAGTTTAGCTGGCAAAGGTAATCTTGGTTTTGGATTAATTCACACACCCAAAGTTAAGTTTTTGTTAAGAAAACTCACAATGCAAAACACTGATAATCAAACATTTAAACTAAAAACCTATTGATATACCAAATCTATAGCCTAACCTTTTTGTGTAGGCTTCATTCAATATTTTTTAATTGTTAAGTTATAACCCCAACCCCTCATTTTTCTTCATAATCGCTTAATAATTGCTTGATAAATAGCTAATAGGAAAACTCCAATTTTGCGGTCTAATTAACCAAAGAAATTACTCTCAAAATTTTAGATAAACCGAGTATGCCAAAGACCCCATTGGCATCAATCTAACCCGAAATTCCTCCCGTGGGGTCGGGAGAAAAATCATTTTATGAAAACACTTCTATCCAAAAAGAACTACTCCTTTGCTTTTTTCAAAATCGCATGGATGTTATTGAGTTTTGCGACGTTTGCCCAAGAACGCACCGTTCAGGGAACTGTCAAAGCTACCGAAGACAACATGGGTTTACCCGGTGTGAGTATCCTCGTAAAAGGAACCAACAACGGTACTACAACCAACGCCGATGGCACATTTAAGATTAATGTACGCGGAGCAAATCCAGTTTTGGTGGTGTCTTATGTGGGTTATACAACCCAGTCTGTAGAGGTCGGTAACAAAACCAGCATCGAAATCTTGATGAAGTCTGACGACAAACAACTTTCGGAGGTTGTCGTGACGGCTCTTGGTATCAAAAAAGATGCTCGTCGTATCGGTGTGGCCATCCAGAGTGTAGATGGTGCTTCTACAATCAAGGCTCGTGAGCCAAACGCCATCAATGCTTTAGCTGGTAAAGTGGCAGGTTTGACGGTCGGTATTCAGCAAGAAATGCTTCGCCGTCCGAATATCTCGTTGCGTGGTAATAGCGATTTACTTTTTGTGGTAGATGGTGTACCGATTAACTCTGATACTTGGAATATCAGTCCCGATGATATTGAGTCGTATTCCGTTCTAAAAGGTGCTTCGGCATCGGCTCTGTACGGTTTTCGTGGTAAAAACGGTGCTATCTTGATTACAACAAAGCGTGGCTCAAAAGATAAAAGGGGTTTCTCGGTTGATGTCAATTCATCGACAATGTTTGATAGAGGTTTCTACGCGATTCCGAAAGTACAGGACGAATACGGCCCAGGCGACCACGGCCGCTACGCATTTGTTGATGGTAAAGGTGGTGGATTGAACGATGGCGACTACGACGGCGGTTGGGGGCCAAAATTTGAAGGTCAGTTGATTCCGCAATACGATAGCCCTATCGACCCCGCAACGGGCAAGAGAATCCCGACTCCTTGGGTTGCTCGTGGAAAAGACAATTTGGAGCGTTTTTTACAAACGGGTATTCTTGCAACAAACAATATTTCGGTTTCTTCGACTGGCGATAAATACAATTTGCGTTTTTCGACATCGCAGATTTCGCAACGTGGGATTGTGCCAAATACTAAATTGAATATCACAAACTTCAATGTAGCCGCCGATTATAAATTCTCGAATAAACTTTCGTTTACATCGAATCTGCAATACAATCGCCAGTACACGCCAAATATCCCAGATATTAACTACGGCCCAAACTCTATCATTTATAACATGACACTTTGGGCTGGTGCCGACTGGAACGTGGACGATATGCGTAATTATTGGCAGCCGGGCAAAGAAGGTATCCAGCAGATTTATGCCGAATACCAACGCTACAACAACCCGTATTTTATGAGTTATGAATGGCTACGCGGACACTACAAAACCGACATCATCGGTCAGGCGGCCTTGACTTACAAATTCACCGATTATTTAGAGGCAACTGTTCGCTCACAGGTTACGACTTGGAACTTATTCCGCAACGAAAAAATGCCTTACTCGGCTGGTTCGTATGGTCGTGATGAGCGTCGTGGCGATTACCGCGAAGACCGTCGGAATTTGTTCGAGAATAACACCGACGTATTGGTAAAATTCGATAAAGACATCGTCGAAGGATTCAATACAAAGATTTGGGTTGGGGGCAATGTCCGTACATTCGAATACAATTCTCAATACGGCTCAACCGATTACCTCAACGTACCGGGTTTATACAATTTCAACAATTCGGCAAACCCTGTTCGTACTGCCAATTTTGCTTCGGCGATGCGTGTAAATTCGGCCTACTACTCAGCCGATTTTTCTTACAAAAATCTATTGACACTCTCGACAACTGGCCGTGTTGATAAACTCTCGACATTGCCATCGGGCAACAATACATTTTTTTATCCATCGGTTGCACTTTCTACGGTTATTTCAGATTACGTAAACGTGCCTTCGTTTATTTCATTCTTAAAGATTCGTGCCTCGTATGCCAACGTAAAAGATGGTTTGACTCGCTCGACAATCGGTACTACGCCAGCCTTGACGGGTGACGGCAACCCAATTGGCTACGGCGAACAATACTACTCACCTTACGATGGCCCAAGTTATTTAAACTCAGCCGTTTATTCGACCCCATTTGCTTACAATAACCAACCTGCGGCGTACTTTACGGGTGCATTAAACAACCCGAACTTACAACCAAGCTCGACATCACAAACCGAAATTGGTCTCGATTTCAAAGTATTGAGAAACCGCCTCGGATTCGACCTTACGTACTTTATTTCAAACGAAGGCCCGAGAATCTTCTCTTTGCCAATCTCGACGGCTACGGGTTATAGCTCGGCGTTGGTGAATGGTATCAAAACCCAGAAAACTGGTTGGGAATTTGCCATCACGGGTTCACCAATCAAAACAGCCGATTTCACTTGGGATGTAGTTGCTAACTATTCAACATTCAAGGAAATCTTGACCGAGATTTACCCAGGCGTAAATAACCTCAATGTATTCTTTAAAGTTGGCGATAGACTCGATAAATTCTACGGTCGTGCATTTGCAAAAACACCTGATGGACAGATAATTAACGATGCTTCTGGCCGCCCAATTTATAATCCAGTCAATCAATTCTTAGGTTACATCAATCCTAAGTTTGTATTTGGTATTAATAATAAATTCAATTACAAAAATATCAACTTGAGCTTCCAATTCGATGGTCGTATCGGTGGAGTTATCTCAAATTATATCCAACGCCAGACATTCCGTGGCGGTCGTCATATCGAAACTACAACAGGTATTTTTGCCGATGCACGCCCGCAAGATGCTGTAGGTGTTAAGGCATTTGTAGGACAAGGCGTTGTGGTGTCAAATGGTGTAGCTATCAAGTACGATGCTGATGGTAATATCACTAATTATGGCGAATTGCAGTTTGCTCCAAACACCACAAAACAATTTGTACAAGATTATGTAAGCCGCTATTACAATTCGGACGAAGGAAACCTAATGAGCCGTTCGTTTGGTATGCTTCGCGAGGTTGTTTTGGGTTATAATTTACCCGAAAAATGGTTTGGAAAAGCCATCCGCAACGCTTCGATTTCGGTTGTTGGACGTAACCTATTGTATTTCGCCGAGAAAAAAGACATCGACCTAAACCAATACATTGGCGATGGTGGCTCAGGTTTACAGACGCCTTCGACCCGCAGATACGGTGTTAATTTGAATTTTACTTTTTAAGAATATAAAGTCATACCCCACCCCGTCATTTCTTCCTATCGTCAGAAATGCCACCCTTCTCCTACGAGGAGAGGGAGCGAACGAAGTGAGGGGGTGAGGTAAATAAAAATAGATATAAAAATGAAAATAAATAAAATATTCACTTCAATTTTCGCAATAGCGGCTCTTGCATTGAGCGGTTGCGAAAAATCATTCGACGAACTCGAAAAAGACCCAAACCGCCCAGTAAACGTACCGGCTTCGTTGGTGCTTCAAGGTGTAGAATCTGATATGTTCAATAACATCGGGCGTCCGTTCAGTGCCGAAATGCGTTGGAATCAGTTCTATTGCTCAAACTACAACTATTACGCAACCAACGAGTACACTTGGACATCGGGTTCAAACCATTACAATACGCTCAAAAACGTAATTAAGATGGAAGAAGAAGCCAAGCGTGCGGGTCTTGCCGATGTAAACGGATACAGTGCTTTGGGTAAGTTTTTCCGTGCGTTTTTCTTTTATGAAATGACTATCCGCATGGGTGATTTACCGATGACCGAAGCATTAAAAGGTATCGACAATACAACTCCAAAATATGATACGCAGAAAGCCGTTTTTGTACAGGTTTTGAAATGGCTCGACGAAGCCAATACCGACATGGCGGCTTTGATTACAAAAGGTGAGACTTCGGTAACAGGTGATTTTTATTTCGGTGGCGATGTTCGTAAATGGCAAAAAGCTGTAAATGCTTACAAACTCAGAGTTTTGGTAGCATTGAGCAAAAAAGAAGCAGACGCCGATTTGGGAATAAAAGCCAAATTTGCCGAAATGATGGGTAATTCTACGAAATATCCATTGTTGGGTAGCGTAACTGAAAGTTTACAATATACTTACAATAACTTCAATAAATATCCGTCAAATCCTGATAACTTCGGTTTCGATGCTACCCGCCAAAATATGTCGAAGGCCTACGTTGAGCCACTTTCATTGATGAATGACCCTCGCGTAATGGTTACTTGCGAACCAGCAGGAGCGGAGCTAAAAGCTGGCAAAAAACCATCAGATTACAGTGCGTATGTAGGTGCATCTTCGGCCGAAGATTTGACCGACATGAGCGAGAAGGCAGGCCGTAATAACGGTGCGGGTTTTGCTCCGGGGGTTTATTCGTTCCAAAATCGTTATCGTTATTACCGCAATTACACCGCCGAAACTACCTTTATAGTGGGTTATCCAGAAATGTGTTTCAACATTGCCGAAGGTTATCATTTAGGTTGGGCAACGGGCGATGTAGAAACATGGTACAAAAGAGGTATTCAGGCATCGATGGATTTCTACGGAATCAAAAATGGCTCAAATACAATGACGTATTCGAGAACTGGTGGACGTGACGCAGCCGATTTGGCTACCTTTACGATTGATTTCGACTTTGAGAAATATTATGCTCAAACGTCGGTAAAATACGCAGGAAAAACCACTAAAGGTCAAGAGCAGATTCTTACGCAAAAGTACTTGGCGTTTTTTATGAACTCTGGCATGGAGGCTTACTTCAACTGGCGTCGCACGGGTTTCCCTAAATTCTACTCAGGCGTAGGAAACGGAAACTCAAACCGTATTGCCGTACGTTGGCAGTATCCACTTTCGGAACGTACGACCAACGCCGCAAATTACAAAACAGCTATTGATAGTCAATTTGGTGGTCGCGATGACATCAACGACGTACTTTGGTTGTTGAAATAAAAAATTCAACATCATAGGTTTAATATTTCAAAAGCGGGGCTGATATTAGCTCCGCTTTTCTTTGGTTGAACAATTAAAGTCCTTCTCCTCAAAGGAGAAGGATTTAGGATGAGGTAAACACAAATGACTCAAAACACAATTTCAGAAATCCGTCAACTCTTTGAAAACCAAGGAAATGACGAATACTACGGCGAAAATGTAAGCCAATACGAACACGCCGCCCAAGCATCAATTTTGGCTGCACGACAAGGCCACGACGAAGAGGTACAAATTGCGGCTTTTTTGCACGATATTGGTCATTTGTTTCCTGCCAGTACCGAAGAAGAATTGATGGAAGTTTACGGACGAAAAGACCACGAATCAGTGGCGGCCGATTGGCTTCGTGAACAAGGATTTAGCGAAAAGATAGCAGTTTTAGTCGAAAATCACGTGAATGCTAAACGATACTTGACCTACGCAAACAAAGATTATTTCGATGCTCTTTCTGAAGCCAGCAAACAAACGTTGCTATTTCAAGGCGGACGAATGACCGAAAACGAAGCAAAGGCTTTTGAACAAAATCCTTATTTTGAGCTTATTATAAAAATGCGACGCTGGGACGAAGCCGCCAAAGTCGAAGCCATGCAACTGCCCGATTTGGAGTATTTTCTAAACATTATCAACATCTATTTGACAAAACAATGAAAAAAGTAATCTATTTGCTCTTATTGAGCCTACCTGTACTTGCCCAAAACAAAACCGAAAATGTTTTTATCATCACCACCGACGGGTTTCGTTGGCAAGAGATGTTTGGCGGAGTAGATACCACGATTTTGCAGGATGATAAATTTGTCAGAAACCGAGACCGAATCAAGAAAACTTTTGTGGCTCCTACAAAAGAAGAAAGTCGCCAAAAATTGATGCCTTTTTTCTGGAATACCGTAGCCAAAGAGGGTCAAATCTACGGAAATCGCTGGTACAATAACAAAGTAAATGTGATGAATCCGTATTGGTTTTCGTACCCAGGCTACAACGAGATTTTGAGCGGATACGCCGATGATAAAATCAATTCAAACGATAAAAATTATAACGAAAACATTACGGTTTTAGAGTTTTTGAATAATCAGCCAAAACTCAAAGGCAAGGTAGCTGCTTACAGCACTTGGGATGTTTTTCCGTACATCATCAACGATAAACGCAGCGGTATTCCGGTAAATTCGGGTAAAGATTTAGTAAAGGGGAATCTGACCCAAAAAGAAGAATTATTGAACGAAATTCTGACAAATTACCCAAGCCTCGCCAGCGACCGCCACGATTTTATCACATATTATTTGGCCAAAGAATATGTAAAGAAAAACAAACCAAAAGTCTTCTTTTTGTCGTTTGATGAAACCGACGAATTTGCCCACGAAGCCAAATACGACGAATACCTTTTTGCGGCCAATACGGCCGATAAATTCATTGGTGAACTGTGGAATTATTGCCAATCGACACCCGAATACAAGGGGAAAACCACTTTTTTGATTTTGACCGACCACGGACGAGGCGATAAAATCAAGTCGCAATGGACGAGCCACGGACAAAAAGTATCAGACTGCTATCAGATTTGGGTGGCAGCCATAGGCCCAGACACACCTGCATTGGGCGAAATAAAAACCGAAGGGCAGTTATTCCAAAATCAACTTGCCAAAACTGCCGCTAAGTTTTTGGGGTATGAGTTTGAAAATGGTAAACCTGTCGGCGGAGTAATTGGCGGTATGATAAAATAACTTAATTGATAGCACCCGTGGCACGGCTCAAACCTTCATTCTCGAAAATTTAGGCTATTGTGGTTTTGCCGTGTCACGGTTTTCGGGAGATTTAACAAATCCATTAATCTGTCATCCGTATTTGCCTTTTTGTTATAATTTTGGACATTGTTTCAAAATAATCTTAGACAAGATTCTGCATTTAGGTTGTCTCTCCACAAACAAAAACCTAATTTTGTCAGTATTATTTATTTTGAATGATGTTGGCACGTATGCGAATGCCCGTGCATGTAAAATATGAATAACAACAAGACCAAACGCCACCTCGCCATATTGGGTTCGACGGGTTCGATAGGAACACAAACACTTGATGTAGTAGAGGCAAATCCCGATATTTTTGAAGTTGAGGTGCTTACCGCTCAAAATAACGCCGATTTATTAATCGAACAATCCATAAAATTTAAGCCAAATGTAGTTGTTATCAGCAACGAAGACCTTTACGACAAGGTTTTTGCGGCTCTCGACCCACACGATATAAAAGTCTATGCAGGCGAAAAAGCCCTTGCCTCGGTCGTCGAAATCGAAACAATTGATATTGTCGTAACTGCCCTTGTCGGATACGTCGGACTTATCCCGACAATCCACGCCATCCGTGCGGGTAAGCACATCGCCCTTGCCAACAAAGAAACATTGGTAGTGGCGGGCGAATTGGTCACTCGTTTGGCTCAAGAAAAGGGCGTTAATATTTATCCTGTTGACTCTGAGCATTCGGCGATTTTTCAGTGTTTGGTTGGCGAATTCCACAATCCAATCGAAAAAATCATTCTTACTGCTTCGGGTGGGCCATTTAGAGGTAAAAATCGTGATTTTTTACAGAACGTAACCAAAGAGCAAGCCCTCAAGCATCCAAACTGGAGCATGGGAGCCAAAATCACGATAGATTCGGCCACATTGATGAATAAAGGGTTGGAGGTCATCGAAGCCAAATGGCTTTTTGGACTTACCCCCGAACAGATAGATGTGGTGGTGCATCCGCAGAGTATCATACACTCGATGGTACAATTTGAAGATAGTTCCATCAAAGCACAAATGGGCTTGCCCGATATGCGTGTACCTATCCAGTTTGCGATTGGCTATCCAAATCGCCTCAAAGCCGATTTCCCAAGATTCGATTTCACCAAATATCCATCGCTGACATTCGAGCAGCCAGATTACGAAACATTCCGAAATCTTGGTTTTGCATTCGAAGCCCTCAAGAAAGGTGGCAATATGGCTTGTATCATCAATGCCGCCAACGAAATCGCGGTGGCTGCCTTCTTAAAAGACGAAATCAAGTTTTTGGGAATCTCCGATATGATTGAGCATTGTATGCAGAAAGCAAGTTTTATCCAGCATCCTACTTTAGAAGACTACATCCAAACCGATAAAGAAACCCGTGCATTGGCTTTAGAATTTAGATAGATATAAGTTTCGCAAAATAAATGTGGCACGTCTGAATGAATTTCAATAGGTCCGACGTGCCGCATTTATCATCAAAAGCGTAGGAATCTGTGGCACGGATAACCTTCTGGCTTATGATTTTACCAATTTTAGCACATAACCGTGTCACGGTTTCAAGAGAAGCTATTTCAATAGCTATCAATTATTAGTCATTCCACCCAATCTATTCTCTTCCATTTTCTTTCAAACCTCCTGCATAATTGATACCTTGCAATTACTTCTATTCAATCAATATAATTGTACCGTTTTTTATGCAACCCAATCGAATCAAACAACTCTGGAAAGAGAATAAAACTGCCCTAAACGCTTGGATTACGATACCATCGTCTTGGACAGCCGAGGTAATGGCTCACACTGGCTTAGATGCCATGACGATTGATGCCCAGCACGGTTTGGCAAGCGATTACCACACGATTCTGCCCATGTTGCAGGCCATTAATACAACCAGTACAGTTCCGTTTGTACGAATTCCGTGGAATGACCCCGCCTATATCATGCGTATGCTCGATGGCGGTGTAGCGGGGTTAATCTGCCCGATGCTCAATAATAGAGCCGAATCGGAGGCATTTGTGCAAGCCAGCAAATATCCGCCGCATGGTTTCAGAAGTATCGGCCCGACTCGTGCGAGTGTGCATTTTGGTGATGAATACTTCGATAAAGCCAATACCGAAGTCATCACGATGGCCATGATAGAAACCGCCGATGCGATGAAAAATCTCGATGATATTGCCCAAACCGCCAATATGGATGGTCTCTATGTAGGGCCGTGGGATTTGAGTTTGGCTTTGCGTCATGCCAAAATCGCCGATTTTGAATCGGCCGAATTGCTCAGTGTTTTTGATAAAATCCTAAATGCTTGTGCCAAAAATGGAATCGTAGCGGGTATTCAATGCCCATCGCCCGAGGTGGCAATCAAGATGTCGGAGATGGGTTTTAGATTTGTAACCGCCATGATAGATACGGCTCTACTCAAAACCTCGGCTCAGAAAAGTGTAGAAAATTTCAGAAATCACGTAATGTAAGAATAAGTGTGGCACGTCGAACCCATTGAAATTTACTCAGACGTACCACACTTTTTCACCCCAAATTCTCCTCCAAAAAATATTTTTAAATAATTTTACTACCTCCTGCAACCACAAACCACATTTGTGCATCTTATTATCGAACAACAAAGCAACCGCTTATCATAAATTTCAACCATTCGTCCGAAATTTAACAATTTTTAAGGTACTTTGTATTGCATAGTATTAAACAAAACACATATCTTTGTATCATCAATCGAAACTCACAACAAATCTGAATCAAAATATTAAGCACTAATACTTATGAAAAAGCTATTTTTTATCGTTGCACTCCTTATTGTTAGTTATGGCTCAATGGCGATGGGTTTTCCACACAATACGAATACACATCACCGTTTGCACGTAAAAGCCAATTCTAAGGTTTTGGTTGTAGAGAAAGCATCTGCAATAGCCAAAAGCAAAATCACTGAAAATGTAAACAACACCACCGACGAACACGAAGCTTCGTTTGTTGAGATGTTTATCAATTACGTTTTCAAATTATTCTGCCGTGAGGTTTCAAAAAGCAGCAGTTCGCTGACTTTCAGCCAAGATACTACCGAAATGGTAGCCATCAAACAAGACTTAGATTTGTCGTTAAGAAGCTAATCAGAAGTTGGTCTTTGAGCAGAGTTAATTAAGACTTAGCAGAGGTTTCGGTCTCAATCATTTTAAATTTTAGCTTTACAAAGTAAGTTGTGCAAAATCCATCACGACACAAGATTCTCATACGGTTTAGTTAGGGTTTAGACGAATTAACCAATCGTCTATTTTAAAAGCATCGTCTTATAGATGGTGCTTTTTTGTTGTGGTAGAACGGGTTTTTCAACCCGTTCTGATTTTGCCAAACTCGTACTACTTTTTCTTGATTGTCTTCATTGCAATTGGGTCCCAATAAACTGGTTTGCCATCAAAATAGCTATCGTTACAAGCCAATACTGGAGCCGCCGCACGGAATCCAAAAACTGGGTCTTCGACCGTACCAACGCTTCCTTTACGGATATTCTGGAAGAAATTGGCAAAGTGATTGGCGTGAGCGTCATCGCCCTTTGGAGCTTCAAACTTAATCTCTTTTACTGGTTCTGCCTTGCGAGTATCTTCTGGATATTTCGATTCATAATCGGCAATAAATGCCTTTTGGGTTTCTTCGGGGAATGTAAATAAGCTATCGTATCCGCCATAACCCGGTGCTTTTGGTAATTTCTTTTTGGTCAATGTCAAATTGCTATCGCCAAACTGGATTTCGCCCTCGTTTCCGATGATTCTCGTAACGTTTTTGATAGAACCCGCATTGGCAAAATTGACACGCAACACCATCTGGAACGCACTGTGTTTATCAGATTCGGGATAATCCAAAATCGAAACCAGAACATCTGGCACATCGCGGCCATCTTTCCAATAGCTCAAACTACCCGACGAATAAATACGATTGGGTCCCATCGAACCCGTTACAAAATGCACACCCGTTATCAAATGTACGAATAAATCGCCCGCAACGCCCGTTCCGTAATCGCGGTAGTTTCTCCAACGGAAGAATCGCTTCGCATCAAATTCACGTTTTGGGGCATCACCGATAAATGTATTCCAATCGACGGTTTTCGGAGAAGCATCGAGCGGAATCGAGTAATTCCAAGCACCGATTGAGTTAAAACGGTCGTTGTTTGATTCGATATAATTGATTGCTCCAATCTCTCCTGCCTCAACCAAGCGTTTTGCTTCGATAAAAGCCGCACCACTGATTCGCTGGCTACCTACTTGCATCGTCTTACCCGATTTTTTCCAAGCATCAATCACCGCTTTGCCTTCGTCGATGTGTTGAACCATCGGTTTTTCGCAATAAACGTGTTTGCCAGCGTTGAGAGCCGCAATCGTAATATGGTCATGCCAGTGGTCGGGCGTTACAACCAAAACGGCATCAATATCTTTACGATTCAGAATCTCACGATAATCGCGGGTTGTAAAAAGGTCTTTGTTGAATGCATTTTTGGCTTGAGCCAAACGTCCGTCGTACAAATCGGCACAAGCCACAAACTCTACATCGGGCGATTTCAGAGCGGCTTTGGTATCGCTATGGCCTTGAATCCCCATCCCGATAGTAGCGATTCTGATTTTGTCGTTCGGACTAACTTTTAGACTTTTAATGATATTGAAAGGCTTTGCAATGCTTTCGGTGGCTATCAAAGCTGATGCCGCACCGATTCCTTTGATAAAATTACGGCGTGAAGGAGTCATAGTTTTGCTAAGGTTGAATAATGAGCAGGAAATTTACGGAGGAAATGCTAAATTTCAAAAAGGAATAAAACAAGTGTGGCACGCCATAGATTTGACGTGCCACACATTATTGAAACTGTATCAATCAAAATTCTTAAATAAACTCCAGATTTTGAGGATTATCACTCCGAAGAAACCTTCTCTAAATATTTTTGTGGACATCTTAGAAACGCCCTTTGTGCGGTCGGTGAATATGATAGGAACTTCGGTAATCTTGAATTTGCGGAGATAGGCATTGAACTTCATCTCTATCTGAAACGCATAACCCACAAAAGTGATTTTATTGAGCGGGAGTTTTTCGAGTACTTGGCGGCGGTAGCAGATAAATCCTGCCGTAGGGTCCATGATGGGCATTCGGGTGATAAATCTCACATAAACCCCCGCAAAATACGACATCAATACTCGACCAATCGGCCAGTTTACGACATTGACCCCACGAATATAACGAGAACCAACTGCGACATCGAAACCATCTACTTTACATGCTTTGTAGAGCCTTACTAAATCTTCGGGATTGTGCGAAAAATCGGCATCCATCTCATAAATGTACTGATAACTACGCTCCAAAGCCCATTTGAAACCGTGAATGTAAGCCGTACCAAGCCCCAGTTTACCTTTGCGTTCTTCGATGTGTAATTGGTTCGGAAACTCAAATTGTAATTCTTTGACTTTCTGAGCCGTTCCGTCGGGCGAGCCGTCATCTACAATCAAAATATCAAACGCTTCTTCGAGGCTCATCACCTTGCGAATGATTGCCTCGATGTTCTCGATTTCGTTGTAGGTCGGTATGATTACGAGATTGTCTTTCAATGATTTATGCTGATTATTAACTGTTTATCTACACGAGCCGAAAACTCATGCTACAAATCAATCTACTGTTTTCTTTTCTTTCTTTTTTTCTAAGATTTTTACGGCTTTATCGTAAATAGCAGTCATGTACTCGGGATTGGCCGCATAAAAATCGTAGCTTTTTCGGTATTGAGCCGTATCGACTTTGTATTTGGCAAATATTTTTTGCTCGTAGTACTTAAACGCAGCCTTAGTAGAATCGAACTCGTGAAAACTCAATCGACTTACTTTTGCCTCGGCCAAATGAATATCGGCGATAATCTTCGACATCGTTTCGGCATCAATCGCATCGCGAGGTGGGTCAGGAGCCGACTTGCACGCCAAAGCCAAAGGTAATATTACTACTAAGAATATTTTTTTCGTTGAGAAATTCACTTTAACTTCGTTTTCGGAATACACAAGATAGTCTTTGGTGCAAAGATACACAAGGGTTTTGAATTGATTCCCTTAAAAAATCTTAAAATTCAGTAGTCAGTCAATGGTCATTCGCTTCGCTGTCATTAAGTAGTAATCAAATTCTACAACAGGACAACAATCACTTGACTACTAAATGACTATTGATTGACAATAAAATCTATGGAAAACATCATTTCTAAACTAAATAAGTACGAAATCAAGATTCGGAAGGCCGTAAATTCTGAGATGAGAGGTAGTTTTCAATCAGTTTTTAAAGGGTCAGGACTCGAATTTAGCGATTTGCGTACTTATCAATACGGTGATGATGTCAGGACGATTGACTGGATTACGACCGCCAAAGGACACGGAGCTTACGTAAAAATTTTTAAAGAAGAGAAAGAGCAAACGGTATTTTTTATGCTCGATGTCAGTAGCTCGCAGGAGGTTGGGCAAGTAGGGCGACTCAAAATTGATACTTCAAAAGAGATTTGTGGGGTTTTGGCACTTTCGGCCATCAAAGAAGCCGGACACGTCGGGCTTTACTGCTTCTCAAACCAAAAAGAACTGTATTTTAAGCCAGCCAATGGCATGAAGCACGGGTATCAACTTATTTTGAGTATGTTTAAGATGAAACCCGCTTCGCAGCTGACCGATATTCCGAGTGCTTTGGGTTTTGCCCTTAATATGCTCAAACGCCGCAGTGTTGTGATTATGATTTCGGATTTTCAGGATGAAAACTACGAGCATAACCTCAAAGCCCTCGCCCGCAAGCACGATTTGGTGGTGATTCACATCTACGACCAGCGAGAAATCAGCCTGCCGAGTCTCGGAATCATCCCAGTTTTGGATAAAGAAAGTAAACAAACAGTTTGGCTCAATACTTCGTCGAGGAATTTCAAGCGTGAGATGAAATCGGTATTTGAAGAAAACCAAAAACGCCTCGAAAAACTCTGTAAACAGCACAATGCCAACTATCTGGCGATTGATTCAAGAGAAGATTATGTTCCGAAACTTATACAGCTTTTTAGGGTACGCAAGTAATCAATTAGCAGTAAGCAATTATCAATTATCAGTTAGGAGTAATTTGATTGTATCAAAACTTTTCATTGTTTATTGTTTATTGTTAACTGTTAATTGTACCGCTCAACGCCCCGTTGGGAGATTTCTTACAGATTCGGTACAAATCGGTAAGCCGATAGAGTATGCCCTGAGTTTTAGGCATTTGCCCAACCAAGAAGTGTTTTTTCCGGATACAACCTACAATTACTATCCGTTTGAGCTAAAAAGGCGAGATTTCTTTCCGACCAATACCGAAAACGGCATCAGCGTCGATAGTGTTATTTACACACTCGAAACATTCGATATTAATAAGATTCAAGGCTTGGCTTTGCCCATTTATCTACTAACCAAAAAAGATTGCACATCGGTTTTTTCGTTACGGGATTCGGTTTTTTTGAAAGAATACATCGGAACTGACCTCAACCAACCACTCAAAACCAACACCAAAGCCGCACCCATTCAGCTTCAGGTAGATTATCCGAGAGTTGTGATTTTTTTGCTTGGGTTGCTTTTTGTTTCGGGCTTAATCTATACTTTTTTTGGCAAAGCCATCAGCAAGCAATATAACTTATTTTTGTTTACACGACGCCACAAAGACTTTGTTTCTAACTACAAAAAGATGGTAAGAGGCACACTCAACGACACGAATATCAGCCGTGCATTAGTACTCTGGAAAAACCACCTCGAATGGCTCGAAAAACGCCCTTACAGCTCATACACTACCAAAGAAATCATCGAGAAGATTCCGAGCGAACGTCTTTCTGAAGCCTTAAAAGACGTAGATTCGGCCATTTATGGCGGGATTCTCTCTACCCAAATGCCATTCGCAATGAACGTTTTGCTCGATACGGCTGTTGAAATTTATAAAAATCGTAGAGTCGAATTGGCAACTCAATAGGTATTCGGTTGTTATTAAAAAGTCATTCAATTGTCATTTGGTGGTCATTCAATTGTTGTTGAATATGATTAATACAACCGAGTGACAGCGTAGCGAGTGACTACCGTTTGACACACCCAATGACAATAAATTAAGTAAAACATGCAAAACCCAGTATTAATTTTTGGAGCAGGAACGCTCGGCAAAATCAGTTTAGACATATTCAATCGCAATAACGTTTTGGTCTATGGTTTTTTAGATGACCAAAAAGAGATTCATAATACCGAAATCGGCGAAATCATGGTTTTGGGCGATACCGACGACGACGGATTTTTGAAGATAGTCGGAAACAAAACCGAAGCCTTTGTAGCAATCGGCAATACCAAAATCAAAAAGAAAATTGTTGAGATGCTCAATGAGCGTCGCCACGTGATGCCCGTCAATGCCATCCACGACCGCTCAATGGTCTCAGAAGATGCCGTTATCGGTCACGGGAACCTCATCATGGCCAATGCTACGGTAAATCCTTTTGCCAAAGTGGGCAATCATACCATCATTCATTCGGGGGCAGTCATTGATACCGATGCACAAGTCGGAGACTTTGTAACGATTGGTACCGGAGCAATGATAAACACAGGAGTAATATTAGAAGAAGGGGCGTTTATCGGCTCGGGAGCGGTGATTGTAGGCGGAATCAAAATCGGGAAAAATGCAAGAGTTGGGGCTGGCTCGGTAGTGATAGAGAACGTAGCTGCCAACGCTACGGTATTTGGGAATCCTGCACAGAAGGTTTAAAATAGCCAATTACCATACCGAATTTAACCCATTCGGTATGGTAATGATAAGAATCTAAATTGAGAATGAAGAAAATAATGCGGCTAAGAGTGTAACTGCCAACACGAGTAACAATAAAATTATAGACCCTGTAACAATACCGGCAATTGCCCATCCCTTCTGGTCAGCTTTTTTCACAGCCACTAAGCCCATAATAAAGGCCGTCAGACCAGCTAAAATACCCAAGAATCCGATACTTGGTACAAAAAGTAAGACCAAGCCCGCAATACCCAAAATACCAGCTATTTTGCCAATTTTGTTGTAGTTTGCGTTAGGTTTAAGCGTTTTAGCGGCAATTTTCTCACTAACTTTTTCAAGTTGTTTCACAATCATTTTTTGCTTCCATTTAGCCACTTTTTTAGTGTCATTGGCAGGGGCATTTGCCACAACAGCCGGAGCCGTAACAACGCTTTCGGTTACTACAACTTCGTTGGTCACACTTGCCGATGCTTCGACTGGAGCTGTTGGCAGTACAACTTCTTCTTGAGTAGTTTCTACCGCCTGGATTTCTTGGTTAACAACAACAGGTTGTGATTTTTTAGCATGTGTGATTTGCTCACTTGATGATTTTTGGAAATATGCCATTTGCTTTCTCTGACAAGATGTAGCCAATAGAATAATCGCACCAAAGATGAGTAAAAAAGATTTTTTCATAAAGTACAAAATGGGGGTTAAATGGTTAAACGATTCTAAAATAAAAACTTTAAAATTAAAAAACGTACAAATTTGTCGGTTAAAAGCAAATTTATTTATTCAAAGGCATAATTATTAATTTCTTTGATATTTCATTATTAGGAAATATAATATCTACTTATTATAATTGTGATAATTAACTCAATTAAATTTTTCACATTCTTTTCTTTTTAAGCTTTATGAAAAAAAATCTCTTATTAGCACTATCAGCAGCTGTTATTTTCGCATCGTCATGCCAAAGAAAACAAATGGCGTATTTCCAGAAATCACAGCACGAGACATTTAATAGTGTCGCCAAAACAGAATCGAACCAACCATCAAAAGAGAATGTGACAACGGCTCCTATCGTGAATGAGGCAGTTGTAACCAGCGAACCAATCGCAATCGCCAGCAATCAAGCCACCGAAGAAGTGGTAGCTTTGGCACAAACAGAAACCATCAAAACCAAAATTGCAGAACAGCAAATTGCTGTAACCAAAGCAGAAAATGTAAAAAAAGTTGGCTTTGGAGCAAAAGTAAAAGCCATCAAGCAAGTTGCAAAGGCTCAAAAAGAAGCTAAGAAAAGCACTACGGCTGTTGCAGGTGGCAAGTCGCAAGTAGTGGCTTTGGTACTTAGTATCTTACTTGGCGGTTTGGGTGTTCATAGATTCTATTTAGGATACACAGGAATCGGTATTATCCAATTATTGACTTTAGGTGGCTTCGGTATTTGGGCATTGATTGACATCATCCGAATTGCAATGGGAACATTGAAACCTAAAGGTGGTGATTATGATGTAAAATTCTAAAATGATATAGATAGCATTTAAAAGCACTGGCAAATCGAGCCAGTGCTTTTTCTTTTTACCGTTTAATAGATTTTTTTGCGTTTTTTTGACAGAAATCATTTGTTTGAGTTGAATCAATTTCTAAATTGCCGACATAAAACTAAATAATACAATTACCATGAAAAAAACTTTTTTCTCTTTAGTATTTGCAGCTCTTATGGCCGCAACTTTAACCACTAATGCTCAATCTTTCCAGAAAGGTGATAAATTATTGAATGCAGGTATCGGTTTACGCTCATTCTGGATTCCTATCGGTGGTACTTTAGAATACGGTATCACAGACCAAATCAGTGTTGGTCCATCAGTTTATTTTGCAAAATGGAGTACTTTTGATGGTACAACTCTTTACCTTTCGGCAAGAGGTTCTTACCACTTCAACGAATTGTTAAAAATCAACAACGACAAATTAGATGTTTACGCTGGTGCGGGTGTTGGTTATCAGAGTTGGTCTTACAAAGGTTTGGCAGGTAGCTACGCAAGTGGTATTTACATTCCATTCCACATCGGTGGTAGATATTATTTCAGCGAGAAGTTTGGTGCTCACGCCGAAGTCGGTGGTGGTGTTGCTACTCTCTTAGCCGGTATCACTTTGAAATTCTAAAAATTAGTTTTAGCAATAAAAAAGCGTAGAATTTGAATTTCTACGCTTTTTTTGTTTTAAAACCATTCACTTTGCATATCTATCGTAACCATCTCGTTGCTCATCAGTCGTTTTGCAAGGCTATCTACTTTTACCAATTCGTATTCATAAAAATACCGAGCCGTCGAGATTTTGCCTTGATAAAAGTTCAAATCTTCGCCTTGGGCGGTTGGTAATGCTTTAGATGCCACAGTTGCCTGACGCATCCATTGCCACGCAATCGTGATAATCCCAAACATTTCGAGAAACAAAGTCGCATCGGCCAAATACGCCTCGGTATCTGTCGTGGCTTTGCTCATTAGGTGTTTGGTAGCTTTGCTGGCGTTGTCTATTGCGTATCTGATTTTGTCAATAAACGGATGTAACTCTAAAACATGAGAGGCTTCGCCGGCGGCTTTAGTAAGTTCTCGGTAATAGATTTCCATGGCTTTACCATTATTGATAACCATTTTACGGCCCAATAAATCGAGTCCGTGAATAGCTGTTGTACCCTCGTGAATCGGGTGAATGCGGGCCTCACGGTAATATTGCTCGACTGGGAAATCTGTCGTATAACCCGAACCTCCCAAAATTTGTACTGCCGCTGAGGTGGTCTGGCAACACATTTCGGATGGATACGATTTAGCAATCGGTGTCAGTAAATCGAGTAGTAATTGGGCATCTTCTTTAACTTTTCCATCTTCTACGTGAGCCAAATCGGCTAATTTACTACAATAAAGCAGTAGCGATAACGAGCCTTCGGTGATAGCTTTTTGAAACAACAGCATCCGCTTGACATCGGCATGGTTGATAATAGCTGTCTGTGGTTTTGTAGGGTCTTTTTCAGATATTTTTCGACCTTGTGGACGCTCTTTAGCGTATTGCAGAGATGCATAATAGGCTGCCGTTCCGATGGCTGCGGCATTCATACCTACTCCAACACGAGCCTCATTCATCATCTGAAACATATAATTCAGCCCCTTGTTTGGCTCTCCAACCAAATACCCAAAACAATCATCATTAGACCCAACCATCAAATGGGCTATCGGAGCTCCTTTATAGCCCATTTTGTGATAGACCCCAGCAGTGAGTACATCGTTGGACTGTAATTGGAGATTTTCGATACGGTATTTAGGCACAACAAAAAGCGAAATTCCTTTTACACCCGCAGGCGAACCTTTGATTTTAGCAAGCATCAAATGCACGACATTGTTGCAAGCATCGTGGTCGCCACAAGAAATAAATATTTTTTGACCTTTGATTTTATAAACACCTTCTTGGTCGGTTGGTTCGGCCGATGTCGTAATATCCGAAAGTGAGCTACCAGCATTGGGTTCGGTCAATGCCATTGTGCCTTGCCATTCGCCCGAAAACATTTTCGGAATAAACGTATCGATTAATTCTTGTGAACCAAAAGTACGTATCAGATTTGCCGCTCCACCCGTAAGAAAAGGATACACACTTGCCGAATAATTTGCCGCCTGAAAGATGAATCCAGCCGCATTATGAATCGTAATTGGTAATTGCTGACCACCTTCATCGTAGCCAAATGCTGCATTTATCCAGCCATCATCCCCAAATTTTTTTACGATGGCTTTCATGCCTTCGTGTACTCTAATCTGTCCATCAACCAATTGCGGTTCGTTTCTATCCATCTCGGTTAGCAACGGTCGCAGCATTTTTTCGGCAATCTGGTCGGCAGAGTCCAAAACCATGTCGAAAGTCTCAGTGCTATGGTCTTGAAAATACGGATATTGAGTCAACGAGGCTGCATCGAGTAGTTCGTATAATTGAAATTTAAGGTCTCGTTTTGAATAGAATTTTGTCATATAGGTTAGTTTATCAGACAAAGATACAAATTGCAAAATAAAAAAGGAGGACTATGAATCCTCCTTAGCATATAAGCTCTGATTTGGGCGAATGCGATTCGCCCCTGCGATTATCTTTTTATAAATTTCACGACAACACTGGCATCACCAGCATCGGTAACTCGGCTGTTTTTTACCTCCATTTGGTTCTCGCCCACGCCTTTGTCGTAGAGTTTACCGTACAAAGCCCAAGCACGGTCTTCGGCAACTCTTGCACTACCGTCTGCCCCACCCGCAATACTGATTTTGGCTTTACGGTTGGCTTTTAGGTATTTAGCTAATTCGTCGATTTCGCCATTTGATGCAATATCTGCATTGCCTTTTCTGAATTTCACACCCGAAAGGCCAATCCAAGCTTTGCTACTTTTTATTTGTTCTGAAACCGAACCACCGCTACTCGTACTCGGTGTAGGGATACTTTCTGCAACAGGATTTTCTTTCTTAGCTGGCTCAATTTTCTTGGTTTCGGCAGGTTTTTCGACTTCTTTTTTAGGTTCTTCTTTTGGCAATGGCTTAATTTCTTCGGCAGGTTTATTCTCAAAACCCGATGATTGAGTTGAGGTCGAATCAAACTGCGTAGTGCTATCGCCACTCACCGCGAGCGAATCGTTTACTTTTAGCGAATCTTGTGGATTCAGAACCAATTGCGTACTATCCGATTTTACTGCATTTTTGAGAGCATTTCGTTTATTATTCCACAAATAAGCCAATGCTCCAAGACCGAGAAGAGCAATTAAAACAATCGGAATCCAGATATTGAATCCGCTTTTCGTGCCATTTTTTACTGGTTTTTCGGTCGGTTTCGCAGGAGTACTATCTACACTGGTATTATTTCCGTTACCATTTTTCTTGGTAGGTTTTACATTTAATTGATTGGTAATTGCTGGTGGTAACGCCCCAAAAACCGAATCTTTTTGGTCATTTAGTACTCTACCAAGACCCGAAACACCCAAACCTTCTTTATCAATGATTTTGCCCAATGCACCCAATACAAGCGGCGAAGCCAAACCGAGCAACGACGAAGCCGAAGTCTTACGGATTCCGCTTATCGAAGCCAATTTTTCTACAACGGCATTAGCTTTATTTCCAAAAAAATGATTGAAGATATTTGAGCCAATCGTAATCAACAATTGGGTTTTATCAAAATTATTAAGCAAACCCGACAAATCATCCAAAATCTCACCCGTATGCCCACCATCTTTGACAATATCCATTATTTTTTGAGTATCGGTCTCATCGTTGGCGTGTTGCATGATACCCCCCAACACCGCAGGAACTGCCGTACTCAATGCACCACTGATTTTCTCGGGACTCTCGCCCAAAAAACCACTCACTTTATCGGCTACTGTGTCGGTTAGCTTGTCTTTGATTAGTCCAAGTATATCCATTAGAATCAATTAGTTTTCTTGCGTAATTACTACTTTCTGAGTTTGGGTATCGTATAGGTATCTAATTTTTTTGAACAAAAACTATGCCCAACACATTAACGATTCAATAAAAAACGCTACAAATTTACGCATACTGTTTTATTAACGAGTTGTAGCCAATACTAATTTCAATAAATCTGCTTAATACCTATTTTTATATCAACATAAATCTATATTTTTGAGAAAAAAGTGTATCAAAACTTATTTTCATCAACAAATGACGCACTTTTGGTTTTGATTCTATCTTAACTTCAAAAAACCCTAAACTACTTAGAATGGCAAATTTTAAACGTGAAATCCGCCTGTTTGATGCCGTAATGCTTGTTTCTGGCTCGATGATTGGCTCTGGTATCTTTATTGTTTCGGCCGATGTCGCTCGTCAAACGGGGGCTTCGGGCTGGGTACTTGCTTCGTGGCTCATAGCAGGTTTACTAACAATGGCAGGAGCTTTGAGCTATGGCGAATTGACTTCGATGTTTCCGCAAGCAGGTGGACAATACGTATTTCTACAAAAAACATACAACAAACTCGTCGGTTTTCTTTACGGATGGTCGTTTTTTGCCGTAATCCAAACTGGTACGATTGCCGCCGTGGCCGTGGCATTTGCCAAATACACAGGCGTTTTGTTTCCGAAATTCATCAACGATGACGCCATTTTTGCCTTGACCGATTCTTTCAAACTGACTTCACAACGCCTTTTGGCGATTGTCAGTATAATCGTCCTGACATATTCAAACACACGCGGCGTAAAACAAGGAAAAATCGTTCAGAATATATTCAGTAGCACCAAATTGGTTGCTATCGGGCTTTTGGTTTTGGTCGGATTTGCCTTTGCCAATGGCGATATTTTCTCGGCAAATTTCACCAATATGTTCGATTCGGCACCAACCCAATACACCAAGTCGGGCGAAAGCTGGATTGGCTCAACAATCGGACTTTTCGGAATTATTTTGGCTTTGGGCGTGACGCAAGTCGGTACGTTGTTTTCGAGCGATGCGTGGAACGGACTAACATTCGCAGGCGATGAAGTAGTAGAGCCACAGAAGACGATTCCGAGAGGTTTGGCCATCGGAACAATACTCGTTACGGTGCTTTATTTGCTCACAAATGTGGTTTATCTCTGTATTTTGCCGCTTAAAGGCGACCCTAACGCCACCGATGTTTTGGGTAGGGGAATCCAATTTGCATCGCAAGATAGAGTGGCGGCGGCAGCGGCCGAAATAATCGGAGGGCCTTCGTTGGCAATCGTCATGGCGATTTTGATTATGATTTCGACTTTTGGATGTAATAACGGACTCATTCTTTCGGGAGCAAGGGTTTACTACACCATGGCAAAAGACGGATTGTTTTTTAAGAATTTTGGTAAATTGAGCGATAAAGGCGTACCAGCCAATGCTCTTTGGTGGCAGTGCTTTTGGGCTTGTTTCTTGTGCTTGACGGGTAAATACGGCGATTTATTGGATTATCTGATGGGAGTCGTGATTATGTTTTATGCCTTGACGATTCTCGGAATCTTCATTTTGCGTCGTCGAATGCCAGACGTACCAAGACCTGTAAAAGCTCCGTTGTACCCAATCATTCCGGCATTGTACGTGATATTTGCAACCGCCATTGTGATTATTTTGATTATGGAAAAACCAGAATTCACTTATCCGGGTCTCGGAATTGTGGCTATCGGAATCCCGATTTATTATTTTTTTAATAAAAAGAATTCAGAAGAGTAAAACCACCTCATCCCAACCCTTCTCCTCAGAGGAGAAGGGCTTTTATATGATTGATATTCAGTTACTTGAAAATCCGTTGGTAGAGCAAAACTGCCTCGATTTTGTCAAATCTGATGATGTTGGCGGAATCGTCGTTTTTGTGGGTACGGTCCGAAATCAAACCAAGGGAAAGCGTGTTGTTAGACTCGATTTTGAAGCCTACAAACCGATGGCGATTTCAGAAATGCGTAAGATTGCCGAACAGGCAGTTGAAAAATTCAGCTTAAAAAAAATTTCGATTCATCACCGAGTCGGTACGCTCGAAGTAGGCGAAGTACCCGTGGTGATTGCAGCGAGTTCGGCCCATCGTGGAGCGGCATTTGATGCCTGCGAGTACGCCATTGATACCCTAAAAGAAACCGTACCTATTTGGAAAAAAGAGATTTTTGAAGATGGTGAGGTGTGGGTTTCGGCAACGCCGTAATTGAGTTTAAGACTGAGCATTGAGCATTTTTTTATAATCCTCAGGCGTATTAATATTCTTCAAAAAACTGTATTCATCAGATTTAACCAACTGAATATCAATACTTTTCAGATAATACATCGGGCTTTTTTGTTGGCTTTCGATAAAAGATTTAATCGGTATTCTCGAACCTCTTCTGTAAATCGTCAGCAAAGGTTCGGGAAAATTATTCTCAGGATTCAAAAATGCAGTTGTTTTATCCGATGCCTCGAAGTGATTGATTAATTCTTGAATAACCCCCTCATTGACTAAAGGCATATCGCACGCTACAATCAACCAATCGGTGGTATCATCAAAATCAAAAGCCGATAGAATTCCTCCTATCGGCCCAATTTCTTGATAATCAATGATTTTACTTTTGCTAATCTGCTCCGATTGGTCGGCTCGGCACGAAAAATACACTTCTGTACAGTACCGTTTGAGCAGTTCACAAAGATATTCTCGTTGGGTTTTTCCGTGATAATCGAGCAGGCTTTTGTCTTGCCCCATACGTGTACTACGTCCCCCAATCAAGATTAGCCCTTTCACTTTTTCTTACCTTTTTTATAGATACAAGTCGAGTTATCCGACTTCACATAATACGATTTGTAGTTCTTGGCTTTGGGGTCGGTGCAGCCACAAAGATTCAGAATCTCTACCTTGCGAAAATCTATGGGGTGGCTCTCGCTTTGTAGCGAAATGTAGCCCTCGGTCAATGGTTTTCCGTCAACTTTTACGGCAGGGTCAAAACCACTCACGGTTCCACCACCAATCTGTGGTTTGGTGTATTCGAGTACCATCTCGCCATTGATATAATGACGCACCAACGAATCGCCCAAAACGGTTACTTCGGCACGTACCCACTGGTCGCCGTCGTAAGTTTTCGATTTTGAATTGATGCAGTGTGGTGTAAAGAGTTTATCGTTCATCACAACGTGCGTGCCGGGCGTGCAAAGGTTGCAGGTTGTGCGTGGTCCCTTACCGAGCCCACCGAGTAGCTGAACCTCAATCGAAATCGGGAAATCTTGGTCTTTTCCCATTGTTTCGGGTTGCTGACAGTGAATCATAACACCACTATTGCGAGTTGCCCAACCTGGACCCTCATTGGCTTGGTCGCCAACAAAACGGTATTCTACGGCAAAAGTGTAGTACGAAAATTTGTCTTTGTAGAAAATATGCCCGAATCTCTCATTGAATTTATCGTAAGCATCGTAACGAACCTTCATTAGGCCATCTTCTACTCTGAATGTATTGCCAAAATTATCGTTTAGAGCATAATTTCTGATTTTGGGAATCCAACCATCTAAGTTTTTACCATTAAATAGTTGTTTCCATTCTTTTTCATCGGCTTTTTGAGCTAAAGTAAAAAGCGGTAATAGGGTTAGAATTAGTAATTTTTTCATGTTGAAATGTAGTTAATCGAAAATGGTTATTTGTTAATCGTTGCTCGTAACTTGCTAATTTTCAGCATTTAACAACTATTGACGAATAACATAATTTTATTTTTTGAATAGATTGGTTTCTTAATTTTCCGATTTACGAATCGAATTTAAAATCTCGTTTGCCACCCGTTTTTTCGATTAGGCGGGTTTCTTTGATAACTATGTTATGCGAAAACGCCTTGCACATATCGTATATTGTCAATGCGGCCAAAGATGCTCCCACCAAAGCCTCCATCTCGACACCCGTTTTGCTGGTAACTGATGCTGTACAGATGACTTCAACTTCTTGATTATCAGACACTTTTATATCTATCTGGCAATTTTCTAAGCCAATCGGATGGCAAAGCGGAATCAACTCACCAGTACGTTTGGCGGCCATTACACCAGCAATGATGGCAGTCTGAAAAACAGGACCTTTTTTGGTGTGAATCTCGTCGTTTTGGAGTTTTTGCATGATTTCGTCATCTAAAACAACAACACTGCGAGCCTTGGCTATGCGTTTGGTAACGGCCTTTTCGCTGACATCCACCATCGACGGATTCCCCTGCGGGTCTATGTGGGTAAAGGTATTCATTTAATCCTGTTTGATGATTTTTCGAGTTAAAATTTTATTACCAATGATGATTTTCAAGAGATACGTTCCATTGGATAATTCTTGTAAATTAAGTGATTCTTGGTAATTGTTCGATAACTTTTGGCTTTCTGTTTTAGAGATAAGTTTTCCATCGGCTGTGTAAAGTTGCCATTGTAGCCTTGCGGGAAAGACAGTTTCTACCGATAACCTACAATTACTTTGTGCCGGTATCGGATACAAACTTACTTTAGCTCCTGCAATTTCTTCGTTTCCGAGTATAATTATTTTTACCTCTGCTTTTCCGCTGACAGTTCCTTCGCCGCAGTTATTTTTGACCGATGCCAATTCATATACGGTTGTTTGCTGGGGTTTAACACTAAACTGAAACGGGTTTCTCTCGGTCGTAAATTCTTGATTATTAGTCATTTTAAATATCCACGGAGCCGATGAAGTAAAATCAACTTTGATTTGGGTCGAATCACCAAAGTTAATGTCTTTCCCTCCCGAAATCACTGCGGTTGGGGGTATTATTTTATGAGAAAATACAACTGGGTTACTTTCGGTTATACATTCACTATCCGTGATTTTCAATGAATATCTACCTACTTCTTTGGTACTCAGCTCAAAACCGTTTTGCCCATTTATAATACTACCATTTTTGAGCCATTGCAGCTTAGCACTTACTCCAACGAGATTCGAGGTAATCTTGACAAAAGTATTAGGACAAGCAAAAATAGAATCTTTTACACTTAATAAATTGACCGATTCGAGAGAGGTGGTTTTGTTAACTTGTATTGGAGCAGATTTAGTACTGCATGCACCATATTTTGCCTCGACAATATATGAGCCTTTTTCAAAGGTTTTGAGTTCGGGACCAATAGCCCCTTCGATTTTCACACCATCTTTAAACCATTGATAATCGGCATTTATCTCAAAATCTTTAATCGGATTAAAACGGCTTTGTACCAATCCTCTCAGTGTCGAAGGCTGCCCCAAACAACTTACTATCTGACTCGAAGTTTTAAGATTTAGATTCCCAAAATCAATCCTAAATGGTTTGTAGCTATGAGTACAGCCCTCGTCTGTTACGTAAGATAACTGATAAACCCCCGATTGCTTTGCATTCAGCCTTAGTGACTGCTCTTCGAGCCTTTGCCCATTAAGTAACCAATTGACTTTTTCGATACCTTTAAAATCAAGTATATAATTTTTGTCTAATTGTACAGATGGCTCACAAGTACTGAAATCATCGAGCCATTGTAGGTCTTTTATCTCTTTGGTTTCTTTGGCTCTGACAGTATCAGTATATACAAAGCACGCTTTGTTATCAATCATAAACATACTTGAACCTATATAGACTCCGGGGTCAGTAATATAAAGCCAATTAGTTGAGGGCAAAGTTTTTTTATCGCCCGATATTGATATGTACTGCCATCCTATAACTCCAAATTTAGAGAGATTTATATTGTACGAATCTCCGTCTGAATTGTAAACTTTGTAAAAGGAATCTTGTCCACATAATGCCAAGTTGAGAGGGATTGTAATTGGTAATTTGATAGAGTCAGCATGCGTTATTCGGAGTAAATCGGAGTATGCAATACACTCACCAATCTTAATTCTGGCTCGATAAGTTCCGTCTAAGTTAGTACTTAAAGATAATGTTTTGCTTTGCAAAGTATCCTTATCATTTCGCAACCAAACGACTTCGTATTTTTCGTTCTTGAAGCTCTCCGTAAGATTTGTCGAAATATTGACAGTAGAACCTCTGCAAACTTTAAAATGATTTTGAGATAGTTCCGAATAGTATCCTCTTTCGTCGGTTGTTTGTCCGACAAAACTCGGAATCAGTTTCAATTCAAGTTGCTTACTAAAGCTCAATTGAATCGCCTCGCTGGTTGACTCACACGTTTTTTGCTTTATCCTGAGGGCATAAAATCCTGTACTATTGACTAATATATCGTTTTTGATGGTATCGTTATCTTTGATTTCAATACCGTTTTTGAGCCACTGATAAGTTACATCTTTGGTATTTTGATAGGTGCTCTGAGCATTGATTTTAACCGCTTGTCCTTCACAAAATGTTCTATTTATCGATGAATTGGTTAGCGAAATTGTTGGTTTTTCGAGCCTGCCAAATTTTATTTCAGTTGTATAAATGCTTCTGTCAAAGCACCCATCTGGTCTTTTGGCTTTAACACTATACATGCCGCTTTTTTCAGCTTCGAAGTTTGGTGTACTTGTAGTAGCAATCTGGTTGCTGCCCAAATACCATTCGTAAGACGAATGTATGGCATTGGTAGTGATTTTAAGGTTGATTTTTGAACCTTCACAAGCATTATAATTTTCGGGAGTTATTCTTAATTCTTTGATTTGGGTAATCGGAATAAGATTAGAAACACCACTCAAAATCTTTGATTTAGAAGATAGAATTCTAAAACCTACTTCTGGGTATCCACTTTGGTACTCTGGCGGGACAGATACACTTATTGGGCTTTTTGTTCCCTTACCTACTTCTAAACTATTAGTTGTATATATCAAATACGGAAAATACATGATTACCTTGAGGGTATCGTCGGGAGCTAAATTTTGGGTCTCAAAGTGAATGTCTATTTTCTCACCCACGCATACTTTTTCGATATTCACAGGTTTAATTTTAATCGGTGCATTCTCGGCTTTAATGACATTAAGATTGATAACCTTTGTTGTGATACAACCATAATTATTCATTGCTTTTACATAATACTTACCCGAGTCAGTAACTTTGATTGGGTCAAATATTTTATACGAATAGATAAACTCTGTATTGCCAAGATTATCGGTAAATAGAGCCGCAGCCTGCCTTTTGATTGAATAAACGAACTTGCCTCCCTCCACAATCGTATTCGGAATAATAACATCTTCGACTATCGTAGTTTTATAGAACCTATTAATTTTGAAAGTATCTACGACAATACATCCTCTTTCATCCGTCATTTTAAATTCATAAAGCCCTTCTTTAAAGTTTTCATCAATTTTTGTAATGAACGAATTGCCATTGGCTAAAACTCCTTGCGGACCAGACCATTGCCCTGCCTTTGATGAGGATAGTACGAGTGTATCACCGATACAGGCTCTGTTATTGGTGGTTATCACTTCCCCAATTTTAACTTTATCTGATTCTACACTACAAAAATCTTTATCGTTTATACTTACATGGTAATCACCTGCGTATTTGGCCTCATAAGTCGCACTTGTAGCACCTGTGATTGGCTTGTTATTGGCGTACCATTGATAAATATAATTGCCCGAAGAAGTAGTACTCAATATCGTTTTAGCATCGGTACAAGTTACCGAGACCTTCTTGGATATTGGGGCGATAATCTGTACCTCTACTGTATCTGAAATAACTCTGCAACCCGATATTAAATTGGCAACACTGTGATATTTACCAGATTCTGTCACCATGTATGTAGAGCCGCTGACACCTTCGAGTAGTTTACCATCTTTATACCACAGACCCGAGCCAGTCCCGTTGTTTAAAATAAACGGTGTTCCATGACAAATTTTGTGTTTGTTTTTACCATCGACCGCCAATTTGACTCTTGCAATATTAGTATTCGTATTTCTAACTTCTACAATATTTGACTCGCTGCGGCAACTTCCCAGTTCGATTTTAGCCTGATAAACACCCGCTTGCATTTGGTTGAATATCAAACCCTCTGTACCATCATTACTAAAAAAATTCTTGCGAGCTATTTCATTCCCGTCTCGATAGTAACTGATTACCAAATCTTTCAATGGGTCTCGATAGCCCCAGTCAACAATTGCTCTAAAGCCTATTGTACAATTGCTATTCAAAAAACCTGGTCTTTCGATAAAAGGTGGTGGTAGGCCTTTATCAAATCGTAAGTACAACTGATTACTCTGTACTAAGCATTCACCATCCTTGTAAGTAAACGAGTATGTACCTGTCTCGGTGGCTTGAATTGAGTTAGAAACACCGAATTGCTTTCCATCTTTGAGCCAAACCGAATTATTATTTGCCGAAATCAATATCAAGGGCAGACCTTTACAAACATCCAGCGTATCTTTTGTTATTTTGGTATCATTATAAATTCTGATTCTTTCTTTAATAGCATTACTTTTTCTTACCACAACTGTATTACTCACCCCACTACACTCACCTTGCTTGAATCTGGCTCGATAGATTCCTTCTTCTTTAGCCACAAATCTAAAGTTATTGGCATCAGGTATGTCTTTTCCGTTAAGCATCCATTGCCAATTTTCATCACTACTTACAGACAACTGACGTGCTAAACTTACGCTTCCGCCTTTATCGCATATTGTTGCAGTATCAAGATTAAGCGACCTACCCTCGGGATAGATTATTGGTGGATAATTTATCACCGATTCTCTTACCCTGAATGATTGTGGAATGCGGTATTGACAGTTACCTTTTCTGATAATTATATAATATGAACCAAATTCTGAAATCTCAAATGTAGATTTTGTAGCACCCGCTATCGGACTATCATTTTTATACCACTGGAATTTTAGGTCGGTAAATTCATCATTGATATATGATACTCCAAGTTTTATTGTCCCACCTTTACAAATGTTTTTGTCATAAGAAACCCCTTGATAAAAAGTAAAAGATGTGTTTTCTTGGTAAAGTGTGTATTGACCCAAACAATTTTGGGTGTAACTATCAAGTCTCGAAAGTAGTAGTAATAATAGTAGTAGTGGTATTTTTCTGTTCATTTAATTTGGATTTTTTCAGAAGTTAGTATGTGTCTCCAAAAATACAAAAAGCCACCTTTTCAGATGGCTTTTCGTGTGAGTTTTTTATGATTTCGTTACTTTACCACATCCAAATCAACCACCAACATAAACTCATCCATTTCGATTTCGATGGCTTCAGCAGGGCGGTCTTGCATGATTGTCAGCGACAACGCCTGTACTTCTTTGCAAATGTATTCTCTGAAAGCATCAACAGCGTCGGCTAATTCTTGGTTATTATTTTGTAGCTGAATCCTGATTTTGTCGGTAACTTCGTATCCATTGTCTTTGCGTTGATTTTGGATACGATTCACAAAATCGCGGGCGATGCCTTCTTGGCGGAGTTCGTCAGTGATGTTAATATCCAAAGCTACTGTTACACCACCCTCCGATGCCACTAACCAACCCGGTACGTCTTCGGTCAGGATTTCGACGTCTTCTTTTGAAATCGTGAATTGTGAATCGTGAATCGTGAATGTTCCGTTTATTTCGAGAGATTTTATGTCTTCTGCTGTCATGGTGTTGATTCCGTCAGCTACCGCTTTCATGTCTTTTCCGAATTTCGGACCAAGGGCTTTGAAGTTTGGCTTCACTTTTTTCTTCAAGATTCCGCTATCATCAGTGATGAATTCAACGGCTTTTACATTCACTTCTGATTCGATGATGTACGCCACGTGTTCGATTTGACGACGGATTTCTTCGTTCAAAACCGGAATCAACACCTTGCTCAGTGGCTGGCGAACCTTGATTTTATTGGTTTTGCGTAATGAGTGTACCAACGAGCAAACCTTCTGAGCCAATGCCATAGATTGCTCTAAATCGGCATCTACCCAATATTCTTCGTAAGTATGCCAAGTACTAAAATGCACCGATTCGTCTTTAAACGGTGTGTTTTTTTCGATTGATTCGGCTCGAACGTGTTCGGTCATGTTGCGGTACAACCAATCACTAAAGAACGGGGCAATTGGCGACATAAATTGAGCCACTGCGACCAAACAATGTTGTAGTGTCTCGTAAGCCGCACGCTTATCATCGGTCATTTCGCCCTGCCAGAAACGTCTTCTGTTGAGACGAACATACCAGTTCGATAAATCATCACAAACGAAATCCTGAATCAAGCGTCCCGCTTTTGTCGGGTTGTAATTATCAAATTCGTAGGCAACTTCTTTGGCCAATGTAAATACCTTAGATACAATCCAGCGGTCGAGTTCGGTCAATTTATCTTTCGGAACTCGATTGAATTGCTCTACTTTATAATTATCCAAATTGGCATAAAGGGCAAAGAAATTATAGGTATTGAATAACGTTCCGAAGAATTTACGCTGAACCTCGGTGATACCATCTAAGTTGAACTTGAGGTTATCCCACGGCTCGGCATTCGTAATCATGTACCAGCGAGTCGCATCGGGGCCATACTTTGCCATCGTCTCGAATGGGTCAATGGCATTGCCCAAGCGTTTCGACATTTTATTGCCGTTTTTGTCTAATACCAAGCCCGTAGAAACTACGTTTTTGAAGGCAACCGACTCAAACAACATACCTGCGATAGCATGAAGCGTGAAGAACCAACCACGGGTTTGGTCAACGCCCTCTGAGATAAAATCGGCAGGATAAGCCTTATCAAAAATCGCTTTGTTATCAAACGGATAATGCCACTGTGCGTAAGGCATCGCACCTGAATCAAACCAAACGTCAATCAAGTCGGTTTCACGAATCATCACTTTGCCCGAAGCCGAAACCAAGAAGATTTCGTCAACATAAGGGCGGTGTAAATCAAATTGTGAATGAGTGAATGAGTGAATGAATGAATTATTTTTCTCTCGCTGTTCCTCATTCAATACATCGTCTTTGAGGGCGTGTTTGGCAGCATTTACCAATTCTTCTACCGAACCGATACACACTTCTTCGCCGTCTTCGCTACGCCAGATTGGCAGCGGAGTTCCCCAATAACGAGAGCGGCTCAAGTTCCAATCCACCAAGTTTTCGAGCCAGTTTCCGAAACGCCCCGTACCTGTACTTTCTGGCTGCCAGTTGATGGTTTTGTTGAGTTCTACCAATTTATCTTTCATGGCAGTTGTGCGGATAAACCAGCTATCCAACGGATAGTACAAAACAGGTTTATCAGTACGCCAGCAATGCGGATAACTGTGTTCGTATTTCTCGACCTTGAAAGCCAAATTTTGCTGTTTCAAGATGATTGAAATAATCTCATCGGTAGTTTTATAATTGTCTTGTTTTTCGTCTTCCGAAAGGTAATTTTTCACATAAAACCCATCTTTCTCGATTTCGCGATGCGTTTTTATAGCAAATTCGGCTACTTTCTCGACCAACCACTCGCCTACTTCGTTTACAAATTTACCTTTGCGGTCAACTACTGGCACATCTTTGCCGTTTTCGTCTTTGACCATCACCGAAGGCACTCCGTTTTGTTGGCAAACACGGAAGTCATCAGCCCCAAAAAGTGAAGCCGTATGCACAATACCCGTACCGTCTTCGGTCGTAACAAAATCGCCCGCAATTACCCTAAACGCATTGGTTTCGAGGTTGTGGTCGGTTACGGCAGGAATCAACTGTTCGTAGCGTAATTCGAGTAAATCTTTTCCTTTAAACTCGGCTACGATTTCAAACGGAATCAATTTATCGCCAGCTTTGTAATCGGCAAGGGCAATTTCTTTGGCTTTATCGTTAAAATATTTACCGACCAATGCCTTTGCCAAAATTGCCGAAATTGGCTGATACGTATATGGATTATATGTTTTAACTTTTACATAATCAATATTTCCTCCGACGGTCAGACCGCAGTTGCCCGGAAGCGTCCACGGAGTAGTCGTCCAAGCCAAAAATCTTACGTCTTCATTGGGCGACTCAAACAGAAACTTAGATTTCTCCGAATATTTTGCCTTAAACTGAGCTACAATCGAAGTATCTTTTACATCGCGGTAGCAGCCCGGCTGATTTAACTCGTGCGAACTCAAACCAGTACCCGCCGCTGGCGAATACGGCTGAATCGTGTAGCCTTTGTAGAGTAATCCTTTTTTGTAGAATTCTTTGAGCAAATACCAGAGCGTCTCGATATACTCGTTTTTGTAGGTGATGTATGGGTCTTCCATATCAACCCAATACCCCATTTTGTCGGTCATGTCTTGCCACAAATCGGTAAAACGCATGACCGCCTCACGGCATTTTTTATTGTATTCTTCGACCGAAATCTTCTTACCAATATCGTCTTTTGTAATACCCAATTCTTTCTCAACTTGCAACTCAATCGGCAAGCCGTGGGTATCCCAGCCACCTTTGCGGTGTACTTGGTAGCCTTGCAGGGTTTTATAACGACAAAAAATATCTTTAATCGTACGAGCCATCACGTGGTGGATACCCGGTGTACCATTGGCCGAGGGTGGACCTTCGTAAAACGTAAAAGTGGGTTTACCTTCGCGTACTTCGATAGATTTCTCAAAGATTTTATTCTCTTTCCAGAATGTCAGTATTTCATCCGCTATCTCAGCGTAATTCAGAGATTTATATTCCTTAAAATTCATAAACTAAAAATTGTGAATTAGCGAATGAGTGAATTAGCGAATGAAAATATCTATTCACTAATTCACTCATTCGCCTATTCGCTAATTAAAATTTGGTGCCGCAAAGATACGATTTTTTTACCTTTCTGACACTTTTTCAAAAATATAAGGGTCATATTCGATAAAGTCATTGACCTTGATGGCCATATTCTTGACTTTTCCATTCTCAACCCCAAAAGGTGCGGGGTGAATTCCTAAAATCGGGCTCGAAAATGTACACAAGAAATCGTTTTTTCCTTTGGGTTCGAGAGTCGCAAAAATATCGTGATGTTCAAAAACGACTTTTAATTTTCCGTTATCAACCTTAACCTCGGCTGTTCCGTAAATAGGGTGACGGTACAGACCCGCATAAGCCCCAAGCAATAACGCAGGTTTATTTTTCATGGCCACTGTATCTTGCTCGGCTTTGATTCGATTGGCTTCGGCTACAATACCATTCTTGAATCCAGCTAAACTGGCATTGCTCCAGTTTTTGTATTCTTTTGTAAGGTACGAATCCACAATCTGATACGCCAAGATTGAGTATAATTCGTTGGTATCGGTATTGGTCAATACAACTACTCCGAGGTTTGCTTCTGGTACCAAAATAGTTTGGGTTACAAAGCCATCTGCCCCACCCGAATGTTGATACAGCAACTTGCCAAATCTATCTTGCACAAACCACCCAAGTCCATAAGCCTGAAAATCTCTCGGACCTCCTTTAGCTTTACGATTGGTAATGAGATTTACACCATCGCGGGTTTTACGGATAACCTCCCAAGGCAAAACTCGTTTGCCTTCGTAGCGTCCGCTGTCTAACTGCATCATTATCCAATGGCTCAAATCGCTTATGCACGAACTCATACTACCCGCCGAGGCCAGATTATCAAGGTTAGGATACGCCATTTTCATTAATTTATCACCAACCAAAGTATGTGGTGTAGCGATATTCTTTTGTTTGGGCAGATTAACCGACAAAGCAAGCGTTTGATTCATTTTTAAAGGATTCAAGATTCGTTCTTGCAATTCTTGTTCCCACGGTTTTCCTGTTACTTTCGGGATAATTTCTCCTGCCGTCAAGAATGCGGCATTGCAGTAGCCGTATCCATTTCTAAACTCATAGTCGGGTTTGAGCATGCCAAATTTCTGGATTACCTGCTGGCGGGTCAGTTTAGACTCCCAGTACATAAAATCGCCTTGAAAAGTCTTCAAACCTACTCGGTGGGTCAATAAATCTTTGATTGAGCAAAGTTGCGTAGCACAAGCATCGTAAAGCCTGAAATCGGGCAGATATTTGGTTACTTTATCGTTGAGATTGAGTTTTTTCTCGTATTCGAGATTTGCCAAAAGCGTACCCGTGTAGGCTTTAGAATTTGAGGCAATCATAAAAAGTGTGTTTTCATCTACTTTATCGGGTTTACCAGCTTCTTTTACGCCGTAGCCTTTCATCACGATTGGTTTTCCGTCTTTAACAACCAACACCGCAATGCCCGGAATCTGCCAATCTTGGATGGCTTTATTGACATAATTATCGAGGCTATCTCGGATAAAGGCGTTTTCTTGGGCAAAACCAAATCGGTTTACCAAAAGGCAAATTAAAAGTAGGAGTTTTTTCATGATTACGTTTGTTATGAATAGCGTTTTAAAGATAGGGATTTTTGAGGTTAAATCTCCTAAAAATCAACATTATGGAATTCGCTTAAAACAAAATTTGTAATATTGTAAAAAATGCGTTTGAAACGATGGCAGATAAGCTAATTGTAAAGAATTTTGGACCAATAGACGATGCCGAACTCGACATCAAGAAAACTACCGTGCTGATTGGCCCGCAAGGAAGCGGAAAAAGTACATTGGCGAAATTGGTGGCGATTTTTGGGGATAAAATATTCTTTAAGCAGTTAATCTTAAATGGACCAAGTAATTATTTATCGAACTTTAATTTAAATGATTACCTATCAAAAAGTTCTCATTTTAGATTTAACAATAGTTCTTACGAAATAAATTTTCAAAATGGTGAATTTATTCCCGAATTAGATGAAAAGCTTGACGATTTAATTAGAAGTAATGCGGAGCAATCACCTATGAATTCTTCATTGCCATTAAAAAGTATAAATGAATACATACGTTTTAACATACAACGTAAACCATTAACATCATCTAACTATACTATATTAAGTCAAGGCTATATTTCAAGTTCTTTTTCAAATCTAACGTTACCTATTTCATATTACCTACCAACCGAACGTTTTTTTATTTCAACAATTTCTCAGTCAATTTTAGGTTTGATGAGTAATAATATTGCTCTACCTAAATATGTTGTTGATTTTGGGAGTTGGTTTGAGGTAGCACGAAATCAGAATTCAGAAATACCGATTGATTTCTTGAAGATTCGTTACAAATACGAAAACGGAATTGATAAAGTGATTTTGGACAATAACAAAGAAATAAAACTTTCGGCAAGTGCCAGTGGGTTTCAGTCAATTATCCCTTTGAAACTCGTTATCGAAAATAACTTTAAAAACGATTTAACGAATTTCATCATCGAAGAGCCCGAGTTGAATCTTTTTCCGGTTACACAAAAACATTTGATTCAGTATTTGGTAGATAGATGTACACAAAACAAAAACCAACTCATGATGACCACCCATAGCCCTTATGTGCTTTCGTCGTTGAATCTCTTGGTTTTTGCGTACCAAACCGCCCAAAAACACCCCGAACGAATCGAAGAAATCAAGGCGATTGTACCACAAGAATCTTGGATAAATCCAGACGAATTCGCGGCATATTACGTAGATGAAGGCACAGTTCGCTCGATTATTAGTCCAAAAACTGGCTTGATTGCCGAAAACGAATTAGATGGAGTTTCGGATATGATTGGTGATGAATTTGATGCTTTGATGGATATTTATCGCATACCCACGCATGAAACAGTCGCTTGAAGAAGTATTTCCAAAAATCTCAACTCACAACTGTCTAACTTTTATCAAAGATATTGAATTCTATATTTTTGAAGATGAAAATAAAGTATCGCAAATTGGTGAGGATGGAATTTTAAAAGTGAATAATCCAAACAAAAAAAATATCCACTTTTTAAGGATTGACCATTGTTTTTTGGGAGATGGCGATGGCAAAAAATGTGATTGTGCTGTTTTTGATGATAATACTTTTTGTTTTGTCGAAATGAGCATTGCTCGAATGAAAAATCGAAAAGAAAAACAAAAAGACGCCGTACAGCAATTAGAAAACACAATAAAATTATTTGAAGAGAAGAATATTTCTTACGGAAATCGGAAAATAGATGCTTTGATTTGTTTTAATTACAGAGACACTTATCCGTCTTCTCCAGCAAGTAAATTAAATGCCTATCTTCAATTTTTGCAAGACTATAATGTTAAATTGAATATCGGGAATCAAATCGAATTTTAAAATGCTCATAGATAATCACGGAAGACCGATTAATTACCTACGTTTGGCTGTAACCGACCGCTGCAACCTGCGGTGTTTTTACTGTATGCCGCACGAAGGAATCGACTTTTTGCCCAAACCGCACCTTCTCAGCTACGAAGAGATGATTCGGCTGGTGAGCATTTTGTCTGAAATGGGTATTTCAAAAGTCAGAATCACGGGTGGAGAGCCATTCGTCAGGCGAGATTTGATGCAGTTTCTCTGGCATCTTTCGGAGTTGGAGGGCATCAAAAAAATCAACATCACAACCAACGGTGTTTTGACGGCTCCACTCGTGCCAGAACTCAAAAAAATCGGAATAAACTCGGTCAATCTCAGTCTTGATTCGTTGGATAGAAAACGTTTCTACGAAATGACCCGCCGAGACGAATTACCTAAGGTTTTGGCAACGCTCGATGCACTCCTTGAGCATGAGATTCCGGTAAAAATCAATTCGGTTATCATGGCCCAAAAAAACGACGAAGATATTTTGAGCATGGTCGAGCTGGCTCGTGATAAAGACGTTTCGGTGCGTTTTATCGAAGAAATGCCTTTCAATGGCGAAGGCCTCAAACTCGAAAATTTTATGAGTTATCGTAAGATTATCGAAAAAATTAAATCAAAATACCCCGATTTGTACAAGATTGAAGACGAGCCGAATTCTACATCGTACAATTACCAAATCCCTAATTTCAAGGGCAATATTGGCGTGATTGCGGCATTTAGCCGAACATTCTGTGGCACTTGCAACCGTATCAGAGTAACGCCGACGGGTGTCTTCAAAACTTGTCTTTATGACGAAGGCGTGATGAATATCAAAGACTTGATGCGTAGCGGATTGTCGGATGAGGCACTCAAACAACACATCTACCAAGCCCTCCAAAACCGTGCAAAAGATGGTTTCGAGGCCGAAGCCCGACGTAGCACACTTGTTAGCGAATCTATGACAACCATCGGTGGGTGATTTTTATACCAATATTTAAGTGATTGATAAGACTTTCAGGATTAATTATTTGATTTTCAAGTATTTAGCATCGTAAAAATGATAAATCCCAATTAATTTATCAGTATAATTGACAATTAACAAAAGAGCAGAGAGGATAAATGATTACCGTCGAAGAAGCAGAAAAAATTATTCTTGAAAATACAATTTCGTTACCAACCGAAGAAATAAGCATAACGGATTCCATCGGACGAATACTGGCCGAAGAACTCCGAGCCGACCGCGATTTTCCGCCATTCGATAGGGTTACGATGGATGGTATTGCTATACGTTTTGAGCAATTATCAAAAGGTCTTGATACTTTCCGAATTGAGTCGGTAAGTCGTGCGGGTAGTCCTTTGGTTACGCTACAAAATCCCGAAAATTGTATCGAAGTAATGACTGGCACGATGCTGCCCGCCAATACCGATACCGTGATTCGGTACGAGGATTTAGAAATAGATAGTAATATTGCACGAATCATTTACTCCCCTTCAGGGGCTGGGGGTAACATTCACCGTCAGGGATTCGACCGCAAAGCAGGTGATTTGATAATTGAGAAGGGTCGTAAAATATCCTCGGCTGAGGTAGGCGTAGCTGCCACGATTGGCAAAAGTACAATCAAAGTAACCCGCACCTTAAAAGCCATCATTGTTTCGACGGGCGATGAGATTGTACCAATAACTGAAACCCCCGAAAGGCACCAAATCAGAACCTCAAACGGCTACGCTCTCCAAGCCCTGCTGAAACAGTGGGGTGTCGCCGCTGATAATGTTTTATTGCCTGATAATCAAGAATTTATCGAATCCGAAATCAAACGTTATTTACAAGAATACGACACTATTATTTTGAGTGGTGGTGTATCGGCTGGTAAATTCGACTTCGTACCAAAGGCCCTCGAAAATCAGGGTGTTAAGAAGTTATTTCATAAAGTTGAGCAACGCCCCGGCAAGCCTTTTTGGTTTGGGGTAGCCCCTTCAACTGGGAGAGGGGGAACTGCGGTTTTTGCACTACCGGGCAATCCAGTTTCGACTTTTATGTGTCTTAATCGCTATTTTAAGAAATGGCTCGATGCTTCGTTGGGCATTCAGACACAACAATTATTTGCCGAATTGGCCCAAGACTTCAATTTTAAACCAGATTTGACGTTCTTCTTACAAGTAAAATTACAGTACAATTTCGATGGCAAAATCTTGGCAAAACCCATCGAAGGGCATGGTTCGGGAGATTTGGCAAACCTCGCCGATGCCGACGCATTCATCGAATTACCCAAAGAAAAAACGTTATTCAAAAAAGGAGAATTGTACAAAATTTATATCTATCGAAACTAACAAATATTCAACCCAAGTTATGAAACGTCGTGATTTTTTACAGAATATCTCTTTTGCAACGCTACTAATGGCCGATGGAAGTATCTTGAAAGCTGCCGATTTGAGTAAATTTGCAACACGAAAGACAGTTTTGCGTTTTGCCGTAGCGTCTGATGGGCACTATGGACAAAAAAACACTACTTACCAAGCATTTTTTGATACAATCGTCGAGCATATCAATACCGCCCACCGTGAGAATCCGTTTGATTTTGGGGTGATTAATGGCGATATTGTGCATGATAATATTGACTTCATGCCCGCGGCAAAGCAATCGTTGGATAACCTCAATATTCCGTACTACGTTACGCAGGGCAATCACGACCACGCCACCCCTGCTCAGTGGGAGAAGGTCTGGGGAATGCCCGTCAATGCCGATGTCGTGATGAAGAAAAACGTTTTACTTTTTGGCACCACTGCCGATGCCAACGGCAAATATTTAGCACCTGATATTCAGTGGTTTACCCAAAAACTACAGGAGCATCGCAAGGCAAAAAATATCTTTATTTTTATTCATATTCCGCCAATTAAATGGACTGCCAATGCCGTTGATTCACCCGAATTTCAGGCACTTGTCAAGCAGCATAAAAACATCAGAGCGGTTTTTCACGGACACGAACACGACCAAGACGGAATCAAAACCCAAGACGGAATCCCGTATTTGTTCGATAGCCATTTTGGCGGTAACTGGGGAACCGAATACAAAGGGTATCGGGTAGTAGAGTTATTGAAAGATAATTCGATTTTGACCTATATCATGAACCCTACCCAGAAGATTAACGAGGCGAAGTTGTAAATGCCGCAATTTTAACAAAAGCAGATGTTTTCGAGGTATTTCAAAATAATCGGGGTTGTTTTGCTGGTTGTCTTCTCAATTTTCATTTGGGAGAAAATCAGGAAATTCAATCTTTTTGCCATCAAAGATGTACAGACCACTCACAACATGGTCTTGAAAGAAATGGCAACTTTGGGCAAATTAGAATTGAGTAAATTTGCGTTTCGGGATGTGGTTGAGCAGGAATTAGTCCGTGATTTCTTACCTAATCCAAAAGCGATTCTGATTGTGCAGGGCGAGGCCATCGGCTGTATAGATTTGACCAAAATCAAAGAATCTGATTTGGCAACCAACGGCGATACGCTCGTGGTGCATCTGCCCGACCCAGAGCTTTGCAGCTTCAAAATCGACCACCAAAAAACCAAAATTCACTCTTCTGAATACGCCTTTATGAACGAGCAACTGCTTTATAATGAGGCATATCGCCGTGCCGAAACACAGATTCGTCAGTCGGCCTTGGATATGGGGATTCTCGAACAAACCGAAAAAAATGCTCATTTGGTCCTGAAACCAATCTTAGAGAATATCTCGGGAAAGAAGATTGTTTTGCAATTTGAAATGAAGGGTACTCTGCAAAGGTTTAAGTAACTCAATTGTTGTTCGGGATTTGAAATCCCGAACCATTCTGAATTGGATTTGTAATCCAAACGTCATCCTTTCATAAACCTAATCAGCAAAATCTCGATTAAAAGAAACGCCAAAGCTGCTATTACGAAGTATTTCCAGAGCGAAGTACCGATGTTGTTTTCTTGAAATGTCTTCACAAAATCGCCATCCATGATGTTATCAAAAACGGTTACGTTTTTCTGTCCTGCAAATGCTTCTTTCAATTCATCAGGAGTGTAATATTGCATCATAGATTCTTGATTATCGTGATTGAATGCCAAGAGTTTTTCGGTTTTGCCATCAATCTGCAATTCATAATAACCCGACTCAAGCACTTGGTTATCAGCCAAATCTGTACTTTTGGGCAATTCTAAAGTTAATTGATTGCCGTCTAATCGCTGAATTGGAATAATCTCTAATTTTGAAGCTGGCGAACTTACATTTTTAAGTTTGTACGTTGCGTTTTTCTTGGCATCGTTTACTTCGATTGTGATACTACCTTCGTTAAATCCGAACGCTGTGCGTTCTTGCTTGACGCTCATAGCTGCGATTTTGAACATCGTCGGCACAAAAAAAGCGTGTTCGGCAAAGTTTCCGTAGGTTTTATCGAGTGGCGAAGCACAAACATAAATCTTGCTTTGTTTATTGACGGTCTGGGTCATAAACGTCTGCTGATTCTTAAACGTCAGGATTTTATCACCCACCGCCGACCACGACCAAACGGGCTGCATAGTAGGTGTATTCAGCACTCCTTGCGAGGCAGTTCGTTCAAAAACATCCACAAAAAACGGATTTGCTTTGTCGGGTTCAGATATTGGCAATTGGCTTTGAGGCAAAACAGGCTGCGTGCTAATGGCGATATTCTGAATACCAAATGCACCCAAAAACTGGCTATACGAACCAAAATCGGGTCTTGACGGAGGAATCACGAGTAAACTTCCGCCGTTGCGGATAAAATCTTCGAGGTTAGTTTTGAACGAACCCGCAATCTGTTCGATGCCTTCGAGAACAATCAAATTGGCGTTTTTGAATTGACCAACATCCACATTTGTAGCACTATAACTACGGAAATTGAACAAACTATCATTCTCAAAAACCTTACCCACGTAATCTACCGAGCTACGTTGCTGGTACAAATGCAGAATCTGAATCGTTGGTGAAGCATTCAGCACAAAATAATAATCGTTATCGAATGTAATCGGTTGGTCATCGAATGAGATTTTTCCACGATGAAAACCACGGTCACGAACCGTAAAATTCATGGTGGCGGTAGCACTGCCATTGGCCGCAATATCGACCGATGACGACGACGACTGGTTGTTATCTAAAAATAATTTGATGGGTAGCTTTTCGACCTCTTTATCGCCCGAATTCGACACTTTTACGTACAAAACATTATTTTGCATCTCGCGAATAAACGGCGAAGCCAACCATACCGAATCTACAAAGACATTCTGGGTTGTTTTAGATTGAACAGGCACCAAAAACAATTGGTCGAGCGAATCAATTTTGAGTTTGCTCAAATCTCCGGCTGTACTTTTCTGAAAATCCGAAAACCAAAACAACTGATTTCTACCCGCCGAATTATGCTTTTGTAATAAGCTGTGCTGGCGTTTATAGACGTTTTCGAGGCTTCGGGGATTTGCCGAAAAATTGATTCCTGTCAATCGGTCTTTGATACGCGTAGCATTTGTAACGGCTTGGTCTTCGCTACCAAAATCATTGGTAAGTAACTGAATATTAGGCGATTGTCGGAAGAGCGTCAGTAATTCGTCGATTTTTGTAACGGCCAAATCAATGTAGCGTTTGTTTTCGGTCGTGTTTTGCATACTCAACGAATTGTCGAGATACAAGCTATTTACCCCCAAACTCCCCGCCTTGCCTTTGCTGCTTTTGGCGGGTAAAAAAGGCTGGGCAAATGCCAAAACCAAACACGCCAAAAAGAGCATTCGAGCCGCCATGATGAGCCATTGCTTGAGCTTACGAAACGAACTGGTTTGGGTCTCGACTATTTTTAAGAAAGCGACATTGGTAAAAAATACTTTCTTTGTACGACGAAAATTGAATAAGTGAATAATCAACGGCACCGACAATGCCAACAAGCCCCACAAAAATGACGGAAAAAGAAATTGCATATTTTAATGTTTCGATTTGCAATAAGTAGTTAATCGAAAATTGTTATCGCAACGGCGAACCGTTTGTTAACCGAAAATTATGAAAAATTGATTATCTGCGATTTATTAACGATTAACCAATAACATGAACTAATTAATATCAAGCATTTGCTGGTCATTAAGTTGGATTTGCAACTCTGACAGGGTTTTGAACCCTGTTAGAGTTAAACCCACAAGAACTCCATGTGCCAATTTTTATGCCAAAGAATCTCTTACTAAACGAATTGACACGACTTTATGTTAGGCGTTGCATGATTTATTCGTCTAAACCTACTCTGATAAATTTACGGGCGTTCGGAAACGCCACTTCGATTGAACGACGGAGTTTTTCGAGATGTAGCAAAATGTTGGTAACTTTATTGGCTTTTTCTGGAAAATATATCTGCAACGAAAACCAAGCCGCAATGCTCCTATCAATACTCACCAAGACGAGTTTTGCCTTTCCATTGAAATAATCCTGCATAAATTCATCGACTTCTTCTTCGTAAAGGCTCGAACACGCATTGCCAATCTTAACGTAAATGATTGTATGATACCAGTTGATTACCTCAAAGGCGTCTTCGAGATTCATTACCGTCCGCTCGGCATCATCAATCGAGACGATTCCACGCTCTACCTCCGACTGAAAATCGAGAGCCTTGGCTTTCATGTATTCTTCTTCGCTTTCAAAAAAATCATCTCGCATCTTCATATACGCCCACGCCTCTTGTACAATTGGGTGTTTGCGGGCTTTATCGTGCGAGTCTTCTTCTTCGATTTTATCGTCATTTACTACTTGCTCAATCTCGCCCCAGTCAATCCCACGCTCTTCGGCGGCTTCACGGAGGAGTTCGGTCGTTTGTTCAAAAATATCCTTCAAATCCTCCCAAAACTCGGGGTCGTTCATGTCTTTGTTTTCGTTGCTGCCGCTCATTGCATAATTCATGCAGCGATTCGTAAAGGCACAACGCTCACACCAAGTATCGCAATGGTTATATATACCTTCGATAAAATTAGAGTCATCTACTTCATCAAAGAATTTTTTCAGGTTTTTACGTGCCATGTTTTAGTTCACAATTAATAATTCACTGTTTACAAACAATCCCGAATTTTAATTGTACTCAATCATTCATTTCAGCTAAAATAAGCCCAAAGTTCTAAACAAACGACAATTATTTAGCAAAACAACTAATTTTAAATTTTTCCACTTAATTTTGTGTTGCATTATCGAAAACAATTATAAACATTTTTTGAATAATAACATGGCACAATACGATGTAATTATCATCGGTAGTGGGCCGGGAGGCTACGTAACAGCCATCCGTGCTTCGCAACTCGGCATGAAAACTGCCATTATCGAGAAAGAAAATTTAGGTGGAATCTGCCTCAATTGGGGGTGTATTCCGACCAAAGCCCTCTTAAAATCGGCACAAGTATTTGAATATATCAAGCATGCAAAAGATTACGGTATCGAAGTATCTGATGCAAGTGCAAACTTCGAGGCTGTTATCAAGCGTAGCCGTGGCGTAGCCGAAGGCATGAGCAAAGGTGTACAGTTTTTGATGAAGAAAAATAAAATCGACGTAATCAACGGCTACGGAAAAGTTAAAGCAGGTAAGAAAGTAGAAGTAACCGATGCCGATGGCAAAAAGACCGATTACGAAGGCAAGTACATCATCATCGCTACGGGTGCAAGAGCAAGACAATTGCCTAATGTACCGATTGACGGACAGAAGGTCATCGAATACCGCAGAGCAATGTCTCTCGAAAAACAACCTGCGTCGATGGTTGTGATTGGTTCGGGTGCAATCGGTGTTGAGTTTGCTTATGTGTACGCTTCGATGGGTACAAAAGTTACGATTGTTGAGTTTATGCCAAATATTGTTCCGGTCGAAGACGAAGACATCTCAAAAGAATTGGCAAAACAATACAAGAAAATGGGTATCGAAATCTACACCAACTCAAGCGTAGAAAAAGTAGATACAAGCGGAGCGGGTTGTGTTTCGACCGTAAAAACACCAACTGGCGAAATCACGATTGAGTCAGACATCGTTCTTTCGGCGGCGGGCGTGGCAACCAATATCGAGAACATCGGTCTTGAAGACGTAGGTATCGCAACCGATAGAGGTAAAGTATTGGTAAACCAGTGGTACGAAACAAATATTCCGGGTTATTATGCCATCGGCGATATTACACCAGGGCCTGCTTTGGCTCACGTGGCATCGGCTGAGGGTATCATTTGCGTTGAGAAAATCGCAGGACACCACCCACAACCGCTCGATTACAAGAATATCCCAGGCTGTACTTACTGCTCACCAGAAATTGCGTCGGTTGGTATGACCGAAAAAGCTGCCAAAGAAGCAGGCTACGAAATCAAAGTGGGTAAATTCCCATTCTCGGCTTCGGGCAAGGCAAAAGCTGGTGGAGTACCCGAAGGTTTTGTAAAAGTTATTTTTGATGCCAAATACGGCGAGTGGTTAGGCTGCCACATGATTGGGGCCAACGTTACCGAAATGATTGCCGAAGCCGTTGTAGCTCGTAAACTCGAAACTACTGGAATGGAAATCATCAAGTCGGTACACCCACACCCAACGATGTCGGAAGCCATCATGGAAGCCGCAGCCGCAGCTTACGGCGAAGTGATACACTTATAATCCTGACCTCACCCTGCCCTCTCCTCAGAGGAGAGGGTTTTGTATTTATTTCCCTTCTCCTTCAAGGAGAAGGGTTAGGGATGAGGTGAAACCCTACAATTCAAATCTCCAAATAAAGTGCTGTACTTAATTTTACGCCCCTACGTCCGAATCATCCTTCATTTTTTTGCTAAAAACTGGACATACACCAATATCCAGAATATCCCGAAGTCTGGCCCAGTTTTGTTGGCATCTACGCACCCAAATTCATTTTTCGATGCAATGTTTCTGGCGGTTACGCTCAAGCGTAGGATTTGGTCATTGGCTCGTGGAGATGCGTTTCGCAAAGACTGGGTAAAGCGTTTATTGTCGAGCCTTTATATGATGCCAGTGCATCGCCTATCGGAAGGAAAAGAACATTTGGGCGATAACGACGATACATTCAATAAATGCTACGAGTTATTCCAAAAAAACGAAATGGTTTTGATTTTTTCGGAAGGATTATGCACCAATCAAACCGAGCTTTTACCGCTCAAAAAAGGCACGGCGAGATTAGCTCAGAGGGTTTGGCAAGATGGAATCGACCTAAAAGTTGTTCCGTTGGGATTGACGTACGATTCGTTTGATAAATTCGGAAAAAGAATCAATGCCAACGTCGGGCAAGTGATTCAGAAATCAGATTTTGATGAGGTATCGCAAAGCGGATTATTCTTAAAAAACTTCAATCAAAAACTCGAAACACAGCTAAAATCGCTGATTTCGCATCAGTTTTCGGCAAGCACAAACTTTATTTATTATCTTGCTTATATTGTCAATTTCCCTGTTTATGCACTCTGCACGGCAATTTCTCGAAAATTCACAAAAGGCACCGTTTTCTTTGATTCGATTGCTTTTGCGTTGATGATTTTTCTTTTGCCAGTTTATTGGGTAATTTTAGCAGTGATTTTGTGTGTAATTTTCTAAAAACCTATGACTTACCATCTTGCACAAGTAAACATTTCTACAATGCTCGGCCCGATTGATAGCGAAATTATGGCGAGTTTTGTAGCACAATTAGACGAAATCAACGCCCTCGCCGAAGCTACCGAAGGCTTTGTTTGGCGACTCAAAGGAGAAGACAACAACGCAACCGCACTACGAGTATTCGACAACGACATGATAATCATCAATATGTCGGTTTGGGATTCGGCCGAGGCACTCAAAAACTACGTTTATAAATCGGCTCATACGAATGTCTTTCGCGACCGCAACAAGTGGTTTGCCAAACATGAAGGAGCCCATTTGGCTATGTGGTGGATACCCGCTGGGCATATCCCGACCCCACAAGAAGCCAAAGAACGCCTCGCTCATATTGATAAAAATGGCGAAACCGAATACGCATTTACTTTTAAAAACTTATATTTACCGCCAACTTCTTAGAATTCATCGTGAAAGGCAAAAGTATCGTAGTTAAATGTGCTTTTATCATCTTTTTTTTGAGCCAAAACCTATTGGCTCAAAAAGATACGATTGCTATTCCGACCCTCGAATTCACCAATATCGAAATTGGTGGACATGACCAACCAAAGCCTTTTTTGCCCTTTTATGAGATTGGGTACGACGATAATGTCGTAGAAGCTCATTTTGCTCCGAAACCCAATATCCCCAATCTCCGATACAAATACCGTTTGGTGCAATTAGAATTCGACGAAGTAAAACCTTCTGATTGGATTTATACCACCAAACCTACACTCAAGTTTGATTCGCTCAAAGCAATCGTCATGAATACCGTTGAGGTCATGGCGATTACACCCAATAACAAAGAAAGCAAACCGATTTCGTTTCAGTTTAAGATAAACCTACCGTGGTGGCGAACCTGGTGGTTTTGGGGTGCGTGTTTTATATCGTTGTTTGGGCTTTTTTATGGTCGTGAACGTTTCTTGAAGTTTTGGGCCGACGAAGAACAAAAACACTACAAACAAGTAACCGAACTCGAACTCCGAACCTTGCAGTTGCAGATGAATCCGCATTTCGTATTCAATGCACTCAATGCCGTTCAGAGTTTTATCATGACCCACGATAACGTTTCGGCCAATAATTATTTATCCAAATTTGCCCATCTGATTCGCCTTTTCTTAGATTCATCAAGAAGCAAATACATTTCGCTTTCGGATGAAATCAAGTTGCTGAGTCTTTACGTAGAAATGGAGCAGTTGCGTTTTGATGGCAAATTCGATTTTCAGCTTTTTGTAAGCCCCGATGTCAATCGTTTTGTCGAGATTCCGACCATGTTGCTCCAGCCTTTCGTCGAAAACGCCATCAATCATGGTTTGCGTTATCGCGAAGGCAAAGGAGTGCTAAAAATCAGCTTTTTCTACGAAGCCAAAAGCCTCGTTTGTGAAGTTGAAGACGATGGTGTAGGTCGAGAACGTTCGAGAGAGATTCAGGCAAAATCAAGAAAAGGGTATAAATCGCAAGGGTTGAAGATTACCGAAGAACGCCTCAATACTTTTAATACCATCGGCGATGCCGATATTCAGTTTTCGATAGAAGACAAAGTGCCGAATCCTGACAGAGACCCTGCAATTAATGTAGGTACGATTGTTCGGATTAAGTTTCCTAAAAACAATTAAAGAATTTAGGCAGTTTTAACAAAAACTGTTATAGACCATGTATAAATGTATCATCGTAGATGACGAAATGCGGAGTGTAGAAACGCTCAAAAGCATTATTCAGCAGTATTGTGCGGCTGATTTAACCGTGATTGGCACGGCTAATTCTATCAACGAAGCATACGGGTTAATCAACGAACTCGGCCCGGACGTTGTTTTTTTAGACATCGAAATGCCACATGGTAGCGGTTTTGATTTACTCGAAAAATTCGCCAAGCCCGAATTTGAGGTCATCTTCACGACAGGTTTCGACCATTACGCTATCACGGCTATCAAGTTTAGTGCTTTAGATTATTTGTTGAAGCCCATCAATATCGAAGAATTGAAAGAGGCCATCCAAAAAGCCAAGACAAGACTTCAAGCCAAAAAGCCCGATAATAATCTGCAATATTTGATTCAGAATCTCAAAAATCCGAGAGATAAATCAAACAAGATTCCGTTGCCAATTATCAACGGTTTTCAGTTTGTACCCATCAATACAATCGTTTATTGCGAAGCCGACGAAGATTATACGCACGTATATCTATCTGATAATCAGAAACTTACGGTCACGAAGAGTATCAAAGATTTTGAAGATTTATTGAATGAATACGACTTCTTCCGAATCCATCATTCATTCTTAATCAACCGAGCGTTTATCAAGAAATACATCAAAGGCGAAGGCGGAACCATCATGACCGATTTGGGCTCTGAACTCCCCGTTTCTCGCCGTCGCAAAGCAGAATTTTTAGAATGGCTTAGTTCTTTCTGATACAAATATGGCATAACTCATTATCGGTGATGACAAGTTATGCCATATTTATCTATAGTAAAAGTACCCAATCAAAGATTATTTCTCAAAGAAATCGCCCTTTTTCCAAGTAGGTTTTTCGGGTGTTTGGACGACCAAATAGCCAATCAAGAAATTGAGCTGCGAATACTTCTTACCCGCCGACCACACAAAAGTTCCGTTCTCAAAACCATCGGCTGGTTTATGGTAAGTTGCTTCACGCCATTTTTTTACTTTTTCGACCAAATTTACATTCGGCACGTAGGTTTTATTACCATATTTTACGTGTAGAGCCGGAATCCCCGCCTTTACGAAACTATATTGGTCGCTTCGTACAAAACGCCCTTCATTTGGTTCGGGGTCGGGTTCTACCTCTAAATTTAACGCATTTGCAGCCTTTGCAACCACCCCCGAAAGGCTACTGTGTTCGGCACCCAAGGCCGTTATCGACTCCAAAGGAGCAATTATCGTTGGCATATCGCTGTTTACATCGGCTACGATAGCTTCTCTCGGTACAGTAGGATTATTGGCAAAATAAGCCGAACCTAAAAGCCCCATTTCTTCGGCCGTAACGAGCGTAATCAACACCGAACGCTTGAGAGTCTTTTGCATTTTTTTGTACATACGTGCAATCTCTAAAGCACACGCCACTCCCGAAGCGTTATCGTGGGCTCCGTTATAAATCGAATCTCCGTTTACGGCTCTGCCCACACCCACGTGGTCGAGGTGAGCCGAATGCACCACGTATTCGTTTTTGAGTTGTGGGTCGTTGCCCTCAATCTTACCCACAACATTGTAGCTTACAATATCTTCGTGTTTGGTTTCGTATTTGGTCTCAATCTTCGATTTCAGATTAGTACTTACGTATTCGCCACGCTCTACTTTTTGCCAAACCGATTCTAAATCCATGCCTTCTGCTTTCATCAAATCTTTGAGTGTACCAACCGTAATTGCCCCAGCCAAAGGTAAGCCTCGGTGCGAAATCGACCCTACGATTTTACCATCGCCATTCATCGAAGCCGTTTGTCCATTAGTTGTTAGACCCGTTGCTTGAGCCTTAAACTGAACATTATTGGCCGTGTAGGTACAAGTCAAGATTCCGACCGCACCGTTTTTCATGGCGTATTCTTGGGTCGTAGCTGGGTAATTGAGGTGCAATTTTACATTTGCGGGTAGGTTATCGGGTACTTTTTTGAGTACTACTACGATTTTGCCTTTCACGTCTAAATCTTTGTAATCGTTGAATCCGAACGCTGGGCGGTCGAATCCTGCACCAACAAAAACCAACGGAGCCGATAGATTTATTGAGGGTTTTTCGGGATGCGGATAAATCAAGAAATCTGTTCCGTAAACCAAATTTTTATCGCTACCATCGGGCAACTTTATCGCCAACGACATATTATCTTTATTCAGAATCGACTTCCGCAAAACCACTTTTTGTACAAATCCGCCGTTTTCGCCAGCAGGTTTCAATCCGATAGATTTGTATTCGCCAACAACATAATCTACTGCCATTTGGTAACCTTCTTTGCCCGGTAGGCGTCCTCTGAGTTTATCGTCGGCTAAATATTTTACGTGGGCTCTGATTCGGTTTGAATCTATTTGGTCGATTGCTTTCAGTAATTTTTTATTGATGATGTCTTGCGAAAAACTACAATACGAGACCGCCAGACACAACAGCGTAGGTTTTAAGAAACTCATGGTTGATGATTGTTAGAATTTTTGACATAAAGATACTGCATCGTCAACTAAATTTTAGTATTCACAGAATTATTAGAATGATTTATGGTGATTTTTAGATAATTCGATAAATAATTGCGACTAAAAGCAAACTTCAAAGTATCTTGCAAATCATTTTTTTGGAAGATTCTTAACAAATACCAAATTTTTCTTATCATTGTTCTATAAAACTAAGCGAACCCAAACCAAACAGTTATGGCTACGAATAAACTAAAGAAAGAATCTGAGGAGACGATAAAGATTGAACCAAGAGCAGGTAAAAAAGCTCTTTTGATGGAGATTGCGTGGGAGGTCTGCAACCAAGTAGGTGGAATTTATACCGTTATCCGTTCTAAGGTACCTGCGATGGTCGAAGAATGGGGAGACGATTACTGCCTAATTGGGCCGTATTTTCCGAACACCGCAATGGTAGAGTTTGAACCCGTAGCCGATTTAGACGATTCACCATTCGGGAAAGTTGTGAAACAAATGCGAGAAGCAGGCTACGATGCCTACTACGGACGCTGGCTTGTTACTGGCAAGCCTCGCATTGTGTTGCTCGACTTCAAGGCACTTGTTAGCAAAGCCAACGATTTCAAGTTTAACCTTTGGCAAAAACACCAAATCTCGACAATCAATGCCGAGCCACTCGTTGACCAAGTGATTGCACTCGGTGAGATGATTCGAGTATTTTTGACTCAGTTTGGCGAAGATTATGGTTCAAAATACGATGCCATTGCTCATTTTCATGAATGGATGGTAGCTACCGCTTTGATTGATATTCGCCAACAAAATGTGCCTATTGCTACCGTTTTCACGACTCACGCTACAATGCTTGGGCGTTATATTGCGGGCAACGAAGCCGATTTCTACGAGAAACTCCCGACTTACGACTGGGCAGTTGAGGCAAAGCATTACGGTATTGAGGCTCAGGCTACAATCGAGCGTTTGGCTGGCCAAAAGTGCCATGTTCTGACAACCGTCAGCGATGTCACAGCCAAAGAATGTGAGGTTTTCTTTGGCCGTGGTTGTGATTTGATTTTACCGAATGGTTTGAACGTAACTCGCTTTGCGGCAACGCACGAGTTCCAGAATCTCCACCTCAAGTACAAAGAGAAAATCCATCAGTTTGTGATGGGGCATTTCTTCCAAAGTTACTCTTTCGATTTAGACAATACGCTCTATTTCTTTACTTCGGGACGGTACGAGTTTCGTAATAAAGGCTATGACCTCACGCTCGAAGCCCTCAAACGACTCAATTTTAAAATCGTTCAGGCGGGTTTAGACACCACCGTCGTGATGTTTATCATTACCAAAAACCCTGTTTACTCGCTCGACCCCGAAGTTTTACATTCGAGAGCCGTCATGGAGGAAATCCGTGAGACTTGCGAATCTATCGAAAAACAAATCGGTGAGCATTTATTCCATGCCTCGGCCGCCAACGACGACCCAAATCTACCCGACCTCAACGAGTTTGTAGATGAATACTGGCGTTTGCGTTTGCGTCGTACGATTCAGACCTGGAAAACCAAAAAACTGCCGCATACTGTAACTCACTTGCTCAAACAAGAAGACGACATCACGGCATTTTTTAAGCGTACCAATTTGATGAATCACCAACAAGACCGTGTAAAATTTGTCTATCACCCAGATTTTATCTCGCCAACAAACCCACTTTTCGGAATGGAATACGGTCAGTTTGTGAGAGGTTGTAACTTGGGGATTTTCCCGAGTTCGTACGAGCCGTGGGGATACACACCTCTTGAGTGCGTTGTACGCGGGATTCCGACCGTAACGAGCGACCTCTCGGGCTTTGGAGATTTCATGATGCAGCTCATGAAAGACCACGAAAATGTGGGTGTTTATGTGAGCCATCGCAAGAAAAAATCGTTTGATAAAGCCGCCGATGAACTCGCCGATATGTTATTCAAATTTGTAACTATGAGTCGCCGCGAACGCATTACGCTTCGTAACAAAGTAGAAAATATATCTGACGTATTCGATTGGAGCAACCTCCGCTCTTACTACGACACAGCCCACGACTTAGCTCTAAAACGCAAAGGCGTTTTGAGAGTGTAGTCCCAAAAGCTGTCTATTATTCAAGCCCAATCCCACAAGGAGAGGGCTTTTTATTGATTATTCTGGATATAGATTCAGAAATTAAACTTCAAAAATTTCTAACCATTTATACTATTCAACATGAAAAAAATCATACTCTTATGTTGTTTGGCGATTAATGTATTTGCCCAAACAAAATCGCTCAAAAATACCCCTCCTATCGCCGAGGCTACGCCCGAAAGCGTTGGTTTTTCGAGCGAAAGATTACAGCGTTTAGATGTTGTGCTACAAGACATGATTTCAAAAAGCACATTACCGGGTGCGGCGGCAATTATTGTCAAAGACGGTAAAATAATTTATCACAAAGCATTCGGAATGGCCGATAATCAGACCAATAAAACCTTAAAAAAAGATGATATTTTCAGGATTGCCTCAATGTCTAAAGCCATTACTTCTACAGCCGTGATGATGCTTTGGGAAGAAGGTAAATTTATGCTCGATGACCCTATCTCTAAATACATTCCCGAATTCAAGAATCCTACTGTCTTGAAATCGTTTACATTCAAAGACTCTACTTATACCACCGAGCCTGCCAAATCCGAAATCACGATTCGGCATTTACTCACTCATACTTCGGGGCTTGGTTACGGAGTAATTGATGGCGACGAACGCTTCAAAGCAATGTACAAAAAGGCTGGTATCGTTGATTTATTCACAACCGAACCCGTCAAGATTGGCGATAACATCAAAAAATTAGCAAAATTGCCGCTTCATCACAACCCCGGTGAGAAATATACGTATTCGGAAGGCTTAGATGTCTTGGGATATTTTATTGAGGTTGTTTCGGGAATGACTTTTGATGAATTCCTCCGTAAGAGAATGTTTGAACCACTCGGCATGAGCGATACTTATTTTTATCTGCCAGATGCCAAAAAAGATAGATTAGTCACCATCCAAAAGCTCGAAAACGGTAAATGGGTCAGATACCCCAATACATTTTATGATGTAGATTACCCCATAAAAGGAGCCAAAAGTTTTTATTCGGGTGGTGCGGGGCTTTCGAGTACTGCCAAAGACTACGCAATGTTTTTGCAAATGTATCTCAATGGTGGCGAATACAACGGTAAACGTTTCTTGAGCCGCACTACGATTGATGCGATACTTTCAAACCAAGTCGGAGATTTGCTTGGTGGAGCCAACGGCGATACTTCTTACGGATTAGCCTTCGGACTTTTACAAGAAAAAGGCAATGACAAAGGTGGTCGTGGTAGCACGGGTACTTTCGATTGGGGCGGATATTTCAATACCAATTATTTTGCCGACCCCAAAGAAAAAATCATTGGCGTTTTGATGAAGCAAACGCAGAATGTCGGCGAGAATTCGAGCAATCTATTCCGTCAGATGATTTATCAAGCAATTGATAACTGACCTATTTTTCAGCGAAATCAATAAAAATTATTCAATCAGCGATTCAATTAACAAAAATCCCTCCCAGCGTTTGCTCAGGAGGGATTTTTGTATCGAATGATTCAATGAGATTCAACAAAATCAGCCAAAAATCATTAAATCAACGATTTAATTTATTTAGTAGTTTTCTTAGGAGCTGTTTTGGCTGCTGGAGCAGGAGCTGCACCTTTAGCTACAACTTCACCCTTGATAGTCAAAATCACCGTTGAGTTCTCGGCATTACTTGTAACTGTGATAGTCTTAGTAAATGCACCCGGACGGCCAGAAGTATTATAACCTACTTTGATAGTGCTTTTTGCACCTGGCATGATTGGGTCTTTTGACCACTCAGGAGTTGTACATCCACAAGAAGCCATAGCATTTGAGATAACAACCGGAGCAGTACCAGTATTTGTTACTTCAAAGTTGTAAGTTGCCAATGGGCCTTCTTCTACTTTAGCAAAATCGTGTACTTCTTTGTTGAACTTCAATACACCTTGTGCTTGGGTTGCTGCTACAAAAGCAAGCATTACTACTACGGTTGCAAAAATCTTTTTCATTGTCGTAAAAGTTTAAATTTTGATTGAATTATGTATTATGTTTAAATTCCGATACAAAAGAAATATAAACACATTTGCCACACAAATTTTTAACAAGTCATTAACAAACTTGATACCAAAGTAAAATTTTCTTTCTCAAAACCCCAAACTTACCTTGCTTGCTCATTTCAAGAGGTCTATAATTTGTAAAATTAGAATATTTTATATTAACTTTACATCAAAATTAGTTGTCATACTAATTATTTTGCGTCTATTAATTATGGATTAGTCATAACTACTCAGAAAAGATACCCACAAACTTGGGTTTATAATGAATAATATCAATAATTGTCTTTTCTAAGTATCTAAATTCATAATTTTATCAGACGATTATTACACTTTATCATACAAAACAATAAAGATTTTCGACTGGGCAAGATAGAGCCATTTAAACGTGTCAGGAGTGTGCCCATCTATCATAAAGTTACATAGCCGTACGAAAATCATAAATCGTAATTCTTAGCTCGATATATGTCCGAACTGATTGACCTAATTACAACCGAAGATGTCATTCTGACTCGTGAAGAAGTACTGAATGACTATCGAATCGCTTGCGAAAGTAGAGAAGCAAGTTACCTTGGTCGAAAAGATGTCTTCATGGGGCGTGCCAAATTTGGTATCTTCGGAGACGGAAAAGAAGTTGCCCAATTGGCAATGGCAAAGGTATTCCGAAAGGGTGATTTTAGGTCGGGTTATTACAGAGACCAAACATTCGTTGCAGCAGTCGGCGAGATTACGTGGCAGCAATTCTTTGCACAATTATATGCCCATGCCGATTTGGCCCACGACCCATTCACAGGCGGACGCTCGATGAATGCCCACTACGGTAATCGTTGGATTGACGACAAAGGCGAGTGGCTCAATCAGACCGAAATGTACAATCAGGTTTGCGATATTTCTCCGACTGCGGGGCAAATCCCACGTTCGGTAGGTTTGGGTTATGCTTCAAAATTATTCAGACAAAATCCTGATTTAAAACAATACACAAAATTCTCGAAAAACGGTAACGAAATCTGCTTCGCAACCATTGGTGATGCATCTACCTCGCAAGGGATGTTTTTTGAGGCAATCAATGCCGCTGGGGTTTTGCAAGTACCCGTGATTTTTTCGGTTTGGGACGATGGCTACGGAATCTCGGTGCCTATCGAATACCAAACAACCAAAAGCAGTATCTCGAAGGCTTTGGCTGGTTTTCAACGCAATGAAGACGGCAAAGGTTTAGAAATCATTACGGCCAAAGGCTGGGATTATCTCGAACTCGTAGAAGCCTACCAAAAAGCCGCACGAGTAGCCCGCGACGAACACGTGCCGGTATTGATGCACGTCTATGAAGTCACTCAGCCGCAAGGTCACTCGGCTTCGGGTTCGCACGAGCGTTACAAATCAAAAGAAAGATTAAGTTTTGAGCATGAATACGATTGTAACGTAAAACTCAAAGAATGGATTTTGGTGAATGGCTACGCTACCAACGAAGAATTGGATGAGATTGAGAATAAAGCCAAAGAAGTTGCCAAAAATGGTCGTGCCAAAGCATGGAACGAGTACCGAAAATCTCTACAAGGCGATTTTGACGAAGCCCTCAGTTTACTAAAGGTAGTGGCTACCGAGAGCCAAAACGGTAAAGAGATTGCCAAGATTCGTGAAGAATTAGAAAAAACACCAAACGCACTGCGTCGTGATGCCATTTCGGCAGTAAAAAAAGCGATGCACCTCCTGCGTTTTGAGAATATACCAAGCAAACAAGGGCTTTTGAAGTGGATTGAGCGTACCAAAGCTCAAAACGCCGAACGCTACAATACGCATCTTTACAGCGACTTCCCGACTTCGCCGATGAATGTCAAAGAAGTCAAGCCCGTTTACGATGCCGAAGCTCCTGCGGTTGATGGCCGAGAGATAATCAATACGTATTTCGACCAATTATTTGCCCGTGACCCAAGAGTTTTTGCTTTGGGCGAAGACGTAGGAAACATCGGAGACGTAAACCAAGGATTTGTAGGATTACAAGAAAAATACGGTGAAATCAGAATCACCGATACGGGTATCCGAGAAACGACCATCATCGGTCAAGGAATCGGTGCTGCCATGCGTGGATTACGCCCAATCGTCGAAATCCAGTATTTCGATTACATTTATTACGCCCTCGATACCCTAACCGACGACTTAGCTTCGCTGCGTTATCGTACGGCTGGCGGACAACTCTCGCCACTCATTATCCGAACCAGAGGACACCGCCTCGAAGGCATCTGGCATTCTGGCTCTCCGATGTCGGTTATGCTTGGCTCATTGAGAGGGATTCATGTGCTTGTTCCGAGAGATTTTGTTCGTGCCGCAGGATTCTACAATACAATTATGAAGGGTGACGACCCCGCACTGATTGTTGAGTGTTTGAATGGGTACCGTCAAAAAGAGAAATTGCCCAAAAACCTAAGCGAAATCTGTGTTCCGCTTGGTGTACCCGAAACAATTAAAGAAGGAACCGACATCACGATTGTTACTTACGGCTCGATGTGCCGAATCGTGATGGAAGCCGCTACTGAACTCGAAAAAGTGGGTATTAGTGTTGAGGTAATTGATGTACAATCGTTATTGCCATTTGATATAAACCATAAAATAGTAGAATCAATCAAGAAAACCAATCGTGTGATTTTTGCGGATGAGGATGTTCCGGGCGGAGCATCAGCATTTATGATGCAACAAGTATTAGATGGACAAAATGCGTACCGTTATCTTGACTCAAAACCGATTGCCATAGCGGCTCAACCGCACAGGCCTGCGTATAGTTCAGACGGAGATTATTTTTCAAAACCAAATGCCGATACTATATTTGATGCCGCATACGAAATAATGACAGAATCTAACCCTAAAAAATTTCCTAAAATTTATTAATATCAACCTGTCAAATTTGTTGTTGTAGATTTTTCAATCGCAAATTTTATCAAATATGGCTAAGAAAAAAACACCCAAGAACAATAACAAGCCGTGGTCGGAAGAAGACCTACAATTGCTCATTAAATATGCCCCAACAATGGCAAAACCTGAGTTAGCAAAGGCTTTAGACCGTACGAGAGATGCAATCAAGCAGAAGATTCGTACCCTTGAGATGAAAGGAATTATTCCGCCTGTACCTCGTAAGTAGAGACGTGTTATTGCCTAACATAATCCAGACCTCGCAGTTTAGCAATATCTGCGAGGTCTGGTTGTTTCATATGGTTTCAGATAGTAACTTGGCACTTTCAAAATCAAAATTTAATTCATGAAACTCTGCTTGGCAACCAATAATCGCCACAAAATCGAAGAATTACAGGCTATTTTGGGTAATAAATTTGAATTAGTAACGCTCGAAGAAATCGGCTGTTTTGACGAAATCCCCGAAACACAACCTACGATGGAGGGCAATTCACTCCAAAAAGCCCAATATGTCTATGACCATTACGGCGTCAATTGTTTTGCCGATGACTCGGGCCTCGAAGTGGATGCCTTGAGCGGAGAGCCGGGTGTGTATTCGGCAAGATACGCCGGCGAAGAACGAAGCCACGCCAAAAATATCGAAAAATTATTGGCAAACCTCGAAGGCGTAGAAGACCGTTCGGCTCAGTTTAGGGCGGTTATTACGTTGATTTTAGACGGGAAAATTAATCAATTTGAAGGAATTGTTCGCGGAAAAATTATTGACGAATTACGAGGAAATGGCGGCTTTGGCTACGACCCTGTCTTTGTACCAGAGGGCTACGATAAAACTTTTGCTGAGATGACGATGGACGAGAAAAACCCAATCAGTCATCGTGGGCGTTCGGTAGCTAAATTAGTAGAGTTTTTGTCTAATACATAAAAAAAAACGAGCAGTTTTGCCGCTCGTTTTTGCATCATAGGTGTAAGTGTATATTCGTCAGAGAAAGTCTCGCTTTGATGATACAAAATTGCACCATTTTACCTTCAAAAACTACTCCATCATTATCTAATACTTGTGCTGCATTAACATAATTATTATCTTTGAGTTACGTATAATGGTAATATGGCATGAAAGTAGCTTACGAAAAAATCCAACCCGACGAGGGAAGCTCATTCAAAATCATTCATTCGCAATCCGAAGGAGATAAGTTTTTTTGGCATTACCATCCCGAATACGAGATTGTGTATGTCAATAAAGGCTCTGGCAGACGCCACGTTGGCAATCACCTCGGTAATTACGAAGAGGGCGAATTGGTCTTTATTGGCCCAAACCTACCCCATTCGGGTTTTGGATACGGTGTTGTGGGCGAACACGAGGAGATTGTGGTGCAGCTCCGAGAGAATTTTTTGGGTGAGGGTTTCTTAGAAGCCCCCGAAATGAAAGCTGTAAAACGCCTTTTTGAACGCTCTCGGCAAGGTATTCATTTTTATGGACAAACTAAAAAAGTTGTTGCCGAGCGTATCTTGAAGCTCCCGAATCTGAGCCAATTTGAGCGATTGATTGAAATTTTGAGTATTTTTCAGACATTGGCTACAACCGAAGAATTTTTACTGCTCAATGCGGACGGAACCAAATTTGATTTTAATCATAAAGACGAAGAACGCATCAATCGGGTGTATCGGTACGTTGAGCAAAATTTCAAGAAACCGATTGATATTCAAGAAGTTGCCGATGTAGCAAGCCTGACGGTTCCGTCTTTTTGTAGGTATTTCAAGAAAATGACCCACCTAACATTCACCGATTTTGTGAACGAATTTAGGGTGAATCAAGCCTGCCGAATGCTCAACGAAGATGTGCCAATCGCCGACGTTTGTTTTGAGAGTGGATTCAATAATATTTCACACTTCAACAAAACATTTAAGGCGATTTTGGGCAAAAGCCCACGTGAATACCGCAGAGATGCCCTCAAACTATAAAATCTCGAAATTGGATTCTGTTTTTACCACTTTCCCATTTTCGTCGTATCCTACCACCTCCACTCGGTATTTGCCAGATTTACCAATCGCCGGAAAAACCGCATCAACTTGCCCCGAGTTATTGGTCTTCAGGTCAGGATTCCAATAAATCGTCGAGCGGTTTTCGTAATAATTCATTTTATCTTTATCTTGCTCATAATCAGGCAAATGAAAAGTCTTTGGCTTAGAAAATCCATTAAATTTAAACCTCCGCATCCCATCGGCAGGTGGCGTATTGATAATAGACAAATCATCGCCCGCAATAAAACTTTTGGTATAAATCGCAATCAGTCCTGCACTTCGGCCAGGTACAATCATAGCCGAGTTGGTACGGTACACATCAATCCGAGCAATCATGTCGTTGGTCAGAAAATTCAAATTATTTATATCATCATACCGAATCCCATCGAGCCAAATGATGGGCTGCCAATCGCCGTGTTTTAATGACCTAAACCTTATATTGCCAGTAGCCGCATCAAAGAAAATCTCCAGCCCAGCGATTCGCCCTTGTAATGCCAAGATAAAATGAAAACGCCCTTCAAAGTTGAGAGTTTTGTTAGTGAATTCATAAGTTGGCTTACCAAAAATCTTGTGCATCCGCATGATTTGGGTTGTGTCTTTGCGTTTTGCTCTGACCGATACCTCACCCAAACTAATGACTTTACCCACAACCTGCTCAAAGTCAAAGCCGCCCGTTAGGTCTTCAACAACTTTTTGTATTTTTTGCGTTTTTTTATAGCTGAAAGGCATGGGGTCGGGCAGGCTAACGCTTATATCCGAAATCGGTTTACCTTTTTGGTCGTTGGCCAATACATCTATCACGAGTGTATCTTTAGTAATGGCACTTTCTACCAAAAACTCTCCATTTTTATCGGCTTTATAATTATCTAACAAAAAAGTATCTTTGCGTACCACCATAATATCGGCTTGAATCGGTTTACCACGAGCATCCTTTACTTTACCGAGTAGCACCTTTTTGGTTTCGGGCGGATACATAATTTGCTCAATTTCGATGGCTTTTCGCAAAAAATAGACAGGTTTTAACTCAGGATAATACTTTACGCTGTTTTCGTGCGTAACCGAAACCGAAAGAGATTGATATGGTAAAGTATTGATACTGAGAGTAATATTATCGTTTTTATTGAATGTACTTTTATTGGTCGATACCTGAATTGCGGCGTTTTGGGTAGGATTTGGGATGGGTGATTCGAGGCTTTTGGTTTTATCTAAAATCGGAATTTCGAGAACGGTTTGGGTCGAATCATCGTAATTCTGCATCCAGCGAGTGTAAGTTCTCAAGAAATAATTGCCAGTAGGCAGCGTATCATTGAGGGTAAACTGCCCCCACGCAACGCCATTTTGGGTTTTGAGCATTTGAGACTCTACTATTTCTTGGTCGGGCGAAATCAAATCTATATAAACAATCCTACTGACAGCATCTCTATAAACAGGACTGGTATAAACTTGGTAAGTTTTGTACCACAAGGTTTCGCCCAAACGGTAGTTTGATTTATTGGTATGAAGTACTACCCGTTCTTGTAAATTGGTAAAATAATTAGAGGTATTAGTCGTGGCGATTTGATTAACTAACAAGTCTTTGATATTGGGCTGAAAATCGAGCGGAAGCATCTCCGAGACCCGATAATGATTGAATGCTCCGTGTGCAAAAACCGAATAAGGGTCTTGGAACGTACCAGTGGTATTGAATGTAGCAGACGAATTTTTAGACTCTATTTGCGACACCTCGTGCTGAATATCAATGTAAACCTTGGCGTCGTCGTCTTTGGGGAGATAATGTACCTCCAGCTTACGAGATAAGTCTAATTTATAGGCCTGCCCTTCGATTTTCAAAACCGATTGAGGCGATACTTTTTCGAGCAAGTTAGCGAGGTCGATATTATGTGTGAAACTATTGGTAATATTTTTATCACTGCCACGCTTGTAGGCATAAATCACAAAGCCGTCTTCGGTAGTGGTGTTTCGGGCCAATGATTGCAGAAAATGATTGAGCGAACCCCTATAGGCTTCTAAGCGGTTCTTTCGCCAAATTTCTTTTTCGAGGGCATCAATGGGTTGTAATTCTTCAAAAAAAGCATCGCCCGCAATCAAAAAATCGGTTTTTGAACTCTCAAATTTTTTCAGGATAAATGTAATGTTGTAGCCCAAAGCTCGGTTTTCGATTTGCAACGGATTATTACTTCGAGCCAATAGTTTACCGTCTGCCTCAAAGAAATCTATCAGGTATTCGTCTTTAATTTTGCAGAGTTTGGTATTATCACGATGCCCCAAGAAAACTCGTCGAAACTGTTTGAGGTTATTTTCCCAGGTTTTATCTCGCTTGGTTTTTATGGCGACTTCTTCGAGCGAGCGAGCCTCGTTGCGGAGCGTAAATGTTATCTCTTGATTACGGTTTTCTTCGGTAAAAACTACTTTGATAGACTGCGAACTGTATCCCACCATCGAAGCCACAAATGTGTAAGCACCGATTGGGAGATTCGAGAATGTGAAGACCCCAGTTGTATCGCTAAATGTGCCTTTGGTGGTATTGGCCACAAAAACATTCACAAAAGGCAATGGTTGTTGGGTTTCGGCATCAAGCACTTTGCCCTTAAGAAGTGTGTTTTGAGCAATACTTACAAAGCTAATCAAAGACAAAATGATAATTTTTTTCATAAATGCGTTGGTATGATGGAACACTGGGTATTCAAATTTACAAAAATCCTTTCAAAAAAAAGTAAAAGTGTTGTAAGTTGCGTTTAATTAACCTAAACCCCTTACCTATGATAAACAAAACCATTTTCTTGTATTTTATTGCCGCAATCGCCGCCACTGGTGGTCTTCTTTTTGGTTTCGATACGGGTGTTATCAATGTAGCGATGCCATTCATCAAAAAAGATTTTACGGTTAGTCCACAGCTCGAAGGTTGGATAGTCAGTGCCGTGCTTGTAGGTGGCATGGTTGGGCCATTTATCAGTAGCCTTCTGACCGACTCATTGGGGCGTAAAAAAATCAACGTCTTGGCAGCAATTGTGTTTTGTTTAGGGTCTGTCCTGACGGCGGTAGCAGACTCAGCCGAAATGCTTTTGTTTGGTCGGTTCATACTTGGTTTAGCCATCGGGATAGTTTCGTCGTCGGTACCGCTTTACATTGCCGAAATTTCACCATCCAACATCCGCGGACGCTTAGTTACGTTTTTTCAGTTTGCCATTACCATCGGTATTTTGGTTTCGTACGTAATCGGTTATTTATTTGCAAAAGAAGCCGAAGGCTGGCGAATGATGTTTTGGGCAGGTTTTCTACCCGCAATCGTGCTTTTGGTCGGGATGTTCTTCGTTCCCGAAAGCCCAAGATGGCTTATCAGCAAAGGTCGAAACGATGAAGCCAAAAAGGTTTTGGCCGATATAAATGGAGAATCGCTCGCCGAAGATGAATACAGAAGACTCAAAGAGGGTTTTGAACAAGAAAAGCTACAAAAAGCGGGTTTTGGTGAATTATTCACAAAAAAACTACGGATTCCGTTGATAATCGGGATTGGTATTTTCTTGATTCAACAGTTTTCGGGAATCAACGCCGTGATTTATTATTCGACAACCATCTTCTCGATGGCGGGATTCGATTTAGAAACAACCTCAACTTTGGCAACGGTTGGAGTCGGAGTAGTCAATACACTTTCTACTTTGGTAGCTGTTGTGTTTTTGGATAAACTTGGACGTAAACCACTTTTATACACTGGCCTCATCGGTACGGCAATCTCGCTCGGAGTTGTAGCATACGCTTTTTACAACAAAGATTCGCTCGGAACCGACCTACTGAAAGTACTTTCAATCGGCGGTGTTTATGTCTATATTTTCTTTTTTGCCATCAGCCTCGGACCTTTGGGTTGGTTGCTGATTTCGGAGGTTTATCCGCTTCGTATTCGTGGATTCGCAACCAGTATGGGTAGTTTCTATCACTGGTTTTTTGATTTTTGGGTGAGCCTTTCTTTCCCGATGCTGGCTGCAACGAGTTTAGGAACCAATGGCGGAATTTTTATGATTTATATGGGAGTAGTAATTGTAGGATTACTCTTTGCGAAATACATAGTTTTCGAGACAAAAGGCATGAGCCTCGAAGACATTGAGAAGAAATGGAAGTAAATCTGGTAATTTCTAACTCTGACAGGGACTTGTCGTTTGGCGTTCAAATCCCTATCAGAGTTAGAAAGCTTATTTCAAAATTGGCTCAAGAGCTTCGCGATTCTCAGTAAGCCATTGTGTAATATCTTCTACAATCTGTTCAACCCCAATTTCGGGCTTCCAACCAGTCAGATTTGTAACTTTAGTATTATCTGTAACATAAAGACGAATATCAGCCGGACGGTTTTCGGTGATTTGATTAATCGGGATTGTTTTGCCAGTAACTTTCTGACAAATTTTGGTCAATTCTTGTAACGAAGCACTCACTTCTACCCCACCACCAGCATTCAGAATCTCGCCATTTACTTTATCAATATTGTGCAATTGCCAATCAATCAGGCGATAAAGGTCATTGACGTGCAGCACATCACGAGTTTGTTTGCCGCTTCCGCCGTAGCCGATGTAGGCCAATTTTTGCTCAAAGAAGTGTTTTGCAATCCAAAGCACCATCACGCCTTGGTCAACTTTACCCATTTGCCACGGACCTGTCAAAACCCCACAACGATTGATAACGGTTTTTAGGCCGTAGAATTCGTTATATTCCTGAATCAACAATTCAGAAGCCAATTTAGTCGTACCGTACAAAGACCTTGCCCCATCCAACGGAAAATCCTCAGCGATTCCTTTTGCCGAAACCCCTTTGATTGCTTGATTATCGGTCAATTCAAAACGAGTTTCAGATTCAATATAATCCAATTTCTCAATCGTTTTGATTGGATAAACACGGCTCGTTGATAAGAAAATGAAATTTGCTTTGCAGCGAGTTGCATAATTTAAGCAATTGACCGTACCAAAAAGGTTTGTATTAATGAGGTAATCGGGTGTACCGCCATTGATACCAGCCAAAACCGAAGGCTCTGCCGATGCTTCGATGATGCTATCTACATCGGGGAGTGCATCAAAATCTTCTTTATTACGAATATCGCCATGCACAAACTGGATTCCGGCTTTTGCAAGGCGAGCCACGTTTAACTCTGAACCTTTACGACGAAGGTTATCAAGACAAATTATTTCGTAAGATGGGTAATTTTTCTTTAGTTCTAATGCCAATGCCGAGCCTACAAAACCTGCTCCGCCAGTGATGAGTAATTTCATTTATTCTGAGTTTCATAGTTTTATAGTTTGTGAGTTTCAAAGTTGTTAACTTCTTACTCAAAACCGATAAAACCATTTCTATTTATTTACTTGAAATATTTGTTATGTAATTTGTTAATCGTTGATAAATAACTAACAATCAGCTATTTATAAATTTCGATTAACTATTAGACTAACTCCACGGTACTCGTTTTAGACCAATATGTTCTGGTGGACGAATAACCAAAGGCACTTTCTCGACCTTCACGGCACTGGTATCAAGCCCAAACCATTTATCTTCAGATGGGGTGTATTGCTTGATAAAGAAATAAGCCTTCATAATCAGACCTTCCCAGAAAGGTAATTCGTTATCGTAAGACAAGAATTTTTCGAGAACAACAAACCTAAAGTCACCGATTACGTTGTGTTTGTTCAGCGACTCATAGCGGCTTCTGATGTCAACCTCGCCACATTTCACCATGTCTTCGAGTACTTTTCTGAAATACAAGTTGATTTTATGCGGTACTCTAAATCCTAATTTGAAATTTACTTTATAAACATCATCTTCGGCAATCGACATCACTTTATACTCCATCGTATAAGGGTCATCGAGCGTATCAACATGTACAAACCAATAGACATCGGCACGTTTGGGGCGTTTTTGGAATATTGAGTAGATAATCTTATTCTCAATCTCAGAAGACCTCGAAGCGTTACTCATAAATACCAAGTGGGTAGCGTATTTGGGTACGGTAATATCGGCACTTAACTCTTTGAGCGACTCAGTGTATTTATCTAATTTCTCGTATTCGGTCAAACGCATCTTGATATTAAATGCTTTAATCCAGATATACATCACGATGGCAATCAAGCCTCCGATAATCAGCGATACAAAACCTCCGTGCGGGAATTTTTCGAGATTGGCAATCAAAAACGAAATCTCAATTGCAAAATAAACCGCCATAAATGCCACAACGCCCCACATATTGTATTTTTTGGCATATAAATAATACGCCATCAAGATGGTAGTCATGAGCATCGTGAGTGTAATTGCCAAACCGTAGGCGGCCTCCATCGCAGTCGATTCTTTGAAGTAAAGCACCACCGCAACACAGCCTATCCAAAGAAGGATATTTATCGACGGCACGTAGATTTGTCCTTTTTGGTCTGAAGGGAAATTGATTTTTACCTTTGGCCAGAAATTGAGGCGAATCGCTTCCGAAATCAACGTAAACGAACCTGTTATCAAGGCTTGGCTCGCAATAATTGCCGCCGAAGTTGCAATAAAAATACCAATTGGTAAGAACCACTCGGGCATCAAACTATAAAACGGATTGTGGTCGCCGAGCATTTGTCCTTTCAGACTCATTACATAAACGCCTTGTCCGAGGTAATTTAGAATCAAACAAATCTTAACAAAAATCCATGACATACGAATATTACTGCGTCCGCAATGCCCCAAGTCAGAATAAAGAGCTTCGGCCCCAGTAGTACAAAGAAAAACCGAACCCAAAAGCCAAAAACCGCCTGGGTGCTGAACGAGCAAATCGTAAGCATAAACCGGATTAACAGCCTTCAAAACACTTGGGTCTTTGGCTATCCAGACCAAGCCAAGTACGGCCAACATCCCGAACCAAATCATCATAAATGGCCCGAAGAGGAAACCTACTCGCTTAGTGCCGAGGGTTTGAAGAATAAACAACGCTGATAAGATTCCGATTACAATCTCAACGATTGTTTCTTGGGTAATCTGCGGAAACTTGATTCTTAAACCTTCAATGGCAGACGTAACCGAAATCGGTGGTGTAATGATACCATCGGCAAGCAAGGCACTCGCACCCAAAATCGCGGGTATCGTGAGCCATTTAGCATGGCGACGTACCAATGCAAACAAGGCCAAGATTCCACCTTCGCCTTTATTATCGGCACGAAGTGTCAGAATAACGTATTTGACGGTTGTCTGGAGCGTGAGCGTCCAGATGATACAAGATAGAGCTCCAAAGATAATTTCTTCATTGATAGGTTCTGTACCAGCAATTGCTTTGAGAACGTATAGTGGAGAGGTTCCGATGTCGCCGTAAATAATACCAAGAGCTACTAATAAACCAGCGGCAGATACTTTGTCGAGATGGTGGTGGCCGTGTCCGTTGCCATGACCATTTCCATTACTATTTGAATGTAATTGGGCTTCCATTGCAGGAAATATTTGTGAAAAAAGTGTGCAAATATATAAGGTTGTTTGATATTCGCCTTTATTTTGAATAAAAATCTTTATTAAAGTAACATTAAAGTCATTTTTTATGTTTAAATGGTACAAATTGATTGATAATCAATACTAAAAAGGCTCTTAAATTAGTACAGTGCGATGGATAATAACGAGAAATTAGACAAAATTATTGAGGCTCGAATGAAGCTAAAGGCTCGATTTGAAGCCAAGATGCAAGAAACACCCTCAATCAGCGATACCAAACCTCAAGGTACTGGCCCGACGAATCGGCACGGAATGCCAGAGTTGCCAGTGGGGCAGTATATTACACACAAATTCCCAGTCTTAGATTTAGGCTATCATCCGTCGATTCCGATGGATAAATGGCGATTGACGATTGATGGCGAAGTAGAAAACAAAGTCGTTTTATCATGGGATGATTTGATGGCTCTGCCCCAAACCGACGACGTAAGCGATTTCCATTGTGTAACTACTTGGTCGAAGCTCGGAGTTGAGTGGCGGGGAGTTAGATTCGTCGATTTGGCGGCCTTGGTTATGCCCAAAGATACAGCTACGCACGTAATGTGTTATGGATACGATACGTACACGACCAACCTCTCGCTCGAAGAAGCCCTCAAACCCGATGTAATGCTCGTTCATACGCTCTTCGGGCAACCCCTGCCCAAAGAACACGGTGGCCCGTTACGGATGATTACACCGCAACTTTATGCTTGGAAAGGTTCAAAATGGATAAAAAGAATAGAGTTTATGCCTAAAAACAAATTAGGTTTTTGGGAAGAACGCGGTTACTCAAACACAGCTTATCCGTGGCGAAACGATAGATACAGTTAAGTCTCTTTATCGCTCGAAGATTACCTAATTCTTAACAATTTTTATGAAAAAACTGCCTTTTATAATTAGTTGCCTTTTTGTTACACTACTGATGGGTGGTTGTAATAGGCTCCAACTTACTAAACTCAATTCGCAATCAGATTACACGATAGATTACTCCAAATACCGAACCTACGCTTTGAGTTTTCAGCCATCTTCAAATCCTGATACGATTGCGATGCAACAAGCAATCGGAAAAGAGATTATTTATCAGATGAATCTCAGAGGTTACCGTGAGGCGTTTCCAAATCCTGAATTACTCATACATTTTAGTTTACACCCCAAAAATGTGGAGGTACCTGAGTTTGCTACCTACCGCAGGGCTGGCGTAACCTATAACCAAACTACTCATTTTGCCGTTAAGGGGGCATTGGTAATCAGAATGTTTGATGTCAGAACGCGAAATTTAATTTGGGCTACCTACATAGACCATCTGAATCGGTTCGGGAAATGGGACGATAAATTGCTGAAAGTAAAAGTGAAGAATTTGTTTCTGAATTTTAAAGAATTCAGAAAAACCTAACTTACTGACTGATAATTGATTGATAAATCACATCGTGGATTCGCTTACGGATTTTGAGCGAAGTGATGGTATTACGGATGGTTGGGTAGATTCGATTCGATAAAAATATAAAAACTAACTCACGCTCAGGGTCAACCCACGCAACTGTACCAGTAAAGCCCGAATGCCCATAAGTTGCCGCCGATGCCATCGAACCAACTATCGAAGACTCGCGGTCGGTATCTGGTTTATCCCATCCAAGTCCACGGTGGCTGCGGGTTGTCCAGTTTTGAGCAAAATGCCTTACTGTTCCATCAAAAAGGATTCTTCGACCTCCATAAACACCGTTTTGCAGATTCATCTGAAACAGTTTTGCCAAATCTATTGCATTACTAAAGATTCCGGCATTGCCACTGACACCGCCCAAAAGTGCCGCCGTGGGGTCGTGGACAGTTCCTTGCACGAGAGCCCCTCTAAAAAGTCGGTCGTCTTCGGTTGGGGCGATGTTTTGCTTCTGAAATCTTCGGGTTGGGTTGTAAAGTGTCGAGTTCATTCCGAGGGGTTCGTAAATATTCTGCTCTACAAATTCATCCAATGATTGATTAGTAATCCTTTCCACGATTTTTTGCAACATCACCAATCCTAAATCACTGTAAACCATTCGATAGGCCCCACCTTTATCGTAAGTATTGGTCAGTCTCGAATTAACAACCCATTTCCAAAGCGAATCTCGGATGGCGGGTGCTGCGTAAAGATTCGAGGCAATTTCTAAATCGTCGTCGGCTGTTTTGGTAAATTTATAATAATCGCTTCTGAATGTACCTCCGCTTTTGGTTCGTTCCCAAAACGGAATAAACGCAACCAAACCCGCTTGGTGCAGCAAAATATCCGAAATAACCATATTGGCTTTGTTAGTGCCAGCCAGTTCGGGTAAATACGTTACGGCTTTTTCGTTGAGGTCGATGGCCTCTCTCTCGTTCAGAATCATAACGGCTTGCAGTGTCGAGGCAACTTTGGTTATTGAAGCAATATCATAAAGTGTTTGGTCGTTGACTGGCTCGCTGAATCCGTAGCGGAGATTCCCAAAATTACGGTTATACACCACTTTACCTTTACGTGCAACCAAAACCTGACATCCCGGAAAAGCCTGATTACTAATACCTTGCTGTACGATAGATTCGATTTCGCTGAGTTTTGTAGAATTCATCCCAATGCTTTCGGGAGAACCAAACGACAACCTGCCGAGTTTTGGGGTCTGGATTCCATCGCCAGCTTTGGTATTGTATTCGATAGTAACGGGTAATTTACCCTTAGCAGGCAACGCCCCAAATAAAATCTGCGGCACAACTCGGTGGCTGGCGGGGTCGTCTTCGTAGCCGCAAACCAAGTTATTGATTCCGTTGTATAGCTTCATTCCGTAAGGATTCCCGAAGCCCACCACCACAACTTTGGTCTTTAATTTTAATTGATTGATAAACGAAACCGTCGTGGGCGTAACGCCATAATTGCGATTGCCCAGACTATTCATATCGTGTACACTCACAACAACTACCTCATATTTTGAGGCTTCGTCGAGTACCCATTGAATCTCTTTATCGTTCGATGGCTTAAAAGGCACAATAAAATGCTTAAAATCGGCGTATTGGCTCAATCTTTTCTGGAATTCGTTATTATAATCGGCACTGATTGCCACCGATGCAAACGAAGTTGTATCAAGATTGACGAATGGCAATAATCCATCTTGATTACGAATGACAGTGGTGGCTTGCTCAAATAATTCTTCTTCTAAATCTTGGGCATTTTTATTATTTAAATCAGCACCGAGATTCTGCAATTCGATGGGCTTGTATTTATTTAATCCAACCCAAAACTTTGCTTTAAGAATCCTACGAACTCGGTTATCCAATTCGGCAACGGTAATTTGCCCCGTTTCAACTGCCGATTTGATTCGGTTAAATGCCGCAGGAAGATTGCCCGTTTGTAGCAAAATGTCATTGCCCGCCATAAAAGCCAAAAATTCGGGTTCGCCCGCTTGAAGCCCCTGCGTGATTCCTCGCATATTGAGGGCATCGGTTACGGTCAGACCTTCGTATCCCATTTCTTTTCGGATAATCTCAGTTACGATTTTGTACGAGGTCGAAGTAGGTGTGCTGGTGCGTGGCTCAAGCGATGGAATAAACAAATGGCCAGTCATGACACTCCCAACGCTATCGGCAATGAGTTGTTTGAAAGGATAAAACTCGGTTTCGTATAGTTGTTCGCGAGATTTGCTTACGACTGGCAACGTAAAATGAGAATCTTGCCCCGTGTCGCCATGCCCCGGAAAATGCTTGGCACTCGAAATAATGTGCTGTTTTTTCATACCACGGTTAAAAGCCACGGCTTTTTCGGCAACATTGATTTTGGATTCGCCAAACGAACGAAAATTTATGACAGGGTTGTTGGGATTGGTATTAATATCGGCATCGGGGGCAAAGTTTACGTGAATACCCAGGCGGCGGCACTGACGACTGATTTCTTCGCCAACACGCTCGATATACGAATTGTCTTGGATTGCCCCCAAAGTAATATTTTTAGGATACGAGATAGTGCTATCGAGTCGCATTCCGAGACCCCACTCGGCATCAATACCAATGAGCAGAGGTACACGAGATAAAGCCTGATACCGATTGGTCAGATTGGCTTGTCGGTATGGGCCACCCTGAAAGAAAATCAGTCCGCCGAGTTTATAATTTATGATATTTTTTTCGACTTGTTGGTAATAGGTTTCGGTACGGTTCGAAAAAGTAGCAATCATAAACAATTGCCCAATTTTTTCTTCGGTAGTCATCGTTGCCAAAACACTATCAGCCCAGCGGCTTTGGCGAAGTAAATAGGTGTCGTTTGGTTGGCGATAAGTATTAGAAATAAAGCTAATAGATAAAATTACACAGCAAATAAAAACAATTCCTTTTCTCACGATTCAGTTTTCTTTTTGGGGATTGGGGGATTAAACAAGTTACGAAATTAATCAAACCATTTAAAAAATTGCTACTAAATCAGTTAAATCTTGTAGATTGCGAATACATTTATTCAATCATCATAACTATGAAAAAACGCATTTTATTTTATTTTCTCATGGCAATTGTCGTCAAAACCTACGCTCAAAAAGATTCTCTTATGTTGTATCCCGATGGGGTTCCAGGGCTGAAAGTCAGTAACAAACCCGAAACAATAACAAGAGACGGTGGAATCACAAGGGTACGAGACGTAACAAATCCAGCACTTTATATTTATCAACCCAAAAAAGGAAACCCAACGGGTGCTTCGGTCATTATTTGCCCGGGGGGTGGCTATTATATTTTGGCAATTGACCACGAAGGGCATGACATCGCCAAGTGGTTTGCCGAAAGAGGTGTTACGGCTTTTGTCTTGAAATATCGCCTACCGCAAGATGACTTGTTTGATAATAAAACCATCCGACCACTGCAAGATGCCCAACAAGCATTCAGGATTGTCCGTAAAAATGCGGCAAAATTCAAGATTGACCCCAACAAAGTCGGAATCATGGGTTTCTCGGCGGGTGGGCATTTAGCCTCGACCGCTTCAACGCATTTTACCAAACAAGTTGGCGAAATCACCGACGAGAGTACCAGTGTACGCCCCGATTTTTCGATTTTGATGTATCCTGTCGTTTCGTTTGGCGATAGATTTACGCACCAAGGCTCAAGAGATAATCTGATTGGGGTGAATCCGCCGATTGCTTTGATGGAAGAATATTCTAACGAAAAACAAGTTACAAAAGATACTCCACCAACGTTTTTGGTTTCGACCGAAGATGATGGTGTACAGCCCGAAAACTCAATTTACTATTTCTTGGCTTGTAAAAAGAATAAAGTACCCGCCGAAATGCACGTTTATGAAAAAGGCGGACACGGCTACGGTCTGACCAAGAAAAATCGTGGACCTGTCGAAACTTGGGACGCCCGCTTGGCTGATTGGATGCGAAACCGAGGCTGGATGAAGTAGAACTTGACAGTTATAAATAAAAGCCCTTCCAGCGGATGTATTCTTCTACAACATCCGAAACCATGTACCGAATCGGTTTGCGGTTTTGTATTGAGTTTCGGATAAATGTGGCCGAAATATCGAGCAGAGGGGCTTCTACAAACTTTACTTTGGGGTGATTCTTGAAATTATGAGCTGCCGTATTTGGTCTTGGATAAACGTATAATTCGTAGTATTCGAGGATTTTATCGTAGTTTTTCCAATTTTCAAACTGTACCAAATTGTCTTCGCCCATGATGAGCTTAAACTCGTGTTGGGGGTATTTTTCGGCCAAAACTGTCAGTGTATCAATCGTATAGCTTGGTTTTGGCAAGGCAAATTCTACATCGGTCGATTTGAGCTTTGGATTATCCGAGATTGCCAATTCGACCATTTTCAAGCGGTCGAATTCGTGCAGGAGACTTTTGTTTTTCTTGAACGGATTTTGTGGCGAAACCACAAACCAAACTTGCTCTAAGTCGGTCGTATGAGCCATTGTATTGGCAATAATCAAATGACCGATGTGGATTGGATTAAACGAACCGAAAAAAAGACCTATTTTCATGGATATTCTGATTGCCGGTGCAAACACCGACAACGACAATTGGGTAAATTAAAATTAAACCGAAAACGGTTTTTTATCAATTACGAGCTGATTCAAAACAAATTTTTCGTAGAGTTTTTCTGCTTTTTCAAGCGAGCTTTCTAAATCGTCATTGAGTAAGACCACATCAAATTTATTCTGGAACTCCATCTCAAATTTCATTTTATAAAGTCTTCTCGAAATACTGTCTTCGGTTTCGGTTCCACGCGAACGTAGTCGGCGTTCGAGTTCTTCCATCGAAGGCACTTTTACAAAAATTGCCAGAGCGGCATCACCAAAATATTTTTTTAGGTTCATTCCACCTTTTACATCCACATCAAAAATGACATTTTTACCTTCATCCCAAAGTCGTTGAATCTCCGACTTCAAAGTTCCGTAATATCCACCCGGATAGACTTCTTCCCACTCAATAAAAGCGTCTTCACTAATTTTTTCGTTGAATTCATGAATGCTCAAAAAGTAGTAATCTTTGCCGTTTTCTTCGTTTCGGCCACGTTTATCACGCGTACAAGCCGAAATCGAAAACCCAAGATTATTGTACTTTGACAGAAGATGCTTGACAATGGTTGTTTTACCCGACCCCGACGGAGCACAAAATATAATAGCTTTGCCACCACCCGCCACAGGAGTGGAGTTATCTGAATTTGTCATTAAGAAAGAATGATTTTTTTGCGAAGATAATAAAAAAAATCCCTTTTTGCGAAACCTAACCTCAATCTGCCCATGTTTTAGGTTCGAGTGGTATCAGTTTTATAATAAATCTTTCAATTTTTAATATTACCACAATTATTGATAAATTTGTATGTGATGATAAAAGCCACAAATTGATGAGAAATAATAAAATACGATTTATTGACTTATTTGCTGGTCTTGGCGGTATCCGTCTGGGTTTTGAGAAGGTATTCAACAGTTTGGGATTTCAGACTGAATGCGTCATGACATCCGAGATAAAGCCGTATGCCGTTAAAACACTAAAACATAATTTTGAACACGACTTATTTGTTGGAGATATTTTCAAGGTTGAGAACAAAGATATTCCTGATTTCGATTTTCTACTGGGCGGATTCCCTTGCCAGCCTTTTAGTGCAGGTGGAAAACGCCAAGGATTTTTAGATACAAGAGGTACTCTTTTTTTTGAAATAGAACGCATCTTGAAAGAAAAGCAACCTTATGGCTTTATTTTAGAGAATGTCGAAGGTCTCGTAAAACACGATGCCGAGTTTAGATATGATAAAATCGGGCGTACCCTTTCTACCATCATTTATAAACTCGAAACCGAATTGGGCTATCATGTATCTTGGGAGGTGCTGGATTCGCTTAATTTTGGGTTGCCACAGTCTCGAAAACGAATATTTATTGTGGGGACAAAAGATGAAAAAGTAAAATTAAATCGCTTTGAGCCTCGTTATGGTAAATTAAGAGATATTTTAGAACAAAATTTAGAGACAATCCAATCTGACTTTATCACAAAAATTCTTGCTCATTTTGAGATAAATGAGCTTTACGGAAAGTCTATCAAAGACAAAAGAGGTGGAGATAATAATATACATAGTTGGGATATCGGTCTAAAAGGTGAGGTGAGTCAAGAACAATCATTATTATTAAGCCAATTATTTAAAGAAAGGCGTAAGAAACATTGGGCTGAACAAATTGGGATTACTTGGATGGATGGCATGCCACTTACTCTCAAACAGATTCAATCATTTTACAAACCAACCTTGTTTGACTCTAACTACAATTTAAAAGAAATGCTTGACGATTTAGTTGATAAAGGCTATTTACGATTTGAACATCCAAAGAAAATTGTTGAAGAACAAACAGAGAATGGCATTAAAACATATCGAGAATATGACACTACTAAGCCTAAAGGCTATAATATTGTTACTGGCAAATTAAGTTTTGAAATTAATAAAATATTAGACCCAAATGATATTGCACCAACTTTGGTTGCAACCGATGTTTCAAGATTAGCCGTTCCAGATGGTAAAGGGCTGAGACGATTGACAATCAGAGAAGGTCTTAGATTATTTGGCTATCCAGAGTGGTATCAAATACCTACAAAAATAAACGAAGCTTTTGATTTATTGGGTAATACTGTTGCGGTACCTGTTGTAGAATATGTAGCCGAAGAATTAGCTGAAATCTATATGAAAAATATATTTACCTCACATCAAGAAGAACTCCAGTGTGCTGTTGATAGTTTTTAAGAACATTTTTCAGCCAATGCCCATTGGTATGTCTGGTTTGTGGATACTGATAACGAGTTTCGTTTAAAGCAGATAAAAATTCCTCCTTTGTTGAAAATGGTTTGAATTGTGTACGTTCAGAATACCAAGTAGCTGGGCGTAGGTTATAAATTACACTCTTTTTTTCCTGTACTTTTATCGGATAAGTACTACTGGAACACGACAACTCCCAAATCTTTTTCATCCAAACATTCTTTATGCTTATTGAGCTGCCTTTCATCTGGTAAGCAAAAATTAGGTAATCTGAATCTATTCGATAAGCATCTGTAAGAAGAGAATTGCAATATGAATCAAAATTTGCTAAATCGAATCCAGGGCCCCTATCCCAATCAAAAGATTTGACTTCTAACAAACCTATTTTTTTGTTGCTGTTATCTAAATAAAAATCTGGGAACTTTTGGGTATTTTTATTTTCTTCAAACTCAACCCCCGTTTGGACTAACCATGATTTCAACCATTCTTGTAGAAGATTTCCGACAGTATCCTTTGTCTCAACCGAAATTGTAAGGTTTTTTAGAGTGAAATTAATGACTCCCGTTTCTCCTATTATCTTGTACTCATTTACAAGTTTAGAGAATAGTTCTTGAGCAGTTAATTTCATTGAAAATAGAATAAATTAGTGGGAGGATTCCAAATCAGCAGCTAAAGAATATATGATATAGCTTGATTTCTATAAAAATAAACGCAGTAATTAGTGTGGCAAGACCTACTTTTTCTTTGATTGTCATCAATGTTGCCTGTGGGCAGCATTTCTTCTCTACTTTGGCTTGCATGGCTTCTTTTATACTTTTTTCGAGTTGGTAGCCATCAATGCAAGGCATACAATCGTGCATATGTGTTTTAAAATGCTCAACCTCCTCTGGCGTTGCCGAACCGTCTAAAACGGCTTGTATCATCTGCATACACTTCGCATGATTCTCACACTGATGCTTCATTGGTATTTAATTTAGGTAATTTCCTCGTCGTTTGTTATTACAAAATATTTTTGAGACAGAATACTATTTTCTACTCTGAAACTATAAACTATTCTTCATCTTCAAAAGTTCCATTTGTTTGATAACCCATCGACGAAGCATAAGATTTTAACTTCTCTTTAAGCAAGTTTCTGGCTCTGTGTAAGCGTGAACGCACCGTTCCGATTGGTATATCCAAGATTTTTGCCATCTCTTCGTAAGTAAACCCTTCGATGTCGCAAAGGATAATCACCGTACGGAAATCTACCGGCAGGCTGTTAAGTGCATTGGCAACTTCATCGCCAATCATATCCTGAACAGTCTCGGTACGAAGGTCGGTCGTCGCCTCCATTTCGGCATCTTCTACCGAATTGTAAGTGGTTTCAACTTCTTGATAATCAACCTTCGATGGCTCTTTGCTACGCTTACGATAGTCGTTTATGAAACTGTTTTTCAAGATTCTGAACAACCACGCCTTGGCGTTAGTTCCACGCTCAAAAGAATTGATGAATCTAAATGCTTTTAAATAGGTATCTTGGACGAGGTCATTGGCATCGTCTTCGTCGTTGGTAAGTCTGAAAGCAAAGTTGTACATCGAATCTATGTGTGGCATAAATTCTTTGTCAAATACGGCATATTTCTCCTTCTCAGAGTACCGCTGGACGCTCTCTTCTATGATTTGTTCTTCGATTTGCTCTACTTGTTCTTCTTCCATAGCCGCTTTCATCGTGTTTTGTGTAACGCACGTATGACTATACGTAGGTTTTGCCGTAAATTTACGATTTTAACCAATAACGTGAGAGGTTTGTTAAAAAATAAATTGGATTATTTGAATGGCAGCATAAAAGGATAGAAGGAAAGTTTATAGTTTTATGAATGAGATGGATTGAATCAAATCCTTAAAAATCGTGATACGATTATCAGTAAAATTGGTTAAAAATTAGGTGTAAAGACAATCTGTGCCGCGACTTTCCTTTCTTTATTATCTAATAAATGCTGTATCACAATCCATAGCGTTTTTATACATGGTTATATTTTAACGTGTGTTATGGATTAAGTTCTTCGTAAATAATTGATTATTAACCTGTTACAGCCTTATGTTTTTCTAAAGTATGCTTTTGTTGAAATATAATTATTGGAGAATACATAGAAATTCTTTTTAAGAACAAGCCGCGGCGTGTTCTTACGGTATTTTCACTGAAGAAATGTCCAGCAGTCAGAAAACCAAGCCACAGTTCACGTTATCTTAAAGGATATTCATCGACAAAATCAATGAGAGAATCCCTGATTTTTATGTTCAGAAATGTATTTGAATCGGGTCAAATAAGCTCGAATCTTTTTATTATTTTTGTAAGCGACCTATTACTCTAAACATTTATCGAAACTCACTCATCGAAACAAACATCTCATGAAACCAACCTTAACTTTAATTTTACTACTGACCTCGGCGATTACATTGGCACAGTCCGAAGAGAAACTCCGCAAAAAAGCGGCAAAAATTCACCAAAAAGCATTTACGGTAGATACTCACGCCGACGTGCCGATTATGATGGCCAAAGAGGGTTTTGATATTAGCCATAAATACGATTGGGAAAACGACGGCTCACAGATTGATTTTCCGAGAATGAAAGATGGCGGCATGGATGCCATGTTTTTTGCGGTTTATGTGGGGCAAGGCAAACGCACACCCGAAGGCAACTCCGAGGCCAAAGAAAAAGCCCTCAAAATTTTTGATTTGATACACTCGGCTCTCAAAAAGTATCCCGATGTTGCAGAATTAGCAACAACATCACGAGATGGTTATCGAATCCAGAAGGCTGGTAAAAGAGCCGTTTTTATTGGAATGGAGAATGGCTGGTGTATTGGCCGTGATTTGTCAAACCTAAAACTTTATTATGATTTGGGACTGAGGTACATTACGCTTTCGCACTCGTTCAACAATGACATTTGCGATTCGTCGGGCGACCCCGAAGGTGCTGAATTCAACGGGCTGAGTTCTTACGGCGAAAAGGTCGTAAAAGAGATGAATCGCTTGGGTATTATGGTCGATATTTCGCACGTTTCAGATTCTACTTTTTATGACGTCGTCAAACTCACCAAATCGCCCTTGATAGCCTCGCATTCATCGTGCAGAGCATTGTGCAACAACAAACGCAATATGACTGACGACATGATTCGGGCTTTGGCAAAGAACGGAGGTGTGATTCAGATAAATTTTGTACCCGATTTTGTCAAGAAACCATCTGAGCAGCAAGAGGTGTCTATCAAAGAATTACGCATGAAAATGATGCGTGCCGAAACAACTGCCGACGAACAGAAACAAATCGAGCAAGAATTTAAAAAACTAAAAAAACAATTTGCTAAAGATTTACCAACAGTTGCTGATGTTGTCAATCACATTGACCATGTCGTAAAATTAGTCGGAATCGACCACGTAGGAATCGGAATGGATATGGATGGCGGTGGCGAAGTAATTGGCTGTCAGGATGTTAGCCAAATCGGCAATATTACTTTAGAATTAGTACGTAGAGGGTATTCGGCAAAAGATATTCGCAAAATTTGGGGAGAAAATACAATGCGAGTTTTGGATGATAACGAACGAATTGCAAAAGAATTACAGAAAAAATAAAAAATTTAAAATCTAAACCCTGTCAACATTCAAAACGCTGACAGGGTTATTATCTACACAAACGATTTTCCTTTCTTTTCGGCAAGTGCCACAAATTCTTTAACTTTTTGCTCATCGTCTTTGCGGCAAATCATCAAGACATTATTGTATTCGGCAACAATAAAATTATCAAGGCCATTGACCACTACCAAACGGTCTTTTGGCGTTTTGATAATGCTATTTTTGGTATCAAAAAGCATGACGTTGGCATCAATAACATTTTGATTTTCGTCCTTATCCGAATTCTCATAAAGCGATTTCCAAGTCCCTAAATCCGACCAGCCAATATCGCTCAAAACAGTGTAAACATTCTGAGCCTTCTCCATGATACCATTATCTATCGAAATCTTCTTACACTGCGGAAAAGCTTTTATTAAAGCCTCTTTTTCGGTTTCGGTATAAAAATGCCCTTTCATTTCCTCCATTGCTTCGGCAATTTCTGGTAAATGTTGCTCAAACTCTCTGATGATTGCTTTGGCATTCCAGATAAAAATACCAGCATTCCAGACATAATCGCCGCTATCAATAAACTGTTGAGCCAATTCGAGCGGAGGTTTTTCAGTAAAGGTCTTTACTCTTTTTACTTCATCTTTTCCTTCCGAAAAATGTATATAACCATATCCAGTATCTGGGCGTGTTGGTTGAATCCCGAGTGTTAGAAGCACATCATTTTTTGAAGAAAAATCTAAAGCAATCTTAATACGACTTTTAAATTCTTCTTCTTTTAATATAATGTGGTCGGCTGGTGCAACTACAATATTTGCATCTGGGTTCTGCTCAGCGATTTTATAGCATGAATACGCAATACACGGAGCAGTATTTCGCATTTCGGGTTCGAGCAAGATTTGGTCGTCCGAAAGGTAAGGCAATTGTTCTTTGGTGAGATTATAATATTCTTTGTTGGTTACAATATAAATATTCTCTTTAGGACAAACGCCCTCAAATCTTTCGGCTGTTTGTTGAATCAGCGTTTTGCCAGTTCCTAAAACATCATGAAATTGTTTGGGATAAGTTGTGCGACTGAAAGGCCAAAAGCGAGTTCCTACGCCTCCCGCCATTATGATTACATAGTTATTATTCATTCGTCAATAATGTTCATTTGTTAGAAGTATTCAATCATCTAATAAAGTTTTCAATGACTTTGTAAATATTTTTCAATTCGCAAAGCTACATTTTCTCTAATATTCATCCAAAAAAGATTAATATCGGCTCTATGCCAAATCTTTATATTCAAAAATATCCGCCCTTTTACGTAAGGTTTATTTATCCATAATAATCCTTTGTTGCATTGGGCATCGGCTGCATTTTCTACAAATGTGTATTTTTGTCCGACACCGCCAGAGTTCAACTCTTTTGGTGCAAAGTCTTCGTTGGTTTTCCAAGTGAGTGGATTTGTACAAAGAGCCGTATTTAAGGCTTCGTTGTAATAATCTGGATAGTAATCTCTGGCAAAAGTATTCCACGAAACAAACCCACCGACATCCTCAGCCGATTGGCTCGGTTTGATGTTTTCAAAAGTATTTGGTTGCGTTGCAATTCCAATCAGATATGCCTCAACCAATTTGTTTTGTAACGGCTTGCCATCAAAGAATTCTTTCAACAACCTTTTTGCGTGAATCGTTCCTTGGCTGTGGGAGGCAATCACAATCGGGCGGCCGTCATTCCAATTTGTAAGATAGTACTCAAAAGCCGCCTTGATATCCGCATACGCCAAATCGAGAGCCTCTTTCATATCCTCTTTATTCGGAGTCAAGAATGAATAATAATGAGCCTGCCGATACCGTGGAGCGTATATTTTGCACGAACCATTGAACGCTGTCGCTTGATTTAAGATGGTCGAGCCATCTACACTTTTGTTCATAGTTTCATCATTTATGTCGGCATTCCATTCGTACTGATTGGTTGGTGTACCCGTAAAGATTGTAGGATGCAGAAAAAACACATCAACTTTTGCTAATGCCTGATTATCAGTTAGATTAGATTTATGCGGTACCGTATCTGCCAAATCTTTTTGGGTTGGATGAGCCGCCCAAGCCTTCAAATCTGCGTAATTAGGCACTGGTGGAATCATATTTTTATCAAATCTACTTTGTATTGTGTAAATCTTTTGAGCCGATACATTTACGCAAATGATTGATAATAAGAATGTTATGCGTGCATACTTATTTAGTGGCATATTTTTATATAATTTTTTTCTTATAAAATTGTAAAATACTAATATTAATTTTTGATATTTGTACAAAATTACGTTTTGTTAACCACTAACCAAGAAAGATTATGTGTAAACTTTCTACGCGGAAATACTTTTTAAGCATGATTTGCATGCTTTTTTTAGTGCAAATTGCTTTTGCCCAAACTAAAGTTACAGGAACCATCACCGACGCCGGTACAAAAGAACCTCTCATTGGGGTCAGTGTACAAGTAAAAGGTAAAGTTCTTGGAACTATCACCGATGCAAAAGGAAACTTCTCTTTATCAACAGCAACACCAGTACCATTTACACTTACGATTACCTCTGTAGGCTACGAAAGCCAAGAAGTATCTGTAAGTAGCGACAACGCAAACCTTAATATTGCTCTCAAAGAGCAAGTTATCATGGGTCAAGAAGTAGTTGTGGCAGCGAGTCGTGTCGAAGAATCTGTTTTGAAATCGCCAGTAACGGTAGAGAAAATGGATTTACGTGCCATTCGTGAAACTCCTTCAGCCTCTTTCTATGACGGATTAGCGGCCATGAAAGGTATTGATATGGCTACCCAATCATTGCTTTTCAAATCTGTGAACATGCGTGGCTTTGGTTCAACAGGTAACCCTCGTACCGTACAGATGATTGATGGTATGGATAACCAAGCTCCAGGTCTCAACTTCCCAGTTGATAACATCGTAGGTATGCCAGAGTTAGACGTTGAAAGCGTTGAGGTATTGCCAGGTGCGGCCTCGGCTCTTTATGGCCCGAATGCCTTGAATGGTTTGATTTTGATGAATAGCAAAAGCCCATTCTTGTATCAAGGGTTGAGTGCTACTGCAAAAGTGGGTATCATGTCGGCTGATAATCGCCCGACTGTCAATACGCCATTCAGCGACTATTCGATTCGTTATGCCAAAGCATTCAATAACAAATTCGCATTTAAAGTTAATTTGAGCTACATCCAAGCAAAAGACTGGATGTCAACAGATTATACTAACTTAAACGTGGGTGGCAATGCTGACCCATCGAGAGGCCCAGGTACAAGAATAGACTACGATGGTATGAATACCTACGGCGACGAAGTACAAGCAAACATGCAGACTGTGGCTAACGCTTTAGTAGCTAACCGTTTATTACCTCAAGCTGCGTTGGCTTTGATTCCAAATGCTGCGGTGAGCCGTACGGGTTACATGGAGAAAGATTTATTCGAGAATAATATCAAGAGTTTTAAATTTAATGGTGCGTTACATTATCGTCTAACTGAAAAAATTGAAGCAATTGCTCAAGTAAACTACGGATATGGTACAACTGGATACACTGGTACTGGTAGATACTCATTGAGAAACTTTAACTTAACACAAGCAAAGCTTGAATTAAGAGGAGATAACTTCACATTGCGTGCTTACACTACACAAGAGCGTTCGGGTCAATCATACCTTTCGGGCTTAGCGGCAGTTTCGATTCTTAACGAGGCTACTCCGCATGCTACTTGGTTTGGTACTTACGTTGGTGCTTTTGCACAAGCTCGTGGGGCTGGTTTGGCCGAAGAAGCTGCTCACCTTGCAGCAAGAAGAGCTGCTGATGCCAACTTGCCAACAGTAGGTTCGGATAGATTCAATACATTGTACGAAAAATACAGAACTACTTCTATTGCTAATGGTGGTAGCTCATTTGATGACCGTACTAACCTTTATCATGCAGAAGGTGTATATAACTTCAAAAACCAAATTAAATTCATCGATTTATTGGTTGGAGCAAACGTACGTCAGTTTCAATTACGTTCAAACGGAACGCTCTTTGCTGATATGAAAGAAGGCCGAGACGGTACTATTCCGATTAATGAATACGGTGCTTTTGTACAAGCTGGTAAGAGTTTATTTAAAGACCATTTGAAATTGGTGGGTTCGTTGCGTTATGATAAAAACCAAAACTTTGAAGGTCAGTTCTCGCCACGTATCTCGGCAGTTGCTACATTCGCTGGCGATAATAACATTCGCGTTTCATACCAAACAGGTTTCCGTATCCCGACTACTCAGAACCAATACATCGACTTGCTAACTCCTAACGCAAGACTAATCGGTGGCTTACCAGAGTTTGATTCTCGCTACAACCTATCGAGAGGTGTTTCTCGCGAAACTTTGATTGATTTCTCAACAAATCCGACTAAGTATATTACTCCTGCAATTATTGCACAAGCTCAGGCGTATGCGACTGCGGCAGTACAGGCTCAATTACCTACTATTCAAGCAGGTGTTACGGCAGCCGTGCAAGCACAAGTAACTGCTGGAGTAACTGCTCAAGTTAACGCAGCTGTAGCAGCAGGCCAAATACCAGCCAACCAAGCCGCAGCCGCAATTGCGGCGGGTGTAGCTGCACAAATGGCAACTACCGCAGTACAGAATACCATTGCTACAAACGTACAAAGTACAGTTGTTCAGCAAGTTACGGCGGTTACCACACAAGTTGCTCCTGCATACGCACTCGCAAGCCTGCCAAAGTATCAAGCTAAAACATTGGTACCAGAAAGAGTACAATCTATTGAATTTGGATATAAAGGTATTATCGGTAAAAAACTATTTGTAGATGCTTCGTACTACAATAGTGTTTATCGTAACTTCATCGGTGGTGTTGTGATTTTAGTGCCAACTGCCGCAGCTGCACCTGGCTTACCAATTGAATCAGGTTTAGGTGGTGGTTCTACTCGTTCGGTATTCTCTCGTGTTGCTAACAGCGACGCTGACATTACTGTAACTGGTTTCTCTTTGGCACTAAATTACTCATTGCCTAAGAGCTTCTTTGTGGGTGGAAACTTCGCCAATAACACTTTGAAGAACTTTACTCCTACTCCAGAGTTACCTTACTCAGGATTTAACACGCCAAGAAATCGTTTTAATATAAACTTTGGAAAACGTATCAGCAGCGGAAGTAAATATGGTTTCAACATTGCATTCAAACACCAAGAAAGCTTTACTTGGGAGTCAAGCTTTGTTGTACCAACCACAACTGGTGTACCATTATTCGGCAACACAGTTGTTCCAGCCGTAAACAACTTAGATGCACAGTTTAGTTATAAACTAACAAGCTTTAAGAGTATCTTGAAAGTAGGTGCTACAAACCTATTTGGTAATCCTTACATTCAAGCTTACGGTAGCCCATCAATCGGTTCGATGTATTATGTGTCTTTGGCATTTGATGAGCTTTTAAATAAGTAAAAGATTAAATTATTTTTCATAATTTTCTTTGGTTTAAGTAGAAAAAGGGACTCCATTGGGGTCTCTTTTTTTGTGATTCTTAATGTATAGTCATACAATATTTTGACCCATTGAAACAACTGAATGACCATAGAATGACCACCAACAGATTTTGCACTAATGCTTACTTAGCTTTACATTTCTCATTCTGTCTTGTGCTTTGGTGGCAAAGACGTATCTTTGCAGCTTATTTTTAAAATTTAACATGATTTCTGTAGATAACGTAACGGTTGAATTCAACGGAGGAACTCTCTTTAGCGATATTACTTTTAATATCAACGAAAAAGATAAAATAGCTCTTATGGGCAAAAATGGAGCGGGTAAATCTACCCTGCTCAAGATTATTGCGGGGGTCAGCAAGCCTACTCGCGGCAAGATTTCGGCCCCAAAAGATGCTGTTATTGCTTATTTACCACAACATTTGCTTATCGAAGACGATAGTACGGTTTTTGAAGAGGCATCGAAGGCATTCTCTCATCTGTTAGAAATGAAAAAAGAGATGGACGAATTGAATGTCCAACTCGAAACCCGAACCGATTACGAATCGGACGAATACATGAAAATCATTGAGCGGGTTTCTGAATTGAGTGAGAAGTATTATTCGCTCGAAGAAACCAACTACGATGCCGAAGTCGAGAAAACACTTCTTGGAATGGGTTTTCTGCGTTCGGATTTTACTCGCCAAACCAGCGAGTTTAGTGGTGGATGGCGTATGCGTATCGAATTGTGCAAGATTCTTTTACAAAATCCTGATTTGATTTTGCTCGATGAGCCTACCAATCACCTTGATATTGAGTCTATTCAATGGCTCGAAGATTTCTTGGTAAATAATGCCAAAGCCGTGATTGTTATCTCGCACGACCGTGCATTTGTAGATAATATTACCAACCGTACAATTGAGGTAACGATGGGGCGTATCTATGACTACAAAGTAAATTATTCGCAATATTTACAACTCCGCAAAGAGCGTCAGGAGCAGCAACAAAAACAATACAACGACCAACAGAAAATGATTGCCGAAACGACCGAATTTATCGAGCGTTTCAAAGGAACTTACTCAAAGACTTTACAGGTGCAGTCGAGGGTCAAGATGTTGGAGAAATTAGAGATTGTTGAAGTGGATGAGGTTGATACTTCGGCACTTAACCTAAAGTTTCCGCCTGCACCACGCTCGGGCAATTACCCAGTTATTGTAGAAAATGTTACTAAAACTTACGATGACCATTTGGTATTTAAAGACGTATCTGTAACCATCGAAAGGGGACAAAAAGTAGCATTTGTTGGCCGAAACGGTGAAGGTAAATCGACATTGGTGAAGGCCATCATGGGTGAGATTGATTTTGAAGGAACTGTCAGAATCGGGCATAATTCGATGATTGGATATTTTGCTCAAAACCAAGCCTCATTGCTTGACGAAGATTTAACCGTTTTCCAGACCATAGATAATATCGCTGTGGGCGAGATTCGTACTAAAATCAAAGATATTTTGGGGGCATTTATGTTTCGTGGCGATGATATTAATAAAAAAGTACGTGTACTTTCGGGCGGAGAAAAGACTCGTTTGGCAATGATAAAACTCTTACTTGAGCCTGTAAATTTGCTGATTCTGGATGAGCCAACCAACCATTTAGACCTAAAAACCAAGGATATTCTAAAAGATGCTCTTCGTACTTTTGAAGGCACTGTCATTCTGATTTCGCACGACCGTGATTTCTTAGATGGCTTGGCCGATAAAGTATTTGAGTTTGGCAATAAACGTGTAAGAGAACACTTTGAAGATATTACTGGATTCTTGCGTAATAAGAAAATGGAGAATCTTAGAGAGATTGAACGTAAATCAAAGTAATAATTTTAGAGGGAGATGTGATACATCTCCCTCTAAAACTTTATAATTTATAACTGGTCATCGTCTATTGGTTTGGCCGTCGGAGGTGTATATTTTTGCGTAGAATCTATATGGTATCCTTCACCCTGTGCATAGACACAATCGCCTGATACTGAGACCGTTGATGGCTTCACAAAATTCGTTCGGCTGTATTCTTCTTTGAGCGTAGCATCAGCATAAACCCGCTTTAGATAGCCCCCTACAGCTGGCAATGCCACCCTTGCTCCTTGCCCGAGAGCAATCGTTCGGAAGTGAACCGAGCGTTCGTCGCCACCCGTCCAAACACCCGTCACCAAGTTTTGTGTCGCCCCAACAAACCATCCATCCGAGTAGTTTGAAGTTGTACCCGTTTTTGCGGCCATTTCATTACCATCCAATACACCATAGCGGCTCAATCCGCCATAGGCAGTACCACCTGGCGAGGTAGCTCCTTGCAACAAATGGAGCATTTTATAGGCTGTTTCTTGGCTCAAAACCTCTTTTTGGTCGGGGATATACTCTTTTATCAGATTACCATTTTTATCTTCGATACGAGTTACAAAAATCGGCTCGGTGTATTTACCACCATTCACAAAAACACTGTATCCAGATAATAATTCGTACAATGAGACATCGCTAACACCCAAACAAAGCGATGGTGATTCTTGCAAATCGCTCTTAATACCCAACTGATGGGCGTATTTAATTACATTTTTGGCTTTAAATTGCTTAATCAGCGTAGCACTTACGGTATTGACCGAACGCCCAAGTGCATCGCGGAGCGTCAAGGCTCTACCCGAGTATTTACCATCCGAGTTTTTCGGAGTCCAAGGTTTACCCGGTACGCCATCGTCATAGCCAAAAGTTACTGGCTGGTCGAGGACAGTCTGACAAGTTGAGAAGCCATTATCTACGGCTGTTACATAAACAAATGGTTTAAATGTAGAACCCGGCTGGCGTTTTCCTTGAAAAACGTGGTCGTATTTGAAATATTTATAGTTGATACCCCCAACCCATGCCTTTATGTAGCCATTGCGAGGGTCTATTGAGAGCAATCCGCTCTGTAAAAAACGTTTGTAGTACGCAATCGAATCCATCGAAGACATAACGGTATCTCGCTCACCTGCCCACGAAAAAACAGTCATCTTGTGGCGTTTACGCATCTCTTTCCAGATTTGCTCTTCGTCGCCATCAAAAGCTCGTTTAAGTTCTTGATAACGCCCTGTACGTTTTGCCATCGTTTCTAAAAATCCCGGAATCTCTTTGTATTTACCTGTATCTTCAATCTCCATTACCCACGGATTTTGCCCTTTCCAGTGTTCGTTAAATAATTTCTGAACCTCACGCATGTTATCTTTCATGGCCTCTTCGGCGTAGCGTTGCATTCGAGAGTCTAAGGTTGTATAAATCTTGAATCCTTTGGTATAAATATCGTTGGGTTCGTAGCCTAATTCTTTCAATTCGTTTTTCATCCAACCTTTCAAAAACTCTCTGAAATACGGAGCGGGGCCCGTATTGTGGCTTTCGGGCTGGTAATTCAGAACAATCGCTTTTTTCTTTAAGATTTCGGCTTGCTCAGATGTCAATTTATCGGCCTTCACCATTTGGTCAAACACGATATTCCGACGTGCCTGTGCATTTTCTGGACGAAACTTAGGGTTAAATCTCGACGGATTTTGAATCATCCCAACCAAAAGGGCTGCTTCTTCTACACTCAACTCGTAAGGTAATTTCCCAAAATACGTTTTAGCTGCCGATTTTATACCATAAGCACCACTACTAAACTCGATGGTGTTGAGGTACATTTTCATGATTTCTTGCTTGGTATATCGGCGTTCGAGTTTTACGGCGGTTATCCACTCTTTGGTCTTGATAATAAGCGACCTAACGATTGGAATTTTATAGGTGATTCCATGATAATAATCATCATCACGGAGTTTGAAAAGGTTTTTGGCAAGCTGCTGAGTAATCGTACTACCACCACCTGTACGTCCCATTTGACCAGTCAAAATACCCGAAACAACCCTAAACATACTGCGTGCATCAATACCCGAATGGCGAGTAAAACGGATGTCTTCGGTAGCGATTAGTGCATTTATGATATTAGGAGAAAGTTCGTTGAACTCAATTTCGCTACGGTTTTCGTACAAAAATCTACCAAGTTCTTTGCCATCGGCGGTCAGGATACTCGAAGCCACCTGACTTTTAGGGTTTTCGAGTTCTTCAGAACTTGGCATTCGGCCAAATAGCCAAAAGAGGTTAAAGTTTACAGCAAGCAAATAAATGATGAATCCTAAAAATCCGAATTTGGCAAATCTCCAAATTTTAGTAATCAATTTTTGGTACTTACCGCCTTGTAATTCGATTTGAAATGGGAATATTTTCATTGATGATTGTTGGGTTTCTATTACTTTTTACTTTGTTGGTGGTTTAATCTTAGTTTAAATGGCCTTAGCTATGGCTTCAATGTTTTGGTATTGGTTTTCAAAATAACATCTGCTTTGCGAAAAACGATACTCCAAATCGCAAAATTGTATGTTTCGTCGCTAAAACATAATTTGGCAACACCTTTTTGGGCAGGAATCGGGCTTGTGAACACATAAAGTGAATCGCCGATTCGCTGAATATTATCACCCATCGGGAGTTTGTTTTCGGCATTATAGATGTACGCATCTAAAACTTCTTTTTCTTTCGGATAAAGCATTTTGCTTTGCGAATCGGGCATTCCCAAAAGACGAATCTTTACTTTGTATTCGGTAGAGATTGAATCCATCAACTTGATTTTTTTTAGTTGACAAATCTCCTCAATACGTGCCTGATTGGCCGTTTTCATTTCTTTTTCAAAAGAGGCAGTCAAGGCTTTCGACATTTCGCTACCCCATTTCTCGACCTGATTATTAATTTGTGCGGGGGTAATTCTCTTTATCTTCGATGCTTCCATCTGTGCCTTGATTTTGGTTGTATCTACCCGCTCGACGCTCCCGCACGACCATCCAATAACCACTACCGACATCCAAAGACCAATATTTGATAACTTCATAATCTAAACATAATTATTCTAAACACGAATTACGCTAATTTTTAGGATAGAATAAATGTTTTAACGCTATAATTGCTTAATTTCGCCTATCTCCTAAGCTAATTAAGTTGTTAATCAAAAATAGTTAATTGTTAATGAAATTATTAATCTATTGATTATCAGTCTTTTTTCAACGATTAGCTATTGACATGAACTATTTCTTATCGGGTACTTATGATGAAATACTTTATACTTACAGCCACCATTTTGTTTTCTTCAATCACTACAAATGCCCAAAAAACTGATAAAGAATTAGTCAAAATATTAAAAAAATCGGGCAAGTTTAAAGAGATTTTGGATTCGGATAAATACGAAGTACAGATTCTATATACCCAGATTGATAGAGATGCCCAAAACAAACCGACATTCAGAACACTCAGCTACAACTTCGACCCAAACCGATATTTTTATCCTGCCAGTACCGTCAAGTTTCCTTCGGTGTTGTTGGCATTAGAGAAACTCAATTCGCTCAAAATCAAAGGCTTAGATAAAACCACACCGATGGTCATCCAAAAAGCATTCGATGGGCATGAGGGGGTCGTGGGTGATTCTACATCTGAAAACGGTAAGGCAAGTATCGCTCATTTCGCAAAAAAAATATTATTAGTAAGCGACAACGATGCCTACAATCGGCTATACGAATTTATCGGTCAGCAAGAATTCAACGACAAATTATTCTCGAAAGGTTATCGAAACACTCGTATTCTGCACAGATTATCCGTTCCGTATAGTGTCGAGCAAAATAAGATTACACCAGCCATTAGTTTTGGAGAAACTGGGAAAAAACGAAATATTCCACCATACGCCGACCGAGTTGACCGAATGGAAGTGTCCGTTCCGCAAGCGATTTACACTCAGCCATTGGTGATAAATAAAACTAAGAATTACATTCCGCAGACTTCTATCAAAAAGGGAACTGGCTACATGAAAGGCGATAAATTAATAAACGAGCCTTTTGATTTTACGACCAAGAATTTTTTTCCACTCGATGAGCAACAAGAGATTTTGAAAGCAGTTTTATTCCCCGAAGCGGTTTCGGCTCAAAAACGATTTAATTTGACCGATGAAGATTACCGATTTTTGTATCAGTATATGTCGCAACTACCAAGCGAAACGACTTACCCAAAATACGACCCAAAAGAAATCTGGGATAGCTACTGTAAATTTTTGATGTTTGGCGATAACAAAAATCCGATGCCCAAAAACATCAGAATCTTCAATAAAGTGGGCGATGCCTACGGCTTTTTGCTCGATAACGCCTACATTGTAGATTTCGATAAAAAGATTGAGTTTATGGTCTCGGCTGTGATTTATTGCAACAGCGATGGTGTTTTTAACGACGACAAATACGACTACGACACAATTGGTTTTCCGTTTTATGCTAACCTCGGGAAAGTCCTTTACGAATACGAATCTAAGCGAAAAAAGAAAAACCTACCCGATTTGAGTAAGTTTAGAGTGAAGTATGATAAGTAAAATTTAACCTACTTTGCTTGCCATTCGATGGTCATTCAATGGTCAATCAATTGATATTCTTTTGTCGAATAGGTAATTTAATATTTACACCAAATGACAATAGAATGACTATGTTTGACTACGAATTTTTACTCAAACAACCCCTTCAAATCAATCTGAATACCTTCAAAAGCATTTGATTTGAATTCGCCCTCAAACATTGTTACGCCGCTGAGTAATTCGTAGCGATTGTTCTGAATCGTGTAAACCTCAATATCTTGATACTGTGGGTCGATAATCCAGTATTCTTTTACACCGATTCGTTCGTAGAGATTTTTCTTATCAACTCTATCCCGGATAACCGATGATGGCGAAATGATTTCGACAACCAAGTCTGGTACGCCCACAATGCCATCATCTGTAATAATCTGCTGATTTTGAGCAGAAACAAATACTAAATCGGGCTGTACGGCATTGTATTCGTTTAAGAAAACATCAATTGGAGCGGCAAATAATTCTCCGATATTCTTACCAAAAATAAAATTAGAGATTGCTCGACTTAATCGCATCGAAAGTCGTTGGTGAATGGGCTTGGGTGCAGATTTTTTAATCATTTCTCCTTCTATCAGTTCATATAAAAAGGTATCGTTATCGTCGAATTCCATCTGACGAAACTCCTGTACAGAAATCCTTTTTAGTTCAACTACCATATAATTCGATATTTATTGGTACAATTTAATCATTTTATACCAATCAGAAAAAGATTTGATGCTTAATTTCTAACTACCTCACTTCGATAAAAAACCTGTCAGCCCTACTCGAATATTAAACTGATTAGGCTTGACGAGTACTGTCGTAAACTGTGCGTCGTATTTGTTATCGACATAAACCGAGTTGCGTCGCACCAACCTACCAGCATCAGATTGCTGATAGTAAATGGCCACATCGAGGTAAGCATTTTTTAATTGCCCAGACAGCTTTATGCCCGTTCCAATGCCTAATCCATAATTAAGACCGCCTTTACGTTTGGTATAAAGGCGTTCGGTTTCTTCATCGCCCAACTGCTCGTTTACGGCCATCACAATAGACCGATAACCGGTAAATACATCCAGAAACGGATTGAAACGGGTACTACTCAAGATAGGACGGTACCGAGCCACGCCATTCAGCCAATATTGATAATAATTTGCCTTAAAATCGCCGCCATTGGTTGCCAAAACATTAAGATTTTCGTTGCCATCAAACTGAATTCCTAATTCTCCACCCACAAAAACCGTCGAAGGTCTTTTATTACCGTAAGGATTTGCCAAATAACCAACTACGACTCCGCCACTTGTCCGGGGGGCTTTGTCATTCTTTAAGACCGATGCATAATTACCAATTGCATTACCGATTTGTATAGAAGCATAAGGAGAGCCAACATCTTCTAAGTATCGCCGATTTTGGGCAAAAACCCCACTGATTATCAGCAGATTAAATGCGAGTTGTAGTAGGGTTTTCGGCATAGTAAAAGTCTTTTTCATTGAGAAACAAAGCAAAAAGGGTGATGGTTTTGTATGTAGATGCTTTTTGTAGTAAATACGTTGTATTGACTACTCTATCACCACCACTTTTGCACTCTCAAACGAGCCATTTATCACCGAAAATACGTAACGCCCCTTGGGATACGTTCTCAAATCTATGACTTTTCTGCTGCTCAACTCGCCCAAATTAACGGTGTCAATCAAGATTCCGTTTATTGAATAAATGTTGAGTTTGGCATCAGTTACATCGGCCCGCGACTCCAAATAAATATATTGATGTGTTGGATTGGGATAAAAACGAATATCCACCAATTTAGGGTCGGGATTGTGATTGAAAATCTCAGATAATAATGATGGACAAACAAGCGGTTGTCTATTGGCAATCGGATAAATTTTGAATGTATTAACCTGATATTTACCGATTTGCTTTGTGTAATGAGCAATCTTATTTTGGCTAATTCGCTGTCCGTCGAATGTCCATTCAAAACCATCAACGGTAGCTGTATCTACGGCCGAAACCCTCAACCCGAAGATACTCTCATTTATGATTCGAGGTTGGGCAGGTCTTGCTTTGATGGTTGCTGCCAATGAGTCGGAAGTCGGAGACTTACACCCAAATTGTGTTTCGGAGTAAACACTTACTTTATATTCGCCTGCGTTTGCAAGTTCTATCGAAGACGTAGTCAGTCCATTTGACCAAACCGATTTATTGACGTTATCGTTAGAATTTAGCTTAATTTTTAAGCCTTCACAAATCAAAAGTGGGTCGCTTGTTGTGATTTGTGGTTTTTCAGGATTTGGCTTGATAGCTACTCTTACTGTATCAGATAATGGTGATTGGCAGCCAAATTCGGTCTCCGAACGTACTTGTAGCACGTAATCTTTAACCGCCGACAGCACGTTTGTACGATTTATCGAGCCATCCGTCCACAATATCTTATTGGTCGAATCCGACGAAGTCAATCTTATCGTTTTTCCATCACAAACGATTGAGGGGTCAGTCGTCAAAACTCTTGGTTTGATAGGATTTGGCTTTACAAAATACCTAACAATATCAGATTTATTTTCGCATCCAAACTGGTTTCGGGCCGTTAATTGTATCGAATAATCAGCAATTCGACTCAACTCAATACTTCTACTCACCGAGCCATCCGACCATCTGATAGAATTTGTATTATCCGAACTCCTCAACGTGATTTTCTCACCATCGCAAACCAACTTTTTGCCTTCATCAATAATACTGGGTTTTTCGGGGATAGGATTTACCACAAGACTGTACAAAGGCGAACTATTCGACGTACACCCCACCGCATTTAGCCCACGTACACTGTAGGCATTGGCTTGGGTTGCGTTTCGTTGGTTTTGTGTTTCGACCCCGTCGCTCCAAATGTATTTTTCGTACGATTGATTTACAGCTAAAATAGCCGTTTCGCCTTGACAGATTGTTGTTGCCGAACCCGTAATTATCGGCGTTGGCAAGTTAAAATCTACCGCTCGGGGGTTGACGGCTGGGGTATATTTGATATTACCTGTGTTATCTCTTACTATGGCAAAATACTCGGTTGTACTGGTATTTTTCTCAGTATCACGTGTGCCATCGTTCCAGCGTATTGGTGCGTGAGAAACTGGTAACTGCAAACGAACTTGGTTGTTGCCCTGACACGCAATTCGGAGCTCGGCAATAGATTGGGCAGCGATGGGCGATGCAGAATTGAAAAACTCTTGCGTAAGGGCATCGTTCCAGACGTTGGCTAATTGCGAAATACCTCTAACACCCACGGTATTCTGAAAATGAACGCCATCGGGGCGAGGAATCTGAATATTATCGGTCGAAGGGCCTCTGAAGACATTTAGGTTTGGGGTATCTAAAACTCTTTGTTGACCCGCAAGGACCTCATCGGAATTACGCCCGAACGAGTGCGAAACTTTAGAAATAACCCACGGAACATTACGCCCAAAATCAATGCGGCTTCGTTCGATGGTTCCTTTGATATAGCCGTAGTATTGGTCTCGGTTTGGTGTACCCGGAAACGTATCGGTTTCGCCTTGATGCCACAAAACTGCCCGAACTCCGAACAAAGAACCATAGTAATTGAGCGAAATTCTTAAATTTTGATAAGGATGCGGATACGGAAAAACTCCTTGAAAAATGGCACTGAAAGTATTAAAACCTAAGGCACTTTCGTACCAGTTGATAGCTAATGTACCTGTCCAAGCCGCGTTAAAAAACATAACTGGCACACCCAGACGTTGGACTAACTTATCGCCCAATTCGCCCCAGCACCACGCTCCACGTCCGTTTGGTGCAATATCAGCTCTTTGTGATAATTGGCTGATTGTCAGATTGGTCGTAATATCTTCAAATGTATTGTTTTCTTTAGTAGCGTTTACACAATTCACTCTATCGTCGGTAGCACCGAGTTCGCCGTAATTTTTCACGCCTTGTGCATTTGATTGCCCCGCAATGATAAAAACCTCGCCAACACCCACTTTTTCGACCGAAGTAACATCTACACTTGAGCCTAAAATAGAACGCACTTCAAGGCGATACCAACCACCCCGAACTTTTACTTTGCCCGAAAAAAAACCTTGATTGGCATTGTTCTGCACGATATGCCAAGTGCCATCATCAACACCCTGACCATTGATAGGGATAAACCTTGCTTCGACCCTCTCGGCTTTGCGTCCGAGACTTCCTGTAATCGGGACGTCGGCTTCGTTGAGAAAATTTCGCTGAAAAACGGCTCGATTGACTGGAAAATTGATTTTTACTTGTGCAAAGGTTGATAGAGAATAAAATATTGTAAGTAAAGTAAGTGTAAGGTTTTTCATGAAGATTTAGAAATATAGTGCGACCATAAGGTCGCACCTATAGTTTTTATAGCTAAACGACTTAAAAGTCGTTTTACAAATCAATCTTAACTCACTGGTGCACCATTCCAAACGGTTTTGTTTGGTTGGAGTAGTGCCAATGCTCCGTCGCGGTCTTCGGCCATCAAAATCATACCGTTTGACTCAACTCCCATCATTTTGCGTGGAGCAAGATTTGCGATAAATGTTACTTGTTTACCAATCATTTCTTCGGGCGAATAATGCTTGGCGATACCACTCAAAATCGTACGTTTTTCGATGCCATCATCAATCAAAAACTTCAATAATTTATCAGATTTTGGCATTTTTTCGGCTTCGAGGATTGTGCCTACTCGAATATCCAATTTGGCAAAATCATCGAACTGAATCGTTGGTTTTAATTCTGGAACCGTCTTATTGGCAATTTCATTCATTTTCTTTGTATCGAGTAATTTCTGAATCTGAGCTTCTACAACCGAATCTTCGATTTTGGTAAACAAATGCTCCGATGGGTTCAATTTTGTACCTGCGGCTAATAAATCTGCCTTACCAGCCAAGCTCCAATCTGGTTTTGAGGTCAGATTGAGCATATTTATCAATTTTTTGGCAGTAAATGGCAAAAATGGCTCACAAACGATGCCCAAACTTGCCGAAATCTGCAAGGCGATGTTCATGATTGTACCTACACGAGCTTTATCGGCTTGTTTCCAAGGCTCGGTTTCAGCCAAATATTTATTGCCCAAGCGTGCCAAATCCATCACCAAAGATAAACCTTCACGGAATCGGTAATTTGCAATCGCATCGCCGACTTCTTTTGGTAATCTTTCTAAATCGGCCAAAACTTGTTTGTCAACATCCTGCAACTCGCCAATCTCTGGTACGATTCCATCAAAATTCTTTTGGGTAAGTACCATCGCACGATTGATAAAATTGGCAAAAATGCCCACTAATTCGCTATTATTGCGAGTTTGGTAATCTTTCCAAGTAAATTCTGAATCTTTGGTTTCGGGAGCGTTTGCCGTCAGAACATAACGCAAAACGTCTTCTTTGCCCGGAAACTCCTCTAAATATTCGTGTAACCAAACCGCCCAGTTTCTCGAAGTAGAGATTTTATCACCTTCGAGATTCATAAATTCATTGGCTGGTACATTATCGGCTCCTGCAATAAATCTTCCATCGGCCATCAACATTGCTGGGAAGATAATACAGTGAAAAACGATATTGTCTTTGCCAATAAAATGAACGAGCTTGGTGTCTTCGGCTTTCCAATATTTTTCCCAATCGGCTCCTTTGAGTTCTTTGGTCATTGAGATATAACCGATGGGGGCATCAAACCACACATAAAGCACTTTACCATCGGTATCTTCGAGCGGCACTTTGATTCCCCAATCCAAATCGCGGGTCATGGCACGGGGTTGTAGGCCTTGCTTGAGCCACGACTGGCATTGCCCAAAAACGTTGGTTTTCCACTCGGTATGGCTATTTACGTACTCTTCTATCTGTGGTTGCATTCTGTCGAGTGGCAGATACCAGTTTTTGGTAGCTTTCATGACAGGTTTTGAACCCGACAGCGTAGAACGAGGATTCTTGAGTTCGGTTGGCGAAAGGCTCGTTCCGCAGCGTTCGCACTGGTCGCCGTAGGCATTTTCGTTGCCACAAACGGGGCATGTACCCACAATGTATCGGTCGGCCAAGAACTGTTGGGCTACTTCGTCGTAATACTGCTCGGTAACTTGCTCATCAAAATAGCCTTTATCGTACATCACCTTAAAAATATCTTGCGATGTTTCGTGGTGAATCTGCTTGCTGGTACGTGAATAAATATCGAACGAAATCCCAAAATCTTCGAATGATTTACGGATGATTTCGTAGTATTTATCAACAACTGCTTGTGGAGTTGTACCTTCCTTTTTGGCTTTGATGGTAATTGGCACACCGTGTTCGTCGGTACCGCTCACAAATGCCACGTCTTTGCCCATGCTGCGTAGATAACGCACATAAATATCGGCTGGAACATAGCATCCTGCCAAATGACCGATGTGAATCGGGCCATTGGCGTAAATCAATGCGGCGGTAACGGTGTATCTGCTCGGATTCTGAATCATTCTTATAGCTGTTGTTCGTTAATGGTTAATCGCTATTCAGCTTTTTGATTAACGATAAACTTGTTTGAAATTGCAAATTTAGCAAAATCGAATAGTAAATTTTAGGAGAATGTATGATTTAGTTATGAAAGTAGGGGCGAATGGCATTCACCCAAAATCGCTATTTCAGAATCTGTAAATTTTTCAAATCCGAAACCACAATCTGCGGTCGGTCGTTGTAGAGCGTTACGACACCTTTCACAACTAAGTTTTTACCGTCGATTTCTTCTTTCAGCCCCAGAGCATCGTAGGCTTCAGTATAAAGCACAACCGTCAATGGTGTTTGCGGATAACGCTGGTCGAGGTTTATCAGAAAAGTCTTTTTGCCATCTCTTTCAAACAAACGAGAGCCAGCTACATTGCCTTTTACGATGATTTCTTTGTCGATGAAATTTTTAGCTTGTTCGGCTTTGAGTGTATCGGTTTGGGCAAATGCTCCGATACCAGTAAGTAATAAGAGTACTGTGATTAGGTTTTTCATTAATCCATATTTTTGAGAGTGAATAATAAACTTAGGCTGATGGATTAATTTCGGGAATGGGCCACAAATTTAAGAAAAATTCGTTTATCTGATTTATTAATGATTATTCGGTTTAGAACAATTTACTTTATAATTCTAGATTTTTCCTTCATGCAAGAAGTTTGCGTAGAAAAAAATGTACTTAGAAAATGATAAGTTAAAAAACATATAAAACAAAAAAGCACCCTTCTGAGGTGCTTTTTGCTATTTTTCGAGGTCCCGAGCGGATTCGAACCGCTGTACAAGCTTTTGCAGAGCTCTGCCTAGCCACTCGGCCACAGGACCATATTTTATTTACGAACTACGATTGGAGATTTACAATTGCCTGTTCTTTCTTCTCGAATTCGGATTGCAAAAGTACAAGCATCGTACCAAAGTGCCAAAGTTTTTTTAGAAAAATTTACGAATTTATCTGCGATGCCAAAATCGCGATTCCTTCTATAAAGCTAACTGGCTCATAACCAAGGACTTCGCGAGGTTTATCTAAGATAAAGCCCGTTCGCGGCGGACGTTTAGCGGGTTGTGTAAAAGTGCTTCCGTCGGCTTGGGCAATCAAATTTTTGTCGAGACCAAAGAAATCAGCTGTCATAATAGCCATTTCGTAAGGCGTCAAAAAGTCTTTGCCCGATATATTAAAGATACCCTCGGCTTCTTTATTGGCAATCAAGAAGCAACCCTTTGCCAAATCTTCGGCAAGCGTCGGCGTACGCCACTGGTCGGTCACAACTTTGATATTTTTGCCAGATTCTAAAGAGTTTTTTACCCAAAGAATTATATTAGTCCGGCTCATATCATGGGCAATTCCGTAAACCAACACCGTTCGGGCTATTGCCCAACGGATATTGCTATTTGTTACTACTTTCTCGGCAGCGTACTTGCTCCAGCCATAAAAACTCAACGGATTTGCCTCGGCGGTTTCATCATAAGGGCCAGCTTTGCCATCGAAGATAAAATCGGTCGAAACATGGCACAAGAAAACATCATTTTTCTCGCAAGCCTCCACGAGGTACTCTACCGCATTTACGTTTTGTTTCCAGCAGTTATCCTTTTCGGCTTCGCATTGGTCCACATTTGTCATTGCCGCCGTATGTATCACTACATCGGGCTTCGTAGATGCTATTACGTCTAATATTTGTTGGCGGTCGGTAATATCCATTTTGTGGTATTCATAACCCCCTTTTTGTGGCAGACGGTTTTCGCCACGAGCCGTTGCAATAGTCTGAATATCGGGTTGTTGTATGAGTAACTCAACTAATTTTTGACCTAAAAGTCCATTCGAACCAGTAATAAGTATTTTTTTCACTTTATGTTTTCTTAGTTTAGGATAGTACTTTCGTTTTATGCTTGATACTGATACCCGTACTTTTTCGTGATTTTCTTCTTACGCATCTTTTGTACGGTCATTTTCATTTTAATATCACTCTTCGGACGGTCAGATTGGTCTTTTGGTTGCTTGGCAATTTCGTCAACCACTTTTAGGTTGTCAATCACCCTCCCAAAAACCGTGTAACCATTATCTAAATGCGGCGAGCCGCCCAATATCATATAATCTTTGCGTTGCTCGGTGGTGTACTCCATTTTATTGCGAGATGCAAACTGCGTAATCTCTTCGTCGGTACGTGGCTGACCATCCACAATATAAAACTGACACGCACTCGATTTCTTCTCGGGGTTATTATCGCGGGCAGCAGCCAAAGCACCTTTGAGATGAATATGATTAGGCTTAAACTCAAACGGAATCCGTTCCATATCACCGCCGCCATTGCCGAGGCGTTCGCCCGGCTTGGCATTACGAGAATTAGGGTCGCCACCCTGAATCATAAATCCATCGATGATTCGGTGAAAGAGCAATCCATCATAAAATTTTTTCTCGACAAGTTGTATGAAATTCTTTTTGTGAAGCGGCGTATCATCGAACAATACGATGTGCATTGTCCCGAAATCAGTTGTGAGTGTTACGAGGTAATCTTTTTTAGTTTTCTTTTGAGCAATCGCTATTTGGCAGAGTAAAACAAGTAAGAGAGTGGCTTTTCTCATAAATTGATAAGTTTTTTTAGGCAAAAATACTCGAATGAGCAGATAAAATGTAAAAATTTATCAAAAATTCCCCAAATGGCCCATAATTCTGAAATTTTAGGCAAATAAAAAAGGCGTAAACTATTGATAATCAATTAGTTAAATTTTCAACTCAAAGCAAAAATAGCCCTTAAAGACTTTTAGTGTGAAGCTACCGAAAACGGTTTGATACTAAATCTGATTCCATTCAAAACTAAAAATCTGAATAATACCATTAGTAGAGATTTTAAAGAAATACGATAATAAGCTACCAAAAGCGATTAGCAACCAAAAAAATTCAATAACTATATCAAAAAAGATTACGGTAACGGTCGCCCCCCGCTACCAACCCCGAATAAGAGTAAACCAGCCCACATACCATTTGTAACCAATGCGAATAAGTAGGGTACACCAGCATATTCATTGATGCAAATAACAGGACACAAAGCAGAAAAGTCTTTTTTGAAGTACATTAAAACTCCGAATGTTTAACATGCTGAAAATTGATTAGAAAACACCTTTTGAGGATTTAGTTTTAAGTGTTTTTTTTTACATTTACAAAAAATATGAATAAATACTTCAATAAATGAAAACCAATTTCAAAACCAGTCTTTCGATGATTGCATTTCAAGAAGACAAAGTACATATTTTGTTTTCGCCCGCACTTGATTTGTATGGTTATGGAAATACTTTAGAAGAAGCCAAACAGTCTTTTATGATTTCGCTCAATGCATTTTTAGATTATGCTATTGAAAACAAAACACTTATCAGCGAATTGAAAAGATTAGGTTGGAAAATAGCAGAAGACGGCAAAGTAACAGCCCCCCCGCCCTCATATTTTATCAAAAACAGCCATACATTCAAAGACGTTTGGAACAAACCGTTTCGCAAATTTGACAAAACAATAAATCTACCTCTCATGACAGCATGAAGACCTTAAAAAACATCTCTTTGGCTGATTTTAGGAGGTATTTGATTAGTGTAGGTTGCGAACTCTCACGTACAAGCGGAGGGCATGAGATTTGGACACGCAAAGGTCTCACCCGCCCTATTGTATTACAATCTCATATTGACCCAGTACCCGAATTTATCATCAAAAAACTATTAGCAACATTGGGTGTCAATAAGAAGGATTTTATAAACTACCTCAACAAATGATTGATGAATTATTAGCAGAAATAACCCCCGAACAACAAGCTCGCACCGACCGTAAAATGCGTATTGCAGCTTTAATTGGCGATGCTCTCAGAGATAAAGGTATGGCAAAGAAAGAGTTTGCTCAAAAAGTAGGTAGAAAGCCCTCCGAAATTACAAAATGGCTAAGCGGTACGCATAACTTTACGATTGATACCCTCACAGATATTGAGCAAGTACTAAACATCAAACTCATTACAGATAACCCTAAAAGGCAAAGCCAAAGCCACGTTTTGGGCGGTTTGAGGGCTTGAAACTATATTTTATTATGAATTATTTAGAAATTGTTTTGAATGGTTTTTTTGATAATAATAGTCGAAATTTTTTAGATAAGTATTTTTATAGAGAGTATCAAAAGGCCAAAAAAGAGCATTTTGAAGTGGACGAGTTTTTTACAGGTTGTCTTGATGTGATTGAACAATTTGAACAATATTTGACTGATAGAGTTAGTAAACGTTTTTATGATTTATGTTTGATGCTTACAAGTGCAAAGGATGGAACACTTCAATACAAAGACTTAGAGGGCAAAAGTTATGAACAAAAATCATACGAAACAATAGAGTATTGCGAACATGAGTTAAAAGAAAGAAGACCTGATGGAATAGGGAGCATATCGTTTACTGTACATTTAAGTTCATTGACAAATGGAAAATATATTTATAATATGACTTATGGTGAAGTATTGAGAATTAAAATTGCAATTAAGGAAAGTAAAACATTATGCCTCCAAGAAGAAAATTATATATCTGATAAAGAAGCCTCACAAACTCTACTTCAACAAAATAAAGTAGCAATATCAAAGATTGAAAAAAGGAAAAAACAGCCCACAGAAGCCCCTGCATACATTCAAGAATTATTTAAATTGTATAATGAGTTTAAGAATAAAGGAACTGACAAAAGAGAAATTATTGGAAAAATTGCAATAAAAGTTTTGAGTGAGGACCATCGAGAAATAAAGCAACACTTTAAAACAGACAATTTGAAAAGTCTTAAAACTGAAATTCGTAGATATTTACAAAAGTATGGATTTCTTCAAAAAGAAAGCGATAAAAAACGATAATTTTCACGATATAAGTATTTGATAATCAATAATTTGCAAGTCAAAAGCGACAGAAAGCGATTCTGTCGCTTTTTGTGTTTTTAAAAATATTGATGTATAAAAAAAGCATTGAATATTTGCTGAATAATTAATTAAAATCAGCAAAAATATGAAGAAGAAAATTTCGAAAAACTCCGAAATCGAAGACCTACAAAAACAAATTGAAAAGCTAAAATCAGAAGGTAGGGTCAGAATAATGATTTCTATTCTGATAAATATACTGGATGAATATTTTATGTGGTAATGGCACAAAAAAAGGAGGTCAAAAGACCTCCTTAGTAGCGGGAACAGGACTCGAACCTGTGACCTTTGGGTTATGAGCCCAACGAGCTGCCAACTGCTCCATCCCGCGATGTTGTTGAATTGGACTGCAAAGGTACGACAATATTTCAAAATAAAAAATTATCTTTGTGAAATTTTTTCAGAATCGAGATTTTAGAAAAAGAAATAAGGTTTTATAACTAAATCTTGTCTCTTGCATCTTATCTCTCATATATTGTTTTAGATGAATCACAAAGCAGGTTTTATAAGTATTGTTGGCAAGCCAAATGTGGGCAAATCTACTTTGATGAACCAATTGGTTGGCGAAAAACTCTCGATTATCACATCAAAAGCCCAAACCACTCGCCACCGCATCATGGGTATTGTCAATGGTGTACACGAAGGCACTGAGTTTCAGTTGGTGTATTCTGATACGCCCGGTATCATTATGCCGCAGTACGAATTGCACAAATCTATGATGAGTTTTGTGCATGGCTCGCTCGAAGATGCCGATGTAGTGCTATTTGTAACTGATATTTTTGAGAAACACGACGAAAACGACGTTATCGAAAAACTACAAAAGACCGATTCGCCTATCTTGCTGATTATCAACAAAATAGACTTAGCAAAACCTGAGCAGATTGAAGAAAAAATACAATACTGGAAAGATAACTTCAAAGCTGTTGAGATTCTGACGATTTCGGCATTGAACAACATTAACGTTGATAAATTATTCGATAGAATCATCAGTTATTTGCCAGTTCATCCGCCGTATTTCCCGAAAGATGAATTGACCGACAAACCCGAAAGGTTCTTTGCTGCCGAGATTTTGCGTGAAAAAATCCTGACGAATTACAACAAAGAGATTCCGTACAGCTGCGAGGTAGTAATAACGAGTTTCAAAGAAAAAGATGACATCATCGTGATTTCGGCCGAGATTTATGTTGAACGAACCTCTCAACGTGCAATTCTGTTAGGTCATAAAGGCGAACGTATCAAAAAAGTAGGGATGTTGGCTCGCGAAGAGATGCAACGTTTCTTTGATAAAAAAGTCTTTTTAGAACAGTATATCAAAGTAGAATCTGATTGGAGAAACAAACAAAACAAACTACGCCAATTTGGCTATGAAGGGTAAATACGATTTGTGCCACGAGTCGTATCCCAAATTCACAAATATGAAAAACCTATACTTCATCACTACACTGCTGTTTTTCAGCACCTTAGGGAGTTATGCCCAAAATTCTGACGAAAAGTACGTTTATCACATCAATAAATCGAAAGCTACGATTAAACTGGATGGCGAACTAAACGAAGATGCCTGGAAAATGGCCGAAGAAGCCAAGAATTTTTTCATGAATAAACCCTACGATTCGTCATTTGCGAAACTCCAAACCGTTGTTAGGCTTACATTTGATGATAACTTCATGTACGTTGGGGCAATCTGCTACGAGCCACGAAACCTCTACACGACTCAATCGCTCAAACGTGATTTTGAGGGTGGTACAAGTGATGTATTCACGATAAACATTGATACATTCAAAGACCGAGTCAATGGCTTTCAGTTTGCTGTAAATCCGTATAATGTACAGCGTGAAGGGCTGATTTCGGGTGGTTTTGAAACCTCAAATTTTTGGGATAACAAATGGTATTCGGTCGTAAAAAATTACGAAGACCGATGGGAGATTGAGGTGGCGATTCCGTTCAAAACATTGCGATATAAAGTAAATGACGGAGAAAATACTTGGAGAATCAATTTTGGGCGAAATGTATTGAAACGCAACGAGATTTCGACATGGGTGCCTGTTCCACGAAACTTTCCACCCGCCAACTTGGCCTTTACTGGTCTTTTGGTTTGGAACGAAAATCCACCCAAAGCAGGTGCCAATGTAGCTTTGATTCCGTACGTTTCGGCTGGGGTTACGCAGGATTTTCCGAGAAATGAAAGCGATTTAAAAGCATTGCCCAAAACTTCTGATTTTACAAGAGGAATCGGGATGGATGCCAAGATTGCGGTTACGCCTTCGCTCAATTTAGATTTGACGGTCAATCCTGATTTTTCGCAAGTCGAGGTTGATAGACAGGTTACGAATCTGAGCCGTTTTGAGATATTCTTCCCCGAAAGAAGACAATTTTTTATCGAAAACTCCGATTTATTCAGCAAATTTGGTTTTCCGGATACCCGTCCATTTTTCAGCCGAAGGATTGGTATTACTCGAAATCCAAACACTGGGTTAAACCAGCAGGTTCCGATTTTGGCAGGAGCGAGATTGAGCGGTAAGCTAAACGATGATTGGCGAATCGGTCTGATGAATATGCAAACCCAAAAAGTAAATTTTGGCAATGATAAGTTTCTACCTGCGGCCAATTATTCGGTGGCAGTTTTGCAGAGAAAAATCTTTTCGAGGTCGTTTATCGGAGGAATCGTATCGAACAAAGAGAATTTTTTAGGAAATCTCAACGAAACACAAAGAGCCAATTATCGGGCATACAATCGGATTGCGGGTTTGGAGTTTAATTATTTCTCGAAGGATAACAAAGTCGAGATGGAGACTTATTTTCATCAATCGTTTTATCCAAATGCTCCAAAAGATGCTTCGAGTGCGGCACATTATATGGGTTATCACCACCCAAATATTGATTTAAATTTGGGTTTGCAACGAATCGGAGAAAACTACCGAGCCGATGTTGGTTTTGTACCTCGCACGGGGATTTATCAGGTTTTTAGGCCGCAAACAATCATTCTGAATCCTAAAAACGAAAAAATTGCAAAATATATCAATGCCTACGGAATCGGAACTGAAGGCAGTGATGTTTTCGACCTCAAAGGCAAACGTCTTGACAGCGAAACTAACCTTAGTTTCTTTATCAATACACCTGCTGGCGGCGAAGCATACATTGCCCAAAATTGGAATTTTACGCATTTATTTGCTCCATTCGACCCAACCAATTCGAGCGATAGCCCAAACCCAGACTTGCAAAATGCTGCCGAGTTGCCCATCGGCGACTACAAATGGCGTTTTTGGTCGGTAGGTTTTACGAGTAGCCAGCGAAACAATATCTTTGCCTCTTTAGATTTCAATCAAGGTGGGTACTTTAACGGTAACGGCAATTATACCGAAGGTAGTCTGTCGTATCGTTTGCAGCCTTATGGCGTTTTTTCGTTCGATTTTGCTCGTACAAAGTTCGATTTTCCGCAGCCTTACAATTCGGTAAAGTTTTGGTTGATAGGTCCACGAGCCGAATTGTCTTTTACGAGGAGCGTATTTTTTAGCACGTTTTTTCAGTACAATACCCAGACAAACAACGTCAATATCAACAGTCGTTTGCAATGGCGATACAAGCCCGTGAGCGATTTCTTCTTGGTTTATACCGATAATTATTTTGCCGAGGCGATACCGAAATACATGGTTACGGCTTGGATGCCCAAAAATAGGGCCTTGATTTTGAAGATGACTTACTGGTTGAATATTTAACAGCAAAAAAGGATGAAGTAGTTGGCTTCATCCTTTTTTGTTATTTAGAATACAACGTTTTGTTATGCTTATTTCTTAGAATATTTAAAATCTGAACCACCCTGAAACTTGGTATTGTCGAAGTTGCGACTGGTATCGAAATTGGTGTATTTGAAATCGGCAAAACCTCTGAAAGTCGTGCTTTTGAAGGTCGAGCGTTCGTCGAAATTTGTGTATTTAAAATCGGCGGTTTCGTCGAATAACACACCGTAAAAATCGGCATCTCCTTTGAAATTAGTGTATTTAAAGCTGGCATAACGCCCAAAAACACACGCATCGAAAAAAGCATTTTGCTTAAAATCAGCGTATTTATAATTGGCTTCTTCGGTGTACTTTGTGCCAGTAAAACGAGCAGTTTCGTAGAAAGAAGAATATTTAAACTCTGACTTTCCTTCAAATTTACAGTTTTCGATGATTACCGCTTTTTCAAAATCGGTTGAGTAGGTTACTCCATCGCCATTCCAGTTTACGCTAATGTTACCGTAGTTTTTACCAGTTTTTTTGTCGATGTGTTTGTAAGCGATAAAATCGCCTTTAAAAACACAGTTTGTGAACGAAATCGGAGCCGTTACTTTGCTTTTGTATTCTTCACCATTCCAATTTTTACCTCTCTGTACATTCTTTTTGTTCGATAATTCGGTAAGGTCAAGGTCGCCTTCGATAAGTGCATCTTGAATGCTTACGGGCTGGCCTTTATCAATAGATTCAAAGATTTCTTTTGCCGAGATTGTCTTTTGAGCAAAACTCAAGGCAGGAATCAAAGCGAGTATGATTATCAACTTTTTCATAGCTGGATATTCTCAATTAAGTTATTCGTTAATATAAACACCGCCGGCATTTGAATCCATCTTTACAGGGATTCCGCCGCCATTCAATTTACCACGTACACGGTCTTTTTCGATTGTACCGTTGAAATTAGCCAAAGTTGGTACTTTTACACGGTTGCCATCGAGGTCTAAATCCATGCCTTGATTCATTGGCATATTTACGTGGATTCCACCCGCACTCGTCGAAAGCGTCAGGTATTTACCCAAAGATTTCATGTTTACGTCGATTCCGCCACCGCTGGTCGAAGCATCGAGGCTACCATCCATATCGTCAATATGAATCGAGCCGCCCGAAGTATGCGTAACTAAATCGCCTTTGATGGCATCGGCACGTACTCCACCGCCACTTGTTGAGGCTTTGATATTACCTTTGAGGTTGGTCAAACGCAGACCACCACCACTTGTAGAGAGGCGTATTTCACCTTCCGAATCATTAGCGTCAATTCCGCCACCGCTGGTCGAAACGTCAATTTTATCTTTGCAATTCGTAATTCTAATGCCTCCACCGCTTGTGCTTCCTTTGCTATCACCGCTCAAGTTGGTAAGTGTTAGTCCGCCACCACTTGTCGAAAATCTTTGTACCCCAGCAAGGTTTTTCATCGTGATACCGCCACCGCTTGTGCGTACATCAGACGAGATTTTTGACGGAACATAAATCTTGAAACCAATGTTCAAAGCGTTTTTCCAATCGTTCCAATTGCTGTCTTTTCTCTTGGCCGATGCAATCAGCGTATTACCTTCTTTTTTGATTGTTAAAACGTATTTTTCGAGACGCTCTTCGATTTCTTCTTTGTCGAGTGTACGGCCATTCCAGTTATTTGGGCGGATATAAACCTCGACTTTGGCCTCGTTGCCCGACTGACCCGTTACGGTGATTCCCCCTCCCGATGTTTCAACTTTTAGGTTGCTGAGGTCGTCCGAAACGTAGGTTTTGGTTAAATACGGTTTTTCGTTTTCGTCGTATTTTTGGGCAATCGAATTGCACGACAACAACATCAAACTTGCTGATAATAAACCAATTAACTTCTTCATAATGAGTTTGTTTTTATTGTTTTTAATAGCTTTTGAAGATAAGATGCAGATTTACAGAATCAAGTTGCATCGAAATTAATTATTTGTGAATTAAGCCGTTATTTTTTTATACTAATAATATCGAAATGTAGATTAAAGCTACTAAAACCAGAAAATTTCCTATATTTCGACCTAATTTATCAACCTGTAAGTCAGAATGAAAATACAATTTTATGGTGCGGCACAGCGTGTTACGGGTAGCAAGCACTTGATTACAACAAAACGTGGGACTAAAATATTGTTGGACTGTGGGCTTTTTCAGGGTATTGGCACAACCGAACTAAACCTTACTTTTGGGTTCGACCCCAAAGAAGTTGATGTTTTGGTGCTTTCGCATGCCCACATCGACCACACGGGTTTGGTACCGAGGTTGGTTCGTCAAGGATTCAGCGGGCCCATCTACGCAACTCCCGCTACCAAAGACCTTTGCCAAATAATGCTTTTAGACTCGGCTCATATTCAGCAAAAAGATTTGGAGCGAATCAACGAACGCCGCCGCAAACGCAATCAAGAAGAACTGGAGATTTTGTACGAAGAGAAGGATGTCGAGGACACCATGAAGCTTTTTAGGGAAGTTTCGTACCATACGCCGTTTGTTATCGAAGAAGGCGTAACGGCCGAATACTACGATGCTGGGCATATATTGGGTTCGGCAGGGATTTTCTTAAAATTTGAAGAAGAACACCACACTAAAAAATTATTCTTCACGGGTGATATTGGCCGACCAAACGATAAGATTCTGAGAAGTCCAGAGGCTTTTCCGCAGGCCGATTATATCATTTGTGAATCTACCTACGGCAATAGGCTGCACGAAGCCGAAGCCGACATGAAATCCCATTTGCTCCGAATCGTTCACGAAACTTGTGTCGAGAAGCGTGGTAAAGTAATTATCCCTGCTTTTGCCGTTGACCGTACACAAGAGTTAATCTTCGCTCTCGACCAACTCGAAGCCGAAGGACTTCTGCCAGCGATTCCGGTTTATGTTGATAGCCCGCTATCGGTGAAGGCTACACGTGTAATGCAAGACCACGAAGAAGACTTCAACCCCGATATTCTGAAATACATTCACAAAGACGGTGATGCTTTTGATTTCCCGACGCTGCATTACATCACCGAGGTTGAGCAATCGAAGGCTCTGAACTCTAAAAAAGAGCCTTGTATTATTATTTCGGCATCGGGAATGGCCGAAGCAGGGCGTATCAAACACCATATTGCCAACAATGTGGAGAATCCACGAAATACAATTTTGATTGTGGGTTACTGTTCGCCAGAGTCACTGGGTCATGCACTCAAAACAGGTGCCGAAACCGTAAGGATATTTGGCGAAGAACATAAAGTAAATGCAACCGTTGAGGTAATGGATTCGTTCTCGGCACATGCCGATTACAATGAGATAATTCAGCATTTGAGTTGTCAGGACATCCCGAAAGTAAAACGTTTATTCTTGGTACATGGCGAGATAGAAAGCCAACGAGCATTCAAAGACCGCTTAGAGAAAGTAGGTTTTGGGCATATCGAAATCCCAGCACAGGGCGAAGGATTTGAGTTGTAGAAACAAATGCATAAACAATCATTTCATAGGATATGATTCACAAATCGTATCCTATGAAATAACCTCATCTATTTTGTTTAACTTCTGTCAAAGAATTGGCTTTACCCTCACCAAGTACTGCTTCAAGATGTTCCAATCGGGCGTTTAAATCGCTCACTTCTTTGAGTTTTGCTCTCAATGTATTGATTTCTTCTTGCTGTTTATCAATCATTTCTTGCTGCTCCTGCATACCCTGTACCAAAATCGGAATCAAGCCTGTATAATTGACGGTCTTGAATAGTTTTTGGTCAGGAAATTGCGTTTCGTGGACAAACATAGGTAAAACTCGCTCAAGTTCTTGTGCTATAAAACCAAACTGAGGGTCTTTACTCAATCCAAAATCGGGGTAAAGTTGGGTATTATAATTGAAGGTTTTGGGATGAAGTTTTCTGATAATCTGAAGGCCGTTACTCATGTCATCAATATTGTGTTTCAACCGATAATCGGATGGCACACTCGACAAATTAGATAATGTAGATTGTTTTGAGTACAGAAATGTAACTCCAAACGCAACCAATACGCACACACCTGTGCATAACATTAGTAACTTTGGCTTCATGATTTTATAGGGTTTAACGTTTTCGTTTTGTATTTATAAAAATTGTGTGGGAGGGTCTTTGTAATGATTATCAGAATTACAACCCAAAAATGGCCTTGAGTTCGGTTGCTTCTTCGGGTTTCATCCTTCCAGCCAAAACCAATCGCAACTGGCGACGACGCAATGCACCTTCATACATTTCTTTTTCTTCGTCTGTTTCGGCAATAACTGGCGGAATCTCAATCGGTACACCGCTTTGGTCAACGGCTACAAATGTCAAAAATGCTTTATTGGTGTGGATTTTTTTCTGTGCAGGAATATTCTCGGCCCAAACCTCAACGGCAACCTCCATCGAAGAAGTGAATGCCCGTGTGACTTTGGCTTGGAGCGTAACAACCGACCCGAGCGGAATTGGCTCTTTGAAAGAAACATTATCGACCGAGGCCGTTACGACAATCCGATTTGAGTGTTTTTGGGCACAGATTGCACCCACAATATCCATCAATCGCATGAGGTTTCCTCCCATCAAATTCCCAAGAGTATTGGTATCATTCGGAAAAACCATTTCGGTCATTGTTGTGAGCGATTCGCTGGCAAATTTTGGCTTTGGCATAAGATGAAGTTTATCAGTTTACAAGTTCGAGCTTGTAAAATTTTCTTGGTTTAACAAATTATGCCGCAAAAATAGCCAAATATCCGTTAGACAGCGTAGGGTCTCGTAACTTTCTTAGTTTTGAGGAGTTCGTTCAAGATAAATTTACAGTTTGGTGTCACTTCTATTTCTTGGAGCCAATCGGTTACAATCCAATTTCGATTTGCTTTTTCGGCAACAACAATTTTACGGTTTTTTGTGAGAATCCAGATGACTTTCTCGACCCCAAATTCGAGCAGTCGAGCCGTTTTCTCGAAAACGTATTGCTCATCGGTTGTGTATTCTTCGAGTTCGATTTTTACATCAATCTCTACGACTATTCGAGGCGGAACATTGAAATATTTATCGTTGATAGAATCCACTTCTTCTTCCAGAAACAACGCAATATCATTAGAAAGGTTTTCATTCAATGCTAAGTGCAGCCCAGCTTCGTTTGATGCAACTACATACTCGTCTCCTAAATGATTAAAAAGGTAACTTGAAAGAAATGTTACTAAAATAGATTGCAATGAACTACTGCCCATGATAGTTTCTGGATTTAGTTTTTTGTTTAATACATCTTTATAGCCTTTTCGATACAAAGTTTTCCCATTCAAAACCTCATAAATCAAGGCTTTGGGTACTTTTTTTGTTCTTTTTTGCGGCTTTTCGGCGGTAAGTAGCATACGATATTGTTTATTAGTCAAATCTAAGTAATTTAAAGTAATAACACAAAAAAGAGAGGCACACCTAAATCGGTCGTGCCTCTTTATGTATTAACAACCTAATCTCAAATCAATCTTCGCCACCAAATCTACCACCACCGATGATATTTGAGAAGAATAATGTATTCAAAAATAACTTATTTGTTCCGTACCAAAACGCCCTAAAATTATGATTCTCGGTCATCGAAATTACTCTACCAGCACCGCTTGTATGAGCAATAACGGCAGGAGAATTTTTGATTAATTTTTCATTTTTTGGATGAATATACCCCGCCATCAAAGGATTTGGTGTAAAAATCAATGGTGTATTGTATGGGTCTTTGGTATCCTCCATAAAAATGTTGTTATCCTTAAACAGAGCGATTTTATCTTGTTTATAGCCGTAACAAATCGGGTGAGTTGGGTCGATTTTTGCCTCGAAAATAGTTCCTGCCGTGGCTAACGCCCCCGAATACTTACTCGCCAAAACATACGGACGTTTTTCTTTGGTTTCGCTATCGCCAGATTTAAGAGTTACGTTGGCAATCTTCTTACTTGCCGCCCATTCTACGGATGTATTCATTGCTACGAGCGTGCCTCCTCCTGCTACAAAACGTCTGATTTTATCTTCTGAAAGATTACCATAATTGCCCGAAACCATCAAAATATGCGTGTATTTGTCTAAATTTATGCGATTTACGGTTTCAATATCAACCGTTACCAACGGAATATTAATGCGTTGGTCGAGCAAATGCCAAATCTCGCCGGCATCGTTGCTATCTACACCCGTACCCACAATCATCAAAGGTCGTGGTTGACGAACTCGCTTGAAGTTTTCGCTACCAAAATCAATCCCGACTGGTGTAAGGCCCGTTGGCGATGCAAAGAAATCTATGCCATCACGCTCGGCCAAAGTTTGAAGCAGAGCATTTGGGTCATTGCCATTGCAGATTATCTGAATCGTGCCATAGTCAAACTTTTGCTCTTTGCCGCCAATGATTGCCGTAAATGGCTCGGTAGCTACTTTCAAGCCGTAGCCTTTTTTCATCAGCTCATAAGCCGCACGAGGAGCAAAGTAGCTATCCCAAGTAAACAGATACGCATAAGTGCTTTTGCCAATAACCTTTCCTTTCGGAAAATCGTTTTGCTCAATTTTATCTCCCAAACTGATAGCAGTTTTTGCCTCGGCGTATGGTACATTCATACAAAGTGGCATTGTCCAAGCCGAAATATCGTAGAATAAGCTATCTTCAAAAGTGGTACGCTTCTCGAATGTCGCTTTGATGAGGCGGTGTTGAGCCTGATTCATCGGAATTACGAACGAATTAGCTTTACTAAAACTCTTACCGTCAATGCTTTCATCTTTCGATAGGCGATAAACATCAATCTCATTACGCTTCATGATATTTACCATCTCCCAAGTCTTGATTGGGTCATTGCCACCTCCAAAAACATAAGCCTTGATTGGGTCGCTTGAAGTTTCTTTGTAGAAATCTCGCATGTAATTCAGCAATTCTACTCTCATTTCTTTGGCAGCCTTTAGAGTAGAAAGAGTCGCACTGAATTGATTGCGAATTGTAAACGGAAAAGACAATAAACCGTTTTGAGTTTCTTGCAAATGCCCACGTGAACTGGCCTGCTCAAACAATATGCCTATCGAACCATTGACATCGGGCAGAGTAGAGCCTTTTCCGTAATAATAATCATCGTAGTTTTCTTGAGTGTAATAAAACGAACCAATTTTATCTAAACCTTCGGCGTGATAATTACCGATTTTGGCGGTTAATTCGATGTTCTTTTTCGGTGTCATCGGGTGCGTGCGAGAGGGGATTCCGGGCTGGAAGAAGAATGTCGAGCCGCTACCCATTTCGTGGTGGTCGGTCAAGATATTGGGTTTCCAGTCGTAGAATTTCACCAATCGGCCCTTGCTTTCGGGCATTTGCTGGTACAGCCAATCACGATTCAAATCAAACCAGTAATGATTGGTACGTCCGCCCGGCCATGTTTCGCTAAATTCGCGGTTATTGGCATCGCTCACCAAATTGGTGCTGCGATTGATATTCACCCAAGTCGAAAAACGGTTTCCACCATCAGGATTGATGCATGGGTCAACCAAAATAATGGCTTCGTTCAATAACGAATCAATCGCTGGGCCTTGTGCAGCAGCCAAATAATACGCCGTTAGCAATGCCGAGTTTGTTCCGCTGGCTTCGTTGCCGTGTACCGAATATCCCTGCCAAACCACAATCGGCATATTTTTAGTATCTAAACCACTTGACTGCGAGCCAATTGTGAGTTTTTTGTGTTCGGCTTTTAGTTTTTCGAGATTGGTGTGATTTTGCGGAGAAGTTACCGTAATGAGCAATAATTCACGATTCTCAAAAGATTTACCGTAAACTTCTACCTTAAAACGATTTGTCAGCTTGGCTAATTCTCGCCAATACGCATATTGTTCGTAAGGAGTTACGTGCTGCTCTCCAACTTGGTAGCCCAAAAACTGTTTTGGAGTCGGAATCTTAGGGTCGTACGTGACATTTTGAGGTAAATAGTAGCTATCTGCTACTTGTGCAAAAGCTCCGATTGATAAAAACAGAGCCAGAAACTGTATAAAAAGTCTTTTCATAGAATAATACTTTCAGAACTCGCCTGAGGCGGCAGGGTTTATTGATGATGAATGACTAAAACTTAAAGATAAAAACGAATTGAGAATTATAGCCTTAGCAAACGACATATTTTGCAAAAATGGAGATAAAAAGAAGTATTTTACGATTAATCAACCACAAAAGAAACCTATTGTATCTAATATCTTGTTGCCCAATAAAAAATCAAAATGCCCGAAAAAAATAAACTCGAAGTTTGGCTAAGAGGCCCGTTGGCGGATGTCCCGCCGCTTTTGCAACCAGTGGCTCATGCGTTGCTACAAGCCGAAGAAGAAGTAGTTGAACTAATGACCGATTTCAGCAATGAAAACCTCTGGAAACGCCCTGCCAATGTGGCATCGGTAGGTTTTCATCTTCAACATCTCACTGGTGTACTCGACCGACTATTTACGTATGCTCGTGGCGAATCGCTTTCGGCTACTCAGTTTGAAGCCCTTGCCGCCGAAGGTAAAGAAAATCCCGAAATTAGCGTTAAAAACCTCGTCGAAGCATTCAGCAATCAAGTCATCGTGGCAATCGAGCAGCTTAAAAAAACTGATTCGGAAACCTTAACCGAAGTGAGGGAAGTTGGTCGAGGAAAAATCCCTTCGACGGTTATCGGACTTCTGTTTCACGCTGCCGAACACACCACCAGACATTTAGGCCAGCTTTTGGTAACCGTAAAAATGGTTTCTAAAAATCAATAAATGAGTGGAAACTTTATAAGTTTTTTATATATTTGGTTACTCAACCTCAAAAAACTTATAAAATGGAAGAACCCAAGAAGAAATCTCTCCTCGATAACCTCGTAGGATTAGCCGCCATTATTGCCTCTGTTGCAATACCGCTCGCCCAAATTGTCATTGGTTATTTTGATAACCAGACTGCTCGGATGCAGAGCCAGAAAATAGATGACGAAAAGCGTAGGTTTGAAATCACGAAACTTTTTATGGATAATTATGTCGGCAAAAAAGCCGATATTCAGATTGCAACAATCCAAATAATGAAAAATCTTGACCCTGCTTTTTTTATTTCAATAGAGAGCGGACTCAAAGAAGCAACGCATTCTGATACCGTGCGGGCGTCTATTCGTCGGGCGACATTCGAGGCGGCCAACGAAATCGGCGAAAGCCTCCCAAGTGCCGCCAAAAACCGAAAAGTACAGAAAGTCTTATCGGCCCAAAAATACGAACAAGATGGCTTGGTTTGGGTCTCGAAAGGCGATTTTGATAAAGCTAAAAAGAGCTTTGAACAAGCTCAGGAGGTACACCCGACGTATTATAGCATGGATGAATTTATGGAGAAGTACGATAAAGATTTTTCGTCGAATATGACCCGTGAACAACGTAAAAAATTCAAAGATTTCTACCAAAAAGGGTGGACCAAAATTCCTACCGATTCGCTTAAATTTCAGTAAAGGTGCATTTATCCTAAAAACGATTTATCTGTTTTTAGGATAAAACCTCTTTTACAACTCTTTCGCCCGAGCGAATCGCTCCGTCGATGTAGCCATTCCAAATATCGGATGTCTCGGTACCAGCCCAGTGGATTTTACTGCATGGTTCCCGTAGGCTTTTACCGAGCGAAGTCCAAACGCCAGGGGGCATAAATGCAGCATAACAGCCTTTGGTAAATTCTTCTTCGGCCCAGCTATGGTCGAGATATAATTTCGGATTTCGAGCTTCTTCTCCGTAAAAATTAACAAATGAATTCAAGATACTCTCTCGGCGTTCTTCGGACGATAAATTAGCAAAGGCCTTGGCTTGATTGCCCAAAACAAAACCCATCATTATACCCTTCGAGCCATCCTTTGGTGAATTATCAAACGTAACGGTCGTATAGCCTTCGTTTGTCGCCGATAAGCCATTGAGTCCTTTATTTCGCCAGAACGGTTTGTCGTAAATCGCAAAAGTTTTTGTAACTGTTCCCATCGGCATTCGTTGCATCAACTGCTCTCGATTGGCAGGTAAAACTGGCAAAAACTCAATTCTGTTAATCATCGTAGGTGGCAATGCCACGATTACTCGCTTAGCCAAAAACTCAAAACCATCACCTCTAACTATCACATTATCAGTATCTTGCGTAATACTTTTTACGACCGAATTAAGCCGAATACTATCTTTGATTGTTTCGGACAATTTCAAGGCTGGTTGCATTGCTCCGCCCACGATTCGCTCTTCTTGAGCTCCGTTTTTTACATTCATCAAAGTATCCAAATCACGCCCTGATTTTGCGTAAAACAAGGCATGAAGCATCGAAATCTCGTTTGGGTCGGCGGCCCAAATTGCTTCGGCAGCCAGTTTAAACATGATTTTGGCGGTATCGAACGACATCTGCTGATTCATCCAAGTCGCCAGAGTCATTGAGTCGTAATATTGAGCATTGGGGGTCTCCCACGGACGTTCGAGATTGACCGTGCGAGAGAGTTTATTCATCTTCTTAATCGCCATATCTAAGCTCAACAAAGCCCCGATTGGCAGTGGCGGAATCAGCCCTTTGTAGTATTGGGTTTTTCCTTTGAAGAATAGGGTACTTTTACCTTCGTCATAGGTTTTGAAAGTCTCAAGCCCAAACTCACGAATCAATCCGTAGATACGGTCTTGAGTAGGCCCGACCCACGCTCCGCCCAAATCTACATACGTATCATCGTCAAGGTATTTGGTATAAACTCGACCTCCTACCCTATCACGGGCTTCGAGAAGTAACACTTTTTTTTCGGCTCGGATAAGCTCACGGGTGGCGGTCAGGCCTGCGTATCCAGCCCCGATGACGATGACGTCGTAGTTTTGCATAGGTCTTGGGTTGATTGTGAAATAACACAATTAAAAATAAGGATAGAATCCGTGGCACGGCTCGAACCTTTAAAACTAAAAATTGGACTGCTATTGCTTAGCCGTGTCACGGTTTTTTAGGGAGACTATTTCACGTTACTTACTAATATGTTGTACCAATGTCCGTTTAGCAACTGGCAATAGTGTCTCTTCGAGCGGAAAATTCAAATCGGTTTCGATTGAATACACGGCTGGATTCGGCAAACTTTTATGCGTTTTTATCAGACTAAGTTTAATGTTTTCGTAGCTATTGGCAAAGCTACGCTCCCATTCGGTGATAAAAGTCGAGCTGAGCGAGCGGTATTTTTCGCTATGTCGTTCAAAAAGCGTCATTTTATACGAATAAACCCTCGTACTTTTTCGGCTGCCGTTACTCAAAAAGAAATACCCTTCGTCTAATTTCAACGGAATGATTCCGACGGGTGTAATGGATAATTTACTCTCAACAAAATCGTAGATTTCGCTCCCGACCGAAATTGCATTTTTGAAACGATGACTCGCGTAATGAATAATCTGCTCAATCTCTTCCATTAGGGCATCATCGGCAATCATTTCTTCATAAATCAATTCTAATCGTTCGATTTGAATACCCGTCAATCGCTTCGGAAAATGCTCTTTCAGATAGTTTTTGTTTTCTTTAAAAGACACCAAATTATTGTAATGAAAGAACAAATCTGAGAGTTGGGGATAAATCTTACTCTCATCAAAATACTGTTTGACTTTTTGCAAATATGCCAAAAGTGTGTACTTCTTCACCTCAAAATCAATAGTTCCATCTACCATCCATGTTTCTGATAATTTCTCCATAATAATCTTGAAATTGTTGATATTTCAAATTTAAACGACATTTTGAAATTTCAAAGGATTTTATCGAGAAGTATTAATCAAAAGCCATAAAATACCATAACCAAAACAAAATGAGGCATTACTAACAATTTAGCAATGCCTCATTTTATCTTCAAATCAGACAAATATCAAAATCCGATTTTGCCTCTTTTACGAAAACTCTTGCCTTCGTAGTAATCTTTCATATCGGCCAATTCTTTCTCAAAACCACCCGAGAGAATCGGGAAACGACACCAACTACGTGGGTCGAGGTTGAGGTCGTCGAGGTGGAAACTCGGTGCATAACGCTCACGTTTCCATTGGTTTCTACTCCAAAGTTTAAAAAATCTGTCCGTCCACTGATAAAGTTGTTCTTTCGAGAACCTTCCGCCAAATCGAGATTCCATAAACTGCAAGCACTCAACTGGCGGTTTTTTATCTCGGATGGCTACTTTTTCTATGGCATCTAAGACCTCATAAGGCATCAAATCTTTTTCGTCGGTTTGGTGTTTATCGGCTGGGCGAAGTTCGGCTGTCGGAGCCAAGCTATTCACTTTTTTAAGCCCTTCGATTCTGATGTGTTTACCCTTCACCTCGCAACCGATGGTTTCGAGCCACACCAACCACGAGCGTAACCAATGTTTATCAATACCCGCAATCGGGCTGATACTACCCGCAGTATCGCCATCCATTGTGCAGTAACCCACCGCCACCTCCGAACGATTGGAAGTAGCCAAAAGTAGGTGTCCGTACAAGTTTGTCAATAACCAAACACTCGGGGCCCGTACCCTCGCCTGAATGTTTTGAAGCGGAATATCGTCGGTTTCCCAAGTTAAATCTCGACCAATCTGTTTTTCAATCAAATCTTTGTAAGTCTCTACTAAGCCATTGATATTGACATTGTAGAATGTCGCTCCGATTGATTTTGCCAAACTTTCGGCCGATTGGTAAGTATCGGTTGAACTGTTTTCTGTTCCTTGATAAATGCTATGAATTAGTTGTTTGACAATCTCTTCGGCAGTATTGGCTTCTTGGATTTTTTTGATGTAGCCCAATTTTTTCTTGAATGCTTCGAGACCGATACTTTCATCGGCCAATCTGACCATCAAACCACACAAAGCCACGCAAGTACAAGAATCTGCCCCGCCCGAAAGCGAAACTGTGAAACCCTGTGAACGGGATTTGCGGAGGTAATCGAACAATGCCAACGAAACCGCACGAGCAAATTCTTCTTCTTTTAGATAGCCTCCTCGCTCAAAAGCCTCTAATTCGGCAGTCTGATAAACTGGTTTTAAATCGTCTGGAAAATCAAAAATGCTACTCACCAACCATTTACCCACCGCAATCGGCGACTTTACTTGAGCGTGGGCTTGCTTGGGTGCTTCGATGTCAATGACAGCACTCGTTACGTAGTAATCGGCGTAGCCAAAACGTGGACTCGAAACGAGCAAATTACCATCGCTGGCAATCATGGCATCGCCATCAAAAATCAAACGACCCGATTCATTCCCCAAAAGATTAGTATAGATATAACTACATGAAAATGAGCGACTTCCGTCAATTACTAATCTTTCGCGAGTCATAAATTTACTAAACGCAAACGGACTCGCCGAAGGGTTTAGGATAACATCGACACCTCTATCGAACAAGGCTCGACCGGGGCGATTGGCTACCCAAGCATCTTCGCAAATCTCGAAGCCGATTCTGACTCCCGAAACATCAAAAAGTAAATCTCCGATTGGATATTTGAGTTCGTTTATCTCAATTTCAGATTGTACATTGGGCTGCCAACGATGAAACCAGCGGTCTTCGTAAAACAAGCCATAATTAGGCAAATGCTGTTTACAGGCAAATCCCAAAATACGTTTATTTGAAATCAGACAGGCTGCGTTGTAGATTTTGTTATTATGACGAATCGGTAAGCCAACCGAAACTATCATTTGTGCCGTATGAGGTAGGATTTCGAGTAAACTCTCTTTCGACTGCTGGGCAACATCCCACGAATAGAAGGCGTCTTCGCAGCCGTATCCAGATATACAGAGTTCGGGCAAGCAGAGTAAACTAACGTCTTGATTACGAGCCTCTTCGATTGCCGAAATGATATTTTTGCGGTTTTGTTCCCACGCTAATGGGGTTTGGTTGAGTGTTCCTGCTGCTACTTTTATGAGTTTCATATTTATGATATCCGTGGCACGTTTTGCGTGGCACGGGTTTGATGATTTGTTAATAAAATTGCTCCCTCTATAAATTCATCCAATACTCCCTATAACACAGTCATAGAAGCTATTTAAGCCAAATATTTGAAAGGTTTTCTTGATTCAGAACTTGATAAGAATCTTCATAGAAGGTTTCTTGATTGATATTTAAAATTCTTTTTGTCAATTCTTTATTACAAAGTGTTCCATCTCTCAATCCTGCATAATCTCTAAACGATGAAAATTCCCAATCCTCAATTTTATCAACAAATAATGCCACATAAGGGTTTTGGTGAATGTAGTTGAAGCAGGTTAATGTTGTTTCAAAATCTATTTCGAGTGAAGCCAACTCTTTTGCATTTGTATTTTGAGTAAATAATGACCCTGTCCGTCTTTCTTGCTTATTAACAGCAAAACTATAACTACTAAGTATTTGTCTCATTGCTTCCGATAAAACATTACGCTCATCTTTACCTACAAAAATGGTTTTTACAGATTTTTCATTGGTTTTTATCATCAAATGAAAATGATTAGGCATCAGACAATAAGCCATAATATCGCAATGAGGTTTGAGTTTATCTCGAATTTTACGCAAAAAGTACAGATAGTTTTCTCTATTGAAGAAAATCCTCTGCCGATTATTTCCTCTATTGTAGATGTGATAGATACGTTCTGACTCAAATCTCATTGTGTGTTTTTGAATTATTTGTCAATAATGGTGACACGTCTTTTGAGCCGTGCCACCGTCAAAAAACAAATTTCGTAAAAATATCTACAATCAAATCCGAATTATTGATATTTGTAAATATTCAACCTTCATAAACTATGCAAAGACGACACTTCCTCAAAAACGTATCGCTTGGTACAGCGGCACTCTCGGCAACCGCCGCTCAAGCAAATCCGATTGTAACAAATACCCAATCCAAAATAAAACTTAGTGTTTCGAGTTATTCTTATTGGCACTTCAAAGGTGATAAATTCCCAATTGAAAAAGTCATTGACGATGCCGCCAAACTGGGTTTAGAGGGTATCGACGTGTTGCACCGTCAAATGGAAGGCGAAGACAACGCTTACCTCCAAAAACTCAAACGCCATGCTTTTATAAACGGAATCGCCATGACTTGCCTTTCGATTCACCAAGGGTTTGTATCGCCCGATAAAGCCGAACTCAAAAAGCATATCGACCACACGATTCACTGCATGGAACTTGCCGCCAAAATGGGGATTCCGTGTATGCGATTGAACACTGGCCGATGGGGAACGATAAAGTCTTTTGATGAATTTATGAAAAATCGTGGACAAGAACCAGCGATTGCTGGCTACACCGAGGACGATGCCTTTAAATGGTGCATTGATAGTATTCAGCAGTGTATGAAACGTGCCGAAGAATTGGGCGTGCTTTTGGCTCTCGAAAATCACTGGGGACTTGGCTCGACTCCCGAAGGAATGTTGCGGATTTACAAAGAAGTGAATTCGCCGTGGTTACAATTATTGATGGATACAGGTAATTTTTTAGAAAACCCTTACGATAAACTCGAAAAAATTGCTCCACACACGTGCTTTGTGCAAGCCAAAACCTATTACGGTGGCGGCGAATGGTACAGTTTAGATTTAGACTATGACCGAATCGTGCAGATTCTCCGAAAAGTGAATTATCAAGGCTATATTTCTATCGAGTTTGAAGGCAAAGAAGCCGCCGAATCGGGCGTGCGAAAAAGCGTAGAATTACTGAGAAACGCTCTCAATAAATGATTCTATAATATTTAACCCGTGCCACGGCTTATACTTCTTTAGTCGTGGCACGGGTTTCTTTAGGAAGCTGATTGAAAATGCTTACTTTTTAGCTTTTTTCATCAGTTTTTTGGTTTCGTCAATCAGTTTTTGAGCTTCTTTTTTGGTGTCTGATTTTTTCTCGGCTCCTGCTTCTGCAATCTTAAAATATTCAATTGCTTTTGGCAAATCGCCTTCAGCTTTGGCGATTTTACCAAGCGAAAGATTTGCACCGAGATAGTACCCCGAATCTGTCGCATTTGTACTTTTAGCAAAATCAATCGTTTGTAGATAATATTTCTTTGCTTCGGGCAGATTATTGCGGTAATTATAATTGATATACCCCAAAATATAAGCTGCGTATCGCCCGGCAGTTCCTTCGTATCCGTACTTGTTTTTTGCTATATTATCCAATAGCTCCTTGGCGTAAGTCTCGGCTTCGTCGGCTTTGCCAAGCATAAATGCTGTACGGGCGGCGTATCGGTGAAAAAACGAATTATCCGGAAAAGTACTGTGCATCATTCTGGCCATATTGTAAGCCTTTTGGTCTTGGCGTTCCATGCTGTAAATCTGCACCAAAAAATAGCGAGACTCCATACGAGTATAAAACGCATTGAGCGAAACATACTCCAATTGCTTGATTCCTTCGTTTTTATTACCCTTTCTAAAAAATACGAGCAATGGTTTTAGCGATGGATAATTCTCAGGAATCCATTTTGAATAATAATTATACAGCCCATCGCCCATATACAATTCTGGACTAAAATCTCCAAATCCGCGACTTCTTTCGAGGTATTTCATGGCTTGCTTACCCACGTAGGCGGCTTTTACCCAACGTTCACGCTCGGTGTGTAAACGCCCTTTAAAGGCATACGCCGCTGCCATAAAAAACGCCGCTTCTTTGTTGCTCTCGTCGTCGTCATAAATCTCTTCGGCAAGGTCTATGGCTTTGTCCATGTAAGCCTCGCAGGCATCATCGTATTTAGTAACCTTTGTATCTGGCACAATCTTCCACCACTCATTGAGACCCAATAAAAAATAACCAATCGGATGGTCAGGATACTTGATAGTCAGCCATTTAAAGTCACGTTCGGCAGCATCAAAATTAAAATTATACATGTTGTTCATGGCGGCAGTCATCTCAATCTGAATCGCTCGATTAGCCATCAACATCTCACGTTTTTTATTTTTATCATCGCCACTAAACCACGAAAACAACTGAGCATGAGCCACTTGCGAAATCAAAATCAACACAACAATGCTTCTAATATTCTTTATGGATTTCATCTTTTTATCTCCTATTTTCTCACATTAACGATTGCCAAAATACATTATTATAAAACTTAATAAATTCTTAAAATTTATTTAAAATAAACTTAATATTCTATCACTAACTTGCATAGTTAATAAATATTCAAACAAACCAATTAAGGCCTGAAAACCACCAGTTAAGTTATTAAATCCGCCGAATTCGGCTTGGCACTTGCAAATCTCGAAAGAATAGTAAAATTTTATCAATTAATATCCCATAAAGTTTATTTCATGAAAAATCTTACAACTTCCACGGGGCGTTACATTACGCTTGCCCGACGTAAACAAATCAATACGGCCGATATAATCATGCTCGAAGCCGATGTAAATTACACCAAAATCTACCTAAATTCGGGGCAATCGCTACTCGTGGCAATCACACTCAAGCGATTTGAGTCTCAGTTTCTCCAACAACCTTCGTTTTTCAGAACCCATAAATCTTATATCATTAATCTTGCCTACGTTGCCGACTTTGCCGAAGACATTAACATGAAAAACCAAAAAAAAGTGACGGTTTCGAGAAGACGTCGGCCCGAATTTATCGAACGAATCAAGCAGGTAAACGTTTAAATTTTTAGTTTTTGGTATTCGGCCAAACCTTTTTCGGATAAATACGGAACAATCGTACTAAAAGCCAGCTTCGTGTAGTAGTCGAGTTTGTCTGTTTCGCTACCTTCGTACAGCACCTCGGCACTCGCCAGCCAATAATCGCTAATGATAAACATTTGGTCGAAATAATACTGAAAATGCGTCATAATCAGTTCATCACGCAATAGTTGTTCGTGCCGGAAGACTTCAAATCCGAACTCAAAAAACACTCGTCTTCTACTCACCAATTCTCGGTGTTTTTGTTTTAATGTAGCGTTTTTTCTAACAATACTGACAAAATCCTGCATCAAGAACTTATACTTGTAGAGTGTCTCGAAGATGTGTTTTATCATCAGATACAAAGATTCTAAATTGACCTGATTCAAGAACGAAGGTGCAAGGAGCTTTTCGTCGATTTCAGACAATAAATTATCGTACAGATGCTCGATAATGACATCGGTATTGGCAAAATGATAGCAAAGATTACCGTGGCTGATGCCCATTTCTTTGGCAATGTCTCGTACCGTGACATCCTCATGGCCTTGCTGATTGAATAACCTCAGAGAAGTTTCGAGTATTTTAGATTTAGTATTCTTCATTTAGTACAAATGTACTAAAATTTGGTCGATTTTAAGATTCAGGTTTTCAATAGTTGAATTTTTGACAAAAACTTAGCTATAAAACCCTAAAACAATTTGATTTTTGTAGAAAAAGGCATAATTTTGCACCTCAATTTTGAAAATCACGCACATCGGAGCGAATGGTTCTTTCGATGAGCATAAATTAACGAACCAAATGTCACAAAAAATCAGAATCAAATTGAAGTCATTTGACCACAATTTAGTGGACAAATCGGCTGAGAGAATCGTGAAAGCGGTTAAGTCAACAGGTGCAGTTGTGAGTGGTCCAATTCCATTGCCAACACGCAAAGAAATCTTTACCGTTTTGCGTTCACCACACGTAAACAAGAAATCACGCGAGCAGTTCCAATTGTGTACTTACAAGCGTTTGATTGACATCTTCCAAGCGAGTCCAAAGACAGTTGATGCTTTGATGAAATTGGAATTACCAAGTGGTGTTGATGTAGAAATTAAGGTGTAGTACCCTAAATTCTGATAAAGAAATCCCGATTCTGCATAAGATTCGGGATTTTTTGTTTTGAATATTATCCCCTTTCTCAACGATACAAATAAATCTGTGTTGAGTACTCCATTCATTTTACTTTTTCTTCAAAAATGATTTTAAGAATATGATTGGGCAATGTATCCAAATATTGTCATAGATTCTTTACCTTTACACAACTTTAAAACCTATGATATAATCTAATGAAGAAAAATCAATTGCCTGAGCAATTTGCTCATCCTTATGCCTTTGCCCCTCAATTCAAAAAATCTGTTGCGTATTTTTCGATGGAGTTTGCCATCGACCAAGCCCTCAAAACGTATTCGGGTGGTTTAGGTTTCTTGGCGGGTTCGCACATGAGAAGTGCCTACCAACTCAAGCAAAACCTTATCGGAATCGGAATCTTGTGGAAATACGGCTACTACGACCAAATGCGTAATAGCGACAACAGCATGGCTCCGCAGTTTAGAGAAAAAATGTACAATTTTATCCAAGATACGGGCGTACGTTTTCAGATTGAGATTGGTCAACAACCTGTTTGGGTTGCGGCTTATTATCTGGCTCCGAAGGTTTTCGGGACTGTCCCGATGTTTTTTCTGACAACCGATACCGATGGCAATGATACCGCAGTACGCTCGATTTCGTACCGATTGTACGATGACGATGTCAATAAGAAAATCGCTCAATGTATCCTTTTAGGTGTGGGTGGAGCCAAGTTTTTAGAAACCATCAAATACGACCCCGAAGTCTATCATCTCAACGAAGCTCACGCTCTTTCGGCGGCGTTTTTTCTTTATAAAAAGCATAAAAAGGTATCAGAAGTAAAAAAACGTTTGGTTTTTACGACACACACGCCCGAAGAAGCTGGCAACGAAAAACACGATATTAATCAACTCAATGGTTTGAGCTTCTTTGCAGGAGTACCACTCAAAGAAGTTCGCGAGATTTCGGGTATTCACGATAACGTTTTCAATCATTCTCTCGTGGCTCTGCGATTTGCTCATAAAGCCAATGCGGTTTCTAAACTACACGGAGAAGTCTCTCGAAAAATGTGGGGAGGCTACGACAGTATCTGCGAGATTACGCACGTAACCAACGCCCAAAATAAATTGTATTGGGCCGATGCCGATATAGAAAAGGCTCGACAAAAAGGCGATTTGAAGAAAATAGAATCTCGCAAAAAAGAACTCAAAAGCACGCTCTTCAAGACCGTAGCCGACCAAGTGGGCAAAATCTTCGACCCAGAAGTATTTACCATTGTTTGGGCAAGGCGTTTTGCGGCTTACAAACGCCCCGATTTGTTGACCCGTGACAAAGAAGGATTCGACCGTTTGATGAAAAACAGCAAATACCCGATTCAGTTTATCTGGGCAGGTAAGCCGTATCCAAAAGACGAAGGAGCCGTAAATACCTTCAATCATTTGTATTATTTGAGCCATTTGTACCCAAATATGGCGGTTTTGACGGGCTACGAATTGGCACTATCAAAACAACTAAAAGATGGTTCTGACGCTTGGCTCAATACGCCAATAGTCACGCGTGAAGCATCTGGCACCAGTGGAATGACAGCGGCGATGAACGGCTCGGTCAATTTATCGACCGATGATGGCTGGGTTTGTGAATTTGCCGTAAATGGTAAAAATGCTTTTATAGTGCCAGTTGCACCGAGCAATAATGACTGGGAGCGTGATACAACCGACATCAAAAATATGCTCGAAACCCTCGAAAAGCAGATTTTACCGATGTATTATGACCGCCGCGACGAATGGAACAAACTCGTTTTACAAAGCATGAACGACGTATCTGAGTTCTTCGATTCAGACCGAATGGCAACCGAATATTACGAAAAAGTGTATTGCTAAAAAATAATCCTGACAGGGTTCTGAACCCTGTCAGGATTATTTTTTTCATTTGACCCAGTAGAATTTCAAAAACAACTTTTGCTTTTTTGCGTTATATACGTAGTTAAACCCTATTGCATGAATTTAGAGTCGCCAAATATTATTCTTGTTGATGAATCAGACCAAGAGATTGGATTCGGAGAAAAATTGATGGTACACCAAAAAGGACTGATGCACCGTGCTTTTTCGGTGCTGATTTTCAATGAAAACAACGAATTACTGATTCACCAAAGAGCCAGCCATAAATACCACTCGGGAAGTTTATGGACGAATACTTGTTGCGGACACCCCAACGAAGGCGAAGCGATTGGCGATGCAGCTTACCGAAGACTCGGCGAAGAGATGGGCTTCAGAACCGAGCTGAAATTCCTCTATAAATTCCACTACATTGCTCATTTTGAGAACGAGTTGACCGAAAACGAAATCGACCACGTTTTTGTGGGTTATTACAATGGCGATTTTGAGGTAAACCCCGAAGAGGTTTCGGATTATCGCTGGCAGAGTGTTGAAGAAATATCCGACGATGCCGAGCAAAATCCCGAAAATTATACGGTTTGGTTTAGGCTGATTCTTCAAAACCAATCCTTCAAAAATTTTGTAAATACATTTCCAGAGCCAGTTTTTTGATTGTTGCGTGTGGCTATGCCCAAATCTTTATTAAAACTCAAAAATTATGAGGTTCATTCTATCACGACCGTAAGTGGTGATAAGATGAATGCCAATATCGCTACGTGGATGATGCAAGTAGCAATGGGCGGTAAGATGGTCTGCGTGGCTCTCTACAAAGTAGATTATACCATCCAATTAGTCCAGCAATCCAAAATACTGAATGTCAATCTTTTATCCACAAAACAAACTGGACTTATCCCCAAACTGGGGAGAAAATCGGGGCGAGATACTGATAAATTCAAAAACCTAAAATATGCCCTCGACGACCGTGGTTGTCCTTACCTGACCGAAGCCGTAGGGTATATTCAGTGTAAAGTTTTGCACTCGACCGATGCCGGCGACCACGAGTTATTTGTCTGTGAGGTAATCAAGCAAGTATCCCTAAACACCGATGAAACGGTGATGACCCACCATTTTTTGCGAGAAAAAGGATTGGTTCGGGGTTAGTATTTGACCGTTATCCAAATATCGCTATTGCGGCCTTTATCATCTGTACATGATATTTTTTGGCGGCCAGCTTTCGGTGTAAAAAACACTGGTTTTGTGGCTACTGACTTCGTAATTAACTGATTATCAACGTACCAGTAAACCTCCTTGACATCGTTACCTACCTGACAACTCAACTGCATTTGCTGCGGCTCATTTTTATCAATAAAATACTCGCTTCCGTCGTTTGGACTCACAATGACGGGGCTATTCGATGCCGTTCTGAAAATCCTTGTGCAGTTTGGGTTATGTGGCGGAATCTTATCGTACGCAATCTGTTTAGATTCGTAAAAAGCTATCAATTCGGGGGCTAAATTGTTGTAAATCTTTTGTTTGTAGCCATCCACAGGCAAGCAAACCGTACAATAACTCATTGATTCTGAAAGATTTACGTAAACATTCTTAAGGTGCGTACACTTGCGTGTATGCGAGACACTCGTGATGTTGTAATCCAGAATTTTATTGCTACAAAACTCATTGGGCAAATCGCCCGTTTCGGCACAAACCGCTCGGCGTTTGATTCCTTTGGGTTGCGTGAACCAATGCACCGACGAATTGTAATCTACCATATTGAAAACCTGAAAAAGCAAGGGCGTTGCAATCTCGGCTCCGCTCAGTTCGGGTACGCCCTCGCCCGAAAAATTACCAACCCAAACCCCAATCGTATATTTTTTGTTGTAGCCGATGCTCCAAGCATCACGCTTGCCGAACGAAGTACCCGTTTTCCAAGCGATTTTGGGCAAATGGTACGAATAATCAAAATTATTGGGCAAGTCGGGGCGTTTGATTTGAGCCAATATCTCGGTGATAAGATAGGTAGCTTCGGAAGAAATCAACCTCTCCCCCGACCCCTCTCCAATAGAGAGGGGAGAATTGCGAGTATGGGTTAGGGTGGGGTTCTGTAGCTCCCCACCATTGGCAAATGCCGAATAAAGTCTTGTCATTTCTTCGAGCGTAACACCACAACCACCCAAAACAATCGAAAGTCCTAAATCTTTTTCTTGGAGTTTAATAGTCTGAAAATCAGCCTTTTTGAGTTGCTCAATCAACGCTCCTTTGCCCAAATCTCGCAGTACTTTGACGGCCGGGATATTCAGCGAATTGGCCAAAGCAAATTCTACCGAAACCTTGCCATTGAATCTCCTATCAAAATTATCGGGTTCAAAACCATTAAAATTTGTCGATACGTCATTCACCATGTTTTTTGGAGTGATGATACCCTTATCAAAAGCCGTGGCGTAGAGCAATGGCTTTAAGGCACTTCCGGGCGAACGCACCGCCTGAACACCATCGACTTGTCCGCCATCAATGGCATTCTTGAAATCGGCCGAACCCACATACGCCTCAATCTGCATGGTTTCGTTATTCAGAACCAGCACCGCTGCGTTGTGGATATTCATCGCACGAAGCCGATTGACGTAGTTTTGCACAATCTGCTCGGTGCGGGTCTGCACACCTCGATTGATACTCGCCCGAATGATGGGGATATTTGGATTTTCTTTTTTTAGACGAAGCGACAAATGCGGAGCCAATTTGGGGGCTTCGTGCCGAACGGCGTTGAGTGGCTCTCGGATAGCGTCTTCAATTTGCTGTTTATCAAATACTTTTGCAGACTCAAATCGCCGCAACCATTTGTTACGTTCTTGCACCACCAAAGGGTTGCGACTACCCAAACGCAAACTCGTGGGGCGGTTGGGGATAATCGCCAGTGTGGTAACTTCGGCAAGGCTCAGTCTATCGGGCGATTTCTGAAAATATAGGTACGAAGCCGACTTAATGCCTTCGATATTGGAGCCATAAGGCACCAAATTGAGGTACATTTGCAGGATTTCGTCTTTTGAAAAACGCAACTCCAACTGCATCGCTCGGGCGATTTCGGCGACTTTATTGAGATAGGTTCGTTGGTTGGGGTACAACATCCTGACCACCTGCATCGTGATGGTACTCGCCCCTGACGTACGCTTGCCCGAAGTCAGGTTTCGGAAAGCCGCCCTTGCAATTGCCAACGGATTTACACCAAAATGATAATAAAAATATTTGTCTTCTTTTTGCAAAACGGCCTTACGCAAAATCGGGTTTATTTCTTTTAACTCTACGTACATTCGCCATTTATCGTCTTTGGTCAGAAACGCGTGGAGTAGCTTACCCTCTGAGTCGGTTATGAGTGTAGAATATTCGACGTCGGTCTTGGGCGGAAAAACGAAATTTAGCACCATCAAAACAACAAAAACGCCCAAAAACCAGCGTATCGAGCGGTATTTTAGGAATTTTTGGAGTAATTGAGTGTATTTGGATAAGGGCATTTAGGCTTGGTTAATATTACTTAATATTTGTTATAGTTTTCTTCAATGGCTCTCTTAATTTCCTCAAAATTATTTCTTGATAAATCTTCCTTTGTTTTTGAGTTGATATCATTTAGAAAATCTAAAAAATCGCCTAATTCTGAAGCTATTGCTTGTATTTTTTTAAACTTTTGTTGTTGTGAAGCACCAATTCGAGTAGCTTTCTTTAAAATTAAGCCTTCCCACTCTTTTTCAAGTCTTTCCCAATAATCAATATAAAACTCTAAGACAGTTGGTTTATTCAAACTGATACTTTCAACTCTAATCGGATAAATTCGTTGTAACATTACTTCTTTATTAAGCTTTGAGTTTTTATAAATTTCGTAAAACTCATACATACAATTAATGGATTTTAAATAAGCATCACTAATAGCTACTACAATAAAATCCCCTTTACCGATTCTAAGCATAAAATCAGATATTGAACTTTTGTAACCTAAGTCTTGTCTATCAATAATAACTCTTTTGCCGTCGACTTTTAAGCTTTCATAAAGTTCTTTTACAATTTTCTCCCCACTTTTAGAATCTTCTGCTTTGTCCCATGCGTATGAGAAAAATATTTCAGGGGAATGTGTATTTTTGTTAGTTTTTCCCTTGATTATTAAATCTGGTTCGATATTATTTACAGTTTTTTCAAAACCTATCGAATACAATAATTCTTCTATATTTAATTTTGAGTCACTTTCATTACAAGTTACATTTGTTCTACCTTTTTCAATTAACAAAGTTATTAGTTGGTTATAATCAAATAGTGTTGGATTAGGGGAGTAGTTACAATCATTACAGTTACACGGTACTTTGATAATAGGAATAACTCCTCGATATTCATTGATAATACCCTCAATGGAATTTTTAATAATTGCTACTATCCCACTGGCATTTCTCCCTTTCGCTTTAATATGTATTTTGCGATAATGATATTCTTCTATTATTTGTGCTTGAGCATCATCATTCTTAAGTATTACAGCATTATTCCATACACTTTCATCAGTTAGAATCATTTTGCTTAATTCAGCACTAACTTGATTTACTATACCCCTTGGCATAAAATCAAAGTAATATTCTAAACGTAAATATGATTCTGTATTTTTCCACCTCTTTTCATCGGGTATTGATGATAAGCGTGCAGGTAGAATATAATCTTCTCTTCGATGTCTTTTTGGGAAAGCTATCTTAAATACTTCCAACATTAACCTTAATTCCAGCACTTTACTTCTGTATGTCTTTTCATGCCAAATTCTATGGAAATCCATTTGAAAGATATTACCATTTTGAATTTGTATATTAATATCATCAATAATTTTATACACTGCATTCATAGCCCATTCAGGTTTAAGAATGACTATTTTTTTTAATTCATCTTTATTGTAGTACCACAAAATTATACCTAAATCGTGCAAGAACTGACCTAAATCAATTACATCTACCTCTTTACTAAAGGCATTCAAATCAACTTTTCTACAAAGTTCTGAAAATGTTTCAAATGAAATACAATCGCTTATTTTAGACTCTTCAATCAATAATTCTCGGACCTTTACCCAGGATTTAGGAACAGCTTTGCCAATGTGGGGAAGTTCTATAATTTGTTGCTCAATAAACCGCTTTAACTTATTTAAATCTCGAAAGTCAGTGGAATGTAGATTAACCCTATAAAAAGGCCTGCATAAGTTATATTCAGAATTAGTGTAGAATATACCTATATCTTCCCATGGTTTCTGATTACCATTGTCACAGTTTTGAACCAATATAATTGGGCTTTTACCCCCAAACTGATAAATAGTGGGTATCCAATAATCAAACTTATGGTCAGTAAAGCGAGTTGACGCCATTAATATGTAAACTGAGTTTTCAGTTAAAAAGAAACGATGCACGGGATAGTATACATCTTGTCCGCCAAAGTCCCAAATATGGGCTGCATAGTTCGTATTATTTTTATCCTTAAATTCCCAATCAAAAACCTTTATACCCCGTGTTCTATCTTCCCCATTTGGTAATGTTGCATTTTCATCAACAATTTTTCGCTGAAGTGAAGTCTTTCCCGCTCCACCTTCACCAACTAATGTTAATTTAGCTTCATAAATAAAATCACTGCCCTCTTTATCAAGTCTCTTAAAGTACCTTATTACTCCCATCCTTCCAGAATTGACAATTTCTAAAGGCGGATTACTTAATGGATTTTGTGCTAAAGAAATAAAATTCACCTTACTGTAGTCAGATGTTGTATCTACATTAATTCCTAACTTTAATATTTTTTCTAATGGTTTAATATCTGAAATATGATTTTTTGATAAATTGATACATGTCAGAGATAACAAATTACTTAATGGTTTAATATCTGAAATTTGATTATTTCTTAATGTCAGTAATCTAATTTTCTTTAAATGTCTCAATGGTTCTATATTTGATATTTTATTATCAATTAGATGTAGAGCTTCTAAATCTTCCACAAATGATATACTATCAATTTCTGAAATTTCATTTGCTGATAGGGAGAGTATATTTAATTCAGGTATTTTGCTCAAAAAAGAAATATCTCGAATTTTATTTTTAGAAAGGTTAAGAGACCATAATTGAGGCAGTTCGCAATCTATGTCATAAATAAAATTATTTGAAGCATTAAAATACTTTAAATTGGTCAGTAGTTCTAAAAAAGTTAATTCTGAAAGACCAATATCTTCGCACTGAAGATTTATTAGATTGGGTAACAATTTTAACTGTTCAAAAGCTCTTTTTAGGAAAACATTTTTTTTATTATTTTGGAAATTAATAGTTCTTTGTTTGTGTCCTGTTTTGTCTTCATAAAATCCCCCTAAGCTCAACTTTTCAATCCAATAACAATCAAATAACTCATCTGGTAAATAGTTTTTAATACCACAATAACCTAAATCTAAAAAAGGATTTCTAGTCCGTTTATTTTCTTCTATTAATTTTAGTGCAAGTTTAGACATTTTCTTATTTGAGCTATGTTTCCCATAAAAATAACCAAAATGCCATTTTGTATCAGTTGGGTGGCTTGTTTTTATTTTTCGGTCGCATTTCTTTTTTAGCTTGGCTTAGTTTTGTTTACTTCGTACTTTTGAAATCAAACAAAACATTTTAGGATGGATTTAAAACTAAAATCTCGGCTACGCAAAATCAAAACCTTTGTTTTTGATGTAGATGGTGTAATGACCGATGGAACTATCATTGCCCTGCGTGGTGGCGAGATGGCCCGCACTTTCAATGTAAAAGATGGCTACATGATGGGCATTGCGGTGCGTTTGGGCTACCGAATCGTGATTATTTCGGGGGCAAGAGAAGAGAGTGTCCGCGAACGCCTCACACCACTCGGCATAAAAGATATATTTTTGGGTGTAAAAACCGATAAAAAGTTGGAGGTTTTTGACCAATACCTCATTGATAACGAACTCACCGCCGAAGAATGCCTTTTTATGGGCGATGACCTCCCCGACATCGAAATCATGCGAGACCGCAAAGTGCTGGCAACCTGCCCCGCCGATGCCGTAGAAGATATTCAGAAGGTTTGTGCTTATATTTCGCCTCGTTTGGGCGGCAAAACTTGCGTCCGAGACGTGATAGAGTTAGTCTTAAAAGAGCAAGGCAAGTGGATGAATATTTTGTAAGAAGCAAAATTGCGGCACGTCAGACCTAAGCCGTGCCGCAATCGTTTTTAAATCCTTTGCAATTTTACGGGGTATGTCTTCTGCGAGTACCACTGCGGCACGTACACGTTTTCGTCTGAATCTACATAGACATCGTGTGGGTGCATAAATACGTTGGCAGGGTCATTTTTGTACTGCATTTCGAGCTGTCCGTTTTTATAGATTGGTTCGGAGCCTCCCGGGGTCGAAACCACCCTCATGTCTTTGTCAATCACCTGAATATAGCCTGAGTTGTTCCAGCCTAAATCGCCGCTTCGGAAACTCGCCGCAAAGATGTAATCGCCGTGCAAAACGGGGCGACAAACAAACGAACCAGGGTAATGATAACGCTTGATAAACTTACCATCGAGTGTAAAGCGTTTGAAACTACTATGCACACGGTCGGTGATGAGTAGAGTTGGGTTGGCTTTATCTCGTGTATCTACCAAGATACCGTGGCAACAGTTAAATTTATCGTCGGCGTACTCTTTTGACGAACCCCCAAAATGTCGAATATAACGCCCTTTTGAGTCAAACTGCGTGATGATATTTGAGCCATAACCGTCGGCTACGTAAATATCTCCATTGGCAGGATTCACAGCCGATTCGGTAGGTTTAAATCGGGTCGGAAACTGATAACCCGCCTCTTTAGGATAATCAATCTTCAGAATCTCGCGTCCTTTCAAATCGGTCTTGATTACTTGGTGGCGGTCGGTATCGCAGATGAGCAAAAACTGCTCGCCGCCTTCGTTGGCAAGTGTCAAGCCGTGTCCACCGATATAATCATGCCCCCACGAATCCAGTAGTTTTCCTGATTTGTCATAAATCAAGATATTGTTTCGGGTCTCGTTCGTAATCATTATCAGGCGGCCTTTGGCATCTTCGACCATCTCATGGCAGTCGTTCACTGGGTTTTTGCCTGCGTCGAGCATTCCCCAGCCCGCCACAACTTTGTAGCGGTGGCTATTATGCCCAATGACGACATCCCCGATTTTGGGAGCTTTGGCATTTGCTTGATTGATAAGTCCTAAACCTGCGGCTACACCACTGGTTTTGAGGAAATTGCGGCGATTGATGTGTTCGTTCATGAGGGTTGAATAATTTATGAATTAATCTTTGTTGTCAAATTCGGTTATCAATTCGTTAAAAGCATTAATAACTTGTAGTTTGTGTGGGTTGGTTTCATCCAAAATAAGAGAGGTATATATGCTCGTTGAAATATCCTCAAACGAGTGGCCTATTTTAATAAAACGACCTTTATTGTACCTCGAAAACCAATCATCAAACTTACGATTTCGAGCTTTTTCTCTTTTATCACTCAAATCGCAGGTGTAAATTACAATTTTATCTTCTGAGTCTATAAAATCAAGAAAAATTGCAGCGATTGTGGCAGATGTAAGTCGGTCTTGAGGGGCATCGTTGGGGGCTTTGATGACCAGTTCGTACACATTATCTGCAAAAATCGGATACTGATAGAAATAGTCAACTTTTACAAAAAATACATCATACACCACGGCATTATCGGTAAAGAAAATATAAGAATTGGGTTCGACCCCTCTAACGAATCGGTACATTCATTTATTCTTTTGTTTGAGGTCTTCAATCAATGCCTTATACTCAATAGTTTCGGCTATTGTATCAGCTTTTTTCAGAATATTCAACTTATTCTGATACAACTTTTGATGTAAATTATCCGACTTACTCTTTTTGGTTGCTACCACTGCCATTGTGATATAGATTTTGTTTGAACAAATGTAAAAAACTTACCTCATTGAATCAAAGCCATTCTACGAATATATCTGAATAAAAACCGAGGAAGAAATATCACCCGTTTTTAAATCGGGATTGATGGTAAATTTAGATTTTTCGTCGTAATCGTCTAAATATTTTCCGAATATTTTTTGAGCGTCCATCTTTTCGCGGATGATGACTTCTTTGCCCAAAATCAACTGTATTTTCTCGAAATCATCGTAGAAATACTCCTGCAAAAGCGGAATCACCTTACTACCAAACGTACTGCACAAGTCTTTGAACGATTGAATATTTAGTAGGTACGAATGCCCGATTTGATGCTCACGGTCGAATAAATAATAGATTCGCTCATTGATTTTACGGAGGAGTTTCGCCACATGAATTCCTTCGATTTCGTAATCTAACATACCATAATCGGGCATCATTTCTTCAAATTCGAATCTTCGCCGCAGGGCTACATCGAGCAATGCAATCGAGCGGTCGGCGGTATTCATCGTACCCAAAATATAAAGATTAGCAGGTACGCCAAAGCGGCTTTGCGAATACGGTAATTCGACACACAGTTCATCGGTCGCACCGAGCCTTTTTGATGGCTCAATGAGCGTAATCAATTCGCCCAAAACTTTTGAGATATTTGCCCGATTTATTTCATCAATTACCAAGATAAACGGTTTAGCTTTCTTGAGTTTTTCGTGGCGGTTTGCATCTTTTAGGCAATCTTCAAAACCACCATAACCCGCCAATTGCAATGCTTTTAGGCAAGCGTTATAAAAAACTCCCTTTTTGACTTTGTATTGTACTTGTCCGCCAACGACTTCAGGGCGGATTCCCTCTACAAATTCTTCGTAACTATACGATTGATGAAACGTAATAAACTGATGCTCAAAACCCACCACAAGTTGTTGGGTTTTGTGTGTTTTACCCGTACCCGGAGGGCCGCAAAGAATCAGGTTTTGTGAAAAATCGGGTTGTGGATGTGCCTTGTACTCGATAGAATTTTCGGCGACCATCGGAGCAACGTATTCTGAATTGGGGTGTTCGATAAGCCAGAATAATTCGCTTCGATAATTATCATTGATGGCCGTTTTATAGACCTCAGAATTGTTATTTTTGCGTTGATTGGTTCCCGAACCCGAGTTTTTGATTTCGATTAGGCAATCTTGCCACGATTTCAGAAGAATGGTATCTGACAATAAATGCTTCTGTGAAATCGGGATAGTCGCAAAAACATAGTTTGGGTTGGTTGCCAAAGAATCAATTTCAATACCTTTAAATTTCCGGAGTATTTCCTCGTTTTCTTTTCTAAAAACCCACTCTATCGCCACCTCTTTTTTTCGATTGAGTTGTAGCACCCGAAGGTGATTCATATCAACCGAAATTGATTTATCTTTTCTGACAACGGTTGCCAATCGGGGGTCGCTGTCGGCGAGTTCGGTTACTTCGATGAGTTCTTTCAGCAAATCAAAAAACTTCAAACACGCCTCACGGTGATTGATTTCTCTGAGTTTTTCGATAAGGGCTTTCTTCTGAGGACTTTCGTTCACGTTTTAGTAGATTTTTTCGTGAATATACAGAAAAGTAGATTGTGTTGGAGATTTTTGGAGAATTTAGAGGGTGAGGTTATCCCGAATGTATTCGATGTGTGAAATAACCTTACCCTATATCCGACCTACTCAAATAATTTATCATTATGAATCCGAGCAATTACGCAGAATTACTCGAATAATTCGAATTTCTCGAATGTTGTTCTAAAATACTGATTATGAATATTTTATCAAAACGATAAAATATTCACGATTCAAATCATTCGATTAATTCGTCATTAGACCTACCTCATTCTATCCGAATCTTTTACTGCTTTTTCATCACGACGGATGAAACGATTGGCAAGCCAATTGGCAAGTAACGCCGCAAAAACCACGTATAATCCGATTCCGAAATTGCCTTGTTTGGCAGGGGCAAACAAACCGTTGAATTCTTTTTGAGTCAGATAAACAACCGTAACCAAAGTAGCACCTGCAATCAATGAATTTAATGCTACTAAAAGCATCTGACGAACTCGATTCTTGAATTGTAAAATAGAAAAAACCGAAATCAATATCGAAAAAATAGCCATTACAGCCAAGTAAAATGTAGGCGTAGCGTTGCTAAGCGAGCCTTTTTGATAAATCAGATTGAAAGCCGTAAGCGTAGCTTGTTCTTGTGTATCGGCACTAACCTTGGTCCAGATAGGTACAAACAAGAAAACCAGCATTGCCACAGCCGCAATAATCATAAAAACCGTTTGAATACGTTGTAACATTTTTCTAAAAATCTATGATGAATGAAAATTATGCGGCAAAATTAATTAAAAACCTTGTAGGTTTTCAAAAACCTGCTTGATATACATATCTTTTTAAAATTTCTCCCCCTACTTTTTAGGGGGAGTACCTCGACAAAATCATACTTTTCTTGATTTTGTCGAGGGGAGGGGGTAAATACGAAAGCAAAAAATTAGCATCGAAAGGTTTTTAACCACTTTTTACCCCCCGTGCGACCGTCGCTACGGAGGAAATTAAAAAACAAAAAATTGTGTATATCGGGTTGGTTTTCAAAAACCTGCAAGGTTTGATTTATCGCGTCAATAATTCGATTATCGCTCGGTGCTGCGGAAACTCCCCAATCAAGGCGGTTCTATCGGCCAATTCAAAATCGGCAAAATCAAAAGCTGGTGCAACCGTACAACCTACCAGCGAGTAGCCATCGGGCAGTAAAGGTTTACTACCAAACCAAACACCCGCAGGTACAACTGCCTGAAAAACCTCTCCGTTTTCGGGGTTGTTTCCGAGTTTTATGGTATTCAGATTACCTTCAAAGTCGATATAATAAACATTGAGCGGATTCCCAGCATAAAAATGCCACATTTCATCAGATTGGATTTGGTGAAATGCCGAAAAATGATGCCCTTCGAGCAAAAAATAAATACCCGTTGAGTAGCTTCTATCGCCCGAAAACCGTGCGGGTAAGGCATCTTTCGAGATACTCTCTTTTGAGCGGTAGGTTTCAGCAAAATAGCCACCTTCGGGGTGGCTTTGCATATTGTATTTTTCGACCCAATATGAGGCTGGTTTCATGTTATATCTTCGTTTTAAAAACTCATCAAAGATACAGCAATTACTTTATTTTCGTTTAAATCAAAAGCACATGTTTCAAAATTCGGCGGCCCCATCAGCATCGTTACGTTTGAGAATCCGAAAGGCTCAGTTGGCATTTGTCCGTTAAAATCCATTTGTTTATTGGCATTTAAGTCTTGATATAAGCTGATGGCGTATTTGCCTTCGAGCAATCCTTCAAATTTCAAGAAAATATCACCTTCTTTACTTACTTCTACTTCTGCATTTTTAACTCCGGGAGCGGCTAAAAAAGCATTAGCATCATTGGTAATTGTCGCATAGATTTTACCGCTTCTTTCTCTGATACCGTCGATTTTGACAGTTACATTGTATTTATTTTGGGCAAATGTGATTGTGTTGATTAGTCCGAAAATGGTTGCGAATACGATAGATTTGATTACTGTTTTCATTGTTTTATTAAAGTTTAAAATTTTTGTTTTCGTTTTGTTGAGTCAAAGGTAGGGCGTTAAAATAATGTAAGTCAAATCAAAGGGCTGATTGCCAAAAGTTTGGGGAGAATGTCAAAAAAGTGGGCTAAATGACAGTTTTTGGGATGTTTGTCAAACGCGGTCGGACGATAGTCAGACTGTAAAATCCGTAAATCATAACAAAAGATTGAAAAATTTACCGAACTTTGAGAGATTGAAAACATAGATTTTTGAATACAAAAGTTATGAATAGAAAAATCCGTTGGGGAATCATTGGAGCGGGACGAATCGCCGAAAAATTTGCATCAGATTTAAAGGCTGTCGAACAAGCCATTTTGGTAGCTGTAACCTCGACTTCGCTCGAAAGAGCCACCGAATTTGCCCAAAGGCACAACGCCGAATTTGCCTACGGTTCTTACGAAGAAATCTTCCAAACCACCGATTTAGATATTGTCTATATTGCCACTCCGCATACTTCGCATTTCGAAAATACGATTTTGTGTTTGGAGAATAAAGTGGCTGTTTTGTGCGAAAAACCTTTTGCGATGAATCTCAAACAAGTGCAAAAGATGATAGAAACCGCCCAACGCAACGATACTTTCTTGATGGAAGCCATGTGGACTCGCTTTTTGCCAGCCATCAAAAAAACTTTTGAATTGATAGACAAAGGCCGAATCGGTAACATCCATAGTATTCACGCCGATTTTGGTTTTGCAGCTCCATTTTTACCCGAAAAACGACTTTTCAATCAGGATTTGGGCGGAGGTGCATTGCTCGATATTGGTATTTATCCAGCTGTATTGTCTTTGATGTTTTTGGGATACCCCGCCGAAATCCAAGCGGTTACGTCCATCGGCCAAACAAACGTTGACGAAACTACAAGCTTTGTTTTCAAATACGAAAGCGGAGCAACTGCCGTTTTGAGTTCGACAATCATGGCAAAAACTGCAACCGAAGCCTACATTTACGGCGATTTGGGTAGCATTTATTTGCATCCAAGATTTATGGAAACAAAAAAAATAACGCTCCGCGAAGACGGCAAAGAACCCATCGATTTTGAGTTTGAGCGTGAAACCTCTGGTTATAATTACGAAGCCGAAGAAGCCACTCGCTGCTTGCTCGAAGGCAAAAAAGAAAGTGATTTATTTCCGCTTTCGATGAGTGTAAAGCTGATTAGCTTGTTAGATGAAGTCCGCCAGAAGGCCGGAATCATCTATCCGAAATTTGATTAAAGATTCATCCAATCGTAGCCGTGGCACGTTGAGCGTGTCACGGATTGTCGAAAATTCCGCAAAATATTCATTCTCAAAAATATTTTTTATTACGATTTCCAACTTTTTTATTCAAAACTGAATCATAAAAGAAAATTCCCGAAAATTGTAGGATTTCTATCGCCCTTTTCATGTACAAAGAACGAGAATTAGTTGAAGCATGTATCCGCCAAGAACGCAATGCTCAGCGTCAGTTGTATGAACTGTACGCGGGTAAGTTGCTTGTTACGGCCATGCGTTACATGAAAAACCGTGACGATGCCGAAGACGTCCTACAAGATTCATTCATCAAGATTTTTAAGCACCTCGATAGTTTTAGGTTCGATTGTCCGCTCGATGCTTGGCTACGCCGAATCGTAGTGAATACGGCACTCAAACAGCTCAAAAAGCAGGCAGAGTTTATGCAACAAATTGATAGCCAGTTGGTTGCAGATGAGGTTGAGCAAAGCGAACTAACGATTTCGGGGTTTCAGTTTGAGCAACTGATGGCTATGGTGGCGAGTTTGCCCGATGGATGTCGTACGGTTTTTAACCTGTACGCCATCGAAGGATACCAGCACAATGAGATTGCCGAATTGCTGGGGATTTCGGAAGGAACTTCAAAATCGCAGTATTCGAGAGCAAAATCATTGCTCCAAGCCAAAATAATAAAGGAAAGGTTACCGCTGATTAAGTGATTCTGAAATGATTTCGCTGAAAAGTTGATAGATAATATAATGATAAATCAAGAACAAAATAATTTTGAAGAACAATGGAAACAGGCGTTTGAGTCTGCTTCGATGCCGCCTTCGGATAAACTCTGGGCGAATATCGAGGCCGAACTCGACAAAGACAAACGCCGTCTTCCGGTTTTCTTCATTCTTCGTCCTTCGTATCTGATGGGCGGAGTCGCTGCTCTTTTGCTGATGCTTTGGGGCGGAATCAGTATTATGAATAACATCGGCCAAGATACCAAGCAGCAATCGGGAGTGGCGGTTGTTCAGCCTAAAAAATCGGATAAATCATCTGCAAATACGGCAGATAAAGCTCATACCGAAGCAACACCGGTTTTGCCAAATGAATTGGCCCATAATGAGCCAAAACAAGTAGTTACACAATCATCAGACATAAACCTAACCAATAATAAACCAACCACTGCATTGGCAGTAGTATCGAAAAACAACCAAAAATTAGGTAAAACTGGCTCATCAGAAGTGGTAGAGGCGTTTGCAGATGAGCCAGTTATTGCCCAAAACCTAACTGTCGAAAGCGGAGTAGAACGCAATACAATCGAAGCAAACCAATTAGATAACATTGATTTTCAGCCGTATCGTAGTCGTTTTCAGGCTCGAAATCTCTTACAGTATGATGTCGCCGAAACCGAAGAAAAAACAATAGCCTCAAACGATTCTAAGTTTTGGTTAGGGGTGCAGTCGGGAGTTTCGCCATTCAATCCAAACGTAAACCTAAATACTGTGAATGCCTCGGCACTTTCACAAGCTGAGATATTTGCCAATAGCAACAAAGTACAGATAAACGGTATGCCATCTGGTTCACAAGATTTCCAGGGCATCCAGTCTTACGGTACTCCACAAAATCAGATTCGTTCGGGTTTGGCTACCAATATCGGCTTTGCAACAGGTTATGACCTAAACAAAAAATGGAGTGTTGAGAGTGGGCTAAGGTATATGTCGGGCAATTCGAGCCTATTGAGCAATACATACTCAATAAACGAATTTACCGGGCAAGTCAATACCTATCTGGCCGAAGTGGTATCGAACAGAAGTTCGGCGAATACCGTCATTGCTGATGTCGAAAATTTCAATAATCGTTATCAATATCTGATGTTGCCAGTGCAAGCTGCTTACAAAATACCCGTTAGTCGCAATATTGATTTGAGCGTTTTGGGTGGATTCTCGACCGATTTATTCTTGCAGCACAATATCTCAACCCGTGGTGGATTGGTAGCAAAATCGACGATTAGCCAAGGTAATACCGCTTATCGTTCGCTCAATCTGAGTGGTTTGGGAGGTGTAAGGGCCAATTATTTATTCAACAAACATTGGCAGGCAAACATCGGCATGAGTTACCAGCATTCGTTGCTTTCGGGCATGAAAAACACCAGCAATCTCAATATGCAGATGCGACTCGTTGGCTTGCAATACGGCCTAAATTATAGATTTTAGTACAAATAATTAGTCGAATTCTCCCTTTGTCCGAAGACGCACGTACATCGTCCGTTTTCGGACATTTTTTATTTCCATAAATCACATAACTCGCTGATAATAAACCCTTTGACTAATTGGCATAAACTTTGGCATATTTATAGAAAATAAAAAACTTTACATTTACCGAATGATTTCATTACGCAACATATCAAAATACTACCCAGCCGGTTTTGGCAAAACGTATGTATTACGCAATATCAGCCTTGATATAAACCAAGGCGAGTTTGTTTCAATCATGGGGCCTTCGGGGTCGGGTAAATCTACACTTTTACATATTTTAGGATTATTGGAGGAGGCTTCTGAGGGCGAATACCTATTTGGCGAAACGCCGGTTCAGAAATTATCCGAAAAAAAACGTACTGAGTTACACCGCGGACACATCGGGTTTGTGTTTCAGGCCTATCATTTGATTGATGAATTGACGGTCTATGAAAACATCGAAACACCATTGCTTTACAAAGGTATGAGCGGCTCCGAACGCAAAAGCAAAGTGGCCGATACGCTCGATAGATTTAATATTGTAGGTAAAAAAGATTTGTTTCCGACTCAGCTCTCGGGCGGACAACAACAATTGGTAGGTATTGCACGTGCGATTGTGGCCGAGCCAAAGGTTATTTTTGCCGACGAACCTACTGGCAACCTCCACTCTGAGCAAGCCAAGCAGATTATGGAGTTATTCCGTAAGCTGAATCAAGAGGATGGCGTGACGATTGTGCAAGTGACACACTCCGAAGAAAATGCCAAATACGGTAACCGAGTTATCAACCTAAAAGACGGTTGGCTCGATTGAGTACAGAAAACAACAATTGGTAAAATTATACACGTTTGTAAATAATTTAGTTTAGGGAAACATTAAGGCATACTCATATTGTAGTATGCCTTCTTTTAAAAAATATTCCTGATTAACAAACGGTTCGCCGTTGTGATAACGATTTCTATTAACTATTCATAAGATGAAAACCTATCTCAAATATATCTTTTTTGTCTCGGCGATTTCGGCAAATGCCCAAACCAAAATGACGCTGAAAGAGTGTGCTGATATTGCCATCAAAAATAATCTGACTATCAGAGAAGCTCAAATAAATGCCGAAAATGCTAATGTGTTGTATGGGCAAGCCAAGTCGCAGGCGTTTCCGCAGACACAGCTTTTTATCGACCAAGGTTTGCGAGCAGGTCGAAGTATCAACCGTTTCGATAACACTTTTATCAATGAGGTTTACAACACAAACGGTATTTATTTACAATCGCAGGTATCGGTTTTCAACTCGTTCCAAATCAAAAATCAGGCACGCCAGAATGAATTGTTGTACCAGTCGAGCCTTAAAAATATTGATGCCGCACGCAACCGCCTGATGGTAAACCTCATACAAGCCTATATACAGGTTTTAGCCGCCCAAGAGTTATTGGATGTTACCCAAAAGCAAGTCGAGACCTCGAAACAGCAAGTCGAAAGGGTAAGCAAGCAAATCGAAGCGGGTACAGTGGGTAATACCACACTTTTTGATATAAAATCGCAATTGGCCAATGACGAATTCTCTTTTGTTACGGCCAAAAATAATCTTCAAACTGCCCGTTTGACATTGTTTCAGCAAATGAATCAATCGCCCAATCGCAGCGTAGTTTTTGAGCCGATTAAAGAAGAAGTAAATCTATACAATATTGATTTTCAAGAAGTTGATAGAATTTATGAAGAAGCAGCAACGCTTTTTCCGGATATTAAATCTAACGAAATCAGAATCCAAAGTTTTGACAATGGTATAAAAGCGGCCAAGGCCAATGCTTTGCCAAGTTTGAGTTTGAGTGGTTCGTTTCAGGCATTTTATGCTTCGTCGAACACCGAATTGAATTACATCAAACAATTAGACGCAACCCGCAATGGTTCTCTAAATCTTACGTTAACGGTGCCGATTTTGGGTAATTTACAAAATAAATACCGTGTAAATGCCGTAAGAATTCAGAAGCAATTGGCCGAAAATCAGCTGAATACCGCTCGCTTACAGCTTCGCCAGGCTATTGAGCAGTCTTTTCAGGCATTTATTGCGGCATCGGAGCGTTACAAAATTGCAAACGAGCAAGTAGAAATCTTAAATCAAAATGTGGCGGCTATTGAGAGTCGAATCAGTGCGGGAGTAGTAATGAGTAATTCGGCCGATTATATTTTGGCTCGGAATAACCAAGCGAGAGCATTATCGAATCTGGTACAAGCCAAATACGAATACATTTTACAGAAAAAAGCTCTTGATTTTTACAGAAGTGGAGAGTGGAGGTTTTAAAGTCTTAGAGTTTATAGTTTAAGAGTTTCAAAGTTCAATGTAGAACAGACCTAATCTGCTCAAACCACAAACTTTGAAACTCTCAAATCCTACTTATACTGCTCAATAATCCTGTGTAAAGCCTTTTGTGTTTCGAGATTTGAGAAAAATTCGTAAATCTGCGTATGAGCATCATAATTAAGCGTTAGTGCTGTCTGAAGATATTCATACGCCTCGTTGTAATTTCCTCCATAAATCAGATAAACCGTCGCTCGATAATACAAATCCGCTTCTTCTGGAAGTTCTTCGGTGGCATCATAGATAATCTCAAAAGCCTTATCGAATTCGCTTTGTTCAAAATGCAGAAGCGAATAATTAAGCCACGCATCGACATTCAGCGGGTCGAGCTCGATTGCCTGACTGTAAGCCTCAATTCCCGAAAGAATATTACCCATTTTGGTCTCAGTATCGGCCAAAAGTTGCCAATACTCAGCGTTAGCATCGTTTATTTTGATAGCCTTCTTCGTAAAATGGATTGATTCGTACCAGCGTTCTTGCTCATAAAGCACCGAACCCATTCCGTACCAAGCCTCATCCCATTGGTCGTCTATTTTGGTAGCCTCCTTATATTTTTCGTAGGCTTCGGCGAGTTCGCCGAGTTTTTCGTGGGCCGCTCCGAGATGTGTCAAAACCTCCGAACTCACAGGCTCGTATCTCAAAACTCGCTGATAGGCTTCTTTGGCATCTCGATAATTCTCCATATTCATGTGAGTATGAGCCAAATTGAACCAACCCGAAGCAAAATCTTCTTTTATCGTAACAGAATAATCGTAAGCGTAGGCGGCATCGCTGTTTTTATTGAGGCGACTGTAAATCATCCCCAAGGCAAACCACGAAAAATACGAAAACGGGTCTTCGTCAATAAATTTCTTGAAGTATTTAATCCCTTTCTCTAATTTATTGATTTGCTCAAGGCAAAAAACCATCTCATAGTAGGCCGCTTCGTTGTTAATATTATGCCTGATTGAGAGATTGTAGTAATGAGCCGCGTCTTCAAATTTCTGCCAATTTTGGTAGGTTTGGGCCATCTGAAAGTAGATATTCTCTTTCTCATCCGATACAAGCATTGCTTCATGAAAAAGCTCAATGGCTTGCTCGTATTCGCCCATTAGATTGTGAATGACCCCACGCATAAACGTTATCTCGGGGTCGGATGGATTAAATGTCGAAGCCTTATCTAAAACCTCTATCGCGTCGTTAAATTTCTCGGTATTGATGTAGAGTTGGGCTTTGTTGAGTAGTAATTCGAGCGAGTAGGGATAATTCATTAGTCCTATTCGACAAACCCTCATGGCCATCTCCCATTTACCTTTGAGCAGATAGTATTCTGATAGTTGTTCGTAGGTTTCTTCGTCGAAGAAAACCGCCTCTTTTGTTCTTAGCATTTCTTCGAAACGCTGTACAGTAGCTTCAACTTCGGCACCGTTGAAGTCTTCAGACCTGTCGCTGAAATCTTGTTGCATGTAAGGCTGTTTTCCAAAAAGTTATTGATAACTAATAATCACGACACTTAAATCACGGGTAATGATTATAATTTATTTCACCCAAATCAATACTAATTTACAATTATAAATGTAAATGTCAAGGATATTGGCGAAATAAAATTGGGCAATCCGATGACTATTCTCAATCATTGGCGATACTTTCACAAACTCGTCGGATTGTCGAATCTAAACTATTAAACTCAAATCCGAGGGTTTTTCGCATCTTATCGTTTTTATAAGCAAAAACCGTGCGAGAACTCCGGGCCGTTTCTTTTGTTATGAGAGGGGCGTTTCCAGTAAAAAATGAACGGATATGCTCGATTCTCCAAATTATTTCGGCCATGAGGGGCGTTACCAAATATTTGGTACGGGGTTTGTGCATTGCATCCGCTATCTTATCAAACACTTCTTTGTAGGTAGTTGTTCCGCCATTTAATATAAATCGTTCACCTTTGATGTCCGAGACCGTCAATTGATAGACCGCCTCCGCGACATCTTTGACATCAACGTAGTTGAGCGAGCCAAGCGTATAAAATTTGTTTTTGTCGTGAATATACTTAAATAATTGCGTGCTACTGCGGTTCCAGTCGCCTTCGCCCAAAACCACCGACGGATTCACCACCACTACATTTAGCCCTTCGGCTTCGCCTCGCCAAACCTCACATTCGGCAAGGTACTTAGTTTTGGCGTAATACGAATTCATCGGTGATTCTTCCCACTTTTGATTTTCGTTGATTTCGATTTGGGTTTCGGTCTTTTGGATATTTGATGGCTTTCCTAAAGCCGCCACCGAGCTAATAAAGCACAATTTTTTTATCTGCGGATTGGTCAAGCAAGCATTGATAAGATTGGCAGTGCCTTCGACATTGGTCTTAAACATTCTCTTTTGGTCTTTTGGAGCAAAAGAAACAATCGCCGCCGTATGCACCACGTAATCTACTTGCCGAATGGCCTCTTGTAGCGAAATGATGTCTGAAAGTTCGCCCTCTACAACCGTGATTTGCGGAGCAATATCTTTTAGCAATGATTTATCAGAGTTGGTTCTACAAAAAGCAAATACCTCAAGTTTATCTTGGATAAATCTTCGACAAACCGCACTTCCTACCAATCCGTTAGCTCCAGTAACAAGAACTTTTAAAGACATTATTTGAGTATCGAGTGGTGTACCACCCTTTTTTGATTAGTTGCTACAAATAAAATATCCAAATTTAGGATTTAGAAATCATATCCAATCTATTATTGATAATAAAATGTATAAAGCAAAGGTTTTGATTTTATTAAAAACTTTAAGAAAAGCATCTCTTAGGTACACCTCGCATCTTTGAAAATTACCAGTAAACAGTAGTTTTATTGTATTATTTTTAGAATTAATATTTCAAATAAGAGATATTTAAGTTTTTTTTAAATATTTTTTAAGGAACACTTGCACGGTATCTTAAAATTTCCTTAAATTTGTATCGGATTTAAAACCTTAAACACCGCAAAAGATAATGAAAAAAGTATTTGCAATCCTTTTCGTAGCTGCTATGGCATCTATGGCTGCTTGTACAAGCAAAACTGAAACAGCTACTGATTCAACTGCAGTTGATACTACTGCTGTTGCTGCTCCAGCTGCTGACACTACAGCTACTGCTGACACTACAGCTGCTGCTGATACTACTAAAAAATAATTTTTTTAGTAAAAGCATTAAAGAAGCCTCAATCTTACGGTTGAGGCTTCTCTGTTTTTAGGGCAATCCGAAATTTATTTCTATTTTCTTCTTACAAATACCAGATATGAGTTTGCCTCGTAGGTGAGGTTGAGCTGGTCGTAAGTCGTGCTATTCTGATTACTCATGTAGTAATTATAGGCTTTCTGGAAATTCTCTTTAAAATCCGAATCAGCTTGGGTTTCGTAAGGTTTATTCAGAATCTGTAAATCTGTAATCCTGAAATCCCCCATCCATGTATTTGCAGTACTCTCCTTGGGTGTCGTACTGATTTTACCGTTTCCTATCAACAAATTGATACGAGTAGAAAAAGTATTGTCTTCTTGAACCGTAAATCGGTAAATGCTCTTATCGTAATCAAACTCTGGGCAGATAATACACCTATAATCGGCCAAATGGCTAAAGTTTCCAACGTATCGCCACTCGCCTGTAAGATTGGCAGGCTCGATTTGCTTTACTTGGCAAGCCAGTAAATAAATAGCCGATACCAAAATAGCCATAAAAGATTTCATGTTGATTGTTTTTATTAATGATTCAAGTTACATATAAATAGTTGGAACTCAGCAGAATAATTCATTTTAGCACTCAATAAAACACCGTTCTATCAAACCTTAGTCTTTTTATTATTCCGCTGATTCGAGATTCCTATCTCGAACCCCAATGATTAGGTTTCCAAACCGAATCTAAAAAACATACATTACAATATTTCTTGAATATTAAGAAATCGTTAAGTATATTTGGAAAACTTCATATATAACCAAAGAAAATATGCTTAGCCGAGTTGCTGATTCGATTTACTGGATAAATCGTTATATCGAACGTGCCGAGAATTACGCACGTTTTGTGAGTGTGAATCTTAATCTTGCACTCGATGCTCCAGGTTTATTGACCGAGCAATGGGAGCCGCTCATCATTGCCACTGCCGATAACTACGGCTTCTATGAATGCAATGAGCAAGCAACCCGCAATAATGTCATCGACTACATGACATTTGACAAGCGGAATCCTAATTCTATTTACAACTGCTTGGCATACGCTCGCGAGAATGCCCGAACCATCCGTGAGAGTATTACCAAAGAAATGTGGGAGCACCTGAATGTACTTTACCTCAAAATCAGAGATACGGCTTCGGCAAAAGACTGGGAATTAGACAGACTTCAACAGTTTTTTGAAGATATAAAGACTGGCTGCCAAATGTTTTGGGGGATTGTTGACTCGACTGTCACCCGCAACGAAGGTTTCCATTTTGGGCGTTTGGGGCGTTTTCTCGAAAGGGCCGATAAAACCAGCCGCTTTTTGGATGTGCGGTATTTTACCCTCCTACCCGAACAAAAAGCAGGTGGCTCGCCCGAAGAACTACTTATCTGGACCTCGGTTCTGAAATCGGTCAGTGCGTTCAATATGTACCGCCAGCAATTCAGAGCCATCAATCCATCAAATATTGTGGAGTTTTTGGTATTAGACAAGGCGTTTCCGCGTTCGATGTACTATTCGTTACGCCAAGCTGAGCTATCGCTTTATGCAATCTCGGGCAGACAAATGGTAGAAGGATACTCAAACCAAGCCGAAAAAAGATTGAGTAGATTGCGGAATGAACTCGAATTTACCGAAATCGAGGATATTTTTGCCAAGCAACTACATCCGTACTTAGACGAATTCCAGATTAAGAATAACAAGGTCGCCACTGCGATTTTTGAAGAATATTTTGCCTTGAAATTGGTAGAGGCTTAAAAATCAGCTATCCACTGACACAATGTTGTCAGTGGATGGATTTAGATTTGCCGAAAAACATTCATTATGAAATTGCATACGACCAATTACATCAACACCTTCATCGAAGTATCAGATGACTGCCCGACCACCGTTGGCGAGATTCCGCCACAAAAAGGAGAAGCCAAAACGGTTGCTAATATTCAATTTGACTTAGTAAAGAAAAATCCGTACAAGTTTACTTCTGACGATGTATTTTTCAAGGTTTTTGCAGAGCGAAACGACCTCACCGAGAGCGAGTACCCAGCAGCACGCGAGAAGTTTTTCTCGAAAGGGCAGCCATGTTTTAGGGCTTCGCCGCTAACAAAAAGGTACGGATGGGGTGTACACAGCGACCAAAACGGCAAAATTGCGATTTATGGTTGCGAAACTGCCGAATACCAAAAATTACAGAAAGATTCCAGCCTAAAAGTCGTAAAAGCGATGAAATCGAGTAGATAGGATTTATTCGGGAATCGCTACGCTGAATGAGCGAACTACTTGGGCGATTTTGGGCAGTAAGTCGGGGGTTTTCTCAAATGCATTGCCAATCACGATGACATCGGCACCTGCTTCGAGTGCTTGATAGGCTTTTTCGGGAGAATTAATGCCACCACCTACAATGAGCGGACACTCGATTGCTTGGCTCACCTTGTTTATCATTTTTTGCGATACAGGGTTCATCGCTCCACTGCCGCCGTCTAAATAAATCAGTTTCATACCGAGCATCTCGCCCGCCAAGGCCGTACAAACCGCAATATCGGTTTTATCGTGCGGAATCGGCGTGGTATTGCTGATATACGAAACCGTCGTTTGGCGGCCGCTATCTACCAAAATATAGCCAGTCGAAAGAATCTCCAGTCCGCTTTTGCGGAGCATCGGAGCGGCAATCACGTGCTGGCCGATGAGGTATTCGGGATTACGCCCCGAAATCAACGAAAGTAACAAAATGGCATCGGCAGTAGGCTCGATGTGCAGGCTATTACCCGGAAAAATGATAACGGGTATTTGTGTATGTTGGCGAATCTCAGCAATCATTTCGGGCATGATATTGTTGCTGATGAGGCTTCCGCCAACCAAAAAGAAATCAACTTGGTTTTGGGTACAGATTCTCAAAAAATCGGCAAAGCTATTCATCTCGACCTTATCGGGGTCGAGCAAAACAGCCAAAGATTTCTTTTGTAATCTTTTGAATGTCAGTAATTTATCAAGAATCTGCTTTTGCATTTTGATTTGTTAGGTGGTCAATCACATCCATTAATTTCTCACGTGCAATCGTCAACAGCAGGGTTGTGGCAGCACCTTTTACGGCAGACCAAATGATAGATTCGCCCTCGTCGTCATCTTCTTTGATGGGTTTGGGCAAATCAGTATTTTTTTCTTTTGAAGATGGCAACAAAAACTCTGTTATGGCATAGGCCGCCACGATAACTCCACCAATGACCAAGGCATTTTTGCCGACTTTTTTCAAATCGCCAATTTGTGTCTCGATGGCTTCGAGGTATTTATCAACCGACTCCTGCAAAGCTTCTTTGCGTTCGGTACGATTCCCAGTTGTTTTTGGAGGAACAATCGGAACTCTAACAGGTTTTTCTCTTAATTTACTCATCTCCCAAGCAATTTTGCTCAAAATTACCAAAAAATGAGTTTCAGAACGATAAATTGTCGATAAATAAAGTGAGAAGGTAATATTGGGGGGATTTGTAAATGTAATTTTATTAGTCAAGATGACTATTAATGGGTATCACTGGCCAAGAGGCAGTTGTGTGGGCAGTCTGGAGACTGCTATTATACTGAGGTCGAAGACGCATTGCTTCGCAATAAGTCTTCGACCAGTGGGAGGATACCAACTCAAAGTCAATGATTTTAAAGGAGGAGTAGGAGTTGAATATCAAGGCATTATGAATGATATTCAACAAAACCCCCGCTGGTTTGAGACTCCCATCCCAAACCAAAATGATAAGGTTTCCAAACCTCAGAATAGCATTACTATACAATTGCCAAGAGGTGAGCGATGGCGGGTTGAATATTGCATCTGTATTTTTAAGTTTTCGCAGACATAAAACACACAAAACCCCGAAATATACCAAATTTGTACATATTCGGGGTTCATTTATTGCAACTCATTCATTATCAGGATATTATAGCAACAAAGAAAAGCCTAAAAAGATGAATAATTTGGGTAGATTATTCTCTGTGAGGCTTTATATTCTCTATATCTCTGGTAAAACAACTCAATTCGTAATCCCACCACAACCATCAATATGAGCCTTGAAAACCGAACCACTTTTCGCTTCAAAACCTGGTTGTAGAAGAATTGATTTACCCGAATCGAGTGTTAGTTTTCCACCGTTATTGACTGTTACGGTTTGGGTTGTTATCACGCCTGATGATTCTTTGTAAAGGGTAGAACCGCTATTAAGGGTGGCTAAATAATTTGTCAAAGTAGGCGGACAAGGTATTGTACCTATCGAAATAACCGCACTTCCTGTATTCGTACCTGACGGACAGCTACTTGTCATACTCGAAATCGTAATGGTTTGGGCAGAAGGTAAAGTGAGCAATGCAGTATAAATATTTCCTGTAAAACTAATCGAGGATGGAATACTAAAACTACTTCCGTTGCTCAAATTCAACGTAATGGGGGGAGTGCCACCTAATATTTCGATATCTAAGGTAAAATTGGTATTAGCCACTACCGTTTGGTTTTGATTAGGCAAAATATTAGCCGCCGTATTGCCTATACCTAACTTTTTGGTTAGGGTAGTAGTACCCGTAAAATTAGCACAACCGAAGGTAGAAGTATGGGTAATTGTAACCGTATAAATGCCACTATTAACGGGTTGTAGATTAGTAAGAACTGGATTTTTGGCTGTACTACTAAATCCATTTGGACCTGTCCATGAGTAGGTCGAATTATTACTGAAATCGCCTGTATTGGTATATGGCAAAAAGGTTATTGCTCCACCGGGACATTGAAAAGTGGTCGAAGTATTGTCTAAAATTGGTGTAATGGTATTTGTTGAGGTAAGAACTATTGATTTAGTATAAGTTCCCGCACACGACCCAGTTACTACCGCAGTGAGTGAGTAAGTGCCATTATTAGCAGCCTGAAAATTAGTTATTCGTGGTACTGCTTCTGTACTACTAAACCCATTGGGTCCAGTCCATGAATAGGAATTTATTGTAGGGAATATTGGATTAAATCCCGTGACTAAATCCACATCCGAGCCATTACAGAAAGTAAATGCAGCAGTAGGCGAACCAACTCTACGACCAAATATATTCATGGTAGCATTGCTAACTGTTATCGTTCGTGTAGAAGAAGCTGTACCAGTACATGAGCCACCAAAAGTAACTGTTACGGTGTAAATTCCCGAATCGCTCGCTTGGGCATTGGATAACAGAGGCGTTGCACTTGTACTACTGAATCCATTTGGTCCAGTCCAGTTGTATGAATAAGTTACACCCAATGGGTTTGAATTAAATGTTGTATAAAGTTCTACATTAGTTCCCGAACAAAAGGTAGTCGAAGTAGTTCCTGCTCCTTGAATACGACTTAGTGCCGTTGTAGTTGTCGGGCAAGGCTGATTCACTGTAATTACTGCACTTCCTGTACCTGTCCCAGCCCCGCACGAACTCGTAATGCTTGAAATCGAAAGCGTTTGAGAACTTGAAAGAGAGGTACTCACAGGTAAAACATTCCCAAGATTTCCGTTTGAGCCATTGAAAACATAAGAAGAACCATTACTCAAAGTCATAGAAATTGGAAATGTTCCGCCTAATAATTCAATATTTAATGTGAAATTGGTATTGGCATTGACCGTTTGGTCTTGTCCTGCCAAAATATTAGCTGCTGTATTGCCGATAGATAATTTGGTTGTATTGGTAACACTTCCCGATGCCGCACAACCAGAGGTAGAAGGATAATTTGTTGTAAGTGTATAAATACCCGAATTGATAGGTTGGAGGTTGTTAATTACTTGACTTCCCGATGTACTCGAAAATCCATTAGGCCCTGTCCAGCTATACGTTGTTCCTGTACTATAACTTTGATTTGTTACATTTGCAAATAAGGTAATACTTCCACCACCACATTGAACAGTATGTGTACTTGCTCCAATAGAATGAACCGAGTTTCCAACCGATAGATTTGTGGTTGATGTATAAGTGCCTGCACAAGACCCACCGCTTACAACTACAGTTAAGCTATAAACTCCTGCATTAACAGCTTGAAAATTAGCTATTTGAGGCAAAATAGCTGTGCTACTAAATCCATTCGGTCCAGTCCAATTATAAGATGTGATTGTACCGCTACTTGGTGTATTTGGATACAATTCAATATTTGACCCACTACAAAATGTAAATGAATTTGATGATTGCCCTGTTCTTCGGGCAAATAAACTTGCCTGAAAATTGGCAATCGTAATATTTATCGTTGCCGTAACTGTACCTGCACAAGGGTTTCCAAAATTGACTGTGAGTGTATAAACTCCACCATTGGCAGCTGTTACATTACTTATCAGAGGAATTGCTGCTGTACTATTAAATCCATTCGGTCCTGCCCAATTATAAGAATTAGGCAGGGTGTAAACTGGATTGGTAGAAGCAATAAATAATTCGACATTAGTTCCCGGACAATATATGATTGAATTAGCCCCTCCTTGATTCCTCGCTAAAAGTGTTACTGATTTTGTATTAGTCAATGTGGCAGTGGCGGTTACCGTACTAATTACCCCACAGACTAAATAACCAACCGAAACACTATAAGTACCTGCTGGAGCATTGGTTACTATCGGATTTGCTAATGTACTCGAAAAACTGCCTGGCCCCGACCATGAGTAAGAGGTAATTTGGGAAGTTACTAAATTTGGAAGAGATAGTATGACATTCGTCCCTGCACATTGATTATTTCCTGTTGCATTCGTGATTTGCTCTGTAAATCTAATGGTTGTAGTCGTTGGGGCAGTTTCATAGGCAAGGTTGGTGGTAGCTGTAACCGTTGCTGGACAACTGCCTCCAATATTGACTGTTAAAGTATAGATTCCAATACTTGATGCAGAAACACTCGGTATGATTGCCCTCGATTGATTGCTCGTAAAGCCATTTGGACCTGTCCATGAATAGGTATCAATATTTGTTAATGCAAGCGTCGGAGCGAATGAAACAGGTGAATCATTACAAAACGCACTGGCTCCAACTGTTCCGATTGCGACAGTAGGCGGATTGGTATTTATTGTTGTTGTTACAGAGACAGAACCTGTACAGCCATCGGTATAATTTACATTTAAAGTATAAGTACCCAATTTTGAAGCATCAATATTACTGATGGTCGGAGCAATGTCATTACTCGTAAAACCATTGGGTCCTGACCATGAATAAGTAGCTTGATAATAATTAGAAGTTGCTGGACTTGCAAAGAGTTTGACATTATTGCCCAAACAAACCGAGCGATTATCGCTTGCGGGGTCGATATTTACTCTGTTGAGCCCAAAAGGAAGAACAGTAGTATTTGAAAAGGTAAGATTTGCCGCCCTTGTTATGGTTGCAGGGCATTCTCCACCCATATCAATCGTGGCATAATAATAACCCGAATTCGCTGCCGTAGCATTCACAATTTGCGGACTGAGAGCAGTTGATGAAAATCCATTCGGACCTGTCCATGAAATATTATTGATGATGCTTCCGCCTGTTTGAGCGATTAGTTCGACCGTTGAACCCAAGCAATTTGATGTTCCGGTAGTATTATTAAACTTAATTCGTCTTGATGTAACGCTAAATGAAGGTTGAGTAGATAGCGTCAATGTTGCCGATGAGGTGGCAGTGCCTACACAACCACTTGTAAATGTTGCCGTTACGCTATAAACTCCTTCGTTGGCAGCAGAAACATTGTTTATTCTCGGTACTCTTTGGGTACTTGTAAATCCATTTGGTCCTGTCCATGAATAGGTACCGAAGGTGTTATTAGAATTGGCAGTATTAAGATTTGGTGTCATCGAAACCGTACTTCCACTACAAAAAGCAGTTCCTACTGAGTTTAAATTCGTAAATGAAATACTTGAAATCGACGGTGCGGCGTTGTGTCCGACAAATAGAGAGTTCGAGACGGTAGCGGTAGCGGTTGGATTACAAGCATTGCCAGTTCCCGTAATAGTCAAATAATAAATTCCAGCTTTGGCAGCACTAAAATTCGGAATCTTTGGCGTAGCAAGTGAACTGCTAAAACCATTGGGTCCGGTCCAATTATAAGAAATAGTATTATATAAATCGCCGCCAATAGTTCCTATCAAAATAACATCAATACCATCACAAAACGAAGATTGTGCCGAAGGCGTAGTACCTCCTGTAAATTCTGATGTAGATACGATAGACACATTTATTATAGGGTTAGTGGTAGAAGGAATACGAGGTACTGTAACCGTTCGGGTAAAGACATCATTGCATCCTGCACCCGAAATCGTACCTGTAAAAGTGTATTCGCCTGCTTGCGTAACTTGTGCCGAAAGTTGATTGCTCGAAAACCCACTTGGACCTGTCCAACTATAATTGGTCAAAGTAGCAGGCGTAAAGGTTGTAGGCATCGAAGCTACAACACTTACATTACAATTAAAAGTACGTGTTGTAACACTCGGTGTAGGCACCATAGGTTGAGGGGTTGCATAAACTACCGATGTACCACTACAACCACCACCAAAGACCGCTGTCAATTTATAAGTTTTTCTTTCTTGTAAATTATTGATAGTCAACGAACTGGCATTGCTCGTAAATCCATTGTCACCTTCCCATAAATAAGAACTTACTGTAGCCGAAGCAGGAAAAAGTACAGGTGTAAGTGTTACATTTCCGCCACTGCAAACCAAATTCTGACTAATACCAACCCTCGGCGAGCCAATCGTAATCTCATAATTTCTTTTTGAAACAAATACACAAGATGAATTATTAAATGTAATTGTAACTTGATAGTTACCTGCATTGGCAGCATTTACATTCGAGATAGAAGGTGCTTGAAGCGTACTCGAAAAACCGTTAGGTCCAGTCCATGAATAGGTAACTCCCGAAGTATAATCGGTTGTTGCTTCGAGAGTTATATTATTTCCTGCACAGAAATTATTGCTTGAATTCAGGTTATCTCCTTGCAAGTAACTTGTTATTGTAACTATCGGGGTAATATTCGTCAAGACAGAAGTAGTGGCTGTATAAGTACCCGTTTGCGTACCTGATAAGGTGAGCGTAAGGGTATAAGTACCTTCTACCACATTGGCATTGAGCCTTTGCGGATTTTGGACATTGCTGGTAAAATTATTGGGTCCTGTCCAGCTATATGCGGCTGTTGTACCACCTGCAAGCACATCATGCGTAGCTGAAAGACTCAAAGTATTTCCATAACAAACAGGAGAATTGCTCGAAGCAACCAAATTCGGAAACTGAGCAAAAGCAAAATTAGTGATTGCCGAAAAGATAAATAATAGGATAAGTTTTTTCATTTGGGTAGAAAAGGTTTTGTTTAATTTATTTTTTCAAACAAAATTGAAAATTTACTGATTAATAGGACAAAAAAGCCCTATTACTCTCAAAAAGGTAGTTTTAAAAAAAGTAGAGAGTTTGGTAGTTGAGCGAAGCCCCAATGAAATTGCGAAACCCATTCCCTCCAACTTCTTCTCTTTCTACCACAAAAGGTCTTTACTTTATTTGGTTATGTTTATAAATTGCTTTGTTCTTCTTCGAGAGAGCTGAATCATCTCATTATTTTCCATTCTAATAGAACCCGTTTCTTTTTCGTATTTGGATATAAAATCAAGGTTAATCATGTATGACCTATTGGTACGAAAAAAATTGAAGCAAGCAAAACGAGGTTCTAATTTACCGATATTGGTTGAGGTCAGAATTTTTGAACCATCAGCAAAATGCAAAATGGTATAATTGATGTCGCCCTCAAGCAAGATGATTTCTGAAGGGCAGAACTTCATGCGTCCACCTACGGGTACTAAGTTCTTTGTGTTCATGGTAGAAAGATTTTTTTGTTAAAAACTTTCCACAAAATTGGAGTGAATTTCAAAGCAAGTGTTATCCCGAAAATGACATTCTTTAACTCATTTCAGACTAAAAAAAATTATGTAGTAAATTTCTCGAAGAGAATCTTAAATCCTTTAACTCAAATATGACTTTCTTTAACTCAAATATGACTTTTTGCTTTTTATTGGTATTTTAAGGTCATTTTTTTTATAATTCTATGATTTCTTTTTCAAAAGTACCAATTCTTATTTTTTCATTTTCGATACTTTTTCAAAGGTATTTATCAATTACTACAACTCACATTCGCCCCAATCTGAGCCTGAAAATACTTACTAACACCTCTCGCTTCAAAACCCGGATTTAGCGTTATTGAATTCGGTACTTTAAAATCTATCGCACCTGCTGGTGCTAAGATTTTTGCGGTTGATATGATGGTCTGTATAGCTCCGCCTGCGTAGGTGGGCGAATCTATTGTACCAGTGATGGTGCTGTTATTGACTTGTGAAGGCGTATTGCCCAAAAACTCATACGCTCCTATGTCTGCTGTGCCATTAAAGTTTCTTGGGTTGCGGTCTAAATCTAAGGGACTGATGACTGAATTTGTACCTGCACCGATGGCAAGACTGCACCATTTTAGGCGATAGTCTCCTGCGTCTGTTGGGTTAGTATAAAGAATTGGATTCAAAAAATTGGGATTAGTAATATTTCCATTGAGGTTACCAGTACCACTTATGATGCCCTGCACTAAGCTGTATGTGATATTATCATTTATTGTCCCTCCCACAGAAATAACCTTTTTGATACCCGTAGTATTACTATGCAAAATACAATTTGTAAAATTATTGTTTATGGTTGCTCCACCACCAACAAATTCGTCAATGGCAGTTCCATTACCAGATAAAGTACAGTTAGTTAAGTTAAAGTTTGTATTAGAATATGGGGTTTCAACTTTAATACCTGTACTATTTCCTGAAAATAAACAGTTTTGTAGATTGTGTGTTGAAGAACTTTCACTAACTATTTTAACTGCTCCACTTGAAGAACTATTCCCCAAAAATTTACAATTAATAATCTGTGAAGTTGTACCTCTCCCGAATGAAATACCTGCTCCAGTAGAACCAGATGCATTATCTACAATCATGCAGTTTTGAATTTTAATATTTGAAACCGAATTCGATACATTTAATGCACCATTTGTTGCTCCCGAAATCTTAAATCCATCTAAATTTACGTTGCTTCCAAGTATCATTGCAATATTATTGGAATTGTCTGACCGATTTGAGGCAAAATTAAATGGAGTATCATCGCTCGTTAAATCACCCGATAGCGTAGTTTTATTGGTAGAATAAATCAACGCCATATTTCGCTCATTGATGTTTTTTTCAGTTCCTGAAAAACCTCCATAGGTTTTCATTCCAACTGGGATTTCGAAAGAAATATTAATATTACTTGCATGGGGCTTATACGTGCCAGTAGCTACATACACATCAAACAGGTCATTGCAAGTATTGGCTGATAAGGCAGATTGCAAATCAGTAAAAGCATTTGCCCATGAGCTACCATTGTTTAGTCCTGTGGCATTAGCTTTTACATATTTTACTTGCCCTGTTACCCAATTAGAAGCATCGCCATCTTTGGCAAAATTGGATAAAAGACCCGGTAAACTGGTATTTACTGAATTAACTACTGAGATAATACCTCGATTATCGTTATTGGGAGAGCCATTGTTGAAGTTGAAAGCCGCTTGCAAATTGGTAGCATTGGGGTTTTTGCAAAACATTTCATTCTGAATCTCGGTTTGTGTTTTCCCAACTGTCCAAATCCTTACTTCGTCTATTTCGCCTTTAAAGTGATTGATGTTATTTCGACTTCCGATATAAAGGGGCGAAATGTTGGTGGTCGAATTTTGAATTAAATCAGGGTCAGAATTACTCAAAGCCCCATCAATATACAGTTTCAGATAGCCACTGCTTTCCTTAACATACGCTATATGATGCCACTTGCCGTCATTGATAGAGCTACCAGAAATCAAAACGGTAGCAGTCAAAGTACCGCCATCATATCGCCTTGCTAAGATTTTTCCAGCATCTGCACCGCTATTTAAGTACCTGATTACGAATGGATAAGCACCTGCTACGCCGTCCCATTTTTCAAGAATAGCGTTATCGGTATTTGCCAATGAAACCTGTGCAGACGCTACTTTTACCCAACAAGTAACGGTAAAAAAATCGGTATTGTTAAAATTACCAATAGAATTATGTACAGCTACGTGGTCGTTAATGCCGTCAAAATTGAGGGCTGTGTTTTGGGGAGTGTTATCTCCTATTAACATTTCATATATCGATACCCAAGTATTGACACCTGTTGGTGCAGCAAAAACAACTTGGGTAATGTATTCGTTTTCGCCCTGAACATTAAATCCTACAAAATTTGAAATTGAATTTAAGCCCCCAAAAACAGAAACGCTATTGCCCAAGTTAGTGGTGGCTGTAACTTGTATATTCTCTCCCGCAAACAATTCACACGACATTTTTCTCACATTATTATTAGTGAATTTTAGCGTAACGGGTTGGTTCGGAGCGTTCGTACTTATATATCCGTTACCTATAAAGCCCTGTGGGCTGCTTGCTACAAACCTAAAATCGTTTTGAGGCGAAGGTCCCGATAGCGAATAAGGATTTTGAGTAGAAATATTTGGAAAAACTGTTTCAAAATAGGAATATCCGCCAATGGACGTAAAATTATGAGCAGTGGCATTAGAATAGGCAGTTATTTGTGCCTGTGCTGCGAACGAGTAGGCAATGAGTAGGAATAGGAATGTTTTTTTCATGGGTTTTTATTGAATATTTTTGCGATTTGATATTTTTTTAACTCTCTATTTCCATTCACTCGCTGCTTTGCCAAATTTCTCTTGAAATACTTTTGAGAAATACGAAAGGCTTTCAAACCCTACTTTGTAGGCAATTTCAGAAACTGTTTCATTGCTTTTTTTCAATAAATCTGCTGCTATTTCTAAGCGATAATTGCGTATAAATTCAGGGATAGTTTGGTCTGATATTGCTTTGATTTTCCTGCGTAATTGTACCACCGAAAGATTCATTTCATCGGCAAATTCTTCTAATCCAAAAGTGCTTTCGGAGAGGTGTTTATTGATGACTGATTGGGCTTTTTGAATGAATAATTCATCAATCGTTGGTTCTTTTTCTTCGATTTTAGATTCAGTTTGTACATTTCTACTCAAATATTTTTCTCGAATCATTGCCCTTTGACTGACCAAATTCTTCACCCTAATCTGCAATTCTTCTTTATTAAATGGCTTCGAGAGATAATCATCTGCTCCGTGTTCAAGCCCAGCCAATCTATCCGAAAGGCTTGCTTTTGCCGTGAGCATCACTACGGGTATATGATTGGTTCGTTCGTCATTTTTGAGTTTTTCACACAAGCCAATCCCATCTAATTTAGGCATCATCAAATCTGAAATTACTACATCTGGTATAAATTCGGTTGCTTTTGCCAAGCCATCTTCGCCATCGACAGCTTTGATGAGTTGATACTGATTCTCAAAAATAGAAGCGATATAGTTTCTCAAATCAGGATTATCTTCTACAATTAGCATGATTGGCTGCCCGTCGGGTTCTATTGGGGTCAAAATTTCGGACGGGCGGCGTTCGGCTTTTGGTTCAATCAATGATTCAATCAAATTCGTTTTTCTTTCAGTCTGAATGGCTGGATTCGATAATTTTTCTAATGGTGTAAAAGGCAAAATCAAATTAAAAGTAGTGCCATAACTCACTTTGCTGCTGACCTCAATCGTTCCGCCGAGCAAATCAACCAATTCTTTTACCAAAGCTAATCCGATACCCGTTCCTTCATAATTTTTATGTTCTTCGACTTGATAAAAACGGTCGAAAATCTTATCTAATCGAGTTGGCTCAATTCCTATCCCTGTGTCTTCAATTTCTAATTTAAAATTATTTTTTTCAAATAGCAATTTAGTCGAAATCCTTCCACCTTCTGACGTAAATTTGAAGGCATTTGAGAGCAAATTCGTAATGATTTTCTCTAATTTATCGGTGTCTGCTAAGGCAAAGTGATTGGATTCTAACTGTGGATATTTGAAAATGATATTTTTGCTCTGAGCCAAAGACTCAAAAGAAGCAAATTGTAGATTCAAAAAATTGGCTAATTCAACTTCATGCAGATTGGCTTTCATTTCGCCAGCTTCCAATTTTGAAAGGTCGAGTATCTGATTGATAAGGCTTTGTAATCGTTGAAGATTCCGTTGCATGGTAGCAATGATACCTTCGTGCGGATACTTTTTCTGTAAATCCCCAATCGGACCAACCAGAAGCGTCAGTGGTGTACGAAATTCATGCGAAATATTAGTAAAAAACTGAGTTTTGATTTTATCCAATTCTTCTAACTTTGCCGCTTTCTCGGCTTCAAAACCTAAGTTTCGTAGCTTTTCAGCTTGGTTTTGTACAGCAGTTCTGAAAGTTTGACTTAGATAATACACATAGACTGCAATTTCTGTTAGCCCAACTAAAATTGTAATTTGGTAGATATTTTCAAATTGAAGAATACCCGTTACTCTTAAATTTAAAAGGAGATTTGTAAAATTCCCGAGCAGGAAAGGAATCGCATAAAAGGGATATTGGTTAATTTTCTTGATTAAAGTGTAAATAAAAAGGGGATAAAAAAAGCTATGACCGACAATAGTTAGGATGACTAAAAATTTGATAAGAAAAGGTCCATAAAATCCAAACAATAAAATCAATGAAAGTAAATTGATGATAATAAAACCATAGCAGGTTTGTTTTACCCATTTAGGCAAACTTTCAAAAGGAAGGATATTTAAAGCCAAAAATGCGATTACAGATGGATAAATACTCATGAAGGCAAAAGTAATCTTTTCGAGAGTCAAAGAATCTATATTACTTGTGCCTCCAAATACATTAATAGATACCCACAAACTGGTAGCTCGGATTAGGGTATAAATCGCATAAGCCCTTGATTTATTGTCTTTTATCACCAAAAAACCGATAATAAATACAATAAAAATAGCCATCATTGTCAGGCCAGCCATCAACCCAAAACGTATCTTATTTGAGTCAACCCGTGCTTCAATACCCTTGCTATCAAGAAGTTGTAACTTAAAATAAGCCCCTCTTTTTGATTCAAATTTGATATAAAAAACTTGCCTTTCGTTAGGTTTGAGATTCACCCGATAATTAGGGTACATTAATTTACTAAATCTTTTATCTTTAAATGGCTCTACAAGCAAACTATCGGCATTATCGCCATAAAAAATTGTTCTTCGAATGAGTTGATTTTCAAGAAAAAAATAAAAAGTAGAGTCAGTGGTAGATTCGTTTTTTAGTTCTATTTTGAGCCAAGTAGCTTGATTGGAGAAGGGCAGTAAAACCCAGTTATTAACATTTTTTTTAAAAAGTTGCTTTTTTACTTCTTTTATCGAAAGATTAGCAGAGCTATCTTCAAATACACTTACATCTGACGATAAGTTATAGGGAAATTTGGTATTTTTTGAAATGACGAATTCCTGCCCAAAACCTACAGTGGCTATTAGTTTAGATAAAAGAAAAATAATGTAATACTTGAGAAAGTTTTTCACAGCAACTTTTATATTGTTAGTAGGGTAGAGTTAAGACAAATATAATAAAAAAGCGAAGAAATTGCTTTCTTCGCTTTTTTATGTTGATGAACTACTCTCAATTACATCCTACAAACTTCGCTTCAAATACGGTTCCAGCTTTTGCTTCAAAACCAGCATTTAATTGAATTGAATTTCTTGCTGGATAATAAATTTTGCAGGGCTATTCAGTTTATTATCTACATTAACTTGATATGCAGCTACAGCTCTTTCGGTTTTATAGGTCGAGTAATCATTTACTGGGCTTGCCGCTGGTTTGAGATACCCATATCAAACCAAAATGATAAGGTTTCCAAACCTTAGAATAGCATTAATGTTGTCGTTCTATTAACACAATCCATTAGCGGCTAGAAAGTCAATTATTCTACAAAACAAATGACATTATAATCCGTTTTTAGAAGAAAACTCAAATGAAAAAATTACTTACACTAATTTTAACATTGGGATTTCAGAATACCTTATTGGCTCAAAATAGCGACTTCCCAACTTTTAGAAACGAAGCATTAGCGAATCAGGTAGAAATCAAGAATACCGAATATAAACTTTTGGTTTATGGCGGGGCAAATTGTGGGTTTTGCCATTACTTGATAAAAAACCTGCATGTTTTAGATAGCTGCAAGCAGGTTCAGAACTACGTACTTCTGGGCGATAGCATGGAGGCCGTCAAAAAAGATTGGGCGGGCTACGTCGAAAAATACCCTTTTTATTCAAACCAGATTCTTCAACACCGATTCAAAAAAGACAACGACATATCGCCACTGACGTTTCTGTTTAAAGGCGATGAGCAAGTACTGTATTACAAAGGCCTCAAAAAGAATATGCTCCAGAAGATTAAAACCGAAATCGGTTGTGCGAAATGATTTCTTTTTTAGGTAATTGATTTTTATTAGTCGAGATGACTATTGATAGGTATCACTCGCCAAGAGGCAAATTGGCGACTATTTTCATGCGATTTTATGTTACACTTCACCTAACTATCTGCTAATTAGGCAGTTTCAGCTTTTTCCGTTCAATAAATAATCTTAAATGCACTACACTTAGATAAGAATATATATGTATATTGGTATTGTCTTTTCAGAAAACTCTACCAAATAATACCATGAAAACATCTTACACTTTTATTCTTTTTCTTTTGATTCTAACGAATGATTTAACAGCAAAAGAATATAAACCTGCCTCTTTTTTAGGTAACAAATATTCAAATTCATCTTTAATAGACTCTTCGCTCCAAAGAAATTCGGAGCAGCATCTCACTCCATCTTCAACAGCTCAAGTTGCTACTTATTGTACACCTATTTACTCAACTGGATGTGCCGAAGGAGATGCAATAAAGCTATTCAGATTGAAAGGAGAAACGAGCGTTTTGAATAGTAATACTGGAATAACTTGTACGAGTTCTTTTAGTGATTTTACAACAAGCTCGCCAATCATAAATTTGGCAAGAGGAAAAAGCTATTGGGGGAAAATGAGTGTGGGCTATACTAATAATTTTGTTTCGATTTGGGTTGACAATGACGATGATGGTATTTTTGAAGGTAACGAACGTTTATTAAATAACCTTTTGATATCGAGCACCGCAGAAACTTTTTTTTCAATTTTTATTCCTACAACATTTGCAGCGGGAAATCACCGAATGAGAGTTAGAAATGTGTATTATTTTAGTGAGCCAGTCAATGCAACCGACCCTTGTGGATTATATATTTGGGGCGAAACAGAGGATTATACCGTAAATGTTGTAACTGGTGGTAGCTCCTATACCGTTTCGACTTACACGCCCAATGGGAGTTGTAATTATGTAACTCAAACTACTGTTGATGAGTTTTCAAACAATAACTCCAATTATGTACCTTTGGTTGATAGCCTCAACTCACTCATTACACAGATATATCCTACTGGCAATAATCTTGGTAAGGTTAGTTATAGCTATTACAAACACAATGGCTCTCTACGACAAGACCAATTTGGTAGATATTATTTGGATAGAAATATTACGATTAAAACACAGTATAACCCTTCAACACCAGTCAATGTTAGGCTTCCTTACTTAAATTCCGAACTGAATGCTCTTATTGCTCAACCAGGGTCAGGAGTAACTTCCCAGTTTGACTTAGTCACTACCCAAAATTCAGGGTTTTGTGCCAACATGTATCAAACCAATACCTGTCAAACACTCAAATTTCCAACTGGCTTTGGTTCAATATCGGGAGATAGATTTATAGATGTTAACAACATAAATTATTTCGGTTCATTTTATCTTCATGGAGGAAGTACCCCTATTGGAATAGGTTTAGCATTAAATACCATCTCAAGTGCGAAAAGTGGCAACTGGAATGATAAATCTACTTGGACTGGCTGTGGAACTCTGCCAACCGAAACGATTGATGTAGTAATTAATACAGGACACAAAATTATTTTGAATAATACGATGGGAGTGCAACAATGCCGAAAACTGTTGGTATTAGAAGGTGCCATTTTCGACAACACCGCGAGTTTTTTCTTAGCAAAACCCTAATTAAAGTGCAATATCAAAGGGTTGAAACTCGTAACTCGTTACTCACTGGTTTAAGATACTCATCTCAAAATCTCCTCGCTGTGCGAAGTCTCCGAACTTCGCACGGGCGTATAAACATCTCCCGATGTTTAAAAAATTCAAATGAAAGAAGAAGGATACAACATAACAGACCAATTTTTACCTCATTTTATGACTTTTACAGTTGTAGATTGGGTTGATGTTTTTACTCGAAAAAGCTATCGAGATTTGGTGCTACAAAGTTTTGAATTTTGTAGAAAATCAAAAGGAATGGTTCTATTCGGTTATGTAATAATGAGTAATCACATCCATGTAATAATGCAATCGAAGAATGGTAAGCTGTCAGATTTAGTTCGTGATTTTAAGAAATTTACGGCATCAAATATCTTAAAAATGATTCAGAACGAGCCAGAAAGTCGTAAAGATTGGATGCTGAAACGTTTTGAATTTGCAGCAAAAAGTCATGGTAGAAATGATATTTTTCAATTTTGGAAGTACGGAAGCCATCCTGAGTGCATTTTTACACAAAAGTTTTTGTGGTCAAAATTAGATTATATTCATCAAAATCCTTTACGAGCAGGTTGGGTTGAAAAACCAGAAGATTATTTATACTCAAGTGCAAGAAACTATGCAAATAAAAATGGTTTGATAGAGGTAGATTTAGCTGATGTACCAATTTTTGATGCTACTAAAGAATTTCGGATTTCATGAAACTATTTTCTGAACATCGGGAGATGTTCATACGCCCGTGCGAAGTTCGGAGACTTCGCACAGCGAAGTGACTATTTATAGTTGTCACTCGCCTCATGACGAGCGATGGCGGGGGCGATTGATTAGTAAAAAGACTTAGAGATTTGCGTAAAAATACTTGTTTTGTTAATTGGGTTTTTCTGCGGTTTATTGATAGTTAGATAGTTTACAACTTTGCATCGTAATCATTTTATTATCAAAAATCAATAATTATAGCCATGGCTTTACAAGAATTATTCTCATTCTCAGACCTCACAGCAGTTGGGTCAAGTCCTCAAGATGTTAAAAGCAAATTTGCATCAATCTACGGTAAACAACCAGATGGTATTAGTGTAAACAACGAAACGTACTTCAATGCTGTTAAACCCGCAATTACTCAGCAGTACGGGCATCCGTGTTATAAAACTGTTGGAGAAATTCAGTATCAAGAAGGTGGTGTTACGTCTCCAACCGACTCTGTAATCGGAACTGCTTTTGCTGTAAATGACAGCGACCAAGAATCGCAGATTCAAGTAAGTGTTAGTGGGTCGTGGTCAGATACCACAACGGTTTCTTACTCTACAACCGTGGGACTAACATTCAGTGCAGAAATTTCTTTAGAAGGGATTTTCAAGGTAGGTGAGTCATTTTCAATTCAATCAACAATTGGTCAGAGTTCATCTTCAACTCAGACAAAAAGTGCAACAACGACTGCTACTGTAACAGTACCTCCTCGTAGTAAGAAGCAAGTTAGCTTGGTTGCAACTTTACAACAAGAAACCATCAATTTTGAAGTTCCAATCACGGCTTCTGGTATGTTCGGAGCCAATTTCCCAGACAGAGTAAACGGTCACTACTTTTGGTTCAACGATGTTAACTCATTGCTCCCATCGGTTTCAGGAACAGCAAAAGGAGTAATCAAAAATGCCTCGGCAATGCACACTACCATTAATATTGGTGAAGCTACGCCTATTTAATGCTGGTTTGAGAAAGTTTTCCAAACCTTAAAAAGCGAAAGAGTCACGTTTCTGAAACGTGACTCTTTCGCTTTAAATCTACTTATTTCTTCAATGTTTTGAGGTACTCTACCAAATCTACTAAATCGTTTTTGGCTAATCCCATCGTTGGCATCGGCGATTCTTTGAGTTCTTCCATTGATTTTATATCGCTGCGTTTGTATTTGGTTTCGGTGCCACCCATTTGTTTTAGCGTAACTTCGTTTTCGGTTTTGCTAACTACGATTCCCTGCACCTCAGAGCCATCTTTGAGTTTTACAGCGTGGTTTTCGTATCCGAAACTGATACCTTTGCTTGGGTACAAAATGGCTTCGTAGAGGGCTTGGGGAGTTAATTTACTACCGATTTCGCTCAAGGCTGGCCCGAAACTCACGCCTTTGCCCTTGACCTGATGGCAAGTTTGGCAATACGACTCAAATACTTTTGAGCCTTTGGCAATGTCTCCTTTGGCTTTCAGAAGTTCGGCAATGTTCATTTCTTCGGTATTGGTGCTTCCGCCAAAGTATTTCATGGCTTTGCCCCGAATGTCGCCGTGCCAAGTGCCAAGCATAATCGGTTTGGCGTGTTCTTCCATATCTTTCGGAAACTTACCACTTTCTATCAGCTTCCAGAGCGTTTCTTCACTATCCCAACCGTGCATTGACTTGACAGCCTGAGCCCGCAACTCAGTATCTTTAGATTTATTGCTAAAAATACTTATCAGATAGTTGGTTACGTCTTCGGTATCAATTTTACCAAAAATATAAATGGCATCTTTGGCTACTTTTTTGTCTTTGCCTTCGGCGAGTTTCTTAAATATAGCTATGCCATTGTGTTTAATCAATAATTTGGCGGCCTCGTAGCCTAAACTGCTATCTGGATACGTCAATGCCCAACCGACTAACTTCTCGGTCTGCCCCTCCATTCCGTAGCGATTAATCATATCAAAGATTTGAGTCGGCTGCTCAACCTCGGTCAAAACTCTCTTTATCAATGTCTTAAACTGCGGCAGGCGTTTGATAGAACTGACATCGGCATGGTTCAACACCAAATAAACCAATTGGGTCGAGACATTCTCGCCATTGAGTAATTCTAACAAAATCTTGGTTTTATCAGGATTCGACTGAAAATCAAACGCCCTAAAATATTTCAATTGGTCTTTGCCAGAACTACTTTTTAGTAATTCGGCCAATCTGAAAACATTGACCGAATCGCGGCTACGCCAAACAATATCACGGGCTTTTGATGAAATCTTCCAGCTATCGCCAGCCACAGCCAAATAATTCGGCATAAATTTATCCCATTGGTTATCGGCCGCAATACCGAGTGCTTCGAGATACCAGCGGTCTTGTCCATCGTGCTGAGTTGCTAATTTTGTCCAGATTTCGGCTGCTTGTGGCGAAGTATTATGACGCAGTGCCAATGCTACCTCTCGGCGTACTTGTGGCGAAGCATCAATAGCCAATTTTTTGAGTATCGGAATAATATCAATCTTTGATTCACGAGCCAATCGAATAGCCGTAACTCTGATGTCTTCGTCTTTGTCGTTGATGCCAGCGTCGATGTACTTGGCAGGATTGATTCGTCCTAAAAGCCATAAAGCCCTTGCACGGATGCGTGAGTTATCAGATTCTTCCCAAAGTTCGGTCAATTCTTCTTCGGCTTTAGCACCCAATTCGTTTAGTTTTTGGTAAGCCAAATACCTAACCGCCAAATTTGGATTTTGCAGAGCCTCTACGGCACCTTCGGCAGTTTCAAAATCGAATGTAGGTACTTCGTAATCATGCCCTTTTGGAGCAATTCGATAGATACGTCCACGAGTCGAATCGCCCATTGCGTGTCCACCTACGCCTGGGTCGTACCAATCCGATACAAAGATTGAGCCATCGGGAGCAACGGTAACATCCGACGGACGAAACCATTGGTCACGTTTTGAACCATCGAGAATATTAACAGCCTCGGCCTTAAAACCAGCTCCGCTTTTGGTGGCAGGGTAGGTACGAAGCACATTTGGACCAGCATCGCAGTGAATGATTTGATTGCGGTATTTTTCGGGTAATAAATCGCCCTCGTAAACCAAAATACCCGTCGGTGAGCCAGCGTAAGTTTGTACAAGATTTGGCACTACACCGGGGTCGTTAAGGTGCCAATGACGAAGCGGAATTTCGTCTTCCCAGTTGGTGCGGCGTTCTCTCCAGCCTGCACCCGTCATTTCGTCTTTGTAGCCGTAGTTTCCGTAGTCCATCACGTAGTTGATGCGTGTGCCTTTGTTTCCATCATCATCATTATCCGACTGCCACATTCTACCGTAGCTATCTACCGCAACCTCATAATTATTACGGAAATTCCACCCTAAAACTTCCAGATTCGAGCCGTCTGGATTACAACGAAACACCATTCCTTCGCGGTACGGTTTACCCGAGCCATCAATCACTCTACCTAAATCGTCTTTGAAAGCTACACTGTCTTTGGTCAATAACCCTTTGCCTTCGTTTCCGTAATTAAAGTAGAGTTTTCCGTCTGGTCCAAAAGTAAAAGCATGCACGGCGTGGTCGTGTTGTAGTCCTTTGATTCCAGTAAACAAAATCTCTTTTTTATCGGCTTTGTCGTCGCCGTTGGTATCAGTAAATATAAAAACATTCGGGCTGCAAGAAACAATCACTTTATTGCCTAAAACCGAGATTCCGAGTGCCGAGTTAATATCTGTTCCTTGATAAAAAACCGTAGATTTATCGGCTTTCCCGTCTTTGTCGGTATCCTCCATTATCAAAATCCTATCACCTGCGGGTTTGTAAGGATTCTTAGGGTTGAGTTGATTCCGATAGTTATATCCCTCACAAATCCAGACACGACCTTTGGCATCAATATCCATATTGGTCGGGTTTGTCATCATAGGCTCTGATGCAAAAAGCGTTACTTCGAGTTCGGGGTCATTCAGTACAAATCCTGAGATACCGTTTTCGGGTTTACGGCGGTCGTCTTCGGTAAGTTTTGCGTACTCTTCGTCGTTGAGCGGCTTGGGGTTTTGCTTGCACGAAACAGCAATAAAAAGCGTACTAACGACAATCAAAAAGGTTTTTTTCATTGTGATTTTACTTATGAGATTGAATAGAGTCTAAAGATAAGTGTTAGTCTGACAATTACAAAACGACGTATCTGCAATAGACTCATTTTCAGGATATTTATGATAATTACTGATTTTTGCATGGCAACATAATACGCACGCAAAGGTACATCAAAGCTGGTTGAGAGGGAAGGTCGGAGGTAAAAATTATCTTATTTTTTGAATCTCGATTTTATGACATAAATATCATTGCCTTTTACTGTTTCGGCCAATACATATCTTTCGTTGATTAGCTTTTGGAGTTCGGGAAATTTATCTAAACCATACAATTCTTTTTCTTTCATCATAAAACTCGTAGGAGCTACGGCATCGACAATGACTGGCGGCTCGTTTTTGATGATGTCGGCAACGTATCTTTTGCGGTGTTCGTCAACCAACGAATATGTAAAACAACGAATCGCGTGGTTATCGTTTGTCCCCTGCGGCATTTGGGTTTCGACGTAATAGTCTTGCATCCATCCCCAAACCACGAGCGGCTCACCAGCTTTGGCGTATTTCAAAATTGCTTTGCTGACATCCGAAACCTGCATTTTTCGACCCGTGTAAGCATACGCGTAAAACTCTTTACCTTGCACGATTTGAGGCAATATCGGAAACAAAAAAAGCAGTGTCGTAACACCAGTAATCAATAGATTCTTTGCTGATTTTTTATTGAGATTTTGTACAAAAATAGCAATTAGCAATATCAGGGGTAAGAACAGAAAGTTGTTGTAGTGGTAGAGTCTGAAACCCGATTTGCCGATAGCAAAAAGTGTGAATGACAATAATGTAACCGTAAATAACAACAACTGACCACTACCTTTTAAACTTAGGCGTGGCTTTTGCCATAACGCAATAGCCGTGATTGACACCAAGTATATGACAAGTGCTTTTAGCTCAAATAAATCGCTTGTTGAGCGGAAATGATTCAGGATTTTCTCAAAAATAGAATCTTTTCCACCGCCCGCTTCATGGAATAAGTTACCCTCAAAATAATACAGAATCATTTCATCAAATACTCCCCAATAAAGCGTTAGGGTTGTGATTGAAAACAAAATCGACAAGCCACCGACGACCAAATAAGCAATTTTTTTGAAGAATATTGCTCGATTTTCGGAACTCTGCCAGAGTTGTAGTATCGTGAATGCAATGATAATGAATGTCGAGGGTACTGCTTGCAATTTGGCAAATGGGATGAGTGCAGCCAATGCTCCCTGCACAAATAACAGCCAAAGTTTTGTATTTTTTGCTTTTAAAAATGCTAAATAAACCCAAGTACAACTCGCCAGCATCAAGATTGGCGGAAGCTCAGAAGCATAGTGCAAGAAATCGTAGTGCTGCGTAAATACAAACCAAATCAGTACTGGCAAAGTGGCAACAAATGCCGTGTTTTGATTATAAAACATTTGTATTGCCTTAAAACACACAAAGAAAAATGCAAACTGAAAACAAACTGCCAAAAGGTGTAGCGTGCTATAATCTAAAGGTAAACCAAAAGCATACGGAATCATTATCAGATACGTATCCAAAGGACCGATGGTGTTGCCATCCCAAGAATCAAAGACGGCTGCTTTTCTGACAATCGAAAGAGCTTGGGCCAGTTGCATACTCTCGTCGGGGTTCAGTTGGGCATTTTTGAGGATAACTGGAATCCGAGCAAATAGTAAAGTCAAAAAAGCCGTAAGCAACGAAAACAGGTTAGTAAACTTATTCTGCCGAACAAAAAAGCTATACGTATAAATCAATAGCCCAACGACCAACAGCAAGTAAAAAAAGTAAGGTTTTGAACTATAAAATTGATAAAGCATAAATTGTTAGGTAAATAAGTTGTCTATCCAGTCTCAATTTGTAAAATAAATACTTACAAACGACAGTTTCGGGGTATCAAATCAGTAAAAAGTTTATTTAACGGATTAATTATTTAGTTTGGAGAACCCGCCATCAATCAAGTAGTCGCAACCTGTGATAAACGCCGCTTCATCTGAACAAAGATAAACTGCCAAAGCACCAATCTCTTCGGGCTTGGCCATGCGTCCGATAGGTTGGGTTTTCGATAATTTATCAAACATCTCGGCTTCTTTGCCTGGGTAATTTTTCTTGATAAATCCATCGACAAATGGCGTATGTACACGTGCAGGCGAGATAGAATTACAACGGATATTATTCTTCAAATAATCTTTAGCCACTTGCAATGTCATGGTCAATACCGCACCTTTGCTCATCGAATACGCAAAACGGTCTGGGATTCCGAGTGTTGCCGCAATTGATGCCATGTTCAGAATCACTCCTTTACCGTTGGTCTTGAAATGTGGAATTATCGCATTGAGGCAATTGTAAACACCTTTTACGTTGACATTGAAAACCTTTTCAAAATCGGCTTCGGTGGTGGTTTCGGCGGTTCCGACGTGAGCGATTCCAGCGTTATTGACCAAAATATCAATCTTTTGCTCTTTGGTGATTCGGCCAATCGCTTTCTGCACATCCTTCTGTTTCGATACATCGACCTGATGGCAATACGCCTCGCCACCACTGGCATTGATGAGGTCGGCTTCGCGTTCGGCTTGGTCAATATTCAATTCAAAAATATGTACAATTGCCCCTTGTTGAGCAAATAATCTCGAAATCGCAAGTCCGATACCGCTCGCTCCTCCTGTTATTACGGCAACTTTATTATCTAATCTGAACATAGTAGTTTTAGGTAATGATAATTTGTGTTCAAAATTAGGGTTGAAATCGCACAATGAAAAAGAAATGGTCAAAATAACATAAAAAGTCGCTTCGATAGGGCAATTGAGATATGGTTATAATCTATAACTTTGTAAAAACTAACCAATCGTTGTGGTACAAACAAAATGCACAAGGTCTTAAAACTACATTCTAAAGATAATGTTATTGTTGCTCTGCAAAATCTGAAAGCTGGCGACGAAATCGAATTTGAAGGAAATACCTACACAATACAACACGATATTGATGCCAAACACAAATTCGTGACCGAAGATTTAGGTATTGGCGATTCGGTCATCATGTACGGTGTTTTGGTTGGCAAAGCTATTCAGCCCATCAAAAAAGGAAGTCAGATTACGACATTCAACCTCAAACACGAGTCAGAAGATTATTCGACTGCCAAACGCCAGCCGTATTCGTGGACTCCGCCAAATGTTGATAAATGGAAAGACCGTACTTTTTGGGGCTACCACCGCAGCGATGGTAGTGTGGGTACTCGTAATTATTGGTTGGTTGTGCCGCTCGTATTTTGCGAAAATCGCAATATCTTGATTATGAAGGATGCCTTCGAGCGTGAATTAGGCTACGCTCAACCCGAAACGTACCGAAATCAAGTGCATGAACTGGTCGAATTGTACAAATCGGGCGGAGATATTAGTGCAAGTCTTAAAACTGAAGCGATAGAAAAGTCCGAAATCTCAAATCCCAAGTCCAAGCTATTCCCAAATATTGACGGTATCAAATTTTTGACGCACGAAGGTGGTTGCGGCGGTACTCGTCAGGATGCCAATACGCTTTGTAATCTTTTTGCGGCCTATGCCAATAACCCAAATGTAGCTGGTATAACGGTTTTAAGTTTGGGTTGCCAAAATGCCGAATACCAAATATTTATGGATGCCGTTAAGAAACGTAATCCAAACTTTGATAAACCGATTTTGTTCTTCGAGCAACAAAAAGGCACTGAGTTCGAGCTACTTTCTGATGCCATTCGAGCAACATTTTTAGGATTAATCGAAGCCAATAAAATCGAACGTAAGCCAGCACCGCTTAGTAAATTAAACGTTGGATTAAAATGTGGAGGTTCGGATGGGTTTTCGGGAATTTCGGCAAACCCAGCCATCGGGCACCTTTCGGATATTATTGTAGCTTTGGGTGGTAGAACGCTCTTGGCTGAGTTCCCAGAGTTACACGGTGTCGAGCAAGAATTATTGAATCGTTGTGAAACCGAAGAGAAAGCCGCAAAATTTGAAAAATTGATGCGAGATTATTCAGATAAAGCTTCAGCAATCGGCTCGGCTTTCGCGTTTAATCCTTCGCCAGGCAATATCAAAGACGGATTAATTACCGATGCCATCAAGTCGGCAGGGGCTGCTAAAAAAGGAGGAAATGCTCCAATCGTGGATGTACTGAACTATACCGAAACCCCAACCAAACAAGGTTTACACTTAGTTTGTACGCCAGGCAATGACGTTGAAGCCGTAACGGGTAAAACAGCTTCGGGAGCGACAATTACGCTGTTTACAACTGGTTTGGGAACACCAACGGGCAATCCGATTTGTCCGGTCGTAAAGATTTCTACCAATGATGCTTTAGCTCAAAAAATGCACGATGTGATAGATTTTAATTGCGGAAGTATCATTTCGGGCGAAGAAACTATCGACCAAAATGCCGAAAGATTGCTCGAATGGGTAATTGGTTTGGCAAATGGCGAATACGTAACCCACGCCGAAAGACTCGGGCAAGATGATTTTATTCCGTGGAAGAGAGGGGTGTCGTTGTAAGTTGAAGTTTTAAAATAGGCGACCCAAATAAAAAACAATAGAGTTTGATTATTGGGGTCGCTTTAGTTTTCACAAATACTTTTAGTATCAATTTTACTTCTTCAAAATATATTCAAGCGGTACACAGCAATTTGGAGCAACGGTCGCTTTCTCTAATATAAATGGGCAACAACCTTGAGTTGGGCATTTAAACGTCTTGGTCGTATAACTAAAACGGCCCAAAGAAGTTACTTGCAATACGCCAGATGTTGCACCCGCAATAACTGTATCGTTTTTGTACCATTGCGAAATATCTAATTTGGAATCTTCAATCATCAATTGCATTCCAAATGGTTCGGTTTCAACTTTTATCGGAATACTCATACAGGCACGTGTAAAATCATCTTCTGTATCAATCCCATTATTCACATTAGAATCTGTATCTTCTTGGTCAGCACTGAATACCTCGGCTTCTACATACCAAACACCATTCTGAATAGGTTGATATGTTACATTCAATACACAGCTATCGCCTGCGGCTAATTCTGGAATCGTCCACATGTTACTATCAAAAGTACCCTTCGTACAATTCTGTGAGTTTTTTACCACAAAAGGTGGAGTATAAGGTATCTTTAATAGCACTTTAATATTAGTTGCGTTTGTAGCACTTTCATTTTTTAGGGTGAATGATATTACCCCATCTTTTTCTTTTTCAACAATTCGATTTTGAGAGAATGATTTGAGTGAAAGGTCGGTAGTGATGTTATTCTTTCCTTGTGTAATTGTTTTAATTTCAGTTTCTGAGAGGGTTCGGTTCCAGATAGCGAAATCGTCAATTTTACCATTAAACCCTTCATCTTCACCAATTTCAGGCGAGATATTTCCAAATACCATTTGGGTGAATACTGGTAGATTTTGTCGATTCCCCGTAATTACTTTATCCAATACTCCATTGATATATATTGAAAATTTATCATTGTTTTTTACCACAGTTGTATGAACCCACGTATTAATCAAACGAGTCGAATTTGATTGACCATTATCATAAATTACATCCCAATCTCTGTTACTCGGGTTACTCCCAACTAATAATGCATATTTGTTATTCCAAGAAGCATTAAATGGTTGGTTACTCCCATACATTGTAAATACAGTTCCGTTATGAGGGCTTGTATTAAACACAATTTGGCTATCATTTACATTATTAGGGTTTAAAAATGAATAGGAATTAGTCCAGAAAGAGATGGTGTAGTTATCCCATCCGTTATTAAAGAATTTGTCATTTATGCTAATTCTACTGTCAATCCCATTAAACTCGAATGCACCGTTAGGGTTACCGAAACGGTCGGTGGTAGAGGTCGCTTTCAGAACTACTCCGTGGTGATTGTTACCACTTAAATCATTAGCATTTCCACTAAAATCCCAATATCCAATCAGATTACTTTTAGGTAAATAAGTGGGTAATTGCCCAAATAAAATATTTGAGTAAAAAATAGAAATAATTAAAAAAAGAAGTCTTTCACTCATAGTGCAGATAAGTTTATTGTAGAGAAATTTTTAATAATCTCTTAGCAAAAACCACACCATTTTCTAATCTTATTACTCACAATTTGTAGATTGAGCTGCAATTTCTGTTTTGAAAATTGCCCCTGAGTTTACTTGAAAACCTGCGTTTAATTCAATTGATGATTTAGCATTGTAAGTTAGATTTGCCGAACCTGTAATCTTATTTGTAGCTATGATTTTCCCGTTATTACCTAAAGCACTCTTTTGGTATGTACCTGCGTTATAATTATCTTCTGGACTTGATAGACTTAGTAAACTGGTGCAGATAGTTGAGTTATATAACGCTGTAATCTCCGACTGCGATAAAGCCCTATTCCAAATGCCAAAATCATCTAATTTACCTAAAAAGCCTTCAAATGATTCAGAATTTGCGGGTATTTCAGGAGAAATGTTTCCGAATACCATTCTACAAAAATAGGAATTAGCCGATAATGAGCTTACCACTGTTTTATCCAAGACTCCATCTACGTACAATCGGAATGTATTGTTTGACTTTACCAATACGATGTGTTTCCAAGTATAAATCGCTCTGAAAGTATTTGAATAACCATTTGAAAGAACCATATCCCACGCTCTAAAGATAGGGTTAGAGTTAGCCAAAAATACATATCTGTTATCCCAAATAGAATTAAAAGGGTTATTATTTCCGTATCCAGTTATGGCAATACCATTATGTAGATTGGTATTAATAATAATTTGGCTATCGTTATAATTATTCGGATTATTATAATTTGTAGAATATGTCCAGGCTGAAATCGTGTAGGAGTTCCAACCAACATTAAAAAAAGCATTGCTTACGTCTATCCTTGCATTCGAACCATTAAACTGGTAGGCACTGTTGGTCTGTCCAAAGCGGTCAGTTGTCAGATAAGCATTCGAAGCTACACCATGATTATTGTTCCCACTGGCATCATTGGCATTTCCGTTGAAACCCCAATAACCAACTAAGCCATTACTGGGTACATAGTTAGGGATTTGGCAAAAGCTGTTTGTAGTAATTTTTAAAAGCAGTATAATTAACGTTAATTTTTGATAAGTGGTGGTCATTATAAAAAGTTTTGCACGGTAAAAATACAAACATTTTGGTAATCGCAAATTTTAAAACTATAAAAAAATATAGAATCTACTATGTGATTTAGGTTTTATTACATCAACTTTATTCAGACTCAATCCGAATTAGATTGGTAAATAGACAGACTGTTTATTGGTTTGTATTATCAACTTTTTTATTACTCTACTTTTTTTTCGAAACTTCCACAAAACAACCGTCAAAAACAGAGTATCTTTCATTGCTTGTCTAACAATTTTCCAAGAAGCACCTTTGCTAACACCTGCTTCTCTTGGTAGATATTTTGATTTCACTTCATTGACTTTACATCCTGAACGAAGCAATTTTGCACATATTTCGCTTTCAATCAACGAGCTTTCAATTTCATAAGGGCAAATCTGCTTCATGTTTTGATTTTTATACACTTTTACCCAGTTTACGTCTTTTAAATCAAAACCATTGATAAATAAATTTAATTTGCGATTAAAATAAGAAAGGGCATTTCGAGCTAAAGTATAAGTAGTATTTTCTTTTCGATAAAATGAAATAAAAGTATTTGCAGGAATATGCTCATGTACCAACAGTTCTTCTACATCAAACTGCCCGTCTGCTGGTACAGCACAGACGTTTTCATATTGTACATTATCATATCCGCTACGAAGTGCCTTACCTATCCCTAAATTAGTTTCATGAATAACTGCTCTTACAAAATCTACTTCTTTAGACAGTTGTTCAACTACTTTTCTTGAACCATCGTCACTTCCATCATCTACGATTACAATTTCATAGGTTGACGCAATTTTTTCGAGAACTTCTCTTGTATGAAGTACCACTTTGCGTACGGTTTCGGCCTCATTGTAACAAAAGACAATCACCGACCAAGTTTGTTTTTGAGTAATCATAGCCTAATAGTTATTTATGGTTTCAATTATATACAGCACTTCCTCATCTTCGAGTTCGGCAAACATCGGTAGAGTTACACAATGCTCTGCCAAATATTCGGCATTTGGCATATCGCCCTTTTTGTAACCTAAGAAATTATACGCTTTCTGTAAATGACACGGAACTGGGTAGTGTAATCCTGCTACGATGCTATTATCAGCAAGATATTTCATGAATTGCTCTCGGTCATTGGTTGTTATGACAAATAGGTGATAAGCCGATTGGGTTCCTTCAAGTTGTTTCTGAAACTGTATTTTTGGATTATTTATTTGATTAAAATACATATTGGCAATCTCACGTCGGCGATTATTCCATTCGTCCAGATAGCGAAGTTTTATATCTAAAATAGCCCCTTGAAGTCCGTCCATCCGCATATTATAACCGATTTCGTCATGATAATACCTTTGGGTTGAGCCATGATTTTTTAATTTATTGATATGCTGATAATATCTTTCGTTATTTGTTGTAAGTCCACCTGCTTCTCCGTAAGCACCAAGGTTTTTACCGGGATAAAAACTAAAGCATGCCAAATCTCCAAATTTACCTACTTTTTGCCCTTTATAGTAGGCTCCGTGTGCTTGGGCGGCATCTTCTATCAAAAAAAGATTATGTTTATCGGCAATTGCTCTGACTCTATCAATATCAAACGGTTGTCCGTAAAGATGCACCCCAATAATTGCCTTGGTCTGTGAAGTTATTTTTTCTTCAATTTTATTTGGGTCAATTTCCCATGTATCGCTTGTACAATCAACAAATACAGGGGTTGCTCCAGCATGAGAAACACCCCATGCAGATGCAATAAAAGTATTAGCGGGTACAATCACCTCATCACCCTCACCCACTCCAATCGCCAACATCGCCAGGTGTAAAGCTGTAGTGCCATTATTACAAGCCATTGCATAATTTGTACCACAATATGTGGCAAAGTTTCTCTCAAATTGCTCAACGTATTTTCCACCAGAAAAGGCTGTTTCTGAAAAAACTTTCTGAGTTGCTTCTAAAACTTCTTCTTTGATTTGTTGGTACTGTTTTTTTAAATCAAGAAATGGTATTGTAAGTGTTTGTACCTCCATTATTTTTCAATTTTACGGATTATCTTGGCTGGGTTACCAGCCACAATCACATTATCAGGAATATCTTTTGTTACCACAGACCCAGCTCCTACTATCGAACCCGCTCCGATGGTTACTCCACACAAAATCGTAACGCTCGAACCAATAGATGCCCCTTTGCGAATGTAAGTTTGCTCCATCTTCCAGTCCTGTTCAGTTTGCATTGAGCCATCATCGTTGGTCGCCCTCGGAAAAAGGTCATTGATAAATGTAACATTATGGCCAATAAATACATTATCTTCTATTTCTACTCCTTCGCAAATAAAACTATGGCTCGAAATCTTACAGTTTTTACCGATGATTGCCCCTTTCTGGATTTCAACAAATGTCCCAACTTTAGTATTATCTCCTATTTCACAGCCGTAAGCATTCACAAAATCATAGATTTTTACATTATCACCAACCTTTACATTTTTAAGGTTTCGTTTAGCCGAATCTTCGTTTATAACTTGCATCATTATAATTTAATTTCCTTACCGCCTTTACTAATAGACTTTTGTGCAGCCTCTAATATTTTTACCACTTCTAAACCTGCCAAGCCATCTACAAAAGGTTTTGAGCTTGATTCGACAGCATTAATAAAATCTCTGGACATTACCGAAAGTGCCTCAATTTGCTCTATTTTGGGTAAATGAATATCCCCTGTTCGGTAATCTATCAACATCCGGTGTTTTTCTTGTTCGGTCTTAATTTGATAGCCCGAGTCATAGATTTTTATTTTCTCGGTTGGTTCTACGTCATCATACAATACCATTTTCTTATCGCCACCCAGTAAAATTCTTCTGATTTTAACTGGAGAAACCCACGAACAAGTAAAATGAGCCATAAAATTCGACTGATAGCCTACGCTCATATAAGCGATATTTTCAATCTTATTTGCTGTATGGGAGCGGCCAGTGGCCATTACGCTTTGTGGCTTTTCTGAAATCAGATGGTTTAGAATCGAAATATCGTGCGGAGCTAAGTCCCAGATTACATTTACATCAGACTGAAAAAGACCTAAATTTATTCTCGTTGAGTCAAAGTACTGAATATTTCCGAGTTCGCCAATTTCTACCAGATTTTTTATTTTACGGACAGCCCCCGTGAACAAAAACGTATGGTCTATGGCAATAACTAAGTTTTTCTGGATGGCAAGATTTATAAGTTCATTGGCTTGTTTTACTGAAGCTGTAAAGGGTTTCTCGACTAGGATATGTTTCCCTTTTTGGAGTGCTTTTTTGGCAATTGGATAATGTAGCGATACTGGTGTTACTATTATGACAGCATCAATATTTTTATTATTTAAGAGACTATCTACTGAGGTTGTAGTGCCTACATTTGGGTAATTTTTTCTTACTAAATCAAGGCGTTCAGTTCTCTGGTCGCAAACTAATTGTATATTACAATTTGGTGTATTGTAGAAGTTTCTTAGCAGGTTTACACCCCAATAGCCATAGCCGATAATACCGACGTTAATCATTTTTTTTTGAGTTAGAGTAAAGGGCATACAATTTGTGTAAATCGTATTTTACTCATTCAATTTACAAATTGTATGCCAATTCTCAAAATCACAGATTTTTAGGATATTGGTTCGATTTTATTGCTTTTCTTTTTAAGTTTTGGCAATAAAAAAATCGCACAAACAAAAATCCCCAAGCTTAATAAAGAAATCAGCGTTCCTGTAGATTTATGAGGGTCTTCAAAGGTCAGTTCTATTTCGTGCTGCCCTTTTTCTATAACAGTACCCATTAATCCTGTAAATAAAACTTCTATTTTAGTGTCTTTCCCATCTACTTTGAGATTCCAGCCTTTATCATACGGAATTGAGAAAAACATTATTTTCTTCTGTGTTAGATTGATTTTACCCTTGATGTTATTCGAGTTATAAGATTCAATCTGTAAGGTGTCTTTTTTGAGATTATTTGTCCATGAAGTCAAAGTATCAAAAGTCATAGCTCTTGTAGAATCTATCGTTTTGATTTCCGAAAGACCATTTAGAGAACCTACTAAATCTTTATTAACAACCGCAACCTGTAAAAAACCACGATGCTTGCCTTCTTTGCCCATTTTTAAGAAGTTTTCTTCGGTCATAAATTTATCGTATGTTACCCCAAGCGGTAATGTTCGATTGACTCTCAGGATTTTCACATCTTTTACCATTCCGACCGAGTCAATATCTTGTCCGCGATAAATACTTACATTTGGGTTTCGAGATAAAATGTATTTTACACCGCATAATTTCATTGCAAACGGAGCTCCCATTAATCCGTTTACCCAACGCGTACCGTTTTCACCAGCCATCGGCAACTCGTTGATGTTCTTCATAAACCTAATGTAGTTGATATTATGAAATGAATGGTAAGAGCGAGTACCTTTGTATCCCTGTATTTTGGCATCATTAAAACTACCATGGATTGCCAAGCCTGATAAATAATCTTTTTCGACTCGGTAAAATCCTTTGTCTTTATCTGAGATATACTTCAGAGCATCTATTGTTGCGTCATTATAACCAACCGATTCATAAATGTCGGCTTTTTTTGCATAGTCGCGTTCATATATTGGTTTAGTTGAAAAACTATATAACTCAGCACAAGACAATCCTAATAACATAAATAAAACTGGAATACGCAGAGCTTTACTATTGAAACCTAATACTAACACAGCATTTGCAATAATAAATAATATTATTGTAGTTCGTTGGCTCTTAACAAGGTTGTAAGCTTGGGCGTCAACACTCAACAGTAAAAATAATAGCATCAGTACAGTTCCACCTAAAACCCAAATATTAACTTTATTTCCTTCATAAATTTTATGTAAGGCCATCATGGCGTAGTATATCAACAGCAATACAATTATTAGCCCTAATGCTCGGTAATAATCACCTGTAAAAAGCCAAAAAGCATATCTAAAAAAAGGAAAAACTAAAGTAAAGAAGAAAAACACGAGAACACTACCATAAAAAATTCGTTGCTGGCGACTCAAGAATACAAATAATTGTGGTACTAAAATTAAAACCAACATGCCACAATAAAGCACTGGAGCTTCCATGTAATTCATCCAGCCTCGGTATGTAGTTGCAGAACCTTGAAGATTTGTCGAAAATGTCCGCATGATATTTGTCGAACGCTGTAGCGAATCTGCCAAATCGAATATTGGGGTACTACTCAATCTATTGGTATAGGCAAATTCTCCTGTTCCTCTTGGACTGTCCAACATTTGTTGAAGATTGCTCCATATCAGAAAAGAGCCTAATCCTAAGCCCACTATCCCAATTAATCCAAACATTAATAGATTAATAGCCCATTTTTTGAAGTCAAAAACTTCATTGGCACTCTCTCTTAGTAAAGTATATATTAGCGTTAAAATGGCTACAAAGTACAAATCAAAAGGTTGATGAATACCTACTAAAGCTACTACAATCGGATAGTAATACCATTTTTTGTCCGATAAATATTTCTCAATAGCAAACAGTGTAAATGCCATTTGCATTACCTCTGCTGGAAATATATTTACACACCAAGAGCCATAAAGTACCATGTAGCCACTGAAGGCATAAAATAACCCACCCAGTAGTGATGGATAAAAATGGAGCTTTAAAGCTCTCAAAAAACCATAAAAAAAGCCCCCAGCCAAAAGTGTAAAAACAATCTGAATCCAGACCATACCTGCTGGCACATCATTCTGGAAGAAAAAATAAAGTATAAATGTAGAAATAGGTTCAAACCAAAAAGGATATAAATTTTGACCAAGCCCTTGATTAAACGACCATTGGGGCGTACCCTCTTTTAGCAAATAGTTAATATGATGCACATAATTTGGATAATGTGTGTTATATGCATCGCTACCAATATCTTTATAAACAAACAAATATTTTCCCGATATAAAATCTTTATAAAGTACAATTGTTAAAATAAGCATTAATACACCAAAGAATATTATTCCCTGCCAATTAGAAACACTATCAAATAGATTTTTTACTGGTTGTACAACTTGATTATTTTCATTTACCGATATATTCTCGATTTTATTAGCTATCGGTCTCTGATTGCTCTTTTTCTTACTCATTATTATTAGATTTGAAGGGATTATTTTAAAGCCAATCTACAAATACCTTACCAACTTACTCTACATAATCTAAGTCTTTGGTAAACGTCTCTTTAAGCGTTGAATTTGCCCAAAAAGCTGCTCCAAACGTAACAATCCCGACGATGATTGCTGCTTTTATCAAATCGCCGTCAAGCCATTTAGTGAGGGTTTGGTGTATAATAGTAATTGGTACAGCTGCTCCACGGGCAAAGTTCGGTATAGTTGTAGCTACCGTGGCTCTAAGGTTTGTTCCGAATTGCTCAGCCGACATCGTAATCAATACAATCCAGTACCCCGAAGCCGCCCCCATGATAGCACAGGTTATAAAAACTGCGGTGTTTGTTGCTCCCCACAAGTTGAGATACACAAAACACATTATCATACAAATACCTTGAAATATGAATATCGTTTTACGGCGACTTTGTAGTTTTTGGCTCACAAAACCGCTGAGCATATCGCCAAAAGCTAAACCAGCATAGACGTACATCACAGCTTGCCCTGCCGTTACTTTTCCTTGGATTCCGAGAGCTTTTGCCACTTCTGGAGCCATTTGCATCAGAATCGTAACCATAAAGAAAATCGGAAATCCGATGAGCATACAGGCCAAATATCGTTTAAATCTGTCCTTCTTTGCAAATAAACTAATAAAATTACCCCTTTCTACTCCTTGCTCTTTTGCTTTTTTAAACATTTCAGATTCAAAAATCCCGATACGTAACAATAACAAAAGAAGGCCCATACCACCACCAAGATAGTAAGCGTATCTCCAGTAGAATGCGTCACCCACCAATGCTGCTACAACTGCCCCCGAAGCCCCAACCATTGCCAAAATAGATGTACCATATCCTCTGATTTCTTTAGGCATAGACTCGGCAACTATGGTTACACCAACTCCCAACTCACCAGCTAAACCAATTCCGGCTAAAAACCTAAATACACCGTAAGTCCATACATCATTGACGAAGCCATTGGCGATATTTGCTAATGAATACAGGATAATAGAACCAAAAAGTACCGAAAGGCGTCCTTTTTTATCCCCAAGTATCCCAAAAAGAACACCCCCGATGAGCATTCCGACCATTTGTACATTGAACAAAATAAGTCCAATATCGGTATTTTGCTGACCAACCAATCCTAATTCTTCTAAACTGGATTTTCTTAAAACAACGAAAAGTATTAAATCATAAGCATCAACAAAATAGCCCAAAGCAGCTACTAAGACTAATAAAATAGTAGATTTTTTCATTCAAAAAGGGTAGGGGTTAAACAATAATAATTATACTAAAATATCTACAATAAGAGCTCATCAATAGGCAGATAAAACATATTGAAATATCTAACTAAAGTAAGGCAGATAGTAAATATCTCAAAAATAAATATTTATGAGTAAATAATTAGATAATAAGCTTTGGTTATTTTAATTGCATTACATATCCACTTAATTAGTTTAGCTCTAATTTCATACCCTAATCAAATTTTAATATGTCTAATTTTATTTAAATCTTAAAAAAAACTGTTATTTTTATAGTCTAATCCTATTAAACTTATGAAACTCATGTTTTACATCGCCCAAGAACATGAGTATTAAATCCCTCTTCGCTCGAAGAGGGATTTAGGGCGAAACTTCAAAAGTCTCCTTGAAATCTCCGAACCAGTACCAGTTAATTACATTCAAATCAGTCTGAAACGCCTGAGATTTAAGAAAGAACCCCGAATATTGTTGCAATAATAAATTAGGAGGAGGGTTCGGTTATCAGAACCCCATAGGGAAAGTTATTTTATCTTTTAATTTAGCCATTACCAGTGGGATGGGTTCTATAAACGCAAAAAACCCTCAGTGCTGACTGAGGGTTTTGCAATAAAATTCTGGCATCTACCTACTCTCCCAAGTTTGACCTAAGTACCATCGGCGGTCGTGGGCTTAACTTCTCTGTTC
>JBKBNY010000008.1:154-290099 GCA_046295175.1 Spirosomataceae bacterium
AAGTTCCAGCGGTCGTGGCACTGATACTTGCATTTGTTGACGTAAACGAGTTTGGTCCAGCCCACAAATATATTCCGCCACCACTCGCTGTTCTGCTTACGCTCGTTACCGTACAAGTCAAATTGCTTGTACCTGTAATACCTACCGTTGGTGGGGTTGTATCACTTGTAACTGATGTTGTTGCTGTTGCTGTACAGCCATTCGTTGTATTCAATACTGTTACGGTATAAGTTCCAGCGGTCGTGGCACTGATACTTGCATTTGTTGACGTAAACGAGTTTGGTCCAGCCCACAAATATATTCCGCCACCACTCGCTGTTCTGCTTACGCTCGTTACCGTACAAGTCAAGTTTGTTGTCCCTGTAACTCCTACCGTTGGTGGTGTTGTGTCGCTCGTGACAGAAGTTGTTGCACTTGCTGTACAACCATTCGTTGTATTTGTTACTGTAACGGTATATGTTCCAGCGGTTGTTGCACTGATACTCGCATTCGTTGACGTAAACGAGTTTGGTCCAGCCCACAAGTACGTTCCGCCGCCACTCGCTGTTCGGTTAACACTTGTTACCGTACAAGTTAGGTTATCTGTGCCGGTAACTCCTACCATCGGTGGGGTTGTATCGCTTGTAACAACTGTTGTTGCTGTTGCTGTACAGCCACTTGTTGTATTCGTTACTGTTACGGTATAAGTTCCGGCGGTTGTTGCACTGATACTTGCATTCGTTGACGTAAACGAGTTTGGTCCAGCCCACAAATATGTTCCACCGCCACTCGCTGTTCTGCTTACGCTTGTTACTGTACAAGTCAAATTGTTTGTACCTGTAATGCCGACTGTTGGCAATGAATTATCACTTGTAACTGATGTTGTTGCTGTTGCTGTACAGCCATTAGTTGTATTTGTTACTGTTACTGTGTATGTACCTGCGGTTGTTGCACTAATACTTGCATTTGTTGACGTAAACGAGTTTGGTCCAGCCCACAAATATATTCCGCCACCCGTCGCTGTTCTGCTTACGCTCGTTACCGTACAAGTCAAATTGTTTGTACCTGTAACTCCTACCGTTGGTGGTGTAGTGTCGCTCGTGACAGAAGTTGTTGCACTCGCTGTACAACCACTTGTTGTATTTGTTACTGTTACTGTGTATGTCCCTGCGGTTGTTGCACTGATACTTGCATTTGTTGACGTAAACGAGTTTGGTCCAGCCCACAAGTATGTTCCGCCACCTGTCGCTGTTCGGTTAACACTCGTTACCGTACAAGTCAAATTGTTTGTACCTGTAATGCCGACTGTTGGCAATGAATTATCGCTTGTAACTGATGTCGTTGCACTCGCTGTACAGCCATTCGTTGTATTTGTTACTGTTACTGTGTATGTCCCTGCGGTCGTGGCACTGATACTTGCATTCGTTGAAGTAAACGAGTTTGGTCCAGCCCACAAATATGTTCCTCCGCCTGTTGCTGTTCGGTTAACACTCGTTACTGCACAAGTCAAGTTAGTAGTGCCTGTTATGCCTACCGTTGGTGGGGTTGTATCGCTTGTAACAACTGTTGTTGCTGTTGCTGTACAGCCATTCGTTGTATTCAATACTGTTACGGTATAAGTTCCTGCGGTCGTGGCACTGATACTTGCATTTGTTGATGTAAACGAGTTTGGTCCAGCCCACAAATATATTCCGCCACCCGTCGCTGTTCTGCTTACGCTCGTTACCGTACAAGTCAAATTGTTTGTACCTGTAACTCCTACCGTTGGTGGCGTTGTATCACTTGTAACTGATGTTGTTGCTGTTGCTGTACAGCCATTAGTTGTATTTGTTACTGTTACAGTATATACACCTGCCGTTGTAGCCGAAATACTCGCATTCGTTGAGGTAAACGAGTTTGGTCCAGCCCATAAATATGTTCCGCCACCTGTCGCTGTTCTGCTTACACTCGTTACTATACATGTCAAGTTTGCAGTGCCTGTAACTCCCACCGTTGGTGGTGTTGTATCACTTGTAACTGATGTTGTTGCTGTTGCTGTACAGCCATTCGTTATATTCAATACTGTTACGGTATAAGTTCCTGCGGTTGTAGCTGAAATACTCGCATTCGTTGACGTAAACGAGTTTGGTCCAGCCCACAAATATATTCCGCCACCCGTCGCTGTTCTGCTTACGCTCGTTACCGTACAAGTCAAGTTTGTTGTACCTGTAACTCCTACCGTTGGTGGTGTTGTATCACTTGTAACTGATGTTGTTGCACTTGCTGTACAACCATTCGTTGTATTTGTTACTGTTACAGTATATATACCTGCCGTTGTAGCCGAAATACTCGCATTCGTTGAGGTGAACGAGTTTGGTCCAGCCCACAAGTACGTTCCTCCTCCTGTGGCTGTTCGGTTAACACTCGTTACTATACAAGTTAGGTTTGTGGTTCCTGTAATACCTACTGTCGGTGGTGTTGTATTGCTCGTAACCGAAGTTGTTGCTGTTGCAGTACAGCCATTCGTTGTATTTGTTACTGTTAGGGTATATACACCTGCCGTTGTAGCTGAAATACTCGCATTCGTTGAGGTAAACGAACTTGGTCCACTCCACAAATATGTTCCACCACCACTTGCTGTTCTGTTTACGCTCGTTACTGTACAAGTTAGGTTTGTCGTGCCTGTTATACCTACCGTTGGTGGCGTTGTATCACTTGTAACTAATGTTGTTGCTGTTGCAGTACAGCCGTTTGCATTGGTTACTCTTACTGTATAAGTTCCGGCAGTTGTTGCAGAAATACCTGCATTCGTTGATGTAAACGAGTTTGGTCCAGCCCACAAGTATGTTCCGCCACCACTTGCTGTTCTGCTTACGCTCGTTACCGTACAATTTAGGTTTGTTGTGCCTGTTATACTTGCTGTTGGGGTAGAAAAAAGCGATACCGAAGCAGTAGTAGTACCAAAACAAAGTTCAGAGTCATAAACAGTTACGGTATATATACCTGCACTTGTTACGTTATTGACCGTAGGATTTTGCAAGTTAGATGTAAAACCGTTTGGCCCTACCCAGCTATAAGTGTAAGGCGGAGTTCCATTTGCTGCCGTTACTCCTATTGTTGCATTTCCACCAGGACACACCGTTGCATTTGTAGTAGTGAATGCAAAGTCTGGGCAAGCTGTAAAGGTAAAACCTGAAATTCTGATTGCGTGGTCGTCAGACACCCCATTGGTTGCTCCATTTGTATTGCTCCACCATGAATACCATGTAGGATTAGTTTGCTCAGCAATAGCATCTTCTTCGCCATTAGAATAGACAATATCTAATTGAGTAATAGCATCCGAAGTATTCACTGTGATTGTACCACGTAAATCTGCTGGGTCTAAATTCACAGTTGATGAATTATATACCGAGCGAACGGTCTGGTTTGCTAAATCTTGGATTAATAGGCTACCAGCTTGCGAAAATGAAACAGGTACATTACCCAAAGGGCCATTCGCTATTACGGTTACCTCATCTTGGTATGAATTACCTGGTTTTTCTCTTATGTCTAATGTTGTATCGTTTTGGTCTTGCGTGAGTGTCCGACCATCAATATCTCCAATCGTAAACGAACTTAAATATACTGGTTTTGAGAAAGTAAATCTAACCGTTACATTTTCTAAATGACTAACAGAAGCCATTGCAAAGGTTAAGAAGTTATTGCCATAAGCTCCTCCCGTCTCGGTTTCGAGCCCGCCTTCAATACTGCAGGATGAGTCCCAAGGGTCATTAAATGAGCCTGTAGCACCCGCGGGATTGCTATTTGGATTACTGGATGAAAATCCACCATTTGCAAGCCAGCCACAAGTACCAAAATTATCTCCCCATGGGTGTGGGTTCAAGCGATTAGGGTCGCCATTACGATTATTTGGGTCAATAATGGTCATTGTTACATTGACCGTACACCCTGGACCACAACTGACTGTATAGGTTCTTGATACATCTGTTGCGTTCCAGACATTACCAGTAGAACCATCCCACCAATTGAAATTTCCCGTTTGACCATAGGATTGAAGAAATGATAAACTAATGAATAAGAAGCCGTAAATATTTACTTTTTTCACCCAATTGTTTAAATTCTTCAGCAGTAAAGTATGCAATAATTTCATCCGTCAAAATGTTATTTAACGGATATGTCACTACAAATAAAGTACCAAAAAATGATTGAACGGTAGTAATTATTAAATTAACGAACTTTTAAATTGTTTATCAATTGATACCGCTCGATAAATTACGTTTATTGAGCTCCGATAAAACCTTCTTCATCCCTTTCTCAATAACATCGTACGGTTCGATGATTTTACCAATGTAAACAAACGCAATGTAGGCTTTGGTGCTACCCAGTATAGCCTTGTTGAGTCGGTAGCTTTCGCGGCTGCGGCGACGAATTAGGTTTCTATCTACGGCGTGTTTGAAGCCCCTTTTTGAAATCGAAAAAAGCACTTGAGGAGTTGATAATGAATCACTTACGCAAAATGTAACCTTAAACGGATACGCAAAAGCAGACTGGTTGTTAGGGTTCTTCCTATCAAAGAGATTGGTGATGACTTTTTCGCTACAGAGGCGTTCGGATTTTCTGAAAGTTTGAGATTTCAAATTTTGATTTTGAGAGTTTGGAAGCACAAAAATAAAAAATCACCTGACAATGTGCAGGTGATTTTACAAATCTATTGAGTGAACCTTTTGAATATGGGTATTGGGTACAAAATCTGGGTTTACTTTTTGGGTTCGTGGAGTGAACCACCCTATGCTATATCTTTAAAAAGTATTTATCAGACGTACGCTATATATTTAACAAATGCCGTGCCAAAAAATGATTAAGCGGTACAACTTCAAAAATAATTTATAAAACTATTATCTAAAGACCAATCAGAAGCACAAAAAAAGCCTGTAAACACTTGATTTACAGACTTTTTTATTGGATAAAAAAATATTTGAAAGCGAAAATTTTTGTAAATGCTATTATCTCAAAATTTAAGCGGACGAATTTAAAATAAACATTTAGAAATTAAACTTTTTACGAATTGTCGATTTCTAAACTGCATATTTGGTTTTGGCATCAATTTTGAGGAAGGGCAATTTTGCAAAATTTACACCGTACTCTTTATCTTTAACTCTTCCATTTGTGCTGCGGCGATTGTCGAAGGCGAGTCAATCATCACATCGCGACCCGAATTATTTTTAGGGAATGCGATGAAATCACGGATTGAATCGGCACCACCAAAGATAGAACAAAGACGGTCGAACCCAAAGGCAATACCAGCGTGCGGAGGAGCCCCAAACTCAAAGGCATCCATCAAGAAACCGAATTGTTTTTTGGCTTCTTCTTCGCTGAACCCAAGAATCTCAAACATCTTTTGTTGTAATGGTTTTTGGAAGATTCGCACCGAGCCACCTCCTACTTCGGTTCCGTTGATAACCATATCGTAGGCATTGGCACGAACAGCTCCTAAATCTGTCTCAAGCAAGGCAATATCTTCTGGTTTCGGACTCGTAAACGGATGGTGCATCGCAAACCAACGATTTTCTTCTTCGCCGTACTCCAAAAGCGGGAAATCCAACACCCAAAGCACCTTAAACTCGTCAGGATTACGCAAACGGAGGCGGCTTCCCATCTCCAAACGCAATTCGTTTAGCTGCTTACGAGTTTTATTGGCTTCGCCTGCCAAAATCAAAATCAAATCACCAGGTTTGGCATCGAATCTCTCAACGATTTTCTTCAAATCATCTTCCGAATAGAACTTATCAACCGAAGACTTGATGCTTCCGTCGGCATTATATCGTACATAAACCAAGCCTTTTGCTCCGATTTGCGGACGTTTCACCCACTCGGTCAGTTCATCAACTTGCTTACGAGTATATTCGGCACAACCATTGGCATTGATACCCACAACCAATTCGGCAGCCTCAAAAACCGGAAAATCCTTGCCTTTTACGAGGTCGTTTAGCTCAACAAATTGCATTCCGAAACGAATATCTGGTTTATCGGAGCCGTACAGACGCATCGCATCGGCGTAGGTCATGCGGGGTACTTCTGGGAGGTCGATTCCTTTAACATTTTTGAACAAATGACGGATTAGCCCCTCAAACATTTGCAGAACGTCTTCTTGCTGCACAAACGACATTTCGCAGTCGATTTGCGTAAATTCGGGCTGACGGTCGGCTCTCAGGTCTTCATCACGGAAACATTTTACAATCTGATAATAACGGTCGAATCCAGAAACCATCAACAACTGTTTGAATGTCTGCGGCGACTGCGGCAAAGCGTAAAACTCACCCGGATTCATGCGGCTCGGCACCACAAAATCTCTTGCTCCTTCGGGCGTAGATTTAATCAAAACGGGGGTTTCGACCTCGATGAAATCCTGCGAATCCATGTAGATACGAGTCTGCTGAGCCACTTTATGACGCAACTGCAAATTGCTACGAACAGGGCCACGACGCAAATCTAAGTAGCGGTATTTCATACGCAAATCATCGCCGCCATCGGTTTCGTCTTCGATAAGAAAAGGCGGTAATTTAGCAGGATTCAACACCTCTAAACCGCTGATTTTCAATTCAATATCTCCGGTTTCGATTTTATCATTTTTAGACAAACGCTCTACTACCAAGCCTTCGACTTTAAGTACAAACTCACGCCCAAGGGTACGTGCGAGTTCGATAGCAGATTTATCGGTTTTACCTTCTTCGAGCATCAATTGGGTGATTCCGTAGCGGTCACGTAAATCAATCCAAATCATGCCACCTTTATCTCTAATTTTCTGTACCCATCCGCAGAGAGTAACCGTTTTGTTGACATCTTGAATGCGGAGCTGCCCGCAAGTATGTGTTCTTAACATTTATTTTATATGATGTTTTTCGATAAATATCCCGCAAAAGTACGATTTTTTTATGGGATTTGACTTGTGAGTTTTAAAAATTCTCAATCGAATCTTTACCAAAAACGTGCCGTAGCCAAGGCTCTTTACAGAAATTTATCGAATGGATAAGAAATATTCTCGTTTGCTTTTAATGTTGCGGCAATACAACTATTTTTGGGTAGATTGACGCAATTGATAAGAATATAATTGCGTATATTTGGGAGTTGTGTGCTATGCCCTGACAACCGCTACCGACAAACTAAACGAAGAAAAATCGAAAAAATTTTTCACAATTAAAACAATTAGACTAAATTTGTCTAAACAAAAAATGTCTAATGAAAACATTTGGAGAAATAATTAGATTAAGACGTGAAGAACAAAATTTGTTACTTCGTGAGGTCTCTGCTTTGACGAGTATTGACCAGTCCATTATTAGCAAATTTGAAAAAGGAGAACGCAAACCTTCAAGAGAACAAGTCCTTAAATTTGCAGAAATATATAATTTACCGCAAAACGATTTAATTATTGCTTGGCAAAGCGACAAAGTTGCATATGATTTGTTGCAAGAAAATGACGCAGAAGAGATTTTAAAAGTTGCTGAATCAAAAGTTAAATATCTAAAAACCGTAAAGAAATGAAAAAGAATTTATTATCACTTTTTTCAGGTTGCGGTGGAATGGATATTGGTTTTGAAGGCGGATTTAAAATTCCAAAAGCAACTATAAATACAGCTATTCATAAAGATTGGATTCAAAAAGAAGATGCAACACATTATTTTTTGAAAGAAACATTTTTTGAGACAAAATTTGCAAACGATATTAGCGAACACGCCAAAATTACTTGGAATGATTATTTTTCAAAAAAGAGAGGATATGACTTAAACGGAACTTTCAAAGTTGGAAGTATTGTAGATATTGTAAAAGAATACAAAAATGGAAATACAAATGTATTTCCTCAAAATGTAGAAATAGTTACAGGAGGTTTTCCTTGTCAAGATTTTAGCGTCGCTGGAAAAAGAAAAGGTTTTAATTCTCATAAAGACCATAATGGTAACATTATAAATACAGACATTCCAACAGAGGAAACAAGAGGAAAGCTTTATATGTGGATGAAAGAAGTTATTGAAATTACTTTACCGAAAATATTTATTGCCGAAAACGTGAAAGGATTGGCTAATTTAGGTGAAGTAAAAGATATAATCCAATCCGATTTTTCTAATATTAATGGCGATGGATATTTAGTTTTATCCCCAAAAGTTCTACACGCTGGACAATTTGGAGTTCCACAATCAAGGGAACGTATTATTTTTATTGGATTTAAAAAATCTGCTTTGACAAAAGAAGCATTGGAGGAACTTTCAAAAAAAGAAATTTCGGAAAAATATAATCCTTATCCAATTCCTACGCATAGATTAAACGGAGAAATGCACTATTCTTCTGTTGAGCATTTGATGAAAATGTTTACACCAAGCAAAGAAGTTTTATTGGATTTAAAAGAACCCGAAGAAACTTCTGATTTATCGCAAATGCACTACTCAAAAGCCAAATTTATGGGTATTCATTGTCAAGGACAAAAAGAAGTTGAATTAGATAAACTTGCCCCAACAATCCGTTCCGAACACCACGGAAATATTGAATATAGAAGATTAAGTATTAAAAATGGAGGAAAAAAAATAGATGAATTAAAAAGCGGATTAAAAGAAAGACGTTTGACATTGAGAGAATGTGCAAGAATTCAGACATTTCCAGATGATTTTAATTTTGTAATTCCGCAAAATAAAAAAAACACAAAATTTGCAGTTAGTCCTTCGGTTGGTTACAAATTAGTTGGTAATGCAGTTCCACCACTTTTGGCATATCACATTGCAAAAAAAATAGAATCAAATTGGGAATTTTATTTTGATAAGAACTAATAAATATAGATGAATACAACTCAAAATTTACTCAACTCATTTCTAATTGTTTATTTCTACAAGATAGAAAATGAATTAAATACGACTAAAAATGGTCTTGAAACAATAAAATTTCAATCGGAAGAAGCCAACACAGACGAACACTTAAAAAAATATTTTCAAGAATTTTTACTAAAACACAATGATTTATCCGATGTGAAACTAAAAAAGTTATCTGTAAAAATTGATTCCGAAGAACATACAATTGATATTGAAAATTTACAGTCATATAAAATTGTAAACGTACTATTGCCCGAACAATTAAGTGCAGAACAAAAGAAATCAATTACAGAATCTAAAAAATCAGTTTACACAAGTCCCGATTTATATTTAGAAATCACAGATAGCACTAATATTTATTTTGAATCTGTTGAATTAAAGTCAACAAAAGACAATAATATTCCTGGTTCAAGTGTTCAACAGGTTTCACCCTTTGAATGGGTTATTTTTGTAAAGCGAGACAATGAAAAAGTCTTGGTTACAACTGGGTTTTACATAAACAGCATAACTGAAAAACTACCTTTTCCTGACAGAAGTCCAAGACCTCAAATCGGCTTTAAAACCCTTTTAGAATGGAATAAAAAATATAGAAAAGTTGAAAATGAAGTTTTGACAATTGAAAATATAACAGAAATCAATAACGACAAAATTAAACTTCTCACAGATTGGCAAGATTTTTTAGCTACGGAATGGTTAGAAATAATCAAATCAGAAGAAAGTAGAAACAACGAAAAATGGTTTAACAATGCAATCAGAAAGTTTGCTTTGAAATTTTTAGACTATACAGACAAATTAACAGAATCGGACAAACAAAATTTAAAAAGTAACTTGACAAAACTAATAAAAAAGCAACCGTGAAGATGGCACAGCACACAACAGCAGTTTTGCAAAAAGCGGGTTCAGTGCTAAATTGAACATTCGAAATTCTAATGAACATTTGTGCTAAACCGAACATTTGTGCTTCTAGTTCCGCTTCTTCGCAAAGCCCCAAACCGTTAGGCACAATTACAAATCAATGACAGAAAAAATAAGAACTTATTGTTATAAGTGTGATAACACCACAAATCAGACAGTAATATTTACAGATGCCGAAATTATTACCTCGGACTTTAAAATTAGAAATGAGGAAGGTGATGAACAACAAACAATTTATTCAATAATAGGAAAAAGATGGATTGTCTCTAAATGTGATGGCTGCGAAGGTTTTAACTTACAAGTTAAGACTAAGGGCTTTGGAGATGTTCCTCCGATAGACGTTTTTACTTACCCCAAAAAAGTAATCCGCCAAATTCCGAAATGGATAACTGACTTGCCAATTAGATATGTTGAATTATTTAGAGAAGTTTATTCAGCTATCAACAACGAACTTTTAACTCTGGCATTGATGGGCAGCAGAACGATAATAGAGACATTTATTGTTGAAAAAATTGGTGATAATGGTTCGTTTAAGCGAAAGCTAGAAAAATTAGCTGATGAGGGATACATTTCGAAAAAATCTATTGATGTTTTATATGAAGCGATTGATGCAGGGAATTCAGCAGCTCATCGGGGATTTAAACCAGATACTGCAACATTGAATGACGTTTTGGATATTGTTGAGCACTTATTACAAAATACAATTATAGAAAGACAAGGTAAAAATATTGGCAAAACAATTCCCAAAAGGGGGAAATAACTATGCCATAACACGGGATTTCGCATCAGGCGGGCTGACGTGCAAACTTGGAGCTTTATATTTCAAAAACCCGCCACAACACAAATCAGCAAAACATTACAGACTATTTTAGGACAATAAACAAAATGAAACAAACCCTTCACCTATTGACATTATTTTTGACTTCAATTAATTTGTTTGGACAGACAAATTATTTTGGGTTTATTGACAAATATCCTATCGAATTAGTAACAGACATTTTTTCTGACGGTGACGCAAGAGCAATTTACGCATACTCCAACCATGATGAACCCATTGTAATCAACGGAGTGCTTAAGCAACGTAAGCTCACACTTTATGAAAAAGACAGTAATGGAAAAAACAAAGCTACGTTGACCTTTGATAATTTTGACACAAAGAGTAATCAATTAGAAGGGGTTTGGAAAGACCTCAATTCAAACAAGCAGCTAAAAATTAGTTTGACAAAAGCCTTTGACATTGATTCTGGAGAAAACATTGAGTGGACACCAAGAGAAATCATTCAGCCGGTTTCATTAAAAGACAAATATTTCAAATTGATAGTTTCTAAAGCAAAAGACAATTTTCACGCAAATGTAACTGGTGTAAAAATCCTCGAAAAAAAGACAGACAAGCTAATCCAGCAAATTGATTTAGAATGTCAACTTTGGGGACTAAACAACGTTAGCGTTGAAGATTACAATTTTGACGGCATTGATGACTTTTCTGTATTTGAACAAAGTTATGCAGGGCCAAACACATCGAGTCTATATTTTCTATTCAACCCTGTGTCTGGAAAGTATTTTAAAAGCTCATTTGAAGGAACTTCATTGGAATTTGACCAAAAAACAAAACGAATTTACGAACACAATCAATGTTGTGCAGGACGAAGTCATACAAACTCCGAATATAAAGTTGTAAATAACAAAATGGTGTTAATTAAGAAGACTTGTCTTGAATACGATGAAAAAAAAGATGAATATATAAAAGTAAAATGCGAATAAAAACAGCATACTATAAGGTATTGCCAAAAGGCGGCTTCTCCATGTTTCTATCAATGTGAAGTGCTAAACAACCGCCACATCACAAATCTCAAAAACATTAACAAACAAAAAATCAGCCAAAAAACAAATTAACATTACAAAATTATGAACCAAGACGAACAGATAATTGAATGTGAAAATAGGCTATTAGAAGCAATAAAAACCAGTGACATCAAAGTTCTTGATGCACTCATACACGACGATTTAATTTTTAATATCCCGACTGGGCAGACAATCACAAAAGCAATGGATATTGAGAATTATCGTTCGGGTATTATGAAAGTCTCCGAGATTTTAGCAACCGACCAAATCATCCAATCTTTTGGCGATACTTCTATCGTGGCAGTAACATTGCACCTAAAAGCGAAGTATGCAGACCAAATCGTTGACGGAAAATTTAGGTATTTGAGAGTATGGAAGTTAGCTGAGAACTCATGGAAAGTAATTGCTGGCAGTGGGTTTCAAATCCAGTAGCCGAAACAAGGAAGCAAGCCACTCTGCGTTGGGTGGGTCAGTGTGTAGGTTTGGAGGTTTATGCAACTAATCGCCAATTCATAAACCGTCATGCAGAATAATCTCAATCGCCGAGCCTCGTCTGTGCCACGGATTCTGTACCCGAAATTTTCATAGATTATCAGACAGAGGTACGATTTTTGAACGTTTTACGTTTACTAATCAAAAAATAAAAATTGTACCAAAAAATGAAAAAACTTCTACTTTTAGTGTTCTGCACAGTTCAGCTTACATTTGCCCAAACAGTAAAAAATACACCAGTCCGAGGAGAAATCAAGGCAGTCTTAAACAATTTTAGCTATACCGCCAAGCAAATCAAAGGAGCCGAAAAAGACAATGCGGCTGTACTGACCTACGAAGCCCCCGATACCAAAGACCAGATTGAGTTTACAATCAATTTCCTCAACGAAATTAAAAACGGACCTTTCCCGGTAGAATCACTCACCGAAGAAGACATCGCCAAAGCCAAAAAACTGAGCGATGTACCGTTCTACGTTTTGTTTTATGCGGGCGATGAGGCTCGCTGTAATCCCTACGTCCCAATTCGGGCTTCGATGCAGCTGCAAGGAATCAATCAAGAAAAAAAGCTGGTTGCTTTTGAATTCTCGGCCGAATTTGGTTGTAAAAATCAAAAAGGTAAAGTTGTGGGTAAGACCTTCAACCTCAACGGAGCAGTCACCATGAGCAGTTATAAATAATCTCATTCGGCACGCTCCTAAATCGGACGTGCCGAATTTATACACTTAAAAACTATTTGACATTTGCCATTCATTTAGTATTTTTGATAGTATAATCATCTTTAGGCATGATAACAAAGCAGGAAATATCAACATTACCAAAGACACTGGAGGAATTCATGGTATGGGAACCCGAAGACGGTTTCAAATACGAATGGAATGATGGTGAGTTGATAAAATTTACTGGTTTGAACCAAAAGCAGCTTTACATTTACGCAACCTTAAACCGACTTTTTGCTAAAAAAGGCTACTTAAGAAATGGTACTCTTGTTTCAAAACAAGATGTAATGCTTTCTGGAATTCAGATGAGAAGACCTGATATTGCCTATTTTACGATTGAGCAAGAATTAAGAATGAATAAAGGCATTGACGAAATCCCCGAATTTGTGATTGAGGTAATATCTGGGAGCGATAATTCGTACAAAATCGAAGATAAAATTGCCGAATATTTTAAAGCTGGTGTAAAAGTGATTTGGAATATTTATCCCGAACACAAATTGGTTTACGTTTACACTTCTCGAAAAGATGTTAAAATCTGCACCGACTCCGATATTTGCTCTGCAAAGCCTGTTTTGCCCGAGTTTGAGATAAATGTAGATGCTATTTTTGCCTAAATCAAATCTAAAAACCGTTTCAATTCGGTTTCTCTTTCACGTAGCCAAAGCAACATCATTTCGGCTTTTTGTGGAATCTCCGTTAGTTCTATCAACTTAATATCCATGTTATGCCCACAAACTGACGAAATCGGCTCGATTGAGATTCCCAAACCTGCTTCTACCAAACGTTGTACTCCCGAAGAATGAGCCGATTCATAAGCGACATCGGGACGAAAACCGCATTGTTGACAAATCTGATAAATAGTTTCGACATAGCCCGAGCCAACCGAAAGTGGCGGTAGGATAAATTTTTCGTTGGCAAATACCGATAAATCCGTAAAATTATCAGCCGAAATTGGGTGATTTTTGGGCAATAAAACCGCAAAGTTTTCTTGGTACAAAACTCTGTAATTAATCGTATTGGGCAGTAATAAATTCGGACCAATCCCAATATCGGTCTCGCGGGTGAGCAGCATTTCTATTTGCTCCAAATTCGAGATTTCGAGCAGTCCTGTTTTGATATTCGGATAAATCCCTTTGATTTTAAGAATAAATTGTGGCAAAACCGTCTGCATTGCCGAGCTGGCGTGTCCAATCCATATTTCGCCCGCTTCGCCACGGTGCAACTGTGCAGTTTTATTAATTGCCTTTTCTAAGTCTTGTAGAATTCTATCGGCCTCTTGCTTAAAGAAATTTCCGGCTTCGGTCAAGCTAATATTTCTTTTACTTCGGTCAAAAAGCAACGCCCCTATCTCCTCTTCGAGCAGTTGAATCTGTCGGCTTAAGGCTGGCTGAACAATATTAATCTGCTCCGATGCCTTCCTAAAATTGAGTGTTTCGCACAAAACCAAGAAATTTTTGAGTTGTTGAATATCCATTTCAATCAATTTATTCTATCAATCAATCAAAATTAAACATTTTTTATTATCAGTAAAAGGTTTTTGTTTTGCATCGTAAACATTCGACAATGACAAATCTAAGAGCCGCTTATTCGCCAAAATCTTTTCGAGAAAATGCCCACGAATTAGTTGATATTTTAGCCGACTATCTCGAATCGGCACAAAATCAAACCGATGAAACGGTCATCCCTTTTCAATCTCCCGAAGATAATTTGGCCTTTTGGCAAGCCGATTTTGAGGCAGGTATTGACCCAAATCCAAATAATTTATTCAAAACGATTATCCAAAAAAGTACCCATCTTCACCATCCCAAATACATGGGGCATCAGGTAGGTGTGGTGGCTCCTATTGCGGCTTCGGTAAGTATGCTAACAGCACTGCTCAACAACGGAATGGCAGTTTACGAAATGGGATTGGTCTCGAATCCGCTCGAAAAAATCGTAACAGATTTGATGGCGAAACACATCGGCTTCGACAGTAATTCAAATGGTTTACTTACCTCGGGTGGCACATTGGCAAACCTCACGGCACTACTTGCCGCAAGAGCAAAGTTTACCGACGTCTGGGACGGTGGAAATGCCGAGAAATTGGCAGTCATGGTGTCAGAAGAGGCCCATTATTGCATCGACCGTGCCGCTCGAATCATGGGTATGGGCAGCGACGGAATCATCAAGGTACCCGTCAACGAGCGTTTCCAAATCAGAACCGATTTATTAGAAAAATACTACCAAGATGCTACCGACAAGGGTTATCGGGTAATTGCCATTGTGGGTTCATCTTGTTCAACTTCTACGGGTTCGTACGACGATTTAGTAAGTATTGCACAGTTTGCTAAGTCTAAAAATATTTGGCTTCATGTAGATGGAGCTCACGGCGGAGCGGCCATATTCTCCGAAAAATACAAATACTTAGTTGCAGGAATCGAACAAGCCGATTCGGTAGTAATTGACTGGCACAAAATGCTGATGACACCTGCGTTGGCTACGGCTTTGATTTTTAAAAATGGCGATGATGCCTACCAAACATTTCACCAAAAAGCTCAGTACTTGTGGGCAAATCAGACCTCTCAAGACTGGTTCAATTCGGGAAAACGTACTTTTGAATGTACCAAACTGATGATGTCGGTCAAGGTTTACACCATCTTGAAAACCTACGGAGTAGAAATCTTAGGCGAAAATGTAGATTATCTGTACGATTTGGGGCGAGAGTTTGCCAATATGATTGGGCAGAATGCTAATTTTGATTTAGCAATCGAGCCACAGAGCAACATCGTCTGTTTTGCACCCAAAATCATTGAGCGAGATTTTACGGCAGAAATCAGAAAACGAATTCTCGAAAAAGGTAATTTTTATATCGTACAAACAAGCATTCGAGAAAAAACCTATCTTCGTGTTTCGTTGATGAATCCATTGACAACAACCAATGATTTAAAAGACCTTCTGGATGAAATTGAAAGCATTAATCAACAACTTATTTCACAATAAATACATTCCAATTCTTTGGACGATTACGATTTTTGTGCTTTGTACTTTACCAAGTGATAAATTACCTCAAAATGAGAGTTTCAATGATAAAACTGCTCATTTTGTTGTTTTTGCTATTTTTTCGTTTTTGTGGCTATTTATCAATAAAAATTATTGGCAAATCCTACTTTGGGGTATTTCTTTTGGGGTATTTATCGAGTTTTGGCAGGCGATGTTGCCAACTTCATTTCACCGTTCGGGTGATGTGTGGGACGCCGTAGCCGATGCAGTTGGAGTTGTGATTGGAATATTGATTCATTTCGTTTACCAGCGACTATTGAAAGATTAATTTAGCATGAAACACAGCTTTTTTGTACTAACAGTTCTTTTTTTATCAAATAGCCTATTTGCTCAAAAAGAAATTTGTATCAATACCGATGTTGGGAATCTAATATTATTACGACCTAATATTGGTGTAGAATATCGTTTTGGCAAAAACGCACTTACGATTCTTACACAATATCAGACAAATAAATGGTTTGTAACCGAGATGCCTACATTGTTAAAATCAAAAGGGGTTAGAGTTGATTTGAGTTACAAATATTTTACCTTCAAAAAATACCCACGAGCATATCACGAAACTCTCGTTCGTGTACAAGAGTCATTGACTAATAATGTCAATTTCTTCAAAGAATATCCACTCAAACACAGTGAAAAATCAATTGAGGTTGGGCAAAAAATTGGGGTTCAATCACGAAAGCAAAAGTTTTTTTACACTGATTTTAGTCTCGGTATTGGGGGCAAACTAAAATTTATCCAACAGGAAGACTTGTTCAATATTGACCCAAACTACCAGTCTTTTTTAGATAATCGCAACCAAAAACCGTTTTTTCAATTAGTCCCGTATTTACAATTACGGCTGGGTCATTCCTTCAAGCTCTAAATCACAATTCCCATCATTTCTACTTCTTCATTTCTCCAAATCGAACCCGGACTTATAAAAAAACCTCTTTCGTATTCAATCCGTAGTTTGGCTTCTCGAAAACAATAATGGATTAGCTCCGAACAAGTAAATTTATAATCTCGAAACAACTTTTCTCGCCCGACCAACGACCTATACGCCACTCTCGTAAATTCACGACCATCGTATTGTTTAGAGAGTTGTTCGAGAATACTGATTTTCAAATCTTTTGCAATCAATTCATCGACAAGCCGATGCCTGCACCACCCTACTCGGCCATCGTAGGCATTCTTTTTACCGTCATAGTTTCGGATAACAAACGAAAGCGGAATCATCCTGACTCCCTGCTCGATGATACTCTCAACCAAGAAAACCCTGTCTATTTCTTCGATTTTGACGACCATCCCGACATGACTCCAAGCCGACTCCGAACGCCACCGAATCAGTTTCGACATCCAATGATTCCCCGAAAAGAAAAATAAATCTCCTGTACGTACATTGGGGCGGATATTCTGCTCATAATTCTTCCATGCAGTCTCACGACCCAACTTCTTATAGGTTCTATCCAGCAGCCGTTTACTTCCAAAATCTATCGCCATCGAAACTTTTGAAGTTTTATTGATGTTAATGATACAATGACGCAAAATAAACACTTATCTATTAAATTTATATTTTGTTGTTCAGCAATTCATTAATTCGATATTTGACAAATGGTAACTGTAACCGAAATCGCTAAAAATAAAATTGTAGAGCTAAAAGAAAAAGAAGGCAAAAACGATAACCACGGAATCAGAGTAGCGGTAGAAGGTGGTGGATGTTCGGGTTTGATGTATGATTTACAATTTGATGCCGAGCAAAAACCAACCGACCATATCTTTGAAGATAAAGGAATCAAAATATTCGTTGATAAAAAGAGCCTGTTGTACTTAATCGGTACCGAACTCGACTTTTCAGACGGCCTCAATGGCAAAGGTTTTCAGTTCAAAAACCCCAACGCTACCCGCACTTGCGGATGCGGCGAGAGTTTTGCAGTATAATTTTCGGACGATTTTCTGAATCGTTTATAGAAGCGTATCACGTATTTTTGAGCGTGATACGCTTTTTTTGTATATTTTTGTTTTGTCAGATAACTTATTCAACCCAAATGAAACAACTTTGTATTCTATTTTTCCTCATAAGTGCCGTTACTTTTTCGGCTCATTCTCAAGAGATTAGCTTATTCAATGGCAAAGACCTTACGGGCTGGCACGTTGATGTACCAGATATGGATAACAACCCAAATCTCAAGAGTCCGTTCATAATTCGTAATGGACTGCTGGTGAGTATGGGCAAGCCCGAAGGCCATTTGATTACCGATTCGGTTTATAAAAATTACCGCATCGAGGTTCAATACAGATTTGCAGGAGTACCCGGCAATTGTGGTTTATTGGTTCATGCCTCTACGCCTCGCTCGTTGTATAAAATGTTCCCGAAATCTATCGAAGCCCAAATGATGCACCAAAACGCAGGCGATTTTTGGTGTATTGTAGAAGACATCGAAGTACCCGAAATGGAAAAACGCCGTGGCCCTAAAAAAGATTGGGGAATCACCGAAGGCAAAGAACGCCGAGTTAAGAACCTGACGGACAATTCTGAAAACGCCGTCGGGTCATGGAACACTATGGTTGTAGAATGTCTCGACGACCAAATCAAGGTTTGGGTCAATGGCGATATGGTCAATCATGGATTTAATTGTACCGCACGCAAAGGACAGATTGCACTTCAGGCCGAGGGTTCTGAAGTAGAATTCAGAAAAGTAGTACTAACGCCGATTACTAAATTGACAGAATGAGCTAAAACCCACACCCTGTCAGCGTTTTTATCGCTGACAGGGTTTTACCATCTTGCTTAAAAAATTCTTATGAACTGGACCAAAGTATTTGAATCAAGAAATGCCATTCGGGCAGAGTTGGTCAAGAACGAACTTTTATCAAATGAAATAAATTCCGTAGTTTTGAACAAACAAGACCGAAACTACCTCTTTGGCTATCACGAAGTGCTGGTTCAGGAAGAACACGCCGCCATCGCCAAAGTAATCATCGAATTATTCAACAGACCTAACACCGATGACATCGAAGCTGACGAATCTATCTAATCTTACCCAAAGAATTATTGCTGCTGTTGTGGCCATCCCGCTGATGGTTTTTGCAATTTTTTACAATCAATGGAGCTACGGCGTATTATTTTTGCTGATAACGTTATTGACCCAACGCGAATTCTACAAACTGCTTAAACTCGACGAGAATCTGCCATTGGCATTCTACGGAACCTTCTGCGGAATCCTGATATTCGTACTTACATTCCTTATCGAGGCCAATATTTTATCGTTCAAATATTATTACGTAATTATTCCGCTACTGACAGCGACATTCTTCATAAAACTTTATAAGAAAAACGACAAAAAGCCTTTTCTCAATCTCGGTTATACATTCCTCGGCATCATCTACGTAGCCATGCCATTTGCTCTTATCAACGAATTGGTCTTGCAAGATTCGGGCTACAAACCCCAATTGATTATGGGCTGCTTGCTACTGCTTTGGGCCAACGATACAGGGGCATATTTTGCCGGAAGATTCTTGGGGCGTCGCAAACTTTTTGAGAGGGTTTCGCCCAAGAAAACCTGGGAGGGCTTTTTCGGTGGGGCAATAACCGCCCTCGCCGTAGCGTTTATTCTAACAAAGTACTTCCACGATTTGTTGGATTGGCAATGGTACGGAGTCGCTACCATTATCTTTACAACTGGCACCCTCGGCGACTTGGTAGAATCGCTTTTTAAAAGGAGTATTTCTATCAAAGATTCGGGTTCGATGATACCCGGTCACGGTGGCTTTATGGATAGATTCGATGGGTTATTGCTTTCAATTCCGTTTATTATTACCTTTCTAAAAATTTTCAGCCCCTAACCCCAGAGGGGAATTTTAACATATGAGACTACTATTTTCTGTCATTATTTGCTTCTTTTTAGCCCCCTTCTGGGGGGACGGGGGGCTTTTTGCCCAAGGCGAAATCAAATATATCACGTTTTCGGGTGTAGTACTCGATGCCAAAACCAAAGAGCCGCTTCCGGGTGCCTACGTAACAATCCCACAGGCGGGGCGTGGTACACTCACCAACGCCCGCGGGTACTTCATTATCAATGTTTTTCCGGGCGATACTTTAGTGTTTAGTTTTATTGGTTTCAAAAAGCAATACCACATCATTCCTCGTAAAACAGAGTTAGATTATTCGGTAATTGTTGAGATGCGAGAGGATGCTAAAATGTTAAAAGAAGTTAAAGTTTATCCTTTTAGCACCGAAGAAGAATTCAAGCAAGCACTCGTAGATATGCAACTCCCCGACGAGAAAGAACGCCGAATTTTGGAGCAGACATTTAGCAAAGAAAATGTGGCCATCATGGCGGCGTTTCATGGCATGAGTGCCGATGCCAACTTTAGGTACGCCATGAATCAGCAGAATAACGCCTTGCAGAATCGGGGTATGGTCACGACCAATCCGTTGCTCAATCCGTTTTCTTGGATAAACTTTATTCGCTCTGCCAAAAACGGCGATTTGAAAAAAGACGACTCTTGGAAAGCCGCCGCAAAACAGCAGCCTAAAGAGACCGTCACGCGGGATGAATTATACCGAAGAGGTAAAGGAAATTGACATATCAGTAGCACGGGTTTCCGAACCCGTGCATAAATCTTTATCAGTTTAGAGCTTTTACATTAAGTTTTTGTAAAAATCTGCCCCAAAATATTCAGTATTTCTTCAATCAGAATACTTCATCATATACAATAAGCTCATTTTCAAGCAATTAACACTTCTCCATAGTTTATCCACACGTTCCGTGAAACATTCGTGGAAATTCCGTGAAACATTTTCTTGTTACTTCGGCCATAAAGTCGGATATTTGAACCCAAGAATTTCCTAAACCACTCCAAATGGGAAAAATTATTGCAATTGCCAATCAGAAAGGTGGTGTTGGCAAAACCACCACAACCATAAATTTGGCTGCCAGTTTGGCTGCTCTCGAATTTCGTACTTTAATAGTTGATGCCGACCCTCAAGCCAATGCTACTTCGGGGCTTGGATTCAACCCCAAAGAAGTCGAGAACAGTATCTATGAATGTATGGTCGATGGGATTCGCCCAAGAGATATTATCATTCAGACCGACTTCCCAAATCTTGATTTGTTGCCGTCTCATATCGACCTTGTAGGTGCCGAAATCGAGATGATTAACCTCCCGAAGCGTGAAGAAAAAATGAAAGAGGCCTTGATGGACGTCAAAGATGCCTATGATTTTGTTATCATAGACTGTTCGCCATCGTTGGGTCTTATCGTTATCAATAGCCTTACAGCGGCCGACTCGGTCGTGATTCCGGTACAGTGCGAGTACTTTGCTCTCGAAGGTTTGGGTAAATTGCTCAATACCATCAAGATTATCCAGACTCGTCTGAATCCGTCATTGACAATCGAAGGTATCTTATTGACAATGTACGATTTGCGTGTAAGACTCTCGAATCAAGTAGTGCATGAGGTTACGACTCACTTCCAGAACATGGTTTTCCAGACCTTGATTCCGAGAAACATTCGTCTTTCAGAATCACCAAGTTATGGTGTGCCAGCACTCGCTCAAGATGCCGATAGTAAAGGAGCAATCAGCTACCTAAACCTCGCTCGCGAGATTCTGATGAAAAACAACATGTTGGTAATGGAATAACCAGTTACTAATCAACGAATTAGCAAAAGTCTAATTCTTCAATTTTAGAAAAAAACAGTTTGAAAATTGGCTGTGAATCTGAGGTTTTCAAACACAAAACATAAAAACTGATGGACAACAAATTAGCAACAAAGAATAAAATGACAGGTCTGGGGAGAGGTCTTGGAGCTTTGCTGTCAGATACGGATACGCCTCAACAACCACGAGAGCAGCGTGAGGTTGTTACACGTAGGCTCGAAGCCATCAGTTCGATGCATGAGATTTCGGTCGATAGCATCGAAACAAACCCTTTTCAACCACGTACCCACTTCGACCAGGAAGCACTTCAAGAATTGGCAGAGTCTATCAAGGTTTTGGGAATTATCCAGCCCATTACTGTAAAAGACGCTGGCAACGGAAAATATACATTGATTTCTGGGGAACGCCGTCTGCAAGCCTCAAAACTGGCGGGCTTACGCACGATTCCTGCTTACATACGCACGGCCGATGACCAACAAATGCTCGAAATGGCATTGATTGAGAACATCCAACGTGAAAACCTCAACGCCATCGAGATTGCCCTTAGTTATTCGAGATTATTGAACGAATTTAGCCTCAAACAAGAGCAATTGGGCGATAGAGTCGGCAAAAACCGCACGACTGTCAATAATTATTTGCGATTGTTGAAACTCCCACCCGATATTCAGGCGGCGGTTCGCGATAACCAAATCACGATGGGACACGCCCGTGCCTTAATCAACATTGATAATCCTGAAACACAATTGGTGCTTTTCAAGAAGATGATTGACGAAGAATGGTCGGTACGAAAAGTAGAAGAAGCCGTCAGAAATCTTATCAATGGCGACAAACAAGATGTAAAAGCAGCCCGTACTCCATCAATAAAACAAGAGATTTCTTCGTTACAGTTTAAATTAGCGGGGTATTTCGGTACCAAAGTGCTTATCCGTGCCGACGATAAGCACAAAGGCGAAATCAAGATTCCGTTTGCTTCGAAAGAAGAATTAGACAAAATCTTGAATGCCATTAAAGTAGAATCATAAAAAATGTTAAAAGTACATTATCGAGCCTAAGTTGATTTATTTTTGTGGCTCGGTAAATAAATATAAAATGTTGGTTTTGAGGAATTTAATCGTTTTGGCAGTAGTATTCATAGGGTTTTCAATCCAGAAAATTCACGCCCAAAAATTGGATTCTCTCAAAAAAGTGGCAGTAGATTCGGTTAAAAAGATACTCCCCGACACCAGTAAAAAGAGCAAGTTTCCGTTTAGAGAAGTATTCGGAATCGACTCAGTGAAACGTAAAAACCTACCTCGGGTGGCTTTGTATCGCTCGATACTCCTTCCGGGTTGGGGGCAAGCTACAAACAAGCAAAAATGGCTGATTCCAATCATTTATGCAGGTGCAGGCGGAGCAGTTTACTCGGTTTGGTGGAACAACGACAAATATAAATTCTATCGAAATTACCTCATAAAAGCCCAGTCGGGGAGTGTAATGATAGAATTCGATGGTGTTGAAGTCGGGCCATTTACCAAAGAACAAATCGAACCACAGGTAAATCTATATCGCCGTCAGCGAGATTTAACTTGGATTGGTTTTGCGGTCGGATGGGCATTGCAAGCCGTGCAAGCCAATGTGCAGGCTCACCTCCGAACTTTCGACACAAGCGATGATATTTCGTTTAAAATCGAACCAACTTTTCAAAGTACTTTTGGAATGGCTTCGGTCGGTTTGGGAGTTAGAGTTACTTTTTAAGGTGTTTCTTACCAAAACCAAAGTAATTGATTAATAAATAGAGAATAAAAATTTACTTTCATAAATGCGAATAGCACTATTAGGCTACGGAAAAATGGGCAGGGTAATCGAACAGATTGCACTGCAACGTGGACACGAAATCGTAGCAAAAATTGATGTATCGAACCGCCAAGACCTCGAAAGTCTGACACCTCAAAATACTGATGCCATCATTGAGTTTAGCTCTCCAGAAGCTGCTTACGAAAATCTCAAAACTTGCATGAAGCAAGGTTTAGCAACGGTTTGTGGCACAACGGGCTGGCTACAACACAAGCCCGAAATCGAGCAGATGTGTAATGACAACGGTGCGGCGTTTTTCTATGCTTCAAATTACAGCATTGGTGTAAATCTTTTCTTTGAATTGAATAAAAAATTGGCTCAACTGATGAATCCTCACATGGCGAGCTATACCGTAACAAGCACCGAGATTCATCATACCGAAAAGAAAGATTCGCCAAGCGGCACAGCCATTACACTGGCCGAAGGCATCATCGAAAACCTCGACGGTAAAGAAAAATACGTCAACAATGCCATTCCTGCGGCAGATGAAGTAGCTATTTGGTCGGCTCGTGAAGGCAAAGTACCCGGTACTCATACCATCAAGTATATCTCAGATGTTGACCAAATCGAAATCACGCACGTGGCTCATAGCCGTCAGGGTTTTGCTTTGGGAGCAGTTATCGCGGCTGAGTGGTTGGCGGGTAAAAAAGGTGTTTTCTCGATGAAAGAATTATTGGGGATATAGGCATTGGAGTAAGGTCTAATGATGAATTAATCGAATGGCTCGAATACATCGAATTTAGTATATAATCAACTAAATATCAGCATTTTTTAATTAAAATCAATAAATTATTCTGTTTCAGTTTTTAATATTTGTTAATCATTAAAACGTTGATGCTCAAAATAGTTAAACATAACGATTAACTATTCCCGATTAACCACTTATTTTATAAATTATTAATCTAACAAATCTAAACAAGTCCCCCTGCTGGGGTTAGGGATTTATGACAGAAAAAGCAAAAACAGCAAAGAAAAAATCAGCGTTTAGAGAGTGGCTCGATTCTATCGCTTTTGCCGTTGTGGCAGCTACGCTTATCAGATGGTTATTCTTAGAAGCATATACGATTCCGACAGGTTCGATGGAGAAAAGTTTATTAATCAACGATTTCTTATTCGTTAGTAAGCTTCATTACGGTACTCGCACACCAAAAACTATCATTCAGTTGCCATTGACTCACCAAAAAATCTGGTTTACTGATATTCCTTCGTATTCAAAAGCAATCCAATTGCCACAGTATCGTTTGCCAGGTTTTACGAGTGTAAAGAATGGTGATGTTGTTGTATTCAACTATCCAGGATGCCCTTCGAGACCCGATAGTTTTGGCGGATACGATGCTCACCCTGTAGATTTACGTACCAATTATATCAAACGTTGTATCGGTATCGGTGGCGACCAAATCGAAATTCGTGACGGACAAGCGTATGTAAACGGGAAGAAATTCGATAACCCAGAAAATATGCAACAAACGTATCTTTTGGAAACCAATACGGCTATCAACGAAAAGATTTTTAAAAAATACGACATCAACGAATCTGACTACCAAGTTGCGGGCGAAAATTCTTACCAGATTACTGCCACTGCAAAGGCCGTTGAAGGCTTGAAAACCCTCGATTTTGTAAAGAATATCAAACCGATTCTATTTGCCAAAGGAGATACTCTTAGTAGCATGGGACAGGAGACATTCCCGCAGAATAACCGCTTATTCCCTTGGAATCGTGATAATTACGGCCCAATAACCGTTCCGAAAGAAGGAATGACCGTACAACTCGACGAGAAAAATACGGCATTGTATTGGGGAGTAATCACAACATTCGACCATAACGAAAATGCCAAGTACGAAAACGGTAAAATCTACGTGGATGGCAAGCAGATTACGTCTTATACATTCAAACAGAATTATTATTTCATGATGGGCGATAACCGCCACGGCTCGGATGATTCTCGTTTTTGGGGATTTGTACCCGAAGACCACATCGTGGGTAAAGCGGTATTCATTTGGATGTCGATTGATGCCGATGGTAGTTTCTTAAACAAAATCCGTTGGAGCAGATTATTCTCGATAATTAAGTAATCATTCATAGATAATTACCACCAAAGCGGGGTGAAACACTGGTTTCATCCCGCTTTTTGTTTGCGTTGAATTTACGAAAGAAAAAATATATCAAAAATATTTTCCAATATGTAAAATATATTTTACTTTTAGTCCGTTATATTTGTCGTAAACTTAAAATTAAAAAAAGCTATGTTACCAAGATTCTTATTTCCGTTTCGCTACAAAATGATTGGCTGGATAATTACCCTGCCTCTCATGATTTTTGGAATTTCGAGTATGATATTCCAATTCGAGATTGATTTTTTTACAGTTAAATTACCCTTTAAGTACTTTTTAGCCGATGATTTTCTGAATAAAGATGAAACCGTTTTGCGGTTAGGAGATGAATTCGTTATTGTCGGGCTAATCATCGGTTTGTTGCTTATTGCATTTTCAAAAGAAAGAATCGAAGACGAATACGTTTCACAAGTAAGGCTTGAGTCTCTACAATGGGCAATTTATGTTAATTTTGGATTTTTAATCATCGCAACACTCTTTGTTTATGGCGGCGATTATTTTACCATCTTGCTTTACAACATGTTTACGCCGCTACTGATATTTATCATTCGTTTTTATTATGTGTTGTATCTCAAAAAATCTTGAATATGAAAAACCGAATCAGAATAGAGAGGGCGATATTAGACATAACCCAAGCCGATTTGGCCGATAAAGTAAACGTCAGTCGCCAAACAATAAATGCCATCGAGAGTAACAAATACGTACCTTCGGCCGTTTTAGCTATGAAGATTGCTCGGGTTTTCTTGAAGCCAGTCGAAGAAGTATTTGAATTAGAAGAAAATGATTGAGAAATTATTTTTTTTATCTAAATTAACCGACCGAATCATTGAAAAAGAATGAATAGATTTCTAACCATCGCTCTTGTATTAGTAGTGTTTTGTGCTTCGGCCCAACGAAAATCTCGTAAAACCGAACAACAAAATCAAAATACACCAACCAAACCTTTGGTACTCAAACCCGTCGTAAGAGCCATCAGCAGTAAGTATATCATCAAAGATTCTACCGCTGTCAGGATTTTCTTGGAGTGCGATATTGAATACCTAAAACCCGAAAATGTACTTCAACAAGTAAAAGAACATTTCAGGATAAGCTGGCTGGTACAACCCGACTACGGCGTACGAGAGCGATTGGCTTACGGAAAACTCGAACTCAATGAGCAAAACTGTTTTTTGAGAGACGAAAAACTGATTCTGACCTTTGAGGTTCCGAAAGTCAGAACGTATCCAACTGGATTGCTCTTGACCGAGATTTTTGAATTAGAATCTGCTAAAAAAGCAACCAACGACCTCACGATTAATTTCTACGGTAATCACCTGAGCGACCGATACGCATTGTTTTTGACAGATTTGAATACTCCGACATTCAGAAACTACATTAATCAGCAAGAAACTTTCCAGATTAGGAGCATCAATGCCGTGCCGAGCGATGTTTTTTTGGTAAGGTATCAACACGAATTTGAGCCAGCACAATCGCCAATGGCAACTACGCTTCGCCCGTTGCCTCGCAGTATGAAAATCGAGCAGGTAGTTAAGGCTCGTACAAACGAACCCATCAAACTCGAAAAAGAAGGGCTTTATATGGCCGTAGAAGACACCGCCACTATGCGAAACGGCTTTGGGTTTGTTTTGGTAGATAATCGATTCCCGAAACTTACTCGCCCCGAGAAATTGGTAAAGCCAGTACACTACATGAGCAGCAATAAAGAGATTCAGGCATTGGCCGAAAACCCTAATTTCAAACAAGCACTCGACCGCTATTTTTTGAGCCTAACGAGCGGAAATCAGGTTTTGGCGAAGCGAATCATCAAATCTTACTACACCCGTGTAGAAGATGCAAATAGGCTATTTACAAGCTACAAAGAAGGCTGGAAAACCGATAAAGGCATGGTTTATATCATTTTGGGGCCTCCAAACAAGGTACAGCGTAGTAGAGACCGAGAAATTTGGCTATATTCGCAGAATCAAAATTTCTCAGAAATTATCTTTACATTTAATCGCAAACCAAACCAATTTACGGAAAACAATTATGAGCTTGTTCGTTACCCCGAATATCAAGCCTATTGGTATCCGTTTGTAGAAGCATGGAGAACAGGAAACGTACTGGAGTAGCCCAAGGTTCAAAATTCAAGAATCAGAAATATAGAAATTTTAGTCAAGGTCCAAAAGCCTCAAAGCCAAACATAGTTTTTGGGGTGCAATCTGTAACCGAGACACTCAGAAGCGAAAAAGAAATCGATAAAATATTGATTCAGCGTGAATTTGGTCATGCCGAAATCGAAAAATTAGCCCGTGAACGCGAGGTTCCTGTACAGAGAGTTCCGTCTGAGAAATTGGATAGAATTACTGGCAAAAACCACCAAGGCATCATTGCTTTCGTATCGTCGGTTAATTACGCCAAACTATCGAATGTCGTTGCCGATATTTTCGAAAAGGGCGAAACTCCCCTACTCTTAATCTTAGACCGAATCACCGATGTCCGTAACTTTGGGGCAATCGCCCGTACGGCCGAATGTTCGGGGGTTCACGGAATCGTTGTACCCGCCAAAGGTGGAGCCCAAATCAACGAAGATGCCATGAAGACCTCTTCGGGTGCATTAAACTACATTCCAGTCTGCCGCGAGAACAGCCTCGAAAAAGTGGTCGAAGAATTACAGATGTCGGGTATACAAATTGTTGTCTGCACCGAAAAAACCGAAGATTCAATCTACGAACCCGACTACACAATCCCGACGGCAATCATAATGGGTTCAGAAGAAGACGGTGTCTCAGAAGACATCATTCGTCTATCAAATGCCCGAGCCAAAATCCCGATGAAAGGTCAAATCGGCTCTCTGAATGTATCGGTAGCCACTGGAATCATCCTTTATGAAGCCGTAAGACAAAGAGGATAAATATTGGCACAGCCTTTGCCATACATCTGCCATAAACCTAATAATCAAAAAATCATTAGAATATTATGGCAAATGTAATTCTTGGTATTGGTTCACGCGTCAAGCATCCAGAATACGGCTTGGGTGTTGTTACCAACTTCAAATCAGAGTTTTACTACATTACTTTTGTAGATTTCGGCACTAAAAATATCAAAACCGATTATCCTCTCGAAATCATCGAAGCAGTCGAACCAGCCAGCGATTCGGTCAGTCTTTTTGATGTCGAGAGAAGCCTCACCAAAATCCTCCAGAAGTGGATGGATAGCACCGAGATTGTCCCGCTGGGCGACCGTTGGAAAGGTGGTAAAATGATTTTGAAACCAGGCAGAGCCGATTTAGCATCAAAAGAAATTCCGATTGATTCGTTTTTTCATAAAATCGTGATGATGCGAGATAGACTTCGGGTCTTAGAACAACGGGTAAATTCGAGCAATTTGGAAGACGAAGAAAAAGTAAATATCCAGCAATATATTACTCGTTGCTACGGCTCAATGACGACTTTCAATGTATTATTCAAAGAACCACAACATCAGTTTGTAGGCGATAAAGGATTAGTAGAAGCATAAACAAAAAGGATTCCCATCAAGGAATCCTTTTTTATGTAAAATCAAGAAATCATTTCAGTCAAGGTCAAAATTCGCCCTCAAAAACCTTAACAGCAGGCCCAATCAGATAAACTTCTTTGAAATCTTCATCAAATTTTACTCTCAAATTACCACCTTTTGTAATCACTTTTAGCGGGCTTTTCATTCCGTGACGCATAAAAGCCGACAATGCACACGCCGTTACGCCAGTTCCGCACGAATACGTTTCGTCTTCTACACCACGCTCATAGGTGCGTACATAAATCGTTTCGGCATCAATCATCTGCACAAAATTTACGTTTGTTCCGCCTCGCTTCGCCCATTCCTCCGAATATCGTATTTTTCGACCTTCTCCAAAAACATCAACTACTTCAATATCAGACACATAAGCCACATAATGCGGCGAACCGGTGTTCATAAAATCGTAGTCATCGTGGCGTTCGATTGAATGAACCTCACCCATTTTCAAGTGAATTTCATCCGAATCGGCATCTGCTAAATGCTCACCATCAACGGCGATAAATTTGGTTGAGTCTTTAAAAACACCCAAATCCTCGGCAAATCGAACGGTACATCGTCCACCATTTCCACACATACTTCCTTCACGACCATCGGCATTGAAGTAAACCATTCTAAAATCGTATTCGGCATCGTTCTGAAGCAGAATCAGTCCATCGGCTCCAATCCCAAAACGACGATGACAGAGATTTTCGATTAATTTTTGGTCAATCGGAAAAGTCTTTGAGCGGTCGTCAATCATCACGAAATCATTGCCCGTACCTTGATATTTATAGAATTTTGTCGGCATCAATTTTTGTAAAATTTCTTTTAGTTGCAAAAATATTCAATTCGCTTTTATTCTCACTATTTTGTAATTCAACAATTTTTTCTGAGAATTAATTTTAGGACTTTCGCTTCAATTATTTTTTTGTCCCATTGGGACACTATATCGGTAGAAAAGTATGTCTTTTTGGGATTTTAAGTCTCGTAGGGACGATATATCATCCCTACGGGACTTATTTTGAAAAAGATTTTATTTTTTTCTACCGAGCGTCGGACGCCGATATGCTATCCCTAACGGGATTATTTATAGCCAAACGAAAGTCCTAAATTTATTTCTGAAGTCAAATTTATGGGTATTATTTGGGGAATTGATTCATAAAAAATATTGAATTACCACGCTAAAATGCAGGTTTTTAGAGAGAATAAGCAAAAATAAAAAAGCATAATTGACTGAATATCAACTAATTACACTTTTACCTTGTTGTGAGAGACGGAAGAAGCCATTTATAACAAGTGTAAATGTCTTATTGGGATGTATTTCTTGACTAAAAAATGATAAATTAATAATTCGGAAGCTCTTTGATTAGAGTAAAACAAACGATTGACAAACATGTGGATATAACTTGAAAGTAAATCGAAAATCTTACTCATATTATTATCATTTTGTATGATGATGTCTCTTGCTAATGACTGAATATAAAAAGGGTCATTATAAAAATCAAAATCTATTTTTGCAAAATCACGGTATTTAATGTTTAAGCTTTTTCGAAGATTTGATTCATCTCCAAATTCACTTAGGAAACTCTTCTGCATCATTTCAACAAACTTGAGTTTATCTTCTAATTTTAATTCAAAATTTTCAAAATAAGCATTAATGTGCCTCATGGCGAATTGAATATACTCATTTTCATCTTTATTTTGAGCAATAAAATCAATGACTGACAAGCTATCTGCTGCAAAAATTGCCTCACTTGTCTCCATCGTTTCGGCTCCATAGCGTTCGATTTCTCGTTTATATGTATCAATTTGTATTTTGTGGATTACTCCATTTTCTAAAAAAATATTTAGCGATTCATAAACGGATTCAATAACGTGTGTGTAGAAAAAATTAGCTGGATTACCTCTAAATCGAAGCCTCAAATGAGGCTCTGGGTCTTGGTAACGTACAAAAAAGAATGAATCAATAATTTTATCTTGATACAAGTCATTTACTATTACTCTAATTTGATTTTTGAGTAATTCATCGGCAGTCAGTTCGCCACAATAGATTTTGAAATACACCCACTCGCTACCTATCGAAAAAAGACGTTTTGTATTTTCTTTATTTGATTTCAAAACAGATTTAACTGCCTGATAATCAGTCATTTTAAATGGAACAATCACCTCATTCAGAAAATTCCCTTTTGCGGTTTTCAAAAAAGAATTTTCAGGATTTATGAATGTTTCTTTCAACTTAATTTGAGCGTTTTTTTGCCAAAGTTCCATCAATATTTTAAGACATATTTCATTTTCAAAATCCATCCAAAGTTCATTATCTCCTTCTGAAATAGTAACATAACGAGGGATTTTAAATTGACTTTGTATCTCTTTCAATCTCGTAATATTGACCTCTGATTTTTTAAAATCAAAATCATCAATTTTGAGATTCCAAATGGCAGGTGAAAGGATGATATTTTGATAACGAACCCGAGGTAAAAAAGTCTGTTTAGTAATAATATTCCAATGCCAATGAACATTTAGGCATTCGTGAGCAGTTTGCAAATCTGCTAAAAAATTATAAATACTCAATCCATTTTCAAAATTATGGGCACAAGAAAGTCTTGGAATTACTCTTTTATTAAGCCTTTTTGAACGTAAAATTATTTCGCCCTCGTTAGAAGCAGAAACCATTAAATCCTCAATCAAGATTTGATTTGATGTTGGAAGATTAGAGGGTGTTTGATAAAGGATTTCATAATCTCGATAGGATGGACGACTACTGATATTTCCTATACGAGCGTCTGGTAAGTGTACGATTTCAGCATAAATTACATCTTCATTTTGTTGAGATTCGTATTCGGCACATTGTTTTAATTTTTCATGCAAATTCTGATTTCCATTTCCAAATCGCCCCATCAACGACAAGGCCGATGGTCCAGCCATTGATTTGAGTTCAAATGTATAACTATAATCCTTTTCCGCATAAAATGCTCCGAAAACATATCCATTTGAAGGCAATTTAGTATTATATTCTGTATGTTTTTGAGCTAATAATTCTAAGTCTTTGTCAGTTAGTGTAATTTCAAAATCTTGCTTTCGGAGTGCTTCGGTATATTTATTTAAGGTAAATTGTTTCCAATAATTCAATACGATATTTTGTGGTTGTTCGATGTTATGCTTAATGTCCTCGAGCATTGCCGAACTTTTGGGTTTATCAGAAGCAAAAAGTCCATAACCAATACCAATTTCGTTGTCAAGAGCCAATGTTAGCGGTATTTCACGAGTTTCGTAGCGTTCGATAAAACGCTTTTTGAAGTCTTCGAGATTGGATAAATAATTACCATGATTGATGACTAAAAGAGCCTCCATTTTTTTAGTCAAATCTTTGATAATTGTATTTGAAATTGTATTTGTAGAAGTGTTAAAAAATAAATCAGTTTGTAGAATGTCTTGGTAAGAATTGCCCGTAAGGCGGTTTAAAATACTTTGTATTTGTTGGAAATTTTGGATAGAATTTTCAGATTCATTTAGAAGAACTCTCATTTCTTTTAATGAATCTAAAACATCATCATTAATACGGATTTTGCTCAATTTTTGAATTAAATTACTTAAAAAATCATTACCTGTTATAGTTGGCTCTATTTCTGAAATTAGGATTTGTTCATCAATTAATTGATTAATAAATTGTTCTGCATCTTCGTACGAGATTTCTTCATTTGTAATAAAATTGATTAATTCATCAATCAGAATGCCTTTTTGGGCATTTCTCAAGATAATTTTTACAAATTCAGAATTCTCAAATGAACAAATAGAATAACTACGCTTTCCATCTTGAATCAAATAAAAAAGATAATGAAACTTATCATTGATTTGATAAATTGTGTTATTGGGGTAAAACTTGATTTGTCGCCTGATGGATTGATTACGTAACAAAGTATTGACTATTTCGACTAAATAATTGTTGTCTATACGATTGTACTTGTTTAATTCATTTTCTTCAAAATCAATAGTTGTTTCATCTGCAAACTGCCCAACAGCACAACCTGCAAACATTCCGTAAGGTGTACAACGGCTGCACGCTCGAAGATAATATTTGAAAAGGGTCTGAATTAATTTACTTTTCTCAGTAATTACCTCACCATTCAACCATGACTTAAAACGCTGATAGAGATTTGGAGAAGCAATAAATACTGCCTCTTCGAGTAATTTTTGTGAAAAAACTTTTCGCAAAAATACTTCTGCCTCAATGACATTAGGGCAAGTATCATTTAGGCAAAAAAGCCCATCGATTGGCAATAGATGCCTACGAAGTAGATAAAAATCAAAGAATTGGATAGCCATAACGGTTAATCATCTACGATTTCGATAAATCTTTCGACTGCTTGACTGAAAGTTTCAATCGAAAAGGGTTTATTCAGGAAGGAGACAACATCCAAAGGGACGTTGACCATCTGAGTTGGAAATACAGAGGTGACAATCACACATCGCTGATGGGATACGAGAGAGTAAAAAGCACTTTCTTGGTGGATTGGTACTGATTGTAAATCAAGAATGAGTAAATTTACTTTTTCTTTTTCGATAAAGTCAAGAGCTTCTTCAGCATAAGAGCATACCCAAGCGATTTCGAGAAATGGAAACCGCTTGAGATAGCCCCGAAGCATTCGTTCGGATAATAATTCGTCTTCGACTATTCCACAAGTATAAGTCATAATTTAGAAAAAAGTAGGAATTGCAGGTACACTAAATCTCCAAGGACAATTTTTGTCACTTTTTGAGACAGCCGTATTTGTGCTGTTGAATTTAAAAACGATGTGTTTGTTTAGCGTAAGTTTTTGATTTTTCATTTTTTTTCAAATTTTTGATTTTTAAAACTGATTATTAAAATAATTAATCAAAAGTAAGAAGTGTAAAAGCATATATAAATTATTTTCGATTGATGTGTTGTTAACTTCGACCAATCAATTTTATCGAAGTTTTAAATACAATTTTACCTTATACGTATCATTAGTATTTTCAATATCAAATTGATAGGCATCAGGATAGAGCATATCCAAACGTCTTCTGACATTCAAAATCCCTAATCCGCCTTGGTTGATTTCATCTTTCATCTTTTGAGGTTTACTATTTTCTATTGTGAAATTTAGATTTTTACCTTCGACCACAATATCTATATTTACCCAAGAAGCCTTGATATTATTACTGATACCATGTTTAAAGGCATTTTCGACGAAATTAATAAGTAGTAAAGGGGGGATTTCCAGATTGCTTAAATTACCGTCAACACTATAGTTTATGACCGTACTCTTTTTATGACGCACTCGCTCTAATTCGACATAATCTGAGATAAACTGTACCTCTCGGCTCAATGCCACTTGTTCATTATTGGCTTCATAGAGTGAGTAACGCATCAAATCAGATAGCTTCAAGATGATTTGTGCGGCCTTGGGTTCTGAATTTACGACTATTGAGTAAATACTATTGAGTGTATTAAATAAAAAGTGTGGATTGACCTGAGATTTAAGATAATCTAATTCGAGTTTAATATTGGCTTTTTCGAGTTGAAGATTTTTTAATCTGAATGTAGAAATATCTATAAACAATTTTAAAACTATAGGAATTGAAATGTATAAAGCGTACCAGTAGGAATTATGCCAAAATGTATCTCTGGCAAAAATACCTTCCCAAAAACTAAATTTGTAGTAATATTTAACATAATTTACTCCAGCAATACTCGGAAAGAACCTATTCATTAAACCGAGTGAGTAATAAGTAAGAGCATGAGTTGAAAAATATAAAAGTAGTATCAGTGAAAGAGAAAAAAGTATTCTCCCATGATTGAGTTGCTTTGATATTACCCTTGTACTAAAAAAGAAAATAAATATTACCCAAAGAATATCTCTAACTGCCAGATAAAAAAACAATTCTAAATTATAATCATTTGGATGAAAATAAAATTCAGCATTAAACCAAATAAATATAAACCAAGTTATCCAAAAGCAGCAGTGAACAATAATCCTGTTTTTGCCTTCGTAGGGATATTTTAGTAGTAAATTAGAAATACTGCTTATCATTAGGGTAATTGTGATTTCATAGCGTTTTTGATAATATCACGATAATTTGTGCCTATTGGTAATTTCTTGCCATTATCGAGTTCTATCATATTACCATCTAAGGCTTTCATATGCTTAGTATTAATAATAAACGAACGGTTGATACGAAGAAATCGCTTACGGGTTGACAAAACGGATTCCATTTTGCTCATTCGCATATAAGTAATAATCATAGTTTTGTCAAGAAAGATTTTAATGTAGTCCTTCATACCCTCAACATACACAATTTCGTTAAAATCTATTTTAACCAATTTTCTATCTTCTTTGACCCATAGATAGTGTTCTTTAATAAGTCCCTCATCGAGTAATTCATCGTCAATTTCTTCTTGAATCTCTTCTTCATCAACATCTTTGTTGATAGGATAGACTTTTTCAACATCAATTTTATCACTTTCAGTTTTACGAGGAATCCTATCTCGTACTTTGTTTACTGCTCTTACAAATCTATCAAAGGGTATTGGTTTAAGAAGGTAATCATCTACATCATGGTCAAAACCATCTAAGGCAAACTGAGGATGAGCAGTAGTCATGATAAAGTGTGGTTTGTACTTCGTAAAAGTACGAATAAATTCAAGTCCTGTCATTTCGGGCATACTTATGTCCAAAAAAACTATGTCAGGTCTGAGTTTTTCTACTTCATCGAGTGCCTCTATGGCATTGTCAAAAATTTTAAGTACATACAAATAGTTTATTCGTTTGACAAATTTCTCTATCAATTCCTGTGCAAGAGGTTCATCGTCTATAATAATGCAGGTAAGTGTATCTTTCATCAGTCTAATAGCTCAAAAATGAAGACTTTTCATTTTGATAATAATTGTGAATTTTAGTTTTTTTAAGAAGAACAAATGTATATAATGATTTTTAACTTTAGAAACTCATTTGTCGAAGATTAGAATGGATTTATCGAAAATAGCAACACTCATTTGAGTATTCATTTTGTCAATAAATTACTTGATATGAATTAGTTTAATAAAATAAACCATTGGTCGAAAAGATTATCAGTCCTCAAATTACTTATAGAAATTTGAATCGTCAATCACAGGTTAATGTAGTTTTTGAGATGGTACCGCAAAACTAATATTTAATCTAATGATACATTTAACAATTTTTTATAACTAAAACTTAACAAAAAATGAAAAAGTTAATTTTATCATCAGCCCTATCGTTCGGTGTTTTGTTTGGAGCATTAGCTTCTACAAGCAATGTTAAATCAGTTTCAGCAGCAGATTGTACAATGACAATCAAAAATAATAAAACTGGTGATAGCTACACCATAACCGTTCATGGTATGAGTTGTGCAGATTTAATCAAAACTGTTGTAAAATAAAGATTACAGTATTTTACAGAAAAATCTTACCAAAAGCAAAGTGTTAGAAAAACTAACACTTTGTTATACAAAAATCAAATATCAAAAAACAAAATTAAAGTATTAAAACTATGAAAAAGCTGTTATTTTCTATCACACTGGTTGGAGTCTTCTTATCACTTTCGAGCCAAGCAAATAACACCCAACCAATAGAGACCAGAATCAATCAAACACTCAATCAAAAAGTATGTATGGATTGTTCAGGTAATTTTACTATCAACGGAACAGAGTACACTATCACACTTCACGATGTAAGCTGGTGGACTTGTGCCAAGTTTAAGGTAGGAAGTTGGTTTAAATAATTCACTACATTGTAAATAAATTCATTTTCATTTATTCTCCCTTCCCCATAGTTGGTGAAGGGTCGGGGATGGGGTCAAGTGTGACAGCTAAAAGGCTGATAGCCAACACTCTTGACCCCACCGAGCATTGGTCGCCCTTACTATCCCTCCCCAACGATAGGGAGGGATAGACCTTCAAAAATATATAGAAACTTAGTTTACATTGTATTCACTTAATAGGGATTGGAAAAATATAATTTTTATCTATTCTTAATCAGTATCAGTAGAACTTTAAAAGTAGTATTTTAATCAATCTCTAATTTTAAACATAATATAATAATGAAAAAACTAATAATGTTATGTGTTATTTGGGTAGTTTACTCAAATACTTACAGTCAGACAAGTATCCGTGCGATATACAAAACTATTTTAGCTTCAAATGGTAAATCTCCAGTTTATGAAGAACTTTTATTGCAAGGAGATAAATCAACTTATAAGCTAATTGAAAGAGTAAAGCCAGAAAAAGTAATAGTTGATGAAAATACAGGTATTGTTGCATTAAACCCAGATACTCCTGATAGTATTCACACTTATCTGGTCTCTAACCATAAAGCTAAAATGATTTTCTCTAAAACTTTTTTAAGTAGTGACGGAGGAGATTCTTACAAAGAATATCATGTAAAAGAACCTTTTGATGTTAAATGGACATTTCACAACGAGTCTATTAAAATAGGTACTTATAACTGTAAAAAAGCCACCACTAATTTTCGAGGCAGAACTTACACAGCTTGGTACACTGAGCAAGTACCTATTTCGGTAGGCCCTTGGAAATTGCACGGATTGCCAGGGTTAGCAATCAAAATTCAAGATAACAAAGATGAAGTAACTTTCTTATTAGATAAGGTAGAAACACCAACAAATAGAACTGTTAACATAAATAATTCTATATATCAAAATACAGTTGATTTGGGTACTTTCGCAAAATTGAAAAAAATAGCTCACGAACAGTCAGAAGAAGCCTTTATCTCAAAACTACTCTCTCAACTTCCAAGAGGTGCAACTATTCAGAAAAACGAAAGCAATGAAGATAAATCGTTGGATTTAGAAAAAACCTTTGAAAAATGAAGTCTATCATATTCATATTGTTAGGATTCTTTATCAGCATATCTCTTTCTGCTCAAAAAATCATTACTGGCTTCGTAAAAGATAAAAAAAACGAGCCAGTAATGTTTATCAATGTAATCTTAAAAGACTCTGCAGATACTCGGATACTCGCATTTACTCAAACTAATGAAAATGGGTATTTTGAACTATCAAGCGTAAATAAAGAGAAATACCAGTTGAGTTTTTCGGGCATTGGATACGAAACGAAGCGTTTGATTATAGAATCAAGCAATAACAACCAGCTCAAATTAGACGTAGAGTTAGAACAATCCCCAATTGTACTCAATGAGGTAATAGTCCATGCAGATATACCAATAAGAGAAAAAAAAGATACGGTTGTTTTTTCTGTAAAAGCATTTGCTGATGGAACAGAGCAAGTAATAGAAGATTTGTTGAAGAAAATTCCAGGCATTTCGGTTGATGAAAAAGGCGTTATAAAAGTAGGAAATAAGGAAATCGAACGATTGATGATAGATGGTGACGATTTCTTTGAAAAGGGTTACAAAATCATCGCTAAGAATATGCCTGTACACCCTGTTGAAAAAGTGGAGTTGTTACAGCGTTATTCTAAAAATCACCTTTTGAAAGGCGTTGAAGATAGTGAAAAATACGCTCTCAATCTACGGTTAAAAGAAGAGGCTAAGCGGTTTTGGTTTGGCAATATAAATGTTACCCTTTCGCCAATTAATACACAACAATATTTGTTTAAGAGTAACCTGATGAATTTTGGCAATAAAAATAAATTCTATTTTCTAACAAATGCAAACAATATAGGTGTCGATGCAATAGGTGATGTTGAAGAACTAATCAGACCAGTTGGATTAGACGATATTGGAAGTGTAGGAGACGACCAACAAGCATTTAAAACCATCAATATTATATCAACTCCTACAAATTTTAGCAAAAATCGAACAAATTTCAACAACGATAAGTTGGTTTCTCTCAATTCTATATTTAATCCAACACAAAAATTAAAAATTAAATCTATAATTTTTCTAAACAGCACTGCAAACAACTTTTTTAATAAAACTATCAACACTGTAGCGGTAAAGGATATTAATTTTATAAATACCGAAGACTACCAACTTTTTAAGAATGGAAAAGTGATTTTTGGGAAATTAGACCTCACACATGATATTTCTAAAAATCAAAACTTCCAAAGCATTAATAAGTTTAGTATTTCTGATAACAGAGACAAAAGTAATATTCTCTTTAATGGTATTGATATAACTGAAAAAATGCTTTTCCGTAATTACTTGATTGACAATAAAAATACATATACTGTCAAATTAAAACAAGGTCGAGTATTACTCCTAAATACACGAATTATAGATGATAGAAGTCCGCAAAACTACCAAATCAATAATTTTCAATATCAAATCTCTAATTTTTCTGAAAGCAGTAATATCGCACAGAACAGTGAGAATAGAATGAGATTTTATGCTGTTGAATCATCTTTTTTGAATAAGTCAAATCTTACGAAAAGACGTTTAGAACTCCACTTAGGGAGTACATTAAGAGATGATTTATTAATTTCTGATTTTAATACAGATAAGAGTGAGCCATTATGGAATAATGACTATAAGAACTTAGTTAGATACATCAGCAACGATACTTACTTAAAAAGTAAATATTTTTTTCCTTTAAAAAATTTTAGTGCAACAGCAAATTTAGAAATACATCAATTATACAATTATTTAATTGAAAATAATATCTCACGTAATCAAGCATATACATTCTTGAATCATGGAGTTAATTTGGACTGGAACAAACAAAAACATAGGATTAATACATTTTACAATTATAATTTAACTAATGCCTCAATAATTGAAGTATATAACTATTATATTTTAACAGGCTTCCGAAACCTCACGAGAGGTTCTGGAAATTTTAATCAAATTGATGCTTCTACTTATAAAATTAATTATCAGTTTGGGAATTGGAATGATAGAACTTTTGCTAACTTGTCTGTGATGTATATTAAAAACCATAATTTTTTTACAACAAATACTACCGTAAGCCCAATGATGTCAAAATTAGATAAAGTGTTATTTAATGATAGAAATCAAATAAATTATACCATAAATTATGATTATTATATTAAATCTTTGAAAACAAGAATAAAAACAGAGGCTGTGTTTTCATTTGCAGACTATAAAAATATAATCAATGATACAGAATTGAGGTCTATAAAAAGTAAGAATTACTTGTACAGTTTAGAGTTAAGGTCTGGTTTCAAAGGCATGTTTAATTATTATATAGGTACTAAGTGGAATGACAATAATATACATGCATTCAGAAATATAGAAGTCTTAAATAATATCAGTTTTTTAGACTTATCTTTTAATCTAAACAAAAATATTGTCGCACAACTACAATGTGAAAGATACTCTTTTACAGGAACAAGTATCCGTAAAAGTGATAGCTATTATTTTACAGATTTTGACATAAAATATGCTATTCCCAAAAATAAATTATCAATATCTTTATCAGGTAAAAATCTGTTTAATACGACTACTTACCATAATTACACGGTAAATGATATAGGTAGTGTTTATAATGAATATAGATTATTGCCAAGATTTGTACTTTTGAGAGCAGAATATTCATTTTAGTAATAAAAAATAAAGACCTTGTTGTAACGGCTATTGTGTCCTGTCCCCTTTACCATAGCTACCAACGCCCCCTTTCTACCTTTAGCTCATTTATTGGTGATAATGGTGTAAAGCCCCCCTGTGATAAACTCGTCTATTCTATTGGTACGGTGTTCTTCTCTTGCAAGTAAAAATAAGTAATCAGACAAAAGAATTTATAGGACCGCCAATGCCGACAAGAGAAGAAAGAGATAATATTTATTATCAAACACTTACACTGCTTCAATTTTAAAATAATTATGTACTATTACTTAATAGCCATTGCCTTGTTTTTCTACTTTGGTTAAGTCAAAGTAGTCCGTGATGCCTTCGGGTAAGATTAATTTTAAAAAGTCTATTTCCAATGCTTTTTTTTGGAAACATAGTTAGAACTTTTATTGGCAACCCCCAACTTTTACACTTGCCCCATTACCCCGCTAAAATGCAGATTTTTATAGCGAATGAATAAAAACAAAAGAGCGTAATTAACTGAATATCAATTAATTACGCTCTTATTTTGTGGTGATGGACGGAATCGAACCGCCGACACAAGGATTTTCAGTCCTTTGCTCTACCAACTGAGCTACATCACCTTGTCGATGACTTCACCACCGTTCCCCGTTGTTTGGGACTGCAAAATTAGACAAAAACTTTTTAAGTACAAATATCTTGCAAAAAAAATCTTAAAAAATTTTTCGGTGCTTGTTTTAAATAACTTTTTTGCGATATTTGTATTGTTATGCACGCATAACATTTTTTGAGTAATTTATCTATTCGCTCATTCATCATTATGGCTATGCAAATCATTCAGCAAATACTTTTTGTAGCGGCTCTCGGAGCTGCTGGTTATCTAATAGCTCGTCGAGTTAATCTGATAAAGAAAACTATCGAATTGGGCCGTTCGGAAGAACGCAGTGGCGATTGGGGCAAAATGATTCTTTTTGCGTTAGGGCAAAAGAAGATGTTTAGCCGTCCGATTGTAGGCTTCTTGCATTTTATCATCTATGCCGGATTTTTATTGATAAATCTCGAAGTTGCCGAGATAGTTCTCGATGGAATCTTGGGAACTCACCGTCTGTTTGCTCCAGTTTTAGGCGATTTTTATTCGTTCTTAATCAATTTCTTTGAGTTTCTGGCTGTGGGAGTTATTGTGGTTTGTGTGGTTTTCTTGGTACGACGCAATATCACAAAAGTCGAACGCCTACAAGACACTCGCCACCGAGAATTGATGGGTTTTCCGGTAAAAGATGCCAACATTATTTTGTTTACTGAGATTTTGTTAATGTTTGCCGTGCTGACTATGAATGCTACCGATGCCGTATTGCAAGAAATGAATGCTGCTCACTACGAGAAAGTCGGTACGTTCTTCTTTAGTGGTATGCTTAAACCCATTTTTGAAGGCTGGTCAGAAGCTTCTTTGGTTATTACCGAACGAATCGCTTGGTGGTTTCATATTTTAGGAATCTTTGCTTTTGCACTATATGTAACGTACTCAAAACACCTGCATATTTTTATGGCGTTTCCGAATACTTACTTTACCAATAATGATGTAAACGGTAAAATGACCAATATGCCTACCGTAACCAAAGAGGTAAAAATCATGCTTGGGCTTGAGCAACCAGACCCAAATCCTGCCGAGGTTGGGCGTTTTGGTGCAAAAGATGTAAAAGACCTTTCTTGGAAAAACCTCATGGATGCTTACACCTGCACCGAGTGCGGACGCTGTACGTCGGCTTGCCCTGCCAATCAGACTGGAAAGGCACTTTCGCCTCGTAAAATTATGATGGATACCCGTGACAGATTAGAGGATATTCAGCAAGGATGGCTCAAAAATGGAATGGATTATATGGATGAAAAATCGCTTTTGGGCGATTATATCTCCGAAGAAGAAATCTTGGCTTGTACAACCTGCAACGCTTGTGTGGTAGAATGCCCAGTAAATATCAGTCCGTTGGATATTATTTTACAGCTTCGTCGCTATAAAGTGATGGAAGAATCGCAAGCACCAGCTTCGTGGAATATGATGTTCTCGAATCTCGAAAATAATATGGCTCCGTGGAAATTCCCGATTGATGACAGATTTAATTGGGTCGAGGGAGTTAAATAATAAATGAAACGGGAGAGCAACAAACTCTCCCGTTTTTATTAATTTACTTTTAATCGTAATCCTGGATAGAAATTTTTGAATCCTCCATTAAAATAAACTTCGGGTTCGAGCAATAAATGTTTCAATACGGGTATCGTGATGGCAGCTCGCCAAGTGTTTTTCGGAAATATACTGGTCTTATCCCTTACCAAATAGCCGATTGTAAAACTGCCTTCGTTTGATATAATCGAAAAACTTGAGGTCGGAAACTTCGATTCAAATTTATTAAACCTCAAATGAGCATTTAAGAAAGTACCTGTACCGACTTTGAAAGTATTATCGGGGAGATTTTTGAAACTATACATCATCATTGTTCCGATACCGACACCCATTTTGCCAAAATCAAGATTGATATTTAAGTCGAGCGAAGGCATCGGTTTATCTCTTACCCATCCTGCACCAACCGCACCCGTAATCGAAAGTAAATCTGCTCGCTGATAGTACCAGTTCATTTGCATACTGCCTTCTTTTTTGATGATAGAAATCGGCATTGTCAAATCTTTGGCAAGAGCAGGCATTCTTACTTTATCCTTAATCTTTTGCACTGCATTTTTAATATCTTGCCTAATCAACTCATAATCAAGGCTTTCTAACTGTTTGAGGTCGTTTACTACAAATCCAAAAGACAACTGATTGCCATATTTAATAACCTCTTTTTGGCTTCTGTCCTTTAAATGATTCGGAAAAACCTCCATCGTGATTTCTCCGTAAATCAGATTTATCATCAATGTATCTTTCTGATTTTTGAGACTCACAACTTCGCCGTCGGGCATAAAACCATACATTTTTTTGCTTGGCTTATAAACCGAAACTCCGATACCATCTTTTGTATTATTTTTAGTGTAAATCCAGTCTTTATCGTTCATTCCTAAACTATAAGTAATTGTTTTGGCATTGGCTTCATCGGTTTCTTCTTCTACCTCTTTGTATTTTTTTAAGGCAATTTTTACCAACGAATCAATATTGATTTTATCGGCTTTAAGTACCAGTGGCGTAATCGTACCAACCACAAAAACTTTGGTATTTTTGGGATAATACAACTCAATGCTTTGATTCCACTTTTGCGGAGTTTGCTCTGACTGAGCAAAAAGAGAGACACTTATGCTCGAAAAGAGCATTAATAATAGCTTTTTCATAACGAATCGTGATTTTAGTTTTTAGAACTTTTGAGAGGAATTATGATTGCTTTGTTTGGCGGAGTATCCTGATAGTCTGCTCCTTTGGGATTAAATTGTACGTAAATTGATTTATTTTCTTTCAAGATTTCGATGGGTCGTTTGTTAATATCATCTACATGAATCACTCTCAATCTTTTACTCTTGGCAGTTAGGCTACTTGAGTCAATCTGTGGGGTGAATCTGATGTCTTCAAAAACCAAGTCGGGAGTCTTTAGTGCTACCGTTTTTTCGTTTTGAATGGTTTGAAGGTCTATCTTCAACACTTTCTTATGCTGCATTTTTCTCGGTTTTAGGGCTTCTTTTTTCTCAACCACAATCTCGTTTACAGGTATTACTTCTTTCTTTATCAATGGTTTAACAGAGTTTACCGTTATTTTCGGGTCTTGTCGGCTCACTCTCCAGCCCAAAAACAATGATATTACCAAGCAGGCAGCCACACCAATCTGCCACCAAAGAGCAACTAAACGAGGCTTTTTGTCTAACTTATGCTCGATTTTGTCCCAAATCAAAACATCATTCATCGGCAAATCATCATCCGACAACTCGCTTAGTTTTGTTTGAAACAATTCATCAATATTTTCGAGTTTTTTACTCATTTTTCTATCCTAAATCTACTTTTTAGCAATTCTTGGAGCATTTTCCGTGCTTTATGGAGCTGACTTTTTGAGGTATTTTCGCTAATGTTCAATAATTTAGATATTTCGGGATGACTATAACCCTCAATCGCATAAAGGTTAAATACAGTCCGATAACCATCGGGCAAATCCATGATTAACTTGAGTACTTGCTGTGCGTCTATGTTATTGTCGAATCCCGAATCTTCACCAAATTCGATAGCCTCTTCAAGTTCAACCCATTTGAAATTGTTTCGGCGGCGAATATTCATCAATGACTGATTGATAACGATACGCTTCATCCAGACTTCAAAAGAATTAATCTCTTGATAATCAAATAGTTTAATATTCTCGAAAATCTTGACAAAACCCTCCGAAACGCAATCTTCGGCATCTTCAGAATTGCCCAAATACCTTAAACTCAGCCGATACATTTTGCCCAAGTACTTATCGTAAAGTAGTTTTTGGGCATTGCGGTCGTTGCGTTTGCAGCCTTGTATGATTTCTTGAATCGTCATTCTAAAAACAGAAATGCTGAGTACACCCAAACAGTTGCCTAAAAGAGCATAAAATCTGAAAATATTTTTGTAATACCCTCAAAAGTGCAGCCGTTTACTAATATCAAGAAGAAATATTGTTTTTTTGGCACAATTTTTATCAAAGTATATAAAAACTTCAAAATCAATTTGTTAATTTTGCAGTCCGAAAAAATCATAGTTATCAGTTAATGGTTAATCGAAAGCGGATTACAGTTAACAATTTAACGATTAACACTATTTAATCAAAAAATGGCTAAAAAAGAAAAAACAGGTATAGAGATTATCGAAAGTGCAGAGGCATTACAACAAGAAATTGGCAAAGCAGAAGGTTTCTTTAAATCGAACCAAAAAATACTCACGTATGTAGGTGGTGGTATCTTGGCCATCGTTTTGGGTGTTGTGGCTTACAATTTCTGGACGAAATCTCAAGACGAAGAAGCTCAAGCGGCTATGTTTAGCTCGGTGTATGCTTTTGAGTCGGATTCGCTAAAGCAAGCACTCAATGGCACTGGTGGTAACGAAGGTCTTTTGGCTATCGCAGATAACTACGGCTCTACGGATGCTGGTAATTTGGCCAATTTTTATGCTGGTGTTGCTCTTTTGAAGCAAGGCAAATTTGATGATGCTATCGAGCGTCTCGAAAAATTCAGTTCAAGCGATTTATTGGTTCAGGCTCGTGCATACAGCCTAATCGGTGATGCTTACATGGAGAAGAAAAATACCGAAGAGGCTATCAGCTACTACAAAAAAGCGGCAGAACATAAGCCAAACAAGTATTTTTCGGCTACTTATTTGATGAAATTGGCTACTGCCTACGAAGTTGCTAAAGATAACAAAGCAGCTATCGAAACCTATGCTGAGATTATTGAGAAATATCCAGATTCGGCAGAAGTTATCAACGCTAAGAAATTCAAATCCAAACTCGAAGGCATGCTCGGCGAGTAACGGAGATTATTTATATCTGATAATCAAAGGGATAAGCCGAAAACGGTTTATCCCTTTTTTATTTTTATCCCTCCCATACATTAATTTATGTCTAAAAATAAAAACCTAAGTGTATTTGGCACTACGAATCTGCCCGATGCGAGCAACAGACGTTTTGCAATCGTAGTGGCCGAATGGAACGGCGAAATTACCGAGGCTCTTTTTGAGGGTGCCTACAAAACCCTTATCGAATACGGAGCCAAGGAAGAAAACATCGTAAGAGCCAATGTGCCGGGTAGTTTTGAGTTGAGTTATGGCTCGCAAGTATTTGCTCAAAAAGACGATATTGATGCTGTGATTGCACTGGGCTGTGTGATTCAAGGCGAAACCAAGCACAATGACTATATCAATCATGCCGTTGCGGGAGGATTGACCGATGTGGCTTTGAAATACAACAAACCTGTAATTTTTGGGGTATTGACTCCAAACGATTACCAACAGGCTCTCGACCGTGCGGGTGGAAAACACGGTAATAAAGGCGATGAAGCCGCCATAACGGCCATAAAAATGCTTGGATTAGAATAGTACTACTTATGCAAAAACCAAGACCAAACATATCAAAAACGGCTTTTTGGGATGTCAATTTCGATGAGATTGATTTTGAGAAGAATCAAACATTCGTGGTTGATAAGGTCTTTAATTACGGTAGTTTTAATGACCAATTAGAGTTGATTAAGTTTTACGGAAAAGACCAAATCAAACAAGAGTTTATTAAAGTATCTTATTTTCGGAAAGAAGTATTTGCTTTCATTTGTGGCTATTTTAAATTAAATCCAACTGATTTCAAATGTTATTTAGAGAGACAGTCGAACCCCGCACATTGGGAATATTAAAAGATTTAATGCAATTACCAGCATTAGAAAATTTCGCATTAGTTGGCGGAACGAATCTTTCTCTTAGATTGGGACATCGTTTATCTGTTGATTTAGATATTTTTAGTAATCAGGATTTCGAAAGTGATGAAATTATACCAGAAATAAAATCTATTTATAATCAGTTTAACATTTTTCGCCAAACTAAACGCTCTTTTGCGGGAATTATTGATGATTTAAAGATTGATATTGTACTACATCCTTATAAATACATTAAAAACATTGAAGAAATTGATGGTATCCGATTCGTATCAATCCCAGATGTAGTCGCAATGAAGTTAAATGCCATTTCTAAACGGGGAGCCAAAAAAGATTTCTATGATTTGGCAACTTTACTGGACTTGTACTCTATTGAGGAAATGTTAGAGTTTTTCAAAATCAAGTACCAAAATGAAGAAATCGGGTTCGTTGTTCATTCAATGTACTATTTTGAGGATGCAGAAAAACAAAATGACCCAATTTCTTTAATAAATATAACTTGGCCTAATGTTAAATTGAAAGTTACAAATGCACTCGACGAGTTCATGAATAAGAATTTATAATTGAATTGATAACCTATAACAAAAACAAATAACCGAAGAAAAATGCAAGTTTGGAAATTTGGCGGAACATCGGTCGGTAAACCCGAAAGAATGCACTCAATCCGCAGTTTGATTGCCGAAGATGGCAACCGTAAAATCGTAGTTTTATCGGCACTTTCGGGTACAACCAACGCCCTGCTTTCGATTGCCGAATCTCTTTACAACAATAATGCAGAAGAAGCCAATCAAAAAATCGAAACGCTTTACGCTCATTATCAGTCGTTTATCGAAGAATTATATAAGACAACGACGGGTTTGAGCATCGGACAAAAAATCATTGATGGAGAATTTAACTTCATCCGTTCGTTGGCAAGTATCCGTCCGTTTACGCTAAAACAAGAAAAAGAATTGGTTGCCGAAGGCGAAATCCTTTCGACTCAAATGTTTACGGCGTATCTGCAAGAAGAAGGCGTGAGTTCGGTACTTCTTCCAGCCTTAGAATTCATGCGAATTGATGCCGATGGCGAGCCAGAATTGACGGTTATCGAAGATAAAATAACGGCTCTTTTGAAAGACCAAACCGATAAACAAATCATTGTAACTCAAGGGTTTATCTGCCGTAATCCACGTGGCGAAGTTGATAACTTAAAGCGTGGCGGCTCTGATTATACCGCGTCTTTGATTGGTGGAGCGATACGTTCAGAAGAAATCCAAATCTGGACCGACATCGACGGAATGCACAATAACGACCCGCGTATCGTGAAGCGGACATTCCCTGTGCGTGAATTGACTTTTGAAGAAGCGGCTGAGTTGGCGTATTTCGGTGCTAAAATCCTACACCCAAGCACCATTACTCCTGCCAAAATGCGAGGAGTACCAGTTCGCTTGAAAAATACAATGGAACCGAGTGCTCCGGGTACATTGATTGCCACCAAATCATCGAGTTCAGAAATCAAAGCTATTGCGGCCAAAGACGGCATCACGGCGATATACATTCACTCGACTCGTATGCTGAATGCTTTTGGGTTTTTGAAGAAAGTTTTTGATATCTTTGAGCAATTCAAAACGCCAGTTGATATGGTTACGACATCGGAGGTTTCGGTTGCCGTAACGATTGACAATCCTGAACATTTAGATAAAATTAGTGGGGCTTTGAGTCAAATCGCTGACTTGGAAGAAAACGATAGCAACCAGACAATCATCTGTATTGTGGGTAATTTTATGGCCGATAAAGCAGGTATTGCCCTTAAAGTAATGGAGGCTCTCAAAGATATTCCAGTCAGAATGATTTCTTACGGTGCATCTGAGCATAATATGTCTATTTTGGTCGATTCTAAGGACAAAGTAGCAGCTCTGAATGCCCTTAACGAAGGATTATTTACTTTTGAATGATAATCGTAGGGCGAACCTCGGAGGTTCGCCCTCAACACAAATACAAAATTGAAGGAAGCATTAATCAAGTTATTTAGTCGAGATTTGGATAGACTACGAGCCGAAATCGAAGCCTATACCGATGAGTCTTTGCTTTGGAAACGTGCCGAAGGTATTAGTAATCCGGCTGGAAATCTGGCATTGCATTTGGTCGGGAATCTCAATAATTACATCGGAGCCATTCTTGGGAATTCGGGATACATCCGCAATCGTCCAGCCGAATTCTCCTCCAATACAACAAAAGAAGACCTTTTACAGAAGATTCAAGACACAAAAGAAGTGGTGTTGCGTGTCGTTGATGATTTAATAGCCGAGGATTTCCAGAAGGTCTATCCCGAAGAAGTACTTGGTTACCAAATGACCACCGAATACTTTTTAATACACTTATCTGGTCATCTCAATTACCACTTAGGACAAATCAATTACCATAGAAGATTTCTTTCAAAAACCTGAACGGTTTACCGAAATCCAAAAGCTAAAATCGCCGCCAAACCTATCCTAAATCCACCTCAAACCACATTTCATTTGCCTTTATCGAACTTTCTCAAAACAGCATCTATATACGTAATTATAGACGAAATCAATTTTGATTCTATCTATAAGTCTCGCCCCAATTAAAAAATATACTCTAAATTTATTCCTACTTATTTACTCTGGGTAAATAACCAAACTTGCTGGTCTAAATTATAACTTTTCACACCTATTTTTATGATTGACCTAAACAGACGTAAGGGTACTCAAGCCTTACTTTTAGTTTTTGTGGTTGCTTATTGTTTGATTTCTTTTATTTACTTTTTTTACGGGTATGCCACAAATAACCCCTATTTGGATGACTATTGGGCTGTTTTTGATACAATCTATCTCACCGACCAATCTTTTGGTGATTCGCATAGATTTCCGTACGTGCTTCACCCAAATCTTGAACATATTATTTTTTATACTAAGACTATTTCGTGGGTATCGCATAAAATCTTGGGTAAATCGTTTAGTTTAGTTTACCTCATGCTACTGGGCGATTTAGCGTGGTTTGGGAGCATTTTATTTATAATTTACAAATTTTATTCTGCCCTAAAACCTAACTTGGGATGGTTGGGAGTTATACTGCTACTTGGTTTTTCGATGCAACTTCACGAAAATTTTTTCTGGGGGATGGCATCAACCCAAAACCTTACGATAATTCTTTTCTCTCTTCTGACTTTTCACTTTTTAATCAAAAACACCCCTTTTTATTTTTTGATTAGCTTGACTTTTGCCCAGTTATCGTTTTTTACGAGTTCGCCTGGGTTGCTGGTTTTTGCAGTCGGGATAATCTACTTAATCATACAAAGGCGATTTCGTCGGTTGGCAATTTGGTCATTGTGTTTTGGTATATCGTCTTATTTTTACGTAGCTCTTGACCCATCTACAGCCGAAACCAAACTTCATAATATTGCAAATATTTTTTACTTCTCGGGCGGAATTTTACACTTTGAAGGTCAACTCTGGGCCGCCCTGTTCTTTGGTGGATTAGTGATTGCTTTTTGTACTTACTATATTTTTACGAGTAATCTTCAAAAACTCACAAAACTCGAACAATTTATACTCAGTATTGTAGCTTTTGTAGGGTTAGTTATCATTTTGGGGTCACTCAAACGCGAAGATGTATTACTCAGTAGATACAAAGTGTATTCGGTTTTGATTGTAATCTGCTGTATTATACTCGCCTACATTCGGTGGGAGAATCTGCTCAAAAAAAAGAATTCAGCTTGGATAACACTGCTCATTTTGGGCTTCATTTATAATATTTATTCGATAACAGTTTACCAATACGACATCAAAAAAATAGCTCATTACAAATGGGCCGATGCCTATAATTATTATGCCAATAACCAATTAAATACCCATTTTAATGCACAATGCAACAATTATTACTACATACACAAGATTCAACATTCTGCAACCAATCTGTACAAACATCCAAACGTAGCATATCTACTCAACAAATATGAAACTATCGCAGAACAACCATCAATTACCCAAGTAAAAACCCAATATCAATCCGAAAAAACACCTGCTAACTGTACAAAACAGCTAATTAGAATTTCGATTGAATCTGATGAACAACCCTCCGACTTCTACTATCTGATGCTCGATGGCTCAAAAAAGCACTTGTATTCTGTTTTTCAGGATAGGAATGACCCAAATCATTTAAATACCGAAATAAATTTACAATATTTGACGCCAGAAAAGTATAAAATTTATCTTATAAGTGAGAAAGATGGTATTTTTGCAAAACGATTGCTCAAAATAGGTATTGATTTTGCAAAAAATACTGGTAATTAAGTAAGTTTTGAGGAATTGTCGTCTAAGTCGGCTCAATCGTTCAGTAAATTCATCGAATTGATATAATCTAATTATCTAATGTTACAATTACCATTCATCAGGGACAATAAAGACCTGACAATCAAGGGTTTAGAAAGAAAATATTTTAAAAATGCAGCCGAAACCGTCGAAACTCTTTTAGGAATCGACGACCAACGCCGTGCAACACAAAAAGAATTAGACGATACTTTGGCACAATCGAATGCTTTGGCGAAGCAAATCGGGGGATTGATGAAAGAAGGGAAAAAAGAGGAAGCCGAAGCTGCCAAAGCCCAAACTGCCGAACTTAAAGTAAAATCTAAAGAACTCGAAGAATCCCTAAAAGGCATAGAATCAAATCTTTATGAAGTTTTGGTAACACTACCAAACCTTCCGCACGAGTCTGTTCCAGCAGGACGCACTCCCGAAGAAAATGAAAATATTTTTGAGCATGGGCAGGTTCCGACCCTACCCGAAAACGCTCTGCCCCACTGGGATTTAATCAAAAAATACGACATCATTGATTTCGATTTAGGAAATAAAATCACGGGAGCGGGTTTTCCGGTTTACAAAGGCAAAGGTGCGAGAATCCAACGTGCTTTGATTAATTTCTTTTTAGATGAAGCATTGGCGGCGGGTTATTTCGAGATTCAGCCACCAATTTTGATAAATGCTGATTCGGGCTTTGGTACGGGGCAGTTACCCGACAAAGAGGGGCAAATGTACCACGCCACGGCCGATGATTTGTATTTGATTCCGACAGCCGAAGTACCAATTACCAATATTTATCGTGATACAATCCTTGCGGATGCCGATTTGCCGATTAAAAACGTAGGTTATACACCTTGTTTTCGTCGTGAGGCCGGAAGCTGGGGGGCTCATGTTCGTGGACTCAATCGTCTTCATCAATTCGATAAAATAGAGATTGTACAAATCCAGAAACCAGAGAATTCGTATCAAGCACTCGAAGAAATGGTAGAACACGTGAAGGGACTTCTACAAAAACTCGAATTACCGTATCGCATACTCCGTCTTTGTGGTGGCGATATGAGTTTTACATCGGCCCTTACTTACGATTTTGAAGTATTTTCGGCGGCTCAACAGCGTTGGTTAGAGTGTAGTTCGGTTTCTAACTTTGAAACTTACCAAGCCAATCGCCTCAAGCTTCGCTACAAAGTAGATGGCAAAACCCAATTGCTACATACCTTAAATGGTTCCGCATTGGCATTACCACGTATTTTGGCGGCTATTTTAGAGAATAATCAGACCCCAGAAGTCATCAAAATTCCGAAAGTACTTGTGCCATATTGTGGTTTTGAAATGATATAATCGTAGAACGGGTTTTCAACCCGTTTTTTTGAAAGTGTAACGCAGCTATTTGAATTTTCAGGATTCGATGTATAAATTAGCTGTGTTACACTTTTTTAATTTTGATGAAACAGAATCAAAGCTCATCCTTCAATCCCTAATCATGAAAAAATATTTATTTCCTCTCTTATTCTTCATCAATACCGCTGGTTTCTCGCAATCTAATCTCAACGAACAAGTCAGAAACTACCGAAAAGCTAACGAACACGCTCTACTAAACGAATTTATGGGGCTTTTGTCTATCCCGAATATCGTTTATGATACCGTCGGAATCCAGAAAACGGCAGCATACATCGCAAAAATGATGGAAGAACGTGGCATAAAGGCAACTTTGCTCGATGGAACTACGAAAGGGGTTCCACCCGCTATTTATGGCGAAGTCAACGTACCAAATGCCACCAAAACAGTCATTTTTTATGCCCATTACGATGGTCAGCCAGTCAATCCAAACCAGTGGGCCGAGGGTATCGAGCCTTTCAAATCTGTTTTTTTGGATGCTTCACTCGAAAAAGGCGGAAAGATTATTCCAGCACCCAAACCAAGCGAAGCCATTAATCCCGAATGGCGGATTTATGGTCGAAGTGCTTCAGACGACAAAGCGGGTGTTTTTTCTATTCTTTCGGCGTATCAGGTTCTGAATAAATTGGGGATAAAGCCATCTGTCAATATCAAATTTTTCTTTGAAGGAGAAGAAGAAGCTGGCTCGACTCACCTACACGAAATCTTAGAAAAACACAAAGACAAACTCAAGTCTGACATTTGGGTTATTTGCGATGGGCCTGTGCATCAATCGGGTCGAAAACAGGTTGTTTTTGGTGTACGTGGCGATGTAAATATGGAAGTAAAGGTTTATGCCTCAAAACGCCCTTTACACAGTGGTCATTATGGCAATTGGGCTCCAAATCCGGCAATGCTTTTGGTAAAATTATTGGCCTCGATGAAAGACGATAACGGCAGAGTACTTATCAAAGGTTTTTATGATGATGTTGTGCCATTTACCGAAACCGAAAAGAAAGCCATAGCGAAAGTACCACCAGTAGATGAACAAATGAAGAACGAGCTTGGCTTTGTGCGTCCTGAAGGTGGTGGTAAATCATTGGTCGAATTAATCAATTTGCCTTCGCTCAACATCAACGGAATTTCGAGTGCCAATGTCGGTAAAATGGCCGCAAATGTGATTCCGACCTCGGCAACAGCGGCTTTAGATTTACGTTTGGTTTTAGGAAATGACGCCCAAAGGCAAGTGCAAAAAGTAATTGACCATATCAAAGCCCAAGGCTATTATGTAACACAAAACGAGAGCATTACCGACGAAGAACGCTTGAAATATCCACTCATTGCGAGAGTAACTGCTGCCAAAGGGTACAATGCTCAACGCACCAAAATGGATTTACCAATCGCCCAAGATGTGATTAAAGCTGTGCAATCGACCAGTAAAGAAGAGATTGTTTTGATGCCGAGTTTGGGAGGTAGTTTGCCATTGTTTTTATTCGAAAAATATTTAGGAACACCTACCATTACGGTGCCGATTGCAAACCACGACAACAATCAACACGCTGAAAATGAGAATATTAGAATCCAGAATGTCTGGAACGGCATAGAAACCTACGTGGCTCTTATGAAAATGTAAATGTTGCCCGTGTCATGCTTAGCATGGCACGGATTCTTACTTTTTCTGACGTTGCAGAACCCAGTAAATCAATGACAATATTACTACAAAAATGCCTAATCCGATGAATTCTTTGGCGGCTAAAAATGTAAATATTGCCCGTGTCATGCTTGGCATGGCACGGATTCTTACTTTTTCTGACGTTGCAGAACCCAGTAAATCAATGACAATATTACTACAAAAATGCCTAATCCGATGAATTCTTTGGCGGCTAAGTTGGTAAGAAACCACAAAATCGAGATAGCAGCAATTATCGGAATCGTCAATCCAAATGGCAAACGAAAAGTAGGTTTTGTATCTGACAAATTATTGATTCTGAATTTGATAACCGCCAAAACTACCCCCAAGTAAATTATCAGCAATGCCGAGCTTGAAATAATAGCTAATTGCTTGAATCCGCCCGAAATCGCAAATACAAAATCTAAGATGGCGTAAACGATGATTGCCCAGTAAGGTGTAGCGAATCTGGGGTGAATTTTTGCCATAAATGATGGTAACCAGCCATTTAATGCACCACCATACAAAACCCTCGGGTACGACAAAATTGAACCACTCAACGAACCAAAAATCGAGATAACACCCCCTGCTATTATGAGTGTCGAACCGAATTCTCCGAAAATGCTACCTGCTACAGCCGCCAATGGTGCATTTTTTTGTGCGACTAATTCATTACCCAAAACACCCTGAGAAACTACCTGAATGAGTATGTAAATCAATATTACGGCAGATATACCGAGCAAAATACCGTAAGGAATCGTCTTTTGTGGCTGTTTGATTTCGCCGCTCACGCTCAATGCTGCCTCGCCACCTCCAAATGCAAAAAACAGCATCAACGAGCCACCACCAATGCTTTCAAGTGTCGGAAAATGCTTCCATTCGAGGTTTTCGGCCGAAACCGCCATCCAGCCAAAAGTGATTAACAAAAAGATAGGAATCAGCTTGACGAGCGTATTGATTGTTACCATCCGATTGCCATATTTTACGCCTCTTACATTGACCAAAGCGAATATTCCGAAAAGTAAAAAGAAGAATATAGCCCGATAAATGGGCAATTGAAGCAACTCAAAACGGACAGCCAACATATCTGCCATTGCGTTTACGACGGCGGCATTCATCAAAACGCCTGTTCCGAACCAAAACAAAGAATTGGCAATAAAACCCCAAAAAGGCCCAAAAGCAGCTTGAATGTAGGCATAAGCACCTCCCGTAGTGGTAATTTGTGAGCCAATTTCGGCAAAACAAAGGACAATCGTAAACATCAAAAATCCGCAGACGATGTAAGCCAAAATACTGGCTTCGGCCAAATAACCCGCCACCAAAGCTGGCAAAACAAAGATGCCAGCTCCAATTATCAGGTTTACGGTATTGGCGGCCAAACCCAATACGCCGATTTCTCTTTTAAGTTTAATTTTTTCTTGCGATTCCATCCACAATGATAAAGAGTTCGGGTGTCATAAACAACTATCTCACGGTGTTTACCAAATCAAAAATTTTAATTGAATCAAATTGTGATTTGTAAACTTACCTCTGTCCCTTTCCCTGCCTCACTACTGACCACCAAATCAGCTCCAATTTTTTCGGCTCGCATTTTCATATTTCGTTGACCATTCCTCAACGATTCGTCGTTAACATCGAAGCCCACGCCATTATCTTTGATAATAAATGAGATTCTTGAACCATCGGTCTTTGCCCTAATCACTGCATTTTGGCACTGACTATATTTTACCAGATTATTGATGGCTTCTTTCAGAATCAGGTAAATATCGCGGCGTTTTCCCATTCCAATCTTGATTTTTTCTAAGTCAGTATCGAAATCAAATTTAAAGTCAATATCCTTCGATTCAAATAGCGGAATAGCAAAGGTTTTTAGGCGGGTTTCGAGATTATAGAAAGCATCGTTCGATGGATTAATCGTCCAGATAATATCATCCATTTTTTCGATAACTTCACGAGCATCATTGCTGACTTGCTGCATAATTTCGGGCTTAAATTCTCCTTTTTTCTGCTGAAAAGCCACAATTTCGGATAAAATCGAGATACTACTTAGCGTACTACCGATTTCGTCATGGAGGTCGGCAGCGATTCGATTACGAAGCCTTTGCTCTTCTTCGAGTCGTTTTAGTTTATTCCGATTCGAGATTGAAAAAATAGCCAGCCCAGCCAACAAAACGGCCAAAACTCCACCAATCAAAAAGGCATTACGCTGAAAATTGGCATTTTGGGTTTCTTCGTTCAATAACTTTATTTGGGTTTCTTTCTTTTCGGTTTCGTATTTGGCCAATAAATCTCTCGATAATTCTTCAGACTGTAACGCCGCACTCGAATCTTTCAAGGCATTGTATTCTTTCATCAATTCAAATGCCTTTTTGTGGTTATTTATCTTGGCAAAAAACTCCGAAAGTGTGATGGTTGAATATATTTTATCCGAAATATCTTCTACTTTTTTGTTGAGTTCATAAGACTCGGTCAGGTATTTTTCGGCTTTGGCAAAGTCTTTTTGTTCTTGGTAAAACTCCCCCAAAATGCTAAGAGCCGTTTGTAAAGCCACGGGCGACTCTAACTGTCGGCAGATTTTTTCATTTTCTAATAAAAAAGGCTCACCTTTTTTAGAATCTCCCAAATTAGCGTAAGTACGGCCTACATTCGAGAGCAAATCTGTTTGAAGCAGCAAATAATTCGACTTTCGGGCATATTCAAGCCCTCGCAGATAATGTTTTAGAGCCTCTTCTTCTTCGTTCATATCATCGTAGATATTCCCAAGTCGGTTTTCTTGGATTCCGATTCCTTGAGCATCCTGCTTCTTTTCGGCTATCTCTAAAGCCTTTTCGGCATATTTTAAAGCTTCTTTGGGTCTTTTGTAGCCTTTTAGCACATTGGCTACCATTCCGTAAGGGCCCGAATTCAAAAATTTTATCGGAAAATTATTTTTTTCTTGGATTTCGATGGCTTTCAGGGCAAACTCCATCGCTTTGTCTTTATTCCCCAAATTACGATATGCCAGCCCGATATTAGCCAATGCGGCCTCTCGGAGATGAATATTCAGCTTATACTTCTCAATCGTTTCTAAGCATTTTTCGTAGTTTTTAAGTTCTTCTTGATACTCAGATTTGTTATCATGAATAATTGCTTTTAGCAAATAATGGAAGTAAATACCGCGACCATAATTGAGTTTTTCGGATAAGGTTTTGACTTGATTTGCCAGCGAATCAGCTTTTTTATAATCGGCTTTTTCGTAGATAACTTTTAGCGTGTACGGCCGCATCGCCCATACGTAGAGTGTGTCTTTGGGCTGGGTTTTGAGAAATGTATTTAGTGAATCGTAAGTAGTCGGAACACTCCGCTGAGCATACGTCGTGATGCTCAATAAAGCCACAATAATGATACTAAATAAATATCTCATACTTCTATTATTTCGGGTATAAAACAAAAATAGCAAAAAAAAGAATTGTTCGTCCGTCTGCGAACAAAAGTGTTCGATTTCGGACATTTTCAAATCAACAAAAACACACAAACAACTGATAATAAATACATTACCTTTTTGGCATAGGCTTTGGATACATCTAAATACATTTATGAAAAAGCTATTACTTAATACTTGAGTTCAAGAATAAATTCGGTTACTTCTGGATTTATTCTTAGCTCTTCCCCTTCATATCTCTTATACTACAAAATTATGATACGCAATTACTTGAAAATAATCATTCGGAACGGATTCAGACAACCATTCTTTACCTTTACTAATCTCATCGGATTGGCCGTTGGGCTGGCTGCTTGCTGGTTTTTGGCGGTGTATTTCTTCCACGAAAAAAAATTTGATTCGTTTGTACCCGATGCCGATAAAATCGCCGCAGTCGGTATCGAAATAAAAGATGCCAACACCGAAGGTCTAACAACCAATACACCTCCGCCATTGGGGCTTCGACTTTCGGCCGATTATCCCGAAATCGAGATTACGGCTCGTACTTTCAACTTGGGTGAAGTTCTCGTAAAAAGAGATGTACAAGGCTCTCAACCTCTGATTTTTAATGAATCGAATGCAATGGCAGTAGATTCGACATTCTTAAAACTTTTTGGTTTTGAGATGATACAAGGAAACGCCGATGCCTTGAATAATCCACTCAGCTTGGTGATTACCGAAGAAGTTGCCCAAAAATACTTTGGAAACGAAGCCGCAATGGGTCAGAGTATCTCGGTAAATGACCGATTATTTACCGTAACGGGAGTAATGAAAGACCTGCCGTCTGCTTCGACTTTGCGTTTTGGTTTTTTACTACCAACCAAAAGTTTTGGGGTAATTGAGCGTTTTACATGGAGCTGGATTTGGCTCCAGATGGATACTTGGGCAAAGTTCAGAACTCCGGTTGATGAAAACACCATCGCCAAGATGGAAGCGAAATTTCCTGAAATGGTCAAGAAGTACGCTCCATCAGCATTTGCACGAATCGGTCAAAATTTTGAAGAAAAAATCAAAAATGGAGACAAATACAACATAAAACTATTACCTCTCAACAAATTGCACCTTAGTTATCCGAATCTAATCTCAAGGCTCGAAACCTTGGGCGATGGCGAGCAAGTTGAAATGTTTGGGATTATCGGAATCATTATTTTGCTTTTGGCTTGTATCAATTTCATTAATCTCTCGACGGCTCGCTCAATGAAACGTGCCAAAGAAGTGGGTGTACGCAAGGCTCTTGGCTCTTCGAGAGGTAGTTTGATTCGACAGTTTTTGGTCGAATCTTCACTGATGAGTTTCGCCGCATTTGCATTGGCAACGCTCTTGGTAAATCTGGCTCTTCCGTTATTTAATCAACTTACCCAAATCGAGTTTTCCTTTGCTTCGCTTTACAGAATGGATGTAATGGTGGTCATGCTCACGTTACCGATTCTGACTGGATTGATAGCGGGGCTGTATCCTGCCATTTATCTTTCAAAATTTACGGCATTAAAAAGTTCTACCAATAGCAACGCTGGCGTGGGGGCTTTTGCCACCGTGCGAAGTGGCTTGGTAGTGTTTCAGTTTTCGATTTCGCTGATACTCATGCTGGGGTCGTTTGTGGTTTATCGTCAATTGACTTTTGCCCAAAACTCTAAGCAAGGTCTAAACAAAGATAATGTATTGGTAATCAACAATGTAAGGCACTTAGAGAGCGATGCCGCCAGAGAGACATTCAGACAAAAACTTCTTCAGGTGCCCGAAATCAAGCAGGTAACACATTCTTCGTTTTTGCCTTCGATAGGGAGTTTTGGAGATTTCTACGAACCCGAACAGGGCAATCAAAGCAGCCCTGTCATTAAAGATTTACCAATTAGCTCGTTTTTGACTGATGAATATTTTGTACCTACGCTGAAATTAGAAATCATCGCCGGACGCAATTTTAGGGATAATTCTCCGAGCGATTCGGCTTCGGTGATTATCAACGAAGCCGCCGTAAAAACAATTGGTTGGAAAAACCCAATTGGTAAATGGCTACGTTATCCAGGCAATCAAAATCAGCGTTTTCAGGTTATTGGCGTAATGAAAGATTTTCATTTGTCATCGGTCCGAACCGCCATTGAGCCTGTGGCAATCTTCCATAAATCTTCTAAAACTTACCAAACGTGGGGTTCGTATATGGCAGTGCAGTATTTGCCTAATACCGAAAAAACTGTAATCGAAAAAGTAAGCAATATCTGGAAATCGGCTGCTCCGTCGGTACCATTTGAATTCGATTTTTTAGATACTGCCTTTGCCAGATTGTACAAATCTGAATCTCAGACGGCCTCTGTCATTTTAGTTTTCACTTGTTTGGCGTTGTTTATTGGTTGTTTGGGATTATTTGCATTGGCGACATTCACCGCCGAAAAACGTACCAAAGAGATAGGTATCCGCAAGGTTTTGGGTGCTTCTGTGGCAAGTATCACCGCTTTGCTTTCAAAAGATTTTCTAAAACTGGTAGGTATTGCCATCGTAGTAGCGAGCCCGATTGCCTATTTTATCATGAATAAATGGCTACAAAACTTCGTGTATCGCATCAATATTTCGTGGTGGATGTTTGTTTTGGCGGGTCTTACCATAACCCTAATCGCCTTGTTTACAGTGAGTTATCAAGCAATTAGAGCATCATTGATGAATCCTGTGAAATCATTGAAAACAGAGTAGAGACTTTACATATAACGTCTCTACAGAAAAAATACAAATTTATGATACGCAATTATTTAAAAATCGCTTGGAGAAATATACAACGGAATAAGGTTTATTCAGCCATTAACATCGGTGGATTGGCTATTGGTATGGCTACTTGTTTATTGATTACACTTTATGTTTTAGACGAAGTCAGCTACGACCGCTATCATCAAAAAGCCGACAGAATTTACCGAATTGATTTTGATGTAAAATTTGGAGGTCAGAATAAGTCATTTGCTACTGTTTCAGATGCCATGGGTAGTACTTTGAAAAACGATTATCCATTCATCGAAACTTTTACTCGGTTCAGACCCATCGATATTTTGGTCAAAAAAGGAAATCAAAGTATTCGTGAGTCAATGTCAATGTTTGTTGATAATTCGGTTTTTGAAGTATTTGATATTCCGTTGATTGAAGGCGACTCCAAAACAGCTTTAAAAGAACCATTTACGATAGTTTTAGATGAACAAACTGCTCAAAAATACTTCGGAAAAGCAAAAGCTCTGGGCATGGCAATGACCATTGGCGAGAAGGTCTATAAAGTAACAGGTGTAATGAGAAATATCCCCGAAAACTCGCATTTAACGGGCAGAAATATGTTTCTTTCAATGGAAAGCTCGGCCGATAGTAGAGCAAATAACTGGTTGAATAATAACTTTTTTACTTATTTGGTGCTCAAAGAAGGTACAAGACCTGAGCAATTACAATCGCAGTTTGATAAAGTCATTCTCAAATATATGATGCCTCAGTTCAAGAGTGTATTAGGTATCAATAGTATGGATGAATTCAAAAAAGCGGGCAATCGAGTAGCTTTGGGATTGACACCCTTGGCAGATATTCATCTTCATTCTAACAAATTCTTCGAACTTTCGCCTAATAGTAGTATCCAGTATGTTTACATTTTTTCTGCGATTGCTCTTTTTATATTGTTGATTGCTTGTGTCAACTTCATGAACCTTAGCACAGCACGCTCGGTAAATCGAGCAAAAGAGGTGGGTGTTCGTAAAGTCATGGGGTCGGCACGGGCTATGTTGATGAATCAGTTTTTGTCAGAATCTATCCTGATGAGCTTAATCGCCTTTATCTTGGGGCTTGGTATTGCCACTTTAATTCTGCCATTTTTCAATGATTTATCAGCCAAAAATCTAAACCTGTCATTCATTCAAAAGCCACTTTTACTGCCCATATTGCTTGGGTTTACTATTTTTGTAGGCTTATTGGCGGGTATTTACCCTGCCCTGTTTTTATCTTCATTCCAACCCATTAGCGTACTAAAAGGTAAGCTAAGTAATACCAAAAAAGGTGGTTATTTACGGAGTGGCTTGGTCGTTTTCCAGTTTTTTGCCTCAGTATTTCTCATCATTTCTACGATTGTGATTTATCGTCAGTTAGATTTCATTCAGAAGCAAAATATTGGTTTTAATCGTGAACAAGTAATCGTTATCAACGATACAAATCTATTAAACAAAGATTTAGAATCATTTAAAAATGAATTGTTACAAATACCAGATGTAAAATCAGCTACAATAAGTGCTTTTTTACCGACACCATCTTACCGAAACAATACTCTGTTTTGGACAGAAGGACAGCTCGGTGCCGAGAATGGTATCTCGATGCAATTCTGGGAAGTCGGCTATGACTACACTAAGACACTCAACATGCAGTTTGTAGCTGGACGTGACTTTGATAAAGCTATGTCAACAGATTCGTCGGCTATTATCATCAACGAAACCACCGCAAAACAAACAGGATATAAAAACCCAATCGGTAAAAAATTATATGCTTATGGCAGCAATCTCAAAGATTTGATTCCATATACAATTATCGGAGTGGTCAAAAACTTCAATTATGCATCTCTACGAGAGAATGTGGCAAGTCTTTCTATGGGCCTCGCAAAAAGGCCTTACGGAATGATTTCTGTACGAGTACAGTCGAATGATTTTAAAGAGAGTATTGCCAAAATCGAAGAAAGATGGAAGGCAAGAGCAAGCGGAACGCCTCTCAATTATCAATTTTTAGACGAAGCTTTCGACAGTATGTATCGTACCGAACAACGAATCGGGAAAGTCTTTATCAGTTTTGCGGTTTTAGCGATTCTGATAGCTTGCTTGGGCTTATTTGGTTTAGCCACTTTCACAGCCGAGCAACGCACCAAAGAGATTGGGGTCAGAAAGGTACTCGGAGCGAGTATTTGGAGTATAGTTCAGTTACTTTCAAAAGACTTCCTAAAATTGGTTTGTTTGGCCTTTGTGATAGCTTCGCCATTGGCTTATTATGCCATGAGTACGTGGCTGAAAGACTTTGCGTTTAAAACCAATATTTCGCCGTGGATTTTTGTAATAGCGGGAATAATCACCTTTTTAATTGCCTTACTAACAGTGAGTTATCAATCCATAAAGGCAGCCTTGATGAATCCTGTGAAATCATTAAAAACGGAATAAACCCACGTAGAGACAACGCATGCGTTGTCTCTACCGATGAATAAAATTATGATACGCAATTACCTAAAAATCGCTTGGAGGACTCTCCTCAAAAACAAGCTGTATAGCTTTATCAATATCTTCGGTTTGGCTTTGGGCATGGCTGTAACTCTGCTTATAGGTTTGTGGGTATGGGATGAGTTGAGTTTCAATCAATCATTCAAAAACTATGATTCTATCGGGCAACTTTACCAGAATCGTACATTTGATGGTGAAACTGGCACTTATCCATCTATGGCAATGCCTATTAGCCAAGAACTCCGCACCAAGTATCCTGATTTTGAAAAGGTAGCCCTGGCTCAAACCGAAGAGCATAATTTTCTTTATCAAGACAAAAAGCTCAATCGTACAATTGTTTTTGCCGAACCCGATTTCTTAGAGATTTTTAGTGTACAAACTACAAAAGGCACCAATCAAGGGCTACAAAATATCAATTCATTGATGCTTTCGGAGTCAATGGCAAAAACCTTTTTTGGCAACGAAGACCCAATTGGCAAAGTCATAAAGTTGGATAATAAGGTATCGCTCCAAGTGATAAGCGTATTTCAAGATTTCTCCAAAAATACCGCATTTGCTGATGTCTCGATGATTGCTCCGTTTACCAACTACATATCGTTATATAATTACCAAAACGAGGCTGCGAATTGGGGGCGAAACAACGAGCAATGCTATGTTTTATTACGAAAAAATGCACAGTTAGAGCAAATACAAGCCAAAATAAAAAACCTGATTTTGAATAAAGTTTCAGAATCAGAGAAAGCGAGTAAACCCGAACTCTTACTGCATCCGATGGCTAAGTGGCACTTGTACGATAACTTCGTAAATGGTGTTAATCAGGGCGGAGCAATCGAAATGGTTTGGTTATTTGGCATAATTGGCGTTTTTGTGATGTTATTGGCCTGCATCAATTTTATGAATTTGAGTACTGCCCGAAGCGAAAAAAGAGCCAAAGAAGTAGGTATCCGTAAAGCAGTAGGTTCGTTTCGTGGGCAGTTGATTTACCAGTTCTTGAGTGAGTCTTTGTTGGCCGCATTTATTGCTTTTGGGGTTTCTATTGCCATTGTTTTACTAATACTACCTTGGTTCAACGACTTGGCAAATAAGCAAATAGAATTACCTGTTTCAAATCCTTTTTTCGTAGGTATAAGTTTTATTTTAGTCTTATTAATAGGCTTGCTATCAGGTAGTTATCCAGCACTTTATCTTTCTTCATTCAATGCAATACAAACCCTTAAAGGTACTTTCCGAGTGGGGCGTTTTGCGGCAATTCCTCGTAAAGTTTTAGTGGTCGTTCAGTTTACGGTCTCGGTTACAATTATTATCGGTACAGCCATTGTCTATCAACAGATAAACCATGTAAAAGACCGTCCGGTTGGTTTTGAAAGGAATAATCTGATTTATCATATAGCCAATACCGCTGAGCTATCAAACCTAAAATATGATGTTTTAAGAAATAGCTTACTGGCGACCAATGTCGTAGAAGAAGTGAGCCAGTCTGACTATGCCGTAACAAGCGGAGGCACTTTGGGGTCAGATTTTGTGTGGGACGGTATGGACCAAAAAAACTATGTTTTGTTTGAGGTATTACTTAGCACCTTCAACCATGCCAAAACTGTAGGTTTACAAATCGTAGAAGGGCGTGATTTCTCCGAAAAATACAGTACTGATTCTTCGGCTATTTTAATTAACGAAACGGCAGCGAATCTGATTGGCAGAAAGAATGTTATCGGAAAAGTTATCCGCCGAAATAACATGACCTTGCACGTGATTGGGGTTGTAAAAGATGCCCTTTTTAATTCGCCGTATCGCAACGCTTTTCCGCAAATTTATGCGATTGATAATAACCAACGGTATGTGATAAATATCAAACTAAAATCTACTGAAGCAACAAGCACAGCCCTCGCAAAAGTAGGAGATGTATTCAAGAAGCTAAATCCATCAGCACCTTTCGACTATAAATTTGTCGATAAAGAATTTGCCAAAAAATTTGATACCGACGAGCGTATCGGTAAACTATCGGCGATTTTTGCTGTTTTAGCCATTTTTATTTCATGTTTGGGGTTGTTTGGTCTGGCAAGTTTTGTAGCCGAGCAACGCACCAAAGAAATTGGCGTACGCAAAGTTTTGGGGGCAAGTGTAATAAATCTGTGGCAATTGCTTTCTAAAGATTTTGTCGTATTAGTCTTGGTTTCATTTTTTATTGCCTCCCCGATAGCCTATTATTTGATGTCGGGTTGGATAAATAAATACGCATATCATACAGAAATATCTTGGCTAACTTTTATACTGGCAGGCATCGGGGCATTACTAATTGCCTTACTAACAGTGAGTTATCAATCCATAAAAGCAGCCTTGATGAATCCTGTGAAATCATTGAAAACGGAATAACCCCACGTAGAGATGTTACATGTAACGTCTCTACATAACAAAACACAAAATTATGATACGCAATTACTTAAAAATCGCTTGGAGGAATCTCCTCAAAAACAAACTGTATAGCTTTATCAATATTGGTGGGCTGGCAGTAGGTATGGCGGTAGCTATGCTCATCGGGTTGTGGATATACGACGAGTTGAGCTATGATAAATACCATGCTAACTACGACCGCATCGCACAAGTAATGCAACACGCTTTGTATAATGGCAAAAAAGAAACTCAAGTATCGAACCCTGCGGTGATGGGCCCCGAACTCCGCAATAAGTACGGAATCCATTTCAAATATGTTGTACAGGCATCTTGGCAAAATAATTTTCTGGTATCGCTCAATAATACTCCTTCACGAATTAAAGGGTATTATTTTGAACCCGAAATTACCGAAATGTTGAACCTCAAAATACTCAATGGCACACGGTCGGGGCTGAAAGACCCATATTCAATCATGTTATCGGAGTCGGTAGCCAAAAGTCTGTTTGGCGATAAAGACCCTATCGGTAAAACGCTCAAACTAAGCCAAAAATATGATTTGAAGGTAACGGGTATCTATGAAGATTTACCATTCAATACATCATTTCGGAATTTGACCGCAATAGTACCTTGGTCGTTGTATCTGATTGATAACCAGTGGATTAAAACGATGGAAAACCCTTGGGGAAGTAATTTTTCTCAGACGTTTGCCCAAATAGCCGACAACGCTGATATGGAGTCGGTATCGAAAACTATAAAAAATGCCAAACTAAACAACATAAGTAAAGAAGAAGCCAAGTACAAATGGGAGGTCTTTTTACAACCCATGAAAAACTGGCATTTATACAATGATTTCAAAAACGGAGAAAATATCGGTGGCCAAATCAAGTACGTTTGGATGTTTGGTATCATTGGGGCTTTTGTGTTGATTTTGGCTTGTATTAATTTCATGAATCTGGCAACCGCCCGTAGTGAAAAACGAGCCAAAGAAGTAGGTATCCGTAAAGCGGTTGGTTCGGTGCGTAGTCAATTAATCAATCAATTTTTTATCGAATCCTTTTTAGTTGTCTTTATTGCATTTTTTCTGGCTATTCTTTTGGTGTATTTACTTATACCAGTCTTCAACGAAGTAGCGAACAAAGAACTCAAAATCCTCTGGACTTATCCTTTATTTTGGACAATCTCATTGATATTTATCGGTATTACGGGGCTTTTGGCGGGGTCATATCCTGCACTTTACCTTTCGTCTTTTCAGCCACTCAAAGTGCTTAAAGGTACATTCAGAGTGGGGCGTTGGGCGGCAATTCCTCGCAAAGCATTGGTTGTGGTACAATTTACAGTTTCGGTGATTCTGATTATCGGAACAATCATCGTTTACCAGCAAATCCAACATGCTAAAAATCGTCCGATTGGCTATCAACGCAATGGTCTAATCAGCATGCAAAACCAAAAAGAGATAGAAGACCACTACGAATCTTTTCGACAAGAACTAAAAAACATAGGAGCCATCGAAGAAATGACGGCATCGACCAGCCCAGTTACAGGTACATGGAATTCCAACGGCGGCTTTGATTGGGAGGGTAAAGACCCCAATTTAGCAGTTGATTTTCCGAATTATAACGTAACGCACGAATGGGGCAAAACCGTAGGCTGGAAAGTAAAAGAGGGACGTGATTTCTCTCGTGAATTTACTACCGATTCATCGGCTTTTATCATCAATGAAGCATTTGCGAAGTTTACTGGTATAAAAAATCCTGTGGGCAAAGTATTAAGATGGGAAAATCAACCTTACTACATCATAGGTGTTGTGAGCGATATTATGGCCGAATCGCCTTTTTATCCTGTACGCCCATCTTTGTACCATTGCGATAAAGACAATAAGTGGGTTTTAACCCTCAAACTAAACCCTGCAAGTAGCTCGAATGAATCTATCAAAAAAATTGAAGGTGTTTGGAAAAAATTTGCTCCGAATGTGCCATTTGCCTACGAATTCATAGATGAGCAATATGGTAACAAATTTGCCGAAGAAGAACGCATCGGCAAGTTGTCTTCTTACTTTGCAGTTCTCGCTATTTTTATTTCGTGCCTTGGTTTGTTTGGCATGGCAAGCTTTGTAGCCGAGCAACGCACCAAAGAAATCGGAATCCGTAAGGTGCTTGGTGCAAGTGTTACTAATCTATGGCAATTACTCTCAAAAGACTTTGTAGTTTTGGTGTTGATTTCGTGTCTAATCGCCACGCCGATAGCCTATTATTATCTGAATGATTGGTTAAAAGAATACGACTATCGAATAAATATCTCGTGGTGGGTTTTTGTAGTTTCGGCAATTGGGGCATTGATAATTACCCTACTAACGGTGAGTTATCAGGCCATCAAAGCAGCCATTGCAAATCCAGTAAAATCATTGAAAACGGAGTAGTCGGAATAACGAAGAAAGAAAAAATGCAGAAAGGAGAACGTATTTTTCTTCCATTTCCATTCTCCGTATTTCCATTTTCCATAAATATTTGAAATCATGATACGCAATTACATCAAAATCGCATTCAGAAACCTGCAAAAAAACAAAGTTTATTCTTTTATCAATATCGGTGGACTTGCAGTAGGTATGGCGGTGGCGATGCTCATTGGGCTTTGGGTGTATGACGAAGTAAGCTATAACCGCAACTACGAGAACCACGACCGTATTGCCCACGTACATAATCATGTTATTGAGCCATTAGAAAAAAAAGCCGATTACTCAACTACCCTACCACAGCCAGTAGCCAAAGTACTTCGTGACAAATACGGGCATATCTTCAAGCATGTCATTTTAGCACAATGGCCAAGCGATTTTTCGATAAAAATTGGTAATAATAATTATGTAAAAACAGGACAGTTTCTTGATAACGGCGTACTTGATATGTTTTCTGTAAAAATGCTAAAAGGAAGCAAAGAAAGCCTAAACGACCCGCAAGGGATTGTTATCTCAGAATCGACCTCAAAAGCACTTTTTGCCGAAAAAGACCCTATTGGTCAAACAGTAAAACTGAATAATAAAATAGACTGCAAAATCACTGGTGTTTATGAAGATATTGTCCAAAATTCATTTTTAGGAGGTATTCAATTTATCGGGAATTTTGAGAACATAAAGGCCAATTTTCCGGATATAAAAGCCAACGAAACCAGTTGGCACAATAGTTCGCAAAGGCTTTTTGTACAAGTTGCCGACAATGTAAGTATGGAGCAAGCAAATGCAGCCATCAAAGATTTCTATTTAAAAGATGGCCCTGACGATTTAAAAGAACTTGCCAAAAAATACCAAGCGATTCTTTACCTGAATCCGATGGAAAACTGGTATCTCTACTCCGATTACAAAGACGGATACCCTTCTGGGGGGCGAGTTACTTTTGTATGGCTTTTTGCTATTGTTGGCTTATTTGTATTGCTATTGGCGTGTATAAACTTCATGAATCTAAGCACCGCTCGTAGCGAGAAACGAGCCAAAGAAGTCGGAATCCGCAAAGCCATTGGGTCGGTAAAATCTCAGTTGGTCAATCAGTTTTTGAGCGAATCGTTTTTGGTTGTTTTATTTGCTTTTATCATTACTTTTATTTTAGTTTCGATTTCTATCGCTCCATTCAATAAGCTAACCGATAAAAACATCCAATTGCCATTAACTAATCCTTATTTTTGGCTAATCTGCTTGATGTTTCTACTAATAACTTCTTTATTATCAGGCATTTATCCAGCATTTTATTTGTCTTCGTTTGAGCCCATCAAAGTACTAAAAGGCACAATCAGGTTAGGCAAATACGCTTCTTTACCTCGCAAAGTCTTGGTTGTGGTACAATTCACGGTTTCGATAATTTTAATCATCGGCACAATCATCGTATATCAACAAATCAAGTTTGCTCAAAATCGCCCAATTGGCTACAATAAAGAGAGTTTGGTAAGAATCCCGTTGGATGACCCCAATTTCAATAACAATAAAATGATAATGAAAGAGGAGATTCTTAGAAGTGGGGTGGCTGATAAAGTTTCTTTTTCGAGTAGCCCCGTAACTTCAATCTGGGATAATTGGGGTGGATTTACATGGAAGGGGAAAAATCCAGAGTCTGAGTCGTCGTTTTCGGTAACTTGGATAGCTGAAGATTATGGCAAAACGATTCAATGGAAATTAAAGCAAGGACGAGATTTCTCAAAAGAATTTAGCACCGATTCTTCGGCTGTGATTATCAATGAATCAGCCGCAAAGTATATCGGTTTGAAGAACCCGATTGGCGAGTATATCACCAATGACGACTCTAAACAACGCCGACAAATCATAGGGGTTGTTGAAGACGTCGTGGCAGACTCACCTTATGAACCTGTAAAAATGGGATTTTATTGGTACGTCAAGAATCCGAATGATGTAGGACAAATGCTGGTAAAAATCAATCACAATTTATCGGCAAACGAAGCGTTGACAAAAATCGAATCTATTCAGAAAAAATTAGTACCATCGGCACCGTTTCAGTTCAAATTTACGAGCGAAGAATACGGGCAAAAATTCAGAGCCGAACAACGAATTGGTGAATTAGCCTCTCTTTTTACGGTTTTAGCCATATTTATTTCGTGTTTGGGGCTATTTGGTCTGGCAAGTTTCGTGGCCGAGCAACGCACCAAAGAAATCGGTATTCGGAAAGTACTCGGGGCAAGTGTTGCCAATTTATGGCAAATGCTAAGCAAAGATTTTGTGATATTGGTTATGATTTCGTTGTTGGTGGCTTCTCCTATTGCCTATTATTTCATGAGCAATTGGGTTGAAAAATACACTTATCGAACCGAAATCTCGTGGTGGGTCTTTGTAGCTTCTGGCCTTGGTGCTTTACTGATTACATTGCTCACGGTGAGTTATCAAGCCATCAAAGCCGCGATGATGAATCCGGTGAAATCGTTAAAAACTGAATAAAATCACCAAATTAAGTAGAAAATGAAACTAAAGTTCAAACTCATTTTGGTCGGGATTACCCTCCAAGCCTGTATCACTCAAAAACAAAATCAGGGTTCAATCAATCCAGTAAATGGAGATTCTTCGATTGATTTTATAACTCAAAGAGGTGTAATTGTCATTCCTGTTCTATTCGAAGATAAGCAAATGAATTTCTTATTTGATAACGGAGATGACCTCACAACAATAAATCGTAAAACTCAGAAAGGTAAAACAACCAAAATAAGTACTTCAAGTGGCGAATCGGCTAAATTAGGACAAGAAAAGGTGGCTTCGTTGAAAATCGGAAACTTTGACTTTCAGAAAATTAATGCACGAAACCAAAATTTAGATTTTATCGAAAAAGATGTACCCAATTTAGGTGGATTAATCGGGCAATCGGTTATCAGCAAAGCCAACTGGTTGATTGATTTTTCAAAAAATAAAATGACTATCTCGACAAGTCCGTTGAGGCCAAATGTGCTTGACATAATCGAACTTAAAAATATGAGAGAGCCAAAAATCAAACTTACTTATAATGGGGTCGAATATACTGCATTCGTTGACTTAGGTTCAAGCACAGCATTATCTGTAACTCAAGATAGCCCGCTCGCAATAGCTTTGAGAAAGCAGTTTGAGTTTAAGAAAAATATTCGTGAAGTGGCTACTGCTGGCGGATTAAGAACGCTTCATGAAAACATTGGTGTAGTATCTGACCTCAAAATAGGTTCGGTAAAATTTGATGAGATTCAAACGTCTATCAGAGAAACATCAAGCCAAAGTGTCAGAATCGGGGCGAGCTTTTTTAAGGATAAAACCTTGATTATTAGCAATTCAAAAGATAGCTAAGAACCAATAAAAAACTCTTGCTGATTATCACCACAAAAATATGAATAGTTTAAACAGAGATAGAATTATGAATCAGTTGCTTAAATTTTTAGTACTTTTTGTCTTACCATTATTAAGTAGTATTGAGAGTTTCGGGCAAAAAAATACTGACTATTCTTTCAAAATTGATAGCCTTATTCAAACAACAGCCCCCAGACCTTTCAATGGTGTCATTATGATAACTCAGAAAGATAAAACTGTTTACTCAAAAACATACGGTTATTCAAATTTTGAAAATAAAACACCATTAAAACTGAATGATAACTTCAGGATTCAATCTAATAGCAAGCAAATTACAGCCGTTTTAATTTTGAGAGAAGTCGAAAAAGGGAAAATAAATCTTCATTTGCCAATCAAGATATATCTGCCTGATTTTCAACAAACTTGGGCAGATACCGTAACAGTTCATCATTTACTTAACAATACCTCGGGGATTGTGGATATTACTAAGCCATTGTCTTTCAGACCTGGAACCGATTATTATTACAGCAACCCTGGTTATGGATTATTAAGACCGATTATTGAAAAAGTTACAGGCAAAACTTTTATAGAATTAGCCAACAACCTTTTCAAAGAGTTAAAGATGAATAATAGCTACTGCTACGAAATAGATAAACCAAATGTCGGACTCGTTGATGGATATTGGGTTTCTAAAGATTTGGTTAAATCATTTGACTTTAAATCTCTCAATAATACAGCTACAACTTGGGCCAACTTTATTCCTGCTGGCGGTATGATTTCTAATGCGATTGATTTGAATATTTGGGATAGAAAATTGCATCATGGAAAAATACTCAAGCCCAAAACTTACAAGTTAATGACCCAATACGAAATTACTGCTCAACATGATTCTTTTGGGAATGATAAAGTTGGCTATGGCTATGGAATAAGAATAAGTGATAAAACCCCTGTTTATTATTTAGGACACAGCGGTAAAGGAATGGGCTTTATGTCTATCAAAATATATATTCCTGCCAAAGATGTGGATGTTATTGTTCTTCAAAACTATTACGATGTAGATAGCGGTCTTCATTACTATTTTGAATCGAAAATAAGAGAAATAGTTCTCAATAGCAGCCTTGTAAAACCCTAAATTCATCATTTTAAGGTTTATCAAGCAGTCGCATTGATGAATATCCTCTTGAGAGGTGAGAAAATCATATATACTAAAAGAAAAGCCCGCACAATCGTACGGGCTTCTTTCGCTGTTTAACCACTAAACTACCACTAAAATATTTTTTTATCGATAATCGAATAATAAAACTGATACGAGCAACGCTAATTTTCTTAGATTTTAAAATCTGCGATTATCTGCGTTTAGAAATCGGCGTAATCTGCGGCCCATTTTTTACTCGTTGATAATCAAATAATAATAATTCTATCATGTAAGAATCTGAAACTCTCCAAACTGTAAAATACTATACAGCCTCTACTTCAACAGGCTTTTTCTTCTTAAAACGCTCTTTGAGGCGTTCGCTGATGTAGTACATACACGGCACGATTACGAGTGTCAAGACCGTCGAGAATGTAAGACCATAGATGATTGTCCAGGCCAAAATATTCCAGAAGACAGCACTGTCACCGCCCACGTGAATGGCTGGCTTCAAGTCGGCAAATAGAGTCCCGAAATCAATCGTAAGACCGAATGCTAACGGAATCAAACCCAAAACTGCCGCCGAGGCTGTCAAAAGTACAGGAGTCAAACGAGTTGCTCCACCTTCTACAATCGCCTCTTTCAATCCATATCCACGGCTACGCAATTCATCGGTAAATTCTATCAACAAAATACCGTTCTTAACCACAATACCCGCCAAAGCGATAATACCCACACCCGACATGATAACCGAGAAGTCTTTACCGGTTGCAATAAACCCAAGTAATACCCCAATCAAACTCAAAATGATTGTACCAAAAACAATAGCTGGCTTACTCAAAGAGTTAAACTGCGTTGCCAAAATGATATAAATAAACAATAAAGCCACCAAAAACGCATTACCCAAGAACGTAAACGCCGCCACAAATTCTTCTTGCTCACCGCCCAATTTTATTTGGTATCCGCTCGGCATTTCTATCTCATCTACCACATCCTGAATCTTCTGGTTTACCTCATTGGCGTTGAACCCTTGCGTTACATCCGAACTCAACGTAATCATGCGAGATTGATTTTTGCGGTTGATTTGGCTGAATGTTGTCGAATACGAAACCGACGCAACCGAACTCAAAGGTACATTACGCAAAACTCCACCCATATTCATATCTCGATAACTGATATTCATGCTCAATAGTTTTTCGATTGAAGCACGGTCTTCGCCTTTGAGACGCAACTGAATCGGGTATTCGTCTTTTTCATCACGGAATTTCGAGATTTCAGAACCGAATAAGGCGGTACGAATCGCCATCGCAATTTGTGCCGAACTGATGCCCTCGCGGCTGGCTTTTTCTCTATCTACATCAATAATGATTTCGGGTTTGTTCGTCACCAAATCAGATTTCAATTGGTCGATTCCCTCAATTCCTGCTTTCTGGATTCCGCTACGCACTTTGCCTTCGAGTTCTTGCAATACCGCAAAGTCATCGCCCATTACTTCAATCGTAACGGCTTTACCGGCTGGTGGTCCGTTATTTTCACGTTCTACCGAAATCTCCGTAGCAGGAATTCCTCTCATCGCCTTGCGGATTTCTTCGAGCATTGTCACCGAAGAGATATTTCCACGGTCGTCTTTTTTATTGAATGCTACCGTAACTTTAGACTTATGCGGCGTTGCCGAACGGTCTGGATTGAATGGGTCGCCAGCGTTTAAGCCAACATTCGAGATAACCGAGTTTACGGCGTGTTCGGCTTTATTTTTCTTGATTACATCAAAAACTCGACGTTCAATTTCACGCGTCACGGCATCCGTTACACGTGCATCGGTACCGATTGGCATCACGTTATAAACATAGACATAATCGGGGTCGCCACTCGGGAAAAGAATCACTTTTGGTTGCTTAATACCCGTCAGTACAAATGTAAAAATCAATAAGAAAAATGCCGAAACCACAACCCAAACTGGGCGATAACCTTGTATCAAGAATTGAATCAGTTTACGATAATTATTCTTGAATGCTGGCAAGAGAACTCGTTGGAACGGGTTAATTACTTTTGGTGTAAGTATAAAATGATTGAATACGTACAGAATCATCAAGAAAATCATGAAGTTTCCGATTCCGCGATTTATCAAATATCCTACGATAGCGATACCGCCCATCCAAAGCATCGGGCGTTTCAAATCTCCCCAAGTTGGTGCTTCTTCGTGTTCTTCGTCGTGGCGTTGCATAAACGAAATCGCAAAGACAGGGTTCATCACATAAGCTACCAAAAGCGAAGCCGCTAAGGTAAATATCAGTGTCCAAGGCAAATACTTCATAAATTCACCGAAGATACCACCCCAAACCAAAAGTGGTGTAAATGGCATAATGGTTGTCAATGTACCCGAAAGTACTGGCACAAATACCTCCGATGCCGCCAATTTTACGGCCTCGGTAATACTCAAATCTTTATGACGGTTGAATAATCGGTGGGCGTTTTCGATAACCACAATGGCATCATCGACCACAAGACCCAAACCGAGCAAGAATCCGAAAAGTACGATGGTGTTTAGCGTGAAGCCCATTCCGAGAATCGGGATAAAGGCAAGAAGTGCCGACAACGGAACCGATAAACCCACAAAAATGGCATCTCGCACACCCATGAAGAACATCAAAACCAAAACCACGAAAATAAAGCCCAACACAACCGTATTCAGGAGGTCGTTCAAGTCAGCCTTTGTACGCTCCGACTGGTCAGCCGTTACGGTTACGCTCAATCCTTCTGGAAACTTCTCTTTAAAATCTTCGAGAATTTTCTCAATTTTCTCCGATGCCGAAACCAAGTTTTCGCCTCCACGCTTGATAACATTCAGCGTAATAACCGATTTGTTATCCATCCGAGCAAAATCCTGCTGCTCTTCGTAGGCATCACGCACATCGGCAATATCGCCCAAGCGAACTGTTGCACCCTGACCACTACGAATAATGACATTCTGCAATTGCTCAACCGATTTAAACTCGCCTTTTACACGAAGTGTACGACGCACGTTATCTACATTCAAATCTCCACCCGAAACGTTCACGTTTTCGCCCTGCACTGCACTCTGAATATCATAGAATGCGATTCCGTAAGTTTGCATTTTGTACAAATCCAAATTGATTTGGATTTCACGTTTCAAAGCTCCAACAATATCTACACGAGTTATTTCGGGTTGTGCCTCGATGGCATCCTGAATCTGCTCGGCGTAATCTTTGAGTTTTTTGAGCGGATAATTACCCGAAATATTGATGTTCATAATCGGGAACTCCGAGAAGTTTACCTCAACCACGCTTGGGTCTTGGGTCAAATCGTTTGGTAAATCACGACGAGCATTCTCAACCGCCGTTTTTACTCTTTCTTTGGCATCTTCTACATCAACGTCGGTGTTGAATTCGACCAAAATCACCGAAACATCCTGCAAAGCGTTCGACTTGATACGCTTAACGCCTTTCTGAGACTTGATTTGTTTCTCGATTGGTTTATTAATCGTATTCTCAATATCGGCTGGGGCAGTTCCCGCATAAACTGTCTGCACATAAATTTGCGGAATCTTGATTTCGGGGAATTGCTCCTTCGGTAAGGCATTGTAAATCGCCAACCCTGTAAAAGTCAGCATGATAGTAAACAAATAAACCGTAGTCTTATTTGCCGCCAACCAGCCAATCAGATTATATATAAACCCACTGCCATGAGGGAGTTCTTGTTTTTCTAATGTATTGTTTGATTCCATGTTTTTAATCGTGAATTAGCTAAAGATTTTAGGTTTTTCAATTAACTATCCTTGTTTGTAATATCTTCAATGAATTCTAATTTTTCGGCAAATTCTTCGGGCGATGGTAAGAAATTCTTATAAATTTCGGGTAAAACTGAGCTTGTATTGTAAGTAGCTATTCCGATTGGCATATTTGAATTTCTAAGCGAATATTCAACAATGGTTCGGTCTTTACTTTTACAAATGATTATCCCAATAGCATCGTTTTCGCCCTCTTCTTTATATTTATCGTTCAAGACATTCAGATAAAATTCCATTTTGCCTTTGTATTCGGGCAGAAACTCCCCAATTTTAAGGTCAATGGCTATCAAACTTTTAAGTTTTCTATGAAACAATAACAAATCAATAGAATAAGTCTTATCTGATACTTTTATCTGAAATTGATTGCCAATGAATGAGAAAGAACCACCCATTTCAATCAAAAAATTACGAATATTTTTAATAAGTGCTTCTTCTAATTCTCTTTCTGAATACTCATCTGCCAAACCTAAAAAATCAAAAACGTAATGGTCTTTTATGGCCAATATGGCTTGTTCTTTATATTTTTCTGATAAGGTTTGTTCAAAATTTGTTTGGTTTAGAATATGTCTTTCAAAAGATTTTGCTTCTATTTGATGAATCAAGACATTTTTGGACCACCCAAATCTTTTTGTCGATGTCAGATAATATTGGCGTTCAGAATCGGTTTTGCATTTCTGCATAATCAACACATTATGCGACCACCCAATTTCTCCAACCAATGGCTGGAGAAATTGCTTTTCTTTGTATTCAGAAAAAAACTGTCGCATATTCCACAAATTCGTTACCGAAAAACCATTCTCATTCGGAAACTCCTGTTGCAAATCCTTAGAGAGATTCTCTACAATAGATTTACCCCAACCAAACTGGTCTTGCTTCTCTACAATAGCCTTACCGATGTTCCAATACAGTTGTATCAACTCTGTATTAACTGCTTTTAGGGCATTATACTGAGCAGAGCGTATCTTTTGCTTGATTTCGCTTACAAACGATTGATAGTTAGGCTCTTGAATATTCATCAATGACATGCTGATTAATAACTCACCAACTGGCCATCAACCAATTCTTGATAGCCCTGTGTAATAAGCAAATCGCCTGCTTGCAAACCACTCACGATTTCTACTTGACCGTTGTAATTCAAGCCCATTTTCACGATTCTTCCACGAGCTACTTTTTTGCCTCCTTCGTCAACAGCCACATAAACCACATCGCCTTGCTCAGTACGCTGAACAATATTTTGCGGAATCACCACTGCTCCTGCTTTAGATTGGTCGTTGATATTTACAATTGCCAAAAGGTTTGGTTTCAATTGTTTATCAATATTCGGAATCAACGCCTCAACCGTAAACGTACGCGAGATTGGATTTACCGTTTGGCTCACAAAACTCAAACGTGCCGTTGTTTCTTTGCCCAAATCTGGGAAAGTGATTTTTACGGCATCGCCTTTTTTGATAGAACCTGCATAAACATCGGCTACGTTGGCTTTTACTTTAAGGTTATCGAAATTCACGATTCTGACAATCCCCATGCCCGGCATAGCCATCTCGCCAGCACGCTGACGTATCTCATCTACATAACCACTGAGCGGAGATGTTACGACCGTCATTTTTACTTGCTCATTTAGGCTTGCCAAACGTTTTTCGAGGGCTTCAACACTCGTTTTAGCTTGAATAAACTGTATCTCCGTTCCGATTTTCTGGTCCCAAAGGGCTTTTTGTTTTTCGTAAAGAGTTTTGGCAGTTTCTAATTGTACTTCAATCTCTTGGATAGAAGTTTTCAAAACTGCACTTTCGATACGAGCAATCACCTGTCCTTTTTTCACGAAATCGCCTTCTTTTACGGTCATTGCCGTGATGGCTCCGCCCATTTGTGGCCCTACAAACTGGTTATTTTCGGCCTCTAATGCTCCCTGAACATCCACAAAGTGTTTGAAAGATTGAGAAATAATCGGCGAAACCGTTACGATTTTCACTTTATTCTCATCTTTTTTAGGCTCAAGTTTAGCAATCTCGGCTTGGAGTGTCTTTACTTGAGCTTGGAGTTCGGCTAATTGCTTTTTCTTATCGGCGAGCGAATTACCCTTTTCTTTTGAGCAAGCCGCCAAAATTATCGTAAGTGCGAGTAGTAAGTATGTATTTTTCATTGAATGTATTTTTATTCGTTTTTGTAAATCTTCGATTATTCGAGTTCGAGTTTGCCTTGTGCTTTGTCTAAATCAACTTTGGCAATGATTACATCATAAAGAGCCGCAAAGTAATTGGTTTGGGCTTCTTTGATTGACGATTCGGCATTTACCACTTCGAGGTTCGACCCCAAGCCACCTTGGTATTTGATTTTTGAAACTCTCAAAACCTCTTTCGCCAAATCAAGATTGCGTTGTTGGGTTTCGAGTGTTTGCAAACCATTTTTGAGGTTAATCATCGCTTGGTCGAGTTGTAGGTCAAATCCTTGACGCATCGCCGATGCACCCAAATCAATTTTTGCAAGGTTTAATTTTGATTGCTGAACCTGAATGCTTCTTAGGCCGCTGTCGTAAATCGGAATCTGTAAACCAAGTGTAACAGCCGAAGACGGGAACCAACGCTCAAATGGATTGAATCGTGGATTACTATGCCCCGCACCGAGGTTAGCCTGACCAAAAACTTTTGGCAAAGAACCTTTTTGTTTGCTCTCAATATCGAGTTCGGTCAATCTACGCTGCGATTGTAATACTTGGTATTCGACTCTGTTACCATAATCAACCGTCTGATTATCAATCAATCTCAATGCTACCAAATCTACATCAGTCAGTTTATCTTTGAGCGTAAGGGTGTTCTGCAAACCATAACCCATGTTGAACTTCAATAATTGGTACGTCAACTGAATCAGGTTACTTACCTTTTGGCGTTCGGTCAAGAGGTTGTTTCGCTGAACTTCCAAACGGTCGATGTCAATTTTTTCGATGAACCCTTGTTGATTCATGATTTTCATTTCTCGCACCAACGAATCCAAACGGCTTACGTTTAAATCTAAGATTTTGGCACGTTCTTCGGCAACCAAAACCGAGTAATACGCCTTGATGACATTCTCGGCAACATTTACTTTAGATTGTTTAAGATTGCGTTGAGCCAGTTCACGATAAACACCAGCGGCTTTGAGACCCACCAACCAACTGGCATCAAAAACCAACTGATTAAGCCCGATACCTGCTTGGCCGCCCCAAGGTACCCCAAATTTAAACTTGACAACTTCGCCCTCGGCTGCTTGCGGATTAAAGTTACGTGCTTCGAGGAGCTGCGTACCAATAATTACGTTTGCCGTGTAGCTAAAATTACCCGCAACCTGCGGCATACCCGCCGCTTTGATTTCTCTGATACGCAGGTCGGCACCTGTTATATCGAGTTCCGAAGTCTTCACATTCGGATTATTTTTCTGAGCGTATGCAACCGCCTCTTTGATGCTGAAAGCCTGTTGTGCTTGTAAGAGAGGAATAACTCCAAGTAATAGCCCAATCGTTAGTAATAGTTGTTTAACTTTCATATATATTCGTTTGTAAGTGGTACTTTGCTAAATAATTGATGATTCGTTGGTTTTATTGATTGCGTGCCTGTATGCTTCAAAGCCTTTTTCGGTCATGATTCCCCTCAAAAAATGATGGGCAAAAGTCTCTTGAATCTCTAATACATTGAATTTGCTTGCTGGATAAATGTCTTGGTTGAACCCCCACTCTACCTGCTCCAATCTTAAAATTGACAGAATTTCAACATTTATATTGGGCAAATAATACCCTTGTTCAATCCCTTCTCTAAAATTTCGGATAATACCTTCGGATAAATAATACTTTTTTTGTTCTTCGTACAGATTCCAAACCTTTGGATGATATTTGCGTAGGTCATTCAAAAGCATCGGATTCATATTTGCTACGTTTTTATTAAAAAATTCGATACTTTTAATCACTTCATCAACAGGGTTTTCGGCGGTTTCGTAAACCTTCTGCATGTCTTCTTTATCGCAATCAAAACTCCTTAACGCTACTTCATATACGATAGCATCTTTGTCTTCGAAGTGCTGATAGATGGTTTTTTTAGAAATGCCCAACTCTTGAGCAATATCATCCATCGTCACGCTACGAACCCCATAACGAAAAAACATTTCGTCTGCCTTTTGCAATATCCTTTCTTTGATTTCCATCTCGTTTGTTGAACAACTCAAAAAGTCGTTTTACAATAAAAGAAACTATGGAAACTTTCAAAAGGTTCATAGTTTTTATAATTTTTTTAAGAATTCTGATTTAGCGGTATAAAGCTACTCATTTGAGCAAGAGAAAGGCAACAAAATTCGGACAAAGCCTCCTTTTTCAAGGATTAACCCGCATAAAACAGATATAAAGCAATAAGTTTGAAGAAGCAAGTAGCCTATTCAAATATCAATATTTTTTTGCACTTTTTTAATACAAGAAAATATTCTCATTACAAATAGGGGTATCGCTCCGCTCAAATGTCTTAGGATAAATTATGAAAAAGCTATTTAAAATTTCTATCGGTTTTACTAAAAAATGCCTAAACCCAACTGCATGAAGTGACTTCTATCAATAGTTAGGATTTTAGTAAAATAACTTGGATGCCCATGAGCATCCACGAACAAACCACAAAATAATGAAAAAGCATACAATCATTACCGGAGCCAGCAGTGGCTTAGGGAAGGCTTTTGCCTTTGAGTTAGCATCAAAAAACAAAAATCTGATATTGGTTTCGCTACCCAACGAAAACCTCTACCAGATTGCCCATTTCATCGAGCAAAAATACAAAGTAGATACTTACATCTACGAAACCGACCTCAGCCAAAAGGCTTCTATCGAGGCGTTTACTGAGTGGCTCCTCCAAAAAAACCTTGAGGTCGATGCCCTTATCAATAACGCAGGTATTGGCGGCTCGATGGCATTCGACCAAGCCGATGGCGATTTGATAGACCTCATCATTCAGATTAATGTGAGAGCCACCGCCATGCTCACCAAAAGCATTATTTCGCTGTTGCTCAAAAACGAAAAGTCGTACATTCTGAATGTTTCGAGCATTGCGGCGTTTTCGCCATTGCCCTACAAAATGGTGTATCCGGCCACAAAAGCATTTATTTATTCTTTTTCGATGGGATTAAATGCCGAGTTTCGACATAAAGGCCTACGTGTTAGCGTTGTACATCCGGGAGCAATGCCAACCAATCAGGATATTTTGAATAGAATCGAAAAACAGGGTTGGCTCGGGCGAATAGGCACTACAAAACCAGATTTTGTAGCCAAAGTTGCCATACAGAAAGCTTGGTCGGGCCAATCGGTCATTGTGCCAGGTTTGGTAAATAGGCTCAATTATTGGGTGTTCAAGTTTATTCCGTGGGCGATTATCGAGCCTTTTGTCAGCCGAACTATCAAAAGAGAATTAGTAATCTCAAAACCGAAAATAGCATGAAAGTTTTATTGACAGGAGCAACGGGTTTTTTGGGTGGACACATCGCCGATGTGCTGCTCAAAAGAGGGTATTCGGTCAGGGCTATTTATCGAAAATTCCCTAAAAATTATGAAAAAGTGCCGTGGTTCGATAAAATCGAATGGTACAAAGGCGATATTACGAGTTTGATTGACCTTACAAAAGCCGCTCAAGGTTGCAACGCCATCATTCACGCCGCCGCACGCACCGACCAAACGCCTTCGGGTCTTGAGAACTATCTCAAAATAAATGTAGAAGTTACAAAAAAACTAACAGAAATTGCTCAAAACCAGCAAATTAGGCTTGTATTTGTGAGTACTGCCAATGTCTTTGCACCCAGCCGAGCAGGTGGCACCGAGCAAAATCCGTTTTGTTGGGGAGGCATCGGTTCGGGCTACGCTACGAGCAAATATTTGGCTCAAAAAGCAGTTCTCGAAGCCTGTCAAAAAGGCTTAGACGCAGTGGTCGTTAATCCAACATTTATGATTGGGGGATTCGACACAAAACCGAGTTCGGGGGCGATTATTCTGCACGTTTTGAAAGAATTTGTGGTATTTTATCCGGAATCGGGCGGTAAAAATTTCATTTACGTACGAGACGCCGCCATCGGAGTAGTAAATGCTTTAGAGTTGGGGCATGCTGGCAAGGCGTATCTTTTGGCCAATCAAAACCTCGATTATCGTACTTTTATGACAATGGTCGCTCAAAAAGCCAATCGCAGACGATTTTTTATTCCAATCCCGAAATTCTTACTCATCGGTGCAGGTCGAATCGTTTCTTTTTTGGATAAATTTTTCAAAACAAACATTGAGTTAAATTATCCGAACGCCATCCTACTCACAACCGATAATTATTATTCGGCACAACTCGCCGTAGATGAATTGAAACTGCCTCAAACAGCCATCGAAATTGCGGTAGAAGAAGCCATTAGGTGGTTTGAAGGCGTAGAAAATTTTACAGATTACGAAATTAGTTAAACATAAAAGGGAATGAATCCGTGGCACGGGTAACCTTCAAGCATACTTTTACCAATTTTAGGATTTAACCGTGTCACGGTATTAAATGAAAAAGCTATAAAACATGAAAAATATCAAAGTAATCATCCTGCTGATACTCGGCAGTTATAATCTCGTTGCACAAAACAAGTTTCCGACGCCTCCGCACTCGGCCAATCGTTTGTTTTATATTCAGCGAAGCAACAACGCTCACACGGTGGTTTATGATGCCAATTGGCTCGGTGGCAAAACGCTGCACCCCGAAAAACCCGTCAACGTTTATTGGATTCGTTACGACGAAAAAGTACATACCCAAAACCTTTCGATGATTCAGCGAAACCTTGCTTACGGAGTCGAAGCGGTGGCAAATTCTAAAGAAAAAGGCAGTTACGATGTCCGAATCGTGGCATTCAAAAAGAAATCTATTAAAATAAAAATCGCCGAAAATGGTCACGCCATTGCCACGATGCTCATCAATGGTATCGAAAGCCAGCTACACAAAATATTCGTCCAACTTGAAGACAACGACAGTTTTTGTCCGAAAGTCAAATTCATCGAAATATTCGGTAAAAATTTAGCCACGGGAGCCGAGATTTACGAGAAATTCAAACCCTGATTATCCTCAAAAATATCCTACAATAAATAATAATTGACGAACAACATTTTAAGAAAACGTTTTAAAAATAAGTCTAAATCCACTAACTTTGTAATCCTTTCAGCCCATCAAAATTAACTACATACAAAGCTATAACTTTTTAATAATCAGCAATTTTACATTTTAAAACATTAATTATTAAGTAGGGTTTGCGATTGCCAAATCTTTACAAATGTTAGGATTACACTAAAAGGATGAATTTTTATAAAGACTTTATTTTTCCGAGACTCGCCAAGCAAGACCCCGAGAAATCTCATTATTCGGCTATTGGTTTACTAAAATTTGCACACAAAATTCCGTTTGTTCCAGCCATTCTCCGAATGCTCTACAGTGTTAGCGATAAACGTCTCGAACGCAATATTCTTGGATTATACTTCAAAAATCCGGTTGGTTTAGCCGCAGGATTCGATAAAAATGCACTTTGGGTTGATGAATTATCCGATTTAGGATTTGGATTTATCGAAATCGGAACCGTAACACCACGGGCCCAAATGGGAAACGACAAGCCACGTCTTTTTAGATTGCTCGAAGACGAAGCCATCATCAACCGCATGGGTTTCAATAACGAAGGCTCTTTTGAAGCCGCAAAGCACTTGCGTGAGCGGAAGTCGAAGGTGATTGTGGGCGGAAACATAGGCAAAAATAAATTGACCGAAAACGATGACGCCGTCTATGACTACCTCAAGGCATTCAATGATTTGTACCCTTATGTAGATTATTTTGTGGTCAATGTTAGCTCGCCAAATACGCCTGGCTTGCGTGATTTGCAAGAAAAAGAACCACTCAAATTTATCCTAAAAAGTCTTCAAAGAGATAACGGACGGAAGTCGAAACAAAAACCAATTCTGCTTAAAATCGCTCCAGATTTAACCAATGAACAACTCGACGACATCATCGAAATCGTTTTAGAAAGTAAAATTTCGGGCGTAATTGCCACCAATACCACTATCTCGCGAGAAGGCCTAAACACTGATAGCCAAACAGTTGCAAACATTGGTGCGGGCGGACTCAGCGGCCGACCACTCACCAAACGCTCGACCGAAGTGATTAGGTATCTGCATCAGAAATCTAAAGGGGCGTTTCCGATTATCGGCGTAGGCGGTATTTACTCGGCCGAAGATGCCATCGAAAAACTCGAAGCAGGGGCAAGTTTGGTACAAATCTATTCCGGATTTATCTACGAAGGACCAGCCCTGACCAAAAAAATCTGTAAAGGAATCTTGAAACACACGGCAAAGAAAGCCAAATCGTGATTTTTTGCATAATTTTGATTACTTTCGCAGAATATTAAATTAAAACTAACAATTCTGATTCATCATAAATCATGAATTGAGAACTGACAAGATGGGCTTATTTGACTTTTTCAGCAAGGATAAAAAAGAATCTCTCGACAAAGGTTTAGAGAAATCGAAAAGCAGTATTTTCGATAAATTGACCCGTGCGATTGTCGGAAAATCGAAAGTAGATGATGAGGTTCTCGACGAATTAGAAGAAATCCTGATTAGTTCGGATGTGGGTGTCGAGACAACCGTCAAAATCATTCGCCGAATAGAAGCCCGCGTCGAGCGTGATAAATTTACAACCACCGACGAATTAGACCGTATTCTACGAGAAGAAGTAGCGGCACTTTTAGCCGAAAACCACTCGCAAGATGTTAAAGATAGCTTCGAGACCGAGCATTTGCCAAAGCCTTACGTGCTGATGGTTGTGGGGGTGAATGGCGTAGGTAAAACCACTACGATTGGCAAATTGGCCTATAATTTCAATAAAAGAGGTAAAAAAGTGGTACTCGGTGCGGCCGATACTTTTCGTGCGGCGGCTGTTGACCAGCTAAAACTCTGGGGTGAGCGTGTGGGCGTTCCAGTAATAGACCACGGCATGAACACCGACCCATCGTCGGTAGCGTTTGATGCCGTCAAAAAAGGAATGGAAATGGATGCCGACGTAATCATTATTGATACGGCTGGGCGTTTGCATACAAAAGTAAATTTGATGAACGAATTGGGTAAAATCAAAAGAGTTGTTCAGAAGTTTTTGCCCGAAGCTCCGCACGAGGTTATGTTGGTTTTGGATGGTAGCACGGGGCAAAACGCCGTGATTCAGGCAAGAGAGTTTACCAAAGTAACCGAGCTAAATTCGCTCACGATTACCAAACTCGATGGTACTGCCAAAGGTGGAGTTGTTATTGGTATTTCGGATGAATTCAAGATTCCGATAAAATACATTGGGGTCGGCGAAAAAATGGAAGATTTACAGGTCTTCAACAAAATGGAATTTGTGGATTCGTTGTTTAAGAAATAGCTTTATAATTTACAATAAGTGTGGCACGTCTGAAACAAGTAGGTAAGGTGTGCCACACTTACTTTTTTGTATAATACCAATAATTACACACTCGCTGGTATCAGCAAACATTCTTTGAGTTCATTCTCCAAAGCCTCCCAATCTAATTTTTCGTAGGCAATTAACTCTACCCTACTATCTCGCCGATAAGCAATGTATTGAGTCGTGAATTCTTCACCAACAGCATTGATAAAAACCCAATCTTTACCGACTCTGAAAACGCCTTTGGCTCGATGTACGCCTTTGAGATTAGCAATAAACTGTTTGAGTTTGGGTAAGTTGAATATCTCTTCGGGCGAAAAAATCCACCCGCAAGCAAATTGCCCAAGTCCTTTGCTTTCTTTTCGGTGAGGATTCCCAACCTCAGGGATTCCCAAATCTTCGGCTGCCTCATCGTGGTGGTGGTGATGATGCCCATGTGCTTGCGGATACGCAGCTTTGCGTTCGGCAAAAGGCTCAATATCAAGCCATTCGGGTTTGAGTTCACCGTTTTTCACGGCACTGACCAATAACTTTGCAGGATACAATTCATCGGCCCAATCCAAAAATTCTTCGAGTAAATTCTCTTCTACTAAATCTATTTTATTGGCCACCAATACATCGGCCAAATTGATTTGGTCTTGAAAAGTCTCATTTGTCCGAACTTCTTCATTTTGCCAACGCCGAGGGTCAACCAAGCAGATTGTGGCTCTTACATCCAAAATATCTTTCATGAACCTTCCGCGAAGCAAATCCAAAATATTTTCGGGATGCCCCATGCCCGTTGGTTCAATTAAAATCCGGTCGGGTTTTTCTTGACGAAGCAATAGTGTCAAGGTCATTTGCATCGGCAGATTTGCCGTACAACAGATACACCCGCCAGCTACTTCACGGATAGTCAGTTGAGCGTTTTCGTCGATGGCGGCGTGGTCTATAGAAACTGCCCCAAATTCGTTGATGATTATTGCCCAGCGTTCATTTTGGGGTTTGTTTTGGAGAATGTATTTGATGGCGGTGGTCTTGCCAACTCCCAAAAAGCCCGTGATTAGATTTACTGGTATTTTCGACATGAGAATCAAATTCGGTTTTGTAATAATAAACTGTATTTTAATCAACACAAAAGCCATATCCGAACGTTCGGATATGAGATAATTTGAATTGATTTTTTAGATTTGTGAATCGGTCTGACTACCGTCCGACCTCGGTTATCATCCAAATCATTCAGCCTGCATGTCAAGTCTTCTTAAAATATTATCATTTGCCTTGTTTATCGGGATTTTATCCTGCAATAATACCTCCGAAAAAACTGCCGATAGCCAAACTTTTGAATTCTCTCCAAATGTATTGGTCTTATCTGATTTGAAGCAAGCAAAAGATTTACAACCGATAGATTCGTCAAAAATCAAGATTCCAGAAGAAATGATTCTGGTAAATGGCGGATTGACATTGATTGGCTCCGACGATGGATTACCGCAAGAAAAACCTACGTTTTGGGTACAAATAAAGCCTTTTTTGATGGATAAAAGCCCCGTAACGGTTGCACAATTTAGAGAATTTATAAAAGCGACGGGATTTAAGACCGAAGCCGAAAAATTTGGAAATGCGGGGTATTTGGACGAAACTGAAAAAAAATGGATACTCAAAGACGGAGCGAATTGGGAATATCCGCAAGGAAAAGGCCAGTCCAAAGCTCCTGATAATCATCCTGTTACGCAAGTTTCTTGGAACGATGCAGTGGCTTACGCCAAATGGGCAGGTAAACGTTTACCCACCGAATTTGAGTTTGAACACGCAGCCCGCAATGCTCGCAACGACCGCAGTAATTATCCGTTTGGAGATGAATTAGAAATAAAAGGTAAACCAATGGCTAATACTTGGAATGGGATTTTCCCTGAAAAAGATGCCGTGACGGATGGTTTTCATCGTACTTCGCCAGTGGGTCATTATGGTAAAACCCCTATCGGACTGACCGATATGACGGGCAATGTTTGGGAATGGTGCGATAACTGGAAACTGAATTATACCGACATCCTCAAAGGCGATTTCAGCAAGACATCTGAAGAAAAAGCCCAACGTGGTGGCTCATACCTCTGCGAACCCACTTGGTGCCATGGTTATCGGGTTTCGGGGCGTTCGGGCAGTACTCCCGACACTTCGCTTCCGCACGTGGGTTTTAGGTGTGTAAAAGATATATTTTGAATAGATTATTTATGAGTGTTGTAATAACTTCCCTTAAAACAGCTCCACGAACTCCTAACCTTTTTAGATTTTCAGGAATACTAATTCCTCAAAAACCAATCAAAATTTTAGCTATAATTCGATATTGACCAATACACAAAAGTTTATGCTACGTTTGAGCGAGACATCAAAGGCATGGGTTGTAACGAACTCTCAACTTATATTGCCAACGTAGAATTTTGAGTTGATACAAGGCTGTGGTAAAGGCATAGATTATTAGCAAATTTTCACAAAATGCTTTGTTGTAGAGTATGAATAATAGATAGGTTTCACATACTTTTGAATGGTTTCGCTAATTTGGATGCTTTGTAAGTACCACTCGAATTATCAATTATTAAATTTATTGCAAAGCATTACAACCTATTTTGACAATTAATTGACGGAGGTTTTAAGGAAAATTCGGTGGATGATAATTTATTTTCGGAGTGATTAAAGAGGCTGGTTTGATTGACCAGCCTCTTTAATTTTTTATTTTTGCGACCTATTGATTAAGGATTCGAAAGCTTTTTCAGTTCGTTTCTGAGGTCTTTATTATCGTCTTGGAGTTCTTCGATGATTTCTTCGAGCTTTTCCATTTCTTTACGAATAATTGCTACATCGTCATTGGTTTTGCGAGTACGCTCTTCGAGAGCCTTCACGGCGGCAAAAACTACACCGTCAAAGTCAGGAGAGTTGATGGTTGTTTCGTTACCCAAAGAACCAATTCTATCTTTACCAAAGTGCTTATGAAAATCTTGAGCCATTACACCCCAGTGTCTGAATTGTTTAGGGTTTTGTCCTTTATAGTTCCAAGTTCCAACTCGCATCTGGCTAACGGCTTTGAGAATATCTTCCCCGTTGGCGGCTATAAAGTTTTCTTTCTTCGTACTATCAGATAAACTACTCCATCCATTTGAATTAGGAAACAGAGCAACCCCATAACTACCTACTCCTGCATAGTAATAAACTCCACCTGTAAACCGAGCTGTAAATTGGTTTGCAGCCGTTGTCGAAATACTCGTACCTAATGCCATGCTATTATTGAATGAAGCAGAAACATTATCACCCATAGCAAATGAAGTAGTGCCAGTTGCCGAGGATAAGTTACCAGTTGCAAATGAATTATCGCCGCTTGCCGTGGTATTTTGCCCGAATGCAGTTGACCATTTTCCGATACTACCGTTATCCCATTGAGTAGAATTGACTGTTCCTGCACGAAATGCACTCATACCCGGAATCCACATCATGCGAGTACCCGACCCTGAAACAGGAGGAGCTACCGTTGGGCTTGCACCTCCGACAATCGACGCATTTGCTGACCAAAAACCACCCGAATTGGTATTTCTGATTTCGTTTCCTACTGCACCCGTCAATGACCAATAGTTCGATGTGCTTCCTCCTTTGGGTAGTTCAACCCAAGCTCCACTTTGTCGAAACCAATAACTTTGGGTGTTTGTATCGAAGACCAACATCCCATTTACTGGCGATGCAATGGCTGTACGCTGAGCGGTTGTCATGAGGGGCGTTACAACGCCTGGCTGAATAAGCGTACTTTGTGCAATAGTCTGTAAGCTCAAAAAAGAAAGAATAATAAATGTAAATTTTTTCATTTGCTATAAATATTAATTTTAAGACTAAAGGACGGCTCTGTTGTGGAAGATTAAAACAATGTGAAGTTAATTTGGATTTAGGTTGAGTAAATATAGCTGAAAATGAAATTCCGTTTAATAAAATTTACAACTTTTTATTAAGCGGAAAAACTTTACAAGGTTAAAGATTAATAGCTTTGCGATAGAAAAATAGTCAAGTTAATGAATACCCTCTCTAAAATCTTACCAAACCTCATCTTTACTATTGCTGTACTTATTGCGTTCACACCTGTTGTGTTCGACAATCAAATATTTCTCGGAGTGAGTGTTTTCAAGACCCTGTATTTTCAAGTTTTAGTATTGATAAGTTTCGTATTATGGGGAGTTTTATGCGTACAGAATAATGCGTATTTACCAAAGAAATCGTTGCTGAGTTATTCGGTAATTGGCTTCTTGGTAATTCTCTTTATGGTAGATTTCTTCTCTATAAATTCTGAATTAAGTTTACTATCCAATCTCGAACGCTTAGATGGATTTTTGCTATACTTTCACTTAGGAATTTTGTTTTTTGTTTGGGGAGCTGTCTTTGATACCTCAAAATGGCGTAAGCTGTTGATTATCAGCTTATTGATTGGATTTTCAGTGGCGTGTTTTGGGTTGTATAACCAAATCCCAAACAAAAGAATAGTAAGCACCATTGGCAATTCTGCCTATCTGTCATTTTATGTACTTTGTGTAATTTACTTGATTTTTTTTGCACTCGTTTTTTCAAAAAGTACAAAACTTAAGACAATCATCTCATTGTGTTTCTCGGCTTTTTTATTCTTCATTTTGTTAAAAACAGGTACTCGCTCGGCAATCGTTAGTTTCTCGGCAAGTGTTGTTGTTTTTGTAGGACTATTTATCTGGAAATCAGAAAATAAAAACCAGAAAAAATGGGTCTTAGTCTCTGGAACAACCACCCTGATTATTGCCTACGTTCTTACAAAAAAAATTACTCAAAACTCTTTTCTTAACAGAATCATCAATTTCTCTCCCGATAATGACTATACGTCGCAGGTGAGATTAGACCTTTGGAATGCCGCTTGGGAGGGTTTCAAAGACCATCCACTAATGGGTTGGGGACAAGGAAATTTCAATGCTATTTTCAACCATCACGGAAGCCTTCAACTGATTAGCACCGAAGAGTTTTTTGATAAATCGCACAATATTTTCTTAGAATTGCTCTCTGGCACTGGGGTTTTAGGTACGCTTGCTTACATTGCAATATTTGCGATAGCAGTTTTTCAGATATGGAAAAAAACACAACTTCTCACTATTCAGAAAATAGCCCTCACCTGCTTTTTTGTTAATAATTGGGTTTTTCATTTCTTCAATTTCGATACCGTAACAGGTGTAACCCTTGTTTTTGCGGTTTTGGCTTTTGTCAATTCGGTTTCGATACCAACAGAAAACCATATTCATTTACCAACTTCTCTAAAAATTTCATTAGCGAGTGTATTCATTGTTCTTGCTGTTTTTGTGGGTTATCAATACAATTTTAGAACCTACAAAACAGCCAAAGGAGTGGCAGATATGCTAAAAAGTGATGATATTAATAATACAATCAGTTTAGGAAGGGCAACTTACGACAATGCCTTGATTGGTAAAACTGATGTAGCTTTGGCGATGTTGGCTTTGCGAGAACAAGTTGCCACAACTAACCTGACAAAAGAACAAAAACAACTTTTCTTTGAAACAGCCATTCCGATGGCAGAAGCAGAATACAAAAAGAATCCGCACTTTGCGGGTTTGCCAACGTATATTGCCGATAGTTATAAGTTTAAGGGCGATACCACTAAGGCGATTTTGGTTATGGAAGATTTCTGTGTCAAACACCCCAATAGCCCTACTTCTTGGATAGACTTTGGCTTACTTCTGCTCGATTTAGGCAAAAACAAAGATGCGATTGCGGCATTTGAAAAAACCGCAAAAGATAACCCCAAAAGTATGATTCCGCAGGTGTATAAACTCTATGCTTACGGTAAAATGAAGGATACGCTCATGTTCTTGAATACAATTTCTAACATCACTTGGAAAGACCGAGTCTTGTATCAAGACCAAATCGCCAAGGCGTTTATTCAGTCAAATCAGATTCCACTCTATTTTCAATACATAAAATCTTGCCCAAACAAAGCTGAGTTTCTCAATACAAATTCGTATCTGCAATGGGCCTATTTGGCGTTGAGTGTTGGTAATGCCATCGAATACCGATACGCCTGGCATCAGTATGTTGAGAATATAAAATTGAAAAGAAAACTTTCGAATATCGAGAAAATGCAATTGGATGAAACGATTAGTCAAACTATTCAGAATCAGTTAGAAGTGCCAAAAACATTAGAAATAATTGATAAGTTTGGAGAGTAATACCTCAAACCTCGATTAAATCTAAGACATCTTGCACCTCAATCTGGGTCATACAAGAGTTTGATGGGCGTTTACACGATTGCTGAAAACACGGATGGCAATCAAATCCATGAATCTTGTGTATAAATTTACTTCCCAAGCTGTACGGGCCGAATGCTTCGGAGTGGCCAGGCCCAAACAAAACAATCGTCTTTTTATTCATACAAGATGCCAAGTTTTGAGGGCCAGAGTCTAAGCAAATCAGCAATTCGGCGTGCTGAATACGCTCAGTAAGTCGCTCAAAATCAGTCATTTCGCAAGTTACAAAGGCAGAGTTATTAAAGTGATTTTTTATAATTCCGAGATTGTCGGATTCATTAGCACCACCAATCACCCGAACCATTAAATGATATTTTTCGATTAATTTTTCTATCAATAAAATCCACTTCTGATTGCTCCAAAGTTTGTATTTCCAGCCTCCTCCAATGTGAATCAAGATATAATTTTGAGTTGGTTTTACAGATTGCTTGGTATAAAAAGAAGGCAACTGAATCGGAAAAAGGTTCGATTCTTCAATGCCCAGTTCCGTTAGCGTGTATAAATTCCACTCAAAACGATGCTTATACTTAGGAATCACGGCATGATTTACCAATAGTCCATAATTTTTGAGGTCGGTTGTGATGGCTTGTTTGTACCCAATCGTTTGTTTGACTCCGATGTATTTCATAATAAATTGAGAGCGAATATCTCCACGAGTTTCGATACCAATATCAAAATTTTGTTTCTTCAAAAAAGACAATTCGTGCAGCATTGTCTTCCATTCTAAAATACTTTTCCAGCGATTCTGATTTGGGGTAGTCCACGCAAAATTAATGCGGTAAACAGCCTTTATCCGATTGTCATTTTGGAAGTAATTGGGTGTTTTTGACAATATATAAATTTCTGAATTTGGGTACTTCTGCTTCAACGGATTCAACAACAATGAAAGCGAGATGACATCGCCCATTTGGTAGGGTTCGAGTAAAAGAATCTTGGTTTGATGATTTAAAGAAGCCTTTCTTTGGAATACACGAAAAACACTTAATAGGCTAATTATCAACCAAAAAACAAATTCGGCGATAGTGTAAATGGCTTTTATCTTGAATGGGTACTTGGCTATCATTTAAAAATATTGGGTTCGTTTTCGTTTGGCTCACGTACTGAATCTGGGAACGGAACAGATGAGAATTTAGCAAATTTTTCGACTTCTTTTCTATCATAAAGCTCTCCTAAAAAATCAAATTCGTGATGTCGATGTGTGGCAAGGTTTTTCAATTTTGATTTTACGGCTGCTACCGACATACCCCACTCGGTCGATAATCTTTCAGCTGAAGGCTCCATAAAACTGATATACAACAACTCTGCTAAAGTATGGTCTTTGTGGCTCTCGAAAGTAAGTAAACTTGGTTGAGATTTACGAAAAGCGTTGAGAATTTGCTGAAATTGAATCATTTCTTGATTAAACTCTGCTGGCTTTTTAAAATGCCTAACCTCTTGATTATCAGTAAATAAAGGCGAGATTATGCCTTCGTGGCACCACATACATTTGGCGGGCTTACCAGCTTGTCCGTAGTCGGCGGGCGAGTAAGGAATCAACCCACCGTCTATGTCGTAGATTGCATACCGCAATTGCCCATTTGCCATCAAATCTATCACTTCAAATTTATCGGCTCGAAAACTCGAATCTATCAAACTACCTTTACCTTCAACCGCCAAAAACTTCGATTTTAATAAGTCTGGCACGATTTCGTATTTCAAAAGTCTATGCCCTTTTGCCATGCACGAATTGGTTACAGGAAATGCCGAAAGTTTATTGTTTTTAATTGTATTTTTCAATGAATCACCTACATTGGCCGAAACCCCAGTAATTTGGTAATAATGCCAAGAACTATAAACCGTAAAAACCAAAAAACGAGATAAATCAATTGCATTATTTTTTTTGTATTCTTCGGTATTTTTTGCGTATTCGATAAGATTCTGCCATTTGTTTTGACTATTCTCATCAAAACCAAGGGAAGAAAAATCTACTTCAATAACATCATTCGATTTAAAAACAAAACCATTTTGTGCAATCTCTTTCGGAAGTTTAGCTCCAGCAAACGCCATCGACCAAAGGAATCCTTTTTGTACATTTTCAAGAGTCTCAGAGTCGTAGCTCTTCACCCAACGAAGATTGATTTTTAAATCTCTTGGCTTTATTTGGCTACAAAAGTTCAACATCAATATTGCCCCTATAAGCACTATAAATCTATGGAATTTTGCCATTTTTGGAAGGTTTTCAATTTTGAATCTTCATCAAAAAAATGATTAAAATATTGAGTTTCTAATAAGTCTGAGAGATAATTTTTACCAAACCGTATGCTACTCTTAAATTCCTTATATAAATCTGCGGCGGCAGTAGATTCTCTCACGTTTTTTCTATCAATGCTTACTAACTGTCTATGAGTAAAATCTGCCACTAACTTCTCTTTTATAGAATCGTCTAATGCAACATCCATCACCAATATTTCGATATTTTGGGCTGAAATCAACTGATATTTTTTGGCTTTATCATACCCAAAATCATAAATATTAACCCCCGTTTGTTGATAAAAATAGTCTTGAAACCAATCTGTAGCGTATGTATGAGGTAAAAGTTCGTAGAATTTCTGCTCCAATTCTGCCATCGACCCTTGGTATTTTTCGGCAGGAGTGCCAATATAATACTCAAAAGCCTCAAAAAATGCCGAGAGATTTCGGTCGATTGGATTTCTGACAAGCGTAATAATTTTATATGGTCGTTTTTTCTTTAGAATCTGGCTGTTTATCATCGGAATCGCACTGCGGCTACCCGGCAAAATACCTCTTTTGAAACACTCTTCCTCATAAAATTTTTGTTCGGCCTCACTCAGCGAATGAACATGAAAAACGGGGGTTCGCCAATCATTTTTCAAAGCATAATAAATACTCAAAGACCCTACTTTGCCCATCGTAAAAACCAAAATCGGCTTTGTTTTTAGCAAACGAAGCTGCAAATACTTGAATAACAAGGTTATCCAGTCTAATAAGTAATATTTCAGGTACTTCTTCAATGAAGTTGATTTTACTGTCTAATACTCACTTTTTTGAGGTTTAACCAACCAACTCTCGAACGGTGGTCTGTCAAGAAATAAATATCTTTTTGGTTGACTAAAATAGCCTTTTTCTTCGTCGATGAAGGCAGGTCAATTTTTTTGTTTTTATAAAAAATATGGTTGTCGATTACTCTACAACTCAAGGTATCAATCAGCGTAGCATTTATACGAACCTCAATTTGTTCTTTTCCTTTTTTGCCGAGAGAATAAGCAATTATTTTCGATGATTTTACTTCAAAATCGTAGGTTATAAACTGCCCTTTATTTGGCAAAACGTATTGACTAATATCTTCTTTCGCAAAAGATTTTATGAGAATCGGGTTCAGAATAATTGCGGCAATTGCCAACTCTTTATATATATCGAATCTTATAAAATCCTGAAAAAACATTAACCCCAACAAAATACTAATTATCAATGGAATGAATTGCAAAATAACGGAAGTATTCTCGAAAAAAACATTTGAAAAATTAGCTCTTATGACAATTAATACTGTAAAAATTAATTTGTAAATATTTGATTTTGAAGTATTTACATAAAAAACCAAAGGAATCAACCAAAAAATCAAGGAGTACGTGGGCGTACGGGTTTGTAGCAGAAATAAAGCCGCAATAACGCCACTAAGAGCCTCCCAAGGGTTAGATTTCGTACCGTTGAAGTGCTTAATAGCTATACCTAAAATCAAGGATTTTGAGAACCACAATGCCACCAAAAATAATGTAGGATTATCAATAAAAGGATATGGATTATGGAAACTATCAGCGATAAAAAGGTGCTTCAAAAAAACATCCAACGATTGTGCATTTACCTGAAACCCAACGCTGGTGTCGTTGAGCATACTTTGCGGAAAAAACTTAAATAGGTACGTCTCCCAAAACGAAAACCCGTTGAACAAAACCGAAATACCGAAGCAAATAACCGCAAAAATTAATATTTTATATTTAACCTTTTTTAGTAACGGAATAGCAAAAAATAAAGGAAAAACCTTTAAAAAAGTGGCAATTACTATAAATACTGAGGCTAAGTTTTGCTGATTTTTAGAATGAAAATAGTAGGCAAAAACCGTAAATGTAAAAATGATAAAATAGAATTGCCCAAACAGAATATTATTTTGAATCGGTATGAAAAACAAGAGCGGAAAGCTCAATATTAGTTTTTTAGCTTGGAGGTTTTTTGCGAGGATTTCGAGAGCAAAAACCAACAAAATTATACTGATTCCGTTAAAAACAGCTTTAGCAATATAGGCATTCTCAAGAACCGTAAAAGGGAGTACGAAAGTTGAGCAAAGAGGCGAATTGAGGTAATAATCCAATAAAACATCTTTGTAGCCTTTTGCCCAGGCGTATTGATTAAATTGAAAAATATCAAAAACTGTTTGAGCAGGATTTTCACCCTCCAAAATCATCAAAGCAGGAAAATACGAATTACCAAAATCGTGCAAATTGAAAGTAAGTGATTTCTTAAAAAAATACAAACACACAACAACTGTGGGCAGCAGGTATAGTTTAAACTCTATTATGTATTTTTTGACTTTTTTCAACTTACTATTAAATATTGATTCAATTTTTTGATGAATTCTACCATTGTCTTATCTAAATCATTGCTCGATATATCTATTTGAACACAAAACATGAAAAATTGTACTTTTCCCAGCTCCCAATAAACCAGTTAGCTAAATTGCCTTTTTTAAAAACCTCATGCTGAGTACCTTATTTCAAAAATATAATTCTCTTCCAGAAAGTAACTTTTTTTTGCTTTCAACAAAAAAATAAAACCATGCTGAAATCCTATTTCTTTGATTTGTTCTAAATCACAATCTTCCGATAAAATCATCAATACTTTTGAATTTTGGTTGAAATATTGGCTAATTTGACCAAAAAGTTTATAAAAAAATTCAAAACCTTCACCACAATACCACGCAAATTCGGGTGATGAATTAGGTTTTTTTGGATAATAAGGTGGATTAATGATGATGAAATCAAAATTTTGTATCGGGATAGAATCAAACAAATCTGATGCTATAATTTCTATTTTTGAACCGAGATTTTGTTTGTTTGATTGCAGTCCTGCAACCGCAATTTCACTAATTTCACTTGCTATCACTATTGCATTTTTTTGAGTTTCGGCATAAAAACTTATTAGCCCGCTTCCCGCTCCGAGTTCTAAGAGTTTTTTATTTTCGAGATTTTCATTTTTGAGATATTCAATCAAAAACTTGGTGCTATAAAAATACAATGGATGAAAAACTCCTTTTTTCACAAGCAAATTTATGCCTCTAAATCGTATGGTTTGGTCGGTTGAAATCATCCGACTTACATACGGTTTGGCAACCAATGTGAATATTTTTCTGAGAATTTTCTTCAACTGATTCTGATATTATCTTTTAGTTTCATCATCGGTACTTCTACTGTGCGATACAACAGATACCCTAAGCCTATCGCCAAAATATACATACAAATACACTGCAAAAATGCTTCGGAGAGGCTTTGGGCGTGCCAATATGTGCTCAGCGGAACATAAACCAACTGTAAATGCACCAAATAAAAACAATAACTACTTAGGCTAATTTCCTTGAAAATACCCGCAAAAGATGCCTTTATTGGCGACAAATCAATGAATTTTACGAAAACAAATGTTATCGAAATAGGCATAAAATTGAAATAGAGCGTGTATATCAAAAAATTATGAACTTTCATTTTGGCAAGAATACTCAGAATGATACCAGCACAGCCTATCGCCACAATTTTTCGGATATTATTTTCGATAAATGGCTTATTATAGGTATTTAGATAAGATAAAATCAGACCGTAGGATGTAGCATCGAAACGAGTTAGAATAGATTTACGGAAGGCAGTGTCCCAGTGTAAATCAGGGAAGTGAAAATATTTATAAAATCGAAAAATCGTGGCAAAAATTATATAAAACAGTGTAATACTCAAGAATATTTGCTTTTTTGATGCCTTTTTGAATAACCAATGAGTAGAAAAAAATACCAAAGGAAAACTCAAATAAAACCATTCTTCGATTGCTAAACTGTATGAAATTGGGAAAAAGAAAAAATTAGCCTCGTGGATATTCTGCAAAAAAACCAAAAACGAAGGGTTAAAATCTTGGAAGTTTCCGTGCATTGAGTAGCTGACCACAAGGCTAATAAGTACAATCAGATAATACGTTGGTAGGGTTTTGAGCCATCGGTTTTTTAGAAATTCTAATACTTTTTTGAAAGTAAAATCTGATTCGATAAAGTTTTTTATAAAGATATTTCCAATCAAAAATCCACTTAATGCATAAAACATATCGAGGGCCAGATTGCCAACAAAAGCAAAGTTTCTGAATTTTGGATTAAACTTATCAAGCACAAATAACGAGTGAGTTATGAGCACCATAAAAAAAGCAATCACCCGAAACAAGTCAAGCCCAGTATTTCGATATTTTAGCCCATTTTCCATTTATTTTTTCTGGAATAAATAATTCGGATTACACCCAACTACTTCATAATCAGGGTTTTGCAATAACTCTCGGGCAAACTTGGCACTTCCCATCTTGCAGCCATCAAAGCTATCATCTAAAAGTAAAAAGCCTCCGTTTAATAAATGTTTATCAATAATTTCAAACTCTCTCGATACAAAATCATAGGCGTGGTTACCATCAATATACGCAAAAGCAACTGCCCCACCAAGCTGTACCTTTCGACCAAATACATCTTTGTAAGGCTCATTTTTATCCCATTTTTCTAAGAAATCAAACGAACTCAAATGCATTGTAAACGGTAGGTTTGCGGAGCTTAGCAATCGAGTCGAGGCAATAAACGAGTTTTTTATATGATTCATAAAATCGGTACGATAAACGTCATTTCGTCCATCCATAAACTCCGAAACGCCTCCGTTGGCATCGTTGTAGCCTTCATAAATCCATAAATCTGTCCCAAAAAATTGGTTGTTTTTTTGATGTTTGCGTAGTAGATAGCAAATCAGATTTGTCGAAAGCCCGCCATAACACCCAATTTCGATGATACTGCCACTACGTGGGATATTTTTCAGGGCAAAATCCATCAAATAAATATTACCCTCGTGCAACATCCCTTCGCCAATGACAGCAGAACGAAGGCGTTTTATAAAATCATCGTTGGTAATCTTTTTATATTTTTTTTCAAACAAGTTTAACATCAGAAGCCTTCGATTTCGGGTTGACGGTATTTCCAAATATGCTGAAAAAATCGAATTTCTTTTGGTTTCCAATAAAAACCCGTTTTATATCTCCAACTTGAAATCAATCTTACAAAAATGCGTTGCCAGTTATTAAGCCGAATATCAGAAACGGTCGGGTAAACTCCGTTTAGTACTGTCTCAAAATCTCGAATTTCATCAATCATGTAAGGTTTTAGCCAAGGAGTCAGCGGGTTTTTCCTCAAATCAAATTTCTCCCAAGAAGGACTCAACCAATCTTCGAGTTTTTCAGGAAAATGAAAACCCGCCTGCTTGATTTTCTCATACATTTCTGAGCCTTCGGTTGGCACTGGGCTGTATGTATAAATAATGATTTCGGTGTCTGGGTTAATCTGTTTTATTTCTTTGATAAACTCAATATCTTGCTTAATATTTTTCCACACAAGTTGCTCATTATCAGCAGGAAACCCAAAAACAAACGAAAGCTCGGGTATAATCTGAAAACGCCTGAGCCTTGCCACAAAATCTTTCATTTGCTGTGCCGATTGCGTACCACCCTTGTCCATTTGTTTCAGTAGCTCATCGTTGCCAGTTTCGGCACCCAAAAAAATCATTTTACAACCAGCTTTTCGCATCAATGCTAAATCGGCATCGGTGTATTTATCTATTGTATCAATCCTGCCTTCGCCCCACCAACTTATTCCTTTATCGAGCATTAATTCCGAAAACTCAACAACACGTTTGCGGGATGTAAAAAAATTATTATCGTGAAATTCGATGGCATCTATGTTGTATTTTTCTTTAAAATAAAGCACATCTTCCATGATTTTCGCTGCCGATTTGCCTTTCCACCGAGCTTCATAGATTGGTACAACCGCACAAAAAGAACAAGTAAAAGGGCAGCCAAAACTCGAATGATACGAGAATGTCTTCTTACCCAAGTAAGTTTTACCTAAATATTTTTCGAGTGGATAAAACGAGTTTAAGTATTGATAAGGAAGCGATTTGAGCGAATCTTGGTCGAGCAGGTCTTCTTTCGGAGTTTTGATAATCTTACCATCTAAACACCTGTAAATCAGATTTTTAACCAATGAGCCATTCTCAAGGTTTTGATTTTCTAATGCCTCTAAAAGTTTAGGAAAGGCGTTATCGCCCACCCCATTTATGATGTAATCCACAAATCCTGATTCGATACAAACTTGGTATTGGTTCGATGCAAAATAGCCACCCCAAATGGTAGTTACCGATGGATACTTTTCCTTTATTTTCTTCGTAAACGGAATGGCTTCTTTTAGTTGTGGGCCGGGCATTACCGTACAGCCAAAATATTTATAATCGCCTGTTTGTAGGTACTTTTCGATGGCTTGCCAAGCATTTTTTTCTAAATTTCCGTCAACGAAAACGTATTCAAAAAGCCCATGAATCGCAGCACCCACTTGCAATATCGAATTTGGTATTCGGTATTTTGAATTGGCACTTCTCGGATTAAATAATATGACTTTGTTTTGGCTCATTTGTTTAGAAACATCCCGACTCGAGCTTTAATTGCTCTTAATTTTGCTTTGGAACTCTCGATTTTCGTTAGTTTTTTTGTTTTTCGTTGAAAAAAATTCATTTCATTGACAATCCATTGTATTGCATATTGATAATATCGACGAGAATAAGCCCGTTCGAAATCAATATCTCGGTCGGTTGAGGCCTCCCATTTTAAATCAGCAACAGTACTATTTGCTTCTACTTCTTCGTAAAGTTCGGTACCTTTGATTGGGTATGTAATTGTAATTGTAAAATGCTTAGGGTTCGATTTTTTTAGATGAATAAGAGTTTCTTTGATGTCTTTCTCGGTTTCGTTGGGGTAGCCCAACATTATAAACGTTCCTGCTTCAATACCAGCTTTTTGGCTGAGGTTTATCATCTCTTGCACTTGCGAAACCTTTACCCGCCTATCCATCAAATCAATGACACGTTGCGAGCCACTCTCCGCTCCAATCCAAACTCTAAAACAACCCGATTTTTTTAGCAATCCAATTACCTCTTCATTCATCCTGTCGGCTCTTGTAATACACTCATAAGAAACACTAACCGACTGTCTATCAAGCACTTCTACAAATTTTTCGAGCCATTTATGAGAAATTGTGAATACATCATCGACAAACCAAATGTGGTCGAATTGGTAGGCTTTTTGTAGCTCAATAATTTCTTCAACCACTTTCTCAGGTGACCTCCGTCTGTAACTCAAGCCATACACTGCTCGGCTGCACCACCTGCAAGTATAGGGGCAACCACGCATGGTACTAACAGTCAGCGAGCTTGCATGATGGTATTTTTTCCAAATTTCTAAATATTGATTTAAGTCAATTTTCTTTCGATTTGGAACCGGCAATTCATCAATATTCTTTTTTAGGCTACGTTCTGGATTGGTTATGATTTTTTCTTCGGTATTTTTATAAGCAACACCTTCAATTTCATGGATAGGTTTTTGAGAGATTATCTCAAAGAATGTTTCTTCGCCTTCGCCAATGACCAAAACATCGGCCCCAAAATTCAAAAGATTTTCGGTATTATACCGAACATCAGGGCCACCTAAAATGATTTTTGTATGCGATAACGCTGATGATTCTTTTACGAACTTGATGATTTCCAGTACGTTTTGTTTGGTCATCAAATTGATATAAATAGCCAAAAAATCAGGCTTTTCGGTTAGAATATATTCGTAAAATTGAGATTTGGTCGAGAATGTTGTATCAAAAACACTGTGTTCGATACCCCTCTCTTCTAAAAAACCAGAAACATAAAGAATACCTAAAGGAGGATACGGCTTCATAATTTGCTGCTCCTTTGGGTCTTCATGCAAAAAATAGGCATGAGTCAAAATTATCTTATGATTCTCGGCTGATTTCAATTAAAAAATGGTCTGAAAAATTTGCTAAAAAAGGAATTTTTGTTGCCCAATTTTCAAGCTTTTTTAGAAAACCTAACAATTGAGGTCTTTTCTCTATCAAGCTATTGAGATACGATGGCGGAATAAAAAATCCGATAGGTTGTAAATGACTAATTTTAAGGTTTTTCGGTAAAGTTTTCTGTATAAATGCCGGCGAATAATACCAAATATTGATTACTGTTTTTGAGTCTAAATTAGCACTCACAGCATGATTTGTATTTCGTCTAAAAACATTAGAGAATTGCATTTTAATCAGAAAATAAACACTCTCAATCAAACAGAACTTAGGCATAATTACCAAAACTACTTTACCATTTGGATTTAATAATTTTGGTAGGCTTTGGCTTAAAAAAAGCTCAAAACTCTGCGGAGAAATGCAGTTTAATCCACCAAAATCTGATAATATCAAATCAAACCTTCTACCGTTTGTTGTTTCTATAATATTCTGAATATCAGACTCTAAAAACGAAATATCGTTAAAACCCACGGATTGGTTTTTTGCTACTTCAACCATTCTTGATGAAATATCGGTTGCTAAAACTTCTAATCCATTTTCTGCCAACCAACGTGCATCAATCCCAGTGCCACAGTTAAGTTCTAAAACCGTTCTTGTATTAGATTTATTTATAATTTTTCTAAGAAAACCCCATACCAATTCACGCTGAGTTTTACCTACTTTTGTATCCGAAAACTGTAGGTCATATTCAGTTGCAATAGCGTCAAATGGTTGGTTTGAATTCATTTAGAAAATTGAAGTCTTATCCAATAATTTTTTTCTAAAATTCCTAAATAAATAATCTTCAATGCCCCTAAAATCGGAGATTTGTTTATTTCTTCACTTGCTCTCTTTCTTCTGAATTTTGCATGGGTAAATCGCTGTAAATATTTGTAAAATTTACTCGAAAAACTCGCCCGATACATTGTATCTAAGTCGTCTGAGTCTTCCCAATTAAATTTATTTTTGAGTTGACTTTGTACTTTTGCATGAAACCCAGTGCCAGGCAAAGGGTACGAAACTGATATTCCGATGGTATGAGGCTTGAGTTTATCGACCATCTTTAGTGTCATTTCAATATCTTCGATATTTTCGCCGAGGTATCCGTATTGCAAAAAGAAAGCTACTTTTACACCTTTTTTCTTCAAAATCTGAGTTGCCGTTTCGATTTGCTCAACCGTAATCCCCTTATCCATTGCGTCCAGTATCTTCTGTGAGCCGCTTTCGGCACCAATCCAAACTTCATCAAGGCCACAGGCTACCAAATCATCAATCGTATCATCTTTCAACAATAAATCTGCTCTGGACTGAATCTTTAGTTTAGGTTTTATTGCAACCCGCTCCAAAAAATGCTTAAATTCTTTTACCCAGTTTGGTTTTAAGCCAAAAATATCATCGCAAATCCAAAAATGATTTACGTTGAATTGTTCGACCAAAAACGACATTTCGGTAGCCACGCTCTCAGGCGAACGGCTATTGTAGCGATTACCATAGATAGGTTTTGCACACCAATTACACTTAAAGGGGCATCCTCTCGTGGTTGCAATATTCAGCGAAAAATACCCGTATTTATTTTGCCAAATCTGCTGATAATCAACTATTTCAACCAAATCCCAGGCAGGTTGTGGTAAACTATCTAAATTCGTCAGGATTTCTCTTTTACCAGTTTTTATTGTTTGGTTATTTGCTCGGTAAACAACCCCAGTAGTTTTTGTTGCTGTATTATTAGACTCTATTTCTTCGATTAGCTCTTTGAGGGTAAGTTCAGCTTCGCCGAGCATGATAAAGTCTGCTCCAGCATCTAAGTATTTTTCGTAATTATCGGTCGCATCCGAGCTATTAACAATTACCCAACAGCCATACTTTTTGCCAATTTCAATCATCCTAAAACATGCTTCACGCATATTGGTTAGGCACATTTTTGACAAATAATTGAAAGAATCATCGTAAATCACTAAATATTTAGGACTGATGACTTGCATTTTGTCCTCAATCTCATCGGGATTCTTCTTTAGATTACTATCGAATAAATCCACCTCAAAACCCAACTGTCGCATAAATGCCGCCACCAAAATTGTATTGTAGGGTGGATATGGCTCTTGTGCGGCCCATTGTTTTGGGTCGAACCGATAAAAATAAGAATGTGTAAAAAGTATTTTGGCTTTATAGAGCATTTAAAATACTACGTTTTTAGCTTTGTAATGGCTGAGGTTCTTTCTGTATTTTTCCAAAATTTTCTCGTGCAAATTTGAAGTGTGCGTTTTTGCAACCGAACGCTGTAGATTCAGATATATATCCGGATTTTGAAAGTATTTTTCAGGATGCCTTTTTTTATTGACTGCGAGTGTTTTTTCAAAAAGCCATTCGTCTAATCTTTCGCCTAATTTATTATCAAACAGTGTTTCAAAATACTGTTGAAATAGCTGCTTCGGCACCATTTTTACTTTTTGTTTTCCGATTCTGAAATTGGGAAAATAGTGCTTTACCCAAGTGTTTTCATCAATGAATCTTTTACAGACATCTTCGCCAAAAACCGGAATTAACGTAACAACCTCATTGGCGGTAAAAAGGCTTTCATCGACGATTTTTAGGTGGTCTTCATCAATGATATAATTAAAACAGAAGTATTTTTCAGAGTTAAATAAAACCGTTTTTTTCAATAAAACACAAAAACTTCGGGCTATCCATAGAAATTTTGGGGCGGTAATGATAAAAAAGTCAATATCGCTCTTAGGATTCATACAATCTTTGGCTATCGAACCCGACAAAAAAACTCCTCTAATAAATGGAATAAACGAGAGAATCTTTGTGATTAATCTTGCTGTTTTTAAAGATTCTTGGGCCTTCTTATTACATTCTAATCGTTGTTGAATGACCGATGGGTCATTTCTTAGCGTGTAGAAATGATTAATGCAGAATATTTCACTTGAAGTAACGAGAAGTTCTAAACCGATTTCTATCTCAAAAATCGAAAAGCTACTTCTTTCAAATATTTCTTGTTTGGTAAGCGGATAATTAAATACATCGGAATAGGCAAGTATATTAATTATTTCATAGTTTATAGTTTTCATGTTACTGTGAGATAGGCTTGGTCAAATATAACAATTTTATAGTTTTTAGATTCTAAAACTGAAATATACTTTAGCTATTAATTTACGCTACAAGTTCGCTATTTTCACATCTTACTATTGCCCGACCTAATATTTGGTGAGGTTTGAAGTGAATTCGGTAATATCTATTTTGAATTCGGATGAATTATGCAAATAAAGAGTTGAAATTCTGCAGGAATGTCGTGAAAGGAGTAAAAAAGATTTATTTTTCACCAAAAGTGGCAATGTCAACCCATATATCATTCAGATACGACCTATAGATTAACAGCACTTTCACCGAGCATCAGACACATATTTTCTATTCCTAACGGCATTTTATGAGTATCTTAACCTCTTATTTGCATAATTCATTTAATTTGTGCAGCCCTGAATGTAAGCATGAAAGACCGTTCCGCTGGCTGCTTCAAAGGTGTTGCCGCCACCACTCGTACTTGGTTTTAATTCGATTGCCTTCCCTGCTTTCATTATTACATTGGCATTACCTGTAACTTTATTACTCGCTGTTATGGTCTCAGAAGCCTGTAAATTTGTCGTACCAGTTGCTTTATCGTCGGTTGGACTAATCAATACCAAAGTCGTTGGACAAGGCGTTGAATTTTGGTTGATTTTTGTGGTAAAAAAACCACGTCCATGCGTTGCCACAGCCACCGTGTGGTCGGATGCACGATAACGCAACATATCGCATCGGACATTCGCCAAACTCGCATTTGTAGGTGCCCATTGAGGATTCGCCGCAGTAATATTGCTCGTTGACCACACACCTAATTCGGTTGCCAAAAGCACCTGTTTGGCATCTTGTGGATTCACCAAAACGTAGCGAATCGGTACATTTGGTAAACCATGCGTCGATTCGTCTTTGGATGTCCAGTTTGTGCCACCATCGCTCGTGTAAAAAACCGACTTAATGTTATAATTTGATTTAGCCACAACAATGGTGTTCTCATTTGCCCCAAAATCTATTGACGATACATAGCCAGTCGAAGTGTTAGCATTATCCATCACTTGCGTAATCGTAACGTTTTGGTCGCCCGATGCCGGAACTCCCGTTGCTTTAAAAACTTTTCCGTCATTTGTACCGAAGAATATCGTTCCAGGCGTTTTACCGAGTTTAATAACCGAGATTTTGATGAGCGTATTGAGTGTCAAAACCGAACTAACCGATGTGTAATTGGGGGCCGTTCCACTAATTGTATATCTAATCACCTTCGCCTCCGAGATATTATCATTGCCATCTTTTAGGCTGTAGTTTACATAAAGCGTATTATTTGGCGAATCATAATCTGATTGATTGATAAATTCACCTCGGCTTCTGTCGGTTGGGGTCAAATCAATCGGACCAGAACTACTCGCTGGGCCATTTGGATGAATCTGATAAGTAACATTGGTATAAGACGAAATCAATAGGTTTTGGTCTTCTTGGTCGATGTAGTTCAAGCCACCATCGCCGCCTCTAATCTCAAACCCAGCCCCTTGTGTTCCGTAAGTTGAGTTCACTACTTGTGTGCCGTTATCTTGAGCTCCTCCCATTATCAATCCACTATTATTGCCCGAAGCAATCGCTACCGAGTAAAACTGCGTAACGTTGTAACCTTTGGTGCGGCGTTGAAAGTTCGGCTGAACCACGTTGGCATCACTCCAATCTGTCGAGTAGAAAACCCCTCCGTCGTTGCCGAAGATAGCTTCATTCGGGAAACCCGGTCTTGCCGCAAAAGCATGATTATCAACAAAAAATTTATTGCTTGGAGCATAAAAGAAATTTGAGCCTAATTCGTGTTTCCACGCAGGGTTAGAACTCACCGAAACCCCACCCGTATAAGAAATCCCGATGGTGGTACCACCCGCATAAATTACATTGGCATCGTTGGGTTTGAGGCCCAAAATAAGGTTATAGTCGCCTTGTTGAGCCGTAAAAGCTGGTTTTGGATTACTCGAACCATCAACATCGGTCGGAACCACAACATCGGTCCAGTTGGCACCCGCATCAACGCTTTTCTTGAAGAATCGAACCCCCGTTGCATCGCTCGATGCCGCCACCGCGTAGAGTGTCTGCGAAGCCCCGCTGGTATTCGGAGCTAAGACAATATCAACTCGTCCTTTATCGAAAGTACCCGTTGGCGTAATCACCGTAAAGGCCGAAACCGTATTGTCAGTCGATTTATAAATCTTTGGCGTAAATGAGCCGCCTTCTGCAATGTAAAGAATACCGTCGGTTCCGAGTTCGATGTCGGTAATTCGTCGGGCTTGGTCAGACGGCGGAGCGTTTGTACCACTTAAAGCCGCCCATGTAGTTCCGCCATCAGTCGAGCGAAAAACTCCCCAATAATTCACCACAAAAACATGTCCCTGGGCATTCACTAATATTCTGACAGCCTCTCTCCAACCAGCGGCATCGCTGCTACTTACGTAATCAGGAATCGTCGAGGCCAAACGACTCCACGACGTACCGCCATTGGTACTTTTCCAGATACCACCCCCACCAGTTCCGCTACCTCCACTATTATCTACTCTTCCAGAAGCACTGCGTTCGCCAGTACTTACATACATAATTTGAGTATTACTGGGGTCATAGGCAATGTCTGCGATGGCTATATTATCCCAAAAATCATCTACTTTTACCCACGTGCTGTTTACATCTGTAATATCATTGTTGTACCAGAGTCCGCCAGATACTCCCCCAGCCCAAACCTTCTTTTTGGTGTTATCGTTGGGGTCCCACATCAAAGCACGGGTACGGCCACCTACGGTATTAGGCCCTCTTTCGGCCCAAGTTACGTTCGATATGGCTCCCATCAATTTTATCATTTTCGACATGATATTCCTCGATTTTTCGAGTTCATCACGTGGCATCAATCCTGTTTTGGGGTCTTTGGTCATTTCATACTCAAATCTGGCTCTTGCCATCGGATTTTCCTTTTCTTCTTGGGCATCAACACTCAGATTCAAAAATATGATTGGTAATAAGTAGAGATAGATTTTTTTCATTTAAATTATGATATTTATGGCGTATTTGGGTTACTAAATTTGAGTTTATAAAAATACGTCATTTGCAGATAAATTGTAAACTTTACGAATAATTTGTTGGGATATTACGTAAACTGTCGTTTTTATACCGTGAATTGTTAATTTCTCTAATTCTGAACATCAAAGCTAATAATACCAAACCCTCTGAAGCAATAAGGATAAACCCTCGTTTTCAGATTATTACGGTAATGCCTATTCTAAAAATCAATTCAGAATCATATTCAGAGAATCCTGCAAAAGACCTATATTTGTATCGAAAAATCTCCAATTCATAACCAAAACACTTAGACCATTGGAAAAAAAAGTAATTCTTATCATATTAGACGGATGGGGAATCCCAAAAAAAGGCGAAGAATGGCGTTCGGCAATTGATAAAGCAAATGTGCCTTATTACCGTGAATTGTTGGCAAAATATCCGCACGGAAAACTCGAAGCCTGCGGTTTGGCGGTTGGTTTGCCAGACGGACAAATGGGTAATTCGGAAGTAGGACATACAAACCTCGGTGCTGGCCGAATCGTTTATCAGGATTTAGTAAAAATCAATTTGGCGGTTGAAGAAGGCACATTGGCTAACGAACCCGTTTTGACCGATGCCCTCGAATACGCCAAAACCAATAATAAAAAGGTTCATTTTATTGGATTAGTTTCGGATGGTGGCGTGCATTCACACATCGACCATTTGAAGGGGCTTTGTAGCATTGCCAACGATAAAGGTTTATCGAATGTATTTATTCATGCATTTATGGATGGTCGCGATACCGACCCTAAAAGTGGTGTAGGCTACATGCAAGACTTACAAAGCCATTTAGATAAAACTACTGGTAAAGTGGCATCGGTTATCGGACGTTTTTATGCGATGGATAGAGATAAACGTTGGGAACGCGTGGCCGAGGCTTATAATTTATTGGTCAAAGGTGTTGGCGAAAAAGTATCGAGCGAGGGTATCATCTCGGCAATCGAAAGTAGCTATGCAGCTGGCGAAACCGACGAATTTATTAAGCCAATCGTGGTAGTTGATGGTAATGAATCGCCAATCGGACTTATCGAAGCTGGTGATGTAGTGCTTTGCTACAACTACCGCACCGATAGAGGCCGTGAGATTACGATGGCTCTTACGCAGCAGGATTTTCCGGAGCAAGGCACGCAAAAACTCGATTTGTACTATGTTACGATGACCAACTACGACGAGTCGTTTAGTGGAGTAAAAGTCATTTATGATAAAGATAATCTCAATAATACGCTTGGTGAAGTAGTGGCTCGTGCAGGCAAAAACCAGATTCGTATTGCCGAAACCGAGAAATATCCGCACGTTACGTTCTTCTTTTCGGGTGGACGTGAGGAACCTTTTGCTGGCGAGAGTCGAATCCTTTGTCCGTCGCCAAAGGACGTAAAAACGTATGACCTCAAGCCACAAATGGCAAGTCGTGAAATCGGGGATTCTATCGTACCCGAATTACAAAAAGGCGATGTGGACTTTGTTTGCTTAAACTTTGCAGCACCAGATATGGTTGGGCATACTGGCGTAATGGAAGCCGTAATAACCGCCGTAGAAACGGTAGATGAAGCACTGGCAAAAGTGGTAGAAACTGGCTTGGCAAATGGCTACACGAGCATAGTGATTGCCGACCACGGAAACGCCGATTACATGCTCAATGACGACAACACACCAAACACGGCTCACTCACTAAACTTGGTTCCGTGTATTGTAGTAGATAAAGAATGGCGAGGCGAAGTAAAAGATGGTAAATTGGCCGATGTCGCCCCAACAATCTTGAAGCTGATGGGAATCCAAAAACCAGCCGAAATGACTGGTAATGAGTTGATTTAATGATTAAAAAATATAGGTGGTGAGATACACCGCCTATATTTTACCCCTGCACTACCGTCCCGAGTTCTTGGGCAATTCGTTTGATAACGTTCTTACGTTGCATGATATTTATCAATAATTCTTCTTGCAAATCAGCGTTTGAAGTTTCGCCTAATTGATGCATCATTTGCTCGATTTCGGCCTCAAAACGTGTCTTTTTCAATCGAAGAATATTTGTAAATGCCATTTCGTGAAGTTTTTCAGATTCTTCAGGAATATAAATCTCATATCTTGCCCAACTTTCGCTTAACTGATGCCTTGTCGAGAGCCAATTTATCGTTTGCGTTTGAATCTCTTGGTCTTGATGGCTCGTAAAATGTAAAGTATCCAAGACCTCTCCACGATGATAATATTCACGATAAACCGTCAAAAATTTATTATAAAGTGGCGTATAGAAATTCATGTCCTTGATTTCATCAAAAATATAATCAGCCAGTCTAATTTCGTGTCCTTCGGCAGTTTTTTCGATGATATGATTGCCATAACTCACCAAAAGCCTGATACATTCTTCTTCGTGATACGAAACCAACGGACGTTGAACCTGCTCAATCTCTTGTCTCTGAGGCGGAATCTCCTGCTGAACAGGTATCTCAACCTCTCCTACTTTAGCCGTTCTATTTTGCTGACGTTGACGGTCTTTTTCGGCATCTTGTACTTGTTTTAGCTGGATTTTCGTGCCTTCAGTAACCAAAATATGCTCATCAATCCCCAGCAAGTTGGCAACTTCTTTATAAAAAACCGCACGCTTGATGCTATCTGGTACTTTTGAAATAGTATTTACCAAATCAGAAATCACCTCTGCCCTACGGATTGGTTCATCACCCACATCTTTGAGCATTACTTCGGTCTTGAATCGAATGAAATCCTTTGCCGTGCGTTTGATATAATCATTAAATGACTGACTACCAACCTTCTGCACAAAGCTATCGGGGTCGTCTCCGTCAGGAAAAACCACCGATTTAACATTCAATCCTTCTTCTAAGATTATATCAATTCCCCTCAACGAAGCCTTGATACCAGCCGCATCGCCGTCATAAAGTACGGTTATGTTATTGGTAAATCGTCGAATCAGCTGTATTTGTTCTTTGGTCAATGACGTACCCGACGAAGCCACCACGTTCTGAATCCCTGCCTGATGCAGCGAAACCACATCTGTATAACCCTCTACCAAAAAGCAATTATCCTCTTGGCGAATAGCATTTTTGGCGTGATAAATACCATAAACGATATTACTTTTGTGATAAACTGCCGTTTCGGGCGAATTAAGATACTTGGGTGCGTTGGGGTCTTTTTTCAGGATTCTGGCTCCAAAAGCAATCGGTTTGCCCGCTACATTATGAATCGGAAAAATCACCCGCCCTCTAAAACGGTCAATGGGGTCTTTGCTTTCTTTGATGATACTCAAACCCGCTTTTTCGAGAATATCAATCGAGAAGCCGTTTCGGATAGCCTCCTTCGTAAAAACATCCCATCCATCGGGGCTATATCCCAAGTCAAAAGTCTTGATTGTGAGGTCATTAAAACCCCTCTCTTTGAAATATTCCCAACCGATTGCCTTGCCCATTTCGTTCTCCCAAAGGTATTTTTGGTAAAATTTTTGGGCAAATTCAAGCACGATAAATAAACTTTCTCGCTCGTTTTGGGCTTGGATTTCTTCGTTCGAATATTCTTTTTCTTCTACTTCGATACCGTATTTTTTGGCAAGATACTTCAATGCCTCAGGATAACCGAGACCTTCAATATCCATCACAAAACGCACCGAATCGCCCGATTTGCCGCAACCAAAGCATTTATAAATACCTTTGGCTGGCGAAACATAAAACGAAGGCGTTTTTTCGTTGTGAAACGGACAGCACGCTATCATATTTGCCCCTCTCTTTTTGAGCGAGACAAAATCTCCGACCACCTCCGTCACATCAGCCGCTTGGATGATTCGCTGTACTGTTTCTTGTGCTATACGCATGGGTTATGCAAACTGTAATGCTAATTGTTGAACTTTACTTTTAACTTTTATACCGTGGTTGTGTTTTTTTACTTCACCTAACTCAAAATTACAAACCAATGCCTCTACTACCGACCTACGGTTTTCGATACTTCCGCCATTATGATAAAAATGGTCTTGTGTAATCACATTAAATTTACTCCAAAACTTACTCATCATCTCATTCTCTCTCCAGTCATTATGGTGCCAAGTAGAAAGAACAAATTTAGCTTTTGTACTACTCAGCAAGTTAAATAACATTTCTTCGTCTTTTTCAGTCCATCCATTATAGTAATCTACATATCTGCCATAATAAGGAGGGTCGCAGTAAATCAAATCATTCTCAGTAGCCAAACTGATTATCTCCTCAAAAGATTTATTGTAGAATACCCAATTAGGTTCTGGCTGAATTATATGTGAAACATTGGATACTTGATTTACAATTTTTGTAATATATGCTTGAGCGAATCGGTCTGGTTTTTTACAAAATGGGATATTCCAATCACCTTTTTTATTGAAACGCATCATACCGTTAAACCCCGCACGCGATAAAAATATAAAATCGTAAGGCGAATTTTCTCGATTGAATCTCTCTCGTACTTTGAGATAATGTGCATACCCCTCTTTATCGGCTTTACTTAATAACTCTCCTTCGATTTCAAGGTAATTCCGCATGAGTGCTGGTGTAATTTCTTTACTTTGAATCGCTTTGTAAAAGTTTATAATGTGCGGATTTGTATCATTTAAAATAGCCTTTTTGAACCCTGAATTGAACGCAACCACACCTGTTCCGAGGAAGGGTTCAATCCATCTGCCAGGTGTTTTCGGAACAACATCCATTATCCAAGGTACTAATTTTGTTTTTATTCCTTGGCTTTTGATTGGTGGTACAAATATTTTCATTCTACATTTCCTTTAACTATATTCCACAACTCTGGCTTTCCTTTAAACTCCAAAAAGTCTTTTAAGTTGGTTATTTTCAAAGTTTTTCCATCTTTTACCATCGTAACAAGTCCAAAATTCATCCAATATTCATCAAACCAGTCCTCTCCGAGCTTACTAAATATTCCATTTTCATTTTTTAAATCTTCAATATTCACAACAGAACCGATATTTGCAGTATTGCCCGAACCTTGTTTATCGCTTGCGATTTTCCATTTTTCGGCAACAAAAAAATCAAAATCTCTTATTACCGAAGTAATTGACTTTAGGTTTTCAACCCTTGTCACTATCCTGTCTCCTACTTTACTTGTTTGATTCTCTGTATGTTCTTCCAATTCCTCTACCCGGTATATCTCAGTTTCGCCACTAATAATATCGTTTGCGGTATCTGTTCTTGTATAAATCACACCTAAGCAATAGTGTCCTAAATACTCTGAATACGGAAATTGAATATTTTTATCTTTATTTCTTTCTTTAAAATAGCCTCCATGACTTCCGAGCGTAAATCCAGCCGTTTTATTGTTTCTTCTAAAAGTAGTTTTTATATCAACTGCAAATTTAATAGCATCGTTCTTTTTGTGAATAAATGTTATATCTGGATACCAGTTCTGCTTTTCGGCAAGGATAATTTTATAGCCAGCCTCTTCGGCAAATTGTAGAATTTGAGGAAAAATATGAATTTCGAGAATTTTAGAAACAATCTTTGTATCAGCCGATATGGTATAAATATTTTTGTAAACGTCTATAAATCCCTTAATAGACCAGTCTCCATTGTCGGTAGATACATACTGTTCCAGTTTATCTGCGAATCTATCTAATTCACTTTTGAAGTCCGCTTTATACTTATTTTTTTCTTCTAAAGTCATATTTCAAAGATAGATATTATTTTGGAAATTTTCCCAAAAACAAGACCACCCTATTTCTAAGGTGGTCTTTGGTATAAATCATTGATTTTGAATCAATTAAGAACCGCACATCTCGCAGCCTTCTGGGTCGTCGAGTGAGCATTGAATAGCGGCGTATTGTTGCTCTTGCTCATTGGCAAAGCTTGCCGCAGCGGCTGTTTTAGCAGTTTGCTCTTCGGCATACTTGGCGTAGTCAAGCGGTTTTTCCTCGACAGTCGTTACAACTGGCTCGATTTCTTTCAAGGCTTGCTTGTCAACCGTGAACTTCACGGCATCGGTAGCAGCTTTGGTACGGAGGTAATACATACCCGTTTTCAAACCGGCCTTCCAAGCATAGAAGTGCATCGAAGTCAGCTTACCGAAGTTCGGATTCTCCATAAAGATATTCAACGACTGGCTTTGGCAGATAAATGCACCACGGTCGGCGGCCATGTCGAGGATAGTCTTTTGCTTAATCTCCCACGCTGTTTTGTAGATGTCTTTGATACTTTGCGGAACCTCGTTGATGTTTTGTACCGAACCATTGGCCGCAATCAACTTGTTCTTCATGGTATCGTTCCACAAGCCCAATTTTACAAGGTCTTTCAATAAGTGTTTGTTTACAACCACAAACTCACCCGAAAGCACACGACGTGTGTAGATATTCGAGGTATATGGCTCAAAACACTCATTGTTGCCCAAAATTTGGCTGGTAGAGGCCGTTGGCATTGGTGCTACCAATAGCGAGTTACGAACTCCATTTTTAATAACTTTAGCACGTAAGTCGTCCCAATTCCATCTGCCGCTGGTAGGTGTTACCCCCCACATATCGAATTGGAAAATTCCTTTTGAAATCGGTGAACCAGCGTATGTTTCGTACGTTCCTTCTTCGATTGCTAATTCCATTGAGGTCTCCATCGCCGCGTAATAAATCGTCTCAAAGATGTCTTTATTCAACTGGCGAGCCTCTTCTGACTCAAATGGCATACGAAGCAAGATGAAAGCATCGGCCAGACCTTGCACGCCTAATCCAATCGGACGGTGGCGTAGGTTGCTGCGTTCGGCTTCTGGTACTGGATAATAATTTCTATCAATTACTTTATTGAGGTTGCGTGTTGCCACTTTGGTTACCTCATATAGTTTCTGATGGTCGAATTTATAAAATCCTGAATCTTTATCTAAAGTTATAAATTTAGGCAAGGCAATCGACGCCAAGTTACAAACCGCAACTTCGTCTGGCGATGTGTATTCGATGATTTCGGTACACAAGTTCGATGATTTAATCGTACCCAAATTCTTCTGGTTCGATTTTGAGTTTGCCGCATCTTTATAAAGCATATATGGCGTACCTGTCTCAACTTGTGAGTCTAAGACGGCAAACCAAAGGTCTTGTGCTTTGATAGTTTTGCGTGCTTTGCCTTCTAATTCGTATTTTTCGTAAAGTTTCTCGAATTCTTCACCATAGCACTCAGAAAGACCCGGAGCCTCGTTAGGGCAGAACAACGACCATGTGTCGTTTGCCTCAACACGCTTCATGAATAAATCCGAAATCCACAACGCAAAGAATAAGTCTCTTGCACGTAGCTCTTCTTTACCGTGGTTTTTGCGGAGGTCTAAGAACTCAAAAATATCGGCATGCCACGGCTCGATGTAGATTGCAAACGAACCTTTGCGTTTGCCACCACCTTGGTCAACGTAGCGTGCAGTATCGTTAAATACTCTCAACATCGGTACGATACCATTCGATGTACCGTTTGTACCTTTAATATATGAACCTGTAGCTCTGATATTGTGTATAGCCAGACCAATGCCACCCGCCGATTGTGAAATTTGTGCTGTCTGCTTTAGGGTGTCGTATATACCTGCGATGCTGTCTTCCTTCATGGTTAGCAGAAAGCATGACGATAGCTGGGGCTTCGGTGTACCAGCATTGAATAATGTCGGTGTAGCGTGCGTAAACCATTTCTCTGATAACAAGTTATAAGTTTCTATTGCTTTTTCGATGTCTTCGCCGTGGATACCAACCGATACACGCATCAACATGTGTTGCGGACGCTCAACAACTTTACCGTTTAGTTTGAGCAAATACGATTTCTCAAGTGTTTTATATCCGAAATAATCATAACCGAAGTCGCGGTCGTAGATAATGGCAGAGTCGAGCTGGGCCGCGTGCTGCTGGATAACTTTCCATACGTCTTTGGCAATAAGCGATGCATTCTGACCAGTTTTAGGGTCAACGTACTGATAAAGCATCTTCATTGTACCCGAAAAAGACTTGAGGGTATTTTTGTGAAGGTTCGAGATTGCAATCCGAGCTGCCAAAATAGCATAATCGGGGTGCTTTGTTGTCATCGAAGCGGCAGTTTCGGCAGCGAGGTTATCGAGTTCTGAGGTTGTTACACCATCATAGATACCTGCCACGACTTTCATAGCAACTTCAACGGGTTGGACAAAAATGGGGTCGAGCCCATAACATAACCGCTCGATACGAGCCGTGATTTTGTCGAACTTTACCGACTCGCGGCGTCCGTCTCTTTTAATTACATACATATTTTATATATTCGTCTGGGGTTTGGGATACGTTTTACTTTAATTAATTCAGAGATTATTTGATAATAAATTTTAATAATTTTTCAGACAGTTTGAACACTTACTTGCGGTTAAGACTTGACGAGATGAATCTTTGAATAACTAAAATAGCTGCGTTAATTCTTCAGAGTAAAGTAATCAGCAAAAGGTTCTTTATTTATAAAAATCACACTATCGTATTTTGGATTTAGTAAAATTAAGAAAGTTACAAGATTCAAAAAAGTCAGTTCTTAACAATTACTTAATACACCATGAAAAAAATCTAACACATTAAATTGTTAATGGCTAATTATCAGTCAGTTAAATCCTTGACAAATTGGAATAGTACCATAAAAAAAGTTATCCACAAATTTTTAGAATAGCTTTATGGTATGTAGTAAACTTTAGCGAGAGTGGTTAAGTGGGGCATTTTCATTAACAAATGTAAATATTTAATTTTCAGAAAAAAAAGAAAATTCTGAAAAAGTTATCCACATTGAAAGTTCATTCCAACCTCTTCTCAATCGTTACATTCCATCAAAATTAGGTCGCCTGATTGATAACTTATACTCACTATTCCGTCTTCGGCAACTGCATTACTGTTGCCAGCCCTATATCCAATCATAAGTTGCTCATTATCAAGGTTATATACTAAATTTTGCGTATCAACCCCAATCGTCGTACCCACGGGTATCAGTGAGAGGTTTGTTCCTTTGGCAAACCACTTCTGAAAGGTACTTGGGGCAGGTAAAAGCGGATAAATAACCGAATAATCATCAATCATCACTATCTGAAGCTGGCTTTTGTACCGCACAATATTCGTGATATTGCTGATTGTATGGTCGGCTCGGCGGCCCGTTGCCCAAATGATATTGACAGCCGGAAAACCCCTTTCTACTAAAAAATCGAGGGCTTTTTCGAGGTCGGTTTTGTCTTGGTCGGGCGTATGGACGATTTCTATCGGAAACTGGCTTTCTTGGATTTGTGCTAAATCAATATTGCGGTCAAAATCGCCCAAAAGCACGTCCACCTTGATTCCAAGCTCGATTACACGGTGAATCGCATTGTCTAAAACCACAATAAACGGGCTCCATTCGAGCAATTGCCCCAACAATTCGGCACTGCAACTTTCGCCATTGGCAATGATAAGGGCAGGTTCTTGTTTATCTCTAATGATATGATGCGACGACATTCTAATTACTTTGTATTTTGTCGATAATCATCAAAGGCGGGAGTCCGTGGCACGGCTCAACCTTCGATAATAACTTTAACCAATTATATGATTTAGCCGTGTCACGGTTTTCTTGAAAATTGTCATTCGGTAGTCATTCAGTTGATAATTCTGTATTGAATCTCCGAATGACTTACTTATTTATTGACAATAAACTCCAGAAATTTGTTCAAACTTGGGTTAGGATTTCCTTTGCTCCACAAGGCTGTGATTTCGGCACGTTGCGGAATCTGAGTCAATTCTATGAATTTTACGTTGGCATTTGTCACATTTTTAAACGAAATCGGCAAAAAAGTAATTCCCAAATGGTGGTCAACTAATTTCAAAACCGTATGACCATGCACAGTTTCGTGCGAGATTCTGGGCGAAAACCCAGCATCTTCGCAAATACTCAACTGTACTTGGTGGTACAATTCGCCATCGGCACGGGGAGGTAGAATAAAACTTTCGTCGGCGAGTTGTTCGATTCCGCTAAAGTTCTCGGTCGAAATCGGGTGATTTTGTGGCAAAACCAAAGCAAAAGGCTCACTAAAAACCAATTTTTGTCCGTAAGCTCTATCTTGCGTAGGATTCCGTAAAAACGCAATATCCAACTCACCCTTCTGAACCGCCAAAAGCTGCGAAGAAGAGGTCATTTCGTTGAGATAAGTCTGAATCTGCGGGAATTTATCGTGCAAATCAGCAAGCATATCGGGTAAAAAAGTATGAATACAAGAGCCTACGTAACCTATCCGCAGTTCGCCTTTTGAGCCGTCTTCAACCCACTTTACTTGATTTTTGGCTTCTTCGAGGCTTCTTATCGTCGCTTCTACTTTATTTTTGAAATATTGCCCTGCCGTCGTGAGTTTTACACTACGCTTGGTTCGCTCAAAGAGCATTACGCCCAACTCCTCCTCCAAATCTTTAATCTGTTTTGTTAGTGCGGGCTGAACAATAAAATGTTTTTCGGCAGCACGATTAAAATGCAATTCTTGAGCAAGTGTAAGAAAATACTTGAGTTGTCGTAGCTCCATTAATCAATAAAAGTTATTAATATGCAAAAATAATACTATTTCTAATTATTAATAGCTTTTGCGTGATTTGCATTGCATTACACATCATCAATGAACCAGCAAATCGCAAATACAAAAATTCATAAAATAGATTCAGATTGGCTTACGATTGAAACCATCGAGCATCTGATTTCGACCGATACCAAACTATACCTTTCGGCTAAGGCAAACGCTGATATTCTGCATTGTCGCCAATATTTAGATGATAAATTAGCCAATTCAGACCAGTTATTTTATGGCATCAATACGGGTTTCGGCTTTTTGCAAAATGTGCAGATAGACAAAACTCAAACGCTTGATTTACAGTACAATCTGCTACAATCTCATGCGTGTGGTGTGGGCGAGAGGATTCCCAAAGAAATTATCCGATTGATGCTTTTGCTAAAAGTTCAGTCGCTTTCGTATGGATATTCGGGCGTGCAATTAGACACCGTACAACGGCTGATTGATTTTTACAACGAAGATGTATTGCCTATCATTTATACGCAAGGTTCGCTGGGGGCATCGGGCGATTTATCTCCGCTTTCGCATTTGGCCTTGCCTTTAATCGGCATGGGCGAAGTTTATTTTCGAGATAAAGAATATGATTCGCAAAAAGTATTGAACGAATTTGGCTGGCAACCCATCGACCTTAAATCTAAAGAAGGAATCGCCCTCATCAACGGCACGCAGTTTATGTCGGCTTACGGTGTATTTTGCTTGCTCAAGGCCAAACAGATTTTGGCAATGGCCGATGTCGTGGCGGCTCTATCGTGCGATGCTTTCGATTGCTCTATTACGCCATTTTTAGAACCCATCCATCGGATTCGACCGCACAAAGGACAGGTTTCGACAGCCAAGAAAATATATGATTTACTAAAAAATAGCCCGATAGCTCAGCAATCCAAAAAACAAGTGCAAGACCCATACTCGTTTAGGTGTATTCCGCAGGTACACGGGGCTTCAAAAGATACATTTGAGCATGTGAAGGGAGTTTTTGAGCAAGAAATCAATTCGGTTACGGATAATCCTAATATTTTTCCAGACGAAGACATGATTCTTTCGGGTGGGAATTTTCATGGACAACCTTTAGCTCTCGGATTTGACTTTTTGAGTATCGCAATGGCCGAAATCGGTAGTATTTCAGAACGTCGGACGTATCAATTATTATCAGGACAGCGTGGTTTGCCATTGTTTTTGGTTAATCAGCCAGGACTGAATTCGGGATTGATGATTCCGCAATACACAGCTGCGAGTATCGTGAGCGAAAACAAGCAGCTTTGTACACCTGCTTCGGTCGATTCGATTGTTTCGTCCAACGGTCAAGAAGACCACGTGAGCATGGGGGCCAATGCTGCTACTAAATGTTTGAGGGTCTTGAATAACGTCGAAAAAGTTTTAGGAATCGAATTACTGACCGCCGCCCAAGCATTAGAATTCAGAAGGCCACTGAAAAGCTCCGACACCATCGAAGATTTGATAGCTCAATTCAGAAATCGTGTAGAATTCAATACAAAAGACCGTTTATTAGCCACCGATATTCATAAAAGCATAGATTTTATTAGAGAATATAGATAAAACACCTCATCCCAACCCTTCTCCTCGGAGGAGAAGGACATTCTGAACAAAATGCAAACGCAAGAAACAAAATATATCGTCGAAAAATACAAAACACCAACGGGTACAACGCTCAACTGCAAAGGCTGGATTCAAGAAGCTGCCTTACGGATGCTGCTCAATAATTTAAGCCCCGAAGTGGCAGAACGTCCCGAAGATTTGATTGTATATGGCGGGCGTGGCAAAGCAGCACGCAATTTTGAGGCTTTAGATAAGATTATCGAGTGTCTCAAAAGGCTGGAAGACGACCAATCGTTACTGATTCAGTCGGGTAAGCCCGTTGCGATTATTCCGACCCATAAAGATGCTCCGAGGGTTCTGATTTCAAACTCGCAATTGGTACCCAAATGGGCAACTTGGGAGCATTTTGATGAATTAGAGAAAAAGGGCTTGATGATGTACGGACAAATGACGGCTGGCTCGTGGATTTACATTGGCTCGCAGGGAATCGTGCAAGGCACTTACGAAACCTTTGCCGAATTGGCACGTCAACATTTTGGCGGAAGCCTCAAAGGTACACTCTCAGTAACGGCAGGTTTAGGCGGAATGGGCGGGGCTCAACCTTTGGCCGTAACCATGAACGATGGTGTCTGCTTGGTAGCCGAAGTTGAGGCTTGGAGAATCAAAAAACGTATCGAAACGAGGTATTTGGATGAATATTTTACAGATATTGACGAAGCCATAGACACAGCTTTACAAGCTAAACAACAACAAAAACGCCTTTCGATTGGGGTAGAATGTAATGCGGTTCAGCTTCTGGAACGCTTGATTGAAAGAAATATCACGCCCGATACGCTGACTGACCAAACATCGGCCCATGACCCACTGACTGGGTATTTTCCGCATACCCTCTCAATTGCCGAAGCCAACGTTTTGCGAGAAACTAACCCCGAAACTTATACCGATTTGGCGTATCAATCAATGGCTCGACACGTAGAATTGATGCTCGAACTCCAAAAACGCGGGGCTATCACATTCGACTACGGCAATAATCTCCGAGCGAGGGCATTTGAAAAAGGTATCAAAAACGCTTTCGATTTCCCTGGGTTCGTTCCCGCATTTATTCGTCCGTTGTTTTGTGAGGGTAAAGGGCCGTTCCGTTGGGCGGCACTTTCTGGCGACCCCGAAGATATTAAAGTTACCGATGAATTGATTTTATCGTTATTCCCCGAAAACGAATCGCTGCATCGTTGGATAAAAATGGCACAAGAACGCATCGCTTTTCAGGGGCTTCCGGCTCGAATCTGCTGGCTGGGGCAAGGCGAAAGAGAAAAAGCGGGCTTGGCGTTTAACGAATTGGTACGCACGGGCAAAGTCAAAGCCCCGATTGTAATCGGTCGAGACCACCTCGATACGGGTTCGGTGGCATCGCCCAATCGTGAAACCGAATCTATGCTCGATGGCTCAGATGCCGTAGCAGACTGGCCAGTGTTAAATCTATTGGCCAATACGGCGGGCGGTGCGAGCTGGGTTTCGTTGCACCACGGAGGCGGCGTGGGCATGGGGTATTCGATTCACGCAGGAATGGTCATTGTGGCCGATGGAACCGAAGACGCAGCCAAAAGATTGAAAAGGGTTTTGAGAAACGATTGTGGCTTAGGAGTAATCCGACACGCCGATGCAGGTTATGATTTAGCCGTTGAAACTGGTAATAAACATGGGCTATTGCTCTAAAACATGCTTTGTCATAATTGGTCATTCAATGGGCAATCAGTTGTTTACAACGAATGACCATTGAATGACAACCAAATGACATTAATATTATCCACTTAGTATGCTGATAACCAACATAAAAGAATTATTCGGAATCCATCCAGATTCTCGATTCTTAAAAGGCGAAAAAATGTCGATGCTGCCATCCATCCAAAACGCTTTTGTGAGAATAGAGGGAGAAAAAATTGTGGATTTTGGCAAGATGGAGGATTTGAACGATAATCATACAGACGAATTTATTATTGATGCAGAAGACCGATTGGTGCTACCTGCTTGGTGCGATTCGCACACGCATTTGGTGTATGCGGGCAGTCGTGAAAATGAATTTGTTGATAAAATAAAAGGCGTTAGTTACGAAGAAATTGCCCAAAAAGGTGGCGGAATTCTGAATTCGGCAAAACGTCTGGCCGAAACCGATGAAGATGAGTTATACCGCCAAGCATGGCAACGTTTAGAAGAAATCAAGGCTCTCGGTACGGGGGCAGTCGAGATTAAAAGCGGCTACGGATTGACGGTAGAAAGTGAGCTAAAAATGCTGAGAGTGATTCAAAAACTCAAACAAAATTCGGATTTACTCATCAAATCTACGCTTTTGATTCATACGTATCCGCTCGAATACCGAGAAAACCACGAGGCCTATTTAGCTATCATTTTGAATGAATTATTGCCGAAAGTAGCAGCCGAAAAGTTGGCCGATTATATTGATGTATTTTGTGAAGTAGGATTTTTTAGTCCGCAGGAAACGAATCGAATCTTGCAAGAGGCTGCTAAATATGGGCTGCGAGCTAAGGTACACGCCAATCAGTTTAATAGTGGCGGAGTCGAAGTAGCGGTTCGGAACGATGCAGTTTCGGCTGACCACCTCGAAACCATGACCGACGAAGACATCGAATTATTGAAGAATTCTGATACGATTCCGACCTTGCTCCCATCGGCGGCGTTTTTTTTGCGAATGGCGTATCAACCCGCTCGCAAAATGATTGATGCTGGTTTGGGGGTTGCTCTCGCAAGCGATTTCAATCCGGGGTCGTCGCCGAGCGGGAATATTCCTTTTTTGGTGGCTTTGAGTTGTATTCAACTAAAAATGACACCCGAAGAAGCCATCAATGCAGCCACCCTCAACGGAGCTTGTGCGATGGAGTTACAAAATCAGGTAGGGAGCATCGCCCGAGGGAAATTGGCAAATCTTATCATCACAAAACCTATTCCTTCGTTGGCGTATCTGCCGTATAGTTTTGGTAGTAATCTGATTGAAAGGGTGATTTTAAAGGGAAAATGAACAAAATGGACCATTTTAAACAATTTACCGAAACTGACCGAGAACGATTTTTGAAGATTCGCCCAAATGAAACCAAACTGGGCGAAAAGGTTTGTATTGGTAATTTGGATGGACAATTTGTAGTCATTGGCATACCCGAAAGTATTGGAGTAAAAGCCAATAGAGGAATTGGCGGCACAGAAACACTTTGGGAGGCTTTTCTGTCGGCATTTTTGAATATTCAGAGTACAAAAAAGTTTGTAGGTAATGAGATTTCGATTTGGGGTTGGTTCGATTTTCCGCATGAAACGTCGGTCGAAGTCATAGATTTAGAAGTAAAAAATGCCATTGCGGCAATCGTAAAAAATCAGAAAATCCCGATTGTAATTGGTGGCGGACATAACAACTCCTATCCGATAATTGCTGGGGTTGCCGAAGCTCGAAAACAATCCATCAATATAATTAATCTTGATGCTCATTCTGATTTCAGAGCAATGGAGGGGCGACACTCGGGCAATGGATTTAGGTACGCCATGCACCACCATTTTCTGGATAAATATGCCACCGTTGGGCTACACGAAAACTACAATCCGCAGGTTATTATTGATGAATTAGGGGCAAACCCTAAGATACATTTTAGTTTTTACGAAGATATTTTCATACGAGAATCCATAACCTTCAAAGACGCTATCAATCAAGCCATTAGCTTTACCGACGCCAAGCCAACGGGTATCGAGTTAGACTTAGATTGCATTGAAAATGTGCTTTCGAGTGCGATGACTCCCTGCGGAGTTTCGACCCTCGCAGCACGGCAATATCTTTATTTAACCACCAAATATTTACAAGTTGCTTATCTGCATATTGCAGAAGGAGCAACACAATTAGAAAACGGAGCGACCAATCTTCTGACTGGAAAATTGGTCGCTTATTTAGTAAGTGATTTTGTAAAAGGATTTGCGGGGCAAACCTGATGATTTGCCCCGACAGTTTTACTTCGTGTATATCAATATCGGAACTTTGGTCGAGTACGTTAACTCGGCAGAAGTACTCGGCAAGAAAATAGATTCGAAGAAATCTCTCTTTCTATTAGTAAATGTAATGAGTAAATCGGTTTTTGAGTTTCGAATATACTTCGCTACTCGCTCCACAAAAGTCAAATCATAGTTGGTCTTCGTGATGTTTAGTTTTATTGTTTTGTATTCTGGTTGAGCCAAAAGAGATTTACCCGCATCTAATCCTTTAGAATTTTTAAGCATTGATTTAAAATGCAATACCTCTAAATTTAGATTGAAGGCCTTCTGAAAAGCGGTTGCTTTCTCTAACTCCCCTTTTAAATTTTCAAAATCTGACAAATATGTGGCGTTTTGGAGTTTTTTAACCCGATAATGATTGGGTACAACCAATACGGGTATCGAAGAATTATTGACAATGTAGGCCGTATGCGTTCCCATTACTTTTCTGAGAATCCCCGCTCCTCTTGTTGCAATACAGATAAAATCTATACTATTTTTTTCAGCGTACGTTATTATATCTTTTTCGGTCGAAATGACAGTATCAATCACATATTCGACCGAAGCAAAATGACTTTTGTGCTTTTTTAAAGTTGAGTTGATGAATTTCTTCAACTCTTTCCCGAGCCTTTCAGTTTCGTTTACTTTATGCGTATCATAAATAATGTCAGACCACTTTGTGGGTCTCAGAAAATGCACTGCATGATAAAAAACCACCTCTACATTATCGAACTGCTCGGCAAGCGTTTGTGCAAAGCGAATCGCACCTTTAGAATTTGTCGAAAAATCTGTTGTTACAAGGAGTTTCATAGTTGTTTTTTCATTTAAGTTATGAGAAAACAAAATAACGAGGAGTTTTTAGGTAGCCGTATGATGGCTATCATGGTACATTATGAACTTCGATATAACAACCACCGAAGTAAACTTCTAAATTGGTTGAGGTGATACTATATTTTGAGCTATTCAAAAATGATAAAAGTCAGTTTGAATCAATTTTAAGGCGAATATAAATACTCGCCCTAAGCCGTAACCGCCAGACTTTTTAGTTTATCTTTCAATTGCAACAATTCATCTCTAAACCTTGCCGCTTCTAAGAAATCGAGGTCTTTGGCGGCACGCTCCATCTTGCGTTGGGTTTCTTCGATAAGTTTTTCGAGCTGCGGCTTAGTCATATACCCCACAATTGGGTCGGCAGCGATATTGATTTGCTCCGATTCGATGTAATATCCTTTGGTATTCAACTTCGAGTCGGCAATCGAAGTCTGCTCCATAATCGCCTCTTTAGATTTCAGTACAGTCTTCGGCACAATGCCATTCTCTTCGTTATAAGCCATTTGTATAGCTCGGCGGCGGTTGGTTTCGTCAATCGCTTTTTGCATCGAACCCGTTATTCTATCGGCATACATCAAGACCTTTCCGTTTTCGTTACGTGCTGCACGACCGATGGTTTGGATTAACGAACGAATATCTCGCAAGAAACCTTCTTTATCGGCATCCATGATAGCCACGAGCGAAACTTCGGGCAAATCGAGTCCTTCACGCAAAAGGTTTACCCCCACCAAAACATCAAAAACACCCAAACGTAATTCTCGCAAAATCTCAACCCTATCGAGAGTCTTGACCTCAGAGTGGATGTATCGGCCTTTGATTCCGACTTTATCGAGGTATTTGCTCAATTCTTCGGCCATGCGTTTGGTAAGGGTTGTTACCAAAACACGTTCTTTTTTATCTACTCTTTTATGAATTTCTTCGAGCAAATCATCAATCTGATTGATACTTGGGCGAACTTCGATTTCGGGGTCGAGAAGACCAGTTGGACGGATAATTTGTTCAACTACAACCCCATCCGTTCTTCGGATTTCATAATCGGCAGGAGTTGCACTCACAAAAATCGTTTGTCCTGCCAATTCTTCAAATTCTTGGAATTTCAACGGACGGTTATCCATCGCCGAAGGCAGACGGAATCCGTACTCGACCAAAGACTCTTTTCGAGAGCGGTCGCCACCCCACATTGCCCTAATCTGCGGCATCGTTACGTGACTTTCATCCACGACTAAAAGATAATCATTCGGAAAATAATCAAGCAAACAGAAAGGTCGTTGTCCGGGTTTACGTTTATCAAAATACCTCGAATAGTTTTCGATACCCGAACAATAGCCCAATTCTCGCATCATTTCGAGGTCGAACTCGGTGCGTTCTTTGATTCTTTCAGCCTCGGCCAATCGCAAATCCGAAGTAAAATATTTGATTTGGTCGGTCAATTCATCCTGAATTTCATCAATCGCTTGTAGCAGCACATCACGCCCTGTTACGAAAAGATTGGCTGGGAATATCGCAATTTGTTTTTCAGATGATAATTTTTTACCATTATTGGGGTCAATGCGTTGGATTTCTTCGATTTCATCACCAAAAAATATAAAACGATAAGCAAAATCGGCATAGCCCGGAAAAATATCTACCGTATCGCCTTTTACTCTGAATGTTCCACGCGTAAACTCGGCCTCGGTACGAGAATACAAAATCTCGACCAAACGATACAAAAACTGATTTCGGCTCACAATCTGCCCCACAGCCGCCTGCATAATGCTCTGTTTGTACTCGTTGGGGTTACCCGCACCATAAATACACGAAACCGACGCCACCACAATGACATCTCTCCGCCCCGACATCAACGACGAAACCGTAGCCAAACGCAGCTTTTCGATTTCGGCATTGATTGCCAAATCTTTCTCGATGTAAGTATTGGTAGTGGCAATAAACGCCTCTGGCTGGTAATAATCGTAGTACGAAATGAAATATTCTACGGCATTTTCTGGAAAAAACTGTTTAAACTCGCCATAAAGCTGAGCCGCAAGGGTTTTGTTATGGCTCAAAATCAGCGTCGGGCGGTTGAGTTGAGCCAGTACATTGGCTACGGTGAAGGTCTTTCCAGAGCCAGTTACACCGAGCAAAACCTGCGAATCTTCACCTCTTTTGATGCCTTCTACCAGTTTGGCAATGGCTTGCGGCTGGTCGCCAGTGGGTTTGTAGTCTGATACGAGTTTAAATTCCATATTTTTCAGTTTTCCATTCTTATATTAACATTAATTTATTAATCGAAGTTTCAATCTACTAAGCACAATTTTTCGTAAATTCGATAAAAAATTAGCCCATGAAAAACATATTACACACTCTCTTTTTGGTAGGAGTTGGCATCGCTCATGCCCAGATTACTCCACCCATTATTTCTCCTGCAAGTGCTATCATCAATTACGGACAAAGCGTATCGCTCTCAGTTTCAAATTGTAACGGAACAGTCGTTTGGTCAGATGGCCAAAGCGGCACCAGCATAAGCGTTTCGCCCAAGCAAAGTTCTTTATTATCAGCCGTTTGCATTGTTGGTAATCAAAAAAGTGCAAGTTCGATTCCGACACAAATTCAAGTCAATCTAACCAATTCACCGTGCTACAATGGTACCGATATTTCGATGAATATTTCGGGAGTTGGTTATCGTTATGAATCGGGTACGTACATCAATGCTACTAATAAAATCGAACCCGATGCCAGCGTGCAATACAAAGCCCATAATAATGTGCAACTCAATGCAGGTTTTGAGGCGAAATCGGGTAGTGTGTTTAAGGCTAATATCAGACCTTGCGATGATTATCATACACTCGTAACGAGAGAAGTAAAAACGGGGCTGACGATGCCGTGGGAAATCCTTTGGGGACCCGATGATTATATTTGGATGACCGAAAAAGGCGGAACAATTAGCCGACTGAATCCTGCTGATGGCACAAAAAACGTCATTTTGACCATCAGTGAAGTGCTAAACTATGGCGAAGGTGGCTTGCTCGGCATGGTTCTCCACCCTGATTTTGCAAATAATCCTTATGTTTATATTGTGTATAATTACAGTATTCCGCCGCATAATTTGCCCAATGACGTAAGAGAAAAAGTTGTTAGATACACATATAGCAATGGTGTTTTGGGGAGTCCGTTGATTTTGTTCGACAATATCCAAGGATGGGTCAATCACAACGGTAGCCGATTGGTCATTACGCCCGATTTGAAACTATTTATCACGGTTGGCGATGCTGCCAATACCAGTACTCCACAAAATGATAATTCGGTAAATGGTAAGATTTTGAGAATCAATCTTGATGGGACGATTCCGTCGGATAATCCGAATCCAGTACAGACTCCGCTCGGGGCGATTTGGAGCAAAGGGCATAGGAATCCACAAGGAATGGTTTATGTTAATGATAAACTTTACGTAACATCGCACGGTGATGGCACCGAGGACGAAATAAATTTGGTTGTCAAGAGTGGAAACTACGGCTATCCAAACGTTGTGGGGCCATGCGATACTCCAGCTGAAACAAGTTTTTGTACAGCAAACTCGACAATTGACCCGATTTTTTCATCGGGTAATGTTACGTGGGCTTTTTGTGGATTAGATTATTACAATAGCGATACCTACCCCAAATGGAAGAATCATCTGCTGATGGTTTCGCTCAAAAATCAAACTTTTTATACTTTCAAACTTAGTAATGATGGTAATACAATCGTCGGGCAACCAACGCTTTACTACGTCGGTCGGTTTGGGCGTTTGAGAGATATTGCCATTTCGCCAGCGGGACGGGTGTACATTTGTACGAGCAATGGCAGCAACGATAAAGTTATTGAAATAACTCCTTTGGTAGATTAAAATATGCCGTCACGCCATTTAACATGACGGCATAAGCATTATTTTTTAGTATTTCTAAACACCTGTACAGCGGCATCATTTTTGGCAAAAACCCAAGCAAAATCGCCGTTTGGAGCCTTAATTTTGGCAATTTTACGTACTTGCCCTTTGATTGGCGTACTTAGCTGCATCGTTTCAAAAGCTCCTTTACCCTTATTGATAAGTACCAATCCGAAATCGGCATCGTAGCGACCCATCTGGATATTGCAATCGTAGAAATTGCCCGCCATCAAAACATCGGGCAGCTTATCTCCATTGGCATCAATGATTTGAGCCGAATTAAATGAACTCAACTGAGCTTTTAGCGGCAACGGCCTCACCGTAAAATTCCCTTTACCATCGTTTTCGAGCAATATATTTGCAAATTGATTTACCTCTAAAATCTGCATTTTTTCGAGTTTGTCATTGCCAAAAAGCTCCGAAATTGTCGCTTTTGCAAAGTCTTTTGCCAAGATAAAATCCTTTTTGATGTACGGAAACTGCTTCTCGGTTTCGGCCTTATTGGCAAAAAGAGTTTCTTCGCCGTTGAGATAATACGTCATTATCTGGTCGATTCGGTCGTTTTTGTCAATATCACCCACATACAACCTAACTGGATTGTCTTTTGTGGCTTTTATTCGACTATTTAGCCCCAAATTCCCTACTATAATGTCTAAATCGCCATCTAAATCAAAATCTTGGGTAAGCGTAAAATTCCACCAGCCGCTTGCTTTTGTAAGCATTTTTTTGGTAAATTTCCCTTTTTCGTTCTCCATCAAGCAAACACCATCCCACTCCAAAGATAAAATCAAATCTTGGTCGCTATCGCCATCGCAATCCAGGACTTCGGCATTTTTGACCAATCCGATATTTGTCAAATCGGGCGAAACCTGAGTGGTAATGTCTTGGAATCTTCCCGAACCGTCATTTTTGAATAAATAAGAGCGTGGTTTTTCGCCATACGCAAACGGAATCGAACGCCCACCGATGAATAAATCTATTTTGCCATCGCCCGTAAAATCTGCCGCCCGAACGGTAGAAGCTGTTACGTAAATAGCACTGAAAGCATCGGTTTTTCGGGTAAATGTGCCTTTGCCGTCGTTGAGGTAAACGCGTGGTTGGGTATATTCTGATTTACCAAAAAATTCGTTTCCGCCACTCGCAACGACTAAATCGAGGTGGGTATCGGCATTGACATCAGCAAAAACGGCATCAACGTCTTCGTAGGTACTGTCCTTTTCGATAGATGGTTGCTGAATCTTGGTAAATTTGCCCTGCTGATTCTGTACAAAAACCTTTGCGGCAGCATCACGGGCATTGCCCAAAAAGACATCTTCGAGTCCGTCGTGGTTAATATCTCCAACCGCCAAAGCTGGCCCACCCGACGACATCAAATGAGGAATCAGTGCCTCGCGGTCGAACTCATTAAAATTATTTTCTCGATGAATAAAATCCAGCCCCGAACTCGCCGTAACATCCTCAAAATCAAACGATTTGGTCAGATTATTCGTAAAATTTTGATAATCGAATTTAGGTAAATTTGGATTATAACTTAGGCTAATTTTCTTTTGAATTGATTTTAAATCTAACTTTTGGAATCTCGAATCTGGCCAAATCAAATAGACCGAATCAACCTCCGCTTTATTGCCCAAACCAATCGTCAGTGGCACTTCCATACTCGACTGAAAACCCCGAATCGGGAATTTCTCGTAGGTCAAAACCTCACCTTTTTTAAAGATTAAGCACTTTGCTCCAATCGCATTTCGGTTTTGTTCTGAACCTTTCAACTCTATCGTAACCGACTGATTTTGAGGAGCATACGCACTCGATAAATTTTCGTACACAAAGGCTTTATCGTTGATATTGTTGGTAATTACATCCAAATCTCCATCGTTATCCAAATCGGCATAGACCGCCCCATTCGAGAAAGACGGCTTATCATTTTCGATATTCGACTCTATATCCTGAAACTGCATTTCGGCATTATTCAAGAAAAATTTATTGGGTAATTTTATTTCGGGCAGAATATCCACCACCGAAGGGTCGTCTTCGTTGAATTGTCCCTGATTCATCTTAGCTTGAATATTCTCGTTCGACACAAACTGGATGTAATCGATGTCATTCATTCGCTTCGGAATCCCGTTTGAGATAAACAAATCTTTGCGGCCGTCATTGTCAAAATCCATGAAAAGCGGTGTCCAAGACCAATCTGTTGCGTGAACATTTGCATAAGTACCGATTTCGGAGAACATCACCTCACCCTGCCCTCTCCTCGAAGGAGAGGGTGAGTAAACTCCTCTATTCAATTGCAGGTTGTTGCGAGCAAATTGATGATTGTAGCCTTGTCGAATCTTGTATTTGAAGATATTGTAAGAATCTTCGCCTTCGGAACGTTTCAAAATCTCTTTATCCGATGGCAACATATCAAGCGAAATTATCTCTGGAAAAACATCATTGTTGATGTCACCGATGTCGATTCCCATCGAAAATTGGCTCGTATGCATGATTTCGTTCTCTAAATCTTCTTTAAAAGTTCCGTTTTTTTGGTTGATGTAGAGGTAATCGTTTTCGTGGAAATCATTGCCGATGTACATATCGGGGTAGCCATCAAAATTGACATCGCCCACACCTACACCGAGCCCGTAGCCCAAAACATCACTGATGATATTTGCCAATTCGGTAACCTCTGTAAATTTCCCGTTTTCATTCTTGAAAAATCTATCGCCAGCCGTCGGGTGTTTTTTGCCCTGAAAAGCCGACCGAAACCCAAAAGTACCATTTTGATGCACCGAATGATTTAACTGAAACATATCTAAATCGCCGTCTAAATCATAATCGAAAAAGGCGGCTTGCGTACCCAATCCAACCAAATCGAGGCCGTATTCTTTGGCTTTTTCTTCATAAATCGGCACGCCATTTTTGGTTATTTCTTTGCAGATAAATAAGAGATTATGTCCATTGAATTTATCAAAACCACCCACTTGGCTGATGTACAAATCGAGTTTTCCGTCTTGGTTAATATCTACCACCGAGACCCCATTTGCCCAACCTTTCGAGGTATTGATATTGGTTTTGGCGGTTACGTCCTCAAACTTCATCGAGCCTTTGTTGAGGTACAGCTTATTTTGATTGATATTGGCCGTAAAGCACAAATCTACCAAGCCGTCGTTGTTGAAATCACCAGCACCGACACCGCTACCGTTGTAAAAATACATGTAGCTAAAAATATTGAGCTGGTTGGTCGGTTTGAGGTCATTTGAGAAGTCTATTCCAGTTTGTTCGGCATCAAGCAGTTTGAATTTCGGGGTCGAATCTCCCTTCTTTTGGCACGAAAGAATGGTAAACAGCAATAAAATGGCAATCAGTTTAGTAAAATTCATCAAGATATTCATCATCATAGGTATATCATACAAATTTCAGAAAATCTGCCGATAATACGCCATATTTAAGGTAAAACTATCTATTGAAACTCAAAATTATACGCCAACGATACAATCGGAGCGGCAAAAATTTGGAGTTTATAGCCTCTGTTGAGTCCGTTTTCGGTTCTGAAAAATACCGAATAGACATTTTTTCGACCATAAATATTATAGACCGTAAATGCCCAGTTTCCTTTATAACGACGGTTTTTCATGCTCGGATTGTAGATATTCCACGAAAAATCAAGGCGGTGATAATCCGGAATCCGTTTGTTGTTACGCTCGTCATAAAAAGGGTAAAAATTATTGAGGTAATTCACAAATCCAACTGGCTCGGTGTAAGGTCGGCCTCGGCTATACATAAAAGTAAAACTAAACGAATTATGCTGATTGACCGAAATATCTATCGAACTATTAAAACTATGCGGTCGGTCGTAATTTGACGGATACCAATTACCACTATTGACTTGCTCGATTGGATTTATACCTTCAAAAGTACGGTTAAATGTCCGTGAATAAGTATAATTTACCCAGCCATTTAGTTTACCTTTTTTCTTCGATAACATCACCTCAACCCCATAAGATTTGCTGACACCCTGCACAATCTGGGTTTCGGGATATTTTTGTAAAAGAAAATCAGCTCCGGGTTTGTAATCTACCATATTTTCGGTAAATCGGTAATAGCCTTCGAGCGAAACCTCATAAATATCGTCTTTGAATGACTGATAATAACCCGCCGAAACCAAACTACTGATTTGGGGTTTGATGTGCTGGTCGCTGGTTTTCCAACGAGAAGTTGGAATCGGCGTTGTGGTGTTCGATACAATCTGCAAATACTGACGCATGAGATTGTAGCCGAATTTCAACGAAGTTTTTTCGTTGAGAGCATATCTGAGTCCAAAACGAGGCTCAAAACCACCATAAGATTTCATTATTTTGCCCTTCGCAATCGCAATGGTATCTATTGCCGAAAAATCATCGCGTGGCTCACCCGCTTCATAATTACGGTAATCGTTTGGCCCCATCGCCATAAACCACGAATACCGCAAACCCACTGAAATCGCCAGTTTTTTAGAGATATTCCATTCATCATCGGCATACCAAGCCATTTCGTTGGCGTATTCGGTCGGGGTTGTAATATACTTCACACTTGGGCTGGCATTCGGAAAAAGCGTTCCGGGTTTGATGGTGTATTGAATAAAACTCAAACCTGATTCTATCTTATGATTGGACAATTGATAATTCAAACTCGATTTAAGTTGTTTCTGAAACAAATTAGAAATCAGCTCAACCGAATTATCAGAATCTTTCTCAATCGTGGCTATTTCGGGCGTATAATCGGCAATGATTGCCGTGGTTTGAATATCTAACTTAGGATTTATCACATGTAGCCAACGCAACGAGCCATTGGTTGTTCCGTGTGTAAAATAGGTCGAAGTACCCACCACATTTGGCAAATTTGTCAATAATCCAGTTTTGAAATAATCGTAACTTCGATAACCCATTGCAGTGATGGTGTTTCGGTCATTTACCCGCCAGAATGCCTTCAAAACTCCTTCTCCGAATTTTGATTTAATTCCTTTTAGTTCATCTGATACCAAGGGCAATAAAAAATCATTGAATGCCCCACGCCCCGCAAAGTAAATTCCGAGTTTGTCTTTGATAATCGGGGTTTCGAGCATCAAACGGTTCGATACCACACTTACGCCACCTTTGAGTTTAAACTTATCAAGGCTGGGGTTTTTGAGCGAAATATCCATGACCGAGGCCGCTCTTCCGCCATATCGGCCGGGTACATTTCCTTTGTATAAATCGAGATTTGAAACGGCATCGGGCGGAAAAACCGAAAATAGCCCAAACATGTGCGTAGGATTGAAAATCGGGGTGTCATCCATCAAAATCAAGTTTTGGTCGGTTGTACCGCCACGGATATTCACACCATTCGATGCTTCGCCCACGCTCGTAACCCCCGGTAGCATCTGGATTCCCCGTAATAAATCAACCTCACCAAAGGCCGCTGGTAGCCGCTGAAAAGTCTTGATATTTATCTGATTTACTCCTAAAAGTGGCTGTCGGACCGTCTGGTCGTAGCCTTTAGTTGTAATAACGACCTGCTCTAATTGGCTCTCGACACGCTCCAAAGCAATGTCAAAATCAAGGTTACTTTTTTGTGCCGGAATAAACTTTGAGACTGGCACATAACCCACAAACCTAACCGTAATAACGTGGTCGCCACCCACAACACGCACCAAAAACCTACCTTTTGCATCGGTTTTGACTCCTTGAAGACTCTTATTGCGGTCGATGATGACGGTAGCACCTTCGAGCGGTGTGTTGCTACTCGAATCTCGCACTACGCCACTGATTGCGTAGATTTGAGCGAAGACATCGGAACTTAGCAAAAGTAGAAATATGTAAAATATAGCTTTTTTCATGATTTTATTTGATTTCCCAACCTGCGGGTCTTAGAGGTGTGCGTGTAAGACTTCTTTTACAAATTGCCAACGGAATATCTCCGCGGTCGCCGCTTGGGTCTTCAGGCTGTGGCAAACGGTTGGTGATTGTCGTGAATAAACCATTCAAACGCCCTCCTTCGGCAGTTTTGCGGGTAATCATGTACCTTTTCTCACTCACCGACGAAACCGAAAAATACCCCAAAACCAGTTCTTTGCTATCTTTTACGTTGATAACATTACTTTTGATTGGAGCAGGAGGGGTATCGGCCAAGGTGCCAGTATTGACCGATTGGTCTTGAATCAATTTAAAATACCGATAGGCATTCGGAGTCAGCGACATTTGCTGAATACTCACCAGACATTGATTTGACTGGTATAGCGGAATCTGAGCTACTAATTTATTCTTTTGGGGTTGTCCGTCGGTATAAATATCCGAGAAAATGTTAATCTCCGAGCTATAAAAAATATCCCAGCAGAGGCTTCCGCAGATGTAATCGTATTCGTTATTGCCGGGTAAGGTCAAATCTCGGTAACAATCGCCCGTTTCGCCGTTTTCGGTTTCGTACAAATTATAGCGGGCTTGCTTGCAGGTCTCGCAATACTTTTGGGTTTCCCAAAGCACCCAACGCCAACGATAAAAATTCTTCATGTTGGGTATCTCATCGAAATCAATATAGACATCGTTCGAAGAGATTCTTTCGTTGCCACCTCCGTATTTTTTAACGCCAGTTTTATTGAATTCATCATAAATTCGGGTAATCGGAGCAACTGGGAGCATCGTTTCTATCGAAGATTCATAGATTTTACCATTATTGATGGTCTGAAACCAAAGCTGATAAGTATCGCCAACTTTTGCTTTGAATGATGCTGGCAAATAGTAATACCCCGCATCGACTTCTTGTAGCGGAATGCTTTCTTTTCTGTTTACAATCAGTTTTACGTTGGCATTAGAAACCGGAAATGCCGTTTTGGTACGGGCAACAATCGTCGAAGTAAACTCCGTGCTTGTGTACTGGGCATCGTCGGGAGTTCGGACAATCTGTACAAATTGCGGCTCATTCAAATCGGTGATTGTACCATCTACCAAAACGTAGCCCCTGTCGGTTACAATATCAATTTTATAAGTATCTACACAAGCTCCAAAAACTAAGCACAGACAAACAAAACCGATGATATGTTTTTTATTGAATTTCATGTTTTATTCAATCACAATTTTCTTTGAAATAATCTGTCCTAAATCGTTCTTTAATCGCACCACAAATACACCGCTAAGGTTTTTAGGATTCCATTTGTGATTCAATTCTTCGTCTTTTGTCAATCGTCCGAACTTGTGTTCGTAAATCGTAGCTCCCGTAGTACTGATTATTTCTAAGGTATAATCGGCTATTTTTGTGGTAATTGCTCGAATCTCAATATCCGAATTTGCACGGCTCGGATTTGGATAAATTTGTAGCGAATTCTGCACTTCGTCTTCGGTCGAGGTAACAATCAATAAACCCTCACGAATGACCGTCACACGGCTCGTGTTATTGCAGTTCCACGAATACCGAACCGATAGCACCTTATTGTTGAGGTCATAAAACGCCACATTGTCTTTATTGAATTCTTCAAGCCTCAAAACAATCGGAACCGTCTGATTATCAACCAATACCGATTTTGGCAAAGACGTAAGATTGATAAACTCTACCGTCATCGAGCGATTCGCCAAGCCCGCATCGAAGGTTTTGGTTCGTTTTGCTTCAAATCGTAGCGTATCTCGTGTGGTATTACCGGTAAATTCTAATAATTCAAAACGCTGATTGGTTAACGAATTTGGGTCTTTACCGTCATCGTGGAACATCGTAAATGAGCCTTTGGCAACCGATATATCCTGAAAAAACTTCACCTTTAAGCTATCGGATGTGTATAAATCGGTAGATGTCTTGGCCGACCTCGCCATCGGAACCAAACTTCCTGCTTTTGCAAAAACCGGAATGTTGTTTACGTTTACGTTCTCAAAAATATTTTTATCGCCATCATAAAGACGATTTGTCCAGAAATTAAACCATTTACCTTTGGGCAGAACTACTTTACGCACCAACATTCCGTAAAGGAAAATCGGGGCAACTACCAGATTCTCTCCGAAAAAATATTGGTCATTGATATTAGCATTGGTCGTTGATAAATCGAAATAATCCATCGACATACAAATCGGGCGGCCCATCCTGCTATTCTGATACGCCAAAGTGTAAGTGTAGGGCAGTAATTCGTAGCGGATTCTGATGTATCGTTTCACAATATCAATAAACGGCTGATTCAGAAAATACGGCTCGGTATTAGACCTATTTCCGTTCATTTTCATAATAGGCGAAAAAGTCGCAAACTGATACCAACGCATGTCTAATTCTTCGTCTTTTTCTCTTTCGGCGGTATTAAATCCTCCGATGTCGGCGTGCATATAAGCCAAACCCGAAAAACCCGCATGAAGCATCATTGGCACTTGTAGCTTCATACTCGACCAAAAACGCATTGGGTTTCCGCTCCACGGCAATGCACCGTATCGTTGCGAACCCGCCCAAGCCGAACGAACCATATTAAAAACTCGTTTGTCGGGCGAAACCCTGCGACTATTCTCAAATACATTTTTTGCCCAAACGAGCGAATACAAGTTATGCACTTGAGACGCCGTGCCGTTTGGATGCACATAGCTATCGGGATGTTCCTGCGGTTCGATTTTATCATCTACCCATCCATTAACTCCTTGATTGATAAGGTTTTCGTAGATTTTACCGAGCCAATTTCGAGTTTGTGGTTTAAAAATATCTATCAATGCGTAATTTCCTTCAAACCACTGAAATCGTCCAGTACGATTCGTCGCCATGTCTTTTGTCAAATACCCAAGCGAATCTGCCAGTTTGAAATTAAAAGATTTCTCGCTCATGAATGAGTCGTTTGTCAAGACTGTTTTAACGCCTTTTGCGGCCAAATCCTTCATCATTTGGGTAGGATTCGGAAACCTATCTTTTGCCCAATCTAAATTTCCGATTGTAGAATCTGCACCGTACCAATACCGATTTAGAATCATTACATCTAACGGAAAACCCTGCGATTGCAGCCTATTTACCACATCTTTCACTTCGGTTTCAGACCTGTAGCCGTATTTAGACTGGATATACCCCAAAGCCCAGCGAGGCGGTAGCGGCTGCCGACCCGTCAGTAATGTATAGTTTTGCAGGATTTCGTCATTTGACTCTCCGTTGATTAAGTAGTAAGACCATCTTGCGGTATTTAGCACTTCGGCTTCGATTTTGGTCGAATCAGATGCTCCCAGAAATAACCGCATCGAATTGGGCTGATTGCTATCAAAAAATAATCCGAATTTGTGTGATGAAACCACAAACGGAACATTGACATTTTGGGTCAGGCCAGTAGTAAAACCGTAGGTATCTTCATAATAACCAGGGCGATGAGTATTGTAGAAATCTACTCCTCGACGAGCTAAATTGACATCGGCAACACGCCCACCTGAACCATGAAAAACATCTTCTGGATTAATCTTAAACGAAATATAAAGCGAATCTCTCGACATTCTCAAACCACCATCTTCTTTGATTTTAATACCTTTTGCGGTCTTTAGGGCTATACTAAGTGGTTTTTTGGTGATTTCGAGCGAGCATTTATCCGAAAGAATTTCGATAGTGTTGGTTTGTTCAATAACTTGATTTACAAAGGTTTGTGGTTTTAAAACCACACAATAAGAAGAGTCGGATGAGGCTCCGTTGGTAGCTACCAGCTGAACCCTAAAAATACCACTGGCATAGGATTGTATCAGCAGGTCGGCTTTTGTGCCTTTGATACGAAGATGGGTTGTGTTTTTGGAATAGCTGACAAAATCGCCTGCATTTTGCGAAAAACCCGAATAGTTTAACAACAAAAATGCAACGACAGATACCGTCCACCAAGTTTTGAATGGTTTCACTTCTTTGGTTGTTTAAAGTTTTAAGTATAGCTTTTAAGGAGGATTATCTGGGATTCTGTACAATTGAGGCACGTCTGGTCTGAGACGTGCCTCAATTGTTATTTCAAAGCGTAAACCTTTGGAGGTTTATTATTCACTAAATTAATGATACACTTTTTGCCTCCGAGTGTAATCGGACTGATTTGTTTTAATTCTCCATCAACTCTGTACCCACTTTTAGAATCTAAAACGGCTGTAAACTGCCCTTTCCCTTTGTTTATCAGAATCTTACCTTTGAAGGCATCTAACCTCGAAAACTGCGGGATAAAATGAAAATTGTTGCCCCCAAGGATAATGTCTTTGAGACCGTCGCCGTTCAAATCAGTACAATAAGTGGCATTTATACAAGAAAACTGAGCCTCGATTGGCAACTCAACCACCGTAAATTTGCCTTTGCCGTCGTTGATGGCCACACAAGATTTCTGGTAATCTACTTTCTTGACCAAACTCTTCTCTAAAACATCATCATCAAACAAATCTTCGATGTTCTTCTTGGCATACTCTGAATGCTTCAAGCTCTCTTTTTTAAGTGCCGGAAACTGCTCCATCATGTCACGTTTCAGAAAAACCGGTGAGTCTTTGCCACCAACAGTCTTGGTCATTACTTTATCGAGATTTCCGTTACCATCAAAATCACTCACCCAAAGTTTTATTGGGTTTTCGGCATTGGCATGTAGCATAAAGTTATCGCCAATATTGCCCAAAACCAAGTCTAAATCGTTGTCGTTATCAATATCTACTGCCTCTACTCTACCCCAAAAACCATTGAGGTTTTCGAGTCCCGAAGCCAATTTTTCAAACTTATTGTTTCGATAAGTCAATACAACTGGCGACATCCAATCTCCAACGACAACCAACTCTTTTTTACCATCAGCGTTGATGTCTTGCCAAGTGGCATCTCTAACCATCCCCAATTCTTGAATCTCTTTCTGATTGACGGTTACAAAAGTGCCATCACCATTATTTTTGAAAAAGAAACTCGGCGGATTTAAGCCGTATTGCTTCGAGACACTTCTACTCCCCACAAAAAGGTCAATATCGCCATCGCCATCAAAATCATGCGGTGCTACTACCGACGTATTCATACCATCACGAGGCAGTGCCTTCTCTTTGAAAGTGAAATTTCCTTTACCGTCATTCAGATACAAACGGTCGTCTAAACCTCTTTCACCTGCCGTAATTTCGTTTCCGCCCGAACCTACATACAAATCTAAATCGCCATCTTTATCGGCATCAAAAAACTCGGCAGCAGTGTCTTCGTGGTATTTGAATTTCTCAAAAACTGCTTGTTCCGATTTTTGGAACGAATTACCGCTTTGAATGTATAGCTGCCCTGCTTGAACAGTTGCCCCACAAATGTAAATATCGTCTTTGCCATCGCCATTCACATCACCGATGGCCGCCTTTGGGCCTTCGGATGAAAGTTTAACTGGGATATTGCGTTCGTCGTAAAAATCCTCAAATTCATTCTCTTTATGGGCATCAAATGGCGTGACGATAGCATCACCCAACATCGAGCCTAAAGGCTGAAATTTGAAACCAGAGCCTTTTTGTGCCTCTTTAATAGATAACGTATGACTCTTGTTTATTGCTGGATTTTTGAGGATTGTTACTCGCCCATCATTCCATCTGATTTGTACCGAATCAACTTTCTGTGCCTTGCCAAGTCCAACAGTGATTGGATACTCGGTACTCGACTGAAACCCTCTCGATGGCATTACGTAGCGGCTCAAAATCTGATTATCGGCATAAACTCTTAGCTCGGTACCAATCGCAAAAGTGTTTTGCCCCTCGCCTTTGAGATTAAATTTGATGAAATGATTTTCTTTATTTTTTTCGGAATGATTGCGATAAATAAAAGCCTTTTGATTGACATTATTGACGATTAAATCCAAATCTCCGTCATTATCCAAATCGGCATACGCGGCTCCATTCGAGAACGATGGCTCAGTAAAACCGAAACTTTCGGCGGCTTCATCAAATTTCAGATTGCCTTTGTTATGAAAGAAATTATTAACAATCGGTCGCGATGGCATATTGCTCAAAATCGCTTCAAAACTCTTCTTCTCGCCCGATAGAACCATCTCTTGCGAGACCTCATTGGCAAAGAAATCAATAAAATCTTGGTCGATTACATCGTGATAAATACCATTACAAACATAAATATCGGTTTTGGCATCATTATCGGCATCAAACATCAACGCCCCCCAACTCCAATCGCTGGCAGCAACTCCACTCAAACACGAAATCTCACTGTAAGTTCCGTCTTGGTTATTGAGTTGTAAGGCATTTTGTTGGTATTGATTCGAGAAACCTTTTTGTTGTTTTAGTTTAAAAACGTAATGATTCTCAAAAGAAGTCGTTGTCTTCAATCGAGTCTCATCGCGAGGCAACATATCCGTCGTGAAGATTTCCGAATAGCCATCGTTATTGACATCGGCCATATCAGACCCCATCGAAGCTAAGCTCGTATGTCCAATTCGGCTTTCGATTTCTTCGGTAAATTTCCCGTTTCGTTGATTGATATAGAGGTAATCTTTCTCAAAAAAATCATTTGAAACATAAATATCAGGATAGCCATCGTTATTCACATCGCCGACGGTTACACCCAGCCCAAAACCTATCAAACTACCGTAAATACCCGCATCTTCGCTCACATCCACAAAGCGGCTGTTATCATTCCGAAGCAATTTATCGCCACCACCTTTCAAAAAGTCTTTAACAGGCCAATCTTTGGCTCTTAAATCACGGTTGTTGTCATAATTAAGCGTATTGACCGGAATAAAACTATTATTGAGAATATAGCAATCCAAATCTCCATCTAAATCATAATCGAAGAATGCGGCATGGGTCGTATAGCCATCTTCATCGAGACCGTACTCTTTGGCTTTTTCGGTAAATGTCATATTACCGTTATTGATAAAAAGCGAGTTTCCACGTTTTTTGGTTCGTTTGTCTATGCCAGCATTACACACATAAATATCGAGCAAATTATCGTGGTTAATATCAACCATCACCACGCCCGTACTCCATTTGGCACTATCGGCTACACCTGCTTTTGAGGTAATATCTTCAAACTGAAAATTGCCTTTGTTGAGATAGAGTTTGTTTGACCCCATATTGGAGGTCATATAAACATCCGAAAGCCCATCATTATTAATATCGCCAATGGCCACTCCTGCACCATTGTAGAAGTTTCGGTAATTAAAGATATTAAAATCGGCGTCATTAACTACTTTATTCTCAAAATCAATCCCTGAATTTTCGACCAACTCAAATAACCCACCCGATTTCTTTTTAGAGCAAGCATATAAGCCTAATATCATCACCGTCAGAATCGTCGGTAGGATAATATATTTATTTTTCATTTTATAGAATTTGCAATCCCACACTGGTAGGATTTTTTATAATTTGATAATACTTATGGCACATCCGCCACCTTTTGCCAACTTCAAATCTAAGATAGTTTTATTGTTGACAATTCGTTTTTCGATTTTATAACTTTGCGGATTATTCTGCCAGTCGGCATCTGTTCCGTCTTGATAAATTGTAGCTTCGTAGTTGGTATTTTCATCCAAAAAAGCAAGCGAAACCTTACTATTTCGGCTATTTTCGTCGGTAATTGCCCCCAAAAACCAGTTTGATTTACCTTTTTGTTTACGAGCAATCGTTACAAATTCGCCAGGTTCGGCATCGAGTACTTTGGTGTCATCCCAATCGACGGGTACATCCTTGATAAACTGAAACGCATCGGGATATTTCCTAAAATTATCAGGAAAATCACCCGCCATCTGCAACGGACTGTAAATTGTTACATACAATGCCAATTGCTTGGCGAGCGTTGTACGCACTCGTTGCTTGCGAGAAGGGTCATATTGATTTAACTGAAAATGGAAAAAACCTGGTGTGTAGTCCATCGGGCCACCCATCAATCTGGTAAAAGGTAAAATAGTCTCGTGTTCGGGTACAAGGGCGAGAGTCGGTGCATTGTTGAACTCGTTTCCTCTGGCGGCTTCGTTGGCAAGCCAATTCGGGTAGGTACGATGCAGACCCGTCGGGTGGGCTGGCTCGTGAGCTTCAACCATGATTTGGTTTTCGGCGGCTTTTTGAGCAACTCTTTCGTAGTGATTCACCATCCACTGCCCATCGTGATGCTCTCCTCTTGGAATAATCCTACCTACGTAGCCCGTCTTTACGGTATTCATATCATGCTTTTTCATAAACTTGAAAGCATCGTCGATATGCCGCTCGTAGTTTGTTGCCGAGCCCGAAGTCTCGTGGTGCATAATGATTCTTACACCTTTGCTCTTAGCATATTTAGATAGGTAATCTACATCATAATCGCTGTAAGGCGTAACAAAATCAAATACGTTCTCTTTCCAATTACCAAACCAATCCTCCCAGCCTTCGTTCCATCCCTCGACCAAAACTCCATCAAAACCATTTTCGGCAGCGAAATCAATGTACGTTTTCACGTTTTCAGTATTGGCTCCGTGTTTGCCAGATGCTTTCTCCCAGGTAGCTTTACCAACGTGCATTTCCCACCACATTCCGATGAACTTCTGTGGTTTTATCCACGAAACATCATCAATTTTAGATGGTTCGTTCAGATTCAGAATCATCTTTGACTCTAAAATATCGGTAGCTTTATCGCTGATGTTTATAGTTCGCCAAGGCGTTTTAGCAGGTGTTTGCAGATAGGCTTTATTGCCAACTGCATCTGGCACCAAATGAGAAGAAAAAGTAAAAGTATTTTTATCGAGGGTCAGGTGCATTACAGGATAATTGACCAACGCCGCCTCATGAATATTGATGTAAACGCCTTCTTTGGTTTTCATCATCAGAGGGCATTGTACTGTGTTTGTACCAATCACCGACTGCAAAGCAATGTCTTTTTCTCGCTTGGCGGCTTCGGTAGCATTTATTTCTGAAAGTAATGTGGTATTGTATAAATACTCATTGGTATCGTAATCGCCCGGAATCCAAAAAGTTTTGTGGTTACCCGCCAAATTAAATTGGGTAAGTTCGTCTTTGACGATAAAATGCTTGAATCCGTTTTGTTCGGAGAATTCATATCTGAATCCTACACCAATATCAAATACCCTAAAAACAGCTTTAACCAAAACCCCACTCGATGATTTTAAATTGAGAATGAGCTGCTTATAATGATTTCTGATTGTATTTACTTCTCCCCAAACGGGTTTCCAAGTCTCGTCGATGGTAGTAGAATCAACCGATTCTATCGTGAATTTATTGAGCGATATTGCAGGTTTATTCAATACAAAACCAAGAGAAGATGGCTCTATAATGGATTTTGTATTGTACATGACGCTGTAATTCACGACTCCATCTGCCAAATTTGTTATTTTCAATGCGATATTACCACTCGGAGATTTGAGGTCGAATCTCTTTTGTGCATCAACAGGCGTACAAATGCCCCAAAGGACAAGAGTGGTTATTAGTATATTTTTCATCATAGGTCAAGTAATAATCATGCAATTTAATAAGATAATGGCGTTGTTGATAACATTATTATATTAAAAATACACCTGCTTGGTCTCTAAACCTTGTAATGTAATTTTCGGATTTTTGATGATAATCCACCCCTCTACTACATTCCATTTTTCGGGTTCTCGCTGCACATCATATTTACCTAATTTACCATCAAATCTCATCACAAATTTTTCTTCCGAAAGCGACATCACCGTTATCTCTCCCTCAGTCATCAAAAAGCCTTCGCCCAATTGTTTTTCTTTATTGATTAGTTTACCAATCATCACACTTGCGGCTACTTGATTATCAATAAAAACCTGCTTTTTGATAGGTTTATTTGCATACCATTTATCGCCACCAAATGCAATCACTACATTACTCTCAAATTGGTCAAAAAGGCTCGTTCTGAAAAAACCTTCCAAAACAGTTAATTCACCTTTAAAAATACTTTCTTTTGGATAATACTCTTTTCCGTCAATTTTAATCAAGATTTTTCCTTCACCACTTTTCAAAGACTTCAAAACCTCATCGGTATTTACTCCCGAATCACACGCAAAAAAGGCACTACAAATAAGGATAATCAGGATATTTTTAAGTTTCATCATAGGTATAATATTTCGAATGTGCTTGTAAAACAAAAATGCTCGACTAATCGAGCATTTTTGTTTATTTACATACAAAGGTAATGATTAATAGCCTTTGTTCTGAGTCAAATTCGGGTTAGATACAATCGCAGCCGAAGGAATTGGGTACAACACTGTGTAAGCATCCTTAATTTCAACGCCAGTACCAGTTGTAAACTTACCAAAACGAACCTCTACAGTACGTTTTCCACCTTCCCAATACAATTCACGACCGATTTCATCAAACATACCATCCAACGACAAAGATGTCAATGCTTTTGCACCACGTGTTTTTCTTAAGTCGTTTACAGTTGCCAATGCACCCGCAGTGTTTCCACCTCTCAATTGTGCTTCTGCTTTCATCATTACAGCCTCAGCATAACGAGCCAAGATGTATTTACCAGCAGTTGCAGGGTGATACTTGATAACACGGATACCTTTATCGGTAGCAGCACCAGCCAAAGGTACATCTCTTGTAAATGATAATACCTTCTGAGTACGAGTATCTATCAAGTCTTTACCTTTATCATCAATCTGCTTTCCGATTAAGAAACCAAGACCAATACCTGAGAAGTTAGTACCATCGCCTTTTGCTGGCTTACCGATACGTGGGTCATCTTTCTCGAATTTATCGTAGAAATCAGCCAACGTAGTAAAACCATTCCAACCTGATGGGTTTTGGTTGTAGTGCAATGTCATAAACCAACGGTTTTGAGGAGTACCTTCTAATGATACGAAGATAGTTTCAGATGCACCTTTAGTTGTAAATGCGTTAAAATAATCTGAATCTAATTTGTAGCCATCAGCTGTGATTGCATCAACATAAGCAATCACTTTATCCATATCAGCCTTATCGAATGTATATGGACCTTCTGGAGCGGCTGATTTGTAAACAGCTTTATTCAAGTGCAATTTTGCTAACAAGAAGTTTGCCGCTGCTTTGTTTGCAACACCGTTATTAGGCGATGGACCAGCCTTTACAAGGTTTGGTAAAGCTTCAGTCAAATCTTTAACAATAAAGTCGAAAGCTTCTGAACGGCTCAAAGTTTTTGGCAATTCGTCAACCCCTTGTGTAACTTCACGGAAAGGAACTTGTCCCCAGTAATCCATTACGTGCATCATGTTAAGTGCTCTCAAGAATTGAGCCTGTGCTTTTTGAGAAGCATTAGGGTTTGATGCAATAATTTCTGTTGCTTTAAAAACGCGTTGGTTCAATTGGTTCCAAGCGTTGTTAATCCATGAGTGAGTTGCATCCCAAGTGTGGGCATCAAGTGTACGCCATACACCGTTATCACCCCAGTCAACACCACGTGTTGGCGGAATCATTTCAGCTGATGGGTGCTGACCCAAAGCGTAAATATTTGCTTGGTCAGTGTAAGCTCCCAAATCTTTGTATGCAGACTCCAAAAGAGCAGCAGGGTCTCCTGGAGTGAAACCACCACCCGAAGATACACGAACAATAGAATCTTTTTCGTCGTTCACAAGGTCAGTACAAGCCGTAAAAGTAGCCATACCAGCACCTGCTAATAAAACTTTGAATATTTGATTTTTTTTCATTGTAACGATTAGTTTTAATTGAAATTAGAATGAAACATTAGCTCCGATTGTCCAAGTTCTGGCTCTTGGATAAGCAGTGTAATCAATACCAAACGATGGGATACCATTTAGTGATTTGTTTGTACTAACTTCTGGGTCTTGACCACTATAATTTGTAAATGTCAATAGGTTTTGACCAGTCACAAAAAGTTTCAAGTTAGAGAATACTTTGCTCTTCATTGGCACTCTGTAACCTAAGTTAAGGTTTTGCAAACGTACAAAGTCGCCTTTCTCCAAGAAACGAGTTGATACGTCTGGAGCATTCAATGGGCCTTCTTTTGAAGTAACAACATCTTTTGTTACGTTACGACCATTAGCAAACGAACCTTTTGTGAAGAATGCGTTAGCGGTGTTTGAATAAATATAGTTACCAAATACACCGTTGAAGAAGATGCTCAAATCGAAGTTTTTGTAACGGAAGTTATTTGTCAAACCACCTGTAACTGTTGGAAGTGGACTCGCACCAACGAACTGTTGGAAGTCACCCGAAGGGTAGATAGAGTTACCTGCTTCGTCATATCCACCAAATTCACGAAGGAAGAACGAGAACAATGGCTGTCCTTGTGCAATACGTTGAGCAAATGCACCAGTCAAACCTTGACCGTTGATTTCACCCGTATCGTAAACACCCGATAAGTTTTTAACAATGTTTTTATTAAAAGCGGCGTTTGCCAAAACTTCCCAACCAAAATCTTTACCATCAACTACAGAGCCATTTAGGCCAATCTCGATACCACGGTTCTGAATGTCAGTATCAAGGTTTTTCCATGTAAATGGAGTTGGAGCTGGTTGAGCAGAAACAACTAAGAACAATAAGTCTTTTGTATTACGTTGATAAACTTCGATATTACCTGACAATCTGTTTTTCAAAACAGCAAAGTCTAAACCAATATTTAAGTTAGAAGTTGTTTCCCATTTCAAGTTAGGGTTGTTAAATGCAACTGCATTTAAACCACCACCTTCGATGTTATCCGCACCTTGGTTAATACCCCAATCTGCGTATCTATCACGTCTGTCGTAAAGGTTATGAGGAATAGCCTGGTTACCAGTTACACCATAACCAACACGCAATGCTAAATCAGAGAAAATCTCTTTAGGTACAAAGCTCTCTTCGATAAGTTTCCACTTACCTGCAAAAGATGGGAAGTAACCATATTTATTGTTACCACCGAATTTTGTCGAACCATCAACACGAAGAGTTGCTGTCAACAAGTACTTGTTTGAAATACCCAAGTTTACACGACCAAAATATGATTGTAACTCGTCTTTTTCTGAGCTTGAGTTATTAACAACATTGCTACCAAATTTACCTGCATTAGCAGAGGCGATGTTATTAATCATCAAATCCATATCATTTGTACGGAAATTCGCTACACCGATGTTTTTAGAGTAACGGTCGAAGCTCTGATAAGAGTAACCCAACAAACCATTAAAAGTAACATTACCAAACTCTTTATCGTATGTAAAGTAGTTTTCCCACAATCTATTATCAGTCTCAATATCTCTTACATAAACACGACCGATTTTTTCAACACCCGTAACTACAAGGTCTGGAGAATAAGCCGATTTTCTTGAAGACAATGACTTATCAAAACCAAGTACGGTTTTGAATTTCAAACCTTTAACGATTTCTAACTCAGCATTGATGTTACCCAATGCACGTAAAGTATTTGTATTATCTCTTGACAAGTTTACAAAAGCCAATGGGTTTGGTTCTGTGTTACCTGGCTGATAAAAAGTACCGTCTGCATTGTATTTAGGGTTAGTTGGATTGAACTTCAAAATACTACCCAATAAATCACCCTCAAAACCAGCTGTTTCTGAAATCGGCACCCCAGTATCAAGTGTATTTGCTAAGTTGATATTGCTCGAAATCGTCAATTTATCATTGATGAATTTCTTCGAACCATTGAAACCAACGCTGTAACGTTTGATTTCAGAGTTCAAGATAATACCTTGTTGTCCCAAATAACCCAATGAGAAACGGTAGTTTCCGCTGTTATCGCCACCACCATAAGATAGATTATGTTGGTTTGTATAACCAGTTCTGAACAATTCATCTTGCCAATCTGTAGAGCTACCTTTATTTTGGCCACCAGCTGCTACGTATTCAGCAGCACTCAACAAATCATATTTCTTAGTGATAGTACTTGCACCAAGTGAATATCCATAATCAAGCGTTCCTTTACCTTTACCCTTTTTAGTTGTGATTAAAACCACACCGTTTGCACCACGTGAACCGTAGATTGCCGTAGCAGAGGCATCTTTCAAGATGTCGATACTTGCAATATCATCTGGGTTCAAGAAGTTCAATGGGTTTTTAGCAGGCTGACGACCCACACCTACTGCCTGACCATCGCCCGATACGTTATCACCACTCAAAGGTACACCATCAACAACGAAAAGTGGGTTGTTTCCACCATATACCGAAGATGTACCACGGATACGTACGTTGATTCCACCACCTGGCTCACCAGAGTTTTGTGAAATTTGTACACCCGCAACACGACCTTGCATCAATTGTTCTGGTGATGTTACGATACCTTTTTGAAAATCTTTTGTACCGATGGCATTAACTGCACCAGTTGCATCTTTTTTCTTTACTGTACCATAACCAACAACAACAACTTCTTCAAGAACTTTTGAGTCGTCTGTCATAGTTACATCAACAACACTACGGCCATTGATTGCAACTTCTTGAGAGTTCAAGCCAACGAAGCTGAATTGAAGTGTTGCATTTTTAGACACACCAGATAGTGAGTATTTACCATCAATGTCTGTTTGTGCACCTTTAGATGTGCCTTTTACTTGAACGTTTACACCCGGTAAGCCTGACCCGTCAGAGCCTTTTACCGTACCAGAAACTGTTATGTCTTGAGCCATCACAGAAAGTGATGTAAAGAGTAGAACAGCAATTGTGAAGCTATACTTAATAGACTTCACACCCGCAAATAGTCGCCCAAAGGAACGACCTCCTTGGAAGTACTGATTCATCATAGGTTGTAATTAAAGAGTTAAAAATTAAACAGTTTTTTTTGCTTCATAGAATTCAACATTTTAAGAGTTATTTCGATTATACAATCTGTTAAAACAAATTGTTTTTGAAGTCTGCAAAGAAAATGTTGCATTAATTGAGCAATCAACTCCCAAAACTACAAAAAGAAATATTTAAAGTCCAAAAAAATCACATCAAAAATTAAAAAATCTTAAAATTTTCAACTCTTCTAAATTGTACAAAAACAATATAATATTTGTTAAATGGTATAAATGAGGTTTATTAAATATTGAAAAACCAATACGCTATTTAGAGAATTATACTCAAATACAAATTTTGAAATCGTATATTTGCACTATTCTAATATTCTGAATCAGAAGACTTGTTTTTTAATGATTCTTTGAAAAATTCAACATCCAAAGAAAATGCTCGAAAAAGAACTAAGCCAATTAGCGAATCAGCTCGAAGGAGAACTGCACTACGACAAAGTAATGCGAACACTTTATGCAACTGATGCCTCGGCATACCGAGAAATGCCTCTTGCGGTTGCGATTCCGAAAAACGAAAGCGACCTCCAGCAATTGATTCAGTTTGCCTCCAAAAACAAAACTTCGCTGATTCCTCGTACGGCTGGAACTTCGCTCGCAGGTCAGGTTGTGGGTAATGGTATTGTGGTAGATGTATCTCGTACATTCACAAAAATCCTTGAATTGAACAAAGAAGAACGTTGGGTAAGAGTACAGCCCGGAGTTGTTCGTGATGAATTAAATATTTTTCTGAAAGAGCATGGGCTTTTCTTTGGTCCCGAAACCTCTACGGCCAATCGTGCGATGATTGGCGGAATGGTCGGCAATAATTCTTGCGGCTCAAACTCGGTGGTTTATGGCTCTACCCGAAACCATTTGCTGGAAGTAAAAGGATTCTTGAGCGATGGTAGCCCGGTTGAGTTCAAGAGTCTAACAGTTTCAGAGTTTCACGAGAAAATCAAAAACCATAAACCAGAAACCAGCAGCTTAGAAACTCAGATTTATAACCATATATATAATGTACTGAGCAAATCCGAAAATCAAGAGGAGATTCGTCGTGAGTTTCCGAAAATGAGTATCGAACGCCGCAATACGGGTTATGCCATTGATGAATTGCTCGAAACCGAGGTATTCACTCCTCAGAACAACGGTAAAACTATCAAAACTCCACCGCTTTCGGGCGTGGCATCGGGCGGGGCTTTCAATTTCTGTAAACTGATTGCTGGTTCGGAGGGTACTTTGATGTTTATCACCGAAATCAAATTGCACGTAAACACCCTTCCTCCAAAACATCAGGGTCTGGTTTGTGTACATTTCAATTCGGTCGAAGAATCGCTGCGTGCCAACCTGATTGCCCTTAAATACAGCCCAAGTGCAGTAGAGTTGATAGATAATTACATTCTGGAATGTACCAAAGAGAATATCGAGCAAAAGAAAAACCGATTCTTTGTGCAAGGCGACCCGGGTGCGATTTTGGTTGTTGAGCTTTCGAGAGATTCTAAAGAAGAGGTTGAGCAATTAGCCACCAAAATGGAGGCCGAAATGCGTGCGGCTGGCTTGGGTTATCACTTCCCGATTCTGTTTGGCGAAGACACCAAGAAAATTTGGACACTCCGCAAGGCAGGATTAGGACTTCTGTCGAATCTTCCGGGCGATGAAAAAGCCGTCGCCGTAATCGAGGACACGGCAGTTGATGTTGAAGATTTACCTGAATTTATCAGAGAATTCAACGAAATTCTGGATAAAAACAAAATGTCTTGCGTACATTATGCTCACGCAGGCTCGGGCGAATTACACCTCCGCCCTATCATCAATCTTAAAACCGAAGAAGGGCATCGCCAATTTAGATTAATTGCCGAAGAGATTTCGACTTTGGTCAAAAAATACAAAGGTTCACTCTCAGGCGAGCATGGCGATGGCCGCTTGCGTGGAGAATTCATCCGTCAGCAAATCGGTGAGAAAAACTATGCCCTAATAAAAGAATTAAAACAAGTCTGGGACCCTCAAAATATCTTCAATCCAAACAAGATTGTTGACACGCCCCCGATGGATAAATTCTTGCGTTATGAGGCAGGTCAAAAAACGCCCGATTTCAAAACATATTTTAGGTTTCAAGACCAAAATGTACTGCAACACGCCGAGCAATGCAACGGTTCGGGCGATTGCCGCAAAACCGAATTGAGCGGAGGTACGATGTGCCCCAGCTACATGGCAACCCACAACGAAAAAGATACGACACGTGCCAGAGCCAATATCTTGCGTGAGATTTTGACTCGTTCTGATAAACCCGACCGTTGGGACAGCAAAGAAGTAAAGGAAGTGATGGATTTGTGCTTGGTTTGTAAGGGTTGTAAAGCTGAATGTCCATCGAATGTGGATGTTGCGAAGCTAAAAATGGAGTTTTTGCAGCATTACCACGAGACTAACGGTATTCCTACACGGAGTTGGTTGATTGGTAATTTCTCGAAGATGACAAACATCGCATCTTATGTGCCGTGGGCATATAATTTGGTTTTCGATACTGCTCCGCTACGTCGAATCGCCAATTCGGTTGTAGGGTTTCACCCCGACCGCACAATGCCTTTGTTGCATGGCACAACGGTAAAAAAATGGTACTCTAAAAACCAAGAAACAAGAAGCAAGAAACAAGAAACAAGAAATAAGAAAACTGTTTATTTATTCTGTGATGAATTTACGAACTATAACGATGTAGAAATCGGGAAGAAGGCCCTGAATCTATTGAATAAATTAGGTTATGAGGTAATAATCCCCGAACACGTCGAGTCGGGCAGGGCATATCTCTCAAAAGGGATGCTCAAAGATGCCATCAAGATTGCCAATAAAAACGTAGAATTATTGAAAGACATCATCAGCGATGAAATCCCGATGATTGGAATCGAGCCATCGGCTATTCTGACATTCAGAGATGAATATCCTGAATTGGTTCGTGAAGATTTAATTGATTCGGCCAAAAAATTAGCTAAAAACGCTCTGATGATTGATGAATTTTTGGCTCGTGAAATTGATAAAGGCAATATCAAAAAAGAACAATTTACGACCGATAAAAAACTCATCAAACTACACGGACATTGTCAGCAAAAAGCGATGGGGTCTCTCGTGCCAACCAAAAAGATACTTTCGTTGCCGAGTAATTACGAAGTTCACATGATTCCGAGCGGATGCTGCGGTATGGCGGGGTCTTTTGGCTACGAAAAAGAACATTATGAACTTTCGATGAAGATTGGCGAATTGGTACTATTCCCGACGGTCCGAAAACAACCCGAAGAGGTAATCATTGCAGCTCCAGGAACGAGTTGCCGCCACCAGATTCACGACGGCACGGGTCGTAAGGCTCTCCACCCAGTCGAAATTTTGTGGGATGCTCTCGTCTAAAAATACAACGTCAGCGACAAACTCGCTGACGTTTTTTATTCAAAAATAGCTACAACACGTGCTGGTGCGGCCGAAGCCCCCACGATTTTTATCGGAAAAACACAAACCTTGAATCCCGACGGCGGCAAAGCTCTCAGATTTGTTAGTTGCTCAATATGCAGGTATTCTTTCTCTCTACCAACCAAATGAGCCTGCCAAAACAAATCGGGGTTCTTGGTCTCTTTGGCTTTTTTTGCCAAGTAACGCAAGGGTAAATCCCACCCCCACTGGTCGATTCCCATTACTTTTATTCCTTGGTCGATGAGCCATTCGGTAGCTTCTCGACTCATTCCAGTACCTTTTTCAACAAAATCGGATGTACCCATCAATTTATCGCGGTCGGTTCTTATCAATACAATATTGCTCGGCTTTAGGCTAATTCCATTTTTGGTTAAATCATTCTGCAAATCTTCAATCGTAATCTCTTCAAAATCTGGTTTGTGGCTACAATCTATCACCACGCCATCTCCGTAGCACCACTCAAGTGGTATTTGGTCAATCGTTTTGGCAGGCTTGCCCTCGATTTCGGGTGAATAATGCCATGGGGCATCGATATGAGTCGTAGAATGAACACCCATTTTGGTAATGACGTCGTCGGCCCAGCCTTGCCAATTCTTAGGAAATAATTTAAAAGGCAACCCTACTCCAAGCCGAATAAGCCAACGTGCCGCCTTATGCGATTTGTGTTTGATTTTTACTCGCATAAACCACGGGTCGCCAGCGTTATACTGAATCGGTTTCGATAAATCTACGATTTTTGTTGCCATACAATTCTATATCTTTAATTGCTATTTTGAATAATCTTTTCGGACGATTAAAAATACAAAAAAGCGTAACAAATCGAGTTTTTCAACCCAATTTATTACGCTTGGCGTATGATTCATTCAATTCTCAATTACTACTCAGAATAGGCTGCGGTCGTCGCTTTTGGTGTTACAAAACGCTTGCCTTTTTGTTCTCTACTTTTATCTAATTCGTTTTCTAAATAATTGGCCGGATAAAAACCTTTATAACGATTTACGAATTTGCCCTTAGAATCTAACAAAATGAGGGTTGGGTAAGCATCTACCGCAAAACGGTCGGCAATCTCCATGCCATCAAAAGTGTCGATATTGACCTTGTAAACCATAAAATGGTCGTTTAGGTAGGTGGCAAAAGTAGGATTCGAGAAAGTTTCGGCATCCATTTTTTTGCAAGGATTGCACCAGCCCGCCCAAAAATCTAATAAAACTGGCTTTTTTGCTTTTTTGGCCTCACGAAGAAATTCGTCGTAATTTCCTTCGTAGAATTTCACTTTAGGTGCAGCGGCATTGCGTACACTCGTGTAGGATGCCAATACCATACAGGCAAGCCCTAACATTAGGGTCATTTTTAATTTCATGGCTTTTGAAGAATTATTAAGTTCCTGACAATTTTGTACTCTTTATCGGAGTACGATATTTCTGAAAGCAAACATCAAGCCAAAAAATTTGGATAAACAACATTATACGAAACATTGCAAAATTTATAGTTCGCAACGCCTCAGTATAAAGAATCGGTATATTTTGAAGAATTCAGAATTTTGTTCTCGAAAAAGAGAATAATCCGAATTTTGTTTTTCAATCTCGCACGATAGCCAATTCTACCAACCTAAAACCACCCTCCAAGCCCTCGGATTCATCACAAATTATACATTTCCAAATTGTTAATTATCAATTCATTATCATTAAATTTGCCAAAAAACTTAATCAACAAATGTCAAACGCATTCTTTCAAGTACCGACTCCTATCAATGAGCCTGTTTTAGCTTATGCACCCAATTCACCCGAGAAAAAAGCTTTGAAAGCCGCAATTGCCGAAGCTCGTAGCAAGGTTGCCGAGATTCCGATGTACATTGGTAGCGAACTGGTTTTTACTGATAAAAAAATCAAATTATCGCCCCCACACGACCACCAACACGTACTCGGATATGCAAGCGAAGGCGACAAAAGCCATGTTCGTAAAGCCATTGTAGCAGCACTCAAAGCCCGTGAGTCTTGGGCAAATATGCCTTGGCAACAAAGAGCCGCGATATTTTTGAAAGCTGCCGACTTGATTGCTGGGCCGTATCGTGCTAAAATCAATGCCGCTACGATGTTGGGGCAGTCGAAGAATGCTTTTCAGGCCGAGATTGATTCGGCTTGCGAATTGATTGATTTCTTGAGATTTAATGCTCATTTTATGAGCCAAATTTATACCGAACAACCAGAGTCATCGAAGGGTATCTGGAACCGCATGGAACACCGCCCACTCGAAGGTTTTGTTTTTGCATTGACTCCGTTTAACTTCACGGCTATCGCTGGCAACTTGCCTTCGTGCGTAGCCATGATGGGTAATGTCACGGTTTGGAAACCAGCTTACACTCAGATTTATTCGGCAAATGTTATCATGGAGGTATTCCGTGAGGCAGGTCTGCCAGATGGCGTTATCAACCTTATATATGTAGATGGGCCAGAGGCCGGTGATGTTATTTTTAAAGACCCAAATTTTGCGGGAATCCACTTCACTGGTAGTACGAAAGTGTTCCAAACAATCTGGAAAACGATTGGGCAAAACATCAATCGCTACAAAACCTACCCAAGAATCGTTGGTGAAACTGGCGGAAAAGATTTTGTGGTCGCTCACAAATCGGCTGACCCTAAAGCAGTTGCAGTAGGATTGGTTCGTGGGGCATTTGAGTATCAAGGTCAGAAATGTTCGGCGGCTTCTCGTGCGTATATTCCATCGAATATTTGGGAAGATGTCAAAAACTACATGGTTACCGATTTGAAAGATATGAAAATGGGCGGTACCGAAGATTTTAGAAATTTTGTCAATGCCGTTATTGATGAGCGTTCGTTTGATAAAATTGCTAAATATATCGACGATGCCAAGAAGAGCGATAAAGTAAAGGTAGTTGCAGGAGGTAATTGCGATAAATCGAAAGGATATTTTGTAGAGCCAACGGTCTTATTGACAACCGACCCGAACTACACAACCATGTGCGAAGAAATCTTCGGGCCAGTTTTGACAATCTACGTTTACGAAGCCGATAAGTACGAAAAAACACTCGAATTGGTTGATAAAACATCACCTTACGCTTTGACAGGGGCGATTTTTGCCAAAGACCGTGCGGCAATCGAATTGGCCGAACGCAAACTAACCAACTCGGCTGGTAATTTCTATATCAACGATAAACCAACGGGTGCAGTAGTTGGTCAACAGCCGTTTGGTGGAGCAAGAGCATCTGGTACAAACGATAAAGCCGGCTCGATTCTGAACCTACTTCGTTGGGTTTCGCCACGCTCTATCAAAGAAACTTTTGTTTCGCCGACAGATTATAAATATCCGTTCTTGGCCGAAGAATAACAATATGAGTTTAGCATCTATATAATGTAAAAGAGTCGTTGAGGTACAAAATACACCAACGACTCTTTTCATATCAGTATTTCCAAACTTTTGGAATCACCATTTGGCGGGCGTATGGTGCAGGACAGTAAGTATGTACGTTCTCCAAAAGTTTATTTACTTCGTCTTCAAACTCGATATAATAATCTTCGTTGAGTTTTGGGAGTTTTTTCAGAATCGCCTCGGTGCGTTTTGCCACGTAAGACGCCAGTGTATCTGACTGGCGATTGTAAGTAGCCATCAGATGAATCTGCTTATCGAAAAAAGTATTCAGTAAATATAATGTCAGTTCAATCTCGCCATACTTATCTTTTGTAACCTTGTAATGATTGGTAATCTTGCCGTTTAAATCTCGCATATCCATCATCATCCAACCGGGCGAATCGTGGGTGAGTTTGGCGACTCTATCAATCGAATTCTTAATAGTATCGCGTTTGTCTTTGAGGTCAGATTCGTCTTCGAGAAGCTGAAAATATAATTGATTTATCAGTAGTTCGTTTTTACCAATCAGTTTTAAGAGCATTTTATCACGCTCTTTGATGGGTAGAGTCAATATGGCGGTTTCGAGTTCTTTCGGGACTTTAGGCATTATTCTTCAATTTTTACGCTAAATTATACCACGATTACATTCATTCGTAATGATTTATCAATTTTATAGATAATTCGGGTAGTTTTACTAAATTTTTAATGTTTGCTTGGTATTTAAGAATTGTCTAACTGGCTAAAATCTTTTGCTCATCATCTCAATCGGTCAGTTTTTTGGCATGATTTTTTCGTTGAAACCTCATATAAATTGCGAATCATAACAGATTCTCTATTCGATTCAAAATGGATTGGCAGTTGCTGAAAAGACATATATTTCTCATACTTTCTTGTATCTTTCTGGGCATTGCGGGCTTAAATTTCTTGATTTTCGAGAAAGATGCTCCGGGTGCTTCACAGGCTCATTATGTCTCTTCTATCCAGAATCACATCAAAAAAGAAATCGAAACATCAAAAGGAGAGTTAAATCTTGTAGGTACTCAATACCAAAAAGCAACCGATACAGCATTTGCCAATTTTGAGGTTAAAACGGCGTTTCCGTACTATATTTACCGCGACGGGCAACTCATTTATTGGTCCGACCACCGCTATGTGCCTAATTATCAAGCTATTAGAAGCAACAAAGAAACCCGACTACTCAGCACCGAAAACGGCAAATACATAGCCAATCGTCTGATTTTTGGGTATCGTGGGCATCGTGTCGAGATTTATTCGTTGATAAATCTATACCGTGCCTATCGCAACGAAAACGAATATCTGCATACGGGCTTCAACACGGCAATTTTTCCTACTGACCCGAAAGATTTGATTGCACAACCACAAAAAAATCAGTATCTCAATATCCTCGACGAAAAGGGCAGTTTTCTTTTTTCAATCTTGCCTCCTCAAATCGAAAAATTAGATTCGGGCGGAATCCCGACGAATACGCTGGTTTTGATAGGAATAAGTTTGTTTTTATTGGGTATTTATGTCGTAGTTACGATGTTTTATTTAGAGAAAAAACACCAATTTGGGCGAGCTTTTCTCTTGATGTTTGGCTACTTGATGTTTATCCGAATCGTGATGCTCCTCAATAGCATTCCGTTTATTTTTTACGAATCAGACTTATTCAATCCCAAATATTTTTCGGCCAATTTCTTAGCACCATCGCTCGGCGATGCCCTGCTCAATTCGTTGGTTGCATTGCTACTCATTGGGTTTGTTGCTTTGTTTTATTACCGTTCAAACCTCTATTATCGGATTTTTAAGGCATCGAAATCCATCCAGAACTTCGTGGCCATTATCTGCGTAATTGGAGTGTTTTTGATAACCTACATCAGTTATCGAAACCTGACGAATATCTACGAAAAATCGCAGTATTATCTTGATTTATCGCTCAGTATTTCGTTCGACAACCTCAAAATCGCAACCATTGCCTTCTATATTTTGCTTTCGGTCATCTTCTTTTTGGGTACGCACTTGCTTTCGAGCGTGTTTATGAGGCTCAATAAAAACCGCAAGCAAACCATCACAAATTTTATCATTGGATTCATCATTGGGCTTATTTTCATCATCATTTTAGATACTTTTCGCTGGATTTACATCGCTACGGCATTGTATTTCTTGATGATTACACTGGCAAAGTTCCCACGGTTTTTTTATAGCTTCAGGTATAAAACCTCTATCTACTTCTTTACGGGTGCATTTATCTTTGCATTGATTTCGCTTTATGTGATTTATTGCCAAGAGCTTCGCAAAGATTTGTATGATAAACAACGTTTTGGCGTACGATACCTTGCCGAAAACGACCTTTTGGGCGAAGGCCTTTTGGTAAAATCTGCCCAGACAATCTCAGAAGATACTGCCGTAAAAGCGGCCATCATGCGTACGACGCTCGTCCGTGAGAAGATTCAGCAACTCGTCAAAAACAATCACCTCGATTTGTATTTTGATAAATACGATACCGAAGTTTTGGCATTCGATGCCCAAGGCACATCGCTCGATATTTCGGAGGGAGTTCAGAATCTACCATTTTATGAACAAACCTACCGTCAGGATAAATACAAGACGAGCAATCCGAACGTGTTTTTTATCAATGATGTAGGCAATAATTTCATCAAGCAATACATCACATTTGTACCGATTTCACAGAATAACCAACCTCTCGGAACGGTCATTCTCGACCTGAAACTACGCGATGAATACACCGAAAGTGTGTATCCGGGCTTGTTGATGGATAAGAAATTTGTTCAGAATCCCGAATCTAAGAATTACAGTTACGCCATTTTCGATAAAAATAATCGTTTGATTTATAACACAGGTAGCTACAACTACATACGTAAATTGCCAAACGAATTGCTACAAGACAGCACATTGTACGAAAAGGGAATCCAGCTAAACGATTACTACCACGTAGGCGTAAAAGGAGATAATAGCCGAAAAATCGTGATTTCGGCTAAGCATAATCCGCTGCGTAGTATATTCTCAAATTTCTCGTTTTTGTTTTTGGTTTCGGTTTTGTGCATCGTATTGGTGATTTTGTTCTACTCAATCCGCTACGGATTCAAGAACATGAATGTCAATTTCGCAACCAAAATCCAGCTTTATCTCAATGCGGCGTTTTTATTGCCACTCATCTTGGTAATTATCCTGACGCTGAGTGTTATCAATTCGACTTTTACCTCAAATCAGGAAAAAGCGTATTTAGACAACACCAAAAATATTACCTCGACCGTGCAGCTGCAATTGGAGAGTTTCTTGAATAAACGAATGAGTCGAGCCTTTTTGGAACAAGAAATAAACGACCTCGCCCGCGATACTAAAGTAGATATTAATTTGTACGATTTAAACGGTAAATTGAATCTGACGACTCGCCAATTAGTTTATCAGAATGGTCTTTTGTCGCAATTTATCAATCCGGTGGCGTATCGCCGAATCATCGAAGAAAAAGAAAACGAAAGCCTTTTGGATGAGTCGCTCGGGAGCTTGAATTACAAAACGGTTTATATGAATATCAAAGGACAAAACGGTAAGCCAATCGGCGTAGTCGGGATTCCGTTCTTTGATGCAAAACCCGTTCTCGACCGCCAAGTAACCGATGTCGTGGCTTCGATTTTGAGCATTTTTGCGTGGTTATTCTTGATTTTATTAGTGATTTCTTATTTCGCCTCGAATATCCTGACCAATCCGCTTCAGTTGGTTGCTCAAAAACTCAAAAAGACCAATCTCGATAAATTAAATGACCCATTAGAGTGGAATTCGGATGATGAAATCGGGCTTTTGATGCGAGAATACAACAAAATGCTCCGCAAACTTGAAGATAGCAAAGTGGCACTTTCGATGAGCGAAAAACAAACCGCTTGGCGTGAAATGGCAAAACAAGTAGCTCATGAAATCAAGAACCCACTGACACCGATGAAGTTATCAATCCAGCAACTCCAACGGACGATTACGATTGATAATCCGAAGGCTAAAGAACGCATCGAGAGAGCATTGAATTCATTGACCGAACAGATTGATAACATCAGCGATATTGCGACTTCATTCTCCGAATTCGCCAAAATGCCTGTGCCTCGCAACGAAGTGTTTGATTTGGTTTCGGTAGTGCAGAAAATCTCTGATTTATACGCCGAAGATGATAATATTTCGCTCAATGCCTACCTCAAAGAGCGAGTAGCATACGTATTAGGCGACCGCCAATTTATGAGTCGAGTAATCACAAACCTTGTCATAAACGGAATCCAATCTGTACCAAAAGACCGCAAACCTATCATCAACCTCCGCCTCTACCGCAACGATGACGACAACGTGGTTATCATAGAAGTACAAGATAACGGCAACGGAATCCCCGAAAACATCCGTCAGCGAGTATTCATGCCGAATTTTAGTACAAAAATCGGTGGTTCGGGTCTTGGTTTGGCGATGGCAAAACGTGGTGTAGAACACGCTGGCGGTAATATTTGGTTTGAAACCCAAGATAACCGAGGCACAACTTTCTTTATTGATTTACCTTTGGCAAAATCTGGTGAGTAAGTAGCAAACTGTCAAAATTTTATTTTATCTCAATATCGAATGTCTTTGTCTCAAGGGGTTTAACATCTTTCTCCCAAACTCTTTTCAATTCAAATACAATACGTACCTTTCCTTTCTTTAGGGCTTTCAATGAAAAAATAATAAGAGACTTACCTCCGACAAGGTTATCTTTATTTATAATTTCATGCTCAATACTCATCAATTTAGGGTCAATAGAAGAATGTTCCCATGTATAGCCTGTCGAAGCTATATTCTCTAATTCGATTTTTCTTACTTCTCCCACTTTCATTTTCTGTATTTGTTGAGACTGGCATCCACTTGCCAATATGAGGATTACTAAAAATAACTTCACCATTTTATTGAGAATATTTGGAAGAAATCAAACACTCGATTTCTCCCAAATGTAATTAAAAGTTTCCTGTATTGATATAATCCGCTTTGATTAAAGACCAAAAATCGTTGGCAAGGCCTCTCAAAACATATTCGTATGGTAACCAACCATAGCCTCCCATTCCCCAACCTGTTCCCCAAGAATTTCTAATCAATAAAGCCCCAGTCGTAGAGCTACCTCCAGCAGGATGATTGATGACTAAATTATCATCATAGCCAACAGCAACCACAGCATGGCCCCCCACTACTCTTTCTCCAGCCTTCGGAAATGCAAACTTACCTTGATTACCGCCTGCCGAACCGTAAGATTCATACACAGTAAATCCAAACATTGAAGGTAAACCCGCAGCAATGTACGATTTAACATTGTTTAGTATTGTTTGTAAAGGCGTTCCTGCTGGGTCTAAACGATAGTATGTTATAGCTTGAAAGTTATCTGCCAAGGCATAACAGAATGCCGGTGGTTCTTGGTCAAACGGAGCAACTGTTGCATTTGCTGGTACAATTAGGCTATCACTATAAGGCCAATAGTCTTCAGGACATACTCCACATAATGCCATTGCTTTCATTGTAGTACGTAGATAAGCCCCCGTATCTCCAGACCAATGTAATAAATTTCTTGTTGTTTTATATAGAAATAGTCTCGAACCATTTACATGAGTACCATTTGCTCGGCGTTCAAAATATTCTAATAGCCCCACACCCGCATTTGCAGTGCAAGAGCCTATCCGACCTTGGTCTTCTATTGGCGAGCAATATGCACGTAAGTCAACTGCCGGAGCCAAAGTGACAGCAGCCGAAACCGCACCGCTACTTGTTGTAGAAGTCAATGAATTACCCATCGGTAATTGACTAACAATACCAACTACTTCTGGTGATTCAATTGTGTAATCTCTGAAATCGGGATTATCCGAGAGCCATCCCATGCCTAATTTTTTCATAAAATTGAATTTTTAAATTGAGTAAATTAAAAATTAACTAATCCAAAACTCAGGAAAGATTACATATAATACATTTGATTTCTATTTAAAGGTCATCACTTTTATTTATCGGTACATTCGTTACTTACGAGGTCATAAAAAAATATTCCATTCTGAAACTTTTTTTAAAACCCTTTGTTATATATGTATATACATATAATGTAAATACATAACAGAACGTTTTAATCATTAAACTAAAATAAGACAATGGCAAAGTGGACAATCGATGCTTCTCACTCAGAAGTTCAATTCAAAGTAAAACACTTGATGATTTCGACCGTAACTGGTACATTCGGTAACTATGAAGGCACTGTAGAAACTACAAACGATGATGATTTTGTAGGTGCATCAGTAAATTTCTCTTTAGATATTGATAGCATCTCAACGGGTGTTGAACAACGTGACGGTCACCTTAAATCGGCTGATTTCTTCGACGCTGCTAATTTCCCTAAATTGACATTTGCTTCTACTTCATTCGAAAAAGATGGCGATGACTACGTAATCACTGGTGATTTGACAATCAGAGGAACTACCAAGCCAGTAACTTTAAAAGCTGAATTTGGTGGTACAATGGTAGATTTCTACGGACAAACTAAGGCAGGTTTCGACCTTCAAGGTAAAATCAATCGTCAGGATTTTGGTCTTACTTGGGCGGCTGTAACAGAGGCTGGCGGAATCGTAGTAAGCGACGAAGTGAAATTGGCAATGAATATTCAGCTGGTAAAAGCATAACCTTGATTTGGGATTGTGGATTTGGGATTTAAGTATTCCAATTTGTGGGAAATATTTTTTAAAACCCTCAGTTTATACAAATAAGCTGGGGGTTTTGTTTTTCTACAAACCAATTCATTCTTAAATTCGTTATCTCGATATATAAAGACAGAAAAATGCTTGGTTTTAGGTTTTCAGAATTCAAGCCCGAAATGAAAGGGCAAAATAAATTTGAGCAATTGTTGAATATCTTTCAGCAGTTGTTGTTGATGACATCGGGCGATGTCAGTCAGGCTCTTTCGTGGATGGGGCAACTCGACCGCCAATATAAACTAACCGATGATAGCTATGGCATGGGGGATTTTATTGAAGACCTCAAAAACAAAGGATACATCACCGAAGAAAACCAAGAAGGTGAACTACGAATGACTCCCAAAAGCGAACGGAGCATCCGTAAGCAATCGCTCGAAGAGATTTTCGGGAAACTCAAACGTAGCAAATCAAGTGGCAATCACCACACACCACACATTGGCGTTGGCGATGAAATGAGCAGCGATATTCGACCTTTCCAGTTTGGTGATACACTCGAACAAATCTCAATGACCGAATCGCTAAAAAATGCCCAAATCAATAGCGGAATCGAGGATTTTATGCTTCTCGAAAGCGATTTGGAGGTTGTGGACAAAGAAGCTAAATTGACAACTTCGACGGTTTTGATGATTGATATCAGCCATTCAATGATTTTATACGGCGAAGACCGCATCACGCCAGCTAAAAAAGTGGCTTTGGCGTTGGCCGAACTCATCAAAACTAAATATCCAAAAGATACGCTCGACATTCTGGTTTTTGGCAATGACGCTTGGCAGATTCAGTTGAAAGATATTCCGTATCTTGAGGTGGGGCCGTATCATACCAATACCGTTGCGGGTCTCGAACTGGCAATGGATTTGCTTCGCCGCCGCAAAACCAAAAACAAGCAGGTTTTCATGATTACAGATGGCAAGCCTACGTGCTTGAAAGAGGGAATCAGATACTATAAAAACAGTTTTGGTCTCGACCGCAAGATTGTCAATAAAACACTTACGATTGCGGCACAAGCAAGGCGTTTGGATATTCCGATTACAACATTTATGATTGCATCAGACCCTTATTTAAAGCAATTTGTGAGACAATTTACCGAAGTCAACAACGGGAGAGCATACTACAGTGGACTCGACGGATTGGGTGGATTTGTCTTGGAGGATTTTCAACGAAATCGTAGAAAGAATTTGAAGTAAAATCACAAAAGCAGGATATTTTTCATATTTTTGTTTTATGGCCTTATCAACAGCATTATGGTTATTGAAATAAAACAAACAACTTATCACGAGCTTCGTCAGATGGAATTTGACGAAAACGATAATTCATTCTATGAACTGCTCGATGGCGAAATTATGAAACGTTCTGCACCAACTCCGTATCATCAAGAACTCTCTGGAAATCTATATGAGGTTATCAAATCGTTTGTTAAAAAAAATAAAATTGGTAAGATTTTCTATGCTCCAATAGATGTTTTTTTAGATGAATACAATGCCCCGCAGCCCGATTTGGTTTATTTATCAAACGAAAAGGCTGGATTTATTACCAATGAAGGCATTGTTGGCGTACCCGATTTGGTGATTGAGATAATATCACCTACATCGGTTCTGAGAGATAGAATTACCAAAAAGAATATTTACGAAAGATTTGGTATTACAGAATATTGGCTCGTAGATGCCAACAACCAAGAAATTGAGATTTATACAATCGAAAACGGAAAATATGAGTTGTTTTCATCGGTTAGTTTATTTGAATCCAACGAACTAAAATCTAAAGTTTTAGCCGATTTAGAGGTAAATTTAAATGAAATATTCTCTTAAACAGTAAACCATTCACTCATTTATTCATTCGCTAATTCGCTCATTTACCTAACGCCCAATGACCAAAAAAGAACGCTACAAAGCATTAGTTGAATATTTTTCGAGTAATTTTCCAGAAGTACAAACCGAACTTACATACTCAAATCCTTATGAATTGCTGGTAGCGGTCATTCTTTCGGCACAATGTACCGATAAGCGTGTTAATATGGTTACGCCTAAGTTATTTGAGCGTTATCCGACCCCCGAAAGCCTTGCTGCATCTACGGCCGAGGAGGTTTTTGATTACATCCGTAGCATATCGTACCCAAACAATAAAAGCAAACACCTCGTGGGCATGGCCCGCATTCTGGTAGAAGAGTATAACTCCGAAGTACCCAGTACCATCGAAGACCTGCAACGCATGCCTGGCGTTGGTCGCAAAACTGCCAACGTCATTGTTTCGGTGATTTTCAATCAGCCCGCAATGGCCGTTGATACACACGTTTTCCGAACCTCACATCGCCTCGGGTTAGTTCCTAAAACAGCTACTACGCCATTGGCTGTCGAAAAAGAATTGGTCAAACACATCCCCAAAGATATGATTGCCAAAGCTCACCATTGGCTCATCTTGCACGGTCGATACATCTGTGTTGCCCGAACCCCAAAATGTGGCGAATGTAACCTAAAATCATTCTGCAAAGCCTACGAAAACACGCAAAAAAATGCTAATAAAAGAATTGATGCAAACCTTCCACAATACGGGTAAGGTCGAGTGGCTGAGTTATCGTACCAAATCTCGTGAGCCACTCGTAGTCGCCGATGAAATTGAGGTAACGATTGAAGACGGTATCGTTGGCGACCGCTATAAAGGTGCAAACCGCAACCGACAAGTAACACTCATTCAGGCCGAACACCTCGAAGCGGTTGGCAAAATATTGGGTAAGACCCCTATCGACCCCGAACTTACACGTAGAAACATTGTAGTATCGGGCATTAATCTACTGGCATTCAATGGTTTAGAATTCAGGATTGGTGAGGTAATCCTGAAAATGACAGGATATTGCCATCCTTGTAGCCGAATGGAAGAAAACCTCGGTACTGGCGGCTACAACGCCATGCGTGGGCATGGAGGCATAACAGCCAGTGTGGTGAGGGGCGGCAAGATAAAATTAGGTGATAATGTAGGATTAGGTGATTAACCTATAAATCGTCATCACTAAGATATTCCCAAGAACTTTTTGACTAAGTTATATCCCGAATTGTACAGTTCTGCTACTTGGGCTTGGGTAATGTCAAAATCGGTTGCCGAAATCCCAAAATCATCAATCTGCACGGTTCGTTTTTCTTCAAAGTTATTATTCTGAATCATCAAATCTTGTGAGTTCATCAACGATTCAAACAAAGACTTGATGTACAATTCGAGGTGCGAAACACCATAATCTAAATTGTTGGATAAACTTTTGGGGCCAGTGATATTCGTCAAGAATAATCCGAGTGTTTCGTTGGGCTGGCTTCCGCCATCAAAAGTATCAATCGGATAGTTATACATCACTCCTCCATCAACATAAAGATGATTGGTTGGGTTGCCATCCGAGAACTGCCAAGCCTCAAAAAATAGCGGAATCGACATAGAAGCACGCACGGCTTCGGCAATCTGAACGGTCGGGGTTGTATCTTTTGAAAAAGTCTGGATAGTCTGCGTGTTCAAATCGGTCGAAAAAACTTTCAGATTAGTCCCAAACTTTTGATTCACACCCTCAAATGTAATCTCAGGGTCTATATTTTGACTTTTCAAAAAAACCTTAAACCAATCATTCAAAAAATAATCGCCTTTGTAAGGCCCAAATTTTCGAGAAAGGTCTTCGACAAACCCAAAAATCCCACCTGAATCCTTAAATTTTGTGTAATCTGTACCTTTTAGAAAGGTGTAAATTGTGCCTGAATGAATCTTACAGGCTGCCAAAGCCGCAATTATCGAACCTGCCGATGTACCTGCTAAACCAACGACATTATTCATAATACCAGCTTCTTCGAGAGCCTTCAATGCCCCTACGTAGGCTGTTCCTTTGACTCCACCACCTTTAAAAACAAGATTTTTATATGGATAATTGGCCATAGTTTTATTGATTAACTGTGTTTACGTGATAACCTTTGAAATCGAATAATTGGGTGTATGGAGCGAGGCGTTTGGTTTGTGGGTCGTAAGTAAAAAAGACAGATTTGAAGAAAACTCCTGCTTTGTTACCTTCTACGTCTATCAAAGCATCGCAATTTGAAGTGAGTTTGATAGTGAATCCATCTACTTTTAGGGTTTGGATGCCCGTGCTTGTCGAGTCAGAATTCTGAGTTTGTAGTGCCAACGAATCGGCCAAGACAACGCTCGTTACGGCCATAAACATCACATCTGAATTATTGAGATTGCTAAAAGTTGTGGCATAATTTGATTCGATTCGGTTCAGGAACTTGTAAGGGTTTTTGAGACGAACCCGGCTTGGTTTTATTAACTTCAATTTTGAATTACGTTCTAATTGCTGCTCAATCTTGGTTGAGAGAAGTTTAATTTTTGGGGTCTCGGCATCAAGGTCGGCCGAAAGGTCGATGTCGGCTGCAATGACCAACGAATTAACCTCTGAATCAATCGTTACATCGCTCGAATCAACTTTTTCATGAAAAATATAACCTACAAATTTATCTTTCTGATTGATATAGTAAACATCGCCAACATTGGCCTGAATCGAGTTGAGTAAACCATACGGCGAAGTGTAAGTTGCAATATCTTTGCAGCTCACCGTACCCGTGAGCATTCGGCTGCAAGATGACAATGAGCCAACCGAAATAGTAAAAAGAAATAGTTTTAGGGTTGTTTTCATGGCTATAAGTAGATACTCGGGCTTTAGGGTCAGGTTTAGGTTTTCGGTCTGACTGTCGTCCGACCTCGGTATGCAAATGTAGCAAATACAAAAACATATTTTAGAGCGTATATTTGCTTAATCAGAAAAACAGGTATTTTTACGTGTATGAAAACTCTTTGGTTATCATAGTTTTGTACAATCCGTTTACCTAAAAAACATTTATAACAATGGCATCAAAAGACCCTTACAAAATTCCGTTGAAAACTGCTCAAGATTGGATTAAAAACTGGCTTAACTACACACCATCTGCCGATGATGCAACTGCCAGCCCGACTTCTGAAATGCGTGGTTTTATTGTTAGAAAAGATGACTTGACAGATTTGATGAAAGAAGCCCCAGATGCCGAATTCGTCAGATTCTACATTGGTCTTCATAAAGACGAAAAAGGTAAAAATATCCCACATTTATTATCTGTAAATGCCAAGGCAGTGCCAGACCCAAAACACCCTGGTTTATTTTTTATCAAAGATATGATTAATCAAAGCCCAGTAGGTGCTATGGTAGGTGGCGAAGAAGATGTAAATGATGTAACTCATCCTGTGCCGCCTTACGATGACCCAACCAGCCCGCTAAATAACCCTTAAGTATAAATGAATCGCTGGTAGTACTTAAAACCTACCTTTTTGCCAATTTTGACGAAAGAGAATATGAACCCTATCATCAAATTTATTAGCTATAATATCTCTTGGGTACTGGTAGTTCCCATTTTGGTGATTCTCTTTCGTCATAAACATTTAAAGAAGGAGTTAAAAATTGCCGCAATCTTTGTAGGAATGGGGATTTTCTTTGAGATTTTATCTCGTATAATCGCTTATATCTACAAGACCAACCTACCAATGCTCCATCTTTATACGATTCTCGAATTTTGTTTGATTGCATGGTTTTATCATAATTTTTTTGATGGCTTCTTTAATCAGAAAACAGTTCCGATATTGATTTTGAGCTTTGTTGGATTCGCCATTATCAATATTACTTTCATTCAGAGTCTATTCGAGTTCAATACTTATCCGAGAGGTTTAGAGAGTTTATTAATAACGGGTCTCGCGATTTTAGCATTCTATAAGATGCTTCAAGAATTAGAATACACTCGGCTCGATAAATCACCAATTTTCTGGATAAATTCAGGATTTTTAATCTACTTTGCAGGAAGTCTTTTTTTATTTTTAATGGGCAATTTACTTTTGTCAAAAGATAGACAATTGAGCCTGATAGCTTGGACAATCCACGCTTTCTTGTTTGGTTTTATGCAGATATTTATAGCAGTCGGTTTATGGCACAGTCCTCGTCGGTAGATTTAACAATATTATTATTTGGAGGTACTATTGCTATGCTCTTGCTTGCGGGCGGAATCGTGACATTTATCGTACTTTACCAACGTCGTATCTTACAAAAAAACCTACAACTCAAAGAGATTGAGACAATCCACCAAAAAGAGCTTTTTCATGGCACACTCGATGCCATCGAAAACGAACGCCAACGCCTTGCGAGAGATTTGCACGATGAGGTCGGAGCAGCTCTTTCTACTTTGCGGCTGTCATTGAGCCAGATTCAACATCAGTTATCAAAGAATCAGAATGTTGAAGCACTGACCGAAAACAGCAAAATGATGATTGATAGCACGATAGAAAGTGTTCGCCGAATCTCGAATGATTTATTGCCAAATGGGCTCTCTGAGTTAGGATTGGCCTATGCTGTTGAGGCTCTTTGTAACAAAATTATGAAGGTCTCAGATTTAAACATTGACCTCGATTTTGAAGAAATAAATGAGCCTGACTCACGCCTCAACTTGATTCTGTATCGCATCATTCAAGAATTACTAAATAACGCCATAAAGTATTCGCAATCGACAGAAATTGCGTTATCTTTACAAAAATCTAATGGTCAATTACTGCTGCATTATAAAGACAACGGAAAAGGATTCGACTTTGAAGAAGCATACCGCCGAGGCGGGCTTGGGCTAAAAAATGTCGAAACCCGAACAAAGATGCTCAACGGAGAAGTATCTTTTGCTACACAACCTCAACAAGGTCTCGAAGTAAATATTACAATACCCATACCTGTTTAAGTTTGAGTCTGGTTAGGCCATTACTCAACCCGTTTATAATTTTTACCCGTATTACCTATCTTAGAGGTTACTATAATATGAAAACGATTCAAGTCGCCATTGCAGACGACCAGATGCTGTTTCGTAAAGGTATGATTTCGATTGTGAATTCATTTGAAGGAATCGAAATTACGATTGAAGCCGAAAACGGAAAGCAACTTTTACAAGGTTTAGAAGCAATCTTCCATAAACCCGACGTGGTTTTGCTCGACCTTTCGATGCCCGAACTCAACGGTGTAGAGACCGCCAAAGTTCTTCACAAAAGCTATCCAAACATTAAAATCATTGTACTTTCTGTTTACAACGAAGACCTCTTTGTATCGCATTTGATGGATTTAGGCGTAAATGCCTACCTCTATAAAAATGTAGAACCCCGAGAGGTCGAAGAAGCAATCCGCACCGTAATCGAAAAAGATTTTTATTTCAACGATGCCTTTTTAAAAGCCTTGAAAAACCGAAGCAACGGCAAAAAGCCAAAACTACTCATCCAAGACGATATTCCGTCTATCCTGACCCACCGCGAGATTGAGGTGCTTGACCTCATCTGTAAACAACACACCGCACAAGAGATTGCCGATAAGTTATTTATCAGCACCCGAACCGTAGATGGGCATCGTAATAACCTACTCGAAAAAACGGGTGTACGCAATACGGCAGGCTTGGTTGTTTTTGCTATTAAGAATGGTCTTGTGGACCCAAATGCTCTTTTGTAATTTACAGTATGGGCGAATTGTATTCGCCCACAATTCTTCTAAAAATCGCCTATTTATACCTTCAAATTGCTTAAATTGCCTTTCTACAAATAAATTTCAAAAAAACTTTTCACCGTGCATTTAGTTTGCACTGTGTCGCTTATAACTTTGTATCGTCAAGTTGAGGGATAAATAAAATATCAAAACTTGTACATAGAAATCATTACATTTGTACAAAACTTAAATTCTTACAATAAAATGGCTGCAGAAAAAAATTCTGAAAATGACAAATTGAAACTTCTCCAGACCACAATGGAGAAATTGGATAAAGCATACGGAAAAGGTACGGTGATGCGTCTGAGCGATGCCAAAGTACTTGAAGTTCCGACAATCTCTACGGGTTCTTTGGGTGTTGATTTGGCTTTGGGTATTGGTGGTTTTCCGAAGGGACGTATCGTAGAGATTTACGGGCCAGAATCTTCGGGTAAAACAACCCTTGCGATGCAAGCCATTGCCGAATCTCAGAAACAAGGAGGAATCGCCGCTTTTATTGATGCCGAACACGCATTTGACCGCTCTTATGCCGAAAAACTCGGAATCGATACCAAAAACCTACTTATTTCGCAGCCAGATTATGGTGAGCAAGCTCTCGAAATCGCCGAGCATTTGATTAGCTCAGGAGCAGTTGACATTTGTGTGATTGACTCGGTAGCAGCACTTGTACCAAAAGCCGAACTCGAAGGCGAGATGGGCGATAGCAAAATGGGTTTGCAGGCACGTATGATGTCGCAGGCGATGCGTAAACTTACGGGTACTATCAATAAAACTGGCTGTTGCTGTATATTTATCAACCAGTTGCGTGATAAAATCGGGGTGATGTTCGGAAACCCAGAAACTACAACGGGTGGTAATGCCTTGAAATTCTACGCATCAATCCGTGTTGATATTCGTCGAATCGGTGCTATCAAAGATGGCGATGATATTTTAGGAAACCGTACACGTGTCAAAATCGTGAAAAACAAATTGGCTCCGCCGTTCAAGGTCGTTGAGTTCGACATCATGTATGGCGAAGGCGTATCGAAAGTGGGCGAAGTGTTAGATTTAGCAGTAGAATTAGACATTGTGAAAAAATCTGGCTCTTGGTTCTCATTTGATGGCAACAAACTCGGACAAGGCCGCGATGCAGTAAAAGATATGCTAAAAGACAACCCAGAATTGATGGAAACCCTCGAAGCCCGCATCAAAGAGAAAGTATCGAAAGATGCCGATGCCTTGATGGATGGCAAACCTGGCGACCAAGATGGTGTTGTTGATGCCGAACAAGAATAAGATTCTTTTCTTGTACCTCATCCAAAACCCTTCTCCTTACCAGAGAAGGGTTTTATTTTAGAGGTCTATATCAAAAATACAAAAGCCCCCGAGGCTACCTCAGAGGCTTCAATGTCTTTACTCTTAGTGTTTGGAATACCTTACTCCCACTTCAAATCTGAGCCTCCGCCGCTGAATTCTTCTTCTTCGTGTTCGGAAGCCTCACGCTTGAACTGAGAGAAGTCGAAGTTTGGCATTAATTCTGACTTAATGTGGTCAACAGTTTCTTGAAGAGCTTCGAGGAATTTATCAAAATCCTCTTTGTAAACAAACATCTTGCTCTTCTCAAAAACAAATCCACCATCTTTTTGATAGCGGCGACTTTCGGTAATCGTCAGGTAGTAGTCATTTGAGCGAGTACTTCTAACATCAAAAAAGTACGTACGCTTACCTGCTCTTACGCGTTTTGAGTAAATTTTGTCTCTGTCTTCTCTTTCCACAATCCTGTTGGTTTTAGGGGTTAAACTGATTTCAAAAATAGTTTTTTGAATTGGTTGAAAAAAGTTTTTTTGAAAAATAATTATTAACGAATAGAATCCAAAAATAATATTTTTTAAATGATAATTTAGATAAAACCAATAAAAATGTTTACTTTTCTCGAATACACAGAATTTTTGATTAATCAGAGTTTTTTGTAATTATGCAACTAATTAATGTGTCAATTTGTCATACGTAAATACTTAATAATCTGATAGTCAGATATTTACATTTTTTCGGTATTTATTGGTACGACTATTGTTGAGAAACTTCCGCTAACCAAATAGAACTCGCCTGTGATAAAAAAACAAAAAAAATACCCCAAAAAAAACATGAATTTTAGATTAGCTTTCAGTATCTTAATGAGTGTTTTATTTTTCTCGAATGCCTATACGCAAGTGTCACTCGGCTCTGAGTCTTACGGCAAAGCATCTTACTACGCCGGAAAATTCTACGGAAACCGAACCGCCAGTGGCGAGACCCTCAGCAAAGAAGAATACACCTGTGCCCACCGCACACTACCGTTTGGTACAATGATTGAAGTAACAAATCTGACAAACAATAAATGGTGTGTCGTCAGAGTTAATGATAGAGGACCTTTTGCACACGACCGCATCTTGGATGTAAGCGAGCCAGCCGCTCGAAAATTAGGCATGAAAGGTGCTGGTGTCGTAAAAGTCAAATTGATGATAGTTGGTGATAACGGCAATATCTTTATTGGTCGTCCCGAGGCATTAGTCGAAGATATTTCGGACTTAGTCAAAGGCGATAGCAATAATACAACTGAGATTCCGCTCAAACCTCAACCAAAGGTTATCAAACAAAAGCACCCAAAATCGGTTGCTAAAAAAAGAGCCAATAGAAGGAAGAAATAATTTCATTGTCAGTCGGTAGTCATTTGATAGTCATTCAGTAGTATTGTTTAAAAAATGGATATAATTGAATTACGAGTTTATCAGGAATCTATGAAAATGGCAGAAGAAATATGGAAAATTGTCATCAAATGGGATTACTTCTGCAAGGATACAATCGGCAAACAACTTGTTCGTTCGGCAGATTCTATTGCTGCAAATCTGAGTGAAGGCTTTGGGAGATTTCACTTCAAAGAAAATATCAATTTTTGTTATTATTCTCGTGGCTCACTTTACGAAACCAAGACTTGGCTTACAAAAGCATATAATCGCTCATTAATTTCGGAGGATGGCTATCAAAAATTTGATAATTGGATAAAAGATGTAGGAATCAAACTCAATAATTACATAAATTCGATTGGCAGATTCAATAAATCAACTGAATGACAAACGAATGACCATTGAATGACAATTTAAAATCAAAATGTTAGACTTAGTAAAAATACGAGAATACGGCAACGTAGAGTTTTTGGCAAAACAGTTGGTCGAGGGTTTTATAACGGGGCTTCACAAGTCGCCATTTCATGGTTTTTCGGTCGAATTTGCCGAGCATCGCCTGTATAATACTGGCGAAAGTACTCGACACATTGATTGGAAAGTCTTCGCAAAATCTGACCGACTATACGTAAAACGCTACGAAGAAGAAACCAACCTTCGTTGCCATATCTTGATTGATACTTCGTCTTCGATGTATTATCCCGAAAAAAACAACGGTAAAATTACTTTTAGCACGATGGCGGCGGGGGCATTGGCATACATGCTTCAAAAACAACGTGATGCCGTCAGCCTGACGACATTCTCGGATAGTATCGAGCTACAAACGCCTATCAAATCAACGCCATCGCATATACACAAGATATTTGTAGATTTAGAGAATCTCCTCCAAAAACCAAAACCTAATCGCAAAACCTCGGTGGCCGATACGCTACACGAGATTGCCGAGAAGATTCATAAACGCTCTTTGGTGGTGATTTTCAGTGATATGTTCGATGACATTAATAATTCGGATAAATTATTCTCGGCGATGCAGCACCTTCGCCATAATTTGCACGAAGTATTACTCTTTCACGTAACCGACCGTGCTACCGAAGAAGATTTCAATTTTGAAGAACGCCCCTACGAGTTTATTGACCTCGAAACCAACGAAAAAGTAAAGGTGCAGCCATCGCAAGTACGTGATTATTACCAGTCGGCCATCAAGACATTCTACCATGACCTCAAACTCAAATGTGGTCAATACAAAATAGATTTCGCCGAAGCCGATATTGCTCAAGGTTTCGACCAAATCCTTTCGGCATTTTTGGTTAAGAGGGGTAAGATGAAATAACATCACGCTCCCCTTCACCCACCCCTATTCAGCCAATCTCAAAAAAGATTGGCTTTTTTTATTCTTCGATATTGTCTTTAGCACGGTCTTTGTACTGCTTCTCGAAAAATTGCCAATGACTGCAATTTAAAGTGACTGAAAAATGGCTCTCGTAGTGTAAACTATCTCTTTTCGGTTCAAAAGAAAGAAGGGAAATCCATCCTTGAGTCTAAAATAAATTTGATGTTGTGTCCCAAACACCAAAATCATGTATTTCCTAACAAAACAAACAAAAACGTTAATTACAACACTTATATTGACCGTATATGGCAAAAATCTGTATGCTCAAAACAGTACCAATGTACAAGTGCTTGATGTAAAGCAAGTACTACAAAAAGAACGTCCGACGGCCTCAGTTGGCTCGGTGCATCAGATTGCAGCCGACACCACCGAAATCATGTATTACTCATTTGAAGAAGGGCGGGCGGTTCCATTCAACAAGAAATTTGTTAATTCCGAAGACTCAAAAACTTCGGCTGTTTATGTTTGTGAAGGAAATAGTGTGGTTCTGACAGCTCCCGACTACGGCGAAAACGCCACGTATTCGTGGAAAGGCCCACAAGGATTTGCATCGTATGCTCAGCAAGTAATGATTGATAAAGTGACTCCTTTTCAGGCGGGTTACTACAATATTACCATCAAGAAAAACGGTACGACGACTCTCGGAAAAATAAAATTGATGGTCAAAGAAAAACCAACGGCAATAGCCGAAGGCGGAATATTTTGTTCGGGCGAACCCATCAAAATAGCAGCTGCCGATGCGGGAATCGGGGCAAAGTATCGCTGGACTCAGCCGCCGTCTGATTTTACGGCTAATACCAAAGATGTTAATATCGACAATCTCATGGTGGGTACTTACAGGTATTATCTGACGGTTACGAAAGGCGGTTGCAAAGCTATGGATACCGCTCGTGTAGAGGTAAAACAGATTCCGGTGGCGATTACCAGCAGTATCACCATCAAAGAAGGCGAGGTAGCAAAACTAACCGCTGCCGATGCCGGAACGGGGGCAACTTACAGCTGGAAAGGCCCGTATCTCGGTATTATCAATGAGCAAAATCCGAGTGTAAAAGGTTTACCAGTTGGCAAGTATATTTATATTCTGACGGTTGTGAAGAATGGTTGTCATTCGATGAATGTTACGGTAGTAGAGGTTGAGAAGAATGAGATAAATGCCTCAAATAAGAATTAGAATTATTTGATTAATTTCGATAGTTTTGTAAAGTGGGATGCGTCATGTATCCCATTTTTGCTTTTATATGTCAAGAATTTTGTTTTTCGATACCGAAACCACTGGTCTGCCCCGCAACTGGAAAGCTCCTTATACCGATACTCGCAATTGGCCCCGAATGGTTCAATTGGCTTTTCAGCAATACGATTTTCAAGGCAATTTATTGGTCGAAAACAATCTGATTATCAAACCCGAAGGCTATACGATTCCACTCGATGCAACTCGGATTCACCGAATCACCACCGAGCGAGCTATTGCAGAAGGCGAAGATTTAGAAGAAGCTCTGCTGATTTTTGAGACATTGCTCCAAAACTCAACGCTGTTGGTCGGGCATAATATCAGTTTTGATTTGAATATCATCGGAGCCGAATTTGTCAGAAAAAACATTAATCCGCAAAAATTATTCCGCAAAAAACATTTCTGTACCATGCGAAACACCGTTCGATACGGTCAGAAATGGATGAAGTTATCCGACTTACATTTTCGATTATTTAATCAACCATTTGCCGAAGCCCACGATGCAAGTGTCGATGTAGCCATTACGGCCAAATGTTTTTGGGAATTGATGAATCGGGGCGTTTTGAAAGCCAATTAAACAAAAAGACGTATGCGATACGCCACAACGTTATTATTTCAGAATCTTTACCGAATGTACCCCTCTATTGAGATAAAACTTAATGTCTTGCTTGGTCAATGAAGGTTTTTCGCCACGATTTACCTTCCAGAATTCGATTCCGCCGAGGCGTTTCCCAAAATTAAAATAATCATAAACCGTAACCGCCAAGTTTTCGCCTTTGGTATCAAAAGTGATTCCCTGCGGCATGATTCCTTCAAATTCGTAATCGTTCACATTGCTCAAAGTACCATCTTCTGATAATTTAAGTAACGAAATCGACGATTTTTTTGTCAATTGCGGACTATCCCACGGATAAAAAGAATGATTCATATTGGCAACCGCCACAAGGCTACCATCGGGGCTAATGGCGAAGTTTTCGGGGTTTTCACCTACTTTTGCTTTAGTCAGTAGATAATGGTCGGTTGTACCTTCGAGGTTAAATCGCATTACAAATATCTCTCCTTTTGAATCGCCCGAAGATTCACTTTTTACTGCATTGAGCCATTTCATATCGGCTACCAAATAGTACTTACCATCTGGGGTAAACTGTCCACCAGCCGGAAAACTCCCTACTTTAACGGGTTTTCCGACGATTTCGGTACGAATCACCTTCTGGGTTGGTCCATCTCGCAATACTTTGATTAACCCAACCTCTTTTGAGTCTTCGAGTGTAAACGCCAAATAATCACCATTTGGATGCCACGAAATATCGGTTACTTTTCCAGCCGGAAATGACTGCGGTTTGTTGATGATTCGGATTGGTTTTCCAGTAGCGTCGAGTTCCAAAACCTGCAATTCTTTTCCGTATTCTTCGGTCGTAATCGCCAAATATTCACCGCTCGGACTCACCTCTACGGCCAAAGGATTTTTACCAGTCGGAAACTTAAACAAAACTTTAGGCTGACTCAAATCGGCAATATCTATCACCGTAACGAATCCGCCTGCTGGCAAATCAGTATTTACATCTTTGACTTCGGTCTGGCTATCGGCAATCATCCCACGCGACTCGACCACATATGCAAATTTACCATTGGGCGAAACCGAAAGCCCTTTGGTCCAATTCACAACCGAATTTGAAGCTATAACGGTTTTGATTTCGTCATTAATCTGAAACGGGAATTTGATAACTGCGAATTGGTCTCTTGCTCCTTTTTCTTTTAGTAAGCGGCCATCGATGTACGCCGAAGCGGCCATGTCGGCATCCGAAATCGCGACGATTCCCTTCGCATTAAAATTAATTTGTTGAGCAAAAACTGAAATATTTATTAAGGCTCCGAGAAGAGTAAGGTTCTTTTTCATCAGTGGTATAGGCTATCGTAATAAGCACAATTATACATAAAAAATAAGCTTTAAACGAACAAATCATTCATTTAAAGCTTAAAACAGGTTGCAAATTTCCGAAAATCCTTCGGATAATCCACCAAAAAATCTAAAAAACCTATTTACTGGTTACGATTCGGCATCATAAACCACGACTCTCTCCCACAGATGCGAGCATTTGTCAATGAATTTTTTATGGTCAGGATGCGGCTGATACGCATCTTGGTCTTCTTTGTTATCGAAGATGAATGTTATCGAAAAATTGTAGGTCGAATCAATCACTTCGCGGTTGGTAGCCGCTGGTTTTCCTACGTAAGATGTCTTGATTAAATCAATCGTAGCCAATTCGAGCAATCCTTCGTGTAGAGCTTGTTGGTCGGCTTCGCTGTTTGGGTTTTTCAACCAGAAAAATACAGTGTGTACAAATCCTTTTTGAAGACTCATAAAATGGTTTTGGTTTAAGAGATAAAATATTGAATGTAGAATTTTTCTAATTTTTCGAATAATCCGAATTAAAAATCGCAATTAGAAATCTCTACAAAATTATAAGATATGACATTCAATTCGAGATATTCTGAATCATTCGGATTATTCGAATAATTTTTCATTTATTCAAACTAAAGAATTCAAAAGTACCCAGCAAATAATCATTGATTGTTGAGCCGTGCGTACCACCGGGTGTTAGCTTAGATTCTACATTAGCACCACGAGCTTTCATGGCAGCCAAAGTTGTTGTTGTATTAAATCCTGGAACTAAATCGTCAGCATCGCCATAGAATAATTTGAGCGGCTTGGTTGGTTTCCAATCGTGTACGTCATTGTCTTTGATTGCATTCACCAAAGGTGTATCGGTTCCGTTCAAAACTCCGTTTTTGAAAGCATCCGTTACCGTCAGGTGCAAACTGGTGCTGATATTGGCAAACTGCTTGTTGGTCTGCACAGCCGTTGCAAAAGGTTCTTTGAAATAGCTACTCGCGGGGCGATTGAGCTTATAGATGCGGTCGTAGGTCAATAAAACCCAAACGTAGAGATTGGTGCTACTCGGTACAGCACTCGACGGCTGGCTCACCAAGCGTCTAAAACTCTCGGTTTTGTTGTAAGCCCCAGAGCCTGCCGTTACGGCTTTTAGGTTAAACTCTGTCGGTACTTCATCCTCAATTTTTTTGAATAACGACATAGTAGCAAAGCCACCTTCTGAGTAACCGCTTAGGTAAAGGCTATTGTTCCAGTTTATCTTGTTGTCTTTGATGAATTCTTTTGCCGCACGGATAAAATCAAGCGAAGCCGTTGCCAATCCTTCACGATGCTCGTAGCTGTGAGGTAGATTTTTAGATTCGCCGTAACCGATATAGTCTGGCATGGCAACGATGTAGCCAGTAGTCGCCAAAAACGACCCGATTTGCCCTTCGCTATTTGCCCCGAAATACGATGGTGCATCGGCATCGTTGATGATTGTTCCGTGTTGAAGACTCGCCAGAGGTAATGACTCGGTCAAACCTATCGGAACCGCCAAACCACCCGAAGCCGTGATTTCGGTGCCGTCGGTGTTTTTGGTTTTGTAAACAATTCTGTACTGTTTAACACCCGAACGTACAAATAAAGCTATTTGGGGTCCCAAAGAGCCAAGCGACTTAACAACCTCATCTTTTGTAGCGAATTCTTTTACGAGCGTGCTACTTACCAAATACTTATTTTGTGGGGTTGTTTCGCCCCCATCTTTACAGCCATTGAGTACAAAAACAAATAGTACAAAGGCATAAATGACTCTTTTGTAGGTTTTTAACATCCGAATAAACGCTTTAATATTTTTGATAACAGCAAAACGGTTAAAACCGTTTAGATATTTTCTACTATATCCATTAACCCACGATAAAAATCAAGGGTTAATGGTAAGGAATCCAAAATTCAGAATTTTACTCTTCTTTTTTAGTTTTTGTATTTTGCTTAATGGCAGCTTGGATGAAATCCCACATTTCGTTCGGAATAATATTGAGGTGATTGAACTCGCCTGCCCCATTTATCCATTCGCCACCATCTATTGTTACGACTTCGCCATTGACATAAGACGAAAAATCAGACATCAGATACGCCGCCAAATTGGCCAATTCTTGATGCTCACCTACTCTTTTGAGCGGAACATTGCCATGAGCCGAAAATCTATCACGCAAATGCTCAGGAAAAGCATCAATCGGGAATAATCTATCCCAAGCACCTTTGGTTGGAAATGGCCCCGGTGCGATAGCATTAAAACGGATTCCGTATTTGGCCCATTCTACCGCCAACGAGCGAGTCATTGCCAAAACCCCCGATTTTGCCATTGCCGAAGGCACAACAAAAGCCGAGCCTGTCCAGGCGTAAGTCGTTACGATACTCAATACTGTGGCTTTTTGCTGCTGCTCAATCCAATGCTTACCAAATGCCAAAGTCGTGTAGTATGTTCCTTTCAATACAATATCAACCACGGTGTCGATAGCACGGTGCGAAAGGCGTTCGGTTGGCGAGATAAAGTTTCCGGCTGCGTTATTCAATAGGCCATGCACGCCACCAAACTCAGCAATCGTTTTATCTTTCATGGCTTCGATAGCTCCATAATCACGGACATCGCATGCAATCGGCAGTACTTTTCCGCCAGTTGCAGTTTCGAGTTCGTGGGCTGTTTCTTCTAAAACTGGTAGTTTACGGCTCGTAATGACCACTTTGGCTCCGAGTTCTAAGAAATATTTACTCATTGATTTACCGAGGCCCGTTCCGCCACCAGTTACCACAATTACTTTGCCTTCTAAAGCTCCATCACGAAGCATGGGTTGATTATACATATCTTTATTGGTTTATAGTTTTTGTTGAATAAAGCAAATATAGTAAAAGTTTCGGGTTTGGGATTTTAAGTAGCTAATCGAAAATAGTTATTTGTGAATCTCAATTCATAAAGTACTGATTACGAGCTATTTACTCTTGTACCTTATATCAATTTTCTTGTTTCTGATTTCCTCAAAAAAATAGCCACTGGCTATTACTAACCAGTGGCTTTCTTATCCTCTCGCCTCAACCAAACTATTTCTTAAACGCCTTTTCCAGCTACTAATTTTACATCAACTGTGAAATTATCGTAGATGAAGTTATCTCCTAAATCTGAGAACAATGACTTCGACTTGAATTTGATACCGAATTTAGTACGGTCAACTTCAAATTTAGCATTTGCCGATACTTTTCCTGATTTATCAACCGATACTGTTGCAGGGAAAGTGATTGACTGCTTGATACCTTTGATTGTCAAATCGCCAGTGATGTCATAAGCAGTTGCACTTTTTGCTACGGCTTTAGTGATTTTGAATGTAGATGTTGGGAATTTCTCAGAACCAAAGAAATCTTCTGATTTCAAGTGTCCGACCAATTTACCGTTGTATTCGCCTTGCAAATCAGCACAAGTGATAGAGTTCATATCAATTGTGAATTCGCCACCAGTCAATTTTGCACCATCTACTACCAAGCTACCACTCTGAATCTGGATTGCACCGTTATGCTCGCCAGAGAATTTTTTACCTAACCATCCAAAAGAACTTGCTTTTGTATCTACTTTGTAAGAAACCGCCTTCTTGGTTGCCTTACCACCATCGTTTGCCACGGCTACAAAAGCCGCCAACATCACTACTACAAATAATTTAACTACTTTCATCTTGTTTGTAAAATTGAATTATTAAAATTTAAAATACTTATTCTATCGGTTATATATTTTATTTTCAAAAAACTTTTAGTTCGAGGCTATCCACCTCTGCATTTAGTGCTACTTTTCTCTCAGTTTATCGAGCAAATTACTCAATGTTTCGGCTTCGGTTTCGGTTAATTTACTAAAGCCACCTTCCCAGTTTTTTTGAAGACCATCAATTTCATTCAAAATCTTTAGACCCTTTTCGGTGATTGATACATCGCAGGCTCGGCGGTCGGTTGCTCGTTGGTTTCGCTCAACCAAGCCTTTTAGCAACAATTTATCAACCAATCTCGAAGCATTCGACATTTTATCAAGCATACGCTCAATGATTTCATTTACCGTAATCGGATTGGGGTGCTGCCCACGAAGAATCCGCAAAACATTGTATTGTTGACCCGATAAACCATACTTTTTCAAAAAACAAGCCTGCTCAGTAGTCAGCCAATTGCTCGTAAACAAGATGTTTACGGTAACTTTCTCAAGCGGGCTTCTGAAAGGTTTGGTTTGTTTAATGTCTTCAAGTATTGACATTGAGTTAATTTATCAAGTAATGAAATATATGTCTATACATATAATACAAAAACTGTTAATTTATTGTTCCCGATTCAAGAATAATTTTTTTCAGAATTCCTCCAGTAAAACACAAGATACTTAATATCAAGTCATTAAGTTTAAAATTTATCAGAATAAATCTCAGAAAAACGAATTTTATTATATTTGCCGATTCTCACCTATATTTACAAACCCATGAAAAAATTATCTATTCTCTTCTCTTTACTAATCTTTGCTCTGGTTTCAAATGCCCAAAATACTGCAGATATTCCCGAAAATAAAGCAGTTATGAACAACGGAATTGAATACAGCTATACCATCCGAAACGAGCGTGACGAAGAAAGCTACTCTCGCTATGAAGTGACAATCATGGCTCAGAACAAGAGCGGCTGCCAATTAATTTACCTAAAAAATGATAATTTACTCAATCTTTTTGATGGAGACCCTTCGGCAATTGCTCGTTTTGAATGTCTAAATGCTACGGGCAAACGCCTTACATCGAAGGGGGCAAACCTAAAAGCAAGACCATTCTATGTACCGTACAGCCAGCCCGAAAAAGGAGCCGATGGCAAGACTGTCTATCGAAATGTACGTGTGCAAGGTGGATATTTGCTCAAAAACGGCAGTAGCGTCTCGAATGATTTGATTGTGATTGTTCCGAAAGGCGAACGCCCAAGATTCAAGGTCAGAATCCAGAATTTTTCAGAATTAACAACCGATTGATTTGGTATAGGATTTACGCAAAATAACGAGTCAGTTTTCTTTAGTGTCGGGTTTGCAAACCTAATGCCAAAGAAAAAATCACAATACGAACTGGCTCATATACAAAAATTTCGATTTAGCACATTGTACGCAAAAACTGCATCAATGTGCTATTTTTTGTATTGTTTCTACCGAAATCTACCCACAAACGCCAAACTAATTCTTCGTCTAAAATTCTGACTTTCAAAAAAAATGGGCTTCCAGAAATCCAAACTAAATCTATCGCCGTACATATAAAAAATTGTAAAACAACTTGCTGCTTTTTAAGCGGACTATGCTCGCATCTCTTATAAATCTGCGATGAGCCTAAACAGGTCTCATCATAGATTTATACTCCCAGAATACGCTGTGATACTATTTAAAAATTGAGTGATTGGTGTGTGTAATTTTCGCACCGATTTCGAGCTTCTTGATGTGTGGTTCTATGCATCAAGTGAGTTTGGATTAATGGATATTCTCTAATATCATAAAATTAATTTTTAACTATTAAACCTTTTTGAACAATGAAAAACTTTGAAGAATTCGCTATTGATGGTGAAAACGTTAAAGGCGGTATTGGTGGCGTACTTGGCTTGGGGGCTGGTCTTACAACTCCAAAAATCACAGCAAAATTGCCAGCTATCTGTTTGCCAGCTATCGGAGTAGGTGCAAACACACACGTTGGCACACACTTGGGTGGAGCTGGCTTAGGTGTTGGTGTATCAATACCGTCTGTCGGAGTATCACTACCAACAGTTACTGTACCGTCGGTTAGTGTTGGTGCAAATTTAGGGGCAGGTTTAGGATTGGGATTAGGTAAATGCTAATTCGGATGAATTATCTATACTATAAAGACATTGGGAGATTGGTTCTCTCGGCTAATTAATTCTTATAGTGACTCAAATAGTGAAAAAACAGGCAAAATAGACTCCTAACATTGGGGTCTATTTTCTCTTTTTATAAACGGTAATGGTGTTTTTTGAGGTAGATTACATTTACTTTGTGCAAAATTTCAAAGACAACATTCATCAATCAGCAATGAGATTATCAAAAACCCTCATTTTGGCATCGAATTCTCCACGCCGCAAAGAAATAATGAGTAATGCCGGATTTGAGTTTACTGTAAAAGTAAAACCGACCGATGAGCATTTTTCGGATACAATGCCCGTTGAAGAAGTACCCATTTATTTGGCAAAAACCAAAGCCGACTGCTTTACAGATGAGCTTAATGACGAAATAATTCTGTGTGCCGATACGGTCGTTATCATCAATAATCAAATCTTGAATAAACCTGCCGATGCAGCCGAAGCAAAAGCAATGCTTAGGTTATTGAGCAACCAAACGCATCGAGTGATTACGGGAGTTTGTGTAATGACCAAAGACGAAACAATTACTTTTTCGGATACGGCCTTGGTTACGTTTAAGAAATTAACCGATTGGGAGATAGACTACTACATCGAAACCTGCCGCCCATTCGACAAAGCGGGTAGTTACGGCGTACAGGATTTCATCGGTATGATTGGAATTCCGCGTATGGAAGGTTCATTCTACACAGTTATGGGGCTACCCATCCATAGAGTATATGAGCATTTAGAGAAGTATATTATTCGATAAATCATCACGCCATCCAAGCCCGTGGCACGTTGTACGTGTCACGGATTCTACTTAATCATCCTGCATTTTTGGCTTAAATCATAGCTTTTATTAAACTCACAAGGTTTTTTCGTATTCTACTTGTATCTTCGTAATCGAAAATACATTGACCTAAATGAAAACCTACGAAAAGAAAACCATGCTCTTGTGGGCGTGGCTGTTTGTGTTTATCGCACAAAAGTCTCATGCACAAGCAGTTACGGCAACCGATTACTTCCCAAACGGTGATAGAGAAATCACCATCATCTTCGATGTAAAACAAGCCAAAGACGGCCGAGCCGCAGGGCTACTCGGCAAGACCTCTGATGTATTCTTGTGGTCGGGGGCTGGCACAAGCGAAAACGGCAATGCTTTTGAGTATCAACCAACAGGGCAAACGAATTTCAATGCTCCGTTTGAAGCTGGTAGAATGACTTCTCTCGGCAACGACCGTTGGAGTATCAAAATCAAGCCAAGAGATTATTACAAAGTACCTGCAAGTCAGCCAATTAAACGCCTTGGACTACTCCTAAAAAGTGGCGATGGCAAAGCCCAAACCGAAGATTTTTTTCTGAGATTATACGACAACAGCCAATTGTATATCTCAATCCGAAAACCACTCGAAAAAACAATTATCCTCGAAAAAGACACAATCATCAACGTAACGGCGGTGGTTTCGTCTCGTACCGAAATCAACATTTACACCAAAGGCTCTACTACCAAATCTTGGGCGAGTGGCGTGGGCGATTCGCTCAAAGCCCAAATCCGAACTGCCGAATTAGAAAGTAACGTTGAAGTAATCGCCGAGGGCAACGCAACCCCAAAAGTAACCGATTCATTTAGATTAATTAAAAGACCCGTGAATAACGTAGCTGCACTTCCTGCCAATATCAAAGACGGCATTAATTATATTGACGATAATACAGTAATTCTCTCATTTTTTGCTCCACAAAAAAAGTTTGTCTATGTAGTGGGCGAGTTTAATGCTTGGCAATTAGATAATCGTTTTCTGATGAATCAAACGCCTGATGGTCAGCGGTTTTGGCTCAGAATCGGCAATTTGGTAAAAGGGCAAGAATATGCATATCAGTATCTGGTAGATGGCGAAATCGCCGTGGCCGACCCATTCACCGAAAAGATTTTAGACCCAAATTTTGATAGGTCAATTCCTGCCAGCAATTACCCAAATCTAAAGGCATATCCTAATTTTAATCCTTACGGCGGTATTGTTTCGGTGCTTCAAACAGCCCAGCCACAATACAATTGGAAAGTAAAAGAATTCAAACGCCCAGCTAAAGAAAAACTCGTTATTTACGAATTATTGGTTCGAGATTTTGTACAATCTCGCCGCTACCGCGATGTGGCCGATTCGCTTGGTTATCTCAAAAAATTGGGTATCAATGCCTTAGAATTAATGCCAGTAAAAGAATTTACGGCGAATGATTCGTGGGGATACAATCCGATTTTTTATACCGCACCCGATAAGGCCTACGGCACAAAAGATGATTTAAAATACTTGATTGATAAATGCCACGAAAACGGTATCGCTGTGATTATGGATGTGGTTTTTAATCAGGCAGATAGAGAATCTCCGTACGTAAAAATGTACTGGGATGGCTCACAACCAAGCAAAGACAGTCCGTTTTTTAATCAGAAAGCTACGCATCCGTTCTCTGTTTTTTACGATTTCAACCACGAAAGCAAAGCTACTCAAGAGTTCATGGATAAAGTCTGCGAATTTTGGGTAAAAGAATACAAAATTGATGGTTATCGTTTCGATTTATCAAAAGGCTTTACCCAAGTACAATCTGACCCAAATGTGGCTTTTTGGGGTAATTATGATGCAAGTCGAGTAAAAATCTGGAAACGAATCTACGATAAAATCAGAAGTTACGACAAAGATGCCTATCTGATTCTGGAGCATTTTGCCGATAATCCCGAAGAAACCGAACTGGCCAATTATGGCTTTCTGCTTTGGGGCAATATGAATGGTAATTTCAGAAACACGGCCAAAGGTTTTTTGAATAGTTTAGATTGGTTGAGTTATCAGCGAAGGGGCTGGCGAGAGCCGAATCTGATTGGCTACATGGAAAGCCACGACGAAGAACGCATGATGGTGGATATTTTGGCAAATGGCAAAACTGGCGAGCAAAACACCAAAGATTTGAGCCAAGCCCTCGAAAGAGTGAAATCATCGGCGGCATTGTTTTTTGCGTATCCGGGTCCGAAAATGATTTGGCAATTTGGCGAATTGGGCTACGATGTAAGCATTGATTTTAATGGCCGAACTGGTGTAAAACCTATCAGATGGGAATACCTCAATAACGATAACAGACTCAAACTCTACAAAACATTTGCCGAACTCATCAAACTCAAGACAACGCAAGAGGCTTTTAACTCGACAAATTTTAGTGAGTCTTCGGGCGAGATGGTCAAAAAAATAAACATCACACACCCAACGATGGATGTGCATATCATTGCCAATATGGATGTGGTTACGCGTGAGGCAAATCTCAATTTTACGAAGACTGGCAAATGGTACGATTATTTTACGGGTAAAGAAATTGAAGTAACTGATTTACAGAAAGTTACCAGTCTGCGTCCGTCACAATTCCATATTTTTACGACAGCCAAATTGCCAACTCCCGAAGCGGGTATAGTTCCTTGGTCAACCGATTCGTTTACCATCACAAGCACCGAACCAAACGCACAAGCGTTTGATTATCAAGCATATCCGAATCCAGTAAGCGATAAATTGACCCTAAAACTGGGTAATGGAAAATCTGAAATTGTGGTAGAAGACCTTTGGGGTGGTAGGCATTATTCGGTCATAACCGAAAAAGAAGAGATTTTGCTTGATTTTGATTACTTTCCAGCCGGAACGTATTTGGTAAAAACCATCAAAGACGGAAAGGTGAAAGTGAAGAAAGTAGTGAAGCAGTAAGGTGGAAAGGGTGGAAAGTCAGGAGACTTTCGTTATATGTTGGTCGAAGACACATTGCTTCGCAATAAGTCTTCGACCAGTGGGTAGTAGCAGTTTTACTTAACGGTTTTATCCTTTAAATCCGTCCCGAAAATTTTATCTAAATACGTAAAAGCAGATGCGTAGTTTCCGTTCAAATATTTGTGGTGGTTAAAATGATGTTCCGAACTCCCGAATATTCCAAGCCACTTTTTAGGAATCACTGTTAGGCTCGAATGCACAATGAGTTCGTGTATAGTTCTATAGATAATATACCCCGTAAAAACATAAAATGACACCTGACCATATACGGCTATAGAAAGTATAACGCCCAATATAAACCCAAAAGACGAACTCATGGCTTCTAATGGGTGAGTGTACAAATAATCTATCGGAATGGGCGGGTGAGCTTTATGGTGTACCTTATGAATATTTCTGTAGATCCATTTATTAGTGTGCATCAACCTATGGATAAAATAAAACCAGATGTCATCGACCACAATAAATAAAATGAAATTAAATAAGAAATATAATATGGATGGTCGTTGAAAGGAAAAGAAAGAATCACCCACCATGAGTAATGATGCACATGTTGTAATCGAAACAATAAAAAAGTTTTTTATGGCTAATTTATTCCTCTTCAAAAAAACCGGAACACCTATTGACAAATCATTAATCAACCTACTATTAAATCTGGTGGTATGTACTATTAAATATGACCAAACGAAGGCTAAAATATAGCTCAATACAAAAATTGACATCAAAATAATAATAGTCATGTTCTTTAAATTTAGAGGGTTTAACAACATTACCATCGGTCGGATACCCATCGGTTCGGTCTCTCCGACCAGCCGAGGTTTTAAAACTTCGACCTTATTTTACTTCTTCAAAAATTTGTTGCAATAAATCTTGACTGATGTCAGATTGTTCCGCTTTATCATAAATCGAAACTAAGAAGACTGTTTCGGCAATTACTTTGACGTAAGTTATCACTCTTGCCCCACCACGCTTCCCTTTACCTTTAGAGCGGATAGCCAATCTAATTTTATAAAATCCATTACCAATTGGTACTCCCTCAAATGGATTGTCTTGGAGGGTTTCGCCTAAACTTTCAATCTCACTTCTTATCGAAGGCTATTTCTTCATCAAACGTTTAAACTCTCGTTTGAAGTTATCAATAGTCTCTAATCTATACACCGTCTAACTCTTTTAAAAATTCATTAAAAGGTGTTGATTTCATCTTTCCGTCTTCAACCAATCTCATCTCTTTGATTCCTTGCTTGATATTTGCAATTACATCTTCGTCTGAGTCTTCATCCAAAACCTCTTCTTTAATTTTTACAAATGAGAAGTTTTTGAGTAAATCTTTGAAAAATTTGAGTTTGCTATCTTCGATTTCTAATGTGATAGTTGTCATAATCAATCTGTTTTCAACAAATTTAAAACAAAACCGCTATTTCTTCAAATACACAATCACCGCTCGGCGAATATCGCCACCGACATCGCTGTCTTTTGGCTCATAAACACTCACAACATCTGGATTTTTGGTTGTCAAGAAGTCCAATCCTTTCTCTTTTCCGCTCATTAAGAAATCGCTCGTAGAAACGTTGTATTCTTGATTAACATCGAGCAATTTGCCATTGATAAACCACTGTTTTGAGGCTTCGTCATATCTGACATTATCCCACTGCAAATATCCACCCGAGCCTTTGTTTTTAAGTCCCGTTTCGAGCGTGCGTTCGAGCAATCGGCCTTTCATTTTGACACCTAAAACCTTGCCTCCAAACGGCAATACTCTCAAAATATCAAGCTCCGTAACATCGCCTTCTAATTGGTCATCAATACGCACCGAACCACCATTAAAAATCGCACAATCTACTCCCGAAGGCACTGCCGCCGCCGTAGATTTAGCAATCAGATTACCGAGATTCGTCTGAAAATTACGAATACTACTCTCACGACCATCCAAAGGCTCTTTGGCAACATAAATGACATTGTTTTTATCCAAGCCCATTTTGCGGTAGTTTTCGTCGGCAATATCCTCCCATTTTTTTACAACCGCCGCCGTGGTAGGCTCATCAGCAATTTTATCATTGATTTCTTTCAATTCTGATTTTACCTCAACGCTTTTGGTCTTAGCATTATAAATCAATCGGTGAATATAAACCGTTTTGGCGTTGGCATCGGCTTTGGCGAGGGTTACACCACCGATTTTCTGAATCATGTTGTCGTGGTCGTGTCCGCCCATCATCAGTTTTAAATCTGGCAACATAGTCGCCAATTTAGCATCGTCGGCTTTATCAATATGGGTCAATGCCACTACAAAATCGCACTGAGGTTTTAGTTCATTGTAGGCTTTTTTTGCCGATTCAAAGAAATCATCGTAAAAAACAAAGTCTTTTCTGTTGGATGGGAGGAGGATTCCGAATAAGCCAACTTTGATGGTATTGCCTTTTGCATCTTTAAATTCGAGAATTTTGGTTTTAGCAAATGGCTGTTTTACGCCATTCACGATTTTACCAAAAGGTTCGAGGTTTCCACCTTTGTTTTGCAGAGCATTGGTATTAATCCAATTAAATTTCGATTCGTTGATTCGTTCTTGCAAATCGGCCTCGCTAATGTCGAATTCGTGATTGCCTAAACAAACCCAATCAATTCCAACGGCATTCATGGCATCTACCATTTGGCGGCCACGAATCGTTTTGCCTTCGTATTTGAGCGTACCCAAAACCGATGGACTGAGGAAATCGCCCGAAAGGACTGTAACTACGTTTGGGTTTTTCTGAATCAACTCTTTGCGGACAGTCGCTACGCGAGCCATACCGCCTTTTTTGCCGCCTTCGAGCGGAGAAATCTCATAGACATCGTTGAGGTGTAAGAAAACTATTTCGGTTTGGTCTTTGCTACCCACTTTTGCGGTGCGGCACGAAAACAAAACTATCTGAAAAGCTAAAAATAGGAATGCGATTTTTTTCATGGAACTTGACTATTGGTTAGTATTTTTATTAATTTTCAAAAGTACCAAAAAATACGGCATATCGGCTAAAAATCGAATTGAGTTGTCAGAACAGGGATAAATCCGCTGCCGTTATACACAAAAAATGTCTCGTTTTTGGTGGCATTATAGCCAATACTCGTTGGGTTTAGGTAATTCAACACATTCTGAAAATCTAAACTGATATTGCCCGACAATCGGCGTTTGTTGAATCGGTACGCAATCCGTGTATCGAGCCGTTTATAAGCTGGTACTTGGCCTTCGTATTCGGCAAATTCTTTGGCTACGTATTTACCACTTGTTCTCGACAAGATTGGGTCAAATGGTGTGTACCGGAAGCCTCCATTCAGCAAAAATCTACCGCCAATTTGTAGAATTCCACCGTTTTTGAAGGCAAATTCTTTTCCAATCGTATAACTCGACGAAAAACCCGTATTGAATCTCGAATTGTAGGTTTTTCCGTCTAAAACTTCAAATGTAGATTTCAAAAACGAACCCGTAACCAAAAAGAAATACGAATTAGAGAATTGTTTTTCGATGGCTAAATCAATGCCTTGGTTTCGACCTTTGCCTTTACTCACGAGCGGGAACTCTGGAAAATCAGAACTAAAATTGAGCATCCAATACCTCGATTTTACATCGGCACTAATGGGTACATTCATCAGGTCTTGACGATACACTTCGGCACTTATCCGCATCCGATTTTTGGTAAACAGATGATACGCCAAAATGTAGTGATTGGCTTTGAGCATTTTGAGCAATTTATTGGTGTTCTGACCCGTCTCGTTTACATAAAAATAGGTCATCAGCGGCAAGATTCGACCGTGCAAACCGTAAGCAAAACTGATTTTCTGATTGGTTGTTGGCGAATACTGCATCGAGATTCGAGGTTCGAGCGATGACGTTCCGTTGGCCGTCAGATGCAGAAAATGATAGCCCACATTTAGGCTTAATTTATTTGTCAGATTCTGCAAAATTTGGGCATATTGCTGAATCGTCTGGGTTTGTCCGCTACCTTTTACCGATACATTCACTTCTCGCTGATTAATATCGTTGAGGTTTTGGCGAGGTTTGGTTTCTTTACTGAAATTGAAAAATATTTGATTAAAAATCATACCTGTTTTGAATAGCGTTTTGGGGCGGATTCGGTTCGAATAAGTCAGCGAAGTTGCCAAACGGGTATCGGTATAATGCTCATCGTTGTAGCGATAACGCTCATCTTTTAGGTTTAGGGTATCGCTCAGGCGGGTCTGCTCGCTGCCCATAAGTGCCACTACGGCTTTGAAGTACGATTTTTCGTTCGGATTAAACGTGTAAGTGTAGCCTAAAGCCCCCACGTTTGATGGCTTGTAGCGATTCTCCCAATTATTGGCAACGCCAATTTTACGTTCGGCAGGATTAGCAACTGGCAAATAGTTTTCGAGGCTCAAACCACCGATTCCGAACACGGTCGAAATCGCTTTTTTATTTTTTGAACGAAAGGTCAGATTAAACGATAAATCCTGAAAATCGTTGACAACTCGTTCGCCAACCAAGTAGAATCCCATGCGGCTGAGCAATCCCAAAGTCGAATATCGGTAATTGACCAAATACGAAGAAAATCCTTTTTTGATTGGGCCTTCGGTGGCAAAATCAAGCCCAAGAATACCAATTTTGGCTCTTTCTTCACGTTTTTGGAGGTTTCCACTCCTAAAGTTCATATCAAAAGCCCCCGAAAGTGCATTGCCGTATTCGGCAGCAAAACCACCCGTCGAGAAGTCGGATTTTGCCAGTAATTGAGCCGAAAAAACGGTGATTCCACCACCCGAAGAACCCACCACAGCAAAGTGATTGGGGTTTGGTATATCAATGCCTTCGAGCCGCCACAAAATTCCGATGGGAGAATTACCCCTAACCACAATTTGGTTTTCGGAATCATCTGGCCCTCGCTGCACCCCCGGATACGACAAAGCCACACGCCCGGGGTCGTTTACGCCGGCAGGCATACGTTCGGTTTCTTCTTGCGTAAACGAACGCGTACTGACAACCGACATCGAATTGAGCGGTTCAAAAGCATTTTTATTTGCCGAAATAACGACTTCATCGGTCATTATCGCCGAGGCCGTCAGTGAGATTTCGACAAAGGGTTCTTTGGTCGAAGAAACGATGATTTCGTCGGTTATAAATGATTCATAACCAATGTATTGCACTTTAAACGAGTGCCTACCGGTTGAAACATTTTTGAGGGTGAAATTTCCGTTTTCGTCAGAAGTAGTTCCGTTTTGCGGATTAGAATTGACCACTACCACACTCGCACCAATCAGCGGCACTTTGGTCTGTTTGTCTCTGATGATTCCCGAAACGGTTTGGGTTTGCCTTTGGGCAAAAATCTGAATCGGAATGATGAGTAATAAAATGAAGTGTAGGGTCTTTTTTGTCATTGTAGTTTTGATTGGTAGAGGAATCCAAAGCTACACATATTCAAAAAAAAGTAAAAGAATGGGGCAGAAAATTTGGTTGAATTCAAAAACCCTGACAGCAACTTGCCGCTTGGCATTTCAAATGCTGTCAGGGTTAAAAATCACGCAGTTTCCAAAAGCCGTTTTGGTGTAAGCCATTCGGGTTTGGTTGTTGTGATATTGGCTCGTAAATCGCTCAAAAGTGTATAGAGTCCAAAATATGTACGATTGATGTACAGCCCGTGCTGCGAACCTCTCGCCGCTTTTGAATTCTTGAGGGCATCAATTTTGGTCAATTCTTCAAAAAAAGCATAGACTTCATCTACGTACGATTGGTCGCTGAAATCGAAAGTATGGGCATGAAACGGGCGGCCCAACATCCGAATCATCTTCACAAATAATTCATAAAAAAACTGCTGCTCGGCATCCGAATCTTCTTTTACGATAAATTCTAAATGACGGAAAATCCGCCATGTTTCGGCTTCATCTCTTAGTGTATCATCGTTGATTAGTTTGAAATAATTGTCGTAAAAATCATCGGGAATGACTTTAATACAACCAAAATCAATGATTCCGAGGCGGCCGTCTTGGGTCATCAAGAAATTACCAGGGTGCGGGTCGGCATGAACCTGACGGAGTTCGTGAATCTGGAAATTATAGAAATCCCAAAGGGCTTGTCCAATCTGATTTCTGACTTCTTGGCTCGGATTTGTCTCTAAAAATTCTTTGAGATGCAGACCGTCAATCCAATCCATCGTCAGGATTCTTTTGCTCGATAATTCGGGATAATATTTCGGAAAAAATAAATGCGGAATGTGCGAACACGCCTGCGTAATCTCGACCGAACGTTGAAGTTCTAATTCATAATCGGCTTCTTCGAGTAGGCGTTCTTCGACTTCTTTAAAATAACGGTCAATCTCCAAATCGTTGAGTTTTAGCAACTGAACCGCCATCGGACGAGCCATTCGTAAATCTGAACTGATGCTATCGGCAACTCCTGGATATTGTATTTTAACTGCCAATTTTTTGCCATTTTTGATGGCTTGATGCACTTGTCCTATCGAAGCTGCATTTGAGGCGTTAACGTTAAAACTATCGTAAAGTTCAGAAGGCGATTTGCCAAAACTACCTCTGAAAGTTTTTACAACCAAAGGTGCCGAAAGTGGCGGAGCCGAATACTGCGACATCGCAAATTTATCGGTGTAGGCACGTGGCAGAAGGTTTTTGTCCATGCTCATCATCTGTGCCACTTTTAAGGCACTTCCCTTGAGTTCAGACAGCGTCTCGTAAACATCGGCGGCATTGGCAGCGTGTAGCTCTTCTTTACTCAACGATGGGTCAATAATCTTTTTACTATAATGTTTTATGTAGTTCCCGCCTACTTTTACACCTGCCTTTACGAATTGTGTAGCTCTCGCTACCTTCGAGGTGGGAATACTGTTTTGCTGTTCCATAATTTTCTTTTGAATGCGTTTTATCCAATGTGTAACACCCTATCTCACTTTCTATTCTGATACAAAAACTTACCTAAATCAAGCAGAGAATCAAGCGGTGAACGACCTATCCAGTCGAAAGTCGTATTTACCATTTTTTCGATGGCAGTATCGGTCTTTTCGAACATTTTGCTGGTATCTTTTATCCAAAATTCGAGAATAAATAGACACTTTTTCCAGAATAAATCCGGATAACGCTGCATGATAAATGGCACCGGACGCTGCTCAACTTCTTTGGTTTCGCGGGCCTCCATGAGCAATTCGTTCACAAAATCGTAGAATGAATACTTAAATTCGGCTAAAGCCATGTTGTTTTTCATGGTGATTGGCTTCTCGAATCTTTCGTAAGATTTTAATATGTAGCTGCGGTTAGCTTTTAATACCTCAATCCAAGTATAATAAACCGCTAAAAGTTTCTCACGAACCGAGTATCCTCCGTAAATATCTTCGCTTTCGGCAGTTGCCTTGGCTTGCACAAAGAAACCTTTCCAAATCTCGGCTTCGAGTTGTACAAACGAATTGTATTCTTCGTAAAACTCATTTTCTTTGATTTTCAGTTTTTTGCAAAACGCCCAAACCGACTCGGGTTCTTTACCGTTTTCTAAAAGGTATTCGATGTATGATTGTTTGATTTTTTCTGATTTAGTCATCTCCAATGAGTGAATTTGCGATTGAGAAAATGAATCTATAAATTCTGTTATTATCCTATTTTAAAAACACGCGATGCTCCGGTATCGTTCTTGAAAAACAGCCTATTTTCAGTTAAAAAAATTGCTCAAAAAAGCATTTGAGTTATTCAGTACCTTCACAAACTGTTTCGGAATTCGGTTTTTTGAAATACCGAGCATATTGGCGTGTTCATCGCCCAAAAAGTAACGAAACTGAGCAATCACCAAATCGCTCTCGAATTTATTTTGGGTCATCGACTGAAAAGTATTTATCAGCGAATTCGCCAAAATTTGGCTTTCACGGCTTTCTTTAAATTGCCTTTGAGCAATCACCTTATCGAGCAATACGGCATCCTTCCATGACTGGGGATGAAGTGCTTTGCAAACGCCCATCATCTCGCCGATGTAATTCCAAGTTTCGATGTAAGCACGCTCGTCTGACTCATCGACCACGTAGCCCATTTTACGGAGTCCTTTAATCATGATAAACGAAAAAGTGCCGTTTGTACCAGCCATATCTTCTTGGCAGATTGGGTATCCCCAAGCCATATTCCACTGCCCGCTGTGCATCGTAAACAAGCGAATCACCGAGTGCATCAGCCTCACTTTCAGACAGATAAGGGCTATTTTACCATCTTGCCAATTGTCGTAATTCATGACATTTTTCAAGAACTGGCCCGTTTCTTTGAGGCGTTTGTAGGTATCTTTACGGATACGCTCTGATAAATACAAAACCTGCGAACCATCGGCTCCCAGATAACAATACGGCAATGAATAACACCCCAGCACCATCCCGATTGCCTGCTGATGTACTCTATAAAACTGGCAAGCCCTAACAACATTTTTTTTGTTGAGATTTTCGGGTAATTGACGGTGTTGCTCGATAAAATCTTGTAAGATTTGTGGATGTCCTGCAAAAGTAAAATCCTGATAATTAGACAAATACCCAATGAGTTGACGCAAATACGCCATGCCTCCATAGACAAAGAGCTGAGAAACTACTTCGTCGCATTGGGAGTCTCCGATTTGGCGATATTTATCAAAATCAATTGTATTCATAAACTTTTTTACTGCAAAATGGGCATTTTGGTAGTGTGTAATTGTAACAGCGTGTTTTGTAGAAATGTTTAAGAAATATTCAAAAACAAAAGCCCTTGGTTCAAAACAAACCGAGGGCTTCTGAAATCTATATATTTTGGAGATTACAAAGGGATATTTCCGTGTTTTTTACGAGGGAGCGTATCTACTTTGTTTTCGAGCATTTTGAATGCCTTGATTAGCTTCTCGCGAGTATCGGCTGGGTCTATTACCTCGTCGATGTAGCCTCGGTGTGCCGCCTTGTAAGGATTGGCAAATTTCTCGGTATAATCATCTACTTTCTCTTGCAATGCCGCTTTGGGGTCTTCGGCAGCGTCGATTTCACGCTTGAAGATGATTTCGGCAGCACCCGCCGCTCCCATTACAGCAATTTCGGCCGTCGGGAAGGCATAATTCATATCGGCTCCGATGTGTTTAGAGTTCATCACACAATACGCCCCACCGTAGGCTTTACGAGTAATAACCGTGATACGTGGCACAGTGGCTTCGCTCAAAGCATAGAGCAGTTTTGCTCCGTGCATGATGATTCCATGCCATTCTTGGTCAGTGCCTGGTAAGAACCCTGGAACATCCTCTAAAACCAATAACGGAATATTGAAACAATCGCAAAAACGGACGAATCTCGCTCCTTTGATACTGGCATTAATATCGAGCACACCTGCCAAAACCGCAGGTTGATTGCCCACGATACCCACTGAGCGTCCACCGATTCGGGCAAAACCAACTACGATATTCTCAGCGTAATTTTTATGAACTTCAAAGAAAGAATCGGTATCGGTAATTTGCTCGATTATCTCACGCATATCATACGGCTGATTGGGATTATCGGGTATGATTTTAATTATTTCGGGGCGTTTTTCGTTACCATCTGATTCGTAATCGGCGAATGGCGGTTGTTCTTCGCAATTAGACGGGATATAACTAAACAGTCGCTTAATATCATTGATACACTGCACCTCGTTGGCAGATACAAAATGCGTAACACCCGATTTAGTAGCGTGGGTCATTGCTCCTCCGAGTTCTTCTGAGGTAACGTCTTCGTGCGTAACAGTTTTTACGACATTCGGCCCAGTCACAAACATATACGAAGTATTCTCGACCATCATAATAAAGTCTGTCAAAGCAGGCGAATAAACCGCACCACCCGCACAAGGTCCCATAATAGCCGAAATTTGTGGAATCACGCCCGAAGCAAGGGTATTACGATAGAAAATATCTGCATAACCAGCCAGTGAGTTTACACCTTCTTGGATTCTGGCTCCGCCCGAATCATTCAGTCCAATCACGGGGGCACCGTTTTTCATGGCCATGTCCATGATTTTGCAGATTTTTTCGGCATAAGTTTCGGATAATGACCCTCCGAAAACCGTAAAATCTTGAGCAAAAACATAAACCAAGCGTCCTGCAATCGTTCCGTAGCCAGTTATAACGCCATCGCCGAGGTAGTATTCTTTATCGAGACCGAAGTCTTTGCAACGGTGCATAACAAACTTGCCGATTTCTTCAAAAGAACCTTCGTCGAGCAATAATTCGACACGCTCACGAGCCGTAAGTTTACCTTTTTTATGTTGAGAAGCAATACGCTTTTCGCCGCCACCTTGTAGGGCTTCTGCGTTTTTTTGTTCGAGTATTTGTAGTTTATCAGAAGTGGTTTTCGACAACATTTTTAAAGAATTCTCTTTTGATTGTTCATAGCTTACAAAATTAGTGTAAATGTAATCGCTGCAAACAATTATTACAAAAGATTATAAAAATTGTACTATTTCGAGATTCATTCTTGGAAAAGTGATATATTCGATAATATTTCAAATATCAACATTCAAAAATTTCAAGAATCTATCTACTCCCACATTTAACACTAAAAAGCTAATTATAGTGCGTGAAATAACTTCCCTAAAAAACCGTGACACGGCTAAACCATAATAGCCTGATTTCAACATTAAAGGTTCGAGCCGTGCCACGGATTCTATCACTTATTTTTAACGATGTTATTTCACAATCTATAAATCTATCCAAACTTAATTTTACTGATTACATCCACTAATGATGGCTTGGAATGTACTTCCGGCCTTCGCTTCAAATCCAGGATTTAATAATACAGATTTTTCGGCTAAATAATTTACTTTACCCTCAGGACTAACAAGGTTAGTAGCAGTTATTTTTCCACCAATTTTATCAGTTACGACTGTATTAACATCATCGGTCGGGCTAACCAAGGTCAGATTCGTAGTTCCGATTGTAAAGAGATTTGATGCCAAACTGGCTAAAATAGCGTTTGTCGAAACAACTCTAAGTCGATACGAAGCTCCACTTTCTAAATCAGATGGTAATTGTATCTGTAGAGTTCCAGCAGTCGGAGTTCGGGCCAATACAACAGCACTATTGTAGGTGCCATCATTTTTGAATAATTGTACTTCAAATTCATTGCCAGAACCAAAGATACCTGTTGCATTAAACGACACAGTGATTCTTGAGTCAGCACACACTTTTGATGGCAGCTGATTGGTGAGGGTGATTGCTAAATCGTTTGGCCATGGTAATACCGTAAATGTAATAGAATAAGTAGGTATCGTGATAACCCCTTGCAGGTTGTCTTGGCTATAACCCGTTATCGTAATGGTATAGGTGCCAGGCGAGAAATGAACTCCAAAAATCCAAATTCCTCGGTTTTCAAAACTTGCATATGGCGGGATATTCTCTGTACGTTCAAAACTAATCGCTCCACTCGTCACGATGTGCAAGCTTTCGGTTATAGCATTGAGGTTGGGCGATAGTGTAATGACAACTCCCGTTTCGGTTGGTTCCGAAATCTCATAAAACTGCGTTCCGTTTTTCAGCTGAAAAAGCCCTTTAGAATCAAGAGCCTCTGCCGTAACCAAATTGAAGCAAACATCACAACCCGATAACGAAACATTTGTTGTAGCAGTTGCCGAACAACCATCGGTATTTGTTACAATTACGGTGTAGATACCAGCATTGGCATTTGTAGAGGCAATCAATGTAGGCGAAGCTCCCGTCGCTGTAAAATTATTTGGTCCAGTCCAACTGTACGAGCTGCCACCAGTTGCGTTGAGTTGGATTGTTTGACCAAACACATACGGCCCAGTATTTGAAGCCGTTACCGCAGGAATTTGCTTGAATTGGATATTGATAGAACCAGCTGTCGAGATACCACAAATAGTTTCACAAACGGCCGAATATGTACCCGAAGTTGTTACGGTTCGTGTTGAAACACCTGTAATTCCACCTCCCCAATTTAAAGTTCCATTACAATTGGATGCAATCAATACCGCACTTACATCGCCACAATTAATTGGATTTGCTAATGAAATAGAAGGGGTAGTTGGGGTCACTCCTACTTTAATTATCAGTCCTGACGAACTTCCACTCGTTCCACACCCATTTGTACATGTTGCAGTGTATGTACCTCCAATATAAACTCTAATCATTGAATTTGTCTCACCATTATTCCAACTGATATTTCCAACACATCCAGAAGCCGTTAGCATTGCAAATTCATTTTGATTGCAAATAATCATCTTATCAGTAGTAGCAATCGGAGGGTTTGGTGTAGTATTTTGAGTAATCACAATTTGATTAGATGCTGTACTTGTGCCACAAACATTACTACAAACAGCTGAGTAAGTACCTGCATTCGATACCGGTACCACCGAACCTGTGGCATTATTATTCCACGATACATTACCACTACAGCCCGAAGCCGTTAATGTAGCACTCTCGCCATTACACAGTAGCGTTTTACTTGCCGAAGCAGATGGCGGGTTAGGGGTAAGGTTTTGTGTAATTACTATTTGGTTTGAATTTACGCTTGTTCCACAAGAATTTGTACAAGTTGCGGTGTATGAGCCGCTTACACTTACGACAAGGCTTGTACCAGTTGAGTTATTGCTCCAGATAACAGTCCCGTTACAATTTGATGCCGTCAAAGTAGCAGTTTCCGTATTACAAATTAATGTTTTGTCTGATAAAATGGTTAGTGTAGTAGGTAATGGATTGATAGTGACAGCAACTGATGTTCTATTACTCTCGCAAGACTTCTCCGTGCAGGATACATAATAATTTGTGTTACTCGCCAAGGATGGTGTCGTGAAGTTCAAGCCCGATGCTGTTCCACTGGCTAATGTCGTGCCAGTTGCCGATGAATACCATGTCAAACTTCCACTGCATTCGCTTGCTGTTAATGTTGTACTATTTCCACTACAAATAGTCGTGCCATTAACGGTTGGGGCGGATGGTATTGAATTGACAACAACCGAGGCCGTAGTTCGGCTACTTTCGCAACTATTCTCGGTGCAGGATACATAATAATTCGTGTTACTCGCCAATGATGGTGTCGCGAAGTTTAAGCCCGATGCTGTTCCACTGCCCAAAGTCGTGCCAGTTGCTGATGAATACCATGTCAAACTTCCGCTGCATCCACTTGCTGTTAAAGTTGTACTACTTCCACTACAAATAGTCGTACCATTAACAGTTGGGGTGGATGGAATCGCATTCACAACAACTGTTACACTTTCGCTACTTAATGGACTTTCACAAGTATTTGATGATACACATCTGGCTTTATAAGTTGTGCTGGTGGCCGGACTAACACTTAATTGTCCATTAATCCCGCTACCATTACCCACAAAATCCGTGAATGAAACTCCACTATACCACTTGACCGTTCCCACACATTGCTCAAATCGTATCGAAATAGTTGAGCTACTTCCTACACATATTGAGGTTGGGCTCGCTGTCAAATCTGTTGGAGTTGTTGGTAATGAATTTACTACAACCGAAGCCGTAGTTCGGCTACTTTCACAACTATTCTCGGTGCAGGATACATAATAATTCGTGTTACTCATCAAAGATGGTGTCGTGAAGTTTAAGCCCGATGCTGTTCCACTGGCTAATGTCGTTCCGGTTGCCGATGAATACCATGTCAAACTTCCACTGCATCCGCTTGCTATTAATGTTGTACTATTTCCACTACAAATCGTCGTACCATTAACGGTTGGAGCGGATGGAATCGCATTCACAACAACTGTTACACTTTCGCTACTTAATGGACTTTCACAAGTATTTGATGATACACATTTGGCTCTGTAAGTTGTGCTGGTGGCCGGACTAACACTTAATTGTCCATTAATCCCGCTACCATTACCCACAAAATCCGTGAATGAAACTCCACTGTACCACTTGACCATTCCCATACATTGCTCAAATCGTATCGAAATAGTTGAGCTACTTCCTACACATATTGAGGTTGGACTCGCCGTCAAATCTGTTGGAGTTGTTGGTAATGAATTTACTACAACCGAGGCCGTGGTTCGGCTACTTTCACAACTGTTCTCCGTGCAGGATACATAATAATTCGTGTTGCTCATCAAAGATGGTGTCGTGAAGTTTAGGCCCGATGCTGTTCCACTGGCCAAAGTCGTTCCGGTTGCTGATGAATACCATGTCAAACTTCCGCTGCATCCGCTTGCTGTTAATGTTGTACTATTTCCACTACAAATAGTCGTGCCATTAACGGTTGGTGCGGATGGAATTGAATTTACTACAACTGTTACACTTTCGCTACTTAATGGACTTTCACAAGTATTTGATGATACACATTTGGCTTTGTAAGTTGTGCTGGTAGTCGGACTAACACTTAATTGTCCATTAATCCCGCTACCATTACCCACAAAATCCGTGAATGATACTCCACTATACCACTTGACCGTTCCCATACATTGCTCAAATCGTATCGAAATAGTTGAGCTACCTCCTACACATATTGAGGTTGGACTCGCTGTCAAATCCGTTGGAGTTGTTGGTAATGAATTTACTACAACCGAGGCCGTGGTTCGGCTACTTTCGCAACTATTCTCCGTGCAGGATACATAATAATTCGTGTTGCTCATAAAAGATGGTGTCGTGAAGTTTAGGCCCGATGCTGTTCCACTGGCCAAAGTCGTTCCGGTTGCTGATGAATACCATGTCAAACTTCCGCTACATCCGCTTGCTGTTAATGTTGTACTATTTCCACTACAAATAGTCGTGCCATTAACGGTTGGAGCGGTTGGAATCGCATTCACAACAACTGTTACACTTTCGCTACTTAATGGACTTTCACAAGTGTTTGATGATACACATCTGGCTTTATAAGTTGTGCTGGTGGCCGGACTAACACTTAATTGTCCATTAATCCCGCTACCATTACCCACAAAATCCGTGAATGAAACTCCACTGTACCACTTGACCGTTCCCATACATTGCTCAAATCGTATCGAAATAGTTGAGCTACTTCCTACACATATTGAGGTTGGGCTCGCTGTCAAATCTGTTGGAGTTGTTGGTAATGAATTGACTACAACCAGTGCCGTGGTTCGGCTACTTTCGCAACTATTCTCCGTGCAGGATACATAATAATTCGTGTTACTCGCCAATAATGGTGTCGTGAAGTTTAAGCCCGATGCTGTTCCACTGGCCAAAGTCGTTCCAGTTGCCGATGAATACCATGTCAAACTTCCGCTACATCCACTTGCTGTTAAAGTTGTGCTACTTCCACTACAAATAGTCGTGCCATTAACGGTTGGGGCGGATGGAATTGCATTGACAACAACTGAAGCCGTGGTTCGGCTACTTTCACAACTATTCTCGGTGCAGGATACATAATAATTCGTATTACTCACTAAAGATGGTGTCGTGAAGTTTAAGCCCGATGCTGTTCCACTGGCCAAAGTCGTTCCAGTTGCCGATGAATACCATGTCAAACTTCCGCTGCATCCGCTTGCTGTTAATGTTGTATTGTTTCCACTACAAATAGTCGTGCCATTAACGGTTGGGGCGGATGGAATTGAATTGACAACAATATTATTTTCTACCGAGTTTGAACCACATCCTGTAGTTAGATTAAAACAAGTAACTTCAATCTTAGTATTGCTACTTGGTGTATAATTGATAGGTGAGCCTGTACCTATTTGTCCTTCAAATCCAGCATACCATCTCACTTGTTCACCCTGATTACAAGTAGCCGATAACGTCAAGACGGTTCCTGCACAAATTGATAATGAAGGGCTAATATTTACGTTTGTCGGTTGGGCAGGTCTCTCCGCAAAAGATACAGTACCCACGTTTACTCTTGGGCTGCTGCACGTAGGAGAAGACTCGCAAGCTGCATAGTAAGTTGTAGAACCTAATGGAGGTGAAACTAACACATAAGTTTTATTAGGTATAAACACTGTGCCAGTACCCACACTTGTGCCACCAGTGCTTGTAGTGTACCAAACAACCGACGCCCCTGCATCGGTACAAGTATTTGATAAAAGATATAATTCGCCGCCTTCGCAAAAAGTGGTTGTCGTAATTGAATTAAAAGCATCTGTACCAATAAAAGTACCAGTTGGCGAAGCTGGAGTTGTACAGGCTGGTGCTGATACCCTCATCTGATAATCATGGATTTCGCCACCACAATAAAACCCACAAGCATCGTTAGGGTCTGTTGGGCAACCATCGCCCAAATCATTTGCTGCTACCACCAAAACTCGAAAGGTTATATCCGAACTTGTCAGGGCATCAGTAGGAATCGTAATTGTACCTGTACCTTCAGTTGGGGAGCCAAAACCAGAACCTTTGTATATCTCTGTAGAGTTATTATAAAAAAGTCTCTCATCTATTGTAAAACTTCCGTCATTGTTTTTATCAAGCCAAATTGAGTAAAAAGCACTTGTATTATCAGAACCAAATGCACTATATACTGTAAGATTGAAATCGTAAGAACTCCCTGCCGTTACATTTATCACGCTACTCGAAGCCGGACCATTACAAGAGGTTCCGGTATCGTTTATTAAAGTAGCCGATGGAGCAGAACTTGTCAATACAAAATTATTTAACCCCATAGAGCAATCATTCGAGAAAAAAGGAGTACAAGTTTGTGAAAAAGCAGCATGGGGAATTCCATAAATCAGGGAAGAAATACCTAACAAGGCAAAAAGTAAAGATTTTTTCATAATAGAGCGATTTTTACGGGTGGTGTCTTTTAGATGGAATTTATCGAGTAAACTTGCTTAAAAATTCAATCATTTTTTGAATATTAGAACTAAAATCAGATAATCTGCTCCAAAGATTTATATTTTTGTATTAAAATCGTAATATTAAATACTTTTTTTATTGAGCAAATCTGATAGGCTCAAAATCAACAATAAAATCCATTTTTCTTCATAAAATAAATCCATTTTAAATCTTTCGCTAATCTTGATTGCTGGTTTTCGGAAAATGAATCTGCAATAGGGTAATCCTCTTTTTAGGTTGTAGTTTTAGAGGATTAGTGTTTTAAAACATCCAAATGAAAAAATTATTATTTATACTTTTTTTGCTGCCTTTACTTAGTTTTTCTCAACGATTTCAAGAAGAAATTGAGCTCGAATCGCTGTATAGTCTGCCACCATCTGCCAGAATCTATAACGATATTGCCAAAAATCTCAACTACCTAAATTTGCTCGATAGCAGCCAAAATGCCTCTAAAAAGGCGATTTATTTGGCTCGGCAAGCAAACGACAGCGAAGAATTAGGCCGTGGACACCTCAATAGTGCTATCATTTATCAAAAAAAAGGGAGGTATTTTGAGGCAACAGATTGCTACGAGACCGCCATCAAGCTAAGCAAAAATGATAGTATCGTGGCTTTTGCTTATCATCTTTTGGGTACATGCTACAAAGACCAAAATCTCCTCGAAAAAGGGATTGAATGCATCAATAAAGCCCTCGGAATCGCTCAGAAAAAGAACTTAAAGTCGCTTTGGGCATTGTGCCTGAACTCGCAAGGATTAACGATTTTCAGAAAACATGATTATTATGACAAAGCTTTGGTTAAATTTCATGAGGCCCTGAATGTAGCCAATCAAACCGATGATGATTACATAAAAAGTGCTATCAATAAAAATATCGGCTGGGTACACCTACTGTGGGAAGAAGAACAGAAGGGGCTGGGATATGTGCAAGAAGCCATTCGGATTCAGACCCAAAGCGATAAATCGCAGGTTCGGCAGGGGTTATTTTATAGCTACATGGTCTTGATTCATTTCTACCATTTGGTCAAAAAAGATTATCTGTTATCGAATCAATATTGCGAAAAAGCCATTAAAATTGCTCAAAAAAACAGTTGGATTGAAGAACAAAGTGGTGTTTATCATTACTTGTACCTCAATCATAAGATGCTGAATAAACCTGAAAAGGCTCTCGAATACCACGAAAAATATCAGAAGATTATTGAGCAACTTAATGAAGATAAAATGCTTACTCAAGAGGCAATTTTTGAGGAAAGGAGCATCAACGACGGTCTCACATCCGAAAACCAAAGGCAAGAAACCCAACGCAACTGGTTGATTTTTAGTCTTTTTATTGTAATCATCGGTAGTTTGATAATTTACAGATTGTATCGTCTCAATCGAAAACAAAAGATTAGAATCGAAGAAATTAATCAGAATCTTGAATTGAAAGTAAGCGAACGCACCGCCGAACTCCAAAAAGCCTACGATGAAATAAAAGATGCTATGATGCGAGGGCAAACCCTTGAACGTAAGCGAGTTGCAGCCGATTTGCACGATAATCTCGGGAGCTTGATTTCGGCTTTGAGCATGAGTATGGAGGCAGTTGATGAGTCGAATCTTTCGGAGAAAGAGCAAAAAATATTTAAAAATATAAGAAATCAGCTCAATATAGCCCATCAAGAAGTCAGGATGTTTTCGCACAACCTCCAGCCTACCGAATTAGAAAAAGAAGGGCTTTATAATGCCCTTGAGATTTTGGCCGTAAAAATCAACTCGCTCAATAAAATTCATCTCGAATTAGATTTGGAGCAGCTCATACCGCAACCTCAAAATATTGAGTTTAATCTGTATTCGATTTGTATGGAAGCTATCAATAATATTTTGAAACACTCAAAAGCGACAAAAGCAAAAATAGGCTTTGAAAAAATTGATAAACAGACAATTATGCGAATTACCGATAACGGAATTGGTATTAAAGAAGAACTAAAAGATGGATTTGGGTTGCGGAATATCCAGAGTAGAGTTGAGCAAATAGGCGGTGATTTCAAACTGTTTTCTGACGATACTGGTACAACTCTTGAGGTCAGATTAAGCTGAGCATCATATCAAAATTTTGTCCGTTGCGTTCAAACTCTCCGTAGATTTTAAAACCCAATTTTTCGTAATATCTGATAGCTTTTTGGTTTCCTGCCTGCACACCACCCCAAAGGATAATCTTCTCAATATCAGTACTTTGTAACGAATTTAGAATGTATCTAAACATTTGTACACCCAAACCAACACCTTGCCAAGCATCGGCCACCGATGGGGCAAAAGTGACATCGGCAGTTATACTTAGCATGATACCATAGCCCTCATAACGAAGTTTGTCTTTTTCAATAAATCCAGTTTTAAGGATAGAATACGCCACGATTTCTTGGGTTTGAGTATCAATACCAACAAACGCTGTATTGCGATTTTGCGGATGATAAAAATCAAGAATCGACTGTTTATCAAATAGGTGTGGGCCAAAACGGGCCTTAGTTTCGGTACTTAAATTTTGAAGATAATCAAATAATTTATCAAAATCATCGGCTTCGAGTTTACGCAAAACGATGTTTTTGTTGTTGGGCATGTGTATCAAAAATTCATTCGGTTTCATTTGTCTCGATGGTGCCTTAAAGTAATAAATCCGAGAATCAAAAACGGCAATGTAGAAAGTACAATTCTGAAGTTTAGGTCTATTATTCCGACAAAACACAGAAAAACTAACAAAAACCCAATGCTCCCCATACCCAAATAAGTAAGTATTTTGTTAGGTTTGGGTTGTAAAAGTGTAATAAACAGAATGATTTGCCCCAGTATCGGAATCACCGTCAGCGGATGCAAAACCAACATGGGGTCTGTAAATATTTTAGAAAGAACCAGCCATTCGCTTTCAAACAAAAATTCATGGTTGCCCCTGCCCCATTCTAAATAGCCTAATAGCGAGGTTAGAATTAAACCGAGATTGAGAAGTTTTGCTTTCATTTTCTACGAAATCATATAATTTACGATTGCTTCTGAATGTATTTGGGTAGTATCAAAAACAGGAATCGAAAAATCTTCTTGGCTTATCAACAAAGGTATTTCGGTACACCCCAAAATGATGCCTTCTGCACCTTGTTTGATTAATTCGTTGGTAATTTCAAGGAGTCTAACTTTAGATTCTCGTTTTATTTCTCCTTTGCCTAACTCATTTTTTAAGATATGCTGAATCTCATCTCTTGTTGACTGCGACTCGGGTATCAAAATATTTAAGCCAAAAAATTGTAATTTAGAAAGATAAAAATCGCTCTCCATTGTAAATTTTGTACCAAGCAAACCTACTGATTTTATGCCTTGCGAAACAATGACTTTGGCCGTTTCATCAATAATATTAATGAAAGGCAACTGGGTTTCTCGTTCTAATTTATCAGCAAAAATGTGAGCTGTATTGGCACACAAAACGATACTCTCTGCTCCGCTATTTGTTAGGCTTTTACAAGCATTAAGTAGCAATTCGTAGGAATTATCCCACGTTTTTTCTTGAAGTTCGGCAAAATTAATCGAGTAAATAATGCATTCTGCCGAATTTAGCCCCCCCAATTTATGGTTCACCCCTTCATTTATAGCTTTGTAATAATCTAAGGTCGAAACCCAGCTGATTCCGCCGACTAAACCTACTTTTTTCATAATTGTCGTTTTATTGTTTTAATAATCTTTTCCATAGGAGTTCTTGTCGAAACATGCTGGTCGGTTAACATAAAATACTTTGAAATGAATCATTTAAAACCCGTGACACGGTTAACAACAATGATTGGTTAGATACGGCTTGGACTTGGCGAAGTGGGGGAATTAGAAGCACAAATGTTGATAGAAGTGTAAATGCTGAATTTAGCACTTCTGCCCCCATTTTACTAAGTCTTTGTTATTTGTGGAGCATCTTGCTAAATTTCGTTTATAAAATCTGATAAAATATCGGCTAATTCTTTTGGCTTACTCAACATTGGTAAATGTCCGCTGTTTATGATTTGTATTTCTGTTGCGTTTAATTTTTTCGCCATTTCGTCTTGCAAATCTGTCGGCATTGATTTGTCGTTTATTAATTTAATATACAAACGTTTTGTGTCTGGTAAGTTAAAAGTTATTTTAGTTGTGTAAAGTGCTTTTGCCTCGGGCGTAAATTCGTTCACAATTTTTGAAGTTATCTCAGGTGGCAAATCACTACAAAGTCCCGTTTCTATTGATTTTTTAGGTGGCTTTGTCCCGAATAAGGATAACACAATAGGCAATATAAATTTTTGTGGAAATGGTAATGAAGACACAAATGATTGTTTGCTTTTGGGTACAACTGAACCAATTGCAACAAACCCCTTCACTTCATCTTTGAATTGTTCAGCAACTTTAAGCCCAACAAAAGCACCGATAGAATGAGCAACAATCACTAAATTGCCTTTTTCCCAATTTTTTATTTCTTCAATTGTCTTGCTTATATAATCGTCAAAAGTCAGGTTAGCATTTGGATTGTTTTCAAGTTTTCTATTTGGAAAGTCAATTTTTAACATTGGATAATCCATTTTCTTTTCCACATCACTCCAAATTGAACTATTAAGTCCTGCACCATTTATAAAAACTATACCGATTTTATTGTCCATATTTTTCCTGTTCGTTATATATATTTATCGTTCGTTACAATGACCGCTAATGGTTTACGGCTTTGCGTTCGGGCGGAAACTCGAAGCACAAAAGCTAATATCCTTACTCAAAGTTATTCTCTTTCGGTTGATAAAATCGTATTTTTAATTTTACCACTAAGTTCACGTAAAACACATAGATGGACTTAGTCTGATTATTTCTTCGTGAAGCTTTGTGTTCTAAGCTCCATAGTGGTGAATTTATTTTTTACATTCTATTACCCGAAAGGGAATAAATAATTGTAAACTTGTAATATGTTTTCGTACTAAGTCAATTTCCAAGGTGGATTTAGTCGGTTTTCTCCTGCGTAGTATAAAATCAAATGATTTTTGTCAATGTCTTTTAAGTGTGCTTCACGCCACAACCAATCTTTATCATTTGGCATTTCATCAAATTCAATTCCATTACTAATCAATTCGTTAACATAATTATCAAGATTATGACATTCAAAATAAATATGTATTCCATTTCCTATTGAAAGATGTTCAACTTGATGAATTGAAAATGTCGAATTTCCGTCTGGACACTCAAATCTGGCATAATGCGGAAGTGCTTTTACAATTAGTTTTAGTCCTAATTTTTGATAAAATTGAATCGCTTTTTCTACGTTCAATGATGGTATTGTTACCTGATTTAAGTTCATTTTTAAATGTTATTTTTGCGTTTCGTTCGGTAAAATAATCGCTAACTTATTCTAATGGTTTTCTTTCTACTTTTATTTAAGTTTAACAATACCTTGATAGTGTGATACAACCGAATCTAAATCGGTGAGTTTATTATTTAGTGTACAATAAAAGAAATGATTTAAAATATCAACGGTCGCATTATGAGTCATCGTTGGGATATTACCAAACCCCAAAATACGACCAGCAAACAAACGAGTAGGTGTAGCCAAAAGAAGTGGAGCATCGGTAAAGCTATAATGGTCTGCTTCTGTTATCACGTACCTATATCCACCTCCAAATTGCTTAAATAATTTTTGATTTCCATTTTCATATCTCAAGTAGCGGCTTTGGTCTTCTTTATTGCTCTCCAGCAATAAGAAAGGTCGTGGGCCATTTGGTTTGGGTAATTCTCCATATAATGTTCCGTCAATATTAGCAGCAGCTTTAATTCGTGAATCAACCGCCATTGCAGCCGCCGCAGAGGCACCTCCCAAAGAGTGGCCTGTAATAACAATTCGGTTTGGGTCAAGAGCTGATAAAAAACCATCTTTGGAGGCTTTCTGACTGTCTAACTGATTTATTACAAACTGAACATCTGCAATTCGTGTATCGAGACGACCTTTCATGAAATTAGTGAGGTCAGAGCCATCTTTTGAATGGTCTTCAATGGTAGTGGCAATCTTACCATCTGCAAGTTGTGTAATCATCGCCTCAAAAGGGTGGTCGATTGCTAAAACCGCATAGCCACGACTGGCGAGTCCAGCCAAAATACTCGTATAAAAGGCACGAGAAGCACCATTTCCGGTTAGAAAAATTACAACTGGCCACTGAGTTTGTGCTTTTGATATTGGCACATTCAGCATACCATAGGTATTTATTTGGTCATAATGCTCCAATATCCATCTTGGCAATATCCCAACTTTTTCTGGTAAATGCCCCAGTCCATCCAGATAATCAGAATGAGAGCCATTGGCATTTTCTTCGGTCGGATACCAAGCCTGAACCACAACATTTCTCTTATCGGTCAAATCTGGTGTTATCAGCTCATCTCTACTGTAATCTACCCACCTAAAAATCCTTGTACCTACTTTGTATTTACCTTGAGGTTTCGTCAGTTCTGGTACGGGCAGAAAAGTTACCCAAGGAACTAACGCAAATAAGAGCATTGCCACCAAACTATAATTTAAAAGTCTCTTTTTGATATTGCTAATATCACCTTTACGGAAAATGGCTATCATTACCATAAAGAATATCAGTAAGTAACTCGGTAGATAGTGCCAATAAAAACCATAAACGAAAAGCTGTCCAAACACCAACAATATAATAAGAGCAATAATTGGTTTCATTATACCCTTAATCTGTTTTGATATCAGAATCAAGCCAGATGCTGTTACTATGATTACAATCAAAAAAAATATGTCTATGATTTTCATGCCTATGGATGATTTTAGCGGAAAAGTTTAAGTCCATTGTAAAAATGGGTATCTAAACGTCAATTAATGGGTTCTGATATTGAATTTTATTCCAATTTCTGAAGCAAAATACTATACTCCCTTGGGTATATAATCTAAGGTCGAAGCCCTGATGATTAAACCTATTTCTTTATATTTAGTAAAACTACTTTACATTCACCAAAACCTTGATTTTTCCAGTATTTTTTCCAGAATAATTTTCGAGAGCTTTGCCGAGGCATTGCCCAATCTTGATTTTGCTTAAATCGGCTTTCATAGCAACACCCACCACAGATGATGTTACCAGCAAATCGCCTCGTTCAATATCGCCGCCCTCGGTCGAGACTTTGGTGGGAATTACACCCACAACTCCCATCGGAATCATGTTATTTAGCTCATTATCAATATTTTCTTCGGTCAATAAAACACCTGGTTTGGTAGCGTAAACCCCCACTACTTTACTCGAATATGCTTTGGCTGATTTTTTGACGGTTCGGTCTTTTTCTTCCGAAATCACCAAAACATCGCCAGCTTCATAATTAACTTTATTGCCTTCTATCGCAAAAGCCTCTGCCAAATCTGCCCCACTCAACTGCGTACCGCCATTAAAAAAACCTTTACCAGTGTGGTCAATGCGAGCTACATTTGTGTAGTTTTTTTGAAAAACTGCAAGGTTTCCATCCGCCGCATTGCGGATAATTAACACATCGCTGTTGTTTGCTGGGTTATTATTCTCAAATAAACCCGCCGAACCAGCACCCAATATGTCTTGCACTTCTCCATAAATTGCAACTCCAAATTTTTGGATTGTTCCGTGTACTCCAATACCATTATAAAATGCTCCCCCATAAACACCTGCTGACTGTGGATGATATTCTTGCGAAAAATTTTTGCCCACTACTCCATAGCCAAATTCGCCAAAACAATTTCCAGACACACCAATACCACCCGTCAGTCGGGTTCCTCCGGTGATTCCATAAGAGCGTTCCGACAATATAAATAAGCCCCCACTATTGCTTCGGTTATTCATATTTATGATAGAGTTGTAATTATTATTCACATCTGGCACCTGAATATCAATTTTAGCAATCGGATTAGCAGTACCGATTCCGATAAACCCATTCGGATTACTAAAAATAGTCTTATTTCCATCGGTTTTCCAATCATTCCCAATCCAAGAAGTACCATCGCAATATAATGTTTGATTTGAAGTTGTATTAAAAATCATTTTCCCTTTATCGGCTACTGTACACGCTGGGTTAGCTGTAAACCTGGGTAATTGTAGGCTATTGGGTAGTATATTCACCGATTGTGCATAGCCAATAAATGGACAAAAAATTGTGTAAAAAAATAGCTTTTTCATGTCTATAAGTGTTTATTTCTCAATCAGTGTTATCAAATAATTCCAAAGTGTGTTCTCAAATTTCTTTCTAAAAATATTTGTATGCCCTACCTTTTCGGATGTGTACTCTTCTACTTGTAGTTTGATTACATTGGTACTGGCATTCGGAAAAAACTGTATCATTAGCGGAGCTGTAATGTCGTTGGCGATGTAGTCATCGCTCATGTACAAAGCCGTAATTGGCTGCTTAAAATCATAGAATTTATCGGTTTTTAATTGTTGCTGTAAGGCTGGCAAATAATAATACTTATTCATGCACCAATTCCGCCATTCTAAAATTGCATTCTTGGGTAGGTTTTCGCCCCAACCCAAAATCTTCATCGTGCCATATCCGCTTACTTTGATTAGAATCGGACTTAATACATACCACAAAAACCAAAAGAAAATCTTCATCGGATACGGAAAATACCGCCAATAGCCAACGGCAGCATTGATACTTATCACCTTTTTGATGTGTTGTTGGTCCTCTAAAAAACCGAAAAGTTGCCCACCGATACTATGGCCAAGCCAAACAATATCTGTAAAGCCCATTTCGTGTACCATAAAGTTGAGTGCGGCATTCATGTCGAGTGTCCCCCATTCGTGCAAAAACGAGCCAGCTCTTTTAATATCTTTATGTGCCGATTCTCCGATTCCTCTGTAATCAAAAAGTAAGACGTTATAGCCTTTTTTGACTAAAAATTGAGCAAAGTTCAGATAGAATTCCTTCTTTATGGCAGTTGCTGAGCTAATAATTATTGATTGTTGGGCAGTATTTTGGGGCATACCCAACAATGCACTCAGATGAAAACCATCTGAAGCCGTAATCGTGATTTTTTTCATGGCGTTTATTAAAATTTAAGCATAAAAGTTGCCCTATAGAGCCACAAAAAGCCCTACACAGCGGTATGTTTAGGAGATTGGATTATCTGATTGGTGTGTTATTACCCGAAACACATAACCATTTTCCGTTGCGGTTGATGTAAATATCGTTGTACTGAACACCCTTCATTGTTCCATTTTTGAGGTGGCTAATAGCAGCAGCGTGAATCATGGCTATATCGGTAGAAACAAACCTAATTTGTAGGTTTTCGATGCTATAAGATGCCAGAACGCTTGATTTTGGCGTACTTTTTAGCTGATTCAAAACTTCGCTTTTTGAGTATAAAGAGCCATTTTCTGACAATAAAATATAATCATCGGCTAATATTGAGGTTAGGATTTCGGGCTTCGATTCAAAAAATGCTTTGGCGTGTTGGGTATTGAGTTCTTCTAAGATTTTGATGTCATTTTCAGAACCTTTGTGATAAGAAATCAATGAAACCTTTTCGGGAATCTTACTGATGGCTTCTGTTTTATTACCAATCGTCGTAATATTCGCCGAGACGCAAATCCAGGTTCCGTTTCTACGAACATAAACATCATTGTAGCGGCTCAGAGATTCGCTTTTATCAATCAAGCCTTTGTAGGGCGGACGGGCAAAAACCAAAGCGGCATCGTTTGAAACAAATTGAATTTTGATGTCGTCGGCATAGAAATATTCGATTTCGCCAAAACGTGGTTTGCCAAATTCTTGAGCAATTTGTTTTTTAGGGAATAATCGCCCACTGCTTCCGCTCTGATGCACAAAATCATCTGCCCAAAGTAACTGATTATACATCGCTGTATCTGACCGAATCCACGATTGAATGTATTGATTATTAAGGTAATACAATCTTTTATAATCGGTTTCGGTACCAAATTTTTGTTTAAAAGTCTGGGCTTGCACAAGATAAACGCTAATGGTAAAAAAAAGAGTAAGAGTTTTCATTTGTCGATTTTTTGATGATAATTCTTAGGAAATCACCGAATATTCTGTGTAACGATTTACATTATTCTGAATACGTTAAATTGGGTTTATTAATCCTACCTTAAACCCAACAATACATGATATATCTGCACTCCAGCAATATTGAAAAAGAGATGAAAAGCAATCATTGTATAAAGGTTCTTTCTTAATTGCATGACCAATCCGAAAAAAAGAAAAGGGATGATTAACGGCCACGATTGCGGAATCTGCCAAAGATGATAAAAGCAAAAAAGAACTGAATTGATGAGCCAATTGTAACGACCTAAAAAAGCTGTTTTTTTCATCAAATAGCCCCTAAAATATATTTCTTCGCCGATAAAATTCCCGATTAGCATTATTAGCATTACTAAAAAAGGGGCTCCGTAGAAAGCTTCGTAGCTTGCAAAAATGCTGTAAGTCGGAATCCTAAACCCCTGCACCGAATCTAACCATTCTTGAAAGGGTTTGTATATTGTCATCATGTAGGGCAACGAAAACACCACACTCAATACAAAAGCTAAGGGAGCAACAATGAGGATTTCTTTGTATGAAAAATGGTTGAGACTAAGAAATTCAAAAACTTGCTTCCAACTAAGTTTTTCATTTTTCCGAAGCATAAAAACAGGAAACAGCATGTGCCAAAACACCGTAAAAATGACAAACATAAAGTATTGAAAATTGTACCCCTCAAAGCCCAATAAATCAGAAAAAAAACGATGAATAGGCTCGACATTGACGAGTAAATAAGCCACAATACCCGGCAGTATATAAGCCGATATGTATAGTATTTGGCTTAGTATAGTTTTTGCTTGGTATTTTTGGGCAAATCCGTCGTAAATGGGGTCACTTACGGAGATATATTGCACTATAATCTCTTTTTTCATTTCTAATTAGATAAAGAATAATTTTGGCATTCATTAAATAAAATTCATTGGGGCAAAGCATGCCCCTTGAATAAAATCTACGTTTTGACTGTCACTAAAAGTATTAACTCAATTATTACAACCACCAATTTCGGCCTTGAAATTACTACCACTATCAGCTCGGAAACCATCATTTAGTTCGATAGATTTCCCTGCTTTGTAAGTGGCTCTTGCTCCGCCAAAAACCTTGTTGGTAGCTCTAATCTTATCGTTTGTTTGCTGAATAACTGTTCCGTTTGTATAATTATCGGTTGGGCTAACCAAATTGATAAGCGAATTACCAACCACTTCGACGGTTATTGCATTTGAATTACAACTACTACAAGTTCTAAAACCGCACGTTGCGGTAAAAGTAGTGGTTTGATTCAATGTCACGGTGATACTCGCCCCCGTCATGTTGTTACTCCAAACTACCGCCCCCACACAATTATGGGCTGTCAGATTTACATTGCCACTACCGCAAATTTTGGTAGTATCGGCTCTAATCGTTGGTGTTTGCGGAATCGGGTTTGCGGTTACCAATAATTGATTTGAATTTGGGCTATTGCATCCACTGGCATTTCGGCAAATAGCCGAATACGAGATATTCACAAAAACTGTATCGACAAAACTCATCGTTGTTCTGCCATTACTCCACAGAATTCCATCCGTACAACCCGTTGCCGAGACAGTAACGAGGGCAATCCCACAAACTGCATTTTGAGAAGCCGATATGGCAGGTGCAGCAGGTACTTCGTAGATTATGACCAATGTCGTTGCCGATGCCGTACAGCCGTTTCTATCGGTTACAGTCAATGTATAAACTCCTTGTGCAGTGGGCGTCGCATTCGCAATACTTGGATTCTGCATTGTCGAATTAAACGCATTCGCTCCTTGCCACACATAGCCATACGGCGATGTTCCACCATTTACCCCACTTGTCAAGTTGAGCGTATTTCCACCGCAAAAAGGAGAATTATTATTTGTTGTTAGGTTTAGCATTAAAGGTTGTGTAATAGTTACAGAGATTGTTGCCGTAACGCCCGTTCCATCCATTGCCGAGATTGTATAGCCCCCTGCTGTTAGGCCTGTGAAAATATTCGATGATTGAAAATTCGTCCCATCCTTCGAAAAACTAATATTATTGTCTCCGCCCGTTGCTACGAGCGTTATCTGGCCATCATTGCCACCGTTGCATTTGATATGCTGAATTGTAGAAACCGATAGATTTATGCCCGTAAACAAAGAACTATTATGAAACTCTAAAATCCCTGCCACCGAGGTTGATATAACAGATGCGTTCGGAATCGGATTGAGCGAAATACGAACATCCAACAAGCTTGCTACGTTTGTTTTTGTTACGTAGTAATTGGTCGAACTCTTCAAACCTGCCACATAATGATGGCTTTGGCGTGAATTATCAATCCGGTATCTCAACGAATCATAACTGTAAGTAGCACTATCGCCAGCAAACAAAACCGCAATATTGGTGGTGTCGCCCTCTATCAAACTTCCATAAAAATCTGACAATAACACATTTCCGCTTGCTCGGCTGATTGCCGAAACTCTTTTGGTAGTATCGGCATTGGGTTTGGTATAAATTACGTTTACAAAGTAATTTTGCTTTTGCTGATTAGGGTATTTTACATCAATGTATCGGTAGCGTGGTCGGCAAGTAGAACAATCATACGGCTGATAGGTGCTTACATTTTGCGGGAAAACCGTATGGTTATATACTTTAGTCGTACCATTTGAGTATCGCATGATTTTGCCATTGATACTCGGAACTCCTTGATAAGTTACTCTGTAAGCCTTTGCATTAGTATCGCTTTTGGTTTCGGCATTGTCAAAAATCACCATCGTTTTTTGGGTAGGCAGATAAAACAAAGCTCTTTTAGCTTTATTTACTACATTATTATAAGATGGATGTGTTCTGAGTGTATAAAGCCGTGTATTGTCGGTATTAAGGTAAGAATAACTATTAGTAAATTCTCTTTGGGGTATCAACGAATGCTCGGCATTTGGGTAGCCAAGTTGGGCATAATGGATAGCTTTGTTATTTGCATAAAACTGAAAGGCATTACTATAATCATCCTGAGCCTCAATACCCGATGAGTTAATGGTATTTCTATCTACAATCAGCCAACCATTCTCCCAAAGATTAAAATGCCCTTGACCGTCATGAGCATGGTCTCCGTAGTGTCCGCCTGCTCTAAAACTCATCCATTGACCATTGGTTTGCCAATTTTCTCTTTGAATAAACTGTCCAGTACCAGTTGTATCTGTAAAAATATAATTTTGGGTATTAAAAGGGGGAACAGTCCGATAATCTGTCGATTGAATTTCTTGATTCGAGAATAAAAATAGATTCCACCAATAAGAAGTCGGGCTTGACCATTTATTAGAAGGATATATTTCATTGGCATAAAAACGAGCCACTTGTCGAATGGTTTGGTTATCTGAATAAGTCGAAACCAAATCTGCCAACCAACGATTCATATCCCAAATCGAACCCGAACTTTCTCTCGACCAATCGCCCTCTGCAAGCAGGTTCGCTTTATTGGGCAGAGTTGCATAAATCAAAAATTGCTGTGCTTCTTCCTCGTATTGAGTTTGTGCAAAATAATCTGTGTGAGCCGAAGAAGCTGACTTAAAGATACCATAAATCTTCATGAGATTATGAAAATAACCTGCTCCATAACTCCACCCTTCGTTGGCATCGCCACCTTTTAGACGAGTTCCGATAAAAGTATTGATTCGAGCCAACTGAGTAGTAGCAATATTGAGTAACCTTGCACCATTTACGGGGTCGTCGTCATAAATGGCATGAGCCGTAGCCGTAATACCCAAAATATGCCCTACAACGTAGTTATTGCCCTCGTAATAGTATTGCCCATTCCAAGTTCCATAGCCGTTGGCGAGTATCCAATCAGCCCAAACTACAAGCCGAGTTCTGACCGCTTGCTTGAATGGTTCGTCTAAATAAGGATACATCCAGTCATACAAAATCGCACAATCTGCCATCATTCCACGAGAATCAAAACCATTATCCCGATGAATCGAAGCATCGGTCTTTGTAGCCCAATAGGCCTTGAAAATCTGAATGGCTTTATTACGATACGAAGTGTCGTTTGTAGCCCAGTACGAAAGCATAAATCCAAAAGCATAATGTTGCCCTTCGTATTGACTGACAATGTAACTTGCCGTATTGGGTTTCATGATTTCGACCCAAGTATTCATTTTTTGCCATTCAATCGTATTTCTGATTCGGCGATTTTGGAGCGTATTCATTAGTGTACTATCAATGAATATCCGTGGGTGACTGGGTAAAACTTGACTTTGGGTATCAAAAACCCAAAAAACTAATAGGATTTTAAGTAAATGTTTAATTGTTTTCATGGACGAATTTCAGTTTAGTAATGAATTCAGCTTATTCAAAATAAAAGCTTTACGGCGGCGAGAAGGCTCTACCAAAACACCATTTTTTAGTTGTACAACAGCCCCTTCTGCAATCGCCTTTACAAAAGATTGATTGACGAGAAAACTCTTGTTAATTCTCAAAAAATCAGGTAGTTTTTGCTGGTAAGACCCCAAATGAAACGAACTCAGAAAGCGGCTCCCGTCGTCGAGGTGAATGCACGTATAGTTTATCTTTGCTTCGAGCAGCACAATGCTCTCTATCGGAAGGATTCTCTTATCCTTCCCAAGAATTCTGATGGTTTTCATGGTCAAAAGTATCTAAGTAAGCTTTTTCTAAATGGTATTTTGTAATCCTATCTTGTATTATCGGGATGGCAAAGTTCGGGTAATTTCTGGTACCAGAAAATCCCCAATCTTCGGTAAATTATATCCCCAATTTTAGGGATTTATCCCATTCTGCATCGCATATTTAATCAAGGCATAAGTAGAATTGACGCCTATCTTACGAAAAAGATTTTTGCGATGGCTCTCGACAGTATGATGACTGATATTGAGTTTGTCGGCAATCTGCACACCCGTATGGCTCTGGCTGATTAGTTTCAGTACCTCAAGCTCACGGTCGGATAGGGCTTCGTTTGGAGTATTTTTTTCGACCGTAGGAAACTGCGTCAGAATCTGCATTATATCATTCGAGAAATACGTAAATCCTTCTCCGATGGCATTAATGGCTTTTTGGAGTTCGTTTTTACTGATATTTTTCGATAGCACACCTTTCACACCTGCCTGCACTGCCTTACGGATTCCATCTAAATCGTCGCTACCCGTCAGCAGAATAATTTTAATGGCGGGATATTTTTCTCGAAGCTGAAACGCCAACTCTATGCCATCCATCTCGGGCATCCGATAATCGCAGAGCAGAATATCAATATTTATATCGTTTAGCTTTTTTAAGACCTCTTTTCCGTTGCTCACTTTATCTACCAGTTCTACTTCTTCTAAAGAATCGAGCAACAGAGCCATACTTTCTAAAAACAACAAATGGTCATCGGCAATTAAGATTTTATACAGCTTTTTCATGGCTTTTGGGATTTGTTTTTGGATTAAAAGAAGAGTACTTTTGCATTCACTTTTTAAACGAAACAATCACAAATTTGATAATTGTTTATTGATAATTGACCAAAAATGGCAAAAAAAATAGAAAATCTTACACCACAAGAAATCGTAGCAGAACTTGACAAATATATTATCGGACAGAAAGATGCTAAACGCAATGTGGCGATTGCTCTGCGTAACCGTTGGCGTAGGATGAATGCCCCAGCCGACATGCAAGCCGAGATTGTGCCGAATAACATTTTGATGATTGGTTCGACTGGCGTAGGTAAAACCGAAATCGCTCGTCGTTTGGCCAAAATCGCCGATGCTCCATTTACAAAAGTCGAAGCCTCAAAATTTACCGAGGTCGGTTATGTCGGTCGAGATGTCGAGAGCATGGTGCGTGATTTGGTCGAGCAATCGGTCAATATGGTAAAAATAGCCAAAAAAGAAGAGGTAAAAGCCAAAGCAATGGATGCCGTTGAAGATTCTCTTCTCGACATTCTGATTCCGCCAGTAAAAAACAAAAAAGATATTGGTTTTCAGCCCGAAGAAGATAAAAAAGAGATTGAGAACTACACCGAACATTTGCTAAACGAAAAGACCCGTGAGGCGTTTAGAGTAAAACTCAAAAATGGAGAGTTAGACTATCGAAAAGTTGAGATTGATGTCAATGCCAATAACGCTCCTTCGATTGGCGTAATGGGTGGCCCGATTGATGAGGTTTCGATGATGAATCTGCAAGATATGATTGGCGGGATGTTGCCCAAAAAGAGTAAAAAACGCAAGCTGACCATCGCTGAGGCTCGTAAATATTTGCTCGAAGAAGAGGCCGCTAAGCTCATTGATATGGATGAAGTAAAAGAAGAAGCCATCTGGAAAGCCGAAAATTTGGGTATTATTTTTATTGATGAGATTGATAAAATCGCATCTGGTAATGGCAAATCTGGCGGTCCAGATGTTAGCCGAGAGGGAGTTCAACGTGATTTATTACCGATTGTAGAAGGTAGCACCGTCAATACCAAACACGGAAGTGTAAAGACCGACCATATTTTGTTTGTGGCAGCGGGGGCATTCCACGTATCGAAACCTTCGGATTTGATTCCAGAATTACAAGGGCGTTTCCCGATTAGAGTAGAATTAGAAAGCCTAACCGAAGAAAACTTCTACCAGATTCTGAAAGCACCTAAAAACGCACTCACCAAACAATACGAAGCCATGTTGGCCGCCGAAAGTGTCGAGCTAACTTTTGATGACGAAGCCCTTAAAGAAATTGCCAAAATTGCGTTTCAGGCCAATAGCGAGGTCGAAAACATCGGAGCCAGACGTTTACAGACCGTCATGAGTCATTTACTAAACGAAATCATGTTTGATGTGCCAGATAAAATCGGGGCGAATGCTAAAATCGTGATTACGAAAGAATTGGTCGGAGAAAGACTCAACGGATTGGTCAAAAACCGTGATTTGAGCCAATATATTTTGTAGAATAAAAATGAGTTTCTTGTTTTAGCCAAAACAAGAAACTCATAATCAAGATTAGGCTTCTGCCATAATTTCTTCTAAAGCTGCACTAAGGTGCATTCCAATCATTTGAGCCGAACGGCCTTCGATGTGGTGTCTCTCGATAAAATGAGCCACTTCACCGTCTTTGAAAACCGCAATTGATGGCGATGACGGCGGAATCGGTTGGAGATGCTCTCTCAAACGAGCCGTAGCTTCCATATCAACACCCGCGAAAACTGTAACCAATTGGTCTGGTTTTGTAGCAGCTGTATCAAGGGCCAATCTCACACCCGGACGGCAAGTACCTGCCGCACAACCACATACTGAATTGATAACCACCAAGGCAGTGCCTTTTTGGTTAGCAATAAAATTATCTACTGCTTCAGCCGTTGTAAGTTCTTCAAAACCTACGTTTGTTAATTCGGCTTTCATCGGAGCAACTAAATGAGGAGGATACATTTCTATTTATTCAAAGTTTAAAGTCCAAGGTTTAAGGTTCAAAATTCAAAGTAAATTTAACTCTGAAACTTGAACTATCAACCTCCAACTGGTTCTACATAAATCCTAATTCGAGTTTTGCTACTTCGCTCATCATGTCGGTAGCGTATGGGGGGTCGAAAGTAAGTTCAACACTCACATCCGAAACGCCTTCGATTTCACGAATCTTTTGCTCTACCTCGCTCGGAATACTCTCTGCCGACGGGCAAGATGGCGAAGTAAGGGTCATCAAAACATAAACGTTATTAATCGGAAATACTTTGATGTCATAAATCAAGCCCAATTCATAAACATCCACAGGTATCTCTGGGTCATAAACCGTCTTGATGGCTTCGATTACTTTATCTTTTAATTCTTGTTCAGTCATTTTCTGCTGCTTCTATTTCTTTTTGTATCCTTCGATACGTTTCAAAAACATCGTCTAAATCTATTACTAAATCCTGGAAAAGCACAGGTATTATATCATCTTCACAACCATATACCGAAACCAACTGGTATTTTTCGGAATCTTCATCCAAAAAAAATTGAGTTATGGATTCCTCATAAGGATAAACCAACCAATACTCCTTAACACCACATTCTTGGTAAAGTTCAAATTTTTTCTTTAACTCTTTTTGATTATTGCCAGGAGAAAGGATTTCAATAATCAAATCTGGTGAGCCTAAGCACCCTCTTTCATCCAATTTGGATTCATCACAAATCACACAAATATCGGGCTGCACAACGGTGAATATATCTCGATTGGCTCGGTTTGATTTCTTTTTATCGTATAACCGAACATCAAATGGAGCATTGAAAACCTGACATTTCTTACCTTTGAAATATTCAAACAACGGAATACATAACTGCCTCGACACCTGCTGGTGTTTTAAACTGGGAGCAGGCGACATCTTATAAACTTTGCCTTTGATTAACTCCACAGCTACATCCAGACGCCATTTTAGGTAATCAGCATAAGAATAAGTACCGTTTAGGTCTAATTGATTGAGTGATGTAATCGTCATTTCTAATTATTTACAACTTGAAACGCAATCGCATAATTCTTCATTTGCTTGACCATCGAAGCGAGCCCGTTTGAGCGAGTTTGTGCCAAATGGCTACTCAAACCTACTTTTTCGATAAAATATGGCTCCGATTTAGAGATTTCTTCGGGTTTATGTCCCGAATAAACCCTCAGCAACATACTTACCAAACCTTTTACGATAATTGCCTCTGAATCCGCTTCAAAAATCAGTTTATCGCCTTGCATGTAGGCATGAAGCCAAACCACCGACTGGCATCCTTTGATGATATTTTCTTCTTTCTTGAATTCATCGCTCATTTTAGGTAGTTTTTTTCCTAAATCAATGATGTATTCGTACTTTCCTTCCCAATCATCAAATAACTCAAAATCTTCGATGATTTCGTCTTGTATTTCGTTTATTGTCATTTTTAATTGTGAATGAGTGAATGAGTGAATGAGTGAATAGCAATCCATATATTATCCGCTAATTCACAATTCATCATTCACGATTATCATAGCATCATTTTTTGAACCTTCCGAATACCGCTTACCAATTTATCAATTTCTTCTTTGGTATTATAAACAGCAAAAGAGGCTCGTGAAGTTCCGACCAGACCGAGGCGTTTCATCAACGGTTGTGTACAATGATGCCCCGTACGAACGGCGATTCCTTGCTGGTCGAGTATTACACCAATATCTTGCGGATGGATTCCATCCACAACAAACGAAATAACCGAAACTTTTTCTTTTGCTTGCCCGATGATTCTGAGTCCGTCAATTTCGTTCAAAGCCTCAGTTCCGTACTTCAACAACTCATTTTCGTAGGCGGCAATGTTCTCTTTTCCTAATTCTGCTACATAATCTAAAGCATTCTTAACCGCCACTACATCGGCGATATTGGGCGTACCTGCTTCAAATTTATAAGGTAGTTCGTTGTAGGTAGTCTTCTCAAAAGTTACCTCTTTTATCATCTCGCCACCACCACGATACGGCGGCATGGCATCCAAAATTTCTTTTTTACCGTACAAAACACCCATACCCGTCGGGCCATAGAGTTTATGAGCCGAAAGTACATAAAAATCTGTATCTAAATCTTGCACATCGAGCGTGAGGTGACTACTTGCTTGGGCTCCGTCAATCAGTACCTTCGCCCCTACCGCGTGAGCTTTAGCAATGATTTCTTTTACCGGATTTATCGTTCCGAGTGCATTAGAAACGTGAACTACCGATACAAATTTGGTGCGTTCTGAAAGCAGTTTTTCGTATTCATCCATCAGTAATTCACCAGCATCATTTATCGGTATCACCTTCAAGACACAGCCCTTTTCTTCGCAAAGCATCTGCCACGGCACAATATTCGAGTGGTGTTCGAGCGTACTAATGATAATTTCATCACCTTCTTTCAAAAATTTACGTCCGTAGGTTTGAGCCACAAGGTTTATACCATCGGTTGTACCGTATGTGAATATGATTTCTTCGGTCAATTTAGCATTCAAAAACACCTGAATTGCCTTACGAGAAGCCTCAAAAGCCGAAGTTGCCTTTTCGGCAAGGTGGTGGATTCCACGGTGGATATTGGCATTGTAGTGTCCGTAATAATTGGCCAAAGCCTCTAAAACCTGCACAGGTTTTTGGGTCGTGGCGGCATTATCAAAATACACTAATTGTTTGCCATTTATCACTTCATCAAGGATTGGAAAATCCTTGCGTATTTTTTGTATATCTAAATTTGTCATTTTTTTCTTTTTACAATCTTTTCAATAAACTTCGTCGTGTGTACCGATGTCAATAAAAACTGTATTTTCATCAATAAACTGAAAAATGACCCTCAAATCGTATAGAATCGAAAAACTCCAAAAGGCTTTAAGTTTGCCAGAAAGTTTATGGGTTCGCAATGATGGATGAAAAGGGTCTTGGATGAATATTTCGAGTTTTTGATAAAATACCTCTTCTTTGTCAGGAAATGGCTTTATCCTTTTTTGAAGGACTTCTCAAATGACTTACTGAAAACGATTTTCATAGATTCTCCAACCTCTTTCTTACGTCTTGAATGTTATCAAAAACCTCTAATTCGCCTTTATCATAGTCTTTCTTAGCTTGTTTCGCGTTTTTGAGTATCTCATCTCTTCTTAACTCAATCAATAATTTATCGGTAATATGACGGACTTCTTCGAGTTCATCATAGTTAAAATGTTGAATTGCCCAGATTACATTTGTAAAGGACATGAGCCACACTGGTTTTATGTATGAAACACAAAATTAAGCCAAATCGTTTTTCTAACCTACAAAAAAAGGCGTATTTGCTACGCCTCTCTTTGTGTTTAGTATCTAAAAATCAGTAACTTAGTTGGCTCCCAATTTCTCTCTTATCAATTCTTCTAAGTATTCTCTGATTGCATCAATCTTGATTTGTGAAACTACATCTTCGGCAAAAGCCAACATTTGTAAACGCATTGCCTCTTTTTTCGGAATCCCGCGAGATTGCATATAGAAAATCGCTTCGTCGTTGAGTTTGCCAGTTGTTGTTCCGTGCGAACACTTCACATCATCGGCCCAGATTTCAAGCTGAGGCTTGGTATTCATCGTGGCTTCGTCCGAAATTACCACATTGCGGCAGTTTTGGTAAGCGTTGGTTTTTTGGGCATCTGGCTGGACAAATATCTTTCCGTTGAAAACTCCGGTCGATTTATCCATCAAAATACCTTTGTAAAGCTCATTACTCTGCGAGTTTGGCTTACGATGGTCAACCAAAGTGTGGTTATCAACGTGTTGTTTACCATTCGGGATATACAAGCCGTACATGTGGCTGTCGCAATACTGGCCGTCTAATGCCAAATTGAGGTTATTACGAACAAATCCGCCGTTTACCGTTACAGTTGCCGCATAAAAATAGCTACGGTCTTTTTGGTAAACTTGGGTTGTACCGATATGATACGTTTTATCACTTTCGTTTTGGATTTTGTAATAATCGGCACGGGCGTCTTCCGACAACACAAACTCGGTAACAGTATTGACAAACGAAGCACTTTCGCCGATTGTGCGATAGGCTTCGGCGATTTTCACCTCTGCATTTTTGCCTACAATCACCAAGTTGCGTACTTGTGCACCTACATTTTGCTGGCGAACATCGCTAATAAAACGCAAGATTACTGGCTCTTCGAGGGTCATATTATCGGCAATATGGACAACCACACCATCATTTGCCAAGGCAGTATTGAGGGCAGTGAAGGCATTATCTTGAAAATCAGCGTATTTGCCGAGGTGTTTTTCGAGCAATTCCGGAATCTCCTGCTGTGCTTGTGCGAGTGTCAGAACCTTCAATTTCTCATTTGGGCTTTTGATAACCGAAAGGTTTGCATCATAAACTCCATTGATAAAATAGAGGATATTACCCGTCAGATGAGGAATCGTCAATGTATCTAAATCAGCCTGCCTGAAGTCGGTCTGAACGTGAAAATCGAATGAGTTTTTGACCAAATTAGCCACGTTGCTGTACTTCCATTCTTCGTGGCGGATTGTCGGAAAACCCAATTTCTCGAATTGGCTCATTGCTTCGCTACGCAACTGATTGATTGGGCTGTTTGCTTTACCATTCAGAGCGGCGAAAGAAGCTTTAAAGTCTTCGACTAACTGAGTTTTTAGGTCTTTATTTACTAATGTCATATTTTTTATAATTCATTCGGCAAAGTAGATTTTAAACCTCTGCTATTGCTTCTAATTCTATCTGGAATCCGTAATGCAAATCTTTTACGGGTACAATCGAACGTGCTGGGCGGTGCTCACCAAAGAATTCGGCATAAGTTTTGTTGACTATGCCCCAATGGTCGCCGTTTGATATGAAAATAGTCGTTTTAACGACTTTGTCTTTACTACTCCCAACCGATTCGAGAATGGCGTTCAGGTTCTCCAAGACTACGCCTAACTGCTCTTCGATGCTCGAATCTGGCGGTAGTTTTTCTGAGTTCTGAATCTTTATTGGCAAAATCCCCGACGTAAACAAAAGTCCATTGCTGACGATTGCCTGCGAATAATGCCCAAGCGGAATGGGTGTATTTTCGACCTGAACTTTTTTCATTTATGCAACTTCCAAAGCATCAACTTCGGCCTTAATCCAATCGTAACCTTTTTCTTCGAGTTCGAGGGCTAATTCTTTCGTACCCGATTTTACGATGCGTCCTTTGTAGAGTACATGCACAAAGTCTGGAACGATGTAATCGAGCAAACGTTGGTAGTGAGTTACAACCACAAATGAGCGGTTTTCGTCACGCAACTGATTAACACCCTCTGCCACTATACGAAGTGCATCAATGTCGAGACCTGAGTCGGTTTCATCCAAAATACAAAGACTTGGTTCAAGCATCGCCATCTGGAAGATTTCGTTGCGTTTTTTCTCTCCGCCCGAAAAACCCTCGTTCAATGAGCGTTTCAAGAGTGTATCGTCTATCTTCACCAATTTGGCTTTTTCTTTCATTCTTTTCAAGAACTGAGCCGCATCGAGTGGTTCTTCGCCTTTATACTTACGGATTTCGTTGAGAGCTGTTTTCAAGAAATTGATTGTCGTAACACCCGGAATCTCAACTGGGTATTGAAACGCCAAGAAAACGCCTTCGGCGGCACGCTCTTCGGGAGCTAAATCGAGCAAATCTTTACCGTTAAACTCTACGCTACCGTCGGTTACTTCGTAGTCTTCGCGACCTGCCAATACCGATGCCAACGTACTTTTACCCGAACCATTTGGCCCCATGATTGCATGAACCTCGCCCGGCTTAATTTCTAAATTTATACCTCTTAATATTTCTTTCTCCTCAATCCTTGCCTGTAAATTATTGATTTTAAGCATTTCTAATCGCTGATTAAACTGATTTTATGATTTTGTATGAGATAACCCAAAAGGACTGCAAAGATACTATCAAAATCGTAGAATTGGTGTATCTTATATGAAATAACTCTAAATAAGACCAAGTTGTTCCGTACATGATATAATTTTAATCAATAAACGTAAACAAAAAGGTCATTTCGTAACAAAGCGAAATGACCTTTTCTATCTGTAATCGTCTCTAAAGTTACTCGATGCCCTCTTCTTTGAGTAAATCGGTCAGTGTAAACTTAATGTCATCCATTACGTCAATCTCGACATTCCAATCTACAATTAGCCACGGTTTTTGGTTTTCGGCAATCATAATTTTGCGAGTGCCAGTCATTACCCAAATCACTTTTTCGACACCAAAATCGAGCATTTTCTGGGTTTTGCGATAGAAATATTCATCGGGCGATTCAAATTTGCCCATATCGGCTTTCGTATCAACCTCAATGACCACTCGGGGTGGGATATTGGCATATTTCTCGCTCTGTGGATTTGCAATTTCAGATTTTGCAAATAATGCAATATCATTGGCAAAACTATCTTTTTTGGCAACACTTACCCCAATTTCATTGCTCAAAACATAGAATTTTTTTCCTGTTTTACTTTTCAAAAAATAAGAAATTGCCATCACTATCAATGACTGAAAAAAACTACTTGGCATGATTTCATCAATTGTTTTTTCTCCACTCAAAACCTCTTTATAGCCCTTATAATAAATAGGTTTACCATCCATGACCTCGTAGATAAGGTAGGACGGAATCTTGCGTGCAGGCTTGCGTTTGGGTTTTTCTAAAACAGCTACATCCATAATTTCTCTATTTATTAACCAAATTTACTAAAAACTTCGATACCGCAAAATTTTGCTTTTCGGATACTTATCTATAATATTGCAATGAAATGACACTTCATCGAGAAAATATCATTCCTCAAAAAACTTATTATCAATCTCTTACACCTTCGTATGCGATTGATAATAGCAGTTCGCTCTATCGTCATTTTTGTAAGCCACACCGTACGCTTACGTACTTCTTTCAGCTTCTTTTTGTTATGCAACAGTTCGGATTTTATTAAACCCCTCAAATTGTTTTTGATAATAGTTTAAGAATAATTATTGAAGAATAACCATTGCAGAAGTTTTGATTTACAATACTTTTCTTTCTTAAATCTACAATCTTTATTCGTTAGTATTAAATCTATTTATTGTCATTTGGTAGTTTAATAAAATTCCTAAAATTATGCTTTTTGTTTCATCAGAAGTTGGGACACTCCAACGATTAATTATACATAGCCCAGACTCGGGCCTCGGAAAAGTTGTACCGTCTAAAGCCCAAGATTGGCTTTTTGAAGACATCGTTCATCTCGAAACCATGCGTCGTGATGAATACGACTACTATGTCAAAATCCTCCTGTACTTTCTTGATAGTGAGAAAGTTAAGGGTAAATTAAAGAAAATCGACGCTGATAAAAGTCGTAATTTCTACAAACCAGATAAAAAACAGTATTTCAACTCCGATAAAGTTCTTGAGTTCGAGAAGTTATTGACCGATATTCTCAAAAATCGTGAAGTACGTGTGCAACTCATTGCGGCGGTTTGTGCGGTCGAAGAATGTGCTTACAGCGAGCAGCAGCAGTTTATGGCGATGAATCCGACGGATTTGACCAAGACTTTTATCACAGGTACAACTCCCGACGGAGAGATGTTCTTCCCTCCTATTCCGAATTTGATTTTTACACGAGACATCGGAATTGTAGTAAACGACCATTTGATTCTAAACAAACCTGCTCGTCTGGCTCGTACTCGTGAATCACTTTTGGCAAAATACGTTTTCTTCAATCACCCGATTTTTAAGGAGATTTCGGATAAAATCATTGAGATTATCGAAGACGAACACCATTTTTTATTGCCCGAAGAAGAGCAAGATGGTCGCCAAGATACGCTCGAAGGTGGCGATGTAATGATGGTCGCTCCAAATCATTTATTTGTGGGTATCAGCGAACGCACCACCATCGAGGCCGCCAGACAAGTGATTGATAAATTATTTGCCAAAAATATTGTACAAAAAGTTACACTTATCAAGATTCCTCAAAAACGTGATTATATGCACATTGATACGATTTTTACACAAATCAAACGCAATGTGTGGGTGTTGCTTGGTTCGCTCGGAAAAATATCGGACGAAAACAAAAAATATCAAGTTTGGGCCGATTTAGGTCAAAAGCCTAATTTCGAGGAATTGAAAATCCGTCAGTTTATCAATAAAGAGGATGGTGTAAAAACCCGTGATTTTGAAAACCTCGAAGACCTGCTCGAAAGTGTTACAAAAGAAGATTTGAATTGCTACGAAGACGTAAAATTTGTATATTCGGGCAATGGAGAGTTTCCGTACGGAGCAAGAGAACAATGGACGGACTCGTGTAATCTGTTGGTTATCAAAGAAGGCGTTGCCGTAGGTTACGACCGCAACGACAAAACCTCAGAAGCATTCCGTGAGGCTGGTTTTCAGACGATTCGAGCGGCAGATTTGCTCGAAAAATTTGAAAAAAACGAGCTTTCGCCCGAAACACTGACCGATACGATTATTCTTTTGCCTTCGGCCGAATTATCTCGTGCCAGAGGTGGCTCTCACTGCATGAGTATGCCGCTCAATCGTATAAATTTGTAGTATAATTTTATAAAAGTCTTATTATAAGCCACTTAGTATTCAACTCTGACAGGATTCTGAATCCTGTCAGAGTTAAACCAAGTAACCAAATATTAAATCAAACGAGTTGAAAACCCGTTTTACATTTAGAACAATGCAAGCACAAATCACTTCTGACATACTAATGATTCGTCCTGTGAAGTTCCAGTACAACTCACAGACTGCCGAAAGCAACGCTTTTCAGGATGCCACCTCGGCCAATCAAGATTTGAGCGTTACGCAAGCAACCGCCCAAGAAGAATTCGACGATATGGTGCGTCAGCTTAGGGCTGCGGGTGTCAATGTCATCGTTTTTGAAGATACCCCAGAACCGCATACACCAGATAGTATTTTTCCGAACAACTGGATTTCGTTTCATGCCAGTGGCAAGGTGGTTTTGTACCCAATGCAAGCCGAAAACCGCCGTTTAGAACGCCGCATGGATATTATTGATTCGCTTCGTAAAGATTATGACATAGACGTAGTACTTGACTTTACGCATTTCGAGAAAGAAAACAAATTTCTTGAAGGCACGGGCAGCTTGGTACTCGACCGCACCAATCGCATTGCGTATGCGTGTATCTCGCCACGTACCAACGAAGAGGTCTTGGATGCTTGGGCAAAACAAATGAATGGCTACAAGGTTGTGAAGTTTCACTCATTCGATGCAAACGACAAGGCCGTTTACCACACCAATGTTGTGATGTGCATGGGTGATACTTTTGCAGTTGTTTGCTTGAAGTCTATCAAAGACCCCGATGAGCGATTAATGGTAAGAGAAACGATTGAGAAAAGTGGCAAAAATGTTTTTGAAATCAGTCTTGAGCAAATGAATCAGTTTGCGGGCAATATGCTACTCGTTAATACCAAACGCGGTACAAAGCTACTTGTGATGTCGCAAAGTGCATACAACTCTCTCACGCCTGCACAAGTTGTAGAGCTTGAGGAATACGCCGATATTACCAGTTTCGACCTCGATATGATTGAAAAATGTGGTGGTGGCTCGGCTCGCTGTATGATGGCCGAAGTGCATTTGCCCCAAAAATAAAATATCACTGATTACGCTGATTCTATTGCTGATTACATTGATTATTTTTTGATTGCACTGATTATTTTTGATTTAAGATTTGATGATTTACTCACTGGTCGAAGACGCATTGCTTCGCAATAAGTCTTCGACCTCAACGTAATTAAAGTCTCCTGACTTTCAGCCAAAACTTGACATGGGAAGAAAATAAACCCCGCTATACAAGCCCCGTTCGGCTGATTGTTCAATCAGTAGTTGTGTCAAGCGTTCTAAGAACACAATTACCAAAAACTATGATGCCGTTGTAACAACGACTGAATATAAATTCAGCCAAACTGAGGAACGTAGAACAAGGCTATCATTGAACAGCTAATTTGTACCTATCTACCCAACTAAAATCACCATTTATACAGTCAGTTAAGTAAGTCTTCAATAATATACAAATATTTCTAACAGACACTTTTACATTTTCAACTTTATCACCCTCTACATACATATATAAAATTGGTTCTGTAAAATTTATATTTCGTTTTGCTTCTGGTATAAAAACGTAATGTAATGCATCGAATAATGTTAAATTATATTCTGTTTCAGTCTGCGAATAATCAAAACGCAAATTTATTTCATGATTATCATAAGTATCTTCCGAAAAGAATAAAGTGCATCTTGGGAAGTTTACAATAATGGGGTCTGGAAAATCATCTACTATTGAAAATGGCACACCCCATGTAAATTCTGACAGAATATCATTGAGTAAATCTGGAGTTAAGATTCTTTCTGTTTTCATCATTGAGTAATTTGAAATATTATTTAGTTGCTGTTCCATCTGGAAATATAGTGTACCCATTTTGTTGCAAATCATCAAATCCTAAATCAAATAATCAACGAAATCAAAAACTAAATCAGTGCAATCAGCGATTCACTATTATCTTCTTCGACCTTATCACATCGTCTTGATTGACCAAGACAAAGTAAACGCCTTCGGGTAATCCTGCCAAATCAAAATCGTGCAATGACTTGCTATGCACGGCCTCTTGTAGAATCTTACCGGGCAGATTCGACAACTGAAAGTGTGTTTCGTAGCCTTCGGGTACTTTTACATACACTTTGTCGTCGGGTTCATTATGAAATATCACTATACTATCTTTGTTCATTTATTTCGTTTTATTCTGCTACAAAACTACTGATTATTGGTCGTCAATATTCTGGAATTTATTTTTTCTTAAAAATTTTCTGTAACTTTTGTAACCTTCTTCAATCCCGAAAGTAAGTATATTCAGAAAAGCTATTACACCGAAACAAGAATCAAGGTGTAAGCCTCTGGCCGAAATCTTGATTCTTTATCTAACACTAAACATTTTTTATGACTGACGAACTCGCAATGAGTGCTGTATCAGCAGGAGATTTGGACAAAGCGGCGGTCTTGTACGAGCGTTACAAGCGACCGATGTTCAATTTTTACCTGCGGTACGGTATCGGACGAGAGAATGCACAAGATTTAACGCAACAGGTTTTTTATAGATTGATTCATTACCGAAATACTTTTCGAGAGGGGCATGAGTTCAAGACGTGGATTTACCGGATAGCCCGAAATATTTTCCACGATTTTTTGAAAGACAAACACAACCAAATGAATGAGTTACACGAAAATTTCGATATTGAAGATGAAGAAAACCTCGACGATGAACAACAAAGTATTCTAAAAAAAGCTCTCGACGAATTACCAAACGAATACCGTGACGTAATTATGATGAGCCGATACGAAGAACTCAAATATGAAGAAATCGCACAGGTTCTTGGTATTAGTGTTTCGCTCGTAAAAGTTAGGGTGCATCGGGGCTTAAAACAATTGAGAGAGATTTATTTTCAAATGGCATAGTTACCCCTCCTAACCTCCCCACTGGGGCGGGCGGTCGCTACCGTGAGGTCAAAAAATACTAAAAATGATAACAAAACATAACATAGAAGAATATTTCGCTGATTTTCTGGATGGCGGATTAGATGCCCAAAAAACAATGGAGTTGCATCAATTCTTAGATGAGAACCCAGAGTTAAGGCAAGAATTTGAAGACCTTAAATCGCTGTATCAAGATTTGCCAGCAGCAAAAACCGAAGAGCCAAACGAGTTTTTGGATTTGAATTTCTACGAAATGCTCGAAAAAGAAAAAGGCCAAAATGAGGCTCCAAAAGGTAAGGTAATTGCTTTTGTGCCTGATTGGCAATCGGTTTTGAAGTTTGCAGCCATGATTATCGCCATCGTTGGGGCTTATCTTTTAGGATTCCAGAATAGCGAAAGGCAAATCGTAACCATCGAAAAACCAATTTATGTAACGCGTGAGGTTCCGAAAACGGTATTTGTCGATAAGGCTATTCCTCAAAAAATCAGTAGCTCAAATAATACAATTGCAGCTAATAAAACGGCTAATAATCAGACAGTTTTAGAAGAAATCAAGAATATCCGTAAAGAAGTAACGGGCATCCAAGACGTACAAAAACGCATGATTTTGGCAATGCTCAAACAAGAATCGGCTTCGGCCCGTTTGCAGGCAGTTAATTACAGCTACGACATGACAATGGCCGACGATACGCTGCTCAATGCCCTGATTCGTACGCTCGATTATGACCCAAGCGTAAACGTCAGGATGGCGGCAGTCGATGCGGTCGGTAGATTCGGAAAATCACAAATGGTGCGTACGTCGCTCGTCAATTCATTGATGAAACAAAACGACCCTTCGATGCAAATTGCCGTGATTGATATGCTCATCGAGCTTCGAGAAAGACGTGCTGTACCGATATTGGCAAGCTTGGCGGAGTCTTCTCAACTACCAGATTTTGTAAAAGAAAAAGCCGAAAGCGGCATCAAATTATTAACCATGTAAACGTAGAACGGGTTTTCAGCCCGTAAGAAAATATAAATCATTAACCAATTTTAACTCTGAACGGGTTGAAAACCTGTTCTTCTAATACAATTATGAAAAAGACAATTCTGATTTCAGCATCAATTCTAATGGCAAGTATTGCGTTTGGGCAAGATAACAAGCCATACAAAGCGAATTTTTCGGGTTCAAACAAAAAAGTTCAGATTCTTTCGGCGGCCAATCAGCTTACGGTAGAAGGATACAACGGTAATGAGGTAATCATCGAAACTGATAAAGGCAACAAGGAATTCCCCGAAGAAGCCGAAGGACTACGAGTTATATCGGCTGGCGTTGTAGATAATACAGGTACAGGAGCGAATGTTACGACCGAAGAAAACGTCATGAAAATCAGGTTACCCAAAAGCCGTTATTTTGGAAATTTCAAAGTGAAAATCCCAAATAATTTGCCCGTTAATATCAAAGAAAACGGCAATGCTTACGGCAAATGGTATATCGGAGGGTTGGATAGCGAACTTGAAATCAATACGAGTTACAGTACTGTTAATATCAAGGGAGTTTCGGGACCAATCATCGCCCGTTGCGGATACGGCAAAATATCGGTTGTATATGATAAATTGAATCCAGATAAACCAAACTCTATCTCAGCTTCGGGTGCGGTCGATGTTACGCTACCGGGCGATACAAAGGCAAATCTTCGATTAGAAAGCACCTACGGCGAAATCTTTACCGATTTTGACTTAGTAGAAGTTGCTAAAACTAAAAAAGGCGACGATGACGGTGATGATAAAATTGCCAAAACCAAAGCAGTCGTAGAAAAAGATGCAACACGCTCTAACAATAACATAACAGTCAATGTTGATGGGGCTACTATCATTACAAAACCTGCTAACTCTCCAAAAGCCACTGGTTACGCATATTCTGTAGGAGGAAGCAACTCTTGGAACACCGCTCAGTATTGGGATGGTAAAGAGTGGAAATCGAGCAACGACTGTAACTGCAACGAAACCAGTTATACCATCAACGGTGGTGGTGTTAGCCTAAGATTACACTCAGACCACGGCAATATTTACCTCCGCAAAAAGAAATAAGTCGTTCAATAGTCACTTGATAGTCATTCGGTTGGTAATAGTTATCTACAATGAATGACTATCAAGCCACCGAATGGCAATATTTATACCCCCCGTTCACCTTTTCCTTTTTTCTGTACTCAGAATAACATAAAATTATGAAAAAGCTATTACTAACTACCGCCATCATGGTGGTTTGGGGAGGACTTTTTGCCCAAACTACCTTCAATCAACCAGTCAAAAATACCATAAAGCACGTTTTGGTGTTTATCGAGCGTAACTCTGTTGTCGTGCAAGGGCAATCTAAAAATGAGATTGGTATCGAAACAGAAAAGCCAATTAAGCTACCCGAAATGGCCGAGGGACTCAAAAGACTCTACGTAAAAGGCCTTAACGATAACACTTCGCTCGGGCTTTCTATCTCTCAAGAAGACTCGGTTGTTGTCATCCGTGAGGCTTGCAATTGCTACAATGGCACTTACAATATTGCCATTCCTCAAAACCTAAACCTTACGGTTGTCGAACACAGCGGCAATCAATGGGGAGGTAGATGGACGGTAAAAAATCTATCGGGAGATGTAAACCTCAACACCGAATTTGGTAATATTTATTTAGAGAATCTCACAGGCAAAATCAACACTCACAGTCGTCATGGTAAGATTTCGGCAATTTTAGAATCGCCCAAAACCACGTCGATTTCGAGTACTTACGGTAAAGTCGATGTAGTGGTGTCGCCTACTATAAAAGCCGATTTTGTGATTAAAAGCTGCCAGCACGGCGAAATTTTTAGTGATTTTGACGGAATGAAGTTTGACGAAGAACAAAAAGAGATTACGGCTAAAATCAATGGTGGTGGCTCAATGGTCAGCCTTAAATCTGAATACGGTAATGTATTTGTCCGCAAGAACACGAAGTAACCTCAAAAGGGTGATTTATCACTAATATTTATTTTTTTTAGTGTCGTTGTGCAACATTACGTATATATTTACTGTCAGTATTGCACAAACAAAATGAAAAAGCTATTAACTAAGATTCTTCAAAAAGTAGAGCTATAAATGCCACTCTACTTCAGATATTCTGCTTAATAGTAATCAACATCTATTTACGTCAAAAGAAATTTTTCTGCATCAGCCAAGCCGATGCAGAGCCAATACTTATATGTTTAGTTTAGGTAGTTAGAAAAAGGGTGCGTGGACTTTCTCGCACCTATTTTTTTATCGTCCATATACCAAATTGAGGTACTGCCGCTTGGCTTTTGTAAAATCGCCCAATCCATCTACGACCAAAAACATTAACACAATCATCGATATACCGAGAGTTTGGGTAGGGAAATAATAGATTAGCGGGATGTAAAGAAGTATCAGTCGGATGATTTCTAAATAAAAAATCCAGCGTCGCTGCTCAAGAATCGCACCGCAATTAACGATAGTTATCAGAATAAAAAATGCCGAAATAACCTGCAAAAATGTATTGATGTAATGCTCGAATAACAGCAAAACAAACAGCAACAAGAGAGCGAATACAGTCTGAATCAAAACATAGTTACGGTGTTTTTTAGATTTGGTACGGACTCGGTGTTTCGATAAAAATAATTGCTCTACCTGAGGCCGAACTGCCGCATCAAAATCGGCAGGACGACCAAAGATTATTTTTAGTTTATTGATGATTCCTTTTTGCTGCTTGACCGCATAAAACAGCTCGACCAAATAATGAAAATGCTGCCAAATTAGGCTATAACTATTCAACTGTTTGGTCAATCCATACGTAGCGGGTTCTTTTTCTTCGGCAAATGTCCCGAATAATTTATCCCAAAAAATAAAAATATCGCCGTAGTTCTTGTCTAAATACGCTTCGTTGCTGGCGTGATGTACCCGATGATGCGAGGGCGTTACGAGGATGTATTCGAGCCAACCAAGTTTGCCGATTGTTTGGGTATGGGTAAAAAACGGATACGCTCCATGAATCAATAAAATTGTGGTAATCATCTCGGCAGGAAAACCAATAATGGGCAAAACCGACCAAAAGAGCGTTCGGATAACCGCCTGAAAATACGTAATTCGGGTGCCAGCCGTATAATTGAACTCTTCGCTCGAATGATGCACCACATGAAAACCCCAAAATAGGTTTATTTCATGCCCAAAACGATGATACCAATACCACAGAAAATCAGTAACCAGCAAGAGCAAAGCCCAAAGCCACCAAGTAGGTCGAATCTCGAAAATGGCGAAGTTTTGGTGCAAAAAATCATAGAAAAAATAAAAACCACCCGCAGCAAATAAATCAATTATCCGCTCAACAATTCCGACATTAATATTGGCTATCGAACTCTCGAATTTATGATAGCTTTTGCCTTGTTTTTGCGAAAGCCAATACTCTAAACCAATAAAAAACAAGAAAAACGGTACAGCAAACGCTAAGAAATTGATTATCATAGTTTTACTTTTTTGTTTAGTTGTCGTGGGTGGACTCGAACCACCTGCGAGTGTTTTGCAGACTCTCCGCCAACCGTCATGGCTCACGACCGAAGAATTAAAAATCTATTAAAAATATAGACTATATATATTAATAAACCAAAAAAATATTATCACTTCAAATCTTCAAGTGTCATTTCTTCATAAACTCTGAGGTTGGCATCACGAATCTGCATCATAATGGGGCGAATTTTGCACGTGACTTCGTCGTCGCAGTCATCGCACTTACCATAAAAATGCAACGAAACGCACAAAGTAGGCGAGATTGGACCATCAATCAATCGGATGATTTTAGCAAGCGAGGTTTGGTTCGGATGATTTTTTAGGTAATACCCTCCGTTTTTGCCTTTGGTACTTTCTAAAACCCCTCCTCGGCGGAGGTCGAGCAAGATTGCCTCAAGAAAACGCTTCGGGAGGTTATCTTCGGTAGCGATTTCGGCAATCGTCATCGAGGCTTTATTCTCAAAATTTTGAGCCAAAACCCGCAAGGCTTTCAAGGCATATTTAGCTTTTTTTGAAATCATGGCTATAAAACCTTTAGAATTCAGATAGACTTAATGACAAAACCTATTAGGGCAGCAATAAGAATAATGTATGGTTCTTGGATTTTTTTGAATTTCCACAAAATAAAAATGGTTGCTAAAGCAATCAAAACCGTTGGTATATCAATCAGCGATTTCTTACCAAGTACAATTACAGCACCTGAAATTGCCCCAATGGCGGCGGCTGTTACACCATCAACAATAGCTTTGATGTCGGGCTTGTGTCCATATTTTTTAAAGTATGGAGCCGGAATAATTGTTAATAAATAGCACGGCAAGAAAGTTGCCAATGCTGCCACACTCGCTCCCTTAAAACCTGCTACCAAATAACCGATGAATCCAACAGTAATAACTACTGGCCCGGGAGTAATCATAGCAACTGCTACCGAATCTAAAAACTGCTGCTCATTGAGCCAATGGTATTCTTTTACGACACCACTATACAAAAACGGTACGATTGCCAAACCACTCCCAAAGACAAATGCACCCGCTTTGGCAAAAAACAAAGCGATTTTGGTGAGAGTATCAGTTTCGGAAACAGTCAAACCTAAAAATCCTAAAATAAATGGAGCAAATGATTTGACCCTATTTGTTTGGCGTTTATATGCCCAATAAATCAATCCTGATATTAAAAATAGCCAAACACTTTCGGCTTCGGTGATTATTGTAAAAAGGGCCGTTACAATAAAAATTGCCCATAAAACATAGTCTTTCCCTATAGATTTATTGACCAACTTATATGAACTCATGGCAATAATACCAATAACAGCCGCACTGATACCATAGAAAACAGCTTGCATCCACGGTAATCCACCGTAAAGTTTATAAGCATAACCCAAAGCGACAACCATGATAAAAGACGGAATAACGAAGGCAATTCCAACAAGGGTTGCACCCAGTATTCGATAATGAACATAACCCAAATAAATAGCTAACTGAGCCGCTAATGGCCCTGGTGCCAATTGTGCCAATGCCAACCCTTCTTTGTAATCTTGTTCAGAAATCCATTGACGTTTTTCAACTAAATCACGGTGCATATAACCAACCAATGCGGCTGGCCCACCAAAACCCGTTGCTCCGAGCTTTAGAAAATACAGCATAAGCTGGCGTAGTGAATATTTTACATCAGCGTTTTCCATAGAAAAGCATTATTTTTTCTTACGCAAATCGAGATTCTGAAAAAAGAAAATTCGTATCGAATTTATCCTTCGGTAGCGGTCTTGCGATGCCAATCTCTGATACACATTCATGTACCCAACTTGCAGGTTTGAATGAGCCGTAAAATTATAAGTCAATCCTGCAAAAAAACGATTTTGGTCAAATCCACGGCTACTCTTGTTTCTGAGTACATTGTGCATTATCTCGTTATTGACATTGACCGAAAATGTATTCGGAGCAATTCCTTTTCTGCTCAACGGCACAATCAACATATAATTAAACCTCGCCCTTAAATCAAACTGATAACCTTCGCCAAGCTCATTATCGTTTTTGATTCGATGCCGAAATCGCTCTTCGAGCCTCAGCCACTGCATTGTTCTGACTTTGGTATATCGTGTATGATTCTGAATCTGCTGCCAGATACGATGCTCAGGCTGTGAGATATTTTCGTGTCCGATTTCGGGATAATGATTGACATACGTGTAACCATTCGATACTTTGAGGTGGTCGTTGATATAATACATTATCGCAGGTCGAATCAGCAGTTTAGAGGGTTCTTTTACGAAATGTTCGGTTGTTCTGAAATGCCCATCAAACCAAAACCCCCATTTATCCGAGAGCCTCGTTTGATTAAAATATCCAAGCCAGAGTTGTTCTTCTTTAATGACCTCTTCTCCACTTTGCCCAAAAACTACCGAACAACTTAAAGTAGAAATCAATAGGCAAATTAAGTATTTCATACTCGTTTCGGGGTTAAATTTTATAATCTGGTTGGATTAATGCTAAATCCAACCAGAAACACTTCTCCTTTATTATCTATGAATTTACACTGACTGCTTTGTACAGTCACCGCAGATAATGCCTGCTCAATAAACGTATCTGAGTGTTACGCCATAGGTACGTGGGTCGCCCAAGATACCACCGATTTGCCCCGCACTACCCGGAGCTACCAACAACTGCTCGTAGTAGTCTTTATTACCCAAGTTTCTGCTCCAAACAAAAACCGAGATACCGTTTGATGCTCTGAAACCCACACGTGCGTTTATCAAGGCATAACCTTCGATGTCTAAGAATGCTGATGGCGACGGACTCGACGAAAACGTAGAACGATAAAAGACATCGGCACCACCAAAGTAGTTTCCTTTGAGTCCGAGGAAGCTACCCTTACCCGTGATTTCGGTACCTAACGAACCCGCATATTTTGAAATACCCGGTAAAACTCCACCCGAAATATCTTTGAATGCCTGAGGCCCTCCTACTTCTTCGATTGGTACTGGTGCGTTCGTAAATTTCACATATTTGCCATCGGTGTAGGCAAAAGCACCATTGAATGAGATATGATTATTTACTCTTACGTTTCCGTCTATTTCAAAACCAAGTACTCTAACTCGCTCGGCATTTGCCAAGTAGCCTCGGTTTACACCCGGCTCAGGGGTTTGTACTTGTGTCTGATAGTCTTTAATATCGGTATTGTGGAAAACAATATTTAAAACCGAACTTGCCGATGGTTTTGTTTTTACACCAAATTCAAGATGCGAAACAGCCTCTGGCTTAACGGTAGCAAGTTCTGTTAAAACTCGACCATTGGCCGTTGGCAAACCACCAACATTGACACCAATTGGCTTGTAACTCAATGAGTACGTACCAAAAGCATTTACATTTTTATTGAATTTATACTGGAGTGTAAACTGCCCCGACCAGTTGCCTTCTTCGGCATCGATATTGAATGTCTGATTTGTGTAAACGCCATTCTTCAAAGCCAACAGAGCGGCATCGGTAGTTTGTAAACCACCGTAAGTTACACGAGCGTAATTTGCTTTTTTGGTATCCTTATTATATCTGATACCCGGCAATACGTGTAGTTTTTCGGTGATTGCCCAATCGGCCTGTGCAAATAACGCCACACTCGCCGATTTTATATCGTAGGTTGTACGGATACCGAAATTATCGAACAAACCTGGGGTTTTCCACAATGCACTTGTAGAGCTTTGAGCAAAACGCCATTGTGCCGAGCCAGCTTCTTCGGTGTGTACTGGGTCTGTGCGTAAATCTTGCCACAGACCAAATGCACCAATTACCCCGCTGATTTTGTCGTTGATTTTGCCCGAATACCTAAACTCTTGCGAGTATTGGTCGTGTGCCGATGTCCCTGCCGAAATGGTAAATGATGGTAATCCGATATAATCACGGTCATTGAGAGGGTCCCATTTCCAGTATCTCCAAGCCGTAGTAGAAGTCAATGTTCCGTTACCGATTTTAAAATCAGCATTCAGCGAAACCCCACCCAACTGATTACCTGCTCTCGAAGGCGTATCGTGGTCAACAATTCTTTCAAATGCACTGCTGTAAGGTAACTTGTAGTTCAAATCCGCAATAATTGCATTGAATTGGCGGTATGCTGCACGCTTGGTAGTAACTACCTTGGCAACTGGCCATCCATAACCCACTGGGTTTTGGTCTGAGACATCGGCAATCAAAGTAATATTGATTTTATCGGTAGGCTTATATAAAAACTGTCCTCTTACTCCGATGTTATTCAAATCGTTGATTTTGGTCTGTGTACGTGTATTATACAACAATCCATCTCTTTGCGTACCTACAAATGAGACCCTTGCGGCTAATTTTTTGCTCAATGGCCCCGAAACCGAAGCTTTTGCTTGCACGTATCCGTAGTTTCCGTAGCTGAGTTCAAAACTCGCAGTTGGGTCAAACGACGGAGCCCGTGAAGTAACATTAAAAGCACCCGCCGTGGTGTTTTTACCAAAAAGCGTTCCTTGTGGTCCACGCAACACCTCTACTTGGTCAATATCAATAAAGTCGAGGGCCGTAGCAGCTGGACGTGCATAATACACACCATCTACGTAATAGCCCACTCCCGGGTCGATACCGTCGTTTGTCAGACCATAAGTAGAGCCTAAACCTCTGATATTGAGCGTAGTATTACGTGCGTTTGAGGCATAAAACTGCACCGTAGGCACCAATTCTTTCAGACGGTTTACGTTGAAAGCTCCTTGGTCTTCGACTGTTACGCCACGGATAACCGAAATCGGAATCGGAATCTCTTGTACAGATTCTTGGCGACGACGTGAGGTTACGACCACATCAGCAAGGTTGCTGACGTCTTGGTCGAGTCGAATCTCAACTTTGCTGCTACTAATTACAATTTCTTTTTTGATGTATCCTACCGAAGAAATTATCAAGGTAAAAGGGAGTTTTTGACCCGTAATCAAGGCAAATTCTCCGTTGGCATCGGTTGTAGCACCGTTGGTTGTACCTTTAATCGAAACCGTTGCTCCAATCAATGCTTCGTTTGTTGTGGCATCAATTACTTTACCCGATACGGTAGCATTGATGATGGGTTTATCTTGAGCGTTTGCCGATAAGTGTAGAAATATTGCCCATGCACTAACAATAAGTTTTAAAAATTTTTTCATTAATTTGTACTGTTTAATTGAAAATAAAAGGTCTGTACGGCGTAGATTCTACCCGTTTGGATTATCATTTCGTAGTGATATTTTTTGATTGAACATCCGCCAGTTTGGTTGCCGCCAAACTGGTTTTTTGTTTTATCAACAACAGATAATTTTAAGATTCATATTTAATCTATCGAATTTATATTTTTAAACAAAAACCTATAAAATTACTGACTGTTGCCGCAGCCATAACCATCGGGTAATTGCTTATAACTAATTGGAATGTTGCAAAGATATAATTATCCCATTAAATCTACCAAATTAATAGACTAATATTTTCAAATATTTTTTGAATACTAATACCAAATATTAGAATTGTGCAATTTTGAGCAAGAAAATAGTTAATGAAGTATCCATTTATCATTCATTAAGTAGTAATGAAGAATTTTTCGAGTTACGAATGAAGAATAAAAAAAACTGACTCTCAAATACTTAGTTAATTGTAAATTTTGAATAATTTACACTACCGAATGACGAATTATGACAATGAATTTAAACCAGCTTTAGTCCTATTACCAAAGCCCACATAAGAGCAAAACTAATCAGCAATGAGACATTCACCATTGCTCCTGCGATACGAGAATCGAAGTTGAATTCATCCGAAAAAGGCAGGAGAGTCATGCCCACAGGCAGCACCACACATACCAAGATTACGTTGCGGTACATTGAGGCATCGGGTATGAGATAATAGATGAGTGCCACGGCAATTAAACCAAACAAATACCTGATAGCCAGTACTTTACTGATTGCCCAAACGATGTTTTTCTCTAATTCAAAACTCATGTAAATGCCCATCAGAAGCAGAACCAAAGGTTTGTTGGCTTTGGCAAGAACATCTAAAAAATCGAAGGCGATTGTCGGAATTTCGACATCTAAAGCATTGATTGAAAGGCCGATAATCATTCCGTGAAGCGGTGGCAACGAAGCTATTTTTTTCAGAATTGCCTTGATACTTACTTTCCCCTGCCCTTTGGTGGCAAAATAGCTACCAATCGTGTAAACCAACCCAAAAACGATGATGGTATTGCCAATATCGAACATTGCGATATAAACCAATCCGTCACGCCCCCAGATACCTTCGATAATCGGAAAAGCAAACAGACCAACGTTCATTCCGCCACAACCCATCGTCAGAATCGCTCGGAGTTGGGTCGGGTAACTTTTAAAAACAAACCAACCGACAAGCGTCATCAATCCAGCCAAAACAATACACAATATTGGGCTGAGTATTAGCGAAGGTTCGAATCTGATACGTGCCGTCGAGACAATCATCAATGCCGGAAAAGTAGTGTGCATCAAGAATTTTGAGATGACTTTACCGTCTTTTTCGGTAACAAAATCAAACTTTTTGATAAGATAGCCCAGCGTGATGATTGCGAGCGTGATGATGAAAACGTTATTGGTTTGGGTCATAAGCCAATCGTAAATGAGCGAATGAAGAATTGAGTAAATAGAACTGAAATTATCACTGACGCATGCCGCTTACTTTGATGGTCGGGCCGTCATCTTTGCGTCTTTCGAGTATTTTCTGAATATCTTTTGGCACATTCGATAAGAAATCGTAGCCAGTCAAATCTTCTAAATCATCCACACTGAGGCGGTATTCGCCCCATTTTGTGCCATCTACGCTTTGCTTATTGGGTACATTTACGGCTATCACGCGAGTGGTTTCATCTATTCGACTGATGTCGTTGCTACCCGTCGGTAAAATCACGACGACTTTCCAAACCGACTCGGGTACAGTGATATTTCCTTTGGCAAGGGTCTTGGTACGTCCGCCATTGCTGCCGCTGCCGCCCGTTCCGTAAACACCCGCCACGATGTAGAGTTCGTTACCAGCATCAGCCACTTTTCGGCAGTATGATTCGAGGTCTGCCCACAATCCTCGGTTATTGTTTGGGGCTTGCGGAATAATATTTGTCATCAAAAAAGTAGCATCATTATCTTCAAAACTCCCATCACGGTCGTCTGATGGGCAAAGATGTCCACGGTCAAAACCCGAATCAGTGTAGTCGCTCGTAACGGCTCTAAACCAAACGTTGGGAAGCGAATCGTCGGGTCTGAAATTATTGGTTCGCTCGGTAGCACCCTTCCACGCCGTACTCAAATGCCAGCTCACCCAATTGGCAGTGCCTCGGCTGTTGTTGTACGATAGCGTAAATTGGGTTTTATTCATCAAATAATTGTCTTCGTTGCCACCAGCATTGCTCGGGTTCCCCAATGCCATGTTGTCATCGCGGGTCGGATTTGTGTTATTTGATGGAACGAGGGTAATCTTGCAAGAACTTACCGTAATCAACAGAAGAAAACCAAAGAGTTTATTTTGCATTATATTCGGAGATTAACGAGCCAAAAAGCCGTTTTGTAGATGCAAAACTACAAATTTATTGAAGAAGATTATTGAGTTTTTTGTGTTTTTAGAGAGGTCATAGATATTGAAATAAATCACTTAGACCCGTGACACGGTTATTACTAAAATTGGTAAATCTGTAAATCTGAAGGTTATCCGTGCCACGGATTCCCCCCTCTTTTTATGTAAATAAGTTATTTCGCAATCTATAATCATAAAAATAAATGGCACATCTTGTGAGAAATGTGCCATTTCGATTACAAATACTTATCAGCAAAAGCTATCATTTTATCGAGTGTTTCGTTGAGCAACGACCAGTTGTGTGATTGTTCGGGATAGAGGTAATATTCATGTTTGATGTTTAATTCTTTCAATCTGGCACTCATCAAAGAGCCTTGCTCGGCGGGTACGAGGTTGTCGCTTCCGCCATAAAAAAGGATTGTTGGGGGTGAGGTTCGCCTAATTTGAAAAGCTGGACTCGCCTTTCGGTATTCGTCAGGGGCTTCATTAAAAGGTTTTCCGATTAATTTCTCAATATCGGTATTCATTCTTCCCTGACGGATTTTCTCGGATGTCAAATCAGACGGTGTGACGATTCCACCAACGACCTCAACAACCTTGTTAGCATCTGCCGAGTAGCTATAAAGCATTGCCAAATGCCCGCCCGCACTGATACCCATCAAAAAGAATTTTGGGGTAATATTGAGCGATTTAGCTTCATTTCTCAGTTTTTTAATGATTAAATCTATGTCTTCAATTTGCTGTTTATAAGTAATCCCAGATTTGTAGGTCAATCTATAATTGGCATTGACGATGGCACATTTTACATTTTTTTGTTTGAGATAACCCACAATCGGATTGATGAATCCTTTGTCGCCTTCGCTCCAGCCACCTCCGTGCAGAAGTATGATTACTGGTACTTTTGAAGACTGATTTTTGGGTAGAAATATGTCATAAGTTTGTAATTCGTCTTCTCCATAAAAAATGTTTCGTTGTTCGTCGTACTCTACTTTCTCTTCTAATTCTGGGGCAACAATCGCATAGTTTTTATTGATTAGCGGCACCACATCCACGACATCGCAGGAGGTCAGAAAAATCGTAATCAAGATTAAGTAGTAAGATTTCATGGCAGTAAAGTTTAAAAGTTGAATAAATCGAAGGATTGAAAACTGTTGTTGGTAGTCGTAGCCTCCGCCAGCAGTTTTCAAGAGTAATGTTATTTGATAGCCAATCGAGCCGTAATGGCGACATCATCGAGCCATAGACCTGTGTAACCTACGATATTGAAGGCGGGTTTCCAGTCAACACTCATATTGAGCGGAACCTTCTTGAAGGTATATTCAAGCCCTACGATACCATCGGCACCGATTACAGTATTGCTATTGTTATTATCAAACCACGGATTTCCGTAGCGGCCGCCATCTCTCCAATAACCCAAGTGTCCGCCTACACCGTAGTACCAACGCCAGTTTTGGGCTTGAAAAGCGGGTTTATGAATCTCGTAAAGACCAGTAAAATTGATACCTCGCCAACGCGAATAAACGATTCCTTCAAAAGATTTTGAGCGATTCATGTTGTACTTTATACTGACTCCGTAGCCGTAGTTGAGTCGAAGCCCAACGCCTAAGTTATATTGGGCATTGGCCGAAAAAATCGAAAGAATAATCAAAATAGTGGTAATTATCGCAGCCTTTTTCATGATAAATTGATGATTAGTAATTGCCTAATCCTGCGTAAAATCTCGTACCATCCATTCTCCAACCCGATTGTGTAGTTATTTCACCACTGTTTTGTAGAATTATATCCACACTTTGAGTATTTGAGTATCAAAATGGCTATGGAACAATTTTTTTGGTATTCATCGAAAACCAAAATGGAACAATAGACCATGAAAAACTTAAAATTAGCGATTACGGCAACAAGTATGCTTTTGGTGGGAATTAGCTGCGATAAGCTCAACGACTCTGTTACGCCTGCGACTCAACAAGACCCCAATGCCCCAAAAGGCGATGTCAGAATCGGCATTACGGATGCCCCGATTGATGATAGCAGCGTAAGTGCGGCGTTTGTTACCATCACCGAGGTCAGGTTTGATGGTAAAGTTTATGATGCATTTAAAGGTCCGAAAACCGTGAATTTATTGGCTCTACAAAACGGAAACTCGCTCAATCTGGGCGAAGGCAAGTTTCAGGCGGGTTCGTACAGTAAATTGACATTGGTTCTCGACTACGAAAAAGACCAAAGTGGTAATGCCCCAGGTTGTTATATTCAGAAAACCGATGGAGCCAAAGAGGCTTTGGTGATTTCGGGGAATGCCCGTAAAGAAATTGAGATAAACACTAAGAAATTTGATGTAACCGAGGGTAGCACGACCGAGTTGATGGTGGATTTCGACCTCCGTAAAGCCATCAAAGAGAAAAACGAAAACAGTAAGAAAAGTTTTGCTTTTGTGACTTACGGCGAGTTGCAATCTTCGATACGTTTGGTAAATAAAACTTCGACTGGTGAGATTACGGGTAAAATGAGCAACTACAACAAAAATATCAGTGGTGATGTGATTGTGTATGTGTATAAAAAAGGAACGTTTAACCAAAACAGCGAAGTAAAAGGACAAGGTGATAGCAAAATAACTTTTAAAAATGCAGTAACAAGTGCTAAAGTGGATGCCTCGGGTAATTTTAAAGTGGCGTTTTTGGAAGAGGGTGACTACGAGCTCCACTTTGCCAGCAACAAAAACTCAGGAGGAGCAATCATAGATTTCAATAATTTCTTGAATCTGACGAGCAATCTTGACTTATCGAGTATAGCCGTAAAAGCTAACGCTCAGGTCAATCTTTCGCTCTCGATAAAAGGCTTAATTGGGTTATAAATAGTGGTTAGTATTTGGCGAAAGGCTGTCTCGAAATTGAGACAGCTTTTTCTTTTTATGCCCTAATTTGTAGGATTTTTAAAGATTTATTGATAAAGAATCCGTGGCACGGTTAAAACTTAGATATAAATATTTAACCAATAAAGCTAACCGTGTCACGGTTTTACGGGATATTGATTTCTTGATGGAAAATCCGAAGAAAAATGATTTAAGATTTATAATGCTGAATGGCTAAATTATCTAAAACACCTTTAATTTTTGCCGAAGTGAGGGGTTTATCTACAAACATGGCAGCACCTTGCTCAATAGCATCTTGGTATAGATTGCTCATTGCCGAAATCATGACGATTTGCGTATCCTCGCTAATATTGTGAAGGGCTTGTATATGCTCAATACCCAAGCCGTCGGGCAGGTTATTATCCAAAAAAATCAAAGTCGGCTGAATCCTCTTACTAAGTCTGGTTCCTTCATTTAGATTATTAGCAATATGCACTTCGATTCCGTAGCGTTTCAAAAACATACCCAAAAGCATACAAGTATCGACCTCATCATCGATGATAACCGCTACGCGTTGCTGATTTGTGTCTCCGAATTTTTTTATCACAACAGTTAATATTTATTTAACAAAACGATTACTGATAAATCAAATTGTTAAAAAACTATGCCAGCAAGGCTGTTTTGAGCCAAAACTGTAATATTTTATCTAATAAAACCACCAAATCGTCGAAAGAACTGGGCTTTGAGATATAGCAATTTGCCCCATTGGCGTAGCAGGTCTTAATATCTTCGGGGGCTTTTGAGGTTGTAAATACAATCACCGGAATCATCGCCAAAGCCGGAACCTGCCGTAATTCTACCAAAACCTCTCTCCCATCTTTTTTGGGCATATTGAGGTCGAGCAAGACCAAATCGGGCAGATTTCCGGTATTTTTCTTCAAAAAATTCAGCAATTCGATTCCGTTTTCGACAAAATCAATTTTTCCTTCAAAACCATTGTCTTCGAGTGCCGATTTTACCAAAAAGAAATCGTCTTCGTCATCATCGGCAATCAAAATGTGGTTTTTGGCAAACATAGAAAATGCTTTTTGGATTAAGCAAGAATAAAGGTGGTTAATTGAGATTTAGAATTGGCTATCAAACAACAATTAACGAATAACGATTTTCGATTAACTTCTTACTTTGGCAAATATACATCAAAAATCGCACCTTGATTCGGTTGGCTTTCAGCTTTGATGATTCCGCCGTGATTTACCACCACACGTTTACAAATTGCCAAACCAATTCCCGTACCTTCGTATTCGTTTCGACCGTGTAATCGCTGAAAAATCACAAAAATCCGCTCGGCGTATTCGGGCTCAAAACCGATTCCATTATCCTTAAATCGCAAATGATAAAACATATTTTCTTTTCGTAATCCGTCGATTCCATCAATCTCTTCGCCACTTACTTCTTCGCAAAGTACCTCAATCTTCGGCTTTTCGTCGGTTTTAGAAAACTTCAACGAATTCGACACAAGATTATAAAACAACTGCTTAATCTGTACTTTGTAGGCACTTATCGTGGGCAAAGGCTCGCTCACGACCTCGGCTTTTTTCTCATCAATCGAAAGCGATAGGTCGGTTTTGACTTCATCCAAAATCGTCGTCAAATCCACCACTTCTTTCTCTTGGTGCGTATTCTTAACCATCCTCGAAAAAATCAACAAATCGTCTATCAAAACCTGCATTCGCTGTGCCGATTTTGCAATTTTATCGAGCGATTCTTGCCCATCATTTGGCAAGTTTTCACGGTGTTTTTTCAATAATCTATCGCTAAATGCCCTGATTTTCCGCAAAGGTTCTTGCAAATCGTGCGACGCCACGTAAGCAAATTGTTCGAGTTCGGAATTCGACCGACTCAATTCATTCAGGTTATTTTCGAGGGCTTTCTGGAGATTAATACGGTTGCGTAACTCTCGAAACAAAAACCCAAACGATAACATCAACAAAAATCCCGAACCTACCGAGAGCATCAAAATATAATTGGGTAGGCGTTTATCGCTCGTGATTTTGAGCGAATACTTTTTTTCGAGCAGGCTCTTTTCAGTTTGTTGAAATTTACTGATTACCTCTCTAATTCTATCCATTTTTTCTTTGCCCAATTCGAGCCTGTCTAAGCCCACCAATTCTTTGTTTCGGGTCTTTTGGCGGTCGTCTTCCATGATTTGGATTTTCTCAGCCACAAGTTTTTTCAGGACATTCAATCGCTGAATCTGAGACGGATTACCCTCGACCAATTTCTCTAATTCATTGAGCGTATTGCCCACGGCTCGGTAAGCATCAAAATACGGATACAGATACGCATAGCGTTTGGTAAGCAAGTACCCACGCTGGCCTGTCTCCATGTCTTTCATGTGCGACATCAGCATTTCGCCATTTATCATAACTTGATAATTGCGTTCGATATCCGACATATACTGCGAAGTACGCCTTATTTGCAAATAAGAAATAACCGAAAGCACCGCCAGCAGGATTATCGAAACAACGAAGGTTCCGATTACGTATTTAAGAGGACGACTCAGATTTTGGAGAATGTTCATTTTTTTCTACACTTTTCCTTAGTACGTAGAGTTTTTTCTACAAATTGGGCAACATTTTCTACTAATTTTTGTTTAATGTAGAAAGATATTCCTATTAAAATACTTGTGCAAGTAAGTGGAATAGAAATTTAGTCAGAATCACTAATACATTGTAAACTAAGTTACTTTAAGTTTTCGAGTCCCCCCTCCCCATTGTTGGGACTACTGTGTACCCACAAGTATCTGAATATAATCTCCCCCTTTTTCAAGGGGGAGTACCTCAAAAAACACAAGAAAAATGTGTTTTTTGAGGGGAGGGGGTAAAACATTGGCGTCAAAATTTGGATTCAAATGGTCTTTAACCTCGTTTTTACCCCTCCGTCCGACTATCGTCAGGACACCTCCCCTCGAAAATGAGGGGAGGAGATTTTTTGACACAACTTGTGGGTACACAGTAGTTGTTGGGGAGGGATAAAGGGAGGGGTCAAAAGGTTTATTTTACCTAAAATGTCTCTATTTTAACCTCACCCTTCCTTTCCCTCTCCAATCGGAGAGGGAGGGACACGATAACTGAATATCATACAAACTTAGTTTACAATGTACTAATAAAAGCCTAACCCAATTTATAGCTATCAATTAGTTTATGTTATTCGTTAATGGTTAATCGTTAATATAATACTGATAATCAGATAATTATGATTTCCAATTAACAAACGGTTCGCCGTTGCGATAACTATTTTCTATTAACCACTTTTTAACAAATAGCCATGCTGCAATTTTCTCAGACACAAAAACAAACCCTGAAAATTGCTCCTTCACAGATTCAGTTGTTGAATTTTTTTCATTTGACAACGCTCGAACTGGAGGATTATGTTCGGCATGAATTAGAAGATAATCCACTATTAGAAGAATCGGCCGAGAGCAAAGACGAATGGGAAGACGAAAGGAGTACCAAAACCGATAAAAACGACCGCACCCAAGACTACATGGATTGGGATGAGTTTTCGGGTGATGATATTCCGGATTACAAAACACGTATCAATAATTATAGCGACGACGACGAGTTTTACACGCCGCAGATTGCCCAGCAGACCGATTGGAGAGCCGATGTAAAAGAGCAGTTGCATCTTTTGCTCAAGACCGAAAGGCAAATCTTTTTGGCCGATTTTATTGTCGATTTGCTGAATGACGATGGGTATTTGACCTACACCATCGAGAATATCGCCAACGATGTTTCGTTTAAGCACAATGTCTATGTAAAAGATGAAGAGATAGCAGAGGTTGTTGCCTTACTAAAAAAACTCTCGCCTGCGGGCATCGGTACAAAAAACCTGCAAGAGAGTCTGGCGATTCAGCTTAAACGCAAATACGACGCTGGCGAAGGAGCCGAAGACGAAATGGACTGGGCAATGCAGATTGTGGGGCGTTATTTTGAAGAAATGACCAGCCGCAACTATGACCGAATCATGCGTCAGCTTAAAATTTCGCCCGAGCAGCTCCGCAATGTTTTGGCAATCATCGCGACGTTATCGCCGAAACCAATCACCGAAGACGCTTCGCAGTCGATGGCAGCCAAAGAAACCATTGTGCCAGACTACATCGTCAATTACTCCAACGGCATTTTTGAGATTAGCCTAAACAATGGCCGAATCCCGCCGCTGAAAGTAAATCAAGGTTTTTCGGAAACCCTCGGAACCACCAAAGACAAAAAGGCAAATCAGTACATACAGAGCAAAGTCAGTGCCGCCAATTGGTTGATAGATGCGATTCGCCAGCGTGAAAACACCATGACCAAAACCATGCGGGTAATCGTGAGTTTGCAACAGGAGTATTTCAAAACGGGTGAATTACGCCACCTCAAACCCATGACCCTCAAAGACATCGCCGACCGAATCCAGATGGATATTTCAACTGTTTCGAGGGTAACGAGCGGTAAATACGCACAAACCCCATTTGGCAATATCAACCTCAAATCGTTGTTTACGGGTGGGGTTGTCAATGAACAAGGCGAAGAGGTATCGAACCGTGAAGTACAGAATCTTTTGGCCGAAATCATCGAAAATGAAGATAAAAAGAAGCCATTTAATGATTCTGAATTGGTCGAATTGCTCAACCAAAAAGGCTTTTCGATTGCTCGGCGAACCGTTGCTAAATACCGTGAGCAGTTAGGTATCGAGAATGCCAGTTTCAGAAAAGCACTTTAATTGTAGAATGAATCGAATGCTCCGAATTTTTCGAATGTGCTTTTAGAATACTGATTATCGCAAATTATTCGTCATTCGAAAAACTCGAATAATTCGATGTAATTACAATTTGTAACCCAAATTCTAAAAATTAGATTTAAAACAAATACCCCTAAAAATAATTAAAATGCAAAGAATCTTAATCATAGACGACGAAATCGACATTTGTCTGCTACTCAAGCGGTTCTTGAATCGAAACGGCTACGATGTTGCCATTGCCCACACGGGCAAAGATGGCATCAAAGCCCTCAACGATTTTGTTCCCGATGCCGTCATGTGCGATTTCAAGCTGGGCGATATGAGCGGCGAAGAAATATTGGTAACCATCAAGAGCCGTTTTCCGAGCGTTCCTGTTATCATCATCACGGGGTATTCGGATATTAAAATTGCCGTTGCGGTGATGAAAGCAGGGGCTTTCGATTACGTGACGAAGCCGCTCGTTCCCGAAGAGATTCTCCTGACCATCAAAAAAGCCCTCAGCCAAGAAAATACAGCAGGTAGCAAGCAAGAAGAACTTTCAGAAGAGCAAATCAGCGACGAAACAAAGGCATCGAAGCCTAAGTATAAACCAAGCCAGCAGAGTTATATCCTCGGCGAAGGCCCCGAATCTAAAAACCTTTATCGCCAAGTAGATTTGGTAGCACCGACCAATTACAGCGTCATTATTTACGGAGAAAGTGGCTCGGGCAAAGAAGCGGTGGCTCTCGAAATACACAAACGAAGCAAAAGAGCCAATGCTCCTTTTGTGGCGATGGACTGCGGAGCAATCTCGAAAGAATTAGCAGCCAGCGAACTCTACGGACACGAAAAAGGGTCATTCACGGGTGCTTTAAATCAGAAAATTGGGCATTTTGAGATGGCCAATGGCGGCACTTTGTTTCTGGATGAAGTCGCCAATCTACCCTACGATGTTCAGATTTCTTTACTGAGGGTTGTGCAAGAAAGACGATTTAGACGTCTGGGTGGCAATAAAGAGATTGAGGTAGATGTTCGAATCATTGTGGCATCAAACGAACGCCTGCTCGATGCCGCCCGAAAAGGTAAATTCAGAGAAGACTTGTTTCACCGTTTCAACGAATTCAGCCTCGACCTTCCGCCACTTCGAGAACGCAAGATGGATATTCCTAATTTTGCACAATTCTTTTTAGATAAAACCAATGCCGAGCTGGGCAAAGAAATCAAAGGATTTAGCCCCGAAGTAATGGAAATTTTCTTGAATTATGCTTGGTATGGCAACCTCCGAGAGATGCGAAATGTAGTCAAAAGAGCCACCTTGTTATCCGACGGCCCATTGATTGAAACCAAAGCCTTGCCATTCGAGATTATCAATCACGCTAAAATCTTGGCTTTTGATGAGCCAACGGTCGAAATACCTGTATCTATCCCAAAAATAGAGCCAGTTGAAGCCCCGCAAACAAGCGAGCCGGGCAAACCAAACCTCAAAAAAGTAAGCAACGAAGCCGAATATGAGTTGATTTTGGAGGTTTTGCAGCAAACCCGATTTAATAAAAGTAAAGCCGCCGAGATTTTGGGGATTGACCGCAAAACGCTTTACAATAAAATGAAAAACTTTGAGCTGTAATCATGAATCTACCATTTCCTAATCCGATAAAAGTTCTTTTGGTGGATGACGACGACGATGATTACTTCTTGATGAATGATTATTTGCAGGATATTCGTCATCTCAAATTTGAGGTTGAGTGGGCAAGTACATTTCAAGAAGGCATCAGCAAGATTGATTCGGCGACCGAATACGACATCTATTTTTTTGATTATCTGCTCGGAGTCAAGACGGGCCTCGACCTGCTTCAACACGCTTTGGCCAAAGGAGTAGATTCGCCAATAATTTTATTGACAGGCAAAGGCGATAACAAAATAGACGAAAAAGCCTTGCAGATTGGAGCGATGGATTACCTCGTAAAAGGAGAAATCGACCCCGAAAAACTCGACCGAAGCATCAGGTATGCCCTTAGCCGTACAAACGCCCATCGGTCGGCATTAGCAGCCCAACGAAAGGCACAGCAAGAAGCACTTTTGGCCGAAAAATCGGCAGCGACAACTCGCCTGATTCGTACACTGGCACATGAAGTCCGGAATCCGCTGACCAATATCAATTTATCAATCGAGCAACTCGAAAGCGAGCTTCCAGACGATGATTTAAAGTTATTTACGGATATTATTCGTAGAAATAGCCGCCGAATCAACGATTTAATTACGACACTTCTGAATACTTCCCGCCCTGCCGAAATTCAGCTTGCCGAGACCTCGATTCAACAAATTTTGGAGCAAACCCTTGCCGAGGCCTCCGACCGTATCAAGCTAAAAGGCATTACCCTTACCAAAGATTTAAGCGAAGACAAGATTTTTCTGCTCGATACATCGCAGATGAAAATTGCTTTGTTGAATCTAATCGTCAATGCCATCGAAGCGATGGAACCATCGGTAGGAAAACTCAGCATTTCGACAAATTCGCAAGGCAATAAATACAAAATCATTATCGCCGACAACGGCTGCGGCATCAGCAAAGAGAATCTAAATCGCCTTTTTGAGCCTTATTTTACCTCAAAACCTACCGGAATGGGGCTTGGTTTGGCAGCTACGCTGAGTATCTTGCAAGCACACAATGCTCATATCGAAGTACAATCAGAATTGGGCAAAGGAACTACTTTTGTGATTACTTTTAGTTTTTGAATTAAAAGGCAAATCTGACTATAACCCATAAAAAATGGCAGCCCTTACGAGCTACCATTTTTTATGATTTATTCGATTTTTCCTTTGATTACCTCGATTACGCCACTAATTCCGTTTCTCTTCTGTAGGCTTCGAGTTTTTTTTTGAGGCGTTCTTCTCTACGAAGCAAGATGCGTTGTTTGAAGCTCATCCATCTTTCGTATAGTTTCGATTCTTTCAAGAAATCCCATTTTTCGGGTTCTTTGATTTCTTCTTTATGGTTTTTATTTTCTTCTGGGTCAAAAAGCATACCCGTACAGAGGCAATGCTTGCGGTTTGTACGAGTCAAAACATCGTAGTTTACGCAGCTTTTGCAGCCTTTCCAGAACTCTTCGTCGGCTGGTAGCTCACTTAATGTTGTCGGCTGATAACCCAAGTCGGAGTTAATCTTCATGACCGCCAAACTCGTGGTCAAGCCAATGATTTTGGCATTAGGATATTTGTATCTCGAAAGCTCAAATGCCTTCTGTTTGATGCGTGTCGCAATACCGCTTTTGCGGTGAGCAGGGCTGACAATCAAACCTGAGTTAGCCACAAATTTGCCGTGTTCCCACGTTTCTATGTAGCAAAAGCCAACCCATTCGCCTTTTTTCGTAAGGGCGATGATTGCCTTACCTTCGGCCATCTTCTCACGCAGATAATCGGGTGAGCGTTTGGCAATACCTGTGCCACGTGCTTTGGCACTTTCAGCCATTTCTTCACAAATAGTTTCGGCCAAGAAAAAATGGCTATCGTTGGCTATCTGAACAATATATTGGTCGTCGGGAGTGGTGTCTATCGTACTCATCGTCATTTATTGGGCGTTTTACCGCAATCGGAGACGTTGCTTATCCGTCTGGTTTTTTAAAATGAAAAAACTGAAAAAAGATAGAATTATTGCTTTGTCTATCGACAAAAGGAGATTATTTAGATTGACCTTTCGTACCTAAACGGGCGGTTGTCAATCCATCGGACTTCCGGCCATCGGATTTCGATAGTCGAGCCGCTAAATGGGGTGATATGTAATGTAGTACTGAGCATGTATTTCTAATGCGGTACAAATATGTTTGATTCTGTGAATATCTCCAAAAGAATCATCATTTTTTTGTACTGTGTTAGATAAACGAAAGGACTTAAGGTTTAGTTCGAGTTGAAGAAAAAATATTTTATAAGTCTCTCAATCACTCAAAATACTTCTCTACACCAAGCCCAAAGAGTGCGAAATCGTATTTTACGGGGTCGGCAGGGTCGAGGGTTTTGAGGTTTTGGGTGAGTTCGGTGGCGGTTGTCCAGTCTGTTTGTTGGCGTTGGATTAAGCCTAACTTACGTCCTACCCTATCTACATGAACATCGCAAGGGCAAACGAGTTGCGAAGGTAAAATCCTATTCCAGATTCCGAAATCTACACCTCGGTCGTCTTTCCGAACCATCCATCGCAAAAACATATTGATTCGTTTGCAGGTAGAATTCCGAGCGGGTGTTGCGATGTGTTTTCGGGTACGTCCGGGGTAATCTTCGATACTAAAAAAATATTCTTGAAAATTAATCAATCCAGCTTTAACATCCTGATTTTCAACCGAGTGGTTGATAATAAAGGCGTCTTCGAGCGAGTCGAACTTGGCGTAATGATTCTTGAAAAATTCTATAAAATACAGTGTATCGGTGGCGTTGAAGGTACGGTGCTTGAAAGCCAAGAAGCGTTTTAGGTCAGACTCTTGGTGGTTTTTGATGAAATCGAACGGAGATTTATCCATCAATTCGACCAATTCGTTGCATTTATTGATAATCGTTTTGCGTTGCCCCCAAGCGAGTGTGGCAGCAAAAAAACCCATGATTTCGATGTCTTGCTTTCGGGAGAATTGGTGCGGAATACTAATTGGGTCGTCGGGAATAAAATTGGGCTGGTTGAATTGCTCGTATTTGGCGTCAAGTAAGTCAATGATTTGTTGATTCATCTTAAAGGATACCGATTCACAAAACCGTTTTACAGATTTTTACGAGGAACTAACTTGGTCAGGAGGAATACGACAATTCTCGAAAAAAATGAAAAAACCGATAAAATAGCCGTAAATAGCAGCGAAAATGCCGTTATGAACGGGTATAAAATCGTAAAAGCGATATTCCAAAGTATTTTTTTCATGCTGTAAATTGTAATTTGCAAATCAACAATCGAGATTGATTTACTGACTTACTACATAACTAATATTGACCCTAATTCGTTTCGATGTACCTGCTTGAAGTTTCTCGAAAGCCTTCGGCGAAAGGCGAATTGCGGCATCACCAGAGGGTAATTTACCGATGACTTTCACCCAAACCGAAGCCCCGTTTGTGCTGTTTTTTACCTGAATGAGTGTTCCGATTGGAGCCGTCGGGTGCAATGCCAAAAGTTTTGTTGTATTATCTGAGCCAATGGCTTCGGCTATCCCTTCTTCGGTAACTTTACGCCCTCCGCCCGCATTCGGAATCGGATTTGCTTTCGTTGGTGTACCAGTCGTTGGTTTGCCTTTACTGGCTTCGCCAGCGGGTCCTTGAGCCACTTTCGCAGTATCGTTTTTAGGTTTTGCAGCAGCAACTACCGTATTTGTTTTCTGAATGACGAGCTTCTGATTCAATTTTAGCGTATCGCTCTTGAGGTTATTCCACTGGCGAATCTGCCACACATAAACATTGTATTTTTTACCAATTGTATAGAGGTTCTCTTTTGCAGCAACGGTATGTACTTTTGCTCCCGCAGGTACTGCAACTGGCTTATTAGCCACAACTGGCGGCTGCTCTTTTGGGTTCTTCGGAACTGCCTTTTTGCCTACAACTTTGGGCGAATCTACCTTTACGGGTTCTTGTTTAGGCTCGGTTACCGAGTCTTTCTTCGGAGTTGCTTCTGGAATATCAATTACCTCGATTCCGTTTTCGTCAAGATTCTTAACTTCTCTTTCTTTGGGTTCGGGAACTACCGCAACAATTGTAGGAGCTTTTTTGGTAGGAATATATATTAATTGACTAATACTAAGTTTTTTTTGCCCTTTCAATTCTGGATTTGAAGCATAGAAGTCATTCTTCGAGCATCCGTAGCGTTTGAGCAATGCCGAGATTGTTTCACCCGATTCGATTTGATGAACAATAAAATTTTTTCCGTTTCTTCTTTCTGTTCTTAGCGAATCAACAACACCTGCCAAAGCACAATTATAAGAAAGCAACAATATAAGAGTACTACATAATAATCTCATCTTCGGTCATATTCATGGGGATTGACGCAAATTTAAAGAAAAAAACGAAGAATATTTTGAAATCTTGTAAATTAGGGGCGTAAATAAATGAGTGTATCAAAGAATATTTGCGATTGGCCATGAGAATTTCGGAATATTCTTTGTCAGAATCACTCTCTTTTGACCTATGAAAATACTTGCAGTTATTCCAGCACGTTTTGCATCGAGCCGATTTCCGGGTAAACCTCTCGTCGAAATCGCGGGCAAAACCATGATTCAGCGTGTATATGAACAGGTAATGAAAGCCAAAGACATACAAAAGGTGGTAGTTGCGACCGACGACGCTCGTATCTTAAACCATGTCATGGAGTTTGGAGGAAATGCCGTGATGACCTCAGCCGACCACGTAAATGGTACCGAACGAGTCGAAGAAGCTTTTCAGAAATCGGGCGGAGCGAGTAAGTTTGATTTTGTGGTAAATATCCAAGGCGATGAGCCATTTATTCATCCCGAAACGATTGATAATCTCATCGAAACGCTTGATTTTAAGGTAGAAATTGCAACAGCCGTTAAAAGAATTGACACCTACGAAGATTTGTTTAATCCCAATGTCGTGAAGGCGGTTGTAACCATGCGGAAATTTGCTCTTTATTTTAGCCGTCAGGCGGTGCCTTATCTACGAGACTATGACCCAACCGAGTGGCTTAATCACGGGACATTCTACCGGCACTACGGCATTTATGCATATCGTTCGGATGTACTCGAACAAATCGTAAAAATACCTGTTTCAATTCTCGAAAACACCGAAAAATTAGAGCAACTTCGTTGGCTCGGCTATGGCTATAAAATAAAGGTGGTAGAAACCGAACACGACAGTATCGGGATTGATACCGTAGAAGATTTGATGAAAGTGAAGGATATTGTCAACCCCTGAATTTGGAAAACAAATCGAGTGGTGAGACAACTAACCGTTTCAACGGTTTATACAAAATCGTATCTTATCTTTAACATTCTTTAACACAACATTTTCGAGTCGTTTCCGTTCAATCTTTACAGATAACCAACAGTAAATACTAAATAGCTTATGCAATATTCAATCCTCTGGGCCGACGACGAAATTGATTTATTAAAACCATACGTATTATTTCTCCGCAACAAAGGCTACGAGGTTACGCCCGTACCGAGTGGTGCCGATGCCATTGATAAAGTAGAAACCGAACGATTCGACGTGGTGTTCCTCGACGAAATGATGCCCGGCATGACAGGCCTCGAAACCCTCGCTCAGATTAAGCAAATGAAGCCAAATCTGCCAGTTGTGATGATTACGAAGTCGGAAGAAGAAAGGATTATGGACGAAGCCATCGGCTCAAAAATCGCCGATTATTTGATAAAACCGATTAATCAAAACCAAATTCTACTTTCACTCAAAAAAATTCTTGATAACAAACGCTTGGTTTCGGAGCGTACCAATATCGGCTATCAGCAAGATTTCAGAAATATTGCAATGCAATACCAAGACCGAATCGGTCATGAAGAATGGACTGATATTTACAAAAAGCTGATTTTTTGGGAATTAGAATTAGATAAAGCCGCCGATAAAAGCATGGAGCAGGTTCTCGAAATGCAGAAAGCCGAGGCAAATTCTAACTTTACAAAATTTATCGAGGATAATTACGAAGACTGGCTCAATGACCCTAAAGCTGAAAAACCGTTGATGTCGCATCAGTTGATGAAGAAAAAGGTTTTTCCATTAGTGCAAGATAACTCGCCATTGTTCTTTTTGTTGATTGATAATCTCAGATATGACCAATGGAAGGTCATCGAAGAAATCATCGGTGATTATTTCAATGTAGAAGAAGAAAGCGACTATTACGCCATCTTGCCGACTGCTACTTCTTTTGCTCGAAATGCGATTTTTTCGGGAATGATGCCTTCGGATATGGCGAGATTTCACCCCGACCTTTGGGTAAATGACGAAGGCGAAAACGAAGATGCTTTGAACAACAACGAGGCCGAATTTTTGAAACGCCAGATTGATAAAAATCGCTTAAATATCAATTTCTCATACCATAAAATCCTGAATATCAATCAAGGAAAAGCATTGGTCGATAATTTCAATAATCTGCTCAAAAACCCATTGATTGCGGTTGTGTATAACTTTGTGGATATGCTCTCGCACGCTCGTACCGAAATGGGGATGATTAAAGAACTCGCTCCCGACGAGTCGGCATATCGTTCGATTACGAAATCGTGGGTTGAGCATTCGCCTTTGATGGATTTATTGAAGAAAATTTCGGATAAAAAAGCCCGACTTATCATCACAACCGACCACGGGATGATTCGAGTGAGAAATCCGAAGAGAATTGTAGGCGATAGAAACGTAAACACCAATTTACGCTACAAACAAGGCCGAAACCTAAACCTCGACGACAAAGCCGACCACGTTTTGGTGGTGCGTCAGCCAGAGCGATTTATGTTGCCTAAGCCGAATGTATCGACCTCGTATATGTTTACAACCGAAGATTATTTCTTTGCGTACCCCAATAATTACAACCATTACGTCAATCATTACCGAGATACTTTTCAGCACGGAGGCGTTTCGCTCGAAGAGATGATTGTGCCGTTTGTGTATCTGACCGCAAAATAAGCGAACCATACCGAGGCGAGGTTAATGACGCCTTCGCCTTGGTACTTCTTAAAAAACGATTTCTACGCCTTGCTGGGCGGTTTCTTCTTCGGGCAGAATATCATTATTATCCCACAGACCCGTCAACAAAGTCTCCGAATACGAAAAAGGCAATCCGTTTTCGTGCATTTGCTGATTAGCCTCGCCGGCATCGTATTCGTACGAACAAAACTGATACGAAAATTCGCCTTCGGCATCATCCAAAATCAAATACCAAACTCTTGGAGTTCCGTCATTGGCAGGCATTCCTATCACGCCTGCGTTTAGCCAGATTTTTCCGTTTCGTTCGTCGGCAAATGGCAATCCACAATGCCCCCCAATGATTACATCGGCTTGGGTCTGGTCAAAATTCCTTTGTTTGATTTCCCAATCGGTAGATTTAAAGATAAATTCAGAAATATTATCATCCGAACCGTGCAAAACATGCACTTTCTTTCCTGCATATTCAAAAACGATTCTTTCGGGTAGATTTTCGAGATAAGTAATGTTTCGTGGAGTCATTTTCATGACCGAATACGGAAACCACTGTTTTGCAAAAATATCGCAGCGGCTATTCTCCGAAAAATTACAACCACAATCATCCGAGCCATTGACAATATTTTGCTCAACATTACCCTGAATAGCGTGGATTCCCCAGTCTTCGATTACATCAAGGCATTCGCTCGGCGAAGCACAATAACCCACAATATCGCCAGTACAAATGATATTTTGCGGCGAAATACCCAAGTTTTTGGCTATTTGGATGAATTCTTCGAGCGATTGATAATTTGAATAAACACCACCCAAAATCAAGGTTTTTCCACTAAGCTTTCCGATATTTTTTACTTTATGATTCACCTTTCTTCTTGAATAAAATTGGTAATAAAAACACAGCAAAACAAACGATTGTTCCGAAAAGATTGATGCTCAATAAATCGGCATATTTTCCGGATGTAAAGACCATAAAATCGGGAACGGGATAAAACACCATCCAAAATCCAAATAAAATACCAGCAATAACCGAATTAAAATAGGATATTTTGGGAGCATCGAGGTTCCAGAATACAAAAATCGGAGCTAAACCCATCACCATCGTACCGCTAATGGTTGTAGCCGATAAGATTTCGGGATTGAACAAAATCGGAATCGTACCCACAACCGCAATCGTAATCATCGTGAGCCTTGCCTTTGAGACACTAATACCCTTCTCTTTGAGTAAATCTATATGCACCAGCTTGGCGGTTGAGGTAAACGTCGAGTCGATTGTGGCGGCTGCTGATGTCAGCATGATGGTGTTCATAACCAACAAAAGGGTTGTTCCGAAAAACTTGGCAACGCTGATAGTGGCAGGTGCATCGAGTTGCTGCGATTTGGCAAAAATCCCGACAAAACTAAATAAAATGATACAAACTGCCCCAATGATAGTCGAGAAAGTGTACGATTTTAGCGTTGTTTTAGGATTTGCAATGAATCCTCTATCGGTCAGGATTGGGTCATGAAAAGGATAACTCATTACCTGAATAATCGCTACAAAAAATAGGTTAAGTCCGTGTTCCATTTTCCACTCACCACTTTGCAGAAAAGTGCTTACTCCTCCTTCGGTTTTGGGAATAATGTATATCAAAATCATCGCCATCAACAACACAAAAAAGGCCATCTGAATGAGGTCGGTGATGATGGAGGTTCGCATGCCACCTTTGAGCGTGTAGGCCAGCGTAAGCAAAGTAAAGACAATCAGCGAAGCGAAGTATTGTGTACTGCCTTTTTCGCCAAAATAACTCCCCACAATCATGGTATTCGACCAGATTTCGTTGAGCAGTCGAAACGTAATCAAAACCGTAAAAAGAGCGACGGCTGCGTTGCCGTATTTGGTTTGTAAAAAGTGATGGATGCTCTTGAAACCGCCTTTGGTTCGCATCTGATAGATAACTAAACCCGCCACAATAAACGAAAGATAGTAACCTGCATAAGCCACTCCGCCCACGATACCAAACTGAAAACCCAAGTCGGCGGCATTGGTGATAGACTTGGCAAAAAGCCAACAAATAACCATGCTGCTCGTCAGTAAAAAAGCATCGGGTTGTTTATCGTCTTTGCTTCCTCTGAAAAAATCGTTTACTTTATTCGACCACGGCGAAATCATGAATAACCCGATATTGACCAATATCATAATTATCCATTGCCACGAGATTGTATCCATGCGTAAATTAGGGTTATTGTTTGTGGGAATTGCTCAGATGTACCCGTTTTGATTAATTATCCCACCAAACGGGCGAATTCATACTATTTTTATTGGTTTTGGCCGATGCTTCTTTAAAGTTAGCATTGTTTAGGGCATCTTCGCTGGTTGGGTAAGGAATCCGAACCGGAATAAGGTTTTGATTTAAACTTGCCGAAATTGTCTTGAGTTTCGGAAAACCCGTGCGGCGGTATTCAATCCAGCCTTCGTAACCATTGATGATATTGGCCAACCATTTTTGGGTAATAATCTGCTCGATTGGGTTTGCACCGCCAACTTTATAGGCAGCGGCACCCGTTTTTAGGTAATTTTCTGGTACAACCGAATACCAATAGTCAAAAGCCTGTTTTACACCAGTTTCATAAAAACTCTTGGCATCGGCAGTTATTAAACCACTTTCGGCAGCTTCGGCTATCAAGAAATTCATCTCAAAACTGGTCAGAAAATTGGCTTTTAGGCGGCCTGCATCTTCTCTAAAAATCCGACCCGAAAATGAGTAATTACCAACCGAAATTGACAATTTTGAAGCATCTGGTCCATTCAGTAATCCTTTGTAGAGATTTGGATTGTTGGCAGTCGGGCGAAAGAAAACCTGCTTGCGTGGGTCTTCGAGTTTATTTAAGATTTCTTCGACTGTCTCCGACATAATAAACAGATTATAATCGCCGATTCGAGCCGTTGCCATTCTGAAATTATTGGGTTGAGATGCCGTAAATGCATAAACCGCATTTTGCGAAGCATCTTTGATAAAATCGCCCTCGGCATAGATTTGTTTAAGTTGGTCGGCTACGTTTTCCTTGCCCGAAATACGCATCAAATACTTGAATTTCAACGAATTAGCCAGCCGTCTCCACTTCGCTAAATCACCATTGAAAATAATATCGCCTTGTAGTTTGGTCGCTCCTTTGTAATTTTTAATGGCATTGATAGCCGTGTTGAGGTTATCAATGATTCCGCCTTTTGCCAAATAAATATCTCTTTGGGCATCGTATTTTGGGGTTACATTACCTTCTTTGCCTTTGAGTGCCTCGCTGTAAGGTACATCGCCGTATAAATCGGTCAAAGTTGCCGTGAGATACGCTTTATAAATCAAGGCTGGACCTTCGTAAACATTGTAAGCAAGATTTGTCCGTGATTTGGTCAATAAAATCTCGTTATCGCGTAAATTTTCGTACAAAAAAGGCCACGGGTTGCCGCCATACTGAGGCTCTGTTAGGCTGTGGCGGTCGAATAAATTGAAGTCGATAGCCGTAAATAATTGCCCCAACAGATTACCCGCCACAAAACCCTCGTAAGACATTTGGTCGGCGTAATCGAACAGCACTTTGCGAAACAACAACTCGGGCTGAACATCGACAGGGGCTGCCGGATTGATATTGAGTTTCTCGAAATCGTTGGTACAGCTAACCGCCCCAAGCATCAGAAACACCACGATATATTGAAATATTTTCTTCATTTTGGTTCAGTTTTTAGAATGTAATTCCCAATTTAACACCCATACTACGGGTTGTCGGGTAGCTCATGTCTTCGACTCCCGCCATCGTTCTTTGCCCTTGAAAACCGAATTGTTCGGGGTCGAAATGCGGAATCTTGCTAAATGCGTAGAGATTACGCCCCACCAAAGAGATATTGATGCTCTCGATACGTTTCTTGAAGATAATTTTGGGTAATTGATAACCAATCATCACCTCACGAATTTTGAGATAAGAGGCATCGTAAGTGTTATTTTCTTCGTGGTTGCGGTCGTAAAACATTCGGTAGTAAGTTTCGGCATTCAAAGCAACAGTATTAGGTTGATAAACCGGTTTATCGGCAGTACCAACATTTACCACACCTTTGGCTACGATACCTGCATCGGGGCGGTCGGCGGTTTCGATTAATTGCCCTGCCACAGCCGCCAACGCCAACGAACGAGAAACCAATTTGCCGCCTTGTCGCCAATCGAGTAGAAAACTCAACTGAAAATCTTTGTAGTTGAATACGTTGTTCAATCCTACCATAAAGTCGGGGTTATAATTTCCGAGTTTTATGAGGTTGTTATTCACAATGTATCGTCCGGTTTTATCGAGTACAAATTCTCCGTTTTCATTTTTAAGATAGCCCGTTCCGTACATATCGCCCATTCGACCGCCTTCTTTTACCTGATACCAAACGGTTTGATTGACGTTATCGTAGATTCGGTTATAGGCCAATGTAATGGTCTGTCCAGCAATCGGTAGTTTCTCGACGATATTGCGGTATGTTGTAAAATTAAATATAGTTCTCCACGAAAACTGGCTTGTTTTGACTGGTAAAATGTCTAAAACTGCCTCAAAACCTTTGCTTCTGACGGCTCCACCATTGATACTCTGTTGGGTGTATCCCGAAGAAATCGCAATCGGAAGCGAGATAATTTGGTTTTTATTGAGGGCATCAAAATACGTTAAATCTAATTTGATTTTATCATTGAAGAATCGCACATCTACCCCAAACTCAGCCGAACTGATACTTTCGGGTTTGAGATTGGCGTTAGGAATCTGACTTTGGTCGCTAAAGGTCGGTAATCCTCCCACTGGTGTGCGTGCCTGAAATGTCCCGATTGTCTGAAACGGACTCGTATCGTTGCCGACTTGTGCGTAGCTCGCACGTAGCTTCAAGAAAGAGATGGCCTGCGGCAATTGGGTAATATTCGACAAAACAAAACCTGCCGAAACCGACGGATAAAAAAACGATGTATTTGCCGATGAAGTTGCCGTAGCCAATGCACTCGACCAATCGTTTCGGCCAGTAATATCCAAAAACAAAAAGTCTCTAAAACTCAATTTGGCTACTCCATAAAGGCTATTGATACGCTTGGTAGCTGCATTTTGGAAGTATTCGAGCGGAGAAGCGGCATTAGACAACGAATATACCCCAGGCTGTGCCAACGAAAGCGTTTGGGTTTGTTCCATCGTTGCTTTTTGGTCCATGCGGTTTCCACCTAAAGAGACATCAACATTGAAATCGTTGAACGATTTGTTGTAATTCAGCAAAAAATCTGAGTTAATTTCTCGATAAAAGACATTCTGCTCGGCATAAGCACCCGTCTTGAAACGATTTGAACTGTAAGCACGCCTAAAAGTGCGGTCTTCGTTTTGGTAATCCATACCCGTACGAACGGTCAGCGAAAGTGCTGGAGTAAACTCATAACGTGCCGAAAGATTACCAAATACTCTATCGCGATTGAATCCATTGCGGTTTTCGTAAAGCGTAAAATACGGATTATCGAAAAATGTATAATTGTACGAATACTGCTGAACATTCTCTAAACCCGGTTGCCAGTAATTCTTGAGTGGCTCAATATTATTTGAGCGGCCAAACCAAGCCACCATCGCATAATTGATATTCTCCGAACCATATTTTGTAGCTGGGCGATTACTGCTACCCGAATTGACATAATTGATATTTGAGGTAAATTTTAATCTACTCGTAGGATTAAACGTCATGGCGGTAGCAATCGTACGGCGTTTTAGGTCAACCCCCGGAATATACGATTTACTATCTAAATCGGTCATTGATAACCGAAAACTACCTCTATCGTTACCCGCCGAAATAGCTAAATTATTGATGAATGTACGGCCTGTCTGATAAAAATCTTTGAGGTTATCGGGATACGCCACAAAAGGTGTTGGAGTAATTGGCAATCCACCGTGAATCGCCACATCGCCAGCCCTAACAACTCGACCATCTGGAAGCGTGACTGGGCTATCGTATTGTGGCAAACTCAGACCAGTATTCATTTTTGGCCCGTAGCTATATGTGATGTTATCGTTGATACCACCACCGAGTCCGTCTTTGTAGGCATATTGTCCGCTATTTCCTAATCCGTAAGTATTCTGAAAAACAGGTAACTGAAACGGTGTTTCGGCAAATGTGGTACTGTTGAATGACACTCCCAACCCTTTGGTATTTGAGCCAGTTTTGGTTTTGATGATAATGACACCATTTGAGGCACGAGTGCCGTATAATGCCGCCGCCGATGGGCCTTTCAGAACAGTTACCGATTCAATATCGTCGGGGTTTACTTCCATCGCTCCATTGCCAAAATCTACCTCCATAAAACCATTGGCGTCGTCGTTTACTACATTGACAACGGTGCTGTTGTTAATCGGGATTCCGTCAACTACAAAAAGTGGATTGGCATTGGTAAACGACGCCTCGCCTCTGATGCTTATACGTGTGGTTGAGCCAACGCCCGTCGAGCCGCCCGTAATCGTTACACCAGCCACTCGGCCAGCCAAATTATCTAAAAAATTAGGCGATTTTACTTTGCTTATTTCTTTGGTATCGACCTGCTGAACGGCGTATCCGAGGTTTTTAGATTGCCTTTCGAGACCGAGGGCTGTTACCACTACTTCGCTCAACAATTCGCCTCCTACCAGTAATATCTTTAAATCAGACAAGTTCCCAATCGAAACCTCTTGGGTTTGGTAGCCAACCGATGTTACTTTCAGTTTTTGTACTTTATCCGAAATTTCGAGCAAAAACACCCCGTTTTCGTCGGTTACAGTGCCCGTTTGTGGTTTACCATCATTCGTTACAACGCTTGCCCCAATAACTGGCTGATTGCTTTCGGCATCAAGCACAACTCCCTTGACTTTTCGATTTTGCTGAGCTAAAGTAGCTTCACAAATCGCTAAAAAAATCAACAGAAATAATGCCATTCGTCCGAAAAAACGTGTAAATATCTGTTTTTTCATAATGCTTTTATTTGTCTGTAATATGGTGCTTTGGGCAATAAAATCTACGTGTAAGCATTTCGCTTACTCAATTTTGAAGACCTAATAAATTACCAATCTAATTACGCTACTTCGCCACCACATGAGCTACCAGCACCTGCCGTACAGCCATAACAATGCTGATTGACGATGATTGAGCGATTGACCAATTCTTCGTAATCAAACTCGCTGATGTGTTTGGCTTTGGCCGCCACCTTGAGTTCGAGCATCTGATTGAAATCGCAGTCGAACAAATAACCATCCCAGCTAATTGATAGCGTGTTTCGACACATGACACTCTCGGCAGCAACTGGATTATACGCAGCCACGAGTTTTTCCATGTAGGCAGCATAATTACCACTCACGATTAAGTAATCGAGGTATCGGCTAATCGGAATATTTGTTATGCAGAATAAGCTATTGAATTCGATGTTGTATTTGTTACGTAAGGCACGCTTAAATTCTTTCTCTAAACCTGCTTGTCCTGCTGGCAAAAACGCTCCCGCTGGGTTATAAACCAAGTTGAGGGTTAGTCCACTGCCTTCGATACCATAACCCACTGCGTTTAGCATTTGTAGTGCTTTGATAGAATCTTCAAAAACTCCATCGCCACGCTGCGAATCGGTACGGGTAGCCGTATAAAAAGGTAAAGACGACACAACTTCGATATTGTGTTTTTTGAAGAATTCGGGCAAATCGTGGTACTTCTTGTTTGCCAAGATAATTGTAAGATTACAACGCACAATTATCTTAATTTCGGAATCAACTTTTCTAACTTCTTCGATAAACCACCTAAAATTCGGATTCATCTCTGGAGCTCCACCAGTCAAATCGAGCGTAGCAAATTTGTATTTTTTCAAGACATCAATGCAATGTTGCATGGTTTCTTGAGTCATGATTTCTTTGCGGTCGGGGCCTGCATCTACATGGCAGTGCTTACAGACCTGATTGCACATTTTACCAACATTTATCTGAAAAATATCAATCTTGGTTGGTTTTAGTGGGTACAGTCCAATCGCATTGAGTTTATCTTTAAATAGTGGCAACTGTCTTCCTAATAGTTCTTCGTCATTAAGAACTTTTAATTGAAAGGCCGATTCTCCAAGTTGACTCTTCTGAGCTTTTAGTGATTTAACTGGGTTCATCTTTTATTTTTAGTCGTTACATTATCAATTCTTTTGCTTTATTTATCATCTGCACGCTGTGTACCAATTTGATACCCGCCGCCATCGAAGCCGCCACGTGTACGGCCTCCATCATTTCGTCTTCTGAGCAACCTTTGGCAATCGTATCGGAGGTATAAGCATCAATACAATACGGACACTGCAAGGCATGAGCCACCGCCAATGCAATCAGCGATTTTTCTCGTTCGCTCAATGCTCCGTCTTTGAAAGTTTCTCCGTAGTAGTCAAAGAATTTCTTTGCGAGGTTGTTAGCTCCAAATTCGCCAATCTTACCAAATTTTGCGAGGTCGTCGGGGTTATAATAGGTTTTCATTCTGTTTTTTGATTAATAATTGACAATGAGATTGTGTCGATGAACAGACGTAGTTCATCATGGCTCTTTAGCTGAGCCACGCAATAATCAAATAAAAACTATGAAACCTGAGGTGGAGCCCTAAGCGACTTAAAAGAGAAGAATCTGGATAATAAATGGTGTGGCGATTCTACCGCAACTCGGCTGATAATTGGCTCGATGAGCCGCAGCAAAAAGCTTACAAATGAGGTGCGGTAATGATAAAATTTAAGATTTTGGTACGAATGAATATCCGAAAGAGTTGGCAGAATACACGCTTCGGTGTCAATATTTTCTAAGAAGCTATTTAGCATCCGAGAATCCTGCCAAAGTAATTTCTCGAAGCGTTCGGCATCAAAATTTTCTTTCGATACCCCAATCAAGTACGCTCCACCGCGGGTATCTGGCCCAAGTACCGAATTGTACTTTTCTAATGATGCTATGGCGTCATTGAGGCTATTTTGATTTAACGCAGGGCAATCATTGCCGATACAAATAACTTTTGAATATCCTTTATCGAATGCCGATACAATTGCGTTTGTCAGTTTTTTACCAAAAGAACCGCCGCCTAAATTCAACTCCGACGAGCGAATCACGGGCAAGCCAACTAAACCCGCTAAACTATTGATTCGATTGTTTAATTGCCGAAAAATATATTGATTAAGACCTTTGTTTTGATTAAAGGTCAGGCGTTTACGAGAAGCATCTTTGGCTACTTCTTGCGTAAAAATCAATATGGCAATTTGGCTATCCAATGTTTAACAAATTGTAGTTACATTTATACAAACGAGAAATCGGCGACTTTGGATTTTAGTATTTTTCAAATATTTTAAAGATGTTGAAATAACCTCCTTTAAAACCCGTGACACGGTTACGGACAATAATTGGTTAATAATTACAAAAAAGGTTATCCGTGCCACAGACACGCCCTTTTAAATTGCCTCATTTCAAAATCTTTAAAATTCTTCGATGAAGGTATTTTTATTAATGATTCCTGAATCTGAACATTAATTACAATTCTTCAACTCGCTCGATAGCATCTTTGTTTAATGTTCCGTACAAATGCGGAAAAAACTCATTGTTGGTAGCTTGTTCGTAGTGTAATTTGGCCGTAAGTTTATCAGGATTGATGTGTAATTTCAGTAGGTTGGTCTGCCCAGCATAATACCTTTCTAATACACCCGCAACTTGCTCCGAAGTACTCAAATGGATAAACGTTTCTTGCTCAAAAGTCGGGCTTTGGTAGTAATCTTTACCGTCAAAACTGGCCCACCAATCATTTGTTGTGATATGATAAATATTCATAAAATCATTGAAGTGTTAATCCAAAGGTAAGCCATTAAACCCCAAAAACAAAAAAGCTGCCTAAAAAAGACAGCTTTTTGTTTTAACCCTAAAACTAAACTCCATACATTATTTGTAGAAATTAAATTCAAAGTCTAAAAGGTAAGATTTCTGTTTTCTTAAACTGTGCCACAGCCATACTACTCTGCTGATTATCAATATTTTAGTACAACCATGACACAGTAAGTTGGGGGTCATCCGCAAATTATCTTTACCTTCAAAATTGGCTTTTAGAAAAACCAGAAGCTTTTTGCTACTGAGAACTCTGCCGTACCGAGGTAGTCGCTATCGCTATAAACGCTTACCGTATATGTACCCGGAGCCAATTTTTCTTTTACATCAAACTTAAACTCTACCGCCTGCGAAGTACCCGAAAAATCGACTTCTTTCATGGCGTGTACCGCAATCGGTGCGATTTTGTCATTGTTTGTGATACTTACTTCTTTCTCAACTCCCTTGATTGGGTTCTTCTTCGCATCCAAGATTGTCATGTAAAGCATCTCTTTATCGCCACCTTTTTTACGTAAGTTCTCTGGCACAATAAACGAAATTTTCAACGTACGTACTTTCTTTGCTTTAGCCGTCAATTTTGTATTTGGCTTCATTACTTCAACCTTAAAATTATCGGCAGGAGCTTCGTACTTGATATCTTCGATGTCTTTGTTCAATTCTTCGACATTGGCTGTCAGTGCCGTATTTTGAACTGTCAATTCTTCATTTTTAGCCTTCAAAGCGTTGTTTTCGTTGGTCAATGCGGTGTTGGCATCTTGCAAAGCCAAGAGGTCTTTTTCCATTGCAGCCTTGATAGCAGCCAACTCATTGATTTGAGTAGTCAATAACGCAATCTGCTCTTGGTTTGAGATATTCTGCTTTTTAGCATACTCCGATTCTTTGTTTAATCGGCTTAGTTTTTTCTCTTTATCGGCCAAAAGTGTATTGATTTTCTCGACGGTCATATTGAGGTTTTTATTCTCATTTTTCTCCATTTCGAGTTCTTTGCTGAGGTCTTCAATCTCAAACTCTAACTTCTCTTTCAAGACAGTCAACGAATCTGTTTTCTTATTGACCTTTACATTTTCTTCGGATAAATTATTTGAACGATTGAGATTATAGAATCCAAAAACAGAGGTCAAAGCAAGTGAGCCAGCCAATACACCAATTACGATTCTTTTGCGAGGGCTTTCTACATTTTCCATAATATTTTCGATTTAAAGTTTTATAAAATTTAGCGAACCTGCCCAAATACATAAAACTTCTATACCACCCCCAAATACGCCATTGTGCTGGCTGTAACATGGATTTTTATTAGACAATATGAGGAGTATTTTCCCCACATTGAGATTTTGTATGTGGATTCAACAAAAATCGGGGAGTTCTCAGAACGCAATGACGCACCCTGAAAACTCCCCGACTACTATTAATTTATATATAGAATTCTAAATACCGAAGTAATTTAAGAGCAAACCCGCCAAAGCGGCTCCAATTATTGGCCCTGCCACCGGAATCCACGAATATGCCCAGTCGCTACCACCTTTGCCCGAAATCGGTAAAATCGTATGAGCCAATCGAGGGCCTAAATCGCGTGCCGGATTAATGGCGTAGCCCGTCGGGCCACCCAACGAAAGTCCAATCGACCAAACCAAAAAACCAACCAAAACTGGTCCAAAACCCGAAGTGGGTTCAGAGTAGAATGTCGAAGACGCAATTATCAAAACCATTGTACCGATGGCTTCGGTAATTAAGTTTGAAGCTGGGCTACGCACAGCCGGAGCTGTAAAAAAGGCGGCGGCCTTGGTTCCTTCGTCGTCGGTGATTTGCCAATGAGGTAGATAAGTTATCCAGACGAGTGTTGCTCCCAAAATTGCTCCAATCATCTGAGCCAATATAAATGAGCCTGCGTTGCTCCAATCGCCCGATTTTACGGCCATCGCTACCGTAACCGCAGGGTTTAGATGTGCTGCTGAGCTTCCAAACTTTTGCGAAACAAAAATCCCGCTCATCACGGCAAAAGCCCACCCTGCCGTAATCACAATCCAGCCACCATTTTCGCCTTTCGAACCTTTCAATACAACATTCGCCACGACACCATTGCCAAGTAGTATGAGTACGAGCGTACCCATTAATTCTCCAATAAAATTAGAAGTTTGCATAAAGTAATCTTAATTGGTTTTAGGGTTTAAATCTCTGAGGGGTCAATCAAGACAGCCGCTCAAAATGTGTGGCTCAAAAATATTTATTATTTATGTATTTATTGCAATTTAATTTAAGAATAATGCAATTGCTCAAAATCTACCCCACAAAAAAGCCCATCTCGCCAAAGGCGGATGGGCTTTCTGTATATCTTTATATTCTGGCGAATTACTTATTCAAGAATAATTTTTGATACAATGGTCTCTCGTTGTCGCCACGAGTTACGATAATGTTTAGTTCTTTAGCAGCCAATGTGCTTGGAACCTCGTAAGCTCTGCGGAGGTCAGCTACACGACCTTCTTTTTTCAAAACCACAACACCTGCTTGGTCTGTAACGTTTACAGTTACCATTTCATCAGATTTCAAACCTGTCAACTTCAAGTTAAATTCACCTTCAGTTGGGTTAGGCCATACACCGATAGCTGGTTTTTCGTTGCGGCTACGAGCCAATGTAAACAATGTACCGTTGTTTGAAGCAGAGATTTTAGCATCTTCTTTTACTTCCCAAGTTCCTCTTTTCAAGAAAGCGATTTCTGAAAGGTCAGAAGAATTTGAGATTGAAACTCTTGCCGAAGCCAAAGCATCAGAACGAAGTGACCAATATTCTGTTTCGTTGATAGCAACTACGTTTTCTTGTACAACACCCGATACATTCAATGGGCTTTTTGCTACGTACTCAGCAATCAAAGTTTGGTTATCGGCATCTTGAGTCATGAATGAGCGGTAGTTTGTACCATCGCCAAGCGGAAACTCAAATGCTGCTCCACCTTCTTTTTTGATTACGCCTCTTACGTGCGAGTAGTCAGAAGCTCCGCTGTGTTTTGCACCGTTTTCGAAAACGATTGGAGCTTGGTTTGTAGATTCTACAACACCACGACGGAAATTCATTTGCTCAGTTACTCTTAGAGAAGTTTCGAGACGAACATCATTCTCTAATTTAACATTGGCAAGAGCCATTTCTTTTTCGCCACGAATGGTCTGTTTGTTGATACCATCAAAAACAACTTCACCTTTAGAAGCAATCGCACCATTGTTATTGATGTTTGCTTGTAAATGCATTTTTCCGTTGTTTGTGATTTTGCCTTCGTTGACAACATCCTGACCAAAACTCACAACGGCACCTTCGCCAATGTAGAAGTCAGTTCTGTTTACAACTTGTGCATGAATCTGCGTGGCTACAAGGCAAATCCCGACTGAGTAAATGAATTTTTTCATAGTTATATTACTTTAAAAGTTATTATCGCTTTGTTTTCGAGTATAAAAGTAGTAGGACAAATACAAAACTAAAAATATTTAATACAAATTTTATTTAATGGTTAATCCAGGATTATTATCTGTCTTCGTAGATTTCATCGCAAAATTCATTCCTAAATGTATTAATAAAGTATGATGAATCCAAATTCAGGGCAATTTAATGTCGTACAAACAATTATTTTAATTTAATGTAGTGATTATCAGCCTGATGGCACTTTTTTTGATAGTTTACCAAAACGGATATAAACCCACACAAAACTTCGCTAAAAATTTAGTTTTCCTACAAATTCAACCGTAAATACTTTATTTATCGGATGGCATGTTTTTTGCCCAATTTTCAGAACAAAACTATTCCTTCGCGTAGAACGAAACTCCACTCCCATTATAATTTCAAGTTCCGAATTACGGGTGTTCCTAAAAATTGCTATTTGGTACTGAATTATTTAGAATCTATACTTATTTGAATCGTAAATGAAAAAAATCTACTTGTTTGGCAAGTATTGTGCAATAGCCATGATTGTATGTCTATTGTCGCAAGCCAATGTTTTTGCACAAAAAGAGGTTTCTAAATGGGTCAATGACTCTAAAAAGAACCAGAATTACTCTGAAGAAAAAGTTTTTGTGTCTTCAGAAATCGACTCCCAAAATAGTAATGCTATTGAGAAAGGGCTTAACTTATCGGTTGATAAAACAATCATAAAACGCCTTGCCGATAATCCTCAACCGACTCTTACTATACCACTACCTATGGGAAATGGTGCATTTATCTACCTCGAACTCGCTCAGGTAAGTATCACTACGCCATCCTTTAAAGTTAGTACAAAAGGTAATAATCCTATAGATAAACTCAGCTATAAAGAAGGGGTTCACTACCGCGGAATTGTGAGAGGCGACGATAATTCGTTGGTATCTTTGAGTATTATCAATGACGAACTCAGCGGATTCATCTCTTACGCTGGCAGCAAAATAATGCTCGGCAAGCTCAAAGATAATTCGGATAAGCACGTGGCTTACAACGAAAAAGACCTCAAAGCCCCAACAGCTTTTGCTTGTGGTAGCCAGTCTAAACCAATCACAACCAAAAGTTTGAGAGAATCGGTTACAGCGGCAGCAACAGGCGTTGGCTGCAAGGTTGTTACGGTATATTTTGAGTGTGATTATAAAATGTATCAGGATTTTGGGTCGAATACCACCAATGTCGTCAATTATGTCAATTCGTTTTTCAGTCAGGTGGCAACTCTTTACGCCAACGAAAATATTGATATTCAAATCTCTGAAATAAAAGTCTGGACAAGCCCCGACCCATACGCATCTCTCACGACTACGAGTAGCGTGCTAACGGCATTTGACACCAATATTGGGTCGAGTTTCAATGGTAATTTAGCTCATTTTCTAACGACACGTAGCCTCGGTGGTGGTATTGCTTATGTAGATGTTCTCTGTACAAAACCTTATGCTCACGGTGTAAGTGCCATAACAACTACTTACGCAGCAGTACCGACGTATTCGTGGACAGTTGAGGTTGTTGCTCATGAATTAGGACATAACATCGGCTCAAATCATACACAATGGTGCGGTTGGACTCGTCCAGATGGAACCGTCGGGCCGCTCGATAACTGTTATACGCCAGAAGGCACTTGTAGTACTGGTCCAGCCCCGACAAATGGTGGAACAATCATGAGTTATTGCCATTTGACAAGTACAGGCATTAATTTTTCGAACGGTTTTGGGACAGTTCCCGGAAATCTCATTAGAAGTCGAGTACAGAATGCTACGTGCCTTACTCCTACGGGTACGGCTCCTAATGGGTTATCGAGTAGTAATGTAGCCTCGACCTCGGCGACTGTTTCGTGGTTGCCTGTTTCGGGTGCAGTAAATTATGTGGTCGAATATCAACGAAGTGGAACCACAACCTGGACAGCAACGAGTGCCTTGACGAATACATCTACAAATTTGACTGGATTGTTAGCTGGAACAACCTATAATTGGAGAGTAAAAACGGATTGTTCGGCACCATCGGTTAGTAGTTCGTTTACAACAGTAAGTAGTACTTGTGCCGCTCCAACCAGTTTAACAACGTCAAGTATCACCAGTAATTCGGCAACACTATCTTGGGCAGCCGTCAGTGGAGCGACTAATTATGTCGTACAATATAAATCTGCTGCTTCGACTACGTGGATTACAGCCGCAACTGTAACCACTACGAGTTATAATCTAACTGGATTGGCTGCTTCAACCGCCTACAACTGGCAAGTAAAAGCAAGCTGTTCGGCATATTCGACAACCGTAAATTTCTCGACAATTGCTGCATCTTGTGCTGCTCCGACAAGTTTAACAACGGCAAGTATCACCAGTAATTCGGCAACGCTATCTTGGGCAGCCGTCAGTGGGGCGACTAATTATACAGTTCAATACAAAACAGCCGCTTCAACTACGTGGATTACTGCCGCAACTGTTACTACCACAAGTTATAATTTGACTGGGCTAACGGCTTCAACCGCATACAATTGGCAAGTGAAGGCAAGCTGTTCGGCATATTCGACAACCGTAAACTTCTCGACAATTGCTGCTTCTTGTGCCGCTCCGACAAGTTTAACAACTGCAAGTATCACAAGTAATTCAGCAACACTATCATGGGCAGCCGTCAGTGGGGCTACTAATTATACGGTTCAATACAAATCTGCTGCTTCAACTACATGGATTACTGCCGCAACGGTTACTACGACAAGTTATAATTTGACTGGACTAACGGCCTCAACCGCATACAATTGGCAAGTAAAGGCAAGCTGTTCGGCGTATTCAGCAACCGTAAACTTCTCGACAATTGCGGCATCTTGTGCCGCTCCGACAAGTTTAACAACGGCAAGTATCACCAGTAATTCAGCAACCCTATCGTGGGCAGCTGTCAGTGGGGCTACCAATTATACAGTTCAATACAAAACAGCCGCTTCGACTACGTGGATTACTGCCGCAACTGTTACTACGACAAGTTATAATTTGACTGGACTAACGGCCTCAACCGCATACAATTGGCAAGTGAAGGCAAGTTGTTCGGCGTATTCAACAACCGTAAACTTCTCGACAATTGCTGCATCTTGTGCCGCTCCGACAAGTTTAACAACCGCAAGTATCACAAGTAATTCGGCAACGCTATCTTGGGCAGCCGTCAGTGGAGCGACTAATTATGTCGTACAATATAAATCTGCTGCTTCAACTACGTGGATTACTGCCGCAACTGTTACTACGACAAGTTATAATCTAACTGGATTAATCACTTCGACCGCCTACAATTGGCAAGTGAAGGCAAGCTGTTCGGCGTATTCAGCAACCGTAAACTTCTCGACAATTGCGGCATCTTGTGCCACTCCGACCAGTTTAACAACTGCAAGTATCACCAGTAATTCGGCAACCCTATCATGGGCGGCCGTCAGTGGGGCTACTAATTATGTCGTACAATATAAATCTGCTGCTTCGACCACGTGGATTACAGCCGCAACTGTGACCACTACAAGTTATAATCTAACTGGACTAACAGCTTCGACCGCATACAATTGGCAAGTGAAGGCAAGCTGTTCGGCGTATTCGACAACTGTAAACTTCTCGACAATTGCCTCGACCTCTTGCACAGCTCCATCTGGATTATCGACGACCAATATTAATACCTCATCTGTTACTTTAGTTTGGAATTCTGTGCCAGGAGCTACCAGTTATACCGTTCAATACAAAAGGTCGAGTTCAAGCACTTGGACAACCGCAAGTGCAACAGCAAATACCAATCTTAACCTGACTGGACTGGCATCAGGTTCGACGTACAATTGGCAGGTAAAAGCAAATTGTTCGAGTTATTCGTCGGCTGTCAATTTCACAACATTAACCCCAGACTGTACCGTACCAACTAACCTAACGAGCAATTCGGTTACATCAACCTCTGCACAGTTGGGCTGGGGAGCAAAAAATGGTGTTTTGAGTTATACAGTTCAGTATAAGCTATCAACTAATAATAATTGGACAACCATCACTGCCAGCTCAAACACTTATAATCTCACAGGTCTGACCGCAGGTAGAACATATCAATGGAAAGTCAAAAGTAGTTGTTCAAATTATTCGAGTACGGTTAGCTTCAATACACCCGCAGCTACCACAGCTACTACCAAGAAAAATAATAGAATTGTCAGTAGCGATAATTTGTTTAATATTGAGCAAAATGTGTTCAGCATTTATCCAAACCCTTCTACATACGAGATTCGATTGAAAATTGAAGCTACCGATGAGATTGGCGAAAGTGCATTTTATCGAATCACCGATATGAGTGGCAATCAAAAATTATTTATCAGAGCAACCAAAGACGAAGAAAACATAGATGTTTCGAGCCTACAAGAAGGCACATACATCGTACAATTTGTCGGAAAATCTGGTAAGATAAGTACTCAAAGATTAATCAAGCAATAAACTCTGATTTATACACGATGATGCGGGGCATCGGGTGGGATAAAACCTACTTGGTGCCCCCTTACTTTTTGACAAGCAAGCCAAAAGATTTATCTTAATTTTTTAAAGAATTCCTTCAACATTGTCTCGCAATCGGTTTGTAGAATACCTTTGATAATTTCGGTTTTAGGATGAAGTATTTTATTGGAGACCATCGAAAAACCACGCTTGGTATCAGAAGCCCCGAAGACAATCCTATCAATTTGGCTCCAAGCCAAAGCTCCTGCACACATTACACAAGGCTCAAGGGTTACGTAGAGTGTACATTCTTTCAAGTATTTTGCCCCTAAAAATTGCGAAGCAGCCGTAATCGCGATGATTTCGGCGTGGGCTGTCACGTCGTTGAGTTGTTCGGTTTGGTTAGAGCCTTTGCCTATGATTTTACTTCCGCCCGCTACCACTATTGCCCCAACGGGTATCTCTCCCTTTTCGCCAGCTTGAATAGCCAAGTCGAGGGCTTTTGCCATAAAATATTCGTGGGTGTAGAGGGGATATTTCAAGGGTTCAGGATGTCTTATTAAAATTTATCACACAGCCATTTTTGCCAATTCATCGGCAATTTTGCGGTCGTTCGACAAACGTGGTACTTTATTCTGACCGCCCAATTTGCCTTGCGAACGCATATAATTGATAAATGATTCTCTTTTGAGAGGTGTAATAACCAACTTACGCAAGATACTCCCCGTAATCAAATCATCGTAATAAACATTCAATTCTACCATTTTTTGGTCTAAATCATCGGTAAATTGAGCCAAATCTTTGGGTGGAGTTGCAAATTCTACCAACCACTCGTGGTAGGGTAACCCTTCTTTGGGTGTAACCATTGGGGCAACGGTAAATTCGACAATTTCTACTTCGGGATGGCGTTCGCAGGCGTATTTCATTGCTTTTTCGACCTCTTCGCCGATGACGTGTTCGCCAAAAGCCGAGATAAAATGCTTGATTCGACCCGAAACTATAACCCTGTAAGGATTCAACGAAACAAATTTAACCGTATCGCCAATCGAATATCCCCACAAACCAGCATTGCTATTGATAATTACGGCGTAATTTTTACCCAATTCTACTTGCTCAATGCTCAATCGGGTTGGTTTTTCGTTAAAAAATTCTTCGGCAGGAACAAACTCAAAGAAAATTCCCGAGTCGAGTAGCATCAAAAGTCCTTCTTCTTGTTGCGAATCCTGATACGCCAAAAAGCCTTCGGATGCCGGATAAAGCTCTATTGAATCAACTTTTTTACCAATTGAATCAAACAATTTGGCACGATATGGCTCAAAATTTACGCCTCCATAAATAAATAAATCGAATGTCGGGAAAACATCTTTGATTTTCTTACCCGTGCGTTCTTGAATCCTATCAAAATACATTTGTACCCACGGCGGAATCCCCGAAATCAAGCCCATCGGCTGATGAATGGTTTCGTCGATGATTTTCTCTAATTTGGTTTCCCAATCTTCGATACAATTGGTTTCGTAGCTCGGCAATTGATTGGTTTTGAGGTAATTGGGTACGTGATGATTAGATATACCCGAAAGCCTACCCGTGTGGATACCCGCCTTCATGTCGAGTTCGGGGCTGCCCGAAAGAAAGATTAATTTATTATCTAAAAACCGGGCTTTGCCCGTTTCGTTGATGTAGTTCAGAATCGCGTTTCGTGCCGAATCAATGTGATTATGTATCGAATCACGGCTTATCGGAATGTATTTTGTACCAGATGTCGTACCCGAAGTCTTGGCAAAATAGAGCGGTTTTCCTTTCCAAAGAATATCAACACCGCCATTTAAAATCTGCTCAACGTATGGTTTTAGGTCTTCGTAATCTCTGACAGGCACGGCTTGCTTGAAATCTTCGTAGTTTTTAATATCCTTAAAGTGATGGTCTTTGCCAAAAACAGTGTTTGTTGCCTCACTTACAATTTTCTGACGCCACTCTGCCTGTACTTCTGCCGAGCGAGCTACCCACTTTTTCTGTTGATTTACTACGTATTTTGCAAACGGCTTGCTAAGAATCGAACGAATACCCATTTTTTATCTGCTTGTAAGTATTTTGTTTGGCAAAGATATAAAAACTATGACGAATCAGGTATCGAAAAGAAGTTTTGGTTTCAGACTGTATATAAAAAAATAAAGTGCTGAATCAGCACTTTATTTCTCGTAACCCAAAAAGTAAAAATTAACCACAAGTGTACTTCTAAGACACTCTAAGTGTAGTCTTTAGTTTCATCGTAGAACTGACATTCTGACCTGTGGTACTCAGAAAACGTCTGTACTTACGGCGGAAACCAGCCGCCTTTCTACGAGAAATCAATATCTTTTGGTCATGGATGAGGAGTTCTCCTCCACGACAGTTGAAATATAAATCGTCAACGTAATCAAAATTAACTATAAAAGAACGATGCGGTCTAACGAAATTTGAAATACCTTGTAACTCCTCCTCAAAAATTCTCAATGTCTTCGAGCTAATAATTTCACGTCCATCTTTCAACTTGAAAATCGTGTAATTCTTAGCACTTCTCAGATACAAAATATCGCTCAATTTTATCATGTTGCGTTTTCCAGCCACACGCATTGTTGCATTAGTCCCCAGCAAGTTTGCCTTTAAACCCTCCATCGGATTGAAAGGAGCTACGTAAAGAAGTTTAGTCATGTTATTGTTTATAGGAAAGCTTTGTTTGTAATTGTGAACGCAAGTTATATACCATTATTAAACGGCACAATTACGATTCGATAAGTGGCGGCGAATTTCGGATAAGTGGCAGAAGCCCTAAAAAGGGGTATTTTGGGTACTGAAGGTAAATATTTTGCTATAAAATATCAGTTTTGTACTATTTTATTAAATATCAGCTGTTTTTAGAAGAAAAATCAAACAAACCGCCCTTAAAAATTTTTGCGGCTTGTTTGATATAGATGTAATCTATAATGTTACAAAACCTTAACTAAGTGGTTTTTCTTTCCTTTAGAAATCAGCAAGTATTTGCCTTGCAAAAGTTCAAAATTTTCTAAAGTTTGCTTTTCGTCGGTAACTTTCACTTTGTTGATGCTTACGGCATTTCCTTGTAAAGCACGGCGAGCCTCGCCCTTCGAGGCGTACACTTCGTTATTGGTTGTTATCGAAATCAAATCTAAAACATTTGGGCATGATGAGTAAACATCGCTCGAAATCTCGGTTTGTGGTACACCTTCAAAAATACTGATGAATATTGCTTCATCGAGCGACTTCAAGGTTTCGAGGGTTCCTTTGCCATAAAGTACCTCCGATGCCGCCACGGCGTTTTCGTAGTCTTTTGCCGAGTGTACAATCGTTGTAACCTCTCTCGCCAATGTCTTTTGCATGGCTCTTAGATGCGGAGCTTCAGCGTGTTCGGCTTCGATGGCCTCAATCTCTTCTTTTGAAAGCAATGTAAACACCCGCAATAATCTTGGGCAATCGCCATCGGCTTGGTTTATCCAGAATTGGTAAAACTGGAACGGACTCGTCATCGTAGGGTCGAGCCATACGTTTCCACCTTCCGACTTCCCAAACTTTGTTCCATCCGATTTAGTCAAAAGCGGCGTTGTCAAGGCAAATGCTTTATATTCGGCCGTTTCGTCGTTATTGTTTTCTTTACGACGGATTAATTCTGTACCCGTTGTAATATTGCCCCATTGGTCAGAACCACCCATTTGTAGGCGAACATTTTTATTCTTGAATAACCAGTAGAAATCATATCCTTGTAATAATTGGTAAGAGAACTCGGTGAACGAGATACCCGTTTCGAGGCGTTTTTTTACCGAATCTTTTGCCATCATATAATTGACGGTCAGATATTTACCTGCCTCACGTAAAAATTGTAGAAACCCGATTTCTTTAAACCAATCGTAGTTATTGACCATCTCGGCGGCGTTTGGCTTTGATTCGTCAAAATCCAAAAATTTGCGTAACTGAGCTGCAATACCCGCTTGATTGGCTCTGAGTGTTTCTTCAGATAAAAACTCACGCTCGGCGGCTTTGCCCGATGGGTCGCCAATCATACCTGTTGCACCACCCACAAGAGCATAAGGCTTATGCCCGCACAACTGAAAATGCTTCAAAAGCATGATTGTTGCGAGGTTTCCGATATGAAGCGACCTTGCCGTAGGGTCAAAACCGATATAACCGCCCGTCATTTCTTTCAAGAGTTGTTCTTCGGTGCCTGGCATTGCATCGTGGAGCATTCCACGCCAACGTAATTCTTCGATAAAATTTTTCATGTTTTATATAACGATTACTTTCAACCGTTTTTTAGATTTAAACGACTTGAAAAGTCGTTGTACATAAAAAAACCGCTTACTTTGCAGCAAGCGGTTGGTGTATATTTTTACATAGATTGCCACGCCTGCTTTTTATGAGCAATAATAAGCGTAGTAATATGTGTTGATTGCGGTTTTCATACTGCAAAGCTATGGAGTTAGCTCAAAACTTGCAATTATTTTTTCTTCTTTTTGATTCCGTACTTGCTCCACCAACGATAATATTCGCTGAAATTATAGCTTATCGAAACCTGAAACGTACGGTTTCGCATATCAATCGGAGCATTGACTTTATTGAGCGATGTTGAGGTAAAAGTATCATTTGATACGTCTCTTAGACCGTAAACATATCTAAAACTCAAACTAAACAACGAAGCGGCATCGAGCATATCAATTCTGGCTCCCAGCACCAAGCCCAAGTCATTGTTTACGTCTGGCCCGTACTTTTTGCCTGCGTTGAGTGCTACGCTGTATTCTGGGCCTACTTCAAAGAAAATATTTTTTGCTGGCGAAATCCCCAAGATTACGGGTACGCTCACGTACTGAAAATTATTACGCAAAATGGCCGACTCGGTTTCTGGAAAGTTTACACTAAAACCTTTGAGCGAGCCTCCGCGGTTGTTATAGACCAATTCGGGCTGTAGAGATATTCGTTTTGCTAAATTAAAACGATAGAAACCTCCAATGTGTAAATCTGGTCGAAAACGAGAGATAATATCTGTCTGGTTATCAATGATTGACGAATAATTATTGTTTAGACCAACCCTAAAACCGTATTGTGTTTTGTTTTGAGCGAATGTGGTAAGACTGGTAATAAGTGATACAAACAGAACAATTTTTTTCATTGTAAATTTACCCCCAGCCCCTAACGGAGGGAATTTTTGAAACAGTGATTTAAGGTGAGGCATGCCTTAAAAATAACGTACTACATGCTGACAGTATTGCCTTTTGGACAATTATGAAATGCAAATCTACGGAATTAAAAGCGATGAATCACCATAACTCAAGAATCGGAAGTCATTTTGTAGGGCAAAATCATAAATTTTTTGCCAATCGTCGCCTACCAATGCCGCTACAAGCAGTATCAGGGTTGAATCTGGTTGGTGAAAATTGGTGATGATTCCTCTACAAATTCTGAATTTATATCCCGGAAAAATAAAGATTTCGGTTTCGCCTACGAGCGTTTCGAGGTTTTGGGATTCCATGTAGTCGAGAATGGCCTGAGCCGCCTCTGCTATCGTTACGGCTTTCGATTCGTTTTCGTAAGCGTAGAGTTTTTCGATGAAGAAGATTTCATCCCTCTGTATATCGGAGGAGTTTATAAGTTTTACTCCAAACCAATACAAACTTTCGAGCGAACGCATAGAAGTTGTACCAACTGGGATAACAAATTGGTGGTTTTGGAGAAGATTCTGGATAAACGATTTACTAAACACAATCTGCTCGGAGTGCATATTATGCTCGATAACATTCGTAACCTTAATTGGCTGGAATGTACCCGCTCCTACGTGAAGCGTAATAAAATCGTGTTTGAGACCAGCATTTGCCATATCGGCAAAGACATTCTCGGTAAAATGTAAACCTGCCGTCGGGGCGGCTACTGCTCCGTCGTGTTTTGAGTAAACAGTTTGGTAGGTTTCGTAGTCTTTTTCTTCGGTTTCGCGATTGAGGTATGGCGGAAGCGGAATCTGACCGTAATGACGGACGATTTCGGCAAAAGTACCTTGATTTTTAGGGTTATCCGAGATTTCTTGATTATTCGATTTCCATGAGAATTTTACGTAATTTTTATCAGAATCAACTAATTCGGCATTGAGCGTTAGAGCCCAATCTTGAATCTCGAATTTAGAACTCAAAACCTCGCCTTTCCATTTCTTTTTATTGCCAATCATGCAAGCCCACGTGCAGGTATCGGTGGTTTCCATTACTTGCGAAATAACGGTAGTTGGCTCGACAGGATTCAGCAAAAATATCTCGATAATTGCTCCCGTAGATTTCTGAAAAAACAAACGGGCGGGAATCACCTTGGTATTATTGAAAACCAAAAATGAATTTTTGGGCAAATGTTGAGCTAAATTGTAGAATCTCGATTCTGAGATTTCGCCGTCTTTATATAATAGTAATTTAGAAGAATCTCGTGGCTCGACCGGAAAACGAGCGATTCTTTCATCGGGTAATTCGTAGGTATATTTTTGTAAGTCTATCATTTAATTACGTTTTCACAACTCTAAAAGGGTTTGGGTCCCTGTCAGAGTTCAAATAATTATCAAATCAAACTATCAAACCTTGGAGGTTTTTGAAACCTCCAAGGTTTAGGGAAACGCAAATTTCAAACTTTTTCTTGATTAACCACTTGATTAATAAGCAATAACTATATCGTATATAACAAAAACCTTACATATTTTCTTTTGAAATACCGAATTATGTCTGTAATTTTGCACCCCGAAACGGAATTTATTCGCTTCGATGGGCTTGTAGCTGTTAGCAAATGGTAATAATTTGGAACTAACCGCTAAGGGCTAACAGCAAAAAGAACAAAATAATCATTTATTTAAAATGGCTCGCGATTTAAGATTTACCAGAAACATTGGTATCGCTGCTCACATTGATGCAGGAAAAACAACGACTACCGAACGTATCCTTTATTATTCAGGTGTTAGCCACAAAATCGGTGAGGTACACGATGGTGCCGCAACGATGGACTGGATGGAACAAGAACAAGAACGTGGTATCACTATCACTTCGGCGGCAACAACCGTAAACTGGAAATATAGAGACCAAAATTATCACATCAACATCATTGACACCCCAGGTCACGTTGACTTTACCGTAGAGGTAAACCGCTCATTACGTGTATTGGATGGTTTGGTGTTTTTGTTTAGTGCAGTAGATGGTGTAGAGCCACAGTCAGAAACTAACTGGCGTTTGGCTAACAACTATAACGTTGCTCGTTTGGGCTTCGTGAACAAAATGGACCGCTCAGGTGCCGATTTCTTGAACGTGTGTAAGCAAGTAAAAGAAATGTTGGGTAGCTACGCAGTACCATTGCAATTGCCTATCGGTGCTGAAGACCAATTCAAAGGCGTGGTTGACTTAGTCAACTTCCGTGGTATGATTTGGAATGAGCATGACAAAGGTATGACTTACGAAGTAGTGCCGATTCCGGATGATATGATGGAAGAAGCGAGAGAATACCGTGAGAAATTATTGGAAGCAGTAGCGGAATTCGACGAGTCTTTGATGGAGAAGTACTTTGAAGACCCAGAGTCTATCACCGAAGACGAAATCTTAGCGGCTCTTCGCGAGGCAACAATCGCGATGAAAATCGTTCCGATGCTTTGTGGTTCATCTTTCAAAAACAAAGGTGTACAAACAATGCTCGACCTTGTGATGGCTCTATTGCCTTCGCCAGTTGATAAAAAAGCGATTGTGGGTACAAACCCAGACACTGGTGCCGAAATCATTCGTCGCCCTACAGTAGAAGACCCATTTGCAGCTTTGGCGTTTAAAATCGCAACTGACCCTTACGTAGGTCGTTTGTGCTTTATCCGTGCTTACTCTGGTGTTTTAGAGTCTGGTTCTTATATCCTAAACAACCGTTCGGGTAACAAAGAGCGTATCTCTCGTATATTCCAAATGCACGCCAACAAACAAAACGCTATCGAGCGTTTGGAAGCTGGTGACATTGGTGCGGTAGTAGGCTTTAAAGATATTAAAACTGGTGATTCGCTTTCTGATGAGAAGAACCCAATCGTTCTTGAATCTATGGTATTCCCAGACCCAGTTATTGGTTATGCAATCGAGCCTAAGAAAACGGCTGACCAAGATAACTTCTCGAAAGCTATCACTAAGCTTATCGAAGAAGACCCAACGCTTAAAGTTGAGTCTAACGAAGAGACTGGTCAGACAATCATCCGTGGTATGGGTGAGCTTCACCTCGAAATCATTATCGACCGTATGCGTCGTGAGTTTAAGGTAGAAGTTAACCAAGGTGCTCCGCAGGTTGCATACAAAGAGACATTGACTAAGAACTTCGAACACCGTGAGGTTTACAAGAAGCAGTCGGGTGGTCGTGGTAAATTTGCCGATATCGTATTTGAAATCGGACCACGCGAAGACGGTAAAACTGGTCTTGAATTCGTAAACCAAATCGTGGGTGGTGCCATTCCTCGTGAATTTATCCCTGCGGTACAGAAAGGTTTCGACGAAGCTATGAAAAATGGTGCATTAGCGGGCTTCCCGATTGATTCGATGAAAGTTCGTTTGTTCCACGGTTCGTACCACGATGTTGACTCAGATTCGCTTTCTTTCGAATTAGCAGCACGTATGGGCTTCAAAGAAGCTGCTCGTCAGGCTGGTCCGAAATTATTGGAACCAATCATGGCAGTAGAAGTAATCACTCCAGACGAGTACACTGGTCCTATCACAGGTGACTTAAACCGTCGTCGTGGTATGATGAAAGGTATGGATACTAAGGCTGGTTCGCAAGTTATCAAGGCTGATGTGCCATTGTCAGAGTTATTCGGTTACGTAACAGACTTACGTACGATGTCTTCTGGCCGTGCGACAGCTAACTTGACGTTCTCGCACTACGATTTCGTACCTCAGAACATCGCTGATGGTGTGATTGCAGATAGCAAGAAGTAATTTATATCTCATTTAGGGATAAAATATAAAACCCTCGTCTTCAAATGAAGACGAGGGTTTGTTTTTTGATATTGTACAGGCTTTTACTTAATTCTGGCAACCTTTAATTTCGGCTTTGAAAACCGTACCTGCATCGGCTGCGAATCCTGCATTTAGCTCAATTGCCTTGCCTGCTTGGTAGCTTACATTCGCTGGCGAAATCACCTTGTTGGTTGCTGTGATTTTCTGTGCTGCTGAGACTGTCGTCGTTCCAGTTGTGTAATTCGTTGTCAGCGTTCGGTTGGCTGGGATTATCGTCAATGCCCCCAAACTCGGACTACTCACTACCGTCGGGTTCGATGACGCTACTCGCAAGAAGTAGGTGCCACCCTCAACCGTATTCTGTGGTAACTGGCAAGTAACCGTTCCGGCACTCGTGCTGATGCCGATGGTCGTTGGGTTGCCGAAACTTCCCGTCGCATCCGATAACTGCACTTGGAATTGGTTACCTACATCGAATGTACCCACCGTCGTGAAACTCACATCTATTGCACTACCGCCGCAAACCGTCTGATTCGCCACTGTCGGCATCGAAATACTCGCACTATTGCCCGTTATCGTGAAGGTCGTAGTTATTGGGCCGTAAACAATGCCACCCGCTCGGTTGTCTTGGGCATAACCTACCACAGTCATGGTGTAAGTGCCTGGTATCAGATTGCGTCCGAATACATTCAATCCAGAGTTATCAAACATCGCAAATGGTTCTACACTTTGCAGGATTGTCCAATTCATGTTCGGTCCAACTAAAGTCATATCCACACTCTCAACCGTTAAAGTCGGACAAATCGGCACAGCCAATATCGACACATCAAATGGTACTTGCTGAATCGTCATTCCATCAGTAATCGAAAACAATGTTTGATACGGATTACCAGCCCTCACAAATTGATAATCAACGATTTGGGTACATGGGTCAACACCCGTGACGGTAACATTGGTTGTTGCTGTTGCTGTACAAACTCCATTCGATACCGAAACCGTATAAACTCCACTCATGGTGGCAATGGCATTGCTAATCGTCGGGTTCTGAGCTGTACTTGTGAATGAATTAGGACCACTCCAATTATAGCTTGTTCCGCCCGAAGCATTCAGACTGATGGTCTGACCAACCGAATAAGGGCCAGTATTGCTCGCTGATGCGGTTGGTGGAGCGACAATTGCTAAGCCATTGATGGTTGCACTGGCTGCGGAAATACAGCCGTTTACATTACAAGTGGCTGATATTGAATAAGTGCCAATTGCTGTTAAAGTTAAGCTTGTTCCCGATGCTCCATTCGACCAATTAACAGTTCCCGGACAACCCGAAGCTGTGAGGGTCAATGTATTTGGAGAACAAACAACCAATTGACTTGGTGGAGTGATAGTTGGGGCTTGGCTCTCGATAATCGTTACACTCGTTGTGGCGGTTACTCCACTACAGCCTCCACTTGCCGCTATCGTGTAGCTGACTGTATAGGTACCTGCTGTGCTGCTGTTCGGCGTGATTTGCCCCGTGGTGTTACTGATACTCAAACCCGCTGGACTTGAACTAAATGCTCCGCCACTGCTACCTACTAAATTCACATTTACCGCATTTCCACTGCTACAGAATGGACTGCCTGCATAACTGATTGTTGCACTTGGGGCATTCGTAATCGTTACACTCGTCGTCGCAGTTACTCCGCTACAACCTCCACTTGCCGCTATCGTATAACTGACTGTATAGGTACCTGCTGTACTGCTGCTTGGCGTTATCTGGCCCGTGGTGTTACTGATACTCAAACCCGCTGGACTTGAACTAAACGCTCCGCCACTTGTACCTACTAAATTCACATTTACCGCATTTCCACTGCTGCAGAAGGGACTGCCTGTGTAGCTGATTGTTGCATTTGGTGAATTCGTTATCGTTACACTCGTCGTGGCTGTCACTCCACTACAACCTCCACTTGCTCCTATCGTGTAGCTGACGGTGTAGGTGCCCGCCGTGCTGCTGCTTGGCGTTATCTGGCCCGTGGTGTTACTGATACTCAAGCCCGCTGGACTTGAACTAAACGCTCCGCCACTGCTACCTACTAAAT
>JBKBNY010000009.1:0-281475 GCA_046295175.1 Spirosomataceae bacterium
TTTTGCCGTTTTCACAGCAATAAAAGTCGGGCAAGAGTATCAAAATGCAACTTTTAATGTCGAAAATTTGGTGAATTTAATTTTTGAAAACAGTTCCAACCCAAAGAAAGACGATGGATTGGGATTAGAGTTTGAATTAATTGGGAATAAATATACAAACCTTTACGCTCTTTCGGAAGTTGGACAAGGAATATTTTTCAAACTTCGCTAATATCCCGTCCATGAAAATGGACGCATCCCAAGTGAGAAGACCTCAAAAAGCTGATTGGCGAAAAGATAGTTGCAAGCAAACTGCTCTGAGTTGCTGTCGGAGTGATAGTTGAATTTTGGAAAAAATCGTTGGTTTTTCCTGTCGGCCGAGAGTTTGAAGTCCTCTGAATTTTTAGCGACTAATTTATTGTTTTTGAACTGAAAATGATGGGAATTAGGTTGACAACTTAGTATAAAGCCATGTAAACCGGTCAAATTTTAATCGTTTTTGAGTTTAAAAAGTGAGAATTAGATTGAAAACTTAACATAAAACTATGCAAACCGACCGAATTTTTTTTCGACAAATTTTATCGTTTTTGAGCAAAAATAGGGGAGAGAAGAATGAAATTTTCACATCAAACCATGGAACTTACCTAATTTTTTTCGACAATTTTAATCGTTTTTGAGTTGAAAATGCTGGAAATTAGATTGAAAACTTAACATAAAACCATGCAAATTGACCGATATTTAGCGACGAATTTTGTCGTTTTCACAGCAATAAAAGTCGCAGGAGAGTATCAAAATGCAACTTTTAACGTCGAAAATTTGGTGAAAATAATCTTTGAAAACATTTCCAACCAAAAGCATTGAGATGGTTGGGTTTAAAAGTTAATTTATTGATTTACAGCATCTTACCTTTTCTTAATGCGGATGTTGGAATCCAAAAATGGTGGCAAACCCGCATTAAATTTGTCCCCAAGACAAATTTGCACTCGATAATGGTAAAACTAAGGTATTTATTGCTGAAAACCAAATTTGCATACCAATTTTTGCTCTGGGTTGCTGTCCCCGATGAAATTTGAAGACCCTTTGAAACCGCTCTAATATTTTGTCGAATTGATGGCTGATTGATGCAAGTTACAAAAAGCCACCGACCAAACAAATGTCCGAAATAAGATTTGATACTTTGAATAGAAGGCACAAGTATAGAATTGACCAAATGGTATAGCAATATACTAAGTAAGAAAAATTAGTATATTGCTTTAAAATTAGAGCTGATTGTTAAACTCTTTCATAAACAATGATTGCAAATAATTTTCTGCTCCTAATTGGTCGAGAATCTGTTCAATCTCTGAATAACTGTTTATTGGCATGTCACGTGGTATAATAGCCCCAGTAAGCCTTGTTACTGCATCAACTTTACTCACTCCGCTATTTACAAATGAAAGCCAAAGAATTATTAGTTCGTCAAAAATTCGGTGTAGAAAGTATGTATATTCAATTCCTTTTATTGCTTCGCTATCTCCTCTTGATGCCGACCTAATGTATGAATTAAAATCTGAAAATTTGATTGTTGATACTTTTTTATCAGCTTTTATCAAAGATTCTAAAACAGGAATAATTTCATTTTGTGCTGTTTTAGAGTATTCAAGCATGTTTTGTTCATATGCAATTTGCCAATTTGCATATGAGTTGCTTATTACTTTTGACCACATTCGGTCTATTGCATATTTTCTGTAAAAAATATTCATCACAACTTTTTGAGGATATTCTTCTTTAGAATACCTATCTTTCCAAGAATTTATTAGACGTCGAGCATCTTTAAACGTATTAGTTAAATCTACATTCATTTTATTTTGTTGTTTAATTATGTAAGATGGATTATTCATAAAATTCAATTAACCTCACAGGGATGTTAAATGAAAAAGTCATTTTTTTTACAACACCATTTTGAAGAAAAATACCTGCACAATAAGGTTCTTTTGCTCCAAAAGTTTTCTTTTCACAAGTATCGCCTGTCACCATTCTGAGCATATTTAAACCGTTACAATCGTTAGATTGGGCGGGAGGAATTTCTGCAAGTTGAATTCTATCTTTTTGGGTAAAGCAAATACTGAATTTGAATTCTTGAAGTATATGTTCCGCTATACTCTTATCTGAAATTACAATAGTTACATCATTACTATCAAATGGTGAAATCATTGCTTCAATTACTCCATTGAATTTGCCACTTGAACTCATCTGTCCATTTTGCCAAACTTCAAAACGGCTTGGTATAAATTTAAAATGGCTAAGTGTAATCCCTTGAAATGGAGTAAAAGAATCAAATTCTATATTTTTTTTATTTAAAAGGTAATCAAAATATTTTGTTAAGTCATCCATAAAAATTGCGTTTAAAAATTCCAACCCAAAGCATTGAGATGGTTGGTTTTAAGGTTAATACATTGATTTATAGCTACTTACCTTTTCTTAATGCGGTTGTTGGGGCACACGAATAATGGCAAGCAACGCAGGGACGAAGTCCCAAGTTGATTTTGAAAACCAACCAAACAGAAACAAATTTAGTGACTTTTTGGAGAAAAGCAAGCACACTTTGAAAAAAGGTAGTAGCTGTCGACCGAGAAGTTGAAGACTCCTTGAAAACGCTCTAATATCTGGTCGCCAAGATGCTTAAAGTTCTTTGGATAAGTCCAAAAGTGGTCGCTGTCCGCCGATAAATTTGCAAGTTTTAAATAAAAAAATACCCAAGTGTTCGCTTGTCGAATGTAACTTTGAGCTAAAACTATCAAACTATTTCAATCGCATACGAATTACTATTCTAAAATCTTTTTTGCATCTTCAAATTCTTTTTCAAGAATAGACCTTGATTTATACCATTGATGAAGATTTGAGTTAATTTCATTAAATGTTGGATATAAAATACTCGCTGATTGCAAAGAGGCGAGAATAACTAAAACTCCATTGATAAATGTTTTTCTGGTATCATTTAGAACTCCAATTGGTGGAATTGACATATTATTTACATCATCTTTGTAACCTTTGAGTGTTTTATCTTTTATCGTATGTGCATACTGGTTTCTGATTTTTCTAACAACCTCAATGTTTTTGAATGTCGTTTCATCTATGAGTTCGATTGCTTTTGCTAATTTAATTTTTGAAGAAAATGTTGATAAAAAGCCATTCCCACTAAATATTTCTTTCTCATCTTTTTTTTGAATTGTTAGTTTTGATAGTAATAGATTTTGTAAACAAAAATCAATAAAGGATGCAGCAACTAGAACAAGTCCTCTGTCAGTTTCTTTGTTCAACATTTCTTGAAACTGGTTTAAATCTTCTTTCTCTAACATATTATATTTTTGAAGCTATTCCAACCAAAAGCATTGAGATGGTTGGGTTTAAGTTAATTTATTGATTTACAATTACTTACCTTTTCTTAATGCGGATGTTGGAACAGTAAGAAAAGTGAAATTACAGCTCATTTTTGTTGTCGCCAGACAACAACGCAAGAAGTGATATAAAACTAAGAAGTTTATTGCTGAAAACAAAATTTGCATACCAATTTTTGCTCTGGCTGAATGTCGCAGGAGAGTTTGAAGACCCCTTGAAATACTCTAAGTTCCTGTCGAAGAGGTGATTGTAATTGCTCTTCTACTAATTCTTACTCAAAAGGTTAAGATTCAAGTTTGGGTGGTTTAAATTTAAAGCAATATGCCGTTACAAAAATTGAAACAGGGACAAGAATTAAATCTTTAACATAAACTTTATTTTCAACGGTATATTTCTTTGTACTTGGGAATTGTTCTGAAAGTGTGTTTAGCATTATGTACACCACTCCAAATACAAGAGCGATTGAGGAAAAATATGCAATATATTGTCTTAGTTTTTCCATTAGCTTACCTGATTTGGCGTTTGGTTACTACCATTTTCATCTTTTTTTCCAGTTAGGATTTGGGTCAATAAATTTGATAATTGTTGTTGGTCAATTTCTAAGTTTTCCAACTTTTTATTTAATTCCTTTACTGTATCTCTTTTCCTACCATCAGAAAGAAAATCCGAGATTTTCTTAATTATCCCATCTGAGTTTACTTCAAAGGTAAATAATTTATTCCCAATTTTCACATTTGCACCTGCTAAAATTGCTAAAATTAATGCAATTATTGAAATTGTGTAAATACTTGTACTGATTAGCTCTAATGTGCCAGGCGAATTGAGGTTTAATTTTGTTTTTATTTCATCAGTGGAAATTTTTAACCCTTCTTGTTTCCCAAATTCTTCTGTAAGTTTAAATATTTCAAGCCATGATTTAAATAATTCCGTAGCATTTAAATCATTGTGCTTATTGATATTTACGACTAAATGAGTCTCGTCATTTTTTATGAAAATATTGTTTAAAGTTCTATCAATGGCTTGTATTGCCGAAGGGTCAATTTTTGTAATTGTTCTATGAACAAATATGGTTCTAAATATATTGGGGTCTAACTTAAACTTTGAAACTTCTTTGAACCATTTTACCTTTTTTCGCTTTGTGAAAGGACAACTGCCATTTGGAATATTTAACTCATTGTAAGTAGGAGTTTCTAAAACAACACCAAATGTAAGGTAATCAGAATTTTCACTTGGAATAAGGACAATATCATTTTTCTTGATAGAATAAGCAAAATCAATTAGTTGATTACCAATGTATTTAGGTCTTTTTTCTTCTTCATAAATACTCTTAACTTTCTTCCCTAAAATATCATTTGCATTTTTTTGACCTCTGGCATTGGCTATATCTAATAACGTTACTTCATTGTAACCAATAGCAATGTAACCACCCTTCCTAAACTCATTATAAAATTCACCTCCATTTGTACGAACAAACCAATAGTGTCTCGTTGGTTCAATTAGGTCAATATTTTTTTCAATGTCGTTTAGTAGTGCTTGAATCATTATTTTGTTTTTTTTTATTCCAACGACCAGCATTATGATGGTTTTTGGAGTGATTTTAGAGTTAATTTCTTAATTATCAAGCCTTTACATAATGCTTCGTGTTGGAGACAAACTAACTTTGCTAACCGCTCCGATTTGATGTCCACCAACAAAGCTGCGTGCTAAGATGGTAAAAAACGTAGAAACAGCTCTAATTGAATGTCGCCAAACCAAACCTGCATACCAAGTTCTGAAAAAAGAAATTGAAAAGCAAAAGAATTTATTGTTCGGAGTGAAATTTGAGAAAATACCACGCATTGGACTTGTCGAAAATGACTATGCGTTTGAAATTTTGCTGAGAACTCACACTTATAAACTTCACTTTTGTCTTATCAATTATGACAAAAATTAAATCTTATCTTAATCTATTGATATTTTCAACAAACCATTCTTCAATATCAATGAGATTTTTTGACTCATTGAGCATTAAAGTTTTGTAGTATCCACCAGAAGGGTCTTTATCACTTTTATACGTCATATAATCATTATCAAAATTCCAATCTTTTTTGCTTAAATTCTTAAAATCACGATTCCAAATATTTATTTCAGATTTCAATCCTTTTTCTTCTAAAGTGAATCCAATAAAAATATTACAATTTCGTAAATTTTCAATGTAATGAAGTCCATATCTATTTAATACCAAGTCCAAACCTTTATATTTAGATGTGATTGTGCCAAATTTTGGTTTAAATTCTCTCTCCAAGTTGGAAATAATTATTTCAAGTTTAGAAAGTAAATTCAATGTTCTGCTAAAAATATTGATTTCACTTAGTTCAACCGTTTTATTATCCATATTCATCATTTTTAGGAAGTTTAAAAATTCTTCAATTATTTGGTCTTTTCTCAGAATATTCTCATTTTCTAAGAATTTAAACACGTCCAACCAACGAAATTGATAAAATAAATTGGGGTTATATTTAGTTTTAAGCTCGCTTTTAAGCTCACTATATTTTGTGCAGTATCTCAGGAAGATTTCTTTATCTTCCTGTTTTTCTTTTTCTAAGACAGATTTATACTTTCCAAGCTGTGTTGTTTTTTTTCCATCCTTACTATTTGAAACATTTTCCTTACTTTCTACTTTGACTTCAACAAAACACAAGAAAGATTCACATTTTATCTCAATATCAATTCTACTTGCCATAACTTCACCGTTATTATCTTCGTCCGTTTCATCAATATTATTAATGAACTTAGAAAAGGAAACCTGACCTTGGATACTAATTTGTCCTTGAATATTTGAAATCTTTAATACGTTTCTTACAAATTTTTCCAGTGTTGAATAATTTGATTCTTTTTGCAATATACTTACAAGAATATCTGTGCAAAAATCCTCCAATCGAAGCTTTCGATGTAAAAAAATATTGTAAAAAAGATTCATGAATTAAGGTTTATTTTTACCCTATAACTGGGCGAAAGATGTATAGTTTCAAGTTGTTGATTATTAGATAGTTAGGTGGCGATTTCCTAAGAATTGTATTGGAATATTAATCTATAAATATTAAAGAATTTTTATGATTTATCATAAGGATAATCTGACTTTTCAAATTTAGAAAATGCTTTAATAATTTTAAAGTAGTTGTTCCAATGTTCGGGATTTGATTTTGGGTTTCTACCATCATTGTAGAAAAAAATAGTTTTTAATTTTCCATTTTCATCTCTTTGAATAGCTTCTGAATCTTTAATTATTTTTAAAATAGCTCTCTCAGTTAAACCATCATATTTTGTATGTACAGGAAATTCGGAATATGAATTTTCATCAAAAATACTTTGTTGTTTACTTTTATCATTCCATCCTAATGGTAGATATTCTCTGTTAAAGACGAACCATTGGTCATCTTTAATGTTGGTTATTCCATAAGGTAAATTAATTCTGAAAAAGTCGGTGAGTGCCATAGTTTTATTTGCTTATATTAATGTTAATTGATAAAGATTTGTTTTGAAAAATTTCCAACTTATCATTGGACGAAGATGCACAATGATAAATCTTTGATTATTAATTGGTTAAATGACCCAAACTTGGGTCATTTTTTTTACAATTATAATTGAAATCAGTGAAATTTACAATAGCTTAATGCCAAAAATTCTAATGCGTAATTTGAAGCAATATGCACAATTTTAAATGCCTTATAATGAGTACATTATCAATTGAAATTTATTGGAATCCTGAAATATTATTCATAAATTTGTATAACGTCAAATGTTTGATTTATAGCTGATTATAGTATGAAAATTACACTGAAACCTAAAACTGTTAAAGTAAAATGGTTGATAGAAGGTTTTCCAGATTATTTTATTGGTGACGACAAGAAAATGTACCTTTTTTCAAAACAGAAAAGCGTAAATATGGTACTAAATGGCTACACCAAAGGCTATTATTTAAATCGCAAGTTTTATAGCTTAAATAAACTTCGTCCGTTATTGATTAAAGTTGAGGTTTAGGGCATCAAACGGACTCGTAACTTGTTTGAGTGCTTTGTTGTGTACATGTGTGTATCGCATCGTTGTTCCAATACTACTATGTCCCAACAACTGCTGAATGTACCTCAAATCAACACCCGATTCGAGTAGGTGGGTGGCAAAACTATGTCTAAGCGTATGGATTGTCACTCGGCCCTCTATCCTGCATTTTTTTACTACATTACTAAACACCAACTGCACACTTCTCTCGCTGATGGGTTCTCGGTCGTAGTCGTTTTCAAACAAATATTCGGTTGGGCGTTCACTTCGGTAATATGCTCGGAGTAGTTCTAAAACCTTATCCGATAACATCACGTAGCGGTCTTTTTTGCCTTTTCCACTTTTGATGAAAATCGTTTTTTGGTATTTATTAATATGAGCAATCTTAAGATTAGTTGCTTCGCTCAGTCGCAATCCAGCCGAATAAATCAGACTAAAGATAGCTTTGTATTTTAAACTTTTCGTTCGGTGGATTATCAATTCAACTTCTTCTTTGCTCAATACTGACGGCAACAGCTTGGGTTGGATAATTTTGGGATACTTAAAATAGCCCATATTTGCCTGTCCGAGCATATTTTCTCGGTAATATTTAAAGGCATTAATCACAATATTGATAGAAGACCCACTAAGTTTGTGTTTTTTGCCAAGATAGTCGAGATAGGTTTCAAATTGATTTTTGTCGATTTCGCTAAGTGAAGTCGGGCTAAAATAATGAATTATCCTGATTATCTGGCTTGTATAATTGCCGATTGTCTTTTGGCTATAATTCCGCACTCTCATGTGTTGTTTTAATTCTATCACAATGGGGTGGTTGTAGTCTTCTCGATACGAAGTACTGATGTTTTTCCAGGGTTTGCGTGTTTTTATAAGGTATTGGTTGATTTCTTCGACAGTAACATTGGGTTTGTATTGATAAATTATCTGCTGTGAGAAACTACAATTTTCTTTGCCGAAGAGCTTTCCGAGCAGTACAACGCTTTGTCGTGAATTCGGTACAATCCAGCATCGGCGACTACGGCTAAATCTTCGCTGTGGGATTTTTTCGATTAAACGATTGGCGTAAATATCGCTGAATCTAACAGCCAATAACTGATTGTCTCTTTTATCAATGTCAATTTGTACCATAACTTTAGTGGAATCTTAGGTACTAAATTACGGAAATTTGTTGGATTTTCATTGCGATTTTTTTGATTTTATTTCAAAAAACAAACCTCCAAGGTCTGTCAGACGCTTGGAGGTTATTGAGGAGTGTAAACCTCCAAGGTCTTTGATACCTTGGAGGTTTGAAATAAATTATTTATTATTTCTTGGTTTCGGGCAATAACACGATTCTGATAAAATTATCACCATTGAAATACTTATTTGCTGTTGCTTTTGTACTTGCAGGTGTAATTTTTTCGAGTTCTTCGTTGTTTTTCAAAACGTCTTTTGCATCTTCGCCAATAAGATATTTACTCGACAAATAACTCGCCCAGAAATTATTATCTTTGAGTTGCTCTTCGGTGTCGCGTTTATCTTCTGCCTTAAATTTATCAATGTCTTTTTGGTCGGCTCCATTCTGGCGAATCTTGTTAAGTTCGTCTAAAGTAGCATTGATTAATTTCTCAACATTCTCAGGCGAACATCCGAAATTTACTTGCAAACTATAACGCTGTGCTGGTACTTTTGATGCACTTGCCGAACACCTTGGGCTGTAAACACCACTTTCTTCTTCACGGAGTCTATCAATAAGTTTTAATTGCAGAATCTCTCCCAAAGCACTGATTTGCTGGCTGTTATCTTTATTGTACTCTAATGCTCCTCCCAAATACAAAGTTACACTTGCCTTGTTTTCAGTACCTTTATAAATCGTCTTTGAAACTTTTCCTTTTGGTGGATAAATTTTCAAATCTTTGAAGGTCTCTTTTCGTTTGATGCTGGGCAAACCACCGATGTATTTTTCGAGCAATGGTTTGGCTGTTTCGGGATTGATATTGCCAACAAACGTAAAGATAAAATCAGAAGCATCGGCAAAACGCTCTTTGTAAATTGCTAATGCTCGGTCTGGGTTAATCTTCTCGAATCGTTCGACCGTCATTGGCATTCTTCTTGGATGATAGCTACTCAAAATCGCCGATACACTATCGCCAAAAACCTTTTCTGGAGTTGGATTTTTGATGAGATTGCCCAACAAATCTTTTTGGTTATTCATAAAACCTTTTACGGCATCTTCGTCTTTGCGAGGTTTTGTAAATTGAGCATAAACCAATTGTAATGCCGTTTCAAAATCTTTTACCGATGACGAACCAAAGATGTTTTCGGATGTTGCTCCAACCGAGGCATTTACACGAGCGATTTTGCCCGTCATGTATTTACGAAGCTGAATAGCATTGAAATCGGCAATTCCGCTCACGCCAACCACTGTCGATGCTAAGGAAGCGTTGTCGGCATCTGCATCGCCGTAGAGGTTTGTACCACCATAACTCGCACCACGAATCTGAATTTCGTCGTTTTTGAAATCAGTTGGCTTGATAATGGCTCTTGCTCCGTTGGCAAAAGTAAATTCAGTTACGCCAATTTCAGCGATTTTCTTTTCTGCCACAACTTTTGTACCTGCCGGCAGACTCGATAGGAGAGGAGCCGAAACGGTTTCATCTTTATAGGCTGTTACATCTTTACCAGCCGAGTTGAGCCACTCTTTGATTTGGGCTTCGGTTGGCAATTTGTCTTTCATACTTTCGGGTGCCTGAACCAATACCACACGGTTTTCTGGCGTTATAAATTTACTTGCCAAAGCATTCACTTCTTCAATCTTGATGCCTTCGAGGTGCTGTTTTGCAAAATTAAAGTCGAATTCTACATCGGTCATTGGCACTTCGTTCAAGAAACAATTAACCAGCTCATCAGTAAAACTTTCAGAATCGAGTTTGTCTTTTTCTTTGACATTTTTCTCAAGACCAGTCATGTATTGTTTTTTGGCTCTGTCAAACTCGGTTGCGGTAAAACCGAATTTCTGAACTCGGGCGTTTTCATCCAAAACGGCTTTTGTGGCACGCTCGATGTCCGTCCCTTTAGCAACCGTAAATACGTTGAACGCATCAATATTACCCAAGAATCCACCGTAATTGCTTGCTCCGAACTGAAAAGGTGGGTCAGCTTTTTGTTGAAGTTCTTGGATACGCTGCTGCAGCATTGAGTTAAACAAATTGATGGCAATTTGCGTGCGTCGGTCGTTGCCCGTAATCTCTTTTCGCTCAGGTTGTTTGTACATAATCTGAACGATTGGATAAGGCTGTTCTTTATCGGTTACGATTGCCACATCTGTTCCACCCAAGAGCGGAACATCGAATTTTGTTCTTGGTTTAGGATTGCTCGATGCTGGAATCTTCTCAAAATATTTTTTGATTAAGCCTTCTACAACATTTACATCGAAATCTCCTACTGCTACAACTGCTTGTAAATCAGGACGATACCAGTCTTTGTAGAATTGCTCTAAGACGGCCGGTTTGAAATTTTGGAGAATATCGTCCTTCCCGATTGGTAAACGATTAGCGTATTGCGAGCCTTTCAACATGACTGGGAGTGTCTTTTCGAGCATTCGTGCCGAAGCACCTTTGCGTCCGCGAGATTCTTCCAAAACAACACCACGCTCTTTGTCAATTTCGGTAGGGTCGAGTGTGGCTTGGTAGGCCCAGTCAGAGAGTACCAAAAAGTATTTCTCAAAAACCGCCATTGTATCGGTCGGAACTGGTAATTGATAAACTGTTTCGTCGAAACTGGTGTAAGCATTAAGGTCGGCACCAAATTTTAGACCCGTTTTTTGGAGATAACTCACCAATTCATTTTTAGGGAAATTCTTTGTGCCATTAAAACTCATGTGTTCCATGAAGTGAGCCAAACCTTGTTGCTCGTCGGTTTCAAGAATCGAACCTGCCTTTATTGCCAACCGAAGTTGAGCTCGGTTTTTAGGTTCGGTATTTTTGCGAATGTAATAGGTAAGACCGTTGCTCAGTTTTCCAATTTTGACCTGGGGGTCCATCGGAAGGGTTTGTGAAAGGTCTTGGGCATTTGTGAGTGACGGGATGATAAGCCCGATGAAAAGAAATAATCTGGAAATTTTCTGCATAATGAATGTAGGATGATGGTTGTGGTAAATGTTAAGTTTTAAGTAACACTTTTCATTGAAACGAAAACTATTGTATTTTATTGAATGTTCGCAAATCTATTGAGTTTTTTTGGATTCTTTTTAAGATTTATTAAGGATTCTATAGCAAGTGGGCAGGTTTGTGAATATTCGGTCTGACTATCGTCCGACCTTGGTTTTAAAATTTGGTCGTTCTAAACAAAAGCTATTTCTATGAGTTTTCATTCATAAAAACCATTTTATCAATGACGATTCGATTAATTCTTGGCGACCAATTAAATCATAAGCATTCTTGGTTTAATTCAATTTCAGAGGAAGTAATTTATGTGATGATGGAGGTACGACAAGAAACAGATTATGCCAAACACCATATTCAGAAAGTGCTTGCTTTTTTTTCGGCGATGAGAAATTTTGCCGATGAATTGGGTCGAAATGCACATAAAGTTGAATATTTTAAGTTAGATGATGCCGAAAATACACAAACAATCATTGGTAATCTCAAAAAACTCATTGAAAAATATCCTGTAAGTCACTTTGAATATCTGCTACCCGACGAATACCGTTTGGATTTACAGATGATTGAAATCAAAAAGGATTTATTAGAAAAATACAACATTACAACCATTGCCTACGATACCGAACATTTCTTGAGTACACGAAGCGAATTAGGTGAGTTTTTTAAGGGGAAAAAGACTTTTTTAATGGAATCATTCTACCGAATGATGCGTAAAAAATATGGTATTTTGATGGATGGAAATGAGCCGCTAACTGGAAAATGGAATTACGATGCCGAAAATCGAAAGAAACTCCCCCGAAACCATCGTCCAGTCGAGCCATTGACATTTGATAAAGATTTGAGTGAAATTTATGATGTTGTACAAAACCAAGAAATTGAGACGATAGGAAAAGTTAATCCAAAGCAGTTTATATGGCCAACTACTCGAACCGAGTGCTTGGCTTTACTCGATTTTTTTGTAGAGAATTGTCTTGAATTTTTTGGAACTTACGAAGACGCCATGGCGAGTCAATATTGGTCGGTGTATCATTCGAGGCTTTCGTTTGCGATGAATATTAAATTGCTTTCTCCGCTCGAAGTTGTAAATGCCTCAGTTGCGTTTTGGGAGAAAAATCAAGATAAAGTTTCAATTGCCCAAATTGAGGGTTTTGTAAGGCAAATTATCGGCTGGCGAGAATACATGCGTGGAATTTATTGGTTGAAAATGCCTGATTATGAGCAGTTAAACTATTTTAGCCATAATCGCAAATTGCCCGATTTTTTTTGGAATGGACAAACCAAAATGAATTGTTTGAAACATTCTTTGGGGCAATCGCTCAACTTAGCTTATGCTCACCATATTCAGCGATTGATGGTAATTGGAAATTTTAGTCTTTTGGCCGGTATTCACCCCGATGAGGTAGATGAGTGGTATTTGGGGGTTTACATTGATGCTTTACAGTGGGTCGAGATTACAAATACACGTGGCATGAGTCAGTTTGCCGATGGCGGAATCGTAGGTACAAAACCTTATGTTTCGTCGGCCAATTACATTGATAAAATGAGTGACTATTGCGAAGGTTGCTTTTATGACAAAGCCAAGAAAGTAGGTCATAGGGCTTGCCCGTTTAATAGTCTGTATTGGCATTTTTACGACCGCCATGCCGACAAACTTGCCAATAATCTGAGAATCGGGATGATGTATGTTACTTGGGGGAAAATACCCGAAAATCAACGCAAAGAAATTATCAATCAAGCCGAAATTTATCTCAGTCGTCTTGATGAATTGTAGTATTTGGTTAGATTTGTTGAAAGAATCCAGAATAGTCCATGAAAAACCTTTTTTTGTCAATTTTATTCATTTTTTCATTCATCCAACTTCATGCTCAAACCAAAAATAAGCTTTCGGCAGCCGATAGCCTCCATTTTTGTGGATACTATAAAGAAGAAATTGTTCTGCGAAAAGCTGCACCACAAAATATTCTCGAAAATCGAATTCTTTTAGACAATGCTCAGGTTAACCTTTATTTACAATCACAAGAAATTGAAAAGGCAAAAACTCTATTTGATAAAGTTTTAGCCGATTATAGAAAAAGTACAAATCAGAAAAGTATTGAGTTTTACATTAACCTCTCTCAAGCGAGGGTTTTGCGTGGACAAGAAAAATGGGGAGAGGCGGTTGATTTTTTGAAAAAACTGGAAGGTGTAAAGCGTAAGAAAACTATTTATGATGGAATCTTACTGATAGAATTAGGGCAAAATAGTGAGTATGTAGATGCGGTAAGTGTTTATCAATCAGCGATTAAGGTGCTACAGAAGAATAGTTTGCAGAATCATTACGCTACCGCATTGGCTTACAATAATTTGGCTTTTTGCTACGGTAAAGTTGACATGATTAAAGAGGCTTTGAGTATCAATGGGAAATCACTTGAAATCTGGTCAAAGTACTATCGTCAGGATGTAAATATACTCTCTACTTCTTACAATAATGCAATTTATGATTATCTTGATTATGGAGATAGAGATAAATGCCAGAAATATCAAAAGGCATTTGAAGCGATTATGAATGAGCATTTTGTGAGGTTTTCGAGCGGTAAATTCATTCCAAAAGGTAATTATGATGACCTACACGCCCGAATGATGTTTCACCTTAGTAGTGTTCGGTATTATGGTGAGTTTTTCGACCCAAACAAAATTGGAAATCATCTGCAAAGTTTGGAAGAGGTCTTTAAAAAATGCCCCAAAACATATTACGAAAAGGAATTTTATGTGTTGCCTGCGGCTTATGATGCTGCTTCTTATGCTTACAGAATAAAAGGGGATTATACAAACGCTTTGAAATATAACGCAATTTCGGAGAAAATTGCTCAAAGCGATTTTGAAAAAATGAAGGCCCAAGCCATGTATGCCATGATTCATTATGAGCAAAAACAATACTCTAAATCTTTACAATTTGCCGAAAAAAGCCTCAAGTCCATGGAGTATAATGGTAAAGGGACAAGTTTTATGACGTTGAGCGTACTCAAAGCCGAACTCTTAGCAAATCTCAATCGGTCGGTTGAGGCTACCAAGGTTTTGCAAGAAGTCTTTAAATTGATGTTAAAAAAAAATAAAGAATTTTCACGAATCCAAATTTCTGATTTTGGAGAAATCTCATCCACCTATTATATCAATATTTTTATTCACTCAGGCTTGGTTTACAGAAGAATTTATGAACTGAATGGACGAAAAAAGGCCGATTTGAAAACCATGAAGCATTTTTTCAAATTAGCGGCGGCGATGTTTGAGCGGTATTATCAAAAAGGTATTTTTAACCCAAGTCTCGACCAATATTTGCGGAACATAAAAGAAGGATTGCTCTATGCTGATGCCAGAGATAGTAGTGTAAAAGAGGAACTTTATGCTTCGTTGAATACACTCGAAAGTATTGGTTCTCAGCATCTTTGGCAGCGATTTATTTTGAGAAACGAGGAAAATTTGAATCTTTCTAAAGAACTTTTGACTAAGAAGAATGAATTGCAATTAAGAATAAATGCACTTGAAAACTCAGGAAAAAATACAACAATCGAATTGGAATCTACAAAGCGAGAGTTAGTAAAAATTGAAGAGGAAATCTATAAACAAAATCCTGATTTTAAGCGGTTTTCGGATTCTAATTTTGATTTAAAACTAATTCAACAGAAGCTCACAAATGATAGGATTTTCGTAAAATATACCGTAACAGACAGCACAGTTTTTGCTCATGTAATTGCCAAGAATGATTTAAAAGTTTTTAAGCTGGGTGCAAAGAATAAAATCGAATCATTATCAAAAAGTTACTACCAAAAACTTTCAAATATTGACTTCGGGTTTATCAAACAGTCGAAAGAATTGTATCAGATTTTAATTGAACCTCTAAAAATTGATGCCGATAAAACAGATTTCATAACCGAAGATTTTTTGAGCTACATTCCATTTGAAACATTGACCGACAAAAAGGGGAAATTATTATTAACACAAACCGATATTTCTTATAATTACTCGCTCAAACTTTGGAGTGTATCAACTTTAAAATTAGGTAATTATAGTTTAAATCTGACGGGTTTTGCACCCGAATACAGGGCTGATGTTGTAGCTTCGAGAGATGCTAATAATAGGTTGCTTTATACAGCGTCTGAATTAGAAAAAATCGCCGAAACATTCAGAAATACCCAGATTTTTAAGAGTATTTCGGCCACAAAACAGAATTTTTTAAGTAGTATCGGTCAGAGTAAAATTCATCATTTGGCAATGCACTCATTGCTCAACCAGAATGACTACGAGCAGTCGAGTTTATTGTTTCAGAATAACGAGAAGCTGTATTTTAATGAATTGTATTCGCTTAATTTTCCGTCCGAATTGGTGGTTTTGAGTGCTTGTAATACAGGAGTGGGACAGTTACAAAATGGTGAGGGTTTGATGAGCATCAGCAGGGCATTGAATTACGCGGGAGTCAAATCGTTGGTGCATAGTCTTTGGCAAGTGCCAGACAAAGAAACCGCCGAATTGATGGCCTATTTCTACCAAAATCTTGCCGATGGACTATCGAAAGATATGGCTTTGGCTCAATCAAAACGACATTTTATTGATAAAAATCCTGCAAAAAATCATCCGTATTACTGGGCAGGTTTTGTGCTGAATGGAGATAATCAACCCATCGAAGATGGATTGTCTATGTGGATTTTTGCTTTGGCTGGTTCAATAATTTTGGTTGGTGGAATTTGGTTTTTGAGGCAAAGAAAATGAATACTTATTTATCTCAAAATTTGATTAGACATTTTACTTACTTGTCAAGTTTTTCTAATAATTCTGTTGCTTTTTGGGTTTGAACATTCTCGTAATTAGTGAGTAATTCTAAGATTAATTTGGCATTTTCTTTATCACCTATTTTAAGATAAGCAAGAGCCAAATACCATTTTCTTTGGGTATCAAACGGGAATTTTTCGTCTGTTAAAACAGCACCTGAAAATGATGAAATCGCTTTTTGGTAATCGCCCAGAGCCATGTAACACTGACCGACATAAAAGGCAGGATATTCTTCTTTTGTTTCTTTTGCAGTTTTCTCAAAAATTTCTATCGCCTCCTTATATTTTTCTTGTTCATAAAGTTCAAATGCCAGTTTTTTATCGCCATCTGTTGTTGAAGTTCCACGCACCGATGGAGCAATTACATTTGGGTAAACTTGGAAATTCTGAGCAAATAAATCTTCGTTTGTTGGGGTTTTGAAAATAAAGAGCCAAAGAGCTGCCCCCACAATAATTACTGAAGCCGCCGCAAGCCAAATCCAGCGTGGCATAGCCACAACTTTAGTTTCTTGCTTTTTTTCGATTGATTTGAGTTGATTTTTCAACTCATTTCTTTCTTTGTGGTGAATCGCATTTTTAAGATTCTTTTCAAACTCTACCGCATCTTTAAACGTTGCATTTGAATTTATCAAAACTTCAAATTGAGCTTTTTCGGATTCGGTTAAGTTATTTTCAAAATATTTTTCGATTAATAATTCGTGTTCGGTACTCATTTTCCTAAAATTTTTTTGAGTTGTTTCAAACATCTCGATTTTTGACTTTTCAAGACGTCTTTGTTTTCATAGGGTAGTACTTGCAGGATTTCATCCAGCTTTTTTTCTTCGTAATAAAACAGCTTCAGTATTTTATAACATTGCTCTCCGAGTTGTGTCAAAGCTTGTTCTATTTGGTTTATTTGGGCATTGTCCTCTTCAATCTCAAACCATTCGATTTCATCACTAACTTCATCTAATGAATTGCCGGAACTTTCGCTTAATCGTTTGAAAATCAAATATTTGCCAATCGAAAAAAGATATGTTTTTATCTCAGATTTTAGATTATTAAGATGCCCCTTTTTGATGTTTTCGATAAATGCAATGATGGTATCTTGATAAACATCAAGCAAATCGTCAAGGCTTAAATTATACTTAGCACCAAAACTCAAAAATGCTTTTCGATGAGTTTGATAGATTTTTTCAATGGTTTTGTAATCTCCCTTTTTGAGAAGTTCTATTTCGTCCACAATGCTACGATTTAGTGTAGAAGTACTATAAAAAGTAAACCCTAAAAATATTTTTTTGTTTAGCTGTTTACTTTTTGATGGTTTCAGACACAAACTAAATAAAAACTATCAGAATATGAAAACTATAATTTTTTCTTTGGTTTTGGTATGTAGCTTTTTGGTGACTTCGGCACAAATCATAGACCCTAAAGAAACAGCAAAACGTAAAGCACAAGACCGTACGAATAACGCCATTGACCGTACGATTGATAAAGGATTAGACAAAGTAGAGGAAGGAATCGGCAATATTTTTAAGAAGAAAGATAAGCCAGCCAAAGAAGAAAAAACAAATAAAAAGAGTGGAAAAAAATCAGACAATTCTAAAGAGAGTGAAGAAGAGTCGAGTGTAGAAGAAAACGAAGATACCGAGAATGTGACTTCTTCAAAGAAAACGACTTCTCAACCCGAACCCGCTCCAAAATCAACAACATTAAAATCATATTCAAAATATGATTTTATTCCGGGTGAAAAGGTTGTTGCTGTTGAAGATTTTTCGCAAGATGCCGTAGGGGATTTTCCTGCTAAATGGAATACAAATGCAGGCGGTGAAATTGTAAATATTGATGGTCAGACAGGTAAATGGCTCAAAGCAAGCGACAGAGGGTTATTTTTTCCAGATTTTGTGAATCAATTGCCCGAAAACTTTACCATGGAGTTTGATATGATGATTAGTGATGACGTATCACAAAATATGTCGGGGCTAATGATTTTCTTCCCAGAAATCAGCAAACGTAAAGCTACTTTCGATGCCAATTTTGGCACTGACCCACAGGTTGGGTTTGATTTGCATCCAATGCCAAGCGAAGAGGGAGGTACAAGTTCGGCTTGGGTTTTCGATAAAAATAATGAGAAAATTTTAGAAAATACGATTCCGTTTAGATGGAAAGTAGGAGAAGTAAATAGAATCTCAATTTGGCGACAAAAAACTCGTATCAGACTCTACGTAAACGAAACCAAAGTCTGGGATTTACCTCGTGCATTCGACCTAAGTCTAAAATATTCGTTACTCTTTAATAATAATTTATTTGCGGGTGCCAATTTTATCACCAATCTACGCATTGCCGAAGGTGCACCCGATACTCGAAATAAACTAATCACTGAGGGAAAACTCGTTACGAGAGGTATTCTTTTCGATGTTAATTCTGATAAAATTAAGCCAGAATCTTACGGTGTTTTGAAAGAAATCGGAACGGTTTTGAAAGAAAATGCTGATGTCAAAGTACGAATCATCGGTCATACGGACTCAGATGGAGATGATACCAAAAATCTTGACTTATCGAAACGTCGTGCAGCTTCGGTCAAAAATGCCCTTGCTACCGAATTTGGTATAGAAGCCAGCCGCATGGAAACCGACGGCAAAGGCGAAACCCAGCCCTCAGAACCAAACACAACACCACAAGGCAAGGCCAATAACCGTAGAGTAGAATTTGTTAAACTTTAATTTTTATAGCCATGAAAATCATTTTTAAAATCTTTATTTTATCAGTAACTTTTTCAACTGTTTATGGGCAAGGGATAAGTGTTGAACCCAGTCGGATTAGATTCAGCCCAGTTTTGTCGGTTTCCCCATTTAGTGATACAGACCCTTCATTACAAATTTTTTCGAGCCATCCCACTTCTAAGCCCAGCCTAACTTTTAGGCATTTAGGGCGGTATAATGGCACAATTACGTCTGATAACAATGATAACTTCACATTTTATACAAACTATGGATACCGTTTTCAGACTAATATTAATTTCAATTATGTCGATGCACTCACTATTTTGAATGATGGTAGAGTTGGTATTGGAACTAACCCAAGCCAATTTGCAAAACTTGATGTTGATGGCAATATCCGTAGTTCGTCATTAGATTTTGTCGAGCAAGCCTCAACCGAAAGAAGGATGATTTTTGCAGACGCAAATGGTGTAATTCGGGCAGATAATTCTACGAATCAATTTCAAAGCTATAATTTTAGTGCAGTTCATTCGCAAGATTACAACGACCAGCTCCGAAAAGGAAGTGGCTTTGCTTGGTTTAATACTACCAATACCGGAGCTACAATGTACCTTCCAGTAAATCTACCAGATGGTGTCAAAGTAACCAATGTACGAATGTTTGCAATTGACGATTCGGCTTCAGATTTAATTTTTACATTCTCCCGAAACAATCATCTTTCAAATTCATTTACAACCATTGCCTCTGCTCAGACGACAGGAGCAAATACCAATATGCAATTCATCGAAAGTACTTCAAACGAAACTATTCAGAATCAGAACAATTCTTATTATCTGAATATATCCTCAGTAGGAAATTGGATAGGAAACAACCTCAGATTCCATAGTTTAGTTATCACATATCAATATCAATAATAGCCATGAAAAAAATAAATTTAACTTTATTCCTGCTGTTTGCTTGTATCATACTTAATGCACAAGATTGCAGCAGTTACTTTAAGTTCAGTAAAGGCATGAAAGTCGAGATGACCAGTTTTGACAAAAAAGATAAACCCGCTGCTATTCTCAAATACGAAGTACTTGATTTTAAGCCAGTTAATGGTGGGTTTACGTTAGTATTCTCTAACGAAACCTACGATTCAAAAGGAAAATTATTAGCAAAAGGCGAGTCATTTGGTAAGTGTAACAACGGTGATTATATAACTGATATTCGCAACATCAGCAGCGATATGATTCCTAAATCGGCTGATATAAAAATGAATATTGATGGCGATAAAATGGTGTATCCTGCCCGAATGAAAGTAGGAGATAAACTGCAAGATGCTTCTATCAAAATCTCATCGACATTATCTACCGGAATGACTTTGATGAATATTACCGCCAACATCACCGACCGTAAAGTGGAGGCAATTGAAAGTATCGAAACACCAGTTGGGAAGTTCGATTGCTTAAAAATTACTTATACTCTCAATACAAAATTTATGGGTAACCGAACCATCATTTGCCATGAATATCTTGCTAATGGCATTGGAGTAATCAAACAAGAACAATTTGATGAAAAAGGAAAAAAACAATCTTCTTTAATCTTAACAAAATTAGAAAAATGATAAAAAATATAATTTTTTTGGTTTTCATTACTCCAATTATAGGATTTTGTCAAAAAATCGAAATAATCAAAATGAGTGGAGGTTTTAAAGAAATTGATTTCACAAAACCAAAATTCAACCTCAAAGCAGAGCCTATACCCAAAGCTAATGAAACCTATAAAATGACTCATATAATGGAGGTTGTCTGCGATGATGATGCTACAAAAGAGTCGGGTACGATGCTGCAGTATATTAATATTACAAATGGTGTTGTCGGCATTACCCCCGAACTCTTGAAACAATGGAAAGGTGTAGGAGGAGAATCAATGGAGAGTTTAGGACAACTCAACTATTGGGCGATTTTGCCAAATATGACCCAGCGAATGTATGTAAATGCTCCAGAAACTGGTAAAACAATTATGGAAATGACCGCTGGCGATGGTATGTACACGACAACAATGGCACGTTTTGATGCCCTAAATCTGGGTGAGATTTTTTGGAGTACGGCCAAGAAAATAAAAACGGTAACGCTTCCTAAAAACCTATTCACTACATCGGCTAATGGGGCAACCAATAGCGACGTTTCACTTGATGTTTACGAGTTTGTTAGCGATGAAGGCAAGGTACAAATTTGGCTCAAAGATTTAGGGCTTGCTGAGGGGCAATATGCACCACTCAAAGAAAACTATGCTGTAACTGGTCTTGGTGGGTCGGGCTGGATTCTAAACCGTCGAAATAATCACGTTTATTTGGTTTTTCAGGTAAATGATTCCGCCAATACAAAGGGTTGCCGGTTGTCGGCGTTGTATGCTAAGCCACATAGTTTTTCGGGGGCGGGCTTCAAGCCCATCGGAGATATGATTTATAAAAATGTAACCGAAGGGCATCAAAAAAATATAGAAAATATCGAGCAAAATTTAGAGGATGAGTTGGTCGGTGAAGAAGATTCTCAAATCAAAGCTTTACTCAAAGAAAAATCGGTCATTGCCAAAGAAATTGCCGAAAAGAGTATGCAAGCTAATGCAAATGCGGCAATGCTCAATGATGTTTCGGAACTTGTAAGAAGTAATATGGCTCTGGTTTTCGACCCAGATTTGTTTTATAAATCGGGCGATATTGATTTAAGAATTTCGGCTCGTAGGCTTCAGATTGAACTTAACGAAACTGACGACCCTAAAACTCGAACAGAGCTTAACAAAAAATTAAACTGCAATACCAAACAAAGGCAACTTTTGGCAAATTATCGAACAAATGCGAAAAAGTTGAAAGAACAAATCAAAGGTTTAGAACCCTACTTACAAGCCGAAAAAATGGGAGCATTGCAGCAGGACTATATCAAAAGTAGCCAAACAATCTGTCAGTAATTGAAAAAAGCCAAATGGTTAAGGATTTTATACCGACCATTTGGCTTAATATTTATTTCTTTTTATAATGACCCGTTACTTGTCGTACTTTTCTTTTGAAAGTGGTTAGTTGTCTTCTTGATATACTCAGTTTTACATTACCAATAATTACTTCACCGAGTTTAGCTTTGCTATTTATCGAGAAATCATCAATGTAATTGATATTAGCAATACAATTTCTGCTAATTCTGACAAAAGGCGTTGTATTATCAAATAGGCTTTCAAAGTACTTTAGTGTTTCGTAATAATGCTTTTCGGTACCATTTTCAAAATAAATTTTGGTGATAATTCCAGTGCGAATAAAGTACTTAGCCGTACTTAAATCAACCTTTTTGAAAATGATGCTCTTCTCTACATTGTTTGTCGGATACACCTTGTCAGTATTTGAAGCATCAATGTGGTACTTGCTAATCAAGTACTTGTGATACGCCTTTTTGACATTTAGGAGGTATTTTTTTGAGATACTGTAAACCTTATCTGAAACAATGATAAAGCCTCCTTGTTCGTTAAAAATACATCCGCTACTGTGCGATAGATTGATAATACTCCCTGAATTTACCCTCACAAAATGGTTATTTTGTGATAAGAAATCTGTTAAATTAGGAAGCGATTCAGTTTTTTCTTCAAAACTTCTTTCATCGCGAGAGTAGTACCAACCATCTCCCTTTTTTACAATTGACTCTATCGAGTTAACTTGTTGATGACCGAATAGTGCTGTGTTCATGGTCGTGTTTGTTTTATAAAATACCTAATTTTACATAAGCATCACAGACATCATCACAAATTTTTAGTTTTAATCTGATAGCCTTACCAAACAACTTCGATAAATCTATGTCAAATTAATAGCAAAATTATTTCATACTTTGCAAAAGGAGTATTTGATAAAACAGCAGTAATCTTGAATATCAATGATATTTTTAGATTGTTTATAATTGGTATTTTGGTAGAAGACATTGCAAATATAATAGAATAATGATTATTACATCTACAATTCTTATTTTTATTTTTTGTGGATTTTTTCTTAAAAATATTAGGTATTCTTACTTTTTGAGAATTTTTTTCTGTTACTCTAATGGATTTTTTTTGTTTAAAGTACCAAACGATTCCAAAATAATAAATCTTGCAAATAGCTCTTCTGAATACCACCTTCCTTGTCTGGTGAGCTTTACGACCTCGGCGTGTTGCCGCTGTCTATACGCAAACTGCTTGACGTCTTCGAGCGATTCCCAAACCGAAAAAGTTGCTTGTTTTACAAACGGAGCTTCACCAATACCGACCGATGTTATAAATCCTTTTGCTTTCGTCATTGAATCGGCCACTACCGGAACATTCTTCCAGAAATTCTTGAGTTTATTCAATCGAATAGTAGCTCTCGTCAAAACTGCAATTCTGCCTTGGTAACTTTTATCCGCAACTGGACTACCAAATGGCTCTTTACCATCCCATTTTCCGTGAGATTCATAAGGGCTACAAAGCAATGTCCATTGTTCGTTGGTAAAAAACTTCCAAAATTTCCATACAAAAGAGTTTTTCTTAAAGTCTTCAAAATCCTCTTTGTTTTTCCAAACTGTCATCATTCCCCATTGCTGATAATCAGGTTGTATATCGAAAGTGCCATTTTTGCCGCATCCCAATAATTTCCCAAACTGGATTTTGCTATTTAGAAAAACCGGAAGCCTGAAAATCGCCATCGAAATAAATGCCATCGGAATATAACGTTTTGGATAACGAACTATCGTTAGCGATACAAGCATCAGAACTTTTGGTTGTTTCTGTTATAACTATATACGAAAAAAAATGTTTTGTAAAATTAATAAAAAAAGCCCCCTTAAAAAAGAGGGCCGCAGTCAGGGGTAGAATTTATAGACGTAAAATTTTTGATTCTAAATTTGTACTAAATTCTGTTTTCGTTATTTCACGAGTTCTCCACTTAATCGCATCATCTCAAGTTCTGAAATTTTGACATTAAAACGAGCATTTACGAGGCGGTTCAATGATGTATCGAAACGTCTCTGAGCATCGTTTAACTCTAAAATAGTAGAGCCACCTAACTTAAATTTTTCGAGGCTAATCTGTAAGTTTTCTTCAACAATTTTTGTATTTTCTTCTTCAAGAACCAATAATTCTTTATCGGCTTGGTACTGATTGTAAGCCCTAACCAATTCAAAATCAAGCTGTTGAGCTAAATCCAATTGCTGTTTTTGTAGAATATCAGTATTGATTTTGGCAGTTTGTATTTGCCGACGGATAATCTCGCCGTTGAAGATATTCCAAGTTGCAGCAATGCCGGTATTTAAACCAACTGTCTGATTGTAAAGAAATAAACCAGCGTTGGTGGCATTAAGGTTGTAACCCAAAGAGGAGTTTAGGGTTATTCTTGGAAGTTTTTGAGCTTGAGCTTCGCGTTCTTGATTAAGACTAATATCTGTGCTTTTTCTAAGAAGTTGGATATTAACATTATTCGTGCGTGCTTTACTTTGAAGTTCGCTAATTGATGGCTCAAACATCGTACTTATGGCATCTTGCACCTCAAAATCAGCTTCCGAAGTACGATTCATTGCATCATTTAGGGCAATCTTGGCATTTTTAAGAGCATTTTTGGCTCTAACCATCTCGGTTTGTTGTGTAGTTAAATCCGTCTTCGATTGAAGGTAATCCAATTTTGAGCCTTTTCCAACTTGCCAGCGTTCTTCGGTTATTTTAAGGCGTTCGTCGTAATATTTGATACCTGTTTCAAGAAACTTAACGGTTTCTTTCTGACGCATCACCTCATAGTATGCTCTCATCACAGCCAAAACGGTATTCTCAATCATCATTTTGGTTTGTACTTGGCTAAGCTGACTTTGATTTTTGAGGCGGTCGAGTGTTGCATACATTCGTTTTCCATCATAAAGTACCCAACTCATAACCACGTTACTGTTTGGTGTGATGCTTCGACCAAAACGGTTAATATCTGTACCGTTTGCGAGTTTTTGGTTAACTTGGTTTAGAGCAGTACCAAGGTTGGCGTTCCAATCGACTCTCGGCATCATACCAGCATTACCTTTAAATACCTGTATATCAGCAGCTTGCTGTTGCATTTTGGCAATCTGAATCCCGTAGCTTTGTTCGAGCGAGAGGTTAATAGCTTTATCGAGTGTGAGCAACTCTTGAGCTTGTAAAGCCCCACTCGTAGCTAAAAACAATATGAATAATTTTGAAAATCTATTCTTCATTTAATCAAATCATTAGTTTGAATCGTGAGCAAAATTTTGGGTATGATTAATTGACCACTTGCTTAGCTTTTACTGCCATATCTGCCTTCAATGCCATAATACCACTCACGATAAGCGAATCGCCAGGTTGTAAACCACCAATCACTTGTACTTTTTTCTGAGTTCTCAAACCCGTTGTGACCATCACCTCAGTAGCTTTGCCATCTCTCATCACATAGACTTTCTTACCCTTCAATACTGGAACTATTGACTCAGTCGGAATCATTATTGAACTTTCGGTGTCTAAATCGGCGGTTACTCTCACAAACATCCCTGGCATTAATTTTCCACTCGGGTTCTGTGAAATTCCTCTAACTCTCAAAGTTCTAAGATTAGGGTCTATTTTAGGGTCGATTGCGGAAATACTTGCATTGAATACTCCTTGTTGGCCATCAACTTCAAATTTGAAGCCCTTACCAATTTTGATTTGTGGAGAGTATTTTTCTGGAATCGTAAAATCTACTTTTACCGGATTCATCTGTACCAATGTGGCAATGGTGGTGGCAGGTGTAACGTATGCACCTATACTCACACTTTTGAAACCGATTTTACCAGCAAATGGGGCATATAATAAAGTTTTTTCTAATTGTGCCTTGATTACGTCTTTATCGGCACTCAATGTATTGATACGGTTTGCCGAAATCTCGTATTCTTCTTTGCTGATGGCATTGATTTCAAGAAGTTTTTTCTGACGTGCTTCAATCTGCTTTGCAAGATTTTCTTCATATTCCAATTTTTTCAATTGAGCTTGCAAATCAGTATCTTTTATTTTGGCAATTAGCTGCCCTTTGGCTACATAACTGCCTTCGTTGACATTGAGAGTAACCAAACGTCCAGAGGCTTCGGCTTTGAGTTCTACTTCTTCGTTTGGTGAGATTGAGCCTGAGGCATATACGATATTGTCTATTGTTTCAGGTTTTGTGACATAAATATTTACTTGCATCACAGGGCCACCAGCTCCACCGGGGCCTCCTTTACCGTCTTTGCTTTTGCCGCCGCCCATTCCAGAAGCAGCACCGCCGCCAGGGCCATCTTTAGATTCTGGTTTTTTGAAGATGAAGATTTTTCCGAGGATTAAAACGATTATTACAGCGGCAATGATGATGAATGTACGCATAAACTATGAGTTTTGTGTCATATTTGACTGTTTTTGGGAATTTCGTTTGAAAACTTTTCCAAGTTACAGTTAATTATTAATCAGTTAGGATATTTCGGCTGTGAAATTATTAAAATTATGAAACCAAAATAAATTTTTGCGACAATTTGCCTTTTTTTGGCGTTTAAATCTATCTTATCGTTTAATTGGGTTCCAATATTTAATTTTGAGCATTAAACAGTCATGTTGTGGGCGAATTGATTAAGTTTGGCTCTGAGTGAATTATTATCAAATATTATATCACGAAATCAATAATTATTATAATATTTTTTATACTATACGTAGAATAAATCTCAGGTTTTTTACATTTGTATAAAATCATTCGACTGCATCATGACATTTTGTTTAGGAGTTAAAGTTGCTAAAGGTATTGTGGCGATTGCTGATACCCGAATCACATCAGGAACGGAGGTTTCGACCAATAAAAAACTTTTTACGCATCAGATTCGTAATCATTCATTGTTTATCATGACAGCGGGCTTGCGTTCGGTTCGTGATAAGGCAATTACTTATTTTAAGGAAGTCTTAGAAGAGCGTGATGAGCAATTTGACAAACTCTACAAAGCTGTAAATGCTTTTGGCGAGCAAGTTAGGCGGGTGGCAGTAGAAGACCGCTCGGCTTTAGAAGCTGCGGGTCTTGGATTCAATTTGTCGGCGATTGTGGGCGGACAATTGGAGAAAGATGGTGAGCATAAGTTATTTTTGGTTTATCCTGAGGGTAATTGGATTGAAGTAGGAGAGGGTTTGCCATTTATCATTATCGGGAATTCGGGTTATGGAAAACCAATTTTGTTTAGGAATATCAAACACGAAACTTCGCTGCAAGAATGCCTAAAACTCGGATTTTTGGCTTTTGATTCAACCCGAGTTAGTGCCAATGATGTTGATTTTCCGATAGATGTACTGTTTTATGAAAAAAATAGCTATAATATGGTTGAGCATCGTTATCACAAGCAAGATTTAGAGCATATTTCGTATCAATGGAATGCTTTATTGAATGCCTCGGTACAGAAACTACCAACCGACTGGATGGAACCAATTTTTGATAAGCAGTTTCAAGAATCAGAGTTTTATAAGTAAGGCTATTGATTGATTCAAAGATGATGTTGCTAATTCCATTTTAAAAAATATGGATGTTTAGCAACATCATTTGTGTTTTTGCTGTTACTTAGAAGAATCGAATACCTAAGAATAAAAAATCAACAGTTATATTTATGAAACTTCAAGTCGAACACCAATTACTTTATCGATATTCGAACGAAGTTTTTCTTAGTCCACATTATATTTATCTTACACCGAAGACCAGCCCTCACCAAATTCTAAATGATTACTGGTTAGAAATATCTCCCAAACCTAATCTGTTATTCAAAAACACAGATGCCGAAGGCAATACGCAACAAATTGCTTATTTTAATCAGTCGTGTAACTTACTGTTGATTAAGTCATCGTTTGTGATTATTTCAGATGAGCATAACCCTTATAATTTTGTCCACTTCCCGTTTGAATCAGAGAAAATACCGTTTGAGTATCCCGAAAAAGAGCATATATTGTTAAGCACTTATCTAACTTCGGAGGGAATAACAACTGCGATTCATCAATTTGTAAGACCAATCGCTGCCGAAGCAAACTGGAAAACGATGGATTTTTTAGTCTTGCTTTGTACTAAAATCAAAGAGAATTTTAGGTACGAAGTTCGCCCCGAAGGCGAGCCTAACAAACCCGAAAAAACCCTTTTGATAAAGTCTGGCAGTTGTAGAGATTATGCAGTTTTGATGATTGCTTGCTGCAAGGCCTTGGGTATCGCAGCAAGATTTGTGAGTGGTTATTGTTATGGAAGTGAATTACACGCTCACGAACTTCACGCATGGGTTGAAGCCTACTTGCCTGGAGGAGGATGGCGTGGATTTGACCCTACCGAGGGAGTTATCGTTGACCATCAGTACATTGCGTTGGCTTCTTCGGCACAACCCGAACTGATAAATCCAGTAACGGGTACATTTAGAGGAGCAGCGATTTCGACACTGGAACCTACTGTAAATATCAATAGATTGTAAATAAAACGACCTCGACAAATTACTTCGTCGAGGTTGTTTTATTTCGTTCTTTTTAGAATTTATTCGATTCCTATTTCATCAACAAAAAGCCACGCCGGACGGCCAGCACCTGGGTGACCCTCGGGGAGTTTACCATAGTTTTGGGCAAATACTCTTATGAATCGTGCTTTTTTAGAGCCGAGTCCAGTATTGATTTGCTGTACTGCATTTTCTGGTCGGATAGAGTTATCAATATCAATCTTTTGAGCTGTCTCAAACTTTTTGCCATCTACCGAAGTCTGGATTTCGACCATTTTAGGATAAAGAATCCAAGAATTACTTGCTCTCAAAAACGCCATCATTACTCTACTTACCTCCATCGTTTGCCCCAAATCAAGATTTACATCAAGGTCTTTTCCGTCAAGCCCAACCCAAGTACTCATATTTTTTTCTTCACCTCGCACGCCATTGGTTAAGCCGTATTTTTCACCGCCCGTATATTTGAGAGGTTCGTTAACCATTTTATAGGTTTTACCAGTAGATTTATTAATGAAGAAATATTTATCTAAAATTTTACCTAATTTTTCGCCTTTGTCATTAAAAGCCGCACTTCTGATTGTGGCATCTTTTGTAAGTATTACTCCCAAATTTGGATTGTAAACCAATGATTTTGCCGTTGGTTCTGTACCGTCAACTGTATATCTGATAAGTGCTTGGCTATCAGTTGTTTTAAGTTTCACTGCAACTTGGCTTTTGGTATTGAGCGATGAACTTGCCGAAATATCGTAATAGCTTTTAGCAAAGTTGATTCCCATGTTTTGCATTCGTTCAAACTGAACTTTTAAACGACTCGAAAAATCGGCGAAGCTTTTTTGCTCTGGTTGTGACCAACCGATTTCGGCAATCGCTGTAGCTCTCGGAAACGCCATGTATTCGAGCTTGTCTGGTGTTTTTATATATTCTGTCCAGATATTTCCTTGCACACCCAAAATATGTTTTGCTTGCTCGGCTGATAATTCTTTAGGCATTGGTTCATAGCTATAAACTTTTTCGAGTGGGAGATACCCACCAATGGCAAGCGGTTCAGATGTTGGGTCTGACTGATAATAATCGAGATAACAATGGCTTGTCGGGGTCATGATGGCATCGTGGTTTTGTTTTGCAGCAGCAACACCACCTTCGATTCCTCTCCAAGACATAATTGTTGCGTTTGGCGAAATCCCACCTTCGAGTATTTCATCCCACCCAATCATTTTACGACCTTTTGAAGTGATAAATTTATCAATTCTCTTGATAAAATAACTCTGCAATTCGTGTTCATCTTTCAACCCTTCTTTTTTCATTAAATCCTGACAAAACTTGCTTTCTTTCCAAGTCGTTTTCGGGCATTCATCGCCACCAATATGAATGTATTTGCTTGGAAATAAATCAATTACCTCAGTCAGTACATTTTCTAAGAACTCAAATGTTTTATCATACGGACAAAAAACGTCGTCATGGACGCCCCATGTGCCAGTAACTTCATAGCCCGAACCTTTACAGCCTAATTCTGGATATGCTGCAAGTGCCGCCAAAGCATGGCCCGGCATTTCGATTTCTGGAATTACATTAATGTATTTTGATTGAGCGTAGCGAATAACCTCTTTGATTTCTTCTTGAGTATAATATCCACCGTAAGGAGTTCCATCGTAACGCTGTTCAGAATAATGCCCTTCCATTGTTTGTTTACGCTTTGAGCCAACCGCAGTTAGTTGAGGATATTTTTTGATTTCGATTCTCCATCCTTGGTCTTCGGTCAAATGCCAATGAAACTGATTGAATTTGTGCATTGCCATGATGTCGATGAATTTTTTAATGTAATCGGTCGTATAAAAATGACGACCCACATCGAGCATCAATCCACGGTAGGTATATCGTGGGGCATCGTTGATGATTCCGCAAGGAATAGTCCATTTTGTGTTTGGAGAAGTCGAAGAGCTATAAATATTGGTTGGTAGAATCTGCAATAACGTTTGGTATCCGTAAAATAGCCCTTTGGTGGTCGATGCCATAATCGAAATTGAACTTTTGGAAACGTTAATTGTATAACCTTCTTCTGGAATCTTTGAGTTTTTTTCTAAACTAAATGCAATTCCGTTAGGCAGTATTCCATTTTTATTTGGGTCATAGCTTTCAATATTTAGCTGGAAACCCGAAGAAACCATTACCCTCTCAGAGAGTAGTTCGGCAATTGCATTTATTTCATTATTGCCTTGAGGAATCAGAATTTTTGCCTTATCGGTCAGTGTAAAGACACCACTTTGAGGAGTTATTTTGGTGGGTTTGGGGATGATATTGTAGGTTTGTTGCCCGAATGAGACAATCGAACACATCAAAAATAGAAATATGACTTTTTTCATTAGGAAATTGTTTTGGGATGAATCTGTATTATTGAGGTTTTAATTTTAACGCCAATATTAATTAAAAATTTTGAGATTGATTTCTAATTGTGTGGTATCATTAAATTGAATGGATAAACAGGTAAATTTCGCAATATCATAAAAGCTAAAAGTAGAATGATAAAACCCCACATAAATACTGGTTTTTGTAAGGTTTTAATGGCTTTTTTGTCATTAATTATTTCAGAAATTAGAATAATTACAACGATTGGTAGAATCAGGTAAATCAAAAGATTATTCTGCAAAGCTTCGCCAAATCTACCGTGTAACAACGAATGAAAAGCTCGCTGACCACCACATCCAAAACAATAAAACCCAGTCGTTTTGTGTAGGATGCAAACTGGAGTAAAATGACTTTTAGCAGGATTGACAATAAAATAAAAAGCAGTGATAGCAAACGCTACCACTGCCAGTATGATTCTATATAAGTTATTCGGCACTTACAACCAAGGTTTTGCCTGCCATGTCGTGCAGCGATTGTTCTTTTTTATTGAAAAGAGTAATAAGGAAACCAATCATACAAATACCAGAGATGAGGGACTTCACGATGGTTCGGATAATGGCATCTGTAACTGAAAGTTTACTTCCGTCTTCTTTTACAACTTTGATTTTCATTGCGATTTTGCCAATTGTACCTTGTTTTGCTGACGAAATCATTAAAACTTCGTATGCAATTACCCCTACTACTGCAATAAAATAAAATAGCATTATGCCACCAGTTGCTGCTACGGCAGTTACTGCGGCTTCGTCTTCGGTCATTGTTCCGTCTAATGCACCAGAACCAGCCATTGAAGCAAAAATTCCACCAAAAAAGACAGACATGATAATTCCTAATACAATACCAATCAGAATACCATCAATAAGGTACGCAACTAAACGCTTACCGAAGCCAGCGAGTTGAAGATTTTCCATAAATAATAAGGTGTTTTAGGGTTTGAAATTTATTTTTCAAATACAATTAAGTCAATCCAATTGAGAATTGCAATTAATACACCAAAAAATTATTTAAGTACACGAGAGTAAATAGTATATGTTATTATTTAATGCTAAGTCGTGTAAAAGAGGTTGATAATCAATGGATTAATAATTACTATTAACTATTTTTGAAATTAGAGTTTAATCTTCCGAAAAACATCAATATAGCTTCTTTTACTTGCATTTATGACATTAGCATTGCGGTATTCGGCATATCTGGCAAGTACTTCATAACCCTTAAACGCCTTGTGAAGCGACAAAAACTGCCGTGCCATGTAGGATTGATTTTTTGGCATTAACTTATTGATTTCATACGTTTTTGTGCCATAAAAGTGTGAATCATCGGCTACAATCTCATTATCCTCATTGAGTCTAATGGTTTCGTGCCATGTGTGGTCGGCACCTAAAACATAAATTTCCTTGTATTTTAGATTAATACACCTAAAAATTGAAGCAACCAAAACATTCTGCGATTGTGGCATTCCGAGTTCGTTTTTGTAAAGCCAAAATTTCAATGAATCGAGCCCATCAAGAATCACATAGTTAAAATAGATAACTTTTATAAATGGATTTTTTGAAATTGTTTCGACGAAATAGCTTGATTTTTTGAACTTGAAAGGCACAAAAAGATTCAATGGCCATTGGGTATCGGCAACAAGATGCACGATAGCTTTGCTGGCTCTTTCGTGGTTAGGTTCTGTAAAGGCATTGTCGAGAAGTAGATAATTGTTGGGTTTTAATTGCTTGTAATAAACCGACGCCGAAAATACATTGACACAAAAAATATCGTGTTTTTTTATGAATTCGAGGTGATTTTGAAGCGAATCATTGAGTGATGGACCGTTCCCCAAAATAACGCAGCTTTTGGCTGCTACGTTTGGGTTATTTAGCTTGAATTTTGACAATAGTATTACCTTGCAAATAGCCATAAAGCTATTAAAAAGGTTAGATAAAAATGCTTTTAGATTTAGTAATTGCAGAATCAAAACTTTTATAATTTTAGGCGTTAAATTTACATAAATTCAGAAGAATACGATTAACTCTGACAGGGTTTTGAACCCTGTCAGAGTTTGAAAATTATTTTAGATTTTTACAAAATTATCCATTTTTATCCCAAATTGCTAAAGCTAATCTGAGTTTATCGTAGCCATACTCTTCATTGAGTGCTTCAAATAAAGGTTTTAAAGCATCTCCTTTGTTCATGCCTAATTCTAAAGCCATATCCACGATGGCATCGTATTCTTCTTGCGAAACCAGTTTTGTAATATCAACATCGTGTCCATCATCACTTAATTTTATCAAATGACTGGCAATGGACGAGGGTTGAAGGTTTCTTCTGGTTGCGATTTCTTCAATCGAAAGCCCTTTTTTATACAAATCGAGGGTTTCGATATAAGTCGAGCCATTGGCCACTCTCGAAATTCCTTTTGCATTATTATCTCTGATAAAATCGAGGATTTCATTCAAAAATACCTCACCAAACTGTTTGTATTTAGCATCGCTAACACCCGAAACCTGCAACATTTGATAACGGCTGATTGGTTTTTTCTGAGCCATTTCTGAAATCGTAGCATCTGAAAATACCAAAAATGGTGGAATACTCAATTTATCAGCCAGTTGTTTTCGGAGCAATCGCAATTTTTCAAACAAAGCATCTCTGATTACCTCTTTCTTCGATTTCTCTTTTGGATTTTCGGCATCTTGCCTTGCTTTTTTACTTTCGTAAGGTTCAAACTTGACTAATTCCACACCTTGTTCACCCTTCAAGACAGACCACGAATAATTGTTTAGTTTAAATGCGTGGTGGTCGTCGTAGGCAATATCCATCACACCCATATTCAGCATTTGGGTAAGGTACTCAGCCCATTCTTCACCTTTTAAATCCCGACCAGCCCCAAAAGTACGGATTTGGTGATAATTCCTTTCCAAAACATTTCGATTTTGTGAACCTCTCAAAATATCAATCAACATCCCCATTGCTACTTTTTCTTCGGTTCGGGCAATCGCCGATAGAGCTTTTTGGGCAATGGTAGTGGCATCAAATCTTTGTCTTGGATTACGACAAACATCACAATTTCCGCAATCTTCTCTAATCTCCTCATTAAAATAGCTCAAAAGAATTCTCCTACGACAAATATCGGCTTCTGCATATTGTTTTAATCGAGTCAATTTTGCAGTTTGAACCTCTTTCATATCTTCGGGGAGTTCCGAATCCGCAATCATTTTGGTACGAATAATGACATCTCCGTAACCATAAAAAAGTAGTGTATCTGCTTTTAGTCCATCTCGCCCAGCTCGTCCAATCTCTTGATAAAAACTTTCTACGTTAGATGGTAAATTGTAATGAATGATAAATCTAACATTTGATTTGTCAATTCCCATCCCGAATGCAATCGTTGCTACAATCACCTGCAAGTCGTCATTTATGAACGAATCTTGCACTTTTTCACGGGTTTCGGCATTGAGACCTGCATGATAATGTGCCGCTCGGATACCAACCCTTTGCAAAGCAAGAGCGACATCCTCGGTAGCGTTTCGGCTCAAACAATAAATGATACCTGCTTGGTTTGGCCTTTCTTTGATAAAATTCTCAATGATACGAGTTCGATTTCGAGATGGTAGAACATTGAGCGAAAGGTTCGGTCTATCAAACGAAGAAGTAAAGGTAGGAGCCTCTGGGATTCCTAACTGAGTTAAAATATCTTTACGTGTAACCTTGTCGGCTGTGGCTGTTAAGGCAACAATCGGAACAGTCGGAAAATTTGCCTTTAATGCCTTCAGTTGTGTATATTCAGGTCTAAAATCATGTCCCCAAATAGAAACACAGTGCGATTCATCAACAGCAAAAAGGTTGACTTTCAGTGATTTAATAAAGTTGAGGTAATTGCCCGAAAGAAGTTTTTCGGGCGATATATACAAGAGTTTTAATTCACCAAGTTTGGCTTTCCATTCGATATTTGATTGCTCACTTCCAGTCAATGTAGAATTTATATACGCTGCCGAGATTCCGTTGGCTACCAAGCCTTGAACTTGGTCTTTCATCAAGGCAATGAGTGGCGATATTACCACCGTTAGACCATCCATCAACAACGCAGGAATCTGAAAACACAATGATTTTCCGCCGCCGGTGGGCATCAAAACCATACAATCATTTTTGGCTAAAATTGTGTCAATAATCTCGGATTGTAGCGGTCTGAATTTATCGTAACCAAAATACTTTTTTAATGCTTGCTCTTTGGTCATTTAGGAGTTTGTATAGAGAATTATTCAAAAATCTCTCAAAATTACATCAAATTGAACAAATTACTAACACCAATCATTTTACTTTTTGTAAAACCTTCTCCGTATTTTGTACCAATCTGATGGCCGTATTCTCTCGAACGAGATTCTACAAACTCCAAAAACTCTGGCGACGATAAATAGCTTTGAGGTTCGGTGCTATTTGGGTCGTAGAATTGACTCTTAAATGCTCTTATTGCGGCCTCTTTTATATCCCAAAATGCCGTAATATCAACTACAAAATCGGGTTTTATGTATCGGTCTTGAATATAATGGTACAATGCCTTGGGTCGCCAAGCTGTTTGTGGAGTACCGTCTTTTTCAAAGGTCGAAATCATTCTTAACCCCGAAAAAAAACAAGCATCTATTGCCAATGCTGCACCTTTTCCGTGGTCGGGGTGGCGGTCTTCGACTGCATTTGCCAAAACAATTTCTGGCTGATACCTACGGATTACCTGTATCAGTTTCATCTGATGCTCTTCATCATTTCTATAAAAAGCATCTCTAAATTCAAGATTTTCGCGGGCATGAATCCCCATGATTTTTGTAGCATCTGCCGACTCCGCCAAACGGATTTCGGGTGTACCTCTTGTTCCGAGTTCTCCACGCGTGAAATCCACAATACCTACTTTTTTACCCTGTGCAATATGCGAAGCAATCGTACCCGAACAGCCCAATTCGGCATCGTCAGGATGGGCCGCCATTACCAATATATCTAATTTTTGTATCATTAATCTTTATGATATTTTAGGAGAAGTAAATAATAAGAATAAAAAAAAACGGCGTGAAAAAGTTCACACCGTCTATATATCATATAAATATCAATCACCAAAATCAAAGAATAATCAATAAATTATCAGTGATTTGATTATTTAACTCTCAAACGATAACCCGTACGAAGACGAGTTGAGGCTCTGATTTTATTAAGTTTACAGAGTTCGGCAATTGTGGTATTGTTGCGACTCGCAATCTCAGAAAGGGTATCTCCCGAACGAACTCGAATCCAAACTTTCTGAACAATGTTTATTGGAGTTTCTTCTTCGTATTCAAAATCTTTTTTAGATGCCCCACCTCTCAAGTAATCATACACACGTGAAGTTAACAAAAACTCTTGTGTGAGAATGTTTATTTGGGCAGGTGCAAATTGGAAAATATTGGTTGGGTCGAATGGGTTTCCTTCATAGCGAGTCTCGAAGTGAAGGTGAGGCCCCGAACTTCTACCTGTGCTACCACCTAAACCGATTTCGTCTCCTGCTTTTACGATTGTACCTGATTCAAAATTGATTTTTGAAAGGTGACCATAGAGCGTTTCAAGACCGTTATAATGGCGAACAACCACGCAACGTCCGTAACCGTTTGACCATCCAGCAACTCTAACGATACCGTCGAATGCTGCAAAAATTGGGTCGCCAGTTTCTAAATCAAGGTCGATGCCAGTGTGCCAGCGTTTCCAACGCCATCCAAAACGTGAGTTTACAATACCTTTATTCATTGGGCCAGCCCAATAACGTCCTTGCGAAATATCATAAAGCTGAATCGGAATCACATCGTCGTAGTCTTTCGCATCAATTCCGTAGGGGTCAATATGCTTACTATCCCAAACAGAGAAATACGAAGCGATTTTAACCATGTCTTCGCTACCGGCAAATTGAGCTTCTTCTTCTATTTCTACAACTTGTACTTGCCCTTCGTCGATTGTACTCGTATCCTCGTGTACTACCGCATTCAACTCTTTAATTGGTTCAATCTTCGGAGCGGGAGCGGCATCTTGTACTTTAACTGGCTCAAATTCGGTCGAAAAACGCAATTTTGGTTCTTCTTCAAAAGAAAACTCTTCGTCTTCTTTTTTGATTGGTTTATTAAGATTCTTGTCTTTTAGTTTCTCTTTTTGAGAAGTAGGAATATCAGTACTTTTGATTTTCCCTCGTTCTTTTTGGGCATAAGCACCCATCGTCACAGTCACTGCAAAAGCGATTAGTAAAACCTTCTTCTTCATATTTTTTGGTTTTTGTGGATAGTGAAAAGAAATATCCACAGATGAAACAAAAAACAAGCCAAAATTGATTAATCGGCTACACCAATACAATTTTAGGCAATTTATCTTATTAGTGCAAGCCTTTTTCGGATAAATAACGCTCGGCATCGAGTGCGGCCATACATCCTGAACCAGCAGCCGTAACGGCTTGGCGATAGATTTTATCTTGAGCATCACCACTCGCAAACACTCCTTCGATGTTGGTTCGGCTGCTACCTTTTTCGGTAACAATGTAGCCAGATTCATCGAGGGTAATGTAATCAGCAAAGATACCTGTATTTGGTTGGTGACCGATTGCTACAAAGAAACCAGTTACATTGATAGTTGATTGCTCGCCAGTTTTATTGTTTTTGATGATGGCACCACTTACTCCATTTTGGTCGCCGATAATCTCAACGGTTTCAGTATTGAATAAGATTTCGATGTTTGGCGTGTTCTTTACGCGGTCTTGCATGATTTGAGATGCACGGAATTCATCGCGACGAACAAGCATTGTTACTTTCTTACAAAGTTTAGAAAGATAATGAGCTTCTTCGCAGGCAGTATCGCCAGCACCTACAATGGCAACCTCTTGACCACGGAAAAAGAATCCGTCACAAACTGCACAAGCCGAAACCCCTTGACCATTGAAATGTTGCTCCGATGGCAAACCGAGCCATTTTGCCGATGCACCTGTTGAGATAATTACTGCCGAAGTAGTGATTTCGTGGGTATCGTCGATGATTACTTTGTGAGCCGTTGGTGTCGAGAAATCTACTTTTGTTGCCATACCATAACGGATTGAGGTTCCGAAACGCTCTGCTTGTTTGCGGAAATCTTCCATCATTTCAGGCCCCATGATACCATCAGGATACCCAGGGTAGTTCTCAACATCGGTTGTTATAGTTAGTTGCCCTCCGGGCTGAGCTCCTTGATAAAGTACTGGTTTTAGTCCTGCTCTTGCGGCATAAATTGCTGCTGTATAACCTGCTGGCCCTGAGCCAATTATTAATACGTTTACTTTTTCTTGTGTCATTGTTATAAAAAGGTAATTGAACAAATCAGACTTTTTTTGAATCTAAAATTGATACTAAAGTCTAATTATCGAACAGCATTCTAAGCAGCAAAGTTCGCTAAAAATTCAGTAGGATAAAACCGTTTAATTGATTTTACTTTTTATTTATGGTACTAAAAATATAATTCAATAGTTTTATGTCTGTTATTCTAACCCCATTTTAAAACGATTAAAAAATGAAAAAATTACAATTTTTGTTGATAGCCGTCTTGACTTCTTCTTTCACTTTTGGGCAGATTGCCAATGATAACTCGATGACAGTAATGGTTGATGGTAAAGAATTTAAGACACAACCACGCCAAGTGAAGATTGGGAATTACGCTTATTTGACTGGAAACGGTACAAGCCCCGATAAAATGCTCAGAATTTGGCTCGGTGATTTTTATGGACGACCAGCAGTAGAAGCGGGTACTTACTTGATTGTAAATGCTGATAGACCCGATACCAAAGAAAATATCAAAAGAGCTCAAGATTTGGGTAAATACAAGGGCATTGCGGCGATTCGCTATGTAGAAGAAACTCGCTCACCTCGTATGGAATACCATGTAGGAGATTCTCAGAATAACACCGATGAAACACTTGAAGTGAAGGTTGGTTCGGATGGGTTTATGGAAGTAAGATTTGGTACTTGCACACTCGAAGGTACTTACTGGAAGGAAAAAGCAGGTGCAACCGTTTTGGGTGGAGTCGGACGTTTGACCGATAAATTACGCGATAAAGTGGTTACTTCGGCAACTGGATTCGACCAAGACATCGACCCCGAAGGCAGAGGGTATCGCCGCCAAGAAAATCGTGATAAAATTGTTTTGACGAATTGTGTGATGAAATTAAAGAAGAACTAATTCGGTGAAGTGTATTTCTCTAATTCATCTTATTGCCTTTACTTTTAAACAAAATAACCCATGAAAAATCTGATTTCGTATTCGTTTGGTTTATTGCTGGTTTGTGGAGTGTTGTCTTGTGGTCCAAAAGCCGAAGAAGCAAAAAACGCCGCTTCGGTTTTGAGTAATCTCGATAAAGTTACCGATGCTGTAAATGATGCCCAAGACAAAGTTGAGCAACGCCGAGCAAAAGGTGATACTTTGGCGATTCCGCATCAAGATTTACAAAAGTATTTACCAAATATCTCAGGTTATCAAAAAGATGGAGAACCCGACGGAGAAAGTGTGAATATGATGGGTGCATCTTTTTCTAAAACATCTCAAAAATACAAAAAAGGAGATTTAGAGGCTGAAGTTACAATCGTAGATTATAACGGTGCGTATGCTATGTATGGTGCCGCCACTGCCATTTGGGCAATGGGCCTTTCGGTTGATAACAAAGAAGAAACGACTAAAGGTGTCGAAATTTCGGGTGCAAAAGGTATGGAAACATTCAAAAAAGGTAGCAAAAAAGCAACGGTTGTTTTGGGAATAGCCGAAAGGTTTTTGATTACTATTGATGCCGAAAACCAAACCGATACCGAATTTGTAAAAGAAATAGCCAAGTCGATTGATGTTTCGGCACTTTCAAAAATGTAGTTGGCTTGTACTTTAAACTAATAATTCGCAATTTTGCCGCATGGCAAAGAAAGCAAAATTTTATGCAGTTTGGGAAGGCCGCGAAAAAGGCGTTTATGACTCTTGGGAAGAATGCCAAAAGCAAGTAACCGGTTTTGATGGAGCAAAGTACAAGTCTTTTGATACCAAAGAAGAGGCTACTAAGGCTTTGAAAGGCAATTATTGGCAATTTATCCAGCAAAAAGAGAAAGAAGAGAAGCAACTCAAAATGCCGATTGGTAAGCCCGACCTTAATTCAGTTGTGGTGGATGCTGCTTGGAATACCGCCACTGGCGATATGGAGTATCAGGGTTTTTATCTCAAAACCAAAGAAAGATTATTTCTTAAAGGCCCATTTAAACACGCTACAAATAACATTGGTGAGTTTTTAGCCATTGTACACGCTTTGGCGTTATTGCACCAAAAACAATCTAATCTACCGATTTATTCAGATTCGAGAACGGCAATAAGTTGGGTTCGAGCTAAAAAAGCAAATACGAAATTGGCTGAAAAAGAAGGAAATGAAGAAGTTTTTGAATTGATAGATAGAGCAGAAAAATGGCTTCAAAATAATAAATACGGTAACAAAATTCTAAAATGGGAAACCGAGCATTGGGGCGAAAATCCAGCAGATTTTGGTAGAAAATGAAATAATTTGCATTTTTCGATTCTCATTTACCGATTTGTTTATTAATATTGCATCAAGTTAATTATTGTAAATCATACTTTGTACATATATTTTATGGCTGATAATACTCATTCAAAACCGCTTTCAGATGGCACAATGCTCGTAGTCTTTTTGGTTCTTGCTTGTATCCTTTATTTTGTTGGAGATTTACTTACATTTATTGTTGGAATGATTGTTTTAACTCCACTCTTTGCTGGCAATTACAATAAAGCTCACCAAGACGAACATCATTGATTTAGTCTATATTTTGAAAACGAAAAGCGGCCCAATTGAGCCGCTTTTCGTTTTTTTGATACCAATTGATAAGATTCTCAAAAGAAAATTGCTTTTTCGATTTTCAATTCAGAATTTCACACCACACTAATCCAATATTAACATGATAAAGAATCTTTACTATTTAACATCAACCGTTCTATTAATGCTTGTGCTCTCGGCTTCGAGTTTTGCACAACGCCTAAAGTTTCACCGCATTTCGGCCGAAATCGAACCACTGAAATTAGAGAGTTTGTTCAATGATGGCTTTGAGGTTGACCACTTTAGCTACGAACAAAAAAAGTATTTTGCCGCTGAGGTCTCTGACGAAGACATTGCAATCTTCAAAAAGCACAATGTCAAGTTTAAGTACGAAATCGAAGATTTAGAGAAAAATTTGGCCAAGTACAATCAAGAAATTGATAAAAAGGCTCTCAAAAATGCCAAAACTGCGGTTACAACACCAGCCAATTTCTCATTGGGTTCTTATGCTGGATTCTACACATTTGCCGAGTTGCAGACTATCCTTGACCAAATGCGGACGTTGTATCCTAACCTAATCTCGGCTAAAAGTAGTATCGGAACCTCAATCGAAGGCCGCCCAATCTTGATGGTCAAGATAAGTGATAATCCTGATGTTGATGAAGCCGAGCCTGAAATGTTCTTTAATGCGGTTCACCACGCACGAGAACCAATGAGCATGAGCCAATTGATATTCTTTATGTGGCATATTTTAGAAAATTACAATACCGATAAAGATATTAAAACGCTTGTAAACAGTACCGAGCTTTTCATTGTGCCTTGCGTAAACCCTGATGGATACGTTTATAATCAAACTACGAATCCGGGAGGTGGTGGAATGTGGCGTAAAAATCGCCGCAATAATGGCAATGGTACTTACGGGGTAGATATTAACCGAAACTATGGTTTTATGTGGGGTTTCAATAATACGGGTTCATCGCCAACAACAAGTTCAGATACTTACAGAGGTACTGCTGCGTTTTCAGAACCCGAAACCCAAGTAATTCGTGATTTTTGTAATAGTCACAATTTTACACTTTCGATGGATTTCCATTCATACGGAAACTACTGTATTTATCCATTTGGTTACACCACAACTAATCCAAACCCTGAGTTAGCGTTGTTTCAGCAAATGGGAACATTTTTAGTAGCCGAAAATGGGTTTGTTGCGGGTAATGCCACTCAAACTGTTGCATATACCGCCAATGGTGCTGGCGACGACTGGAAGTACGGTGAGCAAACCACAAAAAACAAAATTTATAGTTTTACACCCGAAGTTGGTGCTTCAACCGATGGTTTTTGGCCTGCTTCAAGTCGAATTATTCCGCTTTGCAATGCAACAATTGAAATGAATAAGAAGGCATTTCGAATGTCAACTTATTTTGGCAAGGCTACTCCGACAAATAATAACTCAACTGTTGCTACAACGAGTGGAACTGTAAATTACACTTTTCAAAATTTCAGTGTAAAACCAACAAGTTATACAGTTTCAGTTTCGCCTGTAAGCAGTTTTATCACATCAGTCGGTTCACCGAAAACTTATACAAACTATACATTGCTCCAAAACCAAGCCGATAATTTTGCATACACGATTGACCCTTTGACTCCGCTTGGTACACAATTGAAATTTGCATTGACTGTCGATAACGGGTTGTGGGCACAATCAGACACTATTACGATAACTTATGATTGTTTAGGGCCAAATTCTCTTGCAACATCGGGAGTTGGAGTTTCGGGTGCAACTCTAAGTTGGGGGGCTGTTGCTGGTGCAAGCAATTATTATGTTTCATTCAAAGAAAACAGTAGCAGTACTTGGGGAGCAGATATTTTGGTAACAGGTGCAACAACTTATGCTTTGACTGGTTTGAACCCAGCGACTACTTACAATTGGAGAGTTAGAACCGAAAATTGTACTAACTGGTCTTCAACACTCAATTTCCAGACCCAACCACTTTGTGGCAATCCAACGAGTTTGAGTACATCGAGCTTGACATCTACCAGTGTTACACTCAATTGGGGTGCGGTTTCGGGAGTGAGCAACTACACAGTTGAATATAAAGCTTTTTCTTCTTCGATATGGATTGTAGCAGCCAGTGCGACAACCTCAACAAGTCAAAATTTGACTGGATTGGTCGCAACGACTCTATACGATTGGCGTGTAAGAGCCAATTGCCCTGCCGGAAATAGTGCATATATATCGGCTCAATTTACCACTCCAAGTGCAGTTACTTATTGTACATCCAAGGGAAATAGTACTTCTTTTATGTGGATAGACTATGTAAACATGGGTACGATAAATAGAACATCTGGAAGTGATGCCGGATACTTCAATGGTACGTCAATTTCGACAAATGCAGTACGAGGAACGAGCCGTACAATCGTGCTTTCTTGTGGATTTAGCGGAACAATTTACCGAATGTACTGGAGAGTTTATATCGACTACAACAGAAATGGGGTATTTACCGATGCTGGTGAGCAAGTAACAAGTTTCAACGTAACAACCTCGGGTAATACTTCAAGAACATTCACGATTCCGTCAACGGCAGCTTTAGGTACAACAAGAATGCGTGTAGTTGCGAAATATAGTGCCTATGCGACCTCCTGCGAAACATTTACTTATGGTGAGGTCGAAGACTATACCATTAACATCACTGCATCAACTGCTAATGCACGGACTATTTCTGCGGCTGAACCTACATTAGAACCTTCGGCTACTGATGTCTTTGATACAAAAGAACAAGAAAGTCAGATGATTGTAGCCCCATCTGAGGCTGATATTCAGGTTTTCCCAAATCCAGTCACCGATAGAGTTACGGTTAGATTAAATGATACCGATTTCTCAATCAAGAAAATCAAATTGTTTAATTCGAGAGGTAAAGAAATCTTTATTCGAGAGATTTCTTCTCAGAAGGGTGAAATTTCATTCGATATGCTCAATCAATTACCGGGGGCATATTATCTTTATGTTAGCGATGGAATTAAACCAAAAACTATCAAAATAATTAAAGATTAGAGCTAATCTTGCTTGCTAACTTAAGCCGTTGAATAAACTTTATTCAGCGGCTTATTATTTTAATGTGGCTTGTTTCATAATTTTCTATAAATTCGCATTATTCAACAAACGTTACCCATTAAATTAATGAAAACAAGACTTTTAACAACCCTAATTGCCTTTTCATACCTAAGTGTTTTTGCCCAAAACACCGACAAAAAAAACGATGACAAACCCCAAACCACTGCTGTGGCTGTACCAGCACCCGTTGAAACCAAAGGGCAGGCTACTATCAATGGTCAAACTTTTGGCTACACAACCCGCACGGGATACATGACATTAAAAGACGAAAGTGGAAAAGCCAAAGCCAACATTTTCTTTGTTTATTATACCCGCGATGGCGTAAGTGATATTACCAAACGACCAATTACTTATACCTTCAATGGCGGTCCAGGTTCGGCTTCGGTTTGGCTACACATGGGTTGTATTGGCCCAAAGAGGATTCCGATGACCGATAAAGGAGATGCACTAAAGCCACCTTACAGTTACACCAACAACGAATACAGTTGGCTCGATAAAACCGATTTATGTTTTATTGACCCCGTAAATACTGGATACAGCCGTGCTGCTGCGGGCGAAAACGAACGCCAGTTTTTGGGGTATGTAGAAGATATCGAGTCGGTTGGAGAGTTTATTCGTTTGCATGCTACAAAGTACGGTCGTTGGGGTTCTCCTAAGTTTTTGGCTGGAGAAAGTTATGGTACAACTCGTGCTTCGGGATTGGCTGGTTATCTGCAAGATAAATACAATATGTATATCAATGGTGTCGCTTTGATTTCATCTATTCTTAATTTCCAAACTGCTCGATTTACACCTGGTAATGATTTACCATACCCGCTATTTTTACCGACTTACACCGCAATGGCGTGGTATCATAAAAAAATTGCTCCAGAATATGCAGCCGACTTTCAAAAGACGATGCAAGCTGTCAGAGATTTTGCCAATAACGAATACAGTACAGTTTTGATGAAAGGCGATTTAGCCAGCGAATCAGAAAAAGAGAGCGTTATAGAGAAACTAAGTAAATTTACTGGATTATCAAAAACTTACATCCGAAACGTGGGAATGCGTATCGAAATTAGCCGATTTACAAAAGAACTTTTGCGTGATGAGGGCAAAACAGCAGGACGTTTGGATGGCAGATTTACAGGTATCGACCGTGATAATGGTGGAGAAAAATATGAATTTGACCCAAGTCTTGATGCTACGATTTCGGGGCCATATTCGGGTACAATCAATCATTATCTAAGACAAGAACTCAAATACGAAAACGATTTGCCTTATTTGATTCTGACGGGTAGGGTACAGCCTTGGAACTACAACAATGTTCAGAATCAATACCTAAATGTTGGCGAAACGCTCCGTCAGGCAATGGCAAAGAACCCATATCTAAAAGTTTGGGTGGCAGCGGGTTATTATGATTTGGCAACACCTTTTTTTGCTGCTGAATACACCTTCAACCACATGGATTTAAAACCAGAGCAAAAGAAAAATGTGAATTTTACGTATTATGATGCCGGACACATGATGTATATTCACAAAGAGTCTTTGGTAAAACTCAAAAAAGATGCTGATAAGTATTTTGAAGATGCTCTAAAATAATGGTAAATTGTAAACAGTTATTGATTTTGAATTGGATATGAATGTTGAATTTAATTACCCGAATATTCATCTAAATCAATAACTACACATTCCTATTCCGAAATACCTAATTTAAACCGATTCTGACGCAACCTTATGCCGATGATGTCCGTATAACCAAAGGATGACCGACAAATCACCCAGTAAAACCCCCGAAGAACTCCTTTTAGCTTGCGTAAAAGGAGACCGTAAGAGCCAAGAAATGCTCTATCGGCAGTTCTATGGGTTTGCTATGGGTGTTTGTTTGCGTTATACCCAAACCAAAGACGAGGCTTCGGAGGTTGTAAACGATGGTTTTCTGAAAGTATTTACCAAAGGAGAGCAGTTTGACCCTAAGTATCCTTTTAAGGTTTGGTTGAGGAGAATTATGGTTAATACAGCTTTAGATTTTTACAGGAGTCAGCAAAAACATTACAATCATCAGAATATCGAAGAAGCTTACGAGGTTTCGGGCGATGATAATAATGCAATCGGGCAAATGACTTATGATGAATTAATGAGTTTGGTGCATAAACTACCTCCTGCCTATAAAGTCGTATTTAGTTTATATGTTATTGACGGATTTAGTCACGAGGAGATTTCTTCTAAACTTGGGATTTCGGTTGGAACTTCAAAATCGAACCTTTCGAGGGCCAGAGAATCGCTTCGGCAGATGTTATCACAAATAAGTAAAGAAAAAATTAATTATTAAACTGCTTAAAATAAAACATATTACTTACCGAAAATTGTTATATCACTTTGAAGTAAGTTTTTTTAGATGAATAATTGGCATAACATACCTGATGAGGAGTTAGATGGAATTTTTCGAGATGCCGCAGATAACCATGAAGTTGAGTTTGAACTAGCTTCTTGGGATAAAATGACTCAAAAGTTAGATTCGGTAAGTAGTCAGTCTGTAGAGTCTCAAAAGTTTAATCCTTGGATTATTCGTGGACTTTTGCCCTTGAGTTTGTTGTTGTTTCTTTTGATTGGAGTTGTAGTTTACAATAGAAATTCTGAATCAAATCAAAATAAATCGAGCAAAATTCAAGCAAAAGATGCAGGTTCTCGCCAATTAAAACAAAATCGTGTATCTACAGATAAAGTTGATACATACAATAATTCTTCAAATTCAGAAACTGAATCAATTGCAAATAAATCAGAAAATCCTTCTTTAGAAAGTAATGTTGATAACGATAAATCTTCAAATGTTGAAGAGGTTGAGAAGGCTGAAATAGAGAATTCTAATGCACCAATAGTTGAAAAAACTGCCACTAAAACTGTTGATAGAAATTCTATTGAAAATCGTAAGAAAAAAGGTGCAACTTCTTCTACCGGCTCCGAGATAAATCGTAATACTTCAGAAACTAATTTAAGCAAGACAACTGAAAATGTTGAGCTAAAAAAATCAGATGGTGTTACTTTCAGAGCCAAATCCGCTAAACGAGAAATTTATTCTTCAAACAAGAATAATAAATCTAATTCTAAAGATAATATCGTTAAAATTTCAAGTAAAGAAGGTAAAAATCCAAATGAAACCAATAAGGGATTTGAAATGAAAACTATTGATAATCAATTGGTTATGGTTACACCTTCGGTAGTTGAAAATATTGAGAATAACACTTCAAAAAGTCAATTTTCGCAACTTAGTGCAATCAATAATAAAGCATTTAATCTGAACATTGCTTTTGTACAACCATCAATCAAACAGCCTCTGAGTACAGTTTTGGAGAATAAAATGCCGATTACTCCGTCGGCATCTCAATTCAAAAAAGGTTTAGCTGTTCGTCTGGCATATTCACCCGATTTGAGTGTGATTTTTGGGGATAAAATCGAAAAAGTAGGTCGAAATATCGGGGTTTTAGCCGAATACCGTTTCAATAACCGATGGAGTGTTAATACTGGAGTTATTCGCTCGATGAAGTATTATGATGCATATCCCGAAGATTATACATGGATTTGGAAGATGCCAGAAACCCCACTACTCGAAATCAACGCGACCTGTGATATGTTGGATATTCCTCTCAATATCCGCTATGACATTACCCAAAATTCGACTTCAAGAATTTTTGCTTCGGCAGGATTTACAAGTTATGTAATGCTCAACGAAAAATATAAATACAACTACGCCAACAATTACGACCCAAGCATTAAATGGAAAGAGTGGGAGGGTAGTACAGGTGCATATCCGTTTAGCATCACTAATTTATCAGTAGGATTCGAACGCCAAATTTTCCGCAAAGTCAGCCTTCAAGTAGAGCCATTTGTCAAAATCCCACTCGGTCAGGTAGGGTTTGGCAAAGTCCGACTCGTTACGACTGGTGTGTTTTTCTCCGCAAAGTACCCATTGATTTTCAAAAAGTAATTGTTTGATTCCTTATCGGAAAATCCCCAAATTTAAATTAATATCAGTATATACATACAATGTATGTACCGATAAATCGTTTTTGAAAAAAATATCAGACAAAAAGCAACCAAAAATCTGATTGTCTCGTATCTGCTAAAACAATTACCTAAAATACTTTTCAATGAAAAATTTAATAATTCTACTCTCAATTTTTGGGGTACTTACAAGTTGTTCGGTTTCTGACGATGTTACCCCAAATGGTAATTTAACAATCAGTGGCTCATGGAAGATAAAATCTTTTGTTGATAACAACAACCGCGACCGAACCAGTAATTATACATCATACGTCTTTGATTTTAAATCATCGGGTGAGTTGGCAGTTACGAAAGGTTCGACCCAATTTAAGGGTACTTATGCTTCGGTTATGGACAGCGGAAAAGAAAAGTTTAATATCTTGATTTCAACATCAGATAATACTTTGGCCGAGATTAACGAAGATTGGATTTTGGCCGAAAAAACCGATTCTATAATGAAACTAACCAAGTCGAGTGGAGGAAACGGCGGAACAAAAACATTAATTTTTTCAAAATAATTATAAACTAACTGATGAATCCTATGGAAAATTCTCAATTGAGTAGAGGACAATTTTTAAAACAATTAGGTCTAAGTAGTGGTGCATTGATGGCGTTTTATTGCTTAGGTACTGTTACAGCTTGCACAAGTAGTGATGATGAACCTTCTCCAACGGGTACAAATAATACGGGAAATACTTCTACCAAAGTGGATATTACACTCGATTTGACAACTGCCGATTTTTCTAAACTAAAAACCGAAGGTAATTATGTTTACAAGGATAAAATCATTATTGCAAATATAAAAGGTGGAACTTTTGTGGCTTTATCTAAGGCTTGTACTCATGAAGGCACTGATGTTCAGTATCGTTTATCACAAAACGATTTCTTCTGTCCAAATCATGGTTCTGAATTCTCAACAACTGGTGCTGTTGAAAAAGCTCCCGCAGCCAAAGCACTTACATTGTATAAAACCGAACTTGATTCGTCTGGAAATAAATTGAGAGTATTTGAGTCATAATTAAAGGTTGAATATTAGTAGTTTAAGGAGAAACGTATTGGATTTCTCCTTACTTTTAATAAAAAAATGTAACATGAAACTCGCTAAACTAATTATTGCCACTTTCTTATTTTTAGGATGCCAACTGTCTTTCGCACAAGAGGCTGATAGTCTTTTGGCTGAATTGTCGGTTGAGACCGAACAAACAAAGTTATTGCCCGAAAAAATGCTGTTGACCCAAAGGTTATTTTGGGGAGAGAAAGGGCTGTATCGCAAGATGGGAATTGTCCCTGAATTGACTCCTGAAAACCGCCAACGCGAATTGAGGATTCGTAGAAATATGTTCAAAATCCACCAGGCATTTGGTTGGGCAACCGCAGCCGGAATGCTCGCACAAGGAATTTTAGGTGCGAGATTGTATAAGGGCAACGCCGAAAATTTTGATAAAATTAAAAAAGCCCATGAAGCAACGGCACTCGGTATCAATATCGCATACACAACCACTGCTTTGATGGCGTTTACATCGCCACCGGCTCAGGTTCGTCGTAAAGGGACCAGCACTGCGAGTGTACACAGAGCGTTGTCGTACGTACATATTTCGGGAATGATTGCTACAAATGTTCTCTCAAGACAAATCGAGAAAAGTCGAGAAAACCAAAATTTTGAACGACTTGCCGACATGAAAGGCTATCACCGTGCAGCCGCATTTACGACATTTGCTACTTTTGCAACTGCAATTGCCATTCTTAAATTTGAGTTCTAAGAGTACGATATTTTAACTGATTTTCTTGACTTTATAATAACATGAAAACTAATAAACACACCTGCTATACTTTCTTTTTTGGGCTCATATTACTTGTTTATACAGGGGCATTTGCTCAAAATAGGAAAATTGTTGCTGATAAAGTTAATTCTACAATCACCTACGAAATGCGGCACCCAATGCACACTTGGGAGGGCATTTGCAAAAATGTTAGTGCAGTGATATTATACAATGACCAGAAGCAGGTTATTGAACAAGTCGCCGCCGTTGCTCGGATTGATTGTTTTGATAGCGGTAACTCAAATCGTGATTCTCATGCTTTAGAAGTGACCGAGGCACTCAAGTATCCAAAAATTACATTTACGAGTACTAAGATTCAGCAAGACCAATACGGCATCAACATAGAAGGTAATCTTAATTTTCATGGAGTTACAAAGCCAGTTTCTTTTAAGGCTTTAAAATTTTCGGGTGGATTTTTTGTGGTCGATGGCAATTTTACTGTAAAGCTATCGGATTTTAATGTTGAAAGACCTTCATTACTTGGGATAAAGACCGAAGATTTAATGAAAATTAGTTTCAAAATCGCTTTTAAAATTTAATCTAATGAAAAAACAAATAATCGTTTTATTACTCATTTTTTCGGTAATAAATTCCTCTTTCAATTGGGCTGGACGAAAAATTGCTGCTGATAAGGCGAGTTCATCCATCACTTATTCTATGACACATCCAATGCACGATTGGGAAGGTGTTAGCAAAGATGTAAATTGTGTAATTGTTTATAATGATGAATCGAAGCAAATCGAACAAGTAGCTGCGGCTCTAAAAGTAGATTCTTTTGATAGCGGAAACTCAAACCGTGATTCTCACGCCATAGAGGCTATGGAAGGAGTAAAATTCCCTAAAGTTTCGTTTTCGAGTAGTAATGTAAAACAAGAAGGTACTGCAATTACTGCAACGGGAAATCTAACTTTTCATGGTATCTCAAAACCAATTACCATCAAAGGAAATGCTAAAGAATATGGCGGGAAGTTGACGATTGATGCAGATTTTAATTTTTTGTTGACCGATTTTAAAGTTGAGCGTCCGTCTTTGTTTGGGGTAAAAACCGATGATTTGGTCAAAATGAAGCTCAAAGTTGTTTTTGCTTTGAAATAATTACGTCAGTGTGGTATATCAATATGCCACACAAATTACTAATCTATTTCTTCTTTTTCCATTCGAGCGTTTCGAGGAGGTGCATACAATCTTTTTTGACGTAATCAATAATCGGCCTCAATGAATCTCCAGCCGAAGCATCCATCAAATACATAGCTCCTCTCAAATAATGCGTAGTGGTATCGGTGATATAAAACTGATAATGACTCGGCACATCGCCCTCTAATTGTATTGCCACTGCCTTTTTTCCATTTTTGAGGTTGACGACTTGGTCTTCTTGCGACTCGGCTTTTACATGGTGTTTAGATGCCAACATAAAAGCATCGTTAATCATATTTTGTAGTCTTTGCGGACTATTGAGTACTGGTTTGTACGTAAACTGTACCCTTGCGTTTAGTTTTGGATAGTAAATAATTATCCAATGTGGCTCGGCGTTGCGAAACGTGTCAGGCTGAATAATTGCGGCTTTTGAGTATTCAAATTTATAAGGATGGCTATCGTCTAATGGTTGATAGGCGTGTTCGGGCAAATCTATTCTGTTGTAACCTTTGGGTTTTGGAGCAAATTCGGGTGCCGAATTATTGCAACCGAATAATAAAAAACTCGAAAAAAATATGGCTATTAAGCTGATAGACAGTAACTTAGTCATAAATAAATATTTGTGTTAACCAAAAATTGAGATTTATCAGACTAATGGATAAACCAATTTGTGATTTTCATTAAAAAATATAGACGCCAGTTTTTGAATCATCGCTCAATACCACCTGAATATGCTCAGTTAGTGTAGTTGAGAGCGAATACCCAACGTAGTCGGCAGCAATCGGATATTTTGGATGATTTCTATCGACTACAACCGCAACTTGCAGTTTTTTGAGCGGAATACTCAAAAATGGACGCAAACTAAATGCCAATGTTTTGCCAGTATTGAGGACGTCATCACATAAAACGACGGGCTTATGTTTAAAAGTATCTACGAGCGATTCTATTTGAATTTCGGGCTGGAATTCAGACGATTTATCAAAAATTAGTTTGGCAATGTAGATTTTTTGATTGGAAATCTGAGTTAACTCTTTCACCAAAAATTCAGCAAAATGAAAACCTTCGCCGATGATTCCGGCAATGATAATTGACTCTTCCTCAAAGTTTTGTTCGTAAATCTGATACGCGATTCGTCGTATCTTTTGGAGTGTCTGAGTTTTATCTAATAATTGATTCGAATTCACTATTAAACGGTATTTATTTTATTGAATAATTCTATAAATAACTGAAAATGAGGGTGTTAATTGTTTGACTTGTGCAATCTCAAAATCTTTAAACCGATAAACGTATCCACTTAATAAGTTTTGGCATAGTTTGTGCAAAAGTCTATTCATGATATTTACCAACAAATATACTTACATAAATCTTATAAAACACGTCCCATGAAATACTTTATTACTTTGCTTGTGCTATTCTTTTTTAATGCTGCAATCGCAAAAAACAACGATGACGGAGGAAAGAAAAAACGTGAAGACAACGAACTCGCCGACCGTATCAAGATGTCGTTCAAAAGTGGAAACCCCAAAATGTTGGCAAGCTGCCTAAATGCTCAGGTCGAATTGGTGATTGATGCCGAAAAAATTGATTATCCAAAAGTCTCATCAAACCAAGCTGAGATGATTTTTAAGTCATTTTTTCAGAAAAACCCACCGCTTTCGTTTAGTTATGTTTATCAAGGTTCTTCAAATGCTGAGTTACGTTATAGCGTAGCCAATTACCGAAGCCGCAATAAAGATTATCTGGTTTATATACTCGTAAAACGCATGTCGGGTAGTAAATACGTGATAGATACAATCCAGTTTAGAGAAGGTTAATTTTATCAATTTGCATTAGATTAAAGAATTAATACCAAAAGGTTCTGAATAATCAGAGCCTTTTTTTATTTTTGCACTTTCAAAATCGGTCAAAGTTGCCAATTTTGTATTGTAAACGAAAATTGTGAACAGAATTTAAAATGAACGTAACAACCAAAAAATTTGCATTAGATAAAGATACTTACGTAAAACTTGCTTTTAAAAGACATATTCGCAATAGCTGGTATTGGTTGCTCATCCCGGCCGCTGTTTTGATTTTGGGTCTGATTCTTCATTTTACAGGTGTTTACAAAAACTGGTGGATTCCGGTTGTAGCCGTTGTTGGAGCTGGTCTTTACCTTTTGTTTTGGTATGCACAGTTTACCGCCGCTACCCAGATGGAGCAAAGCAAACAAATGTTTGAGAAGTTTGCCTACGAGATTGACAGCCGTCAGATTATGGTAAAATTGAATGCACGCGAAGGCGGAATCATTAAGTGGGAGACGATTCAGAGTGCCGAGAAAATCGAAGATGCTTACTTGCTAATCATTAATAAAGGGCAGTTCTTACATTTTCCGTTCAAGGTTTTCAACAGCGAGCATGACATCAAACTTTTTGAATCAATCTTAAAGCGTAAAGAATTATTAAAATAAAAGAAAATATAAGCTCTTGGAAATATTCACCCGAGAGCTTTTTTGTTTTTTATCCAAAAGATTAGTTCTCCATCAGGTAATCAAACATGGCCAAATCTACGGCTTGCTCGGCATTCATACCTTCTTTTAAGTACTTCAATGAGTTTTTGAGATAGTCTAATTCTTCTTGGACAGTAGGTAGCATATTAGAAGTTTTCTGAATTACTTCTTCGATATAGTTTGTCGGAACAAATATTGTTGTTTCCATAATCTTAAAGGGTTGATTTTCAGTTTTTTAGATACAATTTTAGTACCAATGATAAATAAAACTATCAAGCGGTTACAATTGTTTACGTATATAGGTTAATTTTATTTTTTACTCTCAAAATTTTTAAATTTTGTCATGATTTACACTTAAATATTTAAGTAGAAATGATTGAATTATATTATGAAGAGGATTTAATAAACCCGTAAAAATTGTTTTAATTTGCCTTAAATTTTCAAACAAACTATTAACTATGAATAAAAAAGCGATATTCATTCTACTGATTATCAGTTCATTTACCCTACAAGCACAAAATAAGAAAGCATTTACACTCGAAGACGTCTGGCAAAAAAATACATTTGCTCAACGAACAGTTGCGAGTGTCAATTGGATGAATTCGGGCGGATTCTATACATCGCTCGATGAGGGCAAAATCGTAAAACACAATGTTGCGACTGGTGAAGCAGTCGAAACGATTTTCGACCCAAGTACGGTTAACCCTAAACTCGATATTGACGACTATATTTTTAGCTCAGATGAGAAAAAACTTTTGATTCTTACCAATCGCGAATCAATTTACCGTCGTTCTTTTAAGGCTGAGTATTATGTTTATGAGATTGCTACAAAAAAATTGACTCAGCTATCTACCAAAGGCAAACAACAATACGCCACATTCTCTCCAGATGGTAGCAAAGTAGCATTTGTGAGAGAAAATAACCTCTTTTGGACGAATCTCGCCACGAATACCGAATCTCAAATTACTACAAATGGTAAGTTTAATTTTATCATAAATGGTGCATGCGACTGGGTTTATGAAGAAGAATTTGGTTTTGCACAAGCTTTTTATTGGAGTCCAGACAGTAAGAAAATCGCATTTTATACATTTGACGAAAGCCGTGTTCCGGAATACAATATGCAAATGTGGGGCGATTTGTACCCGAAAGATTACCGTTTCAAATACCCAAAAGCTGGTGAGGCAAATTCGGTTGTTAATATCTCGGTATTTGATTTAACTGCCAAGAAAACCACAAAAATGGATATTGGAAAAGAAACCAATATTTATATTCCGAGGGTAAAATGGACAACAAATCCGAATGTTTTGAGTATTAAACGCTTGAATCGTTTGCAAAATAACATGGATTTGATTCATGCCGATGTAAAAACGGGTATCGGAAAAGTAGTATTGAACGAAACTGCCAAAACGTACGTAGATATCGAATTCAATGACGATTTAATGTATCTTTCGGATAATCAGACTTTCATTCACCCATCCGAGAAAAGTGGTTTCAAGCATCTTTATTTGTACGACATGAACGGCAAAGAAATCCGTCAGATTACTTCTGGCGAGTGGGAAATCGCTGATTTTTATGGAATTGATGAAAAAACAAAGAAATTGTATTTTACAAGTACCGAAGTTTCTCCACTCGAAAGACACCTTTATTCAATCAATTTGGATGGCTCAGGAAAAGTAAAGTTAAATAATGCCGAAGGCTGGAATGTTGCCAATTTTAGTCCAGACTTTAGTTATTATTTTATTTATAATTCGTCGGCAAAAACGCCAAATCTTGTAGGCCTATATAAAAATGGCGAATTGGTAAAAGTACTCGAAGACAATGCCAAATTGAAGCAAAAGATGACCGAGTATGACTTGGTGAATAAAGAATTCTTTTCGTTTTCGACATCGGAAGGGGTAAAACTCAATGGTTGGATGATGAAACCGAGCAATTTTGATTCTAATAAAAGATACCCAGTATTGATGTTTGTTTATGGAGGTCCAGGGTCTCAAACCGTTAAAAATCAGTGGGATGCTCGTGATTTTCTGTGGTATCAGGTTTTGGTAAGCAAAGGTTATATCGTTGTTTCGGTTGATAATCGTGGTACTGGGGCGAGGGGTCGTGAATTTAAACACATAACCTATGCCGATTTGGGTAAATTTGAGGTTATTGACCAGATAGAGAGTGCAAAATATTTAGGTAACTTGCCCTACGTAGATAAGTCAAGAATCGGAATTTGGGGATGGAGCTACGGTGGTTACATGTCTTCAAACTGTATTATGCAAGGTGCCGATGTTTTTAAGGCTGCCATTGCGGTTGCACCAGTTACCAACTGGCGTTTTTATGACTCGATTTATACTGAGCGTTATCAAAAAACACCGCAAGAGAATCCGTCTGGATACGATAATAATTCACCTGTTACACATGTCAATAAATTGAAAGGAAATTACTTCTTGATTCACGGAACTGGCGATGACAACGTACATTTCCAAAATGCGGTGATGTTGCAGAATGCCTTGATTAAAGCCGGAAAACAATTTGACTCTTTCTATTATCCAAACCGCAATCACGGAATTTCGGGTGGAAATACTCGCTTGCATCTTTATCAAATGATGACAGACTTTATCGAAAGAAAATTATAATTGTAGAGCGGGTTTACAACCCGTTTAAGAAAAGGTGCAATAAGTATAATCTTACTGCACCTTTTTACAAATCAGCACAATTTTCTTTTTCTCAAAATCTTCGGTAAAAAACAAATAAGTATCACCTCCATCTTTGATTCCCAATTTCTTTTTGATTTCTTCGGGTTTCATCGGAAAGTTTCTTGTGCTTATATTGCCTTGATTATCAGGTAAATAGCTTAAAATTTCTTTTTTGTCGAATTTGCAAACGTCTTCACATTTAAAAGTTCTACCAGTGAAATCTTGAACTAATTCATTTGAAGTATAAAGGTGTGAGCTTGGAGCGAGTTTGGCGATGTTATAAACTTTTGATACACTCTTAAAGGCCCCTGCTTTCAATATTGAGGCATTTGGTTCGTAGATGAATTGTTGAGGCTTGGCGTAGTTGATATTGGTCTTTTGTTCTGTTTCAAAATCAAATTCAAAAAACTGGTTCTTTTTACTCGTTAAGTTAACAGTTTTGATTTTGGGAATATCTAAATAGCCTTTATTAATCACAAATAGCAATTCTTTCACTTCATTTTCGAGTGCAATAACATGTACTTCTGAAATATTTTGCAAATGTTCAATTGCCAATTTAATATCTAAAAGCGGAGAATATTTTACTAAGATATTATTTGATTTATTAAGAAGTAAATCCTTGATTTTCAAAAGGTTAGGTTCGCAATCTTCGATTTTGAAAACCTTTTTTTGAGTTTGGTCACGTCTTGCCGGGTCTATGTAAATCCAATCGAAAGATTTGTTTGTTTTTGCAAGGTATTCAACCGAATCTTCATTCAGAAAATCAACATTCTCAATGCCTAATTTCTCAAAATTGTATTTGGTTGCTTCAACAAGTTCGTCCTTCTGTTCAGCATAAATTACTGTTTCAAACTGATGAGCAAATGCAAACGTATCGATTCCCATTCCGCCCGTTAAGTCAATCAAAGTTTTACCCGATACCAAACTTGCCTTGTAATTTGCCGTGATTTCGGAAGAGGATTGTTCGACGGATAGGGCAGGAGGAAAGAGAATTTCAGGGTTTTTACACCAAGTTGGATTCTTGTTTTTAGCTTTTTGTCTTGCATTGATTTGCTCTATGACAAACCTTAAATCATCGCTGTTTAGCTTCAATGGGTTCTTCAAAATAAACGTTTGAATATCAACCTCTTTGTGTTGTTCTATTAATTGTTTGTATAGTTCTATTTTTAAAATTTTACTCATTGAAGCTATCAATAAATGAGACTTAAACGGGTTATTCCCCTAACTTTGCATCAAATTTATAAAGAACTCTTCGTAAATGGACCCCGTTGTTTTATTTTTTGTTTTAGGATTAATTGGCTCTATCTTTAAATCTGACCTCAAAATTCCTGCTTCTTTTTACACCGTTTTGAGTATTTACTTATTATTGGCGATTGGCATCAAGGGCGGAATCGAGCTTCAACACACTAAAATTTCCTCGGTTATTATCCCGGGTTTAGTTACAATACTGTTAGGTGCTTTAATTACAATCGTCGCTTATACCATTCTTTCAAAAATATTAAGATTTACCATTACAGATAGTATTGCTATTGCAACTCATTACGGCTCGGTAAGTGCTGTTACGTACGCGATTGTGAGTAATTTTCTGAATCAAAAGAGCCTTATTTATGAAGAATACTCAACTGTTTTATTAGTTTTGCTCGAAATCCCCGCTATCATCACTGGGGCTCTACTTGTGCAGTTTCTGATAAACAGGTCTGATACGAAAACCGACTTCAAGAAAGTATTTTCTGAAGTATTTTTGGGTAAGAGTATTTTGTTACTTCTCGGTGGATTACTCATTGGGTATTACATGTCGTTGGTAGGTAATCTCAAGTTAAACTTCTTTTTCAAAGACCTTTTTCAAGGCTTTCTTGCCATATTTTTGCTCGAAATGGGTGTTGTAACTGGTTCGCAGTTGCAATCCCTCAAAAAAGTTGGCATTTCTCTGATTTTGTTCGGTGTTGCAATGCCACTAATTTCGGCGTTTTTGGGTTTTGGTGCAGCCAAAATAGCAGGCCTTAGTTTAGGTGGAGCGGTGGTTTTAGCTACAATGGCATCAAGTGCATCTTATATTGCAGCTCCAACGGCTATTAAAATGTTGCTACCAAAAGCAAATGCCACTTATTATATGACAGCCGCTCTCGGAATCACTTTTCCGTTCAATGTAATATTCGGGATTCCACTATATTATAAAGTAATCTCTCAGATATATTGATTCTTTATTCGTTTTGTGAAATTGTGGTTGAGTAATCGAATTATCCGATTTCTGAATTTTTTAAGTAGCTAATCATTAGTGTTTTATTGCGATTCTAATGTGAGGCAATAACCTAATTAAAAGTCCCAATTCTAAAGAATTAATTTATACTTATAGAACGTTTCTATAATCGTATTGGTTATTATTGATGAAATGTATATCTTTATCAATAAAATCAATAGGATTGCCTTGCTCAAATTCATTTCATTCATATTATTATTCACAATCAACCTATCGTTAATCGATGATTACCTCTTCGATATTTTCGATAAGAATTGCTGTGAATTATATGAGGAACCCGAAGATGAGTCTAAAGAAGAAAATAAGAAAACTATCGAAGAAGACAAAATTTCGACCGAATTCCATAACTTTAACTTGCATTTTTTGCCTTTAAAGTCAAATAAACTCTTCTACTTTTTTGAGATAAATTATGTAGAATCCCTTAATTCGCTCATTCACACACCACCCCCCGAGTTCTTAGCATCTTAATCAGTAAACTTTTTTTGCTTTATAATCCGGCAGTTGCCAATAAATTGGTGTTTGGCGGTTATTTGGTTTACAAATTATTTATGCTAAATGAAAAATTCAATTTCTCTATCTCATTTAAAAAATGATTTACCCGCGGGTATAGTAGTATTTTTAGTGGCTTTGCCTCTGTGTTTGGGTGTTGCTTTAGCATCTGGTGCTCCGCTTTTTGCAGGAGTTATCGCAGGTGTAATGGGTGGAATCATTGTTGGTTTGTTCAGCGGTTCTCAACTTGGAGTTAGTGGCCCGGCAGCAGGCCTTACAGTAATAGTTTATAATGCAATACAGTCAATCGGTGTTTACGAAGCCTTCCTTTTATCGGTTGTCTTTGCGGGTGTTTTTCAGATTCTTTTTTCGTTGATTGGAGCGGGCAAAATTGCCTACTTCTTCCCTTTATCGGTTATCAAAGGAATGCTCACTGCAATCGGGATAATTATCATTCTCAAACAATTGCCTCATGCTTTTGGACTCGATAAAGATTTTGAAGGCGATTTTGGATTCTTTCAACCCGATGGCGAAAATACATTTTCAGAACTTATAAGAGTTAAAGACTTATTTGAAACGGGTGCTTTGGTGATAGGATTAGTTTCGCTCTTGATTCTCAATGTTTGGGATTCACTATCAAAAAAAGTAAGTTTTTTAGCTCAAATTCCTGGTCCATTGATTTGTGTGATTGCTGGAATTGTTATAAATTCAGCTTTTGGTGAAGGATTAAAACTACAATCCGAACACTTAGTAAGTTTACCAATTGCAAATTCTCCGGCCGAATTTTTTTCATTCCTTCGTTTTCCTGATTTTACAGCGGTTTCTAACGTTATGGTTTGGAAAACTGCTTTTGTGATAGCAATTATTGCCAGTCTCGAAACACTCCTCTGTGTTGAAGCTACTGATAAACTCGACCCCGAAGGACGCCTAACACCAACCAATCGTGAGTTATTTGCTCAAGGATTTGGCAATATGGTCTCTGGATTTATTGGCGGTTTGCCTCTCACTCAGGTGATTGTGCGTAGTTCGGCAAATCTTCAATCAGGAGGAAAAACCAAAGTTTCGACAATTTTTCATGGCCTTTTACTACTGATTTGTGCGATTTTTATTCCACAAATCATCAATATGATTCCATTGTCATCATTGGCTGCTATTCTTATTATGGTGGGATATAAATTGGCTAAACCATCCATTTTTGTGGAGTCATATAAAGAAGGACTTAATCAATTTATTCCTTTTGTAATTACCGTTATTGCCATTGTATTTACTGATTTACTAACGGGTATATTGATAGGCCTTTGCATCGGTATTTGTTATGTACTTTACACAAACTTTCGTTCGGCAGTTTTGTACCAAACCGAGGGAAATTCTAAATTAATTATTTTTAACAAGGATATTTTCTTTTTTAACCGTGCTGAAGTTGCAAATGTATTGAGAAGAATCGAAGACGGTGATAATGTTTACGTAGATGCGACAAAAGCAAATTTTATTGATTATGATGTTTACGTGACATTGAACGAATTTGCTAAAGAAGCCAAATTAAGAGGTATCAACCTCGATTTAAAAGGTATTACATTGAGAAAAACAAAACAGAAATAGAACTTTTATGCAAACATATCAGAAATTACTTTTAGCAAATAAAGCTTGGGCGGGTGAAAAACTCAATCTTGACCCCGATTATTTTACTCAATTGGCATCAGACCAAAAACCAGAATTTCTCTGGATTGGTTGTGCCGATAGCCGAGTACCAGCCGACCAAGTAACAGGAACGCAACCGGGTGAAATTTTCGTTCATCGAAACGTCGCAAACATGGTTGTGCATACAGATATGAATATGCTTAGCGTGCTTCAATACGCCGTTGAAGTACTCAAGGTTAAGCATATTTTGGTTGTTGGACATTATAATTGTGGCGGAGTTAAGGCCTCAATGAGCAATAAAGATTATGGTTTGATTAACAAATGGCTTCGGAATATTAAAGATGTGTACAATATGCACTCTGACGAATTGGAATCAATAACGGATGAAAATAAACGTTTTGACCGATTGGTCGAATTGAATGTTGTCGAACAAGTAAGGAATCTTGTAAAGACCACTATTGTACAAAAAGCGTGGGCTACTGGTGAGTATCCGTACATTCATGGATGGGTCTTTAATTTACATAACGGACTTATTAATTCGCTTATAGATGTCAAGCCAAGCGATTTGAGTGTGATTGAAGACGTTTACCGATTCACATTTGATGAGCCTAAAGAAGTTGGTGTATTAGGTGAAGTGATGCTAAGCTAAAAAATTTAAAAGCCGCTGATTTCAGCGGCTTTTTTTATAGCATTCCATCTGGATTCGGAACGAAATTATGGAAAGCATCAAACTGTAAATTATACTTTGATTTGTCTAATTGGTACAGAAATGCTCCTTTTTTTGAGAATCCTTTTTGTTTTTCTTTGAGTTTGACCAAAAGATTGGTCGAAAGGATTTTACGACTGAAATTCCGTTTGTCGAATTTACTATCGTAGATTGCCTCATAAAGTGTTTGGAGTTGCGGAATCGTGAATTTATCTGGCATTAATTCAAACCCAACTGGATGAAAAGCTGCTTTGTATCTTAATCTTTCGATTGCCATTTTTACCATCTCGGCATGGTCAAAAAGCAGCTCCGGAAGTTCGTGCATCGAAAACCACTTGGCATGAAATCTATCCGAAATCTTCTTTTCGTAGTCGGCAACATTGACCAAAGCATAATACGCCACCGCAACAGTTCTCTCGACCGAATCCCGATTTGGGTCTCCAAATGCACTCAATTGTTCGAGAAATACCCCCTCAAGTCCAGTCAATTCGAGCAAAATTCTATTCGCGGCTTCGTCGAGACTTTCATTAGACTTCAGCCACCCACCCATAAGCGACCAAGTATCGCGGTCGGGTTCGATTCCTCTTTTAACCAGTAAAAGCTTGAGTTCTTCGCCATCAAAGCCAAATATGATAGAGTCTAATGCTACCAAACATTTGGTTTGCTGTTTGTATTCTTCTAACATTCGATAGGTTTTCGGTTGTTTTTCCGCAATTTATGACAAAAAGAGTTTATCTCAATAAAAATTGAGGTGTTTTCTCATAACTGCCCTGAAGATAAAATGAAGTGTACTTATGAATAGAGCAAACCAATGTTACTTAAAATTCCCAAACACTCGGATTTTGGTGACGTCGCAAGTGAACCCTAATCTCCATCCAAAACGCCAAAATCAGGTAGAGAACGATTGGTGAGCCAAACGTAAAGAACGAGGCATAGATGAAATACAGACGAATACTGCTCGCTGAGAAGTTGAGTTTTTCGCCGATTTTTGCACAAACCCCGAATAGTTGCCCTTCGACAACGTATCTGATTTTTTCCATTTGTTGAATTACGTTTTACGTACTTTGGATTACGACTTTTAAAAAAAGCAAACGAAATTAAGATTAATTAAATGAATAATCAAGTACTTAACAAAAAAATAATTCGATTGTTTTGATTTTAGTGCAATTTGTTATTGGTTTTGTACAATTATTATTTTGTGCAGATATTTGGAAAATTCAGATTTATCTGTAAATTGCATACCAGTTGTTCTATTTCTTATTCTTTCTTATTATTTCAATGCAAACAGGTACAGTTAAATTCTTCAACGAATCAAAGGGTTTTGGCTTTATCATTGACGATGAGTCGAGCCAAGAGATTTTTGTACACGTAACAGGTCTTGGTGGCCGTAAAATCCGCGAAAATGACCGTGTTGAGTACGAAGTTGTAGATGGACGCAAGGGTTTGAATGCAGTCAATGTAAAAAAAATATAATAGTTCTTAGAGTAAGGATTAACGTTTTTTGCAGTACGATTCCGTTCAAGTTAAAAGAGCCGTTGAGGAGCACCCCAACGGTTTTTTTATGCAAAATACTGCAACGTATTTATGCTCAAATCATTAGGGGTTTTTACGTAGTAATTCGATACAATTATAATTTTCATATATTTTTCAGCTAAATTTATGCTATAAAACATGACAGTATTATTGAATACCAATAAATTTAACTGCTACCTAATCAAATGACTAAAGAGTACAAACCCGGAACAGTATCATTTAGGTTTACTCAAGTAATTTGATATTATGTTACCAAATAATTTTTCAATCTTATCTTAAACTGCTATTTAAAATGGGTTTAATTGATTTTATTAAAGACAGACTTTATCCCGAAAAGAAAAAATTTCCTTACGAAAAGGGTGGTAAAATGATTGCGGCCGAAGATGCCAAACGCTTAATTAAGAAATTTGATAAAGATGGGGTTTCTCGCTCATTAAAAACAAAAAAAGTATTAGAAGCCGAATCTTTCAGCCTTGAAGCCATTGCTTCAATTATTGTAAATCCAGAATGTGTTGGTATTAGAGTGTACTTGGGAGCTTCAGAAGAACGCCCGCAAATTTTATTAGTTGGTATTGATGAAAAAGGCCGTGATTTAGTATTTGACATGACCAGTCTTAAGGATTCAGGAGAAAACTCTGGTGTTGTTGCAGATGGTTCACCATGTCCAGAGGCTTGTTGGCCCCCAGCAAGGTAATTATTTGACTGTTGTGAGAATTTAGCATAACCCCAACCAGATGATTGTTTTTGAATATTTTAAAGTTTTCCCTTTATACTTCTTAGCTGATTTTTCTATACTAATTCCAATGATTATCGCTTTCTACAAGAGAAAGTGGTTATCAGACGTAGAAAAATTCTTTATGTATTATGTTTTTTTAGTATTTCTAAAAAACTTGATAACGTTTATATTTTCTCTGGGAGGAAAAAATAATTTGATAATTTATAATTGTTTCCTTTCAATCGAGATATTTATGGTAGGGTATTTCTTTATTAAACTTTATAGTCTTCGTAAGATTAAAACTATCTTAAAGATATTGTTAGTGTCTTTTATCATTTTTAATTTAGTTGACATTTACTATTCAAACCCAAATTTTCTTGATTTACACAACCACAGGTCAGCTAAGTATTCTTACGTATTAAATAGTATTTTAATAATTAGTTTTGTCTTGAATTATTTTTATAATTTATTAACTGAAGTAAAGGTTGAAAATTTATTAACTTTTTCAATCTTTTGGATTTGTTGCGGATTACTTACCTATCATGCTGGGTCAGCTGCAATTGAAGGCTTTCTGTATGAAATAAGATTATGGAAGAGAAATATCGATGTTGGAAATCTTCAATTGCTTTTGCCGACGCTCGAAATTATCCGGAATTTACTTTTTGGGTTTGGTCTATGGACAGTCAAACAGTATTAGATATCAAAACAATTTTATTGTTTGTAACATTAGCAATGCTTGTGATGGTTGTTGCCATTATTGCATTTGTAGCACTTTATCAGAGAAAACAAGCACAACAAAAGATTGCCATGCAAGAACTTCAAGCTGAAATGCAACGTCAACTGCTCGAAACTTCACTTCAAGTACAAGAAGTAGAACGCCGCCGAATTGCCAAAGACCTCCACGATGAAGTAGGGGCCATGCTTTCGGCTACCAAAATGAGCCTAAACCAACTTATTAAAAAAGCTGACACAATAGACCTCAATACACTGGCTATTCAGACTAAAGAATTGCTCGAAGAATCCATCAGTCAAGTAAGAAGAATCTCTAAAGAGTTGGTGCCGAGCACTCTCGAAGAATTTGGACTTGTAACTGCAATTGACGAGTTCATTCAAAAAATACATGTTGCCTCTGGGGTTGAATTCTTCTTTAAATATGACGGTTTTGAAGAAGACCGCCGTTTTGACAAGAAAATTGAATTGACTGTATATCGTGTAGCACAAGAATTGAGTAATAATGCGTTAAAACACGCCGAAGCAACCGAAATATCCTTGGTGTTATCGGTACAAGAACAGAAACTTATTTTTACCTTTGCAGACAACGGAAAGGGCTTCGACGTAGAGCGAACTCTGCATGACCCTAAAGCAGGTTTAGGTTTACGCAATATTGAGAGCCGATTGAGTGTTGTTGATGGTTGGCACGAGATTAAATCGGCTACAGGCAAAGGCACCATTACAACTATCAAGATACCGTTTAATTAGAAGACGTTTTACGATTCTATCATAATTAAGTAAAACAAACCCAAGACCACTATTATGAGTACGATTAGACTCGCAGTTGTTGACGACCATAGTTTGTTCCGCAAAGGGATGATTTCTATTTTGAATCAAGTCGCTGATTTTGAAGTTGTACTTGATGCTACAAATGGTCGAGAGTTTTTGGACAAACTTGCTCAGCAAACGGTAGATTTGGTTCTACTTGATTTACAAATGCCCGAATTGGATGGCATTAAAACTACTGAGATTCTCCGCGAAAAATATCCTGATATTAAAATTGTTATCTTGTCGATGCACGACGAAGACCAGTTCGTATTGCATTTGATGGAAATTGGGGCAAATGGGTATTTATTGAAAGATACCGACCCCGATGAAGTTGAAAAAGCCATCAGAAAAGTCATCGAAACCGACCACTATTTCAGCGATTTTGTGAGTAAAGTAATGCTTCGCAAGATGACTCGCAAAACACAGCAAGATAACAAGCTATTCAACTACAAAACGGATTTATCTGACCGTGAGATTCAGGTTCTGAAATTAATCTGTGATGGTCTCACTACAACCGAAATTGGCGACATCGTTTGTTTGAGTCCGCGAACCGTCGAAGGACATCGCTTGCGTATGATGGAAAAATTGGGTGTTAAAAATACTGCTGGCTTGGTAGCTTACGCAATCAAAAACAACTTGGTTTAATACTTATTTCTTCTTGATGTAAAAAATGTTACTCACCGAGCGTTCGCCTTCGTGGTCGAATAACTTATTGTCGCTTGGGTAATTGACAACTCCATTAAATGGTTGCCCCGCGATATACATTGTCGTAGAGCCTCCGCCATCTAAGTTAATTGCATCGCGGCAATTGAGTTGTTTTGTCAAGAAGGTCAATTCATGTAGATTCATCCCGTAGGCTTGATTACTTCTGCCATCTACAGTTATCAGCAAAAGCTTTGAATCATTCGTTACACAAAGACAGGTTCTTGGGTGACGGTTATCGTTAAAAGCATTTTTGGGCAAGGTAATCTTTTGGTTATTTTTTAGGAGTAATGGGCCAGAAAGTAGCACATTATCGGCAGATAGTTTTGTTTCCCAACCCGTAATTCCATTCCCTTCGATAATTTCTATTTTATTATTCTGGATAGTGATTGCCGATTGTGAATGAAAAGCATTCTTTACTCTGGTTGTATCAAGGATTTTGCCTTCAATTTTGATAAAATCAACTGAGCCACCATTTTTTACATCAAAGAATCCGCCGTTAACAGCTACAATCGTTCTGTTCTTTAATGCGATTTCGCTTGTTTTGGTGAGTTTTCCCTTTGATTTATCTTGTTTGGTGAGTGAATCTGCCGAGGCGATTCCAAATGAAACTCTTTTGTTTGAAAGTTTAGTTTCGAGAATATTTATACTTTGGTTGGAGTTGAATAACTCCATCTTGTTGAGGTGTACCGATTTCCAAATGATTTTGTTATTTAAATTGGTTTTCTTCCATTTGATAGTTTTAATTACCGAAGAATCTGACATGCTTTGAGCAAGCGATAAATGTGTAATTAGGAAGAAAAATAGGAGTTTTTTCATCGAAGATTTTTACCACTTTAGACCAATTCCGATACCATCGTTGGTAAATCCGAAGTAAGCAGTTTTTTTAGACTTTTTTTCTTTCAAAGCCTCATTATATTTATCAGCGGAGTGGGCTACTAATTCGTTCGAAGATTCTACAAGGCATCCTCCACCGACAACTAAAGCGATTCCGAGTAATAGTTTAGGAAGACTTCTTTTTACATAAGGATAATCTTTGCCATCAATTGTAGCAACCATATCAACACCTCTGATGGCATTGGCTGCAAGAGCGATTCCTCCAATGGCAACGGGTATTCCAAAAGGCTTCAAGGCATTCCCCCATTTGTATTTGATTGTAGCTTGGCGATTGTCGGTATAAAGCGACAAAACACTTTTCTTAGTTAGAGGAATACCTTTTAAGTATATATCAGTAGTAATAAATTTTCGTTTGGTTGTCAAAGTATCATCTGCTGTACTTTGTGCAAAGACAATCTTCGAAATACTGGTTAAGATTAGGATTAAAACTACACTTTTGGTAATTTTTTGCATAAATGAATGAATTTAAAGTAGGAGAGAGGATGCTCTCTCCCAATTTTATGGTGCCACCATCCGATAAACTTGATACATTCCTTCAATGGATTCTAATTGTTGCATCAGTGTATCGAGGTGTTTGGTATCGTGAACATAAAGTTTGATAATTCCCTCAAAGATACCATCTTTTGTATCAACTGACAAAGAACGCATGTTAATATTCAATTCGCTCGAAATTACTTTTGAAATATCCTGAATCATACCCATTCGGTCAATACCGTCGAGGTGAATGCTTACTTCAAACGACATAGCCGCCTGCGACGACCACCGAGCTTTAATTACTCGATTTCCGTAGTTTGAAAGTAAGTGCTGGGCGTTGGTACAAGTATTTCGGTGAATCTTGATACCTTCGTTTACGGTCAAAAAACCAAAAACATCATCGCCTGGAATCGGATTACAACAACTTGCCAGCGTGTAATCAATTACCTGCATATCATCACCAATCAATAAAGTATCGGAGCCTTTGGCTTTTTTTAGCTCTTTTTCAAATGATTTAGTATCTCTGAGAGCAGTTTCATCCAGATTTATTTTATTTTCCTCTTGTTTTCGTAAGCGAGCATCTCTGATTTGTTTAAATCTCCGTATTTCGTCAGGTTGGATATGCCCTTTTCCGAAACTATAAAACAAATCATTATAATCTTTCTTATTGAAAAAAGCCCTAAGTTGGTTTTGAGTTTCGAGGGTATTTTCAAGCCCAAGAATTTTCAACTTTTTGGCAACTATCTCTTTTCCATCTGTGATATAAGTTTTATTTTCTTCTTTGAGGAGGTCTTTAATCCTTCCTTTGGCTTTTGATGTAACCACAAACCTTAACCAATCTTCATTCGGTTTTTGGTTTTTGGTGGTCAATATCTCTACTTGGTCACCGTTTCGGAGCGTGTAGCTGATTGGCACAAGCTGATTATTGACTTTGCCAGCGGTACACTTTTTGCCAATATCGGTATGTATGTCAAACGCAAAATCAAGCACAGTTGCTCCCTTACGAAGTACTTTTAAATCGCCTTTTGGAGTGAAAACAAAAACTTCTTCGTTGAATAAATTCCCTCTGAAATCCTCCAAAAACTCAATCGCCGATTTATCACCCGATTCGAGCGTTTCACGTACTTGGGTAATCCACTTATCGAGAGGGGCATTTGTATTTGTATCGTTACCTTTATATTTCCAGTGAGCCGCATAGCCTCTCTCCGAAATATCATCCATCCTCTCGGTACGAATCTGCACCTCAACCCATTGCCCCGAATGACTCATAACAGTTGTATGAAGCGATTCATACCCATTTGCTTTCGGAATCGAAATCCAATCTTTCAAACGCTCGGTATTTGGTGTGTATTCATCGGTTACTATCGAATAAATCTGCCAACAAGCTGCTTTTTCTTTATCTGGACTGACGTTTTTGATGATAATTCTGATAGCAAAAAGGTCATAAATATCTTCAAAAGCGGTATTTTGTTTTTTGATTTTATTCCAAATCGAATAGATATGTTTTGGTCTTCCTTTGATTACGTAGTCAATACCCGTTTTCTTAATTTTTTCGTCGATTGGTTTTGTAAAATTCAAGATAAATCTATCGCGTGCCTGCTTGGTGGTTTTGAGTTTATCTGCAATGTCTTTATACATTTCAGGCTCGGTGTACTTTAGATAAAGGTCTTCGAGTTCTGATTTGACATTGTACAAACCCAATCGGTGGGCGAGCGGGGCGTAAATATAGATTGTTTCGTGTGCTATTTTGAGCTGCGAGTTACGTGCCATGCTACCGAGCGTACGCATATTGTGAAGTCGGTCTGCAAGTTTTATCAGAATTACCCTAACATCTTCGGAGAGAGTCAAGAGCATTTTTCTAAAATTCTCAGCTTGGGCAGATGTTCCTTGTTCAAAATTGCCCGAAATTTTAGTTAATCCGTCAATAATTCGAGCAACTTTATCGCCAAAATCTCTTCTGATTTCTTCGAGGGTGATGTTGGTATCCTCAACAACATCGTGGAGTAAAGCACAAATGATTGAAGTAGCCCCGAGGCCAATTTCTTCTACGCATATCTGAGCAACTTCGAGTGGATGATAAATGTAAGGCTCGCCCGACTTCCGACGCATATCTTTGTGGGCTTCTACGGCAAGCGTAAAAGCTTTTTTGATTTGCTTGAAATCGTCACCTTTAAGCACGCCTTTTGCTCCTTTCAAAACTTTACGGTAACGCGTCAGAATCTCTTTTCTTTCGTGTTCGGCTTGAATTTCTTGTGGAGTTTTTTTAATTTCTTCGGTTAGTATTTCCATTTCCCCTGCTAATTCCAATTTCTTTTTAGTGTTTTGCTGAATCCTAACACTAATTTAATATAATTATGATTGAATAAAAGAACGCCGTCATTTTTTTTCGAGAATTATTTCGGTCTTTTAAACGATTTTAAGAAAAAGTATCAAGAATCTAATTCGCAGAAAAAAAATAAAAATAATTTTTGCGAAGTATTTGACTTTTAAAAATTAGTCCTTAATTTTGCAACCCAATTCGGGAGGTTCACAGCGAAAATATAGCTTGTAAACTTAAATTTTGCGGGTGTGGCGAAATTGGTAGACGTGCCAGACTTAGGATCTGGTGCCGCAAGGCGTGGGGGTTCGAGTCCCTCCACCCGTACTAAATCAACCCTCTAAGCCATTGTGTTTAGAGGGTTTTTTTAATGACAATAAACCTTGATTCTGAATTGTTGAGGAATTTGTTAATTGTTATTCGTGAATCGTTATTCGTGAATTGCTATTCAAAATTAACTTATACAAAACAAAGAGTCATTCAAATCTTAGTTCTTTAATGGAGACTACATTTAATCGCACTTCTGCCACACTTGGCAGACTCAAAGTAAGCATCGCTGAGGCTGATTATAAGCCTGAAGTTGATAAAAAAATCAAAGAATATACAAGAACAGCCCAAATCAAAGGATTTCGCCCTGGTCATGTACCAAAAGAGTATATCCAAAAACTTTACGGAAAAAGCATCAAAGTTGATGAAGTAATCAATTTGGTTAGCAAGACTGTAGATAGCTACATCAAAGACAATAAACTAAAAGTTGTTGGTGATGCTATGCCAGATATGGAAATCTCTGGCAAAATTGATTGGGATAACGAAAAAGAATACAATTTTGAGTACGATTTAGGTCTTGCTTCTGACTTTGAAGTAAAGATTGATGCTCTTCCGGCAGTAACAAATTACGAAATCCAGCCGAGCGAAGACCGTGTAAACGAAGCGATTGAGGATATTCGTAAGCGTTACGGAAAAGATACAGAAGTTGAAGAGGTTGAAATTGCTAACGATGACCTAATCTTTGGTACGCTTACTCAAGGCGAATATACTAACGATAACGTAGTGATTCCTTCAAACCGTATTGTTGCTTCGGCTCAACACATTTTTAAAGGTTTAGAGAAAGGAAGCAGCGTTAAGTTCGATATTCAATCTGTTTTTGAAAGCCCTCGTCAGCTTGGTTTTGCACTGAATGTTCCAGAAGCAGATGCCGCAGCTTTGAGTGGTGAATATGAATACACTGTAACAAAAATTACTCGTGTAACAGCCGCTGAAATTGACCAAGATTTATTTGATAAAGCTCTCGGAAAAGATAAAGTTAGCGATGAGGCTGGTTTCCGTGAAGAAATCAAATCAATCATAAAAGATAATTACAATCGTGAGAGTTCGTTCATGACAAATTTTGCAATCGAAAAAATGCTTGATGAAAGCATCAAAATCGAATTGCCGGATGAATTCTTGAAAGATTGGCTTTACAAAGCAAACGAAGGTAAGTTTACGATGGAGCAAATCGAGAAAGATTATGATGCTTTTGCTCGTGGTCTTCGTTTAGATTTGATTCGTAACGAAATCGCATCAATTGGCGACGTGAAAGTAGAATACACGGATGTTTTGGAAGAAGCTAAAAACGAAATTCGTAATTACTTTGGTGGATACGGCTACGACGGAATGGAAGATATGATTGAGCAAATGGCCAATCGTACTTTGAAAGAGGATAAAGACCGTAGCAAGTTCCGTGATTATTTTGCTAAAGCTTTCAACGCCAAGATTTTGAATTATTTGAGAGGAGTTGTTAAAATCGAAAATAAACCAGTTTCGGTAGAAGAGTTCAATCAGGTTGCTGAGGCTCTTTATGGCAAACAAGAACCAGAAACAGTAGAAGCATAAGTCATAGTTTGAGGTTTACCTTTTGGGTTTACTTCTACAACATCAACAAACCGCTGATTATTTGAGTTTTTTAATTATTTCACGATTTATTTATACAAATCCGTGAAGTAATTCTGAAACCGAAAAATCAGCGGTTCTTTTTTTGAATTGATTGTGAATTTGTATGTGTTTTTCGTAAAAAAATGCCAAATTTGTATATGTAATTGTTATTCGTTTGTAAATTAATCATTAGGTTTAGATAAAACTTATTGATTAATTCGACAATTAACTTTTCTGACAACAGACCACGATGCTGAACCAAGCTGCCTACGATGAGGTACGTAAAATTTTTACGGCCTACCTCGAAAAAAAGGAACTTCGTAAAACTCCAGAAAGATATGCAATTTTGGAGGAAATCTACTCTCGAACCGACCACTTCGATGTTGATGACTTATATGTTTCGATGAAGAATAAGAAATACCAAGTAAGTCGAGCAACGGTTTATAATACACTCGATTTATTGGTTGAATGTGACTTGGTGACCAAGCATCAGTTTGGGAAAAATCTGGCTCAGTACGAAAAATCATACGGTCGCCGTCAGCACGACCACCTCATTTGCACCGACTGCCATAAAGTGGTTGAGTTTTGCGACCCACGTGTGCAGAATATCCAAAACATGATTGGTGAGATGATGCAATACAAAATACTTCATCATTCTTTGATTTTCTACGGTACTTGTGCCAAAGAAAACTGTGAAAACAAGACCCCTGTTCAGGTTTAAATTTTAAAAGTTTGTAATAAATAATTTCTAAATGGTTGATATTCTATTAGGATTACAGTGGGGCGACGAAGGCAAAGGAAAAATCGTTGATGTCTTAGCTCCCGAATACCAAGTTGTTGCTCGTTTTCAGGGTGGTCCAAATGCGGGTCACACACTCGAATTTGATGGTATTAAGCACGTTCTTCACCAAATCCCATCGGGGATTTTCAGAGAAGACGCACTCAATATAATCGGTAATGGTGTTGTACTTGACCCAATCGTTTTCAAAAAAGAGATTGATGGATTGGCGAAATATAACCTCGATTTGAAGAAAAACTTGGTTATCTCGAAAAAGACAGCGATGATTGTTCCAACTCACCGCTTGCTCGATGCCGCCTACGAAAAAGCCAAAGGGGCAGCCAAAATTGGTTCGACATTGAGAGGAATCGGTCCTGCGTATTCAGATAAAGTGGCCCGTCAAGGTTTGCGTTTGGGAGATATTCTCTCGCCAAATTTTGAGGCTAAATACAACGAATTAATAGAAAAACATAAGCAAATTTTAGATTTTTATCAGTTTGAATATGATTTGACCGAGTCCAACAAAGATTTTTTTGCGGCTATCGAATTCTTGAAAGATTTTAATTTTGTTGATAGCGAATACGTAGTTAATGCATCTTTGAAAGAAGGTAAAAAAGTTCTTGCCGAAGGTGCTCAAGGGTCTTTGTTAGATATTGATTTTGGGTCGTATCCGTTCGTTACGAGTAGCAATACAACCGCTGCGGGTGTTTGCTCAGGATTAGGTGTTGCACCACGCCAGGTAGGTGAGGTTTTCGGAATCTTCAAAGCATATTGTACACGTGTAGGAAGCGGACCATTCCCAACCGAATTGAATGATGATTTGGGCGAAAGAATTCGCAAAGAAGGTCGTGAGTTTGGTGCTACTACTGGTCGTCCTCGTCGTACTGGTTGGTTAGATTTACCAGCTCTCAAATACTCTATCATGCTCAATGGTGTAACACAATTGATTATGATGAAGGTTGATGTCTTGAATATTTTGGATGAAGTGAAGGTTTGTACTCATTATAAGCTGCCAAATGGCGAGATTACCGAGCAATTACCTTACGATTTGTGCGATATTGAGGTTGAACCGATTTATAAATCGTTTAAAGGATGGAATTGCTCATTAGCAGGTTTACAAACTTACGATGATTTGCCTGCTGAACTCTCAGCTTACATTGACTACTTAGAAGCTGAATTGAATATCCCGATTAGTTTTATTTCTACTGGCCCAGACCGCGAAGCTATCATTTTGCGTGAGGCTATTGCATAATAATTAGGTACGGGTCTTATGACCCGTACTGTTTAAACGACTTGAAAAGTCGTTCTACTAATGAATCAAGCCATTGCAAAATATTTATTTCAGAATGAAGTACTTTATCGAGATAACTCGATTGAAGTAGTGAGCCATGTTTTGCCCAAAGAAGTTGTTGAAACTAAGACCTCAATTCCCAAAGCTGTAGAAGAAGCCAGTCCAAGAGTAGAGAACCCACCGATTCCGGTACAAGAAATTGTGCCAAGTATCAAACTTAATCAAAAGGTTTTGATTTTAACTCAACAGATTTCTGATTCAGAAAAGGCATTTTTGAGCAAGGTTTTGGGGGCAGTTGGTTTGAGTCTCGACCAAGTTGATTTAGTTGAATTGAGTAAAATCAAAGCACTTGATTATCAATCGGTTATCGGGCAAAAAACTACAAATCAGTTTATCTCTTTTGGTATCGGAATGAGCAAATTAGGGTGGAATATTCTTTTGCCTCCTTATCAAATTAAGAAAGTGGAGGGTATCTCGTTTTTACTTGCAGATACTCTATCCGACATCGAGGCAAGTCAAAACCTCAAAAAAAGCCTTTGGGAGGGATTGAAACTGTTATTTTAAAGACTCACGCGTCTTTTTTACAAGTTCGATATTAGTATTTGCCAACAACGCAATTTTTTCATCATTGAAATCGGTGTTTTCTATCAAAGACTTTACAAATTCAATTTCTTTAATAGAGATGCCCTTTTCTACTCCTTGCTCAATGCCTTGCTCTACACCTTCTTTTCTTGCTTGTTGTAATAAAAATTGTTCGATTCCCATGACTTTATCGTTTTCATTTAATGAATCTATAACCTCTTCAAATTTATGATAGTTTTCAGTATTTTCAAAACGAATGTAGTACTGTAAAAAATTCATTAAACCTCTGATTTTTTCTTTTGTAAACTTTTTGGATAGTAATTTCTTAGCCAATTCAACTTTTAGGTCAAATAATTTATCTTCTGTTAAGTTTCGTTTTTGTAACGCTGCACGAACAGTTTCTACTACCGATGCAAAAGGATTTTCACTTTTGTCTAATTCAGAATCAGATTGACTATAAATTTTATATGTATTGAACTCATAGATTAAATTAGTTCCTAAATAACTACTTTCATACGATTTTGGATGATATTTAGCGTTTGAATCAGTCAAAATTGCAAAAGCTGTGATGGGTTTGTCATATTTGTCAAGGATTCTGTAATAGTAGGTAAACATCCTCTTAGCAAAATTTTTATCAGTATATCCTTGCACTTCTATATGCACCAAAATCCACTTCTCTTTACCGTTTTTGGTATATACTTTTACTAATTTATCAACATATTTTGGATTAGAAATGTCAATATCAGACGGGAATAGCTGTTCTAATTCTTTATCCAAAAATTCAAAACCACGTTTCATATCAAATATTTTATCAGCATTTTCAAAGAAAAACCTAAGAAAATCATCAAAAACATCTTCTAATATAGCCTTCCAGAGTATGTCGTTGCGTTGCATAAATTATAAACTAATCACTTCATTATTTCCTAAATACACCAACATCAAATTTACATTCTGATAGCCCATTTGTCGATAAAGATTTCCGTATCTACCGAGTTGTGTTTTGTGGCTTTCTTTGGGGGCTCCAGTTTTATAATCAATAATGTAAACTATATTGTCTTTGATTACGACACGGTCGGGGCGTTGGATTTCGCCATCGGGCAAAAGTATCTCCCTTTCGTTTTCTATGATTAAATTTTCTTCAAAAAGGGGCGATAATTCGGGTAAATTTATTACCTTTTCAATTTCTTGTTGAATACTCTCACCTTCGTTTTGATTGATAATTCCTTCAAATTCTAAATCTCTGATGGCATTCTGAATATCATTTTTGGTTCGGATTTTGGCAAATGCGGCGTGTACTTTGTTGCCTCGGTCTTTGCTTTTATCGAGGGTTTCGGGGTCAAAAATTTTCTCGGAGGTTCTTCTTAGTCGTAATCTATCGCTTCGGTCTTCCGAAATGATTTTATTGAGTGTGATTACTGATTCATAGACCTTATTTTTACTTTCTTTTCGTATTGTTTTGGCATTTTTTACCTCAAAAATACTTTCTTCATCGTTGTAGAGTCCGAGCGAGTCGAGGTAGTCTTTCATTAGTTTGGCAATGCCACCAAACTCAAATTTTTTACTTCTTGCACTCCATTTCTTCTCCGAAATAACAAAAAGTTTATCGGTCGGACGGGTAAATGCTACGTAAAGCATGTTAAGGTTTTCGAGAAATGTGGATTGTCTTTCGGCGGCAACTTGCTCTTTGACATCAGTAGTTTCGAGTACCTTGTTTACAGGTATTGGTGAAGATTCTAATTTCAAGATTTTATCATCTTTTCTGATTCTAAATTCTTGATAATCAACGCCTTCGTAGCTTGCCCAAATAGTAGAATTATGAAAAGGCTCAACCGGCCAATTGGCATACGGAATTATCACAATTGGGTATTCGAGTCCTTTTGATTTGTGAATTGTTGTAATTGTGATTGCATCGGCTTCATCCGAAGATACAACCGAAATCTTATCCTTTTTATCGTCCCAATATTTCAAGAAATCTTGTAAATGATTGCTTTCCTTCAATCCAAAATTCAGAACAATATCCAAGAATCTGAAAAGGTATTCTTTGTCGTTGCTTCTTTCAAAGAGTCCAAAAGTCTGAATTATCTTCTCGGTAATCTCGTACAAACCCGCCCGCTGCAATCCCCACGGATTAAATGAATAACCTTTGGTTGTGAGCCAATCGTAAAAAGCGTTCAGGTCTTCGCTATCAATCGTTTCTGATATTTCTTTATTTGCCTCATTATCAGGGATTTGGTGCAGAATCTGCTGGTAAAACAAGTAGGCTGCTTCGTACTTGACGAGTTTGTTATCTACTTGGTTTAGGACTTTTAAAAACGAAATCAAAAGACGAATCGAACCCGAATTTTTGAGCAATAACGAATCAGACGATATGATGTCAAAACCTTGCTCTTTTAAGAAATTGGCAACACTCGATGAATTTCTGTTTGAACGGCACAGAATCGCAATATCTTTGAGTGAATAACCATCGGCAATGACGTGGTGCAAAATGAGCAAAATTCTACCGAGCATTGGGTCAGCCTCACCATCTTTTTGAGTGAATTCTACCGAAACCTGTCCGCCCAGTCTCGGTTTGGGAGGTAGTTGCTGTTTGAAATCCGAACCATAAACATCGCTTATAAATGGATAAGTGCTTGCGTATAAATTAGTTATCTGCTCAAAAAACTCGTTATTGAAATCAATGATTTCTTTACAACTTCGCCAATTGGTATTGAGCGAAACTGGATTTAAGTTTCTCTGAATCGTAATTAAATCATCAATTCGGCTCGAATAAACGCTTAGATTTTTAGCCAAAGGCTCCACATTTTTATGGAAAAGATGCACAATCATATCCACTTTTCCACCTCGCCAACGGTAGATAGATTGTTTGCCATCGCCCACCAACAGATTAAAGTGATTTTTTGATAATGAGTTTGCAATCAGCGGCGAGAGGTTGAAAAATTGCATTTCGGAAGTGTCCTGAAACTCATCGACCAAGATATGATTGTATTTTTCACCGATTCGTTCATAGATAAACGGAACGGGTTCGTTCAAAACAATATTCAGTATTTTTCGATTGAATTCTGAAATAAAAACTTGATTTTTTTCATCGAGAACGGCATCAAATTCTTCTTTGATTTTGCTCAATAACGCCAGTTTATGGAAGTGCGGCAGAATACTCTTGTACAACAGAAAACGTGGCAGTTTTTCTTTTCTGATTTCTTGGATTTCGTTAAAAATCGCCGTGAGAGGTTCTTTGATACCATCTATCATTGCCATAATTGGCAGCGGTGTGGTTTTGGTGTACCAAACGTCTTCTTCGATAGCGGCACGGTGGTATGAATTGGGTTCTTCAACAACTTTCTTTTCAAAATCAACGGCTAAGTTCTCAAAATACCCGCCGATTCCCGCCTTTTTTCGAGTAAAATCATCAATTGTGAGATTAGCTTCTTCGATTATTTTTCGAGCATAATTGGCCCGGTCGGTGATTTCTTTTTCAAATAGCTTGATAAAAGCGTAAATCTGATTCCTAATTTGTTGAAAATCCTGTGGCTCAAAACCATTCAGCTTGCTGATTAGTCCGTAATATTGGTCGTTTAAGATGTTTTGACTAAAAGCCGCCAACTCGGTCGGAATCGCATTCCAACTTTTGCCTTCGTCGGCTTTGGTGCGGATATAATCTTCTAAAACCTCCGAAATCCCTTTGTATTCGTCGTTTCCTGCTTTTTCGATGAGGCGTTCGACGGCTTCGAGCAACACACTGTCTTTGTCGAGGACGATTTCGTAGTTGAAAGGAAGCCCTAAGTCTTCTGTAAAGGCACTGACCAACTGATTGACAAAGCTATCAATCGTTTTTACTGAGAAATCGGAGTATTCTTTGATGATATATTTAAAAACATCGGCGGCTCTGAATTGTAGCATATCGGGCGGAAGATTGGTTTCTTCGACGATAGACTGAAACATTCCCCAAAATCTTGAATTTTCGTTGAAACCACGTAGGTCGGCAAACTCTTTGAGAGCATCCAGAATCCGTGATTTCATTTCTTGTGCGGCATCGTTGGTGAATGTTATCGCAAGGATTCGTTTGATATAGTAATCTTTATCGCTTTGAAGAGCGAGTTTGATGTACTCTTTGGTAAGTGTAAATGTCTTTCCCGAACCTGCCGACGAACTATAAATATTGAATTTTGACATGGATTTCTCTGAATCTTTGTTTTTGATTCAAAATAAATAAAAATAGAATACCGAACGCAGTTAGGAGGGTGGAATTTATTTTTTTGGGTTGGGTGTAAGTAAATTTAATATGCGAGTCTAAGTTTTATTGTGATTTTTTAGTAAAAATTGAATTGGAATTTGTTAGATTTATTGGTGAAAATTAATTATCAGCACTTCTGCTATTTTTATATAAGTCCTTAAAAATGGAGATATTTACTTCAACAATGTTCCTGTAAAGTTGATAATCCCAAAGTTTGTCCGTAAATTTGTCCGTGTACGTAAAATCGTCCGTAAGTATGGCAACAATAAATTTCTATCTCGACAAACCAGACAAAAAAGGATTTGCTCCAATACACTTAAGAATTAATTGCTCTGGAACACAAATTAAACTTGCTACAGGACAGAAAATTGCCCCAGAACTTTTCGACAAACAAAAGCAACGAGCAATTGGACAGACGAATGATATAATTGAAATCAATCATTATTTAAACTTTCTTAATGAACGAGCAGACGAAATGTTGCATCATTCAAACAAGCGAACCTACACCCAAGAAGAAATAAAAGACATTCTTAACCAACATATTGACAGTTATAAAGACAATCATACAGTGAATATTGTAAAAGAACAAATGTCACTTTACGGTAACCCATTCACATTTGTTGACCTTTTTGCAGGTGCAGGTGGTTTTAGTGAAGGTTTTCTGCAAGCAGAATTTAATGACAAATTTTTTGATTTCATTGCTGCAAGTGACATCAACGAAAATTGTGAACTAACGCATATTGTCAGGTACAATCATCAACTTGGTTTAAATGCTGAATTTTTAAGACAAGACATAACGGAACCAGATTTTTTAGACAATTTCCTCAAAAAAATTGGTGAAAAAAAAATTGATGTGGTCTGTGGTGGTCCGCCTTGTCAGAGTTTTAGTTTAGCTGGAAAACGAAAGAAGTTTGATAAAAAAGACGACCTGTTTTCACATTATCTGGAAGTAATAAAGGTTTTACAACCTAAATACTTCATAATGGAGAATGTAAAAGGTATTTTGACCAAAGAAGATGGCAAAATCAAAGATTTGATTATTCAAGAAATCAATTCAATTGTTGACACGAAAGAAATACCTGTTTTGGTTTCGTTTATCCGTAAAATGAAATCGAACAATAACAGCTTTATCCTTGAATGTATTATCAAACGTATTGAAATCGAAACACTCCGTGAATCAGAGGTTGAAAATGGAAGAGAACAATTCATTCAGTTTGTTGATAATCGTTTCAAACAATTGACACCAAAAATTGCAGACTACAAGACAAGTAAAACAGACCAAAGAATTAATACAATTCGACATGGATTCAACATTTTAGCCCGAACAAAAGAATGGGATAAATTAAAACGTGATATAATCAAAGAGAAAGACTATTGTAATATAGATAGTGATGCTTTCGTTGAAAAATTTACATTATTTTTAACTCACATTAGTTCAGAAAATGTAATTGAACAAATTGAAAATTCTTTCAATGATTTAAAAGTTCCGAATGCTTATAAAAGTGATTGTTCGGATATTATTACAGCACTTAAAATTTATACTTCATCATTCGATGAAACTGTGGAGATATTACAAAATATTGCTGACAGCAAACAAAAAGCAGAATTGAGAGGGATTTTAGATAGCATAAGACTTTACAAAATAGAAAAACCATTTGTTGCCAATTCCTCTAATTATGGGGTACCACAAAATCGTGAAAGAGTGTTGTTTATAGGTTGCCGTAAAGACCAAAAATTTATTTCTGAAATTCCTGCAACAGTTAAGGAAAACGAAAAAGTTACTGTCTTTGAAGCTTTGTATGACCTTGACTTTATTGGCAACAATGAAGAAGCTCATCATTATGAATCAGTGGACATTTCAAAGCAGTTTAACGGAACTGCCGAAAAAATGAAAAGTCTTTTAAGAAAAAGAACTGTTGAAGGTAGAGAAAATCCGAAGATTGGCAAATCATTTTCAGAGTGGTCGAGAGAAGGAAGATTAATTGAAAGGTATCAACCTAAAACCAAACCTTTTTATGTTAAAAATTTTGAAGGTCTTCAAAAAGGTGAAAAGTATTTTGACATTCTCAACAATCACAAAACGAGCAATCAAAACGAAGATGTTATCAAACGACTTGAAATCATATTGAAAAACGGTGATTATAAAAAGGCTCAATGTGATTTAGAAGAATGTGGCCTAACTTCAAATAAAAGGAGTTACAACGTATTAAAACCAGATTCACAAAGCCCGACCGTAATGACTATTGCAGATGATTATATTCATTATAAAACACCCAGAGCCTTAACAGTTAGAGAAATGGCAAGACTACAGTCCTTTGATGATTCATTTGTGTTTCAAGGTAAGCGTTCAACAGGTGGCAACAATAGAAAAACTGAAGTTCCTCAATATACTTTAGTTGGAAATGCTGTTCCACCTTTGATGGCAAGAGCCATTGCAATGGAAATTTTAAAAAATATTAAATGAGAGTACTAACATCGGAAGAACAAAGTAGAATCAAACTACTAACTAAAAATCAAGTTTCGTTAACGCTAATTGAGCCGACAGAAACAGGATTGAAAAAGTCTATTATGGATGCAACTGGTTCTGTAAGAAGTTTCTTGAAGGAAAATCAAATTCATGACTACGATTTGCAAGGGCAAGGTCCAGAGAATATAGTTCAAATAAATGCAATCATATACGAAAACTTTAAAGTAACCAATTCAACAGCCTCACTTTACAGACCACAAACAAAAAAAGGAGACCCAAGAATTTGGTTTTCTGGACTTACTAAAATTGTGAATCCGAATGACATTGTTGCGATAATTTATTTTGCTGACTCATTTCACATTTTCAATCTCACGCAACTGAATGTTGAAGCATTATTAAATTCAAAAATTTTAAATCCTTTAAAAGAACTGATTTCAGAGATTAGTAGTAATTCAACAGAAATAGCGTTTGAACTTTTGGCTATGCTACGTAAAGTTGCAAGTTCAGGGCCTATTAAGTCAATGGTTGCAGCAGACACATCCGTTGGACGAACACTTGAAACTGCTTTAGGAATTGACATTAATTCTTCAAAACAGCCAGACTACAAAGGCATTGAATTAAAATCTTTTAGAAGTAGCAGAACAAACAGAAAGAATTTGTTTGCCCAAGTTCCAGATTGGACATTGAGTAAATTCAAAAGTTCAGCAGAAATTTTGGATGCATTTGGCTATAAACGTGGTGACGACTTCAAATTGTATTGTACGGTTTCAGCCATAACAAGAAACTCTCAAGGTCTTGCTTTAAAATTGGATTCTGACATCAAGCAATTGATTGAGAACTCTGATAAAACAGAAATTGGGGACTTTGTTGTCTGGCCATTAAATACACTTCATAACAGACTACTTGAAAAACATAAGGAAACTTTCTGGGTAGAAGCTACGAGTACATACATTGACGGAATTGAGCATTTTCAATATTCAATGGTTGAACACACAAAAAAGCCTATTACATCGCAGTTTGACATACTTATTGACCAAGGAATTATAACTTTAGACCATTTAATAAAACGAAACACAGATGGAAAGGTAGTTGAAAAAGGCCCCATTTTTAAAATCAAACCGAGTGGACTTGACTTATTATTTCCACCAAGTGAAAAATACAATCTAAAATAACTTCTCGAAGTAAAAAAATTGATATACTAAAATTTAGCAAATGCTGTTGTCTTGTCCTAAAAAAGGTCTAAACTGTAATATAGACCTTTCAAGGAAGACAGCAACTCCCCAAAAAGATAGCTACAACTTGAAAACTCCATTAAAACAACTGCTTTGCAACAGCCATTGTTGTATCTGATTTGCTCATTGTGTAGAAGTGCAACGATGGTACCCCAAACTCTACCAATTCGCGGCATTGTTGCACACACCATTCGATACCCACTTGTTTGGCGGCTTTATCGTTCTCGCAGCTTTCTACGGCCTTGCGTAAATCGGCTGGTAAATCTAAGTAGAAAATCTTAGGTAGAATATCTAATTGCTTTTTGGTAGCCAAAATCTTCAAACCCGGAATTATCGGGATATTGATTCCATTTTGGCGGCATTTATTGACAAAATCGAAGTATTTTTTGTTGTCAAAAAACATCTGAGTTACTACATAATCGGCACCCGCATCTACTTTTCTTTTGAGGTTATCAAAATCAAATTCGAGTGTATCGGCCTCAAAATGTTTTTCTGGATACGCCGCTACCCCGATACAAAAATCGCTTGCGTTGAGGTATTCAGCTTCTTCGTGCAGGTATTTACCCACATTCATATCTTTGATTTGACCGACTAATTCATTGGCGTAGTGGTGTCCGCCGTTTTTAGGTTTGAAAGTATTGTAGGGCTTGGCGGCATCGCCTCTGAGGGCCAAGACATTGTCGATTCCTAGATAATTGAGGTCAATCAAGAAATCTTCGGTATCGTCTTTGGTAAAGCCTCCACAAAGTACATGTGGCACAGGGTCAACCCCAAATTTATGCAGAATCGAAGCACAAATACCAACCGTACCGGGGCGTTTGCGGGTACTCATTTGCTTGGTAGTACCGTCGGGCATTTGTTTGTCGAAATATTCTTCACGGTGAAAAGTAACATCAATAAAAGCAGGTTTTAGCTCCAACATCGGCTCAATCGAACCCAATAATTCATTGATGTCGGTGCCTTTCGCGGGCGGAATTATCTCAATCGAAAAAAGTGGTTTGCCATTGGCTTGCTGGATGTGGTCGGTTACTTTCATTGATTTATCTTTTATCGTAAATTATGCCTTTTTATAATCAATTCATCTATAATGATGAAATATTTTGTATAAATTATCTATAAACATCTGCAATTATAGATAAAATATACTTTACTTCAAAATTTTGTAGTAAATATATCTTTAGAAAAATTAGATTCGTTATAAATATTTACAAAAAAATAATTATGTCTTGTAACTTTTTGTTAAAAAATAGTCTTATTCTTATAATTCAATTAATATTAACTTAATCAAAGTATGAAAAAAACAATCCTATTACTGTTTTGTGCGATTCTATTCGTTAGTTTAAATTCAAATGCACAAAGTTCTTCATCTACAATCACAACCACAGTAGCCACTGTTGACCCAGCAGTTTACCAAGATTACGTGGGCAAATACAAATTTAAAGAAGCACCCTTCCAGGAAGTAATCGTAACCGTAAAAGACAACAAAATGTACGGTGAAGCGGTTGGACAAGGTTCGGCTGAATTGGCTCCGACAAAAGAAACATCGACCGATAATGAAATTTATGAAGTGGTGGGTTACGGTGGAACAACCAAATTTATCCGTGATTCAAATCGTAAAGTGATAAAAGTGATTTTGAATATTCAGGGTAATGACCTCGAAGGAGAGAAAGTTGTTGAATAATTGAGTTTGAGAATACAAAAGATGCACGTTTGGTTAGACGTGCATCCTTTGTTTTATTTATATCTCCCAACGATAATTAATAAGCGGAATCATGCCCAATTGGTACTTGCGAATGACTTTTTTCTGGAACGTGTCGTAATAGCTGAAAGATTCATTTTGGTAATTGGCAACATTCTGAATATCAATCGAAAACATTCGAGAATACTTAGTTTTAGATTTCTTAAAATAAACCCTAACATCTGGTCTAAAATAATCTTTTTGTTTAACCGTCCAAGCCTTTGATTCATCGTAAATCGTTGTGTTTGCCCTTGCCGATGCAGCTTCGTCAATCGGAGTTTCTCTAAAACCTCCCAACCAATTGATTCGGGCATTTATTCCCCAAAAACGTCCGCGGGTTTTTGCCCATTCTTTTCCGATTGTGGCATTGAAAATATGGTTCCCGTTGAATCTTGTATCGCGTTTTTTGCCATCGGCGGCTACATAAGTCGAATTATAAAGCGATAGATTGACTAATGAATAAAAACCGTTGGTTATGTATTGTTGGTAAGTTAATTCGACTCCGTAATTTTCACCAGTTCCATTAGGAGAAAGCATCATCGGGATTGGCCCGTTGCTCAGATTGATTAGTGAATAACTATAACCTAATGACTCGCTACTCGTTAAACTTTTTATCGGGATTCTGAATAAACTTTGGTAGTACAATTCGGTTTTGAAATAGCTATTATTTTTGAAATTTATTTGATTTCCAAGTACCAAATGATGCGATTTTATAAGATTATTGGTCGTGCCAAGTACCATTTGACTGTGCAATCCATACGCAAGATTAATACTGCTACGATTGCCAATTTTGTATTGAGCCGATAAGCGAGGCTCGGCCGATGTTGTGGTATAAAGTTGTAAATAATTTGCCAAATATAAACCTGCATTAAAGCTTAACTTTGGACTCGCAGCTATATTTAGATTGGCAAATGGGTGAATGCCGAAGACATCGGCATCGTATTTTCTTAGGTTGCTACCTGCAGCTACAATACTTGGATTTACACTTTGAGCCGATTTGTCAATATAAATACCCGATTTTATTCTTAAAATTGGATTGATTCGATACGTAAATGCAGTGTAAAATGCCGTTTTTCGGTCATCTATACTGTCTTCATCGTTGATTCGGTTGTTTATCAAACTTTGTCTAAAACTCTCATGACTCGAAAGTGCAAACGAAGTGTACCAATTGCCGTTATCACCAATCTTGACGTTGTGAGTAAGTCCGATAGCTCCCATTCGGTTCTCAAAAGTAATGTCTTGTAGGTCTTTTTCAAATTCTTTTAGGCTATCTACTTTTGCATTGAAAACATTGCTACTGACGCCCCCCATCCCGAAAATTGTGAATGTGCCAGCTCCCTTGGTTGGGAAATTTAGATTGAACGATAAATCTTGGAATCGGATGTCTTCATCGCCAAATTTTATTCCCATCATACTTAAAAGACCTGTAAACGAATACCGATAATTGACCAAATAACTTGCTTTTGAGCGTTTAGAAAGTGGTCCCTCAGTGGCTAAATCGACTCCGATGATTCCTGCTTGAGCCGTGAACTCGTGTTTTTGGTCGTTGCCTTTTCGCAGACGCATATCCATCACACCCGCAGTAGCGTTGCCGTATTCGGCAGGAAAAGCACCAGTCAAAAAGTTCATATTGCCTAAAAGTTGTGCCGATAGAATGTTGACCCCTCCTGCATTTTGTGTTGCACGGTCATTGAAGGTTCCCGCATTACTCAAGTGATTTGGGTTTACAATCTCGACACCCTCCAAACGCCACTGTACACCATTGGGTGAGTTGCCACGTATCACCATCCCGTTTGCTTGGTCGTTATCGTTTGCCACACCCGCAAATGCAGTTGCCAGACGGGCAGGGTCAAGAAACGTGGCAGGATAACGCATCACTTGCTCCATAGTGATGTTCTGAATACTCGTCAATGCCCCAGAAATATTATTTGATGCTGCTTTTACAGTAGCTTCACTAAGTTCTTTTGAAGTTTCTTTTAATTTAATATCCAGAATCATTTCTTTACCAGATTCGAGGATAAGTTCGGTGATTTTTTGGGTTTGATAACCAACAAAGGTTACTTGGAGTTGGTAGCGTCCTACTGGTACTTTTTCGATGATGAATTCGCCATTTTCGTTTGATTTTGTCCCCAAACTTGTATTTACCAATGAAATTGATGCACCTCCAAGCAGTTTTTCGCTGTCAATATCCGAGACTTTCCCACGAATCGTTTGCGTATTTTGTGCAAAGAGAACACCCGAAGAAAGCAATATCAAAAGAAGTATTTTTTTATACATTGTAGTTTTGATTACTTAAAATAATCACAAATTTATGTACAAAAACCCAATTTTAGCCGTATTGAATTGTATTTAGTAGAATATTTACCGAATTGACAATTTTTAGCAATGATTGTTGATAAAATGGTTAGAAAGTGATAATATTCAGTATTTCTACTCTAAAACTTTTAGATAAGAATTGGTAAATTTCCGTCCAATAACCCTTCAAACGATGCCATTTTATCAAAACCTTAAAGTCAAAAACAAAGATGGGTCTGAAAACCCAACCGATAAACGTACAGTCGAACGCCTTTTGGAACTTCGGAAAGAGGTAAAAAAGCAAGGCATTCCTGAGCGAACACTCAATAAAACGCTGTTACTGGCCACATGGAATATCCGCGATTTTGATAAACCTATTTTTGGTTCACGACTGCAAGAATCTTACTACTATATTGCTGAAATTATTTCGCATTTTGATATTGTCGCGATTCAAGAAGTCTATAAAGATTTAACAGGATTGAATAACTTGATGCGGATTTTGGGAAGTGATTGGAATTACCTTTTTAGTGATGTAACCGAAGGTAACCAAGGCAATGATGAATGTATGGCTTTTGTTTATGATACCCGCAAGGTGCGATTTGGCGGCTTAGCGGGTGAAATGGTGCTACCTCCAAACCCTGACGGAACACCTGCAAGTCAGATTTGGCGAACACCGATGATTTGTGGATTTAGGGCCGAATGGGCCAAGTTTATGTTGTGTTCGGTTCATATACTATGGGGAAAAGGCAGTGGGGATAGTCCACCCGATAGAGTGGCTGAAATTGAAAAAGTTGCTCAGTTTTTGAAGCGACGAACCGAAGACGAAACCGCCTGGGCAAGAAAATTAATTTTGGTTGGTGATTTCAATATCGCAAAAAATACCGACCCAACTTTCAAGCCACTTGCCGATGCAGGCTTCAAAATGCCCGATTTATTGAAAGATATACACACTAATGCTCTAAAAAATAAACAATATGATAAGATAGTATTTAGAGAGAAGGAGAATTCGCTGAACTTTTTGAAAGGTGGTGCATTTGATTTTTATGAGGTTGTTTATAAGAAATCGGATGAGGTTGTTTATGAGCCATTTATGGGGAAAAGTTATTCTGTTAAAAGTGATGGCACGGCAAGAACCCCTAAACAAAAAAGTGATTATTATGAGGATTGGAGAACGCATCAAATGTCAGACCATTTACCGCTTTGGGTTGAATTTGAGATTGATTTTGCCGATGAATATTTAGAAGATAAGCTCAAGGACGAAAATTGATTGATGGATTTTTAATCTATTAATTCTTATTTTTGGTTAGGGTGGTTAAAACCGCCCTAACCAATTCTGTTTACCTATTACAAATCCTAATACCACCTTGGAAACCAATCCATGATGTCATTTGAAGGTCGTTCCCGAAAACCCTTACATCTTTAGTCTGTGATTTAGGCAGACCGTAATTATCGAAATCGAGTTTAGCAACATTGCTTAAATGTACATTTGCGGTTGGAGCAACAAACAGAGCCAATCTTCGAGATAAATGAAACTCTAATCCGAGACTTAGTTTATGAATATTGTTTACTTCGCCGCGAGTCCAGAATTCGAGTGCTGACGAAACCAAGTTTAAATCCATCCAAAAGAATTTGCTAAATCTACGTGCTGTACCAATACCGTAGCCGTAAGACCAACCCGGGCGACCTTCGATGTTGAAATTATATCCAGCAGTCAAGATATTATAAAATGCCGGAACACCCGTTTTGAAAGTTACATTCAGTAAATTCACCTCATCGGCATTGATTTCGAGGCGTTTGTAGCCACCTTTACCCACAAAACTTAGTACACCAATAGGCAAACCTTTGTTTTCTTTTGAATAATTGAATACCCCGACTTGCATACCACTTTTTACTTTATTGGCAAAGTTGAAAACCCCAACTTGAAAACCTTGTAGATTACCTCCAACGAGATTTAGTCCGCCCGAAGCCTGAACTCCTCTCAGGTTGCCACCCACAAAATTCAAACCTCCAGATGCTTGTACACCGTTAGCATTTCCGCCGACAAAATTGGCAAAACCTGCACCTTGCACACCCACTGGCATATTGCGAGCCACTAAATTGGCAAAACCAGTGCCTTGAACTCCCGAAAAGTTTTTGGCTGCAATATTTGTGAATCCACTTGCTTGTACGCCCTTAGCAAGACCTACATTGATATTGGCAAAACCTGCACCTTGCACGCCGTACATTTCTCTACCAACTAAATTAAGAAAACCTGCACCTTGCACGCCAGTAACATCTTGACCAACTAAGTTTAAAACACCCGAAAACTGCCCTCCGTTGACGTTTCCTTTTACCAAATTTGCAACCGCACCCAATTCTAAAACTCTAACCCCAAGCGAGTAACCTGCAATAACATTCAGCGAAAAATCATTGATTACGTTTCCGCTTAGTGTGTGGTTTGTGCCTACAAATGGAAATAGCGAAACTTGAAAAGGCCGATACAGCGTATCGCCGACGTTTTGTTCATGAATGGCTTGTTTGGCGGTTAAAAACCAGTCAGTGAGTCGATTTTGGATGTACTCAAAGTCTTTTCGATAGTTGTATTTGAATAAATTATCGTTATTGACCTCAGCTTTTTCTTCGATGGCTGGTGGAACAATAATTGGAGGAATACTATCCAATTTTTTTTCTGGAATGGTATCGTATTTTATCGAAATCGGGCGGATGATTTCTACTGGAGTTTCAATTTTTTTCGCTTCGGCTACTTTTATGGGGCTTAACTTTATATTGATTACCTTGTCTTGCTTAGATTTAATCGCCACTTTTTCGCCTTCATAATTCTGTTTACGAACCAACAGATTGACGTTGTTTAGTTCAGTAGAAATCTTGATTCGGTAATATCCATATTGATTTGTAACGGCCGATGCCAGCGAGATAGGCTCATAAATGCTTACTCGCTCAATTTTCAGCCCCGTTTCGCCGTCTGAAACGTAGCCCATTACGAAAAAATCGTCATTCTCTTTGGTTTCGGTTTTTTGTAGAATTACATAATTTCCACGACCTTTAAATTTGACCGAATTCTCGAAAATTGTACTTAAAACCTCTCTAACTGTCTGATTTGGAGCATTTAATGATACTTTTTTACTTACTTCAATATCAGAAGGATTGTAAGAAAACGTAAAATTTGCAGCGTTCGAAATCTGTTTTAGGGTATTGTCGAGGCGTTCATTGTTTACTCTAATCGTAACGATTCGTTCGAGTGGAGGGGTTTGTGCAATTGCAGTGATTGTAAAAAACATGAAGCAAACCAACTGGATGGTGGTTAGTCGATAACTGCTTCTAAAATTAAAAGTTAGCTTTTTCATGAATCTTTACTTATTTCCTTTTAGGCTATGACAAACCAATCGCAAAAATCCCCCACGTATTCAATGATTATTTTTTAATGAGTTGAAAATCAGTAATTTGTATGTTGATACTCTCGCCAATGTTTAATTCTGAATCATGAAAAAACTTCAATTTTGAACCCAAACAGTTAGCTGTTATTTCAAAATATGAACCCATAAACTGTACGTTATTGATTATAACTTTCAAGGATTCAGAATCCGAAGTGATATTTATTTTTTCAGGACGAATTAAAATTAGATTCGAGGCTTCTTCTTGAACTAAATGGCTGTACAATTCTTCATTTGGTTTAATCAAATTGACTTCTCCAGTGATTTCGGCAATGTACTGATTATGAGGGTTTTGATATATTTTTTGTGGAGTATTAATCTGAATAAATTTACCTTTTCGCATAATTGCCAATCGGTCGGCCATGCCGTAAGCATCATTGACATCGTGCGTAACAAAAATACATGATACCTCGTCTTGACGGATTATTTGAAGTATTTCTTCTTTAAGTTTTCGTTTATTTCTCGAATCTAAATGGCTAAATGGTTCGTCGAGGAGCAATAGTTTGGGCTGTTCGGCAATCGCCTTTGCAATTACCGCACGTTGTTGTTCACCACCCGAAACTTGCCTTGGCAGATGGTCTTGCACATGAGCCAAATTGCTGATTTTTATGAGTTTGTTAACCCTTTTATTGCGGTAATTTGATTCATAGAATCGTAATTCATAAGCTATATTTTCCCGAATCGAGATATTCGGAAAAAGCCCATAGTCTTGTTTGACTAATTTAATATCTGGATGCCCAGCAATTAATTTCTCAGATGGTGGAGTAATGGCTTTATTTTCAATTAATAATTCACCCGAGTCAGGTTCTTTTAGGGCTGCGATTAGGTGAAGAAGTGTAGTTTTACCTGAGCCACTTTCACCCAATATCGCTAAGATTTCACCTTGATTGAGTGTAAATGAAATATCATTGACGGCAGGATTTTTATCGTCGTAGTATTTTGATAGGTTTTTGATTTTCAATAATTCCATCCTCAAAGTTACGATTTTTGTTGCTCCGAGGGGCGAAATTCGACTATTTCATTTCAGAATTCAATCAAAAAACTGTATCCGTGCTTTGTAAATCCGAGCGATTCATAAAAGGCATGGGCAGCTTCACGACGGAGGTTGCTCGAAAGCGTAAGTTTATAACAACCTTTTTCTTTGGCAATCTGCATGGCAAATTCCATCATTTTTTTACCGATTCCTTTGCCCTGATATTCGGCAATCACTGCTACATCTTCTACAACCGCAGAGGGCGTTCCGAGATGCCCAAGATTATCCATAATGAGGAGTGCAAAAGTACCAATTGGTTTACTATCAGCTTCTACAATGTAAATTTTGTAGTCGGGGTATTGTGCAATTTTTTTGAAAATCGATTGAGCGGCTTCGATATTCAAAATTTTTTTATCGAGATTTGAGTTAAGATAAATTGCCAAAATTGACTCTACATCTTGCTCGGTTGCAATTCGGTTCGTAATATTCATTATTATTTTGAAACAATTTGACTGTTCAATCTATTATTACATACAAACACCCACAAATATAATTTAAGATAAAATTTAATATTAAAGCATTGAGTAATTTAAATCAGAAAAACCAAAGGCAAAGATTTGAGTCAGAAGACTACTATTTTGAAAATGGTTTTATGGTATTTACCGAGAAATACCATAAAAAGAGGGGATATTGTTGCAAAAATGGCTGTCGTCATTGTCCCTACGGCTTCAAAACAAAGAATTAAATTGAACTCATTGTAAATGTAGCTTCAATCTTCATTCCTTTAGATAATCCAAAAGCCTTGTAATCATCGGTCGGAATCTCGTAGGGCATCTTGAAAACCATTTTGTTTTGGGTTAATTCTTGGATTGTTAGGATAAACAAGCCATTGCTTACATTTACGACTGTTTCGTTTTGTTCAAAAACCCATTTGCCATTAATTGGCTGCCCATTGGTCGGATTTACCATTGAGATACTTCCATCGGCTGATAAAGTTGCAGTAAAATTCGAGAAATTAATCAGGTTATTTGAGCTGCCTTTGGTGTAGGCATTCAGTTGTAAGCCACTCACTACTGCCGTAACCGATTCTGTGTTCCATTTTCTTGAAATCAGTTGGGTTTTTGTTGGGGCAGGGTCTTCTTTAGTACAAGCCAATAATGAGAAAAATACGGCAACAATTGAGAGTTTTAAGATAGTTTTCATACTGATTTTTTGGTTTAACACATTTTAACTACGAGTTTTGTCTTGAATTGTTGCTTGGATTCGGTACTAAATTTAGTTGGATTATTGGCAGTTTGAAAATAGAAACAAAGCAATATTTGAAAAATCAAATTTTTACTTTTAAAAATATAATTTAATCCAAAAAAATAAGTCTGTCGGAAACCAACAGACCTATAACATTCTAATCAAATTTACTAAAAAACTACTCTTTTAGTATCTTAAATGCTGCTGATGCAGACTTACATTTTTAATATTTTTCTATCCTGAATTATTTTCAATTCTCCAAATCGGTAACTCTACAAATTGATTTAAGGCATCTTTGAATTCTATTAAATCGTTGTTTTTAAACCTAAAATCTCTCAAAGATAATATTTTTTAATTTTTTAGATACAAAACTATATAAAATTCTAATAAATAGATGCTCAAAACCGTGCCAAATTGACTAATGTTGAGGCATAACTCTATCAAAATTTATCGTTTAGTCGAACTCCTAACAATAAGATTTGGCGGTAAAACGATATTTTGAATTGTTACTGAACCCGAATTATTGACTCGCGAAAGAAATAGTTTGGAGGCTTCATGTCCAATCTCTCTACTTTGGCGGCCAACCGAAGTAAGAGAAGGAGAGAGGTATTGAGTAATGGGAGTGTTGTCGAAACCTACCAAAGCAATCTCCGACGGAATCAAAATTCCCTTTTCTCGAATCACATGCATCGCACCGATACAAACTTGGTCGTTTACTCCAAAAATTCCATCAGGCGGATTTTCAAGATTTAACAAGTTTTTGCATGGTTCAATCGCACTCTCAGCTTCAAAATTAGTTGATAAAACCAATGACTCGTCAACAGAAATGTTGTGTTTTTGTAATGCATCAAAATATCCTTTAAAACGGTATTCTGAGACTGTCAAGCCTTTTGGCCCCTTTAAATGAGCAATTCGTTTACACCCAATTTCAATCAAATGCTTGGTTGCCAGAAAAGCACCTTGATAATCGTCGATGATGATTCCGTTTGTTTTGAAATCTTCGTATTTGCGGTCGATAAATATAAGAGGGATGTTTCGCTTGATGACTTTTTCGAGGTGAGCCGTATGCCCCGCATCGTAAGTTTCTTGCGAAACCGACATAAAAATGCCATCAACTCTATTCGCCAACAATCGTTCTATGTATTCTTTTTCGAGTTCGTAGCTTTCGTTTGTCACACAGATATTGAGCAAATAACCCATCGGCTGCAAAACAGATTGCAAACCATCAACCATCGAAGATTCATGAAAACGATTAATATTTGGCAGGATAATCCCAATCGTTTTAGAAGATTTATTAAGCAAGCTCAATGATAAGACATTTCGCTGATAACCCATTCTTTCGGCGTACTCACGAATCGTCTTGCGAGTTTCGATATTAATTATTGGATTATCATTCAATGCTCTCGAAACCGTTGAGGGTGAGCATTTGAATTTTCGGGCAATGTCTTTAATCGTTATTATTTTGGCTGTTTCGTCCACGAATTCGTCGATTGTTCTTTGAAACAATGACAAATAAAGTCAATTTTGATTTTTGATAACAATTCTGAATCAAATTTTTTATGCAGCTCTACCTAAAACCATTAAGCTATTTTCTGTTAATAATTCCTTATTTTAGTGTTTTTGCTCAAAAAATTGACCGTAAAACAGTTGTCGAAAGGCACATCGTTAGGGTTAATGAAATGGATACACTTTCCTCATTATCAGTGGGTAATGGTAAGTTTGCGTTTACGGTTGATGCCACTGGTTTACAGACTTTTCCTGAGTTTTATCAAAATGGAGTTCCGCTCGGAACTCAGTCGGAGTGGGGATGGCATAGTTTTCCGAACACTGACGATTTTGAGATTGAGGAATCTTTGAAAGATATGGAAAGCCACGGACGGAAAATACCCTATATGGCACAATGGAACGAACCCGAACGCAAGAAACTTTCGGCCAATTATTTTCGGCAAAATCCACATCGATTACAGTTAGGTAACATTGGTTTTGAATTGATTGATAAAAACGGAAGTGTTGCAAAAGTGGTTGATATTCAAGGTATTAAACAAGAGCTTAACCCGTTTACAGGGATTGTAAAAAGTAGTTTTATTTTTGATGGTGAACGAGTTGATGTAGAAACAATTTGCCACCAAAATAAAGATTTGGTAGGAGTAAAAATTAAATCAAATCTATTGAAAAACAATCATTTAAGAATTCGAGTACGATTACCTTTTCCGACTGATAAATTTATTGACGCAGGAACAAACTACCAAAATCCTGACCACCACAGTTCGGAATTTACTATTGTCAAACACAATGTGGCATTCATCAATCACCAACTCGATTCTACCAAATATTTAATAAAAATTGCGTCTAAGAATTCGCTCAATGTCATCAGAAAAGCCGCACATGATTTTTTGATTTCGGCTAATAACTCGGATGGTGTTGCCGAATTCACTTTTGAGTTTTCGGATAAAAATTTGCCAATTACTCAAAATCTGTATTCAGAAATTTACCAAAATAACGTAAGTAATTGGCAGAAATTTTGGTTTTCGGGTGGAGCCATTGATTTTTCGGGAAGTACAAATCCGTTGGCTAAAGAATTAGAACGACGAGTTGTCTTATCGCAATATCTTACAAAAATACAATGCACAGGGTTTGCTCCACCTCAAGAAACTGGACTAACTTACAATTCGTGGTTTGGTAAACCTCATCTCGAAATGCACTGGTGGCATTCGCTGCATTTTGCACTGTGGGGTAGGATTGAGTATCTTGAAAGAACAATGAATTGGTACAATAAAACCATCGAAACTGCTCGTAGAATTGCCAAAAGGCAAGGCTTTGAGGGCGTGAGATGGCAAAAAATGACTGATAACGAAGGTAGAGAAACTGCTTCGTCGGTAGGGGCATATTTGCTTTGGCAACAGCCGCACATAATTACTTTTGCCGAATTGGTTTATCGTCAGAAACCAACACCTCAAACCTTAGAAAAGTACAAACAGTTGGTCTTTGAAACGGCAGATTTTATGGCATCTTTCGCATATTTTGATAAAGAAAAAGGTCGTTATATTTTAGGTAAAGGGATTATTCCAGCTCAAGAAAGATTTAAACCTGAAACTACTTTTAATCCAACCTATGAGTTGAGTTATTGGCATTGGGCTTTGACAACTGCTCAAAATTGGCGAAAACGATTAGGTCTGAAGCCAAACCCCAAATACCAAGAAGTACTTGATAAAATTTCACCTTTGCCTGTGCAAGATGGAGTTTATCTGGCAACCGAAAATGCGACCGATTCATATACAAATCCTGTTTATTTGACCGACCACCCAGCAGTGCTTTGCACTTACGGTATGTTGCCCAAAACGCCGTTATTGGACAAACAAATTATGCAGAATACCTTCGACAAAGTTTGGAAAATTTGGCACTGGGATGATACTTGGGGTTGGGATTTTCCGATGGTAGCCATGACAGCTTCGAGGCTGGGTAATCAGCAGAAGGCAGTTGAGGCTCTGCTGATGAATATTCGTACTAATACTTATTTATCTAACGGACATAATTTCCAAGATGAAAGGCTTCGTTTGTATCTGCCTGGCAACGGTGGGGTTTTGGCTGCGGTAGCTATGATTTGTGCTGGATATGATGATTCAAGTATCAAAGCTGGTTTCCCGCAGGATGGTACTTGGAAGGTGCGTTGGGAGGGATTGAAAAGTTTTTTCTGAAAATTCAGTTGTACTTTTTCAAGATTTTGATTCTGGGTTAAAATATAATTGATGTTATTTTTGCATTTTATGATACTAATTTGAATTTATTTGATGGTTCAAATAGGTTTATTAATAGTACTTTATTAATTCTTCTTTAAAATATTTACTTTGCTTTCTTCCTTAATTGTGGTTATAGAATTTAAAAATGGGAACGTTACCGATAACGTTCCCATTTGTTTTTCAAACGACTCTGAATACCTTATTATTTAAAAAATGAATTTGTATTATTTTGAGTTTTTGTTTTAATATTTAATTTTTTAATCATTAATTTTAGATAGTACGGTGTAGGATAGCTACTGTTATTTTGAAAGATATTTTCGAGAAATGTTTCTAATCAAAATGAGATTAAAAACTACTTTTCCTAAAACACAGTGATTTAATATACGTAGTTTTTGAAATGATGAAAAAATACTGCGTCGTAGTTTTGTTTAATACAAAGGTTAGTTGTTTAAGCCCATTAGAATTTCTGATGGGCTTATTTTTATCCTACTCGTTCGGCAACTAAATACTCGTCACGTTTGATTGTTCCTTTTACGAATAATTCTCCGAGAAAACCAGCCAAAAATAATTGAGAGCCAATCACCATTGCGATGAGAGCCAAAAAGAACTTGGGGTCGTCGGTTAGGTTGCGGTAAGATGTATGTGCATAAATGCTGTAAATTTTGTCAAAACCCAACCAAAGTGTGATGATGAATCCTATAAAAAATGAAAGTACTCCCAAAGACCCAAACAGGTGCATGGGGCGGCGACCAAACTTATTGACAAATGTGATAGAAAGTATATCTAAAATACCAATTGCACGTTCGATTCCGAATTTTGAATAACCGTATTTACGAGCTTGGTGCTGAACTACCTTCTCACCGATTTTCTTAAAACCATTCCATTTGGCAACAACCGGAATGTATCGGTGCATTTCGCCATAAATCGTTATGTTTTTGATAACTCGGCTGTTGTAAGACTTCAATCCGCAGTTAAAATCATGGAGTTTGATACCCGAAAACCAACGAGCCAATCCATTAAAAAACTTGGTCGGAATCGTCTTGCTTAGTGGGTCGTGGCGTTTTTGTTTCCAACCCGATACAATATCGTAGCCATCTTCAACAATCATTCGGTATAGTTCTGGAATCTCATCGGGGCTATCCTGTAAATCAGCATCCATCGTAATGACCACATTACCCACAGTATGATTAAACGCAGTTTGCAGTGCAGCGGTTTTACCGTAATTTCTGACGAATTTGAAGCCTCTGACACATGAATCTTTTTCAGATAGTGAAGTAATTACCTTCCAAGAATCATCGGTGCTACCATCATCCACAAACAAGATTTCGTAGCTAAAATTATGGGCTTTCATTACCCTGACAATCCAATCGTGGAGTTCGGGCAAAGACTCGGCTTCATTGTAAAGCGGTATAACAACTGATATTTGTGTCTTTTCCATGTTGCAAAGGTACGTTTTTTTCGTCCTTCAAAAAATCAAATAATAATCCTTCAACAACTCTCTGAATTTTTGGTCATAAACCTTTCCATTTTCTTCCCAAATTTTTAGTTCGGCAATCTCTACAACATCCTGTCTTTCAAATCCAAATGTAGAAATTGTTCTAAAAAATGGTTTGTTTTCATCATGCCGAATATTCAATTGATGTTGCAGAAATAAACCTTTGTTTTGGGCAATTTTAACAAATTCCAAAGTTTCAAAATAAGGTAGAAGGACAACAAACCTGCCTTTTTTACTTAATAATTTAGCTACACAATCGGTCAACTCATCAAAACTCAATTCGGTATTGTGCAATGCCTTATTGGTTTGATTATCAGGAGATTGTAGAGAGTTTTGATAAAATGGAGGATTGCTGATGATGAGTGGGTATTTTACCTCATCCCAATCGTAGCGACGGTTGTCCTTCTCCACGAAGGAGAAGGGTTGGGATGAGGTAGCTGTAAACTCCTGAATACTCGAATGAAAAACACTTACTTGATTTGAGAATGGACTATTTCTTACATTTTCAATCGCCTGATTATAAGCATCTTCGTCAATTTCAATTGCATCAATTTGTGTATCTACTCTTTGGGCAACCATCAGCGACAAAAGCCCTGTTCCTGTACCAATATCCAAAATTCTTTCTGCATTTTCTACATTTACATAAGCCCCCAAAATACAAGCGTCGGTGCAGACTTTCATTGCACATTTGTCTTGATTTATTGTAAACTTTTTGAATTTAAAGAATTGATTACGAGGCATTTGCTAATAAACTTTTTTATACTGAACATCGTCAATGACGATTTTTGAAATGATTTCTTTCAGAATCTCAGATGTGCCTCCTGCGATTGTTCCTACACGAGCATCACGATACATACGTGCAATCGGGTAATCTTCGATGTAGCCATAGCCACCAAAGAATTGCAAACAAGTATCAACCACTCGCTTCGATAATTCGGATGTATGAAGTTTTGCCATCGAGCATTCTTTTACAACTACTTCGCCATTTTCAAACTTTTTGCAAGAATTATATACAAACTGCTTGGCAACTTCGATTTCGGTGGCAACTTCGGCAATTTTATGTCGAATCGCTTGGAATTTTGCAATTTTCCGCCCGAAAGCCTCCCTTTCGTGCAAATATTGTAAAGTTATTTCTAACACCAATTCAGAACCTGCGACTGCCATAATAGCTGCTACAAGACGCTCCAACTGCAAACTTTCCATTAGGTAATAAAACCCACCGTTTTCGTGACCAATGAGGTTTTCGAGTGGCACTTTTACTTCATCAAATTTGATTTCGGCAGTATCTGAGCTATACCAACCCATTTTGTTGAGTTTGGTTTTACTTACACCTTCGGCATCTAAATCTACAACAATGAGGCTGATACCAGCACCGCCAGCCGATGAGTCGGTTTTGCAGGTCAGCGTGATGAAATCTCCGTAAAATCCGTTTGAAATAAATGTTTTTGACCCATTAATTACCCAAAAGTCGCCTTCTTTTCGGGCGGTTGTTCTGATTGCCGCTACATCCGAGCCAGCATCGGGTTCGGTTATTCCTAATGCTGCCAATTTTTCGCCTTTGATTGCGGGAACTAAATATTTTTCTTTCAAGGTTTCACTACCCGCTTTGTAAATGTGATTGATGGCCATGTAAGTATGCACGCTTACCATAGTGCTGAAACCACCCATGTAGCTTCGGGCTATTTCTTCTAAAAACACAACCGAATACCAAAAATCAGCCGCTGTACCTCCGTATTTTTCATCAAAGAGTAATCCGAGATAACCCAAATCTCCCATTTTTTTGAGAATCTCTTTCGGAATGTGCCTTTCTTCTTCCCATTTTGTGGCATTTGGTACGACTTCTTTTTCGATAAATGACCGAATACTTTGGCGAAATAACTGATGGTCTTCGTTGAAATACATTTTTTTAGGGCGAATTAGTGAATTAATGAATAAGTAGATAGCTTTGCATTCTATTTATTCGAGTTACAAATTATGCTCTCAATTTCAGAAATTCAACGTAAATCTGAACAAAAAGTTATCAATTTTTTGAATAAACCCAATACCGAACGCCGAACTGTGGTGCTTGGTATCTGTATTGTGTTGTTATCTTTTTTCAATAATCTTTCGCCTCTGGCCAAATTTGAAGGATTTTACACCGAAGTTTTTGTCAATAAATCTGAGAATTATCTTTACAAAATTACCAAAGACCGTGCTTCAAATTTCAAAAAAGATTGGATTTACGACGAAGGGGCATCCAATAACCGAACGTTTAGATGGTTTCAACCCGCTTTGGTGAAAGTACTTCGTATTCAGCACGTTAGTTTATTTTTGTATGGTTTGCAGTTGATTTTGGGAGTTGTGTTTTTATGGCTTCTGAATCGTTTTCTGAATCGAATTTTGGATGATAAAATCGCTGCTTTTTATGGTTTTTTGGCCTTTTGTGGAATCTACGTGGGTAGTGCTTTTTTTATTGAAAATGCTGGTTATGGCGACTTTTACTCTTATTTTTTTCTGTTTTTAGCCATTTATTTTAGACAATGGTATTTGATTTTTGGATTTGTTAGTTTGGCCCTTTGGAACGACGAACGTAGCAATGTAGCTTGCGGAATGGTGTTTTTGTTTTGGTTTTTGAATGAACAACAAGGCGAAAAATTGAGAATAAGAGTCAATATTCAAATGGTTGCGGTTTTGGTCGCAATGGTTTTGTATTGGGCAATTCGGGAGTTTTATTTGATTCGTGAATTAGGCTTGCAGAATCATTATGTTGAGGGAGAATTCAAGCATATTCTGCTCCAAAGTTGGCAAGCCTACGGATTCAAATTTCTCTGGGCTTACGAAGGTCTTTGGATTCCGATTTTATTTGCTTTATTTATACTGATTTATACCAAAGATTATTTTAGATTTACTCTGATTTTATTAGTGATTTTGGTTATTCAAACGCTCTCGTTGACAACATTCGATAGTACTCGAAGTGGCTGTTTCGGATTTATAGTTATTTTTATCTCAATGTTTATCTTGAAAGATAAATTAGACATAAAAGATATTCGTTCGATTCTTTTTTGGTCGGCAATTGTGAGTTTTCTGCATCCTTTAGCCACTAAAACGCACGCTACTGGCTTCTTTTTGATGTAGGTGTACGGGTTCGGAAACCCGTACTACGATACTACTTTCGCTCTGGTCTGCCATGCGGACCTCCTCTGCGTTTTTGGTGCTCTTGTATTTCGCTAAATTTTTTAAACTGTTCGGCGGTAAGAATCTCCTTCATTTTCTTTTCAAATGCTTCTTGGTTTGCCTTTCCGAGTTTCATTTTTTCAGGTCTTTCAGCCGAAGAAGCCACGATTTCGTCCATTTTTTTAGCTCTTTCTAAAGCCAAATCATACACTTTTTTTGAAGTTGCTTCATTAAGTCCTAAATCTTTTGTCAATCGCTCAGTTTGGTGTTTGGCTCTTGTCGGGGCGTCAACTCTTTCTCTTGGAGGGTGCTGTGCCGAAGCCGTCAACACAAAAAACATCAATCCGATTACTCCTAAAAACACTTTTTTCATTTGCATATTTATTTTGGTTTATGCCAGTCAGATGGCCAAAGTGGGAGTGGGTTTAATTTTTTAAGAGTTTTTAACAAATTCAATCAAATCAGGTACATCATCGGCTGTTATCAAACTTAAATCTGCTTTTTCGATACCTTCTTTTACCAAACGATTGGCTTGGCGTTCGTAGGTTTTTTCAAAAATATTGCGGGCCAAACGCCCATTTCCAAAAGATTCGTCTTTTCCTTCGTGCAATTTTGTGAAAATCTTCAATACCTTCTCTTTGGCGGCATCATTGGCATTGAGTTGTGCTTTTTTGAGATTAATCAGATAAATATCCAATAATTCTTGTGGCGAATAGTCCTTAAATTCAATGTACTTATTAAACCTCGATTTTAATCCCGGATTACTTTCAATAAAATCTTTCATGGGTTTCTCGTAGCCAGCCACAATCACAATAAAATCGTCTCGGTGGTCTTCCATAAATTTAACGATGGTATTTACTGCCTCCGGACCAAAAGTATCGGTTGTGTTCAGGGCGTATGCTTCGTCGATAAACAAAATTCCGCCTAATGATTTTTGACAAACTTCGGCAGTTTTGAGGGCGGTTTGACCAGTGTAACCTGCTACCAATCCGCTTCGGTCGGTTTCGTAGAGATGTCCTTTGCTTAAAACTCCCAACGATTGATAAATTTTAGCAAGCAAACGTGCAATTGTCGTTTTGCCCGTTCCGGGATTTCCATGAAAAACACTGTGTAATGAGCGTTCGGGAATGGCCATCCCTTGCTCTTTTCTGATTTTTTCAATTTTCAGAATATTAATCAAACTATTCACTTCATCTTTTACATTTTGCAAACCGATAAGTCCGTTCAATTCTGCAATCAATTCTTCCAATGGTTTTGGCGGCTCAATTTTCACTTTTTTCGTTTCGGATTTGATGAATGAAGGTTCCTGTGTTTGTTCTTTGGGTTCTTTACTGAGCATTTGCGTGATTCCATCCCAACCTCTTAAAAGAATATTGAACGGATTACTAATCGTTTCATTTTCAGGTTTTTGGGCTTCTTGCTGCGAGTATAAATCATAGTTTCGCTCTACAACTGGCTCCTTGCCCGAAAGCTTTGACGAAACAACTTCATAAAAGTTGGCAATGTATTCTTCAATCGCATTATCAACTTTGTATTTTCGTTTTTCGTCCCCAAAAATTACAGCATCGGGTCTTGGGCAACGAATCGAAATCTCTTTTGAGTACTGAAATTCAACCACTTCGACATCGCCATAATTATCGCTATCAACCAATAAAATTCGTTTTGAAGTTGCCAAAAGAAGTGCATGTAGGCCATTCCAATAGCCATGAACCGAGGCATCAATAAATTCATCGGACTGAATAATTGTGGGTAAAGCTTTTAACTCATTGCGAAGCATCAACATCGCAAATGGGTTGAGGTCAATCTGTTGTTTAATCTGATTGTATGTAGGCATATATTTGTAAAACGACTTTTAAGTCGTTTAGCTAAACTGTTTTCAAAAGCAAGATTAATATTAGACCTTAATTTGGCAAATACAAAATTGACAAAAGGAATTTTTTGAGTGAATGCTGCGTTTTTCTGATTCGGAATCAAATTCTATCCGTACTTTTGCGGTAAATTTTATAAAAAAACAAATGACAATAAACGATTTTAAGGATATACCTTCACCTTGTTATGTTTTAGAAGAAAAGCTACTAAGACGCAATCTTGAAATTTTAAAATATGTACAAGACCAATCGGGTGGAAGAATAATTTTGGCATTGAAAGGCTTTTCGATGTACAAGATGTTTCCGATGGTGAAACAATATTTGGCTGGAGCTACGGCGAGTTCGCTTAACGAAGCCCGCTTGATTGTTGAGGAGATGGGTTGTTTGGCACACACTTACGCACCTGCATACAAACCCGATGAATTTGACGAAATGATGCAGTACAGCAGCCATATTACGTTTAATTCATTGAATCAATATGAACAATTCAAAGATAAATTAGGTGGTTTTGAACGTAAAATTTCTTGTGGAATCCGCATAAATCCACAATACGCTGAGGTTTCGACCGATATGTACAATCCTTGTATTCGAGGGTCGAGGTTAGGCGTTACGCGTGATTTGATTGGCGAAAATCTTCCCGAAGGAATCGAAGGTTTGCATTTTCATACGCTTTGCGAAAACGATAGCCACGTACTTGAAAGAACTTTGGTGCATGTCGAAGAGAAATTCGGTGATTTGTTGCATAAAGTTAATTGGCTCAACATGGGTGGCGGACATTTGATGACTCGCCAAGGCTATGATTTAGAACACGTCATTAAACAAATCAAACGTCTTAGAGAAACATATAATATTGAAGTTACGCTCGAACCGGGTTCGGCCATTGGTTGGCAAACGGGTTATTTGCGTTCGACAGTTCTTGATATTGTTGATGCTCAAGGAGTTGATGTTGCCATTTTGGATGTTTCGTTTGCGGCTCACATGCCAGATACACTCGAAATGCCATACAAACCACGTATTTGGGGAGCTACCGATGCCTCCGAAGGAAAACCAACTTATAGAATGGGGGGGATGACTTGTTTGGCAGGTGATTATATGGGAGACTATTCGTTCGATGAACCATTGAAGGTTGGAGATACTCTCATTTTCGATGATATGATTCACTACACGATGGTCAAAACAACAACTTTCAATGGTGTCGGCCTACCAGCCATTGGCGTTTGGCGAGAAAATAACGAGTTTGAATTATTCAAAAAATTCGGATTTGAGAGCTATAAAGATAGGATATGAGAAAATAATTAGTGAATAATCCTGAGTGTGGCATGTCTGGCTTGTAATATAGGCTATTTAGACGTGCCTCACTCAGGATTAGTTTAAGTAAAAAAATCTGGATGGGATATGTCTTTTACCTAAATTCATTAATCGAATAATGATTGTAGTCATTTAGCAACTGCTTCAAGAAAGCATTATTCTCCATATCACTTTCAATCTTCAAAATATTCTTAATGTGCTTGGCTAATTTATCTGCAATTGCAGGGTTTAGGCTATCATTTCCTCTTTCAAATAATGTCTTAATTTTGGTAATGTCTTTATCATTTAGCCGCATAATTTCTGGAAATTTGGGCTGATAATTTGCCATTTTATTGGCATGTGCATAAGCATAAATTGTATCGTAGATATAAACCTCTTTCTCTTTGGTACTTACCACGATAGTGTGTGCCGCCATATCGCCAAGGCGTTGGTGCTTCTCTGTTACAATGATTGTTATACCTCCAATCAGTGGACTAAATATGGCAAAAAATGAAAAAATTGGGTCGATGAATATAAAAATGTAGATTAACCAAATATCGGCCGTAAGAAAAATCCAACGAGTTGCAGATTGATAAATCGAAGGATAATTACCATCAATGCCCATTACTCTACATTTCATTAACATTTTGCCCAGCGTTTGCCCTTTATTGAGCCATTCAAACAGAAAAGAATAAAAAATAAATGGACTATAAATAAGTATCGAAATGAGGGGATTACCACTAAATGGAGCGATTTCGGTTGTAGAAAGTACCGCAAAAAAATAGAGCCACTTAACAACCCAATCTATTACAAAAGCCAACAACCTGCCGCCAAGACCGACTAATTCAAATTTTAAATCAATATTCAGATAAGTTGGGATGGTTATTGCTTTCATGTCGGATAATAATATTTTTTGCTAAAATTATTTTTTTTGCCTTAAAGTTTATAATTTTCAGACCTAAATTTTTAATTTAGATTCCATACAAAAAAACTGCCACCCCTCATGCGTGAAAGCACTTTTATTGATAGAAATGTAAAAAGATGGGAAGAGATTGAAAGCGATGTAAAAACCGACCCCGATGAAATCTCATCTGATTTTATCGACTTGATGAATGATTTATCGTACGCCCAAACCCATTTTCCGCACAGTAAAATAAATCAATATGTCAATTCTCTATCATCGAGGGTTTACAAAAAAATATTTCTTCAACAAAATCAAGATAAAAATCCATTTTATCAGTTTTGGGTTCGAGATTTTCCAGCCGTTTTGGGGCATAATTACAAAGTTTTGTGGGTTTCTACGGCCTTTTTCTTGATTTTTTGTGTTTTGGGCTACATTTGCTCGACGCTTGATACGCACTTTATCGAAGCAATTTTGGGTCAAGATTACGTCAGAATGACCGAAGACAATATCCGAAAAGGCGAGCCATTCGGAGTTTATGCTTCAAAAACTCCTCTCGAAATGTTCTTGAGTATCTTTTCTAACAATCTACGGGTTGGTTTGATTGTATTTATCTCAGGAATTGTGCTTGGAATCGGAACATTCTACTTTACATTCTCAAATGGAGTGATGGTTGGGGCTTTTCTTTCGTTGTTTATTGCCAATAATTTGGGAACTGACGCAGTCTTTGTGATAATGCTACACGGAACATTTGAGTTAATGGGTTTGGTCTTGGAGTGCATGGCAGGGCTGATTTTGGGATTGAGTTTTTTATTTCCGGGTACGTTGACTCGCTCACAAGCATTCTACAAAGGCCTTACCGAAAGCGTGAAAATCTACATCGGAACCGTTCCGTTTACAATCATTGCGGCGGTGATTGAGAGTTATGTTACCTACCTCGGCAAAGGCGGATTTTCGGGTAGCCATCCTCTTGTTATGATTTTTCTTTCGTTGATTTTTGTTGGAAGCTGGGTAGTTGTCATTTGGTATTTCTTTATTTTCTCAAAAAAACAGGCTCAAAATTATACGTATGCAAAATACCTCGAAGACATCATTAGTAAGTAGCCTGATTTTCATTTGGTCTCTTTACTTCTTTTCACTTCAACCTTCTTTTGCGATTCAGGATAATCCACTGCCGAAGTTTCGGGTGGATTCGCTCAAGCAAAAAGAAGAAAAATATTGGTATGCCGATAAATCGCTCGAAGAAATGACCAATAAGCCAAAAAAGGAGAAACCAAAGCAACCAACATCCGATTCTGGCTGGTCGATGAGTGCCACAACGGCAGCTATGATTGGTACAATTTTCAAATTTTTGATATGGCTTATTTTAGGTGCTGCGGTCGTTGGAGCCATTTATTTGATTTTCAATAATTTAAAAGGTTTTAAGTTCAATTCAAATCCAAAAGTTGATGCTAAAGCAGTCGAAGTTGCCGATTTAGAAGAACCTAAAGACATCGAAAATATAGATTTTGAGAAACAAATTGCGGCGTGCCTAAAAAGTCAAAATTACCGATTGGCAACTCGATATTATTACTTATGGATTGTCAAGATTTTGGATGAATCGAACCTGATTGATTTCAATATTGACAAAACAAATCAAGATTATGTAAGAGAATTAAGCCAAAAAACTGCTTTTTCGAGCGAAAAATTATCGCATTTTAGGAAATGTACCAATTATTATGAATACCTCTGGTTTGGCAATTTTGAGGTTTCAGAACCAATTTTTGTCAAAATAGAAAATACTTTTAAAGAGTTTATTTACAGAAAAGCATGAAATCGAGGATTCTGATATTTGGAGCCTTATTGGTTGTAATTGTGGCTCTTTTGGTATGGGTTTTGGGTAGTAACGACACCAAACCCAAGAAGAAATTTGATAAGACATTTAGTGTTAGTTCTACCTCATTCAAACCATACGATACTAAGTTTTTTTATGATGAAGTAAGAATTTATGCGGGCGATGGTTTTAGAGAAACAAATAACCCGATTTCAGAACTTGAGTTGAATAGTTTTGATACCAATAACAACATTTACATGGTAGTTTCTCCGTATTTTTACCCAAATAGCGGCGACATCAACGAATTGAAAAACTTTGTAAGTTATGGAAATACCGCTTTTATTTCGGCATACGCGATTTCAGAAGAATTCCTTGATTCGCTGTACTTTACTCCACGAAACGAAGATTATTATCCACGTTTTCCGCCGGTTTTGACAGACTTAAAGTGGAGTATCAATTGGATTGAAAATGATACCACAACGCAATTTTCTTTTCCTGGACACAATCCTGCGACATTTACTATTGATTCGGTTTATTTATTGAGCAATAATATTGTAACTGAAATTGATACACTGATTACCAATAATTTTAATCAGATTCAGATGCTCGAAGTAACTTGTGGAGAAGGTAAAATCATAGTCTGTAATAACCCGATTTTGATGAGTAATTATTTTTTACTTCATAAAAATAACTATGCATTTTTTAATAAAATTGCTCAAAAGATTGATTTGAAGAATAGCCATGTTTTGTGGGATGAATATTATCGAAACATCAAGAAAAAAAGGAATCCGTTTGAAAGAGATAGAAACGAAGTTCTGAAAGTTATCATGGAAAATCCACCATTGAAATGGGCTTTTTATACTTTTTTGGTGGGTATTTCGCTATTTATTTTGATATATCTACGAAGGATTCAAAAGGCGGTGCCTATCCAGAAATCCTTAAAAAATAATAGCGAAGAATATATTAATGTGGTAAGTGGATTGTATTGGCAACACCAAAATCATAAATCAATCGGTGATAAAATCATCGGGCAGTTTTTTGAGTATCTGATGACTCATTTTCATATCAATGCCAAAGAATTTACCGAAGGCGATTTGCATAAAATTAGTCAGAAAACGGGGCATAATATCGACACAATCAAAGAGATTTTTGAGGATATAAATTTTGTAAAATCATCAGAAGAGATTAATAAGCAAGTACTTATAAACCTTTATCAAAAGATAGACGCTTTTTATAGGCAAGAGCAACATTTAGCATAACGATAACAAAAAATATTTCATAATTTAATGGAAAATCAAGACCAAATATTTGAAAATAGGATAGACCTTTCGGCTGTAACTCAGGCTGTTGACGATATACGTTCGCAAATCACACAAATTGTTTTTGGGCAAGAAGATGTCATTGACCTCATTTTGATTGGCTTATTGAGCGACGGACACGTTTTGGTTGAGGGTGTGCCGGGAGTTGCCAAAACAATGCTAACCAAAATCATGGGTAAGGTGCTGAATCTTTCGTTCAAAAGAATCCAATTTACACCAGATTTAATGCCATCGGATGTTCTCGGAACTTCGATTTTTAATCCTAAAACCTTAGATTTTGAGTACAAACCGGGTCCAGTTTTCGGAAATATCGTTTTGGTAGATGAGATTAACCGAGCCCCCGCCAAGACTCAGGCGGCTTTGTTTGAGTTGATGGAAGAACGCCAAATTACGATTGACGGAAATACGTATCCGATGGAAACGCCATTTATTGTTTTAGCGACCCAAAATCCAATCGAGCAAGAAGGAACTTATCGCTTGCCAGAGGCTCAACTCGACCGCTTTTTGTTTAAAGTAAATGTAGGATATCCGACAGTGGATGAAGAGCTATTGATGCTCAAAAAGTTTAATTACGACCGCCAAGTAGATGTGATGAATGCCGTCAAGCCAATTTTGGATATTGCGGTTTTGCAAGAATTAAGGCAGGTTGTTAGAAAGGTGATTATTGACGAAAATGTGTTGCGGTACATCACATTGTTGATTCAAGCCACTCGAATTTCGCGTATGCTCGAACTTGGTGCTTCTCCGCGAGCTTCGATTGCTTTGATGTTAGCCTCAAAGGCAAAAGCGGCTTTGGCAGGTAGAGATTTTGTAACGCCCGAAGACGTTAAAATCGTAGCAAAACCTACGCTTCGCCATCGAATTATTCTGACTCCCGATGCCGAGATGGAAGGCGTAAATGCCGACGATGTTTTAGATGGTATTTTTTCAAAAGTTGAGATTCCACGTTGATGAATTTACTAAAATCATTCTATCTGACACCTCGGACATTCGTTGTACTCGGAATCTGCATCGGGCTATTCAGTTTGGGGCTAATTCTCGAATTCAGCTTTATTTTAGGTCAATTATTACTATTTCTTTTGTTTTTGGCTGTTTTAGTTGAGGTAATTCTACTTTACAGCAAAAAAGAATTATTGAATTGTAAAAGAGTTTTGCCCAATCGCCTTAGCAATGGAGATGATAATTCGGTACAATTATTGCTCAGAAATAACTCGAATTTGCCTCTAAAATTAAGCATTTATGAAGACCTACCAGTTTTGTTGCAACTTAGAATTTGGAAGATTGATGTAGAACTCAATCGTCAGGGCAATCAAAGCGTTTCTTACACTGTTTATCCAACACAAAGAGGCGTTTATACATGGTACAACACCTACATTATCACACAGATTGCTTTTTTAGGATTTGTAGGTCGAAAAATTACTTTTGAAAACGAAAATACAATAAGTTGTTATCCGTCGTTTGAGCAATTTAAAAAATTACCGATAAATGCCTTGGTCAATAGCTACGCCGAGATGAATTCTACAACAATTCGTAAAATCGGTCAGAGCCTTGAATTTGAGCAAATCAAGAATTACGTTAGTGGGGATAATTATCGGCATATAAACTGGAAAGCCAGTGCCAAACAAGGGCGATTGATGCTCAATCAATACCAAGAAGAACGCAGCCAAGATATTTATACGGTGATTGATATGGGTAGGGCAATGAAAATGCCTTTTGAACAACAAACCTTGCTCGATTATGCAATCAATGGCTCGGCGGCATTATCAAAAGCCATTCTTGATACAAAAGATAAAGCTGGATTGATAACTTTTTCGTCGAAAGAGTGTACATATCTTCCAGCTCGAAGCGAATACAAACATTTTAGCGTAATCAACGATACACTTTATAACTTACAGACTGATTTTCTTGAGTCCGATTTTGAACGTTTATATAAATTCGTCAGATTTAAGATTCGACAGCGGAGTTTACTTGTGATTTTTACAAATTTCGATTCGATAAATAGCCTAAAACGAAATTTACAATACTTAAAAGCAATTGCACAATACCATTTGGTATTGGTTGTATTTTTTGAGAATTCAGAGATTGTCAAATTCTCAAACGAAACAGCAACAAATCTGAGAGAAATTTACTCAAAAACCATCGGAAAACACTTTCTGAGCCAAAACCAATTGATTTTGAAAGAGTTAGTAAATGCCGGAATCCAAGGGCTTATCACACAGCCTCAGCATTTGAGTATTCAGGCTATCAATAAGTACATTCAGATTAAGCGTAAACAAATGATTTAATATTTTATTCACGTCAAACTTTAGTTGATTATGTTCAAAGCACCTTTTTCTTTTGAAGGCCGAATCCGCCGTAAAGAGTTTGGAATTTCCTTTATTATTTACACAATTTCCATTACCATAATTAGCCTGCTAACAGAAGGTGTTGAAGAGACTATAGGTGGTGCAATTCTACTACTGCTTTATATTCCATTATTGTGGTTTATTTATGCTCAAGGAGCCAAAAGATGCCATGATGTAGGCAATAGTGGCTGGTTTCTGTTGATTCCTTTTTATTTTGTTTTTTTAATATTTAAAGATGGAGAACCCGGAGAAAATGGTTATGGAGAGAATCCAAAAGGTATTGGAAATGAGGAAAGTTACGATTCCCAGATAGATGAAATTGGTAAATCACTCGAAAATTAGTATATCATATTGCTTACAAACAATTTTCTTATAACTAAACTTTAAAACGTATGATTAATTATTACATTGACGCATTAAGATACAAGTATGCCGACTTTAGTGGCAGAGCAAGACGTAGCGAGTATTGGTATTTTGTACTATTCAACTTTTTAGCATACATCATTTTATTTACTATTGGTTTTGCCTTTGGCGAATACGGTGTTTTCCTTGTTGCTATTTACGCATTAGGGATTATCATACCGTCTTTGGCAATTGTTGTTAGAAGATTGCATGACGTTGGCAAAAGCGGTTGGTTTTATTTTATTTCGCTTATACCGCTCATTGGCGGTATCTGGTTGTTGGTACTTTTGTGTACAGATAGTGAGCCGGGTAGAAACAAATGGGGTTATAATCCTAAAGGTATTGGAGTCGATGATAATTTAGATTCACAGATAGATGATATAGGTAAATCATTAGAGTCATAAAAAAAGAATAGCTACTCAACCGAGTAGCTATTCTTTTTTATATTGATTTTGGTTTGATTATTTAGCAAAACCAAGTGCGATGCCGAAACGAACACCGAAACCATTACCAGTTCCTCTTGTTGGTACATCATCTTCTACAACATTTTGTTTGAAGCTTGTAGAACCGTAGTTAGGACCAGCGAAGATATCGAAAACAAAACCACCTTGAGTGGCTCTTTCGAAACCAAGCACAGCACCACCACCAAAGGTATTGTATTTGATTTTTGCATCCGAATTACCTTCAGTATATCCACCAGAAATCAAACGAAGGTAAGGACCAACGTAAAAACCTCTCATGGCACCTTCTTCGCCAAAATACTTGCGGAACTCTGGTGTAACCTGTACGAAACCGAATTTTTGCTCAAGAACCTTGAAGTTTGCAAATGCAAGGCCAAGTTGAACAGTTGACGTTTCGCTGATTGATTTCTCAAATTGTAAGTTTGGGGTAATAAAAGCCAAGCTCAGTGGATTTAATTTTACTGCAAAACTTTTTCTTGTGAGAAAGATTTGAATGTGCTAAATAGCACGATTGCGGAGATGTAGATTACTTTTTTCATTAAAAATTTGGATTATAAATTATAAAATATGGATAATAAGGTCGCAAAATTGTAGGTTAAAATCTTAATCAACAAACTTTAAATCCACTTTATTTTGGTTTGATTCTTAACTCATTGATAGTCAGTAATTATGGTGTTTTTCTCAAAATCACTATTAATGGGTGATTTTTGGGATTATTGTTTAGGTTAACTTTGTTTATCACAATCCTTTTCTTTTAAATATTTCACTTTGAAATTTATGAAAAAGTTAATTCTACTAATGCTATTGTCTTTTGGTGCATTAGCACAATCATCCGAAAAACAATTAGTTGAAAAAGCCCTCAATAATTATTTAGATGCTCTCTATGAGGCAAAACCCGAACTCATTCGTGAAAGTGTTCATCCTAAATTGGGGAAATATGGTTTTTATCGACCCGATAAACAAAAACCTTTTGGCAAAATGGGACAAATGACATTTGAACGTCTCGAAAAACTTGCTGGTGAATGGAATGCCGAAAAGAAACCGATTGCTGTGCCACGTAAGGCAGAAGTTATTGCGGTGCATGACCGAATTGCAATAGGTAAAGTATCGGCCGAATGGGGTTTTGATTATTGCCAATTAGTTAAAGAAGATGGTAAATGGTTAATAATCAATATTGTATGGCAAAGTCCCGAATAATTTTATTGGTGAGTCTAAGTTTATGGTATTCAATGGCTTTTTCTCAAAAAATTGATTTTAATAATCCACCGATTGTTCCACAATTACTTTTGCCTAATTTCATCAGCACTGGGCTTAACGAACGTGATTTGACAATTTCTCCCGATGGAAAAGAATTGTACTTTACGGTTGTAAGCCCGCAAAACGCAATGAGTGCTATTTGTTATTCTACAAAAACATCGAGCGGAGATTGGACAAAACCTAAAATCGCTTCGTTTTCTGGGGTTTATTCTGACTTGGAGCCAGCTTTTTCTCCAGATGGAAAAAAACTCTATTTTGTTTCAAAAAGACCTGTTGATGGAAAAGAAAAGAGAGATTTTGATATTTGGTTTGTCGAGAAAAGTAAAGAAGGTTGGTCTTCGGCAAAACATTTACCAATCAATACTGATTTTGATGAATTCTATCCGTCGGTTGCTGCAAACGGAAATCTTTATTTTACAGCATCATACAATGAAGCAGTTAGCAAAGAAGATATTTTTGTTTCAGAATTTAAAGATGGCAATTACCAGAAGGCAATTGCTTTAGACTCGACCATAAATTCTAAAATGTATGAATTTAATGCATTCGTCGCACCCGACGAATCATTCATTTTGTTTACAGCATACGGTCGAAAAGGTGACAAAGGTCGTGGTGATATATATATTAGTTTCAAATCTGGGAGTAAATGGCAAATTCCGAAGCAAATTGCTTTAATTAATTCTGAAAAATTGGATTACTGCCCAACCGTTAGTTTCGATAAAAAGATTTTATTTTTTACAAGTGAAAGAACGATTCTTCCAGTTCAATCAGCCGAGAAAAAATATGTATATCAAGACTATTTGAAATTCAATAATTCAACCCAAAACGGTAATGGTGATATATATTGGATTAGCTTTGAGGAGGTTTTGAAATCTCTAAATAAAAATGATTGAATCAAAATTTGAATTTTAAATATTCAAAATGTTACATTTACGTTTAAAGAATTATTCAAAAGATTTTAACTATTCGTAAATGAAAAAAGTAAGAATTTTGTTGCTAATTATTTTTATTTGTCCGAGTATTTCGATGGCACAAGCTACGCCAAAAGACGGAGTAAAAGCTTTACTAACTTGGTTAGATTCGGGTACTATTCCCGATGAAGGCCTATGCTACGAGGGCGAAGGCTACGAGATTACAAAGATAGACTATCGTTGTTTTGAGAAACATCTGGCCAAAATTGAAAAAACTAAGATTTTCTCAAAAGTGTATTTGGCTTCTCTACGAAACGAGGTGATTGAGAAAAATAAACAAATAGCAAAACAAAAATATGCCTATGGTTTGGAGGCAGATAGATATACTCTTTCGCAAGACCCTCCAACGGGTAAACAACTCATGGCTGGGCTTCCGACATCTGTCGTAACAACAAATCGAAATAAATCAACCGTAATTTTAAAAATCGCTAAGCCATACAAGCATTCGATAAAATACTTGTTGGACTTAGAAGATGGAGTCTGGAGAGTTTCGGCTATCCAACCGTATGAATAATTGAATCGTTTTTATGATAATTTAGAAGTAGTACTCAAAATGGGTACTACTTTTTTGTTTTTATTCAAAAATGACCGAAAAATAAAAAGTTTTGATAAAGAAAAAATAGAGTGTTTAATTTAGAAAATAAATACTAAATGTGAATAACACGGATAAACGAATAAAATTATTAATCGCTGACGACCATCAGATTTTGGCAGATGGTCTAAAATCGATGTTGCAGGGTGTTGATTGGATTGAAATAGTAGGAATTGTAAATAATGGTTGGCAGGTTATTGAATTTGTTAACGAAAATGAAGTTGATATGGTAATTCTTGATTTTCAGATGCCGCTTCTCAATGGAATCGAAACTACTATTAAGATTCGAAGAAATAACTCCAAATTGAAAATTTTGATGCTCACATTCAAAGAAGATGCCGAGGCAATCAAAAGTGCAATACATGCAGGAGTAAATGGATATGTCATGAAAAATATACCTAAAGAAGGTCTCGAAAGAGCAATTAGTAGGGTTATGGAAGGTGACAGATTTTTTAGTGATGATGTGATTCTAAAATTAAGTGAGATTCCTAATCCTGTTAATGCCAATGGTAAAAGTAGCGTAAATGATAAAATTGTATTAAGCGAGCGAGAAAAAGAAGTTTTGAGATTTATTATTAAAGAGTTTACTAATCCTGAAATCGCAGCAGAATTAAATCTTGCAGTGAGTACAATTACAACTCATCGCCAGAACATTTACACTAAAGCTGGTGTTAAAACTGCCATTGGACTTTTGAAATGGGCATTGAAAAATGGCTTCATAACCAATAATGATATTGAGGATTTTTAACATAAATAAAAATAACGATGCCTACCAACTCAAACTCTGCTGATTCAATCTTAGAACTTAAAGGGCAACTTAAACCTGCCCCAAAAATGAGGGAAAGTCTCTCAATGACAAGGCCTTATGTTGTATTTTTAGACATAGAAGGCCAAGAAGGTTCAAAAGCAATTGTTCTTGAATCTGAAAGTATAGTAAACTTCGTTGAACCTACAAGAAACCCCGATGGCTCCTACGAAAAAGTAGATTTAAAAGCTTTGGCCGACGCTCCATGCTATCTAAAAAGCCAAAGTTCGGGCTTTGTTCGGATGTCGATAATTGATGCTCATAATGCAAATTCTGACATTTCATTCAGTTATACGTTTACATTGCATCACGGGTATTGAGGTTTTTATAATTGTTCCAAGTCTATTTTATGGCAATCTTCAAACTGTTGGTGCTTAATTTGAAGTATTGAATATTATGTTGCTATCAACTTACAATTTGCCCTACTACCTTTTGCAAAAAAGGTGGGAGAACGACTTTGCTATATTGAATGATTTTCTCGTCAATGATGATGATTTTGTTATAGAGGATTTGCAGTCGGCAAATCCACGAAACACGCTCTTGAAATGTACAATGAACAATCATTCTTTTGTATTTAAACAGCCCAAATATTTAGTCGGATATGCAACTTGGCATATCAATATTGAAAATAATTTTTATACATTTTTTGACGAATTGACTGTAAACTGTTGTTTTGACCCAAAAAATTATGTTTTGGTTCTACCTTTTCTTCAAAATTTTACAACAGACTATTTTGAGATTGATGTATATAATTTAGCGATAGCAATTGCCAATAAATTGGCTTCTTTTCACAATGCTCTAAAGTTAAGTAATCCCAAAGTTGAAAAATATGCTAAAACAAATGTATTAACGCAGGAACCACTATACTTACATCTACTTAATCAACTTAAACAAGGATATGGAAGAAACTACTTCTTAGATGAAGTTGTATTTCCGTCATTCACAAATCCTCAAATTGAGTTATATCGGTCGATTTTACATGATTTTGTCAATAGTGATATTTTGAGGAGCAATCTTTTCGATTTTTCAACTGAATGGAATAGTGATACTTTAATTCATGGTGATTTAAAAACTCAAAACATATTCAAATACAAAAATGGTGTTGAATTTATTGATTTTGAATTTGTTTCGATAGGTGATAAAACTTGGGATATTGCGTGCATCGTAGAGTCATTTCTTCATGATACACCAATAAAAAATCATCCTGAGAAGTCAGCCATATTTTTTAAAGCATTGATAGATACTTACTGTGATATTCAGAAACTGGACTTAGAATCAAAAAAAGTAGTTTACAAAAAAATTATGAAGTTTTGGGCTATGAGAATTATCGATAAATGGAGAACGAAAACTTTAAAATACATTTCGAACGATGTTTTCAGAAAGAATATTAATCGTGCCAAGTTGTTATTGACTGAAACCGAAACTTACATTAAGCTTATTTTAGAAAATGCACCAGAGCGTTACCAACTTTTTTCTTAGATGTATTGATTAAATTTCAATAAGTAAATGAAAAATAATATTTGATAGTATATTATTAAACACTGAATTGCACAAAACTTTGAAATCTACTAAGTATCAGCGAGTTCTCTTTCAAACTTTGTTCGGCTAAATGTGTAACTATCTTATCATTAGCGGTTTAATGGTGTCAATTAAACAATTCACTTCACTTAATGTAATAAATTGATGAATAATGAAATACAAATAAAGAATCTGATTACTCAATTAGATGAGAACTTTAGAGGCAATGACTTTACCACACTTGATTCTTACGAATACCATAGCATTGTCATTAGAATAAGAGACTTTATATACAAGGAGTATGCAAGTATCTCAGACGTAAAGAACAAACAGAATAAATCTTGCGATGAAATTGAAAATGATGCTAAAGAAAATTTAAATGAATTAATAAATGTTCTTTTTGGACATAACAGAAAAATTGGTTGGGATAAAAATTGGTCATTCTCTAAAGAAAAGAATATTTACTCTAAGCAATTTGGACAATTTCTCCTTTATAAAGCCGGAGAATATAGATTAGTTGAGCCATTTCACTTTATTGATGAAGATACCTCGAATCACCTCGCTGATGAAGGTAATCATTATGTAAACATCAAAATAATTAATGCCGAACTGCTCACAAAAGATGGTGGTCTTTGGTATTACATAAGAGGTAGCCACTATCTTGGTGTGATGTCTATTGTACGATTTTACCTAAATCTAAATTCAGACTTCAAGGATACGCTCAAATTTTTAAAATCTTTGAGCGATGCGTTAAACAGTAGGCAGATTCCGTTCCATTTTAAGTTCACAGATGCAGCAGTCAAACGGACTGACTCAGCTGTTTTGTACTTTCATCAAGAACATTACCACATCGTTTTTTTAGTATTTCAGCAAATATACCTCCAATATTTTTCTTATTTCGAGAATAGAATCCCGCTATTTACTAAATATTTTGGATTGCCGGGTGTTGGATTTGCAGAAGACCCGATGATTTCTGGTGAAAGTTTTGGTTTGAGTAGAGCAAAAGTTATTGCCGAATATTATGCAAACTATTACCGAATCAATTGTAGAAAATGTATATACGAGTATATTTCAGAAAATCTGAGTAGAAATGGATATTTGATAGATGAATTCTATCGTAACCCAAATACTTGTTTTCCTTATGATTTTTCGGTTTTCTCCAAAATAGACTTAGTTAATGAGATTCAGATATTTAAAACCAACAAGTTGCCAGTTTATGTAGCAAATCTGATTTGTAAACAGGCGATTGTAACAAATTTTAATGGACAAGTTTCAATAAATTGGGTGGGAGCATTTATTGAAGACGAATATGATTTAGATAATACTTATTATCAAAAAGTTGATATTACTGAAAAAAAAGCAATACTCTTTTTTTTAATTACGGTTTTGAAATACCTCAGAAAAGATTGGCTAATTAAATATTATTGTCAAATTTTGATTGAAAATATTAATAGATTGGCTGATGAAAAAATAGATTTTGAAACAATCTTTAAAAGGATAGTTTTAAATAAAAAGGCAGCCAAACAAAGCATTGAAATACTTAACTTTAAGGAAGAAATCAAAAAACGTGGTGTCTCATCAATACTCAAAGATGACGCATTCAATCCGTTGAATTACATAAAAATTGCCTACGAAATCATCAATGAGAAGTCGCTAAGTGATAAACTTAAAGAACTTTTAAATCAAAACATCAATCGTTATCTGAGTGCCTTTATTAGGTCTGCCTTGGATATCTAACTTACCCTTGATTTTTTCTATTCGTTTCTTAATGTTGCTTATTCCTTTTCCATATTTAGATTTATTCAAATCAAAACCTATTCCATTATCTACTATTTGTATGTTTAGCGTCTGGGTTGATTCGTCAAAATTTATATTTATCAACACTTTTGTTGCTTTGGCGTGTTTTAAAATATTGTTGAATGCTTCATAACAACAGCTGTAAAGTTCTAATGATATTTCGCTATTGATATTGTTTGGGATATTTTCGGCCACCTTCAGTCTGAAATATATGTCATAATTTTTGTTATATTCCTCAGTTATTTTCTCTAAAGCACCTATTAAACCGAGTTCGTTAAGGGCTGTCGGCAGCAAATTATGTGATAGCAGCCTGACATCATTGTAGGCTTCTTCTAATTTTTTGAAGATTCCGTCATATACCAAACGGTCAGCTTCTTTAAGGTTTGATTTATCGACTGATTGTACCGAAAACTTTAATCCTGATATAATCGACCCAATGTTATCGTGTAGCTCTGATGCCATCCTTTCACGCTCAATTGATTGCCCCTTAGCTAAAGCTTCGCTTATTTCTTTGTTGAGTTGTGTGAGAGCTTTGTTTGCCTCAGAGAGTTCTTTTGTTCTTTCTTCTACCTTCCATTCAAGCGTATTGTTAAGTTGTTCAATATCTTGTTTTTGTTTTTCAATTTCTTTGTTTTTTTGACGAACCGACCTCAAAAAATATAAAATTATCAAAATAGCAAGCAGCAAGATGACAGCCGCCCAAGCATTCATTATTTTTTTTTGTTTTTCTACCAATACATCCTCACTCAAATCATTTATTTCTTGAAATTGTTTTTCACTTTCATAATCTAACACCATCAGTCGGTTGACTTGAGCTGATTTAGAAGAATCGAGTTGATTTTTTATCTTGAGATGTTCTTGCAAATAGTAGTGAGCCGAATCATATCTTTTCATCTTTGAGAAAACTTCTGAAAGTGTTAGGGTCGTATATTCTCTTGAGTATATAGAGTTAGGATTACCCAAATATGCCATTCGAGCGTACTTTTGGGCATTTTCAAATTCTCTTTTTTCGAGATAAATTTTCGCCAATAAATTTGCAGGATACGAAATTCGGTCATTGTAACTTACATTAACTGTTAAAGCTTTTTTTAGTCTTTCGATTGCAGGGTCAAATTTTTTCTGTCTAAAGTAAATGTTAGCTATATTAATTAATGTTGAAATGTACAAATTTTGGCTTTTGAGCTCTTTATTTAATTCCTCACATTTTAAAAAATAATTGTATGCTTTTTGAGTGTCATTTTTTTCAAAATAAATGGCCCCAAGGATATTTAGACTCATTAAATATTCTTCTTTCGTACCAAATTTTTGGCATAATTCAGAATTGTAAAGACTATATTTTAATGCTTTGTCGTAATCTTTAGTAGAACCGTAATTTACACTAATATCGTTTGTAATTTCAATGGCCTCTTTAAAAAATTTATTTTTTTCGGCAATTGCGAGGGCTTTTTGTAGATAACTACTGGATTTTAGAAAACTACCTCTAAATTTTTGGGCATAGAGAAGGTTAGCTTTGAGTCTTCCTTTTTCGTACTTGATTTTATCCGATAATTCTAACGCTTTCTGTATATAAATTATACTTTCCGAACTATTTTCTGTTATCAAAAGGTCTGCAATTTTGCAAAATATCTGGATTTTTAGTGTGTCATTATTGGCAACTACCGATTCAGATAATTTAGTTTTTAGACTATCAATTTTTGAAGCATTAGTAAGGTTTGTAAAGAGTAAGATTATCAGTAAAGTCTTTTTCATTTGAAATTAGGGTAAACGAATTTTAATTTAATAAATCTATTACAAACACGCAAAACTTATATATTGAATACTATGAATATAGTATGAAATTACTATAAATAGATGATTGATTAGCATCGATTAATCCAGCAATTTTGTAACAATTATTAAGGTTTTTGATGAAAAAAATTGAATCATATAATTATGGTTGGGATACAAACAAGCACGAAGGTTTTGTCAGTGTAGCTGATGAATTTGGACAAAAACATATATTCGGACAACTCAATGGAGTCGATTTTTTGGCAATGATAACTCTACTAAATTCACAAAAGACATACATTGACAGTAAAAATTGGTTAATTACTGGTCATGACCCCAATAATCCAACATAAAGCTAAACCGCACAACTTCAAATATTTACTGAAATTACTTTTACCCTTATAAATAAAATCCCGTCATGAAAAAATGCCCAAAAAACAACCTAAACGGAGTACACATTGGTGGCTTCCGGTATGTCAAAGCAGAGGATGTCATACACCTTCAAGCCGATGTTAACTACACCAATATCTTTCTAAACAGTGGCGAAAAAGTATATGTTGCCACCACAATTAAAAAAGTTTTTGATGCTTTAATGCCTTTTGGCAATTTCATAAGGATTCACCGCGGAAGTGCAATTAATGCAAGTTATGTTACGCAAATTGAAGGTAACACAATTTGTTTGGAAACTGGTGAAAACATCTTGGCATCGAGGCGACAAAAGAAAGAACTAAAAAAAATAAAAACTATTATTTCATTGAAGAAGCCTAATACCGTCGCTTTCTAAAGCCACCAAACGTCTTTTGTATAAATCTCCCACAGCTTTTTTATAAGATTTTTTGCTCATTCTAAAGATTTCGTAGATTTCTTCCGAATCGCTTTTATCTGTTACTGCTAAAAATCCGCCTTGCTCTTTAAGTTTGTTAAGAATTTGTGTAGCTAAATCGCCAATTTTTTCATAACCGGGTTTGTCAAGTATCAAATCAATCTTATGGTCTTCACGAATCCGGTTTATGTATCCTTCAATTTTTTGTCCAACCGCAATCGGCTGAAAAATCTCATTGTAGTACAACACTCCAGAATGTTTTTGATTGATGACAGCTTTGTAGCCCAACTCGGTTCTTTGGTAAATCATTAAATCAACTTTTTCTCCTATTTCGTAAGATGGAGGTGTTTTGTCCAAAAATTTTTCAAACTTAGAAGATGCTACGATTCTACCCGTTGCCGAATCTTCGTAGATATAAACTACGTAGCGGTTGCCCTCAATCATCCGAACTTTTTGCTCTCTAAACGGAACAAGAATGTCTTTTGGCAAACCCCATTCAACAAAAGCCCCGAAAGAGTTTACACCGCCAACTTTTAAGAAAGCAAAGTCACCAACTTCGGCATAGGGGCGTTCGGTTGTGGCAATGAGTCGGTCTTCTGAATCGAGATAAATAAAGGCATCAATCCAGTCTTGAGGTTGGATTCCTTCGGGAACATACCGTGTAGGCATTAAGATTTCCCCATCATCATCGCCATCGAGATAAATCCCAAAATCAACTCCTTTAACTACCTGCAATCTATTTACTTTACCTAATTCGACCCTTGCCATAAATTGTTTTTGTCCCAAAGATACTCAATTTATTTGGAGAATGACTTGAAAATTTAAACCCTGACAGGTTTCAAAAACCTGTCAGGGTTGTCGGATATATGCAATTAAACTTTGTCAGGTACTATAAACGGCGGGCGATACTTGCGTGTAAGCATCGCATTTGCCTCTTTATCGCCAATGAATGTTTCGGTTTTTGTATCGAATTTCAAAGTTCGGTTTAATCTATACGAAATATTACCCAAATGGGCGATTCCAGCCGATAAATGTGCGGTTTCGACTGGTCCATTCAAGATTGACTTATCTCTTTTGCGTACCGCATCAATGAAGTTTTTGTAATGGTCGCCCCCCTCTTTGCGTGCGGGGCCAGGTTCTCTGTTTTTTCCGAGATAGGTTTTGTAATCATTATAACCATTGATTACCATATAGCCTTTGTCTCCGTAGAAAATATTACCAACTTCAATACCATCTTCTTTATTGGTCATCCACGGACGAACCTCCATCTGAATCATCTTACCTTCTTTCGGATATTTATAAATTGAAGTAAGTGTTTCGGGGGTTTCTTTGCAGTCATTCCAAAGCATTTTTGCTCCCTGCGAAGTGATTTCTTCTGGTAGCCCAACATCTAATCCCCACATGCAAAGGTCGGTTTCGTGAACGCCTTGATTTCCAACATCGCCATTACCGTATTTCCAAAACCAATGCCAGTTGTAGTGAACATAGTTTTTGCTGAATTCTTCGACTTGGGCTGGTCCTTGCCAAATATCCCAATTTAATCCTTCTGGTACTGGTGATTTACCCTGATTGCCAATATCGGGTCTCCATTTAAACACCAAACCACGAGCCATGTAAACCTTGCCGATTAATCCTTCTCTCAAATGCTTGATAGCTTCTTGGATTGCAACTGAACTACGTAATTGTACTCCATGCTGTACAATTCGGTTATATTTTGCCGCCGCCTCAATCATCTTGCGGCCTTCAAAAATATTGTGTGAGCCGGGCTTCTCAACATAAACGTCTTTGCCAGCCTGACAAGCCCAAATGGTAGCCAAAGCGTGCCAATGGTTTGGGGTGGCTATACTTACCGCATCAATGTTTTTGTCGTCGTAAACTTTTCTTAAATCTTGCTCGGTTGCTACTTTTAGGTTGTACTTTTTTTCAAATTCTTGGGCTTCTTTTCCAGAAACTACACTGTCGGGGTCGCAAAGAGTTACAATCTGAACATTTTCTTGCTTCATCAATCCTTGGATATGGTCTTTACCTCGTCCGTTTACACCCAAAACTGCCATCCTGATTCTGTCGTTGGCTCCAAATGCCCGCGACGGAATAATTGTAGGAATAGCCATTACGGCCATTGAAGTCGGTAATGCCGATTTCAGCATATCACGACGTGAGAGTTTTTTCATTATATGGTTGAATAGTTTGGTTGAATTTTTATTGACCCACCCCTGATAGGGACTTGCCGACTGGCGTTCTGAACCCTGTCAGGGGTGGGTTAGTTGAATTTTTTGGTAACCCTGACAGCGTTTAAAACGCTGTCAGGGTTGTAGGGGGACTACAATCTCGGAATCGTCAATCCGCCGTCAATCATAAAAACACTACCCGTCGAATACGGAAAATCACCACTTGCCAATGCCGCTACTGCTTTACCAATATCATTAGGGTATCCCCAACGTTTTTGCAGAGTCAATCCATTCTCTATCAAATTATCGTACTTTTCTGTAACTCCCGCCGTCATATCTGTTTTGATAACACCCGGACGAACCTCATAAACATTGATTCCGTATTTGCCAAGTCTTATAGCAAAAAGTTGTGTATTCATGGCAATTCCAGCCTTCGATACACAATATTCACCGCGATTCACTGATGCCACAGTTGCCGAAATAGACGAAATATTGATGATAAATCCTTCAAAATCTGGTAATTTAGATTTTTGTTCAATCATCCAATTCGCAACCGACTGAGTCATGAAGTAATTGGCTTTTAGATTAGTATCCATCACATAATCATAGCTTTCTTCGGTTGTTTCGAGAATATCGTTTCTTACTTTTGGGGCAACTCCAGCGTTGTTTACGAGTACGTCTAATCTTCCAAAGTGGGAGTCTATTTCAGATAACATCCTTTGGCGGTCTTCTTTTGAAGCAACATTGCCTTGACAATAAATTACATCAACTCCGAAACTCTTTAAATGGCTGATGACATCACCAACCGATTCGGCAACCCGCATTCCATTTATCGCTAAATCGAATCCTTTTTTTGCTAAATGTTCCGAAATCCCAAGCCCGATTCCTCGACTTCCTCCTGTTATGAATGCTACTGCCATTTTATCTGTTCAAAAAATATTCTTTAAATTCTTGAATCTCAGCTTTTTCTATCTCGATATACTTCTCAAAAATTTTATACCCAACTTGCGTTTTAATAGCCGAAATCCCTGCATCAATTAATCTTAGACCCTTATCAGTCAATAAGATATTATCAAAAGCTAAACCTCCAATGTTTGAGGGGCGTTTTAAATCTCTGTGTACAAAACCAGCTTTATGGAGTTCATTTAATTCGTCTTCAAATACCTCAAACCACAATTCACGCCTCTCTACTTCATAGGCACGGTAATCAATTGGGTATAACCTCTCCATTACCAACATTTCAGCACTCAGGGTTTCGTCGTAATCTAATCGAATAAATTTTGCCAACAAACCGTTTATTTGATTGGCAAATTTCATTTTTTCGGATTCTGAACCAATATCCGAGCGAGTATCATCAGTGAATAACTTGGCAACTTCGGTATCCGATAACACGATTACAGTGTTATTTGCTCCAGATGAAAGTTTTCTTGGGTACTTCATTTGAAATGATTTATACGCCAAATAATACCACGAATTTTATAATTTCCAAGATTATATTAATTTAATTCGCTTAATATAAGACAAACTAAACCCGTCAGAGTCAAATCCTTTACAAACTATCTTTAATTGCTTTTAATTGCTCGGCTTCGGGCAGTTTTTTGTAAAGTGTGTCTAACGGATAACATCCCGAAATCAAACCATTTCTTGGGGCGGTTGTACAATCAGAAAAAGTACGACAAATTAGCTTTCGCTCCAAAGTTGTTCCGTTCAGCATATCTTCGGGCATTGTAGGGTAGGAGAGTACCATTCTTCCAAAACCGACTGAGTCTGCCATTCCGTTTCTTAAAACATATTGCCCAACATTCGGCAACCATTCTTGCAAATAAGAATATCCCGAACCAATAATCACTAATTCTGGAAATGCTTTTTTCAATTCTGCCGTTACATCTATTTGGCGTTTTACCCCAGCCATTGGCTCTTCTGGTGGAAGATAACCATCAGACGGTGGAAAAATAGCCGGACGCATCAAATGCGGATTGTAGTACGGGCTACCTCCAGTTATGCAAATCAATTGAATACCGAGACTTTCGGCCAATGCCAAAAATGCTTTTGTTTCAGTTAAGTCAATGTTCAAACCGCTATCGTCAGAACCAAATGCGTAAGGATAAGTGTCTGTTGATTCGGGAGTTCCGACATCTTCGATTCCTTTTTTGAATGGAAGAAAATCAAATGCACTCAATCTCACTCCGATTTCAAGACCTTGGGCTGCTTTATTGATTCCTTCGACAATATTTCTCAAAAATCTGGTTCGGTTCTCAAAACTTCCACCATATTTTCCTTCTCTATCGATGGCACTCAAAAACTCATGACCCAAATAACCGTGGCAATGCTTAATATCTACAAAATCATAGCCCGCTTTTTGGGCTAAAACAGCCGCCGAAACGTATTTTTCGATGAGTTCATCAATGTCTTCATCGGTCATCGTTTGGGTTTCTGGATTCACGTGAAATTTGGCATCAAGAAAAGGATGCGAATACAAAACCTTCGATTCAAATTTCTTGTGGTCGTTTGGCTTGCAGAATCTTCCTGAGTGAGTTAGTTGAAGACCAATGACTAAATCGTCGGTTGTTCCGAATTTCTCTTGGTGTTTTTCGATTACAATTTGACGAAGATTGACAAACTCTTCAAAATTTTCATCGCTCATGTAAAGCTGGTTCGGATTTGCCCTTCCATCGGGGCATACTGCAACTGCCTCGCATCCAAACAACAATTTAGCACCACTTACAGCAAACTTTACCCAACGATTTTTTGTGTATTCTGTTGGTTTACCATCGGTTGTGCCATCCCAACCTTCCATTGGCAAGATACAAAGGCTATTACCGATTGTTTTACCCGATTTTAACTGAATTTTTTTGTGAAATGGTGATTCTGAAGGCGGTAATAAGGTATCGTCAAATGGTAAATCTACACCATTTTCGTTTAAGTATTTTCTTAAATCTTCGGCTGTTTTTAATTGTGCAACTCTCGAATACTTCGGTTTATATTTACCAGACATAAAAAATCTTACAGGTTTTAATTTTGGATTGAAAACGAAACTAACTTTTAACCAAAAAAAGTATAGTATTTTTCATTATTGATTAATCTTTGCACATAAAGTGCCGCTTCTCGAATGTGATAATCGCCCCATTGACTTGATTCTCCATTCGGAATTTTACTGCCTTCTGGAATATAATCCCAGCCATTTGGGCGATGATAAATCGAGTGCAGCAAAAGACCTTGGTGTGGGTCATTGGTGCTAAGGTATGGTTCTTCAAGAATGGTATCTAAGACTGTTAATCCCGCTTGAAAATACTTATTACCTTCTTCGATTTGCCCTTTATTTGTCAAATATTTACCCAGACGTAAAAGCCCTTGTACTGCAATGGCTGCCGCCGAACCGTCAATTGGCTCGTGGTCATTGTAAGGGTCAGATTTTCTTTCGAGATAATCCCCTAATTTATGTAAGTTTGGAGCACCAGTATCCCAATACGGAACACCATCTGTTGGGGTATTCGCAATATAAAAATCGCAAGTTGCTTTAGCGGCTTTCAACATCATTTCCTCAAGGCTTGCTCTTCCTCCAAAGGTCTCTAATTCTTCATCCGAAATCGTTTCTAAAAATTCTAATTGCTCAGGAAAACCGCACATTGCCCAAGCCAAACCACGGGTCCATGTGCTAAATCCGGTGTAACCCTGCTGTGAATTCGGACATCTGAAATTACCATCTTTGGTATTGAAAACGCTCTCGTGGGCGGTTCTGCCCCAAATATCGTACGAATCTCTACCTTCTCCGTAATAAACCGAATAATCTGCGGTGGCTTTGATATGTAGCAATGCTCTTTCGAGTAAGTTGATTTTTATATCATTTTCTGCCTGAAAAACATGTCCTAATTGGTGGCTAACAACCAATGCCCTGCATGAGCGAATGGTATCGACAAATAACGAATGTGGCCCATTGAAAGAATGAATAAATCCACCATTTTTAATAGTCGTCCAGCGGCTTGCTTGCACTGCTCCCGATATTTTCAAGGCTAACTCATAAAAGTTCTTTTCCCATTCGTTGTGTTCGATTTTGCCCTCGTTCATTAATCTTAGCAAGTTTCCGTAAGTGCTAACATTATTGAATCCGTGGTCGTGAACCCCGATGTGGCTAACGTGCGGAGCCATAAATTTTAGGGTGTTTTTTTTGCCAATTTCGAGGAATTGCTCGTCTCCTGTGGCGTCAAATTGTAGGATAGAAGACCCAAAAACAAACCCTTGAGTCCATTCTGTCCAGCCGCGGGTTGTGTATTGCCCTTTTATGGTAAATACTGGTGAACCTTTGGATGTGTCGTAGTTTTTTTCAATATCGAGGATTTTCTTTCCTGACAAATCCCAAAATCTGTTGAGTTTTTGTTTTAAATCAGTGGGTTTTAAGTTATAATTGATAATTAGCATTAGGATTGAATAAGTTTATTGCCAAAATATTTTTTAGAATCTTATTTTGGGGGATTAAAATACCTTCTTTTTGTACTTAGCAAAAATAAAATTATACTATTCTAATATCTAATTGTTTGCTCCCGATTTTTGGTATTTTTATGACTTTTTGAAACATCCAATCAGATAATTGTAGATTTTTGTATTTTCAACAACCTTCAAGAAAATTTACTATGAAAAAAATTGCTTTTTTTCTATTATTCATTCCTTATATCAACTTCGCTCAGAAACCATTTGGGGCTGTACCGAGCCAAGACCAACTTAATTGGCATAAACTCGAATACTACGCATTTGTGCATTTTGGCCCGAATTCTTTTACCGATAAAGAATGGGGCGATGGCACCGAAAAAGAGGAGGTTTTTAATCCTACTCAGTTAGATTGCCGCCAGTGGGCAAGAATTTGCAAAGCGGCTGGCATGAAGGGAATCATCATTACGGCCAAACACCACGATGGTTTTGCGTTGTTTCCGAGTAAATATTCAAAGCACACGGTCAGAGAATCGAAATGGAAGGATGGTAAAGGTGATGTTTTGAAAGAATTATCGGCTGCGTGTAAAGAATATGGATTAAAAATGGGCGTTTACATTTCGCCTTGGGATAGAAACCATCCAACCTACGGTACACCAGAGTACAACGATGTATTTAACAATATGCTCACCGAAGTTTTGACAAATTATGGTGATTTGTTTGAAGTTTGGTTTGATGGAGCCAATGGCGAAGGTCCAAACGGAAAAAAACAAGTGTATGATTTTCCGAGATTTAATGCGACTGTAAAAAAGTATCAGCCGCACGCTCTTATTTTTAGCGATGCTGGCCCTGATATTCGCTGGGTTGGAAACGAAAATGGTTTTGCAGGCGAGACCTGCTGGCATACAATGCGTAGAGATGAATTGTTTCCAGCTTATGATAAGCCTGAAAGATTAAATATCGGTGATGAAAATGGAACGCATTGGTTACCAGCAGAGTGTGACGTTTCGATTCGTCCAGGCTGGTTTTATCACAAAAATGAAGACGAAAAAGTTAAATCGCCCGAAAAGTTAATGGAAATTTGGGATAAATCGGTGGGTCGTGGAGCTAATCTATTGTTGAATATTCCGGTTGATAATCGTGGGATTATTCATGAAAATGATGAAAAAGCTTTGATGGAATTCAAGAAATTGAGAGAATCAAGCTATCCTAAGAATCTCGTTACAAAAGAATCAATCAAGAAAGCTACCGATAAATCATATACGGTTACATTGAGTAAGCCGACTGAATTTAACAGTATAGTGATTCAAGAAAATATAAAATTTGGTCAAAGAATTAAATCGATGTCGGTTCAGGTAAATGAAAATGGAAATTGGAAAACCGTAGGAAAAGCTACAACTGTAGGCTATAAACGAATTGTTAGATTTACGAATGTTACAGCCAAAGAGGTAAGAATTGTATTCGATGAAGTTTTGGCTACTCCAATAATTTCAAATATAGAATTGTACAAATCTTTATAAATATTTAGGGCGAATCCGAGGATTCGCCCTAAATATTATCCATTCTTGTTGCCATCAAACGAATAAGTATTTTTATCCGATTTTTGAATTTCTTCTTTTGCCCATTCACACATTTTGATGGCTACCTCAATCGAGCTATCAGTTGACCCCTCGGCAATTGCTTCTTGATACAATTTAATCGCTCTATCGAAATACTCTAAACTTGCTTGTATCGTCTGCTGACGCAATGCAAAACGCTGAAAATGAGAGGCCTGTTCGATGCTAATATTTGGTAATTCGGCTCGATTTGGGTCGAAAGGATTAAGTTCGATGAGTTCTCTGAGATGCGACTTCGCCAAATCGTAGTTCTTAAATGCTCGATAATCTCTAAACTTTTTGGTGAGATACATCGCATGTGAAGAATTTTTGATTAACTGTTGGATTTGCTCTTTGTTATCGCTCATTCGGATTACATCACGGTAAGCAAAAAAAGCATCCCAATATCGTCCGACTTTAAAATATTCGTCGGCTTGCGATTTTAGATAATGGCTTTCAAATTCAAATTGAGCGAAAGAATATATTGGCAACAAGCAGATTAAAATTACCTTTTTCATAAATCAGAAAGTTTAGCGTTTTATGATATGAAATTTTTATAAGGTATATTTTGAATTCGATAAAATGGTTAGTTTATTATTACTTTGTAACGAAAAATCAAGCTTTTTATTTGATTTTCGATTTATATAACGTAGAAAATGATGATGTGGTTTAGCGAGGTTAAACTTTTTTTAGAGGAAAATGGAATTGCTGTTAATGAACAAATTAGCGGTGAGAATTATGTTTTAGAATTGGTAGAAAACAAACTTCTAATCTATTGTATGAGTATTGGACAAACCTTGGAGGTTTTCAAAACCTCCAAGGTTTTAGAAACCGAAAACCGCAAAATATTTCTATGGGAAGATGTCTGGAAAACCAAACAAGCAATCTGTAAATCTCGGATTTTGGCAAATTGTGGTATTTCGCATCGGATTCCTGCCCGACTTACCAAAGTTCGTAGAATTGATAAGCCTACTTTAGATAACTTCTTGAATAACAATCATTTACAAGTTATTACAAATGCCAAATTGAAATACGGTTTGTATTTGCCCAAACAATATTTTAGAGTTTTGCCTGAAAATATCAATCCAGAAGGTGATGAAATTTTACTGGCCGTTGCATCATTTAGCAATGCCAAAACCATAGTGAGAGAAGGAAAAGAATATCGTTCTTACGAACTGATAAGATTTGCTAATCTATTGAATTTTACGGTGGTGGGTGGTTTGGATAAATTACTCAAAGCATTTATTGCCGAAAATAATCCAGATGATATTATGACTTATGCCGACCGAGATTGGTCGGATGGGAGAAGTTACGAAACTATAGGTTTCGAAAGGATTGGGATAACGCCCCCGCAAGAGTTTTACTATGATGAAAAACTGATGCAAAGGTATTATCCCAATAAGCTACCCGAATACTCAAAAAATGAAATGCCACGGGTTTTCAATACAGGCAATATTAAATTTTTGATGAAATTAAAGTAGGATTTTCTCAATTTCTTTCCAAGATTTAATACGCTGATAATCAGTGATTTTTTGATTGTGGATGGCATCAAACATAAGTGTTCGACCTTTGAATGTTTTGAGATTTTTTTCGTGGTCGTCAATCATAATATCAGCCGAGACGATGCTCTTATCTCCACAAAAAACGATATTTTTCCACGAAATAAATGGTAGATGTTCACCTAACCAATCAATCTTTTCTTTTAATGAATTCGGGAATTCGGTAGCAGCCGAAACCACAAACACTTCGTATTTTTGATTGAGTTTTTCGACAACTTCGGCAGCATCTGCCATGATTTCAACATCTCTGAAAAAGCCAACTTCGTGTACTTTTTCGTGGATTAAATGGTAGTTTTCGGTCGGAATTACTTCATTGAATGCTTTGCCATCAAAATCGGCCGATGTAAAGTTTGTTCCAAAATGTTCGTTGTAGATTCGCAAAATTTTATTTGCTGTGGCCGCCATGACATCATCCATGTCGATAGCAATTCGTAGTTTGGTCATTTTAAAAAAATTGAAGTTTGAAAGTTCAAGAGTTTCAGAGTTTGAAAGTTTCAGAGTTCAAAACTACAAACTTTGAAACTCTTAAAGTTAGAAAACTTCTAATAAAAGATAACACTTGGATTCATCGGATACCTTCCAAATTTATCGCCATAAATGGCAATTCCACCTGCAAGTCCTTCATCGGCTGTCAATCTGATAACTAATTCACCCGTTTTCTTAGCTTTTTCAAGGGCTTCTTTAGGAATATTTACTGCAACTCTATAACCATAAGAACCTGCCTCATTTAACTTGCGAACTTTAGGTTGATTATGCCACGAAAGTACTCCGCGGTGGTCAGCAGGGTCGTCTGGTAGGTCAACTTTTTGAGCAAAAACACCATTTACGCTAATAGAAACCATGCTCGGGAAAAGCGTTTCATCGGTCATTGGATACGAATTTGGATTTTTGCTTGGCTCAACTTTAGCACCGAGCATATAATTATCATCTTTGATTTTGTCTTGGTTCATATCCTTAACAAAAAGTTCCTTCGCTCCGAGTTCGGCAATAAAAGTCGCAGATTCAAAAGCATTGCCAGGAACTTTGATTTTATATTCAAAATAACCACTTCCCGCCCCATTTACCTTCAAACCATCCAAAACATTCCATTGCTTTTTGCTCCATTTGGCATCGCTAAAATTCTTTGGTTCAATGCTCACAAGTTTAGCTTTTTTACCATTCGGAAGAGCAATCTCGCTTGGAGTAGGGGCTTCTACAATAAAACTGAAAACGTTTCGGTGCAATACATTACCGGCTAAATCTTCTAAAAAGTAAGCCGCTGTTACCAAGCCTTTTTGGTCGGGCATTTCAAAAACGATGCTTTCTAATTCGCCATTGGCAAACGGCGTGTATGGGATTTTGCGGTTAATCTCGCCCAATTCTTTTTTAAGACCGATTGCATCCACAAAACTTGTTTTGATTCGAAGATTAAGGGTATTCCCTAAATCGGTACGACCAGTCATCGAGGAAATGTAGGTTGGTACACTCACCATTTCGCCCGCTTTCACGGTTTTACTGATTTCATTGCCCGTTGAAATGTAGATTTCAGAATGAAAATCTTTAATGCTCATTCCATCTACCATTTCTTCAAGACCTGTGAATTTATTACTGCGGTCAAATTTCCAATAGCCATTCCATTCGTTAATAACATCGTGGTGTTCGGTGTAGAGCCAACCAGCAATTTTTGGATATTTCCTGAAAGTATTTATCATTCGGTGGTAATCCCAAGACCAATCCACATCGCCAGTGCTACCATCATAGCCCCAAACATTCCCACATTCTGAGTTTATATTGGGTTGGCGACCTTGTTTGTATCCTGCCTCAAAGTGGTGAGTACTGCCTTCATATGTATTTTCTGTAATTTTCTTCAAATGATTTTCCCATTCCCAACCGGGCAAATATTCATGCCACGAATTAATGTCTGTAACAGTATGTCCAGCCCCACAGCAAATAGAATTATCTTCTACCAAGCGAGTTTTATCTAAATGTTTTGCTTTTTCGACCATCGTAACTACCCATTTTTGGGTTTCTGGTAAATATTTACTTTGTTCTTTACCGTTTTCTTTAACTTTAGTTCGTAATCCCCATGTTTCGTTAAATACAATCCATGAAAAAATCGAAGGATGATTAAAATCTCTCTCAATCATTTCGGGCAATGTTCTTTCGCTTTCTCTACGAGCATCACCATTTGGTTCACCCCAAAAGTTAGGTAAATCTGCCATTACCAAAACCCCAAGTTTATCGGCCCAATATAACTTTCGTGGAATATCAATTTTGATGTGAGTACGGATTCCATTTAAACCAATTTGTCGAGCCATCAAAACCTCATTTTTCATGAATTCATCACTTGGAAACGTGTAAAATCCTTCGGGATGATACGATTGGTCAAGTGTAAGTTGCATATAAACTGGCTTGTTGTTGATGGCGATGTATGGGTAATCGGTGTTTGGAAGGTTTACCACCGAAACCTTACGCATACCAAAGTAAGTTTTGACTTTATCATCTCCCAAACTGATTTCGGAATCGTACAAATAAGGGTCTTCGAGCGACCAAAGGTGTTGATTCGGAATAGCAATTTCGATACTTTGCGATTGACTCCCTTTCGGAATCGAAACATTTGCGGTTATTGGCTGATTTTCGGTTTTGATTACAATTTTGGCAGTCAAATCTTTATCAGTCTTTGATGGAAGTTTGATTGTAGCTTTGACTTTCTGATTATCAATGTCGGGTTCAAATTGAACATTCTCTACAAAATCATTGCCACGAGCTTCGAGATAAACCGTTTGCCAAAGTCCACGTGCATTTCCGTAGCCTTGTTTGCCATAAAGTGTAAAATCACGGCGTTTGTCATCGACTCTGATTACGATTTTCTGTTTCTGACCATATTTTAGGTATTTGGTCAATTCATAAGAAAATGGCGTGTAACCGCCAAGATGCTTTCCGAGTTCGATACCGTCAATGTAAACCCTCGTTTCCCAATCAGATGCCCCAATTGTAATAAATGTTCTTTTGTTTTTCCAAGCGGCATCAACAATTATTTCTTTCTGATACCAAGCAATATCAGCCTCGTCGTTTACACCCGAAAGCGGAGAACCCCACGGAAAAGGAACTATGATAGTCTTAGTGAATTTTTTATTGCCTTTTGCCCAAGATTCTTTGAGACCGACATCATTTTTATCGAATTCAAACGACCAATCACCGTTTAGATTTTTCCATTCGGCTCTTTCAAAATCGGGTCTTGGATGTTCTGGAAGCGGAATTTGAGCATTTGCCGAAGCAAACGCCAATAACAAAAGGACAACTTTTGTAGTTTTTTGTAGCAATTTCATGAGGTTAGAGTTGAATAAATTTTATGCTAATTACAAGAATTATATTCAATTATCGAAAATAACAATTGAAAATGACTTATAAATATTCTCGCTAATCTGTTTGTTTTCGTTGCAATTTGACCTACTTTACCAAAGACAAACGTTTGCACTCATAAATATTTAGAATACCTAATAAATGAATTTTCATCTTATATTTGGCAAATATTACTAACCGAGCGTTTAATATTTATTTATAATTTCTATTCATTCAAAACCTATTTTTCAAATGAAAAGGCTACTTTTTATCTTTTTTGTGTTATCAATCAATGCTTGTTATTCACAAACTCCGCAGAGTTTTACGGTTGCAACTAATCCGACTGAAGCGGGGTTCTCCACCGAAAGGTTAAAGCGAATTGACGCACTCGAACAAGAATTTATTGATAAAGGAATCGCACCAAATGCCGTTACTTTTGTGGCTCGAAAGGGTAAAATCGTGCATTACAAGGCCTTCGGATTTAGTAATTTAGAATCAAAAACTCCTCTAAAAAAAGACGATATTTTTAGAATTGCATCACAGAGCAAGGCAATCACGACGGTTGGATTATTGATGCTTTTTGAAGAAGGTAAGTTTTTTCTTGACGAGCCAATCTCAAAATACATTCCAGCTTTTAAGAATCCAAAAGTTTTGGTAAGTGTCGATGAAAAAGACCCAGCGAAATACACAACTCGCCCCGCAAAATCTGAGATTACGATTCGTCAATTATTGAGTCATTCGGCAGGGATTCCTTATGAACATCCACTTGATAAACTTCCTGAATTTCAAGTGCCTTTTTTCTGCTCTACCCAAAATGATGTTTTGAAAGATGCGGTTGAGAAATTAGCAAAAAGGCCATTAATTGCTGACCCAGGTGAGAAGTTTGTTTATGGATTGAATACTGACATTATTGGACGATTGGTTGAGATTTTATCGGGAATGTCGCTGGATGAATACCTACAAAAACGCGTTATTCAACCACTCGGAATGAAAGATACACATTTCTATCTACCTGATAGTATGGCGAATAGGCTGGTAGAATTATATTCAAAAGCAACGGTTGATGATAAATTGAGTGTTCATCAAAATGAAACATATCGTAAATATGCTACAACTGGTGCAAAAAGCTACTTTTCGGGGGGAGCTGGTTTATTGAGTACGATTGAGGATTATGCTAAGTTTTGTCAATTTATTTTGAATGGTGGTGAGTTTAATGGGAAACGTCTTTTGAGTCGCTCAACTGTGGCAATGATGGGGCGTAATCAGATAGGAGAAAATTTTGTTTGGGACAGAAATGATAAATTTGGTTTAGGTTTCCAGATTATCAGCGATGAATCACATTATGGAGATAATGCAACGCCGAATTCTTTGACTTGGGGAGGAATGTACTGCTCAGAATATACAATTGATAAAGAGAAGGATTTGATTTTATTGGTATTTACAAATGTTCAACCTTATGCACATTACTCTGAATTTGTTCGCAAGTTCCGAATTGCCGTGTATCAAGCACTTAATTGAGTCTATAGGTTTGGAGTTTGATAGTTTCAGGATTCAGAGTTTCATCATCTAATTGAACCTTGAACTCTTGAAAATTGAAACTATCGAACCATAAAACTATTTATTCAATTCCGTAGCTAAAACCATTCTTACTTTCAGTTTTGCTCCGAGAGCCATCACATCCACTAAATCTTGCACGGTTAGGGTGCTTTCGGCACGAAGTACGACGGTTGGTTCTTCCATGTCTTGAGTTGCTGAAATGATTCGGCTTTCAAGTTGGTCGAATGGTACTTGTGTGCTATTGATATAATACCTTTTATCGGCCGTAATCGAGAGCGAAATAGGCTGTTTGCTTACGTCGTGGTCTGATTTCTGAGATTTTGGTAAAAGCAATTTAATAACATTAGGATTGCCCAATGTTGATATAATCAAGAAGAACAACATCAAGAAAAACATAATATCGTTCAACGATGCTGTTGCTACTTCTGCATGAAAACGTCTTTGTCTTTTGAACTTCATTAGAGTATTTGTTAATGGTTAATAGTGTAATCGTTAATCGAATTTGACGATTAACAATTAACGAATAACAATTATTTCATCGGCTCGTTAAGCGTATCTAAGAAATCCATGACAGTGGCTTGGAGGTTTATTCCGAACTTATCAATCATCATGTTGATTCCGTGATAACCTGCGTAGGCAATCACACCCACGATTAGACCCGTAAACGAAGAAACCATCTTCTCATAAAGACCATTGGCGATGATTTCGATGGTAAAATTACCCGTTGTCGAAATATCATAGAAGATTTTGATGATACCCGAAATCGTACCGATAAAACCTAAGATTGGGGCAACACCCGCTATCAAACCCAAATAACCCATGTTTTTTTCCATTTTCGAAATTTCGAGGTTTGATTGTATCTCAATTGCACTTTCGATATCTTTTATCGGTTTGCCAATACGAGTGATACCTTTTTCGAGAATTCTTGAAATCGGTAGATTAGTACTTTTGCAAAGGGTTGCTGCCGTACGCAAATCTCCTCTCAAAAGATTATCTTTCAATGTCCTTAAAAATCCGAAATCAATATTTGAAGCACTTTTTATGAATAAATATCGCTCAATGATAAAGTAGAGTGTCATAAACAACAACAACAAAAGCGGATAAATTACAACACCACCTTTTAGTAATAGACTTAGATAGTTGATAGATGAGGCACTTGCAGTAGCAGTAGAGTCGGCTGTAACTTGAAGCAAAATCGTCTGTAACATTAGGTTTTTATGATTGATTTGTCGGTTAATTAACTATTTTTTCTGGGAAATATTTTATAGATTTTGAAAAACTTGTTTGTCATTGATTTGGATTTGTCGTTACAACTCATTTTAAATTATATTTTATTATCCGTAGCAAAAGGTTTGCAAACCCTTTTCTACGAAATGACAACATAAATTCAAATTGCAATTGAATCAAATAACCAACAATTAAGCACCAAGTCTTTTCAACGAAGCCTTCATTAATTCGATATGTCGTTTACGTTGTAGAATGACTGGCTGAGCAACTCGCTCTTTGCAATCAAAAATACTACAACGCTCACAAGTTTGGTTGACGTTACGAGTCGGAATATTCGGGTCAGATAAAAACTTTAACTTCGCTCTTAATGAATCATCTAATTCAAAACCCATCGTCACCGAAATATTGATTTGCTTCAAAATATTCAGCGGCCTTGCCATCGAGACCACAAAATATTGCACATCTGAATCTGTATAATTCGATATTTGAGCATGAGCCAAAGGTCTTTTATATTTACTTGTGGCCTGTAAATCAGATAATTCATCGAGAATATTCAGCGAAACCCATCTACGACAGTAATGCTCTTTCTGAGTCTCGTGAGGATTATGCCGCTTAGCCAAATGCATTTCTTTGGTAAGCTGATAATTCTTCTGACCAGACGGACATTCAAATCGTAAAAAGAAGAATTTATCAATACCAAAGTGCGTTTGTAAAACATTACTGATTCGGTGATAAAGCGTTTCGGGTGTAGCCTGAAAATATTCAGCCAAATCTATCAATGCTTCACTATCCCAAGTATCTCGACTAAAGAAATCTGTTAATTTATCAATCAATTTCTCTCGACGAATCAAAATTCCACCCGCAAAATACGACGCTTTGAAGTTATTTAAAACCTCTTCAAATGACTTGACCTCGACCCAAGACGACGTAAGCGGACGGTCTTTGAGACGCATGTACAAAAAGCCCAATTCACGTCCCAATGTAAACGCACGCTGGTCGGAAGTTATCCGTTTATTAAGCATTAAAACGTTCGATTTTGGACTCATTACCGAACGAATATTCGCAATTTCTGGAAATTCCTCTTCGTCAAAAAACTTTATCGTAATTCCATATTTATCGTTCAGTAGATTTGTCAAATAAAATTCATCAATCTGCTGGTCGGGCTTAATGTTATGGTCTCGCAGAAAATCATCAATAGCCGTTTCGATTTCAGGAAAATAATTATCGTGCATTTCTTGATACGACCTCAAAACAGCAAAATAAAACTGCTCGACCGACATATTGTAGCTTCGACCAATTTCGATGATTGTACTGATGAATGCACTCAATTTTGTTGGAGCTTCAGAGAGAAGCTCAAGCAAATCGGCAGGGTCAATTCCAAAGATTTCAAACGGGAGTTCGGTCAAAAAATTAGAGTTGAGTAATTCAGAAATAGGCTCTAATTTTTTATTCAGTTTTAACGAAACGAGGGTGTCATAATCTACACCCATTGCGGTGGCAAGGGCAATAATTTTATCGGACTTGGGGTATTTTTTACCTTTTTCAATTTCATTAATATACGACATCGACAACCCAGACTTATTGGCAAGCTCGGTCAGCGACATTCCTTTATCAATGCGTAACTGTTTAAGTTTTAGTCCAAATACGAGTCGAATGTTATCAGTATTCAGGCTCATGCAGTGGGGTTAAAGTTTTGGCTTAGAATCTTATTAATGGTAAAGATAGCAAAAAAATAAAGAGATTGCCACCCAAATTATGAAATTGCCAAAAAATAGTCTGAATTTAAACTGAATTTAACATTAAATTGATAAAACGGCTAAATCCAGCTTTAAAATCGCTCTTCTGGCTATTTGCTTGATTTTCAATGTGAAATATTTTCAAATTAGTGGTTTAGTTGTTAAAATTTGATTGAAAGGTTATTTCTAAAATACAACTTTTTAAAATTTTCTATACTTTTAAATTTTAATCAATAAACTAAGCGTATGTACATCCCTAAATCACTGATTGTTGCAGGCTGTGTGTTTTTGGCTTGCGGAACATCTATAGCTCAAACCTCCAAAGATAAGGTACTCGAAAACTTATCAAAAAAAGAAATGTATTATGGTAGCATTGCCAAACAAATCTGGAATTATGCCGAATTAGGCTATCTCGAAACAAAAAGTTCGGCTTTGCTTCAACAAACACTCGAAAAAGAAGGCTTCAAAATACAGAAAGGAGTTGCCGAAATTCCGACAGCTTTTACAGCAGAATTTGGCTCTGGAAAACCTGTCATTGGTATTTTAGGAGAATACGATGCTTTGCCGGGCCTTTCGCAAGATTCGACTGCCGAAAAGAAAGCGATTCTCAATGGTGGTTCGGGGCATGCTTGCGGTCACCATTTGTTTGGAACGGCATCGGCAGCAACAGCCATTGCCGTTAAAGATTGGATGAAAGCCAATAATATCAAAGGTACAATTCGTTTTTATGGAGCTCCAGCCGAAGAGGGCGGTTCGGGTAAAGTTTATTTGGTACGTGCTGGATTATTCAATGATGTTGATGCCGTAATCCACTGGCATCCTGGTGCATCGAATGGTGCAAATGCAGGAACTTCATTGGCAAATAAATCGGCTAAATTTCGTTTTTACGGAGTTTCGGCTCATGCCGCTGGTGCACCCGAAAAAGGTCGCTCGGCGTTGGATGGGGTAGAAGCAATGAACTACATGGTTAACATGATGCGTGAGCATATCCCTTCGGATTCGAGAGTACATTATGTAATTACGAATGGTGGAAAAGCACCGAATGTTGTACCTGATTTTGCCGAAGTTTATTACTATGCTCGTCACAACCAAAGAGACGTTGTGATGGATATTTGGAATCGTATCGAAAAAGCAGCACAAGGAGCAGCAATGGGTACTGGTACACGAGTTGAGGTTGAAGTGATTGGTGGCACTTATGAATTACTGCCAATTACAGCTTTGGCACAAGTAATGCACCAAAATCTTTCAAAAGTAGGTGGTTTTGAATATACGGCAGAAGAAAAAGAATTTGCCGAAAAAATCGTAAAATCAATGGGCATCGAAGCACCAAACTATGCTAAGGCTTCGGGGGTTGAGCCTTTCAAAGCCGATGGTAATACTTCGGCGGGTGGCTCGACGGATGTTGGTGATGTTAGCTGGGCAGTGCCAACGGTTGGTTTAAGCACTGCAACTTGGGTTCCGGGTACACCTGCCCATAGCTGGCAAGCAGTTGCGGCTGGTGGTATGAGTATTGGTCGCAAAGGTATGATGGTTGCTGCAAAAACAATGTCGTTGACCGCGATGGAATTGTTTGAGAATCCTGAACTAATCAAAAAAGCGTGGGCTGAATTTGAGCAAAAACGCGGCAAAAACTTTAAGTATGTTTCGTTGCTCGGCGACCGCAAGCCTGCTTTAGATTATAGAAAGTAAAAAACTAATAAATTTAAGATAACAAAAAATTTAGGTTATTGGATAATTGATAATGGTTACAAGGCTGATATTTAGATGATTAACTGTTCTAATTTATCACTCATTAATTCAATGCTTGTGGAATTGAATAATTGTAAATTCCAATATTAAAATAATACCCGAGTGTTTGCCAGCCTCAATTAACTATTTTCGATTAACAAACTTTTCTATATTGAATTTAAAGTCATTCAGCCTATCAATTTTCAGGTTGGATGACTTTTGAATTATCATATGTTTACTATTTTCTTTACCTTTGCTACAAAAATTTCATCAGCTATGGATAATAACGCACTATTAAACGAAATCCCATCTTTAGATTTGGCGGATTTTACTTCTGGTGATTCTGCAAGAAAAGCCAAATTTGTTCAAGACCTCGGAGCAGCATTCAATAATATTGGATTTGTGGCAATTAAAAATCACGGGTTATCGGATGATTTGAGAGAGAATCTTTATGCTTCATCTCAGAAATTCTTTTTTATGCCCGATGAAATAAAGAAACAATATGAACATCCTGAGCTTTCGGGTCAACGTGGATACATTGGTAAAGGAAAAGAAACAGCAAAAGGTCATAATCGACCCGATTTAAAAGAATTTTATCACACTGGTCAGCCCGAACCTGTGGGAGATATGCCTGCCAATGTTTTTCCGACCGAAGTGCCAGAGTTTGAAAAATATGCACTCGAAACCTACAAAACTTTTGAGAATACCGGTAAAAAGCTTCTTCAAGCCATTGCTCTATTTTTAGGCTTGGATGAATACTATTTTGAAGATAAAGTGAAGAATGGCGATAGTATTTTGAGAGCATTGCACTATTTTCCAATCGAAAATCCAGATGCAGTTCCAGAAGGCTCAGTGAGAGCGGCTGCCCACGGTGATATTAATTTGATAACCTTATTGATGGGAGCATCGGCCGAAGGATTAGAGGTTTTGCGTAGAGATGGTGAGTGGATTGCGATTACTGCATTACCCGAACAAATCATTGTAAATGTGGGTGATATGCTCGATAGGTTGACCAATCACCACCTTAAATCAACTATTCATCGTGTTGTAAATCCACCACGTGAAAAAATGAAAACTTCGAGGTTTTCGATGCCATTTTTTATGCATCCGCGTGCCGATATGGACTTAACTTGCCTCGAAAGTTGTGTTAATGCGGAGAATCCAAAACGTTATGAAAATATGACTGCGGGCGAGTTTTTGGATGAACGATTGAGAGAGTTAGGACTTAGAAAGTAAGTTAACGTATGTAGTTTACAGTTTAATTGTTTAGATTGTAAACTGCATTTAGAAAAACCGCTAAAAATGGCAAAAACGCGTCAGATTCGTTACATAATCTTTTTGAAAGACGTTCTGATTCTTGCTCTTACCTGTTTTGGGGGAGTGCAAGCTCACCTTGCCATGTTTATTGAAACATTAGTCCGAAAACATAATTACATTACCGAAGCCGAATTGATGGAGTTACAATCGCTCTGTCAAGTTTTGCCGGGACCTACTTCTACACAAACCATAACTGCTATCGGTTTCCGTCTCGGTGGTCCAAGTTTGGCTTATCTAACTCTTTTTGTTTGGGTATTACCAGCCGTTTCACTGATGACAGCCGCGGCCTTTGGAATTACCTACATTGATAAAGTTCAATTGCTCGAAATCACGCGGTTTATTAAACCAATGGGAGTTGCTTTTATCATTTACGGAGCTTATGCCATCGGTGTTAAAATCATCAAAACCAAAACCAGTATTTTTCTACTGATATTAGCTGCCTCGGCTGCTTATTTTTTCCGTTCTCCTTATACAACTCCATTATGGATTTTACTTGGAGGTTTAGCAACCTCATTAAAATTTGAAGAACAAGAAAAAATGAAAAAAGACCCTATCCGAATCGAATGGGCTAATTTTTTTCTTTGGTTGAGTGTTTTGGTATTCTCGGCAGCATTAGGGTTGATTACCCAATCATTACCCGTAAGATTATTCGAGAATTTCTATCGAAACGGTAGCTTGGCTTTTGGAGGAGGACAAATTTTGAAGCCACTTCTTTATAACGAATTTGTCGAATTTAAACATTATTTGAGTCCTGATGAATTCCTTTCGGCCATTGCAATTGTAGAAGTTACTCCGGGTCCAATTTTTTCGATTGCATCGTTTGTAGGAGCTTTGTCAATCCGAGAGTGGGGCTTTAGCGGACAGATTTTGGGTAGTGCCATCGCCACAACTGGAATCTTTTTACCCGGAACATTCTTGATATTTTTTGTGATTCGTTTTTGGGAACAACTCAAAAAGTACCGAGGAATTCGTGCTTCGCTCGAAGGTATCAATGCTGCTAGTACGGGTCTTACAATTGCCGCTGCCATTTCTCTTTTTGAACCAATGGCTACCGACTGGTTATCGGCCATAACTGTAATTTTGACCTTGATTATTCTATATTCTCGAAAAATTCCATCATATTTGATTATTCTTGGTGGTTTAGCACTCGGATTCATCTTTTAGTAAGTTTTTTGTGTTCAAATTACTGTTTTTAGAATAATCGGAGTTAAAATAAATCAAAATCATTACTCAAAAAGTTAAGAAATTTTATTTTCTAATTCATAGTTTATGGAGCGTATAAATGTTTCTACAGGAGCCAAATGGGAAGACATCGTTGGGTATTCGCGGGCTGTACGAATCGGTAATGTTGTAGAAGTAACTGGCACTGTTGCTGTTGACAATAGTGGTGAAATAATTGGCAAAGGAGACCCTTATTTACAAACTAAATTCATCATTTTTAAAGTTGAGAATGTACTCAATCAGGTTGGGGCAAAACTCACTGATGTTGTTCGTACTCGTATTTTCACGACAGATATTAGCCGTTGGGAAGAAATCGGCAAGGCTCACGGTGAGTTTTTTAATGATATTAAACCTTGCTGTACGATGGTTGAGGTCAGTGGTTTGATTGATAAACAATATCTTGTAGAGATTGAGTTTACAGCTGTAATTAAAGAATAGAATCGTTTGAATATCAATGAGTTATGGGTAATTGAGACGCAGATACTTAAAACAATATAAATTGGTGCCGTTCTGTGTTATAATTCAACAACGTCTTGATTATCAATTCAAAAGAATTCTACTAATCCTTTTTCTAAATTAATTAGTACATTTATGAGTACTATTCAATATAAATATAAACCCGAAAACCTTACCATTTCTGATTTGCCTAAGTACAAAATTGAAAACCTTAGGAATGAAGAAATGTTGATTAATATTGGGCCACAGCACCCTTCGACTCACGGTGTACTTCGACTCGAAGTTTTAACAGATGGTGAGTTGGTGGTTGATGTTGTTCCGCATTTGGGTTATTTGCACCGTTGTTTTGAGAAACATGCTCAATCCCTGCCATTTAATCAAGTAATTCCCTATGTTGATAGGTTAGATTATTTGGCGGCAATGAATTCAGAGCATGCTTATGCAATGGGAGTTGAGCGGATGTTGGGTATTGACAAAGAGATTCCGAAAAGGGTAGAATACATAAGGGTTTTGGTCGCCGAACTCAATCGTTTAGCTTCACATTTTATTGCGATTGGTACTTATGCGATGGACATTGGTGCTTACACGCCGTTTTTATGGCTTTTTAGAGATAGAGAAACCATTATGCGAATGCTCGAATGGACTTGTGGGGCCAGAATGCTCTATAATTATATTTGGGTAGGAGGCTTGTTTTATGATGCACCCATTGGTTTTGAAGAAAAGTGTAAGGAGTTCTGCGACTATATGCGTCCAAAACTCATCGAATTGCAACAAATTGTAACCGATAACCATATTTTTATTCAACGAACCGCCAACGTTGGTACACTTTCTTTGCCGTTGGCGATAAATTACGGTTGCACAGGGCCAGTTTTGCGTGGTTCTGGTCTTCGTTGGGATTTGCGACGAGTAGATGCTTATTCGGTTTATCCCGAAATTGATTTTGAAGTTCCGATTGGCGAAGGAAAAATGGGAAAAGTCGGTGATTGTTGGGATAGAAACTACGTTAGGGTCATGGAATGTTGGGAATCTTTGCGAATTATCGAACAATGTGCCGAAAAGTTGCTAAAAGACCATAAACGAACCGCTGAATTCGACCCACAAGCGGTTGTACCAAAGAAGATTCGTCCGCCAAAGATGGATTATTATGTAAGAGCCGAAAACCCAAAAGGCGAATTAGGTTTTTATTTTCGCACAGATGGCAAGTCTGATGTGCCAGTTAGAGTAAAAACAAGGGCTTGTTCGTTTAATAATCTGTCGGTTTTGGCCGAATTATCTAAAGGTATGCTCATTGCCGATTTAGTTGCGATTATTGGTTCGTTGGATATTGTAATGGGTGAAGTTGATAGATAAAATGTAGTTTGATGCTGATAGGTTTGATTTCGGATACACACGGTTTTTTGGATGAAATGGTTTTTGAACATTTCAAAGATTGTGATGAGATTTGGCATGCAGGAGACATTGGTTCTGTCGAGATAATCAATCGCTTACAAGCATTTAAGCCAACCCGATTTGTATTCGGAAATATCGATTCCAAAGAGATTCAGTGGCTTGTTCCAGAAGACCAATTTTTCAATATCGAGGGTCTTGATGTTTGGATGACCCATATTGGCGGAAGCCCCCCGAAGTATAATCCGAGAGTAAAGAAGCAATTGAAAGATAAAATTCCAGATATTTTTGTTTGCGGACATTCGCATATTCTTCGAGTAATTAAAGACGAAAGTCAGAACAATATGGTATATTTGAATTCGGGTGCGGCAGGTCGAGAGGGATTCCACAAAATCAGAACCTTATTGAGATTTAAACTCGAAAATCAGAAAATAACTCAGTTAGAAGTTATTGAATTAGGTAAAAGATAAATTATGTACTCATGTAGGATTTTGAATGATTACACCTACAAATCTTCGTTTCCTTCCAGCTATAATTTTATGTTTTTGATGAAAGCTATTTTCTTAAAAATCTATACAATATTGACATTTTTGTTAATATCAATTACTTCGTTTGCTCAACTTGAACAAACCAAACGACTCGAATTTGAATTCAGTAACAATAGCGAAGAAGAATATCAGGTAATTCCATTATCCGAAAAAGGATTGGTAGTTTCGTATTCAAAAATGGAGTATTCTAAAAGGAACTACATCATCAATTACCAAAAATACGATACTACTTTCAATAAAATTTGGGAAACCTCCTTTCGTCCCGAAGAGCAATACGAGTTTGTAAAAGCATACCACAACGACGGATTTTTATTTGCTCTTTTTAAAAAAATAGGAGAAAGTAAAATCGGGGTTTTAAGAATAGATTTTGATTCGGGTGATAAAATTTACAACGAAGGCGATATGCTCACCAATATGGATGTCGAGCAATTTGTCGTATTACGTAGTAAAGCCATCATTACAGGTACTTACAATGACCGTCCGGTGGCGGTTTTGTTTAGTTTTTTTGATAAAACTTCTAAGGTTTTGCCCGAATTACACGCAAATTTCTTCGATATTAATGAAATTGATGTCAATGAGCAGACCGAGAATATCTACATCATGCTCAAAAATCAGCGGCATTGTGAATATATCCTAAAAACATATAATTACGATGGTAAACTCATAAAAGCCACGCAAATCGGCGACCGTCAGCAGACACCGGTTTCGGGTAAAATCCTAACTCTTAGCGATAAAGAAGCAATCTTGACTGGTAGCTACGCCGATGGTTGTTCGCAGCTTTCAAAAGGAATTTACATTCAGCATTTAGACCAAAATGAACCTCAATTTATCAAATTTGAAGACCTCAATAATTTCTTCAAGTTTATGTCGCCCAAGCGTGAAGAGAAGATGAAACAACGCATCAAAAACCGTAAACAGCAGGGCAAAGAACTTAAATTGAGATACAGATTGAACCTACATGATATTGAACAAACCCCTGAAGGATGGATTTTGATTGCAGAGGTATTTTATCCAGAATATAAATCGCCTTCGAGTACGGCTTTTAGTACTTTGCGGGCTTATCGGGTAGGAAACGAAGTTTACAATAATTTCAGATTTACGCACACAGTCATTTGTAGTTTCGATAAATCGGGTAAATTGATTTGGGATAATAGTGTTTCGTTAGACGAACTCGAAAGTAGCGAACTGAGCGAAAAAGTGCAGATTTCGATGGTTGATAATACGTTTTTATTGGCTTATCCTGATGAAAACATGATTAAAACAGCCGTGATGAAACAAGGCGAGAATGTTAAAGTACTCGAAAGATTTGACCTAAAACCCAGCAACGATGCCGAGAGTATTTCGGATACCAAAACTTCAAATTTATCGGCTTGGTATGGTCATAGTTTTATTGCTTACGGAGACCAAACTGTCAGAAAATCGGGGGCAGTTGGGAGCAAAGAAGTGTTTTACATCAATAAACTGACTTACACCGTCAAAGAAAATAATTTGAAAGAGAATTAATTAGAAAAACTTTCGGATGATGTACAAAACTACGTTTATCAAAAGGCTGATAATGAGCATTGTAACAATCGGAAAATAAACTTTAGTATTTTTGCCTTCGTATCTAATATCACCTGGCAATCGCCCAATCCAGTTTAATTTATCACCAAAAAAATAAATCACGATTCCGATTAGGAAGATTATTCCACTAATCAAAATCAACATTTTACCAGTATTTTGATTCATAATTAATTATTTATGACCGAAGAAAAAGTTTTTGAAGCCCACAAATTTAAGAATTGGAAAAAGAATATCGAATCAAATGGGCTTAAAGTTAATGGCGTAGATGAGAAATTTACCCGTAGAAGATATAATGGCGAAGTACTATTTTCACTTTTAATGCTCGATGCCGAAACACCCGAAGGGGATAAAATCCCGCCAGTTTGTTTTTTGAAAGGCGAAGTTGTAAGTGTTTTAGTTTGCTTGATTGATAAAGAAACCAATGCCAAATATTTATTGCTTGTCAAACAAAGACGAATTTGCAACGGAGCAATGATTTATGAACATCCTGCTGGAATTGTCGATGGCACAAAGACTCCACTCGAAATCGCTGTACAAGAAGTAAAAGAAGAAACTGGCTTGGAAGTGTCTGAAAGCCAATTGATTAGCTTAACAGAAGATGGGCCGTTTTTTCCAAGTACTGGCACGAGCGACGAAGCAATGTATATGTTTTTTTGTGAATTACGAATCTCAAAATCAGAAATAGATGCCTTTAACGAAAAAAATATGGGAACCGACTATGAATTTGAACGAATCATCACGCAAGTAGTTCCGTTTACAGAAGGACATCGACTCATCAAGAATTCAAACGGCGTTTTACAAAACTTTATGTATTTGACAAAAGTACAAGATTGGGAAACTTTGAAAAAATTGGCCTAATTTTCTTATTTTTGTACAAATTATCCAAATCGTAATCTGTGAATATTCCAAAGCTACTCCTTGTTGTGCCATGCTACAACGAGCAAGAAATTCTGAATAGTACCTATACTAAATTAAAAGCGTATCTTCAAGACCTGAGAGAAAACTCGGCTATTGCCAATGAGAGTAAAATATGTTTTGTTAACGATGGAAGCCGTGATAAAACATGGCAAATAATTGAAAATATTTGTGATTCTGACAATCAAGTAATTGGCATTAAGCTTTCTCGTAATTTTGGTCACCAAAGTGCATTGGTAGCGGGTTTGCTCGAAAATCGTGATTTATTTGATTGCTATATTTCTATTGATGCCGATTTACAAGATGATATTCAGGCAATTGAGGGGATGTTAGAAAAGTACAAAGAAGGCTCAAAAGTAGTTTATGGTGTAAGGAGTGACCGTTCTTCTGACTCGTGGTTTAAACGTGTTACTGCCGAGAGTTTTTATAAGCTAATGCTTTCAATGGGGGTTCCTGTTGTGTATAATCATGCAGATTTTAGATTGATTGATAATCAAGTACTTAGGGAGTTGAGTAATTTTAATGAAGTAAATCTTTTTCTTCGTGGAATAATCCCGACGATTGGTTTCAAAAGCGACAAGGTTTTCTATAAACGACTGGAGAGAGAGGCTGGAGAAACTAAATATCCTCTAAAAAAAATGCTTATTTTTGCATGGAACGGAATTACCTCTTTTTCGACATTTCCTATGAGAGCTGTACTTTGGTTTGGAATTGTTAATTTTTTAATTGCAATGTCAATTGGAGTGTACGTATTGATAAGCAAATTTTTAGGATATACCGTAGAAGGATGGACCTCTATCGTGCTACCAATGACCTTTTTTAGCGGCTCAGATATGATTGCAATTGGACTTATTGGAGAATATATCGGTAAAATTTACGAAGAAGTAAAAGGTCGCCCACGCTATATTATTGACAGGATTGAAAATCAAGAGAAATGAGCAAAAAATTATATCTTTTGATAATAATTTTGGTAGCTTTTGGACTCCGATTTTATAAAATTGGAGCTCATGGATTGGCAGGAGATGAAAAATACTCGCTATTTGTTAGCCAATTCGTTACTTACGAGGGCAATAATCAGCGTAATTCCGTTCGCAAACCTGATAGTCCATATTTCACACCAAAGGAATTTTGGAGTGAAAAAAGTACTGCTGATTTTTTTGATTCGATAGCAAGATTAGACACCGGAAACGGAGCTTTATATACCTACACACTACATTTTTGGAGTAAAATAGTTGGCCTTCACGACGCTGATTTGCGTTTACTTTCGCTGATTTTTAATCTCTCCACGATATTACTGCTCTATTTTTTCGTAAAAATTCATTTCAAAGATGAAAATTTAGCACTGATTGCGGTTTTTTTAGCCACAATCTCGCCATTTTATATTGCGTATTCACAAATTGCACGCAACTACGCAATGCAGTTTTTCTTGGTGCTGTTGGCAACTCACTTTTTGTTGTTAGGATTAAGAAATACGAACAAAACAAACTTATATTTCCTGTTGTATGGTATTGCGGCATTAGCTTCCGAATTATGCCATATTTCCACATTTCCGATTTTTCTAATTCACGGATTATTTGTTCTAATCTACTATCGGAATATTAGTACTATTCTAAGATTTGGTGTTTCAATGATTATTCCTGTTTTAGGTATTATTGTATGGCTAAATTCGGATGGTGGAAAATGGCTAATTGATTATGTAAGTAATAGTGTAAAGGTTTACAATTTGTTGGCCCAAACCCAACCAGATGAGTATTTGTCGGTAGCAACTCCAAAAAATATTACTAAACAACTCATGCACGTAATATCGGCAATGTACATTACTGCCGATGGATTATATTCAAATTTAAAAGGCTTAAAAAACTTTCTAATTGCCATAATTTCTACGATTGTTTGGATGATTGTAGTATTTAAGGTGAAAAATGAAAAGTATAAGTTTATTACTTTAATTGGCATTTTTATTACCTCATTAGCACTTTATTCGGTTTCAAAGTTTCATTTTTTTATCTTTTGTATAAACCTTAGCCTTATACCAACAACCTACTATTTTGTATTAAAAGAAAGAGATTATGAAATTAGAAAATTGTGGGTTTTGCTCGTTTTGAGTTCAATACTGCCGTTTGTTTTCTTGGTTGTTTTTGCGTTGCAAGATGGTAATACGTTTAGAATTATTCCAAGATACGTTGGCTATTCGTACGTATTCAATATCATACTAATTGCGATTTTATTTTGGCGAATATATCGCTTTAAAATGATTCTGAAATATTGGAAATTACTTGGTTTTGCTATCCAATTATTTTTTATAGGTTCGATAATCGTTGAATTATACAATGATAAGGCACCACGTTATTTCATGAATTTTCCCGAACCACGACAAGAGAATCCTTACACTTTTGCGGCAGATAAAATTTTGAGAACGTACGCAAAAGGCGATACAGTTTTATATCCATCGCGTTTTGATGCAACTCCCGGTGGCAAATTCATGCCTAAATACTCTGTCGTAGATGCTCAATTGGTTAATTTCTATTTACCCAAAGATTCTGAAATAATTCAGCGAGTGAATCCCAATGAGCCAGATAAAATCGTTCTTAAAAGACAAACAGGACAAGAAATTTTGATTTTTGATTTAAAAGGTACAAAATACAGATATTAATAGTTTTGGACACCAATAACAATATACTTAAAAATACCATTTCTGCAATTTTGGTTTTTGTACCAATTGTAGTGCTGTTGTATATTTTTAATAAATATTCCATAAATATTCCCCATTGGGACGACCACCCCTTGAAATCGTTTGTGTTAAAATTTGATGAAATCAATTCGATAAAAGATAAAATTTTGTTGATATTTTCACAACACAACGAACACCGAATCGGACTTACTCGACTTTTTACCCTCATAAATTTTAAATTAAGTGGTAATATCGACTTCAAGTTTTTGATGTGGGTGGGGCTTTCATTCCTCTTTGGTATTTTGTTGATTTTTTATATTATATTCAAAAAGTACAATTTAGAGTTAAAATATTTTATTCCAATTTCATTTATTTTGATTGGCGTTTATCCTTACGAAAACCTATTTTGGGCGATGGCATCAATCCAAAATATTGGGGTAGTTTTTATTGCGATATTATGTTTTTATTTGGTTGCGGTTGCAGAAAATAAAACAGCTTTCTACATACTTATTTTACTCACTTTTTTGGGAGTATTCACAAGTGGAAACGGAGTCTTGATTCCGATAATTTGTAGTTTTATTTTGCTTTTAAAACGCCAATTTAACTATTTATTTGCCTATTTTTTACTTTCTGGAATCTTTGTTTTCTTATATTTCAACGGTTATCAAAAACCAGAAAATTCTCGGCTTCAACTATCACTTTTAACCTCTACAGATTTTTATAAAGCAGTAATGGCAATGGTGGGAGCGAGTATTGATTTATCATTGGTCAATCCTGCTAAGCGAATAGATGCCTCGATGGTGGTTGGTGTATTTTTAATGCTATTTACAGCTTTGCTGATTTGGCAAATACTCTTTAAAAAATACAATACTCAAAGAAAGGACTTAGATGTTTTTTGGGCTGCTATTTTGTTATTTAGCTTCGGTACAATTTTAGCTACCACACTCGGTCGATTGAATTACGGTGTCGAAACTCTATTGACAAGCAAATACAAAATCTATTCAGTTTTGATGTTGTGTGCTTTTTACGCTGTAGCTTTAAATTCATTTGATAAAAATGGCCAAAAACGCTCTTTCATAATCGCATTGGTAACATCTATTGGTTTGTGGTATTATGGCTATTTGCTTGATTATTTATCGGTTGTTACTACAAGGCAAGATAGGCTATCTGAACTGTTTAATGGGCATTCTTTTACAGATTATCCATATCGAAAAGTTAAGCTATTTACTGAATCGGTCGAAAAATTATTACCAAACATTCCAGCCAAAGATGAATACGATTTTTGGATGAAGGAGTCTGAAAATGGGGTTTCGTTTGAGAGTATGAAAAACTTTGATTTTAATATTAGAAATGCCGAAAATGGCGTGTATTTGTTACTGAAATCAGAAAAGAAAAGTTATTTATATCCGCTTTATTTATCGAATATTGCCAAAAAAGATTTAGTTTATTTGATTTCGGAGCAAGATTTTAAAGCAAAATATTCATTAAATTTACCAACCGAGTACATCGATAATGGTAAATATCAATTAATAAAAATCAAGATTTTGGGTTACCGTACTGAGATTGAGAAATATAGTAAACTGCTTGATATTCAATCGATTAAAAAAGTAAACCCTAAACAAAACTGGTAGAATTTTGGAAAATTTAAGCTATTTAAAGCAACTCGATGGCATCAGATTTATTGCTATAACATTGGTTTTGGTTGACCATTGGTCAGACTACCTTCTACAATTTCCAATCAGTTATCTGGGAGTTTGTATGTTTTTTGTTTTGAGTGGTTTTTTGATTACCCGAATCCTGCTTAATGCCAAAGAAAAAGACGAAGCTAAAGGAGAAGGTCACGGAAAATCGTTAAAACGATTCTTTATTCGTCGAACCATTCGGATTTTCCCACTATATTATTTGGTAATACTTGCACTTTATGTTTTTAATGTTCCACCAGTAAGAGAAAAATTAATTTGGTGTCTGACATACTCAACCAATATCTACATTGCGGTTTATCAAACTTGGCTCGGCAGCATAGATTATCTTTGGTCTTTGGCGGTCGAAGAGCAATTTTATATTTTCTTTCCGTTTGTAGTTTTCTATGTCCCGACACATCATTTGTTAAAAGTTTTGTACGGATTTATCTATTTGTCGGTTGGCTTGAGATTGTACTATTTTGTGATGGGTTATTCTTGGATGACTCCATACGTTTCGATGCCGACATGCTTAGATGCGTTCGGAATGGGAGGGTTGTTAGCTTACTTCTATTGGTCTAAAAATCAGGCAGTTAAAGAGTTTATTACTAACAAAACATTATTGATTACAAGTTTCGTTTTGTATGTCGGAATCGTCCTGCTGTCGAAACAATTATCTACTGGGCAAAACGTAATTACAATTGTATTTTTACGTGGATTTGAATCGCTGTTTTCGTTATTTTTGGTTGGTAATGCAGCCTATGGATTTAAGAATATTGTTTGGAGGAAATTCCTTGAAAACCCCGTAAGTGTTTATTTGGGCAAGATTAGTTACGGAATCTACATTTTTCATTATTTGCTATACAAACCCGCCTTGATGGATGGGAGCGATGAATACAAACGCTCGATAACTTTCTACACATCTAAATTTCTCAATAAAGTATATCAATTTGCCCCAAGTATCTCCGATTCGGTAAGTATCCGAATCCTCATTCTTTATGTGATTGTAGTGATAATTGCCACTTTTTCTTGGTATTTATTTGAAAAACCTATCAATAATCTGAAAGATAAATTTGGGTATTGATGGAGTTTTTTTTAATGATTGAATCTCGGAGAATAATTTTTCAGTAATTAGTTAAATGTTATTTATAAATGGCTCATAATAAGATTATTGTAAAATATTCTTATATATTTGTGTACCATAAAAACTAATTACATGAAAATTATTATTCTGACTTCACTACTATTCTGTTTTTGCTTTAATTTACAGGCTCAGCAAGCTACTGAAATCAACGTAAATGCAATCACTTTGCCACGTTTTGCCAATGCCTCTGCAGTAAATACTGCAATTCCAAATCCGGTTGCAGGAATGATAATTTACCGAAACGATACCCAATCTTTTTGGTTTCGTAATGCAACTACATGGGTAAATCTATCAGCTTCTAACAATACTCAATGGACTTCTGTAGGCAATGACATATATAATACAAATTTTGGTAATGTGGGGATAGGAATGTCTGCTCCCAATGCACCATTACAGTTTTCCAATAGTTTAGAAAATCGCAAAATAGTGCTTTATGAAAATTCAAAAAATGACCACCAATATTATGGATTTGGAATAAATGGAGGCACTTTACGATATCAATCAGATGCGACTGGAGCTGACCATGTTTTCTTTGCAGCTTCAAGTAGTGTTTCTTCAAATGAGTTGATGCGTGTTAGAGGAGTCGGTCAAATTCAGGTTGGTGGGGCTTCAAGTTCTGGTAGAATTTACGTTGTTGGTAATTCAACATTTAAAGAAGGCGTTTATGCCTCAACATCATTTGATGGTGCGGCAGTTTATGGTTCAATTGACGGTGGCACAACCAGATTTGCGGGAGTGCAGGGTGAATATAAATCTTCTACACAAGGTGTATTTAGTACGGCTGGTGTGAGGGGTAATAATTTAAGTTCGATTGCAGGAACAGGTTTTAGGAATACGGCAACTACTGGCCCAAGGGCAGGTGTAATTGGAAATACAACTGTTTCAAATGGTCAATATACTTTTGGTTTGCACGGCACGATGGGTTCTACCGATATTCGTTGTGGTGGTGTTTTCGGCGATGATTTTGGACTGGCTTTTGGTTCATTAGGATATTTTGCTGCAAATTTAGTTGATTACGGTGTCTATGGTTTTGGAAGAGCCTTCGAGGTTGGCACTGCAGGTGGGCGGAAAAGTTACAGATTAACTGAACCAAACACTCAAATAGGTTTAGGAATTTATGGTGGTGTAATGGGTGGTTGGATTCGAGGATTAGTTTATGGGACTCATATAAAAGGTGAGCAGTATAGTTTATATGTTGATGGAAAAACGTACGTTAACGAACCTATTGCCGAATTGGTATCAGGAGCCGAAAACAATCGGACTCCAGCTTTTGCACTAACAACTTTCGGCACCGATATTTATGCCAAAGGAAAAGCTAAATTAGAAGCTGGAAAAGCGGTTATTAGCTTCCAAGCTAATTTTAAAGCTGTAATATCCGAAAATCCAGAAGATATTGTGATTACAGTAGCTCCTTCAGGAAAAAGTAAAGGATTGTACATAGAATCACAAAGTGCTGATGGCTTCGTGGTGAAAGAAAATGATGGCGGTGAGGGTATTACAAACTTTAGTTGGATAGCCATTGCCACAAGAAAAGATAAAACTCAAATCGAACATCCAAGTGAAGTTTTAGCACCCGATTTTGACAGTAAAATGAATAGTGTTATGTATAACGATAATAATACGGATGGTAAACAAAAATCAATTTGGTGGGATGGAACTCGGGTCAGATTTGATACTCCACAAGTTGAAAGAAGTATCGACGGAATTGATAGAAGCAGAAAAGGAAATAAGAACTAAGCTTTTTTAGAGAATGAGAAATAACATGGTTTAAGATTGATTTACGACAGAAGCATAGATTATTTTGCCCTCTATTATTAAGCTAACATGAACTATGGATTAATTTCTTTGTAAATAGTTGATTATCAACTTGTTACGGGATTGTGTGTGTCTAAAGTATGCTTTTGTTGAAATGTAATTATTGGAAAATATATAGAAATTCTTTGTAGGAACACGCCATGTGCCGAGCGAAGTAGGGTTGAACCCTATTAATGCGAATTATTTAAAACCAGTAATTTAGTGACAAATACCGTTGCATAAAATTTCACGATTCTGCTTGCCGATTGATATAAATCCACATACCTTTGATTTGTACGATTTTCCCATTATTTCTACTCTTTAAAGATTGCAATTAACTTGATAAGTCAATTGCTTAATAATCCGCAACACGATTAACTCTTAATGCTAATTGAAACTTTGCCAATAATTATTGAAAGGCACAAATTAGATACGTCATTATCCATTATAAAATCCGATTCCAGTTTTAATCCATCATTTGATTAATCTATTTCTAACGTTTACCCTAATATTATTAAAAAGCATGAAAACTCTAACCCCACTTGCTGGTAAAAATCAACCTGTTGATTGGTTTTTTGCATTCAAATTTAATAGTGCTTCGTTTCCGGGCTGTACTGATGATGGTGTAACTCCACCAGTTGGGTCAAATGGTATTTTTGGTGGAACTGTTCAGCCTTACACAAACGGTCATAGTCAACAGTACGTTTTTGCAACTGATAAAAATCCGACACTTGTAAAGGGTCAAGGATGCCTCGGAGCAACCCTCACTGACCCTCTCGGAGCCACATTCGCACAAGTTTATCAATCTACGGGCGATGATGTAAATTACGTTGTTTGGAACGACCAATTTTACAATGACCCAATGGAGTCAAAATCTGCTCCGTATGGGCATTCAAAAGGGATGCTGGCATGGAATGAAATTGGCGAAGGTTTTGTGTTGCAGGTTTCTACTCCTTCTTGGCCCGCATCTGGTAATCAGAGCAATCCTCGAAAAACCGACGGCAATACGCTTGGCTGTATCAAAGATGATGATGTTGAAGTAAGTCAGCACTTTTTTTGTCTGAAAATTAACAAAGACGACCTTGTTATTATTTTAAATGCCATCATCAATGCAAGTGTGGTTACTGACCCAACTTTGCCACAGATAGTAAAAAATGGTGGCCCCGCCGATGTACAAAAATTGGTAAGTAAGCTCGGTAAAATTTCAAGAAGTACCACCATGACACAGGCTACATTGTCGAGCGGAGTGCAGATACTTTCAAAGCCTAAAACAATAAATGCCCCAGTTTGGCAGCTTGTTTCGTCAAAACTTAATGGATTGCCCCTACGTGTAGCAAGCTGGTGGGATGCCCCAACGATAATGTCCACCGATGGGTCATCAGATATTACCTGCTGGCCAGATGGTTTTCAGAAACCAGGTGCGGTCGAAATCGCTTTGTCGGGTGTTTGGGAAAGTACCCACATTGGCTTGGCAGGAGGCGACCACCCCAACTGTAATCATGCAAAAGTTGGAGTTTCTAAAGATAAAACCAAACCACTTTCGATTTTTGGCGATATGAATCAACAAGGTACGCTGCAACCGATTCAAAAATCAAATAGTACCTCTGGACCTACTTGTGCAATCAGTCAGAATGCTCGTGGAGGATTATTTTATGTTGTAGAGAATGAGGCTCTCTTCCAAAGTATTACTGCTTTACTTGCCGGAAACTCCGCACCTTTATTTGTACCGCCTGCGAGTTAATTTATAGAGAAAAGTATGGCACGTCTGATAAACTTGAATGTTAGAAGTGCCATACTTAAAGAGTTTTTAATCAAGTATGAACTTGTATAAAATAAAACCATACTGTACTACTTTTCAGTAATTCTCAAAGTGATGTAATCATTTGCAAAGTCATATTCGATGACTTCAAATGTGTGATTTTCAATCTGGATACTTTGATTATATTTGTATAAATCTTTAGAATTGTGAGACTCAGATATTTTTTTGACAGTATAATAGACTTCATTTAAGGTATGTATTGGCCATCTATAAAGATTTGAGACCATAATTTTGTACTTTTCAGTTCCTACGTTGAAAGTACCATGATTATTATTGAAAGCTATAAAATAAACGGCCTTATCTATTTCTTCGGGATTTTCATAATTGTATGCATTATCAGCAGGGCTAATTTGAAGATATTCAACCTTATCAAAAATCTTTTTATCATAATATTGGTATTCAACTTTAAATACCGGAAGCCTATTTTTGAATTCGTCGTTGTAAGCTCCAATATCAGTCATATCGTATTCGCTTAGCATATCATCCTTAAAGTCATGATTATTATTAGCATCAACAATTATAGTTTTTTTAGTTCCGGATATTCCAACGAAAACACCAACATAACACTTTATTTCATTATCTGATAAGTTTGAGGTATCAATATTGTTTTTCAGTAATAAATCTTGGTAAAATTCCGCCGTTGATGTATTTTTTTTGCTTTCATTATACCAAAATTGTTCTTTTTGGAAATGCAATTTCCCAAGCCACATTTTAGGTTTTTGCGGGTAATTTTTATAGTCATCAAAGTCAAGGAATATTTTAAAAGGAGCAGTAATTCTGACGTTTAGAAAAGTCGGGAAATACTGATTTTGAAGTTTTACTTTGATTAATTCTTGTGAGAATGAATTGGCCGAATTTAGTAATAATGCTACCAGTCCAAGGGTTTTATAAAATCTTGTCATTAGATTTAATGGTAAAAAGGTCTTAATTTAGTTTAGAAATAACCATTTTCAAATCTTCAATTTTTATGTCTTTTCTAATAATAATACCATTTTTATCAATTAAAAAATTGGATGGTATGCCGTAAACTCCGTAATGATTTGAAACGCTTAGTCCGTTTGAGTCTGTTTCATCAATTAGTTGATACCAAGTAAGTTTATCATTTTGGATTGCTCTGTTCCAACTTTCTAAGTTTTCATCTTTTGATATACTTATAAATTTTATTTTATCAGTATTGGTACTCTTATACAATTTAACAAGCTCAGGGTGATTTATACGGCATGGCCCGCACCAACTCGCCCAAAAATCAAGATAAACATATTGTCCTGCGAAATTAGTGAGTGAAATTCTTTGAGAATTATTATTTGACAGAATGAAGTGTGGAGCTTTATCTCCTACATTTATTAATCCGATTTTATTTATTTTTTCTAAAAATACTTTTCCAGATGGTGTATTCCTCAATGAGCGACTTAACGACTTGAACAAATCCTTTGTTTTATATAAATCAATTGCAAGACTCTTTAAGAAAAATAGACTTAAGAAACTTTCAGGATTTTTATTAATAAATTCTATCTGTCTTTGAATGGACTCTGCTTGTAGAGAATCAATTTTATTATTAATTATGTTTATTTTTACTGAATCTTGGATGTTTAAAATCCTTCTCTCAATACTGTAATTGACCAATTGTTCTCTAATAGGATTTGCAACTAAATCTTCATAGGTTTTATATTCTTCATTCAGTTTAGAATTAAGTATTTGAGCACTCCAAAGCGAATCGTAATGAGTATTTATTTTGATGTTGTGGTTATCTAAGAAGAAATTCAGAAATGAATCATTTCCTTCAACTTCTAATTTTGAGAATATTGGTTCTTCTAAGTTTCCTACAAATGAAGCAATACCATTCTTACAATTTTTAGAACCTAAAATGGTATTTTTTTGAAAATCAGAAATTATAACTTTCTTGTCATTGCAGTTTTTAATGCTGATTTCTAAGTTATAATTTTGTGCGTTACTATGGCTATAAAAGAAGAATGCTAAAGCTATTGTGTAAAAGTACTTTGTTGACATCTGCTGTTGGATTAGATAAATTATTCTTTCGTATAAATTTACAAATCTTTTCTATAAATCTCTCAAAAAATCTCCCAAAATATCTGCCGTCAATTCGGGTTTTTCGAGCATTCCGGCGTGTGCAATTCCTTCGAGAATTGCATTTTTTGAATAATTTAACATTTCAATTTGCTCCTTCGATGCTTCGATTGGGATGAATTTGTCTAACTCGCCCGCGATAAATTGAATCGGTATTTTGAGCGTTTTGAGTAGGGTTCTTCTATCGGGTCTTTCTCGCATGGCGAGTGTAGCAGCAATCAAAGCCTCTTTCGGAATCAGTTTATATGCTTCAATTTTACCTAAAATATATTCTCGATGGGTTGCTTTAAATTCATCATTGAACATATTTGGCAAAAAATCTTTTATAAACTCAGCAGTACCGTGTTTTTCGATAAACTCGGCAGTTTTGAGTCGTGTTGCTTTGCGTTCTTCTGTGTCGGCGTACGCGGTGGAATGTAGCAGACAAATACCATTTAAAGTTGCTGGATATTTCTCAGCAAATGCCAATGCGATGTATCCACCCATCGAATGTCCCACAATTACACAATCACTAATTTGTTGATTATCAAGCTCTTGTTTGAGCCAATCGGCATAATCGTCAATCGTTTGGCAATTGGTTACAAACGAAAAGTCAGGACAAATGTAATGATTATCCTCTGGTAAAAGCCCTACAAATTCATCCCAAATTGAGGCGTTTTCGCCAAATCCATGCAATAAAACAACATTCATCATAATACCCGTTTAAGCCCTCTGATTATCATATATGCTGCCAAAATTCCAAAAATGATGGCCAAAACTGTAAGTCCTATCAATTCAAATATTACTGCAACAGCCAAAAGTAACAATCCAATTTTAATTCTTTCGTTAAAATTATCCCAAAAGTTATCGCCACGTCTTTTGTGCTTTTTGAGTTCTTTAAGATTTGTTTTTACAAAAGACTTAATTTCTTTTTTATCGATTTTATTTTTCTTTGATTCTTCAATTTTTCGAGTCGGCTTTTCAAAAGAAGATACTGCTTTGCTTTCTCCAAACTGAATCGTGGATGATAACTCATTAGAAGTACTTACCAATTCATCTTCGATTGCAGGCCTCTGGATTTGAGATATTTCTGCAAGTTCTTTATCATCAGTTGTTTTAGGCTTATTTTTTCGTTCAAAAGTTTCGTAATGCGAAGGCTGAAAAGTTGCCATTTGTTTACGACAAGAAGTAAAAATGAGTACAGAAATAATCAAAAAAAGTATGTTCTTCATTATTAATTGATTTTATAATGTATTTTAATTTCACTCTCCATCTTGAGAGCTTTTGGAATAGGGTTAACTTTACAAAAAAAGGTAACAGAATCTTTAATTCTATTACCTTAATGTATTTTTTGAGTAAATTTTGTCAATATCAGTAAGTTTTAAGCAACCATTTTCAGTTGATAAAACGACGAACGTTCAAATTTATTACGTGCGTAATCGAGCGTAACTGTAAATTTCTTAATATCGGTTCTCGATGGCAATTCGTACATGGCATCGGTGATGATTGCCTCGCAAATAGAACGCAATCCTCTGGCTCCGAGTTTGTATTCCATCGCTTGTTCGACTATGAAATCTAACACATCATCCGAGAATTCTAACTCAATTCCTTCCATTTTAAACAATTTTTTGTATTGCTTAACCAATGCGTTTTTAGGTTCAGTCAAAATCTTACGCATGGCAGGTGCATCCAATGGGTCGAGGTAGGTGAGGAGTGGCAAACGACCAATCAACTCAGGAATTAACCCAAATGATTTCAAATCTTGCTGCGTAACAAATCTTAAAAGATTGTCGTTATCCCACAAATCCAAAAGTTTGTTGTTACTTGTGAAGCCAATCGGACGGGTGTTGATTCGCTTTGAAATATGGCGAGTGATTCCGTCAAAAGCTCCTCCACAAATAAAAAGGATGTTTTCGGTATTGACCTGAACCAACTTTTGTTCTGGGTGCTTGCGGCCGCCTTGAGGTGGAACATTCACAATTGAGCCTTCGAGCAATTTCAAAAGTCCTTGCTGAACACCTTCGCCACTCACATCACGGGTGATTGATGGATTGTCCGATTTTCGAGCAATTTTGTCGATTTCGTCAATATAAACAATACCACGTTCAGCTAAATCGGGGTTATAATCGGCGGCTTGGAGCAATCGACTCAAAATACTTTCTACGTCTTCGCCTACGTAACCAGCCTCTGTTAAGACCGTCGCATCGGCGATTGCAAAAGGTACTTGAAGAATTTTGGCAATGGTGCGAGCAAGATAGGTTTTACCCGTTCCGGTCTCACCAACCATGATAATATTCGATTTTTCGATATGAACATCATCGTTTTTGGTTGGTTGCATCAAGCGTTTGTAGTGGTTATACACCGCAACCGACAATACTTTTTTTGCCTCTTCTTGCCCAATCACAAATTGGTCGAGGTGTTTTTTCATCTCGATTGGGGGCTTGAGGTCAAACTTTGGTAAGTCTTTCTTTTTCTTATCTTTTTTCTGAATTCCGTAGAGTTCTTGTTGTACCAATTCGTATCCTTGCGTAACACATCCATTACAGATATGAGCTTCTGTACCAGAAATTAGCAGTTCAACTTCGTTTTTTCGTCTTCCGCAAAAAGAGCAATAAGGTTGTCCGTAAGGATTCATCTAAAATTTATTGACGTTATTGTTAAAAGTAGCAAACTTGGTTCTTTTTTTGACTACTTTTTATTCATTATACAAAGTTAAGAAGTTTTTGCTTCGATAAAAATAGATTTTGTTATTAGTGCTTTTTCTGATAATTTGTGCAGTTTTTCTAAAATATTCAAGATGCGTTTTTTTACATTATTAACTATTTTTTCTTGTTTTAAGTTTGCTTTTGCTCAAAATCCGCCAAAGAGAGAGTTTAGGGGGGCTTGGATTGCTACAGTTTCAAATATTGATTTTCCATCGAGTAAATTTCTATCATCAGAGCAGCAGAAAGCAGAATTTGTCAATATTCTGAATAAACACCAGCAGGCCGGAATCAACGCGGTTGTGGTACAACTTCGTACCAATGGCGATGCACTTTATCCGAGCGAATTGGAGCCGTGGGCAGAGTGGCTGACTGGTAAGCAAGGGCAGGCACCTTCTCCGTTTTATGACCCTTTGGCGTTAATGATTGAGGAATGTCGCAAAAGAGGATTAGAGTTTCATGCTTGGTTGAATCCTTACCGTGCGGTTTCAAATATAAATACTTCACAAATTGCCGATAACCACATCGCAAAAAAACGCCCTGATTTACTTCTTGCCTACGGAAATCTACGAATTCTTGACCCTGGAAATCCAGAATCTCGTGAGTGGGTTACGAAAGTTGTGATGGATATTGTTAGAAGATATGATGTCGATGGAATCCACTTTGATGACTATTTTTATCCTTATCCTGTTTCGGGACAAGTGCTGAATGACGATGCCACTTTTTCAAAATTTAATCGTGGATTTACAAATCGTGCCGATTGGCGTAGAGAAAACGTTGATTTATTGATAAAAATGGTCTCGGACAGTATAAAAGCTGCGAAACCTTATGTGAAATTCGGGATTTCACCGTTTGGAATTTGGCAAAACAAATCGGCATCTCAGCCGCTCGGCTCAGAAACACGTGGACTCGAAAGCTATAATGATATTTTTGCCAACTCTATTAAATGGAGCCAGCAAGGATGGGTAGATTACATGGCCCCGCAATTATATTGGTACATCGGGTACTCGGTAGCCGACTATGATAAATTGACAAAATGGTGGGCTTCAAATGCAAATAATCGCCATTTATACATTGGTCAAGCAATCTATCGAGTCAATGCAGATGTCAATTGGAATTCTGGCGAGATTCCTAAGCAAATCAGATTAAATCGAAATACTTTAGGCGTAAATGGAAGTATTTTTTACAATACAACTTTTCTAAATCAGAATCCGCTTGGAGTGCGAGATTCAGTCATTAATAATTATTTCAAGTTTCCAGCATTACCCCCAACAATGCCCTGGAAAAAGTCAACAATGCCAAATCCTCCGACTGGTTTGATTGCAACTCTCAGCTCCAAAGAGATTCAATTAAAATGGAATAAGGCACAATCTGGCATAAACGAAATTGATAAAATTAAACGATATGTAGTTTACCGATTTGCCAATGATGAAAAGGTTGATTTAAGTAATGCAAAGGCGATTAGACATATTACTAATTCGGACGAAAATTCATTTACTGATACCGAAATTAATGCTGCATTGAAATATACCTATGTTGTAACTGCTTTAGACAGGTTGCATAATGAAAGTACTCCGTCTAATGAAGCAAGTGTGCAGGTTATTACTGAAATTGAAGAAGAAACCGAAATCGCTGAAACCGAACTTTTTCAAAATTTTCCTAATCCGTTCAATAACAAAACTTACATTACGTATTTTCTATCGAAAGGTTCTTGGGTAAAACTCAGAATTTTTGATATTCTGGGAGTTGAAAAACAACTTTTGGTAGATGAATGGCAGTCGGTAGGTTTGCAGAGTATCGAATTTAACAATAAAATATTGCCAAGGGGAGTTTATATCTATTCAATCGAAACTTCGGATATAATGCTTACCAAGCGTATGGTGATTGAGTAATAAATAAGCCCAAAGCTGCTGCTTTGGGCTTAGATTTATTTATTCGTGTATCGGCTTCCCGCGGTATTTCAAACTTGTACCTTCTCGCCCTGCAAAATGCGAACGGATTTCGGCAGCTATCGAAACCGCAATTTCTTCTGGTGTGGTTGCCCCAATATCAAGCCCAATAGGGTTATGAATTCGTTTTAAATCTGTTTCCGAAATCGAAATACCTTCTTCATGCATTCGGTCATACATTTTTTTATTACGTTTGGCTGGCCCGAGCATCCCGATGTAGGAGACTTCGGTTTTGAGAAGTTTGAGCAGATTAGCATAATCGTTTTCGTAATCGTGCGACATCAAAACCACCGCAGTGTAGCTATCAATTACTGGATTTGTATCTTTGGGTAAAACTTCATCAGCTATTTGGAATAACGAAGCATGAACTTTCTGTGGATTACAAATGACTGAGACCTTCCAACCTAATTCTTTGGCAATACGAACCATCGGATAAATATCATAATTCGTACCGTAAACGACCAAATGAATATCGGGCATCAAAATTTCGAGAAATATTTTAATTTCGTTGCCATCCGCTAAAGTATAATTTTTTGGAATCGAACGCCCCGATTTTAAGCTATGATTTAAGTCTTCGGTTAGTTGATTTTTGATTTCATTTACTGGAAAAACTTCCGCAAATTTTTCATCTGAATCATAACGAAACACATCACCCATCTGAATGCCCTCGATTGGATTTTTCATTCCCAAAATCGTAACAACGGCGTTAGGTGTACGTTTTCCAATCAAATCTTTTACCTGTAAGATTGCATTGTTTGGGTTTTCAGGGTTCAGGGGTGTTATCAAAACATCAATGATTCCGTTACAACCCAACCCGACTCCGATTTGATACGGGTCGTCATCGGATGTATCGTAAGTAATCAGCGTTGGTTTATTTTGTGACATCGTTAGGCGAGCTTTTTTCAATGCATCGCCTTCGAGGCAGCCACCACTTATACCACCAATCCATTCGCCAGATTCCATGACGAGCATTCTCGCTCCTGTTCTTCGATACGATGAACCTTCTACTCGCACAACCGTAGCCAATGCCGCTTTATTTTTCGAAAAATCTATTTTATTGTACTCTTCTATTATTGTTTTTAATTCTTTCATTCAATCAAATATTTGAAAAGGATTATTTCCAAATATACATAACGGTTTTTAATCTAAAAATGATTTTTTGGAATCGAGATTTAATCACACCTCATGGATTTTGTTTTTTACAGCATACATGGCTAAACCTACACGTGTTTTGACTTCTAATTTATCGAAAAGAGCATCACGGTATCCTTCAACTGTTCGCGGACTACAATTCATTCGGTCGGCAATTTCTTTGTAGGTTAATTCAGTACAAACGTATTTCAAAAACTCTAATTCTCTTTCTGATATTTTCAAGGTTTTCAAGTTTTGTGGAGATTCTTTACGAGCCATATTCATAAATACCCGACTTGTCGCCCATGACGGAAAATACATTCCTTTATCAATGAGGGTACGAAGTGCATTTTCGAGTTCGGTCGGATGTACGTTTTTGTGGAGATAACCTTTTGCACCAGCCTTTATCATCTTAATGAGAGACTCTTCGTCATCTTGAACCGATAAAGCAATAACTGAGATTTCGGGATAATTATCAGTAAGCCATTGAGTCGTTTCAAAACCATCCATTATTGGCATCGAAATATCCATCAAAATAATATCTGGAATATTTATCGGCACATTAAATTTTTTTATCAATGACTCTCCGTTATCGGCTTCGTAGAGTACTTCAAAGCCCCTAAAACCATCAATAATGCTACTGATGGCCTTAGCAATCAATAAATGGTCATCTACTATTACGATTTTGTAGGTCATAAATTGAATGAGAGTATTTAAGAATGAGTGAATAATGATAAGTTCAACAACATTTTTGTTCCGTTATCTACTTCTGAATTTAACTCAAAATCTGCTCCGATTTCTGAGGCCCGACGTTTCATGTTCGATAAACCGATACCATTACTTTGTGTTGATGTATCGAAACCTTTACCATTGTCCTCAATTGAAATGCTAATCTTTTCGTTATTTTTTTCGATTTTTACGAGAATCTGCTTACAGTTTGCGTGTTTTAAACTGTTCTGTATAAACTCTTGCAGGATTCTGAAGAGGGCATTTTTTCTTTCAAAGTCTAAGTTGAGCGTTTCGACGTTTGTTACGATTTTTAATTTAGTGAACCCCGAAATGTTGATTTGTGTGGCTTCTTCGTTGAGCAGAGCAACTAAATCGGACTGGGCTAAATGCGGCTGAACCAATGATTTGGAAAGTTGCCTAAGGTCTTGAATTGACTCGTTTAATAATTTAGAAATTTGCTCAATTTTGGGGCTTGAATTATCAATTTGGTTGGCGTAAATTGAAGCCAAAGTGAGTTTTTGTCCTACATTGTCGTGGATTTCACGACCAACGGTTTTCATGGTTTGTGTCTGGATTTCGATTTGATTATTCAGCAGTTCTTCTTTATGGATTTGGGCCAATTGTTCTTTTTCAGTTTCGTGGGCAATCTTACGTCGGCGAAACTGAAAGATAAATAGGATGATTCCAGTGATAAAAACCAACAGAATCAAATTTGCAATTACAATAAATATGATTAATTCTCTTTCCCCCATATAAAACTTGCTGCGAATAGTAGGTACATCGTAATATCTAAAATCAAGACTATTTGAAAGTAAATTAAGTAGATTTCATGGAAATTTTTATGAAGAACATTGAACATACCATAAAACGGAAATGTACCCAAATAATAAATAATTACACCTGTACTAAACCAAAAAGCTCTCTTTTTGAAAAATAACAGTATATCTGCTGAGTTCATTAGTTTGTAAAAATAATACAGAACCAAAATGATAAGTATTAGATTGTTGATAGAATAAGACAATGACATCCAGTCAAAACTTACTTTTGGTATTAAAATGTACTCAATTACCCAACAAAGACCAAAAATTGATGTACAAATCCAAAACAACATATTTTTGGGTTTTAGGCCGTGGATTCTATCAAAAATCCAAAAAAGATAAATAAACTGGAAAGGATTGGCTATATAACGATAAATATTGATATTGATTTGGTATTCTTTCTGCAGCACAAAGTACCATGCAGTAATATCCAACAAAAAAATTATTAATAAGCAAAAAGGAAAAACTTTGAACCAATTATCTAACTTTTTGAAGTAGATAATACCTACAAATGCTGAAAGAAATTCGCTTCCAAATACCAAATATCTTAGTGTTTCAATCCTTTCCATCAACTATTTAGTTTATTTTGAAATTTAGCTTTTCCTCTGTTTTATTGCTTTTATCAAGCTTAACTTCTTGATTTCCACATTTTTCAATTCCATCAACGTAATTCATTAAATCTGCTCCAGAGCAAGGGATTTCGAAGGTCATTTTAGAGGTTTTGTTCCACGGTGGAGGAATTAACCCGCCAGCATTTATTGAATTTGCTACAATATCTGAGTTGTCGGGCATAATTATAGAAGCCTTGTTTAATGCTACTCCATTCAAACCCCGAGGGTTTTGAGAGTTTGTTTCGTTATTTTTCTCTTTGGCGATTAAATCATTAAATACCTGACTTATTAATGTTGGCTTACCATCAGAGCCGTACCGTCTTGGGTCATAATCAACGTGGGTTTTGGTTTGGGTATCAAAATATGTCGGAACAACCATTAGAGAATGTAGATTTTTATAATTTAGAGGCAAGTTATTTTGATTGAAATATGCATATTTATTCCATTCAGTTTGTTGTGGGTATTTGATATAATAAAATCTTAATCCTGATAAAGAATCTCTACCTCTACTGTTCGCAAGAGATTGGGCCTCCATATCACGCATAAACTCTCTAATTTTTTTGCTACTGAACCATATCGTTCTGGAATCATTGCTATTGTTTTGGCCTACTCCTGAAGCCATTGGATTATTCTTTAGGTAAGTTTTTATATAGAAGTCTCTGTAATTTTGAGCCATCATTTTGGCAAGGCTTGCATCAATTAAATGATACGATGATGACGGGGCAGTTGGTTTAAAAGCCATAAAACCAAATAAAGATACCCAAAAAAGGTTAGTAATAATCAGCAATTTTTTCATGGTAATAAGTAAAATTAAGGTGATTGATATTTGAGGATAATTGGTAAATGTAAAAACTTAGATTCAGGATGCAAAAAGGGTATTTTGCATAACTTCATAAATAACTAAATAATGAAATGTTTTCTGCAAAGTAAAGGGTATAATTACTTTATTAATACCGTTAAAACACGGTATTCGTCTCCATTTTAAACGATTAAAATCTCCGTTTTTTAAATCTAAAACCAGACTTGGCTTCTGTTGAACTTTGCAGTGTCAAAACAGCAATAAGCCATGAGTCAAACAAATATCAGCGTAGGGGGAGGGCTTTGTATCAATCCAGAAGAGATAACTAAGTGCAAAGCAGATGTCAATTACACCCATATTTTCTTCTCAAACGGAAAACGAATTGTTGTAGCTACTACACTCAAAAAAATAGAAATCCGTTTTCAGCCTTTTCCGCATCAGTAAGTCTATTATCATCAATTTAGATTGTATCCGACAAATCTTGTACCCGTATATTATTCTCCAAAATGGTGAGCGTTTTTCGCCCTCTCGCAGGCGTAGGAAAGCATTTTTTGATTTTATCAATACTTAAATTTTATCACAAGCAAAAACCCGATTCGGCTGAAAGGAGGTAGGGAGAATTTAAACTTTTAATATTTATAATCATGAAAAAATTAGCATTGTTAATCGTACTATTATTAAATGTATGCCTTTCATTTGGGCAGGTAGTTTCTAAAGACCCCCCTCCTGATGAAAATGAACCTAAATCTTGGATGGACGGGGTTACTTATGAAGAAATGAAAAAGAGGATTGTTGGCAGACCACAAAAAAAAGCACCAGATGTTTATAAAACAATTAGGAGTTTAGAAGAAATGGATGAAGATAATGTTGATAGGAAGGTTATTGAAGAAATTATTTTAGATATGTACACTCTACCCAACAGTGAGCTATTCGCACTAACTCGAATGAGTCGGACTGAGAATTCTGGGAATCCGAAAGATTTTGATGCAATGTCGAAAAAATACTTTGATGCAATTACAACAACATTCAATGAAAACGCTCTGATGGTCCAGCTTGATAAGTCAAAAGTTGAAAGGCATAACGCCGTTGTTAGAATGGCATTTTCAACATTTTTTGATACCGCCATTGATTATGCCGAATGTTTACTTTGTTGTCCAAAAGCTTCATTTCCAGATGAAAGGTGGTTTTGGCTAAAACCGAAAACTGGCAAGAGTATTATTCCATACAAAGCAGAGTATTCGGCTTGGTATTCTAACAAACTTTGTGGTTTTATGATTTATGATTTTCCGTGCAAATTTAGTAAAGCTCGTTTTAAAATGAATCTGGCTGGTCTGATGTTATGGGGCCTTAATGGAAAGCCAAGATTTAAGCAATTAGCTCCAAATGGTGATGCTGTTCATGTAGCTATGATTCCAGTGATTTTGGTTCTCGGTTTAAGAGATTTGCGTACACCGCCATGTCAAAATAAAGAATTACAGCAAAAACTATTGAGTTTGGTTCAAGTAAGATGCAGCTAAAATTTAATAAGTATGAAAACTCTATTTTTAGTTCTACTTCCTTTTTTTTCGATAGCCCAATTTCGCTTGAAACTGATTGAACCCAAAGAAATCAAAGAAGGCCAGAAAATATCGTTTCAAGTATATTTTGAAGAAATAAAAGATAGCCTTGGTGTAAATTGGAATATAGTTGGCAATACAATTCCTTCGATGAGTCTTTCATCGGAGGGATTGTTTACATGGAAGCCAGACTTCAATACGGCTTCTCGTGCAGAGCCTATCAAGCAATTTGATTTATATATAAAGGCCACTGCTCAAACAGATACCATATATTTTGCTGATAGTGTGTTAGTAAGCCTAATTGTTAGAAATACCAACACACCCCCAACTGTTCCTAATTCTAAAGAGGTTATTTGGATACCAAAAGCTAACGTCGAAGTCTTGAAACTCCTTCCGAAGGAGTATTATTTTGATGATGAAGGCGATGCCGTGGCATTTCGATTAATAGATTCAGATTATCCGAATTTAAAACTTCAACCTGATGGCAATTTGAGTTTAACCTTGAATAGTCGTGAATTAAGAATGTTGCCTGACACCATTGATTTTGAATTATTTGAGTTAAATACCGAAGAAAAACTAAGTACTAAACACCAATTGATTTTAAAACGAGCAGAGGTTGACGAGGCACCTTTAGTATTGTTAAAACCTGATTCGCCCAAATATCAAATTGAAGAACAGGACGAATTACAAATTGAAATAAACGTAAGTGATGAAAACAACGATTTGAAAAATTTTGACATTTACACGATACCCCAAACAGCTTTTAAAATAAATGACTTTCTGGAGAGAAAATCAAATAATCTTTACATTTTACATTGGAAACCAGCTTTAGATTTTGTTGGAGCAGACGAACACTCTAAGGTTTTTCAGGTGGTGATTTCTGCTACCGACGAGGCAAAACTGAGTACAATTAAGCAAATTGATGTGGAAATTAAAAACAAAATCAATTGGGAAATTGAGGACAAAGTAAGGAGTGACGCATACCAACAAGTTATCTCTAATGCTACTGAGGTATATTTAAGATTAGAAAAGACATTGCCAGATGCCGAAAAAGAGGTTAGAAAAATGCTCAAAAATAAAAAACTAAAAAGTTTTGCAGGAAGTACACTAAATACCCTTGCTCGAAACAGCCATGTAATTAAAAATGAAAATATAAAAAATGATTTATCAGAATACGGTGGTATCGCAGGCGATGCCATTAACATTAGCAATGATTTGAACCAAATCGAAAGAGAATATCCTGCCGAATTTTCTCAAATAAGAAGATTTGAAAAAGTTGTTGATTTTCTAAAAAATATTTATCTCGATACCGAGCAATTTATTGAGGTTTATAATAATCCTATGAATAGAAGAAAAATGGAGTTTTTTGATAATAAAGCTTCACTTCAACGTAAAATTAGTGAAGCAAATAAAGATACTTCGCTACAATTAGAATCCTTGAAAAAAGAACCGACATCGGTTGAAATTAGAAAAGTATTTGAGAATTTTTAAAAAATCGATAAGATTTCAGTAAAAACCGCAAATAAATAATATTGAATCTAAACAAAAAAAGGCACTGAAATTTCAGTGCCTTCAATACTATCAATGTGATTCTCGATTTACCTCACTTCCAGATTTACCTATCAAGAAGTCCAAATCGGCTCCTTCGTGCGATTGATTCACGGTATCAATATAAAGTTTAATATACCCACGATTGTACCCTAAATCAATTGCTTGCCAATTTTTGCGTCTTTCGGCTATTTCTTCTTCGCTTACGTGCCAGTGAATTTTTCGGTTTGGTACATCAACTTCAATCAAGTCGCCATTTTGTACCAAAGCCAAATTGCCACCAACTGCCGATTCTGGCGAAGCATGCAAGAAAACTGTTCCGTAAGCCGTACCACTCATTCGTGCATCCGAGATTCTGACCATATCCGTTATTCCTTTTTCGAGAATTTTCTTCGGCAATGCCATATTTCCGACCTCTGGCATACCAGGGTAGCCTTTTGGCCCAACGTTTTTCATAACCATCACACAAGTTTCGTCGATTTCGAGTTCTGGGTCATCAATTCTTGTATGATAATCTTCAATGGTTTCAAAAACCACGGCTTTGCCTTTGTGTTGTAGTAGGTGAGGAGATGCAGCCGAAACTTTAATAACTGCCCCGTTTTCGCAAAGGTTACCTTTTACAACTGCAATTCCACCTTCATCAATCATCGGTTTTGATGATGGAAAAATCACTTCTTCGTTCCAGTTTTTGGCATCAGCCGAATTATCAGTAATACTCTTTCCGTTGACAGAAATAGTATCTTTTCTAAGGTGCTTCTCGATTTCTCGAATTACAACAGGTAAACCACCAGCATAAAAGAAATCCTCCATTAAGAACTTACCCGATGGCATTAAATTTACTAAAAGAGGGATTTTACTGCCGATTTTATCAAAATCATCGAGGCTTAGTTCAACTCCAATACGAGCAGCAATCGCCAATAAATGCAGAATTAAATTTGTAGAACCTCCAACTGCAGCATTTACCATAATTGCATTCTCAAAAGCTCCGCGTGTCAATACTTTCGACATGGTGAGATTTTCTTTTACCATCTCTACCGCTCTCATACCACTCATGTGAGCCATCATTTTTTTGCGTGAGTCGGCGGCAGGTATCGCAGCTAAGCCAGGTAATGTCAAACCCAAGGCTTCTACCATACAGGCCATCGTAGAGGCAGTTCCCATCGTAGAGCAGTGACCAATACTTCTGCTCATGCAAGATTCGGCTTCTTCAAATTCGGCCTCTGTCATTTCGCCACGTTTACGTGCTTCATCAAATCTCCAAACATCTGTTCCAGAGCCAATTGTTCTTCCTTGAAAACGCCCATTTAACATTGGTCCACCCGGTACTACGATTGTAGGTAAATCTACACTTGCAGCACCCATAACGAGCGAAGGTGTAGTTTTGTCGCATCCAGTCAGCAGCACAATTGCATCGAACGGATTTCCTCTGATACTTTCTTCGACCGACATCGAAGCTAAATTTCGGTACAACATGGCGGTTGGACGAATAAGTGTCTCTCCAAGCGACATCACAGGGAATTCGAGCGGAAAACCACCTGCTTCGTAAACGCCGTTTTTGACCGATTGTGCAATCTCACGGAAATGACCATTACAAGGGGTTACTTCAGACCATGTGTTACAAATGCCAATAACTGGCTTTCCTTTAAACTGGTGGGCAGGGTATCCTTGATTTTTTATCCAGCTTCGGTAAATCATGCCATCTTTGCCATCTTTACCAAACCAGTCTTGGCTACGTAATTTTTGAGTAGTTTTTTGTTCAGACATTTGATTGAATAGAATAAGAATTTCTACAAAAAGGTATTGAAATATTACGAAAGTCGCAATATTTTTTGTTTTTTTGCAGCCAATTTAATTAATAATATAAACATTTGTAATATCATAATTTAATTCAATATGTTAATGTATTGATAATCAATGTTTTATTTTTTTAATTTAATTGCTGTAAGACCTAAAATAAATTGTAGTATTTGAGTTTGTGTGATTTACTTTGAATATCTTTATTAGATTTGATTTTAACAGATATTTATTCCAAATAAACAAACAATAGTACTTGTACCCAAAATAGTTACTTTTATGAACTTATTTGATACATTGAATGAGGCTTTGAACGAAGATGTCGTATCAAAAATTGCCAAATTAACAGACGAAGAACCTTCAAGAACCCGAAAAGCCTTAGATGGTATCATGTACACACTCGTTGCGGGATTAATCCGTCGTACTGGAAGTACAATGAGTGTTAATATGCTTTTTAATCAGATTCAGAAGGGTAGCAAAGGTGGCGATTTGATTACCTCGCCAATGAGTTATTTGGAGAAAAAAGATAAATTAGAAGATGTTACTAAGAATGGCGAAGGACTTGTAAGTCAAATTTTTCCTGCTTACAAAAGCCCACTTATCAGCATGATTGGTACTTATGCAGGCATCAAAAAGAATTCGTCAACGATGTATTCTGCTTTGATGGCCCCAATGTTGATTGATGCCGTTAGTAAAGAAATATCTGATAAAAAATTGGATGTTGATGGTTTGGTAAATTACCTAATCGAACACCACGAGCCACTTTTCCAGAAAGCTCCCGAAGATTTGATGGAGAAAATGATTCCATCACTCGGACTTCAAGAATTAACATCCGGACGATTTGTAGCAACCAAGCGTGCTGCGGCTATTTCCTCTTCGCCAAAACAAGCACCAGTAAAAGCGGTTTCGAGTTTAGACAGACCTTCATCGGCAGATAGTGAAGAGTTCTCTTCTTCTGGCTCACCATTGCCGCTCAAATGGTTATTAATTGGGCTTGGGGCTGTTATTTTAATCGCAGGTGGAATTTATTACTACTATAATTATTACCAACCTTCGGCCGATGCTGGTAACGAGGAGGAGGCTTCGATGGTAGATACTTTGGCAACACCAATCATCGATTCTACCCAAATCAAAGTTGATACTGTAGTAAAAGATACTTTGGCAACTATCCCACCTGCGGTAAGTGCTGATGAATTTAGTTCTTTTGGTTCGAGTTTAAATACATACTTGTCAGATGCTACAAAATCTGCTGGCCAAGTTGTACCGATGGCAAATGTGAAATTTGCTAAAGGAACTGCTAAACCTGATACAGATTCTGATTTATTGATTTCAGAATTGGCAGATTTAATGAAAAAATACCCAAAACTTCAAGTGCAGATTCAAGGTCACGCAAGCGATGCAGGTGCTGCCAATAGCAAAATCGCTTTAAGACGTGCATTTGCTATCAAAACTTTGTTAGAGTCTAAAGGTGTTGAAGCCAAAAGAATTGACGCAGTCGGTTCTGGAAACCAGGCTAATAAAGTTGATATAAAAGTAGTTACGAAGTAATTTTGAAAATATATTTAACAAAAAAGCGATTTGAGTTCTCAAATCGCTTTTTTGTTGTCTATTCCACAAAATAACCCATTCCGGTTTTGGTTTGAATTAGTTTTGTATCAAATTCTTTATCGACTTTCTTTCTCAAAAAATTGATATAAACCTCAATCACATTTAAGCTATCGACATTCTCTTTCCAAACATCTTTAGCAATATCATTTTTTGAAATGATTTTACCCTTATTACGTACGAGGTATTCGAGCAGATTAAACTCTTTTGGCGTTAAATCAATTTTTTTACCGCTACGCATCACGATTTTACTCTCAAGATTCATCTCAAGGTCACCGACTTTCAGAATATTGCTAATGTCAAACGAAGAGTCTGTATTTGCACGTTTCAAAAAGACGTTTACACGAGCCAATAATTCTCTAAAATCGTAAGGTTTTACAATGTAATCATCTGCTCCGCTCTCAAAACCTTCAATTTTATCATCCGAATCTCCGAAAGCAGTCAGCATGATAATCGGAATCTGGGTGTCTTTTTGGCGAATCTCGGCACAAACTTCGTAGCCATTCTTTCCACCACCGATGTTAATATCAAGAATCAAAAGGTCAAATTTCTTTGAGTTAAAGAATTTCAAAGCAAACTTGCTATCGTAAGCAATATCTACTTCAAAATCTTTTTCACGAAGCCCTTTGGCCAATGTCTGAGCAAGTTTTTGGTCGTCTTCGGTGATTAATATTTTCTTTTTTTCAGTCATTCAAAAATTATTGAGGGAATCAATTCGTAATTGCACTTTCTTTTGGGATGAATAATTGAAAAATCCATCCTAAACTAATAACAAGTACACATCCGATTGGGTTCAGCCACAAATATGCAACTAAATCGTATTTCCAAATCAAAATTACCAAAATTTGTGAAATAACCGCACTGTAAAAGGTTGCTTTTGAGCCAATTTTCTTAAAGTAAAATGCCACAAGGAAGATTCCGAGTATAACTCCGTAGAACCACGACCCCAAAATATTGACTAATTCAATCATACTACTACCCAGATTATGTGCGAATTGAGCTACCACAATGCAAAAAAGTCCCCACAAAACAGTAAATACTTTCGATGCATTGAGTTCAAGTTTTTCTGTCAATTCTTTCTTTGTAGTTTTTCTATAAATATCTATGACGGTTGTTGAAGCCAACGAATTATAAGCCGACGCCACCGAACCCATCGAAGCCGAAAAAATGACAGCTATCAAAAGTCCAATTAGCCCATGTGGCAGGTAATCAAGCACAAACCTTAAAAAGACGTAGTTTACATCGTTTGAGTCAGCATTTGAATCATTCTTTTTTATCAAATCTACAACCTTTCCTCTTACTTCTTTTATTTGTTTGTCGATTGACTTTAGGTTTTCTTTTGAATTGGTAAATTGTTGATTTTCTGGTGTTTCAATATTTTTACGGAGAGCCAAAATCTCATTTTTTCTTTGTTCCGATAACGAAATATGTTGATTTTCCAATTGTTTGAATTCTGCCGAGTATTGGCTACTTCGAAGTTTCTCGGTTTCTACTTTATTAAAAAATACTGGAGATGGATTGTATTGGTAAAATACAAAAACCAGAACACCAATGAGTAGAATTCCAAACTGCATCGGAATCTTCAAAAGTCCATTCATCACCAACCCCAATCGGCTTTGGGTAATACTTTCGCCAGTCAGATAACGACTTACTTGTGATTGGTCTGTCCCGAAATACGAAAGTTGTAGGAAAAAACCAGCAATCAATCCTGACCAAACGTTGTATCTATCTTGTGGATTAAACTCAAAATTGATAATATTCAATCTTTCTGTTTTACCAGCAATTTTAAGTGCATCAACGAAACCCATGCTTTCGGGTAACATTTTTACAACTAAAACTCCAGCAAATACCATCGCAGCCGTAACAATCATCATTTGCTGTAAGTGAGTATATGAAATCGCCTTTGTTCCTCCAATAACGGTGTAGGTCAATACAATGCCCCCCATGATGATATTGGTGTAGAAAATATCCCACCCAAAAATTGTCGAAAGGATAATCGAAGGAGCGTAAATAGAAATACCCGTCGAAAGCCCTCGTTGTATCAAAAATAGGATTGCTGTAAATACTCTCACTCGTGAATCAAAACGTGATTCGAGGTATTCGTAGGCAGTATAAACCTTTAATCTATGAAAAATCGGTATAAAGGTGATGCACAGAACAATCATCGCTAATGGAAGTCCAAAGTAGAATTGCACAAAACGCATTCCGTCTGAAAATCCCTGCCCAGGAGCAGACAAAAAAGTTACTGCACTTGCTTGCGTAGCCATTACCGAAAGCCCAACGTGATACCAAGGAAGTGATTGATTACCAAGTAAATAGCCGTCGATGTTTTTGTCGTTTCGGTTTTTGTAAACACCGTAAACTATGATAAAAAGGAGAGTGATAGTTAGAGTTATCCAGTCTAATAGGGTCATGTTTTATGGTCGATTTTCGATTGACGAATTTCGATTTTGTAACTGTTGAGGTTTAAATAGATGTTAGGCAAAATGCTTAGTAAGCCAGTAATAAATTATAATTTGGATAACCAAAGCACCGATTACCAAATAGTAAACGTTATTCCAAGTTTTTAAAATAGGAGATTTTTCCTCTGATTTTTGCATTTTATATCATTATCGAGTAAACTAATTCTTTGTATCAACAATTGATAGCATCTGCACAGCCTTTGCCAAAAGATTGCTCGAAGGGTATCCTTGAATGAAATCTTTCAATCCCTGCACATACAACTCTTTTTTCTCTGTTTTGGCTAAAAGAATTATTCGCAACATAGCAAATTTATCTTCTATACTTGTGCCGGTGTATGTTACTAAGCCTTCTTCTGCCATAATCAATGCCGAATCGAAACTTTCGTTTTCATACATTTTAAAGGCTTGCGAATAAACTGTATGAGCTTTTGACTCTGTATCGCTTGTGACTTGCGTGTTACCTCTCAATAGTTGTCTTGCATAAGTTGAGGTAGGGTATTTTGTCATTAATGTCTGTCTAAATGGGCTTGATGCTTGATTATCAGATAGTAATGTCAAAAAATACAAAGCTTCTGGTTCGTGTTGGGTTTCTGGAAACCTAAATAATAAAGTCGTGAAGGCATCACGAGCGTTATCGGGTTCATTAAACTGTAACTTATAAATCTTACCTAAATGATAGTAAGCCTCCTCAACTTTCTTTTTCGATGCAGCCAATTTCTCTGGTGTTGTCGGAATCGCCGCCATCATTTCTTTTTTCTTATCCTCCATCGCTTTCGCTTCGGCAAGAGCTTTTTGTTTTTCGGCTTCTTCTTTACTTGCTTGCGAATCAACCTTTGGGGCTTCGCTACCGACTACACTTCTTTCGATTTTAACCGAAATTGACCCCGCTTCTTTATCTCTACGACGCCAGTTATCATCCAATTGTCGGCTTCCCCAAATTTGCATAAACTCGGTTTTGCCTCTTGAAACCTGAATTGGGTCATACAGCACCCAACGCTTCTCATTGGAATTAGACACACTTATTGCGGCAGTGTTGCTTTTGGCTGCTAATTTTTGTGCTAATTCAAGCTGTTTTTTTTCTTCTTCTTGTTTTTGCTTGATGGCACGTTCGAGCGTTTGGTCGAGTGCGAGTGGATTCATCGCAGCCAATTTTTGCAAACTATCCTCTAAAATAATGGTGTTTCGATATTTTACGAAGTCAGATAAAGACATTGCTCGCCTTGTAATTCTTTCGTAATCGGGTGAATTTTTAGGTAGTTCGACCAATGTACTGTCGTAATACAAACTGGCATCACTGTATTTTTGAAGCTGATTATAGTGTAATTCGGCCAATTCGAGATAACTAAATGCTTTTTGAGTTGGATTATTCGTGGCGTTTTGAATCGATGAATTAAAATACTGAATCGCTTTTTGGTAATCTCCTTTCTTGACTTCGAGTTTACCCATTGTTGCATAAATTTTATCTTTCAAATCGCTGTTTTTACGGTCTTTGAGCATCTGAGCAAAACTCTCTTGGATATTTACGCTACTTCCTCGTTTCGATGCCGATGCCAAAAGTGCATTGAGTCGAGCATAAAATTCTAAATCATAATTTGGGCGATTATTGGCAACCGCCTGATAATGTGGCAAAGCCAAATCAGGGCGTTTGAGGTAATCATACATTTGTCCAGCCGCAAAATGAACTCGTGCTTTTTTCTCTGATTTACTCATCAATTTGAGAGCTTCTTCGATGATTGCAACCGAGATAGGGTACTCTTCTTGGCGTTGGTGCAAATATGCCTTTACCAAATAATAATCGGCAGTATTTTTATCGTTGAGGTTTGATTCTTTTAAACTTTCGGCAACTTTTAGGGCTGACGGATAATCTTTTTGCTCAGTGTAGGCACGCATCAACCAAATCATGGCGGCGTGTTTCTGGTTTTCGTCTTTACCGGTTGTGTTTAAGTATTTAAAAATCTCGATTGCGTTCAAAAAATCACCTTTGTACATTCGGGCTTTTCCGAGAAGAAGATAGGCTTCATCGAGGTATTTTGAATTTGAATGGCGTTCGGCAATGAGCGAAGTTTTCTTGATGACTTCATCAATTTGTGTTTTGGGACTTCCTGTCAGGATGTCAAAACCAGTTTTTTTGCCAATATCTTCGGCTGCGTTGAGTCCATTTTGGACATTGCCCAGACCTTGCTGAGTTTGTTGAAAACCGCTACTTCTATTTTGTTGTGTATTTAATCCACCACTTGAATTTCCAAAGGTTGAAATCGAAGCACTATTTCCGTTGCCTAAATCTCGACGCAGGCTGTTTTCACTAACTTGAGTATTTCCGAAAGATTGCCCTAAACCACCCGAATTCGCATTACCCAATCCTCCTGCACCCATATTCCCAAAATTAAGAGCATCTCCTCCCGAACTTTCGAGCAAAGTTGAGTCAATAGGCATCAGAACGGGCAAAAGTCCGCTATAATTTTCGGTATAATTTCGGTTAATTCCTTTTTCGGCGTATTTCATGCCTTCACGAGCAATGATTAGCGAATTAAACTTGGCGTTTGTATTATGCCATGCTTTACTCACTGGATTATTGCTAAATTGAGAGCAAGACGCAGCCACAATGGCTACTACACTTATGGTAAATACTCTTGATTTCAAGGTGTATTGAGCGATTTATTATGTATGTTGTATCGAGAATTCTGTACATTTAACGTACAAAATCGTTTGAAAAGTATCTAAATTGATGCCAAATTAATCATTTGCACTCGTCGATATATTGCTTTCTCTATTTGTCAATAGTTAATTATTGTAAAAGTGTTGATAATCAAGTGTTTATGTTTTTTTATTAAGGATTAACTATTTTCAATTAACCAATTTTTTCGATAAATTATCTTATTCTGAATAATTTCCCCTTAAAGAATTTGTGCCAGTTTGCCTTCGGCGGTTTTCATGGTGTATTCATAACCAATTTTGTATAATTCTTTGGCTTTGGTCACGTTAAATCCATCAAACTTATATAGTTCGGGTGGTTCGATTGCCAAATTGCATTTTTTTAGTTTCTGAATCGAATTATTGCGGATGGCGATATGAAGGCTTTTTGAAAGCACATCTTTCATCGAATTGATTGGCATACCTTCGCCGATTGGCATCACATTTACACCAATTATAAAATCACAAGTAGATTCGAGTGGTTCAATCGGAATGTTATTCAATACCCCACCATCAATCAATAATCGGTCTTGGTAACGAATAGGCTCGAAGATTCCGGGTAGGCAGCAAGAGGCAAGAATTGGTTTGATTAACTCGCCGTTATCAAAATAGACAACTTCTCCTTTTTCGATGTCGGTTGCGGTAATGGTGAGAGGTAATTTCAATCCCTCAAACGAATCATGAGGCATATATTTGGCAAAAATTGCCTGTGCTGATTCGATTTTGAATAGCCCGAATCGATTAAATGCTGGTTTTAGATTCCTTAAAATACTGGTTGATAAGATTATATCAAGAATGAATTCGGGAGAATATCCTGCGGCGGTCATCGAACCCACGATTGACCCAGCACTCGTACCCGCAATAGCATCTGGTTTGATTCCTAATTCGCTTAGGGCTTTAATGACGCCCAAATGAGCAATTCCTTTTGCTCCTCCACCCGATAACGCTAAACCAATTTTCATTTGTCAATGTGTAAAGTTGTTTAGCAAAAGTATTGTTTTTTAGGTGATTATCAAACAAATACCAACAAGACAAAAAAGAGGGGAGATTTACTCGCCTCACATCTTCTCATTTTTGAAGTTTTGTAATCATAGTTCCGCCCATCAAACTACCTTTTCGGTACGATTCGGTTTTGACAATCCCGACGTTTGGGGCAAACCATTCAATCGAGTCAACCGTAAAACTCATGACTGTTTTCATAAAAACAGTACTCGTTATTTTGTAGCATTCCCAAGTACCAGCTGGAGTAGTGATGCTTTCTTTGGCTTCTACTTTTCGATTCGAAATCTTTAGATTGATTCCCATAATCCGCATGTTATCAATAAATGCCTCGCCCGTTAGTTCGTTTTCGGGTAATGTTTCACCAACCGACATTTTGTTTGGATACGAAATGTAAGAATCGCTAAGTTTCATTGACATATTTTTGAATCCTGATTGCTGCTCGGCAGGCATCATCGCTTTCATATCAACCGAAAATGCTCCGTTTACACATCTATAAATGCCCTCACCTTTGACAATTTCTTTGCCTTTTTTATCGAAATTGGTGGTAGCTACTTTAGATTCTCCACCCGAAACCGACAAAACCTTGTATTGAACCGTACCCGTTGGCTCACCTTTTTTATCGGTTATTGTCATCTCCATCGAGGCGTTGTTTGTAAATAAATGATAGGCATTACAATCTTGCGAGAATGTTCTGGTAGAAACCAAAATTAGAAGGCTAAAAAGAAGTTTTTTCATGGTTTTTGTAGATTAAAATCAAATCTATCTACTGATTATGTAAATAGAAAGATTTTGACCTAAATTTTACTGAACGGTTTTTCATTGATATAATCAATAATCAAAAACTAAAAGATTTACGTTTATAGGTTACTAAAAACCTTTAAATACAAAATTGACATTTATGAAGAAAATCGCTTTTTTAATCACAGTTCTTTTTTTTAGCTCATTTATTAGTTTTGCTAATAATCCAGACGCAATTTTAGGTGTATGGAAAAATGGTGAAGGCACTGGGCTTGTTCAGATTTATAAAAAAGGGGATAAATATTACGGCAAAATTGTTTGGCTTAAAGTTGCCAATAATGCCGATGGCACTCCACGAACTGATATTAATAATCCTGACGAAAAATTAAAAACTCGACCTTTGAAAGGACTCGAAAACCTTAGAGATTTTAAACACTCTGGTGAGAAAAAATGGGAGGGAGGTCAAATTTATGACCCAAAAACTGGGAATGATTACAGTTGCGAAATGACTCTTGTTGATGATAATACACTCGAAGTAAGAGGTTTTATTGGAATTTCGTTGTTTGGCCGCACTGATGTTTGGAAACGACAAGTAAAGAAATAATTGAAAAAGAAATGGGAGGCTCAAGAACCTCCCATTTTTGTTTAAGGACTTACCAAGTTTAAACTTATATTGAAGTAAAACGGATTTTGTAACGTATTCGAAATAATCGCTAATTCGTTCTTTGCTGGATTCTGCGTACTAAAGACATTGAATCTACCATTTACACGCATACCTGCTTGGGCCGATAACCAAATGAAATTCTTGATTTGTCGCTCATACGAAATTCTCGGTTTTATTTCACCTCTTCTCAAATAGCCATTGTTTTCACCTAAATAGTATGTATTTCCTTCGAGTTCGTAACCTAAAAGTAGCATTGAGGTTGTCCCGAAATTTCGTCTCACTGCCGCACGCGATGGCAACAATACTTCGAGTCCCCACTTAGGGTTAAAAGTTCTATTGTACATAAAAACTGGTACGTAAATCAATTCGCCAAGTCGATAGGTGCGAGCTGCACCGATTCCCCACATCAAATTATCGCTTTTTTTCCAACCATAAATCGCAGCGGCACTGTATGTCATTTGTTTTGAATTTATCTCATTCAAGTTTCGGTAAGTACCATTCAAATCTGCATTTCCTTGGAAAATCAAGAAGTTTTTATCGTTCAAAGGTTTAAAAATCGTAGCATTTACGCCAGTAGTTCGTAAACCATTCTCAAAAAGGTTAGTCTTGAATTCTGATGATGAGGTATGATGTCCTCGGTCGAAGCTGGTATTCCAATAAGTTAATCCAAGACTTAAAATAAAGTTTGACCTCGAAATAACTGGGGTATTAAAAGCCAAGCGTAATCCTCGTGCTGAGCTGACATTGCTATGTAGAGGTTTTGCACTGCTTACAACATTACTCGAACTAATATCAAAAGGTGTTTGTAATTCATAACCAACCGAAATAAATCTGGTTGGACTAAGATAAAGTACTTTTTGAGTGCAAAATGTTTTAATTTTTTTGTCGTCGGCATCGCCATATTCCGAGAAATCATCTACAGCAGTGGTATCGGTTTGGGCTAATGCCTTAATGCTTAGGGCAAAAAAGAATAAGATTTTTTTCATTTGAGATTTTGTCGTTGATTAATTTACGTATAACCTCAAAAAGTACACTTTTGCTTATTGATTCTATCTATTGCTTAATGTTCATATTTTTAATCAACTCTTCAATTACCTTCGGAAAATGCTGATGTTCAAGGATTTGTACCTTATGTGCCACGTCTTCTGGGGTGTCTGTTGCAGAGACTTCGCATGAGGCTTGGAAGATAATTCCGCCTTCGTCGTAGTGTTCGTTTACGTAATGTATCGTAATCCCAGATTGGGTTTCTTTGTTTGCCACTACGGCTTCGTGTACAAAATGCCCCCACATACCCTTGCCACCGTATTTTGGCAATAAAGCAGGGTGAATATTAATAATTTTATTTGGATAAGCCTTCACTAAGTATTCAGGAATCAACCAAAGGAAACCTGCCAAAATGATTAAATCTATTTCTTGTTTTTGAAGAATTGCTAAAATTTTCTCCGTTTTAGAGAATGTATATTTATCAAAAATGAGCGTAGGAATATGGAGCTTTCTTCCTCTTTCGATAACTCCTGCTTGAGGATTATTTGTTAAGAATAATTCGATACTAACAGATTGATTTTCAGAGAAATACTCTGTAATTCTTTGGGCATTTGAACCAGAACCCGATGCAAAAATGGCAATTTTCATTTTATTTTAAATTATTACCGATTCTATCAAAAGAATCTTTGATTTCTTCAATAAAGGGATTATTTATAGCAGTTATCAGCGACAGATATAGATTTTCTTCATAAACTCGGTCTATTTTGACAAAGAGTTTGTTACTATGTCTTTTGAACCAAATATCAAAAAGTTTATTTCGATACCTCTCACGTTTATCAGATTGGTCGCATGTAAAAATGATTATATTTCGATTATCTCTAAAGAACTCGGAGATAATATTTACTATTGTAAGCTCAATGCGTTTATCGAAGACTGGATTTATACTTGTAGGTGGGCTAAGATGAAATCCAAAGACTTTTAAGTATTTTGAAAAAGAATAACCAGGAAGATAGATTTCGCCGTCAATGAAATAGACTTCGTAAGTGAGATGTTCTTCGGTTAAAAAATGATATGAATTGTTATTTTTGAAGTATGGATACGTTTCTTGATTGAGCATTCTTAATCTTTCGAGTTCTCTGTTTATTGAATTCGCTTACTCCAATTTCGCTAATTTTCTTTTGGTCTGCCGCAATCTCTTTCGCGACTTTGTGCCAATCAATTCTTTGCAAAGCCATCTGATTAATGTTTTTGTAAAGTTAAATAAAAAATTAAATAAAAACCATACTCGCAACCCCTATTAGCATGATTGCTTTACAGACGGCACTCAAATACCCAAAATCTCTTTTTTTGTCAGCTCTATAAATTTTGGCAGTAAGCCAAGAAATCGGTAGCATCAACACCAAAAACACTATGGTAAGTTTGGTATTTTGGAGCGAGTAAGCCATCGAAAATAGTATGACTACAAAACTACTAATAAAAATATAAAGTAGGATTTTGGTTCGTCTAAATCCCCAAATGATTGGGAGTGTTCGGCAGCCATGTCTGGCATCGCCTCTGATGTCCTCCATGTCCTTGATTATTTCTCGAATCAATGAAATCGAAAACGCAAAAAGGGCATAAATGTAAACTTCACTCTCGTGTTTCTTAAAATAAATACCTACAACAATCAGCGAAAGTGCCGTTAGAAATGCTACCAATAAGTTGCCAATAAACGCCTGCCGTTTGTATCTTTCGGAGTAAAACCACAAAAAAGAAACCGCAAAAAAATCTAACAAAAAGATTTTGAGACTGAGCCATAAACCAATCAATATACCCGTTGCGTTAAGGATTTGGTGTAAAATGATTGCCCAACGGCGTTTTAGTAACCGGCCAATGATTACCTCTTCGGGTTTGTTTATTAAATCTATCTTAATGTCGAAGTAATCATTGATAATATAACCAGCTGCCGCAATACAAACCGTCGAAAAGCTCAGAGCCATCAATTTGAAATCGAAGATATAGGATTGGTAATTTTCGGGTGGGCCAATCAAAAAAATGCGAGTCATGTATTGTGTAAGAACAATAATGAGCAAGTTTTTGTATCGAATCAATTTTAGAAATCCAGCAATTGATTGGCTTAGGGTTGGCTTCTTCATACTGTTCAAAGTTAGCAAAAAAACTAAAATTATTCTAAAGTTTTGATTTCTTAACGAAAATAGTTTAATGTATTTTGTTGATAATCAATGAATTAATGATTTATTATCCGTTTTTTATTAATTACTTAATCTGCTTTGGGATTTTTTTTTGCGATACTTTGTTCTCCATTAGAATCAATTTTGTCTATATCTTAATTGATTCGCTCAATAAAACTTGATTTATTCAATACATGAAAATCGGAATTGTTTGTTATCCTACCTTTGGAGGTAGTGGAGTTGTTGCTACCGAACTCGGCAAAGCACTCGCTAAAAAGGGACATGAGGTTCATTTTATTACCTATACACAACCAATTCGCTTAGATTTCTTCAATGAAAATATCTATTACCACGAGGTAAATATTTCGAGTTATCCTTTGTTTCAATATCCACCATACGAATCCGCTTTAGCTGGAAAAATGGTCGATGTTGTTAAGTACGAAAAACTTGATTTATTGCATGTACACTACGCTATTCCACACGCAACTTCTGCTTTTTTGGCAAAACAGATTTTGAAATGTCATGGAATCAATATTCCTGTTGTTACGACACTTCACGGAACAGACATTACAATCATCGGCAAAGACCCCACCTACACGCCAGTTATTACATTCAGTATCAATGAATCTGATGGTGTAACTTCGGTTTCGGCCGATTTGCGTAAGGATACTTTCGACACATTTGATATTAAAAATGAGATTGAGGTCATACCTAATTTTGTCGATTTAGAAAGATTTAAGAAGCACCCGAAAGAGCATTTTAAAAAGATTATTTGCCCCAATGGCGAAAAACTGTTAGTTCATACTTCAAATTTTAGAAGAGTAAAGCGTATTGATGATATTATCAAAATGTTTGCTAAGCTAAAGCAGATTGTACCAAGCAAACTACTTTTGGTGGGTGATGGCCCAGAACGTGTTTCGATGGAACACCTCAGCCGTGAGTTAGGTCTCGAAGATTGTGTGAGATTTGTGGGTAAACTCGATGCCATCGAAGAGGTACTTTCAGTTGCTGATTTGTTCATTATGCCATCCGAAAAAGAGAGTTTTGGTTTGGCCGCTCTCGAAGCCATGGCTTGCGAAGTACCAGTGATTTCATCAAACACGGGTGGTTTGCCTGAGTTGAATGTGAATGGTGTTACTGGATTTTTGAGTAATGTTGGCGACGTTGACGACATGGTGAAAAACGCTGCATTTATCTTGCAAGATGAAAACTTGCCGACCTTCAAAGCCAATGCTTTGGCTCATGCCAAGAAGTTTGATATTTCGCAGATTGTACCAATGTATGAAGCTCATTACGAACGAATCGTTGAGAAAGTGAAGAATCAATATAAATAAACTATACCTAAAATGGATATTGAAAAGCCCGCATTTTGCGGGCTTTTTTGTTTCCCATTTTTGAGAGAATCGTCCCAATATCGGACACTTTTTGAAGTTTGGGTTTCGTGTAAGTTATTGATATACAGATGTTTATGTTCTGGCATGCTCGTTGTAGAAAAGTAAGGTAGATTTTATGAAAAATGCTCGAAAATAGAACAAAATGGACAGAGAAATTAACGAAGTAGAAATTAGAAAACAAAATAATAAACGGTTTGTCTGGATTGCCGTGGCTGTGGTTGTCGTCGTTGCCGGAATTTGGTTTTTGCGTGGTACCCTTAAAAATTCGGTCAAACGAAGTGAAATTCGATTGGCTGTTGCCGAAGTCGGACCAATTGAAAATACATTGTCGGCAACGGGTGAGATTCAGCCCGAATTTGAACAAGTGATTACAAGCCCAATCACGGCAATTATTCAGAATGTTTATTTAGATGCGGGGGCCGTGGTTAAAGCTGGTGATAAAATTTTGGAATTGGACAAAACAATCACCGAACTCGATTTATCGAAACAAAAAACTCAACTCGAACAGAAGAAAAACAACATCGTAAAACAAAAGTGGGATTTAGAGAAAAATTACTACGACCTCAAAATTAATGATTCGATTAAAGGGTTGAAAATCAATAGCTTAAAGGCCGATTTAGAAAATGCTAAACGCCTTCACAAAGCTGGTGGAGGTACACGTGAAGCCATTGAGCAAGCTGAATTAAACCTCAAAATTGCAGTTCTCGAAAAACGCCAACTCGAAAACGACATCAAGGTAAAACAGCAGACAATCAAGGCTGATATTAAAGATTCGGAGCTTTCGTCTTTGATTCAAAGTAATGATTTATCGCAACTCGAATATAAACTCAAAAACGCCAATATCGTGGCTAATAGGAGTGGTGTTTTGACTTTCGTCAATAAAAACCTCGGAGTAAAAGTAAACGAAGGTGAAGTTTTGGTTCGATTGGCTGATTTAAAAGGATTTCGACTAATTGGCTCGGTTTCAGATACTTATGCCGATAAAATCAAAGTTGGCATGGGCGTGATTGTGAGAATCAATGATGAAATTTTGAAAGGCGAATTGGTAAATATTCAGCCTTCGGTACAGAATAATATCCTTCGTTTTGATGTATCGCTCAATGATAAATCCAATAAATTGCTCCGACCAAATATGAAAGTTGAGGTCTATTTGGTTACAGATGCTAAATCAAAAACTATTAGAGTTGCCAACGGAGCAGCTTTTGGCGGGGCGAGTGTTCAAGATGTTTTTGTTTTGCGAAAAGATGGTAAAGCCGAACGCCGAACCCTTAAAATTGGACTAACAAATTTTGATTTTGTTGAGATTTTAGACGGAATAAATGCGGGTGAAACCGTGATAATTAGCGATTTAAGTAAGTATAAAAACGCTACTGAGTTAGAGATTCAACAATAACCACAATGACTAATATGAACACTAAATTTGAAAAAGCTATTATACTTTCGTCTGGGTTATTGTTTCTAAATTTTAGCATCAACGCCCAAACCAAACTTACGCTCGAAGAAGTCGTAGAAATGGCAAAAAGCCAGTCGATTGCGGCTCGTCAGGCGGCTACCACTCGTGAAACTAAATACTGGGAGTTTCGGACATTTCAATCCAATTACAAACCGCAACTCAAACTTGAAGGCAATTTGCCCGCTTTTTCGAGGGCTTTTAGAGAGGTTACGCAACCCGACGGAACAATTCAGTTTCAACCGATTCGGTCTAACAACTCATCGCTGAATCTATCGCTTTTGCAGTCGGTGACTCAAACGGGTGGAAAAATTTATGCCACGACACAATTGCAGCGATTCGATGATTTCCAACGAAAAAATACACTTTATAACGGAACTCCGTTTGGAATTGGCTATGAGCAACCCCTTTTTAGATTTAATTCTTTGAAATGGGATAAGAAAATCGAGCCATTGAAATTTGACGAAAGCAAACAAACTTATATCGAATCGCTCGAAAGAATTGCCATTAATGCTACTCAGTTTTATTTTGAGTTGCTGATTGCTCAAGTGAATTTGCAAATTGCCGAAACTAATTTATCGAATACCGAAAACATTCTAAAAATCGCCAATGAAAAATTCGATATTGGAAAAAACACCCGCAATGAAATCTTGCAAATTGAACTTGAAATCTTGAAAGCAAAAAAGGCAGTTGGCACAGCAAAACGTGATTTAGAGATAGCAACTCTCAACCTCAAAGCCTATGCAGGTTTACAAAATGAAAGCAAAATAGAATTGAATATCCCAACTCAATTGTCGTCGGTTTCAATCAATTCTCAGCGAGCCTTAGAAGAAGCATTCGAGAATCGTGCCGATGCGATAAGTTTTAAAAGACAAATTCTTGAAGCCGAAAAAGTAGTCGATAAAGCAATTGGTGACAATGGCTTAAATGCTACATTATCAGCTACTTATGGTTTTTCTAATCGAGGATTGACCCTTTCGGAATTGTATGCAACACCCAAAAGTCAACAAACGGTTGAATTACAATTAGATATTCCGATTTTAGATTGGGGACGTTCAAAATCTCGTTTGAAAACTGCCGAAGCTCAACGCAAATTGGCCGAATATACGGTAGAGCAAGACAAACAGAATTTCAGACAACAAATTTACACACAGGTTACACTTTTTGAGATGCTCAAAGAGCAACTTTCGCTAACCGAACAAGCAGATAAAATTGCCTCCGAAAAGTTTAAAATCGCCAATGAGAGATACATTTTGGGTAATCTTAGTATTACTGATTTGAGTATTTCGATTCAAGAAAAAGACCAAGCCAAGCGAGATTACATCGGAGCATTGAGAGATTATTGGGGAGCATACTATCAACTACGCCGTTTAACGCTTTTCGATTTCGAGCGAAACGCCAAAATCAGTTATCCAATCCAGTAAATTTTAGTAAAACACCTAAATATTATACATAGAAATGATTACACTACAAAACATTGAAAAAGTCTATCGAACAAGTACAATCGAAACTCTTGCTTTGAATAACATCAATCTGACCGTCGAAAAAGGGGAGTTTTTATCAATCATGGGGCCATCGGGTTGTGGTAAAAGTACATTGCTCAATGTGATGGGTTTGCTCGATGAACCCTCAAAAGGTGATGTCAAAATCGATGGTAAAAGAGCCAGCGGACTGCCAGATAAGGAGCTTTCGAGGTTTAGAAATGAAAAACTTGGTTTTGTTTTTCAAAGCTACCATTTGATTAACGATTTGCCAGTTTTAGACAACGTAGAGTTGCCTTTGCTTTATCGTAAAATTTCGGGAAGCGAAAGAAGGAAATTAGCCATTGAGGCACTCGAAAAAGTGGGTTTAAGCAACCGTATGAAGCATTACCCTTCGCAGCTTTCGGGTGGGCAACGCCAAAGAGTGGCTATCGCGAGGGCTATTATTGGTAAGCCAGCAATCATATTAGCCGATGAACCAACCGGTAACCTCGACAGTACAATGGGAAATGAGATTATGGACATTTTGATGAGTCTCAACAAAAACGAAGGTACGACAATCGTAATGGTAACGCACGACGAAAATATGTCTAAAAAAACTGACCGATTGGTTCGACTTTTTGATGGAAGTCAAGTAATGTGATGAATTTTTGTAACAAAAACGATTCACAAATAACTCATTTACGTTTAAAAACTTTATGAAAAATGCTTAAAAACTATTTAAAAATAACAATTGCGGTGCTTAAACGTCGAAAATTTTTTACGTTTATCAGCCTATTCGGGATAAGCATGACCCTTACAATTTTGGTTGTGGTTACGTCATTCTTAGACCACCTTTTTTCGGCGGGTTATCCTGAAATCAATCGCGAAAAATCACTTTACTCGGTGACAATAGAACAGATTGATACCAAAAATCAAGGTCAACAATCGGGGCCAATGAGCTTTTCATTCATCAATAAATATATCAAAAGCCTCAAGTCACCAGCCAAAGTTTCTTTAACTTCGATGGTATCTACGGCCAATATGTATCGAGACAATAAGAAAATTAGGGTATTTTTTAAATACACCGACGCTGAATTTTGGGAGATTCACCAATTCGATTTTCTTGAAGGTAAGCCCTATTCTAAAAGAGACATTGAAAATAACGAATTTGGGGTTGTTATAAACGAAGATTTACGAGACAAATACTTCGGGAATGGCGTTTCTTGTATCGGTAAAACAATTGATTTAGATAACCAAAAACACAAAATTGTGGGCGTAGTGAAAGGTGTACCGATTACCCGACCGCATACTTCGGCTGATATTTATTTACCGTATAATACAACTAAAGAAGACCTAAAAGACCCGAATTATCGAGGTTCGTTTGCGGCTATTGTTTTGGCAAAAAATGAGAATGATTTACCCAAAATCAAGGCTGAATTTGCCGAAGTTGCTCGTAAAATCCCGATTGTATCACAGGGCGGTTTTAATCCTGATAAAATCATTGTCAGACTTGATGACTACGTAGAAAGTTTTGTAAAAAACTTGTTTCGCCGTGATGACAATACCACAATTTTGTATTCGTCACTGGTGTTAATTGCATTGGTTTTTATGTCATTACCAGCAATAAACTTGATAAATATTAACACGAGCCGAATCCTTGAAAGGGCTTCAGAGATTGGTATTCGTAAGGCTTTTGGGGCATCATCAAAGGTATTGGTTGGGCAATTTGTCGTTGAGAATATCTTCTTAACATTGATTGGCGGGTTCATCGCTATTATTTTCTCATTCTTGATAATTCTGTACATCAATTCAAGTCAAATTATCCCAAATTCTGATTTAGAAATCAACTGGAAAGTTCTTGGAATCGCCATGATTGCGAGCTTGATATTTGGTTTATTATCAGGGGTTTATCCTGCTTGGAGAATGTCTAAAATGCACATTGTAGATGCTTTGAAAGCATAAATTTATCCAATAAAAATTCTAAAATTATGTTGAAGCACTTATTTAAACTCATCTGGAAAAAGAAAAAGAGCAGTGCATTGATGATGCTCGAAATCTTTGTTTCGTTTTTGATACTCTTCGCCGTTTCTACATTGGCGGTTTATAATATTACCAATTATTCAAATCCTTCGGGTATTAAATCAGAGAATGTGTGGGCCGTTTATTTCAATTTTAATACCGAAAATGACAGTTTACGCTCAATTTACAAGGATTTGGTAAAGCAAAAATTAAAAAATTATAAGGAAGTAGAATCATTCTCTTATGTCTCAAACAATATTCCGTTTTCATTCAGTACATCAAACTGGGGGATTGAAAACAACGGAAAAAAAGTCTTGTGTGATGTTGTAAACGTAGAACTCGATTTCCAGCAAATCCTCGGTATCGAAGTAACCGAAGGGCGTTGGTTTACCAAAGCCGATTTTGTTAGTAAAAATAAGCCAATTGTGATTTCAAGAAAAGCGAAAGACGAACTTTTTGGTAACGAAAAGGCCGTCGGTAAGGTTATTGGCAAAGATACCAAACAGTTAGTAATTGGAATTGTGGATAACTATAAACACACAAGCGATTTCCAAGAATTATCGGCAACGGTTTTTCAACTATCCGAAAAATGGGATTCTGATATGGTATTGAGGGTCAAACCTGGAACTGATGCTGATTTTGAAAACAAAATGACTAAAGAATTGCTAAATCTTGGCAAAGATTGGAGTGTGGAGGTTCAGCAAATGGAATCGATGAAAGAAAGTAAAAATAAATTTGTTTTGATTCCGATTTTGGTACTATTCATTATCTCAGGATTCTTAATTTTTAATGTTACACTCGGTCTTTTTGGAGTACTTTTTCAAACAATTAGCCAACGTAAACAAGAAATCGGAATTCGTCGAGCAATCGGAGCTAATCAAAACCACATATTGTGGCATTTCATTGGCGAAACTGCCGTTATTGCTACGTTTGGAGTTGTACTTGGGCTATTTTTTGCCATTCAGTTTCCTTTGTTAAATGTTTTTGACTTATCGGCCAATACCTATCTGTTAGGAATACTATTTGCAATAATTTTCATTTATATTTTAGTGGTTATTTGTGCTTTTTTACCGAGTAAACAGGCCTCGCAGATTTATCCTGCAATGGCTTTGCACGAGGGTTAATTTGATGAATGGTTGTAACCTAAAACATGAATACTACATCAAAGAAATAATTGTGATACATCTTTTACTCGTATCATAATTATTTCTCATTCATCAACATTTAAATTAATTATGAATAAGCTCAAAATAATCATTCTTTTAGTATTTATCGTTTCGACAAATCTGGTTTTCTCACAACAATTAGAAAGAAGCGTAGATAGTCTTATTTCCAATACATTTACTGATAAAAATGGACCAGGCGGCGTTTTTATGATTGCTAAAAATAGGAAAGTCGTTTATCAAAAAGCAGTAGGTAAAGCAAATTTAGAACTCAATGTAGATTTAACGCCCAATCATGTTTTTCAGATTGGGTCCATGACCAAACAGTTTACTGCAATTGCAATTCTGATTTTAGAAGAACAAGGAAAATTAAGCTTAAATGATGCTATCCTTAAATTTGTTCCCGATTTTCCTAACGGAGATAAAATTACAATTCATCATTTGCTCACTCATACTTCTGGAATCAAAGATTTTACCAAAATGAAAGCACTTCGTGAAATCGCCCAAAAAGATATGACGCCCAAAATGATGGTGGATTTCTTTATGAACGAAGCAATAGATTTTGCTCCCGGAGAAAAATTTGATTACAACAATTCTGGATACGTTCTTTTAGGTCATATTGTAGAGGTGGCTTCTGGTGAGACCTACGAAGATTTTATTAAGAAGAATATTTTCATCAAAGCAGGAATGCAGCATTCTTACTACAATAGCGATAGGCAAGTAATCATAAACCGAGCCTATGGCTATCATAAAAAAGGAGAGTCGTACGTAAACAAAACGATTATTAATTACAGTGTTCCGTTTTCGTCTGGCTCGCTGATGTCAACCGTGGGTGATATGCTAAAATGGCAAAACGCATTAAATAATAATACAATTCTTGGGTCTGAAACTGCTAAAAAAGCCTTCACAAAATACAAATTGAATAATGGTGAAGAATTTACCTATGGCTACGGATGGCATTTACGAGAAATGAATGGAGTACCCACACGCGAACATGGTGGGAGTATCTTTGCATTTAAATCGATGGGAGTTTACATTCCGAGCCAAGATTTGTACGTGGTCGGATTTACAAATTGTGATTGTAACTCTCCGACCCAATTAACTCAAGAAATTGCTAAATTAGCTCTCCAAAATCTTAAAAATTAGAAGATTGGATTTCTTCGATTCGAAATCCATAAATTTGGTAAATTTATTTGTATGGTTCTGATAATTGATGATGATATAGCCGTTCGGACTTCGCTTTCGTTGCTCCTCAAAAAAGAAGGATTTGAGGTTGCTACGGCCGATAATCCCGAAAAAGCAATTGATATTGTCCAAAATTCTGTTGTTGAGTTAATAATACTCGATATGAATTTCACAAACGACACATCGGGCGATGACGGAATCAAATTATTGACCAAAATAAAGAAAATCAATGTTGAGATTCCTGTTATATTGATTACTGGTTGGGCTACAATAGATTTGGCAGTAAAAGGAATGAAATTAGGTGCCAGCGATTTTATCAACAAACCCTGGCAAAATGCCCATTTAATGCAGTCGATTCGTACCATTTTGAGTATGAATCGACCGCAAGAACCCCAAGACCGACAAAAACTTAATCGCCGCAAATTAGACTCAAAATATGATTTTTCGAATATCATCGGCGAGAACGAATCGCTATTAAACGTTCTTGAAACAATCGGACGAGTAGCAGCAACTGATGCCTCTGTTTTGATAATGGGCGATAGTGGTACGGGTAAAGAATTAATTGCTGAGGCCATCCATGTAAATAGTTTAAGATTCAAAAGACCATTTATTAAGGTTAATTTGGGGGGAATTTCGAGTTCACTTTTTGAATCTGAAATGTTTGGACACATCCGAGGGGCATTTACCGATGCTAAATTTGACCGAATGGGACGCTTTGAAATGGCTAATCGAGGAACCATTTTCTTAGATGAAATCGGCGAACTCGAAATGAGTAGTCAAGTGAAACTACTGCGGGTTTTGCAAGACCGAACTTTTGAGCCACTCGGAAGCAGTCGCACTAAATCTTTAGATGTCAGAATAGTTTGTGCCACCAATAAAAATCTCGAAGAGATGGTTGCAAACGGAACATTTAGAGAAGACCTGTTTTATCGAATTAACCTCATAACGGTTCGGCTGCCATCCTTGCAAGAACGCCCCGATGATATTCCGCTTTTGGTTAATTTTTTTGTTAATAATCTCAAAGAAATTTACAATAGACCATTGCTTCAAGTGAGCAAAGATGCATTGAAATGGCTCAAACAACTCAATCTATCGGGCAATATCCGCCAATTAAAAAATTTGGTAGAACGCACAATCCTGATTTCGAGTAATGATTCTTTAGAAATTACTGATTTTCAACAAAACATTGCCTTTGAAAGTAAAGGGACAAATACTAAGTTTCCGCAAGTGGGTAGTATGACTCTCGAAGAAATGGAGATTGCGATGATTAAGCAAGCAATGGATTTCCACAACGGAAAAGTTGTCAGAGTTGCCAAATCTTTAGGCCTGACCCGAAGTGCGTTGTATAGGAGGTTAGAAAAATTTAACATACCTTTTGCCGACGAAAACTAAACTTTATGAGTTTACGCACAAAATTTATTGTTTTTGTTGTACTTCTGCACGCCATTACCATTGGTTTGAGTTTCTATGTCTTCAAATCCGAGAAAATTCTTTTCATTTTTTCTGAGATTTTTATTCTGATTTCGCTCTTTATTTCGTGGCAACTTTATCAGCAACTTATTCAGCCAATTTCGTTTTTGATGTCGGGAGCAAACGCCATCAAAGACCGTGATTTTAATGTAAAATTCCTCAAAACGGGGCGTTACGAAATGGATGAATTGATTGAGGTTTATAACCAGATGATTGATGAAATCAGACACGAACGGACCCAACAAGAAGAACAACATTATTTTCTCGAAAAACTCGTAAAAACCTCTCCAACTGGAATCATTATTTTTGATTACGATGGCAAAATCATGGCAATAAATCCACGAGCCGAAAGTATCATTTCGAGAGTTCCGATACTCGAAACCATCAAAAGTATTCCCGAAAAGCAAGTGGATGGCGAAACTTTCTACCACAACGGTGAGACCTATAAAATCCAAAAAGCTCAGTTTATCGACCGTGGATTTCCACGCTTTTTTGTGATGATTGAAGAGCTCACTACACAAATATTAGCAGCAGAAAAAAAGGCTTATGGGAAAGTCATCCGGATGATGGCTCATGAAGTAAATAACTCGATTGGGGCTGTAAACTCGATAATTGACACGACTCTCCAACTCCAAAATGAAGATTCTGAAATCAGAGAAGCTTTGCAGATTGCCATTGAACGAAACAACAATCTAAACTATTTCATGCGAAATTTTGCCGATGTTGTTCGTTTACCCGAGCCGCGACTCGAAAGAACCGATTTAATAGTTACAATCAGAAAAGTAATAAAATTGATTGAATTCAGGTTATTGAATAAAAAAATCAACCTCCATTTTGAAGAATATCCCGAAACGTTTTTTATCAATATTGATGTTCAACAGTTTGAACAAGTGTTGATTAATATCATCAAAAATGCAATTGAATCTATTGAAAATGAAGGCGAAATTTTGATTAAATTATCTAAAAAGAATAAATCTCTACAAATTATTGATAATGGCAAGGGCGTGCCTCAAGGTATTGAAAGCCAGCTATTTACGCCATTTTTTACTACTAAAAAAGATGGCCAAGGGATTGGACTAACATTAATTCGTGAAATTTTGGTGAATCATGGTTTTGAATTTTCTTTGAAGACTTTTTCGGAGAATAAGACTATATTTGAGATAAAATTTGAGTAAGTGATTTCATAGACTAAAAGAAAAACAAGGATGCCAGCACCAACAAGAGAGGTTAAGAAACTATTCTACACCATTGATGAAGTTGCCAAAAGGTACAAGGTTGATAAATCGAAAATTAGGTATTATGAGGATAAATTTGAATTGAAAATCGCCAAAAATCAGTATTCTGGCGAACGCCAATTCACCGAGAGAGACCTTGATATTTTTGATAGAATTTTCTTATTGGTCGAAAAGGAAAAATATACACTCGAAGGAGCCAAAATCCAGCTTCATAAACGCATGGATGTCGTTGATAAACGCGAGCATTTGATTGATAGATTAGGTAAACTTAAAGCTTTTTTGAAGACCTTAGAAGAAGAACTTTAATGGAAAAAGTCTATCAAGTAGCACTTTCGCTGGTTGAAGGTATCGGGAGTGTTTTGTACAAACAACTAATCAACAACTTTGGAAACGCCGAGGAGGTCTTGAAAGCAAAAAAAGATAGGCTTTTGAAGATTTCGGGGATTGGTAATGGTATTGTCGAAAATTTCAAAAATACCGAAATTCTACTCGAAAAAGCCTCAAAAATCATTGAGCAAGCCCAAAAAGAGGCCGCTAAAATCATGGTATTTACCGATGAAGATTACCCTTCAAGATTACGTGGTCTTTATGATTCTCCTGCCATTTTGTACAAAAAAGGCAATGTTTCGCTCAACCATCCTCGAACCGTTGGAATCGTCGGAACTCGCAAAGCAACAGATTATGGTTTAAAAATCACGAATGAGATTGTCGAAGGTTTAAGTAATTCTAATGTTCAGATTATCAGCGGATTAGCCCTTGGGATAGATGGAGCGGCACATCGTTCGGCAGTCGAAAATAACCTTTCAACAGTGGGAGTAATGGCAAATGGTGTTGATATTATTTATCCGGCAAGTCATGCTAAATTGGCTGAAAGTATGTTGCACAATGGAGCATTGATTTCAGAAAATCCATTTGGAGTTCAGCCGCTTGCTGCATTGTTTCTGGCTCGGAATCGGATTATTGCGGGTTTGTCCGATGTTGTGATTGTGGTTGAGTCTGCTAAAAAGGGTGGGGCTATGGTCTCTGCCGAATTTGCCAATAACTATAATCGCGAGGTTTTTGCTGTTCCGGGTGGTTTGGCAAATCGTTATTCGGAAGGCTGTAACCGACTTCTGAAAGAAAATAAAGCCCAGATTTACACCAAAGTTGAAGATATTATCGAAGCTCTCAACTGGGATTTATCCCAACCCACTACTCCCAAAAAAATTAAAGAACCCGAAATCGACCTTACAAGATTTACAGGTGAAGAAGTTGCGGTCATTTCGATTTTAAAAAAGGGCGAAATTCAAATAGATGAACTGAGTTGGCAAAGCCAAATTCCACTTAATCGCTTGGCTTCATTGTTACTAAATCTCGAATTTCAGGGATTGGTCAAAGCTTTACCCGGTAAAAAGTTTGGATTAAAGTAAAATTTTGAAAATTTAACATTTCAAAAAGAACAGAATCAACAAATCCTATGTTTTGTATCAAGGTATAAGTTGATTCTTAGCATGAAATTACGTGTATTTGTAGTTGTAGCAGTTTTATCGGTTTTGATAACCTCTTGTTTTAGTCGTTGGATAATGACCGAAAAAGAGATAAAAGAACACTACGCCAATCGAAAATCAAAGCCAACTTATCACACGATTCAGACAGATTCTGCTAAAATCCATTTTGTAAGCTTTGGTGATGACACCAAACAACCAATATTATTTATTCATGGTGCTCCCGGGAGTTGGGATGGCTACCTCAATTTTTTGGATGATACTACGCTCCAAAAAAACTTTCACTTGATTTCGGTTGATAGGCCCGGTTATGGAAAATCTCAATTCAAACCAAAAAAGAAGGTTTACTCACTCGAAGAACAAGCAAAAGCCATAGAACTTGCATTAAAATCTAATCACTCAGGTAAAAAAGCAATAATTATTGGGCGGTCGTATGGAGTGCCAGTTGCAGTAAAATTGGCGGCAATGTATCCACAGTCTGTTCAAAAAATCGTCTTATTATCACCTGCTATCGACCCTGAAAAAGAAAAATTTTGGTGGTTTTCGGGATTCGGGAAAATCTTTTTGATTCGATGGTTTCTGCCCGAAAGGATGAATACCGCAACCGATGAAAAATTTGCTCACATAGCCGAATTACGCAAATTAGAAGCTGATTATGCCAAAATTCAGGCTGAAATCACTGTAATGCAGGGTGGGCAAGATGACATTATTGACCAATCTAACTTCGATTATGCTAAGAAAATGCTTGCTGGTAAAAACGCCCAATTTATCTTTATCCCCGAATCCGGGCATCTTATTTCTCGCTCAAGACCCGATTTAGTAATGAAAGAGATTTACAAATCTGAAAACATTACAGACCGAAACCCACAAAGTGTGGGCAGTAGGCAATAAATTAAGCTTTCTGATTGCCACTTAATAAATATTTTTACCACTTAATAAAAGCATGGTTACAATTTGAGGTTTCCTGATATAAACTTTGTGCATAAGTTTTACCTCAAAATAATCGATACCATGAAAAAATTAGTTTTACTGTTTACTACTTTATTTGCATTCTCCCAAACCTTTGGTCAGTCTGTTTTATTAACACCTGGTTCTAATGCTTTAGATGTAAGAGTTGGTAGTAATATTATTCTGGGTACTTTAAACCATACTGCACCAACTGGTTATTTGTTTTGGCAAAAAGGTAGCACCTATTATGGTTATGCAGGTATGTATTCTAATACTGCTAATAATAGTTTCGATATTGGCACTAATGCATCCAATACCGCTGGTTCTTTAAATTTGGTTACAATGGCTAACCCCAAAATGACAATTCTTTCAGGGGGAAAAATTGGGGTTGGAACAATTACTCCAACTGCAAAATTCCAAATTGAACACGATGGTTCCGATACAGACCCCCACCTGAAAATTAATTCATCAGGGACTGATGGTCAATCAAGAATCAATTGGACAACTGTTGAAAATACAAACCGATGGGTGGCTCAAAGTGACTTAGATGGAGCTACAGATGCCGATAATTATTGGAGATTAGAGTATTCTGGTACTACTTCAAATTCATTTCTTTTCAATGTAAAAGGTGATGGAAAAATTGGCATTGGTGCTTCCAGTCCGATTTCCACACTAAATGTGGCAGGCGGCAATTGGGATTTAGCAACTGGTAATGGTGATTTCGCAATCGGAAATAGTACCTATAAATTAAAATTTGGTGTAGCAACCGCTGGTGGTGGTGCAGGAGATGCTCGAATTTACACAACTGGAGGAACCCATCGAACAATTTTTGGAGCAAATGCAACCGACATGATGGCAATAAGTACTACTGGTGTTGGGATAGGAACTATTGAACCAACTTCTAAACTTCAAATTGACCACGGTGGGAGTGATACAAATCCTCATATTCAAATCAGGGCTACTTCATTCTATTCTCGTATCAACTGGACAACCTCTGCAAATGCAAATAAATACACAGCACAGACATACTTGAATGGAGCAACAACAGCAGAGAATTATTGGCAATTAGAGTACAATAGTAACCCACGTTTTTTTGTTAGGGGAGATGGTAATATTGGTATTGGGACAACTACCCCAGATAATAAACTTGATGTATTGGGTACAATCCGAGCCAATGAAGTAATTGTAGAAACTGGCTGGGCCGATTATGTATTTGAAGATAGCTTCAAACTTAAAACACTCAACGAAGTTGAGAACTTCATCAAAGAAAATAAGCATTTGCCTGATGTACCATCTGCAAAGACCATTCAAGAAAATGGTGCTCATGTTTCTGAATTGATGACAAAAATGATGCAAAAGATTGAAGAATTGACTCTTTATAGCATTCAACAGCAAAAAGAAATTGATGCTTTAAAGAAAAGATTAGATGAAAAATAATTTTTTAATCTTTAATCATTAACTGAAATGAAAAAAATATTCATATTGTTATTTGGTGTTTTATTTACATTTTCGCTTCAAGCTCAAAACCAGCAACCTGGCGAATGTGGAACGAAGATTCTGACACCCCCAAAGATTTTCTCAGAGAAGGAGAAAGATAGCTTAAATTCGATTCTTGCAATTAATGTTCCTTATGCGGTAAGGCTATATGTTACAGTATTTGCCGATAATGATGGCAGTAATAGAGCTGCACCCGATGCCGATATTATTAGACAAGTACAAAATATGGCAAATCAGTACGCTGCTCATAACATCTGTTTTATTTTGATAGATATAAGACAAGTCAATAGTACTGATTTGAACACCCATAATTCTGATACTGAGCAGGCCGATTTAAATCCTTATATTATTTCTGGATGTTTGAATTTGTTTATCCATAATTACTTAGATAGCAACAGTGGTACTTTGAATGGTACTGCATACGCGATTCCGAATACTTACATGAGTATGGGAGGTTGGGCAATTACTCCAACTGATAATATTTCGACGATGGGACACGAAGCAGGACACTGTTTTGGGCTTTTGCATACTTTTGAGACATTTTATGGAGCAGAAAATGTTACTCGAAACAGTGGAAATGGCTGTTATGACTGTACAACTCAGGGTGATTTACTTTGTGATACTCCTGCCGACCCTAATGGTTCGGTAAACTCTTCTTGTGTTTACACAGGTGGTGCAACAGACGCCTGTGGTGTGGCTTACGCACCGATGACGACAAACATGATGGCTTATGGATTCCGTCCGTGTCGTTCTATTTTTACTTCGGGGCAAGGTACAAGAATGCGTTCGTATTTAACAACTACTCCTGCACTAACAGCCTTGATTGCTGATGATATTGTTTACAGACCTGCGTCTTCAAATTCATCAATAACTTACACAAGCGGTATCAGACATGAAACCGCAAGAGACCAATTAATCATAAGTAATTATACTGGAGATAGTTATTCAGTTTCAGGCACTGCAGATATGAATATGGTTTCAAAAAGGGTTGTTCTAAGACCCGGAACCTCACTTAGCCCTTCTACTGGTCGGGTGCATATTAAGGTCAATCCTTATTGTAATTAAAATGAAAGCGGCTTTTGAATTTCTCAAAAGCCGCTTTAGGTTTTTATTGTTTCTTAACTTGCTCTATCGCTTTTTTCTTTTCATCCAAAGCAATTTTGGCATTTTCTTGGTCTTTTTTATTGTTTTCTTGGTCGGCTAAGAGTTTTTCAAGTTCGACTTTGTTTTCATCCAATTTTTTTAAAAGATTCTCTTTTTCTCTTTTATTTCGCTCAATGTCTTTGGCTAACCTATCACCCGTTTTAACAACTTTGTTGTAGTTATCTTGAGAAAGTTCTGCATCTTTTTCAGCCAAACGGATGTCTTCGTTGTGCATAGATTGCGTATAAAACTCTTTCAAAATCTGCTCGGCCGCCACGTAATTTGTCGAACTCTGTGTAACAGAAATTCCATTACCTACATCAAATGAGCAAAAAACAGTTGTTTTGGTTTTATCGCCCGATACCTTGCTTCTGATATACACTGGGTCTGGTGAAATATCTTTAATTTTAGCACCTCCAACCTCAACTACGTCTTTTGTCTTTGTAACTTTACCATATTTTTGGAGGTAAAGAGGCCATTCTTTCTCGATGTATTTTTTATCAACACTTAACGTGAAGTACATCCCTTCGAGACGAGCTTTTTCAAATAATTCCGAACCAGCCAAAATGGTTTGTGCATAAGATGCATTTACCAAAACTAAAATTAATGCTGACAATAATATCTTTTTCATTGCTAAACGATTTATAATTACATTTATTCAGACTCCTAATTGGTCGTCTGGTAACAAACAAATGTAGTATTTATTCGTAGATTCTAACAATGATTTTTATCAATTTATGGTAATTCCGAAAGACCCGCAGCAAAAGCCATCGAGGCCATCGCCTTTTGATATTTGCTCTTGAGTGCCTCTACTTTTAGACGCATATCAATTAATTTACTTTCACGAGAGTTAATCAAGAATAGCGAACTCTCGCCAATGGCAAACTTGTTTTGCTCGGCTTTGAGTAATATTTCTTGGTTTTTTACTGCATCTTGTTGAGTAGTCAATTGCTGCATCAGATAAACTGCCTCGTTGTAGGCAATATTTACCTCATTCATAATCTCCCTCGAAAGCTGGCGGCGGTCTAAATCGGTTTGTAATTGTTTGATTTTTACCTGCTGCAACTTACCTCTTTCTTTACGGAGCAACAAAGGCATTTCAAAATCAACGCCTATTTTATGATTACTTCGGATAATTGAATAATTTTCGAGACCATATTTAGGAGAAGATGCTACACTGTAACTCAAATCTAACTGTGGTTTTAACATCTCACGTCTAAATCTTTCTTCGATTTTGAGTTGGTCAAATTTGAAATTAAGCTTAGCAATCTCAGGGTGATTTTTTTGAGCTTGTTGTCTTAAATTTTCCAAGATTTCGGGTTCGATAGATGTCGAAATAACAGTTTGCGGAATCACACCCTCAGGTATCATCAAGGGCTGCTCTTGGTTATTCCATAGATAATTTGAAACAATTACCGTTGTATTTATGTAGTCAACGGCTGCTTGTTGATAACCAACTTGTCTATCCTGATAAGTTATTTTTGCCTCAACCGAATCTACCGCCGCTACTTCTCCAATCTTGGCCCGTTGTACTAAAAGTTCAAAACGATTTTTTGCTAAATCAAGTCCTTCTTTTTGAAGCAAGAAATTTTGGTAAGCCAAGTACCATTCCCAATAGTCTTTTGCTGCCGAGAAAATGATTTTGTTAATCATTTTTTGTTGTTCGGCTTTGGCAATATTTTGGTAAATTTTGGTTTGTTGCAATGTGTTTCGACGTGTATCGAGTAACATACCCCGACCGATTGGAACACTGAACCCTGCAAAATTTAGAATATCTGACTCGTCACGACGTAAATATTTACCGGTGTTTCTCTCGTTACCAAGCTTAACATCAATTCCACCCCAAACCGGAATTTTCAAATCTGTAACCCAACGATTGTAATAATCATCGCCATTGATGGCTTTTCTATCAAAACCCGAAATTAATTTTGGGTCAAATTGTCCTTTAGCCTGTAAAAGTTCGGTTTGAGCATAATCAATCTCAAGATTTGCCAATTTTACAACTGGATGATTTTTAAGGATTAGTCCGTAAAAATCAATATATGATAAGGTTTTTTCAATATTTTGGGCAAATACATTAAAATTTACAGAAATTATCAGGCTAAAAACATATATCCAATTTTTTATCTGCTGTTTCACAAGTTTGTGATTTTAATTTTAAATTAAGTAGTTAATCATAAATAGTATCTTCAAATCTATCTTGTAATTGCTTGAAAATCAAAGGTTTAATTTGGGATGCATTTATGATTAACTTAAAATAATTTCGATTCAATTCTTAAACTTAATTGTAGTTTATCAAATAATATGGACAGATTAAAGGTTAACTAATCTATTTTATTTGTCCAAAAGCGTTTAATTCGATTCCTACAAAATTATTTTTTTGCTTCTTTCGCTACCTCTTTATCATCTTTTGGTTCTTCTTTCAAGGTAGGAGGGAAGGCATTTAACTGACGCCACAATTCAAACCAAACTGGTACGTTTTCGAGCATTACCCATCCAAAGACTCCCGAACCCATTCTAACCTGCTTTGGCCACGGTTCGTCCCCTTTTTTGGGTTTTATCAATAAACGATATTCACCATTTTTGCTATCAATTAGGTCAATCACCTCGACAGTACCACCAAACGTACCAACAGTAACACCCGGCCAACCTGAGAAAATCAACGCTGGGAAACCCTCAAACTGCAAACGAACTTCTCTACCCAATTGAATCAGAGGAACATCCATTGCTTTAACGTACAATTCAACCGCCATATCTGGGTTATTAGGCTGAAGCGTACAAATTGACTCGCCCTCTTTAATAGTTTCGCCAATACCCGCTTTTAACGCTTTTACAATGTAGCCATCTTGCGGAGCTCGAACGATATACAACCCACGACGAACATCTACGCTGGCTTTTTTATTGACCAATTTCGATAATTCAGATTGCCCATCGGCGAGTGAGGCCAATGCAGAACTACGGTCGGATTGTGCCTTTGAGATTTTTTCATTGTAATCGGCTTCAACTGAATTAAATTCGATTCTGCTGATTAATAACTCTTGACGTGAAATCTGTAATTTATTTTGAACCGAAATCAACTTTGCTTGATTCTCTTGTAATTTCATTCGGCGAGATTCCCACTCACTCAATGAAATAATTCCTTGTTTCAACTGGTCTTGTCCACGTTCGTAGCGGTCCTTACCAATTTTTAGTTGTAATTCTTCATTCACAACATCAGTACTATCAGAGATTACTTTGGCTTGATTTTGTCTAATTTTGTTTCGAGCCTTCTGTAAACTATACTGATAATTCTCTCTCAAAGCCTTGATTTGGTTATCTAAAGCAATAATTTTGGCGTTGTAACCCACAATAGCATTTTCTTTTGCAAGAATCTGCTCATCGAGACGAATAGGTAACTTTGGGTCAAAATATTCATCTTTTATCTCAGATATTACCAAAAGAGTATCGTTTTTACTTACAAATTGCCCCTCACTGACAAGCCAACGCTCAATTCGTCCTGCAATGGCGTTTTGAATATTTTGAGGACGGTCTTTTGGCGAAAGTGCAGTCATAGCACCTTTACCATTGATGTTTTGCTGCCAAGGTAAAAATAGAACAATGACAAAAATTAGTAAAAAGCCCAACATCCATCTTTTGATTTGAATGGCAGTTCTGGGCGAACTAAGTGTATCGAGCAAATATAAGTCGTATTGTTCTTCGATTTCTTTTTTTATTTCGTTTTCCGAAAGTTTCAACATAGTTTTAATTTTATTATCAACGAATCATCGGATTCGTGCCTTTTTAGTTGACAAATTTATGGAAATCTTGCGTTTTATTGAGTTCTTCGTAGCTGCCAGTCATCACAATCTTGCCTTTATCCATTACCAAAACCTTATCGCAAGAGGCCATCACTACTGGGTCATTTGATACCGTCAATAGTGTCCACGGTGAACTTTTATCGGTCAAGAAAGCCATCAATCTCAGTTTTTCATTTTTATCGAAATGCTCGAAGAAATTAGACAACAACAAAAACTTAGGCTTATTGACCAAACATCTTGCAAGTGTGATTTTACTCGCAAAACTCGTCGAAAAACGCCTTCCGCCCGAAACCATTTGGGTATTTAAACCATCTTGTAGCTTACCGATTGTGTCGGCGAGATTTAGTTTTTCTAAAACCCAATATACATCGCTGATTCTCACCCTTGGTCTCGCCATGGTTATGTTCTCGACCAATGTTCCATCAAAAATCCCATCAGATGATATGTTTCTCTCAACGGATTCGTGCAAATGTTTTAATTCAATATCACGGAGAGAGATTCCATTATACGCGATGTAACCTTCATAACTTGTCAGAATCCCAGCCAGAACGTTCAATAGGGTTTCTTTTCCAGAGCCATTAGAACCTGTCAAACAAATACTTTCGTGTGGTTTAAATTCAAACGAAATATCGTCGAGAATGTACCTATTGGCATCTTTAAATTTATACTTTAGATTTTTGACCGATACATTAAGTGCTTCGTCTGATAATTTAAGGTGGCTTACTGCTCCAAATTCTCTATCTAACGGTAAGTCAGTTATATGACCCAATTTATCGACCGCAGTTAGCAAATCGAAGACCGAATCCATAGTTAAAAGAATCTTCTCGACTGCACCAACAACCAACACGATTACGATTTCGGAAGCAACGAATTGTCCTAACGTAATCTGACGGTCGATGACTAAATACGTACCCAAAACCAACAAACCACCCGTGACCAATGCCTTGAAAAATACTGCGTTATAGAATAGTATGAGTAGGGTATTGAAGTATTTCTTACGATATTTCAAATAACCATTTACATGCTTTTCCATTTTTTGCATTGGCAAATTGGTATTTCCCGAAACCTTAAACGCATAAAGTGTTCGGGCCATATCTTGAAGCCACTGTGCAATTTTGTACTTGTATTTTGATTTTGTAATACTGGCATCGAGACTTCGTGGGCTAAATACCCTAATGATACCAAAAACAAGAATAAACGTAAATACTGCAAAAGCAATGAATAGTGGGTGATACGCTGCCAAGAGAATCATCCCGAAAATGATTTGAATCAGGGCTGCCGTAATATCAATCAGGAATTTTGGAAGCGATTTCTGAACCGTTAGAATATCAAAAAAGCGGTTCATTAATTCAGGTGGGTAATACTTTAGCAGAGATTCTGCTTTGATTCTTGGGATTCTGTAAGTGAATTCAAAGGCCGCTTTGGCAAATAATCGCTCTTGTAAATACTCTACCAATGTGATTTGCATGATTTGCATCACACCCGAAATAACGAGGGCTACTATTACCAAAGAGATAAGTAAATAAACCGAACTGAATACCAAACCTCCTGATACTAAGCCAATTATAGCTTGGATACCGAGTGGCATTGCCAAACCAATAACACCAATGAGAATGGCATAAACATAAATAGCAATGATGTCTTTTCGCTCAGCATTGAGCATCCGAATTAATCGCTGAACGGGAGTGAGGTGATGTTCGGCTGCTTCTTCTCTTGAGTCTCTCGATATAGAATTGAGAGGAAAAGCCGTCAAAATTTGGATTTTTCCATCAATCTCAAAGGGTTCTGGGACGTCTCTGAGTTCTTCCTCAAATTCGGTGTCGGCAAAAAGTAAATTATAATGTTTTCTCTTTTTAAAATCAGTACCCGAAATAACTGGAAAAACCTGTCCGTTTATCTCTGTAAAGTATAGAATCGGGAAATCATTATCCTCTAAAATTTTATCAAAATTCTTTCTATCAATTCTATTTTGGATAAATAAGAGTCCTAATTGCTCACCTTTTACTTCTATTTGATGTATAAAATCCTCTAAATCATAGCGGTGTTTATGGGTTTGCAGTTTGCTACCGCCTTGGTATTCTATCTTGAAAAAATCGCAAAAATGCTTAAGTACTTGCTTAATTGAATAATCCTTCATCGAAACTGTTTAAGTGCATATACGTACTTTAAACGAATTTATGCCTTAAAATGTTTCCACCCAACTATGGATGGTATCTATTCATAATCATTCGTAATAAAATACCCTGATTTGGATTGTGTTTTTCATGTAATCTACTTTATCAATCTCAATTCGATGAATATTTAATCCCATTTTGAGTTTCAAATCTTCAATCAATTCACTCCTTTTTTCAGGCAAAATCATCTCGAAATTATTGTAAACGATTGATAACGAAGATTCTCTTTTGATGATTCGATTGCTCTCTAAAAGATATGTGATTAGCAAAACCACGGCATTGATAATGGCAACTTCCCAAATTTCGGATTTCATCACGGCGTTTATCAGACCGATGGCGATAACCAAAAATAGATAAGTCATGTCTTTCATCGAAATATCTTCAGTTTTGTAACGCAGCATCGAAAAAACCGCAAAAAGCCCAAAAGCAGCACCCATCGACATCTCGAACGAATTCAGTAAAAATGTGAGTAGGAAAATGATGGTGTTAAAAATAAAGAACGGAAAATAGAATTCGTCTTTTTTGTAAATTGGATAATAAATTAGTCTAATTAGAAGTAAAATAGCAGCTAAATCGAGTAAAAATCGATAAAATAGGTTTTCAAATTGATACATTTTAAGTTTTATTTATAGCTTTTTCAGTATTTGCAATAGTTAATCGAAAATTGTTAATTGTTAATCGAAGCCTTTGATTGTTTGACAATTAGTCTTGTTACGATTAACTATTAACGAATAACAATTAACCTTTAAATTCTTTTAGATGGATATTAATTTTTCAACAATCAGTCGATATTTCTCAGCCAACCCGTAATACTTTTTCGTTCGCGATTTGTCGGTAAAACTTCGTGTTCGATTTTATCACTTTCAAAACAAACTAATCGACCTCCAATCGGCAAAATTTCGAGCGTTTCGTTTTCGAGGTAAAGTGCCAATTGTCCGCCGTCTTCGGGTTGCCAATTTTCATTCAAATAACAAATAAACGATAGTTTTCTGCCCGAATCGCTCTTAAATTTATCCAAATGACGTTTGTAAAATGTACCAACCGGATAGCTTGCATAATGGATTTCGTAGCTACGAATGCCGAGATAACAAGTATAATTTACGTATTCGATAAACGATTCGAGTTTATCTAAAAAGCTCTTTTCGGTATTATCGGCATTTTCTTTTTCGAGCCAAAAAATTTCGTCTCCTCTGATTGTTTTAATTACCTCATGCTGCTTGCTGATTCCTGCTTGCTTGAATAGTTTATTATTATATCTTTCGGCAAATGATTTATTCAAATCCACTACTTCTTCGGCCGTCAAAAAATCATCTAAAACCCCAAAACCTTTCTCAACAATTTGTTCAATTATCGCCTCAAATTTATCTTCTTGCATATTCTAACTGTACTTTTCGCTAACATAACCAAAACTTTACCTCAAAATTAGTATTTTATTCGTAATTTTGCACCCCAAAAAATAATTGTAAACTGTTTACTTCTTGTAAACTGAAAGAATATGTCATTTCTCGAAGAACTCAAACGCCGCCGTACATTTGCAATCATTGCCCACCCCGATGCTGGTAAAACAACATTGACCGAAAAACTTTTGCTTTTTGGTGGGGCGATTCAGACTGCGGGTGCGGTAAAATCAAATAAAATTAAAAAATCTACGACTTCTGACTTCATGGAGATTGAGAAGCAACGTGGAATCTCGGTGGCAACATCGGTAATGACTTTTGAGTATAAAAATCTCAAAATCAATATCTTAGATACTCCGGGTCACAAAGATTTTGCCGAAGATACTTATCGTACGCTTACGGCTGTTGATAGTGTGGTTTTGGTAGTGGATTGTGTAAAAGGGGTTGAGGAACAAACCGAGAAATTGATGGAGGTTTGCCGAATGAGAGACACGCCAGTTATCATTTTTGTGAATAAAATGGATAGAGATGGGCAAAATCCGTTCGATTTATTGGATGAATTAGAGTCAAAACTTAATATCAAAGTGCGTCCGCTTACATGGCCAGTCAATGGTGGTTCTGATTTCAAAGGGGTTTATCATTTGCTCGATAAAAAACTCAATTTCTTTAAAGTAAATAAAACCCGTGTTGAAGACGATATTTTGCCAATCGAACTTGATTCTAAACTTTTAGATGAAGCTGTTGGAGCAAAAGATGCCAACCAGTTACGTGAAGATGTAGAGTTGATTGAGGGTGTTTATGATGAATTCGACCCGCAATCTTATCTCAAAGGCGAGGTAGCTCCTGTGTTTTTCGGTAGTGGGGTTAATAATTTTGGTGTAATGGAATTGCTCGATACATTTTGTGCTATCTCTCCAAATCCAATTTCGAGACAAACAGATAAGAGAATTGTTGAGCCAACTGAAAACAAATTGACAGGCTTCGTTTTTAAGATTCATGCTAATATTGACCCAAAACACCGCGATAGAATTGCTTTTTTAAGAATTTGTTCGGGGCAATTTGAACGTGGGAAATTCTACAAACACGTTAGACTTGGCAAAGATATGCGTTTTGCGAGTCCGTTTATGTTTATGGCCGACCGCAAAGATGTGGTAGAAGACGGATACCCGGGCGATGTAATTGGTCTTTATGATACAGGCAATTTTAAGATTGGAGATACTCTTACCGAAGGCGAAGCCCTACAATTTACCGGAATTCCGAGTTTTTCGCCTGAGATTTTCAAGGAGGTAATCAATACTGACCCTATGAAATCGAAACAATTGGAAAAAGGAATTCAGCAATTGACCGAGGAAGGGGTAGCTCAATTATTTACAGTTCCGCTTGGAAATCGCCGAATTATCGGAACCGTCGGTGAGCTTCAATTTGAGGTAATCCAATACCGACTTTTGCAAGAATACGGAGCAAGTTGCCGATTTGAAGCAAAATCTTATACAAAAGCTTGTTGGTTGACGAGCGAAGATAAAGTCAAATTGGCCGAATTTATCCGATTAAAGCATAATCAAATTGCTTATGATAAAGATGATAATCCAGTTTTCTTTGCTGAAACAGATTGGATTTTAAGAATGAATGAGCAGAATAATCCAGATATTACATTCCATAAAACATCCGAATTTAAGGTTACTGGTTGATATTCTTCAAAAAAGCCCTGACAGCGATTGAATGCTATCAGGGCTTTTTTCTATTTCTGCTTATAAACAACACCATCTTTCATAACAAAACTAACATTCATCATGACTTTTGGGTCATTGAGAGGGTTGCTATCTACAGCAATAATGTCAGCCAATTTATTGGCTTCTATAGTACCGAGTTGGTCGCTCATTTCAAGAATACTCGCATTTATAACCGTTGCACATTTTAGGGCTTCTATCATTGGCATTCCACCTTCATTCATATATTGAAACTCCTTGGCGTTATATCCATGCGGAAAAACAGCGGCATCCGTTCCAAAGGCAATTTTTACTCCAGCTTTATAGGCTTTATTGAATGATTCTTGTATTCGTTGACCAACTTCAATAGCTTTAGTAGCAATAATCGCAGGATAAAAACCTCTAATTTTTGCAGAATCCATAACAGTTCTTCCAGCCGTAATTGTTGGTACTAAGTAAGTGCCTTTTTCTTTGAAAAGTGCAATACATTCGTCGTCTAATAAAGAGCCATGTTCGATAGTCGTAACTCCTGCACGAATCGCTCTTTTCATACCTTCGGCTCCGTGAGCGTGTGCCGCAACGTGAAATCCATAATCTTTGGCGGTTTCGATGACACCACGAAGTTCATCTTCCATAAACTGAGGTGCTTTTCCGCTTTTTGCAACACTTAAAACACCACCAGTTGCCGTAATTTTGATGCAATCTGAACCATCTTTGTATCGTTGACGAACAGCTTGACGAGCCTCTTCGTAGCTATTTATTACACCGTTTGTCATATTCGGGTCGGTCGGAGTGTAGATTGGGCTAAGGGCATTGGTTGGGTCGGCGTGTCCACCAGTTGTAGCAATTGATTTACCAGCCGTAAAAATTCTTGGCCCACTGATAATTCCTTTATTAATTGCATTTCGGATTGAGATATTCACCCCAGAGCCACCTAAATCGCGAACAGTAGTAAAACCAGCCATAAGTGTACTTTGAGCTGCTTTATGGGCCTCAAAAGCTACATCAGCCTCGCGTTGTTGATATTTTTTTAGGTAGGTTTCTCTATTGGTTTCACCCTCGATATGAACGTGCATATCAATCAAACCGGGCAATACAAATTTATTTTTTAGGTCAACAACCTTATCGGTTGCTTGTGGGGATGTGTATCCGTTTTGAACCGAAACGATTTTGTTCTTTTCCACAATCACAGTTACTTGCGAACGTGGTGTATTCGAGGCCATGTCGAGTAAATTGCCGCAGTGAATGAGCGTTCTTTGGCCAAAAACAAAACTCGAAGAAGCCATTAAAATGGCTAAAAGGTAGTTTTTTTTCATTGAAATAGATGTTTAGGGAAATTAAAATGATGCTTAATTATTCTGGGATGGATTAAAAAACTTTTTATTCATTTTGGCGATTGTTTCGGCAATTGGAGGTAAACCTACCGATTTTCTACGGACATCCAGATTGGTGATGTCTTCGGTCGGGAGTGGCTCGTAACTTGTCTCACCATAACTTAGTGAGAGTTGTGTCCCGTAGATTTGTTTACGTTTAAGGTTGACCAACACTCTGTCTATCAGATTGGCGTAAAGAAGCGGATTCGCATTTTTATTATCAACTTCTTTTTTCATTTTTTCTAAAACCGATAATTGAAATTCGGGTTCTGAATTGCAGTATTCGAGCAAATAAACAAACTTATCCGAATGAGATTTTCCAACTTTATCGAATCCCAAGAATCCGAATTTTTGAAAAATTGCCTTAATAGAATTTAGATTACTGCTGACTACCGAAATGGCTTTTTGATTAAGTTCTTTCGAACTAAAATTTGGTAGAGTAGCTTGCACAACCTCAACTTTACGGTCTAATACTCGGTATTTATGGTCTTCATTTAGTAAAGAGTCAATAGTTGTTTTTAATTCAGCATTTGTTTGGGCAAATGATGAAACAGAAATGAGGACAATAAAGAGCGTTAATTTTTGAATTTGCATAAATTTGAGATATTTCAGCCAGAAAACTGACCTACAAAAAAGGCGTGAAATTCACGCCTTTAAATTATTTTTTTGCTACCAAAACCCCATCGGCGACAAATGTCAACTCTTTCTTAGGCTCGGTAATTTTTGCGATTTCTTCTTTGCTTTTTCCAGCGTCTTCGGCATAGTGGCGGAGTTCATCAACTGATGTAGTCTTTGTTTTTGCAATTCCATCCATCACAATCGTACGTCCAGCGATGTCTTTAGGTACAAAGAATCCGTAATCTTTGAAAGTTACACGCATGGTTTCGCCGTTGTCCATCTTAACTTTCATCCAGCAACCTTTAACCTGACAAACTTCCTGTACAACTCCAGTTACTTTGCCATTGAATTCTGGTGTTTCTTTAGATTTTTTAACTAATTCAGAAGTTGTGATAGCTCCTTTATCTTTTATTTTCTCGCCAAAACTATCGTATTTCTGACCAAAACTCAATACTGAAACGCCAAGTAAGCATACTGTTACAAATGCAAATTTTTTCATTTTATGAAGTGTTTTATTTGATACAAAGTTATTAATTTTTTAAAAATTACAATTAAATCTTATTCAGAAGTTAAAACCGTTATAAACCCTTTACATTCTTCTCCGAGTGGTGTGGTAAGCAAATAATAATAAGTACCATTTACAATACCTTTTCCCCAATCGTTTTGATAATTCTTCGATTCGTAAATTAATTTTCCGTTGCGGTTATATATCTGCAAAGTTGAATTCGGTATTCCAATTACAAAAACATCATTTTTACCATCTCCATTTGGTGTAATTACGTTAGGGACTTTCCCATCCGAATCAGGAATACTTATTGTCTTTGTAGTTACGAGTTCACAGCCTATTTTGTTGTACGATTTCAGTGTAACGTTATAATTCCCCGCTTTGGTGTATTTAAAGTTATCGGGTGTTCGAGTCGAAAGCGAATCACCGTTACCCATTAACCAAACAAATCTTTCGGCTCCGTTGGTGGTATTTGTAAATGTCAAAACCAATGGTTTGTTACATTCTTGAGTTGTCGAATAATCAAAACTTGGTTTGAAAGACTCGTCAATTGTTACGGTTAAGCTCCTGCTCGGCTTACAGCCATCATCATAAATGCCTTTAGCAGTGTAAACTGTTGTTTTAGTAGGTTTTACGATAATGCTTTTTTTAGTGCTGTCTTGCATATCAGGTGCCGACCACGTAATACTTTTAGCTTTTCCACTGGCAGTTAGCATTAATGATTGGCCTTTGCAAATTTCGTTTCCACCCGAAATCACAAAGTCGGGTTTGGCATCATCAATCTTGATAGTTACATCATTTTTGACTTCACATCCATCTTTTGCTACGGTTACGGTGTATTTTGTTGTTGCATTGATTTTTGTGGTAGGATTCGGAATATTCGGATTGCTCAATCCAGTTGTAGGCGACCATGAATATTTTGCATCAGACGGACCAAATGAATACAATTTTGCCTCCACTTCACTACAAACGGTTGTATCTCCACGAGCCGTTGATTCAAATCCACGTGTTTTGATTATTTTTTCGGTCGAATCGGTCGCAATGCAATTTGTATTATTGTAAGCTACTAATTTGACTTTGAATTCTCCCAATGTATTAAAATTTACTCCAACCACATTTTCAGCATTCGATAAAACTTTTCCATCAATAAACCATCTATACGTTTTTGCTCCCGTGCTGAGGTTATTGAAGTTAAGTTTTGAAGGAATACAAACCTCGGTAATGTCTTTTTTTGTACCGTCGGTAATTTCAAAATTTGCTTTTAGTGCATCAATATCAAATTTGAATGCCGCCAAATTGCAATTACTGCTTCGATGTTCCTTTTGCCAAGCATTTAAGGTTGGGAAAGTCGCAACGGCAGTTCCTTGGCGAGCTTTGCAGGCACAAGCCGAATGGTAAATTATTCCATTTTTATCAAATCGACAAGTTCCACCGTCGAGGTGGTCACCAACTTCACCATCGGGTGTTGGAGGTGCCGATGCACCAAAAAAAGTAGCATACATCAAAGTTTTGGCACCTTTTTCCAAAATCATGATGTAATAATTATTGCCAGTGGTAGTTTTTTGATAAGCATCTGCCGTTATTGGCAAACCAGTCGTTGTACTTTTTTCATTAAAACCAGTTCGGTGATTTACTTTTCCGCCCCATCCAGCCAAATAAATATTCCCGCAACGATTTATGAGAAAAGCCGTTGGAACAATATCAACTTCTCCAGCCCTTTTTGTACCAATTACTGTAGAAAAGACCCGTCTTGATAGATTTTTATCAAGACAATCAATAAATTGACCACTTTGGGTATTCTGATAAACACCTGCACTTACTGGATATTCGCCACGAGTTTGACCAAAAACATGCACATTATCATCGGCATCTAAATCTATAAAATAAGCTATATCAGCTTTGTTAGTGCCAATAAATGTAACTTGTTCGAGTAGGTAATCTTTCGAAAATTTAGCAATAAAGCCGTCAATATTGCCATTGTTTCGGCCGTGTAATGCCCCAGCTTTAGCCGATAAAGTTGTACTTTGGGATGTTCCACAAATATAAAAACTCCCTGATTTTGAGACTTTTATTCCATAACCTGCATCAAAACCATTTCCGCCGAGGTATGTACTAAATAATAATTGAGAACAATCTGGATTAAGTTTAAAAGCAACTGCATCATAAGATGAGGCTCTGGCACTTTGAATTGCGTTTTTGAGTGGAAAATTTGTAGATGTCGTTATCGACGAAACATAAATATTATCGGAATCATCCACAACCACTTCGCCCCTAAATTCATCGCCATAATTCCTGATTTCGAGTCCGCTCGTGTTATTGTAGCCATCGTTTCCATTTCCACCGAGAAAAGTACTCCCAATCATTTTTTTGCCATCTTTGCTCAAAACCGAAACGAAAATGTCGCTTCCATATCCAAAACCAATTCCGGTAGCATCTACGTATGGCACTCCGCCTACAAAATTTCTTTGAAAGGGATTTACAAGCGGATAATTTGGCGAACTTGTAGTCCCGAAGATGACTAATTCACCTTTTGAATTGACAATCAAGCTGTGTGGAACCTCGGTATCGACACCTCCAATGAATGTAGCATAAAGAAGTTGTTGACCATTACTGCTAAACTTCATAATTACAATATCAGTAATACCCGAGCTTACGCTTGTTGCAGATGCTGCACCGCCTAAGTTTACTTGAAAAGCCCCCGTTGTAATCGGGAAACCATTACCAAAAACCGAACCTCCTGCATAAAGATTACCATCCGAATCATAAGTTGCAGTATGGGCCCAGTTATCAGACGTTGCACCAGAATAGGTCGAAAAAACCAATTGTGGGTCAATCACTAATTCTTTTGTGGTGTCATAATCGCCAATTTGAAAGCTAATTTCGTTATTTTCAAGCTGATATTTCGATTTTACTTCTTGGCTTTTTCCATTAACTTTTTGAAAAGTAAAAGGTTCTAATTCTTTGATGGTGTTGATACTCGTTGCAATTCTAACTTGTTGATTTTCAAGAGTAATTTGCTCAATACCCTTATACTTCATTCTAATTTTAGAAATATCAGCTTTGGGTCTTGCAACATATTCATATTTGAGCGATTGGTCGAAACTGTATAATCTAAGGTCAATATTTGGGTAGATTTCTTTCAGATAAACTTCATCGTAGGCTGGCACGTCTTTTTGCCATTTTGAAGGTTCATTTCCTAAGAAATAATTAAAATGTGCTTGATTTTCTTTTTGCCCGATGATGTTCGGATTTTCGTTAGAAGCTACAAATTCAACCTCAACACCATGAGCATTTATTTGATTATTAATTTTGGCATAAGCGTTGTTTTTGCCATTGTGAAGGTCAGATACAGCCTTAGTATCATAAAAAACGTAGTGTAGAGAATTCTGTTTTACAAATAAATATCCGCCCGGAATATCAGCTTTGAATCGAATCTCAGAATCCCATTGCCCCATATTCTTGATGAACTGAATAGAAGGTTTTGGTGTAGCTAATGATTTGAATATCAGTAAATTAAATAAAAGTAATGTATAGATTATTTTCATCGAGGCATCCGATTAATCAACTTACAAAATAATCCTTCAATCGTTTCTCTAACTCATTAGCATTAACGGTTTTAATTTCGCCGTCTATTGCCACTGCAATACGTCCATTTTCTTCTGAGATTACAACTGCTGCTGCATCGGTGCTTTCTGAGATACCCAAAGCCGCTCGGTGTCTAAACCCATAAGATGCTGGCAGATTTTCGTCGTCAGAGACTGGTAAAATACATCTGGCCGCTTTTATCTTTCCGCCTGCAACCACTATCGCACCATCGTGAAGAGGGCTATATTTACTAAATATCGATAGAATTAATCGCTTAGATGTCAGCCCGTCAACAATGTCGCCAGATTCAGTATATTTTTCTAAATCATCTTCTTTTTGAATAACCATTAACCCACCCGTAAAATCATTCGACATCGTTCGGGCAGCATCCACAATTGCCTTGACTGGGAACTTCGACTCACTATATGTATTGGTTTTGAATATCCGATTCAGCAACTGGCTATTTGTCGATTTACCAATCAATAACAAAAACCTCCGAATTTCTTGCTGAAAAAGTATTATTAACGCTAATGCACCAACACCCATGAAGTACTCAAGTATTTTGGTCAAAAGGTTGAGTTGAAGTGCTTTTACAAGCAAATAACACAAATAAACCAGCAAATACCCCAAAAATACACGACTTGCTACACTTCCACGAACTAATTTATAGATGTTGTATAATAATAAAGCTACAAGTATTATATCCAGTATGTCGTTCCAGCGAATCTCTAAAAATCCTATTTGCATTCTAAAATCTTGAATTTATGAATGAAAATCTACATAAAATGCTTGACTTCATTCCATATTTTAACTGTTTCGGCTGCCTCTTTGACATCGTGAACCCTCAAAATTGAAGCTCCTTTTTGTAAGGCAATCGTGTTTAAAACGGTGGTTCCGTTGAGGGCTTCTTCGGGTTTTATTCCGAGTGTTTTCCAAATCATTGACTTTCGCGAAATCCCGACCAGCAACGGAAGTCCTAAAATAGCAAATTTTTCTAAATTGGCCATCATTTCAAAGCCTTGTTTTGCATTTTTGGCAAATCCAAAGCCTGGGTCGATGATTATATCTTTGATATTGAGTTTTTGTAATTGATACACTTTGGCTTGCAATTCTTTGATTGTATCGAGCGTAACATCTTGATAATCATTAAGTTGCGACATCGTTTGCGGATTCCCGCGGCTGTGCATCATTATGTACGGGACTTGTAATTCAGCAACAGTTCCAAACATTTTTTCATCCAAATTTCCTCCCGAAATATCATTCACCAAACTTGCTCCGTTGTGAATTGCTTGTTTAGCTACCTCACTTCTGAATGTATCAATCGAAATAATTGTGTTTGGATTTGCCTTTGTAATTGCCTCAATGACGGGTAAAACCCTTTCTAATTCTTCTTCTACACTAATATCAATGGCGTTAGGACGGGTCGAATATCCCCCAATATCAATGAAAGTAGCCCCATCAGCAAGCATCTGCTGCGATTTCTCCACTACTTCATTAACACTAAAACGGCTTTTGCTGTAAAACGAATCAGGTGTTACATTCAGTATGCCCATTAGTTGAGTTGTGGATAAATTGATGATTTTGCCTTTTATATTGAGAGTTTTATTCATAAATGATTGAGCTAAATCAGTTAATTGTTTATTTTTGAGAGTTTTTGTATTTTATTAGAATCGCAATTTGAGGTCTGAAAATTTAGAGATAATTGATAATGAGTTAATTATGCCTCTAAACACGCAGCCCGACCCAAGCAATATCATTTTTTTATGCAAACCGAAATCGAATATCGGCAGGTTATTAAGATATGCCAAAATATTTTTGAGAAAAAGAATAAAGATTACGGCTCCTCGTGGCGTATTTTGAGACTTCCGAGCATCACTGACCAAATTTTTATCAAAGCCCAGCGTATTCGGACTTTACAGCAAAATGGATTTAGTCGTGTTGACGAAGGCGAAGTTCCGGAGTTTATTGGTATTATCAATTACTGTGTCATGGCTTTGATTCAGATTGAGTTAGGCGAAGACGACAAACGAATGGAGTTTTCGGGCGAAGAATTACACGATATGTATGAAAAGCAGATGGCAGAGGTGATGGAGTTGCTCTTCAATAAAAACCACGATTATGGTGAGGCTTGGCGTGATATGCGGGTTAGCTCGATGACCGATATTATTTTGATGAAATTATTCAGAATCAAACAAATCGAAGATAATGAAGGCAAAACTTTGATTTCGGAAGGTGTAAAATCGGGCTATCAAGACATTATCAACTATGCTGTATTTTGCATGATAAAATTAGGTCAGGCACAAGTACAACAGCAATAGTTAAGGTTCAAAACATTCATTCAAATTTAAGAAACTAAAAAGTTGATTATGAAATTTATCGCAAATTTATCGAGAATAATAGTAGGGATAATCTTTATTTTTTCTGGTTTTGTAAAAGTTGTTGACCCTGTGGGAACTGGCATAAAACTCGAAGAGTATTTTGAGGTTTTCTCTCAAGATTTACCCTCTTTGCAAGGTTTTTTTATGTTTTTCGCCCATAATTCGCTCACATTGTCTTTAATATTTTGTGCGTTAGAAGTCATTCTGGGTGTAGCAATGCTGGTTTCGTACCGAATGAAGATTACGTCTTGGGTTATATTTGCCATAATTGCTTTCTTTACATTTTTGACATTCTACTCAGCATACTTCAATAAAGTTACTGATTGTGGCTGTTTTGGAGATTTCTTAAAGCTCAAACCTTGGACCTCATTTACAAAAGATGTGGTTCTATTGGTTTTGATTTTGGTTATAATCGCTTATCGGAAGATTTTCAAAGAAATGAGCATTGCTCAGTTATCGGTAGTAGTTTCAACAATTATCTCGTTTGGAATCGGTATTTATGCCATTAGATATTTACCTCCAATTGATTTCCTACCGTATGCCATTGGCAAGAGTATTCCTGAACAAATGAAGCCAACGGGAATAAAACCAATTTTTGAATATACATTCTTAAATAAAAAGACTGGTGAAGAAGAAATCTCTTCGGAGTTTTTGATGGATACAACTACCTACAAATATGTTTCGTCTGTAACGTTGAATGACGATAAAGTCAAGCCAAAAATTACCGATTACTTTGTAAATGATTCACAAGGAAATGTTTATACAGATTCTACGTTTATTGGCAATAAACTGATAATTATTTATAAAAAAATTAATGATGTAGATGCAGAACAAATCAAGTCTTTAAATCAATTATCGAATAGTTTAAATGGCTCAAAAGTTCAACCGATGATAATGACTTCGGTGATTCAGACCGATTACGAGAAATTTAGCAAAGCAAATGGTATCAATACACCTTATTTTACTGCTGATGCTACAGTTTTAAAGACCATGGCGAGAACAAATCCATGCGTGATTTTGTTACAAAATGGAGTAGTTAAAGGTAAGTGGAGTAATCATAGTATTCCGACCAAAGAAGAAATTTTAGAAAAATTATAATGTAAAAATTTAGCTTATTTAAGCAAGTTTTTGAAGCTGATACATGACAACAAATATTTTTTTAGTAGGGATGCCATCTTCTGGAAAAAGTACACTCGGGAGGCAATTGGCAAAACAAATGGGATATGAATTCGTAGATTTAGATAGCAGAATTGAGATTTCGGAAGGAAAGAAAGTTGCCGAAATTTTTGCAATCAATGGCGAAGAGCATTTTCGTGAACTTGAAAAACAACAACTTAGAAAAATTTTGAAAGATAGTAAAGTTGTTGTTGCTACGGGTGGGGGAGTGCCTTGTTTTCACAATAATATGGATTACATCAAAGAAGTAGGGATAAGTATTTTTTTAGATGTAAAGCCCGATAAATTGGTGGAGCGTATGCACAGTTCTAAAAAGAACGAAAGACCTCTTTTTGATTTAGGAAACGAGAAATTGCTTGATACAATTACTGAGAAATACAATTCGAGATTACCATTTTATACCCTCGCCGATATTACAATTGAGGGCGATACCGATGCAGATACCATCATGTGGATTTTGGATGCAGAATTTGCAAAAATTGGTAGATAAAATCCAATTATTAGTAAAGCAAAAACGGAGAAATGGATTCCCATTTCTCCGTTTTTGCTTTGTAGGATTGTGCTATTTTCAGAAAAATGTTCCGACCGAAACTACAAAATCAGTCCTTGTAGTATTAATCTTAGCCGAAGCGTATCTTGAGGCATCGCTCAGTTCGTAAGGTGTGTATCCTGCAACAAACTTATTGAAAACACCCGCTGCATCAACATAAAATTTACTTGTGCGGTACCCACCACCAATCGAGAACACCATTTGAGAGCGGTCTAAATCATTAGCTTTTAATTTGTATGGGTCTGGCATATATTTTACACCACCCCGAACTCTAAAGTTATCAAAACGTAACTCAGTACCAGCTTTAAGATTCACCACATTATTGAATGTATTGGTGATAGCTTTCTTCTGGTCACTGCTCCAACTTGCATCTTCACTATCGCTTACGTTCATTCCACGGTATCCAACAAATTCAGCATCGGCTGAGATAAAACCTAATTTATTTGGCAAAAAGAAAGTTGCTCCACCATTTGCACGAAGCGGAGTTGTGATTTTATAAGGAAAATCATTTGGCAATGTACTCACAGTCTTAAAATCAGTTGTGAAAGTATTAGCCTTTTGGTCAATTGTAATCGCCGAATTATAAGTTTCGGTCAATGTAAGCCAAGTTGGAGTTGTTACACTTGCACCTAATTGGATATTATCTGTTGCTTTTATGATTCCGCCCACTGTTAAATTAATACCACTGCCACGAGTCGTTAAATCATCTTCAAAATTAAATCCGTTAAAAACTCGTCCGCTCGGAAAACGTTCTTCATGCTTGCCAAGGTATTCATAATTTAATCGAATCAAGCCAACCGAAAATCCTAAATACGTTTTATCATCGTAATTGACACCATAGCTAAAATTCCATTGATTCAATGACCCTTTGCTACTAATTGCCCCATTTTGATTTACTGGTAAACTCGACTCCACTTTTTTATAGGGAGCATTACCTTGTGCATTTGGGTCAATCATAAATGTTTGATAGTACATCGCTGTCGGGGTATCGGCAATTCCTCTATTTGGGTCAAATTCATTATCCAAAGTTGTTGAGTTTGCTCCACGACGTGTTGCTTTTTCAGCAAAAAAATCCATCATTGAGCTACCTCTATTGGAACCGGCATACTCATAATTTGATAAAAAATTGACCTGTTTTGAATATGAAATACCCAACGTAGAACGCTTTTTACGTGTTCCGATACCATTATTGCTCAAAATAAATGCTAACTGACCAATATTTGCTCCGTTTGAAGCCAAATTTGTACTCGTACCAATGTAATTACTTGTACTATTCAATGAATTAAAAACTGGTGTGATGCTTAACTCCGAACGATTATAAAACCCTAAACCTGCTGGATTACTAAAGGCATTTGTTGCATCGGCACCGAGTGCAGAGTATCCGCCACCAATACCTTGCATACGGGCTGTACCCGAACTCTTTACTTCAGAATATCTAAAGGCATCTTGCCCATAAAAATAACCACCTAAAAACTGTTGTGCATTTACCGACGTAGCCAAAGAAGTAAGTGCTACAATCGCCAAAGAACGTGTGATTTTCATCTTAATATATATTGATAAACCCTTTTGTTATTTTAAAATAAAGCCTCGCCAAACGCAATGATTCAGCGAGGCTTAAATATTTCTATTGATTATTCCAATAAATTGGACTGAACAAACATTTCAATTTCTTATACTCAATTATCTTGGGCCACGGCTGCTTCCGCCACCACCGCTGCTGCTTCCGCCGCCACCTGAGCTTCCACGGCTGCTTCCACCACCTGATGAAGAACTACCGCTGCTCCAGCTTGAGCCAGAAGAACTTGAAGAAGAACCTCTCGACCAGCTGTCATTTGAGCTTCTTGACCAGCTATCGCTACCTCTTGAAGATGATGAACTGCTTGGGCTTGAACCTCTGTAAGAGTCTGAGCTGCGGCTCGGACGGCTGTATTCGTAACTACGTGAACTTCCACTTTGTGCCGAAGACGAACCTCTTGTGCTTCCGCTGCTGCTATTATCTACCCAGCCACCATTGCGGCGAGGAGTTGCATAGTAAGTATCGTTGCTTCTTGAGTTGCTGTAATCTCCAGCAGTTGAGCGGGTACTTCCAGTATTGCTTGAACCATTGTTCCAGCTACCGTTGCGGCGTGAGCCACCGTAGTATTCATCGTTACCTCTTGTTACTGTTCCACCGTTGTATCCAGAAGTACGTCTTTGGTCATTGTTATTAGCAGGAGCAGTATTGGTAAATGAGCCGTTGTATGCCGATGACGAGCGTCCACCATCACGAGGTCCATAAGTGCGTTGAGCTCTGTAACCTACACCTTGTACGCCAGATGATGCGTTGTTTACGTAAACTGGTTGGTAAACATTGTATATGTTACGGCCTCCAAAGCCCCATCCATCATATCCCCACGAATTCCAGCCCCATGAATTCCATGAGTTCCACGAATTCCAACCCCAAGGACTTCCCCAAGAGTTCCAGCCTCCCCAGCCACCATTCCAAGCCCAAGAGTTACCCCAGAACGGGTCGAATCCCCACGAGTTCCACGAATTCCAACCCCAAGGATTTCCCCATGAATTCCAACGGTTCCATGAGTTCCAACCAAATCCGCTTCCGAGACCGAATCCAACGTTCCATCCCCACGGACGGGCGTAATTGAATCCAAAATTTGAAAGGAATGGGTTGTTCCAGCCAGTCGGTTGACTCCAAGCGAAGTCGTTCCAGCCAGCGTTATATCCATCATCAAAACCATCATAATAGCCTGGTCTTGAAGTATAAGTACGTTTTACTTTACGTGTATTGAGATAATCTTCGTCGTAGTACTGGTCTGTACCTTCAACGTTACCTTGACCAGTCGAATAATCTTGACGAGGTTCGTAACGCTCATTTTCTAAATAATTAGGATTCTGGTAAGGGTCAGAAGTTCGAGTATTTGCATAAGTCACAACCGGAGCATCTGCCGACGAACCGTAGAGGTCATCGTACTCACCTTTGGTAGCAACTTGTTTTTTACTACAACCCCAAATACCCATCATGGCAGCCACCGAGAGATATTTGAAAGATTTTAAAGTATTCATTTTATTAAAAATTTACTGTGGTCTAAATATTGAACTATCTAATTTATAGATGCATTTTATAAAGAAATGGTTGTATATTTTTTGATTTTTTTTACATCCCACTTCCAGAGGCACGCCGAAATATTATTTTTAATTCTGAATCTTCAGACGAAATCGCAATCAATTAGTTACAAACTTAACATAAAAACTTATCTTTGCAAGGTAATAACGTTGATTTTGACTTGAATATTCTAATTATCAATATTTCGGTTACTCTATCATTAGAACAATTAAATCTAAAAATATTACACTGTAAAATCATATTTAACAATAGATTAACAAATTTTTATGAGTAAGGGATTGCCTAAGCGTAGCGAAAATTATTCGGAGTGGTACAACGAATTGGTAAAACGTGCTGATTTGGCCGAAAACTCGGCTGTAAGAGGATGTATGGTTATCAAACCCTACGGGTACTCTATTTGGGAAAAAATGCAGAGAGCATTAGACGACATGTTTAAAGAAACGGGTCATACCAATGCTTATTTTCCGCTTTTTGTACCCAAAAGCTTATTTGAAGCCGAAGAAACCAATGCAGAAGGATTTGCCAAGGAATGTGCAGTTGTAACGCATTATCGCTTAAAGGCCGACCCCAATAACAAAGGGAAGCTGATTGCTGACCCTGATTCAAAATTGGAGGAGGAATTAATCGTTCGTCCAACCAGTGAGGCAATTATCTGGAATACATACAAAAACTGGATTCAATCATATCGTGATTTACCGATTCTAATCAACCAGTGGGCGAATGTTGTGCGTTGGGAAATGCGTACAAGGTTGTTTTTACGTACTGCCGAATTCTTGTGGCAAGAAGGTCATACCGCCCATTCGTCAGCCGAAGAGGCAATCGAAGAAACCAAGCAAATGCTTGATGTTTATGCTAAATTTGCCGAAGAATGGATGGGTGTACCGGTAATCAAAGGTACTAAAACTCCAAACGAGCGTTTTGCTGGTGCCGAAGACACTATGTGTATTGAAGCCATGATGCAAGATGGAAAGGCATTGCAAGCAGGTACTTCTCACTTTTTAGGTCAAAATTTTGCGAAGGCATTTGATGTTAAATTTCAATCAAAAGGTGGTACATTAGAACACGTTTGGGGTACTTCTTGGGGTGTTTCAACTCGTTTGATGGGGGCTTTGATTATGGCTCATTCTGATGATAACGGTTTGGTTCTGCCGCCGAAATTAGCCCCATTGCACGTAGCCATTGTTCCGATTTACAAAGGTGAAGAACAATTAGAGCAGATTCGTGAGAAAATGAAGCCTTTGATGACTGCTCTAAAGTCAAAAGGAATTACGGTTAAATTTGATGACGATGACCAAACTCGTCCTGGTTTTAAATTTGCCGAATATGAACTAAAAGGTGTTCCGGTGCGTATTGCTATGGGAATGCGTGATTTTGAAAATGGTACAATTGAGTTAGCTCGCCGTGATACTATGGAAAAGAAAACCGTAGAATTAAACGAGCAAACAGCCGATTATATCCAAACCCTCTTGGATGATATTCAGACCAATATTTATCAAAAAGCATTTGATTTTCGTAAGCAAAATACATTCATTGTTGATACTTGGGAAGACTTCAAGAAACAAATTGAAGAAGGTGGATTTTTGATGTGCCATTGGGATGGTACTTCTGAAACCGAAGAGAAAATCAAAGAAGAAACCAAAGCTACGATTCGTTGTATTCCGTTGGATGCCCCCGAAGAAGCTGGCGTTTGTGTTTATTCGGGCAAACCATCTACCAAGAGAGTAGTATTTGCAAGAGCGTATTAATTTACTTTTGGGGCTTTATCGGCATCGGCCCCAGTTATTTATAAATTTTAAACAAACAAATCTGTGAGTCAGATAGCAAAATCAGGAGATATAGTCTCAGTACATTATACAGGTAAATTGACTGATGGGTCAATTTTTGATAGTTCGGCAGGGCGTGAGCCTTTAGAATTTGAAGCCGGAAGCGGCATGGTTATTCCAGGATTTGATAATGGAGTAATCGGAATGCAAGTAGGCGAGAAGAAAACAGTTCATATTCCAGTTGATGAAGCATACGGCCCATCGAATCCTGATATGATTTTTACAGTAAATCGTCTTGAAATTCCAGAAAATATTCCTTTAGAAGTTGGCGGAACTCTAAATATGCACAACGGCCAACAGGTGATTCCAGTTGTTGTTAAAAGTGTTTCTGCAACCCAAGTAGAACTCGATGCAAACCACTCTTTGGCAGGTAAAGACTTAATTTTTGATATTGAATTAGTCGGAATCGAAAGTGCAGAAGGCGGAATCGTAGTTGATTATTCTGAGATACTTCCGAGCTAATCAATTTTATCACTGATTACACTGATTTTTCTCAGATTACGCTGATTTGTTTTGCTGAATTAATGAACATCGATGAGTCTAATTAATATTAATCATTATTTGTTAAATCAGTAACTTAATCAGCGTAATCATAAATTTAATCAAAGTAATCAGTGATAAATTTCAGTATTCGGTTCGTCTTCTGGATACGGTAGATAAACAAATCCTGCAAAATCTCCCTCAATCACAAAAAGGCAGCAATATTCTTCGGCATTCTTATAGTTTTCTTTGAATAATTCGACCGATTCTTGTCCGATTAATTCTCTCTGCACGAATTCTTCAAGTAAAGATGCTTTGTAATGAAATTCGGTTTTGAAATCAGTTTTCTGAAACAAAATTTGTCCTAATTCTACTTCTTGCTTCGTAACTACAAATATCGGATTTGGTGAAAATCCACGTTTACGAATCTGATACGATGCTTCTTTGAGGTGGTCGCATACCTTCACAAAATCTTCCGAAACTCTTCCTAAAAGTTCTTTATTGACTTCTGGTGAGTTTGCATCATCCATCAAGGTGTTTTCGTTGCTATGATTTATCATATTTTTAATTCATTGATTAAAATTATGGTTATTCTGTAAACTTAAAAAAGGCTTTTACCTTTCGATAAAAGCCTTTTGATATGAAAATCCGAGTTGTCGGATTAATTTCCTTTCAAAACTTTCTCTACCAATTCGGCAGCGTCTTTCAAGATAACGGCTGAATAAACTTTCAAGCCTGACTCGTTGATGATTTGAGCTCCTAACTCGGCATTTGTACCTTGTAAACGAACTACGATTGGAACAGGAATATCGCCGATTGCTTTGTAAGCCTCAACAACACCCGTTGCAACTCTATCACAACGCACAATACCACCAAAGATATTGATAAAGATTGCCTTAACGTTAGGGTCTTTTAAGATAATACGGAAACCAGCCTCAACAGTTTTTGCATTGGCTCCACCACCTACGTCGAGGAAGTTTGCTGGCTCACCACCCGAAAGTTTGATAATGTCCATCGTTGCCATTGCCAAACCAGCACCATTTACCATACAACCTACATTACCATCAAGTTTGACGTAGTTAAGGTCGTTGTCAGATGCTTCAACCTCCAATGGGTCTTCTTCTGATTTATCGCGAAGCACTGCCAAATCTGGATGACGATAAAGAGCATTATCATCTAAATTTACTTTGGCATCTACTGCAAGTATCTTATTATCAGAGGTTTTAAGAACTGGGTTGATTTCAAACATCGAAGAATCAGACTCTAAGTAAGCCTTGTAAAGCGAACTTACAAACTTCACCATTTCTTTGTTTGCCTCGCCAGTCAAACCTAATTTATCAGCGATTTTACGAGCTTGGAATGCCTGCAAACCTACGCGTGGGTCAATCCATTCTTTAACGATTTTTTCAGGAGAATGCTCTGCCACTTCTTCGATGTCCATACCACCTTCGGTACTTGCCATGATTACGTTGCAAGCTTTGGTTCTATCCAAAAGGATTGACATATAGTATTCTTTTGGCTCGCTATCGCCTGGGTAATAAGCGTCTTCGGCAATCAAAACTTTGTTAACTTTTTTACCTTCGGCACCAGTTTGGATGGTTACGAGAGTATTGCCAAGAAGATTGGTAGCGATTGTCTGTACATCATCAGCCGACTTTGCCAATTGCACACCACGTTGCTCAGTACCAACGATTTTGCCTTTACCACGACCACCAGCATGAATCTGAGATTTCACAACGGCAAATTTAGAATTTGTCATTTCTGCAATTTGCTTGTAAGCCTCAACTGCTTGTTCTGGGGTTTCAGCAACGATACCACGCTGGATACGCACACCGTATTTGCTCAATATTTCTTTACCTTGGTATTCGTGAATATTCATTTGAAATGGGCAAGTTTTTTAAAAGAAAACCATTGAATTAATAATTGACCGCTAAATTACTCAAAAATCGGATTGCAGATAGAATATTTTTGGTAAATATTTATAGAAACTTCCTATTATGTTTTTGATTTGTGTTTTGATGTGATTCAATGAATAGTAATTTTGGGAATTTAATGGAGCTCAATAATTATCAAATTTTTTAAAAAATTAATCAATTATAAATTTTATAAGGTTTTAGTAAAAGGTTAATTGTGAAAAGTGGCCAATAAACTTGTATTTATGAAATTCTGGAGTTAATTACCATTTTCGTGTAACTACTTTCTTTTAATATTTAATTATGAAATCTAAAATTGTTTTTTGTTTAGTACTATTTACACATTTTTCGATTGCTCAAACCCAAACTGGTTTCAAACGAACTTGGGTGTTTATGGTGGGTGTACTCGAATGGGCCGATAAAGAAACTTTTGCACCATTTGACAAAGCAGGTAGGGTAGATGCTAAAATTTTTAAGTTTTTTGAGAAGAATGGAGTTCCTGCCGAGCAAATGATGTATTTGCAAGACAAACAAGCAACTTCAAAGAGCGTCAAAGAGGCATTGCAAAAGTTTGTAAAAAAAGCTACAAAAGATGATGTTTTGTTCTTCTACTATTGCGGTCATGGATATAAAAACGATGCAAGTAAAGTTTGCTTTGCCAATTTCAGTGGTGAAGATTGGACAGCAAATGAGATTGTAAAGACTGTGAATGATAATTTTGCTGGAAATACTGCATTTTTTGTGGCTGATTGCTGTAATTCGGGAGGATTGGCAAATGAAGCACGTAAATATCCAACTAAAAATTTTGTTGCCTTGAATTCGGTTGTCCCGACCGATGCTTCAACTGGAAACTGGACATTCTCAAACGCTCTACTGTATGCTCTGCAAGGTCAAAATTTTGTTGATTTGAATAATGATAGAAAAATCACATTATCCGAATTCGTTAATTATTATGACAATGAAATGGCTATTGTTGAAGGTCAAAAAGCGGCATATTATTTACCAAAATCGATGAATGATTGGGTTATGACATCTAACATTTCCCCTAAAAAAAATAATCGAATTGGCGAAAAAGTATTAGCCGACTACGATGGTGTAGATTATTTAGGATTTATCACAGATTTTAAGGAGAATAAATACAATGTAAGGTTTTACAGCTATATCAATGACGAAACTGAATGGCTCGAAGCTAAAAGATTGAAGAAATTTACTTGCAAAAAAGATTTTGCCGCGGGTTCGAGTGTCTTAGTTATGGATGTCGATAAAAAATGGTATCCTGCTAAAGTAATTAAGAAGTTGTCGTGCTTGCACTACGTGCATTACGACGATTATGGAAATGAGTACGATGCCTGGATTCACCCTGACAACATAAAACTAAAAAAATGATTCAATCTCAATTTTTGGGAGTTTAATCGCATTTATTGGATTCATCCAATTCGACAATCTTATATTTACTACCGACAAACTAAAACATCTATTAAATGAAAAAACTACTACCCGTAATCCTACTTGGAATGTTTTCTTCGGGCGTGATGGCACAAGAAGAAAAAGTAGATTTAGAAATGACCCAAAAAATCCGTCAAGAAGGCTTAAAGAATTCAAAAGTGATGGATATTGCTTTCAATCTCACCGATGCCAACGGTCCACGTCTTCAAGGTTCTCCTGGATTCATGAAAGCCGCAAATTATTCAAAAAGTAAATTGGCAGAATGGGGATTGGAAGATGCAAAACTGGAGCCTTGGGGCGAATTTGGTAAAGGATGGGAGCTTCAAAAATGCTATGTTGCCATGACGGCCCCTTATTATAAACCTTTAATTGCGATTCCGAAGGCTTGGACAGCTGGTACAAAGGGTAAATTAAAAACGGCAGAAATTCTACTGATTGATGAAACCGACACAACTGGCCTTGAAAACTACAAAGGCAGATTAAAAGATAAAGTGATTTTACTTTACAAGAGCGATAAAATCCAACCCTCGTTTAAGGCTGATGCCGAACGCTACACCGATGAAGAATTAGAAAAAATGGCAACTGCTGCACCAGCCAATCAAAATCAATCTGATACGACATTTAGAGCAATGATGCAGGCGATTCGTCGCTCAAATCTACTATCTACCAAAACCAAAGAAATGGCTAAAAAAGAAGGAGCTTTGGCGTTGTTGAGCATGAATGTAAGAGGTAAAGATGGTACTTTGTTTGTGTCGGGTGGAGGCTCATTTAAAGGTACTGACCCCGAAAACTTGCTTGATATTATGTTGGCTGCCGAAGATTATCTGATGCTTTGCCGATTGACTAAAGCAGGGATTCCAGTAAAATTAGATTTAGATGTCAAAACTAAATTTTTTACCGATGACCTTAAAGGATATAATGTTTTGGCCGAAATCAAAGGCACAGACCCTAATCTAAAAGATGAAGTCGTAATGCTGGGAGCCCACTTAGACTCGTGGCATGCGGCTTCGGGAGCAACTGATAACGCCGCTGGTTCGGCTGTAATGATGGAGGCTGTCAGAATCTTGAAGGCATTGAATGTTAAGCCTCGTCGTACTATCAGAATCGCACTTTGGAGTGCAGAAGAAGAAGGGCTTTTTGGTTCAAGGAACTATGTAAAAAATCACCTCACCGACCCCAACGATGCCAAGAAAACAAATGCCGAGGGAGACAAAATTGCAGGATATTTTAATGTTGATAACGGTACTGGTAAAATCAGAGGGATTTATTTGCAAGGATTTAAAGATTGTGGACCAATATTTTCAAAATGGCTCGAACCTTTCCATGATTTAGGGGCAAAAACTGTTACAATCAGAAATACGGGCGGTACAGACCATTTGGCTTTTGCAGGAGTAGGGATTCCAGGCTTTCAATTCATCCAAGATGAAATCGAATATGATACTCGTACTCACCACACAAATATGGATTCTTATGACCATTTGCAGCCCGAAGATTTGAAACAAGCTGCTACAATCGTTGCTTCGTTTGTGTATAATACGGCCATGCGAGATGAAAAATTACCGAGAAAGAAGTAATTGTTTGAATATCTATAACTTACAATTGGTTGAATTTTAGTAAATAAACAGGTTGAAGTAATAGAGCCGTGGATTTGAATCCACGGCTCTATTTTTGCTCGCTTACATAACTCTGGATTCCTACTTTTGCGTACATCTGTGCAATTCGATGAGCGTGTTCGTCGTAAGCTGCCTCAAAAATTTCGGCGGCACGCTGAGAGCCTACCAATGCACCCGCAACCAATGCTTTTGGTGGGTGTCCTGCTTCGGTTAATAACTTGGCAACTTCTGCTTTGATACTATTGATGACGATAGCTCCGCCCACAGTTGAACCCGGAGAAACTGGCATTTCCATTCCTTCGATTTGTATCATTGCATCTCCAACTGGAGCCCCAGTATCAATTACTAACTCAGCGAAATCGCTGAGTTTTTTTCCGTCTTGGCGTTTACTGCTACTTGCTTCGGAGTGTTCTTTAGTAATGAGTGCTACAACTTTTATTCCTTTCTGTTGAAAAATCTCCGCCATTTCGACAGGAACAATGTTTGTTCCAGAAGAAGAAATTATCAAAGCTGAATCAATTGGGGATACATCAAAATTTCTTAGGATTCGGTCGGCTAAACCACTCACGTTTTCTAAAAACATGGCTTGTCGTTGTCCGTTTGCACCCACAACTAAATTATGAAAAGTCAATGATAACTCAACAATAGGATTGAATCCGGCAAATGAACCATACCGAGGCCACATTTCTTCAACCATAATTCGGCTGTGACCACTACCAAAAACATGAACCATTCTTCCAGCCAAAATACTATCGGCAAACCAACCGGCAGCAGTTTTCATTTCGTCTTCTTGGTTGGCAATTGTTTTAAGAATCTGCTGGCACTTTTCGATATATTGCTGGATAACCATTTATTTGGATAGAAAAAGGGTTTAAAACACAAAATTAATTCATTTTATTCATCACAAAACTTGCCGCTCCGATTGCCCCAGCCATATCACCAAAATAGGCTTGCACGATTGGAGTTTGTTTGTTGGGTCTGAATTCGTACAAATCCATGAATTCTCGTAGTGGTTTATAGAGTGCATCATCGGCGAGGGTAATTCCGCCTGCTAAAACTACGATTTCGGGCGAGAGTGCATTGATGATTGAACTGATACTAACAGCTAATTTTTTGATAGAAGTTAGCCATATCAATGTAGCCCAAGAATCCCCATTTTTATACGCTTCTGTTAATTGCCAAGTTGATTCAAACCGTCCGAGCGAGCGTTTTTTTATTGAATAATTCCCAATTGCATACTCTAAACTTCCGGGAGCACCTAAAATACTCAATTCATCATCCTGCGAATCTATTGATAGGTGGCCAAGGTGTCCTGCCATTTGGGCAAGTCCTTGATACAATTGACCATTAATCATTATTCCACCACCAACACCTGTTCCCAATGTAAGCAAAACTACATTTTTATAACCTTTTGCTGCTCCAAAAGTAGCTTCGGCCATCAAAGCTGAGTGAGCATCATTCAAGACATACGTTGCGTAGCCTAAGTATTCACCCCATTTGTAATTCTCTAAACCGTTTAAACGGTTTGGCAAATAGGCAATACATCGGTTTTGTTCGTCAGGCAAGCCGGGTGCCGACATACCAATTCCAGCAATTTTGTGTTCGGTGCATCCTTCAAGATAATCAACCATTTCTTTAACGTTGACTCGCCAAGCAAAATCCCCATTATCTCGTGTTGGAATGTAATGTTGTTTCAAGATTGCTCCTTTTTCGTTGATAATCAAGCCTTTAACATTTGTTCCGCCCAAGTCAATTCCGATGTAAATCATTGAATTAAAATCTATTTAACTTATTGATATTGCCCTTCACTGATGCCCCATCCACCATCAACAAATAATACTTGACCAGTTGTGAATTTTGAATAATCAGACATGAAGTACATTGCCGCACCGTCTAAATCGCTCGGTATTCCGTTTCGTCCACCGTCAAGTGGTTGTTTTGTTTTGATAAACGACTGTATAGTTTCGTCTTTAGATGCTCGACCCGACATTGGGGTTTCGACCAAAGCTGGTGCTAAAACATTTATTCGGATATCGTTTTGAGCGTAATACGATGCAATTGATTTAGAAAATCCGATAATTGCCGATTTTGTTGCGGCATAGGCATGAGTCGAAAAGAATTTTGGTGAAGGGCTGACCCCAAGCACCGAACCCATGTTGAGGATAGTTCCCACTTGATTTAACTCCATAAACTTTTTGACAGCCGCTTGGTTGGATAGCATCAAACTGGTGAGATTTAGCTCAAAAGTTTTATTCCATCCATCTAAAGTCAATTCGTGCAGAGGTCCGTCCCCAAACTTTCGTCCGCTACCACCTGCTACATGGTAAAGTCCATCAAAACCGCCGAACTCGCTGATGATTAGTTCAATAGCTTTTGTTGCAGTACTTGGATTGGTGGCATCTGCACAAATTGCTCTCGAATTTTCGCCAAGTTCTATTTCTGCGGCAACGCAGCTTTCAGGATTTCTTCCTACGACCACAACTTTTGCATTATTACTGATAAATACTTTTGCAGCTGAGAGACCAAGCCCAGTTGTTCCGCCAATTATTACTATTTTTTTATCATCGAGCATATTACAACTTGTCTATACAAGTGTTGCAAATAAATAAAAAAGGTAGATGCCATGCAACATCTACCTCAATAATTATTTCGATTGTTTCTATCTAATCTCAACTTTTGTCCAGCCGTGGCAAACATTACAGCTATTCAAATTATTGCTTGGCTGTGCTTGAATAGAAGCTGGGAGACTACTTACAATTCCTACAAAGTTTTTACCACTTTGAGAAATAAAAGTGACATTATTTAAAAACCAAAATAGCGATTGACATTCTTCAAGTGTACCATTCCACGTTACCCTAATTGTATCACCGATATTGTATGATTGTTTATCGAGTGTCAGTGAGCGGGTGTTTTCAGGACAAAGCGTCGGATTATTATCGTGCTGACAAGTGGCAGCATAAACATCTATTTCAAGTTTTTTGTAATTTTCATGCCCGATATGAACCTTCATTTTTCCCAATAAGTTACTATTAGAACCGCTGTTTTTGATTATCAGCGTATTGTTAGTCAGGTCGTATGGTACACGGGCTTCTTGATTTTCTACACCTAATGTGAATACATTTACCGTAGAGTCATTAGAAAAAGGCTCATACCTCATTTTGACCCCACCATCTCTACATTCTTGGTAGATAAAAGTCTGTAAATTAGAAGTTTGAGATGATTGTGTTGTATTGCCGCAGCCTTCAATTTTAGCAACGTACTTTGAAGACTGTAAAGCATTTATTGAAGTTCCGGGTGTAAAAACAATACTTTTACCAGCCTTATGTATCACTTCTGCTCCACTGACCATCGAGCCTGAAAACGTAATATTTTCTGAAACCTCAATTAAAGTTTCACCAGAAGGGTATGTTTCGTTACTCTGGTAATTGGGTAAACAAGAGAAATCAATTTTTACCAACCAAGCATCGTGCCCTTCTCCTCCTTCAAATCCCACAACATCACCATTTGCATCCGAACGAGTTTTACCACCAACAATCAAACTTCCGTTTTTTAGCATAAGAGCATTCAAGGCATCTTCATTATTGTTTCCACCGAATATCTTCTGCCAAACAATATTCCCCAAATTATCAATTTCAAAAACCCAAAAGTCCAAATAATCAATATTGACTCCGACCGGAGGATGAAAACCTAGGGCAACATCACCGTTTGAAGAGCCAGTATTCCCTACGACAATAAGTTTATTGTGACTTGTAAGTAGTATGCTCGATGCTTTTTCTTTATATGTGCCGCCATACATTCTATCCCAAATTAAACTACCTGAGCTGCTTAATTTCATTAACCAAATATCTTCAAAATATGGACTGTGTATTTTATTTAACAAATCTCCATCGTTAGAAATCGATGTGTTATTTACCATGATTGAACCATCAGTTAATTCGACAACTCCTTTTGCTTCATCAACTTGCGAGCCACCGTATGTTTTGCTCCAAAGTTGTGTACCCGAACTGTTAACTCTGATGATTAGGGCGTCGTTGTTGCCTTTATTTGGAGAAATGTACTGGTCGTTTGAGTTTGTTTTACCAACAATTACAAAATCATTATTGCTTGTTTGTACAATATCTGATAAATCCTCGTTTTGTAATCCGCCGTAGCATTTTTTCCAAATGATTGAACCATTCAAATCGACCTTAGCTAACCAAATGTCGTATCCACTTTTTCTATCCGAATCGGCAATATCACCATCGTTAGACCACGTAGCCGCTCCAATTAATAACTTATTATCGCGAGTAAGAAGTAATTTTCTTGGCTCATCATGCGTACTCCCGCCAAAGATTTTAGACCACAAAAACTTACCTTTCGAGTCAAGTTTTGCCAGAAAAATCTCGGATAAGCCACGAAAGATTCTGAAAGGTACATCTTGGTAGATTAATTCATTGGGTCGATTGACATAAATTCGAGGAGTTGAAGAGGGGATTCGACCTAAAATGTAAAAACTACTGTCGGGCATTTGTACGATACTTACACCTTTGAAATCAGTGTAAGTTGTTGGCTCTTGCAGGATTGTCTCCCAAATAACATGACCATCTTTACTCGAAACTTTTGAAACACGGATACTTTCAACTCCATCATTCAAAACGGCATTCCCTATGGTGGCAATATTTCCATCATGGGTTTGGATTGATTGATTGATGAAATCATCATAATAGGCAGACCACCCATAAGTTTGGGTCCAGCTCAGTTGAGGATTCTGAGCATAAACGCTGAGTTGGGTAAAGGCAACAATCACAATCGTGGTGATTGCAATTGAGATAGAGTTTTTAAGGGAAAGCAAATTCATTCAGAGAAATTAGGTAGTTTTATAGACTCAAAACGGGTTCAACAGTAGCAATCAGAGAGCATAAAACTATTAGACAAATTTAGAGAAAATTTTCAGAAATTTCTGAAACATCAATAAGTTTTTTTTAAAAACGTAAATAATTGCAGTTTTTGCCCCAAAAAGTGCAAAAAAAGGCATTAAAATAGAATTAAATTTATTTTCTCATTTTTCTACGAAAAAAATCGTAGAATTTATTTTGAATTACGAAATAAATCGTAGTATATTTGCTACGAAATTAATCGTAGATAAATGGAAGGCGTAAAACCAACAGATTCAGAATTAGAAATCCTGCAAGTTTTGTGGCAAGATGGACCAAGCACCGTGAGGCACGTTCACGAAAAAATTGCTCAAAATAAAGATGTAGGATACACCACTACTTTGAAGTTTATGCAAATGATGTTTGAGAAGAAATTCTTGAGCCGAACCGACGAGGGGCGTTATCATGTGTACAAAGCAGAAGTGGGCGAGGAGGAGACCCAACAAGTTTTGCTTGATAAATTTGTGGACTCAACATTTAGAGGCTCCGCAATGAAATTAGTAATGCAAGCACTCGGAAACCACAAGGCTTCAAAAGAAGAATTAGATGAAATTAAGAGATTGATTTCGTCGATTGAAAGTGAATAATTAAAACAAAATATGAAAAACAAATTATGAAAAAGCTATTTGAAATTATTGATTCTAATGCAATGGCCGCTACTGGCTGGACGCTCATTCACTCAGTTTGGCAAAGTGTTGCTATCTTATTGTTTATTAGTGCTTTGAGCTACTTTTTAAAACCCAAAGCTAATGTCAAATATTGGCTAAATGTATCAGGGTTATCTTTGCAGTTGTTTGCTTCGGTCTTTACATTTTTATGGATTTTTGAACCTTCCGAAACTCAAAGTTTATCTCGCAATGTGTTGCTTAATTATTTGACCCTAAATCAAGTCAGTTTTGAACCAAAAAATTTAAGTATTGTTCAGCAAGCTAAATTATTGATTACAACGAACCTTGAACTAATTGTAAACATTTGGCTTTTTGGGGTTGCTGTGTTGTTGATTAGATTTTTGATGAGTTATTGGTACGTAAATACCTTGAAAATCGACGGAATTAGTAAAATCAATGCTAAAACCGATGAAATTTTTAAGGATTTGGTCTCGAAAATGAATTTTCAGAAGACGGTTCAAATTTTTGAATCTTCACGAGTAACTATTCCGATGGTAATCGGGCATCTAAAACCTATCATTTTGTTGCCTGTGGGCTTAGCTACTGGACTAACTACCCGACAATTAGAGGCTGTTTTGGCACACGAGTTAGCACACATTAAGCGGCACGATTTTTTGGTGAATCTCCTTCAATCAATTGTTGAGATTCTGTTTTTCTTCAATCCTGCAGTTTGGTTTATCTCGAATCAAATCCGTAAAGAAAGAGAGAATTGTTGTGATGATGTGGCGGTCTCGGTTACTGGTGATAAATTGTTATTGGTGAAAGCCTTAGCTCAGATTGAAACTTACAGAAACGAACCCTCGTTGGCTATGGCTTTTGGGCGAAGAAAATATACTTTGCTTGAGCGTGTTCAACGGATTTTAGGTGTAAATCGTACAAAATCAATCAGTTATGAGACAATTCTTGGTGTTGTTGCATTTACGGTTGTATTTGGAATTTATATGACATATCAAAAGGTAAGTGCCCAAACAACCTCAAAAAGTTCCAAAAATGAAACTATCAAATCAATCATGTTGACTGATTCGACAAAGAAAAGGACAGCTACTTTTCAGATTGGTAAAAATGTAAGAGTTACGGATGATGGTGAGGTTTTGGTAGAAAGTTATAAAATTAAGGTCTCGCCCGAAGACAGTGCAAAATTGGCTTATCATCATTCCGAATTAGAAAAATTGCAGGCTCAAATGGAGCCATTCCAAGATAAAATGCAAGCTCTCGGACAAGAAATGCAAGATTACGGACAAAAGATTCAGGCGATTCACCTTCCGATTCATCAAAAGTCTTCAGAGATGGGAGAATTAGGAAATCAAATAGGTAAATTATCAAGGCAAAAAGTTCGTTTGGAGTTCGACCTCGAAGATGCAAGCGATGATAAAACCCGCAAAGAACTCAAAGCTAAATTGAAAGAAACCGACGATAAGTTACGTGAGATTGAAAATAAGATGGAGACCTACCACAAAGAAATTGAAAAGATTCATGTTCAGAATGAAAGACTCTATGAATTGCCGATGGATAGTTTGAGTAAATTAATGCAGCAATACGAAGAACCTCTCGAAAAAATTGCTAAACAGATGGAGTTTCATGGTGAAGCAATTGAGAAATTGATTCCAGAATCGGCGAAAAATTATAACTATGGTGGATGGGTTTCACCTCCTGTGCCGCCATCGCATATTTCGAGACCAAAACAACCGAAAGCTGCCCCAAAAGCAGCACCAGTTTCGCCACAGTCACCGCCTTCACCACCAAAACCCGTAAAACGAAATTAAATATATTCGGTTTTTTGACCGAGCCGAAGAATTTGGTAATTGATACCATATTCTTCGGCTTTTTTTCTGAAATTTTCTGGACTTTCGGTATTAAACTCAAATAAATCATAGTGGTGCGGAATCGTCAGTTTTGCTCCTATTTCTTTGGCTAACCTTGCAGCTTCTTCATAATTCAAGTTACCAGCTACACGTCTTTCGGGTTTATTACCATTGATTGGCAAAAAAGCGACATCTATCTTAAACGGTTTCAAAATATTCGTCATGTCTTCATACCAAAGTGTATCTCCCGAATGATAAACACTGTATTTTCCAAATTTCACAATATAGCCCATGAACTTGTGGTTTCCTTCAATATCTTTTTCGATTTGATTATGGGCTGCGGGTACTCCAAAAATCTCGAATGGAAAGATTTGATAACCTTTATTGTTATACGTTGAATAATTTAATCCAATCGGGTAATCAATATGACATTTTAATCTATCACAGACGAATGCCCGATTGGCTTCTGGAATAATAAATTGGATGTTAGGATTCTTTTCGAAAATGGGTAAAAGTGTTTCTGCGTCGAGGTGGTCGGTATGATTGTGACTTGATGTTGCAACATCTACCATATCGAGCATTTCGGGTTTTACGACTAATTCACTGATTCGGTTATGTGGTTTATCAGTTTGGGCATATTTTATGGTAAGAGAATCTGAAAGGTAGGGGTCAAAAAGCAAATGTTTTCCTTGGAATTGAATCAAAAATCCACTTTGACCGAGCCACCAAATCCTGAATCCATCTTTTTTGGGGATGCTTGATTTAATGTCACTGACCAATATCTCGTCATTCTGAAATGCTTTTATCATTTTTTACAAATTTAACTTGAATTGTTGGTTAAGGTCAGACTATCGTCCGACCAAAGTTCCTATCCTCTTATCTCTTTTGCCCCAAGACACATATTTTTTAGTTTTTGTCGAGAGGCCCATCGAGCGGTTTGGCTTAATCCACAGTCGGGTGCAACTGCCAATTTTTCTGCAGGAACGTATTTTAAACACTTTTTGATTCTCTCGACTACATCATTGACACTCTCAACGTAATAATTTTTCACATCGATGATACCAACAGCTACATCCATTTTTTGAGCAAATTCAGATAAAAGTTCAATCTCATCAAATTCACGATTCGCCATTTCGATATGAATTTCTGCTACATTCATATCAAGAAAATCGGGTAGCATAGGGTACAATTTTCGATAACCGACGGGTCTTCCTTTAAAATTGCCAAAACATAAATGCGTAGAAACCCTCGCTTTATCGGTTACCGATTGTACGGTTCTATTGAAAATATCAACAAATCTTTTTGTATCTTCTTTGTAAGCATAGCACGACATCGACGGCTCATCTACCGTAATTTCGGTACAGCCAGCCTCTACCAAACTTTCTAACTCTTTTCGTACAATCGGCAATAAATCTTCGGTAATGTCGAATCGGTCTTTGTAAATTCTTCCATCAGGAATCATCCTACCACTTAGTGTGTATGGCCCAGGAACCGATGCTTTTAGCGTAAAATTGTTTGGAGCTAATCTTTGAAGTCGAGTAAATTCCTTAACTGCACCGAGTCCTTTTGGGGCAGTTAGCGGTTCAATTATCGAATGTTTACCTCTTTGGTCGTGTGCAGGCGGCCCCCATTTACGAGTTTCTTCATGATTAGGTCTTAGACCATTGATATAACCGTAAAACGACAAATTGAAATCTAAACGAGTTTGTTCACCATCGGTAATTACATCTAATCCGGCCGAAGTTTGGTCGTGTATTGCGGCAATAACCGCATCTTCTATCATCTCTTCTATATCCGCTGCACCAAATTTTTCGAGATTAAGTGTTGCAAATTCGAGCCATCCCGGAAATGGATAACTGCCCACGACGGTCGTTCGGATAGGAATAGGTTGCATAAATATTGAAGGTTAGCTGTATTTTAAACTGAAACTTGTCTATACAAGTGTAAAAATATTACTTGTATAGACAAGTAGCAAGAAGTTTGAAGAATTTTTGTTAATCAAAGGTGATTTCTTTAAGTGATGAAGTTATTTAATCCAATCAAATTCGTATCTGTTTCCGCGATATTGTTTTAACTCCATGCTTGCACTTCCGACACTGAAATCTACTTCAATTCTGATGGGGACACGGTTTTTGTCATCTGAAACCCAAACTCTGATGGCGTTTTCGCCTTCAAACATCTTGTTTGGTGGGAGAATTGGGTTGAGTTTCAAAACTTTAATTTTTCCAAATTTGGTTTTTACCTCGCCTTTTCCGTTGTATTTGACTTTCATGTTGTAGATTTCATCATCAAAGAAAAGATTTGCCGAGATTGTTTCGCCCAATCTAATTTTTGAGAAATCGAGAATTCTTAAAAAATAATATCCCGAAACCACATCTTGGATATTATCTGGTACTTTGAAGTCTTTATGGTCTTTATCTTGGGTGCGAGTTGCGGTATTATTGATATGATTGAAGAATACAGTTTGCTCTTTTTTGTAGTTATTTTCTTTGACATTCATCAAGAAGCGTTGCGATACAAAAGCCGAAGTATCGAGGTAAGAGCGATAATTATTTCGGATATTGAATAAATCAGTTAGGCCAGTCGTACGACCCAAAATATTTACCCTAAAGCATGGACGATTATTGACACTAAATATCTGTGGACTTACATCTACGAGAGCTTCACCAACTGGGAAAAAACCAAATTTTATTCTGTACTCATAGTATTCTCCTGCCTTAAAGCTTGTATTTGGAATACTTCTATAAGGGTCACTTAGAAATGAAAAACCGATGATTGAAGCAAAAATTATGTAGAGAATACTTCGCATTAAGGTAATTTTAAAACCATCACAAAGATGAATATTTTGATTTTAGAAACGATAAATACGCTTTAAAATTACTATTAAATTTGTTTTTAAATTCATCTTCAAACTGATTTTGTTTGCTTTGGTAGGTCATGTAACCAATGAAGTAGGCATTATTTGGCAGATTTTTGTCATTCACGCTCCATTTTTTACGAGAAATCATCTTCTTCTCAAATGAGCCATTGAGTAGCGTATCGGCCGAATTCATAATCTCGCTAATGAGTTCATATTTCAGTCTTTCCTTTGTAACTATCGGTTGATTTTTATCAAATGACTGGTAAAGACTATCCAATTTTTTCACTCCCAATATCAAATGCTTGCTATAAGCATCGTTGTATTTTTTTGAGAATTGGTAACGCTCCAATTCTTTAGAATTTTTGCCGTATTTGTATTCTAAAAACCGAATAGCACCGTAATCTCCGATAAAATCGGCGAGGTTTTCATTAAACTCTAAACTGTTTTTTACGAATAATGTGCCGTGTGTTGTTTCATGAATGATTAATGCGGCCAATCGACCGGGTGAACGATTTAGCATCGAACTCAGAATCGGGTCTTTTAGATAACCCAATGTACTCCATGCCGAAACTTCATTTTGCTGAGTGTCGTATCCTTCGGCTTTGAGCTGACTGAGTTCGGCATCGGCAATATCCTTTTCAAAGTGACCTTTATAGCTAAATTCACCTACAATCGGGAAATCCCACTTTTTGGCTTTTAGCTCAAATTTCTCGGATGCCGTATTGACCCAAAGGATTGGTTTGCCTTTTTGGTCGTAGAATGTTGTATAATTTTTAGACGGATTTAACCCGAGCGAATCAACCGCAAATTGTTTGATTTCTTGAATGAGACGAATCTGTTTTTTAAGAGAATCGGGGTAGTTCTTATCTGCTAAAACTTCATCGATTGGTACTGTATTCCAAATTATTTTAAATTGACCTTTAGCCTGTCGGTATCCGTAAACTGCTGATTGCCAGTTGAATAAAATGAATATTAAAAATCCCAGCAGCAGGGTTAAAGAACAATATTTTATGATTTTTTTTATTTGATTCATGATAATCAGAACGAATATGCAACTCCTCCAATTAAATTAGTCTCTGAATCCGTAAAATAAACTTGTTGTGATGCTTTTACACCAATACTCCAAACGGTATTTATTCTGTATTCATATCCTAAACTAATTGTATATCCCAATTCATTTCGTTTTTCAAATACATTTCTTGAGATAAAATACTGTGAAACATTATCAGAAATTCTGACTAAATTGAGTGCTCCTGTATATGCTCGATGTCCGCTTCTCCCCGAAAGTCCCAAACCGATTTGAGCTAAATGATGAGGTCTATTTACTACGTTAAAGTAGGTATTCAGATTGATTTTTACGGCTGAGTTGCTACTTACTTCATACAAATCTGTGATATTGGTAATATCAAATCGCTTTCCTTTAATGGCGTTTGAAGTGCTTAATTCGGCACCAACCGAGAAAAATTTGGCTAATTGCCTTTGATATTCTGTAGAAAGGTTAAACCCTTTAAGGTCACCACTCCCGAAGAATGTTCTTCCGCCATAAATTCTTACAGAATTATTTTTTTGGGCAGATACAGTAAGAGATGCAAAAGTTGTAATGAATAGGAGTAATTTTTTCATGTTAGTTAATGTAGAATTGTTTTGTGAATGATTTATCGTTTATCTCTAAACGAATAAAGTATTTGGCAGATTGTAATTCGGTCAATGAAAAAATCTCAGTTTGTTGCCCTTCATTTTGTCTTTCCGAAATCGATTTGATTTTTCTGCCGTTTAAATCAAACAACCCGATTTGTACATCTGACTGTTTTTCAAGATAATAGTTGACAATCAATTGGTTATCAGCAGGATTTGGTGATAATGTTAATCCAAAATTGTGTGGGTCTTCGTTGGCAGTTGTTACCGAAATATTTACTAATTGACCAGTCGAAGCATCTTTCAAAATCTTATTTTCAGGGTCAATTGCTACACTCACGATGTTACCATCAATGGGTACTTCAAATTGTTGTGATGATTGATTATTAAATAAAGTTACCTTTTTTTCGCCTGTTGAGGTTGTAATTTTAAAATCAACGGGCATTGTGAAGTATTCTGGATTTGTGGTTTTTTCTTGCTTTAGGTTGATTATCAGGTTTTTACCGTTTTGTCCGTAAGTGAAACTATACTTTGGGTAGCCTTCGCCATAAATCCATTCTTTGAAAAAGTAATCTAATTTTTGTCCCGAAACTTCTTCAGCGATTTTCTGAAAATCTTCGGTTGTAGCTACATCGTATGCGTGTTTTGAGGTTAGATAAGTTTGTAGAACTTTAAAGAAAGTATCATCACCCAAAATACCTCTAAGCATGTGCAAGACCACGCCGCCTTTGTTGTAGGTACGATTTGTATTGAAAATCTGTGAAACATTTGAAATATCCTGCACAAATAATGTTCCAGTTGCTCTTTTTGCCCCGTTCATTATAGAGTTAATATTGGCATTGTATGAGGTTTTCCCTCCAATAGCCTCCAGATAAACGGCTTCTGAGAATGTTGCAAAACCCTCATTGAGCCATATATTTTCCCAGTTTTTGGTGGTTATTTTATCTCCAAACCATTGGTGTGCCAACTCGTGGGCAATTAGAGTAGCTCCAAACGAACCCATCGAAGAGCAAGTTTGATGCTCCATTCCACCACCAAAACCGCACTGTGCATGACCATATTTCTCTTTGATGAATGGATATTGACCATATTTTTTGCTAAACAAATCGAGGCAAACAAGGGTCACATCTAATTGTTTTTTTGTGGCGTCAGTTAAGTTTTCAGGATACAAATAATTGGCTATCAGCATTGAATCTTTTGCTGTGTATTTGTAGTATTGTTTGTATTCGGCATAATTTGAGATTGCTACCGAGATTAGATACTGTGCAATCGGATAACGACTTTTCCACTTAAAAGTCTTTGTATTATCTTGATTTGTAATAGTTTGAGTTAAAATTCCATTCGAGACACCCGTCAATCCACTCGGTAAGGTTATCCAAACATCAGACGAATCAGCTTTATCGGCTGGGGTATCTTTACAAGGAAACCAAGCTGGACTACCGTAAGGCTCACTCAAACTCCAAATGGCAGGTTCTCTATTTGTTCCATGAGTGCCAAATGTAAAGTTACCGTAAGCACCGGGTTGTGGTTTTCCTTGATAATAAACTACCACTTCGGCAAGTTCATTCAGAGCATATTGTTTATCTAATTTGACATTGAGTTTGTTGTTTGATGCTGTAAAACTTACCTTTTTACCTTTCATTTTCACGGAGTCAGTCTTCATATTTGTTTCTAAATCGAGCGAAACTTCCTCCAAACTTTGTTTTGCTCTGAATGAAACAGTCGTCTCTCCAATCAAATACTGTGGCGAATTTGTAATTTTTAGGTTTAATTTGTAGTAAGAAACATCAATACGGTCATCACCCGGATACGCAATTCTGCTATTCTCGTATCGTTGACTCTTCAAAAACGATTGGATTTTTGCAGTAGAACAATGTTGTGAGGCTTCATCCTGGGCATAAATTGCCAGAGAAACGAAACAAAATAGTGTGTAAAAGGTTTTTTTCACGGATGGGTAGAGTTTTAATTTCTGTATTTTACGTTAATGCAAAAGTAAACCGATTAGTTGGCTGAATGCAACCATTTTTTTTTGCTAAACGTCTTATTTTCAAAATGTCAACATAATGAAGAATATTTTACTTTACATATATATTATTTTCTTCTTATTCTCGTGCGATAATATAAAAGACCTTCAGCCAGTACAGAAACCAAACGAGGCAGTACCTCAAGTTGCTATCAATGCCATTCGTAGAGAGTTTCCAGAGGCTACTTCAATGCGTTTTTCTACAATCGAAAAAAATAAGATTTGGGAGTCGGATTTTAAAGTAAGGATACAGCAAATGTCGGCGGTAGTGAATAGCGGAGGCGAGATTACAGAGGCTTATCAGATTGGAAGAGATGGTGTCAAATTGCCCGAAAATGCCCAAAAGTATATCGAAACGAACTATTCGGGAGCTACCATTAAAAACATTGCTGAACAACTCGGTAAAGACCAAAAAGTGGTAGGTTATCGTGTTGTTATTATTACAAAAGACTTCAAAGAGATTACAATTTTTTTCGATGCTACAGGGGCTTTGTTACTCAATATACCCAATGAAAGTATTGGAAATAATCCACCAAGACCACAGAATTACCTCATTGGCGAGAAAGACCTTCCAGCAGCAATTATTTCCATTTTAAGTACCAAGCATAGCGGTTATAAGTTTATTAAAGCTTGTGTAGTCATTCAGAATAATCAAAAGATTTACAAAGTATTAATCAGCAAAGATTTTACTACGTATGATTATACTTTCGATGAATCAGGTGGAATTTTGAGTTTAAATTCATTAGGTGTAAATACCACTCCACCACCAAATAAAACATCAGATAAACCATTAGAAGAAAAAGATTTACCCAAGAAAATCGAAGAGTATTTAGAAAAAAACTACCACGATTTCGATTATCAGAGGGGGGTAGTTATATATCAAAATGATAAAATCGTTGGATATTTATTGGTTATTAAGTACAAAGAGAAGATTTTATGTCTCAATTTTGATGCAAGCGGTACATTCTTAAAGGCTGATGAATGCGGAGAGTCGAAGGATGGTCAAAAGATTCAGATGATTGACCCAAATGCTTTACCAGACGCAATCAAAAAAGAAATCCTAAAGCGTCATGTCGAAAATTATAAAATACTTTTTGCTTCGGTCACGATGAGAGGCAATCGTAAGATGTTTTTGGTGACAGTTTTAAAAGATAGTAATTCGTTTACTTATGAATTTGAAGAAAGTGGTAAGGTAATTTCAGAGAAGAAAATTTCAATGCCTCAGTTGCCTAATCTTCAAGTTCAAGAAAAACAGTTTGAATCGAAAGATTTACCGATTAAAATCAAGGAGTATCTCGATAAAAATTTTGTTGGATGGCAGTTTGTTAAAGGTTTAGAGTTACTGATAAATAGTAAATTGGATAGATATTTAGTTGTAATAAAGTTTGGGAATGATTATTATTACGTTTCATTTGACCCAAGTGGAACATTTCTGGGAGCCAGAAAAGGTTAGAATTTATGAATGTTTCGGGTCAATGAAGGATACTTTTCCCAGAATTTGATAACTCGAAACTTGAAGATTGGATGCAACGTGAAATCGAATTAGTATTGGGCTGCCAACGGAACGACCCCAAGGCTCAAGCTGCCTTTTATAATCTTTATAAGGGGAGGTTGCTTGGTATTTGCCGAAGGTATGCTCGGACCGTGATGGAGGCTGAGGATATTTTTCAAGAAGCATTTATTAAGATATTCAATAAGATTCACGATTTGCAGAAAGTCGAATCTGTAGAGTATTGGGTAAAGTCTTTGGTGGTTCGTACTGCTATTGACCATTACCGACAAGCCCACAATGAGCGACAGTTTGTAGATTATACCTTACTTGAAAACGAAAGTGATGGCGATTTTGGGGTAATTTCCAAGATTAGCCGAGATGAATTGGTTAATATCATTAATCAACTACCAGATGGCTACCGCATGGTTGTAAACTTGTATTTGATTGATGGTTACGAACACAACGAAATTGCAAAACTCTTGCAGATTTCGGAGGGTACATCAAAATCTCAATTATCGAGAGCAAAAGTCATTTTAAGAAAAAAATTAGAAGAAATCGGAGTTTCTTCAAGAGTATAAACGAGGTTAATCCTCGTAAGACAATGCATTCAGAAGACGAATTACGCAAAAAACTTTCAGGTCTGTTCGATGACTTTGAAGCCGAAGCCCAAGACGAATCTTGGGACGTAATTTGTAATACCGTTTCTGAAAGACAGACATTCTCTAATATCTTCGCAGACTTTGAGGCAGAACCACAGCCCGAAACATGGCAATCAATCAAAATTGCTGCTGATGATAACTTTCTAAAAAACAATCTCTCTGCTGCATTTAATGACTTTGAAGTAGAACCTCAAGATGAATCTTGGCAAATAATCAAAGAAACTACAGAGGATAATATTCTTAAATCAGCTTTTGCCAATTCTTTTGGTGCTTTTGAGGCCGAACCACAATCCGAAACTTGGGATGTAATCAAAAGTGGAGTTGAAGATGAGAAACTGAAAGGTATTTTAGGCAGCGTATTTGCTGATTTTGAAGCCGAACCTCAAGCTGATTCTTGGAACAATATCAATTCAAATGTTGAAGATACTGCTCTAAAAGGTATTTTGGCCGAAACATTCTCAGATTTTGAGGCTCAACCCGCCGAAAATTCTTGGGATTTCATCCAAGCCAATTTAGAAAATGATTTATCTCTCAGAAACGAACTAAGTTCGATATTTGCCGATTATGAAGTAGAGCCAACTGCTGAATCTTGGGTTACAATTAAGGCCAACATCCAAAAAGAAGACGATGATAGAGGTATAATCATTCCGTTGTTTTATCGTGTTGGTATCGCTGCGAGCATTGCATTATTGCTTGGTTTTTTCTTGTGGAATTACAATAAAGTCCCCGATAACCAGTCAGTTATTTCTCAAAATAATAGCGGGAAGTCAAAAAATAAGGTAGTTAAAGAAGGTAATCAAAAGCCAAAAAATGAATTACCAAAAATCATCGAAAAACCAGAGTTTAATCCCGAAAATAAATCTTTGGATAATCAAAGCCTGGTAAAAAATATTATCCAGAATAGTCAATCAGAATTTGCAAGTAACCGAACAAAATCGAAGCAGAATATTCAGACTAAACCAATTAATGATTTGCCAATCGTTAATTCTGAAAACATTGCGAGTAATGAGCCAAAGTCATCATCACCTTTGAATTCGGTTAACGAAGGCCTGGATGTAGCAACTTCGCTACCTACGATTTCGGGTATCGAATCTAAGGAATTTAACGGTGATAATTTCAAAAAAGAGCCTTTGGTTATTGCTCAGAATAATGAAGAAGAAGAGATTTATCCAGAAATTGAACCAGAAAGAAGAAGCAGGAATCCATTGATTTTGACTGGAAACCTGATGCCGATTCAGACTTATCAAGTATTTACGATTCTTCCTCAAACTTCGACGACATATATCCAGCAAGTCGGACAACTTTCGACTTTAGATAACCAAAGATTAGGTGTTCAAGCACGCTTAGGTGTCATGAAAAACCTCACGAGAAAATCATCAGTAGGAATTTCATTGGCTTACACGGGAATGCAACAATGGGCTAATTACTCGGTTTCAAACGGAATTTATGATGTAACCGTCGGTGCAAATGATGAAATTACGGTTACACCAGTTACCGAAAGCGTTGCTGAAGAAAGCTTTTTACATGCTCTTGGTTTGAAATTCGAGCAGAGTTATATGGTAGCAAAACGCCGCTCTAAAATTTATTTGATTGGTGGGGGAGAAGCAGTACGTAAACTCAATAAAAATCAGTTTGGGTATTATCTCAATGCTTCGATTGGCGTAAGTTACCCAATTGCAAAAAATAATTCGTTGTGGATTGAGCCTACAATTCGCTACGGTTTGACTTCAACATTCGATAATAATAACTACCTCAAAATCAGACCATATAACATTGGTCTGAACTTCAGAGTCAATATCGGAAAATGATTTATTTCATAATTTTGTTATTTTTCTGATAAATTCTTTCTTTGCATTCTCAAATCAATCTCTAAAAACCATGCGTAAGTTTTTTACAATTTTGCTGATAATCATTGCAGTTGCTGTCGGAATCCTATGGTTAGTATCGAAATGGAGCTACTCAGACGGCGAACGTGCAGGTACAGTCTCTAAATTAAGTCACCGAGGTTTCGTTTTTAAAACTTGGGAAGGTGTCTTAAACGAAGGAGGCTACTCGGGTGAAACAGGTACTTTAACCCCTCGTTATTGGGATTTCTCGGTATTAGAACGCGACTCAACCATAAAAGAATTGCAACACGCCATGAAAACTGGTGAAAGAATAACTTTAAAATACGAGGAGAGAGTTTTTAAGTTTCCTTGGAATGGCGATACGAAATATTTTGTAACGGATGTAGAATTCCTGCATCGCCCACAGGCCCCAGTCCAAACGGTTCCTCAGCAATCGCAGCCTGTTGTGGTTGATACCGTAAAAATTGTAACTGATACTACAAAGAAATGAAATGTAAAAAGGGAACAAAAATCAATTTGTTCCCTTTTTTGATGTTAAGCGGCTAAAATTTTAGCTTTTCTTCTCGAAACAATTATCTCTTCACCCGTCGAGAGTCTTGCAACGTGTCCGTCTTCTGACTCTTCAATGCAATTGAGGTATTTGAGATTCAATAAAAATTTACGATGAATTCTGGCAAAATTTTGTCCGATTACATTCAACTGTTCTTGGTGCAATTTCATCGTACGTGACGAAATCAATACTCTACCACCAGATAAATGAAATTTTGTGTAATTTTCAAGGCTACTTAAATAAACGACCTCATCTGGCTGAATCGAAAGCTTTCCGTGCTCAAACCAAAGTAAATTGGGGTCGCAATAGGATGGTTTTGTAAAATATTTTTTCATAGCAATTTTAGATGTTTCCTGGGGAATCGAAAAGGTTATTTCAATATGGGATTACATCACGAAATTGCATTTTAATTTGATTTTACGGTAGCTTTATTGAGTATCTGACGGTTTTTGTAAATATTTGGTAGATTTGACTTAGTATTCTGTCAGAAAACGCTTTACGAGTTGTTGCCACTCATCTTGTAGCGTAATTTCCCGCATTTGTTCGCCGCATCTTCTATACCAGTAGTTTGCGTTCCATTTATCACCTTCTTTTCGGTGCAAATATGCGTGCAGGCGGTCGTATGCCAAAGTGCCTTCTTTCGATTGTGCAATTTCATGGGCTTTGTGCCAATCGTTTTTAAAATCCCACCAAAGAGCCAAAAGAAGTGGTTGCAGACCTTTTGGTGGAGAGTCTTGCTTTAAGATTTCGGTATATTCTTGATAAGTCATTGTTTCAAAGATTCGGGTTTTGTTCTCTTCGTTTTTTGTAAGCTTTTGCAAATACAAATAGTAAAACTCCAAATGCCAAAACTCCCAAGAACATATAAACAAAATTGAGCAAATCTTTAACTACCGCCAGCAACACAATTGCAACTAAAAATAATGTCGGGAGTTCATTCAGTAGTCTAAATTGAAAAGAAGTAATCTTGCTTTCGTTTTTTTCTAATCTTTGAATCCTTTTTTTACACCAAATGTGATAGCCTGTCAATAAAACCAATAGTAAGAGTTTTACGTGCATCCATCCTTGTTCTAAGAATGAGGGTGTGTTTATCAGCATTCCGATTCCACAAGTCCAAGTAATCATCATGGCCGGGTTACAAATGATTTTATAAACTCGCCATTGCATTTTTATAAATTCCGATTTCCAATCTTCTCTTAAATGGGCTGGTTTTTGGTCGGCTTCGGCATGATACACAAACATTCGGACGAGGTAAAATAAACCCGCAAACCAAGACACAAAACCAACAATATGAAGCGATTTTAAATATAAATGAAGCATTATCAAACTTAGGTTATTACTTTTGTAGATTACTGTACAACAATCAAAATACCACTTACGTTTCAAATACAAAAATAGAATGAAAATGTCCCAAAAGTGTTTTTTAGTCATTTTTTTGCTCTCAATTTTTTCAAATTCTTACTCCCAAAATTCAAAAGCTAAAGATTATTACGAAAAAGGACTTAAAGAATACACCGAAAGAAACTTTACTTCGGCAAACGAATATTTCTTAAAAGCTATTGAGAAAGATTCAAATTTTGCCGAACCGTATTTTAAGTTGGGACAAATATGCGAAGGTCAGCGAAATCAAGAAAATGCACTTAAATATTACCAAGAAGCCATCAATAAACGACCATCTGAAGTGGCTTTTATTCAGGCTTATACCTATTTGGGTTCGAGAATGCTCAAGCGAGGCGAATACAAAAAAGCTAAAGAATTATTGAGTTTTTCGTTGAAGAATTCTCCGGTAAATAGCCTAATCTTCAAACAGATAACTCGACAATTACAGACTTGTGATTTTGGTATTCAAGCACTACAAAACCAGATGTCGTATCAGATTCGTGAATTAGGACCCGTTGTTAATTTCAAAAACCGTCAATATTTCCCAGTTCTGACTGCCGATAATGAACAATTATTTTTTACGGCTCGCCCCGAAGACGGAGAAGAGAACATTTATTTTACAAAATGGGATGGTACCGAATGGGCAAAACCTGCCAGCATCTCGGAAAACATCAATAGTAAAGAAAATGAAGGAACTTGCTCGATTTCGGCCGATGGTAGAATGATTGTTTACACCTCATGCGATAGACCCGATACTTACGGAAGCTGTGATTTGTACTATTCGATGAAAGTCGGAGATGTTTGGGAAGCACCAAGAAATTTGGGAATGAACGTTAATAGTTCGTATTGGGATTCTCAACCATCGCTCTCAAATGACGGAAAAACTCTTTATTTTTCATCTGATAGACCCAATGGATATGGGCGTAAAGATTTGTGGATGAGTAAGTTAGGGGTTGACGGAGAATGGAGTAAAGCCGTAAATCTTGGTAAGCTGATTAATACTATGAGCGATGAAGTTTCGCCGTTTATTCACGCTAACAATAAAACTCTTTTCTTTGCTTCGGATGGGCATATCGGTATGGGAGGTTTGGATTTATTCATGACCGAATTAAATGCTAATGCATCAAATGCCCCTGAAAATTTGGGTTCACCAATTAATTCGTTCGAAGACCAAGTAGCTCTGTTTATTACTTCGGATGGGAAAAAAGGGTATTATTCGATTGATGAAAAAACGCACACTCGACTTTATGAATTTGATATTCCGAAAACTCTTTTTGATAGATTCAAAAAAGCAAATTTTGTAAAAGGAGTTGTATTTGATGCGACTTCTAAAGTTAAAATTGGTGCTGAGATTGAATTGATTGATTTAAAGAATAAACAGACAATTGCAAAAGTCAAAGCCGATGAAAAAACGGGTGAGTATGTTGCTGTTTTGCCAAATGGAAGCCAGTATGGTTTGTACGTAAATAAGCAAAACTATTTCTTTAAAAGTTTATCATTTGATTTTTCAGAAAAAACTGATGCCGACGGAAAAGTGATTGATATTCTACTCGAACCTATTAGAAAAGATGCAAAAGAGGTTTTGAATAATATATTTTTCGAGTCTAATAAGTATGAAATTAAGCCGGAGTCATTGACCGAATTAGAGAAATTATCAAATCTTTTGAAACAGAATCCGCAATTAAAAGTTGAGATTTCGGGACATACTGATGATGTCGGTAGCGACTCTGATAATCAAAGTCTTTCTTTTAAAAGAGCAAATGCAGTTGTTGAATATTTAATCAAAAATGGAGTTAATCCTCAAAATATTGTTGCGATTGGTAGGGGAGAATCAATGCCCATTGCTCAAAATAACAATGAAGCAAATCGGGCATTGAATCGTCGAATCGAGATGAAAATCCTTTAGTCTAATAATTTCATAACTGCTTCATTTCCTATCGCAGCATTTTTGGGAATCGGATTTGAAGCAGAAAATATACTCAATTTATCAGGTGTTAGTATAGTATTTGAACTTTCATCAACTTCTCCATTTTTAGAAACTGACTCAATATTTAGTTTCAAGTGTTTTGCCAAAAACTGATAGGCTGCTTGTCGTTTATTTGGGCCATAATCGTGTTTTTCTTGTGCAAAATGTTTATTTTCTATTTGATTTTCGGCTCCAAAGAATTCGTAAATGCGTTTAATATGTGGATACTCTAAATTAGGTGTATTCCGTGTCCAATCATCGCCATCCGAAATTATCAACATAGGTCTTGGGGCTGCCAGTGCAGCAATCTCAACATTCGTAGTTTGATGTGTTGGTCTTATATGGATAGGCATTCCACTTTCACAAACACAACCGCCAAAAAAGTATCCTGAAATCTGAACTACTGGAACCGACACCTTGATTCTATCATCAATGGCTGTTAGCAAAAAAGTTTGTGTTCCACCACCCGATTCACCCGTGATACCAATCCTTTCAGCATCTACATCACTCTGCGAAAGTAAAAAATCCAATGCTCTTGTACTATTAATAATTTGAAGCTTGAGAGCTTTTGCGATTTTATGTTCTGATTGTTGTGCAGCCTCTCCGTAACCGACCATATCATAAGCAAAAACTACAGCACCCATACGAGCCAATGAAGCACATCTATGCTGAAGCTGCTCCAAAAACCGGCTGTTTTGTCCCTTTGAATGTCCTTGAGGGCATAAAATTCCAGCCAATTTACCTTTTGGATTTAATGGTCGATACAGATTACCCGTAACATAGTAACCCTCAATACTTTCAAAAGCTACATTTTGAACCGAATACCCATTTAGCTCTGTAATTGGTGGGAGAATAGGTTTAGAAGCAGGTTTTCGTGGCATCATTGTTAAATCTGCACCATCTAAAATCCCTTTTCTTATAAAGTCTGCTCTTTTTTGCCAAACTTCTTTTGAGTTGTAAAATTTTGCCAAGTCTTCATGGAATTTTACAGCTTGTTGCTCTGTAAAGTACGAACCCTGACAAAGCTCTACTTTATTTTCATTGAATTGGGCTAATAATTGAAAAGGTAGAAACAGAAATAGAAGTTTTTTCATAGAATTAAATAAAAAATTCCCTCTCGGATTGAGAGGGAATATATTCTGATAATTAATTAGACTATTTTCCAGCCTTCGCGATACTCACGACCTACAAACTGATTGGCATCATCGAAGTTTGTGATTTTCATGTTGCTACCATCCCACAAAAGTTTGTTACGACCATAGAAGTCAAATCCTCCACGTTCGTTTTTCTTGCGTAACATATAACTTCTGATTGCCAAATTGCCCATCAAAACGGTTTCGGTCAATGGCCCAGAATAATCAAAAGAAGACGATAATTCTTTATGTTCTTTAGAATCATATCCTGCTTTACAAGCATTTGTCCAATGTACTTGATGACCGTACTCCGGAAGTCCTTTAGGTGCATTTGGGTCTGGTTTTGGGGCCTCAATTTTATCACCATTATTTAGATAAATTTTAGGGTCATTACCATACATTCCAATCGTCATCAAACCTTTTGTACCATGCAAAATGATACCATTTGCTCCTCCATCGTTACTGATTGGCTCATTTGCAGGTATCAAATCTGGGTGCATCGGTCTGATACCGCCGTCCATCCAAACCATCTTCATCGGAGATTTATTCTTTTTAGTCGCCGGGAATTTAATCTCAACGTGTGAAGACGGAGGACACCCCTCTGGAATATACTCTGGAGTCCAATCTTTCAAAAATACTGCCCCAACGCTACATTCTACTTCGGTTGGATAGCCTAATCCAAGGATTCTAAACGCTGAATCGATGGTATGGCAACCAATATCACCTAAAGCACCAGTACCAAAGTTCCACCATCCACGCCATTTGAATGGGTGATAAAGTGGGTGATAATCTACCCATTGAGCAGGTCCAACCCAAGTATCCCAATCTTTTGCTGCCATTGAATCAATCAATGCAGGTTTATCACTTGGCACTGGAATTCCCTGTGGCCAAACTGGGCGGTTTGTCCAAATATTTACTGTATGTACCGTTCCGATTTTGCCTTTATCAAACCACTCCATTGCCACTTTTTGCATTGGGTTCGAGGAGCCTTGATTTCCCATTTGTGTCACAACCTTGTACTTTCGAGCAGCCTCAGTAAGCATCCGAGCCTCAGCAATATTGTGTGTCAATGGTTTCTGTACATAAACGTGTTTTCCCATTTGCATACAAGCCATTGCGGCGTAAGCGTGGAAGTGGTCAGGAGTAGAAATTGTAACGGCATCAATATCGTTTTTCATTTCGCTGAGCATTACCCTAAAATCACGATATTTTTTTGCATTTGGGAATTTATCAATTGCATTTTTTGCCCTTGCCCAATCAACATCACAAAGTGCTACCACGTTGTTGGCACCGTTATTGAAAGAATTGATAATATCTGATTGGCCTTTACCACCTGCACCGATTGCAGCGATATTGAGTTTGTCGCTTGGTGCTGTGTAGCCTTTACCACCCAATACGTGGCGAGGAACTAAAAAAAAGCTACCAATTGCAAGCGAACCTTTTTGTAAGAAATCTCTTCTTGAGGCTTGTTTTTTATTGATTGTCATGATTAATAATTGAAGGTTGAATACAGGTTTTAAAATTACAAATTCTTTACTATTCTCAATTATTCGAGCCAATAAATTTATATTTTATTTGAGAAGAATAGACCTATTGGATTAATTTTGAGACTAAATCTTGCGAGATTTAAAATATGATAGAATTGTTCAACAAATTAATGAAATAATTCTATTATAAATCATATTTTTTCTTTAAATTGTGCCAAATTATACAACTCTAAATCACAATTACCTTAAAGCCAAAAAAAATGCAAAAATGTGTTTTCCTTGACCGAGACGGAGTATTAAATGAAGAAATAGATGATTACGTTTTTCGAATCGAAGATTTCAAAATCAGAGATGGAGTTTTAGAAGGTCTCCGCAACTTAAAAGATGCTGGTTATTTACTTGTAGTAGTAACAAACCAAGGTGGAATCGCTAAAGGACTTTACTCTGAAAGTGACGTAATGAATTGTTTTTCGTTTCTGCAAGAACAATGCGGCGGTGTTATCGACGATATTTATTATTGCAAGCACCATCCGAAATATACAAGTGAATCTCTTCTTCGTAAGCCAGATTCTCTCATGCTCGAAAAAGCGATGGCTAAGTATGGAATTGATTCAACTCAATCATTTATGGTTGGAGATTCGGAGCGTGATGTGCTAGCTGGTAAAAAAGTAGGGGTGAAGACAATTCACATAACTGGAGGTAAAGAGAATACAAAGTCGGCTGACTGGCAGTTTGGCAGTCTTCTCGAAGCTTCAAAATTTATTGTTTCTGGTTTATAAAAATGCTACAATACCAGAAACAATAGATTAAGCATGTCTTTTCTCAACAGCACTTTTTGGGGTTGCCTTGCCATAAGCAGGGCATTGTTGTCTTCTGCATGACGACATCGCGACTATCGCTAACAAGCAGATTATTAATAATTTAGCCTTCATTGTGGGTCAATAAATTTTATTTATGTTGATAACGCAATATTAGCCAGAATAGTATAAATCTTGATTTATAGAGACGGAATTTCCTTCAATGTTTTGGTTAATAATTCTCGACCTCTCTCAATAAACTTTTTTGATTCGGGTGTAAGTTTATAGTTCTTTTTTTGAAGTAAAGGGTTTACAATGTACCCTGATACTTTATTTATCTTTTCCATAGTGAGATATGATAAATGCTTCGTAGTTTTTGTTTTTGATAAACTTTTCGAGTTTACCTTCCTTGTTCAAACCGAACACTTGAAAATTTAGTTCTATGATTTCAATAAACCTCGAAATATATGTTCTGTATAATCGTGTTCTTACATCGTTGCTCCCTCTAAAATAAAGCAAATTTTTAGGATAATTCTCAAAAAACACCAACATTGTTTTCGCTACAGTAAATAATACCTTATCTCTGTCTTTATTTTGACTTGCAGCCAAGTAGTCAATGGTATTTTCTGAAATTAGGTCGCCAGAACTTAACTGATAGAGATTATCATATTCCTCTATTTTTTCATATAAAACCACTTTTTTGATTGTTTTATAATCGCTTACGCTCTCAAATTAAAAAATTAAACTATCAGGAGCAGCTTCAAAGTTATAGTGTGGTTTTTCAATATCCATTTATTATTCCCATTCAATAGTTGCTGGCGGTTTAGAGCTAATATCATAAACAACTCTATTTACACCTTTAACTTTATTGATAATTTCGTTAGAGACATCGGCCAAGAAATTATAGGGTAAATGAGCCCAATCGGCTGTCATACCATCCACACTCGTGACAGCACGTAGGGCCACAACTTGCTCGTAGGTACGTTCATCGCCCATTACTCCCACACTTTGTACTGGCAACAGTATTGCTCCCGCTTGCCAAGTTTTTGCATATAATCCCGATTCTTTGAGTCCATTGATGAAAATTGCATCAACTTCCTGCAAAATCCTTACTTTTTCGGCTGTAATATCACCCAAAATACGGATTCCAAGGCCCGGACCAGGGAATGGATGACGACCTAAAATATTTTCAGAAATATGAAGGCTACGTCCAACCTCACGTACTTCGTCTTTGAATAGAAGTCTCAGCGGCTCAACAACTTTTAGCTTCATAAAATCTGGTAATCCACCCACATTATGGTGAGATTTGATGGTTGCCGATGGTCCTTTTACTGAAACTGATTCGATAACGTCAGGATAAATCGTACCCTGACCCAACCAAGCCGCACCTTCGATTTTATGCGATTCGGCATCAAAAACATCAATAAATGTTTTGCCTATTGCTTTACGTTTTGCTTCGGGGTCGGTTAAACCTTCTAAGGCTTTGTAGAATTGCTCTTTGGCATCGACACCAATCACATTCAGCCCCATTCCTTTGTAAGATTCGAGTACTTCTTCAAATTCATTTTTGCGAAGCAAACCGTTATCCACAAAAATGCAATAAAGGTTTTTGCCAATTGCATGATGAATCAAAACTGCTGCTACCGATGAATCTACACCACCCGAAAGGCCCATTACGACTTTATCATTGCCGAGTTGTTCTTTTATAGATGCAACTGTCGAATCTACGAATGAATCTGGTGTCCAATTCTGTTGGCATCCACAAATATCAACGACAAAGTTTTTGATAATTGTTTTGCCTTGTAATGTATGTGTAACCTCGGGATGAAACTGGATTCCGTAGGTTTTTTCGTCATTAATCTTAAAACCAGCTACTTTAACTGTATCTGTCGATGCGATAATGTCAGAGTTAGTCGGTGGAGCAATGATTGTATCGCTGTGCGACATCCAGACTTGAGTATTATCGTCAATATCCTTAAATAAAGCATAACGATTATCCACTTTATTCAAAATTGTGCGTCCGTATTCTCTGATGTTAGATGCCTTTACCTCACCTCCGCATTTATGTGCCAGTAATTGAGCTCCATAACAAATTCCCAAAACTGGCAATTTGCCTCTAAATTGTTCTAAATCGACACTTGGTGCATCTTCTTCACGAACAGAGCATGGGCTTCCTGAAAGGATAATACCCTTCGTGGCTTCGGTAATTTCTGGAACTTTATTGTAAGGATGAATTTCGCAGTAGATATTGAGTTCTCTAACTCGACGAGCAATTAACTGTGTAACTTGAGACCCGAAATCAAGAATAAGAATTTGTTCTGTCATGGTATAGCATCTAAAATGCAAAATTAGGCCATGAGCTTGTATTTTACAAATATTCAATCAAAGATACTTCCAAAAACTCCAAAATTTGCGTTTGCTGAGGTATTCGAGGTCGTCTTCGTTGTCGTATGCTTCTTGTTCAAAACAAATCTGATGGTAGGCTTTCCACCAATCGCGGTATTTAAGAAAATAGATTATCCACTCGGTGATATACCAAAGGTAAAAAGGAAGTACCAACAATTCGATTTGCTGACGGATGTGGATTCGCTCGTGATTGATTAACCTTCTACTCGGGTTTTTCGGTCTTACCAAGACGAACGGATAGAGAGTAATCCCTCCAATTTTCTTAAATTTTATTCCTTTTATCAGTATCATTTCTACAAATAAACCCGATTTAGTCTCAAATTTTAAAATCCATAGAAATTAATCATGGATTGTTTGGTTTTCAATCGTTACTTAAATTCTAAATTTGTCATACAAATCAAATTATCGTCTGATGATAACTTTAATTGTTATAACTTTTGTGGTTGGGTATTTACTTATCGCTCTCGAACACCCAATCAAAATCAACAAAACCGCTACTGCACTTTTGACGGGCGTTTTGTGCTGGACATTGTATATCATTGATAGCCAAACCACAGAAACGGTCAATACTGAGCTTTCGCACCATCTTGGGAGTGTAGCCGAGATTCTGTTTTTCTTATTGGGAGCAATGACAATTGTCGAATTAGTCGATGCCCATCAAGGTTTCAGAATCATAACCGACCGAATCAAAAGTCGCAATGTTATGACGTTACTTTGGTTAATTAGTTTCATTGCATTTTTTCTTTCGGCTATACTTGATAACCTAACAACGAGTATTGTGATGGTTTCGCTGTTGAGAAAATTGATAAAAAATGATGATATGCGTAAATTTTTTGCAGGGATGGTCATTATCGCTGCAAATGCAGGTGGAGCGTGGTCGCCTGTTGGAGATGTAACAACCACAATGCTTTGGATTGGTGGACAAATTACGACTACAAATATTATTTTGAAATTGATTATCCCAAGTCTGATTTGTCTGATTGTGCCATTATTTGTTATTAGCTTAAAATTAAAGGGACAAACACTTGAAGCAATTGATGATTCTGACTCAAATCAGATTGAAACTACTGCCAAAGAACGCAATATGATGTTTGCTTTTGGACTTGGTGCATTACTGTTTACCCCAGTTTTTAAGACAATTACCCATTTGCCTCCATACATGGGAGTTTTGCTTGGACTCGGTGTTGTTTGGATTGTGGGTGAATTGCTTCACCACGAAAAAGACGAAGAAGAACGTAAACCATTCACTGCCGCCCATGCTTTAAGTAGAATTGATACAAGTAGTATTTTGTTTTTTCTTGGGATTTTGCTTGCAATCGGCGTTTTAGAGTCAACTCATATTCTTTCTGATTTGGCTTTGAAAATGGATAAAACAATTGGTAATCAGGATGTTATTGTTGTTTTGATAGGTTTAGCCTCTGCGATTGTAGATAACGTTCCGCTTGTTGCAGCGGCAATGGGGATGTATGATTTACAGACTTTTCCGACTGACCACAGAATCTGGGAATTTTTGGCTTATTGTGCGGGTACTGGCGGAAGTGTACTCATTATTGGCTCAGCAGCAGGCGTGGCAGTGATGGGAATGGAGAAAATAGATTTCATGTGGTATCTGCGTCGAATCTCACTTTTGGCACTATTGGGGTATTTTGCAGGAGCTGTATTTTATGTCTTGTTTGCCTAATCCAAATTAAATTAAGTTTGATAATCAATTACCAAAACCATTCATCACAAAATAGTTTGGATAGCATTAACCAACAATCCATATTTACGCAGTTTTAAACCTAAAAATAACTAAGACCGATGAAAAAGATTTTTTCAATAGTTGCAATTTCTATTTTATCCACTACTTTTTCTTTCGCACAGTCTGCAGAAGAGATAATTGCTAAGTTTATAACGGCAGTTGGTGGAAAAGATGCTGTTGCTAAAGTAAACGATTATACTATGGTTATGACAGGCGATGTTCAGGGAAATTCGCTTGAAATAACACAAATCAGAAAAGGTACCGACAAGTTGTCTCAGGTTGTCTCAGTTGGTGCCATGGGTGAAGTTGCCAAAACCATGTGCGACGGGAAAAATGTAAAAATTGAGTCTCAAATGACTGGTACTCAGAATCTCGAAGGTAAATTTTTGAAAGCAACTATTGCTCAGGCAGGTACTTTTCCGGAGCCACTTTATTCGAGTAATGGAGTTAAAATGACGGTTGTTGGAAGTGAAAAAATCAATGGTATTGATTCACACAAAATTGAAATGAGTGTTGAGGACTTCAAATGGTTTGAATTCTACGAAAAAGAAAGTGGTCTAAAAATTCGTCAAGTAATCGAAAGTCCTCAAGGTACAGCAACAACAACCCTTACTGATTATAAAGAAGTGGGTGGTGTTAAATTCGCTCATAAAATCAATCAAGATTTAGGTATGTTTGTTTTAGATTTGACTGTTAATAAGGTTGAAGTAAACAAAGGAACTCCAGATTCTGCTTTTGAAATCAAGTAAGTAAATTAGAAGAAGTCTGTGATATTTATTAATTTTGCCATGCTTCCTCAAATTAGTTTTATGGATAATTTTTTTAATAAAATACCAAGAAGGAGTAGCGTTTTGCTATTCCTTTTTTTATGTTTTGACGGATTCTCACAGAATCGCTACGAATTTTCGCACCAACAAATGGGTACGATTTTTAGAATCGTACTTTACGCAGGAGATTCATCAGATGCAAAAGTTACTGCTGATAAAGCATTTAAAAAATTAGATGAATTAAATCTTATTTTGAGTGATTATCGAGAAGATTCAGAGATTAATCAACTATGCCGAAATTCATTCAATATAGAGACAAAGGTTAGCACAGACTTATGGAAAATACTTAAAATGTCGGAGAATGCCTACAAGCAAACAAACGGTAAATTTGACGTTACCATCGGTCCAATGACTCAACTTTGGCGACGAATGAAACGCCAAAAACAATTACCAACAACTGAGCAAATTCAAACTGCAAGGAGTAAGGTTGGATTTGAAAATATTGTATTGAACTCCTCAAATCAAACAGTTTTATTGAAAAAAGAGGGGATAAGGCTTGATTTTGGTGGTATTGGTAAAGGATATGCCGAAGATGAAATGATGAAAATTCTTAAAGAAAATGGTGTTAAATCGGCAATGATTGAAGGAGGAGGAAATATTGTAGTTTCGGATTCTCCACCAAATCAAAAAGGTTGGACAGTCGAAATTAACAAACAAGTTTATTCACTTAAAAACTGCGGAATCTCAACATCGGGTGATTTGTATCAATTTGTTGAAATTGACGGTAAAAAATACTCACACATTCTTGAACCTTCAACGGGTATCGGAATGACAAATCCAATTCAAAAATCGGTTATTGCTAAAGATGGAACAACATCAGATTGGATTTCGACAGCACTTTGCTTGATGGATTCGCGAGTTGGCGAAAAACTTGCTAAAAAGTTGAAAGTGAAGGTTTTATAAAAAAGAAGTCCTTGCTGATTTTGCAAGGACTTAGAAATATTCTTAAACAACTTTGGCTTTGCCAGGTTGTGGAATCTGATACCATCCGTCTTTATCTGGTAAAGTTTTTGGCATCGCATCCCAAGCATATCTATCAGGCATCAAATTGATTTCAGATTTCAAGGCATCCTCCATTTTGATTCTCTTTCCCGAATAAGTAGCCATACGTCCTAAAATCGAAGTCATTGTACTCATGGCACCGTTGTAGGCATCATTGATGGGCTTGTTATTCACGATACAATCAAACAAAACATTATGCTCTTCTTGGTAAGGATTAATGTCTCCTTCGCCTTTGTGTCTCCAAATCGAATTCCCTTTTAGGTCATAGATTCTACCTTCGGTTGCACGTCCTTTTGTTCCAACTAAATGTTCTGAAACATCACTGACAGTACCCGGTTGGTGACGGCATTGACTGTTTAGAATCATTCCATCGGCATATTTGAATTCTACAACGTGGTGGTCGTAGATTTCACCAAATTTCTTATCTGTTCTAACCTGACGTCCGCCGATTCCGACTGCCTCAGTTGGATAACCGCCTTTAAACCAGTTGATTACGTCAATGTTATGTATGTGTTGCTCGCAGATATGGTCGCCGCAAAGCCAAACGAAATAGTACCAGTTACGCATTTGGTATTCCATTTCGGTTTGTCCGGGTTTACGTTCGTTTACCCAAACACCATCGTTATTCCAATAACAACGAGCCGAAACGATTTCACCAATCATACCTTCATCAATTACCCTTTTGTAAGTTTCGAGGTACGACTTTTGGTAGTGACGTTGTAAGCCAACAACCACTTTAAGGTTTTTCTTTTTGGCTTCTTCGGCGGCATCTAAAACTCTGCGAATACCTGGAGCGTCGGTTGCTACTGGTTTCTCCATAAAAACGTGCTTACCTTGACGTACAGCTTCTTCAAAATGAATCGGACGGAAACCTGGAGGTGTTGTCAAAATAACAACATCGGCCAAAGCAATGGCTTGTTTGTATCCATCAAATCCAACAAATTTGTTTTCTTCTGGTACATCAACACGACTTTTGATGGCAGTTTTCGACTCAGAGGGTTTATCGCTTGTAAGGTTTTTATAGCAGCTATCAATACGGTCGCGGAAGGCATCGGCCATCGCAACTAATTTCACATTTTGTTTAACTGAGAGTGCTTGAGCAGCAGCACCAGTTCCACGCCCTCCACAGCCAATCAATGCAACTTTGATAACATCATCTACTGATGAGTTGGCCATTGATGTAAGAGGAATGTTTGACACCGAAAGACCACCTGCAACTACTGCTGATGCTTTCATAAAGTCTCTTCGAGAAAAGTTGGAATCCATTAGAATTTAATTTTAAGGTTGAATAAAGAATAAGTAATTGGTTAACCGAAAATTGTAAATCAAAGTTTATAAATTATTGATTATCAGTTATTTTATAATAATTAACGATTACCAAATAACATAAGCTATTAATAAACGAATGCTTACCCATTACAAATATAATGAAATATCTGAATAGAGATTAAATTAAGGAATATCTTTTGGAGGTTTTGCAAAATACGCCTCGATTTCGGCTTGTGATGGTTGTTTTACTGGTCTTACAACCCTAAAACCTAAAAACGGAGCATCGGTGAGCCACCAATCTGATTTTGGTATCTGTGGGTCTCTTTGCTTTAATTCTGGACTCGACGGACGGCGTGATGCACTACGAAGTTTTTCTAAATCATCGTCCCAATGCCCCCCACGAATCGTATGAGGATACAATTTTGTAGGTTTAACAAATGGGTTATCAATTGCTTCGGGTTTTCCATAAAAATCTGCAACATATTGGTCCGAGGTCCACTCTGCAACATTCCCAACCATATCATAAAGCCCCCAAGCGTTTGGTTTTTTCTGTCCGACCTTACGATAAGCACCATCCGAGTTATCAAAATACCAAGCGTAATCTTTGGCTTGAGAGGCATCATCTCCCCAATAAAAAGCTGTTTTACTACCTGCACGAGCTGCGTACTCCCACTCGGCTTCGGTTGGTAATCTATAAAAATGACCAGTTTTGGCATATAACCAAGCACAAAATGACCTTGCAGCATACTGAGTTACATTACAAACGGGAAAACCCTCTTCTTTCCCTTGTCCAAAAGACATCTCTACGTACGGTTGAGTGGGGTGAGCGACTGCGTCTGTTTTCTTTTTTAAGTCGGCTGTATTTTTAGGGTCGGCTACTTCAAGTTCTTTATTGAAATAAACTTCGTACAAAGCCCAAGTAGTTTCAAATTTTGCCATCCAAAATGGTTCTATTTTTACTTTGTGTTGCGGGCCTTCATCTTCTTTTCTGTCTTTTTCAGTGGTAGGACTTCCCATCATAAATTCACCACCTGGAATTGGTAACATCTCAATACCTTTCTGGATTCCGGGAATCTCTTGGGTGTAAGCCTTAAAATCATCGGCAGGATTTACAAATGAGAAAGAACTGAATAAAGCAATCGTAGTTGTTAGTTTTAAGAGTTTTTGCATTGGATAGAGTTTTTTGACAAATATAAGGTAAACTTCTTTTTTGGCTATACAAATTTTATAACTTTGTTTAATCTTATTCAACCATTCAAATTTACCTAAAAATGAAAAAAAACTTTTTTTTATTGCTGTTTATCAGCAGTATTGGTCTTGCCCAAACAAAATACGTCGCCAACCCGATTGCAGTTCCTCACCACGACACACCAGTTTTGAAATTGGGTTCTAAAGCACCAGATTTCAGATTGCCAGCATCCGATGGTAAATTTTATTCTCTCAAAGATTTTGCTCAATACAAAGCACTTGTGATTTTGTTTACTTGTAATCATTGTCCAACTGCACAGGCCTACGAAGACCGAGTAATTAAACTTGTGAATGATTACAAAGCCAAAGGAGTAGGACTTGTGGCGATTTCGCCAAATAGTCCAATCGGGCTTTTGTACGAAGAACTCGGCTACACTGACCTAAATGATGATTATGAAGCGATGAAGATTAGAGCAAAAGACAAAAAGTTTAATTTTCCTTACCTTTACGATGGCGATAATGAAGCAGTTTCGATAAAATACGGCCCAGTTGCTACACCCCACGCTTATTTGTTTGATTCGCAAAGAGTTTTGAAATACCAAGGCCGACTCGATGCACTCGAAAGACCAGAGAAGGGAGGAAATTCGGAAGATTTAAGAAAAGCAATTGACGAGCTTTTGGCGGGTAAAGATGTAAGTACTCCTGAAACCAAAGTTTTCGGTTGTTCAACCAAATGGGCTTGGAAAAATGAATACGTCGAAAAAACCGAGAAAGATTGGAAAGCCCGCCCCGTAACTCTTGAAGAGATTGATACGCAAGGAGTCAAAGATTTAGTTGCCAATAAAGACTCTGATAAACTACGTTTAATAAACGTTTGGGCTACTTGGTGCGGCCCATGTGTACTCGAATACCCAGATTTTTTGGTGCTTCAAAGAATGTATGGTCAACGTGATTTTGAATTTATTTCAGTTTCTGCCGATAAAATTGACAAAAAAGAAAAGGCATTAAAATTGCTCCAAAGTAAACATTCTGGTGTAAAAAATTACATTTTTAAAGAAGACGATATTTATAAACTCATCGAAGCCATTGACCCTAAATGGAATGGTGCATTGCCATACACGTTATTGGTAGAGCCAAATGGTAAAGTTGTTTACGGTCAGCAGGGAACGGTCGATTTTCAGAAATTAAAGAAAATTATTGTTGAGCATCCCAAAATTGGTAGGTATTTTTAATTATGAGTCTGTGTAAGTATGAAACACTTAATATTTGTAGATAATCAGGTGTTTTTTAGTAATCTTTCAAATTATTTTAATGAATTACATTCTTTTTTGCGTTTTTCTGTGGATTGTTTTAGGATATATTATCAAGATTCCCAAAAAAGGAATTCCGATTTTGAATTTTGAAGAATTCGATACCGAAAATTTCAGTGCCGAATATTTTGAAGACCAAATACTTTTCTTTTTGCGTTCGGGTTATCAGATTACACCATTCAGACAATTATTAGATTTTGTTGATGACGAAAATAAAAAATTAACTCAAAAACCATTATTTCTCACTTTTGACATCTCAAATTTAAAGCAAATTGAAGTTATTTCTCCAGTATTAGAAAAGTACAATTTATCAGTATTGATTTTTTTGAAAGGTAATCTCCTTGAAAATCTCAATCAGCCATTTGAAAATTCTGAATTGTCTAACTCATTAATTCTCAAAAGTCTAAATAAAAATACATTTACAATTGGATTAAGTTCAGATTCTCTTACTCCATTCAATCAATTGAATATCAATCAAATTAACCTTGAATTAGACGATATTATTCAGAAATTTACTGAATCTAATCTAACGGTTTTGCCAATTTTGAAGTATCCCTTTGGCATTATTCCAGAGGATTCAAAAACGCTGTTTTTGATGAAAGAGAAAATAAAGGAATTGGGTATAAAATACGGACTAAAAACGAGCAGAAAACTTAATAAAGTACCAATTGATGATTCGTTTGAATTACAGTTTAACCCGATTCAGATAACAAATACATTAGAAGTTTTAAAATTGAAACTCAAAGGGAAAAGTAATGTCGAAGGCTGATTCCATGATTCAAAATCAGCCTCCCAATCTATCATAAAATTACTTTTTCGAGCATTTTTATATATAATTCGACCCCTTCTTCGATTTCTTCGATGTAAATATATTCATCGGCAGTATGCGAACGAGCCGAATCGCCAGGCCCCATTTTGAGCGATGGGCAATCAAGAAGAGCTTGGTCGGATGTTGTGGGCGAACCATAAGTTGTGCGACCCATACCGATTCCGGCTTGAACAATTGGATGCTCCATCGGAATACTCGAAGGTTTTAGTCGAATCGAGCGAGGAATCACTTCACTGCTGACATTTTTCCTAACAGTTTCAATGATTTCTTCAAGCGTGTATTGCTCCGTAACTCTAATATCAACCGTATATTTACAAGTGTCTGGCACAACATTGTGTTGCGAACCTGCATTGATGACCGTTACCGACATTTTAATTGGTCCGAGATTCTCAGAAACCTTTGGAAACTGATGGGTTTGAAACCAATTTATATCCTGAATGGCTTTATAAATTGCATTTTCACCTTCGTTTCGTGCCGCATGACCAGATTTGCCGTGTGCAATACAATCCAAAACTAAAAGCCCTTTTTCGGCAACTGCTAAGTGCATTTGAGTTGGCTCACCAACAATTGCAAACTCGATAGGGGGTAACTCTGGAACAATTAGTTCTAAACCCTCACGCCCTGAAATTTCTTCTTCAGCAGTTGGAGCAACCACTACATTATACTTTAAATCAGGGCGGTGGTAAAAATATCTGAATGTGGCAATCAACGAAACTAAGCATCCGCCAGCATCATTGCTACCAAGACCAAATAGTTTACCATCTTTAACCGATGGGTTAAACGGATTCAATGTCCACGATGGATTTGGCTTTACTGTATCGTGGTGCGAATTCAACAACACAGTTGGTTTATTCGGGTCAAAAAATTTGTTCTTTGCCCAAAGATTATTTTTCTTTCTTCGGTAAGGTATATTATTCGACCTAAAAAACTCTTCTAAAATTTCGGCCGTTTGGTCTTCTTGTTTGCTGAATGATTCGGTAGCGATTAAATCTTTGAGAAGTTCGATGGCATCATCGGTCAGTTGCTTTTTCAAAGCTGAATCTGATAGCATAGTAAAGGCTTTTGTTTGTTTTTGCAAAATTAGTAAAAAAGCCTGCCGATATTGTGCCTAAAGGATAATTATTCGGGTTGTTATTGAAAAAATGAATTTAGTTTTGAAATTTTAAAAATCAAAAAATCGCTCTTAATCAACTGATTTTGAGCGATTTTTGAATGAATTTATGTATTTTCTATTTAATGAGAATTGTATATTTAATTTTTACTGAGTCTTTGTAAAGGATTATTTGATTCTCAAATTGAATAATTTAGTAATTTTTCGATAGCAGTATCTACTTTTTCAAAATCAAATCCTTGGAGTACATTTTGCATTGCTGCTGCGATTTGGTCATTACACAAATTGCCGATACTGCCTTCGAGTGAATGATTTAAATCTCGATTCGGAATGTATTCTCCCGCATTGATTTGATTTCCTACAATTCGATACGCATCTCTAAACGGAGTACCATTAACCACTAAATCATTGACATTCTCAACACTAAACATCAAGTCATATTTAGGGTCATCGAGCAAGTTTGGTTTTACCTCAATGTTAGAAAGCATAAAATGAGTAATATCGAGACACTCCAACATCGAATCAAAAGCGGGCATTAGAATCTCTTTCAAAATCTGCATATCTCTATGATACCCACTCGGTAAATTACTCGTCACGAAAGCCACTTCTGATGGCAATGCCTTCATCCGATTGGTTTTTGCTCTCAATAATTCTGCCACATCGGGGTTCTTTTTATGCGGCATGATGCTACTTCCAGTCGTTAAATCATCTGGTAATTTGATGAAATTGAAGTTTTGGCTATTATAAAGGCAAATATCCATCGCCATCCGCGATAGGGTAGAGGCCAATGAAGTAAGAGCATTTAAGACTACAAACTCGGTTTTGCCACGAGTCATTTGAGCATAAACTACGTTGTAATTTAGGTCGTCGAATCCTAAGAGATTGGTTGTCATGGTTCGATTCAGTGGGAATGAACTTCCATAACCCGCTCCCGAACCAAGTGGATTTTTATTGACAACTTTATACGCTCCTTGTAAAATAGTCATATCATCTACAATACTTTCGGCGTATGCCCCAAACCAAAGCCCAAAAGACGATGGCATAGCAATCTGTAGATGTGTATAACCAGGCAGTAAATCGTTTTTGTGTTTATTGCTTAATTCGATAAGAAGTGAGAAAATTTGCTCAGATAATTCTACAACTTTTCTAATTTGGTGTCGTGTAAACAACTTTAAATCAACCAACACTTGGTCGTTACGTGAGCGTCCGCTATGAATCTTTTTACCTACATCTCCCAGCCTTTCGGTAAGCATAAATTCTACTTGAGAATGGACATCCTCTATATTTTTTTCGATTAAAAACTTGCCTTTTGCGATTTCATTATATATCTTTCGGCACTCGTTTAAAATTCCACCTAATTCAGCGGTTTCGAGCAAACCAATGCTTTCAAGCATAATTGCGTGAGCCATTGAGCCGAGTACATCAAATTGGGCTAAGTATAAGTCCATTTCACGGTCTCCACCTACCGTAAATTTTTCTATTTTCTCAGAAGTTTTTTGATTGCTTTCCTTTTGCCAGAGTTTCACTTTAACAGTTATTTTGATACTGTTGCAAAGTAACGCTTTATGTGCTTAGAAAGGAAGTAAATGTAGATATTTTGCTAAAATTTATCCGTTTGATAATTTTTAGCACGATTTTTGCACTATTTATCCTGTTAATTTTGATAAATACTTTTAATTAGTTTTAAAATCAGTTTATTTGATTAGAAAAATGATTAAAAATAGTCAAAATTAAATTTTGGAATGGAAAAAGATATTTTGGCACAGTATATGTAAAACGGCATTATTAATATGTCAAATTCCATGCCAAAGTCGTTTTTGATATAAGATTTGAACATTGGGTACGAAAAATATAAATCTTTACACAACATTGTGATTCTTTTTTGAATCAAGTTTTTACGAGCAAAGTACGTGAGTATGATGCTCAACATTTAGCTATTGAGTGAACCTTTAAAAAAAGAAAATGAAAACAACTTTACCTCTCTTCTTGGGTGTAAGTAAAGGCTATTTTGTAGCCTCTATTGGTTTTTCTTCAGACGATGAATTGTTACCTACAAACAGTGGTAGGAAACGCAAGGCTCATCAAAAGATTCACTCGTGGTCGTATGTATTGCATTTTAATGTAGCGTAATTTTTACGTGACTTTTTATGCTTTAAACATTCTAAATGTAAATCCAACTTGCTGTTTTAATTTAGCTATTGAGTGATAAATGCTATCGTCTGTTAAAAATATTCAGATTCTTACTCTAACCGTAGTTTTCACTATGGTTATCAATGCTTTATTTGGCGGCACTCCCAAAAATCAAATAGTTGATTCTGATACTGAAATCGCAGTAAAGTGGGCAAAAATTACTCTCAAAACAATAAAAGGTACTCCTAATGGTTCTCCTACTTATGCTTCTCGTTGTTTAGGATATTTGGGTCTAACAATGTATGAATCAGTAGTGAAAGGTTCGCCCAATCATCGCTCGATGGAGGGACAATTGAAAGGACTGTCAGGTTTGCCAAAAGCAGAAAAAGGAAAGAAATATAATTGGGTTTTAGCAATGAATGCTGCAGAGTCTTTTATGTTAAAAAGACTTTTTGAGCATACCAATCAGGCAAATATTAACAGTATCGATTCTTTAGAAACTGCTATTTATCAAACTCAATTATCTAAAACTAAGCAAGATGTAGCACAACGTTCGGCAGAATTTGGAGTTGAAGTGGCTAAAGCAATTTTTGAATGGTCAAAGTTAGACGGTGGGCACGAAGGATACAAAAGAAATTTTGATAGTACATATAAGTATCCGGTTGGTGATGGTTTTTGGAAAGCACCAGCCAAAGGGCAATCTCCTGTACCGTTGCCGTTGCATCCACACTGGGGAAAAAATAGAACTTTCTCACCTTTGAATCAAGAATTGCCAATCCCAAAAATGATTGCTTATGATTTTAAGGCAGATTCTCCATACTATGCTCAAATGCTTGAAGTCTATAAAAAAAGAGAATCTTTAACACAAGAAGAAAAAGAAATTGCGAACTGGTGGGGCGACGACCCCTCGGATACTTTTTCTCCACCAGGGCATTCATACAATTTAGCCACGATTGCAATTCAGACAGCTAAACCTAATTTATTTAAAGCAACTGAAACTTACGCAAAGGTAGGTATGGCAGTTGCAGATTCGTTTATTAATTGTTGGAAAACAAAATACACATATCACGCCGAAAGACCTTTCTTTTTTATTTTTTATAATATCTCAACGATGTGGGATTTATACTGGCCCGAACCCCCTTTTCCAGCTTTTTATTCTGGACATGCAGGACAGGGAGCGGCTATGGCAGTTGTTCTGACGGAGTTGTATGGAGAGAATTTTAAATTCGTTGACAATTCTCACGTTGGCAGACATCGCGATACTGAAAGATTGGTAGATTATAAAGAAAGAAAATTTAATTCGTTTTGGGATGCTGCCAATGAATGTGCAAATTCTCGCTTATACGGAGGAATCCACACAAGACAAGATAATGAGGTTGGTACAGCGGAAGGAATAAAAATTGGGAAAAACGTCAACTCATTGACTTGGAAAAAATAGAATAGAGTGATTGAATATAATTATTGAGTGAATATAAAAACATTATTGAGTGAATTATAAAATTACTGAAATGAGCAATTCATCTTCTTGGCTTACATCTGTGAGCAAATTTGCTGTATCTGAGAAATACCTCTCGGTTTTTAGAGCAATGCTTACCTTTATTTTACGTAAATTCTCACAAATTTGGGTAAAATACCAACCTACGACACAAGTCGAAAAAGGTTCTTGGATAACAAAGGCAGTTGTTGGTGCAATGCGTCCGAAGGTCGGAAGTGCGGCACTTGCTTTTTTGTCATTGTTGTTTAACCTTGGGTCTTTTTCGGATGCCGAAGCTCAAAATGCCCCATTAGGCTGCGATAAGTATTACATGCTTGTTGGGGAGTTGACAGGGAATGGTACCAGCCGAACAGATGTTTTTCAATATTCAACCAATACTGGTTTGACAAGTTGTAACTTGCCAAATGGCGGTGGAGAGGGTATTGTTGTTGACCCTACTAAGAATATTGCATACATTGCGACTTGTTGTAACCAAGGACAGATTAGAATTTATGATATAGTATCTGGTACTTTTCAGACTCCGATAGATGTTCCGGGCGAAGATTTATTAGATGTTACAATTTCTTCTGATTATAATTTTCTGTATGTAACAACGTATAATAGAACATATAAGATTAGTACTTCAACAAGAAGCATTGTAGGCTCATTCAATAAAACAAGTTTAGTAAATAATACATCAAGAGATTTTTGGGGCGTTGCCGTTCATCCTACAAACGGAAACATTTACATTTCTTCAAACTGGCAGTTAGGTTCAGGAACGAGTACAATAGAATTTTTCTCTTCAAGTATGTCAGGGGCAAGCACAAGAATTGCAACCGCTCCTTTTGGATATAATTATAGAGGTATTATTTTTGATAACAGTGGAAACCTTTGGGCGGTTGCTTCAAGCAGTAACGCTGGACCTGCAAAGGTTTTTAGATATTCGCCATCTGGTACATTACTCAACGAATATAATTTTACATCACCAGCGGTAAATGCAGGTATTGCGAGTGGTGATGTTGACCCATTTGATTTGGCGTTTGGTCCAGACCAAAATTTATATATTACTACATTTGCTGGAGACTGTGTTACAAAGTTTAATGTTAGTACCGGAGCATTTTCTACTTACATCCAATATGTTTATGGCGTTTCTGGAAAATCAATTGCGTTTGTATGCGGCAATTTCAAATGTCCTTGTACTACACCAGTAATCAACAGTACAGATATTTCTGCTTCAGGCGGAACTTGTAATGGCGGTACTGCACTTAATAATGGTTCAATCACAATTTCAAACCTTACATTCAATTCAGTATCTCCAATCAAAGCTGATATTAAACAAGGTTCAACATACGGTTCAACTCCGCTTTATGGTGCGGGTACAAACTTAACTCTTAACCCTGGTGCAACTTCATTAACATTTAGGAACTTAAGACCCAGTACAACATACACTATCAGAATTTGGAGTGGATATGATGCTTGTTTTATTGATAGAACAATAACAACTCCATCGGCTAACTGCTGTACAAATTGTGTTTCTAATAATTATGTTGTGAATGGCGATTTTGCAAGTACATCACTTACAGGATGGACCAAATCACCCTCAACTATCGACTATGGAGTAAGTAGTGGTTTTGCTATTCTAAATAACAATGATTTTATTGGAAATAATTTTATTTACTACGATGTAACAGATGGAGTAAGTGGCAATAGAAACTTTATTTTAAATTTTGATGCGGCGACTCACAACCCTCCATCAAATTCTACAGTACAGGTTTACTTAGAGTTTTATAATGGAGCTACCTTATTAGGAACGTCATCACGATATACAGTAGAAAATGATTTTGGAACTTATGGTCTGTTGCCTGCAAGTATCAGTCACACCTCACCTGCAAATACAAATAGAATTAGAGTAGTAGGACTTGCAAATGGTGGAGCACTTAAGATTGACAACGTTTCTTTGGTTGGTTGTTTTAGTCAAGTTGATATTACGCTTAATACTAAAACTTCACCAAATTGTGGTACTCAGACTGGTTCTATTGTTGTTAATGCTTCTGGTGGAAGTGGAACATACGAGTACAGCAGAGATAATATTACGTGGCAACCATCAAATACATTCTCAAATTTAGGTGAAGGCACATATACAATTCAAGTAAGAGATAAATTCTCACCTAATTGTAGAAAATCAATTAGTGTACCATTATCATGTACATGTACTTTGGTTGTAGATGCTGGACCAGATAGAGTACTTTGTAATACAGACCAAGTTGTATTAGATGGAAGTATTACAGGTGCAACTGCTTGCGGAACGCCTGGTACAACGATTTGTGCTAACACAATAACAAGCTTTACGGGATGGATAGCCGACTTAAATAATGCAAGAGTTTGCGGTGATGATGCTGGGGCCAAACTTTGGACGAGGTCTGGACAAGGTACATCATCGATTATGCTTGATTTAGGTCAAACATATCCAGCTGGGACAATTGTAAGGGTAAGATTAAAATTAGAACATTGTGATAATACGTTGTCAACCCAGTCAGACGCAACTATTCAATCGTCTATTGATGGTTCTAATTTTACAAGCATCCGAACAAACTTGCTGTTTACTCATACATCCTATATTGAGTACTCATATACATTAACTACTTCGGTTAGGTATGTAAGGGTAATTGATAACGGTAGGTGTGCTTTCAGATTAGATTATGTTAAGGCGACAACTCCATCAACCACAAATAATTCTGTAACTTATCTTTGGAGTGGTCCTGGAATTGTAGGAGCAAATAATACAGAGAATATTACAGTTAATGCGGCTGGTACATATACATTGACGGTTACTGATTGTAGTGGATGTCAGAAAAGTGATGTTGTGACCGTAACTCAGAATAACATCTCTGTAGATGCAGGTACTGATAAGAATATTTGTACTGGCGAAAGTGTTACGCTTACGGCATCGGCTGTTGCGGGTGCAACATACGAATGGAGAAGTTCAGCAAGCAGTAACGTAATTTCGACAAACCAGTCAATTACTGTTACCCCAACTGCGACAACTGACTATATCGTAACAGTGCTTAAGGGTGGATGTGATGCCTCGGATGAAGTAAAAGTTACAGTTAATACTAAGCCAGCTACGCCAACAATCAATGTGCAGCCTTCGACGACTGTTTGTCCTAATCAAGCTGTAGCACTCACGGCAACTGGTTGTACTGGTGGTACACTTACGTGGTCAACTGGGGCAACTGGTTCGGCTATTACTGTTCAACCATCTGCCACTACGACTTATAAAGTAAATTGTAGAGTTGGTATCTGTACAAGTGCAGATGCTTCAACAACAATTACTGTAAGCGGCTCGTGTAATGGTACCGACCCAATTTGTATTTCTGGTACACGCAATGTATTGGATAATACACTTTGTGGCAATACATCTACAATGTATGCATTGTGGTTTAATGATTTGAAAAACACTTCGGGTACTGTTTATCAATACTTTAAAGTAAAGAATGGTACTTTGACAGAATATTGTGATGGCACGGCAACACTAAACTATACAGTATGTGCAGTAGGAGGTGGAGCAAATGATTGTATTAATTTAACAGTTAATTACTCAGGACGCACCGCCATCGCTCCTTCTGGTAGTCCATACAAAAATACACATTGTAGTAGTGCATATAATCCATCTGCAGCTGATTGGTATTATTACCCAACTGGAAGTGGAACATTTACAGGACAAGCTGGCGGTCAATTTGCCAATTTTACTGCGACATTTGCACCGCGTGGTTTTTCTTTCCAAATCGGAACGGGTGCCGGACTCAATGATATTGCTTCGTTTGGTGGTAGTGGTTGGTTTGATATTACAATTACTAATGGTGGAGCAGGTGGCTGGTCAACTGTTTCTAAAGATGGTGATTTAAACTTTAATTTGAGTAATTTAACTCCATTTACAGTTTCGGCATCAGCAAACCCTGCAACAGTTTGTCAAGGTAGTAATGTAACATTGAATGGTTCGGTAGATGCAGCTTCTAAGTTTGTAGATTGCGGACTTTCTTACAGATGGACAGGACCAAATGGTTTCACTGCTTCAACTCAAAATGCAACAGTTACAAATATTCAGGCATCAGGTACATATACATTGACAGTAACCTTGTCAAATGCTAATGGAAAAACATGTACAGCAACTGCTACAACAACAATCACTGTTAATCCTGCACCTACTGTAACGGTTACAAGTAAAACTGATATTAACTGTTTCAGCCAATCGACTGGTAGTATTACTGCAACTGGTTCAAACGGAACTCCAGCTTATCAATTTAGATTAAATGCAGGAGCATTTGGTTCGACAAATGTGTTCAGCAATCTTGCAGCTGGTACATATACAATCACTATCCAAGATTCTAAAGGTTGTACGGCTACAACAACAACTCAACTTAATACTCCAACTTCATCGGTTGTAATTTCGAGTGTGAATTCTGTTGCTGAAACTTGTAATGAAGCCAATGACGGAACACTTACAGTAAATGCTTCGGGTGGTTCGCCAGCGTATCAATATAAATTGAACAATGGAGCATTCCAATCTTCAAATGTATTTAACAATTTAACAGCAGGTTCTTACACTGTAACAGTTCAAGATTCTAAAGGTTGTACTGCAACTACAACTGCAACTGTTTCTCAGCCAAATGTTTTGGTGTTTACTGCTACACCAACTAACGAAACTTGTAATGAGAAAAATGATGGTAAGATAGAAATTACGGGGGTTTCGGGTGGAAATGGTAGCTATCTATATAGTATTGATAATGGAGCTACATTCACTTCAAATCCAGTTTTCTCAAACCTAACAGCAGGTACTTATACAGTTGTTGTAAAAGATTCTAAAAATTGTAGCAAAAATCAGGTTGTAACAATTACTCAGCCTGATGTACTGGCATTTAATCTATCTACAACAAATATTACTTGTAATTTCAATAACAACGGTACAATTAAAATTGAGAATATCGTTGGCGGAACCGCTCCTTATCAATATAGTATTGACAATGGGGCGTTCCAAAATATTACTACACAACCAGTTACAATAAGTGGACTTACGGCTAAAACATATACAATAAAAGTAAAAGATGCGAAAGGTTGTGAATTGACTAAAACTATTGAAGTCAAAGCCGACCCATGTACATTTGATTTAGCATTGATGAAAACCCTTGCTGCTGGTCAGGCGACAACAGTAAACCAAGGAGATAATGTTAAATTCACGATTACAGTTTACAATCAAGGTTCATTACATGCTAGAGATGTAAAAATTGCTGATTTTATTCCAACTGGTATGTCGCTCGTAGCTGATGCCAATTGGAGTGTTAGCGGCAACACAGCAAGTTACGTTGGTCCAGTATTGAATATTGATGCAAATCAGAATAAATCAATCGACATTACGCTCAAAGTTGATGCAACTTTTGAGGGTGAATCTCTGACAAACACAGCCGAAGTAAGTGGAGCAAAAGATGTATTTGGCGGAACTCCAACAGATATTGATTCAACACCAGATGCAATTGACAATAACCAAACAGGTGAGCAAGCACCTGCCGAAACTGATGATGCAATCAACGGAAACGGAAAATCGGGTGGTGATGAAGATGATAATGATTTTGCTAAAGTGAATGTTACTCAAACATTCGACTTAGCATTGAAAAAAGAATTGACTTCTACTGGTACAATCGTTCCGGGTAGTAATGTGACATTCCGTGTTACAGTTGTAAACCAAGGTACATTAAAAGGAACTGGCGTAGTAATTACAGATTATATTCCTACGGGCCTTGAATTAGCAGATGCCAATTGGACAGCCGTTGGAACTGATAAAGCTACTCGTACTTTGGGCGATATTGCTAAAGGTGAGACGAAAACTTTAGACATTACACTTAAAGTTAAATCGAACTTTGAGGGAGATAGAGCAGTAAATCGTGCTGAAATTAGCAGTGCAAATAATTCATTAAGTAAACCTGATAAAGATTCAAATCCAAACGGAATATTAGGTGACGATAAAGGTGGTCTCGTGGGTAGCCCTGCGGATAACTTCTTAGATGGTAATGGAACTGGTGCAGTTGGTGATGGTATTGCTGCAACTGATGAGGATGATGAAGACCCTGCTTTGGTAAACATTACACAAACTTTCGATTTAGCTTTAACTAAAACCCTTAAAACTCCAACCGAATTTGTTAAACCAAATGATAATGTAACTTTTGTTGTTACTGTAACTAATCAAGGTACATTAACTGCAAAAGATGTATCGGTAATTGATTATATTCCTTCTGGATTATCATTGAATGACGCTGCTTGGACTTCAAGTGGTGTAAATGCTACTCGTACTTTTGCTAATGTCAATTTAGCTCCTGGTGCAAGCTTTACTACTGAAATTACTCTTAAAGTTGATAACACTCCAACTGTTCAAGGTAAAACGCTCATCAATAAAGCTGAGATTAGCAATGCTACAAATGCCTTGAACATCCCAGATAAAGACAGTACACCAGATTCTCAAGACCAAGATAAATTTGTTACAGACAATGATATTACTGGCGATGGTAAAAATGGTGGAGATGAAGATGACCATGACCCAGCTGAGGTACAAATCCAGAAATATGACTTGGCGTTAATTAAAAAGTTGAAGAATCCTTCACAAATAATTAATCCGGGTGATAATGTAACATTTGTAATGACAGTTGTGAACCAAGGGACAATTCCAGCAACTGGTATTCAAGTTACGGATTATATTCCAACTGATTTAACATTTATTGCATCTGCAAATACGGGTTGGACTTCAAGTGGCTCGAATGCAACCACAACAATTGCGGGTCCATTGGCAGCTGGTGCCTCAACAACAGTTGAGATTACTTTACAAGTACCTTCAAATACAACAGTTCAAGGTAAAACGATTGTAAACCGTGCCGAAATCAGTGCAACTGCCGATAAAGGAGAAAATAATGAGTTTATAAAAGATATAGACAGTACACCGAATACAAACTCTACAGATGATGCAGGTGGTGTACCGGGTACAGCTACTGATGATAAATTGGATGGGAATGGAACTGATGATGAAGATGATGCCGACCCTGCTCAGATTACGGTTCAGAAATATGATTTGGCATTAATCAAACAGTTGAAAAATCCAACACAAGTTATCAAACCTGGCGATAATGTAACATTTGTAATTAAAGTTTACAACCAAGGAACAATTCCTGCAAATGGTATCAAGGTTGTAGATTATATTCCGACTGGCTTAAATTTTATTGCTTCAGCTAACACTGGTTGGACATTAAGTGGCTCAAATGCAACAACTACGATTGCAGGTCCGTTAGCGGCAGGAGCAAATACAAGTGTCGAGATTACTCTTCAAGTGTCAAACAATGCAACTGTTCAAGGTACTAATATCGTGAACCGTGCCGAAATAGCTGAAACAGCAGATAAAGGAAATAATGGAACATCGATTCCTGATATTGATAGTACACCAAATATAAATTCTACTGACGATGCCGGTGGAGTTCCAGGAACTGCCACAGATGATAAATTGGATGGAAACGGAACAGACGATGAAGATGATGCTGACCCTGCCCAAATATCTGTTCAAAAATATGATTTAGCATTAATTAAAAAATTAAAAAATGCTTCTCAATTAGTTAAAGCAAATGACGACGTAACTTTTGTAATTACTGTTGTTAACCAAGGCACGCTACCGGCTACTGGAATTAAAGTTGTTGATTACATTCCATCAGATATGACATTTAGTGCGGCCTCTAATACCGGCTGGACTTCAATTGGAACGACTGCAACAACAACAATCGCTGGTCCGTTGGCGGCAGGTGCTTCAACAACCGTTGAGATTACATTAAAAGTTAAAAATACAGAATCTGTACAAGGTACAACAATAGTAAACCGTGCCGAGATAGCAGAAACTGCTGATAAAGGAGATAACGGACAGCCGATTAAAGATATTGATAGTACTCCTGATTTAAATTCAGCGAACGATGCTGGTGGAGTCCCGGGAACTGCTACTGATGATAAATTGGATGGAAATGGAACAGATGACGAAGATGATGCTGACCCTGCTCAAGTTAAAGTTGAGATTTATGATTTAGCTCTCAGAAAGAAACTTACAAGTACTGGTGTAATTAAACAAGGTAGTACAGTTACATTTACTTTGGAAGTTTTCAACCAAGGCACTGTTCCTGCTACAAATATTCAAGTTACAGATTACATCCCAACAGGTTTAACTTTAGCAGACCCAGCTTGGACAGCGACTGGTGGCAAAGCTACTTTGAATACAGTAATTCCAAGTTTGGCAGCAGGAGCAGGTACGACTCGTACAATCTCTTTCACTGTTAATAATGATTTCGAAGGAACTAAAATTGTAAACAAAGCTGAAGTTAGCGGCTCAGGTGAAAATACAGTTGATAAAGATAGTAACCTTGATAATAACGATGGTGGTACATCACAAGATGCTGGTGGAGAAACCAATGCTGTTAATGATAAAATTGATGGTGATGGTAAAAATGGTGGTGATACAGATGACCATGACTTTGAAGAAATAACGGTTGAGCAAGTATTCGACTTGGCCTTGGTTAAGAAGATGAAGAACCCAAGCCAGTTTGTAAAACCGGGCGATGATGTAACGTTTGTAATTACGGTTACGAACCAAGGTTCATTGAATGCGACGAATGTACAATTGACGGATTACATTCCGACAGGAATGAGTTTTGTTGCGAGCAGTGGCTGGACTTCGACAGGTTCAACCGCAACGACGACCTTGGCAGGCCCAATCGTAAGAAATGGCGGAACAGCGACAGTAGAGATTACCTTGAAAGTAGATAACAGTGTAGCAGTACAAGGCAAGACATTGGTAAACTTTGTTGAGATTTCGGGTGGAAGTAATAGCTTGAATCTACCAGATAAAGATAGTACACCAGATGGAACGAACGGCAACGGAGCGGGAGAGAGTACGAATTCAAAAGATGATATAATCAGTGAAGATGGTAAGAATGGCGGAGATGAAGATGACCATGACCCAGCATCAGTAAAAGTTGAGACGTATGATTTGGCATTGGCAAAACGCTTGAAGTCAACTGGCCCAATCAAACAAGGAAGTACAGTAACGTTTACATTGACTGTTACGAATCAAGGAACAATCCCAGCGACGAATGTACAAATCACAGATTACATTCCAACGGGCTTGACGTTGGCAGATGCAGCATGGACAGCAACAGGTGGCAAAGCTACCTTGAATACAACAATTCCGACCTTAGCAGCAGGAGCAAGTGTTACAAGAGATATTACGTTCACAGTCAATAATGATTTTGAAGGGACAGAACTTGTTAACAAAGCCGAGATTAGCGGAACAGGAGAGCCAATCGTAGATAAGGATAGCACCCCAGACAACACTGATGGAAATGGTACTGAGAGTACACCAAAAGATAATGAGATAGGTGAAGACGGTAAGAATGGTGGAGACGAAGACGACCACGATATTGAGAAGATAACTGTAGAGCAAGTATTCGACTTGGCCTTGGTTAAGAAGATGAAGAACCCAAGCCAGTTTGTAAAACCGGGCGATGATGTAACGTTTGTGATTACGGTTACGAACCAAGGTTCATTGAATGCGACGAATGTACAATTGACGGATTACATTCCGACAGGAATGAGTTTTGTTGCGAGCAGTGGCTGGACTTCGACAGGTTCAACCGCAACGACGACCTTGGCAGGCCCAATCGCAAGAAATGGCGGAACAGCGACAGTAGAGATTACCTTGAAAGTAGATAACAGTGTAGCAGTACAAGGCAAGACATTGGTAAACTTTGCTGAGATTTCGGGTGGAAGTAATAGCTTGAATCTACCAGATAAAGACAGTACACCAGATGGAACGAATGGCAACGGAGCGGGAGAGAGTACGAATTCAAAAGATGATATAATCAGTGAAGATGGTAAGAATGGCGGAGATGAAGATGACCATGACCCAGCATCAGTAAAAGTTGAGACGTATGACTTGGCATTGGCTAAGAAGTTGACAAGTACTGGTTCGATTGTACCAGGTGCGACGGTTGTATTTACTTTGGAAGTTACAAACCAAGGAACTATCCCAGCAACCAACATCAAATTGACCGATTATATCCCTACTGGTTTAATCTTGGATGATGCAAATTGGACTGCTACAGCTGGTAAAGCAACATTAAATACAGCAATTCCTACTTTAGCAGCAGGTGCAACTGTTACACGTACCATTCAGTTCAAAGTTGACCCTACATTTGAAGGTACAACAATTAGAAACAAAGCCGAGATTAGTAAAACTGGTGAAACCATTGTGGATAAAGACAGTACTCCTGATGATTTAGACGGAAATGGTACAGAAAATAATCCAGTTAATGATAAGGTTGATGGAGATGGTAAAAATGGAGGAGATGAAGACGACCACGATATTGAGGATATTACGGTTGTTCAGACATTCGACCTTGCATTGAAGAAAGTTAATGCTGACCCTCAAAATGCTCCAGTGAGTTCTTGTGGACCAGTAACATTTAATATTACTGTTTACAACCAAGGTACATTAACAGCAAAAGATATTCAGATTACCGACTACATTCCAACAGGAATGTTACTTGACGATGCCAATTGGACAGTATCAGCTGGAAAAGCGACATTGAATACTAAGATTGCAGAATTAAAACCAGGACAAAGTACAACAGTTACTATCAAATTAAAATTTGTTGATTCATTTAATGAATTGTTGGCAAATAACAAAGCTGAAATTAGTGAGGCGAAGAATGCTTTGAATCAATTGGATATTGATAGTACACCAGATAATGTTGATGGAAACGTAGTAGGTGAAACAACAGCATCGATTGATGATAAATTAGATGGTAACGGAAAAACTGGTGGAGATGAAGATGACCATGATTTTGCTAAGATTACAGTTATTTCAAAACCAACCTTGACATTGACTAAAACAAATGTTAAGTGTTTTGAGGCAAAAGATGCGACAATTACCGCAAATGCAACTGGTGGAACTACTCCTTACAATTATAAATTAAATAATGGCTCGTTTGTTACGTCTAATGTATTCAGCAATTTAGATATTGGTACATATACAGTTACTGTTAAATCTAATGATGGTTGTTTGGCGACAGCAACGACGGTAGTAACCCAACCAGACAAACTGGAATTGAACTTAACACCGACGGCTGAGAAGTGTAACGAGAACAACGATGGTAAGATAGTAGCAGCGGCCAAAGGTGGCACAGTAGCTTACGAATACCAATTGAACAGCGGAGCCTTCCAAAGCAGCAACACATTCAGCAATCTAA
>JBKBNY010000010.1:0-36540 GCA_046295175.1 Spirosomataceae bacterium
CATCAATCAATAACGCAACACCCTCTAATTCAGGTGTTTACACATTGACGGTAACTCTGAATGGCTGTACCACCACAGCTTCCACAAGCGTAAATGTAAAACCACTACCATCCGCTTCCGCATCTTCCAATTCACCGATTTGCGAGAATACAACATTGAATTTAAACGGAACTGGTACGGCTGGCTCAACCTATTTATGGAGCGGAGTAAATGGGTTCAATTCGACTTTGCAGAATCCATCTATCAGTAATGCAACACCGACTAATTCAGGTGTTTATACATTGACGGTTACTTTGAATGGTTGTACCACAACTGCTACCACAAGCGTAACCGTAAAACCACTACCAACGGCTTCCGCATCTTCCAATTCACCGATTTGTGAAAATACAACTTTGAATTTAAACGGAACTGGTACGGCTGGCTCAACATACTCTTGGAGCGGAGTTAATGGATTTAATTCGACCTTGCAAAATCCTTCTATCAGCAATGCAACACCCTCTAATTCAGGTGTTTATACATTGACTGTCACTCTAAATGGATGCACTGCAACTGCAACCACAAGTGTAACCATAAAACCTTTGCCAACGGCTTCCGCTTCATCTAATTCGCCGATTTGCGAGAATACAACATTGAATTTAAACGGAACTGGTACGGCTGGCTCAACATACTCTTGGAGCGGAGTTAATGGATTTAATTCGACCTTGCAAAATCCTTCTATCAACAATACAACACCCGCTAATTCAGGAATTTATACTTTGACAATTACTTTGAATGGCTGTACCACCACAGCTTCCACAAGCGTGAATGTAAAACCTTTGCCAACGGCCTCCGCTTCATCCAATTCGCCAATTTGCGAGAATACAACATTGAATTTAAACGGAACTGGTACGGTTGGCTCAACATACTCTTGGAGCGGAGTAAATGGATTTAATTCTACCTTACAGAATCCATCTATCAGTAATGCAACACCTGCAATTTCAGGTGTTTATACATTGACTGTTACTCTAAATGGATGCACTGCAACTGCAACCACAAATGTAACCATAAAACCTTTGCCAACGGCTTCCGCTTCTTCCAATTCACCGATTTGTGAAAATACAACTTTGAATTTAAATGGCAACGGAACGGCTGGCTCAACATACTCTTGGGCTGGAGTTAATGGATTTAATTCGACCTTGCAGAATCCATCAATCAATAACGCAACACCCTCTAATTCAGGTGTTTACACATTGACGGTAACTCTGAATGGCTGTACCACCACAGCTTCCACAAGCGTAAATGTAAAACCACTACCATCCGCTTCCGCTTCTTCCAATTCACCGATTTGCGAGAATACAACTTTGAATTTAAATGGAACTGGTACGGTTGGTTCAACATACTCTTGGAGCGGAGTAAATGGATTTAATTCTACCTTACAGAATCCATCTATCAATAACGCAACACCATCTAATTCAGGTGTTTATACATTGACGGTTACTCTAAATGGATGCACTGCAACGGCTACCACAAGCGTGAATGTAAAACCACTACCAATGGCTTCCGCTTCATCCAATTCGCCAATTTGTGAAAATACAACGCTCAATCTTACTGGCAACGGTACAGCTGGCTCGACTTTCTCGTGGAGCGGTGCTAACGGATTTAACTCGACTTTGCAGAATCCATCAATCAATAACGCAACGCCTGCAATGTCAGGTGTTTACACATTGACGGTTACTTTGAATGGCTGTACTTCTACCGCTACCACAAGTGTAACCGTAAAACCACTACCAACGGCTTCCGCTTCTTCCAATTCGCCGATTTGCGAGAATACAACTTTGAATTTAAATGGCAACGGAGCAGCTGGTTCGACTTTCTCTTGGAGCGGAGCAAATGGGTTTAATTCGACCTTGCAGAATCCATCAATCAATAACGCAACGCCTGCAATGTCAGGTGTTTACACATTGACGGTTACTTTGAATGGCTGTACTTCTACCGCTACCACAAGTGTAACCGTAAAACCTTTGCCAACCGCTTTCGCTTCTTCCAATTCTCCGATTTGCGAGAATACAACCCTCAATCTTACTGGCAACGGTACGGCTGGTTCAACATACTTTTGGAGCGGAGTAAATGGATTTAATTCGACCTTGCAAAATCCTTCTATCAGCAATGCAACACCTGCAATGTCAGGTGTTTATACTTTGACGGTTACTTTGAATGGCTGTATTTCTACCGCTACTACAAGCGTAAATGTAAAACCTTTACCAACCGCTTCCGCTTCTTCTAATTCTCCGATTTGCGAGAATACAACTTTGAATTTAAACGGAACTGGTACGGCTGGCTCAACATACTCTTGGGCTGGAGTTAATGGATTTAACTCGACTTTGCAAAATCCTTCTATCAGCAATGCAACACCTACTAATTCAGGTGTTTATACTTTGACGGTTTCTCTGAATGGGTGTACTGCAACTGCTACCACAAGCGTAACCATAAAACCTTTGCCAACGGCTACTGCATCATCCAATTCGCCGATTTGTGAAAATACAATACTAAATTTAAATGGCAACGGAACGGCTGGCTCGACTTTCTCGTGGAGCGGAGTTGATGGATTTAATTCAACCTTACAGAATCCATCTATCAATAACACAACACCTTCAATGTCAGACATTTATACATTGACCGTTACTTTGAATGGATGTACGACAACGGCAACTACGAGCGTAACCGTAAAACCTTTGCCAACGGCTTCGGCATCGTCTAATTCACCCATTTGCGAGAATACAACATTGACTTTAAACGGAACTGGAACCTCTGGCTCGGCTTATTCGTGGAGCGGAGTTAATGGATTTAATTCGACTTTGCAGAATCCATCTATCAATAACGCAACACCATCTAATTCAGGAATTTATACTTTGACGGTCACTTTGAATGGCTGTACTACAACAGCTACTACAAGCGTAAATGTAAAACCTTTACCAACCGCTTCCGCTTCTTCTAATTCTCCGATTTGTGAAAATACGACCCTCAATCTTACTGGCAACGGTACGGCTGGTTCAACTTATTTGTGGAGCGGTGCTAACGGATTTAATTCGACTTTGCAAAATCCATCTATCAGCAGTGCAACACCTGCAATGTCAGGTGTTTATACTTTGACCGTTACCATGAATGGCTGTACTTCTACCGCTACCACAAATATCATAATCAGAGATTTACCAATTGCTTCGGCATCGTCAAATACTCCGATTTGTGAAGAACAGCCTCTAAACTTATCGGCAGTAACCAATTCTGGAGCCACCTATTCTTGGAATGGTCCAAATGGTTTCAATTCGACTTTACAGAATCCTTCGATAACAAATACCACCGTTGGCAATTCGGGCATTTACTCGCTCACCGTGGCGTTTCCATCGGGTTGTTCGGCAAGTGCTACCACAAATATCATAATCAGAGATTTACCAATTGCTTCGGCATCGTCAAATACTCCGATTTGTGAAGAACAGCCTCTAAATTTATCGGCAGTAACCAATTCTGGAGCCACCTATTCTTGGAATGGTCCAAATGGTTTCAATTCGACTTTACAGAATCCTTCGATAACAAATACCACCGTTGGCAATTCGGGCATTTACTCGCTCACCGTGGCGTTTCCATCGGGTTGTTCGGCAAGTGCTACCACAAATATAGTTGTCAAAAAGAAGCCTATTGCCAATGCTCTGAGCGATAGTCCACGCTGTGCGAGTCAGTCACTTCAACTCAATACAACTACCGAAAGCGGAGCAACTTACGCTTGGAGCGGTCCAAATGGCTTTGTTTCGACACTCCAAAATCCGCAGATTAATGACGTAAATCCAATAAATTCGGGCGTTTATCAAGTTATAGTCAACCTTAACGGGTGCCTCAATTCATCCACAACCAGTGTTATTGTTTATGAAAATCCCGCTGCAAATCCATCCAATAATTCACCTATTTGCGAAGAGCAATTACTCAATTTTACAGCCGAAAATGCAGGAGTTGGAGCTACCTATGCTTGGGTAGGTCCAAATTCGTTCAATTCATCGCTACAAAACCCATCTATCGCTACTACAACAAGCTCATTATCTGGCATTTATACATTAACAGTTAGTCAGAATGGTTGTACTTCTACCGCCACAACTTCGGTAACTGTAAAACCAAAACCAAGTGTTTCGATTCCACCGATTTCACCTCTATGTGCCACCGAAAGTCTTAATTTATCGGCTAATGCGAGTATCGGCAGTACTTTTTCGTGGAATGGACCCAACGGATTCGTCTCAACCCTACAAAACCCAATTGTAACTAACACAAGTGTTACATCATCTGGGATTTATCAAGTAGCTGTCGATTTAAACGGTTGCTTGAATGTGGCTACAACCAACATTACGGTAAATCCTAAACCTGATGCAGTAGCAATGGCTAATTCGCCAATTTGTGAAACCGAAACCATCAATCTATCAGCCAACAACGCCGGTTTGGGTGCAATCTATGCTTGGACAGGCCCAAATGGTTTTAGTTCGAGCATCCAAAATCCGAACTTAAGTAATACAATCCCTTCTCAATCAGGCATTTACAGTTTATTAGTAACGCTTGGTTCGTGTACTTCAACAACGACTGTACAAGTAATCATTCACCCAAAACCAACCCTTAATTTGCAAATACCGACTTGTGCGGCTAATCTTAAAACATATTCAGTCAATCTCACGGCTGCGGGCGGAGCGGTTACGAGTTCGGCTGGAACGGTGAATAATTTAGGAGCGAATAATTACTCAATTAGCGGAATCCCTGCCGAAACTAATATTATCATTACGGTCACATCTGCCGAGGGTTGCATCACAAGTCAGAGTCTCACCGCTCCCGATTGTTCCTGCCCCGTGGTCATTGCCCCTGCGAGTGGCGGCAATCAAACCATCTGCGAGGGTCAACCTATTCCAGCCTTATCGGCAAGTGTAGGAGCCAACGAGGTTGTAGAATGGTTTAACACATCGGCAGGTGGAACGGCCATAACAATCGGAAATACGTTTACTCCAACCGAGACATTGGCGGGTACGTACACTTATTATACCCAGACTCGCAATACAATTACCGACTGTATCAGTTCAACTCGCACAGCTATTTCGCTTACCATCAAGCCAACCCCAATCGCCACGGCAACAAGCAACACTGCCGTTTGCGAAAACGATACTTTAAAACTATTTGGTAATTCGTCTTTAGTGGCTGTCACTTATTCGTGGACAGGTATCAACGGATTTAATTCTACTTTACAAAATCCCGAAATTACCAACCCAAATCCTTTACAATCAGGTATTTACACATTAACTATTGTCTTGAATGGTTGTACTACTACCGCTACAACTTTGGTAACGGTGAAGCCGCTGCCAAGCGTTAATCCTACAAGCAATAGCCCCGTTTGCGAAGGTTTTTCGTTGAATTTATCGGTCAATGATACGCCATCAGCCACTTATTTGTGGACTGGTCCCGAAAGTTTTGTATCGAATTCAAGAATCGCTACGCTTACCGACGCCAAGCCAATAAATTCAGGAATCTATACGATTACCGTTACGCTCAATGGTTGTGTTAATACTGCTACGGCATCCGTAACGGTTAATCCAAAACCAAGTCTTTCGGTGAATCCTCCCAAATGTTCAGTTGATTTATCAACTTATGCGGTGCGATATGCGACAAACATGAGCGGAATTTTGAGTACAACAGCCGGAACAATCGTCAATGATAGTATTACAAATATTCCAGCAGGAACAAATATCAAATTGATTTTTACGACTTCGGCTGGATGTAAAGATTCGGTGAATATCAATGCTCCAGATTGCTTCTGTCCAACGCTCAATCCGCCGATTAGTTGGGGCGATACTACCACTTGCGAATTACAACCGAATCCGGCTTTGATTGCGGCGGTTGGTACCAACGAAACCATTGACTGGTACGATGCCCCGACGGGTGGTAATCTGTTGGCTTCGTCAGCAACGCAATACATACCAACTCCGACGGCCATTGGCACGTACATTTACTATGCTGAAACCCGCCGTAGCGACATCACGATTCGGACTTGTGTAAGCAGCACCCGAACTCCTATCAAACTGACAATCAAGCCATTACCAGCGATTGCTCCGCTATCAAATTCGCCAATTTGTCAAAAAGATACGGTAAAACTCAGCACTACGACCGTTTCGGGAGCGAGTTATGAATGGACAGGACCAAATGGATTTAACTCGACCGAACAAAATCCGATTAGGCTTAATGCCGACGACACAATGGCTGGCACGTACGGTTTAAAAGTTACGCTCAATGGCTGTTTTATGGCAACAAATATCAATGTAGCAATCAAGCCCTTGCCGTTGATTAGTGCAAGTTCAAACGCCACTTCGGGCATTTGCGAGAGTGACACCTTAAAGATTGAAGCTCAACCAATCGGTACGGCATTAGGTACGTATCAATATGCTTGGCAAGGGCCAAATGGCTTCACTTCCACAACACAATCGGCTTCGATTTCACCAGCAAATCCTTCACAATCAGGCATTTACACAATCACGAGTACGTTCGATGGTTGTACCGCAACGGCTACATCGAGTGTACTTATAAAACCATTGCCCAACGCCATCGCCAATAATACAAGTCCAGTTTGTGAGGGCGATAGTGTCATTCTCTCGGCTCCAGGAATCATTGGGGCAACTTACGAATGGTTTACGCCAAACGGTGTTTTGATTGGTTCGGGTAAAGAAGTAATTCTCAAAAACACAATCCCTTCGCAATCAGGCGATTACATCGTAAAAGTAACCGTAAATGCTTGTACCGATACCGCCAAAACCAATGTGATTATCAAACGAAAACCTGTCGTAAACGCTGCGGGTAGTATTGTTTGTGAGGGAGAGGGTATTCAATTAAATATTGTGCGAGATTCTACCTCAACGCACACTTGGTTTGGACCAAACTCATTCAGTTCGACAGTCCAAAATCCAATCATTTCAAATGCAAATACTTTACAATCAGGCATTTACACAGTTTCATTATCGCTCAATCAATGTATCGCCGAAGATACCGCAATGGTAATCGTGAAGCCGCTACCAAACACCGTAGCGTTGAGTAATAGTCCAGTTTGCGAAAAAGATAAAATCAATCTAACTGCCGAAAATGCAGGAATCGGAGCAACGTATCTGTGGAATGGACCAAATGGATTCAATTCGACCCTTCAAAACCCAGTTATTGATAGTGCAAAAATCAATAACGCCAGCATTTACACGCTCACCATTACGCTAAATGGTTGTACGCAAACCGATACGTCTCTGGTAAATGTAAAACTGCTACCGCAATTCAATATCACGACAAATTCACCCGTCTGCGAAGCCGATACGATTCGCCTCAATTCAAGCTTTACAAATGCTGGCATTATGTATGCTTGGAGTGGCCCGAATAACTTCACAACAAACACCCAAAGCGTAATAATTGCAAATGCAAGCAATTCAAATTCAGGCATTTATGTACTAACCGTTACGCAAAATGGGTGTTCGAAATCAGACACCACAAACATAAATGTAAAACCAAAACCATTGGCTCAAATTTTATCAAATAGCCCAATTTGTGAGGGCGATACGCTCAATCTTACGGCTGCCAATGCGGGTTTGGGGGCGATTTATTTGTGGAATGGGGCAAATAGTTTTACATCCAATTTGCAAAATCCAACGATTCGAGATTTCAAAGCAAATCAAGCAGGGCAGTACATTTTGCAAGTTTCGCTCGATGGCTGTGTAGAATACGATACCGTAAATGTGGTTTTCAAGCCATTGCCAACTTTAAACCTGACCTCAAACTCGCCAGTTTGTGTGGGCGATACGATAAAACTTTTTACCCTCCCCATCGGGGGAGGGCAGGGTGGGGTATCTTACACTTGGAGTGGCCCCGATAGCTTTACGTCTAACGTCCAAAATCCGATGATTTTAAATGCCCAATTATCACAATCGGGTATTTATCAAGTTACGGCAGTTTTGGATGGATGTTTCAAAAATGATTCACTGAATGTATCGGTCAAACCCTTGCCAATCGCCAGGGCTTTATCGAATAGTCCTATTTGTGAGGGAGAATCCCTACAACTCAATGCTGCCAATGCCGGTGCGGGTGCTACTTACGAGTGGGCAGGCGAAGACGGTTTTAGCTCCATCGAACAAAGCCCCTTAATCACCAACACAAAACCTTCACAATCGGGCAAATACATCTTAAAAGTAACCTTAGATGATTGCGTTGTAACCGATACGATTGATGTATTGATAAATCCCAAACCAACGCTAAAAATAGATTCGGCAAAATGTACCTCCGACCTCAAAAAATACAATATTTATTTCGCTGCCTCTGGCGGCATCGTTAGTTCGTCGGCTGGTATTGTGGGGATTGGAATCATTACCGAAGTTCCGAAAGATTCGTCGATGGTGCGTGTAAAAGTAACGACCACTGCGGGTTGTGAGGTCTTTTTTGATGTAACTCCCCCCGACTGTAACTGCCCCGTGATTGAGGCCGCAGTCAGTCTTGGTGATAGTACGATTTGTAAAGATAAGGCTATTACTGCTTTACGTGTAAGGGTCGAAAATCGCCAAACAGCTGATTGGTACGATGCTCCAACGGGTGGTAATAAGGTCTTTACAGGATTGAGCTTCACCCCTACTCAAGCCGATACGTTTTATATAGAAGCTCGTGATACTATAAGCAATTGTAAAAGCACTACAAGAACAGTTATTAAACTGATTATCAACGAAATACCAATTTTCGATTTAAAAGCTACACCTTCTACTTGCTTGGGTTCGGATGTGCAGAATAACGGAAAAATCGAAATTTTGAATCTACTTCACGGTAGTAAATTTGACTATTCAGAAGGAACAACTTACACGGGCAATGCCACTCATCAAACTGCTACGACGATTGCTGGCGATAGGATTTTATTGAACAATCTACCCAATATCGCCAAGACATTCACGGTTAGAGTATTCAATGATTCGGGATGTTTTACCGATAAAACCATCGAATTGCCCAAAACTGATTGCCAATGCCCGACAAACGTCTGTTTACCGTTTGAAGTCAAGAAAACCAAAAGTGGTCGGTAGATTGCAAAAAACAATCGTTTTATCTACAAATTGGCGGCCCAAAACATAGCCAATGCGTTTTTTGTTTAGTTTTGAAAAGCATTTTGTTTATCAAAACTAATCAACGAACCGTAACGCATGAAAAAACTCCTACTTTTGGCTTTAATTGCTTCATTTTCAAACACTTATTCTCAAACCAAACGCCCTCTAAAACCTTCAGATGTATTTCGCTTGCAGAACATCGGCGACCCTCAGATTTCGCCCGAAGGGAATTGGGTAGCCTACACGCTTTCGAGTGTGGATTCGGTCAAAAATCGTAGAAATTCAGACCTCTGGATGGTCTCTTGGGATGGTAAAGAATCAATCCAATTGACACACACACCCGACGGCGAATCTCAGCCTCGTTGGAGTCCAGATGGTAAATATTTATCGTTTGTTTCTTCTCGAAACGGACTCACCAGTAGCCAAATTTGGGTAATGGATAGACGTGGCGGCGAAGCCAAGCAACTAACCGACTTGAAAAAAGGCGATTTGACTGATTATGCTTGGTCGCCCGATGGTAAGAAAATCTTATTGTCAATCCGCAACGCTGCCGATACCTCAAAATCTAAAACGCCAAAACCGATTGTAATTGACCGTTTTCAGTTTAAAAGAGATGTTGAGGGATACATCACTAAAAAAACAACACATTTGTATTTGTACGATGTAGCCACCAAAAAAATTGATACACTCACCAAAGGCGATTACGATGAGATTTCGCCAAGATGGTCGCCCGATGGTAGCCAGATTGCATTTGTGAGCAATCGCACCGCCGACCCCGACCGTAATTCAAACTCAGATATTTGGGTGATTGATGCTAAACCAAATGCCCAAATGAAGCAAATTACGACTTGGACGGGCAGAGATTCATCGCCTGAGTGGAGTCCAGACGGTAAGCAAATCGCCTACACACGCAGTACTTCATCCGAAAACTACATCATGTACGACCAGTCAATCTTATGTGTAGTTTCAAAAGATGGCGGCGAACCAAAACTATTATCAAAAACATTGGATAGACCCGTCGGCAGCCCTCGCTGGACAAAAGATGGCAGCAGCCTCATGGCTATCGTAACCGACGACCGCACCCGTTATGTAGCACAATTTGCCGCAACTGATGGCAAAATGACAAAGGTTATCGGCGGAAATCGTACATTCAATACCATCGAAAAACATCCTACGGGCGTGTTTGTATCGACCATGAGCGATTCGCAAACTCCTGCCGAAATCTACGCAATCGAAAACGGGAATATTCGCCGCCTGACCAAGCACCAAGAAGATTTCTTATCGAATCTGACCTTAGCAACTGTAGAAGGATTCACCTCAAAAAGCAAAGATGGTGCAATGGTTTCTAACATTCTGTATCGCCCAGCCAATGCCAAATCGGGGCAAAAATTACCAACAATTTTATTCATTCACGGCGGCCCTGTGGCACAAGATGAGTTCAACTTTGATTTGTCACGACAAATGTTAGCGGCAGCAGGTTATGCCGTTGTAGCGGTCAATTACCGTGGTTCGAGTGGTCGTGGATTAGATTTTTGTAAGGCAATCAATGCCGATTGGGGTAATAAAGAAGTTTTGGATATTTTGGGAGCGACCGATTATCTCGTGCAAAATGGAATCGCCGACCCCGAAAAATTGGGTATTGGCGGATGGAGCTACGGCGGAATCTTGACCGACTACACGATTGCGAGCGATACTCGTTTTAAGGCGGCATCGAGTGGAGCGGGTGTAGCCATGATTTCATCACTTTACGGAGTTGACCAATACATTTTACAATACGAAAACGAATTGGGTTCTCCGTGGAAGAATTTTGATAAATACGTTTCGCTTTCGTATCCTTTCTTGAAAGCCGATAAAATCAAAACCCCAACGCAATTTATGGTTGGCGAAAATGATTTCAATGTTCCAGCCGTAGGCAGCGAACAAATGTATCAGGCTTTTAAATCGCTCGGAATCCCAACCGAATTGATAATTTATCCGGGTCAATTCCACGGATTCACCAATCCAGCATTTCAAAAAGACCGTTTTGAAAGATACATTAATTGGTTTGATAAGTATTTGAAGAAGTAAAAGTTTTCATTCAAAGTACCGAATCAATTAGTAATTTTGGAAATATTATCATTCAATATTATTCGCTATGCTAAACTCAGAATGGCAAACCGCCAAAGAATACAAAGATTTAACTTATAAAAAACGCAATGGCGTTGCCCGAATCGCCTTCAACCGTCCCGAAGTACGCAATGCTTTCAGACCCAAAACCGTTTTTGAATTGCTCGATGCCTTTGAAGATGCCCGCAACGATGCCTCTATCGGCGTAGTTTTACTCTCGGGCGAGGGGCCATCTCCCAAAGACGGCGGCTGGGCATTTTGTAGCGGCGGCGACCAACGTGCCAGAGGCAAGGACGGCTACAAAGACGAAAAAGGAGTAGGCAGATTGAATATTTTGGAGGTTCAGCGTCAGATTCGCTTCATGACAAAACCAGTCATTGCCGTGGTACCGGGTTGGGCTGTCGGCGGCGGACACAGCCTACATGTGGTATGCGATATGACGATTGCGAGCAAAGAACATGCGATTTTCAAACAGACCGATGCCAACGTCGCCAGTTACGATGCGGGCTATGGTTCGGCCTATTTAGCTCGTCAGGTTGGGCAAAAACGTGCCAGAGAGATTTTCTTTTTAGGTCGAAACTACTCGGCACAAGAGGCTTTCGAGATGGGTATGGTAAATGCAGTTGTACCGCACGATGAACTCGAAGAAACCGCTTACCAATGGGCTCAAGAGATTTTGGAGAAGAGTCCGATGGCAATTCGAATGTTGAAATATGCCTTCAATATGATTGATGATGGTCTGGTTGGGCAGCAGATTTTTGCGGGTGAAGCCACTCGTTTGGGCTACATGACCGACGAAGCTCGTGAGGGTCGCGACGCTTTCTTAGAAAAACGCAAACCCAATTGGGAGCAATTTCCGAAATATTCGTAAGATACAAATAACCAATCGTTGGTGCTGGATTCTCATCCAGCACCCAAAATGCTTAGGCTTCCAAGCCGATTTAGGCAGTAAATTCATTCCAAGTATAATAACAAACCATCGCTTGGCTTCCGTCGGGGCAATTCTCCAAGAAATTTCCCCGATTAGTTCCACCTACTCTTTCGTAGAACCCACGTGCGGCACGGTTTTCTTCAAAAACATGCAGATACAACTTAGGTTGATTATAATTCTCAATGCTCCATTCGGCAACAGCTCGCATCAATTTTCGACCAAATCCAGTACCTTTTAAATTTGGTTTTACGTGCAAATTATCAATATAAGTACCAAACTCTTCGCTTTTATTGGCAAAAGCACAAGTAAATGCTATGATTTGCCCGTCTTCTTCAAAAACAAAAATCACTTGATTATCGGCAGGATTTTGGGTTCGCTCCGTCCAAACCGCAATTCGGTCGTTCAAGACCTGATTATCTAAATATTCATCCGATAAAATTCCACGGTACGCAATCTGCCAACTGGCGGCGTGGAGTTGAGCGATTTGCAGGGCATCGTCGGTAGTAGCTTTTCTAAAAACCATAAGCAAATAAGATAAGAATGTAACCGTACAAAGTTAATCCAAACTTCTCTGACTTTTATCATACCCCACTCTATCTGCAAACATAAATTAGGGCTAAAAACAGAATTACTTTTGACAAAAATCAGCAAGCAAATGAAAAAACTCATTTTTATATTTCTAACCGCATTGGTCGGGGGCAGTTGTACTCAAAAACTACACGTAGAACGCGAACCAAACGTACCTATCGAAAAGTATCATTCTTATGCTTGGAATAAACTCGAAGCCAGCAACGCCATTCATCCGCTTTATCATAACAATGAGCTTAACCAACAGATTATCAGAGAAATAGATGAGAGTTTCGCAAAGAAAGGATTCAAACGCAATAGTGTTAATCCTGATTTTTTGGTTGATTTTCATATTTATGTCGAAGAACAAAAATTCCAAAATACGGTTTGTCCAGCAGGATTTTACCGTGGCGAACGGTATTTGTCAGAATTGAAAGAAAATACCTATTGCGAAAGCCCGCAGATTGTTAGCTACGACGACGGTACGCTCATCATTGATATTGTGGATGCTCGCACCAAGCAGTTAGTTTGGCGGGCTTCGATGAATGATCTGCTCGAAAGCCCCGTGTATGCTGGCAAGGTTTTCCCGAAAAAAGTGCATCGCATTTTGAAGAAGTTCCCGAACTCAAAGTCAAATACCAAAACTACCCCAACCCCAAGTGAAACCGAAAAGCAGATTTCGCTCAATTGAGTGAGAATCTGTATAAAATGCAGGCTTCCCGAGAGATTATTCTCATCGGGAAGTTTTACTGTTTGCATATCCCATAACTTCTCCCTAAATTGATTCCAAAATTCAACCCTCATTGACAAATGCAAGAAATGTTAGAAAGACGTGAATTCCTCAAAAAAGGAAGTGCAGCCATGCTTGGCATGACCCTTCTCAGAGGATTCAAAAGAGTCGCTCCGAGCGACCGCCTCCGAGTAGCTCATATTGGTCTAAACGGTATGGGTACTGCTCACCTCAAATGGTTTGCGGCTCTGCCCGAAGTCGAAATCGTAGGCTTGTGCGATGTAGATAAAAATCATTTGGCAAAAGCCCAAAAGACACTTCAAGAACTACACCCCGACACCAAAGCCCAAACCTACGACGATTTCAGGCGGATTCTCGAACGCAAAGATGTAGATGCCATTACGTGTGCTACACCCGACCACTGGCATGCCCAAATCGCTATTTTGGCATTTGAGGCTGGCAAAGACGTTTATGGCGAAAAACCGCTCTCTTTCGATGTGAGAGAAGGACAAAAAATGCTAAAATCGCTCAAACGCCACAATCGGGTTTTTCAATTAGGCACACAGATTCATGCCGGAGACAACTACCATCGTGTTGTAGAAATCATCCAATCTGGGGCAATTGGTAAAGTACATACCGTAAGGCTTTGGAAAACGGGCGAACCGCCAGTTTTGGGGCCTTCGCAGTTCCAGACTCCACCCGAAAACCTAAACTACGACTTTTGGCTTGGTCCTGCTCCTTATTCGCAATATTCACCCGAAAGAGTGCATTTCAATTACCGTTATTACCTCGAATATTCGGGGGGTGTTTTTCAGGATTTTTGGTGCCACATCGCCGATGTCGTTTGGTGGGCATTGAGTCCTAAAAACCTCAAAAGTGTTAGTGCCAAAGGTGGATTACCCGAAGGCAACGCCAATACTCCAAAATGGATTGATGTAGATTATGAATTTGAAGACCTAAAAATACATTGGACGAGTACACCACCAAGCGTTGCAGGAGCCGAAAAAAGAGGCATTGGGGCTTATTTTGAAGGCGATAAAGGCACACTCATCTGCGATTATAGCACCCGAGAAATAACCATCAATGGCGTTACGATGAAAGATATTGAAAGTGTACCTATCACCATCAAACGCTCGCCGGGACATCAACAAAATTTTGTGGATGCAGTAAAAGCCCGAACGCAGCCCGAATCGAACCTCGAATACGCACGAGCCATGACCATGCCTATGCACTTGGGGTTAATCTCGTGGAGATTAGGCCGAAAATTAGAATGGAATGCCAAAAAAGAGAAGTTTATCGGCGATTCGGAGGCTAATTCGTATTTATCAAGGGAATATCGCAAAGGTTACGACTGGATTTGATAGAATTTTCGTTCGATTTACCACTGATTATTTATCGGTGGTAAATCGAGTTTGAAAGATATTGATAAAATCTCCTCTAAAACCGTGACACGGATTCTAAATCATTGAACAATCTACAAAATCATCCCAAAATTGGTTTGAAGATTTCTTTAATCATTGCTAAATCTTTGACATGAGCCTGAACACCATCCATGGTGTTTGGAGTTTTTGCTTCGATGCATTGCTCAATCACCAAATGTGGCCGAATATTCATGGCTTTTAGCTCTCTCGCCAACCTTCTGTAATCTATATCGCCATCGCCAAAAGTTTCTGACCACACACCACCAACCGACTGCCGAATATGTAGCTCTACGATACGTTTACCATACATTTTCAGTACATCAAAAACAGCCACTTGAGAATCTTGCGAGCCACGATAAACCCAATGAACATCAAAACAAAAAGCAACGTTTTGAGGACTTGTATTTTGCAAAACATGATGAAATTCTCTCGCCCCCGCTCTTAGTTCTACATCGTGGGTATGATACGCCAACGTGATACCCTTCTGCCGAAGTGCAGCCCCAAGTTTCTCTACGTTTTTGGCTTGCACAATCAATTCCGAATCAGACTTCAGCTCGGCTCCTCCCCATTTTATTGGACTTGGATTCGTTACCATTATTTTTGTACCTAATTTCTTAACTTCATCGGCAATCGCCAAAACCGATTTGATTGATAATTCGGCATCTTCGGCTTTGTGCAAAACACTATTTACATAAACCGAAGGCATCTGAATCTTGTACTTTTGTAGTATCGGAGCCAGTTTTTTTACATCCTCAACCGAACTTAGGCCCGGCTCATAAGACGTAATTCCGGTCTTGGTCAAATCAGACACATTTGCCTCTAAATCTTCGCCCCAATTTTTATTTTGGCGTCCATAAAAAGTAAGCCAGTTGTACGAATTACACGAAATTGGCAAATCCTGTAACGCATTTGTTGTTGACGAAATCAGCCCCAAAGCGGCCGAACCCGCAACTGCATTGATAAATTGTCTTCTATTAGATTTCATTTTAGGTCAAGGTCGAATATTTGATAAATCTAAAATATGCTTATTCTGGCGTTTTACAAAATAAAAATGGCTACACTGGGGTGTAGCCATTTCGATGATTGAGCATTTATATTTTGGTCAATTCTCTATCTTATTTCTTCAATTTACCCATTGCCTGCATCGTATTCATCTTTTTCATCATTTTACGCATGTCTTCAAACTGCTTCAAAAGATTATTTACTTGCTGAATCGACGTACCACTACCATTGGCAATACGTTTTTTGCGGCTTCCGTCGATGATTTCGGGTTTTTCACGCTCTTTTGGCGTCATCGACTGGATAATCGCCTCGATTGGTTTGAAAGAATCATTGCTAATATCAACATCTTTGATAGCCGAGCCTACCCCCGGAATCATCCCCATCAAATCTTTGATATTACCCATCTTTTTGATTTGCTGTAATTGTCCCAAGAAGTCGGTCAAATCAAATTTATTTTCACGCATCTTCTTGTTTAGGCGGCGTGCTTCGTCTTCGTCGAAAGCCTGTTGAGCTCTCTCTACCAACGAGATAACATCACCCATACCCAAAATACGGCTTGCCATACGGTCTGGGTAGAAGATGTCGAGGGCATCCATTTTCTCACCAGTCGAAATAAATTTAATTGGCTTATTTACAACCGATTTGATAGATAAAGCCGCACCACCACGCGAATCACCATCGAGCTTGGTCAAGACAACACCATCAAAATTCAGACGGTCGTTGAATGCCTTGGCCGTATTGACCGCATCCTGACCCGTCATTGAGTCCACAACAAACAAAATTTCGCTCGGATTGATGGTATTTTTGATGTTTTCAACCTCCTGCATCATCACTTCATCAACCGCCAAACGACCTGCCGTATCTATGATGATGATATTTTTGCCTTTTGCTTTGGCTTGTGCTACGGCATTTTTGGCAATCTCAACTGCATTTTTATTTTCTGGCTCGGCATAAACATCTACCCCAATCTGCTCACCCAAAACTTGTAGCTGCGTAATGGCGGCTGGTCGGTAAATATCGCAGGCTGCGAGCATCACTTGGCGGCCTTGTTTTTTGAGATAACTGGCGAATTTACCCGAGAATGTGGTCTTACCCGAACCTTGCAAACCCGCAATCAAAACCACTGCTGGCGAGCCTTTCAAGTTGGCACTTTGAACTTCGCCACCCATCAAGTCGGTCAATTCTTCATGAACAATTTTGATGAATAATTGCCCAGGCTCTACCGCAATCATTACCTTACGGTCGATTGCCTTATCTTTCACACGGTCGGTTACTTCTTTGGCAACTTTAAAGTTTACGTCGGCATCCATCAACGCACGGCGAACTTCTTTTACCGTCGCGGCAATATTAATATCGGTGATTCTACCCTGACCTTTAAGGGTTTTGATGGCTTTATTTAACTTATCCTGTAAATTCTCAAACATGATTTTCTGGATGGTGAATGATTAATGAGTAACCTGCGAATGCTTTTTGATAGATTAGTAACTACCGATTTTTAATTCACAAATTCGCAATTCACTCATTCACTAATTTTTTAATGGTGCAAAGATAATCAATATTGTCGAAAATTTGTGGACGAAATTTTATCCTATGGTATTAATATTGAATAATAGAATCGTATCTTCGTATTAAAAATTACCTAAAACCTGAGAAAGTTATGACAAAATTGCTGTACCTAATTAGACACGCCACTGCCGAAGAAGGGGGCAACTCCCCAATGTTTAGAGATTTTGATAGAGACCTGACCTCTACCGGAATCATCGAATCGGCTCGAATGGGTAAATTTTTGTCATCTAAAGGTATAAAATTAGATTTGATAATCAGTAGTGCAGCCGAGCGTGCCAAAGGAACTGCCAAGATTTTTGCCGAACAGTTGGGAATCGACACCGAAACAATCGTGATTGATGAAAACCTCTACGGCGGTGGCCCAAGGGCGTATCTGGCGGCGGTTAATGCTCTGAACGAATCGGTAAACTCGGTAGCTATCTTTGGGCATAACCCCGATATTACGTTTTTTGGAGAATACTTGACTCGTGCCGACATTGGCGGACAAATGGATAAAGCTGGCTGTTTAGTCATGCAATTTGATGATATTAAATGGGCGGAGGTATCGAGCAAAATGGGAAAATTTGTAGAATATCACGCTCCCCGAACAATCAATCCGACAGAGTAATTTACATCATAAAATCATACAAAAGGCTGCGAAATTAATCTCGCAGCCTTTTGTATTTAGCACTAAATCAGGCGTTTAGTTTGGTAACAATTATAAAAAAACATAACTTTGTATTCACATCTGAAAACTCTCCTCAATTAAACAAACGAATAAATCCAATAACCGTTCAGTAAAAATTGGTAGGAAAAAAGCCCTGCATTCTCTTTGTATCTAAAACTATATTTCTATATTTGTCATGTTTCGTAATTCCCAACAATTAAAAAGAAACCATGAGTTTATTGTATCCCAAAATACTTTAAGTCTCATAGGATAAATGACTGCTGTTAACTCTCAAAAATTCCTTATCGGATTTTGGACATCTGCCTTGCTGATGGTGGTTGTTGGTGCCGCTGGTTTACCAACAGTCTTCTACTTTACACCCCCACTTTGCATATTTTTTCTATTAATTCATTACAATACCCAAAAAAACACCACCCACAACGAAATTGATTTTTATATCTCAAGTATCTTGATTCTACTGCAAATTATTTATCTGTTATTTTTTCCGTCGATACATCAAAGAATAGAGCATTACAGTGGTTGGGGATTCATGATTGTGCATCAGCTTTATATTCAGGTGTTCAGAAAAGAAGGTGCGAGGGTGTTTCAGTCACGAAAAGTCAATCTGGTTTTTATATTGATTCCGCTCATTATATGTTTTCTTTATATTGGGATAAAACTCGCCAAAATACCTGATACAGTTTTTATATTTAGTATCATTTATCCAATCCACAAGCTCTTCATGTTTATCAATGCCCTCTACCGACCTGTCGATTCTAAAAGCTATAAATACGTAATCATCGGCTGTCTTTTCTCTCTTATCACCGACTTGGCCTACACCCACTACGTTTTTGAACTAAAAGAATCATTCTACAACGTAATCGTGATTTTTCCGTACATGATAGCCCAATATTTTTTTATTGTGGGAATATTGAGCAATACCAGCACCAAAACATTTGCTTTACCGAATAAAATCAAGCGTTTTTTTCAGACATTTTTCTCAATATAATTGACAAACCACCGGATTGAATCTGGATTTCGCATGGTATCGAGCGAAACGGCTTTTTCGAGCGGAGTTCGCATCAGAATCTTCTTAATTGGCATTTCCATCTTTTTACCGCTAATTGTGTACGGAATATCAGGCACCGCAAAAATAGCATCTGGTACGTGCCGAGGGCTGTACTGCGTACGAAGAATTCTTTTGATTGCTGTAATCTTTCCTTCGTCTAATACTTCACCGTTAGCTAAAACTACAAATAGTGGCATAGAAGACGACCCATCCGACTTTTCGATGCAAACCACCACACTATCTTTGATGAACGACAACGACTCAACGGCATTGTAGATTTCGGCAGTTCCGATTCTGACACCATCTCGATTAAGCGTAGCATCTGAGCGTCCGTAGATAATTACCCCTTTGTTTTCGGTAATTTTTATCCAATCGCCATGACACCAAACTTTGGGGTATTTTTCAAAATAACTACCTCTATATCGCTGATTATCAGTATCATTCCAGAAGAAAATTGGCATTGAGGGCATCGGCTGGGTGATGATTAATTCACCGACTTCATTTTCTACGGGTTTGCCTTCATCATTCCAAGCCTCGATGGCAGAACCAAGCGTAAAACACTGCATTTCGCCTTCGTAAACTGGCAAATAAGGCGACCCACCGATAAACGCACTACAAACATCTGTACCGCCACTCAATGAAATCAACTGAACATCGGTACTTACTTTTTCATAAATCCATCTAAATGCCTCTGGCGGCAACGGTGAGCCAGTGGAACCAATGGTTTTGAGGTATTTTTTTAATTCAATCGCCTGCTCGTTATCCCATTCGAGGTTTTTCATGCACCCAATATAGAACGCCGCTCCGCTGCCAAAGTGATTGATTCGGTTTTGTCGAGCAAATTCCCACAAAACATTCATATCTGGATACCCTGGCGAGCCATCATAGATGCAGAGAGTTGCTCCGCAGAGTAGCGAACTAATGGCGTAGTTCCACATCATCCAGCCAGTAGTTGTGTACCACGAAAAACGCTCGCCAGCACTTACATTTTGGTGGATTACCAAGGCTTTGAGATGCTCGATTAGATTACCTCCTGTGCTGTGCGTAATGGCTTTGGGTTTACCTGTTGTACCCGAAGAATACAAAACCCAAATTGGGTGGCTGAATTCGACTGGTGTAAATGTAAGTTCACTTCTTATGGGCTGAGCTATAATCTCATTCCATTTCGATTCTCCGATTACAACGACATCGTCTAAAGAAATCAATTTTGTAGATAAATCACTGACTACTTGGCTTTTATCGAAGTATTTGCCGCCATAATGATAGCCTTGACAGGTAAACAAAATCTTTGGCTCTATCTGCTGAAAACGGTCAATGATACTATCTACCCCAAAGTCGGGTGAGCAGCATGACCATATTGCACCAAGCGAATTTACCGCCAAAAAAATGGCTATTGTTTCGGGAGTATTGGCCAAATATCCTACGATTCTATCGCCTTTTTGAATACCTTTTTCAATCAAATATTGCTGAATCGCCACCACTTGGTTTTCGAGTTCGCCCCAAGAAATCTCGACCGTTGGTTGTACTTCTGACTTGAAAATGATGGCGGGGTAATCGGTAGTTTTATTTCTGAATACGTGTTCGGCGTAGTTGAGCGTTGCACCCACAAACCAGCGAGATTCGAGCATTTCATTGCTTCTTTGTAGAACGGTATTGTACGGCGAATGGCTCTTTATATCGAAAAACTGCCAAAGGCTCACCCAAAAATCTTCAAGATTCTCGACCGACCATTGCCAGATTTGCTGATAGTTTTCAAACTTCAAACCTTTGTTTTTGAGCAACCAATTTTCATATTTTTTTAGGTTACTATCTTCAATATATCTTTCGGTTGGTTGCCAAAGAGGTTGATTCATAGCCTTTGATTGATTTTGAATGTAAATTGATTGATTTAATTGCTACAACAACTAAATCCTTTCAAAAGTACAACCAAATCACGATTCTGTCAAATCAAAAGTAGTTGGAGTAGGGTAACTTAATCATTTTGAAGTTTACTCGTCTGCACATTCTATTTTTTCTCTTGACACAACTCAATCAAAACCCCGTTAGTACCTTTTGGATGTAAGAAACAAACTAATTTATTATCGGCTCCGCGTTTGGGTTCTTTGTTGAGTAATGTAAATCCTTCGGCTTCGAGACGTTGCATTTCGGCTAAAATATCATCTACCTCAAACGCAATGTGATGGATTCCCTCGCCTTTCTTTTCGATAAATTTAGCTATCGCACTTTCGGGGTTGGTTGCTTCGAGCAATTCGATTTTGGTTTCGTTAATCTTAAAAAAAGAAGTACTAACGCCCTCACTCTCAACGCTTTCGGATTTATACGGTGGAATATTAAAGATTTTGGTGAATAATTGGTTTGAAGCTGCCATATCTTTTACGGCAATTCCGATATGTTCGACGTTCGTGAGCATTGGTTTTACAAAATGTTTTTTTAGTTTTTCAAATTTAGTTGTAAAATATCAAATTCATTAAATCGAAGTATCCGTATTTTACTTTTAATTTGGCTTATAATTTGATAAATTTGTAAAAAAAATACGTTTATGCAGACTATTTTTCGAATAAATACAAATGAGATTGATTATAATTTCTTTCAAGCCTTCAAAAAACTCTTTAAAAATAAGGAGTTAAATATTAAGGTTGAAGAAATAACGCCTACTATCAATCAAACTGAGGTATTTCAAAAGTTAGAAAAACTGAAACAAAAATATCCTCCAAAAGAAATATCGCACGACATCAATATATCTGCTTTAGCAAATGAAATTAACTTATGATTTATTTTGATACAGATTTTTGGATTCATTATTTCATCATCCAAGACCGCAAAAAACATCTTTTAACTAAACGGATATTTGAGAAAGTTAAATTGAAAAATCAAGTTTTTATATCATTGCTAAACTTACAAGAGTTGGCATTTGTCTTAGCAAAGCTCGAAATTACACCTCCCGAAATTTATGAAACACTTGAAATTTTATATCAATTTAATCCATTGAATTACAATTTTCAAGAATATCAAAGAGCTATAACGATTTGTCAAAAGGTAGGTTTCAATAGTATCAATGATTGTTTACACACTGCCATCGCCGAAAATAATTGTGATGAATTATATACTTTCAACCAAATTGATTTTAAGAAAATAAAGAATTACACTTCGCTCAAAATCAATATTTTAAGTGTTTAAATTTCACAATCTTCAAACTTGAAGAGAAAAACTCATTTTGAGTATTTTCATTCATAAAAAAGCATTTTTATTTACTTATTCATTAACAATTAGCATACTGTGGCACGCCCAACCAAAGAAGACCTCAAGAAACAAGCCAAAGAAACACCTCTCAATCGTCAGTATAATCAGATAAAATCTAAGTATCCAGGAGCATTACTGCTCTTTAGGGTTGGTGATTTTTACGAAACTTTTGGAGAAGATGCCATCCGAGCATCTAAGATTTTGGGGATTGTCTTGACCAAACGCAACAATGGGGGTGCTCAAGAAGAATTGGCGGGTTTTCCGCACCATTCGCTCGACACTTATCTACCAAAATTGGTACGAGCGGGCGAGCGTGTAGCCATCTGCGACCAGCTCGAAGACCCCGCAACCGCCAAGGGAATCGTGCGTCGTGGTGTTACCGAACTCGTAACACCGGGGGTGTCTTTTAATGACAACGTCCTCGAAACCAAACAAAACAACTACTTGGCTTCGGTGCATTTTGGCAAAGCCGACCATTTTGGCGTTGCTTTTTTGGATATTTCGACGGGTGAATTCCTTACAACCGAAGGCAATGCTGCTTACATTGATAAATTATTGCAGAGTTTTGCTCCGTCGGAGGTTCTGTTTTGCAAGAAAAATCGTGGAGAATTTACCGCACTTTTCGGCGATAAATTCAATACTTTTCAGTTTGAAGATTGGGCTTATACTTACGATTTTGCCTTCCCGATTCTGACAAATCATTTCAAAACTGCTTCACTTAAAGGCTTCGGGATTGATAATTTAACCGATGGAATCACGGCGGCAGGGGTAATCTTGCAATACCTTTCGGATACCGAACACAAAGAGATTGGGCATATTTCTCGCATCACTCGCCTCGACGAAGACAAATACGTTTGGCTCGATAAATTTACGATTCGGAACCTCGAATTGGTTTTTTCTCAGAATGAAGGTGGCGTTCCACTCATCAATGTTCTCGACCAAACCGTTACGCCAATGGGGGCAAGATTGCTCCGCAAGTGGTTGGTTTTGCCATTGAAAGAGAAAACTTTGATTCAAGAAAGGCTCGATACCGTTGAGTTTTTGGTTAAAAACGATGAATTGTTAGAACAACTCACTCAAACCTTGAAACCAATCGGCGACCTCGAAAGGCTTATTTCAAAAGTGGCGGTCAGACGCATCAATCCTCGCGAAATGGTGCAACTCAAAAGGGCTTTGAAGCAAATTATTCCAATCAAAGAGCTTTTATCGGCAGGTAGTGGGCAATGGGCTATTCTCCAAAAATATCTTACGCAACTTACCGATTGCCAGTATTTGATTGATAAAATTGAGAAAGAATTAAAAGACGAGCCGCCAACGGTTACCAATCAAGGCGGAATGATAAAATCGGGGGTTGATGGCAACCTTGACGAATTACACAAAATCGCATTTTCGGGCAAGGATTATTTGATAGAAATTCAAAACCGTGAAATCGAACGGACGGGAATTAGCTCATTAAAAATTGCTTACAATAAGGTTTTTGGGTATTATCTCGAAGTATCGAATTCGCACAAAAGTAAAGTTCCGACCGATTGGATTCGCAAACAGACTTTGGTAAATGCTGAGCGATATATTACTGAAGAACTAAAAGTTTACGAAGAAAAAATCTTGAGTGCCGAATCCAAAATTTTTGATATTGAATTCAGAATCTTCAATGATTTGGTACTTGCAGCGGGCGAATTCGTGGGACAAATCCAACAAAATGCTCGTGTTATTTCAATTTTAGATGCTTTGTCGTCGTTTGCCAAGGTGGCTCAGAAGAATAATTATTGCAAGCCCCAAATCTCCGACGAAAAGATAATCAGGATACAAGAAGGGCGTCATGCCGTAATCGAACAGCAACTTCCGCTCGGCGAAAGCTACGTACCCAACGATTTGTTTTTAGACGACCAAACGCAACAAATCATCATCATCACTGGGCCAAACATGGCTGGTAAATCGGCTTTATTGCGTCAGACTGCTCTGATTTCGTTGATGGCTCAAGTCGGGAGTTTTGTACCGGCTCAAAGTGCCGAATTGGGTATCGTCGATAAAATTTTTACTCGTGTGGGTGCAAGCGATAACCTTTCGCGTGGGGAATCTACTTTTATGGTCGAAATGACCGAAACCGCCAGTATCTTAAATAACCTCAGCGACCGCAGCTTGGTAATCATGGATGAAATCGGGCGAGGTACGAGTACTTACGATGGCGTGAGTATCGCATGGAGTATTGCGGAGTATTTGCACAACAATCCGAAGGTTCGTCCGTACACGCTATTCGCAACCCATTACCACGAACTCAATCAATTGGCCGAAGATTTTAGTCGAATCAAGAATTTTAACGTGGCCGTAAAAGAGGTCAGTAATAAGGTTGTTTTCTTGCGTAAACTCAAAGAAGGTGGCAGCGAACATAGTTTCGGAATCCACGTAGCACAAATGGCGGGTATGCCTCAGACCGTTGTGTTACGAGCCAATGAAATTTTGGCTCATCTCGAAAAAGACCACATCAAAGAAGACAACAAAAAACGGATTCAAGAGGCTCCTAAAAACAATTATCAATTGAGTTTCTTTGAGCCAGCCGACCCGAAAATTGATGAACTAAAGTCTAAACTTAAAAGTCTGGATATTAATACGTTATCACCCATTGAGGCTCTACTCAAGCTGAATGAGTTGAAGAAGTTGGTTGAGTAATTCGGCTTGGAAGCCTAAAACTATTTCTTTCGATTTGCCTTAAATTCTTTTATCGCATTTTCGGCCTCATTGGCAATCTCTTCGGCCGATTTCCCAGCAGGTTCGATAGGTTGCAGGACCGTCCATGACATTTTGGAGAATGAAGTAAACGGAAATAATCCTTTCGGATTAAAATGGCCCGTTCCTCCAACTGCCACTGGCACAACGACGGCATTGGGGCAACGCTTCAAAAGAGCCGAAATTCCGCCTGCGGCAAACTGCTTCATTTCGCCATTACGAGAGCGAGTTCCTTCTGGAAAAATCGCTGCAGAATAGTTATTTTCGTGAATATATTTACTCAATCGGAGAATCTCTGTAATCGCCTGCTTACCATCTTTTCGGTCGATGAGTGCCGCTCCGCTTTTTTGAAGATTATACGAAATACTCGGAATCCCCTTTGCCAATTCAATCTTTGCTACAAAAACAGGATTGTATTTGCGTAAAAACCAAATGATTGAAGGTATGTCGAATGTACTTTGATGATTTGCCGTAAAAATAATGGGGCGACCGCTCGGAAGCTCGGCTAATTGTTTAAAACTCACCGTCGAGCCAGTCAGGTAATAGCCATAAGTGATGAAGAAATTGAGCCAATCTACCGAAGCTTTATGGGCTTTTTTCCCAAATACATTATAACAAACTACTTGAATGATATGAAAAATGCCCAAAATGATAAAGAAATAAAGCAAGAAAACGCAACTTAAAATGTAATCAATAATTTTTTTCATAAACTGTTGGTATAAGACTAAATCATCAATAATCGCCAAACTGCACAAATCAGCAACAAAACTAACGAGAATGGCGTAAGTACTTTCCATCCTAAATACATCAATTGGTCAACCCTAAAACGCGGGAAAGTCCAGCGAATCCACATCATCACAAATACTAAGAAATAGGCTTTTGAAAACAACCAAAATGCTCCCCAAGCATAGCTTTGCCAAGTGTCTAATTGCCCCGTTGTCCAGTCAGCTAATTTAATTTCTCCAATATTCGGCAATGGTGTATTCCAGCTTCCGAGAAACAAGACCGAAGCCAAAAGCGAAATCAAAAGCATCATTCCGTACTCCGAAAGCATCATAATTGCCCATCTGAAACCCGAATATTCGGTATGAAAACCACCTATCAATTCAGATTCGGCCTCGGGCAAATCAAACGGAGCTCGGTTACACTCGGCCAATCCCGAAATAAAAAAAATGAAAAAGCCTATCAACAAAAACGGACTCCTGAATATATTCCAAGTCAGCAATCCACCGATTTTTGAAACATCAACCCCCGTAGCTTTGATTCCGAAAAGGTAATTTGATTCGGTGGCGAATAGCCCTTGTTGTGAGCTAATCTCTTGCAAATCAAGACTTTGAGAAACAATCGCAACACAAAGTACGCTTAATCCGAGCGGAATCTCGTACGAAATCAACTGAGCAACCGAACGCATCGCACCGTACAATGAATATTTATTGTTTGAAGCCCAACCCGCCATCAGAATCCCGAGAATATCGAGTGAAACAATCGCTAAAAGTAAAAAAACACCCGTTTCGGTTGCCGAACCTCGTACGTTTGGAGCCAATGGCATAACCGAAAATCCAGCAAAAACTGCCGCAAAAATCATAAACGGAGCAAATTTAAACATCCGTCTATCGGCCGCCGTCGGAATAATATCTTCTTTCTGAATCAATTTCAGCAAATCGGCAATTAACTGTAGCAATCCCCATTTACCAACCTCCATCGGCCCCAAACGGTCTTGGATAAACGCCGAAACTTTACGTTCGAGATAAACCCCGACGACTACATTGGCAAAAACAACCGCCAAAAATATCAGTAACGCTATGTATGGTGTCATTTTGAATAATACGGATAAATAATTGTTTCGTTGGCTGATTTAGGCATTATTCGCTTCTTTTGACCTTTAAATTCAATTTTTTCATTCATAAAAAGTTTACTTTCCAATCCTAAATCTCTCATACTCATTTTACTGACCAAAAATAGTTCGATTTTTTCAAAATGCCTATTCAAGTATCTCTTTACCTCCGATTCACCAACAAATTTCTCAACATTCCGAAACTTCTCCGGAATCCCGCTTGGGTCTAAATCTTTACCTTTCTGTTTTTTGAGTTCAACTAAATACAAGGCATAAGTTTCGGATTTATCTTGGCATTTAAGCACAATCAGGCAATCTATCGCCTTTGGAGTATTACTTAACTTTTTACTTTCGTAAAATTTATCAACTTTGATAATTATATAATCGTTTTTATCAATCTTCGAATCAAATTTGGCACAAATACCTTCTTCACAACAAGTATCATCTACAAACTCTTTTAAGGTTTCGTCATCGCGGATTTTATTCAACAACAGCATTTTCTTCGTTCAATTTTTCTAAAAGTTCAATCCTTCTTTCATACTGTTTCCTAATGGTTTCAGTAAAATTGTAATCTTCGATACCCTCTTCGGTAGCCTTCATATCACCAGCATCATAACTACCATTTTTACCCATTACCAAATGATACGACGCCACTTTCTCAGGTTTGAGTTTCCGCTCTAAAATCAAATTTGTTAATTCATTCATCATAAAATCGCTGTGGGTTGTCATCACCACTTTTACACCTGCATTTACCAAATCGGCATAGATTCGCATCATTTCGACTTGTATTTTGGGGTGCAAATGAGCCTCGGGTTCTTCGATGAATAGAATCGAACTTGAATTCGGAAGAATATACTTCAAATGTGCAACAATCGGGGCGATTTCGGCAATCATCGAAGATGTTTCGTGTAATTCCAAATCTAAGCCTGTTTCAAAACTTTTATATCTCAATTTTTTTGCTGAATCGTCAAAATAGATTTCTCCGCCGAGTACTTCTTTCTCAATTTTTTCAACGGTACTTGCATACTCGCTTTTTTTACTATTGTTTATTGAGGATAAATTTAAAAAATATTCAGACTCGGGAAAAGTCAGAGACGGAATAGATAAATTACTTATATTCAACTGATTACGATACTGAGAAAACTTAGCTAAAATCTCACCCATGCTCGACATCACACGGTACATACCAGAACGAGAAGCAGGAAAGAAATAAATAAAATCAAAGATTTCATCTATTTCATTAAAAGTAGATTTACTATCTTTTATTATACTAACTTTTCCATACAAATGCTTTTTAATGCTTATGGCCTCCTCATCTCCCCAAAAATTCACTTGCACCCCAAAGTGAGATTCAACTTCACTTGATGTGATTATAATAATTGGATACGACTTGTCAGAAAGCTGATTATACAATTCCTTAAATGTTACCTCAAAGTTCTGAGTTAATTCATCCTTAATTTTATTTTCATATTTTTCTCTCGCATAATCGTCCGTAAGATTAGATATAGCAATTATATTTTTCCATGAATTAGTTAATATATAAATTGTATTAATAATACTTGATTTGCCAATATTATTCTCACCATAAATAACATGTAAGTCTTTATCTAAATCGAACTCGAAATGGTCGATTGGCCCAAAATTTTTAAGTTCTATTTTCATATTTTACACGATTTACATTTCTCGTTTTACGACTTCGGAGTCCTCAAAGTTAGCCATTTTATCCTTAAAAAATCAATCGGAAAAGCTATCAATACCGCAAACACTCCAAAAATCGAGCCTGCAAAAACATCTTTCGGGAAATGTTGAAACAAATAAACCCTCGAATACGCCACCAAAATCGCCAAAAGTAGCAGTAAAACGCCCCAAAATTTGCTTCGAATCAAAATTGATAAAAACAAAGCCAATGCAAAAGCCGTCATGGTGTGTCCCGACGGAAAACTCTGCCAAGCGTGCACTTTACCCTCTACCAAGTGAATATCCAAACCGCTGCCCGTATAAACCGTCATGGGTCGTGGGGCATTAACAAGATTTTTTAGAAAAAGTGAAATAATTACTTTCAGCCCCCACGTAAAAATAAATGGCATCACCAAATGTCTTTTTTTGAATCCGAGATAAATCAAAACTGGCACATACAGACCGTCTTCGCCAAGTTTGGTAGCCAATGAAAAGAAGGTATCGAGCTGGTCGGAGAAATGACGATTCACCCAAAAAATCAATTCAGTTTGCGTAAAGGCAATTTGAAGAACTGCCACTACGATTACCCACAAAAAAAATCCGATAAAAAAAGGTTTGTTTTTAAAAATTATCGAATACGATATTTGATTTGTCATATAACTAATTTGAATAATTCAATTTAATCACTATTAAACGTAGAAATGATTGCCGAATCCTTTTTTAATTCCGAAATCTACCGTAAATTTGCAACCTTTTCTGTGAAAACATGAGCAAAGAACGCCATAAATATGATATTCATATCCAAGGCCTCGAAAACAAACAGTACGAGTTTGAATTTGAGGGCGGCGACAAGTTCTTTGCCGAGTTTGAGCAAGACATTATTGCAAAGGGTAGTTTCAGGGCAAATGTAAGCCTTGAAAAGTCATCGACGATGATTCAGCTTGCAATCAAAATCACGGGAAGTATCGAACTAACTTGCGACCGTTCGCTTGAGCAATTCGACGAGCCACTCAATATACAACAACGTTATATTTATAAGTTTGGCGACCGTCACGAAGAGTTATCGGATGAGATTGAGATAATTCCGTTTGGCACAGCAACCATCAACCTAATGCATCATCTGTACGATTTTATTATGTTGACAGTGCCGATGAAGAAGCTCCACCCGAGGTTCAGAGACGAAGAAGAGGATTACATTTATACATTGGAGGGTGACGAAATCGAAGAAGACGAAGTAGCAGAAGATGAAACCCCAATAGACCCTCGCTGGGCAGCCTTGAAGGGAATCAAATTAGATTAAGTAAATGAATCCGAGATAGTTATTGGTTAATTGTTATTCATAATTCTAATGATTTTGAAAAATTTATTACCAAATAATTATTGACGAATAGCAAATAACCAATACATAATACGAATAATTAAATTGTAAAAATAAGTTATGGCACATCCTAAACGACGTCATTCGTCAACCAGAAGAGATAAGCGTAGAACGCACGATGCATTGACAGCAAAAACTATATCGGTAGATGCTACGACTGGTGAGATTCACCTCCGCCACCGTGCTCACGTATCAGAAGGTAACCTTTACTACAGAGGTAAATTGGTAGCTGAAAATTATCAAAAAGCGTAAAAATGTTTGATTGTTTAGAGGTTTGAGTGTTTGACCTTACTGTTTTCAAACATTCAAACAATCAGACTATAATAACATTTAAACAAAGCATTAATGAAAATTGCCGTAGATGCAATGGGTGGCGATTTCGCTCCCAAAGCTATTATTGAAGGGGTCGTGATGGCGGCTAATGAGTTGCCAGAAGGTACAACTATTGTACTCATTGGCAAGCAGGCTGTTATGCTGGATATGCTTCGAAAGATGCAATATCCTGCTCATTCTATTGAGATGGTCAATGCCGATGACGTTATTGAGATGGGAGAGCATCCTACACGGGCATTTTCTCAAAAACCCAATTCCAGTATTGGAGTTGGGTTTAAACTTTTAAAAGAGAAGCAAGTTCAGGCTTTTTGTAGTGCTGGCAATACCGGTGCTATGATGGTTGGCTCTTTGTTTACCCTCAAAACGGTCGGCAATATTCAGCGACCACCCATTGCGGGCTTCTTTCCGCTCAAAAATGGTGGATACAGCCTCATGCTCGACATCGGTGCCAATGCCGATTGCAAACCAGAAGTGATGGAGCAATTTGCTCAGTTGGGTTCGCTTTATGCTAAATTTTCGTTTGGTATTGAGAATCCAAAAGTTGCACTTTTGAGTATCGGCGAAGAAGAACAAAAAGGCTCGACAGTCGTACAAGCAACTCACCAATTATTGAAAATCAACAAAAAAATCAATTTCATTGGCAATATCGAAGGTCGTGACCTTTTCGATGGCAAAGCCGATGTGATTGTTACCGAAGGTTTTACGGGTAATGTGATTTTCAAAATGGGCGAATCGCTCTATGATTATGCCGCCGAGCAAGGCGTAAAAGACCCTTTGATAGACCGCATGAACTATGAGGTTGTGGGCGGTAGCCCAATCATCGGTGTAAATGGTAATGTCATTGTGGCTCATGGTATTTCTTCGCCATTGGCCGTGAAAAACATGATTTTATTAGCCAAAAAGCAGATTGAATCTGATGTAGCTAAACACATTGCCGAAACCTACGAAGATTAAAAACTTACAAAATAGTTAATAGTTATTCGTTAATTGTTTCTACGAATTCTTCTGTATAAAGTTATCCTACGATTAGCTTTTGACAATTAACGAATAACGAACACCAAAACCATTATGAAGATAAGAGCTGCCATTACAGGTATCAACGGCTACGTGCCAGATGACGTTATGACAAACGATGATTTGGCAAAAATCGTAGATACCAATGATGAGTGGATTTCTACTCGAACCGGTATCAAAGAACGTCGTATCCAAAAAGGTGAGGGTCTTGCTACTTCGCACATGGCATCAGAAGCCGTGAGAGGTCTTCTCAAAAAAACCAATACCGATGCCAAAGATGTCGATTTAGTAATCTGTGCAACAGTAACGCCAGATTTTATGTTTCCATCTACTGCCAATCTCGTGTGTACCCAAGTCGGAATCCCGACAATAGGTAGTTTCGATATTTTGGCAGCATGCTCGGGCTTCCTTTATGCACTCTCGATTGGTTCGCAATTTATCGAATCAGGTAAGTACAAAAAAGTAATCATCATCGGTGCCGACAAGATGTCGTCTATCATTGATTACCAAGACCGTACAACTTGTATCCTTTTTGGTGATGGTGCAGGGGCAGTTATGCTCGAACCAACTACCGAAGAGAACGGCGTGATGGATTTCGTGCTGAAATCGGACGGTACTGGCGAAAACCACCTTTATATGAAAGGAGGCGGAAGCCGTTACCCAGCTTCGCACCAAACTGTGGATGACCGTTGGCATTATATCCGCCAAGAAGGGCAAGCCGTTTTCAAATTTGCCGTAACCAATATGGCAGATGTTTCGGCCGAAATCATGGAGCGAAACAACCTCACTGGCGATGACATTGCTTGGCTCGTACCACACCAAGCCAACAAACGCATCATTGATGCCACTGCTCGCCGCATGGGTATTGGCGATGATAAAGTTATGCTTAATATCCAACGTTACGGAAACACTACTGCTGCAACTATACCGCTTTGCTTGCACGATTACGAAAGTCAATTAAAAAAGGGTGATAACCTCGTTTTAGCGGCTTTTGGTGGAGGCTTCACTTGGGGTTCTGCCTACATCAAGTGGGCTTATTAATAGCGATTTTATTTACAGAAAAGTGTACGTTAGTGACTAAAAAGGATATATAAGATATTGTCATTATTTACTGTAAATGATTACAACATCGACAATATCAAATTAATATCTTCTTGTGATTGAAAAAGTTTTATTACAAAAATTCCATTCAAACTACTCACTTAATCTAACAGTTTTGTAAGTGGGTTTCTCTTTTAAGCCAACAATGAAAAGAATCGTTTTTTTATTTTTCCTGACAACGACTGTATTTACAAGTAATGCACAAAGTATAAGAGTATATGAACACATTGGATTAAGCATCGCAACAGCCAATAAAGTTACAGTACCATCTATTGCTTATACTCAGACTCTCGAATTCGGCAGAGAACGCTCTTATAGAATAGGTACAGGTTTTAGACTGAATTATTTTAATTTGAAGAATAGAACCTTCGATGGAGTCGAAACCAAAATAAAGCAAGTTTCGATTACTCCTAATCCTAAATTTAACGGAGCCTCAGTCAATATTCCGATTGTAGCCGAATTTCACACGAAAAAAATCATACTTGGTGTCAACATTGATATTATTGGGATGAGTTTTGGCAAAATACGTGAGGGTGAGAATCTAAAAGTTGATAATTATGTAGGCACTCTTGATTCGCTCAACGCTTCGCCAAGAAGCCTAAGTCTATTACTTCTTGGTAAAAACAACCGTGGAACTCTCAACTCTGAATTGTATCTGGGCTACAAGGTCTCTGACGAGTTAACAGTCCGTGCCGGAATAAGCTCATTATCAAGTAGTTTCACGAGTCGTTATACACCAAAAAGTGGCAAAGAAACAACCCTCGGCAGATTCCAGACAAGTCAGATTATGCCGTTTTTTAGTTTAGTTTTCAATCTTGAACGATAATTATATAGAAGTCATAAAATCGAATTAGACGACTTCTTGATTTATTTTAATATGGCAACTACAGCAGATTTCAGAAATGGACTTTGTCTCGAATTCAACAATGATTTATACACGATTGTTGAGTTTCAGCACGTAAAGCCGGGCAAAGGACCAGCTTTCGTACGTACTAAATTACGTAACCTCAAAACAGGTAGAGTGATTGACAATACCTTTACAGCAGGTGTCAATATCACAACTGCACGTGTCGAAAAACGTACCTACCAATACCTCTACAAAGACGAATTAGGCTTTAATTTTATGGAAAACGAAACCTTCGAACAAATCAGTGTCGAAGAAAAGATGGTTCCACAAGCCGATTTGATGAAAGAAGGACAGAACGTAGATATTTTGGTACACGCCGAAACCGAGCAGATTCTTTCGGTAGAATTACCGGCCTTTGTTGAGCTTCAAATCACCTATACCGAGCCTGGTATCAAAGGCGATACAGCCAACAACCCAATGAAACCTGCAACTGTAGAAACAGGTGCAACAATCAAAGTGCCGTTGTTTATCCAAAACGATGAATTAATCCGTGTAGATACTCGCACCTATGAGTACTACGAGCGTGTAAAATAATTTTATTAAAGGAGAAAGTGAAGATAAGTTAAATTTGAATTGTAAGATAAAAGGGTTAAATCATACTCAAAATTTTACATTTTGGATTACGCCATTCTTACAACTTTCTCCTTTGTTATTTTAGTCAAATAATTAGGCAATTATTTTTACATTTGTGGTGTCTAACCACTTATCAAAAACAAAAACCCCTTACTCCAAGCTAAAATGGAAACAAAAGACATTCAGAAACTAATAGATTTTATCTCTCAATCGGGCTTAGACGAAGTAAATATTGAGACTTCGGAGCTAAAGCTTAACATCAAACGTTATTCGGGCGTTGTGCCAGCCGTTCAGGCTCAACCAGTGGTTGTTGCTCCACAACAAGTAGCAGCACCTGCACCACAGCCTGTTGCTGCCGCACCTACACCAGCCGCAGCGGCCCCAGCACCAGCTCAGCCAGCAGCCAATACGGTAACTATCAAATCACCGATGATTGGTACATTCTATCGCTCGGCAGGCCCAGATAAGCCTTCTTTTGTTGAAGTGGGTGATGAAGTATCGGCAGGTAAGACTGTTTGTATCATCGAGGCTATGAAATTATTCAACGAAATCGAATCTGAGGTTTCGGGTAGAATCGTAAAAGTTTTGGTAGAAAACGCTACCCCTGTAGAATTCGACCAGCCGCTTTTTGTTGTAGAAATCTAATAACAATTATCAATACTGCAGTTATCAATTATCAATCCTTGAATTCAGGTTATGAAAACTGATAATGTTCTATACCCCAAAGCTTATAATTTTGCAATCAGAATTGTTAAAGGCTATCAGTATCTAAGTGATGATAAAAAAGAATTTATTTTATCAAAACAATTACTAAGGAGTGGAACAGCTATCGGTGCGAATGTTTCCGAGGCTAATGGAGCAATTTCAAAATCTGATTTTTCGGCAAAAATTTCAGTAGCCTACAAAGAATGTTTAGAAACTAAGTACTGGCTTTCTTTGCTTAAAGATACTGGTTACATTGAAAATAATGCTTTTGAAAGTATTTATAATGATGCAGATGAAATAGGAAAGATTTTATTCTCAATCCTAAAAACAACTCGCATCAATCCATTGAAGTTGATTTTCTTTTGGTTATTACCATTTTTACACGCATTCAAATAATAAGTGGTCAGTGAATATAGCCCTGATGAATAGTTTGTTGATAATTGTTCACTGATAACTGATAATTGAAAAATCTATGTTCAAAAAAATACTTATTGCCAATCGTGGCGAAATTGCCCTCCGCATCATCCGTACTTGCCGAGAAATGGGCATAAAAACAGTAGCTGTTTACTCTACTGCCGACCGTGATAGCCTTCATGTACGTTTTGCTGATGAAGCTGTCTGTATCGGTCCTCCTGTAAGCCGTCAGTCTTATCTAAATATCCCGAATATCATTTCGGCTGCCGAAATTACCAACGCCGATGCGATTCACCCAGGATACGGTTTTTTATCTGAAAATGCCGAATTCTCAAGAATTTGTGCCGAATATGGTATCAAATTTATCGGTGCAACTGCCGAGCAAATCAACCTAATGGGCGATAAAGCAACTGCAAAAGCTACCATGCGTGCAGCGGGCGTACCTGTTATTCCGGGTTCGGATGGCTTGTTAGAATCGGTCGAAATCGGTAAAAAACAAGCTGCCGAAATGGGTTATCCGGTTATCATCAAGGCAACAGCTGGCGGTGGCGGAAAAGGTATGCGTATCATCAAGAGCGATGATGAGTTTCAGAAGGCATGGGATGATGCCAAGATGGAATCTGCCGCAGCTTTTGGAAACGACGGACTTTATCTCGAAAAATTTGTTGAAGAGCCTCGCCACATCGAAATTCAAGTGGTAGGCGACCAATACGGCAAAGTTTGTCACCTTTCGGAGCGTGATTGCTCGATTCAGAGAAGGCACCAAAAATTGGTTGAAGAGACCCCTTCACCGATAGTTTCACAAGAATTACGTGAACAAATGGGCGAAGCCGCCATCAAAGGTGCATCGGCCATTGGTTACGAAGGTGCGGGTACTATCGAGTTCTTGGTCGATAAATACGGTAAATTCTATTTCATGGAAATGAATACCCGTATTCAGGTTGAACACCCGATTACCGAAGAAGTTACAGATTTTGATTTGATTAAAGAACAAATAAAAGTGGCGGCTGGCGTGCCAATTTCGGGTAAAAACTATTTCCCTAAATTGTACGCAATGGAGTGCCGTATCAATGCTGAAGACCCATCGAATGGCTTCCGTCCGTCACCGGGTAAGATTACCAATTTGCACCTTCCGGGTGGACACGGTGTGCGTGTAGATAGCCACGTTTATGCAGGTTACACGATTCCGCCAAACTACGATTCGATGATTGCGAAGTTGATTGTCAACGGTCAATCTCGCGAAGAGGTTATCACTCGTATGAAGCGTGCTTTGCAAGAATTTGTTATCGAAGGTATCAAAACAACGATTCCGTTCCATATCAAATTGATGGACGACGAAGGCTTCAAATCGGGTAATTTCACCACCAAATATCTCGAAAGTTTTGATTTTAGTGATTTGTAAATCATTGCTAATCAACAAAATAAAAGCGAGTCGTTGAAATTTCAACGAGTGGGGTGGTTTTTTTATGGTTGGTTGACCGGACGAAGTAATTAA
>JBKBNY010000010.1:36550-189354 GCA_046295175.1 Spirosomataceae bacterium
AAAAAAATAAATGCTTTTTTTTCAATTTTCCACGACTCGCTTCTTTTTATACGGGTTGGAAACCCGTACTACTTACTGAATCACATCGGCATTCGTCAAGATATAATTCAATTCGTTAATATCATCGGCGTTTGTCACAAAAGTACCTTTTACAGTTACACGGTCATCGGTATTAAAACGCTTAGTAAGTTTCTTGAATTTAACCTGCACAACCGACTCTGGCCCTGCTTGACCGCAGAAAAAACATGAACTATAAGGATTGGCCGAAAGTACATACATGTTGGCATCAATATCTACCGGAATCATGTAGCCAGTTAGTACAACTTCTTTATTTTTGAGTGCTGTTACTTTCGTTCCGAAAGTCGGGTAAAGAATAAACATAGATTCTTCGGCATTCCATTTTTTCTTAAAAGTTACGTCGCGGAGCAACTCCCAAGTGATTTTTGCAGGTTCATCAACGAGTGTAAATGCACTTAAATTGATGAATAAAACGCCAAAAATAAGGTACTTAGATATGGTTTTCATTTTTGATAGATGTTGATTCTGATTGATTAATGTATTTTATTCTCTACGAAATGGTATGTCTTATATTTATTCAAAATTATCAAGATTCGTCGGCGAGTGTTCTCGAAATATTCAATCTGTAAATTCCTAATGACGGAATTGCCGCCGCCAAGATTCCTACTAACAACGCAACTGCAAACAAATAAATTTCTTCGGGCTGAAAAGAAATTTGACTAATATCAAAGTGGAACTTCTTGCCCAACTGCCCCGAAATCAACAAAAGACCGATTCGGCTCAGTAAAATTCCGAGTAAATATCCAATAATACTCAAAATTACACCTTCGAGCAATAATAACAAAAAAAGACGGGTTCTTGTTGCACCCATCGAAAGCATCAATGCCATTTCGTACTTGCGTTCTTTGAGCGAATTATACAACGATACAAAAACACTGATACCCGAAATAAGCATTATCACAAAAGCTAAAATGCGTAGGGCTTCAACTCCGATACCGAGTAATTCGAGCATTCGATTGACCTCAATTGCGGGTACAGCCGCTTGTAATTTTGAGTTTTGATTGATATTTCGAGGCATTGTCATCATGCCCATTGGTGAGCGAAATTTGACGATAGCACTCGTAATCTCTCTTTTATCGAGTTCGGCATTTTCTTCTTCTTCGTGGTGTTCTTCACCTTCGTGATGCTCGTGTTTTTCGGTGGTTTCAGCCTCAATAGCAGGTGCCTCGCTGTGTTCGTGAATCTTCCAAACGCTCTTCAAATCAGTCAAAATAAGATTATCGACAACCGAATTATTAAATTCCAAAATACCAACAATTTTATAGTTTTCGTGGTCATGTTTTTCGCCTTCGGCATCCAGACCATGCGAACCACTAAAAGTATCACCGATTTTAAGACCTAAATTTTGTGCTGCCAAGCTGCCAACCACACATTCCATCGGCTTCTTAAATAGTTGGCCTTGTGCGGGTTTAGCTTTAAAGTGTTCAAGATATTTTTTGTTTGTACCCACAATTCTGAACCCCTGATAATTATCGCCCATCGAGAGCGGAATCATCTCTTTCACGAGTGGATTCTGGGCAATCTCCTGAACATCTTTCAGATAAACATTGCCCGTAGGTGAATCTATCTGATAAATACTCGACAATATCAGTTGCAACGGGCTACCCTTCGCCCCTACTACCATGTCGATTCCGCTGATATTTTTGCTGAATTTTTCTTGCAGTTGTTTACTCAAAATAACCAACAACGAAATGATAGCTATACCGAGCGTCATGAGTAAAACGCACAGAAAACTGTTCATTTTTTTGTTGAGGATATTCTGCCAAGATATTTTTGAGATATTCATTTACTGGTTTCTGGTCTTTAGTTTCTTGTTGATTTATTTTTATGATTGGATGGCTTTTAAAGCATCACCCGATTGCTAAATCTATCTTTGAGACGTTGGTCATGGGTAACAATGATAAGAGCCGCCCCGATTTTATCTGATTGTTTATCAAGCAGTTGTATTACTTTTTCGCAGTTTTCATCATCCAAACTCGACGTAGGTTCATCGGCTAAAATAATACTCGGGTTATTCATCAAAGCTCTGGCAATACTTACCCTTTGCTGCTCGCCTTGGCTCAATTGTGTTGTTTTTTTATGAAGATGGTCGATGAATCCAAGGCTTCGGGCGAGTTCGGTAGCACGCTCGACCGATTGCTTTTTATCGGCTAAATAATTGGCCAAAAGCAGGTTATCTAAAACACTAAGCGATGCCACAAAGTGCGATTTTTGGTAAATGATACCAATACCCTCAGCACGCATTTTGGCGGCGTTTTTGGGCGATAGTTGGCTTATTTCTTCACCTTTTAGCTTGATTGAGCCACCTGTCGGAGTCTGCAACAACGCCAATAAATGCAGCAAAGTGGTTTTGCCTTTGCCCGAATTCCCCAAAATCAGTAGCGTTTCTTTTGCCGAGCAAGAGAAATCTGGGAAATTGAATTTTTTATGTTCGTTGTAGGAAAAAGTTAGGTTTTTCGATTCGATAACCATGATTGATGAAGAAATTAATGATTTAATACAAAGATAAAGCAATTGCAATGACGTTGCATCAATTTAAAATAATTTTTGTATTAAGGATAGCATAAAAAAAGGTGTAATCTGCCTACGACTACACCTAAATTTTGGATTATTGAATGATTATCTTATTCTTTTGATGCTATTCAAGATTTTGAGGGCATCTTCTTCGGCAGTTTTGTCATCATCGCCAAAGGTAATCGCAATAAAAAAGTTTGTATGACTTTTAGGGTCTATCATACCTGCAAACATCACTCTTTCGCCCTCCAAAAAACCTTCAACATAAAAACCTTCGAGGCCATTAGATTTTACTGCGTGAGCAGCATCTACCTCGGTAAGTTTCATAGATTTTGCACCCTCTAAGGTCGCTTCATCCATCTGTTCGAGTGTAATGTCTCCTTCAAAAATACTCATGGCGAGTTCCATTCCCTCACCCGACATCTCAAAATCTTCATTTGTATTTTTGGTGACTTTAAAATCGTCTGGCACCGTAATCTGGAGTTTGTATTTATCCCAAACGTAGGTTTTATCGAGCGTGAATGAAGATAAAGCAGCAAAGATGAATAGGTAGAATAATTTTGTTTTCATTAGTTCTATACATTTAAGGTGAAAAAGGTATTATCAAAATAAATGTATAGAATCTATTGGATTAATCAAATTAAAAATCACTTTTTACTACAAAATACGAAATCTCTTATTCTACTTTACTTCTATATTTTACGCCTCTTGCATACTCGTACCGAGCAATAAGTCCAAAGGCATAGCTGAATCCGCTCGTATAATGCAGTGCCGAACCCAACGACCGACCGTCTCTGGTCAGTAAGATTTCGGAATTGATACCTCTACTCAAACCAAAATGTGTGCTTGCGTAAGCCGATAAAGTAAGAAAATCGGAGACACGGCCTTGAATCTCAAGCGATAACTCAAAAGCAGTGGTACCTCGTCGGCTTGTAGCCACTTGCCCAATGAGCGTATCGCGAGGCATCGAAGGATTAAAAACCCTGTTAGAAACCCGATAAGTATTGAGTGGCTTATTAGGAGAGCTGGCATTTAATAAGACGCCTCCACTCAAATATACCGATGCAGAGCGGATGTCTTTATCAATCGTCCAGATATTGCGGCGATAGCGAATCGGGAAAATATCGTATTTTTTGCCTCTAATAACCCTAAAAGGTATGCCCTCTACCAAAAAGCCTTCGAGCCAAAGCTGTACATCTTGTCGAATATACCCAACCTCGACGGCCCATTTATCGCCAAGATTATACCCCGCATTGGCTCCCCACGCAACATTTCCGTAGTTTCGAGAGACCAATAAACCATCTATCGTATTATCGAGAGCATTGAAATTTCTCATATACGCTGCCGACATCCCAACATACCAACGCACTGGCGTACCTTTGAGATTGGGCAGATTTACAACCCGTGTTTTTTGTTTACTATCGGGCGGGCGATAATATTCTTCTGGTTCTTGTGCCAAAACCTCAAAACTAAATTCTAAGAAAAATAGTATATATAGATATTTCATCGGGTTGGATATTCATACAAAGAAACGAAAAAAACAACTGCATGGTTGCAAGTAAATCAAAACCTAAACGTTGAATTATCAATCAAGTTATTGTGTTAGTACCGAATAATGTTATTTTTGCTTTGTAAGGCAATTATTTACTAAAAATCCATTTCAGAACAAATTATGAATCTATTACTCCAATCGAATCTAAAACTAAAAACTGCCATTTTGAGATGCCAGATAGCAATGATTTGGGTATTCTTTTCGATTGGATTTAGCACTCTTGCACAACGCTCCTACAACGCCGACCAAGTAAAAGAAGACCTCAAGCAGCTCAAAGTTGAGCTTGAAAAGTTTCACCCAGACCCGTACAAATACACCAATAAAGCTCGATTTGAGCATATCTACGATTCGTTGAGCAATACAATTACGGGTAAATACTCGCTCCGAGATACCTATTTTACGATGCTTCCGTTGGTGCAGGCTGTTCAGTGCGGACATACCTATTTATTGCCCGACCGCCGACTACTTTCAAAAGGCAGTGTGTACAGTGACCGACCCAAATTTTTTCCGTTTAGTGTCCGCTTAATCAACGACCGAATGTTTGTATCTCGCAATTATTCGTCAGATAAAAAACTTTCGCGTGGCACCGAAATCATCGCAATAGACGACCAACCAATCGGTAAGATAATGGCACAATTAGACCATATTTCGTTCTACAACGGCGATGGTAATAATCCACAAGCCAAGCGGTATTATTCGGTTCGAGAATTCAGAAAACTGTACTATTTGTGGAAAGGCGAGCAGGAGTTTTTTGAAATTACGTATCGCCGTCAAGGACAAGATAAACCCAAAAGCACCAAAATCGAGGCACAAAGTAATGATTTTATGGAGCGAATGCTCGAAGCACGCTACCCCGATGTTGACGAAGACACTACGGGAATCGTTTCGTACCGAATCGTCGATAGTACCCAAAAAGTAGCCTTGGTAGATGTGCGTTCGTTTATGCGAGATTATTCGATGTATGGCAAGGGAAATTTTGAAGGCGAAACCCGCAAGATTTTTAGGAGATTAGAAGAAAACAAAATTGAGAATTTGATTCTGGATTTGCGTGGGAATTCGGGTGGATTGCTCGAATATTCGATATTTTTGATGCGATATTTTGCTCAACAACCTTTTGTAACTTGCAAAATAGGATTCAAAGAAGATGGGCTTCAACGTATCAAAGACGATTACAAAAAATACGACGGATACGTAGCTAAAGAGGCGGCTTCGAGGCTAAATATGGAATTTACCATCAAAAAATCGGATGGTTTTGTAGAGAGCAAATACTACCAAGAACGCAAATATCGCCCTCACGAAGATTTTCACTTCGATAAAAATGTGTATGTCTTGATGAATGGCGGAACCTTCTCGGCGGCGGCATTATTGGTTTCTAAACTGCACAATATGGGAATCGGGACGTACATCGGCAATACCTGCGGTGGTGCTTATGATGGATGCTCGGCGGCTCAATTCTCTAAAATCAAATTATCTAATAGCGAGTTAGAAATCAGTCTGCCGCTCGGCAAAATAAATTACGAAGTAGATGAACAAAAATACGACAAACCCGTTCTGAAACCAGATTTTGAAATAAATACTTCGCTCGATGATTTTATCAATGGCGAAGACACCACCCTAAAATTCACTTTAGATTTAATCAAACGTAAAGTAAGGATTCGTTAAACCATTGTTCGGTAAATGCAAAAGCAAATATTTCTTTTGACGGCATTTTTCTTATTGCTAATCACAAATTTATTCGCACAGAAAACCACATTTACTCCCGAAGAAATACGGAAGGATATGGCTTTTTTAAAACGTAAATTTGAGAATATCCACCCTGGCATGTACCACTACATGAGCCAAAAAGAATACGAAAAAATCTATGACTCATTGTATAATGCCATCAAAGAACCCATGAGCTACATGGATGCAGTGAAGCACATATCGCCATTGGTAATCAATTTAAAGGATGGACACACCAGTTTTACACATCGAAAAGGCTTTTCGACCAAAAAAACAAAGACGTTTCCGTTTGTGATTCGTCGTCTGCCCGAAAAGTTTTACATTGCCTACAACTATTCAAATGATACGACTATCGTGCGAGGTTCGGAGATTTTAAGTATCAATGATGAGCCGATTCCGCAAATCATTGCCAAAACTCGAACACTCATTTCGGTCGATAATGATAATCAGAATTCGAGAGATTACTACGCCATTAACTTCTTTTCGGTATTTTACTTGAAATATTACGGTGAGATGGATTCAGTCAAAATATCCTACAAATTACCCGAAACCGATAGCTTGATTCACCGAAAAATAGCCTGCCTAACAAACGCCCAAACGATGGCGGCTTTCAATAAAAGATACAAAAAACAATTTGTCCGTAATAACCTTTCTTACAAAATCCTCGATAGCCTCAATAAAATTGCCATCATAGACATCACGTCGTTCTCGATGCAATACGGCAAATGGGATATGGGGCAACTCAAATTTAAAAAATCGCTCAAAAATCACTTTAGTAGTATCAAAGAAGCTGGTATTGAGCATCTTATCATTGATTTTAGAGGAAACGGAGGCGGGTATATTCCGAATGTTTCGAGGTTATTGACCTACTTTGCTAAAGAGCCATTTACGCTGGTAGATACATTGATGTTTAAGAAGAAGGCCTATTTTACGATATTTAAACCGTGGTATTTTAGTCCGCCGGCATTTGCTTGGCTTGGTTTTCCAAAACGACAAGGTGCATTTATGTATCGGGTCAATAAATCAAACACAAAAAATAAACCCCAAAACGACTTGGCGTATCGCAACAAAACGTACTTTTTGGTAGATGCGGGTTGTTATTCGGCTACAACTTTCACCCTCAGTTTGGCCAAAGATATGGGCGTGGGTACTACTTACATTGGCGAGCAAGTTGGCGGAGCAACTTGGGGCAGTTTTGCCGTAAATTGGCAGGATTTTAAGCTACCAAACACCAAACTAAGCGTACATTGCCCGTTGATGAAGCTAAATCATAAATTTGTTAATCCCGAACCAAAGACATTCTTCTTACAACCCGATTTTGAAGTAAGACGCAACGTGGAGGAGTTATTCAAAAATAACTCAAACGTCATTGATTTTACGGTAAATATGATAAAAGCGAGCAAACAGAAGTAATTGATTCGGACTTAGGAGTCCGAATCCAAAACATAAATTCCATCTAAGTTGCGTCCTAAGCCGTCGTAGTCGAGTCCGTAGCCCACAACAAAACGGTTCTCAATCTCGAAACCTACGTAATCTACCTTTAACGGTACTTTGAGGGCTTCGGGTTTGTGGAGCAATGTCATGATTTTGAGCGAATCAGGCTTTTGCGAGGCCAATTGTCCAAGCACTTCTTGCATCGTCAGGCCAGTATCTACAATATCTTCTACGATGATGCAGGGGCGTCCTTGAATACTTTCTTTGAGTCCGATAATCTGCTTGACCTGCCCCGAAGACTCAGTGCTATGGTAAGAAGAAACACGGATAAACGTAATTTCGCAGTCGATTTCGAGGTGCTTGAATAATTCACCAACAAACATAAATGCCCCATTTAGCACGCCAATCAAAAGTGGATTTTTGCCTTTGTAATCTTCGTTGATTTGAGCGGCCAATGCTTTGATTCGTTCTGTAATTTTATCGCTCGTAATGTATGGTACAAATTGTTTATCTCTGATTTGCTTCATTGTTGATGAATCATTGGTGAATGAATCCATAAAAGTAAAATCGGATTGACGATTAACAAAAAAGAATTAACTAAATTGCCGAAAATTCAGGCATTAATATCTATTTGACCAATGAAACTCACCAAAATAGCTCAGTTTTCTATACTGATGCTGACTACTTCTGCATTCAGTTTAGTGTCTTATTCTCAAAAATGGGAGAATATTCAAGCCACAAATTCTTGTACCAAACGCCACGAAAACACCTTAGCCGCCGTAGGTGATAAGCTCGTTTTGTTTGGCGGACGTGGCATAAAATCGACTGATATTTATGATATTAAAACCAATACGTGGACAAAACTGGGTGAAACTCCCCTCGAAATTCACCACCTACAAGCAGTTACGTACAACAATGAAGTCTATGTAATAGGTGCATTGACGGGTTCGTATCCTCACGAAACGCCGATTCCGAATATTTATATTTTTAATCTTGCTAAAGGAGAATGGCGTAAAGGGCCTGAAATTCCAAAAGAGTATTTGAGAGGCTCGGCAGGGTGCGTTGTCTATAAAAATAAAATCTACATGGTTTGTGGAATCTTGGATGGGCATTGGGATGGACACGTAGCGTGGCTTAGTGAATATAATCCCAAAACAAATACTTGGAGTAAACTTGCCGATGCCCCACACGCCCGCGACCACGTGAGTGTAGCCATCGTCAAAGATAAATTATATGTGGCGGGTGGTCGCCGCTCGACAGCACGCATCAATCAAGTTTTGAACCTAACCGAACCAGCTGTAGATGTGTATGACTTCAAGAAAAAAACATGGGAAACCCTACCTCCAAGCCTTAATTTACCGACCATGAGAGCAGGAAACTCGACCGTAGCCTTCGGTAGTAAAATCTTGGTAATGGGTGGTGAGAGTGCCGCACAGGTACCTTCTCACAGCGAAGTAGAGGCATTTGATACTGTGAAGATGCAATGGGAGAAGTTTCCGAATCTGTTACAAGGTCGTCATGGAACTGGGGCAGTTGTTGTCGGTGGAAAAGTTTATACAATTGCGGGTTCGGCCAATCGTGGCGGTGGCCCAGAGATTGATTTAATAGAGGTTTTGAAGTAAATAGACTCAAAAGCAACCCTGACAGGGCTTGAAGCCCTGTCAGGGTTTAATTATTTCAAAATTCGTGATGGCGTAAAGAATCTAATGATATAATTCACGAGCAGGAATTCGCCGGTAGTGTTACAAACACGTATCAGAATAAAAGTAAATTCGTACAGTCTTGCTTCGGGCGGAAGAATATAATATAAATCTGAGATAGCAGTCAGGCTTAAACCCACAATAAATAACATATAATTGGGTTTATTATGACGCTCTAACTGTAATCCCACCAACCAAAAAACTGCAATCATCGCCCAATAGAAATTGAAAGAAAGCATCGATTCTCTCGGAAATTTATTCAGCAGATACAAACTCAGCAAACTATAAATAATGGCTATGCTGTAAAACAAAACGCTGAATTTATCTTTCTTCAAATGCAAATCAAGACCCATTTTAAAGAAAATCCAAACGTATATTGCTCTGATGAGTGGTTGGATATAAGAATAAAACACGTCGTAAGTTTTCTCATCAATAATAATCAAAGAAGCCATTCCTAAGAGAAAAAGACTTAGGTAAATCCCGCTCAGCATTAGGATATTGACCTCAAACTTTCGGATTAATACATAGACAATGTAGCAGAATAGCAAAACGTAATCGAATTGAAACAGAAAAATAGCAAGCCCTCTTTCGCTCAAAGTAACAAGCGAATTAGGTTCGATTTCTTTGAAAAAGAAAAAAATCGACAAAAAAACCGACACAATAAAGAATTGTGTAAACCTGCTATTCATTTGATGTACTAATTCATGGCTTAATTTAGGTATAAAATACTATTGATTCAAATTATCCGCTATCAAATCCAAAGCCTTTTGTACATCATTCGTTGGCAATTGGCATGTTTTATCGAAGCATACATAAATCGTTGTTTGGTCGTTGATGGCGGTTCTACCTTGCAAAAGTGGCAATTCGGATGCCGTTTGGGTTGCCACAAAAACTTTATTGGGGTTGTATGTTTTATCAATCTGTTCTCTGATATTCGAGATTTCGCTACCAACTATCACCACTTCGGCCGTTGGTTTTGCGTGATAACTCGCCAAGCAAGCCCAATTTGTTAGCCATTGAGGTTCGGCCAAAATCAGTTTCTTCATTTTGCCCAACATCTTATCCGAAATCATTCTAAAGTCGGTTCTTTCTAACAAAACCGATAACCAATAGAGATTGGCCGCCATAATTGAATTTGACGCAGGAATCACATTATCAAACATTTCTTTTTTACGAGCAATCAATTCTTCGCCCTGCACGTCGGTAAAGTAGAAAAATTCATCTTCGGAATCATAAAAATTACCAATTGTATATTCGGCGAGCATTTCGGCTTCGCGAAGCCATTTTTCATCAAAACAAACCTGATAAAGTGCAATGTATGCATCAATCACCGCCGCATAGTCTTCGAGAAATGCAACTACTGACCTACTGCTCCCCTCTCCATCGGGAGAGGGGTTGGGGCGACCGTCGCTACGGGTGAGGTAAAGGTGCAGCAATCCTCTACCCTCTTTGCCGTCTTCGTTTTGTACAGAAACCGTCAGGTTCTCATAAATAAATTGGGCGTTTCGGAGTGCTAATGCCAAAAATTTAGGTTCATTAAAATACTTGTAAGCATCTACCAAACCTTTGAGCATCAGCCCATTCCACGAGCAAAGAATCTTATTGTCTAAGCCAGGTCGTGGTCTTTGGTCTCGGTATTCTTTTAATTGCTGATACCACTTTTCGATTCGAGGATTTTGAGATGTTGGAAAAGGCACTTCTGCGTGTACAATATTATATCCATGTTCCCAGTTTCCTTCTTCGCTAAACTCAAAAATATTACAAAATTCTTCGGCATCAACGCCCAAAATATCTTCGATTTCAGTTTTTGTCCAGATGTAATATTTACCCTCAATTCCCTCCGAATCAGCATCCAATGCCGAGTAAAACCCACCTTCTTGGCTTGTCATTTCTCTTTCGAGCCATTCGATTGTCTGATAAACATTGCGTTTGTAGAGTTCGTTGCGGGTCAAGGCAAATGCCTCCGAATACAAACTCACCAATTGCCCATTGTCATAAAGCATTTTCTCAAAATGCGGTACTTTCCATTCGTCATCGGTCGAGTAGCGAGTCCAGCCACCACCCACTTGGTCATAAATCCCCCCGAGGGCAACTCTATCGAGCGTCAGAGTAAGCTGTTTTAATGCCCTTTGGTCTTCGGTTTGGTGATAATACCTCAGCAAAAACATCCAAATACTCGGCATCGGGAACTTCGGAGCTCGATTCATCCCACCTTTTTCGGTATCGAAATCTTTTTGCAGACGATTAAACATCACTATCAATTCATCCTCGCTAAACGCAACGCCTTCTTCGTTCGATAATTGATATTTGTCCGATTCTTTGAAGTGCATATTTTGCGTAAATCCTTCGGCCGAATTCTGTAATTCCGAGCGATTATTGACAAACGCATTCTGAATACTCATCAACAAATTTGCCCAGTTTTTTGGTGGAAAATACGTGCCACCATAAAAAGGTTTGGCATCGGGCATCAAAAAAACATTGAGCGGCCAGCCGCCACGCACACCCATCGCATGCAGGGAGTCCATGTAAATTGCGTCAACATCGGGGCGTTCTTCTCTATCTACTTTTATACAAACAAAATACCGATTCATAATCTCGGCAATCTGCTGGTTTTCAAACGATTCTCGCTCCATCACATGGCACCAATGGCACGCCGAATAGCCAATACTGACCAAAATTGGCTTGTCTTCGGTCTTGGCTTTGCTGAGTGCTTCTTCGCTCCAAGGATACCAATCCACTGGGTTGTGAGCGTGTTGTTGCAAGTAGGGGCTTGTTTCGTTTGCGAGTCTATTTGACATAAATTCTTTCTTATTGTTTGATAAATTTCTTTGTCGAATTCAGAATTCTCACGAAGTATGTCCCACTCGACAACTGATTGATTTTTAACACTTTATCATTACTTCCCAAATCGATATTTGCTTTTTCGGCGTAAACAATTCGCCCTTGAGCATCTACCAATTCGATATTCGCTGATAAACTTTGGGTAGCATTGATTCGCAGTTTTAACTCTTCTTGGGTAGGATTGGGCAATACCTCTATCGAACTCAAAACCGATGGATTTTCGTTGCCAGTCAGGTTCAAATCAAACTTGCATAAAAAAACCTCATAGCCTTTGAGCGTAACCGAGCCTTGCCAATTTTTATAGGCAATTGGCACCGTAACCACATCATTCTCGGATTTAGCGTAAGGGTTATGAGCCGCAACCAAAAGATTATTTTCTTTGAAAACCCCACGCCAAATCGGTTTTTGGGTATCGTTATAATCTCTCGCCGGAGTCGGAATCACGAGTTCATAATTACCTTCAAACATATTTTTGTGGAGCGATAAACGATGCAAACCATTGATAAAATGCTCGTACAGACCAAAGTTTTCATCGCGATTGTGATTGAGGGGGTCATCCCAAAGCCAAAGACCACTTGCTCCCGAAAAAAACGGAAAAATAGCAGTCGCTTCGGCCATGTAAGGTCTGATAAATTTATCTTTTAGACTCGGATTATAGAAAAAACGAACCGATACAAACGGAATGATTGGCTTGTTGCTCCACGCTCGGTTTATCTCGACCTGAAACAAAAGAAACGACAAATAATCAACCGCAAGTGGACTCGGATAATCGAAAAAATAGTAGGCGGTTGGTCCCCAAAAATCCTGCTGATTATGAAACTCTCCACCAAGTGCATTCTTAGAAAAATCATAATTTAGGTAATTGATTTGGGATGTTGCTGTCGTCCACTCTCTCCAACTCAAACTCGGATAATTGATATACGTTGTCGGAATCGGAGGGTCAGCGTAGCTTCCTAATTTCATTGTCTGCGGAATCCCGACCGAACGCATTTGCTTGAATGGCTCAGCATAGAGATTCTGCATATCTTTTTTATATTGCAAGATAAAAGACTGGTTATCAAGAGATTTGTATTGCTGCGGCGTAAGCGGATGATTTTTCAGAACGAGAATCGAATCATTAGAACGGATATTCCTTTCAATATCAAAAATCATCAAATCTACATTTGGTACTCCGCTCCGAAACGTACTATGAAAATTATCGGCAACGGCATTGATACCATTCCTAAAATGAGATTTGTACAAATCCGTGTTGTTATTCCACGGGCTTCGAATCGTCTCCCACGGCTGATTGGCCGAAGGCGAAGCCACGCCGTACCAAATCCATGCACGATTTTTGGGTTCGAGGTCGGGGTCTTGCCCTTCGTAGTACCCGATATGCGAAAAACCGTGCTTAAGTGGCTGTTTCTGCGTATCGCCGAATCGTGGACCACCCCAAACAATCTTAAATGGAAGGCTAAATTCGGGAAATTTCTGCCATTCAATCGTTCGGTTGCGGGTCGTTGGACTGAATTGAAAAGAAGAATTTACGGGCTGACAAGGTTGTGCAAAGGCATCTGGCCAAATAAAAACCAATAATAAAAATACTAATCTAAAGTCTTTTTTTCTCATAAATCCCTCGTATAATATGTTCATCCCTCAAAATCGTTTCTTTTACATACAGATTGTGAAATAACTTGGTTAAGTAAAAAGGATTCCGTGGCACGGATAACTTTTAGACTTATCATTTAATCAATTATTGTTTCAAACCTTGTCACGGGTTTTAAAGGTTTTATTTCAATATCTATAATTACAACAAATTTGAGATTAAATCATCACAAACCGAAATAGACTTTATCAATTTTGATAAAAATTAATCACTCAAACTTTACTAATCCTCACAATCAAATCATAATTTTGTACGTTAGAAGCAAAAAAGAAAACATGAAAAAACTCGCATTTGGTTTATTAATCTCGGTTTTATTGATAGCCTCAAAATGTAAAGATAAAGAAATCATCGAGCCGTCGGCCGTGATGACTTCTAAAATCTGGAAGCTGGATAGGTTTAGCGATATGGATAACAAAACCCTCACCCAAAACCAACTCAACTCGCAAGCGATTGGGCTTTTTGGATTGGAGATTGAATTTAGAGAAAACAACGTAACTCGTGCCAGAGACCGCCAAACCAAGCAGATTGTCAATACCGGAACTTGGTATTTGATAGAAAACAACAAGTACATTGATATTGATGCCCAAGGCATAAAAGGCAAGTTTGAGCTTGTACTGGTCGAGAAAGACAAACTCATCATCCGAGCCGAAAATAACAAACAACTCGCCACTGGGCAGTACGTAAACCTCGAATTAGTCCCTTCTTTATAACACCAAGCACGCTCAGCCAAGCGTGCTTTTTTGTTGGTAGATATTCTACTCAAAAATCTTTCATAAGAATATTCAATAGTATGCTTGCATAATAATTTTGGATACGTATATTTGTATCGAAAAAGTTATGCGTGCATAATAATTGTGAATTAATTAATCGTGAATTAGTGACTTTTTCCTATTCATTAATTCGCCCATTCACCATTTGTTCATTCATTAAAAGATGAATCGTCTTAGCCGAAGCCTATCAAAACTAAATAAATTGCCTCGTTTTATACAAGATTGGGCAAGAGATTATGTTATTGGTCGTACCGTAAAATTTGTCGGAACGGCTGGCATCCATTTTGAAAAAATGACTTGTAACGAAGTCGTGATTACACTCGCCAACCAAACCAAAGTACAAAACCACATCGGGCAGATTCATGCCGCAGCCACTACCCTGCTCGCCGAAACCGCAACAGGAATGGTTGTAGGAATGAATATCCCAGACAACAAATTACCTCTGATGAAGAACCTTTCGGTCAAATTCATCAAACGCAGCATCGGGCAACAAACCGCTATCGCCAAACTATCCGACGAGCAAATCAGTTTAATCCAAAATACCGAAAAAGGAGATTATTTATCAGTACCCATCCAAGTAACCGATTCGACGGGCGAAGAAGTCGTGGTAGCAGAGATGATTTGGGCGTGGGTTTTGAAAAAGTGATACATAAAACTTATCTCCTTGTAGGGGAGACTGAAAAGAATGCCAAATACACCATATTAAAGAAATTAAAATAACCTATACAAATCCTAAAACTTCTCCCCTCGTAGGGGAGACCGAGAGGGGTAAAACCCACCAAGTATCAAAACTTTAAAAAGATTTATTAGGTAAAATACATCATAAGAAAATGAATAACTATAAGGTTTTTACCCCATCCCCTTCGGGACTTCCCCTAACAGAGGAAGAATTTTAAAAACATCTCCCCTCGTAGGGGAGACCGAGAGGGGTAAAACACACCAAGTATCAAAACTTTAAAAAGATTTATTAGGTAAAATACATCATAAGAAAATGAATAACTATAAGGTTTTTACCCCATCCCCTGCGGGACTTCCACTAAAAGGGGAAGAGTTTTAAAAACTTCTCCCCTCGTAGGGGAGACCGAGAGGGGTAAAACCTTCCAAGTATCAGCTTTAAAATTATCAACATGACACGATTTATAACTAATTCACCAGAACTTGAAATAAATAGAAAAGCTTTAAGAAAATACGGAACTCCAGCCGAAGCAACTTTATGGAAACACCTTAAAAATAGGCAATTAGCAGGTAGAAAGTTTCGGCGGCAGTTCAGCATTGATAATCATATCTTAGATTTTTATTGTGTTGAAGAGATGGTCAATGTTGAATTAGACGGAGCAGGACACTACACCACGGGTGGACAAATGAGTGATTTTGATAGAGATGCTTATCTTGAATCTCTTGGGGTAAAAGTACTGAGATTTGAGAATAAATTAATCTTTGATGCCATTGGTTCGGTTTTAGAAGAAATCAAGAATCAATTTAAAAGACAAGATGAATTTAAAAGAGGAATGGTAAGGAAGAAACACCAAATTGGGAATAAATAACAATAATATTTAAAAAGCTTCTCCCCTCTTAGGGGAGACTGAGAGGGGTAAAACCTTCCAAGTATCAACAGAAAAACAAAGAAAAACTACAATAAATGAACAGAAGTATTAAAAAAGTAGCAGTATTAGGTGCGGGGATTATGGGAAGTCGAATCGCTCTGCACTTTGCCAATATTGGAGTCGAAGTGATGCTCCTCGATATGGTTCCGAAAGAGCCAAATGATGCCGAAAAAGCCAAAGGACTCGATACCAGCCACCCTTCGGTGCGTAATCGAATCGTCAATGAAATGTTTCAAGCAGCGGTTAAGGCCTCTCCTTCACCGATTTACAGCCAAAAATCATTGAGTAAGGTTACGCTCGGAAATTTTGAAGACGATATGCCCAAAATCAAGAATTTTGATTGGGTGATTGAGGTTGTTGTCGAAAAGCTCGAAATCAAGAAACTGATTTATGACAAAGTCGAAGCTCACCGCAAACCTGGCACTTTGGTTACCTCAAATACATCGGGTATTCCAATTCATTTAATGGCCGAAGGGCGTTCAGAAGACTTCCAGAAGCATTTCTGCGGCACTCACTTCTTCAATCCGCCACGCTATTTGCGTTTATTAGAAATCATCCCTACGGCTCAAACCGACCCAAAAATCGTTGATTTCTTGATGCACTACGGCGATTTATTCTTAGGAAAAACCACCGTTTTGGCCAAAGATACTCCTGCATTCATTGCCAACCGCTTGGGTATTTATGCGATGGTGCAGACCATCCGTGTTGCCGAAGAAATGGGCTTGACCGTCGAAGAAGTTGATAAATTGACAAGTACAGTCGTTGGTCGTCCGAAATCGGGGACTTTCCGCCTATCTGACGTTGTGGGTTTAGATACAACTGTCAATGTTTGCAATAATTTGAAGGCTGTTTTGAAAAATGACGAATCGGTTTCGGCGTTTGAACTACCGCCAGTTATGGCAAAATTGATGGAAAACAAATGGCTTGGAGATAAAACAGGTCAAGGTTTCTACAAAAAAGTCAAAGATGAAAAAGGTAAGTCGGTGATTTTGGGTTTAGACCTCAAAACAATGGAATACCGCCAACCAGAAGGCAAAGCTAAATTTGCTACACTCGAAGGCACAAAAGGAGTAGATGATTTAGGAAAACGCCTCGGAATGTTGCTCGATGGTAAAGATAAAGCAGGTGAATTCTACCGCAAGACTTTTGCCGATGGATTCCGTTATGCTACCAATCGTATCCCCGAAATTGCCGATGAATTATACCGAATCGATGCAGCAATTTGCTCAGGTTTTGGCTGGCAAATGGGGCTTTTCGAGACAGCCGATGCTGTGGGAGTAAAGAAAATGGTCAAAATCATGGAAGACTTAGACCTCAAACCTGCTGCTTGGGTTTATGAAATGCTCGATAGCGGAAACGAATCTTTCTACAAAATTGAGGGTGGAAAACGTTTATACTACGATATTCCATCAAAATCTTACAAAGTAATTCCGGGAACCGAATCATTCGTCATTTTAGATAATATTCGCAAAACAAACGTCATCTGGAAAAACGCCGGTGCTTCAATCTTCGATTTGGGTGATGGAATCGCTGGGGTGGAATTCCATTCAAAAATGAATACGTTTGGTGCTGAGGTTTCAGAAGGCTTGAATAAAGCTTTCAACATTGCTGAAAAAGATTTCAGAGGATTGGTAATCGGAAACGATAGTACCGAGGCATTCTCGGCAGGAGCAAACTTGGCGATGCTGTTTATGTTTGCTATCGAGCAAGAATACGACGAAATCAATCTGATGATTGCACAATTCCAGCAATTAATGATGCGTGCCAGATACTCTTCGATTCCGGTCGTAGGAGCTCCGCACACATTAGCACTTGGTGGTGGTTGCGAAATCAACCTACACGTTGATAAAGTGGTAGCCGCAGCCGAAACCTACATGGGTTTGGTCGAATTGGGCGTTGGATTGATTCCAGCAGGTGGCGGAACAAAAGAAATGGCATTGCGTTGCTCAGATGCATACAAGCCAGGTGATGCCGAATTGAATATTCTACAAAATGCATTTATGAATATCGCACAAGCGAAGGTTTCGACTTCGGCACAAGAGGCGATGGATATGAATTATCTCAAAGCAGACCGTGACCAAATCGTTCTGAATCGCTCTCGACTCATTTCAGAAGCCAAACAGGCGGCTATCGAACTCGCCGACAATGGTTATACACAACCTAAACAACGCAGCGATATTAAAGTACAAGGAAAAGCAGGCTTAGCTTTGTTTAAGGCGGGTATCACTGGTATGAGAATGGGTAATTATATCTCAGACCACGACCAGAAAATTGCCGAAAAACTGGCTTATGTAATTTGTGGTGGCGATTTGAGTTATCCGCAAATGGTTACGGAGCAATACCTCTTAGATTTGGAGCGTGAAGCATTCCTTTCTCTAACTGGAGAAAAGAAAACACTGGAGCGTATCCAAGGTTTATTGAATGGAGGTAAGCCACCGAGAAATTAATATTGCCTCCAAAACTATTGATTAATTCAAAATTATTCACTCATTCACAATTAATTCATTCGCTCATTCAACTATGAACGCATATATAGTAGCAGGATATAGAAGTGCTGTAGGAAAAGCCCCAAAAGGTGTTTTCCGTTTCACTCGTCCCGATGACCTCGCCGCCGATGTCATCAAACACATGATGGCCCAAGTGCCAGCCCTCGACCCTTCTCGGGTTGATGACCTCATCGTGGGCAATGCCGTACCAGAAGCCGAGCAAGGTATGCAAATGGCCCGTTACATCTCGCTTTTATCGTTGGGCAAGGCCGTTCCGGGTGTAACAGTCAATCGTTACTGTGGTTCGGGTATCGAAACCATCGCAATGGCAGCTGCCAAAATCAACGCTGGGATGGCCGATTGTATCATTGCTGGTGGAACCGAATCAATGTCTATGGTGCCAGTTATGGGTTGGAAAACTGCTCTCAATTACGAATTAGCCAAAGAACATTCGGATTATTACATCGGGATGGGCCTAACAGCCGAGCAGGTAGCACAGCAATACAAAATCAGTCGTGAAGAACAAGACCAATTCGCTTATCAATCGCACCAAAAGGCATTGAATGCCCAAAAAGAAGGTCTTTTCGATAGCGGAATTGTACCGATTACGGTAAAAGAAACATACTTCGATACCAATTCGGGAAAGAAGAAAACCAAAGAATACACCGTAGCCAAAGACGAAGGCCCACGTTCCGATACGAGCTTTGAAGCTCTCCAGAAACTCAAGCCAGTTTTTGCGGCGGGTGGAAGCGTAACTGCGGGTAATTCATCGCAAACATCTGATGGTGCAGGGTTTGTCATTGTTATGTCGGAGAAGATGGTCAACGAATTAAATCTTAAACCTATTGCTCGTATGATGTCTTATGCAGTTGCAGGTTGTGAGCCACGTATCATGGGAATCGGGCCAGTTTATGCAGTGCCAAAGGCTCTAAATCAGGCAGGTTTGAAATTGGCTGATATTGACCAAATCGAGCTAAACGAGGCTTTTGCAGCACAAGCTTTAGCGGTCGTAAAAGAGTTAGACATTGACATGAATAAACTCAATCCTAACGGCGGAGCAATTGCTCTGGGTCATGCTCTCGGTTCGACGGGTGCAAGGCTCTCGGTGCAGTTATTCAACGAGATGCGTCGTCGCAATCAAAAATACGGAATGGTTACTGCCTGCGTAGGTGGTGGTCAAGGCGTGGCGGGGATTTATGAGTTGTTGTGATTTTATAGAAGTCGTGAGACTTCCTTTATAATCTGGTCGAAGTTGCCCAACGGCGTTGGAAAACTTCGACCATTTAGTTGTGCCACAAGTGTTTAAACATCTTTCTCAAAATACAAATAAATATAAACCGCTGCTCCAAAACCAGTGGTATTTGTTGAGGCTAATCTATAACCCTTTGCAGCGTATTCGTTGAGTTTTCCCTGAATATCTCTTTTAGAATCATTTGCAATGTGGTATTTATCGAATGTCAGTTTTGAATAATAAATCAAGCATTCTACTTTGTATTCTTTCATGTATAGCAAAATATTTTAGGTTTAAGCAAAAGTAGGAAATTTCAATTAATACATTTTGGAATAATTGATTATTCACCTTCAACCATTTTGCCCTTACAATCTCGCTATCCTCCCTATTATGACCACAATCATTTTTTTTTCTGAACCAAAGCACGTAAAATTGCGTTTTATTTAAAATCAGTCTAAATAGAGGATGAATAAACGTACTGTAGCCGACTTGAATATTGGCGAAAGTGGCATTGTCAGGAGTTTCAAAGACCACCGAATATCACTTAAACTACTCGAAATGGGATGTTTACCCGGTTCTGAAGTCAAACTTGATTTCGTAGCTCCGCTCGGTTGCCCAATCGGCATAATGGTTTCGGGTTATCACCTCTCGCTTCGCAAGTCAGAAGCCGCTCAGATTGAATTGGAAACTGGTGAATAAACAAAATCGAAGAATCGGTGAATTGCGAAAAAATTCACGATTCGCGATTCATAATTTAAGATATACTTGTGCGTGAGAAACATGTTGTTGCTTTAATCGGCAATCCAAATTCAGGAAAATCTTCTTTGTTTAATCAGCTGACGGGTTTACGTCAGAAAATTGGGAATTTTCCGGGTGTTACGGTAGATAAAAAAACTGGTTTTTGTAGAATCAATGGCAATACCGACATCGAAATTCTCGATTTGCCGGGTACTTACAGTATTTATCCAAGCTCGCTCGATGAGCAAGTTGTGCTTGAGGTACTTGCCAATCCTAAAAATCCAGATTATCCAGATTTGGCAGTGGTTGTGGCCGATTCGTCTAACCTAAAACGCAATATGTTGCTTTTTGAGCAAATTAGCGACTTAGGAATCCCGACTATTTTGGCTCTCAATATGCTCGATGTCGCCGAAGAAAACGGACTTTCTATCAATTCGGGCAAATTATCTAAACTTCTTGGTGTGCCAGTTGTGGAGTTGAACGCCCGTGAAGGCATCGGAATCGAAGGTTTAAAACACACAATTTTCAATCAATTGGAGAATCCAAGACTCCATCAAAATCATTCGATTTTCGATGATAAAGCCAAAAAAGTAGCCCGAGAAGTTGTAGAAAAATTCCACGTCGAAAATCAATATTTAGCGATTCACTACGCGGCTCAAGCCCAAAAACTCTCATTTTTAGATTCAAAACAGCAAAAAGAGGTTTCGGAAATTATCCGTCGAAACGATTTCGATGCCGATGTTTTTCAATCGTCTGAAACCATCGAACGCTACAAAGATATTAGTGCTACGCTCAGCCAAGTTATCGTTGATTCTGGCAAAAAAGAAGAAACATTATCCGAAAAAATTGATAAAATCCTATTGCACAAAGTATGGGGATACGTCATTTTCTTGGGTATTTTGTTCATGATTTTCCAATCGGTTTTCTCTTTTGCTCAATATCCAATGGATTTGATTGACGGAGGAATCGCCAGTTTGAATGAATGGATAAAATCAGTTTTACCTGATTCACAATTAGTTAATCTACTAACCGATGGGTTGGTTGCTGGTATCGGTGGTGTCGTGATTTTTATCCCTCAAATTGCCTTTTTATTTGCGTTTATCTCAATTCTCGAAGAATCAGGTTACATGGCTCGGGTTGTGGTTCTGATGGATAAACTCATCCGTCGGTTTGGCATGAGTGGCAAATCGGTCGTACCGTTGATTTCAAGTATGGCTTGTGCTGTACCAGCCATTATGTCGGCTCGGACGATTGGTAGCTGGAAAGACCGCCTCATTACCATTATGGTTACGCCACTGATGAGCTGCTCGGCTCGTTTGCCGATTTACACTATCTTGATTGCACTCGTTGTGCCAAACCAAAAAGCACTTGGGTTCTTCAATCTACAAGGCGTTGCCTTGATGGGTCTTTATTTGCTTGGTTTTTTTGCTGCCCTTATGGCGGGATGGGTCATGAAAATGTTCTTAAAAGTAAAAGAACAAAGCTATTTTATCATGGAGTTGCCTACTTACAAAAAACCACGCTGGAAGCACGTAGGTTTTACAATTCTCGAAAAAGTCAAAACGTTTACATTTGAAGCAGGTAAAGTAATCGTAGCGATTTCGATTGTACTTTGGGTTTTGGCAACTTATGGACCGGGTGATAAAATCGAAAATGCCGAAAAAGAGGTCATTGCCACCAATCAAAGTTTAGAGAAGGCAGCCTTAGAAAATAAACTCGCCTCGGTGAGATTAGAAAATTCTTACGCAGGTCATTTCGGAAAATTCATCGAGCCTGCCATCAAGCCACTTGGTTATGACTGGAAAATCGGCATTGCTCTCATCACTTCGTTTGCCGCACGTGAGGTTTTTGTGGGTACTGTTTCGACAATTTACAGCATCGGAGCCGATGCCGAAGACGAAGTAACGATTAAAGAACGCCTCCGCAATGAAATCAATGCCGAAACTGGTAAGCCTGCGTTTTCGGTTGCCACTTCATTTTCGCTTTTGATATTCTATGTCTTCGCAATGATGTGTATGAGTACACTCGCAACTGTTTACAGAGAAACCAAAGGCTGGAAATACCCAATCATTCAGCTCGTTTACATGTCGGCATTGGCATATTTATCGGCATTCATAACTTATCAAATTTTAAGCTAAATTTGCGGGATATTTTCAATCGAAAATTGTCAATGCTTATTAACAGGAATCTAATTTAATCAATCTATGACAGGCGTTACGGCAGATAATAAACTCAAAAGATTGTTAGTAGTAGGCGATAAAGTGCTGATTAAGCCTAAAAATCCAGCAGATAAAACAAATAGTGGTCTGTATTTGCCCCCAACCGTTACCGAGAAAGAAGATGTACAAAGTGGCTTTATCATGAAAGTTGGCCCAGGGTATCCGTTACCGACATTGACCGAAGACGAACCTTGGAAACAAACCGAAGAAAAAGTAAAATATATGCCGCTACAAGCTCAAGAAGGCGACTTGGCTATCTACCTCCAACGCCACGCCATTGAGGTAATGTACGAAAACGAAAAATATGTCATTGTTCCTCAATCTTCGATTTTGATGCTCGAAAGATTTGAAGATTTGTTCTGACCATTAAATAAATTCAAAAACCACCGACTCCAATAAACAATGAATTATTGGAGTTTTTCGTTTCTTTTGTAGCTAATTTGTCATTAAGTACAAAGGTTACAATACACGCCTTACCCGTAAAAAAATGTCTTTCAAAAAAGTTTTAGTTTTCATTTCATTTGTTCTGTTTTCTTCGTCTTTTGGTGTCAATGGGCAAGGTTTATCTCGTTTATTAGAAAAATCTTTTGCCACAATCAGTTTTGGGGGTGGTTCTTCGCATTATTTTGGCGATTTGGCTCCTTATTCAAAACCTCACTTGGTTTTGCTGACAACGCCACGTTGGAACGGAACGATAAACTATGCTTTAAACTTTAATGATAGATTTGGTCTGAGAGCTTCTTTTGCCTATGCAAGACTCATGGGCGATGATTATACTTTCTCAAAGTGGGATATTGAAAAATTCTACGACCGACAATTCCGAAACTTACATTTCAGAAACGATGTAAAGGAATTCACCTTGATTGGCACGTATAACCTTACACCGTTGTATAATCGTACTTATCTTAATCGAAATTTCTTTGTTCCGTACCTCATTTTTGGTGTTGGCCTATACTACCATTCTCCACAAGCACGAATCGCGACTAACACTACCGCAAAGGGTGAGTGGTACTCTCTCGGCGGATTACGCACCGGCGACCAAGCAAAACCTTACTCAAAAGTGCAGATGGTGGCACCACTCGGAATGGGTTTTAAATTTAGAATCAATCAAGATTTTGATTTGAATCTCGAAGGTGGGCTTCGGATAACCCCCTTTGATTACTTAGATGATGTTGGTACAGAAGAATACGTGAATCCCACAGCATCATCCGACCCTAAGCAGGTGGCTTTCTCAAATCGTTCAACCGAAGATTTTGCTGCACGGACGGGCGAGAATCGTGGTACGTATTTCCAGCAAGCAGCCAGTTTTGTAGGTAAAACAATCTCTTCTCCAGGTGCAGCCACTGGCTCAAATGCCGTTGCTGGCTATGGCATATCAAGACGTTTTGCAAGTGGCCGCTGGGATTCGTACTTTCTTACACAAATCACATTGACTTACTATTTAGGACAAAAAACCTATTGCCCGCCAATCAAGTAAAATAATCTGTAAACATTTGATTAATAGGCTTTGAATATTAAATAAAGCTTCGTAATTTTGCACCCTCATTTTTTGAGAGATAAAAATTTTATTCACAAAATTAAATTATCAGTATGTTTACAAACCAGTATGAGACGGTATTCATCTTAACTCCCGTTTTGTCTGATGCCCAGATGAAGGATGCCGTTGATAAATTCAAAAAGGTACTGGCTGATAGTGGTGCTGAGTTAGTTCACGAAGAGAGTTGGGGACTTCGTAAATTGGCATATTCCATCCAGCACAAAAATACGGGCTACTATCAGTTATTTTATTTCAATGCTGCCCCTTCAGTAATCGCAACATTGGAAACAGAGTACAAGCGTGATGAGCGTATTATGCGTTTCTTGACAGTTAAACTCGACAAACACAGTGCCGAGTATAACGAACGTCGCCGTAAAGGCTTAGTTGGTAAAAAATCTGAAACAACATCTAAACCAGCCGAAGAAAATGCAGAGAAAGAGTAATGGCATGACATTGGTGAACGAGCCAGTAGAACGCAAAGAAACAGCACGCAAGAAATATTGCCGTTTCAAGAAAGCGGGTATCAAGTACGTTGATTACAAAGACCCTAATTTCTTATTGAAATTCATCAACGAGCAAGGTAAAATCTTACCACGCCGCTTGACGGGCAATAGCCTCAAGTTCCAACGCAAAGTATCGACAGCCGTAAAACGTGCTCGTCACTTAGCATTGTTACCATTCGTAGCAGACGGACTTAAATAATTAGTGAATGTGTGAATTAGCGAATTAGTGAATAATTATTCTAAAGCCTAACGATTCACAGTTAACAATTCACGATTAACTCAAAACAAAAATGGAAGTAATATTAAAAACCGATATAGCAGGACTTGGCTACAAAAATGATGTAGTAGCTGTGAAACCGGGGTATGCTCGTAACTACCTCATTCCGCAAGGCTACGCCATTTTAGCAACAAGCTCAAGCCGCAAGGTTTTAGCAGAAAACCTTAAGCAAGCGGCTCACAAAGCAGAGAAAATCAAAAATGATGCTCTTGCTATTGCAGAACAAATTGGCGAGATGGTTATCACTATTTCGATGAAAACTGGTGATAGCGGTCGTATCTTCGGTCGTGTTACAAACACTCAAGTATCAGATTTCTTGAAAGAGAAAGGTTTTGATATTGACCGTAAGAAAATCGCAATCGACGACATCAAGAATGTTGGCGAATACACTGCAATCCTTGACCTACACAAAGAGGTTAAGCACAAAGTGCAAGTTAGTGTGGTAACAGAAGAGTAATTCTCTCTGAAGCCCTAAAAATAGAAACCTCCAAGGATTTTGAATCTCTTGGAGGTTTTTTATTTTACTTCAATGTTACAATCCATTCTGCGATTTTCTTGGCTTCGTCTTTTGGTACTTGTGGTAAAGCCGCCATCGGTGGGTAACCCGGCCAGTTTGAAGGCTTCGGTTTATAAATAAGCTCTACAATCTGCTCTGCTTTATATTTTTTCTTCTGCATTACTTCTTTGTAAGCTGGTCCTACCAATTTAGTATCTGCTTTGTGGCAAGCCAAGCAAGTATTTTTTTGCAATAATTTCTCAATATCTGGTGGAATCTTCGTCTGTGCTTTTGCTGTCGTAGCTGCTACCCCTGCAACAAAAAGTAGGCTTAAAATCGTTTTTTTCATTTTCTCTGAATAAGTTTAAAAATATACTGCTCAAAACTTTGAGGTTGAATTACTCCGCTAAATTCGTATTAAAAACGCTTTTTCAAAACAAAATTGTAAAAGTTTTTTGTTAATGTCTTGTTAAAGACTTGATAATGAAGATTTCAGGGCAATTATCGGTAGAATATCGCCACTCTAAAGAGGTTTTATGGTGCCACACAATAAATAAATTGCATATCGCTTGTATAAATAACAAAATTTGATGTATTTTGAATAAAATTTTACGATACGTCCTCCTCAAAGTCACACACACCCATTGCTATTCTTACTGCTATTGAGTACGAGAAAATTTTAATCGTACCCATTCATAATTAATCATCAAGAAAGAATCATCATCGACCTAAAACCGATGAAAGAGCAGTACTTCAAATGCTCGGGGATAATTGGCTATGCTATATTATTTTCCGAGCATATTTTTGTTTGAAAACTCAACAAAAAAGCCGTAGAGGCTATCTACGGCTTTTTGTATATAAAATCCAAGTTAAGATTATTTCTTAGGAGCTGGAGTAGTTGTAGTACTTGCTGCTGGTTGTTTTGCAGGAGGTGTAGCACCTAATTTTTTGAATACTAAATCCGAAATATCAGATTCTGTCGGAGCTACAAACAAGATTGCTGTTGTACCAGGGCCAGCGTCAGTATTGAATACGTGCGTATAGCCGTTTTCTTTAGCTACTTCATTGATAGCCTTGTTGATTTTCTCAAGCACCGGAGCCAACAATTGTTGTTGCTTACGTTGCAATTCTGTCTGTGCATTTTGTTGAAACTCTTGGATAGAGTTTTGCAAGTTCTGCAATTCTTTCTCACGGTCTGCCTTAATTACAGCCGACATAGTAGCACCATTTTTCTCGTAATCACCAAGTTTTTTCTGGAAATCTGCCACTTTATCTTGATACAATTTATCGTATTGAGCACTTTCGGTTTTCAATTTTGCCTCAACGTCTTTAGCATCAGGGATATTTGTCAAGATATAATCAAGATTCGTGTATCCGATTTTAATGGCAGTTTGAGCGTTTACGCTGATACCAGCTACAAGAAGTGCGATAAAAGCTGCAAAAAATTTGTTTTTCATTTGGAGTACTTATTTTTGGTTTGGTTTGATAACAATACTGTTGGTTTTGATTAATTTTTATTTTTAGGCTGCTCGGTTCCACCTTTTTGTGGTGTTGCTACAGGCTCTTTTGCTTTACTTTCTTTTGCCGAAATCCCCATTGCCTCTAATACATAATCTGTGTAATCGTGGCGTGGGTCGGTATAAATCATACTTAGGTCTGAGGCTTTATCAAAGAGAAACATCAACTGTTTTTGACGAGCAACTTTATCGCAAGCTCTTATGATGTCATCCATGATGGGCTTCATCAATTCTTTCTTTTTCTGAAAAATCGTCCCGTTCAGCCCAAAGACTTTATTATTTAATTCTTTCAATTCGTTTTCTTTATCCTCAACCGCTTTCTGACGCTCACGTTTCATTTCGGGTGTCAACAATATTTCTTCTTGCTGTAATTGCTGACGCATTTTTTCTAATTCGGTACTCTTGGTCTGTATATCTTGTACCCATTTTTCGGAGTACTTTTCCATATCTTCCTGAGCTTTTTTGTACTCAGGCATTTTGCTGGTGATATAATCAGAATCAATGTAGCCAAACTTCTGTGCTACACTTACCCATGAAACGAGCGACAAAACTAATAAAAATAATGCTTTTTTCATGCTATGTATGGCTTATTTAAAAGTTTTTTTATTAAAAGGTTGGTATTTGGTCGCTTGTCTTCCCATCTGTGCTATTGTTTCGTCTATTCTGACGTACTAACGCACAGATGGATACATCATAGTATTTTATTAACAATAGATTAACATTGAGCCACCAAAAGATTATCTGATTTGCTGGCCAATACTAAATGTAAAATTACGTAAACCTCGGTTGGTTAAGCCTGGGATTGGGTCAAAGCCTTGTCCGAAATCTAAACCTAACAAACCAAATGCTGGCATAAAGATTCTTGCTCCGACACCCGCCGTACGACGTAGATTAAACGGATTGAAATCTTTGTAGCTTCCCCAGCTATTTCCTGCCTCTGCAAATGCCAATGCAAAAATTGTGGCTTGCGGATTTAGAGATACTGGATAACGGAATTCGGCCGCATATTTACTATAAACTACCCCACCTTGGCGATTGGCGAATCCACCCGTTCCGAAGGTTTGGAGTTGTTCGAGCGTTGGTACATAGACAATCCCTTCGTCGTATCCTCTCAGACCGATGATTTCAGAACCAACATTGAATGTACCCTGAGCACCAAGACCAGCACCACCCAAAATAAATCTACCGAATGGGCTAAATGGTGTTTTAGAAGTATATCTACCCAAGAAACCCATGTGGGCTTTTACTGCAAAAACTAATTTACCAACTACTGGTGTAAACCATTGTGCATCAAACATCCACTTGTGTCCTTCGAGCCATTTGAATTGGTTTTCAACTGTTCCATTTCTAAATACCGAATACGGAGGATTAAAGTTTGCACTCAAGTTAATCGTAGAACCGCTGCGAGTAAATTGCGGGTTATCTAAGCTATATCTTGATATTGTAAAGTTTAGAGAAACATCGTTGGCAACACCTTTTGTAAATCCTGGGATGAAAAACGAGTTATCAACGTCGTATCTCTGGTATGATAATGCCGCACTGAAACTAAAGTTACGGTCTGGCCAATTCAAGCGTTTTCCGTAAGTAACCGTAGCACCTGTGTTTTTGAAATAACCACTGTTCAATCCGCCGAGTCCAAAACCACCAAAGCCCAGACCTCCGCCGAGTAAAGGATTAAAACCGCCTTGACGCTCATAAAATCTTTCGAGTCTCCTTTGGTAACTTCTGTTGTCTGATGCACTATGGAAAAGGCTTATCGAGAATGAGTTTGGTTTCTTACCTCCAATCCACGGCTCAGTAAACGAAAGCGAATATGTTTGGAAAAACTGTCCACTGGCTTGCATACGAATCGCCAAACGCTGTCCGTCTCCGGCCGGAAGTGGCTTCCATTTTTTAAGATTTCCAATATTTCGAGCCGAGAAGTTATTAAATGCAATACCAAAAGTACCTACAAAACCTTGAAGACCACCCCAACCACCAGAAAGCTCGATGTTATCGCTTGGTTTTTCTTCGACATTGTAGTGAATATCTACTGTACCATCGGCTTGCGGAACAGGCTTAGGTTCGATTTTCTGCGGGTCGAAGTAACCCAACTTTGATAGCATTTGAGTGGTTTCTATCAAGTCGGTTTTACTGAATTTCTGACCAGGTTTTGTCAGAATTTCTCGCATAACTACGTGGTCACTGGTTTTAGTATTTCCGTTTAGTACAATACGGTTGATAGTCGCTTGCTTGCCTTCAAAGATTCTCATTTCGATATCAATCGAATCACCTTCTATCGCAACTTCAACTGGGTCGCATCTGAAATAAAGGTATCCTCTATCCATGTATTGCGAACTCACATCCACTTGCGGAATCCCATTGATTTTTTTATTCAAATCTTCTGGATTATACAAATCGCCTTTGCTAATTCCCAGAACCTGATTCAAGAAATCTTCTTTGTAAAGATAATTACCGGTCCATGTGATATTTCGGTAAAAATAACGATGCCCTTCGTTGATATTCAAAACTACATTAAGGTTTTTTCCGTCGGGTGAATACGTAGAATCCATCAGGATTTGAGCATCACGGTAGCCTTTCTTATTGTAGAATTCGATTAGCTTTTGTTTATCCTCATCGAATTTTTTAGGAATAAACTTCGATGGTGTAAAAATACGAAGCGGAGCCCTTTCTTTTGTGTTTTTGAGTTTTGCAAGTAATTTATATTCAGGCATTTCGGTTGCACCCGTAAGCTGAATATCATTAATCTTGACTTTATTTTGTTTATCAATATTTACAATCAAAGTTGCGTTGTTAGCCCTCAAAGTATCGGTAACTTGCTTGATTTGAACTTTGGTATTCAAGAAACCTTTGTCGATGTAATAACGCTTAATTGTAAGCTGAATGTTTTTAATCAATGCATCGGTAATAACTTTACCTTTGTTACCTTTCACTTTCTCGGTAATGGCATCAATCTCACCCTTGCGGATACCCTGATAAGTAAACTTTTGTAAACGCGGACGTTCTCTAAGATTAATATCAAGGAAGATTTTGTCGTATTCGATTTTAGTAACATTGATAGCCACATCTTCGATGATACCTTGCTCCATCAATCGGCGAATCGCCGTGCTGATACGCTCTCCGGGTACAGTGATGCGGTCGTTTACGTTGAGGCCCGAAACCGAAATAAGCGTGTTTGGGTCTAAGAATTTTACGCCACTTACAGTAATACCCGCAATGATGTACTCTGCCGGACGGGCATAATCAATATCAATTTTTTGGTTGGCATAACTCTGCCCCACCCCCAAGCGTAATTGAGCTTGAGCCACCACACTTATAAGTAGAGAAATTGATAGGTAAAGAAGTTTTTGGAATTTCATCTATAGGATAATTCGTTGGTAATCAATATTTTTAAATCTAACGCAATTCGACTTAGGCTGTTTGGGTTGCCACTACTTGCTCGCTTGTTTTACCAAATCTTCTTTCACGATTTTGGTATGAATAAATAGCTTCATACAAATGGTTTTCTCTGAATTCGGGCCAAAAGACATCATCCATAAAAATCAATTCGGCATAAGCGATTTGCCATAAAAGATAATTGCTGATGCGATGGTCGCCGCCTGTACGAATCAACAAATCTACATCGGGGGCTTCTTCGGTAGCCAGATGCTTTGCAAAAAGTTGTTCGTTTATATCTTCGACATTAATAGTGCCTGCTTTTACTTTTTCGGCAATCTGTTTGGTTGCCTGAATAATCTCCCATTTACCGCTATAACTCAATGCCAAGGTAAGCGTAAGACCAGTGTTTTCTTTGGTCATGTCAATGGCTTCGAGTAATTCTTTACGGGCTTTTTTGGGCAAATCGTTGATTTCGCCGATAGATTTCAGGCGAACATTGTTTTTGTGTAACTGTGGAACTTCTTCTCGAATCGTCTTGACCAACAATTGCATAATTCCTTCAACTTCGAGTTTGGGTCTTCCCCAGTTTTCGGTCGAAAACGTATATAAAGTCAAATATTGAATGCCCAGCTCTGCACAAGTTTCAACAGTTTCACGAACCGAACGGATACCGTGGTGGTGTCCGAAAATACGCATCGCCCCTTGCTTCTTTGCCCATCGGCCGTTCCCATCCATAATAACGGCGATATGTCGAGGCAAATTGCTTTTGTCAAGCATTTCTTTCATTGTAAACATACAAACGGTTAGTGCTTACCCGTCAACTTTTTAGCGAAATTCGATTAAAATTTAAACGAATCACGATTAGTAAAATGTATCTTATATTTCCTCCTGATATTCTTTAACAATTAAGCCAAGCCTAAATTTTGGGCTTAAAAAATAAAATTTGGGATGCAAAGTTACGAAAATAGATGGGTTTTTAAAATATGCTGATACACAAGTAGTTAAAAAATGTTAAACCTTATGCATAAAAAAATAGTACTACCCCGAAGGATTTAAAATACGAGCCACAAAATATCATAATCTACTGATAATAAAGCACTTACGAGTCATGGTCAAAGTATCAAAAACAATTTGTTTTTTGAATTAATTTATAATTTTCTATTTTTGGTTTGAATCAATCCTAACAATTTGTGAGATACCTTTACTTTCTGCTGTTTTTGCCTACTTTTGTTTATGCCACAGACGAGCCTTACCCGATTGGGGCGAGGTCTTGGGCTATGGGGAATTCGCTTGTTGCAGTGGCCGACCGCCATTCGATTTTTAATAATCCCGCAGGTTTGGGATTCCTCCAAAATAGTTTTGTTAATACTTCGTATCATTCAAGATTTGGAGTTTCGGGTTTGCAAACCATTTCAATATCAGGCAATTATAACTTAAAACCTGTCAATATTGGCTTTGGGATAGACCGTTTTGGCGATAAACTCTACAACGAGCAGCGGCTCGGTCTGGCACTGGGTAAGGGTATCGGACGGTTTTCGCTCGGGGTCAAAGTCAATTACCTACAAGTGGTCATCGAAAATTTGACATCTCGCAAGACGTTCCTTACCGAATTTGGCGTAATCTCAAAGATTTCGTCAAAACTGCACGCAGGATTCCATGTTTCAAACCTTACGGGTGGTAAACTTTTTGAAACTCAGGGTATTCCGACAATCATTCGGCTGGGAATGGGATTTTCGCCAACCAAACAGATTCTAATAACTGTAGAAGCCGAAAGAAATCTGAATTTGCCCACTATCGTAAAAGCTGGTCTTGAGTACCAAATCATACAGAATGTCTATTTGAGAACTGGCATTATATCAAAAATAAACAATGCCCACTTCGGGATTGGATTTGCCAAGAAAAATCTCATTTTCGATTATGCTGCCAATACGCACCAATCGCTTGGTTTTTCACATCATTTATCGTTGAGTTATCAACTGACAAACAAGGAGGTGAAGCCATGAGAAATAAAGCATTTTTGATTAAACACTCTCTTTTTTCATTGAAAAATAAATCATTTTGGGTATTTTATTTAGCCATAATGCTAATTTTTACTGAATTGTCAATTGCCCAAACTCCTAAAAAGCCTGAAATAAATTTGGATGAATTTATCCAAAAACTACAACCGATTCAGCAAGAAAATGCCAATTACGAAGACCTTTACGAATCGCTGTATCAGCTTTATCAAAACCCGATTGATTTAAACCGAGCCACCTACGAAGATTTGGCTTCGATGTATATTTTATCTGAATTACAGATTAACAGTATTCTCGATTATCGGCAAAAAAATGGTTCTTTTTTGAGTCTCTACGAATTGCAGGCAGTTCCCAATTTCGATTTGGATGCTATCCGACAAATACTACCTTTCGTAGAGGTTCGAGATAGACTTTCTAAGAATTCATTTTTAGGCATCTACGGTCGAGCTACCGAGCATTATGTGGTGCTACGTGCCGACCAAATTTTGGAGCAATCGAAAGGTTTTGAAAACGGAAATTATCTCGGCTCGCCACAACGTACCTATTTGAGGTATAGACTGAGTCATCCAAAAGATTTTAGCCTAAATTTCATTGCCGAAAAAGACGCTGGCGAACAAAGTTATCTTGATTTTTATACTTTTCACCTCCAACTCAAAAACAAAGGAAACTGGAAAAACATCACGCTCGGCGACTACCAAGTACAAATTGGTCAGGGGTTAATCACATCGGCTGGTTTTTACATCGGCAAAGGTGGCGAACCCATCACGACGGCTCGACGAAGCAATATTGGTATTAAACCTTACGGCTCGCTGCTCGAAGGCGGATTTTTTAGGGGTGGTGCCGCTACTTATCAATTCAAAAATATTGAAATCACGGGCTTTGCAGCATATAACAAACGTGATGCAAACGTAAGCGAAACAACGGGCGAACGAGAAGAATATTTCAGCTCAATTCTGACGACTGGTTTTCACCGAACCGAGAACGAAATTGCGAAAAAGAATCAGATTCAAGAGCAAAATATCGGTATAAATGCCGTTTATCATCTAAAAAATGGACAAATTGGCTTGACGGCCTTACACACAAATTTTGATGCAACGCTACAGCGAAGCCCGCAACTCTACAACAAATTTGAATTTAGTGGTAAACAAAACACAGTAATCGGTTCTAATTTTACTTACAACTGGCAAAATATTAACTTCTTTGGCGAAGCCGCACGCTCAAGCAGTGGCGGAATCGGGGCGGTCGGCGGGCTAATTGCTGCACTGAGTAAACAAGTAGAATTTGCACTAAACCTTCGCCATTACGATAAAAATTTCCATAGTTTTTATGGCAATGCTTTTGCCGAAGGTAGCCGAAGTATCAACGAAAAGGGAATTTATTGGGGACTAAAATATACACCACGCAAAGGACTGATTTTCAGTGCATTTTACGACAGGTTTAAGTCTGATTGGCTTAGGTATCTGGTTGATGCTCCATCTCAAGGATTCGATTATCTGTTTAGATTTACGTATCAACCAAACAAAAAAATCACGTTTTATACGCAATTCCATGAAGAACATAAACAACGAAATCTGCCAAATAATACCACCAAAACGGATATTCTAACAAACACAATTCGTCAAAATCTAATCGCCAATTTTGAGTATGCCCTCAACCGCACATTTAAGGTACAAAGTAGGGTTCAGTTAAATACATTCCAATACCAAAACGCCTCAAAATCAAACGGTTACGCTCTGATGCAAGATATTGAGGGAAATATCAAAAAACTACAATTGAAAGGTAGGATTGCCTACTTCAATACTCAAGATTATGATACACGTGTATATGCTTTTGAGAATGATGTTTTGTACGCGGTTTCGTTTCCGGCTTATTATGGAAAAGGATTCAGAACATACCTAATTGCTCGATACGGAATAAGTAGAAATCTTGATTTGTGGATAAGGATTGCCCGAACGCAGATTCAGCCTAATGAAGCTCGTGATAATATCGGAAGCGGTAACGATGAGTTGAGTGTTCCGCACCAAACACAAGCAAAATTGCAGGTAAGATATAGGTTTTGAGAAACAAAAGTCGGACGATAGTCAGACGACACAAGCGGTCCGACTATCGTCTGACTTTATCTATTCTTGGAAAGAACTCACAATTGAGTTGACAATCGAAATTACAAAACTGAAAATCAGTGGGTGTAAAAAACCATCAACACTAAAACCATCAACGAGTTTCGCACAGATGTAAACAATTATCACGTTTATTACCAATGCAAAAAGCCCAAGGGTAAAAACTGTAATCGGAAAAGAAAAGAAACTCAAAATTGGTTTTACGAATGTATTGAGCAAGCTCATAACCAATGCTACAATAAATGCAGTGGTATAGGAATCTTGACTGAGGTGGATTCCAGAAAGGAAGCGTGGCGATAAATAAACCACCACCGCACAAATAGCGAGTCGAATAAGGTAGTTAATCATTATTTATGACGTTTTATGAGTGTATCAATCACTTCGTCCAAATCTACATTTTTTTGTTCTAATAACACCAAATAATGGAACAATAAATCTGCCGCTTCGCCCAAAAACAAATCTTTGTTTTCGTCTTTGGCCTCAATAACGAGTTCTACCGCCTCCTCTCCTACTTTTTGAGCAATCTTATTTGTGCCTTTTTTGAATAATTTACTTGTGTAAGATTCTTCGCTTGGATTATTCTTGCGTCCACGAATCAAATGTTTCAAACGATTGATAAACAGCACTTTACCATCATTTTGCTCTTGCCAACAAGTATCGGCTCCAGTGTGGCAGGTTGGGCCTGCGGGAGTTGCTTTTATAAGAATCGTGTCGCCGTCGCAATCAAGTAAAATATCGTTTACGTGCAGAAAATTATCCGAAGTTTCGCCTTTTGTCCAAAGTCTTTGTTTGCTTCGGCTAAAAAACGTTACAATTTTTTCGGATTGAGTTTTATCCAACGCCTCTTGGTTCATGTAGCCAAGCATCAGCACTTTTCCAGTCAAATCATCTTGAATAATAGCCGGAATCAATCCATCGGGAGATTTATCGAAATTAATATTATTGAGCGACATAATTAAAAATCATCCTTTGATTTCTCGACCAAAGGATGAATCATTTTTTGAAAACTTCGCAAATATACGAATAAGTTATCGAACCAACTTTGATTTTACCCCAAAAGACAATTCTATTTTACACCAAAAAGCAATCGAATTGGCTTGAATGGTCTGATAATAAAATGGTAAATCAAAAACGAAAACCCAAAAGTTCCGATTACCAAAATCGCAAATTTCGGAATCACTCCCATCTGCCAATCAGCGATATAAAACCCAATCGTAACGATTATGGTCTGGTGTAAAATATAAAACGGATAAACGGCCTGATTGGCGTATTTGACAAAACGATTCTCGAAGTTGAGGTAATGTTTGGCGAATCCGCAGGTGCCCAAAATCGTACACCAAATAAATAACATTTTCAAGATTCCGTTAAATATCAGAATCCCGATACCGTCTTCTGGAATCGCACCAAAAAGTGCATCATAACTCTTACTGAATGCCATCAGAAATATTGCAATTGCTATAAAATAGATTCGATACTTCTCCAGTAAATCCCACACAACTAATTGGCTACCAAGAATATATCCGTAAATAAAGAATAAAAATGATAATACAAAGTTATACCAATCGGCAGTTAGGTTATGAGTAATTGGCCAATGTTGCTTTAGTAACCAATACGTTGCGGCAAGTGGCAAGACAAATAGTATTATTTTAAGAAAATTAGCCTTGGCTTTTTCAGATTCAAATTGATAAATCGGACTTTTTCGCAGCCAAAGAAAAAGTGGAGTTGCGATTATCGAATACACCCAAAGGTACGCAACAAACCACAAATGATGCCAGCTAAAACTACCTTTAGGGTAGGCAATAAATTGAAAAACGCTCGGATAAAACTCTGCATAACTACCCAAAAAAGCATGGGTTTGGAGGCGTTCAAAATATATCTGCGGCGGTACAATTACAAACATCCCGAAGGCTAACGGCAGAAGCAAACGTTTGGTTCGTTCGCCAATAAATTGGGCTCCGCTTCGAGATTTCATCGCAAAACTTACACCCACACCCGAAACAAAGAAAAGCAACGAAAGCCGCCACGGATTAATAATCCCCATCCAAATTTTGAAGCCATCTGCCAACACATTGTTTTTGACATGCCAGCCCCAGCTCACAAAGAACATTCCGCTATGATAAAAAATAAGAAGCCCAAAGGCAATTACCCGAATCCAATCAATGTAGTATTGTCGATTTTTCATAATTTTTGTTTTTTCGACAAATTTGATGCAGAAACTGGGCTTTTGAAGTTCGTTTTTATATGATTGATGTTCTACCTTATAAAGTCGAACACCGATTCTAAGCATTGCGGAATTCGGATGGAGTTTTTCCAGTTAGTTTTTTGAATGCCGTATTAAATGCCGATTTTGAATTGTATCCGACCATTTCGGCAATTTCTTCGATTTTAATTGATTGGGTTTCTGGATTTTTCAAAATCCGTTTAGCTTCCTCGATTCGGTATTGAGCCGTGAAATCGAAAAAAGATTGTCCAAGTGATTCATTCAGAATTTGCGAAAGATGATGCGGCGAAACCGAAAGACGTTTTGATAAATTGGGTAATGAAAAATTAGGATTCAGAAATGGCTTTTCGGTATCCATCAGATTCTGGAGTTTAGCCAAAGTATTTTCTTGAATCTCATTTGTGAGTGATGATTTCTCGTATTTTTTCACATTCTTTTGATGAAGAAAAGTCGATTGACTCATCAATGTAAAACTCAGAGCATAAATAATTAGTGTAAGGTAAGCCGCAATGAAGTGGTCGCCTAAGTCATTGTGGTGAAGTAATTTGACCAAAATAAACACAACCACTGCTGCAAGAGAATAGATTTGTCCACGACGACACCATACAAAAGCAGGGTTTTGATTCGACCAAAAAGGCATTTTTTCCGCCCTCGCCTCACTTGCTAAGGCCATAAAACCAGCAACAATATAAATAAACATCTGCACAAGCATCATTTCATTTACAAAACCTCGGATTCTGTAAACATACGCTGGCAAATTATACTCGGCTGGTAGCAGTTTCAGTTCTGGATGATTCCCGCCATCATGGTAAGCGTTCAGGTAAGCATTGTATTTTACGGGATAATCTCTCAAATAAAACGTTGCAAAAAGATAAATTAAGTAAATTACAAACGGAGCAAAATGCCAATAGTCTTTTTTGGAAAATGACTTACCTAAATAATAACGATGATACAGATAAATGAGTGGTGCAAAAAGGAAGTTGCCAGCTTCTGAAAAATCAATAAGGTGAATCACCGAAAACATATAGTTTGTGTAACACAGCAAGATTTCGGTGAGACACAATCCAAAAACGATTAGGAGAATCCCGAGATAACGATTGGCGAGTGTATTGCCCTGTTTATTAAAAATAAAGAAATATGCCAAAAAGAACGCCTGAATGATACCGAGAAACATCCAGAGAGCATAAATATCTATTTTTGGAGAAAGAATTGGGGGCATTTGGATGAAAAGAATAGTTAATCGAAAAAGTTAATTGTTATTCGTTTATCATCAAACTATGTACTAAAAACATTCTCGAATTAACTGTATAATCTGCCCCAAATCTATGATATTTTTTCTAATCTCTACGGAGGTACTGAATCAAGAAAATCATTACGGTTGTAAACACAACACTACAAATGACCTTAACGACTGTTATCAAAAATAAACTGAAATTACCTGCCTCAACAAAGAAGAGCATCGTGTGGTGGGCAAGTGTAAGCGTAGCTACATAACGTATGAATCGCTCGCCGCCCATGTCTTTGAGCGATATAATTATCTCAGTATCAAGACCTTTGGTCGGGAATAAGTATTTAATGACTGTACCTCTCAAATACCCAAGAAGTACCGAAGCCGAAGCATGAACCCCAGCCGTATTGTAAAAAATATCTACGGTTAGACCTACCACAAACGCAATCGGCAAGATAATACTCGTGCTAACTTCATTGGGCAAGAGCAAAATACACGCAATATATACAAAGCAAAAAGCTACATCGAGCAATACAAAATTGCGGATAATGAATATCTGTAAAACCAGATATATCAAAAAGGTCAGTGATAACTTTATGACTTGTTGAGAATTCATTGATTATTTTGGGTAGATGAGGCTTCGAGTTTATCTTGTTCTTTTTTCAATCTATTTTCTACGATATAAACGTAGGTAAGATTTGGGAAGTCTGTCGAAAGCTCGACCTCAATATCATAAAATGGTTGGTCTTGTTTTGTGCCAATCTTGCGGATTTTACCAAGCATTACGTTTGGCGGAAAGATTGAGTTTTGCTCTGATGTTGCCACCGAATCACCTTGTTTGATTGGCTTGAAACGGTCAATCGTAGTCAGGCTAATTACTCTTGGGCTTGGGCCAGTCCATTTACCGATACCGAGAGCTTTCTCGTTTCTTTCTCTAAGTGTTTTATTTCTAACTTCTGACGAAACCTCAAATCTCGAATGCAGAATTGAATATACTCTCGAAAAATGGTCCGAACATGACATAACCTGCCCGACAATACCCTGCGGACAAATCACACCCATTCCAGGCTCGATGCCATCGAGTGTACCTTTATCGAGCGTAAGGTAATTATCTGTAAGGTTTGTTGTGTTATTGACAACCTTTGCAATCTTAAATTGAAAACGAGTAGCAAAAGCCGAATCTACCTTATAGGCATCTTGTGGTCTTGCACCCATTTGCTGCATGGCAGTCACACGCTTACGCAGCTCGGCGTTCTCCAAAGCCAATTGTTGATTGACATCGCCCAAATTCATATATGTTTTTATGTAATTTGAGCTTTCGAGGGTCTTTGCGGCGTAATAATTGGAAGTATTAAAAAACGAAACATCCCAATAGCTATTATTTTTTATTAACAGCCAAAAGCTGAGAATTTCTAAAATAATAAACAAAAGGAAATTCCTCGACTTGTATATGAGTCGTATGAGTTGAGACATAACTTAGAAGTTTCAAAGTTTGGGAGTTTCAAAGTTCCAAACAACTAACTTGAAACTTTGAAACTATGAAACTCAATATTATTATTGTACAATTACTGCTCTGTATTTTTCGATATTACGCAACACTTCGCCGGTTCCACGTACAACAGCACGGAGTGGGTCATCGGCTACGTGAATCGGAAGTTTTGTTTTGATAGCTAAACGCTTATCGAGACCATGAAGCAATGCACCACCACCTGTTAGGTAGATACCATTTTCGTAAATATCGGCCGAAAGCTCGGGCGGCGACATCTCTAATGCACGCATGATAGCCTCTTCGATTTTAGAGATAGATTTATCAAGTGCGTAAGCAATCTCGCTGTATGTTACTTTGATTTCTTTCGGAATACCCGTCATCAAGTCGCGTCCACGGATTTCAATATCGGTCGGTGGGTTATCTAAATCTGGCAATGCTGCACCTACCTGAATCTTAATAAATTCGGCCGAACGCTCACCTATTAATAGGTTATGCTCACGACGCATATAATCTACGATATCACGTGTGAACAAATCACCAGCGATACGAACCGATGCCTCACAAACGATACCCGAAAGTGCGATTACGGCAATCTCAGTAGTACCACCACCAATATCAACAATCATTGAGCCGTTTGGTTGCTCAATGTCAATACCGATACCGATAGCCGCCGCAATTGGCTCGTGTACCATATAAACCTCTTTTGCTCCAGCATGCTCAGCCGAATCCTTTACCGCACGTTTCTCAACCTCAGTAATACCCGACGGAATACAAATGACCATACGGTGAGATGGTGAGAAAAACCAGCTACGACCAGTATCAATCATTTTAATCATCCCACGAATCATCAACTCGGCCGCGGTAAAGTCGGCAATCACACCGTCTTTGAGCGGACGGATGGTTTTTATATTTTCATTGGTTTTTTCATGCATTTGCATTGCCTTATGTCCGATAGCCAACACTTTCCCAGTGATTTTGTCTAAGGCAATTATAGAAGGTTCGTCTACAACTATTTGGTCTTTGTAGATAATAAGGGTGTTTGCAGTACCCAAGTCAATCGCAATGTCGCTCGTCAAAAAATTAAACAATCCAGCCATTTGAGCCTTTGGTTATGTAAAGGTTTATTGTTAATGGTGCAAATTTACGATTATTATTTGCAAAAATTTGATAAAAAAATAAAATAATGGATAAAAATCTTTTGTAAATACCAAAAAATAGCCTTGAAAGATTATTTGAGTGAGATTTTCGATTCACTACTTACTTCTTGTAGTACAATTAGCCCTAAAAGTGGATACTGAGTCATACTTAGCTGGTATTTGCATATAGGTAAAATCAATGGAATTTTTAATTGTATTTTTTCAAGAATTAATAAAACAATTTTGTTGGAGAAGTATTTTTAAAATGCATAATTTTCCAAACAAAACAGTTTATGTCATCTTCTATAAAAAAACGAAATAATAAATCAAAAATAAGTAAAAATACCGAATAAAAACCTAAAATATACAATTTTTCAAACAAAAAACAATATTTGATAAATATTACTGAGAAACAAAATTTTGTACATTTATCTATACAATATTATAATTGGTCGAAAATAATAATTTGCAAATAAATATTTTCTTTTTTGAAGAAATGCTTTATTTTTGAAAAGTTTTTCTTCAAAAACCTAAACTAAACCAATTTCTAATCAGTATGAGAAAGAATCTACTTTTGGTCTTCTCATGTATGATTCTATCGCTGGGAGCATTCGCCCAAGCGAAGAAGATTACAGGAAAAGTAACCTCCGCCGATGATGGCTCACCTCTGCCGGGTGTTTCTGTGCAGGTAAAAGGAACCTCGAAGGGTTCACAAACCGATGGAGATGGCAACTACTCTATCGAAGCCGCAAGCAACGCTACATTAGTATTCAGCTTTGTGGGTATGGTAAGTCAAGAAGTAGCTGTAGGCAACAAAACTACCATTGACGTAAAATTAGGAGACGACAGTAAGGTTCTCTCAGAAGTTGTTGTAACAGCCCAAGGTATTGTTCGTGAAAAAAGAGCATTGGGTTATGCTGTAACCAGTGTGGACAAGAAAGCTATTGAAGACCGTCCACAAGCCGATGTTGGTCGTGTACTCCAAGGTAAAATTCCGGGTGTAAACGTAACATCTACTTCGGGTGTTTCGGGTACTGGTACAAACATTACTATCCGTGGTTATACATCAATTACTGGCTCAGTACAACCACTTTTCGTAGTAGATGGTGTACCTTTCAACTCTAATACCAACACACGTGGTGGTTTTACGTCTGGTGGACAGTCATCTTCAAGCCGTTTCCTTGACCTCGACCCTAATAACATTGAAAACGTTACTGTATTGAAAGGTCTTGCAGCAACTGTAACTTACGGTGACCAGGGACGTAACGGTGTAATCTTGGTTACTACCAAAAATGGTAGTAAAAAAGCTCGTAAAACAGAGTATAGTCTTACTCAGTCCGTATTTACCAACACTGCCCACTTGCCAAGATACCAAAACGATTATGTAGGTGGATTCCAGCAAAACTTAGGATATTTCTTCTCAAACTGGGGCCCGACACTCCAAGAAGCCCAAATTTATCCTTCTCAAAATACAAATACTGCATTGACTAACCACCCTTTTGCATTCTTGACCAACCTTACAACAAGAGCAGCAATGGCCGATTATGTAGCTTCGGTTAGCCCTTACAAAATGCAAGTATTCCCTAATAACGTCAAGGATTTCTTCCGTACAGGTCAAATCTATAATACATCTTTGAATATCTCAGGTGGTGGCGAAAAAGTAAGCTATAACGTTTCGGCTGGTTATAACAAAGAAGGTGGTTATATACCAAACAACGGCCTAACAAGATTAAACCTCGGTTTAGGTTTAAATGCCCAATTGAGCAAAAAATTGACAATGACTACATCATTCAACTTTGCCAATACGGAGCAATTCGCACCTCCTTTGAGTGCTGGGCAGGGTAACAACGCAAACGACTTCCCTTCTGTATTAGCAAACGTAATGTACACACCTCGTCAGGTTGATTTGATGGGCTGGCCTTATGAAAACCCATTGGATGGTAGTTCGGTTTATTTCCGTAGTGGCAATGATATCCCAAACCCAAGATGGGTATTAGAGAACTACAAGACCACTGGTACTGTAAATCGTATCTTTTCAGCTACCACTTTAAACTACGAGTTAGCTAAAGATTTGAATTTGTTGTATAAAGTAGGTTTGGATACTTATGATGAAACCCAAGAATTTATGATTAACAAGGGTGGAGTACAATTAGTAAATGGCCTGTATAATACTGTTAATTTCAAAAGTACAATTTGGGACAACAGTGCTATCCTATCATACACCAAAGGTATTGGAGAAAACCTGACACTTTCAAGCAAAATAGGTGGCAATATCCGTAATGATAGAACCTATCTTTATAATATAAATAGTCAAAATCAATTGGCGAGGGGTTTGTTCCGTCATTCAAACTTTATCGACAACGTAGCTTTCAACCGTACCGAAGAGCAAACTCGTATGGGTATATTTGGTGAGGTTACAGCAGATTTCAAAAACTACCTTTTTGTGAATGCTTCGGCTCGTAATGACTGGACCTCTACTGTAGAAAAAGAGAATCGCCAAATTTTTTACCCTTCTGCAAGTGTATCGTTTGTACCAACAACTGCGATTCAAGGTCTTGAATCTAAATTCTTGAACTTCTTGAAAATCAGAGCTGGATACGGTACTTCTGCTGGTTTCCCAAGACCTTACCAAACACGTAATATCTTAAATCAAAGTGCCAGAGGCTGGCTCACACCAAGTGGTGCAACAATCCAAACGCACTCAGTAGATAACGTACTTGGAAACCCTAATTTGAGACCTGAGCGACATGAAGAGTATGAGTTGGGTATTGAAGGTAAAATATTAAATAGTAAAATAGGTTTTGACGTCACTCTTTATCGTAGAAACACTCGAAACTTAATCACAGAAGCTCTATTAGATGCCTCCACTGGCTACAATTCAACAACCATCAACCTCGGAAAAATCCGTAACGATGGAGTCGAAATTAGCTTAAACGGAACTCCAGTCAGCTTGAGCAACGGCTTTGCATGGGATGTAACAGCAACATTTGCTCGTAATATACCAAAGGTTATCAATTTACAAACAGAAGATAAAAGTATCACACTTCAACAGGTACAAATTGCTGGATTTGGCTCATCTCTGGGCAATTACGCTATTCCTGGGCAACCTTTTAATATTATTCAAGGTACTGGCTTTCGTCGTAATGATGCAGGTCAATTATTGATTAATAGTCAAGGTTATTTGCAAGCAACCACAACACCTGTTATCTTAGGCGACCCTAACCCTGCATTCAACACAAGTTTAATTAATGAATTCAGATACAAAGGTTTCTCTCTCAGTGTGATGATGACTTATCGCCACGGCGGGGTTATCTATTCATCGACAGCAGGTGCGTTGTTGGGTCGTGGTCTTACTTATGATACTGGTTTATCAAATGGCTATGACCGTGCTCAAACATTCATCTTCCCGGGTGTTAAGGCAGATGGACAACCAAACGATATTCAGGTTACTGCATCTGATGTAGGTTTCAATAACGTTTACTTCTTTGGTGACGAAGGTCGTATTTTCGATGGTTCTACAATCCGTTTACAAGAAGTTGCATTGTCTTATTCATTGCCTAAGTCATTGTTTGGTAAACTACCATTCAAAGGTGCATCTTTGACCCTTTCGGGTAACAACCTATGGTATAAAGCATTGCATATCCCTCCAGGTCTTAACTTCGATACTGACAACTTAGGTCTTGGTGTAGGTAACGGTCTTGGTTTTGAGTTCTTGACAGGTCCAAGCCCGAGAAGACTTGGTGGTACACTGAAATTAACATTCTAAAAATTAGTTAATCGTTAATCGTTACTGGTCTTTTCATTAACTGTTAACTTCTAACAATTAACAAAATATTAAAAAAGATGATAAAGAAACTTAAAATATCCTTACTCGCTCTGTGTACGGTATTGGTAAGTTCTTGCAGTTTGGATTTGTTAGACAACCCAAACGAAGTAACTACCAATAATACAGATATAAACTTCTTACTACAGAGAATACAAGCGGATTATCGTATCCACTTCAATCAGTTTAGTGACCCAGGTATGCGTCTTACTCGTATGCTCAACCAAGGTGCTGCCTTTTACGACAACGCCGTTGCTCCTGGTGGATTAGATGGCAACTGGAACACTGCTTATGCAGGTATCTTGAATGACATCAAAACATTAATTCCATTGGCAGAAAAATCCGAATTTTTTGTTCATGCAGGTGTAGCACGTACTATCAGAGCTGCTGTTTTAGCAAACTTGGTTGACCACTTTGGTGATGTACCGTATTCGGAGGCCCTTAATCCTGAAAACTTCAATCCAAAAACTGATACAGGTGTAAGTATTTATACAGCCGCAATTAAAGATTTAGATGATGCTGCTGCTAATTTTGGTGCAAGGTCTCGTTCTGGTCTTGCGTCTGTAAATGATTTGTACTATGGTGGCAATACTGATAACTGGCTTCGTGCTGCGAATACAATCAAATTGAAGATGCTTTTGAATCGTCGTTTGATAGATGCAGCAGGTTCAACCTCGGGTATTAACTCCCTTATCGCTGGCGGAAAACTGATTTCTTCAAACGCTCAAAACTTCGTTTTTAGATTTGGTACTAACCAGGTAAACCCCGACAACCGCCACCCAAGATACGCAGGTCAATACTCACCAACAGGTGGTGGAGATTACCAGTCAAACCAATACATGGGCTTGATGTTTGATAGAAATGACCCGCGAATCAGAATGTATTTTTACAGACAAACTGTTGTAAATACAAGAGACGTAAACGAGCTTCGTTGTATCACTAACGTTAAACCGAGCCATTATGCAGCAAGCGATTATTTCTGCTTACCAACAACGGTAGGTTATTGGGGACGTGACCACCTAAGCAATGAGGGTATTCCACCAGATGGATTGAGAAGAACAGCTTGGGGACTTTACCCAGCAGGCGGATTATATGATAATGACGCAGGCCGTCCGGTGGCTCTTGTTGCTGGTGCTGCAGGGGCGGGGCTTCACCCAATCATGATGCAGTCTTTCGTAGATTTCATGTTGGCTGAATCAGCCCTAACACTTAGAACAACTGGCGACCCTAAAGCGTTGTTGGAGTCAGGTATTCGTAAATCAATGGCTGATGTGAGAGCCTACGCTCTATCAACATCAGAAGCTGGTAAAATCACAGGTTTTGAAGCCGATAAAGGTATTAACTGGACGACAGAGGTTAATAAATACGTTACTGCTGCATTAGATGCATACGATAAAGCGGCTACAACTGCTGATAAGCTAAACGTTATTGCTACGGAGTATTGGTTTGCTCTACACGGAAACGGTATTGAAGCATATAATATGTATCGCCGCACTGGAATGCCTCGTAACTTGCAACCAGCATTAGACCCTAACCCTGGCCAGTTTGTGCGTTCGTTTTATTATCCTATTGCTTTTATTACTCGTAACTCAACAGCAAAACAAAAAGCAAACGTAACAACGCCAGTTTTCTGGGATAACAATCCGGCAGGTTTATTAAAATAAGCCCCAAAGAATCAACTATTTATTAATTCAAAATTTAGAAATAATATGAAATACATAAAAAGTTATTCAATTCTTCTGGTTTTAGGGCTGTTTATGATGGCTTGTGAAACCCAGATGATTGACAAATTAGACGATTTTAACTTACCACAAGGCGGTTATATGCGTACTGTAACGCCATTTCCTGTAAGTAATACTACTTGGAATGTTAGCAAAGCAAATATGGCTGGAACAAGAATGGAAGCCGTGTTAGAGGCAGTTACACCAAACGCTGGGGCAAACTTTGCATCTTATGAGTTGGTTGTTAGACACGTATCATCGGCAGGTGCAACTTTGAAAGCAGATGCTCCGCTTAGAACGTTACAAGCTTCTGAGTTTGCAAAAGATGCTCAAACTGGTTACCCAAGAATTACACTTTCGGTAACTGGAAAACAAGCACAAGATGCTCTTAGAATGACAGATGCTGAAGTTGTGGCTGGTTCAAGATTTGAAATCAGAGCAACTATGGTATTGACAGATGGCAAAAGATTCAATGCCGCTAATACTGGTGTAAACATCACTGGTGGTGCATTCTATAGCTCGCCATTCTTCTACCGAGTTAATATCGTACAGTAATAATAAACGATATATTTTTTGAAAGAGCTGTTTCGTAAGAGACAGCTCTTTTTTTATTCAATATTCAAACGTATTTGGTAAAATATCTAACTACTTAATTTGATTCATGTACTGCAAGTGTACAGTTAATGATGTATCACAATTTCAAAAACAATATAAATTTGGGCGATACTTCTCTCATTCTCAATTATTTAACCAATCGTTATCTCTTTCGCAAACAAAGTACTACACTGACAAAAAACTACACTTTGGGGTAGTGGATTTATTATTTATCAAAAATAAATTTGTCTTGGTTTATTTCGACAAAAGAGTAAAACGATGAAACATATACCTAAAATAGTAGAAGTTCTATGAATCAATACTAATGAACTCATACCTGAGTCATCAAATTTAAAAATTGAGACTCGTTCCATAAAAAAACAACCATTGATGAGTCAGTAAACTGTACAAATAGCCCATTTTGTACAAACCAAAACCGTACAAGTGTTGCAGCAGCATGTTTTCACACTACTTTTAGATGTGAGTCATTTAGTACCATTAAATCTGGTTATTACTTTAGATTGATAACCAAATAATAATATGACAGATATTTTATGAAAACTAATTTGCTAATCTTATCAATTTTTATAGTTTCGCTCTTCTCCTTCAAAACCGAAGAAGACTTACTAAAGAAATTGGTGTCACAACTCGAAAAGTACCACCAAGAATACCCCGAAGAAAAAGCGTACCTGCACACTGATAAACCCTATTATGTTGCAGGCGAGAAGGTTTGGTTCAAAGCCTATCTGGTCGAAGCCACGACGCTATACCCTGATACCATCAGCGTACCGCTCTATGTTGATTTGATTGACAATTCAGAAGGAAAACTCATCGATAAACGAATCATCAAATTAGAAAACGGTTTTGGGCATGGAGACTTCACCCTTCCCGATTCGCTCCAAACAGGTACCTATCGCCTGCGGGCATACACCAACTGGATGCGAAATTTTGATGAATCACTGTTCTACACCAAAGATTTTCAGGTTTATACCACCAATCAAGACGCCAATCTCGAAAAACTTAATGCCGAAACGATAGATTTCCAATTATGCCCCGAAGGAGGCAATCTCATCGAAAATACAGATTCGAGGGTTGCATTTAAAGCCACCGATGTCTTAGGAAATGGGTTGAACGTTACGGGTAACATCATTGCTTCTACTGGCGATACCGTTCTGGATTTCAAAAGTGAACATTTGGGAATGGGATTTTTCAAATTCAAACCCGAAAGTGGCAAAAGTTATCGTGCGGTGGTCAAATACCAAAATATTTATACCAAAACCTTCGATTTACCCCAAACCAAGCCCCAAGGAATTTCGATGATTGTGGATAATGTTTCCAATAAAAACAATATCCGAATTATCTTAAACAATACTTTGCCTGATACCGAAATGTACTTAATCGGGCAGTCGAAAGGTGTGGCATTTTATGCAGGAAAAGTACCTTTGGGCAAGCCGATGGCTTCTATTAGCATTGCCAAAGACAAGTTCCCGCCCGGTGTGGCTCAGTTTACCGTTTTTGACAACCAACTTCGACCTCACTGCGAGCGAGTAGTTTTTATTCCACCTACCAAAGAATTGACCTTTAATCTGAAAACCGACAAAAACATTTACAAACCAAGAGAAAAAACAAAAATAGAAATCGAAGTAAAAGACGAACTGGGAAATCCAGTCGAGGGGAATTTTTCGATGGCGGTCTTGGACGCCAAACAAATCGAAGATGCCGAATACCAAGAAACAATATTGACCAACCTACTTCTGAGTTCTGATTTGAGAGGAAATATCCAAAATCCAGCCTATTATTTTGATAAAAACAATCGAAATGCAACCTATCATTTAGACATTCTATTGATGACACAAGGCTGGCGAAGATTCAGATGGAATGATGTACTTCAAAAAGATTTACCGCCGAGCAAATATTTGTTGGAGCGAGGCTTGGTTGTTTCGGGAGAAGTCAGCAGACTTAACGGAAAACCTTTTGAAAAGACTGTAAACATGACTTTGATGGTAGGGAGAGATTCGACACAACAGTTTTTGATGGGAGAAGTCGAGAAAAATGGTAGTTTTATGTTCTATGGATTAGATTTCAGGGATTCGACCGAAGTGATGGCACAGGCAATGATTGGCGAAGAAAATGTCAAATCCAAGATTAATATAATACCACAAACCAGCCCGAAGGTTTCGGCAAATCAGAAGATAAATGGTGTAGTAGAGGTAGAATATAGTAACCTAACAGACTACCTCAGATACACCAAAGACGCTTTGGAACTGAACAAAAAACTCAAATTAAATAATGCCATTATGCTGGGTGAGGTATCGGTCAAAGCTAAAAAAAGTGAATTTAAAAGAGATAAAAGAGTTTTGTATCCAAGAGCAGAAGCAGTTGTAAAAGGAGATGCTAGTCCATCAGCATTAAATGTCTTAGAGCTCCTTAGGGGTAGAGTTGCTGGAGTTTTCGTAGGCGGAGATAGAAATAGACCAACCATTGTAATTCGCCCGTTATCAGCATCTTTCAATGTCAGTGGTAATCCATTATTTTTGATAGATGGCTTTCCTGCTACTATGGAAACAGTACTGTCTATTGACATCAATAATGTAGATAGAGTTGAGATTGTTAAAAGTTTGCAGGGGGCTGTCATGTATGGAGACCAAGCACGTGGAGGCATTGTATCTGTCTTTACAAAGGTTGGAAATCCAGATTTCAAACCCAGTAAGGAGGATGTATTTGGAGTAATGGTATCAAAATTCATAGGATACTATTCTGCCAAGGAGTTTTACATGCCCAAATACGACCAAGACCTACCCGAAAACGTCCGCCCTGATTATCGTTCTACCGTATTTTGGTCGCCGATGATAAAAACTGATAAAAATGGAAAAGCGAGTGTCAGTTATTTCAATACCGATGCCGAGACGACAATGCGTTTACATATTGAAGGACTTGCCTATAGTGGCTTGATGGGAAGTAGTAAAACGAGTTTCTCGGTGAGGAAGTAGAATTTTTAAAGCTATTTGGATATGAAAAAACTCTTTTTCCCCCTTTGCGTAGGTATCTTAACCTTTTTCTCCTTCAAGACCGAAGAAGACTTACTAAAGAAATTGGTGTCACAACTCGAAAAGTACCACCAAGAATACCCCGAAGAAAAAGCGTACCTGCACACTGATAAACCCTATTATGTTGCAGGTGAGAAGATTTGGTTCAAAGCCTATCTGGTCGAAGCCACGACGCTACATCCTGATACCATCAGCATACCTCTATATGTTGATTTGATTGACAATTCAGAAGGAAAACTCATCGATAAACGAATCATCAAATTAGAAAACGGTTTTGGGCATGGAGATTTCACTCTTCCCGATTCGCTCCAAGCGGGTACCTATCGCCTGCGGGCATACACCAACTGGATGCGAAATTTTGATGAATCACTGTTCTACACCAAAGATTTTCAGGTTTATACCACCAATCAAGACGCCAATCTCGAAAAACTTAATGCCGAAACGATAGATTTCCAATTATGCCCCGAAGGAGGCAATCTCATCGAAAATACAGATTCGAGGGTTGCATTTAAAGCCACCGATGTCTTAGGAAATGGGTTGAACGTTACGGGTAACATCATTGCTTCTACTGGCGATACCGTTCTGGATTTCAAAAGTGAACATTTGGGAATGGGATTTTTCAAATTCAAACCCGAAAGTGGCAAAAGTTATCGTGCGGTGGTCAAATACCAAAATATTTATACCAAAACCTTCGATTTACCCCAAACCAAGCCCCAAGGAATTTCGATGATTGTGGATAATGTTTCCAATAAAAACAATATCCGAATTATCTTAAACAATACTTTGCCTGATACCGAAATGTACTTAATCGGGCAGTCGAAAGGTGTGGCATTTTATGCAGGAAAAGTACCTTTGGGCAAGCCGATGGCTTCTATTAGCATTGCCAAAGACAAGTTCCCGCCCGGTGTGGCTCAGTTTACCGTTTTTGACAACCAACTTCGACCTCACTGCGAGCGAGTAGTTTTTATTCCACCTACCAAAGAATTGACCTTTAATCTGAAAACCGACAAAAACATTTACAAACCAAGAGAAAAAACAAAAATAGAAATCGAAGTAAAAGACGAACTGGGAAATCCAGTCGAGGGGAATTTTTCGATGGCGGTCTTGGACGCCAAACAAATCGAAGATGCCGAATACCAAGAAACAATATTGACCAACCTACTTCTGAGTTCTGATTTGAGAGGAAATATCCAAAATCCAGCCTATTATTTTGATAAAAACAATCGAAATGCAACCTATCATTTAGACATTCTATTGATGACACAAGGCTGGCGAAGATTCAGATGGAATGATGTACTTCAAAAAGATTTACCGCCGAGCAAATATTTGTTGGAGCGAGGCTTGGTTGTTTCGGGAGAAGTCAGCAGACTTAACGGAAAACCTTTTGAAAAGACTGTAAACATGACTTTGATGGTAGGGAGAGATTCGACACAACAGTTTTTGATGGGAGAAGTCGAGAAAAATGGTAGTTTTATGTTCTATGGATTAGATTTCAGGGATTCGACCGAAGTGATGGCACAGGCAATGATTGGCGAAGAAAATGTCAAATCCAAGATTAATATAATACCACAAACCAGCCCGAAGGTTTCGGCAAATCAGAAGATAAATGGTGTAGTAGAGGTAGAATATAGTAACCTAACAGACTACCTCAGATACACCAAAGACGCTTTGGAACTGAACAAAAAACTCAAATTAAATAATGCCATTATGCTGGGTGAGGTATCGGTCAAAGCTAAAAAAAGTGAATTTAAAAGAGATAAAAGAGTTTTGTATGGTTATCCTGATATTATTTTGAAAGGTGATGTAAGTCCCTCAGCGTTGAATGTTTTCGATATTATTCGAGGTAGGGCGGTTGGTGTGATTGTAACTGGATTTGGCGATGAGATTAACGTAACAATTCGAGGTAGAAAACCTACTTTCCTCTTAGATGGAATACCAGTTTCGGCAAAAATGTTAATTGATTTGCCCGTAGATAGAATTGAAAGAATTGATATTCTAAAACGTTTGGATATTCAGTATGGTAGTTGTATATCTGTTCTGACAAAAAGTTGGGATGAAATTATTAAGAATGAGGAATCAGTAGGAATTGAAATCAAAAAAGTAATGGGTTACTACACAGCCAAGGAGTTTTACATGCCCAAATACGACCAAGACCTACCCGAAAACGTCCGTCCTGATTATCGTTCTACCGTATTTTGGTCGCCAATGATAAAAACTGACAAAAATGGGAAAGCGAGTGTCAGTTATTTCAATACCGATGCCGAGACGACAATGCGTGTGAGTGTAGAAGGGGTTTCGTATAGTGGTATTCCTGCGGTGGCGAATAAACAGAGTTATTCAGTCAAAAAGTAGAATTACCTGAAATAATACTTTATTGAGTTTTCTATTTCAGAAGAAGACAATATTTTTGAAAGAGCTGTTTCGTAAGAGACAGCTCTTTTTTTTAATAAAATTACCTTAGAATCAAATTTATGAATCAAAATTTGGCATTTAGGCGAATTTATTCTAAGTTTAATCCTACGATGAATCAACAAAACTACTCCGTATTCATCATTCAACCTTAACACAGTGCATGAAAAAGAAATTACTATTAGGCTTCTTGCTTATCTTTTGCCAAGCCGTTTTTGTAATGGCACAAGGGAGAAGAATAACAGGGAGGGTCATTTCTGCCGAAGATAAAACTCCACTTCCCGGAGTAACTGTACAAATCAAGAATACGTCAAAAGGTACTCAAACAGATATTGAAGGTAATTTCGCCATTGAGGTTACAAATAACAATACTATACTGGTTTTTAGCTTAGTTGGTACAAACAGCCAAGAAGTAAAAGTCGGGAATCAAGCCGAGATAAATGTATCATTGGTGGCCGATACTAAACAACTCTCGGAGGTTGTAGTAACTGCCATTGGTATTCAGCGTGAAAAAAAAGCATTAGGCTATGCGGTCTCTAATGTACAAGCCGAACAGATTCAACAACGCTCCGAAAGCGATTTATTGCGGGCATTAAACGGCAAAGTTCCAGGCTTAGACATCAAAGCAGGCGGTGGTACTCCTGGGCAATCTACCCGAATCAATATCCGTGGTTTTTCGTCGTTTACTGGCAATACTCAACCTCTTTTTGTGGTTGATGGTGTTCCGTTCGACAATTCGGTTGATGCGACGGATAACTTTAATAGTAATACAGTTTATTCAAACCGAGCATTCGATATTGACCCCAATAACATCGAGTCAATGACGATTCTGAAAGGTGCAGCGGCATCGGCTCTTTATGGCTCACGTGCAGCCAATGGGGTTGTGATTATAACCACAAAATCAGGAAGTAAACGTGCCAGAAAAGGATTAGAAATCACCTATAACGTTGGTTACTCAAACGAAAAAATCTCTCAAACGCCCGATTATCAAGATAAATATTCGCAAGGCGTAAACCAAAACTATAACAATGGTGTAATCGGTAACTGGGGTTATCCATTTGCCAACTATGTCGATGAAATCAATAGGAAATATAGTACACTCTACATTCCGATTGACTCAGTGAATAATCCGCTCGTGGTGCGGTATCCCGAATTATTTGCAGGAGTACTGCCAGATAGAGTTAGACTACAACCCTACGATATTTTAGGACAATTTTTTAAAACGGGCTATCTCTTAGAAAATAGCCTCAATATCACCTCAACGGGTGAACGTACAACTTTAAACGCTACGGTTTCGAGAATGAATAATAAGGGAATCGTAGATAACATGAACGCGTCGAGAACCTCAATTAGTTTGGGAGGTAATGCGATTTTGAATAATAAATTTACGGTTTCGGGGAGTGTAACGTACGTCAATACCGACCAGAAAAGTCCGCTTTCGGGAGCGAGTTTTGCCACTGATTATGGTTCAGGAAACGAAGGTTCTATCTACGCTCGTTTGTTTTATTTACCTCGAAACTACGACCTAATGGGTTTACCATTCGAAAATCCTGTCGATGGTTCAAATATTTTCTATCGAGCTTCATTCGATAACCCTCTCTGGATTGTCAAATACAATCATTATACCTCAAACGTCAACCGAGCATTTGCTCAAATGGCAGTAACTTATGACGCAACTTCGTGGCTGAGCCTCACGATGAAAGGTGGTGTAAACGGTTACAGTGATTTTAGGAAGCAAAATGTTCGGGTTGGTAGCTCTATCATTCCGCAAGGAAATATGTACCACGATAACCGATTCAACATTGAGCAAGATTATAATTTTGTTATCTCGGTCAATAAAGACATCAACGATAAGTTTTTGTATAGAGGGATGATTGGGGGTAACATCAACGAGCGATTCAAAAGATACGATTATACATTCGGGCAAAATTTCGTTGTGCCAGATGTTTATACTTTACAAAATACTCAGACACAGCTGGGGTATTCGGGTTCGGAAACTAAGCGAATTTTGGGTGTTTACACCGACATGACATTCTCTTATAACGAATGGCTCAACTTCAACTTTACTGCCCGAAACGACTGGTCTTCTACCCTACCAATCGCCAACCGTAGCTATTTTTATCCGGGTGCAAGTGCTACTTTTGTTTTTACAGATGCCCTCGAATTACCCAAAAATATTCTCAATTTTGGTAAAATTAGAATGGCTTATGGCAAAGTTGGGCGAGATACGAATCCGTATTTGGTCAATACGACCTTCAATGTACCAACTGCTTACACCGATTATAAAGGTCTCAAATACAATCAACTCACAACCCCAGATTTACTCTACAATCAGCAGCTAAAGCCCGAGTTTTTGACCGAGGTCGAAGTGGGTTCTGAGCTTCATTTCTTGAATGACCGAGTGGTTTTAGATGCCACTTACTACCATCGTAGTGGGACCAATCTGATTATCACAAATGCCGAATTGCCACGCTCGTCGGGCTTTACAAATGCGGTTATCAATGCGGGTAGATTAGATAATAAAGGTTGGGAGATTGGACTAAACTTGATTCCGGTAAAACTAAAAAATGGCCTTGAATGGGATATTTACACGGCATTTACTCGTAATCGCTCATTAGTAGTAGATGCTGGCCCGCTTGGCGAGGTCGTATTGCCTTCTCCTGTTGGCGGAACTGTCAATACAATCCACCGAACGGGTTATGAATACGGTCAAATTTTTGGGATTGCTACTGCCAAAGACGACAAAGGCAATTACTTGATTGATGAATCACAAGGCTGGATAATCAATCAACCCGATGCTCAAATCATCGGAAACCCCAATCCTCGTTTTTTGTTGAATGTGACAAATAATGTCAAATGGAAAGGTTTTAACCTCAGTTTTTTAATTGATTATCGTCACGGTGGGCAAATGTATTCGGTAACTGCGGCTTCATTGTTTTTGAGGGGCCAACTCAAAATTCAAGAAGAAAGAGAAGCCATTCGGGTGATTCCGGGCGTTTATGGCGACCCTCAAACCTACAAGCCAATCTTAGACGAAAAAGGCAATACCATCAAAAATACAACGGGAATTACGGCATTCAATTACCATTTTTCAAACGGATTTGGTGCTTATGGTGCCGACGAACTCAACGTTTATGACATTACAACAATACGACTGCGAGAAGTATCATTGGGTTATACGATTCCGAAGAATTTACTAAAAAGAACACCATTTGGGTCGGCTCGGCTTTCGGTTTCGGGGCGAAACCTTTGGTATTATGTGCCAAATATGCTCAAAGGACTTAATCTCGACCCTGAGGTACTTTCGGCAACGGCAGATTCAAACGTACAAGGTTTCGATTTTGGGGCGGCTCCATCGGTTCGACGTCTGGGAGCAAATTTATCGTTATCATTCTGATTTTTGTAACAACGGTCGGACGATAGTCAGACCAACTTGGTTATATTCTATTTTTGAGAAATGGCTTTCAAAACATTAATATATAAACTTATTTTTTCGGTTGCGATAATCACGTGCATCAGTGCGTGTGAATTGACCAATCTGAATGTAAACATCGACCCAAATTCTCCGAGTAAAGCAGAGCCACGGCTTCTTCTGCCATCGGCTCAAATCAACCTCGTTAGTTGGATGCAGGGTTTAAATGCCGACGCCCACGGATTTGTGGGGATTTTATCGAGCAATGATAATTTTGGACTAAATAACACGACATACAACAACGCTTGGGGAAATTTCTATACCAATGGAGGAAAAGACCTCGATGAGCTGATAAAAGGAGCCGAAAGAGCGGGTAATCTACCACATTATCTCGGAATTGGGCAAACGATGAAAGCCTATTTCTTTGGAGTAATGGTCGATATGTTCGGCGATGTGCCGTATTCGGAGGCATTTGGCGGAAACCTATATATTGCCAACAAAAATCCAAAGTTTGATAAAGATGTTGAGATTTACGAAGACTTGATAAAATTATGCGACCAAGCCATCAGTAATCTGAGCAAATCGCAATTGGGTGGAATCTCGCGGGACCAAAGCGATATAATTTACGAGGGCGATATAAATAAATGGTTAAAACTGGCCAATACTGTCAAATTTCGACTGTTAATCAATGCTCGCAGGGTACGAACAACCGCCAAAACAGAAATTGAAGCAACTATAAAGAAAGGTCTGATAAGTAGTTCGTCCGAAAACTTTAAATTCACATTTAACTCTCTTCGCACTCCCGATGGGCGGCATCCGTGGGCTCAAAGTGCGTATTCGGGCGATAATCAATTTACCTATTTTCTACATCAATTTATGGTAGAGATGATTGACAACGAAGACCCTCGTTTGCCGTATTATTTCCGCCGTCAGACAAGTCGAATATTGAATCAAAACGACCCAACCGATAAAAGTACGACTCCGTGTATTGGTGTGAGCGGATGCACTTACGGGTATCTGATTTTAAATCCTAAAATTGTTCGGAGGCTATTAATCGAAAAAAATAAAGTTCCTGCCACTGTCGAAGACAACCTAAAAGCCATAACCGACGTATTTATTGCGTATCTCAATAACCAAAATGCCGTACAAACTATTTTGGTAAATACTTTCAAATATACACCTGAGCAAGCTAAAGCCATTTACGAAGAATTCACGTGGCTGGCGGGTTATTTTGGACGAGATAGAGGAGATTTTTCGGGAGTTCCGCCCGATGCCAACATCCGAACTGCTCCTGGGGTTTATCCTGCCGGTGGAGTCTATGATGGCAAAGAGATTTTGGCAAGGGCAGCGTCGGTCAATGAAGGCAAAGGGCAAGGGTATTTCCCGATGATTACTAATTGGCAAGTTAATTTTCTGAAAGCAGAGGCAATCTTGACATTGGGCATTGCGGGCGATGCACGGCAAGAATTAGCATCGGCGATGCGTTCGCAAATGGCGGTTGTTGAGTCTGTTGCCATTGCCAACGATAACAAATCGCAACGCATGAACACCGCCTCTATTGAGAGATACATAAACAATATTTTGGATAGATTTGACAAAGCAACAACCAACGAGCAAAAACTCAATGTCATTCTAAAACAAGCGTGGTTTAGTAATTTTGGCAATGGTTTTGAGATTTACAATGCCTTTCGCCGAACGGGTTATCCGAATGATATTCAATTAAATGTGATGCGTCCGCCACGCCAATTTGCCCTTAGGTTGCCGTATCCACAACAAGAATTAACCTATAACCCTAATGCGGCAACTTATAAAGATGTGATTTTTGACCGTGATGCAATTTTTTGGGATATTCTAAAATATAAATTACCATTGTAAATAATCAAAAATGCGGATTATATATCTTTTTATAGTTTTTATAGCTTTCAACTCTTGTCGAAACACCGACCTCAATCCTTACAAGGAGCCTGAGCCGGGGGTGCATGGTTACGGTGAAATCAAAAACAATACATTTGTAGAGGGTCGAATGTCGAGTTCGAGAGTAGATTTTGACTTTAGATGGATTTCTCTCGATAAAAAAATCAACGTAAATCGGGTCGAATTTTATGTTTATTTCAACGAGCCATACATTGATGCCGATGGCAATGCCGTGACCGCTAATCATGGTGGACTCGAACCCGCAGGCGGAAAAACAGCTCCTGAATTAGCTTATGCAGGATTGTTTAATCTCGAAACAAAAAGGTTTTCTATCACCGCAAACCAAATCTATAATCTCTACGCAACTGCCACCTTCAAATACGACAAAAAAACAGAAACAAAGGTTTTTGGGGCAAATCGCCCAGCTAACCGCCGCTTTTTGGCAGGAGATAGCTTTACGATTCGTTGGCGATTATACGGTGATAACGGATTGGTTTACAGAAGTTGGTCGCCCGCAATCGAAAGCGGCGAATTTAATGCCGGTGGCAACGGAGCCAATGGTAGCATTAACTTTATGGTTCGGTAAATCAATGCACGATTAGCTTTGTAGAAATCGTAATCTCTTGGTAATCAATACTTTCCCCTTCTTTTTGATTGATTAACCTAAGCAGAAGATTAGCGGCAGTTTCGCCCATTTGATAAGCAAATTGCTCGACCGAAGCAATCGGTGGATTATCCATGAAACCCGTAATGGGTAAATTAGCAAAACTCACAAAAAGTACATCTTTATTTGGCACAACTCCACGCTCACGGCACGCCTGCATGGCATAAAGTGCCACATAGTCATTAAAACATAAAACCGCTTCTGGAACATCCTGAATATCAAGCAATTGATTCATTTTCCGAAAAGTATCTTCTTTCGATAAATCAGTTGTTTTGACGTAGCTTTGGGCGATTTTTAGGTTAAATTTCTCAATAGCAGTTAGGTAGCCATTGAGTCTCTCATCTGAAGCTTCGAGATTAGTTGGCCCATTGATTAATGCAATTTTAGTAACCTTTTTATTGACCAGAAACTCAATTGCTTCAAACGCACCCTCGGTAACTCCGCTGCGTACTTTATGTGCAGCAAGATTTCGCGGAACTCGGTCAAAGAAAACAATCGGGATTCCGTAATTCTCTAACTCTTTAAAATGACCGTAATGATTTGTTTCGCCCGAAACCGAAGCAATCACACCATCTACTCGGCTACTCAAAAAAGTCTTCAAAGCCTGCACTTCACGGTCAAATTTATCTCTCGATTGACTTATCATTACACTGATTTTCTTATCGACGATTACATCTTCGATAGCCGTAATAGCCATAGAAAAAAACTCCTCCGTCAGCGACGGAATCAATAATCCGATGGTATAAGTCCGATTCTTTTTGAGCAAAATCGCCGCAGGATTCGGGACATAGTTCAGCTTTTTGGCAACTTCAAAAACCCGTTCACGTGTACGCAAACCAATCCGTGGATTATTTTGCAATGCCCTCGAAACCGTAGAAACAGCAATGTTTAGTTCCTTCGCAATTTCTTTAATGGTCGCTTGTTTTTTCTGCATGGTTCAATAATAATGCAAATGTTTGCAATAATCATATCGGGTTGTAAGACCTAAAATTAGTAAAAATCCATCATCAATTCTGCTAAGTTGTTGAATATTATTGGTGAATAGTGTTAATTTCGACTTTCAATAAAATTCAAGAATGACCAGTATATATAAAACGACAGTTGAACAAAAATTTAGAGAGATTTACCATAATTCACCCGAAATAACGGTAAGAGCCCCCGGAAGAATCAACCTTATTGGCGAACATTTAGATTATAACAATGGGTACGTTCTGCCCGCTGCTATCGACAAGGCTATTTACTTTTCGGTTGCTAAAAATACAGATAAAACCTGTCGTTTTAATGCATTAGACCTTTCGGATTCGCTCGAAATATCGCTCGATAACCTGCAAAAAACCGATAAAGGCTGGGCAAATTACCTCATTGGTGTAGTTAGTGAGTTAATCAACGAAAATTATAAAATAGATGTTGGCATAAACGTAGTTTTTGGTGGAGATGTACCTTTGGGAGCGGGTTTGTCGTCGTCGGCGGCGGTTGAATCGGGGATGGTTTTTGCTCTAAATCAGCTTTTCGATTTAAAACTCAAACCATTTGAAATGGCCCTCATCGCCCAAAAATCAGAGCATAATTTTGCAGGGGTCAATTGCGGAATCATGGATATGTTTGCGAGTATTCATGGTAAAGAAGAATCGGTCATTCGGTTAGATTGTAGAGATTTAACATACCAATATTTTCCGTTTCATAGTGCTGATTATCAGATAGTTTTGTGTAATACTGGCGTAAAACATAACCTCGGAGATTCGGAATACAACACCCGCCGAGCCGAGTGCGAAACGGGTGTCAGAATCTTGCAAGATGCTTATCCTCAGATAGATTCGCTCCGAGATGCCACACCGATGATGTTACGCAGCCAAGCTGATAAAATGAGCGATGTCGTTTATCGTCGCTGTAAATACGTAATCGAAGAAATCAGTCGGGTCGAAATCGCGTGCGAGGCTCTTTTGCAGGATGATTTGGTGACTTTTGGACAAAAAATGTACGAAACCCACGATGGCCTTCAAAACGAATACGAAGTCAGTTGCGAAGAATTAGACTTTTTGGTTGATATTACTCGCCAAGACGATGGCGTAATCGGTAGCCGAATGATGGGTGCGGGTTTTGGCGGATGCACAATCAATCTTGTAAAAAAAGATTATTTTGAAACATTTATCGCCAAAGCCGAAAAAGAGTACTTTGAGAAATTTAATCGCAAAATGGAACATTATGAGGTTGCCCTCACCGATGGCGTTGGGCTTATTTGATTTTTTGAGAATAATACTTACAATCCTTTGATTGTCTGCCGATTATATCACGCTAATCTTACAAATCATAAAATCATGGTATAATTCATCAATATTCAACCTAAAACTATGAAAAACTTCCCTAAGCTACTCATACTTGGATTAGTTTGTGGCCAGTCTTTTGCCCAAAATCTCCAAAAAATCGAGCCAGTCAAATTCTCGGACGTAACTATCACTGATGCCTTTTGGAAGCCCAAAATGGATAAAGTGGCTACCGCTACGCTACAAGCCTGTATTGTGCAAACTGAAGTAAAAACACCTCGTATCAGAAACTTCGAAAAGGTTGCTCGTAAGCAAGGCGAAAAACATGAAGGCATTTACTTTGATGATTCGGATGTGTACAAAGCTATCGAAGCAATGGCTTATTCGCTCAAAAACCACCCCGATGCTGAACTCGAAAAGAAAACCGACGAATGGATTGACAAAATTGCGGCGGCTCAATTGCCCGATGGTTATCTGAATACCTACTATACACTCAATGGCCTACAAAACCGCTGGACAGACATGGAAAAGCACGAAGATTATTGTGCCGGACACCTTATCGAAGCGGCAGTGGCTTATTACAATACTACTGGCAAGCGTAAACTCCTCGATGTGGCCATTCGTTTGGCTAATCATATTGACGAAACTTTCCGTCTTGCCAACCGTCCATGGGTTTCGGGGCATCAAGAAATCGAATTGGCTCTTGTAAAACTTTATCGTACGACCAAAGATGAACGTTATCTAAAACTTTCGGAGTGGTTTCTTAATCAAAGAGGTAAAGGAAACGGTAAAGGTGTGATTTGGGATGACTGGAAAGACCCAGCCTATTGTCAAGATGCGATTCCGGTAAAAGACCAAAAAGAGATTACGGGCCACGCGGTGCGTGCGATGTACTTATACACAGGTGCAGCCGACGTGGCGGTAAATACAGGCGATACAGGTTATATGAACGCCATGAAAACTGTTTGGGAAGATGTCGTACACCGTAATATGTACATCACGGGCGGCATTGGCTCGTCTGGAAGTAACGAAGGTTTTAGCCAAGATTTTGATTTACCCAACGAAAACGCTTATTGCGAAACTTGTGCCTCGGTAGGAATGGTTTTCTGGAATCAGCGAATGAATGCACTCACGGGCGAAAGCAAATACATTGATGTTTTGGAAAGAAGCCTTTACAACGGAGCTTTAGATGGGCTATCACTTAGCGGCGACCGTTTTTTCTATGGTAATCCATTGGCATCCATCGGTCGTCATGCTCGCCGAGAATGGTTTGGTACGGCTTGTTGCCCATCAAACATTGCTCGTTTAGTTGCCTCACTTGGCGATTATATCTACGGAAAATCTGAGAATGGTATCTGGGTCAATCTTTTTGTGGGAAGCAATACGAATATCAAGCTGGGAAATACTGAAATTCCAACAAGCATTGAAACCAATTATCCACTCAACGGAAAAGTGAAAATTTCGATGAATCCGAGTACGAAAATAAAATATACGCTGCACGTAAGGATTCCGAGTTGGGCTACAAATATGCCAGTTGCGGGCAATTTATACCATTACTTAGGTAATTATACCGCAAATATTACTATGATGGTTAATGGAAGAAAGATTGATTATAAGGTTGAAAATGGCTATGCTATCATTGACCGTGAATGGTCAGCGGGTGATATAGTGAGTTTTGAACTACCAATGGATGTGCGAAAAGTAGTTGCTCGCAACGAACTCAAACAAAATAACGATAGAGTAGCTCTACAACGTGGGCCTTTGGTTTATTGTGTAGAAGGTATTGATAACGAAGGCAAAGCTTGGGATTTCATTGTGCCAGATAATGCCAAATTTACCGAAGTTTCGCAGCAAGTTCTTAATGAGCCAATCATTGCTATTCAAACCGATGCCACCACTTTCAAGCCTACCCCAGATGGTTTAGGATTTAAGCCAGAGAAAAAGCATATCACCGCCATTCCTTATTATACATGGTGCAACCGTGGAAGCGGACAAATGCAGGTCTGGCTCCCAAGAAAAGTAAAAAGTGCAATGGTGAATTATTGAGATATATCCCCTTTAAAAACCGTGACATGTTAATAATAATTTGGATATTCCCTTTCGGGTAATAGAATGTAAAAAATAAATTCACCACTAAGGAACTGAGAACACAAAGTTTCACTAAGAAATAATCAAACTAAGTGTATCTATGTGTTCTACGTGAACTCAGTGGTAAAGTTAAAAATACGATTTTATCAACCGAAAGGGAATAAATATTGATTCCAAAGGTTATTCATGCCACGGTTTCATCTACTTGTATTTAACTAAGCTATTTCAGAATCAAAAGCGGTTTCAGTGGTAATTCAAACGTCTTTCGTGTAGTCAAAGCCAATCACGGTATAATTTAAGGATAAACGGCTGATTCGATTGCTTCATCGGTTTGATATTTTTTTGATAAAATCCGACCTTTGAAATCTCAAATGCTGCTATTTTTTTGGTTCAAAATAGCACCTCGAAACACAAAAAAGATGAATTTATCAGAAAACGTCAAAGAAGGCTTACGCTCTATACAAGGCAATTTGCTCCGTACTGTACTCACGGCATTAATTATAGCCCTCGGCATCATGGCTTTGGTGGGTATGCTAACAACCATTGACGGTATGCAGAGTTCGGTCGATAACAGTTTTTCGAGCCTCGGAGCCAATTCTTTCGACATCAAAGGCCCTCGAATGTTTCGCCGCCGTAGTGCTGGCGTAAGCGATAAAGATTACCCGCCAATCGTATATCGAGAAGCCAAACTTTACAAACAGCTTTTTCAAGGCAAAACAGCCGCTAATATCACGATTTATGCAAACGTGACGGGAATCGCCCAATTAAAATACGGCTCGCTAAAGACTAATCCTAATACTCGCTTAATCGGTATCGACGAAAACTACCTTAATATTAAAGGATACAAATTGGTATCAGGACGTGATGTTACACCGACCGACATCGAAATGACCAACAACGTCGTGATTTTAGCAAGCGAATTAGCAACAACGCTTTTTCCGAAAGAAAGCCCCATCAACAAAGAGATTTCGATGCTCGGGCTAAAGTTTAAGGTAATCGGCGTTTTAGATAAAAAAGGAAGTATCAACGGTGGTGGCGACGACCGTGTGGCACTCGTTCCGCTCGAAACTGGACGACAAATTGCTGGTGGACGAACCCTTACTTTTGATATAACGACTTCGGTTCCGAATATCTCGGATATGGATTATATCACTGGCGAAGCCGAAGCCGTGATGCGACGTGTACGTAAAGACCAATTGGGCAAACCCAGCTCTTTTGAGATTGAGCGTTCGGATGCCTTCGCCAAAGATTTTGAAGAAATTTCGGGTTATTTAAGAATCGGCGGGTTTGGAATCGGTTTTATTACATTGATGGGTGCAGCTATCGCATTGATGAACATCATGATGGTTTCGGTGACCGAGCGTACCCGCGAAATTGGAATCAGAAAGGCACTTGGAGCAACTCCTCTCAAAATCCGTTTGCAATTCTTAATAGAAGCAATAGTAATCTGTATTTTGGGCGGAATCGGTGGAATTATCCTCGGAATCGCAGTAGGCAACGTCGTTTCGCAACTCATTAGCGAAAAAAGTAGCTTTATTGTGCCGTGGGGATGGATGTCGCTCGGAATCTTCGTTTGTGTTACCGTAGGTCTAATCTCAGGGATTTATCCTGCTTATAAAGCCTCAAAACTCGACCCAATCGAGTCTTTGAGATATGAATAAAACCTCACCCCTGCCCCTCTCCCAATGGAGAGGGGTTATTTTCTCCATACTAAATTCAAGATTTTTCTTCCCAAACCTGCACCAGATTCACAATTACTTCTACGGCTTTTTGCATATCTTGTACCGAAACCCATTCGAGTTTTGAATGAAAAGCGTGTTCACCAGCAAAAATATTCGGGCACGGTAATCCCATAAATGAAAGTCTTGAACCATCGGTTCCGCCACGAATACTTCTCAATTCGGGTTTCAAACCACTTCTTCTGATAGCTTCGATAGCATATTCTGTCACTTGTGGATGCTCATCCAACACTTCTTTCATGTTTCGGTATTGTTCGATTACCTTAAAATCAGCCTTTGAGTTTGGATATTTTGCCAAAATATTATTTACGATACTCTGTAAATACGTTTCTTTCTGATGTAATCCTGCAACTGTAAAATCTCGGATGATGAACCCAATCTTGATTTCTTCTTGGATACCGCTGATATTTGTCGGATGGATGAATCCCTCCATGCCTTCGGTGGTTTCGGGTGAGAGCGAATCTTTGGGCAATGCCGCTAAAATATCAGCCGCAATTTTGATGGCATTTTCAAGTTTACCTTTCGCAAAACCTGGGTGCGTACTAACACCCTGAATCGTAATCTGAACGGCATCGGCCGAGAATGTTTCGTTTTCGAGCGTCCCGAGCGACTCGCCATCCATCGTGTAGCCAAAATCAGCATTGAGTTTTTGCAAATCCACTTTTTCGGTTCCTCGTCCAATTTCTTCATCGGGTGTAAATAAAATTTTGATTGTTCCGTGTTTGATTTCGGGATTCTCAATCAAATATTTAGCAGCCTCCATTATTTCGGCAACCCCTGCTTTGTTATCTGCCCCAAGTAGAGTAGTTCCGCTTGCAGTGATGATGTCATTCCCTATTTGGTCTTTCAAATCGGGGTGTTCGCTGATTCTTAATACTTGTGAATCATCATCGGGCAAGATGATGTCTGTACCCTTCCAATTTTGATGAATAATTGGTTTTACACCCGCTCCGCTACAATCGGGCGAAGTATCGACGTGCGAGCAAAAACAAATAGTCGGTACATTTGGCTTATCTGTATTACTCCGAATCGTAGCATAAACGTACCCATATTCATCTAAATGAGCATCGGCAATACCCATTTGCAATAATTCATCCACCAAAACTCGGCTTAAATCTTTCTGTTTTTCGGTAGATGGATTACTTTTCGACTCGGGGTCAGACTGCGTATCAATCTGTACGTACTTAAAAAATCTATCGGTGAGAGATTTCGTATTGATATTCATTTCAAATTAAACTTTTTAAGTCGGCTGGTGAATAATTAATGTTTTTGAGGGTTTTATCATCGCCTTTGCGATACACCAAAAACTTACCGTCTATTTCTTTATAATAAGACTCTGTTCCTTTCTCGGCGTAGTGTTTCATGGTGGCTTCGGCTTCTTCTATTGTCTCGCAGGCTTTGCTCATATTTGAGCGTTGAACCTCATCAAAAAGTGTTCGGAATTTTTCGCCAAGACCAAATTCGAGAATCGCTCCAGCCAATACATATTGAATATCGCACAGAGCATCGGCAACCTCTACTATATCATTATTATTAATTCCCTCTTGCAATTCCTTCAATTCTTCGGCAATAAGTGCCACTCTCAAATCGCAGCGAGCCTTTGAGGGTATCTGCGGCGAATCAAGGATTGGGTGTTGAAAAGTACGATGAAATTCGGCTACTTGGTTTAAACAGTCTAATTGTTGCATAAAAGAAAGAATTAAAAATATATTTTTACCGTAAAATAAATTATGTCATATTTGCATTTGCAAAGTTGTATAATTTTGAATAATATTGCTAACGTATAATTCAGAAGTCAAGAAAACCAAAACCCATTTTTCTAATCATGAACAAATTATTTAAACTTTTATCAGTAGCAGTTCTTGGACTTTCAATAGCTTTATTGGCATCATGTAAAGGAGACCCGGGTCCTAAAGGTGATACAGGTGCAACTGGTCCGACTGGTCCGACTGGTTCTGTTGGTGCTGTTGGTGCGACTGGTCCTGCTGGTGCGACTGGAGCAACTGGTGCTCAAGGGCCAATTGGTAACTCAAACATCAAGTTGAAGACTGCAACAGTTAAAGTGGCAGACTGGAAAGAGGTAGATGTAGCGGGAATTGGTACAGCTTCTACTTCAAAAGCAGGTGGTGTACAAATCGCAGATGCAGACATCAAAGCAAATATGTTTGTATTGGCGTATGTAAAATCTGGAAACGGTTGGTTGGCATTGCCAGTTGTATTGTTCAAAGAAACAGATAGCTCATCTGAGCGTTTGAACTTCGCATACGAAACTGGTAAAATGTTGCTTTACTATCGTTATCAATCAAACCTTACAACAACAGCTACAGTTAAAACTGCTCCTGACGCTGATTTAGAATTCCAATACATCATCCTTGAGAAAACTCTTGGTGCTGTAATGGAAAACCAAGGTGTTAATATCAAAAGCTTAGACTCAGTTCAAGGTTTCTTGAAAAACCACCAATTCTAATCTGGAATAAGATATTTCTTAGATTTTGAAAGGCCTCCTCACAGGAGGCTTTTTTTTTACTTTTCGTACCCCAATTAGGACTATTTCCGACTATTTTACGTTAGTCATTTATGAACCAGTATTTCACAACATGAAAAAGAGTCTATTGCTAACATTTTGTATATTCATCAACTACTTACTTCAAGCACAATTATTAGCCGATACCGAATCTAAACAACTCATAATCAATGGTTTAGATAAACTATACAACTACGAGTTTAAGGAGGCTGATGTATTCTTCCAAAAAGTAAAAACGAAGTATCCTAAACACCCTGTCACGCCACTTTTGACAGCTTTGCAGATTGAATGGCAGAATCTACCCATCGACCAAAACCCAAAGGCTTTGGCTCTATATACCCAATCTCTCGAAAAATGCAGAGTGGCCGCCGAACCAATGCTCGAAGACGATAAACTGAAACCCGAAGCCACGTTCTTTTTATTGGCAGCTCATGGTTATACAGCCCTATCGCACCATTATCAAAAAGAAAACATGAAGGCGGGTAAAGAAGCTCTCAAAGCCTACGATTACCTCAAAGATGGCTTTAAGTTTATGGATAAAAATCCAGAGTTTTATTTTACCACGGGGCTTTACAATTTTTATCGGGTACAGTACCCAGAAACTCACCCTATTGTAAAACCAATTATGGTATTTTTTGGCCCTGGTAATAAAAAAGCAGGTCTTGTTCAGCTCGAAACTGCGATTCATAAGTCGCTTTTTAGTCGGGTCGAGGCTGCGTATTATTTCATGGGAGTAAACTTTAAGTACGAAAATAACTTGGCTAAAGCTACGCAATACAGCTCATGGCTACACGAAAAATATCCGAATAATCCTATTTATTCAATGCGATATGTAGAGGCAATGGTTTCTAATAACAAATACGATGAAGTTGCCACGCTGATACAGAATCTCCGTAAAAATCCGAGTGTGATTTATCAGATTTCAATGAATACTTTTGACGGAATCGCAGCCGAAAAAATCAAGAAAAACGACAAACTGGCCTTACATTATTACCAAAATGCCTTAAAATATAAACCCGAATATGAATATACCAACGATTACTACGCAATGGCTTGTTGCGGAATCGCCCGTATTGCTCTCAAAGGGGGCGATGTAAAAAAAGCCAAAGAATATTATAAAAAAGCTCTCGAATATGCCGAATATAAATCGGTTATTGCCGAAGCCAAAAAGTTTGAATCATAAAATACGCTGAATGAAAACCGCTATCATAGATTTAGGAACCAATACTTTTCAGTTATTAATTATCGAAAAAATGCCTTTGGGCGAAGTACGGAATATTCTCAAAAAATCAATTCCTTCTAAAATCGGGAAAGGCGGAATCAATCAGAATATCATTACCGATGAAGCTCTTGATAGAGCCTTAAATGTATTGAAAGAATTCAAAAAAGAGATTGATAATCAAGGAGTTAGTATAGATAGAGTTTTTGCAATCGGAACGAGTGCGGTTCGGAATGCTGCCAATAAAAAACAGTTTTGCGAACGAGTTTTGGATGAAACTGGCATAAATGTAACCGTAATTGAAGGCGAAGAAGAGGCCGAATTGATTTACCTTGGGGTCAAACAGGCTGTCGAAATCAGTAGCGAACCTTCGATGATTATTGATATTGGTGGCGGAAGCGTGGAATTTATCATTTGTAATGCCGAGAAAGTGCTTTGGAAACAGAGTTTCGAGATTGGCGGTCAGCGATTGATGGAGAAATTTATGAAAACTGACCCGATTTCGATGCGAGCGATTCAGCAATTAGATGATTATTTTAGAGAGCAACTGCTACCGCTTGCCAATGCTTGTCATCAATATTCACCACAAATTATGGTGGGTTCATCGGGGTCGTTTGATACTTTGGTAGATATGTATTTCATGAAAAAATACAATCATCTTCCCGAAGCAAGCCAAACCGAATTCGATTTGCCTCTCGCCGAATTTTATCATAGCTACGAAGAACTCATCACACGAAATCGTGAGGAGCGAATGGAGTTAAAGGGCATGATTGAGCTACGTGTTGAGATGATTGTAGTAGCAGTTTGCTTGATTCGCTACCTAATTCAAACATTTGATATTCAACAGATTACAGTTTCACGATATTCGCTCAAAGAGGGAGTAATGAACAAAATTATGGTGAACGGGTAATAAACCCGTTCTACGCCATCAATCCATTGAGTTGGGCATATTGCAGCAGCATTATCGTTTTGGCATCTTTGATTTCGCCAATCTTTATCATAGCTAAGGCTTCTTCAAACGGCAACTCCAAAACTTCAATATTTTCGTGTTCGTCTTCGTGGCCACCGCCGTCGCTCACTTGCATATCTTTGGTGTATTCGGCTACAAAAAAATACAGAATTTCGGTTACTGAACCGGGCGACATATACGCCTCAAAAACTTTCTTTACATCGTTTATTTTGTAGCCAGTTTCTTCTTCGGTTTCACGTTTTATACAACTTTCGGGGTCGTCTTTATCGAGCAAGCCCGCACAGGCTTCTATCATCATACCCGTTGGGTTGCCGTTTATGTAGGTTGGCATTCTGAACTGCCGTGTCAAAATCACCGTTTTTTGTGTCGAGTTATAAAGCAATATCACGGCTCCGTTGCCTCTATCGTACGCCTCTCTCGATTGCCGCTGCCACTCGCCCGATTTGGTTCTGTAATCAAATGTTATTTTATTTAATCTGTACCAATTATCCGAAAGTAGTTTTTCTTCGATTATTTTAACATTTGAATTCATAAATGATTATATATGATTTATTTTGATTATTTTTGAACAAATTAACAAAATTAAAAATGAGTTTCCAAAACCGAAAGCAGAAAATCCTAAAAATAATCGATGAAAAAGGCGAAGTAAGCGTAAAAGAATTGGCCGAATGGGTCGAAACCTCCGAAATTACGATTCGTAGAGACTTGATTCTATTAGCCAATGATGGTTTGGTATTTCGTACCCACGGCGGAGCTATGAAAGTAGGTTTGGCCAATTCTCCCATCAATTTCATCAACAAATCGGCTCAGAACGCCGAACAAAAAGATTATATCTGCCGACTGGCCGCTCAAGAAATCAACGATAACGACATCATTTTTATGGATTGTGGAAGCACCGTTTTTAGGCTTTGTCAATTCATAAAAAATAAACGAATCAAAGTCATTACTAATTCATTACCAGTTATTCAAGAGTTACTTAACACTGAAGTTTCGCTTAATCTGATTGGAGGAGAAATCGACCAAGGTCGCCAAGCTATTCATGGTGTAATCGCCATAGAACACATCAAAAGATACCGAGCAGACAAGGCTTTTTTGGGTGTCGATGGTATCTCAATCGAAAACGGACTCACGGCAATTAGTGAGAAAGAGGCCGAGATAACATTAGCCATGATGAATCAAGCAAACCAAACTTACTTGCTTTGCGATTCTTCAAAAATCGGGAATGATAAATACCTACAATTTGCTGATTTAAAGCAGGTTAATACTTTGATAACCAATGCAGATGAAGATAGACTCGAAGAATTTAGAAATCTCGGATTAAGGGTTTTGAATTAGTTTTAATAATGAATTTTGATTAAATTTGAACAAATAACGATTCTATGGAAACATTATTAATTGAGGTTTTGAAGCCAAAAGGTTTATCAATCCTCAAAGACCTCGAAAGTTTAGACATAATAAAAGTTTTAAAAAGAGAACAACCCAATGAGAAGGAAAAAGAGATTTCTAAGATGTTTAGAGGTCGAATTTCTGCCGAAGAAGGGGAAAAACTAAATGAGTATATCAAAAAAAGTAGAGAGGAATGGTAGAACAGTATTTGTTAGATAGTAATGTAGTTTCAGACTATTTGAGCGGTAAACTACCCTCCAAAAGTCTGGATTTTATAGATGGTATTATCAATAACGACCGTGCAAATCTCTCTATCATGAGTCGAATTGAACTGTTAGGATACGTCTCGCCGATGTCCAATATTATCAATGCATTCGTTGGTTATTCTAACATATTTGATTTGACAGAAGAAATTGTCTCAAAAACAATCGCATTGAGGCGTTCTCGAAGCATAAAAATACCCGATGCCATCATTGCATCAACTGCGATAGTTAATCAGTTAACCCTTATTACCCACAATACCTCTGATTTTAAAAAAATACAAGGATTAAAAATCAGAGATTCTTATGATTTATAATCAAGTCTTCAATTTCTTCTTTTTAGCCGCAGGGAAAAGTACGTTGTTTAGAATCAAACGATAACCCGCTGAGTTTGGATAAAGATTCAAATCGGTTGGTTCTTCATTCACAAAGTGTTGATAATCTTCGGGGTCGTGGCCTCCGTAATAAGTAAAAAAGCCTTTACCAAATGTACCATGGATATAACGAGCCTCGCCCAAAGAGCGATTCTCTGCCATCGTGACAACATCTGGCTTGATGTATTGCTTTTTGAATGCGGTTGTCTGACCCATAAAACCTTTTATAAGATTTGCGTGGTTTTGGGTAAGCATTGAAGGAATTGGGTCCCACTTTGCCGAAAACTGAAACAACGAGAAATAATCGTTGGCTTCGTTTACCGAGCGTTCTTCACCAGTATGGTCAATTGTCGAAAACTCTTGTTCGGATGGATTCGTAATTAATCTATAATTCTGAAACGCAAAAGCATTATCATACTTCAATTTCGAATCTGGGTTGCTATCGGCACCATCGCCATCGTAAACACTTTCTACAATATCAACGCCGTCGGCAGCCAATGCAATATCGAAAGTATCAGTAGCATTACACATGGCAAACATGTAGCCTCCGCCCACAACAAAATCACGAATCTTTTTAGAAACCGCCAATTTTAATTGCGAAACTTTCTGAAAACCGTATTTGGTAGCAATTGTTTCAGCTTCTCGTTTTTGCTCTTGGTACCAAGCACGGCCACGCATTTGGAGGAATTTCCCGAATTGACCCGTAAAATCTTCGTGGTGAAGGTGAAGCCAATCGTACTCTGGGAGTTTACCATCCATAACCTCTTCGTCAAAAACTTTTTCAAAAGGTATTTCGGCGTAAGTCAGGACAAGCGTAACAGCGTCATCCCACGGTTGAGAGGTTTTTGGCGAATAAACCGCAATTTTAGGTGCTTTATTGAGCTTTACGGCATCCATATTGGCATCTGGATTCGACACAATATTGATGATTGACAGGGCATCGGCATCCGAAATCATCTCATAAGAAACCCCTCTGATGACGCACTCATTAATAAATGTCTGCGAGGCATTAAACATAAAACTACCTCCGCGATAATTTAGCAGCCAATCTATCTCTCCGCCGTGTTCTTTCAGAATCCAAAACGCTATCCCATAGCTTTTTAAGTGATTCTTTTGTGACTCGTCCATCGGTATCAAAATCTTATTTGCAAACGACTGAACAGCCGAACCCACCAAAAGAACTAATATTATTAATGATTTTTTCATACTTCGCAAACCTTTTTGACTCATAAAACTGCAATCTTTGTACCAAATTTAACGTTTTTTCTCTAAAAAAATTGCCCGACCATTACAATCGGGCAAAACACTGCAAAACGATAATTCAGAAAAATACTATTCGATTCCTAATCCGTAATAATACATTTTTGAATATCCCGGATAAATTCCACCAAGCAATACGCCTTCTTCGCCATCTGCTTTGGCTTGTTCAAGAGCTTTCTTAAATTCGGCAACAGATGTCACCTTACGGTCGCCAACCTTCACAATCACAAAACCTTCACGAATATCAGTCTGGTTAGCTATCTCTCCATCATAAATCTTCTTGATTTTCACACCTCCACTCACGCCTATTTTCGATTTATCTGTTGCCGAAAGTTCTTCTAAATCAACACCTAATTTGCCGAATACAGCAGTTGCTTCTTCTTTTTTCAAGAAGTCTTTGCCACCATCTCGGTTACGAAGCGTTACACTGTAATCTTTCACACTACCATTACGGTTGAGGGTAATATTGACCGTTTCACCTGGACGTTTACGACCAATCATTTCACGGAACTTAGGCTCTGATTTAACTTCGATTCCGTCAATCTTCAAAATAACATCGCCTTTTTTAACGCCTGCTGCATGAGCTGCTCCGTTTTCTGGAACTTCAGCCACATAAATACCTTCGTCTAATTTAGAGCCTACCTCTTCTGCAACTTTACTGTTGAGTTCGAGTGGCGATATTCCTAAATAACCACGTTGTACATTACCAAATTTGATAATATCGGCAGTCACTTTCTTCACAATACTCGATGGTACCGCAAAGGCATAACCTGCATAAGCACCATTTGGACTCGCAATAGCGGTATTGATACCAATCAATTCGCCTTTTAGATTCACCAAAGCACCACCACTGTTACCTGGGTTTACAGCCGCATCGGTCTGGATAAACGACTCAATTGGGGTATCGCCGCTTGCTTTGTTGCCGTTACGTTGAAAACGCTGTGCATATTTATCTTTCAAGATACTAATATCGCGGCCTTTGGCACTTACGATACCAGCCGTTACGGTAGATTCGAGATTGAACGGATTACCCACTGCCAATACCCACTCTCCTACTTTTACGTTATCTGAGTTTCCGAAAGTCAAAGCAGGGAAGTTCCCTCCTTCGATTTTGATAACAGCGAGGTCGGTCGATGGGTCGGTTCCGATTACTTTTCCTTTATAAATCTTTTTGTCTGATGTGATAACCTCCAATTCGTCAGCTCCTTCTACCACGTGGTTATTAGTTGCAATGTAGCCATCTGAAGTAATGATTACACCCGAACCCGAAGATTCGGCCTGTTGGTTACGAGGGCCACCGAAGAAATCATCGCCACCAAAGAAATCTTCAAATATCGACGGCATACGCTGGCGTACCTGACGCATAGCCGTTGCCTTGATGTGAACTACCCCCGGAGTAGAAACCTCAGCACCATAAGTAAAGTCGCCTGGTGCACCTGGAGCTCCTGTGAAGTTGGCAAGTCGAGCAATACCCGTGGCATCGCCTGCTTCTTTGAATATAACATCACGATTTTCTTTGTTGCCGAGAAAATGGTATCCTGTCAATGTAACTACACTACTAACGAGTGCTATGGCTACTGTTTTTGCTGTTTGATTCATCGTTTTACTAATGTTTTTAATGTGAACTTTAACGATTTCGTTAGATAACTTTTTGAAACCAAGTAAACTTCTTCTAATAAACGATTAATGTTAAGAGTAATATGCTAATTCAATTATTTGTCGAGAGTTTTTCGATTTTCTCTTATGCAAATTTAACGATTTTATTAAATCAGAAATTCATTTCTAATTCATAGTTTAACAAATTTTAACAAGCTATTTAGCTTATCGAGAAACATCGCAAAACTCGGTCTGACTATCGTCCGACTTCGTTGTAGCGATAAAACGAACTTAATACAAATTTTGTTCTATTTTGGCTTATATTTTGATTATCAAAGAATTATCCGAAACTTTACAACCCTTTTCGTACTTTATGAATCTTTACAATAAATTTCATACTGCTATGACATCCCTTTTCAGACTTTCCCTCATTTCGCTTCTATTTTTTTCTTGCGAAAACCAAACCGAGCAGCCCCAACCCGAAGCCGCTACGCTTCAATTAAAGTATGTTTCGGTCGGGAGTTCGTTTACGGCAGGTTTTATGAATGGTGGTTTGTACCGAGAAAGCCAGTTAGGGTCATACCCGAACCTGATTGCACAACAGATGAAGGTTAATTTCACGCAGCCGCTCTTCCCGACCGAACAAGAAAACGGTACTGGTTATATGAAAGCCGTTTGGATGCTACCTACACTCACAACCCAAAGTATTAATGAAAAAATAGCGATTCGAAGCACAAATCCTATTCTATTTACCAAATTTAGCGGTAGTATCAATAATTTAGGAATCGGAAATATGCGGATGAAGGATGTGAGTACAGCAGGATACGGGAATCCGTCGAAAACCGATTTTAATCCGCATTTTGAAAGACTCTTGGCTGCTGGACAAGAGGATAAAAACTATTTAGACTTTGTAAAAGACACCAAGCCGAATCTTTACACCGTCATGCTCGGCGATGATGACATTGCCCAGTATGCTCTCAGCGGTGGCAGAAAGACAGTTACTGATGTTATGGTTTTTTCGCAAAATACAAGGCTTTTGCTCGATGCCTTGGTTTCTACCCAAGCAAAAGGAATCGTAGCCACTCTGCCAGATATTCTTGACTTTCCGTATTTCAATTATTACACGCTCGAATCGCTCAAAGGTAAAAATGGGCTTGGTAGCGATATTTATATTACGACCAATAACGGAATCACTCGTAAGGCTACCAACAAAGACTTTTTTACATTTGATTCGTTTAAAAGAATCGAATCTACGGCCAAAACTGGACTTCCTGACGGCCAAAACGCCAATAAACCTCTAACGACCGAGTATGTCATCGACGAAAACGAGGCTAATCAGATTAGATTCAAAATCAATGAATTCAATGGGATTTTAAAAAAAGAAGCCACCGAAAGGCAAATCCCGATTTTGGATTTAAACTTAGTTTTTCAGAATCTAAAAGATAAAAAATACGGTGATGGTAGCATCAATTATTCTTTTCCGAGCGGCAATCTTTTTAGTTTAGATGGCTATCACCCAACTGCTAAAGGCTACGCCATCATCGCCAACGAATTCATAAAATCAATTAACGAAAACTACAAAAATCTCATAAAAACGACAATTTCTTCGGTAGATGTAGCTAAATTTGAGGGTTTAAAATAATTTTTTATATCCCTAAATAGGCTATTTCAACCCCGACAGGGTTCTGAAACCCTGTCGGGGTTAAGAATCTCAAGAATGAAAATAAGCATCATCACCATTTCTTTTAATTCTGCTGCTACAATCCGAGATACCATAGAAAGTGTTCTTTCGCAAGAGTACCCCGATATCGAATACATTGTAAAAGATGGTGGCTCGAAAGATGAAACCATCGAAATCGTAAAGTCTTATGGAGACCGCATTAAACTCGTGATGAAACCCGACAAGGGCATTTACGATGCCATGAGTCAAGGCGTTGCATTGGCTACGGGTGAGATTGTTGGAATCATTAATTCGGATGATTTTTATCCCGATAGTCAAGTTATCAGTCGAGTAGCCGAAGCGTTTAAGAATCAAAAGATTGATGCTGTTTACGGAGATTTAAACTACGTGGATTACCACGATAAAACAAAAGTTGTCAGAGAGTGGAAATCGGGCAAATATAATCGTGAATCTTTTCTAAATGGCTGGATGCCTCCACACCCTACGTTTTTTCTAACCAAAGCCGCCTACGATAAATACGGTTTGTATGACCCATCGTTTCGCAGTGCGGGAGATTATGAATTGATGCTAAGGATGCTATTCAAACACCGATTGGTAGTTGGGTACATTCCGCACGTGCAGATGCTTATGCGTACTGGTGGAATCAGTAATGTTACGCTAAAAAATCGTATCAGAGCCAATAACGAAGACCGTCGAGCGTGGGAGATTAATGGTTTAAAGCCTCGCTTTTATACCCTTTACGCCAAACCATTACGTAAGATTGGACAGTTTATTAAGAGATTCTTCTAAAAAATAAAAGTGGCACATCTTTGAGGTGTGCCACTTTTATTTTCACTTCGCCAATTTACTATGCTTGTAGCCGTAGGCAATGTAAATCACAAGGCCAATAATTAGCCAAATCACAAACATTCTCCAGTTGCTCCAACCAAGTTCGGCCATCAAATATAGATTAGTCAGAATACCTAAAACAGGCAATAACGAAAAGTTTTTGATGAATCCGAAAACCGCCAAACTAGCCCAAACCAACCAAAAAACAATCATCAGTGGCTTCTCAGAGATTTGGTGAAGGATACCCTGCTCGGCGTATTGGTGTGTAGCCCAAAGACCCACTAAAAGTCCTACACCTATGATGAATTTACCATTTACGTAAGGTACTTTAAATTTTGAATGTTTGCTCAATCCCTTGTCATCCATGTAGAGAATGCCTCCACAAACCAAAATAAAGGCAAAGAATGTACCCACACTCGTAAGGTCGATGAAGAATTGCATTTTGAAAAACAACGACGGAATTCCGACCAAAAGACCAGTGATTATTGTTGAAAAGCCAGGAGTTTTGAATTTTGGATGAACTTCCGAAAACTTTTTAGGTAATAATCCATCGCGGCTCATCACCATCCAGATACGTGGCTGACCCAATTGATATGCCAACAACGCACTCGTAATAGCTACCACGGCACTTACCGAAATAATACCCGCCATCCATTGCAAATTGACTTTCTCGAACACATACGCCAATGGGTCATTGACACCAAGTTCTTTATAATTAACCATTCCTGTCAATACCAATGTGATAATTACGTACAATACCGTACAGATTATCAAGCAATAAATCATCGCTTTCGGGAGGTCTCTCTGTGGGTCTTTACATTCTTCGGCGGTTGTCGAAACCGAATCAAATCCGATAAACGCAAAGAAAACCGAAGCCACGCTCATCATGACTCCGCTTACACCATTTGGGGCAAAAGGCGACCAGTTTTCGGGTTTTATGTAAAAAATACCACCAATGATTACCAAAAGAATCACGCCTAATTTGATGACAACCAGTATATTACTTGCATTGCGAGATTCTTTGATACCAATGTAAATCAAGCCTGTTATCAAAGCCGTTATCAAACCAGCAGGGAGATTAAAAATCAATTTCATGCTCTCGCCCAACGCAGGTGCATCTTGATAGGCTTGCGAAAGTGCCACAACATTGCTCGGCACTTCGGCGAGAGTTCCGGCAGTTGTCGCCTGCTGAACAGTCTCAAACGCTTCTTTAGCAGTAGCGAAGTCGGTAGCCAACCACCGAGGAAAATGCACCCTAAATACCCCTTCGAGCATCGTAATGAAGTATTCAGACCACGAAATCGCTACAACCATATTACTAACGGCATACTCCAAAATCAGCGACCAGCCGATTATCCAAGCAAATAATTCTCCGAAAGATACATAAGCATAAGTATAAGCACTACCACTGACTGGCACCGTAGAGGCAAACTGAGCGTAGCTCAAAGCCGTAAAGACGCAGGCAATCGCCGTAAAAACAAACAGCATCGAAACAGCAGGACCGCCATTGAAACTGGCACGACCGATGGTACTAAAAATCCCTGCTCCGATGATGGCGGCAATCCCAAACATGGTTAAATCTCTCACCGTCAGGATTTTAGCCAAACCTCCTTTAGCTTCGTGGCTTTCGGCATCTGATAATACTTGAGCTACATTTTTCTTACGAAATAATGACATATTGGTTTTAGGGTTTATGAAGTTCTGAATAATATTTTAGGGCTTTTTCGGCATTACATTCCGAAATCTAACTGATTTGGGTGGCAAATCCAAATCAGTTGAGTTTAGGATTAAAAATCGTAAAGTATTAAAATTCTACAATCTCTGCATCAATTGCTTAACCATTACGTTTTTCCATTCGTAGAATGTACCGTCCAGAATCTTCTCGCGAGCCTGACCCGCAAGCCACAAATAGAAGGTCAGATTATGTACTGATGCAATCTGAGCCGCCAGCATTTCTTCGCATTTTACCAAATGTCGCAGATACGCCTTTGTGTAGAAAGTACTTGCGTAGCCACCCAAAGTTTCATCTATCGGGCTGTAATCATCCTTCCACTTTTCGTTTTTAATATTAATGATTCCTTGGGTCGTAAACAACATTCCGTTGCGAGCATTGCGGGTTGGCATCACACAATCGAACATATCAACTCCCAAAGCGATTGATTCCAAGATGTTTTCGGGCGTGCCTACTCCCATCAGGTAGCGAGGCTTATCTTTGGGCAAAATATCGTTTACGTAGTCTATTGTTTCGTACATTTTTTCGGCAGGTTCGCCCACAGCAAGCCCTCCGATGGCGTTTCCTTCACGGTTTTGCTCGGCAATAAACTCAGCCGACTGGATTCGCAAATCTTTATAGACACTCCCCTGCACAATCGGGAAGAGCGTCTGCGAATACCCGTATTTACCTTCGGTACTATCAAATCTATAAATACAACGCTTGAGCCAGCGGTGGGTCATGTCCATAGATTTTTTGGCGTAATCATAATCGCACGGATACGGTGCACATTCATCAAAAGCCATAATAATATCGGCCCCAATGACTCGCTGAATATCCATTACGTTTTCGGGTGTGAATAAATGCCTCGAACCATCAATGTGCGACTGAAACTTCACGCCTTCTTCGGTAATCTTACGAATATCTTTTAGTGAGAATACCTGATAACCACCACTATCGGTCAGAATCGGGCCGCTCCATCCATTAAATTTATGTAATCCACCTGCTTTTTCTAAAATCTCTAATCCCGGACGCAAATAAAGGTGATATGTATTACCCAAAATGATTTGGGCTTTGATGTCGTTTGTCAACTCTCTCTGATGCACCGCCTTGACCGTACCAGCCGTGCCAACGGGCATAAAAATCGGGGTCAGAATCTCGCCGTGGTCGGTTGTAATCTTACCTGCACGGGCTTTTGAGCTACTGTCTGTTTTCTGTAATTCGTATTTCATAGTGCAAAAGAACCATCATTTTAAATATTTTGAAAGATTATGAACTTGTTTTTTAGGTATTCTACTTTAAAAAGATTGTATATTTGCACCGATTTTTCACCTAAACTCCCGACAAATAGTGCTTTGGCAATATATTTTACCTATAATTTTCTTTTTGGCTGTTGGCATTCAATTAATTTTTATTTTGGGAATTTTCACCAAATTGCTCTATCACAACGACCACGAACCCAATATTGAAAGTAAAAACACAAAAAAACCGGGGGTGTCGATTGTAGTGGCAGCTTGGAATGAACTCGAAAATCTCAAAGAGTTATTGCCAATACTCGAAGCTCAAGAATACGACAATTTTGAGATAATTGTAGCCGACGACCGCTCTTACGACGGCACGTACGACTATCTTTTATTTAATGATGGTGGCTATTCAAAAGTAATTTTTGTTAGGATTTCGGATGTACCGACTCACTTTACGGCCAAAAAATATGCCGTAACGATGGGTATCAAAAAAGCAACTAAAGAGATTATCCTACTGACCGATGCCGATTGCCGCCCAACGAGCAGTATGTGGTTGGCTCAGATGGTTGAGCAATTGACACAAGGTAAAGATATTGTTTTGGGCTTTTCGCCGTATCAATACCACGAAGGCGGACTTAACGCCCTCATCAGATACGAAACTTTTCAGACAGCTTTACAGTATTTTTCGTTTGCACTCAGTAAGATTCCGTATATGGGAGTCGGTCGCAACCTGATGTACCGCAAAGAATTATTCTGGGCCTCGAATGGTTTTGCGAGTCACCTCGAACTTCTGGGCGGTGATGATGATTTATTTGTCAATCAAGCTTCAAACAAAGAAAATGTAGCAATTTGTATTAGTCCAGAAGCACACACGATTTCAGAACCAAAGAAAACGTGGAACGAATGGATAACCCAAAAACGCCGCCATCTTTCGGTTGGAAAACGTTACAAGTTCAGAGATAAATTTCTACTCGGTATCTTAGCATTGAGTCATGTGCTGTGCTGGTTTTTCTGGCTTCCTGTGTTTTTTATTAAGCCCGATTGGTTTGAAACGCCAGATTGGGCGAGGATTCCGACCCATTGGCTCGACCAATATAACCTCGAAGATTTATACATTTACAACGACTGGATGCGACTCATCACGTTGGTATTCTTCGGTTGGTTATTAATCAGATGGATAGTCTTGGCAAGGGCTAATCGTAAACTCAATCTGACGATTAATTCATGGAAAATCCCATACTACGATTTTCTCTATGCAGGATATTACATCATTTTTGGCGTAATCACGTTATTCTCAAATCCGAAAAAAATTAAGTGGAGGTAACCCCTAACCCCTGAAAGGGAATGGTTACTATAAAAATTTTAATATCACATCAAAAAACACCCCTTTAGGGGCTGGGAGTATGATTATCGAAAAATATTTTCCAGAATTAACCAAACAGCAAAGAGAGCAATTTGGGGCTTTGCAAGAGCTTTATGAACACTGGAATGCCCAAATAAACGTGGTTTCGAGGCAAGATATGGAGAATCTGTATGTGAAACACGTGCTGCATTCGCTGGGCATAGCAAAAGTTATCAATTTTAAGGCTGGAACCGAGATTTTGGATGTAGGTACGGGCGGAGGTTTTCCGGGTATTCCATTGGCCATAATGTTTCCGTTGTGCGATTTCCATTTGGTAGATTCTATCGGTAAAAAAATAAAAGTCGTCAGTGAGGTATCGCAAGCACTCGGACTCAAAAATGTAAAAGCACAACACGAGAGAGTCGAAAACCTCGACCGAGATTATGATTTTATCGTGAGCCGTGCCGTAACTCGCATCAAGCCTTTTTATGGCTGGATTCAAGATAAATTCACCAAAAATTCGTTTAATAGCTTAAAGAATGGCATTTTGTATCTGAAAGGTGGAGATTTAAACGGCGATTTGGGCGAAGAACTCAAAGAACTCGGCAAAAAGTACCGCAGTTACGAATTATCGGATTATTTTGAAGAGGAATTCTTCGAGACAAAAAAAGTGATATATATTCCTTAATAAAATAAGAGTTTCAAAGTTTAAAGTTCAAGAGTTCAAAAGCAATATTATGAACATTGAAGGTTACGTACCCCGCTTGAAAATTAAACATTAACAATAAAACCATGAACGAACGTTTCACAGCAAGTACACTCAAAAACCCGCTTTTCCCAGACGAAGTAACCTTCGGCGAAAAAGGTGTAACATTCAAGATTCGTAAAGCCCTTAGTGCCAGCGAGAATTTTGTATTCTACAACGACATCGCAGGTGTTGAAATTGATAGCGGAATCTTCTTTGCAACAATACGTATCAAGGCCCGTGCAAGAGAACACGAAATCGTTATCAATAATTTTAATAAGGGCGACGCCAAGAAAATAAAGCAATTGATTTTGGAACGTGCCCACAATTAAAAAAAAGTAATTTTTTTTTGAGTACGCATTGCACGGTATTTCAAAAAGCATTACTTTTGCACCCACAATTCGGAACAACACCGAAAAACACTCCCGAATAGCTCAGTCGGTTAGAGCATCTGACTGTTAATCAGAGGGTCGCTGGTTCGAGCCCAGCTTCGGGAGCTGAAATCGAAAATTTCAATAGTTGTTACGAATTGTATTCCGAAATAGCTCAGTCGGTTAGAGCATCTGACTGTTAATCAGAGGGTCGCTGGTTCGAGCCCAGCTTTCGGAGCTTTTAAACTATATTTTTTGGCTAAAAGCCTGATAATTAAGCAATTATCAGGCTTTTCTTTTTTATGGTCTTTTCTATCTGTACTTTTTAGTGTGTTTAAAATTTTTACATTCCAAAATATTTTTAACTTCAAATAAATATTTTTTCAATTACACAGTAACCTTTAAAGTGTGCTAAAAACAATTAAAATTAGCTACACACCCCAAACAACCCTCTCAATTATGGAACTGATTAAAGAAGGAATCGAAAAAGGTATTATCAAGTTTGATGAAACTCAAAAATTTATAACTTATACTTTTCAGAATAAAAAAAGAAATTGGTCAAACCCCGAAGAAAAAGTACAAGCAGAAGCATTTTGTAAATTAGTCCTTTTTTATGGCTATTCTGAAAAACGAATCCGTTTGTATGAACCTATAAAAATGGGAAGTACCGAAAAAGAAGCTGATTTAATAGTTTATTCTGACGATGAATTGACACAGCCTTACATTGTTGTTGAGTGTAAAAATGAAGATGTTACCGAACTTGAATTTCAAGAAGCAGTAAAACAGGCATTTAGTTATGCTTTTGCATTGGCTGGTACAACAAAGTTTATTTGGGTAACAAAAGGTAATAAAGAGGAATTTTACATTTTTGATAAAGAAAAAAGTAGTAAAGAAACCATACCTGATTTATTGGCTTTTGGACAAAATGAAGCCCAAAAGTACCGTTTTGCAAAAGGTGCATATTATTTAGAAAAAATTAAAGGGGCAGACGTAAAAGTAAAGGCTACTGAGCTTCAAGCTACCTCAGAAGCCGAACTAACAAGGCTCTTCAAACAAGCCCATGATGCACTTTGGGCAGGTGGTGAACTAAACCCTTCACAGGCATTTGACGAATTGGATAAATTAGTTTTTTGTAAAGTTTGGGATGAACGCTATACAAAAAAAGGAGAACCATATCAGTTTCAAGTAATCAAAGAAAAACCCGAAGAGCTAAAAGAACGTATCCTGAAGCTCTATGAGAAAGGTAAAGAAAAAGACAAAGAAGTTTTTAATAAACCGCTTGAACTTTCGGCTGAAAGGATTAAAGTAATTGTTGAGTATTTTCAAAAAGTCAGTTTTTCGGAAACCGACCTCGATAGTAAGGGTAAAGCCTTTGAAACCTTTTTAGGTTCGTATTTTAGAGGGAATTTTGGACAGTACTTTACACCTCGAAATGTTGTTAAGTTTTCGGTGGAAGTGTTACCCATGAACTACGAAAGCAAAGTACTTGATACAAGTTGCGGTTCGGGTGGTTTCTTGCTTTACTGTTTAGATAAAATCAGAAAACAAGCCGATAAACTTTATGACTTGAATAATCCAAAAGAAGCCATTGAGCATTACAACCATTGGCACGGATTTGCCGAAAAGAATCTTTTTGGAATTGAGATTTCAGACCAAATCAGTAGGGTTGCCAAAATGAATATGATTATCCATGATGACGGTCATACAAACGTAGTACAATTTGATGGGCTTTTTCCGATAGAATACATTGCAAAAACAACAGGAAACAAAGGTTTTGCGGCTGATAGCTTCGATTTTATTGTTACTAATCCGCCTTTTGGCTCTATTGTGAAGCAATCCGAAAAGTCGTATATGAAAGTAGAACAATCAACTGCACCATATTACGATTTTTCATTAAAAGATATAAATTGGATTGATAAACAACTAAAACCAAACCACTTACTCACAGGCCGAGAGAACCAAGCAACCGAGATACTTTTTATTGAGCAATGCCATAAGTTTCTGAAAGCAGGTGGATATTTGGCAGTTGTTATACCTGACGGTATTCTGACAAATAGCTCTATGGCTTATGTACGTGAAGGTATCGAAGAAAAATTCAGGATTGTTGGGGTTGTGAGTTTGCCACAAACTGCATTTACGCACACAGGGGCAGGTGTTAAGAGTTCGGTTATGTTTCTAAAAAAACACACACCCGAAACAACCCTAAAAATAAAACAACTTAAAGAGCAATTAGCCAAAGAAATAGCCCAAGAACGAAAACTAAAAGTAAGTATTGATAAATGGAACGCTGAGAAAAAAGCCATACAAAACCAACTCAAAAAAGAAACTAACGAAGATGTTAAAGAGATTGGAAACCGAAAAATTGAAGAGCTAAACGAAAAGATAAACGGATTTTTGGAAGACCTGACCGAACTCTATGAAACCCAAAAACAAAGCCGACTTAACGACTACCCTATTTTTATGGCAATAGCCGAAAACATAGGCTACGATGCCACAGGCAAAAGTTCTGATAAATTATTATTAAGTGAAGAAAAGGGGAATAATATATTTCGTGAAGTTAGGGAGAATGATTTATTTGTTTATGAAGTAATTAAAGAAAATCAAAAAGAAATTGTTAATATAATACCCAATACAGGTATAGCAGGTGAACTCAAACGCTTCATTGAAGCTATAGAAGCAGGTACAGATTCTTTTTTCGCCTAAGCCCTTCGATTGAAACTAAAAACATTTTTATTCTTTTGAAGGGCGATACATTTGATAGAATTGACCCACTTTATTATAAAAAATCAGATAGTTTAAACATTGTAAATTTATCTAAATATCCAAAAACAAAATTATCCACTGTTACAGATTTATTAAGAGGTAGGTTTTCTCATAGACCAAGAAATGAACCACGTTTTTACGATGGAAAATATCCATTTATTCAAACAGGTGATATTGTGAAAGCAAGCAATGAGGGTAGTGAAATAGAATACACACAAACACTAAATGAAGAAGGTCTAAAAGTAAGTAAACTATTCAATCCCCCTACTCTTGTAATAACGATTGCAGCAAATATTGGAGATACCGCAATTTTAAATTATCCAGCTTGTTTTCCTGATAGTTTGGTTACAATAAAACCTAAAAACGAAAATTTAAGAATTGATTATTTGAATATTTACTTTAAATATTTGAAAAACTACTTAAATGAAATTGCTCCCCAAGCAGCACAAAAAAACTTAAACATTCAACAATTATCCCCAACTCCTATAATTATTCCACCGCTTGAAATTCAGAACCAAATCGTTGAAAAGTATAACCAAGCCGTTGAAGCCAAACGCCAAAAAGAAGCCGAAGCCAAAGCACATTTGGCAAGTATAGATGGTTATTTATTGGATAAATTAGGCATCATTTTACCTCAAACTACTGAAAATCCTAAGTTTTATTATTCTAAATTTAGTAAGGTTGTAGGGAGAAGATTTGACCCTAAACCATATTTACCTTCAAATTATGAATTGAAAGAGTCAATTAAAAAATCTAAATACCCTATTAAACCCTTAAAAGCACTTATCACTCAATCAGTTGCAGGAGATTGGGGGATTGATGAAGCTCAAGATGGTTTTGAGGAAAGATTAGTAATCAGAGCAACTGAATTTGATAATTTTTATAATCTTAATCTTGAAAATGATAGGGTCAAATATCGGTTTATAAATCAAACAAAACTCTCAAAAATGGATTTACAAACTGACGATTTATTAATAGAAAAATCAGGTGGTAGTGAAAATCAACCTGTTGGTAGAATTGCAATCATAACAAACGATTTAACGCAAAATTATAAATTAGCTTATTCTAACTTCATTCATAAAATCAGAATTATACACAATGTTTCAGCAGAATTTATATATTTCTATTTAAAAACCATTCATAATATAAAAATTACAGACTTGATGCAAAGCCAAACGAACGGAATTAGAAATTTGATAATGCACGAATACCTTTCTATTCCTGTAAGTTTACCACCTATCGAAATACAAAACGAAATAGCCGAGCATATCAGAGTAATCAGAGAGAAAGCCAAAGCCTTAGAAAACGAAGCCAAAGAGCTATTAGAAACAGCAAAAGCAGAGGTAGAACGAATGATATTGGGAGAATAAACCAAAAAGCCATAGAGAAAAACCCTATGGCTTTATTTTATTTGGCTTCACGGTTTAATAAAACTGTAAATTCTCCGTTTAGATAGCGTTCTCTAAAATCTTGATATGCTTTGCTATTCTTCACTAAATCCCAAGCCTGATTTTCGTTGTAATGGCTCGAAACAAAGTTGTCAATTTCTGATATGGTAGCCGATTGTTTTAGCTTATTTCTAAGAAAGAAAAACATCATAATATCTAAATCATCCCCCTTATAAATTTGGCTTTCGTGCCATTCTTCAAAATAGAACACCAAAGCCCCACTTTCTTGGGTTGTTCCAATTTTAAAAGTCGCTCTTTGATAATGAGCATTCTGTTTGCAAGTCTTAGAGCAATATAAAGCATCTATCCTTTTTGCCTGAAATGTTTTACTACATTGTTGGCATTTTTTCTTATTATTCATATAATAAAGTCATATTTTAAGTTAAAAAAAAGTATTAAAATTTGTCAGATAACCATTAATCGGTTTTTAGGTTTTTTCGTTACTCTTTTGTATCAGATAATCATTAAAATCTTTACTGTTTGGGTAAACACTTTCTGAATAATTCACAACCTCAAAACCTATACTAATTAGCTGATTTACAGCACTTTTGCCTGATTTATCATTATCCAAAAAACTATTTATTTGGCTTTTACCTGATAATATCGGGTAGCTCAATTTTAAATTATTTGTTGTATTCAGTACGATAGTTGTATAATGTGGCTTTTCTATATAGTAGTACTGTAAAGCAGAAAGAAAATCAAAGAAACCCTCAAATAAACAGACCTTCGGAGTACCAAAATAAAAAGTAGAAATACCGTTTGATGTTTTGCCTTTGAAGTTTAGAGGGTTACGAAGCTCAAAGCCGTCATTATCATTCTGAAAACCCACAGCAAAATACATTCTTCCTTTACTCTCAAAATGTACCTCTTTGAGATAGATTTGAGCTAAGTCAATCGAAATACACCTTTGGGTTATATATTTCAGCAGAGCAGGGTTTTGAAGCCTTCTAACGTCTTTAATTGTGATTTTGGGATACTCTTTACCGCTAAAAGAAAATGAAGGCTTAAAGGGTGTTTTTTGGAGTGGTTGAAGGAGTTTATAAACAGCATCTTGAAAATCACAGCCAAACATTACCTGAGCTAATCGGATTGAATCGCCTTTGAGTTCGGTATCGCCAAAGTCTGTAAAACAGTTTTTAGAAACATTGACAAAAAAAGAAGGGCTTTTTTCTTCTCTAATCGGAGAATAATAAAGTAACTCATTGCCATAGGCTTTAATTGGTTCAAACCCTTGACTAAGCAACAAATCAGGGATAGATACCTCTTTTGCTTTTTGTATTAAATCTTTATTTATAAAAATTGTATTTTTCATATTATTTGAGATTTGAATTAATTTTTATTTCTGAAATATGCCTAACTACTCCATACTACTTTGCTACAAACCTATATAACTAATTGATAATCAGATGCTTTACTTTTTATTTTAGCGGTAAACACCTTTACTACTTATGTGGCTACAAATTAGGTTTGTCTTATTTTGTAGTGTAGTTGTAGTTATATTTGTAGTATAGATAAATAGTCACTCCGTAGCTACATTAAATAATTGATTATCAAGCAGTTAATCAACTTGTAGCTAAGTAGCTATATTGAGAGCTTAAAAAATCTAATATTTTTAAATCTCGACTTGTAACGATGTACCTATGAGTAGGATTATTTTGAGATTGTAGTCTGATAGATTCTTTCTCAAACCCTAAAAAAGTGAGAGCTTTACCCACCTGAACATGACCTAATTTTATTTGGTTATTTGTTACGGTTTGAATTGCCTGAATAATAGCAGTAGCATTGAGAGCAAAAGAATAAGGCGTTTTTGAACTTGAAGGCTCAAAATATTCTGAAATCAAATCTATCTCAGGGGTTGTTTTCTGATAAATTCGATTCATCTTTTCAACTTCCTGAATTTCATCTTTTGTTAGGTTATATTCAAAACCTGAAAGCAATAAATGATATGCTTGCGACCAAACTAAATCAATATCAATATTTTTAGAATAGCCATTTTCGCCACCGTTATCGTGCTTAACTCCCAAAACTTCAAAAATTAGCCATCTAACATTACCTGTAACATCATTTAAAAACTCCCTTTCGTTGATTGTGCCAAAAAAACTCGCATATCGGGGTTGAAGTGTGTCTTTAATAGCATAATGGTTTCTAATCTTAGTATCAGATTGAGAAAACAGCGTTTTGACCTTATTTGCATCTGCTTTGTTAAGGTCATGCAATTCATCCAAATTGATTAATAAGTTTTGCCCTAACGCCAAAACACTGTCTTTGTGGTCGAGCGGTGGGTTTTCTTTGTAATAACCTTTGAGTTTAGGGGGTGCAAGAAATCTAATAAAGGATGTTTTGCCATCGTTTTGTTTTCCTTGAAAAACCACACAATGTTTATTAAAATCAAGTCTTCTCATTGCACAAGCAACGGTGCGAACTAAATGCTTTTTAAACATTCGGATAAACCAACCATGTTCTTTTACATTCAGATAAGAACATAATTTTGCTATATGGTCGGTTTCGTTTTCTTGCCATTTTGGTAGATTCTTAAAATAATCCTCAAATGGATTAAAAGAAGGAGCAAAAGATGATGATTTTAGTAAATCATCTAAGATACCTTTAAAACCATTGAAGCCAACTTTTGAGAGTTCAATTCTAATATCCGATAGCTTTCTCTCATCTAAACCAATAAATTCTATTTCTGAACGCTTTGGTTTAATTTCGGTTTCTTTTAGCACTTCATTATATCTAAAATTATAGTTATCTAATAGGTATTTTTCAAGTTTAGAAACTTTATTTTCTTGAACTGTAAATGGTTGTTTTTCAGATTTTTTCATTATCTTTGCTTATAAATAAAATGTGTTAAAAAGTCAGAAAAAGCCCCTTCGATTGTAGGGGCTTTTTTTTATCCTATTTTTTTGAAAATAGTTTGTTGCTCTTCTAATACTCTATTGACCTTTAATTGAGCATAATGCTTTTCTGTAATTCTCACGCTTTGATGAGCCAACGAATATTGAAGGCTCTCTTTTGAAAGCCCTTTGTTTACCATAAGAGTAGCAAAGGTTTTTCTTAGTACGTGAGTAGTCAGGCGTTTTTCGATACCTACAATTTTGGCAATCTCTTTTAAAAGTCTATTGTATTGCTGGTTGGTAGGTACAGGTAAACAAGTATTTCGAGCATTACAGACAGGATGGTTTTGATACTTTTGTAGAATTGACAGGGTTTTGTCAGTTAATAAAACTGCAAACTCATTGAAGGTTTTGTTTCTACGTGCAAAAATGTACTTCAAACCATTCTCATTCTGAATTATCTGAGTAGAATTAAGTATGTATAGGTCAATATATGATAGTCCCGTATAACATTGAAATAATATTAAATCTTGAGTTTCTTTATAAATTTCTACTTTAAAATTATATTCTTCAATTCGCTTTATTTCACTTTCTGTAAGATGGACTATTTCAGTTTTACCATTTCTGAATTTGATTGATATAAACGGATTGTTTTCACAATAGCCATTTGCTAAACCATAATTAAAGACCTTTTTACAAAGTCCATAAAGTTTTCTAATTGTATCAGTACAAAAGAATAATTTTGTTTTGCAGAAATGTATAAATTCCTGAGAATGTAAAGCCCTAAATTTTGCAAAAGGCACTTGTTTTGTGCCAAATTTTTCTATTAAAAACCCTTCAATATGCTTTACAGAATTTTCAAATTTATTTACCGTCTTTCTTGAATATTCGACCCCTTCAAGTTCTCTATATTGTTTTAAAAACACCTCTAAAACATCGTAAAATGTAGGGTTTTCATCTTTCAAATCACATTCTTTGAAAACTAAATTAATGATTAAATTAGGGTCTAATTCTCGTTCGGTTAGTCTAAAATCAGTTACGTATTTTTCTATTTTTATAATGATACTTTGCATCAAAGAAGTACTTCGGGTATCATCAAAAATAATTCTGTTTTTTGTATCTAATTTTCCCCTCTCACATTCAATTTGTAAACTCCGCCTAACAGATTTTTTACCATATTTTAAACAAACATAAATCATTGATTTACCAACGCTTACTTTGTCGGTACGTTCATAAATGTTAATACTAAACTTTTGTAGTTTAGCACTTTTGCTTTCATCATTCACTTCCTGAATAATTTTTGAAAGCCTTTGGTTTTTGCTTAATTTTGTCATAAGACAGTAATTTTTATTATTGTTACAGAAAATCAATTTTATATGCCCTCCTAATTAGGGGGGCATATTTTTTAAATCAGTTTGTGAGAAGGAATATTGAAATAAACAGAAATTGCATGAAGCTCTTTTCTATCAGGTTCGATTTCGCCTCTCAAAATTTTTGCAAAACGATGTTTATTTATTCCAATTTCAGAATAAAAGCCCCTGTTGGGTTTAAATTCAATATTTGGGGGCAATGTTGAAGTAATTACTTCATTAATTGATGATAATTGATTAACTTGCATAGACTAAAAGTTTTTATTTCTTGCAAATATATAGACTAAAATTGCATATATGCAATTTTAGTCTAACAAATATTGATATAAATACAATAAATATTTAGACTAATTTTAAACTATGGAAGATTTAATTTTAAAAATCAAAGCTATAAGATTAAAAAAAGGGATAAGTCAGGAGCAAATTGCTGCTAAATTAAATATGAAGCAGAGCAATTATGCACGTTTAGAAAATGGTAAAACAGACTTAAAACTTGATAAATTAGCTTTAATTGCTGATGCTTTGGAAATGTCAGTAGGAAGTTTGATTGATTTTGATGTAAAAGGAGAAGTAGTTGAAGACACAATATTTTATTATAATGAACTCATCAAGGCAAATAAAAAAATTGAAGAATTAAGACAAGAAATTGAAGAGTTGAATGAAGAGTCGGGTGAAGATTATTCAAAATACAAAAAAGAAAATGAAAAACTAAATTCAGAAATCAAAAATTTAAAAGAACAACTAAAGAACAAAGAAGCCTATTATCTTGAAATAATTAAATTAAAAGATGAACTAATTGCTGAAAAGGCTAATATGATTGAAGTCCTCCAAGAATTAAGAAATAAAAAGTAAATTCAACACAATTATTTTAACAGTATAAAAATTTAAACACACTTTAAAGTACTGATTATAAGCTCTTTATATTTATCACATAGTTAATTAAATGTGGATTTTAAAACCAAAAAATACTATTTTCTCATATAGTATATGTAAAAGATATATAATCAACTCATTATCAGGCTCTTACAAAAAGTATTCTCTCACAGCTTCGGGAGCAAAAGCCTTAGAGAAATCTAAGGCTTTTTTGTTTTATGTTTTTCAAAGTTATTAAAGACACGATACATTAATCAGAGGGTCGCTGGATTGAGTCCCACAATGGAATTGCAGCTTCGGGAGCAAAAGCCTTAGAGAAATCTAAGGCTTTTTTGTTTGGTATGTATTGATGGCATGACTTAGAGTCATGCCATCAATCTCTAAAAAAGTTTTTCTACAAGATTATCGCTAATCACTTTATAAGATTCGGCGTAAAAACGCTCATAATCATCCGAGACTTCGATATATCGTTTAGTTACTTCACGACTGATAAGTGTTCCATTACGAATACCTATGTAATCTCTAAATGACGAAAACTCCCAGTCTTCCATACGTTGTACAAGTCCCGAATTCATCGGATTCTGATGTATATAATGAAAACACGTAGTTGCGTAGTAATTGATTCGTAATTCTTCGGCCAATGGTTTTGAACAAGTGTTTTGAGTGAATAATGAGCCTGTCCGATTCTCTTGTTTATTGATACCTCTTGTATATGACCTCAGAATTATCTGAATCGCCGTGCTGACCTCTTTAGTGTCTTTTTCGGGTCTGATATAAATCAAAAAATGAAAATGATTTGGCATTAAACACCATGCGATAATATCGGCATGAGGTTTTAGATATTCTTTTACTTTTTGCAAAAAATACAGATAGTTTTCACGTTTGAAGAAGATTCTCTGCTTATTATTACCACGATTGTAGATATGAAAAAGCTGGTTGGGATATAAATTCATATTGGTGAGATTTTAGTAACATGGCATGACTTAGAGTCATGCCATGATTGATTTGATTAATTTAAAGCTAATTTAAACATCATAATCTATATCAACAAAAACGCCTCGATAACATCAAGCTATCGAGGCGTTTAATATAAAAACTGATTTCTAAGATTAGAACTTCAATCCTGGGAAGTATGCCGACGAACCTAATTCTTCTTCGATACGAAGCAATTGGTTGTATTTTGCCATACGGTCTGAACGTGAAGCCGAACCAGTCTTGATTTGACCTGTGTTCAATGCCACAGCCAAGTCAGCGATTGTAGCATCTTCTGTCTCGCCCGAACGGTGCGACATAATCGACTTATATTTATTGCGGTGTGCCAAGTTTACGGCGTTGATGGTTTCGGTCAACGAGCCAATCTGGTTTACTTTAACCAAGATTGCGTTAGCGATACCGTTATCAATACCTTGTTGTAAACGTTTCACGTTTGTTACGAACAAATCATCACCTACCAATTGGCATTTTGTACCAACTAATTCAGTCAATTTTGCCCAACCAGCCCAATCGTCTTCGGCCATACCATCTTCGATAGATTTGATTGGATATTTAGCAACCCATTCAGCCCAGTACGCCGCCAACTCATCAGACGTCATCTTACGATTATCTGATTTGTGGAACGTGTAAAGACCAGTGTTTGCATCGTAAAGCTCAGAAACAGCGGCATCCATCGCGATGAAAACGTCTTCGCCTGGTTTGAAACCAGCTTTTTCGATAGCTGTCAATACAGTTTCGATAGCTTCTTCGTTCGATTGGATGTTTGGAGCAAATCCACCTTCGTCACCAACGTTTGTAGAATAACCTTTTGACTTCAATACTTTTTTCAAAGTATGGAAGATTTCTGTACCCATTCTCAACGAATCTGAGAAAGTATCTGCCTTAGCTGGCAATACCATAAACTCCTGAAAATCAATTGAATTATCGGCGTGAGCACCACCATTCATGATGTTCATCATCGGAACTGGCAATGTGTTAGCACCTACACCACCTAAGTAGCGATAAAGCGACAAACCAGCTTCTTGTGCAGCAGCTTTGGCGATTGCCAACGAAACACCCAAGATAGCGTTAGCACCTAATTTACCTTTATTGGCAGTGCCATCAAGCTCAATCATGATTTGGTCAATCAATTGTTGCTCGAAAACCGAGCCACCGATTAACTCAGGAGCAATCACTTCGTTTACGTTTTTAACGGCTTTCAAAACACCTTTTCCAACATAAACATTTTTATCATCATCACGAAGTTCTACGGCTTCGTGGATACCTGTTGATGCTCCAGACGGAACAGCAGCACGACCAAGAAAACCGTTTTCGGTTAATACATCAACTTCAACTGTAGGGTTACCTCTCGAATCGAGGATTTGGCGGGCATGTACTTTTGCAATTTGGCTCATGAATCAATTATAATTAACGATTATTTTTCTTGTTTAATACTTAGTAGTTAAGTCTAAGGATTTTAAGGAAATTAATTCGTTGATGAAATTCTGAAATTAATTTTAAAAATTATCAAAATACTACAATTTCTGTTACTATTTTGCTATTTTTTGATGCAAAGTAAAAGAAAAAATTTGGAATAACAGCGAATGTATTGAAGCAATCAAAGGTAATTTTGAACTCTACTTTGTTATTTTTGATTAATTCTATAAGTTTGAGTCATTAATATCGAATTTATGTCAAATCGAAATCTAATACAGAACTCTGATGCACTCAATGAGACCCAATTGATGCTGCTGCGTCTATTTAGCCGGAAAATGGATGAAAACGAGACCAACGAAATTAGAGAGCTATTAATTAATTATTTGAATCAGAAATTACAAGCCGAGCTCGATAATGTTATTTCAGAAAAAGGCTACACGCAAAAAGACTTTGACAAAGTTTTAAATAATAGCCAGCGGACACGCAGAAGATGAGAGTTGTTGTAGATACCAACTGTCTAATCGCCTCTATTCCATCCAAAAGTGAAGATTTTTGGCTCTATTTGGCATTTATAAAAAAAGATTTCATTTGGGTTGTTAGTACTGATATTTTAAACGAATACCACGAAAAACTGAGTGAATTTTATAATAGTAAAACTGCTGATATTGTATTAGAGGTTTTGCTTACTGCTCCGAATGTAGAATTTGCAGAACCCTTTTTTAAGTGGGGATTAATCATTGATGACCCCGATGATAATAAATTTGCCGACTTGGCAATTTCTAATAATGCTCAATATTTAGTATCTAACGATAAGCATTTCAACATCTTCAAAAAGATAGATTTTCCTCCACTGAAAGTCGTAAAATTAAAGCAATTCAAGAAAATTTTGGGTTTATAGAAAAAAGTTTTCCGAAATTTACCCCATGAAAATCATAGAAGTAGGTAATAACAAAAAGTTGCAGCGAGAATTTTTGGAATTCCCTGTCAGACTTTACAAAGACAATCAGTACTGGATTCGTCCGCTCGACGAAGACCTCAATAAAATTTTTGACCCATCACAAAATCCGCTTAACAAGGGCGATAATTGCAAAAGATGGTTAGCAACTAATGATTCGGGAGAAGTAATCGGACGGATTGCGGCGTTTGTCAATCATAATACAGCATTCAAGAACGAACAACCCACGGGCGGAGTCGGTTTTTTTGAATCTATTGATAATCAAGAAGTTGCGTTTGGATTATTCGATAAAGCCAAAGAATTTTTAGCTTCGCAAGGCATGGAGGCGATGGATGGCCCAATTAATCTTGGCGAAAGAGACCGCCACTGGGGGCTACTTGTTGACCCTTACGATTTGGAGCCAACCTACGGCATGGATTATCATTTACCATATTATCGTACATTTTTTGAGAATTACGGATTCCAAAATTATTTTGAACAATACACATTTTGGTTGCCGATACCCGAAGAAGAAGCCCGAAAAGTGGTGAATCCTGCTTTGTTTGAACGTGCTTTCAGAATCTACGAAAACCCTGATTATCAGTTCATTCATATAAAAAAGAATCAGCTTGATAAATTTGCCGAAGATTTTAGAATCATTTATAATAAGGCTTGGTCGAGTAATTTAGAAACTGGCGAAATGACTTTTGAGCGTGCCTCGGCATTGCTAAATCGTGTAAAACCAATTTTGGTTGAAGAATTGATGTGGTTTGGGTACTACAAGGGCGAGCCAATGTCTTTTTTTATCATGTTGCCCGAACTCAACCAGATTTTTAAGCACGTAAATGGCAAAATGAATTGGATTGGTAAATTGAAGTTTTTGTACCACCAATTAATGAAAACTAATCACAAAGCATCGGGAATAATTTTTGGGGTGATACCCGAATACCAAGGACGCGGCATAGAATCAGCGATTGCGTTTTCATTTTCGCAAGCCTGCTGGAAACCGAATTTTCAGTACCGTGAATTAGAATTAAACTGGATTGCCGACTTCAATCCTCGAATGTTGAAAGTAACCCGAATCTTGGGAGCAAGAAAATACAAAACGTACATTACATATCGGTATTTATTCGACCGCAGCAAAGAATTCAAACGCCACCCACCGATAAATTAGTTTAGGGTGTTTGATTGTTTGGACAGTTTATTTGTTAGAATATTACAAAACAGACAAACTTCAAACAATCAAACACTTTTCTATAATTTGTCAATGTTAAGTCTAAGACCGGTACTCACCTGTGCATTTGGAAAAAAAGGTAGTGGAAGTGCTTCTAAATACCCACCTGCATCTAAGAAAATCGCTAAGTTTGGCTGATTCGGAAGTTTGATTTCCATGCCTGCGGTGGCGGTTGGCCCGAGCGAGAGTTTGCGTTCGTTGCTCGTTCCAAAATCTACAACTCGGTAGTGTTTACGAGAGTTTATTTGTCCGCCAAAGCCATAATAAACGTGGAAATTGCCTTTTTTGCCCACTTCTCTATGAAAAAGGTAGATTCCCTGAATCATCACACCGGCTTGTCGGTATTCGCCTTTGTTGTATTTGCGTTGGTGTCCGTATAAAAAACCATAAGTTCCGAGGTTTACATCGAATGCCCTATCGCCATTTCTAAAATATTTTCTGATGTTCAAACCTAACGGTTCACCTACACGGAAACCCACTGCCCAATTGTAATCGTATTGAGCAAAAGTATCCGAAAATGAGATTGTTATCAAAGCAAAAGTGATAATTGCGGTTAGTCGTTTCATTCTAAATGGAGTATTTTGTACGTTGTATAGACAATTAAACGAATAATTGCCCCTATTTATTTAGAGAATTTTGGAGAGTTATTGTTATGGTCGAACAAATATAGGTGTCGGACACTGGGTTGTGAATACCAAATCAATGAAATTAATCAACAAAATCAAATAATAATCAGCGAAATCAGTGATTTTTTTCAGTCTTCTTTCAATCCTTTACGAGCATTTAGGTAGCCTTTTACAACTGTAAATGTCGTAACCGCCAAGAAGAAAATAATTATGTAGTGAACGTAATTGACAATCCAAGGAAATTTCTCGCCAAAATAGAATCCTCCGCCCACGAGTGTAATCGTCCAGATAGCTCCGCCGATGACATTAAAAATCATGAATTTGTAGAAATCCATCTTTACGATTCCCGAAAGAATCGGGGCAAATGTACGTACAACTGGTAAAAAACGAGCAATCACGAGGGTTTGGCTACCGTATTTATCGAAGTATTTGCGGGTGCTTTCGATATGACTTTTCTTAAAAAATAACGAATCTGGTCGGTTCTGAATCCTGTCTCCAAAATATCTACCCGAAATATAACCGACTAAAGAACCCAGCACCGAAGCACCGAAAACACAGAGCATCAAAAGCGAGATTGGGGCATTCAGTAATTTTGTTCCGCAGAACACTCCCGAAAGAAAAAGCAGGTAGTCGCCAGGTAAGAAAAAACCAAAAAATAATCCGTTTTCGATAAAAATAATCAGTGTTATGGCTATTAATCCGCCAGTGCGAATTATCTCTTCGGAGTTAAGTAAATAGTTAAAAAATTCTTGAATGCTCTCCATTTGGGGTTGAATCTGTGGCGTAAAGTTAGTACCTATTCTCTAAAACACAACATTAAGTTGATTTAAAGAGTTTCGGTCACCGCTTAGACGATGGCACATTGGCGTATTTCCTGTCTGCTATCAATCCCAAATTTAAGCATATATTTGAAAGCATCGTAATGACTATATTTACCTCAACATTCCCCATAAAGCCTCCTAAAAAAAGGTCTGAAGCACCGAGTCCAGTCGAAAAAATCAAACAAAAAACCGAAATCGACACATAAAGTTTTACGATTGGTTTGTCAGAAAAAAATACAGAAGTCATCGCCGTAAAAATCAGTACAAGCAAGTAAATGATTCCGAATGTAATGAAGTATTGATTTAAGTATGGAAATAAAACTATCAAAAAAAAGAGTGTCGGTACAATTATATACGAAACAAAAATCCTTCGTAAAGTGCTGCGGCTCAATACTTTGAAATTGGGAATTGTCTTCATCAAAAAGAACAACATCAAGCAAGCAACATCAATCAGATTAAAAAAGAGTTCGAGATTTACTTTGAGGTTTTTATCTGGATAATAATACTTCGGAATCAAATAAAGCGGAATAAATAACCTAAATAGAATGAGTTTCATCGAAAAATCAATATCGCCCTTAAACGCTTGATAAACCCAATAAATCAGAAGTCCGCATTGCAGATATTTCAACAGCAAAAAAATACTATTTACTCCATACCTAAAATGAACCGTTACTTCTAAAATCAGTAGCAACGGAATCAAAATTTTTATGTATTTGGGCATTATAAATCTACTTGGTAAAGCTCAGGGGAGGTTAATTTGATGCACAAGATAGGTATAATTTGAGATTGTAATGTTAAGATTTAAGTGATAATTCACGAAATTTAATATAAAGTCACAATCTTTTGAGTTTGGCGGTTACCACCTCATAATTTTGAGGGTCTTTTTTTGGGTTAAATCTTCGATTCGGAGAATGGTATTCGGCTCAATCTCATTGGTCGAGATGGTTTTGGTGATATTGGCAGAATTCAGGATAAACGAATCTTGAAAAATAATTTGTTTGGTATTGAGATTGATGAATGTCGTCCGTAATTGATTGTTCATGAGTGAATTACTGAATTTGAGTACAACATCTGATTTATTGGATGGTAGTACCGTTACCGAAACCATATTGTTATCGGCTGCGATTGGGCTAATCGCAAATTCGGCTTTGGCTACGCTATCGGCTCGTTCAAAATTACCCTTGCCGTAACCTAATTGAGTTGTTGGGGCGGTAAACTGATGCCCCGATTTCCGAATACAAGTCAATACCTCGTTGGCTGTCAAGTGTGGATTTGCTTGCCAAAAACCAGCCACCAAACCACTTATGAGCGGTGCAGAGAAAGATGTACCACTACTCGTCGAAGGAAAACCAGAAGTTCCGCAAAGAGCCGTACCGCTCCCAACCGCAACGACATCAGGCTTGATGCGACCATCGGCAGTGTTTCCCCTCGAACTAAAACTGGCATAACTACCCGTTCTACTTACAGCACCAACCGCCAAAACCGAATCGGCATCGGCAGGTGCGGTGATGATTCCCCAAGAGCTATTGCCAGAATTACCTGCCGAAATCACCACCGCCATGCCTCGCTCGGCGGCCAAATCGGCGGCACGGGTACAAAGTGCGGTTTTCCCATCCATTTGGGCAGTTGTGTAATTATCGGCTGGGTTATCGAATAAACTGTAACCCAAAGACGTATTGATAACATCGGCCCCCAAACTATCGGCTCGTTCGGCGGCAAAAAGCCAGTAGGCTTCTTCAACACGGGTTTCGGTGACAACGTCTTCGGTACGAAAAAGGGCAAATTGAGCCTCAAATGCTGGTGCAATCATCTGGCTCGGCACATACCCTGCAATCGTACTCAAAACCGACGTACCGTGTCCGCCTTGCGTATAGACGGTCTGGTCGTTATCCACAAAATCATAAACTTGCAGAATCCGATTGTTTGTAATGAGGTGTTGCAAACAAACACTCGTATTGACATTCAGGAAACCATCATCCAAAACCGCAATCAGCATACCTTCGCCACGAAAGCCCCTTTGGTGCATTTTATCGGCTCCGAGCATCAAGATTTGGGCATTGGCATCTCCGTAGTTTAGCGTTTGGGTATTTTCGATGGCAAATTTATCGAAAGTATTTTTGGTACGAATTTGTTTGAGTGGTCGATTGAATTCGATTCCTCTAACGAATGATAGATTAAGAATCGCATTTTTTTGGGTTTCGGTTGCCTCTACCAAAGCAGCATTCATCCACCGAGATTTATAGACGACGGTTGCTCCCGTTTGGGTAATCGAAGTAAGATAAGCAGGATTGGGCGGGAGGTCGCTTTCGTTTATCCGAATGCCTTGTTTGAAACGCCTGTCAATGGCTCTTTGAGATAAAAAATCAAGTGGCTGATTGATTGAAAAAGGCGTTCCAATCTTATCTTTTAGCAAAACTAAATAGCGATATTTTTGCTGCGAGAAGGCGTTAAATCCGCCCGAAATTAGCAATAAAAACAGTGCAATTCTGAATCTAAAATTGATGTTAAAATTATTCGAAAAATATTCAAAAACGATGGTTTTCATGGGCTAAAAATTTGCTTTTAAGCATTATTTTTTGTATTTTTAATACTCAAAATCAGTTCAATATTTACGAAAATAAATGATTTCTGCTTATGAAAAAAATCTCCTTTGTGAATGTATCCAACAACAACGAATCACTCGAAATCTTCCAGCTTAACTACCAAAAAAAATCAGGAACTGTACTGCCACTCAATTATCTACAACAGTCGTATTCGATGCTCTTTGTAAAAGGCGAAAAAGTGTTAGGTGGATATGTGCTAAACGGAAATGCTCCGTACCGGTATTTGTCGTTTTTTAATGAAGAACAAAAAGAGTTATTGCTCAATACGCACATGCTCCGAGAAGAAGAATTACTCGAAATTACTTGTAATTGGATTGCTCCTCGGCTATCGTTTAACGAATGGATTTATTATTACGGATTTATGTTTATTCATACTTTGTGGGTGGCTATTAAACTCAACAAACGCAAAATCATTGGGGGGAGTGTGGTGCCTCGGCTACAATTAATGCAAAGGCAGATTCTGACAAAACTTATTTATTGCTCGTTTATCAGCCAAGCTCAGAGTATCGTCAGCGAGCCCAAAGGCATTCTGATGATTTATTACAACTCGGTCTCAGGGTTTTTTGCCCAAATGATTGGGTCGTTCATCAGGCGGATTTTTATGCCACAATCTAACCGAAAAAAAGTAAAATGGGTAAGTGTTGGTCGTAGAAGATGAATTGCAATAAAAACTAAATATTTCTAAGGCATAAATATCGTGAAACGTAGAAAAAGTGTGGCAGATGTGTCACACTTTTTCTATTTATCTAAAAAAGCCGTTTTTCTTCAAAAATTCCGATACGTCTTTAGCCGTATTAAACTTAAGTTCATCGCCAAAAAATGTTTTGGCTTTGGTCAGAATCTGCTTGTTGTAGTAATGCATTGTACTTACCTCAATCTGATTATCGCTGGCGGTTTGTTTTGCCGATGAATTAGCATTTGTGGCGTAATAATGCAAAAGTAACATCTCTTTTGGCGAAAACGGATTCTTAAAATGCGGTTGTACAGCCAGCATTTTATTGACAACCCTATCGTAGATTTCTTTAGCAGCAGGGTTTACATCTTCGATGCGGGGATTGATAGGTTCGCCGTTGTATTCGCCAATCACCGTAAACTCCGAAATGTATTCTACAATCTGCATTTCTGTTGTGACCTGCCAAGGCGAAATCGTCCGTTTGATGAGTAAGGTGCGTCCATCTGTATGAATCATCGGAATAGTCGTGATAAACTTAGGCCGCATGAAATTGATGATGTCTAAATGCGATAGTTTGAAAGTCTCTCTACCCAAAAGTTGCATGAGCTGCACAATACCATCGACCTTAATCATCTTAAAGTAATCTTTGAGCGATACCTGCGAAGAGTTGTAGCCGAGTGCCTCAAAGCCAGCGGCGTACTTCATCTCAAAATTGAGCATGTCGATTATGCAAAAAAACTGCTCGTAGCGGAGTCCTTCTTTGATTCTTTTGAGTTCGGTCTGCTGCTGCTCGGCAGAGACACTAAACTTCATTTTCTCGGGGTTGGGGAATAATTCTTTAGCAAAAGCCTTTGAGCTGGTAAATTCGTCTTGTGTTGCACTTTTCATAAAATGGATAAAAATTAAAATATATCTCTATGGTAGAGTATATCTCGAAAAGTGACATTTGTTTACTTTGCATCAACAAACACAACGAGATAGAATCCACCGAGAAAAAAGTAAATTGGGTTGGCAAAAAATTGTCAGCATGCAAAATCCACGACTTTGCACACAACTATTACAAAAAGAATTATGTACCATCAAGACAGCTCTCACCCTAATCTTGATGGTACTTCACAAAGATATAAAATAGCAATAAATAAGCACGCTACTGAATCCACAAAAAATTTTGATAAATTCCTCGTCACCACTGCTACACAAACTCCGCTAATTCGAGCCAGCGGAGTTCTTTTTCGCCAAGTGTTTCGGTAATGTCCTCAATTTCTTTTGCCCAAGTTGTCAATTCTTCAAAATTGCCATTACCCGAATTCAATTTTTCAATCAAATTAGCCTTTTTAGCCTCCAAATCGGCAATTTCTTTCTCTAATTGTTCGTATTCTCGCTGCTCTTTGTAAGATAATTTGCGTTTAGCTTCGGTTTGCTGGGGTTTGGTTTCGAGCTTTTCGTTTTGTATTTCTACTTTATTTGAACCTTGAACATCAAACCTTGAACTCTCTTCGTCTTGTTCGTTTCTGAAATCGGTATAATTGCCCGGAAAATCCTTGATGTATCCTTCTCCTTTAAAAATAAATAGGTGGTCAACTATTTTATCCATGAAATAGCGGTCGTGTGAAACCACCAACAAGCAGCCTTCGTAATTTATCAAGAAGTCTTCAAGCACATTCAGCGTAGCAATATCCAAATCGTTGGTTGGCTCATCCAGTATTAAAAAGTTGGGATTCCGAACCAATATTTTGAGCAATTGCAAGCGGCGTTTTTCGCCACCGCTAAGTTTGTTTACGTAGGTATATTGCACCGCTGGCGGAAATAGGAAAAGGGTCAGAAACTGCGAAACCGAAATCTCTTGACCATTGCCCATTTTTACGTATTCGGCAATCTCTTTTACTACATCTATGATACGTTGGTCGTCTCTAAAATCGAGTCCTTCTTGCTTATAATACCCAATCTGCACGGTATCCCCTTTCACAACCGTACCCATATCGGCTTTGATTTTATCGGTAATGATTTCGAGGAATGTCGTTTTACCCATTCCGTTTCGACCAACAACCCCGATTCTATCGCCTTTTTTGAAAGTATAGCTAAATTCAGAAATGACCTTCTGCTCACCAAAAGACTTACTGATATGATTAATCTCAATGATTTTACTACCCAAACGACTCATTTTCATGCCAAGTTCGAGTTTTTCTTCTCGCTTGCCTTGCGACGCCTTGTCTTTTAGTTCATAAAAAGCATCGATTCGGTATTGGGCTTTGGTCGTACGAGCTTTGGGTTGGCGACGCATCCATTCCAGCTCTTTGCGGAGCAGGTTTTTAGCTTTGTCGATAGATGCCGCCTCGATGGCTTCTCGCTCGGCTTTTTTCTCTAAAAAGTAAGCATAATTGCCACTGTATTTATGGATTTTGCCGTTATCAATCTCCAACATTCGGTTACAAACTTTATCCAAAAAATAACGGTCGTGCGTAACGAGCAAGAGCGTGATATTTGCCGACGAAAGGTAACCTTCGAGCCATTCGATGGTATCGAGGTCGAGGTGGTTGGTAGGTTCATCCAGAATCAAAAAGTCGGGTTCTTCAATCAAAACCCTCGCCAAGGCGACCCTTTTTTGTTGTCCGCCCGATAATTGGCTGATTAATTTATCAAAATCGTGGATACCGAGCTTACCCAAAATCTGCTTGACTTTGGTTTCGTAATCCCATGCTTTGAGTTCTTCGATTCGCAGCATGGCATCGGTCAATAGTTTCTGATTATCGGTCTCTAACGCAAGTTCGTAATCTCTGATTGCTTTTGTGTTGGCGTTTTCAGAGGCAAAAATGGTTTCGAGAACGGTCTTTGAGAGGTTAAAATCTGGGTTTTGGTCGAGATACCCAACCCTAATGTCTTTACGGATGCTGATAACACCCTCGTCAATTTCGGCTTTGCCCGTGATGACATCGAGCAATGAGGATTTGCCCGAACCATTCGAGCCAACGAGTGCTACTTTTTCGCCTTGGAGGATTCCGAAAGTAAAGTTGCGGAAAAGCCAACGTTCTCCGAGATTACGACCAATGTTTTCTGCTGATAGATAATTCATACCGCAAAGTTACACAATCGCTTTAGCAGATTTTATTCTTGCAATCGTTTATTTGTAATAAATCCGAGAGCCAAGAAATACTTTGAGAAGATTGTAGAGAGACGCACCAATCCAAAATCAAAAAAATAATTGGTTACAAAAAGTCGGTATCCGTTGGCTCCACTTGCCAAAAACATCAGCCCTACGCTAATCGTCAAGAAGAGTGAAACCTGCTGATTTTTAGAGAAATAGGCCGAAGTAACCGCCACTGTTATCAGGATGATGATATAAATTACCACCAAAAACTCGTTGATTTTGGTAGCAGGATGCAGCACAAAATAAAAATACAGAATGGGCAGAATAATGTAGGGAATCAGGATTTGGAGGAATGTTTTTGTGGCTAATTTGTTATTAAATCTTTCGTGATTCGAGAGAAAAGCCGCAATCAGACCTAAATTACTCACACAAATGATGGCTAATTCAAAGATAACACTTACCGATTTTCCTGAGAAAAGATAAAAAACTGGTGAGATAATTGGTGTAAAGATATTGAAAAGGATGAATAAGTCTGATTGGGTAAAACTTGGTTTGAGAGATTGATATGCCCACAAAAAGAGGACAGAATGGGTAAGTACCCTAAAAAGGGTATAAGTTTTATCGGGTATAGTGTAAAAGAGAATTAGTTCCAATAAAACAGAACTAATAAATAGGTATTTTCGGGTCATAGATTCACAACAATCAAACAAATATATGAATTATAGCGAAAAACCGAAAATATTGACCTAAAAGTATAAAATTGTAGGTTTTCATCACTTAATTTTGCTACATGACTTCATTTTTTGATACCAAAATAGAACGATTACGGGGCGTTTATCCACCTCAAAAAGCTGAGTTGCTTAATACCGAACTCCAGATTTTTACGTATGGCGATTTATTGGAGCATTATCCGTTTCGGCACGAAGACCGCACGAGTTTTCACCGAATAAATGAGCTTCGAGAAGACATGAATGCAGCCCAGATTAAGGGGCGTCTGCGTACTTTTGGACGTGTGGGCGAAGGCAACAAAGAACGCCTGACCGCCGAATTTACAGATGGTACAGGTACAATCGAACTCACTTGGTTTCAGAGTTTGACATGGGTCGAGAAGACGCTTCGAGTAAATGGCGAGTACATTGTTTATGGTAAACCCAATTCGTTTAATGGGCGATTCCAGATAACACACCCCGAAATAGACGTCATTACGCCCGAAAATATCAACGGTGGTGGGTTTCAGCCGATTTATCCATTGACCGAAAAGCTCCGCCGAAAGTACATCGACAGCAGGCAGATTAGCAAATGGATGCGGACATTGCTCGAACAAGCACTTCCACACGTCAAAGAAACACTGCCGACTTCACTGGTAAAGAAATTTAGGCTTATTTCTAAGGCCGATGCACTATATCATATTCATTTACCGATAAATCAAGAGGCTCTTCGACAAGCCCAACGAAGGCTCAAGTTTGAAGAATTATTCTACAATCAGTTGCGGCTGATTAAGCAAAAGTTGATTCGGAAAGTTGATTATGAAGGACAAGTTTTTACCAAAACCGACCTACTGACCGAGTTTTACTCAAAACACATTCCGTTTGATTTGACCGATGCCCAAAAACGGGTGATTCGAGAGATTTTTACGGATTTGAAAAGCGGACGCCAGATGAATCGACTGCTACAAGGTGATGTGGGCAGCGGCAAAACGATTGTGGCGTTTATTACGATGCTCATTGCGATTGATAACGGTGCTCAGGCTTGTTTAATGGCCCCGACCGAGATTTTATCCGACCAGCACTACAACAATCTTAAGAAGTTTGCCGATATGCTCGATTTGAAAATCGTTGAACTGACTGGTTCGGTAGGTAAAAAACAGCGAAAAGTCATCGAGGCGGGTTTGGCCGATGGAAGCATTAATATCATTGTGGGTACGCACGCCCTGATTGAAGATTGGGTACAATTCAAGAATCTGGGATTAACCATTATTGATGAACAACACCGATTTGGGGTGGCTCAAAGGGCAAAACTGTGGAAGAAAAATGAGCATATTCATCCTCACGTTTTGGTAATGACGGCTACGCCGATACCTCGCACTTTGGCAATGACACTTTACGGAGACTTGGATATTTCGATTATTGACGAATTGCCCAAAGGTCGTAAGCCCATCAAAACTATCCACCGATACGATAGCCACCGCTTGCAGATTTTTGAGTTTATGCGGAATGAAATCCGTGCGGGGCGGCAGGTTTACATGGTGTATCCGCTCATTGATGAAAACGAAAAACTCGAACTCAAAAACCTCATTGATGGCTACGAGAGTGTCAGTAGGGCGTTTCCTGAATATGCTGTGAGTATTGTACACGGTAAAATGGGTTGGAAAGAAAAAGACTACGAAATGAAGCGGTTTATCCACCAAGATACCAAAATCATGGTGGCAACAACGGTTATTGAGGTGGGAGTCGATGTGCCAAATGCCTCGGTAATGGTCATCGAAAATGCCGAACGATTTGGACTTTCGCAGCTACACCAGCTACGTGGACGTGTAGGGCGAGGTGCCGAGCAGTCTTATTGTATTTTGGTCACGGGCGTAAAACTCAGCAAAGATACCCGTACTCGCATAGATACGATGGTCAGAACCAATAATGGTTTTGAGATTTCGGAGGTAGATTTACAGCTGCGTGGGCCGGGTGATTTGTCGGGTACACAACAGAGTGGCTTGATTGACCTCAAAGTGGCGGATTTGTCGAAAGATGGTGAAATATTGAAGATTGCACGTGAAGAAGCTATGGCCATTCTCGAAGGCGACCCCGATTTAGAATCTCCCGAAAATCAGCCTATCAAAAACCACGTAAATTCGCTTCGAGCCAATGAGAGTAATTGGAGTAGGATTAGTTAGTCTTTTTCTAAAATATGCTTAAATTCTTCTAATTTTAAGGCATTTATCTTAGGAAAAGGAATAGATTGAAGGACATTGAAGTGCTTATCTTCGGTAACTATACATGACGCATTTGCCATCAATGCACAATCTACAAATTTATTATCATCTGGGTCTTCTTTGATAAGTCCCCAAAAGAAGTACTCCTTTATTAGAACAATGTTTGGACTTTCTAAAATTATGTCCAAAATGAGTTCGGCGATTTCAAAGTTATATTTCCGCTCAAATATTTCGGCATATTCATCCAAAATTTCAGTAGTAACACAAAGCTCAAATTCTTGATTTTTGAATGCTTGCCAAAGCCAATGAGATTTAGACCGTACCGAGAAACAAGTCAGTAACTGATTAGTATCAATAACTACTCTCATTAGTTAGTTCTTGATACGTTTGTTATAAGATTTATAAGGAGTTCTGTTATGCTCATTTGCCATATTATCAAAATCTTTCTGTAAATATCCTTTTTCATCCGAAACTTCCTCAATCATATTTTGTAGTTTACGAAACTTAAACTCCAATAACAACTGACGGAGTTCTTGCATATCTGATTGTGTCAATTTGGTATTGAATAGGCTCAACAATTCTAATTGAGCATCCGTAAAAGGCGTTTGAACAGCTAAACTCATAACTTTAATCGTTTTATAATTACAAATCTAAAAATTTTATCTAAAAATCTACCAAAAAGGTGGTTTTGAGTAGGTTAAATTAACCATTTCTCTAATAATGGGCTTTTTTCTTCGTAGTTCGGCAAATCCATATTTCTTTTCAGCAATTTCATTCAACCCGGTTTTTGATAATTCAAATTGTGCAGAAACTCCACTCCAAATATCATCCTCAGTAATACTCAAAATCTGATGTTCTGGATTGTAATTTACCATTCTAATACCCGAGTTTTTAGAAGAGCAATTTACTTGGAAATATTGTTTGCTGAATAAGTAATCTTTTGATACTAATTCAGATAACTTCTTTAACATCGCTCGATTGGTTTCTTCGTATCCACCATCATCAATCATAACAATAACTGGGTGGTTTAAATAAATATACCCTACCAGTGAACCGATTAAGATTAGAATTGGACTTAGTTTTTTAAGTGTTTGCATTTATAACTCCCGTAAATTAACCTCCTTAGCCTCCCCTGCCCCCATAAATCGGATGCGTGTACCTACGATTTTTCCGATATTTTGTTTGTAATCGCCTTGATATGCTAATTTTTCATTGATAAAAACCTGTATTTTCTGATTTTGAGCAATACATTTTACCTTTACCCAATCGCTAAAATCTACCCCAAAAGCCGATAAATCTTGGGTTTTACCCTCAATTTGTTTATCGGCAATCGTCATAGAGAGTTCGCCCACACAACCTTTGATACTTAACGGAATCGCGATGATACCGTCAGAACCCAAAAGCCAAATTCTGCTTTGTTGGCAAACGCCCTCGCCTTTAGCATAAGTGTTTTTTATTTCGGCTTCAAAAACAAAAGCATCGCTACTTACCACATTTTTGGCAGATACATTGTGTAAATTTACCCAGACTGTTTCAGCCTTCAAATCAATTTTTTGAGCTGCTACATCTGCTTCGGTAATGCTGATGACATCGCCTTTTTTGAGTTGAGATTGCGGAATGTATATAGGGATTTTTTCTTGGTCAATCGTGCCGAGCCAACCGTCAGATTCAATAAATAAATCGTGTTCTTTTACTATCGAATCATTCAAAATCAACTTGGCCTTAAAGTAACCCGGCGTGTAGTAAGTACTCGTATATTCGTGCAGATTTTTATCTACTTTGTAGCGGCGTTTGGGGTCCCAACTTTGTTGAATAAACACCGAATCGGCATTTGAATCGGCGGCATTGTATTCAAAAACTACGGTATTAGGAACACCCAACGTAACGGGCTTGCTCGTAAAGTGGATATTGCTGTATTCGAGTTTTTTCTCTCTTTGCTGAAACGCCCACAAAATACCTATCAACACCAAAAAACTACCCGCAAAAAACGCCCATCTAAATTGCTTAAAAACGCTTTTAGGTTTGATTTTGATAATTATTTCATCGTCCGTTCTATCAATTTTCGGAGGCGTTTCCTCTGCCCTTCGCAATTCTCGCCAATTCTCAAAACCTGCAAATTGAGCCAAAGCGTTGAGCGTTGCCAGATTTGGCGAGCCATCGTATTTTACTTTTCCCCAAATGCGTTTGAGCGTGCTACTACTAAGTGAGACCTTCGTTTTTTCAAAAATCTGCTCACTCAGCTCCTCAAAGTCTTGATTTTGCCAGTTAGTACTGCTTCCCCAAGTCAATTGAGCCTCAATCAACTCTTTGCATTTTTCTATGTAGATACGCTCTTCGGTCATTGATTATCAGCGTGTTATAACTTGAATAAACTTGAACAAGGTTTGAAAAAGGCCAGATTCGGATTATTAACCAACTTTGTGGCGTTCAAATAATTCACAAATCAAAATTATGTACTAAAAATGAAAAGAACCGTTTTTTTTCTTGCTTTATTATTGGTGGTATTCAATATATCGGCACAAGACAAAGCCGCTCGCCCAAGCCCACCTGCACAGGCAACAGCCACTTTTGGTGGCAAAATCATTACGATTGATTACGGTCAGCCTTCGGTAAAAGGTCGTGAAATTTTTGGTAAGCTCGTTCCGTACGGACAAGTATGGCGTGCTGGTGCCAACGAAACAACCGTTTTTACGTTATCGGCAGATGCAACGGTTGAAGGGCAAAAATTGGCGGCTGGCAAATATGCTTTTTTTGTGATTCCGAACGAGAAAGAATGGACAATTATCTTCAATAAAACCATCAAATGGGGAGCATTCAGCTACAATCAGGATGAAGATGTTTTGCGTGTAAATGTGCCAGCCCAAAAGGCTAAATCATTTGCCGAAAAATTGACCTACGAAATCTCGAACAAAGGAGTAGTTACACTGACTTGGGAGAATACCACAGCGAGTTTTAAAGTAAAATAAGTAGTTAATCGAAAATAGTTAATTGTTAATCGAATTCCATAAATATTTAATTATCAATCGATTAAGTACTTTGCAAGCTAAGTACATTCAATTTTTCCCGCAGAAGGTCGCAGAATTAAAAACACAGACTATCGCAAATGAATAAGTAATCAGCGAATATCTGCGTTACTAAATCAGCGGGAATCTGCGAGAAAAAAATCATGCTAATTTAGTTTACAGTGTATTAAATACATTGCAAACTAAATCACTTTAATATTTTAAAAAAAAATCCTCCTCCTAAATTTTAGGAGAGAAAATTTTTAAAGAAACATTTATGTATAACCCACTCCTACGAGGAAAAGGAGGGATTCGCAATCAAAAAAACTACACTTACTTAGTTTACAGTGTACTTAACATCACAAAAAATTATGAAAAAGCTAATCATCATTTTATTGCTATCATCGAGTAAGTTAATGGCTCAAACCTCAGATTTTACAGTTTTTAATAGAACGATTACGGGTCATTCTGAAAACGGTAAATCATTCATCCGATTCAGCGAAGACAAAGCAGAAGGATTGGCTTGGGCAAACGGAAAAACATTCTCAGAAGGAACAATTGAGTTCGATACACGAGGACGGGACGTTCTGCAAAAAAGCTTTATCGGGGTAGCGTTTCATGGGCAAAACGATAGCACTTATGAAGCTATATATTTTCGTCCTTTCAATTTTCAGGCAACCGACCCCGTGCGACACATTCATGCGGTTCAGTACATTTATCATCCGAAATATACTTGGAAAATGCTACGAGAGACCCGAAACGGTGAATTTGAGAAAGAAATTATACCTGCCGACTTACAACCCAACGATTGGTTTCATGCCAAGGTCGAGGTCCGAAACGGTCGAATCAAAGTATTTGTCAATAATTCAGAAAAACCTTGTTTGGATGTACCCACCCTCAATCCTACTGGCAAATCTGGGAAAATCGGTTTTTGGGTCGGCGATGGCTCCAACGGAGATTTTGCTAATCTAAAGATATATTAAAATTCGCCCATTTACAGAAAATAAACAGCCCTCTCCTGCGAGGAGAGGGTTGAGTAAGGTTAAATTTTATCCACCAATAATTTAAAAATCAAGGCTAAAATCTCTAACTTGTCGTAACTATTCAACCTACAACATCAATAGATGAAATACGCCTTCATTTTCATCGCAAGTTTGCTATTGTTCTCTTGCTCGGATTCTATCGAAATCCCGCAAGAAATCACTGCTTTAGAAGATTCACTCCCCGAAGAAATCGACTACAACATCCACGTAAAGCCTATTCTGTCCGACCGTTGTTTCAAATGTCATGGGCCAGATAAAAACAAAGTAGAGGCGGGTCTTCAACTGACCGATGCCGAATTGGCCTCTGCCAAACTAAAATCGGGCAAAAGGGCCATCGTTGCGGGCGATATTGACGAAAGCGAATTGATAAAACGAATCTTATCGCACGACCCCGAAGAGGTGATGCCCACACCCAAATCGAATCTGAGCTTAGACAACAAAGAAAAAGCAACACTCATAAAGTGGATTCGTCAGGGAGCCGAATACAAAGAATTATGGTCACTAAACTCGATTGAGAAGCCAGATGTACCCAAAATTGGCACATTTTTTAGTCGAATGGGGTGGTCGAGACACTGGGAAACCGATTGGGCAAAAAACGAAATTGATAATTTTGTTTTAGAAAAACTCCGCACTACCAAACTGCAACCCAACAACGAAGCCGACAAAACTACGTTACTCCGTAGGGTTTCGCTCGATTTGACAGGTCTGCCCCCAACGATTGCCGAAATTAACGCATTTCGTAACGATAAATCGGCTGATGCTTACGAAAAAGCCGTTGATAGACTGCTCAAATCGCCGCATTATGGCGAACGAATGGCGGTTGATTGGCTCGATGTCGCTCGCTATGCCGATACCCACGGCTACCAGTTCGATGTATTGCGTACGGCTTATCCATACCGTGATTGGGTTATCAACTCGTTCAATCAAAATCTTAGTTTCGATAAATTTATTACCTACCAATTGGCGGGCGATTTATTGCCCAAACCTACTCGTAATGAGCTGATTGCCACGGCGTTTAACCGTATGCACATGCAAAACCAAGAGGGCGGAATCGTAGAAGACGAATACCGAGCCGAATACGTGGCCGATAGAGTCAATACATTCGGTAAGGCATTTTTGGGACTAACCGTAGAATGTGCCAGATGCCACGACCACAAATATGACCCCATCTCTACCAAAGATTATTACTCGCTCAGTGCGTTTTTCAATAACATCAACGAGGCAGGGCAAGTACCAGCTTTGGGCGAATCGAGCCCGACGATTATCTTGACCAATAAAGAAACCGACAAAAAACTGGCCGCTATCAAACAGAAAATTCTTTCTTTGAAGAAATCGCCGATTGTAAAAGTTGCACCTGTCTTCGAAAAAGATAAAAACGAGGCGTTGAAAGATACCTCGCTCATTGCTCATTTTACGTTTGATGAAACCCTGAGAGATAGTTTCAAAAACGAAGTAAATCCTAAAAAATACGCAACTGTAAAAGGTGAAGACCCAACGCAGCTACCCGAAATCGTGCAAGGAAAATTCGGTTTGGGGAGAATCTGCAATGGCATGGGCGTTTTTGATTTAGGTAAAAACATTGCATATTTTGAAAGGCATCAGCCGTTTTCGGTGAGTATTTGGCTGAATATCACAAAAAATGGCATAAAAGGGCCCGTTTTTGCGAGGTCGAATGGATTAGATAATGGTAATCGTGGATATGAATGTATCTTGAATGCCGACCGAACGCTGAATTTTAATCTTAATCACAGCTATCCCGATAACAGCATTGATATTCAGACGGTGCAGCCCCTACCCTTCAAAAAATGGTTTCATCTGACCGTTACTTACGACGGCTTGGGCGAAGCACACGGAGCCAGAATTTTTATTGACGGTAAGCAAGTAGCAACTCGTACACTCGCCGATAACCTCAAAAAAAGTATCATTTACGGATACGGTAAAACGATTGGTTTCGGGATTTTGCTGAATTTCCAAATCGGGGGTAAATTCAGAGATTCGATGAAAGATTTTTACTTTGACGAATTACGGATTTATAACCGAGACTTGGCAGCCAACGAGGTTTCGGCACTCGCCAAAAATCAAGTGATTACCCCAAATTATTTTGAAAATCAGGCAAGTAAAAACAAAATTCTTCAACTCAAAGCCCAAGAAACCGCCCTCTACGATGCCTGCGAAGAAGTAATGGTGATGAAAGAACGTGCCTTTGCCAAGAAAACTTTTGTACTAAAACGTGGAGCTTACGATGCCAAAGGCGAAGAAGTTTTGCACAATACACCGTATAAATTGCCTAAGTTTTCGGAAAAATACCCCAAAAACCGACTCGGTTTGGCTCAATGGCTGCTCGATGAAGAAAATCCGTTGTTTACACGGGTTATCGTCAATCGTTTTTGGCAGCAGTTTTTTGGGAGAGGTTTGGTAAATACCGTTGATGATTTTGGCAACCAAGGCGAGCTACCCACGCACCCCGAATTGCTCGATTGGTTGGCTGCACAGTTCAGAGAAGATGGGTTCGACACCAAAAAATTGATAAAACGCATCGTCATGTCGGCTACTTATCGGCAGTCTTCGGTCAATCGCTATCAAAATAATGAGATAAACGACGTCGAAAATCGTTTTCTGGCTCGTCAGTCGAGTTATCGTTTATCAGCCGAAATCGTACGAGATAACGCCCTCGCGGCATCGGGTTTGTTAAATCGAAAAATCGGTGGCCCGAGCGTGCATCCTTACCAACCCGATGGCGTTTGGGAATCGTTATCGAATTACATGAGGTACAAACAAAATCATGGTGATACCCTCTATCGCCGAAGTATGTACACCATCCTCAAACGCACGGCTCCGCATCCGGCAATGATAAATTTCGATGCTCCCGACCGCCAACTTTGTACCGTAAAAAGGCAAAAAACCAACACGCCGCTGCAAGCATTGGTTACACTCAACGATGTCCAATTTGTAGAAGCCGCGAGAGTTTTGGCCGAAAAAACCATCAAAATAAACCCAGCCGATAAAATTAGTTATTTGTTTGAGACGATTATTTCGAGAAAACCTCGAAAGAGTGAATACGAATTGATGAAGCAATTATTGGTCGAGCAATCTCAACATTTTATACAAAATCCAAACGAAGCAAAAGAGTTGCTGAGTGTCGGAGAATACAAATCAAACCATCCACTCAACGAAATCGAAGTGGCTTCGCTTGCTATCGTAAGTCAGACGATTATGAACTACGACGAAGCCATTATCAGAAGATAAATAAAAACCAAAAGCGACCCCGAAGAGTCGCTTTTCTTTGTAATATTGAATCGAGCCACCGATTACGCCATAGCCATTTTGCTATTTTCGTAACGTTTACGCTCGTTTTCGTCCAAATAAATCTTACGCATACGAATAGACTTTGGAGTAACCTCAACGTATTCGTCTTTTTGGATATATTCTAATGATTCTTCGAGAGAGAAATTGACCTTCGGAGCAATCTTTACGTTATCATCCGAGCCCGATGCACGGTGGTTTGTCAATTTTTTAGTTTCTTGAAGGTTTACCACGATGTCGTTTTGGCGGTTATGCTCTCCGATTACCTGACCCATGTAAATATCCTCACCTGGGTCGATGAAAAAGAATCCACGGTCTTGAAGGCGGTCGATTGCATACGGCGTAGCTGTACCAGTACCTTTTGAGATAATCGAACCATTGATACGCTCCGGAATCGGCCCTTTGAATGGCTGATATTCTAAGAAACGGTGCGTAATCACGGCTTCGCCTTGGGTAGCGGTAAGCATATTAGAACGCAAACCAATCAAACCACGCGACGGAATATTAAACTCTAAGTGTTGCAAATCGCCTTTTGGCTCCATCACGAGCAATTCACCTTTGCGTTGAGTTGCCAACTCGATAACCTTACCTGCGGTTTCTTCGGGTACATCCACAACCAAAGATTCGATAGGCTCATGACGAACACCGTCAATGTCTTTATATAATACTTGTGGCTGACCAACTTGTAGCTCGTAGCCCTCGCGACGCATAGTCTCGATAAGTACCGACAAGTGAAGAATACCACGACCAAATACCAAGAATTTATCTTCGGTTTCGCCAGTTTGTACTCTCAAAGCCAAGTTTTTCTCGGTTTCTTTCATCAAGCGGTCACGAACGTGGCGAGATGTTACGAATTTACCCTCTTTTCCGAAGAATGGTGAGTTGTTAATCGTGAATAACATACTCATTGTTGGCTCATCAACCGAGATACGTGGTAATGCCTCTGGATTTTCGGCATCGGCAACAGTATCGCCAATTTCAAAGTCTTCAAGACCTGTAATCGCACAGATTTCGCCACAACCTACTTCTGAAACCTTGTTTTTTGCCAATCCTTCAAACACGTTCAATTCTTTGATACGCATTTTCTTGAAAGTACCATCGGCTTTGCAAAGAGCAATCGGTTGGTTTTCTCTGAGTGTACCTCTAAACACACGACCGATAGCGATACGACCCGTAAACGAAGAATAATCGAGCGATGTAATCTGCATTTGCGAAGTACCTTCGTTCATCGGTGCTGGCGGAATCTCGCTGATGATTGTATCTAAAAGTACCGAAATATCTTCTGTTTTCTCTTTCCAATCCAATGACATCCAACCTTGTTTTGACGAACCAAACACCGTAACAAAGTTCAACTGGTCTTCGGTAGCATCGAGGTTAAACATCAAATCAAAAACTTCTTCTTGTACTTCTTCTGGGCGGCAGTTTTCTTTATCTACTTTATTGACAACCACGATTGGTTTCAAGCCCAACTCGATGGCTTTGCTCAATACAAAGCGAGTTTGTGGCATGGCACCCTCAAATGCATCGACAAGCAAGATAACGCCATCGGCCATTTTCAATACGCGTTCTACTTCTCCTCCAAAGTCGGCGTGGCCTGGAGTATCAATTACGTTGATTTTAACGCCTTTGTAGCGAACCGATACGTTTTTCGACAAAATCGTAATTCCACGTTCACGTTCAAGGTCGTTGTTATCTAATATTAAATCATCAAATTGTTGATTTTCCCTGAAAATTTTGCTGAAATGGATAATTTTATCCACCAATGTCGTTTTACCGTGGTCAACGTGAGCAATAATTGCAATGTTACGGATGTTATTCATAAGATTTTTTAAAAATTTCTTGAATTATTCGATTGAATCGAATGACGAATAATCGAATAGTTTTTGATGAAGTATTCGAGATATTCTACATTCTCAAAATTCGATTAATTTCAAAAATGCCCGCAAAATTACAAATAAAAAACCTGAAAATCAGACAATTACAATTATTGATTTGTTAAATACAGAAGATTCTTGGATTAGTGCAATATTTACTTTCGATACTTACATTGTGAATTGTCAGATTTGAGATAGTAAGACCTGAAATTCAGTGCTTTAGGGTCGGTGCAGCCTACGAGGTTGAGTAATTCGATATTTTTGAAATCAATCGGATGGCTCTCGGCTTGCAAAGCAATATAGCCTTCTTTGAGAGGTGTTGAGTCTTTTTTTATCCATTCTTTAGCGTGTTCGTCGCTGATTCCGCCCGACTTCCAATCCATCGAAGTCGTATTCACAAAACCACCCCCTACTTGCAATCTCTCGAATGTCAAAACCGTGTCGCCCTCGATGATTTGGTGAGCAATCGAATCGCCCAAAACTATCAATTCGGCCTTTACCCACTGGTCGCCATCGTAAGTTTTTGAGTCAGAATCAATACAATGTTCGGGGCGTAATTTGCCTTTCATATAAACTTGGGTTCCGGGTGTGCAGAGATTGCCCGTGTGGCGAGTACCTTTACCCAATCCACCCAAAAGTTGTAATTCGAGTGAAACCGGAAAACCCTGATTGAACGATAAACTTTGAGCCGATTGCGAATGAAACATCACACCACTGTTGCGGACATTCCAACTTGCTCCGCCTTTGGTTTGGTTGCCCACAAATCGGTATTCAAACTTTAATCTGTAAAACGAATAAGGCGTTTTGTAATAAAGGTGTCCGTATTTATCATCGAAGGTTTCGTATTCATCGTACATCACCCTGAGCATACCATCTTGTACTCTAAAAGTGTTTTTGTAGTTATCGTTTACGGCTTGTCCAGCGATTTTAATATCCCAGCCATCGAGGTTTTTTCCATTAAAAAGGCTCTGCCAGTCAGATTTCTTTTGGGCAAATAATGTACAGATTGAAAGAAGGTAAAAAAAGAGTGTTTTCATTGTCAGAATCGTAGGGTTGAATGTCTGACAAAGATATGTAATTTTAGAGATTGTACAAGACCCCTCCAAATTCTCTCAGGCTCTTTATTTTGCGGTCGGCAATATCGAATTTCGGGTCATTGTATTCGTGATGGGCTGGAACGGCAACTACAAAACATCCTGCGGCTTTTGCAGAACGGATTCCGTTGGTAGAGTCTTCAAAAACAATACAATTCTGCGGCTGGAAACCTAATTTTTGAGCAACGGCTAAGTAAACATCAGGGAATGGTTTGTTGCGTTGTTCGAGTGTGGCAGAGTGATAAAAATCGAAATAATGCTTGACTTTGAGACGATTAAGCACAATTTCTATCATAAACATTGGCGATGCCGATGCCAACCCTACTTTTAAATTATTGGCTTGACAATATTCTAAAACCTCATAAACGCCCGGCATTGCTTCGGCGTTTGCCCCAATCAAATCGGCAGCGGTTTGAAGCACTTCGGTTTCAACTTGTTCGATAGATTTGCCCGTCCACGGTTGTTTCTGATACCAATAATTCATCACATCTTTTGTAGGTAAACCAGTGGTTTCGAGGCAGTTTTCGAGTGTGAGTTCGATACCCACCGTTCTGAAAACCTGCATTTCGGCTTGTTGCCAAAAAGGTTCAGAATCAACCAATAGCCCGTCCATATCAAAGATTACGGCCGAAAATTGTGGATTTGGTTCTTGGAGCATTTTATTTATTGACATAAAATATTGTAGCATTACTTAAATTTAACGCTGTCATGGTTCAAAACCCTGACAGCGTTGCTAAAGCACATCCGGAATTGTAAATCAAAAATCCGAAATTATTACGCTTCTTCCATTTGCAATTGTTTTTCGTAGAGTTCTCGGTACGAGCCACCCAGATTCATCAATTCGTCGTGAGTACCTTGCTCGATAACCCTACCGCCATCAAGCACCAAGATTTTATCGGCCAACTTTGCCGAAGAAACCCGATGTGATATGATAACCGAAGTACGGTTTTGCATGATGCGTTCGAGGTTATTCAGGATGATGTTTTCGGTATTTGTATCAACCGCCGAAAGGCAATCATCCAAAACCAGAATTTTGGGTTCACGCACGATAGCACGAGCGATTGAAAGCCTTTGTTTTTGCCCACCCGAAAGCGTAATACCTCTCTCTCCAATTTTTGTATCGAATTTATCCTCGAAATCCATGATATTTTTGTACAAATCGGCATCCTTAGTAGCCTGAATCACTTGCTCGTCAGTCAAGTTAGGCGACCCAAACTTGGCGTTATTCATTATCGTATCCGAGAATAAAAACACATCTTGTGGCACGTATCCCATTTGGCTACGTAGGTACTGAATATCATAATCTTTTATCGAAGCATCATCAATCAAAATTTGTCCGTCAGTCGTATCGTACATTCTCAAAATCAAATTGGCAATTGTACTTTTCCCCGAACCAGTCGTTCCCAAAATCGCAATAGATTGCCCAGCTTTTACTTCAAGACTAAAATCTTTAAGTGCGTGTATTCCCGAATCTGGATAAACAAAATTCACATTCTTGAATTGTATTTTTCCGTTAATCTCTTTTGTGAGATTCTTCTCAGAAACTATGTCGGTTTTGATATTCAGAAACTCATTGATACGCTGTTGCGAAGCCGCCGCTCGCTGAATTTGACTCGAAGTCCAGCCCAAAGCCACCAATGGCCAAGTGAGCATATACACATACAGAATAAATTCGGTGATATTGCCCGGAGTCAATCGTCCAGCAATGATTTCTTGTCCGCCAATGTAAACACAAAGTACAGTGCTTAAACCAATTAAAAACGCTACAACTGGGGTGAAAAGCGAATCTACCCGAGTCAAAGCCAATGACTTTGATTTATAGATATTGCTCTCAACCTCAAATCTACGTGCCGAATCGTCTTCACGGGCGAATGCCTTCAAAACCCTGATTCCAGAAAATGCCTCTTGTACAAAAGTAGAGAGATTCGAAAGGCTTCTTTGGATTTCTTCGGAGCGTTTATTGACAATACTACTCACAATAAAAATACAGATAGAAAGCACCGGCATCGGCACCAAAACCCACCAAGTAAGGCGAGCATTGGTGTAGAACATATATGACAAAATCAAGATAACCGATGTAGCCATATTGAGCAAATACATGATGGATGGCCCCACGTACATACGCACTTTACTGACGTCTTCGGAGATACGAGCCATCAAATCGCCAGTATTGTTTTTCCGATAAAAGCTCAGTGGAAGCGTCTGATAATGAGCGTAGATTTCGTTCTTTAAATCATACTCAATGTGCCGCGACATCACGATGATTGTCTGCCTAACTAAAAATAAGAAGATGCCTTTCAGAACGGCCATTGCCAAAATCAAAAGTCCATAGACCGTAATGCTGTACGTAAAAACACCGTACATCGAGGTTTGACTTTGGGTATTATCGTAAAGAAAATAAATGTCGATGTTCTCTTTGACCAAATCGAGTGCGTGGCGAACAACCTGTGCAGGCACAACCCCAAAAAGGTTGGAGATAATCATGAAGAGAATCCCCGAAAGTAGATACCACTTATATTTTACAAAGTATTTGTTGAGATAGGCAAGATGCTTCAATGCTTATAAAATAAATTTTGTGAATGACGATTGAAGATTACTGAAAATCTAAAGCGTATTCTTTGGTTTTATGTATTATTAAAAACACAAATCTACCGCTATTTGTTGCATTTTGTAAATTTTATTGGTCAAACATACAACTATTATTAGAGGTTTTGCATTATACAAAAAAATCGCCAACAGTTTTGATATTGACTTCAACACTTGACCTACTCCAGCGACGAGATGCCTCTGCTCAGCGTAAAGTCTATGAGCAGTACTCAAACACGCTGTATTGGACCGCCTTCCGCTATGTACGTGAGCGTATGGTGGCAGAGGATATTGTTGTCGAAGCATTTATGAAGATTTTTGAAGCCGTTACAAATGTAAAATTTGAATCGCTTCGTAATTTTGAGGCTTGGATGAAGCGAATCGTGATTAATGAATCGCTATCGTACCTTCGGAAACACGCCAATTTTAGGATGATGCCCGAAACCGAAGCTGCCGAAGAACCCATTGAAGACCATACACTCGAAAAGATTTCGGCCGAGGAGATACACGCACTGATAGCAAAATTGCCCGATGGATACCGAACAGTGTTTAATTTATATGTGGTAGAAGGGTACACCCACCGAGAGATTGGTGAAATGTTGGGAATAAGCGAAGGGACTTCAAAATCACAATTGAACCACGCCAGAAAACTATTGCAAAAGAAAATATTAATGTTGGATAGTGATGCAGCAAGAAGATTTTTATCGTAAGATTCAAGAAAAAATGAACCATTTGGAGTCAAACTCTGAATGGAACAAAGAAGACGTTTGGCGACGCATCAATCGCCAGGAGTCGGCTGTTGTGGTTGCCCATAAGCGTAATTTATGGGTTTATGCGGCGGCGGCGAGTATAGTTATTGCTTTAGGGATTGGCTTGGTTGTGATGAATCAAACCGATGAAAAGCAGTTTGTTAGTGAGAATACCATAAGTAATAATACTGAGAAATCTATTGAGCCTTCTGAGGTTATCGAAAATCAAAATCCAAAAGAAGACGTCATTCAAAATAAAACATTAGTCGTTAGTAATCAGAATATTACGCCAAATGAAAATTTGGCTACCTCAACAGTAAACGGTGGTAACGTTGAGCAAACAAACCAAATTAGTTCTAAAGAAAGCGTAGAAAATACTACTGCTGTTGAATCGGTGGTGACGACCGTTGCTCAGAATGTCGAAACATCAGCAGAAGAACCAAAACACACTATCGCCGAACCTAAAAACGAAGAGCAGCCTGCGGTAGAGGCACAGTTTCAAGGCGGTAAAGTTGTGGTACTGAATATCCCAGTTGCCGAAGAAGAAGACAGAGGTAAGAAAAAGAAGAATGTTCTGACCAAAATCTTCAAGAAAGACAGTAATAAGCCCGAACGTACCGATAAAATCTGGGCGTTTGTCAAAGAGAGTTTTAAGAATGATTCGATAGAAAAGAGAGATTCGGTGAGGTAACCGAATCTTTTTTTTGATTAATTTTTTGCGATAACTTTTACAGTTTCATTCTCCTAATATTCGTTGCCTGTCTTCTCGAAATATCAAGTACGGTTCCATCGCTCAAGAAAGCTTTACTTCCATCTCGTTTGAGCAAAAATCTATCTAAATACTTTCTGTTGAGCAAATATGACTTATTGATACGAATAAACGACTTGCCATCTAATGCCTCTGCATACATACCAAGATGCCTGGATGAAATAATCGTCCGTTTATCGGCAGTATAAAAAATCGTGTAATTGACGTCGGATTGAAGATAAAGCACATCATCTGTGCTTAGCTGTATGCGTTCGCCGTTATGCAGCAATCTAAAATTTTGGGCTATCGGTGTCATTGGGGGTTATATGGGATAGAGTTTTGGGAAGAGGCTACAATTACCGAAAAATAAAAAATTTTAGTTTTTTATTTTTTCGATTGTAAATTGACAAAAAAACCGATAGCTTGTATCCCCTATTGTGGGGGTATAATTTGTATCTCTACTAAAAAAATATGAAAAAAAAGTTACCCGAAGACGAATTCACCAAAATGAAGGCGTTTGCGAAAGAGTTATTCCCAAATCCAGAAGAAATAGAAACGATTGTCCCAGATTTTGTACACGAACAAGAAATTCATCGCATTAAACAAGGAGTAAGAACCGAGCAATTTTTCTTTATCACTGATATGCTCGATTTTGAGATAAAGTTTGCACTGGGCCTCGAATCAATCGGGTATAACTCTGAAACATTCGACCTCAGACAGTATTTCAATATTATTGAAAGCGATGGCACGCTACCATTGATGACACTACTCGGCCGAGAAACATTCAAAATGGCAAATCTAAACATTGTCTCATTTGCTAAGCCCAAATACATTGTATTGTTACCCATAAAGCACAATAATGGTCAAGTTTTGCTGACAAAAAGGGTGATTTCTCCTTGGCAAATCACTATTGATGGCAAGATTACCGCTTTTTTATCTGAATATACAATCATTGGGGGATACAAAGGTGAAGGGCTGAATCCTCGATTCTTGGACGTTATACCCGAAGCCAAAGTTGAATTCGATAAAATTGTCTCAATGATGCTCACAATCCAGCCACATTTCAAGAATCCGTTTTCGCCAAAAGAGACATTATTACTAAAATATTACAACGAAAACGAAGGTAACTCACCCCAAGTAACCGCCGGAGAAAACAACATAACTGTACAAACACTTTATGATTACAATAAAAAAATTCTCTCCAAAGCCAAGAAGTTTTTCGGAGAGAATGTTGCGTTTACGTCGGCCAAAATGGTTGCCAAACACCTCAAAGATAACGGCTTTTTGAAATAAGCTATTTTTTCTTTTTCTTACTGATGGTTTTTAATCTTAATGGTGTAGGCTTGGTTCTTCTTGCACCTTTTCGGGCTTGTTTTTTCACCACTTTTGGTGGTTTATTGGTGCTAAACATGCGATTGACAATAAACAGAATCGACCTTGAAACAAAACCTCCGATAGTGTTGTAATAAATCAACAGCATTTTCTTAGTCTCTTTTCCAATCAATTTTAGTTCATTACTGATAAACCCTTTGTAAAGGATTTTTCTCAAAACTTTCTGCTGGTCTTTCTGAATACCCTCCTCGATAGAGCCACCCAAAACATATTTTTTTCGGTGAGTTTTGGCGTATTCCATGGTATCTTTTAACATGTATGAATAATACACACATCGAAGCCAAATCGGTGTTTTTGAAGCTATCCAGATACATGTAATCTCCAGAAAATCGTTTTCATTGACATTATGCCTTTTGAGTAGGTCTTTTTTTTGCCAAGCCTTAAATACATCAAGGTATCTAAAGTTATTTCCATTAATACAGTACCCTCCGATGGGCGTCTCGCCATGATAAATTAATACACTCGTACTTCTTTTTAAGTAATCAATAGAAATATCGGCGTTTGCCTTGATTCTGTAGTTTTCAATGTAGATGTTTCGCAGAACATCATCTTCGCAAGTAACAGCTTTGATGTTTTTCATTTTTAGTAGAGTTTGGGTAAAACGTATTTATCACCTCGATAGCAAGATGTATTTTTATTAAGATTTTCTTTTTTCAATACCTACTCCCCACAACCACTTTCAACTTTGCAGTTTGGCGTTTGCCATTCGGATTAAATACATCAACCAAAAAAATGTAGTATCCGACTGGTAAAGTGCCTAATGAATCCCCTCTTCCATCCCATTCGATGCTTCCCGAAAAACCTGCGATGTAGTTCTGAGCAAGTTGCCGTACCAGCCTCCCATTTATGTCGAATATGTTGATATTCAGCACATTACCAGATTCTTCAAAGTTGTAAATCAACTTAGTTGACTCATTAAAACCATCGCCTTCGGGTGTAAAAATTTCGGGTTCGATTCTGAAAACCGAGTTCGATTCGCTATTATCTTGAATCCCTTGAGAATTCACATAGCCGGGCGTGCCGTAGCCTTCTGAACTCGCCGCCGAGTACCAATTTTGAGAATCATTTGATGGTTTATTACTATCTCTTTTTTCGAGCGAAACACCTCTTTTATCATCGAGTAGAGGGTGGTGCATTGTAGCTTTATAATCGAACCTATCCCAAACTTTTTGTTTGTCATTTAGCAGAATTACCGTTCCCGAATCATCGGGATACGAAGGGAGCGATGCCATCTCCAAAAAGTTTTCTTTTACGGCTTTAAAGTATTGATTCTCAACAACTTGGACATTGCTCGTTAACACCAAAAATTGTTTGGGCTTCAAGATAAAATTATCGGTCGTAATTTTGCGAATCGAAGCAACTTTACCAGCTTTGTCAATATTTGCCAAAGACCAATCTTTGAGCGAGAGAATTTTATTTGAGCGATTATAAACCTCGACATAATCTACACCATCGGGTAGTGGGTCAAATAATACTTCATTTAAGACAACATCACTTGAATCGGCCGACTTGACATTCCCTAAAAGTATCGAGGCATCACGCAGGATATTACCCGAACAATCAGCAATATTTTTAAGATTTAATTGATAAATCGTATTGTCTTGAAGTGCTTGATTAAGTATCAAGTTTACGTTTTTGTTGACTGGCGACTCGATAGCTATTTGGCTGACTGACAGTCCGTTACTAATCCCGTAAGCCAATCTACTCACCGCCGATACGCTGTCTAATTTCTCCGAAAAAATCAGTTTTATAGTCGTCAGATTCGGCTGTTCAAATCTCAATAACGATGGCGGCGTGAGGTCTGGTTTATTAGCTTTTACGGAGTTTTCTTTGGCTGGCGTACCACCCTGTGAGTTTTCGGAAGAGGTCCAGTTTGCTTCTTCGACACACGGAAAATTCGTATCAATCATTTCGAGCGAATACCCTCCGTTTCGTTTAGAATCATACCATTTATCGGTATAGCTTACACTAAAAATTGTTTGGTTTCGGTCGTTTCTTAGAGCAATCGTAGTACCAGTGTTATTGAGTGTGAAATTGCTGATAACCAACGTTTTACCGAATTTAGAAAAAGTTGCTTCGTCAACTTTTTCGCACAAGACTACGTATTCTTTCGGCTGGATTATGTAGTTGCTAAATGTCTGAGTTGTTGTGCCAATTTGTAGTTTTACTCTGGCAAGCGAAATGGCTCTATCGGTACGGTTATAAAGTTCGATGTATTCTTTTTCGGGCAATCCACGCGTGGGCGTTGGGTCGGCCATTATCTCGGTGATAATTAACTCATTGACCGACTGGGCAATCCCAAAAAATGGAAGTAAAATAAGTATCAACAGCAATCTCATTCGATATGGATTTTGGTAATTCAAAAATAAATATGGCACAACTCGTGGCTATTCGCAAACGGTTGTGCCATATTTTTTAAAAATTATTCAAAATACTGTGTAAAATTACCTGAATGTCTCAAATAGAGGATTTTTATTCGTCATTCGAAGCATTCGGAAAATTCTATCTTATTTACTCTGCTTTTTTCTCGGTCGGTTTTGGCGAAACAGCCTTTGGTGCAGGTTTTGCTGCTGGCTTAGCAGGAGTTTTGGCAGGAGGCGTTTTCGTCACGGTAGGCTTCGGCATTGGGCTTGGTTTTGCTGGTGCAGGAGCCTCTGCCTTAGTTTTTTTGTCTTCTTTTTTACCTTTTTTTTCAGCCTTTTTAGCCTCTTTTTTGGCTTTTTTCTCGGCTTTTTTAGCTTCTTTTTCTTTATCTTTTACTTCTTCTTTTCTAATTTTCGCTATTTTCTTGGCCAATTCTTTGGCTGCTTTGTCAATCGCCTTCTGTATTTTTTTGTGAGTTGTTTCTCCCTTGATTACCTTCGCCAATGATTCAGCAATCTCGGCGGCTTTTTGCTTTGTTTCGGATTTCATTGCAATATCTATTAAAATAATTTGACTAAATAAAAATTTACAAATACAACGACTAAATTTCTAATAAACAAAATTTTTGTGTTAAGTTTTTAATAAATTTATTAGATGATACCATTTGAATTTTATATAGAAGACATTATTAAACTGATTATCTCGGTAGGTACGGGGGCAATCATCGGCTTTGAGCGTGAATACCACAGCAAATCGGCAGGGCTACGCACCATGATTCTGATTTGTTTGGGTTCTACGCTGTTTACGATTATCTCAATCAAACTCGGCACCGACCCTTCACGTGTTGCGGCCAATATCGTTACTGGAATTGGCTTTGTAGGCGGTGGAATTATCTTTAGAGACAATAGCAATAGCCGCATTACGGGTATCACGACCGCTGCAACGGTTTGGGTAACGGCAGCGTTGGGAATGTGCGTTGGGTTTGGTACTAAACTCTACGGAACTGGCCTTATAGCGATGATTTTTGTGATAATTACGCTATATTCGTTGGTTTGGGTACAAGACCGAATCAAGAAAAATAATCTTATTCGCACGTATCGGATTGTCTGCAAATTTAAGAATTCGACTCTCAAAAACTACGAGGATAAATTTGAGCAATTTGGGTTAGAAGCTCGTCGGGGTGTTCAGAGCAAAACTGGAGAGGTGATTTCGGGGACGTGGATTGTTCAAGGCCCCGAAAAAAAACACGAAAGGGCCATCAAGTTTTTTTTGAATGACCCCGAAATAATGGAATTTGATTTTTAACACCTGACGGAGCAAAAGCCGCCGTCAGGTTTGATATATCTTTTACAAAACCGAATTCTCAGGTTTTCCGCCTACTTTGTAGGGGTAATCGGTTGTGTAGTGCAGCCCCCGACTTTCTTTGCGTTTCATAGCACAACGTACTACGAGTTCGGCACATTGAATCAGGTTGCGTAATTCGCAAAGTTTCACCGATAACTTGGTACGTTTATAAAAATCCTCGGTTTCGTCCTTGAGCATTTTGATGCGTCGGAAGGCACGCTCCAAACGAAAATCTGAACGAACGATACCGACATAATCCGACATCATGCGTTGCATTTCTCGCAGGTTGTGCGTTACCAAAACTTCTTCGTTTGATTGTGTAGTGCCAAATTCATCCCAAGCAGGTACGTTTTCTTGATACGCAAAATTATCGACTTCGTCTAATGCCGCTTGTGCGATTCGATGCCCAAAAACTGCGGCTTCGAGTAGCGAATTCGATGCCAAACGATTGGCCCCGTGCAAACCCGTCGAAGAACATTCGCCGCAGGCAAATAGCCTCTTTATCGAAGAACGACCCATTTCATCTACCAAAATTCCACCGCACAGATAATGTGCTGCTGGCACAACTGGTATGTAATCTTTAGTCATGTCGATTCCCAAACTCAAACATTTCTCATAAATCGTCGGGAAATGCTGCATAATCAATTCTTTGGGCTTGTGTGTAATATCGAGATAAACGTGGTCATCGCCCCATTTTTTCATCTCGGCATCAATCGAACGAGCCACTACATCACGAGGAGCCAGCGAACCACGCTCATCGTAATTATACATAAATTCTTCGCCTTTTTTATTACGCAAAACGCCACCCTCGCCACGTACGGCCTCGGTAATCAAGAAACTTGGATATTCGCCAGGGTTATAAAGCGAAGTTGGGTGAAACTGAATCATCTCCATGTCTCGCACTTTGCCTTTGGCACGATAGACCATCGCAATACCATCGCCAGTTGCTATCACGGGGTTGGTTGTAGCCGAATAAATATGCCCTGCACCGCCCGTTGCCATCACGGTCATTTTCGATAAAATGGTTTCTACATTGCCCGTATGAACATCTAAAGCATAAACTCCATAGCAATTAATATCGGGCGATTCACGCGTGATTTCGACCCCAAGGTGGTGTTGAGTAATGATTTCTACGGCGTAGTAATGCGTCTGAATCTCGATATTTGGATTACTATGAACCTCTTCGAGCAATGCCCTTTCGATTTCTTTTCCGGTAATATCTTTGTAATGAAGAATCCTCTTTGCCGAGTGTCCACCCTCACGAGTTAGGTCGTATTCGCCATCGTGTTTGTCAAAATTTGTTCCGTACTCAATCAACTCCTTGATTCGGTCGGGGCCTTCTTTCACAACGATTTCAACCGTTTTTCTATCGCACAATCCATCTCCTGCAATGAGTGTATCTTGTATATGCTTTTCGAACGAATCAGTCTCGGGGTCGAACACCGCCGCGATTCCACCTTGGGCATATTTTGTATTGGTTTCGTCTTCGTTTACTTTGGTCAATACCAAAACCTTTCCTTTCTGAGAAGCCTTGATAGCAAAGCTCAATCCTGCAATTCCCGAACCTATGACTAAGAAATCTACTTTTTTCATTAATGATAAATGAGTGAGAACTAATTTCGATTCAAAGTTTGAAAACCATATCCATATTTACAAATATTTTAGAGGTTTTGATAAATTCTCTATCTTTGAACAAACTTTAAAGATTAAGAATCTTTTCAAATTCAAGAAAATCAAGGTTATAATGGCTTACGAATATCTCACAAAAGCAAATCTCCGTAAATTTATAAAATCGGCACTTGCCGAAGACGTCGGCGATGGCGACCACACTTCTCTCTCGACCGTTCCTGCCGATGCAGTCGGAAAAGCTCGGCTTTTAGTCAAAGACAATGGCATCTTGGCGGGAGTCGAATTGGCAAAAATGATTTTCAAAATCGTAGATAAAGACCTCAAAATAAAGGTTTTAAAAAAAGACGGTCAACCTATCAAATACGGCGATATTGTGTTGTATGTCGAGGGCCGAGACCGCTCGATACTCACTGCCGAGCGTTTGGTTTTGAACTGTATGCAACGCATGAGCGGCATTGCTACCGTAACAAATGCCATCGTGAAATCGCTCGAAGGAACAAAAACCAAGGTTCTGGATACCCGCAAAACAACTCCAAATTTCAGAATGATTGAGAAATGGGCAGTTACGATTGGCGGGGGGGTCAATCACCGTTATGGACTTTTTGATATGATTCTGATAAAAGACAACCACGTTGACTACGCCGGCGGTATCAAAAATGCTCTCAACGCGGCTTTTGATTACAACAAAAAAACGGGTAAAAACCTGCCAATTGAGATTGAAGTAAGGAATCTGGATGAATTATCGCAGGTACTCGAAGTCGGTGGCGTTATCAGAATCATGCTCGATAATTTTAGTTTTGAGAATATCCGAGCCGCTCTCAAAATAATTGATGGACGATTTCCGGTTGAGGCATCGGGCGGTATCAATCCTCAAAATGTACGTGAATATGCCGAATGTGGCGTAGATTATGTTTCGATGGGTTACCTAACGCACTCGGCCAAAAGTCTTGATTTGAGTCTGAAAGCGGTTAAAGAATAATTCGGATGAAAAAGCTCTTCTTACTTCTCATTTTGCCAATTATGTCATTTGAACAAATAAAAAACGGCTTCGAGATTCAAGGACACAGAGGCTGCCGTGGACTACGCCCCGAAAATACAGTTCCGGCTTTTCTGCACGCACTCGATTTGGGTGTACAGACACTCGAACTGGATGTTGTAATCTCAAAAGACCATAAAGTTGTGGTTTCGCACGAGGCATATTTTAATCCTGCGATTTCGACCGACCCAAACGGAAATCTGATAACAAAAGAAACGCAAAGTAACCTTTACCAGCTTGATTATGAGCAGATTAAAAAATACGACGTAGGTAAGCGAGGCAATGCGGGCTACCCCGAACAAGTAAAAATGGAGGTCTCAAAGCCGCTTTTGAGCGAGGTTCTCAAAACCTGCGAGAAGTATATAAAAGACAAAAAACTGGGAAACATCAAATACAATATAGAAATCAAGAGCGAAGAAAAAGAATATAAAATTTACCAGCCCGAGGTTTCGGTTTTTTGTGAATTGGTCTATAAAGAAATCATTAAATATTTGCCCGCCAATCGGGTGATTTTGCAGAGTTTCGATGCCAATGTGATGCGTTATCTGAATTTTCAGATGCAATCCAAAAAATTCAAAAAAATAACGCTTTCGTGGCTAATCGAACCCTTTGATAATCAGAACGTTGAGAAAAATATCGAAAAATTAGGCTTCAAACCAGATATTTGGAGTCCATTTTTTGCTAAATTGAACAAAGAAATTGTCGAAGATTTGCACCAGAGAGGTATCAGGGTGATTCCGTGGACGGTCAATCTCAGAAAAGACATGGAGAATATCAAGGCTATGGGCTGCGACGGACTCATTACCGATTACCCCGACCGAGCCAAAGGATTGTAGAGACTGTTTCCAGATTTGGCCAGACTTGTTACTTTTGATTAATATTTGTAGATTTGATTATCAAATTACTTGATATGGAGATTATTGAATCAATACCTAAAAAAACGAGGAATAAGATACCCGAACATCTTATCTATGAGATGGTCGATGGTCGTCCGATTTACTATGCGGGTTATCAGAATGTGGTCAAAGGTATTATCAATTCAGAAGCTATTATGGGGTCGAGTGCTATTCAAAGTTATATTCTACATTTGATTCAAAAATTTTTGAATCGCCATCCATTAGAAAAGGACATTATTTTATTGAGCAATGAACTTGGTCTAAAATTTAAAAGTAAATCTTGGAGAAGTTGCGATTTGGCTATTTTTAAAAAAGGAAGTATACCTACCGAGCAATTATTCGACGACCATTATGTCGATATTCCTCCAAACGTAGTCATTGAGGTAGATACAAAAGCAGATTTGAAAAACTACGACAACGAAGAGCATTATTATCGAGAAAAAACTCAACAACTGCTCGATTTCGGGGTCGAAAAAGTAATCTGGATTTATACCAAAAATCCAAGAAAAATCTTGGTAGCAGAAAACGGTAAAGATTGGCTTCTTAAAAATTGGAACAAAGAAGTAGAAATCATGCCCGACTGCCTACTTAATCTACAAGATTTAATTGACAATCAATAAACAACAACAAAACCCTATCTATTATCAGTGAGCATGTTGAATGAAATACTCGGCTTTTTTATGAAAAGGCGTATCAGTAGGATTGAAGAAATGATGAATAATCCTATAGAAACGCAAGAGACAGTCTTTCATGACCTCATCGAAAAAGCCCGTTATACAGAGTGGGGAATGCTCTATGGATACAGCAGTATTTACACGATTCAGGATTTTCAAGAACGAGTACCCGTCTCGACCTACGAAGAACTCTTTCCGTTTATCGAGCGAGTACTCAAAGGCGAACAAAATATTCTTTGGTCTTCTGATATAAAGTGGTTCTCAAAATCGTCGGGAACGACCAACGCACGAAGCAAATTCCTACCTATTTCTGCCGAATCTCTCGAAGATTGCCATTATCGCGGCGGAAAAGACGTAATGACGCTCTTCTTGAATAACCATCCAGAATCAGGGATTTTTGAAGGAAAAGGGCTATCAATCGGTGGAACTCTGCATAATAATCCGTATAATCCAAATACACAAGCTGGCGATGTATCGGCGGTGATAACTAAGAATCTACCCGCTTGGGCCGATTTTATCCGTACCCCGCCTATCGACGTAGCATTGATGGAAAAATGGGAGGAGAAAATGGAGCAAATGATAGAAATTTGCTCAAAAGAGAATGTTACGAGTGTGCTGGGCGTACCAACTTGGACTGTTGTGCTACTCGAAAACATCATGGAGCGTTTGGGTAAAAAGAATATGCTTGAAGTTTGGCCAAACTTTGAGGTTTTCGTACACGGAGCGGTAAATTTTCAGCCTTATCGTGAGTATTTCCAGACGAAATTGTTTCCATCAGATACGGTACAGTACATGGAAACCTACAACGCATCGGAGGGTTTCTTTTCGATGCAAGACGAACTCGGTAGAGTTGGTGAAATGCTCTTGATGCTCGACTACGGAATTTTCTACGAATTTATCCCGATGGAAGAATGGGATAAAGAATATCCAAAAGCCTTGACTCTTGGCGAAGTAGAATTAGATAAAAATTATGCTCTCGTTATCTCGACTAATGCAGGGCTTTGGCGATACAAGATTGGTGATACGATTAAATTTACCTCAAAATATCCTTTCAGAATCAAAGTGAGCGGCCGCACCAAACACTTTATCAATGCTTTTGGCGAAGAAGTAATCATCGAGAACGCCGAAGCGGCTATCACAGAGGCTTGTTCGGCTACAAATGCCATCATTACCGACTACACCGCTGGGCCAGTTTATATGGGTGATAGCACCAAAGGCAGCCACGAATGGATTATAGAGTTTTCGCAACAACCCGACGACGAAACGGTTTTTAAGCGAATCTTGGACGAGACCATCCGCAAGGTAAATTCGGATTACGATGCCAAACGCTACAAAGACATGGCACTGCTCGAACCCAAAATTCATTTTGTGCCATCGGGTACATTTTATAATTGGATGTCGAAACGTGGCAAATTGGGCGGACAGCACAAAGTACCACGTTTGAGCAATTCGAGAGAATATTTAGACGATATTCTTGAATTAGTAAAGGAGAATGTCTAAAGCAGATTAGGCTTGCTTCTGCATATTTATCTGGTTGAGTTTAGCATTCATTATCTGCCCGATTTCGAGTGCTTTACTCTTGACAAACTCGGCTCTTTCGCCTGCAAAAAGCTCATCTGTTGTGATGAAAAAATAGCTTAGCCAACGCTCAAAATGTCCAACATTGAGAGGGGTTCGCTCATTGGCTTGTATATGCACCCACATCATTCCACCGTTGTAATTACCAGTTTGAAAAAGCCAATTCTCCCAAAAATTATACATTCGTGGCAGATGCCTTTGCCATTCTTCTTCGGGCATATCAAAAATAGGTGCGAGGTATTCGTCTTTTCTTACTTTATAATAAAAACTATCGACCAATCTCACTACATCTTCTCGGTTCTGAATATCACTTTTCGTATCCATCATTCATAATTATTAATTCTCGCAAAAATACCTTTGTAGAGATACTTCCTACCATGACTTGCGTCATATTTGAGCCAAAAAACTACCAATCAATCTCTTTTAGGCCTTTGCTACGCAAATAATTGTTGGCTTGGCTAAAGTGTTTTGTACCAAACCAGCCACCGTGATTGGCCGCCAGTGGCGATGGGTGTTTGGCTTTCAAAACAAAATGCTTGGAGGTATCTACGATTCGCCCTTTTGCTTGTGCAGGATTTCCCCAAAGCATAAATACGATTCCGTCTTTTTCATCGTTTAGATACTTAATTACGGCATCGGTGAATTGTTCCCAACCTTTATTTTGGTGCGAACCTGCCTGACCAGCCCGAACTGTGAGAGTTGCATTGAGTAATAAAACCCCTTGACTTGCCCAGCGTTCGAGATTACCCGATTTTGGAATCGGTTTGCCCAAATCATCTTGGATTTCTTTAAAAATATTGATAAGTGAAGGCGGCGATGGAATACCATCATTGACCGAAAAAGATAGTCCGTTGGCTTGCCCGACACCGTGGTAGGGGTCTTGCCCAAGTATCACAACGCGGGTATCATCGAAGCTACATTTATCGAAAGCGTTGAAAATCAATCGTCCTGGCGGATACACCGTATGCTGTGAGTATTCTTGCTTAACAAACTCAACTAAACTCTGAAAATATGGCTTCGCAAACTCAGTCTCTAAACGGTTTTTCCAGCTTTCGGCTATTTTTACATTCATATTTCATTAATTTTTGAAAATACTGAAAAAAATATTTTGTATTTTTTTGTAAATTTAAGTATTTACCGCTAATTTTAATCGAAGAAACAAATTTCTATGGTAACTGCTATAACCAAAGGTTTAAAAGTAAGCGTACAAACAGAGTTTCAACCCGAGTATTCAAGTCCCATTCATGCTCATTACGTGTTCACATATCGAATCAAAATCGAGAACCACAGCGAATACACTGTGCAATTGATGCGAAGACATTGGTTGATTTTTGACACTATCGGAACAGTCAGGGAAGTAGAAGGCGAAGGTGTTGTTGGGCTTCAACCTGTCCTCGAACCTGGCGAGGTACACGAGTACGTGTCTGGCTGTAATTTGAAATCGACAATCGGTAAGATGGTTGGTACATACACAATGGAACGTGTCATGGATGGAAAAGACTTTAAAGTCGATATTCCTGAATTTACGATGATGGTACCGTACTTGATGAATTAATCCTATGGCAGAGTTATTAGAATTGAAAAGTAGAATTCATCAAAAAATTGATGAAATAAACGATGAAAAAAAGCTTCTTCATATTTTTAGAGAGAGTATGATTGAAGAGTTTGAAGACATTGATGTATGGGATGAGTTGAGCGACGAACAACGAATAAAATTGGAAAAGTCTTTGAAAGAATCTGAAAGTAAAGAAGATTTGGTTGATAACGAAGAAGTCTTTGAAAAGTACAAAAAATGGCTTACAAAATAAATTGGACAAAGACAGCTTTAGAGGAGTTCCACAAAATAACTGATTATATCGCCGAAGTACGTTCTGAAAAATCAGCTCAAGTCTTTGTTAAAAAAGCATATGACATGAGTATTTTACTTAAAGAATTTCCAGAAATTGGTATTGAATCTACAAAAAAGCAAGGTATCCGTTCGGTGATAATCCAGAAAAATTTCAGAATGTTTTACACTTTTCAAAATCAAATCATTACAATTATTGGCGTGGTAGATGTCAGAAGAAAGAAGAATAGGTTTCAGTTGTGATAAAATCGTATATAAATTATTTAATAAAATCTAAAAACGAGCATTCGTTACATTCTCCTTTTTTATTTGATTTTTATACTAAAGTTGTAAAAGATAAAACTCAATACGAAGACTATCGCACGGTCGAGCAATTGAGAAAAAAGCTTTTGCAAAATGATTCTACTATCGAGGTGACCGATTTCGGAGCAGGTAGTCGAACCGGTGCATCTCGACATCGAAAAATCAAAGATATTGCACAAAAAGCATCAAAAAAGCCCTATTTAGCCCAGTTTATTTACCGAACTATCAGATATTTTGGGTATAAAAATATTATTGATTTAGGTACTTCGCTTGGCTTAACGACCGCTTACGAAGCCTTGGCCGCCAACAATGGTAAAGTCATTAGTTTTGAAGGTTGCCCTCAAACAACCCAAATTGCACGAACAAATCTACAGGAATTAGGTATTGACAATACCGAGATTTTGGTGGGTAATCTCGACGAGATACTTCTTAAAAAAATACAAAAAACTGAGCGTATTGATTTTGCTTTTTTTGATGCCAATCACAGATATAAACCAACCATCGAATACTTTAAAATTTGTTTAGAGAAAGCATATGAAGATAGTTGTTTTGTATTTGACGATATTTACTGGTCGGATGAAATGAAGCAGGCTTGGGACGAAATAAAGGCCCACGAGTCGGTGACTATTTCTATTGATTTCTTTTGGGTTGGGATGGTGTTTTTTAGAAAAAAACAACCGAAACAACATTTTATTTTGCGGCTTTGATTCTTGTATTCGGCTGAACGGTCTGACTACCGTCCGACCTCGGTACAACACAAATAATAACTCCACAGGCTTTATCGTTAAACAAATAAACCAAACAATGATATGAAAAAATCTATATTTTTGATTGCTGGTTTAGCTGCTGCTCAAACAGCGGCAGCACAGACGATAAAGCCTTTGCCTAAAGAGCAGCACATTAGTCCACCAAGTATTGAGGAATTTCGCAAAAACGGCAGGCAAATGCCCAATCTTAGGTACTTGAAACCGCAAGATTTGCAAGCAGACACAACAAGAGTGGCGTATGCGAGCCAAGACAATATGCCGATTTTGAAAGTTACGGGTTCGATGCCTAATATTTATTCGAGCAATCAGGCATACCGAATGCCAAGGTATTTATATGACGAAAAACAACAAAAAGCAATCAAATAAAAATGGGGTTAAATCTTACAGCGTAGGGTTTTTGCTGGTTTTTGTTTTGAGTTGTGGTCTTGCGAATGCTCAACTTGGTTTTTCGTTTTTGAATCTCCCCAATAATGCTAAAATCAATGGACTTGGCGGAATGAACGTTTCGCTTGTAGGCAATGATATTAATATGATTGCGGCGAATCCTGCGTTATTGGATAGTACCGACCAACGGCAAATCGGGGCTTCGTATTCGCCTTATTTTGCGAGTAGCCATCTTCTAAACCTAAATTATTCGCCTAATGGTCGCTGGGCTGTACAATTACAAAATCTCAATTACGGAAATTTTACCGGAACCGACGCCGTAGGGAATCTAACCGAAGGTTTCTCGGCCAATGACTTTTTTGTCGGGATTACTCACGCTCGCAAAATCCAAAATATTTCATTTGGCGTTACCGCAAAACTCATTGGTTCGTTCTTAGAATCTTACAATTCGAGTGCCATTGCTTTTGATTTGGGCGGGACATTCCAGCATCCAAAAAAAGATTTAACTTTTGGGTTAGTCGCTAAAAACATTGGTTTTACAATTTCAAATTATTCATCCCAAAAAAACTCTCTTCCGTTCGATTTACAAGCAGGAATCAGCTTTAAGCCGCAATTTATGCCCGTGAGATTTTCGGTTACGGCTCATCATTTATACGAGTTTGATATTGCTTACAATAATCCAAATATCAATTTTGAGTACGATGAAAATGGCAACAAGGTTCCTAAAAAAATACCATTTACCGATAAACTATTTAGGCACATTACGATTGGGACACAACTGTTGATTCACAAAAACTTCAATGTCATTTTGGGGTATAATCACTTACGCCGCAAAGAGTTACAAATCACCGAAATCGGTGGAGGGGCTGGTCTATGTTTTGGGTTTTCGTTTATCCATAACCGATTCGACTTTACGTTCTCAAATGCCCGCTACACTCGCTCAGGAGCATCGGTTTTTAGTTTGAGGTATAAATTTTAAAATAATCTACCCAATCAAACAATCTTACCTTTAGCAAGTATCCTTCAAAATAACGGTTTATCGAAAATTGCCAATAGTTATCCGAAACCTATAATTATCTGATTATCAAGCTCTTTATTGGTGATTACTACATAACACCAACTAAACTATTTCAAACCCTCACAATTAAATATTTTTTGCAAGAATATACGCAATACGGTATAGTTTTTGCGAGCAAATATATGAGAGAATGCGTTTAGTTGAGTTTTCAGGAAAAAATCTACGAGCTTCTTTCTCTGTGTTATCAATTTTCTTTTGCTGTACCCAAAATCAACATTTTATTATATAATGCTACCCTTCAATAAATATCTTATTGATTGTGAGGAGTTTATTGTCTTTTTGGTACCGTTGAATAATTTTTGGTACAGAAATTGCACTTATATATAGAAAATATATTGAGTGTTAGATTTCCACCCTTAATTCCATTGTCGAACATTAGTGATTAAGATATGTAACATACTTTACTTTTGCTATCATAGTAACATAAAACCCAATATCAAGCTAAAAAGCTTGGGCATTGTGTTTTTATATTTTCTTGCACTACATCAAGTATTTCCTCAGAATCCGATATCGGGTAATCAGGGCTTTCAAGTAATTAGCGAAGGTAATTTTACGACTGCAAATGCATACCATATCCACGGGCCTTTGGCTGTTGGTGGCAACATGATTATAAATACTCCGAGCATGGCCGAAATCAATATGGATAATGTTGGTTCGTATGTTTTTCCAGGAGACGGTTCAGCAAATACGGGTTTACTCGTAAAAGGTAGTGTGACCTGGACAAATGGCTCGGCAAAGGTTTTGAACTCTAAATACATTCACGTTGGTAATAGCACGGGTTCGACATCGAGCAATAACGGAGGAACAGGCCTTACTCAGGTTTTACCATCAAGTACATCGTACAACAATGCGATACGAATAGAGGGTAGTACCAATCAACCCACTAATGTTTTTCAGACTGTTGGTTTCGACTTTACGACACTTTTCAATAATTATCGTACAAATTCGACTAACCTATCAACTAAGGCAAACACTGTACAATTATACAATACGAGTAATGCTGCCATTGCTGGCAATACAGTGTCTTCTTCTCAAGGGGTAAGATTAAAACACTTAAACTTTGGTGTAAATTACTTAAATCTAACTTCGGCATCGCTCAATAACATTTCTGAGTTTACGTTTGAAACAGATGCCATACCAAGTGCGAATAAGATATTGATTATCAATGTACCGATAACAGCCAATTTCGCTTGGAATAACAGTAACATGGCTGGTATTAGCGGTCTTCAAGGCCCTCATGTTTTGTGGAATTTCTACGGTTCTACCACATTTAATCTTACAATAAATACAGCAAGTATGATTGTGGGGACAATATTTGCCCCAAACATGAATCTTATCAAGAATGGCACTGGAGATACTGAAGGAAACTTGATTGCTAAAACGATACAACTTGGTGTCGGAGAGATTCACGATTTTCAGTTTAGTAGCGACTTGAATACCTTTACGGTTTCATCACCAATCAATATTTTCGATACGGGTGGTAACAGTGCCAGTTATGGCGACAACCAAAATTATACTGTAACCTACACCGCTACACCAGGTAATGTCATTAAGTTATCGCTCAGTAGTTTTGATACCGAAGCGGGCTATGACTTTTTAAAAATTTATGATGGACCTAACACTTCATCACCCCTATTATATACACTTAATGGCACGTCTTTTCCGCAAACTATTTATTCGAGCGGAACAACTCTCACAATAACTTTTACATCCGATGATAGCGTAACCTCAACGGGTTGGGCAGGAACTGTCGAATCTACATCTGCACCCTGCAACTGTACAGGGAGTTTGTTGACCAATAATAGTTTTGAAAACGGGATTACGGGTTGGAATTACGCAGGAGGCAATGCATACAATGGAACTGGCTATCAGGTTTGTGGAAGTTATAATGGTTATTTAGAAGCCACTACCACAAATGCTTGGCTTTGGCAACAGGTTTCTGCAACGGCTGGTAGCACCTATTTTCTTTCGTTTTTTGGCGGAACTCACAACCCTGCATTTAGCCACTTTGTAAGAATCGGGTTTTATAATAGCTCGAATACAATGATTGGCTCAAACCAAGTCAATGTAGATTATGATGTTGATACAAACAACGATATTGCCTACTATTCGTTTTCGGCAACAGCCCCAGCAGGAACATCGTACCTAAGAGTTGAAGCCTATGCAAATGGCGATTTTATAAAACTCGACCAGATGTGCTTATCAACCACCAGTCAGGGTTGTACAGCACCAACAGTAACCGCTGGTTCTAATTCGCCAGTAAGTGTGGGCGGAACAATAAACCTAACATCATCTGGTGGAGGTACCTATTCATGGGTAGGTCCAAACGGCTTTACTTCTACAAGTCAGAACCCGACACGTTCGAGTGCCACAACAGCTATGGCAGGTGTATATACTGTTACTGTAACTGGTACCAGCACTTGTACTGCTTCTGCAACCGTAAACGTCAGTGTAAATAGTAGTTCTGGCTTTAGCTGCCCAGGAGGGTGCGAGAGCTTAAATCTAATCTCGAATCCTCAATTTGAGGCAAACCTCAATAGCTGGACATCGACAAACGGAGGAACTTTGACAACGGGTGGTGGTGGTACATACGGCAACTTCATCGAGTTGAATGTGGGCGATTTGGCAGGTACATTTACTGTTTTTCAAGATGTGAATTTTTCGGCAAATGCCCCATACAAATTTGTTGGATATGCGGCCAAACACGGAGTAAATAACCTCGTAAGGATGTATCTTGAGTTTTATAATGGGGCTACCTACCTCTCAAAGACAGCCGATTTCAACGTAACAAAAAATTATGATGGTACATTTCAAACTGTAAATTTTGAAGGTACTACTCCGGCCAATACAACCAAAATCAGAATTGTTGGCTGGGCCCAAAACAATGCTCTTAAATTCGATAATGTTAGTTTGGTTGGATGCACCCCATGCTTCGCAGTCTCGCCATCGGTATCGTCAATATGCTCAGGACAGAGTGTAACCATTACCGCAAGTAATTGTAGCGGGACTGTTACATGGAATACTGGTGCAACCGGAACTTCTATCACGGTAAGTCCTTCTTCAATAACAACTTATACAGCTACTTGTAATGTAATCTCGGGTAATCTACTCAATAACCCTGGATTTGAAATGGGGAACTTGACATCGTGGGATAACTGGGCAAATACTTCGATAACATCTGTATCAAGCGAAAGATACTCCGGAACCTTCGGTGCAAAAGTAACAGCGACCTTATCAGGTGGCGGATTTGCCCAAAGCTACCCAACAACTCCGGGCGAGTCTTTTACAATGACCGCTTGGGGAAGAGTAAACACAGCTACGCCTTGGAGCGGAGTAGGTATTCAGTTTTTTAATTCATCTTACACCGGTCTGGGAAGTACCAGTGTCGAAATCAATGCGACTTCGAGCTTTCAACAATATACTGTTACGGCTGTCGCACCAGCAGGAGCTGCCTTCGCTCAAACATACTCTTGGAGTGATGTAGGGGCTATTATGTATTTAGATGACCTCGTAATGACTGAGGTGCTTTCTTCAAGCACATCCTCAACGACTATTTCGGTAAATACATCTCCTACCGCCAACGCAGGCTCAAACTCGCCAGTAACATCAGGAGGCAGTATCAATTTGACCTCATCGGGTGGAGGCACCTACTCATGGGCTGGCCCTAACGGATTTAATTCGACAACTCAAAACCCTACACGTACAGGTGCAACCGCTGCAATGGCAGGTGTATATACTGTTACGGTTACGGCAGCCAATGGGTGTACCGCAACCGCCACAACTAATGTTACAATCAGCGGTGCTTGCTCAGTTACGGCATCGGCTACATCAAACTCTCCGCTCTGTGCAGGAAGTACCCTCAACCTGACAGGGTCGGGTTCGGGCGGAACATCTCAGCAATTAGCAACAAACGGTAATTTCAATAGCGGAAATACTGGTTTTTTATCAGATTATACATTCCCAAGTTTCTACAATGTCACTTCCAATCCAATTTCGGTTTGGGGCTGGGCACCATCTTGTACTGCTTACGGTGGTAGTGGCAATATGATGATAGGAGATGGAAATGGCAACGCTAACTCAAGGTTTTGGTATCAGACAGTCAATGTAACAGCTGGAGTCACATACACTCTTTCGTTTTTCGCATTTGATTTTTGGGGAGGCTCGGTAGGTGCTAAATTACAATGGGGCGTAAATGGTACCAAAATTGGTTCGGTGCTAAACCTCTCAACTGGCGGATGTAATACTTGGCAACAACTTACAACTACCTGGACAGCAACTACAACTGGCACTGCCACATTTGCTATTTTCAACAACGAAATATCTGGTGCCAACAACGACTTTGCGATAGATGAAGTATCAATTTTAAACACTACGACCTATACTTATAGCTGGACAGGTCCGGGTTCATTCACAAGTACGCAACAAAATCCAACAAGAACGGCTGTTACGAGTACCGCCAGTGGGGTTTACACACTGAGTGTTACGAGCAATGGTTGTACTGCCACCGCAACAACCAATGTTGTGGTCAATACTACTACAGTACCAACAACCACAGGAGCTACTCGCTGCGGAACAGGCACTGCAACGCTTACAGCCACTGGCTGTTCTGGAACGTACAATTGGTATGCAGCTGCATCGGGAGGCACGAGCCTTGGTACTGGAGCAAGTTTCACAACACCAAGTATCAGTTCAACTACTACATATTTTGTAGATTGTACCGTTGGTACCTGCGTAAGCACAAGGGCATCGGCGGTAGCTACGGTAAATTCGGCACCAATAACCCCAGTTGCTACGGTTGTCTCGACTGGTTGTACTGGCTCAACGGGTAGTATAAATATTACAAATTTACCAGATGGACTTTCGAGCAATATCAACGGTGGTGCTTGGACACAATACAAAGAAAGCTATACAGACTTAGCCGCTGGTACATATACAATTGGATTTCAAGGAACAAACGGTTGTAATTCTTCGGCAAGTTTCACCGTAACGACTTCGACCGATAATCCTTTATTGAGTCTTGCCAAAACCGACCCTACTTGTACAACCACAGGTAGTATCACTGTAACAGGCAGTGGTGGAACAACTGGTTTAGGAGATGCCTCGTACGATTTATGGTTGGGAATTTCGGGCGAAACCGTACCAAGTTTAACCTCAAACGCTAATTATCCAAACTCTCCTTCGGTATCTACAATGGTCGGTATTCTTGAAGGATACATTAATTCATACGATAATTTTGGTGGTAGAATTTCGGGATACATAGTTCCGCCAACAACTGGAACTTATTTCCTATGGATTGCTTCAGATGATTACAGTGAATTATGGCTAAGTAGTAATTCTAATGCTGCCAATAAAGCACTTGTTGCGAGTGTCGGTGGATGGACTGGCTCACGTGAGTGGAACAAGTTTACAACCCAAAAAACCGCAGCTTTAAACCTTGTTGCGGGGCAGATATATTACTTTGAAGCCCTTTATAAAGAAGGCGGTGGCGGAGACCACATCGCAATCGGTTGGGCAAGACCAGGCGAAGGCACGACTGTTCCAAGTGAAGTTATCACGGGTAAACACGTTAGACCAAACATAGCAAGCTCTGTAACAACGCCAGTTTATCAATACAGAATCAATAGCGGGGCTTTTCAATCGAGCAATACATTTACGGGCCTTGCAGCGGGAACATACACCATTACGATTCAAGATGCAGGCGGATGTACTGCAACAAGTACAATCGCTTTATCAATAGCGGGGTTGACTGCTCCAACAGCTACTGGTGCAAGCCGATGTGGTGCGGGTACTGTTACACTAACGGCATCGGGTTGTAGTGGAACTTATAATTGGTACGCTGCTTCTACAGGTGGTGCAAGTTTAGGAACTGGAGCAACTTTTACTACTCCAAGCCTCAGCACAACCACAACTTACTTTGTAGATTGCAACAATGGTACGTGTACAAGCACACGCAATGCCGCAACAGCCACCATAAACCCAGTACCAGCAGCTCCGACAACAACCGATAACAGTCGTTGTGGAAACGGAACTGTTACATTAACAGCATCGGGTTGTTCGGGTGGACAAATCAATTGGTTTGCTGCCATTACAGGTGGCTCGGCGATTGCATCAAACACAGCCACATACACAACACCAAGCCTTACTGCACCTACCTCAGTTACTTACTACGTTGCGTGTACACTCGGAAGCTGTACAAGTACAACTCGTACTGCCATAACAGCCAATGCTTTTGCGGTTCCGACAGCCACAGCTGGCTCAAACAGCCCAGTAGTAGAAGATGCCGATATTTATTTGACATCTTCGGGTGGCAATAGTTATTCGTGGGTAGGTCCAAATAGCTATACTTCACAAGCTCAAAATCCAGTAATATTTAGTGCTGCTCCATCAATGGCAGGCGTCTATACAGTTACTGTTACGAGCAACGGCTGTGTTGCAACGGCAACAACTCAAGTGGTAATCTCAGGAGGCAGTACTGGTGGCGGTAACAGTTGTACAGGTAGTTTTGTAGATAATGGAGGAGCATTGGCAAATTATAGCAATAATCAAGATGTTACTCAAACTTTCTGTGCCGATATTGGTAAAAACCAAAGATTAACATTTACTTCTTTTGCTCTCGAAAACAACGCTGACTTTTTATATGTATATGATGGCCCAAGTGTAAATTCGCCATTAATAGGTATTTACACAGGCACGAGTATTCCGAGTACCATAACGTCTTCAGAATCTTGCCTAACGGTTCGATTCACCTCAAATGCTACTAATACAGCCGCAGGTTGGGACGCTACCCTGTCGTGCGTGGACCCCGCAACATCTTGCGTAGGTCCAAACATGACCTTTTCAAATCCGACGCTGATTTCGGGTACGGCTGGTGCTGATGGTGCCCAATATCGTTTTAGCAATATCTTACCTGGTGTTGATGGAATCATCACTATCATGAGCCGTACTCACGCTGATATTTCGATTTTTGATATTGATGCCAATGCCGCAACTTACGGTGGATATGAATACGGTTTTCAACCATTGATTGATTATAACTACGTCAATGGTGGTGGTAGTTTTGACCCCGCAGGTGAGAAAAGCGTAACATTTAAACTTGATTTTGTAAATGCTGGTACCACAACTGCACGCTCAATACCTGCATTAAACATGACTGCCATTGATGTAGATGGTAGTGGCGAAGCCAACGAAATCATGGAATTTATTGAAACGAGCGGTCATAATTATTTTGAAAGACAAACTACATCTACACTTACGATAACGGGAGCGAATTCGGGCGGTACAAATAAAGCTAAAGGTCCAATCACTAATTATCCAAATATCGACGAAACGGCATTTGATGTAATGATTGGTTATTATTATACAAACGTCAGTTCTATCACATTCAAATACGGAGCAGATTATGGTGGTTCTATATTTATGGGTGATATTGACATCAATAACTCTGACGAAAAGCGTAGAAACTCACTTAGTTTTAAATGTTATAATCTAAACCTTCAATCTGCCATAAATATCTCTGGAACTGTCTGGAACGATGCCAATGGTAGTGCAGCTAATACATTTAACAATATTTATACAAGTGGTGAGTCTGGAACAAATGCCAGTGGTGGTATCCATGCAGTCTTGACGAATTCGAGTGGAACGGTTATCCAAACAACTCCTGTAAGTGCCGATGGAACCTTCTTGTTTACAGGTGTCGCTGTCAATCAAAATGGTTTGCAGATTCGTATCACCACATCAGCCGGAACAGTGGGTTCGGCAGCACCTGCAAGTGGTATTCCTTCTGGATGGATAAATACCTCTCCACTAACACACACCAGTTTTAATGTTACAACTACCGATGTAGTAGGCAAAGATTTTGGTATTCAGAGACCTCCAACCAGCGATGATAAAACAGCTGCCTCACAAAATAACCCAGGTGGTACCATCAGAGTGCAAACCCCTTCATTGAGTGGGAATGACCCCGAAGACGGTGTGATGGGTACTGGTCAGACCTTTGTTATTAAGACATTACCAACCAATGGAATACTATACTATAATAATGTTCCGGTGGTGGCAGGTCAGGTGATTAATTCTTACAATCCAACTTTATTGACCGTTGACCCCAACGATGGTGCATTGACCGTAACTTTCACTTACGCCGCACGCGACAACGCAGGGTACGAAGACCTAACACCCGCTACCGTCACAATGCCATTTACTTGCCCATCTACAACATTGACTGCCACAAATGGCTCAAGATGTGGCACTGGTACCGTAGCATTATCTGTATCGGGTTGTTCTGGTGGAACAGTTTCGTGGTTCTCGGCTCTGACTGGTGGCTCAGCGTTGGCGACAGGATTAACCTATACAACTCCGAGTATATCAACAACGACCAATTATTTTGCTTCTTGTACCATAGGTGGCTGTAGTAGTGCTTCGCGTACTACTGTAACGGCTACGGTAAATACCATACCAACAGCCACGGCAACGGGCGATATTGAGTGTGTGGGTTCGACTATTTCTCTGGCCGCCAGTGGTGGTAACAGTTATTCGTGGGTGGGGCCAGCTTCGTTTAGTAGCACGTTACAGAATCCAACGCGTACTTCTGCAACAACAGCAATGGGAGGTATCTACACAGTTACTGTTACTTCGGCTCAAGGTTGTACTGCTACTGCCACTGCAAGCGTATCGGTAGCTTCAATTACACTATCAAGCGTTGTAAGTGCTTGTATCAATCAGCCATTACAAGATGTCGCAACAGTAGATGTAACAGTTTCATGGACAAACGCCCCTTCGGGTGATAGAATTCAAGTTATAATCAATGGCAAAACCGAGATTGTTGATGTAGCAGGAGGAGTGACTTCTCCACAAGTCATAAGATTTATTGTTCCAGCCAATGGCATTACCAATCAAAATATAACAGCTTCGTGGGTAAATCTTGCAGGATGTACCCCTGTGACCTCAACATTTAATGCTCCAGCGGCTTGTTCGAGCGACAATCTATCCTGCGAAAAAATCCTATATCTCTGTGGTCCAGATAAGCCAGCCGATGGCGATGCCTTCGACCACGGTTTCATTAATTATTTAATAAGCCAAAATGCCAACATCGTTACCCCTGCCTTCACAAAACCTGATGCCTCAGGATTTGGATTGTATGATGTTGTTAATAATACTTCAGCGTTGAGTGTCAACCTAAATGACTATACAATGGTCATTGTGTCTCCTACAACTGAGGCAAACTTGGCAGTAGGCTTACTTAACGCACTCAAAGGGTACGCAGGAGGTGTTTTGATGATGAATTATACCGAAGCCGATGATTTAGGATTAACCAACGGAGCAGGTTTCTATAATTTCCAAAATAATGCTTACATCAATAATACCAATCAGATACCAATCTATAACTACGATAATACAAATCCATCTTACAGCGAGGTTTTCACCGGAGGAAACTATTTTGGTGTAGCAGATGCTTATCTATGGTTTGGTGCAAATAATATGTCTTCTGGTACAAATGGAATCTATTTTTACTACAGCCCTACAGATGTTTTAGCTGGTGTACCATCTACCCACGGAGCAAGAACTTATTTGGGTTATCACATGAATGGATTATACTCAAATTCGCAAAATGGAGGTGCAATGCCAGCACCAACATCCAGCTATTTTGTACCATCCAAACATTTGACATTAGAAGGGAAATTATATTTTGACCAAGCCATCAGGAGTACAGCCACAAGCGTAAAAGTAACAGCTACTGGCGATTCCAAATGTGCTGGTACTACAATAAATCTGACATCAACTGGGACAGGGGCCGTCTCCTATCAATGGGCAGGGCCAAATGGATTCAGTTCAACCTTACAAAATCCAAGTATTGCAAACGCCACCTCTGTTAATGGTGGAATATACACTGTAACTGCTACAGGTGTAGGCGGGTGTACAGCAACTGCTACAGCCAGCGTGACAGTAACAACAATTGCCGCTCCGACTTCGGCGGGGGCGGCTCGCTGCGGAACGGGTACTGTCGCTCTCACTGCAACAGGTTGTGCAGGCGGTACTATCTCGTGGTTTAGCTCTGCTACGGGTGGAGTAGCTCTTACAACGGGGGCGAATTATACGACACCGAGCATTGCTACAACTACTAACTATTTTATATCTTGTACTTTAAGTGGATGTACAAGCACTACTCGAAATACCGTTACGGCTACCATCAATACCATCCCAACGGCTTCGGCTACGGGTGATACCGAGTGTGTCGGTTCGACTATCTCTTTAACTGCAAGTGGTGGAAATACCTACGCTTGGAGTGGACCAAACGGGTTCAATTCAACCGTTCAGAACCCATCCATTCCTTCTGCCACTACTGCAATGGCAGGTATTTACACAGTTACTGTTACTTCGGCTCAAGGTTGTTCGGCAACTGCAACGGCTAATGTAATCGTCAATACCATTCCTGCTGCTCCGACTTCGGCGGGGGCGGCTCGCTGCGGAACGGGTACTGTCGCTCTTACAGCAACAGGTTGTGCGGGTGGTACTATCTCGTGGTTTAGCTCTGCGACTGGTGGAGTAGCTCTTACTACTGGGGCGAATTATACAACACCAAGCATCGCTACAACTACCAATTATTTCGTAGAATGTACTCTCAATGGCTGTATCAGTGCTTCTCGTACTACCGTTACGGCTACCATCAATACTATCCCAACCGCTTCGGCTACGGGTGATACCGAGTGTGTCGGTTCGACTATCTCTTTAACTGCAAGTGGTGGAAATACATACGCTTGGAGTGGACCAAACGGGTTCAATTCAACCGTCCAGAATCCAACTATCGCCAGTGCAACTACTGCAATGGCAGGTGTTTACACAGTTACTGTTACTTCGGCTCAAGGTTGCTCGGCAACTGCCACAGCTAACGTAATTGTCAATACCATTCCTGCTGCTCCGACTTCGGCTGGGGCTGCCCGCTGCGGAACGGGTACTGTTGCCCTCACTGCAACGGGTTGTGCGGGTGGTACTATCTCGTGGTTTAGCTCTGCAACGGGTGGAGTAGCTCTTACTACTGGGGCAAATTACACGACACCAAGTATCTCAACAACTACCAACTATTTCGTAGAATGTACTCTAAATGGCTGTATCAGTGCTTCTCGTACTACCGTTACAGCTACCATCAACACTATCCCAACAGCTTCGGCTACGGGTGATACCGAGTGTGTCGGTTCGACTATCTCTTTAACTGCAAGTGGTGGAAATACCTACACTTGGAGTGGACCAAACGGGTTCAATTCAACTGTCCAAAATCCAACTATCGCCAGTGCAACTACTGCAATGGCGGGTGTTTACACAGTTACTGTTACTTCGGCTCAAGGTTGTTCGGCAACTGCAACGGCTAACGTAATTGTCAATACACTACCTGCACCTGCCGTAACTGGCACAACTGTATGTGTCGGCGGTACTATTACCTTAAATGCTTCGGGCGGAACAAATTATAACTGGAACGGGCCAAATGGTTTTACCGCTACTGGTGCTACTGTTTCAAGAACTTCAGCGATAGCTACAATGGCAGGAGTATATACTATAACAGTTACTAATGCCAATGGTTGTACTGCTACTACTACTGCCGCTGTTGCTGTAAATAACTTACCAATCCCTACTGCCACTGGCTCAACGGTTTGCGTTGGTAGCCCTGTTAATTTAACATCATCAGGTGGTAATTCTTATTTATGGGCTGGGCCAAACTCGTTTACTTCAACGGCTCAAAACCCAAGTATTGCCAATGCCACAACAGCGATGGGTGGGGTATATACCGTGACAGCTTATCAGATAAATGGTACTGCAACTAATATTGTAAGAAATATTACTGGATTCAATTCAGCTAATTTTTCATTTATCAATTCGACAAATTCATTTGGTGGTCCACAAAGTTTATTCAATGCAATTGACGATGATAATGCTAACTCATTCCACGCATCAATGGCAACATCTGGACAAACCTACGGTATTTCATATAACTTAGGAAGTGAGTATTATATATCAAACCTCTCAATTGACGCCCGCAACGATTGCTGTACCGAAAGAGGAAAAGGCGGCGTGATGCAGGTCTATAATCAAGGAGTTTTGGTTTATCAGAGTAATACATTAACAGGTAGTGGAAACGGTGTAATATCGGCGACTCCAGCCCCTAATGTAGTTGGAGACCAAGTAAGATATGTATTCTTGAATGGAGCGGCTACATCATCCGGAGAATTTCTGATTAATTTTACTGAATGGAATATTGAAGGAAATCACATTTGTTCGGCAACTGCAACGGCTAATGTAATTGTCAATACCATTCCTGCTGCTCCAACTTCGGCGGGGGCGGCTCGCTGCGGAACGGGAACTGTTGCCCTCACTGCAACGGGTTGTGCAGGTGGTACTATCTCGTGGTTTAGCTCTGCGACTGGTGGAGTAGCTCTTACTACTGGGGCGAATTATACAACACCAAGCATCGCTACAACTACCAATTACTTTGTAGAATGTACTCTCAATGGCTGTATCAGTGCTTCTCGTACTACCGTTACGGCTACCATCAACACTATCCCAACCGCTTCGGCTACGGGTGATACCGAGTGTGTCGGTTCGACTATCTCTTTAACTGCAAGTGGTGGAAATACCTACGCTTGGAGTGGATCAAACGGGTTCAATTCAACCGTCCAGAATCCAACCATCGCCAGTGCAACTACTGCAATGGCAGGTGTTTACACCGTTACTGTTACTTCGACTCAAGGTTGTTCGGCAACTGCAACGGCTAACGTAATCGTCAATACCATTCCTGCTGCTCCGACTTCGGCGGGGGCTGCCCGCTGCGGAACGGGTACTGTCGCTCTCACAGCAACGGGTTGTGCGGGTGGTACTATCTCGTGGTTTAGCTCAGCAACGGGTGGAGTAGCTCTTACAACCGGTGCTAATTATACGACACCAAGTATCTCAACAACTACCAACTATTTCGTAGAATGTACTCTAAATGGCTGTATCAGTGCTTCTCGTACTACCGTTACGGCTACCATCAATACTATCCCAACGGCTTCGGCTACGTCTAACACTCCTGTAACTGCTGGTGGTACTATTAATCTCACGGCAACGGGTGGAGGTACTTATAGTTGGACTGGCCCTAATAATTTTACATCGACCTTACAAAATCCAAATATTAGCAATATCAACGGCCTAAATGTTGGAATTTACACAGTAACAGTTACGGGTGTTGGTGGATGTTCGGCTACTGCTACCACCGAAGTATTAATAAAATATACTGACCCAGGTGCTGTTGACTGTACCAATATCCCGACATTAAATTTTTCAAGCCCCACATTAATTTCTGGCACAGCGGGTGCAGTCGGTGCTCAATATAGATTTACCAATGTTACTTCTGGTACAGATGCTATCGTAACTATTCAGAGCAAATCACACTCAGATATTGACATTCTTGCCTTAGACGAACCTGCTGCCACTTATGGTGGATTGGACGCCGCCATGCAGCCAATCATTGATTATAACTGGATTAATGGTGGAGGCTCATTTGATGCCGCAGGTGAAAAATCGGTAACATTCAAGATAGACTTTGTAAATACTGGTACACTAACTCCAAAGAATATCCCTGTTGTAACTATGACGGGTGTTGATATTGATGGTAGTGGAATCACAAACGAAGTACGTGAATTTATCCAAACTTCAAATTATCAAAGCTACGAAACCCAAAATCCGACTTCGCTCGCTTTATCAGGAACTGCCAAAGCTAAAGGTGGGTATTTTTCATATTACGGAATCAATGATGCTATTCAAGATGCAATGATTTCATTCTTTTATCCAAATGTAAATAGTATTACCGTAACGTATGGAGCAGAATGGGGTGGAGCAACTGCCGATTTTGTAGATTTTGGATTACCAAATAGCGACGAAATACGATTGAATTCATTATCATTCAAGTGTTATGACTTGCCAAATATAGTTTGTGCTCCAGTAGTTGCTCCTACAGTAACCAATAATAGCCGCTGCGGCAACGGAACTGTAACTTTATCGGCTTCGGGATGCACCAGCGGTACAATTTCATGGTACTCAAGTCTGACCGGTGGGACAGCCCTCGCAACAGGTGGCACATACACCACCCCTACTCTTACAAATACTACAAATTATTATGTAGAATGTCTCTTGGTAGGTTGCACAAGTAGCCCACGTACAATGGTAACTGCGACAATCAATACAATCCCAACAGCATCAGCAACTGGCGGTACATTCTGTGAGAGTGTAACTATTAATTTAACCGCATCGGGTGGTAGCACTTATTCGTGGATAGGGCCAAACGGATATACAGCAATAGGAGCTTCAATATCAAGAGGTCCGGCTACAGTGGCTATGGCAGGGATATATACAGTTACAGTAACCAGCACAGCCGGGTGTACTGCAACAACCACCGTCACGGTCACCATAAATACCTTGCCAAACTCTCCGACAGTTGCAAATATGCAACGTTGTGCAGCCGGAACCGTAACATTAACTGCCTCAGGTTGTTCGGGCGGTACTATTTCTTGGTTTGATAGTCAAAATGGTACCGCTGCATTAAATGTTGGCACAAATTTTGTGACACCTAATTTATCAGAAAGTAGGTTTTACTTTGCTTCGTGCTCTTCCAATAATTGTATAAGTCCAACCCGTACAACAGTTCAAGTTACCATCAACAGCCTTCCGGTTGCCGAAGCAACGGGCATTAACTCAACTTGCATGAGTAATGTAGCGGCCAATAACGGAAAACTTGTACTATCTAAGTTTTTGAGTACCGACCAGTATTCATACAATTTAGGTTCGACTTATAACTCAAGTACTGCCACTGCATTGGTTACTATACCTGCAAATGGCGAAATTTTGACTGGAATTACCAATCCAGCTACCTCCCAGACCTACAATATTAGAATAGTGAATACTGCAGGCTGTCTCATTGACCGTAATGTAACAATCAGTAGAGCTTGCAATAACTGTCCACCCGACTATTGTGAAAAACCGACCGTAACCAAACAGTAAATAAATTACGATACCACCCTTAAAATCAGGACACTATGAGTTTATTTTTACTTTTGCTTAGAGAGAAAATAAAATTTAAACATCGGAGTCAATACTTTTTGATTCCCTTTTTGTGCTTAACATTAATCTCAAACTGGTCGTTTGCTCAAACGCCTTGTACGACTCCTATTCCTTACATTCTCACACCCGAGCCAGTTACAAGTGCTTCGGCAAATGATGGTAGGATAAAATTATCGGGGGATTTGACGGGTACAAATCGAGTTTTAATATCGACTTCGGCTTTAGCAGCACCTTCATCAGCACAGTTCAACGCTGCTCCGCAATTTTCGACATTTACAAATGGGTATATTCAAACTGGAATTGCCAATAACAACCAAACCTATTATGTACGGGTTTACAATCCTGCGGGGACTTGCTATACAGACCAGACCGTAAATTTTCAAAGAATAAATTTTATTACATCTGCATCGCTACCCGATGTGGATGTTGTCATTACACACAATGGTGGTACTTACGTAGCTAAAGGAAGTACAATTACTGCAACAATCGTTGTAAGAAACCAGGGTGCTGGAGCCGCCTCTGGGCTGGAATTGACAGTCGGAATTCCTGCGGGACTAACACCAACTGGTACACCAACCGCTACCCAAGGTACATATAATAGTACTACTAAAAAATGGACAATCGGAGGCTTAGCCGCCACAACGGGTCAGGCTACTTTGACGATGCAATTTACAGTTGATGAACGTGGTATCAGAGTTCTTACCGGTAATATCACTGCAGAAACTGAAACTGACGTTGACTCAAGTCCGACAACTGCAAACGCTGGCGAAGACGACCAAGGTTCTACTTGTATTTCTACACCTTACGATTTTTGTGGTAATGATATTTATACAATCTCGTTACCAAGCTATAGTAATGTAAAATGGTTTAAAGACGGCGTAGAAATTACGGCTGGTAATGCTGCCAGTATGGGTGTAATCTTTACCGCTAACGGACCATTACAAATCGTTTCATTGACAGCACAAGCAGACTTCACCTACACAATGAATGTAGCAGGAAGCTGTCCGAGTGGTGGCTGTTGCCCTTTAAGAGTAACTCCAGGCTTACCACCTGCTATTGCTGACCCAGCAAATCAGACAATCTGTTTTGGCGGAACATTCTCAACAGTTTCTGTAACAAACTCAGCTACTTTACAAGCGGGTGCGACTGTTCAATACCAATGGTATAATAACAACGGGGCAGCCAATGCAAACACAAATCTTATTTCGGGACAAACAACAAACATCCTTACTACTTTACCAACAGCAGTAGGTGTTTACAAATATAAAGTTTATGCGTGGGATAACCTCCACGAAAATTGTCGTGATAGTGCATTCGTAACATTGACGATAAATGCATTACCTACTCCAACTGCTACTGGCGGTACATTCTGCGAAGGCTCGACTGTAAACTTAGTAGCATCTGGCGGAACATCTTATTCTTGGACTGGGCCTGCCTCGTTTAGCTCTACATTATCGAACCCAACCAGACTAAGTGCCACAACAGCAATGAGTGGGGTTTATTCTGTAACTGTTACAAATGCAAATGGTTGTAGTGCAACAGCTACTACAAGCGTAACCGTTAACCTCCGTCCGACTATCGCTATGACGAATACAACTGTCTGCGAAGGCTCAACGATTGCCATCAACCCGACAGTCGGTGGCGGTACACCTAACAGCTATTCTTGGACTGGACCAAACTCATACACATCAAGCTCGACTACAACGGCTAACATCAGCTTAGCGAGTGCAACAACGGCGATGGGTGGAGTTTACACATTGACAGTGGGCAACACGAGTGGTTGTACGACTTCGGCTACTACAAGCG
>JBKBNY010000010.1:189454-281469 GCA_046295175.1 Spirosomataceae bacterium
ACGTAACGGTTAACCTCCGTCCGACTATCGCTATGACAAATACAACTGTCTGCGAAGGCTCAACGATTGCCATCAACCCGACAATCGGGGGTGGCACACCTAACAGCTATTCTTGGACTGGGCCTAACTCTTATACATCAAGCTCGACTACAACGGCTAACATCAGTCGTAACAATGCTACGACATCAATGGCTGGGGTTTATACATTAACAGTAGGTAACACCAATGGTTGTACGACTTCGGCTACGGTGAACGTAACGGTTAACGACCGTCCGACTATCGCTATGACGAATACAACTGTCTGCGAAGGCTCAACGATTGCCATCAACCCGACAGTCGGGGGCGGCACACCTAACAGCTATTCTTGGACTGGACCTAACTCTTATACATCAAGCTCGACTACAACGGCTAACATCAGTCGTACAAATGCTACAACATTAATGGCTGGGGTTTATACATTAACAGTAGGTAACACCAATGGTTGTACGACTTCGGCTACGGTGAACGTAACGGTTAACGACCGTCCGACTATCGCTATGACAAATGTAACTGTCTGCGAAGGCTCGACGATTGCCATCAACCCGACAGTCGGGGGCGGTACACCAAACAGCTATTCTTGGACTGGGCCTAACTCTTATACATCAAGCTCGACTACAACGGCTAACATCAGTCGTAACAATGCTACGACATCAATGGCTGGGGTTTATACATTGACAGTAGGTAACACCAATGGTTGTACGACTTCGGCTACGGTGAACGTAACGGTTAACATTCGTCCGGTAGTAACAGCAACAGGTGGCACATTCTGTGAAGCTGCAACGATTAGCTTAAACTCTTCGGCAACGGGTGGTTCTGGATTCTCTTTCGCATGGAGCGGTCCAAATACATTTGCATCGACAACGCAAAATCCAACTATTGGTAATGCAACAATGGCGATGGGTGGTATTTACACAGTAACTGTAACTAATGCGAATGGTTGTACAACTTCGGCAACAGCAAACGTAACCATCAATGCTACACCAACAACACCAAACGTAACATCGCAAGTGGTTTGTCAGGGTGAGGCAGTTACGCTATCTGTAACTCCAATTGCAGGTGCAACAGTAACATGGCAATTAGCAGGTAGCACAGCAACGACCTCTACTGCACCAACCCCAAGTACAGCGATTCCGGGTATGACAGTTTACTACGTAACCCAATCGTACGCTACCGGTTGTACTTCGCCAGTTGCGGTTCAGACATTGACGGTTAATCCTAAACCAATTGCAGATGTGATTACAGTAGATGCCTTGTGTTTGGGTAATACAACAAGAAACAACGGTACAATCATATTGACTAAATACAACGATACTGACCAGTACGCGTACGGGGCTCCGTTGGCAGCAAGTCCAACATTCGCAGCAATACCAGCAGGTGGTACAATCGTATCGAATTTGCCCAATACAACAACAACTTACACCGTAAGAATCAGAAATGCTTACGGATGTACAATAGATAGAACAGCAACAATCAATGCCGTGAACTGCCCATGTCCTGGTGGATATTGTGAGCCTGCAACGGTTACGAAGACTCGCTAATTGAAGATACTGAATCGTTTTTGCAAGAGTAAGGACGATTCAGTATTAATGATTGACCCAATTAAAATTTAAACAATAAAAACCCAATTTTTTGTCATGGAGAATCAGTTACGAACAACCATGCGGACTTATTATCAGCCGCTTCTGACGTGGTCAGGAACGATGATTATAAGCTTTTTACTGCTGTTTACAGGTAACGCAGTTCACGCTCAAAGAGTACCTGCCAACTGTACTACAACAAGTCCAACGCCATTTACTATTACATCAGAAGATGCAACAAGTAAAACGGCCAATAACGCCAAAATCAGGGTGTCGGGACTTGGTAGTAACCAATATCGTGTCGGATATTCGACAGGTCAGACATACACTGGTCCCAATTTTTCGGGTTCTACAAAATATGCTGATTTAACCAATGGCTATATCTCACAAGCTTTGGCAACGCCAACGAATGCAGAGAATACCGCCGACGGTGGTAGATGGTACACAATTCGTGTATATACTGCTGATACAACTTGTTTTACCGACAAGTCATTCCTATTGCCTTATGTAAACTTCTCAGAAACACCTAAGTTTCCTGATATTCAGGTAACAACGGCGGCTTCGGGTGGTGTTGCAGAAACCAATGGTTCGTTCTTTGCTCTTGGTAGTACTGCTACCGTAACCGTAGTTGTACAAAACTTGGGTGATACTACTGCCAATAATGTAAAATTAGGAATCACGATTCCTGCGGGTTTGACACTTACAGGAAATACTCCACCTGCCGGAACAACCTATAATACAGGAAATAATGAATGGACGATTGGAACCGTCAATAAGGGCGAAACCAAAACTCTAACACTCACATTTACAGTTGGTGCAAGGGGGATTCGTTCTGTAATTGCTAATACATTGACCGAAGAAAACGCAATGATTGCGTCAATAACAGGTATTGCACCAGATAAGGATTCTCAACCTGGGAATAACGCACCCGGCGAAGACGACTACGGTGCTGTCTGTATTTCTACCCCTTACGATTTCTGCCAGGGTGATGAATACAAAATTACCGTTGCCAACACTACTGGTATTCAGTGGTATAAAGATGGTAGCTTGATTACTGGTGCTACCGCAGGTGTAGTTTTAAATCCTGACGGCACAATCACTATTAAGAGTACGGGTGTTTATTCATACAGTTATCCATCAGGAAGCTGTCCGACTGGCGGATGTTGTCCAATCAAAGTTGAATCTGGGGTTGCTCCAGACCTACAACCATTGGCAAACCAAGTTATTTGTGAACAAGGTACATTTGCACCAGTTACAGCATCAAATACAGGATATACTGGGCCAACTGCACAGCATCCAAACGGACCAGTTGTGTATCAATGGTATAATGATAACGGAACTACAAACCCAACAACGACGGCTATCGCTGGTCAGACTGGTTTGAGCTTCACTGCGTTCCCAACAGCACCTGGTACTTACAAGTATAAATTGATTGCTTATGCTCAAGACCACGCCAACTGTAAGGATTCAACATTGATTACATTAACAATCAATCCATTGCCGGTTGCACCGACAGTTGCTAACGTAACATATTGTGCCGACGAAGCTAATCCTTCGGCTCTGACTGCTCAAGTAACTATGTCGTCTGTCCCATCAGGAAATACACTACAATGGTACACTTCGGCAACTGGTGGTACTGCAAGCACTACTGCCCCTGTTCCTTCAACAGTTAATGCTTCAAACACTACTGCTGTAACTCTTGAGTACTGGGTAAGCCAAAAAGTAGATGGTACTGGTTGCGAAGGCCCTCGTGCTAAAATCACGGTTACTATCAATCCAAGACCACTTCCGCCAGCTGTTACAAATGTAACTTACTGTCAAGAAGAATCGCCGAACCCACTTGTAGCTACGGCTGCTTCTGGCTCGACTCTGTTCTGGTATGGTACTAACTCTACTGGTGGTACTGGTAGTACAGCAACACCTACGCCATCAACTACAACTGCTGGCTCGGTTACTTACTACGTAACTCAGAAAATCGACGCTACTGGTTGCGAATCTAACCGTGCAGCTCTTACTGTAACTGTTAATCCTAAACCAGGTGTTCCTACTCCGAACAACATGACGTACTGTCAAGAAGATATTGCAAATCCTTTAACAGCAACAGCTGCTGCTGGTCAGACATTGCAATGGTACACTTCGGCAACTGGTGGTACTGCACAGACATCAATCACTCCTGTAACTACAACAGCTGGTACATTTACATTCTATGTATCGCAAAAGGATAATATCACAGGTTGTGAGTCTAACCGTACACCTATCACTGTATTAGTAAATGCTAAACCAGTTGCACCGACAGTTGCTAACGTAACATATTGTGCCGACGAAGCTAATCCTTCGGCTCTGACTGCTCAAGTAACTATGTCGTCTGTTCCATCAGGAAATACACTACAATGGTACACTTCGGCAACTGGTGGTACTGCAAGCACTACTGCCCCTGTTCCTTCGACAGTTAATGCTTCAAACACTACTGCTGTAACTCTTGAGTACTGGGTAAGCCAAAAAGTAGATGGTACGGGTTGCGAAGGCCCTCGTGCTAAAATCACAGTTACTATCAATCCAAGACCACTTCCGCCAGCTGTTACAAATGTAACTTACTGTCAAGAAGAATCGCCGAACCCACTTGTAGCTACGGCTGCTTCTGGCTCGACTCTGTTCTGGTATGGTACTAACTCTACTGGTGGTACTGGTAGTACAGCAACACCTACGCCATCAACTACAACTGCTGGCTCGGTTACTTACTACGTAACTCAGAAAATCGACGCTACTGGTTGCGAATCTAACCGTGCAGCTCTTACTGTAACTGTTAATCCTAAACCAACAGCTCCAACAGTAACCAATTCAACATATTGCGAAGGTCAAACACCAAATGTTCTAACAGCAAATGCAACTGCTGCTGCTGGTCAGACATTGGTATGGTATGGTAGCAACTCTACTGGTGGTACTGCAAGTGCAACACCTCCGCCGGTTTCTACTTCTACACAAGGAACATACAAGTTCTACGTATCTCAGAAGGATAACATCACAGGTTGTGAGTCTAACCGTTCTGAAATCGTAATCTTGGTGAATCCAACTCCTGCACCGCCAACAGTTACTGATGTAACTTACTGTCAGGATGCATCTCCAGTAGCATTGACAGCAACAGCAGCAGGTAGCAACACTATCTTGTGGTACACTAATGGCACACCATCGACAGTCGCTCCGGTACCATCGACAGCTACTCCAGGTGCTACATTATACTATGTAACTCAGAAAGTAGGTGCAACAGGTTGCGAATCTGGCATGGCTGTAATCACTGTAAATGTTAATCCTAAACCAGTTGCAGAGGTTATCGCAGTTAACTCACTTTGTATTGGTTCTGTAACTCAAAACAACGGTAAGTTAATCTTGACAAGATACCGTAACTCAGACCAAGTTTCTTGGAACTCTGGTACGCCTTACAACTCAGGCTCGGCAACAGCATTTGCAGTAGTACCTGCTAACTCAAACGGTACATTTGCAACAGGCTTAGCCAACCCAACAACCGCAAGCCAAGATTATACAGTACGTATCAAAAACTCATTTAACTGTACAATCGACCGCACTGCAACTCTTACTAAAGTTGATTGTGGTTGCCCTGGTGGTTATTGCGAACCTGCAACAGTTACTAAGGTTAAATAATAATCTTTTCTCAATCTCTCTCCAAACGGGGAGAGATTGTTGAACAGACAATAAAATCAACAAAAGTCAAGATATTGGATTATTTACTGATGCATCTGAATCAATAATTAAAATCCAATATCTTAACTTTTAATCATTACACATAAGTCTTATTAAAGTAATAGTACAGAATTATTCAAATATTCCGAATTTTAGTTTAGAGTATTGATTATCAGTATTTTAGACCAGACAATAGCCATTAGATTGATTCAAAACATTTTACACTATCATTTATTCTGATTAACGATTAACAATTTTCAATTAACCATTTATATCTAAACCGCTAAATCAATCCTAAAACTTTGTAAATTCCTGATACTAAACCATTCAATAAAAAAAAATGCTATTAAACGGAGACATTTAAAAATAATTTGTAACTTTGTGGCATAGTTCACGTCTAAAGTATAAATGTCCCCCCATAAAAGTTTAGCGTATTGTAAATTGATACCATACCTAAACAATCATTAAATACTTATCAAGGCTTGTAATGAGTGAAAAACAAGTTTTGAAAGCTATTTTGATAAACCTACTATCGAATCCCAAAGGCTTAGTTGCCAATTGGTATTCAGAGGTATTTTTATCGACATGAAGTCCCCCATAAATTGAAGTAATGTTTTGTTTTTGTGCCTAAGGGCATCGATTGTTTGTAAACAAAGCAAACCCGACTTGACGACGGTTGATTATTGAGAATGAATTTATAATGTTGCTATTTGAGCCGAAAATCTCTTCCAGACCCATCATTATCTATTGACTTCCCCATAATCGCCAATCGAATCTAATATACTATTTACAAGACCATTACCCGAAAGTCGAGTTAGCTATTTGAGTGAAAAAATTTAGCTATTGAGTTGAAAAAACGATGAATAATTCTATTGAGGGTTTCAAGAAAACCATCGGTAGATTATTTCAAATCTTTACACTAACCGTATTTGTCGTGGCTTATGCCAACGGTAAAGAATTGAAATACACTACCAAAAAACCTCTGGGCGATACACTTAATTGTATCTTACCAACATTTACACTAAGCTGGACAGACGTAACGCAGCCCAATGCGAATGATGCCAAACTTATCATTACGAATGTCCGTAGTGCTAATAGGTATGCGTATGCTCTCGAAAGCGAAAAAAGTAAATTGACTTACGATAAAGCTCTTCCTATAAGTCTATTATCAAAGACTCTTGAAATTAAAAATATTCCGAATCCGGCTACAACCCAAAAGTACGTAGTTAGGTTATTCAATGGTTCAGATAAGTGTTTCTCTGACCAATCGGTAACTTTCGAACACGTAAATTTTGCTGAAGGACTCGACTACGCCGATATTGAAATCATACAATTGGCAAGTAATCAGCAACCAGCCCAAAACGAAGAGGTTACGTTTACGACAATCGTTGTAAACAAAGGTAACAAAGCTACAACGGGTATCGAGGTACAGCAAGTGTACTCTGCAAGTATGCAAATCGTATATTTTTATGCCGACAGAGGCAATTTCGATGTCGTGAGTCGCAACTGGAAAATCGGTACAGTGGCGGGCGGACAAACTTTTACGCTTGTCACAAAAGCCAAGATTACACAGCAAGGGCTTTCGTTTTTGGCTTCTTATGTCTCGAAACAAAACGAGCAGGATAAAGATTCTAATGTACGTAATGCCGAAGCCGGCGAAGACGATTATGCTCAAACTTGTGTGAGTGTACCTATCACGATGGATAAAGGCGAGAGCTTTAAAGTAACCATGAAAACCTACGAGGGTATCAAGTGGTACTACAAAAATCCATCGGGTAAATTTGAGGAAGTTACGGCCAGCACATCTGGAAATATCGCTCAGATGAATTCAGACAGCTCATTGACAATTCGTACCAGTGGCGAGTTTATGTACTCAAAACTTCGTGGAGGGTGCCGAATCAGTAGTTGCTGCCCGATTGTGGTAGATGGTTGTAAAGGCCCAGCGATTTCGGTAGATTCGATTTATTGTAATCAAAAAGTTGATAGTTATAATATCGAAATATCGCTCCGTGATAGCGACTGGAACGTTGCCGAGAGTGTTCTTAAAGCCCTTGGTGGTTTGGGAGCCCCCGCCGTTACACAAGCTCTGAATAATATCAATAAATACCCATTATCATCGAGTGCAGGTTATGTGGTGTCGAATGGTGGTAATAAATATACCGTACAGAATATCCCTGCATTTGTGCCAAACGTAACACTTACCTCGACCGATTTGGCAGGTAAATGTTTCTCGTACCGAGTTGTAAAAGCCCCTACATGTGGCTTGCAAATGGTACAATTGCCCGATGTAGAAGTAAAAGAATTGACCTATAAAAAAGGAGAAACTGCACCAGTTTTATCGGCATCTGTAGCTGATACAAAAACAACCGATGTAGTTTGGTTTGATTCTGAATTATCTAAAGTGCCGATTCAGACGGGTGGTACTTTTCAGCCAGATGCACCAGGTGTCTATTATGTAGCCGCCAAAAATCGTAAAACAAAGCAATTGAGCCAAAAAACGGCCATTACCCTTACCGAACTCGCACCTAATGAGCCAGCTAAAACTTGTAGCTGCGATATGGCCGAGAGATTGAAAAGCTTGACAGATGCCGAAATCATGCTTGTAAGCAACGACATTACGGTATCGAAAGTTTACCCGAATCCAGCAGATGAATTCGTGACATTCGATTATATCATTGCTCAAAATGTACAATCGGCCAAATTGAGATTCTTTGGTGTTGCAGGTAACGAAATCGCTACGTATGAATTAGACAAAGCAGACAATAAAGTAAAAGTAAATACACTCAATTGGCAAGAAGGACTTTATATGTTTCAGTTATCGGTAGATGGCAAAAACGTAGCCGCTAACCGAATCGTAATTACGCACTGAGAGGGAGTTAATTGTTAGATAAACTTTAATTGTCATTTGGTGGTCACTCCATCGTCATTCAGTTGATATTTTAGTTTTTATGAGGATTTATGACTACAGAACATATTTTCGATTAAAAACACAACAAAAGGATTCGCTAAATTTGTTATAGTACGCTTTCCCTAATATCTGTAAAGATAATTGGGTTTACAAATTGGGTTAACTTAAACTTCCCTTTGTCCGTCTTTGAGTGGACCACGAGCAAGCTCCTAATGCGTGAAAGGAGCTTCTCGTAGAGGGATTTTCCCAATTTATTTCTTCATTTCATTTCCAAGCAAAACCTCTGGTGCAACCATTACTCGTGTACCAGTTGCAGCATTTTCAAGATTCAGCACTCCTCTTGGGCAAACTGCCGAACAAATACCACAACCTACGCACGAGGCACGCACAATATCTTGACCTTTTTGGGCATAAGCACGTACATCAATGCCTTGTTCGCAATAAGTTGAGCAGTTACCGCACGAAATGCACTGTCCGCCATTGGTTGTGATGCGGAATCTCGATTTAAAACGCTGAACAATACCTAAATACGCAGCCAACGGACACCCGAAACGACACCAAACTCGATTGCCCATGAGCGGATAAAACCCAGTGCCGACAACTCCCGAAAACAAGAAACCAATATAAAACCCGTACCAGCCTTTGAGTTGTTCGGTCGAGATAAAACCGATGTTGTAGCTACCCGTAAAATAGGTATAAAGCACGCCCGCTGTCATCAATATAGCAAAAACCAAAACACCGTGGACGAGATAACGCTCAATCTTCCAAGCCTTCGTCGATTTATCGGATAATTGACGGAACGGGTCGCCCAATGTCTCGGCTAAACCACCGCAACCGCAAACCCAAGAGCAATACCAGCGTTTACCAAAAAAATAAGTAAGAATCGGCACGCCAACTACAAAAAGTACAATTCCCCACACAAATAAAAAGATGCCGAATGTGCCTGCTTGGATTTTTTCATTGATTCGATAATCGAAGAAAAACGAGTAATCGAGCGGAAACATATTTTTCAAATCGGCCGAAGGTAAATTAAGTTTTGTCAGGATTTCGGGAATCATAAAAGCAAAAACCGTCTGAAAAAAAATAACAGATAAAGTTCTGACAATCTGATATTTAGAATGGCGGTATTTAATTAACATTCTTACACCCATAACCGCCACTGCGATTGTGTATAGCAATCCGTACAGATACCACCGACTGGCAGGATTACCGTTAGTGAATTCGCTGAGAGGGTCCATCAGCAAAATCCAGTTGATAATCCAATGCGGAAATTTATAAAGAGCTATGTAAAACAATATCAAAAAAGTACCAATTCCAATCCCCAACCATTTTCGAGAAGTAGCAGGGTGCTGAAAGATTCGGTTGTTTTTGAGACCCGCTAATTTTTGTAAATCGGGCAAAATGGATAGCAATGCCCCTGCGATTCCTAACCCAAAAATCAACCACAAAAAAAGGCTTCGATTCTCTACTAAAAGTCCACTTGCCGATGCTTTCGATAGTGTGATTTCGTACTCGTCAAAAATCTTTTTATCCCAAGCCTGTTGCTTGTCGTACTCATCATTAATCCGATTTATTGCCGATTTTATTTCGGTCGAAAACCCAAAAGGCCCCGAATAAGTTTTATCGAACATCGGAGCAATCTCTTTTTTGAGAATCTCTTGGTGTTCGGGTTTAACTTTTTCGCTGAATGTTTGTTCGGTCAATCGAAAATCATTCATACCGAGTGTGGCAATGAAGATTCCGAAGGCAACGATAAATATGGATATACCCAATGTTTGGAGTTTCATGATTGTAAATTTAAAACCAGTTCAAAATACCTTTTTTGGCTTTCAGTTTAAAGTTAGTCCCGTTTTCAGAATTATACTTTTCTAAGATTTCGGATTCGTATTGTTTAAAAAACTCAGGGTCAAAGTTGGCTTTGGGCAAATTCTCCAAAACAAAATCTATTGTCTTCTGAGCCTTAATCCAATCATCCCAAATCTCGTGTCGCATCCTGATTCCAAAAGTATTCATACCTACAACTGCCTGATTTTCAGTATTGTAATTTATTCTAACCAAAAGTTTTTTATCGGTATTTTGCCAATAAAAAGATTTAATACCGTCGGGAGTTTGGGCAGGAACTTGACCATAAGTTTGGTATTCGATGTCGAAAAATTTAGCCGAATTAAAAAATACCCCCGGATTGTACTTTGTCGGGTTTCGGCAAATTGTTTGGGCAACGGTCTCGCCCATGATGCGACCCGTGTACCAAATTTGCTCGATGGCCCTGCGACCGCTGGCTGGATTGGCGTGTTCGGCACAATCTCCGATGGCATAGACATCCTTCTGATTGGTTTCTAAATATTCATTGACGAGGATTCCACGATTGCACCTAACCGTGGCGACGGTCGCCCCTAAATCTTTCTCAATTGAGAGGGGACTTTTTTCTGATGATGAATTTAATAAGTTGATATTTGGGCTTACCCCAACTGTCAGTCCAACAAATTGGCAGTTTATCTTCTCGCCCGACTTTGTGATTACGGCTTCTACCTCACCCGATTTGTCGCCGATGATTTCGCCCAATTCTTCCGACAATCTCAAATCTACGTGATGCTCTCTGATGTGGCGATTTATCATTTCGGATTCTTCTGTAGGCAAAACATTATTCCAAAAGCTATCTTCACGCACCAAAAATGTAACGGTGATACCTCTCGAAAGTAGCATTTCGGCCAATTCGATTCCAATTAGTCCGCCTCCTACTACCACAGCGTGTTTGATTTTTGAGGTGTGGTTTTCGAGGCTCTCTAGGTCTTGGTAACTATAAAGCCCTTGCACACCTTTTAGGTCATGCCCTTTCCAGCCAAATTTGTTTGGTTTTGAGCCAAGAGCCAGTATAAGTTTATCATACGCAATCGTCGTTTGGGTATCAAGTAGTAGCTTTTTATTCTCAAAATCAATATTCGTTACCCATGCTCGCACCAGTTCGATACGATTTTTAGCCCAAAAATCGTCTTCGTAAGGTTTTGTATGTTCAAACTTCATGTGTCCCATATAGACATACATGAGAGCAGTGCGAGAGAAAAAATGGTCGGTTTCGCCCGAAATAATGGTTATTTTATGGTCAGATAGCTTTCGGATGTGCCGAGCGGCGGTTATGCCACTGATTCCATTGCCGATGATAACGATGTGCTGCATTAGGGTAGAGTTACGGTTGCTACAAAATTGGTAAATAGCAATGTTAGTATTTGTCAGATTACCGACAATACTTACGTAAATGTAGAAAAAATAGTTTTATGGTTGTATCTCGGCTTTGTTTAAGAATGATTATTCTTTGTAAAAACCTGTAAAATTTCATCTAATAAATGAAGAATATAATCTAAAAATCAACACGTGTGCATTTAGATTGCATACTGCAATTTGACATTTGACCGAATTTTAACTTGTTCAACGCAAAACCAAGTCTTATGTTACAAATTTACAGCCCTCGTGTGGCCGAGTACTCCTCCATTATTCCGTTTGCAGCCTCTCCTATTTCGGCAGGATTTCCGAGCCCTGCGGCCGATTACTTAGAAGAAGGAATTGACTTAAACAAAGAGATGGTCAAAAATCCTGATTCAACTTTCGTGGCCAAAGTAGTGGGTGTTTCGATGATTGATGCTGGATTTTATCCGGGCGATATTATTGTGGTTGATAGGTCACTCAATGTCGCCAATAACAACATTGCGGTTTGCTACATTGATGGTGAATTTACACTAAAAAGAATAAAAATCGAGCATGACAGGGTATTCTTACAGCCCGAAAACCGAAATTATAGCCCCATATTCATTACACCCGAAAACGATTTTGTGGTCTGGGGAGTGGTTACATATCTCATCAAAAAAATTAGATAAAACTATGTTTGCATTGGTCGATTGTAACAATTTTTATGTGAGTTGTCAAAGAGTCTTTCAGCCTCAATTCAATAAAAAACCCGTGGTGGTTTTGAGCAATAATGACGGCTGTGTTATATCTCGAAGCGAAGAAGCGAAGCAAATCGGAATCAAAATGGGAGTACCCGCTTTTGAGGTAGAAAGCTACAAGAAATCGCACGGTTTGGAGGTCTTTTCGAGCAATTACACACTCTACGGCGATATGTCGCATCGGGTTATGTCGATTTTAGCCAAAATTGCTCCCGAAATCGAGGTTTATTCGATTGACGAATGTTTTTTGCAATTAACTGGTTTCTCCGAAAATTTTGATTTTGTTGCATTTGGAAGAGAGATTCGTCAAAAAATCCTCAAATACACGGGTATTCCGACTTGTGTGGGTATTGCTCGCACCAAAACCTTAGCCAAAGCCGCTAATCGAATAGCCAAAAAATTGGGTACGGGAGTTTACATGCTCGACGACGAGATAGATATCCAGATAGCACTTAGTCAACTGGCGTTAGAAGATGTTTGGGGGATTGGGCAACGATTGGCTGCTAAACTAAAGGTCGATAAGGTGCTGACAGCTCTCGATTTTACGAATATGCCACAAAACTGGGTTCAGAAAAAAATGACGGTGGTGGGTGTCCGAACGTGGTTCGAACTCAGGGGTAAATCCTGCATAAAACTTGAGCATACTTCTCCCGACAAAAAAGCGATTTGCACATCGCGTTCGTTTGGTAAATTGTTAGATGACTTTACTGCTATCGAAGAAGCAGTTTCTAATTTCACGGCTCGGTGTGCTGCCAAACTCCGCCGTCAAAAATCGTGTGCTGGTGTGTTGATTGTGTTTCTATACACCGATTATTTCAGAAAAGACTTACCCCAAAACTCCAAAAGTATTACCGTCAAATTACCGACTTATTCAAATAGCAGTATCGAACTGATACAATATGCCTGTTATGCCCTAAAAAAAGCGTATTCGAGTGGTTATTTGTACAAAAAAGCAGGAGTAATCGTGACAGATATTATTCCGCAAGAACAAGTTGTAGTGGGGCTTTTTGACGAAATTGATAGAGAAAAACATCGGAAAATCATGCAAACGCTCGATAGACTAAACCATAGTTTTGGTCGAGAAAAAGTAAAAATCGGTAAGCAAGGCTTTGGCAAAAAGTGGCATCTGAAATCAGAGCATCTATCGCCGTGTTTCACAACTAAATTGAGCGATGTTATTCGGGTGAATTAGAAAAACTCGCCCGAATAACTCATTATCTCAGCTTTCCTTTCAGAATCGCGAATTCTTTTTGAGCCGAAGCATTGTTGTACAAGATTTGGTAAGCAAATGTCGTGATTGGCATCTCGACACCGAGTTTCTGATTTAATTCGTAAATACATTTTACAGCATAATATCCTTCGGCAATCATATTCATCTCCAACTGAGCCGCTTTGACACTGTATCCACGGCCAATCATATTACCGAATGTTCGGTTTCTACTGAATTGTGAATACGCCGTAACCAATAAATCGCCCAAATAGGCCGAGGCACTCAAATCTCTTGGCATTGGGGCTATAGCCTCCACAAAACGATTTATCTCTTGCATGGCATTAGATACCATCACGGCCTGAAAGTTATCGCCAGAGCCTAATCCGTGCGTAATTCCGCAAGCAAGTGCTACGATGTTCTTCATTACGGCACAGTATTCTACACCATAAATGTCATTGAGAGCCGAAGTAAAAATAAATCTGCATCGCATCATTGCTGCGTAAGACTCGGCCAAAGTCAGATTATCTGCCGCAATCGTTAGGTATGATTGTTTTTCGAGAGCCACTTCTTCGGCATGACAAGGGCCCGCAATCACGCAAATATTTTCGTGCGGAACTTCAAAGTATTCGTTCATCCAGTCGGTTACCAGAAGGTTCTGCTCAGGAATCATCCCTTTAATAGCCGAAACCACTTTTTTACCTGCAAAATGCTTGGCCGAAAGCCCCTGCAAACTTTGCTGAATAAACGCCGACGGTACTGCCAAAATAACCCATTCGGTATCTTTGAGGGCTTCTTTTAGGTTCGAATATGGTTTTACTTTTGATGGATGAATCTCTACGCTGCTCAAATACTGCGGATTATGATGATGTTTTTTGATATGCTCGACGTCTTTCACATTACGCATCCACCATTTGATGTGTACATTTCCTTCGCACAATATCTTGATTATCGCAGTTGCCCAACTCCCACCTCCTATTACTGTTATATTGTTTCTCATTATAGTTTGTCAATGATTTGAGTACAAAGTAAACAATTCCTCGACGACTTGAAAAATCGTGCTAAAAAAATAAGAGGCAGCAAATGCCGCCTCTTATTAAATTATCCCTAAACTAAACTTAATATTATCGTTGATTACGCTGATTTTGCTGTGATTTCATTGATTGATGAATGAGCTAATGGTCTTTGCTCGTAAAAGGGCGAATTACCATTCGCCCATATTTAATGCTGTGGAATCAGTTAATATGATTTAATCCATCAATGAATCAGCAAAATCATAAAATAATCAATGTAATCAGAGATTACTCTTTCTTATCTTTATCTTTTTTATCGGTTTTCTTAACTATCAATTCTCCATCTTTCAATTTTTTAGAAACCGCAATAAATGGCCCCGAAATAATCTCTTCGCCCTCATTTAAGCCAGAAATAACCTCAATTGTACCAGCCACTGTATCGGTAATACCCGTCTTGACTTCACGCATTTTCGCTTTGCCTTTGTCGTTTACAAATACCACCTCTTTAGGTTTGTCTTTTTTGCTTGCTGTTTTCGGAGCATCGTCTTTTTTCTCTTCTGACGACTCGTCTCCTTCTTTTTTCTCAATCGAACCATCAGCAGCACGCGTTGTCACGGCAGCGATTGGCACCGAAAGCACACCTTTTTTCTTCTCGGTCACAATCTCAACCGTAGCAGTCATACCCGGTTTAAACGGATACTTTTTACCAGCCTTACGGTCAATCAAATCATTGTACGAATCACGTAAAATACGAATACGCACTTCAAACTCCGTCACGGCATCGGTCGATGTCGAAGCAGCCCCTAATGCCCCTCCTACTCCGTTGGCTGTGTTAGCAATTTCGGTTACAATACCTTTAAATTTCTTACTTGTGGCGTTGTATGAGTCAACATCAATGATAACGGTATCGCCCATACTTACACGTACGATGTCGTTTTCGTTTACATTTACCCTAACCTCCATATTGTTGAGGTTGGCAATGCGAAGCATCTCAGTACCAGCCATTTGCGAAGTACCAACCACACGTTCGCCTAACTCAACTGCCAATTTCGACACGATTCCGCTCATCGGAGCATAAACCGCTGTTTTACGTAAGTTCTCGGCAGCATCTTTTAGCCCTGCCTCGGCACTTTTGATGGCATACGCTCCTGCACTCACATTCGCTTTGGCAGCTTCGAGTTGTTGTTGAGCTACTTTGTAGTTTGTCTCGGCCAATTGATAATCGGCTTCTGACACTACTTTTTGGTCAAAAAGTTTTTTCTGACGTTCAAATTCTACTTTTGTACGTAGCAATTGAGCCTCCGACTGCGAAACTGATGCCTTAGCTTGCTCAGTATTGGCTTTGGCTTGGTCAACAGTCGCTCTGGCTCTATCCACAAACGAAACGTAGTTATCAGGGCGGATTTTGAGCAATAATTGCCCTGCACGAACCGAATCACCTTCTTTGACGTGCAATTCGATGATTTCACCCGGTACATCAGGCGTGATTTTTACTTCTACTTCGGGCTGAATTTTACCCGATGCCGAAACTGTTTCGGTAATATCAGATTTAGTAACTTTAGCAAATTCAACTTCGGTAGTTTCGGGTTTACCAATCCAACCTGCCGATTTGGCTACAACCAAGAATATTGCAAATAGGGCTACAACGCCTCCAAGTATCCACCAAGTACGATTTTTTTTCATAATATATTTTAGTAATATTAATTGCGAATGAGTGTATAGGTGAATGAATGCGAGAACCCCACTCATTCACGATTTTATTTAAAGAGACAATGGTTTGTTCTGATAGAAATCAAGCACTTTGGTACGGAAAACGTAATCGTATTTTGCCAATACTAAGTTTGCTCTTGCTCTGTCGAGGTTCGTTTTTGCAATATTATAATCAAGCGTGTTGATAGAGCCAGCACCCAATCGAGCCTCGGCCGCACGGAAAGTCTCTTCTAATGCTCTAACCTGATTTTGAGTTGATGTATATCTTTTGGCCGCATTACTCATGTTGATATACGCTTGGTCGATTGATTGACGAATCTGCAATTTGATATTATCGGCTTGTAGCTCTGTTTGTTTGTGCTGAATCTGGGCTCCTGCTAAACGAAATTTAGCATTATAACCGTTAAAAATCGGTACTTGAAGGCTTACACCAACATTAGTGTTCATGTTGCCCGTAAACTGAGAAAAGTACGGAATTTTTTCACTAAGAGTTCCAGGTGTTTCGATTATAAGTGGGATTTTTTGTCCGTTAAAATCTACATTACCAAGGTTTCTTCTGTCTATTGTTCCACTCGCTACCATTCTCTCAGCAGCCGTGGTAGTGGTTGTATTCCAGCCCGCACTTGCCGATACCGTCGGCATTTTCAAGCCTTTGGCAATATCTATACTTTTTTGTGCCATTTTAATACGGGTTTCAGCAGCTTGTACATCTGGCAAATAACCGATAGCTATCTCGTAAATCTGTTGTGCCGTCAGCGGATACGCCTGTACACTTGGGTCTGGAATCGGAATTCTGATTGGGTCAATGTTACGGTCGGCTGAGATATTCATTAACTGTTTTAAGGTCAATTTTGCCGATTCTACGTTGTTCTGAGCATTTACCTCTTGCAATTCATCGTTTGCCAATTGTGCTTTAATATCATATAAATTGGTTTCGGGCAATGCTCCTGCTTTAACCAATTTGTCGCTTCGTTCCAATTGAATCTTTGTAACTTCAATCTGCTTTTGAGCAACTTCGAGTAAGTCTTGTTGAGTCAATACATTAATATATGCCACCGCAACTCTAAGCGAAATATCATTTTTGATTGCCTGTAAGTCGGAGTTAGCTGCATTGAGTGTTAGTTGTGTAAGCTCAATGTTATTACGAGTCTGGTAGCCATCAAATAGCAGCAAACGACTTTGAATCCCGAATCCATTTGAGCCAACGGCATTCGTAATAATTTCGTTAGTAAATGGGTTGATGTTACGCCCCAAAAAGGCATTCAGGTTAGTTCCTCCGTTCACTGTCGGATACCGACGATATTTTGATTCGGCAACATCATTGATACCTCTATCAACTTGCAACTGGCTTTGGCGAATCGAAATGTTGTTTTTGAGAGCCGTTTCGATACTCTCTTGCAGGCCAATTTTTTCGGAAGCCGAATTAACCGTAGTCTGAGCGATTGATTGGGTTGCCGCAAAGCAGGCACCAAATAGTAAAATTTTACCGAAATTCATAAAGTAATAGTTTTAGCTTTTTCAAAGAGGAATCCGCTTTAAAAGAAGTTACGGTTACAATTCTACAAAAGAAAAAATAATGCCTTTTACAAAAATGGATAAACGGCATATATGCGTTTTGAGGCGTAAAAAATTGACATGGAGTAAGTCTTACTTCTGATGAATGGTAAATTCTGGTTTGTAAATCACTCCTCTAAAACATCACGCCAAAGGAGGGATTCTACTGTTAAAATTTCCTAAAAAAATTAATTTTTCGTAATTTGTAATAACATTCTGCGTTATTGATTCAGAGTGAATTTGGAGTGATTTTTGCAATGAATTCCTCTATCCAAAACAATTATGAAAAGCCGTCGAAGCAACAACACTCGACACTATTGCTTAATTTTTTACAACCCGAGCGAATTGGAACATCGTTCTACAAATCAGTTATTTTACCATGAACCAACAGAGCAAGATTAGAACTACATTTCTCGGACTCGCCATTGCGGTAGTCTTTATGAGTTTTACGCACGGAGATAATCCACCAAGCAAATTTGAGACAATCTTAAAGTCAGTCGGGATAATGCTCGAACAAGGGCATTATAGCCCCAAACAAATCAACGATAACCTCTCAAAAGAAATCTTTGAAGAGTACATCAAGCGTCTCGACCCGAGCAAATGGATTCTACTCGAAAAAGACATCAGCAAACTCCGTAAATTCGATACCGAAATCGACGACGAGATTCACGGTAAACCATTGGAGTTTTTCTACGCAGCCGAAGAAGTTTATAAAAAGCGTATCGAAGAAACCGAAGAAATCTACAAAAGTCTGATTGACAAACCAGTTGATTTTACGAAAGACGAATCGGTCGAAATGGATAACGATAAAATGGCATTTGCCAGCAACGATAACGACCGTAAAGAACGTTGGCGTAAACATATCAAGTTCCGAATCCTCGAAAAATACGCTGACTTGCTCGAACAACAAGAAAAAAATAAAGACAAAAAAGATTTTGTAGCTAAATCGAACGAAGCCTTGCAGGCCGAAGCTCGTGCCGCTGTCAAGAAAAACCTCGACCGTTATTTTGAGCGTTTGCGTACCAAATTCGACGAAAACCAACGTTTTAGCGTTTATGTCAATTCATTGACCAATCTGATGGACCCTCATACCGACTTCTTTCCACCCGTCGAAAAACGTTCTTTTGATGAGCGTCTAAGCGGTCGTTTTTACGGAATCGGTGCTTTGTTGAGCTATGAAAACGATAAAGTTCGCATCAAAAGCGTAACGGCTGGTGGCCCTGCTTGGAAATCGGGCGAGATTAAAGAAGGCGACTACATCGTAAAGGTAGCTCAAGGAGATGGCGAAGCAGAAGACATTGTAGGATACTCAACCGATGAAGCCGTCAAATTGATTCGCGGAGCAGAAGGTTCAAATGTCAGAATCTGGGTCGAAAAACCAGACGGAACTGTAAAGATGGTTTCTTTGATTCGCCAAGAACTTAAATTAGATGAGACTTTTGCACGGAGCGTCATCATCAATGGTAAACACAAAATCGGTGTAATTGACCTTCCGAGTTTCTATGCCGACTTCCAGCGTCCGACAGCCGCTCGTTGTTCAAAAGACGTTGCTAAAGAAGTCGAAAAGCTCAAAGCCGAAGGCGTAGATGCCATCGTGATGGATATTCGGGGCAATGGTGGCGGTAGCCTCAACGAAGTTGTCAATATGGTTGGTTTATTCATCAAAACAGGCCCCGTAGTACAAGTACGTGATAGAGCTGGACGTTCGTCGGCAATGGGCGATAACGACCCAAGTGTACTCTACGATGGACCATTGGCAGTTCTGGTAGATGAACGTAGTGCATCAGCCTCAGAAATCTTTGCAGCGGCCATCCAAGACCACAAGCGTGGTGTGGTAATTGGCTCTACCAACACTTTTGGTAAAGGTACGGTTCAGCGAGCGTTCCCTATCGGTGGCAATGGCAATGGTTCTGGAGCGGGCGATTTAGGCTCGGTACACCTTACTTTACAAAAATATTACAGAATCAATGGTGGGTCGGTACAGCTCAAAGGTGTTACCCCAGATATTGTTCTTTCAGGATTATACGAAAACTATAAATTCCAAGAAAAAGATTCTCCATCAGCCTTGCCGTGGGACGAAATTCAGAAATCGCCTTATGTAACCTGGGATAACCAAGCCGATTTATCATTACTCAAGCAAAAAACCACCGAACGCCTCAGCCAAGACAATGTTTTTGTCAAAATCAAAGATAAAACAACATGGCAAGCCGAAAACCGCAAAATGGCTCGTTCGTTGCAGTTAGATAAATACAAATCGCAAGTCAAAGAAATCCGTGATGTATCAAAGCAGGTTTCGGATTTGGTAAAACTCAAAAATGATTTGGCAGTTGCAAACCTCAAAATTGATTTAGAGTCTATCAACAGCGATTCGTTGAGAAAAGAACGCAACAAGTTTTGGGTAGATTACCTCAAAAAAGATATTTACATGAGCGAAACCCTCAACATCGTCAATGATATGATTGAGCAAAAAGGCATGGCAATGAAGAAGGATTAATTGCAGCATTTATATATTCAATATCAAAAAGGATTTGCAAAATAATTTGCAAATCCTTTTTTGTTTGCTTGCTCACCAGAGGGCAAAAAAAAAGCCGCCAAATCAGGCGACCTTTTCCCACACAAAATTATGAAAAAGCTATTACTTAAAATTTTACTTCAATTCTTTGATACGTGCAGCTTTTCCTTGCTTGCCACGTAGGTAGTACAATCTTGCTCTACGAACCTTACCACGGCGTACTAATTCGATTTTATCAACACTTGGTGAAAGGATTGGGAAGATACGCTCAACACCTACACCATTTGATACTTTACGTACTGTGAATGTTTCTCCGTTTGTACCAGAGTTACGACGTTGGATTACAGTCCCTGTAAAAACCTGAATACGTTCTTTAGTTCCTTCAACAATCTTAACGTGTACATTCACTGTATCACCTGCCTTGAATTCTGGAAGGCTATCACGTTTGCCTGCGAATTCTGACTCTACTAATTTAATTAAGTCCATTGTCTTGTGCTATTTGCTTGATTTTCAATCTTTTACAAATTTCGCAAAGCGGCTGTATATAGGCATATTACAGCATTTATCGAAATAGGTTGCAAAGATAACCATTTTTGCTCAAAACTTTACAAAGAACTTGCTTTTTTTTTGGGCGAGTATTCTTCTCCTGAATTCTTGAACAAATAAATAACTTTTTTTAATATAATCAAATTTTAGACCAAAAAAATCTACGAAGTAACGAACGAATCCTAAAAATATTTTACGATTAAACAAAAAGCCCCACAAATTCTTGCGGGGCTTTCTGATATAATCCGAAGTACAGATTAAGCTTGTGCTGCTTTTTCTTCTCCCTCTTGTGCTGGAGCTTCTTCTGTAGCTTCTGCAACTGGTGCTTCTTCTACAACTTCAGCCACTGTTTCTTCTACTACTGGTGCAGCTACCGTCTCTACAACCTCAGCTGTTGTACCAGCTTCGTTAGTAGTTTCGCCACCTTTTTTGCCACCACGACGGCTACGGCGTGTCTTACCAGCTTTTTCTTCTGTTGTGGCAGTCAAGTTTTCGTTGTAATCTACCAATTCAATCAACGCTACTTCGGCGTTATCACCTTGACGATTACCCAATTTGATGATACGAGTATAACCACCATTACGGTTTGCTACTTTCTCTGCAACCTCACCAAACAAAGTTTTGATAGATTCTTTATCTTGAAGATAAGAGAATACCGTACGACGTGAGTGTGTTGTATCGTTCTTTGCTTTTGTAATCAAAGGCTCAACAAACATTCTCAATTCTTTAGCTTTAGCCAAAGTTGTTTCGATACGCTTATGCTCGATGAGAGAGATAGCTAAGTTTTTCAACAAAGCGTTTCTGTGCGAGGTAGTTCTACCTAAGTGGTTGTCTTTTTTTCCGTGTCTCATTGCTCGGTTTTCGTAAGTAACGGTAAGAATTGCTTACGCAGTCTGGGCTATTCCACCTATTACGATTGTTAATTAATTTAATCTCGAATACTGCGAAATTCGATATAAAAGAATAAGCCCTCCCCTTTAGCGAGGAGGGCTTAAAATCAATCTTCGTCTAATTTATATTTGTTGACATCCATACCGAAATGTAGGCTCTTCTCAGCAACAAGTTGCTCAAGCTCTGTCAACGATTTCTTACCGAAGTTTCTGAACTTCATCATATCAGCTACTTCTAATCTTACAAGGTCTCCCAATGTACGAATATCTGCTGATTTCAAACAGTTGTAAGCACGAACCGATAGGTCAAGGTCTTGCAACGAAGTCTTCAATAGCTTACGCATGTGTAAGAATTCTTCGTCAACCATGTTATCTTCTTCATCCTTCTTAGTATCGAATACCATATTTTCATCGGTAAACTTCAAGAAGTGTTGAATCAAGATATGTGCCGACTCCTGCAAGGCTCTCTCTGGGTGAATCGAGCCATCAGTTTTGATTTCGAGCAATAATTTTTCGTAGTCAGTTCTTTGCTCAACGCGGGTATTTTCGATGCTATACTTCACATTTTTGATTGGAGTATAAACCGAATCTACACCGATAAAGCCGATTGGTAAATCGTTTGATTTATGTTCTTCTGCCGGAACATATCCACGACCTTTATCTACGATGATTTCAAACTCCAATTCTTTAGTATCATCCAAACGAGCGATTACTAAATCTGGGTTCAAAATCTGGAAACTCTGAGTAAATTTGGCAATATCGCCTGCAGTCAATACCGACTGATTTTTTACTCTTACAGTTATTTTATTATCTACGTAATCAGATACCTTTTTAAAGCGAACCATCTTGAGGTTTAAGATGATTTCGGTAACATCATCAACCACCCCCTCGATGCTCGAAAACTCGTGCAATACTCCTGGAAAACGTACCGCTGTAATCGCGTAACCTTCGAGCGATGACAACAAGATACGTCTTAGAGCATTACCTATCGTAACGCCATAGCCTCTTTCGAGCGGCTTAAACTCAAAGAAACCATGGAAGTCGTCTGCCTTTTCCATGACGACCTTATCAGGCATTTGGAATGCTAAAATTGACATATTGTTGAAGTGAATGTTTTCGTGAACGAAAAACTATGGGAACTCTTATGCAAAAAAATGCAGTTATGCCACCACCGTTTTTCGGTGATGGCATCACTGCGAAGATATATTTTACTTGTTATACAACTCGACGATTGCTTGGTCGTTGAAGTTTTCTGGTACTTGGTCTCTTTCTGGGAAAGAAATAAATTTACCAACTTTCAACGTCTCATCCCACTCCAACCAGTTGAATTTTTTAACACGATTAACTTTTAAGCTCTCTGTGATTGCAACTAAAGCTTTTGATTTTTCACGAACACCTACCAATTGGCCAGGTTTCAAAATCATTGAAGGTACGTTCAATACTTCACCATCAACAGTGATGTGTTTGTGAGTAACCAACTGGCGTGCAGCACGACGAGTTGGAGCGATACCTAAACGATAAACTGTATTATCTAAACGTGCTTCGCACAATTTGATAAGGTTATCACCAGTACGGCCTTCTTTAACCGATGCTAAGTGGAAAACACGAGCGAACTGACGTTCTAATATACCGTATGTATATTTAACTTTCTGTTTCTCTAATAATTGCTGACCGTATTCAGATTTTTTACCACGACGACCTTTGCCGTGCTGACCCGGAGCGTAATTTTTCTTAGCGAGTGCCTTGTTATTACCCATAACTGGCTCGCCAAATTTTCTTGAAATTCTAACTTTTGGACCTGTGTATCTTGCCATTTTATTATTTTTTATTAGATAAAGGATTGAGTAGCCCCAATGTCCAAACTATCAATGTACTTTATCTTTTGCTCAATTGAGCGATATTGAAAATTCGATTATTATACGCGACGACGCTTTGGAGGACGACATCCGTTATGTGGTAGAGGCGTAACATCAGTGATTGTTACAACTTCGATACCAGAGCTTTGAATTGTACGAATTGCTGATTCACGACCAGAACCCGGACCTTTCACAAAAACATCAGCTTTACGCATACCTGCTTCGTAGGCTACTTGAGCACAGTTTGAAGCGGCTGTTTGTGCAGCGTATGGAGTGTTCTTTTTAGAACCCTTGAATCCCATTTTACCAGCAGATGCCCAAGAGATAACTTGACCAATACTGTTTGTAACTGAGATAATGATGTTGTTGAAAGATGCTCTGATATGCACTTGTCCATGTGGCTCAACTACAACAACTCTTTTTTTAGCTTTATCTTTTCTTTTTGCTTGTGCCATTTTTTGACAAAACGTTATTTAATAATAGGCAATGTAGAAAAACCTACATTCTGTTCAGAAATCACCTTTGTGTAAAGGTGATTTCCCAATATAACTTTCAGAAGGTTCAACTATTACTTAGTTGCTTTCTTCTTGTTAGCTACAGTCTTACGTTTACCCTTACGAGTACGTGAGTTGTTCTTGGTTCTTTGACCACGTAATGGAAGACCTTTACGGTGACGAAGACCACGATAGCAACCAATATCCATCAATCGTTTGATGCTTAACTGAACTTCTGAACGAAGAGCACCTTCAACAGTAAATTCACTATTGATGATAGCACGGATGGCGTTCGCTTCTGCGTCATTCCACTCACCTGCTTTTTTATCAACACTGATACCTGCTTTCGTCAAAATCTTGTTCGACGAGCTACGACCTATACCGTAGATGTAAGTAAGGGCGATTTCGCCTCTTTTCTTGTCTGGGATGTCAACACCTGCAATCCTCATAAATTCTTAACCTTGTCTTTGTTTAAACTTCGGATTTTTTTTGTTGATAACGTAGATTTTACCTTTGCGACGAATGACTTTGCATTCTTCACTACGTTTCTTAACTGATGCTTTAACTTTCATTTTTGAAATGAATTAGTGAATGGTTGAATTGTGAATTAGCGAATATAAATCTATTCACTCACTGACTAATTCACTCATTCGCAATTATTTATAACGATATGTAATTCTTGCTTTTGATAAATCGTAAGGCGACATCTCTAACTTCACCTTATCTCCTGGTAGAATACGGATATAGTTCATACGCATTTTACCCGAAATATGTGCAATTACCTCATGTTTGTTCTCTAATTGAACACGAAACATCGCATTTGATAGAGCTTCGGTTATGATACCGTCAACTTCGATACTTGCTTGTTTTGCCATAAATTCTTTATTGTTAATCGTAAGTTGTTATTTGTTAATCGGAGATACTTTCAGTAACAAGTAACTATTAACGAATAACATCAACAATTCTATGCTATTACTAAGTTTTTCTCTGCTAAAACTGCTTCGATATACTCAAAGGTTGTCAGGATTTCTCCACGTCCTTTTCTTACCAAAACAGTATGCTCATAATGAGCAGCTTGCTTTCTATCTTCGGTACGGATTGTCCAATTATCGTTTTCTTGAAGAACCCCACGGCGACCCAAAGTAATCATTGGTTCAATCGCAATGACCATCCCTTCTTGAAGTTTCGGTCCGTTTCCTCTTTTGCCGAAGTTTGGAACTTCTGGAGATTCATGTAAGAATTTACCAACACCGTGGCCAACTAATTCTCTCACTACTCCGTATCCAGACTTTTCGGCATGATTCTGAACAGCGTAACTGATGTCACCGACTCTATTGCCTACTCTTGCTTGTTCGATTCCCTTGAAAAGCGAATCATAAGTATTTTTCAAAAGCCCTAATACTTCTGGTGCTACATTTCCAATAGGATAAGTGTAAGCACTATCGGCATGGTAGCCATTCAAATATACTCCGCAATCAATAGAAACAATATCACCGTCTTTGAGAACTCTATTACTCGGTATCCCGTGAACTACAACCTCATTTACCGAAATACACAAACTCGCCGGAAACTTGAAACCACCTACGTCATACCCAAGAAAAGATGGATGTGCTTTATGGTCTTTGATGAATTCGTAAGCGACTTTATCTAATTCTTTAGTTGTTACTCCGGGCTGAATTATCTTAGCAACTTCAGCATGGGCTTTTCCAAGTACCTGACCGTTAGCTCTAATAATCTCAATCTCTTCGTCCGACTTCAGGAATATAACATTATCTTTCTTGCCCATAGCTACCTCCTTGCAATTATGCAGTAGTTACTGTTGATTGTCTGCCCTGAACACGACCCGACTTCATCAAACCTTCGTAACGTTTCATCAATAAATAACTCTCAATTTGTTGAAGTGTATCTAATACTACCCCCACAAGAATCAGTAATGATGTACCTCCGAAGAATTGTGCAAATGGTTGAGTCATTCCTAACAAACCAGCAACTGCAGGTAGAATAGCGATTACCGCTAACAAAACACCACCTGGCAAAGTAATTCTATCAAGAATATCTGCAATAAAATCAGATGTTGGTTGACCTGGTTTAACGCCCGGTACAAATCCGCCACCGCGTTTCATATCATCTGCAATTTGATTAGGATTAATCGAAATCGCTGTATAGAAAAATGTGAAACCAATAATTAAAATTGCGTATAATAAACAGTATTGCCAAGAAGTTGGGTCATTGAAAATACTTGCCCAGTTCTGCACCGAATCACTCTGAGTTCCTTGTGCAACGTAACTTAAAATCAACCCAGGGATAAACATTAATGCTTGACCAAAGATAATTGGCATTACACCAGCGATGTTCAACTTTAACGGTAAATACTGACGCTGACCTGTTACTACTTTATTCCCAACAATTTGTTTTGCATATTGTACCGGAATCCTGCGAGTAGCTTGAGTGATTGCAACTGCAAACAAAACAACCAAAAACAATGCAACGATTTCGATTATGAAAAGGAGTAATCCTGATGTACCTTTTGCTTGAGCTTCACCGATAATTGCACCCGGAAAACGAGACACAATACCAATCATAATCATCATCGAAATACCGTTCCCAATACCCTTTTCAGTCATTCTTTCGCCAAGCCACATACACATTACTGTACCTGCAACCAACAAAACTACTGAATAAAAATAGAAAAAGCCTTGTGATACTTGAATCGCTTCTGTCGGAATCGTCGTGCGTAAATAAGTAAATCCTTGAGCCGCTGTAACAAAAATTGTTAACCAACGAGTAATCTGATTTAACTTTTTACGACCAGACTCTCCTTCTTTGTTTAATTTACTGAAATAAGGCAATGCAAGAGTCAATAATTGGATAGCGATAGATGCCGAAATGTAAGGCATAATACCGAGAGCCATGATTGAAGCATTCTTGAATGCACCCCCTACCAAAGTATCTAACAAACCGAGGAGTCCGTTACTTTGTGTTAAGTCATTTAATTTGTTGACGTCAACACCGGGTAGCACAATGTGCGAACCAATACGAAAAATCAAAATAATCAAAAGGGTATTAAGGATTCTCTTTCTTAACTCCTCAATCGACCAAATGTTTTTCAGCGTTGTAATAAATTTGTTCATTGTAAATGGAAAACAAGGCTTTTAGGTGAATTACTCAGCTTTCCCTCCGTTCAATTGCTCTTGCAATTCTTTCAACTCATCCCACTTGCCATCACGAGCCAATTCGGCTTGTTGAGCCCAAGTAGTTGGGTCATGAATCGCAAACTTTGAACCAGCCGCATCAAGGATTTCTTTCACCTTTTCGGCAGAAGTCGCTGCTAAATCCGCAAATGTAATAATTCCTGCGTTAATTAGCAAATCTGCAATTTTTGGACCAATCCCTTCAATTACTTTTAAATCGTCTCCTTCAACTGCTTTCTTAGCTGTTTTTTTTGGTTTGGCTTCTACTTCAACAGGAGCAACTTCAACTTTTGGTGCAGCAACGGCTACAACATCTGCAGTAGCGGCTGGGTCAAAAGTAGTATCAATTGTTGCTGAACCACCTGCTTTTTCGATAGCTTCTTTGGCCGATGCAGAAAAAGCATGAGCTTTTACATTTACTGCCTTAGAAACCTCTCCACGTCCTAAAATTTTCACCAAATCAGATTTAGCGATAAGACCGTGGTTGTAAAGTAAACCTAAATCAATTGATGTAACACCTGTTTTCTCAACAAGAGCTTGAATCGTATCAAGGTTGATAGCCTTGTATTCTACTCTATTAATATTTTTAAAACCAAACTTAGGCACACGGCGTTGGAGTGGCATCTGACCACCTTCAAAACCTCTTTTTTGGCTGTAACCAGAACGAGATTTTGCACCTTTATGACCACGTCTTGCAGTACCACCACCACCAGAACCGTGACCACGACCTTGTCTTGTATTATTTTTTACTGCACCATTCGATGGGCTTAATGAAGCTAATTTCATTTCTTCGATTTTATTAATCGGTTAAACATACGCATTCGCTTTAAACGAACACTCGGCTACGCCTTGTTTGGGGATTTCTGAGATGCTTTTCAGAAAAATTATTTAGATATTTTCAACCACTACTAAGTGATTAACGGCATTAATCATACCTTGTAACGCAGGGTTCAATTCTTTCTCTACACTACGGTTGATTTTGCCTAATCCCAAAGCTTTAATTGTAAGCTTTTGTACTTTTGGTCTATCTATCGTACTCTTAACTTGAGTTATTCTAACCTTTGCCATTTTGTGCTTTGTTCAAGGTTCAAAATTCAAAGTTCAAAGTTCTGATTATTGAACATTGAACGTCAAACATTAAACTATTTTACCCGTTGAATACTTTTGTCATCTTAACACTACGTTGGAAAGCCACCGCGTGTGGGGCACGCATCTTGCTAAGTGCATCGATTGTTGCTTTTACAACGTTATGAGGGTTTGACGAACCTTTAGATTTCGCCAATACATTGTGAATACCTGCCGATTCAAAAACAGCACGCATCGCACCACCCGCGATAACACCCGTACCAGGTGCAGCTGGCTTAACGAATACGAAACCACCAGAGAATTTACCGTGGATTTCGTGAGGAACTGTTTCGTTGATAACAGGAACAGATACTAAGTTTTTCTTTGCGTCTTCGATAGCCTTTGCAATAGCATCAGTAACTTCGTTAGCCTTTCCAAGACCTTGGCCAACAGTACCTTGTCCGTCGCCTAAAACAACGATGGCCGAGAAGCTAAAACGACGACCACCCTTTACCACTTTCGCTACGCGATTGATGGCTACTACTCTTTCTTTGAGTTTTGATTCGTCAACTTTTGTTGCTCTATTCATTTTTATTTCTTTCGTTCAAGGCTCAATGTTCGAGGTTCAAGGTTCAAAGTTCAAGGTTTGAATAATAAACTTTGAACGTTGGACAAAGAACTCTAAACTTTGAACTATTTAATATTAGAAGTTCAAACCGCCTTCTCTGGCACCTTCTGCCAAGGCTTTAATGTTTCCGTGGTACAAATAACCGTTACGGTCGAATACACAAGCATTAATACCTTTTTCGATAGCTTTTTCGGCAATTTTCTTACCTACTTCTTTCGAATTCTCGATTTTAACACCTTTTAATCCTAACTCTTTTGACGAAGCAGCTGCCAAGGTTACACCCTGAACATCATCAATCAATTGAGCGTAGATTGTTGTATTTGAACGGTAAACCGACAAACGAGGTTTTTGTAATGAACCATTAACCTTGCTGCGGATTCTCCACTTGATTTTCTGTCTTCTTTCTGTCTTAACTTGTGACATTTTCTTATCAAGATTTTAGACTTTCAGAAGCAAGAAACAAGAACTTTTGAGATTCTTATTTCTTGTGTCTTACGTCTTTGGTCTAACTAAATTTATTTCTTACCAGCTGTTTTACCTGCCTTACGACGAACAACCTCACCAACGAAGCGAATACCTTTACCTTTGTAAGGCTCAACTTTACGAAGTGACTTAATTTTTGCCGCAACTAAGCCGATTAACTGCTTATCAATACCTTCGAGAGTAATCAATGGGTTCTTTCCTTTTTCCATTGCAGTCGTAACTTTCAACTCAGATGGAACAACGAAATAAACATTGTGAGAGAAACCAAGGCTAAGGTCAAGAACGTTACCATTGTTTGAGGCTTTGTAACCCACACCAATGATTTCCATGTCTTTTTTGTAACCACTGCTAACACCAACTACCATGTTATTAATCAAGGCACGGTATAAACCGTGTAATGCTTTATGGCGTTTTTGCTCGGTTGGTCTTTCTACTTTCAATTCAGAGCCTTCAACAGAAATTGTAATATCTGAGTCAACTTTCTGAGTAAGTGTACCCTTTGGTCCTTTTACAGTAACTTCGTTTGAAGCATCTACCGTAACTGTTACACCACTTGGAAGGGTAATAGGTTTTTTACCAATACGTGACATTTTGTAATCAGTTTAAGGCTTCAAGACACTTTCGTGAGCACGAGTTGTCAAGAGCGGTCAACATTTAAGAAGTTTGAGTATTTGAGTTTAAAGTTTCTAATAATAAACCTCAAACTCAAAGTATTAATAAATATAGCAAAGAACTTCTCCACCTACTTTCAAGGCACGAGCTTCTTTGTCTGTCATAACACCTTTCGATGTTGAGATGATAGCAACACCCAATCCATTCAATACGCGAGGGAGTTCTTCACTACCAGAGTACTTACGTAAACCTGGTTTTGAAACACGCTTCAATTCTACAATTGCCGATTGACGAGTAACAGGGTTGTACTTGAGTGCAATCTTGATTGTTCCTTGAGGACCTTCTTGCTCGAATTTGTAACTTTGGATAAAACCTTTATCGAAAAGTACTTGAGTAATTGCTTTTTTGATGTTCGAAGCAGGAATCTCTACAACTCTATGTCTTGCCTTGATGGCATTTCTGATACGTGTAAGATAATCTGCTATTGGATCCGTTGTAACCATTTTCGCTATTTATTTTGGATACCTAAGCCAACATTGAGCAGTATCGCGGGCACGACTTTCTCAATTGGGCTGCAAAATTAGTTAATCGAAATGAGAATTAAAAGAGAAAACTATGTTATTATTGAACGTTTAGAAAATATCTTTGATAAATCTAATACATTCTGATAATAATCAAATTACCAAGAGGCTTTTGTAACGCCCGGAATCAAACCTTTACCTGCCATTTCGCGGAAAGTAACACGGTTGATACCAAACTTACGCATGTAACCACGTGGACGACCAGTCAATTTACAACGATTGTGTAAACGTACCGGAGAGGCATTACGTGGTAACTTGTCGAGACCAGCGTAATCACCAGCTTCTTTCAAAGCCGCACGTTTAGCAGCATACTTGGCTACTGTTCTTTCTTTTTTTCTATCTCTTGCTTTTACTGATTCTTTTGCCATTGTTCTATCAGCTAAATATCATTATTTCTTTGTACCTGCAAAGGGCATTCCCAATGCTTTCAATAGTTCGTAGCTTTCGGCATCTGTTGGTGCAGAGGTTACGAATGTTATGTCCATCCCTTGAATTTTAGAGATTTTATCAATAGAAATCTCAGGGAAGATGATTTGTTCTGTTACACCAAATGTATAGTTACCACGGCCATCAAAGCCTTTGTCGCTAATACCTTTGAAGTCACGTACACGCGGAAGAGCAATTGTAGTAAGACGGTCAAGGAATTCGTACATTTTCTCGCCTCTCAACGTTACTTTAACACCGATAGGCATTTTTTCACGAAGTTTGAAGTTAGAAACGGCTTTCTTTGATAGCGTTGCTACGGCCTTCTGACCTGTAATTGTTGTGATTTCTTCGAGACTATTGTCAATCAATTTCTTATCACCAGTTGCAGCTCCAACACCACGGTTGATAACAATCTTCTGAAGACGCGGAACCTGCATGATTGATTTGTAAGCAAACTTTTCTTTCAAAGCCGCTACAACTTCATTTTGATATTTTTCTTTAAGTCTTGCCATTGTTAGTTAGACGTTTTAGTGGATTTCCGACCCACTATTCCAGCTTATCATTCCCGAATCGGGAATCACAAACTATATAAATTTACCTGTTGCTTTAGAATAACGTTGCAATTTGCCTTTGTCATTCAATTTGCGACCCGTACGAGTAGCTTCACCAGTCGAAGGGTCAACAACCATAACATTTGAGATATGGATTGTACCTTCAGTTTCGATAAGCTCGCCTTGAGGATTTTGGCTTGTAGGCTTACGGTGTTTTTTGATGATGTTTACACCCTCAACTTTCACACGTTGTTTTTCAGCTAATACCTCAATGATACGACCTTTCTTGCCTTTAGAGTTACCAGCGATTACCTCTACAGTATCGCCCGAACGTACGTGCAATTTTGGCTGTTTGTTGTATTTTCTTTCCATTGTCTTTGAAATTCGTTAATCGTTATTTTGTTAATTGTTATTGGTTAATTGTTAATTGTCTTCTACAATGAGTAAACCATTACAATCACTATTAACATTAACTATTAACTTTCAACCTTTTTTACAATACTTCTGGAGCCAATGAAACAATCTTCATGAATTGTTTCTCACGTAGTTCACGTGCTACCGGTCCGAAGATACGAGTACCGCGTGGCTCATCTTGGTTATTCAATAATACTACTGCATTGTCTTCAAAACGAATGTACGAACCATCTTTGCGACGTACTTCCTTCTTCGTTCTTACTACAACTGCTTTAGATACAGTTCCTTTCTTCATGTTTGAAGAAGAAAGAGCCGATTTTACAGATACGACGACCTTATCGCCGATTGAGGCATAACGCTTACGAGTACCACCCAATACACGGATAACAAGTACTTCTTTTGCTCCACTATTATCGGCAACGCTTGCTCTTGATTCTTGCTGTAACATTGTTTTACTATTTTTAGGCTGTTAGCTATTAGCCTTTAGTTATTAGCAATAGTGTTGATGCTAATCGCTAATTACTAATCGCTAAAAACAAAATAAATTACTTCGCTTTCTCAACGATTTCTACTAATCTCCAACACTTGTTTTTGCTCAAAGGACGAGTCTCCATGATACGAACAGTATCGCCGATACCTGCTTCGTTTTTCTCATCATGGAACATAAACTTCTTAGTTTTGAGCATGAACTTTCCGTATTTCGGATGTTTTAGTTTACGTACAACCGCTACCACACCAGATTTATCCATCTTGTTGCTAACGACTACACCTGTACGCTCTTTTCTGAGATTTCTTTCCATTTTATTATGAATTGTAAATTGTGAAATACTATTCACAAATTATCTTTTAACGTGCATTCAATTCAGTCATCAATTTTGCAATCAATCTGCGAGATTCACGGATACGCAACGGGTTTTCGATTGGCGTAATCGCATGAGCAAATTGCAATTTCTGCAATCTGTTTTTCTCAGCAGCAATTTCTTCTTGCAATTTTTCTGCCGATAATGCTTTGATTTCTGACGTTTTCATCTTATTTGATTTCGGATTTGAAACTTCTGATTGAGATTAAGCAATGTATGTGCTAATTTCTAATCTGAAATTTCTATTTAGATTCCGGAACTGGGAGTTGGAGCTGGATATTTCAAAATCCAAAATCCGAAATCCTAATTCCCAAATTAAATATTATTCTGCGTTTTCTTGGTAGTCACGACGAACTACAAACTTTGTTTTTACTGGCAATTTTTGAGCCGCTAAACGAAGTGCTTCGCTTGCTACTTCTAAAGGTACACCAGTTGCTTCGAATAAAATCGTACCCGGTTTGATAGATGCTACCCAGTATTCTGGAGCACCTTTACCTTTACCCATACGAACCTCAAGAGGTTTTTTGGTGATAGGCTTATCAGGGAAAATACGAATCCATACTTGACCTTCACGTTTCATTGCACGGGTAACCCCGATACGAGCGGCTTCAATCTGACGTGCAGTGATAAAGCCTGGCTCCAATGACTTGATAGCGAAAGTTCCGAAAGCTATCTCGTGTCCGCGAGTTGCAAGACCTTTGATTCTTCCTTTCTGTTGCTTACGGAATTTGGTTCTTCTTGGTTGTAACATGACGCTAATTTAGTTCAATGTTAGAAGTTTAAGGCTTTAGGTTTCCAAAACCCCAAACTTAAAACTTTATTATTTCTTACCTCCGCCTCTATTGTTATTTTGGCCGCCACGGTTATTGTTGTTACCGCCACGGTTGTTATTACCACCGCGGTTGTTGTTTCCACCACGACGATTATTGTTACGGTTACGGTCTCCACCTTCGCCGCCTTCGCCACGTCCGCCACCTCTACGGTCATCGCGTCCGCCAGTACGTCTTTCGCCATCACCGCCTCTGTTTCCGCCTTCGTTTGCCGAAGAACCAGTTGCTGATGGGGTCAAGTCACGCTTACCGTAAACTTCACCTTTGAAAATCCATACTTTGATACCGATTTTTCCGTAAACTGTAAGAGCTTCAGAAATTGCGTAATCAATATCGGCACGGAGTGTGTGCAATGGAATACGACCTTCTTTGTACATTTCGGTACGTGCCATCTCGGCACCTGCCAAACGGCCAGAGATTTTAACTTTGATTCCTTGAGCACCTACACGCATAGCAGCTTGGATAGCTTGCTTCATTGCACGGCGATAAGAAATACGAGCTTCAATCTGCTGTGCGATTGCCTCACCTACGAGTTTAGCATCAACTTCTGGACGTTTGATTTCGTAGATGTTAATTTGTACATCCTTACCAGTAAGTTTCTTTAACTCTTCTTTGATTTTATCGACCTCGTTACCACCTTTTCCAATCACAACACCTGGGCGGGCTGTATGGATTGTCAAAGTGATTCTTTTTAGGGTACGCTCAATCACAACACGTGAGATTGCACCTTTAGGAATACGAGCTGAAATGTATTTGCGAATTCTTTCGTCTTCTACTAACTTCTCGGCGAAGTTCTTTCCACCATACCAGTTAGATTCCCAACCTCTGATATAGCCGAGTCTTAAACCGACTGGGTTAACTTTTTGTCCCATTAGTATTTACCTTTTTATATATTATTCTGTTACTGGTAATTCTGCTGCTACTGCACTATCAACTACAACTGTAAGGTGATGTGAACGCTTACGTACACGATAGGCACGTCCCTGTGGTGCAGGTCTTAGACGCTTCAACATACGACCACCGCCAACGAAGATTTCTTTTACGAATAAATCTGCATCTTCTACTTTAACGTCTTCGTTCTTTTGCTGCCAGTTTGCAACTGCCGAAAGAAGAACCTTTTTGATGACTGGTGCCGCAGCTTGTGGCTGGTAGCTAAGAATACCCAAAGCATAACTTACCTTTTTACCTCTGATTAAATCAGCAACTAATCTTGCCTTTTGAGGTGAGGTAGGATAATCGTTTAATTTTGCGACTGCTTCCATTTTTTTATTTCGGATTGGGGATTTTGGATTTAGATTAGAGCAGTGATTTGTATCATTCGACTATCTACAATCGTAAATCCGCAATCCTTATTATCTTTTACCTTTATCTTTTTTTGCTGCGTGCCCACGGAAATTACGTGTCGGGGCAAATTCTCCAAGTTTGTGTCCAACCATGTTGTCGGTTACGTAAACTGGGATAAACTTATTACCATTATGTACGGCAAAAGTGTGTCCGATAAAATCAGGAGAAATCATCGAACGGCGTGACCAAGTTTTAATCACTGATTTCTTTCCTGAGTCATTCATTGCAACAACTTTATTCTCAAGGCGGTAATCAATGTATGGTCCTTTTTTAAGCGAACGTGCCATGTTTTAAATTTCGATTTTTGAGTTTCGAGATTTGTTTTGAGTTTGTGATTGACAGAACCATTAAACTTACCTCGACCCCTGATTATTACTTACTTCTCTTAGAAACAATTAATCTTGATGAATACTTAGTCTTATCGCGAGTTTTCTTACCTTTCGCCAACAAGCCATTGCGTGAGCGTGGGTGACCTCCAGATGCACGGCCTTCACCACCACCCATCGGGTGGTCAACTGGGTTCATCGCAACACCACGAACTCTTGGACGGATACCTAACCAACGGCTACGACCAGCTTTACCTTTTGTAACGTTCATGTGGTCAGTGTTTGATACTGTACCTACAGTTGCGATACAAGTAGCTAATACCATACGCATTTCGCCTGATGGCATTTTCAATGTTACGTATTTGCTGTCTTTTGCTAAAACTTGAGCATAAGTACCTGCACTACGTGCCATCTGAGCTCCTTTTCCTGGGTGTAACTCGATGTTGTGAACAATTGTACCAAGTGGCATATTACCAAGTGGAAGTGCGTTACCAACTTCTGGTGCTACCGACGAGCCTGAGATTACAGACTGTCCAACTTTCAATCCTTGTGGAGCGATGATATAAGCTTTCTCTCCATCTGTATATTGTATCAAAGCAATACGAGCCGAACGGTTTGGGTCATACTCGATTGTCAATACTTCTGCTGCAACATCAAACTTGTTACGTTTGAAGTCGATAAGACGGTATCTACGTTTGTGTCCACCGCCGATGTAACGTGCGGTACGGTGACCTTCACTGTTACGTCCACCCGTTTTCTTAATAGTTACTGTCAAGCTTTTCTCTGGCTTGCTCGCTGTGATTTCTGAGAAATCTGGAGCAATACGGTGACGCTGACCTGGGGTGTTTGGTTTTAATTTCTTAATACCCATTTTTACTAATTTGTTTGCAGCCTGAAAGGCTATACGTTTGAATTAAACAGCCATTGGGCTGTATAAAATGTTACAGATTATCGTAGAAGTCAATCAATTCGCCTTCTTGAAGGGTTACGATTGCTTTTTTGAATGTTGAAGTTTTACCAACCGATGCACGTGAACGAGTCATTCTTGACTTTTTCTTGCCGATTTGACGGATGGTATTAACATCTGTAACCGTTACGCCATACATTTTCTCAACCGCTTTAGCGATTTCGATTTTATTGGCATTCATATCTACTTCGAAAGCATACTTGCCCTTTGCAGTGCTTTTTTGCGATTTCTCAGTGATAATTGGTCTTTTTAATACGCTCATTGTTTTAAGCTATTAGCAGTCAGACTGGCTGACAATTAATTTAAAATTGATTCAATTTTTGACAACGCTCCTTCACTGATAATTACTTTATCAGCATTCACTAAATCATAAGTATTGATTTGGTCGGCAGAAACAACTTTTGCTTTTGGGATGTTACGGCTCGAAAGGAACACGTTATTATCTTGTGATGCAGTAATGAAAAGTGTTTTGTTGTCTGCTACTGAGAGAGCATTTAGGAATTCGATGTATGCCTTTGTTTTTGGAGCATCGAATGAGAAGTCTTCTACGATTGAGATACCGTTTTCGGCGGCTCTTGCAGATAGAACTGATTTACGAGCTAAAACTTTAACTTTTTTGTTTAGCTTGAAGCTATAATCACGTGGGGTTGGACCAAATACACGACCACCACCTACGTAGATTGGAGATTTCATCGAACCATGACGAGCACCTCCTGAACCTTTCTGACGAACGATTTTCTTGGTAGAACGTGCAATCTCAGCTCTTTGCTTCGATTTGTGGGTTCCTTGACGTTGGTTTGCAAGATATTGTTTTACATCAAGCCAAACAACGTGTTGATTTGGTTCGATTCCGAAAACATCAGCCGAAAGCGTTGCTTTGCGACCTGTTTCTTTACCTTGTTTGTTTAAAACTACTAATTCCATTGTATTAACCTTATTTTTTCGATGTCGTTTGGTTTCGACCTAAAATTTAAAATTTTGAGTTTCAAATCAGAGTTTAACTTGAAACTCAAAACCTATATTATTTATGTAATGTTACGAATGAATTCTTTGGACCTGGGATTGAACCGCTAACAACTACTAAGTCTTGGTCTGTTAACACTTTCAAAACTTTCAAGTTTTGGATTGTTACTCTTGTGTTACCCATGCGTCCTGCCATACGGATTCCTTTGAATACACGTGATGGGAAAGAACAAGCACCGATAGAACCAGGGTGACGCTGACGGTTGTGCTGACCGTGTGTTTGGCCACCTACACCACCGAATCCGTGACGTTTAACAACACCTTGAAAACCACGACCTTTTGAGTTACCAGTAACATCTATGAAGTCGCCTTCTACCAATACGTCTTCGATTCTGATTGTATCGCCTAAGCTATATTCTTTCTCGAATTCTTTAAACTCAACTAATTTACGCTTAGGAGTTGTATTGGCTTTTTTGAAGTGTCCTAACAACGGACGACTTGTATTTTTCTCTTTTTTCTCGCCGAATCCTAACTGGATAGCTTTGTAGCCATCTTTCTCTTCTGTACGCACTTGCGTAACCACATTTGGACCAGCTTGAATCAACGTACAAGGTACTGCTTGACCTTCAGCGTTGTAAATGGTAGTCATACCAATTTTTTTTCCGATAATTCCAGACATTGTATATTCTGCTTTTAAGACCTAATTCTGAATTGGGCTGCAAAATTCGTGAAAATTTTACACAATTCAAAAATTCAATCAAAATTATTTACTTTGTTCATCAGCGGTTGGCGGTGCTAAAAGTGCCAACTTGTCTATTTATCGCAAACCCATTGGGTAAAGTGCCTATTTTTGGAGGGATGCACTTTGTTTCCTTGTGATATTTTCCCGTAAAATTTTAAAAGCAATTCTGAGACTGTCGTAATGGCTAACCATTTTGTTGACGAATCGCACGAATATTAAATTCGGATTCCACAGTCGAGATTAAGACAGTATCCCGAAGGACTTGAGACTTATCTTAATCATTTGTGAGGTTACTCTCTGAATTGTATTCCGATTTCGGACTGCAAAAGTAGTGTTTTATTTTAGATACAACAAATATTCTGCAAAAAATTTTAAAGTTTTTTTGATTGACCTTATAAAGGCAAATTAAATATTGATACCCATTAACAAAATGTCATCTAAAAATGTATATTTGTTTTAATAACTTTTTGCATTTTATGAAAAATACAATCCTGATTATCAGCCTTTTAGCTACTCACTGGGCGGGGTACTCTCAGTTCTCTGACCCATCGAGAAGTGCCAAGAAGTCTCAGCATGAATATTTTGTAAGAGAGAACCTGATTCCGGCCAACGAAAGTCTGATTGAAGTCCGTGGAAAAGATACTGTTTTGGTCTCGTACTATAAGTTTATTAATCCGGGTAATAATTCTTACCAAGAAATGACTCGGGTCTATAAAGGAACTCCGTATTATAGGAACGGCTGGTACAAAGGTTTTTTTAATAATACCAATGGCAAACCCGTCACTTTTTCGATGGCTTACAACATTGAGAAAGGAATTGTGTACTATGTAGATACTGGCGAAAATAAAACGATTGAGGCGTATCCTGACGAATTTACGATTGGAAAGACCTACTTTAAGGCGTTTGACAAAAGAGGTGCCAATACAAACCACAAAAAACACTACTATGAGGTTTTGTACGATGGTAAATCTCAACTGCTAAAACAACATATTTGTAAATATATAACGCTCGACTTTAAGAATCGGTCGGGATATGATGTTATGACCGAGAATACCTTTGAGGGAATGTTTAGTAAGATGACTCAATATTATTTGATTGTGGATAATGAGTTTAGAAAAGTAGAACGAAACGATAAATTATTGAAGGTATTTGGTGATAAAAGAACGGTTATTGAACAATTAATTAACGATAAAAAACTTGTATTCGACAACGAAAATGATTTAAAAGAGATTCTGAAATATTATGACCAGTTATCGACAACTAAAGAATTATAGTTTTTATTGGTTCATAAACGTTAATATTGCAGTCGTTTGTCAAAGCAAACGACTTTTTTATGAAAACAGCCGCCATTGATATAGGAAATACTTTTGCTAAAATTGGTTTTTTTGAAGAAGACAAATTGGTCGATTTTCAGAAAGGATTACCTTTAGATGAATTGGACGATTTGGTGAATCAACAAAAAAACTGCGAGGCCATCGTAGTATCTTCAGTAACAAAATCGCAAGCTGATTTAGAAGAGATTTTTAGCACTTACTCAAAAAAGAAGTTATTTCTGAATCCTGCCACTCCCCTGCCCATAGAGAAAGATTACAAGACTCCCGAAACCCTCGGTGCTGATAGAGTTGCGGGGGCTGTGGGGGCTAATTTTCTATTTCCGAAGCAGAACTGCCTAATAATAGATATGGGAACGGCCATCAAGTATGACTACGTTTCGGGCGATGGGGTGTTTCGGGGCGGGATAATTTCGCCAGGCATGCGGATACGATTTGAGGCTTTGCATACGTTTACTAAAAGATTGCCTCTGCTCGAAGCCGAGGGGATTCCAGAACTGATTGGGCAAAGTACCAAGGAGTGCATCCAAAGTGGAGTTGTCAACGGAATCATTGCCGAACTCAACGGAATTATAGAAAGATACAGCGAATTAGGTAAATGCAACGTCATTTTGTGCGGTGGCGATGCTCAATTCTTTGAAAATCAAATAAAAAGTCCGACTTTTGTAGCCCCAAATCTTGTACTGATTGGCTTGAATAGAATTTTGGCGTATAATAATATTGAATAAAACGCTATCGAGATTTGTGAATCTCGTAGTGTTAAGAAAAAATAAAATGAAAAAAAATCTCTTTAGTGTCTTAGTTGCTTCGTTGATTACGGTTATCTCTACACAAATCTTTGCTCAAGGCACTGGCAACTCGCCATATTCGGCAATCGGCGTAGGCGAATTGGTACCTAATGCATTTGCCGCAAACTTAGCCATGGGCGGAACGGGCGTGAGCTACGGAAACATCGTGTATATCAACAATGTCAATCCAGCACTTTTGGTAAAGAAGCAATACACGGCATTTGATGTAGGATTGAATGGTCAGTACAAGACCATCAGCAATAGTACACTCTCGCAAAGAGATTTCGGGATGAATCTCAACTACTTGTCGTTGGCACTCCCTGCACACAAAAACTGGACAATGGGGCTTACGTTTCAGCCTTATACTTCGGTAGATTATGAATCTCGTTTTGTACGTACTATTACAAACTCAGACAAACAAGCCGAAACCCGATACAGCGGCAGAGGGGGGATTTCTAAAGCTGCTTTCTCAAACGGAGTCAGAATCGGTAAAAACTTATACGTTGGCCTCGAAACGGCGTTTTATTTTGGAAGTATCAGCAAAGATACTACATCAATAACCGAATATACTGTTTCGGGCGTTACCGAATCTAACCATTTGAAGTTTACCGAGAGAACGTCTTTCGGTGGTTCTGGATTCAAACTTGGGGCAGCATATCAGCAGCCACTCAATAAAAAGTGGCAATTGAATATCGGTGGTACTTACGAGCTAAGCAATAATCTAAAGGCCGACCGCCTGAACAATTACCAGTTCTTGATTGAATCGACTGGTGGCAACGGACCAACCATTGCCCGTACACCTGATACATTGGCACAAGCTACTGGCACTTATTCACTACCAAGCAAATACACGCTCGGAATAAGTTTTGAAAGCCCCCTCAAATGGGTTTTTGCGATAGATTACAGCCGCCAAGATTGGAGCAAATTCAAGAATTTTGATGGTAGAGCCAATCCAAACTTAACAGCTTCAAGTCAATTATCATTTGGATTTGAACATATCCCTAATATTCAATCGACCAAATACACAAGTCAGATTGGTTATCGCCTCGGATTCCAGACTTCAAACACACCTTACATAATTAATAATCAACAGATTAAAGATAGAAGTTTCAGCCTTGGCTTGACACTCCCTGTCGGAAAAGTAAGTCCAAGTTTTGTTACATTGACAACCGTTCTTGGTCGCCGCGGAACAACCGAAAACAGCTTGATTCAAGAGAATTATACCAAATTGGTACTTGGCTTTTCGCTCAATTCGCTTTGGTTCCAAAAAGTGAGAATCGACTAAACACTCGCACTTTAAGTATATTTAACTATCATTCTACCCAAATCTGCTTTAATTTTGTAGTGGATTTAATCGGTAGAATGATTTTTTTTGAATTGTTACTATGAAATACATACTCGGCATATTGGTAGTTTTCTTATTTTGGAATTGTGAAGAAAAGAAAGAGGAAGGCGTAAACTACGTTTATCAGGGGCCTTTGATGACAACCGAAAATTTATCGGTTATGTATAGCGACTCTGGCAATGTAAAAGTTAAGATGAATACGGCCAAGCAGTTGAAAATGCAGAATGAAGACGAGATTTATCCGAAGGCAATTTACGTAAACTTCATTGACAAAAACGGTGTAGAATATTCGTCACTTAGAGGAGATTCGGCAAGATTCTTCAAAGCCGAACAGTATTACAAAATAATGGGTAATGTGTTCTTTTTCAATCGTTTACAACAACAAAGTCTTTCTACAACTGAATTAATCTGGAGTCCTGTCAAAAGAAGAATTTATACTACGAAATCGGTTTCTATCAAAACCCCAACCGAAGAAGTGAGAGGAGTCGGGTTGGATGCCGACCAAGATTTTACGAAATATACAATCCGTAAACCAACTGGTGTTTTTGCAATTGACTCAGTTGCGATGGGTAGTGATACTACGAGATTTTAGACGTTTATTTTGGGTGAACCGTTATCCACAGTTCACCCAAAAGTTAAACTATTACCTATCAAAAGTTAGGCGTTTGCCCTTCGTGTTTTCGTCGAATTTACCATCCGAATACACCACATGCCCCGAAACAATGGTATGTGTAATGGCCGACTGGAAGGTTGTACCTTCGAGTGGCGACCAACCGCATTTATACAAAATATTCTCTTTGTTTACGGTTGTTTCTTTGTTTAAATCTACCAAAACTAAATCGGCCCAATAACCCTCGCGGATATACCCACGCTTTTCGATTTCAAAACAATCGGCTACGGCGTGCGACATCTTTTCGGCGATTTTTTCGAGCGAAATCTTTCCTTGTTTGTAGAATTCGAGCATGATATTGAGCGTATGCTGTACCAATGGCAAGCCCGCGTGCGAATCCCAGTACCCGTGCGATTTTTCGTCCCAAGTATGTGGAGCGTGGTCGGTAGCGATTACGTCGATTCTATCGTCCAAAATCGCTTGTAAAATATTTTCACGGTGATTGTGCTTAATGGCTGGATTACACTTTATTTGGGTTCCGAGCCTTTTGTAATCTTCGGCATCAAACCAAAGATGATGCACACAAGCTTCGCTGGTGATGTGCTTTTTATTTATAGAATTATTACTTCTGAATTGAGCAATTGCCTGCGGCTCAAATAGTGCTAATTCTTCAGATGTCGAAATATGCAGAATATGCAGTCGAGTTCCGTGTTTTTTGGCTAATTCAACCCCAAAAGACGAAGATTTATAGCAAGCCTCTTCGTTGCGGATGATAGCATGAATATCGTACGGAAGGTTGCCGTCTTTGTATTCTTCTTTGTAATGTGCCAAACGAGCTTTTACCGTGGCTTCGTCTTCACAGTGAGTAGCTATCAAAGTCGGGAAATTAGCAAAGATTTTTTCAAGAGTATTTGGGCTATCTACAAGCATATTGCCAGTTGAACTACCCATAAAAATCTTTAATCCGCAGACATTCCGAATATCGGTTTTCATGAGCTCATCATAATTCTCATTGGATGTACCCATGTAAAAAGAATAATTGGCGAGTGATGTCTTCTCGGCTATATCGTATTTATCTTGAAGCAACTCTTGGGTCAGTGCATTAGGTACTGTGTTGGGCATCTCCATAAAAGTTGTTACTCCACCAGCCACTGCCGCCTTCGACTCGGTGTAAATATTTGCCTTGTGTGTAAGCCCAGGCTCTCTAAAGTGTACTTGGTCGTCTATCACACCCGGCATGAGGTATTTGCCAGTGGCATCAATCACCCTGCGGGCTTTTTGGTGCATTAGGTCATTGCCGATTTGCTCGATGATACCATCTTTTATGAATATATCTTTGGCTTCGATTTTCCCTTCGTTTACAACAAGGGCATTTAAGATTAGAATACTTGACATTTTGAGAGAATTATTGCGTTTTTGGAATCCTGTCAGGGGTTGTATGCCCCAAAATTAAACTAAAAATCGCCACACTCAAACGAATATGGCGATTCATAAATCAAATCAATTATGTGTGTGGATTTGGCAACGCAAAAAGGCTATCTATTCTCGTAACGATACAAACCCAAATGAAAACTCTGCCAGTCGGATTGATTTTTTCGATAAACCTTGTAGTCAGGTTCGGGCAAATTATTCTCTTTCCAGACATGCCAAGTATTCACCAGATTCAATGATTCGTTATAGTTTTTGTCTTGTACGTGGGCATAATTTAGGTTGTATCGCAAAATGATGGCATCCCAATTGAAAACTACAAATACACAAAGTGTCAGATAAGCGGTTGTTGAGCCTGTACGGAGCAAATACCAAATAGTTTTTTGTCGAATAATTTTGATAAAAGTCAGTGCAATACCCGCCATTGTGAGCAATAAGAAAACGTAAACCCCGATTCGTTTATAAGTCAAGCCATACACACCGATATACGAAGTATTTTTTTGAGCAACCAAAAGCAGCAAAAGGGTATTTTGAATCAACCACGCAAATGCAAGTTTTTTGAGTAATTGATTGCCCGAATAAAAATTCAAGTTTCCTCTAAAGAAAAACAAGATAACGCCAATCGCCAATATTACGCTGATAATCAACAGGTTTACACCTTCATGTACATATTGCGAATAAGTCATGCCATTGGGTAAGACAATTCCTCTTGTGAGATTTATGACATCGAAAAGATTAAAGAATAAAATCAATATATTCAGCATCGAAAGCATGATGATTCCCGATTTGTTTTCGGTTTTGAGAGCATTCAAAAATTCTGAATCTTCTATCTCGGTCTGAATTGCCGATAAAACCGATGGCATTTTCTCTTCAATTGTTTTGACGAATTCGACCCTAAAAGGATAAAAAACTGCCGCCATCATTATGCTGCCCCCTAAAATAACCATGATTAATTCCCAATTAATTTGGTAGTTCGTAAAAGTCACAAAGGTGAGTAAATCGGAGAAGAGCGGATTGGCACTTGCGTAGATACTGCCAAATATGAGTGTAACCAATAATGCTATCGTAATTGAGAAAGCGTTACTACGATTGAATCGAAGCTGAGAGAATAGTGTATTTGAATTAGAAAATACATCAACTGTTTTGATAATGAGTGATAATAACCCAGAGATTCCACCCATTATTGGTGCCAAATATAGAGATTTTATGCTGTCGGTCAAGAATCCGAATAGAATAATTACCGATAAGAAATGGATGGCAATGGCTGGGGTATCGTCGTACATAAAAACTCCGAATCCGGTACAAATAAGCCCAATAAATGGCACTGTGTACACTTTTTTGAATCCGAGATAAATCATAGCCAACAAAACGAGTATCGGGAAAATCAAGAAGTTGACACCTATACTTTGGTCATAAAAAAGATAAGCAAATGTGGCTACAAAGCCGAAGTAAATGAGAGAGCGGTTTTTCATAAATTTATATTTAAAAGTACTTTGTTTTTAAAAGTAAAAATCCAAAAAAATATACTCAGCTTCCTTTTAGGAATGATTCGAGGGCATTGAGGTGGTCGTTGAATGCTTTTTTACCGGCTTCGGTTACCGAATAAGTGGTACTTGGTTTGCGTCCGATAAATTCCTTTTTGACCGAAATGTAAGTCGCTTCTTCTAAAGCTCGTAGGTGCGTAGCCAAGTTGCCATCGGTCAATGATAGGAGGTCTTTGAGCGAATTGAAACTCACCTCATCATTGACCAATAGCACCGACATAATGCCGAGTCGGGCTTTGCTCTCAAACGCTTTATTGAAGTTCTGTAAAATCTGCATTTAAATTTTTTATGGCATACCCTCAACCGAGAGCAAACAAAATTTATCTAATTTTTATCGTACTTAAAATACATCACAGTGCCGTAGATTAAGTGCAAAACACCAAAGCCAGCAGCCCAGAAGATAAGATTCCATTTTGCCAAAAATAAGGCAATTATCCCTAAAATGATTTCTGAAACACCCAAATAAAATGTATCATGAACCGTGTATTTGCTGGCACTCACCAAAGCTACGCCATAAAAAACCAACGTTGCTGGAAAACACAGCCAGAATAATCCGTGCGTGAGTAAACCTAAACAAAAAAGCCCCCCCGCACCAAGCGGAATCATGATATTGACCAAAAGTCTTTTAGATGTATCGTTCCAAACATTCAGCCCTTGTCGGCGGGCCTTACGAACAGTAAAGAATATCCCCAAAATCAATGCTCCGAGCAATACAGCCAAAGCATCTACCACCAACATCGGAAGAGTTTCTCGAACCGTTTCAAGGTCTGAAACCTCGTAGAGACCATCGACATGGAGTTTTGAATGGGCATACCAAGCACCCAGCAAAGCACAAATACCCGCCGAAATACCAGAAAGACCGCTCAAAGAAAGGAACTTAGAGGAGCGTTCCATCATCGAACGTATTTCTTTGAGATGTTCTAAATGTTCGTTCATAAATAATGAGTGATACTTTTGGCTATTAAAACTATTGAAACTTCAAAATCACATCCCAAATCTTTGGCAAAAATACAATTAATCCGATAATTGCGGCCACAATAGAGACAATTAGTACTCCGCCTGCGGCTAAATCCTTTACTTTGCCGATGGTCTCGTGGTGCTGCGGCGATACAAAATCGCAGAGTTTTTCGATGGCGGTATTCAATGCTTCGGCCGACCAAACCAACCCAACTTGGGTTAAGACAATTGCCCATTCGGTTGTTGAGATTCTGAAATAAAGCCCTAATAATAAGACAATTACAGAAGCCAAAAGGTGAAATCTCGCATTGTTTTCGCTCTCTACCAACCAAGCGATTCCTTTGAAACCATACCGAAAACTACGCAACATTTTTAGAATATTCATACAGCATCAAGATAAAACTAACGACTGTTTTCTGGATTCGGTTTTCGGATTACCAAATTCAAACAAACATACAAAACCATTGTTACGAATGCAAAAGCAAGGGTGGTATGTATGGCCAACGGATTGTTTACATCATCAAGAATTTGGCGGATTAATGCAAATGGGTTGGTGAATAAATCCCAGCTATTGAATCGGACGAATCGACCGAGGTAGATTCCGTATCCAGATAAAAACACACTGAAACTCAAGATATACCAAGCCGTTTTTTGTCTGAAAAGGGTATTGAGTACTTGGTGCAAAACCAAAAGCGAGTACAGTCCGGTAGCAAGCCCAGCCAAAGCAAAAAGGAAGATTCGGAGCGAATCGTACCAAAGAAGCACACCAGCGTATTCGGGAATGTGAATCAAGTCGGTGATGATATAAGTGGCATTCGGAAAGAACAACAGCCACATAAAAATATTACCGTAGATTCCGATTCGGCTGCCTTTTTTGAGGAATCTCCTCGACAAAAGAATAAAAAACAACGGAACCCACGCCAAAAAGAGATTCCAGATGAGTCCTATGCCCGAAAAATCATTCTTCAAAATGATTTTGGTTAATTCTAACAAACAGCTAAGACCCGAAAGCAGAATCAATGCCTGAGTAGGTCGGCTGATGGTTTTGACCTTTAATAAAATATAATTAGCGAGTGCTTTTGCTTTGTGTTTCATTAAAATAAAAAGAACTTTGTATTGCAAAGTAAATAAATATTAGCTCAATCCTCAAAATATTTTAACAAATTTTAATGATTATGAAATTACATATAAAATAAGGGATAGAATCCGTGGCACGGCTCGACCATCAACATTGAAATTCAGGCTATTATAGTTTAGCCGTGTCACGATTTTTTAGGGAAGTTATTTCACATACTATAAAGATTTTTTGAATTTATATCTCTACAATTACGAAACTGTTTGATGAGAGTTTGTCATCTCGATACCTTGCAGTATTAAATATCACTTCGTAAAACGCCTCCAACCCAAATAAATCAGGATAAACAGTGCCGCGAAGATTCCGAGTAAATACTGAAACGGTAAATACGTAAAAACCATAATTCGGGTTCGGTCGAGGAAGAACATCAAAGTCATTGTAGCAAAAAGCATCAGCCAAAGACCTGAGAGGGTATCAAAGCCCGGAATTAATTTTAAATCAACATTGCGACGAATCAGCCAGATGGTCACGACCAAAACCAAAATCGGTAAAATCTGCATATAGACATCGGTCTGCATGACATCGCCTTTCTGAAACAAGAAAAAATAAATATTAAGGGCTACGGCAAATATCCCCGGAATACTCACCAAATATATCAAAATCGAATAGACGTACTTCCAGGGGCTAAGATGCCCTTCGTTTTTGCCAAAAATGCTAATCAGCAAAGCTGTGAGCGGAATCATAAAAAAGTAAAAAAACAAAAAATCGGGGTTTTGGCCTATCCGCTGAAAAAGTTCTTGTAATGTCATGGTGAAAATTGGTGATGTATCATAAATTTTCTAAAATATCAATAAATTCGTTTATCGAGATTACATTCAGATGAGGATATGGTAACTCTTTCAGAACATCGAAATGTTTATCATTGGTAACTATGAAGTCAGCATTTGACGCAATCGCACAATCAACAAACTTATTATCATCTGGGTCAGTGAATATTAGATTGAATGTAAAATAACGGTTAGCAAAAATCGTATTTTCGGCATTATCAATTACTTCAAGTGCTAAATTTGCTAATTTATCTCCAGAATGTTATGAGATAATCTCGGCATATTCGTCCAAAATATCAGTCGTAATACATAATTCAAGCTTTCTCTCGACAAAAGATTTGAATATCAAATGGTACGGCGAAACGACTCGATATAGAAACAAGCAAAATATTTGTATCGAGAACAACCCTCATGATTTGTTGTAGGGTGTTCTGAGATGACTATTTAGTAATTCATCAATTTTTGCGTCGTCCCAGCCTTGCTCGTCCCATACTTTATCTGCTTCTTCAATAGACTTACTTGCAAAATAATTTGTAATCATCCGCTTAATCGCAAGCCAATCCGAATCGCTCACTGGTCGAGTGAACATCTGCAATAATTCTAATTGAGGCTCTGTCAAAGGAGTGCGTAACATTTCCATAAATAAAGCGTTTTTACAAAAATAGATATTTTTTGATATAAAATACAATAGTGGCAATATCTGCTGAGTTTAAAACAAAAACCCCGTAGAATCGAAATCTACGGGGTTTTTAATGTCTATTACTTTTGTATTAATGAACTTCTGTTTCGGCTTCGTGAGCGATTTTCTCAATCTGACGCATACGGTCGAAGTTTTTGTATCTCGAAAGATAAGTGTACATCGCCGGGATTACATAAAGTGTAAGTACCAAAGAGAATAACAGCCCACCCATGATAACGATACCCATCGACATACGGCTGCGGCCCGCCGCACCGATTGCAAAAGCGATTGGAGCAGCACCGAGTACGGTTGCAAAACTGGTCATTAAGATTGGACGGAAACGCATCGTAGCGGCTTCGATAACTGCTTCTTTGATTTCCATTCCTTTTTCACGAAGCTGATTGGCAAACTCAACAATCAAGATACCGTTTTTGGTTACGAGACCTATCAGCATGACCATCCCGATTTGGCTAAAGATATTGAGTGTTTGGTTGAAATACCACAACGAAAACACCGCACCACCAACGGCCAAAGGTACTGTAAGCATGATGATGAATGGGTCAACGAAGCTCTCAAACTGAGCAGCCAAAATCAAATAAACCAAAACCAACGCCAAAAGGAACATGTAAAGTGTGTTTGACGAACTCTCTGAGAAGTCACGCGAAGTACCTGTAAGAGCGGTTTTGATGGTTTCATCAGCCAGTTTATCACGGATTTTATCCATCGCCTTGATACCATCACCAACTGTTTTGCCCGGTGCCAAACCTGCCGAAACAGTAGCACTCATGTAGCGGTTGTAGTGATAAAGTTGTGGCGGAGAACTTTCTTCGGCTGTCTTAACGATGTTGTCAAGTTGAATCAACTCGCCACGGTTATTTTTTGTATAAGTATTTTTCAAGTCAAGCGGTTCGTCACGGTTTTCTCTGTCGAACTGACCCACTACCTGATACTGGCGACCATTCATCGTAAAGTATCCAAAACGCTGACCTGCAAATGCTAACTGCATTGTTTGGGCTACATCCGAAACCGAAACCCCCATTGATTTTGCCTTTTCACGGTCAATCGAAACCTCTAATTCTGGTTTATTGAATTTTAGGTTTACGTCATTCACCATAAAAGTTGGGTCTTTTTGTACTTCTTCCATAAATTTCGGAAGGTACTCACGGAGTTTCTGGAAATCTGGTGCCTGAATAACGTATTGCACTGGCAAACCACCTCTTCTATCAACCGAAATGGTCTCTTGCTGAATCACAAACGCACGGGCATCATTCATGCCTTTGAGTTTTTTACTCACAAATTCGGCAATCTCTTGCTGGCTACGTTTACGTTCTTTTTTATCTCTTAGGTTAATCCTTGCAAAACCCGTATTGGCAGCACCCGAACCCGCAAAACCTGGCGAAGTTACTGTTACGATTCCTTTTGCTTCAGGAATCGAATCAACGAGTAATTTACCAACTTTCTGAACATAATTATCCATGAATTCATACGAAGAACCTTCTGGGGCTGTCATCTGAACACGGAACGCCGAACGGTCATCGAGCGGTGCGATTTCTTGTTGTAAATCTCTACCAAAAAACCAAACCATTCCGATTGTAAGGAATAATAGCGGAATCGCCACCCAGCGGATTTTCATAAAGTCGGTCAAGCGAGTGCGGTAGCCTTCGATAACTCTCTCGAAGAATGGCTCAGTTGCCAAATAAAACTTACTGCGTTTGTTTTCTTTACGTACCAAGTAGGCATTCAGCATCGGGGTAAGTGTAAGCGACACAAATGCCGAAATCAATACGGCGGAGGCGAGTACAATACCGAATTCGCGGAAAAGTTTACCAACGAAACCCTCCATAAAGATTACCGGTAAGAACACCGAAGCCAACGTAATTGAGGTAGATAATACCGCAAAAATGATTTCGTTTGAGCCTTTGATGGCTGCTTCGATGGGACTCATCCCCTCTTCGATTTTCTTATAGATATTCTCCGTAACAACAATACCATCATCTACCACCAAGCCCGTTGCCAATACAATCGCCAAAAGCGTAAGTACATTGACCGAGAAACCCATGATGTACATAATGAAGAATGTACCAATCAACGAGACCGGAATATCTATCAATGGGCGAACGGCGATAATCCAATCACGGAAGAATAAGAAGATAATCAATACCACAAGGCCAATCGCAATCAAGAGTGTTTCGCCTACTTCTTCTACCGAATTCTTTACAAAAACCGTACTATCGAGCAAAATATCAATCTTGTAGTCTTTTGGTAATTCTTTCTTGATTTGCTCAACACGCTTATTAACCTCTTTAGAAATCTCTAAGTAGTTGGCTCCGGGTTGTGGCACAACCGCCAAACCGAGCATTGGCATACCGTTTACACGCATGCCCGTTTCTTCGTTTTCGGGGCCTAATTCGGCTCTACCGATGTCTTTGAAACGAATATTTTTATCGCCAACTGTCTTGACGATTAGGTTATTAAAATCATCTTCGGTTTTGAATCGGCCGATAGTTTTTACGGTCAATTCGGTATTATCACCTGCCAATTTACCACTTGGCAACTCCACGTTTTCTCTATCAAGTGCCTGTTTTACGTCTTGGGTTGTTACACCTTGCGAAACTAATTTGTTAGGGTCCATCCACAAACGCATGGCGTATTTCTTTTGTCCCCAAATCATCACGGTACTGATGCCCGGAATCGTCTGAAGACGCTGCGAGATAACGTTCTCGGCGTAATCGCTCAATTCGAGTTGAGAGCGGTTTTCGCTGCTGAACATCATACTCATAATTGGGTCAGAGTTGGCATCGGCTTTTGAAACCGTCGGAGGGCCATCAATATCTTGTGGCAACTGACGAACCGCACTCGATACTTTATCGCGGACGTCGTTGGCGGCACGCTCCATATCTACACCCAAATCGAACTCAATCGTAATCTGGCTCGAACCAGTATTACTCGATGAATTGATAGACTTGATACCTTCGATACTATTGAGGGCTTTTTCGAGAGGTTCGGTAATTTGGGATTCGATGATGTCGGAGTTGGCACCCACATAATTGGTACGCACCGAAACAATCGGAGGGTCAATTGAAGGGAACTCCCGCACACCCAAAAACGTAAAGCCAATTGCTCCAAAAAGTATGATGAGGAGGTTCATCACAATGGCAAGGACTGGTCGTTTGATAGAAGTGGTTGAAAGACTCATTTTGTATTACGACTTTATAGTTTTATCTGTTAAATTTCAACAATCAAAATTTATGCTAAAATATTATTTACTAATACTGTAAAACTACTGAAATACTATGAAGGTTTTGTCGAATTTAGACGACTTTTGTTTTTTTGGGGATTAAACCACCGAATTAAGATGGATTAAAAACTTACTTGTAGCCTTCGGCTTGCAAATAGAATAATTCGGCGTAACGTCCGTTCTTGGTCAATAATTCTTCGTGTGTCCCGATTTCGAGCAATTGCCCCTTATCTAATACCAAAATACGGTCGGCCATTCTTACCGTAGAAAAACGATGCGAAATCAAAATGGCGGATTTTCCTTTTGTCAAATCGGCAAAACGCTTGAAAACTTCGTATTCGGCACGGGCATCGAGTGCGGCGGTGGGTTCATCCAAAATCAGGACATCAGCTTGGCGGAGATATGCCCTCGCCAAAGCTACTTTTTGCCATTCTCCACCCGATAATTCAATCCCTTTTGCAAACCTCCTACCAAGTGGTTGCTCATATCTCAAAGGTAGTTTCTCGATAACCGTATCTGCCAAACTTTGATTTGCCGCCCGTTCTAACTCATTTGTAGATTCACGAACCGTTATATCGCCGACCGCAATGTTATCTCCTGCCGTAAATTGGAATCGCTGAAAATCCTGAAAAATCACTCCGATATGCTCTCGCAAAGCCGCTAAATCGTACTCTTTTAGGTCATAGCCGTCGAGCAAGATTCTGCCTTCGTCGGGGTCATATAAACGAGCCAATAGCTTGACGAGAGTGGTTTTACCAGAGCCATTTTCGCCGACCAAAGCTAATTTTTCGCCTGCTTTTAACGTAAAATTGAGGTCCCGATTGGCCCATTTATCAGAGTTCGGATATTTAAAACCTACATTCTCAAACCTAAACCCTTCTTTAATCGGGTTGGGGAATGGTCTGGATTGAATCGGCGAAATGATTTGGGGTTGAATCCTGTAAAATTCAAATAAATCGTTGAGGTATAAAGCCCCTTGCGAAATCGTCGTAAATCGCCCCAAGATGCCTTCGAGCAATGATTTGAGTTGCCTAAATGACCCCGCCAAAAAGGTCAGGCTACCGATTGTAACAATGCCTTTGACGGTATCAATGACGATGATTCCGTAAGCGGCAAAATAGCCTACTGTGCCGATACCGACCAATAAACTCCCCCAAGAGGCTTTTTCGGTGGCGAGTTTTTTGTTTTCTTTAAAATACCTATCCGAAAGATTGCTGAATCGCTCAATGATGAAATCCGAAAGTCCGAAAAGTTTTACTTCTTTGGCGGTCTCGTCGCTTGCTCCGATGTAGCGATAATAATCTAACTCTCGGCGTTGGGGAGTCCAGCCACGTTGAAGCGAATAACTTTTGGCATTGAAGTGTAATTCGCCGATAAAAGACGGCACAACCGAAACAAGAAGTAAGAGAATCAGCCACGGATTAAAACTGATAAGCCCAATGAGCAAAAAGCCCATCGTGATGGCATCTTGCCCTTGTGCCAAAATCTGTGAGAGTAGCACCGTTCGGCCATTGGTTTGCTGCCTGGCACGTTCGAGTTTATCGTAAAAAGTTGCGTCTTCGAACTGAGCTAAATCGAGCGAAACAGCGTGTTTCATCAATTTTATCGAAGTCCGATTGGCAAATAAATCGCCCAAGAGGCTATCTGTCAGGGTGATTCCGCGAGAAAGTAAATCGCTGATAATCATCAAACCGAATTCGGCAACAATGAGCAGATAAAGATGATTCAATTCGAGCGATTTGGTGCTACTCAAAAGCAGTACTTCATCAATGATTAGTTTACCAATGTAAAGAATCGAAATAGGAATAGCCGAGCGAATGAGCCGCAAAGCGATGTTGCCGACTGTAAGCCACGGCGAAGTTTGGTAAACCTCTTGCAGAAAAGCAGGCAGGTTACCCAACGCACGCAGACGCTCACGAATATCAGGTTTCTTTTCGTTTGGGTCAATAAATACTCTCGCCATAGACTCGATTTTGGAATTTGTTATTACTTAACAGCCAAAATGAGTTTTTGGGTTCAAATCTTTCATTAATCAATTTATCAGAACTTTTTCTAAGTTTCTACAATCTCAAACTTCCGCTCAGGCGATTGCCAAACTTCATTTCAAGATAAAAGATTGAAGCTCATTATAGATATTGAAAAAATTCACTTAAAACCGTGACACAGTTATACACTAAAACTGGCAAAATTGTGAGTCCGAAGGTTATCTGTGCCACGGATTCCTGCCTTTTTTATTTAATCACAATCAATAAATCATCCATATTTTTATTACTTAAAAACCAAAAAATTGTAAGTAATCAAAGGTGGGTTTCTACTCGCATTGCTGTCATTCTTAAACATTACTTTAATGGCATTGTCTTGTGCAATTACTTGCATCACGATTAGGTCAGAAATCGGTTGATTGGGGGTCATTATTATCACATCGCTGCTACTTACACCCGGTGCGTTGAAGTTTACGGTCAGAATAGCCCCAGCAAAAAGTTCGTCCATATCATGATTAAAACTTAGTTTATTAATTTTATTGATGGGGCTTCCTCCGCTACCCACCACTAACCCACCATCGGCATTTGCTCTACCTGCATTATTTACCCAAAAACGCCAATTATTGCCAATCCAAATTCCAGCCGAAGCGTCGTCTCTCATTCCAAAAAATGCTCCATCGGCGTTGCTCAAACTATTTGTAGAATTACTCATCCAGATTCCCGCTGTCTCACCTGTTATGTGTCGAATTCGGATTCTACCGTTTACATCTAAGATATGGTTCGGATTATTTAGGCCGATTCCTACCCTTCCATTGCCTTGTATTCTTAGTTTTTCATTAAAAGAATAACTTCTACCTGTTCCAAAAACAAAATCATTATCAGAAGTTGGTGTAAAAAATTGAAACGTGTAATCCTGAATTCCAATTCCAAAATGGTTAGGCTCACTTACGGTGTCATCGCCTCCCCAAAAAGAAATTTTATCACCTAAAACGCTTTTAAAAGTAAGTGGATAATACGGCTTGGCTGTATTGATTCCAATCGAACCGTCGTAAGTTACAGTAAAAGCATTGTTACGTGCTTCAGGACTAAATCCATTTCCTACCGCAAAGAGATGATATGTCCAATCCAGTTCGCCAACAGTACCCCCGACCGGTATATTATTTCTACCTACAATCGTTGAAAATTTATTTTGAGCAATCGTATTTAATCCCAAACTCGATGAATAATCGGCTCGTGCTTCAGTGTTATAACCTGTTGCAAAAGACCATCTTCCAACATTTAGGCGATTCCATTGGTCGCCTGTTACCGTCCCTGCTCTCAAAACACTTTGGTTTGGAATCCACATCAATCTGGTACCTGCACCCGAATCGGGTAGAGCCATAGGCTGAGCCATTGGTAATGTTACGGCTGAGTTGTTTTTCGACAAAATACCATTCGTAGCATTGGGTTCAATCAATACAGATGATTGTGCAAAAACCAAATTGACTGAAATCAAAAAAGTAAATATTGCTGTTCTCATTTTCAAAATCTGCTAATTTATTCTAACATACGTGATGGTATCCCACTCGTTTTTCCAAATCATCTTATTGCCCGAAAAAGTGATGGTGTAATCCTGAGTTATTGAGAAATTCGTTGCTGAAAGCTGAATCAATTTGTCTTTTAATCGCCATTTGGTTTGGCTCCAAATTTTTTCCTGCATTTTCTTATATTTTTCATCGCAATTGCTCTTCGAGGCATTTAGCCGATACTTTCCATCTTCGGTTATTTCATAGAAAATATCTGCCGCACAAGGGCGAGAGTTCAATAATGCTTTGTGCGAATCGAATTTGTGTTCGTTAGACCAATAAGATTCTACTTTCCATTTACCGATTGGGCTTTGAGCAAAAATCGAAGAAGTTGAAGCCAAAACGAGAAATAAAACGGATGCTTTTATTAGTTTTTTCATGGAATAAATTGAGAAATGAACCTTTGGCAAAGGAATACTAAATATTAATGTTTGTAAATAACCCTTTTGGGTAATAGCATAGCCTTCCGACCCATCAAAAAGATGGATTTAGCGGCATTTGACCCATAAAACTTCTGATTAATTGATTTGTAAAGGCAATTTCACTTTTCTACAATTCCAAACTTCCGCTCAGGCGATTGCGTATCTTGCATATAAAAACTGGCGGGAGTCATGCCAGTAAATTCTTTGTAGTCTCTTACCAAATGCTGGTAATCGTAGTAGCCACACTCAAGAGCGATACTCAACCAATCTTTATTCGGAAAAGCATTTTTCATCCTGAATGCCTTATCGAACTTAATGATTCGGGCAAAATATTTTGGATTTACCCCTATTCTTTCATTAAAATTGCGTTCAAATTGTTTGTAGCTCAAACACGATTCTTTTGCCATCCAATCGAGCGAAAGGCTGTTTACGTTATCAATCATCAGCAAGCTAACTTTATCAATCGGCCGAATCTCATATTTTGATTTTGTAATCAGCCCCAACAAAAAATCCTCAACTACTGGAATCATTCTGGGATAATCCTCGATATTCATCAATCGCTCGTTTACATCGCGAATCTGATTACCCAAAATAGATTCTGCATCGAAATATTGGTTGTTTAAATCCATCGTCGGAATCCCAATCATGCGATACAATCCACCGGGCTGAAAAACAACCTGCACCATCAAAAATTCTTTGCCTACGTGTCGCTGACTCACGACATTCTGCTGCCCAATCAACGCCGAACGCATCGAACCAAGAACCCTTCCGTCTTCGTAAGTTACTTTTTCGGTATCTCTCGGATAAAAACTCAGCGTAACCTCGGGGCGTGGCGGATAGGCCTTGGCGGGTGGCAAGGTTGTATCGGTAAATAGCAAGTGCATAAACCGATACATCCTCACGTATGGCTGCAAGGCTAAACTGGGTTTTAAATCATAATAGAATGGCATAGCTTTTATGATTTCGATTTACCAAAGATAGCTTTTTTATAGAGAAATCGGTGGGCCAAGCACTTTCATTCCGTGGGCTTGGTGAATCTCTTGAATCAATTCGGGTGTCGGCGGCCCTTTCAATTCGTTCATTTTCTTGAAAAATTCCTCCATTTGCCCCGAAGGCTGTAAGAAATAGACCAATTTACCTTTGTCAGATAATTGAAGCCACGTATGCGGCACGGCTCTCGGTAGAAAAATCGTATCGCCTGCTTTGAGTGTCATGCGTTCGGTATCAAGCTGAAATAGATATTCACCCTCAACCACGTAAAAAATCTCGTCTTGGTCAAAATGTACGTGTAGTGGCGGCCCAATCTTCTCAAAACCAACGTATTCTAAAACCGTCAGTTGTCCGTCGGTATCTTTGGTTGAAACTTTTACATCGTTAGGATTGATGCCTCGGTATTTGATGGGCTGGTTGAATCGGTCTTTGCCCGATTTCACAACAAAGCCTTTTTTATCACGTTTTTTGAAAGTTTTGCCCGCGGCCACCACCGGAACTGCCGCCAATGAAGCCTGAATGAAGTTTCGACGTTGCATCGTTTTATCGTTTAGAGGTTTAACTGATATTTGATACAAAGTTTGATTATAGGATTTATCTTTTGGTGGTAAAAAATAGACATTCTAACAATAAAAAAGGTATTTCAGCATAAAACCGAAATACCTTTTATTAATCACACAGCCCTCGTCTGGGTTATGTATCAATTATTTCTTCCATTTCAGATTATTGACATTCTGCCCAATTTTCTTACCTTCTTGCAAGCCAGTTTCGTTGTCTTGTCGAGTATGGATTCCGCCGTAAAGTCTCGACATCGCCGATTCTTCGGCGGTTGCCCAAAAAGAGTTAAACTTTCGGGTTTTGTAACCCGCTTGTCGTTCATGGTCAAAAGGGCGATTGTTGTGCGTATCATCCACAATATCAAATTTTTCTCCATAAATAGCAGTCAAAACCGTAGCCGCCGCCGCTCCTTGGGTAGCATGCCCCGAACTATACGCCGGAAAAGGTGGCTCTGGCCAAAAAGGAGACCACATACCATTGATATAGCTCCTAATGTACGATGCAGGGCGTTCGGCATGGTAAGTGTATTTGGTTTTCCAACAGCAAATAAACGCATCTGCAACCGCCATACCGACTCTTGCGTAGCTTTCGGCAGCCTTTATGAGGTTAGGCCTTGCTGTTCTGACCGCAATATTTGTCAGATTATACGAGTGCCCTGGGGGCGAATATGTCTCGCTTGGGTCGTCTCCCCACCAAAGAGCAATCTCTTTTTCTTCTTGGGTGAGGGTAAGATTTTTATCATAAACTTCTTTAAATTGCTTGTAGTACTCCGAATTGGGCTGATTCGAGAACTCCAATGGCTTAGGTAATGGAAGCTCACTATTAGCTTTGGTAAATGTTCGGTTATTACCCCAATATGGATGTAGTGGCATTCGGATGCTCGACTGGCCAACCAATGGAGGTGACCATTTACCCTGACCGTAAGGATAGAAATAAGAAGGGTCAAAGTTTCGGGTATTGCCTTCGTGTCCGCCGTCGGTTTTCGACCATTCAAAAATCGCTTGAGCAATGCTTCTACCGTATTCGACCGAACGTTTTACCATTTCGGGGTCTTCGTCGGCACTGTAAGATGCAAATAGTGAGTTTTCGAGCGAGTCTATTGCTGCTTTTTTAGCCGCCGCAGTCTTCGGGTACAAATTACGAAGCATAGCCGCCTGAGCCGCATTCATACTCAAAATCCAGTGATAAGACTTTTCGGCTTCGGGTTTAGGTAAATTTGATAAACCATTCAACTGCCCTTCGAGCGATTGGTACTCTGGAAAACCACGCACAGCACTTTCGTACATGGTCAATCCCATGTAGCCAAGCCCCCTCGAAGAATAGGTCGGTGTGTTAAAATCCTCTTTGTAGTTAATCCGCAGGGTCATTTCGGCCCATTTGAGTGCCACCTCGGCATTGCGATAGTAATATTCTCGGAGCGGAGGTAATTCTTTTACTACAGGTTGGCATCCCCAAATACTAAAAAGAAAACTACTCAAAATAAATAGTTTCTTCAAAATTATAAAACTGTTTTTCATAAATTCATATAAACATGACACCCTGATTATCAAGCAAATATCCTGCCACCAACACAATGCAAATTTGTATTGTTATAATACCGAATCATTGAAATATTGATTTAACTTTGTATAAACTAACATTCATCAAGCTAATGCGTCTATTTCTGTTACTAATACTACCTATCACTATATTTGCCCAAAAAACTGATTTTCAAGCAAAAAGAATCAAAAAACACTTATCTTACTTAGCTTCTGATAAACTCGAAGGGCGTGGCACTGGCTCTATGGGCGAGCAGATGGCGGCCAAATACTTAGTCAAACAGTTCGAGAAAGCTGGTCTGAAACCCTATGGTGGCGAGGGTAGCTACTTGCAGGGATTCCCCGCTCGTAAAGGTTTACCACCCAATATGAGTTATGTGCAGTCGGCCAATATCGTAGGGTTTCTCGATAACGGAGCCGATAAAACAATCGTCATTGGGGCTCATTACGACCACCTCGGCAAAGGCGACCAAGGGAGTTCTTTGCAGGCGAATTCGGAAGGAAGTATCCACAATGGAGCCGACGATAACGCCTCTGGAACATCGGGTTTGGTAGAATTGGCTCATTATTACGCTAAAAACGGAATCACGGAAAAACACAATTTTTTGTTTATTCTTTTTTCAGGAGAAGAATTAGGACTGATTGGTTCTAAGTATTTCTGCGATAACCCAACCATTGATTTAAAATCGGTCAATTTTATGCTCAATATGGATATGATTGGACGTTATCGTGAAGACAAAGGACTCACCATTGGCGGCTACGGAACGAGTAGTTTTTGGGGTAAGTCCATCCCACAAATTACTCAAAATCAAGGCATTAAATATAATGTAGATTCTACGGGAGTAGGGCCATCAGACCATACTTCGTTTTATCTAAAAAACATTCCTGTACTGTTTTTCTTTACGGGTTCGCATTCGGAATACCACAAACCAACCGACGACGCCAACCTTATTAATTACGAAGGCGAAGCCAAAATTTTGGGACTCGCCAAAGCAATCATCGAAAAAGTAGAAGAGGCTCCAAAACTTGATTATATCCAAACTTCAAACCCACACGCAGGCTCGACTCGTAGTACTTTTAAAGTTACGATGGGAATCATGCCCGATTATTCGTACGACAAAGGCGGTGTAAAAGTAGATGGCGTAACCAAAGACCGTCCTGCCGCCAAAGCTGGCCTTATGGCTGGCGATGTGTTATTGAAACTGGGAGACGTAGATACCAAAGACGTGCAAGAATACATGAAGGCTCTCGGAAAATTTGAAAAAGGCCAAACAGTAGATGCCGAAATCAAACGTGGAAATGAGAAATTGACCGTAAAAGTCACTTTCTAATGGCATGATTTTTGGCTGATTTGATGCAACATTTAATAAGTTTTTTCGTCTAATTCATATAAATTAACGTTACCGATGAAAAAGATTCTGATTGTTTTATTCATAAGTTGTGCTTCGGGGTTATTTGCACAACAAAAACCACAAGCAAAAAAAGCTGAGATTCAGTGGATTACACTAACAGAGGCATTTACTCGTACCCAAAAAGAGCCTCGCAAAACCCTCGTAGATGCTTACACCGACTGGTGTGGCTGGTGTAAAGTGATGGATAGAGAAACCTACACAAACCCCGAGTTGATAGAATACTTGAATAAAAATTATTACATGGTGAAGTTCAACGCCGAGTCGAAGGCACCAGTAACTATTGGTACAAATACCTACGTTTTTGACGAAAAAAGCGGAGCTCACCAAGCGGCTATTGCTTTGCTCCAAGGCAAAATGAGCTACCCGACTACCGTGTTTTTGGATGAGAAATTTAATATGATTCAGCCGATTCCGGGTTATATGAAACCAAAGGAATTCCACCAGTTAGTCACTTATCTCGGCGGGAATTATCATACCAAAGAGCCTTATGAGCAATACAAAGTGGGTACGTATCCGAGCGTTTATAAGGCAGTTTTGACAAAGTTGTAGAGAGACAAATTTGAAAATAATACAAAAGGGTTGGTGCTTACACCGACCCTTTTTTGATTGAATAAATCTGAGATTCGTAAGGTCTTAATTTGTATTTTTTACCGTGAACTTTACTTTCTTTGAATGCGTAATTACCGAATATAAACGATAAATCACTGCTTAGATACGTCAGATTAAACTCTTGCTCTTTATCAGTAAAATTATTGATAATCAAATACTTATCTTTGCCCATTTGGCGTAAATAAGCCCAAATACGATTACAGTTTGGTCTTAGGTCAATGTATTCGCCGTAGATGAGGGCATCGGTTTTTTTGCGGAGTATTATCAATGCTCGATAATAATTGAGTACCGAGTCGGGGTCTTGCTCCTGCTGCTCTACATTTACTTGCTTATAATTTGGATTTACTTTTAGCCACGTTTTTTTGCCTTCGGTAAATCCTCCAAATTTTGTTTTGTTCCACTGCATGGGTGTTCGGGCGTGGTCACGGGCAATGTAGTTCGAGGCTTTCAAAAATGCTTTTTCAGAATTCTTACCATCTACCACCAAAGCCCGATAGGCGTTTCTGACCTGCACATCTTCAAACTCATTGATTGACTCAAAGGCACAATTCGACATTCCGATTTCATCGCCCTGGTACAAATACGGCGTACCTCTGAGGGTCAACAAAATGGTAGCAATCATTTTTGCCGATTGTTTTCGGTACTTTTCGGTATCTCCAAATCTCGAAATCACGCGTGGATTATCATGGTTGCCGAAATAAACAGTATTCCAGCCGTCATCGCCCACTGCCGAATCCCATTTTCTGAAAATCGCCTTCAATTCGTTGAGCTTAAACTCAGCACTTGGTTTTACGAAACAATGCTCATCGCGAGGAACCGCATGCTCAAAATGATAAATCATGTTTAATTCGCCACGGTCTTTGCCTACGTACTGATTGGCTTGTTCGGCCGTTACTCCAAATGCCTCGCCCACGGTCATACAATCGTACTGCGAAAGAACCTCTCGATTCATCTCCTGCAAATATTCATGAACTCTGGGGCCATTGGCATAAAAGTTCAAATCGCCGAAACGTCCTTCGGGAAAATTCGGAAAAGATAAATCTTTTGAAATCACCGAAATGACATCCATCCTAAATCCATCTACACCTTTATCGAGCCAAAAACGCATTAGACTATAAACCTCCTGACGCAGTTTGGGGTTCTCCCAATTCAAATCAGGTTGTTTTTTTAAGAACAGATGTAAGTAGTATTCGTTGGTCAGCGGGTCAAGTTCCCAAGCATTACCCGAAAAAAACGAAATCCAATCATTCGGAATTTCGGGTTTCCAGATATAGTAATCACGGTACAGGTTGTCTTTGCTTTTGCGTGCTTCTTGAAACCATCGGTGTTCGTCGGATGAATGATTAACAACCAAATCAATTATCAGTTTCATATCGTTCTGATGAATCGCCGCAAGCATTTCATCGAAGTCTTCCATCGTACCAAAATCCGCCATAACAGCCTGATAATCAGAAATATCGTAGCCATTATCGGCATTGGGAGATTGAAAATGCGGACTAAGCCAGATGACATCTACTCCCAACGATTTAAGATAATCTATTTTTGAGGTAATTCCCTTCAAATCACCTATTCCGTCACCATTTGAATCCTTAAAACTTCTCGGATAAATCTGATAAACAATCGCTTTTTTCCACCAATCATTCATTCGTAAAACTAATTTTAAAATACAAAAATAGAGGAATACACCGAAGCATATTCCTCACGATACGAATTATTTAGGGTTTAATTAGTTGAAGCTGAGAGCAACGTAGTACAATCCTCCGATACGAGCCAAGCCGTAGCCTTGTGCATAGTATTTATTAAGAATATTTGAGCCACCTACTTTCAGTTTCATGTTTTTAGGTAGCTTGTACGAAACTGCCGCATCGACGGTGTTCCAAGCTGGCAACCAAATATCGCCTTGGGTATTTCCCTGCTCAACCCACATTTTGCCAGTCCAGCGATAAGTTAAGTTAAAACCGATTTTATCGGTAACTTTCGGATTGCTAAAGGTGATATTGAAACGGTCTTCGGGCGAGATAAAGAAGTTTCGACCAACGGCTGCTACTTCAGGGTTCGACATTTTGCGTTTTACGATGTCGTTTCCGAAAGCATCTTTACGGATATTACCGAAGTTATCTTTTAGGGTAATCTCTCCGATTTGCTTGGCGTAGTTAAAACCAATGTTATAGCCTTTGCCCAATACATACTCAAGCCCGATTCCGTAACCTGTTACAAAAATTTCGTTGAAATTATTGAAGTTTACTTGATATACACGAGTTGTTGAGCCAGACGCTAAACCACTGACCTGATTGTTGGTTGGCTGGAGGATGTTCTGAGCCGCAATAAAATCATCGTATTTGCTTTGATAATAAAAGGCATCAATAAAGAATTTATTTTTGATAAGGGCTTTGTAGCCAACCTCCCAAGTTTTGATTTTTTCGGTCGTAAATGCATCTGGGTCGGCATCGTAGCGTACCAAATCTGAAGCATTATTAGTCTGGCGGTATCTCAATACCGAAGCCTCAGTATAACCTGGGTTATTTATTAAATTGGCCGATTCGAGAGCTGCCCGTGAGCCACCAACCTCGCTGGTTGCGATACCATCCGATAAAAGTTGGTTTGGCGATGGGTTACGGAATGCCGACTGCCACGAACCACGGAAGTTATGTTCGCCCCAAGTAAACACACCCGACAAACGCGGTGTAAATCCACCTTTGAAGTACTCGTTTTTGTCGTAGCGAACGGCTACTGTTGGTTTCAAGTTGGCCTTTTCGTTGATTTTGATGGTTGGCGAAGCCTGCATATACCAGCCGTATTCGTTGATTGTAAACTCAGTACCATCTCCTTTTTTAGGAAATACTGTACCTTCTGAAACTAAATTATAGCGACGAAAACTCGCACCCGTGATAACCTCAATAAATGATGGCAAAACCTTCTTGAAATTATACATACCTTCGGCATGGTACATCGAAGAGTTATCTAATAAACGTACACCGTTTACGCCCAGACCAGTTGCCACATTTGAGTTAGTTGTGGTAAGTTTATCAAATCTTGTCTGAAACTCAGCCGACCCCGGTAGTGGTTTGCCTGCATCGGCAGCTTGACGAGCGGTTTCAAAATTACCATTGAATGCCCTTGCAAAATCATTGGCCCAAGTAGCGGTTGGTTTCCAGAGTTGGTTGAGGCGGGCCGCTAAATTACCCAAGCTAAAGCCTTCTGCTTCTTGGAGTGTATTGTATCCACGAATAAAAAACTCGTCACCTTTCAATTCTAACTTAAATTGGTTTCTCTTGTAATTCGGAAAATACTCACGGAAACCAGCCGTACGAATCAAATTACCCTGACCATAGTACCAGCCCAAACTGGCTTCTACTTTGTCTGATAATTTGTAGTGCAATGCCGCATTACCACGATAGCTAAAAATCTTTCCATTGTCGCCGGTTAAGTCAATTTCTTTGTATCCTGTACGAGTAACCGTGCGTCCGGCCAAGGCTGTATTGGCAAAATTGGCAGGGAAATTAAACGAACCACCATTGGTGATGTCGTCGCCGTAGATATTCAAAGCGTCAAACTGAGAGTTAGTCGCTGGATTGTTGTTCGGTACGTATCCGATACTGACCGTTTTGGTGTTTGCATCGGTTACAAAAAATCCTGCACGGCTACGAGTCATACGGTCGTTGTAATCATCGGCAATAAAATCTGTACCGTTGATTGCCTGAAAATTGACTTTAAACGCAAATTTACTACCCAATTGTTTGGCATAACGCACCGCAATATCGCTATAAGGCGTAGCGTTCATATCGCTTTTGCCGAGGTTGTTTAGGCCACCTTTTATCTGAGCCGATAGTCCTTGGTATTCAAAAGGCGACTTCGTTTTGGTAAGCATCAAACCTTGCAAGGCATCGGGGCCATACAAAGCCGAGGATGCTCCAGGTAGAATCTCAATACTTTCTATGTCAATATCCGAAACACCTGCCACGTTACCAAAACCAAATCCGAGACCTGGCGAGCGGTTATCCATGCCGTCGGTGAGTTGAACAAAGCGGTTATTGTTATTCGCACCAAACCCACGAAGGTTAACGGAGCGGAAAATCATATTTTGTGCCAATAAATCGACCCCTTTGAGGTTTTGCAAAGCCCCAAAAACATCGGCCGATGCCGACTGCTGAATACGGCGAATATCTAATTTCTCAACAGTTACTGGGGCTTTCGTGATGCTTTCTTCAACACGGTTACCTGTCACCGTAATCTCCGAAAGTGAACCGACGTCTTCGGAGAGTTTAACACTAAAAGAAGCCTCTTTTACTTCTGTTTCAACCACCTTATAACCCACAGCTGTAATACGCAAGGTTACGGGCAGAGATTTTACTTTGAGACTGTAGCTACCTTTTGCATCGGCTAAAGCTCCGTTGATTGTTCCTTTGACACTCACACTCGCCCCGATGATTGGTTCGTTAGTTGTGGCATCGGTGATAGTTCCTGAGATGGTAGTTTGGGCGTAGGCATAGACACTCGTCAATAATCCGAGCAATAAGAGTCTAAATTTTTTCATCATAGAAATCAAATTAGGTTTTTAGTTTAATAATTTGTTACAAAGTTCTTAAAATTGAACATAACCAAGAAAATTTATTGCAAAATAAATTTTCTTTTTCATTCACAAAAGTATTTTTTATTCATAAACTATAACAAAAAGTTATTATCAACTAAACAACAAATATGAATTGATGTTTAGTGTTTACTTAAAAAAACAGATTGGCTACCCCTTTTGGCATTAAATAAGTGTACTGATTGTGTCTCAAAGTTAAATCCTATTTAATCTATAAAACAAGTATATTTATTAAATTATTAAATTTACTTATCAAAAAACAAGTACATTTTCTAATACAAATAACTTATAATCAATTAATTATAAAAATAAACAAACGACAGACTCTCATTTCAATAATTACATCAGTCTCGATTAATGAACAGAGAAGAATAAAAAATTCAAAAATCTAATTATAAAATTTTAAGAATAAATATCAATAAAACTATACAAATCCGATAGAGAATATTACTAATTGTAAAATATAAACTTTTGAAATTATTTTTTTTTAGATAAATTGCCTATCCGTTCCGTAAACGCATATTATAACCAAAAGTAATGAATAATAATTAAAAACAATTTGATTTGCTAATAACCAGAGGGGTAACTTTGACCTCTATGAAAAAAAAGGTATTTTTATTAATTCTGTTCGGATTAATTTGTTGTTATCCCAAAATCACCTCATCAACTGCTCTTTTAATAGGATTATTTTTTGGACTGATAGTGCAGAATCCGATAAAAGATAAAACCAATTTGTACGGAGGCTACCTCCTGAAATCGTCGATAGTGGGTTTAGGATTTGGTATCAACATCAACGTATTATTTAAAGCAGGACAAGAAAACATTGGCACGACCACTTTTTTTGTATTTTTTGTTTTGGGCTTCGGCTATTTACTCGGAAAAATTTTAAAGTTAGACAAAACTATATCGCTTTTAATTTCGGTCGGAACGGCCATTTGCGGCGGAAGTGCCATAGCAGCCATCAGTTCAGTCTTGAAGGCCGACAGCAACCAACTGACAGTTTCGACCGGAACTATTTTTATACTAAATGCCATTGGGTTGGTTATTTTTCCAGTTTTTGGGCATTATTTAGGTTTGTCGCAAGAGCAGTTTGGAACTTGGGCAGCTATTGCCATCCACGATACCAGCTCGGTGGTTGGAGCGGCGGCTCGTTACGGCGATACAGCCCTAAACATCGCCTCAATTACCAAAATGCTACGCATACTATGGATAATCCCGGTGTCGTTGGTTTTGGTATTGAGTTTCAAAGAAAACCGCGAGTCTTTCAAGATTCCGATGTTTATCGTAGGGTTCATCATAGCGTCATTGATTTACAGTTTTTTGCCCGCCTACGCCAATGTCTATAATATGCTATACAAAATCGCCAAGCAGGCTTTGGTTGTAAGTTTGTTTTTGATTGGTTCGGGGATTTCGATGCAGATAATCAAAAAAGTAGGCGGAAAAGTTTTTTTTCAGGCACTTGCTTTATGGATACTCACAAGTTTAGTTTCTTTGTATTTTGTCATTTATCTCTATGAGTAAAAAGAATAACAATCGTCGTAGTTTTCTACAGAAATCTCTATTAGGGATTACGTCTGTTTTGGGTAGTAATGTCGTTTTTGCGAAGAATTTACCCAAAAATATCGAATTATTGGGCGAATCGGCCTTTGCAGAGCTACCCGAAGGTAAGCACAAAGAAATGATGCTTTTGAGCGACCGCCCCATTAACCTCGAAGCTCCGCCTCACCTACTCGACGACGAAGTAACACCAGCCGATAAAATGTTTATCCGCAATAATGGTAATGTTCCTACCGATGTCGATGCCAAAAACTGGAAGCTCGAAATTGCGGGTGAATCAGTCATAAAAAGTAAGATTTTCAGCTTAGACGAACTCAAAACCAAATTTAAAACCCACACTTATCAGTTGGTTTTGGAATGCGGTGGCAATGGCCGTAGTGGATTTTCGCCTCAGGCATCGGGTAATCAATGGAAAGACGGAGCCGTGAGTTGTGCCGAATGGACGGGGGTTCGGCTTCGTGATGTGTTAGAATCGGTTGGGCTCAAATCTGATGCTGTTTATATCGGGTATTTTGGCAAAGATGTTCACCTCAGTGGCGACCCAAATAAAGCTACGATTTCGAGAGGTGTACCCATCAAAAAAGCACTCGAAGATGAAGTTTTGCTGGCTTGGGCAATGAACGGTAAAGAGATTCCGCTTCAGCACGGGTTTCCGTTGCGTTTGGTTGTTGGTGGGTACCCTGCATCTGTTTCGGGCAAATGGTTGAGCAAAATCGTTGTCAGAAATAAAGTGCATGATGGCGAAAAAATGGATGGTAATCATTACCGAGTACCGATGCACCCAGTCGAACCCGGAGCAAAAGTACCCGACGACCAAATGAAGATTATCGAGTCAATGCCGGTTAAATCTATCATTACGTATCCACGCTCAGGAGCAATGATTAAGGACGGGACCGAACTCGAACTCCGAGGACACGCTTGGGCAGGAGATTTCTCAGTAAAAGAAATGCAGATTTCGATAGATTTTGGGGCAACTTGGCAAAAATGCGAACTCAAAAACCCTAAAAACCGATTGGCTTGGCAACACTGGAAAACCACTGTGAAGTTTCCGACTAAAGGGTATTACGAAGTATGGGCAAAGGCAACCGACGAAAAGGGGATTTCACAACCGATGGTGATTCCGTCTTGGAATCCGGGTGGATACCTAAACAATGCGTGTCATCGGATTGCCGTAAAAGTTTATTAGAGTTGTTATCTTTTTGATTATTTATGAGTTACAAAAATTTAAACCGCAGATTACGCCGACATTCAAATGCTGATAAACGCTGAATTTGAAAACTCAATAAATTAGGCTACTCGTATCGGTTTTATCTGTTTGATGTTTTGATTATCAATAAATAAGAATTCTATTGATTTGAGATAAAAGACAATTCAACAAAATGACAATCAAAAGACATATCACAAGTATATTATTCATCGGAGGGCTGTTTTCGATAGCATTAATGGGATTCAACACAGAATCAAAAGCCGATGGCAGCACCCGCGATTCGGTCAAAACCGACCCCAATACGGGTTTCATCATTGCCCAAGGCTACGAACTCGTAACCGCCCATTGTACGGGTTGTCATTCGTCAAAATTGGTTACCCAATACCGAGGCAATAAGCAGGATTGGCTCAATAAAATTAGATGGATGCAACAAAAACAAAAACTTTGGGATTTGGGCGAATCTGAGCCTGTCATTTTAGATTATCTCTCAAAAAATTATCCTGCCATCGAGCGAGTAGATAGACGAAGTCAGCTCAAAAACATCGAATGGTACAAGCTCAATCGCTAATCGAAATTATATATTGAGAAATGGGAAAAGGAAAGAATCAGTGTTAAAGTTTTTGAGGAAAGTAATTTTATTCCCTTTCGGGTAATAGAATGTAAAAAATAAATTCACCACTAAGGAACTGAGGACACAAAGTTTCACTAAGAAATAATCAAACTAAGTGTATCTATGTGTTCTACGTGAACTCAATGGTAAAGTTAAAAATACGATTTTATCAACCGAAAGGGAATAAATATCTACAACAAACACAATAAATTCAAAATAAACCTATGCAAGAGTCTTTTAAAAGTGTAGAGGTCCGTACCCAAGAGAGAGTTGTAGAAATAGCGTGGTTTGATGACCTTTGTGGAGGAGATACCGCCTATTTGGGTACAATAGACCCTACTCGCCGTAGTAATTTTGCTAATTGTAGCAATATCATCGAAACCGCCGACCGCATGGGTTTCAACAACATACTATTGCCTACATCGTACGTTGTGGGGCAAGAGGTGCTTCCGTTTGCGGCGGCAATGGCACCAAAAGTGAAGCGAATCAATATGCTTACTGCCATCCGTACCGGCGAAATCCACCCACCGATGCTGGCCAGACATTTGGCTACATTAGACCATATTCTTGAAGGACGAATGACGGTGAATATCATCAATTCAGACCTGCCCGGCCTAAAAGAAGACCACGAGTATCGGTATAAACGCTGCGAAGAAGTCATTCAGATTCTAAAACAAGCTTGGACCCAAGACCGAATCGAGTTCGATGGCGAAATCTATAAACTAAGCATGCCAGCCGACCCCGTAAAGCCTTACCAACAAAACGGTGGACCACTGCTGTATTTTGGTGGTATCTCGCCCGGGTCAAAAGAAATCTGTGCCAAATACTGCGATGTGTTTTTGATGTGGCCAGAGCCAGAACAAAGTATCTATGCAACCATGCAAGAGATGAGCGAAAGAGCCGCAAAGCATGGCCGTAAGATAGATTTCGGGATGCGTCTGCACGTGATTGTACGCGAAACCGAAGAAGAGGCTCGTACCTATACAAAGGAATTGATGTCGAAATTTGATGCCGAAACTGGCGAAAAACTCAAGCATCGCACCCAAGATTCTAAATCGGCGGGGGTTTTACGTCAGGATGAATTCAGAAAACAAGCCGACGACGACGATTTTATCGAACCAATGCTTTGGGGAGGAATCGGTCGTGCGAGGTCGGGTTGTGGTGCTGCCATCGTGGGTTCGCCTGAACAAATCATCGAAAAAATAAATCGTTACATGGATATGGGAGTTCGGGCATTTGTGCTTTCGGGTTATCCACTCGTCGAAGAATGTGAACATTTCGGGAGATTGGTTTTACCTCATATCAAAAACCACGTCAAACTATCCGAAATGCAAGGACGAACTCCAAAAGAAACACCCGCAACTCCGTTAACACACGGAGAATTAAGACTTTGGTAATCAATATAAAAAGCATTAAAGTATCTAAAAATTCAGTATTTTCTGCGTCGATAACTACATTGTAAATTAGATAACTTTGATTTTTACCGCAGATAATCGCAGATTCAAAAACGCTGAATTCCGCAGATTAAAACAAAATTAGTCGTTATCTGCGGGGTAAATTTAAATGAAACTTAGTTTACAACACATTTGGCATAAGATATTAAACAAATTCAAAAATAAATGTCATTCAATAACAAAACCATTATCATTACGGGTGCATCAAAAGGTATCGGCAAACAGTTGGCTCTCGATTTAGCAAAAGAAGGAGCAAACCTTGCCTTGATTGCACGAGGTTCAGCCGAATTAGAAGAACTCAAAACCGAGGTTGAGAAATCGGGTAGTAAATGTTTAATCTTTGCGGGTAGCGTAGCCGATTCTGCTTTGGTCGATGAAGTGATAACCACAGTTACTGCCGAATTTGGCTCTATTGATTTTATGATTAACAACGCTGGTTTTGGGGTTTTCAAACGAGCATCCGAAATCAGTACCGCCGAATGGGATTCTATCTACGAAACCAACGTAAAAGGTACATTTTTGTATTCTAAAGCAGTACTACCAAGCATGAAAGCCGCCGGGAGTGGTCACATCATCAACGTAGCCTCAGATGTAGCAAAACGAGTTTTTGACGGTGGTTCGCTTTATTGCTCATCAAAATACGCACAAGATGCCTTCTCGATGGCCTTACGCAAGGAGGTTCGTGAATTTGGAATCAAAGTATCGGTAATTTATTCGGGCTTGGTAGATTCTATGTTTCATGCCGACCCGCAAGGCGACGAACAACACGCAAGCTGGCTAAAAGTACAAGATATGTCGAATGCCATCATGTACGTCATGAATCAACCTCGCCATGTGGTTATCGACGAGCTGATGATTCATCCTTTGAGCCAAGAATATTAAAATCGTTGGGCAATCGACCTAATGTAACCCCAATTAAACCCTAAACCTATGATAAACTCTCTCGGAATCGTTGATATTGCCGTCGTAGTCGGGCTATTACTTTTTTTGGTGATAGCAAGTATGTATTCGAGTTTTAAGAAAAAAAACTCCGAAGAATACTTCATGGCGGGGCGTTCGCTCAAATGGTACTCGGTGGCAGGCTCGATATTCGGAACCAATATCCACGCCCAGCAAATCATCGGAATGATGGGCGTGGGGTATTCTATCGGTTTTGCACAGAGCCACTACGAGGTACTTGCCATACCCGCTATTCTGATTTTATGCTACGTTTTTATACCGATTTACCGAAAAACACAGGTATTTACGCTATCGCAATTCCTCGAAAACCGTTACAGTTCAACCGCCCGCCTCGCCTACACGATTCTGATGATAATCTTCATTTTGGTGCAACTCATTGCGGGTTTTTATATCGGTAGCCGTACCCTCGGCTTATTGTTTGCTGGTAGCGGAATGGAGGTGTCGTACCTGAATGGTATTATAACTATTGCCATCATTACGGTTATTTTTACGGTTTTTGGAGGAATGGAATCAGTTGTAGTAGCCGATAATATCCTGACGGTTGTGATGATTATTGCGGTATTACTCATTGGTACACTGACTTACATGCAACCCGAAATCGGTGGATTGAGCGGCCTACTCAAACTCGACCACGCCGAAGCCAATAAAATGCATCTTTATTTGCCATCCAACCACCCAAAACTTCCGTGGGCGGGTATTTTTACAGGATTAATCATTCAACACTTTTTTTATTGGACAACCAATCAATACCAAGTTCAGCGAGTTTTGGCAGCCGAAACCGACCGAGACGCTAAGTTGGGTACGATTGCGGCGGGTTTTCTGAAACTCATCATTCCGTTTTTTTCGATTGCGGCAGGTGTAGCGGCATTTTACCTATTTAAAGCCCGATTTGGAGCCGATGCCATCAAACCCGACGATACATTTATCACATTGCTCAAAACCGTTGTACCATCAAATTATGGATTCATCGGATTGATTTTAGCTGGATTAATCTGTGCTATCTTTTCGGCCATTTACTCGATGATGAACTCGGTAACTACCATGCTCTCGTTTGATGTTTACAAAAAATACATCAACCCACACGCATCCGATAATCAGACGGTTTCGTTTGGTAGAATCTTCGTTTTTGTGATGTGTGCCGTGGCGTGTGTATTTGCTTATACCACTTACAACCCTAATTCTTCGGATAACTTTTTCTTGAAGTTAGCCGACCAATCTTCGTATCTAAAACCGAGTTTGGTTGTGGCCTTTTTCTGGGGAGTATTATGGCGAAAAACGAATCCCAAAGCGGCTGTAATTGTGCTTTTTTCGGGGCCGTTTATTGGTCTCGGAGTAGATTATTTGTACAACGATATACTGGTCAATTACGACTGGATAAAAGAATTATTGGGCGAAAAACTCAACTTCTTGTATCGTGTATTTGCCATCGCTACGATTGGCTCGGTACTGATTTATTTCTTGAGTAATTATTTCAATGCTCGTGGCGGGCGACCCAAACAACACGATTTATCGGTTTCTTTCGATGGGGTTCGCAATCAAGTATTTGCGTTTTTGGCGGTTCAGTTGGTATTTATCATTATCATTCAAATCGGCTTAGTGAGTCCTCAAAATCTATCCTATTTAGCGGCATTGGTGGCTTTTGGGTTTTTCTACAAGCATATCAAAACCAGCAACGAAGAAATTGCATTTTACAAATCTGATGTATTTTATGCGGGTTTGCTAACATCTGTTACGGTCTGGATTCTGTATTATTTTGCATAAAAAAACGTGGCAGTAAATTGCCACGTTTTCAATATTAATCTTAAAGAATCAAAACAACACTCTCTACATTTCTTACCAAAAATAAGTATATAAGAATGTAATAACGGCCAAGACAATCGCAGCACCGATTGCAAAACCTTTATCTACTTTAAACATCGAAGCATCAATTTCTAAGCCTTTCTTCTCATCTGGCAATACAATTCCAAGAATAAACATTACCGCTACACAAATCACGAATACGATTCCCATACGGTCGAGGAATGGCACTTGGGTCCAATCTGTACCCGGAAGCCAGTTGTTGTGCATACTCAAGGCAATCAAGAAACCCCCAACGATGGCAAACAAAGCACCTGCCGAATTGGTACGTTTCCAGAAGAACCCCATGATAAATGCCGCAAAAATACCTGGTGAAAGCAATCCTGTCATTTCTTGGATGAACTGGAATCCACCTTTTTTGTCGATTCCCATAAATGGCGAAATCACAATTGCCATTATCATCGCAACAACTACCACGATACGGCCAATCCAAACCAATTGTTTTTCAGATGTATCTTTACCGATATATTCTTTGAAAATATCTAATGTAAAAATCGTTGAAATACTGTTTGCTTTACCCGCCAAAGAAGCCACAATAGCTGCCGTAAGAGCCGCAAACGAAAGACCTTTTAATCCGACAGGAAGAAGGTTTAGAAGCACTGGGTACGCTTTGTCTTGATTGAGCAAACCATCTTCGCCAAGCATTTCTTGCTGAAACAAACCTTTCTGATAAAGCGTGTAAGCCGCAATACCCGGAAGCGTAACAATGATTGGCATCAACAATTTCAAGAAAGCCGCAAAAAGAATACCTTCACGAGCCGTTTTTAAATCAGCTCCCAATGCACGCTGAGTAATGTATTGGTTACAACCCCAATAATTTAGGTTTACAATCCACATACCGCCAAACAAAACCGTAAGACCCGGCAAGGCCATATAATGCGGATGTCCTTCTTTGAAAATCATGTGGAAATGGTCTTCAGATTGCTTTGTCATGGTCTTGAAACCTTCGGTTAGTCCTTGAACACCAAACTCAGACGAAACCAAGTTAACGGCCAAATAAGTAGTAGCCAAACCACCAATTACTAAGAAAAATACCTGAATAACATCTGTATAACCGATTACCTTCATACCTCCGAGTGTGATGATAATGGCAAAAATTGCCAATCCTATCATGCAATACCAAAAGTCGATTCCCGAAATACCCGAAACCGCCAATGCCCCTAAATACAAAATTGATGTAAGGTTTACTAAAATATATAGAGCCAGCCAAAAGATTGCCATAATCAAACTCACCGCCGAATTATAGCGTTGATTTAGAAACTGTGGCATCGTGTAGATTTTATTTTTGAGATAAATTGGCATAAAAAATACCCCAACCACAATGAGTGTTGCCGCAGCCATCCACTCATAAGTAGAGATAGCCAGACCCATCGAAAAACCGTTTCCGGCCATACCGATAAATTGCTCAGCAGAGATATTTGACGCAATCAACGAAGCCCCGATTGCCCACCAAGTAAGCGAGCCTTCGGCCAAGAAAAAGTCTTTTGTAGATGCTTGTGCCGATTTTTTCTTCTGATAAACCCAGTAGCCATAACCCGCTACCACTACAAAATAAAATAGAAAAACAAGGTAATCGAATGTTTGAAGTTTCTGCATAGTGTTTAATAGGTGTTTAACAATACTTTTTAAGTGTCAAAAATACAATTATATTTTATGGGGCGAGCAAATAAGCATAAAAAATTTACTTTTTCAAAGAAAAAACAGAATGAAATTGTGTTAAAGATGCAAAAATAAGAACAAATCTATTGTCGGTACGAGACCGATTCTGAGAATGTTAGTCTAATAAAGTATAAACTCGACACACAACGGTACCATTCGCTAAAAACTTTTGCAGAATTGGTATGATTTTGCTTTATTTACAATTTAAACAAATGTCCCCGTTTTGAGTAGAAATACTATCCGTCTGCTTATTATTCTTGGAATCATCTCCATTACGGGCATTATTGCTGTGCAAGCGTATTGGGTCAGGCGTGCTTTCGACCTTAAAGAACAACAGTTTAGACAAACTGTTATGGTTGCTTTGCGTAATGTCGCCAATGGGATTTCTAAGACATTCAAGGTTTCGCAAATCGAAAACCCAGTTAGTCAGTTGTCTTCTGACTATTACGTTGTCAATCTGCGTGTACCACTCGATGCCGATATTCTCGAACATTTATTGACCGAAGAATTCAAAAAACAAAACCTACACACTGATTTTGAGTATGGTATCTACGACTGCGATACCGATAAAATCGTTTACGGAGCATTGATAAATGCCAATTACGAATCAGATACAACGCAGGTGAGGGCATTGCCAAAGACCGATAAATTTCTGAATTATTTTGGTGTGAGATTCCCAAGCAAAACCAGTTATTTGGCCAGTAGGCTCGATATTTGGCTAATTTCGTCGTTGATAACACTGGTCGTAACAGCCTTTTTTGGATACTCGATGTTTGTGATTCTGAAACAAAAACGCCTCAGTGAGGTTCAGCGAGATTTTGTCAATAACATGACGCACGAGTTTCAGACACCGATTTCGACAATCAGAGTAGCTACTGATGTTTTATCGCAGCCTGCGATTTTGGCTCAACCCGAAAGACTAAAAAAGTACGTTCAGATAATCAGGCAAGAGAATAATCGCCTAAAAAATCAGGTAGAATCGGTCTTGCACACGGCAAGGCTCGAACGTGGTAAACTCGAACTTGATATTCAGCTACAAGAATTACATTCGCTCATCAATGAAGTAACCGAGGGAATCAAAGCCGAACTCGAAGACGGCTTACAAATTGAGCTAAATGCCACAAAAACAAGTATTTATGCCGACCGAACTCACTTGATGAATGTGGTGCGAAATTTGATAGATAATGCGGTAAAATACTCTCCGAAGCCTCCGCACGTTAAAATAGAAACCCATAACGAAGGCGATAATATTGTGATGACCGTCAGCGATAAAGGCATCGGAATTGCCCAAGACCAAATCGGTAAGATTTTCAATAAGTTTTATCGAGTTCCGACAGGCAATATCCACAATGTCAAAGGTTTTGGCTTAGGGCTAAGTTATGTTATGCAAATCGTAAAAGGACATAAATGGACAATCGATGTCCAGAGTGAAATAGGCAACGGAAGTAAGTTCATAATCAAAATAAAACAGTAGTATTTTGTTTGGATGTTTGGTGTTTTGATGTTTGTTAATATAAAATGTGCAAACAGTCAAACAACTAAACCTAAAACAAGCAAACATAAAAATGGCAAAGATTCTTTACGTCGAAGACGACCCAAACCTAAGTTTTGTAATCAAAGATAACCTCGAACTCGAAGGATTCGATATTGTACATTTTCAAGATGGCAAAGAGGCTTGGAAATCTTTTAGTAAAGAGAAATACGACCTTTGCTTGCTCGATGTCATGTTGCCCGAATTAGACGGTTTTTCGTTGGCCGAGAAGATTCGTAAGCAGAATTTTCATATTCCGATTATATTCTTGACAGCTAAAACGCTACCCGAAGACCGTATTGCTGGTCTCAAAATCGGTGGTGATGATTATGTTACAAAGCCGTTTAGTATCGAAGAATTAAGCCTTAGAATCAAGGTTTTCTTGAAACGCAAAGACATAAACAAAGATGCCGAAGTAGCCAACAATACTTTTCAGATTGGGCAATATAAGTTTGATTATCAGCAACTTAAGCTAACGCTCAATGAAAAAGTAGAGCAACTTACCGCTCGCGAGGCCGAGGTTCTAAGGTTTTTGTGTCAGCGAAAAAATCAAATCATCAAACGTGACGAGATTTTGGTAGCAATCTGGGGTCGTGATGATTATTTCTTGGGCCGTAGCTTGGATGTTTTCATTACCCGAATCCGTAAAATGTTGGCCGAAGACCCCGCCCTAAAAATCGAAAATATCCACGGTGTTGGGTTTAAGTTTAATTGTAATTCGTAGCGTTTCTAAAAATTGGCAAGTTTCTCACACTTTTAACGCTCATTGGTATGAAAAAGATTGCAATATTCTCAATTGCTGTATCGGCACTTGCAGTTACGTATATCTATTTTGCCAAAAAAACGCCTTTTTTACCGGGTTATCATGCCATTTTCTACACACCAAAAAAATACCAAGGGGTTGTCCGACAAGTACAAAACAACCAATCTCCCGAAAAACTCGAAGCCAATTTCAATAAACTGATGCCTTACTGGTACGGTACTCGTTGGAGTTACAACGGCACCACCCAAAAACCGGGCAAAGGGTCTATTGCTTGTGGTTATTTTGTCACAACTGTTTTGCAGGATTTAGGGGTGACACTCAATCGCTCGCAATTGGCACAGTTACCCTCTGAGCAAATGATAAAAAACTTGGTAGCAACCGAAGACATTCAGCGATTTAATAATACTCCGATTTTTACATTTCTTTACCAAGTCAAGCAATCGGGCAAAGGGCTGTACGTGGTCGGGCTTGATACTCACACTGGTTTTATCTTGAACGATGACAAAGGTACTTGGTTTATACATTCGAGTGGGGCGTTCCCGTTTTGTGTTGTAAAACAAGAAGCTGCCAAAGCAAAAATCTTAACCGATTCGCGTTATCGAGTTCTTGGCAAATTGACTGGTAGTCAAGAATTTATCCGAAAATACATTTAGTTTACAATATAGCACAACAAAAGAGGTAAGTCTAATAGGCTTGCCTCTTTTGTTTTATCTCGCAAATGCACTTTTTTTATGCAGAAAGTGTTACAAATCAAGTAGTTAAAACCTCTTTATTACTCAAACCTTTATTTTAATCAATTATGAAAAAACTCAACCTCTACTACTGGATTGTTACGGGCATTTTTGCCGCCTTCATGATTATGAGTTCGGTCTCAAATGTTGTTAAAGAACCCGAAGCCGTCAAGATGATAAAAGATGCCTTGGGGTATCCTGAATACATCATTCCGTTTTTGGGAGTTGCCAAAATTTTGGGTTCGATTGCGATTCTGATTCCGCAATTTGTTAGAATCAAAGAATGGGCTTACGCAGGTTTATTCTTCGATTTAGTAGGAGCATTGTATTCAATCATCCAAAAAATGCCAATTGATGGTACAATCGTTTTTATGATTTTGCCGTTTGTGTTCTTATTCTTATCGTATTATTTGTGGCATAAGAAATTAGAAACGGCATAAATGAATGAGTGAATGAGCAAATTAGTGAATTAGCGAATAAACTATTTGTACCCAATCATTTATGTCTTAACAAAATCATCATTTGATTTTTCATTGTTACTTCAAAGATGGAGGATGGTATCCCATTCTCCGTCTTCCATAAATCCGTTCTCCTCAAAAATTATAAATGATAACACCTTCTACAACGAGCCTCGTAAGAGTCTGACTCACCGAGCATTACTTGGCTTTCGTTCTTGACTTTTCGGTAGGAATAATGAGCAATATCGCCACAAACTACGCAAATTGCGTGTACTTTCGTAACGTATTCGGCAACCGCCATTAGGGAGGGCATTGGCCCAAAAGGTATGCCTTTCGAATCCATGTCCAAGCCAGCTACAATCACTCTTTTGCCAATTTCGGCAAGTTTATTGGCTACATCTACCACTCCCGAATCAAAAAACTGGGCTTCGTCTATCCCCACTACGTCGCAATCGCCAGCCATTAGTAAAATCTCTTCTGATGTATTTACGGGTGTCGAGCGAATCGCATTCTGATTGTGCGAAACAATATCGGCTTCGTGGTATCGAGTATCAACCGCGGGTTTAAAAATCTCAACTTTTTGCTGGGCAATATTTGCACGATTTAGCCTTCGTATTAGCTCTTCGGTTTTGCCCGAAAACATCGAGCCGCAGATTACCTCAATCCAGCCAGTTTTACTTCCTTGACCTCTACCTCTTTTGGGTTCGATAAACATTTTTTAGCTTTTTTTTCGTTAAATATAAAAGTGGCAAAAAAGTTGTAATAATTTTGTTGCCCGTAGTGCTTTAGAAATAAGATGACAAGAGTCAAGATTAAAGCAAGTGTCTTTTTTCTGAATGTCTGAAGTCTGAAAATCTTGTCTCTAAAAAATTTAATACAAAAAAAAAGAATTTAAAGATGCCGAACAAATTGAATTTGTCCGCAGTCGAAAAGTACGCAAAGGCTTTCGCTGGTAAAATATGTGATGATTTTTTTGCTCAGAATAACTCCATCGAAGGCAAGCAGATACTCTCAGTGAGCAGTATCCAACAAGTTAATCTACTGACAATCAAAGCATTATTCGAGAAATGGCAAGGCGAAACACAGCGTCTGCGTAGTCCGTATTTCAACTACGAAAGTCAGGTTGTACAAGATGCCCTCAAAAATTTTATGAATACGGTTTCGCAGTTTATTTCGGTAAAACGCGAGCATTTTGAGCCACTTTTGATTGATGCCACCGCCGAAACACTCGTTTTGGCAACCGAACCAGATATTTACTTCAAAGAAGCTCTACGAGATTTGCCAGGGTTTAGGCTCACGACCGAATCGCTAAAGGGTTTATCAAAGTATATTCAGATAAATAAAGGTGTTCTCGAAAAATTAGGCGAAAAGTTGGGTTCGCAAGAATTTGTTTTTGCCAATCAGGCCATGACTTGGGTCGAGGAGATTTGTGCAAAAGGTAATCTTGAAGATTCGGATAAATACCTTTCGCAGTTTGCACAAGTGGTACCATTGAGCGATGAATTATTGGGCAAACAGCCAGTTGTAGAGGCACCAGTTTCGCAAGCACCGGTTTCGTTTTTTGACCAAGAGCTTACCACAATCGTCAGAGCCAAAGAACCAGAGCCAGTTGTGCAGGCAAGAGTTGAGTTTCCGAAGATTGAAGAGCCCGTCATCGAACCGCCACGCATTGAGCCTCGTATTGAGCAGCCAGTTATCGAAAGACCCGTAGAGGTTGTAAGAGCCGCTGTGGTAGAGGCTGTGATGCCAGAAATAAAGCCAAAAGAGGTTGAAGACCAAAGATTGAACGATAAATTTAATCATTCGGAGACACTCAACGACAAAGTCGTACACGCCGAAAAAACGCTTTTGGATGTGCATCAAAGCACCAAAATCGGAGATATTACGAGTGCTATCTCGCTCAATCAACGCTTTTTGTTTACCAATAACTTGTTTGCGGGTAATATTCAGGCTTTTAATCATGCCCTCGAAGAACTCGAACTCTGCAAAGATTTTAGCGAAGCAAAAGAGTTATTATTGAAAAAGTATGTTCCGAAATACCTCTGGGATATTACCTCTGCCGAAGCCGAAGAATTTATTGATATTATCAAAAGAAGATTTAATTAAGAATCGAGTTTGGATTCTCTCAAAAGTAGGGGTATAACCAAATAAGTTATATCTCTACTTTTTGTTTTAATAGCATTTACTTATTTATGGTGTGTGAAATAACCTCCCTAAAAAACCGTGACACGGCTAAACCATAATAGCCTGATTTTCAATGTTAAAGGTTTGAGCCGTGCCACGGATTCTATCACTTATTTTAACGATGTTATTTCACAATCTATAAAATCGTGATACAAGTTATCTTGTGGATTAGCCACGAAGTTTTTTGAGCATGGTTATCGAACTCTCAAAATTTGGATTGACTTGTAAAGCTTTTTCGTAATATTTTATCGCTAATTTCTTTTTGCCCGACATTAAAAAAGCTTCGGCGAGCGAATCGAAAGTATTAGCATCTTCGGGAAAAATGAAGGTTTGGAGGGTCAGAACGGCAATGGCTTCATCAAATTTCTTTTGTCCTAAAAGTATGTATCCAAACGAATTCAACTCCGAACTACTTCTAAGCAAAGGTTTAAATTCGGTAGCCAGACTTGAGTAATTGTTTTCTACATAATTAAGCCCTTTGGTTTGTAGAATTGCTACCAATTTCGGTACAGCTTTATAAAAAGGTTGATAAGACGAATTATCGGTCATGATTTCCGATAGGTCTTTTTCTAAGGATTCGACGGGTCTTTCGATGATTCTGTTGATTTCTACTCCATTTTTTTCGATAATAAAAGTAGGAACCCTAAAAATGTTTTTTCCTTGTTCTTCGTGGTTTGGGCTTTGTTTATAACGTGCCATATCGTTATCGACCAATACAAAATTGACGGCTTTCTTATACTCGGCATCGTCCAAAACTTTTAAAAATCTCGGAACTTCTCTACGGGTATCTCCGCACCAAGTTCCCATAAAAATCGTGATTTGATAATCGTTGATTTTGGGTTTTAGGTCGGCAATCGTACCTGAATCGGTTTTATATGCCTCGTAGTTTGTCTCAAACCAACTTTTGTACGGCTCGCGGTATAATGCACTCCGTGTACAGCGACCAATCAGCATCGTCGAACCATTGGCATCGATAGCTTCTCGATTGACGAATTCGTTAGAAGTAGGCGATTGATTTCTACAAGAAAAAATGAGTAGAATAACAAAAAAGGATAGTTTTTTCATAAGCTTTGAGGTTTAAATTAATAATCGACAAAGCTATTTGAATTACTTCGGGCAGATTGTTAATGAAGTGTCAATGATAAGTTAATGTTTGTTAATGGCCTTCTGTAAAGGCTTCGGTATGGCTAATTGGGTGTAGCACACCTAAATAAATATTCAATATCCGATGTGCCACACTTTATCTAATTTATCCAAACATCGTCCGAATCACTTTTTTGTCAATCTTGCCCACGCTTGTTTTGGGTAGAGCATCCACGAATAGAATCTTATCTGGAATCGTCCATTTGGTAATTTGTCCTTTTTCGACAAACGGACTCAAAAACATCTTAACATCTTCGATAGTAGCCGACATTCCAGCCTTCAAAACAATCATTGCGTGTGGTCTTTCGCCCCACTGAGCATCTGGCAAGCCCACTACCGCCACCTCTGCCACCGCAGGGTACTGCCCAACCATGTTTTCGAGGTCGATAGAAGAAACCCACTCACCACCCGTTTTAATGACATCTTTGATACGGTCGGCTATTTTTATAAAACCTTTTTCGTTAATCGTTGCCACGTCACCCGTATGTAGCCAGCCGTCTCTCCAGAGGTTCTCGCCTTGTTGTTCTTCTCTAAAATACCCTTGCGTTAGCCACGGTGTGCGTGCCACAACTTCTCCCATTGCTTCGTCATCGGCTGTTACTTGGTTGCCTTCATCATCAACAATCCTTAAATCTACCAATGGCACTGGTAAGCCTGTGCGGGTACGAGCCTCAACCTGCCATTCGAGGTCTGGGTTGCTTTTTTCTGCTGGACTGATGTAAGAAATTGTCAGAATTGGTGCAGTTTCCGACATTCCGTAGCCAGTTACAATATCAACTCCACGCTGAACCGCCGCCCTTGCCAATGCCTTCGGCAATGCCGAACCACCAATGATGACTTTCCAATTTGATAAATCAATATTGGCAGTGGCAGGGTGCGAAACGAGCATTTGCAAGATTGTCGGTACGCAATGCGACAACGTAGGATTATGCTGAATGAATAACTTGAGAGCAACTTCGGGTTCAAATTTGCCCACATAAACTTGCTTCATGCACATCATGGTTGCCAAAAATGGAAATCCCCACGCGTGTACGTGAAAAAAGGGTGTCAGTGGCATGTAAACATCCGAATTGCTCAATCGCCCCGAACGGTCAATGAAACCGAAAGTCGTAGCGAGACCCATCGTGTGCAAAACCAATTGGCGATGCGTAAAGAAAACACCTTTAGGGTTGCCCGTTGTACCCGTTGTGTAGAATGTTGTAGCTACGGCATCTTCATCAAATTCTTCGAACTCGTATTCGTCAGATGCTTCGGCGAGTAGGGTTTCGTACTCGCCCGCAACCTCAATTTTTGATTCGGGCAAATCTTTTCCATCACTGGCAATGATGATTTTCTTGACTGTCGTCATCTTATCGGCGAGAGCATTGAGTAATGGCACAAACTCGGCATGAGTGATGATGATTTCGTCTTCGGCGTGATTGATTGTATAAAGAATTTGCTCGGGCGAAAGCCGCCAGTTGATGGTATGGATTACATTGGCGGTCATCGGAATCGCAAAGAATGATTCGAGGTAACGATGGCTATCAAAATCGAGTACGGCAATGGTTTTGCCTCCATCGGCACCGAGATTATTCAGTACATTGGCAAGTTTACGTACACGTTGATTCAGCTCGATATAGTTTAATTTTACTTGGTCTCGGTAGTGAATCTCGCGTTTGGGTTCGAGTTTAAGCGAATATTCGAGGATTCTCTTGATTAATAATTCATATTTAAAAGCCTTAGATGCAGAAGCAATTTTCTTTATTTTTGCCATATTTTTTCATGGTTTAATACAATTTATCAAACATACGAAAAAAGGCGATTATGAAAGTTTATGAAATAAAAAATATTAAAATTCTTCAATAAAAAAGGTCGGAGTTGAAACCCCGACCTTTGATTTATGCTACCCATGCCTCTACTTCTTCTTTCGATGGCATTTTCTCATCTATTTTGAGTTTTTTGCGTAAGCCACCCAAATCGTTGAATATCTTATTTGGATTAGCTCCTTTCAATTGCTCGACCATCACAAAGCCCATTTTTTGAAGAGCAGGAATCCAAACTTTCGGGATTCCGATGGCTTCATAATCGGCTTCGGTCGATGCTTCTTGTTTTTTCTCTGGACGCATCTGCGGGAAGAACAACACCTCTTGGATACTCGTCTGGTCGGTCATCATCATCGTCAGGCGGTCGATACCGATACCGATACCCGAAGTCGTTGGCATACCGTATTCTAAGGCACGCAAGAAGTCTTCGTCCATTGCCATTGCCTCTTCGTCTCCACGCTCGGCCAAACGCAATTGTTCTTCAAAACGCTCACGTTGGTCGATTGGGTCGTTTAGCTCTGAATACGCATTGGCAACCTCTTTACCATTGATAAACAACTCAAAACGCTCAACTAAACCTGCTTTGCTACGGTGCTTTTTGGTAAGCGGCGACATCTCGACAGGGTAATCGATGATGAATGTTGGTTGAATCAAATTATCTTCGACTTTAGCCCCAAAGATTTCGTCAATCAATTTGGCAACACCCATCGAAGCATCGGTTTCGATACCCCATTCTTTACAAAGCGAAATTAGTTCGACCTCTGATTTACCCTCGACATTTACACCTGTATATTTTTCGATGGCTTCAAAGATACTTAGGCGAGTGTATGGCCCAGCAAATTCGATTTCATTGCCCCAAGATTTCACTTTGGTTGTGCCGTTTGTGGCAATGGCTACTTTCTCCAAAATTTCTTCGGTAATACCCATCATCCAGTTGTAGTCTTTGTAGGCTACGTAGAATTCGAGCGATGTAAATTCTGGGTTGTGCGTACGGTCCATTCCTTCGTTGCGGAACATCTTACCGAACTCATAAACACCGTCGAAACCAGCCACAATGAGGCGTTTTAGATACAATTCGTTGGCGATACGCATATACAAAGGCATATCGAGCGTGTTGTGGTGCGTCTTGAACGGACGTGCCGCCGCTCCGCCGTGAATTGGCTGCAAAATTGGGGTTTCGACTTCGAGCCAGCCTTTATCATCAAAAATACGACGCATCGTACTGATAATTCTGGCACGTTTTACGAATATCTCTTTGTATTCTGGATTCACGATTAAGTCCACGTATCGCATTCTGTAACGCAATTCGGGGTCGGTGAAGCCATCATATACATTGCCGTCATCGTCGCGTTTTACGATTGGAAGCGGACGAAGCGATTTATTCAGAATCTTGAATTCGGTTACGTGAACCGAAATCTCGTTGGTTTGAGTCGTAAAAACATAACCCTTGATACCGATGCTATCGCCAATATCTAAGAGTTTTTTGAATACCGTATTGTAGAGCGTTTTGTCTTCACCTGGACATAAATCATCACGGCGGAAGTACAACTGAATACGCCCTGTGCTGTCTTGAAGCTCGGCAAACGAGGCACTTCCCATGATACGGAAAGACATCAAACGACCCGCCAAACTAACATTTTTATAGTCAATCTTATTATTTTCGTAGTTCTTTAAAATATCTGATGCTGAGGCATTTACTTCAAACATCTCGGCCGGATATGGGTCTATGCCCATTGCCATTAAGTCTTCTCTTTTTTGTCTTCGGAGTAATTCTTGTTCGGATAACATTGCTTGGAATAAGTGAATTTGCGAATAGATTTTTTATTTACCAGTTTATCACTCACAATTCACCATTTTAATTATTGAGGTGCAAAATTAGCAAAAAGCATCCAATTTCTTTTATAAGAAATTACTAACTTTGGGCAACTTCAACCCTCAAAACAAAAATATCAATGAAAAACTACTTTAAAACACTCTCTACAATCGCTTTGTTCGGAATCATGGTGGCATTTAAACAAGATAATCCTAAAAAAATCATTTTCTTTGGTGACTCTATCACGCAAGCTGGTGTCAATGCGGGTGGATACATCACTAAAATGAAAGAGAGCCTCGAAAAGCAGGGTATCAAAGATAAATTTCAGCTTATCGGAGCGGGTATCGGCGGCAATAAAGTCTATGATTTATACCTCAGAATGGAAGACGACGTTTTGAGCCAAAAACCCGATGTCGTAGTGATTTACGTAGGAGTAAACGATGTTTGGCACAAAGCCAGCTACGGTACTGGTAGCGACCCCGATAAATTTGAGCGTTTTTATGTAGCCCTCATCAAGAAGTTTCAATCGAGCGGAATCAAAGTGATTTGCTGTACACCTGCTTGTATCGGCGAAAGAACTGATTTCTCGAATCAACAAGACGGAGATTTGAATCGTTATTCGCAAATAATCCGTGATATTGCGGCAAAATACGATTGTCCGGTTGCCGATTTACGCAAAGAGTTTTTGGCTTACAATCTCAAAAACAACCCTCAAAACAAAGAATCGGGTATATTGACAACCGACCGTGTTCACCTCAACGATGCGGGCAATCAGCTTGTGGCAGATATTTTATTGAAATTGGTTACTAAATAAACTTTGAATGGTTTTTTAACGCTGTCAGGGACTTGCCGTCTGGCGTCTAAACCCTGACAGCGTTAGTATCCGACAAAACACTTAGTAATTCGAGAAATTCGTCATTGACAACATGCACTACAAAGTTTATTCAAAGAATCCTTCATCAAATTTTATTGATATTGAGGTTGTGGTGTCGAATATCGCAACCGAAACAATCGAATTACAACTTCCTGCTTGGCGACCCGGCCGATACGAATTACAACATTTTGCTAAGAATATCCAGCGATTTGAGGTATTTGATAATCAAGGTAATAAACTAAAAGTCAAGAAGATAACCAAAGACCGTTGGCTTGTCGAAACGGCGGGTGCGTCTGAAGTCATTGCGAAGTATAATTATTATGCCAATGTCATCAATGCGGGGAGCAGCTACGTTGACGAAAATCTCCTCTATGTCAATCCTGTAAACCTTTGCCTTTATGCTGAAGGAAGACTTGAGGAGGCGTGCTACCTCTCCGTGGCGACGGCCGCCCCCAATCCCTCTCCCAATGGACAGGGACTTGAATCTCCTATTTCGCCAAAATGGGCAGATGGTTTTTATCATTTCAAAGATTTTCATCATTTGGTAGATTCTCCATTTGTGATTAGTTCGACTGCTCAACACGATAGCTATTTTGTGGGCGAAACCGAATTTCACTTGTGGTTTTATGGCAATATTAAATTAGATTTTGAACGAATAAAAGCTGATTTTCGGCGATTTACCGAAGCTCAAATTGAGATTTTTGGAGAATTTCCAGAGCCTGATTATCATTTCATTACGATTGTTTTACCAACGCCTTATTATCACGGAGTCGAGCATCGCAACTCTACAATGATGGTCTTGGGGCCTGATAATCAAGACTTTGAAGAATTTTATATTGATTTATTAGGGCTTGCTTCGCATGAATTATTCCATGCTTGGAACATCTGTAAGATTCGTCCGAAAGAATTATTGCCTTACGATTACACCAAAGAAAATTACTTTGAAACCTGCTTTGTTGCCGAGGGTGTTACGACCTATTACGGCGATTTGATGCTAAGCCGAAGTGGTGTTTTCGACAAAAAACAGTATCTAAAAGAGTTGGAGGTTTGCTACCGTAGGCATTTTGAGCAGGCTGGTAATGCTTTTCAGTCATTGACCGAATCTTCGTATGATTTATGGCTCGATGGATACGTGGCGGGGATTCCCGACCGTAAAGTATCGGTTTATCAGAAAGGAGCTATCGCCGCTCAAATTTTGGATTTATTCATTCAAAAACAAACCAATCAACAAAAATCGCTCGATGATGTGATGCGATTGCTTTGGCAAAGATTCGGCAAACCGTTTATTGGGTATTCGTACGAGGATTACAAAGAAATCTGCGAAGAAGTAGCTGGCGTCAGTCTGGATTGGTATTTTGATGTGTGTATTCGGGGGAATGATTCGCTCGAAGAGATGTTTAATGAATACTTAGAATTGATTGATTTACAGATAGTTAGGGATGAGAATAATTTAATAAAATTAATATTTCAACCCTGACAGGGTTCATGACAATCTTTCAAAACAAAAATCCCGACAAGTCATTTGTCGGGATTCTGTAAAAACTACTTAAAAATTATTTTTTAGCAGTTTTTTTAGTTGTTGCTTTAGCCGGAGCTTTAGCTTCTACTTTAGTTGCTTTTGCTGGTTTCGCCTCAACAGCTACTTCAGCTTTTTTTGTAGTTTTAGCAACTTTTTTAAGAGCTTCTTTCTTAATTTCAACTCCTTGCAATACTACTACTGAGTTTTCTTCGTACGATACACCACTTGGGATATACTTATCGGCAGCGTCGTCGTTGAACCAATACTGGCCATCAGCTAAATAACGGAAAGCATATTCTTTACCAGCTTCTAATTCGATTGATGTTGTATATGTTCCGTTTTTTTGTTTCTTCAATAAATTGGTAGCTGGGTTCCAGCCATTGAACTCGCCTAAAAGTGCTACTTCTTTAGCACCATTAACTGCGTCTTTAGATACAGTAAAAGTAACTTTGCAAACTGGGTTTGCTGTTGAAAATTCTTTAGCTAATGCCATAATAAGTTAATGTATTTTGTTTTCAATGCAAAATTACAATAACATTTTTCATAAAACAATGACTATCAGGTAGTTATATTTTAAAATTCTTGAAATAGTTATATTTTTTGGGCAAAACAAAATATTTTGACTTAAAATTTATTGCTTGTATAGACAAATTTTGGATACAATTTACCAAATTTTATTATGATTAAAGTTTTGTAAATTAATGATTAACAAATAAAATTCTGCATTAGAATAAACAAAAAGCGGGCAACTTTTAGAGTTGCCCGCTCGTGGTATTCTGATTCAAATATTACCTTGTCGATTTGGTTTTTGTAATGCCGATTGGTACGCAAATTTTTGGTGGACAATCGCACGGAGGTATCGTAATCAATACGTCATCCGAGCAACCTAAACCATTCTGTAATCTGATGGTATAAATACCTGTTTGGCTCATGCCCGTTACTTCACCAGTCAATGGATTCACCGAAGCTGTAGCACCACTTGGCTGATTGATAACCGACCATGTATAACCTACTGGAGCTGTACCTACACTGGTGCTTGTCGGAGGTGTGATTCCTACACAGACCAATGTTTTATCTGCACCTGCATCTGGCTTGACACACACATTTACTGTCGAGGTTACGGCACAGATACCATCTTCGGTTGCTTTCAATGTATAAATACCACTCATTGCTAAAGTAGCATTGGCAATATTTGGCGATTGCAACGTCGAGCTAAACGCATTTGGTCCTGTCCATAAATAATCAATAACAGTAATCGAGAGTGCATTTAAGCTAATGACATTACCGATGTTTACTGGGCTATTACTACTTACCGTTACAGATACCGTTGCAGTTGTACATTCTGGCAAATTGGTAAGTTTATAGACGATTACCTCTGTTGTTGCGGTTGTTGTACAGCCTTTGTTTGTCGAAACTGTAACTGTGTATATACCCTCGTTTTCTTCTACTGCCGATGCAATTGACGGATTCTGCGAAGTTGATGTAAAGCCGTTCGGGCCAGTCCATGAGTAGCCTGTTCCACCCACCGAAGTCGAAGTCAAACTAATCGGACTACCTTCTCTTACTGGGGTATTGCTCGAAGCCGTCACACCCGTTGGTAAATCATTTATGGTTGCTGTAGCCTCAACTCTCGGGCTTGTACAAGTGCCAACCGTACAATCTACATAGTATTTGGTTGTCGTTGTAATATTTACCGTCAATGATGATGTAGTTGCTAAACTGCTACCACCTGTACTTGCATCGTACCAATTGAGTGTTCCACCAGTACAGCCAGTTGCAGTAAGTGTAATCTCGCCTGGGCCACATCTTTCAGCATCATTTGCTATTGGAGTTGGCACGGTTGTATTATTGGTAACCGATGTTGTCGCTGTGGCGGTACAACCATTATCTCCAATGGCAATTACTGTATATGTACCTGCGGTTGTAGCTGTTATCGAAGTAGTAGTTGCCGTAAATGAGTTTGGACCTGCCCAAGCATACAAGCTACCACCCGATGCCGTTCTTGTTACGCTTCCAACCGTACAGCTCAAATTATCTGTACCAGTAATACTCACCGTTGGTGGCGTGGTATCACTTGTAACAACTGTTGTTGCACTTGCTGTACAGCCATTGATTTCATTCGTTACTGTCACTGTATATGTCCCTGCGGTTGTGGCACTGATACTTGCATTCGTTGACGTAAACGAGTTTGGCCCAGCCCATAAATATGTTCCGCCTCCTGTCGCTGTTCGGTTAACACTCGTTACCGTACAAGTCAAGTTAGTAGTGCCTGTTATGCCTACCGTTGGTGGTGTTGTATCACTCGTAACAACTGTTGTTGCACTTGCTGTACAACCACTTGTCGTATTTGTTACTGTTACTGTGTATGTTCCTGCGGTTGTTGCACTGATGCTCGCATTTGTTGACGTAAACGAGTTTGGTCCAGCCCACAAATATATTCCGCCACCCGTCGCTGTTCTGCTTACGCTCGTTACCGTACAAGTCAAGTTAGTAGTGCCTGTTATGCCTACCGTTGGTGGGGTTGTATCGCTTGTAACAACTGTTGTTGCTGTTGCTGTACAGCCACTTGTTGTATTTGTTACTGTTACGGTATAAGTTCCAGCGGTCGTGGCACTGATACTTGCATTTGTTGACGTAAACGAGTTTGGTCCAGCCCACAAGTATATTCCGCCACCCGTCGCTGTTCGGTTAACACTTGTTACCGTACAAGTTAGGTTATCTGTGCCGGTAACTCCTACCGTCGGTGGGGTTGTATCGCTTGTAACAACTGTTGTTGCTGTTGCTGTACAGCCACTTGTTGTATTTGTTACTGTTACTGTATATGTTCCCGCAGTTGTTGCACTGATGCTCGCATTCGTTGACGTAAACGAGTTTGGTCCAGCCCACAAGTACGTTCCGCCGCCACTCGCTGTTCGGTTAACATTCGTTACTGTACAAGTCAAGTTAGTAGTGCCTGTTATGCCTACCGTTGGTGGGGTTGTATCGCTTGTAACAACTGTTGTTGCTGTTGCTGTACAGCCACTTGTCGTATTTGTTACTGTTACTGTGTATGTTCCTGCGGTTGTGGCACTAATACTTGCATTTGTTGACGTAAACGAGTTTGGTCCTGCCCATAAATATGTTCCAACACCACTTGCTGTTCTGCTTACGCTTGTAGTTGAACAAGTAAGATTTTCTGTACCACTAATCGTGATTGTTGGCAATGAATTATCGCTTGTAACAACTGTTGTTGCACTTGCTGTACAACCACTTGTCGTATTTGTTACTGTTACGGTATAAGTCCCTGCGGTTGTTGCACTGATACTTGCATTCGTTGACGTAAATGAGTTTGGTCCAGCCCACAAGTACGTTCCGCCACCACTCGCTGTTCGGTTAACATTCGTTACTGTACAAGTCAAGTTTGCTGTTCCTGTAACTCCCACAGTTGGTGGGGTTGTGTCGCTTGTAACAACTGTTGTCGCACTTGCTGTACAGCCACTTGTTGTATTTGTTACTGTTACTGTGTATGTCCCTGCGGTCGTGGCACTGATACTCGCATTCGTTGAGGTAAACGAGTTTGGTCCAGCCCACAAGTACGTTCCACCGCCTGTTGCTGTTCGGTTAACACTCGTTACCGTACAAGTTAGGTTTGTTGTACCTGTAACTCCTACCGTTGGTGGTGTAGTGTCGCTCGTGACAGAAGTTGTTGCACTTGCTGTACAGCCACTTGTTGTATTTGTTACTGTTACGGTATATGTTCCCGCAGTTGTTGCACTGATACTTGCATTCGTTGACGTAAATGAGTTTGATCCAGCCCACAAGTACGTTCCGCCACCACTCGCTGTTCGGTTAACACTCGTTACCGTACAAGTCAAGTTAGTAGTGCCTGTTATGCCTACCGTTGGTGGGGTTGTATCACTCGTAACAACTGTCGTTGCTGTTGCTGTACAACCACTTGTTGTATTTGTTACTGTTACTGTGTATGTACCTGCGGTTGTTGCACTGATACTTGCATTTGTTGACGTAAACGAGTTTGGTCCAGCCCACAAATATATTCCGCCACCCGTCGCTGTTCTGCTTACGCTCGTTACCGTACAAGTCAAATTGTTTGTACCTGTAACTCCTACCGTTGGTGGTGTTGTATCACTTGTAACTGATGTTGTTGCTGTTGCTGTACAGCCATTCGTTGTATTCAATACTGTTACGGTATAAGTTCCTGCGGTTGTTGCACTGATGCTCGCATTTGTTGACGTAAACGAGTTTGGTCCAGCCCACAAATATATTCCGCCACCCGTCGCTGTTCTGCTTACGCTCGTTACCGTACAAGTCAAGTTAGTAGTGCCTGTTATGCCTACCGTTGGTGGGGTTGTATCGCTTGTAACAACTGTTGTTGCTGTTGCTGTACAGCCACTTGTTGTATTTGTTACTGTTACGGTATAAGTTCCAGCGGTCGTGGCACTGATACTTGCATTTGTTGACGTAAACGAGTTTGGTCCAGCCCACAA
>JBKBNY010000011.1:0-182668 GCA_046295175.1 Spirosomataceae bacterium
TTATAAATCCAAATGTTTTGCGAAATTTATTTTTTAACCGCCCTTATCTACCATGCTCTTGCTCCGTAGCGTCGAACCCCTATCGCTTTTGGGACTGCAAAGGTACGGCCTTTTTTTACCCATGTCAAGACCCCATCCAAAAGTTTTTTATAACCATACTCCAATCTCCCTTATTCTCAATGACTTACATTTCCACCCAATCCGAACGTTTATATAACTTCTTTGAATTGTGCAATACAAAAACTATGCATCCATCTATGTGAAACGTTTGGATGTATCGAAAATTAAGTATTTACTCACTATCTATATATTACACGTGTTGAAAACTCGTGCTACAAGTGAGTTTTTTTTCTAAATTTGCGATTGATATTAATCTCTAATGATATAAACAATATAATATATGGCTCTTGACCAAGCTCCTTATGTAGATTATGACTATGATGATGGGGAAACAGATAGTGGTAAGGAAATGACTTTTATTGAGCATCTCGAAGAATTGCGTTGGCATTTGATTCGCTCGGTGGGGGTAATCCTTGGTTTTATGATTGTTGCGTTCTTCTCAATGTCGAAGATTTTTAATTATATCATTTTGGCTCCTGCCAAGCCTGATTTTCTTACATATAGAATATTATGTAAAATTGGAGACGCGGTCGGGATTCCGAGCCTTTGCGTTGATAAGCTAAATTTTAGTTTGATGAGTCGTGAGGTTTCGGGGCAATTTATGATGGCCCTTACGGCTTCGGCGATTCTTGGGTTAGTTTTTGCTTTTCCGTATGTGTTTTGGGAAGTTTGGCGTTTTATCAAGCCTGGCCTTAAACCTGCCGAAACCAAAGCGGCTCGTGGAGCAGTTTTTTATGTTACGACGCTTTTCTTCTTGGGTGTGTTGTTTGGATATTATGTAGTTGCTCCGTTTGCGATTAACTTCTTGGTTAATTATCAGATTGACCCAATGATTCTGAACCAATTCGACATTAATTCATATATCTCAATATTGGCAACCTTGACTTTGGCTTGTGGTGTGACATTCCAGTTGCCAATTGCAATTTTTGTTTTGACCAAAATCGGTATCGTAGGACCTGTCTTCTTGAAAACTTATCGTAAACACGCATTGGTAGTTATATTAATTGTAGCGGCCGTGATTACGCCATCGCCAGATATGATTAGCCAAATCTTAGTTGCTATACCTTTATATATATTATATGAATTAAGTATTGGGGTATCGGCGAGGGTCGAGAAAGCACGATTAAAAGAAATAAATAATTAATCTTATTATCGCCCCCTCTTCACCGATGAAGAGGGGGTCTTTGATTATGAAATATATACTCTTTGACGAGCCGCAGATTCGGGCATGTTTAAAACCTTTTACTTTTACACGACCAGTCGCTGAGATTCGTTGTGGGATTTTGACTATCACCGATAAATGGAAACATTACTTAGGTAGTAATAGTGGGTATTTGACAGAAGGTTATCTAAGTAAAAAATATAGCCATGACAATAGCGGACGGATTTATATCAATGGGGGTGTTTGTCCGACACCGCAGCTTGTTGAATTAATCGAAAATATTGAAGAAAAAACTGCTATTATATATAATGATATAGTAGTGGCTGTAAAATCGGTTGATGAATTAGCTTTTGGATTTAATATTGACGGATTTAATAAGGTTATTTTTGATGGCCACTTGACAATTATCCGTCAATTGCCCGATATATTTTCATTGAATGGCAAGCAAATCAAAGCTGATTTTGGATTGATAACAAAAGGAAAGGTTTCGGCCGAAATTAAAGACCCGTTTACGAGGGTTTATGCTCCTGAAAATGTATTTGTAGAAGAAGGTGCGAGTATTCGGGCGGCAATTTTGAATGCCGAAGGTGGCCCTATATATATAAGTAAGGATGCACAGGTGCAAGAAGGGGCGATTATCCTTGGCCCATGCTTCATCGGCGAAGGTAGTATTGTGGCCTGGGGAAGCAAGATTCGGAATAATACTTCTATCGGGCATCATTCGAGAGTAGGTGGAGAAGTGGGCAATTCGGTATTTTTTGCGTATTCAAATAAAGCACACGATGGTTTTTTGGGAAACTCAGTCATCGGTGAATGGTGCAATCTGGGAGCAAATACCAATAATTCTAATTTGAAGAATGATTATACCAATGTTAGACTATATAATTATTCGACAGAGCAATTAGAAGATACTGGGACGATATTCTGCGGAACATTCATGGGCGATTATACCAAAGCGGGTATCAGCACGATGTTTAATACAGGAACGGTGGTAGGCGTAAATGTCAATGTATATGGTGCGGGGTTTCAAGAAAAGCACATTCCATCTTTTACTTGGGGCGGAGCAGCCGAAGGTTATACCGAATATCGTTTCGATAAGGCGATTCAGGTTATCAGAGAGACAATGAAACGCCGAAATCTTGATTTATCAGAAGAAGATTTTGAGATTTTGAAATGGGTTTTTGAGCATAAGTAATTTGTCATAATTAGTCAAACAATAGTCATTCATTGTCATTACCTACTGGGTAATTAATTGACGATTGAATGTCCACCGAATGACCAAAGCAATAGTTTAGACTATCTAAGCAAAATTAAAGAGCAATTTAGTAAAATTTATAAGGTATTTAGGTGCAATTCGGTAAAATCATAGGTCTCGACGAAATCAAGCAAACGCTCATTGGGGCGGTGCAGAACAACCACGTTGCTCATGCACAGCTTTTTCATGGAAATGAGGGAAGTGCCAATTTGGCGATGGCTATTGCGTTTGCTACCTACATCAATTGCGAGAATAGACAGGAGAATGATTCGTGTGGGCGATGTGCTTCTTGCTTGAAAATGAGTAAGCTGGCTCATCCTGATGTTACGTATATTTTTCCGACGGCGGGTGGTAAAACCGAAATATCGGAGAATTTTATGGCTCAGTGGAGGAGTTTCTTGGCCGATGGGCATTATGGAACACTACCCGATTGGTTAGAAAAAATTAATAAAAAGCAACCGAATATCCCTGTTGAAGAAGCAAGACAGTTGATTCAGAAATTATCGTTGAAGTCTTACGAAGGCGGATACAAAATCGTAATCATCTGGCAAGCCGAGTATTTGCACACCGCAACGGCAAATGCACTCCTGAAGATTCTGGAAGAACCACCCGACCAAACGATGTTTTTGCTCGTATGTAACAGCATGGAGCGTTTGCTGACGACGATTATTTCTCGTACGCAGCGTGTGGCGGTTCGGAATTTTAACGATGATGAGGTTGTTTCGTTTTTGGTGAATCATAAGTCAGTTGCTGCAGATAGGGCGAAGCAAATAGCTTATTTGTCGGAAGGGAGTTTGACAAAGGCGATTTCGTTGGTAAATCACGAAGACGAATCTGAACACCAATGGTTTGCCAATTGGATGCGAATGTGCTACGCCACAAAAATTGATAAACTGGTGCCGATGGCCGACGAGTTTGACGCCATGATTAAAGAAAAACAAAAGGGGCTGCTCGAATACGGTTTGAATATTTTTAGAGAAATAATCTTGTATAAAAACGGAGCCGAAGAATTGGTACGTCTTGAAGGTGATGAATTAGTATTTGTGCAGAAATTCGGTGGTTTTTTGAAGGAAAAAAGCCTCGAACCAATTATTCAGACCATCAATGACGCTTATGCTCACATAGAACGAAACGTTAGAGCCAAGATGGTATTTTTGGATATTTCCTTGATAATTAGTCAGTTAATGAAATAAGAAGAATCGCTGATTGCATTGATTGTTTTATGATTACATTGATTTTGCTATTGATTAATCTTATTGATTTTGTTGATTATAATTGGTTTTTATTTAATTTATCAGCGTAATCAGTAATCAAATCAATGCAATCAATGATAAATAATTAGCATAATCAACGATAATAAATCAATGATATCAAAAGAGAATCAGTGTAGTCAGCGATAAATATTAGTGTAATCAGTAATAAAATCAGCGATAAATTAAGTGATAAAAATAGGTACTCGTGGTAGTAAACTTGCTCTTTGGCAAGCGTATTATGTAGAAGAAAAACTCAAGGCACAAGGTGCAGAAACCGAAATCGTCATCATCGAAACCAAGGGTGATAAGATTTTGGATAGGGCTTTGTCGAAAATCGGGAGTAAGGGAGTTTTTACCGAAGAATTAGAAGAACAGCTAAGAGACGGCTCGATTGATATTGCGGTACATAGTGCCAAAGATTTGCAGTCGGAGTTGGATGCTGATTTTGAAATTATTGCCTTTACGGAGCGTGAGCAGGTCAATGATGTGATGGTGAGTTTCAATAAAAATCTTTCGCTCAATAGCGGTGAGTCTTTTGTCGTAGGTACTTCCTCGACTCGTCGGGTAGCTATGCTAAAGGCTTATTATCCGCATATAAAAGTGGTGGATATGCGTGGAAATCTACAAACCCGACTCCGAAAACTCGAAGAAGGTCAGTGCGATGCCTTGCTTTTGGCATACGCAGGTGTGCATCGGATGGAGTACGATGATTTGATTGTGGAACATCTGCCATTAGAGACATTCACACCAGCCGTCGGACAAGGAAGCGTGGCCATTGAGTCGGCGGTGGGATTGGCTACCGATAAAAAAGCATTGATTCGTAAAGCACTAAACGATGACAAAACCGAAGGTTGCTTACTCGCCGAAAGGGCATTTTTGAAAAAACTGCAAGGCGGATGCTCGATTCCTGTTTTTGGGAATTGCATCAACACACCGCAGGGGCTTGAGATAACAGGCGGGATTATCAGTCTGGATGGACAAAAGATAATTCGTCGAATTCTGCAAGCTCCAACCAGCGAAGCAAATGATTTAGGCCAACAATTAGCCGAAAAGATTCTGGATTTAGGCGGCGGTGAGATTCTGAAAGAAATTAGAGCAAATATTTAAAAACAAGTGCCACGCCCAGCGTGGCACTTGTTTTTTATAGACGTGTCGAAGCCGTTAGGTTGATACTCCTGCCATCCGAAGCCCAAATGCCAGGACCTGGGTAAAACTGCGGACGTTTGGTAAAGTATTGTTTGTCGGTCACATTATTGAGATTGAGCTTCAACAGCAACTTTTTAGAAACACGATACGAAGCATTTAAGTCAAGAATCGTGTAAGCAGGCACAAGCCCGACGGCTCCATTGGCCGAAGGTTGTACGGTATTGAAAGCATCGGCATAGCTTTTGGATGTATGACTCAACAATGTAGTAACACTCAATTTCTTCACTCTCAAAGTAACTCCGCTACGGCTAATCACTTGAGGTGTACTTTCTACGAAATTACCTTCGATACTTACGTTTTTCTCTCCAGAACGAATCTCGGCTTTTAAATATCTCGCATCCATTAACGAATTCGAGGAGAACATTGACAAATTGGCGTTTTCATTAATCCTCAAATAATATTCGGCAAAAAACTCTAAGCCTTTCGTAAACGAATTCCCGATATTGGTTCGTAAAATCTGAAAATTTCCGTTGGCATCGGTCTGAGCCAAAGTACCGAGTCGATTTTTGTACAATAACTGAAAATACGTCATTTCGACCCTTATTTTCTCGAAAGTACCTTTGTATCCAGCCTCAAAATTATATCCACTTGCATCTTTCAGGTCATCGGATGATTTCTCATAAATCGAAGCAGGAATGATGTCTTTGAAAATAACTGGACGATAGGCTTGCGAAAAACCCGCGTATAGATTCTGAAATTGATTTATTTGATAATCGGCATTAAGACCCAAAAGCGGGAATCTGTGCGGAATCGTATTGGGTAATTTCGTTGGGTCGTAATAACTGATTGTACCCGACATATTAGACTCGCCCGACTCAATTCTCAAACCCGGTGTAATTGATAACTTTGGTGTTATGCTAAACCTATTCTCCACAAAAAAGGCAATATTTTGGGTTTTGAAGTTCAAGTCTCTACCCCAAGCCCCTGAAATACTCAAATCAAAATCGCTACCCGTGGTACCCCTGCCCTGTTGCCGACGATGCAAGTTATTATTCATGTATTGAACACCCCCAACCAAAATTGAATTGACTTTGCCTAAACTATATTGGTGGAGCATTCTTAACTCGGAAGTATAGCTGTGATAATTATCAATATCTACTTGGCGATTGGCGTATTGGAGCGTAGCTGGGTCGATTTTATCAACTACATCGGCTGCTCTATCAAACAAGACACTACTACGGCTACCCAAAATCGCCGAAATGGTGTAAGAGAGTTTGGTTCGGCCGCTCAGTGTCCAATTTAACGATATAGACGGTACGTAAATATCTGGACTATAAAAGTTTCTTGAACGAGTAGCGGCTCTCGGATTGGTATTGAACATCGCATCGGTTTGTTGACCCGGCAAACGGAAAACGTATTTAGACCGTGAAAAATCGGCTTTAATAGATAGATTTGAGGTGGGCTTGTAGGTAATCTGTGCCGATTGAGCTTCGTAATCGCTGCGACTATTTTCACGGTATCCGTCTGAGCCACGCTTGCTGTAATAAACGTAGTAATTTACCTTTCCAACCTGTCCGCCCACGGCATTGTAAGTACTCAAAAGTCCAAACGAGCCAATGGAGTTTGTACTCTCAAAGTCGAAAGTACGGGTTGTATCCCCTTGTTTTGATAAATAATTGAGCATTCCACCAAACTGAGCACCATATTGTAAAGAACCCGTTCCACGCACCAACTCTATATTCTGAATTGCCTCCATAGGCATCGAATAATGACTTGCTGGATACCCATAAACATCCGAATTGGTAATGATTCCATCTTTTCGGATATTAAATTCCCATCCACGGTGAGGGTCGAGGCCACGGGTCGAGATATTGATTTGGTTTCCCGAACCATCCATATCATACACAAAAACACCCGGCACTTTGGCAAAAATCTGTCTTGCTGTTTTTTCGGCAATATTGGCATCAAGCCCCAAAACATTGATATTTTCGGTCTTTTTACCACCAAAAATGTAAGTTCCTTTCGTAACTGGAAGGCTCTGAATATTGAATTTAAACTGCTGCTCGGTAATCTTCACTTCATCGAGATTCAATACTTTTACCGAGTCTGGTTTTTCTTGTGCATAAATATTTATTCCAATCAATATCAATAAAGAAATATGTATAATTTTCATTTCTATTCTTTGTTAATTTACTCGATAAACTGTGTATGCAGAAGCTATCAGCACTACGTTTTTGATGATATATTGACCTGCCAATGTAAGAGCCAAGCCCGACTGCCACGTCTCGCTCGGTAATAGGATAAGAGGCAAAAAAGTAGTAATCATTTGTAAACTAAATAAAATAAATGCCACTTTGGTAAGTCTCGGGATGAGCCACAGAACTCCAATCAAACATTCTACAACACCTAAAAGTGGAATAAAATAAGCTGCCGAGATAAACGGCTCGATGGTTTGGTGGTGCAGATGCGTGACAATGTCTTTGGCTGGCGAGACACCGACAATTTTGAGGAATCCAAACCAAAAAAATACAATAAATAAGGCCAAACGATTGAGCCAAATGTATGAAATAGCCTTTGCGACAGGTTGTGAGCCTACCCAAGCCGATATGATTTTTTTCATAAACATAAGATTTTAGAATACGACAAAGCATAACACAGACCATATGAGCTGCGTCGAAAGAATTGTAGCGATAAAATCTATGAAAAAACTGGCGGTGGAGAGCTTACTTCTAAAGGAATTTGTACGTAGTCAGAAGAATAAGCGTAATTTTGAATTGGCAAATCTTCAACCCAAAAAAGTGTAATTAGTCGGGTGTGAATCTCGACATAATCTTTACTTAGGTTTTTAAAAAAATCTAAGCTTTTCTGTGCTGGTGGTATATTCTTTTTTGAGAATTGATTGAGATTATCGTGTACATCATGAAGCAACGTATAGATATTTTCTCGGCTCACCCGCTGATGTGTATAGTAAGTGTATAAAGTATCGTTTTGATAGGCTTGTTTGTAAGAATGATAGAATTCTCCGTCAAAAATCGCCATTCGCTCCTCTGTTGGCTTAGCCTCCCACTCCGATTGGTAAGGAATAGAAATCGGCACTTTGAAGATTAATGTATCGCCTCTAAGCTCAACCAGATTACTCGATTTTACGCTGTGAGCCTCCTGCCATTCGTTCCAAAAAGTTACGAAGGTAAAGCCCAACATATTACAAATCAGTAGGCAAAGAAAGAATATTGAAGCTGTTTTTTTCAGTAATTGAGCTTTTACAATTTCTAATAATTCATAAAGATACTAAACTTAAACAACAATTTCTTATGATTTTGGTCATTAAATCGTAGATTAGACCGTATTCTACTAATTTTACACAGTTAATTTCAATCCGAAATCCATGAAAATATTAGTTACCCGTCAAATACCCGAAGTTGGCTTGCAAATGCTAAATGCCAAAGGTTTTGAGGTTGTTGTTCGTAGCGAAACCAAGCCCCTTACTTATGATGAATTGACCGAGTACGCCAAAAACTTTGATGCACTCATCACAACTTCAAAAGAAAAAATTGATGGTAAGTTTCTGAGAGAAAACGCTCATCTTAAAGTTATATCTCAGTATGCGGCAGGTTTTGACAATATTGATATAGAGACCGCTACGCAACTCAAAATACCGATTGGAAATACTCCACAAGCTATGAATAACGCTACTTCGGATGTAGCCTTTGGGTTGATGATTGCGGTAGCAAGGGATTTTTTTCAACAACACAAACGGATTCTGAAAAACGACTATCCAGTCTTTAAACCCAAAGCCGATTTGGGTATAGAACTCGATGGCAAAACACTCGGAATATTTGGTCTGGGAGCAATTGGTTTTGAAATGGCTCGCAAATGCAAGGCGGCTTATAATATGAAAATCGTTTATTGCAATCGTACGCCAAACCCAAAAGCAGAAGCTGAGTTAGGAGCAGAGTTACTCAATTTTGACGATTTTTTGAGGGTTTCTGATGTAATCTCTATTCATTCAAACCTCAGCCTAGATACTTTGTACAAGTTTGATTATGAAGCTTTTACTAAGATGAAACCAACGGCAATTTTCTTGAATACGGCACGTGGAAAAGTAGTTGTCGAAGCAGATTTGATACGAGCATTGCGGGAAAACCTTATTTACGGAGCAGGTTTAGACGTAACCGACCCCGAGCCGATGGATGCTAACAACCCACTACTTGATATGAAAAACGTTTGTGTATTGCCTCATATCGGCTCGGCAACCATCGAAGCCCGCGACGAAATGTCTCGTTTGGCAGCCGAAAATTTGATACGATTTGTTGAAGAAGGCAAAATGACGTTTTGTGTCAATCCAGCCGTTTTGTAGGAACACGCCGTGTGCGTGTTCCTAAGGTATTATCAATGAAGATATTTTCCAGCTTCTTTCTTCTGGGTCTATCACCATTTTATCATCACTTTGGCACCACCTTTGGCAATAGATTCGTAGATAGCCGCCATGATTTTCATGTCTTTGAGGCCTTCTTCGCCATCACAGTTGGGGTGTTGTGTTCCATTCAAAAAACAATCGGCCATGCCCTCTAACTGGTATTTTTGGTGAGTAACCACTGGCTGATTAACCTCGCCTCTGTTGGTTCGGGCTTTTAATGGGCCATAACCAAACGCAGGCGATAGCTCAAATGTATCTTTGTCGCCAGCCACATAGAGCCTATCAAAATTATTAAAATTATAGGTTGTAGCACAGTTGGCAATCACGCCACTCGGAAAACCCATCTGCCACGTAATCGTCTCATCTACTTCTTTAAACTTCACGTTATCGGTTTTTAGTTCTTGGGCTGTTACCCAAATCGGCTCTTCGCCAGTGGCATATCTGGCACCGTTGATGCAGTAAACACCCACGTCGTACATGGCTCCGCCGCCCGCCTCTTTTTTCTTCAAACGCCACTGCGTAGGGTTGCCAATTTTGAAGCCCATTGTGGCATTCACAAATAAGATTTTGCCCAGTTCGCCCGACGTACGCATCCGTATCAATTCTTTTGTAAATGACTCAAAATGAAGGCGATACCCGATAAATAACTTTACATTATTGGCCTTGCAGGCAGCTATCATTTCTTGGGCTTCTTTGACATTGACAGCCATTGGTTTTTCACAAATGACATGCTTACCAGCTTTTGCCACCGCTATCGTATGCGGGTGATGCGAGGCGTTATTTGAAGTAACGTAAACGACATCAATGTTTGGGTTATCTTTGATTTTAGCCATATCGGCATAGGTGTAGCAATTCTCTTTTGCAACACCGTACTTATTGACCCAAGTATCAATTTTGGATGGAGTTCCCGTGATTACGCCCACAACTTTTACGTTTGGGCTATCTTTGATGGCATCGGCACAACGCTGTGCGTAGCTACCCAAACCGCAGAATGCGATTCGGAGTTGTTTGTCGGCTGGCAAATTAATTTGCTCCGAAACGGTATTCATCATTGGCAAAATCGCCGCCGATGCTGTCATTTTTTTTAGGAATTCTCTACGTGAGTTCATAGTTTTTTGTAAATGATTGAATAGGGGTATTCAGAAACGAGATAACTTACTTATAGTCAATTTTTTAAGAATAAATCGAATACTCCGAACTTCTCGAATGTTGTTTGAAAGAATTGATTATCAGCATTTTATAACAAATGACAATATTTCAATTAATTCAAAATAATTATGCACTATCAATTAACTATTTTGATTATCCACTTGATTACCCAATAAAGTTAATGAAACTGGCTATTTATTCAAACCAAAGACCATTTAATGTATAATCTGAGCCTTCGAGGCACCAAAAATCACCTTTGATGTAGCGATTTTTGAGGTCGAGATTGCTAATTTGATACATTTCAATATCGGTCAATTCAATATCTGCGGCGGCAAGGTTTTCTTTTAAGCGACTCTCGCTTACGGTTTTCGGAATCGTGCTGATACCGTAATTTACCCCCCAAGCTAAAATCACTTGAGCCATCGAAACACCTTTACTTTCGGCAATTTTTCGAATAGTTTCATTTTCAAAAAGCAGCGGGTCGCCTTCGGTTTTGCGATTGGCAGGACGGTCGAGTGAACCTAATGGCGAAAAAGCCGTTAGGATGATTCCGTGCTTGTCGGTGTACTCTTTCATGGCTTTTTGCTGAAGAAAGGGGTGTAGTTCTACCTGATTTACTTCGGGTTTCACGCCAGTGGCATCCCAAACTCGTTGCATTTTAGGCGGATTGAAATTCGACACACCAATGTGTTTTGCCAAGCCAGTTTCTTTTATGGCAATCATCCCTTCCCAAGTTTCAGAAAGCGGTGTTTGGGTCAAACTCACTAAATCTTTACCCGTTTCTGGAAACGCTTTGTCATCTACAACCACGATTGGCCAGTGAATCAGATATAAATCAAGATAATCTATCTGTAAGTCTTTGAGCGTAATATCAAAGGCAGAGCGGGTTTGCTCTTTGCGGTGGCGGTTATTCCAGAGTTTTGAGGTCACAAAAAGCTCTTCACGTTGTACATCACCAGCTTTTATGGCATCGGCAAAGGCATCGCCAATCTCTTTTTCGTTTCCGTACAAGTACGCACAATCAAAATGCCGATAACCGATTTCGATGGCCTTACGAACAACTCCATAGACTTCACCTTTGGCCGATTTCCAAGTTCCTAAGCCCAAAGCGGGCATTTTGTCGCCATTTTCAAACGATAAATATTTCATAAATAGGGATTAAATAAATAAAAAGGGGTAGGAATTATTACTATTCGCTACCCCTCGATTCAGATACTTGATATTATGCTTTCATAACCATTACTTCTTGCTCCACTCAGCAATCGAATCGTTATTCATTTTGATATAGTCATTGTTTTTAGCTTCTGTTGCTTTTGCCAATGATTGCTTTGCAACATCTACTGCTTCTTTGTATTTGCCAGCTTTAGCCAAAATCAAGCTGTACTGACGAAGATTCCAGAATTGAGTTGCACCCATATCAACACCTTTTTTGCCCCATTCCAAAGCTTTGTTGATGTCTTTTCCAGAGTTTGCGTAGTACGAAGCCGCCGCAAGGTAATCGCCAGCCGAAGGACCCGCCATTACTTGTTTGATGCTCGCTTCTACTTTAGGGTCAGTCATTACATCAATCGTAAAGCCAACTTTTGTGTTTTCCCAAGCAAGGTAAAGTTCAGCACCACTGTCTTTGATTTGGTCGAAATCCATTGTAAAGGTTTCTACTTTATCGGCCAATTTTCTAACTGGTACAGAGATACGCAATGCCTCGTCAGATTCTTTGTAGTCGGCACCCGGAATGTTGATGCTAAGGTTTGGATGAAAAACTACTTTCCATTCTTTTTCGCCAGCAACTGTCAAGATTTTGTAAGAACCTTTTTTAAGGTCTTTTCCTTCGATTTTCACATCATCGCTAAACGTAATCTTTACACCTTGATTGGCACCTGTACGTGAAACTACTCCGAATGGCACTAATTCGCCATAAACTTTACGGCCTTTTGCACTCGGACGACTATACTCAACCGTGATGGTAGATAGACCAACCGCTTGCTCTAATTTTGCCGAAGGGCTTGCCGCAGGAGTGCGAACTTGTGCATTTGCAGTAATAATTACCGATAAAAGTACAGCAATAAACAGAGTAACTTTTTTCATTTGAATTTTTGTTTAATTTAGATAATAAAGTGTTTGTTATGATTTCTGAATAGTTAATAAGCGATAAAATATAAAATAGACCGCATATCTCGAATGACGAATATGTTATGAAGTTGTTGCATACAAGATTCGAAGAATTCGCAATATTTGAGAAATTCGATATTTTACCTACCTCCAAGTAAATGCAAAATATTCGCATTGAGTTCCAGAAGTATTGATTAAAGCATGCGGAATATTCGAACCAAGTAAAACCAAATCGCCCGCCTTGGCTTGATAGATTTTACAATCAATCACCATCGTCACTGTTCCTTTGGTTATCAAGAGGGCTTCTTCGGTGGCGTGTGTGTGCGGCTGATGGCTCTCTAAACCTGCATTGAGGGCGGTTGAGTGCATCTCAAAAACCGAACATTGGGTAATTGGTCGATTGTAAAAATCTCTGCGTCCGCCTTTATCGTGGGGTTTAAATGGTAATTCTGACTTTTTCAATAACAATGACCCACCCGCTTTTCGACCTCTCTCTAAATCGGTCGGATTTTTGGATTGATACCTAAAAACATAGTACGTTGCCTGTGTATCACCAACGTTTTCGAGACCGTGCATTTCATCGGCCAATACCACAGCTACGTCTCCAGCTTCCATGATTTTGGTTTGGCTGCCAATTGTAAACTTTATTTTTCCTTCTTTGATAATTAGCAACTCGTCGGCATCTTTGTTTGGGTGCGGCGGATTTGGCTTTGTACCTGCATCTTGGGTTGTAGCGTGTACGCTAAACAGCTTCAAGTGAGTTGTCGAAGATTGCGGTTGAAGCAGTCTTCGATGCTTGCCATCAGCAGATTTCACCTTTAGGCTGTCCCAATAAATTACCCCTGATTTCATTTCGGGGAGAGGGTTTTGCCCAAAAACCTGCATAGCAAAACAACAAAAACTAAGGATTTTATAGAGATTTTTCATGTTTTAGGGTTGAATAAATTAGTTGGTTTTTATCGCTCGAATAAATACATTTTTCCGTTTTTAGGGTTTCCTATTTTTTTGCCTACGAAACCACGTTTTCTCAGTTCTCTCTCTGTCAGCATCATTACAAAACCATGGCTAACAATTAGAGTATCGCAGTTATCTTCGATAATTTTTTCAATAAATGGTTCTATTTTTCTTCTAAAATCAAGCGTTATTGGATTCTCAGACAAAGTTTTGTTCCGAATCATGATTCCCCAAAAAAGTAGTGGTAATTTAATCTTTCGCGAAAATAGCGGCAACACACTTACCTCTTCTAATTCTTTTTGAAGAATAACCTCGCCCGAATAAAAATGCGTAGCCGTTTGCTTTGCTCTTTTCATGGTGCTACAATAACACCTCTCGAAACTTGCGTCCAGCTTCTCGACCTCAAAAGGCTCAATTTCGGCCAAATCGTATTCTTCAAACCAATTTACGAGTTCTTCGTAACTAATCAGAAAGCGTTTTGGGTACGATTTTTTTACTTTAAAATGCCTAACAAGTGCAATTTTCATACTACTATTTCAAACGGATGTATTTTTCAATATTGATTCGATTAATGCCCTGTTTTTCGATTTTTTCGACACCGCTCTGCACCAACGTATCGCCATCTATCTCGACTTTAAAACTAAAATCGTGGCCTTCCCAAGCTCTATCGGTACAGTATTCGAGATGCTCGGTGTAGTCGTTTCCTACCAAGGTATATTTACCCCCACCCGACGAGTACGCTGCCGTACTGGAGTCTTTTCCATTCGATAAGTCGTGCAACAGAAAAGCAAAATGGGTATCGTTGATGATTTTGATGAATGATTTGCCTTGGGTGTAGTCGGTCACGGTTGTATCACCTTTCTCGATGAGTGTTCCCGAAAGGAGTTTCCAAGTACCTTCAACTGGTTTTTTATTAGATTTTTCTTGGCACGAAACCAAGGCAAAAAACATCAAAATAATTGCGGTATTTTTCATTGAGTATATGAGTAAGTTTGAATAGATGATTCTGTAAAACTATGTCATTTTTACCAATTCGGGATATATAAATCTTTGTAGTTAAGATTGGCGGCTTTGGCGGCTTCAAAGGCATACTGCGATTTTTCGATATTTGACACAGGTATCAAACCCGAAAATGTAAATTTTAGTCCTTTAGCTTTGGCAATCTTTAAAACCTCAACCGAAGGTGTCTGATTTATATTGTCAATCTCAATCGCTACCGAATTCTGATTGGCTAAACCCAATAATTCATCTGCATTTTGGGCATTCAGCACCTTTCCTTTATCCGACCAAACATTGATTTTGCCACTCTTTAGCAATGCCTTTGCCGATGCCAAATCGGTGCTTTCGCCTACGATGTAATCAGCTTTTGAGTCTTTGATATTTCCTACACTACTACTCGTAACCTTCACACCAAAAAACAAAGGTAGGTTTTTTCCGCTGCTAAATTCTGAAACAGTCGCAGGAGTCTTCACAAGCGAAGCATTGATACCCGTAGCATATACGTAATTGGTCAATTCTGCAGCCGTCATTTTAGTTTTTGGGTTTAGGTCAATAAATCCAAATTGGCGTCCTTGCATGGCTATCAGGCTATCGTACCAAGCCCCAAACTGCGGAGCAACAATGGTTGATTTGGCATCATCGGGTAGCCTTCTGACTTTAAAACTACGGTATTGGCTCTTGCTCATCACATCATGCCCTTGCAGACAAAATGTACCTTTGCTGAGTCTTTTTACGCCTTTGGCTGTTACTTCGGGCTGAATATAATCAACTGTTTTCATTCCATCGCACCAGATTTGCACCCGATTGCTCTCAACTCTCGCCCTGACGGTCATCCATTTTTCATCTTTGCCAAATGATTTATACAGATTTCGGGTTCCGTAAAGGCTCGCCATGCGTTTAAGTTCGATATAATCGCCTTCGCCGATGTGGGAGTTATTTACCTGAATCTCGAAACCTTTGTTCGGCCAGTTTGTCTCTTGGTATTCGGTATGAAAATAAATACCCGAATTTGCCAATTTGAAGGTCTTTACTTGCACTTCTATCTCAAAATTCTTGAAGCCATCTTTCAGATGCTCACCTTCGTACCACAAATGCGAACGCTTACCGACGTTCTGGAACATACCATCCACAATTGTCCAAGTCCCCATGTTCTCACTCGCCTTCCATCCCGTAAAATCTTTTCCGTTGATGAGTTCTATCCAACCATCCGTTTGGGCTTTTGAGGTGGTACAAAAAGCAATTAAAGTTAATAAAATGCCGAAAAGTCTGTTTTTTTGATTCATGAATAGGGTTGAATTAAATTTCTATTTTTGATAATTGAGGTTTTTGCTTGCCCACGGAATAAAATACTTGTAATTAGGTGCATCGGTGTGTCCGCCGTCGTGTTGTCGCCAAGCAAGTTGCCCATCGAGTAAGTCGGTTAGCATTGGTGGCATTTCTTCTTTCAGATAATCATTCGATTTGCCGAGGTCTCTGGCTCCTAAAAGTTTGTAAACAGCTCCGGCGGCAATGGTTGCCATGTAGCTACCCTTTTGGTCGAGCCATTTGGCATCTCCTTTTTCGGGGATTCCGTAACTCACAAAAGCCAAACGAGGGGCACACAGAGCCAATACATCGTGCGAATCGACTGTCAAATCGCAACCAGTTTTACGTCCAAAGGTAGCATCTTCTGCTCCAAATTTCATATAATTTCCGCACATCCAGTAGTTGCCACCACCAGCCAAGCTCTCAACGGCTTCGCCCCAAACCCTACGATGGAGCGTTACGCCGCCTTTGCCAGATGAACCCAGCAGTCCCACCGCAAAACGCTGCTCAAAAGCCAACGTAACTAATGCCGCTTTGCCGTATCGAGAAACACCTTCTATACCTACCTTTTTGGCATCTACGAGTGGGTCGGTTTCTAAGTAATCGAGCCCACGAGCGGCTCCCCACGCCCACGCACGCAATGCCCCCCAATCTTCAGGTTTACGAGGCTGACCCTTGTTTACAAGACCAATGATTCCGCGTGTAAGGCCAGCTTGGTTATCGGCCTGAATACTCGCAGGGTCTATCGTACAATACCCCCAACCCGCTGCCAAGAGGCGTTCGGTTGGCGATAATTGGTCTTCGGGAGTTGGCGGAGCGAAAAAGTTTGGCCCAGGCAGGCGAGTAATTGGCTGATACGCAGGATACATATCGAAAATGGCTTTGAGCGATGGGTCGTGCTTAATCATCATGTCTTTGAACGACGCATTGATTTTATCCATGTGTTCGGGGCTGGGCTGAGCAGGTGCCGGAAAATTCGGACGCCCAAACATCATCAAAACCGGCACAGGTCCTTTGACATTCGACGGCACAACCAACATCATATTTATATCAACATTTATCAGTGGGTATTCGCTATTATCCACATGCCCCACGAGTTGTTTTACCACAACCGGAATCCGATTTACAAATTCTTTATCCGTCACCTTAACACTCCACGTAACTTTCGGAACATTCTTCGGGATTCGACCATAAATCTCTCTTTCGATGTCATCTACCAACTCTGGTCGGCGTTTGTTCCACCATTCGTCGGGAGTTGTTACTTTTTTACCGTTTTTGAGGGTCAAAATATCTGGTAAAACTGGGCATGGATTCGCCGAAGATTCATCATAATTGGCATGATTAGGGGCTTTTTCGTCGCCACTTGGGCCAGGACGGAGCGTTTTTATACCGAGTTGCTTCATCATATCGGCACGGTCTTGCTCATTGGTAAACGTAATTAGTTTAGGATACTTACTGCTGTCTATCTTGGCGGTTTGGGCAGTTACAAAGCCCACAATCCCAAGAAAAAAGGATAGAGTCAATAGTTTTTTCATTAAGAGTTAGACGGTTGAATATTGATAAATTTGATTAGAATGTAATCGAAAATCAAACAGTTTCAATTACAGTTTGTATGGATTGTTATACAGATTGATTTATTCAAAAAATACAATTTATGAATAAACTCATTTTGGGAATTTTGATAAAATCTTACTTTACTACCGAAGATGTTTGTTTGAATTTATAGTTTGATTTTGATAATCACAAATTATTAAATGTCTTTTTTACACTTAATGATTTAGTGCTATTTCCTTAGCTTTTCAAGCCTAAATTAGGTTTATTTTTGGCATCATTACACTTATCTAAAAATACTCATACCCTCTATTGAGCAGCTATTAGATTTGGGGTCTTGTATTTGGCTAATCTCAGAAAAATACAATTCAAGATATTTATAATATAAAAACACTGCATTTTCGATGAATATGCAGTGTTTGGGATTCTTAACCTATGATAAAATCAAAAACGATATGAATAAGTGGCTGATATGAAATAATCTGCAAATGCAGCATCTCCGTGTCTTTGTCCGGTAGGGTCTTGGCGGTCGCTCCAAGATTTGATGCGGTTACGTATCAATGCATACGGCACTGTCAAGGCGAGTGTATGGTGTGAATCCATCCAAACTAAACCCGGCTCAAACGAAACTATATAACCTGGGCGACGTGAACCTTCACTTTTGCCAATCAAATCAATTGCAGGTAAACCTTCAATTCTTCCGCCCAAACTAACCCCAAAGCCTTGTTTTGGTAATAGATTGTAGTTTAAGCCTACACGCCCTGCGTATTGGTCTGGCACCGAAAGATTGGTTTGTGGATTAACACCTTTGGGACTAAACAAATAAAAGCCATTGTAATAAAGAGTAGCATTTTTGAACAGTGATTGATAACCTTGTAGCTCGATACTTGCTCCCCAGCCGCTGTCGCCCAATTGTATTGATTGGTCAACTGCTTTAGTTTGGATATACTCTTTTTTGTTTTTGTCTAATTTGTAAAAATCGCCTTGTACGTTGGCATCGCCAGTTGGGGCCTTGATGCCTACGCCCAATGCGAAGTTTCCTTTTAAATGAGTGAGTGGATTTAGTACCCAATAAGTTGATGTAAATCTAATATCGCCAATACCTCTTGAGTAAGTAAAGAAACGTTTTCTATCTGGGTTGACCTCAACTGAGTTTCCGTAATGCTCGTACAGCGACGAACGGGCATTGTCATTGTACGGAACATTTAACGAGAAACTCAGCCGCTGATTGACAGCATAAGAGAGACCAAAATCAAAGGAATGGGACCAGTTTCTGACATCAGTACCTTCTTCGACACGGTGTTTTTGCTCAGTCGTGCCGACAAAATGTTTATATGAATGTAAGTAGCGATAACCCGCTGTAAATTGCCATTGGCCTTGACCCATCGCAGTAGTAGAGTTATTGATTCTACCAGCGGCCGAAGCCATGTGTCGAACTGCAATGCAGCCTTGCGAATAACCTTTGTGAATTCCTAAAAGTAATATTGCTAAAAGTAGAGTTTTTTTCATAAATGGTATTTGTTAAAAAAGAGGAAGAATATTTTTTTGAATCGGAGAAGTAAGAGTTTTACTCCTCCGATTAAGTAAGATTTTATTAAAGACCCGAACCATCGGCTTTACCTCTGGCAATGGCGAATTCGCCGATTTTTTTGCCATGTTCTAAGCCCATTGAGCAGTCAATTCGGTAATGTATCAATCCGTAAACTCTCGAATTCGATGCTTCTGAAGCATACCCGTTATACTCGGTTGCTCTCGTTGGGAATATCGAAGCAAGCACCGTAGCTGCCGCCGATGAGAATGTTGAGTGTCCAGATGTATAAGATGGGAAATTTGGTAAACCAACCGAAGTCTTTATTCCAAATTGCTGAGGACGTGGTGTGTAGTAATAATATTTGGTATCCCAACAAGCCACACCTGCATCCATCAATGCTGTACTTACCAAAGCCATTGTACGTGCCATTCTGACTTCGCTGTATTTGGCTTCGTGAGCCGAGTTTGCTGCAATACGGTTCCAGTGTCCCGGAGGTGTGTAGCTACCCGCACCATCAGCCCAGAAATTGGCAATACGAGCTTGTTCGCGAGTTTGGTTTTTCTCAATGGCTTTCAATTCTTCTATGTCTTTCTGGAATTCGCTTGAACTCTCCAAATATGGAATCACTGGGCGAATTTTAATCATTGTGGCTTTGTCGAAGTTCCAAGTGCTAACAGCTCCAAAGTTTGGTAACATCGGCGGACGAGCAGGAATCTCTTGACTTACCCACGGGTTCTTCACGCCCAATTTCTTTGCATTTTCTATCATCGCAGCCGTCACGGTTTGGTTGTTGGCAGCACTCATACCATCTGTTCTGGCACGTCCCATTACTTTTCCTGCTACGGCTTTGCCAAGGGCATCGCCAGCCGTAATATCGCTCTGTACGTTCATGCCGGCCCACAATCTCGCATTTTTAGCTTCGGCCAATTTTGAATCTAAATACGGCACTTCGCCCGGAAACATCGCTACTAAAATCGTGTATGATGCGGCTGCAACAACAGCGTCTTCGGATGGATACGCTGGTAATTCTGAAACTGGCAATAAAGTTGCTACCGAAGCATCTGCCTTTGACGGAGCCTTACGATTATACTTATATTTGTAATGCCATGCCGCTACTAAGGCGTCGTATTGAGCTACTGCCAAATAAGATAATGCACGCGATGTGTAAGGAGGATTGGCAAACGGAAACTTAGGGTCGGCCAATGGATTGGCTGGGTCTGGCACAGGATATTTACCTTCGGCGTTTGAGGCAGGAGGGATATTGTATCGGGCGGCCAATTCACGTGCGATTTCGTTCCAACGATACACAGCACCCGCTCCCCAATACTCAACTGCTTTGCGGTTTTCGGGTGTAATTACCGAAACTGTGTTTTTCAAAGTTGCGATTTCGGCTTGGTATTCGGCAGAATTAGCCGCTTTTGGCTCTGCTACTGCAAACTCGTCTGCTTTTGTAAGTATGTATGGTTTCCAAGTTCCTGCTTTTTCGTCTAATGATGCTGGGATATAGGCCTCTTTGATGGGTTCGCTGACAGTTTTATCGCAAGAAGAAACCACGATGGTTAATCCTGTAAGAAGAACGATTGATTTATAGAAATTTTTCATTTTTCAATGATTTTAAATCTTTTTTAAGAGAATAATTTTAGAACTTAAGATTGTTGACTTGATACAATAGTCCAACTGAGTAGCCCAGAGATTGGCCTACATTTAAACCATTCAAGACATAGTTTACACGAGCATTGAATCCGATATTTTTAGGTTGAAACTTAAAGTACCATCCTGCACTCGTCATTCGCATATTATTAGTCGGGAACGGCATGTCATTGCGACGGATGTTATCACCGCTAACACAAGCAAAACGCTCAAGAAAAACCTCTGTCTGAATCGCTTTTTTCAAATACCCAAGTCTAACAGCGGCATCGGTTGCATTCGGAATCGCCACCTCATCCGTATTATATACTTTGCCATTTGCTTGATAGGCGTCTCTATCTACTCTAATATTACTTCTAAATGTGTAGCTTCCGTGAGCCGTCAAGTACAAACCTGATTTATCCTGATAACTCGCCAAAACACGCCCCATCGCTGTCTTGGCTTTGATACCAATCGACATCGGTAAAAAATCGGGTACGTAGTTTGTCAATGGCACCGAGCCACCAACAACACCATGCAACGAAAGTCCATTTTTCTCGAAGGCTTTGTATTTCAACCATCCCGAAAGGTCCTGAATTCCTTTCTGACCCATCAAATTACCAGCACTTGCTTTGGTTGTGATGTACGGCACGCCCACCAACACATTTAATTTATCGGTGATACCAGCGGCAATCATCGGCATAACGCTCTGTGTTGTGTGAGTACCGATATTGAGGTTTTCTCTCTTGAGGGTATTCTCCCAGTACTCTTTCCAACTACTGCTGCTGTAAGAGATAGCAATACAGGCGGTCTTCTTGGGCATGTAAATCGCATCGTGTGGCATCTGTCCAAATGCAACTACACATGTAATAATTGTTAAAAATGAAGATGTAAAAAGTTTTTTCATTGATTAAAAATTTGAGGCAATCATGCTGAGATAAAATTTATCTAAAAACATCTTGCAATAATACAACGACTATACCAAAGTTCAAAATTTTGGAAAATAATTAATCAAAAATTATCGAAAGGCGGCATTTTGAATAAATAATTTCCGAAATATTGGAAAAAATAAAAACACATATAAAAATTAGCTACATAGAAAACCCCTATGTAATGGCACATGCTATGCAAGATTTATAGATTGTGAAATAACTTTGCTAAATAACAAGGAGCCGAATCCGTGGCACGGATTACCTTCAGACGTACTATTTAACCAATCATTGTTGCTACCCGTGTCACGGGTTTTGGTGGTTTTATTTCAGTATCTATAATTGTGAAAATGTGAGGCTACTACCGAAAAATATCATGCAGATTGTTATTTTGCGTTTGGATACCAAAACGAAGAGAACCACGCTTCGGACAACGCACAGAATCTGACAATTAAGACGGCTAATAGCTTATTTTGCCTAAACCTGCGGCGGAGGAGATACTATGTCGAAGAAGCTTTGCGGTGCAGAAGCCTGATAGTCGAAATGATGGCTACAAAGTTGGTAGCAATATACTGGCGGATTGATGGTTAATTGCTCGTTGGGTAAGTACTGCGAAAACAAGTTTTTGAATAAACTCAATGCTTTTTTGAGCGGAGATTGCGACTGATTTTCGCTTTTATCGACTTGCGATAACGCTTCATCGGCCAAGGACTCAAAGCGTTTTTTGGCTTTTTGGTTGGTCTTTATTTTGGTAATGAGCGTATCGTTTTGGTAGCGTTGCTCAACAATGTTATAGAATTCGCCTTTGTATTCAAAGAGCTTACCTTGTGGGGTGGTATTCACGAAGTCGGATGTGTAGGGCAACGAAACGGCCACTTTAACCTCAATCCACTGGTCTTCGTGCGATGCTTCGGTAGCTTGACTAAAATCGTCTTTAAAAAACATCAAAGCGATTCCTGTGCTAAACATATTGTATAGCAAAAGACACAGGAACGAAAGGCTTATCAGCTTTTTCAAGTCTTTTATTTAGATTATTGTATCCAAATCTTTTTAGACGTTTGGATACTTACGATTTTAGATTCTTTGGTAAATTAACGGCAAAATAAAACATAATACAAGTTTTTCTTTAAATAATCTAATGTATTCTGAGTGGTTAATCGAGAATAGTTAATGGTTAATCGAAACTTATAATTACCTTATTATCAGCGATTAACAATTAAATCACTTTTAACCATTAACAAATATTCTACAAGCCCAACAGGTTATTTGAAACCTTTTATCTCGTACAAAATTTTCCACATTGGGTAAGTTACAACTCCTTGAAAAGTAGAAACCTTATCGGCACCGACTTTCATCAAAAAAGTATCGGCCATGTCGTAAGTCCGCATCTGTTGGATTCCCCTCGAAATGTCGTGGTGAGCCGATATCAAAAGCAATTGTTTGGTTTTGGATTGTTCTTCAAGGATTCGTAACATTCCATCTTGAGAGAGCATCCCCGAAACATTATAAAAATGCCCATTGATTCGATTATCAATCTTTACTGGCAAACCCAATTCCATCAGTTCGGCGGTCTGTTTTGAGCGACAAAATTCGCTCGAAAAAATCTGCTTTACTGGCATTTTTAGTGCCTTAAAAATCTTCCCGTAGGTTTTAGATTGCAAGATTCCATTCTCGCTCAGTTGTCGGGCCAATTTAGAATCACACGATTTCCACCAACCCGTCGAGGCCGAATAGGTTTCTTGGTCAATCCCCACAATCGCCTCGGCATGCCGAATCACGATGGCATAAGTTGTATCGGTTTTATATAGTTTTTCGATATTTTTCCAGCCTTGTAAAAAATTGATTTTATCGAGCGGCTGACTCACAATTACGTAAAACTTCTTTTTTGAGCCATCCTGCCAAGTTGCTTCAATCTCATTAAGTCCGTTGATTTGGTTATGCGTAATCAATCCACTCGAACTTATTTCAAAGTTTGGCGTGGTACTTAGTTTCTGGAATGTAGCGGGTTCGGATGTCTCGACCTGAACAGAATTTGTACTGATAAAGAGTACGTCGTTGTAAAAATCCGAAGAAACGATTGTCGGATTCGGTTTAATCTCAATAATCGTGCATCTGAATAAGAAGATAGCCATCATAAACGATGCCGCTATCTTACCGATTTGGGTTAATCTACTTTTTTTAAAGGTAAAATCACTCATAATGGTTTATATTAATATTTTTTAGTTTCGGGATGGAATGTCTGCCGACTGTGCCAAAACTCTTGATAGGCTTTAAGTTTTTTGAGTGGATTGGCACCTTGCGGAGAGATTCCTTTTAAATCGTAGCGGGTAGAATTGGCATAGAGTGAATCGTTCTTGAATGTGAATTTCTGACCTGCGGGCCGCTCGAATGCAACAAAACTTTTATTGTCGGATGCCAATACTAAAACCACTGGCTGATTGCCTACGGTTTCGTTGATAACTCTTTCTTTTTTCAGACGATTCCAGTCAAAAGCCTTACTTTGCTTATTGATTTCGATACCCACCACCCACGATTTTTCTTTCCAAGATAGCGAGTCCATTCTGGTTAGTTCGCTGCTACCTTTGCCAGCATCGTATTTATCCATTTTCTCGTATTTTTCCTTAAATTCGGCATCGGGCTGCATGATTTTTGAGTTTGGATACAAAGCCAGCCATTGTTTTAGCGACATTTGCTGCGTGTTGAGTTCGGGCAGGGTTGTACCTTTCAATTGCCCAGTCAAGGCTTCGCCATTGGCTTGTCTCCACCACGATTTTGTCGTTTTGTCTTCAAACATGGCATTAAAGTGGTCCATTCCTACCAATCTGAAGGTCTCGTATTTGCCATTTACTTTGGGTTCAAAAATCCTCCCCGTGCGGCATACAGTGCAATACGTAACCATGATTGGTTTACCAGCGATTGTATCTAAAACTTGGTGATGATAACCGATGAGTTGAATGGGATAGGCACGGGCTTCGCCACCTTCTACGACCCCTACAACCAATTTTTCGGCTTTGATTTTATTGTTTTTGGCATCTTGCATCAATACCTTCGTTGGCTGATAAAACATGTGGTCGGCGGCCATTCTGAAATTAAACATATAAGCCACCCCGCCCACCGCTACCAAAGCGATAACGGCCAGCCAACGTTTGGCCTCAAACGCTTTTAGCAAACCGAGCAGTAGCAATAGTCCAAAAATCACCCTAAAAACCCACCGATACGAATACAAAAAGTAGGCTACATCTATACTTCGCATTCGTTGGCTACCCGGCATGGGCATGATGAAATAAACATTCGCAATCTCGAAGAGTATCAACCCGATAACACCAATGTAAAAGAGTTTTTTCATGAGTTTAGTTAGGTTTAGAATTTGCGTAGCCAGTTTCTTCGGCGATTTTTTTGGCTCTCATTTTATACATTTCGGGGTCGTCTGGAGCAAAAGTACCCAAGCCATCCACGTAGCGATTGAACATACAAAAAGCCGCCGCAATCAGTACAGTATCATGGATTTCGAGGTCGGTTGCACCGGCTTGTTTAGCCTCAAGTATCTGAGTAAGCTGCACGTGTTTTCCGCCAATTTGTACACTATGGGCAATATTTAACAGCTTTTTCATTTTTTCAGAGATTTCGGCATCGTCGGCATACGTCTTGATTTTCTTTACGAGGTCTTCATCAAAATAATAAGCCGCTACCGCACCGTGGATATTCTGACAAAAGAAACAATCATTCAACGACGAAACATACGTAGCTATCAGTTCTCTTTCGCCCATGCTCAAGCCTTCGTTGCTTCGCAGAAGTACTTCGGCAAGGGCATTGAGCGGAGCAGCCGTTTGTGGTCTAAAAGCCATCAAGCCTCTGATACCGGGCAGGTTTTCGGTTAATTGGATATGTGCCATATTATTCGTTTTAAATATCAATGATAACCCATTTGAGCCATCATTTTTGCTCGCTCTTTGAATGTTTCGGGGGTATCTTTTGATACAATCCCTAAACCATCAATGTATCGGTTAAAAAAACAAAACAAAGCCGCAATCAGTACCGTATCGTGGATTTCGAGGTCGGTTACACCTAATGATTTGGCATATTCGATTTGCTTTTCATCCACCGACTTTCCGCTTATTTGTACACTTTTGGCAATTGCCAAAATCGCTTTCAGCCTTTCTGAAATCGGAGCATTCAGGTAATCAGATTTTATTTGGTTTATTAGATTCGGCGAGTCTTCATAAAAACATTGTGCCACCTCGCCATGAATCTGATGGCAATTGTAACAATCATTCAGAGCCGAAACATAAGCCGCAATCATCTCACGTTCGCCCATGCTCAGGCCTTCGTTGCTTCGCATCGCAACCTGCATGAGTTGTAAAAGAGGCGGAGCAATGGCCGGACGATACGCCAACAACGCTCGCATTCCGGGTAGGTTTTCATCTAATTGTATATGTGCCATTTAGCTTGGTTTTTGGGGTAATACATAGCCCAAAGTACCCATTCGCTCACCCATTTGTTTATAAACTTCGGGGTCGGTTGGGGTAAGTGTTGCCAATCCATCTACATAGCGATTAAACATGCAAAATGTGGCGGCAATTAACACCGTATCATGAATATCGCGGTCGGTTGCTCCGTGCATTCGGGCGGTTTCAATATCCTCTGCACTGACGGTTCGGGCGTCGGCTTGTACACACCCTGCAATTTTCAAAAGACTTTTGAGCTTGTCCGAAATCGGGGCGTTTTGATAATCACCCAATACTAAATCGACCGTTTGACCATCGTCTTGAAACAAATATCTGGCCGCCGCCGCATGGCTACAAGTACAAAACGTGCAATCGTTTCGCGACGAAACGTAAGCAGCTATCAACTCCCGCTCGGCCTGACTCAGGGGTGAGTCTTCTCGCAACAGAATCTGAGCTAATTGATAAAGCGGTTTGCCGGTGCCTGGTCTGTACATAACCAAACTGCGGATTCCGGGAACATCTTTTTCTAAATCTATATGTGCCATAGTTTTATTTATTCTGATTTAATGGGCATTTACTTTAAGTCGTTAATCATTGATATACACTTGCTTATATCACCTCCATTTTATTTTATTGATATTCTCTCCGATTTTTTTACCCTCTTCGAGTCCTATCAGATTATCTTGCATTGTGTGGATACCACCATAAAGTCGAGAAATGCCGCACTCGTCGGCGATTTGAGAAATTTTAGTAAAACTTCTGCTTTTGTATTCTACATTTCGGATACTGTCTTTGGGTCTGCCACGATGCGTGTCGTCGATAAAACTGACCTTATCGCCAAAAATATCAATCAGTACTTCGGCTGTTGCGGCCATTTGGGTCGAATGCCCCGACGGAAAACCCGGAAAAGGTGGCTCTGGCCAATACTGATTGAAGTTTTTATCAATGTTTTTCCGGATGTAGTTCTTGGGTCTTTCAGAGTGATACACATACTTATTCTTCCAACAATTGATAAAAGCATCGGCACACGCCATGCCTACTCTCGCAAAAGCCATTGCCGAAACCACCAAATCAGGTTTCTTGGCTTTGATAAGGATAATCGTAATATTGTATGAATGCCCGGGTGGGGCTGTTGTAAAAGCAGGGTCATCACCCCACCAATTCGCAATCTCTTTTTGCTCTTGGGTGAGATTTTTCTGAATATTGTAAACTTGCCTAAACTGCTGGTAGTAGTCTGAGGTAGTATCTCTCGAAAAAGGAATCATTTTGACAACTGGCAGGTCGGCATTGGCCTTAACAAAACTTCTGTTATTTCCCCAATACGGATGCAGAGGCATCATAATCGGCGACTGCCCGCCCACTGGTGGGTCCCAGAGCCCATTTTGTGAATCTCGGTGGTATTTGTACTCGGGGTCAAAACTCTTGAAATTCATCTCGTGGCCACCGTCGGTCATCGACCATTCATAAATCCGATTGGCCAATGCTTTACCAAACACTACCGAGCGATTTGTAATACTGGTATCTGCTACGGCCAGTTCTCGCTCTTTGAGTATGGCTTTTTCTAAAGAATCAAGTCTTTTAATTGCAAAAAAGCCAAATTCGCTTTTTTCGGGTTGCCAAAGTTTACGAATAATTAGCGATTGACTTGCATTTAGCACAGTTTCCCAATCGTATTGTTTTGCTTTTTGAGGTTTGGGGATGTCGGCCAAACCATTCAGTTGCGAGGCAATAGATTTATATTTAGGATTGCTATAAACTACCGATTCGTACATCGTCAGGCCGATATACCCCAAACTCCTCGAAATAAATGTCGGCGATTTAGTAGTCTGGATATTGATAAAATCGAGTGTGGTTTTGGCCCATTTAAGGGTAATTTCGTTGTTATTTTGTTTGGTTTTGACAACGGAACTTTGCGATGCAACACTAAGCCACATCCCTAAGCAAAAAATAAGTGTAAGTATTTTCAGCAGTTTAATCGGCATTTTCAATTCATTGTAAATAATTTTTATTGTCATCGGGTTTTAACCAAGACACCATCAACGCGATAAAAAACATTATCGAAAAAGTAAGTAAAGCATTGCTAAAACCTCCGAGAAACGCAACCATCGTACCGACAAAAAAGACTGCTGTAGCAGTGAAGAATCGCCCGACATTGAAGCAGAACCCAGAGGCAGTTGCACGGATATTGGTAGGAAATAATTCGGGAATATAACTTGACAATGAGCCTTGGCTAATCCCGAAGAATAATGATAAAAACGCAGTCTCGAAATAGACGATTGGCTCAAACTCATCATTGGTCAGAAAGAGTAATCCGCAGGCAATGATTAATCCCGAAAATGTGATTATCAATGTTTTACGATTCCCAAAACTGCGAATCAGAAATCCCGAAAAAATACCACCGACGATACCGCCGATTCCTAAAAGCATCATCGTAATACCGCGTTCTTTTTGGCCAGTTTCTCCTGCGGGCAAGAGTGTCTGTACCCACGTGGGCAACCATGAGAATATCCCCCAAAGACCTATCAAAACCGCTCCAAATATCAGAGACCCTGCCACAAGGTTTTTGCGATAATCGGGCTTAAAGATTGTCGAATACGAGGTTTTAGTACCCTCGCTACTTTTTTGCCATTTGGGTGATTCTGGTAATAAAACCCAAATCAAAACTGCATCAATTAGTGGAATCAAACCGAGCCAAAAGGCATCTCGCCATTCTGAAAAAAATACGGTCAATCCGCCAGTGGTTACGATTCCTACCGGAAACGCAATTGCCAAAATCCCGACGATGATTGGGCGGGTTTTCTCTACCCAGATTTCGGAGATATAAACGGTGGTAATGAGTAGCACTCCGCCAACGCCCATTCCCGAAAAAAATCTACAAATACATAGCAAATACCAGTTTGGTACAATCACTATTAGCAAAGTGGCTAATCCGTAGAGAGCCGTTACGATAACCAATACTTTTTTGCGGCCGATTTTATCGGCGATGATTCCAAAGATTAATCCACCAATCATCCAGCCGTAGAGCGAGATGGCATTGATATATGCTCCTACTTCACCCAAGCGTTCTTCTGAGACAGTCTCGCTGAGTAGTTCGGGTACTGCTACTGGCAGGTAAGTTGACATCAAAGTAGAAACTGTGCCACCAAACAAATAGCTAATGGCACAGAGTATAAATGCTAACCAATGGGTGGATGTCTTCATGTTTATTTTAATAATTCATCAAAATTTAGGCTCAAATAATACAAACCACCCACCGACGGCGAGCCGTAAGCCTGCACAATGTATTGATTGGTGAGGTTGGATGCTCCGAGTTTTATGACCGATTTTAGGCTCGGAATCTTATAGCTAACTTGGGCATCGAGCAAGCTATATGCGTTGATTCGTCCTGGATTTAGGCTGTTGAATGTTCCGTACCAGTCGAATGCACTTTGCCAATGCCATGCTACGCTAAAGCCAATTTTTTCGGTCAATTTAGAATTACTCACAACCAAATTGGCCTTCCAAGCTGGTATTTATTCCCTTTCGGTTGATAAAATTGTATTTTTAAATTTACCACTAAGAACACATAGATACACTTAGTTTGATTATTTCTTAGTGAAACTTTGTGTTCTAAGTTCCTTAGTGGTGATTTTATTTTTAGATGCTATTATCCGAAAGGGAATGATTGAAAAGCACCATCGGCATCTTTGATTTTTCCTTTAATTGTACTCTGCATGTGCGAGTGTACGTAAGCACACAAGAAATAGCAATAGAATAGGTAAAATTCTACGTTTCATAAAAGTGTAAAAGTTAAAAAGAGGTATAGTTAATTGGTTATTTCTTGAGGTGGTCGTAGCCTTGTGGAAGGCGATTATAGCCCACAGTTGTGATGCGTTCGCCTAAATATTGGTAAAAAGTGGGGTCGGATGGAGTAACACTCGCCATACCATCGACATACTTATTGTACAAGCAAAACAGAGCCGCTATAAGTACTGTATCGTGGATTTCACGGTCGGTTGCACCTGCATTTTTGGCTTTCTCTATAGCCTCAGTTGTGACAGATTTACCCGATTTCTGTACCATTTTGGCGATTTCGAGCAAGGCTTTCATTTTATCACTAACTGGTGCATTCTCTAAGTCAGACTTCACCATTTCGCAGGTTTGGCTTTCGCCCAATAAAATATCAGCCGCAGCCGTATGAGCCGCCGTACAAAACTTGCACTGATTTCCGTGCGATACAATTGTCGCGATTAACTCTCTTTCGCCTTCACTCAGGCTACTCTCTCCCCGCAAAAGAATCTGTGTGAGTTCTCGGATGGGGGCAGCAGTATCTTGGCGGTATTCGAGCAAACCCGTTATACCGGGTAAATGCTCAGGTAAATCAATGTGAGGCATTTGGTTAAAAAATTCTAAAGAATTGAATAGTTATTCTACAATGTCTTTTCGTCTGATTTTATTCATTTGGTTTAAATAATCTTACCGATAAAATTTAAGAAATATTTGACGGCATCAATGACCCCGACCAATACAACAAAAACCTATGAATCAATCTAAATGAGTTTACAATATTTTTATATTTTCCGATATTCTGTCCAATAATCCGTGTCCGTTTTTATCTTTACTCTTAGAATAATCAAAAAAGACATAGGCAAAAGTACAAGTTTCGTACCAAATTCCAAATTATTGGAAAAAAATAAAAACAAAATGATTAAAAGTTATTTTTCGGAAAACTTACATAACTTACGAAAATACAAGAAAATATCTCTCGAAGAACTTGCCGAAGCAATAAATGTAAGCAAAAGTGCCATTTCCGACTACGAAAATGGCAAATTCTCACCAGCCTTGTCTGTTTGTAGGAAAATAGCAGATTTTTTTGATGTGACTATTGACGATTTAGAATATTCCGAAATATTGGAAAAAAAAGACAATAAGACTTGGACAATAAAACAAAAGCAAGGCTCGGCAAAAGAACTTTTTGAGGCAAACGAAAGGATTGAAGTATTAGAAAGACTCCGAGACGACTTGGCTTTAGAATTAAAACTAACCAAACAAAAAGTAGAGAGCTTGCAAATCCAGCTTCGACTCCAAGACCAACTCAAAGAAAGTAAAGTATCGGAGATTGAACTCCTCAAAACGCAGATTCAACTTTTAGAAGAAAAAATCAATTTGATAAGCCGATAAAGACTTAGTCTTCGCCAATGGGTTTCTCAAAACCCTCGGCGATTTCTTTCTGGGCTTTTTGTAGATATGCTTCCAGTTCGTCGGCAACTTCGTCTTTCGGACGATTCGACAACAAAGATATGATTTCGGTCTGGGCATGAATCAGCGTTTTGAGATAGGCCTGATTCTTTACGATTACGCCTTGATTATGAATTATCGAAGACTGATTGTGCGTGATAATGCCTTGATTTTTGATAATAGTTTTTTGATTCTGAATAACAATATCGTGATTCTCGGTGGTTTTGAGCTGATTCTCCATCAAAATATCGTAATTCTCAATCAGGTTAGACTGATGATTTGAGAACTCTCCAAACTTCTGATTCAAAACTGCCAAACTCTGCTGAATTTGCTCTAAAATATCATTTGATTTTGCCATCTATACGATTCAATATTATCCAGAACAAAAGTAATAAATAAATTCTACAAAGTAGTCTTTACATATACCACCAACCCTGCAAATCATCCCAATTGAGGGTTACGTGGTAATTTATCTGCAACATATTGAGGTATCGCATATCTTGTTTTCTGTTTCGCACCAGTGCCTGAAACCCATACCCCACCTCGACTCGGTTTACGCCATTGCTATAGCCCAATCCCAGATTCGTCCAGTTTTCAGAGAGCAGCAGTCCGTTTTTAGAACTCACAGGCCCATTTGTAGCACCTTTTAAGTACAAAAAGGCTTCGTTTGAGGCCACGACGTAGAGTCCTTTTTTAAATTCTTTCGGATTGTACAGCAGATAACTTGCCCCTAATTGGTACCTAAAAATAGCCGCCGCATCACGGATATTTGTATTGAGATTTAAAGGATACCGAGCCTCAAACCTGCCTCGATGATTGAGCGAAAGCCTCGCAAATTTTTGAGAATAAGAGCTTTGCACCAAAAACCGTGGTTCGTGTTCTTTCAAACCAAAAATATTGTGAATCCCGTAAGCCGCCCCAATACCCATCGAAAACTTATCGTTGATTTTGCGATTAACTATCAGGTGTGGTACAAAATGGCAATGCCCCGACGGAAAAGACTTACCTTCGATGGTCAGATTAGACGAGTTATAAACCGAAAGAACTTGTACGTTGTAGCTCCACTTTTTGGCGATTTTGCCAGTTTGAGAATAATTAGTAATCAGCCCCGTCAGAGATAAATCTTGGGCTTTTATGCAGCAGGTAGAAAGCAAGTAAATCAATAAAGTTAAAGATTGTTTCATTCTAAAACTATTTTGATTCACCAATCACAATTTTAGTGCCTAACTTCTTAAAAAAGCGAAAAGCACCCGTCAAAACCAAAAAAACTGATTCTGAGGGGTGCTTTTAGGAGTAAGAATATTTTTAGTTCGATGCTCTTAACTTAGCCTCGATGGTCTGTTGCGTATGTGGTACGGCTCTTAGACGCTCCTTCGGAATCAGCTTGCCAGTATCTTTGCAGATACCGTAGGTCCCGTTTTTGATACGAATAAGGGCTGCTTCGAGCTGCTGTGCAAATTTCTGCAAACGGGCAGCCGACTGGCTCAACGCTTCTTTTTCGCTGACATCGGCACCGTCTTCGAGCATTTTTGTACTGCCCGATGTGTAATCTGTACCGTTATCGTTTTTGCGAGAGAGCGTCTCTTTGATAACATTAAACTCATTGCGTGTAGCATCGAGTTTCTTGATGATAATTTCTTCAAACTCCTTCAATTCTTCTTCAGAATATCTGGTTTTTTCTTCTAATACTGCTGACATAGAAGTGCGTTTTGGGGTTATAACGTCGAATGGCTTCTAAAAAATCCCACAAATATAGTTTTTTGATAGACTAATCCAATATATCCGATAAAATTCTTGAATTATTCAAAAAAAATTTTCTACTAATCTTCTCACATTCACCACGAGAAAATTTGGAAACTTCTCAAAACAATCGCAATAAATTAGGCGTATATATAAAACAGTAAGCGAATATTTTCCCCTAAAATTTAACGATTTTAAGAAAAAATATATTTTAATTAAGTTTGCAGCGAAATTTCGTTTTGAGCTTAGGTTTACAAACATTAAGTTCCAAACGCAAAACCAACAAACTAAGAACAATTAATATGGCATACATAGAACCCGCTCCGATTAAGGACAAAGAAAATCCGTTGGAGTCAATGATGTCAAGGTTCGATGCAGCAGTCGAAATCCTTGGAATCAGCGAAGAGATGTACTACATTCTCAAAGTTCCTGCCCGTCAAGTAATCGTCGGCTTGCCCGTAACGATGGACAACGGCAAAATCAAAGTTTTTGAAGGCTATAGAGTAATCCATTCGACAATCCTTGGGCCTGGTAAAGGCGGAATCCGCTTTGACCCAGCCGTTAACCTCGATGAAGTACGTGCTTTGGCCGCTTGGATGACTTGGAAATGTGCCGTGGTGGATATTCCGTACGGTGGTGCAAAAGGTGGTATTGCGTGTAACCCACGCGAGATGTCGGCTGGAGAAATGGAGCGTTTGATGCGTGCGTACACTATCTCGATGCTCGATATTTTTGGTCCAGATAAAGATATTCCGGCACCCGACATGGGTACTGGCCCCCGTGAGATGGCTTGGCTCATGGATGAGTATTCGAAAGCAAAAGGAATGACTATTAATGGCGTCGTAACTGGTAAACCATTGGTATTGGGTGGCTCGCTTGGTCGTACCGAAGCAACAGGTCGTGGCGTAATGGTATCGGCATTGGCAGGTATGGATAAGCTAAGACTTAACCCATACAAGGCAACCGCCGCCGTGCAGGGCTTTGGTAACGTAGGCTCGCACGCTGCACAGTTATTGCAAGAAAAAGGCGTAACAATCTGTGGTATCAGCGATATTTCGGGGGCATACTACAACCCAAGAGGTATTGATATTGAGAAGGCGATTGCTTATCGTAATCAGAACGGTGGAACGCTCGAAGGTTTCAAAGAAGCTGATTTGATTAGCAACGAAGAGTTATTGGCTCTCAATGTAGATGTGCTTGTACCTGCGGCTAAAGAAGATGTAATTACCGATGATAACGCTGGCAATATTCAGGCAAAACTCATCATCGAAGGTGCCAACGGCCCGACCTCGGCAAGTGCAGATAAAATCATCAACGAGAAAGGCATTATGGTTGTGCCAGATATTTTGGCAAATGCAGGTGGCGTAACGGTTTCGTATTTTGAATGGGTACAAAACCGCATCGGCTACAAATGGACATTAGACAGAATCAATCGTCGTACCGACCGTATTATGAAAGATTCGTTCGATAAAGTTTTTGAAACATCACAGAAGTACAAAGTGCCAATGCGTTTGGCGGCGTATATCGTTGCTATCGACAAAGTGGCGAGTACATACAAGTTCCGTGGTGGATACGGTTGAAAATCCAATAAAAAGGTTTATTGCGAAAGAGGTACAGGTTTCTGTGCCTCTTTTTTGATTTACTTTGGCTATGCAAATACAAACCAACTATTTGATTATCACATAATTAGCATCTAAACTTTGCAAATCACTTTATTCTTATTGTAATTTACGACATCAACTTCAAAACCAATAAACATGAAATGGATTAAACGCCTTCTGTGGGCGATTCTATCTTTGGCCATTGTGGCTACTGCTGGAATTTACTTTTATCTGCAATCGCTTAAACATGATTATAACGCACAAATCCAACTCGCTGGACTCAAATCTGAAGTAGAGGTTTTGTATGACGATTATGCGATTCCGCATATTTATGCCCAAAACGAAGAAGATTTGTGGTATGCTTTGGGCTATGTTCATGCCCAAGACCGACTTTTTCAGATGGAAGTTTTGCGTAGGGTTGGTGACGGTCGCTTGGCTGAAATTTTCGGAAAAGACGTGGTTTCGGTCGATAAATTTTTTCGTTCGCTTGGTTTTCGGCAATTCGCCAAGAAAACCATTGATTCGGTTTACAAAGTTAATCCAAACGCTGCATTCGTCAAAAATGCCGATGCTTACGTAAAAGGCATCAATCAATTCGTCAAAACAGGCAAAACGCCCATCGAATTTACGATTGCGGGTATTCCGAAAGCTGAATTTACGCTCGAAGACTGCGAAATTATTTCGGGTTATATGTCCTATACCTTCATGGAGGCATTTCGAGGCGAAGCCATTACCGATTATATTCATCAGAAATTAGGCGATGATTATCTGAATGATTTAGGAATCAATACCGCTCTCGATGAACCCAAAATTCCAGTAGATAAATTGGCCCAAACCAATTTTCTTGATTTGAATAATCTACTTGCCAAAATCGAACAAAAAGTACCTGCTCCGCCTTTGCATGGCTCGAATGGCTGGGTGATTTCGGGAAAGAAAACCAAATCGGGCAAACCAATTTTATCGAACGATACGCACATTGCTTATGCCCAACCTTCGGTTTGGTATGAGGCTCATCTCGAATGTCCTGATTTTAAGTTTTATGGCAACTTTGTGGCGGGCGTGCCGTTTGCATTTTTAGGGCATAATAACCATGGAGGTTGGGGGCTAACGATGTTTTTGAACGATGAAATGGATTTTTATCGTGAAAAACAAAATCCTCAAAACGCCAATCAGGTTTGGTTTAAAGACCATTGGGAAGATTTACAGGTCAGAAACGAAGTCATCAAAGTAAAAGGAGAAGCCGATGTGCCGCTCGTGATTCGTGAATCTCGTCACGGCGTTTTGATTAGCGATGTGATGAAAAATAAAGAGGTTGCCGCTCCGTTTACGGACGAAAAAGCTCCGATTTCGGTATTTTGGACGTATTTCAAATTCCCTTCTCGAAATCTACCTGCTTGCTACGGCATGGCTCATTCTAAAAATGCCAAAGAGGTTGAGCAATACGTAAAAATGATTCATTCACCTGGTTTGAATGTCATGTGGGGCGATACCGAAGAAAATATTGCTTGGTGGGCTACAGCCAAACTCATCAAACGCCCGCCTCATGTAAACTCTAAATTGGTTTTGGACGGAAGTAGCGGCAATGATGAACCGCTCGGCTGGCACGATTTCAGCGAAAATCCACAGATTTTGAACCCCGAAAGTGGTGTTTTGTATTCGGCAAATAACCAACCCGATGCTCGAAATGGCAGTTTTTATCCGGGTTATTATGTGCCGATTGATAGAGCGGCTCGAATCAAAAGTTTGATTTATTCCGATAAAAAAGATTGGGATGAACCCCAAGTACGAAAGGTAATCAACGATGTTACGAATCCAGTTTTTACGAATTTATTGAAAGAAATCATTCCAGTTTTTGAAGCAAATATTAAGAATCCGAAGGCAAAAGAAGTTCTCGAAAAATTAAAAAAATGGGATGGTTCGCACGATTTAGAAGACATCGAGCCAACGATTTTCTATCGTTTTGTGTATAGAACCGACGAAAACTTGATGAAAGACGAACTCGGTGAGCAGTATTTCGATTTGCTTCGCTTGAGTGCGTTATTCGACCACGGACGTGATAACCTTTTCAAAAATGATGCATCGAAGTGGTGGGATAATCTCGGAACTCCACAAAAAGAAACCCGAAAAGAAATCTTTGCGAAGTCTTTTGAGCAAGCCGTCGAAGATTTAGAAAAACAATTAGGGAACGACTTGGGAGCGTGGCAATGGAAAAAAGTGCATACCATTACGCATCCGCACCCGATGGGAATTGCTCCGCTGATTGGCAAATACTTTAATGTAGGACCCATACCAGCCCCAGGCGGAAAACAAACCATCAATAACCTTGATTTTAGGATTGATTCTACTGGGCAATATTCGATTGTCTATGGGCCTGCTTTGCGTAGAATTGTTGATTTTGGGAATCCAGACGGTGGAACGAGCATCAATCCAAGTGGGCAATCGGGGTATTTTATGAGTAAACACTACGACGACCAAGCCCAAATGTTTGCCAATTCGGAAACCCGTAAAGAACTAATGAACAAAGCCGAAATCGAAAAAGTAAAGATTGGAAGGATGGTTTTGAAACCATAAAAGTAAAGGGTTATGGCGTGGTTTGGTCACGCCGAAACACAATTAAAAATAATACAATTTTTTCTTGGAATTTTAAAATTTAATTTCTATCTTAACATCATAGTAGTGTGGCTAATGATTGTAGTTTTCTCATGAATCTACACAGCGAAAGGTCTTAATTTTTTATTAACCTTCAAAATCATACTACAATGAAATCATACATTTTAGCCTCCGTTTGTTTGGCAAGTACAATGTTTGTTTATTCGTCTTGCCAAGATAGTTCTGCAAACACCCATCTCAACGAAGAGCAAGAAACAAAGGCGATTATGACAGTCATAGAAGCCGAAACTGATTGCTTTTTTAAACGTGATTACGACTGCTGGCAGAATCAATTTACGCATAGCGATTATTCTTATCAAGCTTGGAGCAATGCCGATGGCACATTCGATGCGAGTGTTGGATGGGAAAGTATCAATAAAAACCTCGGGAAATTCATCAAAGAAAACCCTGCCGAACCCGAAGCTGCGGGTAGTAGCCACCCCATCATCAAAAGGAAAAATGTAAAAGTAAAATTCTACGGAAATAATGCTGCCCACCTCACTTGGGACCAATACAATAGCGATAGAAGTCAAAACTATTATCTGCAATCAAAAGAGGTGAGATTAATGGAGAAAATTGATAATCAATGGAAAATAGTGAATGTTTCGGCATTTTGGAACTACAAAAACAGAATTCCGTTGAATGAAATTCAGTAATCAAAAAAGCCCATTTCGGAATCCAAAATGGGCTTTTTTGTATCTGTGAGGTACGTTTGTGGTTTTTATCAAAGTTCATCTAATACATCAAAAGCATTCCTTAACTTAATCTCTCCTCTCATTGCTTTATTAACCTGTTCGGCACGGCTTTCGAGCGAATCTAAGAATTCTTTTTTTCGACGTTTTTTAATATCTCGTTCTCTCAATTCACTTTTTATCTTCATCCGATTCAAAACCGATTGCACAAACAATAGCTCTTCTTCGTTTCTTGGCTTGACTATCAATTCCATAATCTTTGATTTTTAACCAAATATAAAAACTATTTATTGATTGAATCACTCAACAGGCATCATTTTTAAGCAAACGGGCATCGAAACTTTAATTTCTCGACCCGTAAACTCCAATTTACCCGTTTTTTTATCTCTTTTAAAAATCGTGATATTATCGCTATCTTGATTTGCCACCAAAGCCCAGTTTCCGCTCGGGTCAATCATAAAATTGCGAGGAGTTTTGCCCTTTACATCTTGATGCCCAACGTAACTAAGTTGCCCCGTTTTTTGATTGATTTCAAAAATTACTAAACTCTCGTGGGCTCGGTTTGAACCATACAAAAACTTACCATCGGGCGAAGTATGAATATCGGCACACCATTTACGGCCTGTATAATCGCTTGGTAATGTATTCACGGTTTGAATCGCCTTCAAAGTACCATTTTTGTATTCATAGCCAGTGATTGTCGCGTCTAATTCGTTAATCACATACGCAAATTTATTATTGGGGTGATACGTAAAATGCCTTGGCCCTGCACCTGCGGTAGTTTGTACAGGTGTTTTCGCAATCAATTTACCTTCTTTAGTGTCTAACTGATACGCCATTAGCTTATCAATACCCAAATCTGGAACAAAAATATCGGTGTTGTTTTGAGCGATGTTTATCGAATGAACATGGGGTTTTTCTTGACGCTCAGTGTTCACACTTTTGCCCTCGTGCTGAATCGTTTGGGTTGCTTTTCCGAGCGTTCCATCGGGTTGAATCGGCAAAATGCTCAAACTCCCACCTGCATAATTACCTACAATTGCCCATTTACCCGTTTTATCGACGGCAATGTGGCAAGGTCCAGCCCCGCCCGCCGATTCGGTATTGAGCAATTTTAATTCACCCGATTTTTTATCAAAACTAAAAGCATTGACAGCACCTTGCTTGTCCATTTCACCAACCGAATAGATATTTCTTTGGTTTGGAGCAATCGCCAAAAAAGAAGGATTTTTAATGCCTTTTGCTACACTTACGGCCTTGAAGTCGCCAGTCTTAGAATCGAATTTATACACATAAACACCCTCGCTACCTTTGGATGTGTACGTGCCAACAAACAGATAATTCTCTTGCGAAAAACCGATTTGGCTCATCATTAACGCCAAAAAGAAGAGTGTTTTTTTCATTTTTTCGTCAATTTATCAACCAACCAATTATTAACAGCGTCGTTTTCTTCGGGATAAGTCCAATGCCCCGTTTCGAGGTAAAGTTTCAGTTCTTTTGGAGCAGAAATCACGTTGTAGGCAGCCCACATCGAGGTTGGTGGGCAGGTTTCGTCGTTGAATCCCATCGAATAATGCACTGGAACTTTGAGTTGTTTGGCAAAATTTACTACGTCGTAGTATGCTGCCGTTTTGATTTTAACATCGGTAATGTGGTGCGGATACGCTCGGCTGTCAAAAATATGAGGCCAGCCACCCGCACGCCCTTTCTGATAACCCACCATATCAGCCAACGCAGGATAAATCGGGGCAGTCCATTTTACTCTCGAATCAAGAGCCGCCGTAACGATAGACAAAGCACCACCTTGGCTTCCGCCCGTAACGGCCAAATTAACACCATCGAACTGGGGCAAACTAAATATAAAATCATTGGCTCTAACACAGCCCAAATACACTCTTTTGTAGTAGTAAGCATCTCGGTTATCGAGGTTGTAGGTCCAGTACTGATTCAACCAGCCCGCAATCATATCTGTATAAACGCCCGCATCCATCGTAACAGGAATACCGTGAATACCGATTTCGAGCGTGATAATGCCCCTTTCGGCAGTTCTGACATCGCCCACATAGGCACGCACACCTGCACCCGGCACTCTCAACAAAGCTGGATATTTGCCTTCTTTTTTGGGTACGCAGAGGATTCCATAAAGCCTTGCCCCGAGCCTGAAATTCTGAATATTTACGTGATAAACATTGACTTTTTCGGTGCATCGCTCGGGTAGAAGCGTCATTTTGGCATCTATTGGTATTTTAGCTAAATCGCGTTTGGCATCATCCCAAAACTTCGTAAAATCATCGGGCATCTCGACCGCAGGTTTGATTTTTTCGGGTTCGATACCCGCCGTAGCCAAGTTTCGGTATTCTTTACCATCTACTTTTGCTACCACGATACACCTCAAAAAACCTTCGTTATTCATCGTTCCGCCGTTTAAGCTGATAGTTCCGTCTTTCAAAACAGTGCTATCTTTTTGAGTCGGAATCATTTTTTCGGGGCCGATTTCATAAACTATTTTGGCGTTTTTTACAGGATTCCCATTACGCAAAACCATTATGTTGAATTTGACATTCTGACCGATTTTATAAGTCCAGTCATCACGGTCGGGAGCTACAATAACTTTGATAAGCCGCTCGGCAGGTTGAGCATACGAGCAGAAAGAAGCTATCCACAAGAACAGCCATAAGTATTTGATTTTCATTGATTTATAGATTTGGGTTGAATAATCCTTTTGTAATTTCGAGCAGTAATTATATCGAATTAGTCGAATACTCCGAATTTCTCGAATTTTATTTACTGATAATCAATATGAGACTTTCGCACGGCAAGAGTAAATCTCGTAAGGATAAAAATAATCAAAGCGAAAGTCCTACAATCAATTGTGTATTTCATTCGATACATTCGAATCATTCGATTAATTCATCATTCGACTCACTTCAATAATTTATAATTTCGATATTCTCCTACTCGCCAACCAGTCAGTTTTTCTATCGGAATCAGAATCCTGTTTTTGAGAGAATATCGTTTGAGTCTGACATCAAATTCAAAATTTATCTTTTGATTTTCGATGCGTGGTTGCATGACTTCGGGGTGCGTTCCGTCGAATAATTTGAGCGAGTCTATATTTGAATAATCGAAAGCCTGCTCGGTGTATTCTTTATTTATTTCTTCATCCGAACGCCAAAATTTACTCACGCCTTTGATTTTTTCCATCATTTTTTCGGGTAATTTGACCCATCCATAATGATAAACGTGAGCATCAATCAATTTTACGTGGAGTTTGGTATTGTCTAATTTTCTGAACCCTTGGGCATCACGATACGCCCTAACTCGACCCGTGTGTTTGAAAACCCGAATCTCTCGGCGATACCATTTTCGAGAATCGGCCACGTATTTATAGGCTCCATAAAAATGAGTATAATGAAAAAGCAGACCTTCTACCGATTGATTTTCGGCATACTTCTGCATTTCGGCCTTAATGATTGGTAGGTACTTTTCATGTACGACCTCATCGCCTTGGATATAAAACGCCCAAGTGGTATCGCTGCTGACAGCCGCCAACGCTTTGTCGGTCTCTACTGCTAATACCCGTCCGCCTTCTCGAAGCGAATCATCCCAGACAGTTTCGATGATTCGGATTTTGGGCGAATCAATCGACTTTATCAGATTGAGTGTTTCGTCTTCCGAATTACCCACAGCCACCACAAATTCATCACAAATCGGAAGAATTGAAGTGATGGCTTCGATAATCGGATAATCGTATTTTATGGCATTACGGACAATCGTAAATCCTGTAACTTTCATGAATAACTATTTAGTGCGTTCGCCATCAACCAATCGCCAAAGGTTTAAAGGATTGGCTTGTTTTAATTCTTCGGGCAATGCAAAATCTGGAAAACCTTGATAACAAACTGGGCGAGTAAAACGATAAATCGCCATTGTACCTACCGACGTACTGCGAGAATCTGTCGTAGATGGGAATGGCCCACCGTGAACCATCGCATGAGAAACCTCAACACCCGTCGGGAATGAATTTATCAATAAACGACCCACTTTTTGCTCTAAAATCTCTAAAAGCTCGGCATTTTCTTTCAAATCTTGCTCGGTTCCGTGTACGGTTGCTGTGAGGTGTCCTGTTAAGCTTTTGGCAACTTCTATCAATTGGCTGCTGTTTTCGGCTTCAACCACAACGCTGGTCGGTCCGAAAACCTCTTCGGCTAAATCAGGATTCGCAATTAGGCTTTCGCAATCGGTCTTAAATAAAACTGGCTCAACGGCGGTATTTCCTTGCGGGGTGATTCCTTTACCAATCAGATTCATTTTACCACCAAAATGCTCGATTCCTTTCTGGTAAGCACGTTGGATTCCATCGGTAAGCATCACACCACCCGAAGCATTCGCAATTTGCTGCTCTAATTCGGTCATAAAGCCATCGTTTTTTTCAAGAAGCAACATTCCTGGGTTTGTGCAGAATTGCCCAACACCCATCGTAACCGATGCAACGTAGTTTTGTGCAATGGCTGTGCTACGCTCTTTCATGGCATCTGGCAATACGAAAACAGGGTTTACACTACCCATTTCGGCGTAAACCGGAATTGGCTCTGGGCGAGCAGCGGCCGCATCGAAAAGGGCTTTGCCTCCACGGTACGAACCCGTGAAACCAATGGCTTTGATGCTTGGATGTTTTACCAATGCCTGACCGATTTCGTGGCCGTCATCAAAAACCAAACTGAAAACGCCATCTGGCATATTGGTATCTTTGGCGGCTTTTTGAATCGCTAACCCTACCAATTCAGACGTACCCGGATGGGCCGGATGAGCCTTGAAAACTACTGGACAGCCCGCAGCCAACGCCGAGGTGGTATCGCCACCCGCAACCGAAAACGCCAACGGAAAGTTGCTCGCTCCAAAAACCCCAACTGGGCCAATCGGACGCTCCATCGAACGGAGGTCGGGGCGTGGCAGTGGTTGGCGGTCGGGCAAGGCGGTATCAATACGGGCATTTACCCAAGAACCTTCTCTTAATATACTGGCAAAAAGACGTAGCTGACCCGTGGTGCGTCCACGCTCGCCCGTTGCACGAGCCAGTGGCAAACCAGTCTCGGCGTGGTATCGAGACAGAAGGTCATCGCCAAGGGCTTCGATTTCGGTCGCAATTGCCTCTAAAAATTGGGCTTTTTCGACACCTGATTTTTTACGATAAATCTGAAAAGCAGATTCGGCTTTTTCGACCGCAAGGCTTAGTTCGTCGAGAGTAGCTTTAAAAAATAATGGTGCGAGGGTTTCGCCAGTAGTAGGATTCTGTGCTTGGAAAGCAACGGTGCCTTCTGAAAATGTTTCGTAACCGATGATGTTGCGACCTGTTAATTGCATTTGATTAGAATATGAGGTTATTTATTATATCCACTAATTACTTTATCGAATTGTTCTATGATTTCTAAACGGTGAGGATTGTCTGTTCTGAGCAAAATAGAAATTGGATATACAATGCCCACTTTGTCTTTTAGTTTTATATCAATTTTGAAATATCTACTGTCAAAATTGAAAGCATCATACCAAATGGTGAACTTTTTCATTCGAGCCTCTTGCCTCGAATCAGAAGAGTCACAGATGTAAATCGTTATCGTTCTGTCGTTCCTTCTGTAGAAATCTTCAAATATTGCAGATATGGTTGAAGGGGTTAGCTTATCTTGTGGGGGATTCCTACCACTTGGATTTATTACAACCTCTATAATAAATTCAAAAGTATGTTTATTATAGAGAGACCCAGCTGGGAAAAAATAGTCTGTTGGCTTAAATTTTACGTTATAAACTATTCCTTTATCTGTCTCGAAGACATAAATATTGTTTTCTCCGCCCGTAAAAATAAAATCATACAGCAATAACTGGTGTTCCTCTTTTTGCATTTCGCTCTCGTAATTTTTTTAGTGCGGCTTGAAACTCTGGTCTATTTACGTCTTCGAGTGCTTGCTCTTGTGCTTGTTTTTTACTCGCCTTTATTTTTTCTATCAAAGCATCAATATTAGCTTGGCGTTCTTCGGGAGATAATTCTTTTTCTACTGCTTCCATAGCTAAAAAAATTTATGGTTTCAATTATTTAACGAACATTGACCAAGGATAAATCCCCAGTCAATGCCTTATATCTACTTCATTTCTACTGTATTGATTAACGTACCGATGCCCTCAATACTTATACGTATTTCATCGCCCACTTCGAGCGTAAAGCTATCTGGCGGAACGATTCCTGTACCTGTCATCAAGAATGCTCCATTCGGGAAGCTCGATTCTCGGCACAAAAACTCGACCAACTCGGGCAATTTACGTTTCATCTGGTTGAGTTGAATCGAATTGCTGAATTGCAACTCTTCGGCACGGAAAATTTCGAGTTTGATTTCGGTTTCGGGCGAAATTGGTTCATCTAAAACCAAAATGCATGGCCCAATCGCCGCCGATTTATCGTAAGTTTTGGCCTGCGGAAGATAAAGCGGGTTTTCGCCCTCAATATCTCTCGAACTCATGTCATTGCCAACGGTATATCCTGCGATTTGTCCTTTCGGGCTAATCAAGAGCGTTAGTTCTGGCTCCGGAACATTCCATTTTGAATCTCGACGGATACGAACCGCTTGCCCCGAACCTACCACTCGGTGAGCCGAAGCCTTAAAAAATATCTCTGGCCTGTCGGCGTCATATACTCTATCGTAGAAGTTGCCACCACCTGCGTTTTTGGCTTCTTCCATACGGGCATCTCGGCTACGTAGATACGTTACACCCGCCGCCCAAACTTCTTGCGAGCCAATTGGGGCTTGTAAATCATTGTTAATCAACGATTTAATCTCTTCTACTGGTTTGAGCAAAGAAATCTCCTTTTGGAGTTCGGCGTATAAATCTTCGCGATTGATGAACCCATCCCAATCTATGTGGCGTGAAAGGTAATACTGACTTTGGTCTTCAATAACAAAACCTTGTAGTGTTTTATAGACTTTCATGGAACTTTGAGGTTGAGAATAATGCCTTAATATTACAAAAATGATTTAGAAATTAAAAACCTATCGGTTTAAGTTTTAATCCAGCAGTTTCTTCTAATCCAAAAATAAGGTTTAGATTCTGAACGGCTTGCCCCGATGCACCTTTGGTAAGATTATCAATAACGCTGCTAATCAATAAGTTATCACCGTGTTTTTCGAGGTGCAAAACGCACTTATTGGTATTGACAACTTGCTTCAAATCTATCTCTGATGCCTCAGAAACATGGGTGAACGGATGGTTTTGGTAATAATTTTTGTAGAGTTCGAGGGCTTCTTCGATAGAACCTTTGAACTTGGTATATACATTGGCCATGATTCCGCGTGTGAAGTTTCCACGATACGGAATAAAGTTGATAGAATTCTGAAAATCAGCTTGTAAAGTTTTTACCGATTGCGTAATTTCTTTGAGGTGCTGATGCGTAAATGCTTTGTAAATCGAAATATTATTGTTTCTCCAGCTAAAATGAGTCGTAGCACTCAATGCCTGCCCCGCACCTGTCGAACCCGTGATGGCACTTACATGAATATCGTCGTAGATAAGATTTTGGCTCGCCAACGGAAGAATTGCCAACTCAATACTCGTTGCAAAACAACCCGGATTTGCAATTTTTGTAGCTGTTTTGATGCGTTCACGATTCAGTTCGGGCAATCCGTACACAAAACCGTTGCTCTCATCTCTAAAATCTGTACTTAAATCAATGATTTTGACAGTTTCGGGGATTGTATTTTCGGCCAAAAACTTCTCTGATTCGTTATGCCCCGAACATAAAAACAAAACATCTGCCTGAGCATAATCTGTAGTATCTGTAAATCGCAAATCGGTTTCGCCAATCAAATCTCCGTGAGTATTGTAAACTGGCTTGCCAGCTTGACTTTTAGAATTCACAAAAACGATACTGGCATTGGGATGATTCAATAGGATTCTGAGCAATTCGCCACCTGTATAACCAGCTCCGCCGATGATTCCGATATTTATTTGAGACATTTTTATATAATTTTTGGGGTGGTAAGTAGTTAACTATTATCTGTTTATTTGATTGATTTTCAATATTTTATCACCAAATCTGCAAACAAACTTTTATCAATTATTCAACTACAATACAACTATTTTATTAAATCTTGTATAACTTAAGTATAGATAGCCAAGCTGCTATTTTTATTCAAGCCAATCAAAAAGGTATTTTTCTTCAAATTCGACATTGAACTTCTCTAAAAATTCTAAATACTCTTCTTTGAATGTTCTTTTTCTATGATGTTCTTCTTGGTTTCTGACGTAATTACAAACAACTTCAACTTGTGACTGTGCATAAGTAAATGAAATGAATGCTCCGTAACCTTCTTGCCATTCAAATCTAAACGGTGTTAGTCTTTGCTCTCTGATAAAAGAAGAAGACTGTGTTTTTATATCTCGCACCAAATCTGAAATCGCCAAAGTTGGTTTAAACCCAATGAATATATGTGTATGGTCGGGCATACAATATATTGCCAACAATTTTTGATTTCTCTTGCTTATAATTCCTGCAATATACTGCTGTATTCTTTCTCGATGCTCTTTTGCTATGAGTGATTGCCGGCCTTTCACAGCAAAAACAAGTTGTACATATAATTGTGTAAATGTATTTGCCATGATTTATTTATTGGCTTGTACCTACGGTACAGCTGTGGTTTTTTCAATTTATTTCTATTAACCGTTGACTCCTACGGAGCAATCCGTTGATAACAAAACAATGAGTAAAATTCGTCTCTATTTTCAACTTACTCCAGAGGAGCAATCCGTAAATAGCAAATTCAAATACGGTTTCTGGCAAATGCCTCGTAGAGGCAAGTCTTCCCTCTGCAAACATTGTGTAAATGTATTTGCCATGATTTATTTATTGGCTTGTACCTACGGTACAGTTGTGGTTTTTTCAATTTATTTCTATGAACCGTTGACTCCTACGGAGCAATCCGTTGATAACAAAACAATGAGTAAAATTCGTCTCTATTTTCAATTTGCTCCAGAGGAGCAATCCGTAAATAGCAATCAGAAACACATCTATTTATCACTGCCTCGTAGAGGCAAGCCTTTCTGCAAACAAACTTACCTCCCGCAAACGGGAGGCAAAGATAATTTAATTTAAGTTAAATTCTATCCATGTTTCAGACAATTCCCCTATTTTTGAACATTCAACAAAAATTCAATATAAATGATTCTTTCGGCAATAGAATGGACGGTGAGTCCGATAATCACTAAAATCGGTAGTTTTGAACTCCGGTGGTATGGTTTGCTTTTTGCTTCGGGCTTTTTGATTGGTTACAAAATCATGGAGCATATCTACAAAACCGAAGGTAAACGCCAAGAAGACCTCGACACGCTACTTTTTGTGATGATTATCTCGACGGTACTCGGAGCCAGAATGGGACATTATTTTTTCTACGAATACCCGCTCCTTTTAGAGAGTCCAGGTAAGTTTTTCTGGGATATGTTGATTCCGCCCTATCAAGGATTAGCAAGCCACGGAGCTACCATCGGCATTTTGCTTGCTTTATACATTTATGGTCGTAGGCACCCCGACCAATCGCCGCTTTGGGTTACCGACCGTATCGTGATTACGGTAGCATTGGCAGGCTGTTTTATTCGATTGGGGAATCTCATGAACCACGAAATCGTGGGTAAAGCAACGGATGCTCCTTGGGGATTTGTCTTCAAACAAAACTTTGAGTTTTCGCAGGTACCACGCCATCCTGCACAATTATACGAAGCCATTTCTTGCTTGATTTTGTGCATTATTTTGTTTCTTATCTGGAATAAATACAAAGCCAAAACTCCGCACGGTTTATTGCTCGGAATCTTCTTGATTTGGATATTCTCACTCAGATTTGTTTACGAATTCTTCAAAGAAAATCAAGAGGAATTTGAAAATGCAATGACTTACAATATGGGGCAAATTTTGAGTATTCCAGCCGTTATTTTAGGAGTAGTTATTCTGATATATTCTTTCGGCAAAGGTAAGAAAGCGGTAGAAGTATAAGTAGTTAATCGAAAATAGTTATAGCAACGGCAATTTTTTTTGTCAATTGATATTTATAATCGCCTGATTATCAATATTATACCAACGATTAGCCATTAACAAATAACATAAACTCATATTATCGCTTGCACTTAGATAATTTTTAACCCTGACAGGATTCTGGAATCCTGTCAGGGTTATTTTTACTGCACAGGGGCCGACTCTTGGTACAAAACCTGCAAAACGGTTTGTCCGACAGCTTTTAAGGTATTTCTATCAATTTTATCCATCGTATCGCCGTGCGTATGGTGGTGGTCGAAGAACGTTTTATCGGAATTTACCTGCTGATGCAAAATATCTACCATCGGAATTTTAGCGATTTTATTCACAAAAACGTGGTCATCGGTAATCGCTCCACCATCGGCCGAGATAAAGTACTGACCATAACCCAGTTGCCCAGCGATATTCCAAATATTTGTCGTAATCGCCGAAGCATACTGATTTGAGTATCCTTCACGCGGAAAAGTCGCTCCCTTTGCACCAACCATATCGAGCAAGATTCCAAAATAAGCTGTGTAGCCTTCTTTGTGCGGAGTTTTTGCCCAATGTTGTGAGCCAAGGCACCAGTAAACTTTGTCGGTTGCTGGTTGCATATCGTTTTTTTCGCCCCAATCTTCGGCATCAAAAAAGATAATATCTACCCCAACACTCGGCTTATCTTTTACTTCGTTTAGCACACGAGCCACTTCGAGCAATACACCTACACCACTTGCACCATCGTTGGCGGCATCAATCGCACCGTTTTTATTAACCGAATCTTTATCGGCAAATGGGCGAGCGTCCCAGTGAGCAGCCAAAAGAATCCGTTTTGGAGCCGAAGGATTGAACGACCCGATGATATTTCGTCCGTTTAGGTTTTTGCCATCGAATGTCGTGGCGTTAAACTTTTGTTCGGTTACTTCAAAACCATATTTTTTGAGCATAGACACCATCCAATCACCACATTTAGCATGGGCTGGCGTATTGGGTACACGAGGACCAAATTTCACTTGTTTTTCAACAAAAAAGTACGCCGAATCGGCATTAAAAGCAGGGGCTTTTGCGAGAGCGGGTTGTTCGGTAGTTGTTGTGGTTTCGGTAGATTTGGATGATTTATCGCAACTCATCAAGCCAATCACCAGAGCCAATAATGCTAATTTTATAAATTTCATTTTATCAGAATTAAAGATTTTTTCATTCAAATCGGATTTAGAAATCCGTTTTACAAATAACGCCCCGAAATTAAAGAAATTTTACGGAGTTACGAAACGGCATTGATTCCACCTTGTAGATTAATCAGATTATCGAAATTATATTTTTCGGATAATAATCGAATGGCTTTTTGGCTACGGATACCGCTTTGGCAATGCACCACTACTTTTTTATCTCGATGGATTTTTTCGATGTAATTTTCGAGTTTTGATAATGGCATCAATTCTCCACCAATGTTTAGGATTGCGTATTCGTTTTCTTCTCTGATATCAATTAACTGAAAATCAACACCTTCGTTTTGCCACGTCAATAATTCTTCGTAATCTATATTTTCAATCGCCGATTCTTGTTTTGAGATTCCACAAAAAGCCTCATAATCAATCAGATTGGTAATTTTGGGTGAATCTGGCATTCTCGGTACACGCAAGATTCGAGAGGTCATTGAGAGGGCATCAATCATAAAAATTTTACCCGCCAATGGCTCTCCGATTTCGGCAATCACTTTGATGGCTTCGTTGGCTTGCATACTGCCAATCATACCTGCCATCATACCCAAAACCCCCGCTTCGGCACAGTTAGGGGCCATTTCGGGCGGTGGTGGGGTCGGGAATAAATCTCGGTACGTAGCCGAGCCTTTGTAGTTAAATACCCCAACTTGCCCCTCAAAACGATAGATTGCTCCGTAAATAAAGGGTTTATTCAGCATCACGCAGGCATCATTTACCAAATATCGGGTCGGAAAATTATCGGTTCCGTCGATGATTAAATCATAATCTTTGAATATTTCGAGAGCATTGGTCGAGTCAAGTCTTTGTTTTCGAGTTTCGAGTTTTATGGTTGGGTTTAAGTCTCTTAATCGTTTTTCGGCTTCTTCGGCTTTGCTTTTTCCGAGCGAACTCACCCCAAAAAGAATTTGCCTTTGCAGGTTACTTTCATCAACTGCATCGGCATCAATCAAGCCAATCGTACCAATACCCGCTGCTGCCAAATACAACAATATCGGGCTGCCCAATCCACCGCACCCAATCACTAAAACTTTAGCGTTTTTAAGCTTGGTTTGCCCCTCAATCCCAAATTCTGGCATTAAAATCTGACGGCTATATCGGTTTAATTCTGCTTGTGAAAGAATCATTCTATATTTGTTTCTGTTTTACAAAAGTACAGAATTTAGCTTCATACTTACATGGATTACCCCATCTATCTCGATTATAACGCCACAACACCCATCGATAAAAGGGTTCTGGATACGATGATGCCGTACCTGACCGAGCATTTTGGCAATGCCGCCAGCCGCTCACACGCCTACGGATGGAAAGCCGAAGAGGCGGTTTCGACCGCTCGGCAACAAATAGCCGATTTATTGGGGTGTTCGGTCAAAGAAATCGTTTTTACGAGCGGAGCAACCGAGTCTATCAATTTAGCACTTAAAGGTTTTTTTGAAATGAAAGTTTCATCTTCTCATATCACATTGGAGAGGGAGAGTCACTTTATCACCCTTGCTACCGAGCATAAAGCCGTTTTGGATACAATGGCACGCCTCGAAAAACTGGGAGCAGAGGTAAGTTATTTGCCCGTAAAATCTGATGGCTTGGTAGATTTAGAAGTTTTTAAATCGGCTTTTAAGCCGAATACTGCCTTGGTCTCGATTATGTGGGCCAATAACGAAATCGGCGTGATTCAGCCCATCGAACAATTAGCAGAGATTACCCACCAAAACGGTGCGGTTTTTCATACCGATGCCACTCAAGCGGTTGGAAAAATTCCGATTGATATTCAAAACATTGATTTACTCAGTTTCTCTGGGCATAAAATCTACGCACCCAAGGGCGTTGGAGTTTTGTATGTAAAGAAAAACGTAAAACTAACGGCTCAACAAGATGGCGGACGACACGAAAGGGGGTTACGTTCGGGTACGCTCAATGTCCCGAGTATTGTTGGGCTTGGTACCGCTTGCGAGATAGCTGCTCAAGAATCCAACGAAGAATCTGAGAGACTGAGAATTCTACGAGATAAATTAGAAATTGGTATAACATCAAACATCAAAGGAACTCACGTAAACGGCAATCTCGAAAATCGACTTTCGCACGTAAGCAATATCAGTTTTGAGGGAGTTGACGGAGAAATGTTGTTGATGAATCTCAATAAAATCGCAGTCTCGAATGGTTCGGCGTGTAACTCGGCATCTACTGAGCCATCTTATTTACTAAAAGCGTTGGGACATTCGGATGATTTGGCTTATAGCTCCGTCAGGTTTAGTTTAGGCCGATTTACGACCGAATCTGACATTGATTTGGCAATCGCTCATGTAAAAGAGGTGATACAAAAAATGCGATAATGGGTAATTTACGGTTCGTGAGACGAAAGAATTTGGAATTTTAAACGAAGTTTTCTAATTATGTAGTCCTTTTGCGATACCCGTAAACCTAACCTCAGCCCTTCGTCTTAATTTGAAGATGACCCAAACCATGACGATTGAGGTATCGAAGCCCAATGAAAACTTTAAAAAACTACCACGTTTTAATTTTTTTGCTATTGACCTTACCCACAAGCTGGGTTTATGCTCAACAGATTACATTATCTCCTCAAGTAAAGGCACCGCTCAATATCACCAAATACATGGAGGTATTCAGGGATTCTACCGCCAAGATTCCGTTTTCAGAAATCCCGAAACAAAAATTCAAAAAACACCTCAAAGAATACTTCATTCTGCCCTACACAGCAGATTTTATTTGGATAAAACTCACAGTATCGAATCAAAATCTTGATAATGCCAATTGGATTCTGAAATGGAATAATCCGTTGGTTGAGCAGCTTGACTTTTATGTCTCGGATAGTGTAGGTGGGGCGTACTCGCACATTCAACAAAAGCTTTTGACCCGCCCACGCGAAAAACCCCTTATTGAACAAGAACCTCGTTTTTCGTTTACGCTACCAAAAGGATTCACCAAAACTATTTATCTGCGAGTAGCCAGCCAGCGTGGACAATACGGGAGCATCACCCTGCATAGCCCAGAGTCTATGGCCAAACACCGATTCGATGACTACACCGACCAAGCATTCAACAACGGTTTGGTGATTTTCCGTCTGTTTTTGGTACTTACACTTAGTTTATTCATTATCAAGGAGTTAGCTTTCAGAATTTACTCATTCCATACCGTACTGAAAACGTTGGCGTATTGGGGTTTGATGAATATTATGGGGCCATTGTTTACGGCGAATCCTGACTTAGCAAAGAAGATTGATTTCGTTTCTTACAATTCCATCACACTGGGGTCTGGACTGTTTATTCTGACCACTTTTGCCATCAAGTACTTACCCAAATGGCATGTTTTTATCATTGTCGGTATTATTTGTTCTACCGTTTTTACCGATGTAATTATTTTCTTCGATTATAAATGGTATTGGCTCAAAATGGGTCTTTATACCATCATTCTTTCGAGTTTATATTTCTTTGGGCTATATATCTATTGTTTTATCAAAAAAATACCAGTTAGCCACTACTACGCCATCCCGTTTTTATTGGGTCTGATGAGTTATTTTTTGATAAACCTGCGTCTGTTGGGAATATTTGAATTTAAGCCATTGTTTGCGTTTGCATCGCTATTATTTGTGGCCGAAATCTTCATTTTTGTGATTTTCTTAGGTAGAATTTTTAGAAATGAAGAACGATTTAAAAAAATTGCCGAGCAAAAACTCAGCTTTAATATTGAGCAAAACAATCGCCTAAAAGAATTAGACAACCTCAAAACTACCTTTTTTACCAATATTTCGCACGAATTACGCACACCTCTTACGCTCATCACGGGGCCAGTTAAAGAACTCGCCGAAAAATATCCATCCGAGAAGTTAATTCCGCTCGTTCAGCGAAATACCCAACGATTGCTGACGCTCATCAATCAACTTTTGGATATTAGTAAGCTCGAAGCAGGGCAGATGAAGCCAGAGATTACTCAAGAAAATCTGACGAAGTATCTCCGTACCCTCGTGAGTTCGTTTAGTTCACTTGCCGAAAGCCGTCAAATTGAGTTCAATATCGAATTGAGTAAAGCCGAAACTTTGGGTTATATCGACAAAGATAAGATTGAAAAAATCATCACGAATTTACTCTCCAACGCCTTCAAATTTACTCCGCCCAATGGCAGTGTCAGTATAAAAACTGATTATTTGAATGAATCGAAAATACTTCAAATCTTAATCAGCGATACGGGTATCGGCATCGAGAAAGAGAAATTAGCCAAAATTTATGATAGGTTTTACCAAGTAGATGATGCTCAAAACCGAAAATTTGAAGGTACGGGCATCGGGCTGGCATTGGTGAAAGAGTTGGTCAATGTACTGAATGGACAAATCGAGGTTGCGAGTAAAAAAGACGAAGGAACGACCTTCACGGTTCGGCTCCCGATTGATTATCAAACTTGGAAAGAGTATATTGTAGAAACACCAGAAGGTAGCAACGTAGCTTCCGAAAATCTTGGATTAGCTAAAAACGAGGTGGATAATTCTACGAATAATAACAACGACATCGAAAATCAGAATATTCTTTTAATTGTAGATGATAACAAAGACATCCGAACGTATATCCGAAGTATTTTTGAGGGCGAATTTAAGATAATTGAAGCTGTAAATGGCAAAGATGGAATCGAAAAAGCGTCTCTTCAAGTACCCGATATTATCATCAGCGACTTGATGATGCCCGAAATGGATGGATTTGAGTTTTGTAAACTACTTAAATCTGACGAACGCACGAGTCATATTCCAATTGTCATGCTTACGGCAAAAGCCAATATTGAAAGCCGCATTGAAGGCCTCGAACTCGGAGCCGACGATTACCTCATAAAACCTTTTGATGCCAACGAAATCAAGGTTAGAGTCCGTAACTTATTGGCAATTAGAGAAACTCTCAAAAATTACTACCAAAAAGGAATCATCGACCTAAAACCTACCCAAATCAAAGTCAATTCGGTTGATGAAAGTTTTATTTTAAGAGCCAAAGAAGTTATCGAAAAAAATCTATCAGACTCTAAATTTGATATTGAGTTATTTGCCGATAGCATGTCTGTCAGTTCGGTACAGCTTCGCCGCAAAATCAAGGCACTCACCAACCAAACCGTTGTAGAGTTTATTAGGTATTATCGAATCGAAAGAGCAGCACAACTACTCTCACAAAATGCGGGTAATATCTCAGAAATCGCCTTTCAAGTTGGCTTCGATAGCGTAAGTTATTTTGGTAAAATTTTCCAAGATATTCATGGTGTTTCACCATCCGAGTATCGCTCAAATAATCAGAAGTAATTCTCTCCATTCACTAAATCGGCCTTAGTCTAATGCTTGAGACTAAGGCCGATTTTTTATTCGTAAAATAATTTATCAATAAATATTTTCTGAATTTTCTACATTTCATCCGAAAGAAATTCTTCAAAAAATGATTAAGCGGTAGCATTGTCCAAAATGAGATAAAGAATGTTCATTTTGTGCTAACACCCGTATCATCTGCTTTGATAGATTTGTCGCACTATCATTTCAAAAATCAATCCTGATTGATTACAAATAATAGCCATTGAATTTTTTACCTTAAGCCAAACTAATGCCATGGGAAATCTCCCTGAAAAACCCAATTTACTCCTCATCATGACCGACCAAGACAGGGGTCTGATGCACTTCCCACCGGGCTGGGAAGAAAAAAATCTGGTAGCCATGCCTCGCCTTCGCAAGAAAGGAATCAGTTTCACCAATGCTTTTTGTAGTACTTGTATGTGTTCGCCGAGCCGTGCCACAACCTTCACGGGGGTGTATCCGCCTCAGCACGGAGTTACGCTAACCCTCACCGAAGGGATGCCGTACTCCAACCGCGAGAAAACCCTACCAATGGGTATGCAGAATATGGCTCGAATGCTAAAAGCAGGAGGGTATTCGGTCAATTACATTGGCAAGTGGCACCTCAGCAAAGATGTAGAAGGCGACTACGACCATCTCACTTCGGCTCGATTAGCAGCCTATGGGTTTGATGGCTGGACTCCGCCCGATGCGGGTGAAGATACTGCTCCCGAACACTTCGGAGGTGGTATCGCCAATAACGACTTGCGGTATATCAACGAAGCCATCGACTTTTTGCAACAGCAACAGATGAATCGTTCGAGAAAACCGTTTGCACTCATCCTGTCTTTGGTAAATCCTCACGATGTTTTGGCATATCCTGCCGACTGGGGCGAAGACGGAATCAGTCCGAATTACAGTAATAAGTATTTGGTCGGAGATATTCAATTACCCAAGAATATCAACGAAAACCTCAAAGAAAACTACAAACCAGTTGTTCAGCAGTTGTTTTTGCCGTACTGCAACGCTGGTCTTGGGGCTCTCACCGACGAAACCATGCAGTTAAATTACCTCAATTTCTACGGCAATCTAATCCGTCAGTCCGATTCGCTTATCAATTCGGTATTAGACACCCTTTATCAGGTTTATGATACAATTGAGGGCAAGTCTTTGGCTCACGACACCATCGTGATTCGCACTGCCGACCACGGCGAAATGGGTTTAACTCACGGCGGAATGCGTCAGAAGGCTTACAATGCTTACGAAGAAACAATCCATGTTCCGATGGTAATCTCCAACCCAGTGTTGTTTCCAGAAGGAAAAATGACGGATGAATTGATGACACTTGTAGATATAATGCCTACGATTTCGACTCTTTTGAATGTCAACAATCCGTTGAATTATACATTAAAAGGTGCTGATTTGAGTCCAGTTATTCTCGGAACAGCCACCGAGCCTGTACAAGAAGAGATACTCTTTACATTTGATGATTTTAGAGCAGGCAATGCCAATCTGCTCGACCCTATGCCGACTGCCAACCGTATCCGTTGTATCAGAGAGAAAGACTGGAAATATTCTGAGTATTTCTACATCGCTCCCGAAGGCAAAGACCCTAAAATGAGTCATCCGAACGAATACGAGATGTATCACCTCAAAGAAGACCCACACGAAATGGAGAATCTGGCAAATCCTGACCATCCGAGATACAACGACCCATTTGTGGTAGCAGAGCGTAACCGTCTGGCGGCAAAATTGGCCACATTAAAAGACCAGAAATTGGCTTGGTAATTATTATTTTTTTCAAATTTAAAATCAATCAAATTATGTGTAATGTATCTTTTTTTTCAAATCATAACAAAGGCGGAGATGGGCGAGCATTTGCAGGACCGACCTCGTATAGTTCTTTGGAGAATGTCTATTATACCGGTACAAATAATAGTATGAATAAATCTATTGACTCAGCAGGTACAGATACCAGTGCTTGGGTCGTGATTTATGACCAACCAAATTTCCAAGGTAATTCGTATAAGCTTTATCCTGACCGTACTTACGATGATTTTAATCATATCCAACGAGGTAGTGACTCTTCTAACGATTGGAAAAACCAAGTACAAAGTTTTCAGCTTTACGACCACCTTCCTGCATCGTGGAGTCTGGGCTTTAATGTTGATACTTTTACAAGTCTTTTCCCGAATCACGTCGACGCTACCCCTCCATTCGGCGATAAAGCCATCGGATACCAAACCCAAGATGCCGAATACCGCATTTACTTACCCCAAGTTTCGTATCCTGACGAAAGCAGTATGTCGATTTATGTTCAGATAGACCACATTATTGGGATGTCAACCGATGACCACGTGACACTCAATCTTAGTATTGGCATGGATGGTACAGTTAAAGTTACCAATTATACTTGGGATGCCGGTAGTGCATATCAAATACCCAATAGTGTTGTAAAAGCCGTTGATTTGGGAGCCGAAGTTGCAGGTGCACTTGGTGCATTAGAATCTGCTGGTATATCTGAGGCAGCTGCACAAGAGTTTGTCGAGACTTTTGATACTTGTGTTAAGGTCTTTAACGATATATCTAATTTAATGAATAAATGGTCTGAAAATGACGGCGGACGCTTTTATATGATACCCGTGGTCTGTCATGTTATTAACAGAATCTGTTACTCCGTTACAAAATCTTAATTTTATTCATTCTTAAAGTTTAATCAAATGACATTCAATCATAGCACATTCGCTACTGCCTTAGATGGCTACAGTGGCATCTCAATATCAAAAAGTTGGTATCAGTGGGGCGGAACTACTGGCTCTCTCAATACCGTTATGGATTACGATAAAGGCGACTACGGCTACCGAACTTGGTATCAGGAAACTTCATCAATGAAAGAGAATTCAGGAATGTTGGTTTCTTGTAAAATTGATTTTAAACGAACCACAGGCGATGACCATATCATTATTCTTACTGGTTTTCAGGCAACGAGCAATGGCCCGCAAATGGTTTTTGCACAAGCATCGGTACAATTTCATGGTGATGAAGACGACAACATTATCGGTACACCCGTTACTTCTGGCGATATGGGGCAGGGCATCTACGACACCCTAAATGCACAGATTCAAGGAAAAGACTTTGGCGGAGGCGTAGATTCTACCGCCGACGGTCGCCATACATTACCAGATATTGCCAGAGCCAATATAAACTCTATCCTACAAGCAGTGAGTTAAGTTAGGGCATGTATTAGTCCCCAATAGCCAAAAACTGGTTATTGGGGCTAAATACAAAATGATTTAGTCTTATGACAAACCTTTTAGATAAAGTACGAACTAATCTGGCTATCGGGGCGTTTGTCAGGAAGTATTAAACCATTCATTCCCAAACATTTATCACATGAAAAAGTTTCTTAGAGTCATTCTCGGATTAGTCATTATCCTACCCATTCTATTCTTTGCTCTTCGCTCTTGGACCAAAACCAAAAGCCCCGAGGCCGTAGCGAAATCAGACCAAAATGGGGTTTCGGTACAAGTAAATTACTGTCAACCTTCCAAAAAAGGTCGTACGATTTTTGCTCCGAAAGCCGAGGGTGTTTTGCAGCCTTATGGCGAAGTTTGGCGTACTGGTGCCAACGAAGCCACCAATTTTGAAGTAAAACAAGATGTGAAAGTAGCAGGAAAAGACCTAAAAGCAGGAAAATATACCCTCTGGACGATTCCGAACGCATCTACTTGGACGATTATTTTGAACAGCGAAACCGGTCAATGGGGGACAAATTATGACGCCAAAACCGATGTATTGAGAGTGGATGTACCTGCTTCTAAGACTGCCGACGTAGTTGAGATGTTCAAGATTGATTTTGCACCAAATCCTGCCGGAACCGACATGGTTTTGCGTTGGGATAACGTTGAAGTAAAAGTACCAATCACCAAATAAATCACTGATTACGTTGATTTTATTGAATGATTGCACTGATTCACTTTGATTCATAAGATTTACTCTTCTGCAATCCGATTTAGTCTTGTGTCGGTGTAATCTTGCTAAAATGACTAACCGTTTTAACGGTTTTGTTGACTTGATAATTTTTTTAAGATAATTTCAGAGAGCGTTTCGATTCGAAACGTTCTTTTTTGTTTATTTTGAATTATCAATTCCCAAAATGAATGGAACACCATAGCCCTACTCTGCGTAAACAAGTTTATAATATCCTCGAAATCACGTGGCGACGCAAACGTGGAGCGAGTTTTTGGGTTAATATTTTTCTGACAGTCGTTATTTCGCTCAATGCCATCGCCATAATTTTAGATACGATACCGAGTATCCAGAAAAAATACCACCGATTCCTGCTCGATTTTGAAGTATTTTCGGTTATTATTTTTACGATAGAATACCTTTTAAGACTATGGTCGTGTGTCGAGGAAGAACGATTCAAGCACCCAATCAAAGGGCGACTCAAATTCATTTTTTCGGCTTGGGGGTTAGTAGATTTACTCTCAATTTTGCCATTTTATGCTTCATTTTTCTTGACCGATTTAGGCTTTATCCGCATCCTACGCTTACTCCGAATGTTGCGTTTGTTTAGGGTAAGCAAGTATTTTCATGCCTTGCGAGTGATTCAGAACGTGGTCAAAGACAAGCGAGAAGAGCTTGTTTTGAGCTTTGTTTTTATATTTTTTATTCTGATAATCTCGTCGAGTATCGTTTACTACGTCGAACACGAAGCCCAGCCGACCAAGTTTGTGAGTATTCCCGATGCTATGTGGTGGGGCGTAAACGCCATGACGACCGTTGGCTATGGCGACTTGATGCCCATCACGCCACTCGGTAAACTTCTGAGCGGTTTTATTGCCATTCTTGGCGTGGCGTTTTTTTCATTGCCAACGGGTATTTTGGCTTCGGGTTTTGCCGAGCATATTCGTGGAAAACAAAAAATCAAATGCCCGCATTGCGGCAGCGAATTCCACCATCATACACACTAAGGGCTATCGCTTCCGCATCTCTTTTTCGATAGATTCTTTGTACGGAAAAAAATCTACCTGAAGCGTATGCCGTGGCGATTCTTTATAGCGTTTTGCCATTTTTTGCTTATCTGCCTCGATAGATTTCTTCATCTCATCTGCGTTTGGCAAGCGGCATTCTCCTTTTATTATCTTAGCGACCCATTTGGCTTGCACTTCGGCCAAAGGCATGATTGCCCCCAGTGGTTGCACCAATGCCAAGAAGAATAAATTACCAAAATCGGGGTGGATAACCTTTTTATAGAGCCTAATCTCGTTAGATTCTTCCACATCAAACGCTGGGATGTGCTTCAAGAACGGAAACGTAACTTTATAGCCAGTTGCATAGATAATTACATCGAAATCTTGCTCGGAGCCATCTTCAAAAACAACCGTTTTACCTTTAAATTCACGAATATTTGGCTTAAACTGAACCAGTCCACGACCTGACATATTCAATAAATCTTGAGAAAGCGTTGGATGTTCGCTCAACAGCGGCCTCTTTGGCTTAGGTACACCATAGTCTTCTTGACGACCACGAGCCAACCACAAAGCCGCCGAAAGTAGCCATCTTTGCATAAAAAGTGGCAATTTCGCCGTAAGCGGATTCGCCAGATTATCAAAAGGCATACTACCAAACCAATTAGGCGTAATATACGCTCCGCTTCGGGTCGAAATCACGACTTTACCCGTGTGTAATCGAGCCGCTTCGCACGCAATATCTACTGCCGAATTGCCGATTCCGACAATCAAAACGTCTTTATGCTTAATTTGGTCGTCTTCTTTGTAATGATGTGCGTGGAGGATTTCGCCCGTAAATTCACCTTTAAACGACGGATACCGAGGATTCCAATGATGTCCATTTGCTACAATAACGTACTGATAATCATGCGATTGGCCATTATCAAGCGTAACTCTGTATGTACCATCAGAATTGGGCGAGACATTCGTAACGGCAGTTTTGAATGTAATATGCTCTTTCACGCCAAAATGATTGGCATAGTCTTCAAAATATTTGATAACATGTGAATGATGCGGAAACATCGGGTATTCTTCGGGCATCGGGAAATCGGAGTACGACATCACAACTTTGTTGGTATTGATATGCAAAGACCGATACGCCGACGACATCCCATTATCGTTGTTAAATCGCCAGTTTCCTCCAATATCCGAGCCTTTTTCGTAGCAGTCAAACGAAATTCCCGCCTCTTTCATGGCTTTTGCTGCCGTAATTCCCGAAGAGCCAGCCCCAATAATACACACTTGTTTTTTTGTCATAAATTTGTACAACGATTTTTCAAATCGTTGATAGTTAGCGTGATGTCAAACGAGTTAAAAACTCGTTCTACAATTACAAATTTACACCTCTGCTGATTTTTTCCTAATTTTGTACAGACAAACATCCTTCTCGACCACCGACACACGTCTGGTTTATTTTACAAATGCAAAAAACACTCAATATCATCAAAATTGGGGGCAATGTCATCGACAACGAAATTGCCTTAGATAGATTTCTAAAAAGTTATTCCAAAATTACCGATAACAAAGCCTTGATTCACGGAGGTGGCAAAATCGCTACAAAAATTGCGGTAAAACTCGATGTCGAAACCCAAATGGTAGATGGTCGCCGCATTACCGATAAACCCATGCTCGAAGTAGTCACGATGGTTTACGGCGGATTGGTCAATAAACAAATCGTTGCCAAATTGCAGGCTTTGGGTTGTAACTCCATCGGTTTGACGGGTGCCGACGGAGCCGTGATTTTAGCAAAAAAACGCCCTGTAAAAACCATTGATTACGGATTTGTCGGAGATGTCGAGCGGGTTGATAACGCATTCATTGCTAATCTCATCAATTTTGGTTTATCGCCAGTTTTTGCTCCGTTGACATTCGATATTGAAGGAAATATGCTCAATACCAATGCCGATACGCAGGCTTCTTCGGTAGCTGTGGCAATGGCAAATGACTATGCCGTCAATCTGATTTATTGTTTCGAGAAAAAAGGAGTTTTGTCTGACCCCGAAGATGACGATTCGGTTATCGCAAAATTAAATCCTGCTCAATATGCTGATTATAAAGAAGCTGGCGTTATTAACAAAGGCATGATTCCAAAACTCGACAATGCCTTTGCCGCACTCGAAAAAGGCGTATCGAAAGTAATTATTTGCCACGCCGACGAATTAAAAAATGCCGTAAGCGGAACAGCAGGCACGATTTTGGAATTGTAATAGATGAAAATCGAAAACCCTTACAACGTTTTGAATGATACGTGATAAAATTTCTCCCCTTATTTTTTAGGGGGAGTACCGCAATAAAATTATACTTTTCTTGATTTTATTGCGAGGAGGGGGTAGCCACAGAAGCTAAAATTAGGTTTCAAAAGGTCTTCAACTACCTTTTACCCCCGTGCGACGATCGCTCCGTCCCGATTCCGAAAAATGTCGGAATCAAGGACACCTCCCCTAAAAAATAGGGGAGGAAATTATAAAAAGAGATATGTATATCACGTTGCATTTTGAATACTGTCAGAGTTTATACACATAAAACCCAACATGAATAACAGTTTCGTAAAAACTTTAGGTGTTATTGCAGGAGTAGTTATTTTGAATATCGCTGCGGCGTATTTTTTCTTTAGATTGGATTTGACCGAAGAAAAACGCTATTCGATTTCGGATGCTACCCAAAATCTGATTCAGAATCTCGACGAAGAAGTCTATGTAAAAGTTTATCTCGATGGCGATGAACTTCCAGCAGGATTTGTCAGGCTAAAGAATGCTGTAAAAGAGACACTTGATGAATTTAAGGTTTATGGTGGCACCAAAGTTGATTATGTATTCATCGACCCAAATGCCGAAACTGACCCTAAAAAACGGGAGGAAGAATATAAAAAACTGATTGATAAAGGCTTACAACCCACCAATATTGTCGATACCAAAAACGGCCGTAAAGTCGAGACTTTGGTGTTTCCGTATGCGGTTATTAGCAGCGGCAAAAACGAGATTGCAACCCTTTTACTCAAAGGCAACGAAGCCCAGAATGCCACCGAAAAACTCAATCAATCTTACGAGAATGTTGAGTACGAATTGGCGACGTCCATCCGAAAGCTGACGCTCAAAGAAAGAAAAAAAATTGGGTTATTGACCGATTTTACAAAACTTAAACCCATCAGTTTTGCGGGGTTAATCACCTCATTACAAGAATATTACGATTTGTTTATCATCAATTCTAAAGAATCTCCGAGTTTTATTGGTTTAGATGCATTGATTCTTCCAAAACCCGATTATCCGATTGATGATAGCACCAAATTCAAGATTGACCAATATATCATGAATGGCGGTCATGCGATGTTCTTCTTCGATGCTCTCAAAATAGATAGTATCGGGCTTGATGGCACCTACGCACAACCTCTGAAACTCAATATCGAAGATTTACTGTTCAAATACGGCGTTAGGGTAAACGAAAACATAATAAAAGACGGAATCAGTTGTGCGACAATCCCGATGGTTGTGGGAAACATGGGCGATAGACCCAATATTCAGTTGATGCCCTACCGTTATTTTCCGTTGATAAATAATTTCGGTAATAGCCTGATTACCAAAAACTTAGATTTAGTTTATACCAAATTTACGGCCTCGATGGATACCGTCAAAGCAAACGGAATTGCTAAGATTCCGTTGTTGATGACAACTCCATATACCAAAGTTTTGAATGCCCCAGCCTACGTAACATACAACGAAGCACGCACCGAAACCGAAGCCAATGACTACAACGAAGGCGTAAAAACCATTGCGTATCTGCTCGAAGGTAAGTTTACTTCGCTTTATAAGAATCGTATTTTACCATCCGACCCACGCTCTAAATATTTCAAAGAACAAAGCCCCGAAACCAAAATCATAGTTTGCTCAGATGGCGATTTGATTGTGAATGACATCGACCGCAAAACCCAAAACCCGCTACCGCTTGGGTTCGACAAATACAGCAAACATACATTTGGTAATAAAGATTTTGTGATGCACGCCATAGATTACCTGGTTGATGAAAATGGCGTTATTTCGGCTCGTGGCAAAGAGATTACGCTTCGCCCACTCGATAAAGTCAAAGCTCGTGACGAACGCACCAAATGGCAAGTCCTCAATCTCATCCTGCCGATTGGCTTGGTTGTGGGTTTCGGAGCGATTCGTCAGTGGTGGCGTAGAAGAAAATACGGCGTGTAATTTCTGGATAAACCTTCCCAAAAAAACCGTGACACGTTCACCGTGCCACGGACTCCATCTTCATTTATTGATAAAATCTTTTCTATTCAATCATAATTTTTTCACGTCTATTAGTTGCATATACAACTTTTATCAATACATTTGTAATATGAATATCAAACTAAAACCAGAAGAAATACTTGTACCGTCGCCGTGTGTAAGCAATAAAATCGGGATTATTTACCGAATCATCACTTCTGCCTACAACCGAGCCATGAAACCCTACGGAATCAGTACGATTCAGCGTAGTATTTTGATGTTGACAAAGTTCAGAGGGCCGATTAATCAAAAGGCAATTTCGACGATTTTGGCAATGGAAAAATCTACTTGTAGCCGTGATATTCAGGCACTTATCACCAAAGGACTACTCGAAACTACCGAAGCCCAAGATGCCCGTAATAACCTGATTAGTGTAACACCCAAAGGTTTAGAGTTAATCGAAATCACGATGCCTATCTGGCAAGAAATCCACCAAAAATCAGAAACAATTTTAGGCAAAACCAGCATCGACGAACTCGACCGAATTATCATTTCTCTAAAAAAACACAAAAACCTTTACAAATAAATTTTTTAACCAAATTAGTTGTATATACATCTAAAATCATGAAAAATGTAAACCTATCTTTTTTGAATCAAGAACTTTCGATTGGGCTTACAATCGCTTGGTTTATCATGGCTTTGCTTACCATATTTTTGTTTTTGAGGGCTGTCCCAAATCCTAAATCGGCGAGATTGATTCTGTTTTCATGGCTAATTTTCCAGTCTATTTTGGCTCTGAATGGCTTTTTTCTGAAAACTATCGAAATTCCGCAAATACTTTTTGTAGGAGTTGGACTACCTAATCTTTTTGCAATTTCAATGCTTTTCTTTGGGGTAGGGCGTAAATTTATTGATAGTTTAGACCTCCAAAGGCTCACATTCTTTCACATCATCCGAGTACCCGTTGAGCTACTGATTTTATGGCTATTTCTCGAAAACCAAATGCCGCAGTTAATGACTTTCGAGGGGCGAAATTGGGATATTTTATCTGGGATAACGGCTCCAATCATCGCTTTTTGGGCGTTTAGAGAAGTTAAAACCCATAAAAATGTTCTCTTGGTCTGGAATCTCATCTGCCTCGGATTACTCCTTAATATTGTCATCAATGCCATTTTATCTGCTCCTTTGCCGATTCAGCAACAAGCATTTGAGCAGCCAAACGTGGGCGTTCTGAAATTTGCCGCCAATCTACTCCCATCGCTGATTGTTCCGTTGGTTTTGTTCGGGCATTTGGCGGCCATCACGCGATTGGTAAGAAAGTGAACGCTTTTCTAAAATTTAGTGTATTCTATCACAAATCCACTTAAATTTGTGATATGCAAGAGCCTACACTTTTTGGCGAGGAGATTACCTACTTTGCCGATGTCATCGTTCCGGTACCGATTCCACGATATTTTTCGTACCGTGTGCCACGCCATTTTGCCGAAGAAATCAAGATTGGGGCAAGGGTTATCGTGCCATTTGGCAAAAATCGGGTCGTAACGGGCATTGTGGCCAGAATCCACCAAACTCCACCCGAAAAATACCAAGCCAAGTATATTCTCGAATTGCTCGATACCGACCCAATCGTTACACCCAACCAGCTTTGGCTTTTTGATTGGATTGCCGAATACTACATGTGTTGTGTGGGTGAGGTCATGAATGTGGCCGTTCCGTCGGGTTTGAAGGTTACAAGCCAATCTCGGATTCAGTACAATCCCGATTTTGAGTATTACGAATTATTGGACGATTCCGAAAAAGAATTCATCGAAATCCTTAAAAATCATCCATCAGTTACGTACGATGACGCCATCAAATTCATCGGAGAAGTCAATATCAATCCGATGATTAAATCTTTAATTGGCAAGCACGCCATCATTATTTATGAAGAAGTAAAAGAACGCTACAAACCCAAAATTGTTAAGAAGATACGCCTAAAACGTGTTTATGAAGGTGGCGAAGAGATTGCGAATTTGATAGAATCGCTGGAGAAAAAACCCAAACAGCAAGAAATCGTGATGCAATACGTGAGTTTGATTAAGATTCATGAATTGCACGAGAAAAACATAAATGGCGTAGATAAATCTATTTTTTCGAGGGGCGATACCTCAGATTCGGCTTTGGCTACACTTATCGAAAAAGGTGTTTTTGAACAATTTGAGGTTGTGGTTTCAAGATTTGCCGAAGAATCGGTTGACCCAATTACTATCGAACTCACTCCTGCTCAACAAAAAGCCTCGGATGAGGTCATGGAGTATTTCCAAAACGACCAAGACATTGTTTTGCTGCACGGTATCACAGGTAGTGGTAAAACCGAAATTTATATTGATTTGATTCAAAAAGTACTCGAAAGTGGTTCGCAAGTACTTTATTTATTACCCGAAATCGCTCTTACGACACAAATTGTGGTACGCCTCAAGCGAGTTTTTGGCGATAAAATGGGAGTTTATCACTCCAAATTCTCCGATAATGAGCGGGTTGAGGTCTGGAAAGGCATCATGGATGGGCGTTTTCAGTTTGTAGTGGGTGTTCGCTCGGCGATTTTCTTACCCCTCGACAACATCGGATTAATCATTGTTGATGAAGAACACGAAACTTCGTATAAGCAATACGACCCTGCTCCACGTTATCATGCACGCGACGTAGCCATCATGCTGGGGCTACGCCAAAAAGCCAAAATTTTGCTGGGTTCGGCCACTCCATCAGTCGAGACGTACTATCAAGCGAAAACTGGCAAATACGGTTTAGTGACGCTCAATCAGCGATACGGAGATGCACAACTGCCTGATATTAAACTGATTAACGTTAGAGAAGAACGCAAGGCAAAAACCATGAAAAATGATTTTTCGAGCGTTTTGTATAACGAAATCAAAAAGAATATTGTCGGTAAAGAGCAAACCATTTTGTTTCAGAACCGACGTGGGTATTCGCCGTATCTTAACTGCGAAGAATGCAATTGGATTGGCGAATGTGAACGCTGTGCGGTGAGCTTGACCTACCATTTGGGTACAAAAGAGCTGCGATGCCACTACTGCGGGCATCACGAACCACCACCGAGGGTTTGCCCTGCGTGTGGGTCGGGTAAGGTCAAAATGATGGGATTCGGTACCGAAAAAATCGAAGATGATTTAAAAATAATGTTTCCAGAAGCTACTACGCTTCGGATGGATTTGGATACTACCCGCACCAAGAATGCGTATCAGCAAATCATTACCGAATTTGAGGGTGGAGCAGATATTCTGGTAGGTACTCAGATGATTTCTAAGGGTTTAGACTTTGACAATGTCAGTTTAGTAGGTATTTTTGATGCCGACCGCATGATTCGTTTTCCTGATTTCAGAGCCGCCGAACGAGCATTTCAGATGCTCACACAGGTCAGTGGACGGGCAGGGCGAAGAGAGAAAAAAGGTCGGGTGTTGATTCAGACTGGTAGCCCGACACATCCACTTTTGGAGAAGGTCATCAATAATGATTATATAGGATTTTACGAAAACGAAATCGTCGAGCGTGAGTTCAATAAGTATCCTCCTTTTACACGTGTTATCGAGATAACTATCAAGCACGAAAACCCCGATACTGCCAAAAAAGCCGCCGAATTTTTGACAAAACCTCTCGCCGATAAATTAGGTCGTGACCGTGTTTTAGGCCCCGAAAAAGCACTTATTGAGAAGATTCGGAATAAGTTTTTGTACGAAATTTGGCTCAAACTCGAAAAAGACCGACTTAACATCAAAGCCGCAAAGGTTTTCTTGGCCGAGCAGATTCAGCTACTCCAAGAGCAAAAAGAATTTAAAACTGTAGATGTGGTGGTTGATGTAGATGCTATGTAGTAAAAGGGCTGGTTTGAGATTCTTACCTCAAACTAAAATGATTGGGTTTCCCAACCTAATTTCATCACATTTTTGCCACAATTCATAACATTTCGGCATTCTGCTCGAATTGCAGACGTAATTTTGAGTCAAAATTATGAAAAAGCTATGCACCAATCTCTCAAAAAGTTCAGACAGTACGAATTCGGTTTTATCCTTTTTGCTTTTGTTTTTTATGTCGTGAGGCGGTTATTCATCATGGCTCATGAATTCGACTGGGATATAACAGTTGCCGAAGAAGGTCATTTTATTCCTAAGCACATCATTTGGCGAGATTTAGCTTCGTACAACCACGAACTCAACACCATTTTTCCGACTATCGCTGCCGCAGTTTTGTTTTTTACGGCATGGTACTTTTTTCATTATGAAGCTTTTCCTCGATGGAAGGCTACCGACCCAAAAGAAAAATCTATTTTTTATACTTGCATCGCCGCTACGGTCGTCTTTGTGTTTGGAAGCGTTTTTATTTACAGTTCGATGAAACTCTTCTGGCGATTCCGTTATGATGATTTTTCACAAGTGGTTGGTTTTAAGGTATTTTCGCTTTTCCGCAAACTGCACTTAGTTACCAATACCTACGCCGGAATCGTGGTCATTCTGCTCTATGAAGCCATTGCTCAGCTTTATTATCACACAAAAGGTTTATACGAAAAACACCAACAACCTAAACACCGATTTTTCAGCTATTTCATCCTCATAATCAGTATTTTATGTATTGTTTTTTGGATGGCTTTCGGGACAATCGCCAATCTCGTGGTAAACGGAACTGGTACATTTTATTCGATGATAATCATCATTCTTAGTATCGGTAGCCACATTTTATTTTATTCATTAATCATCCCGTATTACAGCAAACTCGACTACAATAAGCTAGATAACATACTTTACGCATTCTTTGGTTTTTGTTCTTATATCCTGCTCGGAATCGTCGTATTTGCCACATTCATATTTGTTTCTCACGATGCCGACCTCTACTTTGGGCTGTACATCATTCCTAATTTATTGGGCATTATAACGGCTCTATTGAGATGGGCATTCTTTGCCGAAAAACAGAGCTTTGAGGTCAAAATTTCACAAAAATCGGCCGAATTAAGCCATTTGCGTTCGCAGATAAATCCTCATTTTTTGTTTAATGCTCTCAATACACTTTATTCGGTTTCGCTCAAAGAAAACGCCGAACGCACCAGCGATGGGATTCAGAAATTGGGTGATATGATGCGATTTATGCTCCACGAAAACCATCAAGATAGGATTCCACTCAGCAAAGAGATTGAGTATTTGAATAATTACATCGCAATCCAACGCATGAGAATCGACGAAAACCACGAAATTGAGATAAAAATAAACATCCAACAACCCGAAAACGAAATTTTCATTGCCCCGATGTTGCTAAATCCATTCATCGAAAATGCCTTTAAGCACGGCATTAGTTTTCGTAATCCTTCGTGGATATACATCACGCTGACTTACGATTCGCAGAAACTCTATTTTAAAGTTCATAATTCGACACACCCCAAAAATGAACGTGATACCGAACAAGAAAACCACGGAATCGGACTCGAAAACGTCAAAAAACGCCTCGAATTGATTTATCCAAACCGTCATACGCTTGATATTCAGGTTTCGGATAATGACTATTTTGTATCTTTGATTTTAGGAATTTACTAAGTTTTATGAATCTATCTGCCATCGCCATTGACGACGAACCTCATGCACTCGATGTAATTCGGTTTCATGCCGCAAAAGTGCCTTTTATTGACCTAAAAACTACATTTACCGATGCTTTTGAGGCGATTCCGTATCTACAACAACATAAGATAGATTTGATTTTTCTCGACATCAAAATGCCCGATATTTCGGGAATTGACTTTGTGAGTTGTCTTCAAAAAGTACCGTTGATAATATTCACGACGGCATATTCTGAGTATGCCGTCAAGGGTTTTGAGTTAGATGCCATCGACTACCTTCTAAAGCCTTTCTCATTGGCAAGATTTACCAAAGCCTGCAATAAAGCACTCGATTTTCAGAATAAAACCCTACTCGAAAACGGCATAAATAGCAATTCGCCAACTTTTATATTCTTAAAAACGGGCTACGAAGAAGAAAAAGTAATGCTCGATGATATTCTTTTTATCGAAGCCGAGGGCAATTATATGGCCTATCATTTACCTAATAAAAAGCTACTTTGCCGTCAGAATATCAGCGATGTTTTGAGCAGTTTAGACGAGAGTCTCTTTGTTCGCGTGCATCGGTCGTTTATTGTTTCGGTCAATAAAATCCAGAAAATCACGCGGCAGTCGGTCTGGATTCAAGGAAAAGAAATCTCAATCGGAGCATCATACGAAGAGAAACTTAACGAAATTCGTGCTAAATTGGGGCTTTGATTCAAACCATCCGATTATTCATGAAAAGATTTGCTCTTGCATTAGACCTCAAAGACGACCCTACGCTCATTGCCGAATACGAAAAATATCACGAAAAAATTTGGGATGAAATCACCGAAAGTATTACTGGCTCAGGGATTTTAGACATGGAAATTTACAGACTTGGTAATCGCCTTTTTATGATTATGGAGACTGAGGACGATTTCTCGTTCGATAAAAAGGCCGAAATGGATGCCAATAACCCAAAAGTACAAGAATGGGAAGCCCTGATGTGGAAGTATCAGCAAGCTCTGCCAATGGCAAAAGAAGGCGAAAAATGGCTTTTGATGGATAGAATCTTCAAACTGTAAATCTTGTAGTCGTGTGTAGTCATGGCATAACTTTAAGTTATGCCATGACTTTTACAAACAACAAAAGCCTTGATTCTACCGAATCAAGGCTTTTAATATCATTTTGTAGGAGAAATTACGCTTTCAAAGCATTTTGTAATTCTTCCATCGGAACCATCTCTTCTTTGAATGTATATGCACCAGTTTTTGGCGACTTCACAGCTTTGATAACTTTTGCGAAGTTCTTACCAGCACTTTTATCACGGAGGGTCGCAACAACTTTCTTTGCCATTGTATTATTAAGATTAAAAGATTTTTAGAGGCAAGAATCAAGAAAATCTTGTTTCTTATATCTAACTATCTTGTTTCTAAAAAAATTACTTAATTTCTTTGTGAACTGTATGTTTCTTCATGAATGGGTTGTATTTCTTCAACTCCATACGACCAGTCGTATTTTTACGGTTTTTAGTCGTAACATAACGTGACATACCCGGTACTCCGCTTGTTTTTTGCTCAGTACACTCCAATATCACCTGAATTCTATTGCCTTTCTTTGCCATTGTATTATTATCGTTAATGTTATTGGTTAATTGTTAATCGAGCACATTCAACGAATAACGATTAACTTTTAACTCTTACAAGTCTTCATTTGGGGTTGCAAAATTAGTAAAATCATTTGAAATACACAAAAATCTTTTAAAAGTTTTTTCTTAAATCTTCGTGCAATACCATGCAAGAGGTCTCAAAAGTCTTGGGTTCGAGCTTAAAACCCATTTTTGCGAGGTTGTTGGGTACTTGTGTAGCTTCTTTCGGAATTTCGGGAACGGTAATTATCGAATCATCTCCCAACCCACTTTCATTGACGATTGGCATATCTACCACCCGTGTATCCCAAAGTAATTTTAGGTAATCTTTTAGCGGTAGGCTGACACCTGCCCCATTTACATCGGCAGTACCGTTTGGCATAAAAGCGTAGGCTTTACGAATACGGGTTTCGTTTTTAGCTTTTACACCAAAAGCATCTTCGAGGTGCTTCATACCGATTTCGCCCAGACGATGTTTCATCGCTTCGGGAATCTTAATAGTCATGCAGTATTGCTGGTTTTCTTGAAGCAAATACTTCGTTTTTTCGGTAACTTCAAGACAAGCTCTTTCGTTAGGATTTTCTTTTGAGGCTTGGTATAAAACCTGATACATCAACGGCACGGTGCAGTTGATAAATTCGTATTCAAAATCTGATTTTTTATTGATTTGCGACTGGATTCCGTCACGGTATGCCGCTACCGAGACTTTATAGAAACTTTTTTCTTCGTAGTTTACCGCCGTCAAGGCTGTTGAAGTTTCACTTTTTGAGGCAAACTCGGCCTTAGTTTTTACGGGCAAGACAGCTCCGCTTTTGGCAAGATAAACGATTTCTTTATTGATTTGGTCGGGCGATGTAATGGCCTTTAGATAACCCTGCGGGTCGATGACAATCGTATGCGGCATAAATTGATGATAAAACAATTTATTGAGTGATTTATCGGTATCTAAGCCCAATTTTAGGTTTGTTGGTCTTTTTTTGAGGAAATTAGCGACTTTCCAACGTTCTTCGTCGGTAATTGCAATAACAACTAAATCTTTAGGGATTTGGTATTGGATGTCGTAGAGGTGGTCCATTGCCGGAATACAAGGTCCACAATAAGTAGCCCAAAACTCAAGAATCACCACTTTGCCTCGGTATTCTTTGATATTGTGTTTTTCGGTGCCAGTTGGGGTGTAGAGTGTAATATCAAAATCGGGTACTTGAGTACCAATCTGAATCATCTCCGAAACAGCTCCTTCTTGACTGAATGCTTTATTGAATAAAAATGTAACTACTAATATTATTTTCCAGAACTCTTTCATCGCAAATCACAAATTGAAAAATGGTAAGCAGTTAATCGAAAATCGTTATTTGCTAATCTTTTTGGGGTATTTATTCGTCAAAAATCGAGTCGTGGGCAATACTAAAATCGGTAAAGTACTTCGACTTAGCGGTTTCGTCAGCCTCGGCATAAGAATACAACTCAAATTTGTTATCGGTGTTTTGAGAATAAACCCAAATCGACTCATTCAACGAATCAATTATCCAATATTCTTTTACACTAAATCGTTCAAAATCATTTTTTTTCTCAATGTAATCTCTCGCAACCGAACCTTTAGATACCACCTCAACCAAAACATCTGGCACACCCATTATGCTGCTCTCTTTGATGATTTGCTTGTTTTCATTCGCAATAAATATAAGGTCTGGTTGTGCGACATTGCCTTCATCGAATATTACATCGAGCGGAGCGATAAATATCTCGCCTAATTTTTGACTTTTGATAAATGGTTTTACTGAATCATATAAATTCAATAAAACTCTCTGGTGTTTGGGTTTAGGAGACGGCATTTCTAAAAGGTGGAAATCACGGAGTTCGTAGCGAGATTCGGCGGGTAATTCTGCCGTCATTCTCTCGTACGTCCAGCGTTCGGTACTAACTGCGATTGCCATATTTTATCAATTTTTAAGCAATTTAATAAAAACATTTTATATCGTCAGCCAATAATTCATCTTAAATACCACCGCTCGGTTTTTGTTTTTGAGGAACGGGTCAGTAAAATAATTATCGGTATATACCAAAAAGAAATCCGACATCGGTTTGTAACGGTACTGCAAACGGCTGTTTACATTGAAGTTATTGCGTTGGGTATTATACTGCAAAAACGTTGTCCAAAAGATACTATTCGAGAAATTCACCTCAATTCTCGGGCTAATCAGAAATAGATTTACGTCTCCGTATCCACTTGCAAATTTGAGGTTATTTTGTTCAAAATTCAATGTAAAATTACCCCACGGCTGTTGCCTAAATGTCAGAGCCAAAAGATATTGCTGGGCTGTTCCGTTGTAGAACCCACCCCAACGCATACTGGTTTCGAGTGCGAGTTTCTTACGAGCATCTGATGTGTACTGAATATTGTATTGACTGTATGCGTATCGCCCTGGTGCCAACGGCTTATCGTTGGGTAGTGGCGTGTAATAGAGCAATTCGGTCATTTGAGGGTCAAATCTAAACGCCAGTCGACTGGTATTCTTAAAAACCATAAAATACCTGAAACGATTAAAACGCTCATTGAGCCTGCCATTTGGCAACCAAACCATAAAATTCTCAATACCGAAGCGGTGAATATTAATTTTGCCATTTTGTGGACGAATCTGATATTCTAACTCGCTGTAAAGTTGTTTGAAACCCATTCGGATAGTCGTATCGCCCGACTCGTAAGTATCGCCTTTAGTCGCAAAACTCTCGATTCGGTTCACAAATCCCATATCGGCGTAGTAGTTTCCACCAAAACCACCCCAATCAATAAAAAAGCTAAGATTTTTACCAAAATACCCACCGCCAAGCTGATAAAAACTATTTTTTTCTTGCATACCCGGCTTCATAGAGAGGTGGTAGCCACTCCAAAAATTAATGTCGCCTTTGGCATTTGAGTAATTAAACTCCATGCCAGTATTTCGGCCGTATTGGTCGAGTGGATTTTTCTTGATTTCGGAATCTTCCATAAATCCTTGTCGATTTAAGAAATAACCTTTTACCGACGACCGACTGAAAACCCGCTGGTTGAAGGTTGCGGCAGTATAATTTTGGGCAGCTGCGTAGTCTTCGTCTCCAACTTTCCCTCGGCGAGCGGTTTGCATATTCATTACACCAATCCGAAGGTTTTTGGTGGCATTGCCGCTAAGGCGTAATCCTCCCAAAATCGGAATCTGATTACCGTTATTATCTAATCCGATTCGGCGAGAATAAAACGGACGGAATGGTGGCGAACCGTAAGCACTAAAAATATCATCGTTTTCGAGGAAGAAAGTGCGTCTTTCGGGAAAAAAGATATTGAAGCGAGTTAGGTTTGTAACTTGTCTATCAACTTCGATTTGCGAAAAATCGGGGTTCACCGTCAAATCCAGATTAAGCGAAGGCGTGACCGACAGTTTTGCATCAAGACCCGCATTGGCTTTGTATTTATTGGGCGTTCCGTCTTCACGATTGGCAGCAACCGAACCCGTCACGTACGGAATAATCGAAGCGTTTGTACCTTGTTTTACTGGGGATTTATCCCAAACTAAGGCTCCTGTATAACCAAAATCCGTCCCCAAAAACTGCACTGGTACGTGGGTCCAGGTATTGTAGGTATTTTCTTTTAAATCGCTTCTGATAAAATTGATACCCCATTTGGTATTACCAGATTCAAATCGGAGAGTTTTGAAGGGAATCGCCATCTCGACCACCCAATAATCTTTGAATCGTTTGGTTGCCGAAAACCATTTATTATCCCAACTAAAGTTCATTTCGTCGCCAAATGATGTCGCACTCAATAAATCTTCAGATTGGACATTGTATGGACTCACACCAAACAAAAATCCGTTGCTACGACGATTGACAGGGTCAATCATCACGGCAAAACCATCGCTATCCCAATAGCGAGTATCACGTTTTAGGGTCTGAATCACGTACGTGTTTGTATCGTAGCAGATTGCCGCAAAATACAGATTTCGGTCATCATAAGCGGCTCTTACTTCGGTTTTGCGAGTTGCTTTGCGGTCGTCTTTGGGCCATTTTTGCCAAAATCCATCTGCTTTTTGGGCGGTTTTCCAAATATCTTCGGTTAGGTCTCCGTCAATCTTGATTTCGGAGCTTGTGCGGGTAACTTTTAATTGATATTCTTCTTGAAATTTCGAACCGTCTTGTGAATCGTTTTGTGCAAATAGAGAATTAGAAATCAATAAAAATAAGTAAAAGAACTTTTTCATTCAATGTGTTTTGTTGATAAAATAAGATTACAAAGTTAGGACAATCTTCTGAGTTAAACGTTGCATACTAATCGACAAAGACTATTTTTTATTGATTTTTAGACAATCTGCTACGATTATTCGATGATTTTGGTTTAGATTTGGAAAATTTTCATTTACATAATCTTACAAAACCATGTCAAAATACTTTTTTGCTATTATCGCAGCGGCTTTGATGATGTCTTGTGCCAAAGAACGCAAAGTTGTTGTTGTATCGTTGGGTGACTACGAAATCGAAGGCGTAACCGAAAAACCAGTTAAACACGACTATTTAGCTCCATACAACAAAGATGAGTATGTACTAAGCAAAGACGAAATCAAGATTAAAGATAAAACATTCAAAATCGAAGGCGAAGGCTCTTTTGTGGTAAATAATACCGAAAACGACCTTTTGGTTAGCTCACTCGACGCACCGTCTGAGAAAGTAAAAGAGGCACTTTCGGCAGTTGCCAATGCCAATAGTTTAGAAAGGGCTTTTCAGGAGATTCAGTTGAATAATACTGGCCAAGAAGACGTAAAGTTGATTGAGCGAATCCCTCCGTTTTCGGCTGGAAAAGTAACAAAAAATAAGAATTCAAGAATCTACGGCCCACGCAGTCAGCCACCAAGAAGAATCGATTTGAAAGAAGGCGAAGCAAAACCGCTTTTGTTTCAGATGTTTGATGTAGATGAAGTAAAGAAATCGTTCAAGACCGATTTGCCAAAATAAGAGTGTCTAAGGTTGAAAGTTCAATGTTTTATTCCTTGAACTTTCAACCTTAAACCCAATTACGCTACAACCATATTATGATAGACGTTCTGAACGTCGTCATCTTCTTCGAGGCGTTCGAGAAGTTTCTCAATATCGGCGGCTTGTTCTTCGGTCAATGTTTTAGTATCGTTTGGTACACGCTCAAAATCTGCTCCGAGGAGTTCAAAACCCTTACTTTCTAAGTATTTCTGTAAGCTACCAAACGAGGTAAACTCTCCGTAAATATTGATTTGATTGTTTTCGTCGTCTAAGAAAACTTCTTCGGCACCGTAATCAATCAATTCTAACTCTAATTCTTCGACATCAATTGCATCTGTTTTGGCAATTTTGAAGATACATTTACGCTCAAAAATAAAATCGAGCATACCCGACGTACCGATTGTACCACCACATTTTGTAAAATGACTCCGCACATTGGCAATCGAACGGTTGGTATTATCGGTTGTACACTCTACCAAAATCGCCACACCGTGTTGTCCGTATCCTTCATAAACAATCTCTTTGTAGTCTTCTTGCTCTTTCGATGACGCACGCTTGATAGCATTCTCGACGTTTGCTTTTGGCATGTTGGCCGCTTTGGCGTTTTGCATAATCGCACGCAAACGTGAGTTACTATTTGGGTCTGGCCCCGCCGATTTTACGGCAATCGCAATATCTTTACCAATACGAGTGAATGTTTTTGCCATTTGCCCCCAACGCTTCATTTTGCGGGCTTTTCTAAATTCAAATGCTCTTCCCATGAGTAATGAGTGAATGATTGAATGATATAATTAGTGAATATTTTTGCAAAATTATAGATAATTATCGAAGAATAACGCTTCGGTATTTGAGATTATAGAAATTCTGAATTCTTCAATCTGAAACTACTAAGTGCTTGATACAAATTAGTTTATGTTATTTGTTAATCGTAAATAAAACTGTTAATCGGATAATTGCGAACCTCGATTAACAATTTTCTATTAACCACTTATTTCAAATGTACCCAACCTTGGGCTTGGATTTCGGCACGAGTACCCGATTTCAAAATAAGTTCATAATTTTTGGATTCGGTCATAAAACCAATTGGAGTTATGTAGGCCGAGTTCTTGATTTTATCAAAATCGCTCTGCCTGATTGTGAATAGCAGTTCGTAGTCTTCGCCGCCATTCATCGCTGCGGTAATCGGACTTAGATTTAACTCCGAAGCAGTCAAAAATGTTAGGTCTTCGACAGGTAATTTATCTTCGTAAATATTAACCCCTACACCTGACTGTTTACAAATGTGCATAATTTCAGATGCTAATCCGTCCGAAATATCAATCATTGAGGTCGGATGCACGCCCAATTCTCGTAGCTCATAGACAACGTCGGTACGGGCTTCGGGTTTTAGCAAACGTTCTACCAAATATTGTTTTTCTTCGAGTTCGGGCTGCATCTGTGGGTCGGCCATGTAAACTTGTTTCTCTCTTTCGAGCACCTGTAAGCCTAAATACGCCGCTCCAATATCGCCCGTAACACAAAGAATATCGTTTGGTTTTGCCCCGTTTCGATAAACCACTTTATCTTTCTCGACAAAACCCGTTGCAGTTATCGAGATAACCAAACCCGAACGAGATGCCGTTGTGTCGCCACCAACCAAATCTACATTGTAGCTTTCGCAAGCCATGCGGATACCAGTATAGAGTTCGTCCACTGCCTCGACCGAGAAGCGATTGCTCATGGCTATGCTCACCGTAATTTGTTTCGGGATGCCATTCATGGCCGCGATGTCAGAGATATTGACCGCCACAGCTTTGTAGCCCAAATGACGAAGTGGCGTGTATGATAAATCGAAATGGATGCCTTCGAGCAGCATATCGGTTGATAGAAGCATGTATCTATCGCCTACATCAATCACAGCGGCATCGTCGCCGATACCCCAAACGGTTTCGGGATTATATTTTTTATTGATATTTTGGGCGATTCGATTTATCAATCCAAACTCGCCTAATGTACTGAGTTCTGTTCTTTCTGCCATTGGTTTGAAAGATTTAAAACAAAAAATCCATACCGAAATGGTATGGAATCTCTGCAACGACTCGATGTGAGTCGTTGAAAATTAATTATTTTTTGCCTTTTGTATCGGCATATTCTTTATTTAAGCCTTCGAGTACTTGCTTAGTGATATCCATTTCTTCTTTGGCATACAACACACCGCCACCTTTTGAGTAACCAATTACCATATCGTATTTGTTATCTGAATTGTATTTCTTCAAATAATCTTGGATTTTGGTAAGCAACTCATCCGTTTTTTTAGCTTCTTGACTTACTAAATCTTGCCCAGCCTTATCGCGGTAAGCCATGATGTTTTGCTCTTTTTGTTGCAACTGCATTTGAGTTGTTTGCAATTGCTCTTGGGTCATGCCACCTTGTTGAGCTTTATTCTGGAAAAACGCCACTTCATTCTGGAATGATTTTGCTTTGTTTGCCAAATCATTCTCTAATTGAAAACGTTTTTGTTGAAACTCTTTTACAACATCTTTATAATAATCGTACTGATTCAATAAAGTATCTGTATTTACATATACGATACGGCTCGCTTGCTTAGCACCAGTTGCTGTGCTTGTTGTTGCAGTAGAACCCTCGTTTTTGCAACTCCAAGCAGCAAACGCCGCCATCAGAATTACGATTGATAGTTTTTTCATTAGAATAAATATTGTTTTTGCGAAAAATTGGGTGCAAAGATAACAAATTATTACTTAATTACTACAAACATCCACCGCCAACCGTTGCTTTAAATACTGTATTTGCTTCTGTTTTAAAGCCCGGCTGCAGTAAAACTGAATTTTTAGAGTCAAAATAGATATTTGCATTAGACTGGATAGTACTGTTTCCGACAATTTGATTACTTACTTGCAAGACCTGCTGCCCACTCAACATAGAGTTATAAGTAGCATTCGATAAACAAACGTAAGTAGTAGCATCATAGCACGCCGTTTGGTTCTGATACAAAGCTCTTACCTGCCCATCGGTTAATGCCCCTTTGTAAATTTGGACGTCGTCGATTATACCTTTGAAATTTGAAAATCCATTATTTATAGAGGTACCAAGGTTAAAATTTGAATTATTAGGATAAATAAAAAATGGGGTATAGTACAAGTTCGTAACCAAATTCCCATTTAAGAAAATCTTCATATCTCCTCCATCTTTCGTAAATACTAAATTATACCAAGAATTATTATTCATTGCCATTGAATAACTTGTTAACCCAGTACCATTTTCTGAATACACAATTATATAATTTATGGCACCTCGAAAAATATAGATTGTCTGATAATTGAGGTCATAACCATTTGCAAAAAGAGTTATTGTTTGAGTATTAAAATCTAGTGTAGGTGTAAACCACATAGAATATGTAAAATTGTAATTTTTTAGATTATTTGTAGGAAATTATATATAATCATCCACCCCATCAAAACTATAAGCACTATTAGCATTTCCAAATCTATCAGTAGTAAGAGTAGCTCCATAGACAGTACCATTATTTAAACCTTTTGAGTCATTAGCGTTTCCGTTGAAGGGAAAGCAACTCACCAATCGTACAGCCACTGGGTTCACAGTGATAACAGCACTACCACTACCCGTTGCAGAACCACAAGTATTTGATAACGAAGTAATGGTATAGGTAGTATTAACTAATGGTGAAACGGATATAGTTAGAGGATTGGTACTTGTTGTTTGGCTTGTGCCTCCTGTAATTGTATAGGTATATGGAGAAGTTCCAGTAAAATTGATTGTTAGATTACTTGACTGCCCTTCATTAATGGTTGTTGTACCTGAAAGGGTAGCTGTAACAGGAGCATTGACTGTGATGTTTGTACTTAAATTACTTACTAAAGGAACAGCATCTGATGATACTAAACGAATTTTATACCCAGTACCAGTAGCTTGATTAGCTGGAATCGTAGCCGATATAGGACTTGTACTACCAGAACCTACCTCAACAGGCGAAGCAAAACTACCATTAGCATCTGATAATTGGACTTTGATTGGGTTGGATATATTGGCAGCACTGAAAGGTATGTTAATTGATTGACCTCTACAAAGAGAAGTTGAAGATAGGGTATTTAGATTCAGAACTGGAACTAAAGAAGCATCAAAACAGCCATCGTTGCTATTGTATAAAGCTTGTACCTGCCCATCTGTTAATGCTCCTTTGTAAATTTGGACATCGTCGATTTTACCATTGAAATTATATATTGCGAACTTCCCAATAGTTAGGCTTGCAGGATTTAAATAGCCTGCATTTTGAAGAAAATCAATTGTACCATAATCTACCCTTATTCCATTCAAATATACTTCATAACCAGAAACAACTCTTTTGAAACAAATATGACTCCATTGATTAGGGTTAAATGAAGGTAACGTGGAGCTTTTATTTACAAATCCATTATTACCAGTATAAGAAAGTGTATATGTGCCTCCTTGCAATGTTAAACTAATAGCTTCTCGTCCAATATCAATTATTGGATATATTACACCTTCAACCATAGAATTTGGTAAAATCCAAGCAGAATAAGTAAACTGTGGATTTGTTAAACCAGAAATGGGGTCACTTTGAATATATGAGTTATTAAAACTATAAGCACTATTAGGATTTCCAAATCTATCAGTAGTAAGTGTTGCACCATACACAGTACCATTATTTAGCCCTTTTGAATCATTGGCATTTCCATTGAAAGGAAAGCAGCTTACTAATCGCACAGCCACTGGGTTTACAGTAACCACAGCACTACCACTTGCTACCCCACTACCGCAGGCATTTGTTAGTGTAGTAATTGTGTAGGTAGTTGTAGTAACTGGACTTACCGAAACTACTAACGGATTAGTACTTGTAGTCTGGCTTGTGCCATTGTTTAAAGCATAAGTCCAAGGGGCTTGACCTGTGAAGTTTATTGTGAGATTTGCCGACTGTCCCTCATTTATGGTTGTTCCGCCGGTGAGTGTTGCTGTGACTCTTTGCGTGATGGTCAAAGAACTCGAAGTAGCACTCTGTACAGCAGGATTATCAGATACTACTCGTAATCTATAACCTGTCCCAGTCGATACAGTGTTTGGTATTTGAGCAGTTATTGGGCTTCCACTACCTGTTCCAATATTAATTGGGTTAGAAAAACTACCTGATACATCTGATAATTCTACTCTAAACGTGTTATTTACTGGTGAATAGTTAGCTTGAAATGATACCGAAAAATTTGTTCCGGTACACAATGCTGTGTTACTCAATGCCCCCAAACCGATGTACGGAGCCACTGTTACAGTGGCACTTCCACTACCTGTTCCGCTACCGCAGCTATTGCTTAAAGAAGTAATTGTATAAGTTGTTGTTGCAAATGGTGAAATTGTTAAACTAAAAGGACTGGTGGTTGCTGTTTGGGTCGAACCATTGTTTAGCGTAAAGTTCCACGGTCCGTTGCCAGTGAAATTCAACGTCAATGTTGCATTTTGACCAAACTGAATACTGCCTCCTCCCGAAATCGTTGCAGTTGGCAACGAGCCGCTAACTGTGAGTGTTCGGGTGTTGGCACTATTAACAGGTGTTCCACTCGTTGAGACTAAACGAATTCGATATGAACTACTATTGGGAATGCCAGCTGGAACTGTCGCGGTGATTGGGCTAACCGAACCGCTTCCAATGATGGTAGAATTTGAAAAACTACCAAATTGGTCTGAAAGTAAAACATTTAATGGAGAACCTGCCGAGATACCAACCCCTGTAGATGAATAACCAACGCTTATTGTGTTTCCTGCACAGACAGCCGTTGGCGAAAGGCTTCTGATGATTATAATCGGAGTATTTTGTACTTCTGGACAATCTGTTACATTTGAGTATAATGAATAAACTTCATCATCCGTCAAAGCTCCTTTATAAAGCCTCACATCATCTATTTTTCCATTCAGAAAATTACTCAGGCTTGAGCTACTTGCTCCGACACGTCCAATATCCGAAATTTTAAAAGGAATTAATGAACTATTCGAAATAGTCGAAACCAAATCGCCATTTACGTATAGTTTGAGACTCTGATATGTTCGTACAGCAACAAGGTGTATCCATTGATTGGCTACTAAATTTGATGACGAATAAGCAGTTGATAACCCACTGCTTGATGCCGATTGAAACTGCCATCCTGAACTCGAAACGGCGATTCCTTGAAAAGTATTTGTACTAAATTCTCCTTGTGATAAGATGTACTGAGTGCTACTCGGAATCGTATTCATCATTACCCAAGCCGACATCGTAAATTCTCTCTTACGAAGTAGATTGGTTGTGTATTGGATATTATCATCAACACCATCAAAAGAATAAGCCGCATTGGTTTGCCCATAACGGTTCTCTGTTAGGAGCGGGCCATTTACGGTAGCAGTATTGTTATTCTTGGTATCATTGGCATTTGAATTGAACGGAAAACAACTGATAAATTCTTTTGTAAAATTGACCGAAACGATGGCGTTGCTATTGCCATTTAGACTTGAACTCCCACAAACGTTCTGTGCCGATGTTATCGAATAATTAGTGCTTTGGTCTGGTGTAACACTGATAATCCATGGACTTGTCGTTGCAACTCCGCTTAACCCATTCGACAAAACGTAGTTCCAAGGTCCAGTACCCGTAAAATTGAGCGTTAGGTTTGTAGATTGTCCATCGTTTAGGGCTACAGTACCAGCGATATTGTGTGTAGCAGGATTATTGACAAAAATATTGAAAGTATTTACACTGATTGTACCACCGTATCATACTCTGATTTTGTAGTTTCCACCAGCGATGTTGTTCGGAATCGTTGCTATTATTGGTACAAATTGAGTCGTTCCGATAATGGTTGGGGTTGCAAAACTCCCGTTCAAATCCGACAATTCTACCACAAAACTGAGTTCAGGGTCAGGCTGTAAGTTATTCGAGAATGCCCTTACGGTAAATGAAGTACCCGTACAAATTACAGAGGTACTTATACTCTGAACCGCCAAATAGGTATCGTTGACTACATTGTTACAGCTATTATAATTTAGCAATAATAATATTTCAGGGTCAATCAACGAGCCACTAAATATTTTGACATCATCTATTTTACCCTTGAAGAATTTATTGTTTACGATGCTGCTGCCTATTCTTGTGGTAAGTGGGCTATCGTACGTTGCTACCCCCGATGTATTTACGGTATTACTCAAATATCCGTCAACATAAATTTTTAGCTGTCCACCCGTACGAACTCCCACAATTAAATGCCAGTTGGTGTCAACGATGTTGCCTGCATAAACAGTCGAACCATTTGAAGAAAACTTCCACGCTGCATTGCCGTTTGTATATTCGACACCCAAAGAATGTTGGTCAAACGCCGAGCCCATTGACAAAATCATCTGTTCTGGATTATTTGCATCGGGTAGTTGGTCGAGTTTAGCCCATGAAGCAAAGGCAAAAGTACCATTATTTAACTGATTGCTTTGGATATTTACATAATCATCTATTCCGTCAAATTGTAGAGCCTTATTGGCTTCGCTATTACGATTGGTTGTTGCCGCCGTTCCGTTCTGCAAACTTCCAGAGTTTAATCCTCCTTGCGAATCATTTGCATTGCCATCTAACGGAAAACAGGACCTCAATTGGGTATTTCTCGTAACAGAGATACCTACACTTCCTGTTGCACTATTTGTTCCGCAGACGTTACTAACCGAAGAAATGGTGTAAGTTTGAGAAGCCGTCGGGTAAACCGTTAGATTTACAGATGATGAATAGGTCGTTCCGGTTGTTCCGTCCGAAAGGGTATAATTCCAAGGTGAAGAACCCGTAAAATTCAATGTTAGATTTGCCGATTGCCCTTCTGTAATTGTTGAGTTTGTTCCGCTGATGCTTGCGGTTGGAATCAACGAACAGTTTGGCAAATTTACCATCGAATAAGTTACACTTCCACCCGTTGGTTGGTTGATGTAAATGTTTGTACTAACATTTGAAAAGTTTGTAACCAACATTACGTATCGTTGACCAGCTTGGGCATTATTGATATACAAATCTGGTCTTGCCGCATCGTAATCGCACGTAAGCGGATAACTCTGAGTAGATGCACAAGCATTGGCCATATCATTATTGGCGATTGGCCCCCAAATCACGCATCGACATCGTAGTTATTGCTGTTTGAGAAGTTAAAATATAGGTTTCCGCCCGAGTTTACGGTAATAATAAACCATGCTTGGTTAGGTACAGAACCCATACAACCATAATTGGCACCGCTCGGGCCAGTCAAGTATGAGTTGTTATTGGTAGGGGCATTGAACGAAAACGAAGAGCCATTGGTATAATTATTGGGGTCGGTAAATAACGAACACCCAACACGGATATTAGAGTTTGCTGTCATGTTGACCATATTGCTCAATGGTCGTTTTTGTTGTGCGAATGTTAATTGAAATGATAAAATTAACAGCAGTAAGGTAGATATGCGTTTAGTCATGTGCTTGTTACTAAAGTGGTATCACAAATAAGCTTTACAAATGTATCAGTTTATCATAGAAAAAACCAAATTTGTAATGCTTAATTTATTGATATAAAACGAAATAACGCTTTAAATCTACTTCATTATATGTGTTGGTTGTTGTGTGGAATTATATTCTGATTTGCAAAAGCCCTATTCAATGGAGAATATGAATTTCAAATCAAGAAGCCTTTTTATTCAATAATCAAGATAAATGTTTATTAAAGAATAATAGCGTTTCGGCAAGATGTTCTGTCCAATATTCCCAAGTATGTCCGCCCGAAAATTCTTCATAAATGTGTGGTATTCCGTGATTATTAAGTTCAAGGTGCAATTGGCGATTGTATTCAATTAAAATATCATCAGTTCCACAATCGAATCGAAAAGGGGAGATGATTTCTTTATTTTTCAAAATCCATTCTAAAACACCATCTTGCTCTAAGGTATCTTGCTTTAATTGCTCAAAATCAGCCACAAATTCACCGATTTGATTAAAATGAGTGATGGAAGAAAGTCCAGAAAAAGCCTTGAATACGGTCGGATATTTCGCCCCCAAACGCAAAGCTCCAAATCCACCCATCGAAAGTCCCGCAATAAAAATGGGCGATTCGTCAGTTATTTGTGGGTACTGCTCTTTCATTGCTTCAATCACATCTTCTACAATCCAACGTTCATAATCAGTAGTTAGATGTGGGACATAACCACTGCCATCGGCATGGAGTCCGTCAGATGGCATCGCCAAAATCATCGGTTTTATTTGCTCAGTTTCTATGAGGTTTTGAGCAGTTGTATGGGCGTTTCCCTTCATTGCCCATGCCCAATGACTGCCATAAACACCATGCAACAAAATAACGAGCGGAGTTGCCGACTCACCTAAATTTGGCGGAGCGTAAATCGTAATATCAGCACGTTGTTTTAAGGCATTACTCTTGACCGTAATGAAATCTAAGCCTTGAAAAGTGGCTTTTTCGGTGGTGAAAAATTTAGAATTCATCTTGGTTTAAAAGTTTACTTGCCTTAAAATAGTTTTATTCATCGGGATTAATCGCAATGATTGTAGCTTGTTGGTGGCTTTGTTTTTCAGATTGACATTGATAAAACCATTGCTAAATGTTGCCTTGTGTTGTTCGTCAAAAGCAAATCGCTCGTTTTTAATAGGCCTATACATGGTATCCTCGAATCTTTCGGCATATTTTCGACCTTTTTCTTCGATGTGTTCAATCGGCAGAGCATAAATCAATGCACCGTAAGCGAAACAATGTTCTCCGTTGGCATCTTCAAGTACTCGAACTTTCGTGTCAAATGCTAATTTTATTTGGTCAGTTTTTTTGAATAATCGCTTGAAAACAATAAAATCTCCTTCGATACGATATTTTTCTTGCGTTTTTATAGCAGTTACCCAAGTCGGTTTTCTGATTTTGATTGTTAGCGTCTGCGGAGAATCTAATTTGATATTGAACGCAAATTGATTTTTATTAGGATATTCGGTCTGATTCTCAATTACCAAATTATTGCCGTTGAGGGCAGTTGAAAAAACATTCGGCATAAGCAAAGCTGCTACGAGTGTAGTTTCTGAATGCTTAAACCAAGCATTTTGTAAGAAATAAGGCGAAGTACGCCCCGCATTCGGCACACAACATACGGCTACATCTTGATGAACAGGCGAATATTTATATCGAGTTTGTTTTCGATTGGGTTCAACCTCACCGTTTTTTGTTCCCAGCATTTCATAAGAATTATCGGTTTTTAAATAGGCAATCGACGATAATTCGGGGTGTCTTGCACCTTGTGCAGCATTGAAAAAAATATTCTCAATCTTATCAGCATAAGCCATGTCGCCAGTTTTTTGTAGCATAAGAGCGTAACTATCCATTAATTCGTGCAATGAACAAAATTCGTAACCTGTATGTGTAGCATCTGCTTGCTGTCTCCAAATCCATTCGTCGCCTGTTGCACCGCCCGTAAGTGTGGTTACTTTTTGGATTCTTGACAAATAAACAGATAATGCTTTCTGAATCGTCGGTGAATTGCTCGAAAAAGCCGCAACTATCAGCGGACGCATGTGTTCGTAAGAATGTACGCCGTGCGACTGCAATTTGTAGCTTGGGTCTAAAATATTTTTGAGTTGAGCATCTTTTTCGGAAGCATGATTATTTGAAAAATCTTCGTACAAGAATGTCGCATAGTCTAAATACATTTTGTCTTTTGTAAGAAAATGTAGTCTATCCAAGACATCGGTAAACGTAAGGCCGTGACCAACTCCACCCGAAAAACCGCTACCCGCATAAAATGGGTGGGAAGCATTAATCGGATAATTTTGCATGAGGTTTTCGACCGCTTTCACCACAGCCGAAAGTACCTTTGGATTTTTGGTGTATTCATAATAAGCCAGAAGTCCACGATAAAGTGTTGTTTTTGCCCACAATTCACCATTTTCTGCTTGAAATTTATAGCGAAGCTCATTATCATAAATGCCTAAATATCCATCAGCGTCTTGCGTTGCTAAGATGCTTTCTACGTGCTTTTCTACCTTCGCTATGGCTTGTTTATCTTCTAATAAAAACGCATTTCTAATAAAGCCATCCCACCAGTTAGACTGCGTTTCGCTATTCCACCATTTATACTGCTCATCGCCCTCGGCATCTCCTGATTTTAGGTTACCTAAGTCTTTTGCCTTGCTTTGTTTTTGCAATCTGCCCGAGCTGTAAATAGGGTCGTTGATAAGTTCTGGAATCAAACGGTCTAAGTTTCCTACAAAACCATTTAGGTCTTTTTGCATTTGTGTTTTTAGCCAGCCAGTGGGTTTTATTGCACCAAATGTAAATGGTTTTAGTTCTTGTTTGGGCGATTGAGCCAATAGGCCATCCCCACTCAGAATTGTAAAAATTATGAGTAATTGATTTATTTTCTTCATTTTGCTCTTCATTAATTCCTCAAAACACAATAACTCCCTTGGCGTTGCGGCCTGCGTGCATATCGGCAAAAGCATTGGGTAAATCATCGAGCGAATACGTTCGAGTAACCATTTTATCCAGAATCAGCTCGCCTTTGGCGTAGAGGTCTTGTAAAATCGGGAAATCAATTTGCGGGCGAGTTTTGCCGTAGAGTGGATTGATGTAGATTTTGTCCCATTCAAATAAATTCATATCAATGACAATCTCTTGCTCGATACCGCTCACTTGCACGGCCATGCCTGCATTGCGAACCATCGCCAATGGAGCAGCTCCAAGTTCGGGAATAGCCGTACACTCAAAGGCATAATCAGCTCCTCGTCCGTTTGTCATAGATTTTACAACTTTGGCGGCTTCGGTCAAGCCTTTATCGTTTTTTTCAGCCAAAACCGTATGCGTTGCACCGTATTCTTTGGCCATTTCGAGCCTCAACGGATTAATATCTACGGCAATGATTTTACCAGCACCCGAAATTCTCGCTCCTTGAATCACATTCAGTCCAACGCCACCCGTACCCAAAACCACTACCGAACTACCCGATTTTACTTTTGCTGCGTTTACGACCGAACCGTAGCCCGTCATTACGCCACAGCCCACAATAGCTGCTGAAGAAAATGGCATTTCGACGTGCATTTTCACACAAGCAGCTTCTCGAACGAGTGTGTATTCCGACATCGTTCCGAGGCTAAAAGCTCGTTCGATTGGAGTATCGTTAAATGTAGTTGACGTAAAAGTGGCGTGGCCTTCGCTTACTTTATTGCCTGCCGTTACGGCCGAGTTTCGTTCGCAAATGTGCTGGTTTCCTTCTTGGCATTGAAAGCATTCATAGCATGGTATCGCCCAATTGAGCATGACTTTATCGCCAACTTTGAGCGATTTTACATTTGCCCCGACTTGCTTTACAATTCCTGCTCCTTCGTGGCCCATGACTAAAGGCTTACCCCACGACTGAGAGTCCCAGTCGGTATGGCAAACTCCAGCGGCTTTGATTTCTACCAAAACCTCATCGCCTTGCGGCTCAGCAACTGATATTTCTTGAATGGAAAAACTACCTTTTCCATCAGCAACTGCGGCTTTACAATGTATCATTTGCTGTAAATTACGGGGTTCAAGTAAGTATCAATCACTTCACCAACTTTTGCTCCAGGACACCACACTTCCCAGTCTTTTTTCTGATTTTCGTTTTCTGGCTCTTTCAAAATCATATCTCTGTCCATGTAAATCATGGTCATTACTTTGCGGATTTGGTCGGTATTATTCGCACCGGCACGGTGGAAAACCCAACCCGAATGGAAACTTACTTCGCCCAAATCATACGGCTCAATTACATGCTTGAAGTCGGTTACTCGTAGTTTTTGCTGAATTTTTTGCTCGCTATCGTCGCTGATGGCCAATTCACGTCCTTCAACAATAGCATGGCTACCCGCACTAAATTCCAAAGGGCCCATTTCGAGCGGAACGGGTTGCAACGGAATCCAAGCCGTAACGGTTTTATCGGTGCTAAGCGGCCAATAATACTGGTCGGCGTGCCACGGCGTAATGCCACCACCCGCTTCTTTGAAAAGTGCTTGGTCGTGGTAAAGCCTTGCACCATCAGCTTGCATCAATTCGGCGGCAATTTGACCCAAACGTTCGCTCAAAACAAACTCTTTGCAGGTTTCGTCTTCACGCCAGAGGTTAAAAATCTGTAAAAATGCTTTGCCGTAAGTATCTCTTTGGTCGAGCGGCTTATCTTGTTTATTGATTTCGTTTACTTTTCGGGTAATCGCCTCGCCGTAATAGGCCAATGTTTCAGCATCTAATACATTTTTTAGCTTGATATAGCGATTTTTTTGATAAAACTCGATTGCTTCAGCTGGCAATTCGTAAGGAGTATCTAACAGTGTTGTTTTTTCGGCTATTGCTTCCATAAATCTTTTTTACAATCAATTAATTAGGGTTAAATATATAAACTTTTGATGATACAAAACTGCAAGATATTTAGATTTAGAAAGTGATTTAATTTCTCAAATAAATGTACAATTTTAACATCAACAAATAGTATTTAGTATTTTTACGTTAAAATAATAAACAATGAAGGCTCTCTACGAAAAAATTAGCCTTGAAGAATCTGCTTCGTTTTTAATCAAAAAGTTTGCTGTGAGGTACTTCGATGCTCCGCTTCATTTTCATCCTGAATATGAACTGACTTACATCATCAATGGCTATGGAAAACGTTTCGTTGGCGATTCGGTTGAAGAATTCTCATCGGGAGATTTGGTGTTATTAGGGTCGAATATCCCTCATTTTTGGCGTTGCGATAAAGATTTCTATGAAGATGTAAATCTCAAGGCAGAAGCCATTGTCATTCAGTTTTCGGTAGATTTTGTTGAAAAGATAATTGGGAATATCCCCGAATTTAAGGGTGTTTACAGCTTATTGAAAAAATCAAATCTGGGATTAAAATTTACCAATAAAGGATTAATAATCAATACTTTACACCAAATTTCAGAATCTAAAAGCATCATTCAGTTTCTTGATTTTTTATCTATTTTATCTCAGACCGAATACGATATTTTATCGAGCCAAACCACAAAACCCGATGCCAATGAAAACGAACGGATGCGTCGGATTCTGGATTTTACATTAAATCATTTTACCGAAGAAATACCCGTCGAAAAAGTTGCCGAGATTGCTCACCTATCGGTGCCTTCATTTTGTAGGTATTTCAAACAACGAACCCGCAAAACATACATCGACTACCTCAACGAGCTACGCATCGCTCATGCTCGAAGGCTGTTAATGACGACCGATTTCAGTATCAGCCAAGTCGGGCTTGAATGTGGTTTCCAGAATCTTTCAAACTTTCATCGGGTTTTCAAGAAACTGGTCGGAGCAACTCCCCTGCGGTTTCGTGCTACATGGGCATAAAAAAATCCCAACCTTTGCAGGCCGGGATTTTTCGTTGATTATACCAAATATCACAAACGAATTGTAAAACCAAGACGCTTATAGTTTTCGCTAACAAGGATGTCCGAAACACCGCTTTCGAGTACCAAAACCACGTTTACAGTTCTACCTGCTTGTGCTGGGGCTCTCAAGATTTCGATACCCGCAGTACCAAAACTCTCATTTGCCTTGATGGTGATAGTTCCACCATCAGTCAATCTGAAGTTTGTTCCTTCTACTGCTGTTGTTTCGTTTTTATCAATCGAATACTTGATTTGCGTATCGGTAGGGCGTTGTCTTCCTACAAGATTGATACGAGTAGTTGTCATTACACCCGCACCGTTGGCAACTGCGATTAATGGATATGTCTTACCTACGGCTACTGTACGAGTGATAGCTTCTTGAAACTCAACATACGTAACTTCATCGAATGTTTTGTCGATTTCTTCAAAGCAAGAAGTAAGCGAAAAAGTCATGATGCTTACTAATAATATGCTCAATATTTTCTTCATTTTTAAAATTGTTTTAGAGTAAATGCCTGCTATAAGTAATTTTTTGGAATCATTTTGAATTACTCGATTTATCCTAATTCATTACACAGGCGATTAACAAATATTACCAACTATTAATAACCAAAGTTTTGTCTCAATTTAGGGTTATTATTGATTTCGCCCGTCGGGATTTGAGCCAAGATTCTGAAATCTGTAAACGGAATCGTTAACGGCAATTTCACGATGTCTTGTCCACGACGTTTCAAATCAAACCAACGCTGACCTTCAAAAGCAAATTCGAGACGTCTTTGTTTCAAAATTTCGTCTAAAAGAGCTTGTCCTTTCAAATCTGCGGTTCTTGCTGGTAATCCGGCACGAGTACGCACCAAGTTGAGGTCTCTCAAAGCGTCTGCTTCGTTGCCCAACATGTAGTTTGCCTCGGCACGGTTAAAATACAATTCTGAAAAACGAATCACAGGTACGTTATCAAGGTTTACAGCACCACTTCTACCAAAGAATTTAGTACATTCGATTTCGGCAGTACCTCTACCCGCAGTACCCAATTCATAAAGCTGACGGCGAATATCTAATACCCTTGTTCCTTCTCTTTCTGACTCAAGAGCCGCCAATAAGTTTGCAGTTGGTACCAAGTCACCAAAACCACCCGTACGAGTTCTATTACCCAACTCTACAAGAGTTGTATAAGTAGTTTGCAATGAAGTGTTTACACCGATGTTCTCAGGTGTTGTATAAATGATTTCAAACATCGACTCTGGATGTTGAGCTACTCTCCACGCTTGGATATAACCAGCGTTATCGACAAATCTACCCACACCCGAAGCCAAAGCATCTGTAGATTGCTTAACTGCCGTTGCGTAATCTTTATTGTAAAGAGCTACACGCGAAAACAAAGCCTGAGCAGCACCTTGCGAAGCATAAACTATGTTTTTTCTTGCTGCTGGAATCTTGGCAATTGCATCGGTCAAGTCTTTATACATTTGGTCATAAACAGCCTTGATAGTTGCTCTTTCAGGAAACGTAATCTGGCTTGGGTCTATCACACCAGTAAGCATCAAAGGTACACCGCCACGGTTGTACTGCGGAACATCTGCACCCGGCTCATAGGCATAAGCACGCATCAAATCAAAGTATAACAAAGCTCTCAAAAACTTACACTCACCTTCGGCTGCGTCTTTTGCGGCTTGGGTCATGTCTTTTACATTTGGCAGGGCATCAATAATCAAGTTTACTTGGTTGATTGCAACATAAGAAGTACCCCAGTTGACAAAGTGAGCACCTGCTTGGTTGTTGAACTCGGCATTCAAACGACCCGATTTATTGGTAGCACGACCGTTATCTGACAATGCTTCTGGAATCGCTACAAAATCACGACCATACAAGTTTGTTGATTGCAAACGGTCATAAACACCATTGATGGCACCACTGATGGCATCGCTTGTTGTGAGTGCCGTTGCTGAATCAATCGACTGACGCGGCTTTACTTCGAGCATATTCTCGCAAGAAGTACTCAGCAAAACCAGCGAAAGCACAGAATATTTTAAGAAATTATATTTTTTCATATAAATCAATTGTAAATAAATGTTAAAAGTTAATTGTCTTACGCCTTCTCTGTCGGTAGGTTATCAGAATGTAAACTGAATACCACCGATGTAATTACGAGAGAGCGGAATCACACCATTATTACCCGAACCTAAGTTGACAAACTCGGCATCGTAGCCTTCCCAATTGGTAAGTGTAAATAGGTTAAATCCTTGAGCATAAACTTTTAAATTCTGCATTTTGATTGCCTTTGCCCAAGCACTTGGTAAGTTGTAAGTCAATGTAACTTGTTTCAAACGAATATATGAAGCATCTTGTAACATACGAGTACCAGTGAAGTTTCCTGAGCCATTTAGCTCGGTGTTTCCGTTATATGGTCTTGGTACATCTGTAATATCACCTGGTTTTTGCCAACGTCTGTCATAAACATCCTGCAATACGTTGAATGCACGACCACCCGCTTCTGATAAGAAAGCATTTTGGTTGTTGAATTCACGACGGCCATAATCGTACTGTACCAATACGTCTAATTCAAAACCTTTGTAAGAGACATTGTTTGTCCAACCACCGTAGAACTTAGATTGGTTGCTACCAAAGAATTTCAAATCACGAGGGTTTTGTACACGATATGTCGGGTTACCGTTAGCATCTAACCAAATCGGACGACCAGTCGCTGGGTTTACACCTGCATACTGGAAGCTGAATATCGAAAATGCCGGATACCCAACTGCAAAACGAGTATCGCCTGGCAATGCAATGATACTATCTGGAGTAGCCAATGGCGTGATACCATCATAAAGTTTAGTTACCTTATTGTCGATGTATGTGAAGTTGAAGTCACTTCTCCAAGTAAGTTTATCTGTCTTAACAGGTACTACACCAAACTCAATCTCTACACCTTTATTTGTCATACTACCTACGTTTTTAGCAATACTGCTGAATCCACTTGTGATTGGTACTGGTTGGAACAACAATAGGTCTCTGCTATCACGTTGGAATAAATCGGCCGATAACGAAATACGGTCATTGAAGAATGCCAAGTCAAAACCAAGGTTTAATGTAACGTTACGCTCCCATTTCAAATCTGGGTTTGATAAGCCAGTTGGAGCCATACCAGCCAAACTGTTGTAAGCAAAACCTCCACCAAATAAACCTAATGATGGGAAGTCACCGATTTGGTCGTTACCCGTCGAACCGTAGCTCAAACGTAATTTAGCCAAATTCACAATATTGTTGCCTTTCAAGAAAGACTCTTCGCTAATAATCCAAGAACCCGAAATTGATGGGAACATCGCATAACGATTATTTCTACCAAATCTCGACGAGCCATCATAACGAGCAATCGCACTAATCAAATATTTACCACCGTATTCATAACGCAAGTTCGCAAAAGCTGCATTCTTGCGGCTACCCGTCCAGAAACCACCAATAGAAATTGGGTTGGCTGCCGATGATGGATATTTGAATTCTGGAGTTGGGAAGTTTTCTGATTGAGAAGAAAATCCTTCACGAACATCGCTACGATACTCAACACCCACTAAGCCACCAAAACGGTTTTTACCGATTTCTTTGCTATAATTTAAAGTAGCATTGGTGATGAAGTTGATGTTTTCGTCGAATTGAGTCTGAGCACGACCTCTCACGTTGAAAGCATCTGGCGTACGTGGGTCAGTATAGTTAAAACCTTTGATGATACGATAATCAATACCTACAAATGGTTTGAAAATCAAATCTTTAGTGATTTTATAAGTTGCAGACAAGTTACTAACAGCCTGGTTGATTGTAGCTTTGATAGTATTTAAGTCTGTAACCATGATGATGTTTTGGTTCAATACACCAGCAGTACCACCACTGGCAGGAGTTCCAAAATAGCTACCGTCTTCGTTATAGATTGGGTTTGATGGAATCATCAACGAGCCAGAGAAAGCCGCCGCACCCAAGAAGCTACCACCATTAGGTCCACCAAACTGTCCGCGAGATGTTGCAGTACTCAAGTTTGTCTGAAAATCTACATTGAGTTTTGGGCTAACTTTATGACCCAACGTAACTTTCAATGTCCCTCTCTCAAAGTCAACGTTTTTGAGGTTTGCGTCTTGTCTGTCGAATCCTCCTGATAGATAAAACGTTGTTTTGTCGTTTCCGCCTTGCATTGTCAAACCGTATGTACTTGATGTACCCGTTTTGAACGATTCTTTTTGCCAATCATACGTCGGTAATGCCGCAATTTCAGCATCGGTCAAAGTTCCGCTCAAGCGAATACTTGTCAATGCCGAAGTCAAAGATGTTCTGAATTCAGCCGCCGGGTTAGTAGCTCTTGCTTGGTTCCAAAGAGCTTCGGCACGTACCTGAATCCATTCTTGTGTATTCAATACATCCAATTGCTTAAATTGCTCAACAACACCTGTGTTGTAATTGAATGTGATATTGGTTTTACCTGCTTTACCACGTTTTGTAGTAACCAAGATTACACCATTAGCTGCCTGCGAACCATAAATCGCTGCGGCAGCGGCATCCTTCAACACCTCGATAGACTCGATGTCGTTAGGATTCAAGAAGTTTAATGGGTTAGAACTCGTGAAGCTCGAAGAGTTACTTGAGTTTAGCTGTACACCGTCAACGATATACAAAGGAGTTGTACCAGCCGAAATAGACCCAACACCACGTACACGCACTTGTACTACACCACCCGGAACACCATTGGCAGAGATAATCTGCACCCCAGCGGCACGCCCTTGTAAGGCACGGTCGAAACTCTGGATAGGAGCATTCTCGATGTCTTGCCCTTTTACTTTTGCAATTGAGCCTGTCAAATCACGTTTCGACATCGCTCCGCCGTAACCAGTCACAACGACTTCGCTCAATTCATTGTCAGCCGACTTCAACTGCACGTCGATAATCGTACGGTTGTTTACCGCAACTTGCTCGTTGTTGAAACCAATAAAGCTGAATTGTAATGTACCATTGGCAGGAGCCGAAATCTTGTAAACACCGCTGCCATCGGTTGTTACGCCTTTAGTTGTACCCTTCACGGTGACACTTACACCCGGCAGAGCCGAGCCGTCTTCTGAAGAGGTTACTTTTCCTGAGATTGTTTTGTCTTGTGCAAACACGAAGGCACACGAAGCAATCATCAGCAGAAAACTGAGTAGAGTTGTTTTCCTCATAAATTATAGTTTGTTTAGTTTAGATTGTTGATTTTCATCAAATTAGCTCGCAAAGTAAAACGATAGTACTAACAAAAACAATAAACCAAAAAATCGGTATCATTGTTTTTATCAATGGTATTTTTGTATTCAATAAGGTTTTCATCAATCAATGATTCAATTGTTTTTACAAGAAAATTAAGTTTTTGGCACGCGATTTGACTTTTTCAATGAAAAAATTGTAGCTTTGCGACTCTTTATGCAAAAACAGAATTACATATCTCGTGTTTTCGGCGTTTTGATGCTCTGTGTCGTAATGCTCACCAATGTATTTGGTAAGCAGCTACAAACGCATTCTCATGAGCAAATCAAGCTAAAACAAGAAAAAAAGCATACAGAAGAAACCCCAACCGACAAGCAGGCAACTGTTAGCTCATTGTCGCTTGAGGTGGTTGTACCCAGCTATGCGTTCGACTTCGCCCACGACGCAATCCTTATCCCTGCTCCGCAGATTTATTTTGTTGTTGTAGAGCAATCGCTCCCGTATCTTGCTAATTCTTCGATTCCGAATACATTTCTCGAAACAATTTTTGAGAACCTTATTGCCCCAAATGCTCCATAAAATCTGAACTCCCAAAGCGGAGTTGCCAATTCTTTTTTAGTTAAACAAATTCATAATCTATAGTTCATTTTTACTCTATCTCTATTTCGTATCCCGAAATCAGAGCCTTATTCCTTAAATAATCATGCGTAACAAAAATGGTATTTTGGCACTTTTGATTGCTCTTGTGGTAATTTGTGCCTACTTTTTAATTCGTACTTGGAAAGCGAATGATATTCGCAAAGATGCCGTAGCATTTGCAACAGGCAAAGATGGCAAAGTTGACGCTGTCAAAAAACAACGTTATCTCGATTCATTATTCAAAAAACCAGTTTTCTTCGATGGTTCAACCTACGAAGATTTATCAAAACAAGAGCTTGGTCTTGGCCTTGACCTTCAAGGTGGTATGCACGTTATCATGGAGGTTTCTCCGGTAGAAATCGTGCGTGTATTGGCTGGTGGCTCACGTGATACAAAAGTTACGACGGCTATTGCCAATGCTCAAGCAAAAATCAAAGGCACAAACGCAAACTTTGTAGATGCCTTTGCCGATGAATACAAGAAACTTTCGGGTGGTGCCAAGTTGGCCACAGTATTCGCCAACTCATCAAACCGTGGCGTAATCAGTCTAAATTCATCAGACGGTGAGGTTACAAGCTACATCAAAAAAGAAGTTGATGGTGCATTTGAGCGTTCGTTTAGAGTTATCCAAAACCGTGTTGATAAATTCGGTGTTGCCAACCCTAACTTACAGCGTTTGCCAGGTACAAACCGTATTCAGGTAGAGTTACCAGGTGTTGATAACCCAGACCGTGTACGTAACCTTTTGTCGAGTGCTGCAAAATTAGAGTTCTGCGAGGTTTATAATCCTACCGAAATCTCGCCAGTGTTGAATGGCTTAGTAGCAGCGGTTCAGAAAATGGACGAAGCACAAAAAACAAGCACAGTAGCCAGTAAAATTGATGCTAAAGCAGATACAACCAAAGGTGCTGGCTTGGCGGCTCAGTTATCAAACACTAAAAAAGATAGCACAAAAGTTGATACAACTCGTTTGGCGAATTCGTTATTGAATCTCTTCAAAATTGACCCACAAATCGGTGATATTTATGTAGAAGCAAAAGATTCGTCGCGTGTGAATGGTATTTTGAGAAGTGCCGAAATCAAGGCGATTATGCCTTCTGACCTAACATTCTTGTACACTCGTAAGCCAATTAAAGGTAGCGAGACGACTTTCCGCTTAGTGCCAGTTAAAAACTACGGAAATGCTCCTATCGAAGGTGATGTTGTAACAAATGCAAGTGCAAACCCAGACCAAATGAAAGGTGGTTGGGAAGTTTCGATGCGTATGAATGGCGAAGGTACTCGTAAATGGGCCGAAATGACCAAAAACAACGTAAATGAGCGTGTAGCAGTTATTTTGGATGGTTTGGTAAACTCTGACCCACGCGTTAACGAACCTATCACGGGCGGTAACACAAGTATCTCTGGTGATTTTACGGTAGATGAAGCACAAGACTTAGAAAACGTATTGAAAGCAGGTAAATTGCCAGCTCCGACAAGCATCATCGAAGAATCTGTTGTGGGTGCATCTCTCGGTGAGAAAGCCGTAAACGCTGGTGTTTGGTCTTCTATCATTGGTCTTATCATTGTTTTTGTTTTCGTATTGATTTACTACAACAAAGCTGGTTTTATTGCCGATTTAGCTCTTTTAGTAAACGCATTCTTGTTGCTTGGTGTGATGGCTTCTATCGGAGCAACATTGACACTTCCGGGTATTGCGGGTATGGTACTTTCTATCGGTATGGCGGTTGATGCCAACGTATTGATTTTTGAACGTGTAAAAGAAGAATTGGCTATTGGCAAGTCGTTCCCAGTGGCAATTGCCGAAGGTTTCAAAAATGCGATGTCATCAATCATTGACTCAAACGTAGCGACATTGATTACGGCAGGGGTGCTTTTCTTCTTCGGTACAGGTCTTATCAAAGGTTTTGCAACATCGCTCGGTATCGGTATTTTTACTTCATTATTTGCGGCGATTTTTGTAACAAGATTGATTTTTGAATATTTAATCAAGAAAAACCAAACGGTTACATTCTCAACCAAATTCACTGATAAGTTATTCAAAGATTCTAAGTTTGATTTCGTATCGAGAAGACGTACTTATTATTTGATTTCGGGTACAATTATCGTTTTGGGTATTGCTTCTATCTTCTGGAAAGGTTTCGGATTAGGTGTTGATTTCCAAGGTGGTCGTACTTACCAAGTAAGATTCGAGAAATCTATCAGCACAGACGCTATCCGTGATGCTTTGAAAGGTACTTTTGAAGATAAGCAATATGAGGTAAAAACTTACGGAAACTTCGGTGACAACCAAGTTTTGGTAACGACCTCTTACAAATACGATGAAACCAATCCTGCGGTTGAAGAACAAATCAAGTCTAATATTATCAGCAACTTGAGTAAGGCTGGCGATAATAAAGCCGAGATTGTGCAAACATCAAAAGTGGGCCCGACGATTGCAAACGACACCATCAAGTCGGCGTTATATGCTGTCATCATCTCAATCATATTAGTGTTTGCCTACATTGTCTTCCGATTCCGTCGTGTGGCATTCGGCTACGGTGCTGTAGTGGCGTTATCGCACGATGTCTTGATTATCTTGGGTATCTTCTCAATCTTGCGTGGCTTCTTGCCATTCTCGTTGGATGTTGACCAAGCATTCGTGGGGGCGGTATTGACAATTATGGGTTACTCAATGAACGATACAGTCGTGGTATTCGACCGTGTTCGTGAATATTTGACTAATAACAAAGGCAACAGAGAACCAATTGCATCGGTTATCAACAATGCCTTGAACAGCACATTGAGCCGTACGGCCGTGACCGGTTTCTCGACCTTGTTGGTATTATTGGTCTTGTTAATCTTTGGTGGTGAGACCATCCGTGGATTTGTCTTTGCAATGTTTGTAGGGGTAATCGTGGGTACATATTCATCGCTTTTTGTAGCAACGCCAATCGTTGTAGATGCTATGCAACGTGAGCTTGACGCCGAAGATAAAAAATTGGCCGCTCAACCAGTTGTTGCAGAAACTAAAAAGAAGAAGTAAGCAAATCTTACTAAAATATGTAATAAAAAAGCCTTTTCAGTCGAAAAGGCTTTTTTATTGTGTCTCGAATAGTCTTTATTTCTTCAATCCTGCGATAATCTCTAAACAGTATTTTACGGTATTGGTGATACTCTCAAAATCGCCTTTTTCGATGGCTTCTTTTGATGTAAGCTGCGAGCCGATACCCACACACGAAACCCCAGCTTTGTACCAACTTTCTAAACTTTCTTTGGTTGGCGAAACCCCACCCGTCGCCATGATTTTGACATCGGGCATCGGGCCTTTGATGGCCTTTACAAATGCTGGTGTGAGTACCTCTCCCGGAAAAATCTTCACAAAATCTGTACCTGCTACTCGTGCATTATAGATTTCGGTAACGGTCATTACGCCCGGCCCCCAAAGTACGCCGTGTTTTTTACAGACTGCCCCAACTTCTGGATTCATGATAGGAGCAACGATATAATTTGCACCCGCCGCAATGTACTTTTCGGCCATTTCGGTGTCATAAATCGTACCGATTCCCAAAATCATTTCTGGCATTTCGGCCTCGGCATATTTGAGTAATTCAACGAAATTATCAAACGAGTTTTGCCCACGATTGGTATATTCAAATATCCTCAAACCGCCATCGTAGCAGGCTTTTATTACTTTTTTACTTATCTCTAAATCGGCATGATAATAGAGCGGCATCATACCGTTCGATTCGATTGCTTCGAGTACTTGTTCTTTTGTAAAACGTGCCATTTTGACATTTTTCGCCTACTTTGTCTTAGCTCAAAGCGACGGTTTTTTGTAAATTAATAATATTTCTACTCGTAATCTATCTTCTCAACCTTCCTGACTTATCGCCACCCATTACGGCTTCGACTTCGGCAACCGAGACCAAGTTTTGGTCGCCCTCGATGGTGTGTTTTAATGCACACGAAGCCACACCAAATTGCAGAGATTTGAGGTCGTCTTTGAAAACCACTTGTCCGTAAATCAATCCCGCCAAAAAGGCATCGCCCGTACCGATTCTATCTACAATATGTGTTATATCAGCGTATTCGGTTTCGAGTAGTTCTTCGCCATTCCACATTTTAGCATTGTATTGGTTATGCGAAGCACTGATTTGGATTCGGTCCGAATCAACAATTTTTTTAATATTGGGATATTTCTCCATCAAAAGTTTAGCCGCTGCCACAAATTTTCCTTTTTCAACTTCTACCTTCAATCCAAAAATCTCTTCAATGTTTTTGCGACTCGCCAAAATCACGTTTGAGTATTCGGCAATTTCGGGGAGTATATCTTGGGGAGTTTTGCCATAATTCCAGAGATTACTGCGGTAATAAATATCCGAAGAAACGGTAATGCCCATACGGTGAGCCGTTTTAACGGCTTCGAGGCAAGCCTTTGCTGCACCTTCCGACAATGCTGGCGTAATACCACACCAATGAAACCAGTCAGCACCTTGCAATATTTCTTCCCAATTAAACCAAGATGGGTCGAGATTGGCAAAAGCCGAATCGGCACGGTCATAAACAATCTGGCTGGCACGCATCACCGCACCCGTTTCGAGAAAAAACAAACCTATTCGTTTACCGTTTTCGACAACATACTGCGTATTTAAACCCAACTGACGCAAAAACGCAGTTGCTTTTTTGCCAATGGCGTTATCAGGGAAAACGCCTACGTGGGTGCCTTCAAAACCAAAGTTTACCAAACCTGCCGCAACGTTCATTTCGGTTCCGCCGTATGTCAGGTTAAGAGATTGAGCTTGATTAAATTTTTGGTAATTGGGGGTCGAAAGACGCAAGAGAATCTCGCCGAAGGTAACGATTTTAGGTTTTGTCATAGTTTCCAAATAAAAAAGACTTGATGTGCAAATATACGATTTGCACATCAAGTCTGTCTAATTAATTTACGGCTGTTTTTAATGTATTTTTGATGAAAACCTCAAAAAATCACGGATTCTGCGGTTTTGAGTTTATCTCTAACACCTTAAACTCTGTTCGGCGGTTTACTTGGTGTTCGTCTTCGGTTTTGGCGTTTTCGATGATTAGTGCCGTTTCACCATAACCTTTTGCTGTCAGCCTTTCACGTTCGATTCCCTTAGAAACCAAATAATTTACGGCAGATTCGGCACGACGTTGAGACAGCACATTGTTATATTTTTCGGTTGCTCGCGAATCTGTATGAGAACCCATTTCGATTTTTACGTCGGGATTATCTTTCAAAATCTGCACTAATTTATCCAATTCGAGTGCCGCATCGGGTCTAATATCCCACTTGTCGAGGTCATAGTAAATATTCTGCAAGACGAATGTTACACCCACAAACTTGCGTTCGAGATTAAGAGTCGTAAAAAACGTCGTATCAGTGACAGGTTTCTTGAGCAATAGTGGCGGAATCACCCTACCAGTCATTGAGAAATCTTCACGTTTCGAGAAATAATTATTCTTTTCGGCCAAAATCACGTAATCTAAATCTGCTTGTAGCTTAATCGGGCCGAAAGCTCCGTTTTTAGCCGTTGTGATTTCGGTAATCAACTCTTCGTTTTCTGCATTCAGAATTCTCACCTTAGCCGAATCGAGCGAAACAAAAGTCCCTTGTGTATTCTTGGTCGTTATCGTACCTGCCAAGAAATAATTCACGATTTTGGGTTGAGATTCGAGTTGTGTATCGGTTGGTTTTGGCGGAGCAGGATTCAGCGGATTGTTTTGGGCAATCGTCGTCGAATCTGCATTCTTATCTGGTTTAGGTGCTTCGTAATAATAAATATCATCATCGCCAACCCCACCTGCTCGATTCGACGAGAAGAAAATATTACCATTTTTATCTACGACCATTCCAAAATCATCCATGTTTGAATTATACGGAATGCCCATGTTCTCAACCGTGATTTTTCCACCCGAACGAATCGCCACAAAAATATCCAATTTACCAAGCCCTGGGTGTCCGTCTGATGCAAAATAGAGTTTTCCGTCTTCGGTTACATACGGAAACATCTCATCTCCTGGTGTATTGATTTCTTTTCCGAGATTAGCCGGATTCCCGAAACGTCCCGAAGCATCCATATTGACTCGGTAAAGGTCGATGCCACCACTTCCTCCCGGGCGATTCGATGCAAAATAAATGGTCTTTCCATCTCTCGAAAAAGCAGGGCAACCATCCCACGAAGCCGAATCCGAAGCACTTACGTAGCGTGGTTCGGTCCAGACTCCATCTACATTTCGGCTAACGTACAAATCAACATCGGGTGTCAAATCTCTTCGTTTTCCAGTATTACCACGGGCAAAAATCACCGTTTTACCATCGGGCGAGAAAGTCGGTGTGCCCTCGTTTCGTTCCGAATCAAACAAAGAGCTACTAAAAATCTCTGGCTTGCCAATCTCGGCAATCGAATTACCGAACTTTGCCTTGTAAAGCCCCACGAATGGTAATCCGTTTGAATAAATTTTATCCTTGAGCGAACCCGTATAAATCAATTCATTTCCTCTAATCATCGGCGAAAACTCCGAGCCTTTGGTATTGATTTGCGATAGATTTTTGAATTCGATACTCTGCTTTTTTTCTTGAATCGAACCGATGATTTTAAGGGTATTTACTTCACGATAGGCTTTTTCGTTGAATGCCTTTACGTCGCTTTTGGCTTCGATGAATCTTTCGAGTTCTTTGAGAGCCAAATCGTATTTTCCGGCAGCTTTTAAGGCAAAAGCGTAGTGAAAATGAGCAACGGAATTGTCTAATTTTGCCTCAAATGCTTTTTCATAGAACGGAATCGCATCGACCCAACGGTTTGTCAATCGGTAAGATTCGGCAATGGTATGATACAGCTTTGCTTTCTCGGTTTCGGCTATTGTAGTTACTTTGAGTAGGTCTTTGATTGCCAAATCGTACTCGCCACGCTCAAAACGCACCAATCCTTTTTTGTAGGTTTGTAGCTGAGCAAAAGTCTGCACCGACAACAAAACAAATATGACCGTATAGAATCGTAATGGTCTCATAGATAGATTTTTATCGTAATCGTTTGATTGTTTTTACATTAAACCCAAAAACAACTCAATTTTATCAAAGCGATAATTTGTTTCCAAGTTAGAATATTAACGCATAAAATAAAACGATTTTTTTGTAGAAATGTTGTGAGCTATTCAAAATGACCCATTTTTACAACGTATCAGATGTATAGACATCTTTTTTGTCAATTGCAGTTGCATCTGACTCAATAATATGCTTTAATTTGTACTCGAAATAAATTAAACTGACCAACCTATGATGAAAAAGTGCCTAACTTTTTGCACATTATTTTGTGCGAGCCTCTTCTCTTTTGCCCAATGGCAAATCAAAGCAGATAAAATAGACCCAAACAATTATTTTGGCGTAACCGTAGCCAATGGCATGGTGGGCATTGTGTCTTCGCCCGAACCCCTCAAAGTTAAAGACGTTGTGCTTAACGGTGCTTTTGACACATACGGGCGTGGCCGTGTGGGCAATATCATGAAAGTATTTGAGTTTGCCAACATGGAACTTGTGGTAGATGGTACATGGATAAACCGTAGTAATATCAGTGGATTTGCCCAAACGCTTGATATGCAGAATGCGGCTTTGTCAACAACTTTTAATGTATCAGATAAAGTTTCGGTCAAATCTACCGTGATGGCTCTACGCCATTTGCCACATTCGGCGTTGATTGATATGGAGATTACCGCCAAAAAAGATGTCGAGATTACGCCAATCAGCTTTATTCAGGCACCCGATATGTTGCGTGATGTCAAGAATTTTTATCACCTCATCGACCGCCCTCATGCTCTGATTCCGCTGATGACCTCAGTAGCTAAATCGCCTACTGGCAAGCACACCGTAGCGGCATCGAATTCGTTTATTTTTGAAGAAGAACGCGGACACGAACCACAGCTTATCCACGAAGAGTGGGATTACGGCATGCACCGACTCAAATTCAACAAAAAACTCAAAGCAGGCGAAACTTACAGGTTTTCGGTGGTAGGCTCGGTTATCTCGACGGCTCACATCGCCGACCCTCACAACGAAGCCGAGCGTTTGACAATCTTTGCGGCTCTCGAAAAACGTGAACGCCTACTCAAACGCCACAAAGATGCTTGGGCAAAGCTGTGGGAGTCGGACATCGTAATCGAAGGCGACGATGAGGCCCAACGTGCGGCTCGTTTCTCGTTGTATCATTTGTATTCATTCTGCCGCGAAGGTCAGGCTTATAGTCTTTCGCCAATGGGGCTTTCGGGATTAGGTTATAACGGACACGTTTTTTGGGATACCGAACTCTGGATGTATCCACCAATCTTACTAATGCAACCCGAAATGGCAAAATCACTACTCGAATACCGTTTTAAGTGCCTCGAAGCTGCCAAATACAATGCCAAAGCACATGGTTTTCAAGGTGCGATGTTCCCGTGGGAATCCGATGATTTAGGTCAAGAATCTACACCAGTTTGGGCATTGACGGGGCCTTTTCAGCACCATATCACGGGCGATGTTGGCTTTGCGTTTTGGAAATATTACCAAGTAACCAAAGATAAAACTTGGCTTCGCGAGCGTGGCTACCCGATGCTCAAAGAAGTTGCTGATTTTTGGGTTAGTCGTGTAGAAAAAGGAGCTGATGGCAAATATCATATCATCAATGTTGTCTGTGCGGATGAGTGGGCCGAAAACGTGGATGATAACGCCTACACCAATGGTATGGCAAAAGAGGTTTTGGGATATGCCAATCAAGCGGCTAAGGAGTTAGGATTATCCGAAAATCCGAAATGGAAAGACGTACAAGAGAATTTGGTAATCTTGAAAATGGCCGATGGCACCACTCGTGAACACGCCACTTATAACGGAGAGGTCATCAAACAAGCCGATGTAAACTTGCTATCGTACCCGATGAAGCAAATTACTGACCCAGCTACAATCAAAAAAGACTTGGATTTTTACTGGAAAGCCCTCGCCGATAATCAACCTGGGCGAAAAGGTCAAAGCCCAGCAATGGCACACGGTGTATTTAGTATTCTGAATGCTCGATTGGGTAATACCGAAACCGCTTACGCTCAATACATGGATAGCTACAAACCCAACGAAGCTCCGCCGTTTGGGGTATTGGCCGAGACTGCTGGCGGTACAAACCCTTACTTTGCGACTGGTGCAGGTGGATACTTGCAGACAATCATAAATGGTTGGGGAGGTTTGGATATTACTGATGCTGGGATTGTGCAGTTGAAAGTAAAATTGCCCAAAAATTGGAAATCATTAACACTTAAAGGTGTTGGTCCTGAAAAGAAAACTTATGTAGTAAGATAAAAAATAAAAGCCCCAAGTATTTGGGGCTTTTTTATGAGGATTCAGTGATTCAGTTCTAAGGCCTTCACAGCAAAAGTTATTTTGGGCATTAATTTGCAAATATTAACACAAATCGTTTTTACATTTTTGCGTTTTTGCAAAAAGTAGCCTCATTACTTTGTTTTTGCCATCTTAGACCGCAATCTACTGAAATCATACATCGAAATACGTAAAAATGTAGCTATGTCCTGTTGTCGCAATCTGTTACTCAAGCTACCAAAGGTTGTCAAGAAATACTCGTATCGTTTTTCTTTGTTCTGTTCATAGATACTTCGCATGTGTCGCTCGACACGAACCACCCACGACTCGTACTGTTTTATGATAAAAGGATAAAGCTCGGGTACTTTTGGGGTTGTCTCGTCGATAACTTGTTTTTCAAAAAGTAACATCCATGTATCTTCAAGAACCTCTATGCTTTCTTCAGACGGTACCTGATTATTGTAGCTATTGGCCATGTAGAAGAAATCGCCTTCAGAATAAAACCACGTACTTACCTCTTTGATTCTACCCTCTTCGGTTTGCATCGCATAAACCGACCTCGCCAAACCTTTAATAATAAAATAAACGTGAGTACAGACCTCGCCTTCATGCAATACAATCTCGCCCTTTGTAAATCGTCTTAGTTTACCTTTTGTAACGAGTGTACCAATAATGACCGAAGAAGCTTTTATGATATTCTTAGCCTTTTCAATAGCATGTTGAAACTCCATAAATCACAGCTCTTACTTGTTGTTAAGTTACAAAACTAAATAGCAAAAGTCTTAATTAGATGTTTTTCTAAGTTTTTTTGTGTATATATTTGATTTATAGAAATTTATGTCTATTTTTGCGTCCCGATTCAAGAAAATCGGTCAATTGCATTTGTAACAAAGGAATTTTTTGAAATATATAATACAATGAAAAAAGATATTCATCCAAATTACAGACCCGTAGTATTCTGGGATTTGTCATCAGATTATAAATTCATCACTCGTTCTTGTGTTAACACAAAGGAATCTATCGTTTGGGAAGACGGAAAAGAGTATCCAGTTTATAAAGTGGAGGTTAGTTCAAACTCACACCCATTCTACACTGGCAAAAACGTATTGCTTGATACAACAGGACGTGTTGATAAATTCAACAAGAAATACAAAAGATAAGAATTCAGAACACCAATATGAAAAGCCTCGCATCTGTGAGGCTTTTTTATTTTACGGTATTTTTCTGATTTTGCCCTACCTTTTCCACGCTCCAAAGTCCACTTATCCACATTTTATTTGTTAGAATTTGTCAATCTCGTAATCTTACACTAAAATTACAGAACAAATCACTATCAACATATCTAAAAAATTGGAGAAACCTGACTATAACATGATAAGAAAGCGTTATTCTGTTCTTTTGCTACTGGCGTTTGTAATCGCCTTTTCGGCTTTTAAACCAAGCAAAGACTCTCTCGAAGAGGTATTCACCAAAATCAATCAAGATGTTTTGTCTCGCGGACGTGCCTACGAAACCCTCGAAACTGCAACTTCTACTATCGGGCATCGCCTAACGGGCAGCGAAAACGGCAAAAAAGCCGAAGAATTTGCCTACAAGCTACTCAAAGAGTATGGGCTGGATGTAAAATACATGCCTTTTGAGGTCGAAACATGGGCAAGAGACACGGTTAGCCTTTCGATTGTGCCTCGTAATAGTGATAATTTCAGAGATATTCCAGTAGTGGCATTGGCACACTCGCCAGTTTCTTCGCATATTAAAGCTCCGATTGTAGATTGCGGCGATGGCTTAGACAGCGACTTCGAAAAAGTAAAAGACGTCGTAAAAGGTAAAGTGGCTTTGTTTAATATCAATGTTCAATTGCCCGAAAATAAAGGTAAAAAGAACTTACACCGCTCTGAAAAAACCGCTTTGGCTATCAAATACGGTGCGGCCGGGGTAATCATTGCAAACTCGGTTGATGGGGGCGTATTGCTCACTGGTACTGCTTCGGTAACGGGTTCGTTGATTCCGATTCCAGCAGTTTGTGTTTCGGTTGAGAGTGGCAAGGCAATTCGTCGTTGGATTACCGAAGAAAACCTTTTGGCGATTATTGATATGCAGAATTTTAGCCGTCCGATTCGTGCCAGAAACGTGATTGCGACGATTCCGGGAAGTTCTAAAAAACATAAAAAGGAGAAAATCGTCATCGGTGGTCACCTCGATTCGTGGGATTTGGCAACGGGAGCTATGGATAATGGTATCGGCTCATTTACGGTGATGGATGTGGCAAGGGTTTTTAAATCGTTGAATTTGAGACCAAAACGCACCATAGAGTTTGTGATGTTTATGGGCGAAGAGCAAGGGCTGCTTGGCTCAAAAGCGATGGTAAAAAAGTATAAAGACGAAGGCAAACTCGACCAAGTGGCTCTGATGATGAACCTCGACATGGTAAATAATGCTGCTGGATTTAGTAGCATGGGACGTACCGAACTCAAGGCGTTTTTGGATGATATGGGGCAACGCATCAAGAAGATTGACACGACTTATGCCAACCTAAATCGTGGCGGAGCAGGTCTGCACTCTGACCACCAACCATTTATGCTACAAGGAGTACCAGTTTGTTCGCCATCGGGTAGCTTCCCGATTAAGGCCTACAACTGCTACCACGCCAATTGCGACCGCTTTGATTTGATTGACAAAAAGCAAATCAACAATAACGTTAGGTTTACGGCAATGATGCTCTATGCCCTTGCCGACGCTGGTGAATTACCAGTAAAACGCCTAAACGACCAAGAAACCAAAGAGTTTTTGATTAAGCAAAACCTCAAACAAGAGCTTATCATCGGTAAGGATTGGCGTTGGGAGGAGTAAAAACTCAAATACGATTCTTTTATCTATCTAATATAAAAACTCCTCAGTTTAGCTGAGGAGTTTTTCATTTGTAAACGCCCTAAATTGCAATAAAATTATTGCAGAATTATTTTGCAATAAATAAAATGCAAGTGCATTTGCAAAAAGAAAAGACCTGCCATTGCTGACAGGTTTATATCTATTACTTGGTTACGTTATCGGAAAATAAGAGGCTTGACCAAGTTTTTAATATCCTCAATCCACACTCGGCGGAAGCAATTTATACATCACAGGTGTAACAATCCTTGTCAGAATCAGAGACGAAATCAAACCTCCGATGATAACCAACGCCAAAGGCGAGTACAGCGGCGAGTGTTCCATCACCAACGGAATCAATCCACCGATGGCCGTAAGGGTTGTCAGAACGATTGGAATAAACCTTGTTTCTCCCGCTTCTTCAATAGCTTCATCAATAGTCAAACCGTTTTCTTTTCGTAAGAAATTCGTATAGTCAACCAATAATATTGAGTTTTTGACTTCAATACCAGCCAGTGCGATAATACCCACAATTGCCGTAAACGAAAGCGAATTGCCCGTCATCAACAATATCAAAATCGCTCCTATCATACCCAACGGAATCACCGAAAGTACAATAATCGTACTTTTGAAAGTGCGGAATTCGAGAATCAAAACCGCCATGATTCCAAACAAAGCAATGATGATGATTGTGCCTAATCCGCCAAAAGTTTCGGCTTGGCGTTCGGCTTCACCCGCAATCGTCAGATGATACCCTGCTGGGAGTTTCATTTGGCTGACTTTGTCCATGGCTTCTTTAGCAACCTTCGGTGTCAGGTATCCATCTGCGATAAATGCCGAAACGGTTGTGTATCTATCTCTATCGTAGTGATTGATGCGGTTTGGTGAGGTTTCAAAACCCACAGTTGCCATCTGATTGAGCGGAATCAGACTTCCCATCTGATTGGCCACAAACATGTGGTCGAATGCCTTCATGTCGGGGTGTTGTCCACGAGGCAAGCCGATATTAATATCAAATTCATCGCCATTATCGGCCTTATATGTTCCCATGTTGATGCCCGCAATACCCATTCGGATGGTTCGGTCAATATCTACCGTCGGGATTCCGTACATACCAGCTTTATCTTTATTGATATTCACTCGTAAATCCGTACTGATGGCCGACATCGGGTTATTTACGTAAATCGTCCCTTTAGTTTCTTTGAATTGCTTCTCGATTCGAGCCGAAATACTTCTCAACGAATCCAGGTTATCGCCAAAAATCCTAACCGCCAATGGTGCTTCGACCGGAGCCCCTTGCTCAAATTCTATCACACGGATTTTAGCCCCCGGAAATGACTCAAACGACTTCCGTAATTCATTAATCAACTCGGTGCGTTCGGGTACTTCGGTATTCTCTTGTAATTGCACAAACAACTGAGCAAAATTGCTCTGCGAACCTCCCGACGGAATCGTATTGTAATAGATTCGTGGATTGGTTTTACCGATATTCGTAGCGTAGTTTCTTACGATTTCGTGTTTTGATAATTCTTTTTCTACAAATCGAGCCACTTTATCGGTTTCGTTGAGATTCGAGCCGATTGGTGTTTCGATATTGATTAAAAATTGTGGTTTTTCTGATTTCGGGAATACACTCAGCCCAATCACTTTTATCAAAGTTAAACTTGCTCCAAACATCGAGAAAGCGATTAACAATGTAATGAATGGATGGCGAAGCGACCAATGTAAAACCTTGCGATATGAGCCTTCGATACCTTTTTTCATCAATCGCAAAACGATGTTTCCTTCGTGGCTTTCTTCTCTTGGCATGATTTGGCTTGCTAAAAACGGCACGACCGTCAGCGAAACAAACAAAGACGCAATGATGGTCGTAATAACCGCCATTGGTAAACTACGGATAAAATCTCCTGCCGATTCGGGTAAGAAACAAAGCGGTAAAAATGCCAAAATAAGCGTTGCCGTACAGCCCACAACTGCCAAACCAATTTGTTTGGTGGCTTCGATGGCGGCATCTCGGCGAGAATAGCCTTCACGTAAGAATCGAGCGATGTTTTCGACTACTACGATTGAGTCATCCACCAATAAACCCAACGAAATTACCATTCCAACGACGGATAGCTGGTTGATGCTGAATCCGAGAAGGTCTAATCCTGTGAGTCCGATTGCCAACGAAAGCGGAATCGAAATCATCACGACGATTGAGGCTCGGATTCCCAACGGAATAAGGGTAATTAGAACCAATACAATAGCGATTCCGAAATCACGAGCCAAACCGAGTAAACGTTTTGAAACCGATTTTGCTTGGTCGAAGCTCTTCTCGAATGTGATATGAGCGGGTAGTGTCTTGGCAAATTCTTCGATGGCAGGGTCGAGTTGTTTCTGAACATCAAAAATATTGGTATTTTGCTTTTGTGTGGCTGTTACAAAAACCGCACGTTTACCATTTAGGCGAGCCTTGTAGGTTTCTTCTTCGTAGTCGAAAGCCACATCGGCAATGTCTCGCATATAAGTAACGGTTGTGCCAGACGACGAAACAATCGTATTTTTGATTTCTTCGATGTCTTCGTAGCTACCCGATGTTTTTACGTTGAATTTACGACTTCCGATTTCGATTGCACCTGCTGGAATATTGGCATTTTCGGACTGAATTGCCCCCAAAACTCGATTCAACGGAATACGGTATTGAGCCATTTTATCAAGATTGACCGTTACTCTCACTTGCCTTTCGGGATACGCCCAAGTCTCGACAGTTTTGAGGGTTTTTATCTTGATGAGTTTATCTTTTAATGCTTCGGCTTGTTTTTCGAGTTCAGAATAAGGGGCGGTTTCAGACATAATGGCCGCCTGCACGATATTTACGCCTTCGGGTGTGAAACGAAGCACATCCATGCTATAAATATCGGATGGAAGTTTGGTACGTAGAGCGTTTACCTCACGCATTACTTCGTTGTATTTTTCTTCTGAATCAATCTCATGCTTGAACTCAAGACGGATGTTTGCCACACCGTCGTCGGCAGTTGAGATAATCTTCTTAATATCAGCTATCTCGGCCAGTTTTTCTTCGATAGGGTCAACGATGAGTTTTTCCATATCGGCCGGGCTTGTGCCAGGGTAAATCACGATAACCGAATTGAAAGTGGCTTTCAGAGTTGGGTCTTCGGCCTTGGGCATATTGAGAAGCGAACTGATTCCCAACGCCAAAATCATCACAAAAATGACAATGGTAAATTGGTAGTTCTTAACGCTAAATTCTGCTATTTTCATAATATTTGATAAATTCTATTTAACTTTCGGAAAAATAATTGGCTTATGATTACAGCTTCAAATAAACTGTCTAATGTTCAATTAGAATTATTAAAAACCTTTTCTTATGAACTACCCGATGAGGAGATTCAAGAATTAAAACAGGTTTTAGTAAAGTTTTTTGCCGACAGGATTCGTAAACGAACTGGGAAAATCTGGCAACAAAAAGGCTATTCAGAACAAACTATGCAAGATTGGCTGAATGATGAAAACCAATAAGCCTATCGTTTTGCTCGACACCAATGTCTTTTTGGTGACGCTATCACCTTATTCAAAATACGCCCCTATTTTTGATGCTCTCATAGAAGGTAAATTCATTTTGGTAATTAGTAATGAAATCCTTTCTGAATACGCTGAAATTATAGGGCAACGGTACGATAAAGAGACTGTCAATGATATTTTCAACTTATTGATTCATCTCGAAAACGTGATAAAACAAGAAGTGTATTTTAATTGGCATTTTATCGAAACCGATAAAGATGATAATAAGTTTGTCGATTGTGCTATCGCTGTCCGTGCCGATTTTTTAGTTACCAATGACCGACATTTCAACATATTTGATAAAAACCATTTCCCATTTATCAATGTGGTAAAGGCAGATGATTTTTTAGAATTCATAAACGAACTGTAATTCATTTACTTACCTTCACCTTGGCTTTATCGCTCAGAAAATTCGCTCCACTCACTACCACCTGAGTACCTTCTGCGATACTACCCGAAACCTCAACGTCTGTTCCCATGATTCTGCCAATAGTAATAGGATTTTTAGTAACTGTCTGATTATCAGCATTAAGTGTATAAACAAAACCTTTTGAGCCATCACCTTCGATGATTGACTCCACTGGCACCACCAACGAAGAAGCCTGATTAGCTTGCACGATTTCGGCTTTGGCAACGAAGCCCGAAACCAATTTATACCCCGCAGGATTTTGGATTTGAAGCTCTACCTCAAAAGTACCCGTGGCAGGATTGACCGTTTGGGCAATTTGCGTAATTATTGCAGCAAACGGCTTATCTGGGTAAGCATCTAAATAAACGGTGGCCTTATCTCCCATTTTTACTTTTACGACATCTCTATCTGCCAAACCGATGTTTACGATATAGGCCGACTCGCCAGTTGCTAAAATGAATGCAGGAGCAAAAGGCGTAATGAGTTCACCTTGTTCCGAGATTTTTCTTAGAATTCTCCCGCTGGCAGGAGCATAAATTTTAGAAAGTTTTTGGTTGAATTCGGCAACTTGTACGCTCTGTGTAGCTACTTCAAATCCGCTTGTGGCATCTTGTAGGTTACTGAGCGTAGCCGCCGAATCGGCATAGAGTTTTTTGACTCTTTCTAAATCACGTTGAGCCTTTGTGAGTCCGATTTTAGCCTGATTGACTTGTGCATCAATCTCGGATAAATCCAATTCGGCCAATAATTGTCCAGCCTTTACAAATTGACCTTCGTTTACGTAGATTCGTTTAATCATTCCGCCCGTTTTGAAAGCCAATTTCATTTCTGATTTTGAAGCCAAAACACCGCTTCCGATGATTGATTGGCTCAAGGATTTACGAAGCACGGGCTGTACCGTAACGGTCTGTACCTCTTCGGCAACCTGCTGTTTTTGTTCTTCTTTTTTGCCGCAACTAATTAATAATGAAGCAGCTGCAAAAACTAATAAATGCTTTTTCATGTATTGCTAATTTTCTTTGAAAACTAATTATATAAAAAACTGATTATCAAACTACTAACACCTAAATACAAACAAAGTGGTGAATAAAACTTTGTATCTAATTTGGCAAATTTCGAGTCTTTCATCGTTTTGAAGAATCCTACGTATTTGAACTCTCCGATAGCTCTTATGATGAATATCCCTGCCAGTATCAAGACTCCGTATCGTTTAAAAAATAGTGGTAATTGTATAGAAAATAATGGCGTTTTGCTTAGGTAAATAATCGCAAATCCTAAAAAGACGAATGCCACAAAGACAGTCGCCAAAATACTCGGCCTGATAGGGTTTGAGCTTTTGATTTCTGGAAAAACGCTATCCATTGCCCACTTTCCGCCCGCTGCCCAGTAAAAATGAATGGCAGAGATTGATATTAAAATGATGGCGTTTGTGTATGCGAGTATCATGAAATTTGATGTTTTACAATAAAAATATTCAAAAATCACTTCACCGAATCCACCGTTTCTCTTATTCCCTCTTCAATAGAAGTAGTTCTGAAATCGGGGAAACGCTTATTGAATTTTGAACTATCAAAGAAATAATCACTACTAAACTGATACGCCATTTCTTTCAATTCGCTTAAAATTGGCATGAAAATCCCTAAAATTCCCATCATCCAAATCGGCATTACACGTGTTTTGGGTTCTATGTCCATTTCGTCGGCAATAAGCTGAATCCACTGTTTACCCATCAGTTTAGACTGCACCGAAGGTAAATGCCAAACCTGATTATAAGCATCAGGCGTATTACCTAACAAAGCCGTGGCACGACCCGCATCGGGCGTGTAGGTAAAATTGTGAATCTTATCGGTACTGGCGAGCCAGTCGAAAGGTTTACCGTTTTTTAGGTTTGTTACACCTAAAAAAAACATGCTGTTTTGGCTATTTGGACCATAAAAATCGGCCGAACGGGCAATCAGAGCCGTGAGTTTACCCACCTTCACTTCATTCATAATCAACTCAACGATTTCTGCACGTACTTTTCCTTTTTTACTCGAAGGATTTATCTTTGATTCTTCGGTCATGTGCGGAATCTCCGATTGGTCGTACATATACACATTGTCGAAAAATACCAATTTAGCATTGTGCTTCTTGCAAGCATCAATTGTGTTCTTGATAAACGGAATCCAGTTTTTTTGCCAAACTGAAGCCTTATATTCAAAGGCGATAGTTACATAAACAACCTCCGAACCCTCCACAGCTTTGTCAATTTCTTCGGCTTTGGTCAGGTCTGCTGCTAAAAGTTCATCGGTTGGATTGGCTTTTTTAGGGTTTCGACTTACAATCCTAACCTTATCGGTGTATTTTGGGAGTGCTTTGGCAAGTTCAGTTCCTACTGTTCCGCTTGCCCCAAGAATCGTTTGCATAGTTTTATATTCTTTTTCTAATTTTGTGTTGTTAGTTACAAAAATCGTCAATTCTTTCCACTCACTTTATCGAGCATTGCCTTCTTAACCCACACATCAAATCGGTTTACCGATTCGGTCATTTTAGCCACCAAATCATCGTTTTGTGCCTTCAAAACCTCAATGTAAATCGCCGAACCATTTTTATATTTGCTCTCAACGATTTTCAAGATACCTTCGGTTTTATTGATATTGACTTTGGCATCATCCAGAATCTCTTTCGATGCTGCCAGCTCATAGTATGCCTGTGCAACTTGCATTTTCACTTGATTCTTTACCTCATCAATCTTCGTTTCGAGTATATTTTTCTGGATTTTGGCTTGCTGAATCTTGTGTTGTTTCTCTTTGCCGTGGTACAAATCCCAATTCAGACCGATTTGAGCGATTCCATACGTCTGGTCTTTAAAAGTGTAACCAAAACCCTGAAAACCGAGGCTTCCACCCACAAAAAGTTGTGGATATTTGGCATTCATTTCTTGCATTTTGATGGCTGTTTGGCTCACCTGCACACCCGCTCGAAGTTGGTTGAATTCGGGTCTCGAAATCAACGACTTTTGTTTTAAATCTTCTAAATTTTCAACAATTGGTAAGGTTTTAGCAAATTCGGCATCGACTTCAACTTTTTCGTTTAAATCACGATTCAACAGAAAATTAAAATACGACTTAGCGATACTTTTGTTTTTTTCCATTGTCGCCAATTCTTGGTCGAGTTTACTGATTTCGTATTCGGCCGATAGAATCACTTCTTTGGTTGCAACGTTGTTCGTAACCAATTTTTGGTTGAGCTGTAAAAATCGGTTCAGAAAATCTTTTGAGTTTTCGATGATTTTGATGCCCTCCAAAACCTGTAAATATTGGTAATACGCAATCGTGATATTATGTCTTAACTCGTATTCGAGAACTTTCTTTTTGGCTTCTTCGGTCTGCAATAACTCCTTCTGAATCAACAAATTATACTTAATATCAGTATTGTAAATCGGGTACTGAACCGAGAATTTGGTTTCATGAAAATTATTCGGGGCCAATTGCTCGTTTACGTTCTCAATCTGTGGAAAATTATTCGATTGCGTCAATTTATTGAGTGTCGAATATACTGGATTGAGTAAATCTCCGACCGGAAACTGCAACCTACGTCCGCCCAAAGCCAAAGTATAATTGGGATTGAACGAGATTTTAGGCGAGAAATTCGACTTAGCAATATCAATAGCCTTGAGGGCCTTTTCGAGTTCGAGATTTTGCTGTTTCAATGCCAAATTACTTTCGATTCCTTGCTGAATATAGCTGTCAAGAATCGGCGATTGGGCATTTATCTCTTGTATTTGGCAATAAATAATCGCCAATAAGGGTAATAACTTTTTCATAATTTTCTTCTTTTGAAATCTTAACCTAAAACTTAGTTTTCACCAAATTTGAAGTACATCGGGCAATCGTTTTTCCGTCGGTATGAGCCAACTCGCAAGTGATATTGATAACCGAATCGCCCGCACGGATTACTTGTGATTTTGCAATAACGGTATCGCCTAAACGTGCAGGACGCAGGAAATCAACCGAGACATTGATGGTTGCATAAAAATCTTTTCGACCCAAGCTAAAAACCGTCATTCCCATCACATCATCCATCATCGTTGTGGCGATTCCGCCGTGCAGAATCTGTCCAGGATTTAGCATTTCTTCTCGCACTACAAACTCTACCGAAAGCGAACCTTCTTCTGCGGCTGTGAGTTTTCCGTTAAGCCAACGCCCCGTAAACGAAGGACTCATTTGTGCAGATTCTTTGCCAATGTGTTGTTTAAACCAATCAATCATTTTATTTTACATTTATCGTAATACTTCTATCGGCTTTTACCTCAACTATCATGTCTTCGGGTTTGGGTGCCGACATCGTTGGTCGGATGTTATTCGACACACCCCAAGGCTCTTTCGGAATCCCGAACATCCCTGTATCGAGTTTGTTGTTTTCGTTTAGGTCATGAAAAACCTTAACGATGTACTTGCCATTTACCAAATCGTTGAAACTGACCGTAACTTGCTGATTTACAACACTCTCTACCAATCCTTTAAGTTGTTTTTCTTTGGTATCGAATATCGCCACAAAGGCTTTACCCTTGTTGTTTTCAAAACCTTTTACGTTTACGGTCAATTTACTTTTTTGGGCAAATACTGCCGAAGTCATTGCGATGAATCCAATCAATAAAAATTGCTTTTTCATTATTTTTCTGTGGTAATTATTGTTTACTATTTTTGATAAGACCAATACCAGTTACTAATAGCGAAACGGCCAATACAATAACCCCAAGCCAAAGAATCCAGATATTTGAGTTGGGTTTGGTTAAGTTTTCGCCAATTGCTGCCGCAAAGAAACCTCCACTTACCAGCAGAGCCGCTGTAACGAACCCGCCACGGAGCCACATTTTAAGACGGTGTCCAAAAGTTATGTTATCAATCAGAATCTGGGCGATTAACCCTAAAATCACCAAGACTCCAGCGTGGGCATGCCCTGCACGAAACATTCCTTTTTGAAAATCGGTCAAGGGCAACTCAAATTGCCCCGAAAGCACAGTGAGCAGAAACGTCCCGCCGTACTCAATCGTCGGAACCGTAATCAGGATGATTCCGCACATTAGTTTTGCTTCACGAGAAAGATTCATAAATTATAGATTTTTGATTATTCAACATTTAAAGACCATATCTCAACATCTTTACCATCATCTCAAAACCCGCCCAGATACGCCCTACTCGCTCGTCTTCTTGGTACATGGTTGTTCGCTTACTTACGTGCAGAGTAGCCAAACCATGCACTCCACTCCAGATGGTCATACACATAGCTTCTATGTCGGTATTTTTGAAGTAGCCCGCCTGAACACAATCTGCAATAATCATTTTGAGCATTCCAGTTGCTAAATGTCCGTGTTCCCAAATTTCGCTGCGGCATTCGAGGGTCTCAATCGGAGACTTCATCAAAAACATCAATTCGTACAATTCAGGGTTTTCAAAGGCAAAATCTAAATATTTACGACCCATCGCCACAAGCCTTTCAAACGGGTCTTCGATACTGGCTATCGACTGAAAATACGCCATCATGACCCCAAAAGACTCATTGTGTAGGGCAAAAATGATTTCGCTTTTATCCTTATAATACAAGTATATCGTGCCAGGGCTGTATTCTATAGCCTCAGCAATATTGCGGATACTCGTTTTCTCGTAACCTTGCTCCAAGAATAATTTGCGTGCAGCACCTAAGATAGACTGACGCATTTCTTCTTTTTCTCTCTCTTTTCTTTCTATGACTCCCATTTAAATACTGAACAGTGTTCATTAATTAACGGTGCATAATTACTGAACACTGTTCATAATTCCAAATTTTTTGAAAAAATTTTCCGTTATTTTCTGATAAATGGCTGATTATTAAGCATAAATGGCTGACCGAATGCTTTAATCTGGATAATATCAAACCATAAACACTTTGTTTTTTGTTATTTTGTAGTTGAATTCTCAAGCTCAAATGCAAGCACCACTCGACATACTAAAACAATATTGGGGATACGAGGCTTTCAGACCACTGCAAGCCGATATTATCAATGCTGTTCTCGAAAAAAAGGATGTTTTGGCCCTTATGCCAACGGGTGGAGGTAAATCTATTTGCTTTCAAGTACCCGCTTTGGCAATGGATGGCGTTTGTATTGTGGTTACGCCATTGGTTTCGTTGATGAAAGACCAAGTTGAGCAGCTTCGCCAGAGGGGAATCAAGGCCGCGGCCGTTTATTCGGGTATGCACCGAAGCGAAATAGACTACACGATTGATGAATTTGTACACGGCGATGGTAAGTTTCTATACGTCTCGCCCGAGCGTCTCCAAACCGAAATCATGCGGGTGCGGGTCAAGATGATGAAAGTTTGTCTTTTGGCAATCGACGAAGCCCACTGTGTCTCGCAATGGGGCGAAGATTTCAGACCGCCATATACCCGAATCCCCGAATTCAGGAAACTGATTCCGCAGAATCCGCCACTTATTGCACTCACGGCTACGGCTACAAAAGAAGTAAAATCCGATATTCAGCATCGGCTCCAGATGCAAAACGTAGCGGTTTTTCAGCAGAGTTTTGCAAGGCCTAATATTTCGTATTCGGTTTTTGAATTAGAAGACAAAGAACGTAAAATGTACGAGATTCTGAGCCGAGTAGCTGGCTCGGCGGTGGTTTATGTACGCAGCCGCAAACGTACCAAAGAGATTGCCGATTGGCTCAACCAAAATCGAATCAGTGCGGCATTTTACCATGCTGGGTTGAGTAATCAAGAACGATTCAAAAAACAAGATGCTTGGATAAAAAATCAAATTCGGGTTATGGTGGCTACCAATGCCTTCGGGATGGGTATTGATAAACCCGACGTCAGGGTTGTGATTCATATCGACCTCCCCGAAAACCTCGAAGCCTACTACCAAGAAGCAGGTCGTGCAGGGCGAGACGGACAAAAGGCTTACGCTGTGGCACTATTTAACCGAGGCGATTTGGGAGATTTTGAAAAAAATATCCTGCAAAAATACCCGCCTATCGAATCGCTCAAAAGAGTTTATCAAGCCCTTGCCAATCAGTACCGACTGGCGGTAGGCAGCGAAAACTACGAAAGTTATGACTTCGATTTTCAGCAGTTTATCACAAATTTCGGTTTGATGCCAAGCGAAACGCATCATGCACTCAAAAAACTCGAAGATGAGGGTTTAATTCAGTTGAGCGATGCGTATTATAGCCCATCTAAACTATATTTTACGGTAAATAACCAAGAACTATACGCTTTTCAGGTCAAAAATGCTACTTACGACCGATTTACGAAATTGTTGCTCCGAATGTACGGGGGTGAGCTTTTTACCAATTATACAACGATTTCGGAATCGGCAATCGGCAAAAATATGTACGCCGAGCCGCACGAAGTAGAGCGAATGCTAAAACACTTGCACGAACTCGGGGTGGTGATTTATCAGCAACAAAAAAACACGCCACAGCTTACTTTTACGATGCCACGCCAAGATGTAGATTATCTGCCGATAAATCGGGAGTCGCTCGAAAGGCGAAAAAAGCGAGACATCGAAAAAGCCGAACGGGTGATTGATTTTGTAAACGAACGCCGCCGCTGCCGAATGCAGATGCTACAAGAGTATTTTGATGAATTTACCGAGGCAACCTGCGGAATCTGTGATAATTGTCTGAATCGGAAGAAGAGTGGGGTTTCGGACGATTTGATGAATCAATACAAAGCCAAAATCTTAGAATTAGTACCTGCCCATATCAACGATATTGCCGAATACCATTTCTTCAAAAACAAAACAGCCTTGACCGAAACCCTCCGCCAAATGCTCGAAAACGGCGAAATTTGGTACAGCGAAATGGGGGTGATTGCAAAGAAGTAAATCTATGATTAAAATTACTATTGCGTTTATCTTTAGTCATAAAATCCTTCGCTTTAGATGATTAATATTGGTCAACAATTTAATATTTGTTCCATTTAATCTATCTATCGCTATGAAAAACCTAACTGCGTTTGTTTTAAGTTTCATTGCTTTTGTTTTTACTTCTTGTGAGAATTTCCCGACGGTGAAACCCAAAATTACATTCGGAAAAGAATTCTTTGTCAATAATTCGGGGGCCAGTTTTAGCGGTCAAGAGGTGATAAACGCCAGCGAAAGCACTGACTTCGAAAAATATAAAAACAAAATCAATAAGATTTCGATTGAGAAAGTTACTTACACCATCACCGAAGTAAGCGGCAATGCCACTTCTTTAGTAACTGGCACAATTGCGGTGGCAAATAGCACAGGCTCAAATAAAACGACCTTGGCTACACTCAATAACGTTAATTTTGCGAATGCTTTAAATGTTGAAACGGAGTTTAGCACCAATACCGATGCCATAAAAATAGTAGAGGATGCCCTTGCCGAAGACCCAAATAAAATGATGATTTATTATTCGGGCAATGCCAACGCTGGCCCGATTAGGCTGAGAGTAAAACTCAATTTTTACAGTAAAATTACTGCGAGATTGATTGGCAATAATTAGAAATCAAACATTTGGGATACTCCCTGGAGTATCCCAAAAATATATTAAACCTCAGCAAAAACTTCTTTTTTTGCCATAATTTCTTCGTAAGCACCATCCCAAAGTTCGATTCTTCTCTGGAGCGAAGCCACGATTGCCTCTTGGGCTTTTTGCCAATATTGCTCATCGGTGCCGCACAGGTTTTCGGTCATTTGCAGAGCCAAATGGCTGTGGTGGTCGCCATCTACTTCGATGTGGCGTTCGAGGTAATATTTAAAAATGGAGATATTGTCTGGCGACTCCTCGTTTATATCATTGATAATTGACATAAACATATTCGGAATCAAATCTTCTCTTCCGAAAGTAAAAATAGCCGCTTGCAAATACGCTTTATTACTATTGATGACATCGAATGTAAATCCTACAAAATTGGCGGCCGCAAGTGGTGTATTTGCTACCTCAAACGATTTTTCTAAATCGCCTGTGTTCAGTAAATTATCTAAAAAAGAGGTAATCTGCGATGTATCAGCCCCTGCTTGCTGCATTGCTTTTAGATAAAGCTCAAAGTGGCTGATACGATTGCCCTCTTGGTCAATATCCGATTCTTCGCCTACCACAATTTCATTAATCAGATAACGGGTATCGGCTGAGCCTTTCGGATACCACGGAACAGAAGTACAAGTTAGGTTGTTTTGAAGGGCTTTGAGTAGCGACATAAAATCCCAAACCGCATAAACGTGGTATTGCATAAATACCCGCAGGTCTTCGAGGTCTTTGATTGCCGAATAAACTTTGTGATTGATAATTTGGCTTCTCAGTGGCTCAATTGCCTGGTTAACTCTCTCAATAGAATTTTTCATTGTTGTAGTATCGTTAAAAGGTTCTCTCATTCACCAATTACGATATTTTAAGCCAAAAGGTTTTAAATTCCGCCCAAAAATATTATGTTTTTCTTTTTTTCTTTTTAGCCGACGGAAACAAAACATTATTTAGAATCAAACGGTAGCCGGGCGAGTGCGGATGCAGGTTTAAATCGGTTGGTACACGATGGAACCCTCGCTGGCCTTCGGGGTCGTGTCCGCCATAAAAAACCCATTGACCATTGCCAAGTTCGCCATAAATGTATCGGTCAGAGGCCTTGCTTTGCCCCATTACCAAGACATTCGGCTTGATAGTATGCTTGGTAAAAGCACTGGTTTGCCCCATGAATTCCCGAATCAAAGACTCGTGGTTTTGGGTCAGCATGGCGGGTATTATATCCCATTTGGCCGAAAACTCAAACAGACTGAAATAGCTGTTGTTTTCATCGTCCCAACGACCATTTGAGGCATTAATATCCGAAAAAGACATTCCACCCCAACCGTAGCCATCGCCATCACCGAGATTAAGTGTGTAATTCTGAAAAGCCAGCGTTTTACTAAAATCGAGCCTTTCTTGGGCGTTTGGGTCAATATTATCGCCATCGAATCGGCTACCGACAATATCAACGCCCTCGGCCGAAAGAGCAATATCGAAGGTTTCGGCACCCGAACACATCGCAAAAAGGTAGCCACCACCCATGCAGAAACCTTTGATGGCTTTGGCTACGTCGAGTTTGAGTTCTGATACTTTATTATACCGTAAACGATTCGCAATGTCTTCTTGGGCTTTCATGTCGGTAGCACTCATGCGTCTGAGGTTTTTTCCGAATTGCCCTGTAAAATCTTCGTGGTGCAGGTGTAGCCAATCATACTTTGCCAAATCTCCCCGCATGATTTCTTCGTCGTAAATCACCTCAAAAGGTATTTCGGCATATTTCAAAACCAATAAAACGGCATCGGTGTCTTCAAATGTTGATAAACTGACTTTGATGGGAGAATAAACGGCGATTTTGGCTGGTTGATGAAGTTTGATGATGTCCATATTGGCATCTGGATTCGAGATTTCACGAATCAGCATTTGTACCGAAGATTCTGAAATAACCTGATACGAAACACCCCGAACCAAGCATTCTTTCTCGACACTTGGGTCGTTTTTTATCAAGAAACTCCCTCCTCGATAATTCACAAGCCAATCTACTTCGATATTTGATTTGAGCGTATTGTAGGCGATTCCGTAGGCTTTTAAGTGATTGGACTGTTTATCATCCATCGGAATCAGAATCGAATTTGCAAAACTTTGCCACGAAAGCAGCAAAAGAAGTAGAGCGATTGTTTTGCGTTCCATATCACTGAGGGTTGAGTTATATCAAATTTAGTGATAAGTAAACATATTCGCAATCAAATTGTTCAAAATAAAAACGGGTAAAGTATTAAAAATCAACACTTTACCCGTTTCTGCCTAATTGTTATTTAAAAGCGAATCAATCGAAAACACTTTATAAATTATGGATTAGGTTGACAATCTTTATTTACTGCCAATTCGGTAGTTGGGATTGGCCAAATATACTCAGATTGAGTTGGATTGATGGCGTTTACAACACCTTTTGCTGGGAATGGTTGACCCAAACGAGTAATGTCGAGTGAACGCAAACCTTCGCCTAAGAACTCAATACGACGCTCGGTCAATATTGCCGAAATCAATTCTTCTTTGGTCGTTGGCTTAACCTCAGAGCCTTTAGAACGAGTACGAACCGCATTTAACAAAGCTACCGCCGACGCATCAACACCCGATGCCTGACGAGCTTTTGCTTCGGCCAAGCTCAAAAGTACTTCTGAATAACGCAAGATAGGTACCCAGTCGGTAAATGGAGCAGGAGTAGTGAACTTGTTGAGGTATGTTCTTGTACCTACTGCAACAGCTAATCTACGGCGGTCGTCGGTAGTTTCAAATGCTCTATTGGCTAAGATACCATTTCCTGCTGTATTTAGGGAGAATTCTCCACCACCAACAGGACCTGCTAAGTAATAAAATGCCAACTGGTTTTGTGTACCCGGAGGGTCGTTTGTTGCCATTGGCAACGAGAAAATCGACTCAAGCGTACGGTACGATGTAAAAATGGCCGCATAATTGGCATTTAACTCATGGCGTACACCCGTAGGAGCTTTGAATGGAGCAGCCGAAGGAACCAATTTCTCAGCTTCTCTTTGTACATCTGCGTAGCGGCCCATTGCCAAGTAAACACGGACTTTCAAGGCGATAGCCGTATTTTTGTGAGCTCTCGTGATATTTAAATCGCCAGAGTTTGTTGCCGGAAGGTTGGTTTCTGCAAAGTTCAAATCATCCAAGATTTGAGTGTAAACTTCGGCAACCGTCGAACGCTTCAAGTTATTTGAGTTACCAGCACCATTTTCGCCTTTCAAACGCAACGGTACACCCAAAGAAGCACCATTATCTTTTGTAAACGGCTGGGCGTAGATATTAACCAACGAGAAGTAAGTCAATGCTCTCAAGAAGCGAGCTTCTGCCTTGTAATTGGTTACTTTTTCTGGGGCGATTTTGGCAGGAGCAGCATCAATTTTATCTAAGAACAAATTGCTACTATTGATTGCGTAGTAAGCATCTCTCCAGAGGTTGTTTACTTCGTTAGATGAAGCATTCAACGTAAAGTTCCAAGTCTGTAAACCTGTAACACCATTGTTAGTTTGGTTGATGAATTCTTCTCCACGAATATCATTATAAATCAAATAACGACCACCCAAGAAGTTTCCAGCCTTAACGGCATCGTACAATGCATTTACCAAAGATTCGATTCTATCAGGAGTATCGTACGCACTCAAATCTGAGATAGAGGTCTTCGGAACAGGGCTAAGCAAATCGTCTTTACAGCTAAAAACCGAAAGCGTAAGGGCTGTTCCAAGAATAAGTTTTGAAAATTTATTTCTCATGTTTTTTTTCGATAATTAGAATGATACACTAAGACCAACAGAGTAAGTTCTGGCTTGTGGTATAGAGTTACGGTCAACACCTGGAGCCAAGTTAGAGTTACCATTTGATGATACCTCTGGGTCGGTTCCTGAGTATTTTGTAATCATAAAGGCATTAGATATTTGGGTATAAAGACGAGCATTTGTGATTTTTAATCTCTTAAAATAATCGCTTGTTAGGTTATAGCCCAATGAAATGTTACGACACTTGATGAAATCGCCTTTTTCGGCATTCTCTGAAATCGGGAACGACGAGCCATTCGATACGTTATCACCATATACCACTCTTGGCCATTCTGTGCTTTTTGTTTCAGGAGTCCATCTGTTCAAGATGTCGGCTGCGTTGTTCCAGAAACGTTGGTCATGTAAACCCGCTCTTGTACCATTGTAAACATAAAAACCACCCGCGTAGATTAAGCTAAGAGCCAAATCAAATTTCTTGTATGAGAAGTTGTTATCCCAACCACCGTAGAACTTAGGGATTGTGTTTCCGATGATTTTAGAATCTGCCGCAGCCGAGATAGCAGGAGCAGTTCTACCATCAAGGTATGTCCAACGGCTCTGGCCCGTTGCTACTGCGTGTGAGTACTGAACTTGCTCGCCTTTGCTGTTGATAAAGATTCTTCTACCGTTTTCTGGGTTTACACCCGCAGTAGGTACAGCCCAAATACTACCCAATGAGTATCCTACACGTGTGATGTTGGCTGTTTCGAGTTGAGTAACACCAAAGATGTCGGCGTTGCCTTCTGCCAATGCCGTAACTTCGTTTTTCTGAGTTGCGATATTAAATGAAGTATTCCACTTGAAATCCGATGTTTTGATAATCGTTGAGTTGATAGCAAACTCGATACCTTGGTTAAACATCGAACCTACGTTTTTAGCAACACTATTGCCCGGTACACCCATCGAAGGCGACAACGGAGAGTTCAGAATCAAACCATCAATAACGTTTTTGTAGAATGTCAATTCACCCGTTACTTTATCGCTGAATAATCCGAAGTTAAGACCTAAATCAAATTTTGTACTGGTCTCCCAACGAAGGTCAGGATTACCCGCTTGCGAGAAGAACAAAGTAGCCACGTTTCCGCCGTAGTTACCAAAATCGTAAAGGCTAAGGGCAGCGAAGTCGCTAATACCGGCATTACCTACTTTACCATAGCTTGTACGGAGTTTCAAAGTAGAAATTTTGTCTTGAAGAGCATCTTTGAAGAATCTCTCTTCAGATAAACTCCAACCAGCCGAAATACCGTAGAAGTTACCGAATTTCTTGCCTTCTGCCAATGCCGAAAGACCATCACGACGCAACGTTGCAGTAAAGAAATATCTCTTTGCGTAATCGTAAGTTACACGACCAAAGTATGATTGGAAACCATTCTCTGTCAAGAAGTTAAACGGAGGGTTGTTGTTAACGGTATAGTTTCCTTCATAAATATCGAAGAATGGGTCGGTTACTGTCTGGCGAGAAGCACTCCACATATTGCGGTTTGTGTATTGCTGCTCAGTACCTACGGTTGCACCTACGCTATGCTTATCAGCAAAAGTATGGTTGTAGTTCAAATAATTCTGCCATGTCCATCTACGGTTTTTCAAAAGGTAGTTTGCAGCAATACCTCTTGCCGAAAAGCCATCACCATGTAGTGGGTTCAAGAATGTTCTCGAATCTACCGTTAGGTTATCAATACCGTAATCTGTTCTAAAAGATAAATCTTTTGTAAAATTGATTGTAGCATAGATATTTGCCAAGAAACGCTCACTTGCAGCGGTTGCTTTGTCTAAATCGAGCATAACTGCTGGGTTGTAGAAACCACTGCGGTCGAGGTTACCTAAGTTACCTAAGCTGTTTGCCAAACCACCCGTTGAGTTGATGTTGTATGAGCCATCTGGCAATCTCACTGGTACGTTTGGAGCACTCACCAACGGAATACGACCTAAACCTCCTGTACTAAAGTTTGTACCTGCCAATGAGCCAGAGTTTGGAGCAAAGGCATCTGACGAACTGTAAGTAACATTGGCACCAACAATCACGTTATCAGTTACGTTGTGGCTAATGTTTAAACGTGTATTTTTTCTTTCGAAAGTATTTTTCTTCAAGAAACCCTCTTGGTTGGTGTAACCAGCTGAGAAATAATACGATGATTTTGGTGTTGCACCCGAAACATTGATGTTGTGGTTATGCTGAAAACCCGTCTGGAATACCTCTCCGTACCAATCTGTATCATAAGGTACGCCGTTAGGGTCTAAGTTTTTAACAAACAACGGCGTGAAGTTCTGACCCGCCAAAGAAGCACGATTTTGCTCAGCTTCATTTTTCATCATGATGTATTCTTCGGCATTCAAAAGGTCAAACTTACGGAAAGCCTGAGTCCAGCCCGTCCAACCATCATAAGTGATTGTTGCTTTACCAGCTTTACCTTTTTTAGTAGTAATAACCAATACACCGTTTGCCGCACGCGAACCGTAGATAGCCGTAGCAGCCGCATCTTTCAAGATGTCGATTGTTTCGATGTCGTTCGGGTTAATATCAGCCAATGGGTTGGCAGCGATACTGGCTGGCCCAACGGCTCCTGCATCTTGTGAAAATACGATAACACCATCAACAACAATCAACGGATACGAGCTTGATGTGATTGAGTTAAAACCACGAACACGAATAACCGGAGGGTTATTCAATACACCGTTCGGGATGTTGATATTTACACCAGCAGCTTTACCAGACATTAATTGGTCAAATGACTGTGCCGGAATCGACTTAATCGCATCGCCTTTGATAGTAGATACTGCACTCGTTACATCTTTACGATTTTGTGTACCATAACCTACCACAACTACTTCGCTCAAGATATTATCATCTACACCTAACTGTACGTTTACTATGGTACTTGCACCAACTTTCACTTCTTTTGGAGTAAACCCAACAAAACTAAATACAAGCGTTTGGCCTGAATTTGTTTCAATCGAATACGCACCGTCGCCGTTTGTTTGAGTTCCTTTTGCTGTACCTTTCACCTGTACGGTAACTCCTGGTAGCGGAGAGCCATCGTCAGAAGCCGTCACTTTACCTGAGTAAGTTTTGCTTTGTGCCCAGGTTTGGAGGCAAGCAAAAAACCCAAATAAAGAAAGTAATAAGATTCTTTTCATAAATAAAAATTTAGGTTTTATCTGTTGATAATAAATTAAAAACTTAACAAAGATAGCCCAAAAAGCCCCCAGCATCCCCCTAAAATGGTGAGTGTGCTACCACTGACTATTTTTCTGAGATGAAATTGCATTTTTTATAGTCGAATTCCCCTTTTTCGTATTAAATGTTGTATTTTTCAAATAAATTTTAATTTTTTGATTCGCTTTTTTGTGCAAAAATTTACAATTTTTAAATCACTTTTGACTGATTATCAGATACTTTACGTAATTAATTTTGTTAATTTCATTTTCAATCAAAAATTGACTTAGATTTTGATTTTATACTCGCTTTTAACCTTTATGTTGGATGGGTCTAAAAATATTTTGTTCTAAATCGCGACGCTTTTCCTAAATTTGTAATTAAAATTTTATCCGCCTGAGCGGAGGCATTGCATGAAACCATATATTGTAGGTATTACAGGCGGAAGTGCATCTGGCAAGACGTATTTTCTGCATAGTCTATTAGAATCCTTTTCCGAATCCGAAATCTGTTTGATTTCGCAAGACCACTATTATAAAACTCAAGCGTTTGTTCCGAAAGACGAAAACGGCGTAGAAAACTATGACCTCCCAGAGGCCATTGATTTTGAATTATTCTCAAAACATATTGAGCAATTGAAACGCGGCGAAGAAGTACACCAAAAAGAATATGTCTTCAATAACCCCAACATTGTACCTAAAACGTTGGTTTTTAAGCCCGCTCCGATAATCGTTGTAGAAGGAATATTCGTTTTTCATTCGGCCGAAATCAATAAATTGCTCGATTTGAAGGTTTTTATTGATGCTAAAGAACACATCAAAATCAAACGCCGAATCATAAGAGATAACAACGAGCGTGGTTATGATTTGACCGATGTTTTGTATCGTTGGGAGAACCACGTTTCGCCAACTTATGAAAAATACATCGAACCAACCAAATACGAAGCCGATATTGTCATAAACAACAATAAGCACTTTTATAATGGCCTCTCGATTCTAACCTCGTTTCTGAAAGACAAATTGGCTAAGTAGTCAATCGAAAATTGTTAATCAAGTTTCGTAACTATCTGGTTATTAGACAATTATAATAATTCACGAATGCAAATTATTATTAAAGCATAAAAAAAGCCACTTTCGAGTGACTTTTTTACTATGAATTCTGTGCTTTCTATGAAACCTATGTGGTTTTAGATTCGTTGGCGTTTATCAATTCGATACGGAATCTCTTTGGCTACCTGCGAGATTGAGCTTGTTGCCAGCCTGTGCGGAGTATCTAAATAATGGGTCGGTCTCTGGAAGCTATTGGTTGACCATATCATTTCGCCCGTAGCGGCATCAAACAGCCGAACTTCTGACTCAACGCCGTCGCGAAAACTCGGTCCACCGAAGGAACTTCTGCGAGAAACAATGACTTGAGAATGTCCCCACAAAACGGCATCTACGCCCAAAATACGAGCCAATTCGCCTTTATCCATCATAGCAACTTGGTTGATTCTGACACCCTTATCGGCCAAAATTTTATTGGTTTTATTAAAATCTTGGATTCTCATCATAATCCTGCCTTTTTGAATCTGCTTGGCGATATTCAAGAAAAGGTCTTTTTGTAAATCTAAAGCTCCTTGGCGTTCTTGCTCGGTCATACGTTTATCTACCGATTCTTTCTCACGATTGGCCGTAGAATTAAAAGCGACATCGAAAGGTAAAATCGCAATCTCACGGTGCGAAGACCTCAACTGATTGAAATTGGGCGAAGTAAAATTCTGTTGGGTAGAGCAGCTACTCAGAGCTACCACCACCAATGCTATGATAAAATGATACGCTTTCATCTTCTTAATGGTTTTCTTGATAACGAAAAATGTACGTTTTTCATTATCATAAATGCGGATTTGAAAGAAATGGTTGTATTGACAAAAAACCGTGTCACGCTGAGTCGTGGCACGGTTAATTTATCCAAAATCGTAAATCCAAAATCCGCAATCAAAAAATTCTATTTCCCTCCCCCAAACTCTTTTAGTTGGTCTTCTCGTAGGGTTGGGTATTTGATACCAAGTTGTTCGAGATAATTTTTGTATTTGCTTGGGTCGTAGTAATATTTGCTCATTTCGGGCCTAAATTTCTCCATGATTTCTTTGTTTAAGTGAATCGCGGGTTTGTCAGTCGGCGAAATGAGTGGCGAATATTTTATCTCTTTTGTTTGCTCTTTGTTGTAGTAATCCCACGCTTTCTGAATCACTTCGGGCTTCATTAGCATATCAAGCAGGGTCATTGCCTCTACCTTTGCCCCAGCCGTACAACCTTTATGAGCGATTGGCGTAGCCATCGTGATGGCATTTGCCCAATGATGCCCCGGCATACCCGGCATATTTGACGGATAACGCAAAACAACCGTAGGCAAAGCCCACGAAATATCAGCGATGTCGTCCGAGCCAGCTTGTCGAACAATCGAAGGCGAATAAACAGGCTCGCTCATGGTATCGAGTTTTACGGCTAAACCGTCAATCTTGGCTGCTCCGAGTTCTTTTTGTGATGCTTTTGCCAAAAGGTTATCTTCTTCAGACCACTTCGGTAAACCTACCCGCTTGATGTTGTTATACATTGTTTCGGCAATCACTTTATTGAAATGCCCCGGCCATGCACTACCCAAAATCTCATACGTAAATTTTGTATCGGTCATCATGGCAGCACCCTGAGCCATTTTCAGGCCATTTTCAAACAGATTTCTGATTTTAGGATAGGTACGTTCTCTAAAATAATACCAAACGGCCGCCTTCGATGGCACAACGTTTGGTTGGTCGCCACCATCAGAGATTACGTAATGAGAGCGTTGCGTTGTTTCGAGGTGTTCACGCTTAAAATTCCACCCGATGTTCATCAATTCTACGGCATCTAAGGCACTTTTACCACGCCACGGAGCCCCCGCTGCATGGGCCGATGAACCTTCAAAATAGAACTTTACCGAAACCAAACCGTTATTTCCGGCATCGCCCCACGAAACCCCGAGGTTATCGGCAACGTGTGTAAAAATACAAGCATCTACATCTTTAAAATAACCATCTCGTACATAAATCGCCTTAGCACCTACTTGCTCTTCGGCTACGCCCGGCCACAAAACCAGCGTACCAGAGAGTTTTTCACGCTCCATGATTTCTTTTACCGCCAAAACAGCCGTTAGGTTGAGGGCTTGTCCCGAATTATGCCCTTCGCCGTGTCCGGGAGCTCCATCTATAATCGGAGATTTGTAAGCAACACCGGGTTTTTGAGAGGCTTTTGGGATACAGTCAATATCCGAACCGATGGCAATCACGGGCTTACCCGAACCCCACTTGGCTAACCAAGCGGTAGGCATTCCTGCTATTCCGCGTTCTATCTTAAATCCATTTTTTTCGAGGATTTCGGTCAAATACCGAGAGGTTTCAAATTCTTGAAAACCCAATTCGGCAAAACTAAAAATCATATCATTGACATCGGCCGTAAACTTTTGGCGTTCTTCGATTTTCTGAACGACCTCTTGCTTTAGTAATTCGAGCTTGTCGGGAGGTGGTGGTGCCGCAGCTTTTTTCTTTTGGGCAAATACAAACGTGCCGCAAAACAGCGACATGATGATGAAGCAGGTTTTTCTCATTTGATGTTATAGTTTAGGGAAATATAAATTTAGCTTAAAGTTTCATAGCTTCAAAGTTTAGGTTTACAAACATTCTGAAACAATAAAACATTTAAACTTTTTAAGTAGTTAATTGTTAATCGAAATTCATAATAGCCTGATTATCAATAGTCTATTGCCGATTAACCATTAACGAATAACATAAACTAATTTATATCAAGCACTTAATCTAAAAATACCATTTATCGAGCATCAATTTAAACGCAACGCCTGCCACAAACGATGATACAACGAGGTTCCATGTCTGTTTTTTGAGTTTTAATCCATCCAACAGTAAAAAACTCAGAGCCATCACGAGAGCTACGATGATTAGCTGCCCAAACTCAAGCCCAATATTGAATGCAAAAAGCTGCATAACGATGTTTTCGTCTTTGCCTAAAAGACTACGCAGATAATTAGAAAAGCCCATGCCGTGAATCAATCCAAAACCAGCGGCAATCGGGTATCTGAGTGGCGAAAACGTTTCTTTTTGTAATACACTCTCCGAACTTATATGAAATAAATTAGTGATACAGGTCACGAGAATCGTAACAGGAATCAAAAACTCAATAAAGTCGGTACTATACGTAATGACCTTATTGGTTGCTAAGGCCAAAGTGATAGAATGTCCAACCGTAAAAGCAGTTACCAGCACCAAAACCCGTTTCCAATCCCAAATTCGATAGATAGCACACAAAGCCACAACGAATAAAATATGGTCGTAACCATTCAAATCTGTGATATGCTCGTAACCAAGTTGTAAATAGGCAATAAATTCAGACATAGCTTAGGGTAAACAGTTCAACTAATTATTAGCAAAAGTATAAGATTTGTAATATATTGGTAATCAAATAGCTACATTTTTTATCTGATGAACAATTTTAAGAAGTTAGGCTTTTTAGCATCGCATTTTTTGGTGATACTTTCGGTCGTTGGCTACTACTTTCATAGCCATAATTGGGTTTTCTTTGCCACCATTTATGCCTACGGTTTAGTGCCGATTCTGGATGAAGTTGTGGGCAAAGATTATCAGAATGTGCAAAAAGAACAGTTTGAGGCTTTGCTCAATGATAAATTCTACGATATTGCCGTTTATAGCCATGTTTACCTGCAATATTTTATGCTGGGTTGGGTTTCATATATTTTGGTTTTTGATGGATTGACAACATTTCAGATGATTGGAGCAATCATAAGCCAAGGCGTTTATGCTTCGTCGATTATCAATGTAGCCCACGAATTAGGGCATCGCCAGCACCCATTGGCACAAATTCACGCCCGATTGGCTCTGATTTCGGTCAGTTACATGCACTTTGTCATTGAGCATAACCGCGGGCATCATGTACACGTAGCTACTCCGCTCGACCCCGCAACCGCCAAGAAAAATCAAACCATTTTTTCGTTTTGGAAACAAACACTCGTCGGGAGTTTCAGAAGTGCGTGGCAAATCGAACAAAAACGCCTCGAAAAACAAGGAAAAAACCCGAATGGAATCCAAAACGAAATGTATCGTGTAATCTTATTCCCGATTTTACTCTGTACAATTATGACATTGACAATGAGTTTTTTATCGGGTAGATTTGAATGGATAATCCCTGTATTCTTCATTGTACAAAGCGTTATCGCAATACTCTCGCTCGAATGTGTCAATTACATCGAGCATTACGGAATCACCCGCCGAGAAGTCTCCGAAGGACGCTACGAGCGAGTCAATCCGCTTCATTCTTGGAACGCCAACCATCTTTACAGCAACCTGATGCTTTTTCATCTCCAACGCCACTCCGACCACCATGCTTTTGCCTCACGGCCCTATCAAGTACTCAGGCATTTCGACGAAAGCCCCCAGCTCCCATTTGGTTATCCGATAATGCTCTTGATGTCGCTGTGTCCGCCGCTTTGGTTTCGGGTCATGAATAAACGTCTCGAAGAATGGCAAAAAAATGCTTACGATGCCGAGCATATCACAAAGGTCGTCAAGCAGTTTGTCTGATAGCTCAATTATACGGTTTTGTTTAATCGGTTAAATCTTCGATATTTGAACAAAAAACAAAACCTCGACTATGAAAAAACTGATTTTTCTGTTTCTCATCAACTTTTCGCTATTTGCCCAAAATAGTATCATACCAGCACCCGTCAGCTACGAAAGCAAACCCACGATGTTTATGTTCGATAATCGTGTGAGTATCGACGTCGTTGACGATAATCCAGATGCCAAAGCTATCGCCGAATTCTTCGCCAATACGTTTGGTTCTGCCAATCAGAAGATTCCTTTCAAAAAAGTTCCGACTCCAGCAATGGACAATCGTGTTATCTATTTTGAAATCAATAAAACTCCTAATACCGTCATTGGCAATGAAGGTTATACGCTCGATATTGATGAATACAGTGTAAAAATCGCTGCCAACAAGCCAGCTGGCCTTTTCTACGGGATTCAGACATTCAGACAAATGCTCACAACTATGTTTGAGCGTAAAGATATGGCTATGATGATGATGTCGCCGTTGATGGGCTGCAAAATCGTCGATTATCCACGTTTTGGATGGAGAGGACTCATGCTTGATGTAAGCCGTAATTTCTTTACCAAAGAAGAAGTAAAACAGTACATAGACCTGATGGCTCGTTACAAATTCAATGTTCTGCACTGGCATTTAACCGATGACGAAGGCTGGAGATTGGAGATTAAGTCATTACCAAAACTAACCGAGGTTGGTGCATACCGAGTAAAACGTTACGGCCATTTTGGTGATAGAGAAGTCCCAAAAGCAGGAGAAAAAGCCGATGATGGCGGTTTTTATACTCAAGAAGATGCCAAAGAGATAATCAAATACGCTGCCGAAAGAAGTGTTACAATCGTTCCAGAAATTGATGTACCAGGGCATAGTATGGCTGCTTTGGCGGCGTATCCAGAGTTGTCTTGCAAAAAAGAACCTAAGTACGTAAACCCAGGAGCTAAGTTTGCTGAATGGTACGGAGATGGTAAATTCAAAATGTTGATTGAGAATACCCTAAACCCATCCGACGAAAAGGTTTATGAGTTTTTGGATAAAGTTTTTGGCGAAGTAGCGGCCATTTTCCCATCAAAATACATACACGTTGGTGGCGATGAGTGCTATCACGGATACTGGGAAGCCGATAAAGGATGCCAAGCGTTTATGAAGAAAAATAATATCAAAGACACCCACGGATTGCAGAGTTATTTCATGAAACGAGTTGAAAAAATCGTTTCGAGCAAAGGCAAAAAAATGATTGGTTGGGATGAAATCTTAGATGGTGGATTGGCCGATGGTGCGGCTGTGATGTCTTGGAGAGGTATGAAAGGTGGTATCGAAGCCGCCAAACAAGGTCACGAAGTAGTAATGACCCCCACAACTTATTGCTACTTAGATTATACGCAAGGCGACCACACGCTCGAAACCCCAATCTATGCCGATTTGAGTTTGAAGAAGTCTTACGAGTTTGAGCCTGTACCCGATGGTGTTGATGCTAAATTGATTTTGGGCGGACAAGGCAACCTCTGGACCGAGCAAATTGCTACCCTTCGCCACGCTTATTACATGACTTATCCACGCTCATTTGCGATTGCAGAATCGTTGTGGAGTCCGAAAGAGAAAAAGAATTGGGATAATTTTGTAGGTCGAGTAGAAAATCATTTCGCTCGATTCGATGCCTCCGAAACCAGCATTTCAAAAGCCATATACGACCCAATCGTAACAACCAAAAAAGATGGCAATAAGTTAATCTGCACCATTGGTTCGGATTTGCAAAATATGGAATTTTATTATACGCATGATAACTCATTCCCCGATAAGTACGCCATCAAATATACACAGCCATTTGAGGTTCCCGAAGGCCCAGTAACCATCAAAGTTGCAGCCTACCGTAATGGTCAACCGATTGGTCGTCAGTTATCAATCAAGCGTGAAGAATTACTCAAAAGAGCAAAATAATTAAGTTTTCTTGATTACTTTTTGGTAATTTCTAATTCATTCTTCCAAAACTTCATTCAAGAGTTCGATACCCAAATGTTTTTCTGTAACTTTGGGTCTCGAACTTTTTGAACTTACAACAAACTAAAAAGCATGAGTCTTGGCTTAGAAAAACTATCTACCGAAGCAACATCACATTATGATAACCTCGAAAAAATGTCGGTTCGACAATTGCTCGAAGGTATCAATAACGAAGATAAGACGGTTCCGTATGCCGTAGAGAAAGAAATACCGAAAATCGAAGCCCTTGTCAATCAGATTGTTCCGAGAATGAAACGCGGTGGTCGAATTTTCTATATCGGAGCCGGCACAAGCGGTAGGTTAGGTGTTGTAGATGCTTCAGAATGTCCTCCAACGTTTGGTGTACCACACGGAATGGTCGTCGGCATAATGGCTGGGGGCGATAAAGCCATCCGTAAAGCGGTCGAAAACGCCGAAGACGATGAGCAACAAGCGTGGATAGACCTCCAAAAACATAAAATTAACGAAAACGATACACTGATTGGCATAGCTGCATCGGGACGTACGCCTTATGTGGTGGGTGGCCTGCGTGATGCTCGCAAAAACGGAATCTTGACGGGCTGTGTTGTATGTAATTCGGGAAGTGCCGTAGCCGCCGAAGCGGAGTATCCGGTAGAGGTTGTGGTAGGGCCAGAATTTGTTACGGGTAGTACTCGTATGAAATCTGGTACGGCACAAAAGTTAGTTCTGAATATGATTTCGACTTCGGTTATGATTCAATTGGGGCGTGTGCGTGGCAATAAAATGGTTGATATGCAGCTTACCAACCTCAAATTAGTTGATAGAGGTAGCCGAATGGTCAAAAACGAATTAAATATCAGTTACGAAGAAGCCCGTGAATTATTACTTAAATTTGGTAGTGTTCGCAAAGCTGTCGATGCTTACAGAAATTCATAAAATCTAAGATTCGGATTCGTTTACGAGTCCGAAATCTCTAAAATTCAAATCATGTGGTCGTGGTTTTCGTTAGAATGGTTTAAGTGGAGTACCCTGCGAGGCTTCGTCTGGGAGCATCCGCTATACCTTTACGGAATCGCTGGCATACCAATTCTATTTCTACTCCGATGGCTGTTTTACAGCCGCGAACAGCAAAAACTTGGGCTTTCGTTGAGTGGTCCGCAACTTCGCACCCACTGGATTACCTATCTACGATTCATTCCACCACTTCTTTTTTCGCTCGGAATCGCCCTGATAATCGTTTCTTTGGCTCGTCCGCAGCGTGTAAAAGAAAGCAAAGAGGCTTACTCTGATGGCATAGATATTATGCTGGCAATGGATGTGTCGGAGTCTATGCTCGCAAAAGATTTATTACCAAATCGCCTCGAAGCCGCCAAAAATGTCGCCCGAGGATTTATCGGGGGGCGTTTTCAAGACCGAATCGGGCTAGTGGCTTTTGCAGGGGAGGCGTATTCTATCTCTCCGCTTACAACCGACTACGAAATGCTCAACCAATACCTCGATGAAGTCAATGATAATCTAATCACGATTTCGGGTACGGCCATTGGCGATGCCCTCGCTACAAGTATCAATCGCTTGAGAGAAGTTGCCTCAAAGAGTAAGGTAATCATCCTACTAAGCGATGGCGATAACATCGGCGGGAGTCTCGACCCAGCTATTGCTGCCGATTTGGCAAAATCATTCGGAATCCGCATCTATTCTATCATCGTTGGGCAAGACAGCGAAACCGAAAAAGTTGACGAAGGGACTCTCCGAGAGGTAGCTCGAATTGCCGATGGACAATTCTTTAGAGCAACCGATAATCAGGCCTTAAAAACAATTTTTGAACAAATCAACCGTCTCGAAAAAGTAAAAATTGAGCAAAATGTCTATCGCGATGTCGAAGACTATTACTACATCTATCTCAACTGGGCTATTGTTTTCTTATTACTTGCCTTTCTGTTTAAGACTACATTTATTGGAAATATTTTAGAAGACTGATATTTGTACAACGACTTTTTAAGTCGTTGCCAACCAATATGAAATATTCAACAAAGCCATACTACAAAAGAAACCTTCCTCATTTTCAGGCTACCGGAGATAATCTTTACTTTGTTACATTTCGCCTGCACAATAGTTTACCCAGAGATGTACTCGAAAACATAAAAGAAGAACATTTATTCCGAATCAGCCAAATCGAAAAAAGTTCTATTACTTATGAACAGAAACAACTCTTGATAGATGAAGAAAATCGTCGGTATTTTGGTAAATTTGATAAATTTTTAGATACCAATGCAAAAGGGAATCATTATTTCAAGATTGATTCAATTGCCCAAATAGCTTATGATGCTTTGCTATTTTTTCACAATAGCAGATACGAAATAGTATGTTTTACGATTATGTCAAACCATATTCATCTTTTGATTTGGCTTTCGGATACAGTTGCCCTTTACGGAATCATGCACTCTTTAAAAAGATATATTGCCGCAGAATCTAATAAAATATTGAACAAAAAAGGAGTTTTTTGGCAACACGAAAACTATGATAGGGTTGTCAGAAACGGTGATGAGGCAAATCGAATTATAGAATACATTTTAAATAACCCAGTAAAAATCGGGTTAATTGCTAATTGGGAGGAATGGAAGTGGTCTTTTTACAATCAAAAATATATCTAAATTAATCATCAACGACTTAAAAAGTCGTTGTACACATACAATATGCTACATAGTTTTACTTTTTCTCCCATTGCCGAAAACACCTATATTCTTTGGGATGAATCGCTCGATGCCGTTATTATTGACCCGGGTTGTTATGCCCAATACGAAAAAGAAGAATTGGCCGATTTTATTGCTGATAACAAGCTCAAAGTCAATAAAATATTGCTGACTCATGCTCATCTCGACCACGTTTTTGGAGTGGCTTATTGTAAACGAAAATTTGGCGTTGATGTCTATTTGCATCAGTTAGATACACCAATCTACAAGGACTTCGAGAATCGTTGTAAAATGTGGGGATTCGGAGGATACGAACAGCTTCCGGCCGTTGATAAATACCTCGCCGAAGGCGATAAAATTATGGTTGGGCAAATCGAACTTGATGTTGTTCATGTACCCGGACACGCCCCCGGACACGTGGCCTTTATCAATCACAAAGAAAAATACGTCATCGGTGGTGATGTGTTGTTTAGAGGAAGTATCGGTCGGACTGACTTGCCCCTTTGTAATCACGGCGATTTGATTCGTAGCATTTTTACTAAATTCTTGACTCTCGACGATGCATACACAGTCTATGCGGGCCACAACGAGCCAACCACCATCGGGCGTGAACGTGTAAGTAATCCTTTCTTACGATAATCATTTTAGCTATTTTTGCGAGATATTCAGTCGCAGGATTAGTCCTGCGACTTACATTTACCATCGAAAATTTATGAACAGAATTACCCAATTATTCAAAAATAAAAGCAAAAACATCCTCAATGTATATTTTACGGCGGGTTTTCCGAAGTTAGACGATACGCTGACCATCATCGAAACCCTCGAAAAAGCAGGTGTAGATTTGGTCGAAATCGGGATGCCGTACTCTGACCCCGTTGCCGATGGAGAGACAATACAGCAGTCTAATCAAGTCGCATTAGAGAACGGAATGACGATTAAATTACTTTTTGAGCAATTGGCCCCCCTTCGCCAAAAATGTAATGTACCAATCGTTTTGATGGGTTATATCAACCCTGTGATTCAATTTGGAGTTGAAAAATTCTGCCAAAAATGCCAAGAAGTTGGAATCGATGGATTAATTCTGCCCGATTTACCAATCGCCGAATTTGAGGAGGAATACAAAGCTATTTTTGAAAAATACGGCCTTTTGAATACATTTTTGATTACACCACAGACCTCCGAAGCCCGCATTCGCCAGATTGATAATATTACTTCTGATGGATTCATTTATATGGTTTCGTCGGCAAGTATTACGGGTTCGACGAGCGGTATTACGCCCGAAATGGAGAATTACTTTAATCGAATCAATGCCATGAATCTCAAAAATCCTCGATTGATTGGTTTCGGAATCAAAGACAACGCCACATTCACAAAAGCTTGTGAATACGCCAACGGAGCCATCATCGGCAGCCAATTTATCAGAGTTTTACAAAACGCTACTGATTTGAAGGCGGATATTAAAGACTATATATCTTCGGTAAAGTAGTACGGATTTCCAATCCGTATAATTAAAAGCCACTTTTGAACCCCAAAGGTGGCTTTTGACGTTTTGTACTAAAAACTTCGTAACTTTGCAGAAAAATCCCTTTTCTCAATCCAGAAAATGGGTAGGATTTATGAAAACAAAAGGAAATCTAAAAAATAAAATAAATATAGTAACACTGGGTTGCTCAAAAAACCTCGTTGATTCGGAGGTTCTCTACACACAACTCAAAGGTAATGGCTACGCCGTAACCCACGAATCCAAAAAAGATGACGCCAATATCGTAATCGTAAATACTTGCGGTTTTATTGATAACGCCAAGCAAGAATCTATTGATACAATCCTTCGTTATGTCGATGCCAAAGAAGCGGGTGTGGTCGATAAAGTTTATGTAACTGGCTGTTTATCACATCGTTACAAAGATGAACTGGAGGTCGAAATCCCGACGGTCGATGCTTGGTTTGGCACAAATGAGCTTCCTCGATTATTAAAAACGCTCAAAGCAGATTATAAACACGAATTGGTCGGAGAACGCCTCTTGACGACTCCCGCCCATTACGCTTACCTAAAAATCGCCGAAGGTTGCGACCGTCCGTGTAGTTTCTGTGCGATTCCACTCATGCGTGGCGGCCACGTATCGCAACCCATCGAAACACTCGTTTTACAAGCTAAAAATTTAGCTAAAAAAGGTACAAAAGAGCTAATTTTGATTGCCCAAGACCTTACTTATTATGGCTTAGATATTTACAAAAAACGTGAATTAGCCAATCTAATCGACCAATTATCTGATGTTGAGGGCATTGATTGGATTCGCCTACAATATGCTTATCCGTCTGGTTTTCCGATGGATGTGCTTGATGTAATGAAGAATCGTTCAAATGTCTGTAATTACCTCGATATGCCTTTGCAACATGGTTCATCCGAGATGTTAAAAATTATGCGTCGTGGAATCAACCGTGAAAAAACCGAAGATTTAATCAAAGCGATTCGTGATAAAGTACCCGATATTGCGATTCGTACGACTCTTATTGCTGGACACCCAGGCGAAACCGAAGAACACTTTGAGGAGATGTACCGTTTTGTGGAGCAAATGCGTTTTGAGCGTTTGGGCGTGTTTCAGTACTCGCACGAAGAAAATACTCATTCGCACACAATGGAAGACGATATACCCGCCGAAATCAAGCAAGAACGCACCGATTTGATTATGGAGCTGCAACAGGGTATTTCTCAAGAATTAAACGAACAGAAAATCGGGAATACCTGTAAGGTTTTGTTTGATAGAAAAGAGGGGGGCTATTTTATTGGCAGAACCGAGTTTGATTCGCCAGAAGTAGATAATGAAGTGCTTGTTCCAGCCGATAAAAACTACGTTCGTCAAGGAGATTTTGCAATGGTCAAAATCAATGACTCTGCCGAATTTGATTTATATGGGGAGGTCGTTTAGACCTCTTTTTTTATTGCTTCAAAAAGTAATAATCTGAGCCATCGGCCAATACTGCTCCGACCGGCATTTTTTCGTACAGAATCAAGTATTGTTTACCATCAACGGTCTGAAATCTATACGGCTGATAAGTACTGGTCTTGGTATATTTGATAAAATTCTTGAACTTATCGTCACCACCAAGCTCGTATGGGCTTTCTTCGTTTACTTTACCATCAATTTGTCTCGAATAATTACGGTTTACATCGAACTGGATTAGTTCCGAATAACCAATTTCATTCTCAGATTTATCCATCCTACCAAATGCATTCACGATTCTTACCAACTTCCATTTGCCAGTCAACTCATCCAAATAAGGCATATCACAACCACAGAGCGGCATTTCGCACGAAATAAGCCAAATTGTCATTACCAAAATCGAAACTTTGCGTATCATCTGTTTTAAGTTTTTTATTATGACCTGATAATCAGCGAAATAGTTGCAAAGGCAATAAAAAAAGCGTTCGGATGAACGCTTTCGTAATATTTTCAGAAGAGAATTACCCTCGATTTGTCCTTGCTTTTACTTTATCGTAGATTCCTGTACTGCGGAAAGTCAACATTTTGTGTCCGTAAAAATTAGCAAAAAAGCTGAAACCCATTCCGATAACGTGAGCCAATGTTTCACGAACTTTTACCGAGTATCCACTCAAATAAGGATTTGTAATGTAGTGTAGTGCCAAGTTTGAAATCACAACCTGAATACCCAAGGCCGAAAAAGCGATAATCACATATTTTATACTTTCTCTACGCGTGTTACCTGATTCTTTTGCTGAAAAAGCAAATACTTTTTGCGGGATAAAACTCACAATCGTGGCCGTGAGATAGCCCATAAAGACGCTCAGATTGAAGGCCAGACCTTCTTCAAGACCCATGTATGAAAAGAAATCTTTGTACCAGATTCGGGTAATTAGGTTTGAGCCTGCACCTAAAACCGCAGTCAAGAAGAATATGATAAAACTCCTTAGCTCTTTGTTCTGTATTTTATCTAAAATCTTTAACACTAATGTAAGTCCTGAATATTTTAAAATAGCATTCATCTTTTAGCAGTTTGATGAATACTTATTACAGCAATCCGCGTACCAAATCAGGCATCAAGCCTAATAAAAGTGAGCCTGCGGTTGTAATTCCTAATATTATTTTATAAAACTGCGGAACATTGATTCTATCGCCTTCGGCATCTTTCATGTAAGCCGCAATAATTGGCTTAAAGTAATAATAAATACCAACTGCCGACATCAAAATAGCTACAATCATCAACCAAACGTATCCGCGAGACGCTACATCATTAAAGACATAGAATTTACCCATGAATCCAGCCGTGAGCGGAATCCCAGCCAACGAAAGCATCGCAATTGCCAAAACTGCCGCCAAGAACGGGCTTCTCTTACTCAATCCATTCAAAACGCTAATACTTTCGTCTGGACGTCCGTTTACTAATTTCTCTTTCGATACAATCATCAAAACCCCAAAGGCACTGATTGTTGCTAAGCTATATGCAAATGAATAAAACGCAATTGATGAATCTGATTTGGCAGATAACCCAAGAACCGCCAAAAGCATATAACCTGCATGAGATATACTCGAATAGGCTAACACTCGTTTAAAACTGGTCTGATAAACTGCCGTAATATTACTAATCAATAAACTCAATATTATCATCACAACGAGCATGATAGCCCAAAAAGTGTGTAACTGATTGAAAGAAACTGATATAACACGGTAAATTGCGGCAAAACCTGCTGTTTTTACGATTGTTGACATGAATGTCGTAAATATCGTTGGAGCACCTTCGTACACATCGGGAGTCCAGAAATGAAATGGGGCCGCCGAAACTTTAAACAAAAGACCAATCAATAAAAACGTAACTCCGATATACAAATAAACTGGTCGGTTCGGGAATTGCAACAACATCGAATCTACATCTTTGATGTCGAATGATGTGGTCGCACCGTAATACATCGCCATACCAAAAAGCATAATACCCGTTGCAAATGCTCCCATCAAGAAATACTTCAAAGCGGCTTCGTTTCCTCTCAAATTAGATTTATCGCTACCTGTGAGTACGTACATCGCTACTGAAAGGATTTCGACCCCGATAAAAAGCATGATTAGGTTCTGGAAATTAACCATCATCATTGCTCCCACCAACGAAAACTGCATCAAAGCAAAGTATTCGGCTGGTTGAGCCGAAGAATCATCCAAAAATCCACGGGTCAATGCAATTATCAAGAACGCCGACACCAAGATTATAGCCGAAAAGATTGTCGAAAGATTAGTAATCTCAGACATATCGTAGAAGTACAAACCCGGCGAATTCCAATCATAGAAATTGGCAAAGAATGCTACTAAAACAAAAAATAAAGTAGCTGGTAATAATATCTTTTTCGATTTCAGGAAACCCAGAAATAGCGTTACAAGACCTGTAATTGATAAAATAATTATCGGATACATATTTTTCAGTTTACAGTTTACGATTGGTAGTAAACAGTATTTCTATATTATTTTAATAATGATTGTAAAATGGTATTGACTGCTGGCTCGGTTAGTTTTAAGATTACGTTCGGAAACACCCCAAGAACTATTACAACAATCGAAATTGGCAATAGCACAGCCACTTCGCTACCTTTTACATCTTTAAACTTAGCAGTTGTTTCGTTGATTTCGCCAAATATTGAGCGTTGTACCATTCTGAGCATATAAACCGCCCCAAAGATGATTGTCAAGCCCGCAACAGCACCTAACCAAGCGTTTTTATCATAAACTCCTTTCAATAACAAGAACTCACCCACAAAACCGTTAGTAAGTGGCAATGCTACACTACCAAGCATGATTATGATAAAGTAAATACTCAATGCTGGTGTTTTTTGGGTGATTCCGCCCAAAGCACTCAAATCTCTTGTATTGGTGCGGTCGTAGATAATTTTCACGATAAAGAAAAGCCCCACCACGTTGATTCCGTGGGCTACCATTTGCACCAATGCTCCCTGCAAACCACTAACAGTACCCGAGAAAACCCCCGCAGCCATTAGTCCAATATGAGCAAATGACGAATACGCCACCAATCTTTTGATATTATTTTGTTGAATCGCGATGATTGAACCATAAATCAAACCGATGACAGCCAATAGCATTCCGATAAAACCATAATTTGTAACACCAATTGGAGCCAAAGGAAGTAAGATGCGAATCAGACCGTAAACGCCCATTTTAGAAAGCAATCCCGAGAGCAACATCGTAGCCACCGTAGGCGACTCGGTGTACGCATCTGGTTGCCAAGTATGAAATGGCAGAACTGGCATTTTGATAGCAAACGCAATGAAAAATGCCCAGAATAAATAACGCTGAACGCTTCCACCCAAAATCTCAGATGTTTGTGTAAGTGCCGAAATATCAGCCGTACCGCCTTTCATGAATAGGTAAACTATCGCTACCAACATAAATAAGCTACCAAAAATGGTATAAACAAACATCTTGAAAGTAACCTTCGGTGCGTTTACTCCTCCCCACAAGGCCGCAATAAAATACACTGGTACGAGCGTGGCTTCGAAGAAGAAATAAAACGAGAAAATATCTTTTGCTGTGAATACCCCTACTAAAGCAACCTCGGTTAGTAGAATTAGGGCATAAAAAGCAGCATGATTTTTATAACTGAATTTGTACGTAGAAAGGATAATGAGCGGAATCAAAAACGCAGTAAGGGTTGTCATCAAAAGACTAATGCCATCCATACCGAGGTGGAAATTGATGTTTAAGTCCTTCATCCAAGCGTATTTGACCTCAAATAAAGCCGTATTGTCGGGTTTGAAGCTCAAAAACGCATAAAGAGCCACAACAAACTCGGCCAATGATGCTACCAACGCCACATTTTTAGTAGTGTTGGCGTTGCTACCCTTCAATAAAAACAGCAGAATACCTGCAATTAATGGGATAAGTATAAGTGTTAATGTCAGCATTCTTATTAATCTATGAATGAGTGAATTTGAGTAAATGAATACTTTTCATTTGCTCTAACTTCTTGATTCTTTATTTACTTAGGGGTATTTCCAGACAAGTAACTTTTTACAACTTGTAATACATCAGTACCGATATTGATACCCAAAAATACTACGATACCAATCACCATTACAAACACATAAACACCTGTACTACCTGTTTGTGCCTTACGTGCCAGGTTGCTGATGCTCGCAACTAAGCTACCGACTCCGTTTACGATTCCATCTATCAGACCTTCAAATAAGCCTGCAAATACATTAGAAAGTGCTTTGATTGGATTCACAAAAACAGCCCAATATGCTTCGTCGATATAATATTTATTGTAAATGACTTTTTGTATGCCTGTGATTTCGCTGTCTTCGGCCGGAACGTTTTTGCCATTGTTGTACTTAGAATAAGCAAACAAAATAGACACTACAGCAGCCGCAACCGAAATACCCATAAGCATGTATTCGGTCGAATGGTCTAAGTGATGAACCCCGAATTCTGGTAATACTGCTTTAGAACCTGCATAAAGCGGACTCAAGAATTCGTTTAAAACATAAGAACCACCCAACGCTTCTGGTACACCCATGAAACCACCAATTACCGACAACACCGCCAAAACAATCAAAGGCAATGTCATATTTGATGGCGATTCGTGTAGGTGATGTTCTTGTTCGTGAGTTCCTCTGAAACTACCAGTAAATGTCACGAAGAATAATCGGAACATATAAAAAGCCGTCATCATAGAACCCAAAACGGCCAGTCCGTACATCAATTTATTATGCTCATAAACATGAGCCAAAATGTCATCTTTTGAGAAGAAACCCGCAAATGGCGGAATCCCCGAAATAGCAATTGTACCAATCAAAAAAGTAATAGCCGTAATCTTGATTTTTCCCCACAAAGCACCCATTTTTCGGATGTCTTGCTCGCCACTCATCGCGTGAATTACGCTACCAGCACCCAAGAAAAGCAATGCCTTAAAAAATGCGTGAGTAATAACGTGGAAGAAGCCCGACGTATATGCCATAACTCCAAGAGCCATAAACATATAACCCAACTGGCTCACGGTAGAATATGCCAATACTTTTTTGATGTCGTTTTGGAAAATACCAATTGTAGCCGCCAAAAGTGCAGTTGCAACCCCAATCCAAGCGACAAATTCGAGCGTAGCAGGAGAAAGTGTGTAAAGTACATTTGAGCGTACAATCATATAAATACCCGATGTCACCATCGTTGCGGCGTGAATGAGTGCCGAAACTGGAGTTGGACCCGCCATCGCATCTGGCAACCAAGTGTAGAGCGGAACCTGTGCCGATTTACCCATTGCTCCGATAAACAAGAAGAAGGTAATCCACATCACGGTATTATCGCCAACTTGTAAACCCGTTGCTTTATTGAATACTTCGAGGTATTCTACCGAACCAAAATTGGCAATTATCATAAAAATACCAATCAAAAAGCCTAAATCACCCACACGGTTCATGATAAATGCTTTACGAGCGGCATTGCCGTATTCGGTATTTTTATTCCAGAATCCAATTAAAAGATAAGAACACAAACCTACGCCTTCCCAGCCGATGAACATCACGATGTAGTTTGAACCCATAACGAGCAACAACATCGAGAACAAGAAAAGATTAAGGAATGCAAAGAATTTACCGTAGCCTTCGTCATCGTGCATGTAGCCCATCGAATACACGTGGATGAGTGTACCCACGCCCGTAACAACAAACAGCATCAGGATTGATAATTGGTCGATTTGGAACGAAAGAGAGATATTTAGCCCTCCGATGGTTATCCAATCAAATACCTTTTCGACGATAGGTTGTCCGTTGAATTGGCTATATGCCAAATAGGCACAGACAAATGATAAAAGAGAAGCTCCGATTCCGATTGGGCCTACTAAACTCTTAGGGATTTTGCGAAAACCGAGTCCGTTAATCAGAAACCCAATAAGCGGAAAAAGTGGTATTAGTGAAATTGCTGACATACTAAGAATAATGAGCGAATGATTGAATTAGTGAATAGTGAATGTACTATCTAACTACTTCTTTATTACTTGACCCTTTAGGTTCGGGTTTACCATTTCAATTTATCCAAAAGACCGACGTCGATTGAGCGAATATTGCGGTAAATCATCACTATAATTGCTAATCCTACCGCTACTTCGGCCGCAGCAACCGCCATGATAAAGAATACAAAGACTTGTCCGGCTGGGTCTGAACGATAAGATGAAAATGTAATCAAAAGTAAATTGACAGCATTAAGCATCAATTCGATTGACATAAAAATAATGATTGCATTGCGGCGAGTGAGTACACCAACGATACCTATGATAAACAAAATAGTGGCCAACAATACGTAATTTATCATTGGTACTCGGGCAATAATATCAGGTATTTGTGCTTGCTCCATAACAGAGATTTTTCAAAGTTTTAGGGTTCGAGGTCAATTTTATCAGAATCTCGAAACTTTTTGACGTGCAAAATTAAGGATTATTCGTTTTGATAAACTACTTATAGATAAAAATGTTAGAAATTAAGCACATGGTTTATTTATCCAACATCATCTTTAGCTTGATTTCGGTTAGTTTTCGCTTAGTATCTAACGGAAAATCGCCGTTTATCATCCAATCAAAATATTGTGGTTCTTGCTTCAAAACCAATTTAACGGGCTTACCCGAATGTTTTCCGAAGTTAATAATCGGCTCGCCTTTATCGTTGAGAATCATTCTTTGGGCAAAATCCACTAAGTTCCAAGATGTGAGGTTATGCAGAGCGTCCATGTCGTTTTTGACTGGTTCGTATTCTTCGCCCTTGTCGTTCTTGATTTTTACACCTTCATACTTCTCAACTTGCGAGCAGAGTACTTCAAGGGTTGCCAATGTATCGACTTCGGCACTGTGGGCATTATCGAGGGTTTTTCCGCAATAAAACTTATACGCTGCCGATAACGTACGTGGCTCCATCAAATGAAAAATACGCTGTGCATCTATGAATTTGCGGTTTTTTACATCAAAAATATCATTATCAACTCTTAAAAACTCTTCGACCAACATCGGAATATCAAAACGATTGCTATTGAAACCAGCCAAGTCGCAGCCTTCGAGAAACTGTGCCATCGACTTTGCAATTTGCTTAAATGTCGGTTCGTTTTTTACGTCTTCGTCATAAATTCCGTGAATCATACTCGACTCAATCGGAATCGGAATTCCCGGATTGATTCTTTTAGTTTTTACCTCGACAGTCCCATCAAGTTTAGCCTTAGCTATACAAATTTCTACAATTCTATCACGCACTACGTTTGTTCCAGTAGTTTCGAGGTCAATTACCGCAAGTGGTTTGCGGAGCTTTAGCGTATGAGTCAACATTAAAAATATTGTTGTTAATTGAAATCAGGCGAATCTTGCCAAACTCTTTTTTGTTAATGAAATCTACGGGCAAAGTTAGAAAATAATTCAGAATTGCAGTCGAATCGCCATTAAATCCTTATCAGGAATTATTCTTTTGTGTCTTTTGTTGGATTTAAGTATGGCTCAGTCTTGCTTTTGGATTTGGTCTCGCCTTCTCTTTATAAAAACTCTATGAAATTACTATTACATTATCTCTCTCGTTATCGCTGGCAAGTGATTTTGGCTTTTGTTTTGGCGGCTGTCAATCAAACGTTTTCGCTGCTCGACCCTTATATTTTTGGTAAATTGATTGATAAATTTGCCAAAACACCCAAAGAATTCACCGAAGACCAATTCATTCAGGGCGTTGGTTTATTGCTTTTGGCAATTATCGGGGTGGCGATGGTAAGCCGAATCGCCAAGACGTTGCAAGATTACGTCGTAAACCTTGTGATTCAGAAATTTGGGGCAAATGTCTTTACCGATGGACTAAAACATACGCTCAAATTGCCGTATCAGCAATTTGAAGACCAACGAAGCGGCGAAACGCTCTCGATACTACAAAAAGTAAGAACCGATACCGAGAAATTCATCACGTCATTTATCAATGTCGCTTTTGTATCAATTATAGGTATTATTTTCGTTACGATTTATGCTATCAATGTAAACCCAGCTTTGGTTGCGGTCTATTTTGTAGGTGCGTTTACTTTGGCGATGCTCACGCGTGTTTTGAGCCGTAAGATTAAAGAAATCCAGAAAACGATTGTAAAAGAAACAACCCAATTGGCGGGTACAACGACCGAATCACTACGAAATATTGAGCTAATCAAGGGTTTGGGATTGACCGAGCAAGAAATCAATCGTCTGAACCTCAATACATTCAAAATCCTGCAATTAGAACTCAAAAAAGTTCGTGGTGTACGCAGTATCAGTTTTGTGCAAGGTACGTTTGTCAACTTACTCCGCCAAGTCATTTTATTTATCTTGATGTTCTTGATTTTTAGAGAGCAAATGACGGTAGGGCAATTGCTTACGCTCCAATTCTATTCGTTTTTTGTCTTTGGACCACTCCAAGAGATTGGAAACGTTATCTTGGCGTACCGCGAAGCCGAAGCATCGCTCAATAATTTTCAGAAGTTACTCAATACTCCAATCGAAGTTACGCCCGAACATCCGACAAAATTGGGTAAAGTTGAGCATCTCAAGTTTGAATCTGTAGGTTTTCAACACCTTACGGCAAAGCAAAAAGCCATCGAGAATATTAATTTTGAGGTAAATAAAGGCGAAACGGTAGCATTTGTGGGACCATCAGGTTCGGGAAAAACCACCTTGGTAAAACTTTTGGTCGGATTGTACAAAGCCAACGAAGGCACGATTTATTATAACAATTTGCCCGAAAACGAGATTAATGTAGAAGAACTACGCTCGCAAATCGGATTTGTAACGCAAGACACACAGTTGTTCTCGGGGACAATCAAAGAGAACCTTCTTTTTGTGAATCCGAAGGCAACTGATGCTCAAATCATGGATGCTTTAGACAAGGCATCGTGCCAGACACTACTCAAAAGAGCCGAAAACGGATTAGATACGGTCATCGGTGAAGGCGGAATCAAGATTTCGGGAGGCGAAAAGCAGCGTTTGTCTATTGCACGAGCTTTATTGAGAAACCCAAGAATTTTTGTTTTCGACGAAGCCACCTCGGCACTCGATTCGATTACCGAAGAAGAAATTTCAAATACCGTAAAAGCCGTAACGGCGAGCGGCGAGTACATCACAGTAATGATTGCCCACCGATTGAGTACCATCATGCACGCCGACAGAATTTACGTACTCGAAAAAGGCAATATCATCGAAGTTGGTAAACACCAAGACCTTTTGGCCGAAAAAGGCCTTTATTATGCCATGTGGCGTCAACAAATCGGCGAGAGAAAGAGTTTAATGCTGTAATCACTTAGTGGTCATTCTCTCCTCATTTACTAGTCATTACTGTTGTAAAATACCCATTGAATGACCATTGAGTGACTATCGAATGACCATTAAATGACCACCGAATGACAGATTTTATGACACAAAATAAGAAAGTAAATTTTATAGATTTAGGATTGATTGATTATCAAGAAGGATGGGATTATCAAGAAAAGTTATTCTCCGAAATTATTGATATTAAGGTCAAAAATCGCTCTGAATCGCTCGAAAATCAACAAATTACACCCAATTACTTGCTATTTTGCCAACATCCGCATGTTTACACGCTCGGTAAAAGTGGCAAAATGGAACACCTGCTTTTGGATGAAGGCGGATTGGCTCAAAACCACGCTAAATTCTATAAAATCAATCGTGGAGGCGATATAACTTACCATGGGCCGGGGCAATTGGTCGGGTATCCGATTCTGGATTTGGATAATTTCTTTACGGATATTCACAAATACATGCGTTTTTTGGAAGAGGGGATTATCCGAACATTGGCAGAATACGGCATCGAAGCAGGTAGGATTGATGGCTTGACGGGTGTCTGGATTGACCACATCGAGCAGCAAAACCCACGCAAGATTTGTGCAATGGGTGTAAAGTCGAGCCGATGGGTTACGATGCACGGATTTGCCCTAAATGTAAATACTGATTTGAATTATTTCCAGAACATCGTTCCGTGCGGGATAGACGACAAAGCCGTTACGTCTTTGGCTTTAGAATTAGGCAAATTAGTAGATATAAAAGAAGTGGCTAACAAGCTCAAAAATCATCTGGGCGAACTTTTTGAGATGGATTTTGAATAAAACCTTTGATTTTGTAATTTTGTAATCGAAAAACACTACGGTCTTATAGTTCAAGGGATAGAATAGAAGTTTCCTAAACTTTTGATTCCAGTTCGAGTCTGGATAAGACCACCAACTACCCAAGGTTCGATGCTATGCGAAAATCTATAAAGCCACTCCAAAATTGGAGTGGCTTTTGAATTTACAAATAGTCTATCTTATTTCTCTGGGTTTATGAATTTTAGTATGCTTTTGATTTCACCACTTGAAAAATCTAAAAACCATTCAAGTACTCTAATTGTATAAGAGTATTATCTCCTTTATATTCCTGATATAACCTTACATCATCTCCTACAGCTATTAAGGAATAAATTTTGTTCAAATTTTACGTGAAATAACGATAACAAGTTATCCTAATAATTAAGAGAATATTGTGCTAAATCAATTTAAAAATGCTAACCTAAAATGAGATGAAAGAAATTGAATTGAAAAGTAATATCGTTGTCTTCATTGATGATGAAGATTACGATAAGGTAAAGGATTATTGTTGGAGTGTCTCTAAATCGGGGAATTTCCAATATGCACGAGCATTTTATAAAATTGGCAATAAACAAAAATCCGTTCTCCTTCAACATTTGATAGTTGGAAAACCCCCGAAAGGACAAAGGATTCTGTTTAAAGATAAAAATGCCCTTAATTGCCAGAAGGAAAATATTGAATTTGTATCGTGCGGGCAAGCTGCTCATCACTACTATAAGAAGCATAAAAACAGTAAAAATGCTCAAGAAAGATTCAGAGGTGTGATTGTCCAATACGTTGCTCGTATCAAATTCAACAACAAAATATTAGTCTTAGGTAGCTTCGAAAACGAACGAGATGCTGCCCAAGCTTATAACAAAAAAGCTCTTGAGCTTTATGGTGACAAGGCAGTGATAAATTATGTCTGAAAAGCATAAGGTTAATCGCACACTCACCGATAACCAAACGATTGTTAATTGGCTTCTATTGAATGAAGAGTTTCCCTTTTTATAAGCAATTAGACACAATGGATTGTGGCCCTACTTGCTTGCGAATGATTACCAAACATTACGGAAAAAATTATTCTTTGCAAAGTCTCCGCGAAAAATGTGGGATTAACAAAGAAGGTGTCTCATTGGCAAGTATGGGAGTGGCGGCTGAATCTCTCGGGTTCAGAACATTAGTTGCAAAAGTAGGTTTTGATAAACTGGCAGCAGATGCACCACTTCCATTCATAGCTCATTGGAAGCAAAACCACTTTGTGATTGTATTTGAAATAAAGAAGGATAAAGTTTCTGTTGCAGACCCACAAATAGGATTAATTTCATTAACCAAAAAAGAATTTATTAGCAGTTGGGCAAGCGATTTACAAGATGACGAGCCAGTGGGCGTTGCCATGTTGTTCGAGACGACCCCGAAGTTCTACGCAAATGAAGATGAGAAACATGAGTCAACTTTAAATTTTGCAAAGATTTTTACTTATTTATTTGCCTTCAAAAAGTTGCTTTTTCAATTGTTTTTGGGGCTGATGATGGGAAGTGTACTACAATTACTCTTGCCATTTCTTACTCAATCTGTCATAGACATCGGTATTAATAATAGAAACCTAAACTTTGTAAACCTCGTATTGATTGGTCAGTTAGTGCTTTATGCCGGAAGGTCAGTCATTGAGTTTATTAGGAGTTGGATTTTACTACACATTGGTTCGAGAATCAATATCATGATTCTTTCCGATTTCTTTGTAAAACTCCTCCGGCTACCCATGTCTTACTTCGACACTAAATTTCAAGGAGATTTATTGCAACGAATAGGCGACCACGATAAAATAGAGAGTTTTCTTACCTATTCGGTTATAAGTACTCTTTTTTCAATAATCAACTTCTTTTTACTTGGTGCAGTACTTATATTTTTCGATTTAAAACTTTTCTTACTGTTTTTGGCGGGTAGTGCCATTTATGTTTTCTGGATTTACATCTTTTTAGGACGCCGCCGTATCTTAAACATTAAACGGTTTGAGGTTTCAGCTAAAAGTCAGAGTTCGATTCTGCAAATTATTGATGGAATTCAAGATATTAAGCTAAATAACAGCGAACAACAAAAACGTTGGGAATGGGAAAATATCCAAGCCCGACTTTTTCGATTGAATATGCAGTCGCTTGGTCTAAAGCAAATACAAGGAGCCGGGGCTTTGTTTATCAACGAGGGTAAAAATATTTTTATGACCTACATGGCTGCCAAAGGTGTCATTGACGGTCAGATGACGCTCGGTATGATGCTTTCGGTTCAATATATTCTGGGGCAGTTAAATAGTCCTATTGAGCAGTTGATTGCCTTCGTACAAGACTACCAAGATGCAAAATTGAGCCTCGAACGCCTCAACGATATTCATAAAGTAAATGATGAAGAACCAGATAACAAACAAAGCCTGATTCAACTTCCCGAAAACAAAAATCTTTATTTATTTAACACAACATTTAGCTACCCAGGCACCACCAAACCTGTTTTAAATAGCATTTATTTAGAAATTCCGTACGGGAAAGTTACCGCCATTGTCGGAACCAGCGGAAGTGGTAAGACCACCATTCTAAAACTATTGTTAAAGTCGTATCAACCCACGATGGGTCAAATAATCATCGGAACATTGAGCTTAAATGCCATCAATCATCATTATTGGCGAAGCAAATGCGGTGTTGTGATGCAGGATGGATTTATTTTTTCAGATACCATCGCCAGAAACATAGCCGTTGGCGAAGACGACATTGATTTCAACAAACTTTATCATGCCGTGAGGGTTGCCAATATTGCCGAGTACATTGAAACTCTTCCACTTGGCTATAACACTAAAATCGGTGCCGAAGGAAATGGCCTCAGTCAAGGTCAGAAACAAAGGATTTTGATTGCACGAGCCGTCTATAAAGAACCCGAATTTATGTTTTTTGACGAAGCGACCAATGCTCTTGATGCCAACAACGAAAAAATAATCATGAAAAACCTCGAAGAGTTTTTTCAGGGAAGAACCGTGATAATTGTGGCTCATCGGCTAAGTACAGTAAAAAATGCCCACCAGATTGTAGTTGTTGATAAAGGTGTTGTAACAGAACGCGGCAACCACGAGTACCTTACTTCGCTAAGGGGCAGCTATTATAACTTAGTAAAAAACCAATTAGAACTGGGAAGTTAAGATTTATTGAATGGAAAGAATGCCCGAAAATAACGCCAAGATTGCTTTACGCAGTGAGTCTGTGCAAGACATCATTAGCTACAATCCTCATTGGCTTATACGATACGGCACTTCTTTATTCTCGTTTTTCTTTATAATTCTTTTTATTGGTACTTTTTTTATCAGTTACCCCGACATCATCAAAAGCCCGATGAAATTAACCTCTACCGATGCACCAAAGGCAGTTATTGCCAAGGTCAATGGCAAACTCATAAAATTGATGGTAAAAGATAATGATACCGTCGAGCAGAATCAGGTATTGGCTTATTTAGAATCAACCGCCAATCATAAAGATATTCTGAAATTATCTGAGCAACTCAACCAGATTGAACAAGAAGTCGTTGAAGGTAAATATGATAATTTGAACAATTACGTAAAGGCAAATTTCTCAAATTTAGGCGAACTCCAGCCCGACTATCAAAGTTTTCAGCAGTCGCTTACCCAGCTCATGTCGCTTACTTCACAAGGATTTTACCATCAAAAGAGGCAGATTTTGCAGCGAGAATTGGATAATCTGAGATTCATGTCTTCAAAATTAGATGAGCAACTCTTTATTTACCGTAAAGATTATTCTTTGGTACAAAAAGAATTTCAGTCTAATCAGCGATTGGCTCAAAAAGGGGTTCTCTCGGCCCTCGAACTCAACCGTGAAGAGAGTAAATTATTGTCGAAACAGTTGCCAATTAAGCAAACAGAATCGGCTATGATGAGCAATAAAGCCGAGCAATCATCGAAATCGAAAGAACTGCTCGAACTTGATAAAAATCTATTTGAGCAACAAAACCACACAGTCGAAGCACTAAAAACCTTAATAAGTGCCGTAAATACTTGGAAAAATAAATATATTATCACAGCACCCTCAAACGGCAAAGTGTTTTTTCAGAGTTCTTTACAAGAAAATCAGACTCTTTCGAGCAATCAAGAACTATTTTACATAGGTACAAGCAAACTCAACGATTACATCGGAGAAATGCACGTTGCTCAAGATAATTTCGGGAAGGTAAAACTAAATGATAACGTGACTCTCAGATTCAACAGTTTTCCTGCCGAAGAATACGGAACTGTAAGCGGAGAAGTAGTTTCGATATCGCAGATTCCGGACAAAGAAAATAATTATTTAGTAAAAGTGAAACTATCGCAAGGGCTTACCACAAATATTAATAAAAAACTTACATTTAGAAACGGAATGTTGGCCACCGCCGATATTATCACCGAAGATAAATCATTGTCCGATAAAATCTTGTATCAATTTCGTAGAGCATTAGAGCGTTAAACCCATCAAAATTCAATGGTATTGTCAATCCATAATGTCTGTAATTACCTAATTGAGAACGGGCTGGTTTCTCTCAAATCGGTAGTTGAAGGCGATTTGATGGTGCGAGATGCTTCGAGTAGAAACACCAATTTCTTAATCAATCAGTTTGCAGAAGGTGGTAAAAAATTACTCGTAAAACAACCCGATATTGATGATGAAAAGTATGTGCAAGACATGAAGATTGAGGCAGATATTTATGAAATCATCACCAAAAATTCGGCCTTTTCAAAAATCCGAAAATACGTTCCAAAAATCCATCATTACGATAGTCAAAATTATATTTTGGTGATGGAACAGCTTTCGGGCGTTTGCCGAGTTTTTGATTATCAATATCACGGACCAAATTATCCTGACAAAGTAATTGTACAAACAATGGCCACGATTTTGGCAGGTTTTCATTCGATTCCGTTCAATAAAATCAAAAATATTAAGCCGACTTTTCCGTGGTTTTTAGAAGTTGCCGACAATAATTATTACAAAAAAGTAAAGAAAGATGATAAAAAAGCCTATAAAATCCTGAAACCGTTTTTTGAAAATCCCGAAGTCATGCAATTTGTGAAAGACGCAAAAGCTATGTGGGATTCAAGCCATTTTATCCACCTCGATACTCGACTTACTAACTGGTTGATTCCGTATTCGCATAAAGCAGGGAACAAAAATCCAATTTGGCTCATTGATTTTGAGTTGGCAGGCATGGGCGATGCCGCCTGGGACATCGGCTTTCTAATTGGCGAATTTATCTATTTTGATACTTACATTCAGACCAATAAAATCAATATTTCACCCAATGAACATTATCTCACAGTTGCCGATACAGTCAAATGTTTGTGGTCAAAATACACAAAAATCAGAGCAGTAGATGGTGCTTTCAAAGAAAAAGTGGTACGATATACAGCCATAAAAATATTCCTGATAATCTATGAAGAAGTAGTTGATGAAGACGATGTGACATTGAGCGACCTTATCAGAAAATTGACAGAACTTTTTTTCGATATGATAAACAATACAGAAAAATACCTCAAAACTTTGTTTGGCAAATGAGTGAAGATACTGAACACTATTTGAGAATTGTAGAAAAGTTAGCTGATAAACTTTGTCGAGATGCACTTTGGTTTGAAAATCAGTGCAACTGGTTGGGGATTTTTCATCATACACAAATCGCCAATGCTAAAATTTTACTGCGGGCCTTGCCAAGTAATTTTTATGAGGGTTCGGTTGGTGTTGGTTTCTTTTTAGCGGCCGCTTTCCGTCAATTTCAAAAACCAGTATATAAACAAACAGCCATTGGTGCTTTAAAGAAATCGGTTGGGCAAATTCACAATATAAGAGATGAACGCATTGGTTTTTATGAAGGTAAAATAGGGATTGCTTATGCAGCGATTCAGGCTGGAGAATGGCTGATGGAGGAAGAACTCATAGCAAAAGGTAAAGAAATCATTGAAAATATCATCGAAAACAAAAATTTATCGTGGAGATTAGACATGCAAGAGGGGTGCACTGGAGCAATTCCTACTTTGATTTCACTTAATAAAAAATACTCTTTTTTAGGGATTGATGGTTTTCTAAACTCTTTGGGTGAGTATATTTTAGAAAAAGCAAAGAAAACAAAGAAAGGGTGGTCTTGGAAAACAGTGGATGGTAACTTTGAGGATTTAACTGGTTATGCACACGGAACTGCTGGAATCGCTCATGCTCTGATAGAATTATTTGCATTTTCGAAGAACGAAAAATATTTTGAAGCTGTCGAAGAAGCCATCAGATACGAAAACCATTTTTTTAGTGAAAAATATATGAATTGGAAAGATAACCGAATAACCACCCCAAAAAGAACAAGTTTGACACACTTTGCTTTATCGGCGTGGTGTGTTGGGTCTGTCGGAATCGGTTTTTCTCGAATAAGGACTTTTCAACTTACAGAAAACAAAAAATATTTGATTGATATCGAACGTGCATTAAAGAGATGCGAGGCCTCAATGCCAGAATTTTCTAAAAGCTTTTCGTTATGTCATGGATTCTTCGGGGAAATGTCTTTTCTCTTGACTGCCTCTCAAATATTGAATGAACCGTCCTACGAAAAATTAGTAACCGATAAAACAAACAGTATATTAGAAAACTATCAAGATTTTAAAAAACCACTACCCGATGGGCGTGAGTTTAGTTTAGAGAATCCAAGTTTTATGTTGGGTTGGGCAGGAATCGGATACTTTTTTCTTCGACTTGCCACAAAGGAATTCCCAGAAATGTTAATGATAACTTAGTATTAAAAAAGGAGACACTTTCATGCCTCCTTTCTTAACAAATAAGATAAATAATGATATTACTTTTTCTTTTTTGTACCACATTTAATTGATTTCTTAGACTTTTTAGACTTTTTGGTTTTCTTAGTAACCATGTTGCAAGGGTTACATGGGTTGTAGCAGTTCGAATAAGGGTTGTAAGCTGGTGTCCAAGAAGGTGCACATCCACCTTTTAGTTCTTCAACATTGTTCAACTCAAGAGCGGCGAAATTGTCTAACGATTTCATTGTTTTTTGTTTTAATAGTTAAAAGATTCACTTAATATTTATGTAATCAAAAACTGATTCTGCGGATACGTTTGTGCTTGCAAATGTTGTAGATTTGACCTTAATTATCAAAACAGTAACACCTCAAAGGACATAACATGTCTTTTAAGGTGTTTACTTGTACATTTTTGATTCGCCAGTAGCACTTTCTTCTATTAAAACCTTACCGCTTCAATAGAATTCAACCGTAAAATCGACAATATCTACACTTAATTTGTGAGTAATATTTTATTAGAATACACAATAAAGAAGGAAAGTTTTACAAACTTTTGCAGGTAGTTTTTTTTGGATAATTATGTTTATCGTGCCAGCACTTTAGGCTTACAATCTGGAAGAATTTAAAGTTTCTTTAACCAAAAAAAGTAGTTGTTTTTTATACAGATTTATGTTTAATACATAGCAGACAACATCTATCAAAAATACAAAACTGGAAATATTCAAGAAGTTTTTTGATAATTTAACCCAGTCAATTACCCACTTCTCGGTATCATCTCCATGCTCAATCTGAAGCAACTCATGATACAGATTTAAGAATTCTTCTTTGTTATTTTCAAATACACCACTGAAAAACTCATCATGTAATCCTCGTTGAATTTCTCTAACGATTGCCTTCGAGTCGGCATTTACCGATGCCATCAAAACCAATTGAAGTCCAAAATTTAATCTATTTTTGGGCTTCAAAAAGAAATCATTGTAACACAAGGCTGCCGTCAGAATCCTGCTAAATTTTGTAAGAAACTCAATAAAAAATTCATCGTTGATTTGGGGTTTGTAGGCTAAATCATTGGTGTTTTCAATTAGATTGATAGGAATAACGGCATTTTCGTCGAAATTCTTAAAAAGCAAATCTTCAACAGTTTCGGAGTAATTGTATTCATTATTCTTAACGAAACCCTTTAGATAATTTTCGATGACAAGAAAGTTATTCTGTTGAGTATTAGGAAAGTAAACATTCAAATGGCTACCTTTTTCTTCGCTGAATACAAAGAAAAAACTACTTTTTGTAGAAAGGTTAGAGAGTAACCTTTGCCAGTTTTTAGGCGAAGAAAATATAGAAAATCCGTTGAGTTTATTATTTACGAAAAGGGTCTTCATCTCAGAGTTGGATGGGATTAGCATAATCAAAGTTTCGATAGACAATACCCTTCCCGAAACCATCAAGATTGACAGTAATGGTTTTATTTTTCATATTTTTTATCCAAATCTCTTTATTGACTACCTGCGAATAAAAGTAGATGATTGTTAGAGTCTGCTCTTCATTTTGTATTCTTTCAAAGTTTGGATACTCACCATCAAACACCCCTTTTTTGTGCGAATTTTCTAAAATAGTAAACCGATAAGTAGTATCTAAAGGTTGGATTCGCCCTGAAACAGTAGCTGCGGGTCGGTATAGATTATCAATAATTTCTGCGGATTCAAAAGTGGAGTCATTAAAAGTAAACAATATTTGAGTTTGCCAAGGACTTATTTTTTTTACGAAAAGCTGATTTAAATTTTTATATATTTTTTCGTTTTTTATTCGATATATATCATTGTGCATTATAACTTTAGTGAATTTATCATGATTGAAATATTTTGGGATAAGCCCTGATTTCGTTAGTCGATTTTTAAAATCATTGTCTTCAAATCCGAAGTTTATGATTTCTTCATCGTATCCACGAATATTCTCAAAATCACTTTTCTTAAAGCATATTTTACCACCAATATCTTGCAAATTATCTTTTTGAGCAGCTAAATATACTTCGCAATTACTGCTAAAAATTTGATTGATGAAGCCAGCAAAGTTTTTTCCAGCGAAATTATCAGCATCTAAATTGCAAAGAATATCGCCAGTGGCTAATCTAAAAGCCATGTTTCTTGAATGACTTCGAGCATAGTTTTGAGGCTGTAAAGTTTTATAATAAACTACTTTCTCTTGCCATTTTGTGAAGTTTTTTTTCATCCACTCTTCTAACCCATCCGTCGAATTATAATCTAATATCACAAATTCTATGTTGGGATAGTCTGCATTATCTTTAAAATTTTGGGGTAATGTTCTTTGTAGATGTTCGATTCGATTCATGCAGGTAGTACAAAAAGAAATCTTCAAAGGTGCGATAGACATCGGTAGTAATAATTAAGCAAAAGTAGTTTTCAATTATAGCTCAAATGTTATTTGGTAAAATCAGGGGTTTTATTTACAAAATTTGGCGTTTCTCCCTAAAATTAAAGAGAAACGCCTTAGGCACAGTAAAAGTAACTTGATGGATTTTGGGATAAATTAAAACAGATTGGATTACGAGGTTATTACCTTTTTAAATAAAAAGTTCTGAGGATTTAGCGTTTACTTTTTGCAGATTAGTCATCAATGCAATGTTTTTCAAATATTTAGGCTTACAAATAAGTCTATAATTATTTGATGAACAAATATCAAAAAAAATCGTCAATGGTCTTTTTGTGAAGTACATATTTGGAACCGAAAGGTTATAATTATAAATGCTCATTTTTCACCAAAAAGCCTCAATATTTTATCTTATTTTGAGGCTTGTACTCGGTTCGCAATACGCTATTGGGCACTGACAAGGATTGGCTGTAATTTGTGCAGTTCGGTCAATCGTACACCCAAATTGGTTTTTGATTCTGACTATATAAGTAGCATTAGAATTTGATAGATTATTGGTAATTTCTCCATTTAAGAGCGTACTGGCAAGTGTGAATATTGGGTTTGTCGGTAATGTAACACCCCACGCATACTGGTCATTATCGTTATATTTTGAAAGAGTAATTGAAGCATTTGTTTGAGATGTAACACCTATACAAGTGGCTGACTTTGGGTTTACCTCTGCAATCGGTCTTGGATTAACTGTTAATGTCTGAGTTGACGATTCTGATAAGCAACCCGTTGTGTTATTAAACTGTGAAACATAATATACGACCATTCCTGGGTTGCTTGTATTCGGGATTGGGGCAGCAGTCATTGTACTTCCTCCGAAGGTCCAAACTACGGTCATACCTGGGTCACTTGTGGCAGTCAAAGTAATAGTTTCGCCTTGGCAAGCAACACCATTGGCAAATGTTGGCTTAGGAGGTAATATATTGACTGTTACAAATGTTCTAATATTTGTAACACACCCTGCCGATGAGGTAAGTCTGAGTGAATAAGACATACTTTCGGTTGGAGTAACAGTCATCGATGGTGTGGTAACGGTTGTTGGTACATCATTTATACTCCAAAGATAAGAACTGGTGTTTAAAATATTGGTAGGAGTAAGCGTTACTGACTGTCCATCGCAAATGACTTGGTTTGTAAGCGTAGCACTCGGCGATGGACTAAACGTTACATTTGTAGATGCCGTAACCGAACACCCCCTCGCATCCGTAACAGTTACACTATAATTCCCCGCCGATGAGACCGATAAAATGCTTGTAGTAACATTACCGGGTGTCCACATAAACGAGTAGGGTTGGTTACCCCCGGCAGCTGAGGCGGTTGCAGTTCCAGAAGTTCCGGTACAGGTTGCATTTTCTACGATTATATTTGCTGTGAGCGTAGGGGCTCTTCCTATCGTCATACTGACAGTTGCTGTACATCCAATGGCATCGGTTGCGGTCAATGAATAGTTGCCTGTTGCTAAATTTGTGGGGTTTTGTATGTTTCCGATGGTGGTTGGACCAGTCCATGCAAAGGTGTATGGGCTTACCCCATTTTCGATTGTTGTTTCGATACTTCCATTATTGCCTCCGCATGCAGCTGCGTCTCTTACAGCTGCGTACAAATTCAAGACAAAGCCTGGCTCACCGATAGAAACTGTACTTTGTGTCGTACAACCTGCTGCATCATTTACAGTAACAACGTAAGTACCATTTGATAACCCCGTTGCTGTTTGGCTTAAAGAACCACTCGACCAAGAATAAGTATATGGGGCTGTACCACCCGATGCTATCACATTGGCCGAACCATTACTTCCACCTTTACAAGTTACATTGTTAACTGTACCTGCATTGGCAATTAACTGTGTTGGCTGAGTAATTGCTGAAGATGTTCTTGTAATTGTACAATTATTGGCATCTCTTATGGTAACGGTAAATGTACCTGCACCTAATCCCGAAATATCTTCGGTAGTTTGCCCATTCGACCATAAAAAAGTATAGGGCGAAGTACCACCCGAAACCGTAAGATTGATACTGCCATTGGAGCTACCAAAACAAGATATATTTGTATTATTGAGGGTGCCTACAATAGGGCTATTTTGAGTAATGACGAATGACCTTGCGGTGTTACACCCATTGGCATCGGTTACAGTTACGCTATATGTTCCTGCGGTAAGAGCTGTGCGGTTTTGAGTGCTTAGTCCATCAGACCAAGCAAAAGTAAGTGTACCAACCCCACCCGATGCTGTGAGCGTGATAGCCCCAGTATTTCCACCATTACATAATATGTTTGTAATTGTTCCACTAACAGAAATTACCGATGGATTGGTAAGTGTTGCATTGCTTTGGGTAATACATCCTTTTGAATCGGTTATTGTTACACTATAAGCATTTGCAATTAATCCTGATGGAGATTGAACCGTAGAACCATTTGACCAAACAAATGTGTAAGGCGAAGTACCTCCAGACACGGTAAGGGCTATACTACCCGTGCTTGAGCCAGCACAAGTTGGGTTTGTAGGAGTAGCTGTAGCTACCAATGCCGATGTTGGCTGTGTTACAACAATGGCACTTGATGTTATCTTACAGCTATTGGCATCGGTAACAGTAAGCGTATAGCTTCCTGCGGCAAGTCCAGTAAGGTTATTTGTAGTAGCTCCGTTACTCCATAAAAATGTATAAGGATTTGTACCACCCGAAATACTTAAAGTGATGCTTCCGTTATTACCACCAAAACAACTAACATTATTGACAGTTGGTGTACCAATAACCAGAGCAGGTGGAGCCGTAATGGTTTGGTTATTGAGTACAAACGTACAATTATTGGCATCAGTTATGGTAACATTATAAGTTCCAGCCGACCGACCAGATATATCTTTAGTGTTGGTTGTAAACCCACCTGTACCGGTCCAAGAATAGGAATATGGAGCAACACCACCAGTTACCGTCAGGGTTATTTGTCCATTATTTCCTCCATTACACTTCACATTTGTGATAGTTGATGTTGCAGATAATGCGGCATTAGGTTGAGTAATAGTAACACTTTGGGTTGCAGTACAATTATTGGCATCTCGGACAGTTGCCACGTAAACACCTGCCCCAATAGAGGTGAGATTACTTGTTGTATTGGGCAGTGCCGTTCCGTTTTTTGTCCATGAATAGGTATATGCACCAGTTCCGCCAGAAGCCAAGATAGTAATACTGCCTGTTGACTGCCCGAAACAATTTACATCAGTTTCGGTGAAGTTTGTTTGAATGGCTGATGGCTGTGTAATTGTAACTGAATTTTGATTGACACAGCCCGCGGCATCTGTCACGGTGAGAATATATGTACCCGCACTTAAATTTGTTTGATTTGCTGTATTTACTCCATTCGACCAGTTGTATGTATATGGGCTTGTTCCGCCAGTTACAGTTGTTGTGATACTTCCTGTAGCCCCACCTGAACAAGCGATATTTGTACTCGAAATCGTTATTGATGGGCCGTTTGTTGCATTTACTGTACCTGACCTTACTGATACACAACCATTGGCATCAGTTACCGAAAGTGTATATACGCCAGGGGCAAGACCCGAAATATTCTGAGTGGTTAAACCATTATTCCATAAAAAGCTGTAGGGAGCTGTTCCGCCTGATACTGTTGAATTTACCGCTCCGCTATTTCCTCCACAAGTGGAGTTTATTACAGTTGTTGCAACTGAAGGAGCTGGACTTACCGAGACATTGACTGTCGCTGTGGCATTACAACTGTTGGAATCAGTTACAGTGACCGTATAGACTCCGCTATTTGTAGTTGTTGCATTCAGGATGGTTGGGTTTGCACTTACAGATACAAAACCACTTGGACCTGCCCAACTATAATTTACACCACCACTGGCAAATAGTTGTAAATTTCCTCCACTACAAACAGGATTGGCAGTAGCAGATGCCACGGGTGAAATTACATTAATATCTTGGCAAGTTTGAGCAGTTGTACCGCATGAGTTATTGGCAGTAACACAAACTTGATAGGTATTTGGAGTTACGCCCGTCATGTTTACAACAATTTGAGAAGTACCTTGTCCAGATACAATTACTGCTCCCGATGGCACTGTCCATGTATAAGAAGTATTATTTGGGTCTGGTGCAACTGAAAATGTATAACTGGTATTCGAACGACAAATATTTATGGGTGAACAACCTGTTGGCGAAGTAAGTGTAACATTAGCAGTTGTTGTACACCCATTGGCATCTCTAACAATAACTGAATAGCTACCACCCGATAAACCTGAACGGTCTTTTGGGTTAATATTTCCTGCCACATCAGACCAATCGTAGGTGTAAGGGGCTGTGCCACCAGAAACGTTTAATGAGATACTTCCAAATGCAAAACACTGAGGCTGAATTGCTACAACAGTTGCCGTTAATGCCGCAGGTTGTGTAATGGTTACACTCGTGGTTGAAGTACATCCATAAGTATCTTGAATAGTTACTACTGATGTTCCTGCGGGTAAACCAGTGAAAGTTCCAGAAGTTTGAAATGCTCCTGTTCCTAATTTGTATTGATAGGGGGTTGTTCCACCGCTCCCAGCTACTGTAAAAGACCCTGTATTTGCTCCGAAACAACTTATGTTTATTCGTGAAGTTACTGCTCCTGTAACATTACAGAGGGGAAAGTTTAACGCAGAAACATCAATTACTGTTCCTTCTAAACCTTCAGCAGCTGAAACATTGAACGAGTAATTACCGCCAACTGTGGGTGTAGCCCAAGTGTATTCATAAATACGAGAACAACCGGATGTCGCTACCGATGTTCCAGCTACGTTGGTTACAGTACCTGAAGGCGAAGTAAGTGAAATATTCATTCCTGTAATATCACTGACTCCAAAAGGGTCTGTTACAGTTCCTCTCAGATAAACGGTTGAGCCTGGAATAGTCGATGTAATGATGGAACCTCCAGGATACGGAGCGTTATACATTGCCAAAGAGGAAACATTAATGAATGTAGATACTGGTAAATCTATCAATGAGGGGTCTGCTTGGCTGTCATATTCAATTCTAAATGCTACGCCACTTTGTGCGGTTGTAATATCAAGAGCAAGTGCCTGACCTGCTGGTATGGTTACATCACTTCCCAAAGTAGTTGTCCAAGTAAGTGTACCAGCACTGGCGTTGTATGTTGGATTTGTCAGTGTGACAATATTTGTACTTCCATAGCGTAGCGTAGCCATTATACTTGGATTTGTAGGCATACTGCCACTGGTAATAGTAACGTAGGGTCTTACCGTAATGGTTTGCCCTGCTTTTATGGTAAGATTACTGCAAAGAGCTGGACTTTGTGTAAATGTAGTACTTGTAGTTCCTGTTACTGTGTAGGTTACTATCAATTGTGGTCTTTTTGTAACATCTACTGCATCATCAGAGTGCATATAAAAATAATCATCACCACTTGTATCATTTAGGTTAACCAATGCTAATCCATAATTCGGATTGGTATTATTATACCATTCCTGTACTAAAGTGAGAACATTTATATTATATATTAAATCATTTGCATCTGCTGCACCAGCGGAAAAAGTTGCATAATTTGTGGCCGCAAAATCCCCCCCAGGGGTGGTCCAGTTTGTAGGACCTGCACTATTCCAAGTGAGGCTTCCTGCTTGTCCTGCATTACAAGTTGAGCCTTCTGTCCAAGCTCTCGTAACCCTTCTGACTCCGATAGAAATTGCCTCGCCTTTTTCGGTGGAACCTTGACAATCCGGTGCATTTACATGCACCAGACGCAAGGTAGCCGAGGTAATGGTTGCCCCAGCTGGTATAGATGATAAATCATATTCTATAAAGCTTCTACCTAAAAAGCCATTATCAGATTCTAATAAAAGAACATCATCAGAACCGAAGTTTTTTGTAGCATTCGTTCCATCCTGATAATTCCAGGTAGTCTTTGATGACGTAATGGTTGCAGTAGTAGTTGAGGTAGTACTCAAAACGCCTGACTGTGCCGTTGTGGCATCTGCTGAGGCTACTGGGCTTATACGGTCTAATGCCTGCGAGGGGTCTGAAAGGTATAATTGTTTGTTGGCAATGCCTTGTAAAACACTGAATGCTCTACTTGTTACACATCCATTGGTCTCAGTAACCGTAACTGTATAATTTCCTGTGGTTAAACCAAAAATATCTTGGGTGGTTCTTCCATTACTCCAACTAATTGTGTAGGGCGAAGCCCCACCACTTATAGTTAAATCTATGGCTCCATCTGTTCCTCCTGGAGTACTTACTGGCGAAATAGCCCCCGAAACTGCTGCACTGGTATTGGCACTTGAAACAGTAGCTGAGGTCGTTGCGGTTATACCTCCGTTGGCAGTAACAGTTACACTATACGTACCCGGAAGAACATTGGTTAGGTTTTGTGTTGTTGCACCATTGCTCCATAAGAAAGTATAAGGCGTGGTACCTCCTGATACAGATAGGTTTACCGCTCCGTTTGCACTTGTACTGCAAGATGCATTTGTAGCAGTGGCTGATGCTGTGAGTGTTGTGTAGGTTATTATCAACTGTGGGCGGGAACTTGTATTTGTGTTTTCATCGCTCCCCACGTAAAACCAATCGTAGTCAGCACCACCAGGTCTGGGGTCTGCACCCGGCACCAAAATTAATCCATAATTGGAAGTGCCACTTCGCCACTCATTGACCAGGTTCAGAATGTTTACTGTATATACTGTTCCGTTGGCATCTGATGCCCCACCAGTAAAACTACCATAAGTTGTAGCGGCAAAATCACCACCGGGAGTTGTCCAGTTGACTGTACCAGCACTTGCCCATCTTGCACTTCCTGTCTGAGTAGCATCACATGCTGTCCCTTCCACCCATGCTGTAGTGAGTCGTTTAACATCTACAGTAAACGAGCTACCTCCATCGGCAAATGGACTGTCAGCCTTCACAAGCCTAAGTGTTGCTGCCGTAATTGTTGCTCCCGCAGGTATGGTAGAGAAATCAAACTCAATCAAACTATTTTCCCTGTAATTGGCATCTACCTCTAATCCTAACTGTTGACACCCTCCCCAAACTTTTGTATCTCCTTGATAAAGATAAGTGGACTTTGTTGTGTTGAGGGTTACTGTCGTTTGGGCAAAAGTACTACTCGAATTAAAAAAACAATAAAATAGAACACAAAATAGGCTCTTACAGTACCTTTTGGGGTTCTGCAAAAAGATATTTTTAAAAATGTCTATCCTATATAATTTTAAAAAATTCATTCAAACACGTACTCTATTATTTTTAGTTATTATTAATTGTATTAGGTTTTACAGGAAGCGTATTGGTATTTGTCAGTGTAAATGATTGGCTTATTGTACAGCCGTTTGCATCTGTTACCACTACATTATATGTTCCTGCTGTTAGGCCAGTTTGGTCTTTATTGGTTGGTATTAACCCCGAACCATTAGAGGTTGTCCAAGCATACGTAAAAGGCGATGTTCCGCCAGAAACCGTTAAAGTGATGCTTCCATTACTATTTTGAGGAGCTGGCGAGCCTGGCGGACAAGTTGGGTTATTGACAGTTGCCCCCAAAGCAATGAGTGCCTGAGAAGCCAAAGTAGTGCTGTTGATTGCTTGACAACCCTTAGAGTCTGTAACCGTGAGACCGTAACTCCCAGCCGTAAGACTGCTTATGGTCGCTGTACCATCGCCCGTTGGTGTTCCCGACCAATCATAATTATAAGGAGTTGTACCGCCTGTTACAGTTGCAGTTATAGTACCATTAGAGCCACCACAAGTAGTTGGAGTAGTTGTTGTTGAAATACTTAGCCCCGATGGAGGTTGAGAAACAGTAATATTTGATACAGATTGCGTACAATTATTAGCATCTCTAATAGTAACGCTATAAGTACCTGCATTCAGATTCGTTCGGTTTTGAGTGGCAGTGCCATCATTCCACAGGAAAGTATAAGGGCTTGTTCCACCCGAAACGGCCAATGAAATTGAGCCAGTTGCTGTTCCGAAACAATTAACCGGGGTTGCAGTTGGTGTAGCGGTTATAGCCAGTGGAGCAGTAACTGTTGCCGTAGTAGAAGTTGTGCAACTATTGGCATCTGTTACGGCTACACTGTAAGTACCAGCTGCGAGATTACTTCTGTTCTGGGTAGTTATACCACCGCCCCAGTTGTAGGTATATGGAGCTGTTCCACCCGAAACGCTTATGTTTATAGCCCCTGTATTGCCACCATTACAGCTTACAGGCACAACACTCGGTGTGATGTTTATAGAGGGATAAGTCCCCAATATGGCCGTAAAAGTCCTTGTGCATCCATTGGCAGAGTTTACAACAACGGTGTATGTGCCAGCCGAAAGATTAGAAATAGTCGTACCAGTACCGGAGCCTGTTCCCCCACTCGCACGAGTCCAAGTATAAGTATATGGGGCTGTTCCATTTGAGATTGCCATAGTAATTACTCCTGTGTTAGTTGTACCAGGACATAACTGCTTAATAGTTGGAGTGATATTTAGCGAACATGGAAAAGGCTGAATAAATCTTGCATCGAATGTTTCTCGATTACACGCATCCGTAATTTTTAGTGTTATCTGACAGTCACCCGTTGTATTTGGCGGGGTAAAATTTACGCTTGATGTGGTGTTTGAAGGACTAAATGTACCTCCACAACTCGAAGACCAACTTATTGAATAGTCGGATATAAGAGCTGGTGCTGGCACAGTTACACCCAAAGGAATAACAGACCCAGACACAACAGGAGTTATAACAGTGGGTAAACCAACAATACTCGGAATCACCCTTTTGTCGGCGAAAGCTATCAACGAAAAATTAAAAAAAGCTCTTACAGCCGCAATATTTGCCGAAGATTGTTCTTTTGCTATATCGTGCGAAGCCTCCATCATCACAAGCCCTCTGTTCGAATCTCCCATGCCTCTACCCCAAGCTATAATTGCGGCTCTATGTTGAATGGCTGTTGAAAATTTTTGTGCATGGTCGGGGTCATAAACTCCTACTCTGGTGGTTGGTCGCCAACCTGCTGATAAGGGAATGTAAATTTGCTCTGCCCCATTTTGAGTAGCAGCATCTATGGTACCCATAAACTGCATCACTGGTTCGTCATGGTAATCATAACTGTATGGTGGTGTCCCGTCTGTATGATTTGGTTCATAAATCAGAGCATTTTCACTATACATCGAACCCTTGTCTTTAATGGCAGTTGCCACTGAGGCGTTGGCGATTTTTTCGACCAGAAAATTGGTTTGCTGACTTGGATTACTCGGATTAAACATGCTCGTGAGCGTGCTTCCTGATTTGCATCCATGCCAGATTGCTCCTTTACAAGTTTGATTCCATGAGAGGAGATTACCATGTGTACCCCAATCAGGCTCTGCATGAGGCATCACAAATAAATCAACACAACAATCTAACTGATTGGGTTCTAACCACCCTTCTTTATTGTTACCTCCGTAGGCAGTTTGGGGAATCTCAGCCCACTGGAAAAATGTCAGAGCAATTTGTCCGTTCTGGTAGTCTAATACCCATTTGGGTACATATTTTAAAGTTGTATAAACGGGTACAGTAATAGGTGTGGTAGTTGTTTCACCCACAACACCTTTAGCTTGCCAAGTAGAAATGGCGGAGTTAACGGCAGAAGTTCTTGCTTCTTTCGGAATAATAAATGTACCTCCTTTAAATTGTTTGCCATTATATACAAAATCCACTCCATCTTTGCCTTTACCTGGCTGAATCACCCATTTAACTGGTCCATTATTAGATTTTAATAATTCGTACAATAACCCGTAAGGCTTTATTGCATTATTTATTGTCTGGGGTGTAAATCCCATATTGATGATAAATGCACCCGCCGAAAGAGTTTCATTGGCTTGTGCTTTAGCCTTAAGAATAGCCGAGCTTAAAATTGTAATTACAGCAAAAAATTGTAGAAAACGGTAAAGTTCTTTTTGCATTTGCTCTCCTGATGTTTTTCCTGTTCACTTAATAGACTTACGTTCTTAAAATACCACATTGCTAATCTTTAAATAAGTTAATAGCTCTGTCTCTTTATTTTGGCAATAACAGTGACTCAGTCAATTCACTTATAAATGAATAGATTTCATGTAAAAACTGCGAATATTTCAATAAAAAGCAGCTAAAATTGAACCATACAACACCTAAAAAGAGATACTCTGCATCTGATGGTTTTATTCTGCAAGAAAGTTTAGAAAGGAGAATACGTAGAGAGGAAACCAATAACAAAATGCGTTATTGACTATCTAAAAACGAAGAATATGACAATTTAGAATTGAATCATGACTAAAAAACATAGGGACGGTCTTGATAAATTATTTACCTTCCCTATGTTTTAAGCCATGAAATATAATCTAATTTTCAGCAAGTATTTTCTTACTGATTGAACCTTTAGTTGTGATAAACTTTACGATTAGGTTCTGTGTATCGGTTGAGGATGGTAAATTAATTACTTGTTTTTCGAGTGTTGTTTTTGAGCCTTGAAAACGCAAAACCTCTTTACCCGATGTATCAACTAATATCATCAACACGTCGCCATCCTTCTCAGTAATGTTCTTTAGTGAAACTTTAAATTTATTATCAACAACCACATTTGGATACACAACTGCTTCAAAATCAGCGACTTCATCTATAACCTCGGCATTTTCTTTTTTTATGATATAAGCTTCGCTAAACCAGTCTTTTCCAGTCATATCGACAATGGTGTTACGAAAATCGCCCCCCATCATACCAGCCGCCACCGACTTAGGGTCTGTTTCATTATCAAAAACTCTTACCTTTTCTGAATTCACTTTTTTTGGTAAAGTAAAATAGAATAGAATTGACTCATAACCCTCGACCAAATCAATTTTATTTCCGGCAGATGTCACTCCATGATAAGATAAGTCTGGGGTAACTTCTGGAGCCTGAATCACCGAGTTGTCTTCCCATGTACCGCCATCTACATTTCTAATCTGTAATCTATCAACCAACACATTTGATGGTAGCACCACCGAGATTTGAGAAGGGCCCCACGTGAAGTTTTTCTGCGAAAAATTTGGCTTTACATAAACTTCATATCTATCAAACTCTTTATCGTACTTAGTTGTAAGGTTAAGTTTTCTTTGTGCATTTGCAACAAAACTTATCAGCATACTTCCCAAAATGATAAAATTATGGATGTGCTTTTTTTTCATCGTTATAATCTGTTTAAAATATTTATTCTATATTCTTCTCGTTTTAATTATCGTTATCGGCACACAAATATCCTGCTTGCAAACGCATACTTTTATGCTCAATGATGAAGACCAATCGAAACAAGTACCGTTTACGCTCGAAAAACTACTCCCTACACTTAAATTATTGATAGTACCGATGTAAGAAATAGCATAAGCATTGTAAACATTTGAACCAGATAGCCCAGTAAACGTGGTGGTGTTTGAGATGAAAGCGATATTTCCAGCAGAGTTTACTAATACATATTTTGTTGTTGCTCCTGCTGGTGCTGCTGCTTGAGTTTTGAGTGTGATAGTTGAGGTCGTGTAGTCACAAGTGCCATTATCGATGAATGGTGAACAAATTTTTACAACCAAAGCATTTGACCAATCGGCACATGTGGCTGATACTTGATTCAAAAAGTTGTTGACAGTAAGATTTACCAATGTTCCGTTGTCTTCGTAGCTGTAAGCCAAAACCATGTAAGTTTTTGAACCTACCAACCCCGTGAAGGCTGGCGTCAATGATATTTGTACGATTTTGCCGTCGGTAGCATCTGCCAAAATATACCTTGTTTGTTTGCCAACAGGTGCCGGTGTACTAAGATTAAAAGTAACATTTGATGTATTGTAGTCGCAAGTACTCAAAGTCGTTGGACAGCCGTAGGAATTAACTACTGTACCGACTGGCGTATTCGGACATAAATCATTCACATCTGGAACACCATCGTTATCGGTGTCGCCTTGGTCATTATCTGTGATGGTAACTATGCCTTGGTTATCGGCAATAGTTGCTCCAACCGGATTTGATAAATCAACAAAAAATATTTCGGTGGGTTCGTTGATGGCATCATCAATGATTGGAATCGTTATCGTTCTGGTGGTCTCACCCGCCGCAAAAGTAATTGTACCTGGTTGGTTAGTGTAGTCGCTGCCAATTAATGCACTACTATTGTTTGCTGTAAAATCGACCGTAACAGGCGTAGTTTGTGCGGCTGATAATGTAACGGTTAAAATAGCATTTACGCCATCTTCGCTAACTGTTACATCATTGATACTAATCGTTGGTAGAGTCTGTGCAACACAGACTTTTACCATTAGTGAATTTGAAAAATCTTGACAAATAGCTGAAACAGCACTCAATTGATTTCCAACTGTAAGGCCAGTTGGTGATGAAGTGTAACTATAAGCTAAAACCATGTAGGTTTTTGTACCTGTCAGACCTGTGAAGGTCGGACTCGTGGAAATTTGCTCTATCTGACCTGTGGCTGAATTGGCTAATATGTAGCGTGTCTCAACGGGAGCTGTCCCGACTATATTCAGAGAAAAGTTATTGGTTGTATAGTCGCAAGTACTCAAAGTTGTTGGGCAACCATAAGCATTAACTGCTGTACCAGTTGGCGTATTCGGGCATAAATCGCTTGTATTAGATACTCCGTCACTGTCTGTATCTTGGGCAAGAACGTTGCTCAGCCCACCTAATATAAATAAGAATACAAGCCAGATTTTCATAAATTTATTATTAATTACCATTGAAGTAATTATTTAAGAGGAGATTAATTCCTCAAATTGTTCTTATTAAATTACTTAATCAATTCAGGAGCTACTATGATACATGGGTTACATAAAGTACCCGTATTGTTATAGTTTGAAAGATAAACATCTTCTAACAAAGCGTTTGATATCGAATTACGAAAATCGCCCCCACTCATACCCGCAGCACTCGAACCTGGGTCAACATTATTGACAAAAAGTCGGATTCCGTCACGGCATTGTCCGTCAGGAAAAGTAAAGGCAAAGATTAAACTCTCGGTATTGGCAGTAAGGTTGATTGGAGCTCCGTTTGACTCGACACCGTGAAAATCACTTGTTGATAAGGCAGGGGGGGCATATACTTTTGAATTATCTGACCACGCTCCAGCAGCAATACTTGTAATTGTGAATGAAGCGTCTGGTGCTGAGTTTGGAACTACTACCGAGATTTGAGATGGTCCCCAATTAAAATTATTCAGTGTAAAACTTGGTCTTGCAAAAACCTCGTAACGATTCGCTGTTGTGTTCCATCTAACAGTGAGTTGAATTGTGCCTTGTGCAGATGCATATAGGCCAATTACTGAAAGAATAAATGATAAAAAAAACCTTTTCATTTTGATAAATTTTGATTTTTTGTGAAATTTTATTGGGGGGTAGGAATTGTAACCCACCCCATTAACTTGTTATGGCAATTGCTCTATGAATAGGTCAAAGTTGTACAAACTCGCACTATTCAAGCCTGAGTACTTAGTTATTACATTATAGAAGATGAATGCTGGGTCATTATTCGGTCCTCTGTATTTCACTTTAGCATCCATATTTACATCACCCGAAAAATAAACTGGCGTTACAAAATCATAGTTGTATTGTTGGGTTGTATTGTTCGAATAATTCAGCACTTGATTAAATACCGCAATTTGGTCATTATCTACCCCAACATACTTTACTTTATTATCTCCATTGGTATTGCCTGCCCATAGTGCCATTTTACCATTGACATCTACTTGCTCATATCCGTCATATTGAGGAGCATTATTATACATCTGTAAAGAAGTCATGCTTGTAAAATCAACTGTTGTACCATTAGTAGTCATCTGAATTGCCGCTGATGTCATAGCACCTAAATGGTTTCGGTGTTTTATTGAAACGTAGTAACTAAGACCAACCACACCCGTAAATGTTAGGGCTGAAACTCCGTCAGACGCTTCAACGACATCGCCATCTCTTTGTACCAAAGCTGACTTAGTTCTGATAACAGTCGAAGGATTATTTGAATCACGGAGTTCTACAAAAACCCAATCTACAATTGCGTCATTTCCAGTAGCACTCAAGACACCTAAAGATGTGGTTTCTCCACCACCACCCACATGGGTAAAGCGAGCGTTTGTACTACCAATCGTTGTATAAGGCTCGGTCAATGGTATTACCCCTGAGGTACGGAGATTATCACGCATAATGCCAGTAGTGATGATTCCAGTATTGGATGCTGATGGCAACAATGCACCCTGAAGCAAAACTTTTAAATTCAACTTCGCCAATAATGGCGGGCTTACCAATATGTGTAAAGTAGCATTTGTACAAGCCTGTGGTGTTCCGTTATCACATGTTGTATAAATGAACTCAACTGGACCTGTGAAACCTGTTACAGGGGTAAAAGTGAAAAATCCATTTGAATCTAATACGAGAGTTCCCTTCCCTGAAAAAGTCGTTGTCTGTGGTGTAACTGTTTGAAGATTACCCTCAGGGTCATTGTCATTGGTTTTCACATTACCAGTTTTCGGTGTGTTGATAACTGTTTGAGAATAATCATCAGCAGCTACTGTAACGTTATTTAGGGTAGTTGGCAAAATGGTAATTACTTGTATTGCCGTAGCACACATAGGAGTAGTTGCATTATCACAAACTCTGTAAGTCAATGTGTCATTTCCTACGAATCCGGTGTTAGGAGTATAGGTAATATTCCCTGTAAAAAGGTCAATATTGGTTGTACCGTTTTTGGGTGCTTTTGTGACCACAACACTGGATTGGTTCAGGGTTACTGCTGCATTTCCGCTAGCATCGTTTACTAAAGTTTTAAGAGTTACAGGTATATTAATCGGTGTACTTGCAATGTCTGTATTTGCAACAGGGCCATTATTGCTTGGGACTGTCACATCGTTAACTGTGATAACCAAAGGTACCATTGGACAATTGAAAGACATCATCGATGGGCATACTGGAACATTGTAAACAAAAACTCCCGCCGTAGAACAAATAAATGTGTAGCTACCATTCGCCGAAATTACAGGTACGCAAGTACTCGGATTAGTAAGTGATGGCACTGGAGTTCCATAATATGTCCCTACCGGCACATTTATATCATTAGTACTAACATTCCCAACTACCGAAACATTGACGAATGTTACATTGAAATCAGGATTGAAAATTGGCGGAGGTGGAGCAATCGAAACCGTTACTCTTGCTGTATCACAAACTGACGTATTCACTTTATCACAGATTTGATAAATGAAGGTATCCGTTCCGCTCGTGCCTACGTTTGGTGTATAATCAATACTACCATCTGCTTTTACTGTTACTGTGCCTTTTGTCGGCTGAGTCGTAATTGTTGGTGCGGAAGTCTTACTTAAGTCAACTATTGATGTATTGTCAGTATTTTTGTCATTCGTTAGAACTGGAATGTTTTTCAATACACCCGCTGTCGCTGGAATAACTCCGTCTGGATTGGCAACGATTACTGGTGTAATCGAAATAGTTACCTTTGCTGTATCACAAACTGACGTATTCACTTTATCGCAGATTTGATAAATAAAAGTATCCGTTCCGCTCGTGCCTACATTTGGTGTATAGTCAATACTACCATCTGCTTTTACTGTTACTGTGCCTTTTGTCGGCTGAGTCGTAATTGTTGGTGCGGAAGTCTTACTTAAGTCAACTATTGATGTATTGTCAGTATTTTTGTCATTTGTTAGAACTGGAATGTTTTTCAATACACCTGCTGTCGCTGGAATAACTCCGTCTGGATTGGCAATGATTACTGGAGTAATCGAAACCGTTACTCTTGCCGTATCACAAACTGAGGTGAAAACTTTATCACAGATTTGATAAATAAAAGTATCCGTTCCGCTCGTGCCTGCGTTTGGTGTATAATCAATACTACCATCTGCTTTTACTGTTACTGTGCCTTTTGTAGGTTGAGTTGTAATTGTCGGTGCGGAAGTCTTACTTAAATCTACGATTGATGTATTGTCAGTATTCTTATCATTCGTTAGAACTGGAATGTTTTTCAATACACCTGCTGTCGCTGGAATAATCCCATCTGGATTGGCAATGATTACTGGAGTAATCGAAACCGTTACTCTTGCCGTATCACAAACTGAGGTGAACACTTTATCACAGATTTGATAAATAAAAGTATCCGTTCCGCTCGTGCCTACGTTTGGTGTATAATCAATACTACCATCTGCTTTTACTGTTACTGTGCCTTTCGTTGGCTGAGTTGTGATAGTTGGTGCGGAAGTCTTACTTAAATCTACGATTGAGGTATTGTCAGTATTCTTATCATTCGTTAGAACTGGAATGTTTTTCAATACACCTGCTGTCGCTGGAATAACTCCATCTGGATTCGCAACGATTACTGGCGTAATCGAAATAGTTACCTTTGCCGTGTCACAAACCGAGGTGAAAACTTTATCACAGATTTGATAAATAAAAGTATCCGTTCCGCTCGTGCCTGCGTTTGGTGTATAATCAATACTACCATCTGCTTTTACTGTTACTGTGCCTTTTGTAGGTTGAGTCGTAATTGTCGGTGCGGAAGTCTTACTTAAATCTACGATTGAGGTATTGTCAGTATTCTTATCATTCGTTAGAACTGGAATGTTTTTCAATACACCTGCTGTCGCTGGAATAACTCCGTCTGGATTCGCTACAATTACTGGCGTAATAGCAATAGTTACCCTTGCTGTATCACAAACCGTTGTATTTACTTTATCACAGATTTGATAAATAAAAGTATCCGTTCCGCTCGTGCCTACGTTTGGTGTGTAATCAATACTACCATCTGCTTTTACTGTTACTGTGCCTTTTGTAGGTTGAGTCGTAATTGTCGGTGCGGAAGTCTTACTCAAATCTACGATTGAGGTATTGTCAGTATTTTTGTCATTTGTTAGAACTGGAATGTTTTTCAATACCCCTGCTGTGGCTGGAATAACTCCGTCTGGATTCGCTACTATTACTGGTGTAATCGCAATAGTTACCTTTGCCGTATCACAAATAGAAGTATTTACTTTGTCGCAGATTTGATAGATGAAGGTATCGGTTCCACTCATGCCTACGCTTGGTGTATAATCAATACTACCATCTGCTTTTACTGTTACTGTGCCTTTAGTAGGTAATGTCGTTACTGTTGGAGGTGAGATTTTACTCAAATCAATTATTGGTGTACCATCAGTATTATTGTCATTTGCAAGAATTGGGATATTTTTCAATACACCTGCCGTTGCTGGAATAATCCCATCTGGATTCGCAACGATTACTGGCGTAATCGAAACAGTTACCTTTGCCGTATCACAAGCAGAAGTACTTAATTTGTCACAGATTTGATAAATAAAAGTATCTGTACCGCTTGTACCTAAACTTGGTGTGTAATCAATACTACCATCCGCTTTTACAGTTACCGTACCTTTAGTTGGAGGGGTTGTAACCGTAGGAGGTGAGATTTTACTCAAATCAATTATTGGTGTACCATCAGTATTATTGTCATTTGTTAAGATTAAGATGTTTTTCAATACACCTGCTGTTGTTGGAATAACTCCATCTGGATTAGCAGTAGGATTACAAAAAGTTCCTGTATTGTTATAATTTGAAATATAAATATCTTCTAAAACGGCATTTGAAATCGAATTACGAAAATCCCCCCCATTCATACCTCCATCACCTGAACCTGGGTCAACATTATTGACAAAAAGTCGGATTCCATCACGACACTGTCCATCAGGGAATGTAAATGCAAAAATTAAACTTTCTGTATTTGCAGTAAGATTGATTTGAGCTCCGTTTGATTCTACACCATGAAAATCATTTGTAGATAAGGCTGAGGGTGCATATACCTTTGAATTATCTGACCACGCTCCTGCGGCAATACTTGTGACAATTAATGACGCATCTGGTGCTGAGTTTGGAACTACCACTGAAATCTGAGATGGTCCCCAATTAAAATTATTCAGTGTAAAATTGGGCTTTGCAAAAACTTCGTAGCGACTCGCTGCTACATTCCATCTTACAGTAAGCTGAATTGTACCTTGTGCTGATGCATATAAACCAATTACTGAGAAAATAAATGATAAATAAAATTTCTTCATCTTTTCGGATATTTAGTAAACACTCATGCTTAATATAGGGAGTATAGGATGGGCGGTTTGCCCATCCCTATTTTTATTTTATGGTAATTGTTCAATGAATAGGTCATAGTTGTATAAACTCGCACTATTCAAACCTGCATACTTGGTAATTACATTGAAGAAAATAAAGGTCGGGTCATTATTCGGACCTCTGTATTTCACTTTTGAATCCATGTTTACGTCTCCCGATAGATATACTGGTGTTACGAAGTCGTAGTTGTATTGCTGGGTTGTATTACTTGGATAATTCATCACCTGATTAAATACCGGAACTTGGTCATTGCCAACTCCGACATATTTCACTTTGTTATCGGCATTTGTGTTTCCTGCCCATAATGCCATTTTACCGCTGACATCTACCTGCTCATATCCATCATACTGAGCCGCACTATTGTACAATTGTGATGCTGTCATGCTTGTAAAATCTACCGTTGTACCAGTAGCAGTCATCGGAATCGTAGTTGAAGTCATAGCACCTAAGTGGTTGCGGTGTTTTACCGAAACGTGGTAACTTTGCCCAATTACACCTGTAAAGGTTACAGCCGAAACTCCATCCGACGCTTCAACCACATCACCATCTCTTTGTACCAAAGCTGACTTAGTCTTAATTACTATCGAAGGATTAGTCGCATCACGTAACTCAATAAACACCCAATCTACTATCGCATCATTTCCGGTTGTACCCAAAACGCTGAGTGAAGTAGTTTCTCCACCACCACCTACATGGGCAAAGCGTGCGTTTGTACTACCTATCGCCGTATAAGGCTCGGTCAATGGAATCACACCCGTAGTGCGTAGGTTATCTCGCATAATACCAGTAGTGATAACTCCAGTATTGGATGCTGATGGTAATAATGCCCCTTGAAGTAATACTTTTAAATTCAACTTTGCATCTAAAGGTGGCAATGGCACTACCGTTGGGTCATTCGTTGGGTCGGTGTCTGGGTCAGCTGATGTATCTACCAACTCATCTCCACTATCCGATACATCCGTTACGTTTGGCCCAGTCAGTGGTGTTCCCGTTACCGTTGCCGTGTTCTTCACTTCGCCTGCGTTTCGGTCGGCTTGCGTAATCGTATAGGTCGCCGTTGCTGTTCCTGTTCCTGCTGGTGCTAAGGTAGCTGGGCTTACCGCTAAATTTGTCAAGCCTAATTTCGCATCCGCTATCGTTAGATTGCTCAAGGTTACGTTACCTGTATTGGTTACCGTGAAGGTGTAAGTTATCACATTACCTACTGCTCCCGTTCCTGCCATTACGGCCGTCTTTACTAAACGTACCTTTGGAGTCTGTGTCAATGGAACTACCGTAGGGTCATTGGTTGGGTCGTTATCAGGGTCGGCTGGTGTATCTACCAGCTCATTACCACTGTCTGATACATCCGTTACGTTTGGTCCGGTCGGTGGTGTTGCTGTTACCGTTGCCGTGTTCTTCACTTCACCTGCATTGATGTCGGCTTGCGTAATCGTATATGTCGCCGTTGCTGTTCCTGTTGCCGATGGTGCTAAGGTAGCTGGGCTTACCGCTAAATTCGTCAAGCCTAATTTCGCATCCGCTATCGTTGGATTGCTCAAGGTTACGTTACCTGTATTGGTTACCGTGAAAGTGTAAGTAATCACATCGCCCACTGCACCTGTACCTGCCAATGCTGCCGTTTTGACCAACTGCACTTTTGGAGTCTGTGTCAATGGCGTTACCGTTGGGTCATTCGTTGGGTCGGTGTCTGGGTCGGCTGGCGTATCTACCAGCTCATTACCACTGTCTGATACATCCGTTACGTTTGGTCCGGTCGGTGGTGTTGCTGTTACCGTTGCCGTGTTCTTCACTTCACCTGCATTGATGTCGGCTTGCGTAATCGTATATGTCGCCGTTGCTGTTCCTGTTGCCGATGGTGCTAAGGTAGCTGGGCTTACCGCTAAATTCGTCAAGCCTAATTTCGCATCCGCTATCGTTGGATTGCTCAAGGTTACGTTACCTGTATTGGTTACCGTGAAAGTGTAAGTAATCACATCTCCCACTGCTCCCGTACCCGCCAAGGATGCCGTTTTGACCAACTGTACTTTGGGGTTCGGTGTCAGTGGCGTTACCGTTGGGTCATTCGTTGGGTCGGTGTCTGGGTCGGCTGATGTATCTACCAGCTCATTACCACTGTCTGATACATCCGTTACGTTTGGTCCGGTCGGTGGTGTTGCTGTTACCGTTGCCGTGTTCTTCACTTCACCTGCATTGATGTCGGCTTGTGTAATCGTATATGTCGCCGTTGCTGTTCCTGTTCCTGCTGGTGCTAAGGTAGCTGGGCTTACCGCTAAATTCGTCAAGCCTAATTTCGCATCCGCTATCATTGGATTGCTCAAGGTTACGTTACCTGTATTGGTTACCGTGAAAGTGTAAGTAATCACATCTCCCACTGCTCCCGTACCCGCCAAGGATGCCGTTTTGACCAACTGTACCTTAGGATTCTGTGTCAATGGTGTTACCGTTGGGTCATTCGTTGGGTCTGTATCTGGGTCGGCTGGCGTATCTACCAGCTCATTACCACTGTCTGATACATCGGTTACATTTGGTCCTGTCGGTGGGGTTGCTGTTACCGTTGCGGTGTTCTTCACTTCACCTGCATTGATGTCGGCTTGCGTAATGGTATAAGTTGCTGTTGCTGTTCCTGTTGCCGCTGGTGCTAAGGTAGCTGGGCTTACCGCTAAATTCGTCAAGCCTAATTTCGCATCCGCTATCGTTGGATTACTCAAAGTTACATTTCCTGTATTGGTTACCGTGAAGGTGTAAGTAATCACATCGCCCACTGCTCCCGTTCCTGCCAATGCTGCCGTTTTGACCAACTGTACCTTTGGATTCGGTGTCAATGGAACTACCGTTGGGTCATTCGTTGGGTCGGTGTCTGGGTCGGCTGGCGTATCTACCAGCTCATTACCACTGTCTGATACATCCGTTACGTTTGGTCCGGTCGGAGGGGTTGCTGTTACCGTTGCGGTGTTCTTCACTTCACCTGCATTGATGTCGGCTTGCGTAATCGTATATGTCGCCGTTGCTGTTCCTGTTCCCGCTGGGGCTAAGGTAGTTGGGCTTACCGCTAAATTCGTCAAGCCTAATTTCGCATCCGATATCGTTGGATTGCTCAAGGTTACGTTACCTGTATTGGTTACCGTGAAGGTATAGGTGATTACATCGCCCACTGCACCTGTACCTGCCAATGCTGCCGTTTTGACCAACTGTACCTTAGGATTCTGTGTCAATGGTGTTACCGTTGGGTCATTCGTTGGGTCTGTATCTGGGTCGGCTGGCGTATCTACCAATTCATTTCCACTGTCTGATACATCCGTTACGTTTGGTCCTGTCGGTGGGGTTGCTGTTACCGTTGCCGTGTTCTTCACTTCACCTGCATTGATGTCGGCTTGTGTAATCGTATAGGTTGCCGTTGCTGTTCCTGTTCCTGCTGGGGCTAAGGTAGCTGGGCTTACCGCTAAATTCGTCAAGCCTAATTTCGCATCCGCTATCGTTGGATTACTCAAAGTCACGTTACCTGTATTGGTTACCGTGAAGGTATAGGTGATTACATCGCCCACTGCACCTGTACCTGCCAATGCTGCCGTTTTGACCAACTGCACTTTTGGAGTCTGTGTCAATGGCGTTACCGTTGGGTCATTCGTTGGGTCGGTGTCTGGGTCGGCTGGCGTATCTACCAGCTCATTACCACTGTCTGATACATCCGTTACGTTTGGTCCGGTCGGTGGGGTTGCTGTTACCGTTGCGGTGTTCTTCACTTCACCTGCATTGATGTCGGCTTGCGTAATCGTATATGTCGCCGTTGCTGTTCCTGTTCCTGCTGGGGCTAAGGTAGTTGGGCTTACCGCTAAATTCGTCAAGCCTAATTTCGCATCCGCTATCGTTGGATTGCTCAAGGTTACGTTTCCTGTATTGGTTACCGTGAAAGTGTAAGTAATCACATCGCCCACTGCTCCCGTTCCTGCCATTACGGCCGTCTTTACTAAACGTACTTTGGGGTCCGTAACCGTGATATTATCTACCATATCTGCACAGTTGGCAGGGGTTAATTTATCACATAGTCGGTATGTTACTGGGTAGGTGCCTGGGGTTGTTCCTGCGGCTATCGTTATTACTCCCGTTGTTGGGTTTAAGGTAATTCCTG
>JBKBNY010000012.1:0-173162 GCA_046295175.1 Spirosomataceae bacterium
TTTGGTAAAATATAGTATCCTATTTTATCTTTACTCAAGATTTCCATTTAGTTTGATTTTATGATTCGCACCACAAAATTCATCCTATTTTGGAAATCTTTTTATAATCCTAAACAAGTTCGATTAGTACTATTTTTAAATCAAAATAATATAATCATTAATAAAGAATCAGTGTAATCACTTAATAATCAATGTAATCAGTGATTATTTTGATTGTTTACGGAATTGTAGTTTCAGAATATTATTTCCGACGATTTTGCCCATTTCTTTTCCTTGTTCGAGGGCATCTCTAAAGTGAATTCCACCGTAAAGTCTTGATATACTTGCCTCGTTGGCAGCCTCCCAGAAAGAATTAAATGTTTTGGGTAAACCCACAAAATATTTTGAAAAATCGGTAAATCCGTGGTTTTCGCCTAATTCAGCCGTTAGAATGGTTGCCATTGTGGCCGATTGTACCGAATGACCTGACGGAAACTCTGGAAACGGTGGTGTTAGCAAAGCCGCCTCCCATTTGCTATCAATGTATCTTTTGATAAATGCGATGGGTCTGATAAGATTATGTTTGTATTTCGATTTCCAGCAAGCAATGAAAGCATCGTTTAGACCCATGCCCAATTTGCAATAAAGTTCGGCGGCTCTTTCTAAAGGCACTGGTTTTGCCTTCAAAACTTGGGTGAGTATCGAAACCGAATGCCCAGCGGCTGTGTAGCTAAATGTGGCGGCATCATCCCAAAAATTGGCTATTTGAAGTTTTTCACTACCGGGCGTTACTAATTTTGAGGTATTGTAAACCTCCATGACTTGATTGTAAAATGGAGAACCTCGATATATCGAAAATTCAACTTTTGGGTTAATTCCTAAATCATCCGAATTATTCTTTATAAATGCCCGATTATTTCCCCAATTTGGGTGCAGTGGGCCAGTATTCTCCAAATCTGCTACCCGATTTATCTCAAAACATGATGTACATTTGGGCAATTTGTATCGCATATCGTAGGTGCGGAGATATGCCTGATGCCCTCCATCATTGAACGAGTACATAAAAATCTGCTTCGCAATCTGTTCTCCGTATTTTATCGAATAATTGATTTTATTTAGCGAATCTTTTTGAATAAAAATCTGGTTTACCGAATCTCTCAAAGCGTAAACTTTCTCCATCCAGATAAACGGAGCGTTGTAAAAAAGTTTATCTACCATGTAAAAAATGGCATTATTGGCAGCAATGGGTGCGATAAACTTATTTTTATCAATTTTTTGATTGAGCGAATCGGGTAATTCAAAACCTTGAATTTGTCCCGAAAGCGATTTGTATTGATTTGAAGCTGGTAAAATTGAATGATAAAAAGCCAAATTTGTGTATGCAAAAGCCCTTGCTGCCACGTTTGGAGTAAAGCCATTGGTTTGCTCAACCAAATCAAACATCAACTGATGCCATTTTACTGCTAAATCCGAATTGGTGAAGTCATAAATTCTATCTGGTTCGGGTTTGTATGTAGGAATCGTCTGCTCAATTACCGTTGGCTCAATCTCTTTCAATTCCTCGGGTTCGGTCGATTTAGGTTTGGGTGGTGTCTTTTTTGTTGTTTCTGGCTTTTTCGGATTAGTTTGTTGTGGTTTAGGTTTGGCTTGTTGTGCATACAAGCAGAGATTCATTAAAATAATAAAGACAACAAAAAATGCTTTTTTCATGGGCTTTTCCTTTATTTTTGTAAAACGTAAAAATATAAATTATTGAGATAGTTGTTTATGTTTTAGGTCACTATTTCTGTATTTTATTAAATTAACTTTTCTAAAATGCCTTCAAAAAAACTCTTTTTGCTTGATGCAATGGCTCTGATTTACCGAGCTCACTACGCTTTTATTAAAGCTCCACGCATTACCTCAACCGGCCTAAATACCTCTTCGGTTTTTGGTTTTACCAACACTATGCTTGAAGTAATTCAGAAAGAAAAACCTACACATATTGGTGTTGCTTTCGATTTGCCTGGAGGTACTTTTCGCAATGAACAATTCCCTGAATATAAAGCAAATCGCCAAGAACAACCCGAAGATATTACAATTGCGATTCCGTACGTAAAGCGATTGGTTGAGGCTATGAACATCCCACTGTTGGCCGTGCCAAATTACGAAGCCGATGATGTGATTGGAACCATTGCAAAAAAAGCTGCAAGAGCTGGTTTTGAGGTGTTTATGATGACACCCGATAAAGATTATGGGCAGTTGGTAGAAGAGCACGTTTATATTTACAAACCTGCTTTAGGTGGTAAAGATGTTGAGGTTCAGGGTATCAAAGAAGTTTGCGAAAAATGGGGAATCCAGCACGTTGACCAAGTGGTTGATTTGCTCGGATTGATGGGTGATGCCGTCGATAATATTCCAGGTTTGCCGGGTGTTGGTGAAAAGACTGCGGCAAAATTGATTGCTCAATTTGGGTCGGTTGAAGGTGTTATCGAAAATGTTGATAAATTGACTGGTAAATTGGCCGAAACTGTTAAAACCAATGCCGATAAAGCTATTTTATCAAAACAATTAGCCAGAATTGAGATTAATGTTCCGATTGATTTTGATGAAGATGCTCTCGAAATCAATCAAGTAAATGCAGAATTACTTTCTCCACTTTTGGATGAATTAGAGTTTAGAACTCTTCGTAAAAAATTATTACCTAACGAGGTTGTTACAACACCAACATCGTCTGCACCAGCGGCTCCGACAGCCAATGTAAACGCAATCAAGTCTAAGGCGGGTACTCAAATTTCACTTTTTGAATCTTCTGCACCTTCAACTCCATCAACAAATCAATTGATTGTAGAAGAAGAGGAAGAAACTAAATCATTTAACCGTGAAAAAGATTCGATAGATACCAAGATTCATGAATATCATTTGATTGATACGCCTGAGTTGCGTTCGAGTTTAATTAGTTATTTGAATTCCCAGAAAGAGTTGTGTTTTGACACTGAAACGACTTCGACTGATGCTGTTGATGCAGAAATTGTTGGACTTTCATTTTGTTATCGTAAAGGTGAGGCTTTCTACGTTCCGATTTCAGAAGAACAAGCCGAAGCTAAATCTCAACTTGAAGAGTTTAGGCAAGTGTTTGAAAATGAGTCAATTATGAAAATCGGGCAGAATATCAAATACGATATTTTGATTTTGAAGAATTATGGAATTGATGTAAAAGGAGAGTTGTATGATACGATGTTGGCTCATTATCTTCTCGAACCCGACCAACGCCACGGAATGGACTTTTTGGCAAATACTTTACTTAATTATGAGCCAATTTCGATTGATTCTTTGATTGGTAAAAAAGGTAAGTTCCAAGGCAATATGCGTGATGTAGCATTTGAAAAAATCAAAGATTACGCCGCCGAAGATGCCGATGTTACTTTTCAACTCAAACAGGTTTTAGCTCCCAAACTCATTGAAAATCAGCAAGAAAAACTATTGATGAAGGTTGAGATTCCGCTCGTTTCGGTATTGGCCGATATGGAACACGAAGGTGTAAGAGTTGATGAGGGCGTTCTCAATGATATGTCGAAGGTCTTGGAGGGCGATGTTGCTTTGATTCAAACTGAAATTTTTCAGTTGGCTGGTGAAGAATTCAATATTGCTTCGCCTAAACAATTGGGAGATATTTTGTTTGAGAAAATGCGATTGGATAAGAATGCCAAAAAAACAAAAACGGGTCAATATGCTACGGGTGAAGATATTTTATCTAAACTCGAAAACGAACACGAGATTGTACGTAAAATATTGGATTTCAGAGAGTTAGTGAAACTTAAAAACACGTATGTTGATGCTTTACCTGCTCTGATTTCTAAAAAAACGGGAAGGATTCACACATCATACAACCAAGCCGTAGCGGCAACTGGACGTTTGAGTTCGACAAATCCGAACCTGCAAAATATCCCAATTCGCACGCCTCGTGGGCAAGAGATTCGTAAGGCTTTTGTGGCTCGAAACGATGATTATAAAATTTTATCGGCCGATTATTCTCAAATCGAACTCCGAATCATGGCAGCTTTCAGCGGTGACGAAAGTATGATTGAGGCATTTAACAATGGAATTGATATTCACTCTACAACTGCCAGTAAAGTATTCAAAGTTGGGTTGAGCGAAGTTACTTCCGATATGCGTCGTAAGGCAAAAATGGTCAATTTTGGTATAATCTATGGTATTTCTGCCTTCGGATTGGCCCAGAGATTGAATATTTCTCGCACCGAAGCCAAAGACATTATTGATGCTTATTGGGTTGAGTTTCCGAAAATTAAAGTGTTTATGGACAACGCAATCAACCAAGCTCGTGAAACCAAATACGTTGAAACTATCTTAGGTCGTCGTCGTTATTTGAGAGATATAAATTCACAAAATCAAGTAGATAGAGGATTTGCCGAGCGAAACGCCATCAATGCACCGATTCAGGGTAGTGCTGCCGATATGATTAAAGTAGCGATGATTAACATTCACGACTGGATGAAAGCCGAGCAACTCAAGTCTAAGATGATTTTGCAGGTACATGACGAATTGGTTTTTGATGCTCACATCTCGGAGATTGATTTATTGAAAGAAAAAATTGATAATTTGATGTGTACTGCTATTCCGTTAGCTGTGAAAATGGAAACTGGAATGGGAGTTGGTTTAAACTGGCTCGAAGCACACTGATAAAAATCGTGAATTGTTGAATCGTGAATTAGTGAATAATTTTTCCTTGATTTGAATATATGGCCAATGTTTTGTAAAATGATTAATTTTCTGTGGTTTATTCGCTAATTTACTCATTCACAATTCGCTTATTCACGATTCACTCGTTCGCTAATTTTTAAAGATATGAATTTTAAAGAAATATTCTCGGTTAGTCTGATTTTGTTTTCGGTGATTGATATTTTGGGGTCAATTCCGGTAATTATTGATATTCGTAAAAAAGCGGGAAGCATTCATGCCGAGCAAGTTACGATTATTTCGGCGGCCTTGATGATTATTTATTTATACCTCGGAATCAGCATTTTGAGTCTTTTTGGCGTAGATGTTAAGTCTTTTGCGGCGGCAGGTGCTTTGATAATCTTCTTAATTGGTCTTGAAATGATTCTTGGCAGAAGTATTTTCAAACACGAATCTTCGAGCAGTAAAGCAACTGGCATTGTTCCGTTGGCGTTTCCAATCATTGCAGGTGCTGGTACAATGACCACCATTATTTCGCTCAAAGCTGCTTATTCCGAAATCAATATCATCATCGGAATCATCCTAAATGTTGCCATTATTTACTTGGTTTTGCGTTCATCTGAATGGCTCGAACGCAAATTGGGACAATCAGGGGCCGATATTCTTCGCAAAGTTTTTGGTATGATTCTGCTCGCAATTGCCATCAAATTATTCAAAACTAACTTAGTTTAATAGCGTTTTCGTGAATTAATGGAAATTTGTCTTGTATGGTTGGACAAAATTCTATACATTTGGGCATAAAACGAGAATTCTATGACAGCAGCAAGAAAATTTCATTCAAACGATATGCTATTTGTGATGAAAGCCAAACAAGGTATTTCGGCACAAAAGGTTGGTGAAATTATGGAGAAAACCGAACAGAATAAAACTTTCTTTGCCGAAATCTTAGAAATATCAGTGAAGACATTTGACCGATATTTAAAAGAAAATAGGATTTTTAATGCTTCCGAGAGTGAAAAACTGATGAAGCTCGAAGAAGTCTATGACTGGGGAAAAACCGTTTTTGGCTATGTTTCGGATTTTAATCGATGGATTGAAAAAGAATCTTATGGTTTAGATTATCAAGTTCCAAGAAAATTGATGCAAACTGTAAGCGGAATGAATTTGGTGCAAGACGAACTCGTAAGAATCGCTTACGGAGATTTAGCTTAGCTTATGGTAGTTTATAGGATTTCAAACCCAATTTTTGCACAGCTTACAGCGTCTGGACACGAAGCAAGGTGGAATTTTAGAGAAAGTTTTGTGTTGTACACATCGCAAAATATTTCTTTGGCTTGTCTCGAAAACGTTGTGCATCGCCAAGAGGTTTCTTTGAGAATTCCGTATAAACTAATGTATATCGAAATCCCCGATGATTTGAGCATCAAAATAATTGATTACCAAGATTTTCCGAATAAATTGATTGATTTAGAGAATAAATCGTTTTGTCAAAATATGGGTGATGATTGGTATCAAAGCAAAGAAACTTGTATTTTAAGAGTACCTTCAATCATTATTCCCCAAGAATTTAACTACATTATTAATACCAAACATCCTGATTTTAAGCAGATTAAACTAATCAATAAAGAAGATTTTTGGTTTGACAGAAGAATAAAACAATAATGAATGTTGCGATAGTTATATTGGCTGCTGGTGCTGCGAGTAGGATGGGTCAACCCAAGCAATTGTTACCCATCAATGGTAAAAGCCTGATAAAATACATTACAGAAATTGCGATGGACACACCGTGTTATCCTGTTACGGTAGTTTTGGGGGCAAATAGGCAGTTGATTCGAGGCGAATTAGATAAAATGCCAATTACAGTTATTGATAATCCAAAATGGGAGGATGGCATGGCTTCTTCGATAAAAATGGGGCTGATTGGTACGTATATGACCGCCAAAGAAATCGAAGCAGTGATTTTTTTGACTGTCGATATGCCTTACATAAGCTCCGAATTAATCAATAAATTGATTGAAGAGGCCATTCAAAATCCTGATTCACAAATAATCGCAAGTAAATACGATGGACAAATCGGGATTCCGGTTTTGTTTAAAAGGTCAATTTTTAATGATTTGCTCGATTTGAGCGGTGAACAGGGAGCGAAAAAGGTTATTTTACAACACCTCAATAATACTAAAACAATAGATTTTCCAGAAGGAAAATTCGATTTAGATACACAGATTGACTATCAGAATTATTTGCAAAGATTAAACTAATACCGAATCCGAAGAACAATCTCAGGATTAATAATTTTCAATTTTGACTATGATGCAGGCAGTTGGTTATTATCTAACACTCCCTTTTTTATATTTATTTTCAAAACTCCCTTTTAAGGTTTTATATTTTATTTCAGACTTAGTTTATTTTCTAATCTACTATGTTTTAGGATACCGAAAAAAAGTTGTTAGACTCAATTTAAAGCGTAGTTTTCCAGAAAAAAATACCCAAGAATTAACTGATATTGAGAAGAAGTTTTATCGATACATTACCGATATGACCCTCGAAACAATCAAATGTATTACGATTTCGCAGGAGGAGTTAAAGAAAAGGGTGGTTTTAAAAGATGACAGAATTTTACAAGAATTATATGCTAAAGGGCGAAATGTAATCATCACAATGGGGCATTACGGGAATCATGAACTGGTAAATTTAGCACTACCTCATACAATTCCACACATTCCCAAAGCAGTTTATCGACCATTGTCCAATAAATATTTCGATAATTTTTTCAAAAATTGGAGAGAAAGATTTGGTGGCAAAATGATTGCAATGGCCGATGCTCAGATAGAAATCAGAAAAACCGAAGAGCGTCCGTTTGCATTTTTTTTAGTAAACGACCAATCGGCTCCACCCGAAAGAGCGTATCGAACTACATTTTTAAATCAAGAGACTTTCTATTTTACTGGCCCTGAAAGATTTGCGAAAGGATTTGATTTGCCAGTGGTATTTCTTCGTACTGAAATGCCAAAAAGAGGATATTACGAACTTTATTTTGAATTGATTTCCGAAACTCCCAAAGAATTAGCTCCAAACGAGATTCTTGAGATTCATTCAAAAAAATTAGAAAGAGATATTATCGACCGCCCCGAACTTTGGTTTTGGTCGCATAAACGCTGGAAATATAAACTGGTTGATGGAGAGTATCAAGGAGTAAATTATCATTAAAGTTCTGGGATGGCTAAGTTTCTAATCATACGTTTTTCGTCAATTGGTGATATTGTACTGACAACACCCGTAGTTAGGTGTTTGAAAACTCAAATTTCTGATGCGGAGGTGCATTTTGTTACCAAAAAACAGTTTAAAGGTTTGGTAGAAAATAATCCGTACATTGATAAATACTTTTTGCTTGAAAAATCGCTGAATGATTTACTAACTGACTTGAAATCAGAGAATTATGATTATGTCATTGACCTGCACAACAATCTACGAACCTCAATAATTAAACTCAGACTTGGTGTAAAAGCCTTTAGTTTTGATAAGTTAAATTGGCAAAAATGGCTTTTAGTCAATCTCAAAATCAATAAGATGCCTAATGTACATATTGTAGATAGGTATTTAGCAACGCTCAATGATTTTGGGGTTGTGAATGACAATAAAGGTTTGGATTATTTTATTCCTCCAATTACGAATCCATTAAATTTAGAACCTAATTCTTATGTAGCTTTTGCGATTGGAGGACAGCACAATACTAAAAAATTGCCCAATCATAAAATTATTGAACTCTGCTCTAAAATCAACAAAACAATTGTTTTACTCGGTGGCAAAGAGGATGAAACAAATGGACAAGAAATTGCAGATAAAGTAGGGGAGAAGGTGATAAATTATTGTGGAAAATGTAATCTCAATCAATCGGCTGAGATTGTTCGGCAGTCGGAGTACATAATTACCCACGATACCGGAATGATGCACATAGCGGCGGCATTGAAGAAAAAAGTAATTTCAATTTGGGGAAATACAGTTCCTGAATTCGGCATGTATCCGTATCAAACCGAGTACAAAGTGATTGAAAATAAAGAACTTAGTTGCCGACCTTGTTCAAAAATTGGGTATAAAAAATGCCCCAAAAGACATTTTAAATGTATGGAAGATTTGGATTTTGAAATTGACTTCAAAAATGATTAAATTTGGTTCATGGAGAATATTCAAACAAAAAAATATACGATTGACGAATACTTTGAAGTTCTACAACAATCTGAAAGTAGAATCGAATTTATAAAGGGAGATTTGAGAGTTTTGGATGATTATGCGTCTGAAACCCACGAATTAGTGGTTGTAAATTTGGCGACGATTTTGAATATTTGTTTAGATGATAAAGAAGATTGTAGAGTTTATGGAAGCCACAGACTAATTCATATCCCCGAATGTCAGAAATTTTATTTTCCAGATTTGATTGTGATTTGTGGTGAGCCAGAGCGATACAAACGTTCAAATAATATTGTTGCTAATCTAAATCCCACAATAATTGTTGAAGTTTTGTCTGAATCTACCGAAAAGAACGACAGAGATGAGAAATGGCATTGCTATCAAAAAATCAAGTCTTTGAAGCAGTACTTATTGGTTTCGCAAGACAGAATTAGAATTGAGAGCTTTCAGCGAATCAACGACCTCAATGAATGGATTTATACAGATGTCGCTAATACTGAGAAAAAGATTTTGGTCGGCGAATGTGAAGTACAATTGAAAGACATTTATAAAAAAACTGATTTATTAAAATCATAAGTATTCATCCAAATTCCCCAGACCTTCTCTAATTACCTCAATTTCATCATCTACAGCATAAACAACTGTTGATGGCGTAATACCACACCAACCCCCATCAATGATAATATCGGCATTATTGAGGTTTTGCTCGTAGATTACCTCAATTTCATTTGGGTATTCGATTACGTCGTTAATATCTCCTTTTACAGATGTAGTAATTATAGGATTACCCAATTCTTTCACAATTTTAAGAGCAATCTCATTATCTGGAATCCTGATACCGATGGTTTTTCGATTGGTTTGTAGGATTTTGGGTAAATCATTTGTAATTGGGAGAATGAAAGTAAATGGCCCAGGTAGGGTTTTCTTCATCAGCTTAAATGCAGCATTTGATACTTTGGCATAGGTCGAAATATTGCTTAAATCAGGACAAATTATCGAGAAATTGTTTTGATTTGGTTTAATTCCTTTGATTTTGCAGAGCTTTTCAACCGCACGCGTGTTCATAATATCGCAACCCATTGCATAAACTGTATCGGTAGGATAAATCACAATTTTCCCATCTCGCAAAGCCTCAACGACCTTTGCAATCTTTCGTTCATCAGGATTATTCGGGAATATTTCGATTAATTCGGCTGGCATTCGATAAAAATAGTTTCAAGTTTGCAAAAGTTTCAAGTGTCTTATTATCAGTAGTTTGTGGGGTGATTTAATAAAAAAGTCCTCCCCATTTGGGGAGGACTTAGGAGGGGTATAATATTATTTAGACTTTTTAGCAGGAGCAGCTTCTTTTGGAGCATTCATCTCCATGTAATCTACCGTCAATCCTGCCAATGATTTAACACCAAGCGGAAAACCGCTTTCGTCTATGTAAAAATCGGGAGTATGATGAGGTGCTGCATCAGCACGATTTTTTCCTTTTGGCATACCACCCAAGAAAATAAACAATCCTGGTACTTTTTTCTGGAAAAAGCTAAAATCTTCTGCACCAGTTTGAGCAGGAATTTGAATGACGTTTTCGATACCAGCAATACCCTGAAGAGTTGGAACCATTTTCTTGGTTAACTCCAAATCGTTAAATGTAATCGGATACAGCACATCAATCTTAACTTCGGCTGTTGCTCCAGCACTTTCTGCAATATTTGTGGCAACTTCGTTGATTCTTTTATGGATTAACTCATGGTGTTTTTCATCCAAAGTACGAATTGTGCCAATCATATTAACCTCTTCTGGGATAATATTTTGGCGAATTCCACCGTGAATAGCCCCAACTGTAACTACTGCTGCTCCATCGGTTAAAGAAACGTTTCTACTTACAATTGTTTGTAAACCTGTAACGATTTGTGCAGCCGTTACGATAGGGTCAACACCCGACCATGGTGCAGCACCGTGAGTTTGTTTTCCTTTGACTTTGATAGAAAACCAATCTACAGCCGCCATTGTTGAGCCAGGTTTGAAGGTAATTTGCCCAACTTCGGTTTGTGAATTGATATGAAGTCCAAAAATAGCATCAACTTTTGGGTTTTCGAGAACGCCCTGCTCAACCATGAAAGCCGCACCACCTTTTTCACCCGCAGGAGCACCTTCTTCGGCTGGCTGGAAAACAAATTTGACCGTTCCTTTCAATTCAGATTTCATACTTGCCAAAACTTCGGCCACACCCATCAAAATCGAAACGTGCGTGTCGTGTCCGCAGGCGTGCATTACACCTGTTTTTTGACCGTTATATTCAGTTGTGACAGTAGATTTGAACGGAACATCAACTCTTTCGGTTACTGGCAAACCATCCATATCGGCACGAAGGGCTACGCACGGACCAGGCTTTCCACCTTTCAAAATACCTACAACGCCAGTCATAGCAACTTTTTCTTGAACTTCGATTCCAAGAGAGCGAAGATGGTCGGCAACAATTTTGGCAGTTCTGAATTCACGATTACCCAATTCTGGATTTTGATGAAAATCACGACGCCATTCAACTAATTTTGGCTGAATCGCATCGGCCATTGTAGCGATTTTGGGTTTTAATGCCGATTGAGCATTCATCAACAAGCTGATACTTGCCAAAGAGATTGTTAGAAGTGTTTTTTTCATTTTAGTAAATCACAAGTAGTGATAAAATAGATGTTTAGGGAATAAAATTATTTTGAAATTGCTTTGTAAGCCTCGAATGCTCGGTCGGTTGATAAAATATCTGCTCCGTTTTTAACCCATTCGGCATATAAATTATCGCCTTTTGATGCTGCCATTTTGTCGAGGTTTCCAAGAGTACCCAATATAGTACAGATTCCTTTTTGATGCAAGAAATCGCAGAATTCCTTCTTGGGTTCGCGAGTACCGATAAATGCTACCATATTTTTATCAGGGATGCCAGCATCGCGGTGTCTTTCGTATTCTTTCATATCTCTGATTGTAACAGAAATCAAAAGATTGGGGTCTAGTTGATATACTTTCTTGGCTTGATTAACATCGTAAGTAATAATAACACAATAATTTTGGGCTTTATGTTTCCTTACGGCTTCAACCACTTTTTCGTACGGAGTATTTCTTTTTACATCTAAAGTGTAGATTACTCTATTTCGTCCCCAATCTAAAACTTGGTCTAAAGTCGGAATCCCGAAGTTTGTGAGTGCCCCTGCGTTATCTTTTAATTTTTCATTTTTAAAATCTGCCCAATTCATATTCAGCATTTTGCCTTTTCCAGTTGTGGTTCGGTCGAGCGAATTATCATGCATCATAAACAAAACCGAATCTTTCGAAATTTCAATATCGCACTCGATAATTACAGGCATTTGTTTAGCGATATAGTCAAACGATTCGATACAGTTTTCAGGATAACCAGCGTAGTCGCCACCTCCACGGTGTGCCGAAATATTTGGGGTTCTTCCTTCTTTGTATTTGAAAAACTCAAATATGTTTTTAGTTACTAATTTATTTTGTGGTACACTTTTTTGAGTACAATCAATGAGTGTGAAGACAATAATAATAGATAAAATGAATCTTTTCATAGACTTAATGAATAGTTTTATCAAACAAAAAATACCTAAAGTACGTTATTAATACAAACAATAGGACTTATGTTTCATTGTGTTTTAGGTTAAGAATAAAAGGCTCGTCCGTTTGGACAAGCCTTTTTTGCATTTAAATTACTACGTTTACAATTCTTTTTGGTACAACAATTACCTTCTTTACAGGTTTTCCTTCGAGCCATTTTATTACAGCTTCATCGGCTAAAACTGCTTTCTCAATTTCTTCAATTGGTGTATCGGCTGCAAATGTAATTTTATTACGAACTTTACCATTTATCGAAATTGGGTATTCGAACGAATCCTCAATTAGATAGCTTGCCTCAAAGATTGGGTATGATTGTTTAGTTACAGAACCTTTTTCGTTACCCAATGCTTCCCAAAGTTCTTCGGCAATGTGAGGTGCATACGGCGACATCACAACAACTAACTTTTCTAAAATCGCTTTTTTACGGCATTTCTGCTCGGTTAGTTCATTTACACAAATCATAAAAGTACTTACAGAAGTATTGAAAGAGAAATTCTCAATGTCTTCTTGTACTTTTTTAATTGTTTTGTGCAATGTTTTTAATTCGCCTTTGGTCGGTTCATCATTTGTAACAATCAATTTGCCATTTTCATCGAAGAATAAACGCCAAAGTTTACGAATGAAACGATATGTACCTTCAATACTACGAGTATCCCATGGTTTGGCTTCGGTCAATGGCCCCAAAAACATTTCGTACAATCTGAATGTATCAGCACCGTATCTTACAACAATGTCATCTGGATTTACAACGTTGAATTTCGATTTTGACATTTTCTCAACCTCAGAGCCACATTTGTAAACTCCATTTTCGAGAATAAATTGCGGGTCTTCGCCAATATCGTTACGTGTTGACTTAAATTTTTCAATATCTAAAATATCGTTTTCAACAATGTTAACGTCAACGTGGAGTGCCGAAACTTCGTATTGGTCTTTCAAGCCGAAAGAAACAAATGTTGGTTTTTCAGTATTTTTTACTCGATAAACAAAGTTACTTCTACCTTGAATCATACCCTGATTTATCAATTTCATGGCATATTCATCAGTTGGTACGTAACCTCTATCAAATAAGAATTTAACCCAAAAACGGCTATAAAGTAAATGACCCGTTGCGTGTTCGGTACCACCGACGTACAAATCTACATTTTGCCAGTAATCAATTGCTTCTTTTGAGGCGAATTCTCCATCATTTTTAGCATCCATGTAGCGATAAAAATACCAGCTACTTCCTGCCCAACCTGGCATTGTACTTAATTCATAAGGGTTACCATTGTAATTCCACCCTTCGGCACGGCCAAGTGGTGGTTCACCGTCTTCGGTTGGTAAATATTTGTCAATTTCTGGTAAAACCAATGGCAAATCTTTTTCGTCAATCAAGTATGGGCGACCATCTTTGAAATAAACCGGAACGGGTTCGCCCCAATAACGTTGACGAGCAAAAACTGCATCACGCAATCTGAAATTGACTTTTCCTTTGCCTAATCCACGTTCTTCGAGCCAAGCAATCAAAGTTTGGGTTGCTTCTTTATAGCCCATTCCATTGATAATTCCCGAATTGATATATTGCCCTTCTTTGGTTGGGTCGGCTTGTTTATCAATATCTTTTTGTGAATCAAGAATCGGAATTATTGGTAAATTAAAATGAGTTGCAAAGTTCCAGTCACGTTGGTCTCCCGAAGGAACCGCCATAACTGCACCAGTACCGTAGCCAGCCAAAACGTAATCGGCAATCCAAATTGGTACTTTTTCACCATTGAATGGATTGATACAGTATGAACCAGTAAACGCACCCGAAACTCGCTTCACATCCGACATGCGGTCGAGTTCAGAACGTTTCTGCGTTTCTTGTATGTAATTCTCAATTGATTCTTTTTGTGAATCCGTTGTCAATTCGGCAACCCACTCGTGTTCTGGAGCAAGTACCAAAAATGTTACTCCATAAATAGTATCAATACGGGTTGTAAAAACTTCGATTTGTTTATCAGAATTTTCAACTGCAAACTTCACTGATGCACCCACCGAGCGTCCAATCCAGTTTTTTTGCTGCTCTTTTAATGAATCCGACCAATCAACTTTATCTAATCCATCAATCAAACGGCCCGCAAAAGCAGTGATTCGCATCATCCATTGACTCATTTTTTTCTGAATGACAGGATAACCACCACGCTCCGAAACACCATCTTTTACCTCATCATTTGATAAAACCATCCCTAAAGCAGGGCAAAAGTTCACTACGGCTTCGTCGAGATAAGTCAAACGGTATTTAAGGGTAATGTCATATTTTTGATTTTCGTCAAAAGATGCCCATTCAGCAGCAGTAAATGTAGGACAATCTTCATCACAAGCCGCATTGATACCTTGAGTTCCGTTTTGTTCAAACTTGGCAATCAAAGTTTCGATTGGTTCGGCTTTATCGGTATCTTTATTGTACCACGAGCGGAACAACTCCATGAAAATCCACTGAGTCCACTTATAAAAGTCAGGCGATGAGGTTCTTACTTCACGACTCCAATCATAACAAAAACCGAGATTTTTAAGTTGTCCGATGTATGTATTGATATTCTTTTCGGTCGTCAATGCAGGATGCTGCCCAGTTTGAATGGCGTATTGCTCGGCTGGCAAACCAAACGAGTCGAATCCCATTGGGTGCAAGACATTGAATCCTTTAAGTTTTTTGTAACGGCTGTAAATATCAGAAGCGATGTATCCGAGTGGGTGACCAACGTGCAAACCTGCACCAGACGGATACGGAAACATATCTAATACATAAAATTTGGGTTTTAAATGGTCAATTTCAACTTTGTAAGTTTGGTTTTCTTCCCAAAATTGTTGCCATTTTTTCTCAATCTCTCGGTGGTTGTATTCCATAAATATTTAAAAATGAACTATTATTCTGTAATTTTCGCAAAATTAACCAATTTAGGTCAATTTGTAACCCTATATTCAATAAACAATCAAGTGAAAAAGATAATTATTGCACTGTTTTTTGCGTTTACCGATGTTTTAGGCCAATCTCCGAGTATTCGACTCACGGAGGTTGCGGATGGTTTCACAACAATTGTTGATATCGAACATGCCGGAGACGATAGATTGTTTATCGTTGATAATTTAAAAATTAAAATCTTTATTAACGGTCAAACACTTGTTACACCATTCTTAGATTTTACAGGAAGGGCCGAATGGATAATGGCTGTTTGTTTTCATCCAAATTATTCCTCAAACGGTTATTTCTACTTAAAGTACAAAGATTTGGGGGCTAATTGTGTTATTTCAAGATTTCAAGTAGAAGCCAGTAATCCTAATTTGGCAAATTTAAGTTCAGAGCAAGTTTTATTGAGCTACCCAGATTGGGGTGGGCATGAAGGTGGTGATATGGATTTTGGAAAAGATGGATATTTATACACAACGACTGGGGACGGAGCAAGAGGAGCAAGAGGAGATATTGGTGATGAGTTTGGTTATGCTCAAAATATGTCATCGGTTAAGGGTAAAATGATTAGAATTGATGTGAATTCGACCACTCAAAATTACACGATTCCGCCAAGTAACCCTTATCAAAACCCCAATGATGGGATTCCAGATGAAATAATTGCAGCGGGTTTGAGAAATCCTTGGAAGTGGTCTTTTGATAGGCAAACTGGTGATTTGTGGATTGGTGATGTAGGACAAGATGATTACGAAGAAGTTTCATTTGCTGCATTTGGGACTTTTGAAAACAGAAATTATGGTTGGAGCTGCTACGAGGGAAACATGCCTCATATTGTTCAGAATTGTAATGCAGGGGCGATTTCCTATACAATGCCGATAATTGAATACGCGGGCTACAACAATAACGGAAATCTCCCTGCCAGCGTAACCGGAGGATATGTTTACAGAGGTAGTTCAATACCTGCACTCAATGGCTATTATGTTTATGCCGATTATAATTCTGGACGATTTTGGACGCTTAAAATCAATCCGAATGGCTCGCTCACAAACGAGGAAAAAGGAGTACTTTTAGGTTTTGTAACTACGTTTGGAGAAGATAAAGACGGAGAACTTTATGTGGCAACTTTTAATAAATTTTTCAAAATTACCGTTCCGTGTGTGGCAAACCTAAATGTTGATTATTCGATAACCTCCAATCAGTCATTAGCCGCATCCAATTCAATTGTGGCAAATAATGCAATAAGCAATAATTCTAAAGTAGTTTTTCAAGCTGGAAAATTTATCGAATTAAACCCCGGATTTAAGGTTGATAACGGCTCAGTTTTTAGAACAAATATTGGTAATTGCTCAAATTAAATATTTTCAAAATTCATTACAAAGTGTACAATTATGCGTTTCAGATACCTACTTTTGAGTGTATTGATAGTTTTTGTGTTGAACTCATGTGATAAATCAAAACAAAAACCCCTTGTATTGATGACCGATTTTGGTGAAAAAGATGGAGCCGTTGCGGCTATGAGAGGAGTAGCAAATGGTGTCAGCAACGAACTGCAAATTTTTGATTTAAGTCACCAAATTACACCCTATGATATTTGGGAAGGAGCTTACCGACTTTTCCAAACTTCTCCTTTTTGGCAAAATGGAAGCGTTTTTGTCTGTGTTGTTGACCCTGGTGTTGGTACTGAACGCAAATCAATCGTATTAAAAACTAAGGCAAATCACTACTTCGTAGGGCCAAATAATGGGCTTTTTACTTTAGTGGCCGAAGCAGAAGGAATTGAACAAGTTAGAGAAATTGACCTCAAAAAACACCGTTTACCCAAATCAGATAGTTCTTACACTTTTTTTGGGAGGGATGTATTTGCATTTACGGGGGCTAAATTGGCAAGTGGAACGATAAATTTTGAAGAAGTTGGAGAAGAATTACCACCTTCTTCACTGAATTTGATAAAATACCAGAAACCGACTTTTGAAAATGGGAAAATTTTAGGTGGAATCCCGATTTTGGATATACAATATGGCAACGTTTGGACTAATATTGACAAGCAAACATTTGCAAAGTTAAATGTCAAAATTGGTGATAAACTGATTGCAAAATTCTATAAGAATGATGAACTCATTAGTGAAGTAATTGTACCTTACCAGAATACCTTTGGAGAGGTAAAAGAGGGTGAAGACTTATGTTATTTTAATAGTTTAATGAATTTATCTTTTGCTGTAAATATGGGTGATTTTTCGAAGAAATATTCAGTTTTGAGCGGTTTTGAGTGGAAAATTGACCTTCAAAAACTCCAAAAATGAAAAATATTCGATTTTCAAGTTTAGTATAATCTATTTTTTGAATATAAGTATTTTTACTTAAAAACAGCCATGATTGATTTTATCAATATAGTTATTTGAAATTGGGCAGTAAATCTATTTTTGTTTAAGGTTTCTCATGAAAAACTGTGAAATCATTAAACTAAATAGGCTATGTATAATCTAAAAACGATTGTCGCCCTTGTGGTGGCCGCACCTGCTTTTGCCCAAGTTGAGAATGTAAATATTCGGAATGCTCAGTTAGTTGACCCCGGTTTATCGGTTCATAATTATAAACACCCCAACAAAGCCGCTTTTGCTAAGAAGTACCAATTAGATAAGGGCGTAAACTTGTCAATCCCGAAAGGAGAGGCTAACTACAAACCACAAAATAAATTGGTTGCCACTAAAATAAGACCACCTTTTAATTTATCTGAGAGGTTGATTAGAAGACTGCGAAAAGAGGAAAGTGTAACTGAAATCAAGCAAAGAGAACCAGATTTTGAGTCGGGAAATTAGTGCTTTTATAGATTTCGTAGATTTCCTTTGCTGATTTTATCCCTTTTTCTCCGTGAACCAAAATGCAGACCGTGCCACCACTGCCACCACCTGTAATTTTGGCTCCAAAGATTCCTTTTTCATGGCCAAATTCTTGAGCTAAGGCCACAATTTTATCTGTATATTTATTACCAAGACCGCATTTTGAGTAACTTTTGTGTGATAAATACATCAATTGTCCCATAAAATCTAAATATTCTTTAGGTTCATTCAGATTTATATCCTCCAAAAGATTTTTAAAAGTTAAAACTCTTTCATTTTCATAAACTGGGTGCGAAGTACAACTTACAATATCGTACTTTGCTTCTGGGTTGATTTTTGAAATTGGGTCGGTTATATCGCCAAATCTTTCTATAAATTCCTTTCCAGTCATTTTTGAAAGCAATGGCAAATATTTCATTTCAAATTCTTTAGAACAGATATTTGCTAAATATCCTTGGTATGGTAAATTAGTTGAATTTGAGCTTTCTTTCGCATTTTTGATTTCTTCGATTGAAATACCCAACGACTGGGCAATAATCGAATACCCCATAAATGCGGCAGTCCGAACATCGCTGTAAGAAGCACCGCTAACGGCATGGCGAATGCCACTATCAATCCCAATAAAATATAATTCTTGAGGGATTTTGAATGGATTTTCTAATTTATCGGGTTGGCAAACGATTGGAAGTAGGTGATTTTCGGTGCCAAAATACGATGCCAACTGGTCCATCAATCCACAAGGAGCCCCGACGATTAGATTCTCTACTTTTTGGGCCAAACGAGGCAATTCAGTCCCTTCAAAATCTAAATTGTAATATTGCCCAAGGGCTTTCATGGTTGCAACTTCAAGAGCAGCCGAAGACGAAACTCCTTTTCCGTTGGGTACTTGCGACTCAATGTAGATATCAAAACCATGCAAACCTATACCCTTAAAATGTTTCAAAATTACCAAACAACCAGCAACGTAGGCAGCCCAATTTCCATTTTTTGATGATTTAAAAAAAGATTCAGCTTCTTTGAAATCGCTTGGAATCTCATTCACATCAACCGAAAATAGGTTGTGTGAGTGCATATTTTTACTCTTTATCCTTAAAATATTGTCTTGTCGTCTCGCCAATTGAACCGTTGTTTTTTCTTTAAGAGGCATTTGCAAAACCAGTGAACCTGAATAATCTGCTATACCGCCCATAACATCCATTCGTCCTGAGGCTGATGCTGTGATAATATTTTGGTTTTGAGTAAAAAAATCTTGCATTTGGTGTTGGTATCGAGAATTTACAATTTGGGGTTTATTTTTCAATAAATTTGCTTAAATCCACTCTGTTTAGTTCTTCTGCTTTTGCTTCGGGCATTGTATCAGCCATGAAGTTTCCGCCAGCCGACTCAGGGCCACCAAGGTACTTTAAAAGTCCTGGTTGACGAAGTGGTGGCAAAAATAATACATGAAAATGATATTCTGGATATGAATTTCCATCAACTGGAGCTTGGAAAAGCGTCATCATGTACGGAAAACTCATTTGAAAGTTCAAATCAAACTTACGGATTACCTCTTGGATACACTTCGAGAAGTCCATTAGTTCGGTTTCATCCATCGTGATTAATGACTGGTGTTTTCGTTTTGGGAAAACCATCACCTCGTAAGCATACCTTGCAAAAAATGGTATAAAAGCGATTGCATTTTCATTCTCCGAAACAATGCGTATTTGGTCTTTTTGCTCGGCTTTGATAATTTCTTCAAATAAGTTATGGCCGAATAAACGTCGCTGACGGTCGGCTTCGTTTAGTTGAAGTTGAATCTGGGTGAACACAAAGTCAGTAGCATAAATCTGGCAATGTGGATGCGGATTAGAAACCCCAACGACTTCGCCTTTATTCTCAAAAATAAAGACACTTTTGATTTTTGGATGTTTCAAAAACTCTTTCATTTCGCTCTGAAATGCCTTAAAAACATCGAAAACTCTTCTAAGCGAAACATCAGAGAGTGTAACATTGTGGCGTGGGTCATAGCAAATAACCTTTGCAATACCAGTTGCCGAACGGCGTTTGTACAACCCATCGTGGCGGTCTTCGTGTACCTCTGGTGCATTCTCGCCAACTACTGGATGGTCATTGTTAAAGATAAAAACGCCTTTATAATTTGGATTTTTCTCACCATGCACTCTTGGATTTGTAGGGCATAAGTAACAACTTTTGTCGTACTCAGGCTTTTCATTTTTGGGTGGAATACCATCAAAACTCCACGGGCGACTATTTCGGTGTGCTGCATAAATTACCCATTCCTGACGCAGTGGGTTCCACCTTTTTTCCCATTGTCCTTCAAACATAAACTCTAAATCCTAATTTTTTGGGGAATTATCCCGTATAAATAAAAAATGGCCTCAATAATCAATATCGAAGCCAAATTTCTGAAATTAATATTAAATGTCAAAATTACAATTTTTCAATTATCATAGCACTTGCTCCACCGCCTCCATTACAAATCGCAGCAAGACCATATTTTCCGTTGTTATGTTTCAAAACATTTATTAAAGTTGTCACTATTCTGGCACCCGAACAACCAAGCGGATGACCAAGTGAAACCGCTCCACCGTGTACATTTAGTTTTGCATGCTCGATTTCGAGTAATTTTGCAAAAGCCAAAGCAACCGCCGAAAATGCTTCATTGACTTCAAAGAAATCTATATCATTAATCGATAAACCGGCTCTTTGTAATGCTTTTTGTGCTGCATGAACTGGGGCTGTTGTAAACCACTCTGGCTCATGTTCGGCATCGGCATAGGAAATGATTTTGGCAATTGGCTTGAGGTTATTTTTTACAACTGCCTCTTCTGATGCCAAAAGCACTGCTGCTGCACCATCGTTAATTGTAGAGGCATTTGCCGCTGTTACAGTACCATCCTTTGTGAAAACAGGACGGAGTGTTGGGATTTTATCGAAATTGACATTTTTATATTCTTCATCCTCCGAAATTACTTTTACATTCCCTTTTTTATCCGTTATTTCAACAGAAACTACTTCACTACTAAATTTCCCATTTGCCCAAGCCTCGGCCGAACGCTTGTATGAATTTATCGCAAATTCGTCTTGTTGTTCACGAGTTAAATCATACTTTTTGGCAGTAGCATCTGCAAAGCAGCCCATTGCCACATTTTGGTAGGCATCTGATAAACCATCCTTGGCAAGTCCATCAATCAATTCGCTGTTTCCATAACCATAGCCATATCTTGCTTTGGCAAGATAAAACGGAATTTGCGACATGTTTTCCATTCCTCCTGCCATGACAATATGGTTTTGTCCTAATTCAATAGATTGTGAACCAAATGCAATTGATTTCATGCCCGATGCACAAACTTTATTGATGGTAGTACAAATTGTTTTGTTGTTCAAACCACCCAATAACGCTGCCTGCCGAGCAGGAGCTTGACCTAAATTGGCTTGACAAACATTGCCAAAGAGTAGTTCTTCGACCAAGTTTGGGTCTAATTGTGCTTGATTGATTACATTTTTTATTGCAATTGCACCTAATTGTGGTGCCGAGACCGAGGATAATCCTCCGCCAAAGCTACCAATTGGTGTTCTTAGTGCTGATACTATGTAGGTTTTGTGCATTTTATGATGAAGATTGAATTGACGGCAAGTTAAATTATTTAGCGAATATTCGCAATAATATTACAAGCCTTCTTTCCTTGACCCATCGTCTTTTGTGATTATGTAGCTTCTTCCACCGACTTTTTCAATGGCTTCGGCTACTTCCTCGGTGTTGGCTGGAGCATAAACAAACATACATCCGCCACCACCCGAACCATTGATTTTACCACCTAAGGCACCAGCTTTTATTGCGGCCTCTATCATTCTATTGATTTTAGGTGTAGAAACTCTTTTGGCATCTCTCAGGCTATTTTGATGGATATTTAGTAATTCACCAAATCTTTGGTGGTTGACCGATTGACCATTAAACATTGCCAGTGCCTCACGAAGAATATCTCGGTCAGATAAATTGCCAATCAGCAAAGCGTATTCATCGGACGTCAAAACATTTTTATATTCGGGTACTTTCTCGGTAGAGGTAGTTTCTAAGTCAAAGTTGGGGTCGAATTTTTTTATCTTAGCGATAGCATCGAGCATCCCAAATTTTACATGTTTCAAAATCCCGATAGTATCTTTAGGTTCGAGGGAATCACCTAAAACAAATGAACCCAATTTTGGAGTTAGGTTTTCAACCTTTATTTGAGGTTTTGATTCTAAGTATATTATATCGCCGATTGCGGTGGAATAATGGTCCATCATCCCGCCGGGTTCACCAAATTCCAGAACTTCGGCTTCGTAGGCAATTTCGCCCATTTCTTTTGTAGAAATTTCTTTTGGGTTATCGGCCATATTTGTCAGAAAATTTATCCAACTAACTAATAAAGCCGAAGACGAGGATGTTCCTGAATTTATCGGAATGTTTCCATCAATTGTAATTTCAAACCCATTTGAGAATTCAAAGCCTCTAAGTCTTAAAACATTTATTGCAGAGCGAAAATAATCTCTTTCGTTTTCGTAAAGCAGTGGATTGGTCAAAGAAAACTCTTCCTTTTGATTAAGATTTGGTTTGTTTATGATGATTTTATTGTCATTTCGTTTGATTCCATCAATTGCAACCCTTCTCGAAATCGCCATTGCGATTACAGGTAAACCGAGATAGTCTTGATGCTCACCAAAAAGGCAAATTCTGCCCGGAGTGCTTACTTTCATGTTTAGTAATTGTAAAATTTTCTGAAACCTAAGCAAAGAACCCCAAATGTCAAAATATTTATACTATGAAGACATTAAAATCAGTTGATTTGTTGACCAATTGAGAAATTATTTGATTAAAAGTGCAAGGTTTATAATGCCAAATTTTTGCTAACTATTGCTGATTATTAGACTAAATATTGCTGTTTTTGCGATATTGTGTTGATGCTTAGTAGGTTTTATCAATTGGTTCTAATGAAATCGTTTGCATAAAATACGTCTATGCTCTCACTGCTTTTTCCCAAACGACATTTTGTTGATTTTTCAAATATCTTTTAAGTCCTGCAAATGCCGAGTAGTTCATCAGAGAAAAATAGTATGGAATGTAAAGTATTTTGACTTTTTTACCATTTTTCTCAAAGTAAAGACCTAATGCGGCCATTAAATAAAACCCGATTTGAAGGATAAATAAAAGTTGATAAAAACTACTTTTCTCGATTAATAATGCATTCAAAACAAAGATTAATACCAATGCAAGTGGCACAACAGCCCATCTTAAAACTCGGTGTGAGACATATTGAAAACTCAAAATTCCGTGCTTGAAAGGGTTTAGTAGAGATTTTAATCTAAAAATTGATTGGAAACCACCTGCACAAATTCTGATTTTGCGTTTTAATTCTTCGGCTGCGTTCAACGATGCCGTTTCGGTTGCGAACGCATTAGGTTCATAAGCAGTTACAAAACCTTTTTCGCAAATTCTTAGAGAAAGAACAAAATCATCTAATAAAGTATCTGATTCCAAATTCTGGAATTCTGAAGTTCTGATTGCGTATAATTCACCCGCTGCCCCAACGGTTGAGTATAGTTCTGAATCAAGTTTTTTCAAAAAACCTTCGTATTTCCAGTAAATTCCTTCTCCAACTTCGGCTGTTTTTCCAGTTATTTTTAAAATCCTTTTTTCTCCTGCCACTACACCAACTTTTTCATTTGAAAAGTGCTTAACCATTTCTTTGATTGCACTGCGATTCAACATAGCATTTGCATCTGAAAAAATCGTGATTGGAGTTTCAATCAATGGCATTACACGATTAATTGCTGCCATTTTACCACTTCTTTCATTTTTATGGAAAAGTTTGATATTGCTGTATTTCTGAATCAATTCTACGGTTTTATCGTTTGAACCATCCGTTACAAAAACAATTTGTAGTTTTTCTTTAGGATAATCGAGCGATAAAGAATTATTGATTTTTTCTTCAATACAATCTTGTTCGTTATAAGCTGCAACCAATAATGTTACTTCTGGGGTGTACCCTAAATTATATTTTTTCGTTTTGGAAAATACCCTTTTTAACTTAACCAAAACCCAAATCAGGATTCCATAGCCTACATAGGCATAAAAAGTTATGGAGATTAGTATCCAAAATAATATTTCTAAGATTTTCATTTTATTAGACTTTAAGGTTGTTGTAAATTTCAATTGTTTTTTTGGCTGTATTTACCCAAGAAAAATCTTTTGCTCTTGTTAATCCATTGATTTTTAGTTGATTAGATAGCTCTTTATCGGTTAATATCTTTTCAAATCCTTCTTTAATTGAATTGGTATCGAATGGGTCAACTAAAATCGCTGCGTCTCCTGCTACTTCGGGCATTGCACTTGTGTTGGCAGTAACAACGGGAGTTCCGCAAGCCATTGCTTCAATAATCGGAATCCCGAAACTTTCTCTTAGCGATGGATAAAGAAAAACACTTGCAAGATTATAAATGTATGGTAACTCATCATGTTTTACGTATCCAGTTAAGATGACGTTTTTAATGACTTCGTTTTTATTTAATTCTGATAAAATTTTTAGAATATCCTCCTCCGAACTCTCTGCAATTACTAACTTGACAGGATTTTGCTCATTTTCAACATATCTCGAATAAGCCTCTAAAACCCTTTTCATATTCTTTTTTGGGGCTTTATTACCTAAAAAGAATATGAACTCGCTCGGTAAATTGTATTTTTTCTTTACTTCATTCAGTGAATTTTCATCCTCAATTTTTCTGAATTTTGGATTGAAAGCATTGTAAGTGGCTCTTAGTTTTGAGTATTTTATGTCGAGTTTTTTATGAATTTGTACTTTCTCAAATTCGGAAACGGTTATTACGTATTCAGCCTTTTTTGCAATTTTTGGAACATTCCAGCGGCGATAAAAATGACCAGCTATTTGGTATAAAGAGCCTTTTGAAATGAAATTTTCGAGATAAATTATATCGTGAAGTGTCAAAATAAACGGACAATCAATGTTTACCGAAGCCGTATTTGATGTAAAGTGCATCAAATCAATATTTTCGTTTTTTATTGCTTTTGGTAGCGAAATCTGTTCCCAATCCACGTAGGTTTTGCCATTAACTTCTACAATTTTGAGGTTTTTACTTGGCTTTAGACAAACATCCTTATCTGGTTTTACAAAAACTACATACTCATTTTCGGTATCAACTTCTTGGATAGCCCTGATGAGTTCGAGTGCGTAAATATCCATACCGTGCTTTTTTGGGCGGAAAATCCTTTGGGCTTCGATTCCAATTTTCATAAATTAGCTTAGTTATGGGTCGCTCCATGTGGAGTATGTAAAAATTTTTGTTTTGCTTTGCCAATTTTCAAAAATGCTCTTGTCATGCTGATAAATGCAATTGGTAATTCGGCAAGTAAATTTTTGTTAAGACTTTTTAACAGAAAACTTGGAGTTGCTAAAACAAAAGCTGTCCATAATCCAATATTCAAAAGAGCAATTTCGATAAATTTATAATCAAAAATCAAGCTAAAAATCATCATTATTGCCAAAACTCCCATCAAAATTACCCTTGGAGGTAAAATAAACTGAATAACTTTATTGAAGAAATCGAGGTTTCCGAATCGAATTAATTGCACCCATGCTTTCAAAAAGTTTTGTTTTGCAAAATTCCATTGTGCCGCCATCCAACGAGTGCGTTGAGTTTCAAACACTTGAGCATTTCTTACTTTTTCGTCTAAAATATAAGCATCTTCGAGGTACTCAATTTTCAATTTATCTTCCATGATGTCAAGCTCTAATTGTTTATCAAAACCGCTCACAACATCATTTTTTTGAAGATAACTTTTGAATAAATCGTAATCCATTACCAATCCAGAGCCAATTAATGCCGCTGATAAGCCTAAATTGTGGTGCCCCAAACGGAAGATTGAGTTATTGATTTCTTCGCTAAAAGCATCCAATTTTGCCATTGGAGTATCAAGATTTTTGGCGATTCGGTGAGTTTGGATGATTTTGTTTCCAGCACCAAACGATGCCTTAGCCTTTGTGATGAATCCTTCAACTAAGTGATTATCGGCGTCCAACAACACAACTGCATCATGTTTTTTTCTCCAAAGACTCAAAGCTTTCATTGCTCTGTTGATTGCTTTTGCCTTGGTGCTTTTATCAAAAAATACTTCAATAACAGTAATATTCAAATTTTCTAATTCTTGAATCGTCTCTTTTTTTAATTGGTCGGCAATTACTACAACTTCATCCTCTTTACCGAAGTCTGATTGTGAAACTACATTTTTTGCAGTTTCAACAATCACTCCGTCCTCCTTGTAAGCAGGAATCATGTATAGGAAATTTACTTTTTGGGTGATATTTTGAGAAAAACTGTTTCTTTTTCTTTTAATTTTTGATGCAATAGAAAAGAATAGCACGTAAGCAACCGCAAAACTTAGATATATGAGAATGAGTGTCATTGTAGTAATTTGTTAAAGTTTTTGTGAGAATTACATTTTCTCAGTTTGAAAAAGGGCTGGCACCGTTTTGAATATTAATGTCAAGTCAAATTTCCAATTATGTTTGTAAGCGTAAGTATTATCTAATTCTTGGCGTTCTTTTGCCGATAATTCACCTTTACCTCTTTTTGTTACTTGCCAAAGGCCGGTTAAACCAGCAGGGGCAAGAAAACGTGCCACAGATTCGTCTTTAGTCAATTTTTCGGCTTCGTAAAGTGGTAGCGGACGGTTGCCAACCAAAGACATATCACCTTTGATGATATTGATTAACTGAGGGATTTCGTCGATACTTGTATTTCTTAAAAATGCTCCTAATTTTGTAATTCTTGGGTCATTTTTGAATTTCATAAATGCCGATTTTTGGTTCTGTGAATCAAGTAAACTTTCCTCGTCTCTCCAACCTGAATCATCTATCAAATTACCGTCTTGGTTTGAGTTAAGTTCTTGATTTACAGTTTCGTACATATTTAAGTGTGTCATGTTTTTTATTTCTTTCTCGGCTCCAGTTCGCATAGTACGGAACTTGTAAAGGTTGAAAACTTTGTAACCGGCACCAATTCGCTTAGATAAGAAAAATACCGGGCCTTTAGAGTCTAATTTTATCAATATAGCAACAACGAGTAAAAGGGGAGATAGTATAATTAATGCAGAACCTGCTACGAAAATATCGAAGATTCTTTTGCGAAATGAAGATTTAGGATTCAAAAAATCATCTTTCTTGTTTCCATTTCCTTCTAAATTTAAACTCAATCCAACCGATTTATTTGCAGCAATCGAAAGTTGTTTTTCGATGCGAATTTGTAATTCTTCAGGGTGAAAAGGCTTCGTGATGTAGTCATTTGCACCTAATTTAAGACATTCGATTTTACTTTCACTTTTTTCTTCGCCCGATAAAACCAATAACGGAATATTGATGTATAAAGGGTTGTTTTTTAGATAAGAAATAAATGTTTTTCCATCTTCATTTGGCAAATGTAAATCTGTTATGATAGCATCAGGATACACACCTTCTTGCAAGGCAGTTTTGGCTTCGGCAATTGACTGAAAAAGGTGAAGGTCAAAAGTTGAGTCAAAGCAATACTTGATTAATCCAAGCAACATTTCGTTATCGTCAATAATTAAAAGTCTTTTTTTCATCGTGATTTCCATGTTTGTTAGTGTACTAATCTATTTTCAATTCCTTTGCCAGTTTGCTGTTTTTGTGTAAATTGCTGATAATCAATTATTTAATTTTTTGAATTAAAAATTTTATTTCCATAATTTGGAAATATTCTTTTATGTTTGGAAATTTATTAAAAATTGGATAGCCAAATATGGATAACTCACAAACCATTTTTATTGTAGAAGACGATGCTTTTTATGGAGCGATGCTCGAATATCATTTGACGCTCAATCCAGATTATACTGTCGAAAGATTTGAGACAGGTAAAAGTCTTTTGGATAACCTTTACCGAAGACCAATCGTAATTACGCTTGATTATTCTTTACCTGATATGGATGGCGAAACGGTTTTGAAAAGAATCCAAAAAGAATATCCCGATATACCTGTCATTATTATTTCGGGGCAGGAGGATATTGCTACGGCCGTCCAATTATTAAAAAATGGTGCTTATGATTACATAGTTAAAGATGCCAATACAAAAGAAAGACTTTGGAATTCAATTCTGAAAATTAAAGAAACTCAAGAACTCCGTGCCGAAATCTCTCAATTGCGAGAAGAAGTCCGTGAGAAGTACGAGTTTGATAAAGCCATAAAAGGTAGTAGTCCTGCATTACAGAGGGTTTTCAATTTGATGGAAAAAGCCTCAAAAAGCAATATAAACGTTTCTATTTATGGTGAAACGGGTACAGGTAAAGAATTAGTCGCAAAAGCAATCCATCATAATTCAGCTCGTAATAAAAAACCTTTTGTTGCGGTCAATATGGCAGCTATTCCTAAAGATTTGGTTGAAAGCGAACTTTTCGGTCACGAAAAAGGTGCATTTACTGGTGCAGTAAATCGTAGAATTGGAAAATTTGAAGAGGCTAATGGTGGCACGTTGTTCTTAGATGAGATTGGCGAAATGGAAATGACGATGCAAGCTAAAATACTGAGAGTTTTGCAAGAACAAGAAATTACAAGGATTGGCGGAAATCAAGTCGTAAAAATTGATGTTAGAATCGTTGTCGCTACCCACCGAAACCTCGCCGAGGAGGTACAGAAAGGTAATTTTAGAGAAGATTTGTACTACCGTTTGTTGGGTTTGAACTTACAACTGCCCCCGTTGCGTGAGCGAGGCAACGATATTGTATTGCTTTCTAAGTTTTTTATTGAAGAATATTGTAAAAAAAATAAGTTACCCAAAATCAGTTTGAGTAGCGAGGCCTCACAAAAATTATTGGGATATTCTTTTCCGGGAAACGTGAGAGAATTGAAGGCTATTATTGAACTTGCCTGTGTTATGGCAATTGATGATACAATTAGTGCTGACGACATTACATTTAATTCGATTAAACCTGAGGGGGCTTTTTTGCTCGAAGAGGTTACGCTACGAGAATACACTCGTCGAATCATTCGACACTTTTTAAACAAGTATGATAATGATGTGCTTTTGGTAGCTGACAAATTAGATGTTGGTAAATCTACCATTTATAATATGATTAAAAGTGGTGAACTTTAATCGAAATTGTCCAAAATTAAGAAAAAATTCCAAAATATGGAAGTTATTACAATTGCTTCGTATTGATTATCAGTATTTTATGATTTTGGTATAATTTCTGAAACTACAATTGGTACACGTGTAAATGCCCCAATTAATGTACTTTAGAACGATAGCCGAAATAACACAAGATAATTTACGGAGCCTTAAAGAAGGTGACCGCTATCTTCTTATTTTTATTGCTGAAAAAACAGCCTCAGAAGCTAATTCTTTGATAGATTTATTAAACGAAAATGAATTGAAGTTTTTTGGTGGAATCTATCCTACAATTATTCAAGATACATCAAATTACCATGAAGGCTTTATTATCATTACAATTCCGAATGTTCGAGAGATTGTAAAGTTTTCGGTTAAGGATGAATCATCATTTAAAGAAATCAAGAATCTTGAATCAATCAACACAGCAATTTTGTTGATTGATGCGATGGTTTCTGAAACAGATACATTACTTAAAAAAATCTACGGCTTACTTAACAATGAGATAAACATAGTGGGCGGGGGAGCTGGTTTTATGACTTTTGAGCAACAGCCTTGTATCTTTACAAATGATGGCATGTTTGAAGACGGAGCTATTTTGGCATTGTTTGAGAGTAAAAGTAAAATTGGAGTAAAACACGGATGGGAGGTTTTTGCAGGGCCATTTGTCGCTACATCAACCGAAAAAAATATTATTAAAGAACTCAACTGGAGACCTGCCTACGAAGTATATAAGGAAGTAATTGAGGGAAATTCAGATAATAACTTTTCAGAAACCGAATTTATTGATATTGCAAAGATTTTTCCATTTGGCATATATAAAGAAGGTGCCGAATTTGTAGTACGTGACCCAATCGCTGTCAACGAAAACGGTGAAATTATTTGCATCTCGGAAGTTCCAGAAAATTCAACATTGCAAATTCTTACTGGAGACCCCGAAAAATTAATCATGGCCGCTAAAGATGTTGCAAAACAAACCATCGAAGAACAAGAAGATTCGGCTTGTTTAATGGTTTTTGATTGCATAACGCGTGTAATGTATCTCGACGAGCAGTTTGAACAAGAGCTTGTTGCAATGAAAAGTGTTTACTCTGATAAGAAATGTAGGATTCGGGGTGTATCAACTTTAGGTGAAATTGCATCTTCGGGCATGGGATTTGTGGATTTCTACAATAAAACAATTGTAGCAAGTAGCCTCTTTGACTGATGGAATCCGGAATTAAAATAGATGTAGCTCGTGAAATCTCATTATTGTATGAATTATCACTTTCAATAGGTAATTCGCTCGACCTCAAAAAAAATTGTTCAGATTTTTTGGGTGTGTGGATGCGTCAAAAGAATATTGACTTTGGCTCAGTTTGGCTCAAAAATGAAGTTTTAAACTTGCCAAATCCAGAGAATTATAGTTTAGTTTATGCAAATCCTGAGTTTAGAGTCGATAAAAAAGAAATTACACCTAACCACTATTTTTTGAGTAATCTATCTATGAGTGATGCCATTTCGATTAATAGCGAAATGGCTCATTTTCAGGATGTTATCACCGAAAAAAATATTTCGGGTGGTTGCTATTGGATTTTATCATTGCCCAATCTTGGGTTTATAAAATTTTATTTTAGCTCGCTTAACCTCTCTCAAACTGCTTTTAATGTTAATGAAGTAAAAAAGGCAAGCAAAGTGATTCGCAAATTTGCAATTACTTTGCAGTCCTGCCTTTTACACAACAAGGTTATTGAAGAAACCAATCAAAAGAATCGTTATCAATCCGAGTTAAAAAAACTCGCCGTAGTTGCCGAAAAAACTGACAACGCCATAGTTATTTCAAATGCCAAGGGGCAAATAGAATGGGTTAATCGAGGGTTTACTCAAATAACAGGGTATGTTCTTGATGAGGTTTATGGAAAAACCCCAGGTGAAGTTCTACAAGGTAAAGATACTAATCCAGAGACTCGTAATTTCATAGGTGAGCAATTGCGGCAGCGAAATAGTTTTCGTTCAGAAATATTGAATTATTCGAAGAGTGGAGAAAAATATTGGGTAGATTTATCAATTCAACCCATTTTTGACGATTCTGGAAACTTGACTAATTTCATTGCGGTTGAATCGGATATTACCGAAAGAAAAAATTATGAATCACAGCTTCATGAGGCTAAAGAGAAAGCTGAGGAGGCAAGTCGTATCAAACAAGAATTTTTGGCGGTTGTGAGTCACGAGATTCGCACACCGCTCAATGCCATTTTGGGTATGACAAACCTGATTCAGAAAACTTCCCTAAATCCGTTACAATCTGATTATATCAATACTATTCAAATTTCAGCCGATAATCTTCAGTCAATCATTAATAGTATTTTAGATTTTTCTAAGATTGAAGCTGGTAATATGACAATTCAGAAGATTCCTTTCAATCTCAAGAAAATTCTTCAAAATATTGTCAATAGTAATGAGTTCAAGGCAGAGCAAAAAGGCATCGGACTCTTTTTGAAATTTGATGAAAAACTGAATGTGACATTACTCGGTGATTCTATACGTTTGAGTCAAGTTTTACTAAATTTGGTAAGTAATGCCATCAAGTTTACCGAAGATGGTCAAATTACTCTTGAAGCTCGACTTGTAACCAAAATGAATAATGCATTGGTTGTGGAGTTCAATGTTATTGATACAGGTAAGGGAATAGCCCCAAATAAGCAGAAAATAATTTTTGATAGTTTTACACAAGAAGATTCAAGTATCAGTCGTAAATACGGCGGAACTGGCTTAGGTCTTAGCATTTCAAAAGAATTAGTGCAGCTAATGGGAGGAGATTTAAGAGTTAAAAGTGAATTGAATGAAGGTTCTACATTCACCTTTGTGGTTGGTTTCCCGATTAGCCTTGAGCCACTCGAAGAAGCAAAACAAAACAACGCTTCGAGTAATACTTTGGTCGGCAAAAAAATCTTATTAGTTGAAGACAATGCAATGAATCAGTTTTTTGCTCAAAAACTCTTGGAAGGTTGGGGAATGAAGGTGGATATTGCTCAAAACGGAAAAGAAGGGGTCGAGAAATTTAAATCAAAATTCTTTGATTGTATTTTGATGGATATACAGATGCCTGAAATGGATGGTTTTCAAGCAACTAAAATAATCAGAACCGAAAGCTCTAAGGTGCCGATAATTGCTCTTACTGCTTTAATTGTTGACGAAGAAATTGAAAATTTTAGTAAGGTTGGAATGAATGATTACATCGCTAAACCTTTTGCTGCCGAAGAATTACTCCAAAAATTGATTAAACATATCTCAAATACCCAGAGCTATTCGATAAAATCTACAAAGCCAAAAGTTGCTACTGAGGAGAAACTCTACAATAATCAATTGTTGAGTCAAATGATGAAAGGTAATGAGATACAAATCAAACAAATGGAAAAGCTGTTTGTCAAACAGTCTGAAGAAGCAATCAGTTTGTTGAACGAATATCGCGTTTCCAAAAATTGGAAAGAAATAGGCCAGTTAGCTCATAAGATAAAGGCATCGATAGATATGCTACAAATTACTTCTTTGAAAAAGCCCATTCGACAACTCGAAGCTCTCAGCAAAGAAGAAACCGAATCGCCAGAAACTCAAAAATTGATTGATTTTACGACTGATATACTACTAAAAGTCTGTAATGAAATTTACGAATCACACCAATGAATACACCATTAGTTTCTATCATTACTGTCAATTTTCATCAGACAGAAGTGACTTGTGAATTGCTGTTATCACTACAAAAAATTACCTATCCCAATATTGAAATTTGGGTTGTGGATAATCATTCTAATGGAACACTCAAAGAAAAGCTTAGTGAACAATTCCCACGCGTAAATGTTATTGAAAGCCGTGAAAATTTAGGTTTTGCTGGTGGAAATAACTTAGCAATCACTCAAGCAAAAGGTGAGTTTTTGATGTTTTTGAATAACGATACAGAAGTTTCACCCAATTTTTTGGAGCCGTTAATTGCTACAATGAATTCTGACGAAAATATTGCTATTTGCTCATCAAAGTTACATTATTTTCACACGCCAAATACCATTCAATATGCTGGTTCTTCTGATTTGCATCCCATCAAAATTCAAAGTTTTAGTATAGGATTCAAAGAAGAAGATAAGGGTCAATATAACAAAACCATTCAAACTAACTTAGCTCACGGGGCGGCAATGATGGTTCGGAGGTCCGCAATTCAAAAAGTCGGACTAATGCCAGAGGAGTTTTTTCTTTATTATGAAGAAATTGATTGGTGTCTTCAATTCCGAAAGGCTGGATACAAAATATTTTTTGTTCCAGATTCACTCGTATTACATAAAGAATCAATCAGTGTAGGCAAACAAAGTGCTGTGCAGGTTTACTACAAAACCCGCAATAGAATTCTTCTTGCTCGCAAATGGCGAAGTGGTTTTTCAAAAATTATTGCCTTGACGTATTTAGCTTTGGTAGCAATTAGAGATTTGACTAAATATTTGTTGACCAAGAAGAATGTTTTTTTGAAAATTTATTGGGATGCTTTGGTCTGGAATCTCCAAGGCAAATGGAAATAATGATTCCAAAAATGCCCAAAAATTCCATAAAATGGAAAGTTTCTTAAATTTGAAAATTGTTAAATGTCTTGTAATCAACGATTTATGTTTTCTGGAATAGCTATTGAAATATGATGGGTAAAATAAACCATCTTAAACAATGAAAAAAATAGTTTTATTCGTAGTATCAGTATTTACATTATCCTCGTGTCTTCCGGGTGCCGACGAGATTCTACTTACCAAGCCGAATTCAGATATTGCCATTGAGAATCTTAATATTTCTCCAGAGTTTGATTTCAAAAATTCAGATAAAGTACTTATCAGAGTAACAATTTTGAATGGACAAGATAAGCCATTGAAGTCAATACCTTTCTCAATTGTGACTGAACCCAAAGGCGAAGTGATTTTTTCGGGAATGACCAATCAGAATGGAATCGTTGAGATTACAAAAGAAATTGGAAACCACATTAAACAGCTTTCTTTCAAAACAGATTTGATTGGTGTTCCGAATAGCCTTACCGTAAATATTGTCAATAAAAGAGCAATATTTCAAATTGGTGGAAGTGCCCCAAGTACTTCAATGTTTGTCGAAAATGAAAATGACGAATTGAACAACTTGCGTGTAGGCGGTGAATATGGCACCGAGCAAAATGGCTTGCCTGAAATTAAAACCTTAGGCTCTTGGAGTTCGAGTGGAGTTCCGAGATATTTGGAATCAACTAATGAAAATATCACATCAGAATTCCTTCAAGATATTTCGGCAAGTTTACCCGAAGGAAAGCCGCTTACTTCAAGCCATCCTGATTATTTGAAAAATGACAAGCCAACATCATTATTTATTACCGAAAAAGCAGAAGTTTGGATTACTTTTGTACATGAGGGAGCTGGTTGGTTGAATTCTTTAGGTTTTTACACTTTTGACCCTAAAAATCCTCCAAAGAAAATTGACGAGATTAAAAACATGACGATGGTTTTTCCGAATGTTTCTTATGCTGGAAGTGGTGGCGGATTGGTTTCAGGAAACAAAGTTAAAATCGGTGTTTTCAATGAAGGTGTTGGCATAGGCTTCTTCTTATTGGCAAATGCATTCAAAGACGGTAAAGTAGGTAGTGGTTTTTACGCTCATTTTAGTCATTCAAACCTCAACGTAGAATCAAAAGAAGAATTACGTCGTCACATTGTCTTGTTGGATGATACAAAATCAAACAGATTATTACTTTCAATTGAGGATGTGAGCCGCGAAAATAAGCCAATTGGTTGCGATAACGACTTCAATGATGCAGTCTTCTTTGTAACTTCTAATCCTATCAGAGCAATTGAAAACCCTGAAATCCCGAAAATGGATACATTCAAAGATTCGGATGGAGATGGAGTAGGTGATACCCGTGACGAGTTTCCAAGAGACCCATCAAGAGCTTTTTCTTCTTATACACCATCAAAAAGTACATTTGGTTCTTTAGCGTACGAAGATTTGTGGCCATCGAAAGGAGATTACGATTTCAATGATTTAGTTTTAGATTATCAAGTTCAAGAGATATTTAATGCTCAGAATCAAGTTGTTGACATCAAAATGAAATCGGTCATTCGTGCAGTTGGAGCATCTTTCAGAAATGGTTGGGGTTTTGAATTACCTGTTGAGGCTTCGACGGTAAAAAGAGTAACTGGTCAATCTTTGAATAATGGTTACATAAAAACATCTTCTAATGGTACCGAAGCCGGACAATCAAAAGCCGTAATCATGGTATTCGATGATGCATTCGATAAAATTAAAAGAGTGGGTGCTGATTTTGTGAATACAGTCGAAAAACAGCCGTTTTCGCAAGGTGATACAATGACTGTTACGGTTGAGTTCAATTCACCGATTTCATCAAATAGTCTTGGTACTGCCCCATATAATCCATTCATGGTAGTCAATAGAGAACGTGGCAAAGAGGTTCATTTACCAAATTACACTCCAACCGAAAAAGCTGATTTGAAACTTTTTGGAACTTCGCACGACCGTTCACAGCCTTTAAAAGGAATTTATTACAAAAACTGGAGAAATTTACCGTGGGCTGTTCATTTACCAGTAAGTTTTGATTATCCTTTTGAGAAAAAAGATATTTTGAGTGGGCACGTTTATTTCGGAAAATGGGCCGAAAGTGGAGGTACACAATTTGCAGATTGGTATTTAGATAAGTCTGGATATAGAAATTTGGAAAATATTTATAGAAAGTGATTTTAGAAAAACGCCAATTTGGCGTTTTTCTTTTTTAATTATATTAATTATTTAGATTTTTCAACTCGGCTTCAACCAATTTGATTTTTCGATAAAAAACGCCTTCAATTTCTTCATAAAGGACTTTTATCTCACCAAATGGTTCATTTTGTTTGGCTTTCTTCTCTAAAACCTGCAAGCTTTGAGTTATTTCTGGTAAACCGACCATCGTAAATGATGGTTTCAATTGATGGGCCAGTTTGCCAATTTCTACCGCTTTCTCATCAATAATCAGTGGTTTTAGCTGAGCAAATTGGTTTGGTACAGTTTTCAGAAATAATCCAAACATATCAGCTGCGTATTTTTTATCGTTTCCGTAAACAATTGATAAATAATCAGCTTGAAGGGTGTCATCCAATTCATTAGGTGTATCAATAACATTTAAGTTACCTTGCTTATCAACAATTTCATTATTGCGATTTGGGTTTAGGGTTAGCTTTTGCTCCAAAACCTCTTTTAACTGGTCTGGTGTAAATGGCTTCGTCAAATAAGAATTCATGCCAATTTCATAAGCAAAATCAATCTCATCGCTCATTGCCGAAGCCGTCAATGCAACAATTGGAATGTGCTGATTTCCGTTACCTTCTAAAGCACGGATAGCTTTGGTTGTTTCGTAACCATCCATTTCGGGCATTCGGATGTCCATCAAGACAATATCAAAATTTTCTTGTTTAGCTAATTGGATGGCCTCAATACCATGATTTGCAATTTTGTAAGCCATTTGCCATTTGAGCAATAGTCCCTCGACGTATTTTTGGTTAATCAGATTGTCTTCAACAACCAAGACTTTATAGTTTTTCCAATCTTCAGATATGTCTTCGGTCAGAGAATGGAGTTTTTTAGTTTGTTGTTTACTATCTTTTAGCGGAAGCGTAAATGTAAATGTGGTGCCTTCATTGACTTGACTTTCTACAGATATTTCTCCACCATGGAGGTTTACTAACTGCTTTACAATTGCTAAGCCAAGCCCCGTACCTCCATATTTCACTTTTACATCTTGGTCGGCCTGCCTGAAACTGTCAAATATTCGTCCAATATTTTGCTGGGTTATACCAATTCCCGTATCAAAAACTTTTATTTCGGTCATTAAGAAATCTCCAAGTCGGCATAATAACGAGACCTGAACACCGATTTTTCCTCTTTCTGTAAATTTTACCGCGTTGCTAAGAAGATTCATCAGAATCTGAGTCACGAAAGTTGAATCACCAACTACGTCATTTTCAATTTCATCATCAAATTCCAAAATTAGCTTAACATCTTTGCCCTGGAGTCGAAGTCTGAATGTTTGTAATGTACTGTTAATGAGGTCTTTGAGACTGAATGTTTGCTCCGAAAGTTTCATTTCGCCAGCTTCGATTTTAGAAATATCAAGAACATCCGAAACTAAACTCAAAAGCAAATCTGCCGAATAATTGATAGCACTCAAATACTCGACTTGTTTCTTTGATGGATTGGTATCGTACAATAAATGAGTCATACCAATTATGGCATTGATTGGAGTACGAATCTCGTGACTCATATTCGCCAAGAAGCGTTTTTCGGCCCTACGGGCTTCTTCGGCCACGTGGCGAGCCTCTTCAAGTGCTTCTTGAGTTCGTTTTCTTTCGGTAATGTCTAAGTGTATTCCGACTGAGCCAGTGACAGTTCCGTTACTTTCAATGATTGGAGCACCGCTGATGATTACCCAAATTATTTCTCCATTTTTCTTACGAAGAGGTACTTCATAAACTCCAGTTTCTCCCTCAAGTCGATTGCTGTTTTGTTCAGCGATTACCCTTCTAAATTCGTCATCTGGAAGTAGAATGTCAGCCGCTTTTTTACCGATTAGTTCATATTCTTCATATCCTGTTAAATCACAAAACCTTTTGTAAACTTTCCGAATAACATCATCATTATCGACCTCAATTAGACCTAAATCCATGTTTTCGATAATGCCTCGATATTTTTCTTCGCTATATCGTAATTGTTCTGTACGTTCTTTTATTTGTTTTTCTAAAGACTCATTCAGCTTACGAAGCTCCTCATTGGCTTTATACAATTCAAGAGCCTTTGCCTCAAGCAGTTTTTCTGCTTGCTGTCGTGCCTTTTTTTCTCTTTCGATTTTACGTTTCAGGATTTCTACTTCCTCATTCATACTCTTGTAATCGTAAATTTTACAATTGTACCTTCAGGGTTCATTTCTTCACGCACTACGGTCGAATCTTCTTTAAAGAATTCAATTGTAGCCTCAATTAGCCCCTCTGCCAAATCCGACATCTTCCTTTGCGAATTATAAATCATTTCTAAGGTATTATCGTTTATTCGGAAAGTATCAAATTTTGGAAGTTCGGCATCTGGGTATAATTTCTGAACCTCGACATGAATGTATTGGTCAATTTGTTCAAAAAAACTGAAAGCGTCGGTCGTGTTTTCAAAGAAGTGAGGATAACCTTTGGTAAATACACCGAGAAGATGCTTTCCATAACTTTTAAGTAGTTCATTGATTGGTATTTGGGTTCTATTACTCAATTCAACAACCAATTTAACCATTTCTGAGTGGTCATAGGTCCCAACAGCAGTGTAAATGCCACCAGATGGTAATTTTGCAGTTTCTATGATTTCATCCATCATGCCAAAGCCAAATTTTGACTCTACCATGTCGATGAATTCAGTAAAGACAATTCCTTTCATGAGTTCGTATATTCGTATATATCGTGTATTAAGTTATAAAAATACAGCAAAAATCGTGCGAAGGTTCTATTTATGTTATTGATTCCATAAATATTTTTTTGTTCCAAAAAATGGAAAAAAAATATGATATGAAAATTTTGTAACTGCTTGATAATGAGGTGTTTATGTTTTGGGTTGATTGCTGGCATACATTTAGAAAGATGTATGGTATAAACAACTCAAGAAAATGAATAAAAATATCCTAATCCTACTTTTAGTTTTGGCATACGTACATGTAAATGCTCAAACCAAAAAAGAAACAAAGATTGCAGTAAAAGAACTACCTTCGATTGAAAAAGTTTTGGATTATGCCGAACAAAACTCACATTTGGTAAAAGAGCAAAACGCCCTTACTGAACACTACGGACAATCGGTAAAAGTCGCTCAAAAATTGTGGATGGATAAAGTTTTTATGGATTTAGGAGCTCAACGCTCAAACAACGGAGCTGTTTTAAACGTAAATAACAATATCTCAAACTCAGAATTCAATTCATTAAGTTTTCAAGCAATGAATTCGTTTCGTGTAGGTGTTACCGTTAGGGTAAGTTTATACGATATGATTGCTCGAAAAGACCTTATCAAGCAGGCCCAATATCGCCAGGCGGCTTCTGAGCAACATTCAAAATTTTTGAGCCAAGATGTAAAATTCAGAATTACAGATTTATACAAAGATGCACAACTTGCCTACAAACTATTGAGTATAAAAGCAGAAAAGAAATACGCTCTTTTCTTGCAAAAAGAAATGGCTGAAAAAGAGTTTCAACAAGGACAGCTTCACATTTCAGAACTTGGACGCATCACCGAATTAGCTTCTAATGCGTTTGCTGAATTTGAACAAGCAAGTACAACCTACGAAAAACTCTATTATCAACTTGAAATAATGCTTGGTGTTTCATTGAAGGATTTGAAATAAGCACCTCACCCCAATCCCTCTCCAAATGGGGAGGAGAGAAAAGTCCCTCTCTACGGGAGAGGGTTTTGTGGAAGGGTTTCAAAAAAACCATTTAACTCAGTACAAAGATGAATCTTATAGAATTTATCCGACTCATTAAGAAAAATATAATCCTTTTAATTTTAATTCCTCTTGTGATGGCTACGGCAACTTATTTCTTCACAAGAAACTCCGATAGAGAATTTAGTAGTACAACAATGCTTTACACTGGTTTATCAACTGGTTTCAACATTGAAAGTACAGGAGAATCTCGCAAAGACCGTGATGTAGTTAATAATTCATTCGAGAATATAATCAATACAATTCGTTCGAGAGAAACCATCAAAGAAATTAGCTTTCGATTATTGTCTGAGGCTTTGATTTTAGAAAAAGCCGATGGAAAGCACGTAAATCCGAAGACTTTCGAGAAGATGAAAGAATGGTTTCCTGCTTCTGTCAGACAACAAGTGGTTGTAAAAGGAAATGCCGAAGCAACTTTTCAAAAATTATTAACCGCTTACGAAACTGGGCAACCAAAAGAAATCCAACACTTGTTCAACGAAGGAAAAACACCATTCAGCTTAAAAAATTTGAGTGAAATCAAAGCTAATCGTAAGGGAAGTAGCGATATGATTGAAATTACATATTCTCTTAACGACAAGGGACTTTGTGAAAATACTTTGAAAACTACTCTCGAAGTATTTATGAGAAGATATAAAGGTTTGAAAGCGTCTGAAACAGGTAGTGTAGTGGCTTATTTTCAAGAACAATTTGATAATGCAAAGAAGGATTTGAACGAGGCCGAAGACAGAATGAAGAATTTCAGAGAAAATGGTCAAATCTTGAATTATTATGAACAAACAAAAGCATTAGCTGGCAAAAAAGAAGATTTAACTGATGAGCATCATCGTTTAGAGGGAGAATTGAAAGCAGCAGACCAAGCTCTTGCCAAATTAGAAGAAAAATTATCAATCAATAGAAGTGCTTTCTTTAGAAACACAGAATTATTGAATCAAAAAAATAAAATTTCTGAGCTGACATCTATCATCGCTCGTAATAGTTTGAATCCAGATGGTGGTGATGTAGATAAGTTGAATCAAGAGGTTAAAATGTATGAAGCTCAATTGACCGATGGCGTTAAAAATCTTTATGCTCGTACACATTCGACCGAAAACGTTCAAATCAAAAATTTACTTGATTCTTGGCTCGAAAACATGATTTTGGTCGAAAAAAACAAAGCACGTGTTGGTTCATTGAACCGTAGATTAGGAGAAATCAACGATGATTATGCTCGTTTTGCTCCACTTGGTTCGGGTTTGTCGAGATTAGAAAGAGAAATTGATGTTCGTGAACGTGCTTATATTCAGATTCTCCATGACCTCAATATGGCTTTGTTACGTAAACAAAATATTGAGATTTCATCAAACCTCGACATCATTGACAAACCAATAACAGTTGAGATGCCAAGCAAAAAGTTGATGTTAATCATTCTTTCGGGTTTAGTTGGTGCAATTGGAGTTTTGGCAACATTATTAATTTTAGAATTGAGCGACCGCACCATAAAAAATTTAGAAAGAGGTATCGAATTTACAGGTATCGAAGCAGCAGGTGCATTGCCCGTTTTTTATCAAAAAAATCATTCAGAATCAATCAAGGAAACGCTCATCGGGCAAATTGTTACAAATTTTAAATTGAAAATCAGTTCATTGCACGCAAGTAGCACAACACCTTTGATTTTGGTAACGAGTACACAACCAAATGAGGGGAAATCAGAAGTTGCTAATTTGATTACTCAACATTTGCAAAAATCTGGTGCAAGAGTACTTTCAATTCAACCAAGTAGCGAAAACCGTACATCGTATGTAGAAGGCTTATTGAAATACCCAGCAACTAAGGCTCTCAGCGAAGCTAAAGGTATCGAAGATTTGATTAGTTCATGGATTGACCCAAACGATTATGACTATTGTTTGCTTGAGATTCCACCGTTTCTCACTGGTAATATTCCGACTAATATTTTGAAAAATGCACATCTTTCACTTTTGGTAGTTTCGGCCAATCGTTCTTGGAAAAAAGCCGATAAAAAGGCAGTCCAGATTTTGGAAAACTACAATATTCCAGTTGAAATGATTGTAAATGGTGTAGCTTTTGATTCGCTCGAAAATTTAGTTGCAGAAAACCAAACCAAAGATTCTAAATTAAAAACAATGATTAAACGTCTTTTGAGATTAGAATTGAAGCGTAAAGAACTAAAACCTTCACCTTTAGCTTTTGGTCATCAGTCGTTTGCAGTTGATATGTTAACTAAGAACTAAAATGGATTCAAAATCTGAAATAATCTGCATCGGTTTACCTTCTTGGGAGGGAGATTACTTGAAATCTACTGTGCAGTTAATGTCTGAAATGACCGAGTTTAGAAAAGTTCTTTATGTTGAATATACTTATACTTGGATTGATGTTTTTCGTGGATTTTTAGGAAAAAATAAAGCCCCATTCAGAAGAATTTTAGGAAAAGAAGAAAGACTTAGAACGATAAAACTCGAAAACGGTAACGAAGTTTTAGTCTTGACTTTACCACCGATATTACCCATTAACTGGATTTCAAGTAAAAGTATTTACAAGTATTTCTTAAAAATAAATGCAAAAATCATTGAGAGAAGTATAAAAAAAGTAACCCCAAAAGTAAAATTTACAAATCCGATTTTAATTAACGCTTTTCAACCAAGTATTGGCATTTATCTAAAAGGCAAGTTTAATGAAAAAGCAACAATGTACTACTGCTACGATGAAATAAGCGAAGCAAAATGGTGTAAAAGACATGGCGGCTGGACAGAGCAAGAGTTTATGAAAATGACAGACGCAGTGGCTGTTTCATCAAACGCTCTTTTTGAAAAGAAAAGCAAAGTTCAACCAAAGACATTTTTAGTTAAAAACGGAGTTGATACGAGTATTTTTAGTAACCCAAGAAGTAATTTAACAAAAAAAACAACAATTGGATACGTAGGGACTATTGATGACAGGATTGATAGAGAATTAATGAAAAAAATGATTGAATCAATGCCCGAAATGAAGTTTCTATTTGTTGGCAGAGTTATTGAGAAATCTATTGAGTCGAATCTAAATACATTCCGGAATGTAGAGTTTACTGGAGCAAAACAGCCCAACGAGTTGGCAGAGGAAATGAAAAGAATTGATGTTGGGCTGATTCCATTTAAGAAAAATGAGTTTACAAAGAATATTTACCCACTAAAAATCAATGAATATTTAGCAAGTGGAATGCCCGTTGTAAGTACAAATTTTGCTGATTTGACAGATTTTAAGGGCTTAATCTACGAATCTGACGAAAGTAGTTTTGAAGAAAATCTAAGATTAGCCATTCAAGAACAAGATAAAACATTAATTGAAAATAGGATAGCTTTTGCCCAAGCCAATTCATGGAAAAATAGAGCTGCCGAATTAAATAAAATTATTGAAGAACAATTTTAATATTTACCAAAATGACACCTAAACAACAACAAGAAGGACTTGAATACGCAGAAAATGCATTTAAAGGTACAAGTAGTCACCTAAATCTTGATAAAAAGTTGATTTCTGAAAACTTCGATTTTAATGGTAAAAAGATATTAGATTTTGGTTGTGGAATGGGTGGCATGACCCTCTGGTATGCCCAAAATTGGAATTGTGAGGTTGTAGGAATGGATATTGACCCAAACCATATCGAAATTGCAAAAAAATTACATTCAAAATATAATCTTCCAAACGTAAGATTTGAGTTGAGAAATGTCTTAGAAAATCCGATTCAAGAAAAATTTGATTTTATCATTCTCAACGACGTTGCTGAGCATATTCCTTTAGATATTCTCGAAAGAATTATTGTTCAATTGAAAGAGTGTCTTCATCCAACAGGTGGAATTTTCGTTAGCTATCCACCTTGGGAAGGCCCCTATGCTTCGCATTTAAACCATGATATTGCATTACCGTGGTGTCAGTTTTTACCAGATTCTATTCTTCGTAAAATGATGGAAAAAAAGAATAGGGTTTTGGTCGGTACAAAAACCCTCATGGAAGAATATTATGAGTTGAATCACTTAAATCATCAGAAATTAAGTAGAATTTCAAAGAAATCAGGTTTGAAAATCTCTTTCCGTAAAAGCCATTGCAAACTCAACAAGTTTACTGGCTTAGAAAAAGTGAATTTCAATAAATCAATTTTTAAATACTTGGTTACTAAAGAGTTAGTGGTTTTAACTGCTTAAACGATGAAAAAGATTTTTGCCAAATTAAATACCTCATTTATCGAAAGAAGTAGCCTAATGATGGGTAATATTCTGAACGCTGGACTCGGTTTCCTTACATTCGGGATTTTAGCTCGTGGGCTTTCAAAAGAAGATTTTGGTGTGTGGGTTTTGTATTTGAGTGTATTTGGGTTTGTCGAAATGCTCCGTGCTGGCTTTATTTATCAGGCCTTGGTAAAGTTTGTGGCTGCTTGCAAAGAAACTGTCGAACAACAAAGATTTATTCTTGGAGCATGGCAAATCAGTTTTTGGCTAACAGTTATGATTCTGGCTGTACTTTTCATTGTGAAAGCATTATTTGGTTCGTATTTTTTTATCAGATTTTCTGAGTTGTTGTTTATTCAGTATCCGGTCGCCATCTGCTTGATGTTGCCCATCAACATGGCGACCATGATATTTCATTCTCGACAGCAATTCATTAAACTTTGGTTCATAAATTTTCTACAAAGTGTCCCTTTTTTAGCGACTTTGTTCTTTAGTAAAAACTTTGATTTACAATTCGTTGTCAATACCCACTTAGCCATTAGAGCAGCGATTGTGGTTTATGTTCTATTGTTCGAGAGAGGTGTATGGGTAAATATAAAGTACCTACTTATAAACCCTAAAAAAACGCAGAGTGCTTATTTTGAATTGATGAATTTTAGCAGATTTACTGTTCTTTCTACGGTGGGAACAAGTCTATTGAAGAATGTAGATATTTGGCTGATTAATCAATTTGCAGGTGCAAGTATGGTTGCCTTGTATCAGATTCCACTAAAATTAGTTGAGGTATTCGAAATTCCGTTACGAAGTTGGGCTATGTCGGCTTACCCAAGATTTTCAAGAATGGTAGCCCAGGGCAATTTCAATGATTTAAAGAGAAGTTTTAGAAAAGAGTTAATGATTTTTACAATTGGAATTTTACCAATAATCGGAATTTTATTCCAATTTTCGGAAGAAGTGATTTTACTTTTTGCTGGTAAAGGCTATGGAGAAACAACAATTTTATTAAAATTTTTCATGGTTTATGTTCTGCTACTCCCGACCGACCGCTACCTCGGAATTGCCCTTGATGCCATGAATTTACCTCAAATCAATACTTTTAAGGTATTTATTATGCTCTTTATCAATATTGTAGGCGATTTTCTTGTACTTCATTATCAATTAGGGTTACCCGCTGTAATTGGTGTAACACTTCTCAATATTACAATTGGCATTTTTATTGGCGTATATTTCATGAAACAACAATTCAATGAAAAACACGCTATCGCAATTTCAAGTATCTAAGGGAGCAGAGCAACTCAAAAAGCCCCTAAATCTTGTTTTATTGATACTTTTCGGGGTTTTCTTTTCACTTATCATTTCTAAGGTTGGCATAGTCGCCGGATTAGGATTCTTGATGCTTCCATTTATTTTTTATTTCCTTTATCTACTTTTTACATACCCCAAATTAGGTATTTACAGCACAATTTTTATGGCTTTTATGGCCAATGGAATCGCTCGTTACATCAGTGATGCCCCAATCGGACTGGCTGTTGATGGTATTTTGGTACTCACTTTTATTGCACTTTTCGTAAAAAAACAAAAAATACCTTGGCAAGAAGCAAATAATGGCCTTACGATGGCTGCCGTCATTTGGATGGGTTATAATGTGTTAGAAATTTTCAACCCAGAAGCTCGAAGTTTTGAAGCATGGTTTTACGCAATGCGAGGGGTTTCTTTGTACATGTTTTTGGCGGTTCCGCTCACATTTATTTTGTTGAGAGAGAAAAAAGATTTAGAACTTTACCTCCATCTATGGCTTATCTTGTCGATGATAGGCTCAATCAACGGGTTAAAACAGAATATTATTGGAGTTGATTCATTTGAGCAAGCTTGGCTCGATGCAGGAGCGGCGAAACAACATATTTTATTCGGAAAATTACGAGTATTCTCATTCTACTCTGACGCTGGTCAATTTGGGGCTTCACAGGCACATACACTGGTATTAGCAACTATTTTGGCTCTTCAGAGTGGACTTAGTTTCAAGAGAAAAGTCTTTTATTATACTGCGGCATTACTCTCATTGATAGGTATGTTTATTTCGGGTACTCGTGGAGCTATGGCTGTTCCTGCTATCGGATTTATGACATACTTGTTTATGAGCAAGAATTTCAAGGTTTTTGGTGGAGGGATTTTATTGGGTGGATTAATTTTTTATTTGTTAAAGTTTACATATATCGGTCAGAATATCTACGCCATAAACCGTATGCGTACTGCTCTTGACCCCAATGATGCATCACTATTGGTTAGACTTGAAAATCAGAAAAAATTAGCAAATTATTTGGCTTCAAGACCTTTTGGTGGTGGCGTTGGTTCGGCTGGAAACTGGGGACTGAGGTTTAGTCCGAATAGTTTTTTGGCTCAAACCCCAACCGATAGCTGGTTTGTCAGAATTTGGGCCGAAGAGGGTGTGATTGGACTGACCCTTCATTTAATTATCCTTTTCTATATTGCCATTAGAGGAGGAATGCTCTTGTGGAATTTGCCCGATAAAAATCTAAGACAACAGTTTTTAGCAATTCATGCCGGAACACTCGGGATTTACATGGCAAGTTATGGAAATGGGGTTTTAGGACAAATGCCTACCGGAATTTTGCTCTACATTGGGTGGGCATTGATGTTCAATTCAAAGAAATTTGTTAATCAAAATATTGATTCGATGAGTATAAAAGCCCTAAACCAAAAATAGCTTAGGGCTTTGGGGGTATTACCAATTTTTCTTTTTGTAGCCTATTGCAGCATAATACAAAATGAAAATATAGAGAGGAATTAATAAAGAATATGCCTTTTGAGTTCCGATTGCATCGGCTAGTGAACCATAAACTAATGGAAGAATTGCTCCTCCAGCAATCATCATTATCAACCAAGCCGAACCAATCTTGGTGAATTTTCCTAAACCATCAATTGCCAAAGGCCAAATTGCAGGCCACATAATTGCGTTTGCCAATCCTAAAACTGCAATACAAATTACTGAGTTATAACCACTTGTTACTAAGGCAATTATTGTAAAAACTAATCCGAACATGGATGAAAATTTGAGCCAAGTTTGTTGAGAAACATATTTTGGAATCAATACAATACCTAACCCATAGCCCACTAACATTGCCCAAAGTGTATATTGACCAAAATCTTTTGCTTCTTCTTCTGGAAAACCAAGCGAAATTCCGTAATTGATAATCGTATCTCCCGAAATTACCTCTAAACCTACGTAGCAAAACAAAGTTATTAGCCCCAAAACCAAGTTCGGAAATTGAAAAACACTGGTTTTGTTGCTCACGCTATCTGCTGCTCCTTCTTGTTCTTCACTAACTTCTGGTAAACCCTTTGAAAATAAAATCAGGATTGCTAAGGCTACTAAAACTGCTGTTAAAATCAAGTATGGAGTTACGACTTTGTCTAATTCTTGTTCGGTTGTCAAAACCACGCCAGCCGTTCCACCAGCTAAAAGAATTGCTCCGAAAAATCTTTGACTTAGAATTCCTGCCATCTTATTGGCGACTCCCATCAAACTGATTCTTTGTGCTGCACTTTCGCGTGGACCCAGTATTGTTAAATACGGGTTTGAGGCAGTTTGTAGAAGTGTCAATCCGATGCCAATCGTAAATAGACCCAAAAGAAATAGGGGGTAGGATGCCAATTTTGCCGCTGGAATAAATATCAGGGTACCAACTGCCATAATTGCCAATCCGAGTGACATTCCTTTTTTGAAGCCAATTTTTTTAAGCACGGCCGATGACGGAATCGCCATAACTGTGTAAGAAATAAAAAAAGCAAAAGTCACCAGATACGAACTTGTATTGTCGAGGCTGAAAGCCTTCTTGAAGAATGAAATCAGAGTACCATTTACCCAAGTTACGAATCCAAAGATAAAAAATAGCATTCCAATAATCAGGAGAGGGCCAATGTAGTTTTTGTTTTGGTTAGTCATCGTTTTAGTTTTGTTAATTCAAATGCAAAAAACCTCAAATTATGTATAAAACCAAATCTTATGCTTATATTTTGTGTCAGTTTAAGATTATGAATAGCTTAGGTTGTTAATCGTATAAATAAAGTTGATAATCAATGGTTTAATAATTACTATTTACAATTAACGATTTTAGATTAACTATTCAATGCTAATTGCTTTGAACTTGGTTTCTGAAATTCTTTTTTAAAATTGGTTTTAAGAATACCTCATTATCGTAAATTTGTCGCTCAAATAATTTCGCTTAATGCAAGAAAATAATTTTAAAGACTCGATAAATTCAGTCATCGAAGAGGTTGGAAACAATCACTTTTCGGCAAATTTGAATACTCCTTTGCGAGCAGATGCTTTTGAATTGGATGATGAGGAGAAGATTGACCTTATCGAGGAAAAATTTAGAGACATAATGCACATTTTGGGGCTTGACTTACTCGATGAAAGCCTGAGAGGAACACCCCGAAGAGTGGCAAAAATGTACGTTAAAGAGGTGTTTTCTGGCTTAAATCCCGAAAATAAGCCACCAGTTACTCTCTTTACAAATGAGTACAATTATTCTGAAATGCTCGTCGAAAAGAATATTCAATTTTATTCACACTGCGAACATCATTTTGTACCAATCGTTGGCAAAGTTCACATTGCTTATGTTTCATCAGGCAATGTGATTGGTTTGTCAAAACTACACCGAATAGTGAATTATTACGCTCGGAGACCTCAAGTTCAAGAAAGACTAACAATGCAAATTGGTAATGCCCTCAAGGAGGCATTAATGACCGAAAGTGTTGCTGTAATCGTCGATGCAGACCATTTTTGTGTTTCTTCGCGGGGTGTTCAAGACCAAACGAGCAGCACAATTACGAGTTATTATGGCGGTGTTTTTGAAAGTACCGACAAACGAGACGAGTTTTTGAAATTGTTAAATATCTAAACATTTAGACATTTCGAGGAGTTTTCAAATAAACTCAAATTCTTTGATATGTCATTTTCAAATAAAAATTTTTTGATTGTCGGAGCAAGTTCTGGTATTGGTAAAGCAATTGCACAAAAACTACTCGAAAACAATGCAAATGTATATTCAGTTTCCCGAAATGCTCCCTATATTTCTGTAACAAAACACATTACTTGGGATGCAAAACAATCTGATATTTCAGTATTTAATGATTTGCCTGCAGAACTTCATGGAATTGTTTATGCACCCGGTACAATCAACTTAAAACCTTTTAATAGACTTTCAAAATCTGACTTTCAGAATGATTTTGAGATAAATGTTTTGGGTGCGATTGAGGTTATCCAAGCCAATTTACACCGATTAAAAGCCGCCCAAGATTCATCGGTTGTATTATTTAGTACCGTTGCAGTTAAAATTGGAATGGGATTTCATGCTTCTGTTTCAGCAGCTAAAGGTGCAGTCGAAGGTCTTGTCAAATCACTCGCTGCCGAATACGCTTCTTCAAAAATCAGATTTAACGCCGTTGCCCCATCATTGACTGATACTCCATTAGCAAAAAATTTACTTTCAACTCCAGAAAAAATTGATGCATCAAACAAAAGACATCCTATTGGTAGAGTTGGTACGGCCGATGATATAGCCTCGGTTGTAGAATTATTATTATCTGAAAAAGGAAGTTGGATAACTGGCCAAATATTTAATATTGATGGTGGAATGAGTTCGATAAAAACCACTTAATCAAAAAATGAGTATTTAAATTGTTTTTTTACCGCTTGTTCAAATTATATGTTTAAATTTAAATCACATACACAATATTTGGACATTATTAACACTAACTAAACAAAACCATGTTTTTCTTATTTTGGCTAATACCAGCAGTAGTATTGATTTTTTTGTCGGTTGTAATTGTTCAGCAAGGCAATGTTGCAGTAATTACAGTTTTCGGTAAGTACCAACGTGTAATGACTCCGGGCTTAAATTTTAAAATTCCATTCATCGAATACGTTTATCGAGTAATTTCGATTCAGAACCGTTCGGCTGAATTATCGTTTCAAGCCATTACAAACGACCAAGCAAATGTTTACTTCAAAGCAATGTTACTTTATACAGTAACTGACCAACAAGAGGAAACAATTAAAAATGTTGCCTTTAAATTTATTGATAATACCAACTTCATGCAGGCGTTGGTTCGTTCTATCGAGGGTTCTATCCGTAGCTTTGTGGCCACAAAAAAACAATCTGAAATCTTGAGTTTGAGAAACGAAATTGTTGATGATGTCAAGTCAAATCTTGACCATATTCTCAATGGATGGGGCTATCATTTGATTGATTTACAGATTAACGATATTACATTCGATGAAGAGATTGTTCGTTCGATGGCAAAAGTAGTTGCTTCGAATAACTTAAAAGCTGCCGCCGAAAATGAAGGGCAGGCACTATTAATTACTAAAACTAAATCGGCAGAAGCAGAAGGTAACGCAATCAGAATTTCGGCTGAGGCTGAAAGAGAAGCCGCTAAATTGCGTGGACAAGGTTTGGCACAATTCCGTGAAGAAGTTGCCAAAGGTATGGCAGTTGCTGCTAAAGAAATGGAAAAAGCAAGCCTTGATTCATCTCTTATACTTTTTGCACTCTGGACAGAAACACTCCGTCAAGTAGCCCAAGAAGGTAAAGGGAATGTAATTTTTATGGATGGCTCAATTGATGGAATGGAGAAATCAATGAAGCAATTGGCTGCTCTAAGTATCAAAGAAACAGAGAAGAAGAAATAGTAATTATTTTAATTTGTTGAATAAATTTTTTGAAATTATTGTTATTTTTGCAACTATAGCATCAAACATACCCCTACTTTAGGGGTATGTTTGTTCGTCACCTCCACAAAATATATCATAAAGTCCGCCGTTAGAATTATGTTGGATTTTTTAATTTCATGAAAATGTCAGAAACAAAACAAAAGTACATTGCCAAACCTCCGTTACGTGCGAAAAACAAATTTAAACCCGCTTACAAAGAAGAATGGAAAGAGTTTTCGTTTGGGATTCCAACCTCACGAAGATACGCCATCTCTAATTTAGGGCGTTGGGCTTCTTTTGAAAACGATTTATTAACCGATGGATTTATCCTCAAAATTGTTAAAACAGAAGGTGGCCTCAATTATTTTGCACAATTATGTACTTTCACGGTCGAGAAGAAACGTGGGAAAGAGGTAAAAAAGCGAGTTTCAAAACTCAAAACGATTCAAAGTCTTGTTGCAGAGAAGTTTTTACCAAACGACGACCCCGAAAATAAGACTGAGGTAATTCACATTGATTATGACCGCTCAAATAATGTTGTTGAAAATTTAAAGTGGGTAACAAAAGAAGAGGCCGAAAAACACAGTCAAAGTGACCCTAATGTTTTGCATAAATATGGTTTAAAATACAAGTTAAGGGGCCATAAATTATCAATAAACAAAGCACGTAGGCTCAAAAAACTTGTTTTGGAAGGTCGTCTTAAACCAACTACATTAGCCAAAATGTTTGGGGTTAGCTTAGTACAAATTTACCGCATTAGATGGGGTGAGTTATGGGCAAAACTCGATGTTGATGATGTAAACTTAGATGCTGAAGATGAGGAAAAAGAACCTTTGGCAAGCGTTGCCTAATTATTACAAATGATAATTTAAAAGCCACTGATTTTTGTCAGTGGCTTTTGTTTTGAAGATTTATGCCAAAATTGGTTTCACAACTTCGCCCGCTACATCGGTCAACCTATATCTTCTTCCTTGAAACTTGAAAGTTAATTGTTCATGGTCGATTCCCAACAAATGCATTATCGTAGCTTGTAAGTCATGAACATGTACAGGGTCTCTGGTGATATTATAACTAAAATCATCAGTTTCGCCATGAATGTATGCTTTTTTGATTCCAGCCCCAGCCATCCAGATTGTATAACATCTTGGGTGGTGGTCTCTCCCGTAGTTTTCTTTGGTCAGTTTCCCTTGCGAATATGAACCTCTCCCAAATTCTCCGCCCCAAATCACCAAAGTTTCATCAAGTAAACCCCGTTGTTTTAAATCCATGATTAAAGCAGCCGATGCTTGGTCAACCGATTTGGTCATAATCTTAATATCGTTTGGTAAATTACCGTGTTGGTCCCAGCCTTGATGGTATAACTGAACAAATTTAACCCCTTTTTCGACCAATTTTCTGGCTAAAAGAGCATTTGCAGCAAATGTACCTTGCTTACGAGCATCTTCACCGTACATTTTAAATATATAATCAGGTTCATTCTTGATGTCGAGAGTTTCAGGTACCGAGGTTTGCATCCGATATGCCATTTCATACTGCGACATTCGGTTATTAATCTCTGGGTCTAAAACTTGTTTGTACTGGTCTTGTTGGAGTTTTGCTAAATAATCAAGCATTCTTCTGCGAGAGGTTTTACTTATGCCAGAAGGATTATTTAGGTAAAAAACAGGGTCTCCTCCCGAACGAAAAACGACTCCTTGGTGGGTTGAAGGTAGAAATCCATTTCCCCATAGTTTAGCATATAGTGGCTGGTCACCACCTCGTGCCTTTGATAACAGGACGACAAATGCAGGTAAATTCTGGTTTTCGGAACCTAATCCCCAACTGACCCAAGAACCCATTGAAGGCCTGCCTCCTTGTTGTGAACCAGTTTGGATAAAGGTAACTGCAGGGTCATGGTTAATAGCCTCAGTGTGCATTGAGCGAATAAAACAAAGTTCATCCACAACTTTTTGAGTATAGGGCAACAACTCACTAATCCACATCCGAGATTTACCGTATTGATTAAATTTGTAATACGATGCCGCCAACGGAAACCTACTCTGACCCGCCGTCATTCCTGTCAATCGCTGACCTTTACGAACCGATTCGGGTAAATCCTGCCCAAACATTTTTTCGAGCATTGGTTTATAATCAAACAGTTCGAGTTGTGACGGAGCCCCACTTTGCAATAAATATATTACTCTTTTGGCCTTTGGAGCAAAATGAGGTTTTCCGATGATTCCATCTCCCGCAAAAGATTCTTTGGGTAATAAAGAAGCTAATGCTGTTGCCCCAAGGCCTAAACTTGCCGAACTTAGAAAGTTTCGACGACTCATTTGGTCGTGAATCTCTTCTTGAATTGTGTTCATTTTATGAAAGTTTTGAATTCGACTTATTTCTTTTTATAAACATCGTCACTCACTGTATCAGCCTTTGCTTTCAAAAACTCTTCGACCTCTTTTTGAGAAATTCCTAAATCTACGGTGGCATTTGTTAAAGATTTTTTTAGCTCATCAACACCTGCCTGCGTAGCTTTAGATTGCCATAAATATATTTTTTTTAAATTTTTACTATTTACCAATTGCTTTAAACCTGCATCAGTTATTTGTGTACCGATTAAATTTAGGTACTCCAGATTTTTTAAAGATGCCAATTTTGCCAATGCCGCATCTGTAATTTTCGTGTTTTCGAGGTGTAGTCTTGTTAGATTTTTGAGTTTTACTATTTCATCTATTGATTTATCTCCAATTTGAGTATCACTTAATCTTAGCCAAAGCGTTTGGTCGGTAAGTTTTGATAAAACTGCCGATTCTTTGTCCGAAAAATTACGATTATTAATAAAACTTATCTCTAAAAAATTACTGTTTTGAGCAAATGGTAGAATTAATGCTCCATTTTTCTTCAATTCATCAATCGAACTTTGTGCCGCTGCGGAAACTGTTTGACTCAAAAGCTTTTCTTCTAAATCAAATTTATCTTGCTTTACTTGTTGAGTTGTTGTAGTCATGGTAGTAGTTAATCCGCCCCCAAGTAAACTTAATATTGGTTTGATTTCTTCTGGTTGGCTCAATTCAGAAACTTTTTTATCGAACGGAGCTCCATTATCAATCCACCATCTAATCAGCGAAACCTCTTGCTCTGTCGGTTGTGTCTTTCCTTTTGGTGGCATGTGGTCATCGTTCGATTCTGGTAACAAAATTCGTTTTATGAGTTCACTATCCTCGGCTTTTCCGGCTACAAAGATTGCTCCGTGTTCACCACCTTTTTTAAGAAGTTCGATAGTATCCATCCTCAAATCACCTTTCATTTTGTTTGCGTTGTGGCATTGTTCGCATTTATTCTTGAAGATTGGTTTGATTATATCTTGAAACACCATTGCTTCGTTAACATTCACGATTTTGGGTAATCCACCGTCGGTGTTTTTTTCTTCTTTTGGTGCAATACCGAGCCAATTTCTGAATGGTTGCGGAGTGTTTTCGGTCAAATATGTTTCACCGTGTGTTAAATTCCCACCGTGATGTCCTGCTACAAACATCATTAAATTGGCAAATATCAATGATGGTGCATACAAGGCGTTCGAAAAAGGAATTTTATCGTTGATGAATTGCAATTTTGATAAATAAGCTAACCAAGAGAAAACTGCAAGCCAGATTCCTTGCCATTTGTGTTCTTCGAGTGTTTCTTCGTTGTAGCCACCTTCGAGCGATAAAAAATAACCTGCAATACAAGCAAATGTTGCACTTATTGCGGTGATTAGTAGGATAAATTTTAATGTATTTTGTTCAAAACTGATTTTCCCTGCAATTCGTAATAATTCTAAAAGAATAATGACAATCAAAAAACCAATTGGTAAATGAACTAATAGAGGGTGGAAACGACCTAAAAACAATACAAAGTCGGGGGCTGGTGCGTCAGCTTGTAATAAAATTTGAGTGATAAACATAGAGGGTTGAATAATTTAAGTTGTCTATACAACCATACAAAAATAAAAAAAAGAATCGTTCTTGAAACGATTCTTTGAAATTTTGTAAATCTTAAAAATTATTAAGTGGAAGGGTGTTATTCCTCCCACTCAATTTATTAATAATTAGGATTTTGTTTCAATGTTGGTTGACCATTTTTCTGGCTATTCAAAATTTCATTCAAAGGTATTGGATAATACTCGTGTTTACCTTTTGTAAATGAAACCCCATTGAAGTAAGTTCTCTTAGTTCTTTCTTTTGAATAATAGTTATTTAATGTAACATCGGCGATTCCCCAACGAACTAAATCAAAGAATCTATGTCCTTCCATTGCTAATTCAAGTCTTGTTTCGTATTGAACTGCTTTCAGTGCACTTGTCTTGTTAGCGAATATTGGCGAGTTAGCAGGGTATTCTTTAATTACATAGTTCGCAGCATCGGTTCCAGTTGTAGTTTTTACAAAACCATCAGGATTGGCCGCACGTTTACGAACCATATTTACTAAAGTTCTGGCTCTTTCAAGTGAACCAACTTCAATTTCGCACTCAGCCAACATCAATAAAACATGGGCATAACGAATCATTCTGTAATTGTTGGCATTTAAACGAGGGTTACCCGAGAATGTGTTTGTACCAACATCAGAGCGATACATTAAATGCTTTTTCGGAGAATATGGTCCGGCATACGCTTGGTCACGCACATAGTTTTGTCCTGGATGTACACCCCAATCTAAGAAAGGAATTCCACGACGCCCTACTGTCCAATCAAGACGAGGGTCAAAGGTTCCTGCATCGGGAGTAAATGCGGCAGAAGATGCAATACCTTGGTCATTTTTTACATCAGTATCATTAAATGTATCAAACAAAGGCAACCCGTCGCTATTTGTTTTATAAACATTCACAAGGTTTTGTGATGGTTGGTAGAAACCGCAACAGGTTGTTACACCACCGCCACCATACGGATAGTTTAGAGTTGCACCCCAGTTTCCGTTTTCGCCACCACCTGCACCATCATTTACTGAGTGTTGCACCTCAAAAATTGACTCTGCATTATTGTTTGTTACAGCTCTAAAATTATCATGGTATCTATCCATTAATCTGAACTGATTGCTTGCAACAATTGCATCAAAAGTTGCTTTTGCCTCGGCATATTTCTTCTGATAAAGCTGAGCTTTACCTAACATTGCTGCTGCTGCCCATTTTGTTGCACGACCTCTCTGGGTTTGAGTAGCAGGTAAGTTATCGAAAGCAAATTTGAAATCTGCTTCGATATTTGGCCAAATGTCTTTATCATTCGGAACTTTTGTGCTACTCAAATCATCAGGGTTATACGTTTTATCATCAATGTACGGAACCATGTTCCACATTTTCTTTGCTTCGAAGTGGTGATGTCCACGCAAAAAGCGAGCTTGTGCTTTGATTGAAGTTTTTTCAGCTTCAGATAATTCAGAAACTTGGTCGGTCAATAAAATAACATCATTGGCACGAGCAATTCCATCATAAACGATGGCCCATTTACCTCTAAAGTGAGTATTATCTGGCTGAATTAGCCTCTGTTCAATCAACGAAATTTCGGGTTGGTCACCCGCTGTTGTTCCTTTGTAGGCATTATCTGATGCAACTTCTCCATAAATCCAGTTATCAGCAGAGCCATGCCAAGAAGAAAAACCAGCATTATTTCCGGCACCATCAACAAGAGAGTAGGCGGCAGTTAGCAAATAATTTACACCTGCTCTATTTTTAAGTGTTTCAAATGATAAAACTGCTTTTGGTTGAACTTCAAGAAACTTATCACTACATGATGTCGCAAAACCAAGAGCAAATACCGTAGTCAATATCGTTATTTTTTTCATAAATGTATTTTTATAAAATTCATGTAAATTAAAAACTAAGACTTAAACCAACTAAAGTAGCACGATAAGCAGGATATGCTCCTTCATCTACACCAATGTGACGGTCTTGACCTGCGGCACTTGAGTTACGTAAGTTAATGTCTGGGTCGAGACCTGTATATTTGGTAATTGTAATCCAGTTTTGACCTTGAACATAAACCGAAGCACTACCCATACCAATTTTATTTACAATTTTGTTCGGAATTGTATAAGTCAATTGGATATTTCTCAATCTCAAATAAGAACCATTTTCTAAATAATAAGTAGATGGGTTTGAGCTAATTACGTCATTAGAACGCAAGATTGGAAGTTTAGCATCAGTTTTACCAGGCTCCCAAGAGTCAAAGTACATTCTTTCGCTACGGTTGCCACCAAATGTTGGGAAATCTGTCCAATAACGTTGGTAATTGAAAATTTGATTACCCGAAACTCCATTGGCAAAAATATCAAGACGGAAGTTCTGGTATGTTCCGCTTAAATTGATACCATAAGAGAATTTTGGGTGCGGGTTTCCGATGATAGTTCTATCACTTGCATTGATTAATCCGTCTCCGTTTACATCTCTAAATTTGAAGTTTCCGGCTTTGTTGTTGATACCACCACCAAATTGTCTTGCATAATTATTTCCTTCTTCGTCAGTTTGGATAAATCCATCGATAATATATCCAAAGAATGAACCTAACGGGAATCCAGCTTGGGTTACACTCATTGGTGGGAGACGTGTCGTAAAGCCAAAGTATTGAGTATTTGGATTTCCATCGGTAGTAACAACGGTGTTGCGGTAGGTTGAAATATTACCTCCAATTGAATAAGTGAATTTACCATTCATTGCTTTTCCATTGTGATTAATGCCTAATTCAATACCTTTATTACGCATTTCGCCAATGTTTTGGAATGGAACAGATGCCACACCTTGCGAGAACTGTACCGCTACAGGGAACAACATATCGGTAGTACGACGGTCGAACCAGTCGAAATTTACATCAATTGCACCTTTAAATAATGTTGCATCGAAACCAACATCAATTGATGAAGTTGTTTCCCATTTAGCGTTTGGATTGGCAAATTGAACACGTTCATAACCTTGAATAGAAGACGAACGTGAACCATTTAAGTCGTAGAAACTAAATCGAACATCTGAGCCAAATATACCAAAGTAGTTGTAATTACCGATTTCTTGGTTACCAGTTTGACCATAAGCTGCTCTCAATTTTAAGTCATCAAGCCATGTGAGGCTTTTCATGAATCCTTCACCTGACAATCTCCATCCAAGAGAAACCGCAGGGAAGTACGCAGTTCTTAAATTTTTAGCAAATCGTGAAGAACGGTCACGACGTACTGTAAGGTCAACTAAATATTTGTTGTATAAGTTGATGTTTGCTTTGGCAAATTCAGACGCCAATCGCCAGTTAGAAGCCGTTCCAGAGTTAGTTTGAGTACCAGCGTTACCGGCATCTAAGTAACGGTTCTCTATATCATCCGATGCAAATCTTTGGCGACCAGCTGTGAACTGCTCGAAAAAGTTTTTCAATGACTCAGTACCTGCAATCACATTCAATTTCAAATTGTTATCCATGAAAGATGTATTGTATGTAAGGGTATTGTACCAAGTCCAAGTCCATCCATAGTTGTTGGTTTGGCTTAAAGTATTTGCTCCTGCATTTTCAGATGATTCCAAATCCACTGCACGATAATTACGAACATTGAAGAGGTTATAGTCGATACCAAATTGAGAACGAGCCGTTAAATTTTTAAGAATATCCAATTCAATATAGGCATTACCAAATAGACGAACATCTTTGTTTACGTTGTCTTTATTTCTCCAAAGTTCGGCAACTGGGTTACGAGAGTTATCCAAGTCTGAGCCTGAAGTACCTGCATAATTACCATTTATATCAAAAACTGGAATAATTGGTTGAATACGATATAAGAATGAAATTGGGTTCGATTCGCTTTGGTTACCATTTGGTTGACCAACTCTTTCACCGTAAGCAACTTGGAAGTTTTCACCTACTCTCAAGCGTTTGTTTACATTGAATTCGGTATTTGTACGAATCGTATAACGCTTGTAGTTAGTTAATTTCATGATACCCTGCTGATTGTAGTAGTTTAACGACATTGAGTATCTTGCTGCTTCGGTTGCACCCGAAACCCCAATTTGGTGATTCTGAATAGGTGCGTTATCGAATACCTCATTGAACCAATCAGTACCCTGTTTATTTGCTTTAGTAATCAAAAAACGAGAACTTGGATTGAATGGGTCATATACATAACGACTTGGGTCAACTCTTGGGTCACCTTCTTTTGCACCTGCTGGAATAATATAATCTGGAATTACTGGAGTTGCTCCATTTCCAAACTGAGCATTTGTTGGGTAAACCAAGCCTGATGCACCTGGGTTTGGCGTTGCGACACCATTAACAAGAGTATTTAAAGCGTTTATACGCGATTTCCATAATAAATCAGCATACTGCTGTGTATTTAGCAATTCAAATCCTTTCCATGGAGATTGATTGCCATAATACATATCGTATGTCAATTTTGGTTTTCCTGCTTTCCCTTTTTTAGTCGTGATGATTACAACACCATTGCCTGCTCGTGAACCGTAAATTGATGCCGCAGAAGCATCTTTTAACACTTGCATACTCTCAATATCATTGAGGTTTAAGGTGTTTAAATCACCTTTAGTTGGGGTTCCATCAACGATATAAAGCGGTGAGTTATCGTTGATTGTTCCGAATCCACGAATACGAACCATTACACCACCACCCGGAGAGTTGTCATTTCCAACTGTTACACCAGCAACCCGTCCTTGAATAGCCGAAGCGATGTTAGGAGCAGGTACCGCTAAGGCTTGTTTCATGTCAACAGTTGCAACGGCCCCAGTGATGTCTCTTTTTGACTGCGAACCATAACCAGTCACCACGACTTCTTGTAATGCTCGTGAATCAGACGCAAGCGTAACATCGATTGTTGATTTTGTACCGATTGCAATTTCTTGTGAAGTGTAACCAATCGAAGAAAAAACTAATGTCGTTGTCCCGTTCGGAACCTCAATTGTGTAGTTTCCGTTTGCATCAGTAGCTGTTCCTTTATTGGTGCCTTTAGCTGTAATTGTAGCTCCTGGAAGTCCAATTCCTGCATCACCATCAAGAACTTTACCACTGATTTTCTTTTGTGCTAAAACCACATTCGCTACAAAGAGTAGAAGCAATAGGGTAATTTTCCCTATTGGAATAGGATAGGTTTTTTTCATCTGAAATAAATTAAAGGTTAGTAAGAATTTGTAAGTTTAACAATAAACTTTATCAAAATAATTACATTTTCAGCATGAAAAAAAATACTTTGTTTTAATTTTCTAATATTTTTTTGCACAAAATTAATTTGAGGCAAAATGCTTGGCATTAATGCCCAATTTGGAGGGTTCCCATTCGATTTTGTTTTCAAATTGAAATTTTCTAACTGGACAATTTGAAATTAAACAATACGAACAGCACTTAGGTACACATGGGTCAGTATGAGTGAAAATTTCAATTTCACCATCAATATTGCTTCTAAAAACTTCTTCAAAAGCTACAACTTCATCATGAGATTCTTGTAAAGAAATATAATAGGGGAGTGTGAGATGTGCGTCGATGTGGAGGTCGGAGCCATATCGTTGAACCCTGAAATTATGAACATCAATCCAATTTTGATGACGATTAACATTTAAAACTTTTGTTAATTGTTCTAAAGTTTGATAGTCGCTTTCATCCATTAATCCCCCAATCGATTTACGAAGCAATTGATAGCCATTTTTAATTAAATAGAATGAAAGTAAGATTGAGAGGTAGGTATCAATATTTTTTATGGATATATATTTTACAACCAATAATCCAAAAATCAAAATCAAACTACTGATACTATCCGACATCAAATGCTTTCCATCTGCTACAAGTGCCAACGAATTATTTTTTTTGCCCAGCCATTGTAAGTAATAACCAAGTCCACCATTTATAACAATTGTTACTGATATAAATAAAATACCTTCGGTGATATTTGCGATTGGATGAGGTTTGAAAAATGAAATTACGGCAGGAAAAAGGGTAAATATTCCTGCAATCATTATCAATGCACCCTCAAATCCTGCCGAAAAAAATTCAATTTTACCGTGACCATAAGGGTGGTTTTCGTCTTTGGGTTGTCTGGTAAGGTAAATACTGTAAAGTGCAAATCCACTGGCAACAACATTGACGATTGATTCGGTGGCATCGGTCAAAACTGCGTAAGACTGTGTTTGAAAATATGCGATAAATTTTAGAGCAGTTAGAATAATACTTGCTATAAATGAAAATAGTATTGCCCTAAGATTTAGGTTTTTGTGAGAGTTTGCCATCGAAATGAAAATTAAAACGCAAAGTTAAGGCTTTTAAACAGAAACTTAGTTTTAATCATTAGATAATGCCGTTTAATATTTTGCTAATTCAAATTCGAGATAATATTTATATTTTTGCGGAATGAATGAAAATCAAAATCCTTGGAAAATTCTCGATACTGAGATTCCTTATGAAAATAATTGGATAAAGGTAGTCCATCAAAATGTAATTAATCCGAGTGGAGGTAAAGGTATTTACGGAACTGTGCATTTTAAGAACATTGCAGTTGGTGTTGTGCCTTTGGATGCAGACGAAAATACTTGGCTTGTTGGTCAGTACCGATTCCCACTAAACGAATACTCTTGGGAGATACCAGAAGGAGGGTGTCCCAATGGCGAAGAGGTTCTCGATACCGCTGTAAGAGAATTAAAAGAAGAGACTGGTTTGATTGCCCAGAAGTGGACGTTGATTTCTAAATTGCATACCTCAAACTCAGTTTGTAATGAAGTAGCTTACATTTTTTTGGCCGAAGATTTATCAATTTCGGAAGCCGAACCCGAAGAAACTGAGCAATTGGCTGTTAAGAAAGTTCATTTTAAAGAGGCCCTACAAATGGTCTTGGAAGATAAAATTACAGATTCGATGAGTGTAGCTGGTATTTTAAAAGTTGCTCGCTTGAAAGGCTATTAATCTGCCTCAAATTTTACAACAAAATTTTATGTTTGATATATTAGAACCGCTTATTTTAGGTTTTTCGGCTGGAGTAATTTTAAGTTTTGGTTTCGGAAGTGTTTTTTTTGCTTTGATTCAAACCAGTTTGGAGCATGGATACAAGGCAGGGGTTAAAATTTCGCTTGGTGTAGTTTTTGGAGATTTAATAATGGTAGCAATTGCTTACTTCGGTACAACTTTACTACCTCAAATCCCGAATTTTGCTACATATTCGCGAATTTTTGGGTCAATTTTGTTGATTATTTTAGGAATTGCTCAATTTAGAGAATCTAAGCCACCAACCAAAATTCAAGATTTTAAACTTGCTCGTTTTTTCTATTTCTTCGGAAAAGGATTTTTGTTGAATGTGATAAATCCGGTCAATTTTATTTCATGGGTAATTTTATCTGGTACATTGAAAGGTTACAAATACAACCATTTTGAAGAGATTATTTTCTTTGGAACTTGTATTTTGATGATTTTTGTAGTTGAATCGTTGGTTGCATATTTTGCTCATCGAATCAAAGATAGATTAAATGACCGCACAATGCGAATCATCAAAATGATAACAGGGATTGTGTTTATTGGTGTGGGTCTCAAACTCGTTTATGACATTATGTAAACAAAAAAATCCTCTGTGATAACAGAGGATTTTCGTTATTTCTCAAGAAAAGCAAGCCATTCTTCCATCACTTTTCCTTTCATTACACGTGGAATCTTGTTTTGTCCACCCATTTTACCTCTCGAATTCATCCAGTCATAAAAAGTAGTGGCGGGCAAGGCCTTCACAAAAACATTTTGAAGGGCGTGTTTACGTTCAACCGCGTAATCATCATTCAATTCACAAAGTTTCTCGTCTAACAATTTTGCAACTTGGATTTCATCCACCTCTTTATCGGTGGCAATGTACCATTGATGGGCAAACAATGGCGGATGTTTTATGCCACAAACGGTAAATTCTCGAATCTCAACACCAAGCTGATTCGATACAAGTTCTATCGCCTTTGTCATGTTCTCGACCGAAAGGTGTTCTCCACAAAGACTTAAAAAATGTTTTGTGCGACCTGTAATCTTGATTTCGGCTCTTTTTTTATCGGTAAATTTGATTGTATCTCCAATTAAATACCGCCAAGCTCCCGCACAAGTCGAAATGAGAAGTGCATAGTCAATACCTTCTTGAACCTCATCAATCATTATTGTGGTTGGATTCTCAACGATATTTCCATCTTCGTCAAAATTTGATTCATCAAACGGAATAAACTCAAAGAAAATACCATTATTCAAAACCAAACGTAAATCTCCTCCCTGACGGTCTTGATAAGCCAAAAAGCCTTCTGAAGCCAAGTAAGTTTCTATATAATTGATTGGTTTACCCATCAACTTTTCAAGACTTTGTTTGTATGGCTCAAGTGCAACACCACCCCATGCAAAAGCGATTAGATTAGGCCAAAGGTCGTGGATAGTTTTTAGGTTATACTCCTTGATAATTCGTTCAAGCAAGATGGTATGCCAAGCAGGTACACCCGACAGAAAGGCTACATCCCAAGTCGGAGCGACTTTTACGATTTCATCGAGTTTTTCAGACCAATTTTTAATTGATGCAATTCTTTTGCCTGGTTTATAAAATTTTTCAAACCAAAACGGAATCGCTCCGGCTGCAATTCCACTTAAATCACCTTCATAGTGATTATCAACGATATTTAAAGCGGTACTTCCACCGAGCATTAGGTAGCTTTTTTCAAAAATATCGCTTTCAAGGTTTTGGTATTGACCCAATGAGATTATTTGAGCAATACTTGTTCGATGAATCGACTTCAACATGTCTTTTGTTATCGGAATCGCTTTCGATGCTGCTTCCGAAGTACCCGAACTCAATGCAAAATATTTTACTTTACCATTCCAAGTGACGTTTTTTTCACCGTTTCGGGCTTTGTGCCACCATTCATTATAGATTTTGTTGTAGTCGTAAATCGGAACGTACTTTTTGTATTTTGCATAGAATTCGTTCCCTTCGCCAAAAAGTACCGAACTCAAAATCTCTTCAAAATTATATTTTTCGCCAAACTGTGTATAACGAGCTTTAGCAATGAGTTTAGTAAATGCTTTTTTCTGCCATTTGTATGGCTTAATCTTCCGTATTTTTAATATTTCGCTCGTTACTTTTAGTCCACCTTTAAGGACGCTCCCAAGTATAGCCATATTTCGTTTCCAATATTAGTGGTTATTGTAATTTAAAAATGTTAGAATTTCTCGAATTATCCGAATATTAGGAATTCTTTGAATGATGAATTTTAATTTTTGATTTACTAATCCAAACCTTCAATCAGCGAAATCAATCAAAATCAAAGATTCTATATTTTCCACTTTTTGAGCTCTTTAATTGCCTGATAGTGGGTCATATCGTAATGACAAGGAACAATTGAGACATAATTGTTTTCAATAGCCCAAATATCATTGTCTTGGTTTTCTGGTTCACGGTTCACAAAACCCCCACCCATCCAGTAATACGGTCTTCCGTGAGGGTCTTTTCTTGAATCGAATTCTTCTAACCAAAAACCATTATTCTGCCTACAAACTTTAATACCTTTAATTGGCTCGGCTTGTTTTGCAGGGAAGTTTACATTGAGTGCGGTATGTTTAGGAATCCCATGCGATAAGGCTTTCAAAGCAATTTTTTTGATGTATTTTTTGGTGTGTTCAAAATCTGCATCATAACGAAAATCGTTGAGTGAAAACCCTATTGATGGAATATCTTCGATAGCTGCTTCAATGGCTGCCGACATCGTACCCGAATAGATGACTGAAATTGAGGCGTTCATTCCGTGATTGATACCACTTACAACCAAGTCGATTTTTCGACCTTTAAGAAAATGGTGTTTGGCTAACTTTACGCAATCAGCAGGAGTACCCGAACACTCATACGCTTCAACTCCTTTAAATATATTCGATTTCTTTATATGAAGTGTGGCATCAACGGTAATTGCATGGCCCATTCCAGAGTTTGGACTATCAGGTGCAACAACCACAACTTCTCCAATTTTTTGCATGACCTCAACCAAAACCGAAATTCCTTTCGAGGTAATACCATCATCATTTGTAATTAATATCAGTGGTTTCATAAATTCAATTTTGTGCAAATTAACAAAATTAGTTTGGTTGATAAATATTTGATTTTGAATTACTCCGAAAATAATTCAGATAAAAAAGGGGCTTAAACAAGCCCCAATTCTTCGACAATATGAAGATTTTTTGTATTTTTTCGGGTTCGCATCGCAAGTTCGGGCTTGTAGCCTTCGGTTGTTTTTGCGTAATACCCTGTGCCGTCGTAAGCTCGTTTTTTAGGATGGCTTTTACATTCAGCCGAGCAAGCTCCTTCCATTTCCCAACCACATTTTTCACAAATTGCAACGTGTTCGTTACATTCAGGATTCGCACAGTTCACCATTCGGTCGCTTTCAGTTCCGCAAACGTGGCATTTTGAGATTACTTTCGGATTTACTTTATTGACTTCGGTCGTCAAACGATTATCAAAAACATAACATTTTCCATCAAAATCTTCTCCACCCGCTTCGAGACCATATTTAATGATTCCACCATGCAATTGGTAAACATCAGAGAATCCTTGCGAAATTAAGTAGGCACTCGCTTTTTCGCATTTGATTCCACCCGTACAATAGGTTATCACTTTTTTGTCTTTCAAATGTTCAATTTCGTGAACATGCTCAGGGAGTTCACGCAGGTTCTCCATATCAAAAGTAACAGCTCCTTTGAATTTACCAACCGAATGTTCATAATTTGAACGCATATCCACCAATACTACATTCGGGTCGTTTTTGAGCAATTCCTTAAATTCATCGGGTTCGAGGTGTTTACCAGTTTTTTCAAGTGGATTTACTGGTAATTCCGAATGAACAATCTCTTTTTTGATTCTTACATAAAGTTTTTTGAATGCGTGGGTTTCGTGAGATTCTACTTTGAAATCAATATTTGCAAATCTTGGGTCGGCATGTAGCCAATCCATATATCTTTGACAATCTTCGACCGTTCCAGAAACCGTTCCATTCAAGCCCTCAGGAGCAACGATTATTCTACCAAGAAGATTGTTATCGATACAATATTGATGATGAATATCTCGATACTCAACTATGTTGTCGATAGGAGTATAGATATAGTAAAGTAATACTGAATAAGGTTTATTCATAAGATTCAATGTTTCAAGTTTCAGTCTTGATTTGAAATTGTTGCAAATTTACTAAAAAGTTCAAAGTTCACCGCCAAAATTTGATTCTTCTATGATTTTTGTCATAACTTTGATTTTTGATTAATTAGAAATTTGAACCTAAAAAATGCACATTGCAATAACTGGAAACATTGGTGCTGGAAAAACAACTCTTGCTACTAAACTGGCCGAACACTATGGATGGGAAGTACTTTTTGAAGCTGTTGACGGGAATCCGTACCTTCCACCATTTTATGAAGACATGAGAAAATGGTCGTTTCATTTACAAATATATTTTCTAAATAGCCGCTTTGAGCAAGTGCTAAAAATAAAAAATCAGACCGAGAAAACAATCATTCAAGACCGCTCAATTTACGAAGACGCTTATATTTTTGCGAGGAATTTGTATGAGCAAGGAAACATGAATGAGACTGATTATCAGACATATAGAAGTATGTTCAATACAATCATGCAAGCAATTTCTCCGCCCGATTTAATGATTTATTTGCAAGCAGATTTACCAAAACTACTTCGTCAAATTAAAAAACGTGGACGTGACTTCGAAGCAAATATCGACCCGAATTATTTGAATGGTTTAAATCATCTTTATGAAGATTTTATAAACCTCTACGACCACGGAAAATTATTGGTTATAAACGTAAACGAACTTGATTTTGCCGAACACGACCACGATTTTAAATACATTACTGAGATTATTGATAAAAACATCAATTTGGGTACTCAGCTCGAAATGCCTATAATATAAAAATCTCACCCATCGGGTGAGATTTTATAACCATGAAAACTATTCCTCTTATTTTGAGTATTTTATTTCGATTTACTAATAAATTCAACAAGGCTTGCCAAATTATTATCGCTCTCAACTTTTATTATCTCTCTACCTTGAGAATTAATGATTCCGTATTTTTTATTGTTCGACACAACAGCTAATCCGTTATCAAACTCAGCAATTTCATCATAGATAGGTGCAATGACTTGATTACCTTTTTTATTGATAAATGTAGCTTTGCCATTGAGTTTTACTGTCGCAAAACCTTCATTAAATGTATTTGCAAAGTCGTATTTTGCTTCAACTACAATCTTACCTGTTTGATTGATGTATCCAAATTTTCCATTTTGTTTGATAACTGCTAAACCTTCGCTAAATGGTAATCCGAAATCGTACTTTGCTTCAATGATTTCTTCACCAAATTTATTTATGTATCCGAATTTTCTATTTTTATTTACAACTGCAAGTCCTTCACTAAAACTTCCCAAAAATTCAAATTTTGGAGAAACTACTTCTTTGCCTTCTGAATTAATAAATCCGAATAGTGAATTAGATTGAACAACTGCTTTTCCTTCAGAAAAAGACTCGCAGTATTCGTATTTTATTGGTGTAAGTTCAGAACCATCTTTTCTGATATAACCATACTTGCCGTTTTTCTTAACAACCGCGTAGTTCTCTTTGAAATCAATTACATAATCATAAATACACGGTATTGAAATTTGTCCAGATTTGCTGACAAAACCATATTTACCATTACATTTGATTTTTGTAAGAGTTTCATTTTGAGATACTTGTGCAGCACAGGCGTAAGCAAGTAAAGAAAGTAGCAAAACCAATATAAGGTTTCGAGAAACTTTGAGGTTGTTCTTTGTACGGGTAGGAGTCGGATAATAATTCATAACATTTTCAGTTTGAAACATCGGTTGGTTATTATTCTCCAAACTGTATGCCAAAAAACTTATTTAATGGTGTTACTTTTTTCCATATTCCACGTCAAACGTAATTTTTGGGTCTAAATTGTATAATTTAATTCAAAATTGTCAGTTTTTACAGTGTCCATTTTGATACTTTATTTTATTTCATCTAATTTTGTTATTAAAATTATTCAACCTAAATAATGAAAAATACAATTTTAGCTGTCAATCTGTTGTTTGGCTTAATTTTTGCTAACCTAAATTGCCTCGCTCAAACAGCTACACCTACATTAAAGATTTTCCTTAATTGCTCCCGAACGCGTTGCTACGATGAATATTTAAGAACTGAATTAACCTTTTTTGAATTTGTCCGTGATATGGAACAAGCGGATATTCAGATAATGATAATCAATCAACCCACTGGGTCTGGTGGCCGAACCTATCAATTAAATTTTATTGGTCAAAAATCCTTTGAGTCAATCAAGGATACTTTATTTTTTTCTACCAAACAAACCGATACAGAGGATATAACAAGAAAACTGTTTTTACAAACCATTAGAAGAGGTCTGGTAAGGTATATTATTGATAGCGAACTTTTTGAACAGATTACCGTAAATTACCCAAAGAAGAAAAACCAAGAGAGTGTATCTAAGAAAGACCCTTGGAATGCTTGGGTTTTCAATAATTCGGTAAATGGAAGTGCAAATGGCGAGAGTAATCGACGGAATTTTAACCTCAGTACTTCATTTAGGATAAATAGAGTTACAAAAGAGAACAAATTTTCATTTAACAGTTATTACAACCAGCGTATCAACGGTGTAATGGTTGATTCTACTTTTAATGTTGCCAAAGTTTTTGACTATGGATTTAACTCAATTTATGTAAAATCTTTTTCAGAACATTGGTCGGTTGGTGGATTTTACAAGGGTTTTCATTCTTTGTATCAAAACTTGGATTTTTCTCAAAGTCTTGCACCTGCCATTGAATATAATATTTATCCAATTTCTGAATTTACAAAACATCAGCTTCGTTGGATTTACCAAACAGGAGTCCGTAAATTAGATTATATTGAATCAACTGTTTTCGATAAAACCAAAGAAACTTTACCCTACCATCAGCTGACTGGAATATACGGTGTAACCGAGCCGTGGGGGAGTTTTAGTGCCGAATTGTCTGGTTATCAGTACCTTCACGATATTGAGAAGTATCGAATGAGCCTTGAACTTGATGTTTCTTGGCGAGTAATCGAAGGTTTATTCTTGCGTTTTTATGGCTATGCAAGTCAAGTGAAAAATCAGATTTCACTTGCCAAATCACAAGGAGATGCAGCTCAAGTACTTTTAGGCGGTCGTCAATTACCGACTACTTTTAGCTACAATACTTCTTTTGGAATCAGCTACACTTTTGGCTCGATAAATAATAGTGTTGTCAATCCTCGATTTTCGGGAGTTGATTGATTTCTTGATTATCAACAGTTAATGGTTGTAGTTTTTTCTTTTTGAATCTTTGCTTGAGCCTATCGATATAGACGTCATAGACATCACTATCGAATAGTCGGGCATCGTTTGTAGCTTTGTAGAGTAGGTATATTCCGATTAAAAAGAGAATAACATCGGGCATCCAAACGCCAAAAAGTACATAAACAATACCTTCTTTGGCGTATTTATCGCCAAGCTGCATTAAAACATACATAATTATAAAAAATGTAATTGAAAGCAGAACAGGCATTCCGAATCCTCCTTTTTTAATGATTGAACCAAGCGAAGACCCAATCAAAAACATCACCAGGCAAGCTACAGCCATGGTGTATTTGTGCCATTTCTCTACATCTGCTTTGTAAGTGTCACGTTTTTTTGAATCAAGAATTGTTTTATTTGTATAAAATTGATTTTGTACACTTTTGGCTTGATTGATAGCCGTTTCGAGTATTTCTTCGTTTCTATAATTGTTGCCTTTATTGAGAAAATTATATTTTGCCTCGGCCCATTGTCCGGGTAAAATTTTCTTGATTGGGATGTTTTTTAGGCTATCACTTACTTTCTTTGAAGTATCAGTTTTTGGGGTAGTTTCGGGTTTGAAGTGGTAATTATATTGATTTTTGAGTGAGACAACCTGTAAATCGGCAGATTTCTTGATTTCAACATTCATTGAATCAATCTGACGATTCAACTCAAAAATATTCTTCATGTACTCGTGGTATTTGAATTGATTTTCGTCGGTTCTCTTGATTCCAAATGATTCAAGAGAGAATACAAATTTGTTCGATTTAAAATTATTTCTTACAAATTGGGTTTCATTTTGCTGACTACCTGTATTTTCTTTAAAATCAACGTAGTTGGTTCCGTTAAATAATTCAAAAATCAAATAACTACTATTATGAATGGTGAACATTCTTCCAGAATCAGCCAAAGTGACATTTGTGTTACCATTCATTTTGGTATGGTCATACACTGTTACACCTTTTATCGTTTTTCCATCTTGGAATTTTTTCTGAACTTTTATACTAAACCCAGGTATTTCATTGTAGAATATTCCTTCTTTAATGTTAAGTGTTACCTTCGTATTTTTCACATCCCACAATAAACTGTATCCTTTCAGGTTGGCCCATGGATTTATCGAATTATTATACCAAAACGAGAAAATACTAACAAAAACGGCGATAATTAGGGCAGGAGCAAGGGCTCTCCATATCGGAATTCCTGAAGATTTTAAAGCGGTTAGTTCTGAATATTCGCCTAAGTTACCAAAACACATCAATGATGCCAAAAGTATTGATAGTGGAAGAGAGATTGGAACCGTAATAAGCGAAAAATAAAAAAATACTTTTGCAAAAACGTCTAATCCGAGGTCTTTACCAACGAATTCATCAAAGTAAAGCATGATGAAACGCATCAAGAATATAAATACTACAACACAAGTCGTAAGGATAAATGGCCCGATAAAAGACTTTATTATTAATTTATCTATTTGCTTCATTCTGATTTCAAAAGTAGTACTTTCTGAATACAAATTTGGGGTTTATGGATTTAGGAAACAATTTCTTTAAGAAAATTTAAGTAATAACAAAAAAGCGATAGAAGATGGATTCTATCGCTTTTCAAAAAAAAAACTCAATAATCGTTATCTACCATACTGATTTTCAATGGTTTGTCTAATCAGACCCGTTATCCAAGCGGTATCGGTGCCATTCAAGAAAATGATTTCTTTAGCAGGTAAGCTTCTGGTTACTTCACTGGCAAATGCATAAACTAAATGTGCTGCCGAGATAATATCTTCATCTCTCGGGAAAATGTTGTTATTGATTTCACCAATTTTAGTTTCGGCTAAATTTTTAATTCCAGCATCTTTTATGCCCGAAATATCAGGGTTTCTCAATCCGGCAATGTCAGTAACGGCTTTTCTTTTAAAGTTATTGATTACCGTCTGATTCATCGTAATAGCTCCTTCTTTTACGCTATCGGGCAAAATCAACACATTTGCTACGTAACTGGCTCCGCCAAGTAAATAAACACGTTTTCTGCGTTTCATTTCTTGTCTTCTTTCATCAAAATCTCGACGGATTTGCAAAGCTAAATCTCTTGACTCGGCATCTATCGCAGTAATGTACTCCTGAATATTTTTTGGGTCGTATTTTTTCTCAATCGAAGATGCATAAGTCTTTGTACCTGGAAACTCAATACCCATCATTTTTGGAAACTCGCCAGCTTTTGCTGGTTTTTGGTAATATCCACCTTTGGTATTTCCACTACCAATGTCAATTACAGTTGATTGATACCATTGCGATTGAGGAATCGCCCCTCTGATTGTCAATTCTGCTTCTTTTACGTAATCTACTATATCAATTTTTTGATTAGGATTACCGAGAGCATTCTTGATTTCTTCTTTAAGTAAAACAGTGTCTTGACCAATTCTACCAACCAAACCACTGCTCAAAGCAATGATGACTCTTTCGGATGGTATTTTAAAACTGGCGATAGAATCATTCACAAAATGGGCAATTGCTTGAGCCCCTTCTTTGTAAGCACTGATGTTCTTCACACCCATGTTTACATTGGCGTTTTTAAACTTTTTAGCTACTTTAAACTCCAATTTTTTGGTCTTAACGTTGAGTTTGGCCCCCAAAACACTCAATTTTACCCCAGTTGCCCCTACATCAAGACCTGCATAATATTCTTCTTGATTGCCAATACTCGTCATCAGTTTTTGTATCGCTCTTACAGATGCCGTATAATTGTTTTTTTGATAAATATCGAGGGCTTTTAAGAAAAACTTTTGGGCCTCCTCTGGTTCGTCATGGTCACGGTGCAATAATCCAAGGTTTTCGTATGCGGCTGCTTCCCAATATTTTTGAGTCGGGAACTTTGTAGTTATCAGATTAATGGCTTTGTTGAGGTAGTACTCAGATAAGTTAAATTCGTCAACTTCGCGGTACGTGTTCCCAACTTTAATATACCTGAGAGCTTCGTCGAGGTCCTGCCCAAAAGCAGTGCTAATTGTAAGAATAAGTAGTAAGGTGATTTTTTTCATGAGACTCAATAAATTATTCGTTAATAAATATTAATCAATACTATCACAAAACAAAACAGGTTTGTGAGAATCGTTGATAAAAGGATTCTAAAGGTGTTGAAATTCTATTTGAGTGAATCTAAATAATGATTTAGAGAGTAAAGAGTTGACCTCTGGTTAGTTGTTCTTTTGGGTTACAGAACTTTGATTATTTAGACAGCAAAGAAAGTATTAACGATTAGTTATGTGGTGTCAAGTTTGACTTTTCAAATTTGGAACTGCAATTAAAAAAATAAAATGATATTAATCAATTTTATTGCATAAAAAGGTAGATTCAAAATTTACAAAATTGAATCTACCTTAAATTTATATACTATCTTAGAAAATAACTCAATCACAAAAAATCAACCACCAACTATTTCACGAAGTTTATCCATTAATCCTTCCCAAAGGTCATTTAAGTCTTCCACATCAGTATTATCCGAATTATCAGTGACCCTAAAAAAAGTTGTATTTGTTAATTCGCTCACTTCAAGTTTAAATTCGACCCAGTTTCCTTTTTGTTCGTCATTCATAAAATCAAAACGCGTCGATTTATTAAGCCTTTGAGAAGTCATTTTAGCTGGGTGGCTTTCGTTGTCCCAAATGAAATCATATATGTGGTCGCCCTTAATTGTAACTTTGGCAGCAAACCATTGTTGTAAACCGGCAGGGGTGCTAATATATTGAAATAAAACTTTTGGTGACGCTTTAAACTCAAATTCTGCCACAAATTTAAACTTTCCCATATCATTATTCATTTAGAGTGAAAAACAGAATAGTAAACGATAAATCATCACTATTACAAGGACAAATATAACTTTTTGTATAATTATTTAAACCTTTAAAGATATTTTTTGCAATGTATTAAATCTTTTTCTAATTTTGCAACATCAAATCACGGCGGGGTAGCTCAGATGGTTAGAGCGTAGGATTCATAACCCTAAGGTCGGCAGTTCGATTCTGCTCCCCGCTACTCTGAAAGCTCCAATTTTGGAGCTTTTTTTATTTGCTTTTATTCTGAAAATCAACAATTTAGAATAATTTTTAATGTAAAATCTGAAAAACTAATTGTTTTAAAATTTCTCCTTCGCCATCATTTCCAACCTCAACACCTTTAGATTTAGCATCGGCGATTCTGAGATGATGTATGATTTGAGCCACTTTACCAATTGGATAATTTCTAACTGCACCAGCATAATCTTTCGCAAAAAACATATTTATTTTAAGATTACTGGCGATACTTCCCTCTGATTTATCGCTTAAACCGTGTACAAACAAAACTTTACTAAAGAAATTATAAAGAATTATCAAAATCGGTTGAATCGGATTGTCTTTGGTATTTGATGCAAAATAATTAATTATTTGATTTGCTTTTAAAACATCACGAATAATCAATGCTTTTTGTAATTCAAAAACATTATACTCTTTACTGATTCCAACGTATCGTTGAATTGCATCGGCGTCAATTCCTTCATCAATTTTTAGGTTTAAAATTACCTTATCAATCTCAGAAGTTAATCTTTTGAGGTCGTTACCAATATGCTCAACCAATAATTGAATGGCTTTTGGACTGATTTTTACCCCTTTTGAATGACAAAAGTCGCTTATAAAATCTGGAATCTGATTTTCATATAGTTTTTTGGCACTGTAAACAAATCCATTCTTGCTTTGTGCCTTTACCCAAGATTTTCGTTCGTCTTGAGCATTCCCAAAACACAAAACCAAAATAGTTGTTGTTAATGGTTTTAGGGCATAGTCTTCGAGTAATGTTTGATTTTCTTTTAAGTCAATTCCCTGAATCTGGTGAGCATCTTTTACCAAAATCAACTGCCTATCGGCCATCATTGGGTATCTTCTTGCGTAATTCAGAACTCCACCAACCGTTAAATCTTTTCCAAAAAGCAAGAATTCATTAAAACCTTTTTCGTGTACAGGTATTGCAATATCTTGAATTTTATCGGCAATAGCCTCAATAAAGTACGGTTCGTCGCCGTGCAAAAAGTAAATTGGTTTTAGCGAATCTTTTTTTATACCTTTTAAAATATCATTAATCTTTTCAGCCATTTTTTACTTTCAACTTTAGAAAATTACTACATTCATTCATCATTTTTGGGAAAAAATCCTCAAAACTGGTTTGAATCAGTTCATAATTTTGTTTTAAATCTACTACTGCATTCTCCATTCCCGAATCATGTTTCGCTCTTTTTGAAACATTTTGTAAAGCTCTTTCGATTCCCCAAAATTCTGAATAATTTTTCAGCCAATCGTGGTGAATCATCGACTCGATAGTTGGCTGCATTGGCTTGGGCAACACCTCCCAATGGTTTTCGAAGGCTTCGTAAATTCGTCCCCTAAAATACTTAAAATCTTCGCTTGTGTATTTCTCCCAATACTTGGCTAAAAAATGGTCAAAAAAAACATCGATAATGACAGACGAATATTTGTGGTATTTGGGGTAAAGTATTGACTTACAGCTCTTAACAGAATCGTGTGTGTCCATAAATACGTCTATCAGACGGTGTAATTCGATGCCCACTTTAATTCTATCCGAAAGATGTTGATTGCGTGGATGTTCGATTGTGCCGACAATAAAATCCTCCATCATGTTCCCAACAATGACCTCTTCTTCTTCGCCAGATAGAAATAAATGTGCCAAATAATTCATTTGTCTTTCTACTAATTCGTAGGTTTGTGCTACAAATATTGGTTTTGGCAAACATAATCATTTAATTTTTTAAAAAACAATAAATTAAAAAACAATTTTCTGATGAAAATCGCACCAAATAGCGTTGTGAAACTTACCTACAAGTTATACGTAAATAATGAACTTCTTGAAATTGCCGATGAAGAAGACCCAATGGTTTTTATACAGGGTTTAAGCGGATTACCACTTGCATTTGAACAAAAATTAGTGGGACTTGAAGCCAATGATACTTTTGATTTTGAAATTGACGCAGAAGATGGCTATGGTGAGTTTGACCCAGACGCAATTGTTGATTTTCCGATAGAGAATTTTAAAATTGAAGATGGAGATGTACCAGAAGGATTACTAGAACTTGGTAATTATATTCCTTTCACGAATGATGAAGGAGAAAGAATGACTGGAAAAATCATCGAAATTAAACCAGATGTTGTGATTTTAGATTTTAATCATCCTCTTGTTGGCAAGATGATGCACTTCGAAGGGCAAATTCTTTCTGTAAGAATGGCTACGACGAGCGAATTAGACCACGGACACGTACACGGCGAAGGTGGAGTGATTCATTAATATTTAGGGGCATTTAAGCCCCTATTTTTTTTCAAATTCTTCTACAGTAACTCCAAACTTTCTTAGAAACTCAACACCTTCATCTGTCGGAATACCTTTGTATTTTGCGTAAGATTCTAAGAAAATAACTCTTTTGATTTTCATCGTATAAATAACCCTCGCACACGAAATACACGGTGAAAGTGTTACATAAAGCGTGGCACCTTCAACACTTGTTCCGTTTTTTGATGCGTATAAAATGGCATTTTGCTCAGCATGAAGTGCCAATGAGCAACTTCCTTTTGAATCTTTTGGGCAACCGTTTTCAAAATCTTCGTCGCAATTGTGAGTGCCAGCGGGTGGGCCGTTGTATCCAATCGAAATTATCCTTGTATCTTTTGTTAATACCGCCCCAACCTGAGCCCTTGTACAATGAGAGCGTTTGGCAAGATTTTGTGCCAAATCCATAAAAATTTCATCAAAATTGGGGCGAATATTCATTTTTGCTTGCTTATAATCCATCAACTTTTAATTCTACTTTGCCTTTTGCCATTACTACCGCTACAATGCTATTGGGTGTTAGAACCACTTTGTCGGGGGCAACTTGGTCGATTTTACCCGATAATTTAACACCTTTTATGTACTCGGTATTCATGGCAGATTCGACATTCTGTTTGGCAAAGTTAATCAAATCATCGACAGGGATTCCAAATTTTTGCTGAATCATTTTTTCGATTTGTCCTTCAAGCAACCAAGCGGCAGTTTTGAAAAGTATGCTTTTTGACTGTAAATCGAAGTCAAGATTATTCAAAACAACCATTCTTTTTACAGGGTCAAAGACAGGTACTCCTTTCAAAAAAACTGAACCTTTTAAACTTCCTTTCAAATCGGCTCGAATTACCATTTTATCGTCACTACCGTAAATATCTAAATCCGTGATTTCGACCTTATATTTTCCATCTTTGAATTCGTACTGTTGACCCAAAAACATTTTTTTGGCAATCGCTGCTGCCTCGGTATGAGGCATATCACTCATTAATGCAACTTGAAAATCATTTGGTACAGTTGAAATCAGTTTAAGATTCGGAACATCAATGACAGATTTTGGCAGTGCTGGTTTCTCACCCGTAAAAGTTTCTGTGTAGGCTTTGATTCCTAAAACTGCTTTCACATTTCGTCCTTGAGCTTTTAGAGGTGTCATTAGTAGTTCTACTGGTGTTATTCTCACCCAAGTTCTATATTCTTCTGAAACCAGATACGGTTGTTGGGCAACGTTCCAAGCTTGAATGATATATGGTTTTATTGTCAAGTTTTTTTCTACTGCGTCATCAATTGTTTTTGCAAATTTCGCATGGTTGTTTTCAATGATTTTGCCAATGATAAAATCCATCGGAATGTCGATTCCGACATTGATTTTAGGTTTTGAAATCCATTCAAAACCATTTGGAGTTGTAAATGTCTGAACCGACCAGTTTTGATTTATTGTAAATTTTGTCGAAAATTTAAGATTAATCTCAAATTCCATTGGGATATACTTCACATATCCAAAGGCACCGATTCCTTTTTCAGCCCAAATTTTGAGCGGCACCGAGACATTGAAAACATCGTTTGTAGCAGCCGGAATTGTGATATTTGATTTCTTCCAAACCTTACATTTGAAATTATCCTTATTGTCATCATCGTAGCTGTTGTCTTCGTATATAAGTCCCGTTATCGAATTGTTAATCTGTTTTTCGATGTCATTCATCGAAATATCGAACGGGATGCTGATTATGGAAGGTATCTTTTGCACTTTAATTGTATCTTGAGAATATGATTCTACCGGGGCTTGTGGATTGATTTTTTGAGCTTTTGTAACTAAAATGTTAAATAAAATGAATAATAAAAAAAAGTGCTTTTTCATCGATTTTTTGACTTCTTTGGTTGTTATTTAATCTTGACTTTGGTTGCTCCGTAGCCAAATTTTTCTTTTTGAGCATCGGCAAACCAAGCAACATTTTTATGGTTAGCTAATTTTTTTTGAATTTCGTTTCTTAAAACTCCATTGCCAACTCCGTGAATGAATGTTATCTCATCCATTCCAGTGGCAATTGCACTTTCGAGATTCTGTTCAAACGACTTTAATTGTAGAGCCACAATCTCATTATTTGGCATACCACTAAAATGATTCGTTAACTGCTCAATATGCAAATCTATAACGGAAGATGGTTTTGTAAATTGTTTTGGCGTTACTGGATTGACTTTGGTATTCTCTAAGATTTTCTCTTTAAGCTCAACTGGATTTACACTAAATGGTTTTTCTTCACCATCGAGTTGATACAAATGGGCCTCTTTTTCGATAAAGGGAGCAATCTTTTTATTGTTGAAAAATGATTCGGCTCTTAATCTTAGTTTTTTTGTTAGTTGTGGTTTCTCTTTGAAAAATCCAAGAGTGTAATATATAGCTTGGAATGTAAAAACACCCCATTCGTCAAAACTGTTTTGAGAAAGTTCAATCTGGGATTTGTGAAACGATTTTGCTTGTATAAATCCACCCATCAAACCACGATGTTTGTTGTCATAATCAGATGTGAGTGTGTATGCAAAATCCCAATCAGTATTATTTAAAATGAAAATTGAATAGTTTTTATTATCGTTTGTTTGAAAAGCTACAAAAACTCCAACCTCAGCTTTAACATTTACTTTAGGTTTTTCTTCGGTTTTATTTTCCCCAAAATACCTATTCTCAGTTTTTGCTACAACAGCCAATTCCCTTTTCAATACTGGCAGTTTAAATCCTTCTTCGATTTCAACCTCTACCACATCACCCTTCAAAAATTTGGTAACTATCCCTTCCTCTTTAGAGTGTAAAAGTCTTACTCTATCTCCTATGTTCATTTTTTTGACGTAAAATTTGATAATTAATTGTCAAAATTAAAAAAACTTTATGGAATGTATCCATATAATAAAATTTGGCAAGGTATTTGGCTTTAGATTTTATAAAATTCACCTATTTATACTTGGTAAATAAACACAAAAATGGTTAATTCACTCCCTCCCCAGTTAGGATTTGTTTACGATACTTTTAAGTATGGTCAAGAAAGTGGTATTTTACAATTGAGAGCTGATAATGAAAGTTTCGATGGTAAAAGACTATATATAAATGGTAAAGAAACCATCAGTTTTAACACAAATAACTACCTCGATTTTCAGGATGACGAAAGAGTCAAAGAAGCGGCCATAGAAATGATTAGAAAATTTGGAGTTCATACATCGATTCCAAGACCATTTATGTCTTTTAAACATTTTGAGGAGGCCGAGGATAAACTTGAAAAAATTTTTGGACTTCCTGCATTTTTAGCAAATACAACATCATCGGGTCATTACTCTTATTTACCATTAATTATTGGTAAAAATGATGCTATCATTATGGACCAATTTGTCCATAAAAGTGTACAACAGACAGTACAGTATTTAAAAGGTGATGGCATTTATGCAGAGTTTATTCGACATAATCAAACTGAAGCTCTTGAACAAAGAATCAAGGTTCTACAAGAAAAACACAACAAAGTTTGGTATTTGTGTGATGGAGTTTATTCTATGCATGGAGACGGTGCACCTTTTAACGACATCGAAATTCTTTTGAATAGTTACGATAGTTTTTATTGTTATGTAGATGATGCACACGGAATGAGTTGGATTGGCGAGAACGGTAAAGGATATGTATTTCATCATCTTCCTCAGCACGATAAACTCTTTGTAATTACCTCTCTCAATAAAGGATTTGGAAGTTATTGCTCAGTCATGGTTTTTCCAAATCAGAAAACCAAAGAGCTAATTAAAACAATAGGGGCATCAATTATCTTTTCAACCTGCCCTCCTCATTCTTCTATTGGGGCACTATCGGCAATTGCTGACATTCATTTATCCGAAGAGATTTATGAAAAACAAATGCGTTTAAGAGAAAATATTGATTATTTCAATAAAAAAGCAGTTGAATTAAACATCCCTCTTGCAAATAATTCATTCACTCCGATTTTCTTGGTAGGGTGTGGCGACAATGACAATACTGTTGCTGTTGCTCAGCATATCATATCTAATGGATTTATTACAGGAATCAGTTCATATCCAAGTGTTCCTCTCAAAAACTCTGGGCTAAGAACAAACGTTAATATTAATCATACATTTGGCGAGATTGATGGAATTTTGAATTCAATCAATGAAGTAATGGAAAGATTAGAAAATGAAGGGAAATTAGACCGTGACGATGTGAAAAAATCATTCAAAGCAAGAAATAAGACAGCTGAATCTTTAGCTTCCTAAATTCATTTATGAAAGATTTCTTATTTTCCTCAATACTCTGAATTATTATCTGATGGGTACTTTTTGAAGTACCCATTATATTTTCACTTACTCCGACTATCAAACAATATTGACTTAGAGCGTAAAATAATACATTCATAGCAAGGAAAAAGTCTTTTTCTGACACGAAATGATGATAGCTATAGAAAATATCAGCAACAAACTTGAATATTGCCCCAAAACCAACTAAGAAGTAACTTAATTTATTGGTTGTAGGTCTGTAAAATGAAAGAATAATGAATATTACTTCGAAAAAAGCGTAGATGATAGATAAAAAATAAAGGCTATCTGGGATTCTCTCCAATAACACAAAGCCAAAAAATAAAAAAATTACCATTGTAATTAGCATGAATTTTGGTAATTCGGCTTTTGCTTTTACAATGAAATAACTTCCCTCTCTCCTAAAAACACTCACATAAAGAAGGTAAGTTGTGAGTGTAAACACAATTTGAACAAGTTGCCCAATCTCTCCACCCGAAACAAATTGTAGAATATCACCTAAGAAGCCAATTACACAGATTAGGTAAATTAATTTATCTACTAAAGTAAAACTCCACTTAAATGTGAATCCATAGTACAACCCCAGCGACAACATTATTGAGCCAAATCCAATCAGTTTAAATATGTTCGATTGATAGAAAAAGGCAAATAGTGCAAATATTATGATAGCAACGTAAGCTATGGTAAATCTAAGCAGCATCGTAAATCATTTATGCTACAATGTATAAAAAAAAAATAAAATCCAAAAATTATTTTGAATTTTATTTTTGTAATGTATTGATATTCAGGTTTTTAATATGTTCCTAAGTATTTTCGGATTCCCCATTCGACAAATGCTAAAAGTAGAATCAAGAAGAATATCCATCTCAAATTGATGAATTCGTTCATCTCTTCGACACTCGTAACTTTGTCTGGGCTTGAGTTAGAATTTAAAAATTTCTTGAGGTCATCGATATTTTTTAATTCTACAAACTTACCATTGTTTTGAGCCGAAAGAGTTTTTAATAAATTGAAATCGGCGGTTGTCGATAGATTTTCTAAATCAGTATTTCTGATAATAAACTGTCCGTCAATAACTTCGGATTTACCGAGTACTTGAGTCGAGGCTTTGTATTTGAATACTCCTTCTTTTAAACCGGTAATTTCAAACCTTGAGTTTTCCTTAGTAATTGTATAGTTATAATTGTTTTTCTTACCCTTTTCGTCAGTTATTTCAAGGCTAATATTTTGATTGTAAATCCTTTCAAAAATATCGTTGTAGGCTTCGTTTTCAAAAATAACTTTTTCATCAACCGAAAACTCTTGAGAAATTGGGTAAACTCTTAGTTTACGTTTATCATCTTTTACCGAAATCAACTGAATTGTTTTTGTGAAAATTTCATCAACAATTTCTTGTTTTTCGGTAAGGTCAAATTCCTCCATTCGCCACTGCCAAAGCCCTTCGCCCGATATAATAGCAGTTTTGCGATTGATATTTGTATTTACCGTCAACAAAGGCTTTTGGGTAGCCAATGAACCAACTCTTTGATACAAAATGACTTCGCTACCCGTTGTTGGTTTAAACTCACCAAACGGTACAATCATTGGCGGAAAACGGTCGAGAATAGATAACTTTTCGGGGTCTAAATTGAATAACTTGAAATTGGAATTAAATTTAGCGGTTACTTTATCAGTTCTATTATTCTGAATGTTCAGAGACATCGCTTGTTGCATTCCATTAAATGTCGCTGCATTGGTTTGGCTTCCTAAAATAAATATAGTTGGTTTATTTTGAGCCAATAATCTACTTGCCAATGCATTGCCAGAACCATAAATATCGGGTATTTGATGCAAAATCAATACATCGAATGGTTGATTGCCAATTTCGGCGATGTTATCGCTTTGCAGGTTTTTAATAGTCAATTCATAAAGTTCATTTTTCTCAATAATTGATTTCAGAGCCTTTATATCAGGATGTGGGTTGAGTGAAACCAATAAAATTTTCTCTTTTCCATCGACAACATCAATGTAAATTTCTTTTGAATTATTTCTGACCGAGCTTTCGCCTCCGATTGGTGCAACATCAATACTATATCGCTGGATTCCCTTTTGGTTTGTAGTAGAGTAAAATGTGACTTGTTTCAAATCATCATTTTTATCAAAAGTAATTGTCTGTTTATCAATAACTTGACCAGCTTGTTTTAGAAGAACGGTTGTAGTTTTCCCACCAAACCCAAACGCTGAAATTTCGGCTTGAAGTGGAAATTTATTGCCCAAATAAGCTATTCTGTTGGCATAAATGGCGTTTAGTTTAACATCACGTTTCTGGGTAGTATCGCCAAGGCCTACTGCATGAATTTTGAAATTATATTTTCCATAAGTAGGGGAGATACCCGAATTCGTAATTCCATCTGTAACCAAAATTACATCTGTCAGATTTCGGCCTTCGTAATTATTCTTAATATTTGATAGTAATGCAGATAAATTTGTATTTTTTTGGTCGAATTTAAGGTTTTGAAGGTCAATTTCATCTGTTTCATTCAGTAATTGATATTCTACTGAACCATTTTTTGATTCTATATCAGATTTTATTTCTGCAATTTTGGTTTTTAAATTATCTAATTTCGATTTTCCATTTGTCAACATCGAGCTCGAATTATCAATCGCAATGACAACAGTTGGTTTTTCGATAATTGATTTGTTGCTTCTCAATAATGGATTTAGCAATAGAAAGCAGACAATACTTACCAAACCACCTCTTAAACCAGATAAAGCCCAGTTTTGAGTTTTTGAAAAGTTATTTTTTCGTTGATATAGTACAAAAGCATATATCCCACCAATCAATAGACAAAGTAAAATAAACCACGGTGAGGATTGAAACACAAGTTCAGATTTGACCACTTATAATATTGTTTTAAATTATTGACGTATTATTAACGTTTTTGTTGCTTACAAAGTTATTTCTATATTTCAAACGTGCAAACTCTATGCCTAAAAACAATTATTTTTGACACACCTCGTTTTGAATTAAATCTAATCTTATGCTTAAAACCTCATTGTTCATTTTCGCTAATTTTTTAATGTTGAATGCTTTTGCCATTGAAAATGATAGTATTGTAAAACCGCAAATAAGAAGTAGTGCAATCGCTATTGCCAATTTAAAAACTACCCAAAATCATTACATTAAATGTACTTATGGGCAACCGCTCAAAAAAGGGAGACAAGTTTTTGGTGGATTGGTTCCTTATGATAAACTCTGGAGAACTGGTGCAAACGAAGCTACCGAAATTACATTTACTTCAAATTTTAAGATTGGTGATACAAGCTTACCAGCCGGAACTTACACGCTTTTTACGATTCCGAGTAAAGATAATTGGACAATTATTTTAAATAGCGTTTTGGGTCAATGGGGTGATTTTACTTATGATGCTGCAAAAGATGTTCTAAGATTTGAGACTACTTCTGCAAAAAATGAAAATATTTATGAGGGTTTTACGATTGAATTTGAAGAGAAAAAGTCAATTATAAATTTGAAACTACTTTGGGATAATACCGTTGTTATCATTCCTATTGAACTAATTGGCGAAATAAATCACTCTAAATTGAAAAAGAAGCGTAAGAAAAAGTGATTAATACAAAACCACTTTTTTCATTACTTTTTCGTTTTTTGAATAAACATTAAGATAATATACTCCGCCAGCTATCCACTGAGTTTTGAGTGTTACAATGGTACTCGGTAGGTCTTTGAATGATTCTTCGTGTACTTTTCTGCCGAGATTATCAAAAAGTTCAATATTGAAATCTTGAAAATCGGGCAACAAAACCTGAATTTGGAAATTTCTCGTTGGAGCAGGATTTGGGATTACCTTTACACTTAGTTTGTCTGACGGCGGCAATTCAAACTTAGCATAATTGACCATTCTTTTCCGACGTTTGCTAACCTCAAGTACCGCTCTGATTCGCTTACTTTGCTCCAAAGTGAAAATATTCATACACTCATCGGGTGAGTAATCCATGTAGTTTTCAATCATATTTCGGATTCTCGTTCCGCTACAATTTGAAAATACATTTCTACAAGTAGAACCATTGTATGAACCCGAAATCTGTGGAGTATCGCTTACAAAATCAGTTCCACAAAATTCGTCCCCCCAAGTATGAATTAAACCCAACCAATGTCCAACCTCATGAGTTGTAGTTCTACCAAATCTATACAATCCACTGGTATTTGTGCCAACTTCACGGCCAAAGACCGTGTAATCTACAAAAATCCCATCAGTTTTTTCGTATGCATCCTCGCTTTCTAAACCATCAATTCCTGCCCCTCCCGGAAATTCCCCAAAACCTAAATAATCATCTTTGAATGCCGTTACCCAAATATTTAGGTATTTATTGCTGTCCCAATAAGACAGACTCGACAAATATTCTCGGTCATCAATAATATCATACTCGCTTTTCGGATTGTAAACCCTCACAATTCCTGTGGTTGGTTTACCTTCGGGGTCTATTGTTGCCAAGAAGAATTCAATTCCTGTATCTGCACCAACAGGGTCAGTATTGAATCCACGAGTATCAGCTTTTCTTCTATAATCTTCGTTTAATACCTTAATTTGCGAATAAATCTGGTCGTCCAAAATATTTTTATTTGTCAATCCGCCAATTCGACCTTCAGAATTATCATGTATCACGTGTACTACCACTGGTATTCGGATAACATCTTGGGCTATCCGAGCATTTCTGTTATTTAATTCAGAGAGTTTTTCAGCAACCGCTCTTTCAAAATCTATTTTTTTATCAATTCGATTAGGATTAAGCTGATTTTTCTTTTGCTCAACTTCTTCAACGATACATCTTTTTTTGACTTGACTGAAAGCAAAAGTGCAAGTTGAAATAAATGTAACAGTAATTAAAATCAGCTTCTTATTCATCCTTTCAAAAAATAAATACTTTATATCAAATTGTTGAATTATTATTTGTTTTCTGCTCTTTCGTAAGCATTCAAAATTTCACGAACCAATTTATGACGAACTACATCACGACCATCAAGTTCAATAAATCCTATACCATTTACATTTTTTAGAATCTCAACTGCGTCAACCAATCCCGATTTTTGATTTTTTGGAAGGTCAATTTGTGTCCTATCTCCCGTAATTATGGTTTTTGATAGTGGACCCATACGAGTCAAGAACATTTTTATTTGCATTGGGGTCGTATTTTGAGCTTCATCAAGCAAAATAAATGCATTATTCAGTGTACGACCTCTCATGTAAGCCAAAGGTGCAATCTCAATGGTTCGATTCTCAATCAAAAACTTTAGTTTTTCGGCTGGAATCATATCATCAAGAGCATCGTAAATTGGTCTTAAATATGGGTCAATTTTCTCTTTTAAATCCCCGGGTAAAAAACCTAAATTTTCTCCAGCTTCAACAGCAGGTCTTGTGATAATGATTTTCTTTACCGCTTTGTCTTTCAATGCTTTAACAGCCAATGCAACAGCCGTGTAGGTTTTACCAGTACCTGCGGGTCCGGTTGCAAAAACTATATCATACTTCGCAAAAGCCTCAACCATTTTCTTTTGGTTGGCTGTTTTAGCCCTTACGATAATTCCTTTTGTACCATGAACTATAACATCATCATCCTCGATGTTATGTTCGGCCGACTCAATGTCTTTTAAAATGTAATTTTTTACTTGTTCGGGTGTTAGTTTGCCGTATTTTTCAAAGTGTTGGATTGTTTGCTCAATTATCTCTACAATCTTAGTTACTTCGTCAAGATTACCCTTTACCACAATTTGATTACCCCTCGAAATAATTTTGCTCTCAGGAAAAGCCGTTGAGATTACTTTAATGTTACTGTTTTCTACTCCCAGAAAATCAATCAACGAGACATCCTCTAATGTAATTACTCTTTCTGTCAAAATGATAATAAGTTCAGAATTTAATATTTGTTGTAAAATTTGATTCTAAAATATACAAACACTATCCTCGAAACAAATTTTATGCTTCAAAATTCCATTTTTATTCACAAAACATTTCAAATTTTCCACAAAAAAATATGAATAACCCATTATAACCTTGAAAATCAGACTTTTAATTACACAGACGTAAAAAACAGCATAAAAGGTTTGTTTTTTAATGAGAATTTTTTTTCATAATATTGTCTTAATATTATGGAACAAACGTATTCAAATAATAACCCAGCGGGAGGAAAACAATATAGAGATAGAGGCGGCTTCGGTCGAAATCTATTCCTTGATTCTATGCAGACAAGTTCAGGGAAATTACCACCACAAGCCGTTGATTTAGAAGAAGCTGTTTTAGGGGCTTTGATGATAGAAAAAGATGCTCTTACAGCAGTTGTTGATATTCTTCAAGAGCAAAGTTTTTATAAAGAAGCTCATCAACGCATTTATAAAGCAATCATTAATCTATTTGGGAAATCCGAACCAATCGACTTACTTACAGTAACTTCTGAACTAAAAAGCAAGGGTGAACTTGAGTTTGTTGGTGGGGCTCAATATTTGGTTCGATTGACCAACAAAGTAAATTCAGCTGCCAATATTGAATACCATGCTCGTATCGTTGCACAAGCGGCAATCAAGCGTGATATGATTAATGTTGCAGGAAATATCCTTCGTGATGCTTACGAAGATACTACTGATGTTTTTACACTTCTTGATAAAACCGAACAATCGTTTTTTGAGATTTCTGAAAAAAACATCCGTAAAAACTACATGGATGCAGGAGCGATTGTAAAAGCAACTGTAAAAGAACTTGACGAACGAAAAAATAATAAAGATGGTCTGACGGGTATCCGAAGTGGTTTCACCGATTTGGATAGATTAACCGGCGGATGGCAAAATACCGAATTAATTATCATCGCTGCTCGCCCAGCAATGGGTAAAACTGCTTTTATTCTTTCTGCTGCTCGAAATGCCGCCGTTGATGGGAAAAGTGGCGTTGCGATTTTCTCACTTGAGATGTCAGCGACACAGTTGATGTTGCGTCTGATTTCGGCCGAAGCTGAGATTGACTCAAATCATTTGCGTCGAGGGCAATTAGATGGTGCTGATTGGAACAAACTTCACCATAATCTTAAACCCCTTGAGTCAGCTCCGATATTCATAGATGATACTCCTGCACTTTCGATTCTTGAATTAAGAGCAAAATGTCGCCGTTTGAAGGCTCAGCATGATATTCAATTAATTATTATTGATTACCTCCAATTGATGTCGGCTGAGGGTGGAGTGGCCAAAGGTGGAAACCGTGAGCAAGAAATTGGTGCAATTTCTCGTGCATTAAAAGGTCTTGCTAAAGAATTGAATGTACCGGTTATAGCACTTTCTCAATTGAGCCGTGCTGTTGAAACACGTGGTGGAGATAAACGACCACAGCTTTCAGATTTGCGTGAATCTGGTTCTATTGAACAGGATGCCGATATGGTAATGTTTTTGTATCGCCCAGAGTACTATAAAATTACTCAAGACGAGTCTGGCATGTCAACTACTGGAGTGGGTGAGGTCATCGTTGCCAAAAACCGTAGTGGTAACGTCGATACAATTAAACTCAGATTTATTGGTCAATACACCAAATTCTGTGATTTAGATGGTTTTTATCGCCCGATTGAGAGCGGTGCAAATGATTTTCTTTCGCCGCAAATAGATGCCACACATGGTTTAAGTTCATTTGAACAATCGTCTGGTGTAGTAACTCTCGGTAGTAAGGCCAATTCGACCAAACTTAATGAAGATAACGGTGAATACCCTTTTTAAATAGATTTAATTTGCCGCTGGATAAATATTGAAAAAAAACGCCATCATTCTCAGAAATTATGGCGTTTTTTGTTTGTATATCTTTTTGTGAATTTATATTTAATTAGTCTAAATAAATATTATATCGCCTCTTTTTTGAAATTAAATTTGTATTAAAGTTTACTCAGAAATAAAATGAAAAATACAATTATCCACCTATTACTGATATGTTTTTGCAATGTTTGTTTTGCACAATTACCAACTTTAGAATGGCAGAAAACCATTGGTGGGGCATTTTATGACCGACTTTTCTCCATTATTGAAACTAAAGATGGTAATTATCTAATGGTTGGTTATTCAACTTCCAACTACTCTGTTGATGTACCTTTTCCAAACCGAGGGTATGATGATGTATTAATTGCAAAAATGACCAAAGATGGAGTATTACTTTGGACAAAAGCTTTTGGGGGCGGAGGAGTTGATATTGCGTATGAAGTTGTTGAAATGAATGACGGTTCTTTGTTTGTAGCAGGTGAAACTAATTCAACAAATTATGATTTCGTCAGTCAATACGGACAAACCGATGGATTTCTTTTGAAATTGGATGCCATGGGTAATAAGTTGGGAATTTACTATTTTGGCGGAAATGGAAATGACCAGTTTAATTCAATCATAAGAACGAATGACAATGGTTTACTGCTAACTGGTTATACCGAGTCAAATAGCATTTTTAGTTTACGAGGCTTTCAAGACTATTGGGTAGTGAAACTCGATGAGTTTGGAAATCTGCAGTGGCAAAAAAATTTTGGAGGTTCGAGAAGTGATTACGCCTATTCTGGAATTCAGCTTGCTGACGGGAATTATGCAATTTGTGGCCAAACACTTTCTATGGATGGTGACGTAACCTACAACGCTGGCGATTGGGACATTTGGGTAATTAAAATTGATACAAATGGAAATCTGATTTGGGAGAAATCTTCGGGAGGAACATTAACCGAACAAAGCCCCAAGGCAATATTACAAGACACCGACAGCAATATTTGGGTTTTTTCTGAAAGTAATTCACCCGAAATGCCAAATAATCATTTTAGTAGAGACTATTTCATTACTAAACTCGATAACAATGGTAACATCATCTTTAATAATTGTTATGGCGGAAATGGGAATGATTATCCAAGAGGTGCAATAAATGGGTATGATAATTATATTTACATTAACGGGGAAACATATTCTACGGATGGCGACGTAACAAAAAATCATGCAGATGCTGAATATTGGCTAACAAAAATTGATAAAAATGGTGTGATTCAATGGCAAAATACCTATGGCGGATGGGGCCATGATGAAGGTACAGATATACTTCTCACGTACGATAATAAAATCATTTTAGCAGGTAATACAAAAACATTAACTGACGATGGAGATGTGACGAACAACCGTGGAGATGATGATTTTTGGATATTGAAATTTAAACAGAACGAACCTTGTACCGATATTCTCAAATTAAAAAAAGATATTTTCTCTTCGGTCAATTTAATTCTATCTGCAAAAGAGATAAATGCTTCAAATGTTATACAACCAAGTACCCACAATTTGATGTATAGGAGTTCTAAAAGTTCGGTTTTATTGCCTGGTTTTGAAGTTAAACAAGGTGCAGTATTTACAGCAAAAGTTGATGATTGTAACAATTAATTGAAATCTTTAGCAGTTTGAAACGATTTTAAAATTAATTAATTTTGTGAGTGAAAGCATTACTAAAACTTCATGAACAAATTTCTACCAATACTATTTTTCGTTTTATCGTTTTTGAAAAGTTATTCTCAAGACGCAACCATTTTTAAACCCAATCCTAATCGAACTTCATTTGAGGCAAAACAAATATCTACAAATCTCAAAATTGATGGATATTTAAGAGATTCTGAATGGAAAAATTCGAACGTATTTAAAGATTTTATAGAGGTTGACCCGCACCAAGGAAGTATTCCGAAGCAAGAAACCCAAGTCAGGATTTTATATAATTCGCAATATCTTTATATTGGGGCTTTTGCCAAAGATTCTCTCGGTAAAAAATCGATTCGGGTTGTTGATTTCAAAAGAGATTTTAATACCCGAACCTCCGATTATTTTGGGTTGGCATTTGATGGATTTGATGACCGTCGAAATTGCATGGTTTTTACGACCAATCCACACGGTGTTCAGCGTGATTTTTTGTCATTCGATGCCAATTACATTGATTTAGATTGGGACGGACTTTGGCGGGTTCGAACCAGTAGAACAGACTCGGGTTGGGTTGCTGAATTCGCAATTCCTTGGAAAACGCTTCGTTATCCCAAAACAACTGATTCTACTCAAACTTGGGGATTCAATATCAACAGAAGCCGGAGAATGACGAATGAAAACTATGCTTTTTCGTTATTTCCTCGTTCTTTTTCGGTATTACGAATGGATTATGCAGGTTTGCTCACAAATCTCAAACCACCTCCACCTACAACAAATATCCGTTTTCAACCCTTTTTGTTGACTTCAATTGATAGATATAGAAATATTCAAGGTCGAGAACCACAGCAAATTTCTTCAAAGTTTGGTGGAGAAATCAAATGGGCAATTAACTCAAACTCAGTATTAGATTTAACTTTTAATACCGACTTTGCCCAAGCCGATGCAGATAGACAAGTCAACAATGTTACTCGTTTTTCGGTATTCTTCCCCGAAAGACGTCAGTTTTTTTTGGAGAATGCTTCACTTTTTGGAGTTGGAATTGGACCTGCCTTTGATATGTCGGGCGGTTCGATGAGAATTCAACCATTCTTTAGTCGTCAAATTGGATTAGACCAAAGAGGAAATCCAATTCCGATTGATGCAGGAGCGAGGTTTGTACACCGTTCGGTTAAAACAAATTACGGAGGAATGTACATTCGACAAAGAGAATTTGGGGCATATCCAGCAACCAATTTTTTTATTGGACGATTTTCTCAAAATTTTGGAAAGCAAAACCGTATTGGAGGCTTGATGACAGTTAAACAAAATGGCCTTAATACAAATATTTTGGGTACTGTTGATGGTTTTATTAGGGTAAATGAAGCACATTCTGTCAATTGGATGGCTACAAATTCTTTTGATACCAAAACCAATACTCAAGGTTTTGCAGGAGCAGCTCAATATTATTACTCAAATAATCAATGGAAAATTTGGTGGACTCAATCAATCGTCACAAAAAATTATAATCCAGAGGTGGGTTTTGTTTCAAGAAATGATGTAATTGGTACAACACCCGGTATTTTTTGGTTTTATAGAGGCAAATACCTACCATTCAAAAAGTTGATTCGTTCTTACGAGCCAAGTTTATTAGTTGAATTTTATAACCAAGCAAGCACAGGCAAATTGATTGAGCGTTCTTACGGTCTTAGTCCTTTTTGGTTTATGTTGCAGTCTGGCGGGTTTGTGGGTCATATATTTACACCTACTTTCCAATTTTTGACAGAGCCATTTGCACCTTTAGGTGTTAGAATTCCGGTTGGAAGATATTTTTATTCCAGAAATGCCATTTGGTGGGGAAGCGATGGCTCAAAGAAGTTGAGCTTTACATGGCAAGGCGAATACGGAAAATATTTTAATGGTAAACTCAACACTACTGATTTCAGATTGCAATTTGCACCAATTCCACATATTTCGGTAAATGCGAGATTTAACAGAAATCATTTTATCAAAGTGGGTGAATTAAATACAACCCGCACGGTTGATTTATTGGCGTTTGAAGGTCGTTTTGCCTTGAATCCTCGGATTCAGCTTATTGGATTCTATCAAAGAAATACCGATTTAAAAGCTGATAATTATAATATTCGATTATCGTGGGAGTATCAGCCACTGTCATTCATTTATTTGGTTTTCAACAAAAGAGAATTTCAATCAGTAACAAATCCTGAATTGAGGAGTCAAGAAGACCACGTAATCGCGAAGATTAGTTATTTAAAGCAGTTTTAATATAAATCCCCGCTAAAGTACATGAAGCGGGGATTTGTTTTTATTTCAATTCTAATTTAACGACATTTTCAACATGGTGAGTATGCGGAAACATATCTACTGGCTGGACTTCGACAATTTTGTATTTTTCTGATAACCAAGCCAAATCTCTTGCTTGAGTGGCTGGATTACAACTTACATAAACAATTCGTTTTGGTGCAGAATTTAGCAGAACCCTAACAACTGGCTCGTCCATTCCAGCTCTTGGTGGGTCAGTAATTACGACATCGGGGCGACCGTGTTGATTAATGAATTCGTCCAAAAGCAACTTTTTCATATCACCCGCAAAAAATGTGGTATTGGTGATATGATTGACATCTGAATTTACCTTTGCATCTTCGATTGCATCCTCAACGTATTCTAAACCAATTACCTTTTTTGCTTTTTTTGCAACAAAATTAGCAATAGTGCCAGTTCCGGTGTAAAGGTCATAGACTAATTCATCACCCTTTAATTCTGCAAAATCACGTGTAATTTTATAGAGTTCATAGGCTTGCTCTGCATTGGTTTGATAAAAAGATTTAACACCTATCCTGAAAATTAAGCCTTCCATTTCTTCTTCGATGTATGGTTTACCATGATAAGTAACAATGTCTAAATCGAAAAATGTGTCATTTCTTTTTTGATTGATAATGTAATTAAGCGAAGTAATGTTTGGAAATGAATCTTTGAGTAAATCCATTATTTTGTGAATCTCCTCAAAGTTTTTTTGTGCAAATTGCATCATTACCATAATATCGCCTTTGGTGGTAGTTCGAACCATCAATCCACGCAAAAATCCCTCATGAGCAACGTGGTCATAGTAATTTAGGTTGTTTTCATTTGCATAATCTCTGACCAGATTACGGATTTCGTTCGAGAATTCTTGCAAATAGCACTTTTCGATTGGCAGAACTTTTTCGAATCTTTTGGGTACATGAAACCCGAGTGCATTTCTACTTAGGTTTGCCTCACTTCCGATTTCCTCTTTTGTGAACCAACGACTATTTGAAAATGTAAATTCTAATTTATTGCGGTAAAATTGAGTTTTGGCCGAACCAAGAATGGGTTTAATTTGTGGTAATTCGAGCTTGCCAATTCGGTTTAATTGGTCTGAAACCTGTTGCCATTTAAGCTCCAATTGTTTTTCATAAGGAATATGTTGCCATTTACAACCTCCACAAACCCCGAAATGCTGACAAAATGGTTCAATCCTTAAATCAGATTTTTCAAGTAATTCTAAAACTACCGCTTCTGAGTAATTTTTCTTACGGTTATTTACCAAAAGTTTGACCTTATCGCCTGGAGCTACATTGCTTCCTTCAATAAAAATTACCTCTCCATTATTTTTTACCAAGCATTTGCCTTCGGCTGCAAAATTTTCTACTATAATTTCTTCAATTATGTAGCTTTTGTTTCTTTTCATCAAACCTTTTGATTAAATATTACGTCCTTATTTTTAGAAAAAGTTTGCAAAAATATCTAACTTAGCTATCTATTCAAAACCTAATCTGTATGAGAAAAATATTTTTATTCTTCTTGTTAGTATTTATTTGCTTAAACTCCTTTGCTTCGCACATAGTTGGAGGAGAAATAGAGATAAAACCTTTTGCCGACCCATCAAATCCATTAAATACTCATCGTATTCAGCTCAACTTATATTTCGACGAAAACAACGGTCGTCCTGAAGCAGAAGATGTCCAGATTACAGTTGCTATTTATCGTCGAAGAGATAATAATTTGATGGGTAATGTAATATTACAAAGGGTTTTTAGAGACAATATTAAATACTTGGTTCCGGGTTGCGAAAAAGGAGATTTAAAGACACTTTTGATTAGTTATGCAAACAACATAACGCTTTCTGCTGAAACTTACAATGACCCTCAAGGCTATTATGTTGTTTGGGAAAGGTGCTGCCGAAATGCAATTATTAATAATATTTTGAATCCTTCACGGACTGGAATGGTGTTTTTTACTGAGTTTCCAGCTGTTACCACAAAAAATTCCTCACCAGTTTTTAAGCCAGTAGTGGCCGATTATATTTGTGCTGGACAGTCTTTTGAAATAGAGTTTAATGCGTCTGATGCCGATGGTGACAGTCTTGTATATTCATTAATTACACCCTGGTCTGGATTTACTGGTCAGGGTAATCCAAATGCTTTCCCGAGAGGTGCCGATACATATCCAGAAGTTAATTGGGTAACCGGAATCAATGTGAATAATATGATTCCAGGTGAAGAGCCTTTGAACATTACTTATGATACAGGAATTTTATCTGTAACGACCGATAAAGTTGGACTATATGTTTTTTCGATTTTTGTGGAGGAGTTTCGGAATGGAAAGAGAATAGGTAGGGTAAAACGTGATTTTCAGTTAAAAGTAATGAGTTGTAATCTAAATAACGCACCATCGATTCGTGTTAAGAATCTTAATGACAATAAGTTCTATGCTGAAAATCAATTAGTTACCCTTAAAGAAAAAGATAATAGGTGTTTTGAAGTTAGTTTTAGTGATAAGGATATTTCACAAAAAATTAAAGTTTCGGCAAAAGCTGTCAATTTCGATTCAAAGAGGCTTAGTTTTAATGCCCCAGTGGATTATACCATCAAAAGCAATAACGATACTTTGAAACTTCAATTTTGTTTGGATAACTGTGCAGTTACACGGAATGGCTTGCCGATTGAGGTTCAATTAGCTATTGAAGACAATGGATGCCCTGTTCCGATTTATCGTAGATTCATACTTCGTATTCAACAAGAACAAAATGTCAATAACCGTCCTGAACTTACATCAGACCTGCCAAGTAATAACGTTGCCGTCGATTATGGGAAATCATTGAGTTTCAATGCAGTTGGAACTGAGGTTGATGGCGATAGTATCTCAATAACTGCTCGTGGAAGAGGTTTCAATTTTGCAGATGTTGGCTTGACTTTCACCCCAAAATCTGGATTTTCCAGAGTTTTGGCACCCGTTTCATTCAATCCAAATTGTGAAGCTGTGCGTAAAGGACAGCTTTTCATAGATTTTACTATCACCGAAAGTCGCTGTGGGATTCTCAATTCGAGAAGTTACACCGTATTATTAAATGTAAAGGGAATTCCAAATACTCCGCCCAAAGTTACATCGTCACTTTCGAGTACTGTACTTGAATATGTCGTTTCGCCGTACGAAAATAAACCAGTAACTTTTAATGTATTTGCCGATGATGACCCTACCCAAACAATAACTTTGGGGGCTCAACCGAGTGGATTTACACTCAATAGTGCCGAAATGTTTTTTGATAATAAATCTGGTCGTGGTAAATTGACAAGTCCTTTTGGGTGGGAGCCATCTTGTAAGTTATTAGATGGACAAGATACTAAAGAGTACTTTGTAAAATTTGTTTCGCAAGATAATAGCTGCTATACAAATAATCGAGATAGTTTGATTGTGAAATTGGTACTTAAAGACCAATCAGTTGCGAGTGTTGATTTAAAGCCTTACAACGTTTTTACCCCAAATGGCGATGGAGTTAATGACTACTTTACTCTTGGGGTTATTCCGGGTGATAACTGCAAACGTCAATTTCAAAAATTTGAAGTATTTAATCGATGGGGTAAGATAATTTATTTAACCATTGACCGCAACTTCAAATGGGATGGTGGCGATTACGCCTCTGGCGATTATTTTTATGCCATTCATTACAGTGATGAAGTCAAGAAAGGTATTCTGACACTCATCAAATAAATGAGAAGAGCCGCTACAAAAAGCGGCTCTTCTCATTTAATAACCCAAACATCACTATCTTTTACATAACAAAATTTATCATCCCAAAAAACCTGATACCAAATATCATCCGAAGTAACTACATTGAGTCGGTGACCTTCATTTATTTGTCCTACAATCTGCGAAGCTGCTGACGGATAATCTCTCAGATATACATTGTTGTTTTTTATGATAATCGCTCGATAATTATTCGGAATATTGATTATTACAAATAGAATAATCAGGTATATAAAAAAAATAAACTTATGGCGAGTAGGGGTATATTGCTTTTTGATTCGCTTGTATATCAAAATACTGAAAATGTAAACTCCTAAAATCATTACTCCTAATAAAATAAATGGAAAATATTGCCTGTAAAGTAGTACAATAAAATTTAAATCGTTCTTTTCGTATCCTTTGTAATTGTTTTGTTCGGCAAGGTTTGCCATTTTACTAAACACGGCATCGCTTGGTTGTTTTAAGTAGTAAAGATTGAGATAATAAAGGCATTCGGGAATATCTCCTTTGCTTTCGTAAGCAGCACTTAGTTTCAAGAATATTTTTGAGTTATTTGTCGGAGAAACATTCAAAAGTTGCGTATAAATTTTTATAGCTTCATTATAATTTTTTTGAGAAAATAAAATATCTGCTTTTTTGAACAAATCGCTTTGTGCTTGACTATCAGCTACTTGCGAAATGATTATAAAAAAGAAGAAAATTTTTTTCAGAAATTTCAGAAAGTTAATTTGCATCGTATAAATTTTAATACTAATTTTGCACCTCAATTCAGCGAAACGGTAAACGAAACGCAAATTGAATCGCAAAAATAATCAAAGTTTTAGAGTAAAAAATTTAATTTATTTCAAGTTTTTGATTAATTTTGCAACCCCAAACGATATGATTCCGTAGCTCAGTTGGTAGAGCAATACACTTTTAATGTATGGGTCCTGGGTTCGAGTCCCAGCGGAATCACAGAGTAATTTAAACGGATTTTTCGATTCCGTAGCTCAGTTGGTAGAGCAATACACTTTTAATGTATGGGTCCTGGGTTCGAGTCCCAGCGGAATCACGAAATTTACTCTTTTGCGTCTGATTTTCAGACGCTTTTTTTGTTTTTGGCGGTGCAGTTTTTGAAATGGCATAAGATTTGAGTATTGGGTAATAAACCCATAATCTGTATGTCAAAAAAAATAAAAAAATCGTTGGCTGAAAATCCTGTTAAAGCCAATACAATTTCTGCTGCACCAATCAATTTTGTTATTCAACCTACTCAAATCAATTACATATTCTGTGCGATTATTGCACTTATTGGACTAATCATTTATGCCAATACCTATAATCATGGATTTGTTTTGGATGATACGGCCGCAATCACACGAAATTTATTTGTTCAGAAAGGTTTAGCCGGTATCCCCGAAATACTAAAATCTGATTTCTGGTATTTTAGCAATGCAAAATTGGGTTATTATCGTCCGCTTGGATTGATAACTTTTGCGATTGAGTATCAATTATTTGGACTTAACTCTACTGTTAGTCATATCAATAATATAATTTTATACTCGTTATCTGGATTCTTACTCACGGTTTTACTTCAAAAATGGTTTTCGGATAGAAATAAGTTTTTTGCATTTTTTGTAGGATTGATTTTTATTACTCACCCGATTCATACAGAAGTTGTTGCTAATATCAAAAGTCGTGATGAAATTTTAGGATTTTTATTCACAGTATCTTCACTATTGTTGCATTGGAAATACCTCGAAACCTCCAAAATTAAGTTTTTGATTTTCGGTTTACTTACGATGTATTTTGCATTACTTTCAAAAGAAACCTCATTCGTAGGAATTGGTATTCTCGCTATCAGCCTCTATTTCATTGCAAAAAAATCAATCGGACAGTCAATAATTGGCATTTTGCCTTACTTTGGGGTTGTTATCGTTTTCTTTATCCAAAAAAATGCTTTGATAGGTAAAGGTGTCGTTCCGAACGATATTGTCAATTACGTTTATGCCTCCGAAAATACAAAGTTCTTGTCAACTTTTAAGCTGTTTTTTTATTATTTGAGATTATTAGTTTTACCTCATCCGCTGGTTTATGATTATTCGTACAATGTATTGCCTTCAGGAAAAATCAGCGACTGGATGACAATTTTAGGGCTTTTCTCATTTTTAGTAATATTCTATTTTGCATTAAAATCTCTAAAAACAAGGAGTACATTTGGTTTCGGATTGTTCCTGCTTTTGGTTACTTCGGCACCTGCATTAGGTTTTGTTTTTTTGAGAGGTGGGATTTTAGCCGAAAGGTTTATGTATGCTCCAGTTTTGGCATTTGCTATTTTAATAATGCTTGGATTTGAGAAATTAATGAAGGTAGATTTTGCGGATAAATCTACTGAATTGGTTGAATGGACTAATAAAAATCTTGTATTGATTGGCGTTATTGCCATCTTGACTGGTTTGTACAGTTTCAAAACAATAACGCGTAACCCCGATTGGAAAGATGAAATAACACTTTACAGAAGCGGGTATGAATATCATAAGAACTCAGCTCAAATCTTGAGACATTTGGGTTATGAAAAAGTTTTGAACGCCTACAATGCCTACAAAGACCCAGCAAAAGCCAAAAAATTTGGTGAAGAAGGTTTAGTGTATTACAGAAAAGCTTTGGCGATTCATCCAAATTTTGGAGACGTTTTGCATCAAGTCGGTTATATCCATCATTTCTACACTTCAAGACCAGACTCAGCAAAATATTATTACAAATTGGCTACAACTTATGCCCCAAACATGGCCGAAAACTATAATAATTTAGGATTATTGTATTTATCGGAGCAAAAAAATGACATTGCTTCTTATTATTTCAATCGTGCGATGCAGGTTAATCCAAACTTTGCAGATGCAAGAAATAATCATCAAGCTATCAAAAATGCAACTGGCTTAGATGTCAAGTTTTTATCAGAACAACAATTGAATCAATAAATAAGAAAAGTCCCGCACCTCACAGGTGCGGGACTTTTCATGTAATTCAAATTAATCTGCTTTTGTAAATTTTGTTGTTCGGCCAATCAGTGAAATTCCGATGTATCCTCTTGCATCAATGGTTGTTGGACTTGTAATTGTCATTTTGCAAGAATATGTTTTTCCGTTTTCGGGGTCATAGATATTTCCATCTTCCCATTCTTTATCACCATCTTTGGTAAATCCTGTTAAAAATACAAGGCCCATGAGTGGTTTTGTTTTCAATTTTGCATCAGGATTGTTCTTATCTAACCTCGGTTTTCCGTTTTCGTTGGGTTCTTTTAACCAGACAATTTTACCGTAGAGCTTTTCTCCTTGTTTATAAAATTGAATTTTAGCAGTTTTCTTTTCGTTGAACCAAGTTCCATGTGTGATGTCTTGTGCTTTAACAAAAAATGTGATGAGTAAACTTAAAATTGTTAGCAAAGATGTTTTTTTCATGTTTTGAGGTTTATTTTGTTGAAGTAAAGGTTTTAATTTTAAAAAGGGGCAGTTAAAGATTTATTGTTCAAAAAAACTAAAAAATTGTTTTATTTACAGAATCTGAATTAAAATTCTTCAAAATTTTATTAAAAGATAACCATCTCGCTTCATGATTTTTCATTTATTTGATGTAATTGTATTGATTGGCTTAATCAATTCTTTCGTATTTGCAGGGGTGATTCTGAATAAAAAACCATGGGTTATTTCAAATTTAATTTCGGCTTCAATTCTGATAGTACTTGGGTTATTATGCCTTAAAATTCTTTTTCATACGGTTATTTTAAGGGAATTCCCCCAACTGCAATATTTTCCTTTAGGATTTGACTTATTTCTACAACCCCTTCTGTATTTCTACACAATTGTTTTGACAGAATCCATAAAATTCGATAAGAGATTATTCATCAAGCATTCTGTGCTACCATTGATATTTTTAGCTTATTCATTACTGGTTTATTTATCTACTTTTGATGAGGCGACCGTTGAAAGTAAATCAGCAATAGCTACTAAATTGCTTTATGACGAGATTAAGCTAATTGAAGATATTTTATCAGTTATTTTAGGTGTTTATTATGGCTTATTATCTTATATACAACTAAAAAAGTACCAAAATTCGATTGAGACTTTTTACTCAAATACATCAATGCCGACTTACAATTGGTTGAGGAATTTACTTTTTGTAACTGCAATTGTCTTGTTATTTTTGGGTTTGATGATTGCTTCTCAGCAATTCCTAAAACCAAGTTTTGTACCGATTGAATTATTTTATTTTTACATCGTATTTTTAATCTACATCTTTGGATTTTTCGGATTTAAACACAAAGATTTCAGAGTTTCAGTCGAATTAATCGATAAAAAAACTAAAGCCACGAGTAATCTTCAATTTATTGAATTAATAAATCAGTTTGATGAATTATTGAAATCAAAAAAATTATACTTAGAGTCTGATTTGAATCTCAATCAATGTGCTGAGAAATTGAATACTAATCCCCAAATACTTTCGGAGGCGATAAATCTTAGTACAAATAAAAGTTTTAGAGAATACATTAATCATTTACGAGTCGAAGAGTTTAAGGAAAGAATCGCCAAAGCCGATTTTAAAAAAGATACCATCATCGGAATTGCTTTTGAGTGTGGATTTAATTCGGAAGCAAGTTTTTACAGAATATTTAAAGAAATGGTTGGTTGTACTCCCAAAGAATATTTGAAAAAAATAATTTCGTCGTAAAGTCAACTCCTTTTTTCTCTCAAAACATATAATAAGAGTCTTCACTAATTGTTATTTCTGAATTTTGTTTTAAATAAATCAAAATTCAAAATGAAAAAACTATTAGTAATTATTACGATTTTCACCACGTGTTCCTCTTGTAAATTTCAGATTGCGATTCCACCGACATATCAAGAAATCCCGCAAAAAAGAAATCTTCAGAACAATTCAATCATTGATGAGTCTTACACATTTCTCAAGCAAAAAACTGAATTTGATGCATTTATTGCTATTCATAATGACAGCATAGTTGCTTCATGGGGTGAAGTAGATTTGCCAATTATGACACATTCTGCTCGTAAGAGCATCATAAGTGTATTGTATGGAATAGCCATTGATAAAGGTTACATAAAACTTAATCAAACACTTGCTGAACTGGGAATAGACGATTCAAAGGCTCCGCTTACACCAATCGAGAAAACTTGTACTGTGCGGGATTTATTGATGTCTCGTTCTGGAATTTACATTGAGGCATCGGGCGAAACCCAAGAAATGAAAGATGCAAGACCCAAACGAGGGCAGCATAAACCCGGAGAGTTTTTTTATTATAACAACTGGGGATTTAATGTTTTAGGTACGATTTTCGAGAAACAAACAAAGCTTTCTATCGGCCAAGCGATGGAAGAATGGTTGGCAAAGCCACTTGGCATGAAGCGATTTAACGCAAGTTTTGTAGAATATAAACAGCAAGATTATACAGAGCATCGTCAGTACATTATTTTTCTTTCGGCATCTGATATGGCTCGAATAGGTGTAATGATGGCGAATGGTGGGCTTTGGCATGGCAAACAAATTGTAAGTGAAAATTGGGTAATTGAAAGTACAAAACCGTATTCTAAAGACCCTGGCGGAAATGAACCTATGGATATGTATTCGTATTTGTGGTGGAATGATACAAAAAATGAAACTTATTGGGCTTCTGGTTGGGGAGGTCAATTTATGACAGTTGATAAAAAGAATAAATTGGTAATTGTTTCGAGAAATGATACTGGCAGGTCATTGATTGCAAAAGGATTATTTATGTGGAAAGGCAAGCAAGGATTCAGAAGTCATCATCAAAAATTGTATGAAAAAATGAAGTTGGCTTTAGAAATTGACTAAAAAAAGCATCCAATTCATCTAATTGATTTCAAAAGATAATTTGAGACGTTTCAAATTATCTTTTGAAGCGATAGAGAGTAACGATTCGTTCAACTTTGTATCATCAATTCAAAAACAAAAAATTAAACAAAATGAAAAAAGCTATTACATTGTTTTTCGCCCTTGTTTGCTTAATTGCAAAAGCCCAAACACTTACAAATACCGAAATAATGCCAATCATAGGTAGTTGGCAAGGTACGCTTACTTATCTCGATTATACTTCTAACGTGAAGACTGTTATTCCGGCAAATGTCGATATACAACAAATCAAGGTGGGAGTATTTACATTTTCTAATCAATTTCCAAAAGAACCGCATGTCAAGTGGACAGATACTGTTGCAATTTCAAAAGATGGAATGTGGTACGGAAAAGTGAAAGTTGTATCAAAAAAACAGTTAGCTGATGGAACTTTAGTCTTTATAACTGAAGAAAATGGCAATGATGACAAAAAGCCTGCTTTGCTAAGGAGAACTTATACAATTTCCCAAAATAAATACTCGGTTGTAAAAGATGTTAAGTTTGATGGTTCAAATGAATGGATTAATCGTCATGAGTACAAATATGAAGTTCGTGCAAAAATTCTTTCTCCAAAACAAATGAAAGAAGATTTGGCATTAATAAAAACAACTTGGGAAACAATTCACCCTGGACTTTACAGATATAATACTAAAGCTGAGATTGAAAGTTATTTTAAAGAATTGGACGTAAGAACCAACCTACCATTGGAGCAAAGAGAGTTTTTTAAAATGATTTCACAGTTAAACATTAAATTGAGATGCGGTCATAGTTTTGTTAGCTATTACAACAACAAGAGGCTCTTAAAAAATAATTTATATTCAAATGTTACATTGCCAGTATTGTTTACAATAATTGATAGAAAATTCATTATCACTCACAACATGAGCGAATTCAAAGACATCAAATTAGGTGATGAAATAACTGAAATCAATGGATTTTCTTCTAAATCAATCATTGATAGTTTATTAACTGTCAGTAAAGCAGACGGCAAAAATGGTTTGAATAAACAATTAAATAATATAAGTTTTGACCCCAGAGAAATTTATTTAGACCGATATGCATTATTCGATATTTTCTTTCCATTGTTCTTCAAGAAGGATTTGAATGAGCAGAATTTCACATTGAAAATTAAAAATATTAAAGGTACTGAGAAGCAAGTCAATGTTTCTGGTTTATCGAAAGAAACTCGTTTGGCAGAGTTCATTAAAAGATACGGCGATTTACCCCAAAACGAAAATAGTTGGTATTTAAAGCCAATTGACAATAAGACTATCGTATTTCGAGTTGGTGATTTTATGACTTATAAATGGAAGTTTGACTTCAATAAATACTTAGATAGTGTATTTGTTATGATGAATGCACGTGGTTATAAAAACTTAATCGTTGATATTCGCAAAAACGAAGGTGGTGCAGATGAGGCCAGAAATGCCGTTTTGAGTTACCTAACTCCAAAAGATTTGGGTTGTGCAATGCCTTACAGAAGACTTTACCGTTACAATCAAATACCTGACAGTTTGAACAAATATCTAAGTACTTGGGATGATGATTTTAGAAAACCAAAACCTGATTCGCTTTTTTTGAAAACACCCGAAGGTTTTTACGAAAGTCGTAAACCAAACAAATGTGTTGAGATTTATTCAAATGCCAATCATTTCAAGGGAAACATTTACCTAATAACCGATGTAACCAATAGCTCAGCAACTTTTACATTGGCCGATGTCTTCAAACAAAATAAGTTAGGAACAATCGTAGGTGAAACAACTGGAGGTACTCAACAAGGAATTAATGGTGGCGAAATATTCTTCTTTTATCTACCAAATTCACAAATTGAAATGGATTTACCACTCATTTTTCAAGCAGCTAAAACGACCAGACCAGATGAAGGAATAAAGCCTGATTATGAGGTAAAAACTACCCCGAAAGACCTTGCTATAATGCGTGATGTACAATTGGAGTTCATTTTGAAAAAATTATCAAAGAATTTGTAAGTTTGTTTCAATGAAATCAATTGTTTTATCTCAAAAAGTACCAATTTATGAAAAAGCTAATAAAATTTGCAGTATTACTTGTATCAATCAATATTAATGCTCAAAATAATATTCCTAAAATTGAGCCATGCGAATGTCAGTTTAGAGCTGATAGTAGCCTAAATACGATTTGTGGCAACTTAATTGTCCCTGAAAATCGCCGAAAAAAAGGTAGTAGAATGATTAAATTACCCTACATTATCGCGGTTTCGGCAAATCCTAACAAAAAGAAAGACCCATTGCTTTTTACAACGGGTGGGCCTGGCGGAAGTTCTATTGGGTCTGTTACTTCAATACATTATTTTTCGCTAATTAAAGACCGTGATTTTATCGGTTTTGAACAGCGAGGAACCAAGTTTGCGAAGCCTTGTTTGGAGTGCCCAGAAGTTACTTCCGCAATTAAGCAATCGTATTATTTGCCTAAAAGAAACGAAAAATTCATTAATGATGCCGTTTTGAAGTGCCGAAAACGATTGATTGATAGTGGAGTTGATTTAACAGGATACAATACCGAAGAAAGCACCGATGATTTGAATGATTTGATTAATGCCCTGAAGTTAGACTCGGTCAACCTCATTGGAATGTCTTATAGTGGAGGGCTAATGCCAAATGTTTTACGTAAATATCCAAGTAAAATTAGGTCGTTGGTTTTAGATTCACCTTTACCATTGTCTGTTAATATTGATGAAGACGAGTTGGTAAATTTTAATGAGGCTTTACACAACACCTTCGAATTTTTAGAAAAACAATCACCTCAAAACATCGGATTGGAGAATCTTTGGAAAAGTTACCTTTTAGGAATAGAAGGAAAAGTATTTGAAACAGCAATTGTTGATGAAAAAACTAAACAGAAATCAAAAGTTTTTTACAACCGAAACGATATTGTTGGACTCGTAGGTAGCCAAATTGGAAATGAGGAAGGGCGAAAGGGTTTACCCAATTTATTGTCAGATTTGTTCAATAATCGGATAGATGTCCATATAAATAGCTATTTAAAGAATATTTTAGAAAATGACAGTCCGTTTTCGGCAATGAGATTGTCTGTTTATTGTTCAGATAAAATGGCATTTGCCGATTTGAAACTTGCCCAACAGCAGTATGATATTTTTCCTGAAATGAAGGGGCTTTGGGCAAACGATGTAACTCCCCAAATGTGTAAATGCTGGAATGTTCCACCTATCAATAAAGATAATAAACAGCCGTTTTATACAAATGTGCCAGTCTTATTGAGTGCGGGGGCTTTTGATGCAGCTTGCCGACCAGTTTACAATGATATTTTGCACCATTACTTTCCCAAATCTCAACGACTCCTTTTTCAAAATGGGGCTCATTGTCCACTCATTAGTCTTGAAGGTGAAAAGTTTATCACAGATTTCTTAAATAAACCACTTAACAAATTAGTGTCAAAAGATAATTCAATAATGGTTTATTAACTTTTGGAACTAATAATAAAAAAACAATTATAGTTGCACTCGAAACAGAGTTGAAATTTTTGACCATGTATTTGAATTGATGATTAATCACCTATTTTGCGATTTAGGTCTTTAAAATAACTTTGCAGAACCATGTCAAGAGTATTTCTTCTCTGTTTTTAGAAAAAAAACACAACTTTTCTCGTAACCTTTTTATTATACATCGAATCCAATCAACAACTTTTAGATTTACCATAAATCTTTGATTTTGGGTAAGCCACAATTACATAAATTATTATAAAATTATGAAAAAAGCTATTGCACTCACGTTTGTTTTTGCGAGCCTTATTGGGTTCGCTCAAACAACACAAACAATGTCAAGCACGAAGCAAAAAGAGGCAGTTCATCTCAATATCAAACTCGAAACCGATAAGATTTTTGATAAATTGGTCGAAATAAGGAGAAAACTGCATCAAAACCCCGAATTGGCTGGTAAAGAAAAAATCACTCAGCAAACGCTCAAAAGTTATCTTGAGAATTTAGGTTTAGAAGTTAAAACTGATATTTATGGTCATGGATTGGTCGGAATTTTGAAAGGAGCCAAGTCAGGAAAAAACATTGCTTGGCGAGCTGATATGGACGCATTGCCTCAAGATTTCCCTGATAGAGCTACTTTTCATTCACAAATCAATGGTGTACAGCATGGTTGTGGGCATGATATTCACATGGCCATTGCACTCGGAATTGCTGAGGTTTTGTCAAAAAATAAAAACAAATTGAGTGGTTCTGTTGCTTTTATTTTTCAACCCGAAGAAGAAACATTTCTTGGAGCAAAAAATATGATTGAAAAAGGATTATTTAAGTATGCCAAACCAAGTGAAATCTATGGACTCCATGTAACTGCTCTTCCTGTCGGACAGATTATGGTAAAACCAAATGAGCTTTTTGCCTATCAAAAAGGATTTAGGATTGCAATGAAAAATAAACTTTCAAAAGTTGAAATCCAAAACTTAAAGACCCAAATTCGTAATTTATTGACACGATTTCCTGATGGAAATAAGCCGTGGGAACTTCAACACATCATTGACCCCAAACATGGCCTATCGACTCCAAACACGATTTACAAAGATTACCTTTTTATGGATGAAAGATTTTTTGACTATGCCAAGAATGATACCCTTTATTTAGAAGGCGAATTATACGAAACGAATGCATCAAGTATCCCCAATATTTTGCCTTCAATCAAAAAGTTAATTAGTGACAGTGGTTACGCTTTTGATTTGATGAATGTTTCATTTACTAAAGAAAATCCAACAGTTTTAAATAATCCCCAACTGACTAATGAAGCTATTGTAATTCTTGATAGAATTTATGGAAAAGGATTTACTGTGAATGATTACGGTTATGTTCCATTCTTCAATGATGACTTTGCATATTTTCAGCAAAAAGTACCAGGTGTTTATTTTTTGTTAGGTGGCTCTAATTTTGAAAAAGGTATGATTGCCATGAATCATGCACCCAATTTTGAGGTAGATGAAGAATGTATCAGAATTGGAGTTAAGTGTTTTTCTTCATTGATTTTTGAAAGATTGTTATCAGTAGATTAATCTAAATTAACTTTTTTAAGAACATATTTTATGAATAACACTATTATCAGATTTCTTGTACTTGCCCAATTATTTATTTATACTACTTTTTTTCAATCGATAGCACAGACACGTGTCTCAACTGAAATCAAACCCCAAATGAAGCCCAATGCTTGGATTTTGGCTGGTAAAGTCGATTACTTAGTTCATAAAGGTATTCCTGCTATGAAAATTGAGACGGTCAGCGATACAGACCAAGTGGTTTTAAGAGATGTTCTCTTCGAAAATGGAACCATCGAGTATGATATTGAGCCAATTAGTTCGTCTTCTATCTATTTTAGAAGAAATAGCTATAAAGAGCAAGAAATCTTTTATCTCCGTGATAGGTTCAATCAACCACTTTATAATGACGGCATACAGTATTGTCCTGTAATAGATGGGGTGATTATGTGGGATGTCTTTGACCATTTTCAAGCTCCGGCACTCATTAAACCAAATGAATGGAATCACGTTAAACTTGTTATATCGGGGTACCAGATGCGGGTTTTTATTAATAATATGGTTAAACCCGCTTTGGAGATACCTCGTTTAGAGGGTAGTCAAAAAACTGGTTCAATTGCCTTTGATGGGAATTGTATTATTGCAAATGTGGTGATAAAACCTAATCTGACTGACGATTTAGCTTCTTATGAAGGAACCGATTTAACCAACCATGATGCTAATTATTTGCGAAATTGGCAATCGTCAAAACCCATCAAACTATCGAGAGGAACCGAACCTTATTTTAGGAAACTCCCCGAAAGTGATTCAATCTTCGTTGGTAAAATCTTTGCTGAAAGACACGGATTAATCAATCTTACTCGAAAATTTGGAAAAAATAAAGAACGTGAAATGGTTTGGTTGAAAGCAACCATCAATTCAGAATTGGCACAACAGAAAATACTTTCGTTGGGGTTCAGTGAAGAAGTTTGGGTATTTGTAAATAAAAAATATAGCTACTCTGACAAAAACCTATATCGAACCACTAATGTAAGAAAATACCCCGATGGTCGGCTATCTACACAAAATGCTTCTTTCCCGATTCAATTACAGAAAGGAGAAAACGAGATATTGATTGGCGTCGCAAACGAATTTTATGCTTGGGGTATTGTTGCAAGACTTTCTGACATGGAAGGTTTGACTCTCAAAGATTAATTTATTAAATCCTATTTTTGTGATTCCAACACAAAGATTTTTTGTGGAGTAACCATAAATTACTAAATTCATTGCAAATATTTTTTTTGTAAATGGAAATTTTGATTAGTCTTTGTGTTGGAATCGCACTTAGTGCAAGCTCTGGATTTAGGGTTTTTGTACCCATGCTTGTTGCAAATTTAGCTTCAAAATACGAACTTTTGCATCTATCACAAGGATTTGAATGGCTCGAAAGCCCAATCGCCACGCTAATCTTTGGTGTTGCTACTGTTGTCGAAATTGGAGCTTACTATATTCCATTTATCGATAATTTATTAGCCACATTGGCCGTACCTTCCTCATTTGTTGCAGGTACAATTTTGACGACTTCAATTTTGCAGATTGATTCGCCGATTTTGCAATGGTCATTGGGGATTTTGGCAGGTGGGGGAGTTGCCGGAACAATACAATCAGGGACGGGTTTACTTCGTTTAGCTTCTTCAAAATTAACTGGTGGAATAGGTAATCCAATTTTCTCTACAATTGAAAACTTTAGCTCAATTACCATTTCTGTACTGACACTTTGGATTCCAATTATAGTGGCAATATTTGTATTAATCCTTTCAATTTATTTGTTCCGCAAAATCTTCAAAAGATTCTTTTCAAAAACCCAAAACTGACAGATTTTAATATTATTGTGTCAGTATAAAAGTATTTTGTCAGACAAAACTGAAAAATTGTCAGAAAAACGTACCTTTGCGGCTCGTTGGCAAAGTCATTGTAGAATTGCTTGCGTCATTAATTAAAATTAATTGTTTAACATAACAAAACCTATAAACCCCAAATAGCTATGTCAGTAAGCGTAAAACCATTAGCAGACAGAGTATTGGTAGAAGCTGCACCAGCAGAAGAAAAAACCGCTTTTGGTATCATCATCCCTGATACTGCCAAAGAAAAACCTCAAAAAGGTATTGTAGTAGCAGTAGGACCCGGCAAAAAAGATGAGCCGTTGTCAGTAAAAGTTGGCGACTCAGTATTGTACGGCAAATATGCAGGTACTGAGATAACTGTCGAAGGTAAAGAATACCTTATCATGCGTGAATCAGACATTTACGCGATTGTTTAATCAATGCTCAATGAACAATTAACAATGAACAATTTGTTAATTGCTCTGAATTTCTCAAAGTAATATTGTTCATTATCCATTGTAAAATTCAATTTTTAAAAAAATCATGGCAAAACAAATCTTATTCGATACCGAAGCAAGAGAGAAAATGAAACGTGGTGTTGATACTCTTGCAAATACTGTGAAAGTAACTCTCGGACCAAAAGGTCGTAACGTAATCATTGACAAAAAATTTGGTTCACCTTCAATCACCAAAGATGGTGTTTCGGTAGCTAAAGAAATCGAATTGAAAGACCCAATCGAAAACATGGGTGCTCAATTGGTTAAAGAAGTAGCTTCAAAAACTGCCGACCAAGCAGGTGATGGTACTACTACTGCAACTGTATTGGCTCAATCAATTTATACAATTGGTGCTAAAAACGTAGCGGCTGGTGCAAATCCAATGGATTTGAAACGTGGCATCGAGAAAGCCGTTACTGCAATTGTTGGTTCATTGAAAGAGCAATCTAAGGCTATTTCTACAACAAAAGAAATCGAGCAAGTTGCAACAATCTCAGCAAATAACGATAGCGAAATCGGTCAGATGATTGCAAACGCTATGGAGAAAGTTGGCCGTGAAGGTGTAATTACAGTTGAAGAAGCTCGTGGTACCGAAACTGAAGTTAAAACTGTAGAAGGTATGCAGTTCGACAGAGGTTACCTTTCTGCTTACTTCGTTACTAACGTTGAGAAAATGGAGGTTGAATTAGAGAAACCTTTCATCTTGATTTCTGAGAAGAAAGTTTCTTCAATGAAAGAATTACTTCCAGTTCTTGAAGGTGTTGCTCAAACAGGACGTCCTTTGTTGATTATCGCAGAAGACGTTGATGGCGAAGCACTTTCTACATTGGTTGTAAACAAAATCCGTGGTGCTTTGAAAGTTTGTGCAGTTAAAGCTCCAGGTTTTGGCGACCGTCGTAAAGCTATGTTAGAAGACATCGCAATCTTGACTGGTGGTACAGTTATCGCTGAAGAGCGTGGTTTCAAATTAGAAAACGCTGACCTAAGCTATTTAGGACATTGCGATAAAATCATTATCGACAAAGATAACACTACAATCGTTAATGGTTCTGGTGACCAAGACCAAATCAAAGCTCGTGTAAACCAAATCAAAGCTCAAATCGAAACTACAACTTCTGATTATGACCGTGAGAAATTACAAGAGCGTTTGGCTAAGTTGTCGGGTGGTGTAGCAATCATCTATATCGGTGCTGCAACTGAGGTTGAGATGAAAGAGAAAAAAGACCGTGTTGATGATGCACTTCATGCAACTCGTGCGGCTGTAGAAGAAGGTATCGTTGCTGGTGGTGGTGTTGCATTAATCCGTGCTCAAGCTGCATTAGTAGATTTGAAAGGTGCAAACGAAGACGAGCAAACAGGTATCGAAATCATCAAATCGGCAGTTGAATCTCCACTTCGTACAATCGTAGCGAACGCTGGTGGTGAAGGCTCAGTAGTAGTACAGGCGGTGAAAGTTGGAACTGGTGCTTATGGCTACAATGCCCGTGAAGACAAATACGAAGATATGATTGGTGCAGGTATCATCGACCCAACGAAAGTAACTCGTTTGGCTCTTGAAAATGCAGCATCAATCGCAGGTTTGTTGTTGACAACAGAAGCTGTTGTTTGCGATATTCCAGAAGAAAAAGCTGAAATGCCGCACTCACATGGTGGCGGTATGGGCGGTATGATGTAATGACCGTATAATAAATATATTAAAAAAGAGCGACGAAAGTCGCTCTTTTTTGTTTACATTAGTTTAGCATTAATTACAATTTAGCTTGAGTAAACAACGTGTTACTTATAGATTGCATTTATAAACTTCTAAATTATCATAAGATGAAGCTATATGTGATGTTTATGGTGAGTTTGAGATGCAAAATGCTCGTTAAATCCGAATTAGAGAAGTTAGGTATCGATTATCGTAGTGTGGATTTAGGTGAAATCGAAGTTGTAGAAAACTTAAATCAAACGCAGTGGGATACACTCAAATCAAATTTGAAGGTTTCGGGATTAGAATTGATGGATGATAAAAAAGCAATTCTAATTGATAAAATAAAAAATGTAGTCATTGAAATGGTACATTATGAAGATGAAATCCCCAAAGTTAAAAACTCTGTTTACATAAGTGAAAAACTGCACTACGACTACACTTATCTTGCTAATCTCTTTTCTGAATCGACTGGTATGACAATTGAACATTTTATCATCATTCACAAAATTGAGAGAGTCAAAGAACTGCTCATTTACGATGAATTAAATCTTACCGAAATCTCCTACAAATTGAATTATAGTAGTGTGGCTCACTTATCAAATCAATTCAAAAAAATCACGGGTCTTACTCCTTCATTCTTCAAAAAACTGAAATCAAAACGTCGAAATGCTCTCGAAAATATTTGATTATCCTCAAAAAATCTCTTCAATACATTAAACCGAATGAATCATAAACATTTCAAAATGTGTGAATTATGTAATTTTCATTCACAATTATGTAATGAGTTTTTCTAATAATATCACGTCATTTGTACTTCATTAGTGTAAACAATTATCAAAATGACAATCATTGAAAGTACAGATGGGAGAAGCGATGGAAAAGTTATCAGCAACAAAATACTGGAACCCCAAAATGTAACCGAGGTAGAAATTGGAGATTATGGAAAAGTGCCGAGTGTGAGTATTGTCCCGCATTACACTGTGTTGCAAGCAAGACCCAGAAAGCAAAGAAATAAGATAGTTATGTAAATTAAGCTTTGGCGTAAAGGCCGTTTGTAATCAATATAAAAGCACCATATACTATGTGGTGTTTTTTATGATATTATGAAAACAAAAGATATAAACCAACTCTTGACAGATGAAAATGACCATCTGAATAAGCTTCACAAAATTGTTGAAGATAGCCTCCGTGCCGAAAAACTAATCATCCAAAATCTACTAAATCCACCCTTAGAAATTTTATCGAGAGGGCAAAAGATTTCGGATAAAGTAGCCATTTTTGGTGGGAGTTGGCGGTTTATTATCCTTTTTGTTTCCATTTTGATTGTTTGGATTGTGTTCAATGTATTTGCAATCGGAATCTATAAATTTGACCCGTATCCGTTCATTTTGATGAATCTTGTGCTTTCTTGTATTGCTGCTCTTCAAGCCCCAATCATTATGATGAGCCAGAATCGGCAAGAAGAAAAAGACCGAATGAGAAACGAAAACGACTACCTAATAAATCTTAAAGCAGAAATGCAAATACGTGGGCTTCATCAAAAAATGGACGTTTTGTTAGAAGAACAGATAAAAACACTGTTTGAGATTCAAGAAAAGCAGTTTTTAATGCTTCACAAAATCGAACAAAGAATTGAAAAGCTCACAAAGAATATCAGTGAATAATTAAGTGATTTCTTAAATCAGTAAAATTTATAGCCATGAAAAAAATTCTTTTTCCAACCGACTTCAGTGACAATGCCTTACATGCTTCAAAGTACGCTTCGATGCTCGCTAAGCGGCTCAACGCCAAGATAATTATGTTGCATATTTATTCAAACCCCGTCTTTACTGAGTTTCAATTACCTTATACGGTTCAAAATTTTGAGGATAAAGTCAGAGAAAACGAAGATAAATTTTTAAATGATTTTGCTAAGAAGTTTTTGAATGAAACTGGTTTTGCTACAGAACATTTAACCAAAGTGAATGAATATGGAACAACACCCGGCGATGATATTGTAGCATTTGCAAAAAATCATAAAGTTGATTTTATCGTGATGGGAACCAAAGGAGCTTCGGGGTATTTTGAAAAATTGCTTGGTACTAATGCCCAAAGTGTTATGAACAAATCAGATTGCCCCGTTTGGATTATTCCAGAAGATGCCAATTTGAGTTATCCTGAACTTATCATGTATGCCGCCGACTACAAAGAAGATGAAGTTTTGGCAACAAATACTATTATTGAGATTACCAAGCCTCTTGGCATTAAATACAAAGTTGTACACATTCGTGATTATTTTGAAATGAATGTCGTTCAGAGTGTTAAAGAAATTGCCGATGATTTAAAAGATAGATTTGAAGGTCAAGAAATTGAGTTTAAAAACTTGAATCGAACGAGTGTAATTGAGGCTCTCGAAACATACATCCAAACCATAAAGCCAGATGTTTTGTCGTTGGCAGTTCACGATAAATCTTTTCTGAGCAAAATATTTGATACAAGTATCACCAAACATTTTGTGCAACAAGCCAAACTACCATTACTAACTTTCAGAAAAAATCCCGTTTGGGCTGATTTATAGATTTTTTTATTCGTACAGAATCTTGACAATGTCGATTTATGCAACTCACCAATGAATAATCATGCTAATTTCGGTACAGAGCTGTTTTCAAACTTTCGAAGTTTGTTAAAACTAAGTTTGTATTGTTTGTTGATTTTCATTTGGGGGTGTGAAAAGACTAAAGCTAAGTTAAAGATAAATGGTATTGATGATAGTGTATATTCTGAATTGGATTACACCAAAAGTGTGCTCGATAGTACCCAAATCAATGCTTTTTTTATTGCAAATCGTACTTTTCAAAATGTAAGAGAACCTCTCATTGATTTTTACAAACGAAGAGCATTTCAGTATGCATGGTTTAATCAAGATGGGTTAATTGATGCAACTTTTACATTTTACAGCCAACTTCAACTATTCAGTGATGATTTTGGTGATAAATCCCTAATTAATCCAAAATTGGATTCATTATTGGTTTTATTTCATTCCAATGAAGAACAATTGAGGAATGATAAATCAAGTGTATTAAATCTTGAATTATTACTTACTGCATCATTTTTTCAATATTCTGATAAAGTTTACGGCGGAACTGCAAAGAATACTTTAGACCTCGAATGGTTTATCCCAAGAAAGAAAAAAAACTATCAGGTTCTGCTCGATTCTTTAGTTTCAGCAACTTCTTCACAATTATACGAACCTCAAAATCAATATTATAAACCTCTCAAAGCAAAATTGAGCGAATACCGCTCAATTGAAAAAAAAGGAGGTTTTCCCAAAATTAACTGTGCTAAAAAAATTATATTGTTAGGTGATGAAGATTCATGTTTGATAAACGTAAAAAAATATCTCCTACTTACTGGAGATTTAAAGTCTGCCGATAGTTCGGCAACCTTTGATGATTCTTTACAAATGGCTGTATTGAGGTTTCAACACCGAATGGGCCTGAAAGAAACGGGGAAAATTAACCAAGAGACCATTGTCGAGCTTAGTCAACCGATTGAATTCCGGATTAAGCAGATGATGGTCAACTTGGAACGTCTCCGTTGGATACCCGAAGTACTCGAAAACGACTACTTGTTGGTCAATATTCCAGCTTACAAGTTACATATCTTTGAGTCTGGGAAGCATCATTGGGTTACAAATGTAGTGGTTGGTCAGCAGGTCAAGCAAACTACTATTTTTAAAGGAAATATCTCGCAAATCATACTCAATCCATATTGGGGAATACCCAAAAGTATAGTTGTGAACGAGATTTTGCCTAAAATCAAACGAAATAGACATTATTTATCACAGAATAATATCGAAATAATTAATGGAAATTATCGCCAGAAACCCGGTAAAAAGAATGCATTAGGAGAAATTAAATTTCTGTTCCCGAATCACTTCAATATTTATCTTCACGATACTCCATCAAAAAGGTTATTTGATGAAACCAAAAGAGCGTTTAGCCACGGGTGTATCAGAGTCGAAAACCCGAAGTTGGTTGCTCTTTGGTTATTAAGAAAAAATACCGATTGGAATGAGCAAAAAATGGTAAAAATCCTTAAAACAGATACCGAAACGAGTATTAATCTTAAACCGACAGTTCCGATTTACATCGCTTATTTTACGGCTTGGGTAGAAAGCAACGGTGAATTAAATTTTAGAAACGATTTATACAACTTAGACGATAAACTTGCAAAAGAAATTTTTGCCTTAAATGATAAGTAAGTTTTAAAACATTGATGATTTATGCCTTTAGCAATTCCCAAAAACATTCATGGATTGAGTAACGAACAAGTGCTTGCATCTCGTGAATTGCACGGCAGTAATCAACTTGTCTTTGAGAAAAAGAATGAATTTTTGGCAGTAATTATAAGAGTTGGCAAAGACCCAATGGTAATTTTACTGTTTGTGGCTTCGCTCATTTATTTTGTGAGCGGTAAAACTGGAGACGGAATTTTTTTAGCTTCGGCAATCATCTTTCAGTCGGGTATTTCGATGTTTCAGTACACTCGAAGCCGAAATGCACTCGAAAATCTCAAAGAATTTATTGTTTCTCATTGTAAAGTTATTCGTGATTCAAACATTGAAATCATAAATAGCAACGATTTAGTTTTGGGCGATTGTCTTTTGGTTGAAGAAGGTACATTAGTACCTGCCGATGGATTCATTATTCATTCAAATGATTTTTCGCTTAATGAATCAATTCTAACTGGCGAATCTTTAGCAGTTTTTAAGGATAAATCTACCCAACAAAACCAAGTTTTTCGAGGTACAACCGTGAGTAGTGGTTTAGCAATTGTAACAATAACTGCTATTGGTAATCAAACAAAACTCGGCAAGATTGGTAAAAGTATTGAAGGAATTGATGAAGAAAAAACACCTTTAGAATTACAAATCGCCAATTTTGTCAAGAAAATGGCTTACCTCGGTGGAGTAATATTTGTCATTGTTTGGCTTTTCAATTATTGGCATTCTAAACATTTTCTCAATAGCCTTTTGCAGTCGCTTACGCTGGCAATGAGTATTCTTCCAGAGGAGATTCCGGTTGCTTTCACCACATTTATGGCTCTTGGAGCTTGGCGATTGATGAAAATGGGGATTGTTGTTAAGCAAATGAAAACCGTTGAAACCCTCGGAAGTTCAACGGTGATTTGTATTGACAAAACCGGAACATTGACCGAAAACATAATGGATTTGGCCAAAGTTTATAATTTTGAAACCGACCAAGTTTTTATTCCAAAAGATAAACTGAGCGATAGTGATAAAAATCTTATCACTTTGGCAATGTTTGCCAGCGAGCCAATGCCATTCGACCCAATGGAAATTGCTCTTCATAAATCCTATTCTAATTTCATTCAAATAGACAAAAGACCATTTTTTAGCCTAATTCATGAATACCCCTTGGGTGGCAAACCTCCCATGATGACCCATATTTTTAGAGATAAAAAGGGCGAAACAATAATTGCCGCAAAAGGAGCTCCCGAAGCATTAATTCGACATTCAAATCTCGAAAATCTTCAAATACAAAAATTAGAAGGAATCATAAAATCATTCGCCGATGAAGGGTATCGAGTATTGGCGGTTGCAAATGCAACCTTTGAAACTGATGATTTTCCGAAAACTCAGCAAGAATTTAAGTTTAGTTTCAAAGGAATTGTGGCCTTTTATGACCCACCCAAGGCCAATATTGAGTATGTTTTGAAAAATTTTTATCATGCAGGTATCAATGTGAAAATAATTACGGGTGATAATGCTGCCACTACTATTTCGATAGCTAAGCAAATCGGATTTAAAGATTATCAAAAGCAAATTGATGCCAATGACCTTATGAAACTTACTGATGATGAGCTTCAGAAGTGTGTTTCGGAGACACAGGTTTTTACAAGAATGTTTCCAGAGGCTAAGTTGAGGGTGATTAATGCTTTGAAAGCAAATAATGAAATTGTAGCAATGACGGGTGATGGCGTAAATGATGGGCCAGCATTGAAAGCATCACATATTGGTATTGCGATGGGTAAAAAAGGTACAGAAATAGCCAAACAAGCAGCTTCATTGATTCTTCTTAAAGATAATTTAGCTAAAATGGTGCAAGCGGTTTCGATGGGACGTAAAATTTATTCAAATCTTAAAAAAGCGATTCAATATATCATTTCGATTCATATACCTATAATCTTAACGGTATTTGTGCCATTAGCTTTAGGGTGGATTTATCCCAACATATTTTCACCGATTCACATAATCTTTTTGGAATTGATTATGGGGCCGACATGCTCAATAATTTACGAAAACGAGCCACTCGAAAAAAACATTATGTCTCAAAAACCTCGACCATTCACAGATACTTTTTTTAGTTGGAGAGAGCTTACAACAAGTATAATCCAAGGTTTAGTTATTACATTAGGCACTATGTCGATATATCAGTTTTCTGTAATAAATGGCTATACCGAAGCATTGACTCGGACAATGGTTTTTACAACTCTCATAACAGCCAATATTATGCTCACGATGGTGAATCGTTCGTTTTACTATTCAATGTTTACTACCATGAGATATAAAAATAATTTGGTAGTGTTAATTGCCATGATTACAATTTTCTTGACTTCTTTAATGCTTTTTATCAAACCAATCAATCAATTTTTTGAATTTACTGACCTAACAATTTCAAATTTAGGTATTTGTTTAGGGGTTGGTGTAGCTTCTGTTTTGTGGTTTGAGGGCATCAAGTGGATAAAAAGGTTCAAAAACAAGGCGTGAATTATGAAATTTTTGATAATTGGTTCTTCGTGAATTTGTAACTCAACGCTTATCATACATTGCTGATTTATCCATAATTTTTAAACAATTCAATTTTATGAAAAATTATTCATCCATAATTTGTGGTCTATTTTTCTTGACCCAAATACATGCATATTCGCAGAATCAGAATCTTGGGAATAAATTGAGGTTTGGTTTTAAAGCAGGGAATAACTTCTCAAATGTTCAGGTTTCTCAAACAAACGAATTCGCTTCTTCGGGTAAGTTTGGAATGGCTGCTGGGTTATATTTGGGTTATCCAGTTGGTAGGCTACTTGGATTTCAGACCGAAGTATTGTTCTCACAAAAGGGTTATAAAACTACTGGTACTTTATCAGGAAATAAGTTTAACTTAACCCGAATCTCAAATTTTATTGATGTTCCATTGTTGATTTCAATCAATGCCGCCAAATTCATGACGGTTCAGTTCGGGCCTCAATTTTCGTACCTCGCAAACCAAAAAGATACATTTTCCGATTCTTCGGTTACTGTCGAGCAGCAAAGCTTATTTAGTAATAATACCCCACGAAAAAATATTTTTTCATTTACAGGTGGCATTGATTTTAATTTAAAAACAATCACAATCGGCACGAGAGCAGGTATCGACATCCAAAATAACAATGGTGATGGCTCAATACCAAACCCGAGATATAAGAATATTTGGCTGCAAGCAACGCTTGGTGTGAATATCTTTTAAGCAAATCAATTTATGTCAAAGAGACTCTCAATAATGTGTGAATCTTGTAACTTCTCAAAACAATTTTGTAACACATTAATCTATGGATGTACATACCTTTGTTAGTATAGTTTAATCAAAAAATAATGAAAAATTTAATATTGACATTGGTTGTGATTTCTTCGATAAGTATTTCAAATATATATGGACAAGAAGATAAAAAGGCTGCAAAAGCAAGAAAAGAGGTTTCGGAGGCTAAAAAGAATGTAGCAGAAGCTCAAATGGATTTAAGAGAAGCTAAGATTGATTCGGCAATAAATTTTCAAGAATTCAAAAAAAATGCTGAGGCCATTATTGCTCAAAATCAGGATGCAATTGCTGAGCTTAAAGCTCAAAAATGGAATGATAACAAGATGGCCAATAAAAAGTATAACAAAAAAGTGAATGCACTGGAGCAAAAGAACAATGACCTTAAAAAGAAAATTGATAGGTCGGTAACTACCAAGACCAACAAATGGACAGAGTTTAAGAGGGAGTTTAATCATGATATGGAAGAACTCGGCAAAGCAATCAAAGATATTGGAATAAATAATACAAAATAGGTAGAGTTTAGGGTAAAATGAATGAAAAAAGCGAGTATAATTCTCGCTTTTTTTCAATATTTCATAAATAAATACACCTTTTGCCTTGAGCCGAGATAAAATGAATGGTCTGCTTATTAAGGATAAATTGTAGTGAAATTATTGATTTTACTCAAAAAAATTGAAGAACAAGTATAATGAAAATAACATGAAAACAAATGAAGATTTGCAAAGAGATGTGATGGATGCTATCAAATGGGAACCACTTTTGAATGCGGCAGAAATCGGAGTAACTGTGAAAGATGGTGTGGTTACACTTACGGGTGTTGTTGATAATTATTTAAAGAAAATTGAAGCAGAAGATGCGGCAATGAATGTCAGGGGCGTAAAAGCTATTGTAGAAAAAATTGAAGTTGAATTCAATGAGTCTGATAAAGTAGCAGACAATAAACTTGCCGATGAAGTTATTGAATCTCTTAGATGGAACTGGCGATTTAGTAATGATAAAGTTCAGGCGAAGGTTGAGGATGGAGTAATTACACTTTCGGGTTTACTTAATTGGAATTACCAGAGAGAAGATGCCCAGAAAATCGTCAGTAATATTTTGGGTGTAAAGGGCGTAATTAACAATATTGTTGTCAAGTCAGAGAAGAATGATGCCATTGAAAAACATAGTATTGAACTCGCTCTAAAGAGAAATTGGGCAATTGATGATGAAAAGATTCAGGTTATGGTTGTCGGGAGCCACGTTACTCTAAATGGTAGTGTACATTCAATTTATCAAAAGAAAAAAGCTGAGCAATTGGCTTGGAATGCTCCTGGAGTTTTAGGCATTAGTAATAATTTATCTGTTGACTATAACTTTTAAGATGACCGCAAATTTTCGCACAACGATTCTTTTGCTTAAACATAAAAAATAAAAATGGCCACCACAGATATTAGTAAAAACTGGATTGTAAAAAAATCAAGACTTCTTAAAAAGTTTTCGGTTTTAGCTGAAGACGATTTGATTTTTAGAGATGGAAACTTTGAAAGTTTGCTCGAAAAATTACAAATAAAGTTGGGCCTCAATAAACAAGAATTGACAAAAATCCTCAATGATTTGTAAGCTTATTATTTCATCACATCAATGGATTTTAATTATATCGTACTCATTATCAATTACTTATGGTTGGTTTTGTTTGGAATTATTCTTTATCAGTATTCTTAAAAAATGAAAAAAATGAAAAATTATAGAATCGCCACTTTTTTAGCTGTGATAATTTTTCTACGATTTTGACTAATTGTCAAACATCGAAAGAGAGAAAAGATGAAGCTCAAGTTAATTTTGAAAATGCCGAAAAAGAATACAGAGACGCCAAAATTGTCGCTGAAAAACAGCATAAAAAAGATGAAGAAGAGTGGATGTTGTTTGTAGAAGAATCTGAGGAGAGAATCAGTAAAAATGAAGAACTCATCGAAAAACTCAAACTTTCAAATGTTGGCGGCACAGATAAAATTAAAATCCTCGAAAATAAAAACGCCGACCTTAAAAACAGAATGGATTCATACAATAAAGTAAGAAGTGACTGGGCGGTAATCAAAACTGAATTCAATCAAGAAATCGTACAGGTAGCTTCTGCATTAAACGATTTATCAGTCAATACCAAATACTAAATACTATTTTAACCAAAATTTGAAATGGAAATTCCTGAAATTGAAAAATCGAAAGCATTTATTACCGTGGAGATTATTGAGTACTTGGCAAATTCGGTTGTTATCAAAACAATTCTTAAGAAATCGACTGGTAATATCAGCGTAATGTCTTTTGATAGTGGAGAAGGACTGACCGAACGGACTACACCTTTTGATACTTTTGTTCAAATTATTGATGGCAAAGCCGAAATCGTAATTAGGGATACTCCAAATATTCTCGAAACGGGTCAGTCTATCGTCATTCCGGCCCATTCATCCAGTTTTATTAAACCTAACGGTAGATTTAAAATGATTCTTACCGTCATAAAGAGCGGATACGAATGATAAATATCCAACAAAAAATATCCAACAAGATTTTTTTAGAAACTGAACAAATCAGAATTCAGTATCCTGAGATTTATGATATTTTGACCGAAACTCCACTATTTCTTTCCGATAACTTAGATACAATAACATTACATGATTTTGAGCAATACCTCGAATCACTTCAAACACAAACTTTGCATTTAAAATACAGATTTAACTTCAAATAATACAGACATGAGCAAAGATAAAGGTAGTAGAAATCATAAAAAATCTGCCAAAACCGATAAGAGTAAAACGGTTTCGGCTTATCAATCCGAAAATAAATCTAAATCCACTTCGCTCGAAATGGGCAACCTAAAAACGGATACAAATCCCAAAAAATAATGCTAAATGTTAAAAGACATGCCATTTTACTTAATAAAACTAATTTTGGCTTTGAGAGAGAAGGGGTTTTGAATCCGGCAGTTATTCAAGACAAAGGAATTATACATATTCTTTACAGGGCGGTTGCCCAAGGCAATTATTCTACGATTGGGTATTGCAGAATGAAATCGCCATTAGAAATTGAAAAACGTTACGAAACTCCACTGCTTTTTCCACAATGTGATTATGAATCTCAGGGTATGGAAGACCCAAGAATCGTAAAAATTGAAGAAACTTTTTATCTTACTTATACTGCCTACGATAAGGTCAATACTCTTGGAGCTTTGGCAACCTCAAAAGACTTAGTTCATTTTGAAAAGCGTGGTATCATTGCTCCTAAACTAACTTATAATGAATTTAGCCGACTTGCACAGTCTAAAGGAAAAATAAATCCGAAGTATTTAAGATATAATGACCATATAAATCAAAAAGAGGAAATTGAGAAAACCATTTTTATTTCTGATAAAAACATAATTCTTTTTCCTCGAAAAATTAACAATAAATTCTATTTTTTGCATCGGATTCGACCAGATATTCAGATTGCAGCAGTAGATTCGATAGAAGACCTTACAACCGAGTTTTGGCAAAATTATTTTTTACATTTAGATGAGCATATTGTGCTTTCTCCTAAATACCAGCATGAGGTGAGTTACATTGGAGGGGGATGTCCGCCAATCGAAACACCAAATGGCTGGTTAGTAATTTACCATAGTGTTTATGATACAGTCGAAGGCTATGTTTATTCGGCTTGTGCTTCATTATTAGATATCAAAAATCCACAAATTGAATTATCAAGATTACCTTATCCGCTATTTAAACCAGAGATGGAATGGGAAAAACGTGGTGTAGTAAATAATGTTTGTTTTCCGACCGGAGCAATCGTCATTGGTGATACGCTCTTTGTTTATTATGGTGCAGCTGACGAACAAATCGCCTGTGCCTCTATGAGCCTTTCTGAATTACTTTCTGAATTAATGCAAAATCAAATTAGAGATGAATAATATTGAAATCGAAATACCGAAATATAAGCCTGATAACCACAATCAACACATTCAAAATTTCGAGAAAACCGAGAGCCTTCCCGCAAAAGTTCCCGAAGTATTAATGATTAGCTCGTTTCCACCGAGAGAATGTGGCATTGCAACCTATACGCAAGATTTAGTAAAATCACTCGATGCTAAATTTAGCCATTCATTCAAACTCAGTATTTGTGCATTAGAATCTGCGACCGAGAAGTATATTTATCCAAAAAATGTTAAATATGTACTCGACACTACTAATCCAATTGATTTTATAAAACTAAGCAATAAAATCAATGAGAACGATGATATACAATTAGTGGTCATACAACACGAATTTGGTTTTTTTGAAAAAACTGGTGGCAATTTTATTCAAATGTTAAAAAACATTACAAAACCCAAAATTGTGGTTTTTCATACTGTTTTGCCTAAACCAACATTTCTAATTAAGGCTAAAGTACAGAGTATTGCAAGTTATACCCAGTCAATCGTAGTCATGACAAACACGTCTGCCAAAATTTTGGTTGAAGATTACGATATAAACCCCAAAAAAATAACTGTTATTCCGCACGGAACTCATTTGGTCTTACACATTGATAAAGAGTTATTGAAAATTAAGTTTAATTTAGGCGGAAAACTCATTTTGTCAACTTTTGGATTGCTTAGTTCGGGAAAGAGCATCGAAACAACACTCAATGCCCTACCTTCGATTGTTAAAAAACACCCCAATGTTCTTTTTTTGGTTATTGGCAAGACACACCCCACAGTCGTTGTTCAGGAAGGCGAAGTTTATCGCCAACAGCTTAAAAAATTGGTAAATGATTTAAAATTAGGTCATCATGTAAAGTTTATCAATCAGTTTCTTCCGTTAGAAGACCTTTTAGAACTACTTCAACTTACAGATATTTATCTGTTTACCTCAAAAGACCCAAACCAAGCAGTTAGTGGTACTTTTTCTTATGCCATAAGCTGTGGTTGTCCAATTATTTCCACTCCAATACCTCATGCAAAAGAAGTTTTACAGCCCGAAATGGGTGTAATCGTAGATTTTAATAATTCGTCACAATTAGCGGATGCAATTAATGCCCTGCTTTCTGATGAGCCACTCAGAAAAAAGATAAGCTCTAATAGCCTCCAAAAAATTTCATCTACCGCTTGGGAAAACGCCTCAATTTCTCATGCTGTTTTGTTTGAAAGTTTGTTAAAGAAAACATATCCATTGCAGTTTAATATTCCAGAAATAAACCTTACTCATTTCAAAAAACTCACAACTGATTTTGGAATGATTCAATTCTCTAAGATTAACCAACCAGATTTTGAAACTGGATACACACTCGATGATAATGCCAGGGCTTTGATTGCAATTTGCCAACATTTTTGTATGACAAATGATGAAAAAGACTTAGAATATATTAGGATTTACTCTGAATTTATTTGGTTTTGCCAGCAGAAAGATGGAAGGTTTCTCAACTATGTAGATTTCGATAAGAATTTTACAAATCAAAACTATGAAACAAATTTAGACGATTCAAATGGAAGAGCAATTTGGGCTTTAGGTTATTTGCTATCACTAAAGCATCTATTGCCACCAGAAATTTGCCTAAATGCCGAATTGACACTCCGAAAAGCTTTGGATGCGGGTATGTCAGTAAATTCAACAAGGGCAATGTCGTTTATTATTAAAGGTATTTACTACAGTAATTTAGGTGATTTTTCTCAACAAAATGTAGAAGCAATCTCAATATTAGCCAACAGATTAGTACAAATGTATAGGCACGAAGCCGATGGTAGTTGGCAATGGTTTGAGAGTTATTTAACCTATGGAAATAGCGTTATACCAGATGCTCTTCTTTGTGCATGGTCGGTTACAAATGAACCGATTTACAAAACAATTGCAAAATCATCATTTGATTTCCTACTTTCAAAAACATTTATCGACAATAAGATACGGATAATTTCAAATAAAAATTGGCTAAAAAAAGGTGAAGTATTGAATCTAAAAATGAAAGGAGGTGAGCAACCGATTGATATTGCTTATACTGTCTTGGCGTTAATAAGATTTGCTAAGTATTTTCCCAATGAAGATTATATACTGAAAATGACTCCTTGTTTCAATTGGTTTTTGGGAGCAAACCATCTTAACCAAATTGTTTATAACCCCTGTACTGGCGGATGTTATGACGGTATTGAAGAGCAAAATGTTAATCTTAATCAAGGTGCAGAATCAACAATAAGTTATTTGCTTGCAAGACTCGCAATTGAACAAAATAATGAACACTTTCCAGTTAAGGCAAAAATAGAAGCAAATTTGGAGTTGGCTTAGAATTAAGTAATTACAGTATGAAAATATCAGAAAAAGCACCGATATACCAAGATTGGAAGGTGCAAAAAGTAAAATTAAAGGAAATGTTTGATGAATTGTCCGATGAAGATTTGGAGTTTTCTGAGGGCGAGCAGGATGCTATGTTTAATAAAATCCAAATGAAGTTAAATATAACTAAAGAGGAACTTTACAAGATTATCACTACAGTTTAATGTTATAATAAAATGAAAAGCATCATACGTGCCAACATGCCAGAAATACTGATATTGATAGTATTTTTTCTAATAATTTGTTTGAATCTGTATGTCAAAGAATTTTAAGTTTATAGCCATGAATTTTGTTCTTTGAGTCGTCGCTCGTTTTAAGCGAGCGACGTTTTTTTAATCCTGTAAATTTAATTTTTTCCTCCCAAATAAGGGCTTTCTAATAACTTTTGCATCCCTTCGTATTTCACTGGTGTTTTCTGGTATTGATAGGTTGTTCGCAATGATTGAGTTCGGTTATTATCTCCCATTGCCACATCAACATCGTCCATCATAAACTGACTCGGGTGTTCGTACCCACAAGCATGACAGATTTCGAGTATTTCTTTCGTAAATGTTTTTAGATAACTATAAAATCTTTCACTCTTGAGAGCAGGGTCTATACCCGACTGTAACCATTTGTTTTGGGTTGCTACACCAGTTGGACAACGATTTGTATGACATACTTGAGCCTGAATACAACCAATCGAAAGCATCGCCTCGCGAGCCACATTAATTATATCTGCTCCCATTGCAAAGGCCATCACGGCGGTATCTGGCAAGCCCAATTTGCCTGATGCAATAAATGTGATTTTATCGGTCAAATCTCGTTTCTGAAATATTCTGTAAACAGACGTAAATCCATAAACAAATGGCAAAGAAACATGGTCGGCAAAGCTCGGTGGAGCAGCACCGGTACCGCCTTCGCCACCATCAATCGTAATAAAATCGGGACCTTTGCCTGTTTTTACCATTAAATCTGCTAATTCTTCCCACATTTCGAGTTTACCAACTGCCGCTTTGATACCAACTGGCAAACCAGTAGAATCGGCCATCAGCTCAATGAAATTTATCATACTCGGAATATCCTTAAATGCCGAATGAGCAGCTGGAGAAATAATATCTTGACCCATTGGAACATCCCGAATTTCAGCTAATTCTTTTGTGATTTTTGATGCTGGAAGTACACCTCCTTTGCCGGGTTTTGCCCCTTGTGAGAGTTTTAATTCGAGCATTTTAACACAAGGGTTGTCATTGACCAATTTGATTAATTTCTCTAATACAAAATTCCCTTGATGGTCACGCATTCCGAAGTATGCAGTACCAATATTTACTACCACATCAGCACCATGTTTATGATGATTTGATAAACCACCTTCACCAGTATTATGATAACAACCAAATTTTGCCGCTCCTTTGTTAAGTGATTCTATTGCGGGTGCTGATAATGAGCCGTAGCTCATCCCAGAGATATTTACTACGGATTTCGGAAGATAAGGCTTTTTGCGTTTGTGAAATTCACCAATCACTTTGGCTGATGGACAAATGTACGGATTTGTTTTGTTAGGGTGGTTTTCGGGTAGGGTTAGTGGCAACAATGCTGGTTTAATAAAATTATAACCGGCGGTGTGCATGTCTTGGTCGGTTCCAAACCCCTGAAAATTGTTTTCCTTTTTCGATGAAGCGTAAATCCAAGAACGTTGACGACGGTTAAAAGGCAATTCTTCACGATTGTTGGCAACGATGTATTGTCTAAACTCAGGACCAACTGTTTCAATCAAATACCTGAGGTGTCCAACTATCGGGAAATTATGCTGAATTGTGTGCTTTTTTTGTGAAATATCCCGAATAGCAATAATTAAAAGGAAAATTAGTACAGCCAAAAAGAAATATGCCCAAGTCGGGAGCGATTGTAAAAAATCCATAGCGATTTGATTGATGATGAATAAACAAAAATAGAAATTAATTTGAATCAAAATCAAAAAAGCCATCTTCATTTAAAGATGGCTTCATGTCGAAATATCAACTATATAATATTATTCAATTGTAACAATTTTCTTCAAATCGTCCCAGTAACTTGGGTAGGATTTTACTACCACATTTGGTTCTTCGATAACGACATCCATAATCATCGAGAGCGGAGCAAATGCCATCGCCATTCGGTGGTCATCGTAAGTGTGAATCGATACAATTGGTTGATTTTCAGTGACTTCTTTTGCAAACGGCTTGATTTGGTATTTATGATTTGTTTCGATTTCGACCATATCTCCACCAAATTTTTTAAGCTCATTTTGTATTGCAACAACACGGTCGGTCTCTTTGATTTTTAGGCTTTCAATACCCGTAAATATTGCTTCAACTCCTTTTGCAGCACAACAAACTGAAACTGTTTGGGCTAAATCGGGGCAGTTAGTAAAATCCCATTCGAGAGAATTGGTAGATGGTATTTTTGTCAAAATAACACCATTTTCGTTGAAAGTACTTTTTACGCCTAATTGGCTCATAATCTGTACAATTGCACTATCGCCTTGCAATGAATTTTCTTTCAATCCGAGTAATTCAACTTCACAATCTTCATTTTCGGCCAAAGCAACAATCGAATACCAATAACTTGCTCCCGACCAGTCAGATTCGACCTTGAAACTCGAAATTTGATAGGGCTTTGCTGAAACTTTCAATGAATTATTTGCCCAATCTACATCAACCTCAGCACCAAACTGACGCATTTGAGCAATTGTCATTTCGATGTATGGTTTAGAACCAATTTCACCAGTCAAATCAATTGTCAAGCCTTGCGGTAGGATAGGAGCAATCATCAAAAGAGCCGAGATGTATTGGCTACTTACATCACCACGAATCGAGACTTTATTCGATTTCTGAACATTAAAATCCTTGATTTCGTGCGGAGGGTATCCTTCTTTATTCAAATATTCAATTTTTACACCTATTTCACGAAGGGCCTCTACCAAAATCCCAATCGGTCGTTCTTGCATACGTGGTGTACCAGTCATTACTTTGTTTTGATTGGTTGCCGAATAGTATGCTGTTAGAAAACGCATGGTGGTTCCTGCATCCAAAACATCCGCTATTTTATCTGTTGATTGCAGTAAGCGAATCATCGTTTGCGTATCACGGGCGGTCGAAAGATTCTGAATATCAGATTTGAATCCAGTTAAGGCGTTGATTATCAATGCTCTATTTGATTCTGACTTCGAGGAAGCTAAAGGAATTTGTACTTTAAATGATTGGGTATTTTTTTTGAGAAGGATACTTTCCATCAATTCTTGTCTTTGGTTATTTCAGAACTACAAAAATAACCATGAATATTTTAAAATGCAGAATTAATGTAATTTTATTGTTTTGGTCTTCCACCAATGACTCGCAGGCGATAGTTTTCTGAGATTTTTCGGCCATTGAATAATTTGCCTACATTCATCAATGCAAATTTTCCAACGTACAGAAACGCTGCTACTTTAAGTGCTTCGGGGTTTTTCCAAGGTGGCAACCCAAACTGAATCCAATCAAACACCAAATAACCGATTGGTGCGGCATCGAGAGCTAAGTTTATTTTACGATTTAATGGTTTTCGGTAGATTTTAACAACTTCATCAATTCTTATTTCTCGGTATTCGTATTTTTCCATCACTGGATTTAACCAAGAAATGACAAAAGTAGAATCGGTTATTGATTGGACTTCTTCTTGAAATTTTATATCCTCTTTTGTTTTAAATCGAAATTGGTCACCCACAAAAATTCGCTTACGGCTTGCATTTCTGAGGTTTTCGAGAACTAAATATTTTTCACCATTAAACGTAGCAATTGCCTGATTTCCAAGATTTTTATGTAGTAATTCTTCTACACTTTTAGCTGGTTGTTGGTGAATATCTTGTGCAGCAGAAACAAGATTTATCAAGCAAAATATTAGTGAAAAATAGAACTTGTTCATAAGTGTTATAGATAATTAACGCTGACAGGGTTGATAAAAAGTGTTCCAAGTTTTAATTAATTGGCAAAACCCTGTCAGCGTTTTACCAAATCCAATTATGCTTCATTAATCGAAACACCACCCGAAATTATCAATTTCATCACCTCCGCACTTGGCATATCAAGCGGTTTTACATTGTTTTTCGGAACAACATACAATTCACCCGAAAAGGCGTAACTGTGCGGGCAATAAACGGCTACCATATCATTAACGCCCAAATTACTCAAATCATTTTGTGTAATGAAGCCTATTTTATGTAAACCTGTATCTTTATTGAGAAGCATCATGACTGGCTCCGTAAATTTACGTTTATCTCCGACAAAAGCCGAAATAAGGTCTTTGAATGCAAAGTAGAAAATTCTGACAAGTGGAATATGCCGAATCATGTTTTCGGCGAGATTTTGCAAAGCTTGTGGAAGTAGCACCGATGAAACAAAACCAATGAGCATTGTTCCCGATAAAATTATGAGAAATCCTAAACCTGGAATCACATTTCCGTTTTCTGGATTGGCTTCTGGAATACGGATTCTGATTATATTATCGACAAAATCAAATGCACTGATTAGAATCAATATCGTAAAACCAATTGGGGCTACAAATAATAATCCTCTAACAAAATATGAAAATAATCTACTTAAAATCGGACGAGCTTTCATTATGTATTAATAAAAAAAGGAGAATGGATAAAGGATTTTGATTCCGTTAACCGTTCTCCTTTTTACCTTTTATCCAATCCTCAAAGGTTGTTAATTTGTTTTCCTTTTGGATATTTTACGTTGTAAACAACAATAATTTCTTTGCTTTCTTGGGGTTGAAGCGTTACATTCCATGTCAATTTGCCAGTTTCGGCCTGAAAAGCAGCACCTTTTGCATCTTCAAGTTCTACTTCAATTCTACTATCTTGCGATACTGGAATCTGGTCTTCAACTGTCAGAGTAATTGCCTCACCCTTCGTATTTCTTAACGAGATTTTATACCCAAAGGTTTCACGAATATTTGAGCCAACTGTTTTGCGAGCCTTGTATTCGCTCACAATTTCTCTTTTTGAAACAATCTTTTTATCACGACCCAATGAGATTACCAAAGAATCTGTCACTTCGCCACCATTGATTTGAGTCTCACCTACAAATGTTCCTTCAAAATACACATTTGCCTTGCCAGGGAGTAAATTTAGTTTCTCCCAATCACGAATAATTGAAATCAAGAAGGCATCTTTATCAACCTTGGGGGCAATAGAATATTTATAATCAGTTGATAATGAATGATTTTGTATATCTACCAATTCAGGATTACCACTCGAAGGAATACTATATGGAATCTGAATATCAAAATTAACCGACATTGTACTTTCTTGTACATTCACAAAGTTGGCTGTCGAACCGGCATCTGCCATTGATACCATTGGGGCGGCTTCCATTGCCATTGCCTGAGGAGCATCTTTTTTCATTGCTCTCGAATTCTGAACATAAACTGGCTGTGGCTCATAAACGCTTAAATATTGAGGATAAAGCTCAGCTTTTGAGCCTCCTTGCGATGGATTTGCGGTAGAAAGCGTCAGTTTTACATTTTTCCAGTCGATTCCAGTATTTTGATAAACATTGGCACGATATGCCAACGCAATTGGACTTTTGGTATCTTTGGCTCTTAAATCATAAATTGGCATCCATCCTGCATTTGTAACAATATAGCTGAGGTTTAACTCAATATTTGTACTACCTTTTGATTGAACAGTAATGATGATTTCTCCACTTGATTGATTTCTCGAACTTTGTTCATTTAGCTGTTGAGTCAATCTTTTTTCTCTATCTCTTAGGTTATTAAGTTGTTTTTCTAATTGCAATTGTCGAGTTCCGATTTCAGTCAATTTAGTCCTAAAATAATCGGTCATTTCTTTCAAATCCTCCGGCGTTACACCATCTTTTTCTGTTTTGATATTAGAATTAGCCATCAACATCGAGCGTTCGTTTGTGGCAACACTAACGAGCATATTAATGGTTTCAATCTCTGTTTTGGTCATTTTTAATGAATCCTCAACTGGATTGCTTTTTCCTTTGCGAAGAAAGTTTTTGCCAAATTTTACTCCCAGAATCGTCACATCGCCTTTTCCGCCAACTTGAATACTATTGGGGTCGGCAGTTGAAGCAATATTTTCTACAACAATTTTAGTTGTTCCACCACCAACTGGAGTTTTGATTACTCCATCAATTTGAGCCCTATCCCAAAAAACTGTAACATGTTGAATATCAGCATTTACCGAGAGAGTATTTTGAGCAAATAGTCCGTAAGTAGCAATAAATACAAGGAATAGGATTTTTTTCATTTTACCGAACATTGAATTTTGAATAAAAGTAGGGAACCATTTTGGCACTAATTACGTGATTTTTAATGAATTTATTGCTTAAAAATTCCGTAATTCGCATAAAATTGTGATTCAGTAAAGGATTACCGCATTTGAATATATGTTTAAAGAACAAAGAGTTAGAAAATTTACCGAGAAAGTTTTTTTAGCGATTGGATGCTCAAAAAAGGATGCTAAACTTGCGGCAGATGTGTTAGTTTCGGCCGATTTACGTGGTGTTGATTCTCACGGAGTTGCTCGGCTGGCAGGCTATGTAAGGTTATTTGACCACGGACGCCTTAATTCAAATCCTCAGATAAAGATAGTTCACGAAACACCAAGTACTGCCGTAATCGATGGAGATAAAGGACTTGGCTTGGTTGTAGCCCCTTTTGCCATGAAAGTTGCCATGAAAAAAGCAAAAAAAGTGGGTTCGGGTTGGATTTCTGTTCAGAATTCAAACCATTTCGGAATCGCTGGTTATCATGCTCTTTTTGCACCAAAAAGTGATATGATTGGTTGGGCAATGACAAACGCTGCACCGCTCGTTGTTCCTACTTTTTCAAAAGAAAAATTGTTAGGAACAAACCCAATAGCTGTTGCGATTCCAGCAGGTAAATACGAACCGTTTGTCGCTGATTTTGCAACAACGGCTGTTGCTTACGGTAAATTAGAAATTTTACAAAGAAAAGGTTTACCTGCACCACACGGATGGGTACAAGATGCCAATGGCGAAATAACCGATGATTCAAACGCCGTTAAAAATGGGGGTGGACTACTACCGCTCGGTGGTGATAGAGAACACGGTAGTCATAAAGGATATGGGCTTGGTGCTGTTGTAGATATTTTTTCGGGAGTTTTGTCAGGTGCGAATTTTGGTCCTTGGGTGCCTCCTTTTGCTACTGCTGGTTTTCATGGGGTTGTTGAAGAAGTAGGAAAGGGAACTGGACATTTTTTAGGAGCTATGCGTATTGATGGATTTAGACCCAAAGAAGATTTCAAAAAGGATATGGATAAATGGATTGAAAGATTCAGTTCTGCTGAAGCGATTGATGGTCAAAAGGTTTGGATACCGGGCGAACCCGAAAGAGAAATTACCGCTGAAAGAATTAAAAATGGAATTCCATTAATCGAAAAAGTGATTGAAGACCTGAATGTTTTGGGCGAAAGATTTAAAATTAAATTGTAAGATTTTATTCTAAAAATATGAAAAAAGTAAATGTTGGTTTAGTTCAGATGTCTTGCACGGCTGATGTTGAACAAAATATTCAAAAAGCAATCAGTAAAATCAAAGAAGCGGCTCAAAGAGGTGCCAATATCGTTTGCTTGCAAGAGCTTTTTACTTCACTATATTTCTGCGATGTAGAAGACCACGAAAATTTTAAATTAGCAGAGGCAATCCCTGGTCCTACAACTGATAGACTTTGTGAGGTTGCAAAAGAACATGGTGTTGTTGTTATCGCTTCACTTTTTGAAAAACGAGCAGCAGGACTTTACCACAACACAACAGCAGTTATTGATGCAGATGGAACTTACCTTGGGAAATATCGAAAAATGCACATTCCAGACGACCCTGGTTATTATGAAAAATTCTATTTTACTCCGGGAGATTTAGGTTATAAAGTTTTCGAGACCAAATTTGCGAAAATTGGTGTTCTTATTTGCTGGGACCAATGGTATCCCGAAGCTGCGAGGATTACATCGTTGATGGGGGCCGAAATTCTATTTTATCCAACTGCCATCGGCTGGGATTTGAACGAAAAAGACCCAAATATGAACATCGAGCAGTATAATGCTTGGCTGACTATACAAAGAAGTCATTCAGTTGCTAATGGTGTTCATGTAGTTTCAGTCAATCGAGTTGGGGTTGAGGCCGAGCAACAGTTTTGGGGTGGTTCATTCGTCTCAAATCCATTCGGAAGTTTGTTGTATTTAGCTTCGCACGACAAAGAGGAGGTACATGTTCAAGAAATTGATTTAGATTTAATGGATAAATATCGAACTACTTGGCCGTATTTGCGTGATAGAAGAATTGACAGTTATTCACCAATTTTAAAAAGATTTATTGATGAATAAATTCATTCAGCGACTAACGAAGTCGCTTTTTTTGATTCTTTTTTTTGTGAATTTTAGTTTTTCCCAATCTGAAAATCCCTATGTGGCTTATAAATCTAAAATGATTGGGCAATTGGCACCCGATTTTAAATTCACAGATGTTTTGAGCGGAAAAGAGTTTTTTATTTCTGATTTAAAAGGTAAAGTAGTTTTATTGAATATGTGGTTTATCAATTGCCCAGGTTGTAAAGTTGAATACCCTGGTTTGCAAAACCTCAAACGTAGATTGACTGCTCAACGTAAAATTGAAAATGTTGTTTTGCTTTCTTTAGCTTTAGATTCGGAAGATAAACTCAAAGATTTTTTCAAAAAGAACCCCTTAGATTTCTACAACATGGCAAATACCGATGATATTTGTAGAGGAATGTACAATGTTTTGGGTTTTCCGACAAACTTTATCCTTGATAAAAACGGAATTATCAGACATATCAAAATTGGTGGTTCTGCCCAATCTGCCGATGATATTGAATACGAGATTATACAGTTGCTTAAATAAAAAAAACCTCCAAGGTTTTTAAAAACCTTGGAGGTTTAAGAAATGTACTACCTATGATAACTTACCAAGTGTTAGCGGCGTTGTCGTTGGTTGCGGACTTCCACCTTTAGGCTCTAAAGAGATTGCAAATGCCTGAACATTGGCGATATTTGTAAAACTTTGAGCTGTTTTGTTCATATCAATCATTCCTGCACTTACAGGTTTACCATCGACCAATGCCCAAAGTTGGTATTGTTTTTCGGATGGGATTGAAGGCAAATTTGGTTTAAACAAATAAACTTGATTGGTCTTTTTGTTCCAACAAGCCAAACCGTATGCCGTACCATCTGGACTCGTAGCATTCATCTTAACAGCTTGTACATCTGGATTCGATAAAATATTTTCTATTTCTCTCAAATTATCATTACTAAACTTGGTTTGCTGTGCAAGTGTACTATTATCGGTAAGTGCCAAAACAAGTTCTTTTTGAGTGTTTTTCCATTTACCAAACAAGTAGATATTACCAAGAACACTAAGTAACAACAGTACTGATGCCGCAATTCGCAAATAATTATTCCAGAAAGAAACTTTCATTGGGGCTTCAAAGGGTTCTACTGTATCAGAAATTGGCTTAATTTTCAATTCCTTGATATTTCCAGTTTCACTTTCCTTGATTTTCTCCCAAATTTTGTCTTGCAAACCCCCTGGAGCCTCAATAGCGTTATCGAAGGCATATTCTTCTAAAGCCGTTTCAATCGCTTGGATTTCGGCTTTTATCTCTGGGTACTTCTTGATTAAGTCTTCTATCTCGGCAGCCTCTTGTGGAGTAGCCAAGCCAAGTACATAAGTTTCAAGAATACCTGATTTTATATATTCAGCAATAGTCATATTCGGCTTAAAAAAGTAAAATCAATATTAAACAAATCAAATTACGCAACTGTGAAACAGCGGCTTTAATTCGTGTTTTTACCGTTCCAAGCGGTATTCCGAATTCTTCCGAAACATCTGCTTGGGTATAACCTTTGAAGTAAATCAACTCAATCAGTTTCTTATACTCAGGCTTTAATGTATCAACCAATTTCCTTAACCCAATCGCATCAACTTCTTGTTCGATTTGGTTTTCAGAATCAATTTGAGTTTGTGAGTCTTCTATCGCAATGTTTAATCCAGAATCGCGATAATCTGCGGAGCGAACTTTATCAATTGCGATGTTTCGGGCTATATTCATCATCCACGTAAAGATACTCCCTTTCGACTCGTCATAATACTCAATATTTTTCCAAATTTTGACAAAAATATCTTGTAACAAATCTGCGGAATCTTCATGCGAATTAACAATCTTATTAACAACCCCGTACAATGCTGCTGAATAGTTATTGTACAGAATGTTAAAGCCACGTTGGTCTTTATTTTTCAATAAAGATACCAATTCAAATTCGGGTATTAAAATTCTTCGTGCCAATGATGATTCAAATTTCGGGTAAAAATTAATTCAAGTTTTTAAAGGTAAACCTTGTTTTTAGTTTTCGACATTTCAAATTAGGTGCATATCATAATTATATACGATAACTATTTAATTCTGGATTTATCAATCAAACTTTATTTAACTGACAGCAATCTTAACACCATTATTTTCATTTTTAAAATCTACAAATACAAAATAAGACGTAATGATTAAAGACATCGAAAAATACCCGATAATAATATATGTAAGTGTGCTTTCGGCTCCAAACCATCCATTTTTGGTGTAGATTATGTAAATTCCAAATGTTATTTTTAAAATTTCCCAAATAATTGATTTTGGGTTTCTATCCATCAACTCCGTATATGCGTAAATTGTTATAAACAAAAAAGCACCGTAAATAAACATATTTGGTACACCCAATTTTGCAATGTTAGTGTAGAAGAAAATCAAAAAACCAAATGTTATTAAAAATTGACCCCAAGTCCAGAAATTTAAGAAAAGGTTAGTTTTTGGCGAATACTTTTCAAAATTGTAAGGGTCTTCGATTTTAAAAATGGGGTATTTTTCTGAAACATCGGCTGGTCTCCATCCGGTTGGCATAAACCAAATTCTAAATTTATCAATAAAGTTATTGGTTCGCCATGCATCCTGAATCAATAACCAAAGATGTTGAAAATTGATTTTTATTGGATTCCACGTTCGCACGGGTCTGGTAATTCCAAAAACCGGCGGCACATTTGGTAATTCTTCTTGAAACGTTCCAAATAATTTATCCCAAATAATAAAAATCTGACTATGGTTTTTGTCGATGTATTCGGGATTAATGGCGTGGTGTACTCGATGATGTGAAGGTGTCACAATAATTTTTTCGAGAATTCCCATTTTACCAATATGAACCGTATGATACCAAAACTGAGCAAAAAGATGAATTGGGGCGATTATCGCGATTGTAAGGGGTGGAACACCCAAAATCGCCGCTGGAAGTAAAAATATTGTGAAAAAATTTATCAAACCAGATATACTTTGTCGTAAAGCACATGCCAAATCGAATTCTTCGGAACTATGATGAATCAAATGCTGATTCCAGAAAAAGTTAATTTGGTGATTCAATCTGTGGCTCCAATACCCATAAAAATCCAATGCAATAAACGCAATTACTGTAACCAAAACAGTAGATTCAAATTTGAATACCGCAAGGTGATTATACATCCATTCATAAGTTAGGATAGACACACCAATCCCCAAAACATCTTTGATTGTATTTGTATATCCCGAACTAAGACTCGAAATGGTATCCATTGTTCTGAATACCGTTTTTTTGTAGTACCAAGCATAAAGTTTTTCTAATAAAACTAATGCCAAAAAGATTGGACTTGCAATGGTTAAGATTTTGCCGTAGGTCTCCATAATATTATTATGCTTGCATAACGTTAGTATTGGCAAATGTAATAAAATTTCGATTTTGTAGCAATGTTTGGTTATCTTTGCCAAAATTATTACAAATAGATTCAATGATTTTCGAGAATACCCCTAAACAACAAGGCTTTTTTTTTCCTGCCGAATGGCATCCACACCGAGCAACTTGGTTGAGTTTTCCTCAAGCCTCAGATTCTTGGGATTACGGTGAGCGTCTTGAAAGAATTTATCCTGCTTATCTTGAATTGATTAAGACAATTTCGTTGTCTGAAAAGGTTTGTATTAATGCAAAGGATGACGAACACAAAGAATTGATAATTAACTTATTAAATAAGTACAATATTGATTTAACTCAAGTCGAAATTCCTATTCATCCAACCAATGATTCTTGGTGTAGAGACCACGGTCCTGCATTTTTGATAAATCCAACAACTAAAAAAAGAATGATTGTTGAGTGGGGTTATAACGCGTGGGGAGGTAAGTATCCGCCATACGATGCTGATGATAGAGTCCCCATTTTGATTGCAGAATATTTGGGTTTACCATTTGTAGAACCGGGAATCATCATGGAAGGTGGTTCGGTTGAATTCAACGGAAAAGGGACTATCCTGACAAGTAAATCTTGTTTGTTAAATCCAAATCGTAATCCTCATTTGAATCAAAGCCAAATCGAAGAATATTTATATCAATATTATGGTGCTGAACAAGTTTTGTGGGTTCATGATGGAATCGTGGGTGATGATACTGATGGACACATTGATGATACAACGAGATTTGTCAACGAAGATTCTGTTTTGACTTGCGTCGAAACCGATAAATCAGATGATAATTACAAGCCATTACAGGATAACCTGACTGAACTAAAAAAAATGAGGTTGTTGAATGGTAAACAATTGAATATCATTGAAATTCCGATGCCTGATGCTGTTTATGATAAAGAAACTGGCATCAGACTACCAGCTTCTTATGCTAATTTTTGTATGACAAATGGGCATGTTATTGTTCCGATTTATAATTGCGATAAAGACAATATTGCCCTTGATATTATTCAAAAAGCTATTCCTGACCGTAAAGTTGTTGGTATCGACTCAACTGAAATCATTTGGGGACTTGGAAGTTTTCATTGTTTAAGTCAGCAAGAACCCACCATTTAGAAAATGTACAACAATAAAATTTTTGCTTCAAAATCAAATTCAGAAAATGGTGAAGTTGGTACTGAAACCAGATTTTACTATTTTCAAAAAGACAACATCGTTTGGGCTGAATATTCAGGAGGGCAGATTGTTAAAGGATTTTTGATTGCAAAAGTTGTATCAGATAATTGCCTTGATATGAGGTATGAGCATATCAATAAAAATGGAGAATTAATGACTGGAATTTGTCTCTCAACTCCTGAGATTTTGCCTGATGGACGGATTAGGTTAAACGAAAAATGGCAGTGGACTTGCGGCGATTTCTCGGAGGGCGAATCTGTGGTAGAGGAAATTGTTGATTGAAAATTTCGGGAAATATAGAAAAAATACTATTTTTGGATTTATTATTCATTTTCATTTTATTGATTTTTCACAAAAATTAACACTTTGTGGATTCAATTTTTAAGTGCCAATTACAATATTCTACACTTTTAATTAGTTTTAATATTGTTGTAGATTGTCACGTGAGTTAATTATGAAGAGAACAAACACTTTATTATATATATTACTTTTGTCCCAATTAGCTTGTCAAACCATTCAGAAAGCTACTGATAAAAGTAAACCCAAAACAAACAATACACCCCCTGTTGTTTCAACTTCTCCTACACCAGTCAAACCAGACGAACCCGTTGTTATTCAAGAACCAGCAGCATTGACGGTTGGAAGCTCAGAAATTAAATCTTCGGACTTGAAAGCTCAAATTGAAATGGCAATGTACTATGATTCGTTGAGTCCAAAAGAAGCCATTGAGCAGAGCATTAACGAAAAAAGAATTGAACTTGATGCTAAAAAACGAGGGTATGATAAAGAGGAAGAATTTGTTGGTGAATTGCAAACTTTCAGAGAACTAAATGCAAAATCTTATTTGACAGATAGTGCAACAATAAAACATTTGATAAAAGAGACTTATGAATGGAGTAAGCAAGAAATTCATGCTGCTCATATCTTCTACAATCTTTCTGAATTTGCCGACCCTCAAGATACTTTAGTTATTTACAACAAATTACTTGATATAAGAAATAAAGCATTAGCAGGAGAAGATTTTGGTAAATTGGCTGGAGAATTTTCCCAAGACAAAAAAACATCTCAAAAAGGTGGCGACTTGGGTTGGTTTACTGCACTTCAATTTATTTATCCTCTCGAAAAAGCTGCTTTTGAAACCTCGGTTGGGGATATTTCTATGCCTTTCCGTACAAAAGGAGGGTTTCATATCGTAAAAGTTATCCAAAAGAGACCTTACAGTGGTAAAGTTTTGGTTCAACACATTCTTAAATTAGTCTCACCAGATAATCCAGAAGTTTCAAGTAAAATTGCCAAGGCTTCCATCGATTCAGTTTATACAAAGCTGAAATCTGGAGAATCTTTTGAGGTTTTATGCAGCAAATATTCTGATGATTACCGCACAAAAAACTTTGGTGGATTCTTACCTGCTTTTGGTATTGGTACTCGTGAAGAGGTTGCTTTTGAGCAAGCAGCATTTAAACTAAACGTTGGCGAATTTTCTGAGCCAGTAAAAACATCAAGTGGTTGGCATATAATTAAGTTATCGAAAAAGATGCCGCTTGAAAGTTTTGAAGAAATTTACCCAAAAATCAAAGAAAAAGTAGTTACTGATTCGCGTGGAGATTTGGTCAAAGAGAATGCTCTCAAGAAACTGAAAGCTCAAATGAATTTTTATGAAGATAAAAACGCAGTTGCACAGTTGATAGCAAAAGCAGATTCTAACCTACTTCGTAAAAAATGGGCTTATGCCTTTAACGACGAGTTGATTGATAAAACTTTGTTTTCTTTTAGTGGCAAAACAGTCAAGGGCAAAGAGTTTTTCGATTATGTAGTAGATAGAAATAAATCTGAAAAAGTGCCTTTTGGTTATTCTCCATCAATGATATTGAGGAGTTATTATAAGAAATTTCAAGATAACTTAATTTACTCAAATGCCGAACAAAACCTTGAGAAAGTTGATAAAGAATTTGGTGCTTTGATGAGTTACTATCGTAGCGATTTACTTCGTGTTAGGTTATTAAATGATTTAGTTTACGAAAAATCCGTAGCTGATACTACCGGACAAAGAAATTTCTATGAACTAAATAAGGCTAAGTATCAATTGCCCGAGAGAGTTTTAGCCACAATTATTTCTTCGGATGATTCTAAAAATGTTGAACAAGTAAAAGAGATATTCTCTAAAGGTTTACCTTACCGTCTTAACCGAACTGTTCAAGGTGGACCTATTTTCTTTAAAAAATCAACTGCTGAGTTGACAAATGAACATAAAAGTCGTTTGTTGAGTTTGTTAGTAATCATGAAGAAAAACCCCGGCTATGTCGTTGAAATTGGTGGACATGCTGATTTTAATGAAGCCGATTCGCTTTCTTCAAATCGAATGAAGTCAGTAATTGAATTCTTGACAATGAATGGACTACCAGTTACAAGAATTATTGAGAATGATTATGTAAAGACTAAACCACTTGATAAATTTGATTGGCTCAAAAATCAACGAATTACGTTTCAGTTTTTTAGTACTGATAAAAAGGATGTTGTGAAGGTTTTTAGTGAAAAAGACGTAGCGATTCAAGAAGGATACTTCAAAAAAGGAGATAATAAAATAATTGATGCTCTCAAATGGGAGGTTGGTAATCAATCTTTGGCCAAAGATGGCAAATTTATTGAGGTTTTGATTGATAAAATCGAACCTGCCCGAAGCAAAACACTAAGAGAATGTAGGGGGGAAGTAATAAATGATTGGCAAAAAGTTTTAGAAGGCCAATTTTTCAATGACTTGGCAAAAAAATATCCAGTGAAAATGAATGACGAAGAGGTTCAGAAAGTTATTGAATCTGTGAAAAATACAAAATATTAATTAAAAATTTAGCGTTTTTGAATTATTCTAATTTTGCTTTAAATCCCGAATAATTAATATTTATCTTTTACTACCACACAATTAATAATTTAGACATTACTGTTATCAAAATTTTATATGTTAAAAAAAATTGCTTTCATCTTATTATTACCAATCTTGGCAACTGCCCAACAAAGTGCAAATATTGACAGAATCGTTGCTAAAGTAGATAATTACATTATTTTGCGTTCGGAGGTTGAGGACATTTATTTACGAGCTTTAAAGCAACAACAACCTACTTCTCGTTGTCAATCACTTGAGAGCTTAGTGATTAATAAAATGCTTGTAGCAAAAGCCGAAATTGATTCAGTAATCGTTGAAGACGAACAAGTTAATGACCAGTTAGAGGCTCGTATGGCTCAAATGCGTCAGTTGTATGGTGGTGAAAAAAACATCGTAGAACAATTTGGTAAATCGCTCGAAACATTGAAGAGTGAAGTAAGAAGCCAAGTTCGTGAGCAAATGACTGCTCAAAAAATGCAAGGTAAAATTACCGAAGATGTAAAGATTACCCCAAACGAGGTGAAAAAGTTTTTTAATGCAATTCCGTCTGACAGCTTACCGACCTTGCCTGCTGAAGTTGAAGTGGCACATATTGTGAGATTAGGCATTGTTACTAAAGCTCAAAAAGAAGAATTGGTTAGTCGTCTTCAAGAATACAAAAGACGTGTTTTAGCAGGTGAAAAATTTGAAGATTTGGCAAAAGAATACTCAGAAGACCCTGGTTCAAGACAAAACGGAGGTGATTTAGATTGGGCAAAACGTGGTACTATGGTTCCTCAGTTTGAGGCAACTGCTATGAGATTGAAACCAATGGAAATCTCAGATGTTGTAGAATCGGATTTTGGTTTCCACTTAATTCAAACACTTGAAATTCGTGGACAAGAATATCATTCTCGACATATTTTATTGAGACCTGACTACAATCGTTTAGAGATGAATAAACCAACTCGTTTCTTAGATAGTTTGCGTTTAGAAATCCAGAAGGATAGCATCAAGTTTGAAAAGGCAGCCAAAGAGTATTCGGAAGATAAACAATCTCAAGACTCAGGTGGTTTAATTATGGACCCAAATACTGGTACATACCGTTTGACATTAGACCAAAGTATGGAACCTACGCTTTATTTCACGCTCGATACCATGAAAGTTGGCACGATTAGTGTTCCGATGTCTTACAGAACTGATGACGGAAAAACGGGTGTTAGAATTTTATATTACAAAAAGAAAATTGAACCCCACAAAGCCAGTTTAAAAGATGATTATCAAAAGTTGGCAGAATATGCCCTCATGGATAAGAAAAATAAAGCGATTGAAGTTTGGTTTAAAAAAGCTGTTGCTGATGTTTATATTAAAATCGACCCAGAATATGAAGGTTGTGACATTTTTGGGAAAACAAAAGCCGCAAATTAAATCTTTGATTAATTGTTGATTATCTCAAATTAATGGATTATCATCGCTTATTTACTAAATCATTGATTCACACCTTTTTATTTGTAACCAACAATTTATAAAAATAATATTTGTGGCAAAAGTATCATTCAACTCAGACGTAGAAGCAGCCGACGCACTAAAAGCGGCATTTGGAAAATTAAGAAATGAAATTGGGCAAGTTATTGTAGGTCAAGATGACACTGTTCGACTTCTCCTAACGGCAATTTTTTGTCAAGGCCACTGCCTGTTGGTAGGTGTTCCCGGACTGGCCAAAACATTGTTGATTCAAACCATTGCATCAGCACTTGATTTAGACTTTAACAGAATTCAGTTTACTCCAGACTTAATGCCGTCTGATATTTTGGGTTCTGAAACCCTTGATAATGAGCGAAATTTTAGATTTATCAAAGGTCCAGTATTTGCAAATATCATTTTGGCCGATGAAATTAACCGTACTCCTCCTAAAACTCAATCGGCATTGCTTGAAGCCATGCAAGAGTACGCTGTAACAGTTGCTGGTAAAAAGCATAATTTGAGCCGTCCGTTCTTCGTTTTGGCAACTCAAAACCCAATTGAACAAGAAGGAACTTATCCGCTCCCAGAAGCTCAGTTAGACCGTTTTATGTTTATGGTTAATCTTGATTATCCGAGCTATCAACAAGAATTGGATATTGTCAAAAATACGACAAGCGACAACAAACCTACTGTATCAAAAGTGGTTTCGGGTGATGAAATTCAATATTTTCAGCATTTAGTCAGACGTGTTCCGGTGGCCGACAATGTGATTGAATATGCAGTTGGATTGGTACATAAAACACGTCCGAACTCGGAGTTAGCTTCTGAACAAACGACTAAATATTTGGAATGGGGTGCTGGGCCTCGTGCATCTCAAAACTTGATTTTAGCTGCAAAGTGCAATGCTTTGATAAATGGTAAATATTCACCAGACATTGAAGATGTTAAAGCTGTTGCTTTACCAATATTAAGACACAGAATTGTTAGAAACTTTAAAGCAGAGGCTGAAGGAGTTTCGGTTGAAAATATCGTAAGTAAATTACTCTAATTTAGATAAAGACCTATTTAAAAAGCGAATGAGAACCATTCGCTTTTATTTTAACCCTACGTTTACAATGGATTTGAAAATTTTTGAAGACAACAACCAACTTTCAACTTTCACAGCCGAATTTATTATCAATTATGTAAAGCAAAAGCCAAAATCGGTGATTGTTGTCCCTTCAGGCGATTCTCCAAAATTGACTTTTCAAAAAATTGTTGATTTATCAGACCCATCAATTTTCGATGAAGCTACAATTATTGGTTTAGATGAATGGGTTGGTATTTCACCCGAAAATGAGGGAAGTTGTGGTAATTTCATTAGAAAATTCTTGATTGAACCTCTGAATAATCCAAAATTGCAAACATACTTTTTCAATCAACTTGCTGATGATTTAGAGTCCGAATGTGAAAAAATGAATCAATTTATCGAATCCAAAGGTGGAATTGATATTATGTTGGTTGGAATTGGATTAAATGGCCACATTGGTTTAAATGAACCCAATACTGATTGGAATTTGTATGCACATTTATCTGAATTGGCTGAGATGACAATTACTGTTGGACAAAAATACTTTGCAGAATCTACCGAATTAAAATACGGTATTACTTTGGGTTTAAAGCATTTACAAGAATCTAAACATCCAATCTTAATTGCAAATGGTGCAAAAAAAGCTGAAATAATTTCAGAAACAATCAATGGAAAAGTTTCGATTGATAACCCATCGACAATTTTTCAGACCATGTCACATTCTCATTTTTGGTTAGACGCTTCAGCGGCATCAATGCTCAAATAAACGTGCGTTTTCCTGTGTAATTTTCTCTAAATTCTTTTGGAGTACAGCCATTTTTATTTCTGAAAAGTCGGTTAAAATAAGATAAATTATTAAAACCGCATTTGTAAGCAATTTCGGCTATACTTTGGGTCGAATCAATCAATAACCTTGAGGTTTGGCCCAATCTAATTTCATTTAAGCTATCAACGAAGGTTTTACCAGTTCGTTTTTTAATAAATCGGCTAAACGAAACCTCTGCCATTCCAACCAATTTCGAGATTTCGGCCAATGTAATTTCTCTTTCAAAATTATTGTGCATATACTCAAAGGCTTTCTCTAATCTACGGCTATTTAGGCTAATTTTTTCGTCGTTAAAACTTGAATTCGATAAACCTCTCATATTTCTTGAAATTGCCAAATCGTGCAGAATTGAAATTAATTCAAGAACTGAGTCAAAACCTTGTTTTTTTGTTAATTCAATAATTTTTGTGCTAATGTTTTCGGTCGTTTCTCTCGAAAATAGAATCCCTTTTGTAGATTTTTCAAATAGTGTTCTGATTGAATACATTTGATTTCTTTTTAGGAATTTTTCATCGAATAAATCTTTATGAAACTGTATGGTTATCTCTAAAATCTGCTCTTTTCCTTCATCGTGCTTATATTCATGCGTGAACCAACCGTGCGGTAGATTACTTCCAATCAAGACCAATTCAAAATCTTCAATAACCTCGGTATGGTCGCCTACAATTCTTTTAACCCCTTTACCCCCAATTATCAAATTGAGTTCAAATTCATCATGTACATGCAATGGGAAATCGAATTCGGTTTTTCTTCTACTAAAAAAAGTGAAGCAATCATGTTGAGTTAGAGGAGTAATTTCACGATAAATTAGTGTCATATTTTGGGTGTTGATTACTAATTAAAGTTTTGTATTATGCTAATTGCAAATATAAATAATTTTTAATTCAATATTGATATTTACAATTTTTAGCTATTTTTTCTGAACATGGTTTACTTCGATTGATTTATTTATGCAATAAATAGATAAAATAGTATTATAGATATGTTAGAATAATTTAATTATTTTGTTGTATTCATTTAATATTGTTTTTGATTATCTTGAGAATTATCATAGTTAATGCAAAAGAATTATTCATAGGTTAGAATTAGGAAATTTAGGGTAGAGTCTCTCTACCCTAAAATTTATTAAAATAGAAACTGATATAATTTTTATGAAAAAAAATTTAACGATTCTGCTTATTTTACCGATTGTCTCCTTAGCTCAGGTTGATAAAAAAGCAACAGTTTTTACCAAAAACCTTTATAAAAACCTATTTAAATTACAGAATAATGGTTTTTTGTTTGGGCATCAAGATGGTTTGGCTTATGGACTAAATGCCGATGGAACAAGATGGACTTTTGAAGATAATCGCTCCGATATAAAAAGTGTAACTGGAGAACACCCTTCGGTTGCTGGTTGGGATTTAGGAAAAATTGAGTTTGATAGCTTAAATGATTTGGATGGTGTGCCGTTTGATTTGGTACGAAATCAAATTATTAAACATTTTCAACGCGGAGGCGTATCGACAATTAGCTGGCATTCAAATAATCCGACTAATCCTTCTAAAACTACTTGGGATAAAGTTGATTCGACAATTAAAAATGTATTCAACAACAAAAAGCATCTCAAGACATACAAAAAATGGCTCGATAAGGTCGCAGATTTTGCAAAATCACTCAAATACCCAGCTTCTGGCGAACTAATTCCGATTATTTTCAGACCTTATCACGAACACACTGGTGATTGGTTCTGGTGGGGTGCTGCCCATTGTACTCCAGCAGAGTACAAACAATTCTGGCGTTTTACGGTAGATTATTTATCTCGAAAAAAGAAAGTTCATAATTTTTTGTATGCCTATTCTACTGATAAATTTACTTCAAAAGAACATTATTTAGAGCGTTATCCTGGCGATGATGTTATTGATGTGGTTGGTTTTGATATTTATCACAGAAATGCACCAACCTCCAATGAAAAATTTGTAAATGAAACAAAACAGATGGTAAAATGGGTATCAGAAATTGGCAATGAGAAAAAAAAATTGACAGCAATCACTGAAACTGGTCTTGAAAAAGTTACTGAAGCTGAATGGTGGACTCAGATTTTACAACCAATTATAAATGATTCAAATCTATCCTATATACTCGTTTGGAGAAATGGGCGAAGTGACCATTATTACGCACCTTATCCATCACAAAAAAGTGCAAATGATTTCATCAAATTTATTGAAAGTAGCAATATTTTGCTCGAAAATAAGACTAAAAGTTTGAATTTATATAACTCTACCAATTAATAAAATGATACTTAAATCACTTGATTTTGTAGTAATAATTATCTATCTGCTTGTTGTTTCATCAATAGGAATTATCCTACGGAATCGTGCCAAAAAGAGCAAAAATGATTATATGCTTGGTGGTAAAACCTTGCCGTGGTGGATGCTCGGAATCTCCAATGCCTCTGGGATGTTTGATATTTCGGGTACAATCTGGATGGTTTCAATAATGTTTATCTATGGATTAAAAAGTATTTGGTTAGTATGGTTGTGGCCAGTTTTTAACCAAGTTTTTTTGTTTTCATATTTATCAATTTGGCTACGCCGTTCAAATGTATCAACAGGTGCAGAATGGATGCTATTTAGGTTCGGTAATGGACCCGATGCCCAGCGTTCACACAAAATAATTGTTGCATTTGCGTTGTTAAGTTGCTTCGGATTTATGGCCTATGGGTTCATCGGACTTGGGAAATTTATTGAAATTTTTATTCCATATTCATCAATAAGCGGCTATTTACCTTTTTCTGTTTCACCCGAATTCGTCCCTCATTTTTACGGTATTATTTTTACACTTTTTGCTGTATTCTATTCGGTGATGGGTGGTATGTCGAGTATTGTTTGGGCCGATGTAATTCAATATACCTTGATGGCAATCGGGTCATTGAGTATTGCATTTATTGCAATGTCCGAACTTTCAGGTCATAGTCTAAATGTACCTGAAGGTTGGTCGAGCTTATTTTTTGGATGGAATCTTGAATTAGATTGGATTAATATTATTCCAGAAGTCAATAAAAAAATTGCAGAAGATAAGTATAGTCCGTTTGGTATGTTTTTTTCTTTGATGACTGCCAAAGGAATTTTAGCGAGTTTGGCTGGGCCAGCTCCAAATTATGACATGCAGAAAATTTTGTCATCGAAATCTCCGAGAGAATCGGCTTTGATGAGTGCTTTTGTAAATGTGGTTTTGTTGCCTACTCGATATTTTATGATTATTGGATTTACAGTTTTAGGGTTGCTTTATTTTACAGAATTGAATATTCAGACAGCCAATGGAACATTAGATTTTGAGAGAATTTTACCCGCTTCGATTGTTAAATTTGCCCCTGCTGGGTTATTGGGTTTATTCTTGGTTGAATTAATGGCGGCCTTCATGGGTACTTTTGCCGGAACGCTCAATGCTGCTCAAGCCTATATTGTCAATGATATTTATTTGAAAGATATTAAGCCTAATGCATCAAATTCAGAAATTAGTAAAACCAATTATATTGTCGGTGTGATTTTGGTAATCGTTAGCATTGCATTGGGTATTTATGCCAAAGATGTGAATAGTGTTTTGCAATGGATTGTTGGGGCATTGTATGGTGGATATGTCGCTGCAAATGTATTGAAGTGGCATTGGTGGAGATTTAACGGAAATGGATTCTTTTGGGGGATGTTTTTAGGTATTATTTCATCAATGATTCTTCCGTACCTTATCCCAGATGCTTTACCGCTTTATTATTTCCCAATTATTTTGATTTTATCAATAATTGGCTCCGTTGGCGGTTCACTTATGACGCCACCTACAAATATTGAAACCCTCAAGAATTTCTACAAAACCACAAAACCTTGGGGATTCTGGGAACCAATTCTTGAAGAAATCAGAAAAGACGAACCAGAATTCAAACCAAATCAAGATTTCAAAAAGGATATTTTCAATGTCTTAATCGGGACAATTGCACAAACCACTGTAACTGCATTGCCAGTATTTATTGTTTTATTAATGCCAACTCAATCAATCATTACAGCTTTAGTTTTATTGATTTGCTGTGCTATCCTTTTCAAAACTTGGTATAAAAAACTCCCTACTGAATAATCAAATTTATAAAAAATAATTGACATGAATGATTCTTTTAAAGTAAGACTAAAACAAATTCAAGAATTTGAAAATCAACTTCTTAGTTTAAAAAACGAGAAAATTGATTTAGGAAATGGAATTTTTGACCGATATAAAAACCCTATTTTAACTGCTGACCATACACCTTATTTTTGGCGATACGATTTGAATCCTCAGACAAATCCTTATTTGATGGAAAGGTTTGGTATCAATGCAACTTTTAATTCGGGAGCGATTAAATGGAATGGTAAATATATTTTAGCAGTTAGGGTAGAAGGAGTTGACCGTAAATCTTTTTTTGCGATTGCTGAGAGTCCGAATGGAATTGATAATTTTAGATTTTGGGATTATCCGATTACAATGCCCGAAACTGAAATTCCAGACGGAAACGTATATGACATGCGTTTGGTTGAACATGAAGATGGCTGGATTTATGGACTTTTTTGTACTGAAAGAAAAGACCCAAATGCAAAAAAAGGTGACGAATCATCGGCAGTTGCTCAATGTGGAATCGCTCGTACCAAAGATTTAGTTGTTTGGGAAAGACTCCCTGACCTCAAAACGCCTTCGCCACAACAAAGAAATGTTGTTCTACATCCTGAATTTGTCAATGGTAAATACGCACTATATACCCGTCCGCAAGATGGTTTTATCGAAGCAGGTACTGGTGGAGGTATTGGTTTAGGTTTTTGTGATTCGATGGAAAATCCCGTAATTGATAAAGAATTCATTGTTGACGAAAAGCGTTATCATACAGTTTATGAGGTTAAAAACGGACAAGGGCCAGCACCCATCAAAACCAATGAAGGTTGGCTTCATTTAGCCCATGGCGTTAGAAATACAGCCGCTGGTTTACGGTATGTTTTGTATGTTTTCATGACTGATTTACAAGACTTAACCAAGGTGATTCATAAACCCGCAGGATATTTTATCGCTCCACAAGGTGATGAAAGGGTGGGTGATGTATCAAATGTAACGTTTGCTAATGGATGGATTCTTGATGAAGATGGTACAGTTTTTATTTATTATGCATCTTCTGATACCAGAATGCACGTTGCTACGAGTTCGATTGAGAGATTAGTTGATTATTGTAAATATACTCCAGCTGATGGTTTTCGTTCAGCTACATCAGTTCAAAACCTAAATCAAATTATTTCCAAAAACAAAGAGTATTTGGCTTCAAAATAAGAGATTAATAATGAATTTAGAGGTTTATAAAGCTGAGATAGGGTCCGAATTATCAAGAATTATTGATTTTTGGAAAAGCAATTCGGTAGATTCATTAAATGGGGGATTTGTTGGTAGATTAGATTCTTTTGGGAAAGTACATCAAGAATCTGAAAAAGGCTTGGTTTTGAATGCTCGGATTTTATGGTCTTTTTCGGCTTATTATAACTTCTCAAAAGATGAAGAAAGTTTAATTTTAGCCGAAAGGGTCTATCAATATTTGAACAATTATTTTCTAGATAATCATAATGGTGGATTGTATTGGTCGGTAGAATACGATGGAAAACCCAAAAGTACCCGCAAACAGATTTATGGAATTGCATTTGCGATTTATGGATTAAGTGAATTTTATAAAGCTACACAAAATAATTCGGCATTAAAATGGGCAATAGAATTATTTAATTTGATTGAAGAACATAGTTTTGATGATGAATTTGGAGGATATTTTGAAGCATTTTCAGAAGATTGGCAATTGATAGAAGACCTCCGATTAAGCGAAAAAGACCGCAATGACCCCAAAACAATGAATACGCACCTTCATATAATTGAAGCTTATGCAAATCTATTTGAAGTTTGGAAAGATGAGACACTTAAAAGAAAAATTATTTACCTTTTAGAGGTATTCAATTCTTTAATTATCAATAGTAAGACATTCCACCTCAATTTATTTTTTTCTAAAAATTGGGTTTCTCAATCTGATAGTATCTCTTATGGGCATGATATTGAGGCAGCTTGGTTGCTCCAGGATTGTGCAATAAAAATTGGAGAGAAAGACTTAATTGAAAAGTTTTCTGATTTAGCAATCAAAATTGCTGATGCTTCTGCTGAGGGTTTCAATCCTGATGGAAGCCTGAACCATGAATTTTCTCCATCTTTAAACCATACTGATTCGCATCGAGAATGGTGGGTTAGTGCCGAGGCTATGGTAGGCTATCTCAATGCTTATAAGATTACAAAACAAGAAATGTACCTTCTCAAAGTCTTCGATTTATGGGATTTTACCCAAAAACATCTTATTGATAGCACAAACGGTGAATGGTTTTGGGGTGTTTATGAAGATTACTCAAAAATGCTCAATGAAGACAAAATTGGGTTTTGGAAATGCCCATACCACAATACACGAGCTTGTATCGAGATTTTAGAAATGTTGAAATAAAAAAAATGCCTTCCGCAATTTGAGAAGGCATTTCTAAAAACAAATGTTCAACTTAAACTTAGTGACGAAGGCGAGACTCGAACTCGCACAGGATAACTCCCACTACCCCCTCAAAGTAGCGTGTCTACCAATTCCACCACTTCGCCGTTTATTTCTGCAAAAATAATACTTCGTTTCGATATTTACAAAACGTTCTGAAAAGAATTCTTTATAAAAACGAAAATCCTAACAAATCATTGCGTTTTGAATCAAAATGTTACTTTTTGATGTTATTAAATTATTCATCTTTATTTATCTGATAATCAGTCTAAACTGTTCATGGCAGGGCAAAGCGAAACTACTCCGAGCGGAAAAATCTTTGATTGGGAAGTACTAAAAAAACTTTTTAAATTTATTAGTCCATACCGAGTAAAATTCATCAGTCTCGTATTTATGATAATGCTTGGGGCTTCTTTGGCTCCCGTTATTCCACTTTTAATCCGAGAAACCATCGATGGACCCGCTGCAAAAGGAGATTATAATGGCCTTAGCCTTATGATGCTCTTGATGATTGGAATCTTGGTTGTACAATCTTTGATTCAGTTTTCGAGTACTTATTTGGCAGGTTGGCTTGGTCAGAATATCATTCGAGATATTCGGATTCAACTCTATCACAAAATTCTTCATTTAAAACTTAAATTTTTTGATGACACACCAATTGGTCGATTGGTTACTCGCACGATTTCTGATATAGAGACGTTGGCAGATGTTTTTAGTGATGGTATTGCTGCCATCGCTGGCGATATTTTACAGTTGATTTTAATAATTGTGGTTATGTTTTATACAGACTGGCAATTATCAATCATTGTTTTGTTAACTGTACCTTTGATGCTCATTAGTACCTATATTTTCAAAGAAAAGGTAAAAAAATCGTTCAATGAAGTTAGAAATGCTGTTTCAAACCTTAATTCGTTCGTTCAGGAACATATTACGGGTATGAGCATTGTTCAGATTTTTAATTCTGAAAAATTAGAATACGATAAATTTAAAAAGATAAATACAGAGCATCGTGATGCCAATATTCGTTCGATTCTTTACTATTCGGTTTATTATCCAGTAGCAGATGTGATTGCGGCTTTAGGAACTGGGTTAATCGTATGGTTCGGTGCAAAAGAAATAATTAATGCAGATGTTACATTCGGTACAATTACTGCATTTATCATGTTTATTAATATCTTTTTTAGACCAATTAGAATGCTGGCCGATAGGATGAATACCCTTCAAATGGGTGTGGTGAGTACGGATAGAATTTTGAAATTATTAGAAAGTGATGATTATATATCGAATAATGGTTCTTTAAAAACCGAATTGAAAGGTGAAGTAAGTTTTAAGAATGTTTGGTTTGCTTACAATGATGATAAGTATGTTTTGAAGAATATTGATTTCTCTGCTAAAAAGGGTGAAACCATAGCTTTTGTTGGGGCAACTGGTGCGGGCAAATCTTCGATAATTAATTTACTATCAAGGTTTTATGAAATTAACAAAGGTGAAATTTTGGTTGATGGAATAAACATTGAAGAATTTGAATTAGGTTCACTCAGACAACAAATTGGAGTAGTTTTACAAGATGTTTTTCTTTTTTCGGATTCTATCGAACGAAATATCACTTTGGGAGATACTTCAATCAAACGTGAAAAAATCATTGAAGCAGCAAAATTGGTTGGTGTTCATGACTTTATCATGCAATTGCCCGATGGATACGACTACAATGTAATGGAAAGAGGAGCGACACTTTCGGTAGGGCAGAGGCAACTTATTTCTTTTGTACGTGCGATGGTTCAAGACCCTAAAATTATTATCCTTGACGAGGCTACTTCATCGGTCGATACTGAGACAGAAGAACTTATCCAAAATGCAATTGAAAAATTAATGAAAGGCCGTACCGCTTTGGTGATTGCACATAGATTGAGTACAATTCAAAAAGCCAATAAAATAATTGTGTTAGAGAAAGGTGAAATTGTTGAGGTAGGTAACCACGAAGAACTACTCGAAAAAGATGGTTTCTATGCCAATCTTTATAGAACTCAATACAAAGAATTGGTATAAAATTAAAAGGCAAGAAGTTAATTCTTGCCTTTTTTATAACTATAAACTATCTGAAATTTTTGATGTTGTAAGTAAATGTAAACATAAAATACCTCGTAAGTACCAAAGACCTAACATCTTCAATATAGGTTTCGGTAATATTTCTTGTAATACTGTTATTCTGTCCAAAAATATCAAAAATAGTTATCTTTAACTCTCCTCTTTGTTTTGCAAACAATTTTTGTCCAAAACTGACATTACCCAAAGTGAAATTTTGATTAAAACCGTTTGATAAACCAGTGTAGAGGTACTGATTTATTGCTGTATTAAAGACAAATCCTTTTTTGCTTTGGTAATTGAAGTTGAAATTAACGGTATGAAAATAAAAATTATTATTGAGGTTTGAAAATGCCGCTTCGTTCTTCACAATATTGTAATTTGCCATGTAAGTTGCAGTAAAATCAATGTTTTCGTTGATATTACTACTCAATGTTAATCCTCCGCTTAAAACATAATTGTTTGAATTATTACGTAAATTATTAATTAATCCTGGAGTTTTGACATATCTCAAGCCTCCATTAAAGTTAAGATTACTTTTAATGAATGTTACAGGAAGTCCCAAAGATAAAAATGAACTAATGTTGTAATTACCGTCTAAGTTGACTGGTTTGCTCAATTGTCCGCCTCGTCTGAGCAAAATTCCATTAATCAAGGTATCTTTACTTGCAATGAAAGTGGCATTTGTGATGTTATCATTTGTCAAATTTGCATTTACAAAAGCAAAAAAAGTAATAGCTTTTTCGAGATTTGTAGTGTTAAATCTTAGGTTTAAACTATGAGAATACTCTTGTTTCAAATTTGGATTACCCGTTCTGAAAAACAACTGATTTGAGTTATCAACGACACTTTGTAATTGTGTAATGGTAGGTGCATTTGTTTGAGTGCGATAAAATAACCTAATATTACTGGCCTTGTTAAATTGATATCTGATATTGGCATTTGGCAATAAATTATTGAATGCTACATCTGTCTTAAACATTCTTGGATAAAGCTGATTTCCAACCAATTGTGCATTTTGGAAATTGAAACCTAATCCATAAGAAAGTTTTGGCTGGTTTGGCATTTGTGGCAACTGCTGATTGTTACGGTTTTGATTTGGCATATTTCCCTGCCCACCAAATCCTCCTCCTCCAAAATTCCCACGACCACCCATTCCACCACCGAAATCATTTCCGCCCAAACCACCAACTCTAAAACTAACTCCGATTCTATTATTTAGGTATTGATTTTCAAACTGGTTTGTCAAATTGGTATCCAATAATGAGTAACGGTTTTCAGATTGTGAGAAATTCAAGGTTTTTTTGTCGGTATTGCTGTTTGTTACACCCAATTGGTAACTCATTTCGAGCTGTCCTTTTTTCTTAATTTGTTCCGTATAGCTTATTCTTACCCCATAGGCATCAGATTTTGTATCGTTATCAACAGCTTGATTGATGTTAACTAAATTTGCAGGAGAAAAATACTTATTGATTGATTTCAAAGTATCATTTCGATTATTTGTGTTGTTATTTACATTAAAGTTTATCGAAATCGTACGACCTGCTTTGGCAAATTTATGCCTAAACATTAAATCACCTCCGAGTCTAAAACCATCACTTTTTCTTAGATTATTTGTATTGATTTCATTGATTGGGTTTTCTCCGAATGAAGTTTCCCCGTTTACAATACTTGATGAACTGTTTCCTTGAAAGCTGATTCTTGGAGTAAATAATATTGAGTTATTTTTATCGATTGTATAATCAAATCTTAAATTGATTCGATTGTTATAGTTCTGATTATCAGTAGTTTTGATTTCGTCATAGAGTTGATTCAATGTTCTACCTGCTGTAATAACCCTACTTATATTAGTCAGATTTTCATTTCCTGTTTGGTTAAAGAAATAACTACCAGTAAACTTTATTTTCTTTCCCCAATTATCTGAATAGTTTATTCCGATAGCATTTGTACCAGTAATGCCATTTTGTTGATTGGTTAAGAAATCACCAGAATTTCCACCACCGCCTCCGCCACCACCACGGTTTCCGCCGGTATTTGAACCTAAAACACCCAATAAATCTTCTGATGCAAAATTTTGTTGGTTGATATTGTTCGACATTCCGATTATTGAAAATCTTTGGTCTTTTTTAAAGTAATTTACATTTCCGCCTGCCGAATATCTATCATCAGTTCCGTAACCTCCATAGACCTTACCAAATTGTCCATTAGATTTGCCACTTTTTGTTGTGATATTGATTGTTTTATCAGTATTTCCATCGTTAAAACCCGTAAATTGTGCTTGTTCAGACATTCGGTCAAAAACTTGTACTTTATCAATAATTTCAGCGGGAAGATTTTTTAATGCCATCATTGCGTCGTCACCAAAAAATTCACGACCATCGAGCATTACTTTTTTTACTGCTTCGCCTTGAGCCTTAACTTGACCATTTTCGATAGTGACACCCGGCATTTTTTTGATTAAATCCTCGGCCGAAGCATCTTGATTTACTTTGTATGCCCCGGCATTGTAAGATAAGGTGTCACCTTTTTGTTCTACCCGAACTTGTTTTCCAGCTACCGTTACTTCGTTTAGTACTTGTGTACTGGTTGACATTTCAATTGTACCTAAATCAACCGATTTATCAATGCGAATTTGTTTGGTGTAATCTTGATATCCAATGTAACTGAGAGTCAAGCTATAAGTGCCTTTTTCAGAAATGACGATTTTGAAAACCCCGCTTGTATCGGTCAATGAACCAATTTTTTTATTTGTAGAATTTTGTAAGATTATAGAAGCCCCAACGCCAATTAATGGCGAATTATCGGCTTTATCAACTACTTTTGCTTTGATTTCAATTATTTGAGCAAAAGTACATTGAAGAGCAAGTAAAGTAATGAGTAGAGTAAATAAATTTGATTTCATTTTCAGTTTTTCGTGTATGACAATCTAATTTAGATTTAGTTTATTCAAAAACTGAATTGAATCGACCAATTGTTCTTATTTGAAGACACTTACACAGTAATAAAGAGCCATCTTTTTAATGAATTGTTTACAATCTGACAACAACTCTACCGATTTGTCCACCTTTAAGAATCTTTTTTATTTCTTTTGGCAACCCCTGCAAAGTAACTGTTTTGATTACCGAATTCAATTGTTCAGGTTTCCATTTTTTTGCAAGATTCTTCCACATTTTTTTCCTCCATTCAATATCACATTCAGCCGAATCAATCCCAAACATAGAGACTCCTCTCAATATGAATGGAAAAACAGATGTTGGTAATTCGGGAGAATTTACTAAACCACAAACTGAGACTACTCCTCCGTAATTCATTGATTTTAAGATAGTTGCCAGCAAATTTCCACCAACAGTATCTACTGCACCTGCAAATTGTCCTTTTAGTAGCGGTCGGTTCGATTTATCGTCAATTTCATTTCTTCCAATTACTTCTTTAGCTCCGATTTTCATAAGAAAGTCTTTGGCTTCGGGTTTACCAGTAACTGCTACAACTTCAAAGCCTATTTTTGATAAAATCATAACTGCCATAATTCCGACTCCTCCGGTCGAACCTGTAACTATAATTTTACCTTTTTGGGGAGTAATTCCATTTGAGATAATTTTATCAATGCAAAGTGCAGCTGTCAATCCGCCTGTTCCAAACATCATACTTTCTTTTAGCTTTAAACCTTTTGGAAGTTTTATAACCCATTTTGTTGGTACACGAATGTATTCTCCAAATCCTCCAGAGGTATTCATTCCAAGGTCAAACCCAGTTACAATCACTTTATCACCTTTGGTAAAATCTTCATTTTCAGCATTTTCAACAATTCCAGCGGCATCAATTCCGGGAGTATGAGGGTATTTTTTTGTAACACCTCTGTTTCCGGTCGATGACAAAGCATCTTTGTAATTCAATGATGAGTACTTTACCCTAATCAAGACTTCTCCAGCAGGAAGTTCATCAATACTTCTTTCGATTATCTGTTGAGAAAATGTGTTATCATCATTTTCATTTATCCAAAGTGCTTTCATATCATATTAAGCATTTATCTTCTTAAATTGTCTAAAACTATGGCAGTTGCGATTCCTGCATTGAGCGATTCGGCATTTCCAAACCTCGGAATTGTGATTTTGTGAGTAACTTTCTTTTCGATTTCGGGTCGAATTCCATTTGATTCGTTTCCGATAATAATAAATCCACTTTTTGGAAAGTTTGTTTTATGAATATTCTCCCCACTGATGAAAGTTCCATAAATGGGTAAATTATTGTTACGGATAAAATATTTTTCTAAATCTCCGTACCAAATTTTTATTCTTGTGAACGAACCCATCGTTGAGGCGATTACTTTTGGGTTATAAAAATCGACTGTATTTTCTGAACAAATAATTTTAGTGATTCCGTACCAATCAGCAATACGTATGATTGTCCCAAGATTCCCTGGGTCTCGGATGTCATCCAATACTAAAACATATTCGTTGTCGTTACAAACTATAGACTGATTTGGTTTCATTTTGACAATAGCCAATGCCGAATCATTACTTTGTAAAGTACCAGTTTTCTCGATTTCGGCTTGAGTTGCTATTTCAATATGAGTATTTTTTGAATCAATCTGTTCGGCAAATTTTTCGGTTACGTAGATTTTCTCAATCTGGAAGTCGGAATTTAGTAATTCGAGAACACTTTTTGCCCCCTCAACCAAAAAAGACTGAGATTCTTGACGATATTTTTTAATTTGTAAGGATTGAATGTATTTTTGCTGTTGTTTACTTATCATTTTTGTAAATTTTCATAAATATTACTGATAATCAAATCGTCTATTTGCGGTTTGTTTATGTATTTAGTATGCTGTCAACAAAACTTAGCAAATACTTTTCTTACTTTACTGCAATCATATTGATTTCTTCGTGTACTCCCAAAGTACAATTAGAAAAAGATGAGTATTTGCTACGCAATTTGGCTTTCAAAGGTAATAAACAAATTTCAACCGAAGAACTCGAAACGCTGATTCCTCCCAATCAAAAACCTAATCGCAGATTTCTTGACCTTGATTTTATGCCTGCACAACGCCTCTCGTTTTACATGGTTGGTAAAAAATTATACAATGAAAGTAAGGTTTCGGCTCGGTTTGAGGAGTTGAATCGACAATTACAATCGCTTCCGCAAGATTATTCTGATAAAAAAAACGAAAGAATTCGTCAAAAAATTCGCAAAAAATTAGAACGTACACAAGAAACTTTTGATAAAAAAATCGCATGGTTCTGGCGTTTTGTTGGCGAAGAGCCTTCTATCATTGACATCAATAAAATAGAAAAAACAAAAAAAGATTTAGAACTTTTTGTACTTCGTAAAGGCTACTATGACCGAAAAATCTCATACTCAATTGATACCACAAAGCGTGGTTTTATGAAACTGACTTATCAAATTGATGAAAACAAGCCTTACATGATTAATCGAGTGGTTTATGATGCCCAAGATGAAAAGATTGATAGCTTGTTCAAATCAGATTTGAAGAATTCGTTTACTAAAGTCAATTCAATTGCAGACTGGAATAATATTGAAAACGAAAAACTACGTTTAGAGGCTTTGTTAAAAAACAACGGCTACTACAACTTTTCGCCTCAATTCTTTGATAATCAAATGATTGATACATTCAGAGTTGACAACACCGCTGAGATTAGATTCAAAATAAAATATACTCCTAAACAACCAAAATTCAACCAATACGCTATTTCCGAAATCCAATTTTTGGCTGCCGAAATAAATTCTAACCAAAGATTGAGTAGCCAAACCGACACAACTTTTTACAATGGCGTCAATTATATTTTTGTTGACAAAAAATTTCCAATTAAATTATTGGATAGCCGAGTTGGCTTGAGACCTAATGAGCTTTATTCACTCGAAAAAATAACAAATACCAAAAGGCAACTTTACAATCTTAATCAATTTTCGTTTGCTAATTTTCAATATAGACTTCTGCCAGATAACAAATTAAGAGTTGAAATTACAGCTCCAACTTTATTAAAATACAATGTTACCGTTGACCCAAACCTCAATTTTGTTAATAGTATTTTTGGAGGTGGCTTAAATGGCTCGCTCAGAATTAGAAATCCATTAAGGAAGCTGGATATAATTGAACTTGGAGGACGTTTGGCTTATGAAGGAACCGGAATAAGTAACCTGCGAAGTAGGGAGATAGGTGGAAATGCTTCAATTATTTTTCCTCAATTGATTTTATCTTCAAGATTTTCATCAAGGCTAAATAATTTAAATCCCAAAACTCAGCTCGGTTTTGGTCTTAATAATTCAAATACATTATTTTATAATCGTACTAATCTTAAATTTACTGGCGTTTTTTCGTGGCAAAAATCTCCAGTTGAAACATTTATTATTTCATTAGTAGATGTAAACTTGACTAATACTTCTTATGCCAATGACGAAAACGGAATTAGTTTTAGAAAAACGTTAATTGAGCAGCAATTACAAGGAAATAGCCTTAAAGTTTCTTTCGACCCCCAATTCGTTTCAAGTATAAGTGGTTCTTATGTATTCAATAATCAAGTTCAAGGCGATAACAAACAAGCGAAATATTTGCGAATCTTTGCCGAATCTGGCGGGACTTTGCTTGGTCTGTTTAAAGACCCGAGTGTAAATTATGACCGAGTGAAATTCATCGATAAACTATTTCCAGTCAAAAATCAGGTTGTGGGTGGACTTCCGCCCGACACAAGCCGTGCATATTTTAGGTTTTTGAAGTTTAATGCTGATTACCGTAAATACATACCTATAAACTTTAAAAGTTCGTGGGCTTATCGATTTAACATTGGAGTTGCAATTCCATACGGGAAAAATAGGTCTATGCCTTACGAGAAGAATTTTTTTGCAGGTGGAAGTGCAAGTGTTAGAGCTTGGGACCCTCGTGGTTTAGGAACTGGTTCTGCCAAACCTCAAATCTTTGAAAACTTTTCAAATCGTTTACAAACACTACCGCAGCCGGGTGATATTTTGATTGAGGGAAGTGTTGAGTATAGAAGTAATCTTTTCAAATTACCAATTGGAGTTCTTGAAGGGGCTTTGTTTGTAGATTGGGGAAATGTTTGGAAACTGTATTCAAATAATACAGAATCAGGTGAAAATTTTGAATTCAATCGTTTTTATAAAGAATTTGCCGTTGGTGCTGGTTTTGGATTACGCTGGGATTTAGACTATTTTCTACTTAGATTTGATTTCCCTCTAAAAATAATTGACCCTTCACAACCCGTCGGTGAGAGATTTGTACTTGATGATTTCAAGTTTGGTAGATTCCTCGATTCAGAAAAAACTACCTATAATTTATATCGTATTCCGCTCCGAATTGGTATCGGTTATCCATTTTAAACTTTCTTCCGAAAAATTAAGTTAATTTAACACTGACATTCTGTCATGTTTGTTGTAAATTTGCAATGTGAATTTACGTTTGACGTAAAATTCTAATAGGCTTTGTATCAAAAATAAAAATGGAAAGAATAACAGACACGCTCAAAATCTTAAATGAAGAAGATAAGCAAAATCTTGACAATGCAAGAATCTCGGTTGATGAAAGCAACGAAGGAAAACGTAAACTATATATTGAAAGTTACGGTTGTCAGATGAATTTTGCTGATAGTGAAATTGTAGCTTCGATTTTGAGAGATAACGGATTTGCCACAACTTCAAAATATGAAGATGCCGAACTCATTTTATTGAATACTTGTGCAATTCGCGATAATGCCGAGCAAAAAGTACGTAATAGACTACAACACCTAATTCCGATTAAGAAAAAGAATCCATTGGTTAAAATTGGCGTTTTAGGTTGTATGGCTGAGCGTCTGAAAGCCAAACTTTTAGAAGAAGAGAAAGTAGTTGATATGGTTGTTGGGCCAGATGCCTACCGTGATTTACCAAGATTGGTAGAAGAAGCCGAGACTGGTCAAAAGGCGGTAAACGTTTTCTTATCACGAGAAGAAACCTATGCTGATATAACTCCAATACGTTTAGATACAAACGGAGTAACTGCATTTATCTCGATTATGCGTGGCTGTGATAATATGTGTAGTTTTTGTGTAGTTCCGTATACTCGTGGCCGTGAACGCAGTCGAGACCCTCATTCTATCGTTAAAGAAGCGACTGATTTATTCAATCAAGGTTATCGTGAGGTTACACTTTTGGGTCAAAATGTTGATTCATACAAATGGAGTGCTGAAAACTTAGAAAGTACTGAATCAGTGAATTTTGCTCAATTGCTCGAAATGGTGGCTTTAGTAAATCCAGATTTGAGAGTTAGATTCTCAACATCACATCCTAAAGATATTACCGATGAAGTTCTTTATACCATGAAAAAGTATGAGAATATCTGTAAATACATTCACCTTCCGGCACAAAGTGGTAGTACACGTATTTTGGAATTGATGAATCGTACCTACACCAGAGAATGGTATATCAATAAAATCGACCGAATTCGTGAAATTTTGGGTGAAGAATGTGGAATCTCACAAGACATGATTGCAGGATTTTGTACTGAAACTGAAGAAGACCACCAAGAGAGCTTGAGTCTGTTGGAGTACGTAAAATATGATTACGGCTATATGTTCGCCTATTCTGAAAGACCAAATACTCCTGCTGCAAAAAAACTCAAAGATGATATTGCAGAAGATGTCAAAAAACGCCGCCTAAACGAAATAATTGCCTTACAACAAAGACTTTCATTCGAGCGGAACAAGTTGGCAGTAGGCAAGGTTCACAAGGTGTTAGTTGAAGGTTTTTCTAAACGTTCAAATGAACATTTACAAGGTCGAAACGACCAAAATAAAGTGATTGTTTTTCCAAAAGAGCATTTCAAAAAAGGTGATTATGTAAATGTTTTAGTGACTGATTGTACAGCCGCAACGCTGATTGGGCATTCGGTTACTGAAGAGTTGGTATAGTTTTTTGAATTAGGTGTATGACAAATACAGAAGAAATACAAAGTGTTAAAAATCGGTTTGGAGTAATCGGAAACGCTGCATCGTTGAACTTAGCTTTGAGCGTTGCCATTCAGGTTGCCCCAACCGACTTAACTGTTTTGATAACTGGTGAAAGTGGGAGTGGAAAAGAGTCTTTCTCAAAGATTATTCATGCACTAAGTTCAAGAAAGCATGGCCCATTTATTGCAATTAACTGTGGTGCGATTCCTGAGGGAACCATTGATTCTGAGCTTTTTGGACATATCAAAGGAGCATTTACTGGTGCCATTGATGACCGCAAAGGCTATTTTGAGACTACAAATGGTGGCACAATCTTCCTGGATGAAATAGCCGAAATGCCCATTGGTACTCAGGCACGTTTACTTCGTGTTCTTGAAAATGGCGAATTCATTCCAGTTGGTTCATCAAAAGTTAAGAAAACAGATGTTAGGGTAGTAGCAGCGACCAATGTCAATTTGATGGCAGCGGTTGATAATGGTAAATTTCGTGAAGATTTATATTATCGCCTCAATACAGTGCCATTGACAGTTCCTCCGCTGCGAGAACGTGGTTACGACATTGATTTACTATTTAGAAAATTTAGCTACGATTTTGCCGAAAAAAATAGAATTCGTCCGGTTGAATTAACCGAAAGTGCCAGTCAGTTATTGATGAATTTTAGATTTCCAGGAAATATTCGTCAGCTTAAAAATATCGCCGAGCAAATCACAATTCTCGAAACGGATAGACTTATCAATGCCGAGAAGTTGGCAAAATACCTACCCAAAGAGCATACAAGTGGCTTGCCTGCTTTATTGAAGAACTTTGCGGGGAATTCATCTGAGAATTTTAACGAAAGAGATATTCTTTACAAAGTCTTGTTCGATATGCGTAAAGATGTTACCGAACTCAAAAAACTGGTTTTGGCGATGCTACAAGGTGGTCAAATTGGTTCGGATGTCTTGCAGCAGCACAAAGAATTGTTTAATGGAATTCACCAAGAAGAAGGTGTAATTTTGGCTCCCACGAGTCAAATACTTCCAAATGTTCAGCCAACTTTTCAGCATTTTCAGTCGCCAATTGAACATTTTGATGATTTAGGTTATGCAAAGATTGATAATTTAAATCGGGTAGATATAGAAGATGTAAGCCACGAAACTGAAGACGAGATTTATTCTCTCGAAAAGAAAGAGAAAGAGATGATTATTAAGGCATTGCGTAAAAACAACTTTAAACGTAAATACGCTGCACAAGATTTGGGGATTTCTGAAAGAACTTTGTATCGTAAAATAAAACAATATGACATCGAAGACGAATAAATACAACAAATTGGCCTTGAGATTAAAGATGTTGAGATTGGTATTGTTTGTTTCGATTCTAACAGTTTTACAATCTTGTAAAATATACTCTTTTACCGGAACGACCCTTTCGAGCGATTTAAAAACCATCACGATTCAAAACTTTACGATGTCAACGGCGGGTGGACCTGCAAATATGTCTTTGAGTTTCAATGAAAAATTGAAAGAATACTATCAAAGAAATACGAGTTTAAAGCTCAAACCTGCCGATTCTGATTTGCTTTTGGAAGGCTCGATAACGGGTTATGAATTAACCGCCGTGGCTGCAACAAGTGGTGACAAAGCAGCCTTGAACCGTTTGACAATCAAAGTTGAGGTAAGATTTACAAATACCAAAGATGAGGCTCAAAATTTTGAGAAAGAGTTTTCATTTTATCAAGATTTCCCTCAAGAACAAACCCTCACCCAAGTTGAGAAAACGCTTGTTCCTAAAATTCTTGACCAATTGGTTTTAAACATTTTCAATGATACTGCTGCACAGTGGTAAATTAGGATGTTCAAAACTTTAAACTGGCCCAATCTTCAAACTTATCTATTTCTTTTTTATTTTTGGCACGAAAATAGAATTATTCTGAATCAATGCTCGACAAAAACTCTTTTGCAAGTTTTCTTAACAACCCACAGAGCTTAACGCTCAATGACATTATGTTGTTAGAAAATGCAACAAAGAAGTTTCCATTTTTTCAGATTTCTTATACTTTAATTGCAAAAGGAATTCATTCAAAAGCCCCTGAAATTGCCAATGATGCAATTCGCAAGGCTGCGATTTTTGCACTAAGCAGAAATGCACTCAGAAAAGTGATTGAAAACGACATGGATTGGAATAGCCCACAGCCTGTTCGTCAGTTTGAGCCGATTGTAGAAAGTAAATTTAAAGTTGACCCGATAGAAGAAGAGTTGAAAAGAGAAAAGTTGGAGGAAGAGTTGATAGTTTCGATAGCAAAACCAAAATTAAAAAATATTCAAGACGAACAGTTGGCAATTATTGAACAGTTTATCAAAAACGAACCAAGAATTCAGCCAATTAGAGGTGTAAATGGTAATGACGAGGTGGAAGATTTGAGCGAAAGAAGTACAACCCTCAAGAAGCCACTTTTTACCGAAAGTTATGCGAAGATTTTGGTTCGACAAGGCCGATTCGATAAAGCAATTGAAGTTTATCAGCATCTAATTGTCAAAAATCCAGAAAAAATCGCTTACTTTGCACAAAAAATAGAAGAATTACAAAAAAAGATACTTTAAAATTAAACTTATAACTTAAAATGTACACTACGATTCTCGTATTAATGGTAATTGCTGCTATCCTTCTGATTCTTGTGGTTTTAATTCAAAATCCAAAAGGTGGTGGACTTTCTGGTGAATTCGGAGGAGCAACTTCACAAATGTTTGGCGTTCAACGCTCAGGTGATTTGATGGAACAACTCACTTGGGGTTTCTTTGCTTTCATCTTGGTTGGTGCTTTGACTTCGGGTATTTTCTTAGACAAATCAGGTTCAGCTACTGATGATGGATTGAATGTTGAGAAAGCTCAAGCTCGTCCAGCTACGGCTCCTGCTACAACACCAGCAGCTCCTGCAACTGCACCAGCAAATGGCACAGGTACGTCGCAACCAGCAAAATAAGAATACCTTTGATATATTCTTGAAAAGAAAAGTCGCTAATCAAATTAGCGACTTTTTATTTTTTTATGGTATTATCAATGACAGGATTCGGCGAAATTATTTCTTGTATTAACCCTAACCCGTAGCCCGATAACTGAATGAAACATGCGATTAAACTCAGAAAGCCTACGTAAATACTATTATTTTTGAAGGAGGAATCAATAAATATTAAAATTTTATAAATTGCTAATAAAGCAACTGACACCAACCCTAAGGGTTTGAATATAAGAAATTGAAATGGTATCGAAACACAAAATAAAGTAAATGCGGCTGGAAAGAAATGAACTAATTTTAATTCGTTTTTGAAATGTCTCGATAAATTTATTCGACCCCTTCCGAAAAAATGCAATTGTTTGAAAAATTGCTTGAAATCAGTTCGCCGTTTGTGATAAATAAATGCTTCGTCGATTAATCCAACTTTAAAACCCGACTCGATAATTCGTACACTGAATTCAATATCTTCGGCCATTCGAGTCCATTTATAGCCTTTGGTTACTTCCCAAACTTTTCTCGAAATCCCAAAATTGAAACTTCTCGGATGAAATTGTCCACCAGCATTTTTTTTCTTACCTCTTATTCCACCAGTTGTAAAAACCGATGTCATCGAATAATTAATGGCTTTTTGAGTTGGAGTGAAGTTTGGATGTGCTTCATCGCGTCCACCAAAAGCATCTAACCAATTTTTAGAGAGAGAATCATCAACAATTTCAAAGTATTTTTCTGGAATTATTGCATCAGAATCTAATTGAATAAAATAGTCGGAGGTTGCTCTTTCAAAACCGTAATTTCTTGAAAAACCCTGCCCAGAATTTTCTTTAAAGTAATATTTTATATCTAATTTAGATTTAAAATTCTCGCAAACTTCATCGCATTTCAATTTTGAACCGTCCTCGATGATTATTACTTCAAAATCTTTAAATGTTTGATTTACAAGACTTTCAAGTAATTCTCTAACCTCGTCAGGACGGTTATAAACTGGTGTAATTACAGAGTATTTTGGCATTATTGATGAATCTCAATTAGACTTTCTTCGTTGGCTTGTAATATAGTTTTTATATGAGAATCTGTCAATGCAGTCGATAAAAACAAAGATTCATATTGTGAAGGTGCAAGGTAAATACCTTTATTTAGCATTGCATGAAAATACTTACCAAATAAAGCAGTGTTACTCGTCTTTGCATCCTCAAAATTACAAACTTGGTTCTCAGTAAAAAACAAGCTATACATTGAGCCAATGTGATTGATGGTGTAATTTAGATTTAATTTTTTGAGCGAATTATTAAATCCATTTACCAGTTTTTCGCCAGTTTTTTCAAGTTTAGTGTAAACTTCTGGATGCTCATTTAAGAAAGATAGCATTGTGAATCCTGCTGCCATTGCAATTGGATTACCCGACAAAGTACCTGCTTGATAAACTGGGCCTTGTGGAGAAACACAATCCATGATTTCTTTTCGTCCGCCATAAGCTCCCACTGGCATACCGCCCCCTATGATTTTTCCAAGCGTGATTAAATCTGGCTTAATTCCGAACCTCTCGCTTGCTCCACCTTTGGCAAGGCGGAAACCTGTCATAACTTCATCGAAGATATAAACAATATTATTTTCAGTACAAATTTTGCGTAAACCCTCTAAAAAACCTGCATTAGGCAAAACACAACCCATATTTCCTACAACAGGTTCAAGAATTAAAGCGGCAATTTGTCCTTTATTGGCATCCACTAATCTTTGAACGGCTTCTAAGTCATTATATGGAGCTGTTAGGGTATCATTTGCAACGTTTTTAGTAACCCCAGGACTATCAGGTACTCCCATTGTTACTGCACCACTTCCTGCTGCAATCAAAAAAGAATCACCATGGCCATGATAACAGCCTTCAAATTTGATGATTTTATCTTTTCCAGTAAATCCACGAGCAACTCGAATAGCGGCCATAGTAGCTTCAGTTCCCGAATTGACCATCCTCACTTTTTCGATTGCAGGTACCATCGAAACAATCAACTCGGCCATTTCTACTTCACGGCGAGTAGGAGCCCCAAAAGAAAACGAATTTTTTATTGCTTTACTTACCGCTGCCTCTACTTTTGGATTTGCATGACCTAAAATCATTGGCCCCCAAGAGTTAATAAGTTCGATGTACTGATTATCGTCTTCATCAAAAACATAAGCTCCTTTAGCTTTTTTAATAAAAACTGGATTTCCACCTACTGATTTGAACGCTCTTACGGGTGAATTTACACCTCCGGGTATTGAATTTTTTGCTCTTTGAAATAATTCTTCGCTTGTTGAAATTTGCATTTACAAAATACTTTTAGTGAATTAATCTTGGTATCTTATCGTGTAACCTCAATAAATTTTCCGTCTTGATACCTAACTATCGGAACAATATGATTATCGTTTGCTCCATTTGTATAATCGAATCCTGAAAGTGTAAATCCTTGTGTGTATTCGATTGAGTCCAACTCTTTTCTTATTGAATCTTTAACATTGTTCAAAATTCTACCAAAGAATAAAACATAATCATATCCTAAATAACTGTAATATGATGGTACAATGTTTTGACTGGCGATATAATTACTTCTAAAAATTTTCACGTCTTCTTTATTTGAGTCAATAAAATCAGTTTTTATCAAAAACAATTGACGATTAAATACTGATAGTGAACCTCCTTCAAAATCGAAAGCAGACGAAGTTGCTACGACTGGTACAGAGAGTTTTTTGCGGTCGATGGCACTTACTACTTTCGGCCCGAAATTATCCTCACTTCCAACAATGAAAACATGCCCAGGTTTTCGTGAATCAATGCTTTCAGGATTGGTGTATCGTTTGATTGTAAGAACAGAAAAGCCTTTTTCAATTGCTTTATCTCGATAAATGTACGCGAAGGTTGAATCACGACGTGTATTTCCAAAGTAAATTGAAACGCTCTGAACAGGATTAACTGTCATTACATGTTCGATTGCCTTTTGAGACTGAATCTCGTATGAAGGCTGTCCGAGAAATACATTCTTTTCGTTTTGAACAAGTTGTAGATTATTTGACAATGGATGAAGCTGAGCTACATTGTTTTCTTTTGCAAAAGTATTTGTTATTTTATTTGCTTCAGGATACAAAGGTCCAATAATTAAATCAACTTCTTCAAAATTTGGATTTTTTACCACATTTACAATTGGGTCTGCCGAACGGTCAACATCGTAAGAGTAAAGATTGACATTGATTTTTTCTGATTCCAATTTTTGTTTTGCCAATTTCATACCTTCAAGCATATCATAAATGTATTGATTGCTACGATTTGTACTTGAAGCATTGAATTCGTTTAACTTAAATGGCAAAAATAAAGCGATATTAACGGTAGAATTATCACTTACTTTCGTTTTTTTCTTTGTTTCAGTAGATTCACTAACACCAATGTTAAATCTATTTGTAAGTTTATCAGATAATTCTAAATCTTCTCTCGAAACATTTTTTTGTCTTTGAATTGCATCAACAAGTCTTTCGGCAATTATCGAATTTGAGCCAAATCTCGTATTGAGTGCTTTAAGTTGATTAAGGTCTTTAATTCTACTAAAATAAAAGTATTGCAAATCAATCGCTTCTCGTTTCAAGGTAGGATTCGTCAATCGATTGATATACTGTAAGCCTTCATCAAAATAATTGTCTGCCAAACAAGCATCTGCAAATAAGTAATATGCATCGTCTATTTTGCTCCAATCTGGATACCTGTCAACTAACTGCCTCAAGGTAATTCTGGCATCAAAGTATTTTTTTAGTTTGTAAGAACTCAAAGCATGGTAATAATGAGCATAAGGCACCATTGCATTCACAAATTTGCGGCTTGTTAGCAAGGCGAATTCGTTTTGGGCTTCTTGGTATTGCTCATTGGCAAATAACTGCACAGCTTTTTTGTATCTGACTGGATAGTCTTTTTCGGTAATTACGGCATTTTGTTGTGCTACCGTATAAAAACCAACAAGCAAAAATAAGAGGATAATGCTTTTAGTTTTCATTGTCTTTTGAGGTTTTTTGAATGATGGTGTGAGGTGTGGTTTTATATTTAACCCCCACAAGTTTCCTTGTGAGGGTTAAGATAACTATTGTTTTTTATTATTTTTCTTTTTTGCTTCAACTCTTTCTTTCAACTCCTCATTTTTCTTACGATTTTCCTCGGCCAAAGCAATTTGTTTTTGCATAAAATCTGCAAATTTACCACCTGACTTTTTCTGACTATTTGGGTCAGATTTGAATTTACGACGATTTTCTTCTAAAATGGCTTTTATTTTATCTTCATCAACGAATCTACGTACAACTTGTTGTTGAATAATTGTAATTACGTTTGAAACCAAATAGTAGAAACTCAAAGCAGCAGGAAAACTATTCAAAACAAAGAAGAATACCAATGGGAAAATATAACTGATTTTCTTCATGTCGATTGGACCCGGCTGGTCTGGTGTAACCTGATTATTGTAGTAAGTGAATGCCAAACTCGAAATTGTCATCAATACTACAAACAAACTGATGTGGTTACCAATGATTGGTAGGTTTGTTGCCCAACTGATTGGATAATCGTATGTCGAGAGGTCATCTGCCCATAAAAATGGTTTTTGACGGAACATAATCATATTCGGGAACAAAAAGAAAACCGACATCAAAATAGGCATTTGCAGCAATAGAGGTACACATCCACTTAACGGACTCACACCAACTTGTTGATACAGTTTCATTTGCTCTTGTTGGAGTTTCATTTGGTCATCTCCAACTTTTTCTTTGATAGCGGCAATCTCAGGGGCTAATATTCGCATTTTAGCCGAACTGATATAAGATTTATAGATTAATGGTGTTAAAATTAGCTTTAACAATACAACAATCGCAATAATCAATAAACCATAGTTTGAAATGATTCCTTCAAAGAAATTGAACAACGGAACAAAAATGTAGCGGTTTATTGGTTTAACGAAATCATAGCCCAAATAAACATTTCGATGGAAACCGTTGGCAACATCTTTAACTTGACTGTATTCATTTGGACCAAAATAGAAACGGTAATTACCTTTGCCTGTTTTTAAATCAGAAATTGGTAAGGTAACATCAGCCTCTAATGATTTTACAACTGATGAGTCATTTTCGGGAGTTATTGCTTTCAACTTAGCAGTTGAGATGGCTTGGTTTTTTGTGATAAAGCCCGAAACAAAATATTTTTGTTTAAATGAAAACCAGCTCATTGGCTCAATGATTTCTCTTTCATCGGAGTTCATACTGTTTGAACCCAAATCATCGAATTCATCTTCAGTTTGCCAATAATTTATTTGTGCAGCACGACGGTTTTCGGTCAAATCATTTTCTAACTTCTTCAACCTATCCTGCCAATAGAACCTCGCATTTTGGTTTTGCACGATTGCATCTAATCCAACCAAATTGACATCGTATTCTAAATTGTACCCTTTACCCTTAATTGTATATGTTTGTTCTACATACTGATTGGCCGCAAGATTTAATTTGAATACAACTTTAGTTTCTTGGTTTCCTTTTAAGACAACTGGTTGATTATCAGTAGTATAATAAAGTTTTTTTAAGTCAACTTTGCCAGTATTTGTAACAACTTCAAAAGCCATTGTTGAGTTATTATCATCAATCAAAGTCAATGGAGTTTTGTTACCTTTTTTGAAATCGTCATACGCCGAATATTTTTTTAGCTCAACTTTTTGAATCGAACCACCCAATGTACTGAATGTATATTTTGCGTCTTCGTTTTCAATAACAATGCTTTTGGCAACGCCAGTTGCCGCAGAGGCAAAACTTCCGAATTTAGCTTTAGCTGCATTAGAATCTAAAGGTGCGGGTGCCGCATTTATAACCTTATTGGGTGTATTAGGAGCTGTTGGTTGTGCTTTTTGAGTCGTTTCGGGTGTTGGGTTAGGAGAGAAGTAAGTATATGCCCCCCACATAACCATCAGAAGTGTCATCCCGATGAGAAAATTCTTGTCAAAAGGTTTTTGTTCCATTAAAAAGTTAAATTAGTTCAAAAGAAAACCCCATGGGGGTCAAAAACATTCGCAAATTTCGTAAAAATTATGCTATTTTTTGATGAACGGTCCGTTTATTTTATAGGTTGATATAAACTTAAATAGGGCAGAGTAATTATTCTGCCCTATTTGTTATTAAAAATTATTTTTTTGTAGTTGAATACTCAATCGCCGCCTTCACAAAATTAACAAATAATGGATGCGGATTCATCACCGTACTCTTTAATTCTGGGTGAAATTGAACTCCAATGAAATATGGATGCGATGGAATTTCTACAATCTCGACGAGTCCTGTATCGGGGTTGATTCCAGATGTTATCATTCCCGATTTTTCAAAATCCTTCTGGAATTTATTGTTGAATTCCCAACGGTGGCGGTGCCTTTCTGAGATTACAGCTTTTCCATAGATTTTCTTAGCAAGTGTTTTATCCTTGATTTTGCACTCGTAAGCTCCAAGACGCATCGTTCCTCCCTTATTTGTTATATCCTTTTGGTCTTCCATCAAGTCAATTACAGGATAGGGAGTTTCTTTATTCATCTCTGATGAATGGGCATTTTCAAATCCAAGAACATTTCTTGCGTATTCGATACAAGCCATTTGCATTCCAAGACAGATTCCAAAGAAAGGTATTCCGTTTTCTCTTACGTGTTTTACTGCCGCAATTTTACCTTCAATTCCTCTTTCTCCAAAGCCTGGGGCAACCAAAACACCATCTAAATTTGCTAATTTCTCAGCAACATTCTGTGGAGTCAGTGATTCTGAATGTATCCAATCAACTTTAACTTTACATTCGTTAACAGCACCAGCATGAATAAATGCTTCTGCAATTGATTTATAGGCATCTTTTAATTCGACATATTTACCAACAACTCCGATTCGTACTTGGTCTGATGGATTCTTCAATTTACCGAGAAAATCCTTCCATAACTCCATATCGGCATCTTGGTCGTTATAAACATTAAGCATATACAAAACTCGTTGGTCGAGTTTCTCTTTTTTCATCAACAAAGGCACATCGTAGATTGTATCTGCGTCAATTGCTTCTATCACTGAGTTTACCTCAACATTACAGAATAATGCAATCTTTCTTCTGATTTCAACTGGAAGTGGATGTTCTGAACGACAAACAATGATGTCTGGTTGAATACCATTCTCTTGTAACATCCTTACTGAGTGTTGCGTTGGTTTTGTTTTCAATTCGCCAGCCGAACTCAAATATGGAATCAATGTTAAGTGAATGACAAGCATATTGTTTTCGCCTAAATCCCATTTCAGCTGACGAACAGCCTCTAAAAATGGCAAAGATTCAATATCACCAACACAACCTCCGATTTCGGTAATTACAATGTCAAATTTACCAGTTTCTCCAAGTTGAAGAACATTTCTCTTGATTTCATCAGTAATATGTGGAATTACTTGAACAGTTTTTCCTAAAAAATCGCCTCGACGTTCTTTGTCAATGACATTTTTATAAATTCTACCAGTTGTTACGTTATTTGCTTGAGAAGTAGGTACATTCAAAAACCTCTCGTAGTGCCCCAAATCCAAATCTGTTTCGGCTCCATCGTCTGTTACGTAGCACTCACCATGCTCGTAAGGATTTAGAGTTCCTGGGTCAACATTCAGATACGGGTCAAGTTTTTGAATTGTTACTGATAGCCCTCTTGATTGAAGTAATTTGGCTAAAGAAGAGGCAATGATGCCTTTGCCGAGTGAAGATGTTACGCCGCCCGTAACAAAAATGTACTTAGGTGCTTTTTGCTGCCCGCTCAATGACATGATTTGTCGTTTTTTTGATTACGGGATACAAAGTTAGGGAGATTTTTTGAATTCTGAGTCCACTCAAATCACATTTTTCTACAATACTCTGATTTTCAATTAAATAGAGCATTAAATTTATTTTTAAGAAAATTGTGTTGCGTTATTGGCATTTGTAAGTGTAAGTTTCTTCATTCTTTTCTGTCATTTGCCCACCACTATGATTAAAAAGTGTCTTTACTGGTAGTCCATTTTTTGAATATTCGTATTCAAATTTTGTTTCAACAAACCCATCTGGAGTATTTATTCTGGATTTGACGATGTTGTTTTTATTAACAAAGAATGTGAGATTATTACCTCCAGTAGCTGCTGAATATACTATAAAATACATTAAAATTTTGTCTGAATATGTCTCGGCAAATGGGTTAGTTTTATTATCGAATTCGAGATTTTCGATTAAAGTTGTTTCCTTACCATTGATTGGCGATGTGATTTTAGAGATATTTCCGTTTTTGTCATAACTAATATTTGCTACAAATGGAGTCTCAAAAGTAGAAAGCGAAAGGTCAACTCTTATGATTTGATTCAGTGCATTTGTCGTGTATTTGGTAAAATAAGAGAATGGCCTGCCTTGACCATCTTTTCCTTCAAACCGAATACCGCTGAGCAATTTGGAGTTATTGTATTCAAAAAGTATTTGATAGAGATTATTGCTGGTATTGATTGCTTTAAAGGGTAGGTTATTTACATAGCTAATAGAATCAAAATCGGCAAATTCAAAGATTCGTGTCATTCGATTTTCTTTGTTATATTCAAAAGAATAGCCAAAACCGTGTTCTCCACCACGATAAATTGATTCAAGCACACAATTTTCTTTTACTTGTTTTTGGGAAGTTGATGTAGGAAGTAGTCTCTCAGGCTGGTCGGCACAAGAGAATATAGTAGTGATTACTAAAAATAAATTAGCGATTTTCAACAGTCGATTCATGTGGCTTTTATCACTCATAATGAAAAAAAGGTGCAAATATCAAGCCAAAACACCTAAAACAAATAAAAAAGCCCCAACTGGGGCTTTAGATTATTTGCAATCGTAAGAGTAAGTTTCTTTTGTTTTTATCTCACCAGTTGGGTCGGTAATTGAGATTGATGCGGCTGTCGGATAAGTTTCAGTATTGTATGTATAAGAATATTTTACATCAATTGGTTTACCATCATTATCATAAACTTTGGCTTTGGTAACGTTATTTTTATTGAAAAAATTGTAATTGGTTACCTCTCCATTCAAAAGCGTAAATAATCCAAAGAAAACATTGATTCGGTAAATTGTTTGATTACCCGAGAATGGGTTTTTCTTATCGAACTTGTCTAACATTAATTAGTGATTTATTTTTCTTACAAAACATATCGCCATTGCGATAATATTAAGACATCGCCAATTATTAGCTTTAGTCTCATATCTCACTAACAAAGCTTTGAAT
>JBKBNY010000013.1:0-134861 GCA_046295175.1 Spirosomataceae bacterium
TACAATATTTTTACAAAAAAGGTTGGTGAAAATATTGTACGACAAAAATAATACAACGAAATCTTAGTTTAATACCAAACAATACAAAAAGTACGACAAAACTTTCGTATATTAGAGAGTTAGTGGCAATGCCAACCCATATAACAAACAATGAAACTTGAAATTAAAAAGATAAGTAAGTTAGACTATGACATTGAACCAAATAGATACGAATTACGAGATGGAAGAGAAGTTAATGCTCCTTTGTGTCCATTTGGAAACCACTACAAATGGATAGGTTTCGACTTGATAACAAATGAATATGTTAGATTTACAAAATCAGTGTTTAAATTGCTTATAAATAAAATAGAAAATGAATAATCAAAAATATGGTATAGAAGGATTTCTTGCCCCAGAATTGGAAAAATTCAAATGGATTGATGCTAATGGAATAGATGCAGAACCTGTACAACTTGCCAATTACAGTGGAAAGTTTGTTGTATTGTATTGCTTCCAAAGTTGGTGTCCAGGCTGTCATAAAATAGGCCTTCCTTCGTTACAGCAGATGGTTTCAGCATTGAAAAATAATGAGGCTGTCAAATTTTTTGCAATTCAAACTGTATTTGAAGGTAAAAGTCAAAACACTTTTGAAAAGCTAAAAGAAACGCAAAAGCAATATAAGTTAGAAATTCCTTTTGGACAAGATGAAGGAAATAAAACTACAAATAATATTTCGACTGTGATGTATCATTACAAAACAGGAGGAACACCTTGGTTCATTTTTATTAACCAAGAAAGAAAAGTGGTGTTCAATGATTTTCATTTGAATACTGAAAAAGCAATCGAATTTTTACAATCAATTAAATAAATTAAATATGCAAAAATGGATAGATGTAATAAGATTAGCCAATAATGGTAATCTTAAACCAGACCAAAGAATAGAAAAATCGGAAGAAGAATGGAAATCTCTTCTTACCGAAGAACAATTTTACGTTACTCGTAAAAAGGGAACAGAAAGAGCTCATAGCTCTGAGATGTGTAATTTGTTTGAACCAGGTAAATATGCCTGTGTTTGCTGTAACACCGTTCTTTTTGATAGTGAAGAAAAATTTCAGAGTGGAACAGGCTGGCCTAGCTTTACTCAACCCATTAAGGAAAATGTAATCAATTATATCAAAGATGTTTCGTTTGGAATGTATAGAATTGAGACAACTTGTAGTACTTGCGATGCCCATTTGGGACACGTTTTCCAAGATGGCCCTATGCCAAGTGGATTAAGGTTTTGCATAAATGCCGTTGCCCTGAAAAAAGTAAAATCCGATGAGAAAAAAATCACATTTGGTGGCGGTTGCTTTTGGTGTACAGAAGCTATGTTCCAGCAATTGAAAGGTGTAGTTAAGGTGGAGAGTGGTTATAGCGGTGGAGAAGTTATCAACCCTACTTATAGAGAAGTGTGTTCAGGAACTACTGGACACGCAGAAGTGATTGAAATTACCTATTTACCTTCTGAAATTAGCTTTGAAGATTTAATAAAAATTCATTTAACTACTCATAACCCTACAACTATTAATAAACAAGGTGCTGATAGAGGAACACAATATCGTAGCATTATTTTTTATAGAACAGAAGAAGAAAAAATGCAAGCGTTAAAAGTGATTGAAGAAGTTCAATCTGCTTATGATGATATGATTGTAACAGAGGTAAAAATGTTTGAACATTTTTACAAAGCTGAAGCATATCACCAAGAATACTATAATCGCAATAGCGAAGCTGGTTATTGCACTGCAGTGATAAATCCAAAATTAGCAAAGCTTAAATCTCTTTATCAAGATAAGCTAAAGAAACAATAAGTGAACAGACAAATTATCTATTGATGCAACTCAAGCAATAATTAAAAATGAAAAATAATCTTGATAAAAATGCAAAATGGCTCTTGTGGGTAGGGATAATTCTTACATTTTTATTTCCACTATTATTACCAGTTTTTCAAAAAATGGGTTTTGGTACTTTTGGCGATGTAGGAGAGGCTATCGGAGGTATTACTAGCCCAATTTCTCAACTCATTGGTTCAATACTTTTATATTTAGCCTTAAAAGCCCAGCTTTCAGCAAACAATATAGTTCAAGGCCAAATAGAAAAGGACAACGCAAAGGAAGAAGAACAACACAATACGGAACAAATACGAGCATTTTATACTTTCTTTCAAGACACCATAAAAAATTTCAGTTATGAGTTTTCAGATGAAAACGGAAAGCAACTACTGAATGGTAGAAGAGCCGTAAAATGTTTTTTAAATGACTTGGAACAAATGAAAGTGAATATACATAGCACCGATGATGTGCTAATGTATGATGGGGTGAGAGAGTTATTAAGCATTTTGAAAAGTGCAGAAGATTTATTCAATCGTATTGATACGGTTTCTTCTCATTCCCAACACATTTTATTTTACCGAAATCTTTTGCAACACGAATTACTGTTTAATATTTTTCCTTATCAAGACCTTGATGATGAAATCAATATTAAAGCGGAGAAGTGTTCTGTTTGTGCAGAAGCTCATTCATATTATCCACCTATTATTTTTGATAAAATTAAAAATTTAGAATCTAAATTTATATAAATATGGCAACAGTAATTAAAATTAAAAACATTGAAGAAGGCTACCAAAGTATTATCACGAATGGTAAGCACACAATTATTGGTGATGAACCAATTGCAAGCAAAGGAACAGACTTGGGACTTGCACCGTCAGAACTAGTACTTAGTGGATTAGCGATGTGCAAAGTTGGCACAGTGCGTTTTATTGCCCGAAAAAACAATTGGGAAATAGGTAATGTAACAGCCGAATTAGTTCAAGAAGTAGCAAGAGGAGAAGGTGGGCTAAAAACCTCAATTCAAATTAAAATGAATATAGAAGGTAATATCTCCGAAGAGCAAAAAGAAGAATTGATTAAACAAGCAGACCGTTGTTATATACACCGCTTACTAAATGGTGAATGGGATATTATGCCAATAGCGTTTTAAATCAAAGGCACTGCCACTAACAAGGGCTTGCCAAAAGTGGGGCTGATGTGCTAAATTGAACATTATCATTTCTATTTAACATTATCGTAAATTTGAACATTAGTATTTCAAATTCCCCACCTTCGGCAAGCCCCAAACCGTTAGCACTCATTTTAAAACGACACAGAACATAAATAATGACGACATATTTAGAGACAGTTCAACAGAGCAAGAATTACAATAACTACAAGCTGACTGCTGACAAGGTTATACAAATCTTATCAGACGTTAGAAATGAAAGGACTAAATCCCGAAGAAGATGGATTTGGGAATTAATGCAAAACGCAAAGGACGTTCCAAACATTTATGGCGCTGTGACTATTGAAATCACATTAAAGGAAAATGAATTCATTTTTAGTCATAACGGAAACCCCTTCAAAGTAGAAAATATTACCGGACTAATTCAACAAGTAAGTTCAGGGAAACCATCAGACAGCACGAACAAGAGAATAACAGGCAAGTTTGGAACGGGTTTTATTAGCACTCATTTACTTTCAGACACAGTAACCGTAAAGGGAATTGTTGAACAAAATGGACTATTACCTAAGGCTTTTCAATTTGAACTAAATAGAAAGGCTGAAAAATCAGAAGACTTAATAACTTTTATAGCCGAAGAGCTAGACAAAATTGAGAAAATTGAAGACGAACATATTTTCCCAACAAGGCATAACTATCATTCGCAAAGAAAAGAAACAGATTTTGACACTGTTTTTATTTACCCCTTAGAAAATCCTGAATCAAGAGAAGCTGCAATAGTGGGAGTTGAAGACCTTGCTTCTACTTTACCACAGACACTATTTTTTGTTGAAGAACTTAAAAAGGTCATAATCAATAATGAGATTACAGGAAAGCAAATCACTTATGAATTGTTTAAAAACAATAATGATGGTGATTTCTACTTTCCAGTAATTAAGGAAATTATTAATGGAGCAACGCAAGATTTATGCTTCATTCATTATAAGGACGATAAACTTGATTTAGCTATCCCGATTAACAATCATACGGAAAGAAGTATTAAGATTATAGAGAAATCAGCAAGACTGTATCGTGATTTTCCATTGGTCGGAACAGAGCACTTTTATTTCCCATTTATCCTTAATGGTCTAAATTTTTTCCCAACTGAAAAAAGAGATAGTGTTTTACTAACCGATACAGCAAGTAATAGTGTTTTAGTAAACCGTGACATTTTTGTTCACGCAATAAATAAAGCTCAATTATTTGTAGAATGGCTTAAAACAAACAATGCAAAAAATTTAAGTCTGATAGCTCAAAGTAGAATTCCAACTTCTTTAACTGAAATAGAAGTAATTAATTGGTTTAAAGACAATATTCAAAAACCATATAGACATTTTCTCATAGAACAAGAAATAGTAGAAACAGCTTCAGAAAAAATAAAAATCAAGAATGCTGTTATACCCAAATTTCCTGGCACAAAAGAACAAAACGACCATTTTTGGGAAATACTAAACAATTACTTTGGGAGTAACAAGATTTGCAGAAAAGAGCATTTGAGTTCTTGGCAAGACAATTTGGGTGTTGAATCTGAAATTGAAACGTGGGGGCAAAAAGTATTTTATACAATTGAAGATTTACTGAAAGAAATTCAATCCAAAATCGCACTTGAAAACATTACTATTCAAGGAAGTCAACAAACTAATGTTCAATGGCTCAACTCTGTCTACAAATTCTTAATTGACAACGAGCTTATTAAGTATTTCAAGGAGTATAAAATAATTCCAACAATTAAGGGGACTCTAAAATCCTTGAATGATGACATTTACATTGAAAAGGAAACTAAAATACCCAACGAATTCATTTCAATCTTAAAATCACTTAAAAATGAAGATTGGAACGACATACTAATTCACAGGGATTTAATTACAATTGACAATTCCCACGCTCCAAAGACAGTAAAAGACATTTCCGATGAAATAAATAAAATCCTGAACTATGAAGAAAAGAATCAATACGGTCAGGTTCAAAAAACTTATATTGATAGAGCAAATGCCGATGTTGTTCTGCTTGACATATTAAGTATTTCAGGTTCCAACTCAAATGATTCGTTTCAATCTAAACTCTTTAATTCAGCTAAACTCTTTTTTAAATCAGAAAAACAACCCATCATAATAAATGGCATTTCTGATTTCAATTTCAATCCAGCTAAACGACAGCTTATTAAATTACTTCACAACAAGATTGAAGCAGCTAATAAGCTTACAAACTTGGGGTTTGAAAATTCAGAAAAATGGCTCCTTGACCATTTGTTGTTACTTCAAGAAAGTTCAGAATTTAAAACCTTATTAGAATTTGGAAACATAATTCCTAATCGTAAAGGTGATTTCTGTGCATTTGTTAATGAAATCTTTTCTTACGGAACGAGTGAAAATCCATTAGATGACAATTTAATAAAAATACTTTTTGAACTCAATAATGCGGAAGATTGGGACAAATTTTTAGTTAACGACTATTTCAGAAGTCTAAAATTGCCTGCTAAAACAATTGAAGAACTTGCAACCAAACTTAAAGACGAACTAGAGAAACTAAGATTGGAAAACTCATTCTCAACAAAGAGCAGTGCAATTTTAAAATTGATACATTGGTGTTCAGACTATAATAATCGTTTTGTTTCTGCCAAGCATTTTGATTGGTTCCTTTCTCAGAAGGATAAAATATTTGTAAACATTTCTCTTGAAGATTCTGAAGTAGGTGGAAATATTGTAAAACTATTATCAAATAGGGAAAAACTTAATGACTTGGTTGCATTAGCTGAATCAGGAATAAGTCTGACACAACTTTCAGAAATTGCTGAAATAGCCAAATCAATAAGTATTGAAGAAATTAAGAATCTTGCACAACAGCTAAAAGACGAGCAAGACGATTTTGAATTCAAGAAAAAGATTGGCGAAGCGGTAGAAAGAGCTTTCATTGAAGCATTTAATTCAGTAAATCTTCCTTACAATATTACTTATCAAGGAGTCGGCTCTCAAGATGTGGTAATAACCAATACTGCTAATTCCAAATCATTCTATATTGAACTTAAATCTCTTTCACCGACAAATTGGGACAAAAGTTTAAAACTTGCAGTATCACAAGCGAGAAAAGCGGTAGAACAAGTAAATGAAGGAAATTATGTGGTATCTGTATTAGTTAGACCAAGTAACTGGGAACTTGCGACAGCGGACTTTATAAAAACAAACTTGAATAGCCAGTTTAATATTGGCTCACTTCTATCCAACGTAGTAGAGAAAGACAAGACATTTGAACAATTATTAAGTTCTTCAGGCGACATTGACCTTGCTTTTGAAGACACAAGAAGAAAGGTGAAAATCGCAGAGCAAATATGGCGACAAAACGGACACCCATTTAACTCGCTTATTGACAGACTAAAACAATATCTCGGATGAGAAAAACGAGTGCTAACACGGGTTTTGCGTCAGGCGGGGTGACGTGCAAACTTGGAGCTTTGTGCATCTATTCAAGTTCAGTGCAGGTTGACAGTTTTGTGCTCCGAAACCCGCCCGAACGCAAAGCCCGAAACCGTTATCAGCAACCCTAAGACGACAGCACACTACAAAACAAACAGCATTAAATGAAAGAGATTGGAAGTTTTCTGTTACTTGTTTTACTAATAGTAACGGGTGTTTGGTTTTACCGCAGACATCAGGAAAATGAACGTAAGAAGAGAGAACTTGAAGCAGAACAGGCTAGACAACGTGAAGTTGAAAGACAAAAGTTATACGACTTTTTCAAATCAAAGTTAGACAGGATAAGAACTGCTAACGACAAATTTGCAAAATACATTGACTTTAAAACAGGCTATTTTACAAACTATCAACTGACAACTTGGAAAAGCGAGCAAACAAATCTTTTTAATGAAATCAAAGGGAATCCCTTTGATTTCATTAATCTTTCAAATGAAGAAGTTAATTCAATAAAGACTTTTACAGAATATTTCAATAATGCAACAACTTTAAGGACTGACTTCAACAAAAAATTTGTAAATGAAGAACTAAAAACATACAGCAAATTTTTTGACAACATTGAAGGTAGAAAACTTGACATTCAACAGAGAACGGCAGTTGTAACAGATGAAGACAATAATATAGTTATTGCAGGAGCAGGTTCGGGTAAAACAACAACTATTGTTGGAAAAGTAAACTATGTTCTCGAAAGATATACAGTTCGCCCCGAAGAGATTTTACTGATTTCATTTACAAATAAATCAGCCACAACACTTGCCGAGAGAATTGATATTGAAGGAGTAGAAGCAAAAACCTTTCACAAATTTGGGAAAGACATTATAGTTGAAGTAGAAGGAAGACAACCAAGTATTTTTGAAGAAGCACAATTTAAGCCCTTGCTCACACGATATTTTTCGGAGCTAATAAAAAATGAAAGTTACCTTCAATTAGTTACTGAATATTTTACTAATTTTTTAAAGCCAGCTAAATCGCAATTTGAATTTGAAAACCAAGGCGATTACATTCAATACATTAAAGACCAAAATTTTAAAAGCTACAAACTAAAAGAAGTTCCAGTAAATGGTAAGAAAACCTATAAAATGGAAGTAGTTAAAAGCATTGAAGAATGTAAAATTGCAAACTTCCTTCTGTTTAATGGTGTAAACTATGAATACGAATTTCCATACGAACACGACACTGCAACAGAAGCATTTCGACAATACAAACCTGACTTCACTGTAATTCAAAACGGTAAGAAAATTTATATAGAACATTTTGGCATTTCAAGAAATGGGAATGTTCCCAGTTGGTTCACAGGAGATGGAACACGTTCTGCAAGTGAAAAATATCGGAACGATATGGAATGGAAACGAGACACTCATAGAAGAAACGGAACTATATTAATTGAAAGTTACAGCTATGAAATGAGTGAAGGCATTTTATTTGAAAACCTAACGAAAAATTTAGAGTCTGCCGGAGTTATTCTTAAACCTAAATCACCAGAAGAGATTTGGAAAATTATTTCGGAAGCTGCAAAAGATGAAATAAATAGTTTTATCACTTTGTTTGGGACTTTCATAACATTAATGAAATCAAATAATTATTCAATAAATGATGTTATCAATAGAAATAAACAAACTCAAGACAAATTCTCAAGAGATAGAAATTCATTATTTATTGAAATCATTAAACCAATTTTTGAATGCTACGAAAATCATCTAAAGGAAAGAAACGAAATTGACTTTAGTGATATGATTAACAAAGCCTCTAAGCATATTGCAAGTGGCAAACACAAACGGAAATTTAGCTATGTAATCATTGATGAGTTTCAGGATATTTCTATTGGTCGTTATCAATTAGTAAAAGCTATCAAAACTAGTAATCCATATTGTAAGCTATTTTGCGTAGGTGATGATTGGCAGTCAATTTACCGTTTCAGCGGTAGTGACATAGCACTTTTCAAGGAGTTTGAAAATTATTTTGGATTTACTGTAAAATCAAAAATTGAAACAACCTATCGTTTTCACAATCCACTTATTAGTCTATCAAGCGAATTCATACAGAAAAATCCAAACCAAGCTAAAAAAGAACTAAAAGGAATTTCAGGCAGAAAAAACACAGATTATAAAATTCATTATTCAATAACAGACAATCAGGATGATACTTTGGCGGTTCAAAAGATATTTAATGAACTACTGGAATTTGATGACCAAATTGAAGACAAAGAGATTATTATTCTTGGTAGATATGGATTTGATATTGATAGAATTAAAAACGAAAACTCTGTATTCAAAATTGACAAGACAAATGAAGTGATTTCATACAGCCTAAAAACAGAAGAAGGAGAAATAAAAAGACTTAAAGCTCAGTTTATGACCGTTCACAAAGCCAAAGGACTTGAAGGGGATGTTATTATAGTGCTTAATTGTAATTCTGGAAAATTTGGTTTCCCTTCTGAAATGTCTGACGACCAAGTTTTGAATTTGTTGTTAAGTGAAGCAGACCAATTTGAAAATGGCGAAGAAAGAAGGTTGTTCTATGTTGCAATGACAAGAGCAAAAGAAAAGGTATATTTTGTAACTGATAGTTCTTACAAATCTAAGTTCATCGCAGAACTAGAAGTTGAAAGCGGACAATCACCAAACAAGAAGTGTCCGACTTGCAAAACAGCAGATGTTGTGCTGAGAAAATCAGGTAAATCAAAAAATGGTAATACTTATAAATTTTACGGTTGCACTAATTACTTATACGGTTGCGACTACACGACAACAGAATGGATAAACAACTAAAAACGGACAGAAGGGCAGCTGATAACAGGCGTTTGGCTCAATGGCGGGTGACGTGGTTAATTGAACATTCTACCTTGCATCAACTTTTGTGGTGTATTGACAGTTTTGTGCTCCGAAATCCGCCACTGCGCCAAGCGCCAAAACGTTAGTGGCAACCTTAAAAAAACGACAATGGCATACATAACAAAAGCAAACTCGAAACGAATTTTAAGGAAAATAAACCTTAACGACATTCCAGACATTGCAGGGGAAGTCTATAAAAAACCTATTTACTTTCTAAGTAAATGGGAGACAAAGTATTTGTTGCTTATGCAATCATTACTGAAAGAACCAGAAAAATTTGCCATTGAAGTTTATCACCCTGTCGTTAACAAAGACACTTTTCAATATGTTTTTGAAAGCGAACAACCACCCTCATATCATTCAAATAAAAATTGCGAGCGACTGACTTCTAAATTCAAAAACTTTGAAATTCCATTTGAAATAAAAGCAAGAGTTAGAGAAAGAGCAGAAAAAGAAGGTAAGAACGAACAAGAAATTGTTGAACTTGAAAAACAGCAGGTCGAAGTTTTCAGAGCGTGGTTTAAAGAAAATTTTGAACTTTTTAATGCGGACACAGAAGAGTTTTTAAAGAAACTCGACATAAGGTGGAATATTCAACGGAATGTGAGCGAAATTGAAAGAGACAATTCAGGAGTTGAAACTATTGACAATCTTAATTTAGCAGAACTTGAAGCAGAGATTGACAAAATAATAAGTGAAGCAGGTCGCTATTTCGTAAACAACAAAGACAAGCAACACATTATAAGGAGATTTCAAAAATTGACATTTCTTGCTTACAGAAAAGGAAACATTGACATTAACGACACGGAACTTTCTGATGATGAACTGAGACAATTTTTATTGGAATACGACACTAAGTTTAAAAAACCTATAAAGGAACTATTAATTCAATATTATAGGGTTAAGTATAATCCAGACCTATCATTTGAAGGACAACTATTAGAGCGTTTAAATTTTAGAGCTTGTTCTGTTTGTGACGGGACAGCGGACTTTGACTATGTAATTAATGCAGCACTTTCAAACGAACACAAAGAAGAAGAACACGATGACCTACCATTCTGACGAAAGAAAGGCAGCCACTAACACGGGTTTTGCGTCAGGCGGGGTGATGTGCAAACTTGAAGCTTTGTGCTTCTATTCAAGTGCAGTGCTGGTTGACAGTTTTGTGCTCCGAAACCCGCCCGAACGCAAAGCCCGAAAACGTTGGTGGCAAGTGTAACGGACACCGCAAACAGACAGCAACAGACGACATAAACGATGAAAAAAATTGTCTTAATATCTTGCGTTTCTAAAAAAGGGAGCAGAAAAACGAAAGCAAAAGAATTATACGAAAGTCCATTGTTTGCAAAAAGTTTGGCTTATGGACAAAAATTAAATCCTGACAACATTTATATTCTTTCTGCCCAGCATCATTTACTTGACCTTGACACAGAAATAGAACCGTATAATCGCACTTTGAATAAAATGTCAAAAAATGACAGAACGAATTGGGGCAAGAGAGTTATTGAGCAATTACAGAAAGTCGCAGACATCAATAAAGACAAATTCATAATTTTGGCAGGACAAAACTATTTGACACCAATTCAAAACAGTTTGGCAAATATTGACCTACCATTAAACAGAAAAAAAATTGGCGAACGACTTCAGTTCTTAACAAACGAACTCAAATGACATCATTAGCTTTCAGATTACATAAATTATTCAACGAACAAAATCGTTTCACTTTTCCTTTCAAAGACAGAGAAAAAGAAATTCCACGCAATGGAATTTATGTGATATTTGAAAAAGGCGAAACATTCAACGACATTGACAGAATTGTTAGAGTTGGAACTCATACAGGAGAAAAACAACTTCGTTCACGTTTAAACCAACACTTTGTAAAAGAAAATAAGAATAGAAGTATTTTTAGAAAAAATATCGGACGTTGTTTTTTGAACAAAGAAAAAAATCAATATTTAGACTTATGGGAACTTGACATTACATCAAAAGCCGACAAAGACAAAAACTTAAAATTGCTTGACCTTGACTTTGAGAAGAATTTAGAAAAAAGAATTAGTGAATACATACAAACTAATCTTTCATTTTGCGTTTTCCAAGTTGATACGAAAGAGCAACGACTTTTTTGGGAGAGTAAAATTATTTCAACGCTTGCAAAATCTAATGAATTGATACCTTCAACAAATTGGTTAGGTAACTATTCAACTAAAGACAAGATTAAACAAAGTGGACTTTGGCAAGTGAACGAACTATACAAGGAAGAATTAACCGAAACAGAATTTGAACAACTAAAACGACAATTGACATAACGAAAAGAACACCAGCCACCAACATCACCTATACGCAAGCAGGGGTTTCGTGCTTCGTAGGACTGGAAAGTGTTAAATTTAATGTTCAGTTCTTCGTAGGAAGTTCAGTGCTAAAAATCCCTGCCTGCGTATAGCTGCAAACCGTTAGCTAATAATATATATCCAATCTTTTGTTTATGCCAGATAAATGATATTGAACTTGTGTTTTTATTTTCAATCGCACGGGCGACCCCGTTTAGTTTTTCAGAGCTGTCATTAAAAGGTTAACTGAAGTCTAATTGCCCGCTTCTACAAAGCCTTGAATGTTATTCTTTATAGGCAAAATAATTCTAAAATTTTCAAGCAAAATATCGCTAAAAGTGACAGTTTTTGATATTCCCCAAAGTCCTATTTAACGACCCTAAGCCGAAATTTGCGTTTTTTATAACAAAATAGTGAAAAAATTATCTAATTAGACTTTATTATATTACATTTTTTGATGCACTTATCCTATAAATTAAAAAGGTTAAAACCTTTTTTGAAACAGAAAAATCATGCCCATTACTTTGAATATTCTAAAAAAATAGATTTTCTATTTAAAGAAAATGCAAAATTTAGTATTTTATCTATATACAATATAAATATTTCAATTTATTTGTAGAAATAAAATATCAGAATCAATATAAATATCAAATTCTCAACGCACGGAAAAAGAGACAACTTAACTGTAAATAGCTAATTATAAGTCATTTACATAGTTATTTCACTATAAATTTTTATAGTTAGTATTTGTTACCATTTTCAAAGTTAGAACTCTCACTTTTATCTCCATGAGAGTAAATGCTATTACATTGAAAGAACCTATTGATATTTTGAGATAACTAATATTGCTACAACAACATAATCGCTGATGATTTTCGTTCGACACAAGAAGTCGTAGCTTTCCGAATTATGGTAGTCAAGGACCTTTTCTATGTAAGAATGAAGAAGTCTAAAATTCAAATAAATAAATAGGGGGTTCATGTGTTTGTCATAAATGTTGTATTTTGAAAAATAAACTTCCAAAGTTCTTTTAGATTAATTTCTATTTTTTCTACCCCTTATATTATAGCCCAAACCCTTTGTTTTGAGAGTCTAATCAAACGAGCGTTTGTTTGTACAAATACCTCTTAGTGAGGATATTCAAAAATGACTAATAAAAATATATTTATAAGCAGATAAAAGTATAAAATATTTGTATAGCAAACAAAGTATAAATATCTTTATCCAAAGATATATAACACTATACAATTATTACAATAAACCGTATGAAAATAGGATATGCAAGGGTGAGTACCAAAGACCAAAATATGAATTTACAACTCGATGCACTTGAAAAAGCAGGTTGTGAAATCATATTTGCAGAAACAGCATCAGGAGCTAAAACGGATAGACCAGAACTGATTAAATTATTAGCCCAAATTCGTAAAGATGATATTGTGGTGGTTTATAAACTTGACCGTTTGGGACGTTCATTAAAGCACCTTTTAGAAGTAGTAGCTCAACTGAATAGTAAACAAGTAGGCGTTCAAAGTATTAGTGATGCTATTGATACAACCACACCACAAGGACGTTTATTTTTTAACATCTCAGCTTGCTTTGCTGAATTTGAAAGAGATTTGATTCGGGAAAGAACCAAATCGGGCTTGGAAGCAGCAAGAGCCAGAGGCAGAAAAGGCGGTCGCCGACAAGGTATGACAAAAGAAGCCGAACAAAAAGCAATTTTAGCCGAAAGTTACTACAAAGAGGGAAAAATGGGGGTAAATCAAATTGCTACTGAAATAGGCGTTTCAAAAATGACACTCTATAAATATCTCAAGCATAGAAAAGTCACGATAGGAGCTTATCAAAAAGTAAGTAATCCTGAAATTTAATTTTTATTCGAGTGCAACTAAAATTAGTTGGAAACCGTATATTTCCGCAGATTTGGAAGAAGAACCTCAAAACACATTATGGATTGTTCCGAAAATTATATAAACTAAATAGAATAAAATATCACAGATAATATATAAAATGATTGCATATTTGCAATTATTTTCATAAAATGAAACAAATACTTACTCGCATATTGTGTCTCTTCATGGCGTTTCAAGTGCTTTTTGCAAGCACTGGATTTGCTATGATAGAGCATTTATGTAAAGTAAAAGGTAGAAAAACTTTCATTTTATCCAGTCCGCCTAAATGTTGTCCACAAAAAATGCTTAAAAAGGAAGCGAAATCCTCGAAAGCAAATTTTAAACGGACTAAGTGTTGTGAAGAACATTCTACTTTTGTTCATATTAACACCGCTTCATCAAGTGTTAATCAAGTTTTACTGAGTACCCCTATTTTTATCGGTGAGTGTTGTTCTTTTTCACCTTTTTGTACTTTCAACTGGTCGAGTGAGCCAGTATCATTTAAAGTAAGTCATTACTATAATACAGCTCCCCCAAATGCAGGTAGAAAACTGCTCGTACACATCCAATCCTTCTTAATTTGATTCTATTTATTGAACTTCTTGTGCCTATTTTTCAATAGGTAGTTTTTCTATTGTTCAATAAATTGAATCATTTTATGTTAAAAAATATCATTAAAATGGTAATACTATTTGTATTACTATTTACTTCAACAGTATATTCGCAAAACCTACAAGGAATTGTATTAGAAAAGAAAATTGACGGCAAAACCGAACCCATTATTGGTGCGGTACTCCGTTGGAAAAACAGTAAAAATGGAACTTCTGCCGATATTGAAGGAAAATTTTCTATTCCTAAGACTTCTCAAAATCATGAATTAATTATCAGTTCGATTGGCTATAAAACCGATACGATAATGGTTCATTCAAATGATTTTCAAACGATTTATCTCCAAACGGAATCTTCTACCTTACAAGAAGTAGTTGTTAGAAGTGAAGCCAGTGTGATAGACCGCCTGAATCCTATTCAAACTGAGATTATAACCACCAAAGCACTTGCCAAAGCCGCTTGTTGTAACCTTTCTGAGAGTTTTGAAACCAATGCAAGTGTATCAGTAAGTTATGCTGATGCCGTTACAGGTTCAAAACAAATCCAATTGTTAGGGTTGAGCGGAAATTATGTTCAAACCAATACTGAAAACATTCCAAATATTCGTGGATTAAACACAACGTTTGGGTTAAACTATGTGCCAGGTACTTGGATAACATCAATTGATGTTGGTAAAGGAGCTGGGTCTGTAGTCAATGGCTATGAGTCAATGACTGGTCAAATCAATATCGAACTCCAAAAACCTGATATGGCTGATAGATTGTATTTGAACACCTATGTAAACAGCTTTGGGCGTGGCGAAGTCAATCTAAATTTAGCAAAGAAATTAAATAAGAAATGGTCAACAGGCTTGCTTACTCATGCTTCTACCTTGCAAAATCGCATTGATAAAAACGGAGATAGTTTTTTAGATATTCCACTTTATAATCAATACAATGTAATTAACCGTTGGAAATTTCAGAATGAAAAGATGATGGCTCAGTTCGGAGTTAAAGCCTTATATGAAGACCGTTTGGGAGGGCAAACTAACTTCAAACCTGAATTACAAGGTTCGTCTTTAGTCTATGGTTTTGGCAGTCAAACAAAGAGGCTTGAGTTTTTTAGCAAAACAGCCAAACTATTTCAAAGTACCCCCTATCGAGGTTTAGGTTTAATTGTAAATGGTACAATTCACAATAATCAATCATTCTTTGGATTACGCAATTATTCTGGTCGCCAAAATACTATATATGCCAATCTGATTTATCAAGATATTATCAATAATACCAATCATCAATATAAGGCAGGTGTAAGTTATCTATTAGATGATTATAATGAAACATTTACAGGCATCAATCCTCGCTTGCGGACTGAATCGGTGCCAGGTGTATTTGCTGAATATACCTATACATATCCCGAAAAACTAACAGTTGTAGCAGGTGGTAGAGTAGATTTTCATAACCTCTATGGTACTCGATTTACTCCCCGAATTCATGCCAAATATGATATTAGTAAATCGGTACATCTAAGAGCCAGTGCTGGAAAAGGTTGGAGAGTACCCAATCCATTAGCCGAAAATTATGGTTTATTGGTAAGTTCAAGGGCAATTTCTATTGAAAATACTCTAAAACCCGAAGAATCTTGGAATTATGGATTAAGTCTATCAAACGAGTTTGAATTATTCGGGCAAAAAGCTTCCTTTATTGTTGATGCTTACCGCACTAATTTTCAAAACCAATTGGTAGTAGATATGGAGCAAGCGGGATATTTAAGTTTCTATAATCTGAAAGGTCGCTCTTTTTCTAATAGCTACCAAGCAGAACTAAATTTCGCTCCAATCAAGCGTTTTGACTTCAAAATAGCCTATCGTTGGTTTGATGTAAAAAATGATTTTCAAACAGAAAATGGAACGTTGGTATTAATGACCAAACAATTTCTGAATCGAGACCGTATCTTATTCAATATGGGATATGCTCTGCCTTATGATAAATGGAAATTTGATTTTACTTGGCAATGGAACGGCTCTCGACGAATGCCAGCCATGTCAGAGCATTCGATGATGTCAGCAGGGACTGGTACACTTACCACTGCACCTGCTTTTTCAAACATCAATGCACAAATTACCAAGACTTTCTTAAAATGGGATATGTATGTCGGGGGAGAAAATCTCAACAATTTCACTCAGAAAAATCCAATTCTTTCATCTAATGACCCTTTTGGGCGACATTATGATGCTGGAATGACTTGGGGTCCAGTCATTGGCAGAATGGTTTATGCAGGAATGCGATATAAAATAAAATAACCAAAACATCTAAAATCATGACTTTATATATAAAAAATATGGTTTGCGACCGATGTAAAATGGTTATTGCAGACCTTTTCAAAAAAACAGGAATAACGGTCAAAAGTATAGAATTGGGCGAGATTGAAACATTAGATGAATTAAATCCCGGACAATTACAAATCATTGAGAAGAAATTGAGAACGGTTGGGTTTGAATTAATAGATGATAAACGCAAGCAAATTGTTCAGAAAATCAAAACGATAATCATTGAATTGGTACAAAATCAATCAGAAGTGTTAAAAAAAATCAATCAATCAGCCTATATCGCTGAAAATATTGGTCGAGATTATAAGTATTTAACAACCTTATTTTCTGAAGTAGAAGGTACTACAATCGAACATTTCTTGATTACTCAAAAGATAGAAAAGGTAAAAGAATTTTTGGTATATGATGAATTATCTTTGAGTCAAATTGCCGATATGATGTTTTACAGTAGTGTGCAGCATTTATCTATGCAATTCAAAAAAATAACTGGACTTACACCGAGTCATTTCAAGCAATTGAAAGCCAATAAACGAATTTCCATCAATCAACTATAAATAATTTTTAAGATGAAAAAAGTAATTTTCTCAGTTTTAGTTTTGGGCGTAGTTGCGTGTATGGACATGAGCAAGGTTCAACCCGAACAAAATATCAACTATCCAGCAGCATACATTGTCAATGGTGAAAGTAGCACCTTATCGGTTATCAATCTAAATACCAACGAAGTTGCCACCACTATTCAACTAACTGATGGTTCAAGCACTTCAACTCATGGAGCAGGACATACCGCAACGCCAAGCTTTTTAGCTTATCCCCACCATATTTATATCAATGCTGCAAAATCTCAAATCGCAGTGGCGGCACCAGGTGTTGATTTAAGTGCAGGTCATGCAGGAGGTCCTCACGCAGGTACAGGAAAAGTCGCCGTTTTGGATGCAATGAAAGGTACAAATGTGAAAATTTTTGATGTACCAATGTCCAATCATAATGCTGTTTTTTCACCTGATGGCAAAGAGATTTGGACATCTCAAACTGATGGAAAAGTATTGGTTTATGATGCCACTACCTATGCCCTCAAAAATACAGTAATGGTTGGAAATGGTTCTGCTGAAGTTACTTTTTCTTTTGATGGAACAGTGGCTTTTGTTGCCAATGGTGAAGACAATTCAGTTTCTGCCATAAGCCCCATAACTAAAACTGTTTTAGCAACAATAGCCGTTGGAAAAAATCCTGTTGGAGCATGGATTGGTGCTGATAATAGAATGTATGTAGATAATGAAGATGGGCAAACTGTCTCAATTATTGATGTGAAAACATTAAAAATAGTCGAAACCGTTGCATTAGGTTTTATGCCAGGTTTTGTTGCTTACCAAGCCGATATGAAAGAAATGTGGGTAACAGACCCCACCGCAGGAAAAGTACATTGGTGGACAAAAGGAGCTGATGGGAAAATGACACGAACAGGCTCTTTTTCAACGGGAGCAGGTTCTCATGCTATCGCTTTTAATACAATGACCGCTTATGTTACCAACCAAGAAGCCGCCAGTGTATCAGTTATTGATATAATGCAGCATAAGGTTACAAAAACACTAACTGTTGGCTTAAAACCCAATGGAATTGTAATTAAACTTTAATTTATTTAACCTATTATTTAAGAATGTACAAGCAAATTAACCGTAGAGATTTTCTCGAAAAATTAGGATTTGGACTAAGTTCTACCGTCCTAATGTCAAGTTGTATGGGTAATATGGACATGGGAGGTAGCGACCCTGTTCCTGTCAGTGGCGATACCACTTTTAAAAATGCTTTGAAAATTCCTGAGACAATCACAAGCCCAAGTAGTATGATTGCCCAAGCGGTGCAAGATACCGTTATGGATGGGAAAAATGCCAAATATATCGGTTATCGTTCAGGCCTATTAGGCCCTACTTTTAGGCTTCAAAAAGGAGAAAATTTTAATGTAAAATTCAGCAACCAATTAGCCGAGCATACCAATATTCACTGGCATGGTTTGGTTATTCCTGCCGAAATGGATGGACACCCCGACCAAATGGTAATGCCAAACGAAAATTTTAACTACCAATTTACTATTAATCAGCAGGCTGGTACAAATTGGTATCACCCACACCCGCACGGATTAACAGGAAAACAGGTAACACAAGGTTTAGCAGGTTTTTTCATCGTTGAAAGTCCCGAAGAAAAGGCTCTAAATCTACCTAATGGTAGCTACGAAGTGCCTTTGGTTATTCAAGATAAACGCTTTAATACTGATGCAACAATCAAGTATAGTCCAACCATGATGGAAATGATGTCTGGTTATATGGGCGATAATATTTTGGTCAATGGTACTGCTTCGCCTTACCTAAATGTTTCTACACGTTTTTATCGTTTTAGGGTATTAAATGGCTCATCAGCAAGGATTTATAATTTAGCTTTAAGCAACGGAGCAAATTTTTATGTCATTGGAGCTGATAGCGGAATGCTTGAAAAACCTGAATCTGTCAACTCATTGCTCCTTGCTTCTGGTGAAAGAGTCGATATTTTGGTTGATTTTACCAATATCGCCCTTAATACAGAAGTGTATTTGGAAAATAAAACCTTTACTGGTATGGGTACGGCACAAGGAACACAAGCATTTAAGGTTATGAAATTTATTGTTAATAAGCAAGAAACGGATACTTTCAAAGTGCCGAGTAGTTTAATTTCACTTGCAAAATTGAGTAATGCCACAAAAAACAGGTCTTTTGCTTTAACAATGGATATGGCAAGTATGAATGGTGGAATGCACAAAATTAATGGCAAAATATATAGTGCTACCCGAATAGACGAAACAGTTGCAGTTGGCTCAACCGAAACTTGGGAGTTTGATAATTCTACTGGTGATGAACCACACCCGATGCACATTCACGGTGTCCAATTTCAAGTAGTAAGTCGAACTGGTGGTAGAAACACCATTTTACCACAAGAAAAGGCTTGGAAAGACACCGTTTTGGTTGCTCCAACCGAAAAAGTAAAAGTGATTGTAAAATTTGAGCAAAAAGGAAAATTCGTTTTTCATTGCCACAATCTCGAACATGAAGACGATGGCATGATGCTCAATTTTGAAGTAAAATAATTAATTTCTAATTACTTAATCAATATACAATCAATGAAAAATAATCAATTGCAAATAGAAAGACGTAGTTTTTTAAAGAATTTAGGTTTAGGTGGTGCGGCACTCATGGCAATATATTGTGTTGGAGCTTGTAAAAATGTTGCATCAGTTGTTCCTGATGTTGCTCAATTTAATATAGACTTAACCGATTCTGCGAATGTAGCTCTTACAAAAAATGGAGGATATATCATAAAAAATGATGTAGTCATCGCTCGGACAATGCAAGGGAGCTATGTTGCAGTAACTTTAATTTGTAGCCATGAACAAAGAAAACAAGTTACTTTCACTTCAAGTAATGAATTTCTTTGCACGGCACATCAAGCAAGGTTTGACACAATGGGTATGGGTTTGAATGCTAATGGTAGCAAAGGGCTTAAAACCTACCCTGTAATGGTGATGGACTCTGGCAAAACTTTAATGATTGGCTGACCTAAATAATTTGTTTGGTGTAGGTAGTAGTTGCACTTACACCAAACATAACAAAAATTTGAAAACAAAATTTTAATAAAACAAACAATACAATGAAAAGGAGATTTTTTTTAACCACTGGATTAGCAATAATTGGTTCTTTGTCAATGGCAAATCTTCAAGAACCACCTGCAAAAGTTAAAATTAAAACATCAGCAATATGCGAGATGTGTAAAGAACGTATCGAAAAGCAATTAGCTTTTACAAAGGGAGTAAGCGAATCCAACCTTGATTTAAACGACAAGGTTGTAACCGTAACTTTTAATCCTAAGAAAACGGATGCTACCAAAATTAAGCAAGCCATCAATGATGCAGGTTATGATGCAGACGAAACCCTTGCCAATGATAAAAGTTATGAAAAACTGCCCTCATGCTGTAAGAAAGATGGCGAACCAATGAAAAACTAACATTCTTTTAACCAAAATAAAATTGAAATGAAAAAAGTTGCATTCATATTATTTCTAAGCATTTCTTATTTGACAAATGCCCAAGTTGAATTAAAAACTCCACCACCAAGCCCCGAAGCTGAATGGAAACAAAGGGTAGGTTTCACAGAGATTAGCCTCAAATATGAAAAACCATTGATGCGTGGTCGTAAGGTGTTCGGCAACTTAGTCGCATTCGACCAAATTTGGCGAACAGGTGCAGGTGAAAGTACACGTATTCGTTTGAGCGATGACATGACTATTGGCGGACAATTAGTAAAAAAAGGGCATTATTCACTGTTTACAATTCCTAATCCAAGCGAATGGACAATCATTTTGAATACTGATACTACCAGTCACGGAGCATTTAGTTATGATGAGAAAAAGGATATATTACGAGTGAAGGTGAAACCTGAGACGACCACTCGTACTTACGAATCGTTTTCAATTACCTTAGAAGACATCATGCCTGACCATTCGGCAAATTTGTACTTAAATTGGGAAAATACACAGGTCAAAATTCCAATGCAAAGCAATGCCGACGTGGTTGTAATGAATGAAATCAACAAGAAAATCAATGTTGAAAAATTAGAAGATGCTAAATTTTTTAATGCTTCGGCTCAATACTATTTTGCAAATAAGAAAGATTTAAAACAAGCTTTGGCATGGTCAAAGAAATCAGAAGAAATGGTTGACGACAATTTTGTTTACGCCAATTTGACCACAAAAATCTTAGAAGAACAAAAAGATTATCCAGCCGCCATCAAATCAGCTCAAAAAGCAATTGAGTTAGGAGCTAAAAAGAACATGAAAACCGCAGTTGTCAATTGGCAAAAGAAGGTAGAAGAATGGCAAAAAATAACAGGTATAACTGCACCAGCCGCAAGTCCAATGACTGCCGATAACCATTCTGAACACAGTGGACATGACATGGCTTCGATGAACAATGACAAAACACAAGCTAAAACCAATCTACAACCACTATTAGATGCTTATTATGCGATAAAAGATGCCTTAGTAAAATCCGATGCAAGTGCATCTGCTCAATCAGCAACAGCATTAGTAACCGCCATGAAAGCCGTCGATATGGGTAAAATGGAAATGAAACAACACATGGAGTTTATGAAAGTAAACACTAAAATCATCGCCGATGCTCAAAAAATAGCGGATTTGAAAGATTTGAAAAAACAAAGAGAAATCTTCCAAAGCCTATCAGATAATTTTTATACGATGGCGAAAGGTGTCAAACTTTCATCAGAGCCTATTTATCAACAATATTGCCCAATGAAAAAAGCAGCATGGTTGAGTAATGAAAGTGCTGTTAAAAATCCTTACTATGGTAGCTCTATGCTCACTTGTGGAAATGTAACGGATACCATAAAGTAGGTTTTGTTTTATCAAAAGGGTTCAATAATTATTCCTGAACCCTTTTGATTTTCTGAAAAATACTATTCAGAAAATTATATAAATCTAATCAAAATACTTGTAATCAAATTTGTTCTATCCCCCTATAACTTTGTCCTATTAAACAATCAGACAAATGGATACTAACAAAAATATCACACTCGATATACCCCTTGAAGGAGTAGAAAGCGAACACTGTGCTTTGATAATCGACAAGGGGCTAAGCAATGTTGCAGGTGTTTTGAGCCATAAAGTTGAGCTAAATAATAATAAAGCGGTTATTACGTCTCTGCCCAATAATGAAACGCTTATCAAGTCAGTAAAAACAATCAGAGACTTGGGGTACGACGTAACAACTTTCAAGAAAAACTTCTCCGTATCTAATATGACTTGTGCCAGTTGTGCCAGTAGTGTACAGTCTATTCTTGAAAATCAAACGGGTGTTATCAGTGCAAGTGTAAATTATGCCAATGCTGCGGCACAAATAGAGTATATCCCCACAATTATTGAACCCAAAGAACTAAAAAATGCTTTGCAGTCAATTGGTTACGATTTATTAATTGATGAAAGTGAAGAAGCCAAAGACGAATTAGAAAAAGCTAAACTTCAAAAATTTGACACACTAAAGAGAAAAACAATAGGGGCTATTAGTTTATCTATCCCTATTGTCATCATTGCCATGTTTTTCATGGATTTGCCTTACGGAAACTACATCATGTGGGCATTAGCAACTCCTGTACTTTTCATTTTTGGTGGTCAATTCTTTATCAATGCTTGGAAGCAAACCAAACATCGCTCTGCCAACATGGATACTTTGGTAGCTTTGAGTACAGGAGTAGCCTACCTATTTAGCGTATTTAATACCCTATTCCCAAGTTATTGGCATAGCAAAGGTTTACACGCACATGTATATTTTGAAGCGGCTGCGGTTGTTATCGCTTTTATCTTATTGGGAAAATGGTTAGAAGAAAGAGCCAAAGGACAAACGTCATCTGCCTTAAAAAAACTCATGGGGTTACAACCCAAAACCGTTACGATTGTGCATGAAGGTGGGCATCAAATGGAAGTTTCTATAACCACCATCAAGATAGGAGATATAATGCTGGTAAAGCCAGGTGAAAAAATCCCTGTTGATGGAGAAATCATTTCGGGAAGTTCTTTTATTGACGAAAGTATGTTGAGTGGAGAACCTATTCCAGTTGAAAAGACGGTTACTCATAAAGTTTTTGCGGGTACAATCAACCAAAAAGGTAGTTTTCAATTCAAAGCTACTAAAATTGGAAGTGATACAGTTTTAGCCCACATCATAAAAATGGTTCAAGAAGCACAAGGCAGTAAAGCTCCAGTTCAGAAATTAGTAGATAAAATTGCAGGAATTTTCGTACCTATTGTTATTGTCATTGCTATCCTTACTTTAATTACTTGGATTATTTTGGGTGGTGAAAATGGATTCACACAAGGCTTACTCACTATGGTTACTGTTTTAGTAATTGCTTGCCCTTGTGCTTTGGGTTTAGCCACTCCAACGGCAATAATGGCAGGTGTAGGGAAAGGTGCTGAAAATGGGATTTTGATTAAAGATGCCGAGAGTCTTGAAATGGCAACGAAAATCAATGCCGTGGTTTTAGATAAAACAGGTACAATAACCGAAGGTAAACCCACCGTTACGAATATCTATTGGAAAAAAGAGGCCCCCTTTTTAATCGAAGCATTGGTTTCAATCGAAAAACAGTCAGAACATCCTTTGGCTGATGCCATTGTCAATTCTTTTAAAGAAGTTGCTCCTGTTTTGGTAAATCAATTTGAAAGTATCACTGGTTTTGGAGCAAAAGCACAAGTAGCCAAAGAAAGCTATTACATTGGTAATCAAAATCTACTTGTCAATCATGCCATTCAAATAGATTCTGTCCTTCAAGAAAAAGCCCAAAATTGGCTCGAACAAGCCAAAACAGTTATTTGGTTTGCCAATTCTATGGAAGCATTAGCTGTAATAGCCATTGAAGACCAAATTAAAGAATCGTCCAAGAATGCTATTAATGAATTGAAAACAAAGGGTGTTCAAGTATATATGCTCACTGGCGATAATCCTAAAACTGCTGCATTAGTAGCCAAAATAGCAGGAATTGATAACTTTCAGGCAGAAGTTTTACCTGTTCAGAAGGCTGAATTTATAAAATCGCTACAACAAAAAGGAAAAGTAGTAGCAATGGTAGGCGATGGCATCAATGATAGTAGTGCTTTAGCTCAGGCAGACGTGAGCATTGCAATGGGAAAGGGTAGTGATATTGCAATGGATGTGGCTAAAATGACCATTATCTCATCAGATTTGACAAAAATTGGACAAGCTATCAAATTATCAAAAATCACTACTTCTACGATTAAACAAAACCTCTTTTGGGCATTCATTTATAACCTCATAGGTATTCCAATCGCTGCTGGAGTGCTTTATCCAATCAATGGCTATTTATTAAACCCAATGATTGCTGGAGCGGCGATGGCTCTGAGTTCGATTTCTGTGGTCAGTAATAGTCTCCGATTAAAAGGCAGAAGGTTATAATATATGTGAATACAATTAAAATAATGAAAGTTTATGTCAAACGAGCTATTTGATAAAAAAATTAAAGAAAGACTGGAGTCTTTGAATAAACCTGTGAGTCCACAAGTATGGATTATAATAAAAAAAAAGCTTGCTGTACCTTTGTAAAATATTAAGTTGTATCAAGTTCTGGTAGATATAGCGAAGATGCTAATTTGAGCATTATTTTTAAACTTTTGGTTACCGATATATGTGTTTATCAACAGTCTTAATAATTTAAAAAGGGTAAAACTTTATAAATCTTTACATCACCAAAATAAAATATTTAATTATATTATATCAATATGAAAAAACAAGCATTTAAAACTAATATTAATTGTGGCGGCTGTGTAGCAAAAGTAACTAACACACTCAATACTACCGTTGGAGAAAACAAATGGCATATAGATATTTCCAATCCTGATAAGATTTTAACCATCAACGATGCCAGTATTTCATCAGATACCATTATAGAAGCGATTAAAAAGACTGGATTTAAAATAGAAAACATGAATTAAGATAGTAAAATGAATAGTTAATTTAAACAACCAAGAAAAATGAAAAATGTAATCTTATCTATGAGTTTCGTACTCATAGCCTTATCGAGTGTATTTGCTCAAAAATTAACTAACATGATTCCAAAAGTTGATTCCAAAGGGCATATTTATTATGAGAAAAAGCAAATTGGGTCATTGACTTCAAAAGGAGGCGTGAATAACGCAGGCAAGCTTGTTACGAAAGTAGATGTGAATGGTAACATCGTGGACGATAAAGGAAAAGTTCTTGGTAAAGCACCTAAAAATGGAACTTTTGTCTATTATTTCAACGGAAAAGAAGAAAATTATACCATCGGAGAACCAGCCCATAATGGTATGTGTGAAGTAAAAAATGCCAAAGGAGAAACGGTAATGTTGTTGCACAATAATTATAAGCAACAGGCTGCTTGTGCCGTGCATTGTTTGTACGAAAACCATTGTATGCCTTCTGATAAAATGGCAGAGCATAAACATTGATTCATGGCAACGCTTGTTTTTCTTTCGATACTTTCAAAATGATAACTCAAATGAAAAACTTACTTATCAAGGTCTTTACATTTCTTTACGAAAAGAAATGTTGTCAATAAACCATTTATCGTTCATTATTTAATATTCAAGAAATGAAAAAACTACTGTTTTCAGCCATAGCAATGGCATTCGTATTTACCGCTTTCAATGCCAACGCAAACACCACAATCGAAATCAAAGTTTCATCAACCTCGGTACAAAAAACGTCGGTTATTGATGAAATTGTAAATAATTACTTGGTTTTGAAAAATGCTCTAATCAAAGATGATGCAAAAGGTGCTGCCAATGCTGGAAAAGCAATCATAGTGGCAATGGCTAAAATTGACATGAAAAGTTTATCAGCCAGCCAAATGAAAGGCTATATGGATGTTGCCGATGATTTAAAAGAAAATGCCAAGCATATTGAAGAAAATGCTGGAAAAATAGCTCACCAAAGAGAGCATTTTGTGATGCTCAGTAAAGATGTGAACGATTTACTTAAAACCTTTGGCAATAGTGGGCCAAAACTTTATCAAGATTTCTGCCCGATGGCAAATGGAGGTAAAGGTGCGATGTGGATTAGTGAAACAAAGGCAATCCAAAATCCTTATTATGGTAAAGCCATGCTGACTTGTGGTTCAGTAAAAAAAGAGATTTAAGATGAGAAAAAACCTCTTTTTTAGTTTAATTGTTTTCTTGCTTCTACAATTTTACCAACCTGCCCGAAATACTGACAACGGGCAGGTTTTTCCGATTCATATTGTCAAAGTCTATAATATACCTCCAAAAATACAGCAAATTTTGCAAAACTCTTGCTACGATTGCCACAGTAACAACACAGTTTATCCTTGGTATTCCTATATACAGCCATCGAGGTTTTTAATGGAATATCATATAAAAACAGGAAAAGAGAACCTGAATTTTAGTGAATGGGGCAATTATAGTAAAAGAAGACAAGAATCTAAATTAGATAGAATTGCTAAACAAATCGAATCAAACGAAATGCCGCTGGCATCTTATACGCTGATTCATCAAAAGGCTAAATTATCTGAACAACAGAAACAAGAAGTAATTACTTGGATAAACACTATTACTACGGACGAATAAGTACTCATGCAAACGACTCAAAACTATATACCCGCATTAGGCTATGATTTCTTGACGGCATACTACGATTTGGCAATCAAACTAACCATGCCAGAAAAGAAATTTCGTAGTCTTTTGGTTGAAAAAATCAAACCAAATCCCAAGGAAAAGATTTTAGAATTTGGATTTGGAACTGCCCAAAATTTACTATTGGTCAAAAAAGAGTGTACGGATGTAGATTTGCAAGGGGTTGATATTGACCCAAAAGTAAAAGAAATAGCAGCCTATAAAATAGCAAAAAACAATCTCTCCATTCCATTAGACCTTTACGATGGCGTTACGTTGCCTTACGCCAACAATCAATTCGATAAAGTTTATAGCTGTTTGGTATTTCATCAATTAGATGCTGAAACCAAGATAAAATGCTTGAAAGAGTTATTTAGAGTTTTGAAACCAAACGGAAAGTTGATAATTGCAGATTGGGGCGAAGCAGCAAATATACTCATGCGACTAACTTTTGGACTTGTTCAAATTTTAGATGGTTTCAAAACCACCAACGATAATGTAAGAGGGCTAATGCCCAATTTCATAGAACGGGCTGGTTTTGATAATATTTTTATTGACCATTCAATCAATACCGCCATCGGTACATTTTCATACTTTACAGCTCGAAAAAATGAAATTATTAAAGTGGATTTTCAAAAAAATGGGTGGCATTCTGCTGGTTAAAAAGTGTTATCAATCTATTGCTTTGATAATGCTCTCTAACTGCGTATTTGCTATGAATCACGTAACTAAAATCGAAATTGTTGGTAAACAACCAAGTCAGATTTATGATTTTATGTTTAGTTTAGATAAACCCAAATACATGGCATGGCATCCCGAAGACCATGCTGGTTTTACGATAATCGAACAAACTGAAGCCAGAAGGGGTTCGGTTTTCTATTTCGATGAAAGAATAGGCGATTTTCGAGTAAACTATCAGTGGGAAGTCATTGGGGTTATGAAAAATCACAAAATCATTATGAAAGCTAAATACAAAATCCCTATCTATTTGATTTTAACCTTTGATAAAACACTAAATGGAACACTCGTAACACATGATTTACAAATAGGTAATCAGCATAAATCTGATGGAATTAAAGATTGGTTTATCAAAAAGTTTATTTTTACTCTTTCAAGACAAAATGCACTCACAAAGCACGCCATCGAAGAATTTAAAAACTTGGAAAAACTAATCGAATGACAACACATCTAACCCAAATCATTCAGCAATACAAAAACGACAGCCAGAGTGTCTTTAATACTTGGTTTATTGATAACGACCAACGCCTCAAAGCCTTTCGCACCATCCGAAGGGGTGTTTTGCAGGTGGTCGAAGACATTAAAAACAAAACTTTTCCTAACGATTTTAAAGGCAGTTCCTTAGAGTTTGTCTTGAATTGTATTGCCGAACAAAAACAAGTTTTTGTAGGGGTGTCGCATCCGTTTTATTGGAAACCCAAACTTAGGATTCCTGATATTTATGAAAACCAAAACAACAAAATTGCTTTTGGTCAATTTCTCGAAAACTGCATCAATGCCAAGACTGAGGAACAAATTGTTAAAGAAATTGTACGTTTAGATGCCCTTAAAATCAAAGGTTTAGGTCCAGCCGTAGGAAGTATTTTATATTTTTTACATCCTACTTTATTTCCCCCTTTCAATACCGCCATAGTCAATGGCTTCAATACGTTGTTTAACGACAAAAAGAAATTAGGCTCATGGTCTGAGTATTTAAAAATTAGAGAGGTTTTGATGGAAACCAATCAAAAACACAAGGCTGAATTATCAAATGATTTAGGAGAAATTGCAGGGCTTTGTTTTGAAATAGGAACACAAAAAATGCTTATTGGCAATGATGAGTATTTGAGCGAGGAAGAACGAAACAAATTAGAAAAAAGCATTGAAAAACGCCAAAAGGAAATTAGAGATGAAAAATTGGAAGAAAACCTTCATTCTGAAATGCAATTTCATTTACTAAAAATTGGTCAAAGTTTGGGTTATGATGCTTTTGTGGCATCTAATGACCGTTCGAGGTCTTATGATGGCAAAAGTTTTTCATTTATGAGTCCTGATAAGTTTCCTGCTATTGATTGCGAAAAAGACACAGCAAACACCATCAAATTGATTGATGTTTTGTGGTTTGAAAAAAATACAAACAATGTGATTTGTGCTTTTGAAGTAGAAAAAAGTACAAGTATCTATTCAGGAATTTTGCGATTGACAGACCTTTCCTACTCAATCGCTGATGGTGGTGAAATCTTTTATTTGGTTGTTCCAGAAAGTCGTGAAAAAGATGTGGTGATGCAGCTTTCTCGTCCATCAATCAAACAAATCAAAACACCTATCAAATACATATTATTTACAGAGTTACGTCAAAACTGTGATGCACTTTGCCGATTTGGCGATAGTCATAGAATCATGGAAAAAATCTCAAAAACGGTTTAAAAAATGAAAAAAGCAGAATTTCATAGAAAGATTCGTAAAACCCACCGATGGATGGGTGTTATTTTAGGTATCCAATTTCTATTTTGGACAGTTGGGGGCTTATATTTTAGTTGGTCAGATATGGACGAAGTACATGGCGACCACCAAAAGGCTCACATTCATCCCGTTGGCAGCGATATAAAATTAGTAAATCCACAAGATATTATTCAAAAAATCAAACTGAAAGATACCGTTAATTACATTTTTGATATTCGGTTAATTCAGCTTTTGGGTGAACCTGTTTACCAAATTTTTTATTCAAAAGAACATGATGGGGACAAAAAAATACAGTTAGCTTACGCTACATCAGGCGAACTACGTTCTCCTTTAACAAAAAAAGAAGCCACCGAAGTTGCCCAACAAAACTTTTCAGATGATGGAAAAGTAAAAATTGTGGAATATTTGACCACCACCAATGGGCATCACGAATATCGAGAAAGCCCATTGCCAGCTTATGCGGTAACTTTTGACCACCCATCAAATACAACAGTTTATGTGAGTGCTGAATTAGGAACAGTTCAAAAATTCAGAAACAACAAATGGCGAATCTTCGATTTCCTTTGGATGCTACATACAATGGATTATCAAAGCCGAGATAATATTTCTAATTGGCTATTAAGAGCATTCTCAATTTTTGGCTTGCTTACCATTTCAACAGGGTTTATTCTATTTTTCGTAAGTCAAAGAAAATCAAAAGTAACTTAACTTTTTTTATGAAAACATCATTCTCAAGTTTAGGAATTGTTACAGCAATAGCATCGTCATTGTGCTGTATAACGCCAGTTTTGGCAATTATTGCAGGTTCAAGTGGACTTGCTTCTACGTTTTCGTGGCTCGACCCTTTTCGACCATATTTTTTTGGTATGACAGTTTTGGTTCTTGGCTTTGCTTGGTATCAAAAACTAAAACCACAAAAAAAAATGGATGGCAACCCGCTTGATTGTAATTGTGAAACAAATCAAAAACCAAATTTTATGCAAACAAAATCATTTTTAGGAATTGTGACTGTGATAGCTGTACTCCTATTAGCATTTCCGAGTTATGCCTATGTCTTTTTCCCAAAGTCAGTAAGCACAGCCATTGTTACACCAACTTCTGAAATCCAGAAAGTTGAGTTTACCATCAAAGGAATGACTTGTTCAGGTTGCGAACACCACGTAAAGACAGAAATCGGTAAACTCAAAGGCATAATGGAAGTGGTGGTTTCTTATGCAAAAGGCAACGCTATTGTAAAGTTTGACAGTAAAATAACCAGTATCGAAGAAATAGAAAAAGCCATCAACTCAACAGGTTACAAATCATTAAAAAGCAAAATCATAGTATAATGGAAACCATTTTAATATCAGAAATAACTTGCCCAAACTGCGGACATAAGAAAACAGAAACAATGCCAACAGATGCTTGTCAATATTTTTACGAATGTGATAAATGCAAGTTGGTTTTGAAACCACTACAAGGCGACTGCTGTGTATATTGTAGTTATGGCAGTGTGCCTTGTCCCCCAATTCAATCAAATTCTAATTGTTGCAAATAATGAAATTTTATATAAAAATCACTGGTATATTACTCATATTCACGACTACATCGTATGCTCAAAAAATAGTACGCTATGACTTATATGTAAAAGATACTATCGTGAATTTTAGCGGCAAAGAAAAAAGAGCTATTGCTGTAAATGGACAAATTCCGATGCCTACACTTACTTTCACTGAGGGCGATACTGCCGAAATTTATGTTCATAACGAACTCAATGAAAGCACTTCATTACACTGGCACGGTTTGCTTTTACCCAATAAAGAAGATGGAGTGCCTAATCTTACACAAATGCCAATCAAGCCACATACAACGCATTTGTATAAATTTCCTATTATTCAACATGGCACACATTGGTATCATAGTCATTCGGGGTTGCAAGAACAAATCGGAATGTATGGCTCATTTATTATGAATAAAATCGACGAACCAAAAATACCCACAGTACCAATAGTATTGAGTGAATGGACAGACTACAATCCTGATAATGTGCATCGAATGTTACACAATGCCTCTGACTGGTTTGCTATCAAAAAAGGAACAACGCAAAGTTATGGGGAAGCAATCAAACAAGGGTATTTTAAAACCAAAGTAGCCAACGAATGGAAACGAATGAACGCAATGGATGTAAGCGATGTCTATTATGAGAAATTTCTAATAAATGGTAAGAATGAAAGCCAACTTTCACAATTCAAAGCAGGAGATAAAGTACGTTTGCGAATTTCAAATGGCGGGGCTTCAACCTATTTTTGGCTAAATTATGCAGGTGGGAAAATAACCGTTGTAGCCAACGATGGTAATGATGTAGAACCAGTGGAAGTTGATAGACTGATTATTGCCGTTTCTGAAACGTATGATGTAATCGTTACCATTCCAGATGATAAATCGTATGAATTTTTAGTTACATCCGAAGACCGCACAAAGTCTGCCTCCTTATTTGTAGGAGCAGGGAATCAGGTAAAAGCCAAACCAATGCCTAAACTTAAATATTTTGAAGGAATGAAAATGATGAATGGCATGATGAAAATGAATGGCGATTTGGATGATATGGGAATGTCTATGAGCCTTAATCAGATGGATATGAATGTGGTAATGTACCCCGAAATTACAGGAGAAGCAAAAAAACATGACATGAAAAACATGGAAATGGGCGATATGAAAGAGTATGAAATGAAAATGGATGAATCTCAATACAATAGCAACGAGCTTTCGGATATTGTTACTTTAAACTATGCGATGCTAAAATCGCCTACAATTACCAACCTTCCCAAAGGTGCACCAGTCAAAGAATTACGTTTTGAATTGAGTGGAAACATGAACCGCTATGTTTGGAGTTTAGACAATAAAGTAGTTTCGGAAGCTGACAAGATTTTAATAAAAAAAGGCGAAAATGTACGAATTATCCTTTATAATGGTTCTATGATGCGACACCCAATGCACTTGCACGGACACGATTTTAGGTTACTAAATGGGCAAGGTGACTATTCTCCATTAAAAAATATCGTTGATATTATGCCAATGGAAACCGACACCTTAGAATTTAATGCCAATGTTGAAGGCGATTGGTTTTTTCATTGCCATATTCTCTACCACATGATGAGTGGCATGGGTCGGGTTTTTACTTATGAGAATCAAGCAGCGAATCCTTTGATACCTAACCCCAAATTAGCTCAAAGAAAACTTTTTGCTGATGATAGAAAGTTTCATTTGATGGCTGAAAACGACTTTGCTACCAACGGAAACGATGGAATGTTAATGCTACAAAACACTCGTTGGAGTATTGGTACTGAATGGCGATTGGGCTACAATGATATGCACGGCTATGAAACCGAAACCCATATCGGGCGATACATTGGTAAAATGCAATGGTTTATGCCATTTATTGGATTCGATTGGCGATATAGAAAATTTGGCATGGATGAAGTAGAAAAAAATATTTTCGGACAAACCAACACCAAAGATAATCGTAGTTTATTGAGTTTAGGTTTCAATTATACTTTACCTATGTTGGTACGTTTGCAGTCAGAGGTATTTACTGATGGTAATTTTCGTATTCAATTATCAAGGGAAGATATTCCATTGGGCAAACGAGTCAGAGGAATGTTTATGCTCAATACTGATAAAGAATATATGGCTGGATTTGATTATATTTTTTCAAGAAACATAAGAGGTCGAATCCACTATGATAGTGATATGGGCTTTGGCGTAGGGCTTGGTTTGAATTATTAGTGAAAAACGATATAATAAATTCAATTCTCACAAGCCCCAATTTCTGCACGAAAAACATTGCCTTGTTTTACTTCAAAGCCATTCGTAAGAATAATTGATTTTTGTGCTTTATATTGAATATTTGAAGATGAATTGATGATTTTTGAACGAGAATTTAATATCGTAAATGATTGAAAAGTTTTGTTTTCTTGATAAATCGTTTTATCTAAATTAAGAACTGGGTAGCAATTTTCTTGTGCTGTGAGTTTTGCTACCCAAATATCATCATCACCATGATTTCCCGTAACATCCCCACTATCGGGTGAATAAGAATCTCCAATGAATATGAAACCATTATCGGATGTTTGTAATAAGCATCTTGAGACTTCATGCCCACTACCTCCATAAGCTCGTTTCCATAAAATTGTACCGTTATTGTCTAATTTTATTAACCAATAATCTGCCTCGCCATTCATGGCAGGATAAATATCTCCATCATTAGAATGTATTTGGCAAAGTATTACCAAATTGTTATCTGTTGATTGTACAAGACTTCTTCCATCATCCTCCGAACTCCCACCAAAACACTTTGACCATTCTTTTTGTCCATCATTGGCAATTTTTACTACAAAACAGTCTCTATTCAAAGAAACACCATGATTTTCGATGGAGTCATAATCATAGGAATAGGTCTCACCAGTGGCTACATATTTACCATCATTCAACTGAATAACAGATAGAAATCTGTCATTTGCAGTCCCTCCAAAATGATTTTGCCATTCAAAAAAGCCATTTTGGTTAATTTTAATTATCCAAGCATCGTTCATTCCATAATTACCCCAAGCAGATGATTCGGACGCTCCGACAACAATAAACCCATTATCTGCTGTTTGACCAACCGAATGAAAGTAATCATTTGAAATCCCGCCAAATAATTTTTGCCAAATTATTACGCCATTCAAATCAAATTTCATCATCAAACCGTCTAAATTTCCAATATTTCCAGAAATATCAAAGTCGTTTGATTGAGTATAGCCAATCAATATTAATTTATCATCTTCTGTTTTAATTATTTCAGTTACATAATCATTTTCACTACCTCCAAAGTTCTTTTTCCAAATCAATTCGCCATTCTGATTTAATTTTAATAAAACAATATCAGTATGACCATAACTATTAAAAAAATCATTATTTCCACCGATTGATGTTCCACATACAATAAATCCGTTATCAACTTCTATAATTCCAGTTACCAAATCTTCCCCGATTCCACCAAAAGATTTTTTCCATAAAATTTCTCCAAATCTATCAACTTTGCACACAAAAATGTCATTTTGCCCCACGTTTGAAGGAATATCAAAATTATTTGATTGCGAACTCCCTGTAATTACGAACCCACCATCAGCGGTTATAATTATCTTGTCTGCAATATCTTTTGAACTTCCCCCAATGGATTTTTGCCATTCGATAATTGGTGATTGAGCAAATATAATGTGTGGAATTTCAATAAAAATTAATAAAATCAATGCTTTCATAGCTACTTTTTTCTAAAAAAATACAGACTAAAGGTTTCTCCATTTCGTTCACCAATGGAAAAGAAACCTTTCCCATTTTTTTCAAAGCAAAAACCTTCCTCTTGTACTTCTTGCCTTACTGAAAGCACTTTATCGGCACTTCTCGAAAAAGTAGCCTTAATGCTTTCATTCGGTTTTCGATACCAGTAAAAAGTAGAAAGATAGTTTTTTAAAACAATTTCCTTTCCATCAACTGATATTTCCCCACTTGTAATAAGCTGATAGTCAATCTCTTGCAAAAATTCAGCTATTTGAGGATTAGTAAACGATTGAGGAAAAGGTAATTGATAAATTCTAACTTTTGACTCTCTTTTGGTAATTATGTAAATATCATTCGTCTGAGGGTCAACTAAAAATGCTTCTGCATCTCTACTACCATCAGGATAACTAAATTTGATTCTTTGGTAATTTGCAACGATTTCATTGACAGATTTGGGTTCTAAAAATTTATACAAATAGTATTCATTATTGTAGGCAGCAGCGTTATCTCCAATATCTGCAATGTAAACATAGTTTTTTCCATCAACAGGGTTCTTGACAACCGCCATATCTTCCCAGTCTCGATTTGGAAAAGGTAGTTTAATACTTCCCTCATATTTACCATCATGGCTTAATAAGTGTAGAATACTTGGGTTTCCACTATCTTCGTTTACCCATATTTTGCCTTCCATACTTTTACTATCACACAAGCCAGATGCTTCATCAAGCACAAAATTTGGTAAAACAAATGATTGTGGAGTTGATTCATATTCAGGTATAGAAGCCGCAGGATTTAACATTTTTGATGATTTCTCACATGAAAATAATGACCAAATCATGGTGCACAAGAATACGTTTTTCATTCAAAATAAATTTTAATTATTGATGTAAACATACGATTATTTCATATTATTTTAAAAATACTTCCTTTTTGACTCCCTGTTGCACTTGTTTTTTACATACTTTTGCTTTATGAAAATACTTTCATTCATATTATCCATTTACGTACTTGTACTTTCATGTCTGCCTTGCGGAGATGTGGAAGACTGTAAAGTAATAGATAATGAAAAAATAGCATTTTCAGAAACCAATCACACCAACCACCAAGAAGATACCGAAACGTGTTCACCTTTCTGTATTTGTGCTTGTTGTGGTACAAATATTGTCTTAAATTTTTCATTTTCCCCTCTCATTTCTGAAATTAACCAATATTTTTTTTCTGAAAAAGTAAATATTAATTTCTACAATACTTCTTTTATTTCTGATTTCTACGGAAACATCTGGCAACCGCCCAAAATCTAATTCTTGAATCTTTATTGCCATTGCTACTTGCTGAATTTCCATTCAGTATGTTCTCTTGTAATGGCTATCTATGAATTTTTCAAAATTAGATTTAAAATATGTTAGATAAAATCATTCATTTCTCTATCCACAATAAGTTTATTGTGGGTCTATTCACTTTGGCTTTGGTGCTGGTTGGTATTTTTAATTTAAGCCGATTACCCATTGATGCCCTGCCTGATATTACCAATAATCAGGTACAAGTCATTACTACCGCACCTACTTTGGCTACCCAAGAAGTGGAGCAGTTTATCACTTACCCCATCGAACAAATGATGAAGACGATTCCCAAAATCGTAGAAATGCGTTCATTTTCTCGGTTTGGATTGAGTGTGATTACTCTCGTTTTTGAAGAAGATGTCGATATTTATTGGGCAAGGACTCAAATAAGTGAAAAACTCAAAGATGCTGAAAGACTGATTCCAAAAGGTGCTGGAATTCCAGAATTAGCACCTATCAGTACAGGTTTAGGAGAAATTTATCAATATGTAATTTTTGCCAAAAAAGGCTTCGAAAATCAATATGATGCTTCCAAACTCCGAAGTATTCAAGATTGGATAGTAAAGCCCCAATTACTCGGCACAGCAGGAATTGCCGAAGTTACCACCTTGGGCGGTAATCTCAAACAATACGAAATTGCGGTGCAACCTGACCGACTAAAAAGTATGAATACTACCATTACTGATATTTTTGAGGCTCTCGAAAAAAACAATGAAAACACAGGTGGTGCGTATATCGACAAACAGCCTTATGTTTATTTTATCAGGGCTTTAGGCATGGTAAAAAGCATTCCTGACATCGAAAAAATAGTTGTAAAAACCAGTAATGGAGTACCTATTCTCATTCGTGATGTGGCAAAAGTACAAGAAGGGTCGGCTTTACGCTACGGAGCAGTTACCAAAGACGGAAAAGGCGAAGTAGTGGGCGGAATGGTTTTGATGCTCAAAGGAGAAAATTCGTCGGCGGTAGTGAATCGTACAAAAGCGAAGGTAGAACAAATCAGAAAATCCTTGCCCGAAGGTGTTTCACTCGAACCTTTCATTGACCGTACAAAACTGGTAAATAACGCCATTGGTACGGTAGAAACTAACCTTTTAGAAGGTGCATTAATTGTAATATTTGTTTTGGTTTTATTATTGGGCAACTGGCGTGCGGGCCTGGTAGTTGCTTCGGTAATTCCGTTGGCACTACTTTTTGCTGTAATAATGATGAATTTATTTGGTGTTTCTGGCAACTTGATGAGTTTGGGGGCAATAGATTTTGGATTGATTGTAGATGGGGCGGTTATTATCGTTGAAGCCGTCATTCACCGATTACATCTCAACAAAGAAGGGCGACTTTCTGCCAAAGAAATGGATGAAGAAGTGCTTCAGGCATCAACTAAAATTAGGAGTAGTGCTGCTTTTGGTGAGATTATTATTTTGATTGTTTATCTACCAATTTTGGCATTGGTTGGCACAGAAGGCAAGATGTTTAAACCAATGGCTCAAACCGTTTCATTCGCCATTTTGGGAGCGTTTATTTTATCTCTTACCTATGTTCCGATGGCTTCTGCATTGTTTTTAAGCAAAAATATCCGTCATAAAAAGAATATTTCTGACAAAATCATTGATTTCATTTATCGTTTCTACCAACCAATTTTAGACAGGGCATTGCGTTTAAAAACCATTATTTTGAGTGCTTCTGTTGTTTTGTTTTTAGTTGCTCTATTTATTTTCAGTCGAATGGGTGGTGAATTTATTCCAACTTTGGAAGAAGGTGATTACGCTATCAATTTCAGAAATGCTGGTGGCAGTTCATTAAATATGAGCATAGAAACTTCCACAAAATTAGAAAAATTACTAAAAGCTAAGTTTCCCGAAGTGGTTGAAGTGGTTTCTAAAATTGGCTCTGCTGAAATTCCAACCGACCCAATGCCCATTGAAACAGGCGATTTGATTATTATTCTCAAAAACAAAAAAGAGTGGACAACCACCAAAGATTTTTACGAATTGGCAGATTTGATGAAAGAAGAAATGGAGCAAATACCAGGCGTAGGTTTTGAAGTTTCTCAACCGATTCAGATGCGTTTCAACGAATTAATGACAGGTGTAAGAAGTGATATAGCCATTAAAATTTTTGGAGAAGATTTAGAAAAGTTGGCAGTAACGGCAAATGCTACAATTGGACTGATTGGAAATATAGAAGGTGTAGCTGATATAAAAGCAGAGCAAGTAACAGGTATGCCCCAAATCACGGTTCGGTACAACCCCGATAAATTGGCATTATATGGGCTAAATGTAGGCGATTTGAACAAAGTTATACGCACAGGTTTTGCAGGGCAAGCCACAGGAACAGTTTATGAAGGCGAAAAGCGTTATGATTTAGTGGTGCGGCTCGACAAGGATTTTCGCCAAGATATTTCTAATGTGAAAAACATATTTGTGAGCCTACCAAATGGCAACCAAATTCCTTTGGAGCAAGTAGCCGATGTGAATTTTGAACAAGGGCCTGCACAAATCAGTCGTGAAGATGGCAGACGTAGAATTGTGATTGGACTCAATGTGCGTGGGCGTGATGTGAAAAGTGTAGTCAATGACATTCAGGCGAAATTAGATGCCAAACTAAAATTACCCGAAGGCTATTATGTAACATATGGTGGGCAGTTTGAAAACTTGGTCGAAGCCAATAAACGCCTTGCAATAGCCGTTCCAGTAGCTTTGCTTTTGATTTTTGTCTTACTGTATTTCACCTTCAATTCTATCAAACAATCCATATTGATTTTTACGGCAATTCCACTTTCTGCAATTGGTGGTGTTTTTGCCCTGTGGTTGCGTGGAATGCCATTCAGCATTTCAGCAGGAATTGGCTTTATTGCCTTGTTTGGTGTAGCAGTTTTGAATGGTATTGTACTGATTGGCTATTTTAATCAACTCAAAGCCGAAGGTTGGAACAATGTGTTGGAGCGAATAAAAGAAGGCACAAAAGTACGTTTACGACCTGTCGTAATGACCGCCGCAGTTGCATCATTGGGCTTTTTGCCTATGGCTTTGAGTAGCGGTGCGGGGGCAGAAGTGCAAAAACCCTTGGCAACTGTTGTAATTGGTGGGTTAATTACAGCAACATTGCTAACCTTAATTGTACTACCAATTTTGTATTTGCTATTTGAAAAAGGTGTAAAAATTTCTAAAAAGCCTATTAAAGTAGCCTCTATGCTTGTCTTTGGAATATTATCATTTAATATTTCAAACGCCCAAACCAAACTTACTTTGCAAGAAGCCATTGATTTAGGCACTAAAAATAATCCTTCCATTCAAGCCTCAGAATTGAATATTAAAGTACAAAATCAGTTATTGCCAACGGCAAAAGAATTGCCAAAAACCAATTTTAATGCTACTTTGGGGCAATACAACACCCGTAGCTTTGACCAAAATTTGAGTATTTCGCAATGGTTTAGTCCGTTTCAATTTCAAGCAAAAAAGGCTTTGATTCAAGAAAATATCAAAGACGCTGAACTCAAATTAGTAGCAACGAAACATGAACTCGCCTATCAAATCAGACAATCGTGGAATACCGTTTTGTATTTGGGTGCAATCAACGAAATTTTGATAAAACAAGACGAAAATTTACAAAATTTCGTAAAAGCCGCCACCGTTAAACTACGAACAGGAGAAAGTAATTTATTAGAAAAAATTACGGCTGAAAGTAAGCAGCAAGAGTTTTTACAAATCAGAAAACGAAATGATGCCTTGATTTTAAGTGAAAAAATCAAACTCAAAACCTTGATGAATACCCAGCAAGAATTTGAAATTGCTCAATCTGCCTTTCAACCCCATGCCTCTTTACTGTCAGATTCTACATTTATCAATCAAAATCCTATTCTGCAATTAGCAATGCAACAAATAGCCCTTGCGTCAGCCAATAGAAATGTAGAAAAAGCCCTCTTGAAACCAGATTTCACGGCTGGATATTTTATTCAATCACTCACAGGTAATCAAGAGGTCAATGATAAAACGATTTTCTATAATGGCTTTCCTCGTTTTCAAGGCGTGAATTTGGGTATAAGTATTCCGATTTTCAGCAAAGCTAATAAAGCTCGCATTCAAGCATCAGAAAGTGAAGTTATCGTTCAGAAAAAAAAATCAGAATATCTTAAAAATCAACTGAATAGCCAACTTTTGCAACAAATTCAAGAGCAAAAAACAAATCAATCATTGATTGATTATTATACGAAAACAGCCTTGCCCAATGCTGAAATAATCACAAAAAATGCCACAAAAGCCTATCAAAGTGGCGAAGTAGGTTATGTGGAATATCTTCAAAGTTTAGAAACAGTATTGAGCATTCAGCAAAATTATTTGCACGCAATCAATGCTTTCAACCAAAATGCAATCAATATTCAATATTTGTTAAACAATTAATTTTTTAAGCAAATGAAAATCAATCAATCATATAAATATTTAATCGCAATCATCGGATTTTCGTTGATGATGGCGTGTAACAAAACAGCAAGTACAGAAACTGCCACCGAAGAAGAGCATCACGATGAAACAGGCACAGTAGAGCTTACACCTGCCCAAGTAAAATCAGCCCAAATTGTTTTCGGAAGTTTTGAAAAGAAAAATCTTAGTGAAGTTATCACAGCCAATGGTTACACCAAACTTCCCCCTCAAAATCAAGCAGATGTTTCGGTATTTTTGGGTGGAATTATCAAAACAATTGCAGTTATCGAAGGGCAATATGTAAAAAAAGGGCAAACAATAGCTACATTTCAAAGTTTGGAATTTAATAATATTCGCTTAGAAAAAGCCAAATTGACCGAAGAATTACAACAAGCCAAAGTCAGCAAAGAGTTTTTGGAGTTAGAATTTGCTCGTCAGAAAGAATTAAGTGATGAAAACGTAACGGCTAAAAAAACTTTTCAAAAAGTCAGTACAGAACTGGAAACCGTCAAGAATAAAATCAAAAATACGGAAAATCAAATCGTTATTTTAGACCAAAACCTTTCGCTCGGTGGTAATGAAAGCTCGTCGGTACTTTCTATTGTCGCTCCTATTTCGGGTTACATCACAGAAGTGAAAGTAAAAATAGGTAGTAGTATTTCGGCTAATAATACCTTATTTTCTATTGTTGATAATTCAAAAATGCACGTCGATTTACTGGTTTATGAAAAAGACCTTTTTCGCATAAAAGTTGGACAAAATGTACGGTTCGTTTTGACCAATCAAGGAAATCAAGAAATTATCGGGCGGATTTTTAGCGTGGGGAAGGCTTTTCAAAATGAATCAAAATCGGTTGCAGTTCATGCCGACATCAATAATTCTACCATCGGACTGATTCCTGGAATGTATGTGAATGCACTAATTGATATTGGTAAAAATGACGTAGAAACTTTGCCAATTGATGCCATTGCCAAAGCAGAAGGCAAAGAGTTTATTTTTATTCAAGAAGCTGAGAAAGAAGAAAAACACGAGCATAAAGAGGGAGAAAAGCATGAAGAATCTGAAAAATCGGTTGATACTGGCGTACATTTTAAAAGAATAGAAGTAAAAACAGGAACAGCACAGTTAGGCTTTGTGCAAGTAACTCTTATGAATGAAATTCCTGCCAATTCAAAAATCGTAACAAAGGGTGCGTATTATTTGCAATCAACGATGTCGAACTCAGAAGGTAGCGATGACCACGGACATTGATTTTTTTAATTATTGATAAATTTATAAGCTAATAAATATGGAACATAAACACATTTACGACAAAGACGGAAAGCAACTTTGTTGTACACAAGAAGAAAAAATAAATACTGTTGCCAATAAACAACTCAAAAAAGAACATAAAGAAGTGGGATGCTGTGCAACCGATGAACCCGAAAAAGAAGAACATGGAGACGACGACGGACATGGACACGATAGCGGAAATGATAGCACATTCAAAATGTTTTTACCAGCCATCATTAGCTTAGTTTTACTACTCATTGCCATTGTTTTGGATAATTACATTCCTCAAACTTGGTTCACAGGTTGGATACGTATTATTTGGTATGCTGTTGCTTACTTACCTGTTGGTTTTCCAGTAGTAAAAGAAGCCGTTGAGAGCATTAGCAAAGGTGAAATATTTTCTGAATTTTTATTAATGAGCATTGCCACCATTGGAGCATTTGCCATTGGCGAATACCCCGAAGGAGTAGCCGTAATGTTGTTTTATGCCGTTGGTGAAGTTTTCCAAACTTTGGCTGTTAAAAGAGCAAAGGCAAATATCAAAACCTTACTCGACCAAAGACCTGACGAAGTAACCGTTTTACAAAACAACCAAGCGAAAACCATAAAGGCGGAAACTGTAAATATCGGTGATGTCATTCAATTAAAAGCAGGTGAAAAACTGGGCTTAGATGGTGAACTACTTTCTGAAACTGCTTCATTCAATACCGCAGCTTTGACTGGCGAAAGTAAACCCGATACCAAAGCCAAAGGTGAAATGGTTTTGGCAGGAATGATAAATCTCAATACGGTTTCGCAAGTAAAAGTTACAACAGCCTATAAAGATAGTAAATTATCAAAAATCTTGGAATTGGTTCAAAATGCTACGGCTCAGAAAGCACCAACTGAGTTATTCATCAGAAAATTTGCTAAAATCTATACGCCAATTGTAGTCGTTTTAGCTATTTTGATAACAGTCTTACCTTATTTTTTCGCAGAAAATTACGAGTTTAATCAATGGCTATATCGAGCTTTGGTTTTCTTGGTTATTTCTTGCCCTTGTGCTTTGGTTATTTCTATTCCTTTGGGCTATTTCGGGGGTATTGGTGCGGCTTCTAAAAATGGTATTTTGTTTAAAGGAAGCAATTTTTTAGATATTATCGCCAATATACAAAATGTGGTGATGGACAAAACTGGTACGATGACCGAAGGTGTGTTTAATGTACAAGAAGTTATCATAAAACAAGATTTTAATAAAGATGAAATCTTGAAAATGGTCAATGCCTTAGAAAGTCAAAGTACACATCCAGTGGCAACTGCCATTCATAATTTTGTAGGAAATATTGATTCGAGCATTGAGCTTAAAAATGTAGAAGAAATAGCAGGGCATGGACTCAAAGCTGAAATATCGGGCAAAGAACTATTAGTGGGTAACTTTAAATTGATGGATAAATTTTCTATCATATATGATATTGACCCAACAACAATAGTTTATACTTTGATAGCCATTGCCTACGATAAAAAGTTTGTGGGCTATTTGACCATTGCCGACAGCATCAAAGAAGATGCCCAAGAAACAGTAAATAAACTAAAAGCATTAGGTGTAAATACAGTAATGCTCAGTGGCGATAAAAATAACGTTGTAAAATTTGTAGCTGATAAATTGGGGATAGCCAACTCATTTGGTGATTTACTACCCGAAGATAAAGTAAATAAAGTCAAAGAATTGAAGACTCTCAATGAAACCGTATGTTTCGTAGGCGATGGTGTAAACGATGCTCCAGTAGTTGCATTGAGCAATGTGGGGATTGCAATGGGCGGACTCGGTAGCGATGCTACTATCGAAACTGCTGATGTAGTGATTCAAGATGATAAACCATCAAAAATACCAATGGCAATTAATATCGGTAAACAAACCAAGCGTATTGTTTGGCAAAATATTTCACTTGCGTTTGCCGTAAAAGCTATCGTACTCATTTTAGGTGCTGGCGGTTTAGCAACTATGTGGGAAGCAGTTTTTGCTGATGTTGGCGTAGCGTTATTGGCAATTTTGAATGCTGTTAGGATTCAGAATATGAAGTTTTAACTCATATTTTCTTTGTTCCTCTTTTAGAAGCATTGTTCTAAAAAGAGCAATGCTTTTATTTTTAGCTTATATTTAAAACAACTACACAATAAATCTAATATTATTTTTAGATTAGTCTAAATTACTCTACATTTGTCTTTCAAAATTGTAAATCAAAACATAATGAAAGCAAAATATACTTTATTAATCATCGCATTTAGCTTTTTTATTGCTACGGCTTGTGAGAAACTACTACCTGTTTCTCCCGAAGACAGCGATGTTTTAGATGGTACAATCAAAGATTTAACTACTACCGAAACGGCTCAATTCCTAAGAGGTGATGTAGCTTTTGCAAAAGTTTTTACTGCAAATACTGGCTTAGGGCCTTTATTCGTATCAAATTCTTGTATCAGTTGTCATGCTGGTGATGGCAAAGGACACCCTTCAACAAGTTTAATTCGATTTGGGCAGACTGATGAAACAGGAAATAAATTTTTGATGCAAGGTGGTCCACAATTACAGCATAGAACCATCATAGGCTTTAACCCTGAAAATATTCCTTCGGGAGCTTCTCACGCTACATTTATCGCTCCATCTAATACAGGCTTAGGTTTTTTGGAGGCTGTTTCAGATGCTGATATTTTGGCTTTATCAGACCCCGACGATAAAGACAATGATGGAATTTCGGGCGTACCTAATTGGATTGAGTTACCAAGTTTTCTGACACCAAAATCTAATGCTATTACTAAAAATGGCAAATATATTGGTCGTTTTGGCAGAAAAGCAGGGGCATATAATTTATTCAATCAGACAGTAAATGCTTATAATCAAGACATGGGCATCGTAAGCGTTTATTCTCCAAACGACACATACAGCCATGAAGCATTAGACCCCGAAGTAAGTAATGCCGAAATAGCTGATGTAGTACACTATTTACAAACATTGAAAGCTCCAATTCAAAGAAATGTTGAATCAACAGAAGTAAAGGCAGGGAAAGAAATATTCCTAAAAATTCAGTGTGCAGCTTGCCATACTCCAAGCATGAAAACGGCAAACTCACCCATTCAAGGACTGAGCAATAAAACATTCGCTGCTTACACTGATTTGTTAATGCACGACATGGGAAAAGATTTAGATGATAATTATACAGAAGGTTCAGCCAAGACTTTTGAATGGCGAACTACACCACTCTGGGGCTTGGGTTTAGCAAAAGATTCGCAAGGCGGAAAAGTTCATTTAATGCACGATGGACGTGCCAAAAGTATTGATGAAGCCATTCTGCTACACGGTGGCGAAGCTCTCAAAAGTCGGCAAAAATATGTAGCATTGAGCAGTAAAGAAAAACAAGAATTGGTAACATTTTTAGAAAGCCTTTGATATGAAAAGACGTGATTTTATTCGTACAAGCTGTTTGAGTTGTATCGGTGGCAGTGCCTTATCGCTTACCTTACAAGGTTGTAGTTCAGCCTATTATGCTAAACAAGTTGATTTGAAACAAAATGATTTGGTTATCAAAAAAAGTGAGTTTATTGAAATAAAGAAAGATAAACAAAGCATTCGGAATGTTATTGTGGCTAAATATGAAAAATTAGGTTTTCCAATAGCCGTTTTTCGTTTGGAGGAAGACCAATATTCTGCCGTTTATTTAGAATGTACACATCAAGGAAATGAAGTGCAACCTCATGGTAATTATTTGGTTTGTGAAGGACATGGTAGCGAATTTGACAACAAAGGAAAAGTAACGCAAGGACCTGCCGAAAAAGCCTTGAAAACGTTCGCTGTAAAAACTGACAGAGAAAACATTTATATCAATTTAGCCTAAGTCATAATGAACAAACACTACCTACTCTTGATATTTCTATTAGGCTTATCTCAAACTATTTTTGCCCAAATAGATACAACGCTATTCAAACGCAAACCGATTCCAGATTCTGCCAAAATGAATATTGATGCAGTGTATAGCCGTCCATTTTTACAGGTCGGTCGCACTCCGTTGGGCGTAGGTGGCTATGTCGAATTGAATACTAATTATGGCATAACAGATGGCGTTGGAGACGGTTTCTCTTTTCAAATGCGTAGAATGACCTTGTTTTTAGGTGGAAGTTTGCATCAAAAGATAAAATTTATGTCAGAACTTGAATTTGAAGACGGCACAAAAGAAATCAATATCGAATTTGCAGCCCTTGATTTTCAATTCAATAATCTTTTCAATTTTCGAGGTGGTATTATTGTGAATCCGATTGGTGCATTTAATCAAAACCATGATGGTCCAAAATGGGAATTTAGCGATAGACCAATTTCGGCTACTCAAATGCTACCTGCAACGTTTAGTAACATAGGAATGGGTTTTTATGGAAAAAAATACAGCAAACAATGGGTATTTGCTTATGAAGCCTATTTGACAAATGGCTTTGATGAAACAATAATTGATAATGAAAACAGTCGAACATCCTTATCAGCCGCCAAAGCTAACAGAAATCGTTTTGAGGAAAGTAGCAATGGAAAGGCTCTTTTTACAGGAAAAATAGCTATTAGAAATAGAAAAGTTGGAGAATTGGGGCTTTCATATATGGGTGGAATTTATAATAAATTTCAAGAGGATGGTTTTATTTTAGCACCTAAAAGGTCATTAAATGTATTCGCCATAGATTTTAATACTACTATCAAAAAAACAAAAACATCAATTATTACAGAATGGGCATGGGTGAATGTTGATTTGCCAAGCAATTATGCAGTCCAATATGGTAATAAACAGATGGGCGGATTTGTAGATATTGTGCAACCTATTTATAAGAAACCCCTTGCAGGGTTCCCCAGTTCTTCGTTTAATATCGCTTGCCGTATCGAACGAGTTGACTGGAATGTAGGTAAATTTACCGAAGATAAAATTTATGATGAAGTTATTTCAATTATGCCTGCCATCAGTTGGCGACCAATTCCATCAACAGTTATTCGATTCAATTATCGCATTCAAAAGCAATGGGATTTATTGGGTAATCCTCCCTCAAAGACAGGGGTGCTTCAGTTGGGGGTTTCGAGTTATTTTTGAATTATACTTATGTAAGCCGTGTCTGTCCTATTAAACCACCCTTTTATGATACTGTACCTGCCTAATTTTCTTCTGAAAATTCGCATCAGGTACAGCTGTATTTCAAAATATTATTGGGTCGGTTGCTTATAATTTAATTCCCCCGAAATCGAGGTAATTAAATTAAAGACAATAATTTGGAACAGTACTATTGTAAAAGACTATCTATTATTGATTGAATACTAAAAATATCATTATGACTCAAACAATATTGTAAACAGTATTCAAGGAAAAAATCAAATAACCATTTTATTATTAAAGTTTTTTTTGCCTTTTTGTACAATCTTTTTGAAACCTTTTTAACTCTTTTCTAAATAAACATATTTGCCATTTATTCATAAATATTAGCTATTGACTTTTCCAATCATCAAAATTGCAATAATCTTTAAAAGATTATATAGATTCTTTTTATAGTTTAATTAAATTTTATTTTTTGTGAATGTTCGGCTTATTTAGATATTGTTTTGTGATTATAAACGATTGGTTATAAAGGAAATAAAGGCTATTTTTAACATTGCTTCGGATGATTCGACTAATTTTTCAACATCTTTGAACAATTTACGGCGAAAATTTAGCCAGCTTCTGCCGTTCTTTTTCATTTTCTGATGTAATTATACTTTCAGACAGTTTTTTTAACTGCATGAATCTAAAGTCAAAACGAGGTTTAATTTTCTTTCTCTTAATTTTAGGCTTTCTCCTTAACATTAAATCCTATGTAAGTACATCTGCATTGTATTCGCAAGAAAGTTTGTCAGAAACGATTTGAACGGCAAATAATGGACACTTTTTAAAGGCTCTCCGTGCAGTTCTTTTTCTTCTATTAATGCTGAAAGGAATTTCCATCTGTTGTTAAATCTAAAATGCCTTTTTCTGCTTGTTTAATCACTTTTTTTAAACCCTCCATTGCTCCAGTTAGGACAGCAATAGTTAGTATCATGGGGAGAAAAATTAACCATTGCAATAAAAGACCTCTATTGATTTTATATTTCGTATTCATTGGTTTGTTTAGGGGGTTAATAGGTAGTAAGCGAACCTACTACCTATAAAAGTTAGAATAATCGTAATTGAGAACCTACTGGGGGTAAATAGAAATCTATTGCCTTTTTGAACTCAGCTACTATCTTTCTATTAAAGTTGGTTGTGTCTTCACTAAATGTTAAAGCGGTTTTTAAATATCCCTCTTTCAAATAGTTTAACCCTGCTTGCTTGGCTTCCTCAAAACTTTTGAAACTATTATCATATACAGACACACTACTTGCTCCCCCTGCACCGCCTAAATTTATTGAGTAACCAAAGAAAAACCTGTTTTTAGGTGATTTACCAATTTGTAAGCTATTTTTAGTACCTAAAGCAATTTTTACTTCTTCAAACTTCTCATTTTGTTTTACCCAACCACACTCATCTATTCTCCATGTAAAACCTTCTTTTTCAATTAGCGTAGCTGATACATAATTCATTACAAAATGACGTGCAGACCTGTAATATGAGCGATTGAGCGTATATTTATCAATCAATTCTGATACATCGGTTTCTGATAGTGATAGCATACTTTCGAGAATATGTTTATACCTTGTCTTATAAGGATATTTTAAATCTGCTTCGATATAATCTATAACTTCATTGTAGATTGTAGTTTCGACAATAATATCGGTCATGGCTTTTCTTAGATTAGGGTACAAGTATCATTTACATAAAAAATCCAGTCAGTATCTACGTTATCTGTAAAATAGATTCGTTTACATGTAGAATCTAAGCGACCTTGTAAAATAGCCCCAATCAATACATTTGAACCTTGCTTTGCTTTATCTGCTATACTTACGACCTTAAAGTTTACAGGCATTCCTGAATTTTCTTCTACTGACAAAATGACATGATTAAGTACATCTTCATCCGTATAGCTTAAAAAAAACTTAAATTGGTTACTTTTCTTTCTAAAAATGTGCTTACCTTCTTTAAAGGAAACATAGTCCAATGTAAATTTTCCGCCTAATCCCGATGGTGTTTTGTAGATAATTTCTGTTGAGAAAAAATTTTGAGGTGTTTTTGGTGTTTTATTCATTTTCTGTCCTTGTTTGATACTATAAAAATACACAAAATTGTGTAACGAATCAAATAAAAACGTGTTTTGAAGGATATTTTAAATTTGATTTTTTCTTTTTTTCCCTCTGTAAAATTCTAAAAAAATTGTTCCTTATTATTATTAAGTTATTATATAAATATTATTATAAATAGTCCTCGCTAAACGGAATGATTTTTGTTTTGAAATATCTTATATGCTTAATAATCAGTATGCTATGAGCATATTTATGAAACGAAAAAAATCCCTACTGGTCGGAATGACATGGAGTAATCCACAAAAATCCCTACTGGTCGGAATGAGATTGACAAATTAATCCACAAAAATCCCTGCTGGTCGGAATGCCTTGGAGTAATCCACAAAAATCCCTGCTGGTCGGAACTATGAAACATGATAGGTTTTTATCGTGGAACAAATTAATCCACAAAAATCCCTGTTGGTCGGAATGAAATGAGGTAAAATGCTAAAATACCCCACAAAAGTCCCTGCTGGACGGAAGTGAATTTGTGAATAATCCCCACTGGTCGGAATGACTTAGTTATCAAATGGAGAATTAGAAAGTAGTCGTTATTTTTGTTTATTTTGGGTATAAATACAAAACCACAACTTAGAAAGAAAAGAAAAAAATCCCCACTGGTCGGAATGACTTTCAGTAGAAATAATAAATTAGAGATTCTTACAGTAAGCACAGGAAAATTACGGCTTTAAACTAAGTATTTAGTTATTTGTGTTCCTACTTTTCAAAAAACCTTCAATTTTAGCTAAGAAGAGTAAAATGAGCAACTTAATTTTAATGCTCTAAAAAAATACGGCTCTGAAAAACTCTTCCAAGAAAAAATGAAGGAAGTATTGCGAAGTGGCGAATTTGTTTTTAAACTCTTCGCACTTTTGGCAGAACATGAACGCAAAAGACTAATTCGTAGAACAAAGGTTGGGCAAGAAGCGGCACGGGCAAGAGGTAGAATGGGGGGCAGACCCAAAGGACTTTCGCCACATTATCAAGAGATTGCACCGATGGTAATTAGTACCTATAAGGAACAGAGAAGTATTCGTGAAATTATGAAGGCTTTTAAGATTCCTTCTACTGCTAAGGTTTACAAAATTTTATCCGATAATAATGTACCTTTTCAAGTTTATAATAAAATGATAGGAAACAATTAACACACACATTTATAAAAATATGCCGTTTTTCTACTGAAAAACGGCATATTTTTTGATATTTGTTTTGTAAAAGTGAATCTTATGAAACAAATATCCATTTTATTTATCATTGCTGTTTTCTCTATTTCCTGTTCTCAAAAAGAAGAAATGGCTACTCCTACCACACTTGATACCGAGCTTGAAAAAAACTTAACGGTTGCATCAAATGGAAAGGGCAAATCTTTTTATTTACTTCCTAAAAGTGATGATTTTGCTAATATTCCACAAGACCCCAAAAATTCGATTACAGCAGATAAAGTAGAACTCGGAAAATTATTATTCCACGAAACTGCATTAGGTCGAAACCCAATAATTGAATCAAGTAATAGCACTTATTCATGTGCAAGTTGCCACCATGTTAAGGCGGGTTTTCAAGCCTGTGTACCGCAGGGGATTGGCGATGGGGGCATTGCTTTTGGCGTACAGGGTGAAAAACGTGCTAAAAATCCGTTGTATAAAGATGTTGAAATAGACGTACAACCAATTCGCACGCCTTCGGCTTTAAATATAGCCTATCAAACCAACGTTCTTTGGAATGGCCAATTTGGGGCAACCCATCTAAATAGAGGTACAGAAGCAAGTTGGACTAAAGGAACACCCAAAGAAAATAATAAATTGGGTTTTCAGGGAACTGAGACCCAAGCCATTGCAGGGCAAGACGTTCATCGTTTATTTATTACAAAAGGGTGGGTAGAATCCTACAAAACTTATTCAGATTTGTTTAAAAAGACTTTTCCCAAAATGAATTTTAATGATAATCTGGAGTATAAAGTTAATGCAGGATTAGCGATTGCAGCTTATGAGCGAACGTTACTCTCATATGAAGCCCCTTTTCAACAATGGCTCAAAGGAAACTATGGAGCAATGACCGATGACCAAAAGAAAGGAGCAAATTTATTTTTTGGAAAAGCTCAATGTGCCACCTGCCATAATGGGCCTTCGTTGGCTTCAATGAATTTTTATGCTTTGGGGGCAAATGATTTACAAAACGGAAATTATGGAAACAATACTGTTTTTGCTGTTACGGAAGCTAAAGCCGAACATAAGGGGCGTGGTGGGTTTACAGGAAAAGCAGAAGATATGTATAAATTTAAAGTGCCTCAATTATATAATCTGAAAGATTCGCCTTTCTATTTTCATGGGTCATCTTTTACAAAAATCGAAGATGTAATTGCTTATAAAAATGTGGCAAAACCTCAAAATCCAAAAGTACCAAGCACACAACTTGCGAAAGAATTTAAACCCTTAAATCTTACTGCTGATGAAATTAAGCAACTAACTGAATTTATTAAAAACGGTTTGTACGATAAAAATTTAACAAGGTATGTACCTTCCAAATTACCTTCTGGATTGGCTTTTCCGAATAATGATACACAATCAAGAAAGGATTTAGGGTTTTAGAATACTTACTTATTTCCAAATCAAAACCACCATTCCTAAAAGAATTAGCCCAGCTCCAATTAATATTTTTGGAGTAATTGGCTCTTTAAGTATGATAAAAGATAATGCCAATGTAACAACTATACTGGCTTTATCAATACTGGCGACATACGAAACCTGCCCCTCTTTCATGGCTCTATAATAGAAAATCCATGAAAGAGATGTTGTAATTCCAGAAATAGCTAAGTAAATTAAGTTACTTTTGGGTGCTTGCTTGATTTCTGCAAAAGCATTGTTTAATAAAAAAGCATTTGCTACCACAACACTAAACACTACCATAGTACGAATACTTAGAGCCACATCACTACTTAGGTTTTTCATGCCAAATTTAGCAATAACTGAAGTCAAGCCTGCAAAAAGCATTGAAATTACCGCAAAGAGTTTCCATTTTTCCATTAACTGTATTTTAAAATTCTTTAGAAAATTTATTTTCCATGAGTTTTTCTTTGAAACCTGATTTAAACGAATAAGCAAATGTAAGCATAAACGCACGGGTATCGGCTTTCTGAGTGCGGTTTGTGATAAATTCAGTTGTAAGTGTTTTGCCGCCACTATTGAGCGTATTGAAAATATCGACTACTACCAAGCCTAATCTGGCATTGCCTTTACCGAGTTTTTGTTGATAACCCAAATCGGCATAATAAATTGGAATTAAATTCCCCTGTGGTGTAGTAGCTGCCGAAGTGTAATTACCGATAATTTGTAACTTTCCGTTTTTGCCAACCGTTACATTATTTATTAGTTTTCCGAACCAGTTAAAGGTATTCTGTTGTGCCACAGCCGACGCATTATTGCCTCCAAATAATTGTTCGAAAAGCGTAAAACTGGCATTGAAATCATAAACACGGCTCGGTTTGGCAGTAATTACACTTTCTAAACCATAACTATCTGCTGTGCCTATATTGACTGGCAACCTCAAAACTACTCCGTTGCCCAAAGGTTGTAAAAATTGCCTAATAGTATTGGTGGAATGGCGATAAAATATATTGCTCGTAACTGTTGCCTTTTCCCACTCTTTGTTGTAGCCCAATTCTGCGGCATGAACTATTTCGGGTTTCAGATTTGGATTTCCACTGTGTGGATTGAGTACATCAGTTATATCTACAAACGGATTGAAATCGCCAAGGCTTGGACGGTTGATTCTTTTGCCGTAGCTTAGTTTCCAAGATTGCCCTTCTGAAACATCATAGATGAGATTTGCAGTCGGGAAAAGTTTCAGATACTCATTCGTAAATTTTGTGCTGTTATCTTGGGTTTTACCGCTATTGCTTACTTGTTCGGCTCTTACACCTAATTCATATTTCCATTTTTCTGACCCTAATTGATTATGATAGAGGGCATAAACGGCATTAATTTGTTCACTAAAATTAAAAATATTACTGGATGCCTGATTCACAACAAATACATTTTCTCGTTTATCCGAGGCTTCATAATCATTTTTTACACTTCTAAAAGTACCCTTATAACCTGTTTCAAAAACGCCCTTCGCCCCAATAGGTGTGGCATAATCTACGATAATGTTAGAAATGACATCATCTTCGTAGTTATGTGTTTTTTGGTAAAAAACATTACCAATTTTGGTGGCATCTTCGGCTAATTGTTGGGTGTCAATATCGGTATTTTCACGCCCTTGTTCGATGGATGTTGTTGCCGAAGCATTGAAAGATTTTTTGGGGTCGGCAAATTTTCGGTTATAATTGAGGGCAAACTCGCCCACTTTTGAGCGGCGGTATTCGAGTGAGTGTCGGTCGTTGGCAGTCGAAAAACCCATGTTTTGCTTCAAAATGATACTATTCAGTTGTTCGTCGTTGTCTTGCCCTTGCACATTGCCAATCGCTTCAAACGAAAAAGTATTTTTTTCGTTCGGCTGAAAATCGAGATTCAATTTTAGGTTCTGCAATCTTTCTACTCGTTCGTCGTGGCGGTCTTGATTGATTTGGTAGGTTTCAGGCAATAAAAAATTGGTGCGGTTGGTGGTAATATGTTTTGTACGACCTGCAAAACGATTATCATACGCCAATCCGATATTCCATTTGTCAGCTCTATGATTAAGTAAAGCAGAGCTGCTTATACGCCCTCTTGAGCCTTCGCCTACACCCAAAGCGATAGCACCGTTTGTGCCATTTTGGGCATTCTTTTTAAGAATAATATTTATGATTCCGCTTTGGGCATTGGCATCATATTTTGCCGAAGCATTGTTAATTACTTCTATGCTTTCGATACTGCTGGCAGGAATTTGGTCGGCATTGGCCAATTTAGAATTTCGCCCGTTTATTAAAATCAAGGGTGTCTTTCCTCTGAGCGTAATGGCACCGTCTGCATCTACTGCTATGGTAGGCGTGCTTTTCAGTAAGTCGGTGGCCGTTCCGCCCAGTTGGGTAATATTAGCCGCCGCATTTACAACAAAGCCTTCGTTAGTTTTTTCAATAAGTCTTTTTTGTGCAGTAACTACTACTTCGCCCAAGAGTTTATTATCTGTTTTTAATTCAATATTACCTAAATCCAAGTCAGAGTTTCCAAGTCTGATTATCTGTTTGTAAGGTAGATAGCCTATTAAACTTGCTTTTAATACAAATTCGCCTTGTTCGTGGAGTTGAAAATGAAATTTCCCGACAGAATCAGAAACCGCAAATTGTAAAACCTTTGTAGTATCACCCGTTTTTGAGATGGTAACATTGACAAACTCAACTGCTTGGTTTTTATCCAGTATCTTGCCCGACAGATTGATTGTTTTTTGAGCAAAAGAAACAATAGAAGTGGTAAGTAAGAAGACGATTATCGGTAATTTCTTCATTTATTTTGTTATAATTGATTGATTCAGACACAAATCAAGTGATGAATTTTGAAGAAATTTTGAATTTTTAGAAGAATATGCTGAAAGTGTGTAAATTATTTTCAAAAGAATATTCGATTTTCCATGAATGTAAATCAGTAATTTTTTTAACAATTGCAAGCCCCAATCCATTACCTTGTGTAGAAGAGTCGGTTTTGGCAAATCGCTGAAAAAGTTGGTTAGATGGTATTGTTTCGTTTTTGCCCGAATTTCTGACTACAAATTTTTCATGATTTAAGAAAATTTCAATATTTCCACCCAAAATATTGTGTCTGATAGCGTTAAAAATCAGATTATTAATCAAAATCTCAGCAAGTGATAAATTAGCCATTTGTAGCGAAGAATGGATGCTTAAATACTCCATTTTTAACTTTTTAGCTTCGCATTGTTCATGCCAAAAATCTAAGTTCTGAACTATGATATTTTTAAAATCAACTTCTCCTTTTTCAAAAAGCTGGTGTTCGAGCTTACTCAATAGTAATAAATTTTTATTCAAACGGCTTAGTCGGGTTGTGGCATCATTGAGTTGGTCTAAAAGTTGCATTTGCCTGTCTGTCAGCTCGGGAACTTGTAAAAAGCTATCAATCTTAGATTTCAAAACAGCAACTGGTGTTTGAAGTTCGTGGGCTGCATTTTCGGCAAATTCCCGTTGGTTTTTATATGATTTGATTACACGATTGACCAATTCTTTTAATACCGTTGTAAGCCTATTAAACTCATTGATATTTGATGAAAGAAACTCAGGCGGCTCGATAGCATTTTCAAGCTCGAATCTTTCTAAAAGTGTCAAATTCTGATAGAAACTTCGCCAAACTCTTCTGTTTTGCCAATGAGTTATCAAGTATGTACCTAATAAAATGAATATCAATAGCGATACAACAAATAGGATGATTTTTTCTATCCAGTCTTTTTCTTCAATCAGATTTTGTTTGATAAGAAGGGTATATGGTTTATTTTCGATTGAAACAGATGAGTATAGCACTCTGTAAGGTTCGAGTTCATGAACCAATGTATCATAATAAAACTTTTGCTCGATATAATCGTGTGTGTTGCTTTTAATCGTGTCTATTATCTTGAAGTCACGATTGAAGCGATTCCACTGTTTTATATCTTGTGTCTTGAGGTTTGGTAAAATGTATTGTTGAAATTCGGATTTTTCTAATCGAAGTCCATCATCAATGTCATCGAGATATAGTTTTTGAAACAAGAAGAAAATAATCGGAATAAATAGCAACAACAACAAAGCCGAAAATATCAAATACCCTTTCAAGGTTTGATTGAGTAAATCGGTGTCTTTGCTATGAGTCAGTCTTGCCATTTATAACCTAATCCATATACGGTTTTAAGATAATCTTTCACTCCAGCGGCAGATAACTTTTTCTTTAAATTTTTTATGTGAGCATACACAAAATCGTGGTTATCAAGCATATCTGCCATATCGCCAGAAATATATTCTGCTAAAACAGCTTTTGACAGTACCCGATTTTTATTGCCTATCAGATACACCAATAAATCAAACTCTTTTTTGGTGGCTTCCACCAGCCTACTATTGGCATGAATAGTTTTTGATAAAATATCAATCTGAATTTCGTTAAATATCACAGTGTTATTACCATCAAACTTTTTTCGGCGTATCACAGCTTGTATTCTTGCCATTAACTCAGCTAAGTGAAACGGTTTCATCAGAAAATCATCTGCTCCTAAGTTTAAGCCTTCAATTCTGACCTCTAAAGTATCTTTTGCCGATATTATTATTATTCCTTCTAATTTTTTTGCGTTTTTTAACTGTTCGAGTAATTGCATACCGTTCCCATCAGGCAGGCTCAAGTCAAGCAAAATACAGTCATAATCATAGCTTTGTATCTTTTCGTTGGCATCCTTAAAGGTATCCACCCACTCACAGACAGTATCTTGGCTGTTCAGGTAGTTAATAATGTCTAAAGCTAAGGCTTTTTCATCTTCGATGAGTAGTATTTTCATTTTTAAAACCCAAAAGTAATCTATCAGGCATCAATAATAGTCATTTTTATATTAACTAATTTTTTTTAGCCCAATAAAACAACGGTGGAATGAGTAAAGGAGTAAAAATAAGTGTGCTTATTAATCCTCCAATGATTACAGTTGCCAGTGGACGCTGGACATCAGAACCTATGCCGCTTGATATGGCAGCAGGAATTAAACCTAAAATTGCTAAAAAAAGTATTGACAAAATTGCTCTTAATTGTTCTTGGGAGGTTATTTTAATTAAATCTAACGTGATTTCACGCCCAATAATAGCCCTGTTAAGAGCCGAAACAAGGATGACTCCAGCCATTACCGAAATACCAAAGATAGAGACAAAACCCACCCCTGCCGAAACATTAAAATAATAACCCCTAATTAATAATGCAATAATACCACCAGCCAATGCAAATAAAATACATGACATGGTTATGAGGGTATCTTTTGCGTTTTTATACAGCAAAAATAAAAGCGAAAATACCAAAACTATAGTTAGCGGAATGGTAAGAGCTAATTGCTTGCCTGCACGTTCGAGGTTTTCATATTGCCCGCCATAAATTACAGTGTAACTTTTGGGAATTTGTATTTTATTTTCGATTTTTTCCTTCAACTCCTTTACAAAACCGCCTTGGTCTCTCCCTCTAATATTTGTTCTGACGGTTACCATACGTTTATTGTTGTACCGATAAATATTAGTTTGACCTACCACAAAACGTATATCAGCCAATTCACTCATCGGTATTAAAGCTCCTGAAGCCGAACTAACTAATAGTTTTTTAATTTCATCAATATTATTACGGAATTGTGGAAGATACCTGACCAAGATGTCGTATTTTTTAGTACCATCATATAGAACCGAAATGTACTTTCCGCCAATAGCGGCTTCAATCATATTCTGAATTTCAGATACATTGATTCCGTAGCGAGCGGCTTGTTCTCTGTTTATATTGATTGCAAGCTGCTCCTGTGTACCTTCTTGCTCTATATTTACTCCTTGGCTACCTTGCATCTGCTTCATAATTCCTACGATACTATCGGCTTTTGCTCGCATGAGTGTAAGGTCATCGCCAATTATTGAAACCGCTAAATCGGCAGCACTACCTGTTACAATTTCCATAACTTGGTCAATGATGGGTTGGCCTGAAGTAAATTTTACACTGGGTAGTTTTTTTTCTAAGTCTGTAGTAATACGATGCAACAATTCTTTTTTAGAAACTGTATCGGTCCATAAATTATACGCTTTCAGTCCTACTAATATTTCATTTCTGTTAGCAGGAAAGGGGTCAGTGCCATCATCATTTCGTCCGGTTTGTGTTATTATAAATTCAATTTGAGGATATTTGGCGATGGTTTCTCTGATTTTGGGAGCGTATTTTGCATTTTCTTGAATTGTAATACCTGCTGGGAAATTTCCTCTTAAGAAAATAGAGCCTTCATCAAGTTCGGGCAGGAACTCTGTTCCTAAAAACACTCCGAAGCCAATTAACCCTGTCACTATTGCAAATCCAATTAATACGGTTTTCTTATAATATCTTGAGATAAAATCAAGCACAAAATGATATGATTTGTCGAAAAAATTTAATACAAAATTTTGATGTTCTTTTATTTCGATGTTGTTGTTTATGATTTTTTGAAAAACGTATGAAGTAAGCACGGGAATTACGGTAAGTGCAAAAATCATTGAGCCTATTACTGCAAATGATAAGGTAAGAGCCATAGGGCTAAAGAGCTTACCTTCTACACGAGTCATCAACAAAATAGGCATATAGGCCAAAATAATGATACTTACCGAAAAGAAAATCTCTTTTGATACTTCGTTGGCTGCCTGTATAGTTAATGATATTATTCCTTTTTTCCTTTCGTGTTGTGTGGCTTTATGATAGCTCCTTATTAGGTGTTCGACCATCACAACAGCTCCATCAACAATGATTCCAAAGTCTATAGCCCCTAATGAAAGTAAATTGGCAGGAATGCCCGTCAGTCGCATGATAATAAAAGCGAAAAGTAATGAAAACGGAATAGTTACAGCCACCACCAATGCACTCCGAAAATTGCCCAAGAAGAAAATCAAAATGATTATAACAATGCTAATTCCCTCAAAAAGTGTTTTTCCGACCGTATGTAAGGAGTTATCAATCAAAAAACTTCGGTCGTAAAGTGGGCGTATTTTAACACCTGCGGGCAGTTCTTTTTCCTCTAACTCAATAATTTTTTCTTTGAGGTCTTTGAGTGATTCGCTCGGATTTTCGTATCTTCTAAGTAAAATTATGCCTTCTACTCCGCTATTTACTGAAATTTTTTCTTCTGGAATAGTGTAGCCTAATACACCACTGGGTGGTGGTGGTGCTATTTCGACACTCGCTACATCTTTAATATATATAGGAACTCCGTTTTCCGCCTTTAGTACGATATTCTCAATATCTTTCTCGGTTTTTATTGTGCCTAAGCCTCTGACTGCAAAGCCTTGCCCACCACGCTCCAAGATATTTCCGCCTGAATTTAAGTTATTTTCTCTGACTGCGTTTTCAACATCAGCGATATTTAGCTGATATTTGCGTAGATTATTGGGGTCGGTTAAGATATGAAATTGTTTGAGAGGGCCACCGAAGGTTACAACATCGGCAACTCCTTTGGTTTGCAATAAGTACGGTTTTATGACCCAATCTTGGAGGTCTCGGAGCTGTGTAGGAGAAAAAGTAGGTGGTGCTTCGACTACGTATCTGAAAATCTCTCCGACTGCTGTTGATAAAGGAGCTAACTCAGGAGAAACTCCTTCGGGAAGTTCGGCAGAAGCGAGACGCTCCATAACTTGCTGACGGGCAAAATAATCATTTGTACCATCCTGAAAAGTCAGTTGTACAACCGAAAGCCCAAAAATAGTTCGGCTTCGGCGGTCAAGTACATTTGGCGTATTTTGCAATGCTCGCTCAATGGGTACAGTAACTTGCTGTTCGACTTCTTCGGTGGCTCTACCCTCAAACTGAGCCACTACAATTACATTAGTATCGGCAATATCGGGGTAAGCCTCGATTTTTAGGTGAGTAAAACTCCAGTATCCGACCAGCATCAACACAATGCTAATTCCCGAAACCAGCCATCTATTATTTAGCGAAAATATTATTAGTTTTTTTACCATTATTTACCAAATAATAAGAAATTAATACCCAAAAGAAAGTCCTTTGAGCTGCATTGCTCCTTTGTTTACTACTTGTTCGTTGGGGTTAATTCCACTGAATACGACAATTCTATCGCCAATTTGTTGACCAATAAAAATTTCTTTTCGAGAAAATGTAGTTTCAGAGGTTTTGATAAAAACATAATTGCGGCCTTGAACCGTAACGAGGGCGTTTTTATCAATACTAATAAAGTTGCCTTCGCTTATGCCAAACGACACAAGGGCAAACATTCCAGACCTAAGTTTATTATTTGTATTATTGAGAATAATCCTAACTTTAGTCATGCGGCTGGTATTATCCATTACTTCAGCAATGCCATTGACACTGCCTGTAAAGATTTCATCAGGATAAGCCGTAAACTTGACCTTGCATGAGGTGCCTGTTTTGATTTTACTGATTTGATTTTCGGAGATGTCAGCTATAATCCAGGCAGTTCCGACACCCGATTTAATGAGTGTTTCGGGGTTAAAACCTGCGGCTTTGAGTTTGGTGCTATGTTCTATTATGAGGCTTCTTTCGGCAATAAGGTCTGCTTCGGCACTCGCTTTTTCTGATTGTGCAATAGACTTTTCGCTTTCGGCCAGTAGCTTTTCGGTTCGGGCATCCGAAACGTCTTTACCTGTTGCCGAGCCATGAGCCGCCAAATCCTCAAAACGTTCGATTTCAATTTGTTTTTGTTTGATAATAGCATCTTTCTGAACTATAACTGCTTGTTTTTGCTTCACTACGGCTTCTTTCTGGCTAATAGCCGACTGGTGGTTTAGCAATTCTGTATAGTTTGAGGTGAGTTCAGGGTTGCTAAAAAGTATTATTCTATTAGCGGCAACGGTCGCTACAACTTGAGAGGGGGCTTTAATTTCAGCCGATATCAATGATGTACTGACGGTTTCGGTGGTAAAAAAAGCAGCACTTTCTGTGTTTGGAATAATGATATTTGTGCCATCGCTATTTACTTTGGGCGATAGGTTTTGACTCTGTTGTTTTTGGTTTTCATTTTTACAACCCCATATACCTAAAATAACTATCGAAGCAAAGAAGTATTTTTTCATAATTTCGCTATTTTATTGATTAGCCCTGTTACACTCAATAATTGAATTTGACTCTGTTGAAATTTTTGCAAAATCTCCACGTTTTGTTGCTGGGTTTCGAGCCAACTTCTTTGAGCTTCTAAAAAATCAATGATGGTTGTACCACCTCGGGTGTAAGCGTATCTGACATTACTCAAAATTTGGCTCGACTGCTCTACAAGAGCCTTATGTTCGGTTACATTTTGTTGGCTTATATCATATTGATTCTTAGCATTTATTAATTCTATCTCTATCTGTTTTTCAATGAAATTGATTTGGCTGATTGCTTGTTCTTTTAATATTTTTGATTTTTGGATTTCTCCTTGATTTCTATTAAAAAAGGGTAAGTCAATAGTAGCATATATACCGAAGTATGGAATTGTATTTTGTGGGTTGTAAATAAAGCCTAATTCAGGCTGTGGTAATACAAGCGACTTTTGTAATCTGATATTTGATTCTGCCACCTTTCTTGTACTTTGAAAATATTGCCAATCGGCACGGCTACTTAGAATATTGCTAAATAAGGTATCCGAAACTAAAATTTGTTCAACTGCTTGGTTTTCGTCATCAACAATTTGTATTTCTCTATTGATGCCCAATAAAAATTTCAATTCATTTAATTTTTGGGTAAAATCTTGCTTTAAGGTTCTGACTTGGATGGAATATTGCTTTGATAAGGCGTTAGTTCTGAGGAGTTCGGTTTCAGAAATAACTTGTTTTTGGAAACGATAGTTGTTGATTTTAAGTAAAGTATCTACATTTTGAATGGCAGTACTGAGCAACTTTAACTGGCGTTGAATTGCCCATGCCTCAGACCACTTGAAAGCTACTTCTGTGAGCGTTTTTCGCTGGTACTCGGCAAAATCTTTTTCTGATAACTGGGCTACTTGTTGAGCAAGGTCAATTTTATTTTGTCGTTGAGTTTTTAGTTGTATAGGTTTGGTTAGTTGCCACCAAGTTTGAGTATTATGCCCATTCAGCCATGAGGTCTTCTCTACAAACCCACTGGGCTGCATTTGTTGCAAAGATTGATTATTGAGAATGGGGTTGGGTCTGAGTTGAGCCGTTGTAATATCTGATTTTGCAATATCAATATTATAGGCATTTATTTTAAGTTGCAGATTATTTTTTGAAGCTATTTTTATAGATTCTATTAAATTGAGTTCGGTTTGTGCGAAAAGTTTTCCCGAAATAAAAATTACCAAAAATATGACTCTCATAGGTCAATCAAAATAATGAAAGTGCAAAATTAGAATTTTGATATAGGGAAACCTGTTAGAGAACTTTTAAAAAAAAATTAGAAAATTATTAGAAATGAGGTAACTGAATATGAAATGTTGTACCAAAATCTTTTTCTGATTCAGCTCGAATACTGCCTTTGTGCAAGAAAACGATTTTTTGTGTGAGCGAAAGTCCAATTCCATTTCCTTCGGCAAAGGACTTGTTTTCACCTCGATAGAATGGAGCAAAAAGATGCTCTAAATCTTGAGCAGAGATACCAATACCGTTATCTGAAAATGATATAAATATGTTTTTTTTGTCGAAACTCAATGAAACCAACACCTTTTTATCATAAGAAAATTTACAACCGTTTTCCATTAGATTCATAAATGCCACTTTTAATAAATATTCGTTGGCATATACTGAAACTACGCTTTCTTCATCGAATTGGCTTTCAAAATGTATGTCTATCTTAAACTCAGGATTTGTTTTTAATAGCAATAAACGAGCATCTAAAAGCACTTCGTCAATCCTCAAACTTTTAAAAGCAATGTTGGCTGTGTCATAGGTTGCCTTTGCAAAGTCTAATAAGCTATTACTCAGCCTCACAATTTTTTTTGCATCCGATAAAGCATTTACTATTGCTAATTTATACTCATGATTAGTTCTTACTTTTTGAGTCGAAAGCTCCAATTCAGCTACAATGGCAGCAAGCGGCGTGCGTAGTTCGTGTGAAATATTTGAAACAAAACTTTTTTGTGCTTCAAATGATTGTTGTAACCTATCAAGCATTTGATTAAATGTGATGGACATCTCCGAAATTTCATCTTTACTTGGAGGTATGGTTAGCCGAAGGTCAAGATTAGTTGCAGAAATTTGCCTTGCTTTGGTAGTAATCAGGTGTATGGGCTGCAAAACTCTTTTAGCAAAAACAATAGCCACAAAATACAAGACGAGTAAAGATAATATCCATACTATTGACATAGTTGTAAAAAGTTGGTCGATATTTACAAATCCTTCTTGGTCAATAGCAGCAGCCGTAAGCAGATATGTATGATGATAATGGTGGTAAGGAATTCCTACTATTTGCCAACGCCCCTTATAAAACTTCACTTCTCCCTTCTTGAAAACTTCATTCATCATTTGCTTTGTTTCTTTCACAAAATCTATCTGAGAGGCATCATGATATACTAATTGGAAGTTTGAATCATAAATTGCTACTTCAACTTCATTTATTGTTTGGCGGTTGTTTTGATAAATTCTCTGCATTGTTTGTGAAGAGACCTGCTCGTCGAAAAACAGATTCGCCTTCGTAATAGCTTCATTCTTTAACCTTGTATAAAAGGACTTTTCTCTGACCTTGTCGGCAGACTGATAAATAATGTAAGCAAATATTAATAAAATAACTGCCGAAATTAATAAGAATAAAAGGCTGATTTGGGTTCTGATTTTCATAATTCTCTTTTTAAGATAAATCCCATTCCCGGCTTTGTATGAATCAGTTTTGTGTCAAAATCTTTATCAACCTTCTTCCTTAAATAATTGATATAAACATCTATAAAATTAGTACCTGTATCGAAATGCGTTTCCCAGACCTTTTCGCTTATCTCGCTTCGCATCAAAACCCTTTCTGGATTCAGCAACATAAATTCGAGTAATTTGAACTCTTTGGGCGTAAGACTGAGTTCTCTTCCTTCTCTTTTCACAATTTTAGTTTGGGTGTTTAATTCAATTGTATCATATTTAATAATCACATTATAATTAGAAGGTTGATTGTTTTTTCTTTTTATCAGTGCTCTCACTCTTGCCAGTAACTCTCGCATTTCGAAGGGTTTGACCAAATAATCATCTGCCCCAGCATCAAACCCTTCTACTTTATCGTCGGTTGTGCCGAGAGCTGTAAGCATCAATATAGGAGTTTCATTGTTTAATTCTCTCAATTTTTTGCATAATTCTAACCCATCCATTTTGGGTAGAATAATGTCTGTTATGATAAGGTCAAATTCATATTGATTGGCAAGTTTTAGACCCAACATGCCATCATAAACCAACTCAGTATGAAAGCCATTTTCGTTTAAACCTCTCTGAATCAGGTTCGACACCCGTAAATCGTCTTCTATGAGTAGTATTTTCATTCTTAAAAGAATATCATTTTTATACCTGCCGAAACTAAAACTATTGCTAACAAAATATAGATACCCGTAGTTTTTACTTTTTTTGTTCCTAAATATGAACCCAATAAACCTCCCAATATTACGGCTATTATCCAATACTGAATATTGACAGGAGTTTGTTTAATATTTGAGATGTAACCCAAAAGAGCAATAACAGAATTGACCAAAATGAATAAAGCCGAAATGCCCGAAACATTCTTAGGGCTTGCCCATTTACCAAGCATCAAGATTGGCGATAGGAAAATTCCGCCTCCTACACCTATTAAACCCGATATAAACCCCACTATACTACCAATAATACCTGCTTTCCAAAAAGCAACTGGTAGAACTTCATAGTCTTGTTTGGCTTTCTGAATGGTTTTCGATGCTATCATCAACGATGAAGCAATCAGGAATATCCCTGCTAAAATTTTAAATGCCTTATCATCAATCTTAAAATACCCACCAGCAAAAGCCAATGGTATAGAAAAAACAGCAAAATAAAGAAACACTTTTTTATCAAAATACCCTTCTTTCAAATACCGATAGCTGGCGATGCTGGCAACCAAAATATTGAGAATTAGAGATGTTGCTTTGATTTCTTGGCTTGGAAATGCCAATAAGGCCATCACAGCTAAGTAGCCTGATGCCCCTGCATGACCTACTGATGAGTAAAGCGTTGCGATAGTAAAAAAGCAGAGTATGCCAATTATAATAAACTCTGTTTGCATAGTATGATAGGGTTCATATTAAAAATCCTTCTCGCCATATTCGGTTTTGATGTTTTTGCTACTCTTGCCACTTTCATTAAAACGATAACTCAAATTAAGCAACAAAATTCGGTCTGATTTGGTGTATTCGGTTGATGAATAAAAAACAGGGCTTTGTGTCGTGATACGCTGTACGTTTGAATCAAAGATATTCTGAAATATCAAATCTGCACTCAATTTTTTGCTGAAATTATATTTTAAACCAATATTTGATAAAAATAAATCGGTGTCAAAACCCTGTGCCGTTACGCTTCTCGAAAGATAGGAGGCATCCCATCTTAAATTCATTTTCGGCGTTATTCGAAATGACATATTGCCATTGAGATTATAGTTAGTGCTTTGGGTTTGGTTTCGGTCTGAAATACGGATGTTACGGATAGAAAACTGATAAACATTTCCCGAAGCATAAATTCGCCACCATTTGGCGGGCTGAAACTCCGAAATCATTTCCAAGCCTGTGGCGTTGCTATTGCCTGCATTGGTGGAAATTGTTAGCAATATAATACGGTTATAACTGGCGTTAGTTCGGAATATCAGATTGTTGGTAAATGTACTGTAAGCACTCAAAACAAGGCGTGATTTGCTCCAATTTTTATTGTAACTCAACTCTACATTATGACTAATTTCGGGCAAAAGGTTAGGGTCGCCAATCCAGATGGCTTCTGAATGTCGGTGGTTTTTAAAGGGTGAAAGCGATTTAGTGGTAGGTCGGTCAATGCGTTTTGAATAGCCCAATTTGATTTCTTGCTCCTGTGGCAATTTATAAAGTGCCTGAGCCGACGGAAACCAGTCTAATTGAGATAGATTGACTGGGGCGTTTCCTCGCAAATGCGTAAGTGTGCGGTAAGTATGTTCGGCACGTAAACCAGCTCGATAGCTTAAGTTTTTGTTTTTACCGTTGAATTGCAAATATGCCGCCGACACATTTTGGCGTAAATCAAGCTCATCGTTAAATTCGGGGTCTTTTTCCCAAATATTTTTAGTAATATTGAGCCTTTCAAAGACAAAATCGCCTTGGTGTCTCACGGTTCTCCATTGAACGCCTGTTTCAAAATTTAGGTTTTTATCGAGTGGCACAGCGTAGTCGGCTTGCAATCGCCATGCGTTGAGTGGGCTCGTTTCATCGGAGCGTTCCATAAGCAATAACTTGCCATTGGGTTCTACATTATCCTGATTACGAAGCGGACCACCCAAAACTGAATATTCGTAAATGACAGTAGCTGAAAACTTGCTTTTATTGGCAAAAACTTTACTAAAATCGGTCTGACTGGTGAAAAACTTGCCTGTTCTCACAAAAAGGTTTTGATTATAAAACTTTCGTTCAAAGGTTTCATTTCCGAATACTTGAAACAGATTTAAAGGCATTCGAGAACTTTGATATTGATTATAAAACAGATTGGCAATGCGGTCGTTTTGCTTATAACCATAAAAAAGCCCCGTACTCAAATTGGTCGTTTTATTAGGTGAATAGCTTGTACCTGCTCGTATGCCATATACCTGCTCGGTGGTGGGTCTTTCTCCGCCCGAAGCCGAGTACGTTACGGTATCCCGATAAATCGTTCTGATTTCTCCCTCTCTATAACCTCCTATACTGTACTGGCGATAGTTGGCTGTAAGATAAGAATTGAATTTATTGCGGTTATCATAAAACGTAATATCGCCCCCGTATCGTTGTGGAGAAAACTGGCTCAAATTGCCATTAGCTATGATTCCCCAGCCATTGGCGGCATTCTTTTTGGTCGTAATGTTGATAATACCCGCTTTGCCTTCAGCATCAACACTGGCCGATGGCGAAGTAAGTATCTCAATGTTTTCTATGGTATTGGCGGGTAATTGAGCCAACACATCGGCAGCCGTTTGATTGGTGAACTTGCCGTTTACAGTAACCAAAAACTCAGCATTGCCACGCATCAAAATCTTGCCTTCGGCATTGATAGTTACTGATGGCAAGCGTTGTAGCACATCTAAGCCTGTTCCTGCGGTAGTGTTTCCGAGCTTTTCGGCATTAAAAATTTGCTTATCCATTTGCACCTGACTGGTGGCTTTTTCGGCACTTACAGTTATTTCTTTGAGCAATTGGGTTTGAGGGGTTAGCCCAAAATTTAGGCTACTATTTTGGTTTAATACCAAAGTAGTATCTAAGGTATGATACCCCACATAATTAACCCTAAAACCATTTATTTTATCAGACTTTACCGAAAACTCAAACTGTCCGTTTTCGTTGGTGGTAGCACCTGCAATAATTTTGCGGTCGTTGTCCAGTACTGCTACACTGGCAAATGATAAGGCTGATTGAGTGATTTTATCAACTATATTTCCTTTAATATTGATGTTTTTTTGAGCATTGGCTACTAATGCACATAACATCAAAATACAGATTTTGAATTTCATCTTTATTTAATGAATTTGTATAACCTCGTTTAAAATTTTATAAGTTTTCGCAGCACTCAATAGTTCTTTATTCTTGATTAAGAAATTATCAATTTTAGCTTTATCGGCAGTAAGTTCAATACACTGCGGATGCTTACTTGATAAAGTTTCTCCAATACCCAATTCCATTGCTTTTTCTTCAAAATAACCTTTGCTTACATTGAAGCAAATAGCCTGTTCTATTCCCAACTCTTTTGCTATTTGAAGTATCTTCGATGAAAACCTACTATCCCAAAATGCACTCCAAAAAGATAAACCTTTGGCTTTTGTACCATACTCGAAGTATATACGAAGAGTTTGTTTGTTCTCCATTTTATAGATTGTTAAGTTTTTTTCCTTTGTTGTTATCAAAATTCTGATGTTTAGGGCTACCTACAATTTGAGAGGTATAGATACCCGTATGCCCTGAAAATAGGTAGGAAACAATACTCGCCACCGCCAAATAAACACCAGCTTCTGCACCAAAAAGTTCGATGCCCATGATTGTACAAGCAATTGGTGTATTGGATGCTCCTGCAAAAACCCCAACGAAGCCCATACCAGCTAAGAGTGGTAAGGGCAAAGGCACAAACCAAACTAAGGCATTGCCCAGTGTAGCACCAATGAAAAATAATGGAGTAACTTCACCACCTTTAAAGCCTGCACCAAGTGTAAATGAAGTGAAAAGAATTTTTAGTAGAAAATCATAGCTATTGAGGTTTTCAGAAAACGAAGCAACGATTGTCGGAACTCCCAATCCTATATATTTGGTAGTACCCATAGCCCAAATTACTATTGCCAATAAGATACCACCAATTACTGGTCTTAATGGAGGGTATGCAATTTTAGACTTAAACAAATCAGCCCATAAATGAGTAGATTTTGAAAAAAGTATAGCAGTAATACCAAACATGATTCCTGAAAAAACAGCCCAAAGTAGATTGACAGATGAAATAGTAGGAACAAAAGGGATTTGATATTGAGTGTGAGTAATTTGCCACGCCAAACACACATAGTCTGCAATGATAGCTGCAAATAAACTCGGAAGTAGAGCTTCGTACCTCATTCTACCAATTATTAGCACTTCAAGAGCAAAGATAGTTCCTGCCAGTGGTGTGCCAAAAACCGAAGCAAAACCTGCACTGATACCCATAACAATAAGTATTTTACGGTCATTGGTATCGAACCTAAACCACTTCGTAAACTGGTCGGCAATAGCACCTCCCATTTGTACGGCTGTTCCTTCTCGCCCAGCAGAGCCGCCAACCAAATGCGTAATGATTGTAGCAAAGAATACCAACGGTGCCATTTTGAAAGGTATGATTTCCTTCGGGCTATGAAGTTCTTCCAAGAGTTGATTATTACCTTTTACTACATCACTACCCAGATAATGATAGGCCGCACCAACAATGAATCCACCTAAAGGGAGAAATGCTATTATCCAAAAGTTATTTTCACGCCAATGGGTAACGTAATCGAGCGACCAAAGAAAAAATGCCGAAGCACTACCCACCAAAGAACCTACAATAGCACTAATGAATAGCCATTTGAGCGTAAAAATTAAATAGGATTTTTGTTCGAGGAGTCGAGAAAGAAGAGATTTGATTGTCTGCATATTATTTACTTGAATTATGTACGTGTCTATTTAGTGAGCTTTGAAAGCTCAGAAACAGACGCCATCAGCCTCAAATGAGGCGGTTCAAGGCAGACATCATTGCCAAATGTGGTACAAAGCTACTATTTTTTTATAAAATAGTAGCAATACATTATAAATAAAAAATCTGTGATACACTTTTAATTTTACAAAATGGCTATCTTAAACCCACCAATAATAGCTGAACGGTAAGTTTTCAGTAGTTTTTCAGAATTAAATATTAGCTTCGCAATGTGAAGAATATCCAGTTTATTGTTAGTTTTACTATGAGTATCATCGGGGCTGGTGGTACTCATCTTTCTATAAAATGAAATTATTACTTATTGAAGATGAACCCAAAACTTTGCTGGCACTAAAAAAGGGGTTGGAAGAATGTGGGTTTGATGTTGATACAGCCCAAGATGGTTACTCTGGCGGAAAATTGGCATTGAAAAATCAGTATGATACCATCATAACAGACATTTTAATGCCAATCCAAAATGGGTATAATTTTATACGGAATGTACGTGAGGCTGGTATAATTACACCAATAATAATGCTCACAGCTCTTGGTACACTTGATGATAAATTAGAAGCCTTTGATTTAGGTGCAGATGATTACTTAGTAAAACCGTTTGAATTAAAGGAATTAATAGCCCGAATCAGAGTGGTATCTAAAAGACTATCCATTTTAGATGGCGTAAATATCAAGCATCAGACTATGAGTTTTGATGATTTAGAAATAAATCTCGACACAAAAGTTGTTATGCGAAACAATTTTCCAATCAATCTAACAGCACGAGAATTTAACCTCTTGGAGTGCCTTATAAAAAATCAAGGCAGGGTAATGTCAAAAGAAGAACTATTAGATAAAGTATGGGGAATGGATAGTGATGTAACAGAAAATGTAGTTGAAAGCTTTTTAAAATTACTGAGAAAAAAAATTGATTCTGATAAGTTTTCAACCAAACTAATTCATACTGTTTATGGAATGGGGTATGTTATGAAAAAACATTAGTTATGTCGTTACGAAACAAAATCACTTTTTTATTCATCTTTATTGTATCTGGTATTCTACTTATTTCATTCGTTTTGATTTATTGGCTCAGATATACTGCCAATAATGAGGAGTTTTACAACCGACTTTATCAAAAAGCTATTACTACCTCTGAACTACTTGTAACAGTTCAGGAAATTGATTCTAAACTGCTCAAAACCATTGACTTAACCAATAAAGACATATTATATAAAGAAAATATTACGGTTTATACCCATGAAAATAAAGAAATTTACACAAGTAATGATACTATTAATTTCACAATAGATAATAAACTATTGAATGAAATACGGCTAAAAAAAGAACTCAGATATGAAGAGAAAACATTCAAAATAATAGGATTAAATTACTCTGACAAATTCAACAACGTTGTAGTGATTGCAGGTGCTGAAGATATTGCAGGGGTAAAGCGATTAGGTAGTTTAAGGAAAACCTTAATAGTATTATATTTTATAATATTGGCATTCGTGGGCTTAATTGGATGGTTATTTGCAGGAAAAACCCTTCAACCAATCAATGACATTATCATTGAAATTGACACCATATACACCCAAAATCTCGATAACAGAATTAGAAGCTATTCAAACGATGAACTGGGTAAATTAGCACATAACTTCAATGGTTTGCTTGATAAAATACAACAAGCCTTTATTTTACAGCAAACATTTATCACCAATTTCTCACATGAACTGAAAAATCCGTTGATGAAAATGGTGGCTCAGATTGAAGTAAGTTTATTACGAAAAAGAACCACTGAAGAGTACGAGCAAACACTTATATCGGTATTAGAAGATTTATCTAACCTAAACTTATTATCAGATTCACTTCTACAACTTTCAAAAGTCAATAATAAACCTATAAGCAATTTACTTGAATGGGTTCGGGTAGATGAATTATTATTTGATGCCCGTGAAGAAGTTGTAAGTAAAAATACGACCTACAGGGTTTTGGTTGATTTTAATTCAGTAGATGAAGAAGATATTGAGCCTATTACTTTTGGCAATCCTCATTTACTTAAAACAGCTTTTATCAATTTATTAGATAATGGTTGTAAGTTTTCGAATGACCAAATCACAAATGTAATCTATGGTCAAAACAACTGTGAAATCATATTAAAGTTTATTAATAAAGGAAAAGGAATCCAAAAAGAAGAAGTAAAAATGATTTTCGAGCCTTTTTTCCGTGGTACAAATGCACATAGTATTTTGGGTTATGGGATTGGTCTTTCGATAGTTAAAAAAATCATCATTGCTCATCAAGGTAACATTCAAATTGAGACCACAGAAGACACCACAACATTTATTATTAAGTTGCCTTTATCGAATCAGGTTTAAATTCTGAAGTATTGGTAGGTTTAGATTAATCCATATCAAAAATAAAAACACCATATGAAGATTCTAAAACACGTATGTTTCTTCGGGTATTTTCTGTTTGTTTTCGCTTCTTGTAATGATGAAACCGAACATCAAACAATCAGAGAAAATCTGATAGAACCCTATTTTGCATTGATACAGAAAAATGATTTTGACTCAGCATATACCAACTTTACCTCCGATTCTTATAAATCAAATAACGATTTCAAAACTTATGTTGAGAGTTATAAAAAAACTTTTACTCAAAAAGGAAAAATAAAACAAATGACCATCAATAATATCAGAACACTTGGACAGATTGGTGGAGATTCCGAATATGAGATTGAAACAAGTATGTTTTTTGAAAATGAAAAATATGCAATACCTGTGCTTTACACAGTATCAAAAACTACGGGTGGTAAATACCTGATAAAATCTGGTTGGTTTCATAAAAAATATGGTATTTCTAACGGGTTTGATGGACCATTCTAACCATAAAGTTAAGTATTCTTTGTAAATGAGAGAATCTATAAAGCTCTACTCTTGATGATAAATAAAAAGTAAAATGTTAATGAAGATTCTTTTATTAGAAGATGATGCAGTATTATCTCAACAAATATTGACATTCTTAAAATCAAAATTGATTGATTGTGATGCCGTATTTGACGGCGAAACGTTTTTTCGACAAATAAAAAAGGCAGAATACGACGCATTTTTGTTGGATATTAATGTACCGAAAATAAATGGTTTAGATGTTTGTAAAGAAATAAGGCTATGGGATTTTGCAACACCAATCATCATGCTAACTGCTTATGGAGATATTCAAGATAAAATAGATGCTTTTAGCATGGGGGCGGATGATTATTTAGTAAAGCCTTTCCATTTTGATGAATTGTACATACGGCTGCTTTCTTTACGTAAACGTAGCTTTAATAATCGTGAAGAAAATGAAATGGTGGTGGTTGGGGATTTAGAGATAGATACTGCCAATATGAAAGTATATCGACAAAAAGATTTAATTGACCTAACTCCCCGAGAATTCAAACTCTTATTGCTATTGGCAAATGCTAAGGGGAAGCCTCTAACAAAACAAACAATAGCCGAACAAATCTGGAATATAAATTTTGATACAAATCTTAATACAATTGAGGTGTATATCAATTTTCTTAGAAAAAAAATTGATAAAAATTATTCTCCCAAACTTATCCATACACGCCCAGGATTTGGATATTATTTAAAGCCCGAATAAGTTATGACACTCAAAAGGCGATTGGCAATAAATGTTTCATTAGCGTTTTCTCTACTATTTGGTTTAGCATCTACCATAATATACCAATCATTTTCAGATTTTCGGAAGGATGAATTCAAACAACGCTTAAATGACAAAGCTCTCACCACTGCCAAATTATTGGTTGAAGTTAAAGAGGTAGATAAACAGTTATTGAAATTGATAGACAAAAATTCAATCAATAAACTGTTTAATGAAAAGGCATTGGTTTTCGACACAAATTTTAATCTTATTTATAGCAGCATTGATGACTCAAAGATAACATGGTCTTTGAATGATTTAAAAAAACTCAAGCAAGAAAAGACTTTTTTTAGGAGAGAAAAAGAAAATGAGGTAATGGGTATATTCTATGATTTTGAGCATGTAGAATACCTAATCCTGATTTCAGCAGAAGATAAATATGGCAATAGCAAATTGGCGTATTTGCTATACATTTTGATTACTACGTATATTGTTAGCGTTACACTTATTTGGATTTTTACCTATTTTCTCATAAGCTCGCTTTTAAAGCCTTTGGACGAATTTCAAGGTCAAATCACCAACATCTCAATTAATAATTTAAACATAAAATTACCTGAAAGGTATCAAAAAGATGAAATTAACATACTGACACAAGCATTTAATATACTGCTACAACGTATTGATAATGCCTTTCGTAGCCAAAAAGAATTTACTTCCAACGCTTCACACGAAATACGTACACCATTAGCAAGAATCGCTTTTCAGGTTGAAAACCTCATTCATAATTATCAACATACGATAGAGGTTAAAAACTTTCTAAATAATATCAAAAACGATACATATCATTTATCGGATTTAATCAATTCTTTGTTATTGTTATCGAAGTTGGACAAAAGTGATGAAGAAAAATTTGAGAAAATTCAGATTGATGAAGTTATATTTTCTGCCTATGACCAAACGCTCAAGACTTTTCCTAATCTTATGATTGATTTTGAACTTGCAGAAAACACCGAAAATGATATTTCGCTTACAGTTCAGGGTATAAAATCAATGCTCGAAATTGTATTCATTAATATCTTCAAAAATGCTGCATTGTACTCAGCAAATGAAAAGATTTATGTTACCCTTTTACAAATTTCTTCAAATCAGATAGAAATTAGCATAATGAATAAAGGTGATATTATCACAGAAGCAGAACAAGCAAAGCTATTTACACCGTTTATGAGAGGTGAAAATTCAAAAACAAAGAATGGTTCGGGTTTAGGACTTACTATCTCTAAACGCATATTAGAATATCACAAAGCTACCATAAAGTATGCTTCACAAGGGTATGAAATCAACGTCTTCAAAATTATTTTTAAAAATTAAGCCTTTTTTAAGGTAGTAGTAAAAGTGCTTTTAAGGTTGATTGCTGTTTTTTTGCAGAAAATACTAACCTTAACTACGGCATGATAGCATTTTTAGAGAATCTTTCGTACATAGAAAGACTATTTGTTTTACTTAGTATCTCTCTTATTGTTTGGAATATTGAAGTTTTATACGCTTTTAGGCCAATTTCTGACAAAAGTAAACACTTATTCGAAAATATAAAGTTTATTGCTTTAGGTATCCCAGCACAGCTTGCTATGGGTAGTATCTTAAATTTATCATTAGAATTCAATGATAAAAGCTTGTTTGGACTTATCGAATGGTTTTCAATTAAAAATAATTGGATAAATCTAATCGTATCCTTTCTCCTACTTGACTTTTTCGAGTATATATACCACATATTTATGCACAAATTCAGACCTTTTTGGGTCTTCCATTTGGTTCATCATTCAGAACAAAAATTAGATATATCTTCTATACTACGTGAACACCCGATTGAAACCATCATTCGTCTTAGTTTTACAACATTATGGGTACTCATTACGGGTGTTCACTTTTGGATGTATGTAGTCCGACAGCTCATTCAAGTAATTTCAAACTTACTTGCTCACGGTAATTTTAGATTAACAAGCAATGCAGACAAAATAGTTAGCTTGTTGTTTGTAACACCCAATATGCACCACGTTCATCATCACTTTAAACTACCACACACCGACAGTAATTATGGTGATGTTTTAAGTATTTGGGACAGACTATTTGGCACATACAAAAAAATAAACACCAATCACTTAGTATTTGGAATTGATACCGAAATGTGTGCAAACAAAATTTATGATTTCAAAACTATTATAATGTTACCATTCAAACACTTAAACAGCAAGCCCGAAACAATCAATACAAATGAATAACACTAAGTCAATAGTATCTCTATTATTAATAATTTTATTGTTAACTCTAAAATCAAATTTTGGATTTACTCAGAGTAATTACACATTGCAAGAATGTGAAGAATTATACAGAAAGAATAATTTCCTTCTTCTTGCCGAACAATTAAACATTGACATTGCACAAGCCAACTCTGTGCAAGCTAAAATATGGGAGCTTCCTTATATTTCAGGCGAGTTCAATGCCATCAATCCACAAAACAAACGTGTATTTGACATTGGGAGCAAAGGGCAAAAAGGTATTGCCATTGAGCAGTTAGTATATCTGGGTGGAAAGAAAAAAGCTGAAATAGAGTTTGCGAAATCAGCAATTCCGATAGCCCAACTAACTTTGGAGCAGTTAGTCAGAACTCATCTTGTGGAGTTAAAACAAAGCTATTATAGTATTTTTTTTGATAACCTAAAACTTAATAGCCTCCGTAACAAAATGGCAAATATTGATACATTGGTTGCAGCATATTCAGGTCAGGCAAGCAAGGGGAACGTCCCTTTGAAAGATGTTGTAAGATTACAGTCGCTCTCGTTAAGTCTCAAAAATCAATATGCAGAGATTCAAAAAGATATTTTTTCAAATCAAGCAATCATAAAAATTATTACTGGTATCAGCAATGATATAGTTCCAATTTTTACAGAGCAAGAAATCAACGAATTGCTATCAAAGAAAATAATTTATCAGTTGGGTGGATTACAAGAGTTAGCCATCGAAAAAAACACCGAACTTCAAGCCATCAATAGAATTTTAGTAAGCAATGACTTATTCTATAAATGGCAACAAACCCTTAGTAAGCCAGACTTAACCATTGGAGCCTCTTATGACCAACGAGGCGGTGCTTTTCTCAACCAAGCAAATGTAACAGTTGGTATCCCTATCCCTCTCTGGAATCGCAATAAAGGGAATATAGTAGCGGCCGCTTCAAAAACTTTACAAACTCAAAATCTCAAAAATCAAAAAGAACTCGAAATAAAGACAAACGTAGAAAAATCCTTCAAAGAATTTCAGTTTCAACAAAGCCTTTTTCAACGAATGAGTTCAGAGTCGCTCCAAAACTTTGAGATTGTTTATAATGGCGTAATTCAGAATTTTCAGAAACAAAACATTACTCTCATCGAATTTACTGACATCATTGAAAGCTATATTGAAAGTATTGTTTTGCTGAATGATGTTAAGAAGCAGGTCATTCTTAATGGTAATAATCTAAACTATATAGTAAACGAAAAAATATTTTAATTAAAGAACATGAAAAAGATATTCATTTTGCTAATCATGAGTTTTGGGTTTTATGCTTGCAAGACCGAAAACAAAAAAGAAATAATTAACGAAACCTTTGTTTTGAGTGATAAAATGCTCAAAACGACTCAAACCGCCACAGTTAAACAAGAACAACTCCGAAATGAATTAAATTTTTATGGAAAAATTGCTGCCGATGCCAATAAAATGATTGAAGTTTTTCCTGTTGTTGGCGGAAATGTAACCAAAGTTTATGTCGAATTAGGCGATTATGTACAAAAAGGGCAACTTTTAGCAACCATCCGAAGCACAGAGGTTGCAGGTTTTGAAAAAGAACTCGACGACTCAAAAAATGACTTAATTGTTGCCAAAAATAATTTAAAAGTAGCTCAAGAACTCTTTGAAGGAAAACTAAACACAGAGCGTGATGTGATTGAAGCCAAAAGCCAACTCGATAAAGCTCAATCCCAATTACTAAGAATACAAGAAACCTACAAGATATATAACATCAAGGCTGGAGCAATCTATGAAGTACGTTCGCCTTTGAGTGGTTTTGTTGTACAGAAAAACATCAACCAAGATATGCTTTTAAGAAGCGATAAATCTGATAATATTTTTGATATAGCCGAAATAGATGATGTGTGGGCAATGGCAAATGTCAACGAAAGTGATATTAGCCAAGTAAAACTTGGTATTAATGCCGAAGTCAGAACACTCAGCTATAATGATAAAGTTTTCTATGGAAAAGTAGATAAAATATACAATATCATAGACCCCGAAACAAAGGCTATGAAGGTGCGAGTAAAGCTAACCAATAAAGAATATTTGCTTAAACCCGAAATGCGAGCAACCATCAAATTATCTTATAATGAATCAGCCCAGATGTTGGCAGTACCATCTGCCTCTGTCATATTTGATAAAAGCAAGAGTTTTGTAATGATTTTTAAAGACCGAAACAATATAGAAACCCGTCAAGTAGAAGTTTTTCGTCAAGTAGGCGATACTACCTACATTTTGTCGGGTTTAAAAGAAGGAGAAGTGGTAATGACCGCCAATCAATTATTGGTTTATGATGCTCTAAATGATTAAATAATTTATGAATAAGTTTATCAAAAATATCATAGCTTTTTCGCTTAAAAACAAACCTTTTACCTTTTTTTGGGTAGGTTTATTAGCAATAGCTGGTTTTATTTCATTCCGAAATATGCCAATCGAGGCATTCCCCGATGTTACTAATACACAAATTATCATTGTAACCGAATGGAATGGTAGAAGTGCCGAAGAAATAGAGCGTTTCGTTACGACTCCTATCGAAATCTCTATGAACGCCGTCCAAAAGAAAACAAGTGTTCGGAGTATTACAATGTTTGGGCTTTCGGTCATTAAAATAATTTTTGAAGATGACGTTGAAGATTTTTTTGCACGTCAACAAGTTAATAACCTTCTGCGTAGTGTGAGCCTTCCTGATGGCGTCGAACCCGATGTTCAACCTCCGTATGGGCCAACTGGCGAAATTTTTAGATATACTCTACAAAGTTCGCAAAGAGATACAAGAGAATTGCTTACTATACAAAACTGGGTAATTGACCGCCAACTTAGAGCCATTCCAGGTGTTGCAGATTTAGTCGCATTTGGTGGGCAAGAAAAAGTATATGAAGTTAGTGTTGACCCCAATCGTTTATCCAAATATGATATTACACCGCTCGAAGTTTACGAAGCCGTAAACCGCAGTAATCTTAATGTAGGTGGCGACGTAATCGAAAAAAATAAGCAAGCCTACGTAGTGCGTGGAGTTGGTTTATTAGGTTCAATTCAAGATATTGAAAATATTATTGTAAAAGAAGAAGGGGGTAATCCTGTACTTGTTAAGAATTTAGCCGATGTCTTTGAGAGTTCACTTCCAAGAGTTGGTCAAGTTGGATTAAATGGAAATGATGATGTGGTTGAAGGAATCATTGTTATGCGAAAGGGCGAAAACCCCAAAGAGGTATTGGAACGTGTAAAATCGAAAATTGACGAACTCAACGAAAGAGTATTACCAAAAGATGTCAAAATGGTTACGTTCTATGACCGAGATAACCTCATGAATTTCACAACAAAAACAGTAATGCACAATGTGATTGAGGGAATCATTTTTGTTACGGTAATTGTGTTTTTGTTTATGGCCGACTGGCGTACTACGCTTACAGTAACCATTGTTATTCCTTTATCTTTACTTTTTGCTTTTTTATGTTTAAAACTCAAAGGAATGAGTGCCAACTTGCTCTCGCTCGGTGCTGTAGATTTTGGAATTATCATTGATGGGGCAGTTGTAATGGTTGAAGGAATTTTTGTAACGCTCGACCACATTGCACATAAAAAGGGCATGGTTGCCTATAACAAATTGGCTATCGGTAGTACCATCAAAAAAACAGGTACAGAAATGGGAAAAGCCATTTTCTTTTCAAAACTAATCATCATTACGGCACTATTACCCATATTTTCATTTCAAAAAGTAGAAGGAAAAATGTTTTCTCCTTTGGCTTACACGCTCGGCTTTGCTTTGTTAGGAGCTTTGATATTTACACTTACACTGGTTCCTGTTTTGTGCCACTTATTGCTAAATAAGAATGTCAAAGAAAAAAATAATCCATTTGTGAATTTTTGGAATCGTATCGTTGAGAAAGGTTTTAATTATACTTTTAAGTTTAAGAAACTCACCTTAATAACTTCCTTAGCTATTATGGTTGTAACCTTCTTTTCGGCAAAATTTCTCGGGACTGAATTTTTACCACAACTCAACGAAGGGGCTTTGTGGGTTGAAGCTAAGTTTCCTATGAGCCAAAGTTTACAAGAAACTGTCGAAAAAACCAGTGTGCTAAGAAAAGAGCTTCAAGAGTTTCCAGAAGTAAATGGTGTACTCTCACAAGTTGGAAGAAGTAACGATGGCACTGACCCCTCTGGGTTCTATTATGTGCAAATGCAAGTAAATCTTAAACATAAAGATGATTGGCAACGAAAGATAACGATGGATGATTTGGTGCGAGAAATGGATGATTCTCTGTCAAAGTATCAAGGTATAGGCTATAACTATTCCCAACCAATCATCGACAATGTAGCTGAGAGTGTAGCAGGTATTAATGCCTCTAACGCAGTTAAAATTTATGGTGATGATTTAGATAAATTAGATGAAATTGCCAATCAGGTAATTAAACAAATTGAAAACGTAGATGGAATCAAGGATGTAGGCATTCTAAGAAATGTTGGACAGCCCGAAATTAGTGTTATTCTCGACCGAGAAAAAATGGCAGCTTATGGCGTGAGCCTTGCCGATGCACAAGCTGTACTCGAAATGGCTTTTGGCGGTAAAACTGCAACCCAAAAATACGAAGGAGAACGTAAATTTGATGTGCGTGTTCGGTACTTGAAGGCATATCGTAAGAGTGAAGAAGATATGGCAAATTTAAAAGTACCGACTATTACTGGCGTAAAAATACCTTTAAAAGCAATCTCAAGTATCCGTAAAATAACTGGTCCTGCATTTATCTATCGAGATAATACAAAGAGGTTTATTGGGGTCAAATTCTCGGTAAGGGATAGAGATTTAGGAAGTACGATTGCCGAAGCTCAAAAAAATGTAAATAATAATATTCAGTTACCGACTGGTTATCAAATCGGTTGGACAGGAGAATTTGAAAATCAGGTGAGAGCAACCAATCGTTTAGGGCAGGTCGTTCCCATTAGCCTAATCGGTATTTTCGTTTTACTTTTCATTATGTTTGGCAATGTAAAAGATTCACTTATTGTGTTGGCAAATGTGCCGTTTGCCATTATTGGTGGCATTATTGCCTTACACATCACAGGAATAAATTTCGGTATTTCGGGTGGGGTTGGATTCATTGCCCTTTTCGGCATTTGTATTCAAAACGGCGTAATTCTAATTTCAGAATTTCATCAAAATCTAAAATCAAAAATGAATTTAGAAACTGCCATTAAAGAGGCCGTCAAGGTTCGTACACGCCCCGTTGTCATGACAGCTCTTATGGCTTCAATTGGGTTACTGCCTGCCGCAATAAGTACAGGTATTGGTTCAGAATCCCAAAAACCATTGGCAATCGTAATCATTGGCGGGTTAATTACAGCCACTATTCTTACACTACTGGTATTTCCTATTATATTCTGGATTTTCAACCGTACAAAACATGAAATTATTGACTAAGATATATGCTGCTCTATGGTTGGTTAGTTTCAGTGCATATAGCCAAACTGATGTTCAAAACTGGTATGGTTCGAGCTTAACCCTAAATTTAAAAAAGAAATGGGAAGTTTCGGGACAATATAGACTCCGAATAATTGATAATATCAGCACTTATCGAGGTTCATACTTTTATCTTCAAACAGATAAAAAGTTCAGTAAGCATTTTTCAATGTTCACAAGCTATCGTTTAGCCTTAGTGGACAACGGGAATTTTCATCGCTTTGCGGTGGGTGCGTCGGCTCAAACGAAGTTTAAAGATTTTGCACTAGAATTTAGACCAATGATTCAATATCAAAGTCAACAGTTTAAAGGGGATGATGAGCAGAAAGAAGGTGTAAGTAGTTATCTACGGCCACGAGGGAGAATTAAGTATTCTCCCTCAAAAAAATGGGATTTATATATGTACTCCGAGCCTTTTGTTGGTTTACATAACGCTAAATTAGATTGGTGGCAAAACTCAATAGGTTTGAAGTATGCCATAACCAAAAAAATTAAAATCAATCCCTATTATATTTGGCAACCCGATTACTCTAAGCGTAATTTCAGGACTAATCATATAATTGGGTTTGATTTAGAATTTGAAGTTAAACCTTAAATATATGGCAACATTTTACTTTTTATTGGCATCAATCATCATACTTTTTTTGTATTTGGGTAAACAAACCCACCAAAATAGTACTCCTATCTTACTGTATCATAAATTCTCGGTAACTGATTCTGATGAATTAACTGTGAAGATTTCTGATTTTGAAAAACAAATACAATTTTTACTGGAAGAAGGTTTTGAGATAATTCCAATTGAGAGCTTATTTGACAACTTTTCAAGTATCGAACAAAAAAGAATTGTGATTACTTTCGATGATGGATATGTAAATAATTTAGAGTTAGCGTATCCAATCATTCAAAAATATAAAATACCTGTAACTATCTTCTTACCAACGGCATTTATTGGAAAAGAAAGTAGCTGGGAAAAGCACCCTCAAAAACTAATGAGTTTAGAGCAGCTAAAAAGCCTTGATTCTAAATTAGTATCATTTGGGCTTCACTCCCATACGCACATAAGTTTCAGACAATTTGGAATAGAACGAATTGTAAAAGAGCTAAAACTTAATCATGATTTTTTCAAAAATAACGATTTACCTTTTGCACCCTTCTTTGCCTATCCTTATGGAGCATATCCCAAAGATAAAATTACGTTTGGATACCTGAAAAGTGCATTGGAGTTTTTAGGGCTAAAAGGAGCTTTTATAGTTGGCAATGGTATAAGTATAAACCCACAAAAAAATCCATATCTGATAAAACGTTTAAGTGTAAAGGGAGATGAAAGTTTGAGAATTTTTAAGTTTAAAATTCAAGGTTTAAAAGGACTCAATAGGTAGAAAAAAAAATTTCAGAAGGTGGCAGATTTTCAGCAGATTTTCAGATTCAAGAAATAAATTTGAAAAAAAAATACCATGAAACAGTACGGATTTAGCGAAAAAGAAACACGCATTTATGCCTTAGTTGTAACTGTTGGCCTGTTTATAGCTATGCTTTGGGGAATTTCTCAGTGTAGTAGTAGTAATACACACAAAGCTGAAAAGGGGCAATTGAAAATAAAAGTTGATTCTTTAACAGTTATCAAAAACAGATTAGAGAGAGATATATCTGAAATTAGTTCAAAACTAACCAGCGTAGAAGCCCAAAATGAAACCTTTGCTTCAAATATTGCTACTTTAGAAGGTGCGATGAAACAAAAGGAAATTATTATCAATAAATACAAAAAAGATTCCCAAAATACCAACTCGCTTAAAAACCAAATCAAAGAATTATTGGCTTTGAAAACAGAACTCCTTCGTAGGGTTGAAGAGTTGAATGAAAAATCCAATAGTCTATTGAGTGAAAACCAAAAATTAAAAGAGGAAAACTCGAGATTAAACCTCAAAAATGAACAACTGGAAGAGCAACTGAGTACTAATGTTGCTCCTCCACCCATCAAGCCTCTACTTTCGGCTGGTAGCTTCAGAGTCGAAGTGCTAAAACGAAACGATAAATTAACTGTCAAATCACGAAGAACCAGACAGTTAGATGTATCTTTTGATTTACCAAAAGACCTTGGGTTGGAAGGTACCCAGCTTGTTTATTTGTGTATCAAAGACCAAAACTCCAATCCAATCCAAGACCAAGACAATAAAAATATAGAAATTGATTTGGGCAAAGGCAGAGAGATAAAGGCAATAGCACAATCTACACAAACATTAAATTTTGATAATTTGCCGAAAAGAATTTCTATAAAATATGCTATTGAGAATAAGCTAAAAGCAGGTTATTATTTTATTGAAATATATACAAATTCATCATTCATAGGCGGGGTTCAGTTTAGAGTAATTTAGTAGTCTGTAACTTAGTTTAAACGTGTTACAGATTAATAAAGTGTGAGTTTTCACATTTTCACTCTCAGGTTTACAATGGCGGGTTTTGCCCGCTATTGTTTTAAATAATCAAATCATATATGCTAAGTTTATTAATTATTGTCTTTGTTTTAGGATATATAGGTATAGTTCTGGAACATTCTATATCTGTCAATAAATCATCTTCAGCTTTACTCACAGGGGCAATCTGCTGGGCAATCGCTGCTTTTATACTACCCGATAAACATATTGTTGAATCAGAATTAATGCACCACGTAGGCGAAATAGCAGGAATTGTTTTTTTTCTGATGGGTGCAATGACTATTGTTGAGTTAATAGATAATTACAATGGCTTTGAGATAATTACCAATAGAATTACTACTCAAAACAAACGGACTTTACTTTGGATTATCTCAATCTTTACTTTTATACTTTCTGCTATTTTAGACAACCTAACGACTACAATCGTAATGGTTGCTCTCATGAAAAAATTAGTAGAAGATAAAAATACTCGTTTGTTATACATTGGTATGATTATAATTGCGGCTAATGCAGGTGGTGCTTGGTCGCCGATGGGAGATGTAACAACAACCATGCTTTGGATAGGTGGACAAATTACGGCAATAAACATCGTAAAAATGCTAATTTTACCAAGTATCGCTTGTTTGATTGTTCCAACATTTTTATTAAGTTTTACATTGAAAGGAAACCTACCACCTCAAAACTTTTTCTATGAAAAACATAAATCGGATAGTACCGAACAGAAAATCATCTTCTTCGTAGGCTTAGGAGGGCTAATTTTTGTACCTATCTTCAAAGCAATTACTCATCTTCCTCCGTTTATCGGAATGCTATTGGTGCTTGGTTTTATGTGGCTAATGACTGAATTACTCACCAAACGTAAAGACGAAGAATATAAGGCTAAGTTTTCTATCATGAATGCTCTGCAAAAAACAGATTTACCAAGTTTACTTTTTTTTGTTGGTATTTTGTTGGCAGTATCAAGTTTACAAACTGTTGGTATTTTAGGAAATCTTGCGATGTGGTTAAATCAAACAGTCAAAGACCAAACATCTATTGTGGTATTAATTGGGCTTTTATCTTCTATTGTTGATAATGTTCCATTGGTGGCAGCCGCTATGGGCATGTATCCGCTTGAGGTTTTTCCGACAGACCATAAATTTTGGGAATTACTTGCCTACTGTGCAGGTACAGGAGGCAGTGCATTAATCATTGGTTCGGCGGCTGGTGTAGCAGCAATGGGAATGGAAAAAATAGATTTCTTTTGGTATATCAAACGTATTAGCTTTTTAGCATTAGCAGGTTATTTTGCTGGAATTATGGTCTTTATTTTACAATCAAAATTTTTCTGACCATCATCAAAAATTAGACTATGCTTTTTGAAAAACAAACAAAAGTTCCATATTATGTCTTTGCGATTGCTATTGGGGTGAATTTAGTAAACCTAATAGGCGAATACTTAGGTGATTTCAAAGTCAGTTACACACATTCAATTACATTTGGAATTTGCATTTTTATTAACTTGATAAATTTAGCTTACCTCCATTTCTCTTCCATCAACAAACAAAAAAACATTATCTTTCTATTAAACATAATTGCACTAATCTTTGTAATTATCGATATACATCAACTATTAGCTGTTCAGGCTTATGTTACCCTCTTTACACAAATAATTGCCATTTTTTTAATTTTATTTCTCTGAAACTTTCTACTTAAAACAGCGAATATTCTTATACAGCACTATATGGTTTATCAAACTCTCCAAGAAGGTGTTTTTGTAATTCATACACTAAAAGGCTATGAAGAACACGAAAGACGAATAATAGAATTATTTACCGAAAATAATATTTCTTTTGAGTTTGTTACCGATGGAGACCCCTCATGCTTTAATGATGAAATCATCAATACCTATTTTACTTCTGATATAAAAACAAAACTAAGCGATGGTGTACTTTCTTGTACGCTTAATCATATTTTAACCTACAAAAAAATAATAGACAGAAACTTAAAATATGCTATAATCTTTGAAAATGACCCGTTCTTTCTTGGGAACTTTGTTAAAGATTTATATAAAATTGAATCAGAAATAAGAAATCTTGAGAAAGGTTTTATCATTTCTCTCGAAAATACAACATTACGCACACCATCTGTTTGGGTAACAAAAAAAGATAAATATATCTATCAAGCTAAATCTTGTAGGCATTGTGGTGCATACATTATTGATAGACAAGGTGCTATCAATATTATGAACGAGATTTTTACAAATAAATGTAATAATGTGATTGATTGGTGGATTGATGATGTTATAAGGAGGGAGATTGTAAAAGTCCATTGGGTTCATCCACCAATGGTTGAAGAAGGTTCTCATAATGGTCAGATGAATTCTTCAATTTCTACCAAACCTAAAAGCTATTATCGACAGTTTGCATGGAAAATGCAGAAATTCTACAAAAACTATATTGTCAGGTTATTTCCTAATAATTACATAATAGGATAGTTTAGTTACACTTGTTTAAAAAAGAATAAGAAAGTTACCACATTATCTAATAAAACAAAATATTCTCTTTGATTTGAATAAAATGAAAATAGCAATATTTACACTTGGAACTCGTGGCGATGTTCAGCCTTATGCTGTTTTAGGGCAAGCTCTCAAAGAGCATGGACATCAAGTTATCTTATCAACTGCTAAAAACTTTAAGCAACTTATAGAATCTTATGGTCTTGACTTTGCACCTGTTGAAGCCGACTTTCAAGAAGTTCTTAACTCCGAAGAGGGTAAGAAAATGATGGCAGGAAACCCTTTTGCCATTAAACGAAACTTGAATAAGTGGGTTTACCCACTTATTACTAACTCATTAGCGGAATTCTACAAATTAGCCGTAGAAAGCGACATTGTTTTGTACCATGTTAAAACCTTAGCAGACAGTTTTGCGGACCAATTTCCACATAAAATGATTAGAACAAATGTTTTACCAATCGTTGAACCAACTATTGAATTTGCTAATCCTGCATTGAGTGGACTGCCGATTCCTAATTTTTTAAATAAATTAACTTACACCTTTTCAAATCTTAGTATAAAACTTTTATCAAAACCAATCGGACAGTTTAGAGCTAAATTTGATTTGCCTAAAAAATTCATGTTACCGTCAGTCAAGAATATTTACGGGATAAGTTCCCGTTTTTTACCTATTCCACATGACTTTCCTATAAATTCAACATTCACAGGTTTTTGGTTCGGTACTTCAGAAACAGAGCTACCAACAGACATAAAAGACTTTATTGATGCGGGCGAACCACCCTTATTATTAACATTTGGTAGTATGCCATTCAAAAGCAAATTTGATTTACAATCCGCTATCATCAAACTAACAGAAGTTTATAATACAAGGATTATTGTTGTAAAAGGTTGGGGACTTAACCACACTGAAAGGCTTGAAGGTAGTACTAAGATAAAAGTTATTGCTTCAGCTCCTTATGAAAAACTTTTTCCATTAACACGAGCTATCATTCATCATGGCGGTATTGGAACAACGGCAGAGTGTTTAAGAGCAGGAAAACCATTTATGATTTGTCCAATCCTTTACCCTATAGGCGACCAAAATTTTTGGGGACAACTATCTTACCAAAAGGGGCTTGCAGTAAAACCTATACCTATTAACAAAATGACCGAGAATATATTTTTAAAAAATGTTGGTGAGCTACTTTTGAATACTGAACTTTACACCAATGCAAAACATTTAATGCCATTTATTAATAGTGAAAAAGGAGTACAAAACACAAGAATCGAAATTGAAAATCATTTTGCAGAATGTTGATTTTCATTCTTATCGAACCTATTACTTTACCAATCTATAAACTTCATACATTCAAATCAGAGAATTATATTTATTCGATTTAGAATCAGACTTATGTAATGTTGTACAATTTAAAATGTAAAGGAAATATCTACCATACGGATTAATCCAAATTTAAACTATAAAATCAAGACAGATTTAAATTAATTCTCTAAGTATTGTGAGTACACAACAAGCAAAAGCCTTTTGCTAATGCTTTCAGCAACGCTTCACTTGTGCTAAAAGCACCCTAATTTTCCACTCAAAGCGAAAAATTTGTTTAGCAAACTTTTGATGATACTCCCCTCCTACTCAGGCTGTGTATTTGACTATAAAAAGAAAACATTAATTCTATCAAGTAAGAAAAAATATTAAAAACAATAGAAAAAATACTTATTTTAACTTGTTTTTTATTTATATTTTTAGTAATTTTATATCATAATCAAACAGGGAAACAGCCCCCTATAATTGGCTAAACGATTCAAATAATTTATAAAATGAACAAAGCAGTTTTAATTGGAAATGTAGGAAACACCCCCGAAATCAAGACACTTGAAAGCGGCTCAAAAGTTGTATCATTAAGTATTGCTACCAATGAAAGCTATACAAACAAAGCAGGAGAAAAAGTAGAGCAAACAGAATGGCATCGGATTGAAGCATGGAATTATCTTGCCACAGCGATAGAACAACACGTAAAAAAAGGCGACCGTATTTATATTGAGGGTAAAATCGGCACTCAACGTTGGACAGACGACCAAGGTTATGAACGCAATTCTACCAAAATTAGAGCTTCACGCATTGAGTTTTTAGGGTATCGGAGAGAACAGATTTTAAATGAAGAACCAAAACAAAGCAAATCCACAGGTAGCAAAAAGGCAAAGAAAGAACCTGCAAAAGTAGTTTTTGAAGCTAATGAAGAAGAGATGCCTTTTTAATTCTTTCATCTTTTTTTCACAAACAATTTACTTAAATAAACTTGTTTTTTATTTTAAAATTTAGTAATTTTATATCATAATCAAACAGGGAAATAGCCTCCTTTAATTGGCTAATCAATTCAAATAATTTATAAAAACATGACAAATTCAAAAAAACTCGAAAACAACAAACCAACTGACAAAGTAGAAGAAGTTGCACAAGAAACAAACGAAGTAACGGTTATCACTCAACCCGAACCAAATGCCTTGCAAATTGTAGGCAGAAAAACCGCCAACGATGTTTTTGAAAAACTGGAACAGGGAAACAGAATGCGTGAGGGATTCAACAAGTTTAAAGAACGAGTTGAAATGTGCGAAAAGTTTGCCAGCAGCTACAATAACGAAGCCTTGACAATGACTATCAAAAATGCAGGTACAGGGGCAGAACTCGAAATTCAACATATTAGCCTAATTTTAGAATTTATCGAGGATAAACTTGTCAAAGCAGGCAAAAACCACCTCCGACAATTAGAGGAACAAATCGTAAATTTTGCACTCTAAACACCACAAACAACGCCCATTTAATTGGTGGGCGTTGTTCAACCAAGTATCAAATAATTTATAAAAACTATAAAAGAAATGGAAAGCACAGAACAAATAAATACACTCAATTGGGAAGTTGAAGAAAGACCAATTTTTGCCAATGGTTTAAAAATCACAGGTTACAAAGGCTTATTTCGTGGTAATTCTGATAATTTATTGAGTATCCAAAAATCAAGCTACACCCCCACCCCTAACAGCCGCTTTATCGAAGTTGCCGAAAAACTACATGATATTACAGGTTTTCCAATAAAGAACTATTACGACATTGACGGAGGAAAGAAAACCCTTGCATTTTTAGAATGTACCGAGCCAATCCAAGTTTGCGGGCATGAATTTAAAGATTATTTGATGCTTGGAAATAGTTTCGATGGTAGCACAGGATTTTTTATCGGTAATAGTTCTATGATGGTTCGTTGCTCAAATCGTTTTTCAAAAAACTTTCGTCAATTACAAGTAATGCACACTAAAAACAACAGCCAACGCATTGACGACCTTTGCAAAACATTCGATATGTTTATGAATCAGCGAAAAAAACTATTCACACAAATGGAAACTTTTGAGCAGGTAAAAATTGATGATTCCATCAAAAAAGCATTGGTTGAACGCCTTACTCGAATGACAGAAGAAGAGAAGTTAGGAACGGAAATCTCAACAAGAAAAAGCAATATTATTGCCCAAATCAACAATTCGATAGAAACAGAGTGCCGAGCATTAGGGAATAATTCATTTGGATTATTTCAAGGTATTACCCACTACACAACCCATGTAAAACAATCAAAAAACGGCGTGTTTGGCAACCCTTTCGGCTCGTTGAACGACATGAACCAAACGGCTTATAAGTTCTGTAATGAGCTTATTTTGAGCTAAAAAAATCGGCTTGCATCGCCTATCAGCGATGCAAGCATTAAATCAAGGAATTTTCTTACGCTTTGTCCATAGCAAGGCTTAGGACTGATTTTGAAAAAAATCGGTTTGCACCACCTTTAAGGGTGGTGCAAACCGATAAAAAGGTAGTACAATTAAGTTTATTAGTTTAACTTTGTGGAACGTTCCCTCATGCTGAGCGACCGTTCCACAATTTTTATTTTTCACCAAATGAAAGGCAAAAAGAATGATTATGCAGCTACATTCTTCAATAATGATGAAAAAGTGTTGCATCTTGGTTTTGTGCATGATACAAAAAAAGCGGTTCAATGGGTAAATAACGAAGGAATTACTTGGACTCATGGAAACATTTATGACCGCCGAACTCGTGAGTTTATCACAAGGATTTATCCCGATAATATCAAATAATACATGAGAAAATTTGAGAATATACTAAACGATTATAATGCTACAAAGCAAAAGATTCAAGATAGAATAAAGGTAACTGATTTTGAAATTAAGGATATTGCGAGAAGATTAGAAGTATCGGTTTCAACTGCTTATTCTAAACTGAATGGTGGGGATGTGATGATTTATAAAGATTTTTTAGTGCTGGCAGATTTGCTCAATATAGATAAAAAACCACTCCTTGAATACTATACATTCTTAGAGTCTTTCTCAAAATTTATTGAAGAAAACAAATTATTTAAGCAGCTCTATTTTTTAGGAATCATCGAAAAAGATAATATCGGAATCAAGAAACGTTTTAAAAATCCGTTGGTCTGGAAACCTGAAGAAATAAAAGCGATACTTAACCAGCTAAAAGTTGATTTAAAAGCCAGTCCATTGCAAGAAATATTTTTGGATTAATTGGGCGTTCCCTTCGGGCGGGCTTTCGTAACTCAATCTTTATCGGTTTCTCTCGATAAAGGATTTCAGACAAATTACTCAATCCCTAACGCTTTAATTGGTCTTACTTTCATTAATTTCGATTCCCAACAAAGTTGCTTCATTTCTGATTGACTGTGCCACATAACCAACTGGATTAGTTTGTGAACTATATAAGCCATGTTCTAATCCCCTATCCAATTCAATGAATTTTTTTAGTAATGGAATGTGTCTCAAAATAGCATCTTTCAAACCTTCATTGAAACTATATTCATCAACTAATTTAACAATGATTCTTCGTTGCTCATGAAAATCAAGTTCTGATAAAGATTCAAAATCTGCTTCTACTAATCCGTAGGCAATTTCTTTCTTCGTCTTTATTGTGAATTGAAGTTCAACAACTTTCTTTCCTATTTTTTTCGATGGAACATAGTCCATCACGATTCCTAATTTACTTTCTAATTCTTTTTGGGCTGGGCCTAACACAAAGCGTTTCACATCAAAGTTTTCATACTTTTCGGGGAAATCTAAAATGTGTTGTAATTCTTTTAGGCTATATGTAAATACTCGCTCTCTCCTACCTAAGTGCATCGAAATTATTTCATACATCCGTTGGGCATAAATACTTTCTAATTCTAAAAAAAGATTCAATTGATATTTGGTATATTCCTTACCAAGCTCTTTGAATAGAGGCACTACTTTATCATAAATGGTTACTTCTAAAAGTCCACTACGGTTTAGATTATAGGAAACTTCTGGAAACGGAACAACGTATCGAAACTCATCTTTAAAATCTACATTACACTCAATAACTTTTTTAACCAATGACTGTGCAGCTTCTTGGATTTTTGCATAAGGCACATATTTTGCCACTTCTACCAGTGGTATTTCCAAAGTTAAGTTCCCCGATTGTTGTTCAGTATGATTTATCTGATTTACAATAAAGGCAAATATCTTTTTTTCAATAGATGTATAGGCTTGTTTAGCCAATGTCAATCTATTGGGTTGATAATTATTCTTGCGGGGTTGGTATTTTTTATTCATTTCTCAATTATTGAAACAATAAATTGCAATTTATGCAACAAAAACCGATTTTTAACTATTTCAATTCGGTTTATTTTATACATTTCTCGGTGTTGTGTTTTTCTATTCTTAAACCGAAAGGCATTCTCGGCTAAAAACTGAACTATTTTTACAACATTTAGCCTATTTTTATCATAAAAAGGCTATTTAGTAAAGTGTAACATTTCTCGGTTTTCGAGTATAACATTTCTCGGTTTACTAAAATAGTTCTATCAAAACCTAAATTTAAAGTATAATATTTCTCGGTTTTCGGCTATTATTGACTATATGATTTCTCGGTTTTCATATTTAACGGAGTGTAACATTTCTCGGTTTTCAGTATAACATTTCTCGGTTTATACTATACTATTTCTCGGTTTTTGCCCTTAACAAAGTATAACATTTCTCGGTTTACACTATAAAATTTCTCGGTTTTCAAGTTATCCACATTAAATAATTTATATACTTTAAGCTAAAACTAATGTCATTCTCTTAGTTAAATGCAATTTTTATTTCTCCGAAATCATATCAAATATTTCTTTGATAAACATTTTAAATTATTTGATAAGCAATGTGGATATGTTTAAAGTTGATTCTCGAAAGATAAAGTTGTGGGGACACTTCTTTCGGGGAAAGAAAGAAAAAAGAAAATCAATACTTTCAAAAAAGGAAAAAGGGGGGCGGGCGGCGGCGACACTTTTCCACATCCCCTACTCTCACTTATTTGACTTGTTTGAGCATTTCTTTCTTTAGATTCTTAATCACCAAAATTAAAGTATCACAATCTTCGGGTGTACTCAAATACGTTTTTAGTACACTCAAAACTTTATCTTTTGGTTGTGTTTCTTTCTTGGCGGTTTTGTTTTCTGCTTCCGAAATTAACTCTTGTACTTTTTGGGTGGCTTCGTTGGTATCTTTGATTTTACCAATTTCAATAATATCCGTTTTCTTTAAGGATGATTTACCTTGCAAAACCTCATTTTTAATTTCAGTGGGTAACAATTCAACCCCTTTCGCAAAGTCGGCATCTCGTCTGATAGTCTTCTCACCTACGTTAAATTCTTTGGCTAATTGTTCTGACAATTTCTCTTTTTTACCGTGGTGGTCAGTTTGACCACTACGGGTTTCGGTACTCTCTAAAACCTCATTTTCTCCGTGGTGGTCACTTTGACCACTACGGTCGTTTTCTGTTTTAAACTTACCTGTTTTATCTCTGGTCAGCTCCAAATTTTCTCGTTCTTGCTTCAATGCCAAATACTTCATTCCACGTAAATAAGCCATTTGCTCAATGGACAAGTTCCTACGACCCAATTGGTGGTCAATCATAAAATCCTGTGCTTTTTCGAGGTCAGCAATCTCAATCAGATTGATTCTGAAATCAAGATTGAATTTTTGACAAATCTCGTAGCGATTATGTCCATCAACCAAAACATAACATTGTTCATCGGGATTTGGTGAAGTTGGCTCAATAATTCCTCTTTTGGTTTCCCATACAATTAACGGGTCTTTACATCCAAATTGAAGAATGTTTTGTTCGAGTTGCGTTCGTTCATCCGAAGCCAAAGGCGGGATAAACTTTTTGAGTATATCTAAAACAATTAGTTCTTTCTTGATTTTTTCATCTTGCGAATACATTGATTTGGGCAGCTCTGCTTTCATCATAGCATTCATAAAATTATTCTTTGCCATTTTTTCAAATCATTAGATGGTAATAAATTCTTTTGCCAACTCCATGTATTGCATTGCTGGAGCAGATTTCGGAGCATACGAAAGTAAATCTTTCTGTGCCACCTGCGATTGTTGAATAATTGTTGCACGCTCGATTGAAACATTGAAAACAGGAATGTGCTTGTATTGCTCTTTTACGAAATCAATCATTTGCTTATGCACAAGCGTATTTGAAACCATCGTGAATAAAATTCCTTTCACAACCAATGTATTATTCACATGCTGTCTGATTTCGTAGATTCTATTAAACAAATTTTCAACGCCATAAAAAGCGTAAGCCTCTGGTTGCAATGGCACAATGCACATATCCGATGCAACCAAAGCATTTGTAGTGAAAATATTGAGTGCAGGTGGGCAATCAATCAAGATAAAATCAAACTTATCGCTGATTTCGTTTAACTTATTTCTCAATCGTTTCTCGTTTCCAATCGAATTGACTAAATCCGTTTCACGATAAGCCATTTTGATATTTGATGGAGAAAGATAGAAGTTATCGGCTATTTCAATAATGGGAAGTTCTTTGTTATCAAGAATCGCATCAATTACTTGCTCTTCGGGTGTATAAACCCCAAAGCATTGCGAAGTATTACCTTGCGAATCGAAATCTACCAAAAGTACCTTGAAACCTGAAATAGCAAGAGCTTTACCCAAGTTGATGGTTGAAGTTGTTTTTCCAACTCCGCCTTTATGGTTTACCATCGAAATGATTTTGGCTTTTGAAAACAATTCATCAGCATACCCGTAGTCTCGGAGAATTGGCTCTAATAAATTACAATGCTTTTCATTGAGAGAAAGCGTTCCTTGCAATGCTTTATGAAGCGTTTTCTTTGGTAAGTTGGCTTCTTTCTCTAATTGCGTGAGATTTAAAGCAGATTTTTGTTTAATAAATTTTAGGACTTTTTCTGGACTTATCATGAAGCTAAATTTTTAACAAAAATAAGTGAAAAATTTATCCTGATAAAATTTTTAGGTACTTTTTTTATCCTAAGTATATAAAGAAAAATGCCCCCTAAAAGAAGGCATTTTTACTATTCAAATAATTTATAAAAAATCGTTTTAGTTGTCGCTGGATAAACACGTCCTCACAACTTTATCTTTCGGGAAGAGAATGCTCAATTAAAATAACACCTTTTTTCGTAACCCTATATTTTTCTTTCGGAACGAAATAAACGCTGTCTTTAACTTCAATAATTTTACTCAGTCTTTCGAGGTTTTCAGTTTTTGCGTTATTGTTTTCTTTGAAAATCCAACCCCACCAAAGTATGCTGATAGTCAAGGAAATGATTATTGTTGGTACTGCAAAGATACTTAGATTTCCGTAAAAAGCTGTTTTAGGATTGTCATAATGAATACTTTTTTGATTTACATTAATCTTATCAGCCAATTCCCTATTTGAATTTGTCATTTCAGAAAGAGTTTCAGCAAATTGCTTTTCTAAATTCTCGGTGGCAATAAAGAGCGGCAGTAAGCTATCATCAATACTTGATTCGGGCAATTGGTATTTTTGACCAAACCGAAATTTCAATTTATCAATATCTTCCATTAGCTCAAAATTTGCTCAACTTGTTCTAATGCCTTTTTGTAGGTCAATCGACCTGCAAAATTCAAACTTGATGATTCTCGATGCTCAGTTATCAATCTAATAACATCTTTGGCACTTTCCGATTCCCCTAAACCGCCAAATTTTTTAAACTCAATTCCTGCATTTGTCAAACCATTTGCTCCTTGCTCGATTGAATCTAAACCGCCAAATGTTCCTTCGTTCATTAGTGCTATGAAAGGAATAGCATCAGTAAGAATAACTTTCATTGCGTTGTAATACCGCAAGCAACTGATGAGAGCATCACGCCCAGCGATGATGATAAATATACGAAGCTCCACACCCATACTGAGAAGTTCTTCGGATAGATTTTGTGCAGGAATATCAAATTCCAATAAACGTCTAAATTCTTCACTTTCGGATGCTCCGAAATCAATAAACCAATTTTCGGTTTTTGTTTCGGCCAATGTCTCAAACAAGTTGAGAATTTTTTCTCGTTCGAGTTTTTTGTTTTCGTTCAGAATCTTAAAATGTCGAACTCGGTTCTCTCCTACTATCGTTCCAAGTCGTGTGGCACTTGTTTCGGTTGATTCATCGAGGTCGATAAATGCTGTTTTTTTGTCTTTTTCAATTTGTGCCACAAACCACAAAAACAATGATTTTCCTACACCACCTTTCGACTGAAGAACCAGATTTACTTTTTTCATACTATATCGTTATTTGTTTGTTGCAAAAATAACAATATAAATATCTAATTTTGAGAAAATAAAAATCAAAAATTACATATTATCTAAATCAAACTGAGATTTTCCTTTCTGACCATAGATTTGATTATATAAATCTTGTTCGTTGCTTGTTTTTGGAGTTGGGTTGGATGTCTCGCTCGATTTTGCGTTTACCGAAGAATTCATGCGTTTTTTAAGGTTGTCAATTTGCTTTTCGGTGATGTTGTGATTGAGGTCTTTGGTAATCAAATCGGCTAATAGTTTATTCGAGTGTATTTTCTGGAACATCTCAAAATATTCTTGGTAGAGCAATTGCCCCCAGTAACGTTTATTTTCTTTGATTAATTGGATAATTATTGCTTTTGAATCCATAAATAAGGAGGATTAAAGAGGTTTAAGAAGGAATAAGACAAATATAAGGAGGTTTTAGGAGTATTAAGAAGGTTTAAAGAGGAATAAAAAGGATTAAGAATTAATTCTACAAATTTTGTTGGCGTAGTGCGTGGAGCAAGGGGGAGTTTTTGTACACAAAAACTATCGTGCAAGCACTTGACCCTTGCAAGGAATTTCACCCCTTGACCCCAAAATAGGATGATAGAAAGCATGGAAGAAGAAAAAAAGACCAAAAACAAAGGAGGGCGACCGAAGGTAAAACGAGACAAATTGGATAAAGTTTTGCCCTGCCGCATGACTACCGCAGAGTATGAAAAAGCAGTAGCCGATGCCAAGAAAGTAAATTTGAAACCCTCGGAATTGGGTAGAATTTATATAACCAAGGGCTATGTAAGCAATGTATTTTCAGATGAAGAACAGCAAGAAAAAAGGCAGTTGATTGGTATCAGAAATAATCTAAACCAGTTGGTAAAATTAGCTCATTCTACTGGCTATCGTAGTCGGGCGAATGAGATAGATAGACTTATTGGAGAAATTGATAAAATATTAGAACGGTATAAATATGTTAGCAAAAGCAAATCAATCAGGTAAGGGTTTTATCGGAAAAATAGATTATCTCTACGATGGAAAATTGGAAGATAGGGGAGCGGTTGAAAAAGGAACAAAGGTCATTGCTCACTCCGATAATATCCGAGTGCCGAACGGAGCCGATGATAAAATCACCCGAAGTTTGCTAAAAGAAGATTTTATTGAGCAAGCCAAACAGCACAAAGATTATGGAAAAGACAAAAACACTGCCTACGTGGGCGAGCATATTTTGAGTTTTACGGCAGATGATAGAAAGCAACTCGACACCGAAAAATTGAAAGCCATTACGGATGAATACATAAAAATGTCAGGGATTGATAAAACGCAGTATTTGGCAGTTACGCACCATGACACGGAGAATCTGCACGTACATATTTTATTCAACCGAGCCATGAATGATGGCACTAAATACAAGGCTTGGAAGGAACAAAATAAGACTTTAGAGCAGGGAGTTGCTTTGGCGTTGGAACATGGTTTTAAGTTGGTTAAAAACCAAAAAGAGGTAGCCAACAGCAAAGAAGTAATAAAACTACGCTCCGAAATGCAGGACATTAAAGATTTAAGAAACTCAAACGAATTGCTGAGTACTGCTCGAAACTTGCTGCACCTTGAAAAACTATGTGAAGCCAAACAAATACCATTCTCTAAAGACGAACTGAATAAAACCGTAGATTTTAATGGAAAAACCTACCAAGAAGCCAATTTGAAAGCAGTTTTTTTGCTTAATAGAAACGAAAATACGCAACCAACTGAAAAGCAATTGCCTGAAACTAAAGATAAACCATTTGAAACATCAGCAAAGCCCAAACAAACACAAGAAGAAAAAAGTAAGGATTTGAAACTGAAAAAACAGGTAAATACGCAAGATGATAATTTTAGCAAGCGACCAAAATCTAAGAGAAGACAAGCTGGGCATAAAATTAAAGTTGCTAAGGTTGAGAGGAAGAAGGAAACGATGTGGGATAGGGGGATTTGACTTTTAAAATACAATTGTTATTCAAAGCTCCATAATTAGTTCCAAAAGTGCCTTAAATATTTCGTATATTTGGAATTATAAGCATAAAGTTACAAACAGTTTAAATTAATGATATACTCACAGCCATTTTGCACACATAACTATAGATAATTAATGGAGTTATTAAAGCATTTTGAAGAGTCTTTAAAGAATTTTGTTACCTTAACTTTAAAAGACAATGAATGGAATGTGTTCGTTGAGAAGCTACCTATTCTATATAAGGATTGTTACATACCAAGTGAAGAACTTGAAAATCGAATGAAAACATTCTCTACTACAAAGGAAAATGAACTTTCAGAAATTCTTCCTTCACAGGGAAACATTCAATCGGGAGATTTTGGTGAAATTTTATCTTACTTTCTTTTCAAGGAAAAATACAAAAAACGAAATGTTGTTGGACCAAAAAAATGGAGGTGGAAGCAAGATAAAAATGTTGCAGCACCATATACTGATGTCATTTTATTTTCAATCAAGAAAGTTGGAAAACCCTCAAAGGATGATTTACTAATTTCAGTTGAAAGCAAAATGAAAGCTACTGCCAGTAGTAGCTACCATCCGATTGAAAATGCAATTGCTGGAGCTGAAAAGGATTCAACTTCGCGAATCGCCAACACATTAAGTTGGTTAAGAAAAAAATACAAAGACGAATCATTAAAAGTAAATGCACCAGTAACAAAGCTTAAAGATTTGGTTGATTCAATAGAAAGATTCATTAAATCAGAAACAGAAGGCGAATATTCAAAACAGATTAAGGCAGTTGCTTTTGTTGACAAAATATTTTTTGATGATGAAATAAAAAAGACAGTTACTATACCTGCAATTTCTGGGGCATCTTTTGAAGTTATTGTTGTTCCTATTAAGGATTTGCAAAAAGTATATGAAAAAGTATTTGCCGAAATACCTAAATTATGATTAGTAAAACATTATCGCTTTGGATAGCACAATCAGAGTCGTGGCAAACCTTTATGGATTTTAATTTGCCTGAAGATTCTATTGCCAAATATCCATTTCTAAATAGACCAGATGATTTTTACATTTCTCTGTTTGGTGAAATGTATGACATATTGGAAAATTTAGATGAGAAAAAAGACGATATACTTCCAGTTGCCAAAGGTTTGGAAATTTTTTCACTAAGAAATAAGAGAGACAAGTTTGTTGGAGTAAATCAACCCAATAACATTCTCTTTGCCGCAGGACTTTATTACCTTTCTGATTATACAGCATCAGCATACATTTTAGCAAACCTGTATGATGTAGTAAATTATGAAAGAGAAATTGACAAGTTTGTTTTGTGTTTTTTAAAGCGGAAACTTGACGACCAGAATTCTTACTGCAAACTTTTAAATGAATACCTAACAACAGGAGATGAAAAGTTAATCCAAGAATTATTACTGCGTATTGAGGCACAAAAAACTATTGCATTCAAACATAATCCTTATGAATTCTCTATTTGCTTTTTAGCTGAATCAATTCTTAAGAAGTTTAGGACAAACAATATTTGGATTGACCTTTTAAAACATAACACCTCTGACCATTGGAGTTCTTATATTGACAAGACAACAAAAAAAACTTTTCCAGTTTGGGATTTCTTCCCTTCACAGAAAACAGCACTTGAAAAAGGTATTTTAAATTCACTGCAATCAATCGCATTGCAAACACCGACAAGTTCAGGTAAAACCGCAATTTGCGAGTTGCTCATTTACAATGAGCATAAGAACAATCCAAATTGTAAGATACTTTACTTAGCCCCATTCAGAGCATTAGCAGCAGAGCTAAAACAATCATTCGGGAGAAACCTATCACGACTTGGGATTAGTTCTAAAACAATCTTTGGAGGGAACATTCCAACTGGTGCCGAAAAAGAATTGATTCAAAATGTAACCCTACTTATTGCAACACCTGAGAAGTTCATGGCACTGGAAAATTCTATTGCTGATTTTCTCAGAGAATTCACAATGATAATTTGTGATGAAGGACACTTGCTTGATGATGGAAACAGAGGACTTAACTATGAATTGCTTCTTTCCCGCCTAAAAAGCGAAAAAGGTGTCGAAAGGAAATTCGTATTTATTTCTGCCATCATTCCGAACATTAACAAAATAAATGAATGGCTTGGAGGAACAGAACAAACAGTAGTTCGTTCAACATACAGAGCAACAGAAATTGAATATGGTTTCTTGAAACCATCTGATGGAAGTGACAAAAACTTTTTTCTTGATGTCAACCCATTTAAGAATGTTCCTCAAAATTACAAGTTGAGTAAATTTCTAACTGAAAGTGATTTCACTTACACGCAACAATTAAAAACAAAAACAAAGCAGAAAGTTTACAATTTCAATACTGGGAATGCTAAGTCCGTTGCGATTGCCTTAAAATCTCTCAACTCTGGAAGTGTTGCATTGTTTACGCCAACAAAAGGAAAACCAATAGGAGTTTTGCCATTAGCAAATGAATTAATCGCTCAACTAAACATTGGATTAAATTTGCCAAAACCGAGTAACTTCATAAAAAAGGATAGCAAAATTCAAATTCACTTAAATCAATATTTTGAAATTCTTTTCGGAGCAAATTATCTTTTAACACAAATTGTAAATTATGGTGCGTTATTTCATCATGGCGATTTACCACAATATGTTAGGGAAATAATTGAGGAAGCTATAAGAAAAGAAGAAATTAAATTTATCATCTGCACAAACACTTTGACAGAGGGAGTTAATTTACCAATTAGAACAATTGTAATAAATTCAGTAAGGCGATTCAATGGACAAATACAAGAGACAATTCCTTTAAGGGATTTAAAAAATCTTGTTGGCAGGGCTGGAAGAGCAGGCAAGGAAACAAAGGGACTAATCATTGTTACAAATCCAAAGGACTTTGGAATATTTGAACGGTTAATAAAAGAACAAAACATAGAAGATGTCAATGGACATTTGTTTTTTATTATCAGCCAAATTTCAAAAGTTGTAGTTGAAAGAAGATTGACCTTAACAAATGAAATTCTTGAAGGGCAAGATGAAGAATTTAAAGAACTAATTGATGCAATTGATATTTCAATTATTGATTTACTTTCTGAAGAAATAGAACCTGATGACCTTCAACAGACAATTCAAAATTTAATAAATGAAACTTTTGCAAAGTTCCAATCTAATGATTTACAGATTGAGACTTTAAATAACTTGATAAATCTACGAGGAGAAATAATTAAACCGTTTATTGCAAACAAGGAGTTTAAATTCATAAAACAAAGCGGTTCCACAATACGGAATTACATTGAAATTAGAGACCTCCTTGATTTAGATAACCCAATTTGGCAAGAACTTACAGACCCATTAAATGACGAATGGTTAGAGTTCTTAATAAAAGATAAAATTTCAAAACTTTCAATTGTTATTTACAAACTATCTGAGTTTAACAAAAGGAATAGAACTGAAATTACTTTTAAGGAAATTATAAATGCTATAAAACTTTGGATTAATGGTAAATGGTTTGAAGAAATCTCTTCTGTATGTTCAAGCGATATCGACATTTCGCTGAGATTAATTAATTCACTTATTGGTTACCAAATTCAGAGTGCTGCGGCCACCCTCATAAGGAATGTAGAAATGAGATTTGAAGATGAAAGGTCAATTTCACAAACTGTATTAAATTTCCCCCTGTATCTACTTTATGGGGTCAATACCCCTATGCAGCTTGACTTAATTGAAATCGGATTTAGTGAACGTATAGGAATAATTGAATTATCAAACTTATTGATAGAAAGTGACTTTGTTTATGTTGAATTAATACAACTTAAAAATTATTTGAGACAAAACAGAGAGCAACTATTGGAAATACTAAAGGATATAATTCCAAAAATTGCATTTGATAAAATTAATGAATCATTTAGGTTTCTTTCTCTTCAAAATATGAATTAGTTTGGTAAAAATTACCATATTCGCCTGTTACTTTACCGTAGAGAGTTAATACAGAAAATGTATGGAAGAGTTTCAAAACACCTATTGTAAGAAACACTAAGTTTACATATAATTTTACTTTTGTAAAACATACACCAACAACAAATACTCAATGGGATTCACAAGAATCCCATTTTTTCTTATTTCATAGTGAATATGGTTGCCAGTAGAAGCTCCAGAGCTGCCAACCATGCCGATTGTGTCTAAGATATTTACGGTTTGTCCTTCTTGCACAGTAATTTTTGAAAGATGCCCGTAGGTGGTTTCGTAAGAGTTTTGGTGGTCTATTACCACAAAATAACCTAAGCCAGTATCATAGCCAGTAGCTTTGATGATTCCAGTAGCCGTTGCCACAACTTCTCTGACCGAGCAAGCAACATCAATACCGTTGTGATGTTTAGTTATGCCACTGATTGGGTGCTTTCGAGTACCGAAACCACTCGAAATTTGTGCCTCGGTGAAGTCTTTGAGTGGCAAAAAACAAGGTATCGAAAGAGCTACTTTTGGGCATTTTTTGTAAAAATAGGCAAAGTTTTTCCTTACCGATTGTTCATCTAAGAATTTGATATTTCGCTGTAAATCTGCACAAATTGGTTCTTGAAATAGCCTAAAGAAAGTAATGAAAATCAGATTTAGTTTCATTTTTTACTCGAAGATTCTTCAATTAATTCAATGGCTTTATCTATTTTGATTGAACCTGATTTAGCTTTTATAAAGAATGTAAAAGGCGTTCCAGCAGGGCGGCCTTGCACTTTTTTGTTTTCCTGCTTAGTAAATACATTTACCGAAATGAAATAAAATACAAACATCAAAATTGAAGAATAGGATATAAAATCTATGATAGTCATGGTTTTAAACAAGTTTATCGCTTTCGTAATCAATTATTTTTTGTACGTCGGCTTTAATTTTTAGATAGTTTTCTTGTACTGCTTTTTTTAGTTCTTCATCCGTTCCGAAAAATTTCAACGGAAGTTCTTTCCGCTCTTTTTGCAATTCTTCGGTTTCAACCTGTATGAACGATTTGAAAAGTTTCAAATCAATCGGCTGTTCAAAAGTATCAGCCACTTTACCGATAAAATTCCCCTGAGAAAGCGTCATAATTTTGGATGCTGGCACCAGTTCTTGCATATTCGTTCCGTAGCTTAAATTAATATCTTCTTTGGTAAGGCTTGCATCCACTCGGTTTTGGTTCGTTTTGCCAAACATTCTCGAAAATGTTTCGGCAGTTTTAGCATTCACCGAACCCGAAAATATTGTTCCGCAGGTATTTATAATTACATTGGCGGCTTCTTGTCCGTAAGATTTAGTAAGCTGCTCAATATCTTGAATACCCAGCCAAGTGGCTACTTTGTAACTTCTTACCGTGGCAATAAAATCATCTAAACCAAGCAGATACATCGAGGGTAATTCGTCAATGAAAAAGCCGCATTTCATGCTTTTGTGCTTGTAAATCATTTTCATCATCGTAGATGTGTAAACCGATAACGCAGCTCCGTACAAGTGGCTTTTGGTTGGTGTATTACCCAAACAGAATATTTTAGGATTATTTGGGTCATTGATAGCCAAATCAGTATCGTTGCCCGACATTACCCAATAGATTTTGGGCGATGAAATTCCTGCCAATGCTGTTTGTACGCTGGCAATCTGACCTGATAGTTGTTTAGTTGCTTGGCTACGGATAGCCAGCGTAAACATGGAGCTGTATGTATCGAGTTCGGGGTAACGCTCGATGATGTTAAACACCTTAACAGGGTCTTTATTAATCAGTTCGATAGCGTGGGGTAAATCACATATTTCGCCCAATTGTGGGTATTCTTTTTCCATGATTTTTAAAAACCAAATGGCACAAGTAAGATAATTGATGGCCGAACTCACCCAAAAATCTCCTTCTTTTTTTATCCATGTTTTATTGATGTTATACAGCAGCGTTTTGGATAATTGAGCCACATCATCAATGCTACTCAAATAGGTGTGATTGAATGGATTGCAACGATTGGAGTATTTCAGATTTTCAAAATCAATGACTACAAATTTGGGAATGATGGGAGTAGCGTTTCCTTTATGTGTGAATACTCGTGGATTATTGGCAATGGCTTTAATATAAGCGTTGTATGCCTCGATGGATAAATCTGGAAACTTGAAATCATAAATGACTCCGCAATAGCCTTTGTACATAGATTGCCAAAGTGCAGGAATCAGCACCGAATACGTTTTACCCGAACCCTGAGAACCAGCCACCAAAACGGCACGTTGTGGGTTAATGACAGGGATAAATCCTTCTTTCCATTCGTTGCGAAACATATATTGAGTTTTAAAACCAACTGAATATTCATTTTCAAGATTCTTGGCGTTCTGCGGGAATTGCTCGTTTAGTTCATTGAATAAATCATTTTCGGGTACACTTACCATCGAATTGAATATCAATCCCCCTTTGATGATAAATACCATTGAGAGAACTAACGGTAAGAAGTAAAGCCCAGTCGAAAGGATGGAGTTTGTGATGTGAAAATGATTCTGAAAGAAGCTAAGAAGCCAACAACAGACCCCAACGGCTAAATTGACATTAGCAGTGGTTTTACTGGCTTTTAAGTTAGCTTTATTTTTACTGACTAAGCAGATAAACACGTAAATAAGCAAGAGAAAACATATCAGTAATTTACTTTCAAATAAATGTGATTTGCCTTGAAGTTTATGTAAAAGCTGAATGAAGAATAGAAAAGCCTTTTGAAGTTTGGTAGATAAAAGACTGTGAATAATGCCTTGAAATTTCCAAATTGTATCAAGCGAAATAATGGCAATTGCCGTAAATAAGAGTAGGTAAAAAATGCTGGATGAAAATTCTTTTTCTTTGGCTGTGGTTTCGAGAGTGGACATTATATGAGATTTTTGAGAACAAAAATCTCATATTTTGCGATTAAAAAGAATTTTTCTGCTATTTTTTTTAATTCATATCGTTTAAATCGCTTTTTTTACAATCTCAAATAGTATTAGGCGTTATCATTTTAGCCTTAGAGATTATTTATAGCCATTACATTTAGTTCTTTTAGCTGTACCAATCCATTTAATTGACACACATGATTTCAGAAAAGTACCTTAGAAAATTAAGCCCATTGAAGAGTGCCAAAATTCAAAAAATTACTTTTTATTATCAATTTTTGAATACGCTTTCAGACACCGAGAATCAGAGTATTTCCGACGATTTTTATCAAAACCATCCCCTTTTCAAAAATCAAAAACTACTTAAAGAAGTCCTTCAATCGTTCAAAGAAAAAGAAATTGCACCTGATACCAATTTTATTGAAGCCTTAGATGATTACTTCCGAGTCAAGGTAGAAAATTGCTAATTCTAATAAAATCAGAGAACTTTTTACCATTACTTTTTATTTGGTCGTCAATGTAATTGAGGTAATTTTTATGAATGTTATTGAGTGTTACATTGGCGACTAAACCCTTTTTTAAGGCATAAAACACCGTATAATCGTTGCATAGGTCGTTTTCATACACTTGTTGAAGCTCCGAATAGAGGATGTCTTCAAAGACCTTCTTTTGTCCAAAAAGTTTATAATAGCTGCTGCAAAATTTATGCTCAACGGAAGAATTTATGAAGTCTAAACAATTGGTGATAATCAAGGATTTTTCACGCTCTGTTTGTTGAAGCTCGTTTTCTACTTCGGTAAGTCTGGTTTCGAGTTGTTGAGTTTTTTCATCTTTCGATAAAGAAATTAACTCAAAAACCGAAACATCCAAAATCTTAGAGATTTTTAGAATGTCTTCAAAGTCTATCTTATTGCCGCTTTTTTCTCTTCGGGCATAGGTAGATTTATCCATGCCCAGTTTTTCTGCTACATCAGCTTGTAGCAAACCTCTTTCTTGTCTTAGGGTTACAATATTTTCACTTATGTTCATAATGCAATTTAATCAATTTATGCAATAAAATCAAGATAAAATGACGAAAATAAGACAATAATTGTCTTGAAATGATTATTTAATAAAATAAAAATCAAAAAATGATATTTATAAAATCAAAAATTGAGATATTTGCCACTGTAATTTTAAAAATAAACATAACTCTTAAAATGAAAAGATTCAAATTTCAACTTTCCGTAGCTTTTGGATTGATAACTACTCCTTTTTTTAGCTATGCTCAACCACAAGGAATTGAAGCAGGAGCGAGTGCCTTAGATGACCTAACAGGTGGGCTTCAAGATTATATCGACCCCGTAACGACTGTTATTTACATTGTTGCAATTATACTCGGCATGGTTGGAGCGTTCAGAGTTTATGTGAGTTGGCAGCAAGGAAAAGATAACGTAATGCAATCTGCCGCAGGCTGGTTTGGTTCATGCTTGTTTCTACTAATTGCCAATACCGTTTTACGTGCCATGTTTGTTTGAAAAGATGAAAAGACTGTTTTTCACTTTTACACTTTCAATAAATTTTTGCTTTGCTCAGGTAAATCTACACAAAAGCAATGCAAATGCTTTAGGTGGTGATGCTTATATCACAACGCCTATTCATCACAATATTGGTAAAATTCATGCTTTTGTATTGGCGATTTTATTCTTGATGGCTTTGGTTGCTACCTATAAAATTTACCATCGTTGGCAATTGGGCGAAGAAGATGTTTTACCGCTTATTTATCGTTGGTGGGGTGGCATTATCCTGTGCTTTTTTATCATACAATTCCTGAGAGGTTATATTGCCCAACAATCTTTTGGAGAATATCAACCCATTAGTTTTTAGAAATGAATACACTTTATCAATTAGTAAAAAATACAGCTTTGTTTGCCACTGCTGCCGCAGGTGTTGTAGGCGGATTTAAAATATACCAAAAGTGGGGCAGGGGCGAAGAAGTAATACCCTTGATACTGGCTTGGTTATTCGGTTTGGGCTTCGTACAAGTCATATTCTGGGCGGTGGGTTACTATATTGTTGGTGGAGCATACAAGGGTGTAAATCCATCAATTGGGGCTGAGAGCGTAGCAATCGAAGCCCATAATGGAGCTTTGGTGATTGGTGTTGGTATTTCAATTTTTTCCGTAGTCAAAATTTATCAAAAGTATATCGGCGGTGAAGATGTTATCGACTTACTTTATAAATGGTTAGGTGCATTGATATTCTTATTTTTCTTCGGTTATCTCATAGAAGCTATCTTATAAAATGATTCAGAAAGTTATCAAAGGAGTCGATGATGAAATTGAGTTTAAAGGCTTCAAAGGGCGGTATTTTTATTTATTGGCAGGAGTAATATTAGGTTTATTGTTCCTGACCTTTTTTCTCTATATGATTGGTTTTTCAAGTTTCCTTCTCATTTTTTTTAGTGTGATTGCTGGAGTTGGGGCTTATATGTATATCAAAATCTTGATGGATAAAAATGGAAAATGGGGGCATATTCACCAACAGCACATTCACAGAAAACCGAATTTTTTACTACACAACAAACCTTTCTACAAATTGATAGGAACACACGAAAATGGCAAAAGTAAGAACAGTTGAAGAAATCCAACCCATCGCAACGATTGACAATAAAGGTATCATTTATACCAAAAATGCTGATATAGCGGTAGCTTTTGAAGTCACATTTCCTGAAATATTCTGTGTGTCGGAACATAATTACCAGCTTTGTTTTGATGCTTTACTTCAAGGTGTTAAGAATTTGGGCGAAGGTTATCTGATTCACAAACAAGATTTTTTCATTGAGGATAAATATGAACCTAATTTAAGTTATAATGTGTCAAATGATTTCATCATTGCCAAAAACGAACTTCAATTCAAGGATAGAGCATTTACGAATCATAAGGCGTTTATCTATGTCATTTTGCCAAGTTCAAATCCTTTGAAACGAGATAGTTTAGCATCTGCTATTTTTCGTCGGCATTTTGTCCCCAAAGATGTTATAGAACAAGAAACCATTGCTTCTTTTTGGCAAAAGGTTAAATCTTTTCAAGTATCTCTCAATCAATCCAAGATTCTTACGGTCAGTTTATTGAAACGAGAAGATTTTGTAGGTAGCAAACAATCGGAAGGTTTGCTCAATTATTACTTTTCTTTGGCTTTCGATGATAAGAATTTGTATGATTTGAGTTCAAATGATGGCATATTTCGAGTAGGCAATAAGCAGAGTTATACCTTTGTTATCAATGATTTAGAACAATATCCGCACGAACTTCCTTCGGTGGTTTCTTATCGAGATTACTCAACCGACCGAACAAAAATGCCAGCCAGTTACGGCTTGGCTTTTGGCTTGAATTTGCAATTCAACCACGTTTACAATCAGGTCATTTATATTCCAAAACAGAACGATTTGAAAACAAAAATGATGGCTGATGCTAAAAAAGCCTATTCATTTTCGAGATGGAGCAGAGATAATACCTATTCGGTCGAGCAAAAAACGATGATGGTTGATTCGCTCACAACGGGTGCAAGTTTGGCCGTTCATGCTCATTTCAATATTCAGATATTCCATGAGTCAAAACAAGTGTTAGAACAGTATAAAAACGAAGTGTCGTCAGCTATTCAAAACACTGGTTTCATTGCAAAGATGGCAACAACCCACGCCGAGCAACTATTTTGGTCGTGTATCCCTGCCAATGCTGTTGAATTGGGCAAAGATAACTTTGCTACTTGTTTGCTGGATAATGCGTTAGCTCTCTGGAATGTTGAAACCAACTACAAACAAAGTGTTTGGCAAAACGGTGGAATGTTGCTCACAGACCGTTTTGGTACGCCCAGAATTGTTGATTTATTTTTTGACCCACTCAAACGAAAACTCATTTTTAATCGAAACTTTACGGTTATCGGCCCTTCGGGAAGTGGTAAATCATTTACGATGAATAATATGATTTACTATCTGCTAATGAGCGGTTCACACATTACCATCATTGATATAGGACATTCTTACAAGCGTTTGGCTGAAATTTTAGGTGGAAAGTATTTGACTCACACTACCGAAAATCCCATTCGTTTGAATCCATTTTACATGGAATTCGACCCGCTCGATGATAGATTGAAATTGGAACAAGAATTTAAGCAGGTTATTGTTGATTTGCTTTCAGTACTGTATAAAAACTCGGGTGATGCTATTACAAAAAGTGAAGAAGTAACGCTTCTGGCAATGGTAACGGAATATTACAAGTATTTACAAAAAAATACAGTGATTTACCCCTGTTTTGATACATTCTACGAATACATCAGAGATTCTTTCAAAAAGATTTTTGAAGAATTAGGTGGTAGAAATGGCAAAGAGTTCGACCTCGAACAGTTTTTATTTGTACTAAAACCGTTCTACTCCGATGGTGAATATGGCTATCTACTGAACTCAAAGGAAATTGTAGATTTTTCACAAGAGCCATTTGTAGTTTACGAATTGGATAATATCAAAGACGACCCTATTTTATTGCCAGTTATTACGCTGGTCATTACAAATACCTACGTTACAAAACTAATGGGAGTGAAAGGTACACTCAAAATGCTGGTTATCGAAGAAGCATGGAGAGCGGTATCCAATCATTTCTTTGCAAACTTTTTGCTCTGGGCATTTAAAACGGTTCGTAAGCACTTTGGGGCGTTGGGTGTAGTAACGCAAGAAATTGAAGATTTGAAAAAGTCTGAAATCATCAAAGATGCTATTATTCAAAATACTGATATTAAGATTCTTTTAGATTTAAGAAACTACAAAAACGAGCAAGATTTTGTATTGCAAATGTTCAAACTCTCTGATGAACATTTACCCCAAATTTTCTCCATCAATAAGCGATTACCCATTCAAAGAGGCAATTTCAACGAATTAGCCATCAAATTAGGTTCAGAATTAAAGGTTTATGGTGTCGAAGTTTCTCCTTATGCCTACGCTCTCTACACAACAGAACCCACCGAAGTAGATAAAATCAAGGCGATAGCTGAAGAAAGAAATATTTCTCAAAAAGATGCTGCCATTCTTTGGGCTGAACAAACATTAATCAATTAGGAACATGAAAAAGTCAATTCAAAAGCTAACTATCACTATTTTATTGGTAACAGTTATGTTACCCATCATAGTTCGGGGGCAGTTTATTACCAATGACCCAATCCATACGGCCATTACAACAATGATGAAGTTGTTTCAAGACCCATCGTTTAAGACAATGGTTAAAAATATCGAACAGCTTAAAAAGGTTTCGGGAGCTGTGCAGCAGTTTCATCGTGGTAAGGAAATAATCACCAAAATTCAGAACTGTACACAAAAAATATCCTCACTTTCTACGGCAGTTTCAAAAGATGGACATATTTATCCAACTGAATATAGTTTGATGGTGCAGGATATTACAAAGCTATCGAAAGTAGGGACAGATATTTTGAAAGATATGAAAAGCTCCACCACCCAAGCAGGTGGAGTCTTAAAAATGTCGGATGCTGAACGAGTAAAGTGGTTAAACGAAACGTATATACGAGTTTGTAAATTTGAACAGCTACTCAATACGTATTTCTCTAACATTCAAAGCCTTTCTTTGAGGCGTTCGGGTAATCGAAACGACTTAAAATCTACGGCAAAACTATATTCGATGGTTTATTCTTCACAAGGCACGGGCTATGGCGGCGTAAATGGAAACATTGGTGGCAGTGGCTACGACGATGATTATAATCAAAAAGAAACTTCGGCTTTAGATTCTGCCTACACATCAGAGCAAGCCAAGAAACTGAAGGAAATGCAAGAATTATGCACGGTCAGGATGCAGAATTACCAAGATGAATTACAGTTATCGGAGAGAAAAATGGATGGTCAAGCAGTAGCTGCCTTAATAGGTGAAGGTTGGGTTTATTTAGTAAAACCACCCAAAATTAGCCTTTTTTCTATGACAGCATTTTCCATTGCAGGTGAAATTGCCGATGCTGTAAATGGTACAGGAAATGCCTCAATAGGGGGTGGGGGTTCTACTGATGTTACTCAACAAATTGAAGATAGCATTCAGTGTTGGATAAATCCAAGTGGAAAAAAAGTCTCCAATGATGAGTTTTTGACTTATATGAGAATCAAAGCTCGTGAAATGATAATCGAACAAAAACTCTCTGAAACGCTCAGAAAGAAATACAAATTAGATGAATGTCAATCTTTGGGAATGTATTAAACACCCCCAGCCCCTAAGGGGAGTGATTCATTCAAAAATATCTTATTAATCAAAACACTAACGAAAAAATTCCCCTTTAGGGGTTAGGGGTCATGGGCGAAGGCATTTTTAAAATCATATTCGATTTATATACTAACCAAGCCAGTATAGCACAAACTTATGCTAATTTGATTGAACCAAAAGTTCGACTCATTGCAGGAATTGGAGCTTTGGTTTACATTTTTGGAAAACTAATCACTCAAATTGCAAACAATCAAGAAATAGATTTCTTTCCGTTTTTAAGACCATTTGCGGTTTTGCTCTTAATTCCACTTTCGCCACAAATTTGCTCGGCCATTGATGGTTTTGGTGAAGAAGTGAGGAGTTTAGTAAACAACCAGAATGAAAACATTGCGACCAAAGTACAAAAGCAAACTGATAAAATAGAAAAGTTGGTAGAGAAGAAATGGGAAGAAATTGGCAAAAATCCCGAAAAATATGCCGCCGTTTTTAATAGCAATCTCAATGAAGATAAATCTGGTTTTTTCGGTGAAGTAATGGTCGATTTCAAAATTGGAATGTATAAGTTTTCGGAAGAGTTCAAATTTCAGATTTTGAGTGTGATTCAAAGCATTTTACTCTGTCTGATGCAAATTGCTGAATGTTGTTTACTTCTTATCTCAATAGGTTTCCGAATTGTACTAAGAATCGGTTTTCCAATAACCGTTGCTCTCTCGATATTCCCTGGCTTTACATCATCGTTGGCTTATTGGTTCGGCAAATACATCAATTTTGCATTGCTCCCAGCCGTTGCGGCCATGTACAGCTCCATTGCCTTCAATTTATGTGATACTTACATCAATAGTTATGATGTAGAATCTGCAATGGCTACAATGGGCGTAGAAACGCAACAACCTGAGTTTTTAGGTTTAGCTTTTATCGGACTTTTATTCCTTTCACTGATTGGCTATATCCAAGTTCCATCCATGACTGCCATGTTAATCAATGTCGGTGGCGTTGGCTCGATTGTACAAGGAGCAACCCGAACCATTCAAAATACTGGAAAAGTTACGACAAATGCTATCAAAAAAAGTACAGAGTCGAGCAGTAGTAAATCAATCCAAAGTGTAAACCGCTAATGAATAACTATTTCAAAAATAACCTATTTGAAGCCTTTCGGCTATTTACTGGGGTTTGTGCAAGCATCATTGTTTTATGCACAGTTCTAACGACCTATATTTTGTACCGTTCTTATCAAAACTATACCCAAAATACTAAAAATACCTTTGTTTTTAGCGAAAACGGGGCATCCATACACATCTATTCAAAAAAATAATATTTCAAATGGAGGAATTATTTAAACTTAACGCTCACTTTCGCAGGGTGAAGCTCATTACGATTATTGCCTTAGTTAGCCTAAGTATCATTTCAATTACAGCTTTATCTCTGTCTTACAAACACTCAAAGGAGTTTTCAAAACGTATTTATTTAATCAATAAAAACGAACATTTTGAAGCCATTGCGGGAAACATCCAAACCAATCGCCCTGTCGAAGTCAATTATCATGTGAGTCGTTTCCATGAATTGTTTTTTACAGTTGTGCCTGATGCTCAAGAGATAGAAACCAATATTGCCAAAGCCTTTTTTCTGTGTGATGAATCAGCCAAAAAACTCTATGATGATTTGAAAGAAAGAGGTTTTTACAATGACATGATTCAAGGAAATGTAATCCAAAAAGTAAAAATAGACTCCGTAGTTGTCAATACCAAAGAGTATCCTTACCAAGCCACGTGTTATTCAATCGTAACCCAAACACGTGCCACTTCACAATCAGAGAAGAGTTTGACAACCATTTGCATTTTAGAAGATGTACCACGGAGTCTTCGTAGTCCGAATGGTTTATTCATGCGGAATTTCAGAGTGATAGAAAGCAAAGTTATTCATGAAAAATAAACCCATTCGGCAAGACGAATTAGAGCAATTAGGCAATCGAATTAATGGATTTATTACTGAAAAGTCTAAGTTTTTAGCTCAAAAGCTCAATCGTTTCTATAAAGCTCATCGCCAGCAAACTATCTACATTTTGGTTTTGTTCGGCTTGTTTGTTTTAGCAATCAATCTTTTATCATTTTATATTTTCTGATATGGAAAATCAAGTAAATGTCCCCTTACCGCATGAACAAAGTGTAAGAAAATTAGGCAATAAACAGTACGCCTTAGTGATTATCGGCGGACTTGTTTTATTTGCCACAGGCTTAATTATGTATTCGTTTGGTGTTTTTAGCAAGGAAGAGCCTCAGAAAAATGTCGATTCTCTTTCTGAACTCACACCGCCCGAATCGAAAAATACTAAGTTGGAAGATGATAAATATAAACATTCATCATCAGAACTAAATACTTATGGAGGTGGAACGGAAGAATTGACAGCCATTACAGGAAAAGAGCCAAGTTATGCTAAAGAAAGTAATGAGCAACTCAACGAAGCAGACTTTCAGGAAGTACAAAATGCAAGAAAATCAAGTTCCAGTAGTCGAAATATTCCGAAAACCGAAGCACAACGCAAGAAAGAGAAGTTAAACCAAGATTTTCAGAGACGACAGCAACAAGAGTTTTCTCGTCAGCAATACTTAGCCAATTCCGATACACCTTTATACAAAAAATCAAGGCAAGATTTGGAAGATGAACGCTTAGAGCGAGAAGAAAAAGAGTTTAATAATCGCACAGCTCAATTAGTTTTATCAAATCTTGAAAAGGCAAATACTAATGTGACTACTCAACCAAATCCAGTTTTGAATACCCCAACTAAAGAAGTTGCTACCCAACAAACCAAGAAGACTAATGCACCAACTGATGAAATTAGTATTCACCCTGAAACTGCTACCAATACAATCGGAATGAAATGGAAAAAAGGAGGTTTCTATGGGTTTTCAAAGAGCGAGAAAAGTAAATATTTTACTGATAATGATGCTTTTTCAGCAGTTATTCACGGACAAGGTGAATCCATCACCATTCAAGATGGTTCTATTCTAAAACTCCGTTTGTTGCAAAATGTAGTTTTACAAGCCAATGACCAAAAAGTTATTTTACCCATCGGAACACTTATTTCTGGCACTTGCCGAGTTTCGGAAGAACGAGTATTTATTACAGTTTCGGCTCTACGTATTGAAAATGCAATTTATCCTATTTCAATGGCGGTCTTCGATTTGGATGGGCAACAGGGTTTATATGTACCAAATTTGAAGGAAAAGAATGTCTTATCGAGAGAATTAACCGATGCAGCCACTCGCCCTTTCAACGGAACGAGTGTATTTGTGCCTGATGGTTCAATTCAGAAGCAAGTAGGAACACAAATCGCTTTGCAATCAACCCAAAGTTTGATGCAAGGAGCAAAAGGATATTTTAGAAGTAAGATTCAATCTCCCAAAGTTACCATCAAGCCTAACTACAAGGTTTTACTCAAGTCGGTCAATTTATCAAATTCCAATCCATCAATCAATGAAGAATAAATTTAGTGTGGCTGCTTTTTTATTAGCAGCTCAATTTTGCTTCGGGCAAAGTGCCGAACCAAAAGTTTCAAACCCAGAGCAACACCAGTTTGTGAGCCAGCATAATCGGTATGTTTTGCCTATTGATAAAGTGTCTGTAAAAGGGAGTTATCCGTTGGGTGTCTCAGAAATAAAGACGATTCATGTCATTTTTCCTTCGGAAATTAGAGAAGTTGATGCAGGAACGGCCAACGTAATTGCTCAAATCACTGAAAACTTCAACAATGTTTTGAGAATAAAAGCAAATACAGATAAGCACTTTTCAGAAACCAATTTAACCGTTTTAACCGCCGACGGTGGACTGTATAGTTTTCTGACAAACTATAACCGTGACCCCGAAATTTTGAATATCAATATTGGTAATAACCTTAGTTCTGATGTGCTTTCGAGTAAAGATTTAGGTATCAATCAGTTTTTGAAAAGCAATTATCTCATTGCAGCTCTCAATCAATCGGCCAATGAAATTAAGTTTTCGATGCAAAAATCAATTTCATTAAAACCATTTGTTAGAAATACGGGTGTCAGAAATCAGAATACGAGTGCTTTTTTGAAAGGCGTTTACACCTATAACGGCATGATGTATTTTACGATTGAGATAGTAAACGATTCTGAAATTGATTATTCGATTGATTTTATCAAGCTCTACATCAAAGACAAAGAGGTTTTGAAACGAATGACTATCCAAGAAGAAGAACTCAAAATTGCAGATAGATTTCCGCTCGATAATGTACTAAAAGCTAAAACCAATAATACATTTTCTATGGCCACACCACTGCGTACAATTTCAGACGATAAAGAGTTTGAATTTGAAATTTACGAACAAAACGGCAGTCGTCATTTAAGATTTTCCATTTCTCCAAAGGTAATTGCTAAAGCCAAAACTCTATAACATGAAATATCTTTCGATTCTTTTGTTTTTTGGGACTTGCCAATTTGCAAACGCCCAAGTGCATCTAAAAAAACAAACCTTTTACGAGCTTTCAGCAGGTGGATATGATAACCCCTTTTTATCTAAATCAAATTTGAGTCTACAAATGGGAGTAGGAAAGTACAATCGTAAAGGCAATGCCCATGTTTTAGGCTTGAATTATAATCATAAAACAGCATCGGTATTCAATACTCAAAACAATAGCACTTTACCCATTCAAATTCCAGTTCAACAATTCTATTTTTCCTATAAAACAAATTTTAGGATTTACTCAAATGCCATGAACGATTTTCATGTTCGAGGTATCGGAAGATTAAATTTTGGTTATGAATCATTGAACCACGAAAAAACAAATCTTGAAGACCTATATCAACTAAATCAAAAATCAGATTTTTTGCTCGGAGTAGGGGCAGGGCTTGAAGTTGAGTATAGTCCATTTGTCGCAGGAGTTCATCAAAACATCAATATCTTATCCAATTATCAGAAGTTTAGTAGTGTAACATTTCTCGGTTTTCGTTTCCACATTAATTAAAAACAACATGAAAAAGACAATTTTCAAGATTTCAAGTGTACTATTTCTCGGTTTTATGGTTTCGTGTAGCAAATCGGTTGGTGTAAATCCCAACGAGCAGAGTAGCGATTTCAATTTTGTAGCCACATCGGCCTACGATTTCATTTATCCCAATGCCGATTTTGATTATATCATGCCAATCGAACTATATGTTCGCCCAGTTGAAAACCTCAACGAGAGTACCACACTTTCTCTAACCTTTTCTTCAAATCAATCCTCAAAATTTGTCATCAATTCAGACACTTTGCTTTCGGGCGACAAAGTGAATCTAAGATACAAAGATTTTAAAAATTATCGAGTTTTGGGGCGTTACATTACTTATGGCAAAGGAAATCAGAATGTTGATTTTCAAATGGCTATTGGAAAAACCAGTAAGAGTTCAAAAATCATTTTGGTAGCAAAATAGAAGTCCTTATTAATAATTTATTTTATTCGTAATTATATCGGTATAATACCGATATAATTACGAATTTTTTGTTTTATATTTGCACAATTAAAACATACAAATATATATGCCTACCCTTGACCGTAGTAAGTTCAAATATAACGCTAAAGTTTTTGAAAAAACTTGTTTGTATTGTGGTACTGCCTATTTCGCCAATCGCTCGACGGCTAAATATTGTTCTTCGACCTGTAAAGGCTATGCTAATCAAGCCAAAAGTCTTAATGAAGCAGCTCCGTGGAATGAGGAGGACCGCACCGTTGATGCTTTACTTTCGCAAGTAGCCTACTTGAAAGGACAATTACAGCACTATGTCCATGAAAATGATGAATTGAAGAGAATCATTAAGAGTTTTCAGTAAGACATACTTAACCAGAGTTCTACAAATTGTTTTTTCTATTTTAAAAGTCCAATCTTTTCTTAACTATCAAAACTACTATTTTATACCATTACAATTCCCAAAAAAGATAAAACATAAGGTTTACGTTACGTACAAAAAAAATATTTCAAATTTTGCTTGCAATATTTAGCAACGCTTCATAAATTTGCTCGACATATCAAGCAATGCTAAAAAAAATGGAAAATTACGGAGACTATTTAAAAGCTCTTAGACAATCAAAAGGTTTTACTTTACGAGAAGTAGAAAAATTGGCAGATGTATCAAATGCTTATTTGAGTCAATTAGAAACCGAAAAAGTTAAGCAGCCATCACCAATCATATTAAGTAAATTGGCTGATTTATATGAAGTAAGTTATGATACCCTGATGGAAAAGGTAGGCTATCCTGTAACCAATTCCGTTACACTACCAACAGCGAAAGAAAATGTACTTGCCGCAAGAATAGGAAAGATAACAGATGATGAAGAAATAGAATTATTAGAATATCTTAAATTTATTAGAGCAAGAAAAAGATGATTTGGTCTATCTCCTCATACAAAACATTTAAAAGATGCCCTCGTCAATGGTATTATAAAAATATTGTGGCGGATGGGAAGGTCAAAAATGACGCTTTTAGAGTTGAAATTACACGTTTATCGAGATTAAAGACTATAGATGCGTGGCGTGGTGAAATAGTTGACCAAATCATTAGTGATGATTTAATAAGACAAATTCGCTTTAAAAATAGAATATCAATTGATGGTACTATTCAATTGGCTCGTAGAATTTTCGATAAGCAATTTGAAATGGAAACTGCTCCACTAAGTGAAATTAATAAACATCAATTTGGGTTTATTGATATTGAATTTGGGCGTGAAATTTCCAAAGAAAAATTAGAAAGGGCATGGGCAGATATTGAACTAGCATTAAATAATTTCATAAATAATACAGACTTAATTACTGAATTATATGATGCTGAGTCCCTATTACCTCAACGAACCCTTACGTTGACATATGAGGGAATCGGTGTACGAGCTGTACCCGATTTGATTTCTTTTTTCAAGAATAAATCTCCTAAAATTTATGATTGGAAAGTACATTTTGAAGGAACTAATCCAAATGAAGAACAACTCATTCTATATGCTTTAGCTCTTAAAAACTGTAACCCACAAAAGGGATTTCCCGAATACTTAACCGAATATGATGTCAGTGAGATTAGACTTGCGGAGGTTCAGCTAATAGCCAATCAGTCTGGATTCACGAGAAATTACCAGGCAACTGATAATAAAATAATTGAAATGAATGAATTATTAGATTTTAGTCGGTTGCAAATGTATGGAATGTATCAACTTAAAAAATATAATGAAACCTCTGCTGGTGAGTTTGTAACAACCGCAGACCCCGACAACTGTATTAACTGTGGCTTTCAAAAACATTGTAAACAAGTGAAGTTATGAAAAATGAAACTAATATTTTTCCAATAGAGAATATTTCAGAACTTGAGTCTGAATATAGGCTATACGAAATTATTAATCTTTTAGATTCTGATGATTATGAAGAGAATATCCAGTTCATAATTAAAAAATTAAGTTATAGTCTATCGCATCCTGTATTGATAATTTCTAAAAATCTTGATGGAAAAGAAAAGGATTATTTAGTTATCAAAAATGATACAGAGATTGCTTCAAAAATACCATCTACTTTCCATATAAAAATGGGTGATGAGGTCTATTTCAAGCCAACTAATGAAGTATTTTCTTTAAATTTTACCAACTATGATGATTCCACCAAAGAGATATGCCGCAGATTTTTGCAGTTTAGTTTAAATGGTAGTATTTCTCAAAATCCAAACCTTTGGTCTCCTGGGTCGGGAAAACCTTTTTTCTCTAAACAGCCTCTTGAAACAATAGGTGGCATTCAAGTTATCAACGGCTTCTTAGCCAGAATCGTTGAACTTCCAAATAAGGGTTGGGGAGTAGAAGTTGCTCTCACAAAAAAATATATTTCTGAAAAACCAGTTGGGAAATATATTACTCGTGAAGAGTTTGATGAATTACCAAAAAAAGGGAAAGATAAATGCCATTATGTGTATCATTATGGTCATAAATGGTATGAAGTTCGAATTGATGAGTATAGCGACCTTAATGCAAGTCAATATCGTTACATTCGTCCTTTGGACGGAAAAAGAGTAACCGTTTTAGAAGATTTAAGAGATTCCTTCAATGGTCGAAATATGCCACCCGAAATTGCTAATTTACCCGATGATGTTTCATTGCTAATGTATCGAAATAATAGGAAAGAAACACGGAGAGTTCCAGCAGCATTATGTTATAGGGTTTATGATACTGATGAAATAGGAAAATTACATGAGAAATCAATCATTGACCCTTTTCCTCGCCGAAAATTCACATATGTCGTTAAAAGAAACTATTTGAAGCAATTAAAATTTGGACAAACCTTATTAAAAATATCGGATAAATCACTCGAACACGAAGTTCAGGTTTTTGATTTTCCTGACCAACGATTTGGAAACAATACTACTATTTCAGTTAAAAATTCTAAAGGAGCAATACCTGTTGATATTCACTCATTAGGCGTTAAAAGACAAGAGTTGTTGGGTAAGTCTGGCGTTGGATTTTACGATAATAGACCTTTTGATACTCAATACTTTTTAATACCAGAAAGCATAAATAATAGTTTTGGTCATATTTTTTTAAAAGACTTAAAAACGGCTGTTGAGAGGATGCACCCAACAACCAATGGGTGGACTCCAAAAGTAATCACTTATGATGACCGAAATCATAAGAAATCCGTTGATTTAGCTATCGAGATTATGGGAAAGGTTGCAACAATTAATGAGCAAGGTTATGCAACCATAATGATTCCTACAAGAAAAAACAATAAACGTCAACACGATGATTTAGCATCTATCTGTATCACTCAATGTGCTGGTAGAAGTGTTCCTTTGGTGGTATCAATAATACACATTGAAACTTTGCATAAATGTTTTCAATATGAAGAAAACAAGGGATATTCTATCAGAAATGATAAAAAGGGCCTTTATAACGGATATATTAGAGGTACTGCACTCAATAAAGTTTTGCTTAATAATGATAGAAAACCATTTGTTTTAGCAGAACCACTTAATGCAGATTTAACTATCGGCATTGATGTGAAGAAGTCAATCGCAGGTTACATTTTTGTAGATAAAACTACTGAAAATATCCGTAAACATAGAGAAAAAAGTAAAAGCGGAGTTGCTGAAAGGCTTACATCTGAACAAGTTTGCAAAGTTTTTATTGACAACATCAAATCATTAGCTAAATATTCAGCCATCGAAAATATTGTTGTACATCGTGATGGTAGGGTTTTTAAAGTTGAATTAGAAGGAATGTCAAAAGCTATAAAACTACTAAAGGATGCAAATATATTACATCAAAATGCTTCACTTACAGTTATTGAAATTCATAAAAGTTCGGTTACATCATTAAGATTGTACGAAGTTGCAAGTGATTATAATATTTTTGAAACAAAACATGATAATAATTTAGTCAAGAATCCCAAAATTGGTTCATGGCTCACTTTTAACTCAAAAGAAGGCTTTGTTGCAACCACAGGTAGAGAATTTAAACATCGTGGTACTTCAAAACCACTATACATCAAAAGGACATTTGGAGAGATGCCTATTGAAGCCTTATTAAAAGATGTTTATTGGCTCTCAACTTTAGCTCACTCAAAGCCAGATGATTGTTCTCGTAATCCACTTACTATAAGTTATGCCGACAAACTAATCAACGATTTTGGGGGCGGCTATGATGAAGATGAATACAACGAACAAAACGCTATACAAGCATTAAATGAAGAAGATATATGAGCAAAATAGGACTAAATACAAATATTTATCAAGTGACGGGCAAATATCTTGGCTTGATAAACGATTTTATCGTAACTGCAAAAGTTACACCTGATAAAATTGATGAGAGAAAGAGAAAAGATATAATCGAACTTTTTAAACAGATTAATGACGGAACTAACCAAGACCCCCAAATCCAACTTTTATCAATCATTATACAAAGAGAGTTGCGAAGTCAATCGAAAAAAAGTAAAGCTTTTTTTAAAGAAATTATTGAAGATTTAGAAAAAGAACCATCAAAGAAATCTATTGAAAATTTGGAATCCATTGCTGATGCTCTTGATGTTGAAAACTCTGGTGCATTTGCTAAAATTAAAGGAGAATAGTAATGAATAAATATCTGAATGGGCTTTTGCACGAACTAATTGCAAAAGCCACGGTGTTGAAATCTAAAATCCCAGGTGCTTTCGAGTTGAATGTATATTTTGAAGCTCTTTCTACAAAAGCAAATATTGAAATAGATGATGTAATAAACAAGGCTTTATTCTATATAACTGATTCAAGATTGAATCATGATTCAACAGTAAAACAAAAAGTTAAATATATTAAACAACTAAACCAAAAACTTTCCATATTAGAAACTGTTGTTGTTGCTGCCCTTATGCGTAATCACGACGATGATATTTATGTAAATCAATTAGTCCGTGAGATATGTAAGGAAATCAAATATCCGATTGATAGACCTGTTGTAACCTGTCTTTCGCAGGATTCTTACCATATTTATCCACAATACAATTTATTATGTGTACCTCTATTAGAGGCAGATTTTTTACTTCATATTCCTATTCTTTATCACGAATTAGCACATCCGATTATATCAAATGAAAACCCCAAAGTCAAGCTATTTATAGGGCAACTTGGTCAGTTTAATAGTATGGTAATTGACCACTTTGCGAAAGAAGTAAAACGAGAAGAAATGAACGACCATAGACAGGATTTTATAGATTCTATATATTTATGGCGAGATAGTTGGACTGAAAACTGGTCAACAGAGTTTTTTTGTGATTTATTTGCTCTATATACATTAGGCCCTGCATTTGCTTGGTCATATTTACACCTAATTGTAAAAGTAAGTTCAAATGTTTTCAATTACGATATAGATTCTCACCCCCCTGATGATGCCCGAATAAAAGTTCTAATTCATGGCTTAAATTTGATAGGCTTTAAAGATGATGCAAAAAAAATCTTAAAAAAATGGAATGACTTTATTGTAGCGATGGAATATGATAAAAAGAAAAAAGGTAGATATGATTCTGCTGTCCCAGACTTTTTTTTAGAAGATATTGCAGTTAGAGCATTACAGGGGACGAAAAACATAGGGTGTAAAATTGTAACACCAACTGACAATGATGGCATAATGAAAAAAATGCTAAATGATGCTTGGGTAGTTTTTTGGAAAGATATGAGTAGCTTCCAAGAATGGGAAGAACAAGAGGTTAAAAAATTAAGAAATACGTTTAATAGTTAACGTTAAAAAATAATATTACCTAAAAATCTTAAAAAATGTATTTTCCAAAACCTCAATGATGCTGTTCATTGGAATGACGAATTAAAAAGAATCATTGCACAAATAAAAAAGCCTTGACGCATACACGTGCAAGGCAATTCTGTATTCCTACAACTTTGGTGCGAAGTTAATAAATTTGCCTTTATCTCCACTATATTTTCTTTGTAATTATTACTCAAATTCTTCTTTTAGACTTACTTTAAATTATCGGCACTAAAATTTATTTGTAGCCAAATTTTTAATTATTATATTTGTATCTAATCTTTTAGAAATTATCCAAGATAATGTCCCAATATCAAATACATAACCAAGATTTAGCCGCTTTATTTACTACTCGAACAGAAGTGGCGATGGCTGATATTGATAAGTTTTTGAAGGAAAGGTTTAAAATTAATAACAGTAAAGTAAGTTATCTCAGATATAAATTAGTAAAAGATGGCTTTCTTGAACGAACAGGCTATAAAACATATAGTATTCGTAAGAATAGAATAGTTTATGCACCAGACCTTAACGATTCAATTAAGGAAATCTTTACAACAATCAAAGAAGCAAAACCATATCTAAATACTTGTGTCTGGCGAACTTCAATCCTAAATGAATTTACAAGGCATCAAGTCGGAAAGTTTATGATAATGGTGGAAGTTGAACGGATTGGAATAGAAGCAGTCTTTGATGTTTTGAGAGATAAATATAGTAATGTGTTTCTAACCCCCACTGATAAGGAAATTGATTTTTATATTTCGGCATTAGATGAAGCTATCGTGATTGTCCCATTAGTTTCAGAAGCTCCAACACAAGTGATTGATGGTATTGAAACCGTAACAATCGAAAAAGTATTAGTTGATATTCTGACTGATGATAAGCTCTATCAAACATTTCAGAGTGAGCGTTCACGAATTATTCATGAAGCAAATACCAAATATATCATCAATAAAAACACCTTGCTGAGATATGCAGGAAGAAGAAAAAAGCGTGAGTTTATCGAACAAAAAATACAATCGGTAATTGCACAGGAATATATTGAGAAATAAATATGATTGATAAAAATACAACGCTTTCGTTAGATTGGATTAGTAAAACGGCGAAGACATTCCCAAAATCTGATACATCATTAATCGAAAAGACAATTAGAGCATTGATTCTTTTGGAAGGATTAAAGAAAAGTAAGCTCAATTTTATTTTTAAAGGAGGAACAGCCTTGATGCTGATGCAACAAGAAAAACCCAAAAGGCTGTCGATTGATATTGATATTATAATTGAAGAAATTCCTCAAAACCTGAATGAAACTTTATACGAAATAGTGATTCCGCAAGGCTTTACAAGATTGGAAGGACAAAACCGAATAACGAATTCGAGCATACAGAAAGGTCATTATAAGTTTTATTATGAGCCAATTTACTTGACGAATAGAAAAGAGGATTACATAATGCTTGATATACTTTTTGAAGAAAATCCGTATCAAAAAGTAATCGAAACACCATTAAAATCACCCTTTATCGAGATTAACGGAGAACTATTAACAATAAATACACCTTCATTTGAAGATATTTTGGGCGATAAAATGACTGCTTTTGCACCAAATACAACGGGTATTCCATACTTCAAGAGCAATGATAGTAAGAGTATGGAAATCATAAAGCAGTTATTCGATATAAGCAATTTATTTGAGGAAGTTTCTGACATTGAAATCATCAGAAATACTTTTACAAAATTGGCTGAGATTGAAGCAAAATACCGCCAACTTGACATTGTGCCTAATGATGTACTGGAAGATATGTACCAGACTGTGCTGTGTATGGCACTACGTGGGCAAGACGGAAATTGTAGATTTGAAGACCTACTAAGCGGGATTAATCAACTCAAACAGTATATTATTTCAGAAATATTTACTTTTGAGAAGGCTCTACATAGTACAGGGAAAATTGCTTATTTGAGCCGGATGATTGCTCAAAATAATCAGAGTAGCATTGAAAAGTTTGACAAACAGATAAATTTAAAAGATTTGGTCATAACACAACCACACAATACTAAATTAAATAAACTCAAAAAAACAAATCCCGATGCCTTTTGGTATTGGTGGAAAGCAACAATAAATCAAAGAATTATCTCTCAATAATATATGCCAACTTTACACTGGATAGGAAAAGACAAAGTAATTAACCATCATCTCGATGTACCGTTTCGGGTACTCGACCACCAATATACTTACAATAACGGCACACAAACAGCTCCCTCTCAATTGGAGAGGGCGGGAGGAGAGGTTAGCGGCAACAAAATCATACACGGCGATAACCTCGAAGCCCTAAAAGCACTTTTACCCGAATACGAAGGCAAAATAAAATGTATTTACATTGACCCTCCCTACAATACAGGCAACGAAGGTTGGGTATATAACGATAATGTTTCAGACCCAAAACTAAAAAAATGGCTCGGGCAAGTAGTAGGCAAAGAAGCCGAAGACCTCACTCGCCACGATAAATGGCTCTGCATGATGTACCCACGCCTAAAACTCCTCCACAAACTTTTGGCCGATGATGGAGCAATTTTTATAAGCATTGATGATAACGAACAAGCCAACTTAAAACTCATTTGTGATGAGATTTTTGGAAGCGGGAATTTTATAAATAATGTAATTTGGCAGAAAAAATATAGTCCCCAAAATGATGCAAGATACTTTTCTGATATGCATGACTTTATAATTACATATGCTAAAAGTAAAAGCAGTTGGCAAAGAAATCTATCACCAAGAAAAGAGGAACAAAATGCACGATATAAAAATGTTGATAATGACCCAAGAGGGAACTGGAAATCAAGTGATTTATCTGTCAAAACATATAATAAGAATACCGATTACCCTATTGTAACACCAAATGGAAGGATAGTTAATCCTCCTGCTGGATATAGTTGGCGAGTATCAAAAGAAAAATTTGAAGAACTTGTAATAGATAATAGAGTTTGGTTTGGAAAAGATGGAAACAATGTTCCTTCGTTAAAGAGATTTTTATCAGAAGTTCAAGATGGAACTGTTCCAGTAACTCTTTGGCTTAGAGATGAAGTGGGTGATAATCAAGAAGGCAAACAAGATTTAAAAAAGATTTTTAGTGATTCAAAAACTCCATTTGATACGCCAAAACCGTCAAGATTAATAGAGAGGATTCTACAAATTTCAACAAATAAAGGCGACCTCATACTTGATTCTTTTGCAGGAAGTGGAACAACTGCCCATGCGGTTTTAAATCTCAACAAAGCAGATGGTGGCAACCGTAAGTTTATCATCATCGAAATGGAAGATTATGCCAATAGCATAACAGCCGAGCGAGTAAAAAGAGTAATTAATGGCTATGGAGATAAAGAAGGCACAGGCGGCAGTTTTGATTTTTATGAACTGGGGCCAGCCTTGTTTCTGGAAGATGGTAACCTCAACGAAGCCGTTGGTATTGACCGAATCAGAGAATACATTTGGTATTCCGAAACTCAAAAGCCATTTACAGCACCAAGCAACACAGAAAACGAAGCATTTTTGGGTATTGAGAATGACACGGCGTTTTATTTCTATTACGCACCCGACGAAATCACGAGCCTCGACCATGAGTTTTTGGCAAGCATCAAAACCAAAGCCGAGCAGTACGTAATTTATGCCGATAACTGTCTGCTAACCAAAGAATTCATGGCAAAATACCACATTATTTTCAAGAAAATACCGAGAGACATAACACGATTCTAAGCAATGGAACTAAAACCATATCAACAAGAAGTAATCAACGACCTTTCTTTGTTTTTGGAGCATATACAAGCCACCAAAGATATAAACATGGCATTTTATGATTTTTGGTCGAAACACCCAAAAACACCGTTGTTTCCGTTTTCGGGTACTGCCATTGAACCCTACAAAAACAATGTGCCGAGAGTACCGCATATTTGTGTAAAAGTTCCAACGGCAGGCGGAAAGACCTTCATTGCTTGCAATGCCATAAAAACTATTTTTGATGCTTTTGCCTACGACAAACCCAAAACCGTAGTTTGGTTAGTACCGTCTATTACGATTTTAGACCAAACCATCAAGAATCTAAAAGACCCATCGCACCCATACCGCCAAAAAATCAACTCGCATTTTGGCAATAAAGTTGAGATTTTTGATAAAGCTACGCTTCTGCAAGGAAGCGGCTTTAATGCCACTACCATCAAAGAGCAGCTTAATATTTTACTTTTTAGTTTTGATAGCCTCAGAGCCAAAAACAAAGAAGACCGTAAGGTTTTTCAAGAAAACGGCAATCTGCAATCGTTTGAGAGTTTATTGGGCAACGATGCCGAAATTACGCTCGGTGCGGTTATCAAGCACCTAAATCCTGTGGTGGTAGTTGATGAAAGCCACAACGCCGAAAGTGATTTGAGCGTAGATATGCTCAAAGAACTGAATCCGTGTTTTATTCTTGACCTTACGGCCACTCCACGTAAAAACAGCAATATCATCAGTTTTATTGATGCTTTAGAACTCAAGCGTGAAAACATGGTGAAGTTGCCAGTAATTGTCTATAATCATCAAGATAAAACAGAGGTCATCAATTCGAGTTTACAACTTCAAAAAAGGCTCGAAGCCCAAGCTATTGCCGAAGAAAAGAAAGGTGGAAAATACATTCGTCCGATAGTATTATTTCAGGTGCAGCCCAAAAGTGGGGCATCGTTTCTGAACGAAGAAGAAGAGAAAACAAATGTACAGAAACTCAAAGAAAAACTCATTGAGTTGAAAATTCCCGAAGGACAGATAAAGATAAAAACCGCCAATATCAACGAAATTAAAGGCATTGATTTAATGAGTCGTGAATGTGAAGTTCGGTACATCATTACGATAAATGCCCTAAAAGAAGGTTGGGATTGCCCATTTGCTTATATTTTGGCATCATTGGCCGATAAAAGCTCGGCAGTTGATGTAGAGCAGATTTTGGGAAGGGTTCTACGCCAACCGTATGTAATGAAACATAATTTTCCTTTGCTCAACCTCTGCTATGTACTGACTGCCTCATCAAGATTTCTGGACACACTTGATAACATTGTAAAGGGATTAAACAAAGCAGGTTTTAGCGATAAAGATTATAAACTGGCTGATTCGGTAACTATCGAACCACAAAAACCACAAGACCCACTCCAACAATTGGCAATGTTTAGTGGTGGTCAAAACCCAATTGTAGAAACACCTCAAACCGCAGCCCAAAGTGCTGGAGAAGACATAACTTTTGATATTGATACATCAAGAATTTCGATACCTGATGAAATAGAAGAACCGAATGATAGTGTTTCGGAGATTGAAAAGACTGCTTTTCTACAAAATGAAACATTTGAAAAAACGGTTGCCGAGATACAAACGAATAATATTGCACCATTGCCAACTGCATTACAATCGCTCGTGAAAACATACAACATAAAAGATATTTTCAAGGAACAAGCCGAGAAAATAACACTACCACAGTTTTTTCTGAAAGTACCAGCCAACGATTTGTTTGGTCAGCAAGAAAAAGAATTGCCTTTAGAAAAAGAAAGTCTTTTGAGTGGTTTTGCACTCAGCAAGGCCGATACCAACATTGCGTTTGATAGTATTTCGTCGGAACTATATAAAGTGGATTTGGACGAAACCAAAAAAGAACACACGCCCACATTCGTAAAATTGGACGGCGATGTGAGAGACAGCGTAATGACTTATTTGCTCGACCCGAGCCGAAAAGATAGCCGCATTAAAAACTTCACCAAACGCCTGATGGATTTGATTGGCAATATGTTTCCGATACCCGATAAGGAGATTGAAAGATATATTAATCGGATTTTAGAAGATTTTAGCGATGAACAATTCAATGATTTGGCAGCCAACGAATATACTTATAAAGACAAAATAAAGTTTAAGATTATTGCACTTTCGGAAGTTTATGCAGAGAAGAGATTCCGAGATTTTTTAGATACCGATAAAGTATTTATCAAAGCCGCTTACCATCTACCGAAAAGTATTTCGCCAATCGAGACATCGAAAGATATTACAAAATCGCTCTACGAAAAAGAGGGTAAAATGAACGGTTTTGAAGAACGAGTAATCAATGAAATCGGCAACATGACAAATATTGCATTTTGGTCGAGAAATATTGAGCGAAAAGGATTCAGAATTAACGGATTTGTTAATCATTACCCTGATTTTATTATTCAAACAAAAAGTAACAAAACAATTCTATTGGAAACCAAAGGCGACCACCTCGATGCCGAACAAAAAATAAGATTAGGCAATCTTTGGGCAAGTAAAGCAGGCAATAACTTCCGCTATTTTATGGTGTACGAACGCCGCACAGTTGATGGAGCTTATAAGTTGGAAGACTTTTTGAGTATAATTAAGGAGATTTGATAGCCTATAAATATATACCGTAACCCTTGCCCAATCGCCAAGCGATTTGCAATCACTTTGTCGTTTGGGCAAAAGTTACTCTCTCCAACCTCATAAATCACTGAGCCGACCCGCCCAAAAGGCACATTGCCAGCTTGCAGAAAAAGCAAACTGTCAAAGAGCCTTTTTTACTACGCACCAGCGGGAAGCGGACTTCATTACGTTTTCCCCACGCACATTTTTTCACACTGTGCATCGAAAATTACGAGAAGTAGCCTGACAACCGCAAGCCTTCTCTCCGTCATTTGATTTTTTAGCTCATCACAAAACCCAACGCACCGTAAACCATCAAATGGGCTTGCAGTCTGGGGGTTTTACCCTGTCATTCTATTCTCGTGTTGGAATCGGCGATTGCTCGTGCGAGTGCCGGGCTACTAAATTTTAATCATTTTTTACAATGAAAACTTCACAAACACCTCAAATTTATGTTGGTACTTACGCTAAATACAATCAAGGCTCAATCTTTGGCGAATGGATTGATTTAGAAATTTATGATACAAAAGATTCTTTCTTTGAATATTGCAAAGAGCTGCACAGCGACGAAGAAGACCCAGAGTTCATGTTTCAAGATTATGAAAACATTCCTAAAAAGTTGATTTCTGAGTATTTTGTAAGCGATTTACTATTCGATTATGTCGAAGCCATCAAAGACATGGAAGATGAAACCATCGAGGCTTTGGGCTTATTCATTGGCGATAAAGACATCAATAAAGACACAGATTTTGAAGAGTTGATGCAAGAATTTAACGATGAGTATCAGGGCTATTACGATGGCTCAGAAGGAGCAGAATTAGAATTTACCTATCAATACATCGAAGAGCATGGGATTCTGAACGAGATGCCTGAACATCTACAATATTATTTCGACTACAAGGCTTATGCAAGAGACTTATTTCTAAATGACTATGTTGATTATGATGGTCATGTTTTTCGAAACAGTTAATAAAAAAGGGAATCCCCCTTTTTTGTGAAATGGCTATCTAAAATGGGTAAATAAATATCCATTATCCTTTATAAACATTTACAGTATAATCGAGCAACTCCACTTGTTGAGAGTGAGATATTCTTTGCCAAAATTTTTTCCAATTTTCATAATTGCCAAATCGGTCGCCTTGATATTTTTCTAACTCCTCTTTTAAATCTCCATCTTCCAAACCTTTGATTCTACCGTCAATTCCATGATTATAAAAAAACTTAAAAAGATTTTTGAATACAAACAATACTTCGGGTAAGACATCTCTGTATGACATATTATGACGTAAAATCACAAAAGAATTAATAAAAGACCTTTCAAGGCCTGATTTTTTATACTGATTTCTGAGTTCAGAGATATATGATTCAGGAATTTCTGGGTGATTATCCCCACCTTCAATACCTAAATAAGACAGTAGATAGTGTTGATTATAAATGTCTAAGTTAAGAAAATAGCCAGCAAAATCAGGTGTATTGTTAAAGTTCTCAATAAGGGTCGGAGTGTGGTCTTCACCAAAAACCCTTGCAAATAAGGCTTTTTGATTGCCTTTTATTTTGGCTTTCTGAATAAACATCTCTTCAACATTTTGAAAGAAAAAGTCAATGCTAAATACATATTCTTTTACGTTGATTGGATTTTTGAGTCGTTCTATCATTTGTTTCTTTATTTTGAGCGATATAATTTAGATGCAGAAAGCATATCTCTGGTTGTTCTTATTTTTAAAATTTCAACAATCTGCCTATCAACCTCTTCGGCTGTGTTATATTCAAAACTTTGTTTTTCGCAGGTATCTCTAATTTTATTAGCAAGTTCTGTATTTACTTGTATTATTCGTAATCCTTCAAGGATGTTTGTACGAGCATTAATAAGGTAGAATCTTACTGTACGGTCTTCCGAATTGAGCCAAATTGTCAAAACTTCTTCTGACTCAATAAAATTGAGATTGATTGATAAATCAAACGCCCATTCTCTTTCAAAACATACCAAGAAAAAAGGAATACTTCTCGATGTATAAACTCCATATTCCAATAATCCTTTCGACCACATTGATATATCACGATTATTAGGATTCAGCGTATAGTAATAGACATCAAAAAATGTTTCGTTCAATACAACTTTACAATATTCCGTTCCGTTCGCTCGGTTATTTAGAGGGAAAGGCTCTCCAATGGAGAATGCTGTCATCATTTTTTGTTTAGGTTAAAATAGAAGAGAGTAAATTTGAGAAAAAAAATAATGAATACAATATCAAGATTAAAAACTTTATTTTGCGGCCCAGTATATTTCAATTTGAGAATTGATGCCACTATCAGTATATGCTACCATGATGATATTGTTTGATTGCAAAAGTTGTAACCGTTCTGGGTGATTTCTTTTAAAAATTTCTTTATTCGTTTGCAAAAACAAATAAATAATTTCTTCCATTTCCAGCCTTGAAGCATCAGGATGCTGTTTAATATGTTCTATCAAGGCAACAATTAATTTATTTCCTTGCCCACTTTTTACTATCCTAAACATTATAATTGTTCTTATTATAAATTTCGATTAAAATCTTCATCACTCATGTTATCCAACATATCTTTTAAGGGTCTATCTAATGAGTAAGTTATCTCTCTTAATCTATTCCAATAAATTTTTTCATTTCCGAGAGCTAAATCTCTCATCCATTCAGCATCGTCATGAATTTTATTAATTGCGGCAATCATTTCTTGAATTTTACCACCGTAAGTTTTCGTTTTTGTTTCCATAAAAAAATCTTTTTTACAAATGTATGAATATTGGTGTGCAATTTAGTTTCATGGCGAAAAATATTGAATAGCTGTTACATAATAATGATAGGTTTTATAAAATCTAATGTTGAAATCCACCTATTTCCTGTCACTTTTAGCGATATTTTGCTTGAAAATTTTAGAATTATTTTGCCTATAAAAAGTCACCAATAACTAAGCAATTTCTTGCAGCTTCAACTAATTCTTTATTGATACTTTGAAGATTATTTATTTTCATGATTCTTTCTATTTGGTCGAATATTCTATAAATAAGCCTAAAGTTTCCATGAGTTATCTTAATAATCTCATTCATTGCTTCAACATCTAAATATACATTTGCTTTAAATTGATGTCCAAGTTTTTTCCATTTTTGTTCAAATAAAAACATCATTTCATCCTTTGTAATAGACTTGAACTCATGAAGAAAACCAATACGAGAGTAAAGTTGTGCATATCTTGATAACCTTTTTTCTATTCCAGGCATCCCCATCAAAATTAACCCAAACTGATATTCATCAAATAAAGCCCGAAGTTCTTCTAAGGCATTATAATTCAACCTATCTGCTTCATCTACAATTAATAATGGACATTGTTTAGGAGCTTCCATTACTAACACCCTCAAATCTCTTTCATCTTTAATACGTAGAGCGGCATTACCATAATTTAATGTTTTACTATAAACAATATGTTTGATTATTTTAGGGGTGTTACAAACAGGGACAGTCATAAAGACGCCATTGCATTTATGAAAATTATTTTTGACCTTTTGTGGAAGTGGCACATTAAAATCAATATTGTATTCATAATAGTCAAATACTTCAGGGTGTGTAAATTCATGGGCAGAAAAAGTTTTACCAACCCCAGGATTGCCATAACAAATACCAATATATTTATACTCCATACAACTTTGAGCAAATTCTACGAACCTTTTATATTCTTTAGTTTGAATAAATGGTTTGGTTGAGTAAATATCATTCATTATTATATATTTTTAGGCTTGATAGCTTTTTTGATGACTTTGATGATTTTTTTTCATGAATAGTTGTAGGAGTCTGGTTGGTTAAATGTCTTAGTAGCATCTTGGCATCTTTAATTTTATCATCTAATTGCTTTTTAAATGTTTTACGAGCCGAAAGCAGCTCTCTCATACTTACAGTCAAATCAGCAATATCTTGACAAATAGCTTTGCATAAAAAGTTGCCATCGGAGAAGTACACTTTAATTTCGGCTAAATCTCTTGGGTCATATTTAATGATTACATATTCTCCGACAAAAGCTACTAATGTTAAGGAAATATACCGTAAGCCTAAAAAACGAATACCATCTCTCTGGATTTTTCTAATTTTATCTACGTGTAACATTAGGTTATCTAAGTCTTCTAAAGATGATGGCATTTGGGGAAGGAAAGAATCATTTCCTTGCCATAGTTGACAGGGGGATAGCTTTCCTTTTTTAGATTGATTATTATAGTCTATAATAATAAACTCATCTAACTTACTTTCAAATTGGCTAAGTGTCAATGTTGGAGTTGAGCTTGGTTTATCATGTTTAGAATACCCAGGCATAGTTTCTAATAACCTTTTATTTAGGGTTTCAAAAAATCTTTCAACTTTCCCCCTTCCTCTTGGATTACCAGGTAAAGAATGAATTAATTCAATTTTTAGTTTTAAGCATACTTGAAGAATATGGTCTGAAGTAAAGTCAGAACCGTTATCAGTATATAATTTATTTGGAATACCACAGATTTTCCATTGCGGATGCTTTTTTGACCAAATAGCTTGCCGAAGAGCCAAAGCCGTGTTGGTCGCATTAGGAGAAGCCTCTGATAAAAAGTACCCACAAATTGCCCTACTAAAATCATCTAATACAGTAGTTAACCAAGGTCTAACAATCACACCTTTGGGATTAATAACCCATATATCCAAAAGCGTGTGGTCCGATTGCCATAGTTCATTAGGTAAACCACATTCATTCCGATGTAGCAATTCAAATTGTTGTTTGTAAGCTTTACTTCCTTTTTGCGAAAGAGTTAATAATGCAGGTGAAATTGTTTTGCTATATTGATAAACCCAATTATATGAAGGAGTCGGCAATGATTCTCTTTTACATATTTGAGCTACCTTAAGATAAACATTTTTAATACTTAGAGGCGGTTTTTGCAGAAGGAAGGCTTCTACATAGCTTTCAATAATTTTAGGGATTTTTCTTTGTTTACCTGAGTCATTACGTTTTTTTCTATTCAGTCCATCAACCCCATTTGTATTGAAAATCGTTTGCCAGTGACGAAGAGTTCTTGTTGGAATCTTATGCAGTTTTGAAACCGAAACAATTGTTGCCCGTTTATTTAAAATAGGCTCAATGATTCTGTATTTTTCGAGTGAAGTAAGTTTTGCCATTTGATTAAATGATTTAACATATACTCTCTATAAATTACACCAGTAAAAACGTTCATATTTACCACTTGAATAATTAGATTAAAATATCTAATATTACAGAATTTTTTAATCCATTATAATTCAAATTATTATCTATTTATCGAATAACCAAAATTATGCCAAGAAATGTCGCTTATTTAAGGGTTTCAACCATTGACCAAGACCTCGAAAAAAACAAATCTCAACTACTACACCTTGCCAATGATAAAAATTTAGGAAAAGTTGAATTCGTTGAAGAAAAGGCTTCGGGCAGAATTCATTGGAGAGAAAGAAAAATCGGAAATATTGTTGAAACGCTTACTTCGGGAGATACCATCCTGTTAAGTGAATTTTCTCGATTAGGTAGAAGTATGCTTGAGTGCATGGAAATAATTTCTATAGCCACTCAGAAAGGAATCAAGATTTATACGGTTAAAGGAAACTGGCAATTGGACGATACGATTCAAAGTAAGGTAATGGCGATGGTATTTTCAATGGTGGCTGAAATTGAAAGAGATTTGATTTCTAAAAGAACAAAAGAGGCCCTACAAACTAAAAAAGCCAATGGGGTAAAACTCGGAAGACCTGTTGGAGCTGGGAAAAGTAAATTGGATAAATATAAAGTTGAGATTGAAGCTCTTCTCAGTAATGGTTCAACTAAAAAATTCATTGCTAAAAGATACAACTCGTCTGAGTCTAATCTTTTTAACTGGTTGCAGAAAAACCAACTAAAATGAGTCTTTGAGTAAGAAATATCAAAATTGTAAAATAGAAATAATGAGAAGTCTCAACAAGGTATCACTTATTGGAAACTTAGGAAAAGACCCTGAGTGTCAAACTTTAGAGGGAGGTATTAGCGTTGCCAAGTTTTCACTGGCGACTACCGAAATTTATAAAGATGACAAAGGACAATCACATTCAAACACTGAATGGCATAGTATTGTGCTTTGGAGAAGTTTAGCAGAATTAGCTCATAAATATTTAAGTAAAGGGAGTTTGGTCTTTATTGAAGGCAAATTAAAAACCCGTAACTTTGAAGGAAAAGATGGTATAAAAAGATATGTCACTGAAATAATTGCTGAACAATTAATAATGTTAGACAAAAAAATAGAGGAAAATAATCATGAAAGTAACTTATGAATTTGCTTTACATAGGGGTAAAAAAGTTATTTTCATTTATTTTGATTATGATATTTCCCTAAATGAGCGTATTAAGAACTTGGTAGGCGTTCGATGGAGTTTTTCAAAAAAGGCTTGGTATGTATTGGATTCTGCTTTTTATCGTGAAAAATTTGGATTATCCCCAAAATCTCCCATTGGGAAAGAGACACTTTTCAATATTCATGCAGTAAATCAAAAAGCATTGCAAAAGTATATTGAAACTTTACAATTAAAGGCTTATAGTCAAAACACAATAACGACTTATAAGAATGAATTTGCTCAGTTGCTTTATATCTTGAAAGATAAAAATGTGGACGAATTGGATGCAACTCGGCTGAGAGATTATTTTCTTTACTGTACTAATACTTTAAAGCTATCTGAAAACACGCTTCATAGTCGCATCAATGCTATTAAGTTTTATTATGAGAAAGTTTTAGGTCGTGAAAAGTTTTTCTATGAAATACCCAGACCCAAAAAGCCTTTGTTATTACCAAATGTGCTGGCATTGAGTCAGGTAGAAAAATTATTTTCAAAATTAGAGAATCTCAAACACAAAACAATGCTTTATCTGGCTTATTCGGCGGGACTGCGAGTAAGTGAGGTTGTAAACCTGAGAGTGAAAGACATTCATTCGGCACGAATGGTGATAAATATCAAAGGGGCAAAAGGTAAAAAAGACCGTATTGTTTCATTATCACAAGGAATTTTGGAACTTTTACGAAAATATTACCTTGCCTACAAACCAACATATTGGCTCTTTGAAGGACAATATAAAGAAGAACAATACAGTACGAGAAGCCTTCAACAGATTTTTCATAGGGCAAAGCATGAGGCGAAGATTATTCAAGATGTAACATTTCATAGTCTTAGACATAGTTATGCTACGCATCTGCACGAGCGAGGAACTGACATTAAATTGATTCAAGAATTATTAGGTCATAACGACATTAAGACTACACTAAGATATACTCATGTGAGTAACCGAACAATAGAAAATATTGTTAGCCCTTTTGACCAATTGAATTTAATAGATGAATAATGTTTGGAATTTTTGAGAGGAATTTATAGTTTTATGGATACAATATTTTTACAAAAAAGGTTGGTGAAAATATTGTACGACAAAAATAATACAACGAAATCTTAGTTTAATACCAAACAATACAAAAAGTACGACAAAACTTTCGTATATTAGAGAGTT
>JBKBNY010000014.1:0-117735 GCA_046295175.1 Spirosomataceae bacterium
AGTCGCTCCCGCTATTCCTTGAAGACCTTGTGGGCCAGTTGCTCCAGTCGCTCCCGCTATTCCTTGAAGACCTTGTGGGCCGGTCGCTCCGGTCGCTCCCGCTATTCCTTGAAGACCTTGTGGGCCAGTTGCTCCGGTCGCTCCTGCTATTCCTTGAGGGCCTGTAGGACCAGTAACTCCTGGAGTACCCGATTTCGCCGCATAAAGTGCATAAGGAACGCTCATCATCTGAGTTGTTCCTAAGTTAATGTAGTTACTACCACCCGTTGGGTCAATTTCGACCAGTAGAAATTTACTTCCTGTAGCCCAATCAATACCACTAAAAGTACCTGATTGTGGGGTTCCGTTTCCTACAATTAAATTAAATAGACCTAATTGATTTGTAGTAGTAGAGTGCGTTTCAGAATAAACAGATGAACCGTTTGGTGTACTGTTTAAAATATTAAACCTCACGCTGATACTCTGATTTACTAAAGCGTTCCCGCTACTATTTCTGGCAATAGCCTGATAGGATATTCCCTGAGGTGTTTGTGCATGAATAGTTCCTGAATAATAAAACAGGACTAAAAAAATAAAATATAGCTTCTTCATAAATAAAATTTTATTGACACCCTTGGATTTGAGCCTTAAAAACGGTTCCTGATTGGGTAAAAAATCCAGGATTTAGCTCGATTGAACCTCCCGCTTGATAATTTACATTGGCACTTGTTAATATCTTATTGGTAGCTTTTATAGAATTAACAGCTTGCTTTGTTACTGTAACATTGGTAAAATCATTAGTCGGGCTTGAATAATTTGAGTTGTAAGGATTAATTTTTACCTGACCCAATGTCGGGTTACTGGCAGAGGCCTGATTAGTTGAAATTATTCGGATAAGATAGTTTTCTCCTTCGGGCATATTAAGAGGAATCGTGCAGTTTATTGTACCCGCAGCACTCGAACTTCCGATTTGAGTGGGTACTTCAAATGAACCATCTGGCGAAGACAATTGCACTAAGAATTGATTCCCATTGGCAAAATCTCCTATCGAAGAAAAAGTAATATCAAGACTACCTCCTGCACAAATTACTGCTTTAGAAGGTATTGGTGTAGATATAGTAGCATTATTTGCAGAAACTGTAAATCTTGTTATGACTGGTCCGTAGGTTATATTTCCACCTTTGTTATCTTGTGCATAACCTGTAACAGTCAATATGTAATCACCAGGGACAAAGTTTCGACCAAAAACATTATTTCCTGAATTATCGAATAAGGCATTGGGCTCAATATTTTGTATTATGTTCCAATTAAAACCCGGTCCTTGAAGATTCATCTCAAATGATTCGATTGTTACATTGCTGCAAACATCTGTAACTAATACTGATACTTCATCTGGAATCTGGCTAATAACCATTCCATCAGAAAGAGGAAATAATGTCTGGAATGGATTCCCCGCCTTAACATATCTATAGTCAACTACACTTAGACAGATAGTTGTATTTTGTTGAAAGCCTTGTGATAATGATAATCCGACGGATGTCAATGGTGTTGTGAAGGTCTCACCCAATGTCCATGAAACATTCAAATCATTATCAGATTTATAACCTCCTGCCGAAGCAATGACAGCAGGTATTAATTGTATTTGAGCTTTAGCATTGCCAATAAATAATACAAAAGCTATTATCAATTTTGCTATCTGACTAAGTTTATCCATCAACTTTTTGGGTGAAAAATGACCAATTATAATCAAAACCAAGCAGGTAGTAATTAAAACTTAACAGGAATGAAAACTACGCTTTTTGCTATATTTTGATATAGCAAATGTAAGTGAGCAACACAGCTTTGTCAATTAGTGATTTATCACTAATGGTTGAAGAGTTTAGTAACTTCTTCAAATACAAAAACGCCCGATAAGTTTATTATCGAGCGTTTTGATTTGATACTATGAATCTTAAATATTAGCTTATTTTTAATTTACCATAAAAATGAAAAACAAAAAAAATTGTTAAATATCAGTTTATATCTAAGACTGCATCAAACATAAAATAGGCATCAAAATCACTGGTACCTGTAGTACAACCACAAAAACCTTGTTGATAAATCCCAATTAAATGGCTATTTAATGGTATATGAGGGGTTGCTAATCCTGTCCTTAATGGAATTGTTGACCATGTATTATCGGTCAATGGATAAGTTGTCCCATTTTTGATAATCAAAGGGTTAGTAATTTGAGTACAAGTTGATAAATCTGGAGCAGTAGCTCCGGAAGCAGTTGTTGCAGTTAATGGGCATGAATAAAAAGTGATTTGGATATTGTATGCACCAGCAATTGTTCCTAACCTTTTCGAATAGTATTTGATGTATCTAACATTACGAGTAACATCACTACTCGCACTGTTTGTTAATATAGCTCGGTTTAACCCGTCTGAGTTTGAAGCATTTAATCTGGCGGCCGGACCAAAACCTCCGTCAGTAAGACCTGGTAATGTTGATACAGCAGTTGATGGTGTTTCGCCATTAAGACTTGATGAAGCAAGTCCGAATAGTAATTTAATAGAACCATTACTTGCATCCCCCCATGAAGCCGTTGTTCCGTCTGTCTGTAAAACTTTACCTTTATTTCCTGTTTGTGTAGGTAGTCCACCACCTCCTCCTCCAGAAGGAGTAATCCACTGCGTGTTGTAATTTGTACCATCAATTTTTGCTAAAACCTGACCGGTAGTTCCTCCTGTTGGCACTCCTTGTCCTGCAGAGCCTTGAGGACCAGCAGGACCCGTTGGGCCACCAGCACCCTGTAAACCTGTTGGACCAGTTGCTCCCGTAGCACCAGTTGGGCCCGTTGGACCGGCTACACCTTGGATTCCTTGAAGTCCTTGAGCACCTGTTGGACCAGTTGCACCTGTCGCTCCAGCCAAACCTTGTGGGCCTGTTGGACCTGCTACACCTTGGATTCCTTGAAGACCTTGAGCACCTGTTGGACCTGTTGCACCTGTCGCTCCAGGCAAACCTTGTGGACCTGTTGGACCTGCTACGCCTTGGATTCCTTGAAGACCTTGAGCACCCGTTGGACCTGTCGCACCTGTCGCTCCAGCCAAACCTTGTGGGCCTGTTGGACCGGCTACACCTTGGATTCCTTGAAGTCCTTGTGAACCGGTTGCTCCTGTCGCTCCAGCCAAACCTTGTGGACCTGTTGGACCTGCTACGCCTTGGATTCCTTGAAGACCTTGAGTACCCGTTGGGCCAGTTGCTCCTGTCGCTCCAGCCAAACCTTGTGGGCCTGTTGGTCCTGCTATTCCTTGGATTCCTTGAAGACCTTGAGCACCCGTTGGACCAGTTGCACCTGTCGCTCCAGTCAAACCTTGTGGGCCTGTTGAGCCTGCTATTCCTTGGATTCCTTGAAGACCTTGAGCACCCGTTGGACCAGTCGCACCTGTCGCTCCAGCCAAACCTTGTGGGCCTGTTGGTCCTGCTATTCCCTGAATTCCTTGAAGACCTTGAGCACCCGTTGGGCCTGTCGCTCCTGTTGCCCCCATTGGTCCTTGTGGACCAGCTATTCCCTGAATTCCTTGAAGACCTTGAGGGCCAGTCGCCCCAGCCAAACCTTGTGGGCCTGTTAGTCCAGCTATCCCCTGAAGACCTTGAGGGCCTGTTGCTCCTGTAGCCCCCATTGGTCCTTGTGGACCTGTCGGACCAGCAACTCCTTGAGGACCCGTTGGACCTGTAACTCCTGGTGTACCACTCGTAGCGGCATATAGAGCATAGGGTACACTCATCATCTGCGTTGTTCCTAAATTAACGTAGTTTGTACCCCCTGCTGGGTCTAATTCTACCTGTAAAAACTTACTTCCAACCGACCAGTTTATCCCTCCAAATGTCCCTACTTGAGGAGTACCACCTCCAACTGTTAGTGTAAATAAGCCCAGTGCATTAGTTGTTGTAGAATGTATTTCTGAATAAACAACTGTTCCGTTTACACTACCATTGATAATACTAAATTTAACAGATACACCCTGATTTACGAGTGCATTTCCGCTCGAATTACGAGCTATCGCCTGATAGGGTATTCCTTGAGGTACTTGCCCAATTGCTTCGCAACTCAGAATTAGCAGTAAAAGTAATTTGTAAATGGTCTTCATTCTTTATGTATTAGTCGTAAAATGAGTTTATTATTTATCAGTTATCAACACATCCTTGTATCTCTGCTTTAAACACGCCACCTGACTGGGCCTCAAATCCTGGGCTTAAAACAACAGATTTACCAGCATTGTAGTTAACTACTGCGGTTGAGTTTACTTTATTACTGGCTGTTATTGTGTTTACAACTTGTTTGGATACAGTACCAGTTGTAAAATCATTGGTAGGACTTGAATAATAAAGGTTTAATGGATTAATCTTCAACTGTGAAATCGTCGGATTTCCTGCATAAACCTGATTTGATGAAATAATCCGTATTAGGTAATTATCTCCCTCTGGAATATTCAATGGAATTGTGCAATTCACAAGTCCTGCCGCATTAGTAGTTCCGATGGTTGTGGGGTTATCAAAGTTTCCACTTGGACTCGAAAGTTGAACCACAAATTGATTTCCTACGCCAAAAGTTCCTGTTGTCGAGAAACTGACATCTACATTACTACCAGCACATATTGTTGCTTTTGATACAGTTGGCATCGAAATCGTGGCAATGTTACCCACTACCGTAAACGTTGTTACAACTGGGCCGTAAGTAATACCGCCGCCTTTATTATCTTGGGCATAACCTGTCACAGTCAAAGTGTAATTTCCGGGAATGAAGTTGCGGCCAAAAACGTTATTACCAGAGTTGTCAAAAAGTGCATTGGGTGTCACATTCTGAATAATATTCCAGTTGAATTCTGGTCCTTGTAGATTCATTTCAAAACTTTCAATTGTGACATCACTGCATACATCTGTCACCAAAATTGAGACTTGGTCTGGTATCTGATTGATTGTCATTCCGTTAACCAATGGAAATAAACCCTGATACGGGTTACCAGCTTTTACATATTGATAGTCAACTACACTTACACAAATTTGGGTGTTTTGCTGAAAACCTTGACTCAATGCAAGATTAGTCCCTGTTAGTTGCGTAGTAAAGGTCTCGCCCAATGTCCATGAAACCTGAACATTCCCTACCGCACTATGTCCACCAGCAGTAGCTACAACTTGGGGGCTTACACTAACTTGAGCAGTTACGTTGTTAATTACTAAACAACTTAATACTACTACGATTGTAAATATTTTTTTCATAGTTAAATATTGATAATTATGATATTAATCGTTGTTATAAACTACAATTTAATGGCAAACTTGAAATAAAAACTTTTCGATAAAACTTTGAATTGTTAATAAACCAGAATAATTAATAAACTCCTCATCGTCTGTTATTTTGTGATAGTCTTCGTGGATTCCAGTAGTAAATGAAATTGATTGTATATCTTGATTGGCAAATACATGAGCATCTGTCAAGAATATTTTTTCACTTTCGTGATTATAAATCTTACCATCGAATGTAATATCATTAAGTGCATTTTTTAATCTTATTTCAAGAGTTTTTACTCCATAGATATTTAAAATTCTTGCTTGTTCGTGAAATCTGCCCAACATATCAAAGTTGAGTACCAATTTCAATTTAGGGTATTTCTTCTGATAATATGAATAAAAATTTTCTGAACCAAAAAGTCCTATTTCGTGGGCTGAATAAGCTACAAAAATGTAGTTAAAGGATTTAGAAGCCCACTTATCAAACGTTTTTGCTAACCCTAACATCATCGCTACCCCTGAAGCATTATCATCTGCCCCATTGTGGATACCTTTTTTTCCATAACTTCGAGACCGCTCTTCTCCCAAACCAATATGGTCATAATGAGCCCCAATCAAAATTGTACTATCTACTTGATTATCAACATAATAATACACATTCTTAGAATGTTTGGTTTTACCATTGTAGTGGTATTGAAAGTGCTGTATAGTTACTTTTTTATTGAAAATTTCGCTAAGTTCACGACAAATGAAATTGCAAGCTGAGTCCTCGTAAACTGAACTCACCGGTCTGCCTTGCATAGAATCATCGGCAAGTATTTTTATTATCCGTTGATAAAATGAATGCTCATTGACTTGAGCATTCATCGAAAAACTTACAAATAATAGAGAAACTAAAAAAAACAATTTCATAAATATCGAGAAGACACCCAACCAATAAACTTTAGAAATAATTAATCTATTCGTTTAGTTTTTAAGATAAGTGACTTACCATTCCAGTACATACCCTCAGCATTTTGAGATGTATTAGCATCGCTCATCAATACTTTTTTTAGAGATGAATCAAAAGAATTTTCTTTAATAAATGAAGGCACTTCAGTAGTATTAGCATCAATTCTATCACCAGCGGCAAGCCATCCAACTTCAATGTTTGATTTACCTTTATTGAATTCCTCAATTACAAAACCTTTTTTATCTACTGATACGATGAATACTCCATTTGATTTCCCCATTGGTGATAAAGTAACAACGGGAGAGTCGCCTAACAGTGAGGCGTAACTTTCATCAAATTTCACTACAGCCTTACCATTTTTCAGTTTAATTTTACCCTTTTTGTAAACTGTAACCTCAGTAGCAGTAGATTTGTACATCGGAACCATGTTATCACGTGATTCAACCAAATCAATTTGCTTACCAGATGAGTAAACATCACCAATGTTGTAATTAGAAAACAACTCTCCAGAATTAATTTGTCCAACTACAGAACCCTTCGATATCGAACCTATCATTCCAAAAAAACCTCCGCCAATTCCAGATTCTTCAGTTAGGGTTTTAAAACCCGTACCATTAGAATAGCCATTAGTCCCATAAACCCCAAAAGTAGTGCCACCACTATTTTTATAGCCTAATGCACCCCAATAGACACCACTTACTTCAGACCCCAATAAACCACCTGTACGGGTAAAATTATTTGATGAGTGACCAACGACTCCAAAAGAATATAAATCTCCATGAGAACTTACACCCAATAATGCATTATTTGTACTACCAATCCCATAACCTACCCCGTCATTTTGCATATCGCGAGTTCTGTAAGCAAAAAATGCAACTTGCCCATCACCATTAATTGAAAGTTCTTCTCTATATAAATTCAATTTATACTTTACATCAGGAGCAATCCCAATTCCTATGCTTGTGCCATTATCAAAAATAGTGCTTGAGCCCAAAGTACCAGAACTTACAATTTTCGATAAAGCATTTGCACTTCCCGAAGCATTTAATGTACCAGCGGCTCCGGTTGCTCCCGTGGCACCAGAGGCACCAACAGCTCCGGTTGCTCCCGTGGCTCCAGTGGCACCAATCGGACCAGTGGGACCAGTGGGGCTGATGCCAGCCAGACCCGCAGGACCCGTAGGACCGGTCACACCAGTTAGACCGATAGCTCCAGTCACACCCGTAGCACCAGTGGGGCCGTTGGCTCCTATACCAGTAGGACCAGTTGCACCCGTAGCACCCGTTGCTCCTACATTACCAACAATACCCTGCAAACCTATTATACCTTGCACACCCATCACACCAGTAGCACCGGTAACTCCAGTCGCACCAGTTGCACCAGTTGCTCCCGTAATTCCAATACTTCCTATTGCCCCGGTTGCTCCGGTTGCACCAGTATTCCCTTGTAAGCCAGGCTCGCCTTGTAAACCCTTTAAACCTTGTATTCCTGCAACACCAGTTTGACCAGTTGCACCTGTAGCACCTGTAGTACCTTGCAATCCAGCTTGTCCAATAAGACCCACTGGTCCGGTTACACCAGTGACTCCAGTAGCTCCGGTAGCACCTGTAACTCCCGTTATACCCATGAGGCCTTGAACACCTTGAGCTCCAGTTGTTCCAGTTGCTCCCGGAAGCCCTGCAATTCCCTGCAATCCGATTGCACCAGTCGGGCCTTTTGCTCCGGTTGCACCTACAAGACCTGCTGCACCCGTTGCACCGACAGTCCCATTTTGAGCGGCATAAAGAGCGTACGGAACGCTCAACATTTGTGTAGTACCGAGATTAACAAAACTTGAACCACCCGAAGGGTCAAGTTCAACTTGGAGAAACTTGCTACCAACAGCCCAGTTGATACCTGAAAATGTATTAGCATTTAGTGGTGTGCCAGTTCCAATAGTAAGTGTAAACAACCCTAAACTATTGGTATTGGTTGTATGAGTCTCTGAATAGACGATAGTTCCATTGGCACTGCCATTTAATATACTAAACTTCACCGAAACAGACTGATTGACCAAAGCATTTCCATTTGAACTTCTTGCGATAGCCTGATAGGGAATCCCCATCGGAGATTGAGCATAAGATATATACCCAATCGAAAGCATTATTATTAAGAATATTATTTTTTTCATAGTAAAATCTAAATGACCATTAATACAACTGTACTTGTACTTTAATATGATTTTCGAATCGAAATCTGGTATTTATTTTAAGAATCAAATTAGCTAAACATGCTTTGAATTCAAAAAATCCAAATTATCAATCCTCCAACAATCACTTTATATTCTTAACATTAATTGGTCTGCTTTTACTTGGGTCTTCACTCAGAATCTTTTTGTCAGAATCACTACTCGGCATTTTGGCATTTGCTCCCATATTAAAATTTTTACCATCCCAAGAAATCCCGTCTGCATTTTGTGAGGTATTCCCATCACTTTGCATTACCCTGTTAAGGGCTTTGTTAAACGAACCCTTCTTTAGAAATTCTGGAACCTCTGTAGCTTTTGCATCGATTCGGTCACCTACCGAAATCCAAGCAATATCAACATTAGATTTTCCATTATTTAGTTCTTCAATCACAAATCCGTTTTTATCAACCGACACTATAAATACTCCATTACACTGCCCCATCGGAGTTACGGTGACAATTGGGCTTTCACCTAATACACTTTTATAGTCTTCATCAAATCTAATCGTTGCTTTTCCGTTGATGAGCTTAGCCTTACCTTTTTTATAAACATTGGCATCTGGTGATGTGACAGCATACGCAGGAGTCATCTGAGTACCCGTACTTACAAGTTCTATTTGTTTGCCCGATGTGTAAACATCTCCCATGTTGTAGGTCGAAAACAATTCACCTGAATTTATTTGACCAATTACAGAACCCTTTGAAATAGTACCAATCATCCCGAAGAATCCACCACCAACACCTTCTTCTGTGCTGTTTGGAGCAAAGCCACCTCCACTTGCATAAGCAGTACTACCATAAACACCAAAGGTGGAACTGGCACTATTTTTATACCCTAATGCACCCCAGTAGGTACCACCTGCATCGGCTCCTAAAACTCCACCACATCTTGAATAATCATTGTAATTATGACCCGTAATTCCAAAAGTGTAGAGGTCTCCCCAGAAATTAAAGCCTCTTATGGCAGAATTAGTTACAGATTGGGCGTAGCCGGTACCATCGTTTTGACTGTCTCGGGTTCTGTAAGCATATACAGTTGCTTGGCCATCACCGTTTGCAGTCAATTGCTGGTTATAAGCATAAAATCTATATGCTATAGAAGGACTAATATTCAATCCAATTGAAGTTCCGTTATCCTGTATTTGCGAATTACCTACTGTTGAAGAACTCGTGAATTTCGTAATATAATTTGTAGAACCCGTAACCCCCGCAGATGCCCCAGTAGCTCCAGTGGCTCCTTGTGGACCTGTCGGACCGGTTGCCCCTTGAGGACCGGCTGGGCCAGTCGGGCCTTGTAGTCCGGTAGCTCCAGTGGCTCCTGGGAGTCCTTGGGGGCCAGTTGGACCGGTTGCTCCAGTAGGGCCAGTTGGACCAGTGGCACCTATAGGTCCAGTTGGACCGGTTGCTCCAGTCAATCCAACCCCTGTTGGACCCACTGGACCAGTAGGACCTGTGGCACCTTGTGGGCCTTGAACTCCCTGAACGCCTTGCAGACCTTGAGGGCCAGTTGGACCTGTAACCCCTTGTGGGCCAGTTGGACCGGTTGCTCCTTGTGGGCCTTGGATACCTTGTGGACCAGTTGCACCGGTTGCACCTGTGGCACCGGTTGGACCTTGAACACCTTGATTACCAGGCTGTCCTTGTAAACCTTGAGGTCCTGTAGCTCCAGTTGCTCCAGTAGGCCCTGTGGCTCCAATTGGGCCAGGATTGCCCTGTAAACCTTGAGGCCCCTGCGGACCAGTAGGCCCAGTAGCACCGGTAGCACCTGTGGCACCGGGAACACCGGGGATTCCCTGAATCCCTTGTAAACCCTGCGGTCCTGTAGCTCCAGTTATACCTTGTAAACCTTGTACTCCTTGAGGACCAGTAGCACCTATCTCTCCAGTCGGGCCTGTTGCTCCCTGAATCCCTTGTGGGCCAGTTGGCCCGGGTGTACCACTGGCGGCATAAAGTGCATAAGGTACACTCATCATTTGGGTAGTACCCAGATTAATATAGTTGATACCGCCTACGGGGTCTAACTCAACTTGCAGAAATTTACTACCATTGCCCCAGTTTATGTTATTGAAAACTGTGGCATTTTGCGGTACTCCACTCCCGACAGTCAATGTAAAAAGACCAAGTGCGTTTGTGGTGGTAGAATGGGTTTCTGAATATACCACTGTACCATTTGCACTACCATTTAAAATAGAAAACTTAACTGATACATTCTGATTTACCAGTGCATTTCCACTCGAATTCCGGGCTATAGCCTGATAAGGAATACCCTGTGGCACTTGTCCAAAACTATTCAGTATAATTATGAATAAAATGTGGGTAATACATAAAATTCTCTTCATAGCGGTGATAAACATAAAGTAAAAAAATCGTATTAAATAAAGATTCATTTATAAGATGGGATGTCGAAAGGTAGATGTACATGGGAGCTAAACCACGGTATTAATTAAAATTAGAAACAAAATAAGTAGTAATAAATAATGATTCAAATTAATATCCTCAATTTTTATCCAGCGGTTTTTTGAGCTAAAAACTGGTTATTTTTACTATTTTTTAGGTAGTAAATATCCAATTTAGTTTATATGTTTGCCCTCGTAATTTTATTTATGATGAACCTGAAAGTCTTAATTATCATCCCATGTTATAATGAAGAAGAATCAATCCCACATTTGATTGAGGAAATTTTGGATTTAGAATTGAGTGAAGGATTCGATAAATCAGTATTAATCGTTAATGATTGTTCGACTGATAAAACAGCCGATTTAGTAAGCCAATTTGATGTAAATCTACTCAATCTACCTATAAATCTTGGGATTGGGGGAGCAATGCAAACGGGTTATTTATTTGCACAAAGAAATGGTTTCGAATTGGCTGTTCAGATGGATGGCGATGGGCAACATCCGCCAAAAGAATTGATAAAATTACTCAATCATTATGCCCAGACTCGTGCAAATGTTGTCATTGGTTCGAGATTCAAAATCAAACAAGGGTTTCAGTCTTCAAGATTACGACGGATGGGCATCGGGTATTTTCATTGGTTGAATCGTATTTTTACCGGCAAGAGCATCTACGATAGTACTTCGGGATTTCGGTTATTCGACAAAAAAGCTATCGCAATTGCTGCCAAAAGCTACCCCGACGAATACCCCGAACCAGAGTCTTTGGTGATTTTTGGTAAAGCAGGACTGCAAATCGAAGAAGTACCAGTATTCATGAAAAAACGCCAAGGAGGCAAATCATCCATTTTGTATTTCGATACAATTTACTACATGATTAAAGTAACAATCGCAATGTTTTTCTCGTATATCCGTAAATAACGATTTGTCATGGCACGTATCCAAATCATTGTAATACTAATCAATTTTGTCTTCTTGTCTTCGCTCACTTACCTCATAAAAAAGGGTAAACTTCGAGAAGAATATGCCATTGTATGGCTTATTTGCACGTTTTTCTTAATTTTTTTCTCAATTTGGCGTAAAGGCCTTGATTTTTTCTCTGAACTCTTTGGCGTTTATGACCCACCCAATTTGGTGTTTACGGGTTTTATTTTTATCATTTTGATATACTTGCTTCATTTATCAATTGTCAATTCAAAACTCCAAAAAAACATAACCAAGTTGGCACAAGAAATTGCGATTTTGAAACAAGAAAACCAACAAAAAGATAGAACTAAGGAATCTGACGAAAATAAAAAACTTTGATGTCGGGTTTTGAATTAAGGATGAAAGGCTTCAACAGTTGAATTCCGAACGAGAAAATTGATGCTTTCAAACGGCTATTTTTTTCATCGGCCATGATACGCTCTTTTATACTCGAAAAATCTAAGGATTCTAATCGCATCGAGTCAATCAGCCTAAAATTGTATTTTTCGATGAGTGTAGTTAGGTTGCTGTCATTGAAATAGTTTATGTGTGGACTGTGAAAATCGAATTGCCAAAGCCTATCTAAAAATGATTTTATACCGAAAACACCAAGAAATTCGGCGATTTTATAAAAAAACCCAGTACTTATCGGTAGGTTAATAATCAAGATTCCATTTGGTTTTAAATCCTTTTTTAGATTATGAATGAGAGAATCTAAATCTGAAATATGTTCAAAAACATCATTAAAAATGATAAAATCGTAACCCTCAACTGATTTCGTAGCTTCGTTTGGATAAAAACCCGATACTACATTTAGATTATTTTCGTGGTAATAATCCCTAAAACTATCTTCGGGTTCAATACCGATACAATCAATACGTTTTTCTTGACAAACTTTAAGCCACCAACCATTTCCGCTTCCAATCTCAAGCCCTACAATTTGCTTTTTTTCATTGTTTAGTATCTGAATCAGTTTCTGCTGAATTAACTCAAAATTAGCAAATCTGAGTTTTTTTAGTCCAACCTCTCGATTGTCTTCACGTAAGCTCGATTTAAACGACAAATCAAAACTCGCATCAGATGTTTGCAACTGACAGGTCGAGCATTCATAAACATTAAACTTGAGTTTATGCCTTAATTTTTGTTGGTTTCCGCAAACAATACAGGTTATATCTTTCATGAATCAGTTTTTATTTTTGAGTGGATAAACCTTTTCTGGCCTCTGCCAAATTTCCTTGCAGTAGCTGATTGTTAGGGTCGATTTTTAGGCCTTTTTCGGCAGCTTCGATGGCTTCTCTCCACTTTCCGAGTCGGTTATAAGCCGCACAGATATTATTGTAGGCCAACGAATAATCAGGTTTTAGCGAAAGAGCTATTTGGGCCGCTTCGATACAATTTTTGAAGTTGCCTGCATTGTAATATTGTAAGCTCAGCTCTAAGTAGTTTTCGGGTGTGGGCTGTTTACCAATCAACTGAACGGTTTTGTCTTCTTTGAGAGCATTGACATTGCCAGTTACAGTATTGTACTCTGCCAACATATCTAAAAGATTTTGATGACGCGGGCTAATCTGTAATCCTTTATCAATCAAGGCCTTAGCTTCATCAAATCTTTTTTGATTAATCAAAAATTTTGCATAAAAACTATATGAATCAGGAATAAGTGGACCATAACTTAAACCCTTTTTAAAGTTTTCATCGGCTGCGGTAATATTTCCCAAAGCTGCTTTTGTGATTCCCATATTGATAAAGACATACGGGTAATCTGGCCATAAAGAAATGGTTTTTTCATAGCAAGATTGTGCCGCTGTAAAATCGCCTTTTGCCATGAGTTCAATCCCGTAATTCATCCACGCTCTACCATTTTTAGGAGCATTTACAGTGCAATCCTTCCAAAGGCTTTCACTCGTTTTCCAAACGATATTCCGTTTGTAAGTACCGTAGGCATTAAATCCTAAATACAATCCAAGAACTGAAAAAAGTGCAATTTTTTTGAATGATGATAAAAGCACATCTGAATTTGCAATGTAGTTTCGGAGCAAGGTTGCCGCTGCCAAAAACAGCCCAATGTAGGCAAAAAATGTACGGTGGTCATTTAATACCTCAGCAAATGGCAAAATACTCGAAGTAGGCACCAATGCGATAAAAAACCATAAAATACCGAATGAAATTGGTCTATTCTCTTTAGTTTTTGAGGTTCTGAATGCAATTATCAGCATTGCTAAAACAAACAAAATACCCGCCAAAACTCTATCGTCTTTGTAAGTACTGATAACCTGCCAGTCGGTATCAACGGCCAGATTTATCGGTAAAATGAAATTGTAAACGTAATGAAAAATAACAAATGGTTGCGTAAAAAGGTATTTCCAGCGGTCAGTTCCACCAGGAACCCACGTTTTGGGGGTCATGTACTGCGAAAAAGCAAATAATATAACCGCAATCAGAATCGGGATGATGACAGATTTTAAAACCTTAATCGTCTTGGTTGGGGTTCTAAACCATTCGTTTATCGGACTATCCTCTTCAAAAAGTAATTTGTAAACCACCAATAGCGGAATTATCATAATGGTGTGTTCTTTTACAAAAAAACCGATGATGGCAGGTATTATATACCAGTGAAAGCGTCGAGATTTTGGAAAATATAAATACAACACAAAAGTCAAAACAATCATCAATGTCGAGAATGAATCAGACCTTGCAATGATATAATTGATTGTTTCGGCGTTGGCCGTATGAAACAAAAACCAAGCAGTTGTAAAAAGGGCAATTGCCTCATTAAATTGGCTATCTAAGCTATTTTTTAGAAATATAATGAATAAGAAATAACACAAAACACCGAGCAGCAAATACGAAATAAATATCGAAAGGTGAAAATAGTATGGAACTGGTAGAGCCTCACCTGCCAAATAAAAATCAATGGCATTGAGCGTTGTTACACCCGGACGATACGCCTGATTGAGTGGCAAAGTGCTGAAAGTGGTTCCGTCTTTAAAAAAAAGTGGAATATTTTTTATGTCTCTGATGTATAGATTATTGACAATCGTGTGCGAATCATCGAACTGAAATGAGTTATTGAAATGATTGCTGTAAATGAGCGTTGTCGCAATCAGGACAAGCAACAAGTAAATGTACTTTTTCATATTTGGCTTGGGTAACGTAATTCTAATTTGGTTTTAAAACTACAAATTATTTTTAAGAACCAACAAAACAGCCTAAAAATGAAACTAATTTTTATCTAACGAAAAACGCCCGACAAGATGCCGAGCATTTCTGATTTATCCTTTGAAAATATCGGATTCTTATTTTACCGATTCGCGACCGATTGAATAATAAGTGTATCCCATTTCTTTCATATCTTTTAATTCGTAAAGATTACGACCATCGAAAATAACTTTATTTTTCAATGATTTTTCTAATTTTTCGAAGTCTGGCGTACGGAACTCTGGCCATTCGGTCATAATCATCAAGGCATCTGCACCTTCGAGGGCTTCGTACTGAGTTTTGGCATATTTTACTTTTTTGCCAACCACTCCACGAACATTCTCCATTGCTTCTGGGTCAAAAACAACCACTTTAGCACCTAATTTACGCAATTCTTTGATGTTGTAAAGAGCTGGAGCTTCACGAATATCGTCGGTATGTGGTTTGAAGGCCAATCCCCAAAGAGCGATTGTTTTACCTCTCAAGTTTCCGCCGAAATACTCCTTCACTTGTGGAATCAACTTAGTTTTTTGCTTCTCGTTTACTTTCATTACCGACTTCAAGATTTTGAAATCGTAATCGTACTCGGCAGCAGTTTTGCCCAAGGCTTGAACGTCTTTAGGGAAGCAGCTTCCACCATAACCAATACCCGCAAACAAGAAACGTTTTCCGATACGGCTATCAGTACCAATACCTTTACGTACGCTATCGACATCAGCACCTGCTTTTTCGCAAAGGTTAGCGATTTCGTTCATAAACGTAATCTTCATTGCCAAGAAAGCATTGGCTGCGTATTTTGTCATTTCGGCCGAACGCTCATCCATAAAAATAATTGGATTTCCCTGACGTACCAACGGAGCATAAAGTTTCTCCATTACTTTTTTAGCTTTTTCAGAATCTGTACCGATAACCACACGGTCAGGCTTCATGAAATCTTCTACGGCAACACCCTCACGTAAGAATTCTGGGTTTGAAACCACATCAAAGTCAACCGTGGCACCTTTTGCTACTTCGGCTCTTACTTTTTCGGCTGTCCCTACCGGTACAGTACTTTTATCAATAATTACTGCGTATTGCTTCAAAATTGGGCCTAAATCTTTAGCCACACCCAAGATGTACTTCAAATCGGCCGAGCCGTCTTCACCCGGAGGTGTTGGCAATGCCAAAAAGATAACTTGAGCCCCTTCAATACCCTCGGCAAGGTTAGTTGTAAATTTCAAGCGACCTTCTTTTGTATTACGGTCGAAGATTACATCTAAACCTGGCTCATAAATAGTCAATTTACCTTTGCGAAGTTTTTCAACTTTGCGTTCGTCTATATCTACGCAGGTTACTTCATTGCCAGTTTCGGCAAAACAAGTACCCGTAACGAGTCCTACATATCCAGTTCCTACAACTGCTACTTTCATATTATCTATGTGTTTTGATTGATGAATATTACTTAAAAATTTAGCAATGCAAATGTAGTACTTTTTTTAGATAGCTTGTATAACCGTAAAATAAAAAAATGAAAAATATTTTTCTAAAATATAGGGTTACTGAGCAAAACAACTCATTAAGTATATAAACTCAAACTACAAATGTAGGGTTTGAGTAAGTGTGGAATTTAGTATGAATATTAAAAAATATAGAAATGCTTAATTTTTAAACCAATTGTTTTATCCCAAAACGAAATACCTACTGGGTTACCTACTGGGTTAAATATCATTGGGCAATTAATTCTAATTTCAAAAACAATAATCCAATAATTATAATTTTCACGAAACACATCATAAATTGTTTAGTTTTATCAACAAAACTAAAACCCAATGATATTCAAATACCTACTCTCAGCTCTACTCGTTTTTGCAGGTACTATGCACTTTGTGCAAGAAAAGTTTTTCCTAAAAGCCATGCCACCGTATATCCCCTACCCAAAGGCAGCGGTTATAGTGAGTGGCATTGCCGAAATAGCCTTCGGGGTCGGCCTACTTTTTGAGCCAACTCGAAGCCTCGCCGCTTGGGGAATCATCGCGTTGTTGGTTGCGGTTTTTCCTGCCAATATCTACATGGCAACTTCGGGGCGTTTCAGCAAAATACCGAGTTGGGCATTGTGGCTGCGGCTTCCGCTGCAATTTGTGCTTATTTGGTGGGTGTATCAGTATGTTTAGAAAAACTGATTCAGTACAATAAATATCCTTTTTTCGATTTACAAATCAGATTATCAATCTTTGATACTAATTCGTATATTGCGTACATATTCAATCCTTTAAAAAAACAAACATGAATCGTCGTAACTTCCTTACCAAAACCGCTTTGGCTACGAGTGCATCAGCATTTTCTTTGGGTGCAAAAGCCAATCAATCTATCGAAAAAAACAATTTCAAACTCAAATACGCTCCACATTTTGGGATGTTCAAAAATTCGGCTGGCGATGATTTAATCGACCAATTGAAATTCATGGCCGATAATGGTTTTATGGCTCTCGAAGACAACGGAATGCTCGGTCGTAGTAAAGAAACACAAACCAAAATCGGTGAAACACTCGCCAAATTGGGCATGACAATGGGGGTTTTTGTGATTGATGGCGGCGACAACTGGAAAACCTCATTGGCAACTGGTAAAGCCGAGTTTAAAGAAACTTTTTTGAAAACTTGCAGAGCATCAGTCGAGGTAGCCAAACGAGTAAACGCCAAATGGATGACAGTTGTGCCGGGGTATTTTGACCGAACGCTACCGATGGGTGTTCAAACAGCCAATGTGATTGATGCTCTCCGTCGTGGTGCTGAGATTCTGGAGCCTCACGGATTGGTCATGGTACTCGAACCACTGAGCGATAACGCCGATTTATTCCTTCGATTCTCCGACCAAACTTACATGATTTGCAAGGCTGTCAATAGTCCATCATGCAAAATTTTGTTTGATATGTGGCACATGCAACGCAATGAAGGACGCATTACCCGAAATATGGATTTGGTTTGGGAAGAGATTGCATACTTCCAGATTGGCGATGAACCAGGCCGAAAAGAACCAACCACTGGCGAAATGAATTACAAAAATCTCTTTAAACACATTTACGATAGAGCCAAAGCCGAGAAAAAAGAATTTATTATGGGTATGGAGCATGGTAATTTCTACCCGGGTAAAGACGGAGAAATGAAGCTCATCGAGGCCTACAAACAAAGCGATAATTTTTGATTGAGCAATAAATTGGTTTCTGAAAATTAATAAAAAAATTTACCATTGTCATAGAGTAGGGTTTGTAAATCCTATTCTATGAAAAAAGCAATTCAAAAAAGCTTTACTTAAAGTTATTCGTCAATTGTTAATCGCCAATAGAACACTGATAATCAGTTGATTATGAATTTCAATTACCAAACGGTTCGCCGTTGCGATAACTATTTTCGATTAACTACTTAACGAATAAAAAATTACATGAATTTTTTAAAATTAGATTTATGAAAAAAGTACTGTATATCCTTTTAGGACTGATAGCCATCGGTGGTGTAGCCTACATGGCTGGGCCAAAGCCGAATCCACCTAAAGTTCAGGAATATTCATTTGATTTACCCAATGACTTAATCGAATTAGAGAAACAAATCAATGATTCTGAAAAAGCTGTGGTCGGATTAAAACCCGATAACCAAGCCCGAATTATCTGGGCCGATACTGCCAATAAAACTAAAACCAAAGTTGCATTGGTTTATATTCACGGTTTTTCGGCAAGTCAAGAAGAGGGCGACCCCGTGGCGAGTAACTTAGCTAAAAAATTCAACGCTAATCTTTATTTAGCAAGAGTTGCCGAGCATGGTTTAGACTTAGGAGACAGTACTTTAAAGAATTTTACGGCCGATAAAGCAATCGAATCAGCTGAAAAAGCTTTAGCAATTGCCAAGAAATTAGGCGATGAAGTACACATAATTGGCACTTCGTTTGGCGGAGCATTGACTCTGTATTTGGCCTCGAAACATCCCGAAATCAAATCAATTACGCTTTATTCGCCATGTATTGCCGTTTTTGATAAAACTGCCGAAATCTTGGATAATCCGTGGGGGTTGCAGATTGCCAGAAAAGTAAGAGGTAGCGAATTTAACGACATCAAACCCAAAAACGAAACGCAACCCAAGTATTGGTCGATGCACTATCGGTTAGAGGCTTTGGTCGAATTACAAAATCTCTTAACAAATCTAATGACTCCCGAGACATTCGCAAAAGTGAAATGCCCTACATTGCTTTGTTATTATTACAAAGATGAAGAAAACCAAGACAAAGTAGTTTCGGTACCAGCTTTACTGAAAATGTACGATGAATTGGGTAGTACTCAGAAAGAGAAAATGGCTTTTCCGAATGCCAATCACCATGTTTTGGCTTCTTATGTTTTATCTGACGATTGGAAAGGGGTTCAAAATAAAACCGAAGAGTTTTTGAGTAAATACATAAAGTAAAAGCAGGGGTTTACCCTGCTTTTAGCTAAAAAGTTGTCATAGATTTTTGCAATTTTTTAGTGTGTAGATTCCGTAACGGAAATTTTCAATTTGATTACTTTAGTTGTGCGTTTTATTAGCAATTCAAAGAAATACTGTTTACCTCAATATAAAAACCAAAAAGCCACAAGCGGTAGCTTATGGCTTTAATTTGGCAGATTATAAACCGTAAGTGGTAAATTAAAAATTGCGTAACCACTCGATAAATTCATTTTTTCGGCGTCGAGCAATAGGCACCTCGAAGTTATCAGAGGTTAAAACTATCCCGCCGTCTTTGTTGAGTACTCTCTCAATATGATAATAACTCACCAAATGAGAATCATGTACCCGATAAAAATCGTACTCTTCGAGTAGTTCTTGAAAACTCTTTAAATCTCTCGACGATACTATCGTTTTGAGTTTAGGTAAGTGTAATATCGTGAACCCACGAGCAGATTCGCATCTAATAATACTCTCGACTTCGACTAATTCGATACCCATCTGGGTAGGAATCGTAATTTTATTTTTTCGGTTTCTTGGATTTTGGAGTGTCTGAACCAAGTTTTTGAGGTTATCAAACATACCTCTATCTTTGATTTCGGAAAAAGCTTTGGCAACTGCTTCTTTTAGGTCATCAACAGCCACCGGTTTTAGGAGGTAATCCAACGCCGAAAACTTTATGGCATTGATTGCGTATCTATCGTAGGCCGTTACAAAAATCACTTTAAAACTGGGATTCGGAAAAAGCGTCAGCAAATCAAAACCCGAGCCATTGGGCATTTCAATGTCTAAAAAAACAATATCAGGATTGGTTTCATTGATTAGTGACTGAGCCTCTGCCAATGTATTTGCTTTACCAACAATCTGAACCTCTTTGCAAAATTCGTTTAGCAAAATAGCAAGCGAATCTATAGCATTTGGTTCATCATCGACCAAAATGGCTTTAAGGGTATTCATACTTAATTAATGTAAATCTTTATCTCTATACGTGTGCCTGTTGCATTATTTGATTCATCAACCTTATCAATAACGTTAATTGACACATCTATATTATCTAAAATCTGCAAAGTTCTCATTCTTTCTTCGGTTATTTCCATAGCTCTCGATTTATACGATTTCAAAGACCTATTTTTTAGTTCGGCAGCTTTGGCTCTCCCGACTCCATTATCATCAATAACGCAAAGCAGCTGATTTTCTTCTTGGTCGAAACTCACAATCAAATTACCCTTACTTTCTTTATATAGTAATCCGTGATTTATCGCATTTTCGACAAAAGGTTGAATCAACATTGACGGAATTTCGATACTCGGATTAACATTTTCGGATTGAATAATTTCAAAATCGAATTTATCCCTAAACCTTACTTTTTCGAGTTTTATGTATCGCTCAATCAGCAAAACCTCCTCTTGAATAGAAATATATTTATCACGAGAAGACTCCAAAAATGCCCGAATAAGTTTAGAAAAGTTAGTCAAATAATCATTGGCTGTCAAAAAATCTTTATTCAGGATAAAACTTTGAATCGAGCTTAAAGCATTAAATACAAAATGTGGATTCATTTGCGATTGAAGAGCCTGCAACTCTAAATCGGCAAATTTTTTATTGATTTCGATTTCTTTGTTTTGATTTAATTTGAATATCCTAAATCCAAAATAGGCCGTTGACAAAATAAAACCCATAATAAGTAAATAAAACCACCAAGTTTGCCAAAATGGCGGCAGAATCTCGAATTTAATGGGTACGAAATTTTTGAGGGGTTTGTTTTCAATATCGGTTGCTCGCAGTACAAATTCATAACTCCCGGGTGGTAAAGTAGTAAATTCTCGTTTTAAATCGCTTGCGGTATGCCACTCGTTATCTATACCAATCATACGGTACTCATACTTGATATTTCTATCGCTTTTGTAGGACAGCCCCACAAACTCCAACTCGATGTTATTTTGGTTGTACTTAAGCTGATAATTATTGAGTAATGTGGTATCTCGGCGATTTATTTTAACATTCTTAATCACAAGTGGTGAAGCCTCTACCCTATTGACCCGATTTGCAAAGAAATTATCGAGGTTAATAATCACTAACCCATTGTTTGTACCTGCAAAAAGTTTGTTTCCCTCGGCATAAACCGAGTGAATCTCTTGTGTGGGTAACCCCTGCAAAACCGAAATTTTGTTGTATGAGTATTTAAGTGGACTTTCAGATTGAATCGAAATTACATGAACACCGTCATTGGTTGCCATCCAAATACGATTTGCAGATTTATCGGAATAGAAACTCTTGATAATCATACCATTCAATTCACTGATTACATCAACCTGTCTGTCTCGAACGCGATAGATGCCGAAACCATCGGTCGCCACCCAGAGGTTATCTTGGCCATCAGTAAGTAAATCGGTGATTGGTTTGGTTGCAATTGGGTAAAACTGTTTAATATTATTTAAAAAATTGAGTTCTGATGAATCTTTACGAGTTAAACCTAAGCCTGTTCCGATATACAAATCACCATTATTTGTATGCTCAAATGAGAATAGACGATGCCCAGCAATACTTTTAAAATATCCTACAAAAATCCCTTTTTTATTAATATCAAAATAATAAATATATTTACCAGTAATCCCATAAATCTCATTTGATTTACGAGATTGGGTCAAATCTTTGCTAACAATATTTTTAAAAAGAATCAGTTTATTCTTCGGAAAATCAAACTGCTTATTAACGTTAAATATTCTTTCTTCAAAATCAATTCTTCTTGAAAAATAACTTTGTGGAATATAAGCCAGCGAATTATTTATCCAAGAAACTATTAAACCTCCGGATTTATCTGTTATAATTTTATTAACAGAAACTTTCATTGGATTTTTAAAATCTAATACTCTTAGCTTTTGGTTTTCATAAACTAATACACTTCCTGATTCAGTTCCGATTATAATTTGATTGTTACTACTACATATAGTTTTGACAGCAATATCTTTAAGCAAAGCGAGGGTTTTCGATTTTACTGCTTCTTGAGTAAGCATGATTAAACCTTCTTGTTTTGTTGAAAGCCAAGTATTTTTTTCATTATCAATAAATAATGAATTTATGCCAATATCCTTTACAAAATCATATTCGGTAATTCTATTTAAATCATTATCAATAACAAATTGTTCTTTTTCTGTAGCTACAAAACATAAGTTTGATTTACCAGTTTTACATGCAAATATTATTCGATTATTAGAGAAACTACTTAATTGAGTTAATTTTTTTGAACGTGATATTTTACCATTAGCCATCCAAATCTCAGTTGGTTTAAAAAATATATTATAGCCAACATAATGTAATGAAAACAATATATTTTTACCTTCAAAAAAGTCTATATTATAGTTTCTGACCGAATCTACTTTATTATCTAAAATGAATTGAAGATTTTCTGTAAATACCCTCTGAACATGTGGATACCCTCGCTGAAAAACACCTTCTCTATTTTTATTATTAAAATCATACAAATCTTTATAAATAAGGAATTGTGAAAATAGAGTATTTTTATTTTCCAATTTCCAACCCCTGGTTTTTCTATTTTCTAACTCGATAACGCCATTATAAGCATAATTTATTAACATTTTATGTCTATTCTGTTGAAAGAACAAAACATGTTCAAACTGAGCTTTGGGATCCAAATTTTTTACCTTGATACTATGAAATTTATGCTCTTTTAGGTCATAATAAAGTATTGTATGTGCATAGCTTGTAAACCAGAGTCTTTTTTTTGAGTCTTCGGCAATTCCCCAAATATCGTTATAAGGTAATCCTTCTTTAGTTGTAAATTTCTCGAAGCGATAGCCATCAAAACGAGCCAGACCTTTATCGGTACAAACCCAGATGTAACCTTCGGAGTCTTGAAAGGTACGGTAAATATGAGAGCTCGGCAGCCCGTCATCTACGGTATAGCGTCGTAGATGCGGTGTCTGAGCTTTTGATAGAAGAAATTGGAAGCTAAAAAATAAAAATAATAAAGTTTTTTTCATGCATTCGTTTTACAGAATCGCACAAATCCAAAGTGCAATGGTACAACAGCCTAATCCAAGTGATTCTCGACCTAATTCGATATTGATGGTCTTCATGCCCATTTCGTTAAGCAAGAGACCCTCCCAAGCAGGCGGAAATTGATTGATTGCCCACATCAGATACAACAATCCAATCATAAAATACATGAGTTTTTCTCCTTTTCTTTGAAGTTTATAGTAACACAGATAGGCCGCAATCAGGTAAACGGGAATCCACACAAATGGGTCGGGGTCGTTGTACTGAACAGCAGCAAAAAGAATAAACACAATCACAAAAAACCATAGCAAGATGGTTCGCCCCCAAAGAGGATTTTTCTCTGACATTTCCACGTTATAAATATATAGGTTAAATTGTTAGTCGTTAAGTAAGCACTCTTTTGTCAATCGTTAATTGCTATAAAGTACCTGATAATCAGCCATTTTACACATCTTGATTAGCAATTAATTATTTTTGATTAAGCAATTACTTAATAAATCTAATCTTTTTTTTCGTATTCGGCTAAAAACAAATCAACAAAGCTGAAATTATCTCCATCAAAAAGTCCTAAATCGCTTAATTTTAAAGATGGAATAACCAAAAGTGCCATAAAAGACAAACTCATAAATGGCGATTTGAGCGTACACCCCAATTGTTCTTTTACAAATTTATCAATCATTGTGTAATCCTCGGCGATTTTGTATCCGTCTTGGTTACTCATCAATCCTGCCACTGGTAATGGTAGTATTCCTCGTTTACTATTACTAACCGCCGAAACACCTCCTTTCTCACGAATCACCAAATTTATCGCCTCGCAGATAGATTCATCATCGACTCCGACAGCAATTATATTGTGAGAATCATGCCCTACCGATGATGCTATCGCACCTTCTTTTAACCCGAAAGCATTGATAAACGCTATCGCTGGCTTTGAATTTTTGTAGCGATTGACAACCGCCACTTTCAAAACATCTTGTTCGGTATCCGAAATAACAAAACCTTTATCAACTTTAGGCTCTACCAATAGCTGATTGGTAATTAATTGACCATCAATCGTCTGAATACACCGTAATTTACCATCATTTACAGATACCTTTAATTGCTCAGGGCTGATAGGTTCACAATCGAAATTATTGACAATTTCTGAGGTAAGATTTGGCAATAATGACACTCCATTCTCGGCAACTTTTTCACCGTTAAGATAAGTAGAAAGAATATTAAAATTTTCTAAATTATCAATCACAACAAAATCTGCGAGGTCTCCTTCACGGAGCAAGCCAATTGGCATTCGATAATGCAAAACTGGATTCAAGCAAGCCATTCTCAACACTTTAAATATATCTACACCGTGCGAGATTGCCCTTTTGACCAACTGATTGATATGCCCTTCAACGAGATTATCAGGATGTTTATCATCAGAGCAAAACATCATTTCGGTATAAAACTCATGTGCAAGCGGAATCAACTCCTCAAAATTTTTAGCGGCACTCCCCTCTCTTATCAGGATTTTCATTCCTAATTTTAGTTTCTCCAAGGCCTCTGGCTTAGTAAAACACTCATGGTCGGTTTCGATACCCGCATCAATGTATTTTTTTGCCGATGCTCCACGAAGCCCAGGGGCGTGACCGTCAATTGGTTTATTGAATGCCTGAGCCAACTGAATCTTCTGCATAACCATTGGGTCTTCGTTTAAAACCCCCGGAAAATTCATCATCTCGGCCAAATATCCGACTTCTTTGTAGCCAAATAAATGTGCAATATCTCTTGCGGTTACTTCGGCACCTGCGGTTTCAAATGTGGTAGCTGGTACGCACGATGGAGCTCCAAAACAAACTTTAAAAGGGACTCTTCGGCTGTCTTCAATCATGTACTTTACACCCTCAACACCCAATACATTGGCAATCTCGTGAGGGTCAGAAACCGTCCCGACAGTACCGTGTACAACTGCCAAACGAGCAAATTGTACGGGGGTTAGCATCGAACTCTCAATATGCACATGAGCATCTACAAACCCCGGAAGTATATAATTTTCACCTGTTTTTTCTGCCCCTAAGTAATTAATTTCTTGAATTCTGCCATTATCAAAGCCAATCGTACCGTATTCGATAGTCGAATCAAAAACATTTACTATGTTTCCCGAAATAATATTCATGCACCAGTGGTTTTCGGGTTTCGGAATTAGAGATTACCAATCCGAAACCGTTTTTTGTTTTGTGCCTAAAAATAAGAAAGAAAAAAATAATAACAAATGTTACTTTCTCGGAGAGGGGCAGTCAAAAGAATAAATTAGCTCATAACAACTTGAATGTGACTGATTTTGCAAATCTGTGAGTGAACCAAAAGCTCTAAGATTTAACTACGGGTAAACGAAACATCAGACAAAGCGGAACGGTTGTTCCGCTTTGTTTTTTTAGTGGCTACAAATGTTTATAATTTTTTAAAGATTTTTGGAGTGATTTATTTGTTTCTGTTGTACTTTTGTAGAAATTAATCAAAAATAGAAATACTTATGTTTGGCTATCAATATCCTACTTGGCTTGCAATTGGCTTCTTTGTAGTACTTTTAGTTATTTCTTACATAGTTGGAAAATGGTTGGTTAAAAACGACCGTAACTACAAAGGCATGTAATCTGATATTTATTTGAAGTGTGGTTAATTTTCTAAAAAATTGTTCCACACTTCAAATCTCTTTTAGTAAATTCCTTCTTCTAAGTGGTATATTTTTTTATCGGGGAGTTTTTTCGATAATAGCCTTGCCACAATCGCACTACGAGTTCCGTTTGTGCAAACTACAACGATATTTTCATAACTCTTTAATTCATCCAAACGCTCGGTTATTTCGTGCGGCGGAATGTTGATTCCACCAATATTGAAATCGGCGAATTCCCATTTTTCTTGCACATCTACAACAACCGTATCTTGTTTATTTGTAAGTTCTTCTAATTCTTTTTGGGTAATTGATTGGTATTCTGTCATACTAAAACTTGATTTTGGAATTTGAGAGATGAAATTAAAAACTCTATCGTTCGGAACAAAAATGGTAAAGTATTGAAACCGATTTTTGATATTTATCATCCAATGCTTTCGATTACTAAATTGACGATAGCACCATTATATACAATATTTTCTAAATAAAACTACAATTTAATGAAATGAACTTCCTATTTTTAGGATTTAGGTTTAGTAGCTTGTCCTAAAATAAGTTTACAATTAACCACAAAGTTCACCAAAAGCACTAAGATTCACCAAAGAAAGATAAAAAACTACGTGCAGCTTTGTGTTCTAAGTTTACTCAGTGGTGAGAAAATACATCAATTTCTCGAATGGAATTAATAAAAATTTATACAATGAAGAAAGGCATTCTGTTAGTATGTACAATTCTATTTTCAAATATAGGATTTTCACAAAAATTAACACAAAAATCAGAGAAACCACGTACCATTGTAACCACCGATGGCGAACTCGACGACGTTGATTCATTCATCAGGATGTTACTTTATACAAACGAATACAAAATAGAAGGGCTGATAGTGAGTAGTTCGCAGTGGCATTACAAAGGCGATGGTAAAGGCACAAAGTTCACCTCAGAAATGGAAATGACCAAAAAGATGTATGGTGAACGTACCGAACTTCGTTGGCCGGGTGAACAATGGATTTACGACTTGGTTGATGCCTATGGAAAGGTTTACCCAAATCTCATTAAACACTCAAAAGATTACCCAACCCAAAAATATCTACGTGATAGAATCCGTATCGGTAATATTGATTTTGAAGGAGAAATGACAAAAGATACTCCGGGTTCGGATTTCATCAAAGCCAAATTGTTGGACGACGACTTAACTCCGCTTTATTTGCAAGTTTGGGGAGGTACCAATACCATTGCTCGTGCATTAAAAAGCATCGAAGATACCTATAAAAATACGACTGAATGGAACAAAATATACAAAAAAGTATGTCAGAAAGCCATTATTTATGCCATTCTCGACCAAGACGCCACTTACAAAAAATACATTGAACCAAACTGGAAAGACATCAAGGTTTATTACAATTCAAATCAGTTTTGGAGTTTTGCTTATTTCTGGAAAAGGTCTGTACCAGAGCAACTTCATCCGTATTTAGAGGGTAAATTTATGAGCAATATCATCAATAATCATGGCCCATTGTTAAAAATGTACTACAGTTATGGTGATGGAAATCCGCCGAAGGGAGAAATTGAAGACATTTACAGCAACATGGAAAAAGCCAAGAAGAATCAATGGGGAAGTTTTGGTCAGTACGATTTCATTTCAGAGGGTGATTCGCCTGCCTTCTTACACTTGGTAGATGTTGGCTTAAACAACCTCGAAAACCCACAAGATGGTGGTTGGGGTGGCCGATTGGTGCAGTCAGCTACCACACCAAGCAGATGGGAAGATGGCGATGCTGCGTCCGACTTTAATCCATTCACCCAAAAAATTGACAAAGCTTTTGCCCAAACTCGTTGGATTCCAGCCATTCAAAACGATTTTGCGGCTCGTGCCGATTGGTGTATCAAAGATTTTAAAGGTGCTAATCATGCACCGAAGGTTTCAGTTGCAAATAAAAAAATTTCGGTAAACAAAGGGCAAAAAATTTCTTTGAAAACTACGACTTCTGACCCCGATGGCAATAAAGTTTCGTTGAAATTTTGGCAATACAAAGAAGTTGGCACTTGCAAAGAAGAAGCGTTGATTACACAAAATGGAAATAGTGCCGAAATCACCGTTCCGGCATCTGCTAAAAGTGGCGATACGATTCATATCATTGTAGAAGCCGAAGACAATGGTACTCCAGTGCTTACTCGTTATCAGCGAGTGGTAGTGACGGTTAAATAAATATTCTATGAAAATTGAAAAATGCAGCCCAATTGGCTGCATTTTTTGTTATCGTAATATTTTCGAGGAATTTCGGCAACTGTTTTACAAATTTGCACTATCAAATTTTACTAAAAATGAAAAAAACTCTACTACTCTTTGTTTTGTCGTTGATTACTCCAATAGCATTTGGGCAACAAAAAGAGTACAATTTCATTAATTTTAGTACAAAAGATGGACTCGCTTCAAATTCTGTCAATGCAATCTGTAAAGACAAATACGGGTACATGTGGTTTGGAACTGAGGATGGTCTTAATAAATTTGATGGTCAAAAATTTACGGCTTACCATCACCGAGACAACGACAAGACAAGCATAGGACGTGGTGCTGTAATGGCCATCCTTGAAGACAAAAACGGCAATTTATGGATTGGGACAAACATCACACTTTCGGTTTACAATAGAGAATTAGACAATTTCACCAACTATGATTTGACAAAACTCGGATGGGTCCGGAGCCTATGTGCCGACCACTTGGGCAATATTTGGGTAGGCACATACACTGGTTTATTACATTTCGATACCCAAACCAAGAATACAAAACTCTACAAAGCATCGCCCAATGATAAAACGAAACTGATTTCGGATGTAATTTTAAGTGTATTTGAAGACAGTAAAAAAAACATTTGGATTGGTACTCGCGATGGTCTTAATTTATATAATCCTCAAAATCAGAGTTTTAAAAGATTTGTTCATGACGATAACAACCCTAACTCACTTTCGGACAATACTATTCGCACCATATCCGAAGATAAATATGGCAATTTGTGGTTAGGTACAGATAATGGCGGATTAAACGTCATGAATCTCGACAACCAAACCTTCAAGAGTTTCAGAAGCGAAGCATCCGACCCAAAAACAATAAGTAGCAATAGGATTCATAAGATTACATTTGATAATTTGGGTAAACTTTGGGTAGGCACCGATGCCGGCCTGTGCATCTTCGATGTTGTAAGTGGGCAAGCCCAACGAATCTCGGCCTCATTATTCAGCAAATACAATCAGTTAGGTGATTTTATTGGGCATTCGGTCAAAGATATTTACATAGATAACTCTGGAATCTACTGGGTCGGTACCGGACAAGGTGGGGTAAACAAATACGATAAGAACCTATCATTTTTTAGTAATATTTCCTATAATCCATTCAATAAACAAGGGTTATCGGTTGCATCGGTTACATCACTTGCAGAAGGATTATCGGGCAATATTTTTATTGGTACCGATGGCGGAGGTTTGCAATTATTCAACCGACAGACAAAAACAATCAAAAATATCCCAATTTCGGGGCAAAATAACACAGTCTTAGGATTAGAAAAAACGCAAAATACACTTTGGGTGGGTACTTATAGCAATGGTTTGTGTGCAATCAATCTGAAAACAAATTCTTCAAAACAAGAACTCTTGATTAAAAAAAATGGGAGTAATTCATTGATACCGATAAATTGTTTGAAAACCGATAGTAAGGGGTTTCTTTGGATTGGAACAAACGGAAACGGACTTTATCGTTATAATCCAGTTTCTAAAGAATTACTCACAATTGATAAAATCATCAATCCTGCGTTTAAGAAAAAATATACACTCAATGGCTACATTGTGGCTTTGGCCGAAGATAAAAACGGAAGAATTTGGATTGGTTCAAACGGAAACGGTATTGCAGTTTATTCGCCCCAAGACGGCTCGGTTTCGATTTTGAATCACCAGCAAAACCATTTACCAATTGATAAAGTTCTTGATATTTTTGTTGATAATATCGGCAGAATTTGGGTTGGAGTTTTGGGTGGAGGTTTGAGTCTGTACAATCCAAAAACAAATGCTTTCACGCAATTCAACGAAAGGCAATTATCATCGAATAGCGTTATTTACAAGATATTGGAGGATGAATTAGGTAAACTATGGCTTAGCACCAACAAGGGCATTTCGGTATTTGACCCAATAAAACAAAAATTCAAAAATTATACTCACCAAAACGGAATCCAGCAAGGGGCTTTCAATGTGGGTGCGGGCATCAAGACAAGCAGTGGCGAGATGTTTTTTGGAGGACTCGATGGAATAAATTATTTCTACCCCGAAAAACTTTATCAAAACACCAATACACCTGCCCTACTCATCACCGATTTAAAAATCAACAATAAATCGGCAAATCCGATTGATAATTCTGAAATTACCGAACCAATTTCGCTTGCCAAAGAGATAAATCTGAGTTACAAACAAAACTTTTCGTTAGATTTTATTGCACTAAACTACACTGCACCGCACGAAAACCAATACACCTATAAGCTCGAAGGTTTTGACAAAGAATGGAATTACGTAGGGCCAATCACGACGGCAGTTTACACAAACCTTGACCCCGGCGATTATGTTTTCAGGCTCAAAGCACAAAGTGAAGATGGCTCTTGGCAAGCACCCGAAAAAACGATTAAAATCGTTGTAAATCCACCCTTCTGGCGTACATACTTTGCCTATTTTTTATATTTTTCGGTTTTTGCCATTACACTTTATACAATCAGAAGCCGTGGAATCAGAAAACTAAAAGACGAGTTTGCTTTGGAGCAAGAACGATTGGAGGTCAAATACCTGATTGAACGTGAACGCCGCGAGGCCGAGAAAAAAATGGAGCTTGAGCAATTGAAAATCAAGTTTTTGACCAACCTTAGCCACGAACTGAAAACGCCATTGACGCTCATTCTGAACCCAATCGAAAATCTTTTGAATCAGGAACAAAAAAGTGAAAAACTTGAGATTCTGAATATTGTAAATCGAAACGCAAAACGATTGTTGAATCTTGTGAATCAGTTGCTTGATTTACGTAAAATCGAAGACAACGAATTAAAATTGAATCTCTCAAAAGGCGATTTAGTGTTTTTTACCAGAGAGATTTTTGATTCGTTCAAATACATTTCAGAAAGAAAAAATATCCATCTTGATTTTGAGAGTTCGGTAAAAAAATATTTCACAAATTTCGACCGAGATAAAGTTGAACGAATCCTGATAAATTTACTTTCAAATGCCATAAAATTCACAAACGAACACGGCAACGTGTACTGTCAAATCGAAAAAGTTGGTGGGAATGGCATAAAAATAATCATTGGAGATTCGGGAATTGGGATTTCGGATGAAATGAAAAATAGGATTTTTGAACGCTTTTTTCAAATCAATAATGGTTCGAACATTTTGAATCAAGGAAGTGGAATCGGACTTTCGATTGCCCAAGAATTTGTAAAACTTCATGGTGGTACCATCTCTTTAGAAAGCGAAGAAAACATGGGAAGCATTTTCACAGTTTTTCTTCCACTCGAAGAAATCGAAAGTACTACCGAAATCAACCCAGAAATATTGGCTGATGCCATCATTACCGAAACAAATTTCCAGCATAACTCGTCCGAAAATCGCGATAATTCATCAATCAGAGCAAAAAAACCGGTAATTCTGATTGTTGATGACAACGAAGATTTAAGAACCTACCTCAGAGAAAGTCTGAAAGCTGACTACAAGATTATTGAAGCAGCCGACGGAAAGCAAGGATGGCAAAAAACACTCGCCGCACATCCCGAATTGATTGTTAGCGATGTAAATATGCCAAATGTAGATGGTTTAGATTTTGTTAAAAAAGTACGGAATGACAATCGGACCAAGCATATTCCAATAATCATGTTGACCGTTTTGGGTGAAGAGTTTGAGCAAATCAAAGGCTTAGAAACAGGGGCAAACGATTACCTCACCAAACCGTTTAGTTTTAAGGTATTGAATGTCAAAATAAAGAATTTACTCAGCCTCAACGATACATTCAAGAATACTTACACGAAGCAAATCAAACTCGAAACACCAGAAATAAAGGTAGAGTCGGAAGATGAAAAGTTTTTGTTAAAAATTGGGAATTACATTGAGCAGCATTTGACCGATTCTGAATTTTCGATTGAAGACCTCAGTCAAAAAATGTTTATGAGTCGGGGTACGCTTTACAATAAAATTTTGGTATTGACCGGCGAAACTCCCGTAGAGTACATTCGCTCAATTAAACTCAAAAAGGCCTTGGTGCTGCTCGAAAAAAGTGATTTGAAAATCTCACAAATTGGCTACGAAGTCGGATTCTCGAATCCAAACTATTTTACAAGAGCCTTTAAAGCCAAGTTTGGCATCTCGCCTACCGAATACATCGAAAAAAATAAAACAAAATAACAAAACCTCAGTGGCTATTATTTGCCATTGGGGTTTCTGCGAAACTTCTAATGCTCTAATACTGTCATCCTATACATTTGTAGCAAGCCAATACGGTTAATTTCTTTTATAACTTTTAAAAGAAAAGATTTGACGTTTCTAATACCCACCAAAACACTTGGTTTTATTCATTTTAAACATTCGGGATAGAGATTTGTCAATTCGTGCTACTAAATTATTTACACAACATCTTACTTTACATCGTCAAAAAAGGCTTCTTTCTCAAGAAGTTTAAATCTATTATAAAAACAATCATATTTACTAAAATCATGAAACACTTTGAAATTAACTCTTCCAAGAGGCGGAGTATGCCGTTTTGGTATTTTCTGCTGTTTGTTTGTATTTCAAGTTTTACCCTCCATGCCCAAACAATCAAAGGCACTGTAAAGACTAAAAACAGCGAAGTTGTGCCGGGTGCAACCGTAACTATCAAAGGTACTACCAAAGGTACAACAACCGATAGTGAGGGAACTTACACTATCAGTGGCACTGCAAATCAAACTTTAGTAATTAGCTCAATCGGATACAAATCCCAAGAGGTATTGATTGGAAACAAAACCATTATCGACGTAACTTTAGAAGAAGACCAATCGAGCCTTAACGAAGTGGTGGTGGTTGGTTATGGTACTCAAAAGAAAGTAGATTTAACAGGCTCGGTGGCCAGAGTAAATCTCGAAGTACAACAGGGAGCCCCCAACACCAACATTGCACAGTTTATGCAAGGGGCAGTTCCGGGTCTTAACGTTGGTGTTTCGTCGTTTTCGGGTGGGACGCCCTCCATTGCAATTCGCGGACAAACTTCGCTCAACGGTAATCGCAGCGTCTTAATCATTTTAGATGGAGTTCAGTATAATGGCTCGCTGTCTTCGATAAACCCAGATGATATTGCATCGATAGATGTTTTGAAAGATGCAAGTTCTACCGCAGTTTACGGGGCTCAAGCGGCAAATGGTGTTATCTTGATTACCTCAAAAAAAGGGGGCTACAACAAAAAAGCAAAGATTTCATTTACAAGTGCTTTTACATCTCAAAGCCCAACAGTTGGAAACAAATTAAAACCTTACAACAGAGAGCAATTCTTAAATGCACTTAAAGAAGGTTTCTACGACAGAGCATATTTAGCTCCTAATTTTACTGAGCCAAACCCGAACTTCGATATTAAAACAGTTGTAGATGCCACAATGGCTAATCCAAACAAAACCGAATTATTGCCTAACGATTACAACTGGTTTGACGAAGCCACAAATAAAGGTTCGATTTTAGAGAATAACTTGAGTATTTCGGGGGGTGGCGATAAAGTTTCTTATCTACTTTCGGGCGGATTTGTTGACCAAAAAGGATTCATCATCAACGATAAGTTCAAAAGAAGTACTATAAGAGCCAATTTGGAGATTAACCCAACCGATTGGTTGAAATTGGGACTCGTGTCTTCGGGTTCTTTTGTCAATCAAGACGGTGCCGAGCCGAGTTTTGGTGTAATTAACATTACATCGCCATTGCTCGTACCTTTTGACGCCAACGGCAACGTTATTCCAAACCCAACAAACACAGTTGTTCCGAATCCGTTTAATACCTATTACGTAGATGACTATGACAGAAACCAATACTATTTTGCCAATATTTTTGCCGATGTAAACGTACCATTCATAAAAGGTTTAAATTACCGTCTAAATTTCGGTAACAACGCCCGCACTTCTCAGCGTTATACGTCGAGCCAGTTTGAAGGTAACCTAACAGGTAGAGTTTCTAAAAATAATCAAACCTACTACGATTATACTTTAGACAATATCTTGACCTATACCAAAGGATTTGGCAAACACAATCTGACAACGACATTGCTCTACGGTGCAATCGAACGCAAATTCAACAATACTTTTGTAGAAGGTGTCGGATTTTCGAGATTAAATCTTTCTTTCAACGAATTAGGCAACGCCGATGTTCGTAATGCCAGTTCAAACTCTACTCGTGAAGCCTTAGCTTACCAGATGGCAAGAGTCAATTATAAATATGCCGAGAAATATTTATTGACTGCTACTGTTCGCCGTGATGGTTTTTCTGGATTTGCCAAAAACAATAAATCGGCCATTTTCCCAACATTCGCATTGGGTTGGATTGTATCCGAAGAATCGTTTATGTCTAAACTCCCTGTGGTAGATTTCCTTAAATTCAGAGTCGGATACGGAATCGCCGGAAACCAAACTCCTGCATTTTCTTCGTTGGCATTGGTTGGGGTAAATCAGTCATACATATTTGGAAATGGCGGAACCACCGCTTTTGGTCAGCAGGTTAACTCATTGGGTAATGACAATTTAAGATGGGAACGTACTGCGGGGCTTAATATCGGTTTAGAATTTGGGCTTTTCAAGAGTCGTTTATCGGGAACATTAGAGGTTTATCACAACAAAACAACCGATTTGCTTTTCAGAGTGCCGCTTCCTACTCTCACAGGCTTTAATGATATTCAGACAAACGTAGGGCGTTTAGATAACAAAGGTTTTGAAAGTAGCTTGACTTATGCCGTTGTGCAGAAAAAAGACTTTAATTGGAGTGCGACATTCAACTTCTGGGCCAATACCAATAAAATTGTTAGCCTAACTGGTGTAGATAACAACAAAGACGGTGTAGAAGACGACATCGTGGCTACTGGTACGGGTGGTTTGTACATTGGCCGTAGTATCAACACTATTTTTGATTATCAAGCCAATGGCATTTACCAATTAAACGAAGAAAGACTTCCAGGTTTTCCTGTGGGTAGCTTCAAAGTTGTTGACCAAAACGGCGACAGAGACATCACAGCGGCCGACCGTGTATTTATGGGAACTCTCGAACCAAAGTTCAGAATGAGTTTGCAGAATACCATCAATTACAAACAATTTACCCTAACAGTATTCTTAAACTCGATTCAAGGCGGAAAAGATGGCTACTTGGGTGGCAATACTCGTACATATTTTAGAGATGATAACGCAATTCGCAACAACGATTTAGTGGGCGTTGATTATTGGTCACCATCCAATCCTAACGGAAAATACGCAAGGGTAATCTCTGGTACAAGAGCCAAAGTTGAGCCAACAATCTATGAGAACCGTAACTTCGTTAGATTGCAAGACGTAACTCTTGCTTACAATTTTGCCCCTAAAATGCTCGAAAAAATCAAAGCACAAAACATTAGTATTTATGTAAGTGGCAAAAACTTAGCGACATTCACAAAATGGCAAGGTTGGGACCCAGAGGCAGTTATTGTGAACAATGGTGTTCAGGTATTTCAGGGAATGACTACCGATGGACGTCCAATTTTGAGAGGATATACGGCTGGACTCATGTTGAATTTTTAATCAAAAGTTTTAAGGAATCTGAATATGAAAAATATATTTAAACTTCTGTTAGGGCTTACGCTAATCCTAACTCATACTTCTTGCGAGAAGACTTTTTTAGATGAAAAAAGCGAAAGCAACCTAACGCCCGGAAACGCTTTTAATAATGCCAAAGATTTTCAAGCATCGGTCAATAACCTTTACCGCCTTGTAAGAGAAGAATTGTATTCACGTAATGACTTCCAACCTTGGGATTACGCCTATCGTACCGACATCGGTTTTCCGATAACAGCATCATCGGCCAATTTAAGTGGTGAATACAACGCTGTTTCGGGTTTTTCAAATGGGCATTGGTCGCCTTACTTTAAAATAATTTCTGAGGCAAATGCTATAATCGGTAGAGTACCTACTTCGTCATTATCAGAAGCCGACAAGAAAAGCTTTGAAGCCCAAGGACGCTTCTTTAGAGCCTTTGCTTATCGTTGTCTATCATATTTATTTGGTGGAGTACCAATCATAAAAGAAGAAATTACAGCACCAAAAGAAGACTTTGTGAGAGCATCTCGTAAAGAAGTTTATGCTTTTGTAATCGAAGATTTAAAATTTGCGGCCGAGAATCTAAGAGCAATTACGGCTGTAAGAGATGGTGAAATCTCAAATTTGGTTGCGAGTCATTACTTGGCAGAAGTTTACTTGGCCGATGGACAATTTCAAAATGCCGTGAATGCCGCAAACACTGTGATTAACAATACGAATGTTAGGCTAATGACAAGACGTTTCGGAAGCCGTGCTAACGAAACACCGGGTGATGTTTATTGGGATTTATTCCGAAGAAATAACCAAAACCGTGCGGGTGGACTCAATACAGAGGCCCTTTGGGTAATTCAATTTGAGCCTGATACCCCAGGCGGGACCTCACCTACAACGGTTGGTTTCTTAAACACAAATGCCTTCTTATTTGAGCGTGTTCATGCACCGTTAGTTCGTGATTTGCGAATCAATGGCGTAACTCCTTTCAACTGGCCAATCGGCGATTATTCTGGAGGCAGAGGGGTAGGTTTCTTGGCACCTTCGACATATTTTGTGCAAAAAGCCTACGATGACCCTAAAAATGACATCAGAAATGCCAACCATAACTTTGTCAGAAAATTCAGAGCAAATAACATCAGCAGTCCGTTATTCGGTCAAGAAATTGATTTCGACAATCTACCTGCCAATACTACGGGCGTAAATGGTGTGCGTGTAACCTCAGGTGTAATGGATAGAGCTATTTATCCGTACCAAACTAAGTGTACTGACCCACTCGGTCATCCAGCTGGGCTTTTGGCTGGTACCGATTCACGATACCCATTGTTACTAAAAAGTGGTGCAGGAGCTACCTACCAAGACCAATATCTGGTAAGATTAGCTGAAACATATTTGTTGAGAGCCGAGGCATATCTCGGACTAAATCAATTAGCTTCTGCCGCTGCCGATGTAAATGTGGTACGTGCCAGAGCCAATGCCAAACCTGCAACAACGGCTGATATAAACATTGATTACATCTTAGACGAAAGAATCAGAGAATTCGGTTTTGAAGAAAAACGTATGTTTACGCTAATGCGATTGGGCAAATGGTATGACCGAGTTGTTAAATGTAATCCTTTTTATGCATCGCAGGCCAAAACGACTTATAACCTTTGGCCAATCCCACAATCGGAGATTGACCGCAACAGAGGTGCAGTACTCGAACAGAATCCAGGATACTAAGATTTCTTAGTGTTAATAGTAAATTTGATTAAATGTCAATAAAGGGATAAAATTTATCCCTTTATTATTTATTATCTGTATCCATCCGAAAACAATGAAAAATTTATCAAAAACATTAATAATCTTATCGTTATTTAGCTTTTCGTGTAGCAAAGCCGAGGTTGAAGAAACGCCAGTAGTTACCAAGCCCAATCCTACAAAAATCACGGTTAATCCGCAAACTACTTACCAAACAATTGCAGGTTTTGGCGGTGCAAATCGTATGTGGGGAACTCAATTCTTAAAACCCACCGAAGCCCCAAAAGCATTTGGTTTGGGCGATAACCAATTGGGTTTAAGCATTTTTAGGGTGCGTATCTCGTCAAATAAATCCGAATGGCCACTCATTGTAGAATCGGTCAAAGAAGCCAAAAAATTTGGAGCAAAAATCTTGGCTTCGCCGTGGTCGCCTCCGCCCGCACTCAAAAGCAACAAAAGCGATATTGGAGGGCGTCTGCTACCCGAAAATTATACAGCTTTCAAAGAGTACATCAACGAATTTATCACATTTATGTCTCAAAATGGTGCTGCGGTCGATGTAGTATCAATTCAGAATGAACCAGATATTAAAGTATCTTACGAATCTTGCGATTGGACAGCCGATGAGATGATTAATTTTTTGAAAGCACCGGGCCAAATCAAAGGAGCAAAATTAGCTGCACCAGAATCTTTTAATTTCAATCAAAACTTTACGAATGCTCTACTTTCGACCGACGAAATCGCCCAAAAGTTTGATATTGTTGCCGGACACATTTATGGTGGCGGTTTGGCAAGGTTTCCTTTGGCAGAGCAAAAGAAAAAAGAGATTTGGATGACTGAGTACTTAATGAATCTCAATGTTGGGAATGCAGGTGCAGCCAAATGGATAACTTATTCAGAATCTGCCAAATGGGGAGAAACCCTAAAAATGCTCGAATCGGTACACGATGCCATGAATAACAACTGGAATGCTTATATTTGGTGGTATTTACAACGTTTTTATTCATTCATCGGGGATGGCGAAGAAGGTACAGTGAACGGCGAGGTATTGAAAAGAGGATTTGCTTTTTCTCATTTCTCGAAGTTTATTAGGCCCGATTTTGTAAGAATTGGCACTGATAATCCTAATACCAATCCGCTCAAGCTAACGGCTTACAAAAAAGACAATCAGACCATCATCGTAATCATCAATCCCGAAGGATATTCAGTAAAAAACGTTCAGTTTTCAGGGCTAAATCCAGCTTCGGCGGTGTCGTACACCACAACAGAACTCATAAATCTCGATAAGAAAAATTTAACAATTACGGAAAAAAATATCGAAATTGACATCGCACCAACGAGCATTACAACAATTGTTGTCAATAATTAATTGATTTACATTTAATGGATAAAACAAATAGCATTTTGGTTAAAACAGTTTGGGTGATTTTGGGTCTTCAATTGCTCTTCAACACCGATGGCTTGGCTCAGCAAAATCATAAAAGTACTTCGAGAGAGAGAATTAAACTCAACGAAGGTTGGAAATTTATGCGGTACAGCTCAGAGCCGGATAAACTAATGTACGACATTCGTCCAGAAATCGGCGAGGTAAACGATAGCAAAGTAGCGGACTCTCGCCCAACCGATGCCGTGCTGATTGATTCTAAAGAAAATGTTTTGAAAAAGTGGATACTCCCAACGGCAAATCCATTTATCAAAGACCCAAACAAAAAGTATATTCGTCCAGCTGGCAACCCAGGCTCCGATTTTGCATTTGTAAAATCAGATTTCAATGATAATCAATGGGAATCGGTCAATTTACCCCACGATTGGGCTATAAAAGGCCCATTTTATACGGGCGACAAACCCGAAGTGGGTGGCGGAATGGGTCGTCTGCCCAGTCATGGAGTGGCTTGGTATCGTAAAAAAATCGAAATATCACCTACCGATAAAGGTAAGACGATTTATCTCGATATTGACGGAGCAATGTCTTACGCAATCGTTTGGCTAAATGGTCATTTGATTGGTGGTTGGCCTTACGGATACAACTCATTCAGATTAGACCTAACACCATATCTCAATTTCGGCGGAGAAAATCAATTGTCTATCCGAATTGATAACCCCAATCATTCGGCGAGGTGGTATCCAGGGGGCGGCATTTATCGTAATGTTTGGCTCACAAAAGTTTCTCCCGTTCACATTGCACATTGGGGTACATTTATTACCACTCCTAAAGTTACGGCAAGTGAAGCAACCGTAAAACTTGATTTGCGGATAGAAAACAAAAACCTATCCGATGAAAAAATCGAAGTAAAAACCGAGGTTTTTGTAGCAAATCAATCTGGAAAAAGCGTTGGAATGGCGGTTGCAACCCATTCATCGAAGAATTTGAGTATTGCCCAAGGGGGGGCTTTGAATATTTCAAATGAATTAATAATCAAAAACCCGAAGCTTTGGGGGCCTTATCCAACCCAAAAGTCAAATTTATACATTGCCAAAACGACGGTAATGAGCCAAAATAAAGTTATTGACGTATATGAAACGCCGTTTGGGATTCGGAACATCGAGTTTGACCCACTCAAAGGAATAATCGTAAATGATGAACCAATAAAAATCAAAGGTGTAAACCAACACCATGATTTGGGGGCTTTGGGTGCTGCATTCAATGTACGAGCAGCGGAACGACAACTCGAAATTTTGCGAGAATTGGGTTGTAACACAATCCGAATGTCGCATAATCCGCCAGCACCTGAGTTGTTAGATTTGACCGACCGAATGGGCTTTTTGGTGATTGATGAGATTTTTGATAGCTGGGAGAAGAAAAAAACACCTCACGATTTTCATTTGATTTTTCCGGATTGGTACGAAGCCGACACAAGGGCATTTATTCGCCGTGACCGTAACCATCCATCTATCATGGCTTGGAGTTTTGGCAATGAAGTTGGTGAGCAATACACTGATACCGAAGGGGCTGCTCTCGCCAAAAAACTCCATGATATTGTTCGTGATGAAGACCCAACGAGACCTGCTTCGGCATCGCAGAACTACGCCAAACCCGATATGCCGTTTACTAAAGAAATGGACTTTATCAATCTCAATTACCAAGGCGAAGGTATAAGAGATGGGCAAGCCTATGCACATCTAAAAGGAATTCGTACAACACCGCTTTATCCTGCATTTCAGAAAGTATTTCCCAATAAAGTAATTCTGAGTACCGAAACGGCATCGGCATTGAGTACACGAGGAACCTACATTTTCCCAGTTGTTGGGGGTAATTCTGCACCAGTAAGCAACGATATAGGTGGCGGCGGCGACCCTGTAAAGCAACAAGTAAGTGCATACGAGCTTTATACGGCAGCTTTTGGGTCATCGCCCGATAAAGTTTTTGCTACGCAGGATAAACACCCCTACGTAGCAGGTGAAGTGGTCTGGACTGGATGGGATTACCTCGGTGAGCCTACCCCCTACTACACAGCTCGGAGTTCGTACAGTGGCATTATCGACCTTGCAGGATTCAAAAAAGACCGTTTTTATTTGTACCAATCACGTTGGAGGCCCGAATTACCCATCGCCCATATTTTGCCGCACTGGAATTGGCCAAACCGAGTCGGAGAAATCACTCCAGTCCATGTGTTTACTTCGGGCGATGAAGCTGAATTATTTTTGAATGGTAAATCACTCGGTCGTAAAAAGAAAGCCGAATTTGAGTACCGTCTCAGATGGGATGATGTCAAATATCAAGCAGGAGAATTAAAAGTAATTACATATAAAAATGGCAAAATATGGGCTGTAGAAACCATAAAAACCACTGATAAACCAGCCAAATTGGCAGCAAATGTTGATAGAAAAACAATAAAGTCGGATGGCGAAGACCTTGCTTTTGTTACAATAAAAGTTACAGATAAGAATAATTGGGTGGTTCCAGATGCCAACCTAAATGTAGCATTTAGCATCGAAGGGCCTGCCGAAATTGTTGCAACTGATAACGGTGACCCAGCCGATATGACATCGTTTGCTTCGCTCAATCGTAAAACATATAACGGATTAGCTTTAGTAATCATCAAAACCAAAAAAGGAAAATCTGGATTGATAAAACTTACAGCCAAATCTGATGGTTTGGCTCCTACTCAAATTCAGATAATGAGTAAGGAGTGAAAACCTTGTGCAGCACTACCCCAACCAATAAACTTATTTTACATTTAGAAAATAAAAGCGTTACTTTGTCATCCGAATTATTAATTGTCAAAAATACACCTATTCATAATGTTATTACTCGGTCTCGACATCGGAACATCCTCAATTAAGGCATCGGTTGTAGATGCCGATACCCAAACCGTTATTGCTTCGGCACAATACCCCGACATCGAAGCACCCATTTCGTCGCCTCATGCTGGCTGGGCCGAGCAAGACCCCGAAATGTGGTGGAACAATAGCGTTGAAGCAATTAAGAGAGTCATTGCAAGTGGTAAATTCGACCCAAAAGCCATCGGAGCTATCGGTATTGCCTACCAAATGCACGGATTGGTGATGGTCGATAAAGATAAAAATGTACTTCGTCCGTCAATCATTTGGTGCGATAGTCGTGCGGTTGAGATTGGACAAAAAGCATTTGAAAACATCGGCGAAGATATTTGTTTGAGTCATTTACTCAATTCGCCGGGCAATTTCACAGCCTCAAAATTAGCTTGGGTTCAAGAAAACGAACCACATATTTATGAGCAATGCGATAAAATCATGCTTCCGGGCGATTACATTGCTATGAAGTTAACCGACGAAATTACGACTTCAAATTCGGGATTATCGGAAGGTATCTTCTGGGATTTCCAATCTGATGATGTTTCGACTGATATTCTGGATTATTACGAATTCGATGAAAACCTGATTCCAGAAATCCGTCCAGTATTTTCAGAACACGGCAAAACAACGGCCCAAGTTGCCGCTCTCTTGGGAATCAATGCAGGTGTACCAGTCACTTACAAAGCTGGCGACCAGCCCAATAACGCACTATCGCTCGATGTACTTAACCCCGGTGAAATTGCCGCAACGGCAGGTACTTCGGGCGTGGTTTATGCCGTAAGTGACCAAATAAGCTACGACCCACAATCTCGAATCAACTCCTTTGCACACGTCAATCATGGGTTGAATGGCGAAAACCGAATCGGAATTTTGCTTTGTATCAATGGTACGGGTATTCTGAATCGTTGGGTAAAAGATAATTTTGGCAAAGATTTGAATTACGTACAGATGAACGAAATGGCATCAAAAGTGCGTGCCGGAAGCGATGGCTTATTGATTATGCCATTCGGAAACGGTGCCGAAAGAATGCTAAATAACCGAATCGTAGGTTCTCAAATCCTAAACCTTGATTTTAATATTCATACACAAGGGCATATTTTTAGAGCCGCTCAAGAAGGAATTGCGTTTTCATTGAAGTACGGTTTCGACATGATGCAAGCCAATGGTGTTAGCCCAAAAGTCATCAAAGCTGGTAAAGCCAATATGTTTTTGAGCGATGTCTTTAGCAGTGCGTTGGTCAATGCCACCAATACGCCAGTTGAACTTTATGATACCGATGGAGCAAAAGGTGCGGCTCTCGGAGCAGGTTTTGGAGTTAAGTATTTTGGCAGCCTAAAAGAGAGTTTCAGTAAATTAACAAAATTGAAAGTTATTGAACCCTATGCGGCACAAGTAGCTGAATATCAAGAAGTTTATTCAAAATGGGAATCTAAATTGAATAGCATCTTGCAATCATAATTCTGGCTGAATATTAATTCATCCAAAAACTTCATGACATTGTAATTTTAGTCATTTTTCGTTAGATTTGATTAAAATACCATCTGTCATGAAGTTTTTTTTATTCTCTCTACTCTTTTCTTTTTCGACTTTTGCCCAAACCTACCTTATCACTTCGGGCGATTCTTGGAAATACCTCGACAACGGAACTAACCAAGGTACAAGCTGGCGAAATGTAAGTTTCAATGATGCGTCTTGGGCTTCTGGAAACTCTGAATTAGGCTATGGCGAAGGTGACGAAGCAACCGTGGTTGGCTTTGGACCGAACGCCTCAAATAAATACGTTACAACCTATTTCAGAAAAGTGATAAACCTGCCAAATACATTCAATAGTTTTACGCTTCGAGGTAAACGAGACGATGGCGTTGTGGTGTATTTTAATGGTACTGAGGTTTTTAGAGATGGATTATCGGGTGCGGTTTCGTATAATACCTTAGCAACAAATGCTGCCGATGACGGACAAGTTTGGTTGAGTACGACTTTGGCAGGCAATGTTCTTCAAGCAGGTCAAAACACCATTGCGGTCGAGATTCATCAATCGGCGATAAATAGTTCTGATATTTCTTTTGATTTAGAATTAATCGGTCAGAACTCAATCTATGTTTCGAGAGGGCCGTATTTGCAAATGGGTACATCTAATAGTATGCAGATTAGATGGCGAACCAATACGGCAACCGAATCGAAAATCAATTACGGAACCGACCCCAATAACCTAAATTTGCAGGTAGCTGATAATACCGTTACTACCGAACACATCATTAATCTCACTAACCTTAGTCCAAATACAAAATATTACTATAATATTGCCGATGCGAGTTCGGTAATTCAGGCATCCAATCAACATTATTTTTATACAGCCCCCGTAATTGGAACGGAAAAGAAAACCAGAATCTGGGCAACTGGCGATTGCGGAACGGGAACAACTACCCAAGCCAACGTAAAAAATGCCTTAATTAATTATCTTGGCAATAATTACCTTGATTTATGGCTCTTGCTCGGAGATAATGCTTATTCATATGGGTATGATTCTGAATACCAAATGTTGTTTTTTGAACCGTACCAAAGTAGTAGAATCATGAAGCAAACACCCTTGTTCCCTGCTCCCGGCAATCATGATTACTATGGCTCAAATCAAAGTTTACGAACAGCGGCCTATTATCAGAATTTTACTTTGCCGACCAATGGTGAAATCGGAGGAATAGCCTCTGGAACGGAGGGATATTACTCGTACAATTATGCCAATATCCATTTTATTAGCCTTGATTCTTACGGAACCGAGACAGTGAATAATTATAGGATGTCGGATACGCTTAGCCCACAAATCACGTGGTTGAAGTCCGATTTAGCGGCAAATACTCAAAAATGGACAATTTTGTACTGGCATCATCCGCCGTACACAATGGGAAGTCATAATTCGGATACCGAAAACGAACTTCGATACATCAGAGAAAAAGTTTTACCGATTCTTGAACGCTATAAAGTAGATTTAATTTTGTGCGGACACAGTCATAATTACGAACGAACACGCTTGATAAAAGGCCATTATGGATTAGAAACTACCTTTAGCCCCGCGTTGCATAATGTGAGTAGTTCGAGTGGAAAATACGATGGCAGTACCGACTCTTGCCCTTACATAAAAACAACCGAACTTCCGAATAAAGGAATTGTTTACGTTGTTGCAGGTTCGGCAGGCTGGGCAACTTCGACCCAAACGAGTTACCCGCACGATGCCATGTACTATTCAAATACGCTAAGTGGTGGTTCGCTTTATTTAGAAATTGAAAGCAATAGACTCGATGCCAAATGGATTGCTGAGGATGGTCTCGTAAAAGACCAATTTACGATTATGAAAGATGTCAATAAAAAACATGAGGTATTGATAAGTACGAATCAACCGCAGATTAGTCTTTCGGCGTCTTGGATTGGCAATTACATCTGGCTATCACCTGCTTCAACTTCCCGAACCCTAACAATAAATCCTGTGATTGGAAATAGTTATTTTGTAACCGATGACCGCCAGTGTCTAAAAGATACTTTTTTGATTAAGGTAAATACCCTTTGCCAAAATACCTACCAAATTGCCAATGAAATTGGTGGAAATTCCAATCTTAAATTTGAAGCAAGCCAGACAATATCAGCAAACGGTATTTTACAAAACGGAACCAATATCAAATACGATGCAGGCAGCTCAATTACCCTTTCGGCTGGATTTGAGGCCAAACAAGGTGCGGTTTTTAGTGCTTACATTGATGGGTGTGGAAACCTACGAACGAAACAAAATATTAACCCCAACAAGCCTTAGCTGAATAATTATTTTTACTTTTGGTTAATAAACTTACAACCTCAAGCCCTAAATGAAAAAACTCTTCAAAAACTTAACCTTTTGGGTCTTAACAGCCATTACACTGGGCGTTTTGCTTGGTCATCATTATCCCGAAATCGCCCTAAAACCCATTCTCGAAAAAGGTTTTAAATTGAATATTTGGATTTCGGAAATCGAAATAAAAACGACTTTGAGCGAGTTCTTGAGCAGTATTTTTATTAGTACGGTCAAATTATTTATCAATCCGATAATTTTCCTGACAATTACCCTCGGCATTATCTCGATGGGTGATTTAAAAAAGGTCGGTAAAGTTGGCGGCAAAGCCCTACTTTACTTTGAAATTGTTACTACAATTGCCCTCATCATCGGGATTTTGGTAGCAAATATCATCAAACCCGGTGAAGGCGTAGTAACTGACAGCATCCAAGGGGGCGATATTTCAAAATATACCAAAAGTGCTGAAGCATTTAGTTGGTGGAAATTCTTTTGGGATAACGTAACACTGCAAGTTTTGGTCGTTGCCATCATCTTGGGTATTGTTTTAAGTAATTCACCCAGCCGTCAAAAAGTTGTTGAATTCTTGTCGCCAATCTCAAAAAAAATCTTCTGGGCATTACATAAAGTCATGCTTTTAGCTCCAATTGGTGCATTTGGCGGCATGGCCTTCACGATTGCCAAATACGGCATCAAAACGCTACTTCCGCTCGGTAAATTGATGGTTACGGTCTATATTACGATGGCACTTTTTATTTTTGTAGTACTTTATTTTATTCTGAGATACTACAAAATCAGTCTTTGGAGCTTCTTGAAATACATCAGAGAAGAACTTTTGATTGTACTTGGCACATCATCTTCTGAGGCAGGTTTGCCGTCTTTGATGGAAAAATTAGAGAAAATGGGTTGTTCAAAATCGGTAGTAGGTTTGGTTGTACCTGCGGGGTACTCCTTTAACCTCGATGGTACAACGATTTACCTCTCTATGGCGGTTTTATTCTTGGCACAGGTTTTCAATGTTCATCTCGATTTGGGGCAAATCCTAACAATTATAGGAATCCTGATGGTAACCTCAAAAGGTGCAGCGGGCGTAACTGGCAGCGGATTCATTGTTTTGGCAAGTACACTTACAGCCGTAAAAGTGATTCCGGTTGAAGGATTAGCTTTGCTTTTAGGAGTGGATAGATTTATGTCGGAGGCTCGTGCCATCACCAATTTTATCGGTAATGGGGTTGCGACGGTATTTTTGGCCAATAACGAAAAAGAATTCGACCGCCGAAAAATGAATTACGCATTCAGTCACGTCGAAAAATTTGAAGATATTGAAGAAGATAATTTGAAAAATTAGGACATATTTTCGGCATCATCTTGTGGCTGAAACACGATATTTTCGTAAATTTCGGCCACTTTCATTTCAAAATCAATTTCTAGTAAATTGATTACATCATCCATTGATTCAAAAGTTTGGTAGGTCCAAACATCCGATTTTTCGATTCTGCCATAAAGTTCGATTCCGCATTCGTATTGAGAAATTATCATGTAATATTTCAACGATGGAATCGTCTTGTAGCGTTTTAGTTTAAAACCTCTGTCGTAGGTTTCGGTACTTTTCGATAAAACTTCTACAATAAACGAAGGGTATTTTACCAAATATTCTTCCATTTTATCGAAACTATGGCAAGTCAAAACCACATCTGGATACGGATAGTAGCTACGCTCAATCACTTCGAGTTTTACACTTTCGGTAAATACATCACAACCTCTTTTCCCGAATTTCCTATCAATCATATTTCCGACGGTTCTAACAATTTTGTTATGATTCTTCGTAGTACCAGCCATAGCAAATATTTCGCCATTGAAGTATTCAAAACGAACCTCGCTGTTGTTGTCTAATTCAAAGTATTCTTCGACTGTGTAGTATTTTTTTAGAGCGGCTTCTCCCATTTTTATGTATTTTTAGCAAAATTATACAATAACTATGACATCTAAAATATTTAAAAACACAATTATTCTACTCATTTTGAGCAGTTTAGTGTTTGTACAAGCCCAGCAAACTGACCTTTGGATTACTAAATTAGATAAATCTATCCTTTTTGAAAAACAGAATCAAAGGCTTCGTTTTGATTATTTGAAAGATGATTTGCCAACAATTTTTGTGGATGATTCAAAGCGTTTCCAGACGATGGATGGTTTTGGGTTTACCCTAACCAGCGGCAGTGCAACACTCATTAATCAGCTCGACCGAAGAGCAAAAGATAATTTATTGAAAGAACTTTTTTCGACTGATAGAAACAATATTGGTGTAAGCTATCTACGAATCAGCATCGGAGCATCAGACCTCAGCGACCACGCCTATACGTACAATGACATGCCCGAAGGCAAAACCGATAGTCGGTTGCGTAGGTTTAGCCTCGAAAAAGAAGAAAAAGACTTGATTCCGATTCTAAAATCAATCATTAGGATTAATCCAGAAATCAAAATTTTGGGTTCGCCGTGGTCGCCTCCGGCTTGGATGAAAACCAATGAAAACTTGAAAGGAGGAAGCCTAAAACCACAGTTTTATGATGAATATGCTCGATATTTGGTAAAATACATCGAAGAAATGAAACGAGAGGGTATTAAAATAGATGCCATCACGATTCAGAATGAGCCGTTGCACCCGGGTAATAATCCGAGCCTTTTGATGCAAGCGAGCGAACAAGCGACATTCATCAAAAAATATCTTGGACCAGAATTCAGAAAAGCTAATTTATCAACAAAAATTATCATTTACGACCACAATGCCGACCGACCAGATTATCCAATCAGTATCTTAAATGACCGCGACGCCAACCAATATATTGATGGTTCGGCGTTTCATTTGTACGGTGGTAATGTCGAAGCAATCCGTGATGTTTATGAAGCTCACCCCGATAAAAATCTGTATTTTACTGAACAATGGATTGGGCATCCGAGCAATTTTGGTGGCGATATGGCTTGGCATGTAAAAAATTTAATCATTGGTGCTTCGAGAAATTGGTGTAAGACCGTTTTAGAATGGAACCTCGCTGCCGATGCCAATCAGAATCCACATACCGAAGGTGGATGCACTGCGTGTCTGGGTGCGTTGACGATTGACAATCAAGAGGTTAGTCGAAATGCAGCATATTTTATCATTGCTCATGCTTCAAAATTTGTAAGGCCAAATTCGGTCAGAATCGCCTCGAATGTAACAATGAGTCTGCCAAATGTCGCATTCAGAACACCCGATAACCGAATCGTTTTAATTGTGATGAATGATGACGAAAAAGAGATTGAGTTTAATATCGGATTCAAAGAAAAGAAACTTCGACAAAAATTAGGTGGTAAAACCGTTGCGACTTATGTATGGTAGAATAACACAAAAAACAATCTATTGTACTTTTCTAAGAATATTAGCCAATTTTGAATCTATGGTATAATTTTTCCGTTATTTTGTAAATTGAAAACGAAAAAATTATGATTGAAACAATAGGTTATATAGCCGCCATTCTGACGACTTTTGCGTTTGTTCCGCAAGTTTTACAGATATATCGAACCAAATCAGCCAAGGATGTTTCGCTTGCGATGTTCTTGATTTTTACATTGGGGGTTTTCTTGTGGCTTTGCTACGGTGTTGTGATTCGCTCATTCCCGATGATTGCCGCCAATGCAGTTACATTTATCTTGGCCTTGACGATTCTGTACTTTAAGTTTAAATACAGCCGCACAACAAACTGAGTCATTCGGTGGTCATTTAATAGTCATTCTGTTGATAAATGAATATTTACAAAAAGTGACAACTAATTGACCACTGAATGACAAAAAAATTACACAGCATCAAGAGCCTGCGAAATATCCCAAATAAGGTCTTCGTAGTTTTCGACACCCACCGATAACCTCACCATTTTATCGGTTATATTCATTGCCAGTTTGTGTTTTGGGTCAACTCCTGCGTGAGTCATTGTAGCAGGATGCTCAACCAAAGACTCTGTACTACCCAAGCTAACGGCCAATTTTATCAATTTTAGGGCATTTAAAAACTTAAATGCCTCGGCTTCTCCGCCTTTCACATCAAACGAAAGCATCGCCCCCGACGACGAATATTGTCTTTTATAAATTTCGTATTGAAGACCATCGGCAGGCGTAAGCAAACCCAAATAATAAACCTTTTCAATCTTTGGGTGATTATTCAAAAATTCGGCAACCTTAACGGCATTTGCAGCTTGGCGTTCCATCCTTACTTTGAGGGTTTCGAGGCTTCGCAACAAAAGCCAGCCAGTCCATGGGCCAGCCATATTACCCAAAAAAGTTCTGAGTGTACGCACCCGATTCGTAACTTCTTTGCTACCACAAACCGCTCCTGCTATAACATCGCTATGCCCACCGATGTATTTTGTAGCTGAGTAAATCGAAAAATCTGCTCCGTGTTTGAGAGGTTGCTGCCAAAGTGGCCCCATATAAGTATTATCAACCGCAATGTAAACCTTTTCGCCACGCTTCTCTCCTATTTTATTAGCAATACGTCGGCAAGCCTCAATATCAATCAAAGTATTGGTCGGATTTGCAGGCGTTTCGATATAAATCATGGCTAAATTATTCGACTCACCTGATTTTTCGATAATTTCTTCAATCTCCGCTTCGGTATGATTGGGCGAAAATTCAAGTACTTTTACCCCAATTTTTGGAAGAAAATGATTCACAAAATGGTCGGTTCCGCCATAAAGTGGACTGCTGCAAAGCAAAACATCATTGGGTTTTAGAAATTCGAGCAAAACCGTTGTAATGGCCGACATTCCACTTTCAAATGTTACACAATCTTCGGCCTCATCCCAAAGTGTAAGGCGGTTTTCGAGAATCTCCAAATCAGGGTTATTGATTCGGCTGTAAATTAATCCTAACTCTTCTTTTTCTTTTTTATTGCGAAGACCATAAGCTACCTCAAAAAAAGCCTTGCCTTCTTCGGCATTTCTAAATACAAAAGTCGATGTCTGAAAAATCGGACATTTGATTGCCCCTTCCGACCATTCGGGGTTGTACCCGTAAGACATCATGAGGCTTTCGGGTTTGAATTGATGTTGTAAATTCATAGCATTAGATGAAGTTAATTTCTACTATAAATCTCAGTATTTTAGAAATATTTAACAATACTTAATAAATATTTAGCGATTATATCTGTAATATTAACAAATAACCAATATTTTCACTAAATTAGATTTTGAAAAATAATTAGCACAGAAAATTTCACTTCACTGAATATGCCCGAATTAGACAAAATTGACCTCAAGCTCTTAAAACTCCTCCAAGAAGATGCTCAAATCACCTCAAAGGAGCTTTCGACCCACCTTAATCTTTCGCAAACTCCCATCTACGAGCGTATCAAAAGGCTCGAACGAGATGGCTATATCAAGCAATACGTCGCGATTTTAGATAAAGAAAAAATGGGCAAACCGATGGTCGCTTTTTGTAATGTTTCGCTAAAAGAACACGCCAAAGTGCTTTTGGATAAATTTCAAGAAGAGATTATGGCAATGGATGAGGTCATGGAATGCTACCACATTGCGGGTACTTATGATTATATCTTAAAAGTTGTGGTTGGTGATATTAAATCGTACCAAGATTTTATTGTCAATAAACTGGCGACACTGGCCAATGTCAGCAATGCCCATAGCTCGTTTGTTTTGACCGAAATCAAACATACAACATCGCTTCCGATTTAAGTTAATTTTCTCAAAAAAATGAAATTTTTAGCATACTTTTTGTGTTATCTTATTAGAAAAATACAATAGTTATGACCCCAAATATTCCACAAACCAACCAAACAAGAATCGTAATTGTTGGGGCTGGTTTTGGCGGATTGGCATTAGCACAAAAACTTGCCCGCCACGATGTACAAATTGTTTTGATTGATAGGAATAATTATCACCAATTCCAGCCACTTTTTTATCAAGTTGCTATGGCGGGTTTAGAGCCTGCTTCTATTTCGTTTCCGCTTCGCAAGATATTTCAGAATAAAAAGAATGTTCATATCCGTATAACGAAAGTTAATCGGATAAAAACCACCGAAAAAATTATAGAAACTGATTTGGGTGACATTGCATACGACTATTTGGTTTTGGCAACGGGTGCCGATACTAATTTCTTCGGGATGCAAAACATGATAGACAAGGCGATTCCGATGAAGTCGGTTTCTGAGGCTATCTATCTCAGAAACAAGGTTTTACAGAACTTTGAAGATGCACTCACCGTAAAAGACCCTGCCGAAAAAGCTGGTTTGATGTCGGTTGTTGTAGTAGGTGGTGGCCCTACGGGTGTAGAGGTTTCGGGAACTCTCGCCGAAATGAAAAAGATAATTTTGCCAAAAGATTACCCCGAACTCGATTTCGATTTGATGCAGATTTATTTGTTTGAATCATCGCCTAAAGTCCTCGAAGTGATGTCAGAGGAAGCATCGGTCAAAGGCAAAGAATACCTCGAACGTTTGGGCGTAATCGTCAAAACGGGCAATCGAGTTGTAGATTTCGACGGAGAATACGTTTATACCAACAAAGGCGAAACGATTCGTTGTAGAAACCTTGTTTGGGCAGCGGGTATTCGTGGAAACAGCATCGAGGGGCTCCCGCAAGAGATTTATCAACGTGGTAATCGTATCAAAGTCAATGAATTCAATCAGGTCGAAGGATTCGATAATATTTTTGCATTAGGCGATATTGCGTGTATGATGAATGTCGAAGAGGAATATCCTAACGGACACCCGCAAATTGCTCAACCGGCGATTCAGCAAGGAAACCTCTTGGCCAAAAACATCATGCGAATCATCCGAAACGAAACACCCAAACCATTTGCCTACAAAAACCTCGGTTCGATGGCTACGGTGGGTCGCCACTTGGCAGTGGTTGATTTACCTTTCTGGAAGTTCCAAGGGGCTTTTGCTTGGTATGTCTGGATGTTTGTGCATTTAATGGCGATTCTGGGTGTAAAAAATAAAGTCCTGATTTTTATCAACTGGCTCTGGAATTACGTAACCTACGACCAGTCTCTTCGCCTAATTATCAAGCCCAAAGTCAAGAAAAACGATGAAGAATTGGTGAGTTGATTAGTAAGGATTTAAAATTATGATAATTTGAGGCAGTCGTGAGGCTGCCTTTGTTTTTGGTTGAAGACAGATTCGCCTATACAAAAAACCTTTGAGCAATGGTTTTAAAAGTTTACCTAAATCCTAACCCTTGTCTGTAACCCAATATTGTTACCAATAATTGGATAATCTGGAAATATAAATGTACCGTACTTTGCACCCACAAATATTCTCTTTGTTATTCTGCGATATAACTCAAAACTTATTGGAAACCCTAAATCTGTATTTGATTGATGAATATAATAATAACCTAAACCATTTTGGTTTTCTATTTTAACCTCTCTACCATAAGTTACAAGTCCTGCTCCTAAACCCACCTGAAAAGCTATTTTTTTATGGTCTATCAACTTATACTTGACCAAAAAGTTACTTTGAAGTTCGGTACCTCTACTAACAGGTATATTTTTCACGGTCAAATACCCATCATTATTTTTAAAATAATATTGTGAAGTTATTAACCCAGAAGCAAAAGACCACTTTGAGTTATGATGATATTCAAACTCACCTGCAAAAAAACCACTACTAATAACCGGAGCATAAATTGGCGTAAAATACGCCCCACCACCCAAAATAATATCAAATGATTTTTGACAAAATGTAGTACAATGACTTAAAGCGATAAAAGTGAATGTAAGGATGAGCTTAGTTTTCATGAAGTATAAAGTATAAATGGTAAGAAATTCTATTCTTATCTACTGGTCGAAGACTTATTGCTCTGCAATGCGTCTTCGACCTCAATATAATGGCAGTCTCTTGACTGCCCCAAATGACCACAATTTTTTATTAATTTGTATCATCAAACCAAAAATAAATCTTTCTCAGTAAATTGCAATCCGAAACATTCATTAAAACGAGATAAAACCTCGTCAAAATACAAATATGGCTCGTACCGAATCAAACATGCTTCCGTTGGGGACAATCGCTCCAGATTTTAAGCTAAAAGATACTATTTCAGGGAAAGATTTATCGCTCGACGACCTCAAATCTGAAAAAGCTACGGTGATAATGTTTATCTGTAACCATTGCCCTTATGTGATTCACGTAATGCCCGAAATTATCCGCATAGCCAATGAGTTTCAGCCAAATGGTGTTTCGTTTATTGCTATCAGCTCAAATGATGTTGTGGCTTACCCGCAAGATGGTCCAGAAGCAATGACCGAATTTGCCAAACAATGGGGTTTTACATTTCCGTATCTTTACGACGAAACCCAAGAGATTGCCAAAGCCTACGATGCCGCTTGTACACCTGATTTCTATGTATTTGATAGCCGAACAAAATTGGCTTATCGTGGAAGACTGGACGAATCTCGACCGAGAGAAGAGAACCCCAAACCATTGACTGGTAAAGATTTACGAGGAGCATTAAATGCAGTTCTGGGCGGTGGAATGGTCTCCGAAATCCAGTTTCCGAGCCTTGGGTGTAATATTAAATGGAAGTAAAAGGTGTAAACCTTTGAGTATTCCGAATTATCCGAATTTCTCGAATATTTCTTAATCACTAAGAGGGGTTTAGTTCAACATTTATTATTTGAAATCCTAAATCGCTTGCTAAACGAGTTGAAATCTCGTTCTATATTTTGCTCATTTATTTATCAATCCTAAGTATTCTTATTGGATAATTGCTCCTATCTTTGCAGGCTCAAAAATCAATTATTTAAAATTTATCCAACATCAAATGTCGAATTGGTATCAAGGAAAAATTCGTTATCAACAACAAGACGAAAAAGGTAGAAATAAAACCATCAACGAAACATATCTGGTAGATGCAGTTTCTTACACAGATGCCGAAGCCCGAATGTACAAGGCTGTGGCGTCGAATATCCCCGATTTTCACCTGTCAAAATTAGCCCGAATGAAACTCGCTGAGGTGTTTTTTGTAGATGAGGGTTCGGAGATTTGGTATAAAGCAAAGGTTCAGTACATCGCCTTCGACGAGAAAACACAAAAAGAAAAGAAGATTCCGTACAATATGCTTATCAACGCCGAGAATCCGCTCGAAGCGTATAATTTACTCAAAGAAAGGCTCGGTACTGTACAAGATTACCAAATCACAGATTTGAATATTACGAATATCTTAGAGGTAATTCCGTACGATGAGAAAGAGGAAAAATTAAAGCACGGAAACTTTAAACCATTGGCAGAAGTTTTGGCCAATCAAGAGTCAGAATAAAACCAAAAGCGGCATAATCGAGAATTATGCCGCTTTTTTTTATGAATTAAAAGAAATTGAGATACATCTCTAAACCAATATAACGAGGGCGGCTCCACGAAATCTGATTGCCCCATTCGTATTCAAATCCATGCTGAATAAACCTTGCATCGGTTAGGTTTTTACCCCAAAGTGCGATGCTCCAATTGCCATTTTTGGGCATCAAAGCCGCACGTGCATTCACCATTGTGGCCGCTCTTCGAGCTAAAACTTCTGAGTTGCTAATATCGTTGTAGGCTTTACCAACGTGGTTGATGTTTCCGCCCAAAATAACTCTGTATTTACTGCTTGGGAGTTCAATTGTGTATTGTGGTGCAACCGAAAGCGTAAAATTCGGAGCTTTCAACAAGCGATTTCCTGCATAATTGATTGGGTTTCCATCCTCGTCTTCGCCAAAAATAAAATCCCGGTATTTCATTCCGACCAAACCACTCGAAACATCAAGACGCAATCGCTTGAACATCCAGCTAAATTCTCCTTCTACTCCAGCCCCATTGGTACGGCGAGCATTGGCAACGCTGATTCGATAACCTTGGTCAAGAATCTCCTGCTTGTTGCGATAACCAACATAAAAAGCAGCAAAATTAAATTTGGTTCGCTCGTTAAATTTAGTCTTGTAGCCAAACTCAAAAGTATTCACAAATTCGGGTTTAAAAAGCAAACTTGCTCCACTCGAATCGTAGGTCACACTCGTATTGAACCCTGCACCTTTGAAACCCCTCGAATACTTGAAATAGGTCATCGAGAACGGACTAATTTCATAATTCAAACTCAAATCGCCCGAAAAAACATTATCTAAAGTCGAAAGTTTAACGGGTTCGTCTTTAGTTCCTAATTCGATAGCGTAATACTCAATTATCCCAACATCTTTTTGTCTAAAGTTAAAATAGCTAATTGGCTGGTAATAATCCATTTTTTTACTTTCTGATGTAAATCGCAACCCACCAGCAATATTAAATTGCTTATTGACACGATATTGACCCGAAAAGAAAGCCGCCGCACTTTGCGATTTTATCTGGGCATTGGTAGTGGCCGATTCAAGATAACCGGGGATTCTCCCAATCGGCTGACCCAAAAGTACTTCAGCCACTGGTAAAAAATCAGAGGCCAATGTAAAAGTGTCACGTCCTGCAATGTTTTCGTTTAGGTAGTAAAGCCCTGCGATGTACGAAAACTGCTTATCTCTTGGTGTAGCTATCCGAATTTCTTGGCTAAAATTCTTTAATTCTTGGTTTCTTCCCCATCCCGAAACATCCTTTATGGTCTGGTCATTATCACCAAAATATTTATCAATTGACGAATTATATGCCGTAATCGAGGTCAAAGAACCAAATTTAAGTTGAGATTCAATTTTCACACTCGCTCCATACTGGTCTCTTTCAAAAGTATTTGGCGTATTTTGGTTAGTATTTGTAAAGCTATCGGCTGGTAATCCGAGCGGTTGCTCGCCTTCACTGCCCGCACCATAAACAAAGGTATTTTCGCCTTTACCATCACGACCATAGAAAAAACGTCCCGTAACATTTGTTTTATCGTTTGGCATGTAAAATAACGAGCCTCTGAATCCTCCAAAACGAGTTTTATTGGCAGCTTGTGAGTTTTTATTGGCATCTTGAATGAATCCGTTACGACCCGTATATGCACCTGTAAGTCTAAAAGCCAATTTGTTTTTGATGAGTTCAGTGTTGTACTTACCTCTAAACTGCATGAATCCGTAGTTGCCAAAATTGATTTCTGCTTGGCCATTTGTTGCAAATTCTGGTGTTTCAGATACGACATTTACCACACCCCCAACCGTATTTTTACCAAAAAGGGTTCCTTGTGGCCCCCGCAAAACCTCAACTCGCTCAATATCAAAAAGCGTAGAATTAAACCCAAAACCTCTCGAAAAATATACATCGTCGATGTAAAGAGCCACGGTAGATTCAAAACCAACGTTATCGAAGTTTGATGAAAGTCCACGAATCGAAAACGAAGGTTGCGATGCCAACCAAGAGTCAGTTAGCATATTAGGTACATTGTTGAGGGCTTCGATTGTACTATAAACGCTTCTTCTTTCAATCTCGCCAGAGTTAATCACCGTTGCGGCTACCGGTACTTTTTGTAAAAACTCCTCTACCCTTCTTGCCGAAACCACAACATCGGCAAGCTGCATATCGTTGCTAATCATCTCAAAGTTTACCTCGTAAGAGGCCAAACCGCTTATGTTTATCTTTTTCTCACTATCATGAAAACCAATAAATTTTGCCACTAACGAAACTTCTTTCGATGATTCGGGCAATTTCAATTCAAAAGTTCCGCCAGCGTTTACGATTGTTCCTCTTGTAGAGCCTTTTACCGAAACAGTCGCACCAATGAGCGGCTCGCCGTTCTCGGCTCTGGTTACCCTTCCCCTAATCGTTACTTGGGCGATGGTCTGAAAACACGTTAAAATTAATAGTATAGGTAATATTTTTCTCATGAATAAGGTAGTATAAATATGATTAAGGGGTTATTCGGAAGGTGGAATATTTGATGCAACAGTTCTGGGCTCTTCTTTTGGTAATTCAGGATTTTTCTTGTTAGTGTTTGTAATCAATCTAAATATCTTTTTTATCGTTCGATTTTTATCAATTAATTCAAAATTCTGAACAACCTTGATTGCTCCGTCGGTCGAGATTGGTAATTCCATCGGATGAAAACCATCGTATTTTGCCACCAATATCGACAATTTACTTTTTACATTCAGTACATATTGCCCTGTCTCGTCGGTAATAGTTCCACGATTTGTACCTTTTATGGTTACGCTCGCTCCTACAATCGGTTCTTCGGTACCCTCTCTATAAACTTTGCCCGTAATTTGGGTACTTTGTGCTATTGTGGTAGATGTCATGTAGCACCAAAGAGCAACCGCCAAAGCGGATGATTTGATAATAATTTTCATTTGCAGTTAATTTTTATGGGTTACAATTTTTAAATCACAGTATTCCAGAATCAAGGCTTTAGCTTAGATTCTAAAAGTCTAATCGCTTTTTCTTGGTAAAGTTTAGCTTTATCCAAATCGTCTTGAGGTTCGTATTGTTTATTGCTAAATCTTACTTTCTCTAACAAACTCGTAGAGGCAAACAACAAAGTCTTGTTTGAATCGTATTTGTGTGGTTTTAGCTGGATTTTCATTTCGAGCAAAACGTCAATAGTCTTATCGAAAACCCACCAAGCCTCGGTGTTTCCATCAAAAGCCTTGTTGATTTTTACAAGACCTTTTGAATCGTCTTCGTCAAATTGAAACCCGAGCGATTCGTCCGATAATCTGTCAATGATACTTTCTTTTACTTTGGCAATTGGCTGGTTGTAGATTCGGGCAATCTCGTTGTTTTTTTCGAGAGCCAAATCATATTTGAGCATTTCAATGTTTTTCTGAGCAGTACTAAGCTCGGTGCTTGTAGAAGTAAGTTTGTTTTCTAATTGTCTTTTTTGGTCTTCGAGTGTACTTTTTTGGTTGGCAAGCGTGTTATTATTGCTGATTTGTAGATTGAGCGAATCTCGTAAATTAATCACCCAATTCATGAATCTCTTGTTGCTTTCGTGCAAACTCAGATTTTCTTCGGTAAGTTGTTTGTTGTTGATGGTGCAGTCATTCAGTCTTCTTCTCAGATTGGCTACTAATTTTTCATTTTTATCTTGTGCAAAAAGTATATCTGCCGTAGATAACATAAAAAAAAGGAGCAATGAGAAGCCTAAGTAGAGTTTCTTCATTGAAAATTTATTTATTAGGTAAGCATTAAGGTAATTGTAATACAAATATGATTATTCTTTCTATATTTTCAAAAAAAAATGAAAATTATTTTCAACCATATCGCTTTTCCTTTCAATACTCTATAAATCAGGCATTTAAAACAAAATCCCATCCAGAAACCTGAATGGGATTTTGCAAATATCTAAAATCAATGAATTCTAAACATTCAAAGTTTTTAACACATCGTTCATATTACGAACCGCATTTGCTGATTTCTCAAACGTTGCTTTTTCGTCGTTGTTAAGGCGATAGTTGATGATTTTTTCCCAACCATTTTTACCCAAAACAACTGGTACACCTAAACAGATGTCTTTTTGTCCATACTCACCATTGAGAGCCACCGAACAAGGAATGATTTTCTTCTCGTCACGGATGATAGCCTCAACTACCGAACAAGTTGCCGCACCTGGTGCATACCAAGCCGAAGTACCCAAAAGACCTGTCAAAGTAGCACCACCAACCATTGTATCGGCAGCGATTTTCGACAACGCTTCTTTTGCCAACATACGGCTTACTGGCACACCTTGCCAAGTTGCCAAACGAGTCAACGGAATCATTGTAGTATCACCGTGACCACCGATTACGTTTGCATGAAGGTCACCCTGCGAAACACCCATCGCTTGCGACAAATAGTAACGGAAACGTGATGAATCCAAAGCTCCACCCATACCGATTACTCTTTTCTTAGAAAGACCCATCGACTGAGCTACTTGCAACGCCAAGTAAGTCATGGTATCCATTGGGTTAGAAACGATAACTAAGATTGCTTTTGGAGAATGAGTAAGGATATTGGTAACAACAGTCTTAACGATACCAGCGTTGATTCCGATAAGCTCTTCACGAGTCATACCAGGTTTACGTGGCAAGCCAGAAGTGATTACGACTACATCCGACTTAGCAGTTTTTGTGTAGTCATTTGTCGAACCAATGATTGTTGTATCGAAACCTTCTAAAGCTGCACATTGCATCAAATCCATTGCTTTACCTTCGGCAACACCTTCTTTGATGTCGAGCAATACTAATTCATCTACAATTTGTTTGCGAGCGATGTTATCGGCGGTTGTAGCTCCAACTGCACCTGCACCTACGACAGTTACTTTCATATTTGTTTTGAACTAAATTTATGTGATTGAATAATAACGATTGTCAAACAGTAGGCATTCTGTTGTCATTCGGTTGCAAAAAACAATATTCGATAATTATAACTCATCAACTGAATGACTATCGAATGACCACAGAATGACAATGAACAACTCTCATTGACGGTTCAAATTTATTGCACTATTCCAATAAAACCTAAATGAATTTTTACTTTTTCTTGGATTTTTCCAAAATTCTATACTTTTTTAGCTAATTTTTTGTTATTGACTAAAAAACACACCAAAAATGGCCGACAGTACAGTTTCAAAATCAGATTTGCTTTCCAAAATATTAGAATCATTTGTATTTAAAAGTGCGATGGGCAAAGCACCAAGGATAGCCCGAAACGCCGAAAGTTTATTGAAGTTACTGAGAAATTCGCTCCAAAAAACCCAAGAATTGGGTGTTGGCGGACTTGCCGACGAAATCAGAAATAAGGTTACGCTTCTGGGCAGATTGGTAAAGGCGTACGCCGCGGGGCAATATAGACAAGTTGATAATCTGAGTTTGATAAAAATCATTGCAGGATTGATTTACTTCCTTTCTCCGATTGATGTCATTCCAGATATTCTTCCATTCGTTGGGCTTTCGGATGATGTCGCTTTGTTGATTTTCATTACTAAAAGTATTGGTGATGAATTAGAGAAATTTGAGAATTGGGAGAAAACCGTTTGATATAATCAATTTTTTAAGAACACGCCGAGGCGTGTTCTTAAAATCCTTAAAATCTACCAACTCACCCCAAGCGTGATTCCTGCATTTGGCACAACACCCGCTTTATCGACAAATCGAAGGATATTTCTACTATCTCGACTATAATATTTACTAAGAGGGGCTAATAATAAATTATCTTCGTATTTTTTTAGGAGTCTAATACCACCACCTAAGAATGTATCAAAATAGATATTTTTGAATACTCTAACTTGAAAACCAATATTACTCCCCACTGTTCCACCAAAATAATTGATTCTACTATTAATAATGACATAATTTGGGTCAACTGGTCTCCCTTCAGAATCATGAGTATATGTGAAATATCGTGCATCAAGGTGACGGTAGTTATAATCTACCCTTAAAAATGGGGCAAAATAAAAACCGTGACTTAATGAACTCGCATCTACTTTGGGAGTGGATAGGTAAAATCTTTTCTCATAGTTTAACGAAATACCAAGCCAATTTGACGTATTTTCAGTTGGATTCTGAAAGTTACTGTCTCCATTTACCCAATTTACTTTGTATCGAAACCCTAATATGAGATTTGAACTCTGTGTTTTTGAGCGATTAAATTTTTCAATACCAATTTGTAACGAATTTGAAGCTAATTCTACTGGATATAATTTTACAATTCTTTGTGATTTGACTACGGATATTTGTGCAAAAGATACTGATAGGATACAGTTTAAGAGGATAGTGAATTTATATTTCATAACAAATCAATAATTATGGATATGGATTGTAAACAAATATAGATTTTGAAATAATAACCTACAAAACCCGAATCACGGATTCATTTCTCGAATTATATTCCAAAATCTTAACATTGTTTTAGCTTTTATGCAAATACCCTACCAACTCACCCCAAGCGTGATTCCAGCATTTGGCACAACACCCGCTTTATCGACAAATTCGATGATTGCTCCGTAGTCACCTGAATAGTAAGTTTGATTTTGCGACGAACGATTAACGTTTTCTTTCTTCGATAATAGTCTAAGGCCTCCACCCAAATAAGTATCAATGTACATATATTGAAAGAGCGTAAACTGATAGCCAATATTTAGGCCTGCCGTACCCCCCAAATAACTTATTTTTCCGTAGTTTCTAACTAAAACAGTGTTCGATTGTCCGTTGGCATTGTTATAACTGTAAAACGAATTATCAAAATCTCGTACGTTGTAATCTGCTTTCAGGAATGGAGCTAAATAGACACCGTATTTGAATGGTTTTTCGGGATTTTCATCAATAAACTTAGATTTGAATTTCGGAATGTAAATCCTTCTTTCGAATAAAATCGAAGCCCCAGCCCAATTATTGTAGTTGTCAAAAGAATTACCATTTGCATCATATTGGATATTACCATTACCCTTTTTGTAACGCACTCCAAAAACCACATTTGTACTTCGGCTAAAGTCTTTATTGAACTTCTCAAAACCCAATTGTAGAGAATTTGTTACTAAACCTAATGGATAGAATTTTAAAATGGTAAGTGGTTTTTCGTCGGATTTTTGGGCAAAAGTACCAGTTGAAAATACTAAAAAAGCCAAGAGTAGTACGGAGAATTGCTTTTTCATAAATGCTGAAATTAAAAATGATTGTGTTATTTATTTTGTTAGTTGCACTTGTACTATAACGATTAAATATGGGTCAATATTTAATAATTCTACAACTTCGTCTATAACTTTCGTACAGATTTAGAGGTACGTCATAAATTTTATATCTTTAAGACTTGTTAACAATCTTGAGAAATTCATGAAAAAAGCATTCTTCATCACCCTACTCATCATCAATCAACTGGCAAATGCCCAGACCATCGAAACATTCACCAAAGATTTTGAAAAAAAAGAAGGTTTCTTAAATTTTTATTGGGATTCTAAAAAAGGAAAAATCTACCTCGAAATCGATAAATTCGATACCGAAATCCTGTATTATCCCACTTTGGCTCAAGGTGTTGGTTCAAACGACATCGGTCTCGACCGAGGTCGCCTCGGTCAAGAACACATCGTTAAATTTCAACGAACTGGCAATAAAATCTTGATGATTGAGCCAAATTATGGCTATCGTGCCATCTCAAATGACCCATTGGAACGCCGTGCGGTTGAGGAGTCTTTTGCTCAATCGGTACATTTTGGCTTTGAAGTTCTTGCCGAAACAAATGGCAAGGCTTTGGTAGATTTAACTCCGTTTTTGTTGCAAGATGCCGTAGGGGCCGTGCAAGCAATCACCCAAACCAAACAAGGAAGTTTCAGATTCGATGCTTCTCGCAGTGCGATTTATTTGCCAAGAACCAAAAATTTTCCGCTCAATACCGAATTTGAAGTTACAATTACCCTCACGGGTGATAATCCGGGGGCGTACCTGCGTGAAGTTGTGCCGACTCCAAATATCGTAACGATGCGTCAGCACCATTCGTTTGTGGAATTACCAAAACTCGGAGAATTCAAAAAACGTGAATTTGACCCAAGAATCGGCTACATTAATATTTCGTATTTTGATTATGCAACCCCAATCAGCGAACCAATCGAGAAAAAATACATTGTTCGTCATCGCCTCGAAAAGAAAGACAAAAACTCAATGATGAGCGAGCCAGTCAAGCCAATCGTTTATTACATGGACCCCGGTGCTCCTGAACCAATCCGCAGTGCATTGATGGAAGGAGCAGCTTGGTGGAATCAAGCATACGAAGCGGCTGGCTACAAAGATGCTTTCCAGGTAAAACTCCTACCCGAAGATGCCGACCCAATGGACATTCGTTATAACTTAATCCAGTGGGTGCATCGTAGTACACGTGGTTGGTCGTACGGCGGAAGTATCATCGACCCACGCACTGGCGAGATTCTAAAAGGAAAAGTCACATTGGGTTCGCTGCGGGTTCGTCAAGATTTCTTGATTGCTCAAGGTTTGGTTGGCAATTTTGATTCGGACACCAGTAATGTTTGGCAAATGAATAAAATGGCTTTAGACCGTCTCAAGCAATTGGCCGCACACGAGGTCGGACATACAATTGGCTTGCCACATAACTATATTGCCAGTACAAACGGACGTGCTTCGGTGATGGATTACCCACACCCTTTGGTCGATTACGCCAACGGAAAATTCGATTTATCACGTGCTTACGCAATGGGTATCGGCGAATATGACAAAGCCTCAATCGTGTGGGGTTATCAAGATTTTGCTCCGAATCTTAATGAAAAAGAAGAATTAGAAAAAATTGTACAAACCACAATTCGTAAAGGATTGCGTTTCTTGACCGACCAAGATGCACGTCCAGAAGGGTCGGTTAGCCCAAGTACCCACCTTTGGGATAACGGAGCCGATGCCGTTAGCGAACTAAAAAGAGTGATGGAGCTTCGCAGAATCGTTTTGAGAGATTTTAGCGAGAAAAAAGTTCGTAAAGGTGTTCCAATGGCAAATATCGAAGAGGTTTTTGTGCCAATGTACATGTTTCATCGTTACCAAGTCGAAGGTGCAAGTAAGGTCGTAGCTGGTGCCGATTACAACAACGCTGTCAGAGGTGATAACCAATTGGTTTATGAGCCAGTACCCGCCATCAAGCAACGTGAGGCATTTGAAACATTGATGGCAACTCTTACGCCTGAGTTTTTGGCCGTGCCAGACCCAGTTTTGAAAGCGATTCCGCCAAGGGCATTCGGTTACAATCCAAATCCGAGAGAAACCTTCAAACGTCGCACCGGTTTGAGTTTCGACCCGCTCGCTCCTGCCGAAGCATCGGCTGGACTGACCCTCAGAATGTTACTAAACCCCGAGCGTTGTGCAAGGTTGGTGAATCAAAAAGTTATCAAAGCCGATTTGCCAACATTTGCCGAAGTGCTTGACAAAATGTCGAGAAAACTCTGGAAACGTGAAGAAATGTTTAAAAACAACACGTATTATGCTCAAATCGACCGATTGGTTGCAAATATGTATTTGGATAAATTGATGGAATTGGCCAATAATAAATCAACCGCCATGGAGGTTCGTGCCAATGCTTACGGTGCGATTGATGACATTGCCCGATGGATAACCGAAAGAACAGTTAATGGGGCAGGTTTTGCCAAATTGACATTGCTGAAAATCAAACAATTTGAAGATAATCCAGAATCGGTGATTCCCGCTACGCCATTGGTTGCTCCAGACGGACAACCGATTGAATCGGGCTACGAGTGGCTAACCGAAGATTGTGAATGGAATAAATAATGCCTAAATCCCTCTCCCGACGGAGCTAAGGGTCATATATTTAAATTCCTTTAAAAATTATCTCCACTAAAATTTAGCTACTGTGTACCCACAAGTTATGTTAAAAATTTCCTCCCCTAAATTTTAGGGGAGGTGTTCAAATTCCGACATTTATCGGAATTTGAACGGTGGGGTAGATTTGAGTTTGAAGTACTTCTGAAGCCAAATTTTAGCTACCGTGGCTACCCCCTCCCCCTAAGATTTAGGAGAAGAAATTAAAAAAAGATATGTATAACCCGTACCTCCCACCAAAGAGGGACTTTATATTATGCAAATTTCAAATAAAAATATCATTCTGACGGGTGCAGCTTCGGGAATTGGTCGGGCTTTGCTTGGGCTTCTTTCCGAATTTGAAAATGTAAAAATTTTAGCCGTTGATAGACAAATCGAAGAAAATACTCAAAATACTTTTTGGCTAAAAGCCGATTTGAGTCAGAAAACCGAAGTCGATGGCGTTTTTGAAGACGCGATAAAACTTTTTGGAAACATTGATATTTGTATTGCTAATGCTGGTTTTGCTTATTACGAGGCCATCGAAACAGCTGATTATGAACACATTGAGCAAATATTTAAGGTGAATACACTAACACCTATTTATATGCTCGAAAAGATGAAAGAACTGAATCCGAATCGTGAGAATTTAACCGTAATGACGGCCTCAGCAATGGCAAAACTCGGGATTCCGGGCTACGCAATTTACGGAGCTACCAAAGCAGCATTAGACCGTTTTGCCGATGCTTATTGGTACGAAAACCAAGGATTAAGTCGATTAATGCTCGTTTATCCGATTGCAACCAAAACCAATTTTTTCAAAACATCGGTCAATTCAAAGTCCAAATTACCCGTAATTCCTTTCCCTTCGCATACACCCGAATACGTAGCTAAGTGTATCATGAATGGCATTCTGAAAGATAAAAAACAAGTTTTTCCGTCGCTATTAAATTCGGTTACAAGATTCCCTCAATGGCTTTACGAGGTTCTGCATATTCCATATCAATTATTCTACGCAAATGAGTTGAAAAAATGGATAAAATTGTAGCTTATATTGCTTAACTTTATCGTACCAAAATTTCTATTCATGCCAAAAAAATTACTAACTGTATTCATCATACTTTTATCATTAAAAATCTACGCCCAAAGCCAAATCTTCGACTTAAATAAAAAGTTAGGGCGTGGAATCAACATGGGAAACATGTTTGAAGCCCCTACCGAAACCGAGTGGGGAAATCCATTCAAAGATGATTATTTTCAGCGAATCGCTGCTTTGGGTTTCAATCACGTCAGAATACCAATTAGGTGGGATACTCAACCACGCACCCAGCAAACCGCTCCTTTTACAATTAATCAGCAGTTTCTCGAACGCATCAAATTTGTGATTGATAAAGCCCTTACCGAAAAACTCTACGTGGTAATCAATATGCACCACCACGATGCAATTTTTCAGAATCCCGATGCCGAAAAAAGCAAGTTTTTGAACCAGTGGAAACAAATCAGTGAATACTTTAAAGGCTATGATAACCGCCTTATTTTTGAGGTAATGAATGAGCCAAATACCAATTTAACACCCGAAAAATGGAATACTTTTTTTGCCGATGCTCTATCTGAAATCCGAAAAGTAAGTAAAACGAGGGCCGTTTTGATGGGGACTGCCAATTGGGGAGGTTTGGGTGGTGTTTCGCTTCTAAAAATACCAAAAGACGAAAACCTAATTTTGACTATTCACTACTACGACCCTTTCAATTTTACGCATCAAGGAGCCGAATGGGTGAATGGGTCGAATCCGTGGCTTGGTACAAAATGGCAAAATACCAATCTCGAACGCGATGAAATTATCAAGCAGTTTCAATATGTAATCAATTTTTCGAAGCAAAATAATATTCCGATTCATATTGGCGAATTCGGAGCTTACAGCAAAGCCGACATCGAAAGCAGAGCAAAATGGACAAATTTCTTGGCTCGTTGGTTCGAAACCCAAGGATTTAGCTGGGCATATTGGGAATTTAGTGCAGGTTTCGGCATTTACAATACGAGTACAAATCAATACAATACCCAATTAGTTGATGCTTTATTGAAAAATCCATTGTCTGACCCAGTCATTGTCAATACTGTAAAAATTTATGAAAGTAAATTTGATGCCTCCGATGTCTGGAGTTTGGGGATTCAACCACAAGCAAAGGCTACTTATTCAAATCAAAATAATGTAGCAACGGTTGAGGTTACTCAAGCATCAAATGATGGCTGGCATGTGCAATTGGTCAGAAACAATATTTCACTCAAAAAAGGAAAACAGTATTTAGTTTCGTTTGATGCCTCGGCAAACAACGATACGCCTATCACAAACTATATCGGCAGGGCATCGGACCCGTGGAATGCCTATTCTGGCTATAAATCATTTACAGTCACAAAAGACTGGCAGGCATTTAGTTATAGTTTTGTGATGAATGAAAATGATGACACAAAAGCCCGAATTGTATTCGATTTGGCTACAAAAGTTGCCAAATTATCTTTCCGTAATCTGATTATACAAGAGATTACTGGCAATCAAAACAGCGTTGTTTTATCTACTGAACCCTCGCTGGAGGTTCTGATTTATCCAAACCCCACCATCGACGAAATCTATCTTAGAAACATTGCTGAGTACAAAAATTTACAAATTCAGACAGTCACTGGTAAGACTCTCTCAAATTTCATTCTTAATGGTGAAAACGAAGAAAGGATTTTATTACCCGAGATTCAGGCTCAACCACTCATGGTAATTTTGTCGAACGAAAGCAAAAAGATTGTTAAAAAGATAATCAAATACTAAGATTTTCTGATAATTATAGAATTTTCCGCTCTACGAAGTCTTCAAGACTTCGCAGAGGGCTCGTTTGCAAAGATACTGAGGGAACAAATATTACATCTGAGAAAATAAGTTTTCCCAGATGTAAGTTAAATATTATTGATAACGATAATAAACCACTAATTTCGGCCTAAGCGTTGCATTTTGTTCTTCGCTCGAAGTCAGGCACGTTATTTTATAAGGCGTTTCGGTCTGATGTTTAATCAAGAAACCATAATTACCATTTTGCTTTTGTTCTATTACTAAATTTTTTACATTTAGATTCAAGTAATTTTGTGTTGAACTTGTTGAAGTAGCTCCAATCACTTGATTGGTATTGGTGGTAACAGGTTGATTACTCCAATTGGTTGTTGCGGCAATCCAATCTTGAGTAATTCTTTTTACTTCAAACGCATTTGTTCCGAAATGTCCAGTAAATGGCGGATTATCGTTTACAAACTTCTGGCTATAATAAAGTGAAAGATAGGCCGAATCGATTACTGCATTTGCTGGAATAGAACTTAAATCGAACTTAATGAGTGTTCTTCGGGTTTCAGTATTCCCAAATTGGCTCCAATTATAGGGTACTAAATAACGGTTTGTTGTAAAAGTGGTCGTCGGGAATAGGCTCGAAATATCAATATCATTGCTGTTTGAAGAATCGGGTTGTAATGTCAAGGTTACTGGAATATAGCAATCATTATTGATGATTTCGGCTTTAAAATTTGTGCCTGCTTTGGTTTCAAATCCGCTTGTCAATTCGATTTTTCTGCCTGCTTGATAATGAACTTTCGAAGGGTCAAATATTTTCTGAGATGACACAATTGAAAGACTCGCCCGATTGAATGTTGTATCAACATTTATAGTATCAATCAAGGTTTGCACCGGAGCAATGACATCAATTGTTGCAATAGAAGACCTTGCAATTTGGCATGAACCACGGCTCAAAATGGCTCTGATTTGGGTTGTTTTCAATAAACTGTTATAAATGTAGTTTGAATTATTCGATTGAAGGGTTGTCCAAGTTCTAAAATTATCTTCAGATTTTTCCCATCCTATCACTGTCCCTGTATGATTGTTGAGGTTTAATATTCCACCATTAAATATTGCACAGACAGTATCACTGCCCATTACGCTACCAGATAAAGTTGGTTCAACGGTTGCCTGATTAATTGTAAAATTAGTAAGAGCCCGACAATTAGTATTTTCTAAGGAAGCAACATAGTAATTTTTTGAAATCGGAGAAATAGAATTGGTTATGCCCGAGCCAGCTACACCAATCGGATTAAAGACACTACCCGTATAAATTGATGTTCCGCCAGTTGGTGTAGTAAACCACGCATAGGAAGTACCGAATCCTAAAACGCTTGAGTTGAGTGTGTATGTTCCTGTTGTGAGTGAATTATACGATGAAACTACCACATAGTATTGAGTACCTGCAGTTAAATTATATGAAATTAATGATAATGTCCCAATACCAGAATCATCATCGTAAGTAAGTAGATTTGTATATGGCGAATTAGGATTGAAAGAATTTGAATACAAATACAAATATGTATCGTAGCTTCCAGCTGTAATTTCTAAACTAACTACTCCAGAATTTTGAGGAACAAAAGGATATACTTTATAGTAAAAACTACCCGTACTGCCTAATGGGGAAAAAGTTGGGTCAGAAGTGGTTAAGGCACTCGAAATGTTGGTAACGTAAGTAGTCGAGGGCATGCGGAGTCCTTGTCCGTTCGGAACACTTCCATTTTGGCAAATACTATAATTAGCAACCGTTGGTTGAATAGGTACTGGATAAACCGTAAGTTTCACACTTTGCATTACCTCACCAGTTAGTCCACATCCACTGGGTGTAAAATAGAAATTGTAATAAACAGTTACTGCATTTGTAGTAGTGTTGATAAGTGTTTCATTAATTTGAGCCGAATTACCTGATGATGTGGGGTTGCTGATACCAGCCACCTGACTTCTTACCCATCTAAATGTGGTTCCTGCCGTGTTACTTGTTGCAGTATAATTAAATGTACTTCCCGAACAAACGTTATTTTCTAATGACGAACTTAGAGCATTTCCATCAAGTACTGTAAAATCTTCTGTAACTACTCTATCATTGGTAGATGTTCCTGTTGAGGCATTTTTTCCAAGACCTCTTCTGGCAAATGCTCTTCCGATGGCACAACGATAACGCCCCCCGAATAAGGCTTGGTCTGCTGCTAAGATGGCATCACGTGCTTGAACAAAACTTGGGCTACAAGGTTGTAGTCGAAGACCTTCATTGACCAATTTTAGTGCAGCAATATTGCCAATCATATTGTTTGTGTTGTAAATATTTGGCTCAATGGCATTATCTTGAAGAATGATTTCCCAAGTCATGTCCCAAAGCATCGTACACCAAATAGAACCAATCCCATGTGGTTGTGAGAAGGATGTATTTCCGACCGCAGCATAAGTCACAATCGGATTTACAGTTGCCATATTGTATGAATACTGATATGGTCTTATACCCAAACCAGTTGTTAATTGCCCTAAAACGTACGTACCAATACCTCTCGGAATATTTGCACTCGAAACTGTTGGCGTTAAATTTCCCCAGTTGGTAGTGAGCATCAAACCTAAATAATCGCTCCAACCTTCGCCACCTTGTTCGGCATTCCAAAGGCAAGATACGTTATTTGGTCCCCCTGTTAAACGAATCGACCATCCATGCCCGTATTCGTGAGCTATGATGGCATTATCAAAATCGCTATCAGCTAAATAAGTAGATGGGTAATTCCAGAGAAACATTTGCATTCTCGGATTACTTCCATCAATAGGTGTGTAGAAATTGGCATTATTCGAACCACTTCCATCTTGGGCATCTGCATAAACGAAATCGTTTCCACTTCCTCCTCTGTTCATGTTACTTTTTTGAAAATTTCCAGAAGGCTCATCAAACCCCATTTTCCATAATACATCATGAATAAGGTTATTCCAGAAAAATAAATTTGTAATTGCCGCATTTTGGTTGGCTGCCGCAGTATTTAACCCCAAAGTATAAGGATAATCGAATTCATAGTTAGAAGGATTTGGTCGATTTCCACCTGTATCATCAGCATTAGTATCATCTTGTGCATAAACATTATTGCCTCTGGTATCAGTAAAAGTCGAGGTTCCGTCATCATGCCAACCATTCGTTGAACCTGGCCCAGTACCACTCGGAACAAAGTTTGTGTAAGGATTCGTAACAACGCTTCTCGAACCATAAATCGGGCTTTCGAGCGGATAATTAAATACGGTGTAGCTGTTTGCTAAAAGTGCTTTACTTTGCTTCTCTTCGGCCTTTATATTTACTAATTGATTACATGCTTCAATTTTTGAAGGGTCGGTGTGGCGGTGTCCAAACTCGCATTTGATGACATTATCCCGAACACTAATAATTGCTCCTGTGGCGGCATCAACGTGGGCTTCCCAAGCATTTTGTTTATCATTTGAAAGAAAACTTACATCCCAAACCAATGAAATGGTTTGAACCTGCTTGTTTTCAACCAAAATTTCATGAGGAAACCAATACAATTTTACATCAATAGGTTCAGCTGAAATGGATTTGGCATTAAAAACATACTTCGTAGTTTCTCCTTTGACATTATTTACTGAGTTTTTTAAAGTAATGTCATTGAGTTTATTGCTGCTAATACCTATTCTTTCGGCAGTTTTGATTAATGCCGATTGAGCAGAAACCGAAGGCTTTGCACTAACTGAACTAAGTCTTTGCTCGATATTCGGCAAGAAGCTATTTCCGGTGTGAATCAAATGCCCATCCTTTAAGGCCACATTCAAGATTCCATTATAAACTTCAATGGCTTGATGAGTTTGAGTAAAATAGGCATGATACCAGCCAGTTGATGGCGAAATATAAGCACTCGAAAGTTGCATTTCTGCCAAGTCATTGTTCGATAATGATAGTTTTTCTTGTTTGCTTTTGAGATGAAGTTTGGCAGCTTCTAAATTGGGGTCTTGTGCAAAAGAAAAGTAGCAGATTGAAACAAAAAGGAATAGAAATGTTGTGGTAGTAAATTTTAAGTTCATAAATTATGAATATGGAGTGTGATTAATTGATTACAGCGTTTGCACAACAAATGTAAGATTATTGAGATTGAGAAAAAAACTTTTTATATTTTTTGTAGATATGATAGGATGTGACAAAACTTCTTGAAGAATGTGTAAAAATCAATAAAATAGCAAATTTGAGGTATCGAACTTTATCAGGTTTTATCTTACATTATTAAACATTTCGATAACTCAATTTTTATACATGAAAACTGTCATTTTATTATTTTTATAAACCATTAAACTCGCTCAGATAGGTTCATTTGTAGCACCTCTTTTCACCTATTTATAAAAACCCAAACCAGAATTGTCCTCTTACAAATATATCACTATTTTTGAATCACAATCAATTTTCATCAGTTTGAACTCCGAATCAATTCCATTAGCCGAACGTCTGCGTCCACGCACACTCGATGATTACATCGGGCAAGAACACATTTTGGGTAAAAATAAGCCTCTCAGACGCTCAATCGAAGCAAATATCATTCCTTCGATGATTTTTTGGGGTCCTCCGGGCGTTGGTAAAACCACCCTTGCCTTGCTCATTGCCAATAGCACTAAGCGGGTTTTTCATAGCTTGAGTGCTATCAGTTCGGGGGTAAAAGATTTGAGAGAGATTCTGAATAAGCCTTCGGGGTTGTTTTCTCCTATTTTGTTTATCGACGAGATTCATCGTTACAATAAATCACAGCAGGATTCGCTTTTGGCTGCCGTCGAAAAAGGTCAAGTTACACTGATTGGAGCTACTACCGAAAACCCATCTTTTGAGGTAAATGCCGCCTTGATTTCTCGGTGTCAGGTCTATGTTTTAGAATCATTCGGGCAGAAAGAGTTACTCAAAATTACCGAAAGGGCGATTCGAGAAGACGTTATCTTAAAAGAAAAAAACATTAAAATCGTTTCGACCGATGCCATTTTTAGGCTGTCGGGAGGCGATGGAAGAAAGTTATTGAATCTACTCGAACTCGTCATTTCTTCTCAAATACCCGATGGTGAGATTCTTATCAGTGATGAAATTGTTGAGGAAGTTGCCCAACGCAATATCGCTCGATACGATAAATCGGGAGAACAACATTACGATATTATCTCAGCATTTATCAAATCGCTGCGTGGCTCCGACCCTAATGCGGCTCTTTATTGGATGGCTCGGATGATTATTGCAGGTGAAGATGCCGATTTTATTGCTCGAAGAATGTTAATTTTGGCAAGTGAAGACATCGGCAACGCCAATCCAACTGCGGTGATTATGGCAAACAATTGCCTCCAAGCCGTAAAAACCATTGGTATGCCCGAAAGCCGAATTATCCTTTCGCAAACAGCTGTTTATTTGGCTACTTCACCTAAATCGAATGCATCCTATGTTGCCATTGATGAAGCAATAGCATTGGCCGAAAAAACAGCACATTTGCCCGTACCGTTACATTTACGAAACGCTCCGACCAAATTAATGAAAGAAATCGGCTACGGAAAAGGATACAAATATGCCCATGATTACGAAGGGAATTTCACTCAACAAAACTTCTTGCCCGATGACATCAAAGGCACAAAAATCTATGAACCAAGCAACAATCCTCGTGAAAACGAAATAAGAAAACAACTACACCATTGGTGGAAGAGTTGGTATGAATACTGAAATATTTACCATAAAATAATTTAGACGATAATAATATTTTGACTGATTTGTAATGAGGGCTTCAAAAGTTATATTTGTGGGACATATTTATACCCAAAATCTATGAAGCCAATATTTACACTTCTGTTTTTAGCTTTTTTCGTTGCACATGGCTTTGCCCAAAAAGAAATCGGAATCACTTATTCTGGCGGGACAAATAAGGGTTTTTTGTTGAGTTTTGAATCATACACCGAAAAAAAACAAAGTGTTTTGATTGGATTGGGATACAATTATTCGGTAAAGGCCGAAGGCAATAACCCTATTCAGTTCTCGACCGAACCGCTCAAAACATACGAATTCCGTTTTGAGATGCGGAAACATTTCGATACCCAAATCTATTTTACGAAATTCTTTCTACACGGAAGCCTCTTTGCCGATTATGCAAATACCAATCAAGAATCGCTCGGTGGATACGATGTGAAAGGACTTGGCGGTGGTGTGGGTGCTGGGGGCGGGATTAAGTTTTTTGTAACACCAAAATTTATTGTTTCTCCATCTATTACCTTCCGTAAAGCATTCGCCTCTTACTATTCATCAGTTCACGATATTGATGTTGCTCGTCGTGGTATTGACCGTTTACTCTCAATCAATCTAAGCTATCGCTTCGGTAGCAACGCTGGCAGTGTTTTGACTCCTAAACTCGAAGAGACGAAAAAGAAATAATGCTCAATAGTAACAAAAAAGACAGCCAAAAAAATGGCTGCCTTTTAAACTAAACCCTAAACTATATGAGAATCTTTACTCGATAAATCCAACACCAACCGTATTATTTGAGAATTCATCAATTAAGATAAATGCTCCGTTGGCAGGATTATCCTCGTATTTATCTGCAAAAATCGGACTCGCTGTACGAATACTCGTCCATCCGATTTCATTCAATTTCAATTCACTTGCCGAATCCAAAATCGAAAGGTTTTCCATGTCAATTTTTGCATTCAGCGATACCACTTTGGCCTTGATACGGTTGATTCCGTGTTGTAACAAATAAGTCTTTCCTGCCGTAAGTGCTTGACTATCAAACCAGCAAACACGAGCCGAAACCTCTTTTGTAGAAGCAGGAGCTTGACCAGCCTTAACAATCATGTTGCCACGACTAATGTCAATATCATCTTCGAGCGTAATCACAACTGATTCTTTTGAGTATGCAGCTTCGAGTTGTGTACCGAATTTTTCGATTGATTTAATCTTGCTGACTTGATTACTCGGCAAAGCCTCTACCAAGTCTCCAACCATAAACATTCCTCCTGCGACTTTCCCTGCGTATCCACGATAATCATGGAATTCTTCTGTTTTTGGTCTGATAACGTATTGTACTGGAAAACGGCTGATTTCGGATTTCTGATAACCGATTTGGATACTTTCGAGCGTATCGAGCAGTGATTCTCCTTCATACCACGGTGTTTTATCAGAAACTTTCACCAAATTATCGCCGTACAATGATGACAACGGAATAAAGGTTATTTTTTGTCCGTCGTAGTTGGCATTTTCGACTAATCCTTTAAAATCAGCGACAATTTCGTTAAATCTTTCTTCTGAGAAATTCACCAAATCCATCTTGTTGACAGCAACTACTATATTGGGCACTCTCAGAAGTGTCGAAATATAGAAATGGCGTTTGGTTTGCTCTACGACACCATTGCGAGAATCTATCAAAATAATCGAAACCGAAGTATTTGATGCTCCCGTAACCATATTTCGGGTGTATTCAAAATGGCCCGGTGTGTCGGCAATGATATATTTGCGATTATCGGTATTAAAATAGATGTGAGCCACATCAATCGTGATTCCCTGCTCACGCTCAGCAATCAAACCATCGGTTAAAAGCGAAAGGTCAAGAAAATCAAGTCCTTTTCGTTTTGAAGCCGATTCGAGAGCTTCGATTTTATCTTTAGTAATTGAATTTGTTTCGTATAATAAGCGTCCGATAAGTGTACTTTTACCGTCATCTACCGAACCCGCTGTTGAAATCCTTAGAATATCCATAATTAATGAATTGTGAATGAGTAAATTAGCGAATAAATGAGTTAGCGAATGAGAGAATAGTTTTTTGAAAATTGAGAAGAGTGCAAATAGATTTATTCACTAATTCACAATTTGCTCATTCGCTAATTCTTAAAAATACCCCTGTTGCTTGCGTTTTTCCATGGCAGCTTCTGAGCGTTTATCGTCGATTCTGGCTCCACGCTCCGAGATTTCAGCCGATAAAATTTCGCTGATGATTGTATCAATATCGCTTGCTTCTGAGGCAACAGCGGCAGTACAAGTCATATCACCAACGGTACGGAAACGCACAATGGCTTCGTAAGGGTCTTCGCCCTCCACTTTATTGATATACGGAGAATCCGACCAAATCAATCCATCTCTATCAAAAACTTGGCGTTTGTGTGAGAAGTAAATGCTTGGCAATTTCAATTCTTCTTCTTTAATGTAATTCCAAACGTCCAACTCAGTCCAGTTTGAAATCGGGAAACATCTTACGTTTTCACCAATTTCGATTTTGCCGTTTAGCATATCGAATAATTCAGGACGTTGTTTTTTAGCATCCCATTGGCCAAAATCATCACGAACCGAGAAAATACGCTCTTTGGCACGGGCTTTTTCTTCGTCGCGTCTGGCACCACCGATACAAGCATCAAACTTGTATTTTTCGATAGTATCGAGTAGCGTTACTGTCTGCAAGGCGTTTCGACTGGCATATTTACCCGTCTCTTCTTTTACTTTGCCTTGTTTGATAGATTCTTCGACACTACCTACAATCAGTTCAAGACCTAATTTATTCACCAACCAATCACGGTATTCGATGGTCTCTGGAAAATTATGCCCTGTATCGATGTGTACAACTGGAAAAGGGATTTTGCCCGGATAAAACGCCTTTTGGGCTAATCGAACAACGGTAATTGAGTCTTTACCTCCCGAAAAAAGAATTGCAGGACGCTCAAATTGAGCCGCAACTTCTCTCAAAATGTAGATAGCTTCGTCTTCGAGTTCACGTGGAAAAACCCCTCCCTTGACCGAAGATGTCTTTATATTTGATACTTCTAAACTCATATTTATAATAAAGGATAATTGCTTGTTTGATATTTTGTTAATCGAAAATTGTTATCTGTTAATCGTTAAAATTGAAATAATCAACACTTTGAGTCACGATTGAACGGAGAGAATTGACTTCAATACCTATTAACTTTTTTCGATTAACTATTAACTTTTTCTCAATTAGAATGCAAACCACATTCTTTTTTTGATTCTTCCCACCACCAGCGGCCTGCACGTGGATGCTCGTGAGGTTCAATGGCTCTTGTACACGGCTGACACCCGATACTGATAAAACCTTTGCGATGAAGCGGATTATCTGGCACTTTGAATTCTTTGATATAGTTCAAAACCTCATCGTATGTCCAGTGAATCAACGGGTTGAATTTCAATATTTTATTGCCTTCATCCCATTCTAAAATCTCCATTGAGCTACGATTCTCCGACTGCTCGGCACGCAAACCTGTTATCCAGATTTCGTTACCAGCCAATGCTCGTTTGAGAGGTTCTATCTTGCGAATAAAACAACATTCCTTACGATTCTCAACCGATTCATAAAAACTATTGAATCCTTTTTGAGTCGTAAGGTTTTGTACTTTTTCGGTATTTGGGTAGTACACCTCAATGTTCTTTTTGTATCGGCTACGAGTGCGGTCCATCAACTCATAGGTTTCTTGAAACAATCGGCCAGTATCGAGTGTAAAAACCTTGATATTCACCGAATTACGATAAATAGCATCGGTAATTACTTGGTCTTCTTGCCCAAAAGATGACGAAAAAGTAACTTTATCTGGAAACGCTTGAGCAATCAATTTAAGAGATTCGCCCAAACTAAGTCCAGATAAGCTTTCTATTAATTCTTGTATTTTTTCTTGATTCATATCAGAACAAAACCTTGTACAAATTTATACAACTTAAAAGAATTACCAAAACCCCAACCGTAACCATGATGGTTTTAGGTTTGGCAAATCGTACCAAAAATGCCCCAAGTGGAGCCGCTACGATACCTCCAATGATTAGCCCGAGGATGGGTTGCCAAGCAGTAATTTCGATAAATAGCATGAAAACACCAGTGCTAAAAAATGCCACAAAAAATTCGGCTGTATTTACTGTACCGATGGTTTCTTTTGGGGAATTTCCTTTGCGAATCAGGTTTGAAGTAACCAACGGCCCCCAACCTCCGCCACCAACGGCATCCATAAATCCACCAAAAAGACCTAATAGCCCGAGGTTTTTGTTGACAACTTCTCCTTTTTTCTTGCGGAATGCTTTTGAAATAATAATTGCACCGAGAATAAGCAAATATGCCGAAATATAGGGTTTGATTACACCTCCGTCGAATACATCCGAAATAAGATACGCACCGAGCATTGCCCCTACTACACCCATAATTACGATTCGGAAAAATAGTTTTTTATCAATATTTCCTAAATACAAATGCGATAGTCCAGATGCACCAGTCGTGAAAACCTCGGCTGTGTGAACGCTTGCAGTGGCAAACGCAGGTGGAACTCCCACACTCATCAATAAAGATGTGCAAGTCGCCCCGTAGGCCATCCCCAAAGCACCATCAATAAGTTGTGCAAAAAATCCAACTCCGATGTAATAGTAAAAATTCGGGTCTAAATGAAAAGCCTCGTGCGAAGCATTGAAGTTGCCCACAATCCTAAAAATGAGGATTGAAAGTAAACCCACTTTCATTACGACCATCGCATAAGCCAAGTATTTTAGCTTGACCTGATTGCTCAATATGTACGCAATTCTCTCCATTAATTTTGTATGATAAAGTCTTTGATTTCGTTTTTCTGAATGAAATGATGGTTGACAACTTCGCCGATAATTATTATTGCTGGATTACTAAGTTGCTCATTTTGAGCAATTTGAGACAAATCCCCTACTTGACCGATTCCGTATTTTTGTTTTTTTAGTGTAGCGTTTTGAATAATTGCCGCAGGTAAATTACCACGCCCCAAATCGTTGTAAATTTGTGAGATTTGGTTAATCTTGCTCATTCCCATCAAGATAATGACCGTAGCATTTGATTGGGCAGCTAAATAAACATCTTCTGATAATGAACCGTCTGATTTATGACCAGTGATTACCCAAAAACCATCCGAAACACCTCTTGCAGTCAGTGGAATATCGAGATTTCCACCCGAAAGAACCGAAGAGATTCCCGGTACGTAAGCCGTTTCGAGTCCGTGTTCTTTGGCGTAAACGATTTCTTCATTGCCACGACCAAAAATATAAGGGTCGCCACCTTTAAGCCTTACAACGTGTCCTTTTTCGTAGGCTTTCTCTACAATCATAAAATTGATTGAGTCTTGGCTTATCGAATGCTGATGTCCACGTTTACCTACAAAAATTCGCTCAACAGTTGGGATACAATAATCCAACAAACCTTCGTTAGCCAAGGCATCATACAACACAACATCGGCATCACGCAAAGCGTTGATGGCTTTGAGTGTTATCAACTCAGGGTCTCCCGGACCAGCACCTACAACTGTGAGTTTTGGAATCTTCATGCGGTTTTGCAAAATTATGATTCAAAGATAAAATCATTATCCTATAAAAACAATAGACTTAATGTATTTTGTAGAGAAATATTTATAACATTAAGTAATTTCTTAGAAAAATTATATTTTCAACAAATATTTTTAAGGACTGGCGAAGGCAATTCGACCCCTATCGCTGGTTCTGGATTCTTATCCAGAACCCAAATGATGAGGTTTCCGAACCTCAAAAAATAAACCCCACATCATAGAATTACAATGTAGGGTTCTGAGAATATTACAAAATTGGTTTAAGCCGTTGCTAATGCCTCTTCTCTGAATTTAATTGACTGATTGATAAATACTTGCGAAGTTGCAAGATACTCAGTAGCAAATTCTTTTGTAGGCTCATTTTGATTGATTTGCATAACTTGTTCTTTGAAATTCAAACCAAATTCTTCGCTATAATGCTTATCAAATTCTGAAATTACACCGTGCTGAGTGCTGCAATTTACGCCTTTGTCGAGCAATAAACCCTTGGCAGCGTGAATCTGACCTTGGTAAGCGTAATAAATGGCATCGGCAAAACGATTTTCGAGAAAAGCCTCGGCTGCCCAAGTCATTTTTTCTTCGGCTTCGTAAAGCAATGTAGCCACTAAGTCAATAATCACACTGGCACACTCACCTACTCCGATTTCGGTTTGGAAAACATCATCGTGTCCCCAATCAATAAAATCTGTATCAATCAGTGTCGATAAATCGGCCAAAGGTTTCAATAATTCGTAGAAATATTTTTCGCCTTGGCGGTCATAATAATCATTGAAATACTCGCCATCTAATTGATTTTGCTCATAATCTGACAATAATGTACGCAGAACCGCTGGTCCACGCTTGCTCGGAACTTTGATAACCTTATCGGATATACGTCCGACTCCATCACCGACTGTTCCGCCACCCAACAACACTTGTAAAGCTGGTAAAACTCTCTTATCAGCAGATTTCAAGGAGCTTCCATGAAAACCGATATTGGCCATTCCGTGCTGCCCGCAAGAATTCATACATCCCGAAATTTTGATTTTGATATGGTTATCGTGAATCAAATCGGGGAATTCGTTACGGATAACTTTTTCTAATTCGTAGGTAATTTGCACCGAATCCGAAATTGCCAAATTACAAGTATCGGTACCTGGGCAAGCCGTGATATTGGCTATACTGTTGGCTCCACCTTCGGCTAATTGATGCTCGGCCAAAATATTATAAACAAAAGGAAGATTTGCTTCTGGAACAAAACGCAAGAAAAGGCCTTGATTGATTGTTACTCTAACATCGTCGCCGATATATCCATCCAATTTTTCAATCAAACTTCTCGAAACCGTACTTGAGAGATTTCCGAGTGGAACACGTACAAATACACCATAAAAACCTTCTTGCTTTTGTTTGAAAACGTTTGTTTCAAACCAATCTTGGTAAGTTTTTTGGCTCGTGATTTCAGAATATTGATTGTCTGAAATTTTTAAATTTGGTACTTGATATTCAAAATCAGAAATCTGAAACTGTTGAACTTTTAATGCTTTGTATTCGGCATTTACTAAATCTATAAATGTCTCAAAACCAATCTTTTGAATCAAGAATTTAAGGCGTGCTTTATTGCGTGAATTACGCTCTCCGTGACGGTCGAAAACTCTCAAAAGAGCCTCAACAAACGGAATCATCTGGTCTTCGGCCAAAAATTCGTGTGCCAATTGTGCCAACATCGGTTGAGCACCGAGCCCACCACCTACAACAATCTTGAAGCCACGTTTTCCATCAACGATTTTAGGGATAAAACCTACATCGTGCATGTAAGTAAGGGCTGTGTCTTCATCCGAATTTGAGAATGCCATTTTTATCTTACGACCCATCTCTTGGCAGATTGGATTACGCAAGAAATATCTGAAAAGAGCATCGGCATACGGTGTAACGTCGAAGGGCTCATTTGGGTCTATACCTGCTGTAACTGAGGCAGTTACATTGCGAACGGTATTTCCGCAAGCCTCACGAAGTGTGATTTCGTCTTGCTCTAATTTTGCCCAAAGTTCGGGTGTACGGTCGAGACTCACGAAATGTATCTGAACATCCTGACGAGTCGTAAAATGCAAGTTGCCAGTAGAGTATTCATCCGAAATATCAGCAATGCGTTTCCATTGTCTGAGAGTCATTTTTCCGTAAGGCAACTTAATACGCACCATCTGCACACCTTGCTGACGTTGCCCATAAACCCCACGAGCCAAACGAAGACTACGAAATTTCTCTTCGTGAATCTTGCCTTCTCTAAACAAACGGATTTTTCTCTCTAAATCTATAATATCCTTCTCGATAAGTGGATTCTCTAATTCTGTCCTGAAACTTTGCATAATATTCTGATTATCAATTAATTGTAAATCAAACTTATTTTTGACTCCGATAATTTATACAAAGATAATTTTAATCTATTAATTTTATAGAGTTTATAGTATAATAAAATTTAATATGTCATTACTTTTGGTAATAGTACGAGTGGTTTTGAGATTCGGAACAAGTAGAGCCTCAAACATTATCGGTATTGATAGAAACCAACAAAGTATTTTTACTATTTTTGCGTTAATAAATAGTAAATTATATCAATGAGCGAGCAAAATAAACCTGTTATCGGTATTACGATTGGCGATTATAATGGAGTTGGTCCCGAAGTAATTTTAAAGGCATTGGGCAATAACCGTCTCAACAAAATTTGTACTCCTATCATTTATGGTTCGGGTAAAATTATGAGCAAATATCGCCAAATGGTAGATTTGAAAGACTGGCAGTTTTTTACGATTCAGAAGCCAGAACAAGCGAACCCGAAACAGGTGAATTTGATAAATTGTACAAACGACCAAAACCTTGAACTCAACCTCGGAAAATCTACTCCAGAAGCAGGAAAATTGGCGTTTGAATCGCTCAAACGTGCGGTAAATGACCTCAAAGCGGGTAGAATTGATGCACTCGTAACGGCTCCAATCAATAAACATAATATTCAGAGCGAAGAATTCAAATTTGTGGGTCATACCGAATATCTGGCTGAATCATTCAATAGCAAAGAATACTTGATGTTCATGGTTAGTGAACGCCTCAAAATCGGAGTTGTAACGGGTCATTTACCATTAGAGAAAGTCAAGCAAAGTATCAGTAAAGAACTGATAATCAAAAAGATAGAGCAAATATTAAATTCGCTCAAAAAAGACTTCGGAATTCAAAAACCACGAATCGCAGTTTTGGGCTTAAACCCGCACGCTGGCGAAAACGGGCTTCTGGGAAATGAAGAAAAAGAGATTATTAATCCAGCCATAATCGAAACCAAAAAGAAAGGAAATTTGGTTTTTGGGCCTTTTCCGGCCGATGGATTTTTCGGTACAGCCGCTTGGCAACAATACGATGCCGTTTTGGCAATGTACCACGACCAAGGATTGATGCCGTTTAAGATGTTGGCATTTGAAGAAGGGGTAAATTTTACTGCCGGACTACCCGCTGTGCGTACCTCGCCCGACCACGGAACGGCTTACGATATTGCTGGTAAAAATGAAGCCGACGAATCATCGTTGATTCAGGCGATTTACACAGCTGTGGATGTTTCGCAACGCCGCAAAGAAAATGCAAGTCTTGAGGCAAATTCATTGAAAAAGAAAAACATCGTTATTAAAGACGAAGTGATGGAGGAATAGAATTAGTGAATGGTGAATTAGCGAATGAAATTAAAAATATATAATTATCTAACGAAAAATTCTTCGCTGAATAGTATTTTTATCAGCGTCATCATCGGATTGTTTATTACGACGATGTTTCTGTAACTCAATAATTATCTGTAATGCAAATACGTACCAAAATAGCCATGCAGTTTTCGCTCATAGTTGCGATAATTTTGGCTGTTTTTTCGTATTCGTTCTATTATTTTTCTGAAAATTTCCGAAAACAAGAATTTGCGAATCGCTTAACCGACCGTGTGGTTTCAACAACCAAATTGATGAAAAAACTCGGTATCACTGAGCAGGACAAAAAGAAGATTCGAGATGCCAACAAAACCACTCTTGCCAAGCTAAACGCTGAAAAAGTACTGGTTTTTAATAGCGAAGACAAGCTCGAATACGCCAGTTATGAAGCCGATTCTATCAAATATAGCCCCAAACTCTATAAGAGAATCCGTCAAAAACGCTACCTTGATACCACAATCGTTGGTGAGCAAATTATTGGATTAATTTACAAAGATGAAGAGGGCAAAGAGTACGTTGCCATTGCCTCATCTAACGATACTTCTGGAAAAGAAAACTTAATAAAATTCCGTAAGACACTGATAATCAGCTTTTTTGTGGGTGTTGCTCTGACCATTTTCTTAGGAGTTTTATTCGCTGGTCAATCGCTCAAACCAATTTCTGATATTAACCGTGAAATTAAAAACATTACAGCTTACAACCTTCAACAAAAACTTAGCACAGGCAATAACCACGATGAAATTGCCCAATTGGCCCACAATTTCAACCAAATGCTGGTACGTTTAGAGCGTTCGTTTGAGTTACAACGTAGTTTTGTATCGAATGCTTCGCACGAATTGCGTACCCCTTTGGCTTCGCTTAAATCTGAGATTCAGGTTGCTCTCGAACGTGAACGCTCCGAAGGCGAGTATCGTGAGATTCTGCAATCGTTACTATTTGATACTCAGCGACTTATACAACTCACTAATGGACTTTTGCAATTAGCACAATCCGAAAACCGTGAAAAAAGTGTCAAGTTTCAGTCGGTTCGGATTGATGAATTACTTTTTGAAGCCCAAGAAGAAGTCAATCATCAAAATGCCAATTACCAAGTTTTGATTGATTTTGATGAAATCCCCGATGATGATGAGTGGGTAACGGTCAATGGCAATGATGCACTTCTAAAAACTGTTTTTACTAATTTATTCGATAACGCCTGCAAATACTCAGCCGACCATAAAGCTGAGGTAAAAATTAAATTCAATCAAAAAAATTGCATTATTTTGGTAAAAGACAACGGAATCGGAATCCCGAATGAAGAAATAAGCAAGATTTTTGAGCCATTTTATCGCACCCAAAACGCCGCAATTTATAAAGGCCACGGAATCGGTCTATCTATCTGCCGACGGATAATCGACATGCACAAAGGAAAAATTGAGGTCAAAAGCGAGGTTGGTCAAGGGAGTATCTTCACAGTATTATTGCCGCATCTGTAAACTCATTCAAAGAGTTCAGAAATACATTTCAATTCATTTTTAACCAAAATACAACAACTTCATGCGAAAAACTTACAAACTTATCCTTATCTCTGTTTTACTTTTCCAATTTCGAGCAAATGCACAATTCCCCGCTGGTGGTGGATTAGGTCAAATCAAGAATCAATTAGAGAAAGTTGGTGGAAAAATCTCTAAAAAAGATGCTGCTTTGATTGTCGATAAATTGTACAAAGAGAAAATCCTCAACGAAAACGGGCGAGATATTTTTAAGGCTTACGTTCTTGAAGGTAAAACTCCCGAAATTTTTGAGAAAAAACCAAAAACCGATTCGAGTTCGGGTAAAGGTGAATCTGCGAAACAAATGCTTTCGATGCTCAAAGGAGCCGATTCGTTAGCCATGAATCGTGCTGCTTTTTTGGTGCTTTTAGGAGTAATTGATTTACATCGAACAACCTACGAGACAGCCCGTTTGATGAAAGCCCCGCTCGATAAATTGAAACCAATTTTGGGCGAAAAATGGTCATTTAAACCAATCATCGAAGGTGATATTCAGAATCCATTCAGTTTTAAAGTAAAAATGAATGATTATCGCGATGGTTATCAAGGGTTGCTCGAATCGCTCAATAAAACTGGTATTTTAGACCCAAAAGTTTATACCGATTGCCAGAAATGGCTCACCAAAGACGAGCGATTCGTCCTCAAAGATTTCAGTGTTTTTCTCTATGCCGCAGTTCGTAGTTTATATTATGATAGTTACGAATCGTTACGCAAAAGCCAATTCAATCAAATAGATACACTTCAACTGGCAGGTTTATTAAATGCAGGCGATGGCAAGGCTCTGAAAGAACGTATTCAAGCCTATACATTGCTCAATAAAACAGATATTTTTGAAAAACTACCGAATGCAATCACTTTTAGAAGCGGCGATGTTTTGGAGATTCCACAAAAGAAAGAGATAATAAAAAGGTTATTTGAGCAATCAAATCGGTTGATTCCATCATTAAAAATTTCGAATCTCGAAATCCAAGAGGTTGCTAAAGAAGAAGAAACTACAATGGCAAATCCGCTGTTAGGTAGCTTTTTGGGAGCAGTTGATAAATTTATGGACCGTCGAAAACTACAAATTTCGGCCGATTTCAATGGAAAAAAATACACAAAGGAGATTCCGTTTAATCAGATTGCCGAAGAATCAATGCCCGATGCAGGAATGCGTAATTCGATTGGAAGAATTTTGAACAGTGCTTGGTTGGGTTCTAAAGATATTCAGATTTTGAATGATTATTTGATAGATTCTGGTAGCAAAAAACGCCTTTTTGTAATTGGTGATGAGTTTTCGATTTTTCCGAGTCCGAGTCGTGAGAAACGAGTGGTATTTCTGATGGATAGCACCCAATACGAAATTGTCAAAAAACAATTCATTTCTACAAATTTATCATTTGGACAAGGGCAAGATTTCAGTGGATTTAATAGCCTCTCTAATCTCAAAAAAATCTATACCGACCTTCTGGGTACGCAACTCATCGAACCAATGAGTGAAGCTACAATCGAAAAAACTATACTCGAAAGTCGTAAAGTTGTGGCATCGAGCTACGATTCTGAAATATTGTTTTATCTGCTTAATCAGAAACCAAACCGCTTGGTAAAAGGTGATATTTTTGCCAAAGACTTAAAAGCATCCAATTTTACAGATTTTCTCAATAAAATGGAATTGGCATCTGGCAAAGCCTTCGCTCCTACTGAATTGACAGAGAACTTCGATAATGAATTCAAGAAAGCAAAATCTGAAGCTAAATCATTCAAATTTGGTTTTAAAAATGCCGAAACAGTTGTTGCCGATTCGGTAAGCGTCGAACCAATTGCCGAAGACAACCCTTTTGCTGCCATGATGGGTTTGGGAGGTTATGCTCAATTAGAAGATAAAATTGTGGGGCTAATCAAAAAATCAATGGCTGCTGCATCTGTCAAACCGTATATTATCTACAAAGAAAACAACAAATATTACTTTTTCTTGAAAGATGCCGAATACGAGTCTTTGGGTGATAAGTTTATAGGTAGAATCTCGCCAATCTATGTACCAGAATCATACGTCACCGAAGTAGATACGGCCTATGCCGACCCTGGCACTTTTGATTCCGAAAGTTTTGTAAACGAATTAGTCCAAAAGGGAGTAGTCACAGAAGAAGACAAATCTAAAATACAACAAGATTTACCCAACGGTATTCAATACGCCTCGCAAGTGATTCCGTACCTAAAAGACAGAATTGAAATAGACCTTATTGCTTACAAGGATAAATCTGTAAAAAACTTACTTGCAGATGTTTATGAGCAAACTCGCCAAAAATTCTTTAGCGATTTGAAATTTGACTACCTAAAAATTCAGCAAGATTCATCCAAAATAGGCGAAGGAGATGAAGCTTATTTCGAGAAGTTCTATTCGGTAAACTACGGAATTGATGGAAAAAAATACCGTAATTATTTTTATGGAGTTGATTATGAATTGGAAAACATTCGTCAACTTATCGCAAACGGTATATCGCCCGATTCGATTTATTACAATGCCATACCGATTGCACCAGATTTCTTCAATGCCTACCTGATGGACTCGGGCAATCAATACCGAATTGTTTCAGCGGTCAATGAAAAGCAAAAAACGATTATCGTTAAATTGGATGAAAATCTTGCATCACAATTTGGTTTTCAGGTTTACGGAAACGCCAATCGAAATGATTTATTGAACGAATTGAGGGTTTTTCAAGAGAAAAAACTGATAAAACAACTGAATGAAACCGAAATTGAAGATTTTTTGATAAAGTATCGAAGCATTGTGTTAGATATTAGACCCGATATGATGTTGATTGCCGCCGACTCACCCTATTTAGATTATTTGGTATTATTTGGAGTGAATCCTCCTGCATCTTTATGGCCTAAATCGCTGCAAAAAGCTTCAAATAATGGGGTTTTGTTAGAGAAATTCACCGATAACTACGCCGAAGTAAAGAAAAAAATAGAAGCAGAATTTCAGAAAGAGGATGAGCAAAAATGGGCAAAGGAGATTGAATACAAGGGTGAATACACCTTAAAATCAAAAAAGACCCTATTCAGTATCAAATTATCAAAAGACCAAAGTTATTCGCTAACAACTGACCAATTTTTTGAAAAAATAATGAAGCCCATCAACGCTCAACTCACAACGAGTAAGTTTTACAGCGATGGCGAGAGGCTTTATTTCTTAACTCCAGAACAAAAAGACTTCTTGGTCGAAAAAGGGGTTTATTTTATGGATTGAAATTGCGTTTTAGGTCTTTAATTATCTCACGTTTTTAAACAGTCCCACACTTCAAAAGTGTGGGACTGCTGTTTTTATAAACTCTCTGCAAAATCTTTCAGAGTAATTTTCGGTTTGCCGAGTTCATCCCAAGTTTGATGGGCTTTGAATGTTTCGGGATATTTATTGAGAGCCTCCACAATATGATAACCGTAATTGAATTTTTGTATGAAAACTCCCATCATTTTCATGACCCACATCGGAGCCCACATGGTGCTTAATTTTTCTTTTTTATAATGCTCAATAAATACTTTTGCAGCTTGGTCTTGGGTAAATGATTCTGTTCCTTGCACAAAATAATCTCGATTCCCTTCTTTCAAAACCTTGAACGAATTTGCCACTTGAGCAGCATAATCATTTGCCGAAATATACCACATCGGATGCTCCGATTTCCCCCCTAAAGCTATTTTATTTCCTTGTTTTGATTGATAAAAAATGCTTTCCATAAAAGTTGATGGATAGAAAATTGAATATGGAATTCCAGAATTTTTAATTTTTGTAACGGCTTCTTGTTTGATTCTAAAAACCCACCAATCGAATTCATTCATACCTTGATAAAAATGCACAATCGAAGATAAATAACTGATTCTCTTGACATTACATTCTTTGGCGACTGCCAAAATATTATCTATACCTTCGCTCTCGGCGTGCCAGTCGGATGATTTTTCGGTTTGTTTTACCGATAAATTTAGATGAATGGCATCTTGCCCTTGCATGGCATTCTGAATATCAGTCTTCGATTTCAAATCGCCAATGAATATTTTGGCTTTCGGAAAAAGTGATTTCGCAGTCTTATCATCACGAACCAATACACTTACTTCAAATCCTGCTTCGATAAGGGCGTTTGTAACGGGTTTTCCGAGCAAACCAGTTGAACCAATGACAAGAATTTTATTCATCCTAAATTTTCGTTTTGTTGGGCAAATATAATTCAGTTTAAACACCAATATTGATTGAATTTAACATTTAATTTCGCTTACATTTGTAATATTCAATCATCTATTCGTCTATTCATGCAAAAGCCTTTCAATCTTTTACTATTCGTTTATTTTTTACTTAGTTCACTTCATTCAAATTCGCAGATAAACATCCAAAATCAAGACACTTTTATTTGGTATGATAAACCTGCAAAGGCATGGACAGAAGCGATACCGATTGGCAATAGCTACATGGGCGGAATGATTTATGGAGGAACTGAAAAAGAGCAAATACAACTCAACGAAAGCACACTTTATACAGGCGAACCGAATCTTACATACAGCAAAATTGATGTCAGAAAACACTATAAAAAGGTGGCTGAACTCATCAAAGCTAAGCAATTCCAAGAGGCTCAAGCAATAATTAGTAAAGAATGGCTCGGGCGAAATCATCAATTATACCAACCCATGGGCGATTTATGGTTAGATTTGGGACATTCGACTGAAAAATTGAAGAATTACAAACGAAGCCTTGATTTAACAACCGCCATCAGCACAGTTAGCTACGAATACAACAATACGCAATTCAAAAGGGAATATTTTGCAAGTTATCCAGACCATTGTATCGTTATTAGGTTATCAGCCAAAGGGCGAGAGAAGCTAAATTTTAAGGCATATTTTTCGAGTCTGCACAAGCAAACAACTACTTTTTCGGCAGATAAAAATTCTGTTACGATGAAAGGTCGAGTTGCCAAATATGGCGTAAGAAGAACGCTCGAATTCATCGAAAAACTTGGAGACCAGCATAAATATCCCGAACTTTTTGATAAAGATGGTAGTAGAAAACCAGAAGCAACCCAATTGATTTATGACCAAAATGGCGGAATGGCCTTTAAAAGTCAGGTAAAAATTCGAGCCAAAGATGCAAAAATCAGTTATTTGAAAGACACGTTACAAGTTAGCAATGCCAGCGAGGTTATTTTGATTTTGGGTGCAGCTACGAGTTTCAATGGTTTCGATAAAAATCCAGCCACCGAGGGCATAAACCCATCGGTCAAGTTGAATCAAATTTATAAATCCATCGAAACCAAAACCTACGAAAATCTTCTGGCTACGCATCTGAAAGACTACAAAAGGTTATTCGGCAGAGTGCAAATTTCGATTGAAAACAAAACCGAGCAATCCGCCCTACCAACCGATAAACGAGTTGAGCTTTTTGCCAATGGTAAAGACCAATCTTTTGCCGCCTTGTATTTTCAATTTGGTAGGTATTTGATGATTGCAGGTTCACGCATTGGAGGACAACCTCTGAATCTACAAGGGATTTGGAACGACCAATTGATTCCACCGTGGAATGGGGGCTATACCATCAATATCAATGCTCAAATGAATTATTGGCCAGCCGAAATCACAAATCTATCGGAATGTCAAGAGCCATTTTTTGAAGCCATCAAAGAATTGGCTCAAAATGGGCAAAAAACAGCCCGAGAAATGTATGGAAACAATGGTTGGGTGGCACATCACAATACCGATATTTGGCGAAATGCCGAGCCAATTGATAATTGTAATTGTTCGTTTTGGAACGTGGCTGGCGGATGGTTGGTGAGCCATTTTTGGGAGAAATATTTGTTTACTGGCGATAAGGATTTTCTTAAAAATGAGGTTTTCCCACTGCTCAAAGGTTCAGTTGAGTTCTACGAAGACTGGCTAATACCCAACGAAAATGGTTTTTTGGTTACCCCAGTCGGGATGTCCCCAGAGTTAAATTTCATCTACGAAAATAACAAACAAGCTACGTTTAGTTCGGGTCCAACGATGGACATGGCAATTATCAGAGAGACTTATGAGAGATATATTGAAGCATGTAAATTATTGAATATCAACGATTTTTTTACGCAAAAAGCCAAAAAAAGCCTTGCAAAACTGCTTCCGTATCAGATTGGGAAGCACGGACAATTGCAAGAATGGCAAGAAGATTTTGACGAAGCCGAAAAAGAGCATCGTCATATTTCGCATTTGTACCCGATTTATCCGAGCAATCAGTTTAATCATTCCACAACACCCGAATTGATTGTCGCTACCGAAAAAGTAATGGAACGCCGTGGTGATGCCGCAACGGGCTGGTCGATGGGTTGGAAAGTAAATATTTGGGCAAGGCTCTTGGATGGCGACCATGCTTTGAAATTGATTAGCAATCTTTTCAAACTAATAAAGTTTGAGGGAGAACACATGAGCGGTGGCGGAACGTATCCGAATCTTTTTGATGCACACCCGCCTTTTCAGATTGATGGAAATTTTGGAGCAACGGCAGGCATCGCTGAGATGCTTGTACAAAGTCATGCAGGAGAAATTTATTTATTGCCCGCACTGCCAAAAGCTTGGAGTTCGGGAAAAGTGAAAGGACTCAAAGCCCGTGGAGGATTTATTGTTGATATGGAATGGAAAGATGGAAAAATCTTGCAAGCACAAATAAAATCTAACTTGGGTGGAAATTGCAGAATCAGAACAAATCAAAAGATTATTGTAAAAAATAGCCAAACGAAAGAAGCTACTGGAGAAAATCCAAATCCTTTATTTAGCTTCATAAATCCGCCAAAACCAATCATAAAAGATGTCTCAAAGCTAAAAGAAATAAAAAATCCAGAAAGTTTTGCTATTGATTTTGAAACGCAGAAAGGAATTATTTACCAAATTTTGTCTAAATAGTAGATTTGTAAAAATAATAACAAAGGCAATAATCCGAAAGAATTATTGCCTTTGTTTTAAACCTGTAAATTGCCATTATTTCAAACCAAATGATTTGAAATAATTAATTATCTAATGCCTGTATCTATACTAATTTCTAATCGTGATACTTGATTTTTTACAACTTTAGCGGTCATTGCCTCTGTTGATTTTTGGCCACTCACACCAATCGCCGAGCCATCTACTTTCTGGACAGCTACTTCGTATGAGCCTTCGGGTATATCAAATGTAAAAATGCCAGATTTATCTAAAGTCAATTCTTTTTTAGATGCTTGATTTGCAGCAGTTACAACTACTTTATAAGCTCCGTAAATTGCATTCATTTGTGCATCAGTATATCCACAAGGATTGCCTACAGTATTCACTGAAACAACAGGACAAAGTGGACCAATAGTAACTTTTCCTTCTATGGTGCCAATATTATCGGCTTCAATATTTACGCCTTCGCATCCAAAGATGATAGCTAATAGAGCTACCAATAATAATTTAGTTTTCATTTGGGTATCTTTTTATTGATTCTACTACAAAGAGTCTGCCAACAACAAAAAGGTTGGAATACAAACAAAATTTAATAAGGACAAGCCTGAATCTTTGCTTCAAAAACATTTCCCCCAGTTGAATTAAATGTAAAATTCTTTGTGGGAGAAGTCCCCGAACTCAACGTTATCGACTTCCCTGATTTATAACTAACATTTCCGGTAGGATTCATCACTCCTGTGTTATCAATATTTTCAACAGCCTCAAATGGTGCAGTAGTTGCAGAGCTAACAGTAAGATTCGTTGAAATAACTGTTACGGCAATATCATTGCCACTCGTTGTCGAAGGATTACTTGCTACAACTCTGATTCTGTAATTATTTCCGGTTGGTGCAACACTTGTGGGTACATTAATCGTGATGGTTGATGCGGTAGTACTTGTCACCGTGCCAATCGTAGTTGGAGAAACGAATGTGCTACTTGTAGCCAATTGAGCTGTAAATATATTTCCAGTATTATAAACTCCAGCCGCCGTAAAAGTCAAATTGTAGTTTTTTCCTGCACACAAGGTTAACGAAGAAGGAGCATTGGTCGTAATTGCATTTGTAGCTGGGGGTACAACTTTTGCCCATTGAGTACTCCATCTATCGTAAGTTCCGTTATTGGTTGAAGCAAATTCTTGTATCGTCCAAAAGTCAGTATCATTTACAGGGTCAACAACAGTAGCTGTGTAATCGCCCCAACGATTTCTTGTTCCACTATAAGTCTTAAAATACGTTGCTAATCCATTTACAAATCGTACATTTTCACGAATCGTCCCACTGGCGTCTGTACCTTTTCGGAGAGCATACATCCCACCTGCAAAATGATTGACGGAAGAATGAGCAAAACCCATTAATAAATCATTATTGGCATTGACCGCAATACTTGGGTAGTAAAAATGCTCTTGGGGTGCAACCCCATCGTTATCATCAACCCTAATTGACTGATTTACTACCAAACTCGTTGGATTTATTTCCCACGTTTGACAAGATGCACGTGTTGGTGATGTACTTGGTAAGAAAATAGTATGTGTCCCCCACAATTTACCATTTCTGTAAACCACATTTTGCATACGAGTATCACCCGCATCAATATATTGTGAAGCAGCAACGGTGGGTTGTGATGCCAAAACCCCTGTATTGCTCCACGGAGAACCTGTTGGAAAACCCAATGACGTAAATGTAAGCGGATGAGTAGTACCTGTTATTTCATACAAACGCCAATAACCAGCACCTCCCGAATTACCATTCCAGTTTTGCAATAAGTAAATTTTATTTAGAGTATTATCATAAGTATAAGCAGGTGTATGTGTACCACCGATGGTTGTTGATGAAAACAAAGTAGAGTTTGTGCTATTAATTGTGCCGCCAGCATACATCGTAGCTTTGTCAAAAGCATAGATTTGAGAACCAGAAAAAGCATTAGCAGCATTACTAAACATATTGCCACCAACCACAATCCAGTCTTTGTTGAAACCCAAACTTGGATAATCAAACCAATTGACATTATTAGCATCCACATCAATCGTATAATAATTCCAAATACCAGTTGGTCATTGGTTTGTGAAACTGCTACTAAAAGAAATGATTCAGGATTAGTTCTCGCACAAATAGCAAAAATCCAACGATTATTAAACGGGTCATAAACCATATTTGGGTCAAAAATTCCAGTTTTACCAGTTGGAGACCAAAAAGTGGTTGGTGTAACAGTTGAAAGTGTTGCACCTGTAGTGCGATTATGATAACGATATTGAGAGTTTAGTACTGTAAAAACATGATTTGGCCCAACAACTCCTTGAACATCTGGCGGAATTGATGAAATATTATCTATCAATGATTCAAAAGTGAGACTTGGAGACGGAGAAGGTACATCGGGGGTCGGTACGATTGGGTCTGGGCTATTAGTATTTGAACCTCCGATAAATGGGATTATCTTAGCTCCCTCAGGCAAGGGCAATTCATTAGGGTAGCCCGTTTTAGGTATCTTTTTTGATAAATCAGGAACTTCAACTTTAACTGGATTTCGCCTTTCGTACTCAATCAAGTCTGAAATATTTGCCTTAACTGGATTGATTTGAAACGAAATTACTTCGGTTTGAACATTTTGTCCAGCAGTGATTTGGGCTGTAAATATCGCCAAAATAAAAAGTAGGGTAACTTTAGTTCTCATGTTTATAAGTTAAGTAAAGGGTTCATTTAACAAATATATTATCATTCGCATAAAATTCAAATCATAATTTATTAAGCGGAGCCATTATTGTAAGGTAAATCATCTTCTAATCCATTCAAAACAACTTAAATAATCATTAAAATAGTTTAGGTTGTTTTTGTATTTTTACGGTTCAAAAAATGTAAATAAATTACCATCTGAGAGTCAACCGAATTCAAAACATTATCAAGATGAAATTTTATAGCTTAATACTTCTGGTTTGTTGTAGTTTAACAACAAAAGCCTTTACTCCTGCCGACAGCGTGAAAGTTTTGGAATTTAAACCATACAAAATCAACTACCCTCCTACTTGGAGACTCAAAGAAACGTGTGCTGTCAATGAATGTTCGATTCTCGCACCTGCTGATACCTTAAATTATCCTGATATTTACACCGAAAGTATCAATCTTACCTTCAATCCATTGCCTTCGGCAGAATATACGGTCGATAAATATGCCCAATTTTCGATAGACTATTTGCCAAAAGTGGTTAAGAATTTTAAGGTTATCGAGAAGAAAAAGCTGAAATCCAACGTTATTAGGCTTACCTATTCGGGAGAAAAAAATAACTTCAAACAGACTTGGCGACAGTATTATTATGTAAAAGCAGGTAAAGTTTATATTGTAACTTTCTCAGCCGAAACACCCAAATACGACTATTATCAACCTTTCATAGAGCCTTTTCTGAATAGTTTTACATTGAAATGAGTGGATATAAATTCGTTTATTCTTGCTATAAAAGTTGGGTAGTAAACTTCTTTTCACCCACTTTTTTTTCCTTTTCACTTTGATTTTATAGAAATAGAAAACCTAAAAACACTACTTTTGGGTTATCTCTCATAAAAACTTAATGATAAAAGCCCCTTCAATAAAACGGTTTATTTGGGTATTTTCTTTACTGGTTTCGGTATTTGTAAATTTTCCGATAATCTTTTTGCAATTACCACGCTTAAATCTGGGTAGAAAACCTCCACACATACACGATTCATCACACGTCAATCATTCAAATATCCTTAATTTAGAAGGTCCAGCATTAGCCATTACCGATATTTTCATTCAAATTTTGATTTGCTTATTGTTTTCGATAAGCATCATTTTCTTTTTTCGTTATCCTCTAAAAAAATCCAAAAGTCAGAAAATCACCTATCCGATATTGATATTTATGGTATTCGTAGTGGTGCTGAGTTCGCTCAATATGTTGCTGGGTATCCGTGAAAAAATGATGGTCATTACCGTAATTATTCGGGGATTATTAGTTTTGGGGTTCGGATACTTTTTTAGCAAATTTATCAATGAAACCGAGCAAAAAAACATAATTCTACTCGAAAATGAGCATCTAAAAACCGAAAATTTGCAGATTCAGCTCAATTCCCTAAAAAACCAACTGAACCCGCATTTTTTATTCAATTCGCTCAACACGCTCAGTTGGCTAATCAACGACGATAAAGCCAGAAGCCAACAATATTTGCAGAAACTCTCGCAAGTACTGCGGTATTCGTTGAGTATGCAAGAACAATCGTTGGTTTCGCTGAAAGAAGAACTTACCCTACTCGATAGCTATATTTTTTTATTGCAGATAAGGTTTGGCGAAAATCTCAGAATTAAGAAAGACCTTTCTGAAATTGAAAAATATAAAATTCCGCCGCTTTCAACACAACTTCTCATCGAAAATGCCATTAAGCATAACATCATTTCGACCACTAAGCCCATGAATCTAACAATCGTTGTTGATTCGCAAAACCAAACACTTTCGGTAAGTAATTCGCTCAATCTGAAACCCAATTCGGAAGGCACGGGCATTGGTTTGGCGAATCTGAACGAGCGATTCAGAATTTTGGCAAATCAAGAAATCGAAATTCAACAAAATGAAGAATTTAAGGTCATTTTACCACTGATAGTATGAAAATCGTAATCATAGAAGACGAAGCTGCGGCGGCGAATCAACTCAAGTTTTTATTAAAATCCATTGATTTTGAGCATGAAATATTGGCTGTTATCGAAACAGTTTTGGAAGCTATCGAATGGTTTACAACCCACGATTCGCCCGATTTGATTTTTTCAGATATTCAGTTGGCCGATGGCATTTCGTTCGAGATTTATGAGCAAATTTCTATCAAAACACCCATTATTTTCACAACGGCTTTTGATGAATACGCCATCAGAGCCTTCAAACTCAATAGCGTTGATTATATTTTAAAACCCATTGATGAAGAATCGCTCAGGTTTGCCATCGAAAAATTTAAAAATCAACAATTAATCAAGCAAGAAGTTTTCCAGCAACTCATCCAACAACAAAGTTTCACACCCAAAAATTACCGAAAAAGCTTTTTGGTAAAATATCGAAACAAGTTGATTCCCATCAAAACCACCGAATTTGCCTACTTTTTCATTGAAAACGGATTAGTTTTTGGTCAATTATTCGATAGTCGAAAAATGGTTTTAGATTTTAAACTCGAAGACCTCGAAAGCCAACTCGACCCTAACGAATTTGTAAGAGCCAATCGGCAGTATATTCTTTCTCGTGAAAGCACCCAAGCCATCGAACCCTACAACAATAGTAGAGTCATTGTTCGTACAAATCCGCCCTCTCCATTTGAAGTAATTATCAGCAAAGAGAAGGTAACTTCATTTAAAAAATGGTATGAAAGAGGCTAAACGGCGATTCACTTGCGTTTTTTTCCTTTTCACTTTCAAACCGCCCTTTTTAGGTTACTCTCCATAAAAAAGATTCGTCTATTTGAGTGTAGTTAACACAAACTCTCAATATCTTATGAATCTTAAAACTCTTATTTCAAGTTCGGTCATAGCGGCAACATTCATTGTTTTTAGCTGTAAAGAAGAAGAAATCACAAGTTCTACATCGGCAAGTATTTCGGCACTTAGTTGCTCGTCTGCCACTTTTTCAGCTACACCAACCGCCAATGCGGCTTTTACCGGAACAGCAACAGTGCCGTATTCAGGCGGAAACGGAGCAGCTTACTCGGCTGGTTCTGCTGTTTCATCAACGGGTGTAACAGGTCTTACGGCAACTTTGGCGGCAGGAACATTGGCATCTGGGGCTGGTTCGGTTACGTTCGCTATTACAGGCACACCTTCGGCAAGCGGAACGGCTGCTTTTGCAATTTCGGTAGGAGGACAATCTTGCTCACTTTCGCTCACTGTCAATGCTTCATCGACAGGAACTGGCAGTAGCACATCGGCTTGGAATGCAGATACAGACATTTCTAACATTGTGGCTATGGCAAATGCCTTCAAAACATCACTTTCGTCGAGTCAGGTTACATCGCTTCAATATGGTTATACTGTAGCTCAAGCAAAGTTATGGAGCAATTTACCTCAATCTCTATATAAAAATAGGGTTGGATTAGCCTCAAGCACATTCTCAGCCGCACAATGGACTGCCTTTTATAATCTCTTGAAAGCATCTACAGGTACTGGAGCAAACGAGGGTAGCGAAGAATATACGGGCATCATTGATGCAGACGATTATCTGAGAGCCAATGGTGGCGATAGTGGCTATGGTTCTGGTAATTATTACATTGCTTTTTTAGGAACTCCAAGCACTACTGGCTTATGGTGTTTGCAGATTGGCGGACATCACGGAACAAATATTTTTACATACAATAACGGTAAAATGACAGGCGGAACGCCTTCGTTCCGCTCGACAGAGCCATATCCGACATGGACATCCACCAATACGGGTAAATTAGTTCAGCCTTTGGTTCAAGAAACTGCGGCTCTTGCCAATCTTCTAAAAAGTTTTAGTGCGGCTGAACTCACAACGGCTAAACGTGCGGCGGCACAAAACGACATCATTGTTGGTCCACAGAAGGATGGTACTTTCCCAACAACCAAATCGGGTGTAAAAGCAAGTAGTCTGACCCAAGCCAAGAAAGATTTATTATTAGCAGCCATCAAAACTTATGTTGATGATTTGGATGATAAAGCAGCAGCAGCGGTTTTGGCAAAATATAAGTCGGAATTAGATGATACTTATGTTTCGTATGTGGGAAGTACTACAATGGCAGAAAAAGGCGATTATATTTTAATTGATGGGCCAAGCGTTTGGATTGAGTGGTCGATGCAAGGCGGTATTGTTATCAGAAATGGCGTGCATCCACATTCGGTTTGGAGAGATAGAAAAGCCGATTATGGTGCTAATTGAGACAAATAAAAATTTGGCGAAATAGTTTTAGAAAATATTTTCTAAGGCTATTTCGCTGGTCTAAGCTACTTTTGCTTACAATTACCATATCATCGCATGAAATCAGTAAAATCATTAATTGTTATCTTTTTCATAACTTTTTCATCGGCTTATGCTCATTTGGGAAGTATCGTAGGTAAAGTTGTTGATAGGAAAACAAAACAACCAATTATCGGGGCAAATATCATACTTACTGGCTTAAACAAAGGCACAACAACCGATGCCACTGGCTATTTTCAAATCAATAATCTAAATCCTGCACCTTACAAAATTGAGATTTCATTTATCGGCTATAAAACCGAAACCCAAACAGCAATCGTAAAAGAAGACGAAACCACTTTCATAGAATTTAGCCTGATAGATACCGAAATCTCGCTTAGTGAAGTAAAAGTTTCGGCAACCAATCCACAACATCAACAAGTCATTTCGAGCCTTGACATTAAAACCCGAACCATCAATAATTCGCAAGAAGTTTTAAGGATTGTTCCGGGTTTGGTAATTGGACAACACGCAGGTGGCGGCAAAGCCGAACAGATTTTTTTACGTGGATTTGATATTGACCACGGAACCGACATCCGATTGACGGTTGACGGAATGCCCATCAACATGGTTTCGCACGCCCATGGGCAGGGTTATGCCGATGCTCATTTTATTATTCCAGAATTAATTGAAGGCGTAGATTTCAAAAAAGGGCTTTATGATGCCGATAAAGGTAATTTCAGCACCGCCGGTTGGGCAAATTTCAGAACAAAAACCACGCTCGAACAAAGTTTTGCCAAAGCTGAAATCGGTCAGTTCAATACCTATCGTTTGGTTTCGGGAGTAAATCTTTTAAAAACTGAGAAAAAGAATGCGTATTTGGCTGGCGAATACAATTATTCTGATTCATATTTCGATGCTCCGCAAAACTTTAATCGCTTGAATCTTATCGGAAAATTCCATAATCATCTTTCAAAAAACACGAATTTAACACTAACTGCCTCAACTTTTTGGAGTAAATGGAATCATTCGGGGCAAATTCCCGAACGAGCCGTTGCCGACGGAACAATTGGTTTTTATGGTTCAATAGACCCGACCGAAGGAGGTGAAACAAGTCGAACGAATTTCAATGCTGAATTGCTCACACTGACCAAGCAGAATCACGTATGGAAAAACCAGTTTTTCTATTCAAATTATAATTTCTTACTGTTTTCAAACTTTACGTTTTTCTTAGAAGACCCCATCAATGGCGACCAAATCAAGCAAAAAGAAAACAGAAACCTATGGGGATATAACTCAAACTACTCGATTGCTCATGGTTTAGGGAATAAGCAAGCCACTTTTAATGTGGGTCTAAATTATCGCCACGACCTCACGCAAGATTCTGAACTTTCGCATACAAAAAACCGCACCGAATTGCTTGAATCCATCAAATTAGGCAATGTAAACGAAAGCAATGTGGGCATTTATGCCGATGAAACCATACAAATTAGCCCAAAACTCTCGGCAACGGTTGGCGTTCGTTTCGATTATTTGAGAAATCAATATTTGGATAAATTGCAGAATAATACACTGCTGAAAGCCCAAGCGTCAATCGTTTCGCCAAAGCTGAATTTTTATTATACACATAATCAAAACTTACAGTTTTATCTCACTTCGGGCAAAGGTTTTCACTCGAATGATACCCGTGTGGTGGTCGAAAAAAATGGTTTAGAGATACTTCCAGCTGCCTATGGAACCGATTTAGGTACGATTTGGAAACCGATTCCGAAACTACTCATCAATGCCTCGTATTGGTATTTATGGATGAATCAAGAGTTTGTTTATGTGGGCGATGCTGGTGTGGTTGAGCCTTCGGGGGCTTCGGTTAGGAGTGGTTTTGATGTTTCGGCTCGTTATCAGATTGCCAAAAGGTTATTTTTCGATATTGATGCCAACTGGGCAAAACCAAGAGCCGTTAGCGAGGCAGAAGGACAAAATTATTTACCTTTGGCTGTCAATTTTACGAGTATTGGTGGCTTGACACTCAAAAACGAAAGCGGTTGGAGCGGAAGTTTGCGTTATCGCTATGTGGGCAATCGCCCTGCCAACGAAGATTACAGTGTTATGGCAAAAGGCTATTTTGTAAGCGATGCGTTGATTAATTATTCCAAAAACCGTTATTCGGTTGGACTTTCGATACAAAATATTTTCAATACCAAATGGAAAGAAACGCAATTTAACACCGAAAGCCGCTTGTTGAATGAAACAACATCGGTTGAAGAAATCCATTTTACACCCGGCACGCCTTTTAATGCGAGGTTGAGTTTTACAATTAAATTTTAGGATTTCATGATAAAGTATTTCGTAGATTTTACCTCATCCCAACCCTTCTCCTCGAAGGAGAAGGGCTTTAAAACCAAAACTTAACAGCCCTGCTATCTCCAGAGGGGAATAATAAAATTTTATTGGCTTACTTGCAAATATTTCAAAAATGATAACCAAAAAAATCTTTTTTTTCATGCTTTTACTCCCCCTATGGGGAGTAGGGGGCTTTGCATCTGCCCACCCAATGCCCAACTCAATGGTGGTTTTGAAAGTGCATGAAAAATACATTTCAGGCGAAATCATGTTGCCACTTTCAGAATTGCAATCGGCAATCAGAATGCAGGTAAATGAAAAATCAGAGCGTTTGGTAGAAAGATTAGGCGATACTTTAAGAAGCTACTTAATCGAACATATCCGCCCAAAAAGTTTAGAAGGAAAGCCTTGGCAAGTGAAAATTGGCGAAATGAAAGTCGTTGAAACGACTGACCGAATCGTAGGCATTTATAAAGAGCTAATAGTGTTTTTTGAAATGACACCACCTAAAAACTACGATTTACGCAATTTTTATTTCGATTACGATGTCATTCTGCACCGAGTAGCAAGCCACAAAACGCTGATTCAAGTCAAGCAAGATTGGCAACAAGGTTTCGTGCGAGAAGATACTACCATGATGCAACTTGGCGTAATTGAGTGGGATGTGGTAAATGGCAAACTGAACCCTTTTCAAGTCAGTTTGAATCAAGGAAGCACTTGGCAGGGCTTCAAAAACATGGTTTCATTGGGTATTTCGCATATCAAAGAAGGGACTGACCATATTCTTTTCGTATTGACGCTTTTATTACCCGCCATGCTTTTGGTAGAAAATAAACGTTGGGGCAAATTTGCAGGAACAAAAGAAAGTTTAAAAAACTTACTAAAAGTTGTAACCGCCTTTACAGTCGGACATTCGCTAACCTTGATTTTAGGAACGATTGAATGGCTTAATTTCCCTGTGCAACCCATCGAAATCCTGATTGCAATCACGATTCTGATTTCGGCTTTTCATGCCTTCCGCCCTATTTATCCCAAAAAAGAATTATTGATAGCTGGCGGATTCGGATTGATTCATGGCTTGGCATTTTCTGAAACCCTTAAAAACTTAGAACTTTCTACCAGACAAATGGTATTGAGTATTTTAGGTTTCAATATTGGCATTGAGTTGATGCAATTAGTTATTGTTTTAATTGCCTTCCCTGTTCTTTTATCCATTTCAAAAACCCGATATTATCCAGTTTTCCGACAAATTGGGGCAGTTTTTATGATGATAATGGCTTTGTTTTGGCTTTATGAGCGGTTATAAAAATTTTATTTTAAATTTGTGATATATTTATATCTTTCGAGCAAAATATGAAGCAGATAACACTCAACATACCCGATAACAAGTTTGCTTTTTTTATGCAATTAGTTCGTTCACTGGATTTTATTCAGATTGCAAGCAGTGAGCAAAATGACGAATACAGTGATGAGTTTATTCATAAAATACAAGAAAGCAGAAAAGAATATAAAGAGGGCGATTTTATCTCAGTTGAAAAAGAAAATCTTAAAGAATTTTTAGCCATCAAATGAGTTATAGAATTGATTTTACTAAACAAGCACAAAACGATATTGACTTTCATAAAAAGTCAGGAAATAAAGCCATCCTCAAAAAACTTCTGATACTTTTAGAAGAACTCACAGAACACCCATTTACGGGAACAGGTAAACCCGAACCTCTCAAATATGATTTATCGGGTCTTTGGTCGAGGCGAATCAATCATGAGCATCGTCTTATTTACGAAGTAATCGGCGATACTATCGTTGTTATTTTAGCCGCAAAAGGTCATTATGAAAAATAAATCATAAAAAAGGCGGATTCAAAAATCCGCCTTACAATCTATTTTTTCTTCTGTGCTGCCAGCCATTCCATAATTGTTACACCTCTTCCATTTATCATAACGCTACTACCATCATAATCAAATTTGGCAGTGTTGGCGTGGGAATAAATCCATGACCAATGCCCATTGTAATAATAATTTTCTCCACCAAAGAAACCCGTAATATCGGTTACGTGGTCATAAAAACTAAAATGCACGTTCTTTGCTCCTGCTTTTTTCAAACGTTCATACACTGGCACAACGGTCAATTCGGGTTTGGTTGTGGCATCTTCTTTTGAATGAACAAACCAAATCGGAATGTTTTTGATGCTATTGATTTGAACATCGGTAATGTATTGTGACTGATACGCCAATGCACTGATATATGCCGCAGCGAAGTAATTTGGTTCTTTCAATAATAGTTTCAAAGACATATAACCACCATTCGAGCAACCACCTATATAAATTCTTTTGGTATCAATATCTGGGTGTTTACTTACGAAATCTTTGATATTAGCCATCAGACCCACATTATAGACATCCTCGCCCGAACCCGGTTGCATTTTACCGTCTTTATCGTGCATCCACGCACCTGGGCATTGTGGCACAAGCACATACGCACCTCCAAAATATGCTTGGATTTCGTCAGAAGCATAATTGATGGCTTTATTGCCAATAGCAGCTATGGTTGGGTCTGTTCCGCCTTCGCCACCACCATGAAGCCAAATAATGAGTGGTGCTTTCGGGTTGTTATTTTTTGGTTTGAAGTATGAATACGACATAAATTTACCCGATTCGTATTCATATTTTCCCGAATTATCAAATTCATCTAAAATAGGTCTAATTCGTGATTTTTCTTTATTCCAAACCTGATTTGTTTTGGTATTCGTAATGGTTAGTTTGTAATCTATCCAACGATTTCCTCGGCAATTACCACTTACCGAATATTGAATCGGCGAGCCAATCGGCAAGTTTGGAGCTACCGCCAAAACCAAAGTTATGTTCGAGCCTTCTTTTACACGATTGCCCTTTGCATCAGAAATATAGGCAAAAACTATAGTTCGGCTACCGCTTTTCTGGCTTTCGGGAACAACCGAACAATCTGAACTTCTCTCAACAGCTACCGTAAAATCTTTCATATCAACGACAGAAGTCGGAGCATCTAAACTGAGAATCACTTTACTTACGGCTGGACCCCAATCATAACCTTCGATAACAACGGTGTAATCGCTCGATGCAGCAGGGGTATTGGCAAACGAAAAGAAACTTATCACTACTCCCAATGTAACCAGAAATAGAGATTTTAGAAAAGATTTTGATTTCATAGATAAATGTTTGAATAGGGTTAAAATCGAAATTTAAGCATTCAAAGTTAATTAACGAAAATTCCCAAAAGGATGTTGAAGACAACTCGCTCTAAAGCATCGCTATATAGGTTGAAAATGAAGATTTACTAAATTTAAAACTCCACCTCCAAACAAACGGTTATTAGTTTGTTTTGGTAAAAATCTAAATTTATCTATTAATTTTGGCTAACAAACTATAAAACCTGCCTACATGAAAAAAGTCATTTTACTTCTCTTTGCTTCATCACTTACATTTGCCCAAAAACAAGCCGCCGATTTAATCATCCACAATGCCCAAGTTTATACCGTCGATGCCAATTTTGGCACTTCACAAGCTTTTGCGGTGAAAAACGGTAAGTTTTTGGCAGTTGGTTCATCAAAAGAAATCCTCAAAAAGTACCAATCAAAACAGACGATTGATGCACAAAATAAACCAGTTTACCCGGGTTTCTACGACCCACACAGTCATTTTATGGGTCTCGGACAAATGCTGAGTCAATGCGATTTGGTTGATACAAAGTCTTACCAAGAGATTGTGGATAGACTCAAAGATTTTGCCAAGAAAAACCCTCAAAATCAATGGATTATTGGTCGGGGTTGGGACCAAAACGATTGGGATGTAAAAGAATTCCCAACTAAAGATTTATTAGACAAGGCATTCCCCGATAAACCCGTTTTGTTGACTCGCATTGATGGTCATGCCGCTTTGGTTAATTCAAAAGCCATCGCTTTGGCTAAAATAAGTATCAATAGCAAGGTAGATGGCGGATTGGTTGAGGTGAAAAACGGTGAATTGACTGGTATTTTGGTAGATAATGCCATGGGATTGGTAAAAAGAGTACTGCCCATAGCAACCGAACAAGACAAACGAAAGATGCTGCTAGAAGCACAAAATGTGTGTTTTTCGTTGGGACTCACGACGGTTTCAGATGCTGGACTACAGCGAAACGATATTGAATTGATGGATAAAATGAACAAAGAAAATCAACTCAAAATCAGAAATTACGTGATGGTTTCGTTGGGAATTGCCAATCTTGACTATTTTATCAAAAAAGGAATTTACAAAACCGATAGATTGAATGTTCGCTCATTCAAACTTTACGCCGATGGTGCTTTAGGCTCTCGTGGAGCATGTTTACTAAAACCGTACAGCGATGAGCCTTCAAAAACTGGGTTTCTATTGCTCTCGGCCAAAGAACTCGAGAGAAGCCTGACCCAAATCTACAACTCTGGTTTTCAGGCAAATACGCACTGTATCGGAGATTCGGCAAACCGATTAATTTTGGATATTTACGGCAAATTACTCAAAGAAAAAAACGACCGCCGTTGGCGAATCGAACACTGCCAAGTAGTTGATAATCAGGACGTTCCTAAATTTGGCAGGTATTCAATCATTCCATCTATCCAAGCAACTCACGCAACCTCGGATATGTATTGGGCCGACGAAAGATTGGGGAATGAGCGTGTAAAAACCGCTTACACATTCAAGGAATTATTAAAACAAAACGGTGTAATTGCCAACGGTAGCGACTTCCCCGTCGAGGCCGTTAATCCGCTTTTTGGATTTCATTCGGCAGTAGCTCGTCAAGATTCGCAAAATTATCCGGCAGGTGGTTTTCAGATGGAAAACGCTCTAACCCGCCAAGAAGCCCTCAGAGCCATGACAATCTGGAGTGCTTATGCCAATTTTGAAGAAAAAGAGCGTGGCAGTATCGAAAACGGCAAAATGGCGGATTTTGTAATATTAGAAGAAGACATCATGACGATTCCGAACGAAAAGTTACGAAATGTCAAAGTAAAAAATACTTTTGTGGGCGGCGAAAAGGTTTTCGGAAATTAACAAAAGTGTGGCACTTGACGTGCCACACCTATATTTTTTAATTGACAGAACCAGCAGGGCGATTATTTTTACCATTGATTTTCAAAATATCATCGCCTAAATCTTCACGAGCCATATCGGCTAATTTTTTAAGTTCTTCAACAATTTTTGGGTAAGTAGCTTGCACATCGTACCTTTCGCTGGGGTCTCTTCTGAGGTCGTACAAAGCAAACGGATAAGGTGCATTTTCGTTGACAGTTCCTGGAAAACCATCATTGCCCGGCTGAAAACCTTCGTAAGTACGTCCGGGATGTTCAAAAACCAATTTCCAATCACCTTGCCGAACTGCTTCGAGTGAGTTTTTTCGATAGTAATAATAAAAAGTCTTACGTGGTTCAGCCGCCAAATTTCCCTTCAAAAGTTCTGAAATATCGAGTCCATCAATTTTGGTTTCGGGCAATTTGGCCTCGCAAATCTTGGCTAAAGTTGGCAAAATATCAATCGTCGAGCTGAGTTTATTACAAATCAACCCTTCGGGCATTGTGCCTTTCCAACGCATCAAGCAAGGAACTCTCTGCCCTCCTTCATAACTCGACCCTTTTCCTTCTCTAAAACCACCCGTCGAGCCAGCATGATTCCCAAAATTAATCCACGGACCATTATCACTCGTAAAAATCACCAAAGTGTTTTTATCTAATCCATTCTCTTTCAGCGATTTAAGAATCTCCCCTACCGACCAATCAATCTCCATGATTACGTCACCGTATAATCCTTGTTTACTTTTACCTTTAAATCTTGGCGAGGCGTTTATCGGTACGTGCGGCATCGAATGGGGTAAATACAAGAAAAATGGGTTGTTTTTGTTTCGTTTGATAAAATCAACTGCCTTTTCGGTGTATCGAGCGGTCAGCATCCCTTGCTGTTCAAGGGTTGAAATCTCTTCGATTTTAGAATTATTGCTAATCAATGGCAATGGCGGATAGTTTTTCTTCTTCGGGTGATTATCCGGAACGGGCGTTCCATCATAATCAATTGGCCACATGTCATTTGAGTACGGAATACCAAAGTATTCATCAAAACCATGTTGAAGTGGCAAAAACTCTTTGTGATGCCCCAAATGCCATTTGCCATAAATAGCGGTTTTATAGCCTTTTTGTTTGAGCAATTCGGCGATGGTTGTTTCTTTTGCGTTAATACCAACGGTTGAGTATGGCATCAAAGCCCCTGAAATGCCGATACGATTCGGATAACAACCTGTCATCAATGCCGCCCTCGAAGCACTACAAACCGCTTGTGCCGAAAGAAAGTTGGTAAACCGAATGCCTTCGGTTGCCATTTTATCGAGATTAGGGGTTTGATAATCAACTGCACCCGTCACACCCAAATCGCCGTAGCCCAAATCATCCAAAAAAATCAAAACGACATTGGGTGTTTTGGCGGTGGGTTTATTGAAGCTGAGAAGCAAAGCTCCCGAAACAAAAAGAGCAAAGATTATTTTTTTCATAGTTGAGATTGTAGGGTTGAATATATTTGTACGAAATCTAAGCTAAATACGGCCTAACTGCAAATCAAATTTACAACTTAGTAATGAGAAAGTCGATTAACTTTAGTATTATGTACAATGATAGTAGGTGAAATAACCTCCCCAAAAAACCGTGACACGGCTAAACAATAAAAGCATGATTTTCAATATTAATGGTTCGAGCCGTGCCACGAATTATATCCTTATTTTTAACTATGTTATTTTACAATCTATGAGTTCAAACAATCTTACGAATATGTTTAATAAAAGCATCGAACTTAGTACCCTCGAAGGAAAATGGTACATTATTTTATCGAACTTCCCGATGTAGTTGAAGGGCGATAAAACGAATCCTACTTTTAATTATACAATCGCGAAACGAAATGACATTTTAGGGCTTACCGACGAGGTTAAATATGAGCAAAACGGTAAAGTAAAATCAATCAACGGTTTTGATACGCCACTCAATGCCAATAATTCTTGTTTTGAATGGCGAGGTAAGGGCATACTTTCATTATTGACAAGCCGATGGGAGATTCTGTATCTCGATACCAATTGGGCAATCATTCATTTTGAGAAAACATTGTTTACACCCAAAGGCTACGATGTGATTTGCCGAGAAAAGAATTTGGAAGAGGCAACTAATCTAAAAATTGCTCAAAAACTGAAAGAACTAAAAATTTCTGTAACATTACATTCAATTTATTAACATCCCCTATTCTTCGGGATTTTAAAGCCAAACATTTGCCATCCATCCCCCAAAAAGCAGTATTTGACACTATCCACTTTTCATTAGTGCAACCTCGGCCTTAGCTTTGCATCTTTTAAATGCTATTACGAAGATATTTCCTCATAATAGTTTGTTGTTAGGTACAGATTAAGGCTACGGACTCCGCGGCCTTAATTTTTCAAATTTGGCTGTAACCTTTTCTTCTGTTTTGCATCAAATAGCTACAAACCGTTCATCATTCAAAAAATACCACTTATGCAATAACAGTTTCCTTGTATTACATAGTACTATAATTTTGAATCATGATTTAAGCTATTACAATCTTTTGCCAGCTAATTCAAAGTATTTTTAGCCAAAAGATTCAAAAACAAAACAATTATGAAAAAGTTACAATTACTCATCATGGGGTTAATCACCCTGTCTCTATCTTCTTTTGCCCAAAACAAAGGCAAAATCTCGGGAAGCCTCTTCGACGAAAAACGCCAAGCGATGCCATTCGCAAACGTTCTTTTACTCAAAGCTAAAGATTCTACACTTGCCAAAGGTGCTGTTGCTGATGCAGGCGGACAGTTTGCGTTTGAGCAAGTAGCTAATAATCAATACATTGTATCAATCTCAATGGTTGGTTATAAAAAATATTATTCTCCCAAAATTACAATTTCGGCCGAAAACCTTGATGTAAAACTTCAAGATATTCAGCTCGAACAAGAAACCCAAGCCTTAAAAGAGGTGACGGTTGTGGCCAAAAAGCCATTGCTCGAACAACAAGCCGATAAATTGGTGATGAATGTTGAGAACAGTATAGTCAATAGCGGTAGCACCGCAATGGAGGTTTTGCAAAGAGCTCCGGGGGTTTCGATTGACCAAAACGATAACATCAGCTTAAAGGGCAAACAGGGTGTTCAGATTTATTTGGATGGCAAACCAACGTATATGTCGCAAGAGCAATTGGCCAATCTTTTGAAAAACATGAACAGCGACCAAATCGAAAAGATTGAGATTATTTCAAATCCATCGGCTCGATACGATGCAGCAGGAAACTCCGGAATTATCAATATTATCACAAAACGAAACAAAAACTTTGGTACAAACGGTAGCTTGTCGATTGGTGCTGGTGTGAGCTTTCCTCCACAATTGACATTTGGCGATGTAGAAGGAAATTTACCTAAAGGTAGCGTAAACCTCAATCTTAACAACCGCCAAGGTAAATTCAACACTTTTGGTAATATCAGCAGCCGTTACAACCAAAACTTCCAGAATCAGAACATTTCGAGGGTTTTAGATGGCCGTACGATAGACCAATACGGTTTCCGTCCGATGCAATCACACAATACCACTTTACGTGCAGGAGCCGATTATTTCGCCAGTAAAAAGACAACAATCGGAGTATTATTGAATGCCAATCTCGGTGAATGGATGAATAATGGGGTAATTCGTAATAATGCCTACATCCGTAACAATGGTGTTATTGAGTCGAGTCCTCAAACGACATCGAATCCTTATAGAGGTTGGAAAAACCTTACGTTTAATACAAATTTCAAACACGCATTCAACGATAAAGGCAAAGAATTAACCGCCGATTTTGATTATTCGGTTTATGATAATCAATCGAACGAGAAAGAAATGATTACGAGGTTTTTCAATGGTAATAATGAAGAAATCGGAACACCTTTGAGAGTTACAAGCGATATTCCGAACGTGTATAACATCTATGCTATCAAAACAGACTTTGTGAATCCGTTACCAAAATCGAATGCAAAATTAGAGTTTGGAGCAAAAAGTAGCTTCGTAAAATCGGATAATAACATTCAGTTTTTTAATGATGGCAAATTGGACATCGGCCGTACCAACCACTTTATCTACACCGAAAATGTGAATGCTGCTTATGCCAATTTTAACAAAAAAATCAACGATAAATGGAATATCCAGACGGGTTTGCGTGCAGAACAGACAATCTCTAAAGGCGAATCAAAAACACTTAACGAAAGCCGTCGCCGAGAATACATCAATTTGTTTCCGAGTGTTTACTTGACTCATACGGTCAACAAAAACAATCAATTGAATTTGAATTATAGCCGTCGTATCGACCGCCCTGATTATCAGTCGCTTAATCCATTTATTTTCTTCTTAGACCCATATACCTATGAGTTAGGAAACGAATATTTGAGACCGCAATTGACTCATTCTTTAGAAGTTACACATACTTTCAAACAAGCATTTGTCACAACAGTCGGTTATAGCTATACTGATGATTTCATGACTCAAATCGTCAAGAATGCCATCAATGAGCCAGCGATATTGGAGAGATTGAAAAAATATAATTATTCATCAGAAATCGACCCAAACAAAATTTCATTTGCAATCCGCGAAAATATCGGAACAAGACAAAATCTAAATTTGGGTTTGAGTTTCCCAGTGCCAGTTACAAAATGGTGGAATATGAACAACAATATTTCGATGTTCTACAACAAATACGAAGGTATGCTTTTAGGAACTAACTTGAATGTAGGAAACTTTGCTTACAATTTATTTACAAGCCAAAACTTTACCCTCAAAAAAGGATGGACTGCCGAGGCTTCGATGTGGTATAACTCAAAGAATATCGAAGGAATGATGAATGCACGTGAGATGTACGCAATCAATGGTGGGGTTTCTAAATCATTCTGGAATCGGAAAGGTAGCTTGAGATTGACCGTAAATGATATTTTTGCAACGGCTCGTTTCAGAGGATACACAAATTTTGCAGGTGTTAAACTCAATATTGATAACCGTTGGGATAGCCGCCAAGTGCGTATGATATTCACATATCGTTTCGGAAACCAAAACGTTAAGGCGTCTCGCAATCGCCAAACGGCGACATCGGCCGAGCAACGCCGTGTAGGTAGCGAAAATTAATAAAATTTAGGTTAAAGCAAAATCCCTATGAGATATTCTCGTAGGGATTTTTATATTTTTGTAGTTTACTCAACCTCCCAAAATCAACATGAATCTAAATTTCAGATTAGCAACCAAAGAAGATTTACCCGAAATCGTAAGTATGCTTTTAGATGATGTTTTAGGTTCAAAAAGAGAAAAAATCTCTGATGAGATTCCTCAAAGTTATTTTGATGCTTTTGAGAAGATTGCCAAAGACCCAAATCAAGAACTGACTATAGTCGAACTTGATGGAGAAAAGGTTGCTACTTTTCAGCTTTCTTTCATCCAATATCTTACCTACCAGGGTGGAATGCGGGCTCAGATTGAGGCCGTCAGAACCCATTCAAAATATCGTGGAAAAGGAATTGGTAAATTAGTTTTTGAACACGCCATCAATCGAGCCAAAGAAAAAGGTTGCCACATGCTACAACTAACAACCGATAAACAAAGACCAGATGCTATTCGCTTTTATGAATCGCTGGGGTTTGTAGCCAGCCATGAAGGAATGAAACTCAAATTCTGACAAACAAAAAAGGTATCAGCCAAGTGGCCAATACCTTTAAAGCTAATCCATCAAATTAATATCTTCTTTCGTATCTATCATCGTAGCGTCCACGTTGGTAACTACGGTCATCATCACGTTTTTGGCGATGAACCTCTCGGTTGAGTTGAGTCAAGTCACGGGCTAAATCATTAAACTCCCGACGACTCATAAATCCATCATCAAAATATCTATCTTCGCGGCGTTCGATTTGGTCAAGTTCACGGTTCAGTCTCCTTGCCTCGTTTCGAGTAATTGTGCCTCTGCGAATCCCAACCTCAATCTCACGACGAATGTCACGTTGCATTTCATCAATCGGATTATCGTATCGTTTGCCATATCCACGGCGGTCATCGTAGCGTCTATCACGGTGGTGTTCGTAGTTTCCTTCTCTCCACCAGTTATCATCATAACGTCTTCCGTATTGTGCCTCGGCCGAAATCGCTACCGCAATCATCGCTGCCATCAAAAATAACTTTCTCATAGTTTTCATCTAAATTTTAATTGTATATCCCTTGCGGGCGATTTTATTGATTAGATGCAATACTAACGACGAAAGTTTATCTGAGCTTTGTTAACGGGATGTTAATACCTGATAAGCATCTTCAAACTCTGCATTACGAACATCTTTGTAATGTTCAGAATGAAAATTATCGAGCCGTTTCAATACATTCAAAACCATCACTTTTTCGCTCGGATTCATCGTATCAAAGGCCATCTCCCCTACTTTTTTCATATACGGAAAACTCTCATACAGTAATTGAATACCTTTTGGAGTTATTTGTAGGCGTTTCGAGCGTTTATCTTGTTCGTCTGGGAACTCTATTACTAATTCAGAAGCAACCAATCTTTTGATAATATCTATTCCAGACGGAAACTCCGAGACCATTTCATAAATCAACTCACTTTTCTTGGGAGTACCCATATCGTGAAGGCTAACCAAATAAATCCAGTCATCAATATTACTCATACCAACGTATTCGAGTGCCTTTTTGAAATACACACCTGCATATTTATTAAGTCGTCCAATCAGCCCAGCTAACTGCCCATCAATCGGAATCCCCTGCATATCACTAACATGTACTGGTTTTTCTACATTTTCGGCTAAGTATTTAACACAGAAATCCTCAATCGTAAGGTCTGCATTTTCTTCTTCGTACTTTGCCCAGATATTGACTAAATCTACTAATTTATTTTTCATAACCTTTTCTTTACTCTGAAATATCAATCTAATGTCTTGTTTTGAAAACATTGTATTTGGCTAACATTAACCATAAGAAATAGTACAAAATTATTTAAAGTTATTCGAATGAAAAATGGTTATTCATTGCGATAAATGTTTGATAACGAACATTTTAAACTAACATCCGAGAAATTCGGGATATTCGATTAATTCTGCACAATTACATAATTAACTATCAACCTAAATATTTAGTATTCAATAATAAAACCTTTTAGACTTTACTTTGTTTTCATATTATTTACACACAAAAATGAATAATAAAATTATGTTTTCAAAATAATTTTTAAAATTTTCTTGACTTATATTACGAAAACATAGTAATATTGCAGCATATATCTATTATATCATATCGAAATCATAATAAATTGTGGCAGTAATAGCAGAACTTATACAAGCAAGTAAAGAATACCAGACCGGAGACCAAACAATTGTGGCACTTCAACCTACTTCTTTACAACTCAACGAAGGCGAATTGCTACTTATCATCGGCCCTTCTGGCTCGGGTAAAACCACGCTTCTTTCTTTGATTGGGTGTGTGTTGTATCCTTCAAAAGGCGAGCTGTATGTAAATGGTCGGTTTGTCAATGACATGAAACCTAACGAACTGGCTAAATTAAGGCTCGATACAATAGGTTTTGTTTTCCAGCAATTCAATTTACTTGCTCCGCTCACCGCCGAAGAAAACGTTGCTATGCCTCTAAAACTACAAGGGGTTCCGAGTTCCGAAATCAAAACACGGGTTGCTAAAGCCATCGAAACAGTCGGGATGACCGACCGCAAAAAGAACTTACCGAAACAACTATCGGGTGGACAACAACAACGAATCGCCATTGCAAGGGCCTTGGTAACAAATCCAAAAATTATTCTTTGTGATGAGCCAACGGCTTCGCTCGATAAAAACTCGTTTGAGGTTGTCATGGAAGAATTAAAAGCTCTGGCTCGACAAGGTAAATCGGTGGCGGTTGTTACGCACGACCCACGACTCAAGAAGTATGCCGATAGAGCCGTAGAAGTCAAAAACGGATTTGTTTATCCATTAGAACTGAAAGATGTGAGTTTCGATTGAGCATTCTATTTTGTAAAAAAGCGAATGAAAAAGCCTAAAAATGTCAAAAATAACAATAAAAAAAATGAAAACATTATTGAAAAACTTGGTATGGATACTTCCATTACTATACTTGACGAGCTGCTCCAAAGAAGAAAAGAAAGAATCAGCAAACACCAAAACCGACTCGACCAAGATACAGACAACCAATGACCGTATCTTAGGCGTTGCCCGTATAGAACCCGAAGATGGTATTTTGAACATCACGGCTGGAACGAGCGGCAAAGTGCTTTCGGTTTTGATGGATGAAAACCAGCAAGTCGAGAAAGGTCAGAATCTGTTAAATATTGAGGTGTCGGTCGAGAATGCCCAACTCCAACAAGCCGAAAGCAAAATTAGTACCCAACAAGCTGCTGTAGAATCGGCCAAAGCTAACATCGCGGCATTGAGAGTAGGACTACTAAATGCACAAGATATTTATAACCGAAACCTCCAACTGTATGAAGGCAAAGCCCAGACAAAAGAAGTTTTGGACAACAGTAAAGCAACCCTTGACCGTTATCAAAAAGATATAGAAACCGCCGAAGCAAATCTGAATCAAACAGCGGCGAGAATCAAAGAACTAAATGCCGATATTGCGTATTATCGTACGGTTGTTAATCAAAAGAAAGTAACTGCACCTTTATCGGGCAAAATCTTAAATGTATTGATTAAAACTGGTGAATACGTGAGTAATTCGACCGAAATAGCCGAATTTGCTCCCGCTGGGGCATTAATCGCCAAAACTGAAGTGGACGAACTCTATGCCGAAAAAGTGCAGATTGGTCAATCGGCAGCTATTCTTTCACAAACTACTGGCGAAAAACTCGCCGAAGGAACTGTCAGCTACACGGCAGATTATCTCAAACAAAAATCATTGTTTAAAGACCAATCGACCGAGCAAGAAGACCGACGTGTGCGAGAAGTACATATCAGACTGACTTCGGGCAAAATGCCGCTCATTGGTAGTCGAGTTGATTGTATGATTATGCTGAAATGAGATAAGTAAATACCATATGGTAAATAGTTTATGTTATTTGTTAATAGTTAATCATCAAAAGAGTCGAAAATCGTGTGATTACCCCTATTAACGAACGGTTCGCCGTTGCGATAACCATTTTCGATTAACTACTTAATCAAAATCATTATGTTTAAAGAAGCACTTAAATTCATGTGGTATGACAAAGCCAAGATGTTTGGTATATTCTTCGGAATGATACTATCGGTTTTCTTGGTTGGGCAGCAAGTCATGATATGCCTTGCCTTGCTCGGGAGTACCGTTTCGCTGGCAACATTCAACCAAAACTACATTTGGGTAGTGAGCGATAAAAGCAAGCAAGTCATAGATTTACCGCTCATTGATATGCGTATCGGCCGAAGTCTTATCTCTGTGAATGGTGTAAAAGCGGCTTATCCTCTCATTTTTGGTGGCGGAAATCTCAAAATGCCCGATGGCTCGAAAACAGCTATTACGATGATTGGTACGCAAGCCCCAGTTTTTGCGGGTGGCCCATGGCGAGTAAAAGAAGGTAAACCAATGGATTTACTCTCGGACAACGCCGTTTTTTTAGATTCACAAAATCCTGAAATTGGTAAAAAAATCAAAGTCGGAGATAAATTTGAATATAACGGTAAGCAAGTAAAACTTGTAGGATTAACTGCCAAAACCGAAGGTTTAGGGATTTCGTACGGATTTACGACCGTCGAACGAGCCAGATGGCTTTGCAATATTCCAACCACGCAATCGAATGCTTTTTTGATTGAATGGGAATCTGGAGCAAAACCCGAAGACGTTGTTCGGGCAATCAATAAAGAGATTCCTGGAATCAAAGCCATTACTGGAGCCGATTACCGAGCGAGTTCGCTTCGATATTTTGCTGGAAATAGCGGTATTGTCGCATCATTCGGATTATTAGTTGTTTTTGCCGTTATCACGGGCTTCGCGATTGTTGGCCTAACGATGTATTCAGCCGTTAGCGATAGAATCAAAGATTACGGAACGCTTAAAGCCATTGGTGGTACAAATGGCACAATTCGCCGATTGATACTTTCGCAAGCTACCATTTATTCTGTTGGCGGTTTTGTAATTGCATTCGGATTACTCAACGGATTCATCAACGCCACCAAAGGTGCTTTAGATTTACAACTGATTCCCGAATTGGTTTATTCACTCATTGGCGTAACGATTTTTATTGCGGTAATGGGTAGTTTATTCGGAATGCGAAAAATCACCAAACTCGAACCAGCAGCGGTATTCAGAAGCTAACCGAATACTTTGGGGCAATTCCTTCCGCTTCGTATTTTGATTTTGCGGTTTCGTGAAATGAGATTATTCTGATAGCTGAATTTAGCAGAATTTTGCATGAGAGTTATCAAAGGCACACCAAACAAAAGCAAATACGCTGTTTTGAAATGTCGATGCCGTTTACAGTAAATTTTAATTTATCATAGATAAAGTTCATCAATGAAAAAAATACTCTTATTTAATTTACTCATTGTCAATCAGTTATTTGCCCAAAAAATAACGCTTGATGATGCTATAAAAGTTGGCTTAGAAAATCGGATTGAACTTAAAACGCAAGCATTGCAGATTCAGCTTGCTCAATCAGAAAACGATAAAATCAAAGCCAAATGGCTTCCGCAAATCAGCGGAACGGCCGACATGCGATGGAATACTCAACTCCAAACAACCGTTTTGCCGTTTAGCCTTACACCTGGTGAAAGCAACACAAAGGTGCAATTAGGTTTGCCATTCAATAATACTTTAGGTGTTCAGGCCGACCAAAAGGTTTATGATGCCAATAAAAAAATTGACCAGCAAATCAATAATACCAATGCCGAAACTCAAAAAAATAGCCTCGAACAACAAAAAATAAACATTCGTCAGGCTATTACCGAGGCGTATTATTTGGCAGTATTCAACAAAGAGCGAATCCTCTATGCACGAAGTCAATTAGACCGCAATAAAGTAAACCTCGAAACGGCCGAATCAAGATTAAACGCTGGTACAATTTTGCAAAATGAATTTGACCGTTTCAAACTTGATGTGAGCAACGCTCAAATCTCTTTACAAAAAGCTAAACAAGATTTTGCATTCAGCCTCGAAGCTCTCAAATACCAGATGAATAGCAAAACTGATATTGTGGATGTTGCGGATGAATTGACAGAAATTTTGAAAAAAGCCGATACAAATTACCAGTTATTGTATGAGCAACGCCCCGAAATCCAAGGAGAAGAAATCTCAATCAGGCTCAATGAATTGAATATTCAAAAACAAAAAGCCAGAAACTTACCGAGTGTTTCGGCTTACGGCAACTACTCAGCATTTCAGTTATCAAATAAGTTCAATCCATTTGCCTCGGGGACTTGGTTTCCGTTTAATTATGTCGGAATCCGAGCAAATATCCCGATTTTCGATGGAAAACAAGCCAAATTGGCATCGAACGATTTTGTAATTCGTCAACAAATAAATCGAAACAATATCGAAAAATACAAGGCAGATTTCTCTTATGAAGCACAAAATGCCATGAAACAAGTTGAGCAAGCAAAACTCGACATCAACGAAACTAAAAAAAATGTGGCTCTGGCAAAGCAAATCTTAGAAACCGACAAGTTTAGATACGAAAAAGGAGTTTTGACCATTGCCGATTTGAAAAATTCAGAATTTTCGCTTCAAAATGCCGAAAACAACTATCTATCAAGTGTTTACAACTTCTTGGTGGCAAATGTAAGGTACAAAAAAGCGATTGGAAGTTTATAGTTTTATAAAGTTTAGGGGAAAACAAAAGGGCATTCAGTTTTGGATGCCTTTTTTTATAAATATTTTGATTGTACCCGTGGCACGGCTGAAAACGTCGAATCTGAGCCGTGTCACGGATTTTTTCCGATTGAAAGTATGTAAACAAATACCCAAAGACAATAATATTTCCAAAAATGGGAATAGCATAAATCTTATTCTCATAAATAGCTGATTACCAACCCATTACAATCATATCTTTTCCAAATTATGCCTTAGTTGAAATATAATCTTTGGTGAATAAATAGAAATTTATTGTAGGAAAACGTCTCGTGCCGAGCGAAGTAGGGTTATACCAGTAAAAAGCGAAACTTGATTGTACCTGTTGGTACAATATTCGCAATAGTTCTTTGAAATACTGTCAAAAG
>JBKBNY010000015.1:0-111688 GCA_046295175.1 Spirosomataceae bacterium
GAACAGAGAAGTTAAGCCCACGACCGCCGATGGTACTTAGGTCAAACTTGGGAGAGTAGGTAGATGCCAGAATTTTATTGCAAAACCCTCAGTCAGCACTGAGGGTTTTTTGCGTTTATAGCATTGTTTATACAATTGAAGGCTGATATGATTTTTAATGAAACTGTTTATTTACTATTCATTTATTTGATTTCGATTTTGAATTAATCTCTTGATTTGATAGTTTTGTTTATGTAAATTACAGAAAACTTAATTATGACATTTGCAGAGAAAATAAAAGAAACAGCAAAAGAGATTCAAGAATCATATACGGCTGATAATACTCCTTGGGTTATCGGTTATTCGGGTGGGAAGGATTCGACAGCTGTGTTGCAAATGGTCATGTATGCTTTAGCCAAACTCCCTGCCGAAAGGCTCACAAAAGAGATTCACGTTTTATCAAATGATACTTTGGTCGAGAATCCTGCGGTTGTGGCGTATATTGATGCTCAATTAGCATTGATTGAAAAAGCTGGACGAAGCAAACTTTTTGCTCATAACCCAAATTTGTTTAAAATCTATAAGTCTATTCCGAAAATTGAGGATAGATTTTGGATAAATCTCATTGGTAAAGGGTATCCATCGCCTAATCGTTTGTTTAGGTGGTGTACCGAACGAATGAAAATAAAGCCTACCAACGATTACATTCTGGAACAAGTAAGTAAATTTGGCAAGGCAATTATCGTTTTAGGAGCAAGAAAAGCCGAATCGTCAAACCGAGCGAGGTCTATTGAAAAATACGATTTATCAGAAATAAACGAAGACCAAAAACTTCGTAAACACTCGCTTGCCAATGCGTGGGTATATGCCCCAATTACGGAGCTAAGCACCCAAGAAGTATGGACATACTTATTGCAAGTGCCCAACTTTTGGGGAGGCGACAACAAAAAACTCGTTACGATGTATCGCAATGGTTCAGAGAATTGGGGGGAATGTCCATTAGTAATTGATACCAGTACATCGAGTTGTGGAAACTCTCGTTTTGGATGTTGGGTTTGTACGGTCGTTAACAAAGATAAATCAATGGAAAATCTGATTGAAAATGGAGAAGATTGGATGTTTCCGTTTTTAGATTTCAGAAACTATATCGCTGATATACGAGACGACCATTCTAAACGAATGAACCGTAGTCGTGATAATAAAGACCACATCGGTCCATTCAACTTTGAAACCAGAGCCGAATTGCTCGAAAAACTCTTAGAAATCGAAGAAAAAACCAAAGTTTCGTTGATTTCTAAAAACGAACTGGCGGCAATTCAGACCCAATGGAACTATGATGGTAGCTTTAAATATTCGGTAAATGATATTTATTTCAAAGTTAAAAAGCAAAACATCATTCAAGACTTTGAACTTACCAAAAAGCGAAAAGAGGAAGAACTAACTTTATTAAAAGAAGTAGCAGAAAAACATGGCGTGAACGCCGACCATATTAGAGAACTTTTAATGACTGAAAAAGAATTTGTGAGTTTCCTAAGGCGTAGAAATATTTACACTGATATTCAAAAGAAAATAGAACGTTTTGTAAATGAAATTTGATGGAAATAATTTATTATAACTCCCATGACTTCAATAGAATACTTCATACAAGCATTTTCTTCTCTTCATGTTGATAAATCAAAGGGTGTAGCTCCACATAAACCAATTTTATTATTGAGTATTATTCATGAATACGAAGTAAAAAGAATCCTTGATAATCGTATCTTTATTACTCCTGAACTTATTCATACTTTTTCAGAAATTTGGAATCAATTAGTTATAACAGAACATGATAAACGATTTGCGTTACCTTTTTATCATTTACGAGGAGAAAAAGGTAGCTGGTGGAATCTAATCCCCAAACCAAACTGCGAAATCTGGCTTGAAAATGCAGGTTCAATGAGAAGTTTCGCAAATCTAAATGTAGCTATTGAATATGCTGAAATTGACCTAAATTTAGTACAATTACTCAAAAATAATGATGGGCGTAAGGTTTTAAGAGAAGTTTTGATAAACACTTACTTCCCCCATAGCAAAGTAACAAATATTGACTACAAGGACGATAATTATATTGCAAATTTAAAAAACGAAATTTTAGAAGAGACTCCAGTCGAGTATAAAAAACTAATTGAAAACTTAAAGAAAAACTTAGATAAAGAAACTTATCAAGTTGAAATATTTAGCAGAAATGTAGCTTTTCGTAGAGAAATTTTGCATTTATATAAAGAAAAGTGCTGTATTTCGGGTTTACATGTGAGTGCCAAATTCACCATTACTATGGTTGACACTTGTCATATTGTCCCATTTGCTGAAAGTTTCAATAATAATCCCACAAACGGAGTTGCTTTATCTCCAAACCTTCATAGAGCATTTGATAGGGGCTTACTTAGCATAGATGAAAATTATAGGGTAATTCTTTCAAAATATTTTACAGAAAACCTTGAAAGCCCTTATTCTTTTAATCAATTCAATTCTTCTCAAATTACCCTTCCTTCACTTGAAAAGTTCTTCCCTTCACAAGAATATTTTGCATGGCATCGAAAAAATAAATTTCAAAAGTAGTATTTATATACTTTAAGAGATGAAAACAGAATTCAAAAAAATATATTATGATTTATTGATAATCAACCCCAATTATCCAAGAGTACCAAAATCTATCTTGACCAAATCCGAATCAGAAATCATTGATTTCATGTTATTAGAGCATAGTCTAATATAATTGATGTTGGCGATTGGGCAAAATGGATTCTTCGTAGGAGAACAATTATTAGTTGTCAAAGAGGGGGATTTATACAAATTAATAGAAGGTAATAGACGTTTGGCCTCCGTTAAATTACTGAATAACCCTGAATTAGCAACTAAAAATAAAATCAAGATTGCTGACGTAATTTTAGCTACAACAGAAAGACCAAAAGAAATACCTTGCATCATTTTTAATGATGAAAAAGAAATTCATAAATATTTAGGGTTTAGACATATTACAGGTACTAAAGAGTGGCGAATGCTTGAAAAAGCACGGTATCTCTATGAGCTAAGAAAAAGTGAGTATAATGAATTAAGTGACAGTGAAGCTGCCATCAAAATTGCAAAATCTATTGGAAGTAAAAGAGACTATGTAGAAAGAATTTTAAAAGGGTTTGAAATCTACAAAATAATTGAAGACAAAGATTTTTACAAAATAGCAGGCTTGAGTGATACTACTTTTTACTTCAACTATATAGCTGATAGCCTGAATAAAGAAAATATAAAAAAAATTATTTATGAACCCTCACAAGATTCTCCTGACGAATATATAAAGATAAATGAGGGAAATCTTAAAATTTTAATAGAATGGTTTTTCCAAAAAAATGACCAATTAAAATCAAGACTTATTGGTGACAGCACCCATTTAACAATGCTTAATGCAGTTCTTGGTAATGAGATAGCAAAAGTAGAATTTAAAGACAATGGACTTGAAATAAGAAGAGCTTATGAATTAACTGAAGACTTGGGCAATCAATTTCAAGAATCAATAAAACAATCTTTAAACTATTTGGAACAAGCAGATAAAGTGGTGCATCGAATAGAAAACTTTTACCTTGATTTAGAGGATGATTTAAAAGCTATCAGGAGTTTAACCATTAAAATTAAATCTGCGAAAGACTCAAAGGATGAACGAGAATTTTAAATTAAATATTGATACTTCAAAGTATATAGGGATTTCAGACGACAAACTAAATTATTTTGCTGATTTGGTTGAAATAATTGCGTTAATTTCTAAAATGGAAATCACTGTAGGTGAAGTATTGGATAGATTTTATGAAACTAATTTACTCACAAGAAGAGATAATTATGAAGCTGAAAGTAGTGATAAAAATGAGTCATGGATTAAAGAAATATTTACATTATTAGAACTCAGAGCCAATACATATTTAGGAAACTATCCTTTTGAATTTGTCAAAACCACAGATAGTATAACACTAAAAACCAAATTATCAGAAATACATAAATTATATATACAATTATTACTTTCTGCTAATTTGCCTTTCTTTGACCAATTAGAACCTAAACTAACTACTGATTTTGAAAATATTTCCTATCACTCATTGAAGTCATACTTAAGTGATAATCCCAATGTTAAGAAGTTTGGTAAAAAAACCGAATATGCTGGCACTAATGCCGTAGAAAAAATAAAAAAATTAGCAAAGGATATAAATATAGAATTTAGTGAAGATGATTTAGAACAGGTAAATAAGTATAACTCTAACGAAAAAGGATTAGATGTTGTAGCGTGGTTCCCATTTAATGATAATTGGGGTAATTTACTCGTATTTTTGGGTCAATGTGCTTGTGTAAATAAAGACTGGCATAAAAAAAGACAAGATGCTATTCCGTACGAACATTTTTTCAAGTTTAAGGGAATAAGACCAATTCATATTTTATTCATTCCTCATTCATTAACAAAAGAAAGAGGATTCTACAGCAGTATTCATATTAGTGATACATTACTATTTGAACGAAAGAGAATAATAGACAATTTTGATGTAACAAATTATACAATGTTGGAATCGAATGATATAGTCGAAAAAGTGATTGCTTACAAAGAGGACATAGTCTAACTCCAAAGCTCCCTCAAATCAGTAACCACCTTACTAAGCATCAAAACAGCCTTTTCAATGTCTTCTTTAGTAGTATATTTACTCAAACTAAACCGAAGGCTTTAAAAGGCTTGGTTATATATCTTTCAATTAATATACGGCTATATTACTTTTAAAATCTCTACTTTATGTTATCTTTGTTTAGTTTTAATTGAGGATATCATGCAAAGAAAAATAGCTATGGTGGCAAATCAAATCCACCTAAAAGACCCCCACCAAGAAGAAGCTGATTTAGCCTATTGGCTATCAAAAACACCACAAGAGAGATTACAGGCAGTTACTTTACTCATACGTCAGCATATACCCGTTGGTCAGAGGATGGACAGAACTGTAAGTGCAAAACGAACAATGAAATGACACTTGACCCTGATTTTGAGGACTTTCTAAAGCTACTTAATCAATTTGAGGTTGATTATTTGATAGTGGGCGGGTATGCGATGGCTTTTCATGGACGACCACGCTATACTGGCGATTTAGATATTTGGATAGATATTTCAGAAGCCAATGCCCAAAAAATGCTTTTGGTAATAAATGAGTTCGGGTTTTCTTCGCTGGGATTTGAGAAAGAAGACTTTTTGGAAGCAAATTTAATCAACCAAATTGGGTATCCGCCCTTACGGATTGATATTTTAACAAGTATTGACGGAATTAATTTTAAAGAAGCATTTGCCCAAAAGCAGGAGATAAAGATTGATGAGTTTGCAGTAAACTATATTGGGCTAAACCATTTAATTCAAAATAAACAAACTACTGGTCGTGAGCAAGATAAAATAGATGTGAAAGCGTTGCAAAAAAAGAACTAAAACCATTCAACTCAAAAGTTCCCTCAAATCAGTAACAACCTTACTAATCATCAAAACAGCCTTTTCAATGTCTTCTTTAGTAGTATATTTACTCAAACTAAACCGAAGACTTTGAAAGGCTTGTTCATCAGTCAGTCCTAATGCCTTTAAAACATGTGAGGGTTCCAACGAAGTAGAGGTACAAGCCGAACCATTGGAGATAGCTATATCTTCTAAACCCAAGATAACAGCCTCACTATCTGCACCTTCAAAACAAATATTGGTGATGTTATAAAGTCTATTTTCACGGCATCCATTGATAAATGTATTAGGTAATTTTAATAGTTCTACTTCCAATGTATCTCTCAAAACCCTAATTTGCTTCTCGTTGGCTTTCATTTCTTCTTTGGCTACCTCGCAAGCCTTACCCAAAGCCACAATTCCAAAAGTATTAAGCGTACCACTCCTTAATCCTTTTTCGTGTCCACCACCGTGAGTTTGAGCGTTTAGTCTTATTTTCTTCTTATTATCACGTACATACAAAGCTCCAATTCCTTTCGGTGCATGAAATTTATGCCCTGAGAACGCCATTAAATCTATTCCCAAAGCCTTCACATCAATCGGTAGTTTCCCTACTGCTTGCGTAGCATCAGTCATGAAAAAAGCATCTTTCGCATGAGCCAATTCGGCAATTTTATGAATAGGCTGAATAACGCCAATCTCATTATTGACATACATTATAGATACTAAAATCGTATCGTTACGAAGTGTATTTGCCAATAAATCTAAGTCAAGCAAGCCATCTGCCATAACTGGCAAATAACTTATCTCAAAACCTTGTTTTTCGAGGTATTGGCAAGTATCTAAAACTGCTGAGTGTTCTGTTTGTAAAGTGATGATGTGCTTACCTTTATCTTGATAGTTCTCGGCAATTCCTTTTATAGCTAAGTTAATAGCCTCCGTAGCCCCCGAAGTAAATACAATATCATCATCATTTCCACCAATTAACTTTGCCACTTGCTGACGAGCTTCATTCACAGCTTGATTGATGCGTTGCCCAAAACCGTGTGTACTCGAAGCATTTCCAAAATCTTCTGTGAGGTAAGGCAAAGCAAACGAAACTATTCGTTCATCTACTTTGGTTGTAGCGTTGTTATCGAGGTAAATCATTCACGAATTTATTAATTGTACCTGATAATACAACAATGTGGAAGGCAAATAGTTGCCGAAAAGCCAATCTCACAAAACAGCCTTAACTCGATACCCAGCTTTGCGAAGTAGATTGATTACTCCATTTTCGCCGCCAAGATGAGCAGCTCCGAAGGCAAAAAATGTAGATTTTTTCTCTATGATTTGAGGAATTTCTTTAACCCATTTCTCGTTACGTTTGGCTAAAAGAGATTCTTCAAATTTTTCGTTTTTGATATGAGATTCTGAGGCGGACTGCATCAAACCAACTAAATCTTGATTTCGGTATTGATTGAGCATTATCAGCAAAGATTCTTGCATTTTATCAAAATTCTGAACATAATCGTAAAGTAGATTGGCTTGCTGCTTTTGTGGAATATTATCAAAAATCTTAGTTTGTTCTTCTAAAGTTTCTAAACCCAGAATTTCTTTGTTTTGCTCAGTCGCCATTTTTATGAATTGATTCTCGACAGAAGTTGGCTGGCTACAACCAATCATGGGTGAATAGGTGAATGAAAGCAGGTAGAATGGCTTAATCATCCCGAGCATATCAATTGAGTAGCCGACACGGTTTTCAAAAAAAGTAGCTAATTTTTCGTAATTCTTTTTGTCCATTAAAGACCTCAAATGTCTCTTATTGAGCATTTTTTTCTGCATTTTTTCATTCAATGCAGGGTCGTCCATGTCGAGTTCAAGATAAAGCTGCTCGGATTTCCGTAAACTTAGTGTAGTATTTGAATCGATTTTGACATCGTCTGGACAAATTACGTGAATTGTACCATAAAGATATGAGGTTTTTATGCCATTACCCGAAACCTCCCAAAGAATTGAATTCTCGGTCGGAACTTGAGCAACGCAATATTCTGCTAAACCAAAGGCAATTACCCACAAAACGATGCTACGAATGAATCTCATGGTATTAAATAGGAAAATATTGAATCTTGGTTCAATAATTATGCCAATGAGATTTTTGGGCAACCGGTGGGTAGAATATTTTAAGACCTCATGAAGCCGATTGAGAGCCACGAGGTCTTAATCCGATGATTATTCGCAGCCTTCTTTGCGGCGGGTATCAACAATTCCGATAATTTGCCAACCTTTGTCGGATGTCTTCATGAGTGTAAAAACATTTACTCCGCAATGGTTAAATTTCTCTCCCAAATAAAATTTATAGGGTGTCCATGCGATAGCCATATCACCATCTATTTTAATATCATAACTAAGCAATCTTTCGTCGAGCATTACGCCACGAGGAGTTGCGATTGATTTTAGCCAAGCATCAACGCCATCATTTTGGAGTTTTACGATTCCTTCTTTGGTTTTACCGACCGATTTTAAAAAGCAAGTAGGATGAATTGCCTTACGAGCGATGGTCGAGTCGTTTTTTCGCATTCCTTCAAAAAGAAGATTAATTGTTGCTTTGATGGCAGCTGGCTCGTCTGTTTGTGCAAAAGATTTGTTTGAAGCAAAGACAGCTAAGAGAAGAACTACAATAAAATAGCGTTTCATAATTTAAAATTTAGTTAATGGAAAATACAGTCTAACTGTCGTCCGACCTCTTAATGATTGATGTACAAATATGTGTTGTTTGCTGAAATATTTGGTCTGACTACCGTCAAACCTTATTAAGTTCGCTAAATTATTATATTTTATTTTTAAAATGTACAATTTATTAGTTTTATTTGTCAGACCGAATTACCTTATAAACCTATGATGATATAATGCAAAAACCACGTTTAACCTTTTCACAGATTATCAATATGAATGTTGGGTTCTTCGGAATCCAATACAGTTTTGGGCTTCAACAGAGTGCAGTAAATCCGATTTATGATTTTTTGGGGGCAAATCCCGATGAAATTCCGCTTCTAAATTTAGCTGGCCCAATGACTGGGCTTTTGATTCAACCGATTATCGGGGCGATGTCGGATAAAACATGGTCGCCACGGTTTGGTCGTCGTAAACCTTATTTTTTGATTGGTGCCATCTTATGTAGTTTGGCGTTGTTTGCGTATCCGTTTAGCAGTACTTTGTGGATGGCCGCTGGGCTTTTGTGGATTTTAGATGTGGGCAATAATACTGCAATGGAGCCGTATCGTGCTTTCATTGCCGATAAATTAGATGCTTCGCAGCAGGCAACGGGCTTTCAGGCCCAGAGTTTTTTTACTGGTTTAGGACAGACGCTCTCTAACCTTTCTATTGCTGTTTTTCCAGCTATTTTTGTAGGTACATTGGGTGCTTTACCCACTTGGGTTTATGCTTCTTTTATTTTAGGAGCAATTTGCTCTGTTGCTTCAATTTGGTGGAGTACGAGTCGCACGCCCGAAATCCCACCTACCGAAGAAGAATTAGAAGAAATGCGAAAAACTCCGCTCAATGTTCTCTCTCCATTTACTGATATTATTTCGGCCATTCGCGATATGCCCAAAGTTATGTGGCAGTTGGGATTGGTTTATCTTTTTCAGTGGTATGCGTTGTTTTGTTATTGGCAAAATTCATCTAAAAGCGTTGCCCTTTCGGTCTGGAATACCACGCCAAAAGATAATCCAGAATTGTATTCAGAGGCCGTGAGTTGGACAGGTTGGGTAAATGGTTGGTACAATATCGTGATGTTTTTGGTAGCTTTCGGGTTGGCCGTTTTGGCTAAAAAATACTCAGCAAAATTGGTTCACTTTGCGTGTTTGGTATTAGCAGGGGTAGGTTTTATAGCTTTTTCGATGGTTTCAAATAAATATTTATTGTTTCCTGCAATTACTGGTTTTGGTATCGGATGGGCAAGTATGATGGGGATTCCGTATCTGATTGTCGTGGGGGCGATTCCGAAAGAAAGATACGGCGTTTATATGGGAATAATCAATATGATGATTGTGATTCCGATGTTGATTCAAACACTAACTTTTGGCTACATACTCAAGAATTTCCTAAACAATGACCCCCGAAACGCTATTACTTTTGCGGGTGTTTTATTAATTATCGCTGCTGTTGCGACATTATTAATAAAAGCTACAAAGCCTACCGAAGATGTCAAAGTCAATTTCGGTGGCGGACATTAATATGATGAAATGATGACTCTTATCCAAAAGGTTCGATGCTTTAAATCGAACCTTTTTTGTTACCCAAATCTAAATTGACTATCTTTGCAGGCAAAGCATTTCATTGATATTGTTTTTGAAAACACTTACAAATTAGAAACTTAGGTTATTTCATGAATTATAATCTTTCTCAATTACCCAAAAGAAACCAAAAACCACGTGAAGCAGGATTAACGATGGTGATGGATAAAGGGCTTAGTGTCAGAGAAGTTGAAGATTTTTTGTCTATCTCTGCACCTCACATTGATATTGTAAAACTCGGGTGGGCAACCTCTTTTGTAACGCCTAATCTCAAAGAGAAATTACGAGTTTATAAAGATGCCAACATACCAGTTTATTTTGGCGGAACACTCCTCGAAGCATTTATCGTAAGAGACCAATTTGAAGATTATTTGAGGGTTTTGGATGAATTTAATCTTGAACATGCCGAAGTTTCGGATGGCTCGATTGAGATTCCGCACGATTTAAAATGCGAATACATCAGTAAATTATCGAAAAGAGTAAAGGTACTTTCGGAGGTAGGTTCTAAAGATGCTGAGAAAATCTTTGCCCCCTATAAGTGGATTGAGATGATGCAAGCCGAGCTTAATGCAGGTGCTTGGAAGGTTATCGGCGAAGCTCGTGAGGGCGGAAACGTCGGTCTTTTCCGTAGCAGTGGCGAAGTTCGTCAAGGTCTCGTAGATGAGATTATCCATGCTATTCCGGTCGAAAATATCATTTGGGAAGCTCCTCAAAAATCACAACAAGTGTACTTTGTCAAGCTGGTTGGTACTAACGTAAACCTCGGAAACATTGCTCCGCATGAGGTTATTCCGCTCGAAACCATCCGTTTAGGTCTTCGTGGCGATACTTTTGCTACATTCTTGCCCGATAAAACCAAGAAAAAATATAAACTTGGTAAATACAGTGGCGACCGCCGTATTTTGCAAGAGGAATAATATAAATTGTCATTCGTTCAACGTCATTCTATAGTCATTCATTGTTGAATCACTACCGATTGACAATCAAATGACCACTAAATGACTTTACAATTAAATGGAAATCATACAATTCATTTTAGATTTATTAAAAAATCCGTTAGATACACTAAGCACGTTTCTTAATAACTACGAATCACTGACTTACGGATTGCTTTTTCTTATCATTTTCGTAGAAACTGGACTAATTGTTATGCCACTATTGCCAGGCGATTCGTTGCTTTTTGCGGTGGGTTTGTTGGCATCAACAACTGGTAAATTGGATGTTTCGTTTGTGATTCCGTTGTTGATTTTTGCCGCACTTTTGGGCGATAATGTCAATTATTTTGTTGGGAGTAAATTCTCCGAATTCATCAAATCGAGAGATAAAATACTTTTTCTCAAGCGAGAATACATCACCCAAACCGAAGAATATTATAATAAATATGGCGGCAGAACGGTCATTTTAGCTCGATTTATCCCAATTGTTCGTACGATTGCCCCTTTTGTGGCAGGTGCTGGCAGTATGAAATACCGAACTTACATTACATTTTGTATCGTCGGGGCAATCATTTGGGTTACAACCATTACGCTATTGGGCTATTTCTTAGGCTCAAATGATTGGGTAAAGGCAAATTTTGAGAAGGTTGTTCTCGGAATCGTTTTTGTTTCGGTTTTGCCGATGATAATCAAGCTGATACAAGTCAAATTTTTAAAGAAATAATTTTAACCCTTTCAGGGGTTTGCTTTCTGGAGTATAGAACTCTAATGGCAAACCCCTGAAAGGGTTTAGCTTAATATGAATTTATTTGGTCTCATCGGTTATCCGCTAACTCATTCATTTTCAAAGGGTTATTTTACTGAGAAATTCCAAAAATTGGGTTTGTCGGATACCCACGCTTACGAAAAATTCGAGATTCAAGACATTCAGCAATTTGCCGATTTAATTAAAAATAATCCTGATTTAAAGGGACTAAATGTAACGATTCCGCACAAGCAGAATGTCATTCAGTTTATGGATGAAATCGAGCCATCGGCAGCAAAAATTGGTGCTGTAAATGTGGTTAAATTTCTGAAAGACGGAAAACTGAGAGGTTATAATTCGGATTATTACGGCTTTAAAAATTCTCTTGAAGAATGGTTTGGAAACTCTGACAGGGCTTCAAGCCCTGTCAGAGTTAAGGCACTTGTTTTAGGTGATGGTGGAGCTGCAAAGGCTATTAAAGTAGCTTTAGAAGATTTAGAAATTGAGTTTAAAGTTGTGGCTCGCCGCCGAATCACCGAAGAGACGATTCTTTTTGAAGAATTGACCGAAGAAATTATCAAAACACATCAATTAGTCGTCAATACTACGCCGCTTGGTACATTTCCGAAAGTAGATGAATGTCCTGAAATTCCGTATCAATTCCTGACCGAGAATCATTTTCTTTACGATTTAATATATAATCCTGCCGAGACACTTTTTATGAAAAAAGGCTTAGAAAAAGGGGCAAAAGTGATGAATGGACTAAGAATGCTGCACTTACAAGCCGAAAAATCTTGGGAGATTTGGAATGAGTAATTTATAAAAATGGGACACTTTTGATTGAGAAAGCGTCCCATTTTTCGTTTTATACTTGCTGGATAAATTCTAACGCTTCTTTTTGTACTTTAATCTGTCTTTTCAGTTTCTCTTTTTCAGCAGGATTTTGCTCCCGATTAAGTTTTTCTTCGAGTTTTGCGATGCTATCTTTAAATCTATTAATTGCAATTTCTTGTTTTATCAATAACGAAACAAACAACTTTTTGTACTCATTTTGAGTGATTTTTGGCTTTATTTCGGCCAAAATCTGCTTTTGTCGCTGTAAATTAGTTCCGTCTTCGATTGCCAAAGTAAAATATTTCAGAAAACGTTTTTTGTCTTTTTCATTATCAAAATTTTTTAAATCAAATCGCCCGATTAATAGAGCGGATGCAAGTCCTTTATAGTTTCTAAGGTACGGCGAATCTTTGTTTTGCTCACAAAAATTCAAGAAAGCATTTTCGGCTTCTTCAAACGAATTGTAGTTATTGATAAACCTTCGTTCTGAGAAATTGATGTTTCCTTTTTGGAAGAAATCAACCATTTCGTCAATCTTTTTACTATGCGAGACGATTGCTTGCTTTGGGGATTCTTGGCTTTGTTTACACGAGATTGAGGTGAATCCTAAAAATAGGATTGAAGCGGAGATAATTACTTTTTTCATTTAGTTGAACTTTTTTAACGTGAATAATAGTATGAAGCAAATTTATCTCGAAAAAACATAGATTCAAAGAAAATACTACCTTTTGTTTAAGTATTTTTGTGACTTGATTCGTAAACAATAAATAAAAAATGAAATACAAAAAGCACGTATTTATTTGTACAAATGATAAAGAAGCACCTAAAAAGTGCTGTGGAAGCGACAGAGGAATGGTCTTGGTCGATGCCTTCAAAGAAGGTTTGAAAAACCGTGGATTGAATGTCGAAATCAGAGCCCAAAAAGCGGGTTGTTTGGATGTTTGTGCATTCGGGCCATCGATGGTAGTGTATCCAGAAGGTATTTTCTATGGAAACGTTCAACCAAGCGATGTAGAAGAAATCATCGAAAGCCATTTGGTAAACAATGAGCCAGTTGAGCGTTTGGTTCTGAAATTTTGATTTATGAAATACACCCATCTTTTTTTCGACCTCGACCATACGCTTTGGGATTTTGAACGTAATTCGGCCGAATCTCTTGCCGAACTATACGAAAATCACAAACTCAAATCGTACGGGGTCGAATATTTTGAAGATTTCAGGAGTACTTTTTCACAGATAAATCATAAATATTGGAATCTTCTTGATAAAAATTTAATTACGCACGACGAACTCCGCCGTCGTCGTTTTGCCGACACACTTAATGCTCTTGGTATCGAAGCAGATGATGCGTTTGGTTTGAAATTGAACGAAGAATTTCTTCAACTTTTGCCACATAAACCTCATTTGATTGACGGAACGCTCGAAATTCTTGACTATTTAGCTCCAAAATACGATTTGCACATCATTAGTAACGGCTGGCTCGATATTCAATTTAATAAAATGAATAGCTCGAAGATTACACACTATTTTGGTGAAGTAATTACCAACGAAAGAGCCAATGCACGCAAACCAGACCCTAAGATTTTTGAGTATGCGGTAGGTATCACGAATGCTTCGCTGGGTAATAGTTTGATGATTGGTGATAATTACGAAGCAGATGTTCTGGGTGCGAAGTCAGTTGGGATGGATTCGGTTTATTTTAATCCAGAAGTAATTGAATCGACCGAAGCAAACTATACGATTAATCATCTACTCGAATTGAAAAATATCTTGTAAATCAGCTAAATATTGCTATTTTTGGATTATCTAACAGAATGAGATATGCACGTTGTAGTAGATAAAATTCGGAAAAAACGCTCAAAAGTGCCTTTAGAAAGATTGGTTTATGAAATCATGGATGGTAAACCTCTCTATTACAAAGGCTACAAAGAGGTTTTAGTTGGCAAAAAAACACCAGAAGAAGTTATGTCTTGCTCGGATTTACAGGGGGTAATTATTTCTATCCTTAATGGAATAATCTTTAATCAGCTAAATCGTAAAAAGTATTTATTAGCTACAAACGAAGCCGGTATTCATCTCTCAAAGGGTGATAATTTAGGTATGGATGTATCAATTTTTGAGAAATCGAAAATTCCACACTTAAAAGGTAAATATTTTGATATTGCACCAAAAATTATCATCGAAGTTGATATAAAAGTAGATATAGATTTAGTCGAATTTCCGGCTGGAGAAATGGATTATTTGTTAGATAAATCTCAAAAACTGCTCAATTTTGGAGTTGAGAAGGTGATTTGGCTTACTACAAAATCTAAAAAAACATTTCTGGCTACCAATCAAGGTGCATGGCAGATTGTAGATTGGGATTATGATATTGAGGTAATGGAAGGAGTAAACATCAATATTAAAAAGATTTTAGAAGAAGAAGAAATCAGTTATTAAACATACAAATCGTGACACGCTTAGCGTGCCACGATTTGCTATTTTTAGAACGGTAAATCATCGTCGCCGCCACCAGTTGCAAACTCAGGTGCTGGGGCCGAAGCAGGTCCAGAGGCTTTCGGAGCCGATGGAGCAGAGTAAGCAGGTGCCGAATCGCCACCGCCCGAGTTTCCGCCACCACGACTACCAAGTAGCTGCATTCCGTTTGCACGAATCTTAGTAGTATATCTTTCTTGTCCGCTTTGGTCGGTCCATTTTTCTGTGCGGATTCTGCCCTCTACATAAACAGCATCACCTTTCTTGAGATACTGCTCTGCGATACCTGCCAAGCTGTCCCAAAGTTCGATACGATGCCACTCAGTATTCTCTACTCGTTCACCGCTTTTATTGGTATATGCTTCTGATGTTGCGATACTAAAACTCGCAACTTTTCCACCACTCGGAAGTGTTCTGATTTCGGGGTCATTGCCAAGATTCCCGATGAGCATTACTTTGTTTAAACTTGCCATTTTGGAGCGTATTTTTAAGTTTTATGGAGTTGTTATCCATACAAATATACGTAAAACCGATAATTTAGTAACAGCTAAAAGTGATATTTTTTTAAATATTTTTCGATTAAAATCGGTTTCGGAAGTTTATCAATTTCATTGATATTATACCATTCGTAGCCCTCAATTTTTTTGGGCTGGGTGTCTAATTTGAGGTGCCAAAACTTAGCTTTGATTCGTTGATGGGTCAAAATATGGGTAAATTCCTCCGACTCATTTGCGATAGTTGACTGCTTCAGAATACCGCTTAAAACTTCATCCTCGACCTCATCAAAATCCAGTAATTTTTGGTCATCTTCAACCAAATAAAAATCATTCAATCCACCCCAAATATCTTTAATGTCTCGCTGACGCATCAGTATTTTGTCATCGTATTCGAGTACATAATAATTGAAGAATCGCTCTCGTACTTTTACCTTTTTAGATTTGATGGGTAGGGTTGCCTGCCGACCGGTTGCATTCGCTTCACATTCGTAGTGAAAAATACAAAACATACACTGCGGGTTTGCTGGTATGCAGTGCGTAGCCCCAAATTCCATGATGGCTTGGTTGAAAGTATCTGGGTGTTTTTCGGAGATTAGTTGATTGGCTAATTCTCCGAATACTTTTTTGGCTTCGTTGCTCGCAATATCGGTCTCGATACCGAAAACCCTTGCCAAAACCCGATAAACATTGCCATCTACCACGGCAACTTTCTCTTTAAAAGCAAAAGAAGCAATTGCAGCGGCAGTGTATGGACCAATTCCTTTGAGTTTGATTAGTTCAGCATAAGAATTCGGAAATACTCCATTATATTGATTGGCAATAAGTTTTGCAGTGGCGTGCATGTTTCTGGCTCTCGAATAATACCCCAAACCTTGCCAAAGCCTCAAGACTTCCTGCTCGGGGGCATCGGCCAACGAAATGACATCGGGGTAGTTTTCCACAAATTTTTCATAATAGGGTAGGCCTTGTGCTACACGAGTTTGCTGGAGGATAACTTCCGATAGCCAAATTTTATATGGGTCTTTAGTATTTCGCCAAGGTAAATCTCTTTTGTTTGATTGATACCAGCCAATAATTTTTTGTTCAAATAAGTTTTGGGTTATCATTCGGGGCTACAAAAAATGAATGTTTACAAATGCCATTTGCATAAATAAATAAAATTTATTATCAGCCGCAAAATTCAAAGCTAATTTTGCTAACTCATTAATAATTAAGCAATTATGAAAAAAAAACTTTGAATAAAGTTGGTCAAAATTTCTCTATGCCCTATCTTTGCAAACTCAAATTTAAAAACCTCAAAAACTCAGTAATAGTTTATATATTAACCAATTAAATCCTTTAATCGTGACTAAAGCAGAAGTTATTTCAGCGATTGCCGATAAGACCGGCGTGGACAAAGCAAGTGTATCGGTTACACTCGAGTCATTTTTCGAAACAGTGAAAGCAGAGCTTTCAAAAGGCGAAGGTGTCTTTGTAAGAGGCTTTGGTAGCTTTGTGAACAAGAAAAGAGCGGCGAAAAAAGCTCGTAACATTTCAGCAAAAACTACTGTGGATGTCCCAGAACATTACGTACCAGGTTTCAAGCCTGCAAAAGAATTTACTGAGCAAGTAAAATCTAACGTAAAGTAATATCTCCTTAAAAGATAGAAGCTACATTTGTCATACCAGAAGGATTGTGTAAAAAATTTAAGAAGTACATTTAGGTATATTTCGAATCAAATTTTACACAATCCTGCACTGGGGCAAAGTCTTCCAAAAGTCTTTCTCTCTCTTTTTCAGTTTAACGGTTTGTGATGAAACGGCATTTTTTAATCCTAATTATATTAGCAGTAGCATTGACGGGGTTCTTATTTTCTCGTCCGAAAGTAGTGGTCAAAGACGAAGCAAAGGCTAATCGTGATAAACCAACTGCACAAAATTCGACTGCTAAGTCAGAAGATAACCACGACGAAGATAGCCATACAATGAAACTATCGGCCGAGTTACAAAAGAAAGTCGATGATTTCAAGAAGCAATTGGTCAATGCAAAAGATAATGCTCAGAAGGGTAAATTACTGACCGAAATCGCTGAGGTTTTTGCTCAAGGAGGTAGAGTTGATAGTGCTGCTAAGTACATTGAGCAGATTGCGGTTGCAGAACCAACCCCTGCCAATTGGAAGAAAGCAGGCGATACGTACTTTCAGGCATTTAATTTAGCTCTTCGTCAAGAAAACATGAGTTCGCTGGCCGAGAAAACCCGTTTTTGTTATCAGAAGGTTTTAGATACTAATCCACGTGATTTATCGGCTAAAACCAATGTGGCGATGACCTACGTTGGCTCCGAGACTCCTATGCAGGCTATCATGACATTGAGGGAGGTTTTAGAAGAAGACCCAAATTATGTACCTGCTTTGATGAATTTGGGCGTGCTTTCGATGCAGTCGAATCAATACGACAAAGCAATGGAAAGATTTAGGTCGGTACTCAGAATTGACCCAAATAATATCAATGCAGAGTTTGGATTGGGCTATTCGCTTATCGAACTCGACCGTAAAGATGATGCCCGCAAAGTGTTCCAAGATTTAAAAACCAAAGTAAAAGAACCTACTCTTGTAGAAGAAGTCAATAAAACTTTGGAAAGCTTGAAGTAATTCTCTATATTTGCGGTTCGAAAAATCTGGAGTATCGTCAGATTTTTAAGATTGTATAAAATATCAAAACATACACTTTTTGTACATAGCAGAAAGTCATTTAATTTTTAAAGTTATGCCTTGCGGAAAGAAAAGAAAAAGACACAAGATGTCAACGCACAAAAGAAAGAAGCGTCTTAGAAAAAATCGTCATAAGAAAAAATAATCTTTCTTTTTTGAGTTATCAGTGAACAAAATTTTGATTTTCTCAAAATTCTTTGCATCTTGTTCACTGATAACTGTTTACCCATTGTTGTAAACTACAAGCTGTCCAAATTTATTAACCCATTAATTAATTCTTCCTCAGCTTTGAGCAACGAATTATTCATCAGTACCACACAGAAAGGTGATAGGATAGCCCTCGTCCAAGATAAGCGGCTTATTGAGTATCACTTCGATGAGACGGAGCATCAGTTTGCCGTCGGTGATATTTATTTGGGTATGGTCAAGAAAGTAGTAGCAGGCAACAACGCAGCTTTTGTGGATGTTGGCTACGAAAAAGACGGTTTTCTACATTACAACGAACTCATTTCTTATAATTCTCTCAGTAAATTTACCAAAGACGTAATTGCCAAACGACCAGTCAGTCTGCGTTTGAAGGGTTTTCAGCTCGAAAACGAGATTGATAAATTCGGTAAAATCAATGACGTTGTGCCAAAAAATTCTTTGATTTTGGTACAGGTTGTTAAAGAACCGATTTCGACGAAAGGCCCTCGTTTATCTTGCGATATTTCGATTGCAGGGCGTTTTGTGGTCCTTGTTCCGTTTGGGAATTCGGTAAATATCTCGAAGAAAATTACCAACAAGCAAGAGCGTCAGCGTCTTCATAAGCTACTTTCATCGGTAAAACCCGATAATTTTGGCGTGATTGTCAGAACCGTAGCCGAAGGTAAAGAGGTAGATGAACTCAAGAGAGATTTAGAATATTGCGTTGAGAAGTGGGAGGCCGGAATGAAGGTTTTGCGTGAAGCCAAACCTCGTGACCGTATCATTAGCGAGATGGATAGAGCTTCTTCTATCTTGCGAGATATGTTAAACGATGATTTTGATAGTATAAATGTAGATTCGAAAGAATCTTACGATACTTTAAAACATTATCTGCATACTATTGCACCCGAAAAAGAGAAAATTATCAAGTTTCACAACGGAAAAGTTAAGCTTTTTGAACAGTTTGGGCTTGAAAAACAAATAAAATCTCTTTTCGGACGCTCGGTTAGCTTACCGGGTGGAGGCTACTTGGTGATAGAACACACCGAAGCCCTGCACGTGATAGATGTAAATAGTGGTAATAAATCTGCACAAGAAGATGACCAAGAGGCAACGGCCCTGACCGTAAACCTTGAGGCAGCTAAAGAAATTGCTCGTCAGCTTAGGCTACGAGATATGGGTGGAATCATCGTCGTGGATTTTATTGACATGAAAAAACCCGAGAACAAGCGGTTGATTCAGGAGGCGATGCGTGAGGAGATGAAACCCGACCGCTCAAAATATACAATTCTTCCGATTTCGAAATTTGGGTTGTTGCAAATCACTCGTCAGCGAGTAAGACCTGAAATGAAGATTTCGACCCGCGAAACTTGCCCTACTTGTGGCGGAACGGGTACGATTCAGTCGGCTATTTCGGTTACTGATTTGATTGATAACAACTTAGATTATATAATGACCAAGCAAAACGAACGCGGTATCAGCATTATTGTGCATCCGTTCATTTATGCTTATTATCGCGAAGGTTTGATTTCGAGACAAATGAAGTGGTTTTTCAACTACCGTACTTGGGTCAAACTGGTAAAAGATTCATCAATTGGTATTACCGAATTCCATTTCTTGAACTCAAATGGCGATGAAATCGAGATTGTTTAGAAAACTTAAATGTTGATAATAATAGATGGCACGGTGAATAATCGTGCCATTTTTTTAGCCTAAATTTGGTAGATTAAAACTTGAAATTCATAAATTAATACACAAAATGAATAAATTTCTCATTCAATCAGGGGCAATTTTAGGAGCTTTAGGAGTAGCCTTAGGTGCATTCGGGGCTCATGCTTTGAAAGATATGCTGACGGCATCGAATAGATTAGATACATTCGAGACGGCGGTCAAGTACCAATTTTATCATGCTTTGGCTTTGATTTTGGTCGGAATCCTTTCTCAGAATTTTACTGTTAAAACGATGAATTACAGCGGACTTTCGATGCTAATCGGTACGATTATTTTTAGCGGGTCATTGTACTTGATTTGTTTTACAGGTATTAAAGCTTTCGGAGCGATTGCCCCAATCGGTGGTACGTTGATGATTGTAGGTTGGCTTTTGTTGTTCTGGTCGGTTTTTAAAGGTTGATTTTATTAAGGTTGTTTAAAAGGGGTTAATGGTTTACATTTTGTAAAATCTACGATTCTATCCCTCATTTTGGCTTTATCTTTAAAATGTCTTGAAATTTCTTGGGTTTTAGAGGTAAAGTCATTTTCATTCATGCCCGCACCCCATTTATAGTAGTGGATTTTGATGGTATGACAGTTATCATGTTCAAAGATTGTGCTTAGCATTACTCTGTCAGATAAACCACAAGAGTGTCCTAAAATTTCTACGTCATACCTCTCAGAGTTAATAAAACTTAGTAAGTTTCGATAATTTGGAGTCCTAAAATATCCAAATGATTTAAAATGTGCTAAAAACTCATTTATATTTAAATCTTCAAATTTTTTATAGTACTCATCGGTCTCATCGCCATATCCAAAAATTATTGGATTTGCTGGGTTGTTTAATTGACCATGGATGTAATTTACTTCATGGTTTAAGTATTTTCCAATATACTTATCCAATGTATTTGTATAATTAAAATTTAGAAAATGGACTTTTTTATTACCCGTTTCTGAATCAAAACCTACTGAGTATGATAGTTGAAATAAATTATTTATATGCTGATTGACTACTGAATAGTCAACCTGTGCTAAATATGTTTCTAATCTATTTTTTAAAAAATTAAAATGTCTATTTAACTCCAACAAGGAAGATTTATCTGAATTGTAGTAGTCATAATATATGGCATCTTTGTAAATTTTTGTAAGCTGCCTGTAATATTCACTCTCAATATCTACCCAATTCAAGAACTTATTATTTTCAATTAAGACATGGTAAAATCTTGAATTTTCCTTAATTAATTCGGCCGTAATTGTTTTAATAAAATCAGTGTAACTTGTTTTCAATCCATGGGCTAAATCAAATCCATTGCCAATAATTACTAACTTATTTCTTTTTTCATCCATTATTTTCAAGCATATTTCTGGATGCCAATATACCAAAGAATAACCTCTTTTTACCGGTGAGTTTGCAATATTTGTTCAAATAGTATAGTTTTATATATCAACTTAACATTCCTGAAAAATGAAAAAAGCTATTCTAAAAATTACTTTTCTATTATTTCCAATTATGAGTTTTGCTCAAAGAATGCAAGACGTTTCGATTCTAAAAGAAATCAATGAGCAGGTCTGGGCAGTTTTTACAGATGCCTACGCTACAAATGATGCCCAAAAGTATATCGGTCTCCATTCTAAAGAATTAATCAGAGCTACGGGCGGTCGCTGGAAAAGCGTTTCGGATTTAACAAAATACGGCGAAAATGCCTCTGCTGATTTTGCGGGTAGAAAAGCCGCTGGCGAGAAAGCCGAAATTCAGTTTAGGTTTTTGGAAAGAATTGCCGATGAAAAGAGTGCTTCGGAACGAGGAATTTATCAATTAGCTATTCTGAATTCAAAAGGTGAAGTACAAGGAAAATACTACGGGAAGTTTCATGTGTTTATGCGAAAGGAAGTTGGTAAATGGAAAATTCTGATAGATTATGATTCGGACGAAGGACGAACAATCAACGAATCTTCTTATAATTCTGCATTTGCGATTGACGATTATACAAAATATTAAGATTATATTAATATTTCGAGATAAATTTGCCCCATAAAACTAACTTACAATTTTAAATGAATTTTAAAACCTTAACTCTGTGGCTGGTAGCGAGTGCGACTTTTGCACAACAAACTATTCCACTAAATGACCTCAGTGCTTTTAAAACGCCAAGGGAAAATTGGCGAATTGTTGGCAAGGCTTCTTCTGACCTGAGCCAAGACAATGTCTTAAACACCGAATCGGGAACTGGTGTTTTGGCTTGTGTGCATCCACGTGGCAAGTACGGCTACGAGTACGACTTGGTTTCAAAAATGGAACACGGCGATATTGATTTAGACCTTGATTTTATGATGGCAAAAGGTTCTAATTCGGGTATTTATTTACAGAGCCGTTATGAAGTTCAACTGGCCGACAGTTGGGGAAGACAAAATCCGTATTTTGGCGATTGTGGAGGAATTTATGAACGTTGGGACGATACTAAACCCGAAGGTAAAAAAGGCTATGAAGGTACAGCACCACGTCTGAACGTATCGAAAGCCCCTGGTTTGTGGCAAAATATCAAGATTTCGTTTCAAGCTCCTCGTTTTGATGCGAGCGGAAAGAAAATCTCAAACGCAAAAATCCTATATATTATTTTGAATGGCGTTACGATTCACGAGAACGTCGAATTGACTGGTCCAACGCGTGGAACATTGGACGAAAAAGAAGCCTTGATGGGTGCATTGAGAATCCAAGGCGACCACGGTTCGGTGGCTTTCCGTAACATCAAATACAAAAGCTACAATCAGAAAAAGTTGTCATTTACCGAATTAAAATATGGTGTTTATAAAGGCAAATTTACTGTTGTAGATGACATTGAAAAATTAAAACCTTCTACACAAGGCAACGCAGAGTTGTTGAACTGGACGGTAACTAACGCCGAAAATGATTTTGGCGTTAAATATGTTGGTAAAATCAACGTACCGGAGGCTGGTTTATATACATTTACTACCGTTCATGCAGGTAATACTCAAATCAAGATTAATGGGCAAGAAGCATTCAAAAATGGTTGGTTGTTTACAACCGCCCAAGGTCGTTCGGCTACGGTAAACTTACCCGCAGGCGAGGTTCCTTTTGAAATGTATTATTGGAAAACCGACGGATGGATGCAACCGATTTTGGGCCTTTATGCTGAATCAGAGACGATTCGTAAGCACGCTCTTCATTTTCCGAGTTCGACGATTGCTTCGGAGCCGATTCCGATGATTTTAGCAAATACCGAAACTCAGCCAGTTTTGTTGCGTTCGTTTATGGATATTCAAGAGAATGGTAAAAACAAAAGAGTTGTACACGCGGTTTCGGTCGGAAACAAAGAAAATATTCATTTTACGTATGATTTAGACAATGGTGCATTGTTTCAGGCTTGGAAAGGGGGATTTTTGAATACAACTCCAATGTGGAATGACCGTGGTGATGGTAGCTCAAAACCAATGGGTAGTTTGATGTCGTTTGGAGATGCTCCTTCAGTGGGTCATTTGGCTCCGCAAGAAACAGTTTGGAACGATAAAGTTGATGCTTCGTATCGTCCGCGTGGCTATGAATTAGACGCTGACGGACAGCCAACTTTCAAGTATGATGCTTTTGGAGGTAGTATTACTGATAAAATTGTGCCAGTCGAAAACGGAAAAATGCTCAATAGAGAAATCACAGGTACGGGTTCGTTGCCAAATGTGTTTCACCGAATTGCTGCAAGTAATCTGATTACCAAGGCAAATGATGGTACTTTTGTGATTGGAGACAACCAATATTATATCAAGGTTTCGCAAGGGAATGCCTCGATAAGAGTATCGGGCGATAAACAAGAATTGATTGTTCCGATTAATTCAAAAGTGGTTTATTCGATTATTTGGTAACAATGTTTTTCCTAAAATTTAGTATCTCAAAGATGAAAAATCTCATTAAAATATTAACTCTTGTAGCTACAATCAGTGTGGCGATGGGGCAAGAAAGTACCGAAAATGAATATTATAAGCGAATCACACTGCCGGTTCCAGAAGGAATGCTACTCGAAGTAGGCGGTATGTGTACGCTACCAAATGGCGATGTAGCTTTGGCAACTCGCCGTGGTGATATTTGGATTGTCAATAACGCCTACATGACTGGCGGAACTCAGCCATACTACCGCAAGTTTGCGAGTGGTTTGCACGAAATTTTGGGCTTGGTTTACAAAAACGGAGCTTTTTATGCCGCTCAGCGTGGAGAATTGACCAAACTTATTGATAAAAATGGCGACGGCAAAGCCGATGTTTATGAAACAGTTGCCAATTTGCCGATTTCGGGTCATTATCACGAATACACCTTTGGTCCGAAAGTATTGCCGGATGGTTCGATGATTGTTACGGGCAATGTGGCCTTTGGTGATGAAGAATGGTGGAGAGGCGAAAGCCGAGTGCCTTTCCGTGGTTGGGCTATCAGAATAACCGACGATGGTAAAGTGGAACCTTACGCAACGGGTATGCGTTCGCCGTGTGGAATCGGTGAAATTGATGGTGAATTTTGGTATGGCGATAACCAAGGCGATTGGATGGGTTCGGGTTTTATTTCTCAGGTAAATAAAGGTGATTTTATGGGTCACCCAGCGGGTTTGAAGTGGAGCGGAATCGAAGGTTCGCCAATTAAATTGACCTACGACCAACACGTTGCGTTAATCAATCACCGTAAAGAGCGAAACTCATTGGGTAATTATATCAAGCCAGAGAACATCGAAAACGAAAGAGGCAAATACCTTTTTGAAATGAAAAAGGATATTCCATCTTTAAAAACTCCTGCGGTTTGGCTTCCTCACGGTATTTTGGGTATTTCGACATCCGAAATCCTAAAGATTCCGACTACAAATTCTGATTTTGGCCCATTTGCGGGTCAGGTATTGGTAGGAGACCAAGGAAAAAGTAATATTTCTCGTGTAATGCTCGAAAAAGTAAAAGGCGAATACCAAGGAGCAGCAATTATGTTTCGTGAGGGTTTTCAGTCGGGAATCCTTCGTATGACATGGGGAACCGATGGGTCATTGTTTGCGGGTGAAACAAACCGTGGTTGGGGTTCGGCAGGAGATAAAACTGCTGGTTTAGAAAGATTAGTTTGGACTGGCAAAATGCCTTTTGAAATGAAAACGGTACGTGCTACAACAGATGGTTTTGAGATTGAGTTTACCAAGCCAATCAATAAATTAACAGCCCAAAACTTCTTGTCTTACAATGTTGAGAGCTTTATTTACAAGTATCATCCAGTTTATGGAAGCCCGCCAGTTGATAAGAAAGTTTGTACAGTAAAAGGCATCAAAGTTTCAGAAGATGGCATGAAAGTACGCCTTTTGGTTGATGGATTACGCCAATATTATGTTCATGAAATTAAATTAGAAGGTGTCAAAGATGCCTCTGGATTGAATTTATTGCATAATACGGCATATTATACTTTGAATAATTTTCCGGATGGCGATAAATTAACAGGATTTATTCCACGACCAACCAATCTAAAAACTAAAACAACAACTACGACAACCCCTACAAAAATTACAACACCAGACGATGTAAATGCCAAGAAAGCTGTCACGAAAGCACCTACAACTGCCGAGATACAGCCATTGTTGCAAAAACATACTTGTACGGCTTGTCACCAAGCAAACAAGCGTCAGGTTGGGCCAGCTTTTGCCGATGTAGCAAAACGTAATTATACCAATGAGCAAATCGTGGAGCTAATCTATAAGCCAAATCCTAAAAACTGGCCAGATTATGCTACCGAGATGGCTCCGATGCCGCAAGTTCCGAGAGCTGATGCCTTAAAAATTGCTGCATGGATTAATTCATTGAAAAAATAATCGTATCTAAAATTTTGCCTCTAAAGTGGTGTATCTAATCTGCGATACACCACTTTTTTTATTGAATTGGTCAGAATAATTCTTCTTTGAAATGACCAAAATCCACTTATATTTGTACCGAAAACGCACCCTTTTCCAGACTTTGTGAGAAAACTAACTACGATAAAACTACTAATACTGAGTTTGTTGATAGCTGTTTCGGCTATTGGTCAGATTCGTATTGAGATTTCAAAACACCCCAAACCATTACTTCCCAACGAAGATTTTTATTTAGCGTCTAATCTCAATAATTGGAATCCTGGCTCGCCCGATTATAGGTTTAAGCGTACTGCGGCTGGTACTTACTATTTTGAATTACCCGATTCACTGACCTATTTTGAATACAAAATTACGCAGGGAAGTTGGTCGATTGTGGAGGGTAGTCCTGACGGTGGTTCACGACCCAACAGGATTTACAGTGCCGAGCATGAAACTAATCCTAAATTCATTCAGATTTCGTTTGAAAATTGGGAGAAAGTAAATATTTATCGTTTTACAATTAAAAAAATCCCCGATGATACCCCGTTTGATGCATCAATTTATTTATCGGGAAATTTTAACAATTGGAATGCTCGTGATGAATCTTACAAGCTCGAAAAGCAAGTAGATGGTTCTTATCGGGTGGCACTTCATACCGATTCAGATGTAATCGAATATAAATTTACGCGTGGCTCGTGGGATGCCGTAGAGGGTAGAGAAAGTGGAAAAGCACGCCCAAATCGTATTTTGAGGCGGAGTGATAATATTGATAAGGAGAATATTGAAGTAGAGATTGCGAGTTGGGAAGACCTCAGCGGCACATTTAATTATTTCTCTATCTACGATTTATTGGTTCTTTTTGCGGCTTTTCAGGGCTTTTTGTTACTTTTTGCGATTCCAACCATTCAAAACTACAACCAAAAGGCGAATCGCTGGTTGGTTGTGTTACTGGTATTTACATCGGTTTTGTTGCTGGTCAGAACACTGAGTGGGCATCGTGAAATTGCGATGCGTTATCCTACGATTTCGCTTTATCCAGACTTTATCATGTTTGGTTATGCCCCAATATTTTACATTTATATCGAAAAATTACTCTTCAAGTCGGATGATTCGTTTCGGCGTTGGGCTTTGAGATTTATTCCTTTACTCGTGCAAATTTGTTTGTATTTGCCATTTATTTTGCTGGATAATGAGGTTTTGAAAATTAAAATCTTGAACCAAGAACCATCAATTTGGTACATGCTCGGAAGTGTTTCGGTATTGGGTTGGCTCTATAATATGTATTATTGGTTTAGGTCGTACCGAACCGTGCAGACTTACCAAGTGCAATCGCAGACGAGTTATTCGTACGAAGAAAACCTACAATTTTTGCAGACTGTACTATTTATGCAAGCAGCTTGCTTGTTTGTGTGGTTTTTGACTTTTTTTGTACAAACTTTCGGGACATTATTGGGTTTAGAGACCTATTCAATTCACGAAAAAAGCATTGACATCGTTTGGTTAGCATTCTCAACGATTCCGCATCTTTTGGGATATTTTGCGATTCATCAACCAGAGATATTCAAACTTCCACAGCAAAATCTAACGCTATTTGGTAGCACCGAAGTGGTTGTCGAGAAGGCGATTACACCGAGAGTGAGTGAAGAAACCCACGACGATAACCTGCAAGTGCTGAAAGAGAAAGTTGAGGCTTATATGCAAAAACATACGCCATTTACTAATCCTAAACTGACACTCAATGACCTTGCCTCTAAAATAAAAATGCCTCCGCACATTTTATCAAAGGTCATCAATGAAGGATTCGAGAAAAACTTTTTTGATTTTGTGAATACATATCGAATCGAAGAATTTAAAAAACGAATGGAAGACCCTAAAAATAAGAATTTTACGTTGCTCGGAATAGCCTTTGATGTTGGTTTTAACTCAAAAACAGCTTTTAATCGTTCGTTTAAAAAGATTACCAATCAAACACCAAGCGAGTATTTTCAGGTAGGAGGAGAATAAAATAAAACCTCCAAGGTTTCAAAAACCTTGGAGGTTTGTAGCATCCTATGTAGTTTTTAATTCCCAAACTGCGTTTAACCGTTCGTTTAAAAAGATTACCAATCAAACACCAAGCGAGTATTTTCAGATAGGTGGGGAATAAAAATAAAACCTCCAAGGTTTCAAAAACCTTGGAGGTTTGTTATTTATGGGCTTTGCTTTACTTCATATTTGCTAAGAATTCAACCACATCACGAATCTCTCTTTTTGATAGAATCGAACCCATTGGCGGCATACTCGATGGGAAGTTTTCACGCTTTTTGATTCTCGAAATCGGAACTCTTAGCGGTTCGGCCTCTGAAGTTTTTAAGACTAATTCTTCATCGCTTTCACGCATCAATATTCCCGAAACTTCTTGTCCATCGCTCAATGTCAGAGAAACCGTTCCGTACCCAGGTGCAATTCTGGCACTTGGCTCAATCATCGCTTGTAAGATTTGCTCACGAGTCAAACTCGCTCCAATTTTTTGAAGATTTGGCCCAACCGAACCACCTTCGCCACCAATCGAATGACAACGAATGCACTGAGCAGTAGCGTTATTGAGGAACACATCACGACCCTGCCAACGGTTTCCGCCAAAAAGCGTCTCTTTAAAAGCATCGGTTTCGCTTCCCTTTTGCTTGATTGGTTCGAGTTTCGCAATCAAATCATCCTTTTTAGTACTTTCAACGGCTTCGATTAGGTCGAGTTTTACTTCGGGTTGTAGCTTATCTGCCACCATTCTCATTACTAAATCTTCTAAAACAACCCTTGTATTATCGGCTGGCATACCTCCGAGTGTTTTGAGCAATTGTTGTTGTTCTTGAACGCTACCTTTCTCAAAAACAGGATTTACAATGCCCGGCAGAGCTTCTTTATTGATGTTTAGTTTATTCAATAAACCAATGGCGGCTGTACGCACATTGCGGTCTTTGTCTTCCATTCCGAGTTTGACAACTTCTTCGATTTTTGAATAATTTAACAAAGAAAGTGCCGAAACTGCCGCCGAACGGACCTCTGCCTTCTCGTTCGTTTTTAAGATTTGAGCAATCTCGTTGTTGTACTCGCTGATGCCGAGTTCGCTCAATAACTTAATTGTCGAAACCAAAACCGCAGGATTAGTACTACCTAAGAAAGGCTTGATTTTCGATTTGATTTTAGCATTGACAATTGCCTCATCACGTTTTACAACCCCACGATAACGCCCATCTACACGGTCGAGAACCGAAGGATTTGCCCATGTGCCTATGGTTGCCAACGCCTCTGCACGCATAACATCCGATATATCACTTCTTTCGGCGTATGCGATAAGCATATCTAATTCTTTTTCGGTACCTACACGCAAACAAGCGTTGATTGCACGGCGAATCAATGGTTCAGAATTGAATTTGTTTTGCTTAACCATCTCGGCCAATGCAGGGAGTGCCTCTACAATTGATAGGTCATCGTTGATGGCACGAGCAGCTTCGGTAGCAACGTATTCGTCAGAATCTTTTAAGAAAATCGCGACATTTTTGTCTTTCATTCTTCTTAAAACCAATACAGCGGCTGTTCGCAATGCCTTGCTTGGGCTGTTGCTAAGTGCTGTTATTTGCTCTGTCTGACCGATTCTGCTCAATGCCAACACCGCAGCATGACGTAAATAAACATCATCGTCGTTGTTTTCTTCGAGCATTTTAATGAGCGGATTCACCGCATCAATGTTTTTAGTACGACCTAAAGCCTGGGCCGAAAAGAATTTAATTCTTGGGTAAGAGTTTTTGAGCAATGGAATTAAAGCCGAACCAGCCGATTTGTATTCTACATCGCCGATAACTTTTGCGGCTTGTGCGATTATTTCGGGGTCAGAATCACTCAAAAGGCTAACCAAATTGCTTGCTACATTAATATCTTTTTCGGCGAATTGACCGATTCCCCAAATGGCGTGGATACGAGCCAATTGGTTTTCTTTATTGGCGATTGTCTTTTTTAATATTTCTAAACCTTTCTTTCCACGATTAACCAATTCAAACTGAGCCTTCTGACGGATTCGCATATCTCCATAAGTCAAAAGTTTTTCTAATTGAGCTTCGGTTTGCTTGGCATAGTCCAGCTGCATGAGGCGTTTGGTTTCGGTACGCTCGGCTTCGAGGTCTTTTTTGTCATTTTTTACGTCAATTTTCCAAACTCTTCCGTAGTTTTTAGTTCCCCATCCATTTACCCAGTCAGATGCGTACAAGGCTCCATCGGGGCCGAATTTTATACCCGTAGGTAAGATTCCGCTTACGATGTCTTTTTCGCCATTGAGTTCAAATGATGCTCCTTTGGGTTTCAGACCGAATGACCAAATGTGTGAACGTGTCGGATTCCCCACAAACTCAACCAAGAAGAATTTTTTGAGCCAATCTTTTCCTAAAGCCGTACCAGGATTGTAAACCATACCAGTTGGACCATTATGATAATTCATAATTGGCGGAATGATGTACGCAGCTTGCCCGTCCCAACGAGGTTTGAAAAGCTTTTCGTCCATCCAAACTTTGTAGAGGTTGTTCTTTGGGTCGGTGTACTTGCCGTATTGCCAGTTCGAACGCCAGCCTAAATCTCCACCTTCTACAATATGTACCAAACGCTCGCTTTCGCCTGGGTGGTCACCGTCGTTATCCGAGCTAATGATATTTCCATATTCATCAAAAACAAATTCATGTGTATTCCGAATTCCCTTGGCTACAACTTCAAAATCAGAGCCATCAGGATTTGACCTAACCAAAACACCTTCGTTTGGATATTCGTGTTTTTTGCCCGATTTATCCGTAATATTTGCTCCAATGTCTCCGATTTGCCAGTAAATTTTGCCATCTGGACCTTCGATTGCTCCCGACATACCGTGTCCGCTAAATCCGATATGTACAGCGTAGCCGTGGTTGATAGATTCAGAAGTTTCGTAGAATCCGTCATTATTTTTATCTTTCAAACGCAACATATCTGGACCAGTTGTCACGAAAGCATCTTTCTGGCGAACCAAAATTCCACCAATAACATCGGTTACTTCTTCGTTTGGCCCTTCGTAAACCTTGGTCGAAACATCGGCCATTCCATCGTTATTTCGGTCTTCAATCCTCCAAACTTCATCTTTTTCTACTGCCAAATCTTTCCAGTCGTGGCTACCGTCTTCGTTGAGGTCTTTTAGCCATCTGTTTTCATTGCTTTTTTCGGGAGCGAATGTGCTACGCAAAAAAGCACGGCGGTCTTCGACAGATTGTAGAGCAATAGAAGGAGTCATCCAATCTCGGTGTCCACGAATATCGAATTCTGAATTTTTTTGGCGGTTGGTACGTGTAATGTAAATTCTACCTGCATCATCAATCGACATCGCAACGGGGTCGGGTGCGAGTGAATCGGCCGCCCAAAGGTCGATTGTCAATCCGTCTGCCAATTGAATTGTCGAAGATTCTTTGACTTGCTTTGCTTGCTTAGTACCAGTTTCGGCATCCACATTTACGATAGTGGTACTTACGGGTTTCAAACATGAAACAAGCCCCAAAACAGAGAGAGGAATTAGGAGTTTCTTTTTCATGAAAATAGGATTCTCAATTAAGAATTTTAGGTTGAAATGATTATCATTCAAATATAACTTAATCCGATTTGATAACAATACCGTTGGGGATGTATTGGCCAATTTTGTATTAGTTATGGGTAAGATTCAGTATAGAAGTAGTATTTTATCACTATACCAAGATTGGGGCGTGTAGCTTTACCTAAATTGTAGTACCACTTTCAGAAAATGATTCTATTTTGATTGGGTTAAAATATTTATTATCAGTCAGTTATGTTATTTTTAGTAGAAATTGTACTATAAATCTAAAGTGGAACGACAGACAACGAAATGACTTGTATTTTTGCAAGAAAATATTTAAAAAATTGTTGAAAGGTTCTGTTGTGCAAAGGATTGTATTAATTGTTTTTGGAGCGATGATGTTGGGTGCTTGCCGAGAAGCGAGTGTTGCACAACAACCGAAATTGTATCTTGGTGGAGACCTTTCATACACCAATGAAATGGATGATTGTGGAGGTGTTTATCGTAAGAACGGAAAGCAAGTAGATGCCTACAAACTATTTGCCGAAGAAGGGGCAAAAATCATTCGATTGAGATTGTGGCATAACCCTAACTGGACCCAATATTCTACTTTTGCTGATGTAAAACGCTCGATAAAAAGAGCTAAAGAAAATCAAATGGATATCCTGCTTGATTTTCATTATTCGGATGATTGGGCCGACCCAAAGCATCAAGTGATTCCGAAGGCGTGGGAGAAGATTAAAGATACTAAGATTTTGGGCGATTCGGTTTATAATTATACTTACAATACATTAATCAATCTAAATCAACTCAATTTATTACCCGAAATTGTTCAGGTTGGTAATGAAATCAATAGTGAAGTAATGCAATACACCAAAGAATCGGCGGCGACGATTAATTGGGAACGAAATGTGGCTTTGCTGAATCGTGGTATTGAGGCTGTAAACGATGCTGCAAAGAAAATAGGTAAGCCGATTCAGACGATGTTGCACATTGCACAGCCCGATGAGGCTTTTGGTTGGTTTGAGAATGCTCGAAAGTATGGAATCAAGCAATATGATTGGATTGGGCTTTCGTATTATCCGAAATGGTCAAAATTCAATCTGGAGCGTTTAGCGGTTGAGATTGATAGACTCAAAAGCACATTTAGTCGCCGAGTGATGATTGTCGAGACTGGATTACCTTATTCGCCAAATAATTTTGATAAAGCATCGAATGTTTTGGGAGCAGATTCTAAACTTGACGGATACGATTTGAGTAGAGAAGGGCAGGCGAAATTTATGCAAGATTTAGTAAAAAGTGTGATAAGAGGCGGCGGCGAAGGGGTTATTTACTGGGAGCCAGCTTGGATTTCGACATCGTGCAGTACACAGTGGGGGCAAGGCTCGCATTGGGAAAATGCCACTTTTTTCGATGCCGAAAACAACAACGAGGTATTGCCAGCCATCAAGTTTTTGTATAGTAAAAGTTATAGTACCAAATAATAGTAGAATTAGGATTTCTTGACCGAGTCCTAAGCATAGTTTTATTAATTTTCTTTAACCTAATTATTTACAAAAAATGCAAAACTACACTGAAAGGTCGGGTAGCAATACTCGATTCGGGTGGTTTTCGGGCGTATGCTCGAAATTCGCTATTCCCTTACTTCTACTCTTTTCAATTTCTACATTTGCTCAGAAGACGATTACGGGTACTGTAACAGATGCTACCGATGGTAGCGGATTGCCAGGTACAACCGTTACAATCAAGGGTTCTACTAAAGGTACAGTTACCGATGCCGAAGGTAAGTTTTCGGTAGCTGCCGGTGAAAAAGATGTACTCGTTTTTTCGGGTATTGGTTATGTTTCTCAAGAAGTTGCGGTGGGTAATCGCAGCGTGATTGATGTAAAGTTGGTTTCGGATGCTAAAGTTTTGAGCGAGGTTGTCGTGATTGGTTATGGTACTCAGAAAAAGAAAGACCTAACTGGTTCGATTGCTTCTATCTCTTCGGCCGATTTCAACAAAGGTAACATCGCAACTGCCGACCAATTGGTAAACGGTAAAATCGCAGGTGTGCAGATTACACCAAACGGTGGTGCCCCGGGTGCTGGTAGTACAATTCGTATTCGTGGAGGTGCTTCGCTCAATGCAAGCAACGACCCACTTATCGTGATTGATGGCGTACCTTTGGATAATGGCGAAGTTCGTGGAGCACCCAATCCATTGAGTTTGATTAACCCAAATGACATCGAGTCATTCAACATCTTGAAAGATGCTTCGGCAACTGCCATTTATGGTTCGAGGGCGTCGAATGGTGTTATCATGATTACAACCAAAAAAGGTAAAAAAGGCGATGTAATGCGTGTAAACCTCAATGTTCAAGGCTCGGTAGCACAAGGTACTGGTATGGTTGATGTTTTATCGGCTGATGAGTTCCGTGAGGTTATTAACCGTGTAGGTACTGCCGACCAGAAGAAAGTTTTAGGTACTGCAAATACCGATTGGCAGAAAGAAATTTATCGCACAGCCATCAGTACCGATAATAATTTGAGTATTACGGGTTCTTATAAAAATACGCCTTATCGTGTATCGGTGGGTTACACAAACCAAAACGGTATCTTGAAGACCTCAAATATGGGTCGTACTTCGGCTTCGATTGGTTTGACACCGATGTTGTTGAATAATAAATTAAAAGTTGATATTAACCTAAAAGGGTCGCTTATCAATAACCGTTTCGGAAACCAAGGGGCTATCGGTGCTGCCATGGCTTTCGACCCAACTCAACCAGTTTTCTCAGGAAAAGAAGTTTATGGCGGATATTGGGAATGGGTAAATGCCGATGGCACTCCGAACACGATTGCTCCTCGCAACCCACTCGGATTGTTGAATTTAACCGACGACCGCAGCGATGTAATGCGTAGCATTGGTAATATTCAGTTTGATTATGCTCTTCCGTTTTTACCAGATTTAAAGGCTAATTTGAATTTAGGTTACGATGTTTCGAGTAGCGATGGCAAGAAGCTGATTCCTGCATTTGCGGCATCAAACTTTAGTAATGGTGGCGAAAGAACAATTTACACGCAAGATAAATCGAATAAACTCCTTGATTTTTATTTGAATTACGCTAAAAATATCGGTAAAAACCGTTTAGATGTGATGTTGGGTTACTCATACCAAGACTTCATCAACCAAGGTACGAGCATCACTAAAAACGAAAACGAATCAAAAACATTTACCGATAATCCTTACAAGACTCAGAATACATTGGTGTCGTTTTTTGGTAGAGCAAACCTTTCTATCCAAGAGGCACTCTTGTTGACATTCACACTTCGTCGTGATGGTTCTTCGCGTTTTGCTGAGAATAATCGTTGGGGTACTTTCCCATCGGCGGCACTCGCTTGGAAGTTGAATGAGTTGAAGTTCTTGAAAGATTCGGATATTTTTTCAGACCTTAAACTTCGTGTGGGTTATGGTGTAACAGGTCAGCAAGATGTAGGACAAAACTTCGCTTATTTGGCACGCTATACTCCAAGTTTATCTAATGCACAATATCAATTTGGTAATACTTTTTATACAACACTTCGCCCAGAAGGCTACAATGCCAATATCAAATGGGAGCAGACAGTTACGCAAAACATTGGTTTAGATTTTGGATTGAAGAAACTCAGACTTTCGGGTTCATTCGATTATTACGTAAAGAATACGTCAGATTTATTGAATGTCATTCCGGTTGCGGCTGGTAACAACCTTACCAACGAAATTCTATCGAATATCGGTTCAATCGAAAACAACGGTGTTGAATTCATGTTGAACTGGAACGCCATCAACAAAAAAGATTTTTCTTGGGATTTTGGATTCAATATTACTCGTAATAGCAACAAAATCACTAAGTTGACATCGGCTAATGACCCGAATTACAAAGGTGTATTGACTGGCGGAATCGCAGGTGGTGTGGGTAGTACAATCCAGATTCACTCGGTAGGATTCCCTGCTTCATCATTCTTCGTAGCACAACAAGTTTACGACGAAGCTGGCAATCCAATCGAAGGTGTTTATGTTGATAAAAACCAAGACGGTAAAATCACAGTTGATGATTACTACCACTACAAATCTCCTGCACCAGCCTTGTTTTTAGGATTTAATACACAATTCAACTATAAAAAATTGAGCGGTGGATTTGTATTGAGAGGCAATGTCGGTAATTATGTCTATAACAATATCGTATCTACAAGAGGTGTGTATCAGGCGTTCCAAGGTTCAAACGGATATTTGGGCAACATGGTACCAAACGTATTGGCTACAAACTTTACAAAACCTCAGTATTTCTCAGATTATTACATCGAAAATGGTTCATTCTTGAGAATGGATAACCTTTTCTTTGGCTATGACTTGGGCAGCTTATTTGGTGGCAAAACCACCACGAGATTGGCCGCTACTGTGCAGAATGTATTCCAGATTACAAACTATACTGGTTTGAATCCTGAGGTATCGAATGGTATTGATAACAACATTTATCCGATGCCACGTACTTATACTTTAGGTGTAAATATCGGATTTTAAGCCGTAAGGTAATATTGTATTGCTAAAAGCGATTAACAATTAAATTTTCTATTAACGAAATTAAAAATGAAAAATATTCTTAAAAATAAATTAACTCTTGGAGCATTGAGCCTTACGCTTGCCGTATCGTCATGCGTAAAAGACTTAGACCGTAAACCATTCAATGAAGTTACTTCTGCAACGGTTTACGATAACCCAGCTGCATACAAGCAAGTGGCGGCAAAATTATACGCTGGTTTGGCCGTAACGGGTCAAGAAGGCCCAGCTGGTAAACCAGATATTGGTGGTATCGATGAAGGTTTTTCGAGCTATTTGCGTCAGTATTGGCAGCTGCAAGAATTACCAACAGATGAAGCAATCATTGGTTGGAATGATGCAGGTTTGCCCGAATTGAACATCATGAAGTGGTCTTCAAATAATCCATTTGTGAGAGGTTTTTATAGCCGTGTGTTTCAACAAGTAGCAGCTTGTAACGAGTTTATTCGTGAAACAACCGATGAAAAACTATCGGCTCGTGGTGTAAACGGTGCAACACTTACAGAAGTAAAAGCTCTCCGTGCCGAGGCTCGTTTCTTGCGTGCATTGAGCTACTGGCATGCACTCGATTTGTTCGGTGGTAATGTACCTTTTGTAACCGAAGCTGACTTGGTTGGTGGGCCACTTCCAAAGCAGACAAACGCTAAAGATTTATTTACGTTTATCGAATCAGAATTGAAGGCTATCGAGCCAGAAATGGTTGATGCTCGTAAAAACGAATATGGACGTGCTGATAAAGCTGCCGTTTGGATGCTTTTGGCAAAACTTTACTTAAATGCAGATGCTCAAGGACAAGGAAACCGCTACGCTGATGCAGCGGCAAACGCCAAAAAAGTGATTGATGCGGGTTTTACACTTCAAGCCAAATATGAAGATGTTTTTAAAGCAGATAATCACAAGTCAGCCGAGATTATTTTCCCAATTACATTCGATGGTAAAAATACCCGTACTTGGGGTGGCATGACATACCTTGCTCATGCTCCGGTAGGTGGCTCAATGCCAGCAGGTGCTTATGGCCTTGATGGTGGCTGGGGTGGTATTCGTGTAAGAAGTTCTTTCGTAAATCAATTCGCCGACCCTTCTGGTAAAACCGATAAACGTGCGATGTTTTATACAGATGGACAGAAATTAGAGATTGACGAAATCGGAACATTCAATAATGGATATGCTTATCCAAAATTCAAAAATGTAACTTCTACAGGTACAGTTGGTTCTGACTTGACTCACCCTGATACCGATTATCCGATGTTCCGTTTGGGCGATGCTTACTTGATTTATGCCGAAGCCGCAGTGCGTGGTGCTGGCGATAGAGCGTTGGCATTGACTTACGTAAATAATCTTCGTAACCGTGCTTATGGCAATGCAACTGGAAATATCACAAATAATGATTTGACTTTAGATTTTATTTTGGCAGAGCGTGCAAGAGAATTGGCTTTTGAGGCAACTCGCCGTACCGATTTGATTCGTTTCAATCGCTTTACGGGTGGCTCATACTTGTGGCCTTGGAAGAATGGAGTTAAGGCAGGTTCGGCAGCTCCAGATTACGTAAAAGTATATCCGATTCCAGCCGCTGATTTGATTGCCAATACCAATTTGAAACAGAATTCGGGTTATTAATAAATGAACGAATACACTCTAAACTAAGTTTAAGCGAGTCCCTCCCTCTCTATTGGGAGTGGGAATGTAAGGGAGAGGTTGACGTAGTTTCAAAATCAAATAAATAAAATGAAAATCATTAATAAATCTAATCTTTTGCTCCTTTTACTTACCCTTTGGGGCTTAGGGAGTTTGACATCTTGTGAAAAAGATGAAATCAGAGCGATTATGAAATCAAACCCAGTTCCGGTGGTTGGATTATCAGCTCAAAACATTGTTCTGACCAAAGAAAATGCCGACAAAGATGCTTTGGTTGTTTCTTGGCCAAAACCAGATTACGGATTCGATGCCGCGGTTTCTTACACAGTTTTGTTGGATAAAAAAGGTGGCGATTTCAAAAATGCCACTGCGTTCTCAACAGGAAGTGAATTGAAGAAAACTTTCAAGACCAACGAATTGAATAACATTTTGTTGAAAATGGGATACAAAGTTGGTACTCCTGCTGATATTGATGTAAAAGTAACTTCTCTTTTGGGCGAAAAGACTGTTTTTAGCTCAGTTTTGGGTTCATTCAAAGCAACTCCTTACCTCGATAAACTCGATTTATCATCAAATTGGGGGGTTGTTGGTTCGGCAACAACAAACGGCTGGAACGGCCCAGATATGCCATTCTACAAAACTTCTGATGCAGGTGTTTTCGTGGCGTATGTAACATTGGCCGATGGCGAAATCAAATTCCGTCAAGATAACAAATGGGATGTAAACTACGGTGATGACGGTGCAAATGGCTCGGCTGAGAAAAACGGTGCAAACATTGCCGTAAAAGCAGGTACTTACCGTATTTTGTTCAACACCAATACTTTCAGATACACAATTGACAAGTATTCGTGGGGTGTTGTAGGTTCGGCGATTAATGATTGGGGAGCAAAACCAGATGGCCCGTTCTTCTACGACCCGTCGTCTGACCAGTGGAGAGCAATTGTGAAATTGACAAATGGTGAAATCAAAATCCGTCAGAATAGCGACTGGGCTGTCAACTACGGTGGAAAAGATGGCGTTTTAGTACCTGGTGGCGATAATATCAAGGTTTCGGCTGGTACGTATTTGATTACGGTTGATTTCAAAACTTTGAAATACACAATCGAGGCTTTCAAAGTTTGGGGAATCGTCGGAAGTGCAACTGCTAACGGCTGGAATGGTCCAGACTCTAAGTTTACTCCAGATTTTGGTGCAGAAGGCGTCTGGTATTTGAACGGAGTGAAATTAGTGGACGGTGAAGTGAAGTTCCGCCAAAACGATGATTGGGCTGTAAACTACGGAGACGATGGTGCCAATGGTTCTTTAGAACTAAACGGTGCAAACATTGCCGTAAAAGCAGGTACTTACGATGTAATGCTTGATTTCTCGGTGGCAGGAAAGCCAACTTATAAGTTGACTAAAAAATAGTTTGTCGTTTTTTGTTAATTGAGAATCGGGTTTATCATCTGTTCAAGATTAACAAAAAACTGTAAACAGCTTCATAGTTTTTGTTTCGCGATGAATCAGAAAAATTTATTTTTTGTAATTCATCAATTAGGTTAAGTCAAAATCTGCATAGTGCTTTCTATGCAGATTTTTTTAAACCCAATTTCTATTCAAAATCTATTAAATTGATGAAGAAAATACTTTTAGTCTTGTTTTGGGGTAGTTTTCTGAATGCTTTTTCTCAAAATGGACGAGTTGTCAGAATCGATACGCTTTCATCAAAATTCGTCGAAAAACGCACTATTGATGTTTGGTTGCCCGATGGCTATTCTCCCAAAAAGAAATACGCTGTGCTATACATGCACGATGGACAAATGCTTTTTGACAGTACCAAAAACTGGAACCATCAAGAATGGAGGGTTGATGAAACTTTGAGCCAACTCATCAAAGAGAAGAAAGTGAAAGATTGTATTGTGGTTGGTATATGGAATCGTAATGAGTTTAGGCATTCGGAGTATTTTCCGCAAAAACCTTTTGAGTCGCTTTCGCAAGCCCAGCAAGATTCTATCTACAAAGCCACCCGAGGACGAACTCAGGCATTATTTGCCCAAAAAATTCAGTCGGATAATTATTTGAAATTTATCGTAAACGAACTAAAACCGTTTATTGATATGCAATTTTCGACTCACAAAGACCCTAAAAATACTTTTATTGCAGGCTCAAGCATGGGTGGGCTTATTTCGATGTATGCCATCTGTGAGTACCCAGAGGTTTTTGGTGGTGCTGCTTGCCTTTCTACCCATTGGATTGGAACTTTTTTCCCTAACAACACAATTCCTGACACATTTTTGAATTATTTAAAAAAGAGCTTGCCGGCCCCGTCAAATCACAAACTATATTTTGATTACGGTACTGCTACGCTCGATGCATACTATGCACCATACCAGAAAAAAGCCGATGAGGTGATTCAATCTAAGGGGTATTCGGCAGAAAACTGGATTACTAAAGAGTTTGTTGGCGAAGACCATTCTGAAAAAGCTTGGGCTAAAAGGTTATCCATTCCCCTCACATTTTTACTCAAAAAATAATCAAGATGAGACCAATTAATTGTATCAAATTACTGATGATTGCTTTGTTAGGCATACAAAGCTCATTTGCCCAAAATACAACACCAAAGATTTGTTACGAGATATTCATTCGCTCATTTGCCGATTCTAATGGCGATGGCATTGGGGATATAAACGGGATTACAGCGAAGCTCGATTACCTGAAAAATCTCGGTGTAGATGCTGTTTGGATAACTCCTATCTCAAAATCGCCATCGTACCACAAATACGATGTGACCGATTACAAAAGCATAGACCCCGAATGTGGTACAATCGAAGATTACAAAAGATTGATAGCCGAGGCTCACAAACGCAATATTTTGATTATCAAAGATTTAGTTGTGAATCACACAAGTAGCCAGCATCCGTGGTTTCAGGAGGCATCGAAGGGAAAAGATAATCCTTATCGAGATTATTATGTTTGGATGACTCCAAAGAAGATAGATTCGCTCGGTATTGCACGCCGTGAGGCCGATGGTGGCTCGTGGGAGTTGAATCCGTGGCATTTTGTAAGACCAGATGATGATGAAAAATATTATGGATTGTTTTGGGGAGGAATGCCCGATTTGAATTTCGATAATCCAAAAGTTCGCCAAGAAATCTTTGAGATTGGTCAATATTGGCTCAAAGAAGTAGGTGTTGATGGTTTTAGATTAGATGCGGCAAAGCATATTTATCCAGAATGGGAGGCTGAAAAATGCCATCAGTTTTGGGCGGAGTTTAAAGCTCAAATGCAATCTGCCAAGCCCGATGTGATGCTGGTAGGAGAGGTTTGGGCTAAGGCCGATATTGTAGCTCCTTATTTTAAATCACTCAATAGTAATTTCAACATTGATTTGGCTCACGGAATCCATAAAGCAGTTGGTGAGGGTAAAGACGATGGCTTAATTAAGAAATTGATAGCTAACTACGAAGTTTTCAAAAAATCGAATCCTGATTTTATTGATGCTACAATCATTGATAACCACGACCAAAACCGAATAGCGAGTATCTTGAATGGTGAAGTTGCCAAAACCAAAGCGGCTGCCAACTTGCTATTGACCCTTCCTGGACAACCTTATATTTATTATGGCGAAGAATTGGGAATGCTCGGTACAAAACCCGATGAAAACATCCGTGAGGCTTTTTTGTGGGATACAAAACCTAATGATAAAATCCGAACAAATTGGCTTAAAGGTAAACTTTTCAGTACCGATGAGACCGTAAAACCGCTTTCGATTCAGTCAAAAGATGTTAATTCAGTCTATAATCATTACAAAACTTTGATTGCTCTGCGTAAATCTCAACCTGCATTGTGGCAGATTCAGAACCCGAATATCGAAGCAGTAGAAACGCAAAAAGAAGTTATTGCATTTATTCGTCCGCATCAAACTGGCGATTTGTTGGTAGTTCATAATATCAGTCCAGTCGAGCAGGTGATTACTTTACCGAAAAAGTTTCAGAAGGTAATCTACAAAACCGAACCTTACAGATTGAACGGAGAATTCTTGGTTGTGAAACCATACAGTATGGTCGTGATGAAGTAAACTTAGAAACTGTGGCACTACTTTCAGAATAAGAGTGCCACAGTTTTTATTATCAAATCAGATTTACAATCTTTTGATATTGAGCCAATTGCGGGTCTTCGGGGTCGAGTTCGGTAATGAGATAGTCGAGTTCGTGGGTTTTACAAATTCGTAATCTTTGAGCCGAGCCTAATTTTTCGGCGATTGTTACGATAGCCACTTTTTCGGCGGCTTGCATCATGGCTTTTTTGACTTGTACCGATTCGTAGTCCGAATCCGTCACACCAGCCACGGCATCAATGGCATTGGTTCCCATCAAACACAAATCGGCTTTGATTTCCGACAATCGACTGATGGTTTCGCCACCTGTACTGAAACGAGTATTACGAGAGATTTTACCACCGATAAAAATGATTTCGCAGTTTGGGTGGTTGAGTATCTCGGTAGCAGCCGATAAACTTACCGTAATGAATGTTATCTGCAAATCTTCGGGTAATCTTTTCAATATTTCGCGAATAGTTGTGCCTCCACCTGTCAAAACAAACATTCCGTTTTTGAAGAGTTTGAGGGTTTTTTCGGCAATTTTTACTTTTTCTTGATAGGCATAGACATCATCGCTTTGGTTATCGTCATAAAACGATTTCGATAACGCTCCACCATGAACCTTCAAGATTTGGCCTAAATCAGACAATTCGTTTAAATCCCGACGGATTGTATCTTCCGAAACATTCAATTCTTCGCACAAATCGGCAGATAAAACTTTGTTATGGAGATTGATTTGGCGTAATATATAATCTTGCCTTTCTTTTTTTAGCATTACTTTTACGACCTTGTGCATGCGGTTATTTGCGGTATTTGTTGTTTAGGTTTTACAAATTGAAATTAAATTATTGAAATTTCAAACATTTTCTTTTCTTTTTTACTTTTAATTACGCATATTTGCTTATAAAATTAGCGTTTATTTGCAGTTTTTGTCGCATTTCATTTTATCAACAACATTTAACTTGATTTCTAAACTATGATGAAACAATTTTCCATGCCATTACTGCGGGTTTCACGCAGTGTAGGTGGTTTGGTATTGGTGCTGCTGTTAGCTCTCAATGCTTTTGCCCAACGAACTACCTATGTTATCAAAGGGAAGGTAAGCGATGCAAGTGGTGGAGTTCCGGGGGCAACTATCAAAATCGATGGGACTTCGCTCGGAACAATCTCTGACATTGATGGTAACTACACTCTCAGTGCAAGCCTTGCCAGCGGAAAGTACGTACTCACTATCGCTTCGGTGGGTTATTCTACTTCAAAACAAAACCTAAATTTAGGAAATCAGACCGAAATCACCGCAGATGCTACTCTAAAAGATGACGTAATGAATCTCGATGAGGTAGTTGTGACTGGTTCAACTATCAAGACAAGCCGTCGTGAACTCGGTAACGCAATTAGTTCGGTAACTGCTGAGCAAATCCAAAAAACAGGTACAAACAACCTGTTTGGAGCATTGCAAGGTAAAGTTCCGGGTGCTCAAATCACGCAAAACTCTGGCGACCCTGCTGGTGGAATCACCGTTCGTTTACGTGGTGTGAAGTCTATCCAAGGTAACTCCGACCCACTTTATGTAATTGATGGTGTGATTGTGAGTAACTCTTCGGCAAACGTTTCGCAAACTGCCGTGGCAAACCAAGTTGGTGGGGCGGCTCCGGGTACAAACCGTATGGCCGATATTAACCCTGCCGATATTGAGAGTATCAACGTCATCAATGGTGCTGCCGCAGCGGCTCAGTACGGTTCTCGTGCGGCCAATGGTGTAGTTTTGATTACGACCAAGCGTGGTAAATCGGGGGCTCCGAGAGTTTCGTTTACTACAAGTGTAAACATGAACGAACTCCGCAAAAAAGTATTTGTAAGTACTTATGGCAAGCAGTTTGGGTGGGCTGGTTTGCGTTTGCATACAATCGGTGCGGTTACGCCAGCTCAAGCAACAGCCAACAACGCAACTATTACGCCAATCTTGCGTGAGGGGGTTACAACAAACTTAGCAACAAATTTAGTAGATGTAAACCGCTACGATTACCAAGACCAGATTTTCCAAAGAGGATTCGGAACGGATAACTCAGTCTCGGTGAGCGGTGGAACAGATAAAACGCAATATTTTGCATCGCTTTCGTACTTGAAGAATGAAGGTATCGTAAAAGGTACAGATTTTAATCGTTACGGACTACGCACCAGAGTTGACCAACGTCTAACAAACTGGGCGAAGATTTCGGTTGGTTTGAGCTATACAAATTCATTTGCCAACGAAAAAGCTAACGGAAATGTATTTTATAGCCCAATCAACTCGGTAAATATTACAAATAACCTTTGGGATATTACTCAACGTGATGCTGCTGGAAATCTACAAGCGGTTGAGCCTACTCGTGTAAACCCACTTTCTACGATTGAGGACATGACATTTACTCAAGCCGTTAATCGTACAATCAATGATTTTCAGTTGAATCTTACGCCATTCAAAGGGCTTTCGATAGACTGGATTGTTGGGGTCGATGCTTATAACCAACTTGGTAAAAACCTTATCAAAGCGTATCCGTATCAGGCAGCGGCAGGTTTACCAGCCGAGCGTTATCCGAATGGTTTTGCATCGAATGTCAATAACGTTGTGATGTTGTTCAACAGCGATTTAAACATCAGCTACGAGCGTCAATTGACCGACGATTTGAAAATGAGCGTGATTGGTGGTACAAACTATCAGTATCAAAAAGCTGATTTCTCGCGTGCAAGTGGCGAAAACTTAGCTCCGTTTATCGAAACCGTGAGCGGTGCATCGAGTACAACCGTTAGTGCAGGATATGGTCTCGACCAATTCAACCTAAGCGGTGTTTTTGCACAGGCAACATTCGGATATAAAAATTTAGCTTTCATAACGGGTGCAATTCGCCGTGACCGTTCTTCTAAATTCTCTCCTACCGAAACCAACCAAAACTATCCTAAATTCAGTGCCAGCTTTGTACCGTCTGATTTAGAATTCTGGAAAAACAGCGATTTCAGCAAAATCATGAATGGCTTGAAGGCTCGTGTTTCGTGGGGACAAGCCGGTAACTTAACTGGTATTGGTTCTTATGACCGTTTTTGGCAGTTTTCGTCGGTGCCATTCTTGGGTAGAAATACCATTCTTCCAAGCTCTACTTTGGCAAACCCTCGTGTACGTCCTGAGCGTATGACCGAACTCGAAGGAGGGCTTGATTTATCATTCTTAGAAAATAAAATCAGTCTTGGTATTACGGCATATCAGCAAAAAATCACCGATTTGGTTGTAAACCGTGTATTGGCTTCATCAACTGGTGGTACGAGTATCGTTAATAACGTTGGCGAAATGGAGAACAAAGGGGTTGAGATTGCACTTAACTTAATGCCAGTAAAAACCAAAGATTTCTCTTGGGATGTAACCGTGATTTATAACAAAAACAAAAATAAAATCACGAAATTGGGAAGCCCGACGGTAACTTTGGCCAACTCAGCGGGTGCTCCATCGTTCTTAGTAGAGGGCTATCCTGCTTCGGTTTTCTTAGGAAACCCGTATGCTCGCAATCCAGACGGAACATTTTTGCTTACCTTGCAGGGCTTACCACAACGTGAAAGAGGTGTGCAGAGTACAATTGCAACATTTACTCCATCAAGAGGTGCAGACGGACAGCCATCTGGAGCATTTGTTCGTACAATCATCGGCGACCCTAACCCAGATTGGACAGGTTCACTCGTAAACACGTTGAATTACAAAAATCTATCGTTTAGATTCTTGTTGGATGCTGTACAAGGAGTTGAGGTTTTCAATGCCGACAAACGTACTCGTAACAACGTAGGTATTGGCGATATTGCAGACCAAGAAATGAGAGGCGAAGTAGCTCGTGGAACTGTCTTTGCTCTTGTGCCAATCGAAGAATACCGTGTAGATAATGGTTCTTTTGTAAAATTGAGAGAGATTAGCCTTTCTTACAATCTTCCGAAATTAATCAAAGGAATCAGCAATTTGAATGTTTCGCTTTCGGGCCGTAACCTTATCTCTTGGGATAATTACAATGGCTATGACCCAGAGACAAATGCAGGAGGCAACAGCGATTTGATTCGTGGTGTTGATTTTGGTAACGTACCGATTCCGAGAACTTATCAGTTACAGTTAACAGCGACGTTTTAATTAGTTATTCGATGTTATTTGTTTGACGTTAAACCATTTCAAAAACACAAAATTCAACAGAAAATGAAAAATAAATTCTTATATATATTTTCAGTTGCATTGACATTAACGGTGAGTTCTTGTAACCAAGAATACCTAAACCCAAGTGCCGCCAGTGAGCAGCAGGTGGTGAATGATGTCAATGGACTTATTACACTCTGCAACGGTCTTCAGTACCGATTCACGATTGGACGTGCCTCACCGGGCTATACAGTACCAACAGCAACGGGTCTTGTTACGCGTGAACTGACAGTTTTGAATGCAGGTAATGCCGATGAAGAATTTTTAAGACTCGGTGCAGCCAATGTACAGGGTATCAATTCGATTGTCAATAACCTCTGGTCGCAAAGTAATCTTGTAAAGGCAAGTGCCGATATTATCTTGAAGAATGCCGATAAAGTAGCCGATGCTGGTACAAAAGCTGGTATTATTGGCTATGCCTCGATTTTCAGAGCTTTGGCTTTGGGTAATTTGGCTACTTATTGGGAAAAAGCTCCAATTGCTGTTGGTGAAAATGCAGCTTTTAGTACTCGCGAAGACGTATTGAAAGAGGCTATCAGACAGTTAGAAACAGCTGCTGCAAACACAACGGCAGTTTCGGCAAACTTCACCAACAGAATTGTACCGGGCATTGATATTCAGAATACGATTCAGGCACTTATTGCACGTTATAGCCTGATGCTTGGCGATTATGATAAAGCTATCGCAGCGGCCGATAAAGTAGATTTGTCAAAACGTTCGGTATTCAATTTCGATGATTTGAGCCGTAATGCCATGTTCGATAATACTTTCAGCAACCGTAACGTAACAGAGCCTGCAAATACGACATTTGGCTTGCCAGATGCCTTGAGACCCGCTACTGCCGATAAACGCATTGCGTTTTTCTTCAATACAACTACTGGTAGCAACTTGGCTCGTGCGAGTTTCTTTACTGCCAATAATACAGCCATTCCAGTTTATCGTCCGGGTGAAATTATGCTTATTAAAGCCGAGGCGTTGGCTCGTAAAAATAATGTTTCGGGAGCAATCACAGAGCTTAATAAAGTATTGACCAAGAAAACCGATGCAGTTGGTATTGGTGCAGATTTACCTGCTTACAGTGGAGCTTCGACCCAAGCCGATGTATTAACTGAGATTTACAGACAACGCTGTATAGAATTATACTTGACAGGCTTAAAACTTGACGATAGCCGTCGTTTTGCCCGTCCAGCCGCTGAGCGTACACGTACGTTCTTCCCGTACCCAGCGAGCGAAAGAGACAATAACCCTTCAAATACTCCAGCCGACCCAGCAAACTAATTGTTGGTTAGGATTTCAAAAGCCCCTGCAAAGGGGCTTTTTTTATTGTATAACATACCTCAAGCCCAAGAAACCTCTGATACCTTGAATCGGGGCGAAGTTGTATTCGGCATCAAAAGTCCAATTATTAGGGTTATCAATGCCAATTTGTTTATCGAATGGGTCAAAAGGACGCATTAAAGCATATTTTGGAACAAAATTTAGTAAATTCTTGATACCTCCGTAAACCTCAAATTTATCTTTGAATCTGTAATTTGTTTGGAAATTCACAATCGAAAACCACGGAGATTTATTGGGGCGGTAATCATTAAACTGAACTGGCAAGTGCATCGGGCTGTAAACATTACCCGTGAGGTCGAAACTCAACTTCGTTTTCGGAATTGTATAACTCACAGCCCAATTTCCACTAAATTTCGACACAAAAAGCTGCGGCAAACGATTCATAACTCCGTTTTCGTTGGTTTCATTCTGAAAAACATCCATCCACGTAAAACCCGCAATTAGTTTTAATCCCGAATCAAAATTAAAGTCAGAATTGATGGTCATCCCTCTCGAAACCGCGTATCCACGCAAATTATCATAAATGATGGCATCGGGGTCGATGGTGTAATCGCCCACAATTTTATTGCTAAAACGAGTGTAAAACAACGAAGCATCGAACCCAATAAACCCAAAAGACGGAAATAGCTTACTGGCGTAGTTGAGGTTTGTATTGATTGACCTTTCGGGGCGAAGTTCTTCTTTGATAACCACCTTTCTGGCACCAGTCAGGGCCGCATGGTCTTCGGTAAATAAATTAACAACTCGATACCCCGTACCTGCACTCAACCTAAAAACGTGGTTTGGGTTAAGCGAATGTTTGATATTTATTCGCGGCGTCAAGATACTTCCGTGCTGGCTGTTGTAATCGTATCGTAGCCCCAAAAGAAGTTTATTTTTTTTGCTCAATTCAATCTCATCCTGAACAAAAACGCCCGGCAAAACTATATTTGATGGCTTATTTTTTAGGTCTATATCAGCTGTTGCAGGGGTATTATCGTCATAAAAAGTATATCTGAATGCCAAACCCATCAAGGCGTCGTGCTTGGGAGAGAATTTTTTATCCCATAATAATTGTCCAAAAGCTACTTTCTGATTGGCAATGTAATAGGTCGTTCCATAAACGCTATTTTGGTCGTGATTATTGAACGAATATTGCAACGTAATCCGCTCATTATCAATGGGTAGTTGGTAATTTCCAATCAACTCAATGCGTTTGGTGTAAATGCTTTCACCATAAATTAAATCGGTTCCACGATATTCGCTTGTCCAATTTTTTTGCCCGCCCCAACGGTCTTCGTACAAATACCTAAATGCGATATTTGCCAATCTATTTTGCTTTCTATCGAAGCTCCATTTATTAAACACCGAAACCCGATTTTGTAGAGCTAAATCGGTAAAATTATCGTTGTTTATGTCAAAAATCTTATTGAAATTGAAATAATTGGCACTCAAAAGCGAAGTTGCTTTTTTGCCAACTTTAAACTTTGCAGAGGCATCAAAATTAACTTCTTGATACGAGGTGCTGTTTAAATCGAAACTGAAAATTGGGGCAGTAGTTGGGTTTTTCGTAATCACATTAATGAGTCCACCAACAGCCTCCGAACCATAAAGTGTAGAAGCTGGACCTTTGACAACTTCAATACGTTGAACCATCGCATTCGGAATTCCACTCAATCCATAAACCGTTGATAATGAAGATACTATGGGCATTCCATCAATCGTAATCATTGTGTAAGGTCCTTCCATTCCGTTGATATGAATATCGCCTGTATTGCAAACACTACAATTCAACTGTGGTCTTACACCGTTTATCATCCCAACCGCATCAAAAAGGCTCGGAGTGGGGTTTTTCTTGAACAAAACGGGGCTGTAAACCTCAACCGGCACTGGACTTTCGAGTTTAGAGACCTCTTTCATTGTGCCAGTTATTACCACTTCGTCGAGGGCGTTTCCACTTTCTTTTAGGTCAATGATGATTTCGATGGGTTGTATTTTTGAAATCGTAATTTTTTGTCTGAAAGTATCGAAACCCACCATCGAAGCCACAATTTCGTGATTCCCGAATGGAATTTTTGATAAAATAAATACTCCGTTTGAATCAGTCTGAACTCCCTTTGCCAACTTCGGGATACCCACATTGACCATTTCAACGGGTGTATTATTGCTTCTGACGATGCCTTTAATGCTTCCAAATTGTGCATTTGCAGCGTAAAAACCGAAAATAAATATATAAAGTAATAGGTTTTTCATTTATCAATTAGGATGCTTAAAATAAAAATTTAGACAAATCTAAAAATAATTATTTGTTATTTCAAAATTATTTTTAAATTAACTATGTAAATATATTTAGAAATAATTATTAAATGCAATAATGTTGCAAAAATAAATTAATTTTCTTTATTCTGATTGAGAAATAACTTGGTTGAATAAAAGCAGAGGAATCTGTTTATGGATTTAAAGAATTTTGAATAAATGCTCGAAAAAAGACTCAAGTCGCAATAAATCAATGTTTTGTCTATCAAAAACTTATTTTTTTAGTTAATAATTATAGTTTTATATTTTCAGATTTGAATAATTCTATCGAATAATTGGTATTTACTCAATAATTCTTCAAATTTGATAGCTAACATCTTTTAATTCTTGAACTTCAATCAACTAACCAGCAAATGAAAAGAAGAGATTTTATTCAAATGTCGAGTTTGGGTCTGGGTGCAATGATGGGGGCTTCGATTCCGGTTTTGGGCAATTTTGTACCTGCCGAACGAATGCTCGAACCAGTCGCCGACGCCGCCATGAAAAAGAAAATGGCCGATGTTGCTCTCAATGCTGCCCGTGCCAAAGGTGCTACCTATACCGATGTGCGAATCGGTAGATACTTACAGCAGTACTTATTTACCCGCGAAAACAAAGTTCAGAACATCGTCAATGCTGAGTCTTACGGCGTGGGTATTCGTGTGATTGCCAACGGAACTTGGGGATTTGCCGCAACAAGCGATGTGACCAATGACGGAATCGCTAAATGTGCCGAAACTGCCGTGGCAATTGCTAAAGCCAATTCAAAAATCCAGACTGAGCCAGTTATTTTGGCCCCTCAAAAGGGCGTTGGCGAAGTCGCATGGAAAACCCCAATCAAGAAAAATGCTTTTGAGGTTCCGGTTCAAGAAAAGATTGATTTATTGATGAAAGTAAACGGCGATGCCATGAAAAATGGTGCGGCGTTTGTGACATCGAACTTGTTCTTTATCAACGAACAAAAATACTTTGCCTCGACAGATGGCTCATACATCGACCAAGATATTCACCGAATTTGGCCTACATTTACTGTAACGGCCGTCGATAAAGCCGCAGGTAAATTCAAAACTCGTGATGCCCTCAGCTCTCCGATGGGAATGGGATATGAATATTTAGACGGAATTGCATCAGAGAAAATTGCTGCTCCGAATGGTTTGGTAGGCTATAGAAATTCGTACGACATGGTCGAAGATGCCGTTTTGGCGGCTAAACAAGCCAAAGAAAAACTCACGGCAAAATCGGTACAAGCTGGTAAATACGACCTCGTACTTGACCCTAACCACTTGGGTCTGACAATTCACGAATCGGTCGGACACCCGCTCGAACTCGACCGTGTTTTGGGATACGAAGCCAACTACGCAGGTACCAGCTTTGCAACATTGGATAAATGGAAAACCAAAGCTTTCAATTACGGAAGCAAACAGGTTAATATCGTTGCCGATAAAACACAACCTTTCACGCTCGGAACTGTGGGTTACGACGACGAAGGTGTTCCTTGTAAAGAATGGGATTTGATTAAAGATGGAATTTTGGTGAATTATCAAGCTATCCGAGACCAAGTGAATATTTTGGGCGAGAAAGAATCTCACGGATGCTGCTACGCCGATAACTGGAATTCGGTGCAGTTCCAGCGTATGCCAAATGTTTCGTTGCGTCCGGGTAAAGATAAATTGAATGTTTTTGATATGATTAAGGGCGTCGAGAAAGGTATTTATATCATTGGGCGAGGCTCATACTCGATTGACCAGCAGCGTTATAACTTCCAGTTTGGTGGACAATTATTCTACGAAATCAAAAACGGAGAGATTGCAGGAATGCTCGATGATGTGGCGTATCAATCGAATACTCAGGAGTTCTGGAACTCATGCGTTCAGATTTGCGACAAAGACGATTACCGTACATTCGGTTCATTCTTCGATGGCAAAGGGCAGCCTTCGCAAGTAAGTGCGGTCTCGCACGGTAGCTCGACTACTCGTTTCAATGGCGTTAATGTTATCAATACTGGTAGAAAAATATAGTTGCTCCACCCAAACCCTCCCCTAAATAGGGAGGACTTTAAAAACACTTCTTTAAGGATGCGTTTGGGGTGAGGTGACTGTTGTACATTAAATTTATAAATCATTAAATCAGGACATCAACAATGACTATATTAACTAAAGAAGAAGCTAAAAAAATCATTGATAAGGTTTTGGCTTATTCGAAGGCAGACGAAATGAGTGTGGCACTTACGGGTGGCCGCACCGGAAACATTCGTTATGCTCGTAATACGGTTTCGACGAGTGGTGAATCATATAATTTATCGCTTGCGATTACGGCTGTTTTTGGGAAGCGTTCGGGCTCTTCGACCATCAATGAGTTTGATGATGCTTCGCTCGAAAAGGCGGTTCGTCGTGCCGAAGAGATTGCTCGTTTGGCTCCCGAAAACCCAGAATTTGTGCCGATGCTCGGGCCACAAAATTATACTGAAGGTAAAACCTTTTCGGAATCAACTGCCAGTATCGACCCAGCTTACCGAGCAAAAGCGGCATTTGATAGTATTGACCCTTGCGTCAAGAAAAACCTTACAGCGGCGGGTTATTTAGAAGATTTTACAGGATTTGTGGCAATTGGCAATAGCAAAGGACTATTCGGATACAATAAATCTACTTCGGTAGATTTCTCGGTGACGGTTCGTACAGCCGATGGGCAAGGCTCTGGCTACGCGATTCGCGATGTAAACGATGCTTCAAAACTCAATACCAAAGCCGCAACCGAAGTAGCGATGCAAAAAGCAATGGCTTCGAGTGGTGCAAAAGCATTGGAGCCTGGTAAATATACTGTAATCCTTGAACCTGCGGCGGCGGTTGATTTGCTACAAAACATGATGCGTAGCATGGATGCTCGCAGTGCCGACGAAGGTCGTAGCTTTTTGAGTAAAAAAGGCGGTGGAACTCGTCTGGGCGAAAAGCTTTTTGACGAACGTGTAACGATTTATTCAGACCCAAGCAATGTCGAAATTCCGACCGCTGGATTCTCGGCAGGTGGTGGACGTTTTGGCGGAGGTGACGGAGGCGGAATCGACGGTCGTCCACAAGAAAAAGTTACTTGGATTGAGAATGGCGTGGTCAAAAATATGACGTATTCGAGATATTGGGCTGAGAAAAAGGGTGTTAAGGCTGTACCTTCACCGCAGGCGTTTATTATGGCTGGTGGAACGCAATCTTTGGCCGACCTCATCAAAGGTACCGAAAAAGGTATTTTGGTAACTCGTTTTTGGTATATCCGATTTGTTGACCCTCAAACATTGCTCTATACAGGATTGACGCGTGACGGAACTTTTTATATCGAAAACGGACAAATTAAATACCCAATCAAGAATTTCCGTTTTAACGAAAGTCCAGTAATTATGCTCAATAACCTTGAAGCAATGGGTGTTCCGACCCGTGTAAATGGAAACCTAATACCACCATTGAAGATTCGAGACTTTACGTTCTCAAGTCTTAGCGATGCGGTTTAATTGATAAAAAACTCACTCAATCCCTGATAGAATGTAAATAATCTGTCAGGGATTTTTGTTTTTGGTCGAATATTCTTTTGACAAATCATGGATTTCGTTGGTTTGAAATTCTTATCTCGAACCTAAATAATTCTAAAACCTACACAAAACGAAAAAAAACACAAGAATATACGTATATCGAATAACTAAATGTAAATTTACATATCTGACATTTGTGTAAATAAAAATTCATTTAGAGACCATGAAAAAATTTATTCAAACTTCGATATTAACCTCTTTATTTTTATGCTTTTCGGTTAGTGTATTTGCCCAGCAAGCCGCCGAGATAGATTCAAAATTTATAAAAATACCTCGATACGCTAACCTTACCGCTATCACATCGGCCATCGCATCCCCGACTCAGGGTACGATAGTCTATAATATTGCTACGGCATCTAATTGGTACTATAATGGCTCTGCCTGGACAAACATGGCTTCGGGCTTGACGCTTCCGTATTCTCAATCTCAAACCTTAAATTCGGGTGATTTATTCAGTATTACAAATACATCTGCGACCGTTTCAACTACTGCATCATCAATTAAGGGCGAATTTAATGGTGTAGTGTCTAATCTGACAGGTAAAGGTATTGGCGTTTACGGTAGAGGAATCCGAACATCGGGTACAGGGGTAGCATTCGGAGTTTATGGGGAGACCGTTTCGGATGTTGGAGTAGCGGGTGTAACAAATACTTTTTTTGCAACGGGTACTGGTGTTTTGGGTTATTCGGATGCCGGATATGGCGTTAATGGTAATGCCAACTCGGGCATTGGAGGTTATTTCTCCTCAACATCTGGATATGCCCTTGTTACATCGAGTGGTAATGTTGGTATTGGCACTACAACACCTACTGCAAAATTAGATATTTTGGGTTCGGTAAAAATTGCCAATGGCTCACAAGGAGCCAATAAAGTGTTGGTTTCTGACGTAAATGGTTTGACGACTTGGCAAACTATTTCTTCATCTTCAATAACTGCTCCTTTGAGCTTTAGCGTTGCTAATAGTTCGCCAATTTTCTCGGCTACCAATACCGGAAATGGACGAGCAGGATACTTCTCGATAAATAATCCTTCAAGCTCTGCGAATGCTCTCTATGTTGAAAGTAATAGCAGTGGATTTGGGGCATTAAATGTGAGGTCAACAGGAGGGAGAGCAGCCGTGATAGATGCTCCTAATAGTATTGCTTTGACCGCTACCACTTCTTCAAATTCTGAAGTAGCACAGTTTGTAAATGAAGGTGTCGGTCGAGGACTATGGATTTATACTACAAATGTTTCTAATTCATCTAATATGCTTATTTCGGAGGCTAATGGTGGTGTTGGAATAGTTGGGAGTTCTGTAACCGGTATAGGGGGGAGTTTTTCTTCTGCTTCTGGTTATGCACTAATTACAGGGAGCGGAAATGTAGGCATTGGTACAAATACCCCTACTGCAAAACTCGAAGTTGCAGGTCAAACAAAGGTAAACAACAGTGCAAATACTTCAATAGATGCAAGTAACTCCTCTGGGTCAAATCCGACTGTGAAAATTACAAACAGTACGAACTTAGGTCCAGCAATTGATTTAACGGGTGGTATCAGAGTTTCGGGTACTAATAAAACAGCATTTAAAATAGTAACTTCGGCTACATTCATTATTGGTAATAAATTCGGAATAGTAAACACCACAATGGCAAATGCTTCTACTGATATTCTACTTGTTACTTATGAATATACAGGAGGAACTTATCTAAATAAACAATTTGCAACATTTTGGAATGGGAGCAATTGGGAAATCCATCTAACAGATGGCTCTGCAATGCCAACTGGAATTACATTTAATGTACTGGTTATTAAGCAATAAGTAGTCGAAATGATGAATCCACCAATTTTAAATGCACTCGCTGGTTCGAGATTCTTATCTCGAACCCAAATGTTTAGTTTTCTTAACCGAAAACAATACTTACTTTTTAAGAAACGGCTTTAGAAAAAACCACCCAAGAAGCAAGGCATCAGCAATCGGAATCATATTGACTTTGAAAGCCAAACTATAATTACCATTTGAGTAGGCAAGCCAAGAAATAATCAGACAGATAAACAGCAGAATCGGTAGCCCAAACATCAAAACGAAAAAAAAACGTTTTTCGGAATTTGCACCTTGGTCGAACGTAAAAAACGACACATAAAGCAGAATCAACGAAGGGAAAAAGGTAATCGACAGAATGATATTTAAGATAAGAACAGTAGTTTGCATAGTTTTCGGGCTTTTTGGTAAATTTAATTAAAAAAATGATAACATATTGATTTTGCCATATTTGTTTATTTTCCGAATAGGACTTGACGGTTAAATCGAGAACAATACCCTCCATTCATCTCCAAAAAAACTTGTTTATCAAAATCCCCCCTTATGCGTTAGGTATTTATCGGTCAAATTCCCTATTTTTACTTTTAATAAAATTCCATTTCATCACTTTAAAATAAAACCTGAAAAAGCTTTGAAAAGAAGAGACTTTATCCAGCTATCTGGAATGGGTTTTGGGGCAATGATGCTACCAAACATCCCGATTGTAGGCAACGCAGTTTCGCAAGAAGCCCTCTTAGACGGAGCGATTGATGTCGCAGTCAAAAAACGCCTTGCCGATGCTGCTCTCAATGCTGCCAAATCAAAAGGTGCTACCTACACCGATGTTCGTATCGGGCGTTATCTCAACCAATTTGTTGTTACTCGCGAAGACAAAGTACAAAACATTGTCAATACCGAATCGTACGGTATGGGTGTTCGCGTGATTGTCAATGGTTGTTGGGGGTTCTCGGCCGTAGTTGATGTAAAAACCGAAGCCGAAGCTGCCAACGCTGCCGACCAAGCCGTTGCGATTGCCAAAGCTAATGCAAGACTGCTCAAAGAACCAGTAGTCTTAGCACCGCAAAAAGGTTTTGGTGAAGTGAGTTGGAAAGCCCCGATTCAACGCAATGCCTTTGAGGTACCAATCAAAGAAAAAGTAGATTTATTGTTGAGTGTCAATGACGCTGCCCTTAAAAACGGAGCAAATTACGTCAATTCGGTACTCTTCATGGTCAATGAGCAAAAATACTTTGCTTCGTCTGATGGCTCATACATCGACCAAGATATTCACCGAATCTGGCCAATCTCATCTGTAACAGCCATTGACCCTAAATCTGGTAAATTTGAAACTCGTCAGGCACTTTCGGCCCCGATGGGGATGGGCTACGAATACCTTCAAGCCAATCCAAAAGATAAAGTTACGGGCATAACAACTCGCTACAACAAAGGTTACGATATGCTCGAAGACGTAACTGCCGCCGCCAAACAAGCCAAAGAAAAACTTACAGCTAAGTCGGTAGAGGCAGGTAAATACGATTTGATTCTTGACCCATCGCACCTTTGGCTGACGATTCACGAATCGGTTGGCCACCCACTCGAACTCGACCGTGTTTTGGGTTACGAGGCCAATTTTGCGGGTACGTCGTTTGCTACATTGGATAAATGGCAGTCTAAAAACTTCAACTACGGAAGCAAACAAGTAAACCTTTTTGCCGATAAAACGCAAGTTGGGTCGCTTGGTGCAGTGGGTTGGGATGACGAAGGCGTAGCCACAAAACGTTGGGATTTGGTAAAAGACGGAACACTCGTAAACTACCAAGCCATCAGAGACCAAGCACATATCATTGGCGAGAAAGAATCGCATGGTTGCTGCTATGCCGATAGCTGGTCTTCGGTACAATTCCAACGCATGGCAAATGTATCGTTGGCACCGGGCAAAGAACCACTTTCGGTAGAAGAAATGATAAAAGATGTTCAGAAAGGAGTTTATATCATTGGCGATGGGTCATTCTCAATCGACCAACAGCGTTATAATTTCCAATTTGGTGGACAATTGTTCTATGAAATTAAGGATGGTAAAATTGCGGGCATGCTAAAAGACGTTGCGTACCAGTCGAATACCCAAGAGTTTTGGAATTCTTGCGTAAAAATCTGTGATGAGCGTGATTATCGTTTGGGTGGTTCGTTTTTCGACGGAAAAGGGCAGCCTTCACAGTCGAGTGCGGTATCGCATGGCAGCTCAACGGCACGTTTCAATGGCGTCAATGTCATTAACACAGCTCGTAAGATTTAATTTTTTGGAAAATGAATAGAGAAATGCACAAAGAATTGATAAGTCTTTGCTCGTTTCTCAGTTTTCTATTTTCCTGTTTTAACACAATCCTTTAATCTCAGAAATCAAATGTCAGTTATATTAACCGAAGCAGAAGCTAAAGCCTTATTACAGAAGGTTTTGAGCTATTCAAAAGCAGATGAATGCGAGGTGAATTTGTCAGGAGAAATTCGTGGAAATATCCGCTATGCTCGCAATGAAGTTTCGACAAGTGGCTCGCTTATCAATAAAAATTTAGTGGTTCAATCAGCATACGGAAAAAAAGTAGGTGTGGCTACGATTGACGAATTCGATGATGCGTCAATCGAAAAAGTGGTGCGTCGTTCGGAAGAATTAGCCAAACTCGCTCCCGAAAATCCTGAACATGTGGGTGTTTTGGAGCCGCAGCAGTATATCAAATCTAACGGATATTTTGAAACAACTGCGAGTGTGAATCCCGATAAAAGAGCCGATGCCGTTGCCAAAAGTTTAGATTTGGTAAAAGCCCAAAAACTCGTTGCGGCTGGATTTATGGAAGACCGCCACGGATTTTCGGCAATGATGAATTCTAAAGGTCTTTTTGCTTATTACCCGAGTACAAATGTCAATTTTTCACTCACTGTCCGTACCGAAGACGGTACCGGTTCGGGTTACGTAATCAAAGGATTCAGCGATTTTAGCAAACTCGATACTGTTGCTGCAACCAAAGTTGCGATTCAGAAATCTATTGGTTCAAAAAATGCAAAGGCTCTCGAACCTGGCAAATATACGGTAATCTTAGAACCTACGGCGGCGGCGGTATTGCTCGAAAACATCTATTTTGATATGGATGCTCGCAGTGCCGACGAAGGACGTTCTTTTTTTAGCAAAGCGGGTGGCAAAACCAAACTGGGCGATAAAATCGTGGACGAAAGAGTGACGATTTACTCAGACCCTCAGCACCCAGATTTACCAGCTTCGCCGTGGGCAGGCGATGGCCAACCTCTCAACAAAATGATGTGGATTGAGAAAGGAGTTGTCAAAAACTTGGCATATTCACGTTTTTGGGCGAAAGAAAAAGGTGTAAAGCCTGTTCCGTTCCCTTCAAATGTGATTATGGAAGGCGGCACAGCAACGCTCGATGAAATGATAAAAAGTACTCAGAAAGGTATTTTAGTTACCAAATTATGGTATATCCGTTCGGTTGACCCACAAACTATTCTTTTGACAGGTTTGACCCGTGACGGAACATTCTACATCGAAAACGGTAAAATTAAACATCCTGTCAAGAATTTCCGTTTTAACGAAAGTCCGATAATTATGTTGAACAACCTCGAAACATTGGGCAAAACCGAGCGTGTGGTTAGTACCGAGTCTGACCAAAACTACATGGTTCCGCCGATGAAGATTCGAGAGTTTACATTCTCATCGCTTTCGGATGCCGTGTAATTTTATTTTGGATTTACGATTGGGGACTTCGGATTTAATAAATCTCCAATCGTAAATCGTAAATCGTAAATCAATTTGAAACCTTTTGTTTTTACACGAATACAGTATAATTCTGGCGATTGGGATACCGACCAGCGAATGCCCGTGAATATATTGAATTCATTGGTTGAGTACACGACGATTCCGATTGACGAAAAAGAAAAAATTGTGCTTTTGAGTAGCAACGAAATCTTCAAAAGTCCATTTTGTTATTTGAGCGGACATAAATTGGTTGAGTTTTCGAGTCAAGAGCGTGATAATTTCAGAAAGTACGTCGAAAACGGTGGATTTGTATTCGTAGATGACTGTAATCATGATATTGATGGGCTTTTTGCGAAGTCGTTTGAGCAAGAAATGGCTCGAACTTTCGGGGCAAAAGCCTTACAGAAGATTCCGAATACACACGAAATTTATCATAGTTTCTTTGATTTTGATGGTCCACCCACAACAAGTTTCGAGCTCAATGGATGGGGCGACGATTTGGTGCATGATTACCTCAAAGCGGTACAAATAAACGGTAGGATTGGGGTTTTGTACAGCAATAAAGATTACGGTTGTGAATGGGATTACGATTTCAGAAATAAGCGTTGGCTGGCCGAAGACAATACTAAATTTGGAGTAAATATAATTAATTACGCATTGACAGTTTAGTAGCACGGGATTCCATCCCGTGTATTTCGTGAAATTTTAATGAGCTAAAATCTCGTTTTACAAATACAAAGAAAATTGGAAAATAAAGAACTTCATCATTACAAAACACTGGTTTCAAAACTACCAAATCTCAAAAAAGAAATTGCAAAAGTAATCGTGGGGCAACAAGATGCCATCAACGAAATTCTGATTTCGCTTTTAGCTGGTGGACATTGCTTGCTCGAAGGTGTTCCGGGTCTTGCCAAAACATTGATGGTAAAAACGATGTCGGAGGCACTCGAAATGAAATTCAAACGGGTGCAGTTCACTCCCGATTTAATGCCGGGCGATATTATCGGTACTGAGATTTTAGAAGAAGACCACGAAACTGGTAAGAAATTCTTCAAATTTAATCGTGGACCTATCTTTGCCAATATCGTTTTGGCGGATGAAATCAACCGTACGCCACCCAAAACCCAAGCGGCATTACTCGAAGCCATGCAAGAGTACAAGGTAACTTATGCAGGTACAAACTACGATTTGCCCAAACCATTTTTGATTATTGCCACCCAAAACCCGATTGAGCAAGCAGGTACTTATCCACTGCCCGAGGCTCAATTAGACCGTTTTTTGCTATATATCAAGTTGAGTTATCCATCCGAACAAGAAGAATTAGATGTCTTGAAAAGCACTACGGGAGTCGTAAAACAAACCTTACAAACGGTTTTGACCGATAATGAGATTATTGATTTACAGCAACTTACTCGCCAAGTACACATCAGCGATGAATTGATAACGAGAGTTAATAAATTGGTTCGTTCGACTCGCCCCGATGTTACTTCGTCAACATTCGTAAAACAATGGTGCGATTGGGGAGCAGGTCCACGTGCAGGTCAGGCGTTGATTCTTTGCTCAAAAGCAAGGGCAATTCTGAATGAGCGTTTTGCGGTGATTCCAGAAGACATTGAGAACTTAGCTTTTCCAGTTTTACGCCATCGAATCGCTCTGAATTTCCGTGCCGAAGCCGAGAACATCACAACCGATAATGTGATTGCGGAATTGTTGAAATAAATCCCAATCGGGCTAAAAATCAATGCTCACTACCGAACTCATCAAACTAAATAATTTACAATTAGCTGGCAAATTAGTCAGCGAAGAAGTAATGCTCGGAATCCACAGCAGCAAAAGGTCGGGTATTGGGACGGAGTTTGAGCAATATCGACACTATGAGGTTGGCGATGACCCAAAACGAATTGATTGGAAAATGTATGCCCGAACCGAAAAGCATTTGGTTCGAGAATCGGCGACTGAGAGTAACCTTAAAATCAGTTTTGTGTTGGATTTGTCGGGTTCGATGAATTACACCGAGAATGGTGTGAGTCGCTTGCATTACTGCAAAATTCTGTTGGCTTCGCTGGCATATTTGGGCTACCGACAAGGCGACCAAATGTGTTTATATTCGCTCCAAAATGATGATTTGCAAACGTTCGTACCGACTGGAAAACAATCATTTCAACGGATTTTGTATGAACTCGAACGGGCAGAGGCTAAAGGAAGTTGGGGTAATTCAAATCCGAAATTTCCAGTTTTTCAGCAAAAGCAGAAGGAGTTAGTGGTGTTTGCTTCTGATTTTCTTCAACTGAGCGATGAGTGGCTCAAATTTGTGCAAAATATGGCAAATCCACGTCGGCAAGTTTTGATTTTTCAGGTTTTAGGCAAAAACGAGATAGATTTTGACTTAAACGGATTTTATCGTTTCAAAGATTTGGAGTCGGGCAAGGAGATTGAATTAGATGCCGCCAGTGTAAAAACTGAATTCAAGACTAAAGCCGAAGAATATTTTAATTTATTGGATAGCAGCCTCAGGATTCCAAACGTAAAATTGGTTAGAGTGAGATTAGATAATCCGATTGCCATGACCATAACCGAAGGTTTGAAATAAGACAAGCCCATGACTTAAGTCGTGGAAGATAATATTGAAATGAGTTTAGCATAACCGTTTTAACGGTTTTTGAGAAGTGTCAAATCTAAAAATTTAACATTTAGATTACAATTAACAAACCAATAATGGAATTATTAAATCCAATGATGCTTTGGGGGGCTTTGGCGGTTTCGATACCGATTTTGCTTCATTTTTGGCATCAAAAAAAAGGAAAAGTGATAGAATGGGCAGCGATGCAATGGCTAATCGAGAAAGACCTTCAACAGTCGAAGGGTATCAGATTAGACAATATTTTGTTGCTGATTTTGCGTTGCCTTTTGGTTTTGATATTGGCATTGATTTTAAGTGAACCAATACTTAATTGGTTGAATAATAGTGATTTATCAACGAAAGTACATTTGGTTGAGGCCAATCAATTGGTCACAGAAAACTTTAGATTTGAACTCGAAGCAGCACAAAAAAAGGGAGAAAAGATTTATTGGATTAACCCAAATGCAGAGCCAGCAGATGATTTTAAACAAATCCCACAAATAAAAGATTTTGATGCTTTTATTTTGCAAAGTTGTATCAATAAAGTAGGACAAAACGTTGATAATGAGCAATTTGAATTATATTTTGTAAATTCACCAAAACTCAGTCAATTAGCTAATATTTTTGTTCCGAATAACTTTAAGGTTCATCCAGTAATTGATTCGACGACTCAATCAAAACCATTTTTTAAGATTTCGGATAATAAATTTTTGGTGGTGAATGCGGATAATCAATTAGTCGTAAGCGAAACGATTGATGCTAAAAAATACCCAAATATCGCTCATGAAGGCGAATTGAAATTCTTATTTTTGACTAATAACGAATCTCAAAAAAAATCTTTTGAGGCTGCCCTTAAAGCCATCAATGAAGTTTATGGGATTTTATATTCGGTTGATTTTCAGCAAGATAGAAGTAAGAAATATGATTTAGTTTTTGATGCTAAATCATTTGAATCTGACAGTAGGAGCGAGGCGGAAATAGTTACGGAAACCATTGTGAAAAAGTTTAATCTGAATCCTGACAATCAACCTTTGAGTAATCAACAACTATCCGCCCTATTCAAAACAGAAAAACAATTCCGAAATCACGCCCAAACTTGGCTAAATGACAGCCTTTTTGCAGTTTTTTTATTGGTTTTGGGAATAGAAAGGTGGTTGTCGGTTAGAAGAAATGCGTAAGTTTAGGCGATATAATATCGTTTTATAAATCATGAATCAACTCAAAAAACTCATATCGAGCGTCAGTTGGCAGCTTTTCACTTCAGATTTTTTGAAGTGTTTGCTTGTCATGCTTTCGCTTGGCTTTTTGGTTTTCGGATTTACCCATTCGTTATCTTGGGCGTTGGTTTTGGGTGGATTGGGTTTTGGAGTAATGGCTTATCAAACGCAGCTATTTAGAAACCGTCAGCCGCAGGCCATTGAGGTAATTCACCAAAAATTAAACAATACCGAATACAGCCTTCATTTACTCGATAAACCGCAGTTAAATATTGCCGAACAACTCCAAATTGAGCGTTTATTGTCACAAACGCAATCGCTTCCAATCCCGAGTTTATGGTACAAAAACCTGCAATTTTATGGTTTGGCGTTGATTTTATCGTTGTGTACTTATGCTTTGTTACCATTCTTAAAAATCGCACGCAGTGATAAATCACAGTTGACAAATAATCCAGATAAAACTGTTGAAAAGCAAAACGTAATTCCGCAATTTCAGTCAGCCACGCTGACGGTTACTCCTCCAACATACACCAATTTGCCACAAAAATCGGGTAGTGAGCTAAACATTTCTTCGATTGTCGGTTCGCTTTTGAAATGGCAATTGCGGTTTGAAAATGCCAATCAACTCAAAGTAAAATTGAGCAATAGCCGTGGCGATGAATTGGATTTTAAACAACGAGATGAGTCTTTTGAATTGACCGACCAATTAGTGGGTTCTGGATTGTACGCTTTCAAGGCCTATTGGCGAGATTCGCTCATTTATCAATCAGATTTTTATCGTTTAGAAGCCATCGCCGATTTGGCCCCTAAAATTGAGCCAACTTCAAAAGAATTATACAAGTTTCATTTGCTCAAAGACCCAAAAAACATCCAGATTTCGGCTAAAATATCAGATGATTTCTTGGTAAATCAGGCGTTTATAGTGGCGACAGTGGCAAGAGGTTCGGGCGAAAATGTGAAGTTTAGAGAGATTAAACTACCACTTGCTCAATCAAACTTTAAAGAGGCAATACTTAGTAAAAGCATTGATTTAAAGGCTCTTAACTTTGCCCCAGGCGATGAGCTTTACTATTATTGGGCAGCCATTGATAACAAGCGACCCGAACCAAATTTTACTAAATCAGATACTTATTTTATTGTTTATAAAGATACAGCAAATGTCGAAGAGTCTGAATTGGCGACAATGGCGATGAATATCCTGCCAGAATATTTCCGCAGCCAACGCCAGATTATTATTGATACCGAAAAACTGATTGCCAAACGTAAAAAGATTTCTGAAAAGGAATTTAAGTTCACTTCAAACGAAATCGGCTTCGACCAGAAAGCTTTGCGTTTGCGTTATGGGCAATATTTGGGTGAAGAATTTGAGAATTCGATTGGTGGACCAGCCGCTTTGCCAACTGCCGATGATACCCCAAAAATGGGTGGAGATTTGTTGAAAGGTTTTAGACACGACCACGACGAAGGCGAGCATGACCACGAAGACGGCGACCACGCTCACGGGCATGACCACGGCAACGAAAGCAAGGGCAATGACGACAACAAAGACCCTTATGCCGCCATTTTGGCCGACTATGTGCATAGCCACGACGACGGCGAAATGAATACCTTCTATGAGCAATCGACTCGGAGTTTGCTGAAAATGGCTCTTGAACAAATGTGGCAGTCTGAACTTTATTTGCGTTTGTACGAACCCGAAAAAGCGATTCCGTTTGAGAAAAAAGCCCTCGAATTCCTCAAACAAGCTCAACAAAAAGCCCGAACTTATGTAAAAAAGACGAGTTTTGACCCACCCCCAATCAAAGAAAAAGAAAAGAGAATGACTGGTGAATTGACAAGATTTAATGCTGAATTTAGTTACGAAAAGAATTTTTCGCAGCAGCGAGTCGAGCAGTTGGTAGGTGAGGTAATGGGAATCATCGAAGCTCAAAAGCAAGACCAAAAACTATCGGGAAAGCAAAAACAAAAGGTTTTTGAGTTAGGACAAATGTTGAGTACGAAAGCCATCAATAGTAGTATGTCGAATTGGTCGATTTTGGGTGATTTACAGTTGGTGATGAATGATAAAGTGCTGGAAATCAGCAAGAAAACCGATTTAAAAACTAAGTTGTACGCATTGATTGGCAAGGGTTTGACCAATAAAAACAACCCGCAGAATTCATCTTATCAAACAAATAAAAAATTAGAACAGGCTTATTGGAAGCATTTGCAGTAGCATAAAATTCATGATATATATCTTATTATTTATATTATTAGCCATTCAGATTTGGGCTGTTGTGAGGCAAAAAGCCCTACCAAAACTACGTTTTAGGGTCAAGTTATTGCTCAATTTACTACTTTGGATTGTGCTTTTTTTGTTTGTTTATCAACCCGAATGGAAATCTACTGCCGATACTTCTAAGGTTTTAATTGTTGGAGAAAACGTTGAAACTTCACGCACAAAACAAATTCAAGACAGTCTAAAAATTACCGAGACTTTTAGCTTGAATGAATTCAAGAAAAAGACCAAAGAAAACCCAACATTTGTAGAGAACTTAGGAAACGTTTATTTGATAGGAGAGGGGTTCAATTCGTTGATTTTGAGTAAGTTTTCAGCAAAAAATATGACTTGGATTCCTAATTTTAGACCCAATCAACTGCAAAGTATTAATTGGCAAGGAGTACTGCGAAAAGGGCAGATTCAGGAAGTAAAAGGCAAGATAGAAACCGCTGATAAACAAGTACTTAGAGTTAAATTTGGGAAGCAAGTTTTAGATAGTACTGTTCTCAATAAAGGCCTCAATGAATTCACTTTGCGATTCCCAACCTTTGCTATTGGCAGAACCGAAACCGGGTTATTTTTGGGTGATGATTTATTGAAAAATATCCAGTTTTTTACTTACAAACCCCAATCGCTTTCGGTTTTGTTTGTATTGGATAATCCTGATTTTGAATCTAAAAATTTGGCTGACTGGCTCGGTAAAAACGGACATCGGGTTGAGATACAGACGACTATTGCCAAAAATACCAAAAGTCAAGGCTCAATCAATAAAACCAAAGAAAAATTTGAGCCAGATTTGGTCATTACAGACGCCTCAAATGCGGCGAATAAAGCCGCTAAAAAGGCCGTTTCGGATGGTAATAGTGTGCTTTTTATTGGTTTTGTGAATCCAGATGTCGAAATAAAACAGATTAATCAAGCGTTAGGCACTCGATGGATTCTCAAGAAAATCTCTAACCAAGAGAATATCAAAATCAGCGATGAATTAACGGCACTGCCATTTCAATTTATCCCTAATCCAACTCAAAAGACCTTAGCAGATTATCCGATTTCGATTCATCGAACAACTTTTAAAGCAGGAGTAAGTTTATTGAACGAAACCTTTCCGATTAAATTGAGCGGGGACTCGCTGAACTACTCAAAAATCTGGAATTCGGTTATTGACCAACTTATTCCACCCCAAAAAAATAATGTTTTGATTGATGCTCCCGTTTATCAAGATGTTCAAAATCAGGTATTTATCAATAATTCTACTGAGGATTTACCTAAATTAATAATAGAGAAAGATACAGTTACAATACAAAAATCGGGTGTGAATGCGGCTACTTTGGTGGCAAATTATAGATTCCGAGATGCAGGATGGCAGCCGCTGGCTGATTCGATGGAGATTTATGTTGAATCCAAAGATAGTCAATTAGCTCAGGCAAAAGAGATGCAAGAATTTGTCAATGCTAAATCCGAGAATCAGTTATTAAATTCATCCGAAAATCAGCAGATTATCTCAAAAATACCCGATTGGACTTGGTTTTTGTTGATTATTGTATGCCTATCATTGCTTTGGATAGAGCCTAAATTGAGATTTTGATATATTAACGAATACCATTATATTTGATTAAAAATCATTTAGAATGATTAAAACACAAAATCTTTTAGAAAGTATTAAACGACTTCTTGATGAAAAAGGACTCGCAGTAGTGCCAGCTTCGGAAGAGGAATATCTTTCTATTGCTTTTGAGTACCCACACAGAATAGAATACCACAACAGCGAGATTATTACCATGGGTTTGGCTTCAATATGGCACGAGGTTATTGTAATGACCTTCGGTACGCTATTAAATAATATTTTTTCTGATAACGAAGATGTTTTGGTGATGGGCAGCAATTTTGGGGTTCATGTTCCTAAATTTGAGGGTGGATATTATATGCCAGATGTTGTAGTTGTCAAAGGCGAACCTCAATTTAAAGGAAACTCTACTGCTATTGTTACAAATCCTTTCATTATCATTGAAGTTTTATCTCCTCCTACAACCAATTACGATTTATCCGAAAAATTAGGGGAATACAAACATATTGAAAGTCTTAATCAGATTGTTTTTGTAAGCCAGAAGAAAATTTGGGTTTCTGTTTATACTCGCTCCGAGAATCCCAATATTTGGTTAAATCAAGATTTTGAAGCTGAAAATGACGTTATATTGATTGATAACCAGTCGATTGTAGTCAGAGATATTTATAAAAAAGTTAAGTTTGAGAATTAACATACTCCTCCTTCAACTCCCTCAAACACTTTACACAAAGGCAAGTATATTCGCCAAAAGTTACTTCTGAATACTCTCTTATATAACGCAACTCGTTTGGGTTGAGGTCTATCCACATACAGTCGCATTTCAAGACCGAATTTGCCTTGCAAGTAAATACACTGCCGCATCGGGGGCATTCGTCGGGTGCGTGTTTTTCCATGTTTCTAAGTAGCCCTGACAGGGTTCAATACCCTGTCAGGGCTACTTTTTATTTTTTAAAATAAAACTTACTCGGTGCAATTTCGGCTTTTACCGAATCTATCAAAGTCCCCGTTGGATTGTATCTGAATACGTAGCCTGCTTGTTTAAAAGAAGGTACTAAACCTGCATAAATTGTACCCGTTTGTGGGTCAACGGCGATTCCACCGCCAAATAAACGGTTGATAAAAGGTTTATCAGCCGAGATACTCGTGGCATCGGTCGAGAAGCTGTAAGTTTCTCCTTTTTGTTTCCAGCCATCGGCTGAATCGTAGAATGAATATGTGAAATAGACAGTCTTTTTATCGGGACTCATCGCAAAACTACTTGGCGATTTTGATGAATTTGCCGAAGTAATTTTGATTCTCGATTCAACAGTTTTAGTCGAAGGGTTGAACTTAATCAGTTCTTTACCCGCAAAAACCCACAATTTGTTGTTGGCATCTAAACCAATGATATTCGGATTTTGCCCGATTTCGATAGTTTGTTTTACGGCATCGGTTGCAATATCTATAACAGAAAGAATGGTTTTATCCGAGGCAGTATTTGAACCAGTATTTCCGATAAAGGCCTCATTACCAATAACTTGTATGGTTTCTGAACCATTCTGAACTGGAATTTTCTTGCTTAATTGATTACTTACTAAGTCAATCACCGCAACATAACCAGCCTTGTAGCTATAATCGGCGTTTAGGGCATCCCAGCAAACTACGTAGGCTTTGTTTGTACCAACTTTTACGGCATTTCTTGGGTTTTCAACCTCTCTAATTACCCCAACTGACTTGAAAGTACGAGCATTTACAATCTCGATGGCATCTTTTCCATCGGTCGAATTATCAACCAAAATCAGTCCTTTTTCATCCACTTCGGTATATCCGCTGATTCCCCCCGAAATAGCACGAAGATTCTCCTTCTGAAAAATATCATAAGAAGCGTTTTTTGAATTGCGTTCGAGCAGGGTTATTGAGCCATTGTTATCAAAAAAATTACCCGAATTTAGTACCAAAACACCGCTATCATAAGGTTGTGTAGGTTCGGTTTCGGTTTTGTTACAAGCCGCAAAAAGCACCGATAAAGCACTCAAAATAAGAAGATTACGTTTCATGATTTACTTTGTTTAATTAATGTTTATGTATTTGATGGATTCTCAAATTTGATTATTTACCTGTTTTAAACTCTGACAGGGGTTTCAATCCCTGTCAGAGTTAACCCCAAAGAGTTAGAAGAATAATATTCTAACTTTGAGGATTTTTTTAGTGGTTAGATGATTTACTTCTGCAAATGCACAATTAGGCTCATTGCAAAACTCCGCATGGGCATCGCATTTTTTTTAAGGTTTGGATAAAGCGTATTTGTTAAATTATTTCCCTGAATCACAAGGTCAAATTGATTATTCTTGATTTTTTTCTGATAATTCAGAATCAGGTTTAACAAATAATACGGAGGAAAAGGTAAACCAGTGTGGTCGAATGTAATGTGCCTTTCAGAATTAAACATCTGCTGAATACTCGCCGAAAAGCCCTTTCTCGAAGCAGAAATCGTACTGCTTATGGCGTGTCGAGGTACATAAATGAGCTGTTTACCCAAAATATCTTTGGTGTATAAGCCAAACTCTTTTTGTTGCGACGAGTTCGTCAAGGCATATTGTACATCGGCATTGAGTTGTGTGGATTTAATTTGTGTTTTTATTGTGAATTCAATCTCGATTCCTTTAGAAAGTACTTGTTGCAAGTTCTCGACTCGGTATCCTCGGTCGGGATTCCAATAAGTCCAATTATCAATCAAATTATGGAATGCCGTAAAACCCAACTTGGTTTGAGTGGCATCCGAAAAACGCTGCTGCCAAGTTATTCCGCCTTCTTTATTAAATCCCTGCTCGGGTTTGATGTCAGGATTCCCCAGATTTACCCAATAGCGTTCGTTTAGAGTAGGCACACGGTAGCTAAAAGCGACATTGGCCGGAACCGTAATACGGGTATTGCCTTTGCGGTAAATGTCATACTCGACCCCAGCCGATGGAGTAAAAGGTGGATTATACCCCGTTATGAATGCTTGACGGAGGTTGATTGATGAGCTGAACTTACTACTGAATTGATGACGAAGCAAAGCGTAAACATCAAAACGGTTTTCTTGTTTGAGGTTATCGCCATAGCCATCTACTCGGGCATCAAAATGTACAAATTCACCACCAATTTTTAGATTTGTACCTCTGGCACAATCCCTAATCCACGAAAAATCGTGTTCGGTTCTGAAAATAAACCTGTCGATTTCGGTATGGCTCGGATTCGTATTTTCACCTCGACCATAATCTGTAATATCTCTAATAAATCCAGTTCGGATGAGTGTTTTACCCAATTGATATGAACCCAACATACGATACGCCTGCGTACGAGTAATTTCTCTGAGCGAAATGACATCGGGCTGAATCGTGAGGTTGTTATCGGTCACCCACAAATTTAGCGAGAGTAAATCTCCCGATTTGTGTTGTAGGTAAAGGTCTTGCACGACCCCTTTCTGCGTGGTGTGAATCGGCTCAACGTTGTAGGTTCGGCCTTTGCGGTCGGAGATGGGTTCGATTCCAAAATTGTTTTTGAAAGTACTTCCATAAATAAGCGTCTTGCCCGAAAATTTCCAGTTTTTATTGAGAGATTGGTAGAATTTTAGTCCGATTTGGCTTGAAAAATTCTCGGATGTTTCGGCTCGGATAGCAAATAAACCTTGAAAGCCTTCGGTTTTGAATTGCGGAACCGAACGCAACTGAATGCTTCCGCCCACGGCATCGGTTCCAACACAACTTGCTGCCGAACCGTATTGAATCGTCATTTGGTCGAATGCCACAACCGGAATCGTCGAAAAATCAGTTTGACCCAGCGATGGGAAATTAATATTGACCCCATTCCAAAGCAAAGCCGTATGGCTCGATGAAGTTCCTCGAAACGAAATACTCGTAATCTGACCCGCACCGTAGCTTTTAAATGCAATCGGCGATTGAAACTGCAAAAAATCAGCCATCGTGCTAAAGCTATTACGAGCCAATTTTGCCGAGTCAATCTCTTGCACTTTTTGTCCAATCATAAATCTTTCGGGGCGAATACCTTTGATGGTAACTTCGCAAAGGCTTACTTCTTTTTGGGCAAAAGTGGTTGAGTATAAGCAAAATATGCCTATAATATGCACCAATCGAAGCAAATACCTTTGCCCCTCTAACTTGCTGAAAAACAACAATTTACCAATATTTTTCGATGAAATAATTGCTATCGCTCAATCTTCCCCATCCTCCGTAGGGTACAGACTAAGAATGATTTATGGCAGGTCTCCTGACTCGTTTCTTGTTTTCAGACCTTCCCGCTCCGCAATCGTGAGCAGTGGTACTCGTAGCATGAAAACAAACAAAATGAAACTTACAGTTGCGGGGACAGTCTCGGTTTTACACCGAAGTTCCCTTTTAAGCTCGTAATAGCACGGAGGCTATCGCTTGCACCATAAACTGATGCAAATGTAGAGAAAATTTTTTGAGTTTTTCAAAATAAAAATTGCAAATAAATTCTAAATACTTGAAAATGAGATAGTTATATTATGCGTATTTTTTTGGTAAATCAAATCCAAAGCGAATTTTTAACCGTATATACTCAAAATTGACTTACGTATTTTTAAAACTAACCCCATGAAGAAACAATTATTCACAATTGCGATGTGTCTAAGCAGTGCTATAATTTATGCACAAGATGATTTGAAAATTAATACTTACGATGCCGAAAATCACCAAAAAGTAAAGAGTATTTGGGTGATTGCCGAAAGAATAAGCGATAAAATGCGAGATTCGGTAATGACAGATAAAAATGGTGTTGCGGTATTCAAGAATCTAAAAAAAGACGAAAAATATTGCATTTACACAAAAGCAAATACACGTTACGAAAACTCATCAGTAAGGGTCATTTTAACGAAAAAAGACGAGAGTTTGATGCGTTTGGCAATCTACAAACACGAAGAAGTGGGTGCCAGATGATGTGAACCTCAAAAATATAATTGGGAAAATAACAATTGGGTAAACGAGATGCTTGGTTTCTGGGCATCTTCTTTTTATATCAAAAGATAGGAGAAATTTATTTTTAAAAGGGAGCTTTACCTACTCAAAATATTTTGATACAACCAAGATTTCAAGAAGATTACTAATCAAGGAAAGTTTCGTTGGGCGAGAGATTAAACTCACCCAACGATGTGTAGCTTTTTCATCATTATGTGTTCGTTTTGCAAATCACCGAAAAATTTTCCAGAAAATAATCCCCCTTTTCAGGTGATTGTGACGAACGGATATATACGAAGATGAAAGGAATCTGATTTGATAAACTATCATTTGCCTGAATTATGCCAATGAAAACTGGATGGCATCACGTTTAGGCAAATCTTTTAGGCCAGCCATGCCCAATTCGTCCCAAGCATCGAGCCAGTTAGTAATTGTACCTCTGCTCACTTCAAAAATATCTGATAAGGTTGTGATACTGTAGCCCTTATAACTCAAAAGAATAGCTTTAGCACGTTCTCTTTCGCGATGATTACGACTTTTACGAGCTATATTTCTTAGCATTTCCATCTGCTCTTCTGAAATCCCTCTTACGTAACGCATAGTTTGTTGCTTTAATTTTGATGAAATTTAGGATATGTAAGCAATCGGCAAATCACCCAGAAAGTGTGAAATTTTATTAGATTAATTTTTCTTTTTCGGCTTTGCGGAGTGCTTCGGTTTTGTTGGTAACGTGTAATTTTTGGTAAATATTTCTAATGTGTGTCTTGACAGTCTCGACACTGATAAATAATTCGTCGGCAATCGAATGATAGGTTTTTCCTTTCGATAATAAGCCCAAAACATCGGTTTCTCGCTCTGAAAGTGGTGAATTGTGATTTCGTTGGAATGATTTCACAACCATCGACGCAATTTTAGAACTCATCGGAGCCCCTCCTCGAAGAAGTTCATCAATAGCACTCATCAATCTTAGGTGGTCGGTATCTTTGGTCAGATAACCCGAAGCTCCCGCACAAAGTGCATCAAAAACCATACGGCTATCCTCATGGACACTCACCACCAAAATAATTGTGTTGGGTTTTTCTTTTAAAATCCTCTTGATACCCTCAATACCGTGCATTCCGGGCAATTCTAAGTCAATAATCACCAAATTTGGAGAATCTTTCTTGAGGTTTTTTAAGGCATCATGGCAATTGGTATAGGTATTGATTACTCTATAGTGTTGCTGGGTATTGATAATGAGTGCAAATCCATCTTTGACAGGCTCATTGTCTTCGATGATAATGATTTTTACATAATCATTCATTTTTCTTGTAGCTATAAAGCTGTCGGCTCTGCTACTGCTTCCGATGTACATGTGTTTTTAAGTTATTAGCTTTTTCATAACTAATAACGATAAAATCCTACAAAACGTTTGAAAGTTTATGAGGAATTTTACCAACTAAACGGATATATGTACCTCGGGGTTGCATCCGCTCAACAGCGAGTTGACAATTTATTTTGTTGGCACGTCTCTGCATATTGCCGATTCCTTTTTGAGCAGAGCTATTTGGTTCAGAATTTATACCGACTCCATCGTCTTCGAGTGTGAAGCTAAATGAATCATTTTCGATTTCATAATCAAAATAAACATGGCGACTTTTTGAATGTTTGAGTGCGTTGGTCATGGCTTCTTTGAAAATCATAATTACCTGAATACTCCAACCAGCAGGTAGAACTTTATCGGCAAAATCATCGGATATTTCACGTTTTACCAAAAACTCAATGTCGGTATATTGAAAAAGTTTTTCACCAAAATCTTTGATGTACATAATCAGTTCGTTGAGGCGATTGCTTTCGGGGTCTATCGTCCAGATAAAATCTTTGGTATCGGTGTAGAGTTTTCTGGCGTTATTTTCAATATCGCTTACAATCTTTCGGTTTTCGTTACCGGCGTTCATTTTGAGCATCAAAACACTTGATTGAGTCGTGATAGCTGCCAAGCGATTGCCCAATTCGTCATGAAAATCTTGTGCAATTTGTTTTCTCACCTCCGACTCCGCCTCTTGTTTGAGCCTTTCGAGTGTAAGGGCCTCTTTGGTGCGATAACTCGCATAAACCCTCTGCGATATAAAAACCAAGGATATAACACTCAGAACCGAAGCCAAACTAAACCACCAAGTTCGCCAAAACGGAGGCTGAATGACAAACTCGTATTTCGTCACTTCGTTGCTCCACTTTTTCGGATTGGTACTTGCTCTGACCACCAGAGTGTATTTTCCTTCGGGTAGATTGGTGTAAATTGCCTCGGTTTTGGGTGTTGTCAAAGACCAATCTCTATCAAAACCTTCGAGTTTGTATTGATAAACTACCTCTTTGGGATTACGATGATAAATGCCAATGTATTTAAACGTGAGGTTATTCTGATAATAAGGCAAAACCAAATTTTGGTAAACTTTATGCCAAGGGTCTTCGGCCTGAGCAAATTGTTTTAGGCTTCTTTCACTGGTGAGTAATTTTACCTCAGTTAATTGTACTTTTACAGGATTCGGGTCTTCAAAATCTCTTTCGGAATGGTACTGAAAAGCCCCCATGATGGTCCCGACCCAAAGATTGCCTTTTTCATCAAAAGTTACCGAAGATTCGTTGGTTTCAATACCCACCAGCCCTTTACTTTCGGAGTAATGCTTGATTTCGGCGATGGCCCAGTTTTTATCAAATTGTACAAAATCTAAACCTTTTTCGGTACCTACCCAAAGGCTGTTGTTTTCGCCAAGAATTAGGTTGTAAATTAGGTTTGAAGAAAGCCCATGTTTTTTTGTGAAATTGTATTTTTTCTTGGTCGATAGATTAAAAGCCGTTATACCTTCTTCCATATCTCCCCAAAACAACATTTTGCTTTTTGGGTCATAAATCGCACTTGTTATGCGTAAATACTCCCATTTTGGTATTTCTTTAAGGTCATAAATCTTGTAGTCTTTTATGAGATTTGCCCCTGTAAATGTGAAGGCAATAATTGTATTTTTATCAATCTTCAATAACTTCGGAACTTGATTATTATGTAGCCCATCCTCTTTCGAGAATCGCCTAAATTTTTTGCCATCGTACAAGAAAATACCCCAAAAAGTCCCAAACCAAATATCGTCTCCATCACCTTCGATGATGGATGTTACCGATGTCTCAGAACCGATTTCTTTGTTGGTGAATATCTTTATTCGGTCGTTTTTATCAAATCTTACAACACCGCAACCACTCAAACCAAACCATTTGTTTCCTTTCTTATCGAGCATCGATGCCGAGATTCCGTTGCAGAGTAATCCGTTTGATGTATTGTATTTTTTTGATATTTTACGGCCATCCCAAACGTTTATACCGTAGTTAAATGTTCCCAACCAAAGATGCCCCTTACCGTCTGGAAGAATCTTACTTACAACACTCTCGCTCAAGCCCGACTGCCTACTGATAGACGTAAACGGCGGGTTGGTAAATTTGTAGGCTCCGTCGCCGTCGGTTGCAAACCAGATTACCCCTTTTGAATCTTCATAAATTCTACTGACCAATGCCCCTGTAAATCCATTTTGGACATTGAAATCGGTAATAACGCCGTTGGCCGAGATTCGCATTGCACCTTCCATCATACCAACCCAAATATCGTTGTTTCGGGTTTGAGTTATGCTTATTGTCTGACGGTCGCAAATCTTTTCTAAATCTTGCTCAGTTAGTTGCGGTTTAATGTTTTTTACTTTGTAAAGTCCTTTTATCGAAGGCAACCAAAGTGTGTTGTTTTTATCAATAAAAAATGACTTACTACTAAAACCTTTGGGTAGTTTGGTTATTGTAAATAGTTTATTATCAGTGAATTTATAGATATTTCCTTCCCAGTCCGAGAAATGAACTTGGTTTTGGCTATCTATGGTTGCAAATTCTATCGAGGGTTTCGAGAGGTCATTCGGCTTGATTTCAAACAAGTCGTTTCCCCGCACCTTTCCGATTCCATTTTTGTCAAAAATTAAATAAATTTCATTCTTTTTATCGGATAACAACTGCCTGACCATTCTATCTTTTCGAGTCAGATTTTTGAATGTTTTTCCATCAAAAAGGCAAAATCCCCGATATGTACCAATGAGTATTTGTTGTTTTGTATTGATTCGGATATTGGCTAAATTATTGGAAGGCAAACCATCTTCTTTGCGATAAGTTTTGAAGTTAATACCATCAAAACGGCTTAGTCCGCCGCCTTTAGTTGACATCCAAATATACCCAAATTGGTCTTCGATAATATCACTAACCTGCGATTGCCCCAACCCGTTGTGGATTCCGTAATGTTCAAAATGATAGACTTGTGCCACAGCCAAGCGGCACATTAAAAGTATGATTATGAGTAAGTTACGTCTTTTCAATTGGGGGAATTAGAGTAAAAAAATATTTTTCAAAATTGGGTATAAATAATGATTTTACAATCCCCCAAAAGTCGTTATTTTCATTAACGAATCTTTTTTTGTAGATTGATGTTATGATAATGTATGTAGGTACATATATTTTAAAATTCATAAACTTATGAATCGCAAAGAATTCCTGCTTTCGATGGCGGCTTTACCTTTAACGAGCAATAACATGAACTTATCAGAACTCAAAAATATAACCGATGCCTTGCCAAAATCGGAGCAAATGCCTGTTTTGTTTATTGGTCATGGCTCACCGATGAATGCCATAAATGATAATAATTTTACGAAGCATTTGCATAAAATTGCCCGTGATTTTGAAAAACCAAAGGCTATTTTGGTGATTTCGGCACATTGGCTTACCATGCGGAATACTTATGTTTCGGTCAATCCATCGCCAAAAACGATTTATGATTTTGGAGGTTTCCCAGATGCACTTTATAAAGTTAAGTACGAACCAAAAGGAAGCCCCGAAATGGCTCGTGAGGTAATAAAAGAGGTAAAAAGTATTGGGATTATTGAAGAACATGAAATGGGTCTCGACCACGGAGCTTGGACGGTTCTGCGTCATATTTACCCTGATGCTGATATTCCAACTTTTCAGATGAGTATTGATTATTCAAAACCACCTAAATTTCACTATGAATTGGCAAAAGAATTAAAAAATCTTCGCAGCAAAGGAGTTTTGATTTTGGGAAGTGGCAATGTAGTGCATAATCTGAGGCAGTTGAATTGGAGAGACCCTAACGGAAAACCATTCGATTGGGCTTTGGAATTCGACTCGTTTGTGAAAAGTAAAATTGATAATAGAAACTTCGCCGAATTGGCTGATTTTCAGCAACTCAGCAGCGTAAGCCAGTTGGCACATCCATCCTACGACCATTATTTGCCAGTTTTGTACACAGCAGGATTGATTGGCGAGAAAGACCCAATTAAATATACTTATGAAGGAATCGAAATGGGAAGTATCAGCATGAGATGTTTTCAGGCAGGTTGATTTTGGAAGGAATTTAATTAAATTTGTTTTGTAAAAAGTTCGAATGATATGTCGGCAGCAATAAAATATGTTAGCCAAGAAGAATATCTCACAATATAACGTAGTTCCTTAGAAAAACACGAATATTATCGAGGTGAAATAACTATTCTTACAAATGCAACTCAAAATTATTGCCGAATCAAAGACAATTTATCAGGTGAAATAGGCATTCATCTAAAACGAAAACGTTGTCAGCATTTTATGAGTGATATGCGGGTGCATATTCCCAAAGATGAATTCTACACTTATCCTGACTTAGTAATTGTTTGTGTAAAAATAGAAGTACTTGATAATCAATAAGATACGCTACTTAATCCATCTGTAATTGTAGAGGTTTTGTCGAAGGGAACGGCTGATTATGACCGTGCCGAAAAATTTGAGAGGTATCGCTCGATTGAGAGTTTTCAAGAATATATTTTGGTTGATTCTCGAAGAATTAGAATAGAAGTTTGGCGAAAAAACGAGCAAACTTGAAGATAAAGTCGAAATACAAACAATAGAACATAGTATCTTAATCGAAGATATTTATGCACAAACTGTTGGACTTCTTCATGTAAGTTGATAGTTTTGGTGAAACTAACCTGTTTCAACCAATGACTTCTAAAAATCAACAATCACGACGTTCTTTCATACAAAATAGCCTCTTAGCATCGGCAGGTGTTATGATTGTACCACGACACGTGCTGGGTGGTAAAGGCTACGTTTCGCCGAGCGATAAACTCAATATTGCAGCGATAGGTTGCGGCGGCAAAGGCGATGTAAATATTTCTTTATCATTCAATAAAGGAAGCGATAATATCGTGGCTCTTTGCGATGTAGATGACCGCCAGTCTAAAAAATTCCGTGGACAATTTCCGAATGCTCCGTATTATAGAGATTACAGAAAAATGCTCGAAGTCGAGCAAAAAAATATTGATGCGGTGATTGTCTCGACCCCTGACCACATGCACTATCCGATTGCAATGGCTGCCATGGATTTAGGAAAGCACGTTTATGTCGAGAAACCATTGACCCACGATATTTGGGAAGCTCGCAAAATGACCGAGAAAGCCCGTGAGAAAAAGGTTGTTACCCAAATGGGAAACCAAGGTTCGAGCGGAAAATGGACAAGAATTACCGAAGGAATCATTCAATCTGGGATGATAGGAGAGGTGCATACCGTTGAGGTTTGGACCAACCGACCTGTTTGGCCACAGGGCGTTCGCTCGCCAAAAGATAAAGGCGAAACACAACCAATACCGAGTGAAATAGATTGGGGTTTGTGGCTCGGAACTGCCCCGTACCGCGATTACCACGAAGCGTATATGCCTTTCCGTTGGAGAGGATACTGGGATTTTGGTACTGGTGCTTTGGGCGATATGGGTTGCCATTTTATGGATGTACCGTTTAGGGCATTGAAATTAGGGTATCCGACTTCGGTTGAATGCTCAGTTGGGCAAGTTTATGCCGATTTCTTCAAAGAAGCACATTACGATGATGTTTGTCCGCCATCTTCGGCAATTCATCTTAAATTCCCGAATCCAAAAGGAAAGAAATACAAAGAAATCAGCCTTTCGTGGTACGATGGCGGAATCCGTCCGAAACTTCCTGATGGTTGCGATTACGATAAAGTCTTTGCTAATATCGACGGCGGAATTTTGTTTACTGGTACAAAGGGTATTTTGGCTGCCGAATTATTCGGAAATAACCCTAAGTTATTTCCAACGGCGAAGTTTGAGAACGTAAAATTGCCCGAGCCAGTTCGTCCTTACGTAGAAAATGATACCGTTGGGCATCAGCAACAATGGGTGAAGGCGTGTAAATCAGGATTTGGAACTTACACAAGTTCGGGCTTTGATGAGGCAGGTCCATTGACCGAAATCGTTTTGATGGGTAATCTGGCCGTTCGCTCATTTTTGTATCGTGAGAATAACAAATTTGTAGGCCGTAAAAAACTATTCTGGGATGGCGAAAACATGAAGATTACGAATTTTGACCCTGCGAATGCTTTTGTAAAACGAGATTACAGAGGGTATTAATTTTTGGCTGGAAGCCTGTTAATAGTCGTCGCTCGGCCAGAACCGAGCGACTTCGATTTTAATCGGAAACCATCGCAAAATCCCCAAATCATTAACAAACAATCATTTATGAAAACCTATTTTGGGCAAATCGCCCTTACATTATTAATTACGGCTTGTAGCTTTTCATCGTTCAAAAATGTAAATGACGATTCTTCACAAAAACAAAACACAATCTTAACGGGTGCCGACCAAACCGATAAATATTTACCACTGCTTAAAGACAAAAGAGTCGGAATTTTGGCGAATCCAACGACTGTGATTGGCTCGAAACATTTGGTTGATAGCCTATTGGCAAGAGGAGTTAAGATTGTAAAAATATTTGGCCCCGAACACGGTTTTAGAGGCAATGCCAGCAACGGAGCAAAAGTGAATGACGAAAAAGACCCAGCAACGGGCATTGATATTATTTCTCTTTATGGTAAAAAACGTAAGCCTTCGGCCGAAGACTTAGCCAATGTCGATATAATGATTTTTGATATTCAGGATGTTGGATGCCGTTTTTACACCTACATCAATGTTTTGCGAGATGTGATGGAAGGATGTGCCGAAAATAACAAAGAATTGCTGATTCTTGACCGTCCAAACCCGAATGGATATTTGGTTGATGGACCAATATTAGACATGAAATTCAAATCTGGAATTGGGCAGTTTCCGATTCCGATTGCTCACGGGATGACTATTGGCGAATTTGCACAAATGATTAATGGTGAAAAGTGGCTTCCTGATGGTAAGCAATGCAAGATTCGGGTGATTCCAGTAAAAAATTATAAGCACGATATGGCGTATGTTTTGCCAGTAAAACCATCACCAAACCTCAATACACCACAAAGTATCTTGCTTTATCCTTCGACTTGTTTGTTTGAAGGCACTGTATTAAATCACGGACGTGGAACCTACTCCGCATTTACGATTTTGGGTAGTCCGCTTCTCAAAGGCAAATACGAATTCTCATATACTCCCGTGAGTATTCCAGGTATGAGCGAAAGCCCATTGCACATGAATCAGGTTTGTTATGGCTTAGATTTGCGAAATTACGATACTTCATTGCTTCGAAAATCGAAGCGAGTAAATATTCAGTGGATGATTGATTTGTACAATGCGTATCCTGAAAAAGAGAAGTTTTTCGATAGAAGCATGAGCAAACAGATTGGGAATATTGATTTTTTGGCGGGTAATGATATTTTCAAAAAGCAAATTGCCGAAGGTAAAACCGTCAAAGAAATCCAAGATTCTTGGGAACCAAAGCTATCAGAATACAAAACCATGCGTAAGAAATATTTGATATATCCTTAATATTCCACAATTCCATTCTCAAGCCCCCGATGTCATTCTTGCATCGGGGGTTTTGTTTTTTATCCATCAATTTTTCGCCTTGGGTCAAATAATCTTTCGACCAATCATCTAATTCTTGAATTTTCTTCGATTTCTGCTGCTTTAACTTTGAGTCAATAAAAGAAATGATTCATGTGGACAACTTTACTGAAAAGAATACTCAATATTGGCAAGGCTCAAACCTACGTAGCCATTGAAAGAATCGAAGACCCTGTAAAGATGATGAGCTTGGCAGTAACCGAACTCGACGATTCTATTGGTAAATTGTCAAAATCGATTGCGGTTGCAATGGCAAGCCAAAAGAAACTCGAAAAAGACCACGAGCAGTTTAGGCTGGAGGCTATTTCGTGGTATCAGAAAGCGACAATTGCTATGCAAAACGGTAGAGAGGATTTCGCAAAACAGGCATTGACTCAGAAAACGCTATCGGAGCGAAAGATGACCGAATATCAGTTTTTGGCCCAAAATGCAGCGAGGACCGTCGAGCAATTGAATGAACAATTAGCCGATTATCGACTCAAACTCGAAGAAGCCCGAACTAAGCAAAGTATTTATGCCGCAAAGGCCGAAACTGCCAAAACCCAAAAGAAGATTGCAGAGTCCTTGGGCGGAATGAACACCAGTGCATTGGCCAATATGGAAAGATATGAGAAGAAAATCGACCAGTGGGTCAATGAAGCCGAGAGTCTTAGGTTAGTCGCTGATTCAACTGGCTCGTTCGAACGAGATTTGAAAGAAATGGAGACCGATTTGCTGGTAAAAAGCGATTTTGAAAAACTCAAAAGTCAACTCAAATCGCAGAACCCAGATGAAGCAAAATTGAATGAGATTCAGAAGAAATTTGAAGAAATGAATTCGCCAAAAGCGATTCCGGAAAACAAACAAAATATTGATAAACTATTAAACGATTTTTTTAACAAATAAAACTATGTCAATCAATTTACGCAAAGGAGGCTCAATAAACCTCACCAAAGAAATGACCAAACTCAACAAAGTGATGATTGGGTTAGGTTGGGAAAAAACAACCATGAATATCGACCTCGATGCCTCAGTTTTTGTGTTAGGGAGTAGCCGAAAATTACTTTCAGACGAATATTTTGTGTTTTATAATAATCTGAAATCGCCCGACGGAGCCGTTCAACATACAGGCGATAATCGTACGGGGTCGCTCGATGATGACGATGAGGTAATCTTGGCAAATCTCGAAACTATTAATCCAAATGCTAACGAATTGCTCGTTTGTGTTTCGATTCACGATGCAATCAACCGAAATCATAATTTTGGACTTTTGCAGGATGCCTACATTCGTATTGTAGATGTAGAAACCAAAAAAGAAATCTTGAAATATGATTTAGATACCTCTCACTTTATGGACAATGCCGTTGTCTTTGCCCAGATTAAGAAATCGGGTAGCGAATGGTACTTTCATGCCAATTCACATGGCTCAGTGACCGAATTGCAAGGAATCGTAGATATGTATGCCTAACCAAATAAATAATGATAAATCTTACTAAAAATTCACGAATTTCATTAGAAAAAAACGGTATTGAACTCAAACAAATAACAGTAGGTTTAGATTGGGGAGCGATTCAGCGAAAATCTTTTTTTGGTTTGCTCAATGATAGCATAAGCGTCGATTTGGATGGCTCAGTTAGTCTATTTGATAAAAATAAAAGAGAAATCGATACTGTTTATTACCACAATCTGGTATCGAGAGATGGAGCAATCAAACACAGCGGAGACGACCGAATCGGCGATATATCGAGCGATGCAAAAGACAACGAAGTAATCAGTATCAATCTCGAAAATATCAGCCTCGAAGTTGATACTATTTTCTTTTATCTGAATTCATACAAGCAACAAGATTTTGCGACAATTCCGTATGCTAAAATTAGGATAATCGAAGGGCTGCACCATAACCCAAAACAGGTTTTTGCGAGTTTTAATTTAGCCTCCGACGAAACTTATCGGGGGTATGTTTCGATGATTATGGCAAAGCTTAAGAGAGTAGGAAATCGTTGGGAATTTACCGCTTTAGGAGAACCAATATCTGCCCGAACAATTACCGAGACTATTGTACAAATTCAGCAAGAGTTTTTGTAATTGTAGGTTGAAATTGAATACATCATAGAAAATTCCAATCTGAATTCTAAAACTATATTACTCAAAAAATACGTTAATTTGGTAGATAAATACTAAAACTATTGAATTTAACGTATTTTTTATGATTAAACAAGAAATCCACAACCTTGATAGTCTATTGACTAATAGTTGGAATTCGTTCAGAGAATTTGTGCCAGGAATGTTGCTGGCAACTGCCGTGGCCGTCATTGGTCTTTTTATTATTGGGCAACTCAAAAGCAGAATTTTTAGATTGTTGAATGCCAAATCTAAAGACCAATTAGTAAGCGATTTTTTGGTGAATGTCTTTGCCGTAATTCTTTCTATAATTCTTATTTCGGTTTGTTTGAGTATTGTCGGATGGGGCAATGTAACTAATAAAATTTTGGCGGGAGCCGGAATAACTACGTTTATTGTTGGTTTTGCTCTGAAAGACATCGGCGAGAACTTTTTGGCAGGTATCTTGATGGCATTCAAACGCCCATTCCGTATCGGAGATTTGATTGAAGTAGAGAAAGTAAAAGGAAAGGTCGTGAATATGTCGCTCCGTGTAACAACTGTTAAGACTCTCGACGGAAAAGAGGTTTATGTACCAAACGGATATATTCTTCGTAACCCACTACAAAACCATACCATCGATGCCTTACATCGGAATGAGTTTAGTGTTTCGGTACCATTTACAGATTCTATCAATGAAATTTTATTAGAAATCGAACAAAAAGTTAATCAAACAGAAGGTGTATTACCAGTACCAGTTTCGCAGATAACTGTCGATAATTTTGCTGATGGCAAGTACAGCATAAATGTAAAATATTGGTTCAATGCCAATAATTCTAATATTTCGGGTGCTAAGCTTCGTAGCAATCTGATGATAACAATCGTAAAAACACTCGTTGATAGAGGTTTAATGAAGGATATAAATGTAAGCGATAGTGGGAATATTTAATAGTATGTGAAATAACTTCCCTAAAAAACCGTGACACGGCTAAACTATGATAGCTTGATTTTCAAGGTTAAAGGTTCGAGCCGTGCCACGGATTCTATTTCTTATTGTTAGCGATGTTATTTCATAATCTATAAAAGATAAATCTGTCACTTTGTCTTTAAAAATATTCTTTAATTTAGAATTAAGTTTGATTCAAGCCAAAATGTCATTAAAAAGCCATTGGCATTTGATTTGAAGAATGGATTACAAAATAGAAGCAAAAAATGAAAAAGACCTACAATATACCGCAACAGATTTTAGCAAATATTGATTTTTGGAATACTATTAATGGCGGTCGAGTTGAGCCGACCGTTGTAGTAAACGAGCAAGCAGACCAATTTGAGGCATTAGTAACTGTTCCGGGTCTCGACCCCGACAAGCTCATGGTTGAGGTTGTAAATAATCAGCTTTTGGTTTATTATTTTCAATCGGTTTTAAATAATAAAGATGAAGAATCGGAGATGCTGATTCCGGTCAATGTGAAGACATTTAATTTACCATATTTCGTTGATGAGCAGGCTATCAGAGCAAGGTACAACGATAAACAGTGGCGTATAGTAATGCCATTCAACGACAAAGCACAAGGATTTAGAAAGAGTGTAGATATAGAGATGTGAAACTAAACAAAACGCCTGAATTTCAGGCGTTTGTTTTTAATACCTCTAAATTTAAACGAAATTTCGGAATGAGCCATACTTGGCGGCCCTCTTGAACCACCAAACCAATCATTAAGCCATTCCATAATTTATTCAGACAGCTTAAAAATTATCGGCATTGTAAATTTTACTCTTACATTACGGCCATTTTGCTGCCCTGCAATCCACTTTGGCATCATTTTAATAACCCTTGTGGCTTCTTCATCACATCCAAATCCAATCCCTTTTAGTACATTAACATCGCTAATGCTTCCGTCTTTCTCAACTACAAAGGTCATAAAAACTATTCCCTCTGTGTTGCTTCTTTGAGCTGCCGAAGGGTATTTTAGATTTTTATTCAGGAATTTATAAAACTCAGTAAGTCCGCCAACAAACGAAGGCTGCATCTCGACAGCCGTAAATACTGTATTGTCTTCTTTTACCTCGGCTACCTTTACTTCAGCACTTGCCACTTCGACGGGCGGAGTATCATCTATAATTGATTCTGTTTTGCCACCTTCTTGATTGATATTGCCAATTTGAGCATCAACCAATTTTTCTTGTTCGGGCATCACCTCTTCATTATCGGTATTCTCGACAGGCTCAGGGACAACGTATTTTACAATCTCAACCTTCGGAGCTTCGGTTTTCGGAGGCTCTGGTTTAGGCTGTTCGACTGGTGGAGGTGTAGGTTCATGATAGTCTGTTAGAGTATATTCTCTATCAGTAATCAAACTTTCTTTAGGTTTCAATTTAGCATAAATCGTTGGAGCGGTGATTCCGATTAAGAAAACCGACGTTCCAATCCAAAATGCTCGATTGATGTTTTTTGAGTAAGTTTTACGGAGTTCGTATGCTCCATAATCTTTGTTGCGATGCTCGAATACGAGGTCATCAAGCGTCGCATTGACGTTTGTGTTTGTCATTGTAGTACTTAAGTTTATAGTTGAACGTAGAGGCCATTTCGGCTCTCTGATTCTAAAACGTTGGCAGATTTAGAATATTGCATCTTTATAAAAAAACCTCCAAGGTCTAAAAGACCTTGGAGGTTTGAAAGTTCAAATCGAAGCAATGTCAATTCAAAGTATCATAATACTCCGCAATTTTTATCAAATCATCTTCGGTTTTTAGGGTCAATTTCTTTGATTTTATAAATTCTTCAATCTGTTTTTCTTTATCGCCCAAAATCTCCAAAACACTCCCTTTTTTGAGCTTTATCTTTTCTGCATCGCCATTGTTTTTAACAAAATAGTATTCCGAATTATCCTCAAAACTATCATATTGTTTATTGATACTATACGCACCTTGGTAGCTCGCAGGGTCTATTTTTTTACTTACATTCTTAAATAAAATGCTTTTATCTTTATATAAAATCATCATGTAAGTATTTGAAACCAGGTTTCCGCTTTTGGTTTTGAGTTGATTTATTTTGATGAACGGATAACTTATTTGCTCATCAAACAAAATAAATCCTGCCGAATAAACCGCCACCGAATCTCCTTTTGGATTAAGTTTCAGAATCTCTTTGTTGTAGCAGTCGTATTTGAGCATAACGTCTTTTTCGAGAACTTTTCCATTATTGCCGATGATGTTGCCCTTCATCCATTTCGGTATAAAATAGTAAGAACCCTCAACGCCTTTGTAACGCATATCGTAATTATAAACAAAATTAGATGCTCCGTTGTAGTAGGCAGAGGTCTGAATCATCATGTTAACGGCATTGACCATTCCGTTGTCTTTTGGATTGATTTTGACCGAATCTGCTTTGCCTTTTTGGGCAAAAACAGTCACGTGACAAATGGTAAGTAAACAGATAATGAGCTTTTTCATTTTTTTGGATTTGAATTTCTAAATGACTATTTATTAGTAAAACGAATTTAAACAAAAATCCCATTACATCAAATGCAATGGGATTTGTATATTAGAATTTGGGTGAATCACATTCACCCAAACATTCATCAAGTCAAAAAATCAGTAAAATCATTAATCAGTGAAAACAATTCATAAAATCAATGAAATCAGTGATTATTTTCAGTATTCATGCGGTAATTCGATGTTTACCTTCTCGTTCCACGGTAATCCATGAACATTCAATAAATCCATGAATGGGTCAGGATTTAACTCTTCGCAGTTCCAAACGCCAGGTTTCATCCAATCATCGTTTGTCAACATCAACATCGCTCCAATCATCGCTGGTACGCCCGTTGTGTAGCTAACTGCCTGAGCTTTTACTTCTTTGTAGCATTCGGCGTGGTCGCAGTTGTTCCAAACGTAGTAAGTTTTATCTTCACCATCTTTGATACCTTTGATTTGGCAACCGATAGAAGTCTGACCCGTGTAGTTTTCGCCCAATGAATCTGGTGGCGGAAGTACCGCTTTCAAGAATTCGAGCGGAACTACGTCCATTCCTTGAAACTTAATCGGTTCGATACTTGTCATGCCCACATTTTGTAAAACTTGCAAGTGAGTGATGTAAGCCTGCCCAAAAGTCATCCAGAATCTCGCACGTTTCAATGTCGGGAAGTTCTTTACCAATGACTCCAATTCTTCGTGATAAAGCACATAAGATTCTCTTTCGCCGATATTTGGATAATCAATTGGTTTATGGATACTCATTGGCGGAATCTCAACCCATTCGCCATTCTCCCAATAACGTCCGTTTTGAGTAATCTCGCGGATATTGATTTCGGGATTGAAGTTGGTTGCAAACGCCTTACCGTGGTTTCCTGCATTACAATCGATGATGTCGAGGTAGTGCATTTCATCGAAATGGTGTTTGTTGGCATAAGCACAGTAAACCTGAGTTACACCTGGGTCGAATCCGCAGCCCAAAAGTGCCATCAAACCAGCTTCTTTGAAACGGTCTTGATAGGCCCATTGCCAGCTATATTCAAACTTCGCTACGTCTTTTGGCTCATAATTGGCCGTATCGAGGTAGTGAACACCCGTTTCGAGGCACGCATCCATGATTGTTAAATCTTGGTAAGGCAATGCCACATTTATAACCATTTTAGGTTGGAAAGACTTAATCAAAGTGACTAATTCTGGAACTATGTCGGCATCGACCTGAGCAGTCTGAATCTTTACACCGTGCATCGCCTCAATATCGGCTGCGATTTTATCGCATTTTGATTTTGTACGGCTCGCCAACATGATTTCGGTAAAAACCGAAGAATTCATGGCACATTTGTGGGCAACAACGCTACCTACACCTCCTGCACCAATAATTAGAACTTTTGACATTTTTGGTTTTAAAATGTTAAAATGAAAAATGAACAAAATTGGTCAATGCCAATAAAGCACAATTATGACCGAAAAACGGGTGCAAAGTTACGATACAATGGATAGAATTTATGAAAATACCCGATAATATTTTGAGAAAGGTAGATTAAACCCTCATTAATTGCTCCATCAGATTTTTAGTGAATTTCTTACTCACCATCTCTTTAGTAAGGTTGTAGTAATCTACGGCAGCTTTCGAGTCTTCGTTATAAATAAAAATGTCTTTTCCGTTGGCTTGAGATTCTGGAATGGCAACGCTATCGCGGATGTAAGAACTCATAAAATTGCCATTGAGTTGCTGTTTTGTGGTAGCAATGATGTCGTTGCTGAGTTTTCGGCGAGATTTTGGGTTATATCGGGTTGCAAAAACACCCCCAAGCTTGAGATTGGGCGAAATGATTGAAAGTTGAGAAGCAAAATTTAGGAAGTTTCGGAGACCTTCGTAGCTTAAATATTCGGCTTGGAGCGGTACAAAGTAGTAATCTGAGGCGGTGAGTGCGATTCGGGCGGCTGTCGATAGGGTTGGTGGACAATCAATCACCACAAAATCGTATTGGTATTTAACTTTTTCTAAGGCAAATTTGAGATTAAACGGAAAAATCGGGCTGGCTTTTATCCTGTCTTCTCGAATCGTAAATGCCATCGAAGCGGGTAGTAAATCGCCGACCTCCATTCTCACAACTACATCTTCAAAATCTAATTCTCCAGAGATAAAACTACTGCTATCGGCGTGTAAGAAGTCGAGGTTATTATAGCCGAAGCATCGAGTCAGACTGGCTTGGGCATCGAGGTCTATAAACAGAACTTTACTTTGGGTATAACGATAAAGGGCAACGCCGACATTTTGTGCTGAAGTAGTCTTGCCAACGCCTCCTTTGTTATTGACAAAACAGATGGTTTTCATCAACAGTTAGAGGTCTTTATGTTTAGGGTTAATTGTTTTTTGGTTTTGTAAAAATACGTTTTTTGTAGAATTATGCAACAAAATTGGGTTTTTTCTGACGAATTTGTCAATTAACCCTCCAAAATGACGATGAGTAACTTTTGATGGCTTTTCTTTCTGATTTAAAAGATTTTATCCAACTTTCGAGAAATTTTAATCAACAATCTTGCATTATGAAAAAACTAACCCTTTTTGTTGCGTACCTATTATGCGTATTACAGTTATCTGCACAAATTAGATGGACTAAAGACGGCAATTCATACTACCGAACCGAGGCCGGAAGTGTGTTTAAATACACTCTCCCAGCCAATCAAAAAACCGAAGTTTTATCAAAAGATAAACTCATCCCGACTGGGCAAAGTAAACCTTTGGCAATCAAGGGTTATTCGTTTTCGGACGATAACTCAAAAGCATTGATTTTTACAAATACTAAACGTGTTTGGCGATACGAAACTAAGGGTGATTACTGGGTTTATGACATAGCTTCTGGGCAATTGAAACAAATTGGCAAAGGTCGCCCCGAATCATCTTTGATGTTTGCTAAGTTTTCGCCCGATGGTAAAAAAGTTGCTTACGTAAGCGAACGCAATATTTATGTCGAAGATTTAGCTACTAATGCCATCAAAGTTTTGACCAGCACAAATGGAACAAAAAAACTAATCAATGGAACATTCGATTGGGTTTATGAAGAAGAATTCGACCTTAGAGATGGTTTCAAATGGAGTGATGATAGCAAAACAATTGCGTATTGGCAAATCGATGCCAACCAGATTCGTGATTATTACATGGTAAATTTCACCGATTCGGTTTATTCACAAATTACACCTGTTGAATACCCAAAAGTAGGCGAGACTCCATCTCCATACAAAATTGGTGTTGTGGATGTAAATAACGCCAAAACTACTTGGATGAAGATTGAGGGCGACCCAAAACAAAATTATATCCCACGAATGGAGTGGGCTGGCAATGCCAATGAAATCATTGTTCAGCAGTTGAATCGTAAGCAGAATCAGAGCAAACTCATCATCTGCAATACCAAAACGGGCGATGCAAAAGTTATTTACGAAGAAAAAGACGACGCTTGGGTGGATGTCCGCCAGACTTGGGAGTTTTCTTTGCCACAAAAAAATAACGGATGGGATTGGATGAATGGCGGAACAGAATTTATTTGGTTGAGCGAAAAAGACGGTTGGCGACACGCGTATCGTGTTTCTCGCGATGGCAAAAAAGAAACATTACTGACCAAAGGCAATTATGATGTGATTCAGATGAATGCCATCGATGAAGCCAATAATTTGCTTTATTTCATAGCTTCGCCCGAAAACGCCACCCAGAAATATTTATACCGTGTAAAATTAGATGGCTCTTCGATGACTCCAGAGTTGGTTTCTCCTGCCGATTTGAAGGGTACACATACTTATCAGGTTTCGCCGAATGCCAAATTTGCTCAACATTCGTTTTCGAGCCATCTCAATCAGCCTTCAACCGAGTGGATTAGTCTGCCAGACCATTTACCACTAAACCCAGTAGAGTCAGTTGCATCGAAAGTAAAACAGCAAAATCTCAAGCCAAGAGAGAATGCCCCAGAATTTTTTCAGATTACGACAGCCGATGGCATAAAAATGGATGGATGGATGGTGAAACCCGTTGGATTCGACGAAAATAAACGTTATCCAGTGGTTTTTAGTGTCTATGGAGAACCCGCTTCTACAACCGTAAACGATACTTATGGAGCAGGAAACAATGGCTTGTATATGGGTAATATGGCTCGTGATGGTTACATCTATATGGCCGTCGAAGGGCGTGGAACTCCAGCACCAAAAGGTCGTGAGTGGCGTAAATCAATTTATCGAAAAATCGGAATTGTCAATATCCGTGACCAAGCGATGGCGTGTAAAGAAATCCGTAAATGGAAGTTTGTGGATTCTACCCGAATTGCAGTTCATGGATGGAGTGGGGGCGGCTCAACAACCCTTAATTTGTTATTCCAATACCCCGATTTGTACCAAACGGGTATCGCAGTAGCAGCAGTAGCAAACCAATTGACATACGATAACATTTACCAAGAACGCTACATGGGGCTTCCGCAAGAAAACCGCGAAGACTTTGTGGCAGGCTCGCCAATTACCCACGCAAAAAACCTAAAAGGTAATTTGCTGTACATTCACGGAACAGGTGACGACAATGTGCATTATCAGAACGCCGAAATGCTCGTAAACGAATTGGTAAAACATAACCGTCAGTTTCAATTGATGATGTATCCGAATCGTTCGCACGGAATTTACGAGGGTCAAGGTACGAGTTTGCATTTGGCTACATTGTTTACAAATTATCTAAAACAATACTGCCCACCAGGCGGACGTTGATATTGCATAATTTGTTAAAATATCCTACAATTCGTTCTCAAAAGTTGGTATAGTGTTTGTTTTTTCATTTAAAAGTATTTACCTTTTCATATTAATTATAACTTTGCCAAAAAATTGCAAAAATCACCCAAGACATGAAAATAACACCGCTTGAAATACGTCAGCACGAATTTGAAAAGACATTCAGAGGATATAATATAGAAGAAGTTGATAATTTTTTATCTAATCTTGCACAAGAGTGGGAGAGGATTCTGAATGAAAGTAAGATGTTACGGATGCAGCTCGAAATTGCCGAAAAAGAGGCAAGCAAGTTGCGTGAGATTGAAATGACGCTTTTCAAGACCCTCAAAACTGCCGAAGATACAAGCAATATGATTACCGAACAAGCTAATCAACAAGCCGAGAAGCACGTTCAGGAATCGAGATTGAAAAGTGAACAAATCGTATCTGAAGCACAGTCAAAAGCGGCGACAATTATCCGCCAGGCAGAAGAAAGGGCAAAGTATATTAAAGATGAGGTATTGAGCGAAGTACGTGGGCTTGAGAGAGATTTCAAGGCAATGGACCACTACAAAAGTAATTTATTGGTTCAGATGCGTAGTTTGGCAAATGCTACGATAGAACACGTTGACCGATTTGAGAACAAATTTGATAAAGAAGGAATCGAAGCTAAGTTTTCGGAAGCAACCACGATGCTTGCTCCAGGAAATGCCGACATTCCGCTCGAAATTGTAAAACCACTTGCCGAAGAACTCGAAGTTCCAAAAGTTGAGGCATTGGTCGAAGATGTAATCGAAACCACTGAGGCTGCTCCAGAAGTTGTTGTAGAGGAGTCAATCGCTGAAATTAATGAGGTAATCGAACCCGAAAAGACAATTGGGGAGGTGATGGCCGAAGTTGAAGTCGATACAGAAACGGCTGTCGAAGAGGTTACTGAGCAAGTAAGCCAAGTTGAGGAAAAAGTTGAAGAGGTAGTAGAAATTGAGACAGCAGTCGAAGAGCCAGCCATTGAAGAACCAATCGCTGAGATTGAGCCAGTTGCCGAGGTTGAAGAAATCGTAGAAGATGTAGCGGAAGAAGAGAAATCTGAACCAATCGTCGAGACAGTTATCGCTTCTTCATCGGTAAATAGTTTGGCCAATAATTATAGTGCTGGTAAAAGCATTTTTGATGAACCAAAAACTGATGATTTGACAATTATTGAAGGAATTGGCCCTAAAATAGCCGATTTACTCAATGATAATAACATCATTACTTTTGCCGATTTGGCCAAAACACCGCCATTTAAAGTAAAAGAAATGCTCGAAAATGCGGGTTCTCATTATGCCATGCACGACCCATCGACGTGGACCGAACAAGCTCTTTTGGCCGCAACTGGTCGTTTCGATGAACTCGAAGCCCTCAAAGACCGCTTGATTGGTGGGCGTGAGGTCGAAGAAGAAATCATACCACAGCCCGAGCCAGAACCAATCGTGATTCCGGAACCTGTAGTTGAGCAACCGTTGAATTTCCCTCCAGCCGATACTATCACTGAGGATATGCTCGAAAAAGTGAATAAAGTGAAGGCTGCGATTCGTAAAGCTATGGCCGAAAAGTCAGAAAACCAACCAAGAGATAATACTCCTTTGCCAACGGTAAATGACGTAATGCAAAAAAACGAAGGTGGTTCATTCTTCGATAATTTATAATTCCTAAATGAATTTTGGACGAGCGGAATATTGCTAAAGTTCAATTCTGAAACAATTTTTATGGGTACAATTTCTCTTGAAGGGATGGAGTTCTTTGCCTACCATGGCGTAGCCGACGAAGAACAAAAGATTGGTAATAAATTCTCAATTGATGTTACGATAACCACCGACCTAACGATTGCCGCCGAAACCGATAAGTTACGAAACACGATTAACTACGAAGTTTTGTACAAAATTGTAGCAGACGTAATGAGACAAAAGCACCGATTGCTCGAACACGTTGCGTATCAAATCATTCGACACGCCAAAGAGCAATTTACCGATATTGAAAATATCAAAGTTTCGGTTTCAAAGTTTAACCCACCAGTAGGAGGGGTTTGTGAGAGGTCGAGGGTAACCATTTCAGAATAACGATATTGTCAGAATAATCTAATAGGTAGCCGTCATAGGCTACCTATTTTTATTTAGCTGAATTTTTCGGAAATGACAATTTTAAAATCTTTCTTTTGTACAATTTTTAGTTTAATTTTGAGCATCAAATTTTAACCAATATGCAAAATAAACTAATGGGTGTTGGCGTGGCATTAATTACGCCATTTAAAGACAATTTAGAAGTAGATTATGATGGTTTACTCAAATTGTTAGAGTTTACTGCCGAAGGAGGAGTTGATTATTTTGTGGTTCAGGGAACTACAGGAGAATCTGCCACTACTACCTCTAAGGAAAAAGCCGAAATCCTAAAGTTTGTCAAGCAAAACAATCCAAAAAACCTTCCAATCGTTTACGGATTGGGCGGAAACAATACCGCTTCTGTTTTAGAAAATATTGCCAATACCGATTTAGCAGGAGTAGATGCTATTTTATCGGTTACGCCGTATTACAATAAGCCTCCGCAAGCGGGTTTGGTGGCACATTTTACAGCCATTGCCGATGCTTCTCCAGTACCGGTTTTGTTGTATAATGTTCCGGGTCGAACAGTCATTCACTTGCAAATCCCGACAGTTGCCAAGTTAGCTCAGCATCCAAATATCATCGGTATCAAAGATGCAAGTTCTATCGAGAATGCTCAAGAGTTGGCTCGTGCTTGTCCCGAAGACTTTTTGTTACTTTCGGGCGATGACAACCTCGTAACAACCTCTGCGAGTATCGGTTTTAGTGGAGTTATTTCGGTAATTGCCAATGCCTTCCCGAAAGAATTTGGCGAAATGACTTGGGCAGCCCTCAAAGGTGATTTTGAGAAAGCGGCAGAAATCCAGAAAAGATTTATTGATTTTGATACACTGCTCTACGCAGAGTCAAATCCGGTAGGTATCAAAAAATGTTGTGAAATCAAAGGTATTTGCAGTTCAGAAGTAAGATTGCCACTCATCAAGGCTTCTGCCGAATTGGGGACTAAACTCGAAGCTGCAATGAAAAATGAAGGTTTTATTTAAGCAAGCAGAAGAAAGAAGTATTCAAATAATAATTAGGCTCTTGTATTCATACAAGAGCCTTTTTTTATGATTATTTTTTGTCTTCGGTTTTCTTGAGGTCAATCACAATCACACCGTTTGCGGCTCTTGAACCATAAATACCCGTACTCGATGCATCTTTTAGTACCGAAACCGACTTAATATCATTTACATTGACGGTATTATAAAGAACTGAAAACCCGCCAGAAAACACCGTGCCATTTAGTACAAAAAGTGGAGATGGGTCGCCGTAAACGGTTGCAATTCCTCTTACCAAAATTTGGGCATCAGCACCATCGCCTCTCACTGTTATGCCCGAGACTCTCCGAAGGTAATTATCCAAAGTTATATTATTATCAAAGCCTTTTAGTTCAGATGCTGCCCCAGTGTAATTTTTCTGGTTTTTGGTGCTGTATCCATCGCTGATTTGGGCTGGTTCTTCTCGGTTGAGAGGTATTGAGGTTGTATGAATTGTCTGTCTTTGACATGAACAAAACATCACCACTGAAATGATAGATACCAGTAAAGTTTTCATATTTTTGATTTGTTATAACAAATATATGATTTTATTCGGGATTTGCTAATTCTTTATTAATAACAGTATATTAACTCCTTTTTTTTTTAATATTAGTGTCTAATCTTATTGAAAACTTGATTATTTTTAAGTGCTAATTCTAAAACATTAAATTCTGTTTTGGGTTTTAGAATTACTCACCAACTTTTAAGAAAATGATTTTCCGACACAATGACTTTTTATAGGAAATACTCTCAATTTTTAGTACTCATACTATTTTCTGTAACATCTATACAGGATTTACAAGGTCAATCTATTTTTATTCAAACCGACAGGGCCTATTATTTTGCCAAGGATACACTGTGGTTCGGCACGTATATTTTTGATTCTAAAACGCTTAAATCAGCTGATAATCAGATTGTTTATGTTAAGTTGATAGACACACTTAGCAGAGTTATTGCTCAGAAAACTGGATTGACCGACAAAGGTAAATTCGATAATTTTTTTCCATTGAGCGATTCTCTCAGCGGGAAATTCCAGTTGGTTGCATATACAAAAAACTTACTCAAAAATGATTTCGTCTTCAGAAAAGAGATTTTTATCAAAAATCAGCCATTAAATCTGGGTAAAGAGGTCTTATCAATAACCAACATTGATTTACAATTTTTACCCGAAGGCGGACATTTAGTTTCAGGTTTACCAGCAATTGTCGCATTTAGATGTACAGATAAGTTTGGTGAAGGAATAGATTTTGGCGGAGTCATCGTCGATGAAAACAATGAAGAAATTATCTCAATTAACTCAGAACATACAGGTAAAGGCGTTTTTGCGTTTACTCCACAAGCCACAAAAACTTATAGAGCCGTTGTTGATTATCAAAATCAGCGTTATACATTTAGTCTCCCGAAGGTTCAAGAAAAAGGAATTGTCATTAGGATTAGCCATTCCGAAAAAGATTCTTTGATAACAGTTAGATTGTATCAAAACTATGCTGAAACCGATGAAATCACTTTAAAAATTAATTGTAGAGGTGCTGAAATTTTTTCTAAGCAACTTAAAATTATTAACGGAACAACCTTAAAAATTCACCGAAATGATATTCCGAAAGGGATTGTACAATTCTGTGTTTTTAAGAATAATCAATTGATGGTAGAGCGTTTAGCTTGTGTAAATAGATTTGGCGGAATTGAGTTTTCGCTTGAAAAAAAAGCCGACACTACAAATAAGATTGTATTGGATATTTTTGCTAAAGGAATGAATCCTTCGCAAGAAGTTAGTTTATCGGTGAGCGTTACAGATTGTAAACAAAACCTGAATGACACTTTTGGTGGTATAGACTTGAATAGTTTTTTATTTCTACAGGCCGATTTGAGAGGTACAATCCATAATTCGATGTATTACTTTGATGCATCTGAACCTAATTCTTACAAACATCTTGATTTGATTTTACTTACTCATGGGTGGTCCAAATATAGATGGAACGATACGCTTTTTGATGAAGTAATTGAAACAAAACCTAAAGTTAGAGGGCAGATAAATGCCAATAGTTCAAAAAGAAATCTGAAAAATGTAAAGGTAATTTATAAATACCTCGGTATAATCAACAAAGTCGAAACCGATGAAAATGGTATCTTTGAGATTAATGATTTGGATTTGAAGGAGGGTAATCCTTTATATATTCAGGCAGGAACTGACGATGAGTTTACAATCAAGATTTTGAATCCAAAAGACTCGGTAAAATACAAATTTGACATTAAACATTCACAAAGCGAAAATGTAATTCTTAATTCTCTTAAAAATACATCCGAACAAATCATTACTGAAAAAGAGTTTGAATTAGATGGAGTTGTAGTAAAAGCCAAACGAATTGACCCCGAAAAAAATAGTATTATCAATAATTTAGCGAGTAATTTAAGTACAGGTATCAATATTGTTACGCAAAGTAGGCGAGATATTTTTAATGATTTACCACTCAACTACACCTTAATTGAATTTTTGAATTTGAAAATTCCAGAAATTCGACTGCAAAGATTGGTTGAGAAAAATGATGCTAATTTTATCGAAAATACTGAGGTTTTGGCAGTAAGTGGTAATAAATCAACGACTTCGTTAAGAAAGGTAAGAGTATTTAGAAACGATGTAGAACTTGCTTGGCCAGGGAATCAGCTGGCCAATTTGAGCCTAAAAGATATTGGAATTGTCTCTTATTTTAAGGCCGCTGCTGAGGCAAATCCAGTCATTATTTTGGTATCAAAAGATTTGATTCCAAACTATGATTATTCAAAGGATATTGCGATTGGGAATATAGTTTTAAACGATATTGGAGTGAGTCAGAAAAAAGAATTTTATGTTCCGGTTTATGATTCAAAACAAAATTTAGAGAAATCTGAAAACCGAACTACACTCTATTGGAATGCGAATATTTTGACAAATTTGGCAGGAAAAGCTAAAGTTATGTTTCAAAAACCTATAAATGCTAATTGCTTTTGTATCAATATTGAAGGAACCGACTGGTTTGGAAATGTAGGCAGTTTTAGAAAAGTAATCAACGATTTTTAATCAGAAAAGAATATGAGACCAATAATTTTCAGTTTGATTTCGATAACCCTTTTGTTTGCATTTGGATGTGAAAACGAAGTTAGTCCAAATAAATCGTTGACAAAGTTGGATTTAGCATACAAAGAGGTTGATTCGCTATTTTCGGTGTTTAAGTCAGAAGCCAAAATCCGCCAAAGAAGGGTTGATGAAGATAAAATCAATTTAAAATTCACCAATATTAGTCAAAGGTTGGGTTACTGGGGCTTTGCTTTCGTAAATGGTTCGATTGAACTTGATTCTACGATTTGGTATAGCATGACTACTCCCGAAAAAGAGTATCTCCTTTTCCACGAACTCGGACATAGCATTTTGAAGAGAAACCATACCAACGTAAAGTTCAAAAATGGCGAATACAAAAGTTTAATGCTCGATAGCAGTACCGAGAAGTTTTCTGGAGTTTACTTTTACGGAGTAAGACGAAAATACTATTTGGATGAATTATTTGGTAAGGCAGAAACCGAGCCATACTGGATATTGAATGTACCTTTGGTCCAAAACACAAATAATAAAGTTATTTTCAATGAAAATTTCGATGAAAATAAGCCTAATTGGGATGTGAATGCGGGGAAAATTATCAACGGGATATTTTGGCTCAACAAGGGTTCAAAATTAGATTTCCCGTTTAAAATTAATGGGGCCAATGACTTTGAGTTGGTTTACGAGGTCGTATCAAACAACACCGCAAATAATTTTTTGCTGTCACTCGGCGAATTACACGATAGCTTCATTTTTAATTCAACCGCCCAAAAAGAGTTGATAATAATACCATACTTACCCAAAATGTGGATTGGAATTGAGCCAACAACTATGAAAAAAATAGGCAATTTGAGCTATACAATAAGAAAGAAAGGTGCTAAAATGTATTATTATCTCAACAACGATTTAGTTTATTATTTTGACATCACAAACAATAAGAATGACTTGCCTGTGAGTATCATTTCGAGTTTAGAAACCAGTATTGGCTTAGATAAAATTACTTTGTTTTACTACTGAAAGGTTTGACCAATTTTAACTATTTAGCTCTATATTTATCATTTTCTCCATTTGATAATTTATCAGTTCAACATCTTTTCTGACTACTTTCTGTTCGGTAATCACTCGAAAACCTACCTTTTCAAAAAACGGTTTTGCTGTGATGCTAACATCGGCAGACAATTTTTTTTGGTTAGATGAAATAGCTTGCTTCTCTATTTTTAAATATAAACTTTTGGCGATTCCTTGACCTTGAAAATCTTTATGTACATAAAAAAGGTCTATGTAAGTATGATTCTCTAAAGTACAAAACCCTACAATTTTCGAGTCGATTTGAGCAATCAAGACGTATTGATTTGCGAGGATATTTAGCCAACGTTCTTTATTTTCGATACCCGAAACCCAGACTTTAATCTGTTCGTCAGTGTAATCCTTTCGGCAAATTTCAGATACAGTTTCAACAAATAACTGCTGTAATTCTTCTAAATCTTGGGTGTTTCCTTTTCTAAAAAGCATGATGTTTTTAATGAATTAAATTAGTGGTGTAATCTCGTAAAATACAACTTCTGACATATATTATTCGTTATACGAATAGCTCGATACTGCCCTTTTAACACAATCTTATGAATAAAAAGCTATTTTTACTTACTTTTTTATTGCCTTTTCTTACATTCTCTCAAAACTTCTATACGCTTCGGGGCTATATCTACGCCGAAAATAACGAACCTATTTCGGGTGCGAGTATTAGGGTGTTTAATCTCAATACGGGTACGATGAGTAACCCCGAAGGCCGCTACGAAATTAGATTAATTGAAGGCCTCAACCGCATTACTGTAACAAGTATTGGATATTTGCCCGAAACTTTTGAGGTTGTGATGGAAAAAGATTTTGTAAAAAATGTTGTCCTGAAAATCGACCAAAAACAGTTGGATGAAGTTGTTGTAAAGGTAAAAAAACGAGATTATTCGTATGAAGTAATCAAAAAATTGATTGAAAATAAACAAAAAGTCTTGAATCAGTACGCCAATTTCAAATGTGAGGCGTATATAAAATCAGTCGAAAATATTGAGCGTAAGCTAAACCCTAAAGCCGATAGCCTTGCCAAGAATGATTCGTTGCCCAAGATGAATTTGTTTGAATGTAAATTGGTTCGGCACGAAAATGTTTCTGGACAACAAAAAGAAGAAAAATTAGCCGTAAAAACGGTTGGAGAGCAACGAACGCTGTTTTTTAGGTCAGTTACCGATGGCGAATTTAATCTCTACAAAAATCATCAAAGAATCGAGAAAATTGGACAAAATGATTACTTATCACCTTTGAGCGATTTAACTTTTTTGAGCTACAAATTTCAGCTTTTGAAGTATTATTACGAAGGCAACGAAAAGATTTATCGAATAAAAGTAACCCCAAGAGAACTCGGAAACGCACTATACGAAGGTGAAATTGAGGTTATTGAAGATTTATGGGTATTGAAATCGGTCAATCTAAACCTTACGAAACGTGGACTCTTGATTTATGATTCGTTCGGATTCAAGCAAGAGTTTACAAACATTCAGAATCGGTGGATGCCTACCAAAGTTACTTATTTTTGGAAGTTGAAGGAGGCTGGTTCCAAAAAAACGGGCGAAGCAGTGGTAATTCAATCGAATTTTGAGTTTGACTTAGATTTACCCAAACGCTTCTTTGGATTAGAAGTTGGACGAACCACCGAAGAGGCCTACAAACGGGATTCGACTTTTTGGGAGTCTATTCGTCCACAACCACTTTCCATTGACGAAATTAAAGTTATCAAAGAAAAAGAACGCCTTGAATTGCTCAAAAACTCAAAGGCTTACCTCGATTCGATTGATAGAATTTATAATAAAATCACTTTTCAGAAGATTCTCTACAAGGGTATTGGTCATACCAACCGAGCTAAAAAAGTAGATTGGTCATTTGACCCAATTTTGGGGTTAATAGACCCCGTGGCCGTTGGCGGTTGGCGTGTGCGTTATGGAGTGGGTTATTTTAAGAAATTTGAGAATAAAAAAACAATCGGCATCAATACCAATGCTACTTATGGGTTTTTGAATAAGGATTTAAAAGGTGGATTCAATGTCAATTACTTCTATAATCCAATCAAACAATCAAGCGTAACTTTTCAGTTTGGGTCGGGTTTTAATGTGATAAATGGAGCGGCAACACTCAGCGATATAGCCCGAAGAAGTAATTTTTATCAAAACCGATTTGTACTACTTGGGCATCGGACAGAACTCTTCAATGGTTTTTATGTCAATTCTAATTTGTATTACGAAAAACGTTTTGATTTATCCGATTTTAAGTTTGGAGCTTTGGGTGATAGGATTTTTAGCGAAAATCGGGTTGATGTTTTTCCGACAAGCTATACTTACAAGGCAATTATTCAGTTTGATTACACTCCACGACAATTATTCTTGAGAGAACCCGACCAAAAAATAATTCTTGGTTCACGATACCCAACTTTCAATGCCCGTTTGGAACGTGCATTTTCGGTACAAAATCGTCCTTCAAATCAATTTACTTATTTTTCACTCGAAGCCCGTCAGGAGTTTAATATCGGGATTTTTGGTACATCCGAATACAAAATTAAAGGTGGTAAATTTCTCGATACTACAAGCCTCGCTCCGATGGATTACAAATATATGCGTGGAGGCGACCCTTACTTTTTTTCGCCACCAATGTACACTTATCAGCTGATTCCGAAGACGTTCACGGTTTTCAATTGGTTTTTTGAGTCACATTATACGCACCAATTTAATGGATATTTGACCAGTAAAATACCACTTTTAAACAAAACGGGTATCAAAGAAATGGCTGGCGGAGGTTTTTTGTATGTGCCAGAGCGAAAATATCAATATGCCGAACTCTACGCTGGTTTGAATAGAATTTTTAAAGTAGGACGCGAAAGATTCAGAATTGGAGCATATTATGTTGTGGCACAGTCGAATGATTTCGGGATACGGAATATGATTAAGTTTTCGTTTGAGCCATATAATCAATACCGCAATACTTGGAGTTTTTGAGAATGTATGAGCGTGGATTTTTCGGTCTGACTATCGTCCGACCTTAGAATAAAAATGGGCAATCCTATCAAGAATTGCCCATTTTTATATATTCAGAACCTTTTAGTATCCCCATTTCTTCATCACTGCCAAATCCTCTTTGATACAGTCGATTGGGGCTTTGCCCTGATAAGATTCTTGCTCAATAATAAATTGAGTTGTTCCTCCCGATTTTTTACCAATATCTATTACTTCTTTTACACCGATAACACCCACGCCTAAAATAGTACTTTCGTAACCTCCGTGTTCTTTTTCTGATTTGATTTCGTCTTTGACGTGCATCAATTCAAAGCGACCAGGGTATTGAGCCAATAACTCTAAAGCTCTACCACCGCCCCCGTACATATTACCAATGTCGAGTTGCTGTGCTACCAGATTCGGGTCGGTGTTTTGTAGCATAATATCATAAACTTTGATGCTACTTAGTTTGAGACTAAACTCAAAATCGTGGTTGTGATAGCCAAACTTCATGCCCGAAGCCTTGCAAAGTTCTCCATTTTTGTTAAAAACCTCCATAAAACGTTTCAATTGGTCAAAATCTTTACGGTAGGCAATATCTAACCACGGACTAATTACATATTTCTGACCACAGATTGCGGCATCTTCGACGAGTTTTTTCCATGTATCAGTAAATTCTTTTTTGTCTTCATCCCAATGCGGTTTGCCGAAAACTGTATGACCACTTGGCATTTTTAAGCCTAAATCGTCTAAAATTTTACGGAATTCTTTAGCGGTCCAACCATAAAATTTTCCGTTTACGTAGTTGGCATGTTCAACGTTTTTATAACCCATTTCGGCAACTTTTTTGAGTGTTCCGAGTGGGTCATTTTTCATGTCATCACGCACCGAATACAACTGAATTCCGACTGCATGTTTTGCTTTTTTTGCAGCCAGAGCATCTACTCCACCCAAGGCAGCAATTGATAATCCAGTTGATGTTGTTTTGATAAAATCTCTTCTGTTCATTGTAAACACATAGAAATCATAGATAGCATAGGTAGGCTTCTAAGATTTTTTGATTAAGGTTGATAAAATAAAACACATAGAAATCATAGAATGCATAGTTTTTATAGACTTCGTTGATTTCAATATTATGTAGTGGTGTGGCAGGTTTGTATTGATTCTAAATCAACTAAAAATAAAACACATAGAAATCATAAAATGCATAGTTTTGATAGTCTTCATTGATTTCAATATTATTTAGTGTTGTGGTAGATTTCTATAAAACTCATTGATAAATGTTTTTTGTCCTTCTTTAAAAATATTGTTGCAATTAAAGTTAATCAAAATTCCTTTTGCCTTACCCAGCAACTTCATGTAAGATAACAATTGTGCCTCAAAAAGTGGAAGCATTTTTTCGACTGCTTTTAATTCAACAACTATTTGATTCTCTACGAGTAAATCATACCTTAATTCAGTGTCAAGGGTTATACCTTTATAATTTATCAGAATCGAACCTTGATACTGGACACTTAGATTCCGAAGTTTAAGCTCTTGAATCAAGTATTTTTCATAAACTTTCTCCATTAATCCTGCTCTAAGTTCTTTATGTACTTCAATTGCCGCCCCGATTATTTCATACGATAATTCATCTAAATACCTTTGAGTCAGTTGTGTCATTTATAAAATCAGTTTGATTCTAATTTAAACTCTAATTTTCTATGCTCCCTATGCCTTCTATGAAAGCCTATGTGGTTACTCTTTTGTAACCACCTCATCCAAGTTAAGCATTGTATTGGCTGTAATTGCCATTGCTGCCAGTCTTGGACTAACGTCTGACCGCCCAAAAAACTTATAAGCCTCTACTGGGTTTTTGACATAAATTTTTTCGGTATCTCTATAAAGTTTGGCCAAGACAGTGAGTTTTTTAGGGTCAATTTTTCGCATCATAACAATCTCAAATCCGCTCTGAATCTGCTGTTCGGGTGTTTTGCCTTTTTCGAGCATTTTTTTCGCCAATTGTTGTGCTGCTTCAACGTAAACAGGGTCATTGAGCGTGACCAATGCTTGTAGTGGCGTATTGGTTCGGATTCTTCTTAACTGACAAAATTCACGAGATGGGCTATCGAAAGCCATCATCGACGGGTATGGTGCAGTTCGTTTCCAGTAAGTATATAAAGCCCTTCGATATTTATCCTCACCTTCCGATAACTTCCAAGTTTCGCCACTCCAAGGCGACTGCCAAAGTCCATCGGGTTGGTAGGGCATAACACTCGGTCCGTACATTTTACGACTGATTATACCACTAACTACCAACGCTTGGTCTCTCACCTGTTCGGCCGATAGCCTGATTCTCGGTCCACGAGCATAAAATTTATTTGATGGGTCTTTTTCTAAATGTTCTTTTGTGGCTTTAGAGTCTTGGCGATAAGTAGCCGACATAACAATGTATTTCAAAAGCCTTTTTGTACTCCATTTAAACTCAGTTTGGTATTTAACTGCCAGATAATCAAGGAGTTCGGGGTGAGTTGGTGCAAAACCTTGAGTTCCGAAATCTTCGATGGTTTCTACGATTCCAGTTCCGAAAAGTTGCTCCCAAAAACGATTTACCGCTACCCGAGCCGTAAGCGGATGCTTGCCATCGACAAGCCATTTAGCAAAACCCAAGCGATTTTTAGGGTATTCTTTTGGCATTGATGCAAGATATTTAGGCACATCGGGCTTCACTTCTTTACCCAAAACAAGCCAATTCCCACGCTCAAAAACGTGTGTTTTGCGTTTTAGTTCGCCTTCACCCTCAATCATTACTGGAGTTTTTTCGGCTTTAGCACTGAGAATTGATTGGTATTTTTTCTCGATTGCGGCGTAATCTGCACTTGCTGGATTGGCAAATGTTTCTTGAAAACTTACCCATTTTACCGTCAACCAATCTTTAGGATTTTTAGGAGAATGTAATTTAAAATACAAATCGTGCAATCCTACCATTGGTTCGATGGGATAAAACATGATTGTATCTTTTTTGCTCGGAACTTTAATTTTCTGAATGACTTTACCGTCAAGACTTGCCTCTCGAACTTCGAGAACTGCGTTTTCGGCATTGGTTCTGAAATTAATTACCAAACGATTTTTATTGGTCAAATCCACGTTTTTTAAACGCCCATAGCCAGTGTGCTGCAAGCCAAGATATTTAGAATCGAGTAGGGCAGAGGTACCAGCCGAGAGTTGCTCTATCGAATGAGAATTAAACTTAGGCTCAAGAACCCGTACAAATTTCTCAAAATCTTTTACTTTCTCTTTTTTTCCGTGCTGCGTAATCCAATACTTAACTTCTTGGATTTTCAGTGAATCTTCGGTTTTGTAAAATCTCAAGTAAGGGGTTTCGCTCTCTACGTCTTCATCGCGAGTATTATTAAAAAACGCCATAACTTTGTAGTAATCTTCGTGCAGAAATGGGTCATAAGGGTGTGTATGGCACTGCACACAACCAAAAGTGATTCCCTGCCAAACATCAAAAGTAGTGTTTACCCTATCAATTACTGCCGCAACTCTAAATTCTTCGTCAACTGTTCCGCCTTCGTCATTTGTCATTGTATTTCGGTGAAAACCCGTCGCTATCAGTTGTTCATCGGTAGGGTTTGGCAATAAATCTCCGGCTAATTGTTCAATCGTAAATTGGTCAAAAGGCTTATCATCATTAAACGCCTTTATCAGATAATCACGATAACGCCAGATGCTTCGCCCGCCATCGCGTTCATACCCTTTTGTATCGGCATATCTTGCCAAATCAAGCCACATTCCTGCCCAACGCTCACCGTAGGCTTTTGAAGCCAAGAGGCTATCTACTACTTTTTCGTAAGCGTTTGGCGAATTATCTACTGAAAATGCCTTAGACTGAGCCTCGGTTGGTGGAAGACCAGTCAAATCAATAAAAACCCTACGAAGTAATGTACCTTTTTCGGCTTCTTTCGATGGTTTTAGAGATTCTTGTTTTAATTTATCCAAAATAAAATTATCAATTTCATTTTTGGTCCATTCGGTCTCTTCATCTTTCCAAAGCCCAATTCTTGCAAAGAAACTTCCGACCGCTGGTACACTTGGTTTTTGTGGTGCTTGAAAAGCCCAATGTTCGCCCCATTTTGCACCTTGGTCTATCCATTTTCTCAATGTTTCGATTTCTTCTTGAGGCAAAGGCTCTTCATTTTTAGGCATTCGGAGTTCTTCATCGTCCGTAACGAGTCTTTTGTAGAATTCGGAAGCATCGGCATCACCCGCGATGATTGGGTGCTTACCCGATTTTGCTTTTCCTAATGCTTCGTGAGAGAATAAAACGCTGTAATTACCTGCTTTCTTGACACCTCCATGGCAAGAGACACAACGTTTATTTAGAATGGGTTTCACTTGCGTATTGAAATCTATCTCTTCGCTAAATGGCGACCAACCCACCATCAAAATACTGGTAGTTGAGATAAGAAGTACAATCAGTAAAAGTTTGTAGTATTTCATTGACTTGTCTATACAAGGGTTGAATACAACAAAGTTATTACAATTGATAATTTTTTCAATAAAGCATTGAGATAAATTATTTAACTGACGAAATGTAGAAGAAAAAAAAAGGTGCAATTTGAATTGCACCTTACTGATTATACTAATACAGGTTCTTTTCGGAGGTCTTTAGCAAATTTCTCTAACTCATGAGCTTGCTGAACTATTGAGACAGCCTTATCGAGAATCATTTTCCCTTTTCGGGTTGGCTCGATTGGTAGGGTTGTTCTATCAAAAACTTCAACACCTAAATAATCTTCCAGCGTTCTTATTTGCTGACTCAATGTCGGCTGTGTCACACAACAAGCATCTGCGGCCTTTGTAAAGCTTTGGTATTTTTCAACTGCTAAAATGTATTCTAATTGACGTAAGAGCATGTTTTTTTTGTTTTTGTGTTGAATATACGAATATAACTATACGTAAATAAAAGTGTTTGGATTTTTTTTAAATTTTTTCAAATAATTGATTGAGTCTATATATAAATATCATCAATTGACGCCATAAAACCATTGCAGAGGCACATCCGTTATATGAGTGTATTTGATAACACAGATACATAGCTCATTGAAATATTGGTAAAATTAAATCGCAAAAAGATGAAAATCAAGAATATAGGTTTGGCAATTGTAATTGGTATTACAATGTCGAGTTGTGCAATAATTAGACAAGGTGAAGTTGGAGTGAAACGTACACTCGGAAAGATTTCTCCGGTGACGATTGAGCAGGGTGCTAAATTTTATTTTCCGTTAGGCACAACCATTTTAAAAGTTCCAGTAAGAACAGTCAATATAGAAGTAAAACCAGATTTGCCTTCTAAAGAAGGTTTAACAATAAATACAGAGATTTCGATTTTATATCGCCTAAAGCCAGAGATGGTTCCGGTAGTTGTAGATAAAATTGGTTTAGGTTTCGAGAATGAAGTGATTCTACCGATTTTCCGTTCGGCATCGGCAGATGTTTCGTCGAGATTCTACGCTAAAGACCTTCATTCGGGAGAGAGAGCAGTGATTGAAAGAGGAATCAAAGACCAAATGAATACTATTTTAGAACCTCGTGGAATAGTAATCGAAAATGTGCTTTTAAAGAGTATTAGACTTCCAGCAGGTTTGGCTCGTTCTATCGAAGAAAAACTACAAGCAGAAGTTGATGCTCAGCGAATGGAATTTGTGAAAGAACGCCAAAAACGTGAGGCAGAAAGAAGTATTATTGAAGCAGAAGGTAAAAAAGAAATCGCAAAAGTTCAGGCCGAAGGTGAGAAAAATGCAAAAATCATTGCTGCCGAAGCTCTCAAACGCTCAATTGAGATAGAGGCTGAAGGTAGAGCAAATGCACTAAAAGTCGAAACCGAGGCACAAGCTCAGGCAAACGAATGGCTCAATAAAACACTAACACCATCTATTCTGAAATACAAACAGATAGACGCATTTAGGGTTTTATCAAATTCGCCAAATTCAAAAGTGATATTAACAGATGGCAAAACTCCGTTTTTAGGATTGCCTCAGAATACTATAGAGTAGAAATAAAAGTAAAGGTAGAGATGTATATTAGAGAGGCTAAGATGTTTTAAGCTTATGCCTCTCTTTCTTCTTTATACCTTACCGAAAGACATACAGTTTAGTTAATTCTACGTTTAGTGGAAAATTTTGGGAAAGTTGTGTTAGCAATCTCTCTGTTGTAGATTACGGCAGAGAGATTTTTCTACTGACAAATCTATTGCCTTCGATATAAAACCTGTAATGATGTTCTAATCCTTTTGTGATTCCGATTCTCGACGAACTCCGGATTGCAATATCAGGATTCGTCTTTTCTAAACAATGAATTTTACCAATAAGCTCAATACCATCATCTTCTCGCCCCAGACCCATCGCTTTTACCAATTTACCTGGCCCGCTGCATAAATTCAGAACCTTCTCAGTATTTCTTCGTTTTTGCATCAATTCGATACCCTCTATTGGTTCCAAGGCCCTAATCAAGACCGCCTCTCCGATTCCTTCTTGATTGCTCACGATATTGAAGCAATCGTACATTCCATAAATCAAATAAACGTATGCAGTACCGGCACGACCAAACATCGCCTGATTTCGAGCCGTTTTACCTCGGTACGAATGACTCGCGGGGTCGTTCTCTAAATAGGCTTCGGTTTCTACAATTATGCCAGAAGTAGTACCTTCGGGATGTTGATGCACAAGCGTACAACCAAGAAGTTGCTGTGCCAGCGTAAGGGTATCTTTTGACTGATAGAATTCTAACGGGAGCATTGGTGGTTTAAGGTTTAGAGTTTCATGCTTTTGTGAGGCCAATGCACGAAACCCAAAACTTCAAATTTAAACAACATTTAGAGTTTGTTCTTTGATTTTCTCTAATTCATCTTTCATCTGAACCACTAAACGCTGAATAATCGCATCGTTTGCTTTAGACCCAAGCGTATTTACTTCACGGCCAATCTCTTGAGCAATAAAATTAAGTTTTTTGCCATTCGATGCCGTTTTCAATTCTTTAACAAAATAATCAAGGTGATTTTTTAAACGAGCTTTTTCCTCCGAAATATCAAATTTTTCGATGTAGTAAATCAATTCTTGCTCGAAACGATTGCGGTCAAAGTTTTCATTCTGAAACCAATCCGAAACCGCTTTTTCGATGCGTTCACGCACAATCGGAATCCGTTTTGGCTCTTGTTCGCTAATCTCAACGAGCAGATTTCCGATGTTCTCGATATATTCTCTAAACTTCGCTTCGGTTGCTTTACCTTCTTGTTTTCTGAAATCTTTGCACTTAGTTATTGCCTCGGCAATCGTCTGCTGAATCAATTTCCATTCTTCTTCGGCCTCGTTTTCGCTCAATGCATCCGTATTATAAGCATTTGGCATCATGGTAGCCATCCGAAGCGTTTCGGTTGGCGAAGCCTCAAAGCCTAATTCTTGTGCAGTGGCCATCAAGTCTTTAAAATAAGCCTTCACAATCGGGCGATTAATCGCCGTCGAAGCCGCAGATTCGTCTTTTGGCGTAATATTCAGGTTGAATTCTACTTTACCCCTTTCGAGTTCTTGGGTAAGTAAATTACGGATTTCGACTTCTTTATCGGAATAGCTGCGTGGCATTCGACAATAAATGTCCAGAAATTTTGAATTCAGCGATTTTATCTCTACTCGTACCGAAACTTTTTGGTTCTCGACCATCGCCGACCCAAAACCAGTCATAGATTGCAACATACAGTGCTGTGAAAATTATGGTTTGATATAATTTTGTAAATTTAATGATTCAAACGAGAACTTGCATATACTTTACTTAAAATAGCCTAAATAATAAAAATGAGCCAGACTTTTCTGACATTATACAAGGGTAATGACCCAGTAGTAATCGAAAAATATTCAGAATTCAGAAATATTCCTATCAAGAAGCGTACGTTTCGGGCCAAAGAGTGGTTTTATTTTGATAGCCAAAGTGGAACTGAAACCATTTTATTTTTACACGGAATGGCTGGAGCTTATGATTTTTGGTGGCAGCAATATTTTGAATTTAAGGATAATTACCGTCTGATAATTCCGACTTATCCGGCTGTTGATAATCTCGAAGAAGTTGGATTAGCCTTGATGGATATTCTGAATCATGAGAAAATCGGTAAAGTCCATGTAATTGGTAGCTCGATGGGAGGGTACTTTGCCCAATATTTGTTGACCCATTTTTATAACAGAATTGAAAAAATTGTTTTTGGTAATACTTTTCCACCTGAGCATAGCTTCCGAAAAAAATACCAGTGGTTATTGCCCTTTTCTACACTGATTTCGGAGAAAAGACTACTGAAAACTATCCGTAATCGATTGGATAAACCATTTAAAGAGGCCGATTATCATCCGATTGTGATGGCTCATTTGCTCGAAAATACTTATGGAAGTATGTCGAAGCAGCAATTTATTGCTCGGTATAAATGTATAATTGAGAGGTTTGAACCACGAACAATAGAAGAAATAGAGAATCCAATTCTGATTTTTGAATCTGATAACGACAATGTGGTCAATCAATTTGAAGATTTAAGAACTCGACTCAAACAAACTTATCCGATTGCAAAAGTACATACTTTCGAGAAGAAAGGGCATTTTCCGTACCTGAATGCTACTGCCGAATATAACGAAAGGCTGAGACGATTTTTGGAGGCGTGATTTCTGAACGACTTGAAAAGTCGTTCTACAAAAAAATTAGCCCCAGCCAAAGGCCGAGGCTAATCGAGCTATTGAGTGAATCTATACTATTTACTTTTTTTGACTTTAAGGCGGTCTCCAATCTCAATGATGTTGCTCTTCAATCCATTCAACCTCTTTATCGCATCAACCTCCACATTGTAAATTACTGATAATCTGTACAATGTCTCGCCTTCTTTTACTGTGTGATACAAGTACCGTGCCGATTTTGAATCTGACTTTTCTTCGTCATTTGTTTCATTATCTTCGGTTTCTTGCTTCTTATTTTTACTATCTTTCTTACTAACGTTACTTATAACTTCCTTATTATCAACATTATTCTGCGAATTTAAGTTCTTTTCTGGACTTTTCCCAATTTCATGCGACAAAGGTAGAGAATTTACGTCTAATTCCTTTGGTAAAGACGATGAAGTATTTGCTGGCTTTTTGCTCGAATTATCGGGTTTCTTTCCGATTTCGTGCGATAATGGCAACGAATTTACATCAATCTCTTTTGGTAATGTGGCAGTTGGTTCATCTACAGAGATAGTTTTTTCAACTGACTTATTTTTTACCTCATTATTAACTATTTCAGGCTGTTTTGGTTCAGAATTTTGATTGGTATTTTCAACCAATTCTTCAATTTCTTTCAACTCGCTCGGCGACTGTATGTACTCAATCGGCTTATTTTTAGATCGTGCATTTTGCATATAAATGACACGTCCTCGTTGCAAACGTTGCACTTTATCCATTCGGTTGTATGTAAGTAGGTCGTTGACACCAACACCATACATTTGAGCAATATCCCAAAGGGTTTCGCCTTCGCGTACAACATGAAAAGGAACACTCGCTTTTGAGTTTTTCTTTTCGAGATAATAAACCTGACCGATTTTTAGAATATCGGTTTCTTTCATTTCGTTGAATTCAAGAAACTTACCAATCGAAATGTCTGCTTTGTATGCCAATTCAATCGGACTATCGCACATATCGGCAATTATTCCTGCTTTTCCATTGATTTCGTAGAATGTTCCACCACGATTTTTGGCAAACGATGGATTACGTTTTAGAACCGGAAATCCTAAATCTTTGATTGGTAAACCCGATTTTTGGGTCAATTCTGCCAAATTTCTAACATCGTTATATCTTTCGGCAGGAACAACAACCAAAACATTGCAATCCGAATCAGGAACTTTGTCGACTTTCAACCACGAATTATAAGAACTTAATGTACTTGGCTCAACTTTTAGTTCGGTCGAGATTTTGTTCAGAGTTTTGTTTTTACTGTACGGATATTCATAAACGATTTTCTGAACACTCGGACGGTAATTTGAAAATTCTCTTTCGAGAGCAATCTTATACGCCAAAAACTGTAATACAGACGAATACGCAGCTCCATCCAACTGAATGTATTGATTACTGCCCCATTTCTTATTGATTTCGAGTAAATTCAATACTTTTTTATCAGCAATGTGCGAAAAAAGCGTACTTCCCCAATTTTTATAAAGAACATAATTTCGTTTTAGACAAACAACAGCCCCTTTTGTAGCTGCCATGATGTGCTTACGTTCGTCGAGTTGGCCATTCATCACCAAATCTACATCTTTGGCTTTTACCTCATCCATGCACCACAAAATATCCGAATCAAGCTCCGAAGTGTTTTCTATCGAGGTTTGAAGCTTGTTGTAAAGCATCAAATACTTAAAATCATTGGGTACTTGTCCGTCTTTGAGGGTTGGCTCAACAATTGGCAAATAAAGCATAAGCTTCTCTAAGTAAGCCTGAGTAGCTGCTTTATTGGCTTGCAGAGCATTTACGTGGTTCTGAACAATGTACCTCGTAATATCATTGAGTTGAAAAGTAACATCTGCAAATTTTACTTCATAGGGTACTGGCGAACTTGCAGGAGAATCCGCAAAGCCTTTACCCACACTTACCAAAAAGCTGGATATTAATATAAAAGTTATCTTGAAAGTTCGTAAATTCATGACGCTTCTCAAGCAAGGAATCACTCATTTCCTCAACTTTTCGATGTTTACTTTTTGAGTATATTTGATTTCTCTTGAAATCGAATGCTAATTTAATTTACTGAATTTATATTTCCAAATAAAATATTTATAATTTTTATATTTTCGATATTTATAAAAATAATTATATTTTCAAAAATAAATGAAATTTAATTATTTTCTGTGATTTATTGAAATATACTCTAAATAGCGAAGCGAAATAGAAAGGATGTATTGACTAAAGATTAAGCTTTGAATTTTTTGTTCTCTTGTTTTTTTGTAAACTACAATTGCCCCCCATTTTTATTCAAAACCGTTTAATAAATAATTTGCAGGATTAGCACCAATGTCTCATTTTATGTTAGAACTTGTTTAGGATTTTGTATTTATGTTTATTTTTCTTAGAAAACAGACTGCAAAAGCGATAAAATTAAACGCGACCCAATTTTCCGCCTTAGTTTCATATCGAATCAAAAGTGCTTTAA
>JBKBNY010000016.1:0-110630 GCA_046295175.1 Spirosomataceae bacterium
GTACAAAGCCTGCATCTATTTTGGGATTGTTCCGTAATGTATCACTCGTTGGCTTGCTCGTGTCTATGGCTATCAGGTGGCTCAACCCTTGACTGTTGATGTCTGAATCCTTCGTGTCATCTCCACCTAAGTTCTGCTTTGATGCGATTGTACCCACTGGGGCTACAAACTGTACTCGGTAATTGCCCGTCGTCAGGCTATCGAACAAATAAGCTCCCAAGCCATCCGTCACAGTCGAATCTATCTTCACACCCGATGCATTTAATAAATACACCTTCACTCCCGCTATCGCTGGCTCGCCCGCATCCTGTACTCCATCGTTGTCGTTATCCTGCCATACGTAATCGCCAATGCTGCCGTAGGCTGGCACAATACCAGCATCTACACTCGTATTGTTACGATTCGGGTCGTTCAATGGTAACGTCGCATCTATGTTTACTGCATCGGTCGTCCCATCTGGATTGATGTTACTATCCAAGGCTGGATTACCTCCCGCTCCTTTCGTAGTCGGTTCGCTGCCCACTGGCACAGCAAACTCTACTTTGTATGAACCCGTCAATAAACTATCGAACAAGTATTTACCCGTGCCATCTGTAATGGTCGAATCTAACTTCGCTCCAGTCACTCCGTCCAATAAGTAAACCTTGATACCTGAGACTGGTGTATCACCTCCATTCTGGATGCCGTCTTTGTTGTTATCGTTGAATACATAATCGCCAATGCTACCCACTGGTACAAAGCCTGCATCTATTTTGGGATTGTTCCGTAATGTATCACTCGTTGGTTTGCTCGTGTCTATGGCTATCAGATGGCTCAACCCTTGACTATTGATGTCTGAATCCTTTGTGTCATCGCCACCTAAGTTCTGCTTTGATGCGATTGTACCCGATGGGGCTACAAACTGTACTCGGTAATTGCCCGTCGTCAAGCTATCGAATAAGTAAGCTCCCAAAGCATCCGTAACGGTTGAATCTATCTTCACACCCGATGCATTCAACAAGTAAACCTTCACACCCGATATCGCTGGCTCGCCTGCATCCTGTACTCCATCGTTGTCGTTATCCTGCCATACGTAATCACCAATGCTGCCGCAAGGTTCTACAATAACCTCTGTAGTTGCGGTAGCCGTACAGCCATTCGTTGGATTGGTTACTGTTACGGTATAAATACCTGCGGCAGAAACGGTAATCGAAGATAGAGTCGATGTAAATGAATTTGGACCATTCCATGAATATGTTCCGCCTCCACTCGCTACACGATTTGCAAGTGTACCTGTACACGTTAGATTCGTAGTACCCGTTATACCTGCTGTTGGTGGTGTTGTATCCGATGTTACCAAAGTCGTCGCTGTCGCCGTACAGCCATTCGTTGGATTGGTCACCGTTACGGTGTATGTACCTGCTGTGCTGACATTTATACTCGCTAATGTTGAAGCAAATGAACTTGGTCCGCTCCATGAGTACGTGCCACCGCCTGTTGCTGTGCGATTCACACTCGTTACTGCACAGGTCAGATTATCTGAACCTGTGATACCTGCTGTTGGCGGTGTCGTATCCGATGTTACCGAAGTCGTCGCTGTAGCCGTACAGCCATTCGTTGGATTAGTCACTGTTACGGTGTATGTACCTGCTGTACTGACATTTATACTCGCTAATGTTGAAGCAAATGAACTCGGGCCGCTCCATGAGTACGTACCACCGCCTGTTGCTGTGCGATTCACACTCGTTACTGCACAAGTCAGATTATCTGCACCGGTGATACCTGCTGTTGGCGGTGTCGTATCCGATGTTACCGAAGTCGTCGCTGTAGCCGTACAACCATTCGTTGGATTGGTCACTGTCACGGTGTATGTACCTGCCGTACTGACATTTATACTCGCCAATGTTGAAGCAAATGAACTCGGACCACTCCATGAGTACGTACCACCACCTGTTGCTGTGCGGTTCACACTCGTTACTGCACATGTTAGGTTATCTGTACCTGTGATACCTGCTGTTGGCGGTGTTGTATCCGATGTTACCGAAGTCGTCGCTGTAGCCGTACAACCATTCGTTGGATTGGTCACTGTCACGGTGTATGTACCTGCCGTACTGACATTTATACTCGCCAATGTTGAAGCAAATGAACTCGGGCCACTCCATGAGTACGTGCCGCCGCCTGTTGCTGTGCGATTCACACTCGTTACTGAACATGTTAGATTATTTGTTCCATTGATACCTGCTGTTGGTGGTGTTGTATCCAATATCACTGAGGTCGTTGCAGTGGCTGTACAACCATTCGTTGGATTGGTCACTGTCACGGTGTATGTACCTGCCGTACTGACATTTATACTCGCCAATGTTGAAGCAAATGAACTCGGGCCACTCCATGAGTACGTGCCACCGCCTGTTGCTGTGCGGTTCACACTCGTTATTGCACAAGTCAGATTATCTGAACCTGTGATACCTGCTGTTGGTGGTGTTGTATCCAATATCACTGAGGTCGTTGCAGTGGCTGTACAACCATTTGCATTAGTTACTGTTACAGTATATATACCTGCTGTTGTAGCACTTACACTCGCTAACGTTGAAGCAAATGAACTCGGTCCGCTCCATGAGTACGTGCCACCACCTATCGCCGTGCGATTCACACTCGTTACTGTACACGTCAGGTTATTTGTTCCTGTAATAGATGGTGTTGGTAACGGATTAACTGTCACACTTGCAGTTGTCGTTCCGGTACAGCCATTTGAATCAATAACTTGTACTGTGTATATACCAGATGAAGTAATATTTGGAATAGAAGGATTCTGACTCGTTGAAGTAAAGCTATTTGGGCCTGTCCAGTTATATGTATATGGAGCTGTTCCATTTGCTGCAGTTACGCCAATAGTTGCTGTTGAACCAGAACAAACCGTTGCATTTGTCGGAGTAAAAGCAAAATCTGGGCATGCTTGGAATGTAAAACCTGAAATACGAATGGCATGGTCATCAGAAACACCATTTGTTGCACCATTAGTAGTACTCCACCAAGAGTACCATGATGGGTTTGCCTGCTCGGCAAGTGCATCTTCTTCACCATTAGAATAAACTATATCTAATTGCGTAATTGCATCGGTAGTATTTACAGTTATTGTTCCACGAGCATCATTTGGGTCTAAGTTTACCGTAGAATTGTTATAAATCGAACGTACTGTTTGATTTGCCAAATCTTGGATTAACAAACTACCCGCAGCTGAAAAATTAACTGGCACATTTCCCATCGGCCCACTGGCAGATATTGTAACTTCATCTTGAAACGAATTACCCGGCAATTCTCTCACATCTAATGGTGGAACTGTTGGAAATACGAAGTTATCATTTCTATCTTGTTGAAGCGTACGTCCATCGATATCACCAATCGTAAAAGAACTAAGAAAAACAGGTTTCGAAAAAGTAAATCTAACAGTAACATTTTCTAAATGGTTTAATGAAGCCATTGCAAATGTCAAGAAGTTATTACCATAGGCCCCACCTGTTTCGGTTTCAAGCCCACCTTCTATACTACATGAAGAGTCCCAAGGGTCATTGAATCCTCCTGTTGCTCCTGCAGGATTACCATTGGCATTAATAGCCGTAAATCCTCCATTGGCCAGCCATCCACACGTGCCAGAGGCATCACCAAAAGGATGTGGACTCATACGATTAGGGTCTGCATTACGGTTATTAGGGTCAATGATTGTCATTGTTACATTGACCGTACACCCCGCCCCGCAACTCACCACAAATGTTTTCGATACATCTGTCGAAGCCCACTGATACCCCGCAACTCCACTCCACCAGTTAAAGTTTCCAGTTTGAGCGAAGTTAGGCGTAAATTTTAAACTCAGGAACATTATAAAAACAATATTCAAAAGCCATCTTGAATAGCCTGAATGAGCAAAAGATTTTTTTTTCATTTTATAGAAAATTAGAAAAGCAACATTGATAGGCATTTCGGCAAAAAATGTACCGCTAAATCAATGACAAAAGAAAACTTACCAAGCGGTAGCATTTAGATTAGCTCAGTAGAAGGAGTAGAGCTAAAAACATTTTTTGAGGGGTTTACTAAAACAATGCCAAAGTTATTTTGGCATCGAAGACTATCACTATTTGTGTATGAGATTATTATTAATTACAATACCTTTTAGTGGGCCGAATAAAAGCTAATTAAATGTAGATTTTTGTGAATTTTAATGAATAATTAACTTGACAGATTTATAACATAATATTATTTTCGTGGCGTCTTAAAAAACACCTATACCACTTACCCCTAAACGTGTAATGAAACCTAAAAAAAGTAACAAGTTCTTACGTGTAGTTGCAACAGTAGTTGTGCTTTCTGTGTGCATTGCGGCAATTTTGTTTTGAGGCTATTTCTTGACTCGACAGAACAAAAAAGGGGTAGCAAGCTACCCCTTTTTTGTTTATATGATTATTCCAAGATTTAAGACTTCCACTTGATAGCACAACCCACCGCTTTGGTATTGGTAGTAACCACTGGCTTACCAATTATGAGATTATTGACCGCATCTTCGACGTAGTGCTTCGTAACACCCGATGGGTCTTGGGCGTTATCGTCGATGGCCCCGATATACTGCACAATATTTTTATCGCCTTCTTTTTTCAAGACAAACACATGAGGTGTGCGTACCGCACCAAATGCCTTTGAAACCGCTTGGGTTTCGTCTGATAAAAACGGAAAAGCATAACCTTTTTGCTTAGCACGGGCTTGCATATTGGCATAAGAATCTTCTTCGTATGCATCTGGGTCGTTGGGATTTATCGCAATAACTGGATACCCTTTTGAAGCAAATTTATTGTTTAGCTCAATCACACGGTCTTCGTAGGCATTCGAGAATGGGCAATGCAAACACGTAAAAACAACTATGTAACCTTTGGCACTACCATAATTTGCCAAAGAAACCATTTTACCATCAATGTTTTTTAGCTTAAAATCGGCCACGGCATCGCCCACAACGTAAGCTGGGGGCTGGCTCGACGATACTGGCGGCTCGGTAGCTTGTACTTTTTTAAGATAAAAAGTTGTGAAAATACCACCCAGCAATACCGCTGCTAAAATGATAATGTGTTGTTTTTTCATTGTTCACGTAGTTTAGGTTTCAGAACGCTAATAAAACAAATATATTTTAAAAAAAGTGTCGAATTTTATCTACAAGTTGTTGATAATCAAAAGATTGTTCATAGAATTCTCGTTTGGTTTGATTCAGAATCAATGTCGCGGGCAATGCACCCGACCATTGCGGATTTACTCGGTTAATCCAACTATTATAATCGGGTTCATTCAATAAAACTACTGGTGAATTAATCCTTTTTTCGGCTACAAAACCTTCGACTTTCTGCTTATCTCTCGCAAAATCCAAACTTACAAAAATCACTTCGATATTCGACTGATATTCGTCAGCTACTTTTATGAAATTGGGCAATTCGGCTACGCATGGCTTACACCAAGTAGCCCAAAAATTGAAAATATACGTTTTATTATCGTTGATTTTGGTCAATTGCTCAAATTCATCAAAACGTATCTCTCGCACCTTTTGTGCATAGGCATTTGACGTAACAAACAGCAATATGAATACCAAAAAACGCATTAAATTTTACGGAGCAGCAAGTGGTTATTTACAAATCTAACGAAAAATCTGTACGAATATTCAACAAATATTCTTCGATAACTTTCTCAAGGAACAGGGTCGTGTCCGTGTCCGCCCCACGGATGACAACGAGAAATACGTCTTAGCCCAAGCCAACCACCTTTAAAAAAGCCATGTTTCTGGAGAGCCTCAATCATGTATTGAGAGCAAGTGGGCGTATAACGACACGCCGGAGGGAACCACGGAGAAATACCTGCTTGATAAAGTCTGACAAGGAAAATGGCGAGGTGTTTCATTTGGATAAAAAATTGGAACGCCAGTTGTATGACGTTCCAAAATATGTTGATATTGCTAAAACTAATATCTTACTGATTTAGTTTCAGAGCTTATTTCTTCTCAGCTTTATCCTTCACTTTACCATGAATCATCACTTGGTTTGATGCAATCTTCGAGAAACCTCTCACATCATCGCCACTCCAAGCGTTATTCATTTCGCCGTAGCTACCAAATACCGAAGACATCAAATCATACTCTGACTGAATACCCAGTAACTGGAAACGATAAGGAGCTAATTCTACACGAACTGTACCCGTAACATTCGACTGCGTACTTTCTAAAAATATCTCTACATTTCGCATCACTGGCTCAAGGAATTGCCCTTCGTGAAGCAACATTCCGTACCAATCGCCCATGTTTTGTTTCCAATATTGTTGCCATTTAGTAAGCGTATGTTTTTCGAGCAAATGGTGAGCTTTGATAATGATTAGCGGAGCCGCAGCCTCAAAACCTACACGCCCTTTGATACCGATGATGGTATCGCCAACGTGAATATCGCGACCGATACCATACGGAGAAGCTAATTCGGTAACACGACGGATAGCATCTACTGGATTTTTGAATTTACGGTTATTAACGCCTTTCAATTCACCTTTTACGAATTGAAGGGTTATTTCAGAAGGTTTTTTCTTGGTTACTTGGGTCGGGAATGCCGATTCTGGCAAAAACTCCCAAGAGTTTAGGGTTTCACGACCGCCTACTGATGTCCCCCAAAGTCCTTTATTGATAGAGTACGCCGCTTTGTGCCATTCACGATTCACACCTTTCGATTTCAAAAACTCAATTTCGGCCTCACGAGAAAGTCTCAAGTCACGGATTGGTGTAATGATTTCTACATCTGGTAGAATAATTCTAAAAACCATGTCAAAACGTACTTGGTCGTTACCCGCACCCGTACTTCCGTGGGCGATTAAGTTTGTACCGATTTGCTTGGCATACTCAGCCACCGCAACCGCCTGAAACATACGCTCAGCACTTACCGAAAGCGGATAGGTATTATTGCGAAGTACATTACCAAAAATCAAATATTTGATACATTTCTGATAATATTCGTCGGTCATTCGGGCTACATAGTGCTTCGTAACACCCAATTCATAAGCCTTGGTTTCGATGTCTTTGATTTCTTCTTCCGAAAAACCACCAGTATCGACTAATACCGAATGAACCTCAAGACCACGTTCTTCGGTCAGATATTTAACACAAAATGAGGTATCTAAACCTCCGCTGTATGCTAATACGACTTTTTGTTTTGACATTTTTCTTTGGAAATTCTATGGCGGTTTTCGCACCACCGATTGATTATGCAGATACAAAAATAGAACTTTTCCATGAGAATCGGAGAAGTTCTACGAGTTAATGTTGTATTTTACTGATATTTAGCTTACCTAACACCCTTTAGCTTCATTTGTGCAAAGTATGGGTGTTCGGGATTTACAATTAATTCTTGGCGTTGTGGATGAATAAGTACATCCATATCTTCGAGCGGAATCGCTCCAATCAAAACCTCACTATCGGCTGGTAGTACCATTGCGTTACAGATTGTTCGGCGGTTTTTAAATCTTAATTCTACCTGACTAACCACATCACATTCGATAATTTCGCCATTGGCCAATTGCCCCATACGTTTTTCCATAACCGGAAACTGCATTTGCGACTGGATAGATTCATTGATACACAACATATAGCTACCCGTATCTACCAAACCAGTAACCCACATTCGGCGAACCTCATCTTCGCCAATGTAGTATCTTCTTGCAAGTTCTAAATCTCCTGCGTTTATTAATTCTATTTCTGCGTGAACTAAGCCCATATTTTATTGGATTTTGATTAATTAACGCTAAAAATAAGCAAAAAATTCTAATTACATCTTAAACAACTTCGCCAGTTTGTGGTGGTAAGTATTCGGGAAAATCCTCGCTATCCAATCCATCAATTTGGCATCGCTGCCCACCAGAATCCTTGCTTTATCATTTTTGATTCCCGCAATAATAATTTCGGCGGCACGCTCGGGCGACATCTTTAGGGCTTTCTGGAACTCGGCAATTTGCTTTTTGGCTTGCTCGATATTTTGTCCTTCTGATATTTTAGAACTCCGAGCGATATTGGTATTGATTCCGCCCGGATGCACCGACGAAACTTTCACATTGCTACGTATCAATTCTATTTTCAGAACATCGCTAAAACCCTTTACGCCAAACTTTGCGGTAGCATAAGCCGATTGGTGAGGCAGACCCACAATCCCGAAGACACTCGAAACATTGACAATATGCCCTTGGTTTTGCTTGACCATGTGCGGCAAAAATGCCTTTGTCATTCGGATAACGCCCCAAAGATTAATACTCAAAAGCCACTCGAAGTCGTCGAGGGGAGTTTCGGCAAAATTGCCCGAATGAATCGCTACGCCAGCGTTATTAACTAAGATGATTCGGTGATGGAAGTATTGTTTGATGATGTCTCTGGCAAAGTCTTCGATTTGCTGCGGTTTCGAGACATCAAGAAGATATTTTTGGGCTTGGTGGTTTGTTAGGGCGATTGTTTCATCCAAGCCTTTTTCGTTTACATCGGTCGCAATGACCATTGCCCCTTCGTTTACGGCTTGAATCGCCAAAGCTCGGCCAATACCCGAACCAGCCCCTGTAACAATAAACAAACTATCTTTTACGGCAGACATATTACCTTGATTTTAAGGATTATTATAAGTTTTTGATTGAATTTTCGATTGAAAGGATTAATCCGTTTGCTCCAAAAATCCAATCAAAAACCCTTTTAATCTTTATAAATCATGGTTTAGAAACACAAACTGGCAGCACCCAGTAGGCCTGCATCATTGCCCAATGTTGCTTTACGAATATCGAGCGTTTTGAGGTAATAAGGAGTCAACCAATAATTCAACTGACGCTTAACTGCTGGCATGATGTAATCGAAAGATGCCGAAAGTCCGCCACCAATCAAGATTGTTGTAATATCCAAAATACGAACCATCGAAACCAAGCAATCGCCGAGCATCGTACCTACTTCGTCGAAAACTTTAAGTGCCAATTCATCGCCTTCGGCAGCCGCAGCAACGAGTCCTGTTGTAGAGATTGTGCCATCATCTGGCAATGAAGTCTTACCCGTAAACGATGCACGCATTTTATTGGCCATGTCGAGCAATTCGTTTTTGCCGATGTTACGCTCCAATACTTTACCGTTTCGAGAAGGCACATGACCCGGCTCCATGGCGTTTCCGCCACCACCTTTAAATACTTGTTTGTCAATAATTGCCGCTCCGCCTACGCCCGTACCGAGGGTTACAAAAATATAGTCTTCTGGCACATCACCTTCGCCAAAATAAAATTCTCCAAGAGCAGCTGCGTTAGCATCGTTCTCTAAGAAGAATTCATGGTTCGGAAAACGCTCCTTGAGTTTAGGCACAACGGGAGTTCCGTCAATTTCAGGAATCGCCGTGATTTCGATAAGCGTCTTGCGGTCTCTCGTAATCAATCCCGGCACCCCAATCCCTACTTTTTTTACTTCTTTGTTTTCGAGTAATTGAATCGCAATCGCATCGCCGAGTCTTTCTACAAAATGACCCGAATCACGCCAACTGCGGGTATCGTGGCTGTAAAAATTAGAGATTGAACCCGTTTCGGCATTCACAATGCCCATCTTGACGTTTGTACCGCCAACGTCTATGCCTAAATATTCTGTTGCCATTTAGAAAGAGGATATTTTAAAATGGTATTGATAAGTTAGTTTTGGAGTACAAAAATGTTTAAAAACAAAATAATATCCTAAGGATTCTGCCTAAAACCAAACAAAAAGACCTCCTCAAACTGAGAAGGTCTTTTGCAACTATTATGAAAAAGCTATACTTATACTATTTCTATCAATCTTGGTTCTTTTGGCTTGGCTTCTTCTTTTTTAGGAAGCTCAATGCTCAAAACACCATCTGCGTATGTGGCGTTGATTTTTTCGCCATCAATACTTTTTGCTAATGTAAACGAACGCTTAAATGAGCCGTAGCTAAACTCTTTGCGAGTGTATTTTTCGGTTTTTTCTTCGTTTTCTACCTTTTTCTCAGCCGAGATTGTCAATACGTTTTCGGCAACATTGATTTTAAAATCTTCTTTTTTCAAGCCCGGAGCCGCCAATTCTAATTTGAAACCGTTTTCGTTTTCGATTACGTTTACAGCTGGCAATGAATTGTAGAAGTTTGGCGATACAACGTTTTCGAAGTTATTGTTTAAAAAGTTTTCGACCAATGATGGGAAACTTACAAATGAGTTTGGACGGAATGTTTTTACTAATGACATGACTTTATTTGTTTAAATGTTTTTGACTAATACCTTCAGATTTGAATACCTTCTGCGTTTATTGCTACTTTTCAAATCTATTTGCCCACTATTCTTCAATTTGTGTACCAGTCGATTTTTAATGACATTTTGTCTTATTTTTATTCAAAAACAAATTTAAAAACGACAAAGTGTCATATTTTAAATTTTTAGCCTGCCAAAATAGCGATTACAATCAATTTCAAATTTCTGAATTAGATTTGCAGAATCTGTCTTTCTTTGCGTACTTTGTTTAGCATATCAGCCCCGACAGGGTTCATAACCCTGTCGGGGCTAAAAAATCATTCATCCCCAATCAGTTAGCTAATGAAAAAATCCTTTTTGATTTTATTCCTATCTCTATTCATCCTTAATTCAGTATCAGCCCAAACGCCCTACCCCGATTTTTTGGTCAATTACAACAAACGCTGGGTAGATTCGGTATTCAAAAGCCTAACTGTCGAAGAGAAAATCGGGCAATTGCTCATGCCAAGAGCCAATTATTCGGGTCAGGGTTATTTCAACGAAAAAGTACTTCAGTGGATTCGTGATTATAAAATCGGAGGCGTAGTTGTATTTGCCAATGGCCCAGTACGTCAGGCAAAATTCATCAATGAGATTCAGGCGGCTTCGAGAATCCCGCTTTTGATTGGCGAAGATTTAGAATGGGGTTTGGCAATGCGGATTGATAGTACCGTTCGTTTTCCGTACGCCATGACACTCGGGGCAATGCAAGGCAATACCGATTTGATTTACAAAATGGGGGTCGAAGTAGCCAAACAATGCCGCCGAATTGGGGTACATATCAATTATGCCCCAGTTGTAGATGTCAATAATAATCCGAATAATCCCGTCATCAATTTTCGCTCATTTGGCGAAGATAAAAACGCCGTAGCCGAAAAAGCATTGGCATACATGAAAGGCATGCAGAGCCAACACATCCTGACATCGGCCAAGCATTTCCCTGGTCATGGCGATACGGGTGTTGATTCTCACTACGATTTACCGTTGATTCCTCACAACAGAAAAAGATTAGACGAAGTTGAGCTTTATCCGTACAAACAACTGATTAGAAACGGATTAAGTGGCGTTATGACGGCACATTTGAGTATTCCGGCATTGGATTCTACCAAAAATTTGGCCTCGACATTTTCTAAAAAAATCGTTACGGATGTATTACGTAAAGACCTCAATTTCAAGGGTTTGACATTTACCGATGCTATGGAAATGGAGGGTGCTATCAAATATTTTCCGAACGGGCAAGCTCTTGTTAAAGCGATTTTGGCTGGTAATGATTTGCTCGAAACTTTCTTAGATGTACCCATTGCGGTGAATGCCATCAAAAAGGCATTAGAAAGTGGAGAATTGACAATGGCCGATTTGGATTCTCGTGTTTATAGAATCTTGCAGGCGAAATCTTGGGTTGGATTGGATAGATACAAACCGATTGAGATGAAAAATTTGGTAGAGGATTTAAACACCATCGAATCGGATGTTTTGAATCGTAAATTCGCCGAAAAAACCATCACGCTTATCAAAAACGATGATAACATCCTACCAATCAAAGACCTAACACAACGAATCGCAACAGTATCGGTTGATGCCGCTGGTGCTACGGATTTTCAGAAAATGCTGTCGAATTACACCGCAATCACCCATTTTCAGATTCCGCAAAATGCCAAAGATACCACCATCAATCGCATTGTAAACGAAGCCCAAAAATACGATTTGATATTGGTCGGAGTTCATTTGGTAAATATCCGTCCGTCGGCAAAATACGGCATTACAGATTCAAATATCAAGGCTGTAAAGGCATTGACCAATACTGGTAAAGCGGTAGTTTCGGTATTTGGCAATCTTTATTCTTTATCAAAATTTGAAGATTTACAGAAAGCCAAAGCCATTGTAATGCCTTATCAATTAACGAGTTATGCCGAAGAAGCAACCGCCCAAGCCGTGATGGGTGCAATAGGTTTTGAAGGGAAAACACCAGCAACGGTCAATGAAACCTACAAAATCGGCATGGGAATCGAAACCAAACCAATCGGACGACTTCAATATACCGTACCCGAAATGGTGGGTTTAGACCGAAACACCCTCAAACAACGCCTCGATTCTGTCGTAAATCTCGGTTTGCGTGAAAAAGCGTATCCGGGAGCCGTTTTGCAGGTTGCCAAAGACGGCAAAGTAATTTATCAAAAAGCCTACGGATACCACACCTACCAAAACGAAGTTACATTGGCTGGCAAAGAAGATTTGAAATTTAAAACCGATAGCAAGAACGATGTAATGGATGGGATGCTGAATAAGGGAACAGTTACTTCTAATCCAACAGAAGTAAAAAAAGCCCTTCCCAGCGGGGGAGGGTTGGGCGACCGTCGCTACGGTGGGGTTCAACTCACCGACCTCTACGATTTAGCCTCGATTACCAAAGTAAGTACATCGGCATTGGCGGTTATGCAACTCATGAGCGAGGGTAAATTCGACTTAGATAAGACTTTCCAAGATTATTATCCCGAATTCAGTTTTTCAAACAAAGCCAATCTTAAATTCAGAGATATGCTTACGCACCGTTCGGGCTTAAAGGCTTGGATTCCGTTCTGGATGGATTGCGTAGATACTTTGGCAACCGTAAAAAATAGTGCGATTTACAAAGAAAAATACGCCCCGATGTTTAAGCGTAAGTTTCTCGAAAGTAAAACAAAATACAACTTACGAGTTGCAAAACTCATCAAAGAAGATAAGGTATTAATCAAAGAAGCCATTAATCCAAAATCGTTGGTTTGGAAGCCCAATACACTTTCTACGACTCAGTCAGATGAATTTAATGTACCCGTAACCGATAACCTCTGGTTGCATAAAGGCTATCGTGAAAAAATCTTCGATGCTATCAAAGACTCGCCAGTAAAACCCGAACAAGGCTACGTTTACAGTGATTTGCATTATTATACTTACCCAACGTTTATGGCTAAATTGACGGGTATGAATTGGGAAGATTATCTAAAGAAAACCTACCGCAAAATCGGAGCTACGACGCTGACTTACAATCCGTTACGATTCTATCCAAAAAGCCAGATTGTACCAACCGAGACTGATACTTTATTCCGTAAAACGACCATTCATGGACGCGTACACGACGAAGGTGCGGGTATGCTCGATGGAGTTTCGGGACACGCTGGCTTGTTTGGCAATGCCAACGATTTGATGAAACTCATGCAATTGTACCTCAATAAAGGTAGCTACGGCGGCGAGCAGTTTATCAAACCTGAGGTTGTGGATGAATGCACCAAGTATCAGTTCCCGAATGAGAAAAACCGACGTGGCATTGCGTTTGATAAACTCGATTTCAATCCGAAAGTTGGCAATGGACCCATGTCGGCTTCGGCTGAGAGCTACGGGCATTCGGGTTTTACGGGTACGTTTACTTGGATAGACCCTAAATATAATCTGGTGTATGTATTTTTATCGAACCGTGTTTACCCAACCCGTGATAATACCAAAATCAGTACGCTAAATATCCGTACCGAAGTCGGTGAGCAGCTTTATAAATTGATGAAGAAGTAGGCTTTTAAATCGGAGTAGTCTAAACAGTAGATTGCTCCGATTTTCTATTTTATTAAAGCTTCGAATTTGACCTCATTATATGCAGAAAAGATACCGTAACCACCTTTGATATTTGAATATCTCGGATTGGGAGAATTAAAGGCTTTCAGCAAATCTTCTTCTTCGTAGTAAGTTTTACAAAAATCGTAGTAACTTTTATTAATTTGTCTCACAAAAAACTCCATTTTTTGTACTCTTTGAGTAGAATAACCCATAAAAAATCTATCAATTTCGTAGCCTCTTTCGTAAGTATAACTATTATTTTGAAAACAATCGTTATTAATAATTGCAGAACCAATGTAGAAATTTAAACAAGGTAAAATAAATTCGTTTGGCTGGCTTATACCAAAACCAGTAGATATTCCAGTTTTTTGATTATTCCAATACGCATAACCGTTTAACAGAAAAAAATTTTGTTTTTCTTCTTCATCTTTCAGTTTTAATATAAGTTTCTTGGCTTTTTTCCAATCATTTAAAGCAGATTCAATATCCTGACTAAAATCAAAATAGGTTACATTAGGTTTTGTAGGGATAACCTCTTCGTTTGTTTCAACAGATGGAAACCCCACCGCATTCACTTTCAACGAATATTTACTACCTACTTTAGGTTTATAACCAGTTTCTGAGATATAATTGTCATCTTTTTCGTATTTTAATCTTTCTAAAAACTTACCATCTTCATAGACTAAAACCTCTGCATCTTTGATGTAGATATAAATTACCTGACCCACTGGTGGATAAGTTTTGGTTAGTTTCACACTCAATGGCTCGTTTGGTGAAAAGATGGCGTAAACAATTAATTTATCGCCATCATAAGGTAAATTAAATTCAATCTCTCGCTGGCGGCAACCCAATAAGAAAAGTATACTAAGGATTAATGCTCTATTTTTCATCTTAACTTAACTGAATAACTAATGAAAGGCAAAAACGGTATGACACCTACTTTATAAACTCTATTTTCGATACCTGTAAATTTATCCGTACCATTTCGGTATGGATATGGCTGCCATTTGAATTTTAAATAGTATGGATTTACCCTATTGTAAACATTGTAAATACCGAATATCCATTTGGCATCTCGATGATGTTTCTTTGTTGTACGCTCAATAGTGTAACTAAAATCTAAACGATGGTAAGCAGGCATTCGGTAGTTATTACGATAACCGTATATTGGTATCGAATAACCTAATACACCAGTTTGTCCTTCATCAAACTGCTCATGAATGGCTATAGGTACTGTTATGGGCTGCCCACTCTGATATACCCATGAAACCGAAAAAGAGCCTTTTGAATTTTTGGGGCTATAATTGCCAGTAATCGCAACAGAGTGTCTTCTGTCATAATTGGCTACAAACCAATTCCCATCATTGATATTATCAAATTTCCTTTCATTCTTTGATAAAGTATAGGCAATCCAGCCATTAAACTTACCTTTCGTTTTATTCAAGAAAACTTCAAAGCCTTTTACTCTCCCTATTCCGTTTCGTTCGATTTGGTTTTCCCAAGAGGTATTAAATGTTGATAAGAAGTTTCTACCATCCGAATAGTCTATTAAATCAATAAAATTCTTTTTGTAGCCCTCAATAGTCAATTCAATATTATTATTCGGAAATGCCTTAGTAAAACCTACTGAGAGTTGTTCTGACGAAGAAGGTCTTACATTTTGAGTTGCAGGTACCCATATATCATTTGGTAAACCCGCTCCACTACTACTCAATAAATGAATAAATTGGTTCATTTTACTATACCCAGCTTTCAATGCAAAATTGTAAGGCAATATAAGATTCCCTGTTATTCTTGGCTCAAATCTTTCATAACTTTGTTTTTGGATTGAGTATTTAATTGCCCTAAAACCCGTGTTTATTTTTAATTTTTTTAAGATTTCAATATCATTTTCTATAAAAATACTCTTTTCAAAAGCATTGTATGCTTGCTGTGAAGTGTTTACGTTTTCATTTAGAATATCACTCTCAAAATTTGTAGGAGAAAACTTATGAGATGTTAAATCAACTCCGAATCTAATTTGCTGAAAATGGTTTGGAAACCATTCTAAAAATGCCTTAGAGGTCCAATCCCTAATCGTTGAAGTTGTCTTAAAATAGCTTTCTTGCTGCCATTTATTTTCATTTTGCTCGTAGCTTGTACTACCAATCAGATAACGATACTTAGAATATGTTCCTATGGTTTTCAAAAAAAGTTTGGGTTGAATAATATAGTTATACCTCAAAGATGTCGTTACATTTCCCCAATTCAAGTTAAATTTACCTCTATTGTTACTAAGACCATCCTGAGCCATCCAAAAGTCGTTTCCATGATACAAACTCAAAAAAACTTGTGATTTATCATTAATTTTATGATTGACTTTGGCATTAACATCATACAACCAATAGTTAAAGGCTTGGTCGGCTTTGCCAAGTTTAAATGCTATCAGATTCGGTAATAAAAAAGGTGTAAAGTAAGAACTACGTGCCGAAACCATATAAGAAGACTTCCCCCAGTGTTTCTGACTTAGGGGGCCTTCTATCAAAAATTTTGAACTTATCAATCCAACTGTTAATTCTTGGTTATGCTTTTGATTATTACCTTCTTTCATCGTAATATCTAAAACCGAAGATAACCTACCACCATATCGAGCAGGAAAACCCGCCTTATACAATTCTACATTCTTGACAGCGTCAGGGTTAAAAACAGAGACCAATCCGAACAAATGAGAGGTATTGTAAACGGTGGCTTCATCGAGCAATATAAGGTTTTGGTCTGGCGAGCCACCTCTTACAATAAGTCCAGCCGTACCTTCATTGCCAGTACTCACACCCGGAGTCATGGCAAGGGCTTTGATGATATCTGCTTCACCAAAAAGAACTGGGATTTTTTCAAGTCTTGAAACAGGGATATTTGTAACTCCCAGCGGTAGTTTTTGTAATTTCTGCGATTCAGTCTCTTTGATTACGACTTCTTCTAAAATATTACTTGTTTCAGAGAGACCAATATGTAGTGTAGTGTCTTTTTCGATACTTAATTCTAAAATTTTTGTCTCATAACCAATAAATGAAATTACAATTTTAGGGTTCTTACCAATGAGAGAAAAAACAAAATAGCCATATTTATTAGTTGATGTGCCTACTTTAGAATGGGTGTCATAAATAGTAGCTCCGATTAACCCCTCCCCTGTTACAGCATCGGAGACATAACCATTAATGATTAACTTTTGAGCGAATGTAAAATCGCAAAAGTAAAATAATAGAAAAACGGATAACAAAAAAGTTCTCATTTGAACTGATATTTTACTTCTAAAAAATATTATTACCCTCAGATATACTTGATTATCTTAATAACAGAGGGTAATAATACTAACCGACTTATTTGTTAGATTTTGATATAACTTGTTTGAGAATAGAGTAAATGGGTGGTTCTTTAATTAAATTATTATTAAGGAAGTTTTTAACCACGTCGCTTCATCATCTATAAATCTTAATTACTTACGGAACAACCACCATAATAACCACCATATCCTGAACCTTCGGCAGTTATACCACCATAAACCCCACCATATTCTGTACTACCCCAAAAAACACCTTCTACTGAGCTACAATTAGAGCAATCATTATTAAAACTTACATTAAATCCTGAAAAATATCCACTAACTTTCAAATATGTAGCATCTTCAGCAAACCAAATCCCTAATGTTCTTTTTCTATGTCTTGCTTGGACAATCACAGAGTTAAAATATCCGTGAGGAAATAGCCAATTACCATCTCCAATTAAAACAAAATTTCCAGCAAATGCCCTATTATTACCTGGACCATACAAATCATGACAATCTTTCGATAAATCACTAATGCCTTTAATTTTTGCTTTTGCATCAGAGTTTTGCTTATAAGTGGTTACTATAGTATTAACGGTAATGTCTGAATTTAATTTACCCGTACTTATTAGGTCTTGGATTTTATTGTAAGTATAATTCTTAACTATCAGCCCTCTCGTTCTTTCTAATTTATAGGCGTTATTCCCTATAATTAACAATCCATCTTTATTAAACATCATTGCATATATTGGATGTTCTGTATTCCGTACTGCTATGAAATCATCACCATCTTCTACTAATGTCAAAAAACCTTCATACCCCAAATTAGAACGTGTTTTCGCAATTTTCAGTTTATCTTGCTCAGAAATTGACTCATACGCTTTTTTCATTGAAGTAAAATTGGCAAATTGATTTTCCCATTTATTGAAAAATTCTTTATTCTGATTATTCATTATTTGTTTAAAAGTCTCTTCAAAATGATTCTGGTCAACAAACTTCAAAATACCATTCTCAACAATAATTTTTTTAGTTGCTTGCATTTGATTTTCTTTTGGGAGAGTACCATCGTCTTTACAAGCAATAAACGAATAACTCATAATACAAGCAGTAGTAAATGCTAATAAAATTTTGGGTAATTGTCGGGTTTTCATACCTTTACATTGTTTTATGATTAAAAAATAAGACAATAAGCCTCCCGCAGTCCGCCAAGATTTATGGGGGGCTTAACTTTTGTAAAGGTATTGGGTAGTTTACAAACAAAAAATCAACCTATGTCAAGAAAAAATTCAACATAGGTTGATACATGTAGGTACAGTTATTTGTATTTCTTCATTGCCGCTCGTCTAATTCGGCTTAGGTGTGTAGGCGTGATATTCAGGTAAGAAGCAATGTATCTGAGAGGCACTCTATTTACAAGCTCTTTGTGGTACTCATAAAACCATTCTAAGCGTTTTTCGGCGGGTTTACGTAAGATACTGATGTAGTTTTCGTATTTTTTAAGGTAAAACTCACCCATGAGTCGCCCAATAAAATTAAACTGTGGGTAATCTTGGTAGAGTTTATCAAGTGCTTTTTTATTCATGCACCATATTTTAGCCTTTTCTATTACTTCTATCCCAACCTCAGAAGGAGTTTCATCTAAAAAACTATTTACAATATACTGAAAATTACCCTCTGCCATAATCCAATGGGTGATAGAAGAATCTTGGTCTTGGTCTTGGTCTTGGTCTTGGTCTTGGTCTTGGTCTTGGTCAATATACGAAAATTCTCTCGTAATTCCAGTTTCGATAAAAAATAAATTATCGTTTATTTCGCCAATACCTAATAAAATTTTACCTCTTTCGTAGGTTTTTGGCTTAAATAATGGCAAAATGGTGATTATTTCTTCGGGAGATAGTACCCCGAAAGAAGCTAAAACAACGTAGAGCGGTGGTCGTTTCATGTGTGTAATAAGTATTAAAATTGTTGCAAAAATCATCGCAACAGTAGCGTAGTGAATTCAAAAAGCAAATCTAAACAAAAAAGCCCATCCTCAATTGAGAATGGGCTTGGTAATTTATCCTTAATTGTGTTTTACAACACCGCTTCTGCTAAAACCAGAATTTTATTATTAGAGACCTCTACTACGCCTCCATCAACCAAAATGGTTTCTTTTTTGCCAGCCGACTCGATTGTCAAATCGCCTTTGGCAAGTGTACTCACGATAGGTGCGTGGTCTTTCAATACCTGAAACTGCCCACCAGACCCCGGAAACGTCACCGCATCCACTTCGCCGCCGTACACTTTTTTGTCGGGAGTAATAATTTCTAAAGTCATAGACCCCTAACCCCTAAAGGGGAATTTTTAAGTTTAATACTAATATTTTGACTCAAAACCTTGCACCCCTTTAGGGGCTGAGGGTCTTATTTGCTTGCTTCTGCTATTAATCTTTCGCCTTTCTCAACAGCCTGCTCGATTGTACCAACCAAGTTGAAGGCCGCTTCTGGAAGGTGGTCATAATCACCATCCATGATTTGGTTAAAGCCTTTGATAGCGTCTTCGATAGATACGAATTGGCCTTTCAAACCTGTAAACTGCTCAGCTACGAAGAATGGCTGCGACAAGAAACGTTGTACACGTCTTGCACGTGATACCGTTAATTTATCTTCTTCCGAAAGTTCTTCCAAACCAAGGATTGCGATAATATCTTGAAGCTCTTTGTAGCGTTGAAGAATCATTTTCACTCTTTGTGCTGTGTTGTAGTGAGCATCGCCCAATACCGCCGCCGAAAGAATACGTGAAGATGAATCAAGAGGGTCAACGGCAGGATAGATACCTAACTCGGCAATTTTACGGCTCAATACCGTTGTTGCATCTAAGTGGGTAAATGTTGTTGCCGGAGCAGGGTCGGTCAAGTCATCGGCAGGTACATAAACGGCCTGTACCGAAGTGATAGAACCACGTTTTGTCGAAGTAATACGCTCTTGCATCGCACCCATCTCAGTTGCCAATGTTGGTTGGTAACCTACGGCAGATGGCATACGACCCAAAAGAGCTGATACCTCAGAACCCGCTTGTGTAAAACGGAAGATATTATCAATAAAGAAAAGAATATCACGACCTTTGCCTTCGCCGTCACCATCACGGAAGTGTTCGGCAACGGTAAGACCAGACAATGCCACACGAGCACGGGCTCCTGGAGGCTCATTCATCTGACCAAATACGAATGTCGCTTGCGATTCTTTCAATTCGTTATAATCTACTTTGCTCAAATCCCAGCCACCTTCTTCCATTGAGTGCTTGAACGCATCGCCGTACTTGATGATACCAGATTCAATCATCTCACGAAGAAGGTCATTACCTTCACGTGTACGCTCACCCACACCAGCAAATACCGAAAGACCAGCATAAGCCTTCGCAATATTGTTGATAAGCTCCTGAATCAATACGGTTTTACCTACACCCGCACCACCAAATAAACCAATTTTACCACCTTTTACATAAGGAGCAAGAAGGTCGATTACTTTGATACCTGTGTAAAGTACCTCGGTAGATGTTGCCAAATCCTCGAATTTTGGAGCTGCACGGTGGATAGACATCCCTTTTGATGTTACTTGCTTTAAGCCATCAATTGCATCACCAACCACATTGAACAAACGACCTTTGATGTCATCGCCAGTTGGCATTGTGATAGGGCCGCCCATGTGAACAACCTCCATGCCACGTTGCAAACCTTCGGTACCGTCCATCGCGATAGTACGAACGCGGTCTTCGCCAAGGTGCTGTTGGCATTCAAGAATAACTTTTTGTCCGTTAGCTTTTGTAACGTACAAACCATCTAAGATTGCAGGAATCTGCGAACCCGCCCCCTCGAAGCTCACATCCACAACTGGTCCGATTACCTGAGAAATTTTGCCTGTATTAGCCATATATGAAGTATTTTTCAACTAAGATTTTGTAGAAATCCGAATGAATACTTGTGTTTTATGTTGTAAGTATGCTTTCGGGACGCAAAATTATGAAATGAAAATCTGAAAACCAATATTTGTCAAGTAGTTTTTTGTATTTTTTTTAGAGAAAAGCATCTTTTCATCGAAAATAATAGGAGTAAAAGAAGTTTTGGGGGTTGCTTAACTCTAAAACACAAAAGGTTCTTTGGGGGATTCGATAAAACGCTGTCAGAAAATATTTTTAAATCCCGATTAAAAAAAATGTATTTTTGTAGAAGCAATTACCCAAAAAGAAAATTCTAAGTCGCTATACAACTCGTATAATTTGGTGTACACAAAGTATGAAGTGTACCAAAGTGGATGTCAAAATGGAAAAAAAATGGCGAAGAAGAAATCATTAAAAGAACGGATGGCCGAAAAACTCTCGGCGTCCGACATCAACTATTTATTAAAAAATGCTGAGAATTATACAATAGGTTTTCTAACAACCAAATTGGGCAAATCGGCAAAATTGATTGAAAAAGAGTTAAAAAAACACGGTCTAAAACCTTTAGATGCCATTGTGATTCAGGCCGCTGTCGAAGAGCCAGCCGTCGAAGAAGTCAAAGCTGTGGTTGAAGCAACGACCGCAGAAGAGATTGAGACCCCGAAGGTTCACCCTCGAAAGCAACCTTACATGAAGGCCCGAGAGTTTGTCAAAAACAACCATGCCGAGCTTACTATTCGAGAAATGGCAGAGCAAACTGGGGTAACCGAGACCTCTATCATCAATTATTTGAGAGAATTAGGCTTATCGGCAAAACCGGGTAAACATTTCTTTACGCCCGAAGATGTAGAATACTTGAGAGCTAATTCTGGCAAAAAAACGGTTGAGCAAATTGCCGAAGCATTGGGGCGTACCGTCGGCAATATAGAAGCCAAAATGAATGCTTTGAAGCTAACAACTCGCGTGCCTAAACCTTCTAATATAACCGAAGAGCAAATCGAGTACATCAAAAAATATAACGGTATAAAGACTGTCCCCGAAATCGTCAAAGACCTTAACTTGCCGCTTTCGCAGGTCAGAAATGTTCGCCGCAAACACGGACTCGAACAGCCCGCAAAAAGAACGCATTTTACCGAAGACGACTTGGCTTTTATCGAGCAGAACTATCGTTTGCTTACCAAACGAGAGATGGCGTACTACATCAAGAAATCACCGACAAGTATCGCCTATCAGATGGATGTTCGTAATTGGGTATTGACGGCCGAAGAAACCAAACTACTCAAAAGCCGTTGGACAAAAGAGAATATTTCACCACCACTTACTTGGACTCCCGCCGAAGAAGCATTTATCAGACATCATTTCGGTAAAATTCCTTATGGTGAAATAGCCGATAGGCTCAAAACAAAATCTCGTAGCCAAGTAGGCAAGATTGCTAAGATGCTTGGTTTGCAAGTAAAACCCGAACACATGTCGATTTTTAACAGAACAAATGCCCACAAAGCCAACAGAGTTTTGAGCGAAAAAAAACAAAAAGCTAAAAGTTGATAGTTTTTATAGATTTTTTTGATAAAATTTGATTATTTTGCAACCCAAATCAAGTTTTGTGTGAGTAAAACTGGGTTCGTGAAAGTTGAAAATTGCTGTATTTAATTAAGTTTATTCACAAAGAATAACAATAAACCCTCCCAATATTGACCATTAATGGCAAAGATTCTTATTGTTGATGACGAAAAAAGTATTCGCGATGCACTACGTGACATTCTCGAATATGAAGGCTACGAAGTAGATGAAGGAAAAGATGGCGAAGAAGGACTCGAACTCGTTTTGAAGAATCCTTATGATGTTGCCCTGTGCGACATCAAAATGCCTAAGATGGATGGTTTAGACCTACTCCTCAAGGCCAAAGAAGAGGGCGTTCCGACGCAGTTTGTGATGGTTTCGGCCTTCGGAAACGTCGAAAACGCCGTAGAAGCTACCAAAAGAGGAGCATTCGATTTTATTACTAAACCACCAGATTTGAACCGATTGTTGGTTACGGTTCGTAATGCAATCGAAAAGAGCAAAGACGTTGAGGTTATCAAAACCCTCAAAAAACGTATTTATCGTATCAACGAAATCGTGGGTGAATCTGACCCTATTAAAAAGGTAAAAGAAACCATCGACCGTGTTGCTCCGACCGAAGCCCGCGTATTGATTACCGGACCCAACGGCTCGGGTAAAGAGATGGTAGCCAAGCAGATTCACGAAAAAAGTAATCGTTCAAATCAGATTTTGGTAGAGGTAAACTGTGCCGCGATTCCGTCTGAATTGATAGAAAGTGAATTATTTGGCCACGAAAAAGGTGCTTTTACTTCGGCTATCAAACAACGTATTGGTAAATTTGAACAAGCTGATGGCGGTACTTTATTCTTGGATGAGATTGGCGACATGAGCCTTTCGGCACAAGCTAAAGTATTGCGTGCCTTGCAAGAAAGTAAAATTACACGTGTAGGTGGCGATAAAGAGATAAAAATCAATGTAAGGGTATTGGCCGCGACAAACAAAGATTTGAAAAAAGAAATCGCCGAGGGTAATTTCCGCGAAGACTTATTTCACCGTCTGAACGTAATTCCGATTCATGTACCGGCCCTTACCGACCGCAAAAATGATATTCCGCTATTGGCCGAAAAATTCTTACAAGATGTTGCCGACGAGTACGGCGATGCAGTGAAAGAATTTGAGCCAGATGCAATGGAACACATGAAAACATTACCGTGGACGGGTAACGTCCGAGAGCTACGAAACGTAGTCGAGCGTCTTGTAATCATGTGCGGCCCGACAATCACCCTCGATGATGTCAAACTTTATGCCGCATTAGGATACTAACAAAAAGCCACGAAATGTGGCTTTTTGCTTTTTAGGCTTTAACTTATTTATTTGGTTTTTATCAAAATCATAAAAAAATACCTTCTTTTCTTTACAATCTTGAATAAATCTTCTATTATTGTCATTCGAAATTTATCCATACTTACTTACACCAAAAGCATTAAACCTAAAGCTTTCCGATTATAAAACAGGAAAATAAAAATTACAGAAATTTGTCAGTAGAAAAAAACTTTAATAGCTATTAGGTAAAACCATTCAAAAAAATTTTGTTACGTACGTTGCTATGTTTAGTCTAAAAGATAAACATGGGCAAATTGTCATGCCAAAATACCAGTAAACTATTATTTTCTACGACGAATGTCAGCCATAAATCAGCATTTTTTTAATTATTAAGAATCATATACTATTAAGTTTTTTCACTAAAAACCCCAAAAACAAGATGATAAACAAATACCTATTGTCGCTTTCGGGAGCGATTCTCACAATGGGTTCGGTAGTAGCCCAGAGCGACTTACCGCCAAATGCTGTGCCAGGTAAATGCTACGCAAAATGTTTGAAACCAGCCCAATTTACTACACGTACTGAGCAATATGTATCGAAAGAAGCGGGTAAACAAATATCTGTAAGAGGTGCCGAAATTGGCACTCAAACCGAACAAGTTTTGGTAAAAGAAGCATCAAAACGCTACGAGGCAACTCCTGCGGTTTATAAAACTGTTACTGAACAAATCTTGGTAAAAGAGCCAGGTAAACGTACCGAAATTGTGGCAGGTTCAGGCGGATACAAGGCCGTTACGGAGCAATACGAGTCTCGCCCTGCTTACAAAAGATACGAACTTTTAGGTTGCAACAACAATACTGGTGTTGCTGGCTCTAAAAACGATGTAAATGCACCGTGTTTTACTGCTGCTACCGAGCAAGTATTGGTTCGTGAAGGATACAAGAAATTGGAGGTGATTCCGGCACAATTTAAAACCGAAACTGAGCAAGTTCTTGTAAAAGAGGCATCGAAACGCTACGAAGTAACGCCTGCAGTTTATAAGGCAATCACCGAGCAAATCGTGACTCGCCCTGCTTACAAAAATTTAATCGTAGATAATACTGTAGAATTCAAGCCTGTTACTGAGCAAGTAATGGTGCGTCCGGCATACAAACGCTACGAAGTTATTCCTGCTCAATTCAAAACTGTTTCTGAGCAAGTGTTGATTCGTGAGGCTGCACCTATCGCAGCAGCGGGTTATAAGCCAAAATATAAAGTTGTTACAGAGCAAGTTTTGGTAAAAGAAGCATCGAAGACATTGCAAGTGATTCCGGCCGAATACAAAACTGTTACTGAAACGGTTGTTATCAAAGAAGCCGTAAAAACATTGGTTGCTACACCACCTGTTTACGAAACCGTAACTGAGCGTGTAAAAATCCGTGACTCATACACTAAATACGAAAAAGGTAAAGTTGACCCAACTTGTTTGTCGGCAAACCCTGACGACTGCCGTATCTTGTGTTTGGTAGAAGTGCCAGCCGAGTACAAAACTGTTACAAAACAAGTTTTGAAAACTCCTGCGGGCTTCCGTGAAGCAACAACTCCTGCCCAAACGGCAACTATCACAAGACAAGTTATTGCACGCCCAGCCGAGATTCGTGAGATTGAAGTTCCGGCACAATACGCAACAATCACAAAAATGATGTTGGATGGCACAGAGCCGGCAGGCAATGGTCTTTCGGGTGTTCAGGCTTACCAAGGCGGTGTTGCTTCGGCACAATACGCTACCATCACAAAAACTGTGATTGCCGTACCTGCTTCATACAAAGAAATCGAAGTACCTGCTACATACGAGACCATCACTAAGCAAATTGTTGCTCGTGGCCCACAAGTACGCGAGGTAGATGTCCCTGCACAGTACGAAACAATCACTAAGCAAATCGTTGCACAAGCGGCTTCGGTACGTGAGATTGAAGTTCCGGCAGTTTATGCTACTCGTAGTAAACAAGTGGTTGTTGCACCTGCTACAACTCGCGAGATTGAGGTTCCAGCAGTTTATGCTACCCGTACAAAATATACTTGTGCCAGCAGTGGCTCAAACGGTGCTGGTATCGTAGCTGGTGGCGACGGATGCGGTCCGAAAGTTCGTGAAATTGATGTTCCGGCTGAGTATCGTACAATCACTAAAAATGTAATTGCAAATGGCCCTCAGACACGTGAAATTGAGGTTCCGGGCGAATACAAAACAATTACCAAGCAAGTAGTTGCTCAAGCGGCTGGTTCTCGCGAAATAGAAGTACCGGCTGAGTATCGCACAATTACTAAAACAGTGGTAAAAACTCCTGCGGCTACACAAGAAGTTGAGATTCCGGCTCAATACGCAACATACTCGGTAACCTCAATGACGGGTGCTGGTGCTTATGCCGACTGGGTTGAAATCCTTTGCGAAAACAAAATGACTGCGGCTACAATCCGTAAGATTCAAGCAGCTTTGAGAGCTAAAGGCTACGACCCAGGTCCAGACGATAACATGATGGGGCCTAAAACTAAAGCAGCATTATTGAAATATCAAAAAGACAATAACTTACCACAAGGCAACGTAAACCTCGAAACTTTACAGTCGCTTGGTGTTCAGTATTAATCTTTCAGATTATCATATACAAAAGGCTGATTCTGACATAGAATCAGCCTTTTGATTTTATGGTTTGTGTGTTCGGCAAAGTAAGTGTAATTTTGAATCCTGATTGCGAATTATTTTTTCAAGATTGTACAAATCTAAGATTTCGAGAATGTGACTCTTGAAAAGTTACGCACCCCATTTAAAACTCGGTAAATTCCCTTGAATAAAGAACTGGTCTGTATTGTTATTCCGATTTATAAAGAATCTCTGACGCATTTTGAGCAGGTTTCGCTCAATCAATGCGTTTCTGTTTTGGGGAATTACCCCATTATCTTTGCAAAGCCTAAAACACTATCAATCAAACATTTAGCCGAGAAGTACCCAAGTATTAAATCGCAAGATTTTGATGATGATTACTTTATCAGTGTACAGTCGTACAATCGGTTGATGCTCTCCGAAGAATTCTATAAACGTTTTGCGGCGTATCAATACATGTTGCTGTACCAGTTAGATGCTTATGTTTTTAAAGATGAATTGAGCGAGTGGTGCAAAAAAGGTTATGATTACATCGGAGCTCCGTGGAGAATTGAGATTGATTTTGATTCAAAAATCAAAGAATTGGTCTGGAATTTTAAAAGGAAAATTGCCCTTTGGTTTGATTTGAAAGAAGAACTTTATGGCAAATACGGCCCCAAAGAAATCATATTTAAAAGAGCAGTTGGCAATGGTGGTTTTTCGCTCCGAAGAATCGAAAAATTCTTGGAATTGATACCAAAACATCAGAAAACAATCGAAAAATATTTGAGCCTCGCTCCTACTCATCCGGCCTACAACGAAGACGCTTTTTGGTGTATTGAACTCAATCGTTACGTCAACCGTTTGAAGATTCCAGATTGGCGAATCGCTCTTAAATTTGCGGTCGAGCATTTACCCGAAAAAGCCTACCAACTCAACGGCGGACTGCCTTTTGGCTGCCACGCTTGGGATATTTACGAAACCGATTTTTGGAAGAAATTTATCAAACTTGATTAGTAATGCAGCGAAACTATTGTGGAACCCCGAGAGAAACTATCCCACTTAGGATACTGGATTTTTTTGTGAATCTCTACACAAAATTATTCTACACCAAGAGCCGAGAAGTTTCATCAAAAAGTCCAAGGATTTTGATTGCATCGTTGGGGCATTTGGGCGATGCCCTCACCACAAGTTATTTATTCCCGATTATCAAAAAGAAATATCCTGATGCCAAAATAGATGTAATCATTCCTGAATGGTGCAAACTCATTTTGGCGGAGAATCCGTACATTGAGAACGCTTTTTTTATCAATCATTTTGTGAATAGTCGTAAGAATATCTCAAAATGGCAAAAAATAAAAGAGGCTTTTCGGACAGTCAGAATTGCGGCCAGTCAGCTAAAAAAATACCAGTACGATTATTATTTAGATGTAAGATATACCGATGCCGTTGCTCATTTTATCTTGCCTTTTATTGATGTAAAACAAGCATTTGGGTTTTCGCGTAGAGGTTTGGGCGATTTGCTTACCAAAGAGTTTGATGTTCCAGACCGAGAGTTTCATCACTTCGAGATGTATTTGCTGCTCCTTAAAGAAATCGGCATCGAAGCGAGTTTTAAAGACATTGAACCATATTTCAGCATTCCGTCAGGTATCGAATTCGATAAAATATCCAATAAAATAGGCTTGTTAACAGAAAACTATTTTATGGTTTTTCCGGAGGCTGGGACTGGTTCAAACAACACCCGACAGCTTTCTAAAGAAGTTTGTGCCGAGATGATAGGCCGGATTCTGACCGATACAAATTTGGATGTTTTGCTTTGCGGACAAACGGATTTATCGCAAAAAATAAGAGATTTGATACCTGTCGATTTACAAAATAGGGTGATTGATACTTCGTCTAAAATCAATATCAACGAAATCGCTCGGCTCACTCAAAAAACTCAATTTGCGATTACACTCGACTCATTCCCAGAACATTTGAGTTGCGTTTTTTGTAAAACGATTAGCATTTATAACCAAACTGCCGAGGCATTTTTGCCATTGGCAAATCACCCCGCTTGCGTCATTTACATCAATAAAAAAGAGTACCGCTTTGAATTTAAGAGAGAAAACGTAGAGGTTATGTATCTACCCACTCTCAATGAGCAACAAATCATCGGAATGATTCACGATAAAGCCCTTAATTTTACAAAGACTAATCTATGAGAAGAAAATACTGTGCACCGCGTCGTGAACTCTATTTTTTGTGGTTGAAAGACATTTTCATTGACCTCTACGCACGTCTGTTTTATAAACCTAAGCACAAAAACGATGTCATCTCGCCAAATCCAAAGATTTTGATAATCACGTTTGGGCATTTGGGCGATGGGTTGATTTTTTCGTATGCTTTTCCGAAAATCAAAGAGAAATATCCCAATGCTGTCATTGATGTGCTAACTGGCGAGGCGTGCAATGCAGTTTTTGCGAAGAATCCGTTGGTCAGAAAAGTGATTAATCTCAATCATTTTATGACCAATCGTAAGCCGATTTCGTTTTGGGCAAAACTCTGGAATCATTTCCAAACGAGCCGAAGTGCGATTGCCGAACTCAAAAAAGAAACCTATGATTATTCGCTCGATATTCGGTATTCGGGTGGAGTTTCGCACTATATTTTGCCGTTTATCAACGTCAAAAAGGCTTTTGGCTTTGGTTCGAGAGGTTATGGTGGATATTTAGAGAAAGAGTTTTTCTTGCCCGATTATGAGTTTCATAATTACGAAATGATTTCTTTATTGATGGAGCAAATCGGGGTTAAAACCACACTCGAAGACGTCAAGCCAGTGTTGCCGTACCCGCAAGCGAATTTGGCCGATTTGAGCCAAAAACTAAAAATTCCATCCAAAAATATTGTCATTTTTCCCGAAGCAGGCGAACCAATTAAGATGCTTTCGGTTGAGTTTTGGGAAAAACTTACACGTCGGATTCTGAATGAAACCGATGCGAATGTCATGTTTTGTGGCGAAAAGAATTTTGCCAATGATGTTTGTACGCACCTAAAAAGTGTATTTTTGGAGCAATCAGAACGGATTTTGACAGCGGGTAAATTGAATTTATCCGAACTACCGACACTTACCGAAGCCAGCCGAGTAGCCATCACGATGGATTCTTTTCCGGCACATTTATGCTCAATATTTGCTCCGACGATTATGCTTTCGCAACACGCAGGAGGGCGGCAGTTTTTTCCGATTGGCAATAAAGAAATTTTGGTGATTCACGATAAAGAAACCTCCCGAAACGAAACCCTCAAAAGGCTCGGTTTTAGGGCGGTTTATCAGCCAAAATTTGACGAAAATGTGATTGATTTAGTAATGGATTCGCTCAAAAAATACACATGACACCCAAACAAGAAACGGGCAACAAAGCCGAAGAAATGGCTGCTAAAATGCTCGAAAAGAAAGGTTACGAGATGCTGGAACGTAACTATACTTTTGGCAAGGGCGAGATTGACATCATTGCCGAAAAAGACGGTTGGTTGGTTTTTGTTGAAGTGAGGGCAAGGAGCAATACCGACTACGGGTTTCCGGAGCAAACCATCTCAAAAGCAAAGGCAAATCTTATCAAAAAAACAGCCGAAAACTACATCTACGAAAACGACTGGCACGGCAATGTGCGTTTTGATATTGTTGCGATTTTGGTGGGCCAAACATTTGAGATTCAGCACTTTGAAGATGCGTTTTTTTAAACCCCGACAGGGTTTGGAACGCCAGACGGCAAGTCCCTGTCGGGGTTATCTCGCCAGCACCATTCTATCCTTTTTAAAAATATCTTTGACTACTATCACGTTTTCAAAACCGTGATTTCGGAATACCTCCGCAGTAGATTCGCCCAAGGCTTCGTTGATTTCGAGAGCCACCAAACCTTCTTTTTTTAAGTATTTTTGGGCAAATTTGGCGATTGCCACGTAAAAAATCAGTGGGTCATTGTCTTCTACAAAAAGTGCCAAATGTGGCTCGTGTTCGAGTACATTTTTACGCATTTGGGCTGCTTCGGCTTTGGTTACGTACGGCGGATTACTAACAATTATATCGAATTCGGTTTGGGATTTAAGGTTTATTGTTTTTGGTTTCTCGTTTCTTACATCTTGATTATCCATCAAATATTGCAAAATATCGTGTTTTTCAAAATTCACTTTGGCCTGATTCAATACTGCATTTTTTTGGGCGGTTTCGAGGGCAACATCCGAAATATCAAAAGCCCAAACCTCAGAATTGGGCAATTCTTTGGCAAGTGTAACCGCAATACAGCCCGAACCCGTACCAATATCGAGGATACGCAAATCCTTTTGTCTTGAAGGCAAAGTTTTTAGGATATTCTCGATTAACTCCTCTGTTTCGGGTCGTGGTATAAGAACCGAAGAATTGACGAGAAACTTTCGACCAAAGAATGTAGTTTCGCCAATGATGTACTGAATCGGCTCGTTGGCATTGATGCGACTGAGCGTTTTTTTCCAGAAATCCTCTCCCGATTCATGCTGTGGCACTTCTTTATCGGCGATAATATCAATTTTGCGGAGATTTAAGAAATGTTCCATCAACCAAAAAACAATTTCTCTTGCTTCTTGGGACTCATACACCGAAATTTGGGAAACTAATTTATCGAATAACTCTTTGGCTTTCATGCGGCAAATATATACCATGATTGGCTGGATTTTATAGAATTACATAATTTTGAGGATAAATACTGACAATATGATGGTTTCTGATGATGTGGTTTTTATGCAACGTGCTTTAGAGCTTGCGGCTTTGGGGCGAGGGTCGGTAAGTCCAAACCCGATGGTCGGGTGCGTGATTGTGCATAACGGGCTGATTGTGGGCGAGGGCTGGCACCAACGATACGGTCAAGCCCATGCCGAAGTAAATGCAGTAAACTTAGTAAAAGACCCATCAATCCTCTCAGAATCAACGGCTTATGTAACACTCGAACCCTGCTCGCACTTCGGAAAAACCCCACCTTGTGCCGATTTATTGATTAAACACCAACTCAAAAAAGTAGTTATCTGCAACGAAGACCCTTTTCCGTTAGTGGCGGGTAAGGGAATCAAAAAACTGCAAGAGGCAGGTATCGAGGTCGAAACGGGGTTTTTAGCAGAAGAAGGCCGCAGGCTGAATCGTCGTTTTTTTACGATGGTCGAGCAGCACCGCCCCTACGTCATATTGAAATGGGCCGAAACCGCCGATGGGTTCATCGCCAAAGAGAATTTTGAAGCCGTCAAAATCAGCAATGATTTTTCGCAGATGTATTCGCACAAATGGCGTAGCGAAGAAGACGCCATCATGGTAGGTACCAATACGGCTCATTTTGATAATCCGAGCCTTACCGTTAGAAACTGGTTGGGGCGAAATCCGATTCGGGTTGTGCTGGATAAAAACGGTAGATTATCGCCGAATTTGAATATCTTTAATGGAGATTCAAAGACAATTGTGATAACTTCAATAAAAGATAGCTCTTCGGGTTTTACAATCCCGACACAAATTATCTCGGATTTGCAATCCGAAGTTATCGAAGTAGAATTCAACGAAAATTTGATTGAGAACATTCTCCAAAAATTGCACGAAAACAAGATTCAATCTTTAATTGTAGAAGGCGGTAAGCAATTGCTCCAAAGCTTTATCGAAAGCGGTTTATACGATGAAATCAGACTTTTTAAATCAAATTTTCAATTAAAAAGTGGTATTTTAGCACCAAATATTAATTTTGAACATATAAAGTCAATCGAGAAAATCACCGATGAATTTAGTATTTATCATAGATTCTGACCCCTACCCCAAAAAATACCGATGCGTTTACTTTTCTTTATCATTTTCTTACAATTGGCTCGTTCGGTTGATGCCCAAATAACCCAGACGATTCGAGGCAAAATCATTGATAAAGAAACCCAAAGTCCGCTACCGGATGTCTCGATAGTCATTCAAAATACCAAACAAGGAACCCAAACCGAAACCGACGGCACTTTTAGGTTTGGTAATCTTCCGTTGGGCAGGTATTCTATTTCGGCTTCGATGATTGGCTACAATACCGTCAATCTGCCTAATATCGAAATCGGCAGTGCCAAAGAGATTGTTTTGAATATCGAAATGACCGAAACGCCCCAATCGCTCAAAGAAGTAATCGTAAAAGCCGAATTTAGCAAAGAAAAGCCCATCAATGACTTGGTGATGGTGAGCGGTCGGCAATTTACGGTTCAAGAGAGCAATCGCTACGCAGGCGGCTACGGCGATGCCGCACGAATGGCCATGAGTTTTGCAGGGGTGACATCGGCGGGGAATGACCAAAACAACGAAATCGTTATCAGGGGCAATTCGCCCAAAGGACTTTTGTGGCGTTTGGAAGGGGTCGAGATTCCGAATCCAAATCATTTTGCCGATGGACAAGGCTCAACGAGCGGGATTATCAGCATGATAAATAGTGCATCTTTGGCCAATTCTGATTTTCTGACGGGAGCGTTCCCGGCAGAGTACGGAAACGCCATGTCGGGGGTTTTTGACCTTCGGTTTCGCAAAGGCAATGACCAAAAACACGAGCAAACTATTCAGGTTGGGGTCATTGGATTGGAGGCATCCGCCGAAGGACCAATTAACAAAAAAGGGGCTTCGTACCGATTCAATGCCCGTTATTCGACTTTGGATTTACTATTCAAGACAGGTTTGGTCAATATCGAAACGGGTGGTTTTGAGCCAGAATACCGAGATATGAACTTCAGCATTAACCTGCCAACTCAAAAAGCAGGCACTTTCACTGTTTTTGGTGTGGGCGGAAAAAGTTTTGCATCAGACCAAGACCAAAACAGTATCGACCGTGAAGACAACGGAATGGGAGTTGTGGGATTAAGTCATAAGGTTTCGGTCAATAAAAAGGGTTATTTTTATTCGGTTTTGGCAGTTTCAAGAGAATTCTCAATCCAAAAGTCACAAGACCTTATCAATCAGAAATTTACGGATACTTACATCGGCGATTACAAACAGACAAATACTCGATTTTCGAGCTACTATAACCACAAATTTAGCAATCGCAGCAGCTTGCGTATCGGACTGATTGCGAGCCAGTTAGGTTATTATTTCGATGATAATCGCTACGATAACACCCGCAGGATTTTGGTGAATTTCTTGAACGAAGACGATAAGACTTATTTCATACAAAACTACGCCCAATGGAAGTACAATTTTGGTACAAAGTTGAGCGTGACGGCAGGGATTCACTACAATAATTTTAGGCTAAACAACAACCAGACTGTTGAGCCTCGGGCGGGTATCAGGTGGCAATTTGCTCCAAATCAGGCATTGAGTGCGGGTTTTGGTCTGCATAGCCGATTGGAACCTACCTCGATGTACCTTTTCAAAAGAAGACAAGGGCAGAATTTTGTACAACCCAATCGAAATCTCGGTATGACCCGAGCCAAACACTACATTGTGGGCTATGACCGAAACCTCGGGCAAAACATCCGACTCAAAGTAGAAGCCTATTACCAATGGCTCTACGACGTGCCCGTTGATTCGAACCGTACGAGTATTTTTACGATGCTTAATTCGTCGGGAGGATTGACCAACACTGTCTTGAAAAATGATGGTTTTGGCGAAAATCAAGGACTTGAATTGACGTTGGAAAAGTATTTTTCGAAGAATTACTATTTCATGGCCACGGGTTCGTTGTTTAAATCTCGGTACAGAGCCAAAGACGGGAAATGGCGAAATACGGTTTTTGATAACGGTTTTGCGGTGAATCTCTTGGGCGGAAAAGATTTTGCGGTTGGTAAAAGTAAGGTTCATTGGTTAGTTCTGAATGGCCGATTGATGTGGCGAGGCGGCAATAAATTTATTCCGATAAATTTGGCTGAATCGCTCAAACGAAACACCACCGTACAGGATGTTTCAAAGGCTTATGAAGCCCAATTACCCGATTATTGGCGAATTGATTTGGGCATTGGCTACCGAATCAATAAAAAAAGAGCTACTTGGACTCTCAGCGGAGATTTTCAGAACGTCACAAATCGCCAAAACATCATTCGGGAGTTTTATAATAATTCTCTCCGAAGAATCGCTTACAGCTACGCCCTACCTATTATCCCGATTCTAAACTTTAAGGTAGATTTTTAATCATCATATAAACAATCTCCTTCTCATTAATCATTGATTTTCAGGGCTTTTTATTGTATGAATTAAGTTTTTCTCTAATTTGCGTAGAAGTAGCCCTAAACGCAATTACAAACAATTCAACTGCCTGAAAACAATGAAACACTTCATTTTAGTTTATTTCCATGCTGCCTCTTCATTTGTAAAAACGTTTAGGTGGGTTCTTCTGCTTTTATCTATGTTATTTACTTCATCATTGGTTATAAAAGCACAATCTAAAGACCCTTTACCCACTGGAAAAACCCTTCTGGCATTGCCAATAGATACAGTTTTGGTAAAATTGGCTGATGCCATACGGAGTATGAATGGCAAAAATGATGTACAGGTCAAACAAGATATATCGGCTACGCTTACCCGTGCTAAAGCCGCCAACAATCCATTATACATTGCCAAAGTCTATCAGCAATTCGCCGATTGGCATTATCATAGTCTTAGCTCCGAAAGTAAGGATTCTATCTATCATTATGATAATCAAGCTCTTCTGATGCTTCTAAAAACTAAAGAAACTCAACTCATCTGTCGTGCTTACCGATTGGTAGGCTCAGATTTGACCGATATGAGTCAACACGCTCAGGCTGAGGTTATTCTATTCAAAGGTCTTAAACTCGCCCAATCCATTGGTTTTGAGGAAGAAATAAATTCTATTCATGCATTACTCAGTATTTTGTATTCAAACACCAAAGACTATAATTCGGCGTTAAAATACAGTAAAATGGTTGTGGAAACGTATAAAAAAGATGAAAACACCCATCCTTTGATTAGGGCATTGCTTTCCCTTAATAATATCTATGTTAAATTAGGACAGCCCGAAAAAGGCCTTATCGCGGCCAACGAAGCCTTGGCACTTATTGCCAAACTCCCCGAAAAATATAGGGTGTCTGAAACCATAAATGTGAGGTCTTGGCGTGGCGAAACATACAGAGCTTTGAAAAAGTACGACGAAGCCCTCAAAGATTTTGAGTTTTCGTGGGAAGGCATGAAGAAAAAAAATAATGGCGAGGCAGATGGCTGGAAAGGCAGTATTGGAAGCATTTATCATTTGCAAGGAAAACATGCCAAAGCGGTGCCTTATTTGAAAGATTTTATCAATCATGTCAAAGGAAAAAAAGTACATGACCCCGACGAGTTAAAAAATCATTATTTGTGGTTGGCCGAATCGCTAAAAGCCCTTAACCAGACCGATTCGGCTTATGTCTATCTGGCAGGTGGAAAAGACATAGAAATCAACGCTTTGCAGGAAGAAACCAAGTCGTTGAAAAATGAGCTTCGTGTCAAATACGAAACCGAACAAAAAGACCAAACGATTGCTTCTCAGTCGGGGCAAATTGAACAACAAAACAAAATTCAGACCTTGAGCTATGCCATCGGTGGGTTATTGATTTTGCTTCTGGGTGGGTTATTTTTTTCGTATCGTAACAATAAAAAGAAAAATCTTCAACTTCAAGCCTTAAATACGAGTCTTGAAACTACAAATGTGCAACTCGACAAACGAAACGCCGAAAACGAATTGCTCCTCAAAGAAATCCACCATCGGGTAAAGAATAATCTTGAGGTTGTTTCGAGTTTATTGGCATTGCAATCGGCTAAAATCGAAGACCCCGAAATGCAAGATGCGATGCTTGCGAGCCAAAATCGGGTGCAAAGTATGGGTATTTTACACCAAAAACTTTATCAAAGCGAGCATTTAGCTTTCATCGAAATGAAAAACTATTTTCAGAATCTTTGTGAGAATATCCTCGATTCTTATAACGAAACTGAGCGAATTGAGGTTGATATTGACATGAACGAAATTGAATTAGATGTAGATACGGCCGTGCCTGTGGGTTTAATTGTGAATGAACTTTTGACAAATTCGTTGAAATATGCCTTCCCGAATCATAAAAAAGGCACGATTAAACTAAGTCTCGAAAAAGTAGATAATGAGAATCTTAGCCTAAAAATAAGTGATAACGGTATCGGAAAAAGTCTGAATACAAAAGCTAAAGGTACTGGCTTCGGCACGCAATTAGTAGATTTGCTCACTCGTCAAATCGGTGGAAAACTGACCCAAGAAGTGCGAGAAGGTACAATTATTTCGATAGATTTTAAAAGACAATTGGCAGCCTAAACATGCAAATTCCCTTAAAAATATTGATTGTTGAAGATGAAATGATTATTGCAGCCAATTTGGCGATGCAATTGGAGAATATTGGTTACGAAATCTTGGGAATTATCCCACGCGGTGAAGATGCCATCAATGCCATCAAGACCGATAAACCGGATTTGGTACTGATGGATATCAACTTGAAAGGCGAGCTGGACGGTATCGAAACCGCAACTCAAATGCAACTATATGGCTCAATTCCGATAATTTATCTGACTGCTAACACTGACGAAGCTCATTTTACACGAGCCAAGGCGACCAATCCTTATGCGTTTTTATCGAAACCCTTCAAAAAGTTAGATTTAAAACACGCCATCGAATTGGCAGGGGAGAAAATTCTCGCAGAAAAAAGTGAGCCTCAATCAAACGTAGAAAAATTTGTTTTAGACGACCGAATTTTTGTTCGCCACAACGAAGTGATGGTCAAAATCATCATCGAAGATATTTATTACCTCGAAGCCGACCGCAATTATTGTCAGGTTTATACCAAAGGCAATACTTATTTATTGGTGAATACCCTCAAAAATATGGAAGATAAACTGCCCCCACAGCAGTTTCAACGCATTCATCGGTCTTACATCGTCAATATCAAGCACATCAACGAAGTAGCCCAAAATCATATCACAGTTGATAAAACGATTCTGCCCCTCAGTAAAGAATTGAGAAAAGATTTACTAAATAGGCTCAATATGATTTGAGTTACGCAATCGCTAAGGTTTGTATATTTGCAAAACCTTCAATATTTGCGAGCATCGTTTCTTCTAAATCATAGTCATCTTGTAGTCCAAGCCAGAATTTTGCCGAATTTCCAAAATATTTACTTAATCTAATTGCGGTATCGGCTGTGATTCTCCTCTTTCCTTTAATAATTTCAGAAAGCCTTGTCTGCGGAACATCAATTTCTTTCGATAATCGATATGTAGAAACTGAAAGTGGTATCAAAAACTCTTCTTGAAGGATTTCGCCAGGATGAATATTTCTTAATTTTTCCATACTATTTTGATTTAATGATAATCGACTATCTCAACCTCGAAGGCATTTCCATTTATCCATTTAAAAACAATTCGCCACTGGTCATTTATTCGGATACTATAAAAATCGGATGCTTTTCCACTTAGCTTTTCAAGTCTATTAGCAGGCGGAATCCTTAAATCGTTGATATTTGTGGAGTTATTCAACATTCTAAGTTTTCTTCTTCCAATTTCTTGAATCTCTAAAGGTAGCTTTTTGACCCTTATACCATTCCAAATTTTTTCTGTATCTGAGTTTCCGAATGAACATATCATTTAATATCGCCCTACGTTACTAACGGCAAAAGTAAGTATATATTTTTATTTTCAAAACTATTAAACTAATTCGGTAAAAAATATACCCCCTTCGGACACTTTTCAGTAGTCTTCATCCTTGATTTGTTTTTCAAGACCAACTTCCTGCCCTCTTTTGCATCAAGATTTTCAGCTACATGATTATCTAAAACCAAACCTGATGATGCAAAAAATCTTGGTAATCGTACACCTCAAAGGTTCTTCAACATTGCACTACGATGCTTTTGCACAAGACCTTAGCCATGCCGGAAAACACTTACTTCATGAAAGATTGCATCATTTTGCTTCTGTCAATGAAAGTGAAATCTTAATAGCTGATGTTTGGAAATCTGCTGAAGTTTTTAGCAAATACGTCGATATTTTAATGCCTTTAGCATTGGAAAACGGCTTTATTCCAAAAGCTGAAGTAAATAAAATATATCAGGAACTCTCTTAAAAACATTCTCAACTCAATAAACCATGAAAATAATCATTTACCTTTTCCTATTCATACTTTTATCTCTACAAATCCAAGCTCAGAGGCCAAACATTGCATACTTCTCACCTACGAGCGGACCAATTGGTTCAACCGTTACAATCACAGGCACTAACTTCAATTCGACTGCCATCCAAAACGTAGTCTATTTCGGAGCAACAAAAGCCACGGTGTCGGTAGCTTCGAGTACAAGCTTGACTGTAACAGTACCCATTGGAGCTACTAATCAGCCGATTTCAGTACTTAACGTGCCAAATGGATTGTTTGGCTACACAGTAAAACCATTCCACGTAACCTTCACAGGTGGAAGCGTTGCGAGCGGTACTTTTGAAACCAAAGTGGATTTTGGGGCAAATACCGAATCATTGAATATGGCAACGGGCGATTTGGACGGAGATGGAAAAACCGATATGGTAACGGTAAATTTTAGTGCAGGTAATATTTCGATACTCAGAAATACCTCTACCGCTGGTAGTATCGATAATAGCTCTTTTGCAACAAAAATAGATATTTCGACTGGTACAAACCCTCGTGGTATAGCTATAGGCGATGTAGATGGTGATGGGAAACTCGATTTGGTGGTTACCAATTTTAACAGTAATACTATTTCTATCCTTCGTAATACCTCTTCCATCGGATTAATCAGTTTTGCTACAAAAGTTGATTTTTCGACCAATACAGGGCCTCGCTCGGTCTGCATCGCTGATTTTGATAGTGATGGAAAACCTGATTTGGCCATCGCTCATTCCAACATTAATATGTCGGTTTTTAAAAATACTTCGACAAGCGGGAGTATTTCTTTTAATTCAAAGGTAGATTTCGTTTTGACGGCGGGCAATAACTCGACCTATATAGGTAGTGCAGATTTTGATGGTGATGGAAAATTAGATATTGCTGTCAATAACAACGGATTAAGCAACGTTTCGATTTTGCGGAATACTGCCACAAGCGGCACCATTGATGCCAGCTCTTTTGCTGCCAAAGTTGATTTTAATACGGGTGCACTTCCATTTGGTTTTAGTATTGGTGATATTGACGGTGATAATAAAGCCGACCTTGCAGTCGCTAATTTTACTGGTAATTCGATGTCTATTCTTAGAAATACGGCTACAAGCGGCACCATCGATGCCAATTCTTTCGCTGCTAAATTTGACATCGCTACCGGAACTTCTTGCTCGGCAACCAACTTGGCTGATATTGATGGAGATGGAAAATTAGATTTATTGGCTGTCAATTTAGGAACCAACACGGTGTCTATTTATCGAAATACCGCCACAAGTGGTATCATTGATGCCAGCTCTTTTGCAGCCAAAGTGGATTTTACGACTGCTACGGGACCACGTTATGTATGTATCGGAGATTTAGACGGCGATACACGACCAGATTTAGCCGTTACCAATCAAACTTCGAATAACATTTCGGTTTTACGCTATGTATTCACCCCAGTTACTGCCCCAACAGGCACTTCTACCCCAACAATTTGTGCAAATCAAACTACTTCATTATCAGCTACTTGTAGTGTAGGAACGCCCAATTGGTACGATTTCAATTCTAATGCTTTTCTATTTGCAGGCTCACCCTATACCACCCCAGTACTTACTGTACCTATCCCCAAAATCTACAAGGTTCGATGTGAGCAAGCAGGGTCTGTAAGTAGCTTTGTGAATGTGGGTGTCAATGTAAACCCTGTACCACCAGCGTTGAATGTTACCGCAAATGGAGCTACTACGATTTGTAGCGGAGGTTCGGTTATGCTCAATTCTAATATTGGCAATAACAATGCCCTGAATTTTGTCAAAGCCAATAGTCAATACGTTACCGTGCCGCACAGTGCCAGTTTCAATTTTGGAACTGCCTTTACGATGGAGGCCTGGGTAAATTATTCGGGAGTGAACTCAACCATTTTGGATAAAGGAAATTATAGCCATTTATGGTCATTAAACGCCAATGGCAATGCTAATAAAATGGGATTTTACAGTCTTAGTACTGGAACTTGGATATATTCTACGAATAGTGTTCCCGAAAATACATGGACGCACGTGGCGATTAGTTTTGATAATGGTACACTTACATTTTACATCAATGGAGTACCTTCGGGAGTTCATACGGGTGTAACTATTGCACAAGATAATCAACCGTTAAACATCGGCAGACAGCAACCTACTTTTTGTGTTTGTAATCATTTTAATGGCAAAATGGACGAACTTCGAATATGGAACGTCGTAAGAAGTGAAGGCGAAATTCTCTACTGGTTGAATCAGTCGGTGCCTACTATTAGCTTTGGCTTGGTAGCGTATTATAAATTCGACGAAGGTACTGGTACAACAACTGCCGATGCAACGGGTAACGGTAACAATGGGACATTAGTAAACAGTCCGACTTGGCAAGTACCTGCTACATCTCCTGTAAATGAGGTGCTTTGGTCAACTGGAGCATTGACTCCAACTATCGTAGTTACAACCCCAGGGACTTATACAGCTACTCTTGGAAATGTATATGGTTGTACCAATCCAGCAAGTATTATCATAAACGCTGGTTCAAATGCCGCTTTGGTAAATCTAACAAGCCCAACCGACGATTATTCGAGTAGCAATATTCTAAAAACAGCTTCGAGTGTAAATGGCAAAATAACTGCCACGAACAAAGTAACTGGCACAGCCAAAGTCGATTATAGAGCAAAATCCGTAGAATTAAATGCAGGTTTTAGAGCTGATGGCGGGACAGTTTTTAGTGCGGCCATTGGCGGTTGTAATTAGAAGCTCAAAATCTTCTGGTAAATAAACTATTCCCTTCGGACAGTTTTGAAGGCGGTTCGTCCTTAATGCTTTTTAGAATAAGCATATTTACTCGTACTTCATTTCAACAACGCTTGAACTTTTTGTAGATACCCATGAAAACTAACAATCTTATTCATCTTGGCAGCCGAAAAAATATTCCATCGTCAAGTATTCTGATGCTCAAATCCGACATCAATTACACAATTATTTATCTCAAAGACGGTAGTAAAATACTGTCTTCGACTACACTCGGCAAAATCGAAAAGCGTTTGAAAGACTTTCAGTTTTTCAGACCCAATCGCTCAACGATTTTCAATCTTGATTTTATGGTAAATTTTGAAGGAAAGACCCAAACAGGTAGTTATGGCAAGATTTTGCTCAAAAACAACGAACAAATAACTCTTTCAAGACGAAAAAGTGAGGCTTTTTTGAAAATAATTCAGTAAAAATTCATGATTGTATTGAATCTCCAAATCATTAAAACCAATGAAAACATATTTTATAAAAATCGTTTTATTTGCCTTAACCTTAGTCGTTGAGGTTTCTTTTGGTCAGCAATTAAAAATCCCATTCCCAGTAGTTTTTCATGGTTCAAATCAGATTGTGGATACATTATATATTACCAATAGTGCTGGTAATGTGGGCAATTCTGGCTCATTGATTGATACATTCGCTTCTCGCCTCGATGAAAATTCTAATTGGCTTACGAATGAACAAATGGCAGACCGAAAGTTTACCACAACTCCAGTTGCCAAACAACTTAGAGCCAAATCAGGGGAATCAACTACGATAACTTTCAGGTTCAAAATTAAAAGAGAAGGATTTCCTGAACCAAAAATTGGTTTACATATAAGCGAACAGCTTCCCTTTGAAAACTCTTACAACATCAGTGGGACAAAAGGTCAAGAAGACTTTACGTTTGTTAATTCATTACAAGAGATTGATTTCCAAAGCACAGACTATAATCCTAACAATCAAATGCAGGAAATAGTGTATTCCGGTTCCGTTAATTTCCCCATGGGAAGGTTTAAAAGTTGGATAGTCCTTGGGTTTACTGTTTGGAGAGACAATGGGTATAATACACTTTCTGTAGCTCAATACAATGTTGTTTTGCCTTTTGTCGTAGAAGGTCCTATGATTACACCTTCACAAGCAAATCCTGTAGCTATTAAAGGGTATATCAGAGAACCCGCCATTCCACAATTCATATTACATAATCCTCCGGGGGATATGAGTTCGGTAACTTTCCAGACAAACCAAGAAGCCTGCCGCAGTATGAGTGAATCATTGACGACCGATGAATCAAACAACGGGAAGTTAGATGTTACTTTAGGAATTGCTGGCACAGCAGGCTTATTTGTTTCCGTAAATTATGAATTTTCTGTAACGGCATCACTAAGTGGAGGTGGAGGCTCAACCCTTATGAAATCGAGCGGTAAACAAAATTGTGTATCTGTTTTAAATTCAATCTCAACCGTCCCAGGCAATGCCCGAGCCAATGAAGGCTCCATTTATATTGGCTATTCATCTGATATAGCCTATGGTATGTTTCCAATTATTGCGATTAATACCACCCCCACAGTCTCAGTTGTAAGAGATTCGTCCGTTATTTTTGGATTAGTACCAGGTTCGGCAACTCCATTTTATTACACAAAAAGCGACATTTTGAATGATATTTCCCTCAACCGTGCCATTATGAATAACATGGTAAATACACCAAAGATGAGGCATCAAGCTCAAAGTCAGATAAAAATTTGGGAGCAAGTCTTGAAAAAGGATAGCACTAATATCAATGACCCCACTTCTCCTGTTATTGAAGCTCCATTTACATTGGGAAGTGGACAGTCACGTACAACTTCTGTGACGCAATCTATCTCCACCACAGACACTTATGAGGTAAGTCATTTTTTAGAGTTGGGAGCAGGAGTAAGTTTCGTCGTAAAAGTTGGTGGTTCTGGGGTGGCAGGCGGATATGAATTCAAAACAAAAAAAACCAGAGGGGCATCTGTTTCTAATTCTAATAACAGTAGCACAACCATTGCCTATACTTTGCAAGATAATGATGCTGGTGATAGCTTTAGAATAAAAATTGTAAAAGATAAATCATACGGAACACCCATATTTTTAATAGATGAGGCTCTCACAAGAACCTCTTGCCCCTACGAAGGAGGCTACCAACGAGACCAACCACGTCTGGAAATTGTTGGAACGAGTCAGAATACAATAAATGTTCAGAATGTAACACTCGGAACCCCAGCCTCTTTTCAAGTGCGAGTCTGTAATAATAATACGACTGAAGCTCGTGATTATAGATTAGGTTTTGTAGCACAATCGAATAGTAGCGATTTATTGATTACCGCAGCAGGAAGCACTGGCTCAGAATTTGGTGCATTCACTATTCCAGCAAATTCATGCCGAGTACAAAACTATGATGTGAATGTCTCACGCCGCTACCCTACCAGTGATGTAAATTTTCCAAATCTCGAATTTAGACTTTATACTGAATGTGAACCCGCTATCAAATCAAGTATTTTTGCCAATGTTGGTTATGCTGCTCCACCCCCAGCAACTGTAAGTGCCAATAATACTGCGGTTTGTGCAGGTTCGCCAGTTACTTTAACAGCAAGTTGTCCTTTCAACTATACAACCAATTGGTACACTTCTTTCACGGGCGGAATAGTAGTGGCAAGTGGAGGAACCGTGACAGTAAACCCAACCTCAAATACAGTTTATTTTGTAGGTTGCGAAAGTCTCAATCACGTACCTGCAAGAGTTGCGAGCAAAATGGTTTTAGTCGGAACTCCTTCTACGGTTTTGAATTTAACCTCAAATTATACAACCGATTCATTCCAAATAGCCAATACGACTATCACCGCTAATAATAAAATATTCTCACCTGCAAGTGTAACCTATAAGGCAGGTAACTCCCTGACATTTAACCCAGGTTTCGAGGCAAAAAGTGGCAGTAATTTCTCGGCGAGGATTGGTGGGTGTAATTGATTGATTACTTCGAATTGCGGAGCAAATTTAAACAAGCTCGGTTCAATATTCTTTGGTTAGAATCAAATTGAGATGGTAGAATAAAAATATCCTACCATCTTAACATTTGCTATAAATTAGCCTGAAAATTAACCAATTCATACAAAGATTCTATACAGAGGCGATATGATTTATCATAAAGTTCGTGGACTTGATTATACATTTTCCAAAAATTACCTTCTTCAAAACCACTCGATAAATCAGCGACTGGCTCATTGATTAAATAGTTTCGATAACCATTGAGCATTTCAACCTTATGAATTTTAAGTGGTAAAGCCAGAGTATCGCTCTTTGCCAATACCTTCTGAACTTTACTATTTAATTCTTTCATGCCTTCATGTAGTATAGACATATCGTCTTCTTGCCAACGTTCTTTAGATTGCAATCGGTACAGCCATTCTCTTACATCGCCTACCAGTTCTCCATATCTATCACGCTCTCTCGATAAATTTTTATAGTCATCATATTTTTTGAGTAGCTCGGCTTCTTTATTCTCCTTTTGAGCCAATTTATAATTATACGCAAACGCTTTCTTCTCAACTCCTTCAAACCACTGTTTTTGTGTCTCTATCTCTTTACTCAATTTTTGGGCAATATTTCCAGCCAACCCCTGCTCATACTTTTCACCATCAAAATCAAAAGACTCGGTTTCGATGTGCCCGTCTCTGATTTGTTCGAGTGTTGCTAAATCGTTGATATTATTAAAGTATTGATTTATTTTTCGAGTATTTTCTTCGTTATAAATCTCTTCAAAGGCTATCTCTTTGTCGTTATATTCTTTGATTACGGTATCGGTATTTATCTCAAAGAGGGTTCGATTACTGTAAAAATTACCATATTTTTCGGGTAATTGATACTGTGCATTATGTTCGTCAACATCTTGTAATACCTCTTCATCACTTAAAACACTATAAGATTTTTCTTTTTCGACCACATCAACATAAAGCCTCGAAGTCATTTTCTTCTGCAATGCCTCGGTATTATCAAATAGTAGCCACGGTGAATCGGTCGATACTTGGGCTGATAAATTTACAGTTTTGATATTTGCTTCTCTTTCATCTTGGTCGGGGTGAGAGGCCCATTGATTACGATAAACAACTCTCGACGTTGGTACAAAATTGTTAAGGAACTCATCATTTACGATGGGTAATCCATGACTGACTTCTAATGAATTTTCATGACAGATTTTTTCGATAAAACTTCTTTGTAGCGAGTAAATATTCTCGGTCAATTTGTTTTCGCCAAGAGCCGAGTTGAGATAATTTAGCGTACGGTTATAAGCCATTGCTCCTACATCAACACGCCTCAGTGCCGAGATAGACGCTTCGTTTCCAGCAGCACTGACTGCCATCAAATCAGCGTTATACTCCATTTCTCGCGAAAGCCCCATATATCGCTTGTTGATAAACTTATAAAGCTTGTCTAATACGCTTCGTACTATATTAACCAAAAACCGTGTTAACATCGAAAAAAGTGCAAAAATCGTTGCAAATCCCCATCCACTTTCACCAGTATTTGCCCAAGAATCGAGAGCTCTATCCCACCTATCTCTGGTATAAACCAAATTGTAAATTATCTGATTTACTGTATAGACATAGCTGCCGAGCTTCATACTTCGCTGCGAAAAATGCCCAAACTCATGAGCCATGATTGCTTTAAATTCACTGATATTGACTGAGTTTACCAGCCCTAATCCTATCTGAAGATTTTTACGAATCGGAAAAAACATACTCCAGAAGCTTGAATTATAAAAAACCGAAGCATTGACATCTGGAATCAAGAATATCTTTTTGGGTTTGGGAGCTTTTACTTCGTCGGTGATTCGATGTATAAAATCAAATAGTTTAGGATGTTCTTGCTGTGTGATTTCGTATCGAAGTTCGTTTTCATCTCTTTTAACCATAAAGATAAATTTGATGAGAAATAAAAAAAACATAACTCCAAAAGCCAAAATACCTAATGCCAAGGCAATGGTAATCCAATGGACTTTTAAGCCTACAATACCCACTGCCCCCATCACGCACAACAATAACACTACACCACTGAGGCTGACTAACAATAAATACGAAACAACAAAAATGAGAATACTTGTAAAAACAGCTGAGACATTCTTCTTAAAACTTGGAGTCGGTTTTAGAAATGAATAATCATCAATTTGAGGACTTGGCGGATAATTGAAGTTGGATTTCATAGTTGGATTGGTTTATGTGCAGTTATAAAACAGGTAGTTTACTATCAAAATAAATACCAAAACTCGGATGCTTCTAAACAATTATTATTGGGTCATTATTTTCTATAAATACTTAAATATCAAGCTGATTAACGATTGAAAAGCTACTAAATTACAACCGATTTTACTCAAACAAATATACCTCACCCAATCACAGCGGCTTCGTTTAGCTTGATTGTTCCTTCTTTGGCATCAATTGTGGCTTCTACACCGAGCGGAACGGTAAATTTATCTTTGATATGCCCAATCATCGCACCCGAAAAAGCGGGGATTCGGAGGGGTTTTATGTGGTCTTCGTAGAGGTCTTCTATCGTGAGCGAGCCGTAGTTTTTGTTGGGGTTGCAATCGGTGCATTTACCAAAAATAAAACCTTTGAGTTGGTTCAAAATACCCGCTATTTTGAGTTGAGTCAGCATTCTATCTACCCGATAAACGTCTTCGTTTACGTCTTCGACAAACAAAATTGCGTCTTTGAAATCGGGCAAATACATAGACCCCATGATATGCGAAAGTACCGTCAGGTTGCCCCCAAGTAGTTTACCAGTTGCTTTGCCTTCATAAATCGTATTGATTCGGTCTTCGGTTTGTACCAGTCCATCGCTTTTTTTGTTCGGATTGCTCATTCGGGTTGATTCGCCCTCCATCAATACGCTTCTGAAATACTCCATCGTGAAAGAATTCCACGTCGAAGAACCCACCGGCCCATGAAACGTAACCATATTGGTTTGGCTATAAATACCTAATAACAAGGCTGTTACATCGCTGTAACCAATAAAAATCTTCGGATTTTGCTTAATCGTTTCGTAGTCAATCAACGATAGCAATCTGGCCGAACCCCAACCGCCGTGCATCGCCATGATGGCATCTACATTTTTATCGGCAAACATGGCGTTTATGTCTCTTGCTCGGTCTTCGTCTTTACCTGCCAAGTAGCCGTATCTGTCAAAAACGTGTTCGCCGACTTTTACCTTAAAACCCATCGCCTGCAAGCTCTCAATCGTTACTCGGACCTCTTCTTTGATGAATGCCGAATACGCAGGGCAGACTAATCCGATGGTATCGCCACGTTTGAGTGCTTTAGGTTTCAAAATTTTGGGAGAATCCTCCACAAAATTCATAGAACCGATACCATACGATGCCAACAACGAGGTTTTGAGGAAATTCCGACGATTAAACATATTTATTCAAGATTTTTTCGACTGGTGCAAGATAGCTCAACCCAAATAGATTTACATGAACCATCAACGGATAAATATTATAAATCGGCACTCGCTCATCAAAGTTTGGTTGCAATGGCAAAGCCTCGTGATAAGCATGATAAAAACGAGAATCGAAGCCTCCAAACAAGGTCGTAAATGCCATTTCGGCTTCGCGGTTTCCAAAATAAACGGCTGGGTCGATAAAGCAGGGTTGTCCTTTTTCGTCATTCATCACATTGCCCGACCACAAATCGCCGTGCAAAAGCGAGGGCTTTTCAACTGGCAATAAATCTGGGAGTTTTTTGTAGAATTTCTGAAATTTATCGTACATCTCCCACGAAATTAACTCATTGTAGAGAGCCAATCCTGCCTGAATATTCAATCTTTTTTCGATAAAAAACTGAATCCAATCTTCGTTTTGCTCATTGCTTTGTCGAAGCGAACCGATGTAATTATTGAATTTCAGTCCGTATTTATCGCTCGAAACTTGGTGTAGTTTGGCCAATTTTTGCCCCAAACCTTCCCAATAAACCATACTCGGACGCGAAGGTGAAATATACTCTAAAACCAAATAATCACGTCCGTCACGCCGCCCATAACCCATCACTTCTGGAATCCGCACTGTCTCAGACTCACGCAGCAACTCCAGCCCATTTACCTCGGCCTCAAACATTCCTTCGAGGTCTTTGGTGTTGTATTTAATGAAATAACTCCCCGCATCGCTATTGATTTGTACTGCCACGTTGATACTCCCACCTCCGAGCATACGATATTCTTTAATTTCAATCTCTCGACCAAAAGTCTCAAAAAATACTCCGTCAAAAAATTGAAATTGGTCTTCGGCTGTTTCCATCTTTCTGCACGTTTTTTTGCAAAATAATTTTTTATTCGATATTCTACAACAAAACTTATCTACTGGTTTTCAAAAAAACGCTCTAAACCAAAAATCCATCGTCTTATCAGATAATCATATCGGATTCGGGGTTCGTACTTTATCTTCGGGTCATCAAAAACACAAACCCCTTATGAAAAAGCTATTTTTTACATTTTGGATTTTTTCGATTATAGCCAATGCACAAAAAGTGGGTGGCGGCTGCGACGGCTGCGAGATTATGTTTGTCGATATGCCAAAATCTATCAATGCCACCGACACAAGTGCGGGTTGGTATGAAAAAGGGCAGAAACTATTGGTAACTGGAACCATTTTTCGACTTGACGGACGCACACCTGCCCCCAACGTGATTGTGTATTACTGGCACACCGACAACAAAGGGCTGTACTCGCCACGCGAAGGCATGAACTACCAAGCAAAAAAGCATGGACACCTACGAGGCTGGGTAAAAACCGATAAAAATGGCAAATACAGCATCTACACGATTCGCCCGGCATCGTATCCAAATAGCGATTTGCCTGCCCATATTCATCTTTCTATCAAAGAACCCGACCTCAAAGACGAATATTATGTGGATGAATTAAATTTTGATGATGACAAATTCTTGATTCCACACCGCAAAAAATATCCTTTCGAGAATCGTGGCGGAAGCGGGATTTTGCGAGTTTTGAATAAGGGAAATCTTCAAATTGCCGAACACGATATTGTTTTAGGACTGAATATTCCGAATTACCCAAAGAAAAATCTCTCGACTACGCAGTCGGGCTTGAATATCGGCGAAGACCAGCCTTCGTTTATTCCGTTTCATGCTTACGGCCCCGACAAAGGCTCGCAGGCTTGTCCTGTCTGCAAATACGGGCGTTATCATGGCATTATCTATTTTGTGGGAAATAATCCAAATTGGGGCGAAATCAGGCAATGGTTACGTTTTCTGGAGGATGAAAGCATCAAAAGGCAGAAATACCTCAAGGTTTATTTTGTTTATGGCAATGATAAAAATTACGATAAAGCCACTCGACAAAATGAGTTAGCAAAACTTGGTAAAGAGCTGAATCTGACCAAGACTGCTCTTACGTTTGTACCATCGTTTACCGATAAAGCCACCGAAGCCAACCTAAACAAAATCAACCCCGAAGCCGAAAATACATTTGTTATCTACAAGCACCGAAGCATTGTGGATAAGTATGTGGATATTAAACCAAATGTTGAAAACTTCAAGTTAATCACCGCAGCATTAGACCGCACTCGTGGCAATTATTTTGATTTGCCCGAACCAGCTCATAATTAACCATTTGATTTACAAACATTTAAACCCTAATTTTATAGAAACACCGATTTTTATCGCGAAGAACCATGAGTTTATCCAAAATCAAATACTGGCTGATACCGATTTTTTGGGTGATTGTCACGATTCTGATGACCGCCCAAGACTACATTGCCAGCCAGTTGCGAGATTACCCGTTTTATCTTGCCGAAAGCCTCATTTTTAAAATCAAATGGTTGGTTTATATCCCGATAACTTTTTTGGTTTTTGAGATTGGCAGACGTCTCCCCATCAAGCAGCCAAAACTTATTGCAAAACTATCTATACATCTTACCATCTCACTGATTATCAGCTTTTTGAGTTTATGTCTCATATCTGTAATCATGACTTATTTATGGCAAAAAACTGGCGATACCATACAGTACCACAACGTACTAAAAAAGATGATTTCGACCGCTTTTTTGAATGAATTTGTCAATTATTGGTTGATTTTGGGAGTGTATAACGGAATCTTGATTTTTGAAGAATATCAACAAGCAAAGATTGATAAATCTAAACTCGAAAAACAACTTTCGGAGTCGAAACTAAATGCACTCAAAATGCAGTTGCAACCGCATTTTTTGTTTAATACCCATCACAACATCATCGGACTAATGCAAAAAGGCGACACCGATAAAGCTACTCGAATGCTGATGAAACTAAGCGATTTGTTGCGACTGAGCCTCAAAGAAAACATCGGCGATTTGGTACCAATACGCAACGAAATCCAGTTACTGAATCTTTATTTTGAGATAATTAAAATCCGTTTTGAAGAAAGACTAAGCTATCAGTTTTTGATTGATAAAGATTTAGAAAATGCCCTTGTTCCGCCGATGCTCTTGCAGCCAATTGTAGAAAATGCTATCAAATACGGAATCGAACCTTACGCCAAAAAAGGCGAGATTGAGGTGAGGGTTATGTTAGTTGATTCACCTCATCCCTATCCCTTCTCCTTCGAGGAGAAGGGTACAAAAAAGCCCTCTCCTTCGAGGAGAGGGTTGGGTGAGGTAAACAATCTACTCAAATTATCTATCAAAGACAATGGTATTGATAATCAATCGTTTACAAATTTTAATTTTGGAATCGGGCTATCGAATACCCAAAACCGATTAGAAACACTTTTTGACGAAGACGGACAGTTGAATATTATTTCTAACGAACCCCAAAGCGGAATCACGGTAGAGTTGATAATGCCATTGATTAAATAATTGATTGAAAATGATACGAACTCTCATAGCCGACGACGAACCAATCGCAAGAGAAATATTGACAAATTTCTTAGGAAAAATCGCTGATATTCAACTCGTTGCCGTGTGTTCGGATGGCCGAAACGCCCTCGAAATCATCGAAAAAGAACCATTAGATTTGCTCTTACTCGATATTCAGATGCCCGAACTCAATGGCTTAGAATTAGTATCAAAAATCTCGATTGAGCCTTGCCCTGTGGTCGTTTACGTAACGGCATTCGACCACTACGCTCTCCAAGCATTCGATGCCAATGCGATTGATTATTTGCTTAAACCCTTTGATTTTGAACGATTTGAACGAACCATCCAAAAGGCTATCCGACAAGTCAATCTCAACAAAAACCAAAATTCATCCATACAATACCTCGAAACGCTCAAAAAACTGCTTCCGCAAGAATATCCAAGCATTGTTACGGTAAAAGACGGCGGCAAGATTCAACTCGTGCAGGTTGCAGACCTAACCCACATCGAAGCCGATGGCAACTATATCAGCCTTTATACCGACAAAACACGGCATTTGCTGTATGAGACTTTGACGAGCTTTGAGGCGAAGTTAAATCCTAAACAATTTGTCAGGATTCACCGTTCGACGATTGTAAACCTAAACTGTATCAAGGAGATTCAATCGCATTTCAACGGCGACTATTCGGTAATTTTGAAGAATACCAAAGTGCTGCGGATGAGTAGAAATTATAAAGATAGGATTCTGTAATAAACAAATAGAACACAGATACTTATGATTTGTATGATTAAAAATGATAACCGCTAAAAGCATCATAAAATACCATATAAATCTTAAAAATCTGTGTTCTATACTTAATTTATATACATATTCAATTACAGTTTTCTAATCCAGATATTACGGAATTGTGTACGGTTGCCGTGGTCTTGAAGATGGATAACGTCATCGCCGTGAGCCTCAGGATAGTGGTGCAAACCGATATAGAGTGTCAAACCATTGATTGTAACATTGTTTTGTACCAAAACGCCATTGTGTAATACCGTGATACGAGCCGGAGAATCTAAACGACCATCTGGTTTGAAACGTGGAGCCGTATAAATTACGTCATAAGTATTCCACTCAAGTGGGCTACGCATAGCGTTTACAAGCGGAGCGTGGTCTTTGTAGATACTTGCCGCTTGGCCATTGCGGTAGGTACGGTTTTGGTAAGAATCCAAGATTTGTAATTCATAACGGTCTTGAAAGAAAACACCACTGTTTCCACGTCCTTGGCTTTCGCTTTTTACTTCGTCTGGAGCCGAGAACTCAAGGTGTAGTTGGCAATCTCCAAATTTCATTTTGGTTTTAATATCGCCCGAACCCGGCAAAACCTCAAAATAGCCATTTTTTACTTCCCATTTCGGAGCCGAACCATCTTTGGCACTCACCCACTGAGAGAGGTCTTTACCATCAAAAAGGATAATGGCGTCGGACGGAGCATCGCCAAGAGTTTTAGCTGGCGTAACAACTGGTACTTCTGGTTCCCAGATTTCGGTCATTTCGGGTTTCATCGGCATCGGCGAAACCGCTGGTGGTTTTGAAGAATACGTATTTTGAGCATTGGCATTGAAACCTACTAATGCACTCACAAAGGCTGCTGCAATCAGAATCTGAGTTTTTTTCATCTCTGGTCAAAGGTTGAATTAAGAATTATTATAAATACAATATACTAATACAATTTTAAACAATTATGAATTATCCGAATCTCGAATATTTATCCGTTCAGATTATTTGTTAATCATTAATAATAAATATCATAATCTACCAATCATAAAATTCGATTAACAACTAACTTCTTGTAACCTTTTGGTTTTTCAAAAGTATAAAAGATTTAGAATGTTATCATAAACGAATAGATGATTTTTTAAGATGTTGTGATATAAGCCTCATTTTCTGACACTTCAACCTAAAATATCAACAGTTCGTGTAGAAAATCTTTAGTAGCTGATTTTATTGCTCCAATTTTGTACCCGAAATCACTGTTCACGCTGTACGGATTCAGCGTACACCTGTACGATACCGAACGCTTTTAAGAAATATTAAGGATTGCCATTTGGTAGTAAAATAATTATAAATACCTGATAATGTGACACTTACACAAACTGGCACACTTATTTATAGACTTTGGTACAGTGTTTTCATATATATTGGCATAGTAGATTAGTTCTTTGAAAATCGGTAAATCGAAATAGTTTTCAAAACTCAAAATGTAAAAAAACCACTCAACACGTTAAATTGCCATACATACTATTATGTATTGCATAGTACTCAAAAAAGCCCCAACTTTGAATCGTCAATCAAGACAAACAATAGAAAAAGAAAAGCTCATTACTTAATAACATTTAAAAAAATTACGAAAATGAAAAAGTTATTTAAAACAATCGCAATCGCTCTTGTAGCAACAGTAGTAACATTTAATGCTAATGCAGATGACAAAAAAATCGCATACCGTGAAAGCAAATTAAATGTAGGAATGTATGAAGCCGGTGCAGCAAAATCGCTCATCTTGAATGTAATGGTTACAAAAAATGACGACGCAAAAGCCCGTGTGAAATTGATGGACGCCGAAGGTAACACAATCTATACCGAGACTATCAGCAAAAAAGCGGGTACGCACAAGTTATCGCTCGACATGAGCAATGCTCCAAAAGGTAAATATTACTTAGAGATTGTAAACGGAGCCAGCATCTTGACAAAAGAGATTAATCGTGAGGCAGATTCATTAAAATATTAATCAACCGCACATCATTAAAAACAACCGTTCGTGGCAAAACCTGTCACGGACGGCCCTCCACCAACATCATATAATTGAAATTTGAAAAAAGCTATAAACTTAAAAAACACGTAAAAAAATGAAAAAGCTAATTAAAACTATCGCATTCGCTCTTGTAGCAACAGTTGTAACTTTCAACGCTAACGCCGACGATAAAAAAACAGAAGCAACCCTTAATGTGGGCATGTACCAAGTAAATAACTCATTGAAAATGAATGTGTTAGTAGAAAACAAATCGGGCAAGGCTTCTGAGATTAAATTGAAAAACAACAAAGGAGAAGTTTTGCATTGGGAGACCGTTTCTAAAAAAACGAAATCTTACTCAAAAAAATGGAACATGGAAGGCCTCGAAGATGGTAAATACACTTTTGAGATTACCAACGGAAAAGAGAAAATTGTGAAGGAGTTTGAGCTATCAACAAAAAATCCAACTCCAGCGGATTTGCGAACTATTGCGTTAAAGTAATTGTTATGATATTATAAAACTTTTTAGGGTTTTAGGGGTAATACAAACAGCGGCGTGGAGCTTCCACGCCGCTGTTTTTTTATGCAAATAGCCTTGATTAAATATCTCATAATCAAAAAGTTAGATACAACTCCTACCGATTATTTTACGTCTATAAATTTGGATTTAAAATAAATAAGTGTCTAATTTTACCTTTTAAAGCTGTACACCCAAAAAAAGAATCTATACCCCAAATGAAACTGTCAGGTAAAAATATTTTTTTACTGAATTTTTTATTGATTCTGTCTATAAAAATTCAAGCCCAAACCTGCCCCGCTCCTCCAGCAGGTTCTACGGTCGCACAAGGAAGTTTTACAATAACCGAAAACGGCAAAGCACCCATCACGGTTGTCGGTTGGGCAAATGGCAATAATGTCGTAAACATCTGTCCGTCAAATATCGCAACAAATGTCCGTAACACCACGGTGATTCCCACAGGGGCTGCCGTTTATTATTACAACCAAACTTCGCCCACAGCAATGCCCACTACGGGCGGCACAAGATTTGTCAATGCCAATACTCCTTTTGTGGTGCCAGTTACAACCCCCAATAAGTTTGTTATCATGCAAACCACCCGCGATAACACCGGGGCAGTCAAGACTTATGCGTGTCAGGTAGTTGAGGTTCTCAATATTCCACGTCCTGAGTTTAGTATCTCTTCATGCACGTCTGGGCAAGGCACAATTGAGATTCCGAATAGCGATGCCAACAATCAATTCAATTCTTTACAAGTAACCTGGAATAGCCAAAACAAAACCATCAATAAATCTCAATGGTCGAGCGGAAACCACAAAGAGCCATTGACTTTTAGTTCTACCGGAACACACCTTGTACAAGTCTCGGGTACGATTAGCGGCTGCCCATCGGTTAATTCACGAAGCGTAGTAGCCAATGGTAGTGGTGTCAACCCCATCACAGCCACACCACTCATTGCTCGTCTCGAAGTTTTATCCGACACCCAAGTTGGGATGTTTACCAATCAGACTGGTATTGTAGAAGTTCATCAACGAAAAATCGCCGATGCCAATTATACACTGAACAAAGAGGTAAGTGCTACTTCATTTACTTTGTTTTCGGTAACAGCCAACAATGCTGTTTCGCAAGAGCAATATTGCTTCAAAGTACGAGTTAGAAACTCCTGCGGGTCGGTTTCGCCTTTTTCGGTCGATAATTGTACGATTCCGATAACGGTAAAAGCCGAAAATAAACAAAACGTAGTCACGTGGAAAAACGCCCCGAACTATAATTCTATTCAAGTTTTGGGTACAAACGGAGCTGGAAGCTCCCCCGCACTCAATAACACCTCACCTGCTCAGTTTATTGATGGCAATAAAACTTGCCTAAAATATACTTACCAAGTAAGGGCCGTTAATCTTATAAACGGAGCGTTTAGTTTTTCGTACAAGCAGGATGTAGATGGTAAAGACGATACCAAACCAACGACGATTACGAATGCTTTTCTGACGGTCAATAACCTAAACAAAGTTGAGATAAGGGCGACTTTTCCGTCGGCCCCAAAAAACGTTACGTTTTACAGAATGAGTAATAACACCAATCTTTCGATTGATGCCCCTTCGACTTCGCAGAATATCCCCGACCCACAGTCGGAGCCATCGCAACGCCAAGAATGTTATCAGATTACTTATAAAAATAATTGTTTGGTCGAATCCGACAAATCAGACCAGTTTTGTGCAGTTTTTCTGAAGCCAACGGGCAGCGGAGTAGAATGGACCGACTACAAGAAGTTTCAGACTGGACTCGCTCGCTACGAAATCGAAAAGAAAAACGGAACAAATTTTACACTTGTTAGGAGTGCTGGTACGGCCCTCAAATATGACCCCGACCCAAGCGAAGTTGACCCTACGTCTGGCGATGTTACTTATCGTATCAAGGCAGTGCCAGTGGGTGGCGGAACAGCGAGCTACTCAAACGAAACAGTCTTTGCACCTAAAGCTACCGTTTTTATTGCCGAGGCGTTTACACCAAATGGCGATACAATCAATGATACTTTTGATGTAAATGGTTATTTTATCAAGGAATTCAGCATTAACATCTACAATCGGTGGGGAACACCCGTCTGGAGTAATAATCAACTTGGGAGTGGTAAAGGATGGGACGGCAAAGTAAACGGCGAAGATGCACCAACGGGTACTTATCTTTACGAATACTCTATCACGGATTTTAAAGGTAAATCAACCAAAAATAGAGGGTATTTTTTGATTATGAGATAAACAAAAAGGTAGCTATTGTGCTACCTTTTTGTGATTTTTCAGATTGATTATCAATCTCTAATAACTTTACTTGCTCCGCTGGTATTTGAGTCTAAATTGCCCGTTTTGCCAACTTTTATTTTGCTTGCACCGCTTGCATTGGCATCTATATTGACAATATCCATGCGGCGAGCATCAACTTTGCTGGCCCCCGTAACATCGAAATCTACTTTGGCGGCTTTACCACGGAGTTCGGCACTTGAGGCCCCAGTTGCATCGAAGTTGATAGCGTTTGCATCAATATCAATCGCGATTCTCGATGCACCGGTCAAATCAATGTCTATGTCTTTGTTGTCTTTGAAACCTATCACTTTTGCCGAGGCCGCTCCACTCAAATCAATTCCTTCGAAGTTTGGCATCGTAATCGTGAAAACTACTCTGTCTCTATTGCGGAATCTAAACTCGTCTTCAAACTCAATCTTCAACTCTCGGCCACTCACTCTAAGGTCTAAGTTATCTAACTCATCTCTGTCATCCGACTCGGCCTTGACACTGTAAGTATCGCCTTTTTTGATATTCAAGATAAATGCCCCACCAACGCTGATTTTATCAAAATCTTTTACAGTGAATGTTTTATCATGCTCACCATTGCGATTGAATACATCATAGTCTATGTAGCTATCGTCATCGTCGTAATGACTTCTGAGCGATTCACGCTCTTCGTCGGTCAATTTAGGGCAATCCAGACAAACCACACCCGAGTCACGTTTCATCACAAAAGTAAACTTATCAACTTCGTCGCCATCTACATCGTAGTTTTGGTCATTGCCCCAGTGGCGATACACTCGGTTGTAGAAGTACTCAGTCATTTTAAACTTCTTGTTGTACGGAATATACAATTTGAGGTCTAACTCTTGCTGGCGGAAACGCCCTTTGCTTGGTAAACCAATGTATCGGTCAAAAATCAATGATGAATCCTTCTGTGCAATTTTGTACGTTATATTTTTGGCGTTTGCTCTTGCTTCTTCGGTGGTGCGTCCACGAGCCTTAAATGTCTGTTCAACTTTTATCTCGTTGCCATCAAAGCCTTCAATCTCAACATCTACTTCATTTCTGAATCTAAAATCGTTGTTATCATCGTACTCTTCGCTGTTATCGGCATCCAAAACAAGTGTTTGCGATGGCAAAGTAAATGTTTTAGTTTCTTCTACCTCGCCTCTGCGAGCAAAGTTGAGTTGGTATTTGGTTGCGATGATTATCGTACCCAAAACTCCTACCATCCAAGCCGTAAAGATACCTGTCCAGAAGCTACGATTCCCCAATCTACGATTTGTGATGAGAATCAAACCTACCATTCCGATTGCGATTATCGGCATCAGCGAAGCCAAGATGGCAAAAATGCTAAATGCTGGATGAATATCTTGCGTAATCCATTCGATATTTCCGCGTACTCCAAAATCGAAATCGCTACCTGTCGAAACTCCCAAAAATACCCCTAACACAGCCATAAAAGCAATCATAAAGCTACCCGAAATCACTAAGAGGATTAACCCTGCGAAGATTCTGACGATTGGCCCAAGACTCATCAAAACTTTACCGATTGCCTTGAAAATCAGCCCTATCAAACGGAATGGGAACAATAAAAGCTTGGTAATGGCACTTTCGGGAGCCGCCGGCGTTGGGTTTTTGCTTTCTTTGATTTTGGTTTCGATGTTTTCGAGTGTTACGGCTTCACCTTTCATTTCCATTTTTTGGGTGAGCGTTTGTGCTGTCGGAGCCACTGCCCAAAGGATTATGTAAAGGATGATTCCGAGTCCACCGGCAAAAATCAATGCTACAAAAATCAATCTAAAAATAACTACATCAGTACCAAAATACGCCGCCAAACCGCTACTCACACCACCAATTACGTTATTGTCAGAGTCTCGGTAGAATTTCTTGATATTGGTATTTTCTTCAAGATTGGCATTTGGAGGTAGAACAATCCAAGCGATGAAATATCCTAAGAATAAAAACCCAGAGATACCCGCTGCTGGCAAAAGACCCAAGAAAAGTACCAAAAATAAGATACGAATCCAGACCACATCAACCTGCCAGTGGTGCGAAAGCCCCGCCAAAACACCACCCAAACCTTTGCGTTTGGTATCACGGTAGATTTTTGTTGGTATAGTATTGCTCTGTTTGTTTTGATAATCTTGTTTTGAGCTTCTTGTTTCTTGTTTCTCGGTTCTTGCTTCTTGTTTTTTGAGGTCTTCATCTTCCTGAATCGCCTCAAAGTCAGCAACCGTACCCATCTCTTTGATGAGGGCGTTTACGTTTTCGAGGGTCACGACGGTGTGGTTCTCGGCTTTTTGTTTAGCCAAAAACTTCTCAGCAACCCGAGATTCGATGTCCGATACAATCTCTTCGCTACCTTCAAAGTCCGAAAAGTATTGTTGTACCGACTTCAAATATCCGCTGAGTTTATCGAAAGCGTCTTCTTCGATGTTGAAGACTATCCCCGCTATATTTATTTGTATTGTCTTTTTCATAACGTTTTTAGGTATTGGTTAATCGTCAATTGAATACGACTAACGGTTTTCTATTAACAATTAACTTTTAGCTGTTTTGCTTTGATTTTACTTCTTCGGTATGCGAAACGATGGTCTGAACCGACTGGGCGAGTTCTTGCCACGTAAGGTTGAGGTTATCGAGAAAAAGGCGACCGGTGTCGGTCAATACGTAGTATTTTCTCGGTGGACCCGAAGAAGATTCGACCCATTTGTAATCCAACAACCCCGAATTCTTGAGGCGTGTAAGCAAAGGGTAAAGTGTGCCTTCTACCACCAGTATTTTGGCGGCATTGAGTTCTTCCAACATTTCAGAGGCATAAACCTCGCCCCTCGAAATGATATGTAAGATGCAGAACTCCAAAATCCCTTTCCGCATCTGTACTTGAGCATTTTCTAAATCCATCTTTTTATTGGGATTTTATTGTAATTTCATAATCAATATTTTGTAAATAGCTTTTTCATATTTGCCAACTCAGAGGCCTTGCTGACCTTATTTCTGAATTAACGATACAAATATATTCAAAGGTACTATGTGATGCAAGATACTTGGTAAAATTATTTCTTGATAAGTGATAAATGGCTATAAAAAAATGATGAGTGGTAAAATTTTGGCGGTCAATATTTTGTTTCTATTAATCAAGAATTTGAATAATATCCGTCCTATTTTTGCAGAAGAACCAAAGGGTTTGGCTTTAATCGAATTTAGAACACAATTATTCCAATGATTAAAGGAAGTATCAAGTCGGTTTATGCGTTTTGCAGATAATTTTCAACAATTAATAAGTCTAAACCAGTAATTATTCACTAATTCACGATTCAATCATTCACTAATTTTTATGAACTGGGCAGGGTATTTTGCTACTATTACCGCAAGTATGATAAAATTTGTAGCTGGCCCGCTGGTTGGCTTGGCAACAAAACTTCACTGGGTCGAAACCACCATCTGCACCATCATTGGCATGATGCTCACGGTTATTATACTGATGTTTTTTGGTGTTTTTATCGGTAAGTTTTTCAAGAGTAATAAACCGAAGAAGAAATTTACGAAGACCAATCGTTTGGCTGTAAAAGTCAGAAGTAAGTTTGGACTAATTGGCGTAGCCGGACTAACACCGCTACTTTTTACGCCCATCGGCGGTACTGTATTGGCATTGGCGTTTCGCTATCCGAAGGGGCAGATTCTGAGCCACATGTTCGTGAGTGCAAGTGTGTGGGCGGTGGTGCAAACTTTGTTTTTCTACTTTGTAAAAGACCTGATAATCAAATAAATAGCACACTCTCCAATGTCAGGAGGTGTGCTACGGATTGTCCCTAAACTAATGTATTTTCTAATCTTAAATCTTTCAAGATAACGCCGTTGGCATATTTTGTAGCCACAAATCCATGCTCAATCAGGTAGTCGAGGTTCCATTTACGAACCATGCCGTGATTGGGCAAATTAGGTCTTTCGACGTGCTTAATGATATGTCCTGCTCCGTAATAATCATCAACTTCGTTGGGTTTGATACAGAACGGAGCCGAATTAATCAACGGAAAATATTCGAGCGTAATTATCAATTGTTTTGTACCTACATCCGACAATCTATCAATCGCACGCAGATAATCTACTCGCATTTCGTAAGGCAAAGCCACTAACGACGCCCTATCGTAAATCCAATCTATCTGCCCAATTTCTTCGGTTGTGAGTGCCATAAAGTCTTTTTTCAAGAGCGTAATATTGCCCGAAACGTACGTCTCGTCGTCAATCATTTCGTAAGGCAAATTATTCTCATCAAAAAATTGAACAATGGCTTCTTCTACAAGCTCTACTCCTATCACTTTATTGGCATACTGAGCCAAATAAAGCATATCGAGGGTTTTTCCGCAAAGTGGTACAAGAATGTTTTTATTTTCGATTTCATCGGGAGTCATGTATTCGAGTACGTAAGGGTGAATATCACGGCGATGAAACGACGTGTAGAATCCGCCCAACTCCCAAGATTTAATCCAAAATGATGCTTCCATAGCTTTTTCAAATAGTTATAAAGTAAAAATTAGTTTTCATGGTTATAATAAGAGGTGTGTTGTGTAGAGAATTATCTTAAAAGTTGGGGCATAAAAAAGCTGACCTGTTTAAGAGTCAGCCTTTTGAACTATTTATTTTTCATGGCTATATTGTTGATGCAAAGGTACAACAATAGTCTATTAGCCGCATAGAGTTAAACTACGATAATTGATAGGGGTTTTTACGTATTGCGAAACAGAGTGTTATTCCTCTAAGAAATCCATGTCGCGTCCGTGGGTTTCTGAAATCGTCAGAATCGAGTAAAAACCCAACGCAAAACAGACGATTCCGACGATTGCTCCCGAAGTTACGAGGCTGGTCTGAATAAATGGAAATTTGATTTCGGTAAATGGTATTGTCAAGACTCCCGTCTTGAAACCTGTATAAAAAGTAGTCATTAAGATTACGGCCCCACGCACCATATTTGGCACTGTGGTGGCAGCTGTGGCTCTGAGATTCGTACCGAATTGTTCGGCTCCAATCGTAACAAACATTGCCCAATAACCAATCCCGAATCCAAGCAATGCACACAGTGTATATAATGTAGTGGTACTCTGAACTCCCGAATACAAATATATGATTGAACAAATCAGAGTGAAGAGCATCATCCAACCCACCGCTTTTTTACGAGAGTGTAGTGCATGGCTGAAGAATCCGCTCGATAAATCGCCCAATGCAAGCCCTACGTAGCACCACATGATGGCATCGCCTGGCGAAACCTTTTCGATTATTCCAAACACTGCACCGAATTCGTTTGAGAATGTTGCCAAAATCGCAATCACAAACCACGTCGGCAAACCGATGCCTATACATTTCATATAGCGAACAAACCTATCTCGATTCGTAAAAAACGACATAAAATTGCCCTTCTCGATGGCTCTTTCTTTTACATCTTTATACATACCCGATTCAAAAACACCAACTCGGAGCAACAAAAGCATGAAGCCCAACGCTCCGCCCACAAAGTAAGCGGTTGTCCAGCTATCTGAGAGTTTTACGGTAAAATTGGCAACCACCGCCCCAAAAAGACCAATACCAGCCACAAAAGAGGTGGCAATGGCACGTACACGGGTAGGTAAAATCTCGGATACGAGCGTGATACCCGCTCCCAACTCACCAGCCAAACCGATACCCGCTACAAAACGCAAGATTTTATACGCTAAGAATTTATCCATAAATCCGATTTCGGGGATAAATCCACAAAGAATATTGGCAAAAGAATAAGTAATAATCGAACCAAAAAGCACTGACAAACGACCTTTTTTATCGCCCAAAACGCCCCAAATAATACCACCGAGCAACAACCCGCCCATTTGCCAGTTTAAGATACTCGTCCCTACACTCGAAACCTGCTCGTCGTTTAGTCCAAGCGATTTTAAGCTCGGTATTCGGACGATTCCGAAAAGTAATAAATCGTAGATGTCAACAAAATAACCTAAGGCGGCAACAATTACAGGGAGACTAAAAAGATACTGAATAGTAGTTTTTGACTGGTTAGGCATATTGGTTTTAGGGTTATTGATATAATCTGTTTTAGAAAATACAATTCTAATGATTTTTTTGTGGAAATGGTAGTTTTTACGCCAAGATTAAAATGATTAAAGTAGCAATTTAGGGTAAATGATGGGCAAATCGAAAAAACGCTGACAGCGACTTACCGTTTGGCATTCAATCCCTGTCAGCGTTAAATCAAACCTTATTATAAAACATTTTCTTCGATGCTTGGCTCTTCTATAACCACTGGAGTTTCTTCAAAAAGTACCACGTTTTTGATGTCATTCTCGTTTACTTCAAAGAATTTTTGGTGAATATCAAATGCTTCGCCATCGGTGCTAACTCGTTGGTAGTTACCATTTTCGAGCAATTCGTAAGCGTTTACGTTATCCCTCAGGTTAAAATCAAGGATGTGCATTACCTGCTGACGTACTTTTTCGTCAATCATCAAAAAGAGCGACTCGATTCGGCGGTCGAAGCTCCGCACCATAATGTCGGCACTACCCCCGTAAACTTTAGGGTTGCCGTTGTTGTGGAAGTATAGGATTCGGGCGTGTTCGAGAAAATGCCCTACCACAGACCTAACGGTGATGTTTTCAGAAAGGTTTTTACGTTGTGGCCTCAAGCAGCATATCCCCCTGATAATCAACTTAATAGGCACACCCGCCTGCGACGCAGCGTAGAGTTCATCAATTACTTGGCGGTCTTCGAGCGAATTCATCTTAATGCAGATTCCGCTACTCAAACCCTGCTTTGCGTTTTCGGCTTCGTTGCGAATCAAATTTATCAAACTCTTACGCATATCGCGAGGAGATGTAATAAGTTGCTGATAATCAACTGGTTGCGAATGACCAGTGATTACATTAAAAAACTCCGAAATATCTTTTGTATAGGCCGGATTGGTCGTGAGTAAGCCAATATCGGTATAGAGTTTTGAAGTGTCTTCGTTGTAATTCCCACTCGCTAAGTGAGCGTATTGCACCACACGATTTCGCTCGTTGCGTACAATGAGCATGAGCTTGGTGTGGGTCTTGAGAAGCCCGATTCCGTAGATTACGAAACAACCCGCTCGTTGCAATCTCTCGGCTTCACGGATGTTATTTTCTTCGTCGAATCGTGCCTTGATTTCAAACAAAACCGAGACCGTTTTGCCGTTTTCGGCGGCTTTGAGAAGTGCCTGCGTAACCCTCGATTTTTTGGCCAAACGATAAATCGTTAGCTTGATAGAAAGTACATCGGGGTCTTCGGCGGCTTTTTCGAGCAATTGCAAAACTGGCTCAAAATTATTGTATGGGTGATGCAACAAGATGTCTCGCTCTTTGATACTCTCAAAAATATCCAAAACTTTTTCGCGGCTCATGCACAGCGGAGGTACGGGTGTGCGGGCGGGTGGAAGCACCTCTTGAAACTCTGGATGCTTGATAATCTGCCAGAGGCAAGTGTAATCTATCAGCGATTCGTCTTCAAAAATATTATATTTGTCAATTTCCCAGCGTTTTTGTAGCAAATTGAGCATCCACGGGTCTGAGTTTTTTTCGATTTCCATGAATACGACCCTGCCGAGGCGGCGATTCTTAATCTTTTGCTTGATTTCGTCAATAAAATCAGATTCTATATCATCCGATTCTTCGAGTGTAAAATCGCCATTACGAACAATCCTGAAAAGGTTTACGGCCTGAATCTCGACATTTCGATACAATTTCTTGATTTCGCCCCTCACGATTTCTTCAATTGGCAAAAACAAGATTTCTTCGTCACGCTCAATCACGTAGAAACGCGGCAGATTGCTCGGAATCTGCACAAAAGAGAGTTTACGGTTATCGTTATCGTCGGGAAAAAGAACCGATTTGTTAGCATCGGTAACAACCCCAAAGATTAAGGTTTTGGCAATCAGAACCGGAAAAACGTGCGTATGGTCGAATAACATCGGCGTGAGCATCGGATAAATCGTGTTATCGAAGTACTCAATCACGCCATTTTTTTCGTCATTGGTCAAATCATTTATCGAAGCCACCTTAAATTTGTAATCGGCAAAAAGCGGTATCAATTCTTCCGAAAAAATACGGTCTTGCTCGCTCAAAAACTGCTTAACGGCCGTCAGCATTGCTTTGCGAAATGGCACTTCTCGCAATCCCGAATAATCTATGCGTTCTTTGTCGTAATCGAGGTAATTATACAAACTTCCTAATCGAATCGTAAAAAATTCATCAAGGTTCGATGAAGTAATTGCCAAAAATTTGAGTCGGTCAAAGAGATTCAGTTCTGGTTTTCGGGCTTGGTCGAGTACTCGCTCGTTAAATTTCAGCCAGCTCAAATCGCGGCTCAGATAATCTGACTGCTCAATACTATCAGCATAACGATTTACCTTTGGGTCTGCCACTTGTTCTTTATTATCAGGTGTTTTGTTGTTTGTCAATCCACTCAAAAAAGAGAATATTCCGTTTTTGGGGCGTTTGTCGTGGTCTTGCATATCATTACTAAAAACAGAAGTCTAAACTAAATCTCAAATATAAACCAAAAAGCCATCTTTCTATGGCTTTTTGGTGTTAAATCTTGGTGAAATTTATATTTTTTCACAATTTACCTCATTTATTTCAGGGGTTTTAGGTTTACGTATTCGTACCCTTGCAGTTTGATTTTCTTAGGAAATGTAATCTGATTTTTCTCTAAATACTCCCTCACGATGGGGTTTATTGTGTGGTATTTGGTGTAAATATTTATGACAATATCAGCCCCCAACATATTTGCCTCGGCGGTACCATCCAAAATATCAATGTATGCGATGATTCCAGAATCAATGTTATCTAAACTAAATACCCGATTATCGTCTAAAAGCATCAAAATTTTAGGGTTTGGGTATTTTTGAAGGCGAAACGCTACATGTTGTTTAAAAAATAACTGCATCACATTGCCTCCTCCTATGAGTTTATCTTGAAAAAACCTCTTAATCGGCGGGTCTTTGAGTAAAATATTCGACGAATTTGGTTTGATTTTGCTCGCCTTTACCACCAGCTCATTTAGCTCGATAGTTTTTTCTTTGTTGAGCGTGTCTATCTGATAAATGTGGTTCTGCCACTCGGTTTTAGCCGCTTCAATTTGTTTTTTCTGGAATCTTGACCAATCAATATCTCTGAATCTGTTAGTGAGAATGGGGGCTGAGAGGTTTTCAAGCTCAATATTTAAGGCCTCGTTTTTTTGCGAAGCATTCAAAGTACATTCAACCTGTCCGTAAAAATCAAGATTTTCAAACACAAAATGACCGTTTGGGTCTGATAACCCCACCAAAAATTGTTTAGAATTGAGCGTATCAAGTTCTGAAGGCAAGATACTCAACGAAATATTGGCTGGTGTCTTGATACTCTTGCCATTGGGTCTTTTGACTTTACCCGAAATCACCACCCCTCTCTCTAAATTTTTGGGTAAACTTCGCGTTTTCAAGAGTTCGGTAAATCCATACAAAACGTTTTGTTTACCTATCAATTCTACATTAATATCTCTGGTTTGAGTGTTTTCGATGGGGCTATCCAATTCAGAATCATAGAGCAGATACTTAGATTTGATATTCTCCGAATCATTAGAAATATAAAATGCTCTTTCGGCATAAACTTTTCCATCGTTTGAAATTACGCCAATATTCAAAACACCCGATTTTAGGTCTTTCTGATTGAAATATACTATTGTTTCGTTTTTAGAAAGTGGTAAATATTGATAAATAACGCCCCTCGTTTGGGCAATGAGGTGTGGCATACTATCTAATGCTAAGTTGCTCTGTATCAACACCCTAAGTCTGCTGGAGTTGTCTATCCAATCGCCTCTAATAACCACTCCTTCGGATATTATTTGGGAGCTAATGTCTGATTCTGCTTTAGGAGTTATTATTTTATGTGGCTGCCCCTCGATTGGGGTGAATTGTACCAAGGCTTGTCCTAATCTATCGGTTTTGAAGGTAGCAACGGTATCTTGATTAATTACCAAGAACCCATCGGTTTCGATACCGTTTTGGTAGTTATCTTTGATGACCACCAACCCCCGATTTATCAGACCCTTGACAAGCCTACCACCTTCGGGCTTGAAGGCTAAAGAGTACTTTTTTAAGTCAGCATCCTTTCTGATTTCGGCCTCAAAATTTGAGCCTAAAACGAGAATTTCGCTGGTCGGGATAGCCTCTGCCGCAAAGCTGCTCATCCAGTTGGTATATGCTCTGAGATAATAATACCCTGAGTTTAGATTCTGCGGTAATTGAAAATTCAGCCCAGCTTTTGAACCATTAATTTTGAGAATCCATTTATTCAGAATTACACTTTTGTTATTGACTAATTCGATAAATAATGTAGAATTGAGCGAGTCCAATTGTTCGGTTTGGGCATCAAAAAGTGTAGCTTTTACATTGACTTTTTGCCCCGCAAAATAGGTTGTAGAATCGGTCTCTAATACGATTTTGGTACGTGGTAGATTGGCCGAACCAACAAGGCTTTGGGCATATATATCGAATGACAGAATATAGCTTAGTATTAAGAAATATGCAGTTTTTATCATATAATTTGTATGGTTTTATCATATAATATAAAAACTACGTATAAAGTTGTAAGGCTATGCCATGAATTTAATCTATAAGATTATATGTAAGTCTAATGACGAATTAATCGAATGATTCGCACAATTGAATTGCGTACATAACTAACTGATTATCAGTATATTTAGTTAAACTTCAATAGCTAATTTTGTCTTAGTACTTATAATATAAAAGGCCCTCTTGCAAACCAAGAGAGCCTTTTACTTATCATTTTATAATTGTTTTTTAAATATCAATTCTTGCGTATTTGGCATTACGCTCGATAAAGTCTCGGCGTGGAGCAACGTCATCGCCCATCAGCATCGAGAATAGGTGGTCTGCTTCAGCAGCCGACTCGATTGATACTTGTTTAAGCGTACGGTTTTCGGGGTTCATCGTCGTACTCCAAAGTTGCTCTGGGTTCATCTCGCCCAAACCTTTGTAACGTTGTACACCCACGTTTTCTTCTTTTCCGCCACCCGCAAGGCGTTTTACAGCTCTTTCGCGTTGTTCTTCGGTCCAGCAGTATTCTTCTTCTTTGCCTTTCTTTACCAAATACAATGGCGGCTGAGCGATATAAACGTAGCCACTCTCTATCAAGTCTTTCATAAAGCGATAGAAGAATGTCAAAATCAATGTACGGATGTGGCTACCATCAACATCGGCATCGGTCATGATGATGATTTTATGATAACGAAGTTTTTCCATGTCTAAAGCTCTTTCGTCGCCTTCTTTTCCGAATCTCACACCAAGAGCCGTTATCATATTTTTAATCTCTTCGTTTTCGTAGATTTTGTATTCTTGGGCTTTTTCTACGTTCAAAATCTTACCACGAAGCGGCAAAATCGCCTGCGTAGCACGGTTGCGACCTTGTTTTGCCGAACCACCCGCCGAGTCACCCTCGACAAGATAAAGCTCACAAATACTTGGGTCAGACTCCGCACAGTCGGCCAATTTACCGGGCAAACCAGTACCAGTCAATACGTTTTTACGCTGAACCATCTCACGGGCTTTACGAGCCGCGATACGTGCCTTGGCAGCCAAAACAACTTTATCGACGATTGTACGAGCCTCTTTCGGATGCTCTTCGAGGTAGTTTTCGAGCATTTCGGCAACGCACGCACTCACGGCCGATGTAACTTCTCCGTTACCCAATTTTGTTTTGGTTTGTCCTTCAAATTGTGGTTCTTGAACTTTTACCGAAATAACAGCTGTCAAGCCTTCACGGAAGTCATCACCGCTGATTTCGATTTTTTCTTTTGCCAAAATACCCGTTTTTTCGGCGTAATTCTTCAATGTACGGGTCAATGCCATACGGAAGCCCGACACGTGCGTACCGCCCTCGTGGGTATTGATATTATTGACAAATGAAGATACGTTTTCGCTATACGAAGTATTATAGAGCATCGAAACCTCAACAGGAATGCCATCTTTTTGGCCTTCCATGTACATTGGTTCTGGAATCAATCTTTCACGACCTGCATCAATGTAAGCCACGAATTCGATAAGCCCGCCTTCTGAGAAAAACTCTTCGTATTTTGGTTTACCTTCTTCGTCTAACTCACGTAAATCGGTGAGAGTCAACTTAATACGTTTATTCAAGAATGACAATTCACGAAGACGATTGGCTACGGTTTCGTACTTGTACTCGGTTACTACAAATATGCTATCATCGGGTTTGAAGTGCACTTGGGTTCCACGGTCATCGGTTGTACCGATTTCACGAACAGGATACTGTGGCTTACCGATTTTATATTCTTGCTCAAAAATTTTACCATCGCGGCGTACCTCAACTCTCAAATCTGTCGAGAGGGCGTTTACGCAGGATACCCCCACACCATGAAGACCACCCGAAACTTTGTAGGTATCTTTGTCGAATTTACCACCCGCGTGCAAGACGGTCATAACGACTTCGAGGGCTGATTTTTTCTCTTTTGGGTGCATTCCGGTCGGAATTCCACGACCATTATCTTTTACTGTAACCGAATTATCAGTGTGAATCGTTACGTTGATTGTATCGCAATGACCCGCAAGGGCTTCGTCTATTGAGTTATCAACAACCTCCCAAATGAGGTGGTGTAATCCTTTGAAACCGATGTCTCCGATATACATGGCTGGACGTTTACGTACAGCTTCGAGACCTTCGAGTACTTGAATGTTATCCGCTCCGTAATTTGCTTTAGATGGGTCTTTTGCTTCTTCTGCCATTATTGGTTATTTGAATTGTGTCAATGTTAATTTAGGTGTAAAATTACGAAAAAATTAGCAATAATTAACAGAAATCCCGCAGATTTCTCAATCTACGGGATTTTTCGGTTGAGATTATTTTTAAACAAGAGTAGGAGCAAAAATCTGATTTACGCTAATTTCAAACTCAGGCAAAACGGGAGCTGCCGAGCAAATATCATCATCGGTACAGATTTTTACTTGTTTACGCCCCGTATAAACGTAAACAAGCTGATTTTGGGGTAAAATATGCCAAACTACCTTTACGCCAGCCTTAAAATATTCGGTTAGTTTGGTTTCGACTTTTTCAAATTCATCATTAAATGAAATCAATTCTATCACAAATTCAGGAATCACATCTTCACCGTTTCGACCTGCATCTTGCTGTTCATAAGAAAAATAAGCAATATCGGGTCTTCGCATTTGAATACCTGTGAGCATCACATCGGGTTCAGATATTAGTGAACCTTTTTCAATGTATTTTTTTTCAAAGAACAAACGATTTAAAATTCCGTAGATGTAGTATTCTTTTTTCTTCATTCCTTCAAACTTTATCAATTCACCATCGTTCCACTCATATTTGAAACCGTCTTCAGGTTCCCATAAGAGGAATTCTTCGAGTGTTTTGGGCAGATTTGATTGTTTTACTTCAGTAATCATATATCTACTATTTTTCTCAAATTTAATCAAAAAAACAGTTAATCTAAAATCGTTGGGTAAAATACTACCCCCTCAAATGCCAGCCTTTGGGTTTTACGAATGCTCGGATACCAATATGCGAAAGCGTAGCTCCAAATCCTGAGTTTTTTCGGCCACTCCACGGAAGATTTGCCGAAACCCTATCGCAGCAATTCCAGTAGCCCGTACCAGAGTCAATTTGTTTCAGAATCTTCTCGGCTCTTTTCTGATTGGATGAATAAACCGAGGCTGTCAGACCATACTCGGTATCTTGCATGAGTTTGATGGCTTGGGCATCATTTTTTACTTTCATGATACCGATGATTGGCCCAAAAGATTCGTCTTTCATCAGGCTCATTTTATGGTTTACGTCGGTAAAAACGGTAGGCTCAAAGAAATACCCTTTTTGGCTGATAGCTTTGCCACCAGTCTGGAGTTTAGCACCTTTCGAGATGGCATCTGACACTTGGTTTTCGAGGAATCCGATTTGGTTTTTTCTTGAAATCGCTCCGATATAAACCCCGTCTTCGGTTGGCTGTCCGATTTTGTAAGATTTGACCTCTTTGACAAATTCCTCTACATATTTATCGTAAACGGCCTCATGCACATAAATCCGCTCGACGGCACAACAGCTCTGACCATTGTTATAAAAAGCACCGTCGGCCGTACCAGCCGCAACTGCCTGAATATCAGCCACATCATCGGCAATATAAAGCGGGTCTTTGCCGCCTAATTCGAGCTGACAAGGCACCATTTTGGGAGCAACTTTTTGGTAGATATACTGCCCTGTACGGTACGAACCCGTAAAGAAATAACCATCGAGAGGCATTTCGAGTAGGGCCTCTCCTACTTCTTTTGCTCCGATTGCTACTTGAAAAACATCATCAGGAATACCTGCTTTTTTGAGTAGTTTTTCGATTTGTAAACCCGTCAAGGTCGAGTATTCGGATGGTTTGTAGAAAACGGCATTACCACCAATCAAAGCCGGAATGAATACATTTACCCCAACCAAATACGGGTAGTTCCAAGCCGAAATATTGCAGATTACGCCGAGCGGCTCGTAAGAAATCCGTTCTTTGAGTCCATCGGTACGCAAGACGTACTCATCTTTGAGGTATTTTTGAGAATTCTCTACAAAAAACTTAATTCTGCCGATTGCTCCATTGACCTCGTTGCGAGATTGTTGAAGAGGTTTTCCAACTTCTGAGGTCAGCGTTGAGGCCAATTCTTCGATATTTTCTTTTAGTAAATCTGCGAATCGGGCGATTATCTCAACTCTTTTTTTAACTGAAACTTTTACCCAAGTTTTTTGGGCTTTTTGCAGTGTTTTGAATTTTTTATTGAGCGATTCTCTACTGTCTTCTTGTATTTCGGCGATAACTTCTTCGGTAGCTGGGTTAATGATTTGCATGATTTGTATGACGTATAAAATTTTTGTGTTCTGAGTACTTACAATTTGCTGGTTGAGAGCATCGTTTTTAAAGAAATTGAATCTACATGAAAAAAGTTTTATTCTGCATAGCTATTTCGTTTGTGGCTCATGGACAATACCGTGAACACCGTGTCCGCAAAAATCAAAGGGCATTATCTTTAGAATTTTATTCGCACTCGCCACGGGTATCACCCAACTATGAGGTGGTTTTACAACGAAACAAAAATGGATTCTTCAATTTCCAAACAGGGTTTAGGGCATTTGCCGCAGGTGGAAACTCCCGCAGTGCATTTTCGATTCCAAATGTTGTGACGTACAACCATTGGATTAATCGACGCAACCCCAAAACAAAAGACCCTTGCAAACCAAATCCACAATCGCTCAAAAACGATATTTTCTTTGAATTTGGCGTTGTTCAATCATTTGTTTTATTACCACAAAATTACTCCAATACTTCTTGGTTCAGAATCGCCCCACTTGTAGGGTTCAGAGCTCATTTCAACAAAAAAAGAGCTTACGAATCATTCTTAAAAATAAGATACACTCCTTATCTCAATAACTTGCGTGAACCACACATCAGTATTGTTTTAGGCAAGGTTTTTCCTCGATTCGTTGATAAACCGCTCGATTAGATTTTTGCTGAACGGGCTCTCTAAATCATGTAAACGCTCAGGATGCCACTGCACCAAACACAAAAAGCCTTTATCGGTCGGATTATGGTATTCGAGCCCTTCGATGACACCATCTTCTGAGAAAGCGTTGGCCACCAAACCTCTGCCAACTTTATCGGCAGCTTGGTGGTGATTGCTATTGATTTCGCCGTTTGCTTGACCGATAATTTGGTATAATTCAGAATTAGGGTCAATCATCACGCCATGATAACGGTCTGAATTATCAATCAGCTTTGAATGATTCCATTTACCCCAAATCGGAATATCCGGAATGAGCGTTCCGCCAAAATAAACATTAATCACCTGCAAACCCCGACAAACCCCCAGCGTCGGAATCTTATTGGCAACAACCAAATCCATCAATTTGAGGTCAAAATCATCTCGTAATTCACTTACATCGGTTTCGTAGCAAAACTCATAATATTCGGGTTTTCCGTAAAATCTGGGGTGTACGTCTTCGCCGCCCGTAAACAAAATACCATCGCATTGGGCTACGTCATCGTAGTTTTGGAGGTGTTCGCTTAGTTTTATGGTTCGTATTTCGGGGCTATAATCAAGCACCCATTTTTCATAAATTCCGTATTTGCTGCAATCTGTTACGCCAATCGTTATCATTTATTCGAGCTAAATATTCGTCCGAAATTAGTAATTAGTATTCAAAACCAATAAAAAATTCTAATTTTGCGAATCTGAAATGATTTAACCAAGAGAATTCTATTTAAAATGAGAAAAAAAATCGCCGCAGGAAACTGGAAAATGAATAAGACCATCGAAGACGGAACAATCCTTCTTTCGGAGGTAGTTAATATGGTAAAAGACGAAGTTGTAAATCCTAACGTACAAGTTGTGGTTTGTGTGCCTTTTCCGTATTTAAGTACATTTGGCAAATTGATAGATACCGATAAAGTGGCTCTCGGAGCCCAAAACTGTTACCCAAAAGCATCGGGTGCGTTTACGGGTGAGGTTTCGGTGCCGATGTTGGCTTCGGTAGGTGTAAAATACGTTATTATTGGGCATTCAGAACGCCGTCAGTATTTCAACGAATCTGATGAATTCATTGCCGAAAAAGTAAATGCAATTCTTGAGGGCGGACTTACGCCAATTTTCTGTTGTGGTGAGACATTGGAACAACGCAACGAAGGAATCCACTTCGATTTTGTAAAAGGTCAATTGACAAATAGCCTTTTTCATCTTTCGGCCGATGAATTGAAAAAAGTAGTGATTGCCTACGAACCAATCTGGGCAATCGGAACGGGCGTGACGGCTTCTAACGACCAAGCCCAAGAAATGCACGCAGTATTGAGAGGTCATTTGGCATCGAAATACGGCGAAGAAGTAGCCAACGAAATCAGTATTCTCTACGGTGGTAGCGTAAACGGAGCCAATGCCGAAGAACTTTTTGCTTGCCCAGATGTTGACGGTGGTCTTGTTGGTGGTGCATCGTTGAAGTCTCGTGAATTTACCAATATCGCCAAGTCGTTTTAATAAAATTACATATTTAACCCTGACAGGGCTTAGTTCCCTGTCAGGGTTTGACACAATTATGTCTTACTCAGAAATAGTAAAAACAGAATTTCTACAAGCTCAGCAGGTTTTGAATGCGTTTATCGAAGACGATAAAAACTTTGCCGACATCGAAAAAGCGGCTCAAATCATAGCCGATGCCATAGCAGCCGACAAAAAGGTGATTTCGTGCGGAAACGGTGGCTCACACTGTGATGCCATGCACTTCGCCGAAGAACTTTCGGGGCGTTATCGCGAAAACCGCCGTGCTTTAGCAGCCATTGCCGTAAGCGACCCGAGCCACATCAGTTGTGTGGGTAATGATTATGGTTTCGATTTTATCTTCTCTCGTTTTGTAGAAGGATTGGGCAATACTGGCGATGTTTTATTTGGAATCACAACCAGTGGAAACTCAAAAAATATCATCAATGCGGTTGAAGCAGCACGCCAAAAAGGCATGAAAGTTATCTTACTTTTGGGCAAAGATGGCGGAAAACTCAAAAGCCAAGCCGATGTAGAAATAATCGTTCCGCACTTTGGCTACGCCGACCGTATCCAAGAAATCCATATCAAAGTCATTCATTCATTGATTCTTTTGATAGAAAAAATGGTTATTAAATAGTTTTTTGTTCAATGTTTAAAGTTTAATGTTCAAAAAATATAGCCTTGAACATCGAACCATGAACATTGAACCTTTAGTCTTAGCAAATGAATATCAACGAACTTTTTGAATCTTTCAACCGCCTGCGTGTCTTGATTATCGGAGATGTAATGGTGGATTCTTATATTTTTGGCAAAGTCGAGCGGATTTCGCCCGAAGCACCCGTTCCGGTTGTCAATTATCGCCACAAAGAAAGCCGATTGGGCGGAGCCGCCAATGTTGTTCAAAACATAAAAGCATTGGGTGCAACTCCGATTATCTGCTCGGTTGTAGGCGACGACAAAGATGCTGATGAATTGACCCATCTTTTTGCCGAACATCATGTCTCGACCGAGGGGATTATCCGAAGCAAAGAGCGAATCACAACCGTAAAACAACGCATTATGGCGGGTTCGCAGCAGGTTTGTAGGGTTGATTTTGAGATGGATAGTCCGATTTCGGCCGATGACCAAAAGCACTTGCTCGAAAAAGTAAAAATATTGGGCAAAGATTGTGACGTAATCATCTTTGAGGATTACGATAAAGGTGTTTTGAGCAAAGAAACTATTGCCGAAATTGTGGCATTTGCCAAATCGAGCAACATCCCGACGATTGTTGACCCTAAAAAGCGGAATTTCAATCATTACATAGGCGTAGATTTATTCAAGCCAAATCTTAAAGAATTAAAAGAAGGTTTAAAAATCGAGATTAATGCCAAAAATCAAACCGAATTAGAAGCCAAAATCGAAGAAGCCAAAGGACTTTTGGGGGTAAACGGAATTCTGCTAACTCTCTCCGAATTAGGCGTTTACATAGATTACAAAAACGAGCGTCGCCATGTTTCGGCACATATTCGCCAAATCGCCGATGTATCGGGTGCTGGCGATACCGTAGTGAGTGCCGCTGCGTGTTGTTTGGCATTGGGTTGTCCGCCAAATATCATTGCCGAAATCTCAAATCTGGCTGGTGGTCTGGTCTGCGAATACGTTGGAGCAGTACCTATCAACAAAGAACAGTTACGATTAGAAGCTCTCAATATCTTGCAATAAAACACTCGACCGAGAACCTCTTTTCACAAGAAGTTTTCGGTCTTTTTTCTTTCAATCTGCACCATTCTTCAAAATAAAATCTAAGCTTCGCTTGCGTTTATAAATTTACTCGCCTAATTTTAACTTGTCTATACAAGTTTCTATTCAACCCTATTTTTATGAATCCTACATTTCGCCAAATCGCTAAAGGTTTTGGAGGAACACTCTTGCTCATTTTGGCAACTTCGGCCACTCGCTACGAGCAAGACCCTAATCGGCTTTATTTACCCGACGACCTCGAAGCCACACTTTGGGCCGAATCGCCGATGCTTTATAATCCGACCAATATGGATATAGACTCAAAAGGTCGGGTTTGGATAACCGAGGCCGTTGACTACCGAAATTTTAACACAAAACCTGCCGAACGCCTCAATACCGAGCAAAAAGGCGATAGAGTTATGATTTTGGAAGATACTGATGGCGATGGCAAGGCCGATAAATCGAAAGTTTTTGTGCAGGATAAAGATTTAATTGCTCCGCTCGGAATCGCCGTAATTGGCAATAAGATTATCGTTTCGGCAGCTCCGAATCTCATTGTTTATACCGACGAAAACCAAGACGATATTCCAGACAAAAAAGAAATTTTACTGACTGGTTTTGGCGGACTCGACCACGACCACTCGCTTCATTCGCTCACGGCTGGGCCCGATGGTAACTGGCATTTTAATACAGGTAATGCTGGTCCTCATGTCGTAACCGATAAATCGGGCTGGACACTCCGCTCGGGTAGCATTTACACGGGCGGAACTCCGTACAACAAAACCAATCAGGGCAATATGAAGTCGGACGACGGCCGAATTTGGGTGGGTGGATTAGCCCTTCGGATGAATCAAGAAGGCAAAAGATTAAAAGTAATGGGGCATAATTTTAGAAATAGCTACGAAGTTTGCCTTGATTCGTACGGAAATATGTGGCAAAATGACAATGACGACCAAGTGATTACCTGCCGCGTAAGCTACTTGATGGAAGGCGGAAATGCAGGGTATTTTAGCCAAGACGGAACTCGCTACTGGCAAGCCGACCGCCGCCCAAACCAAGATATGTTTACGGCTCATTGGCACCAAGAAGACCCCGGCGTTCAGCCCAATATTGATAACACTGGTGCTGGCTCACCAACTGGTATTGTGTTTTACGAAGGTGGTGCTTTGGGTTCGCAGTACCAAGGTACGCTTTTGAGTTGTGAGGCAGGCCGAAACGTTATCTTCGGCTACCAACCCAAACCCAAAGATGCTGGTTTTGAGATGGTTAGAAGTAATTTTATCAGTTCATTTGCCCAAGCCGACGACCATTATATTTGGAACGAAACCGAGCAAGATACCCGCAAGTGGTTTCGCCCGAGCGATGTAGCCGTAGGAACAGACGGTTCGATTTTCGTGGCCGATTGGTACGACCCTATCGTGGGTGGGCATGCCATGCACGACAAAAAAGGCTACGGACGAATCTATCGGATTACGAAAAAAGGGGAAGGCAAAAGATACAATCCGCCAAAGATTGATTTAGGCAACACCGAAGGGCAGCTCGAAGCATTGAGAAATCCAGCAATAAATGTACGAAATCTTGGTTTTGAGCAATTGAAAGCACAAGGCGATAAGGCCGTTGCGGCTATCGAACAAAAATTAGACTTTTATTTTCATCCCGAAAAGTACAAAAATGTGAGGTTGAAATTCGACCAATATTATCACGCTCGTCTGCTTTGGCTTTTGGCAAAATTAGGCAATAAAGGCAGCGAATCAGTCCAAAAATTATTGACCGAAGACCGCCTTTCGACCGAATTAAAAATCACGGCTTTTAGGGCAATTAAGCAAAATTTTGAAGAATCGCCCCTTCTCGAAAATCAGTTTTTGGCGGTTGCTGCCAAATTATCGAAAGATTCTGAGGCATCGGTAAAGCGTGAGGTGGCGATTGCGATGCGGGATATTCCTTTGAATAAATCAAAAAATATCATTGACAATTTGATAAAAGAGCTAAACCCACAAGACCGTTTTGAACTCGAAGCCATCGGGCAAGGCCTCGAAGGCAAAGAAGATGATTATTTCAAACAAATTCGGGGTTCGTTACCCCAAAATCCAATCGAATGGAATGCAACTACCGCTTCTTTGATTTGGCGGATTCACCCAATAGCGGCAGTAAATGATTTAAAAATTAGGGCAAATTCGGCAAAGCTGAACGAAAAAGACCGCAAGCAAGCCATTACGGCATTGGCATTTATCAAAGATAAATCGGCGGTTTTGGCGATGATTCAGTTATCGAAAAGCACGCTAAAAGATGTGGCCGACCAAGCCTTTTGGTGGATAAATTTCAGAAAAACCAACGATTGGGCAAATCTGATGAATTGGGAACAAGCCGTAGCCACGCAACTGAGTCCACAACAGAAAAAAATGGTTGCTCTGCAAAAGCAGATTTTAGATACCAAGTTGCCGCTTTCGGCTCGCCAAAAATCTACCGAAACGATGGCAAATGACGCCATTGGTGGAAAAATGCTGTTGAGTTTGGCTGCCGAAGGGAAAATCCCGAAGGATTTGAGAGAAACCATCAACAACAACATTTTTAATAATCCTGATAAGTCGATTCGTACGATGGCGAGCGATTATTTCAGAAGACCGAGTGGTAAGAACCTTTCGGTCGAATTGGCATCAAATATGCCCTCTAACCTCGAAAAAGGTCGAGAAATCTTCTCAGCAAATTGTGCGACTTGCCACAAATTCGACAAAGAAGGCAAAGAAATTGGTCCTGAATTGACACTAATTGGTAAAAAATTCGATAAAACGGGTTTGTTAGACGCTATCGTCAATCCATCGGCGAGCATGGCGTTTGGCTACGAGCCTTGGATTATCACAACCAAAGATAAAAATACTTACTACGGATTTGTGGTAGGCGATGGCGAAACTATCACACTAAAAGATGCAGCAGGACAAATCACAAGCCTCAAAAAAGCCAACATTGTCAGTAGAAAGCAGCTCAAAAATAGCTTGATGCCTGAGCCTTCAGCGATGGGTCTCAAAGAAAAAGACTTGGCCGATTTGGTGGGTTATTTGATGAAATTGCCTCTGGCAGAATAAAAGCTAACCATGTCACGGATTTTACAGATTGGCAATCCGTGACACGGTTTACAAAGGATGCTATTTAGCTATATTCCATTAGCTTTTTTTAGGTGAATGACTCCATTCTCAGAGCCTAAAATACGCTTGGCTTTGATGAATCGCCCTAAATTGTAGGCATCGAAAATGGGTGAATCTTTATCGAAACTACCGACCCGCACCATGCCCGACGAATGAATAAATTTGCATTCACCAATCCACATACCCACGTGTACAATCCGTTCAGGTTTTTCGGGGGTAGCCTTTTCGCCAAAAAACAATAAATCGCCGACTTGCAGCTTTTCAAACTCATTACTGGTGTCAATCAAATCGCCGCTGTGAACTTGCTGCGAGGCATCTCGCGGCAGCAAGATTCCGTTCATTTGATAAATCATTCGGGTGTACCCGCTACAATCTACACCTTTCCAGGAAGTTCCGCCCCACAAATACGGCAAGCCCGTCATTTTTTGTGCCGATTTTACCAAAGATTCTTGGGTTGGATTGACTTTTTTGAGCCAATCATCGTACAAAACTGCCTCTTTTTTGGGGATGTATGCCTTTCGATTATCGGGATAAATTACTTCGTAATATTCACCCAAAATTTGGTTCAGAACGAGTAATCCGCCCCAAGTCAAATCAGAAACCGTAGCGGCATTATCCGACGAATCGGCATACGCAAATCCATAAGGTTTTGTGTAAATCACTTTTAATGCTTTATCGTATTTTTCGGCTTCTGCTTTATCGAATCGCTGAATCGTCATGCTTTCTACCCAACCAATGTAGCCATCAGGCGACTGCACCAAGTACCAATATTTTTCTTTTTCGAGTACTTTTAGCGAAGTCCCCAACAAAGCTTGCGTGGTGAGTTCGGCGGCTTCGCGTGGTTCTTTTCTGATATTGGCTACCGAGATATTGACAGCCGCATAGATTTTATCGCCGATTTCGGCTTCGGGCAATACCCGAACGGCATCGAACAAATCGTAGCCATTCGACCGCAATCGATTGAGCAATTCTTTTTTGGCGGCGGCAATATTGGTTTTGCCAACTAATCTTACGCTATCAACATCAACTTGGAAAACGGCAACACGTTTATCGGGGGCATATTTTTTCTTGACCTGCTCAATAATCGCCCCGATGCTTGGGCGTTGGGCTTGGGCAAGTAAGCTAACTGAGATAAATAAAAATAAGAGTACTTTTTTCATTTATTGTGAAATAGAATGGGCTGCGAAATTACGGATAATATCGCTTGAAGGGGCTTTATTTTGATGGTTTCGACGAAAATTCAAAATAAATTCAATAAAATGAAAAATAATACAACTATTTTTCAAGTACAAAACTTTTTGTATCGGTTGCTCGTTTATATATTCAGTTACGCAGACGAAAGCCTTGTACAGCAATGTGCAAGGCTTTTTATATTTCTTTCGGCGAAAGCCCCGTTACCTTTTTTACGGCACGATTAAAAGTAGCTTTTGAATTAAAACCACACTCAAAAGCAATCGCCAACAAAGTCAGATTTTTGTATTTGGGCAGTTGAGCCATTCGTCTGAATTCTGCCACCCGAAACTCATTCACAAAATCATTGAAATTTTTATTGAAGTTTTGGTTGATAGCAGCCGAAAGCACCGATGTATTGGTCTTGAGTCTGCGGGCCAAATCGGCCAGTGAAAGCTCGGGTTCGAGATAGATTTTTTGTTCGATAAACAACTTCTCTATTTTGGGTTTCCATTCAGAATAATCCGTCAAGGGGCTGATTTTGACAGATTCATCCTCAAATACAATTTCTTCGGCATCGTTTTTATCTACAAAAGTCAATCTTTTGGGTTGTGGCTGCGAATACCCCCTAATGCCGACGTAACAAATGATAGCTACCGTAAACAACTGCCACCACCAATCTTGCTCAAAAGGTAAATCGCCCAAAAGCATGTCAATCAAAAACCAAATCCATTTAAAAATTTCTCCAGCAATAATCAGATAAATAAAATTGCGAATCCAGATAAAACTAATCGTTTCGGTATCCGAAAACTGGGTTTCGACCCACTGGCGGTATTCTCTGTAAATTTTGAGCGAATGATAAAAATAATAACCGTAAGAGGTCCAAATGGCGATGTCTTCGAGCCAGCCGAGCCAATAAACAATCTCTGATTTATAATAATTTTTGACGGCTTCGGGACCTTGAATAAAGACCGTAAAATTGACAATAAAATATATAAAATACGGGATATAGTGAATCAACTGCTTACGCTCGAATTTGAAATTTCGGTTGATTTGCGATTTGAGATAAAAATAGATGGTTGGGGCAAATGCCAAATGAAAATACCTCGGAAAACCGTTGAGTTCTTCCCAGAGTACGTTTATTCCCGAAAAACCAAAGGTATAATCCTGAATCTCCATCGCCAAAAAGAACATCACAAGCCCCAAGAATCTATCAGAGAGGCGTTCTTCTTGAAAACTACGAATCCAGAGCAAAAGAGCAAAAAGCAACCCTAAAAAATATCCAAAATGCAAAGGGGTTTGGTATAATGACATAAACTTTATCGTTTTAAAGATGCCTCAACGAGTTCGGTTCGTAGGTTATTGAGTTGAGTAGCATCCGAATTACTAAAAATAATAAATGTACGGTTTGGCTCGATAAGATGAAGCCACGATGTATTGCTCCCCGATATGCTTCCTTGCCTATCGGCACAAAGGATTTTTCTGCCAGCGAACTCGTTCTCGCTTACCCAAAAACCATAAGCAACAGACCACAGCTTCGGATAAGCCGTCAGCATTAAGTCAACGCTTTGCTTGGTCAGAATCTGGTTTTTAAAAATAGCTTGGTCAAATTTTAATAAGTTTTCGGCCGTTGAGAACATCGCACCCGCAGCGTAGAAGTTTTCGACCCAATACGGGTCGTCATTAGCAAAAGATTTGTTCTTTTCATCGTATAAATAACTATCGGCCAGACCTTTAATGATTTTTGCATTGGCAAGCATTCCGCTGTTATTAAGTCCGATTTTATTGAGAATCTTCTCTTGCAAAACCTGCTCATAGCTTTTTTGGGTAATAGCTTCGATGATTTTACCTAAGACAATATAATCGGCATTTTTGTAGCTGAATTGCTCACCCGGCTGACTGGTTAGTTTACCCGAACAATACCGCTGCACAATCGAATCTACGGGTAGTTTGAGGGCATACATTTCTTCGTTGTTTTGGTCGAGATTCTCGATACCCGAACTATACGTGAGTAAATGATGAATACTAACTTTATCTTTGCCTTCGCCACGATAATTGGGCAAATATTGCCCGATGGTATCGCTTAGTTTTAATTTTCCTTCTTCGACCAATTGCAAAATCAATACTGCTGTAAAGGTTTTGGTGACGGAGCAAATCCTGAATTTAGTCTGTGAATTAACCCCTATATTATCTTGGCGATTTGCCAATCCAAAACCTTTTTGGTATTCAATCTTTCCTTGATTTGCCACCAGAACAACTCCACTGAAATTGTTGTATTTCTTGATAATTGCATCGTAGTCTTGCGAGAAGGCATCAAAACTCAAAATCAGAATAATTACCAGTATTTTTTTCATAAAAGTGAATTTAAACGAAAGTATATATACGTAACTATTTGAAGTACAATAAGTTTTAAAAAAGTTTACATCTTACGCACTTCGCCATTGCCCATGATACCCGACATAGCCTCGATTTTTCCTTGACCAAATTGTAGGATATTGCCATTGCCAGCACCGCTCGCATGAAGCGAAATCATAGAGTTGATTGCTACATCGCCATTGCCATAACTCTTGACTTTTGCCACTTTTGTCATCAATTTTTTGGCATTTATATCGCCATTTCCCGCTTTTTTGACATCGAATTCATCAATTTGCCCTTCCAGAATTGCATTACCATTGCCTGTGTGTTCTAATCTAAAATATCGCCCAACGATTCCCCAAATTTTCATATCTGAATTGCCCCGATGACTGATAACCGAAGACTCAGGCATGCTCACTTTTATTTTGATATTGGTATCTTCGAGATACAAACGCCCGTTTTTATTGTTATCGAGCGATACTCTGAGTAGGTTTTCGGCATTATCTTTTTCAACTCTCAGTAATGGTTCAAGGTTATCATCAATCATCACCTGAATCGAAAATGGCTTACCAACTTCTACCTCGATTCTACCATTGAAGTCTTCAAACGAAACTTTATCAAAGTTTTTGTAGTCAAAACTCTTTGAAACTACTCGCCCCGACCCTCTCAATGGTCCTTTTTGGGCTTCTGCGGCAATCACCGATGCGGTGATTAAAATAGCGATTAAAATTAGCTTTTTCATAGTTTTTATTTTTCAGTATTAAATTTTGCGTTATAGTTAGTAATTCTGCTTTCGTCAAAAACAACTCGGCGGTTGGGTTTGCCTTCTAATTCAAATTTGCCATTGACAACAAACTTTACTTCGGCAAATTTATAGCCCGTTTTTGCTGAAACCTTGACGGTGTAAAGACTGTCTTTTTTGATTGGGGTCATGGGCAAGTCGGCATCCCAGCTCAGTGGCTGGCCTTCGCCTCTAAGCCCTACGGTTTCGACTTTCTCTTTTACATTGCTCACATCCAGCGTAAAAATGACAGTCTTTTCATAAGATTTCTGAACACAGCCCAAGGCGGAAATCATCAGAAATGTGATAAAAAATAGCTTTTTCATGATTTGTACTATTAGATTTAAGAATTTGTCAGAATAACTCTACGATAGTTTTTTTGCGATTAGGTCATCAATCCCGAATCTGCCCGAACCTTGGATTAGATAAAACAGACTCAACCACATAAAGCCCATGGCGGGTAGCATATTCCACATTCCGTTGTGCATTTGTTGCATAAAAACCGCTACGAACATTGTGCAGAAAATTAGAAACGAGAAAAGGCGGGTTTGAAGGCCAAGAATCCAGAAGATTCCGCCAACGGCTTCGCTGAACGCCCCCATCCAAGCAAAAAAAGCAGGAAACATAGCGAAGATTCCGCCGTATTCGGCTACGTCATTCGGAAACCAAAACGACACTTCAAAGAATCCGAGATTGTTATCGACTGGCGACCAAGGCAAACCGAATTTTGCTGAACCAAAACTGCTCGTAAGCAAATATCCATAAACAATTCTCGGAATCGCAAGGAGCAAATCTTGCCACCAAAACGGCATATTGATTGGGGTAATTAGTCTTTTAAATAGCTTTTTCATAATATTTTTAGATGATACTGGTTTTGAATGAATGTTATGATTAGTCTTTTCTGAGATTGATGGTTTTGCCGCTATCATCTTTTTTGAATACCCAAAAAGGTTTGCCTGAAACCCTCTTGCCACTCATTACGGTATTTACTTGGGCGGCATCGGCGATAAAAAGTTCGGCACCAACAACATCGGTGATTTCTTTGCTGGCATACGGAGCCAACACAACGCCTATGGTGGCATTATTGCTCGAATCATCGTTCCAGTACAGTACAAATGTGTATTTGCGGGGAAGAAGGCTGTTGTTTTTGAATTTGATGGTTACTTTCTCTGGGTTGGCTGCCTTACTTGCCTGTGCAAAAACTCCTATTAATGAAGAAAGTAAAACAATTGAAAAGATGACGATTGAAAATTGCTTTTTCATTTTTGGCTTTTGTTTTGCCTCAACCGCTCCGTTGCGATTGATGATGCAAAGTTGGAGCAAAACAAAAAGTGAATCGTTCCATAAGATGATTTGAGACGTATCAGATTATAATTTGAGATTTTTTAGCGAAATTTGAGTTAAATTCTGAATCAAAATAATGTCAAATACTCTTCCGAATACCATTTTTCCTCCACAACGAATGGAGAAACTCCTTGCTTTTGACCGCCTACTGACCATCATGGATGAGCTGCGTGAGCAATGCCCGTGGGATAAAAAGCAGACAATGGATAGCCTCCGTCACCTAACAATCGAAGAAACCTATGAGCTTTCGGATGCTATTCTTGAAAAAGACATGAACGAAATCAAGAAAGAACTGGGCGATATAATGCTTCACATGGTTTTTTATTCGAGGATAGCTTCTGAAACGGGCGATTTTGATGTTGCGGATGTCTTGAATGCTATTTGCGATAAGCTCATCAACCGCCACCCGCATATTTACGGCGATGTGAAAGCCGATACCGAAGAGCAAGTAAAAGCTAATTGGGAGCAAATCAAACTCAAAGAAGGAAATAAATCGGTTTTGGGAGGCGTGCCGTCGTCTTTACCAGCACTGGTGAAAGCGATGCGAATCCAAGAAAAAGCTCGTGGAGTAGGATTTGACTGGGAAGAAAAACGTCAGGTTTGGGAGAAAGTCGAAGAAGAAATGCAGGAGTTTAAAGAGCACTACAACGCCGAGAGTAATCAGACGATTGATAAAGAAAAAGCCGAAGGCGAATTTGGCGATTTGCTGTTCTCGCTCGTCAATTATGCACGATTCATTGACCTAAACCCCGAAACGGCCTTAGAACGAACCAATAAAAAGTTTATCAAGCGTTTTCAGTATCTCGAACAAAAAGCTAACGAAGCAGGTAAAAACCTAAAAGACATGACCCTCGCCGAAATGGATGTGTACTGGAATGAAGCCAAGACTTTGTAGTGTGGTGAAGTATTAACCCTGACAGCGATTTGCCGTTTGGCGTTCAAAACGCTGTCAGGGTTGAGGTTTTACTGCATCATCAAATATCCTTTGATAAACTCATCCAAATCACCATCCATTACTCCTTGCACGTCTGAGGTCTCAACCCCAGTTCGGGCATCTTTCACGAGTTTATAAGGATGAAAAACGTAGTTACGAATCTGCGAACCCCACTCAATCTTCTTCTTCGAGGCCTCAATATCGGCACGAGCCGCATTACGTTTCTCGATTTCTAATTGATAAAGTCGAGATTTCAACATGTTCATTGCGTGTTCACGGTTGGCGTGTTGACTTCGCTCAATCTGACAAACAATAACAATTCCCGTAGGTTTGTGAGTTAGCTGTACTTTGGTCTCAACCTTGTTTACGTTCTGTCCACCTGCACCACCCGAGCGTGAAGTCTGGATTTCGATGTCGGCATCTTTTATCTCAATGTCAATCGAATCATCCACCAACGGATACGCATAAACCGACGCAAACGAAGTATGTCGGCGAGCGTTTGAATCGAATGGCGAAATACGTACCAGACGGTGTACACCATTTTCTGATTTGAGGTATCCGTAAGCCAGCGGCCCATCAATCTGCATCGAAGCCGACTTGATACCTGCTCCATCGCCATCTTGCCAGTCTATTTGGGTTACTTTGTAGCCACTTTTCTGAGCCCACATCAAGTACATACGGTAGAGCATACTCGCCCAATCTTGGCTTTCGGTTCCGCCCGCACCTGAGTTAATCTCAATAATAGCCGAAAACTGGTCTTCTTCGTTCGAGAGCATTTTTTTCAACTCAAACTCCTCGACCACCTTTACCGTTTTTTTGTATTCTTCATCAAGTTCTTCTTCGGTTACTTCGCCCATCTCAAAAAACTCGTTGTAGGCTTCGAGGTCATTGACCGCCGCTTCGGTTTTTTCGTAGCCTTCAGTCCAGTTTTTCAGAACCTGAATCTCTTTTACTACTTTTTGTGCCAGTTCCGAATCATTCCAAAATTCGGGCTGAGCTTGTTGGTTTTCTAAATCTCCGAGGTGTTCTTTCTTGGTATCGTAGTCAAAGATACCCCCTTAAAGCCGCTAATCTGGCTTTTAAATCTTTCAATTGCTCTGTTGTCATTGAAAATTAAATGTAGATGAATAAATAAATTTTTCTGCAAAGTTACAGAAGAATCGGCATAAAAAAGCCCCATCTCGTAAATAAGATGAGGCTCGGTGTTTAGTGGTTAGATGTTTATATATTAAGATTTTCAATGCCTAATAACCATTCGTCGGGTAGCGATTATCCTACCGTTCGATTCAAAAGTACAATAAAGTACCTCGATTCGGCCTTCGTTTTTATAATCAAATAAGTATTCGTTGATACCCGCATTTACTTCAACTCTCCGACGCTCAACCATACTTCCATCGCCTTTTCTGACTGTCAAGTAGGCATCATCGTATTTTTTTCCGCTATCGTTTCGCAAAATCACATAAGTTGATTCATCAAACGGGTTTGGATGATTCCGCAAGATTTCGACCTCGTTGGCTTCTTCGAGCGGGGTTGGCACTTCTAAATTCTCCTCAAAAAAACCAAGTGTTTGTGGTTGAGCGATTCGGGCTTTTCGCGGAACTGTCAAAGTAACTTCGTTAGAGAATAAACTCTCAACTCCGCTTGCATTTACTGACGCTACACTTACATATCTTACCGTGTTGCTATTTAAAAGAATGGTGATTGAGGGCGTTTTACCAGTTACGGTATAGACCGAGTCCCAATCGTTGGTGGCCGAACGAATGGCAATCCGATAACTTGGAGCACTTGTAGCATCGGTAATGCTTAGTGTGATTCGATTTGGTGAAACAAATCTGGCAGAAAAAGAAGTAGGTCTTCTAACTGACTGTCCCATCATTGCTATCGCATTGGCATTGATAACCGCATTACGAGCCAAATAATTGAAATCTACATTGAAATCATCCAAAATACCATCTTTGTTGGTATCAATTTGTTCGCTATCGCCACTTGTATGCACAACCCCACAAGAACCAGAGCCATCGCCGTTTTCATTTTGAGAAATCATCCTGACGGCCGCATAACCTTTTTGTCGGAATGGTACATGGTCGCTCGAACGCCCCGTGCGGTCTTCACCACTCATGATATTGATGGTCATCGGCACGGCGGCTCTTGGTCTTATTTGCTCGTTGTATTGTAGCTTGATGTAGCGAGCCAGTTGCTTGTGAATCGAATTGGCACTACCGTAAGAAAAAATACGGATGCTTTTATCGGCAACATTGCCAGCCACGCATGAAGGCGACGACGAACACGGCCCGCAGAGGGTTGTTCCGGCAATATCATTATTCAAAACGGCTCTTACCGAACGCCCTTTGCTCGATAAATAATTGGCAAATGCTGTGCTTCCAAAAAGGCCTTGCTCTTCGCCTACGGTCAATAAAAACACAACCGTGCCACGAAGGCTATATTTTGATAAAACACGAGCCAACTCAATAACCAATGCCGAGCCAGTTGCGTTATCCGAAACGCCCGGAGCATCGCAAGTTGTGCTACAAACATCGTTGCAGCGGCTGTCGATGTGTCCTTCTACGATTATCAATGATTTATCGGATAAATCGCTACCCGGCAACACCGCAAAGACTTGGTTGTAGGTTTTGGTAGTACCCGAACACAAAGCTACGTTGAAATTCATCCGAGAAACTACAAGACGGTTTCCTCTTTCGCGGCTGAACTGGTTGAATTTGCTCTCGACCCACGCATTTGTAGCACTCAGACCAGTAGTGGTCGAAGTGGTAAAAAGTGAATTTGTATTTCGATTTTTGAAACCTGCGAGCCTACGGACATACGACTTGAGCGAATCGGGCGAAATCGAGGCGTTTATATCAACCGATACCAAACTTGGAGCCGACATCAGGCTTGTGCTTGAATAAGTGGCCACGCTGTAGCTACCCGCCATGATGGCATCGGCTGTGGCGTTTGTAACCACTACATTGGTTTGAGCAAAAGCGATATTACCTAAAAGTAATAACAGAAAAGATAAATGTTTTTTCATTCAATAGCTCTGATAATAGTATTAAAACAGTTTAGACTCAACCTAAAATCAAGCAAAAATTATACCTAAAATCAGATTGTAACTAAAATATTTTGGGTTACTAATTCAGAACTAATGATTTCATTTTCAGGGTATTGACGAACAAGAAGTATCTGCGATTAATCAACCGATTTTCTTATCCATAACAATAAACTCCAAAAACTGCTTTGGCATACCAAACTTGGGGTCATCCATCGGGAAAGGTTTGGTTTCGCCGGTGCGTTCGTAGCCGCGTCTTTCGTAGTATTCTATCAGCTCTTTACGAACCGAAATAACCGTCATTGAGATTTTGGCAACGCCCGATTCTTTGGCGAAATCATCGGCGGCTTGCATCAATTTTTTACCTACTCCGCCTCCTTGTAAATCGGGCGAAACCGTGAGCATACCGAGGTAAATTTTATCGTTTTGTTTTTCGAGATAAACCGAGCCGATGATTTTACCATCTTCGGTATATTTCAGAATCGTGGCATTTTCTTTATTAATCAGCTCGGCGAGGCTCTCTTCGTCAGTTCTGATTCCGCCAAGTAAATCGGCTTCGGTCGTCCATCCTTTTTTTGAGGAATCTCCTCGATAAGCAGAATTGATTAAAACGTTTAATTCGGCAACATCCGCAAGAGTGGCTTTTTCAATCATTTTAGTTTATTATGTTTGGTATTTTCAGGATGCAAAAAAACGCAATTTATTTATCTCAAAAAATGCTAAATATATATAAATATATCTCAAAAGTAGATTTAATTGTAATTCCCTTTTCGAGGTAATTCTTAATTTCTACCAAATCTGATGTGGCTATTTTAGTTTAGTAATCTTACAAATATAACCTATATTCAACAAAATACCTCATAAGGCAACAAGGCTCTTATGAGGTATCAAATGGTTATTCGGTAACTAATTTTATTTATCCTTACTTCCCGATACGCCTGTTTTCATTTGGATAATATCAACCAATAGGGCAAACGCCATTGAGAAATAAATATATCCTTTCGGAATGTGAATCTCGAAGCCTTCGGCCAAAAGAGCCATTCCAATCATCATTAAGAAGCTCAACGCCAAAATCTTAAATGCAGGATGTTTATTGACAAAATCGGCGATTGGTTTGGCAGCTACGAGCATTATCAAGACCGTAACAACGACAGCGGTGTACATCACCCACAGTTTATCTACCATCCCAACGGCCGTGATGATTGAATCTATCGAAAAAACGAGGTCGAGCAAAAGTACCTGTACCAATACGCTACCGAACGTTGCCGCACCTTTGGCTAAATTATTTTCTTCTTTTGCCTCTACTTTATGATAAATCTCTTTAGAACTTTTATACAGCAAAAAGAGACCTCCGAGTATCAGAATCAGTTCTTTTCCGGTAATATCTTGGTCTAAAACTGTAAAAAGGGTCTTGTCTAATTTCATTATCCACGAAATCAGTGCCAGTAGCCCAAGCCGCATCACCATAGCCAAGCCAATACCGATGTACCGAACTTTTGCTTGCTGCTCAACAGGTAATTTACCAGCCAAAATCGTGATAAAGATGATGTTATCGATACCCAGAACTACTTCTAAGGCTATCAATGAAACTAATGCAATCAGGGTTTGTGAATCCATACTTTCAAGGGTTTAGTTTGACTAAGTATAACCTCAAATCAACGTATAGAGTTCGGAGTTCTCTATTGATTACAACTATAAACCCACCCATTACATTGGCAAAAGTTAATACCCAACCGCCGATGCCTCTACTTGGCTTGTCTGCATTCCGAGTCGTTTTTTGGCTTCTTCGATGATTTCGGCCGTTGCCGATGCACCGAGTCTTGTACAGCCCAGTTCTCTCACACGCAAAAGGCCATCAAGTGTACGAACGCCCCCAGCGGCTTTGATTTGTACGTTCGGGGCAGAGTATTTTCTCATCAATATCAAATCATGCTCGGTAGCACCTTTGTAATTGTAGTTTCCGTCGGGTTGTTTGACAAATCCATAACCCGTCGAGGTCTTGATAAACGCTACACCAATGGTACTACAGATTTTGCAAAGTTTTATTTTGTATTTGTCTTTTGGTAAGAAGTCGTTTTCAAAAATCACTTTCAAAATTGCTCCGTGTTTAAGACATTCTTTGTTGATAGCCGCAATCTCTTTTTTGACGTATCGCCAGTCTTCGCCCAAAACCTTACCTGCATTTACAACCATGTCAATCTCGGTAGCACCATCTTTACATGCCAATCTTGTTTCGTAAACTTTAGACTGAATCGTGCTATTACCCGCCGGAAAACCAATCACACTGCAAACTTTGACGTCGGTATTTTTTAGTAACTCGGCACATTGCTTCACAAAATATGGCTTGATGCACACAGCGGCAACATCGTATTTGATTGCCAGCTCGCAGCCTTTTACCAGCTCGTCGTCGGTAAGAGTTGGGTGTAGGAGCGAATGGTCAATCATTTTTGAAACATCTTTGAGCGAAAATGACATAATCGTAAGGTTTTTAGATTCTCTACTTTTTTCAGAAGCAAAAATACAAACCTTCAACTTGTCTATACAAGTTTATTTAAGAAAATTTTCTAATATAAACATAAAATATTGATAATGAATGATTTATATCTTCACCTATTATTTCTTTCGCCAATCCCAAACTACGATTCTCCAATGTTCGTTGAGATTAGCATCAAAAAATTCGTAGATAAATTCAAAACCGACACGTGCGTGGGCTTTTTGAGAACGGACATTCGAGCGGGCAATATCGGTTACGCAAAGTTGGTATCGGTCCGATAGTTTTTCTTTGAGGTGCTGATACATTTTATCGAAAACACCCTCGCCACGGTAGCCTTCGCCCACGCAAACCTGCCCCATAACAAAATATTTGTAGTCTTTTAGTTTTTTACCGTCATAACCCACTTGGTCGAGGAGGTCAAAAAGTGGTTTAAGTTCTGGCACACCATCTCTAAACTGCGAGAGCATCGCCAAACAATAGCCCACGACAGTCTCGCCGTCTTTGGCAATAACACTTGGCTCGGCATCGTTCATGGCTTTCAAAACCTCGTATTGATGCTCAACTGTCACGAAGCCTTGGCTTGCGATTACCTCGGGCGTAAGGTTTTTTTTGAGATTTTTTTGTTGAAGTGCCAATATGCCCTTGACTTCGGCATCTTGACTGACGGTTTTAATGGTTAGCATAATTTTTTGTTCTTTGGTTTTGAAAATATAAGTAAAAATGCCCAAAACAGCGTATTTGAGCAGGAAAAATATTTTTGCACTGACATTTTTTTCTATTTTTGCGATTATCAAACCGCTAATCCACTGTTTATTCATTACCAATCTAATACTATATGATTGAAAGAGAACGCTTAAACCAAAGAGCAGATAATAAAGGATGGAAAAAGTGGGGACCGTATTTGTCGGAAAGACAATGGGGAACCGTTCGTGAAGATTACAGCGTCTATGGCAATACTTGGGATTATGTCTCGCACGACTTAGCTCGCTCAAGGGCGTATCGTTGGGGCGAAGATGGTATTGCTGGTATTTCGGATAATAAGCAGCACATTTGCTTTGCTCTGGCGTTTTGGAATCATAAAGATAAAATTCTGAAAGAACGTCTGTACGGATTGGCTGGCTCAGAGGGAAATCACGGCGAAGACGTAAAAGAACTCTACTACTACCTCGATAGCACCCCTACACACTCATACATGAAGATGCTGTATAAGTATCCTCAAAATGAGTTTCCGTACGCCAGAATCATAGAAGAAACCCGCCGTCGTGGTCGAAAAGACCCCGAATACGAGATTACTGATACGGGAGTTTTCGATAAAAACGAATACTTCGATATTTTTGTTGAATACGCCAAAGCCGACGAAAACGACATTTTGGTAAAAATCACAGCTCATAATCGTCATACAAATGCTGCTCCGCTCACGATTTTGCCAACGATTTGGTTCCGAAACTCGTGGTCGTGGGGATACGAAGCATTCAGTAAAAAACCGATTCTGACGGGTATCTCAAAATCGCAAATCGAAGTTTACCATAAATTGGTTGGTAAATACAAAATGTACTTTGAAGGAGCCGATGAACTGATTTTTACCGAAAACGAAACCAACAAAGAGCGAATCTTCGGCAAAGCAAGCGTGAGTCCTTTTGTGAAAGACGCTTTTCACCGATACATCATCGCCAAAGAGAAAAATATCACCAATCCAAACCATATTGGCACAAAAGCGGCTGGTGTTTATCAGAAGATGGTAAACGGTGGCGATTCGGTTACGATTCGCCTTCGATTGAGCAATCAAACTCATCTTACAAAACCATTTGAAGAGTTCGATACGATTTTTGAGCAACGCCTCAAAGAAGCCGATGAATTTTATGATGATGTCCAGAAGAATGTCCCTGATACCGAATTGCGAGATATTCAGCGTCAAGCCTACGCAGGAATGCTCTGGAACAAGCAGTTTTATTACTACAACGTAAACGAATGGATGCAAGGCGACCCCAAAATGCCTTTTGAGTTTCGTGGGCGTGCCTATACTCGCAACGCAACTTGGAAACACGCCTACATGGCCAATATCCTATCGATGCCCGATAAATGGGAGTATCCGTGGTTTGCGGCTTGGGATTTGGCCTTTCATACACTCACACTCGCACGTGTAGATTCTGACTTCGCCAAACGCCAATTGGCTGTTATTCTGCGTGAATATTACATGCACCCCAATGGTCAGTTGCCAGCCTACGAATGGAATTTCTCGGATGTGAATCCGCCCGTTCATGCTTGGGCTACTTGGAAAGTCTATGAAATTGACAAACAAGCCCGCGGTGGCAAAGGTGATATTGGATTTCTCGAAAGGGTTTTCCATAAATTATTGTTGAATTTTACGTGGTGGGTCAATCAAAAAGACGACGACGGCAATAATATTTTTGGTGGAGGATTCTTAGGATTGGATAACATTGGGGTATTTGACCGAAACGCTCAGATACCGGGCGTAACCCTCCAACAAGCCGATGCAACGGGCTGGATGGCGATGTTTACGCTTAATATGCTCCGAATCTCGTGCGAAATCGCCCTCGAACGCCCTGTTTATCAAGATATGGCCTCAAAATTCTTTGAGCATTTCTTGCACATTTCGGTGGCGGTCAATACTTCGATGAAAGATAGTAGAATGGGGCTTTGGGACGAAGCCGACCAGTTTTACTACGATAAACTTCACGCACCAGACGGCAACACGATTTTTATGAAAATCCGCTCGATTGTAGGGCTGATTCCGCTGGCGGCCGTAGAGGTTATTGATGATGAAATGCTCGAAAGATTGCCAGATTTCAAACGTCGTGTCGAGTGGATTCTGAACAACCGCCCCGATTTGGCATCGCTGATTTCGCGTTGGCACGAGCCAGGCAAAGGTGCAACCCACTTGCTTTCACTACTGCGTGGACACCGTATGAAGATGGTATTGAAACGGATGTTTGACGAAACCGAGTTCCTTTCTGATTACGGAATCCGTTCGCTTTCAAAATTCCATAAATCGCATCCATATAATTTCAATCTTCATGGCGAAATCCTAACGGTTGAGTATTCGCCCGCCGAATCAGAATTGAGTATCATGGGTGGTAATTCAAACTGGCGTGGTCCAATCTGGTTCCCGATTAATTTCTTATTGATTGATTCGTTATTGAAGTTTTATCAATACTACGGCGATGATTTTGAGATAGAATACCCGACCGATTCGGGCAATATTGTTACGATAAAAGATGCGGCTTTGATGATTGCCGAGAGGTTGATAAATATATTCAAGAAAAACGATGAAGACCGCCGCCCAGTAATGAATGGCTACTCAAAGTTTGATTCAGACGAGCATTTCAAGGATTATTATTTATTCTACGAATATTTCCACGGAGATAACGGTAGCGGACTCGGTGCTGCTCACCAAACTGGCTGGACGGGCTTAGTGGCCGATTTGATTGAGTACATTCACGTGTTCAGACAAGAAACCGCAAATGTCTGATTCGATAATTTTTTTCAAACCTCCAAGGTCTCAAAAAAAGACCTTGGAGGTTTTTTTCTACTGCACTGGCTTGACCGTCTTGGCTACAAAAATGCTTATCGCTATCATAATAATGGCAAAATAGCCCACAAATTGGTAGTTTTCGATGTATCCGGTAGCTGTTTTATGAATGATGAGTCCACCGATATTTGTCGCAATGGCTTGAGCCAATAGCTGAACCGATGAATTTATCGCCATAAAACCGCCTCGCTGTTGCGGTGTTACAACCGACGAAACCATCGCTTGGGTTGGAATCAGGCGACCGTTTGAGAATATAAAGAATATCGCCGAAATCACTAAAATTACATAGAGCGGGACCACAAACAGATTGGTAATCAGCCAAATAGGTATCAGCGAGAGCAAGGCAAAAGCCACAAAAACTGGATATTTCCCCTTTTTATCAGCGATTTTACCTACGAGCGGAGCGGTGAAAATTGTTACGGCTCCGCCTACCAAATAAATCAAGTAGATGTTTTCTTGGCTAAATCCGGCATTACCTACCAACGAAGGCGAAATGAACGGAATAATACTAAAATGACCCAGCATGATGATTACACTCAAGCCTAAAGCCCTCATTTGGTTTGAGTTTTTGGCAATATCGGTAATGACGTGAATCGGATTTTTGGATTCAGTATCGCCTCTTAAATGCCCATCGAGTGTCGGAACAAATCTGATAATCATAAAAATGACCCAAACGCCCAATCCGCCTACAACCAAAAACGGTGCGTGCCAGCTAAAATGATTTGCCAGATACAATCCCGCAGGCACACCAATAACCGATGCCAACGAAAAAGCCATCATCACCGAACCCATCGCACTGGCTCGGCGTTCGTAGCTAAATACGTCGGCCACGATAGAAAGCACCTGAGAGCCAATCATTCCACCAAATACACCAGCCAAAACCCTTGCGGCACAAAGCAGAAAATATGTCGGTGCAAAGGCACAAGCAAATGTGCCGATTGTAAAGCCAATGTAAGCAAAAAGCAAGACTTTTTTGCGGTCGAATCTATCTACAAAAAAAGCAGCTAAAAAACCCGAAATACCCGCACTCAAGCTATATGAAGACACAACAAAGCCAAATTGACGAGGAGAAATATCAAAAATGCTCATCAGTTGAGGGCCCATTGGCATCATAATCATGAAGTCCATGATGTGGGTAAAATTGACCGATGCCAGTACAAAAAGTAATAGTTTTTCTTTATTTGTCATATCTTTGGTTTGGGTACACAGACAAATTATCTTATTTTAGACAACAGAAGTTTCTAATAAATAATTTCGTTTTGCTTATTTTGTGGGCGTTTCAAAACTGTTGTACAAACCCGACAATCCAAAACTCAATGAGAGAATTACTACTGAAAATCTACGTTTTATTGAGCATCATTTGCGTTGCTACTACCGAGATTCTCTCTTATTTTTCAATCATCAACACAACCTCAATCCGTGTTTTTTGGGCAATAATCTCAGCTTTTGGGGTTTATTTCGGGATAAAACAAAGATTTTGGGAGAAACTGAAAGGTTTTTCGGTTATCAAATTTTTAAAATTCATAAAACCTTACAGCTGGGCAGTCATCTTGCTGATTTTTATAGTTTTGTTGCCACTTTTTGCTTTAGCAATAACCGTAAAACCCAATAACTACGACGGCGTAACTTATCATTTTGGGCGAATTGTTTTCTGGATTCAGAATCAAAACGTCGAGATTTTTCCCACCCAAATGGTACAAGCACTTTACCACAATGTTGGCTCTGAGTATTTGTTAATGCACGTTTTTTTATTGACCGGTTCGGATAAATTCTTGAATCTGGTGCAGTATTCATCAATGATTGGCTCGGTTTTGGGCATCACGCTGATTTGCAAACAGTTAGGATTATCTCGACCCATACAAACGCTTTCGGCCATCATAGTGGCAACGCTACCAATCGGAATCCTCGAAAGTACAACTATCCAAAACGACTATCTATCAGCATTTTACACGATTTGCTTTGTGTATTTCTCCTTAAAAATCATCAAACAAAGACAAACTACTTTGGGCTACGATACCCTTTTTGCAGCGGCATCAATCACCTTAGCAGGATTCACCAAATACACGGGTTTGATGTTCGCATTTCCGTTTGCAATTTGGTTAGGGCTTTATTATCTAAAAAATGTCAAACTCAGGCAAACAGCCCTCATTCTATCTTCGATGGCTCTGGTTTTTATTTTGATTTTTTTGCCATTTTTTGCGAGAAATTACCACGACTTTGGCCATATTTTAGCACCCAAACCACCGTCTGACTTAGCAACTGAAAAATACAGCACCGACATCATCGCTCCGCATACGGCCATCGCCAACGCAAGCAAATATTACTTTTTTCATTTTGCGTTACCTTCCGAATCCGCCAATCAAAAAATAGAATCTTTTGTCAATAAGATTCATGAAGCAATGGGAATCGACCCCAACGACAGCCGCATTTCATTTGTGCCATTCGATGCCTATTTTACAATCACTGAAGATGCCAGCGGAAACTGGCTGGCTGTGGTTTTATTGACAATCAGTTTATTGATTTTGATGATAAAATTCCGCCAAATACCAACCGAAATCTGGGTTTTTACCCTATGCACTTTGGTCGGATTCATCACCTACGCCGCACTCATAAAATGGCAATTGTACCATACACGTACCCACATTCATTTTTTCATATTTGCCGCCATAATCATCGCCTACACGTTCTCTGAGGTCATTAAAACAAGATTTATCGCCAAAATCTTGCCTTTTTTATTGATTATTGGCTCGTTGCCGTATGTGTACGCCAACCCTACGAAACAGTTGATTTCGGTAAAATATACCATAAAATACCTATTGGGGATTATTCCCCGCACCGGAATCCTCGAAAGCGATTCCAAAACCATCAAAAGAGAAGTCGAAATCGCTAAAGTTCTGCAAAGCTACGGGTACAAAAAAGAAATTATCAATGGTTATCCGTACCTAACCCAACCCCCTACCGAGTCGCTTCCGATTGCGAAACGCCGAGAGTTGATTGAGAAAATGGGTAAGTTCAACTATGAGGGCTATTCTCAAAACGATTTGATAAGCCAATATGAAGGCAACCAGCAGTATTATCGCAACCACGAACACTTTAAGTCTATTGAAGATTTGCTAAGTGAAATTCCCAAAACCGAAAAAGTGGTCGGACTGGCACAATTCAGAAACTACTATGCTGCCAATCATTGGATGGTTTGTCGAAGTCGGTTCGGGACTGATTTCAGAATCCAGTACGCGTATGTTTCGGATGAATTGAAAGACATCCCAAATATGAAAAACTATTTGCCATATACCTACATTTGGTCTGATTTGGCCGATTTCTCCAATAAAATTGAAGCCTCAAAAATAGATTGGATAAAGCAGTTTGGCGAATACCACCTCATAAAACTCAAACAACCACAAACTCAACCCTTTTACTACTAATTTCTTGATTCTGTCAAGAACAAGGTCATTATCTTTTGGTTTATTGCCCTCAAATTATCAACTTTGAAACCTCATTACTTCATTGATAATTTTCTGAAATGGAACTGCATTTAGAGGGCGAATTTTACTACGGCGAATCAACGCACGAGAAAGCAATCAAGTTACTTTACTCGACCGACGCATCGGTTTATCAAGAAAAACCAGCGGCCGTAGCGATTCCGAAGACGGTTGAAGACATCAAAAAACTCATTAAACTTGCCAACGAAAAGCAAATAACGTTGATTCCGAGAGCGGCGGGTACCTCTCTGGCGGGGCAAGTTGTGGGCAATGGTATTGTAGTGGATATTTCGAAATATTTTACCAAAATACTTGAAGTAAATGCCAAAGAAAAATGGGTTCGAGTACAGCCTGGGGTTATCCGTGATGATTTGAATGCCTACCTCAAACCCTACGGATTGATGTTTGGCCCCGAAACTTCGACTTCAAACCGAGCCATGATTGGCGGTATGATTGGAAACAATTCTTGTGGATTACACTCTATTGTTTGGGGTGCTACCCGCGATAATCTACTCGAAATAAAGGGTTTATTATCGGATGGTAGCGAAATAGAAATCAAAGAATTAGACAAAGATTCTTTTACGGAGAATATCCAGAAGAAATCATTTGAAGGGCGAATCTACCAAGAATTAACCCAAATCCTGCAAAATCCCGAAAACCAAAAAGCCATCGAAGAGGGCTTCCCGAATAAAAATGTTTTACGACGCAACACAGGCTACGCTTTAGATGCTTTGCTTCAAGACCTCCCCTCCATTTTTGGGGAGGGGTCGGGGGTGGGGTTCAACCTTTGTAAACTCATTGCGGGTTCAGAAGGCACGCTCTGTTTCGTAACCGAAGCCAAACTCAAATTGCTCGATTTGCCGCCAAGCCACGTCGGGATGGTGGCAGTACACACCCAAACCCTCGATGAGTCGCTGCGAGCCAATTTGGTTGCACTCCAAAACAACTGTTACGCATCGGAGTTGGTCGATGATTTTATTCTGGAATTCACCAAAACAAACATCGAGCAGTCAAAAAATCGTTTTTTCATCGAAGGCGAACCAAAAGCGATTTTGATGGTTGAGTTTTTTGATGAAACCCAAGCAGGTCTGCAAGCAAAATGCGATAAACTGATTGCGGAATTAAAAGCCAAAAATCTGGGCTACGCCCACCCTATTTTGTTTGGCGAAGACAGCAAAAAGGCTTGGGAGGTTCGCAAGGCGGGCTTAGGCCTACTCCGAAATCTACCAGGCGATACTCAACCAGTAAACCTAATAGAAGACTGTGCCGTTGCCCCCGAAGATTTGCCCGAATACATTCGAGAATTGGAGGTTTTACTACAAAATCATCATCTTCAATACTCGATGTACGCTCACGCAGGGGCGGGCGAATTGCACGTCGAGCCGATGATTAATTTAAAAACAAGCGAGGGCAAAGCCATTTTCAGAACCGTTTTGGCCGAAACAGCCGCATTGGTCAAAAAATACGGTGGTTCGCTATCGGGTGAGCATGGCGATGGGCGTTTGCGTGGAGAGTTCATCCCGTTTATGATGGGCGATAAAAACTACGAATTATTCAAAAAAGTAAAGGCGATTTTTGACCCGAATGGAATCTTTAATCGAGGTAAAATAACCGAAACACCTCCGATGAATGAATTTCTACGATTTGAGCAAGATAAGCCAACGCCAAAAATTGATACCATTTTTGATTTCTCAAAGCAAGAGAGCATTCTCCGACTCGCCGAAAAGTGCAGTGGTTCGGGCGACTGTCGCAAAACCGAAGTAACAGGCGGAACGATGTGTCCGAGTTATATGGCAACCCGCTCCGAAAGAGATACTACCCGTGCCAGAGCCAATATTTTGAGGCATTATTTTACTGATTTTACACCCCTCTCCAGCGGGAGAGGGGCTGGGGGTGAGGTAAAAGAAATCCTCGACCTTTGTTTGTCTTGTAAAGCCTGCAAATCAGAGTGTCCATCAAGCGTAGATATTGCCAAAATGAAGGCCGAATTTACCCAAAAATACTACGACGAAAAGGGCGTTCCATTCAGAGCAAAATTGATTGCTAATTTTACGAAACAAATGAAATTGGCCTCAATTGCACCTTTCGCCTATAATTTCATCGTAAAAACTGAGGTTCTACGCCGTAATTTCAATAAAATCGTGGGTTTTCACCCCGACCGCACCATGCCGACGTTGTCGAGCCAAACATTAAGAAGTTGGTTTGAGGCAAGAAATATAAAACACCAAAATCATACCCCTGACAGGGATAAAAAAGTAAACATATTTATTGATGAATTTACCAACTACAACGATGTAGAAGTCGGCAAAAAGTTGATTTTACTTTTAGAAAAGCTTGGTTATGAGGTAATTGTGCCGAACCACATAGAATCTGGACGAACGTATTTATCGAAAGGATTGGTACGAGAAGCACAGAAAATCGCCATCAAAAATGTAGAATTACTTAAAAATATCGTCAGCGAAAACACCCCGATTATCGGTATTGAGCCATCGGCCATATTGACTTTACGAGACGAATATTTGGAGCTTGTCCCCGAAAACCTAAGAGCATCGGCAGAACGGATTGCCCAAAATACATTCCTTTTTGAAGAATGGATTGCTCGTGAAATCGACCGAAAAACGATTGATAAATCAGCATTCACCACCGAAAAACGATTGATAAAAGTACACGGACACTGCCACCAAAAGGCTTTATCGTCGATGACCTCGAGCAAGAAAACGCTCTCATTACCAACCAATTACGAAGTCCACATGATACCGAGCGGGTGCTGTGGCATGGCGGGTTCTTTTGGGTACGAAACCGAGCATTATGAGGTCTCGATGAAGGTCGGAGAATTGGTACTTTTTCCGACTGTCCGAAAACAATCCGAGGATGTCATCATAGCGGCGGCGGGTACGAGTTGTCGTCACCAAATCAAAGACGGCACAGGTCGAATTGCCAAACACCCTGCCGAGATTTTGTATGAGGCATTGGTCTGATGAGCCGAATAAAAATATTTTACGGCTCAAAAAATGATTATATTTGAGCCGTAAAACCAAAACAATCGGCTCATGAAAGTTTATAACTGGCAGCAAGATGATTGGAGGCAATTCAAATACGACCAAGGTTTGTTTGAAGAATTAGACCTACATTTCATGCAATTAGCAGGACAAAGTGTAGGCTATCTGAATAGTCTTTCTCAACAAAATCAAAATGAGTCTATCATCACGATTTTGGTTAAAGAAGCCATCAAAACTTCAGCCATCGAAGGGGAATTAATTAGCCGAATCGATGTAATTTCTTCTATTAAAAAGAATTTAGGGTTTATCACTCCAAGCTACAAAATTAAAGATAAACGCTCTGAGGGAATCGCTGAGTTATTGGTAAAAACAAGAGAAACTTTTGATTCAACACTCTCAGAATCAATGTTATTCGATTGGCATAAATTATTAATGAGAGGCAACTATTCTATTGAGGTTGGTCAATGGCGAACCCATGCAGAACCCATGCAGATTGTTTCGGGGGCAATGGGAAAAGAGAAAGTTCATTTTGAAGCCCCGCCGTCGAGTCGGGTAGAGACCGAAATGAAAGTTTTCATAGAATGGTTCAACCAATCATTAGATACTATAAAAAGCCCGATTATTCGCTCGGCAATTGCACATCTCTACTTTGAAAGCATTCATCCTTTTGAAGATGGTAACGGGCGAATAGGTCGAATCATTGCCGAAAAAAGCCTTGCCCAATCGCTCAAAAGGCCGCTACTGATGAGTCTATCAACTGCTATTGAGGCCAATAAAAACGAGTATTATCAATCGCTACAAAAAGCCCAACGTAGTAATCAAATCAATGACTGGATTACGTATTTTGGTAATACAATCATCAAAGCACAAGAAGATTTTATAAAAGAAATTGAATTTTATTTAAGAAAAACTCAGTTTTTTGACAATAAGAAAAACCTGCTCAATGACAGGCAACAAAAGGTTATCAAAAGAATGCTCGAAGAAGGCGAGGATTTTTACGGAGGATTAAATGCCCGTAAATATCAAGCCATTGCCAAAACATCAAAAGCGACCGCAACAAGAGATTTACAAGATTTGATACAAAAAGAAATTATCTATTCGAGAGGAATTGGACGAAGTACAAATTATCAAATAAAGTTATAGAAGAATAGAGAAAGTCACTCATTTTTTACATAACGATTCAATAATAAATTTTAACTTTTCTAAGAAAAACCAAATATAATTCTTTAAAATTTTAAGAATTGAGCGTTTTTTGTTTGTTTTACTTTGTAAAATAAAATCTTTACAATAAGCAAATGACAAAAAACGCAATCGAGACACTTTTTACCCATGAGGTGCATAACAAATATCTCGTTTTTAATACTTTATTTTCGAGATTACCTTATGATAAAATGGCAAAAATCGGGCAACTGATGCCGTTTTTATTCGATATGTCGAAGACTGGTTTTGAAGAAGGCAAAGAGCCGAAAGAAATCATTGAAAAGTTTTTTGCTCACTACACGACCATCCAAGACGAAAAAGAAAAAATAGACCTCCTGTTCCGTTTTATTACCTACGTCGAGCGGCAAGTCGTGTTATTTGATAGTATCGAAGACTCCGCTTTTAGTAAACTGACCGACCTCAATGGCAAAGGTACGCTTCTGCATACTTTGTATCTTGCCCAAGAGCAAAACAAGTTAGAAAAAGTAAAAGAAAAACTCAAAGATTTTAGGGTAAGGGTAGTTTTTACGGCTCACCCGACCCAATTTTACCCAAATAGCGTACTCCGAATCATCCAAGATTTAGAAGAATACATCCATAAAAACGACATCAACGAGATTGATGCCCTACTCCAGCAGCTCGGCAAAACTCCGTTTATCAATCAAGAAAAACCAACGCCTTTCGACGAAGCCAAGAGTATCCTTTTCTACCTTCGTCACGTTTATTATGATGTCATCGGCGAGATTCATCAAAAACTCAATTCGTTTTTAGAGAATGACCTAAGCGAGGCATCGCCAGTATTAGAATTAGGATTCTGGCCGGGCGGCGACCGAGACGGTAATCCGTTTGTAACGAGCGATGTTACCGTAAAAGTGGCGATGGAGCTTCGTACCAATATTTTGAAGCGTTATTATGAAGATATAAAAGAAGTTAGCCGCCGACTGACTTTCAAAGGTGTGATGCCGCTACTGACCCAAATCAGTAATAAGCTCTATGCCAATATGTTTGGGCTTGCCAATGACCTTACGGTAGAAGAGCTGCTTTCAAAACTTTATGAGGTTCGAGAATTACTCATCAAAGAACATAAATCGCTGTTTTTAAGCAAATTAGACCGATTTATTCAGCAAGTAAGACTATTTGGGTTGCATTTTGCAAGTTTAGATATTCGTCAAGATAGCAGTATTCACGAGCGTGTGATGCAGCAAATCAACGAAAAATACGGAATTTCGCCGCAGGATTACGCCGATTGGAACGAAGACGAAAAGGTGAAGTTTTTGATTGAAAAAGATTTGAAAATCAACGAAGACGACTTTGAAGACCCACTCGTCAAAGATACATTCAAGACGATTCGAGCCATTCAAGAAATCCAGAAACTAAATGGCGAAAGAGCCTGCCATCGTTATATTATTAGCAATTCGACCTCAATCATACAAGTTTTAGAGGTTTTGGCGATGTTCCGTTTCTGTGGATACAGCCCCGAAGAAGTCAAAATAGATGTTGTGCCGTTATTCGAGACCATTGAAGGCCTCGACCAATCGGAGAGTATCATGACCAAACTCTACGCCCTGCCGTATTATCAAAAACATTTGGCACTGCGTAATAAGCAACAGACAATCATGTTGGGCTTCTCGGATGGTACAAAAGATGGCGGCTACGTAAAAGCCAACTGGGAGATTTACCAAGCCAAAGAAAAACTAACGGCAGTATCAAACGCCAATGAGATTGGAGTCATTTTCTTTGATGGTCGTGGTGGCCCACCTGCTCGTGGAGGCGGAAAAACACACCAATTCTACGCTTCGCAAGGCTCAACGATTGCCAATAACGCGATTCAGGTTACGATTCAAGGACAAACGATTACGTCGATGTACGGTTCGCCGTCGCAAGCAATGTACAATTTTGAGCAGTTGATTTCGGCAGGTATCATCAATGATGTACTTCAAGATGAAAAATCAACGATAGATGATAACGAACGCCAAATTATCAATGAATTGGCTGAAATTGGGGTCGAAAAATACTTCGAGCTTAAAAATCATCCGCTTTTTGTACCGTATCTCGAACACAAAAGTCCGCTCAAATATTATGGTTCGACCAATATCGGTAGCCGCCCAACCAAGCGTAGTGCAGGTAAAAAATTAGCCCTTTCAGATTTACGGGCGATTCCGTTTGTGGGTTCGTGGAGCCAGTTAAAGCAAAATGTACCGGGTTATTTTGGATTTGGTTCGGCACTTCAAAAGCTGATTGACGAAGGTAGATTAGATGAATTAAAAGCACTTTATCAGAACTCGTTGTACTTCGCAACACTCGTTCAGAATAGCATGATGGCAATGACCAAGACGTATTTTCCGCTGACATACTACATGAAAAAAGACCCCGAATACGGCGATTTTTGGCAGATTGTTCATGATGAATACCTGCTTTCGGTTAAGAATATGTTGCTCATTTCGGAACAATCGGTATTGATGGAGAATGAAGAATTAGGCAAAATGTCTATCGAATACCGAGAAAATATTGTGTTGCCATTGCTAACGATTCAGCAATTTGCCCTCCAAAAAATCGAAGAAACCAAAGACGAAACCTTAAAAGCCGCCTACGAAAAAATGGTTACTCGTTCGCTATTTGGCAACATCAATGCCAGCCGAAATTCGGCTTAGAATTCAGACTTAAATCAAGAAAAATAAACCCTAAGTCCAGCCCCCGTTATCGTCAGATGGCGGGGATTTTTTTGTCTGATTTCGACAACAAAAAGTGTTCATTTTAGGTCGATAAATTCTGTTTATTCTGCCTCATAAATTATCGTTGATTTATCAATAATTATTTATAAAATCGTTTTTTTAAAATAAATTTTAAAAATTTTCAACATGCATAAATAACTCATAATCAGATATTTGTAAAATATTTTAAAAAATTATCAAAAAATAATTTGGAAGTTACGAATTCTTTTTTCGTAACTTTGTAGCACAAAATCAAACAGAAAAATCAATGCGAAACTATCACAAAAACATATCACTATCATGCGGAAGTAAAGCCCCGTTTGTGGTAGATTTGCATACAAGGCACAGGTATAATTTTTAAGCGAGAACACGCCTATTTTTATCTGAGCCTGACCCCAAAAAGTCGGGCTTTTTTATTGCCAAAAACTTAAAACAATTATTAATTTTTAAACGAAAAAAATCAAGATAACAAAATGCTAATGACCAGAAACATACATCCAACACCAGTAGGCTTACAAAGCTCGAATGGCTCTGCGTGGGAGATGGTATGCCCGATTAGCAGTTATCGCAACGATAAAAATGCACATTCAGATTTTGGAAAAGCAATACGACTGAGGTACGAGTATTTATGCCCATAGATGCGTTCGGCAAACGAATGCTGGCAAAAGCCCGACCTCAACACCACGAGGTCGGGCTTTTTTGTTGCCCGCCCCAAACCGAAAATAGTTTTCAACACAAGCAAAATACAGCTATGGGCAAGCACCTACCAAAGGCCGAACGAAGAAGACTTTTGGAAGAAAAACAACAAGCCGAATTGCAAATAAAAATGGCATATCAGAAGTCGGCCAGAATCAATAAAAGTTTTGTGGTACTCATCGAAGATGCACAAAACGAAGCATTACGAAACGAGTATGCAAACAATGGCTTATACCAACAAATTGTTTCGTTTATCGTTCAAAATGAGCAAGTTACAAAGAAAGACTTGCTAAGTCAGTGGCTTAAAACTCTTACGTTTTTAGCCAAAAATTTAGAAAAAAAATGCCCCAAATGGTTTAAAAACATTGAGTTCATCAAGGCATTGACAGAAGTTGCCAAGTATCGTTCATCGTGGATTCGTCCGCTCGAAGAATGGCAACCCAAAAGCAAAGGAGAATACGAAAAGTTCAGAGATTTAGTGGCTTATTTGTTTGCCGAATACAAATATCCAGCATTTCTCAATCACATATTCTTCTACCAACAAGATTATTTCTTTATCAGAGATTTTATCTTTTTGGCACAAGGTGGCAGTATCAAATACATCAATTCGAGTATTCCGCTAACACAGAGAATGCGAGTTGAGTTTTTGAAAAGTTCCGAAGGTTTTAGGGTTTTTGAGGCATTCAGATACGCACAAGTAATTGGCTTAGGGGGCGACCAACTTTTGGCGTATCGAATAGCGTATTCGTGGCTCGGTCGAAACGAAAAACGTGATGAAGTTTTGTGGGAGGCCTTCATCCGAATTTTGATAAATGGCGGTATGTTTAACCACGATAAAATCGGAGAATTGATTGATTATGTACGCTATGAATTGAACCAAAATCCAAATTATACGCTAAAAGGTCGAACCTTACAATCGTTGATTCGACAAAGTGATAGTTGGCACAACACTTTTAGCAAAAACCTACGAAAACAAGGGTTAATCATCTGGAAGTCAGGCAATTTCGAGAACTATGAAACCACTGAAGGTACAAACGAAAAGATGGTTACATACAAAATAGTCGAATTGCTATCTAACAAAGAACTGACCGAAGAAGGCATTAAAATGCACCATTGCGTAGGGTCGTACAGCTATTATTGCGAGCAAGGCAGAACACGCATCGTATCGCTCCGAAAATACAATTTGGGCATTGACGAAACCGAGCGTTTGGCAACCATCGAGGTTGATATGAGAAGCAAGCGAATTGTGCAAGCGAAGTATCGTTATAACCAAGCCATCAATTCAAAAGCCCTCAGTATTATTCACAATTGGGCAAGTTTGAATGGCTTTTCGATGGGTAAATATTTATGAATAGATTAAAAAGATTATCAAAATGAAGACAATTTGGTTTACGTCCGACCATCATTTCGGACATAAAAATATATGCAAATTCTCGAATCGCCCTTTCGACTCTGTTGAAGAAATGGATGAAGAATTGATAAAAAGGTGGAATGAGAGAGTTAAACCCAACGATGATGTGTATCATTTAGGCGATGTTGGGCTGTGTAATTCGGCCAGATTAAGGGAAATATTGGAGCAATTAAATGGCAATATCTTCTTGATTCGGGGCAACCATGATGGAGCTGCCGAAAGTTGCAAAAGCAGATTTGAATGGATAAAAGATTATTACAAACTCAAAATCCAAGACACTGGTTTTGAAGGCGGCGAACAGAGCATAATCTTGATGCACTACGCCATGCGAGTTTGGGATAAAAGCCATTGGGGAACTTATCAACTTTACGGTCATAGTCATGGAGAATTACCCGACGACCCTAATTTACTTTCATTCGATGTTGGTGTAGATTGTCATAATTATTACCCTATTTCTTGGGAAGAAGTAAAAGAGATTATGAACAAAAAAACATGGACACCACCATTTGTGAAAGGAAATAAAAGATAAAATCGAAACTAAATCAACGCAAAGTAGCATGGATGCCTGAGTGGTAAAGGGAATTGTTAATTAAAAAAACGGTTGGTCGAAAAAACGGCTCGTAGGTTCGAATCCTGCTCCATGCCAAAAACGCTATTTTAATTATTTATAAAATTTTTGAAAAATAATTTTATCTACGCAAAAAGGCTGCGTAGTAGGTGCTGAAATTTGTATCATCAATTTGAAAATGATATTAAATCCATACAAATCGTAGAGACGTTGCATGCAACGTCTCTACCAAAAAATATTAAAATAACTGGGTGTTCCGCAGATGGTTACACGGGCTTGCTTTGGGAGCAAGAGTTCGCAGGTTCGAAACCTGCCACCCAGACAAAATTGAGTGTCGTAAAATAGAACGGTCCGCCGCTGCGGTTACTTCGACTTTACAATTGCAAATAAACTCTATTTGTCAATTACCTCAATTTTATCATAACGGAAATGTAGCAAAGTTGGTCAATGCATTGGTCTGAAAAACCAAGGATAGAGGTTCGAATCCTCTCGTTTCCACAAGCAAGTGTCGTAGAGAAGAGTTACTTCGTAGCTAATTGGTAAGCAAATCACGATTAATGATTCTATATAGGTTCGAATCCTATCAATTTTCGTACTCTTTTCGTCATTTACCTTGCTTAATTTCAATATGTTGCGATTAGTGTAGTGGTAAACACGCTGGTCTGTGGAGCCAGTAAGGTCGGTTCAAATCCGTCATTGCAACCAAATCAAGTGCCGTAGAAAAGAGTTACTTCGACTCGTAATCGGAAGGTTGCAGGTTCGACTCCTGCTGGAGGCTCAAAACTTTTGTTAATGCCTCCATAGCTCAACTGGATAGAGCATCAAAACGTACTCTTTTCGCTTTTTGCCTTGATGTTATTACCGAGTCGTCCAATTGGTTTAGGATTTCAGAATTTGACTCTGAAGATTGTGGTTCAAATCCACACTTGGTAGCTAATGAGGTGTCGTAGATAAGTGTTACTTCGTCTGGATGAACAGGAGAAATCCTGCAAGGTTCGAATCCTTAAATACACTTTTCAATTTTTACCCTTATTTTAAATCATTTCCTCATAACTCAGTTGGTAAGAGTACCATCCTTTTAAGATGGGAGTCGAAGGTTCAAGTCCTTCTGGGGAAACAAAACAAGTGCCGTAAAGTAGAGTTACTTCGTCAGACTTAAAATTTGAAATGAAAACCGTACTCTATTTGATAATTGCCTTGTTTTAAATGGATTGATAGCTCAATTGGAAGAGCAATTGCCTACGAAGCAATAGGTCGAAAGTTCGAATCTTTCTCAGTCCTCAAAATTTGCGGTCCGCCGCTGCGGCGGCCACACTTTTTCCTTCCGAAGCAGTTTCGGAATGGCGTATTAACACACAAACAAAAGAATGAAATGAAATTTAACATTTTCAACAAACAAAAAAACGTAACTACTAATTACGAAGGAGCAAAAGCCTATCGCTTAACTCCGGAATTAGAGTTATATACTGCCATAGTAACCAGCTTGTTATCAGACTCTTACTACGAAAAAGCAGATACTCGTTTGGCTCGTATTCAAGCATTGATTCGCCAAAATGACCCACAATTTGTGGCAAAATTGGCAGTTTATGCTCGTGAAAAAATGTATTTACGTTCCTTGCCTTTGGTATTGGTTACCGAATTAGCAAAAATCCATCAAGGCGACAACTTGGTAAGCCGTGCTACAAATCGAGTAGTACAGCGTGCCGATGAAATCACCGAATTGTTGGCTTACTACCAGTTGGCAAATGCTCGTAAAGAAACCAAAAAATTGAATCGTTTGTCGAAACAAATTCAAAAAGGTTTGGCAGCAGCATTCAACAAATTTGATGAATACCAATTCTCGAAATATAACCGTAGCAGCACTGATGTAAAATTGCGTGATGCGTTGTTTTTGGTTCACCCAAAAGCCAAAAATGAAGCTCAACAAGTAATTTTCAACAAAATTGCTACCGATACTTTGTCAACTGCCCAAACTTGGGAAACCACTTTGTCGGCAGTCGGACAATCTGATTTCGATTCAATGGATGAAAAGTCAGCGGCGAAAACCGAAGCATGGGAAAGCTTGATTTTGAGTGGAAAGTTAGGATACATGGCACTTTTGCGAAATTTACGAAACATCGTAGAAGCGAACGTTAGCCAAGAAGCCTTAGAAAAAGTTTGTGTTACTTTGAGCGATGCTCGTGCTGTAGCCAACTCAAAACAATTTCCATTTCGTTTCTTGTCGGCTTACCGTGAATTGAAACGTATCAACAATGGTCGAGTAAGTAAAGTTTTGAGTGCTTTAGAGGTTGCTGTTCAACATTCGGCTAATAATATTCGTGGTTTCGATGCCCAAACCCGTGTGGTTATTGCTGCCGATGTTTCAGGTTCGATGCAAAGCCTTATTTCGCCTAAAAGTACGGTACAAAACTTCGATATTGGTTTGATGTTGGGTATGTTGTTGCAAAATCGCTGCGAAAATGTGGTAACTGGTATGTTTGGTGATACCTGGAAAATTATCAATGTTCCTAAAAACAATATTTTATCGAATGTTGATGAATTCCATCGCCGTGAGGGTGAAGTGGGTTATTCTACCAACGGACATTTGGTTATTCAGGATTTGATTAACCGTAAAAAAGTGGTTGATAAAATCATGATTTTCACTGACTGTCAATTGTGGAATAGCCGTGGTGGAAACCCGCTTTCGGTGGCTTGGAATCAATACAAATTGATTGCTCCAAATGCTCGTTTGTATTTATTCGATTTGGCTGGACATGGAAATACACCAATAAATGTCTTAGAAAACAACAGTGTTTTCTTGATTGCAGGATGGTCTGATAAAGTTTTCGAGATTTTAGCGGCTATCGAAGAAGGCAACCAAGCCATTGATGCTATTCGCAGAATTGAGGTTTAATTGAACCATTCATACGTAGAGACAGTAGAGACAGGGCATGTGCCGAGCGAAGTAGGGTTGAACCCTATTAAGGCGAAATGGAGTTGTCCTTGTTAATTGAAATAGCTCTTTGAAATACTGTCAAATTTTGGACATTAGCTTTAGTCAAGGATGTTA
>JBKBNY010000017.1:0-76970 GCA_046295175.1 Spirosomataceae bacterium
CGGGTAACATAGTTAGCTACCAATGGCAGAAGCGAGTAGGTACCAGTGGCAGCTTTGTGGATATAGTGAATGAAACGAATGCCACTTTGAATATTTCTAATGTCAGTTCAGCCGATAACAATACTTATTACAAATGTCGGATTACCTTCAGTAGTAGCAGTGGCACGTGCAGTAGATTGACCGATGATGCACGATTAACAGTAAACAGTGTAGCAGTTGGCTTAACACCAACACCAATCGTTTGCAATGGAGAAGTAGGCCAAATCGTGGCAGTGGGAAGTGGTGGCAGCACGCCATACACTTACAGTCGAGATGGCGTGAGTTTCCAGTCAAGTGGCACATTTGCGGGATTAGCAGCAGGCACTTACACAATTACCGCCAAAGACAACATCGGTTGTACGGCCACGAGTACGGTTGCAATCACTGAACCACCAGTATTGACGATGAATTTAACTCCGAATTCGGTACAATGTAGTGGCGGAACTGACGGAACAATAACGGTGACGGCAGGTGGGGGTACGCCAGCGTATCAATATTCAAAAGATGGAACGAGTTTCCAATCGGGCAATGAGATTGTCGGTTTAAGTGCAGGAACTTACACGATAACAGTAAAAGACGCCAATGGCTGTACAATAACAGCCACGACGAGTATCTCAGCAGGTCAAGTGACAACCCAGCCAACCAATACAACAACCAATGTCTGCTTTGGTAATACCCTAACCTTCAGTGCGAGTGGTAGTAATTTGCTTTGGTACAGCAGTGCCACGGGTGGAGTAGGCAGCAGCATCGCTCCAAGCTACACCGAAGGTGGAACCTACACCCACTATGTCAGCCAGACCTTGAATGGCTGTGAAAGTAGCCGCTTGGCAATCAGTGCGAGTGTAAAGAAAATAACAATTAGTACTCAACCGACCAATCAAAGCAATTGTGATGGTAATAGTGTAAGTTTCAGCATATCAGCGAGTTATAATTTAACAGGCACATTGACTTACCAATGGCAACGGAAGAAACCGAGTGATGCCGATTTTGTGAATATCCTGAATGCGACGAATTCGAGTTTAAGCATAGCGGATGCAGGATTAGGCGAGGATGTACACCAGAGTCAATACCGTTGTGTAGTTAGTGTGGATGGATGTAGTATCACGAGTGATGCAGCGACATTGACAGTAAACAAGCTAAGTGGAACACTATCTTCACAGACGGTATGTGCGGGTACGAATGTGGTATTCAATCTAAACAGTTTGACGATTACGGGTAATATCGTTAGCTACCAATGGCAGAAGCGAGTAGGTACAAGCGGTAGCTTTGTGGATATAGTGAATGAAACGAATGCCACTTTGAATATTTCTAATGTCAGTTCAGCCGATAACAATACTTATTACAAATGTCGGATTACCTTCAGTAGTAGCAGTGGGACATGCAGTAGATTGACCGATGATGCGAGGTTGGTAGTTACTTCACCAAACATTCCTACCTTGACAGGAACTACAACAATTTGTAGGGGCGAAGTGGCATTACTATCTGCTTCTGGCTGTAGCGGTGGCACAGTATTATGGTCTGATGGACGAACAACAACTTCGATTTCAGTTAGTCCAGAAGTAAATACAGATTATACAGCTCAATGCAAAATAGGAGACTGCCTAAGTGGTGTATCAGATAAAGTTACAGTTACTGTTAAAGCAGGCATTAATCCTCCAACAAATACCACTCCTACAAGTGTAGATGCACCGGCAATACTCACGTTTTCGGCAACACCAACCGTTGCAAATGCAATTATCCTTTGGTACACAACGGCTTCAGGAGGTACTCCAACTACCATTTCACCACAATATTCAATTCCAAATACTTATACCCATTGGGTATCCCAACAAGACCCAGTTAGTGGCTGTGAAAGTCCACGTATTCAAGTAGTTGCAACGATTATTGATGCATTCAGAATCACAACCCAACCTTTTACACAGGGAGATTGCAAAGGAAATAGCGTTTATTTTGATATAAAAACTGCTGGAGCAACAAACGTGACCTATCAATGGCAAAGAAAACGCCCTAATGAATCTGACTTTACGGATATTCCTGATGGAAATGTAAAAACTTATCGGGTAAGTAATGTCGGTAGTTCTGATAATCCACATTTGACCGAATATCGTTGCTATGCAAAAAGCGGAAATACAGTATTATTCTCAAATCAAGTTACACTCAAAGTAAACTCGGTTACGGGTAGCTTACCAAATCTCGGAGCGTGCCTTGGTAAAAGTTTTGATTATGATTTAGATAGATATTTTACAATTGTTGGCACTGTAAGTGAGTACCAATGGCAAACCCGACAAGGTACAAGTGGAGATTGGACAAACCTCGTTGATGGAAATGGAATAATAGGCTCAAAAACTAAGAAACTTGAGTTTACAAATCCTACCTATGAGCATTCGGCCTATTATCGTTGTGCAGTCAAGTTTGTTACAGAGGGTAATGTCTGTATCGAAAATACCGATAATTCAAGACTCTCGGTAAGTGGTTACCCACCTCCGCCGAATACAACGCAAGAATTTGAATATTGTCGATATGAAAAGGCTTCGAAGTTAGTCACATTCAATCAGAACAGAGACCTTGATGTGCTTTGGTACACCACTCCAACAGGCGGTGTGGGTTCAACGTCGGCTCCTACGCCAAGTACTGATGTCGATGGAGAATTTTACTATTATGCTACCCAAAAGACCGTTGAAGGGTGCGAAAGCCAAAGTAGGGTAGCTATCAAGATTAAAGTTAATCCATTGACTCCGATGCCTATCAATAAAACTCCTGCAAGTGTTGAAGAGGGTTCTCCTTTCACAATGATTGCCGAAGGTCAAAATTTGAGGTGGTATCGAACCGCCACTACAACGGTTGGGTCGTCGCAAGCACCGACCTTTACGGCGGTTGGGGCATATTCATACTATGTTACACAGACTATCAATGGCTGTGAAAGTAATCGTTTGGTAATTAATTTTAGTATTACCCCAATCCTAAAAATCACTAAACAACCTCTTTCGCAAGCCGACTGCGAGGGCAATTCTGTTACGTTTAGTATTGCTGCAACTGGGAGAACTGCCGTTCAATATCAGTGGCAGAAGAAATTACCAAATGCTGAATTTGTGGATATTGCAGGACAAAACAGTGCCTCGCTCAAGATTGATAATGCCGGAGATATAGCTAATCCAAATGGTACGCAATATCGATGTGTGGTAAAAGATAACACAGGTTCAATCATTTCCGAAATCGCCACATTGACCGTAAATTCTATCCGTGGAACAATTCCAAACGTAGCACTTTGTAGTGGTTCATCCACGACTCTAAACCTTGATTCACTTAAATTCACTGGGACAATCGTGGGTTATCAATGGCAAAGAAGCATAGCGGGTAGTTATAGAGATTTAGCAGAAGAGACCAATAAAACATTGACTATCAATGATGCAGGGTCGTATCGCTGTAAAGTAATATTTAGAATTGACGATAAAAATACCTGTTCTGAGAATTCTCCGATAGTTACTGCCACGGCTCGCCCGACACCTCTGAGTCCTAAAGTGAGTGAGGTTAGCTATTGCTTAAATCAGCCAGCTAAACCACTTACTGCAACGGCCGATAATGGAAATTCTTTGGTTTGGTATAGTTCATCTACCGATACAAAAGCAATTAATACTCCAACCCCTAAAACAGATTTGGTTGGTAAGTTCTCGTTTTTTGTTTCTCAGAAAAACCAATTTGGTTGCGAAAGCCCTCGTGCCGAGTTGATGGTAAATGTTAATCCAAAACCAAATGCTCCGACGACCGTAGCAGAAATAAATTATTGTAGAAATGCGACCACCGAAACTCTGAAAGCAACTACCGATAGCCAAAATAATCTTTTGTGGTACACATCAAATTCTACTGGTAATGCTTCTACCACTGCACCAAAGCCAGTTTCAAGCACCGATACAACACTTATTTACTTTGTAAGTGCGGTAAATGCAAATGGCTGTGAGAGTTCGATAGTACCAATCAAAGTGATTGTTTCGCCGTGTATTGCTAATGTTTCGGATGCTTGTTTTCAGATTTCAGCAGAAAATGTGAATGGTAATCGTTGGTTTGATATTTTCGATTCCAATGGCAATTTGTACGCTTCGGTAAATCCTAATGGGCAAAATTTAGGACGTGTTACATTAAGCATCAAAAAATACCAAAGCGTTCCAGTTTCTTCAAACGGAACTCGGATTTTACAGCGATTTACCGATTTCCAAAGCTCAGTTACCAATCTTTTTGAAAAGCCAGTTTCGGTTCGTGTTTATCATACAAATACCGAACTCGAAGCCTACAAATTGGCCAATAGCCAACCAAATCTAACTATAAATGATTTGAAAATTATCCATTATGATGGTGTTAGAGAAGATTGCGATTGGTTTAATGATGATAATTTTGTGAATGGACAAGCATTCCTGATTTATCGAAACATCACAGCTCGACAATTGACCAATAACTTTTTCTATTTGCAATTTGATGTTAACAGCTTCTCAGAAATCGCTGCTACATCGAACATTATGACCGAAACTGTTAAGTTTAATGCTCAGAAAAAAGATAACGTTGCTGTAGATTTAGATTGGACAACAAACTTGGAGCTAAGAGCCTTGAAGTTTAAAGTTCAACGTAGCAAAGATGGTTTGAAGTGGGCAACAATAGCCGAATCGCAAGCCAAAGGTACACCATCTACCTACAATCTGACCGATTATTTGCCTTTGGCGGGTAAATCATTTTATCGTTTGATTTATGTTGATAAAGATGGAGTTCAGAAAATCCTCGACCCTGCCGAAGTTACTTTTGATACGCCTGAACCAGTTTGTAAGATTGTTCCAAATCCAGTAGTTGATGATAAAGAACTCAAACTTTATTTACGCAATATTCAACCAGATGAGATTAGACTTTACAATCAAAAAGGTCAGGAATGGGGTCTCGAAATCAGTACCGAACAAACTGATTTGCTGAAAATTAAGCCAAATTTGGCATTGAGCCAAGGTATCTATTACATCAAAGTAATTGATGGAGATAAAACTTGTATCCAGCGATTCTCGGTAATCAAATAATTAATTTCTATTTACTTTTGAACGGTTAGAGGTTGCCAATATCTTTGTCGGATATTCAACCTCTAATTGTTTTTTAGATGATATATTTAAAACCGTAAGCAATTTATGCTTTTATAACTACCCACTAATTGATAATGTAGAAATAATCCGAAATTCTAAAATTACCTTCATTCAAACCGAACTCTGCTAAGTCGGCACCAATTCCAAATTGAAATTTTTGATTATAGTTTAGTCCAACTCATAAAAGTTGATTACAAATATTGTGCTGGGTAAAAATGTATATTGTTTTATTTATTAATTTTAGAAGGTAATTAGTGGATTAGTTTCAAAGGATTAAAGTAATTATGTTGCTGATTCTATCAAACACTACCACTTTAGATTTGTTGCCTATAATTATTTTTTTCATTTATTTGGAATAATAAATTTGAGTGAAAGCTGCAAAATGAAAACCTATGATTGATGTTGCAATGCCTGTTTATAATGGTGAGGAGTTCATTTACGATTCGGTAAATAGTATATTGAACCAAACTTTTGAAAATTTTAGGCTTCTAATTTTTAATGATGGCAGTACAGACCGAACCAAAGAAATTTTGCATAGCTTTAATGATAAGCGAATAGTTTATTTTGAAAACAAGCAAAATATAGGTTGCTCGAATGCCCTCAATTCTCTCATGCAGTTTTCTAAGGCAAAATACATCGCAAGAATGGATGCTGACGATATTGCCTTACCTAAAAGATTAGCGGTGCAACTTGACTTCTTGGAGCATAACCCTGAATACGTGCTATGTGGAAGTTGGTTCAGTACGTTCGGCAATGGCCAAATTGAGCAGGATATATGCCCCCCACAACACAGCGAGGAAATTAGGGTAAGACTCTTGAATAAGTCGTCCATAGGGCATCCTACTGTTATGTTCAGAAATGGTTTGTTTACATATGATAGTAAGTATAAATATGCTGAAGATTACAATGCTTGGGCTGATTTATCTAAAAATAAAAGTAACCTGATGACCAATATACCAGAGGTACTTTTCAGATACAGATTGCACCCACAACAAGTAAGTACAAGTAAAGCAAAACAACAGTTTGAGGTTGCCAACAAAATAAGAGCAAAACTTCTAAGAAATATAAGTACAGATTTTACTGATAGAGAGGTAAATAACTTCTTGCTTTTGATGACTGCCGATTGTGAAAATTGTAATTTTAGTCTTAAAGAGATAGAATATCTTATTGATAAGATTTTAAAAATCAATGATACCTACAATTTATATAACCACCAAATCTTAGAACAGTCTCTACAATATCAGCTAAGAATAATTAGCGACCAATACACGACTAATTCTGAAAATTTATCTAACACCAAAATTGAAGCTGATGTAGATTTTAAAGGAAATGGTTCAACAATTGCTCTTACAGATACCTCAAGTCTTTTTCCTAAAGTTACTGCTTCTGCAAACACAGTAGTTCCGAAAGCATCCGATATTAATTTTTCTGGCAATCCTCTTCCGATTTATAGCAGGATGTGTAGTATGCAAAGCTCCATTAGAGTATTGGAACAAAGCGAATCTGAAAACCTTTTAAGCGATTCACAAACTTATGAGGAACACCAAATGGCATTTGCCGAAAGAGAGCGTGAAAAGCGATTTTTTGAGGCTTACAATCGTTTTAGCAAAGTGAAATCGGTGGCAGATTATATAAATATTTTGGAGTGGTATCGTGAGCAGAAAGCGTATGTAGAAAACTTACTTTCTATGGGGCAGCCTCTGGAGAGAAAGAATTTAAAGCTTGAGCTTTTGGAGTGGGGGCGTGTTGAGCAGGAACTTCTCTGGATAATTGAAAAACGGAGGATTCCCAAAACATTAGTTTCTATCAAGCCAGGCCCTCCAAAATGTTCAGAAGACGGCATTTATACTACTATTTCAAAAAATAAATAGCTAAGGAAAAATCCAAAATTACCTCTAAAAAATAATTATCAAATCAATTTGGAATTTAAAATTATTTAAATGAAATTGTGAATCATTAGTTTGCCAAAATAAAATTTAAATTCATTAATTATGTCCCTCCCATCAAATACTATTGCCACTACGAGTCCTGCTTCACAACAATTAAGTAGCCCAGGACAGCCGAACCCCAGTGGTAGGGGTTTTGGTTCATCTACAACAGCACCAGTGCAGACCCGAGCTGCAACAACAAGTATGCGAACAAGCAGACCCGCAGCAATTGCACCAACAACCGTTGCAAAATAAAAAGATAACAAATAACACTCTGGTAATTATTGTATTAATTTGGAATTATAAGATATTCTGTAACGATTAATTCTACTATTGTTGAATGTAGTTGTTTTAATCTGTGATTGAAGTTGCTCATAATTCATTTATATTACCTAAATCTCATTTGAAGATAATGAGACCAGTATGCTTGTTTCATTCTTATCCATGCTACAAAGAACCAAAAAGTATTTCAACTACAATTGTGAGCATATTTTAGTGGAGAAATCGCTGAAATATAAAATAGTTCAGGTTTGATTTGCTTACCCAAACCATCTTGATATTTACCCTAAAGAATAAACCTTAATTTTTTAAACTAAATTTTTCCTTAAAACAATGAAAATACTATTGGTTTCGATGCCCTCAATTCACTTTTTTCGATGGATTGAAAATATGCAGGATAGTCCGCACGAATTTTATTGGTTTGATATATACGACCATGAATTATCGTTCAGCAATAATTATCAAATAAAAAAGGTGGAGTTCCCGTTGCGAAAGTTACCGTTTTTTCTTGATGACCAGATGATGCCTTATTATTTGGGATGGCTTTATGAAAGTGTTGGGTATTTTATGAAATCTACCACAACAGAGTATTGGGATGAGGTTATTGATATAATAAAGCCAGATGCTGTACATAGTTTTGAGATGTTAAGTAGCTCTTGCCTAATTACTGAGACTATGGAAAAACACCCAAATCTCCCTTGGATTTATTCTTGTTGGGGTAGTGATATGTATTATTATATGGGCTTACCATCGGCGTTTTCTGCGGAGTTAGACCAAATGAGACGTTTATTGCAACGTATCCAATTCTTACATACTGATTGCCAACGCGACTACGATTTGGCACTTATTTTAGGTTTTCGTGGAAAACACGCAGGTGTGATTCCTGGAGGTGGGGGCTATATGCTTACTAAATATGCTGACAAAAAACTTAAGATTAGCGATAGAAAGATTATCTTAGTGAAAGGTTATGAAGATTCAGTTGGCAAAGCCTTAAATGTGATTAAAGCCTTAGAAAATATACAAACAAAAATTACAGATTATCAAGTAGTTGTGTTTGCTTCTAATCCTGCTGTATCAGATTACATATACGATAAACAGTTACCGTTTTTCTCTTATGTGGGTTTCTCGCTTGATAATACATTGATTCTTCAATTAATGGGGCAATCACTCCTTTACATTGGTAATAGTACTTCGGATGGTATGCCTAATACATTACTGGAAGCTATCTTTATGGGGGCTTTCCCTATACAGTCTAATCCTGGAAATGTTACAACCGAGATTATCGAAAACCGTAAAAATGGTTTACTAATTCAAGACCCAGACGATATAGATGCTTTACAATTACTCATAGAAGATGCATTAACTAACAAAGAACGCTTACAAACTGCTTACGAAATGAATACCAAGATAGCAGTAGAAAGACTGGCTTATCATATTAACCAGCAAAAAATCATCGAATTATATAATATGTTGAAACCTGTAAGTTAATAGATTTTAACAAAAATGATAGAAAAGCCACTTTAATTCTGATTTTTCAGGTTATAAGTGGCTTTTCTGTTTATTTTCACTTTTCATACCAATCTAAGTAATGGCGTAAACCTCATGTATTTAGGTGAAAATTACATGACCGTTTTGTAAATCAAATACTTTATTATTATGTTCTAATAACATTTTTTTTATTTCCTCTAAATCAACTTTTGATTTTATGTCATGGTCTATACTTATTCCTCCTTTATCACTTGTTACAAATTCAAAATCTTTAAACATAATTGTTAAATCTGGTGGATTATAATGAAAAAAATTATTTGTATAACTCTCATCATTCCATACTGGCTCATAATTTATTAATTTATCTTTTATTTGATTACTATACAACACCCTACAAAAATCTATTACTCTCCCTTTTCTTCCTCCAAAAAAAGCACCTAAATAATATATTTGATTTAATTTTGTATCAAATGGTATATATGCTCTCGATTCTGGATTTCTATCATAATCTTTTACATCCTTCATTCTATTAGCATTTGCAAAATGTTCTCCACCCACTAAATCCCCTAAAAACCAATTTTCATTAAAATCGTTTACAATATTAGTATCAGCGTCAAAATAGTATAAATAATCACATTTGAACTCTATCAATTTCAATATATTACTAAATCTAGAATTAGCCCCATCTTGCCATGATTTATGTTCTGTATTGAAATATCTTACTTCAATATTTGGTAAATAAGGGGTTGGGTCTGTGTCTGAAAATAAATAAAATTGTAGTTTAGCAGAACCTTTATAATGATTTACAAATTTTTTTACAAATCTTAATCCTAATACAAAATATGAATTAGTACACACTATAACTATTCCTATTATCATTATAATTTTATTGTTTTGTAATTATCAAGAGTTCTCTTTGATTTATAGTTAAAAAATATCCCTTTACTGCCATAAAATAGGATTTATTTTTATGTTTACTTTATTGAAAATTTATTACCAAACATAAAAAAAAATAAATAAAACTATATAAGTTAATTCATTAATCACATAAAAGCAGGGTTTAATCTATTTCATTGCTTCAAAAAGGCAAGATATTTTGGTAATCTTAGAGACCAATCATGTAAATTGTCAAATGTATAGCCATAGATTCCATTCTTCTCATTATATTTTCATAGAATAATGTCAAATAAATAGATGGTCATTAATTCTGCTTTGGCGGTCCGATTCGTCAGTAAATTCGGGACTATCATTGTTACTGCTGCGTTGTAAATCATCATAAATTTCCGCTTGTTTGCTTTCGATAATTATAAAATACAAATATATTAGGGCATCTTTCCAGTTCATGTACTTAAAATTTTGTTTGGTCGCTCTATTCTAAGTTACTGGAAAGACTTTTACAAATTTATCTTAACCGTTAATTCGTATTTATAATAAATCCTATGAATAAAATTCAATTTTTAATGCTGATGACGTTGTTTGCGGGTTGTACTACTATCCAACGTCCAATTGTGACAGGTGGTGCAAAAACCGATACATCGAATACAATTTCAAAACCAGATAATATATCTACCCAAAACGATATATTCGGAATTTATCATGGCGTTTTGCCGTGTGCTGATTGCGAAGGAATACAAACCGAGATTCGCCTAAATAATGATACAACGTATCAGTTATTCACTAAATATATCGGAAAAGATAGCTTGGTTAGTAAGTCAGAAGGGAAGTTTGTTTGGGATTCAAACGAAAAGAAAATCATACTGAACGATAAAGAAAATCCACGTCTCCGCGAAGCAAATCGTTTTATTGTTGGCGAAAACCTGATTACTAAATTAGATTTGAATGGTAATAAAATTGAAGGTCAAAACGCCGAAAAGTATATCTTGAAAAAAGATAACAACGACATTACTGAAAAATACTGGAAACTCATTGAGGTAAACGGGCAACCAGTTGTAGCACTGCCAAACCAACGCAAAGAGGCACATTTTATATTAAAAGTGAAAGATAGCATGATAAACGCCCACGGCGGATGCAATGCGATTGTAGGGTTTTATCAAATAACGGAGGGGAGCCGAATCCGTTTTTTTAAAGTTGCGGCTTCGATGGCTGATTGTAACGATATGGAGGTTGAGAGAAACTTTATCAAAACCCTCGAAACTGCCGATAATTACTCGGTTAAAGATGATACTTTATCACTCAACAAAGCCCGAATGGCTCCTTTGGCAAAGTTCAAATTGGTATATTTTAGATAAAATCTAAGCATTGGTGACTCGTCCTTTGTTAAGTTCGTCTTGCCAATGCTTAAGTTCGTTCCATCTATTATCGCGAGCCATTGCAGCTTGTTCGGCCCAAGTTGTTGGGTCGTGCATGTGATAGCGGCTACCTGCTGCTTCGAGTATTTTTTTGATTTCGGCAGCAGGAATCTGAGCGAGTTCTGCAAAAGTATGAATCCCTGCCTTATTGAGTAAATCTTCGATTTTGGGTCCAATTCCTTCCACAATTTTCAAGTCATCCTTCTTAATCTCTTTTGTGATGGAGTTCATTGTGCCGTGCGGACGCCTATCACCAATTGACTTTTTATAAACGAGCAATTGAGCTTCGAGCGTGAGGATTTTTTGTTTAAGAATCTCATTTTCAGATAATTCAGCTTCCCCAAATTGAATTTTATCTTCACTTTTAAGCTGATTTTTGAGGTCTACGATGATTCTTTTGAGCGACTCAATCTCTTTAATATATGTATCTCTTACAAACCACCAAGTGATGAGTATGATAAGTGGTAGTAATATGATTATCCTCGCAAGCATTAAAAATATATCTGTGTTTTTTTAGATAAATGTATCCTCTGTTTTTTCTTTTAACAATCAATTTGTTAAAAAAGTAGATGAAATTTAAGTTTTTATGTACCAACGGTCAATTCATGTGATAACCGTAATTATTTACGTACAAAAAAAAGAGATGGACTTTGTAAATCCATCTCTTCTATAAAAAATTTGTGAATAATTATTGATTCTTGCTAACTCTTACACCCGTAATCTCTACACGACGCTCTTTTGAAGCTGCAATGTCATAAACCGAACTCTTACGATTTTTGGCATCGTCGCTGATTCCTGCAGGTGCAGAATCTTCACCGTTAGATTCTTGAGTGATGGTGACCATTCCTTTATCAATGAATTCTTTGAGTTCACCATTTTTGTAGCTACTCAATTGATTCATAATGCTACTGATACGTCTTGCTGTAAGGGCTTTGTTGTAATCGTTAGATGCCAACGGACTCGCAAAAGCTTTCACAGTAATCTCGGCTTTGTAACCATCCTTGAGTTTGGTGGCTATTTTGTCAGCCAAATCTTTGAAATCGTTGTAGCCCTTAGTTACACTATTCGTGAAAAATTCATCAACAGCGGCTTTATCGCCTTCGGCTTCAAATTTGCCTTTATTTGCCAAATAAGCATCGTATGTTTGGCCATAATTCAAACTTTCGGTTTTCGGACGGTCATTGTCAAAATACAAAACAACTGTCGAGAAATCTTCTGATAATGGAGCTGAGGCCGTTGGCGTTGTTTTAGTGGTATCAATGTTTGTTGTTACCGAATCTGCCACTACGGCCGGTACATCGGCTTTCACTTCTGGCTTATCACAACCTCTCAATAGCCACCATAGCAACGCTCCGAGTAGTAAAGCACCAAGCAACCACCACAACCAAGGTGGAATCCCGCCTTTAGCTTCTTCCTCGTATTCATAAGTTGGAGTAACTGGTGGTACTACTTTAGGAGCATCAACATCACCTGCAAATGCCGCTGCACCAGCCAATCCTGCCGCACCGATAGCTGCTGCCGCTCCTAAATCTGTTGATGGTGTTTCAACTGCTGGTAAATCAGCTGCCATCGCAGCCCCTGCTAATCCTAACCCTGCCGCACCAGCTGCCGCTGCTCCCCACGGAAAACCAGCAGCAGCACCTGCTGCCAAAAACGGAAACATTGCAAATAAAGCAGCACTATCTTTGTATGGGCAACTGCGTGCAATCTCTTGGTGATTGCCAGCTTTCAGAATCACGTAGTGCAAGCCACCTTCTTCAATAACTTGCCAACGCTCTTTAATATCTCTATTCGCCTGCACCGAGCGTAAACCATTATCTCTTGCCGCAACAGTCTGATACCCTTCGCTTCTCATTAAAACATCACCGTCTTTATCGACCATCGCAAAGTAGTATTCCTCGTTGTTTTCGTTGTAGAAAGTCGTAAAACCTTCAGCAGGCGATTCAGTATGACCTTTGTAGGCACTACAAACCATGTAATCGTCGATTTCTCTATCTGCCAAAAATGCAAAAGCCGCCATCAGAGATTCATTATCTTTGTACGGGCAACTACGTGCAATCTCTTGGTGATTACCCGCTTTCAGAATCGCGTAGTGTAATCCGCCTTCTTCAATGAATTTCCAACGTTCTTTAATACCTTGGTTTGTTTGAACCGAACGCAAACCATTATCTCTGGCAGCTACGGTCGGGTAGCCCTCACTTCTCATCAAAACATCACCGTCTTTATCGACCATTGCAAAGTAGTATTCTTTGTTATTTTCGTTGTAGAAGGTCGTAAAACCTTCAGCAGGCGATTCGGTATGGCCTTTATAGGCACTACAAACCATGTAATCGTCGATTTCTCTTTCCGATTCTGGTGCTTCTGATGCTTTTAGGAAACTGGCTATCGAAAACGAATCGTTTTTTCCTTTTAGGTAATCTAAAGCAGCTAAAAGAAGAGCTTGACTTTCAAACTTTGGACCACGAGCAATCTCTTGGTGGTTACCTGCCTTGAGAGCATAATACCACTGGCCGTCTTCTTCAACTACTTTCCAACGCTCATCGATAGGTGCATTTTTCTTTACAGATTCTACGCCATTATCTCTTACGGTTTCGTTAGGATAAGACTCACTAAATAATAAGGCCTTACCAGCCGCATCGTTGTAGTGAAAGTAGAACATTCCATCTTTTTCGCTTTTGAAAGTTTCGAAGCCAGGTTTTCCGGAGGTTGACTCTTGAGAAAAATCGTATTCGTCAATATGTGCCATGATAAGAAAATGGGTTTGGAGGGTGTCAAAAAAAGTTTTTTGGAGCGATTTAAATGTAATTTATACAATTGTTTTTTAAAGTGCCAAATTTTAAGCGTAATTCTTTGATTTTAAGACGAATAGAATTAAAAAATGTAACAAATAATTTGATAATTTATTGAGCGGATATGTTTTAATTCTAAAAATCAATTGTAAAACCAAAGCACTTATGTTTAATACTTTACCCTTCCGATAAAACAAAAAGAGTTGTGCATGGCACAACTCTTTTTGAACTATAAGAAATTGAATTAACCAATATTATTAACATCAAAAGGCAATTTACGGATTCGCTTGCCAGTTGCTGCAAAAATGGCATTGCCCAATGCTGGTGCAATTGGCGGAAGCCCTGGCTCACCAACTCCTCCTGGGTTTTCGCCACTATCAATGATGTGAATTTCCATTTTAGGAGCTTCGTTGAGTCGCATTACATTGTATTGATGGAAGTTTGTTTGGTCACAAACACCATTTGTGAATGTGATTCCGCCTTTGACAGCCGCCGAGATTCCCATCACGATATTTCCTTCGGTTTGGGCTTTTACGTGGTCTGGGTTTACGTAGTATCCGCAATCCAAAACCGAAACTACATTCTCGATTTTGATTCCAGAACCTTGCTTTGAAACCGTTATACAAGCTCCGCTTATACTGCCAAACGATGCAAAAATAGCGATTCCACGTCCCCAACCATCAGGTAATTTTTCTTTGTAATTGGCTTTTTCGGCGAGTGTAGTAAGTACATTCCGATAACGTTCATCTTTGATAATTGACAAACGGGCATCGAGTGGGTCTTTGCCAGCCAAATGGGCTAATTCATCAATGAAACACTCTTGTCCCCATCCAAAATTAGAAGCATAAACCGAACGCCACCAAACAATCGGAATATCGGTTTTGACATTCGTCCAACTAATTTTAGAAACTGGGAATTCATATTTGCTATTTTCGGTACTGATTTCACCCGATAACCAAGGGTCTGCTTCATCGTTTCGTAAGCCATTAAATACTTGACCCACAATAGATTCGCCAATAGCATGATGATGAAAACCTTGGATTTTACCATTTTGAACAAATCCTTGCATAGCACTCAACATACCCGGACGATACGGCCCTTGCGTGATGTCATCTTCACGAGTCCAAATCATTTTTACAGGTTTTTTGAGTTCTTTTGCCAAATAACATGTTTCGTTGAGGTAATCGTGGTAAGCCTTACGGCCGAACGAACCACCCAAGAGCGGAACATTGAACTTAATTTTATCTTGACTAATGCCCAATGCTCTCGAAACATCGGCCAAACCACCATCTGGCCCCTGTACGTGAGCCCAAACCTCGGCTGTGCCGTCGTCTTTTACATGCACAACTGCACACTCTGGCTCGATTGGAGCGTGTGCCAAGAATGGAGTCTCGTAAACTGCATCAATTTTCTTAGAAGCACTGGCAAATTTTGCGGCAAAATCACCTTTTTCTTCGTGATTAATACCTTCTTTTTTGGCGGCATCATAGCAAGCAGCAAAGTATTTATCAGTGGTCATGTTTTTTTCTAAATCACCATTATCCCACTGAACTTTCAATGCTTTTCTACCTTTGAGAGCTGCCCACCAGTTAGTTGCAATGACCGCCACCGCTTCTGATTTACGGTGAGGCATTGGTCTTTCGCATTTCATTACTTGCAAAACACCTGCAACTTTTTTGGTTTCGGAGTCATCAATCGAAGCGATTTTTCCGTGAATGGCTGGTGAGTGCAAAATACAAGCATACACCATGCCCGGTACATCAACATCAATTCCGTAAACGGCCTTACCCGTAACTCTATCTGGAACATCGAGGCGTTTGTTGTATTTACCTAAGATTTTGAAATCTTTAGGGTCTTTTAGTTTCGGATTTTTCGGAACAGGCAATTTTGAAGCCTCATCTACTAATTCGCCATAAGTGAATGATTTATCCGAATTTTTTAAGAGAATCTTACCATCTTGAGCATAGCAGTTGGCAACTGAAGTATTCCATCTTTTTGCGGCGGTCTCTATGAGCATTTCTTTGGCCGCTGCACCTGCCTTGCGAAGTGGATTCCAAAGTCCTCGAACGGTACTACTACCACCAGACTGTTGGCTACCGTATTTTGATTTACCATCCGACTGTATCAACTTTACTTTGTCTAAACTCACTTCTAATTCTTCGGCTATCAACGAAGGAGCCGCTTGAGTTGAGCCTTGGCCCATATCGGGGCGAGGGTTGATGAGGGCAATACTGCCATCGGTACTTATAATGATAAATGGATTGATTTCGAGGTCAAGAACCGTCGGAGCTATCTTGCTTGCCTGACCACTTTTTCCCATTGCCGAAACCCCAATCATAAGCCCAAGACCAGTTAGTCCACTGGTTTTGAGGAAGTTACGGCGAGAAGAATCTATATTTTGCATTTTGTTCAAAGTTTAAGTAATTGAAAGTACTAATTTCTCTTTCTTATTTTCCACCACCCACATTTCCAGACGCTACCATGTCTGATGCTCGATGGATTGCCTTGCGGATGCGGTCGTAGGTACCACAGCGACAGAGATTTCCGCTCATGGCGGTGTCGATATCTTCGTCGGTTGGTTTAGGATTAGATTTCAACAACGCAACCGCCGACATGATTTGCCCCGACTGACAATACCCGCACTGAGGAACTTGTTCTTCAATCCAAGCTTGCTGTACGGCATGAAGCTGAGTTTCGCCAATACCTTCAACTGTCGTGATTTTTGCATTTTTGGCTACCGAAGAGATAGGTGTTTGACACGACCGAACTGGTTGCCCGTTTAAGTGTATGGTACAAGCTCCACACATGGCCATTCCGCAACCGTATTTTGTGCCTTTCAGACCGACAAAGTCTCTAATCACCCAAAGCAGTGGCATATCGGGTTCTACATCGACTTTTGTTTTTTTACCATTGATGGTTAAGTTGAATACTGCCATTTTATTTTTGTTTAATGCTGATTCGTAAATAATTACGTAAATTTTAATATAATGTAGGATTTTTGCAAGAACAATTCCAAATTCAAGACACACAAAATCAACAAAATGTTGCGTCGGCGAATCTTAAAATTTAGTAATTCAAAAAATATGTAATTAACTTGCCTTCAAAGAATCACAAAATGAATTTGATATTTATAAGAAAAGCCGATTTAGTACTCATTTTTTCGCTATTAAAAATATCCTTTTTGTACGCTCAGATTGATAATCGAAAGCTCGAATTGGTATCTGAACTGGATAGCTCAAAAATTAAAAAAGTACAATTTAGTTTTTCGTCAATTAACTATTTAAAAAATAATGAATACTTCAATCAAATGGTGGATGGATACACGCTTTTTGGTGTCTATGTAAATCCGCAGGTGAGGTATCAGCTAACTAAGAAAGTATTGCTCGAAGGAGGTGTTTTCTTGGATAAAACCTTCGGAAAATCAGGCTTTCATGCAATTGAGCCAACATTTTCGATAAAATATCAGACCGATAATTGGCGATTAAATTTCGGGAATTTAGAAGCTAATGTAGCCCACCGTATGATTGAACCATTGATAAATTTTGAACAAATTATTAGAGACCCACTCGAATACGGTGTTCAGGCAAAATATCAGAAAAATGATATTTTTTTTGATACTTGGCTCGATTGGCAAAAAAGCACAATTGCTGGAGAGGCTGGTCAAGAACATATTCTATTTGGCGTGAATTATATGGGAAAGAAGTTCAAGATTCAAGGTACAAGGGTTAGTGAAAATCAACCAGAAACAGGAAATCAGAAACTAAGACTTCAGCCAATTTTGCAACTAACGGCTTTTCACCAAGGTGGCCAAAACACCACGGGAGATTTACCCGTTTTGACCTTTATGAATTTAGCTGCAGGGTTGAACTTTGGTAAAACAATCAATCCAAAATGGAATTTATCATTTGAGCCTTATTTTGTGGGTTATCTCGAAAATAAAAATACTGGAAAAGCCGCCTATCTAAATCTTAAATTAGAGTCAAAGAGTACTAAATTCTATCTGAATTATTGGAATGGAAATAATTATATCTCGCCAATGGGCGGTGGTTTATTTCAATCTGTTTCGAGGAAGTTTGGTAATGAAAATTACACTGAAAAAGTAAGAAAATTATTGATTTTTAGATTTATAAAAGAATGGGAATTGGTAGAAAACCTCAATTTATCATTTAGATTTGAACCCCATTTCGACCTCAAAAACCAAATTTTTGAACATAGTGAAGGTCTCTATTTGAGATTAAAAATATAAAATGTGATAGTTTTTAGCTACCTACCACATTCTTCAATACAATTTTACTTTCGTCACCAAATACGACCATAAGCAAGCCAACGTAGCAATCACCAAAAAAGCAAACGGTAAATTAATGGCTTTTGAGATAAATCCAATCACAACTGGGCCCGCCAAAAAACCAAAAATGCTGAATGTGTTCATAATCGCCAGACCTGCTCCCGGAGCCATGTTGGGTACTCTTGCAGCCGCTCCGTAAAGAATTGGAGCTCCGCACGATACTCCTGCACCTACCATTGCAAAACCAATTATCGAAGTAGCTGTGTAGGGGAGTGTTACTGCCAAAACTAATCCAGCAGCAGCGATGATTCCACCAATTTTGATTACGTTATTTGCTCCATATTGAGGAGCAAGGCTATCTCCGAGTAATCTACCTGCCGCCATAAACATCGAGTATCCTGCCAATCCCCAACCAATAAAATAAGGATTAGTTTCTACTACATCTCGCATATATACGGCCGTCCAGTCGGCCATTGTGCCTTCGGTTATGTTTACGCACAAACTCACCAAAACCATCATTAATAATGCACCTTTTGGAAACGAAAACTTTGAGTCTCCTTCGCTTTCAGTTATTTTTTCGTCTTTGATTGACATGATACGCTTGAGGTTATAGAAAGTCAATATTATAACCGAAAAACTCATCAAATACATCTGCATATTAGGCTGGATTCCCAATCCAATCATGAAACTGGCGATAAACGACCCCAGCATCAGTCCGACACTAAACATTCCGTGTGAAGTCGAAATGATACTAATGCCTTCTTGGTGTTCGAGAGCGGTTACGCAAGTATTCATCGCAACATTGGTAATGGCTATGCCCGTTCCGATTAAGAAAAGTCCGAGACCCACCAATGCAATATTTGAAGCACTCATCGGAATACAATAAACCAAAGATGTATAGAGAATGCCGCCAATTGTGGTGTTTTTCATCCCAATTTTATTAATCAAAATCGTAGAAACTGGGTTAAAAAGTCCTGCTCCAAATGGCAAACAGAGTAGCAAAAGGCCTAATTCGGCATCGTCTAATGCGAATTTTTGCTTGACAAACGGAATGAGTGTAGCCCAATTGCCAAACAAAAAGCCAATCGAAATAAAAACTGCTCCCAAAGCCAAACTTTGACGATGGGTAAAATATGTTTTAAGATGAGAAGTCATCGTTTATTGAAAATTTTTGTAGGAAAATGAATCAAGAAATCATTAGAAAATCCTAAAAATCATGGTATTAGATGGTAATTTCGATGCGATTGCCCTCAATATCCAGAATCACGCTTTCGTAGTAGCCATCGCCAGTCCAGCGAGGTTCGCCAATGATTTCAATTCCGTCGTTTCTAAATTTTTCGGTCAATTCATCCACTTTTTCTTTAGAACCAACCGAAACTGCGAAGTGAATCAGACCAGTAAATTGTTCATAAATATTATTTTTTGAATCAGGAATATTTACCATTCGCATCAATTCGAGTCTTGCCCCATCAGTAAACGAAATAAAATACGATTCAAACCCCTTTTTAGCGTTTACGTACTTTTCATTCGATTTTCCGTCGAAATAATTTTCGTAGAAATTCCTCATGGCTTCGAGGTCTTTGCAGTAAATGGCAATATGCTCGATTCGCATAAATTATGACAATAAAGTTAGAATTTTATCGAAGTTAATATCTTGATAATCAGAGATGTAAGCGTTGCAAGGTGGCAGTTCTTCGGGTTTATATGTCGATAAAACACCAACCACTTTCATACCGGCATTGATAGCCGCTGTTACTCCCGAAAAAGAATCTTCAAAAACAACACAATCGGTAGGATTTACCCCAAGATTCGCCGCAGATTTGAGATAAACCTCAGGATTTGGCTTGTGATATGTAACATTATGACTTGCCAAAAGCGAACCCATTTTTTCTCTGATTGGCAATTTGCTTAAAATCAAATCCATGTTTTCGACGGGTGCCGAAGTGGCTATTCCAGTTTTTACACCGTTTGTTTTGAGTTCATCAATAAATTCAAGAAGACCATTGATTGGTTTAACGTGTTCGTCGTAAATTTGTCGAAACATCAGTTCTTTTTCAAACTCCATTTGCTCAAATTCTTCGCCTACAATCTCACGTTTGAAGAAATATTTAAGGATATAACTATTCGATTTTCCGTACATGTGAGCGATAAATTCCTCTTCTGTCGCACCGATTCCGTGTTTTTCAAGAAACGCTTTCCATGCCAATGAGTGATAAGGATTGGTATCGCAGATGACTCCATCCATGTCAAAAATCACGGCGATATTACTATTATTCATGTTTTCTATGGTTTAACTTACTCTTGCAAAATTACTTGGTTGTGGCTTTGTTTTCTAACATTTCATTAGCTGATAGTAGTACTGTATTGATATTTGTAGTGCAATTTTTCTGCTAAATATGCAAATGTAGATTTATTCGGTTTCTTCTTTAGCCTTTTCAGGTTCGTCTTTGGTGAGGTCTTTGATTAAATTTCCACCCGCAGGAATCCAATCGGAAACTTTTGAAACCACCGCAGGAGCCACCTTGATGGTGTGTTCGTAAACCAATGATTCTTTAGTATATTTTTCCGGAATCCTGACCTCAATTGTTTCGGTCAACCACAAAAAAATACTGATTCCAAAAAGCCAAGTAAATGCTCCTACAATTGCACCTGCAAAACTATCCATTGTGCCCAAAATCGTAAATCTAAGGGCTTTGCGGAGCATCCAGCCAAAGCGATTCAATAAAAAAATGGTCGGGAAGAATATCAGCGTAAAACTCAAATATGGTAAAAAACGATAACTGAGTTGTTCGCCAATGTGTGGAGCCAGCATGTTCATCCCAAATCCTAAAAATTTGAAGCCTATCACAATTGCCACAATAAATGCCGCTACTCCGATAATTTCTATCAGTAAACCCTTCTGATAGCCTCGGTATGCTCCGTAAACAATAGGTAAGATGATGATTAAATCAAGAATATTCATGAATTATTTGAAAAGTTTAGGCAAAGATACGGTTTTGATTTTGAGGTTTTGGTGATGTTTTTCTATAAAATTTCCTAAATTTGATAATCTATTTTAAATATAACCTATGAAAAAAATTACACTATTTTTATTGCTCACAGTAAACTTTGTTTTTGCTCAAACTCCTCAATGGAGACCCACAATTCACTTTTCTCCCCAGAAAAATTGGACAAATGACCCTAATGGCTTGGTTTATCACGAAGGCGAATGGCACTTATTTTTTCAATATAATCCAGAAGGCGATAAGTGGGGAAATATGTCGTGGGGGCATGCCGTAAGTACCGATTTGGTAAATTGGCAAGAACTACCCGTGGCGATTCCGCAAGATTCGGTTTGGATTTTTTCGGGATGCGTCGTTATCGACAAAAATAATACTGCGGGTTTCGGAGCCAATGCAATGGTAGCGGTTTACACGGCCGATTATCACGGCAAAAAAGAAAACCAACATTTGGCATACTCGACCGATAAAGGCCGAACTTGGACAAAATACGCTAAAAATCCGATTATTGCGATTCCCCATGGTTCAAAAACCCCCGAAAAAGATTTCAGAGACCCAAACATCATTTGGTACGAACCTACAAAAAAATGGATAATGTCGGTTGTTTTACCGAAGCAGTTCAAAACACAATTTTACGCATCAAAAGATTTGAAAAATTGGACTTTTTTGAGCGATTTTGGTAATCAAGGAGATTTGCAAAAAATGTGGGAATGCCCTGCTTTAATCGAAGCTCCGATTGAAAATAGCAATGCTACGGCTTGGGTTTTGATGCTATCGTCGAATGGCCCTTACCAAGATTATGTCGGAATGCAGTATTTTGTAGGTGAGTTTGATGGTAAAACCTTTAAAAATCTCAACTCACCCGATACAAAACTTTACGTTGATTTTGGAAGAGATTACTATGCAGCGATTCCGTTTAGTAATGCTCCCGACAACCGAAAAATTACGCTTGGGTGGATGGCAAGTTGGCAATACGCCGAAAAATTACCAACAAACCCGTGGCGAGGGCAGATGACACTACCACGCGAGATAGCTCTACGCAAAACTGCAAATGGACTTCGTTTGGTACAAAAACCTACAAAAGAAGTTTCGGGGGCAGCAACTTGGAAAAATGTCATGTTTTTAGAGAATTTGAATGTTGAAGGTGAAGATGGAATGGGAATCACGATGCGAAGCCACTCAGATACTTATAAAATTGAAATCGAATTTGAACCGCTTGATTCGAAGGAGTTTGGATTGAAGTTACTCAAAAAAACAACTAATAATAACGAGACAATCATCGGTTATTCGGTTGATAATGAGCAAGTTTACTTTAATCGGGTAATCAGTGGGGGTAGAGTCTCGGATGATTTTCCTGCATTTTTTGGTGGAATTCAAAAATTAGACCGAGGAAGACTAAAAATGCTAATTATTGTCGATAAGTCTTCAATCGAAACTTTTGTCAACGACGGTGAATTTACGATGACAAATCTCGTTTTTGCCGAAGAAGGCAGCCGCGATTGGCAAATTTTTAGTCGCGGTGGGAAAGTAAAAGTTGTTTCGGTTAATATTTCAGAATGGTAAAGTTCTATTTGATAAGCCCCCTCCTAATAAGTTCTTGCCGTTCAATGATTGAATCAATATGATTTAGGTCTAATATTTTTATTGTAGCAGCCCCAATATCTGTTTTTGACGTGATTACACCTGAGTCATCAAGTTCAAAATGGTTTGTCCAAATATCAATTCTTGGATTAAAAAATCTCACAGGAGATTCGATGTTTTCTAATATAGTAGCTATATCGGAGCCTTTGTTTACATTACAAATTGGGCAAGTTAGAGCAAGGTTTTCTTTGTTTGTTTTTCCTCCATGTTTGATACTAATAATGTGGTCAATATGAAAAGAAAAAAAAGAAAATTGGGAATGAACCTTACAATATTCACAACAGAAGTTTGCTCTTTTAGATACAAAATTGCGTAGATTTTCGGAGATGTAACGACTCATGTCAATGGCTGAATTCGGATTTTAGCAAGTCTTATCAAGCGTTCTAATACGATGTAATGGTCGAGTTCGTCTTTTTCTTTGGTGCTTAATTGTTCGTTTTTAGATTTAGCGACTAATTCTTCAAATCTATCTTGCATTTCATTTGTAGCTTTCAATTCAGCTACTTTTTTAGGGTCAAGTTTAGCAATAATATTAGCGACCTCATCAAATACCGAATATATTGTCTTCATCATTTTACTGTTTATGAATTAAATATACTAATAAACTACATTTATACATAATATCATCTAAACAAAAATAGGCATAACGATTGTCATGCCTATTTTTACAAAGTTCAATAACTTTATTTAGCGTACGCAACACTTCGCATTTCACGGATGACCGTTACCTTGATTTGTCCAGGATACTGCATTTCTTTTTCGATGCGTTGCGAAATATCAAATGATAATTTGCTTGCGATTTCGTCGTTTACATTCTCCGAATCTACAATGACACGCAATTCGCGACCTGCTTGGATTGCGTAGCATTTTTCAACACCACTGAATGACAAAGCCAAATCTTCGAGGTCTCTCAAACGCTGAACGTAAGATTCCATCATTTCGCGTCTTGCACCTGGGCGTGAACCCGAGATTGCATCACAAACCTGAATGATTGGCGAGATGATTGAAGTCATTTCGATTTCGTCGTGGTGAGCTCCAATTGCATTGCAAACTTCTGGATGTTCTTTGTATTTTTTGGCCAATTCCATACCCAACAATGCGTGTGGAAGTTCCTGCTCCTCGTGCCAAACTTTACCAATATCATGCAAAAGACCCGCACGTTTTGCCAGTTTAGCATTTAAGCCTAACTCTGCCGCCATCGTAGCACACATTTTGGCAACTTCGCGTGAGTGTTGGAGAAGGTTTTGTCCGTAAGACGAACGATAACGCATACGACCAACCATCTTGATAAGCTCAGGATGTAAGCCATGAATACCTAAATCAATGACAGTACGCTCACCGATTTCAATGATTTCATGTTCAATATCTTTACGAGTTTTGGCAACAACTTCTTCGATACGGGCAGGGTGGATGCGTCCGTCTTGAACCAAACGGTGCAACGACAAACGTGCAACTTCACGACGGACAGGGTCGAAACTCGAAATAACGATAGCTTCTGGCGTATCATCTACGATTACCTCAACGCCTGTAGCGGCCTCTAAAGCACGGATGTTACGTCCTTCACGACCAATCACTTTACCTTTTACATCGTCGCTTTCGATATTAAATACCGATACGCAGTTTTCGATTGCTTGTTCGGCAGCAGTACGTTGAATCGTCTCGATGATAATCTTTTTCGATTCTTTCGTAGCGGTCATTTTTGCCTCTTCGATGCTCTGTTTTATAAATGCCGAAGCCTTAGACTCTGCTTCATTTTTGAGTGCATCAATTAGCTGTTGTTTTGCTTGGTCGGCAGTAAGATTAGCTATTTTTTCGAGTTGTTCAACTTGCTGACTGAGCATTTTTTCAGCTTCTTCGCGGCGTTTGTTCGCCACGTCCATTTGCTCATTGAGTTTCGTTTGTTGCTGTTCTAACTCCACCTCTCTACGCTTCGATTGTTCAAGTAAGCGTTGAGTTTCCGATTGCATTTGTTTTACCTTCTGTTCATTCTGAATGATGAAGGATTTTTTCTTGTTGGATTCGTCTTCAAACTCCGATTTCAGTTTCAAGAAATGCTCTTTTGCTTCGAGCATCTTGTCTTTTTTCATATTTTCGGCGGTTTGTTCGGCATTCTTCAGGATTTCGGCAGCACGCTGCTCTGCTTCTGCTTCTTTCGTCTCAAAGTTTTTCTTGAGCAATGCTCTTCCTACAAAAAAGCCAATCGCCAAAGCCAACAAGTCAGTAACAAACATGATTATGTAGTCTGACATAGTAAATTTATTTTATTTAAAGGGTTTAAAAATGTTAATATTTGTGTTGCTTTTTGGCAGTTTGGCAACAATCCAAGGTTTCAGCGATGAGAATAGAGCAGATTTTAGGTTTTCTTGGTTCTGAAAAATACGGTTGTATATCAACAAATATTATGCTTTATCAAAGATAACCTATATTGATTGAGAAGGAAGTTTGCTTTCGATTTCGTCTAAATATTTCTGTACTTCGGTCTGTAATCTGTGGTAATTACTATTGACCCTCAGTGCATCAACCATTGCTTCGAGTGCTACAAAGGCAATGATTTCGTTTTGGTCGAGCCTACCACCAAACGAGCTGCTGCTAAGTTGCGAAATCCTTTCGTCAATCATCGAAGCGGCAGTACGATAGTGGCCCTCGTCGGCTCTACTCATCGTCAGGGGATAATCCTTGCCATTTAATGTAAGATTAAATGATATTTTATCAGTATCCGCCATGATTCAAGCCATTAATATTCTTTCAAAAGTGCGATAGTTCGGTCTATATCCTCAATCAATCCTCTAATATACTCTTTCAACTCATCTGGCTTTTCTGCCAATTTGTCTTTATTTTCTGCAATTTTATAATATTTTTTTGAATTATCCTCATTTTGGTCGGTAATAACTTTTGAATTCAACTCTTGTCTAACCAATCTGAGGTTCTGAGACAATCTTTTATTTTCTTCTCGTAACTTTTGGCACTCTTTCTCAAAACTTTCTTTCTGCGATTTTAATGCCAAATATTCGTAATTCCACGAATTAGTCTTCACAATCACATTTTGTAATTGTGTCAGAATTTTTCGGTTGGCGAGATTAAAATCTTCGGGATTCACTTCTTTTTATTATTTTGGGTATCACTATTCTGACAAATTTTACTTTCTGATAACCGCCCCAAGCTCTTTTTCGTAGGCAGTTATGAGTTTTTGCATCGCTTTATCAATCACGTCATCGGTCAATGTTTTCTCCATATCTAATAACGTAAAACTTACCGAATATGATTTCTTATCGGCCCCAAGATTTTCGCCCTCATAAATATCGAAGACATTAATGGCGGTTAATAAATTACGCTCAGTACGATAAGCCAACTTCTCGATTTGTTCAAAACTTACGGTTTTATCAATGACCAATGACAAATCACGGCGAACTTCTGGGAATTTCGGAATCTCTTGAAACTCAATCGCTGGCGAATATTGCTTCAATAAATAATCCCAGTCGATTTCGGCATACAAAACTGTCTGTTTGATGTCAGTGAGTTTTGCGTGTTGTTTTTTGACCTGCCCAAGATGTGCAACTGGTTTTTTATTGACAACGTACGTCAAACCAAAATCAAAGATTGTTTTATCGGCTTCTTGTGTGTCAAACTTGTTGATTTTCAATGCTTTAAAGATTCTCTGAACAGCCATTGCTAAATCATAAAAACCTACCGGCTCACTTTTACCAGCCCAAGTTTCACCGATTTTATTACCTGTAAGCCACAATGCGAGCGTAAAAGACTCTTTGTACCTCACCCCCGACCCCTCTCCCGATGGAGAGGGGAGAGTTTTGTAATATGTTCTTCCAAACTCAAAGAATTTAAGGTCTTTTTGGCGGCGATTGATGTTGTACGCCAAAGATTCCATTCCAGAGAATAGGAGAGTCTGACGCATCACCGAAAGTTCTTCTGAAAGTGGATTCAGAAGTTTTACCTCGTTGCCTTTGGCAATTGCTTGTACGGCTTGGTTATAAACTGGCTTGGTGATTGAAAGCGTCTGAATCTCGTTGAATCCATTCCCCACCAAGATTTCAATCACTCGCATTTTGAGTTTATCAATATCAACAACCGGAAAATCCGATAAGTAATCCGAACTCAAAGAATCAGAAAGCTCAATGTTGTCGAATCCGTAAATTCTCAAAATCTCTTCAATAACATCGGCTTCGCGTGTGACATCAACACGGTACGGCGGCACAGAAACTTGCATTACGCCGCCATCATCGCTACGTACTTGTATATCAAGGCTTTCTAAGATTTTATGAATCAATCTGTCGTCTAAGTTTTTACCGATGAGACGATTGATGTTTTTATGCTTAACCGTAACCTCGAATGGTTTGATTGGAGTCGGATAAAAATCAGTTACTTCTGATGCGATTTTGCCGCCAGCAATTTCTTGAACCATCACGGCTGCCAATTTCAGGGCATAGAGCTTCATATCGGGGTCGGTGCCACGCTCAAAACGGAACGAAGCGTCGGTTTTAAGGCCGTGCAATTGAGCCGATTTACGTATCGAGACGGGGTCGAAATAAGCACATTCGAGATAAATTCTCTTAGTTTCTTCTTTGATACCCGATTTTGTTCCGCCAAAAATCCCACCAATACCCATTGCTTCTTCGGCATTACAAATCATCAATTCAGTACCTTTCAAAGTACGTTCGATTTTGTCGAGTGTAGTAAATTTTGAGCCTTCGGGTTGGTATTTTACGACGATTTTCTGACCCGTAATCGCATGCCAGTCGTAGGCGTGCATCGGTTGACCGATTCCGTGGCAGATGTAGTTCGTAATATCAACAATGTTATTGATTGGGTTCAAACCAATGGCTTTCAAACGGTTTTTGAGCCATTCTGGCGAATCGGCAACTGTAACTCCATCAATCGTCACGCCGCAAAAACGTGGACAAGCGGCAGTGTCTTCAACAACCAATTCGATTGGGAATTCATTGCTCTCAACCTTAAAAGAATCAACCGACGGAATGCACAACTCACGACCATAAACAGCCTTTAAGTCGCGTGCAACACCCAAATGTGATGCCGCATCGGCACGGTTTGGTGTAAGCCCGATTTCGATTGTATAGTCGGTTTCAAAATTGAAATACTCGGCGGCAGGTGTTCCGTTTGGTAAAGAGGTATCCAAAACCAAAATCCCATCGTGCGAATGCCCGATTCCGATTTCGTCTTCGGCACAAATCATCCCTTCGGATGGGTGTCCGTAAACCTTACGTTTTTCGATTGTAAAACTTTTACCTTCGCCCAAATCTATGGTTGTACCCACAGTTGCCACAATTACTTTCTGCCCTGCACGCACGTTTGCCGCACCGCAGACGATTGTCGAAGGTTCACTTGTACCAATATCTACCGTTGTAAGGCTGAGTGTCTTTTCTTTTACCATAAATGGCTCACAAGTCAGCACTTCACCCACAACAAAACCTTTCAAACCACCCTCAATAGTATTGTATTCTTCAATACCTTCTACTTCTAAACCTGTTGAGGTCAATTTCTTCCCAACTTCTTCGGGACTCTCTTCAATGTGAATAAGACTTTTAAGCCAATTATACGAAATCTTCATTTAGAAACTTGATTTTGAGGGTTTTACACGATTGCAGTTTTATCGCAATCAAAACCAAAATGCAAAGATAGCTAATTATGCTCAATAGTTTCAAGTTTTAGTGTTTGAGGTTTGCTTGTTTCTTGCTTCTGGCATCTTGTTTCTGGCATCTGGTATCTTGCATCTTGTTTCTTGCATCTTGTTTCTTGCATCTTGTTTTGAGTTTGTACTTTGTTTTAATCAAATCCTTACAAAATACCAAATGGTAAACCCAAAGCCAATGTGTATCCGTTTGCTAAGATTTTGGATTCGCTCAATACTTTGGCACGCACAAAATATACCGCTCAATAGTGGAAAATAAGAGGTCAGGATACGAATCAATCTAAAAACGTATCCGCTGGCTAAGATTTCAAAATGCAATCTTCGTTTGGCATAAGTTTAGCAAACTGAATAGGTGCTTTCCTAATAATACTTGTATAATAGAACATGAAAAAGAGTGTAAAAATCTTAACAATTGGGTTGTTTGCGAGCTTGGGCTTGGCCAATGCTCAAGACATCAACCAGCTAAAATTTAGCAGTTTTGAGTCGAATGTGGCACGTTTTGAGGCCTACAAAAAGTATGGTTTTCTCGATAAAAAAGGCAATACATTTGGCAATCGTTATGATAATGCCTTTGAGGTTTCGGAGGGGCTGATAGCTGTTTGTAAAGGGAAAAAATGGGGATTTGTCGATAAAGATGGCAAAGAAGTTATTTCGATTAACTACGACGAAGTTCAGAATTTCTCTCAAGGATTATCGGCAGTGAGAGTAGGAGAAAAGTGGGGATACATTGACAAAAAAGGAAGATTTAAGATTGAACCAACGTACGAAGACGCTTTAGGTTTTACCGAAAACTTGGCGTTTGTAAGAATGTACGGTAAATGGGCAATCATTGATAAAAAAGGGCGACAAATTGCACATCCGCAATTCGATAAAGCCGAAAGTTTTGCCGAAGGATTAGCATCGGTTGCTATTGATGGTAAATATGGATATGTAGATAAAAAAGGCAAAGTCGCAATTACACTTCGATACAAATCAGCTCATAGTTTTGTTGGCGGAAGAGCCGCAGTTAGAATGGCAGATTCTAAGAAATGGGGCTTTATTGATGCCAAAGATGGCCTCGTTGTGGCCGATATTTATGATGAAGTTGTCAATTATAGTGAAGGACTGGCGGTTGTTCGTAGTCGTAATAAGTGGGGTATAATTGATAAAGAAGGTGGCGAAGTAATACCAGTCATCTATGATTTTATTGAAGGAGTATCGGATGGTTTGGTTGTGGTTAAAATCCAGAATAAATACGGTATCGTCAATAAATTTGGTAAAGAAGTTACACCAGTAAAATATGATAACATTTGGGGATTCTCTGAAGGATTGGCCTGTGTTTCTATCAACAATAAGTTTGGATATATCGACAAAAGCGGGCAAGAGACAATTCCGTTGATTTATGATTTAGCTTATAGTTTTTCGGATGGCTTGGCAAGGGTTTCGATTTTCGGTCGTGAAGGTTTTGTGAATAAAAAAGGTAAAGAATTATTTATCAAAAATCAACCATTCGATAATACGCTTTCGAGCAGAAAATAATTTATTCGGTTAGTGTGTGATTAGTTTTCACTTTTGCTGTGCTTTCAAAAAGTATTTAGTTTTTCATGGTTCATATAAGTTGTTTAAGGGCGAAAGACGGATTTTATCCGTCTTTTCACTTTTATACCGAGCTCGGACGGTAGTCAGACCGATTGAGTAAATTTCAAAACCTATTTCACAGTCTCAAAGAAATAGGATTTCTTCTCATCGAAATCATCATAATTATAAATTTCTTTTTTCCAATTTTTGATAGCGAAGTCAATCAACATCATGTCGCCTGCACATGCTATTGAATGAATAATAACCAAAACCGTAAAAAAAGTTAGGTAGTTTGGAAACTGTGCCATCAGAATTACTAAAACTGTTGTGATGATTACAAACGGAGCTGCCGCCAGCAGTGGGTATTCGCGTAGGTGTACTACATGACGATTGGCAACTGTAAATACTGCAAAACCTTTTTTGGAGAATGAAAATCGAACATCTTTTGCTCCGATTAACCAGTAAGTGATAGCATGGATTCCTTCGTGTATTGGCAATAATACCACAAACATAAATGCAAATGCTACTAAGGCCTGTAAGGGTGCGTCAGAGAGTGAGATTAAGCCCTTTGCGATTTTTGCACCAAATGAACCTCCCAGGTAACCTATGCCTAACATTAACAAACCAATGAAGGCCTTTATAAACCAACCTTGACCATAATTTTTGAAAAAAGGTGTAGGGTTGTGTAAGTCGATTTGGGCAATTTGTTCAAATTGATTTTTGTTTTGGAGTGCTTCGATTGTTGGTTTCATGATTTTAGGGATAAACGAGTTGAAAACTCGTTTTACAAATTAAATTCTTGTAATTGTTTACTGATTTTTTCGGCCCATTCAGCTTGACGACTTATGTTTAGGCTGTGATTAGTCTCGGCATCGTAGGCTTTTTGCATTTGATTCATTTCTCGATAAAAATCAATGTATTCGTATTGTATCAAACTATTTAAATCATCGATTGTTTCGGCTTCGAGTTCGAGTATTCTCTTTTTAAATCTTTCGCTAATAACCCGAGCAATATCAAAATGGATTTGTTCGTGGGCCAATGCCGATTCGGTTTTCGATTCGGTCGAAGCCCAAGACATACCACGCACCATGTAAGGTTTTACTTGGATATACGCCCAAATAATGCCCTCTTTTACCGTAAACTTACTCGTATAAGCGAAGTTGGCAAACACAGCCGCACCATAATTTGACGGACTAAATGCTGGTCTTCGACCTCTAAAGTCATCCCACGTTAGCTTACGAGTGTAATGGTAAATCGTGTCTTCATCGTTTTGGAGCGTATCTGGCAAAAATACAATCTTAACGCCTTTGGCCAATCGTTCATCTTTGAGAGAATTTAGTCCAAACCAACCATTTAGGTATTTGATTGTGCTAATAATAGATTTCCGAATCAAGGGTTCGTAATTATCGACATGAGCCGTCCCAAGTGTTCGGGTGTAAGTATGGCCTGCTTCGGCACTTGTAATTTCTACTGTGTCGTTTTTACTGATTCTTTCAAAACCAACCCAAAGTCGTAATTCGCCTTCGATTCGCTCGGTATTGATTTTCTTTTCTTTGATACTCAATTCTTTTACTTTAAAAATTACCTTAACGCCAGTAGAATCTTGAATGAGATTTCTGATTAGATAGTTTTGAATTGATTTTGCAGCTCCGCCCGAGAGATAGACATTTTCTCGACTACCATTAACAGTAAAAAGACTTCCAATTCGCTCGCTTGAAGAAGTTGCCGATGCAATCTGAAAACCTTTTGCAGATGGATAAATGCGTTGATTTTTTAGAGAAATGTAGATTTGTGAATATGAATACGACGAACAAAACAATAGAACAATCAAGCACAAATATTGCCCAATATTTCTAAATTTTTTGTTCATTTTTTTGAAAGTAATGCAATTCGGATTCCGAGGTAAATCAAAACGATTCCAGTGATTTTTTCTTGAATTTGACTGAATTTTGGGAATCTAACAAGCCAATTACCCAATCTACCAAACAAAATAGCAACGAGAATGTTTACGACAGTCCCCGACAGATTGAACCACATACCCAAAATGAGTAATTGCCAATGGTAATTGTTGCTTTCGGGATGAATAAATTGTGGTAAAAATGCCAAGAAAAATAGAGCAACTTTAGGGTTCAATGTATTGGTGATTACTCCTTGCCAAAATATTTTATTTAGGCTAACAGATTCATTTTGAGCCAATTCAAATCTCGAAGTCTTCGAGAAAATACTTTTTATGCCAAGGTAAATTAGGTAGGCGGCTCCTAAATATTTGATTACCTCAAAAGCCAAAGCCGACTGTGCAATGATGGCCGAAACTCCGACGACTGCCGCCAACAAATGCACCAAACAACCGACAGCAATGCCCAAAGCCGAGATAACTCCAGCCCAAATGCCTTGGTTGGTACTTTTGGTAGCGACGTAAATCATGTCATTGCCGGGTGTGATGTTGAGCATCAACGATGCAAATGCAAACATCCAGAAATCTTGTGGCATGGGGAATTTATGTAAGATACCAGTAATATTTAGGTTTAATGCTTAGAGGATAAGATTCTAAATTCATTGAAATTCAAGACTTTGTATTGAGTCTTTTCCCTTTCAAGTGTTCCTTTTAAGTAAATAGTTTTATTATATTTATGGGCATCAATTGCTTGTAAGTATTTATCTTTAGAAAGCTTTATTGAAACTAAATGCTTTACATTGTTTAAGAAACCTTCCATCTTAATTGTGTTAGTATCTCCTTCAACATCTTTTGAATTTAGCTCAACAACCCTTCCAAAAAACTCAGCATTGATGATTTCGTTTAAATGTTCTCTAACTGCTTTTGTAAATGTTTTTATTGATTCGGTCTTGCTCTTGTTTAATTTTTGGACTTCGGTCTTCATTGAACCTTCAACACCTTTCAACAAAATCTCTACATCACTATTTCTAAGTTCATCGTATAAGTCTTTTAAATCTTCCGAAATGTTAACACTTATTTTTTCTTTATTAAGTTTCAAAAATGCAGTATCAAATGTTGTATGCTCTTGGTTATCAATCACACTTTCATTGATAAATGATGATACCACCATTAAATTATCAGTAACTTCTCTACCAATTATACCTTTATCGAATAGATTTTCTTCTCTTATTAGCTCTTGTTTAGGAACCTGAATCTTTGTGATTAGGCTTCCTTTGTCATTTTTCAAGAATTTACACATATTTAAGAATCTATCAGCCTCTTCTATTTTACTTTCTTGAAAATGTGCGTTTTTTCGGACCGTGAAAATTGCAGAGTCGTATAATACCTTTTCAATATTTTTCAATAAATCTTTGAAGAATTCGATTGAAGGTTTTTCATCTATATTTTGACCTTCAATGTGAAATTGTAAAATGTCTTTGTTCTCTATAATAATGGTTTCTAAGTCTTCCAAAGATTCTTGGTATATGTTGCTAATTATATCTATAATTTTTGCTGCATTTTCTTCAAAGTCGATTGATTGATAGTTAATTGGAATATATATTCTGTAGTCGCTATCAATTTTTAGGTGAGCTGGTGGTGCAAATAATTCATAACGAGGTTTTGTGTCGGTGATTTGCCAACTTTTTGACTTCAAATAACTCTTGATGTTATTATGTATAGATTGTGGAGTGTTCATAGTTAGCTAAAGTTTTCAAATAATTCCTTGAACGAGTCAATCGTAATTAAGTTGCTTGTTGGTATCTTTATACTTTCACTATATAGATTTGTAGTATGATTAATATCCTCTGGATAATACCAATAAGCACATTTTCTGACAATAAGTTCTTCACCGTTTAAAGTAAGCCAATCTGTTCTATTTTCGGGCAATAAAAATAGGATTAAAATCAACGGCTTATTTGCATTTTTACGGTCAATCAAGTCATTAAATGTTTTTGCCTCTAAGTTGTAAGTTATATAATCTTTATTTTGTTTTATCCCTTTTAGAGTAGTTGACTTTGCCTGTATTTTAAGTTCTCGACCAGTTTCGATTCTTCTTTTTGAACCATTTTCTTCACGATATTTGATTTCAAATATTGATAAATCTCTACCATAATCTTTTTTAGGTGCATCTGTACTAAAGCCAAGATAATTGGCTATTAATTCAATAAAACTTATTGAGATAGATTCTTTTATGTGTTCTTCTGTCATTTATTTTGTTGTTGTATAGAGAATTATGATGCAATTTAAAATTTTTTAGTCTAACACCAAATACAACAAAACCACCACTAAAAAGCTCACTAATCCCTGAATACCCGTCAGAATTGTATGGGTTCGGTAAGCGTCACGGGTTGTTAGACCGGTGAATTGTGCCACAACCCAAAACCAAGCGTCGTTGGTGTGCGAAACCACCATTGCACCACTACCAACAGCCATAACTACCAAAACAATTTGTAAACTTTCGGTAAAACCCATCGAGGCCAAAAGCGGAGCTAAAATACTGGTTGTGAGTACCATTGCGGTTGTGGTTGAACCTTGGGCGGTCTTAAAAAATGCCGCAATTAAGAATGCCATCGACAAAAACACAACACCCGATACTTCGTTTGTTGCCAACCAACTACTCACCATATCTTTGAGGGCAGTTTCTTTTAAAATTGCTCCGAATGCCCCACCAGCACCCACAAGTACTAAGGTTGTGCCGCAGTGTTCGATTCCATTTTTGAAACACGCAAAAATCTTCTCTGATGGTTTTTCGGGAAACAAACTGTAACTAAAAAATATGGCAATCAGAAACGAAACTAACGGACTGCCTAAGAAAACCATCCACTTAGTAACTGAGCTATCAGGATTGATGATTTTGGCAAACGAAGCTGCCGAAATCAAGATGATTGGTAGTAGAATTGGCATAAAGGCCTTCCAAGCGGGCGGGAGTTTTGGATGATTCGATTCTTCGATTTTATTTGAATCAACGTCTTCGATGATTTCTAAATCTTTGGCGTACCGATTGGCAAACCACGTGCTGACAAACAAACTCGGAATCGAGACAACCAAACCCACCAAAATAACTAAGCCAATCGAATCTGAAATGTTGAGATTTCCTGCCGCCGAAAGCGGCCCAGGAGTTGGTGGAACGAGCGTGTGTGTGGCAAATAACCCACCCGAAAGGGCAATGGCGATTGTTCCGAGTGGTTTTTGGGCTTTTTTTGCAACGATTTTGTTGAGTTTTGATAGGATGATGAACCCAGAATCACAGAAGACAGGTATCCCGACAATCGCCCCAATGATTGACATCGCAAAAGATGGGTGCTTCTTGCCGAAAGTGTTCAGAATCACCTCCGAAACCTTAATTGCCGCCCCTGATTTATCCAAAATTGCCCCGATGATACATCCTAAAATCACCATCAAACCAATCTTTGACATTAATTCACCAAAACCTTTTCCGATGGTTTCGGCCAATTTATCAATCGGTAATCCTGCAAAAATACCAACGCCCAAAGCCGCCAAAAGCAAACCAACAAGCGGGTGAAGTTTTAAGAGTGTTGAGGATAAAATAATGAAAGTAATGGCAAGTAATACTACGAGGATAATCATGGAATTTGATTTTAGGGTCGAATAAAGTTCAAATTTGGTTTTATGCTGGCTATCAAGCAAGTTTTTGAACTTAAAATATCAGTTTCATAAAATGGTTTTACTATTTTTCTCTTTATTTATTTGTACCTTTGCACCTTGAAAACTTTGAACTCATAAAATGCTATCAGTATCTAATCTTTCGTTGCGTTTTGGCAAACGTGTATTATTTGAAGACGTAAATATCAAATTTACCGAAGGCAATTGCTACGGTCTTATCGGGGCAAATGGTGCGGGTAAATCCACTTTCATAAAAATTCTTTCGGGCGAAATCGAACCTACTTCTGGCTCTGTGGCTATGAATCCGGGCGAGAGATTGTCTATTTTGAAACAAAATCAAAACGATTATGACGAATATACGGTCTTGAATACCGTTTTGATGGGAAACAAGAAACTCTACGACATCATCCAAGAAAAAGATGCGATTTACGCAAAACCAGATTTTTCGGAGGAAGATGGTAACCGTGCTGCCGAACTCGAAGGCGAATTTGCCGAAATGAACGGTTGGGAAGCCGAATCTGATGCAGCAGCCCTGCTAAGTGGCTTAGGTATAACCGAAGATTTGCATTATTCTACGATGGCAGAATTGAATGGTTCTGAGAAAGTAAAGGTACTTTTGGCTCAAGCACTTTTCGGAAATCCTGATATTTTATTGCTCGATGAGCCTACCAACAACCTTGATGTTGAGTCTATTATGTGGCTCGAAAACTTCTTGGCCGATTTCAAAAATACGGTAATTGTCGTTTCTCACGACCGCCATTTCTTAGATGAGGTTTGTACGCATATCGCCGATTTAGATTTTGGTAAAATCCAGATGTATGCTGGTAACTACACTTTCTGGTACGAATCTTCGCAATTAGCGGCTCGCCAACGTGCCGACCAAAATAAGAAAAACGAAGAAAAACGTAAAGAATTAGAAGAATTCATCCGTCGATTCTCGGCCAACGTGGCTAAATCTAAACAAGCTACGGCTCGTCAGAAAATGTTGGATAAACTGACGGTTGATGATATTAAACCTTCGTCTCGCAAATATCCATTCATCAATTTCAAAGGTGAACGAGAAGTGGGCGACCAAGTATTGACTGTTGAAAACCTATCCAAAAAAGCAGAAGACGGTACTTATTTATTCAAGGATATTTCGTTTTCGGTTAATAAAGGTGATAAAATTGCTTTCTTTTCAAGAGATAGCGTGGCGGTTACTGCATTCTTCGATATTTTGATGGGTGAAGCAAAAGCCGACGGAGGCGAATTTAAGTGGGGTGTTACAACGACTCAATCATATTTACCAAACGACAACAGCAGTTATTTCAGTAATCCAAACCTAAATTTGGTAGATTGGCTACGTCAGTTTACCAATAACCCAGAGCATGATGACAACTTTGTGCGTGGATTTTTGGGTAGGATGCTATTCTCAGGCGATGAGGCCTTGAAAAAATGTACTGTACTTTCGGGAGGTGAAAAACAACGTTGTATGTTTAGTAAAATGATGTTTTCGGGTGCAAACGTTAATATTTTTGACGAACCAACCAACCACCTTGACCTCGAATCAATCACGGCATTAAACAATGGAATGATGGACACAAATAACGTTGTATTATTCACTTGTCATGACCATAAATTGACCCAAACGGTGGCAAATCGTATCATAGAATTAACCCCTCGTGGATGTATTGATAAGTTGATGGATTACGACGACTACATTACCGACGAGCGTGTTAAAACACAAAAAGAGGAATTATATCGTTGAGATTTGCTCTAAATTGTATAATTTCTTAATTTTATTTCAATGTTAGAATTCGATTCAAGAGGAAATATTTTCCCGTACGAAAGAAATAAAATTACACTGACAGAATTTGAAGAAATATTTGTGGAGAATTTCCGTGGTTCAACAAACCGTCGCAAATTATTTGATAATTATTTGCGTTATATTAACGATTTCCAAAATCAAATATCCCCAAATTTCGTTCACTGGATTGATGGTAGCTTTGTAACAAAAAAAGAAAATCCAAATGATTTAGATTTAGTAACTATTCTAAACTTTGATATTGTTTGTATTAAGAAAGAATTATTAAGAGAAAGGTTCTTGTTTAAAGCTGCACAGAATGAATATAACATTGATGCCTATTTAATTGAGCAATATTCGATTAGTAGTAATAATCGACACATTACTGAAATTGATAGTTTATATTGGGTCAATTGGTTTACGAAAACTAAACCCAACAGAGCAAAACAAAAATTCTTAAAGGGATTTATTGAAATCGAATTTTTATAAATCATGGGTGTTCAAGAGGATAAAATAGCCGAAGTTTCAGACATTTTAGAACAAATAGCTGAACTGAATAAAATCATCGAATTTCACCACCAAAATGGTAATTCAGGGTCATTGATGGTTGAGCAGTATGAGTTTCTTAAAAATGATTTTTTGCAAAAACTTAGTATCATCCTCAAAGAATTTAAAATCGAAGCCGAGTTGCATAATTTAGCTGCATAAATTATTTAGTTATTTTTGGAAGGAAATTTGATAGAGAATATCAAGTTTCCTTTTCTTTTTAGAGAATCGAAACTAATTCACGATACTTTTTCGTTAATCAATCACTACCAATAAAATACTTTTCTATCAATGAAAAAACTGACCTTTTTCGCTGTTTTTACCCTTTTAATTGCAGCAAATACTTTTGCACAGACGGGAATTAAATTTGCTCATGGCACTTGGAAACAAGCCGTTCAGCAAGCCAAAAAAGAAAAAAAACTTATCTTTTTAGATGCTTATACAACTTGGTGTGGCCCGTGTAAAATGCTCCAAGCTAATGTTTTTCCAGATAAAGAATTAGGAGATTTCTATAACCAGAATTTCATCAACGTAAAAATGGATATGGAATCGGCCGAAGGCGAAAGATTAGCGGCAATGTATCCACTCAGAGGTTACCCAACATTATTTTTTATCGACCCAAATAACGGAAAAGTCGTTAAAGAATTATTGGGTTATCAAGAGATTAACGCTTTGTTAAAACAAGGAAAGCAAGTTGCAAAAAAGAAAGCGTAAGATGTTAATCAGAATCGTTTTTTGTAATCGAGATTCTTGATTGAAATTAACAAATAAAAATAATTTTAGATTGTGAAATAACATCGTTAAAAATAAGGATAGAATCCGTGGCACGGCTTGAAACTTTAATGTTGAAAATCAGGCTATTATGGTTTAGCCATGTCACGGTTTTTAGGAAGATATTCAATGCACTATAAGTTGAATACAAAGAGCCACTAAATCTTAGATTTTAGTGGCTCTTTTTGTAAAACGGGTTTCCAACCCGTTTCTGAGGTAGAATAAAATTTGGTAAGAAGTTATATTTGTGATAATTATTGCGACTTTACCAAATTTTATTCTATTTTTGCTTACAAACTTCATTAACCTACGAAACACATGATTACAACTTCAATTTTTGATTTATTCAAAATTGGACCTGGGCCGTCGAGTTCGCACACCATTGGACCCATGAAAGCCTCTTATGATTTTCTGCAACGAATCAATCAGTTGCCAGCTAATCAAATTGCCGAAAGTCAATCAATTTTCATTCATCTTTATGGTTCATTGAGTGCTACTGGAAAAGGACACGGAACCGACCGAGCCGTGATTGCAGGTATCTTGGGTTGGCTACCCGATACTGTTGAACCCAATGAGTTCAATTCACTCCTAAAAGATGAGAACACTAATTATGAGGTCAAAGTTGGAGATAAGTTGATTTTGGTCAATGCTAAAACTGTAAAGTTTGAGAAGGGAAAATACGATTCTCCACACCCTAATACGCTTGTAATGAAGTTATTAGGTGCTGATAATAAAGTGATTGCTCAAGAAGAATACTATTCGGTTGGAGGTGGATTTATCCAACGAAAAGGTGAACTAATTGCTGATGTCAATGAAATAGAATTGCCTTTCCCTTACGAAAAAATGGACGAATTGAAAGACCATTTAAAGCGTTCAAAATTATCATTGACTGATGTAATGATTGCCAACGAAATGGTGATTTCGGGTTTGTCTAAAAAAGAAATTTACCAAAAAATTGATGATATTCTTGAATCAATGCACCGTGCAGTGAAGCGTGGGTTAAGATTTAAAGGAATTTTACCCGGAAATATCAAACTCCGTCGAAAAGCTCCAGTTTTGTACGAACAAGCCAAAAGCCACGCTTCGACCACCGATAGTTTTATGATATTTTTAAATGCTTACTGCATGGCAGCATCCGAAGAAAATGCGGCAGGCAGCATCGTTGTTACGGCACCGACTTCGGGGGCATCTGGAGTGATTCCGGGGGTTACTTATTTGCTGCGAAATCATTATCACTATGATAAACAACGTCTTAGAGAGGGAATGTTGGCAGCTGCAGCAGTTGGTTTTTTGATAAAACATAATGCCAGTATTTCGGGAGCCGAAATGGGCTGTATGGGCGAAATCGGCTCGGCATCAGCAATGGCGGCAGCGATGTTGGCTTATTGTGCTGGGCATTCGATAGAGAAAGTAGAAGCGGCCGCCGAAATTGCGATTGAGCATCACCTCGGTATGACTTGCGACCCTATCGGTGGATACGTACAGATTCCGTGTATTGAGCGTAATGCAATGGGAGCAATCAAGGCCTATAATGCGTTTTTGTTGGCATCGTCGGGCAATACAGCTTATCAAAAAATCTCTTTAGATAGCGTTATTAAAGTAATGCGAGCTACTGGCCGTGATATGTCAAAGAAATACAAAGAAACTTCTCAGGCAGGTTTGGCTCTGAGCATGACTGAGTGTTAAAAAATCAACTACGAAACTTTTGATGAGTTTCGTAGTTGAAAGCAAACTTTAGCAATTTACTCCAATCAAACCCATTGTGTTGCTTAGGGTTGTACCAGTGATGGTGTAATTTGCAACACATGAATTACCCGATTCGTAAATAAAGCCTTGTGTGGCTGTGTTATCATTTCCCCAAACTACATCAGCATGAAGCCAAACGGTTGCTCCATTAGGTACACCGTAAGCACCTGGGTCAGCAGAGCCAGTTTGTCCTAAAGTAATATCTGGACCACTTTTTGTGCGTTGCATTTGACCGTTTTCACCGAGATAATTGAAAGAGATTTTTACTACGAATCCGCCTCCGTTGTGGAGCGTGAAACTTCCTACTGTTTGCATTGCCATGGCTGTAAAGTTTAAAAGGTTTTTGAAAATGTTTTGTGTTCCTTTATTTGAACGATACAAAGTTCGGAAGATAACCAACGGCAGATAAGGGCTTTAGTACGTGATTCTTAAAATGCGTATTTGGACTTGCATGTGTAGGTATTTATATGTGATTGTATCCGCTTAATAATAAAATAGCGGAAAACCTGCTTCGATTTTCCGCTATTGTCTGGTGAAATATCAATTTTAAAATCAATGAGGAGGTTCTTTTTGCTCTTGGTGGCACGAATAACAACTCATTGTAACTGGCTGACGAAAAGTTTTAAGGCTTGCCAAAATTTCTTTGTTCAGCTTGGCTGTCATGTCAAACATTTCACGTGTTTGATTGAAATGGCGTGGTTTTTCCGAAGAAAAATCATTCAAATCGTGGCAGAATTTACAAGTCACCCCTAATGCGTGTCCCCAGTTATTCATCACACTCAAAACCCCCTCAACGGATTTACCCTTTAAGGTTTTGATGTTTTTGAAAACCGAATCAGCAGGCATTTCTAATTTACCAGCGTATTTGACTTTGAGTTCATCAATTTGCCTTTGGCGGTCGGCCATCATGGTGTCTTTGGCGATTGCTTTGGTGGTGTTTTTGGTATTGTTTAGTGTAACAAACGAACTAACTGCCACAAAAACAAAAAGGATTGGTACAAGAATCTTCATAGTATGAGGTTATTATTAACAGATGGGCTAATATAAATAAAATCTTAGAGTTTTTACCAAGTTTTAACCATTGATTATTTTCTTGAATTGTTCTGGAATCCATTTTTCTACATGCAAGAAAACTTTATCGAGATGGTCAAAATCAGAATCTGTCGTTATTAATTTCAGATTCAAAAACGAACCAGTTGCTGCAATCCATAGGTCATTTTTTCCCATGTTTCGTGGAGTATCAAAAATGTAAGTACCGAATTTTGGGTTCTTTCTTTGTGAATAAGAGTCTATTTCGGAGTAAGTTTCAATTAAATTATCATTTATTTCAACCAAAATACATTCATCAATGATGGCGTCCAAGACTTCCCATTTTTTTGAACTCCAATTATTTTGAATCGAAATAGACTTTAGTTCGCCTAATGTAGCAACTGATAAGAAGATTTGTTTGTTTTCTGGATTTATTGTGCTTAAAATTCGATTTTGATAGTCTCTTGCCAAATAGATTAGCACATTGGTATCAAAGAGTAAGTTCATTTAGTGGAGTCTAATAACTGTATTGCGGCTTTACTTTCTTGTTCGTTTAAGAATGATTCTTTATCAATATTTGATAGTTTTTCGCTGATTTTGGCAGAATTCTTACGTGTTTTGATAACAAAATTGTTAATATCACCCAATCCTACTATTTTATCAATAGAATAAGACTTATGCTTTTTAGGTGCATAACCAAAACTTGCTTGTTTGGTGATTGTTTTCCTCATAAAAAATCGTTTGTGTAAATATAATAAACGTTTTAGAGTTTTTCTAAAAGTGCCATGTAAAATCCATCGAAGCCATCATTTGCGGGCGAAACACGTTTTTCGTCAATAAATTTCCACTGATTTTGGCTTTCTTTCAAAAAACGTTGTACTTGTTCTTCACTTTCCGAAGGCAAAATACTGCAAGTCGCATAGACCATTTTACCGCCTTTTTTGAGGATTTGTGAATAATTCGATAAGATTTCGTACTGTGTTTTCTTAATATTTTCGATGAATTCGGGCTTCAATTTCCATTTTGCGTCTGGATTTCGCCTTAAAACCCCAAGTCCTGAGCAAGGCACATCGAGCAATAATCTATCTGCCGAATCTTTCATTCGTTTGATTGTTTTAGGCTCAATCAATCGGGTTTCAACATTCTGAACATTATTTCGTTTTGCTCTACGTTTCAATTCTTGTAGCTTCCATTCTTCCACATCCATAGAAATAATCCTCCCTTTATTCTGCATCAATGCCGCCAAATGCAGCGTTTTGCCTCCTGCACCCGCACACGCATCCACGACTCTCATACCTGCATCAACATCTAAAAACGGAGCAATATACTGACTACCAGCATCTTGTACCTCAAAATTACCTTGTTTGAAAAGTTCGGTCGAGAATACATTCGTTCGTTTTTTCAGAATCAATGCTTCGGGCAAATATGCAACAGTTTCTGTTTCGATGCCCATGGCTGATAGGTAATCCTGCAACTGATTTCGACTCATTTGCAGAGTGTTAGTCCTCAAAATAACGGGTGCTTGCTGGTTTAGGGCATGAAGTTCGACATCCCAATTTTCGCCTAATTCTTTTGAACCAACTTCGTCTAACCAATCGGGGATTGATTCTCTAATTTTACGAATTTTTAACCCTTCTTCGTAGCTTTTAAGGATTTTAGAAGAATTAATTCCCTCAAACTCTGGCCACTTTGGCAACTCAATCTTGTTGATAATCAACCAATTAGCGAATATTGACCAGAAAAACCTCATCTCTGAACTTTCCCCTAAATTTCCTTCAATATTCAGCTTCCGCCACCAACGAACAATCTCATAAACATTTTCGGCAATAAATCCTCTATCTCTGGCTCCCCATTTTTTATTTGATTTTAGAACGTATTCTATAACCTTGTCGGCTTGGCGATTTTCTTGAAAAATTTGTTGAAGAGCATAAATGACTGCCTCGACAAGCGAACGGTGAAGTTTCATAAATATCTGCGATTCGGATTTGTCCGAAATAATTTGACAATTTTTAAATTTGTTGGTGCAAAAGTACGTTATTTTGTAATCATAACATTGTGAAACTTCCAAAATGAAATATTCCAGTTTTTCGGTAAGCAGACTTTTTCTTTACTTTTTTTTGAGTTTTTTCGTCACTTTTGGAGCTTCGGCACAATACCGAATTGAATTGAAAATCAAGGGTTTAACCTCAAAAGATAAATGCTATTTGGTTCATGCTTTTCGTGATGAAAAATCCTATATTTTTAAAGATACAACCGATGCCGACGCCAGCGGAAATGTAGTTTTTGAAGGAAAAGAGAATCTTCCGCAAGGCTTGTACTCAATCGCCCAAGGGCAATCAAAACTATTTGATTTTGTTGTGGCCGACCAAAAATTCACTATCGAAACCGATACTACAAATCTGGTTGGAAACATGAAAATCACTGGTTCAAAAGAAGCCGCTGATTTTGCCGAATTCATTAAAAAACGTATCGAAATCGTCAGAAATGCCAATAATTCTTCACCCCAAGAGCAACAAGCGGCTTACGATAAATCGGATGAATTAACCAAAAATTACATCAAAAATCACCCAAACACATTTTCTGCAAATTTCTTAAAAGCAACTTTGAGTGTTGATATTCCGCAGTTGCCTGCCAATGCAACCCGCAAAGACACGGTTGCACTGACGGATTATTATTACAAACATTATTTTGATAATTTAGATTTGGGCGATGACCGACTTTTGCGTACGCCAATCATCGAAAATATGTTTGATAATTTTTTAAATAATGTGTCTTACTACGAACCCGATACTATCATCAAATTGGCTGATAATCTGCTCATTAAGACCAAGCCGAAGTCAGATTTCAGGAAGTATCTTTTATTGAAATTTGGACAAAAATACATCATGCCCGACTTACTCGGTAGAGATAAAGTCTATATTCATATTGCCGAAAAATACATTTTAGCCGAGCCTGATTTATTTGATTCGGTTACGGTCAAAAACAATAAAGAGTTTGTTAAGGCAATGAAACCGCTTTTGCTCGGGAATGTGATTCCGAATATGCAACTGGCCGATACGCTCGATTTGTTTACGCCGCTACACCAAGTGCAGGCAAAATATACTTTGGTGATGATTTATGACCCTAAATGTGGGCATTGCCAAGAAACGACTAAAAAATTGGTCGAAAATCAAGATAAATTATTGGCAAAAGGTGTGAAAGTATATTTGGCTTGTGGCGAAAGAAACAAAGAAGAATGGAAGAAATTTGTGAAAGAATATAAGACCCAAAAGTTTATCAATGTGTTTGATTCTCAGACGATTACAGATTTTAATAATACATTCAATGTCAAGACTTACCCTGCCATGTTTTTGGTAGATAAAGACAAAAAAATCTTATCGAATCGCAAGCTCGAAGTTGATGATTTTTTGAGAATGATTGAAGGCATCGAAAAGAATGTGAAGTAATTTTGGTGTAGCACCTTTTGATATAAAATCATTGATAATTAGTTAAATTGATTCGGAATATTCGAATCATTTGAAGAATTCGCCATTAGATTTATCTTGCCAAAATTCTCTACTCCAAACCCTTTTAAAACGCCAATTTTTTTCAGCTAACGCAAATGGCAAATAGGCGTGGGGTTCTTTGGGACTGGTACTCTGAAAGTACAAATTATCATCAGTCAGAATCAAAGATTCGTACGAGTCTTTATCTTTTACAGTAATATCTGCAAATGGTAACTCGTTGATATACAGCAAATTACGATTAATCAACTCTTGTTGTAAACTCAAAATTTTGACAGATACCGGAGTTGCCAGCGGTTTAGGAATAAACTCACCATTTGAGACTTCGAGGGCAAATTCAAGGTATTTTTTCAATAGCTTTGGTCCCTCATTGGCAGCATCTTCGACCCTAAGTTGATTTGGTAAAATGCTACAAACAACATAAATCTTTTCTTTAGCCCTCGTAACCGCCACATTTAGCCTGTTTTCGCCGCCCTGCTGATTCAAACTTCCGAAATTCATCACCATTCGACCTTTCAAATCGGGAGCGTAGCCAATCGAAAAAATCACGATGTCGAACTCATCGCCTTGTATGTTTTCGATGTTTTTTACACTGACATTCATTTTGCTATTTTGCAAAATGAGGCTCTCAATTAAATCAGCTTGCTTGTAGTTAAATGTTACAACACCAATCGTCTTTTCGGGCTGTTTGCGTTGTAAATCTTCTATGATTTCGGCTATTTTCTCAGCTTCGGTAAGATTTGAATTATGCTCCCAAAATCCATTTACTTTTATGTAGTGAATAGCAGGTTGTTTTTTTGTAATTTCTTGATAATCAGGTAATAAAGACAAGGTTTGTTTATAGAAATGAGTATTTGAGAAATCAATTAAATCTAAAGATTTGCTTCGATAATGGCCTCTCAATTGTACTTGCGGAAGATATTGAGATGCTAAATCGAGCAACGAATCAATCTCTAAAATTGGCTCGTCTTCTACGTCTTCTTCGTAACGAATTTGGTACAAATCATTGGGTTGGAGCTGTTTTGAATCACCCGCAATTACCACTTGCCGGCCTCGATAAATACTTGGAATGCCACTCTCGGCAAAGCATTGCGAGGCTTCATCAAAAATTACTAAATCAAAATTTGTTTCGAGATTAAACAAAGCCGAAACCGATTCAGGCGAAGCCATCCAGCAAGGAATCAGTTTAAAAAGCTCTTCGTTGTATTGTTCAATCACCTTCCGAACCGACCAAATTTTCCGTTTTTTGGTAACTTGATGATAGAGTTCTCGGTAACTGACAATATTTTGTAAACGATTGATTACAAGGTCTTTGTAGGTTTGTTCTCTTAGTTTTATTAGTAGAATTTCTTGGCTGAGTTCCTTTTTTTGCTTGATACAACTCTGCAATTCTTCTTCTAACTGACTGATTTTTAGCGTACTGACACCCCTCAAAATCGGATTACGTTCTTCAATTTCTTGAATCCAAGCCAATCTAACCGAATTTTGGAGAAGTTTAATCCAATCTTCGATGTTTTCGGCTTTAGGTTTCAGCAACTCCACCAGCTCAGTTTCTGATTTTGTGAACCCCTCAAAGAGTTCATCGCAAGCAATAAACAAATCAAAGTTTTGTTGTAAATCTTTGATTATGAGTTCTTTATCAAATTTCTGTTGCAGGATAGAGTTAATTTGCCAGTAACTTAGATAATTTTTACAATCAATTAAAAGCCCGTCGAATTCTTGAAACAAACCAACGAGTTCATCTTTCAACTCTAACAATTCATCAATACTGCCGAGATTCGGTAGGGTAGAAGATTTTAAGAATTCTGATGAATGATAGATAGAGATTGCTTTACTTGCCGAAATATAATTTTTTAGAGTCTGCTCGATAACCTCCCATTCTTCAGATTTATCAATCTCAATTCCTTTTTTTCTGAGGTTTTTTACCATCTTCTCGAAGATAATCCTATTCTCAATCTTCTTTTTAAGTATTTGCAAATCAGTTTGTTGCAGGTTTAGTTTGTTATATTCTAAGATTTTAGAAATACTTTTTTTAGTCTTTGAGAATAGTTTCCATGTAAACCAGTTTATCGAATTATCGGATGCTGTAATTGCTTCTTCTAATTGTACTTTTACAAGTTCTAAATCTTGAGTTTCGATACTTTTTTCAAGCCCAAAGCTGGCATAAATTTGGCTTAAATTCTGATGTGATTTTTCTAATTCTTCGGTTTTAAATTGTTTTTTATTTAAAATTGAATATTTAAAAATTTCAAATATTTCTTTATTTTCAAAATAATTTGAAATTATGATTAAGTTTGTAAAGTCGAAATTTATATTTTTATCTATAAATATAGAATTATTGATATTGTCAGTAATTTCTGTATATATATTTATTTTGTTTGTAATTGAATATTCTGAATTAATAATAAATTTATTTAGAAATTTATTGATTTTTTTATGAATATCATCAATTGAGTTTATGTGGTTTTGAATTGCTTTTTGTTGAGTAAAATCCATTTTTACAAACGAAATTCGATTCTCCCAAAAATCGCTTGAAAGCTGTTTTTTTAGCAATTCGATGTACGCAAAATACTGCCTAAATTTTGCTTCTGTTTGGTTTAACTCGTTGATTTTAAATTGTTTGTGTAAGTTGTTTAGCTCAATGTTTGATTCTTTGGGACTACAAGTTAGGTACAATTCTTTTACCGAAACTCCACAAATAGATTCATCAAAAAGGGCATTTTTAAACTCATGTAATTCTCTTGTAATTTGGTCAATTCTTCGGCTGATTTGAGTAAAATTTCTCTCTAAAAAGATTGCATCCAGTCCTTGGTTTTGTTTTTTGTATTCGTCGATTCGGTCTATTTGATTGGCAATTTTTAGAAAAAGCTCTTTACGGTCATTCTTGAAATCGTGGATTAGACCCACAAAATCTGACATTTGAGCTTGCTCTAATCTCTGGTAAACGGTATCGAGGGCAACTCTTTTCTGACAAACTACCAAAACTTTTTTGCCTCTTGCTGTAAAATCAGCTACCAAATTGCAGATAAGTTGCGATTTTCCAGTGCCGGGAGGCCCCTGCACAACGATTGATTTACCGTTTTTTACTTCTTGAACTGCCAATTCTTGTGAAGTATCAACCGCAAAAGGTAAAATCGAATTGGCTTCTTTGGTGGCGTTTGTTGTCTGATTCTGAACTTTATCAAAAAGATTTTCTAAACCATTATCAGTAATTTCTTGATTTTGTTCGAGTAGTTGTTCGTAATCAGGTACTAAATAGGAACCCGCTTGAGGAAAAATCCCGAGGACGGCTTGGGGATAAAGTTTTAACTCGCCATTTTTTTCAGTCAATTCTAAGTCTGACTTGCTAAGTCGCTCAAAATGAGCGAGTTGATTGGTGAAAAGGTCTTGATTGAAATTAATTTTTAACGGACATTCTTTGAGTAATTCGTAGAGTTCGGTTCTAAAGGTAAGGCTTTCTTGGCTAAAATCCTCAAATGTTTTATCGAGCCATTCATCCGAAATTGGTACTTGATTAAAGTGCGAATACGCCAGCAAAAAGCTACGATTTAGGCTAATTGGTTCATCTCGATTGACCAAAATCCATTTATTATTTTTGCCTAAATCTTGCTGCAATGTTACCGGAAAAAACAGCAACGGACACCTCACCGAGGTACCATCGGAAAGTTTTCCCTTTACAATCGGGTAGCCGATGTACAAGTCTTTTGCTCCCCGTTCGGTTTCTATAAAAGCCTCATTACGAGCAATTTTGCGAATTTGCTTGCTTATTTCGTTTACTTTTTCGAAGCGGCTGTCGAGTACATCACAGAGCGGAATTTGCTTTTTTTGTGCAATCAACTGCTCGATAATACTAAAAGACGGCTTCGACTCTAAAAAGCTCAACTCGTGAAGGTCGATAAACTGCTCTTTGGGTAGATTTAGTAACAACAACGACCTATTGCGAGAGGTCAGGTTGGTGAGCCTTTTGAGGTATGTTTTGAGGATACGTTGCAAATCGGTCTAAGTATATTTTGAGAATTTTGTACGGGTTAGAAACCCGTACTACGATTATACTGCCGCAGCGATTTCGTCGAAAACGATGTCGTAATGTGAGGCATCATAGACAGATTTGCCTTTGTCAATGATTAGTACCTGCGGAGACTCGTGTTCGACTCCAAAATCATTGGCAATTTTATTCGAGATTGGACGAAAAGCAATCAAGTCTAAATAATAAGGCTTGAGATTTCCGGCTTTTTCATCGCTCCAACTGCGTTCAAATCGGCTCAGTGCAGTTGCACTTATTGAGCAGCGAGTACTATGTTTGAAAATCAAAACTGGCTGATTTTCAGACTCTTTCTTGATATTTTCTAATTGTTCTTCAGATGTTAGATGATTCCAGTTCACTGATTCAAAAATTTGTTGATTGACTCTAAAAAAACAAAATTTATAGGTGTTTTGGTTCAGTCATTAAATTGATTAGCGGCCATTAACTCAAAAAATACCAGTCCTAAAACCACAAATTTTTCGAGAATCAAGTAGATAATTCCCAAAACGGTAATTTGCTGAAAAAAGTAAGTCATTATTCCCAGCGAAATACAACAATAGGTAAGATTTGCAAATGCAATGACTCTCAGATAATTCTTTGGTTTTCGAGGATTGCCAATGTAGCAAGTCAATGAGTAAACTGCAAAAGTTGCCGCCATAATACTCAAATAAAACAGAACGGTTTTTGGGATTCCAAACAAGATTTCGTTTTGAAAAAGAACGAATCCGAGCATAAAAGCCGAGTAAATTGCTCCTAAACCGTCAAAAAGAAAAAGTTTTCGAGGGTTTATGCTATTTATAAAATTTTGGTATTTATTACTCATAAATCTCTTTTCTATGCCCGATTGCAATGACCAAAACTAAGAGAATCCCATCATTTATTTCGTAGATGATGCGATAATTTCCAACCCTGACTCTGTAAGCATTACTACGTCCTTTGAGTTTTTTATATCCAAATGGCCTTGGGTTATCAGCGAGAGATAATACAGCAACTTTCAGGCGTTCAAGTTCACTTTTTGGTAGTTTTGAAAGTTGTTTTTCGGCCGTTTGTTCAATACGTACTTGATATTTCATGCTATATTACTTTAACAAACTATCAAATACAGCAGCAGCATCTTTGCTCTTGCCTTTGCTTTGTCTTTTTGATTTATCGTAAAGTTTAATATCTTCTAATTCCTCTAAATCTTGCTGAATTTTTTTGAAATCACGCATTGACATGAAAACACCCGTACGTTCACCTTTTTCGTTTGTTAAATATTGGAAATTCATACTATCAATTATTTTTATAACCAAATCTAAAATATTTTTCTGAATTTACATAGGCCTAATATTTAAACTAAAATATTGTCTATCAACCTAACTCCACCCAAAAATGCTGCGATACAGAGGGCCGCTTTTTTAGATTTGTCGTAGCTTTCGAGAGGTTCTAAAGTGTCGAAGTCAGAAATCTCAAAGTATTCTAATTCAAATTCTGGATACTGTCTAAAGTGCTGATTTACAGATTCTTTTGCTAAGTTTATGTTGCCAACTTTTTGTAATGATTCTTTTGCCAGATTCAACGCTTTAAAAATTTGAGGAGCCAATGCTCGGACTTCGGGCGAAAGTCTGGTATTGCGTGAAGACATCGCCAAACCATCTGGCTCACGCAAAGTAGGGCAGGGGATAAGCTCTAAATCAAATGACAAATCGTTGACCATTCGACGAATCACCGCAACTTGTTGTAAATCTTTCAAGCCAAAATAGGCCTTGGTAGGTTTTACGATATGGAAAAGTTTAGCCACGACAATTCCAACTCCATTGAAATGCCCCGGACGAAATTTACCTTCCATGACCGTTTCGAGGCTTCCAAAATCAAACTTCAAAGCGGGTAGATTTGGGTACATTTCTTCGGCTGATGGAGCAAAAACTACATCGCAGCCAGCGGCTTCGAGCATCTCGCAATCTTTTTCGAGTGTTCGTGGATATTTTTTTAAATCTTCAGGATTATTAAATTGAGTTGGATTCACAAAAATACTACAAACCGCCAATTCGTTTTCGGTTTTTGCTCTTTCAATCAGCGAAATATGCCCAGCGTGTAAAGCCCCCATTGTAGGTACAAATCCGATAGTTTTATTTTGTTTTTTGAGGTATTCTTGAGTTTCAGCGATTGTGTTGAATACGAGCATAAATTTTTTTCTTATATTTAGGTATTAACAGTAAAATGTATCAATTCGTTGATTATCAGTTTTTTATATTAATATTTTTGCCAAAAATAGCGATTTTTGAGTGATAAAAAACAATTTTTTTATAGATTGGTGCAACACCCCAAGCCTTCAATCGTCTTTTAATCAAAACACAAACCCGAAAAAGCTATCACCCCTGCTTGACTACAACGACTACATACATTGATAAGCACGCTGACTTAGTCGAGCGTTGTAAACGAGGTGAGCGAAAAGCTCAATATGACCTGTATAAGCATTATTCAAAGGCAATGTTTAATGTTTGTATGCGGATACTGAACCACGTGGGTGAGGCAGAAGATGTGCTTCAAGAGGCGTTTATTGATGCTTTTGCAAAGATTGGCGATTTCAGACAGCAGTCCACGGTAGGGGTGTGGCTCAAGCAGATTGTGGTCAATAAAGCTATCAATCAATTGCGGACTCGCCGAGTACAATTTGTTGATATTGAAGAATTTAACGTTGGCGAAGGCGATTACGAGATTGAAGATAGGGTTTCGGTGAATAATGACGAGGAGGTACAGTACGAAGTTGAGCGAATCAAACGTGCGGTTGAACAACTGCCCGAAGGTTACCGAGTGGTTTTGAGTCTTTATCTTTTTGAGGGATACGACCACGAAGAAGTTTCAAACATCCTCGGAATCAGCGAAACGACCTCAAGGACCCAATACATGAGGGCCAAAAAGCGATTATTGGAAATAATGAAGAATTGACGAAAATAGTATATCATGGAAAAACATTTAGAGAGATTTGTTCGAGATAACAGAGAGGCTTTTGATAGCTACGAACCTTCAAATGACCTTTGGAAGCGAATGGAGCGTGAGTTGGATGCAAATCAACCTGATAAAAAACGCTTAAATGGCAAGATTTTGCATCTGGGCGGCTGGCAGAAAGGACTCAAGATTGCGGCAAGTATTCTGATTGTGCTTTCGTTGAGTTATTTGGCATATCAAAATTATGCGATAGAGATAATTGAAGAACACCCAGCCGAGTTTGCACTCAGCCCGACTTATGCTAAAGAATTGGCGAGTTATACATCAACGATTGGTGATAAAAGAGGTGAATTAGAGATTTTATTGAAAGAAGACCCCGACTTGGCTCAGCAGTTCGATGCAGAATTGAAAGCATTAGATGAAAATTACCAGAGCTTACGTGCCGAATTACCCAAAAATCCTAATCAAGAGGATTTACTGAAAGCAATGGTGCAAAACCTCCAATGGCAAACGGATTTATTAAACCAACAGTTACATATTTTACAGAAAATTAAAGAATCAAAAAATGAAAAAGCAAAGATTATTATCTAAGCAGCTCTACCCGGGGCGGCTCTGGATAAGCCTTTCGCTACTCTTAGTATCGAGTGGTAGGCTATTAGCTTATGATGTTGGTGGCGAATGCTACGGAAAAGAATGTATCGAAAAAAAGAAAAGTGTTACGTTTTCTTACTCGGTATCGCCGAGCGACAAAGTTTCTTTGAATAACCAGTTTGGAGACATCAAAGTAAACCACTGGGATAGAAACGAAGTGAAAGTTGATGTGGTGATTACTGCTTTGGGGACATCATTAGAAAGAGCCGAAAATTATATGAGTACGGTTGATGTGCAGGGTAAAAAAGAAAATGGTGTTGTGAGTATCAAAACCCATATTTCTAAAGAAGAATGCACCTACAATAATAATGTTTGGCGATGGGAGAAAGGCGAAGGCAAAGAGGATAAAAATTGTTTAAGGATTGATTATCAGGTCTATATGCCGAAAAGCAATGCCTTGGCTCTAAAGAATTCTTTCGGTAATACAACGATTCCGAGCTTTACGGCGAGTTTGATGATTGACCAGAATTACGGAACACTCACGACCGAAGATATTCGCAATGCAAATGCCGATGTTGATGTTTCGTTCGGAAAAGCAATCATGCGAAACATGGCTGGCGGAAAACTCAAAGTTTCGTATAGCCAGCTTACCGCCGACCGTATCGACGATTTAGAATTTACGAATAGTTTTGGAAAACTGTATCTCAAAGAGGTTGGGGCAATCAATGCCAAAATTAGTTATTCGAGCGGTACTATTGATAAACTAACAAAATCGGCAAAGATGAGATTAGAATTTTCGTCGGGGCTTAAATTTGGTTCGGTCGCACGTAGTGTCAAAGATTTAGAGATTTCGGCAAGTTATTCGCCGGTTGTTTTGGCATTTGAAAATGACACTTACGAATTCGACGTTAAGACCAACCACAGTAGTTTTAGTTATCCGAAAGGAGAGACCATTTTATTCTCAAAAAATAGCGAAGACGAAGCCCGAAACGATAAAAAGTACCATTACAATCCATCGAAGGCTTTTGCAGGCAAAATCGGTAAAGGCTCGCCCACAACAAGAGTCGTGGTGAATTCGACATTCAGCAGTGTGAGTTTTAAATGACAAGTAATTGTGCAGAATTAATCGAATATTCCAAATTAATCGAATGTTGATTTAGCAGTATTGGCGGCCATTCGGTTGATTATTTTATTCAAAACTTATAAATTCGATTAATTCGTCGTTAAACTTATTAATAAAGAGTACAAGGTAGGAGGTTTCTTCTACCTTTTTTATTGGGTAGAAAGAAAACAGACAAGCCCGCCAGATACTGGCGGGCTTGTGCTAATATTGTGTCATGGAAAACAGGAAAGCTTGTTTTTTCAATATTATGTAGTAAAGAAAAAACCTTACCCGAAGCTTAATTAGATTGTCCCCTAAAGAAGCCTTCGGTAATCATTATTAGAAAAAGCGTGCCGAAAATTTGCCGCCAAATCATAAAATTACTAAGCGGATACATTTTTATATGATTATTATTAAGCGGTATCACTTCATTTTAAGAATCCGGCAAACGATTAAAAAACTCATTTATTTTACCGAGATAATAGATAGAAAACATAACTCATTCATAATCAAAGCCTATTGTTTTTTGACTGAAAATACTTCAAATACTTCTTGACTTGTATTGTTAATTTTCGTACGTTCGATATACAGATACGCCAGTGAGGGAGTTCGCTGGTTTTGTTATCTAAAACAAAAATGTTTCACTTTTAAATATGTGAGTTTATGAAAGTTAATGTGCATGCAGTCCACTTTGATGCTGACAACAGCTTGGTCGAATTTGTCAAACGTAAATTAGAAAAATTAGAAACCTTTTATGACCGAATAACGAGTGCCGAAGTATTTTTGAAAACCGACAAAGGCGATAGCAACAAAATCCAAACAAAATTAATCGAAGTAAACATCAATGTGCCAGGGCAAACCCTCTTTGTGAAAGAAAAAGGTAAAACATTTGAAGAAGCCACCGATATAGCGATGGATGCCCTTAAAAGTCAAATCAAAAAATTTAAAGACAAGAAAAACGAAATCGAACATAAAAAACCCGAAATGGCGGTAGTTGAAGAAGAAGAAGAGGTTTTTGAATAACAGTACAAATCATTGTGCAAACAAAAAATCCCAAGTGAGTTAAATCGCTTGGGATTCTTTTTATTCAATAACGCCAATTGGATGTAGGTTGTTATCTCGCCAAATATCCTCTGCGGTAATCATCCCGGGAGTATTGTTAAGTTTGATTCCAGCCGAATTGTAAGCATGATATACCAATTCGGTACAAACAAACGGTGGTTTTGGGCTTAAATAATAGTTTGTATTTAACTTTTGGATTAAAGCTGGCATTTTACGCATCAATGCCCTAAATGCCCAACGTGCAAGGTCCATGTTATCAAATGGCGTATTGATATGTGAAATCACGAAGTTAAAAATGGTATTTAGCTGGTCAATATTCGCCGATTTATCTATGAAATTCTCATGCCTTGTTACCAAGATATGTCCGTCATAGCCTTTCTTTTCTTCATAGTTTTTGGTTGCTAATTCTAATGGAATAATCCTTACGCCAACTCCGATACTCTCAATCAAAAAGTAATTTGGAGCATTGAGTTTATTTTTTAGGTTAGAATTATTGAGCGGCAATTCAGGATTTTCTAATTTTAAGACCATTCCAACATGGTTCCAAATTGTACGGTATTCACCTTGCTTTGGTGTAACATACTTGATTCGCCACGATAGGTGAGAGTTGCCAGAAAATAATAAAATATCGCCTGTTTGGAGGTGTTTTTGATAATCTGTTGGCTTTATTTTAGGTTTTAGACAATCGTCACAAACATATTTTTTTAATTCTTCAAAATCTTTGAAGTCCTTTTTGGGTGTTACATTTAACATAACTTTAAGCTTACAGGTAAAGAAAACAGCAATTAAAATCGGGTTGTTCTATCTAAAATCCGTATTTTAGCCACGAATTTCAGCAAAACCTTCATGCAGAGGCAAGTTTTATTTCTTTTTTTGATTTTACGGTCTTTACTAAATCCAACAATTGCCCAAAAAAGCGATAGAGTCTATGTTTTGCACAAGGGTTATTCACAAGTAAATATAGACAGAGGAGTTTTCTACATCGAAGATTCTACAAATAAAGCAGATTTTTTTACAATAAAACAACTTTATAAATCTGGCAAGTCTAATATTATTAATGACCGTGAATTGAATTTTGGACGAAAACGCTATAATTATTGGATGATTTTTGGTTTAGAGAACCAAAATCCGTCAGAATACGGTTTGTCGTCGCTTCGTATCGAAGAGCCTTTTATTGACCTGTCAGAGTGCTACATTGTTGATGCGAAAGACTCGCTTGTATATAGCGGAAAAACTGGTAGGCAAATACCAACTCATAAGATGTCGGTCAAGAGTCGAATGTCCACATTTTCGTTTGATTTGAGACAAGGTAACTACACCATTTATCTCAAAATCACCAATAGATTTTCAAATTATAAACTCCGAACCCCCACAACGATTTATAGCGACGATGCACTTTATAGTACCGAAGAACAAGAAAGAGTTTTTTATAGTTTATTTTTAGGAATGACCGTCTTCGTGATTGTCATGTCGTTGATGTTGTTTGTGTTCTTCAAAGAGAAAATTTATCTTTTTTATAGCCTCACATCATTCTCAATGTTGGCTTTGTATCTGCTCATTGAAAATTATTGGCAGAAAATCCCATTTACAGATTTTTACACCAATTGGCGAGAAATAACCATCGCCTTTTGCATGGTTTTGATATGTTATATACAATTCTCACTCAGATATTTATCAGTAAAGCGTTATTCAAAATCATGGCAGATAAACTTCGGAAGATACCTTTCAATCTTGATTGCGATTAATATAATTGCCTTGATTCTACCGATTGAAGAACCCAATTGGGTGAAATTCTTACAAGAATTTGACTCTTTCTTGGCTCTATCGGGTATTTTTATTGTCTATGTTTATCTTTTTAATGCTCTCCGGAACAGGTTTACACCAGCTTATTTTTTCATTGTTGGCAATTTCCCGTTGGCGATTGTAGCCATAATTGATAGCGTTGTGGTTGAAATCGTTTCTATGAATGTCAGAGTCGAAAAAATCGGATATTATGCCATATTATTTGAGGTTTTTGTACTGATGCTTGGTATAGTTTATCGGTTTAGGGTTTTTGCTGAAGAAAAGACATTGCTCCAAAAATCAATTAATGAGCAACAGCGAAATAATTATGAAACACAACTACAAATCCAAGAAAGAGAGCGTAGCCGCATTGCCAGAAGTCTTCATGATAGTGTTGGGGCGATTTTGTCGAGTGTTAAAATGAATTTCGATTTGATGAAAGACAAAAAAGAGGTCAGAGAAGACGAAACTTTTCGAAATTCGTATGCGATGCTCGGCGAAGCGATTCGTGAAGTACGTAGAGTTTCGCACGATATTATGCCGTCTGTTTTGGTACGATACGGTTTAGAATCCGCCGTAAAACAGATTTATGAGAAAGTTCAAAAACCCGAAATTACGATTTATACCGATGGCCTCGATGACCGATTTGATTTACAACAAGAATTGACTGTTTACCGAATCGTGCAAGAATTAATGTCGAATGTGATGCGTCATGCCGATGCTACCGAGGCTTCAATAATTTTGATTCGAAATGGTAACGAATTGATAATCAAGGTTATAGATAACGGCAAAGGATTTGACCAATCTCATAAAAAAGATGGCATGGGTCTCGAAAACATCCGTTCGAGAGTTAAGTACTTAGATGGCAAATTAGATATTACTTCAACACAGAACAAAGGTACTACCGTTGTAGTAATGGCAAATGTAAAAGAATAAAGAACTTGACTCATGGGATGACTTCGGGTCATCCCATGAGTGTCATAATTCTACTTTGCCAATTCAACAATCATATCTTTTATAACTTTCGGATTTTTCTTTAATACCAAATGCCCGATTCCTTTTTGTGTATTTAGGCTCTTGACGACTTCTTTATTGAGCAAATCCATTGCTTTTGTGGCATTTGTATAGTAAATTAAGTCGTCGGTATCTCCATGAATAAACCTAACTTCTCCCTCTATTTTACCCCAATGTGGCTCAATTTCTTTTAGAACATCAAAATGCCCGATTTTCTCTAACGAAGACAAACGTGCCAATTCGGGTACAAGCGGAGCCAAACTTGGCTTGAGGCACCATCGTGCAATTGACGGAACGTATTCTTCACCAGCAATCAACGATGCCGAGCAAAGCAGCGTTTTTCGTACAGTTTTGGGGTTTTGCATTGCCAATGCCGCCGCTACCGTACCTCCGTACGAAAAACCCACAACAGTGATTTTACGATTTTTATATCGCTCAATAATTGGTTTCATCAACTCGGATTGCTTCCATGCCGAGACTTCGATATTGCCAAAATCCGAACCTCCATAGCCTGGGCGGTCGATGGCAACAAGAGCGGTATGTTTTAAAAGATTGGTATCTGTCAAGAATGGGTATTGGAAAAATTCTCTCAACGTATTCGGTGAACCGTGCAGCAGAATGGTTATTGGTAAATCATCATTGCCAACTTCTACTGAGCGAATATTCCGACCATTTATTTTGTCATTGAAGACTTTATGAGGTAGGTGATTTAGCTTATTTTTTAGTTCTGAATCTGTATAACTCCACGCAAGATTTTTGACCGAAATCAATAAAATGATAAGTAAAATCAAGATTGAAAAAATAATAATAAACACAGTTTTTATAATTTTTTGTAGTAAGTTTTGCATTTGAATAAGAAATATAAAATCTCTATCCAATATTAAAGATTTTTGAACTAACTTTGTTCTCCGATAATCAATTTAATCGGAAACTCCAATACCCCTTCGATGAATCAATCACCTCAGAACGCACTCCTCCTCCTCGAAGACGGAACGTATTTCAAAGGAAAAGCACTTGGTAAAATCGGCACTTCGGCTGGCGAAGTCTGCTTTAACACAGGTATGACTGGCTACCAAGAGATTTACACCGACCCTTCGTATTTTGGCCAAGTAATCGTCAATACAACCTCACATATCGGTAATTACGGTGTGGTTTTGCACGATGAAGAGGAATCTAAAAGCGTAAAAATCAGTGGCATGGTTTGTAATGCCTATGCAAATCATTATTATTCACGTGCTACGGCAAGTTTTTCACTCCAAGAGTATTTTGAGAGGTCAAATATCGTAGGAATTTGCGATGTAGATACTCGCCAGATTGTTCGTCATATCCGCAATGCGGGAGCCATGAACTGCATCATTTCTTCGGAGATTCTCGACCCAGAAGAATTGATGGTTGAGCTTAAAAAATGCCCTTCGATGGATGGCCTTGAGTTATCGTCGGTTGTGAGTACAAACGAAAGCTATTTTATGGGTAGCGAAGACGCTAAATTTAAAGTGGCTGTGCTTGACTTTGGCGTGAAAAAGAGCATCTTGACAAACTTTACCGAAAGGGGGTGCTACTGCAAGGTTTTTCCTGCAAAAACTTCTTTTGCCGAGATACAAGCGTGGAATCCTGACGGGTACTTCTTGTCAAATGGCCCAGGTGACCCATCGGCGATGCCTTATGCAGTTGAAACAATCAAGCAAGTTTTAGCAGCGGGCAAGCCAGTTTTCGGAATCTGTCTCGGACACCAACTTTTGGCACTTTCGAGCGGAATTGAAACTTACAAAATGCACAATGGACACCGTGGGTTGAACCATCCTGTTAAAAACCTAAAAACAGGTATGAGCGAAGTCACTTCTCAAAACCACGGTTTTGCAGTAAAACCAGACCAAGTTCGTTCGTTTGATAATATCGAATTGACCCATATCAACCTCAACGATAACACCATTGAGGGAATCAAAAGAAAAGACATTCCAGCGTTTTCGGTGCAGTATCACCCAGAGGCATCTCCGGGGCCGCACGATTCACGCTACCTTTTTGATGATTTTGTGAATATGCTTTCATAAAACAAAACCCTGACAGCGTTCAAAACGCTGTCAGGGTTAAAATATTACCTTCTGAATCACTGTTGAGGACTGATTTATTCTCAAAGCTCATAAGCTTTTCTTAGTTCTTCTCTGTCGTCAAAGTGGTGCTTGGTTTTGCCAATGATTTGATAATCTTCATGCCCTTTACCTGCCACTAAAATAATATCGTGAGGTTTTGCCAAAGATACTGCTTTCTGGATAGCCGCTCGACGGTCTTCGATAGTCTCGGTCTTCTTTTTGTTGGCAAATGAAACTCCTGCTTGCATTTGTTCAAGAATTTCGATTGGGTCTTCGGTACGTGGATTATCAGACGTTAAAATTACTGTATCGCTTAATTCAGTCGCAATTTTTGCCATGATTGGACGTTTGGTTTTATCTCTATCTCCACCACAACCCACAATCGTAATTACTTTCTGATTGCCTTCTTTGATGTCATTAATCGTTTTCAGAACATTCTCCAAAGCATCGGGCGTGTGGGCATAATCTACAATGCCAACGATTTCATTTTCGGAAACAACTTGCTCAAAACGGCCAGGAGGCGGCTTGATACCTGAAAGTTGAGTTAAAACTTCATCGGGGTCTTCGCCCATCAAAACTGCCGAACCATAAACTCCAAGCAAATTGTAGGCATTGAAAGCACCAATCAACTTAAACCAAACTTGCTTTCCATCAATATCCATTTCGAGCCCAAAGAGCGTATTTGCCAGAATTTTCCCTTTGAAAGTACCAATACTATTGAGCGATAAAGTCTCTTTTCGGGCTGCGGTGTTCTGCAACATCACTTTTCCGTTTTTGTCATCGGTATTTACCAATGCAAAAGCAGTTTTAGGGAGCTGGTCGAAGAATCCTTTTTTGGCTTTTATGTAATTCTCGAATGTTCCATGAAAATCGAGGTGGTCGTGGGTAATATTTGTAAAAATTCCCCCTCTAAATGTTAATCCAGCGATACGCTCCTGCACAACCGAATGAGAACTAACTTCCATGAAACAGTAAGTTGCTCCTTTTTTTAGCATTTCGCTCAATAAGCGATTGATTTCGACTGAATCGGGAGTAGTGTGAGTTGATTCAATGATTTCATCTTCAATTTGATTCTGAACGGTCGAGAGCAACCCACAACGATGCCCAAGACGTCTGAATAGTCCAAAAAGGAGGGTTACTGTTGAGGTTTTGCCATTTGTGCCGGTTACACCAATCAGATGTAGTTTTGATGACGGATTTCCGTAGAAATTTGAAGCCGCAAAGCCCATCGCACGAGCCGAATTTTCGACTTGAATGTAAGTTACCGACTCGTGTAATTGTTCTGGTAATTTCTCGCACAAAATCGCGGTAGCACCTTTTTCTATGGCCGTTTCGATGAAATTATGACCATCAACTTGCGTACCACTGATAGCAACAAATAAACTCCCATTTTCTACTTTTCGAGAATCGAAAATGATATTTTTTATTTCAGAATCTGTTTTTCCAGCAACGCTTTGGAGCGGTATTTTGTATAGTAAATCACTTAATATCATACAAATTTTTGATTTCGATTAAATAAATATGGCACGGTATTTCAAACATCAAAATTAATGTTTAAATGAAACCGTGCCACAATTTTATTGAGAATGAATTGCAAAATTTATTTTGCTTTTACATCAAATTTGAATTTATCTTTATTCGGAACACACTTGCCGTCTTTTGTTGTACAAGTCTGACACTCGATTTTACCTTCGATAACCGGATTTGCCTTTAAAATTTTTACTTTTTGAATGAATTTGGCATTGTGTTCAAAATAGTCAACTTTGCCACCCCAAATATCATCATATTTTTGTTTTGCTTTTATGGGTGTAAGCTTTCCAACTAATTGATATGTGTCGTTTTTTGTGAAATTGGCAGTTGTCGGAAGCGGCCCTTCTACCTTCAAATCAGATGAATACATATACCAGCCCTCATCGATTGCAGCTGAGAAAACCAAATCAATTGTTTCGCCCACAGCGGCAGTTGGTTTACTGCTCGTAAAAGTCCATTTAGCTGGTTTAAGTATTTGTGCCGATGCAGTTAAGGTCGAAACTGCGAATAAGAATACTAAGATTTTTTTCATTTTTATGATACGTTCTTTAAAGAGAATTATATTTGTTAGTATAACGGATTACCGAAAAAAAACATTTGTTATAGATTATCTTTAACAGTTGTTTAACACATTTGAGCTTTTGATTAAAGACTCAATTTTTTTTCTCATTTCTTGAGATTCATCGGTTAGTTCATACTGTTTTTTATCAAGTGCTGTATTCACCCGATATGACTTAGGGTTAACTTTTGGTAATATTTTAAGTTTCTTCATATCGTTGATAGATTAAAAATGCTTGATAATCTTTATTTTTTTGAAATTTTTCTTGAATTCCTCTTTCTGTAAAACCCATAATTTCAAAATACTGTTCGGCTTCGGCCACAAATTTAGAAATAATACTTCTATATAAACGAGTTCTTGACTAATTACTGCCTGTAAAAACTATTTTGGCATCTCGGTATTGCTCAAAAAACAAAAACATTGTCTGTACGACTGTCGAAAGTATTAGATTCATATCTTTATTTCGACTTTGAACCAAGTAATCAATCTTACCATCAGATAATAAATCGCCAAATCCCATGTGAAAGAACTGTTCGGAATCTGGCAGTCTTTCATAAATAACTATTTTTCTGATGATTTTAGTATCACTTTTACTATCAAACTCGTAAACTAATTTATCAGACGATACTTCAAAGTTGTAGTGAGGTTTAGTTGTCATTTAATGGTACTTTATCTATTTCAAAACCAAAGAAACTACTTTTTTCTCGGTTTGAGCATATTCAGCGATTTTACCGATTCCTGAATACCTTACCCTAAATCCTTTGTTTTCGAGTAATGGAAGAGCGTCTCGGAGGGTTAATCCTTGAATATTTGGTACATCTTCGGTGTTTTCATTAATTTTCTTCCAGCTTGTAGCAGTTCCAGAGTTGGTGTTGCGAACCCAACCAGATTGTGTTGGAGAATTCTGTAAACCAAATCCTTCGGCAACCGACCTAAAATCCTCGGCATAACCTGCTTTCTGATGCGTTTCTAAATTTTTGATATTGATTTTTTTATTTACTGCCATGTGCATATACACATCGTATCCGAATATTTTATCGGCGATTTCTCTAAAAACTGGTGCTGCCACGTCTCTTGCATAAAGGTTGCCGCCTTGAGGCTCATCAATGATAACCGCACAGCTATATTTAGGATTATCGGCCGGGAAAAATCCAATGAATGCAGTGTAATATTTGCCCTGCTGATACCCACTTTCACGTTTTTGAGATGTACCTGTTTTACCTGCCACTTTGCAATTGCCCGTGTTGATATTTTTGGCAGTTCCGTTTTCGACAACACCCGCCATCATTGCCCAAACTTTTTTGATGGTTTCATCGCTACAAATAGGTGTTGGGTCTTTGGCTGCTTGAAATTTTTCGATTAATTGGTCGGCTTGACGGATTTCTTTTACGAGCAAAGGCTGAACCCAAAAACCTTTATTGGCAATGGCGTTATAAAAAGTCAGCATTTGTAGCGGTGTCATGCGGCTTTCGTAGCCGATAGACATCCACGGAAATGTAGTCGAACTATACGTTTCGCTTTTTGAATTATGAATAGTCGGTTTAGTTTCATTCTTTAACTGAGTACCAATAACGGGTTCGTGTAGTTTGAATTTGTGCATGTAACTTACAAATTCATCCAATTTCGACAATCCAAAATATTTTTGAATCATCCGATAGATACCGACATTGCACGAATGCTCAAAAACTTCTTTTGTGGTTAAATTACCGTGTTTTTCTGAGCATTTCATTTCAGTACCTCGGTGCATCACGCTACCTTCGCAAGTTGCCATGTAATCGTTGAGTCCAAAGTTGCCTTTTTCGAGGAGGGCAACCATCGTAGCTAACTTGAAAGTTGAGCCAGGGTCTGTACCACCACGAACCGCATAATTGAAATCTTCGATGTATTTTGTTGTATTTGTCGTAGAATCAACCCTACGAGACAAGTTTGTGATAGCCTTAATCTCGCCCGTTGCTACTTCCATTACAATTGCCGAGCCGTATTTAGCCCCCATCGCAGTAACCTGCTTTTTTAAGGCACTTTCTACAATATCCTGAAAATTAACATCGACAGTTGTGATTACATCAAAACCTGCTTCTGGGCGAACCTCTGGCGAATCATCAACGGGTTTCCAAGTGCCACCTGGAAGACGTTGAAAAACGCCAAAACCATTTTTGCCAGCCAAGTAATTATTAAAACTGGCCTCAATTCCAAAGTTTCCACGGGTTTGGGTATCTCTATCGAGTTTTCCGATGGTACGGAGAGCCATATCATCAAATGGCATTACACGGCGTTCGAGTTGTTCAAATTTACCGCCACCCTTCATGGCACCTTCTCTAAAAAGCGGAAACTTTTTGATTTTAGCTTTCTCTTCGTAGCTTATCAATTTGTTTGAAAGCGATACAAATTTCACTTTACCGCTTTCGCGGGCTTTCACGATTTCTATTTTGTATTCGAGCGGAGATTTTTCTTTGAGAGTCCAAGATAACAGATAGCATAATGAATCTATTTTGGCATCGAATAAGGCTTGTTTGGCCCTTCTGGGGTCAATTCCGATTCGGTATTTTGGTACGGATGTCGCCAAAAGACTTTTACCATCTGAGGCGTAGATGTTTCCTCGCATCGCACGAATCGTACGAGTTTGACGTTGAACTTTTTCAACTTTGGCAAGCCATTTCTTCTTTTCGACAAACTGAATACGGCTTACTTTGTAAAGCACCGCAATTGCCAAAATGGTAACTACCGCAAACACAACCCTCGACCTAAATATAAGTATATCGCGGATTGGTTTATCATTCTGATTTTTAGAGGAGGTCTTGATAGCCATAGCACGCAGTTTTTATAGTGAAAAAGTATCGCTGGGGCGAACCATTCGCTAAAGAGTTAAGATTTTTTTTATTTACTTTTGGGAGGTATAACTACTTGATTTGGATTAGTTCTCGTTATTTATTAATTAAATAATAAAAATAATTACACAATTGTAATGACATTCAATTAACCATTAAACAATCCAAGGTTAACTATTTTTTATTATAAATCAACTAATCTCAGTCTTGAACTACAATTTTATTTGGAGGTGTAATATTCTCTTCTAAACCTCTTTCTTTGAGTTGTTTCGCAATTTCGGATTGCTTGCTCGCAAACATATAACGAGACTTTTGGTCGATGTATAAAGCTCGTTGTTCTTCCATTTCGGTTTTGGCTTTTTCAATTTTACGTACAAATGCTTCGTAGCTGTGTTGTACAAAAATATAGACCATTACCAAGCCGCAGAGATAGGTGAGGCGTCGCAAAGTTACGGTGGGTAGCTGGTCGCCGAGTTCTAAACGAGAACTTAGCCAACTATTTAGGCTCTCAAAGAATCCGCCTTGCTGCTGGCTCGATTGTTTTTCTTGGGTTTCTTTTTCTTTAGAAAAGGTATTCACTGCCATGACATTAAAATTTTATAGGTTAGCACGTTGTTTTATTTTTTGTTGGAGTTGAGATTTTTTAGATTTTTTCGGCAATTCTCAATTTCGCACTTCTGGCTCTTGGGTTTCGCTGTATTTCTTCAGCATTTGCCTCGATGGGTTTTCGAGTAACCGACTGCAATGGTTTGATTTCATTACCAAACATATCTTTTTCGACTTCTCCACTGAATTTTCCGCTACGAATAAAGTTTTTAACCAATCGGTCTTCGAGCGAATGGTAAGACATCACAACGAGCCTTCCGCCTGTCTTCAAAACTTCGGGAGTTTGTTGTAAAAATTCTTCCAAAACCGCCATTTCTTCGTTTACTTCGATTCGCAAAGCCTGAAAAACTTGAGCAAAATATTTATGTTCTTTACCTCTTGGTGTACATTTTTGCAAAGCCGCTTTGAGGTCGTTTATCGTTTCGATTTTTCGATTTAGCCTTGTCGAATAAATAGCTTGAGCCGCCGTTTTTGCGTTCTGAATCTCGCCATACATTCCCAAGATTTTATGTAATTGCTCAACCGAATACGTATTTACAATATCTTTTGCAGTAGAATCTCCCTTTTGGCTCATTCGCATATCCAAATCTGCATCGAATCGAGTCGAGAAACCTCTTTCGGGAGTATCAATTTGATGAGACGAAATCCCCAAATCCCCCAAGATTCCATCCACTTCTTTTACGCCATAAACTCGCAAATATTTTTTGATATGCCTAAAATTTGCTTCGATAAATGTAAAATTCTTGTTTTCAATCTTTTGAGCCTCTTTTTTTGCATCTTCGTCTTGGTCGAAAACGTATAATTTGCCCTTTGTCAGACGGTCCAAGATGGCTTTTGAATGTCCGCCACCGCCAAAAGTAACATCAACATAGATACCTTCGGGGTTAATATTTAAACCTTCGAGGCACTCATTCAGCATGACGGGGGTGTGATATGTGGTAGGTTCTGGGTTCAAAAAATTGTAGCTATTTTTATGTAGGAACTTTTTTTAGTTTTTCGGTATTACAAAATTAACGAAATTTTATTCAAAAGATTAAAGTAAAATTTTAACTAACGCTCATAATTGATTGTAAATCAATAGTTTAATGAAGAAAATATTTATCCCCATGTTATTCACAATCCTCATCTTGGGGGCTTGTACAAAATCTGATGAGGTAAAAACTGGAATTTGGCGAGGAATCATCCCTACCAAAGGTGGCAATTTACCATTTAATTTTGAGGTTAGTCAAGATAGTAGCGGCTACGCTGTGTACATCTTGAACGGTGACGATAAATTGAAAATGGATAAATCTTTTGTAAAAGATGATTCGTTGCATATTCCGATGGAATTATTCGATGCCGAACTCATTGCCAAAGTAGATGGTGATAAAATGAACGGAATTTTCCGTAAAAAACGCTCCGATTTAAGCACACTCCAAGCACCTTTCAGTGCCGAATTCGGCAAAACGTATCGCTTTTTTGATGAATCCGTAAAACCCAAAAATCAGATTGCTGGCAAATATGCAGTTACATTTTTATCGGAAGATAAACAAGATACCACGGCTTCGGTAGGGGTTTTTGAGCAAAATGGCAATAAACTAAAAGGAACATTCTTAACAGCTACGGGTGATTACCGTTTTCTTGAGGGAAATGTTTCGGATAACGATAGTTTGTATCTTTCTTGCTACGAAGGGAACCACGTTTATTTATTCAAAGCTAAAATTGAGGGTGATAAATTGGTTGGTGGAGAATTTTGGGCAAATATTTCAGGTTTAGAAACTTGGACAGCCACCAAAGACGAAAATGCGAAGTTGCCAGATGCCAATTCGTTAACCTTTCTTAAAGATGGAGCAAAATCAATTTCGTTTAGTTTCCAGAATCAGGATGGTAAAACGGTTTCGCTCAATGACGATAAATACAAAAATAAGGTTGTAGTTGTGCAAATAATGGGTTCATGGTGTCCGAATTGTATGGACGAGACCAAGTTTTTATCGCCGTGGTACAAGAAAAATAAAGATAGAGGAGTAGAAATCATCGGACTTGCCTACGAGAAAAGTGCCGAACCAAGCTTTGCTTATCCCAAAATTAAGCGTCTGAAAGAACGCTTTTCGATTGATTACGAAGTGCTTTTGGGTGGGACAAATGACAAAGAAGAAGCCGCAAAGTCGCTACCGATGCTGAATCATATTTTGAGTTTTCCGACAACAATATTTATTGATAAAAAAGGAATTGTTCGTCAAATTCATACAGGTTTTTCGGGGCCAGGAACTGGAAAATATTACGATGAATTCGTTAGCGATTTTAATACGCTGATTGATAAACTGGTTAGTGAGTGAAATTGATGGGGCATGGTTATTTAGTCATTCCAATCTGTTTTAGAGATTAATCATATTTTCATAGCATCGGGTTTGCAAACCCGATGCTATGAAAGTACACTATAACTCGAATTAAAATTCGCCTTACAAAATAACGGTTCGGTTTCCGTGAATGAATACACGGTCGTTGAAGACTAATTTTAAGGCTTGAGAAAGTACCATTTTCTCAACATCTTTGCCTTCGCGAGCCATATCTGATGCCAAATAGCGGTGGTCAACTTCTTTTACGCTTTGGGCAATTATTGGCCCTTCATCAAGATTATTGTTTACAAAATGAGCCGTTGCTCCGATGATTTTTACACCTCTGTCGTAGGCTTGTTTGTAAGGATTTGCCCCAATAAATGCTGGTAAAAACGAATGATGGATATTGACGATTCGATTGGCGTAATGCTCTACAAATGAAGGGTTTAACACTCGCATGTACTTTGCCAAAACCAAATATTCAGGTTGATAAATTTCGAGTGTTCTGAGGATTGCTTCTTCGTGTTCTTCACGCGTTTTGTGTTCGTGCGTGACATAATGAAACGGAATGCCGAATTTACTGACAAATGGCTGCAAGGTATTGTAATTGCTCACAACTGCCAGAATGTTGGCATCTAATTCGTCGAAATTGTATCTTATCAAAAGCTCGGCAAGGCAATGATGTTCTTTGGTTGCCAAAATGACCACATCTTTCTTTTTCTTCGGATTGATTCGCAATTTGATTTCTTCGGATGGGAGTAAATGACGCAAATCTGTAAGTACTTTTTGTGGATTCAATTCATCGCTTCCTTCAAACTCAGTTCGCATAAAAAACTGCCCATCTGGACTCACGAATTCGTCTTGACTGATGATATTGCAGGTGTTTTCGTAGAGAACTTTCGTAACGGTAAATATCAATCCCTTCGCATCGGGACCGTCCATCAACAAGATGTGTTTGGTCATTTTCTTTGGTATTTTTGATAAAAAGAGTCTGCAAATATATAAAAAAAACCTTGGAGGATTTCAGAATCCTCCAAGGTTTGAATGAATTAAAAATAAGTAATATTGCTGAATTTGCCGAATATTCTGAATGTTATTTTAAGCTTTTGATTCTAAATACTTTATTAGCTATTCGGATTATTCGAGTAATTCTAAAAATTACTAATACCTACATTTCTTTCAATTCGGCAACTAATTTCGTAATTGTCGCTTTGGCATCGCCAAACAACATCATACAGTTTGGATAACCGAATAACTCGTTATCAATACCCGCATATCCCGCCGCCATACTACGTTTTAAAACAATGACAGTTCGGGCTTTATCGGCATTCAGAATCGGCATTCCGTAAATTGGACTGGCTGGGTTGTTTCGAGCCGCAGGATTTACCACATCATTTGCACCAATTACCAAAACTACATCGGTTGTGGCAAATTCATCGTTGATTTGCTCCATTTCTACCAATTTATCGTACGAAACATTGGCTTCGGCAAGAAGTACGTTCATGTGCCCCGGCATGCGACCAGCCACCGGGTGAATAGCGTATTTGACCTCAACACCCCGCGATTCGAGGATTGATTCTACTTCGTGAATGGTATGTTGTGCTTGAGCAACTGCCAAGCCATACCCTGGAATGATGATGACTTTTTGGGCGTAATTCAATAAAATTCCAGTATCAGAGACCGTCGTAGGTTTGATTGTACCACCACTGCTCGAAGTATCGGCCGCAACTCCGCCACCACCAAACGAACCAAAAATTACGTTTGTCAATGAGCGATTCATGGCTTGGCACATAGCAACTGTCAATAGCGTACCTGCCGAACCCACCAAAATACCACCCGTGAGCATTACCTGGTTGTCGTACAAGAACCCACCAAAAGCAGCTGCAAGACCCGTAAAAGAGTTTAGTAATGAGATAACCACTGGCATATCGGCTCCTCCGATTGGTACCACAAACATTATCCCGTACAATAATGATAAAATGAAAATGATGTAAAAAATTGCCGAATTATGAGGCTCCGACCAAAGCATTAATCCACACAAACCGAAAATCACAATCATGATTACGATATTGATGATGTGGTGTGCAGGCAATCGGAATGATTTTTTCATTAACTCTTGTAGCTTGGCAAATGCGATGATACTACCCGAAAACGAAACCGTACCGATTACCAAACCAGCCAGAATCGTGAGTAATGTTGCTGTGTCGGCCTCGTCACCGTGTTGAAGATGGCCAAATTCTACAATCGAAATCAAGGCAGCACAAGCACCGCCCATTCCATTGAAAAGACTAACCATTTGTGGCATGGCGGTCATTTGTACTTTTTTGGCCGAAAGCGTACCGATAATTGTACCGATGATGATAGCCGCAAAAATCCAAATGTAGTTTCCGATTGGTTCGCCAGCTTCGTTTCGGTGCATAAAAATAGTTGCTAAAATCGCGATGGTCATTCCACCCGCTGCAATCAGATTGCCCAAGCGTGCGGTTTTAGGATTCCCCAACATTTTAAGACCAGCCACAAACATAATGGCAGCAATCAGATAAGCTATTTCTAAATAATTTTTGAGAAGTTCTAAGTCCATTTTATGAAGAATTAAACCCCTGACACAGGCTTGCCGTGTGGCTTTCAAACTGTACCAGTGGAAAGAGTCAATTACTTTTTCTTTTTAAACATTTCTAGCATTCTATCGGTAACAACAAAACCACCGACCACATTGAGTGTACCGAGTACAACTGCCAAAAATCCTAAGATGAGGGCTATGATATTGTTGGGGTCGGCATGACCCATGACGATAATGGCACCGATGATGACAACTCCGTGGATTGCATTTGCCCCTGACATGAGTGGGGTATGGAGTGCCGATGGAATTTTAGAGATGATTTCTACACCTACAAATATTGAGAGTAGAATTATATAAATCATTTGTATGTGATTGCCAAGAAACTGAATGATACTATCCATTTTTGAAGAATTAAATGTTATCCGTTAATTATTGTTTGTATTCACTAACGACCGAGGATTTTCTTGGTCATTTCGTGTACCAGATTGCCTTGGTGGGTTATCAAACTACCTTTGGTTATTTCTTCGTCTAATTCCCACTTGAAACCATCTTTTGTAGCTAAATAATTGAGCAATGTACTGATATTGACAGCATACAATTGACTCGCATTTGTAGGTAGAAGCGATGGTAAATTTGATTCGCCGATGATTGTGACGCCGTTTTTGACTACCGTTTTATTGATTTCGCTTAGCTCACAATTCCCACCCGATTCTACTGCCATATCTACGATTACCGAACCAGTTTTCATGCTTTTGACCATTTCTTCGGTTACGAGAACTGGAGCTTTTTTGCCGATGACCAAGGCAGTAGTGATTACCAAGTCGGCATCTTTGATTTTGTCTTTGATGAGTTGTTGCTGTTTGGCCAAGAATTCAGCCGAAACTTCTTTGGCATAACCGCCCTCCGACTTGTTGGCGTCCATCCCTTCGACCTGCAAAAAACGTCCACCGAGCGATTCTACCTGCTCTTTGGTTTCGGGACGAACATCTGTAACTTCAACAACTGCACCCAGGCGTTTTGCCGTGGCAATTGCCTGCAAACCAGCCACACCTGCACCAAAAATCAGCACTTTTGATGGTTTGATAGTACCTGCGGCCGTCATCATCAATGGAAAAATTTTGCCCAAGGCATTTGCTCCAAGAATTACCGCTTTGTAGCCAGCCAAATTGGCTTGTGAACTGAGGGCATCCATTGGTTGAGCCTTTGAGATTCGAGGAACGGCATCCATCGAAAAAGCTGAGATTTTCTTCTGACATAGCAAGTCAATAACATCAGGTATCGTATAAGCATACAAATACGAAATCAAAACCGAACCATCTTTGAGCATTTTGGCTTCTTCGAGGGTTGGGGCATTGACTTTTAGTACAATATCTGATTGATAGACTTGGTTTTGGCTTGCAACTTCGGCACCTGCGGAGGTATAGTCGTTGTCGGAGAAGTTAGAATTTTTGCCAGCATCGGCTTCGACAATAATATCAAAACCATTCTTTTTGAGGGATTTTACAACATCCGGTGTGAGTGAGACCCTATTTTCGTAGTTCTTGTTTTCTTTCGGAATTCCTATTTTCATTCGTTTATTGTGGTTGAGAAGAAGATATTCCAAAAATAGAAAAAATTAGATTAATCCAATATTTTTTTGTATTTATTATTTTTGAATATGTATTCTGAATGAATCTGGAGATTTGCTTTACAAAAAAAGTGGCTGCCGAAAATCAGCAGCCCTTTCTCGAAAAAGCTATTACTAAAATTAAAATCATTGACGGCGGTGTTCACGCTCTTTCGGAGCATCATTACCTCGTCCGTTACCGTATCTTTCTTCATAACGACTTTTGCCGCTATCATTATTGTTTCTCTCAGTTGATTGAGAGCTACCTCTGCTATTTCTTTCGTTTATCTGACCATTACGATTTTCGTTAGAACGGTTCTCGTAACGATTATCACGTGATTGTCTCTCTTCTGGGCCATTATTACGGCCTTCTGTTCTGCGTTCCTCTACCCGATTACGAGACTCACGGTCATTATTATTTCTATAATCAGAGTTGCGGTCTCCATCATTTCTGCGTTCTTCTACTCGATTACGAGACTCACGGTCGTTGTTATTTCTATAATCAGTGCCTCGGTCTCCATCATTTCTGCGTTCTTCTACTCGATTTCGAGATTCACGGTCGTTATTATTTCCATTTCTATAGTCAGTACCTCGGTCTCCATAACGTTCATTTCTTGAATAACGTTCGTTATCATAACCCCTTGGATTGTTGGTACGATTATCTCGATTTCTCGAATAATCATCGCGGCGATGGTCGTAGCTACGGCTTCGGCTGAGATGACTCCATTCTTTGCGAGGATAATACCCTGAGCGTTGATTGCCGTAACCCCTTTTATCGAAGCGATAGAAATCGTATCCACGGCGGTCATACCAGAAATAATAACCTCTGTAAGCTACTCCGCGAGGAGAAAAACCATAAAATGAACGGTCATAATCATATAATTCAAAACCGATTTGACGATTTAAGTAACGAATATCATCCCAGATTTCGTCTTGCTCCCAACCATCAAAAAATCCATCTGAGGCATAGGCATATTCTTTACGTTCGATGCGTTCGAGTTCATTGTAAAGTCTATTGGCTTCACGATTTGTGATTAGACCATTACGAATCCCATCCGAAATCCTCACCCGAACATCCCAGTGCCAGTCGAACTGCTCGTCATAATAATAATAGTCGGTACCAGCACGATAGTCATCGTAAACTCTTTGGGCTTGGGTAGAAACTGCTATCGCAATCATCGCTACCATTATTATGATTGATTTTTTCATTTTTAAAAATAATGTTTAATTTAATACTAAGATGTAAAATCGGGCTGAATGGTTTACTGATGGATTGTTAATGATTGGTTAATAGGAAGTATTTATACTTAACTGTTTGATTATTAGGTGTTTATGATTTTTTGAATTGAAAAATATTTTATATGAGTTAGGTAGAAAAAATCAATATATAAAAACAAGTGTAGCACCCCTAACCCTTAATTAGACGTGCCACACTTGTTTTTGTAACTCATATATTACTTTTTGAATCCTTTTTCAACTACCATCCTGACTATACCCATAAACCAATTGAGAGGTAATAACCAACGTACAAAAAGCAAAGCAGATGATTGAGCCGATGCTGGATAACGTAATTTTGAAGAACCATCGGTGGCTGCTGCAAAGATTGTTTTGGCAACTACTTCGGGGCCTGGAGCAGTCTCGCCAGCCGCCTGACTATTTTTGTAGGTTATCTGCTCATACTCATCATAATCGGTCAAGCCATCTTTTTTGAACAAATCCATCGAGCGTTCATAAAAATCAGTTTTGATAGCACCCGGTTCTACATTCTTAACTTTGATATTGAACGGGCGAAGTTCAAAATTTAAAGCCTCAGCCCAGCCTTCAACTGCCCATTTTGTTCCATGATAAACACTGTAAATAGGAAATGTCAATCGGCCACCCATCGAAGTAACATTGATGATTGTACCCGATTGTTTTTTACGAAAATAGGGTAGAATCTGACGCGTAACATTCATTACACCAAAAACATTGGTATCAAATTGCTTTTGAATCTGCTCTTTGGTGGCTTTTTCAAAGATTCCTACTGCACCATATCCTGCATTATTTACAATAACGTCAATTCCGCCAAAATCTTTGATTGCGGCATCAATAGCACCTTGAATGCTGTTATCATCGGTAACGTCTAATGCGTATAATTTAACATTTGGGAGTTTGTTCAACTCGGTTTCTTTACTTGGTGTACGCATGGTTGCGGCTACATTCCAACCTTTTTCTGAGAAAAATTTAACGGTAGCTTTACCGATTCCTGATGAAGTTCCTGTGATTAATACTGTTTTCATTTTAAATTGAATATTTATTCATTAATTATGTAAAAAATAGCTTGTTTTAACTTTTAATAGCATCCCAGACGATGCCAAAAATCAATTCCCATTCACTATCTGAAATACTTGTTTCGGTGTAAACGGCTGTTTTAGCAACGCTTTCGAGCATGCCACAAACAATGGTTACGAGTAAATCAGGATTTGCTTTTTTGATAATATCTTGGCGTTGACCTTCTACAACAAGTTGGTAAATTGGTTGAAGGATTTGGTCTTCTTCGGTTAGTACACTTTGGGTTTCGTGAAAAAACGGAGACCTGAAATATTGTTCAAAAAAAACACTCTTTTGAGGTTTTAAAATATTGTCTAATAGGTAGTTATGTGATATTTTTTTGATTTTAGATTTGACCGAATCATTGGTGTTTATGCCAGAAGATAGGTCGCTGGTGGTGGTCCGCATCAAGTACAGATACAATTTACGTACTAATTCATCTTTATCCTTGAAGTAGATATAAACCGTACCAGTTGCCAATTTTGCTTCTTTGGCGAGGTCCGACATCTTGAGTCCGGCCAAACCAGTTTTTGCAATAATGTTTAATGCCGATTCTAAGATTAGTTTTTCTTTTTCTTCGTCTTTGGTTCTCATTGAATTTTGATTTCGATGTAAAGTTAAATGAATAAAAATTCATTTCAAAATGAAAAATGAATAATTTTTCATTTTAGTGTAATTTTTAAGATTTTACAAATTAGATAAGAGCATTTCGGCGACTTCTTCGCCAGTAAGGCTACCGAGAGCAACGCCCATTCCTTGCATTTTAACAGCACAAAAAATGTTTGGAGAAATTTGCCGAACGATGGGGGCTTGTTGTGAGCCAAAGCCCATAATTCCTGACCAACGTGATTCGATTTCATAGTCGAGATTTGGAATAATTACTTCTTGAAGAAGACGATGAAGCTCGTTTTGGACTAAATCTGTAAACCCAAATTCGGTAGTTTCTTCGGCTTTGAAGTCTAAGTTTCGACCACCACCAAAGAGCAAGCGATTGCCAACGTTTCTGAAATAAAAATAACCTTCATCGTAGTGAAAAGCCCCTTTGAAGGGTAGATTGGGTATTGGTTTCGTGATAATTACCTGCCCACGACCTGGTACAACATCTAACTCTGGTAGAAGTTGTTTGGCAAAAGCATTGGTCGTGATGATAACTTTTTTAGATTTAATTATTCCATCTTCTAAAACCAAATCGACTGAGTGAGTTTGGGCTTCAATTTTTTCAATTTTGATTCCGTTATAAATCTCAATGCCCTTGCTGCGGGCTAACGCAATGAGAGAATTCATCATTTTACCAGTGTGGATTTGCCCCTCATAAGCATTGAAAATCAAGTTTTTGACATTCTTGAAACCAAATTCATTGATTTTTGAATCGACATTTGAATAGACTTGATTGCCGATAATTTGTCGAAGCTCGGAGTTGAAAGAGTCTATTGCATCGGCACATTTTTGGTAAAAATCAGAGTCGGTAAAAAGCTCGTATCCTCCCAGACCTTCGTATCCGATGGCATCATCGCCAAGAAGATTTCTTAGTTTGAGTAATCCTTTATAACGTTTCTCGACTAATTCAAAGACCTGATTTTGAGGGTATTTTGTGAGATTATCGAGTAGTTCTGAAACCGAACCAAAGCAAGCAAAACCAGCGTTTTTGGTACTTGCACCACTTGGTAAAATTCCTCTTTCGAGAATGGCTACTTTCAGATTGGGTTGTTGGGTTTTGAGGTGAATCGCGGCGTTTAAACCAACAATTCCTGAACCAACGATGGCAACATCAATATTAGAAAAAAATGTATCCTGCTCCCAAAAACTGAAATTCATAGCTTGATTATTAATGTATTTTGGGCAAAATTAGTAGAAATAGGGCATATTTTGACATACTAAGTTGTTAATAGAAAATAGTTAATCGTTAATCGAAATTCATAATTGCCTGATTATCAGCCTCATATTAAAGATTAACCATTAAAAAATAACATAAACTAATTGATAGCTTTCATTTAAATCCCAAAATATGTCTGTTGAAAACCTAAAAGTCAGTATCGGCTTTTTTGATATTTAATTCTTTTATCCAAATATTTCTGTAACGGACGTCGTGTCCTTCGGCTTGGAGTTTTAGGCCTTCGGGGGTATCGGTAATGCCTTTTCCGCCGTCGTTTCCACCATCAACTCCAGAATTCGGTCCACCCCAAACTTGACTGATTGTTTGGTTTTTATGTACTTTTTTGCCGTTGAAATACATTGTAACCATTGCTTTTTCGACTCTTTTGCCATCTTTGAAACGAGCCGCCCTAAAAGTAATATCATAGGCATTCCATTTCCCAACTCCGTTATAGGCATAATACGGAGAGGGCGTTTCGTTGATAACTGCTGCCATTCCGTGAGAAGTGGTATCACCATCAAGAACTTGAATTTCGTAACGATTTTGTAGATAAACGCCGCTATTTCCACCTTTTTCGGGGATAAAAAATTCGATATGTAGTCTGAAATCTCTGAATTTCTTTTTGGTAACAATATCGGCCGCACCATATTTGCCACCTGCACCCGCAGGGTCATTGGTACTCAAAACAGTTCCGTCACCGGCCAAATCTTTGACAACTTGCCATTTGATTGGGAGCGTTGCTGCTAATCGTGGGCCTTCCCAGTAAGTCCATTTTTCGTCGAGCATGGTTCTCGAACCATCAAATAAAACTTCGGCATCTTTGGGTGGAGGAGTACCCACACCAATTTGGGCATGAGTATGTAAAACTACAGCAAAACCGAGAAGTAATAAGAGTTTTTTCATTGGATTGTAAGGTTGAATAAATACGCTTAAAGTTTGAGAATTTTAGTTATAAATCCAAAGAAGAATTGGTTTTTTGGTGGAATTTTAAATTATCCATAACTATTGTTTAGTTTTCGTACTGCTGGATAAAATATCGTATGAACACGCCGCGTGCCGAGCGAAGTAGGGTTGAACCCTATTAAGGCGAAATGGAGTTGTCCTTGTTAATTGAAATAGCTCTTTGAAATACTGTCAAATTTTGGACATTAGCTTTAGTCAAGGATGTTAATTG
>JBKBNY010000018.1:0-76732 GCA_046295175.1 Spirosomataceae bacterium
ATTCAAAGCTTTGTTAGTGAGATATGAGACTAAAGCTAATAATTGGCGATGTCTTAATATTATCGCAATGGCGATATGTTTTGTAAGAAAAATAAATCACTAATTAATGTTAGACAAGTTCTAGGTTACAACTTAAATTATTAAAAAGTTTTTTTATCATATTTTATTTTTTTTTGTCGATATAGTATTAGTTTTACAGCGAAATAAACCAATTTCTTTACTAAACTATATCTTCTATGCTTAAAATCAACTCACTGATTACCATGCTATTGCTGTGTATTTTCAGCACTTTTGCATTAGCTCAAACGAAAACAGTTACAGGAACAGTAAAAGATGCTTCTGGCTCTGGAACGCCTGGCGTAACCGTAAAAATCAAGGGTACTACCAAAGGAACAACAACCGATGCAGATGGTAAGTATTCTATCTCAGCCAATAGTGGCGAAATTCTCCAATTTTTTGCCGTTGGCTCAACTTCACAAGAAATTGCCGTTGGCAATTCTTCAACAATCGACGTAATACTTTCAAATGATGAAAAATCTTTAAACGAGGTTGTGATTGTAGGTAGCCGTGCTACACAACGCTCCATCGTAGATTCTCCTTTACCAGTTGATATTCTTTCTGCAACAGAATTGAAAACAACTGGACAAAACACTTTCGACAAGGCTTTGCAATACCGTGTTCCTTCATTCAACACAGTAAATACGCCAGTAAACGATGCCACTACCCTACTTGACCCTTACGAAATTCGTAACATGGGGCCAAGCCGTACGTTGATTCTTGTAAACGGAAAACGTAAAAATTTAAGTTCATTGTTGTATGTTCAGTTCTCGCCAGGTCGTGGTGAAACTGGTGTTGATTTATCTGCCATTCCACAAGAAGCCATCAAACGTGTAGAAATCTTGCGTGATGGTGCTTCTGCACAATATGGTTCGGATGCCATTGCTGGTGTAATGAACGTAATTTTGAAAGATAAATACGATTACACTTCTTTGAACATCAATTCTGGTGTAACTTCAAAAGGCGATGGAGCTATGTATTCACTCGCTTTGAATAGTGGTGCAAACTTTGCTAAAGGTGGTTCAATTAATTATATAGTGAACTTATCACAAGCAAATAGTGCAGTCCGTTCGGGTAATGTTCATTTACCAACAGAATTAGCAACATTTGGCGGTTTTCCTGAGCAAGATGCACTCATTACTTCTTACTTAAAGGATTATCCAACTGCTGGTAACATCAACGGTACTGGTGCTACAACTGCTGGTCGTTTCTTAATTAATGGTGCGATTCCATTGGGAAATAACAACGAATTGTACGCAAATGCAGCGATGGTTACTAAGCGTGTATTAAGTTTTGCTAACTTCCGTACACCTTATTGGAGACAAGACAGAGGTCTTCTTCATAGTGTAACAGATAATGGTGGTAAAAACTACATCACAAAAGCTACATTGGCATTCCCAGAGGATGATGTAAATATTTATCGTGGATACATTGGTTATGTTCCAACTTTTGAAGGTGATTTAATTGATTATAACGCAACTATTGGTGCTAAAGGCGAACACAGTGGTTGGAAACATGACGCAAGTTTAACAGTGGGTGGAAACACTCAAATGTACACGGTAGATAATACAGTAAACCGTACACTTGGCACTGCTTCTCCAACTCGTTTCAAACCAGGTGGATATGGTTTCAATCATATTGTTGGAAACATTGATGTTTCTAAACAAGCTACCGAAAAATTGGGTGTTGCATTTGGTATGGAAGCTCGTTCGGAAGCCTATACAATTTATGCAGGCGATGAAAAATCATACACTGGCGAAGGTGCAAACTCATTCCCAGGTATCAACAAAGAAAATGCAGGAGTTAATAAGCGTTTCAACATTGGTGCTTATTTAGATTTAAGCCTTGACTTAACCAAAGATTTCTTGATTAACGGAACAGTTCGTACTGAAAAATATAGCGATTTTGGTAATGCCAATGTTTGGAAACTTTCTTCTCGTTATAAATTTGCTGACGACAAAGTTATCATTAGAGCTTCGGCATCTACTGGTTTCAGAGCTCCAACGCTTCACCAAATTTATGCACAATCAACGCAAGCGGCATTTGTGGGTGGAACAATCCAACTTTCTGGTTTATTCAACAACCGCAGTACTCAAGCAAGATTATTAGGAATTCCTGCATTAAAACCTGAAAAATCTACAAACTATACGGTTGGTGTAGCTATTAATCCTAATAAAAACCTAAGCATTACTTTAGATTATTTCAATATTGGCGTAAAAGACCGTATTGTATATAGCTCTTCAATCTCATCGAGCAATGCGAGTTCAACATTGGGTAAAATCTTATCTCAAGCAGGAGTTAGAACAGTTCAGTTCTTTATCAACGGTATCGAAACAAAAACTGCTGGTTTAGATTATGTAATTTCATACAGAAATATTGCGTTAGGTTCTGGCAAATTAGGTGTAAACCTTGCAGGAAACATCATGCTTCAAAACGAAATTGTGGGTACTCCACAAGAGCCAGAGGCAATCAAAGCAGCAGGTTCAAGTATTTTGAATACACAAATCAAGTCATTATTGACAGAAAGCCGTCCGAAATACAAGTCAATTCTTGGTTTTGACTATCAGTTGAACAAATGGTTCTTCAACCTAACAAATACTTTGTTTGGGCCAACTGCATTCCAAGATTTAGACAACGGTGGTGGAGATATGGAAAACATCAAAGCCGAGTTCAAACCAGCTGTGGTTACCGACTTGAGCGTTGGTTATTCATTTAATGATAAAGTTTCTCTTACATTAAATGCCAATAACTTATTCAACGTTTTACCTAAATGGGATTTAGTTGCTCTAAACTCAAAAGGTGAGTCGGTATTGAGCAATGCAGAAGCAAAAGCATTGTTGAGAGGTTTCTTAGGTTTCAGCGGACGTTATGACATCTTAGGTTATAATGGTTCTCAATTCAGCCAATTAGGAACAATCTTCAACGCAAACTTGACGATTAAATTCTAATAAAATACTTTAGTTTCAAAGCCCTTGAATATTCGTATTCGAGGGCTTTTTTATTTCGTTATCTACACAAAAAGTACAATCATTTCGGCAATTCAAGGATTTCTTTCTTATTTTTGTGCAAATTTTATATCCGAATTTTATTACGAATGAATTTCATCGAAAAGCTATCCATATTAATTCCTGCCTTCAACGAAGAAAATACAATCGCAAAAGTGATGAAACGAGTGGCAGAAATTGAGCTTATCAATGAAATCACGAAGGAAATAATTGTTGTAAATGATTGTTCGACAGATAAGACCGAACAGGAAATTCAAAGATTCATATCTGAAAACCCTCATACGGAAGTTAAATATTTCAAACACGAAGTAAATCGAGGAAAAGGTGCAGCTATACAAACTGCCATAAAAAATGCAACTGGGGAATATCTGATTGTGCAGGATGCCGACCTCGAATATGACCCGCAAGAATTCAACATCCTTCTAAAACCAGTTGTAGATGGCTATGCCGATGTGGTGTATGGTTCGAGATTTATGGGAGGAAATGCACACCGAATATTATTTTTTTGGCATACGATAGGAAATAAATTTCTGACTTTTGCCCGAAAATGGCCTCGAAAGTCCTGCTGTGAGCGTAAAAAGTGCTATGATGTAGCCAATATATTCTTTACCTCCCATTGCCGCCAGATAATCGGGCAATTCGGGGATAATCATCTGAAAACTCGCCGAAAAGAGAAAATTACTCGTACAAAGTAGCCAAAACTGAAGTGTATAAATCGAAGACCGCTGTTCCATCTGCAAAAATACGGCAATCTTGAGGCAACTTGCAATGCTTTTTTAGAATTAAATCATGCTTTTATGGCATTAGGCTCGATTACGGTGGTCGGACGGTAGTCAGACCAAACCCAAAGAAGAACTGTCTGACTATCGCCCGGCAGCAGTAAAATCTTAGGCCAATTTGTTCATTTTATAAGTATAGTAGATGATTATGCCAAATAAAATCGAAATGATTGGCAGAACGAACCATAAGATATTAGTAGTCTCGGAGGTTGTTGATTTTATAATTTGGACTTCGATTACCCAAAATAAAATACTGACCGTCAGATTTACCTTATCAATCAGTTGTGTACCTAATTCGATACGTTTCTCAATATTTTTTTGACTAATTTTTAGAGGTAAATTGAGATAACTGAATGGTTGTTTACGAACGCTAAAAAGGAAACCGTTTAGTACCAATCCGATAATGGGCAGTAAGAAAATCGTAAATTTAGAACCCCAACCATCAGCTTTGCCGTTTGCTCCGAAATGAATAGGGATTATTTCGGGTAATGTAGCGAATGAGTGAATCGCAATACCAAGATTTACCAATGTGATAAAGACCGCAAAAATTGCAATTAGCTTTGGTGATAGCTTCATTTGGCTCAAATTTGAAATTCTACCAAAATTTACGACTTATAATCTCGAATGTCAACGATATTTTTACAAAAAGCGTATTCGTGCGGTTGATTAGAGCAGATTATCAGCAGGCGGTCTTGGGTGTGTTGTTCAATCTGCGAAAGATACCATTCGGTTGCTTGAGCATCGAGGTTTGAGGTTGGCTCATCTAATAAAATTATATCCGAAACCGACCAGAACGCCAGACCCAATTTGAGGCGTTGTTTCATCCCCGACGAAAAATTACGAACGGGTTTATCGGCATGAGGTTTTAGATTGAGTTTCTCGATTAACTGCTTCGGCGTAAGGTCATCTTTGAACTGCTTGAATTTTTGATGAAACTCAATGCTTTCGAGAAGGGTGAATTCTTCGACCAATTCGAGGTAAGGAGCTGCAATCACAATCTCGCGGTAAATATCATCGATACTTACTTCTGATTTATTTTTCTGATAGACCACTTTACCCTCAGTCTGTGGGGCGACTCCTGCCAGCACTTGAAGAAGTGTAGATTTACCACTACCATTTGGTCCTACAAAAGTGTAGCTATTGCCCGAAACAAATTCGAGGTTTACATTTCTGAAAATCCATTCTTTCCGAAACTTCTTTCCGATATTTTGTAGGCTGATTTGCATGATGTAGGGGTAAAATAAAAAAGCCCGAAATAAATTCGGGCTTTTACAATTTCAGTCTTTCAAACTTAGTGACCCGTAGGGGAATCGAACCCCTGTTTCAACCGTGAAAGGGTCGTGTCCTAACCGCTAGACGAACGGGCCGGCTGGTCCCATTGTTCGCTTTTCAGCTAAACAAACGAGTAATTTTTGTGTCACTGCGTTCGCTGTTTCTGAAATTGTGGTGCAAAATTAGGCTTTTAAGTAATACGCTCCAAATCCTTTCTAAAACTTTTTTTATTTTTTTTCAAAAAAGATAAATTTTCCTTCTTTGGTTATATGTATCCTTAGAAAAGTTAAATAAACGAATCATTTCTTCTTATTTTTTCTTAGATAGAAGTACGCAACCACCCCGATGACAGAAATCAAGAGGATTCCCCAAATGAACGAACCAAAGCTCAGACTTTCTTCTTCGGTAATTTTCAATACTTGGTTCACCTTCTGATTTTTCAGAATTTGTTTTTTGCCCCCTGTCCAATGCACAATTATTTCATCAATTTCGGTAGCATCTCCAACTCCAAAGTGGGCGTAGGTTGCATTTTGCGACAGATGGCTTGAGCCTCCACCGTCAATCTCTCTTATCTGACGTTTGCCATTGACCACAATCTCAACTTTTGAGCCTAATCCATGCGTTTCGGCATTGATACCATTCAAGAAAATTTTTATCCAGTTACCTTTTGCATGGTCATTTCTGAATAATCGAGTTATAGAAGATACTGGATAATCATCTAAAACCGGCTTTTGATTGACCACCAATATGTCTAAGTCTCCGTCGTTTTCGATATCTAAAACCACCGAACCACGCCCGATTCCGTAATCATTTACGCCTTTGAGCCTTCCCCATTCTTCAAAACGTCCGCCCTTATTTTCAAAATAAAAATCACCCATCGGAATACAGTTTGGATTGAGGTCGCCGTTGGCAACAAACAAATCGAGGTCTCCGTCATGGTCAAAATCTGTAAAATTTGCTCCCCAACTAATCATAATTATGTTGACGCCTAATTCGCGGGATTTTTCGGAGAATGGCTTACCCAATCCGTTATTTACCATGAATTTATTGAATCGGATATTGGTAAAGAAATAATCCATCCAGCCGTCGTTGTTGTAGTCGCCAGCGGCAGATGCCATCGAATTGATTTTCAAATCCATGCCATTTTTCGGAGAAATATCCTTAAAGGAGTTCCACGGAGACAGGTTCTCTAAAAGCAAGTTTGGCGTACGTTTGTAACCGAAGTCATGGTTTACGATTAGGTCTTGGTCGTTGTCGTTATCAAAATCAGTAAAAACACCTCCAAAGCCAAATCCTTTGTGGCTCAGTCCGTAGTCTTTGTAGAGATTTTTAAATCCTTTTCCTTTTTGATTGATGAGTAGGTAGCCCTCTGCTATCTGATTGGCACTTACAATCATGGCATCATTGATGGTGCTGAGGTCGCCTGGGTATTCGGTAAAATAATTACCAACGTATAAATCTGGATAGCCATCGGCGTTGACATCGCCAAAGTTTGCACCCGTACTAAACGAATTAAATTCACCCAAGCCAAATTCTTTGGTGGCATCTCTAAAAGTATTATTCTTGTTATTGATGTATAGCAGATTGATGGCTCTCGGAATCACCTTTTTGCTGCCTTTTGAAGTGATGGTTGTGATGTATAAATCTACCCATCCATCGCGGTTGACATCGGCAGCGACTGCTCCTTGGGTCATGAATTGTTTTGTACCGATAAGCCCAGATTTTTCATAAATATTGGTAAATGTTCCGTTTTTATTATTCAGATAAAGTACATCATCGACCATACCACCAGCAATATAAACGTCGTCAAATCCATCATTGTTGATGTCTAAAACGCAGGCTCCACCTCCCAAAAAACCCTCAAAAACGTGGTATTGGTGCTTGATTCCGGCTTGCTCAGTAACATCCTTAAATGCCATAAGTTGAGCATGAACTGAATTACTAATCAGAAAGATTGAGCAGCACATACCCAATGCCCAAGATGATATAAATCGAGTAGGTTTACTCTTTAAAGTGGTTGTCATAAATCTCATTTTCTCCATTTCAATTCTAAAATATTTTTTCCAATTTCTTTCCCTTTAGCGATTCCCGCTTCGTTGTCTTGAGGTATGTGGATTCCGCCATAAAACCTCGAATTTGCCGTTTCTTCGGCTACGTGCCAAAAAGATTTAAAAGTTCTCGCTTTGAAATCGACATTACGCAGCCCGTCTCGCTTGCGACCTACATGGGCATCATCGGTAAATGCAAAGTTTTCTCCATACAAATCGGTCAAGACGGTTGCAGTTACAGATGCCTGAATAGCATGCCCCGACGGAAACGCCGGAAACGGAGGGTCGGGCCAGAAAGACTCCCAAGTGGGGTCAATATGTTCAGTTATGTAAGTATTTGGGCGTTCGGTAAAAAATTGGTACTTCCACTTCCAGCAGTTAATGAAAGCATCGGCTACGCCCATGCCCACCTTTGCGTATGTTTCGGCACATTTTATAAGGCTTGGTTTTGCTTTTTTTATTACCAAAGTTGTCAAATAATAAGAGTGCCCCGGTGGCGTAAATGTTTCATCGGGGTCATCTCCCCACCAAATAGCAGCCTGTTTTTGGTCTTGGGTCAATTGTTTTTCTTGATTATAAACCGCCAAAAATTGCTTGTAATAAGGAGAATCGGGCAGTGTATCGAACGGAATAACCGTTGGTTCAGGGATTTGGTGATTTTTAACCAAAAATGTTCGATTTTTACCCCAATGAGGATGCAACGGGAAATGACTGAATGATTGCCCATACAAAGGTGGTTTCCACGAACCTGCTTTGGTCGGATGCCGCATTTTTTTGTCAAAATTTCGCAAATAGCCACGGTGCCCTCCGTCGTTTTTCGACCATTCAAAAATACTCAAGCCGATACTTTTTCCGAAATTTACTGACCTGTTGACTAATTCTTTATCCGTAATTCTTTTTGAATAATATTGCTGAATGGCGTTTTCGAGCGAATCTATTTTTAGTTTATTCGCATCGGATGTTTGATTATAAATACTCTTCAAAATGGTGGCTTGAGCGGCATTGAGCGATAATCGCCAATCGTATTTTTTATTTTTATCGGGGATTGGCAGCGTATTCAAACTATCTAATTGACCCGCTAAAGATTGGTAGGACGAGTCGCTGTGAACAATAGACTCGTACATTGTCAGACCAATGTAGCCGAGGCATCTCGAAGCATAAGTAGGTGAGTTGGATGGTGTATTTTTGGTGATAAAAAGGGTCATTTCGGCCCATTTTGTGGACAGCTCTTGGTCAGAAATCTCGATGGGTTTCTTACAACCAATAAAACAAATTATTGTTAAAATGAAGGTTAGGTATCGCATGGGCAATTTATTCAATCAGCAATAAAGTTAGTAAAATAAACTTTTATTAGTAATCCAAGGATTATTGGATTCACAAAACTTCCAGAAATCTATATTATTTTACTTAATGTTTCTACTGAATTATAAAAACTGATTATTCATCAAGCTGTTATAAAATTAAGGTTCAAAATTGGTCATAATGCTGATTTTATTCAAAAAAATCTACCCCGTTATCGAGGTAGATTTTTAGATATTCAGATACTATTTATCATTAATATCCTGGGTTTTGCACCAGTTTATTGTTTCGGTTGATTTCATCACGACTAATCGGACGGAAATACATTTTATCGTTCCATTTACGAGTTTCGTTTGATGTGTTATCAACGACGGTGTAAGTATAATCGTACTTGGTTTTATCGTGGCGATACGGCACATTAGGTGTTGCTCCCGCTTTGAGTCTGGCTTCGATATTAATAGATTTAATGCCTCTACCAACGGTCGTTGGAGCAATCAACCACCTGCGTGCATCATGATAGCGATGCTCTTCATACGCTAATTCGATGCGTCTTTCGTTACGATAGCGGTCGCGGAGTGCAGTGCCGGATTCGGTAATGGCAGGCATACCAGACCTAAAACGTATTTTGTTCAACCAAGTACGAGCCTCGTTTGCATCGCCTGTTTCGATACACGCTTCAACATAGTTTAGTACTGCCTCTGTGTAGCGTAAGAATGGCCATGGAATCACCTGAGCAGTCGAAAGGTTATCTGCTAAAGCTGGGTCTGGGTCAATAAACTTACGAGTATAGTAACCAGTACGGGTTCCGTTCCAGTTTTCGATAACCGATTCGCGAGTGTCAATTCCGTTGATTTTACCACCTCTACCGTTGTCATAATAACCAGTTTGAATCTGATTGGCAGGGTCTAAACCAGCCGAACTCGATGGTCTTGGTTTCCAAGGGGCACCATCATACATCACAGTTGCATAAAAACGTGGGTCACGGTTGCTGTAAGGGTCTGCTTTGTGAGCAGGATTATTCCAGTTGAACTTAGTTCCGTCCATCATTTCATAATCATCAACCAACTGCTGGATTGGCGTATTACCAGCCCAGTTATTGTAACCGTTCGGACCGTTGTTTACACCGTAGTGGATACCGCCAAGAGGCCAGTTATCTTCTTGTGTGTAAAGTGGGGTATGTGTACGTTGGAAAATCAATTCAACCGCAGCGGCAGGGTCACCGACTGCACTACGACCACCCAAAGCGATAGAGGCATAGTTGGCTCTTCCTTCGGTTGCACTCGCAGGAGCTGTAAGGTTAAGTTTGTAACCAGTGCCTGCATCTAAAACAGCTTTTGCGGCTGCTTTTGCGGCTTGCCAACGTGCTGCACGGTCGCCAGAGGTATAAGCAACAAGATTTACATTTTGACTACCACCGATTGCTGGAGCGGCTGCTCTCAAAGCATTTACATCGTGTAAATCACTGGCAGCATACAAGAGCATTCTCGATTTCAATGCCATAGCGGCAAGTTTTGAGGCACGTCCATCATTCATTTTTTTACCATCCAAAAGCTGAGCAGCTTTGTCGAGGTCGGCAATGATAAACTTCACACACTCGTCGTAAGTATTACGAGCAATGGTGTAGTCTTCGTTGAGACCGTAAGACTTACTGATTAGAGGTACACCACCATAAAATCTCAATAATTGATGGTAGTAGTAAGCTCTCATAAAGTGAGCTTCTCCGAGAAGTTGGTCTTTTAATGGTTGGTTATCGAAAGTTGCTTTTGGCAAGTTTTCGATTGCCACATTGGCTTGTCTGATAGCCAAATACATACGTCCCCATTCATAAGTAGGGCTTTGCCAGCCCAAGTTGCCTGGGGTCTCGCTACCTTCGGTAAATGTGTTTATATTACGTCCGGCGTGAGTAAACATGGCTTCGTCGGTTAGTGATGCAAGAGCCTGCTCTTCAAAACCGCCGTACCCAAGGTATGAATAAATATTAAATATAAATGCTTCTGAAAGAGCACCGTCAGACCAAGTGGCGGCACTCGAAATTTTATCGAGTGGTCTGGTGTTTAAGAATTCTTTATCACAAGAAATACCAAACATCATCACTGCCGCAATTAGCCCTATTGAAATTCTAAATCTTTTCATCGTTTTTCAATAATTCTTGTTTAAAATGATACAGTTAAACCAGTATTAATAACTCTTGATTGAGGGTAAACTACCCCACTGCCTGATTCTGACTCAGGGTCAAACACCTTCATTTTAGCCAAAGTAAATACATTGAGACCGTTGACAAAAACTCTCGCGTTTCCTAACTTGATTCTATCGGTCAATTTAGCAGGGAGTGAGTATCCTAACTCAATGTTTTTAAGACGGATGTAATCTTTGCTAAATAGATAGTAAGTATTCATACCGTAGTTTCCACCTGTAAAATAGGTATCTCCTCTACTTGCCAAACGTGGGTGTACACTGCTTGGATTATCGATAGACCATCTGTTATCGTAGCTATATTTTAAGAAGTTACCAATATCGCCCGATTCAGTTTGGATACGTAATAATGCACCCGCTGCACCTTGCAATAGCATGTTTAGGTCGAAGTTTTTGTAACGTAATTCAATCGTCGCACCAAAATTGAATGTAGGCGTGATGTTTTTATCTAATCTCACTGCATCATCTGCATTGATTTTTCCATCACCATTTACATCCTCAAACTTCATATCGCCAGGCAATAAACGGCTTGTTACTGCACTGTAATCTAAACGATTAGCATCAATTTCTGAGGCATCTTTGAAGACACCATCGTATTTGAATGCCAAATAAGCACCGATAGGTTTTCCTTCTTGGCGTTGGTAATCAGGAGCACCCGGTACCTCATCCATGAAAATTACTCTGTTTTTAGCATAACCACCATTGATACCTGCTCTAAACTGCAAGCCATTCAATGTAGGTTTGGCGTTGTACATAACATTAAATTCAAATCCGCTGTTATCAACTTTTCCGGCATTTACAGGAGGTAGCAATGAGCTAATACCCGACGATGCAGGAGTCGAACCAGTCTGTTGAATCAAGATTTGGTCTCTTCGGTTTTTGAAGTATTCGAGCGTGAAGTCAATCTTGTTTTTGAAGAGAGTTCCATCAAAACCTACGTTGAAGTTATTGGCACGTTCCCACGTAAAGTTAGGGTTAGCAAGGGTTGTTTCGTTGAGAGTAGAAACCACTTGGCTATTGATTGGATACTCACCAAATCCATAAGTTGACAAGAAAGCATACTCTTGTAAGCGACCATTGTAAAATACTTGGTCATTACCCATTTGCCCAAAAGAAGCACGAAGTTTCAAGTAGTCAATCGCTGGTACTTTAAAGAATGATTCGTTGGTGATGTTCCATCCAACAAGGATACCAGGGAAGAAACCAAAACGGCTATTTTCTGGGAAAATATAAGAACCATCGTATCTCCAGATACCTTCAACAAGGTATTTTTCTTTGAAGTTATACTGCACACGACCATAGTAACCCAATCTGGCTCTTTCGTATGCACTACCACCCGTATTTTGTTGAAGCGAACCACCCGCAAATAGCTGGTCAACCGCCGAAGAGATGTAATTTCTTCTGAACGCAAAGAAGCCTTCGCCTTTGAAAGTCTCTCTTGTTACACCTACCAAAGCATTTAATGAATGGCTACCTACCGAATAATCGTAGTTGAGCATTGCAGTAAGGTTAGTGTTAAGGATAGAGCTATAAGACTGCGTTAGGCGTGGGTCTCTGAACGTTGAACGAACCGAACCTTCGAGTTTTGGCGTAACACCATCTGACTCAAAAGATTTTCTATCCCAGAAATAAAGCATCCACGGAGTTTGCCAAACTTTATTTGTACCAGAGTTTTTGTCGATAGCACCAGAGAGCGTCAACTTCAAGCCTTTTATCCAAGGGTTTGTAATATCAACCCCACCATTCGCCTGAACAAAGTCGGTTGGGTTATCAGTGTATCCTGTAGCATTTGTAGTAATAACTACTGGGTTCTGACCATTTTCAATATCAGGCCCTGGCTTACCATTTGGCCAAACTGCTGGCTCGGTAGGGCGGCCACGCATCAACATCCTGAAGATTGCACCAGCACTCTCAGTCGGGAAGCGACGTTGTTCACGACGAACCATAATACCAACGTTGGCATTGATATACTGATTAATTTTTGCATCAAGATTTGTTCTGAAGTTAAACTGGCGGAAATTAGTCGCCGAGTTTTTGTAAATGGCATCTTGGAATACATATCCCAAAGAAGTCATATACTTCACGTTTTCGGTACCACCCGAAAGTTGAAGGTTATGGCGTGACTGAGGAGCCCACTGACGAAACACATCAGCAAACCAATCAGTATCAGGGTATCCCCAAGGGTCATTGCCTGCTCCGTGTCTCTTGATAGCATCTGGACTATAGTTGGCGTTGATTGTAGAAATACCCGGAGTTGGCGAGTCGTAAGTTCCTGTAGTACGGATGCTGTTCCATGCAGTTTGCCATTCAGCAGCAGGAATTGACTTATAAATCGGCAACTCATTCATGATATTAGCATACTCGACAGCGTTCGACATTCTCGGAACAACTGCTGGCTGAGTCCATCCTGCGTTGTAATCGTATGTGATAGTTGGCTTACCAGTTTTACCTCTCTTAGTAGTAATCAAGATAGCACCATTGGCCGCCCTTGCACCATAGATAGCTGCCGAGGCATCTTTAAGCACTGAGATAGATTCGATATCTCTTGGTGCCAAACGACCCAAACCACCATCACGGTCAGGAATCCCATCAATCACAATCAACGGGCTACTATTACCAAGAGTATTCACACCCCTGATTCGTAGTAATGCTCCGTCGTAGCCTGGCTCACCACTTTGCTGAATAACCACCAAACCCGGAAGACGACCAGCCAATGAGTTGGTCATATCGACTGCTGGTGATTGGATGAGTTTTTGTCCTTGAACTGCCGCAACAGCACCAGTTACAGTTACTTTTTTCTGAGTACCGTAACCCACAACAACCACTTCATTTAATGCTTTGGTATCTGGCTCAAGGCTTACATTGATAGTACTACGACCAGATACGGCCTCTTCTTTGCTTGCATAACCAATAAAGGTAAAAACGAGCGTAGCATTTTTGTCGGCTGCTACAGAATAGCTTCCGTCAACATCCGACACAGCACCTGTGTTTGTACCTTTAACCAATACGCTTACACCTGGTAGTGGCTGCCCTTTTTCATCAGAAATTTTTCCTTTGATACTCTGGGCGATTGCATTTGTAAAAACTGCAAAAACGAATATCAACAAAAGTAGGGTGAACCTCCGATTGCGATAATTCGAATGGGTAGAATGAATCATAGTTTTAGTTTAAATAGTTTTGTAACATTAAAATAAGTTAGGTTAACTTAAAATAGAAAAGTGAAAACCCTCTCTAATCTACACGCAGACAATCAATTGCTATTAAAAATTATGGCAATAAAACCTGACATTCACTTTGGTTAAAGTAAAGCAGCATGAACACACAGTACAATAGAAAACAATTTAATATTCTTCAAAAATAAATTTGATTATAAAACTATTCTTATAAATATTAGTAATATTTTGGCTTAAATACATGATTTTAAGCCAATAGTTTTAACAATCTTGAGTGCAAACATTTGCACAAAATAACAATCTGTCTAATGACTTTTGTGGTGTATTGATGAATTTGTAGTAGAGACGAAATCCGTATAGTGTATAGGTGATATTTGGGTTCATTAGGTTAAATAAAATCAGTTTTGAAGGTATTTCTGAATATTTGTACAATTATAATAAATTAATTTTTTAAAATAATTTAAGTGCAATTTTTTTAAAAAATAATTCAATAATCTACCTTTTTTTTTTCTGGTTTTGATAGGATATTGATAAATTTCGAATTAGCAATCCTATTAGGTATTATGTCTGTAGAAGTGAAAAAAGTATTTACAAGCTATGACGTGAATTAACAGTATCTTGGCTTTTCGATAAATTACCTCTAAATAGTCGTTCTTCAGTTTTTGGTGTTACACCAGCTAAGATTTGCAGTAGAGTGAATTTTTCTGTTTTCGAGTCTCGTTCCCTTCGTAGGAAGTAGGATTGAGAGGGCGAGGTGTCAGCGGTAACTTAGTTTACAATGTGCTAATTTTATTTCAAAAAAGATGATTTTTCCTTCTTTGGGGTACATGTACTCTTAGAAAAGTTTGATAAATGGATAAAATAATCGAAAAAAAAATCTACCTCTAAATCAGAGGTAGATTTTATAAAAATGAAACAAAAACTATTTAAATTAATATCCTGGATTCTGAATCAGTTTATTATTACGGTTCATTTCATCGCGATGAATCGGCAAGAAATAAATCTTATCATCCCAGTTACGATTCTCTTTACCTGGGTCAATCTTACCCACTGTATATGAATAATCATAATTAGCTGGGTCATACTTGTAGATAGATACATTCTTACCTGCTTTGAGTGTACCTTTCACAACAATAATGCTGGCTTTGCGGCCGAGTGTTGTAGGTGCAATCATCCATCGACGTGCATCATGATAGCGTTGCTCTTCAAATACCATTTCAATACGGCGTTCGTTGCGATAACGCTGACGTAGAGCATCACCCGTTTCGGTAATGGCTGGCATACCTGAGCGGAAACGGATTTGATTCAACCATCTCTTAGCTTCGTTGTCTTCGCCTAATTCGATACAAGCCTCAACATAGTTCAAGATGGCTTCGGTATAGCGTAAAAACGGCCAAGGAATTTGTTGCCAAGAGTTTTGGTCAACAATCGCAGGGTTCGGGTCTGTAAACTTACGCATGTAGTAGCCAGTGTAGCTACCATTCCAGTCTTCGATGCTACTCTTACGAGTATCTAAACCAAAGTGGGTTCTTTTAGTACCACCCGAAACAACCTCGTATTCACCAGTTTGGATTTGGTTGGCTGGGTCGAGAGGTGCAGCACTTGCCGAGCGTGGTTTCCAAGGTGAGCCTTCGTACAAGATACTCGATTTCATACGTGGGTCACGGTTTTCGTAAGGAGCTTTTGCGTGTTCTGGCTTGCTCCAATCGAATTTCGTACCGTCCATCATTTCGTAGTCATCAATCAACTCTTGAATTGGTGTATTACCAGCCCAGTTATTATAGCCATTTGGTCCGTTAAAAAGTCCAACACGGCCACCGTTTTCGTTTTTACTTTGGATGAAGAAACGTCCGAAGATGATTTCGTTCTGTCCACCATTTCTACCCAAAGATTGGTTGATGTAATTGGTAGATGCTTGGTCTGCCGATACTGGGGCAGTAAGACCCAACTGAAAACCTAATCCTGGTAAGTCTAAAACTGCTTTTGCGGCAGCTTTTGCCTTTTGCCAACGTTCAGCACGGTTTCCGCTAACAAAACCTAACAATTCTGGCTTTGCATAAGATGCCATTGCTTTAGACTTCACTCTTGCAGTTGGTACATCATACAAATCGCTGGCAGCATAAATCAACAAACGCGATTTTAGAGCCAAAGATGCTGCTTTTGTTGCACGGCCTTTCTGTAGAGACTTGCCATCAAGCAATGCTGCTGCTTCGTCAAGGTCTTTTACGATAAAATTAAGACATTCCTCGAATGTGTTACGAGCTGTCAAGAAATCTGAATCTGTTAAAGCAAATGGCTTATTTACAATCGGCACACCACCATAGTAGCGAAGTAATTGGTGATAATAATAAGCTCTCATAAACTTTGCTTCGCCTTTCAAGCGGTCAACGATGTTGTTTGTATTCGGAAACTGAGGCGATTCGAGGTTTTTGAGTGCGAGATTACACGCTCTAATACGAGAATACATATTTACCCAGCTCAATGTACCGTTAATCCAGCCTGGGTCGGCAGGGTTAATACGGCCTTCGGTATGAGTTGTAATATTTCTTCCGGGGTGAGTAAAGATGGTTTCATCGGTCAATGATGCGAGCATTTGCTCATCAAAACCACCATTTCCTAAACCACCATATAACTCACTTACAAATGCTTCGGCCAAGGAGGCATCAGTCCAAACTACACTCTCCGATAATTGGTCAAGGGGTTTGGTATCTACAAAGTCATCATTACAACTAATCACAAAAAATGAAGCTGTAACCAACGACAAAACTATTTTTTTATACACTTTCATTTTTCTAATTATTAAAATTTAACGTTTAAGCCTAAATTCAAAACTCTTGATTGAGGATAGTACTGACCAGTTGTACTTGCAGTTTCTGGGTCAAATACTTTCAGTTTGTCAACTGTAAACAAGTTGACACCGCTTGCGTAAATTCTCATGCTGCTAAAGCCAATTTTTTTACCAAGAGTTTCTGGAATTGTATAGCCTAATTCAAAGTTTTTCAAACGTACATAATCAGAGCTTCTTAACCAGTAAGTGTTGTTGTTAGAATAATACTGGTCAGAGCGGTTTGCAATACGTGGGTGAACATCGCTCGGATTGTCGATTGTCCAACGGTTTTCGTAAATATCGAGCAAATAGTTACCGATATTACCCATTTCGCCAGCACTTACGTACTGTTTTGCACCAGCAGCACCTTGAATCAAGACTGTCAAATCAAAGTTTTTGTACTGACCACCCAAATTGATACCACCTTGGAACAACGGAAGCGTAGTGTTATCGGTTCTTACCATGTCGTCTGGTGTAATTTTACCATCTCCATTGTAATCTTTGTACTTCATATCGCCAGGGCGGAGTTCTTTCACAATAGCCGAGTAGTCGATTCCACGAGCATCAATAGCTGCTTGGTCTTTGAATACGCCATCGTATATGTAAGCCATAAATGTATTCATCGGACGGCCAGTAGTACGTTGCCATTCTGGAGCACCCGGTGCTTCATCCCAGAAATCAATTCTGTTTTTGGCATAACCACCGTTTACACTGATATTATATTTGAAATCGCCCGATTGTCCACGGTATCCAATGTTAAAGTCAAAACCACGGTTTGATACCTCTCCGATGTTTTGTGCAGGAAGTGTAATACCCGTCGATTGCGGTACAGAAGCGTTTTTGAACCAAAGGATTTTAGAACGCTTATTGTAGAAATAATCAAATTCAAAGCTTATTCTACTATTGAACAATTGTCCTTCTAAACCGATATTCGAGTTTGAGGCAACTTCCCAAGTGATGTTTTCGTTTGGAAGACGAGTCTCAAACAATGTTTTTTGCTCGGCATCTCCCAAAATATAACTGCGGAAACCATAAGTTGACAAATACTGATACGTAGCCGGAGTCGAAGAGTTAGGAAGGTTTACTTGGTCGTTTCCGAGTTGTCCCCACGAACCTCTCAATTTCAAGAAATTGATAAATGAAAGAGGCTTCATGAATGATTCTTCAGACATTACCCAACCTGCCATTACACCTGGGAAGAAACCGTATCGGGTTGCTTTCGGGAAACGGTCAGAGCCATCGTATCTCCACAAGAATTCAACCAAATATTTTTCTTTGAGGTTGTACGCCACACGACCAAAGTAGTTGATACGTGCGGTTTCAAAACCACCACCACCGTTGTTACGCTCTAAGTCTCCACCGGCAAACATTTGGTCGAGAGCTGGCGAAATAAAATATCTACGGAAGGCATTTAAGTTATTTCCTTCAATTGTTTCTCTGTTTGTACCTGCCAAAATAGTCAAGCCATGTGCACCAAATGTACGCTCATAAGTGGCAACTCCACCCAATAAGATATTCAATTGGTCGTCGTAAGATTGGTTTAAGTTTGGTTCGGCAGGTCCACGCTTACTTGCCACTAACTTAGGAGTACCATCGGCTTCAAATCCTGAGCCTTGTTGGTAAAGCGTCCACGGAATTTGCCATAATTTTCTGCTACCAATTCTCTTATCAATTGCGGCTGTTCCTGTAAATTTCAGACCTTTTACCCACGGAATCTGAATATCTAAAGCTCCGTTTGTCTGGAAATAATCTTGTTTCTGACGGTCGTATCCCGATAAGTCAGTTGTGATTACAACTGGGTTTTCACCGTTCTCGATGTCAGGACCAGGCAAGCCATTCGGCCAGTAGGCTTGTTGCTGTGGTTTACCACGCATTTGCATTCTGAAAATTGCCGCTGCCGAACGAGTCGGATAGTTACGTGCTTCTTCACGACCTAAAAGGCCTACATTCAAATTGATGTATTTATTAATTTTAGCATCTAAATTTAAACGGATGTCGTACTGTTGATAAGCCGTTGCTGAGTTTTTGTAGTAACCGTCTTGGTTTTGATAACCAATTGATGCTAAGTATTTTACGTTTTCTGTTCCGCCCGAAACTTGCAAATTATGTTGAGTTTGTGGCGACCAAGGCTTCAATGTTGCTTTATACCAATCAGTATTCGGGTATAACCAAGGGTCTGAGCCATCAGAGTATTTCTGAATATCTGTTGGTGAGAATGGAGCCTTTCTGATTGTACCGTTCGGACGAGTGAATGAACCAGTCGATTTATAAGCAGCATTGGCAGCAGCCCATTCGCTAACTGGTAAACCATAAATATCAAGGTCATTGAGCATACTCACGTACTGAGCCGCATTAGCCAATTTAGGGATTACCGTTGGCTGAGAAAAACCTTGATTTGCCGAATACGACACCTGCGGTTTGCCAGACTTACCACGCTTAGTGGTAATCAAGATTACACCGTTTGCCGCACGAGAACCATAAATTGCAGCCGATGCATCTTTCAAAACTGATACACTTTCGATGTCATTTGGGTTGATACGGTCAAGACCACCCGCACGGTTCGGGATACCATCTACTACAATAAGGGCATCACCATTATTAAGTGTATTGGAACCACGAATACGGATTGCCGAACCATCGGCCCCAGGCTCACCACTACGGTTTACGGCCACAACCCCAGCCATACGACCAGCGATTGAGTTACTCAAGTTTACCGTTGGCGATTTGATTAACTCTGAGCCTTTTACTGATACAACAGACCCAGTTACAGTTTCTTTTTTCTGTACACCATAACCCACCACAACGACTTCATTGAGAGATTTTGTGTCGGTTTCTAAGCTAACATCAATAACTGAGCGTCCACCAATGGCTACTTCTTTGGTTGTATAGCCTATGTATGTAAACACGAGAGTAGCATTTTTGTCGGCTGTTAACGAGTAGTTACCATCAGCATCTGATATGCCCCCATTGTTTGCTCCTTTGACAATCACACTTACACCGGGTAAGGCTTGTCCTTGGTCATCTGTTACTTTACCTTTGATGTTTTGTGCAATTGCCCCGATACTAATAGTAAATACAAGTACCAATGGAAGCAGAAACTTTCTTCGGTTGAGTTGAATCCACTGAGTAGAAATAATCATAGTTTTTAGAATAGAAATAGTTTAGATAAAATGTTAGATTTTGACACTTTATTGGTCATGAGCTTGAATCTGGATATTGATTGATAAATAGGCGTGCCGCTGTTCTAAATGTATTGATAATCAACATTTTACTGGCAAAACTCTTAATATCGAACCGTATCTGTTTAAACCCTACGCAATACTGAACACACCGACGTACAAGACAATATAATAACAGCATACGATTATCAATTTTGATTTTCCAAAACTGATAACATGAACAAACTTTTAATGACTGACTTTCTGGTTTTAATAGGGCGACTTTTACAAACTTTAGTGCGAAGTAAAAGTTATTTCGATTCAGCTAAATTTGACAAGTGGAGTGCAATGTTATGAAGAAATAATACAAAAAAATCTTTTAATTTTTACACAGATAGGTGAAATATTAATAGGATGTATCGAAATCTCCCTCTAAACGGTACTGCAAACATTTGCACAAGATACTGCTGGAACCACTTTATAGATTCAAAGATTTGGGTAAAGATGAAACTTTACGACTAAGTGAGCTTTATTCATTGAGTAATAGGTTTTATGAGATGGTTTATGTTTTAGGTTGAATAAATTATCTACAATTTTATAAAAGAATAGTTCAAAAAACAACCTCTAAATTTCCCTTTTTTGACCATTTTTTGATAATTCGATGAATAAATAGTACTTTTCACCTATTTGGCAGTATTTTCGGGTGTCGCCAATTTTCTATTGCAGAAATTAGTATTGATATTGGATAAAATAATACTATCAAGATTTGCTAAGTCTGACTGTAAATTAACACCCAAAAAACACTTCCATAAATTTTTGAGAAAATTATTTTGAAATTCATTTTTTTATAAACAATTTTGTCGAATAAAATCTCAGTATGCCCAAAATCGACCACGATACTAAAGAGAAAATACTCGCTGCTGCCGAAAAAGTTTTTCATAGAAACGGATTTAAAGGAACTCGTACAACCGAAATTGCCTTAGAGGCTGGCATTAGCCGCACGATGTTGCACTATTATTACAGCACCAAAGAGGAGTTATTTCAGGAAGTGATGAATAAAACTTTGGGAATCATCTTCCCGCATTTGGCTCGCTTGATGGAGCAAAATTTGGATTTGGTTCAGTTGATTTCATTGATGATAGATACACTCTGCGATTTGTTTGAAACCAAGCCAACTTTACCAAGTTTTATTGTCAATGTCATCAACGAGTCGCCTGAGATAGTCAATATGCTTGCCGCAAGCTCAGAAGATGATTTTCCACATCGATTAGAAGCCTTATTGAATGCCGAAAGACAAAAAGGAAATGCTATAAACAAAGATATTACAGGAGAAGATTTGATGATGAATATTTATTCGTTGTGCGGAACACCCTACTTAGGATATTCTTACATAAAAACCAAAGAAAACCGAACCGACGAGCAAATGATGGAATTGATGCGACAACGCAGACAAAAAATCAAGAATCTGATGCTCAAAAGCCTATTGAAGTAAAAAACTATTAATCAATACTTATATGGCCAATTTGGTCATATTTTTTTAAAATATATTAAACAATTTTGTTGAACAAATTTGTAAAATGAAAAATCAAAGAAAATACATCGGTTATCAAGAGCAAGATTGGTCGTTGCCGCACGCACAATTTTTCAATGAAATCATTAGACCAATTCCTGAATTGGTTGAAAACGCTATCAAAAAACCAGCAAAACAAGGGCTTTGGTTCGAAAACGTGCGACATTTGAATAACGCAGGATACCACGATTTGGAGAACGGCTATGTAATAAGCTCTGATGGCTCGCTTCATGTGGCAGTACTTACGCCCATGCCAAACGTCAGCCCCGAGATGTGGGATTGGTGGTTTGGCTGGCATAGCTGCGAAGACAGTCGCTACAAATTGTGGCATCCGAAAGCACATCAATATGCCGTTTGGGCAGATGGACGTGATGAAGTAGCGTACATCAATCGAACTTCCAACATTGAAGAATACATCGGTAAAAAACTCGAAAAAGCGGCTATTCAATTCAAATCTCCCCTCGAATTTGGCTTTTCGGAGGCTGAAATTGCCGATAAATCGAAGGTCGTTTATGTCTGTGCCAGAATTGGATATGTCAATTATCCACTCGATTTTGGCTGGTTAGTGCATCAAATCCGAACAACCGAAGAAAGTACCGAAATGCGTTCAAGGTTTTGGATGGGTGGCAAGTTTATAGCCATCCGTTCTGAAAATTTTCTTGCGAAAATAATCTCAAAAGTCCTACAAAAACTTGTCAAACTTCCCGAACAACAAGCCAAAGATTTGATGACGCATTGCTCTGAAGAAATGAATCATTTGGCGGCAATTCTCCCCGATTTGTACAATGAATTTAACCAAAACAACTAATGCTTAAAACGATGGAAAGCCTAAAAATATCTGTAAATGTAATCATGCGAGGCGAAAAAGGCTTCGATGAAATAGTAATGGGAACACTTTTTAATAAAATTGACCCAAAACAACGCCCTTCGATGGTCGTGATTCCGAACGATATTCACGATGTAATCAATACGGTTCGCTACGCAAAATCGGTGGGTAAAAGAATTACAATCAGCTCTGGTGGACATAGTTTTAGTGCAAATTTCATCAGAGAAGGTGCGATTTTGATTCTGATGAAAAACTTCAATCAATATTCCGTAAACAAAGATGCTATGACCGCCGAGGCTGGGCCAGGTGTGGGTGGAAGTGTTTTGATGAAAGCACTTTATAAAGAGAATTTGTTCTTTCCTGCGGGACATTGCAAGGGTGTTTGCATTGGTGGCTACTTGCTTCAAGGTGGCTACGGTTGGAATGGTCGTAAATTGGGCATTGCTTGCCAAAGCGTTTTGGCAATGGACATCATCACGGCCGATGGCGAGTTGGTTCACGCCAGTCCGACCCAAAATGCTGATTTGTTTTGGGCGGCTCGTGGTTCGGGGCCAGGTTTCTTCGGCATCGTCATCAAATTCTACCTCAAAATCTATCCTTTGCCCAAATACCGAGCTATCATGGCTCATGATTTCAGCATCAAACACCTCGAAGATGTCTATCGTTGGGCGTATGATGCAGGCTCTTCGATTCCGAAAGCCATTGAATTTCAGATGATTATGAGCCAAAAGATGCTCAACATTTTAGGGCCGGGAATTGAGGCATTTGCACCGATTTTTGCCGATACCGAAGATGAATTTGAAGAAGCGAAGGCTTTTATGCACAACAGTCCGATAAAGAAAAAGGCAATTATTGCCACGCCTGCCTTCAACTCTGGGATTGAATTGCTTTACAAAGGCACGATGTCGCACTACCCCGAAGACCACCATTGGGGCGTAGATAATATGTGGACACACGCTTCGATTGATGATTTGTTGCCGCATATCAAGCAAATTGCCGAAACTTTACCACCTGCACCCTCGCATTTTTTATGGCTGAATTGGCACCCCGGTAATCTGAATACAGACATGGCTTATAGTAAAGAAGATAATATTTATATGGCTTTGTATAGCTGCTGGAAAGATGCCCAAGACACCGAAAAATACAATAATTGGGCTTTTGATACGATGCAAAAAATGGAGCATCTGGCGGTCGGCATTCAGTTGGCTGATGAAGGTTTGCACCGACGTACGGCTGCTTTTATGAGTGATGAAAACCTACTAAAAGTACAAGAAATCAGAGCCAAAAGAGACCCCGATGGGCTGTTTTATGAATGGCACAGCAAGCCTGTTTTCAATGAGCAAATGAGAGAATTAGTGAATGATTGAATAAATTGATTCGCTCACAAAATCCTATCAATCAATGAATTATGCAAAACACTGAATTTATTTTATTCTTCAAAATCAGTCATTTCAAAATGAAAACTTTAGCGAAAATAGCCATTTTTTTACATTTGGTTTTAATAGTAAATATTGCTCAAGCCCAAAGCGTGCTGATAACTCCTTCAAAATCAAGCGTTTCCGACAGTTTGGTTGTAAAAAACAATGTCGGGATTGGGATAGCATCAATCAATGACCTTGATAACCGCTTAGAAGTTAGAGCCAATATGCACGCCGGTTTTTATATTCATAATTGGAATTTAGACGGCGGAAATATCGTAACGGGCAGATTTTATTCACCAACGGGCAAATTTCCGCAGTTAAGATTTGAGAGCGAAGGCAATGGTTTTTTTGATACTGGAATGATTGAAAACAAAGGTTTTGGTATCGAATTGAATGATGAACCAAAACTCTGGATTTCGACCGATAATAAAGTTACAATAAAAAATAGGCTGGTTTTTGAAGATGCTGGTCGCTCGATTTTTATTGGTGAAGATGCAGGGAAAAACGATGATTTGACCGACAATAATAATGTTTACTTAGGTCATTGGGCAGGTAATGCCAATGTCGAAGGCGAAAACAATGTGGCTATCGGAACAGAGGCATTTGCAGGGGCATTGGGGGCTTATAATTTTGCTTTGGGGGCTCATGCTCTACAAAATAATGTCAACGGAAACGATAATATTGCCATCGGGAATTTTGCTGGCTATGCCTCAGATGGTAACAATAATATTTTGATAGGTTCTGGGGCTGGTGAGTCGCTTATAGGTACACGAAATATCATTATTGGTAGAGAACTCGGCACAAATAAAACGTTCGATAACACGCTTTGGGTCGATGTTGAAAACACCGAAACACCACTCATTCACGGAGATTTCTCAGAAAATTCTCTAAAAATAAACGGAAAGTTTTTTACTACTAATTCGGTTGGGGTTAAAACTAATTTGCCAAAATCTACCTTAGACGTAAACGGCTCAATGGCCTTGAAAGTAAAGTCGGGTTTAGAGAGTGGCACAACTGACCCCGATGATTCGGCAGGAATTTGGATTTATACTACTGCTTTTGGTTCTGTAACTCTACCTCCTGCATCTTCTTGTCCGAATCGAATTTATACGATTGTCAATAAAACTACTTCTACCCTAACAATAAGCGATTTTAAAGACTTGACGAATACAATTCAGACAACTATTTTTTCGGCAAAATCTATCGAAATTATAAGTGATGGTAGTGAATGGCAACAAATTAGATAATCAATATTTTCTTTCTTAGAACATGCTTCGAAAAAGGTTGAATGAGGCAGAAAAACAAATACAGCAAGAACAAATTAAGCAGATTGCAGCTCGATTATCGGATTTAGAGAAAGCAGTTAATCAGTCGGTTAAATAAACCTATGAAGGCGAACGGGTTGAAAAACCCGTTCTACGATTTATGCAGGATTAGAAGGTTTTTTCTTGTTGAAAAACCTTTTTTTCTTGTTCGGACTCGAATTTTTGAATGGCTTATGTGTCTTCTGAATTTTGTATTCGGGAGCTTTACCAAGACCAAGCGATTCGGTAATGTTCTGCTTTTCTACTTCACGTTCGAGTAGCCGTTCGATGCTCGCTATTTTTCGTTGGTCTTTTTCGTTGATAAACGTCATCGAAGTTCCCGTTGTTTCGGCACGAGCCGTGCGGCCAATTCGGTGGATATAATCTTCGGCATCACGAGGTACATCGAAATTTATCACCAAATTTAGATTATTGATGTCGATTCCTCTCGAAAGCACGTCGGTTGCTACCAAAATCTTGTATTGCTTATTTTTAAATCCTCGAAGAGCCTCTTCTCGTTCTTCTTGCGAATTATCCGACGAAACCCCCTTTGCTTCGAGATTAACTTTTTTCAATGCCCTGATTATTTTATCAATCATAGATTTCTGCGAAGAGAAAATAATGGTCGATTGCGAATCAGTATTTTGCATCAAGTGAATCAAAAGCGGAAGTTTCTGTTCATCCGAAGCCAAATAAAATTGTTGGTCAATCCCAACGGCGGGTTTCGATACCGCCAAACTGATTTCTTCGGGGTCTTTCAGAATTTTATTGGCAAAATCTCGAATTTTTTTAGGCATTGTAGCCGAAAACATCAGGTTTTGGCGTTCGGCTGGTAGGTGCTTTATTACAAACAAAATATCGCTCGAAAAACCCATATCGAGCATTTTATCTGCCTCATCCAGAACCAAACATTTGAGTCCATCAAACGAGATTTGACCAGAATTGATATGAGCCATCAATCTCCCAGGAGTGGCAATAATTATATCGGCACCACGCACAAGAGCTTTGCGTTGTTGGTCCCATTCTTCGCCCGAACCACCGCCATAAATAGCGATACTCGTGGCATTGATAAAATAACTAAAACCTTCGATTTGCTCGTCGATTTGCTTGGCAAGTTCGCGGGTTGGCACCAAAATCAATGCCGAAGTGCGGTTATTAGTTCCTCGACAGATTTGGTCGAGCAATGGTATCAAATAAGCGGCTGTTTTGCCAGTACCAGTCTGGGCCGATGCAATCAAGTCTTTGCCAGAGAGAATTATCGGTATGGCTTGTTCTTGAATAGGGGTTGTTTGGGTATAATTCATGGCATCTACTCCGTTGAGTAGGCTTTCATGAAGATTTAATTCGTTGAAATACAAGTGATTCTAATTAATATTTACTGAAAACAATACGTTTTAGACAAATATACCATTAATTATGCCAACAAAGAAGTAAAAGGCATTAAAACCGTTGTTGGACTCAGAAAAATCCCCCTGATGGTGGCATTTTGACACAATCAGGGGGTATATTTTTAATGAACTTGCTCAATGATTCGGATTTGCTCCAAGACTTCTTCGGGTTTGATAATCAACTCTTTTCCTTGAGTAATTACCTCGTAAAGATTCTGGAAAAGTATGCCCCAATTCCCGACTTCCGACTCCACTTTGCCTCTAAACGGCAAGCCGTTGATTTCGGTATTGAGCAATCCCCAATTATCAGGAGATTCTTTGCCCCAATCGGCATGAGAAGGCGTCAGTCCTGCTTTTGATTGGTCTTCTTGCACATCAACTCCAAACTTTACAAAAGAGCCTTTTGTACCGTGAATCGTGTATCGTGGGGTTTCTTCTCGGACCAATAGACTCGAACAAAGTTTGACCTTTAATTTTCCGTAATCTAATCTAATATCGAATGCGTCGTCAATTTCAGAGCCTTCTCTTTGGGTGAATGTTTGCCCCCAAACCGAGTCGGGTTTTCCGAAAAGTACGAGCGTTTGGTCGATGATATGAGCCCCCAAATCGTAGAGGATTCCGTTGGCAGGTGCAACTACCTCTTTCCATTTCTTAGGATTCAGAATCGGTTTCCAGCGGTCGTAGCGAATCTCAACGTTCAGAATCTCGCCCAAGAGTTTATTATCCAAAATCTTTTGAATGGTTCTGAAATCGGCATCGAAGCGACGATTCTGAAAAACCGAAATAATTTTACCTTGCTTTTTGGCTAATTCTATCAATTCTTCGGCTTCGGTAGCAGTTGCCGTAAATGGTTTTTCGACCAAGACGTGTTTACCAGCCAAAAGTACTTTTTTAGCTAATTCGTAATGGGTTTCGCTCGGAGAAGCAACGCTAACAAGGTCGATTTCGGGGTCATTCAAAACATCATCAATATTTTTTACCGATTGCACGCCCTCATAAATTGCCGAAACATCTTGGCTCGTAACAACACATTTAAGATGATAATTAGGGTTTGCCAACATAAACGGAGCTTGCAGGTATCGTCCAGATAGCCCAAATCCAACGATGGCGGTAGTGAGTTTTTTCATTAGAAAATTTATGGTTGAATAAATAATTACTACAACTTCATCGTCAAAGCAATACGTTTTCTCGGAATATCCACCTCTACAACTTTAACTTTGACTTTCTGAAATACCTTCACGACTTCGTTAGGGTCTTTAACAAATTTATTGGCCAATTGCGAAACATGCACCAATCCATCTTGATGCACACCCACATCAACAAAACACCCAAATGCGGTGATATTGGTTACGATACCCGGCAGAATCATTCCAACTTTTAAATCATCAATTTTGTGAACCGTCGAATCAAATTCAAATTCTTCGAGTTGTTCACGAGGGTCGCGGCCAGGTTTGCCCAATTCGGCAAAAATATCATTCAAAGTTGGCAAACCGATGGTTTCGGTTACGTAATTTTTGAGATTTATTTTCTGACGAAGCGATTCATTAGCAATTAAATCTTTGACTTTTACGCCTAAATCTTTGGCCATTTTTTCGACCACGTGATAACTTTCGGGGTGAACTGCCGAATTATCTAAAGGATTTTCTGCTCCACGGATACGCAAGAAACCAGCCGCCTGCTCAAATGCTTTTGCTCCGAGACGAGGTACTTTTTTGAGGTCGTTTCGAGATTTAAAGGCTCCGTTGGTAGCTCGGTATTCTACAATATTTTGTGCCAATGATGGGCCAAGTCCTGAAACATAACTGAGCAAATGCTTTGATGCGGTATTTAACTCAACTCCAACCAAGTTTACACAAGATTCCACAACGGCATCAAGGCTTTCTTTGAGGAGTTTTTGCTCAACATCGTGTTGGTATTGTCCCACACCGATTGATTTTGGGTCAATTTTTACCAATTCGGCAAGAGGGTCCATCAATCTACGTCCAATTGAAACCGCACCACGTACGGTAACATCTTTATTCGGGAATTCATCGCGAGCAATGGTCGAAGCCGAGTAAATTGAAGCTCCTTGCTCGCTGACCATAAACACTTGGATACCCCCAACCCCTGAAGGGGAGTTTTTGTACAGATTTTTGATGAATTGTTCGGTTTCTCGACTGGCAGTACCATTACCAATGGCGATTGCTTGAATTTTATAATCTATCACCAAAGATTTAATAACGCCCTCGGCTTCCATGCGTTTATCCATCGGATAAACCACCGTATCTTTCAATAAATCGCCTTGCTCGTTTAGGCAAACAACTTTACAACCTGTTCTGAATCCGGGGTCGATTCCCATCACTCGTTTCTGACCGAGCGGAGACGATAAGAGCAATTGTCGGAGATTACCCGCAAAGATTTTAATAGCCTCAATATCAGCCTTTTCTTTCGATAAATTATTGTATTCGGTTTCTATACTTGGTTTGAGAAGTCGATCGTAGCAATCCTCAATTGCATCGGCAACTTGGTCTTTGGCTTCGGGTAAGCCTTTGAGGTAAATCCTATCTAAAGCATCTAAACCTCTATCTACTTCAATCGAAATATCTACCGATAGTATTCCTTCTTCTTCGCCACGACGAATTGCCAAAAGTCGGTGTGACGGAATTTTGTTGAGCGGCTCGCTGAATTCAAAATAATCTTGGTATTTGGCACCTTCTTCTTTCTTACCTTTTTTGACTTTTGAGGTGATGATTGCCTCTCGGTCAAATAGCCTTCTAACGGCATTTCTGGCTTGAATATCCTCGTTTATCCATTCGGCCATAATATCTCTGGCACCTTGCAGAGCATCTTCTACCGTTGCTACTTGCTCGTTGAGGTATTTTTCGGCAATGGCTTCGATATTTCGGTCTTTTTGGGCAAAAATAATCTTGGCGAGTGGTTCGAGTCCTTTCTCGATAGCCACCGTTGCTCGGGTTTTGCGTTTAGGTTTATATGGTAAATAAATATCTTCTAAATCATTCAGATACAAGGCATTATTGAGTTTGGTTAATAACTCAGGAGTCATTTTGCCTTGCTCTTCGATAGATTTTATGATTGCCTCGCGACGTTTATCGGCCTCAACAAATTTGGTATGTAAATCTTTGATTTCGGCAACTTGCACCTCATCCATACTGCCCGTCATTTCTTTGCGATAACGCGAGATAAACGGCACTGTAGCTCCTTCTTCTAATAACTTTATGGTATTTTGTACGCTCCTTTCGGCAACACTCAATTGCTGCGAAATAATCTGGATTTGTTTGTTGGTCATTTATTAAAATTTCAAGTTTCTGAGTTTATTGTTTTCAAGTTGGTGTCCATGTCATGTTTTGCATGGCACGGATTAACAATAGTTATCTATACTAAAACTGAATTAGTTTTGTAATGAAAAACCATAATTTATTGATAATCAGTAAATTGTATCAAGATAATCCTGCAAATCATAAAAATCATGGTATAATTTTTCATTCAATTACAATATCGTATTTATCCAAAAGCCCAATGATACCTTCTCTCGAAAAACGAGCTTTTTTTATCTGATTTTGTTCGGGAGAAATCGAATAGTTGTAGGCGGTTCTGAAATCTACTTTTTCGAGATTCGTTCTCTCAAATTTCGACATTGCCAAATCGCAATTATCAAAAACAGAATTACCTAAATCAGTTTCAGAAAAATCGACCTCTCTGACGCTACAATTCTTAAACCGAGTTTTCTTGAGATTTAGTTTATAAAATGTAGATAAATTAAGGTTGCAATCGCTGAAACCAACCGCAAACAGAAAATCATTACATTGTTCAAAATGTAACCCAAGCAATTTACATTCTTTAAAACTGACATCTTTTAGTGCTGTTTTGGTGAGATTTACCATGCTGAGGTCGCAACCGATGAATTCACACTCCGAAAAACTGCTGTGCGATAAATCGGCATTTGCCAAAACACAATTGACAAACTTACAATTATCATAATCACCTCTCGGTATTGTGGTTATCTTCTCAAAAGTTTCTTCTTCGATGTAGGCGTTTTTCATGATTGCCAATTAAGTATTTGGCAAAGTTGAAAGTTGTTTTTTAAATTACCAAATTCGTTTTTCAACATAAATTCTACATCTTTACATACTTAAATTATCAATTTCCAATTAAATGTCATTTGATTTTCTAATTATTGGTGGAGGAGCGGCTGGTTTTTTTGCAGCAATCAATGCGGCTGAGAGAAACCCAAATCTCAAAATCGGGATAATCGAACGCGGAAAAGACGTGCTTCAAAAAGTGAGGGTTTCGGGTGGCGGACGCTGCAATGTAACCCACGCCTGCTTTGAGCCAGAAGAATTAGTAAAGTTTTATCCACGAGGCGAAGCCGAATTACTAAAACCGTTTAAACGGTTTAACCCCACCGATACCATAAATTGGTTTGAGAAACGAGGAGTAAAAATCAAAAAAGAAGCTGATGGACGGATGTTTCCGGTGTCAGATTCATCGCAGAGTATCATAGATTGTTTTCTAAACGCTGCTTACGATTTACGAATCCAAATCATAAAATCAACCCGAGTCGAGAAGATAGAAACCCTCCCCGTTGGGGGAGGGCAGGGTGGGGTAAGCTGGCAAATCCAAACCAATAACCAAACTTTCACAGCCCAAAAACTCATGCTTGCCACAGGTAGCGACACTGCAATCTGGAAGCTACTCGAAGACCTTGACCTCCAGATTGTTCCGCCAGTACCTTCGTTATTTACCTTCAATATTCACGATAAAAAACTGAATGATTTAATGGGCGTGAGCTTTAAAAATGTTAACCTCACCCGTAGCGACGGTCGCCCCCTGCCCCCTCTCCGAATAGAGAGGGGGAGCAACGCTCCAGCAATCATCACCCATTGGGGAATGAGCGGACCTGCCGTTTTGAAAATGTCGGCGTGGGGGGCAAGAGATTTGAATTTGGTTGATTATAAATTCGGAATAAAAGTAAATTGGCTTGCCGATTTATCAAAAGAGGAGATTCAGAAGCAATTACACGCCCAAATCAATCAAAATCCTAAGAAAAATGTCATGGCAAATGCCGAGTTTGGCTTACCAATCCGATTTTGGAAATACATTTGCGAAGCTGCCGAAGTAAAAGAGTTCCAGAAATGGGCCGAAACTGGCAAAAAACACATCCAAAAAATCACCGATTTGCTGACAGCCGCCACATTTAAAGTAGATGGCAAAAGTACATTCAAAGAAGAATTCGTAACCGCCGGCGGAGTTGATTTATCCGAAATTGATTTTGAAACTTTCAGCACAAAAAAATACCCTACACTGTACATGGCAGGTGAGGTTCTCAATATTGATGCCGTTACGGGTGGGTTCAACTTCCAAGCCGCATGGACGGGTGGCTGGCACATTGCTCAAGCGATTTGAATTTGATTATCGAGTCCCTCCCTCTCCATTGGGAGAGGGAATGAAAGGGCGGCCGACGCTCAGTGAGGTCAAACCCTAAACCGTCATCTCGCCACAAATAGGTTGTTCGAGCAGAAATTTCACTTTTTCATGGTTACTCTCTCTACCAAACAAATACATCATTTTGGTAATGGCCGCCTCGGTCGTAATATCAGAACCACTCACTACTCCAATTTTACTCAATTTACTACTGGTCTGATAATGCCCTTGTAGCACCTTGCCGCCATCGCATTGCGAAACATTAAAAATTACAATGCCACGGTCGTTGGCTGCTTTTAGTTCATTCAAAAACCACTCATCGGTCATGGTGTTGCCCGCCCCAAAGGTTTCCATTACGACCCCTTTTAGGCCTTCGATATTCAGAATATTGTGTACGATTTTTTCGTTGATTCCTGGGAATAACTTCAAAATTACCACATTTTCGTCTAAATTTTCGTGCAATGTCAATGGCAAATCGGGTCTAAAAGGTTTGATGTAAGGATGGTTGTACTCAATTGTTACACCTACTTCGGCAAGATTTGGGTAATTCTCCGACCTAAACGCATTGAACTGGCTACTTTCTTTCTTTTTTGCACGATTTCCTCGCAATAGGTACGAATTGAAATAAATTGCTACTTCTGGAATAATCGGTCTGCCATCAATCTGAGCCGAGGCGATTTCGAGAGCCGTTATTAAATTTTCTCGTGCATCGGTTCGGGCAATTCCGATTGGTAATTGAGCTCCAGTCAAAATCACTGGTTTACTGAGATTCTCCAACAAAAAACTCAAAGCCGATGCCGTGTAAGCCATAGTGTCGGTTCCGTGCAAAACCACAAAAGCATCGTATTCGGTAAAATTATCGCGAATGATTTGGGCTAATTCGACCCAATGTGCGGGTTTAATATTTGAAGAATCGATGGCTTCAGGCAGAGCCAAGATTGTCAGTTCAAACGAGAGGCGTTCCATCTCTGGAACATTCACCAAAATTTGCTCAAAATCGAACGGAACAAGACTTTTGCTTCGATTATCATAGACCATTCCGAGCGTTCCGCCAGTATAAATCATCAAAACAGAAGAAGCCTTCTCTTTCGACGAAGTATTAATTTTAAATGTTTTATAAGCCATCAATGAAGTAATTATTGTAGAACGAGTTTTCAACTCGTTCATTAAATTTACCGCAAAGTTCCATGAAACTATTTAGATTTTAGTGCTTATTTGAAATATTTTTCAACTCAAAAAAAGTTTTTTTCGATTAGCGACTTTCATTCAGATTTACCACAAAAAAACATTTTTTAAGTAAAATTACTCATAACTGAAACCTCCTTTTGTCCGAATTTACATTTTAGTCTGAATAACTGCTCATTTCTTCACTCAAAAGCCATTATTTTGAATTTTAAAATTGAATCATTCTAAGAAATAATTGTATTTTTATTTGAATTTTTTGAAATTAATTGCGTTATATTCGCAGACAGTTCATCAACAAAAGTTTATAGGCTATGATTTTAGAACCAACATTAAGAATCGTAACAGACGAAGTAGCAATCATTGATTGCTTAGTAGATAGCAAAGAGATGATTCGAGATTTCAGTAAAAACCAAGCAAAGGCGTTTTTGGTAGGGGAGGATTTCCATTTAGTACTTTATTTTGCCGATAAAAATATTTTTCCTCGATTTAGGATGTTCATCGTTGATGATTTTTCGATGCACGAAGAAGCCATGTGTGTGTTGATTAATGCCCTCGACGAAGAAATCAAAGACGGAAACGAAGAAATGGTTATGCGAATTGCTCGCAACAAAGTACTCGATATGCTTCACATGAGCGGCACTTTTAGAGCTTTATTTGGCAAAACCGAACTCCGTAATCAGCAAAACGAATTATTTTATTAAAATCGGAGAACGGAATGAAGGAGAAAGGAGAACCTTCTTAATTAAGCGAGTGCGATAGGTACCTACGTTTTCCTTTCTCTGTAAATCCGTTTTCCGAAAATCATTCCATTTCATCAATCAACATTTGATATGCCCCTCGTAACTCACGGAGGGCATTGTTTTTTTGTAAAGATGTAGCCAAAGCGATACCTTTTTCGTAGGTTGCGAGGGCCTTTTCAAAATTTTGTTTTTCTACATACAATGCCCCTGCGTGGTAATACGTTGGCAAATAGTCTGGGTGGTTTTCGAGTAGATTTTCTAAGTATGAGAGTGCCTTATCGGGGTCGTTGCTCATGTATTCCATTGCGATGGCATATATATTGAATGGCTCGTTGGGTTCTTGCTCCAAAAGTTCTAATAAAATTTTTAAACGTTCTGCTTGCATACTATTTTTTTATAATTTAGATTTGCGAATGTTATGCACGCATACTATTAATGAATGAGTAGATTAACGAATGATTGAATTAGTGAGTAAAACATTAGTTTCTGATTATCAGTTACTTATATTCATTGATTCAATACTGATAAAATACTCAATTAACAGAATTGTGATTAATATTTACAGATAATAAGTACAAATATAAATAATTTTTAAATGCCCTGGGTTATGAGGGCAAGACGAAACCAACTATGAAAATTCTTGTTTGTATTTCGAGTGTACCCGATACAACTTCAAAGATTTCGTTTACCGATGGCGATACGAAATTCAATAAAACGGGTGTTACGTATATCATTGGGCCATACGACGATTATGCTTTGGCTCGTGCAGTAGAATTGAAAGAATCACTTGGTAATGTTACAATTACGGTATTAAACGTTGGCGAAGCCGATGCTGAGCCGCAAATCCGTAAAGCATTGGCAATTGGTGCCGATGATGCTATCCGTGTAGATGCCGACCCAACCGACTCTTTCTTTGTAGCCGAGCAGATTGCGGCTATTGCCAAAGAAGGTGCTTATGATTTGATTTTGATGGGCCGCGAGACGAGCGATTATAACTCAGGTGTTGTTCATGGAATTGTGGGTGAATTACTCGGAATTCCATCGTTTTCGCCAGTAATGCAATTAGACATTGACGGTGGCACTGCCAAAATGACTCGTGAGATTGAAGGCGGAAAAGAGAAATTGACTGCACCGCTTCCGTTGGTTTTGGGTTGTCAAGAGCCGATTGCCGAATGGAAAATCCCGAATATGCGTGGTATCATGACGGCTCGTACAAAGCCATTGAAAGTTGTGGCACCAGTGGGCGGTGCATTAACCACAACCGAAAAATACAACTTGCCACCAGCCAAAGGTGCTTGCAAGATGATTCCGGCCGAAGAAGCCGAAAAACTGATTGAATTATTGAAAACAGAAGCAAAAGTGCTTTAAGACAATCAGAAAGCGAATTAGTGAACAACTATGAAACTTTAAACATTAAACTTTGACACTCACAAATGGTATTAATATTCACAGAGATTGCCGATGGTGCAATCAAGAAATCATCACTCGAAGCCGTTTATTATGGCTCAAAAGTTGCCGAAATGATGGGAACTTCAGCAGTAGCTTTGGCAATTGGTAAGGCAGATGCAGCCGAATTGGCAAAAGTAGGTAATTTCGGAGCATCGAAAGTACTTCATGCAGCCGATGCACGCCTCGAAACAGCCAATAATATGGCTTACGCAACGGTTTTAATAGAAGCCGTTAAAAATACGGGTGCAAAAGTTATCGTTACGGCTAAATCATCATTGGCCGATGCCGTTACGGCTCGTGCGGCGGGGTCTTTAAAGGCCGCTGTGGTAGGTAATGTTACCGATTTACCAAGCCTTGATGGTGGCTTCAAAGTAAAACGTAGCATTTTTACAGGCAAGGCCTTTGCCGAAGTAACGGTAAATTCTGACGTTAAAGTATTGGCTATCAAGAAAAACGCTGTTGCTCCAGTAGAGTCTGGCAATAGTGCCGCAGTTGAGGCATTTAACGCAACATTGACCGATAATCTTTTTGTGGCACAAGTTACCGAAACCGTAAAAGCCTCGGGAACGGTGTCATTGCCAGAGGCCGATTTAGTAGTATCGGGCGGTCGTGGCATGAAAGGGCCAGAACATTGGCAACCACTTCTCGACTTGGCGGAGGCTTTGGGTGCAGCTACGGCTTGTTCAAAACCAGTTTCGGATTTAGACTGGAGACCTCACCACGAACACGTTGGACAAACGGGTGTTAAGGTTGCTCCAAATCTTTATATTGCTTGCGGAATCTCGGGTGCTATCCAGCATTTGGCGGGTGTCAATTCATCAAAAGTGATTGTGGCAATCAACAAAGACCCCGAAGCACCATTCTTCAAAGCTGCCGACTACGGCATCGTTGGAGATGTTTTTGAGGTTTTACCTAAATTGACAAAAGCAGTAAACGCATTAAAATAAGTAGTTTTGGTATAGAATAGAATCTTAGCCATCTGACGGTTTCTGTCGGATGGCTTTTTTGTTTTCAGTCAAAGAATCAATACTTTTGTGTAAACGTAAATAGTTTTAAGCAAGATAGGTGGAAAAGCAAAAGAGGATTCCCTGGTTATATTTTATTTTTGGAGCAATAGTTTTGATTTCGTGGAGTACTTACATGATAAGTACCGATAGTTTTCATATCTATAATGGTCGCTGGGCAGCTCCATTAACGATGGTTTTTGGGTCTTTTGTAGGCGGTGCTACTCCTGAAGGTGGTGCGGCGGTTGCGTATCCAGTTTTTACTTTACTCTTAAAAATCTCGCCCGATATTGCCCGAAATTTTGGCTTTGCGATTCAGAGTATCGGCATGACCTCGGCTTCTTTATTGATTTTGGGAATGGGCGTTAAATTAGATTGGAACTACATCAAATACGTAACATTTAGCGGTATTTTTGGATTGATTTTTGGAACTTACTACATCGTTCCGCTAATTTCTCCGCCTTTGGCAAAGTTATTTTTTGTTTCGTTGTGGCTCGGATTCGGCATTGTTTTGTGGCGTCAGAATCGTTCCGAAAACCGTGAAGTATATGATAAAATCGAAAATTTGATGCGTTCGGATATTGTTCGCCTGCTGATTTTTGGTTTTTTGGGCGGAATCATCTCTTCGATATTCGGGACGGGCATCAATATTTTTACTTTCTGCCTGATGACGATTTATTACCGAGTTAGTGAGAAAGTCGCCACGCCGTCTTCGGTAATCATCATGACAATCGAAACCATCCTTGGCTTTTTTGTTCATGCCCAAGTCTTGAAGGATTTTCAGGAAGAAACTTTTTATTTGTGGATGACCTGCGTGCCAGTTGTTTTGATTTTTGCACCGCTCGGTGCGTTTATTGTGAGCCGAATCAATCGAAAAAGTGTGGCAAAAATCCTTTATTTGGTATTGATTATTCAGTTTATAGGGGCAATAATCGTCATAAAACCAAATCTTACTCAATCAATTATCTGCTTTTCGATAATGTTATTCAGTATTCTACTTTTCACATATTTATCGAAAATGAGTCCGACGAAAAGTGCATCTTGAGTCCGATTAAAATATTTTAATCCATTCAAAAAAGTACTTTTCTGCGATTGGGTTGTATTTTTGTTTGAATTACCAGACAATTAACTCAACCCTATGCTCAAATTAGTCAAAAACGCTTCTGATTCGCTTAATAATCGGGCAATTATCTCTGATAATCAATCATTTACATACCAGAATCTTTTAGATAAATCGGCCGAATTTGCCTCGATTTTATTAGAGAATACCAATGACTTGAAAGAAACCCGTGTGGCTTTTATGGTTTCGCCGAGTTTTGAGTATGTCTATGTACAATGGGCAATCTGGCGTTCGGGTGGGGTGGCAGTGCCATTGTGTATTACGTATCCGTTGCCGTCTTTACAATACGTTATCGAAGATACAGGAGCCGAAATAATCGTTGCCAGTACCGAATTTGCCGATTTGCTTACTCCGTTGGCAAAAGAAAAAGGAATCAGAATGATTGTTTTGGGCGAAAATAACTCAATTAAGCCTAAGAAATTACCAAATATTGTAGCTTCTCGCCGTGCGATGATTTTGTACACGAGCGGAACGACTAATCTACCGAAAGGAGTTGTAACGACTCATTCTAATATCGAAGCACAGGTTTCGACTTTGGTGAAATCGTGGCGGTGGTCGGCCAACGACCACATTTTGTGTGTTTTACCACTGCATCATGTTCATGGCATCATCAATGTTATTTCGTGTGCTTTGTGGTCGGGTGCAACGGTTGAGTTTTTGCCTTCGTTTTCGGCTGAGGGCGTTTTTGGGGCTTTTGGTAGAGGAAGTATCAATATTTTCATGGCCGTACCGACGATTTATTTCAAACTGATTTCTTATTGGGAAAGCCAGCCCGAATCTGTCCAAAAACAGATTACGCAGACCCTCGCCAAGTTTAGATTGATGGTGTCGGGTTCGGCGGCATTGCCAGTATCGGTCATGGAAAAATGGAAGCATATTAGTACCCATACGCTACTTGAACGCTACGGAATGACTGAGATTGGTATGGGAATCAGTAACCCTTACTATGGCGAACGCAAGGCTGGCTACATTGGCAAGCCATTGAGTGGTGTGAAAGCAAGGCTCGTTGATGAAAATAACCAAGTCGTGAAGCGAGGTACGGCTGGGGAGATTCAGATAAAAGGAAAAAATGTTTTCTTAGAATATTGGAATAAACCCGAAGCAACAGCCAAGACTTTTACCGAAGATGGATGGTTCAAAACGGGTGATATTGCCGTTGTCGAGAAAGGCTATTTCAGGATTTTGGGTAGGGATTCGATAGATATTATTAAGTCGGGAGGGTATAAGATTTCGGCTTTGGAGATTGAAGAAGTTTTGCGTACACATCCTGCAATTAAGGATTGCAGTGTGGTTGGAGTTCCGAACGATGAATGGGGCGAGTTGGTTGCGGCTGCTTTGGTCTTGAATGAAGAAAATATTGATTTGCAAGCTCTTAATAAATGGATGCGAGAGAAAATACCTGCCTATAAAACACCACGTGCTTACAAAGTGGTGGCAGAATTACCCCGAAACGCGATGGGAAAGGTAACTAAAAATGACCTTAAACCGCTTTTTAATTGATTATCAATCAAGAATCCGTGCCATGCACAACATGATACGGGCATCGAACCTTTACATTATTCCCCTAATACCTAAAACTACCATGACAATCTACGGAGTTGCTCTTCTGGCTTTTTGCTATTTGGTTGGGCAGATTTTTGGCGAATACCTCGGCAAGGCCATTGGGGTAGATGCCAACGTCGGTGGTGTTGGCTTTGCCATGCTACTGCTGATTTTTATCAATAGTTGGCTCGACCGAAAAGGTTGGCTGAATGATGCTGCCCAAAGCGGAATCCAGTTCTGGAACCAAATGTATATCCCGATTATTGTGGCGATGGCGGCAACCCAAAACGTAAAAATGGCGGTTTCGGGCGGATTAGTAGCACTTTTGGCTGGAGTCGTTCCAGTAGCGATTTGTTTTTTTGTGATTCCATTTCTAACTAAAACCTTCAAAAATCCGCATAGTTGATATGGAAATCCTACTAAAATTTATCGAAAAAAACGGACTCGTTTTTGCCTTCTTGATAATCGGATTAGTCATTTTTATTGCCGATTTGATTTCAAAAAGATTGCTCAATTCTAAAGTTCCGACACCTGCCGTAGCCATCGTTTTTGGATTAATAATGGCTTATTTTGGTGGAGTTATTTCGGGAGGAGAAAAGGGAATCGCCGATGTAAAACTTTTTGCGGGAATCGGGACGCTTGGCGGAGCAATGTTTCGTGATTTTGCTATCGTATCTACGGCACTCGGAGCAAGTATTTTACTGATGAAAAAATCGGGTTTGGTTGGGGCGATTTCGTTGATGATTGGAATTACACTTTCGTTTTTCTTTGGTGTGAGCGTTGCATACATTTTGGGCTATCGAGATGCCATTAGCCTAACTACGATTGGGGCGGGTGCGTGTACTTACATCGTTGGGCCAGTAACGGGGGCGGCTATCGGGGCGAGTTCGGAGATAATTGCATTGAGTATAGCGGCTGGGGTTGTGAAAGCAACCGTGGTGGCAATTGCTACGCCATTATTGGCAAAACGCATCGGATTGGATAATCCGCACACGGCGATGGTTTTTGGTGGAATTATGGGGACAAACGCGGGTGTAATGGCAGGCTTAGCAGCAACCGACCCAAAACTTGTGCCTTATGGAGCATTAACAGCCACTTTTTACACGGGTCTTGGCTGTTTACTTTGTCCATCGGTTTTTTATTTATTGATACGGATGATGGCCTAAATATTCATTGGTCATTCGATAGTTAATCAATTGTAAATGTTTTGCAACGAATGAGAGGTACGCCTCCCGCAACAGACTGACCATCGAATGACCGATTATTCTACATTTCAAACTTTAAAGCCAAAGCAGGATAATTCTTGTATTTTTCTACTAATTCTTTAGGCAAATAAACTACTGTTTTTGTTCCTTTTTTCTCCCATTTCAAAGCCAGATTTTCGCTGATTAAGACGACTTTGCTACCAATTTTTGGTGTATTGCCCGTCCAACTGATTGTTGCTGTTGGTACTTGATTTTCGGGAATTCTTACCAAAGCAAAATGATTGGTTTTGTTTTTGGTGAAATAAATCTCTTTGTCGTTGTAAATATTGGTTGTACGAGTTCCGTAAATGGCTTCACCGTTCACGTTGAGCCATTCCCCGATTTCTTTAAGGCGTTGTACTTGAACTGGCAGGAAGGTTCCTTGAGCGGTTGGGCCAACTCCGAGCAATAAACTACCGCCTTTAGCCACGATTTCGATAAGATTATGAATGACTTTGTTCGATGATTTAAAATTATCATTCGGCACATAACCCCAAGCCCCGCCGAGTGTGATACAACTTTCCCACGGAGTGTCGGATTTTGTTTTCGGAATTGCTTGTTCGGGCGTTCGATAGTTTTCGTAAAGCCCATGAACGGTTCTATCCACAATCAGCAAGCCCGGTTGGTTTTTACGAACCATTTGGGCGATTTTTGGCATATCAATTTCTTGACTAAATTCTGGAATTCTTGCCCCCCAAGAACGCACTTCATCAGTAACGGTATTAAGCGGACGCACCCAACCACCATCAAGCCAAAGGATGTCAATTTTGCCATAATTGCTCGTAAGTTCGTTGATTTGGTTATTCGTGAATTCCTTAAATTTATTCCATCTCCACGGAAACTTGCGGATGTCATAGTTTACGTTTCTATCGGGTGTGGCGTACCTGTCCCACCAAAAATATTGAGAATGCCAATCTGGTTTCGAGAAATAAGCCCCAATCATAAAGTTTTCGTTGCGAAAAGCATTAAAAACGTATTTGGCAACATCAGCTCTCGGGTTCGACGCAAAAGGCCCATTGCTGATTTTAAAATCAGAATATTTGGTGTCGAACATACTGAAACCATCGTGGTGTTTGGTCGTAAAAACCACGTATTTCATACCGGCATCTTTGGCGGCTTTTGCCCAAGATTCGGGGTCGAATTGCGTCGGGTTAAACTGACTATTCAATCCCCAATACCATTTTTTGTAGTCATCGTAGCGGATGGTGCTATCGCGATTTATCCAATCTTCATTGCATAGTTCCCATGATTCGATGATTCCCGGAACGGAATAAAGTCCCCAGTGGATAATCATCCCAAACTTCAAATCTCGCCATTGCTCTAACTTTTGCCTAACATCAGGCTCGGTAGGATATTGATACTGGGTCGAAGCCGTATGCAAATTGTGCTGTGCAACCGCCGTCGAAAAAAGTGAAACGATTAGAAAAACGATTTTAAAAATACTTTTCATGTTTTAGTTTTTAGGTAGTAATGGGTTCGCCGTCCCGTTTTATTGATTTTGAGTAATGTCTCTGAAATATTCGGCTTTTACAACTTTTGCCGTTTTGTGGTTGCCCGAATGATGCCACCCCGGAGGCATAAATAGGTACAAAAATTTATCTTTGAGGGTAGGGGCTTCGTAAACGTCTTTGATAAGTGTAGTGATTTCGCCAAAGTAAGCGTCCAAAAAATCGGCTTCTTTCATCGGGCGAGTGATACCATATTCGGGAGCGATTTCTTGCTTTTCTTCTTGGAGCGTTCCGAAGGCTTTATCCCAGATATTCAATAAGTTACAGAAATTTGTATCCATATAAAGCGGATTTCGTGCGTGATGCACACGGTGGTGCGAGGGCGTCAGGATGATTTTGTTGAGAATTCCCAAACGACCATCTTTCATAAGGTTTTCGCCAATGTGGATAAAAGCCCCCCAAGTGCCATCAATAAACATTATCAGAAACAACAGCGGAGGATTTACACCGAGCAAAATACAAATGGTTGTTCGGATAAAATCGGCGTACGGAGCTTCTAAGAAAAAATGGGCGTAAGTTACCGAAAGATTCATGTATTCGGGGGCGTGGTGGGTTGAGTGCAAACACCAAAAAAGCCTTACTTTATGCCCCAAATAATGGTAAATTAAATGCGAAAACTCCCAAACGATGTATCCATAAACAAACCAATACCACGTAAATGTAGATTTGAAAATGGCATAAGGCTCAAAAACTGCGATACAAAAAGCCACTAAGCCGATAGAAATAAATCGAGAGATAAATCGGTTGAAAACATAAGTAAAAAATGCAACTTTGTACTGAACAAAACTCAAACGTCGATAAAAGTAAGCTCGGATGATTTCGATGACCAATAGCACTGGAATCAACGGGCCGAAGACCGCCCCTGCACCTTTTTGGGTCAGGATTTCGGAGTAATTGCCCGATTCGATGATTTCGATGAGTGTTCCGAAACCGAAAAATCCTTTGATTTCGTTGAGTAAAGTTTCAAAAATTTCCATTTTTGCTTTAATAGATTAGGCTTGAATAGGGTTTGTAAATAACTTAATTGTTTTGGATTCAGAAAAATAATCTTGTAATCATTGCACCAAGACCTTGAAACAAAGCAAATCAAATGTTTATTTTGCAATCTGATTTTGAGGTGTTTGAGTATCGAAATTATTTTGGTTTGTAAATAAAAAATTAATAGAATATTAATTTACTGATTATTCTGAATAATTTTAACCCTACAAATTTTTCATTGTTAATTTATGTAATTGATAATGAGAGATTTCTGAGAAATCAAACATTTCTATACTTTATCAACTTATAAGTTTCATGTTAAAACGAAACAGGCAATTAAGACTTTTGAGTGCCTTATTTTTGCTTATTCATTTACTGACCGTAAATGTCTATGGGCAAGAGTATGGCTTAGAGTTTTTTGGGCATGAAGTAGTTACAGATAAACGTACTGCGTTGGTATTGGGCGATGAACTTATCTGCACAAACAACAACCTCGAATTAGCCTTTGAACTCAAATTTAAGCCTAAAGTAAGCTCGTATTTTGGGTATGTTTTCAAGATTATTACCGAAGACGACAAAAATATTGACCTACTTTTTCAGTCGGACTCACAAGGGAAGGTAAAAACCTTTAGGATTATTTCGGGCGATAAAGACATCAAACTTACTAAAAGTTTAGATTCGACAACACTCTACTCTCAGTGGAATCAGTTCAAAATCAGTATTAAAGATAACCAGTTGGCCATTTTTTGTAATGGTAATCAATTTGGTTCGGGACAGATTCCGTTTGAGTTTAAGAAGTGTTTTAGGGTTTATTTTGGCGAATGCTCGAATCCGAAGTTTCTGACGAGCGATGTATTGCCGATGTATTTACGAAATGTTGTGATAAAATCGGGCGAAAAAGCACTTTATCATTGGCAACTCAATGAGGTTTTTGGACCGAATTCGATTGATAAAATTGGGCATCGTGAGGCGACAACTAAAAATGCCCAATGGCTCTTAAAAAACCATTACGAGTGGAGATTGCTCAAAAAAATAAGATTTAAAGGGAATTCGAGTTTTAGTTTCGACCCTAATTCAAAGAAAATTATTGTAAGTTCTGACCTCAAAACGTATTTCTTCAATACCCAAAACGACTCGCTCATTGTAAAAAACCTTACTTCGACTCATAGAAAATTTACTTTTGGCGATATTGGGATATTTTTGAAGAAAAAGAATAAACTCGTCAATATCAGGCTCAACGAAAAGCAACTATTTACCTACGAAACGACTTCTAATACTTGGGATATTGCCCCCGACCAAAAATACAGCTTGACCGAATATTGGCACCATAATAAGTACGTTTATCCGCAAGACTCGGCGATTGTTTTGATTGGTGGCTACGGACAATACAAATACAAAAATCGTTTTCAGAAGTATTCTTTTCAGACAAAATCGTGGGTTGATTTGAAACTAAGCGGCGATGAATTAGACCCTCGTTATATGTTTGGCTTGGGAAATAAATCGGCCACAAAATCATTTATTTTTGGAGGTTTTGGCTCAAAAACGGGCGACCAAGGGCTAAATCCGCAGAATTATTACGATTTACTGGAGATTGATTGGCAGAAAAATAGTATCAAGAAAATCTACGATTTAAAAGTGCCAGAACAGCCCTTTGCGGTGGCTTCTTCGCTGATTTATGACGAAAAAAATGATTCTTTTTACGGTCTCATTTACAATCAATTGAAATTCAACACCAGTTTACAGTTGATTGAGGGTTCGTTATCAAAACCAGAAATAAAACCAATCTCAAAAGAAATTCCGTATCGTTTTTTGGATGTGGCGAGTTTTGCCGATTTGTATTTCGATAAAGAGAATTCAAAATTATTCTGCGTAACGAGTTTCCACGACCGTAACCCGATTGATTCTACCGAAATCAATATTTATTCGCTTGAGTTTCCGCCTACTAATGTCCCTGCCGAAGCCCTGCAAGAAGGCGGATTTATGCAAAAAGTATCAAAAATTGCTTTGTATGTCTTACCAGTTTTGGTGATTGTGTTTTTGGTGGGTGTGTATTTGGCAAGGCGTAAACCAAAGCCAACAGTTGCGTCACAATCAAAAGAAATTCAGGTGGAAGAAACGCCAAAGGTTGTGGTAGTTGCCGAGAATGAAAACAATGATGTGAAAGGAAAAGTCTTGCTTTTTGGCGGATTTCAGTTTTTAGATGTTAAAGGTGCCGATTTGACGAACCAGTTTACACCATTGCTCAAAGAAATGTTTTTGTACCTGCTGCTCAACTCTATCAAGTGGAACAAAGGCGTGAATTCGACCCAACTCAACGAGATGTTTTGGTACGATAAAACTACAAGCAGTGCCAGAAACAACCGCTCGGTGAATATTACTAAACTGAAGACGATATTTGAGCAATTAACGGGAATTGAGATAAACAAAGATACGGGCAATTGGAAAATCGTTTTTGACCCTTCGTTAGTTTACATTGATTATTTTGAATTTCAGAAACTGACCAATTCTAAAAAACAACTCAATTCGGAGCAGATTCGGACATTGACCGAAATCGTAAACCGTGGGAGTTTCTTATCGAGCCTTGAATACGAATGGTTGGATGATTTCAAAGGTGAAATCTCGAACCGAGTGATTGATACTTACTTGGCATATTCTGAAAAATTAGAACTTGCCACTCATGCCGAAGAAATCGTCGAAATTGCCGATAGTATTTTCAAATTTGACTCGGTCGATGAAACCGCCATGTCGTTGAAGTGCCGAGCTTTGGTGCATCTTGGTAAGCATTCACTTGCCAAAAGTTGCTATGAGCGATTTGCCAAAGATTATCACCGATTGTACTCCGAAGAATACGGTGTCTTGTACAAAGAAGTTTTAGAAGGGTAGGTGATAATTTGATTTGTTTATTTTATTTCCTTTCGGTTAATAGCATGTAAAAAATAAAATTACCACTAAGGAACTTAGGACACAAAGTGTCACTAAGACATAATCAAACTAAGTGAATCTATGTGTTCTACTTGAGCTTAGTGGTAAATTTAAAAATACGATTTTTCAACCGAAAGGGAATAATAATTCTATCCTTAGCTTAATATTAGCAACCTCCTTGGCGGGGCGGACGGTTATAAATTACTTTACTATCTCGTACTACATAGTCGCCCGATATGATTGGGTATGAATACTTGGGTGCGTGCGATACACTGCGGCTTCGTATAATTATTTTGTCGTTGACTTTCATGCTACGTAACTGCTCAAATTCATTGTCGTTTTCTGGTCCAAAACTGAGGATGTAATCTTCATTGTTAATATTTACCATCATTCCGAAGCCCAATCTTGAACCTGGTGGAAGAGAAAGGGAAGTTACAACTGCCTCCATATTGGTAAAAGCATCCAAATGCTTCCGTATTTTTGCTTCGCTGGCATACACTTTTTTACCTTCGGGAGATTCTACCCATTTTTTGAACATCACACCATCAGGAGTAGCCTCCCATTTTTTTCTTGCAGCTTCTCTTTCAGCCGCAGAGAGCGGAACGCCCCCAGAAGGCTTTGTAATTGACTTTTTAGGAGTTTCATGTCTAAATTCACGATTGGCAACTACCAGTCCGCTTATCACTATTAGCGGTAAAATCAGGGTAAAAATGAGCTTTTTCATGTTTTTTGTATGAGTTTTATCTTCTTTTGAATTTCGACAAATATAAATGCCTATTCTACAAGCCTTCTATGAATACTTGCAAAAGAATGTAAACGGATTGTAAAACTTACTTTTTTAGTAAGCTAATTGGTTAATTGATGATTTCGCCCTTGTTGGTTTCTAATTTTTCGCGAAATTTTTGGATAACTTCGGGCGATTGCCTCACCCATTCGGTTGCTTCGCCGACGATTTTTAAGGGTGATTGTGAGCGATACGAGCGAGTCGGATTACCGGGGAATTTCTTATCTGTCAGATTAGGGTCGTTTTCAAAACTGCCCGTAGGCTCGATGATATAAACCCTCTCAGCCCCTTCGCCTTTTGCCAAAGCCGCCGCAAGCCCAGCTCCATTTATGAGAGCAGTGAAATAAATGTGGTTCATCTTTAGTTCTGTTTGGTAATTAGAATTACCACCCGCTACCAGCAAATCGCCAATTTGTAAATTGGCTTTTGTTCCGTGGTAGAATGGACCTTTATCGGCAGGGTTTTCTTGATAAAGCAAAGCTAAATCCTGATTCTTTTGAGCATTTTCGAGGTCACCTAAGTCTTCGTAGCACTTGGCGATGTTGGTGTAGAGCGACGGAAACGCACTTTTGACCGAATCATCGTTGGTATTTATGGCAAATGCCAGTGCTGTTTCGAGCCATTTGAGCTTATCTGAAACCGTTTTTTGATGCCGAGCTACGTAATGGGCTGCCAAGTATTTCTCGAAATCATTGGTTGCTTCGTCAAAGCCTTGTTGAAAAAATCTGATTGCTTCTTCGGGCTTGCCTTGGTCTTCCATTTCCATTCCGAGAATACAAAGTTTGACAATTTCATTGAAAGGTGAGAAATCCATTTGTATGTTTTTTTTGGTTGAATCGGATGGTTTTATAATACTTTTTTCAGGATTGAGAAAAATGCGGCGGGTTTCTCGACCCACGGAAAATGCCCACTACGCTCGATGTAATGCAACTTGGAGTCGGTCAGGCGTAGGTTCATGATTTCTTGTTTGCCATCATTAAGAAAATCCTGTCGGCCTTGAATAATCCTTACGGGTTTCTTTAGGTCGTAAGCCTCTTTGGCAATATCCCATTTCCAGAAATTTGAATTATCAAAATAAGCATTGAAAAAGTCATTGCTGAAATTAATGGCCTTCTCGGCTGGTGGAGCGGATGTAAGAAACGGCTGAATCTTTTGTTTATCGAAGAAATAGGCTTTAAGCATGATGCTTTCTTGTCTGAAATCTTTCTCGACGGGATTCAACGACGTATCCGAACCGATTTTTTCGAGTTGTTGCATATCATCATCGGTTAGTCGCACCATCGCGTTGTCGTTTGCGTATCGTTGAAACTTGTTATCGGTACCAATACTCGACACCAATATCACTTTATCGACCCGCTCGGGGTATTTAATGGCGTAATAAAGCCCAAAGTGAGTGCCGTAGCTGTGTCCGATTACATCCCATTTATCAATCTTTAGTTTGCTTCTTACCAATTCTATATCTGAAACTACTTTTTCTGGACTCACCCACGCCGTATCGGGCTTTCGGTATTGCGACCTCCCAGTACCTTCGTAATCTATCAGAATACATTTGTATTGGCTTAATGAGTCTGCAATATCTCGCATATAATAACTCGAAAACCCGGGACCACCCTGTAATAAAACAATGGGTTTGCCTTCTCCTTTTACATAGAAATGGATAAATCCATTGGCGATTTTAACCGAATCACGGCGGTATTGGGCTTGGCTATTTAGACAGAATAGTACAGCAATGTAGAAGATGATTTTTTGGCTCATACATAGATGATAGTTTAACTACTTATTCGGTATATTTATGCGAAACATGCAAAATCATCATTACCATTGCTGAATGATGACTCCAAGTTGATTATCTCTTAAAGCAAACTCTTTTGCACCCCACGGACGAAGGGTGATTTTACTGAGATTTGTGTGATTCGGATAGGGTTGTGTGTCATAAATCCATGCTCCAAATATAGTATAAAAAACAATAGAAGTACATTTGCAGATATATGACCATTTTTTACTTTTCAGGTCATAGTGATAGTTTATTAAAGAGTTTGTTGAAAGTTTATTGCCCAAAAGTATCAGTAATGAAGATTGTCGGTAAAAGTATGATTGCATTTCTAACTATGGGAGTTATCTGTTACCGCTGAATTCGCTGAAAATTTCTCTGCGATTTTCTGCGTTTGTCAATCTGCGTTTTCTGCGGTTCAAATTTTTTACCCGCAGATGTTCGCTGAAATACAACTACCGTGTAAGATTTGCAGCTTGGCAGATTTTTAGTTTTAGGACTTTCGCTTGGCTATAAATAATCCCATTAGGGATAGAATATCGGTAGAAAAAAATAAAATCTTTTTTAAAACAAGTCCCGTAGGGATGATATATCGTCCTTACGGGACTTAAAACCCCAAAAAGACATACTTTTCTACCGATATAGTGTCCCGATGGGACAAAAAAATAATTGAAGCGAAAGTCCTAAGTATTAAGCCCTGTGAAATTTATAAACTTATAGATATTGAAATAACTTCCCTTAGAAACCGTGCCACGGATTCTTCTCTTATTTATTTAACCAAGTTATTTCACAATCAATAAACCTTGTCAAAGGTACTACCTTATGCTTACATTTTAATCCTTTTTAGGTTTCATAATTTGTCTAAGGAATCTTACCCAAAAATTCCATTTACTGTATTTTTTATCTTTGGTAAAATGGTTTTCTACTTTATCAAAAGCATCTTCTATATACGCATCGTGTAACCAGCGAATCGCCAATGCCCATTTTAAAGTTGCAGTACCGGTTGTGGTCATGTCAATGATGTGTGATAGCTCGGTTTGGTTAGTACCTAATTCGATAATATCGAATCTGTGAAAACCATTAAATCCTTTTAAATCAAACTGAAAAGTTATGGATTTTTCGGGATGATATGCAGTTACAAAATACTTTATTGGCCCATGACCACCTTTTGAGCCAACTTGTAGCCCTCTGTCAAGTCTCATCGGATGCCATTTGTCTGTTGCCAGTATCATATCGTTTTTGGTAGCTAAAGTATTTAATAGTTCACCAATTTTAGAGGTTGGTTGGTTAAGAACTCTTTTGTGAATATTAATTACTTTCATTTGCCAATAAGAATATTATAATCGGACGGAATTTGAAATCCTTGGAATTGGTTTGTCAAACCATAGATTAAAAAAGTTGCAAAGCAAAACCCGGTTATCAGAATAAAGATGGATTGTTTGCAAGGGCTGAATCCAAGAATGGGTTTGTTCATTCGCTGATTATGAATTGCAGCAATATGCCCAAAAAATGAAGCAACGGCAAGGAAATAATACGGAATAAAAAACAAATTGAAAGGAAATGTATTAAGTCCGGCAACGCCAAAATAAATATTTGTATCAAGATGTAAGATAAATCGCCCCGCAAGAACAACACTCACGTGAATAACAAAAAAAATGGCTAAGTAAAGCCCTGTCCAGATTTGCAGTTTCTCAAAAAAAGTGCTTACAGTATGCCTTTTTGCTTTGAAGAGTAATAAACCAGAATAGATTTGAGTAGCAACCGCCGAAAGTAAAATTGACTCAACAAAAATATTGCGATAAATACTTCGTAGAGAGTTCATTACTTCGATGTGCTTGCCAGCACCTAAAATGCTAAAACAGTGATTGAATAAGTGCAGACCCACAAAAACCGTGATTGTTAGCCCAGATATAAAATGAAGCTTTTTCATGATAATTACTTTGGGCAAAGGTCAGTAATTAATACATAATTTCAATTGATATAAATCAAATTCGGTTTTTGGGATTACGGATTCTGCTTAATGTCTCTAATGTAATACCTAAATACGAAGCAATATGTGTAAGAGTAACTCTCTGAATAATATCGGGCCTAATGTTTAAAAGATTATCATACTTCTGTTGAGCGGTTTCAAATTGAACAGAAACAATTCGTTCTTGAAGTTGGAGCATTGTTTGGGTTATCACCATTTTGCTTAATCTGTCAAATTCTCTGTATTTATCAGAAAGTTCATTTGCTTTATCTCTCGAAATTTCTAAAAGAATACTCGGCTCTAAAATCTCGATGAAATGTGGACTCGGTACATCCAGAAAAAAACTATTAATAGAGCAAATAAAATGATTCTCAAATGCAAACCAATCTGTTATATCCCTACTGTTTTTTAGGTAAAATGCCCTTGCTGAGCCTTTAGCAATGAAATAGGTTTTATCAGAAAATTGACCCTCTCTAATAATTATAGTTCCTCTATCGGGTTTAAGTATTTTAGAGAAATCTTTTAATTCACATTGACATTCATTTGTCAATTTCAAATAGTGTTGTTCTATATTATCAATTATTTGTTCAATATCCATATAGAATGATGTCTATCATAACGTGAGTTCGCTAATTAATGAAAGTCAAAAGGGCTTGAAAATGAGATAATTGTGGTTTTGTAGCAATATTTAGCTTTTAAATATTCCATTATAAATCAGATAGCTAATAAATCCTGCTAAAATAGTGGCCATTATGTCCCAAATATCTATTGGCTTACCAAGTAGAGGATGCACAAGTTCAAACACAACAACACTAAAGGTACCGAGTTTTATCAAGTAGTTTCCTTTTGCTGTGTCGTTGGATAATATGGCAATCAAGAAAAAAATCGTTGGCAATGTCCCGAAAGTATTACCCAAAGTATCCGCAATGTGAAAGTCATTTATTTTATTGTTGTAAATATACGGTCGATAGATGGGCCGTCCAACAAATTCATAAATGAGCAATGCTGAGATTCCGATGGCAAAATTGATTGCTTTGTATTTGGTAAGTTTCCAGTTTGTTAGCTCAGATTTAATATCGTTTAGTGTCATGATGCTACATCTGGTTGTGGTGGTAAGTTTTTTGTCATTGTATTGAAGTAAGTAAAAGTGAAGAAATATCTCATAGTGTATTATTTACCACCGAGTTTCACGGAGTTCTATATTAAATTTTGTGTTGCTCAGTGGTAACCGTCGCTACGGTAAAATATTGTTAATTCAATAATTCTTTCCACTTATTATGTGAAATTAATATTTATGATTTGAGAATGGATAGTTATACGGTAGTTGTAAACAGCTAATCAGATGTTTATACAAATATACAATATATGCTATTTGGTTCTACCATTACTTTGTTTGAGTTGACCGATTAAAATTTAATGTTGTTTGACGTCATTAAATTGCCAAAGTACATTTATGATTTTCCAAGTGCCATTGAGCTTGACAATATGCATGTAATCTATCCATTCGTCAGCAACTAATTTTACAGATGCCGAGCGTTCGGATACATCAAGTAAAATAACATCCTTTTTGGGAGATTTTGGAAATTTATCTCCATTTTTATTATAGCTTTCGGCAAGTAAAATCATAGATTCGGTTGTTGTCTCACGCACATAATCCTTTCCGGTTGCTTTATCTTTCCAGAATGTTCGTTTTACCATTCTCGGATGTAAACAACGTTCCATTTGTTGAGGATTTAGGTTGTGCTGCGATTCAATATAATCGAGTGCCGCTTGTTTAATTGCTAAGGTATCTTGTTTTGTTTGTCCAAAGATACCATTGCTCATCAGAGATATTGTAAGACTAAGAAATAGAAAACGTATATTCATCGTGTATTATTTTTAATTGACTTTGCAGACTCGTTATAGACTTATCCAATAACGGATTTTACCTCAGTAATAGTGTTGTAAGTAATCAGACAAAAGAATTTATCGTACCGCCGATGCGGACAAGAGAAGAAAGATAAAGTATTTATTATCAAACACTTACATTGCTTCAATTTGTCAAAATCTGTTTAAAAATCGTTCAAATTCTCCGTTGTCAACTAATACGGGGCCGTGTCCAAAGCAAAGCACTTTTGGTTTTAGGTCAAATAATTTTTTGATAGATTCTTTATTAACTTCTTTATCAGTAGTAAATAGGGTAGGTGGCTCATCAAGACCCACAACGGTGGTTAGTAAATTCATATTTACCATTGTATCGCCAACAATTAAAACCCTATCTTTTTCTCTAAAGAATGAAATATGGCCTCTTGAATGCCCTGGGGTTTCGATGACGGTGAAGCTCCCTACGGCATCGCCTTCTTTGAGGAGGTGTGATACTTTTTGTCCTTCTCCGGCCCAAAATCTTTGTTGGAATCGTGCTATTAAGTTTTTGCTATTGGGGTATTCGTAAATGACTTTTCCTGATTCTGCATTTTCTTTTTCTAATTCAGAAGTCCATAGCGGAATATTCAGCGTTTTACAAATAGTACTACTGGAACCTTGATGGTCGGCGTGGGCGTGAGTCAAAGCGTGTTTTGTTATTTTTTTTTGTTTGATTGATTTAAGAATTATGTTGCCCGAACTCCTAATCCCAGCATCTATGAGTATATCGTCTATGACGTAACAATTAATGGAATTCCTTGGAAGCAAGGAGATTTGATAAACATTTTTGGCTATTTCTTTCATTTTTTATCTTTGAAATTGGAAAAGCAAAAATGAAAGTCTAAATTTTAATTCTCCTTGATAAATGTTAAGAAATTTCTTTTCTAATCCTGCTGAGTGATTCGGGAGCGATTCCCAAAAACGATGCGATGTGTATGAGTGGGGTTCTTTGTACAATTTTTTTAGGAGAGGTTTTTAGGAAGTCTAAGTATTTCTCTTTTGCAGGAATAGCGTGGATTTTTAGGAGTCTATCAGATAAACAAATAACCGTACTTTCAGATAAAACTCTTCCTATTTTTTGCCATTGAGGAATACTCTCGTATAATTCTTGCATTTCATTAAAGCCTATCGACAAAGTCTCGGTGTTTTCTAAACACTGAATAAACTCAAACGACTTTGTTTGATTAATGAAACTGGCATACGAAAAAACAAAACCATTGTCGCAAGATAAATAGGTTGTGATTTCTTTACCGTCTTTAAGATAGAAGACTCTTACTAAGCCAGTTGTGATAAAGTGTAATTGCTTCGAAACTTCGTCTTCTTTGAGTAAGTAGTCCTTAAATTTATATTTGTTATACTTAAACTTAGATACAATAATTTCTAATTCTGCCTGAGAGAATTTCTCATGTTGCGTAATTTGATTAATAAGACTTTCCATTCAGACTCATTTACTTTTTTATTTTTTGCTACAATAATAGAGGCTTTTAAAAACATCAGCCCAAATTTAGCACAAATGCGGCTTATTGGGCCAATACTCAATCACCTCTGTCGGCCCTACTTTTGCTAAGTCCACATCGGGGGTAGTTGATTTATGGTTGTCCTTTGTATTTTGGGTCAAAGTCCACCATCCATTCTATACCAAACTTATCTCTGAACATTCCAAAATACGAACCCCAAGGACTACCCTCAATAGGCATTTCTATTTGTCCGCCTTCTGACAGCCCATTAAATATATTATCGGCTTCTTCTTTGCTTTCGGCACTGATAGAAATCTTGCTTCGGGTTTCCATTTCGCTATGTTTTCCCAATTGCTCTGGGGTGTCGCTTCCCATTAGAATATTGTGTTTACCAATAGGCAATGCAATATGCATAATTTTTTCAGCTTCTTTTTCAGAATTAGGGCTGCCTTCAAAGTTCATGTCTTTGAAACGTAAGATTGTAGCAAAATCACCACCAAAGACTGACCTGTAAAAAGTAAATGCTTCTTCGGCATTTCCATTAAAATGAATGTAAGGGTTGATTGACGCCATATTTTTTTATCTTTATTGTTTACGATGTTTTGAAATCTAATTGTTTTTCAGTTCATAATATTGGTAAATAAGCCATAAAATTTGAAAAGCACAGTATTTTAAGTTTATATTTTACATCACTTTTGCAAAAAGGTAATTGCAGTATTTTGTCATGGGTAAAATACACTGTAAACTAAATTAGTATGATTTTTTTCTCGCAGATTCCCGCTGATTTAGTAACGGAAATATTCGCTGATTACTTATTCATTTGCGATAGTCCTCGTTTTTAATTCTGCGACCTTCTGCGGCAAAAATTGAATGTACTTAGTTTACAATGTATTAAACCTAATAAATTTTTCTCCGATTAGCTTCCATAATCCGTTCTCGTGTGTGCCAAGAAGAATGTCTCCGTTTTTCTTGGATAGAATAATGCTTGACTTTATTACCATCATATTTCCAAACGCCATTTTTGTAAGTTGCTGTCTGTTTTAGCATCTAAATTGCCAATACTTTTTTAGCCATTACAAGAACTCAAAAAGTTACAATACTTATAGATATTGAAATAACTTCCCTTAGAAACCGTGACACGGTTATATGCTCAAATTGGTAGAAGGATAGGTCCAAAAGTTAACCGTGCCACGGTTTCTTCCCTTATTTATTTAACCAAGTTATTTCACAATCTATAAAACTAAATTCGTCAGTTCTGTTAGATACTCACGCTATTTTGTTGTTTTACCGCCCATTTCGGTAAATACTTTGTCAATAGGCTCCCAAAGTTCTATCTTGTTTCCTTCGGCATCCATAATGTGTACAAACTTACCGTAGTCAAAGGTTTCTATGTTGTCAAGAATAGTCACACCATTGTTTTTGAGGTTGTTTACAAGCCCTTCAATATTCTGAACACGATAGTTTATCATAAATTCCTTTTTTGAAGGAGAAAAGTATTCACTTCCTTTTTTGAACGGGCTCCACTGCAAATAATTTATTTCGTCTGGCCTGTTAGCGTTCCTAAATTCAAAACTTGAACCCCATTGGTCCACTTCGAGTCCCAGATTTTCTGAATACCATTCTTTTGTTTTTTCAGGGTCTTCGGAGAAAAAGAAGATTCCACCAATACCTGTCACTTTCGGCGTTGTATCTTGTTGCGAAAGTGACTCTTTAGATTGCTCTGCCATGTTGTTACTTTATTTTTGGTTAAATCGAAAAATCTTATGCTTTACAAAATTAGAATCGTACTTAACAATTTTTATAAACTACCACATGACATTTACTTATTTGCCGATGCAGTGAAGTTGTAGGATGGAACTTGAAATCTGCACATCACTTTCGTAGCGACACAAAACTGAACTTCTCATATTTTCTGTCGTTTCCAAGCGATTACCTTTATACCGTCTGAATAATGTGTTAAATCAGGTGCTCGTTCGTTTAAGTCTATTTCACCAATCTTGTAATTTACATTCAAACTTTTTAAATCGACATGTTTCAATTGCCATTCTCTATGGTGAATGTCGTAGCGATAGCGTTTTGTGTCTTGAACAAGATACAAGCAGTATCTTTCTGTCAGCCATTTGTCTATTTCAGTTTTGTTGTCTATTGCTTGTTTAATCTCAAATTCGGAATTTAGCTTAAAGCCTTTTTTTGAGTTATTTGATGTGTAGGATTTTTCGGACCTTCTAATTTCAGCCTTTTCGTAAGGTAATCCCGATATTGTTTTTGCGATAAATGCCGAGATTGCTTTTCCGGCTTCGATATTCAAGAAATAAACGCCTTTTTTGTTATCATTGTCAATATAAGTTCTAACATTTATTTCGTCAAAGTCTGAAATACAACTGATTGAAGGCAAAAACTTTGGCCTTATTTTTTCCATTGTAAAGGCTACCAATGAAATGTAACAGTTGCCCTCAAAAGTATCAATTGATAAACCTGAAGGGACGCATTTTCTTAAAGTTTCAAATGGTACTATCTAATGTAAAAACAATGCTCTGTTCCATTCTTGGTAGTAAGTCCAATTCCCTTCTGGCATTTCAAAAGGTCTATGTAGTTTGTCATTTAATATTTCTTCTATCAAGTCCATTCGTTGACGGTCATTCGGTATAGCTGTTAATGGTTTACGGAACACAAAACTCTCAAACAAAACCTGAGTTTATCACCGTCATTCTGTATGTTTATGTGGTCGGCTTTTTATTTTTTCTTGATTTTTGAAATGGTCTTGCCGATTGATTTTGTCGGTTTGTCCATATCTTTAATTGCAAAGCCAATGGCTTCTTGTATCAATGCTTTTACTTTTGGGTTTCTGTAGTCGCTTGTATTCTTTACGTCAATGTGCCTGATTAAATTGCCTGTACCTGTTAAGAGTTTATCTGGGTCTTTTAGAAGTGTACCTTTGTTAAAGCCTAAGTTGAGGTGGTTTGTGTAGATTGGCAACATACAAAAAGCGTCGGATAGCTTGTCTGAGATTGAAAAAACCGATGTCAAGGCGTGGGTATGATAAATTAGCTCATTACAGTCAGGATAAAGCTCCAAAATGTATTCTCGCAAGTCTTTAAAAAGGTCAATTACTTCTTGGTTTTTAAAGTCCAATAAGAATTGAAAGTCTGGATGAATTGGTCGTGAAGTTTTCATCTTGCTGAATTGTCATATTGCATTCCGCAAATTAAGTTACCTTCTGTGTCTAAAAACTTGGCTATGTAACCAACATACGGAATGGCTGTCTTTGGCATCACGACCTGTCCGCCATTGCTTTTTACTTTTTCAATGATTTCATCAATATTCTCTACACTAATTGAGCATTCAAAACCAATAACTTTCTCAGGGATAGGCGAGTATTTTCTTGACTGTAATGCACCAATCAATTCTCCATTCTCGGATTTATCAGCCTTGATTTGCAAAAAATCTCCTTGTCCGTAGGAGTTGAAACCCCAATCAAATACTCCATCATAAAAGCTTTTTGCTCGTTCGATGTCGTCAATGTGAATCGCAAAATGTGACAGTTTATTGCTCATATTTTTATGTTTAAATTGTTAATGAGTTCTTTTAAGCTGCCACAAAATGTTTACCGCTTGGCGATGGTGGGGCATTTGAAAAACGTTAGTCGAAGTTAGACAAAAATATTGAGAATTACACTGCCGCTTCGGCTGAATTTATCACTATTTACCCCATCATTGCTGGTGCGATGTCACCTGTTATTTTATTCCAAAGGTATTTCTGTTACTTTATTTTCTTTCCTTCCATCTTGTTTCCTCCCTGCAAAAAAGTAAGACTTTTTACATTTCCATCGGTGTTTAAATTAAACACAACTTGGGCGGCTATCTCTTTGATAAAAAAACTATTTTCGGTTTCTGCAAAAAGTTCGACTGGAGGTTGTCCTGTTGCTTTTGCAAAAATACGGTCATTTTGTTTTTCTATCTCAATTTGAAAAGAGGGTTGCAATTCATAAACTCCTACATATTTAATAAGAATTTCTTGCGGCAAAGTGATGGTTTCTCTTTCTGAAGGTAACTTTTTGTCGGTTTCAATACCTATGCTTTTATTAATTCGGTCTGTATAAAAAACTTGCTTTTTCCCATTTTGTGTAGAAAACTTGTAGGTAGCTAAACTATTCTCAAACCTAAATTCATCCTCAGATAGAGGTACAAGTTTAATAGGGCGGCCCCCTTCACGCATACTATAAAGCCCCTCATTATCGTAGATAATAAAGCGAATTACATCTTCAAACTGATAGGCACCCATCCACTTTTTCAACTGTTTTTCAGAAAATTTCACAGCTACTTTATCAACTATCGGTTTACCCAATACGATAGATACTGCCCTAAGATTATTCATTTCGGCCCCCTTGCCATCATCTATGTTACTCAATACGACTGCATAGCTATTGCTCTCAGGTATGTAAATCCCAGAAGTAGTAAAGCCATTGATTCCGCCTGTATGTTCGAGAGTTGTCATACCAGCTATCTCATTGATAAACCAGCCATATCCATAGTTACTATGTTTGCCGTTGTTCAAAGTATGGTTTGTGAAAGCCAGTTGCTTGCTTTTTGCTGAAATCAATGTATTTTGATGAATTGCCTTGTACCATAAAAACATATCATCAATAGTGGACATTAGCGAACCCGCAGCGTAAGGAATAGTCGTACTCATATACTCTGCATTTTCGTAGTTGCCTTCATAGAGTTGGTAGCCATTAGCCCTATTTGCAATGATTTTGTAAGTATTTCCGTAATACGAATTTTTCATACCGAGTTTATCAAAAATGTTTTTTTGTATAAAACCTTCGTAAGGCATACCTGATATTTTTTCTATGATGTAACCCAAAAGGACATAGCCCGAATTGCTATATTCATACTTTTCATTAGGATTAAATTCTAATGGCAAATCTTTGAAACTACCGATGATTTCTTCGGGAGTCATATCCAGCCGAGTTTTATTTCTAAATTCAGCTATTCTGGTGTAATCCTTAATACCAGAAGTATGATTGAGCAAATGGTGCAACCTGATTTCGTTACCTCTTGGATAGTCTGCAATATATTTTGACAATGGGTCTTGGAGGCTCAATTTGCCTTGTTCTATCAGCAATAGAATAGATACACTCGTAAATTGCTTAGTTATAGAAGCCAACTGCAACACATTTTCGGGCTTCATTGGCACTTTTAGCTCTAAGTTAGCCATACCAAAAGCCTTTCTGTAAATAATTTTGCCATTTTGGGCAATCAGAACTGCTGCACCAGGCGAATCGACAGGGTACGCCTGCTTGAAAATAGCATCTATTTCGGTTTCTATCTGCTTGGTAGAATTTACATTTGAAACTGAGTTTTTAATGGGTGTAGTCTGTCCGAATACTATTTGGACAACTAAAAATGCTATCAATGTGAATGAATACTTCATTGTTTTATGATTTTTTAAATTGAGTACAAGAATTTTTATTGATTTTAGGCAATACAATGCCAGCCTCACAAAGTGAAGAGTTAAAATTTTGAATAAAATGGTTTTGCTAAAAGCTATGAATTTTACTTTCGCAGGTAGAAGAAATAAGCTAAATAGCTGATTCCGAGGCTAAAAGACATAATTGCTAAGGAATGAATATCAATAGGGGCAGAGAAGTAAGTTATCAGCAAACCCAAGCCGATTCCACAAAATAAAATAGCTAATTTTATGACTTCGTCTTTCTTTTCTTGGTCGTTTTTGTTCGATAAATAGGCAGATAACTGCTCCGACATTCCTCTATCAATTAGTTTATTTTTCAATCGAAAATCTAAAAAATATTTAACCAAAGAGATGAGCATAACTATCAAAAAACTGATAAACAGTATGGGCATTATAATTTCAGTTTTCGATTCTGATAATAAAGGTTCATTAACGTCTGATTGAGTCGTAATTGATTGGTTTTGTGCAAAAGCACTGGCTATTGGTATAAGACACCCCAAAAAACTCATTATTATTTTTCTCATTTTAAAGTCCGTTTTGAATTATACACAATTAGACAAGTGATTAAAAAATCGGTTGCAATTTATTTTCAAATATTTGTCTCTCTTTTTGTTTGTATTGTTTGCTTAGGTCGGCAAATAAAAATAGGAATACTGCCAATCCGGTTGCAACTACAAAAAGCATTGAAAAAACGGGTGTTGAACTAAAAATAGTTAGGATTTGAGGTATAAACGGAATAGCGAATGATGAAATGCCGATAAGCAAAATGGTCATAATCGCCCAAAAAACTAATTCTTGTTTTCGGCTTTCTTGCTTTTCATATTGCACAATTCTATCCATCACTAAAGTTGTAACATCAAATGCAAAACTTTCGGGTGCAACTTTTTGAATGCCAACCACCAAATGCTGATAGTTTTCAAGTTTTGTCCGACAGGCTGAACACACCGCAAGATGCATACTTACGGCATCATCTTGCGTTTCTTTCAAAAGAAATGCTTGCAAGGTTTCGTCGGTCAGATGCGGAGTTGTCATAGCTGATTATTTTTATAATGATGATTGATATTGTCTTTGAGAATCTTTCTTGCCCTCGATAGATAGCTTTTGATTGTTCCTTCGGGTAAATTGGTGATTTCTGCAATCTCTTTATTGGGCAACTCTTCTAAATGGTACAGTGTAATTAAAGTTTTGTATAACGGTGGCAGTTTATTTATCTCTTTGGTAAGAATTTCGGTTGCTTCGGTTTTGATAATTTCTAACTCTGTGTTTTCGGTTGCTATAAACTTATTTTCAATCGTTGATTCTATCTCAATGATTGGGACTTTCATCTTCTGGAGGTAATTTATAGTCGTATTGTAAGCAATGTTAGCAATCCAGGTTGATAATTTAGACTTGAATTGAAAAGAAGACAAATTTTGATAGGCTTTTAGATAAATATCTTGCACGAGGTCTTTTTGGTCGTCTTCGTTTGTAGTCATTTTTCGCACAATTTGGGCAACCAATTTTTCTGTATTTTTTACCACAACGGCAAAATCCTGAATTTTTCCATTCAGGATATTCGTAACAATAACTTTGTCAGAAAGATGATAGCTCTCATTGCTCATATTTCTTTATTAGACCGAGAACTCAGAATACGGTTGCAAAATTTTGCTTTTTTATTGAGGTAGTGATGTAGATTATTTAAAATTGAATGGCACAAAACTGCTCGACCGTAAAAACAACTAAGAAAGAGAAGTCAAGAACTAAAAGCCTAATATAATTTGGTTAAGCAGTTGTAAAATTATTACGGCAATAGCTTAGTGACAAACCTTTTATTACCTGCAGTATTGCTTCTTGTCATTGACCAATTTTGTTTGTTAGATAAACAGTATCATTTTTTAATAGTGCTTTTAAGCAGTCAATGACATCACTGTTGGCTTGTCTATTGATAGCCGTAGAATAGTTTTCATTAACATTGTTTATTAGACCAAAAAATGATTTTACACTCTTTGGGCGTTTATAAAAGATGTTAAATTGATAATTGTTTGGGTCGCCGACAGCGGAAATAACAAGCCCGTTTTTGTTTTCTTTGTTTTCAACTTCAAAACAGGGAGAATAATATATGTCGTCTTGTTTGGCAGTTGCCATTTTTTGCAAATATTCTTTCCAATTGATATTTTCAAAATGGTCGATGATTGTGTCTTGAGAAACATCGCCCAACTCAATGACATCCGGCTGTAAGGGGTCGCAAAATGATGCTTTAAAATTCATTTTCTTCTTGTTTTATATTGATTGTCTGTTTACAAATGTATTTCCAAAGCAAAACCGTCTGACCTAACTTTGTTTAAGAAATAGAGTGATAATATGTTCTTGGATGGGGGTAATATAATTTGTGGTTTCTTGTTGTGCAGGTGGTCGTTATAAATAGTAGGTGATGTTTTAGGTTTGGAGTTGGTAGATATTTTTTAGCACTAAACTTTTATAGAGGTACAAACAAACTACTTTTGTAAAACGACTGTTACCAGCTTTTAGTGCTACAAAGCTTCGTCACGGCTTTTTACCACATCAATTAGGTCGGGTGCTGCGGTATAATAACTTAAAACTTCTTTCGCCTCTTTTACTGTTAAAATAGTCAGCTTAGTATTAGTAATTGCTTCTTCGTCAGACATCATTGAACGTGAAAGAATGAGCATATATACTTCTTTTTTAGTGTTCAAGTCTAATTTGCCTTGCTTAGTACTTAAATACTTTTTATATGCGTCTGCCATTTGTAACCAAATATCAATTTCGTTGTCAGGATTTTGGTCTCTTTTGAAATTTGTTATTGTCTCCTCTAAACTTACTGGATATACTTCTACAAATGTCGATTGTATTGTTTTTATTTTGTCAATTTGTGCTGTTGTCAAAGAATCATGAACTACTTCATTAACTTGGATGTCATTAGGATTCATTGTCTGAAGGTTTTGCTTTTCGTCATTGCTGGAGTTGCAAGAATAAAATGTCAAAACTATCGAAAAGATAAGAATGATATTTTTCATGTCGTTATTTTTCATTAAAGATGTTCACACTTACTAATAGTAACGGTTTTCAGCTTGGTGATGGTGGGGATTTTCAGTGTTAAACTTTATTTGATGCACAAAGCTTTAATTTAGCATTTCTATGCCATAGAAGCAAGAAACCTCCGCTTTTGCAAACTCCATGTTAGCGGTTCGGCTTTCTTTATTCACTATTTTGTTTGTCTATACAGTTTTACAATTTCATTGATGACGAGTTGAGGATTGTCTTCCCAAACTGTATGTCCACAGTTCTTTGCAAATACATAGGTGTGATTTGGTAGTTTCCCAAAAGCTTTTACACATTCTCGCCATTCATTTTTGTATGTGTCAGTTTTAAGAAATACTTGGTTTTCTGCTCCAATAACCGTCACAGGAATTTTCGGTGGAAAACTCTTTTTTTCCATTAAGTCGTAAATTTTTCCGTAATTTTTTAAGACATAATAAAGCCCAACTGCTTCTTTCTTAATCCTGCCCCATAACTCTGGAGTTATAGTTTCATTGCCTTCTTTATTACGTTTTTTTGTATAGTTACAAGGCAATGCTGGTTCTATAAAAACTGTGCCTTTAATTTTTTGGCTATTCCTTATTGCAAATAATATCGAATAAAAACTTCCAAACGAGTGATTAACCAGAAATATTTTCTTTGAATACCCCAATTTATTTAGTGCAACCTCTAAGGTTTTAACTTCGTTGGGCAAGTCAATTTTATTAGTGTCTATACCACTTAAACCTAATCCTGCCCTGTCATAAGTTATTAAGGTTGCTTCGGTAGAGTCGTGTAATTGTTTAAGAATGCTTTTCCAATCAGAAGCGTCTGAACCATTTCCTGATTCAAAGAGTATGGGAGTTCCTTTACCTTTCACAATATTAAAGTGAAGATTATAGCCTCCAACATCTATCAAAGTGTCAATAGTCTGGGCTTGTCCGAAATGGAATAGAGTTAAACAGAAAAGTATTGTAAATATCTTTTTCATTTCTCTTTAAGTTAATGCTTTTGTGAGTTTCACTTTAAGCTGACCGTTAACAGTTTACGTATTGGCGATGGGCGGATTTTTAGCACAAATGTTTATGCGGAACACACAACTTTCGGCAACCATAAAACTGTCAGAGGAGAACAAGACCCCGCCTATTGCAAATGTGCAGTTAGCGGTAGTTATTTGTCAATGTCCGAATATTTCTTGTAAATTGCTCTATATCCAAACATACGCCCAATAGGCCCTATGACATTCATCAAGAATTTCTGTATTCCCAGCGGAATATTGGCAAGGTAGGTTTTGCTGTCCAAGTATTTTAACGTTACTAATTCCTGAATTAATCCTGCTTTACCGTTGGGCATTTTTCCGTCAATGGTAAGTCCTATAATATTCTCTAATAGGTAGTCAAAGTCTAAGGCAGGTGTAACAGATTGAATAAAAACAACGGTTTCATTATTAGCATTGTAATGATTGTGTGGTTTGTTTTTCGGAAGCGTCATTTTTTCTCCCTGTGTCAAAACTTGTTTTTTGCCGTCTATTAATATTGTCAAATAGCCTGAGACAACTTCAAAATGTTCGTCTTGTAATGCATGAAAATGATTAGGAACCAGCTCCCCCTTTGATTGAAGTGTCATTTTCATTGTAACTCTTTGTCCATTGGTGTCTTTAGCTGTTTCTAAAAATTCATAAATGTCTCCAGTATCTGGATTGATTAAAATTTGTCCTTTTGTTGGCATATCTATCTATTTTTTAGGTTAAATACTCGTGTCTTTGTTTTGTCTGTATAATTGCTCCTAACGTTTTTCGACTTTGCGTTAAGGCGGGGATTCTTAGCACAAAAGTTCAATCGAAGAACGAATGTTGAATTTAGCACTAAACCCACCATTTTGCCAAACTGCTGTTGGTAGTTTGTTGTTTTCTGTTAATTTTTTTTCATTATTTATTGTCTTCAAACCATTTTACGATTGATGGCATATTTCTCTCAAATCCACCCGGAATAAAAAAGTTAAGTAGGCCACATCTTTGATTTGTCCTATTTGCAAAGTCGTGAACAGTTTTGGCAGGTATTCTTAAAAAAGTGCCTTTCGCTACGTCCACCCACTTGTCGCCTACGAGTACGGATGCAGTGCCTTCAATGCCATAAAATACTTCGTCATGGTCTTCGTGTTGGTGTGCACCAGGACCATCTGAGATTGGTTCAAGCCACCATTCCGAAATACTGTATTTTTCTGCTGTTTCGTTTTCGTCTGCCTTGAAAACTGCCGTCATTGTCCCACAGTTATAAACTCTACCTTCTCCTGCTTTGAGAAGTAATTTGTCTGTTTCGTTTTGCTTATGTTTCATATTTCGTTTCGTTGTCGTTCTGCAATGACCGCTAACGTTTCTGGTATTACCGACGGTGAGAATTTTAGCACAAACGCCCAATCGAAGCCGTTAAGCTCCGCTTTTGGCAATACCTTGTTGGTTTGTGATTTGTCAAATTTTCTTTGTCTTTGACTGTCTCTTTGATGGTATTTTGGATTCATTATTAAGCCTATATTGCTTTCCCCAATCTGCCATTGATTGAATGATTGGTGATAAGGTAAGCCCAAATTCAGTCAATGTGTATTCTACTCTCGGAGGAATTTCTGCATAAATTTTCCTTGTTATTATCCCATCCTCCTCCAATTCTCTTAACTGTGATGTGAGCATTGATTGTGTAATGCCAACCACACTTCTTTTCAATTCTCCAAACCTTGCAGGCGAAGTAAGGTAGATTGCATTTATAAGTATTGTCTTCCATTTTCCACCCAAAACTTTCATTGTTGCGGTTACGGGGCAAGTATTTTCATCAAAAATGATTTTTTTTTCTGACTTAACTTCTTGATTTTCAATAATAGTATTGTTTTTCATACTAACTTATATAAAATAGCCTACTTGATTTATTTATTTTAATACTGAAAATTTGTACTACAAATGTATAATAAAGTAACAATTAAAAATAAGTAAAAATGGAAAAATTTATTCTTTTATTCAGAGGTGGTAATACCCATATTTCCACAGCTAAATCGCAAGCTGCGTTGGACATCATTCAAACGTGGAATGTTTGGATGCAAGGACTCGCCGAAAAAGGAATTCTTACTGGAGGCGATGCACTTCAAGTTTCAGGCATGCATGTCAAAGGCACAAAGAAAGTGGTTTTAGATGGTCCGTATGCTGTAGAAAATGAAATGGTTGGCGGTTACTTAATCGTTAATGCAAAAGACATTAGTGATGCTGTGGAAATTTCGAAAGGATGTCCAATTTTAGATGAAGACGGTAGCGTAGAAGTTCGACCAATTCAGAAACGAAATTAGTTGCCGACTCCCAAAATTCAGAAGTTTGAAAATGTGCCGCTTCTGCCTAAACTTATACATGGGGTTGCGGCACATTTTATTTTGTGAAAAGGGTAGCCGTTTTCTAATCTGTTGAAAGCCGCTGGTTATGTATTAGCAGGGTCTCTACTATTATCATAAATGGATAGGGCTTTGCGACGGGCGGGTTTCCTATCATAAATGCCCAATTTATTACTAAAGTTCACTCAATGCACAAAACTTCAAGTTTGCACGTAAGCCCGTCTGACGCAAAATCTATATTATATGCCGTATTAATTCCAGTCTGTCAATATTAGTCGCCACTCATTGTTAATTGTCTTGTCAAGGAGATAGACGAAATTATTCTTGTCTACCTTGAACCTTTCATCATTAAAACTTTTGTCCTTTTCAATTAATTCCTTTATCTGTTTTGCATTGCCTGGTGTTATTTCGTTGAAGATATGTCCTCCAAAAATTGGTATTAACTTTTTGTCCCAGTGTCCGATTTCCCCGTAAATCATTTTGTCGATGATTTCACTTTTGTCCCGAAGAAGAGCGAAAAATGTAGCGTTAAACCCGAAGTCTCCTGAAATTGTCTGTGTCCATTTGTTTTTAAAGCCCTCTGGTAAACATTCATGAAAGAATAAATAGACAAGACTTCCGTGAAAATATTCTTCACCATTTTTGTCATAAGTTGCTTTAATAACATTGTTTGCTAAATTAAAGTCAGAAAAATCTGGTGCCTTTGAGTTTTTTACAAATGAAGAATGGTCGTTTGATATTGTACTATCGAAATTCAACTTCGTCAGCAAAAGTATATCCTGTTTGATTGTTGTACTTGAATAGTCCAATGGCTCATACCGTAACATAAATGTGTCAACTTTAGATTTGTCAAATACCAAAAAGGTGAATTGGTCTTGATTGTTGTCGTAAAATTCTATTTCTTCTATCTCCATAGGTGCTTGTCCACAAGAATACATTGTAATTGCAGCAAGGATAATGTATCGTAGAGGTTTCATTAAATGTGGCTTATAACCTCCAAATATACGCAATATTTCATTTACAAATTACTGCCATCTACCCCAAAATAGTTGGCTTTACGCAATCACAAGATTGATATTTAGAAAGTTAAAAATTTCTTAGGTGTTCTGAATACTCCAACGCAATAATATTTTTGATTAATTACAGTTTTGGCCTTATTAATGAGTTTTTTTGCATTTTTAGTACTATTTTATCTAAAGATAGGTTAAGAATGTATCACTAATTTAGATTGTCATTAATCAAAAATTAATAAAAAATTATGCTTCGGTTAATAGATTTAGGAAAGATTTTAAACTAATCCTTTTTAACAATTAACCTAAAATTAAGTATGAAGCAAACACTACGACAGTTTTTCTATGTCTTGATGTTTTCTTTCTCGTCGGTGGCTGTGATGGCTCAAAACATGACGATAAAGGGAAAAGTGACAGATGAAAGTGGGGCTCCACTGTATGGAGTAAACATCGCAATCAAGGGTTCTACCAAAGGAACTATCACCGACGACAAAGGTGATTATTCTATTGATGCCACAAAGGGAAGCGTTATCACATTTAGCTACATTGGTTTTGCTGCCACAAACATCACCGTAGGCAGTAGTACAACTATCAATGTAAGCCTCAAGCCTGAGTCGAGCAACATGGGCGAGGTTGTTGTAACAGCCCTCGGTATCTCTAAAGAAGCCCGCAAGGTTGGTTATGCAGTAACTACAATCAATGGTGACCAAATGACCAAAGCCCGCGAAAACAACATGGCGTATTCGATGGCTGGTAGAGTAGCTGGTCTTAATATCTCTGGTACTAACGGTGGACCGGGGTCTTCGGCCAGAATTCTATTGAGAGGTATGGCGAGTTTTACGGCGAGTTCTCCACTTATTGTATTGAATGGTATTCCTATCGACAACACCCAAAGAGGAAGTGCTGGTGAGTGGGGTGGAGCAGATAACGGTGACGGTATCTCGAACCTTAACCCTGACGACATCGAAAGTCTTTCGGTTTTGAAAGGTGCATCGGCATCGGCACTTTATGGTGCAAGAGCTGCCAACGGTGTAATCTTGATTACAACAAAGTCTGGTAAAAAAGGTAAAATGTCTATCGACTACAACCTTAATGTAGTGGGTGAGCAAGCAATCAACTTCACAGATTACCAGTATCAGTATGGTCAAGGTCTAAACGGCCGCAAGCCAGATAACGTAACGAGTGCTTTAAACAGTGGTATGTTGAGCTGGGGTTCTAAACTCGATGGCTCTAATTATATGCAGTTCGATGGTAAGATGTATCCGTATTCGGCTGTTAAAGATAATATGAGTACTTTCTACCGTTTGGGTTCTTCGGTGACAAACTCTTTGGCACTTTCGAGCGGAAATGATAACGGTAATTTCAGATTATCAATTGCTAAACTCGACAACCAGTCAATCCTTCGCAATAGTGGACTCGACCGTTTGACATTTAACTTCACTGGTTCGCAAAAATTTGGAAAATTGAAAGTTGACCTCATGACAAACTATGTGGATGATTTCAATAACAACAAACCACAGTTGAGTGATGGCCCGATGAACGCCAATAACATTAACTTCTTGGCAACGAGCGTTAATCAGCTTGCACTACAACCTGGCTACACTGCGGGTACCGACAACGGCAACGAGATTCAGTACAATGATGATATTTATGTAACAAACCCTTGGTTTGTGGTAAATCGTTACGAAAATGATGTTAAACGTAAGCGTTTGATTTCGGCCCTAACGGCAAAATACGATATTACGAAGAATATTTATGCTCAGGCTCGTTTGGGTTATGACCAAATGAACGATGGTACATTCAAGATTACTCCAACAGGTACGGCGTATTCAAACGGACAAAGAGGTGGTTTGGATGATTTGTCAAAATCTACAACAACCGAGCTTAACGCCGAAGCAATTTTGGGCGGTAGCTTCAATGTCGTTAAAGATTTCTCGATTGATGCCCTTGCGGGTGCGGCTGTTCGTAAAAACAAGTACGATATGTTGCGTGTAGGTGGTGGTCCATTCGTGATTCCGTTCTTCTATAGCCCTTATAACGTGTTGTCATTCAACCGTGACTATGGCTACAACGAAAGACAAGCCAATTCGGCATTCTACTCGGTAGATTTCAACTTCCGTAATCAGTTGATTCTTTCTACTACGGGTCGTTATGATGCATTCTCGACATTGCCAGTTGGTAACTACGGAATCTTTACGCCTTCGGCTTCGTTGAGCTACGACTTTACCGAATTGGTAAATTCATCGAAATTGAGCTACGGTAAATTCAGAGCTTCGTATGCAGTTGTGAGTGGCGAGCCTGCCGACCCATACAGCACATCGCAATACTACAATGTTGGTGCGGCTATTCAGGGTATCACAACGGGTTCATTCAGCAGTACATTGCCAAACTTATTCTTGAAACCATTTACACTTTCAGAGTTTGAGTTGGGTACCGAATTGAAATTTTACAAAAACAGATTGGGTGCCGATTTAGCGTTTTTCAGCCGTAAAACCAAAAACGAAATCATCAATGGTTCGTTGTCGGAAGCAACTGGTTTCAGCAATCAGTTGATTGGTACAGGTTCTACTCAAAACTCAGGTTTAGAGATGTTGTTGACGGGTGTACCAATCGAAACTCAAGGTTTCAGATGGACGACTTCGTTTAACTTCACTTGGATTAATAATAAAATCGTTGAAATCAATGGTTCGGGTTCGGATAACCAACAGTTAGGTTTGGGTACTTATCGCCCATTGAACGCCAACACAGCATTGATTAAAGGCTTACCTGGCCCACAAATCATGGCCAACGATTTTGTATATGATGCACAAGGCCGTATGGTAATTGATGCAACGGGTGTTCCGGTTCAGTCGCCATCAAGAGTGGCAATGGGTTCGGTTTTACCTAAATTCTATGGTGGTTTTAATAACGATTTGAGTTATAAAAACTTCAATTTGTCGTTCTTGTTAGATTATCGTTTTGGCAATAAAGTCCTTTCTGCTACAAACTACTACACAATTTTTAGAGGTTTACACCAAATGACACTCGAAGGCCGTGAGACAGGTGTTGTAGCCCAAGGCGTAACAGCAGACGGTGCAACAAATACTGTAAGTGTACCGGCTCAGACATACTATCAAAACTTGGCTCGTAGAATCTCGGCATTGAATGTAATGGATGGTAGTTTTATCAAATTACGTCAGATAACATTGGGTTATTCGTTGAATCCTAAGTTTTTATCAAAAACCCCAATCAAATCTGTCGAGCTTGCATTTGTGGGTAGAAACCTACTTACACTCTTGAGACGCACAGAAAACATCGACCCAGAAGCTGGTTTCTCGCCAATCTTGAGATACGCTGGTATCGAAGGAAACAGCCTTCCATCAACCAGAACGTATGGTCTTAACCTAAATGTTAAATTCTAAAATTTGACCTATCATTATGAAAAAAATCGGATATATATTAACATTCATAACGGTATTTGCGACTTCTTGTACAGACAACTTTGAAGAAATCAATACCGACCCAAACAGAACGAGTGCCGCAGTTTTTAACCCGAATTATTTGTTGTCTCAGTCACAATTTGAGTACGGAAATACGGGGTATTCTCAACTTTTATTCCAAAGTATGTGGACTCAGGTTTTGGCATCGACATTCTCTTATTACGGAAATGGCGATAAATACACACCTTCGGGTAGCTTTGTGGCTTATCAAGGTCGTGTACACGAAGAAACCTACCGTGCGGCTTCGTTGTCTTATGAGATGATGAATCTTGTAAAAGACAAACCAGAGATGTCGAATCTTTATAACGTAGGTATCATCATGAAAGTGCTTTGTTTGGCACGTATCACCGATTGCTACGGCGATGTACCTTACTCTGAGGCATTGAAAGCAAAAGAAGGAATCACATTCCCTAAATACGATGCTCAGTCTAAGATTTACCCTGCAATGTTGGCGGAGTTAGATGCTGCAATTACGGCATTGAGTACTTCAAAAGCAGCTCCAACAGCCGACTTGATTTATGGTGGAAATCTTACAAAATGGAAAAAATTCGGATATTCGTTGATGTTGCGTTTGGCAATGCGTTTGTCGAAAGTTGATGCAGCAACTGCCAAAACTTGGGCCGAAAAAGCCTATGCGGGTGGTGTGTTTACGAGCATCGACGATAACGCAAAAGTATTGACTGATAATTCGTCGCAGGGCAATAACACAAGTGGTGCATTGCGTGTACCAGATGATTACCGTGAAGTTCGTTGGAGCAAAACATTCATCGATTACCTAAAGGCAACATCAGACCCACGCCTAAGTGCGATTGCTGAAGTAGCTCAACCGGGTTATGCAAACAATACAAACCAGAACCTTGCTGGCGATAACAGCGAAGCAGTGCAGATTGGTTTGCCAAATGGCTATGACCTAAACGGCGGTTCGACAGATATTGCTAAGCATCCACAGTATCCAGGAGCATCTGGTTCGGGTGCCGATGTAGCTCGTGTAGGTAAATACTCACGTCCGCGTACTTCAATTTTCATCGATAGAAGCGGTGTAAACTTTGTATTGACTTATGCAGAAACCGAACTCCTTTTGGCCGAAGCCAAAGCAAGAGGCTGGAACGTAGGTGCTACTACCGCTGCTGAGCGTTACAGAAACGGTGTGAAAGCTGCTGCGGCATCTTTGGCACAATTTAATCCAACAGCGGCTGGTGATGCAGCAATAGCAAAAGCAGTTGCCGCTATGGATGCTTACTTAGACAAAAACCCATTGAATGTATCGTCGGCTGATGCTTCTATCAAGCAAATCAACGAGCAAATCTGGGTTACAACAGGTATAACCTTCAATTTTATAGAAAACTGGTCAAACTGGCGTCGCTCGGGTTTCCCTGCATTGACTCCAGTTGTTTATCCTAATGGATTCTCGAACGGAACAATCCCAAGAAGAATCCCGTACAAATCAACCGAGCCATCTTACAACCCTGAAAATTACAAGGCTGCAGTGTCTGCTATCTCGGGTGGTGATACCTTCACCGCACGAGTATGGTGGGATAAGTAGTTTTTGTTTCATAGAAATGTTTGGTTATAGAAACGGGGCTAATTTAGCCCCGTTTCTTTTTTTATAGGGTTTTCTGAGTAAAAAATTAGGTAAATGTTCAAAATGAGATAAAGAATGTCCAAAATGAGATAACACTTATGTCTGCAGATGCTCTACTTTTGGGTATTAGATTGGTTAGATAAAATTTATTAATATTCTAAGGTTATTCATTTTCTTGTTGTTTCCTTAGATTTAATTACAAGTGAATCAATAATTGTTTACCCTATTAAAACTATGATACAAACTTTACCTAAGTTTTTTAAAAGATTAAACAGATTGATTTCTGTTTGTAATCTGACCTTCACTTTTTTGATTGTTAGCTTTGCTTCAATCAATGCAAATGCCCAAGCCGACTGCTCAAGTGCCATCATAGTATGTGGCAATACGCAAGCCTATAACCCAAGCGGTGTTGGCGAAAAACTTGAGCGACTCGCCTGTGGAGGTGATGTAGGTGGAGGTATCGAACACAACAGCCTTTGGTTTGCTTTTCAGGCCAAGGCAAACGGTACGCTCAATTTTGTGATTAGACCTACAACATTGCAAGGGTTACCAACTGTTGTTGACGTTGATTGGAGTTTATATCAATTGGCAGGAGCACCCGGTACTTCAAATTGTAATAATAAAACTCAACTTTCTTGTAATTTTGCAGGGTCTTCTACTGTGTTTGGTATTCCGGGTGCAACCGGAATGGCTACCCCCCCTTTTACTGCCGCACAATTTAACCCTGGTATTGATGTCGTAGCAGGTACATGGTATGCTATACACATTGACCAGTTCTCGAATACCACACCAATACTATTGAATGTACAATTTACTGGTAACCCTGAGAGTACCAATTTAAACTCTACTTCAGGTATTTTCGATAATCGCCCTAATTTTACATCGACACTTACAAGTGGTTGTAGCGGTACATATAATTTCAACAGTAGTTCATCTACTGCGACCTCTGGGATAGCATCCTACCTTTGGGACTTCGGTGATGGCTCTACTGCAACCACTGCAAATCCGAGCCACTCTTATGTTACAACAGGTACTTACTTTGTTAATTTAACTGTTACAGATAATAATGGTTGCAAAGCCACCATTCGTAAAAAAATTATCTACAACATCACTCCTCCAACAGTAAATGCAGCTTCGATTTTTGTAACATCAGCTTGTTCTAATTCAAATAATGGTGAAATTACAGTTGTAGATGAAGGAACCACTACTCTCGGAGTAACCGGTGGAACAGCCCCATACACTTATGAATTAGTGTCACCATCGCCAATGATAAGAGCTGCACAGTCGAGTAATAAATTTACGGGATTACAGCCTGGAGGATATTTTATAAAAGTAACTGATGCGTGCGGAAGGTCAGCTGTTAGTACGGTTGTTACAGTAAGTCAAGTAGCAACAAATACCACTATAGGTTTGGGTATTCAAAATATACAATCTGCATGTTTGGGGAGTCCAACAGGAACTGCAACAATTTTTGCCAACGGTACAGCACCGCCTTATACAATGGCATTAGTGACGAGTTCCCCGGTAACCATTGGAGCCTCACCGTCATTTATGAGAGACCCTATAACAGCAACGTTTTACACCACTTTTGAAAATCTATTACCAGGGTTGTACACAGTAGAAGCCGTAGATGGTTGTGGAAAAACACGAAGAGCAACCTTCACTGTAATTGTCAGTACAGCACCCACTGCTAATGCTGTTGCCTCGCCATCTTGTGTAGGCTCTGCAACGGGTACTGTAACAGTAACCGCTACTGCTGCCACTGGGTTATCGGCTAATGGTTCACCAGGCACTTTTCAATATGCTTTAATATCTCCTTCGCCTATCCTTAGGTCATTTCAGAACTCATCTGTATTTGAAAATCTACTACCAGGTAATTATACTGTTGCGGTTAGAGATAATTGTAGCAACATTGGTACAACAACGGTAACCGTTGGTACGGCAGTAGCACCCAATTTCGGAACATCTTTTACTTCGGCATCATGCCCAAATGGAAGTACCGGTACGATTGAAGTGCAGAACGGAACAACCGCTGGTGGAGGAAGCCCTTACACTTATGCTCTCATTGCACCATCGCCAGTTACGAGACCAAGCCAAAATGATAATGCTTTTACTAATTTACCGCCAGGCACTTATACAGTCCGAATGACGGACGTCTGCGGAACCAGTGCCAGAACTACCGTTTCGGTTGCTGCTTCGTCTGCACCTACATTTACGACAGCTGTAGGAGCCAGTTGTACGAATCCTGCCGCTGGAACAATCACTGTTACACCTGGGGCTTCCTCAATTGGGGCATACACATTTGAACTGATTAGCCCAGGTGGAGCTATCCGAGCCACTCAAGGAAGTAATGTTGCCAATACCAACAATAGTATTTTTACAAATCTTAGTCAGGGTTCTTATACTGTCCGAATGACCGATGGTTGCGGAGTTCCTGTCACTGGTACAGCCACTGTGAGTTCACCAACGGCTTTAGTATTTCCGACAGGTTCTGCAGCAGTAGCTTCGTGTTCAACACCTGGGTCAGGGCAGATAACTGTTGCTCAACCTACGACTGGCTTAGCTCCCTATACGTATGAGTTAATTGCACCATCATTCGTCACGCGAAGTTCTCAAAATAGTAGAATCTTTAACAATTTACCATCTGGCAATTACATAGTCCGTATAACAGATTTTTGCGGTACACAGGTAGATAATAGTGCTACCCCAATTAATGTGCCTGTTTCAACTGCTCCAACGTTAACAGTAACAAACTCCGCAAGTTGTGCAACAGCTTCGGGTACAATTACCTGTGTAGCTGCAACTGCTAATCAAGGAGGAGGAACTTATCAGTTTTCTTTGATTGCTCCATCACCTGTAACTCGCCCTAATCAAACTTCTCCAATTTTTACGGGTCTTCCAGCAGGGGCTTATACTGTTCAGATAACAGACCAGTGTGGGCAGACAGGCACCAATACCACAACTATAGCTCCTGCCGGAGCTTTCACACCAGCAGCAGGAGGAAGTATTGCGAGATGTGATGGAGGAAGTGGCTATATTGGTCAGCTTATTGTGACAACTCCTCAAAATTTTACACCTGGTGGACCTATTCCTGTAGGTAGTGGTGGCGGACCTTATACTTATGCTTTGTATGACGCTACCAATACAACTCTCATAGCTGGGCCTCAAGCCAGCAATGTTTTTTCTAATATTACTCCAGTGGCTGGCTCTCCTTCTCATACTATTCGAGTCACTGATGTTTGTGGAAATACAAGTACAACAACTGGGACAATAAATAACCCAACTGCAATAACAACTGCTACAATTAGTGCAACTACCGCATCTTGCTCAAGTAGTAATACAGGTGTTATAAAAGTTACCGTTCAATCAGGTGGTGGTTTACCTCCGCTCAGATATAGTTTGATTGATGCCGTAACATCTGCAGTAGTAATGGCTCCTCAAACAAGTACCACTTTCACAAATGTACCTGATAACGCCACTGGTTATTTAGTCCGAACAACCGATGCTTGTGGCAATGTGGCAACCAGCACGATGCCCCTACTTTTCCCTGCGGCAGTAGCTCCAACAGCGACTGTAGTAACAACTCCTTCATGTGTATCTTCATCAACAGGAAGAATTGTTGTAACTCCTGATGCAGGTGCAACACTGGCAGGAGGTACATTTAGCTATGCACTTTATGATGCAGCAAATACAGTTTTAGTGAGGTCATCACAAGCCAGCCCTGTTTTTAGTAGTTTAGCTACTGGAACTTATACTGTTAGAATAACAAACCAATGTGGGGCGGTTGGTACAGTTGCAGCCGTCATTGATAACACCGTGCCAGCTCTAACAGCAACTGGAAGCATCACTGGTACTTGTAGCGGCGGCTCGTCAGGAGTTATTGCAGCATCTGCCTCAGGAGGTTCACTACCTCGAACTTTCTCCTTAGTATTACAGTCATCTGGTTCTGTTATAGCTGGACCTCAAGCAGATAGTGTGTTTGCGGGTCTCGCTGCAAATACATACATTGTTAGAGTAACCGATGCTTGCGGTACAATTTCCAATTCTTCAAATTTAGTTTTAGGAAATTTATCAGTTTCCCCTTTAGTATCTACTACTACCGCCCTTGACTGTGATGGTGGCTCTGTGATAAGCGGCTATGGAGGTGGTGGAAGTGGAGGACCCTATACTTATGCTATTTGTTCAGGAAGTGCTTGTAGTTCATTTGGCTCGTTTTCTACGACAAGTACATTTACAATAGCATCAAGTGGTACCTATCGCATCGCCGTAAGAGACCAATGTGGTAGTCAAACTGCTTCAGGTAATATTGTTGTAACGATACCTACAAAAGCTACAATTACAGGTATTACAAAAGCCAATACATGTGGTGCAACTACAATTACAGTTGCTTTTACAAATGTTCCAAATACGCCTTATTATAGTTTAGATGGTGGAAACTTCACCACAACAATTGGTAGCGTTCCCGTAGGGAATCATACTATTAGGGTGTCAAATTTTAACGCAGGAACTTTTGAGTGTGCAAGCAATCCTTTTGCATTTACAGTTAATGCAACACCTTCCGCACCTAATACAACAACTAATGTTAGTGTTTGTAGTGGTTCGTCAGCCTCACTTACAGCTACCTGTACAGTAGGTACAGTCACTTGGTATGACTCGAATACTAATCAATTAGCTACGACTTCTCCTTACACTACCCCTACTTTGACTTCACCGACAACTTACAATGTGCGTTGTGAAAACTCAGGATGTAATAGTGGCTTTGTGGCGGTTAATATAACAATCAATCCTGGACCGTCTGCTAGTATATCTTATGCAGGTGGCTCGTTTTGTAGAACTGCCAGTCCAGTGAATGTAAACTTAACAGGCTCAAGTGGTGGAACCTTTAGTTCCAGCCCAGCAGGATTGAGTTTGAGCCCAACAACGGGACAAATCACACCAAGCAGCTCAACAGTAGGTACTTATACTGTCACTTACACCATTGCTGCCAGTGGTGGTTGTGCAGCATTTACGGCCACTACCAGTGTAACAATTACGAATAATCCAACAGCAACAATCTCATATGCAGGTAGCCCCTTCTGCAGAACTGCCAGCCCAGTGAGTGTAAACTTAACTGGCAGCAGTGGCGGAGCGTTTAGTTCAAGCCCAGCGGGCTTGAGTATCAGTAATACAACGGGGCAAATCACGCCAAGCAGCAGCACAGCAGGCACCTACACAGTCAGCTATACGATAGCGGCAAGTGGCGGCTGTAGTGGAGTGACAGCCACGACGAGTGTAACGATAACGAATGCCCCAAGTGCAACAATCAGTTATGCAGGTAGTTCCTTCTGCAGAACTGCCAGCCCAGTGAGTGTAAACTTAACTGGCAGCAGTGGCGGAGCGTTTAGTTCAAGTCCAGCGGGCTTGAGTATCAGTAATACGACGGGACAGATAACGCCAAGTAGCAGCACAGCTGGCACCTACACAGTCAGCTACACAATAGCGGCAAGTGGAGG
>JBKBNY010000019.1:0-61486 GCA_046295175.1 Spirosomataceae bacterium
TATTGGTCGGTTGGGTTGTCACTTGACCGGCACTGATACTCGTCGTGGCTGTTGTTGTACAACCATTGGCGTCTTTTACTGTTATCGTGTAAGTTCCTGCACTTAAACCGACAATCTCATTGCCCGATTGGAAACTCGTCCCATCTTTTGAGTATTGATACGCTGGCGTACCTCCGCCCGCCGTTACCGTTATTGTTCCGTCAGTTCCGCCACTGCATTGTACCGAATTCGGCGTTAAACTCATCGTCAATGCTGGTGGCTCCGTGATTGTAACCGTACTCGTGGCGGTGCAACCAATGTTATCTTTGGCGGTAATTGTGTAAGTGCCTGCTACCAATCCCGCAAATGTGCCACTTGACTGGAAACTCACGCCGTCTCGGCTGTAAGTATATGGCGTGCTGCCACCACTTCCTACTGCTACGATTTGGCCTACTTCTCCATTGCAAACGATTGGGGTTGGTGTTAAGCCAACTGCTACACTGTTTACTGTTAATCGTGCATCATCGGTCAATCTACTGCACGTGCCACTACTACTACTGAAGGTAATCCGACATTTGTAGTATGTATTATTATCGGCTGAACTAACATTAGAAATATTCAAAGTGGCATTCGTTTCATTCACTATATCCACAAAGCTGCCACTGGTACCTACTCGCTTCTGCCATTGGTAGCTAACTATGTTACCCGTAATCGTCAAACTGTTTAGATTGAATACCACATTCGTACCCGCACATACCGTCTGCGAAGATAGTGTTCCACTTAGCTTGTTTACCGTTAATGTCGCTGCATCGCTCGTGATACTACATCCATCTACACTAACTACACAACGGTATTGACTCTGGTGTACATCCTCGCCTACTCCTGCATCGGCTATACTTAAACTTGAGTTCGTCGCATTCGTGATATTCACAAAATCAGCATCGCTCGGTTTCTTCCGTTGCCATTGGTAAGTCAATGTACCTGTTAAATTGTAACTCGCTGATATGCTGAAACTTACACTATTCCCATCACAATTGTTTTGATTGGTCGGTTGGGTACTAATTGTTATTTTCTTTACACTCTCACTGATTGCCAAGCGGCTGCTTTCACAACCATTCAAGGTCTGGCTCACGTAATGGGTGTAGGTTCCGCCCTCGGTGTAGCTTGGGGCGGTGCTGCTGCCTACTCCACCCGTCGCACTGCTGTACCAAAGCAAATTACTACCACTCGCACTGAAGGTTAGGGTATTACCAAAGCAGACACTCACTGTCGTGTTGGTTGGTTGGGCTGGAATTGTATTGACCGAAACAGTTACAATATTACTTGCATCACTTTCGCAGTTTCCAACACTACATTTTGCATAATAATTAGTGTTTACAGTTGGGCTAACTGGCATCGAGACAACTGAATTATCAGCCTCTTTGTACCATGTCAATGTACCCGAACATGCATTAGAGATAGTCAATGTAGCCGAAGTACCAGAGCAAATTGTAGTTCCGTTTGCAACTGGTGCTTGCGGTTTTGATGTAATAGAAGCATTTATTTGTAACCTATCAGACTCACAATTATTGATTGTCTGCGAAACCCATCTTGAATAACTATTAACTATTGTAAAACTCGGTGTGGTAGTTGTACCAACACCACCCGTGCTGGCTTCGTACCATAGTAAATTACTACCCGTTGCCGAAAACATTAATGTATTGCCTTCGCAGACAGGTGTTGTGGTCGTATTTATTGGCGAATTTGGTTTTGCATTTACTGTAAGATTCCACGTGGTAGAAGCATCGCTTTCACAACCATTTACCCTACAAGTGGCACTATATGAAGCATTTGAGGTCGGAGTAACCGTAATTTGAGTTGTTGTTGCTCCAGTATTCCAAGTAATATCTCCTGCACAACCCGTAGCTGTGAGCGTAGCAGATTGACCAGTACAAATTGTATTATCACCTGAGATTGTCGGTGGTTCTGGTTTATTCTTAACTTCTACTGCGGCAGTATTACTCACATTGCTTGTACATCCACTTTGAGTACAAGTTGCCGTGTAGTTTGTATTGGCAGTGGGCGAAACAGTAATTGAAGACGTTGTTTGCCCAGAAGACCACGCTAATGTTCCGGTGCAACCCGTAGCAGTGAGTGTTGTGCTCGCTCCGTTGCAAATACTAACATTTGCAGGAGAAACGGTTGGGGGATTAATGACAGTAACTGTTAATCTGGCATCATCAGTTGGTTCGCTACAAGTACCAATTGTACGATTAAATATAACATCGCAACGATAGAACAAAGCATCTGAGGCAGTAAGATTATTGATAGTAAGGCTACTTGAAGTTGCTCCACTGATTTTACCCGAAACGTTATTCACTGGTAACCATGGGTCGCCCGTAGCTGCACGACTTTGCCATTGATAAGATACTGGGGTAGTTGTGGATGGCGGTACTGTAAATGATACGGTTCCGTTTTGACATTGGGTTTGGCTTGCTAATGTTGATGTATATTCATTGACTGTCAATGTAGCCGCATTTGAGATTACAGAACAACCATTGGATGAAATGATAACTCTATATTGCGATAAATGAGGATTTTGTGTACCAACACTCGTGAGTCCTAAACGCGAAGTTGTAGAGCCACTGATACCTGTCATGGTATTATTGACTGAAATAAAATCAGCATCGGTTGGTCTCTTTCGTTGCCATTGATAGGTGTAATTTGCATTGTTCGGAACTTCAAAATTGGTTGTGAGTCCTTTGCAATTATTCTGGTCTGTTGGATGTGAAACAATAGGCGAAGCATTAATCGTGATTGTGGTTGTAGCATCTGTGCCTTCACAAGTTGTTGCTCCATTCACCAAAACACATTTAAAAGAATAGGTAAATGTAGTATTGGTTGAATAAGTTGAAGGATTAATCGTTACAGTTCCTCCGCTCGTCCAACTTCCAGAGTTTAGTCTAAACTGAGGGCTACCTACATCACAACTTGCAACAGATAATGTAAAATTAGATTCGGTATTACAAAAAGTCGTTTTATTTGCTGAGTTGGTTATTGTCGGAATACTCGGATAAGTTAATGTATTTACCGTGACAGATGTTCGGCTTCCACTTTCGCATTGGCTTCCAGAGGTTTGGATACAACCAGCATAATAAGTTGTACTCGATGCTAAATTTGGTGTACTGTAAGAGCTTCCGGTAAATAATACCGTTGTTCCAGTTGCAGTAGCGTACCATTTCGTTTCTTCACCAGATGGACAAGATGCTGTTAAAGTTGTTGATGTACCTGTACAGATATTTGTATTTCCAGTGATTGTTGATGGTGGCTGTGGCAATGCAACAACTGTAACATTTATTGATAATTTGCTACTTTCACAATTTGTAGTAGTGTTTTTGCACGATGCTTTGTAAGTTTTATCTGAGCTTAAAGTTACGTTGTATGTTGCTCCTTGTGCCAAGAAAACATCTGCATCATTGTACCATTGAGCGGTTGTACCAGTAGGGCAATTTACTTCTAATGTCAGTGTTTTGCCGCTACAAACTGATGTACCCGATACCAACGTTGGTTGTGCGGGTGTTCCATCCGAAATGGTTGTAGAAATTCTATCACTTTCGCATTCAAGTGCTGAAATTGTAAGTCTTCTTCCCAAATAATAAGTACCAACCGAATTAACAGTGAAATTATCTCCAGAACTCAATGAAGTCAATGAAGATGGCGAATCGTACCAGTGATATGTACCCAATGGTGGTGGCGTTGGATTGGCAGTTAGAGTAGTTAAACCAGACGCCCCACAAATTTGCGAACTCCCCGAAATACTGGTTGGAGTTACGATACCGGCAACTGTGTTGACATTATACACGGTCGAAAGTGTCGTACAATTAGCAGATTTGACTTCTACCGAATACGAAGAAGCCGCATTGGCATCATAAGTCATGGAGATGGCCGAAGCAATATCTCCGCTCGAATTCTTCCACTGATATGTGTAGTTACCATCTCCCCCGCTTGCAGAGGCAGTCAAGGTCGTAGTTCGATTCAAAATACCAGACGAACAAATATTAGTACGACCAGTTATTGACACTGTTACTGCTGGAATAATTTTTACAACAATACTCGCTTTGGGGCTTTCGCAACCATTGGCGTCTCGTTGAGATACAAAATAGGTTGTTTCACCGACGGTCGTTGTCAATGGTGTCGGGGCTGTCGTCGAGGCTGCACCCATAGAATTTGTACCGTACCACAATAGTGTATTACCTCCAGAGGCTGTTGCGGTCAGTTCCGAAGCGGTTGAGTTCTGACAATATGTAATCGACGAAACCGTTGGTGCAGCAGGATTTGGATTTACCACAAGTATCGTAGGGTCTGATGTTGCACTGCTGCAAGTACCCGTAACAACACATGTGTAAGAACCCGCATCGGTAGCCGAAACCGAAGATAATGTAAGCGTGTTAGAATTTATACCGACGTTTGTAGTACCTTTTTTCCATTGATAGCTCAATGTACCGGTACCAGTTGCGGTTAATGTAAACGAAACCTCAGTGCCTTCGCAAGCATTTACTGGAGTTGGTTGAACGGTAATTTTTGTCTTAGGATTGACCGTCAAGGTAGCTACGTTTGAAATCACAGTTCCGCAGTCGCTCGTTACCTCGCATGTTATACTCGCTCCATCGTCGGTCAATGCAACACTCGATAAAGTCAAAGTAGCCGAATTAGTACCGACATTTGTTGTTCCCTTCTTCCACTGATAACTTAATGTTCCTGTACCAATAGCTGTAACATTAAATGTAGCATCACCGTCTTCGCAAACCGTTGTGTTTTGAGGATGAGCCGTAATAGCAGTTGGTTGAGTTAGATTTAGCGTAAATGATTGTTCGCTTGATTCGCAGGTGGTAGTGTTGTTTTTTACCTTAATATTAAAACCAAAACTGGCAGGTGCTGTAGTGGCTGGTTTAGTAACAGTCAAAATTGAGGGTGTTAGATTAGCATCCGTAACATTTACAAAACCAGATAGATTAGGCGAACCCGCCGATACAGAAAATTTATCGGGCGAACCACTCGTAGCCGAATACGGAATCGTAAATGATGTTGCATTGGCACAAACTGGTGGAATCGTACCTAAGGTAATACTTGGGATTGGGTTTATAGTTGCTGTAACTGCTGTACGGGCAGCACTTTCGCAAGTCAAATTGGGAGAACCTCCATAATTGAGAGTTTTTGAAACGAAATAATTAGTCGTGGTACTCAAATTACTTATCGAATAGCTTGCTCCACCAACTTGTAATGTAGAATTAGTAGAATTATCACTATACCATCTGTAATTTTCATTTGCACCAGCACCAGATGCCGAGACCATTATCGAACCACTACCGCACCTTTCGGCATTTGTTACAGTTGGAGCTGTGGGTAAGGCCCTTACAGTTATTGTACGATTCTGAGAGGTCAAGCATGTTGTATTAGTAGTAACACCAGTACTTGTTGTTTGATTCGATTGGAAATTACCTTGAATACCCCAATCAGTATCGCTTACGGATGCTATGGCTGTCGAGTAAGTAGAACCATTTGCTCCACTAATACTACCCGTTGAAATATTATTTTTAAACCATTGATATGAAATCAGTCTGGTAGAACCAGAGGCAATGCTTGATGTAAATGTAATCGGTTCGCCAACACATAATGGGCTTTTTGAAACGGATACGGTATTGAATCGATTGATATTTATTGAAGCCTCGTTCGATGAAACTGTACATCCCGAAGGTTGTTCGGTGATTTTACAATAAAAAAAAGTACCGTCGGGATTATTTGGGGAGCTGATTGGTGAGCCAATATTGGTAACTCTTAAATAATTTGGATTAACAATCACAATTCCAGTAGGCGGTGTTGTAGAATTTATTGGTGCATAACTTCCACTTGGCAATTTTCTGTACCATTCATAAGTTAAAGTCCCTCCATTTGCAGAGGTTGCTCCTACATAGAAATTTATATTATTATTATAACAATCTATTGCATCAACTGGCTGAATTGTGATATTTGGCCTCGTTGGCGTTATCGTTACCGAATTAGAAAAAGCCTCATTTAAACCACCACAATTTGTAAATCGACAACGATAAGTTTTTGCCGATGTCAAATTGGGTGTTGTAAAACTTGCATTCCCGCTGTTTCCAGTTGTACTTGTACTTACCCAAGTTGAGCCGTTAAATTCTTGCCATTCAAAAAAATCGGCACCCGTTGCAGTAGAAGTAATGGTTGTGCTATTACCCGAACATAAAACCGCCGGTGCAGTCGGATTCGTATTGATGGTAATTGGGTTGCTTATTGTAAATGTTGCTATGTAGTTATTATTACCGTTGAGATAAGTGTCATAAAATTCAGGAAAATTACAGTTTGTACCATCACCTTTTGTGTAAACTTCCATTCTGTAAGTACCATTTGATAAGCCACTCAAAATATTTACGGTTCCGCCAGTTGTTTCCCACTGTTGGTTTTGGCATCCAGCTCCTGCCCCAGCGATGTTTGATACATTCGACCAGTTATACTCACTGAATCCACCTGGTGTAGTTCCATCTCTATAAATCCTATAATACAGTTTTACCGAGGTGATATTGCAGGCATTGCACTTAAAAACCTTTGCCTGAAAACCATTTAAGGTAAGAGATTGAGTACAATTAAATGTTCCGAGCGAAGCATTATGGAAATTTGGATTAGAAGTACTCGCTCCTAAATCATAAAACTGATTATTAAGAATTATATAATTCTCGAATATCCCGTTTGAGTTTTGCCCAAATGTAGAAATTGAAAATAATGTCAAGACAAAAGTTAATAGAATTCGATTCATAGGTCTTTGATTGTCACAGTAAAAGTGGTGTAACAGCAATATCGTTAGAGACGTTATCAAACATGAGAAGTAACGTCGGATTATTAATTAAAAAGCTCTTATAATAACTTAATAAATTGAGAGCGAGGCAAATCTGATAATAGAAGGATGCAAAGGGTTTGTTTCATTAGTTTGTTTTAGGTCTATGTATTTTCAATCGAAAAATACGTTATTATCATTTAACTGGCAAATAATTGCACCAAAAAGAAGCCAACGGTAACAAAACCCGATTGTTCAAAAACGAGTCTCACAACTCTTCATTAAAAAATACCATTCATCACGAAACAAAATCCATTCATGTAGTTTGTATTACATAGTACCTTTTCTTAGATATATCTTTGTATCAACAATCAGGAACACAAACACTGATTCAATCAAAAAACTAAAATTTTTAAGAAAATGGAAAAGCGTCTTAAAAGAAATATAAACGACAAAGTAATTGCTGGTGTGGCCTCAGGTTTGGCCGATTATCTCGGAATCGACGTAACAATCGTCCGAATCATCTTAGTAGCAGGTATTTTCTTACCGTTTCCGGTTGTGATACCTTACTTAGTAGCTTGGGCAGTAATGCCAGAAAACAAGCCTAACGATGTAACAATCGTCAATAATTAATCGAAAACATTTAAAATTTAAAATCTAAACTATATAAAACAATGAAAAAGCAACTTAAAAGAAACTCAAACAATAAAATGATTGGTGGTGTAGCCGCTGGTTTAGCCGATTATTTTGATATAGATGTAACAGTAGTTCGTCTGATTTTGGTCGCTGGTATCTTCTTACCATTCCCAGTAGTGATTCCGTATTTGGTAGCTTGGGCGGTGATGCCAAACGATACACCGAATACTGTTACGATAGCTTAATCTCTAAATCTCTCCTTCTCTGAGCTTTCGGAGAAGGAGAAAAATCTCAAAACAATGGAAAAGCGACTTCATAGAATTAAAAATAACGAAACAATGCTCGGCGGAGTTTCGTTGGGCCTTGGCGAACACTTCAATCTCGACCCTGTCCTGTTCAGACTATTATTTGTCGGATTATTTTTCACGCCATTTCCTGCACTATTCATTTATTTAATTCTTTGGTTATTTTTACCTGTCAAAAACTCTTTTAGTTTTGCAGGTACAACCGAATACAGTAACATAGAAAGTTCTAATTTTCAAAAAACAAACCTTATAAACATGAGCAATCAATCAAAAAACGGTAGCCTTATTGGCGGAGCAGTCCTTATCATTTTAGGTCTTATTTTTTCTATCGAAAACCTCACAGACTTCGATATTTGGGATTATATCTGGAAATTGTGGCCACTCGGTTTGGTTGGGTTGGGTATCTGGATGATTGTAAAAGACCGTGACAATGGCAATAATTACAGAGGTTATAACTCAAACGATAGCGATAGTATTTGATAATTAACATTCTGTAGTCATTTAGTTGTCAGTCAATTATAACTCGTGGTCATCCAATTGCAAATCAAGCATAAAGAATGACTACTGTATGACAGCTAAATGACTTTTTTAAAAAATTCAGAAATCATGGATAAAAAGGCAAATATATTTTGGGGAGTACTACTTGTAGTAGTAGGATTCCTATTCTTGGCAAATTCGCTCGACTGGGTAAACTTCACATGGACATTCAGAGAGGTTGCCAGATTCTGGCCAGTACTCTTGATTTTGGCGGGTGTTGCGGCATTCTTAAACGAAAAGAAAAGTGTCTATAATGCAACCTCTGCCCTACTCATCGCCTTTGCGATTCCGTTGGCAATTTTCAGTTGGGTAAGCCGTGGAGTTGACCGAATCAAAAACGAAATCAGCGACGAGATTCACATCGACCTCGACGACGATGATAATAATAACACCGATGATTCGAGCGATACACTCAAAGGCGACCGCGTGAAACAATATTTTATGGTCGATAAAAGTGGTGATGTCTCAGAGGTCAAATTGAATTTAAAAGGTGGTGCCGCCGAGTTTGACTTGACAACCACTGACACTAAATTATTTGAAGCAGACGCTTTGCTCGATATTGGCCGATACACAATGACCGAAGACAACCAAGACGGAAAGAAGGTTATCGATTTTGAGATGAAAAAACGTAAATCAGACAACGGGCATTGGGATTTTGGTGATAACAAAAAGAACAATGTTAATCTTAAACTTAATACTGCTCCAATCTGGGATATTGACTTAGGTTTCGGTGCTGGCGAGGTTGATTTCGATTTGAGTCCTTTTAAAGTTAAAAAACTCGACGTAGAAACGGGGGCGGCTTCGATTGATGTAAAACTTGGCGATAAATTAGAAAACGCTGAAGTCAAGGTAAAGTCTGGAGCGGCTTCAGTAAAATTAGAAGTTCCGAAAAGTGTAGGATGCCGAATCAACATCGACGGTGCTTTGAACGACAAAAACTTTATTGGCTTTGTAAAAGTAGATGACGACACTTGGGAAAGCGAAGGATATGCCAACGCTACAAAGAAAATCAAAATCGAATTAGAAAGTGGTCTTTCGGAATTAAAGGTAACGAGGTATTAATATAAACGAGTGATTAAAAAATCCCTGAATCTGTAAAGGTTCAGGGATTTTTTATGTTTAAATCCTCAATCCTTATACTTCATTGCTAAAACTGGTTTCATCCTTGTAATTATCAAAGTCGGGATAAATATCACCAAGCCAATCAAAATAGTTGTTCCTAAATTTATCAAAATCCAAACCGGCCAATCCCACGAAATCGGAACATAATTCATGTAATAGCTTTCGGCATCGAGCGGAATAAGCTTAAAATATTTTTGAGCCAAACAAAAAGCTATTGCTATCAAATTACCCCAAAGTAAGCCTCTGACAATTATCCACAATCCACTGTAAATAAACACTTTACGAACCTGAAAATCCGTCGAACCAAGTGCTTTTAGCAGTCCAATCATCGGAGTACGTTCCATCAACATTACCAGTAATATCGAAATCATATTGAAACTCGAAACTACCAAAATCAACACAAAAACGATAACAATGTTGCGGTCGAGGAGTTGTAACCAATCAAAAATCTGAACGTAAGTTTCAGTTGACTTCAGAACCTGCTGGTCTTGTTCGATTAGTCCAAAGACTTCATCCGCAACTAAATCAATATTCGCTGGATTCTTCAAAAATACCTCAAAATGGCCAACAGTATTGTTATTCCAGCCATTCATTTTTTGTATCAAGGCCAAATCTGCAATGATAAGATTCTTGTCAAATTCTTCTAAGCCCGTTTCATAAATCCCAACAACTTTGATTTTTCGTGGACGGGGCGGATTCTGCATAAAATACAGGATTGCATCATCATTCAGCTTGATATTGAGCATATTTGCCAATTTCCGACTAATAATAATTTCGTTTGAATACGAGGTATCCTTTTTTTGAATGGCTCGGCCCTCAACTAAATTTTCATTAAACATCTTCCAATCAAAATCTCGCCCAACTCCTTTTATCAAAACTCCCGAAAAATCTGAATCCGATTTTAACATTCCAGTCTTATTGGCCACACCTTGCACATGCCGAATCTCGGGATTTTGAGCATAATTTTGATAAAATTTCGTATTTAATGGGATTGGAGTTTCTTCAAACGACTGATTAAGTGTAATTTTGCTGACTTGAAGATGATAACTCAAGCTAAATAATTTATCAGTAATTGTCTTTTTGAATCCGTAAAGAATTGAAAATGAAATAATTAAAGTCGCTACACCGACCGCCACGCTACCAACTCCAATCCGTGAAACAGTACTCGAAAATGATTCGGTTTTGGTATTACGGATTCGATTTGCGATAAAATTTGGTAAATTCATGCTCTGTTTTTAAAAGGATTAGCAAAATTAAAATAAACTTGGGTTTACATACCATCATTCGGTTTAATAAGGACGTTTTTTCTTATTTCTTACCGATAATAGGCAGATTATAAACATGATTTATAAAAAAATCTTACTAAAAACGCTTCTATTTATTCTATTGGTAGTTGGCTCAGTAGAGATAACTTACCGACTGAACCCATTCGATAAACAAGAATTTGAAGAAGATTATTCGGCTACAATCATTGATAAACATCATCGACTTGATTCTTTGAAAAGTCCTAAAATCGTATTAATTGCAGGCTCAAATTTTGCGTACGGAATCAATAGTGAATTAATCGAAAAAGCCTTCAATCGTCCCGTTGTCAATATGGCGATTCATTACAGCCTTGGTACAGATTTCATGCTTCGTCAATTAGAAAACAAACTTAACCGAGGCGATATTGTCATCATGGGTTTTGAATACATTGCCGATAGCAAAGGCGATATTACCGAAAAAATGTTGGCCGAACGTTACTACCCCGAAGCAAATAATTGGTACGAATTCGATAATATTTACGAAGAAGTTAATCAACAAATTCAATTCAGAATCTCGACTTTCCGAAGGATTTTAACTAAATTGACCTCACCAAAACCTGTAAAACCAACGATAGAAGACACCACAAGCTTCTTTTTTAGGAGTGGAGTCAATCAATACGGCGATTTGGTGAGTCACCTTAACAATCCGTCACTTTCGGTGATTCCGAATGTTGAAATCAATGACAAAAAGGAAATGACCGAACCGATTAGAGATATGAATCGGTTCACTCAAAAAATGAAATCTAAAGGAGTGTCTTGCTATTATACTTACCCAAGTTACGGGCAGTCATCTTACAAAACCGACAAACCAATTTTAGATAAAATGGATGCCGAATTGCACAAAAAGGGTAGATTTATAATTCTCGGAAAAATGCAAGACTTTGTTTATCCAGATAGTCTTTTGCAAGACATGGTTTTTCATTTGAACGCCAAAGGTAGAGACATTCGCACCAATCAAATCATTGAATTATTAAAACCTTATTTGAGCAAATCACAACCCTCAAAAGAAAATTGAACTTTTGAACATCTAACTTTTGAACTTTAAAAGAATAAATGCTATTTAATTCCTTTGATTTTTTAGTTTTCTTTCCAGTCGTAACCATTGGCTTTTTTGCCCTGCCTCACAAGGCACGGTGGGCGTGGCTGTTGGCGGCGAGTTGTTATTTTTACATGGTTTATAAGCCCGATTACATCTTGATTTTGGCGGCGACCATCGTAATTGATTATTTTGCAGGTATCTGGATTGAAAAACAACAAGATAAAAAACGAAAAAAATACTTCTTGATTCTGAGCCTTATTGCCAATATTGGGGTTTTGGCATACTTCAAATATTACAATTTCATAGCACTCTCTCTTAATGATTTTTTATCGGATTACGGAATTTTAAGAAAGCCCCTACCACTACTCGAATGGCTACTTCCAATCGGACTTTCGTTTCATACTTTTCAGGCGATGAGCTACACGATTGAGGTCTATCGAGGAAACCAAAAAGCAGAGTATCACTTCGGGATTTATGCACTTTATGTTATGTTTTATCCGCAGTTGGTAGCGGGGCCAATCGAACGACCACAGAATGTACTGCATCAATTCCACGAAAAACAAACATTTGATTATCAACGAGTTAAGTTCGGATTACAGCTTATGGCTTGGGGATTATTCAAGAAAGTCGTCATTGCAGATAGATTAGCGATTTTTGTAAATGAAGTCTATAATTTGCCACATTTGCATCAAGGAACTGAATTGATTGTTGGAATCATTTTCTTCTCGTTCCAGATTTTTTGTGATTTTTCGGGATACTCTGATGTAGCCCTCGGTTCGGCACAAGTAATGGGTTTTAAACTCATGAAAAACTTCGACCGACCGTATTTTTCAAAGACAATTTCGGAATTTTGGCATCGTTGGCATATTTCGCTCTCAACTTGGTTCAGAGATTATCTATATATTCCGTTGGGTGGAAACCGAGTTAGTAAGCCTCGTTGGTACTTTAATCAGTTTACGGTATTTTTTGTAAGTGGAATCTGGCACGGAGCCAATTGGAATTTTGTTATTTGGGGAGCGTTGCACGGATTGTATCTGATTTTTGCTTTGATTACCAAAAAACCAAGAAACTACATCGTAAAAACCCTCAAAATCGACCGTTTAGGTATATTCTACAAGTTTATTCAGGTCGGAATTACGTTTTGTTTAGTAACTTTTGCATGGATATTTTTCAGAGGAAATTATATCGAACAATCGTGGAATTGGCACGTTGTAACGCATCTATTTACTGGAATCCCTGACATGAATACCTTTTTTACTGGCGAATATTTTGCCAAAAATGTTTTCTTGAATCAAGGTAAAAAAGAGTTTTTATTGGCGGTTGGGCTGATTCTCTTTATGGAAACCATCCATTATTTACAAAGAAGCCAAAGTCTTCGAGAAGTAATTGCCACAAAACCCACGTGGATTCGTTGGGCTATATACTATGCTTACGCAATGGCATTTATCATTTTTGGGGTGTTTGATAAACCTGCCGAATTTATTTATTTTCAGTTCTAAAATTACGGTCTGACTATCGTCCGACCTTGTAAATAACTCGAAGGTCATGGCATTAGTGGAAGCAATTGCTGGTGCTGGATTCCAATCCAGCACCCACCATGATTAGGCTTTCAAGCCGATAAATCAATGTGTTTTTACCCATTCGAGCAACCTCAAGGCATCTTCTTGCTTGAATAACTGCGTACCTTCGTTCATCGTTGCGGCCGAACCACAAGAAACCCCCAACTGTACAGCCTCGATTGGCGTTTTACCATTTGCCAAAGCCCAAACCATTCCACCAACCATGCTATCACCTGCACCAACCGTACTTTTTTTCTGAACCGTAGGTGCAGGTATGAGTTTACAAATATCTTTAGTAACCAGCAAAGCACCCTGCGGGCCCATCGAGACTGCCACAATCTCGCAGCCGCCTTTATCAATCAATTCACGGGCGGCTTCATCAACATCGTCTAATTCGAGAGACTCCACACCAACCAATTTTGCCAGTTCGCCAATGTTTGGTTTCAGCAAATAAACACCTTCATCAACTGCCAATTTTAGGGCTTCGCCAGAGGTATCTAAAATGAAATTTGAACCAATTTCGTGGGCAACTGCCGCTACTTTTTCATAGAAATCATCCCCAATTCCGTTTGGAAGGCTACCACTTGCCACTAAAAATTCGGGTTGTAATTCTTCGATTTTTTTCAAGATTAAAGCCGTTTCTGCCTCCGAAATCGTTGGACCAGGCATCCCGAAACGATATTGAGCATTCGTAATCGAATCTACCGCAATAAAATTCTCACGAGTCCAATCGGCTGTCTTAATAGCCTGAAAATCAACTCCTTCTTTGGTAATCAATTCTTCGAGAAGTAAACCTGTATGCCCTCCACTCGTAAAAAGTGCAAGTGATTCCCCGCCCAAACGATGAATCGCCTTCGAGACATTGATTCCGCCCCCACCAGCATCAAAACGAGGATTTTCGCAACGAATTTTCTGCTCAGCTACCAAACCCGCAAATTTTGTACTTTTATCAATAGCCGGATTAACGGTCAGTGTAATGATTTTATGTTTTTTCATATCTGTAAAACGACTTTTCAAGTCGTTTAGTTAAGCTCTTGGATGAAATTCCTTTAATGTTTGCTGTAAAAAACTACGGTCGAGGTGTGTGTAAATCTCAGTAGTGGTGATAGACTCATGCCCGAGCATTTCTTGAACAGCCCTTAAATCGGCCCCACCCTCAACCAAATGTGTGGCAAAACTATGCCTAAATGTATGCGGACTGATGTTTTTCTGGATTCCGACCCTTTCGACTAAATCTTTGATAATCAAAAAAATCATAACGCGAGTCAATTTGCCGCCTCTGCGATTCAGAAAAACAATATCCTGCGATTCTTCTTTGATATTATCCATTTGGTCGCGGATATTTTCAAGGTAAAGATTGGTATATTTTACCGCATCTCTCCCAATCGGCACCAGGCGTGCTTTGTTACCTTTACCAATAACTCTGATGAACCCAATATCAAAATAGCAATTTGTGAGTTTTAACTCGACTAATTCCGAAACCCGCAACCCACAACTGTACAAAACCTCCAAGATTGCTCGGTTACGTGTACCTTCGTTTGTCGATAAATCAATTGAGTTCAGAATTTGCTCAATCTCCATAAAAGTGAGCGTATCAGGGAGCTTTCGGCCAATTTTAGGGGTTTCTATCAACTCGGTTGGGTCAATCAAAATTACATTCTCGATTGCCAAATACTTGTAAAAAGCCTTGATTCCTGATAAAATTCTTGCTTGAGAATTGGCCGAAAGCCCGATTTCGGTCAGGTATTCTAAGAAATCCATAACCTGCTCTTCCGAAAGATTTTGCGGAGAAGGTTTCTTAGGAATCATCTCGGCAAATTGCCAAAGTTTTTCGGTATCTCTAATGTAAGCCTCAATAGAGTTTTCGGAAAGCGAACGCTCAAGTCGGAGATAATTACGGAAATGTTGAATGTAAATTTGCCAATTCATGCGGCTAATATAGCCTAAGTATGGCACGTCTTAAATCAAATTCTTTTAAAAGTTTTAAATTAGTAAAGACTTTAGAAACACTGACAGGGTTTTGAACCCTGTCAGTGTTAAATCATATAATTTTTATATAGTTTGCGAAAACAATCGTTGTTGAGGATTCGCTCTCAACAATCTCTTATCAAAAGCCATACAGATATTGCGAATAAAAGGTAATCCTTGCGGTAGAACTTTCAAGCCAAACTCATTGCAAAACAATAAATTATCATCTTTAAAAACCTCCAAACGGTCCATTAATTCATCTAATTCCTCACTTGTCCAGTCGGTTAGTTTCCACGAAGTTTCAGATTGGCACATGATATTCAAAATTTGCTTACGAATAAACAAATCTTCTTCATCGAGAATATGCCCTCGAAGCAACGGCAGATTACCAGCTTCAATCATTTCTTGGTATTCTTCTAAACCCTTTACATTCTGCGAAAACCCAGTCCACGAATCACTTATCGAAGACATCCCAAGCCCCAAAAGTAGCTTAGATTGTGTGGTTGTGTAGCCCATAAAATTACGATGAAGCGTACCTTCTACCATAGATTTGTACAAATTATCTTCTTTGAGGGCAAAATGGTCCATCCCAATTTCTAAATAGCCATGTGCTTCAAAGATTTCTCTTCCGAGTTCGTACAATGCCCTTTTTTGTTCGCCAGATGGCAGGTCTTCGTCGTTAAAACCTCGCTGCCCGTTGCCTTTAATCCACGGAACGTGGGCATAAGAATAAAAAGCTAAACGGTCAGGTTTCAGTAAAATCGTTTTTTCGATGGTATTTTTCATCGAATCGAGCGTCTGAAACGGCAATCCAAAAACCAAATCGTGGCTGACCGAAGTATAGCCAACCCTACGAGCAGTTTCGGTTGCGTTTTTTACATTTTCAAACGGCTGGATTCGATGGATGGCTCGCTGAACAGTCGGGTCGTAATCTTGCACGCCAAAGCTTACTCGCCGAAAGCCTAAATCAAAGAGTGTTTGTAGGTGTTCGGCAGTTGTATTATTTGGGTGTCCTTCAAATCCAAATTCATGTTCAGGATGAATTTCAGCATTTTTAAGGATTCCATTTATCAATTTTTGGAGGTTTTTAGCCGAAAAAAAACTTGGGGTTCCTCCTCCCAAATGAATCTCAGCTATCAGAGGTTTTTTACCAAAAATATCAGCATACATTTGCCATTCTTTCAAGACGGCATCAATATAAGTTTCTTCGACCGAGTGGTTTTTAGTGATTCGTTTATGGCACGCACAAAAAGTGCAAAGACTCTCACAAAACGGCAAATGTATGTAAAGGCTAATGCCTTTTTCGGAATTTGTCTGACGAAAAGTTTGTTTTAAACTCGATGTCCAAGCCGATTCTGAATAGGTCGAATCATCCCAAAAGGGTACAGTTGGATAGCTGGTGTAGCGAGGCCCAGCCACATTATATTTATCAATCAATGACTTATTCATGAGGTTTAACTTAATTTTTGCTCAAAATTAGATTTTGATTGCCCGATTAATGATGATTTTTGTCATATTTGGGATTTAATTTAACACTGACAGGGTTCTGAACCCTGTCAGAGTTGTGTCCACCTTTCCAAAACAGAGTAAATTCTAAAAGAGTCAATAATCTATTAAGTAGAAAAATCCTGAAACATGAAAAAAATCATCATCATAAACGGCCCAAACCTTAATCTTCTCGGTAAAAGAGAGCCAACTATTTACGGAAATCAGACTTTTGAGCAATATTTTGACGAACTAAAAACAGTTTTCGGCGAGGTAGATTTGTATTATTTTCAATCAAACCACGAAGGAGCAATTATTGATAAAATCCACGAAATCGGTTTTGAATTCGACGGAATTGTTATCAATGCAGGAGCTTATACGCACACATCAATTGCCATTGCCGATGCCCTTTCGGCTATCAAAACACCCGCGGTTGAGGTTCACATCTCGAATATTCACGCACGTGAGGCATTCAGACACCACTCATACCTCACAAGCCGTTGCAAAGGTATGATTTGTGGACTCGGCTTGAAAGGATACGAACTGGCGATAAGATACTTTTTGTAGAACGAGTTTTCAACTCGTTCAGCCACAATCCAAACCCACGACTTGAAAAGTCGTGTTACATAATCAATATGATAACTTTCTATCCTGGGCCATCGAAGCTATATCCAAAAATTGAAACTTATTTACAAGATGGGTTTCGGAGTGGTATTCTGCAAATGAATCACCGCAGCGAAGGCTTTATGGATATGCTCAAAGAATGTATTGGATTATTGAAGAAAAAATTAAATATTCCGGCCGAATATCACGTTTATTTTACTTCTTCGGCCACCGAATGTTGGGAAATCATCACTCAATCGTTAGTTGCCGAATCAAGTTTTCATGTTTTTAATGGAACTTTCGGACAAAAATGGTTTGAATACACCCAAAAACTCAAACCAATGGCTCAAAGTCTGCATTTTGAGATTAATTCTTTGCCAAATTTACCCGCAAATATCAATAGCGAAGTCATTTGTTTTACTCAAAATGAAACCTCAAACGGCACACAACTACTCCCTCCCTATTGGAGGAGGACTGGGGATGGGTTAATCGCATTTGATGTAACTTCTTCTTTGGGCGGAATCGAACTTGATTGGAAATCGGGCGATGTTTGGTTGGCTTCGGTACAAAAATGTTTAGGTTTACCCGCAGGAATGGGCATAATGATTTGTTCGCCAAAAGCACTTAAAAAAGCCGAAGAAATCAATGACCGCAAATACTACAATAGTCTTTTGTTTATCCACAAAAACTTTGAAAAATACCAAACACATTATACACCAAATATTCTGAATATTTACCTTTTGTTACGAGTTCTTCAAGATGTTGAGAATATTGAAACCGTAGGTCAGAAAATCAAAGAAAGGGCTAAAAATCTTTATAATTTTATAGAAAATGAGACAGATTGGCAATTAATCGTACAAAATAAAGAAGTTAGGTCTGATACAGTTTTGGCGATTGAGGGAGGCACCGATGCAATTAAAGCCATTAAACAAAAGGCAAAACAAAATAACATCACTCTCGGAAATGGCTATGGAGCTTGGAAAAATACAAGTTTTAGAATCGCCAATTTTCCAGCCATAGAAGACTGGGAATTTGAAGAATTAAAGGAAATTCTGATTTGAGCAATTATGTAGAATTAATCGAACATCTCGAATTCTTCGAATAAAACCTTAAATTATTGACTATCAGTACTTTGATGAATATTTGTAAAGTTTGATGAATTCAAAAGAATTGTTCTTTATGCTCAACATAAATCCCTAAATGGAGAATTAGTCGTGTATAATCCTTAATTTTGCAGATGTCCAAACAGTATCTATCGGACCACCTTAAACCAAGAAAATAACATAGTGAACCAATCCTCTGTTTTAGTCATTAAATTCGGTACGGCCTCAATTACCAAAGCAAACGGAGAGCCAGACGAAAGCATCATTGCCGAAATTGCACGTCAAGTAGCCACTCTACACGCTGATTATCAAATAGTTATAGTTTCATCGGGAGCGGTGGGTGCTGGAAAGCATTTCATTAAAAACTATTCGGGCGAAATTTCGGAGCGTAAAGCCGCCGCCGCAATCGGAAATCCGCTTTTGTTGAATATTTACGCAAAATATTTTAGCCAATACGGAATCCAAATTGCCCAAAGCCTTTGCGAAAGACAACATTTTGCCAATCGTGAGCAGTTTTTACAACTCAAAGAAACTTACCAGGAATTGTGGAAAAACGAGATTATCCCCATCGCCAACGAGAATGATGTGGTGAGTAATCGTGAATTAAAGTTTTCGGATAATGACGAATTGGCTACGCTCATCGCAACTGGTTTTGGTGCCGATACTTTGATGATTTGCACTTCGGTCGGGGGATTTTTGGATAAAAATAAAAACATCATTCGTCGAATCGAAAAGGTTGATAATCAAATACTTGGGTTTGTAGATAGTAGTAAATCATCACTTGGCACGGGTGGGATGGCATCGAAACTTACATTCACAAAACTGGCAACTCGAATGGGGATTCGGGTGTTGATTTTTGGAATGAAAGAAAAAGATGGCATCATCAAGGCAATTAAAGGCGAAACTGGTAGCGAATTTTTACCGCAAAAAAGTGCCGTTTCGAGTCGAAATAAATGGTTGGCGAGTGGTAGTTTGGCTTCGGGACAAATCAAAATTGATGGCGGTGCGGTCAAGGCTTTGCAAAACAGAAATAGCCTTTTGATAGTTGGTATTAAAAAAGTGATTGGCAATTTTGAGGCTGGCGAAGTGGTCGAGATTATGGACGAGCAAAAAAACGTAGTTGCGGTGGCTCGAATCAAAGAATCGTCGGATACGATTAACCAAAACCTCGGAACTCAAAATTTTGAAGTAGCCAATGCCAATGATATTGTTTTGTTATAAAAAATAGGTTGAATGATTACTTTCCCAAACGCAAAAATAAATATTGGGCTGAACATCATCGAGAAACGTAGCGATGGTTTTCATAATATTGAGTCGGTTTTTTATCCTGTTCAGTGGCGAGATGTGCTTGAGATAATCGTGAATGAGAAAGGGATTGTAAATCCGATGCAGAATAGTTCGGGATTGCAAATCCCAAACAGCATTGAGTTTACAAGTTCGGGTTTAGGGATTCCGGGTTCAACCGATTCAAATCTAATCATTAAGGCATATAAATTATTAGAACCGATAATAAATCAGAAACAAGAAACGAGAGACAAGGAGCAAGCTAATATCAAAATTCATCTTCATAAAGTAATTCCGATGGGTGCAGGTCTGGGTGGCGGCTCGGCCGATGGAGCTTTTGCCCTAAAAATGCTCAATGAAATTTTTGAGTTAGAATTGAGCAACGAGGACCTTAAAAATTATGCCCGCAAATTGGGTTCGGATTGTGCATTTTTCATCGAAAATCGCCCGGTTTTTTGTTATCAGAAAGGCGACCAATTTGAAGATTTTTCATTAGATTTGTCGAATAAGTACATCGTACTTGTAAATCCATCGGTTCATATCTCAACTGCTGAGGCGTATTCGGGAGTAACACCCCAAATACCTCAAATTTCGCTCAAAGAAGCACTACAACAACCCATTAAAGATTGGTGTGAAATCGTTAAAAACGATTTTGAAGAAAAACTTTTGATAAAATACCCAATCATTGCCCAAGTAAAACAAAAACTTTATGATTCGGGAGCCAGTTATGCCTCAATGACGGGCAGCGGCTCGACAGTTTACGGGATATTTGAGCAAGAAGTAAATTTATCTGACCAATTTGGCAACTTTGCCACTTGGTCGGGTGTTCTTTAAAAAATCGCTGAATCAAACCAAAGAAAAACTTATGATTAATCTTTCAAAACGCCGAGAGCCATTTGAATTCATGCTGTATTTGGCAATGATTGGTAGCGGAATTTTGTTTTTGGGGGTAATGTTCTTTCTGATTGCCAAAGAAATCATGAATAATGCTCAGGTTTCGGTGGTGATTCCACGTTTTTTTTGGTTTAGTACTTGGGCCATTTTATTGAGTAGTGCCACGCTTTACTGGGCAAATAAAGCCTTTCAAGTCGAGCGTTTCCGTAGCTATCGGCTCAATCTCATCGTTACTTTTTTATTAGGAATCGCATTCATTGTTTTACAATTTTTAGGTTGGGGCGAATTGCTCAATAAAAACATCCGAATGAATAATGATACGGGCGGACAGTTTATTTACATACTTTCGGGGCTACATATTTTTCATACCATTGGCGGATTGATTGCTCTCTCTATCGTTAACCGTGATGCTATCAAAAACCTTAATTATGTAGATACATTTGTGTATAGTGTAAATCCACCTAATCAGCTCAAAATCAAGCTAATAAGCATTTATTGGCACTTTATAGATATTCTCTGGATACTGTTGTTTTTTTTCTTGCTTTACCATGCTACATAAAACCAGAGGTATCGTCATCAATTACATTCGTTATCGCGAAACATCCATCATTGCCCAGATTTATACCGAAAAATTTGGGATACAATCATACATCGAGAACGGCGTAAGAAGTTCAAAAGGCAAAAATCGAATCGCACTTTTTCAGCCGCTCACCTTACTCGACTTAGTAGTTTATCACGACGAAAAAAAAGAAATTCATCGAATCTCCGAAATCAAATGCAGTTATCCTTACCAGCAAATTCCGTATGATATTTATAAATCGAGTATCGGAATGTTCTTGGATGAAGTGCTTAGCAAGACACTAAAAGAACACGTAGAGAATCATTATCTTTTTGAATTTCTATATCATTCATTCATAGAATTCGACGAAAAAACCGAGCATTTTGAGAATTTTCACCTCATTTTTTTGCTTAAATATGCCTTTTTTTTGGGATTTTCCCCACAAAATGCCAGCGAAATCGTTGAGCAATTTAGAGAAATGAATGTTTCGATGATGATTGATTTAGATTACCAAAGAGCTATCAATCAATTAATCATTTCAGAATACGATAGCCCACTTACTTTTAGCCGCCAAACCCGCAATTATTTGGTCGAAATCATCTTGAATTTCTATAACCTCCACATCGAAGATTTCGGCGAAATAAAATCATTACCCGTACTTAAAGAGGTTTTGAGTTAAGATTAATTACTCTGTAAACTAAGTTACTTTAAGATTCCGAGTCCCCCCTCCCCATTTCCCCATTGTTAGGGAGGGATGAAGGGTGGGGTCAAAAGGTTTATTTTACCTAAAATGTCACTATTTTAACCTCACCCTTCCTTTCCCTCTCCGATTGGAGAGGGAGGGACACGTTAACTGAATATTATACAAACTTACTTTACAGTTTATTAATACCCTGTTTACGCTGGTTTGAGATTCCTATATCAAACCCCAATGATTGGGTTTTCAAACCTAATTTCATAATCATTTTTAGATTTTTTATAATTTTTCATACATTTGATGTATCTCAAAACATCAAAACTAAATGACCAAAACACATTACCGCACCTGCAACCTCTGCGAAGCCATTTGCGGACTCGAAATAAAGGTAGAAGACGGAGTTGTAAAATCAATCGTGGGCGATAAAAATGACCCTTTTAGCCGTGGTCATATCTGCCCAAAAGCTGTGGCACTCAAAGATATTTACGAAGACCCCAACCGTCTGAAATTCCCAGTAAAACGTACACAAGACGGCTGGCAACAAATCAGTTGGGACGAAGCCTTTGAAACTGTTACCTCAAAGATAAAAGAAATTCAAGAAAAATACGGCAATAACGCAGTGGCGATGTACCAAGGAAACCCCTCGATTCATAACCTTGGCACTACGATGAACAGCCCTACATTTGCTAAATCGCTCAAAACTAAAAACCATTTTTCGGCTACTTCGACCGACCAACTCCCACACCATTTTGCTTCGTGGCTGATGTTTGGGCATCCGATGTTGCTACCAGTTCCAGACATCGACCATACCGACTATATGCTAATCATCGGCGGAAACCCAATCGCATCAAATGGCAGCATGATGACTGTGCCAGATGTTGCAAATCGCTTAAAAGCGATACAAAAACGAGGCGGTAAATTTGTAGTGATAGACCCTCGACGCACCGAAACAGCCGAGAAAGCTGATGAGCATTTTTTCATCAATCCAAGCAGCGATGTATTCTTACTTTTGGCAATGATTCATACGATTTTTAGTCAGAATTTAGTCCAAATGGGTCGTTTGGCTGAATTTACCGATGGAATTGAAGTCATTGAAGAAATCTCAAAAGCATATAGCCCCGAAGCAGTAAGCAAGCAAACTGGCATTGCTGCCGAAGAAATTATCAGAATCACCAAAGAATTTTGTGCTGCCAAATCGGCCGTTTGTTACGGAAGAGTTGGGGTTTCGACCCAAGCATTTGGCGGAGTTTCGCAATGGTTGATTAATGTGATAAATATTCTCACTGGTAATTTTGATAGTCAAGGTGGAGCGATGTTTACATTACCCGCAGTCGATTTTATCGGTCGAGGAAAACCTGACAACCGTTTTGCCCGATGGAGAAGTCGAGTGCGTGGTTTACCCGAATTTTTGGGAGAACTACCAGTTGCAGTTTTGGCCGAAGAAATCTTAACCGAAGGCGAAGGACAAATCAAATGCATGATTACGAGTTGCGGAAATCCCGTTTTATCAACCCCAAACGGTGGGCAATTGGATAAAGCCCTCGAACAACTCGAATTTATGGTTGCGATTGATATTTACATCAACGAAACCACTCGCCACGCCGATATTATTTTGCCTCCAGCCACTGGGCTTGAAGTTTCTCATTACGATTTGACGTTTCATGCCTTGGCTGTGAGAAATACAGCCAAATATTCGGAGCCATTATTTGACAAAGCCGAAGGTGCAAAATACGACTACGAAATTTACCAAGAATTAGCCCATCGTATGCAAACGCCCCTCTCCAGCGGGAAAGTGGAAGGGGGTGAGGTGTTTACATCTACTCCGCCCGAAGAAAAGCTCAATCTGGGTCTCATGTTTGGGCCGTATCAATTGAGTTTAGAAAAACTAAAAGAAAATCCGCATGGGATTGATTTAGGTGCTCTGAAGCCTTGTCTGCCCGATAGATTGATTCACGAAAACAAACGCATCAATCTTGCTCCTGAAATATTGGTAAACGACCTCCAAAGGGTTTATAAATCATTCACAAACAGCAGTTTAATTGCAGAATTTGATTTTCTACTGATTGGCCGAAGGCATTTGCGGGATAACAATTCGTGGATGCACAATTCGGAACGGTTAGTAAAAGGGCCAAACCGATGTACTTTGATGGTGAACCCCGAGGATGCCCAAAAACTTAAAATCGTTAATAGTCAACATGTAAAAGTGGTTTCGAGAGTTGGGGCGGTTGAATTACCCATTGAAATTACCGATGAAATAAAAGAAGGTGTGGTTTGTATGCCTCATGGCTACGGCCACGGTCGAAAAGGTGTGCAACTCGATATTGCGACCAAACACGCAGGTGTTAGTATCAACGACTTAACAGATGATTATGTGTTGGATGAACTCACGGGCAACGCCGCGTTTAGTAATGTAGCTGTCAGAATCGAAAATATTCACTAAAAGGCTCCACTATCGTCTCATTAAGCAAATTCTCAAAAGTTTTGGCATAGGTTTTGATACCGCTTAATCAGTATTAACAACTTTTTGCTACAAACATGAAAACATCATTTACTCAAAGGCTGGCAGCTTTGCTTTTTAGCATACTTGCTTGGCAGTCTTTTAACAGTAAAGCTTTTGCAGACGAAACCCCAAAAAAAGTTAAAGTAAATTTGGTGGTGAGTGGAAGACCGATTGCGAAGAACGAATTTCTGAATCGTCAAGACAATGAATTTTCGTTAAGTGTACAGCCTACCGATGAAACCGAGAAAAAGGAATTGGTAGTGAGAGATTTTGAGATTGCGTTGGTTAGGGGAGGTAAGAAAGTTGCAAATCAGGTAGTTATCGGAAGCGGTTCTATCAAAAATTTGACAACACTTGCTAAAAATGAAGATGTGTATGTAATAGAAATCAAAGAAGTATTTGAAAAAACACCTTCAGGAGCGTTGGTTCCTTATGCACAAGGACGATTGATATTAAATTATCTTTTTTACGATTTTGACATACCAAAAAAGTAAACTTTATTTTTCGTAATCCAATCCAATAAAAATTTTAAAATTAGCCCCAAACAATAGAGTCAATGGTGTAAAAGCTGTTGGCTCTTTTTGTTTTTATAAAGATTCGTCACATATTATCCAATTTTCAGACCATTCTTCACAATTTATGGTTATTCTACAAAATAATTTATTCAATTTTGAGTTATCTAAAAGCTATTACTAATCGAGTGTATAAATTGCATTCAAAATTATAACCTCTCCCATTTTCTGAGATGACACTATTAGAACGAATCAAGCAATTCATTCGCAAAGATGAAATCGACGACCAACGCAATTATCTATACGTCGAAAATCAGGGCAATTCGCAGTTTACGGATAGTAGTTTACAGGCCAATGTAAGCCAAAATCCAATTTCGCCAATACCAAATCAGCAGTTTGCAGCCAATAATTTGCAATCAAATATAGCTACAAACCAAACACCAGTTTCGCAACCTGCTTTTGTGTCAAATCAAGGAGCTGCCACTCAGCCGATTCCGACCCAGCAGTATGTCGTGAATAATCAGCAGCCAAATGTAGCTGCCAACCAAGCACCAATAACTCAACCGATTGTAACGGGGCAGTATTCTACAATTAATTGGCAACCCGAAATTCAGAATCCAAAATCTGAACTCGAATTGCCTCATTGGCTCGAAAACGAAGACGCCCTTCGTGATGAAGGTGTGATTTTTGGTTTGTCGGATTCAAAAGCCGAGGAGAAAATCGCGGTTATTCGCACAATATTCTCCCATCAATCGGCCGATTTAGAAAAAGAGATTGAGCAATACAACGAAAAAATCGGTGAACTCAATTTATTTATCGAGCAGAAAGAGACCCGAATCAACGAATTGACCGAAAAAGCAAGGGTTTTAGAAGAAAAAGAAAAGCAGATTCATCAGCTTCCACGCACACTCGCTGGTTTGTTGCTTTCATTGGCCATGTGCATCGGTAATTACTATTTGATAGAAGAAACGCTCCGTTCATCGTATCAGCAAAACCACTTTTTTATTGCGTTAGGAGTATTTTTAGCTGGGATGTTCAATCTTTTTGGTAGGATTTCATTCTTTCACGACACCGATAGTGAGGTTTCGTGGCGACGTGCCTTAGAAGAAATCGGGATGCCGTTTGCGGCTTCGTTCTTCGTATTTGTACACGCCATTGAGAGTCTTAGTTTGGTTCGCTCACTTGCGTTACTGTTTTTTGTTTTCTTCTTGTTTTTGTTTGCGGGTAAATTGTTATTAAGTAATATGACAGTTACCAAAGACGATTTGATGAAATGGATTGGTAATCAGCAACTTAACAAAGACAAAAATAAGAAAACGGAGTCTTGGGATGTTGAAATCAATCAACTCAAAAACGAAATTGATGAATTAAGAGTGAAAAAATGGGAGATTATCCCAATTCTCAATAAAACCGAAGCCGAATTGATTCGGGTGAATGGCAAACGAGATTCGCTCATTAAATTATTTGAAAGTGAATTCAATCTGGCTCGTGGTTATAAAGACCGTATCAGCGAAAAAGATTTAAAACGAATTATGGGGTAATCAGCCACAGATATTCTAATTGAATCATTTAATTCCCTTTCGGGTAATAGAATGTAAAAAATAAAATCACCACTCAGTAACTTAGAACACAAAGTTTCACTAAGAAAAAATCTAACTTAAGTGTATCTATGTGTTCTACGTGAACTTAGTGGTAAAATTAAAAATACGATTTTATCAACTGTAAGTGAATGATTAAGTCTAAAGTTTGAAAAATTTCTGGTTTCAAATACCATTCCATTAACCAGTAGATTATTCGCTAATTCACTAATTTGCTTATTTAATTAAGACAATGCAAGAAAACGAAAATTATTATAACGGCGATTTCCAACACGGATACGTGACTGGGGTCGAAAATATAGATAAAAGTACCTACGAAGGGTATCTTTCGAGTCACGTAAACTTTGAGTGGCTACAAAAACGAATCGACGAGAAGAAAAACGAAGTTTACAGGATTGATAACGAAATAGCGATTGCCAAAGACAAACGCAAAAGCATTTTTGACCGTTTGCAGGAGTTCACAATCGGGGTCAATACACATTCACAAAATGTGAAATACATCGAATCTCGCATTGATGAAAACCAACAGAGAATCAATCATTTAGATAAAAAACGTAATTACAACGAGTCACCGTATTCGTTTTTGGCCGGGATTCTCTATTTGTTGGCAGGTGTGGCATTTGTGGCGGGCGATTTGATTATCTCGCACGAAATTGTGGCTTATGCTCTCAATATCCGAAACAATACCGAAGCGTGGTCTTTTGCAATTGGTTTGGCAATGCTCTCGATATTGTTAAAACCCGCCTACGAGCGGTTGGTCGAGCAGCCTTACATCCACGATTATTCGCCCAAAACCAAAAGAGTTTACGGTGTTTTTCAGGCATTTTTGTTGATTTTTACGGTGGGTACGATGTTTATTTTAGGATGGTTTAGATACGAGGCCTATAAAACCGATAAACTCAAAGACGGTATCAACAAGCAAATAAAAGCGATGCAGCTCAATGCTCAACCGCTCGACCCAACTGCCATTCAACCGTCTGAAAACCAAGCACTTATCCAGAAAATGGACGAACAACTCAAGGCTTATGACCAACTCAATATCACCTTGGTAAATAGTCCGTGGGCTTTGTTTTCGTTTGTTTTGAGTGGGATTCTCTTCGCAATCGCAGGTGCAATCTGTTTGGGGATTGCCTTCCCAATTTTACAAGCGTATTGGTATCGTTGGTTTCAAGCGACTCCCGCTATCAATAAATTGAAAAAACGTAATTTAAAACTCAACGAAGAGTTAAAAACGGCTCAAAAATTACTCTCGGAGCAAGTTGTAAATAAGAGTATTTTGGAACACGATTTGTCTTTATTGCCAAATTTGGATGAATTGAAAGCCGAGAAAATTGCGATGCTAAAAGAAATCGAGAACTATCTGCAAGACAGCAAAATGGCCGACCAAGACCGTAGAATTAATACATTCAATGATGGTTTTGCTAAAGGAAATGCTCAAGCAGAAGGGCTTACCGAAGAAGAATATGAGGAATTGCGAAGTGCATCAATCAGACAAATGCAAAACGCACAAGATTCTAAAACCGACCCAACTCCGAAGGTTTACCGAAACAACGGATTACGTCCGCACCAAGCACTCAGAAAAGTCATTACCGATCAATTCAATCAGAATTGATAATCAAAACTGTGGCACACCTTCTGGGATGTGCCACAGTTTTTTTAAACTATTTCTTCTTTCTAAAAAGATACGCAGGGGCATCAAACGCCATTCCGTTATCAATCATCAATTCTTCATCACAAATTCTGATATTCCCTCTGATAAAATTGTAGGTGTTGGCATCAAACATTTCGACATCCGAAGCTATCGTAACATAAGAAATCTGATTAATTGTTTCTTCTTTTAAAGTGCAAGTCGTTGAACCTTTCAGCTTGCCATTTTCGTAATATTCGGCCAATTGCTTTGTAGTACTTCCTGGCAAATCTTTAAATACAACTTTAATATCGGGTACTTCTTTGGTCGGTAGCATCGTAATCATGCCCGCTAACTGCCACTCTCCGTAAATTTTCTTTTTAACTTCATTGATTGTCAATGATTTATCGGCAGCTTTATTGATGCATTCAAAATCATTAAGTGATTCTGAAGCCTTTGCCGAACGAGCAGTTACATCATCATCGGACTTAGTACAAGACCCCAATCCGATGAGACATAAAATTCCAATAGCCAAGATTTGCTTTTTCATAAACAAGGATTTGTTTTTAGATAATGATTCTGTTGGATTGAATAAGGTTGGAATTAGATTGAAATTTTCGGGAAATCAATAAAAAAACCGTACCTTCAATGGTGAATTTACCAACAAAACCCTAATCATGAAAAAAATCATTTATCTATTCATCCTGTTAAATATTACGAATTCTTTTGCCCAAAAAGCGGTTAGAATGGGCATTGTGGGCATGACCCACGACCACGTAAATGGCATTTTGTATCATCCTAAACACGAAGGGATGATTTTGGTAGGTTTTGCCGAACCCAACAAAGAATTGGCCATGAAGTTATTGAAAAATGCTAACTTGCCCGATAGCTTGTGGTTTGGTAGCCTCGAAGAAATGATTGCCAAAGCAAAACCCGAAGCCGTTTGTGATTTTAGAAGTACTTACGAACACCTCGAAACAGTCGAAAAATGTGCTCCGCAGAAAATCCATGTAATGGTCGAGAAGCCATTGGCAGTAAATCTGGAGCACGCCAAAAAGATTGAATCTTTGGCCAAAAAACACGGTATAAATGTCATTACAAACTACGAAACTACTTGGTATGCAAGTCATTATCAAGCCTACGATATGATTTCGCAGGGAAGTCTGGGCGAACTCCGAAAAGTAATTATTTACGATGGTCACAGCGGACCAAAGGAGATTGGCTGCTCGCCTCAGTTTTTAGATTGGCTCACAGACCCAGTAAAAAACGGTGGCGGTGCCATCATGGATTTTGGATGTTACGGAGCCGATATTATGACTTGGTTGATGAAAGGCGAACGTCCGATTTCGGTAACAGCAATTGCTCAAACCAACAAACCGAGTGTGTATCCTAAGGTTGACGACGAAGCTACAATCATTGTACAATATCCAAAAACTCAAGGGATTTTTCAGGCCTCGTGGAACTGGCCATTTGACCGAAAAGATACCGAAATATACGGTCAAAAAGGATTTATTTTTGCTGATAAATCATCGCAAATGCGGGTGAGAATCGGTGATAGAAACGCCCCAGCCGAAAGCAAAATTGAGGTAAAACCACTTGCATCGCCCAACAACGACGCCTTTAGTTACTTTGCGGCCATAGTAAGAGGCTATATAAAATCTGAAAATGATTTAGGTTCGCTCAAAATCAATATGGTGGCAATGGAGATTCTCGATGCCGCCGTAAAATCCTCAAAATCAGGAAAAACGGTAGTTTTGAAGTAAACATTTGCTCATTCTAATAACTCATAAGGGGGGATTTTTCCCCCTTTTTTAGTTAGAAACATGGTAGTTTGGAGGTCGATTCATAAATTTAATCCATCAAATCACCAATTAACCTATTTATTTATAATCCTACAACTTCTCACTTTAGCTATTACTTAAACATTTATCCAAATTGAAAAAAACATCTTTATTTTTCATGCTCTCACTCACGTTTTACGTGCAGTGTGCAATCGCCCAAATTGGCAAAATACAAGGCGATGTAAAAGATTCAAATCAGAAACCCATCGAAGGCGTTGTGGTTTCGCTGCTAAATGCCAAAGACTCATCGTTCGTGAAGGCGGCTATTTCGGAGATTGACGGCAAATTTGAGTTTGTTGCCATAAAAAATGGCAATTATTTACTGATGGCTACCAATATCGGTTACAAGAAATTCCTTGGAAAAAGCTTTAGTTTTGACCAATCAGATATTTCGGTTGAAACAATTGTGATGCAAGACGAATCACAGAATTTAGCCGAAGTGAAAGTTGTAGCCAAAAAGCCATTTGTCGAAAAGAAAATAGACCGAACAATTATCAATCCCGATGCTTTGATTAGCAATGCGGGTACAACCTCTCTCGAAATCCTCGAAAAAGCACCCGGTATAATCGTCGATGTAAACGGTGTTATCTCGCTCAAAGGCAAAACGGGGGTTGTGGTGTTTATTGATGATAAACCCACTTATTTAGCCGCTTCTGACTTAGCCAATTACCTGCGTTCTTTGCCGTCAGGTTCGATTGAAACCATCGAAATCATGACCAATCCGCCCGCAAAATACGATGCCGCTGGTAATGCCGGTGTTATCAATATCAAACTCAAAAAAAATCAGATAAAGGGTTTTAATGGTGGGATAAATCTCAGTTTTGGGCAAGGGCGTTATTCGCGTACCAATAACAGTCTGAACCTGAATTATCGGGTAAATAAATTGAATTTCTTTACAAATATGAGCGTCAATCAAAACAATACTTACCAAGATTTGACAATCAATCGTTTGTACTTTACACCCGATGGTGCATATAACTCTGGATTCACCCAAAATTCGTATATCAAAAGGCAGATGGGTAGTAACAACCTCAAACTCGGTTTAGATTATTATCTCTCAAAAAAATCTACTCTTGGGGTCGTTTTTACTGGTTTTATCAATCCGTTTTATTCGCCAGTTATCAATCGCTCAAAGATTTTAGATAAAAATAACGAAGTAACGGGCTTGATAACGGCGACAAACCCAACCGAAAGAAAATGGACAAACCAAAGTTATAATATCAACTACGCTTACAAGATTGATAGCTTGGGCAAAGAACTCACAACTAACCTCGACTACATTAATTATAACTCCGAAATGACCCAAAACTTGGTAAATTCGACGTTTACACCCAATAATAAGCCATTGGGTCAAACAACTTTGTTTTCGTCTTTACCGGCCGATATTAATATCCGAACTGCTAAAATTGATTATACCAATCCGCTTCAAAAAGGCGGAAAATTTGAGGCAGGTGTAAAATCGAGCTTGGTAAATACCGATAATACCGCCGATTTTTTTGATGTGATTGATAATAATAGAATTCCGAATTATGAATTTAGCAATCGCTTCAAGTACAAAGAAAATATCAATGCAGCGTATGTGAATTATAACCGAGATTGGGCAAGATTTTCGTTGCAATTGGGGCTGAGGTTTGAAAATACTAATATCAAAGGCAATCAATTGGGCAATGTCCAGATAAAAGATTCGACATTCACTCGCAATTACAACAACCTCTTCCCTACCCTTTATTTATCGTATAAATTAGATTCGGCAGATATTCATCAGCTTGGGTTTTCGTTTGGACGGAGAATCGACCGACCAGATTATCAGGCGATGAATCCGTTTACTTACCCGCTCGATAGATTTACTTATTATGGCGGAAATCCGTTTTTGAAGCCGACTTATTCGTATAATTTCGAGTTGTCGCACACTTACAAAAACTTCTTGACGACAACCTTAGAATACAGCTACACCAAAGATTTGATTCAAGAAACTAACGAACAACGTGGAACGATTTATTACAGTCGCCCGGGTAATTTTGGTAAGCAAATCGCCTATGGAATCAATGTAAATGCAGGTTTCAATATCACAAAATGGTGGACTTTACAGCTTTATACCGAACTCAAAAGTCTTGGTTTTGAATCAATCATTTACGGGCAAATCTTAGACGAAAGCCGTTTCTATTGGTTCATTGGCCCTAATAATCAATTCAAAATCACAAAATCGCTCAGTGCGGAGTTAAGCGGCAACTACCAGACAAGGGTATTGGTAGCCCAGTTTCTGACGATTCCGGTTTGGCAAATGCGTGGAGGATTATCGTACAAAATCTTGAAAGACAAAGGTTCAATAAAGCTGAATGTTTCGGATATTTTCTATACCAATCAACCCGGCGGAGATATTAGGAATATTGCCAACTCAAAAGCAAATTGGCTGAGTTTTTTGGATAGCCGAGTGGTAACTTTTGCATTCTCGTACAGATTCAATAAAGGAAAATCATTGAATGCTCGTAAATCGGGAGGTTCTGAAAGCGAACAAAGTAGAGTGAAGCAAAATTGATTATATTTCAGAAATTAGCACGCAGATGAAGCGGATTATTCGTTGTGAGTGTTCCACCCCACCCAACCCTCCCCCAATGGGGAGGGCTTTTCAATTAAATTTTACTACACCTCAACATTGGGGATAAGTTAGGGGGAAGATTATTCCTCAAAATTTCGTACACCAAAAAATGTTATCTGTGTGCCATTATTGAAATAGCTACACAAAAAATCCCTCTCCGAAACGAAGAGGGATTTTTTGTAATTTCAATCTAAGCTCTAATCCTTACTTAGGGTCAAGAGCGTTTGTAATACGATTCACAAGGTCTTGTAAGTGAATTTTGCTCATTCTATCGGTAGTCAATGGCAAGGCAGCTTTGATTTCATTTTTCATTTCTTCCAAATGAGCTCTTGCAATTGACGGCAAGTCTGTTTTCTTCAAATCTACCATACGGCTCTCGAAACCATAAGTTGCTCCTTGTGGAATCGCTGGCGAAGCAGCCATACCCGGAGTAAGCAATGTAATTACTTTCTCAACAAATACTTTCTGGAGGTTACGGCGATGTACATCAATCGGGCGACGAGTTTTAACCTCAGTCATGATTCCACCACGTAAATCTACCATCAATTCATCTAAATTGTAATTTGCAGGATTCTTAGCACCAGTTTCCATCAATCTGATAGCTTTATCGCCAGAAAGAACGTTATTCAAAGCATTTTCTTGAATAGATTTGATAGCCTCAATACCTTGGTCTGGGCGGGTACGGCCTTGTACATTAGGGTCTAACAACCACGTAGGAGTTGTAAATACTTGACGATTCAAGAATGCAACTGCATCTTTCTGAGTAGCTCTTGGCACAACTTCATACACTGCACCATCCATATCGCTTGTTTTTGGTGTATCGTAAATACCACCTACGTTTTTAGCAACGTGTCCGATATAACGACGGAACTGACCAACAACGTTATCGTACAATTCGGTCAAATCTTTGTAGCTTTCAGCCTCTTCTTTGCTCCATTCTGGCAAGTTTGGTAAGATTCTCTGCAAGTTTTTGATACCGTATTCCGAAGCCTTCATGGCGTTATCGCTCAAATCTTCTGTCTGATAACGTGGGTCTGATGGGCTGATTTCGGTTCCGAAACGCAATCTTGCATTCTTAACTTTCTCTTTGGTAATTGTATTCAATAACAATTTCTCTTCGTCAGCCGATTTGGCATCTGCAAAGTAGCTGTAACCCCATTGGATAGCCCAATCGTCGTAATCGCCGATACGTGGGAAGAAATCTGTAACACCATCTTCTGGTTGGGCAACGTAGTTAAAACGAGCGTAATCCATGATAGACGAAGTGTGACCATTGGCAGCAACCCAATTTTTATCACGTAATTTTTCGACAGGCGTAGCCGAGCTTGCCCCCATATTATGGCGAAGACCAAGCGTATGACCAACCTCATGTGATGATACAAAACGGATTAGTTGTCCCATCAATTCATCATCAAATTGTTTCTTTCTGGCACGTGGGTCTGATGCCGCTGTCTGAATCATGTACCAGTTACGCAACAAACGCATAACGTTGTGGTACCAACCAATATGACTTTCGAGAATCTCTCCACTGCGTGGGTCGTGTACGTTTGGACCATAAGCATTTTGAATATCAGCCGCAAAATAACGGATTGCCGAGAAACGAGCATCTTCGAGGCTCTTGGTAGTATCTTTTTCATCCCAATATTCACCACGGATTGCGTTTTTCCAACCAGCTTTCTCAAATGCCTTTTGCCAGTCATCAACGCCCATTTTGAGGTATTTTCTCCATTTTTCAGGAGTTGCAGGGTCTATGTAATACACAATTGGTTTTTTAGGCTCAATCAATTCGCCACGTTTCTGACGCTCAGCATCTTCTTTAGATTTTGGTTCGAGTCTCCATCTCACAGCAAAAACATCAGTTTCTGAACTTTGTGATTCTTCGCCAAAAACACTGTACTGATTGGCAAAATAACCTACACGTGCATCAAAGAAACGCTTACGCATTGGTACTTTTGGAAGGATAATCATCGAAGTATTGAACTCCATCGTTACAACACCGGCATCGCGACCCGCTGGCAGGTATTGGCCAATCTGAGGAATTGGAGCCAATGAAATAGTTGGCGGAATCACACCGAAAGTTTTTACGGTACGAATCTCGGTATTGATTGGATAACTACGAATATGCTGAATATACGATTTATCAGGCTGAATCGCAGTGAGTTTTAAAAACTGTTTATCTATCGAGCTAAGTGAGAAAACTTGGTTGTCGCCTTTGAATAAATCAGTTACTTCAATCACCGACGAAGTGTCTTTCTTGAATGCTTTTATATCAAAAACCGCAATAATCGGGTCGGCACTTGAGTTTTTAACAGCCTGAAACATTGGTTTTGTGCTATCAGGGCTGGCAATAACCGTTGTGATAGAACGCAAAAAGATTTTGTTATCTGGGCCTTTCTCCCATTTTACAACCTGACGGTTAACTTCTTCACCACCGAAGATTCCGCCACCGGCGGCAGTCTTTGAATAACGAGTAACTGTCATGATGTCGCGACCCAACAAAGTGTCGGCAATTTCAAAAAACCACTTATCATCTAACTTATGAACAGTCATAAGTCCTTTCATGGTTTTAGCTTTGTCTGTAATAACTTCTTTGTAAGGTTTAGGGCCAGTTTTGGCGGCATCGGGTTTGGCTACGGGTGCAGCAGGAGCAGCTTTTTTTGTGGTGTCAGCCTTAACAGGTTCGGTCTTTTTTTCATCTTTTTTCTGGGCATAAGCCACCGAAAACGAGATACTTAGAGCAATAGCTTTTAGTAAAGTTTGTCGAAAAAATTTCATAAATTGATTGTTAGTTAATAAATCTTGTAGCTTTAATCATTTGTAAAATAAAACGCTATCAATTGATAATTCAAATAAGTAAGTAATTCATCTTCAAAATTTGTCAGTTTTTGATGATTTGATAACCTAATTCTAAATCATAATCAATAAATATTTTATACTTAAATGTCTGATAATCAGCATCTGACTATCAAACACACAAACAACTAAAATGTTCGACAAATTTGGCTAAAATAATTGATGAGTACATCACCCCAAGAGGGTTAATTTGGATAAAAAAATGATGATTATAGATAAATCAATGATAAACGGCTATCAACTTAATAAAAAAAGCGGTCAAAACCTGACCGCTCGTATGGGCTATAAAGTGAGAAACTGCTTTTTTTCGGGTATTTGAATTATAAAATTATTGTTCTCTATTTTACAAGATGTCTTCTCTCCTACTTGTTTGATAGAGAGGTTCAGCAATATTTTTTCGTTATGATTACTATTACCAATCAAATCTTCGATTTGTCGGTATGCAAAAAGTGGTTTGACTTTAATCTCGTTGGCTCTGATACCAACATCTATATTTTGGTAGTATTCGAGATGCTCACCGAGGCGTTTTTTTTCTAATTCGAGATACAAAATAATAGTATCAATTTCTTGGGCTAATGTAATGCTCTTTTGTTTTGAATGATTGGTCAGAGCCTTCATCAAATTCATCAATTCGGTAAGGTATTGAGCGGCTTCCATCGGGCTTCTCGAAAGCACATAATTCTTGACCGAATTGAGGCTTCCGTACAAAAAATGTTGGTTGCCGATGGCATTCTCTAACTCAGACATTTTGCTCAAAATATTCGTTTCTCGTTTACGATTGTAATATTTTACAAGACTAAAAAATATATACCCCCCCAAAAGGAGTAACCCGACTCCCCATAAGAGAATATTCTCAAAAACTGTCAATATAGCCTTTGTAATTATCAATTTGTATAGTGGTTTTTATCAATATAAAAATAAATGATGTCTTTGGGAGTTTATAACAGCATTTACTATCTGGTAGGGAATCGGAGAAATTTGGTAGAAAAAACGATGGATTTGGCAAAGAATACTTAGTTCAAAATTGTTATCAAAACCTTAGTACCCAAGGCATCGCCCGATTCAGTTTTTTTGTCGATAATCTTAATATTCATTGCCAAATCATTGGTTTGATTGAGTAGTTCGACTCTCTCATTATTGATATTCATGCCCATTGATTGGTATTTAGGGGTATTTTTTCGGAGTAAAGATGCCGCTTCTCGGCCTATTCCGTTGTCTTCGATGGTAATTTGGATAATTTCTTGTTTCTGGTTTCTTTTTTCTGATTTGTTTAAAGATACCTGCAATTTTAGAACCCGCTCGCCGGCCCGATTCATCAATCCGTGTTTGATGGCATTTTCGATGTAAGGTTGCAACAACATCGGCGGAATCACGACTTCTTCAATATCAATATTTTCATCACATTCATAAATAAATTCAAACCCTTCCTCAAAACGCAATTGTTCGAGTTTCACATACAACAATGCCGTTTCGAGTTCATCTTTGAGTGTAATTAATTGTTCTTTAGAATGCTGTAAAATCGAACGCATTAAGGTCGAGAAATCGGTCAAATACTCAGATGCCTCAACGGCTCGGTGTTTCAAAATATAACTTTTGATAGAATTGAGGCTATTGAATACAAAATGCGGATTTATCTGAGAACGGAGCGTCCGAAGTTCGGATTCGTGAATGGCTTTACTGAGTTCGTCTTGTTCTTGGTACAATTCATAAGTTCGGTAGCCAATGGCTGTCGAAAAAAAGATGATTTCGAGAAATACGCCTAAGTCGAACATATAACTCGGCGAAATCCTGAAAAGCACCAATTCGTGTTCTTCAAAGCCCAAAAGGGTTGTCAAGAAACCAGCCAAGCCTCCGAGCATCAAGCAGGTGCTACCTAACTTAACAAATAATGCTAATTTACCTTTCTGGCGGTAAACGATGGCGAGTAACGTAATATTCAGAATTGGGAATAGTAATTGGAATGCGTAATAGATATAAAAACTCCAATCTAATCGTCTAAAGACAAAGATAATTATCAAATCTACGGCCAAAAAAACTGTAAAACCAATGGCCGTACTTTTCAGAATTTTAGCATAAAATGGCGTTTTTTTATCGATTTCTAAGAATTCGATGACAAATAAAAAGTAAAAAATATGGGTCAGAAAAATGTAAATGTTGCTATTGCCCGTAAATTTCAAGAATGGCAAATACGAAAAAAACACATGAAAATAAGTCGAGTTTTCGTATTCCCATAAAAAGAAAAGAAAGATAGAAAACGTATAGGCGGCATAGTAAACGTAAAACTTTTGGCGATTTAGAAGGTACAAACCAAACACAAAAATGGATACGAAAAACAGAATTGAGATGATGAATCCATTTATCAAAATATAAGAATATTCGTCATAAAAAGCCTTTGTTTTGAGGCTATTTTCGTAGTTTATGCTGACAACCTGGGGTTTTAATTCAAATTTCAGCTTCGGAATATCCTCGACCTTTGCGAGAAAATCTTTGCGTTCGTTTGGCAAAAACCGAATCGGGATGTATCTATCATCACTTCTAAATAATCGCTGATTTGGCAAAAATCGCTCAGAAGCGACTCCCACGAGTGCAAATCCTTGATTCGACCTTTGATAAAGTTGTGTTTCGTAATGAATTCCTGTTGTGAATAGTACATTGAGTGTATCAGTCGTTGGGTTTTCGATTCTTAGTTTTATCCAATAACTATTTTTGTACTCGCTGATAAACGGCTGATTTACCAAAAAGCTTTTAAGACTCACAAATCTTTGTTTATCAACACTTTCAAGCAGTAATTGCTTAGTAGAATCCACAAAAACCTGTGATTGTACCGAGCAATCTAAAATTGCTTCGTTCTTGAATTTATCGGTCAATAAAATCTGTCCGAATAGATTTTGAGAATAAAAAAATACCAATAAAATCACAGCCCAAAGCATTGAGATTGGGTTAATTATTGATTGGTATTTTAAATTCATTCTCATTCTTCAATAGGAATTTTTATAATAACTCTTGTGCCTTCGGCAAGTCCATTTTTATCTTTTTTATCAATGATTTGAATCTGAATCTTTACATCGTTTGTCAGGTTTAGGAGTTTTATCCGCTCGCGATTAATGCTCATCCCCATAGACTTGTGTTTGAGCGAATTTTTACTAATTATCGAAGCTGCCTCTCGGCCGATTCCGTTATCGTCAATGATGATTTCGAGTATTTGGTTATGTGGTTCCGCTTTTCTTAAAACCTCTAATTTCAAAACTCTCATTCCATCCAGATTCATCAAACCATGTTTTATTGCATTCTCAATGTAGGGTTGCAACAACATTGGTGGAATCATAATAGACTCTGTATCAATACTTTCATCGCAACTATATTGATAATCGAAGCTATCTTCAAACCTGAGTTTTTCGAGTTTTACGTACAGATTTGTCGTTTCGAGTTCGTCGGTAAGGCTAATGAGTTTTTCTTTAGAATGTTGCAAAATCGACCGCATTAATGAAGAAAAATCGGTAAGATACTCAGAAGCATCAAGCGAACGATTGGTGAGAATAAAACTCTTTATCGAATTCAGGCTATTAAAAACAAAATGAGGATTGATTTGCGAACGAACCGTTTTGAGTTCTGACTCTCGCATGGCTTTGAGTAGAATAATCCTTTCACGCTGAACCTGCCAAGTTTTGAAGCCAATTGCCAACGAAAAAAAGAAAATCTCAATCAAAACCCCAAAATTGAACGGAATACTCGGCGTAAAACGCATGATAACTCTATCGGTCGGCTTGAGTTGCAAAAGTTGTTCGCCAAAACCTAAAACCACCCCTATACAAAGGGCTGTTGTTCCAAATTTGATATACCTCGAAAGTTTACTTTTTAGCTTAAACAATTGAAACAAAACCATAAAACTCATTACAACAACCAAAGGCTGGGTGATGAGCCAAACAAAACCACCAAGTGTATGATTTTTGAGAATAAAATTGACGATTGTATCGGCAATCCAAACGATAATAATCAAGATTCTGAATCTTATTAGTAATCTTGCAAATTTAGGACTTCGTTTTTCGAGGTTCAGAAAAGTAAGTAAAAACGAGCCATAGAAAATATTGGCGATGAGTACGTAGGTGTTATTGTTTCCAGAAAATTTCAGAAAAGGAATAAAACTATGAAAAACCTCTATGTAGGGTGAATGTTCGATACCCCAAAGGCTAAAAATCAATATCGAACCGACGTATCCGGCATAGTGCAAATAATAGATTCTGCGGTCGATAGCATAGAAAATCAAGGCAAAAAGTACCACAAAAAGCAGAATCGAAACATAAAACCCATCTAAAACTAAGGTAAAATATTCGTCGTAGAATGCCCTGACTTTATCTTGATACTCGTAGCCGTAACTTAACAATTGAGGTTGTATCTTAAAGAATAATTGCGGATGCTCGGTGATTTTTATGAGTAAGTCGTATCGTTTTTTTGGTATAAAACTAAGTGGAACGTATTTCTCGTCATAGGGGTACTGGCGTTGTGAAATCAGTAAATCATCCGATGTTGAATTAAGTAATCTAAAGTTTGCCGCATCTACAACCTCATATACCTCAATGCGTTTGTGGGTGCTTACATCAAATAATACTTTGACTGAATCAGAAGACGGATTTTCGAGTGAAAGTTTAAGCCAAAAGGTGTATTTGAAGTAATAAAAAGAGAATTGGTCGAATTGAAAATCGGTGAGTGTCAAAAAGCGTTGCTGATTGGCTTCTTGAATGGTCTTTTTGCTCAACGAATCTACATAAATGAGCGTTTGTGAAGTACAATTCAGTTTCCCTTCGTAATTCAGTTTTGGAGATAGCACAATCGTTGTGGGCGTTTGTCCAAAACTAAAAAAACTGATAAGTACAGCAGCAAATATGTTAAGTAATTTATTCAAAATGAGCAATTTTCGAGATTTGCTGGGTTAGGGTTCTCAACCCAAAGTTTATCTGACCAATTCCATCAATTTCATCCGATTTGCCCTCGAAACCTGCAACGAAACGCCGTTGTTCATCACCACGTAGCCGCCCTCGCCTTTTACATATTTTTTGATATGGCTCAGGTTGACCAAATTTGATTGATGGATTCTCACAAATGGGTGATTTGAAAGCAGCCCTTCGAGGTCTTTTAATGTCTTAGAAATCAGGATTTTTTCTTTATTTGCCAGATAAATTCTTGAATAATTACCATCGGCCTCGGCATACAATATCTCGTTTACAGCCACAAATTCGAGGCCTTCGGGGGTTGGCACTGCAATGTTTGGGAGGGTGTGCATACCGCCACGCATATTGGCCAAAAGTAGCTCAAGGCTCTGTAAATCAACTTGCTTGTTTTGCTTGGCTCTCACCTTATCGACAGCTCGGATAAGTTTCTCTTTCGATACGGGTTTCAACAAATAATCAATGGCACAAAAGTCAAAAGCTGTTAGGGCAAAAGCATCGTAAGCGGTACAGAATATGACTTCAAAGTTTATTTTCGGAATCTTCAACAAAAAATCAAACCCATTCATCTGGGGCATCGAAATATCCAAAAAAATCATATCTGGATTAATAGTCTGCAAGATTTCGAGTGCTTTTTCAGCCGATTGGCATTTGGCAAGAACTCTCACATCGGGGCAATAAGCCCCCAATTCGATTTCGAGGGTATCTAAACACCCTTTTTCGTCGTCTATTAATATGGCAGTTAGCATAGTAACATTTTCATGGTAAGCAAAGGAGTATAAATTTAGCCAAAAATAGTTAAATAGAAAAATTCTATCTCAGACCGAGATAGAAGCAAGACAAGAAAATATGAGAAATTTGCTAATTACAACCTCCAATTTGTGCCAAGAACTTAGCCCCATTGTTGGTCTTAAAACCTGGGTTAAGTATGATAGCCTCCGAAAGGTAGGTTGTAAAATTGGGTTTTACTGGGATAGTTGCGGTGGAGTTTATCTGTAAGTTGGCCTCATACAAATCATTATTTGCAATACCAGAAAGGTTCAGTGTATCGGTACATGGCGGATTTGCAGGGTCTTCGTATTTCCAAAGTTCAAGCCCATTTACTCCATTATCAGCCGAAAAGAACAATCTTTTACCCGCAACACACAAATTCATCGGAAATGAGTCGCCAGTTTCATTTATATTCGACACCATATTAGTACCAGCGGTAGTACCATTGGTACTCCAAAGTTCATACCCATTTGAATTATCGGATGCTCCAAAAAATAACTTACCATAAAAAACAACACCTGCCCCCAAAACACCCCCTGAGGTAGAAGTGTTATCAAAATCTTTTACCATAGTGATTAGATTGGATGTTGGGTTAAATTTGAACAACAGGATTCCATTTACGCCATCATTCGATGAAAAAAATAACTCATCGGCCAAAATCCCAATTGGGAAAAAATTTCCATTTCCGGTTGGGTTAATATCTGCCACCATAAATGTACCCGCTTCGGTACCATCTGATACCCAAAATTCTACACCGTTGGTTCCATCGGTAGCTTGAAAATACAGTTTATTGTTAAATGCAATTCTTCTATCAATATTTGAATAACCTGTTGGGTTTATGTTTTTGACCAAAGCGGTTCCAGCAGCGGTGCCGTCAGAAGCCCAAAGCTCGTAATCATCAAATGGACCTAAAGTCGGAGAAGCAAGAAAATAAAGTTTATTACCTGCCGACGAAAGCTTGCTTGCATAAGGAATATCAATCACTTTAAATGTGCCAGAAGTAGTTCCATCAGACTTCCATAACGAACAAGTAGCATTCAAAGAATGGGACAAAAAATATAAAAAACCATCTGAATGACTTACAAAATCAGCAGGCGAAATAGTATTTCCAAAACCAGCACCGGGTATGTTTTGAAGCATGTAAGTTCCTGCCGGCGTACCATCTGTTCGCCAAGGTTCGTAACCTTCATCAAACGTGTTACCTGCAAAATAGACAATGCCATTATGAACAGCAAATGATTGGGGATAAGAAATATTTGAGACCAAGTGAGTAAGATTATTTCCATCGCTACTCCATGGCCAAGAGCCAGACCCGGCCAATGCCCTACCACGCCATGCCAAAAAAGCACCAGAGCTGGTCAATTCACCCACCAAATCTGACGCTGTTGAGTCAGTTATCAAAACAGTTCCGCTTGAAGTACCATTTGACCTAAAAAGCCCTGATACTGTACCATTACTTGCTGCAACGAAGGCCTTACCGTTCAATTCGACAATAGACGTAATATACGACGGATTGGCTCCTGGGTTTATGTCTCGAACCAAACTTGCTTGGGTAAAAGCGTTAAATGAAAATGATATAAAAACAATCAATAAACTTAAATATTTCATGATATAAGCATGATTTAATTTTTCAACAGTCCGCCACCGCCTGCTTTTTTCATCATTTCTTTCAAATCGGCTTGTTCGTTGAATATTTCTACTTCAATATTTTCAAAAACGCCATTCTCAAAACGATTAACTTTAGTCGAACGCCCTAAGATTTTTACCACTGGCAAGTCTCCGTTGATTTTGCCCGAAATTATCGCTTTATTGCCCGAAGACTGCCACTTCGTAATTTCAAGCGTGAAATTGGGCGTTGCCTTCCCATTGACAAATCCAAAAATGGTGGTGTTAGCTGTGTTTCCATCAACTGTTCCAGAGAAATTGACCTCCATATCTTTCGATGAATATTTTGCAGAAGCCTCTTTTGGATTAAACACCTGAATAGTAAGGCTCCGAGTATCGGGGGCATCGACACTGGCAAATTGCAGTTGTAGATATGGTTTGTCGTATGCAAAATTTTTAACCCCTTTACGCCAAAGAGATGCTCCTTTATAAGTGACTTTGCCTCGGAATGGCTTGCCATCGAGCGTAGATTTAAAGTTGACACTTGCCGAGAGTTTAGCATCAGATTCGGCTTTCATTGCACCAGTATTTACTTGAAAACCAGAAGGATAGACTTTGTAGCCTTTTGTTACGTAGTCACTTCCTTTTGAAGGATTTTCGGTAAATCTAAAATCAAAATAACCATATTCGCCAGCTTTTATTTGAGCTACTTCTTGATTTTCCTTACCAGAAATTTTGGTGATAGTTGCCGTAAATTTTCGGCCAGTTGGAGCATAAATGTCAATTTTGTCGTTCTTTTTGATAACTCCCGACAATATTTCCATACCACCACTGAGTTCGGTTTCTTTTTCGCCAAGATACAAATAACCAGTTTCGGCGGTAAAGGTTTGGGCGAAAGCAGCCACCAAACCTAAAGAATAGCTTAATAAAACTGTTAAGAGAAGTTTTTTCATTCTGTATAAGTTATAATTGCTTTAAATGGAACACCAGCCAATCCTGCACTATTGGCATTTTTGTTTAAGATAAAGATAAATCCACCAGTAACATAATAGTTGTATTCGAGCGTTGGATTGCCAGTATAATTAGGTGGAATAAATTGAGCAGATACATCTGCCAATATCGACACTTGTAGAATTTTACTGTCGGTAAGCCCGTGTGGATAGGTGTTCGATGCATTGGCTGCAGGCATTGTTCCTGTTAATAATTTTGTCTTGATTTTTGGAGCATCTGTACCCAATTTTGTGAAACCATCAACTACTAATCTGCTATCGGGAGCTAATACCTCAGGAGAATTTCCTATACCCAAATTACCGTTTCGGAGGATAGTAAGTGCGTTTGCTTGATAACTTTCTCCTCTTCCAATTTGAAAAACCCGGTCGGTCGAGGCTGGAGTATTAGGGTTTGGATTATCAGAAACATCATTATTAATTCCAATTACAAAACTATTTATTGCTTTTGCTGTTAAATATTGTCCAAATGCTAATGAACCCGAACTATTAATCGAATTGTTATTACCAAAAGCATAAGATTGAGGTTTTAGTATATTATTAAAAGCTCCAACTGCCATTGAAAAATCACTCGAAATAATATTGGCTCTACCATAAGCCTGGCTAAATGAAAATGTAACAGTATTGTTTTCACCGATTGAAATTGTATTTGAAGCCTTCGCTTTATTATTTTGCCCAAATGCAAAACTTTGGTAAGCCGAAGTATTATTTGAGCTACCAATTGCTACTGAATTTACGCCGCTTGCTACGTTATTAACGCCTAATGCAACACTATTATCTCCTGGACTTTTGGATAAATAGCCTACTGCCATGGAGTAATTTCCTTGATTTTCAAATGGGTTTATCCACCCAGAAGCCAACGCTCCCTTTGAACTATTAAAAACAAGGGCATTCCCCCCAACTAAACTTGAGGGTTTTTCATTAGTTGGCTCCCCGTTAAGTACAGCTTGATATTTCAAAATGAAGCCTTGCCCTACATTTGCATCTCCATTAGTTTTAAACTCTACATTAAACCCAAAGAATAAGCCATAATCAATAGACCTAATTAGAAATGAAGAAGGAGCAGTTGTACCAGCAATTTTAATAGTGCCTACGAGTGTAGCTATGCTCACAGTATCGCCTAAACCCAAATCTAACATAGAAAAAGAAATTAAGTAATATTGACTGCCTGTTACAAATCGTCCACAGTTATTGTAAATACCCACTCCATAAGGGTTGTCGCCGTCGGGGTCTTTTAAAATACCTGCTAAATTATTATTAGGAGGCATATTTGAAGGGCAAGTTAGATTATTGACTGTCAAATTAGGGTCAGTAGTCGTAAGCGTATATTTTCTCTGAACTACCAATCCGTTACCTTGTGATGTAAGTACGTTACCCTCTGGCGAAGCATTCATACTCGCCGAGTTTGGCAGAAGTGTAATTTGCCCATTAACAAATGAATTGAATAATAATTGAAGAATGAAAATTATTAGTAATTTTTTCAGCATTTTATTTCTGAATTTTAATGTCGATGTCATAATATGAAACTTTTGAAATTGGATTGATACCCGTACCTGTTATTCGGAATAAACCTTGCTTGCCATCGGCGGTAATGAACGCAAATACATTTTGGTTATCTATGCCTTTTGAGAAGTCTTCAATAACCGCTACACCGTTTTCATAATCTGAGTTTTTATTCAATTTATTTTGTAGAAGTGTCGTAATTCCTGCCGAATTTTGAAGGTTATAAAAATCTAAATTGCTGATTTTGAGTTTAAATGCTTTGTCTGAGCCATTTGAGATTTGTACCATACCAGTATTCCAAATGTTCCAAGAAATTGATTTCAAGTAATCATTGAGCGAACCAACCCCACACGAAATCCCGCAAGTTTTTAAGAATGCAAACGTGCAGATTGAACTCTGAATAATATCATAGTATGCGACAGCATCGATGGCTCGGTTGGTTTTGGCCTCGGCAAAGGTGTAGGTTTTGCCAGCATCGAAATCAATCACATTTTTAATATCGCTTTGGTTTTGGCGAGAACCCACTTCGAGCCTTACACCCTGAAAATAATTTATATCGGATGCCACAGGCAAAGTGCTGAATGAAGCCAAACTTTGAGCCCATTTAGCCGATTCGGCAAAGGCAATATCGCCCGTAAGGCTTACATCATAAATACAGTTGCTCAGATATGGCTCACGGTTGATGCCGGCTTGTCGGCAGCGACTTTCAGCTTGTTGGATAGCCGTAAGGCTAAAGGTAAATTCTTGATACGGAAACTTGACATCGGTGTAGCTTGTGGTAGATTTACCGCTTTCATAGGTGAAAATCGATTCATTTTGCTTGATTCGCCAAGCATCAGCGTAGGATGGGTACAAACCTTTGAATGATTTATCGGTCAGTAGTTTTCCATCGGCCAAAGTAAGGTCGTTGTTTCGATTGCCATCAAAATTTCCGAGAATACCTTTGAGTTTAGTTTTACGTTCGGGATTCAGAAAAACCAAATAATCTATTCGGCTTTTGTATCGGATAATCACTTCATCTTTAGTGGGTGAAAATAGTCTAATTTCTTCGCTGTTTTTCGTGACCAACGTATTATCCGATAGGCGTTTTGATACAAAAGCATCGCTCTGTGCCTCCCCGTTAATCAATAATTTAAAAGGATTTGAGAAAACATTCACCACATCTTTATCAAATCTCACTGCAATACCCGTATTGATGGTAGCACGTTTTTCGGTAGCGGTCATAGGCTCTTGACGAACCTGAATCAAAAATTTATCAGTTGTACTTTGTACTGCCGTAAATTCGCCATGCCCCATAAAATCATAGTCGAAGCCATCGTGTGTGGTTATATGCGGGTCACCTTGTCCGCTACCAACACCATCGAGTAGGTCGCGGGTTTGTAATTGGTCGTTGCATTCGCAGGCTTTTCGAGTAAGCCAAGTATTGGCTACCGTTTGTCCACAATTTGAAAGTGCCTGACCCGTTTCGGTAACGATATTAGTAAAACAATCACGCTCAGCCCCACCAGCCTCTGGGCATTGAATCGCAGGGCGGTTATTTTGCAGGTTATCAATCAATTTCTTGGTTTCGCTACACGCATCGAGGGCGGTACGACCTGCTAAAAAAGCTGCGATTGGCCCAGCTTCCACACTTAATAAAAACCCAGAGCCAGCAGTGATACACGTTGCAATATTTTGTCCAATGTATGCACCTGCGGCAATTCCACCGATGGTTTTATCACACACCAAGATTCCTTGTACTCGTCCACTTTTGGTGTAGTCAATACCATTGGCAAAGTAGGCCTTGGCTTTTTGTGCTAATTCAAAATTACCCTCATAGACAGCTTCGCCTTTTTTTGAGATAACTTCTTTACCATCAGCTTTTTTCTTTACCGAAATATCGACTTTATTCGATTGGTAGTTGCTAAACTCGATGATAAAGCCATTGGATGTTTCGGCTTTTGAAGGTAAGAAATCGGTATTGAAATCATACTTTATCCAAGCGTTATTGGTAGTATTGACCAAAATCAATTTTTCGAGATTTGTCATTTCTCCGCTTGCATTTTTTTTGCCAGCCGCTATTACTTGCAGTTTTTTATCTTCGTAAGATGCCACATAGCCAACCGCGATAGAGGGGTTGGTTATGATGGCTTGTTTGGCCGCCGCCAATGAAGCTGGCTCAACAAACTTGAAATTGGTATTTGTCGGAGTTCCATCGCTCGGGATGTTGTCTTTTGAACAAGAAAAAACCCAAAGTGCAATGATTGAGATAATTAGTTTTTTCATGGCTATTTTGAATCAATAAACTTTGTAACCCGAAATAGTTAATCTTTGATTTGATGGCAATGATGTTGATGGAATTGATAGAGTTGATACTGTACTTGTTGAATAAGTAAGGATAAAATCAACAATATCACCTGTTTGTAACTTTACATCAAAACCACAATTCTTACCATCCTGAGAGAGTCCCATACCAAAAGAACCTATTCGACTATCGCAATAGTAAGACTTTTGTTGAGTTCCCGATAATACCCTAAGCTCAACTTTTAAATTTCCATTAGCATTATTAGTCCATTCAAAATACGGTATGTTACAATCGAAATGATAAAAACCACTACTTGGTACAGTATATTTTCCATTAGTATCCATCCCTGTACTTGGCGTATCCTGAAAAGTAATAGCAAATGAACTCAAAGTAATACCAGTATTATACCCTACTGAAAAATTTGTATTTCTAACAGCTGAGAAACCTATCTGTGGGTCGTAGCTAAAATCTGACCAAATAGGAGTGTTATTTACCCCTCTCGACCGCAATACTTGCCCAAAAGTTCCTGGATTTTCGGTTGTACCTGCCTTGTATGCACCTATCAGTCGTAATCCTCCTTGAAACGATGTAGCATCTCGAATAGTGAGTTTACCAGTTGAGCCTTCAAATGAAGCAATACTCTGACCTCCGAAACGGAATTTCATATCAGATGCATTTTTTGTTCCTATCTCAAAAGTATTACTGATTGTTTGAAAGTATCCAATAAAATTGTTGTTCTCATAAAATGTAAAATAAGGATTCAAGCCCGAAAACTCAATTTTAGAAATATTGGAGTTTTTTATCATTAACGGCACATCTAATGTTGGAGACTCAACATTACCGATTCTGAAACCATTGTAAGGCAAAATAAGGTTGTATTGCCCGTTAGCAAGGCTCGTAATAAATACGAATGTGATAATATAAATTTGTTTCATAGCTTAATAAACTTTAAATCCACTGATAGCAATATTTAAATGATTAACACCAGCATTGATGGTTACGCTACTGCTTTGGTTATTGACTTGTACTATACCAAATTTTACCGAATCTCCTGCAGTTAGTTTCAAGGTTACACTCATTTGGGTTGAGATGGTATTTTGATTGTTTGCTCCATATCCACTAAAATTTTTAAGCATGGTATCTACAATTACATTGTTTTTCTTGACATAGAGGGTAGCTCTACCATTGGTTATACCTGATGAATAATTAATCTCTGGTACAAGGCAATCAAAATGATAAACGCCATCAGAAGGAGCAATAAATACCCCCGTAGTAGGAGAAAAATTAAGACTCGCTTCGTGGTCGAATTCTTCTATGAGAGATGTAAAATCGGTTTCGGTACCATTTAATACAACAATTTGGTTCCATTTTTTTGCTAAAAATCCGATAGGTATTTTGGCAGGTGAGGTACTCCAAGCGGGTGTACCATTGCCCAATGACATCATCAAATCTCCATTAACCCCAGCATTATTATTGAACCTAAATGCTCCTCCAAACGATAAATCGCCTTCAAAAGTTACTTCTTTTTGTACTGTAAATCTATTGAGATTCAGGTCTAACCTTGCTTGTTCTTGGTCAATAGTATAAAAAGTAAAGATGTTTGAAGCAGACTTAAATTTTAAGGCACCTGCATCGTTGACATCATCTACGTAGATAGTGTTGATTGTCGCCGATGGATTGGCATACTGCGAAATACTGAAGAAAGTCTTTGGGCCTTCTATCGAAGCCATTTGACCCGAAAAATATTTGATGTGAAACGGAATACTCTGAATGGTATTTTCTCCCAAACCTAAATGTGATGGAGTCATAACCACTTGAGCAAATGTATATTCAGTGATTTGAAGTATCAAAATGATTGCTAAAATGTATTTTTTCATAATTAGTAGCTATAAATTTGGTAAATACCTAATCTGATTTTTTTATCATGTAATTCTGGAGTAATACTAAGCGGCAGGGAGTCAATATTTGATTGGGTTATGCTGAAATGTACAATATCTCCCGATTGCAGATATATATTTTGGCTTAAATGTGCCTCGTTTTCCATTGAGGTTGTTGCACCATATTTCCCGAAATCCTTCTTAACTTGGAATTGCGTAGTACCATTTTTAAAAAGCCAAATTAGCATATCAGCCTTATTTGATGCCACCTGAAAATCAGTTATGTATAAATCAAAATGATACAAACCAGCCTGACGAGCAGTAAAATTACCAGTGCTTTCATCAAAACCATCTTGCAAGTATGGAGCAACGTCTTCGTTGAGGATAGTAAAATTTGAAAGGGTTTCGGATGTATTATGATTAAGTGTAAGTGTATAATCTAAATAAGCATTGATACCCTGTTTGGGGTCATCGTGGGTTGTAGCCCAAACTGGCGACAATCCACTGCCTCTTGATGTTACAATTTGCCCAACTTGCCCCGCCGTACCATTGAGATTCAGATTCATCTTGGCTTTTATGCCCTGCAAGGCTTGTAGTTCCTGCTGACTTTCGTTATTAAATATAGAAGAACCAAATACAAACGAATTGGCTCCCGTAGTAGCATTCTCAAATACAATTCGACTATTGACTCCATAATCTACATTAAAATCGAAATAAGGTTGTGTAGATGGAAAAAGGCTAACCCCAAATACATAATTTCCATTGTTTAATCTTAAAAATGGATAATTCCCGGGTGTTGTTGTTTGCAAGCGACCAATTTCTGTTGCACTCGGAAGCCCCACCAGAAGGCTATGACCACTGGATGTTTGATTGCCGATTTTAAGCAGGTTACTGGTTTGGGTTACTTGCGATAATGTAGTCAGCGAGAGCAGGAATAAAGAAATAGTAAATGTAATTTTCATGAATTCTGATAATTTAATTCTTAGGTAAAGCAAAACATTCAGAATCACACAAAATATACACATTTGGTATTTGGTAGCAAAAACCAATTATTCGGTAGCAAATTAAGGGAAATCTGCAAGGCGAAAAAAAATGAGGGCTTACTATATTTAAGATAGAAAGCCCTCATTAAAACCCTTATCAAGTTTTTAATTTACTACCACCCTTTTTGATTTTGTGGTTTCACCATCAATAATTTTAATAAAGTAAATTCCAGATTTGAGATTTGGCAATTCAATTATAGAATCTCCGCCAATCAATTGTTTATCAATCTTCTTTATTACAAACCCTTGGTTATCAGTTATTTCTATCAATGCATTATTAAACTTATCATAACCTTCCAGTTTAAGTTTTAATATTCTTTCACCTTCATTTACAGGATTTGGATAAACCAAGAAATCCTTTTCTTTCGTTACCACCTCATCCGTTAATTGTTCCAAATTATACTCAACGATTTCTTCATTTTCATTCATGGTTCGAGCATTTGCCGAGGTAGCTAAATAAATATTGTCTAAATAGAATACTGGCTGAGCACTCGTATGATTATTACAAAAATATATATCAGAGAGTGTTGAAACTGTTCCAAAGGTTGACAGCGGAATACTAATCAAAGTCCATTGATTGGCCGTAGCCGAGAAGCTAAAACTGGCAGTAATATTATTGATTTTAATATTGACTTTTTGTTTACCCTTTGTACCACCATGTACCCTTAATTTCAGATGTGTATAGCCAGACAACGAAATAGGTGTGCTTCTACTCAGTCGTAAATATGAAAATGAAGAATTATACCGAACCGAAAGCGACTTTAACCCTTGTTGAACTGGAGATAGATTACTAAAATTAAGCGTTGTATTAACAGCACTGAATCCCCAACCTGCCCCAAGTGCATCTTGATAAATAAAATGGTTTGTTGGTATAGGTTGATTTATTGTTATTAAAACTGATGCGGTTGCTGTACACCCATTTAAATTGGCAGTTACGACATAAATCCCCGCTTGCGAAATTTGAACATTAGAGAGCGATGGATTCTGTACTGTTGAAACGAAGCCACCTACACCGGTCCAAGAATATATTGCTCCTACTCCTGCATTAGCTGATAAATTTAAGGTCTGCCCTACTAAAACTGGGCTATTTGTAGTAGCACTAATGGTTGGCGTTGGCTTTATTGATACATTGATTATTGCTCTTGCAGATTCACAAAAGGCATTTTTTTGACTAACATAATAATTGAAGCTACCTACTGAATTTGTCGCAGGAATTGTTGGAGAACTCAAACCTTGGCCTCCCGTTGAATTAGTGCCGTACCAAATAAGTGTATTGCCAGATGAAGCTGTTGCTATTAAACCACTGGCAACTGCATTTTGGCAATATGAAATAGATGAAACAGCCGGAGCAATCGGGTTGGGATATACCCGAATTAGGATACTATCTTTATCAGATTCGCAACCAAATTGATTAATTTGTAAAAAATAATAATTAAAAATACCTTCGGCACTTGGATTATGTACAGGCGGACTACTCAATGCCGCACCTGTTGGTGAATTATACCAAACTAATGTATGATTTGGAGATGGGTTTGCCGAAAGAGTTATTGTGCCTGCTCCAACACAAGCATCAATTACGCCATTCTGATTTAATATTTTAGGTTTTGGATTAACCGTTATTGTTAGTGTAGCTACAGCAGATTCACACCCATTTGTACTAATTTGAGATACATAATACATAAAACTACCCGAAGTGTTTGGGTCATGAATTGGCGAAACAGACGAACCTATACCTTCATAGTACCAATTTAAAGAATGGTTTGGTAAAGGTACCGCCGATAAACCAATCGGTGTACTCCCTTCACATACACTTATATTCGATAATGCCGGGGCTTCGGGTGTAGGATACACAACAACAGCGATGCTTTTTAAGTCAGACTTACAACCAAGCTCATTTCTATAACCCACAAAATAGTTGGTAGTACCTATAGTATTGGTATTAGGGATTGGGGCAGTGTTCGACGTCATACCACTTGCGGGGTTTGTTCCATACCACAACACTTCATTACCATTGGCATTTGGCACCGAAAGTTGATTTGCCACTTGACCTTGACAATATACAATACTATCATTTGCCGCAGGTAAATTTGGTCGCGGATTAATCAATACAGTCAAACTGGCTCTTTCTGACTCAAGACCTGAGCTATTATCTCGCTGCGAAACATAAAATTGAGTTGTTCCTGCAACCATAGTACTTGGTATGGGAGCTATCGTAATCCCAACTCCACCCACAGAGTTTGTACCATACCACAAGACCGTATGATTTGGCAAAACAGATGCAACCAAAGGTATAGAAAGGTCACCAGCACAATATTGAACAGGGGATACAATCGGTGGAGTGGGTTTATTGATTACCGTCAAAACTGTTGTTGCGGTTGACGAACATCCAAAAGCATTTGTACCGATAACCGTATAAATGCCAGCGTTAGATTGGTTTACATTGTTAATGACTGGATTTTGAGAAGTCGATGTAAAACTATTAGGGCCCGACCAATTATAAATCAACCCTCCAGATGCATTCAAAACTGCATTTGTACCTTCATTTGCAATCGCACTATTTACTGTGATTATTGGTTTGAGATTAACAGTAATCGAAGTTGTTGCAGTGGCAGTACAACCAACTGTATTCATCACTGTAACAGAATAAACCCCAGACATTAAGGTTGATGCATTTACCCTTGTTACGTTCTGGGTATTGGCTGTAAACCCATTTGGCCCTGTCCAAGAATACATAAAAATCGACCCTCCAGCAGCCACTGAGGATAATATTGCAGTTTGGCCTTGGCAAACCGTAGAACCTGTAGCAATCAATGTAGGAGGTAAATTGATTACTGCTGTTGTATTCACCCGATTGCTGGTACAACCATTGTTATTACAATGAACAAAATAACTTGTCGATTGAGTTAGTAAAGGTGTGGTAAAAGTATTGCCTGAGCCAACTGAACTCGTAGCAGTCATTGACGAAAACCAAACTGGTGAGCCAGCCGCACATGTTGCCGAAAGCGTAAGTTGACCAGCACCACAACGCTGATTAGATACCAATGTAGGTGAATTTGGTACTGAGTTTACAGATACATATACCAGTGCTGAGTTTGTCATACCTTGTGAGCTTACGGTGAGTTGATAACTCCCAGTATTTAAACTACTCACATTGGGTATTGACGGATTTCGCAGAGTTGAGCTAAAACCGTTGGGTCCAACCCATGAATACGTCTCATATTCGTTTGCCGAAAGTAAATTTAAAGAATTACCAGCACAAATAGGTAGATTAGCTACAATTTGTGGTTGAAGGATAGTTGCCTCAACAGTAACTAAAAGGACAGCTCTTAAAGATTCACAACCTGTCTGAAGGCTCCGACTACTAACATAATAAGTAAAGGTTCCGACAATTGAAGTTGATGGAATTGGTGGATTCAAATTCCCAACCCCACCCGTTGAATTTCCACCATACCAAATAGTTTGTTCCCAAATAAGTGTAGAAGCCGTCAGGCTAACCGGATTATCACCTTGCTTGTAAGTTACATTTGTAACAATCGGAGGGTTTGGTTTTGGATTAACAGTGACCAATATATTTGCCCTTTCGGATTCACAACCAGTTACATCATCCCGCTGAGACACGTAAAATTCAACGACTCCCGGGTCAGTTGGATAAAATATAGGAGGTGTTGTACTACCTGTGCCCCCACTTGAATTCGTACCGTACCAAATAAGCGTTTTACCAGGTCCACCAGCAGATGTTGCCACTAAGTTAATAGGATTAGAATCCGAACATGTGGTTACATTAGCGGTTGTTGGCCTTACAGGAGTTGGGTTTACACTCACAGCAACACTACTCGTTGTTATACTACCACTGTTGTTTACTGTTAGCCAATACTGTCCTGCATTAGCCATCGAAACATTTGAAATATTCGCTTGGTTTGTTGTAGCAGTAAAACCATTTGGCCCAGTCCAAGAATAAATTGCCCCAGCAACCTGCTCTGTACTTAATGTTAGTTGTTGGTTTTCACAAATCGGATTATTGCTTAAAACGATAGTCTGGGCATTTGTTTTAATAAAAATTGACCCAGCAAGAAACAGAAAAAAACAAAGTTTTTTCCAAAAAGGTAGAATGTGTGTTTGCATAAATTACTCAATAGTTAGTTGTTTTTCGGAGCGGTGAACTTCGACAAAATGGATAGATAAACTCAAAAATTAAATCCTAATTGGGAAAGAATTTGACGTAAATTTAGAGCAAAAATCTTGCCACTGTTTAGACTTTTGGGTAATATATAATGGAATACAAAACTCATTTTGTATTTATTGAACTGGGATTTCAATCGAAATTAGGGTTCCAGTTGGCACCCCACTATCATATTTATCAATAATCTCTACTCGAATATCCCAATTATAAGACTCTTTAAATAACTTTAGGCGTTCGTTTATGATTTGGGTTCCCATAGAGCGATGCGATGGTTCTTTTGATGACCCATACGCTGTCATTCTGCCTACTCCGTTATCCTCAATTCTACAAATTACTACATCTTTATTTATACTAAATGACAAGTTCAGGATTCCCCCAGTTTTTTTTGAGGATAAACCATGTTTTATGGCATTCTCAACATATGGTTGCAATAATAAACTTGGTAGAATAATATCTTGAGTGTTTATTTCTGGCTCAATTATGAAATCAAATTCAAATTGCTCTTGCAGTCTTTTTTGTTCTAATTTTATATAAAGTAATAGTGTATCTATTTCTTCTTTTAATGTTATAATGGGTTCTCGTGATTGTTCCAAAACTGCCCTAAATAACTGTGAAAAATCGCTTAGATAATTGGCCGCCTCGTTAGATTTCTCTTTTAGTATATAACTTTTGATAGAATTGAGGCTATTGAATATAAAATGTGGATTTATCTGTAATCGCAAAACATTCAACTCAGATTGTGAAATTTCCTGCTGGAGTCGTGACTTCTCTCTAATCGACTCCGAAAATTTATACCCCAAACCCAACGAAAAACATAAAATCTCGCCTAAAACAAAGTAATTGAAGTAGATATTTGGGTAATGTGGCAATATTGCCGAAGACTGCGGAACAAGGTCTAAGTAGATGGAAAGAAAACCAAAAATTGAAGCAAAAAGCAATGATAAACTACCGATTTTGATAAATGTAGCAAATTGCCCTTTGATTGTAAAAATCAGAACGATGGCAATCAAACCATTAACTGATAGATAAAGTTGAGAGAAAAAAGTCAGGTAAATTTCAAAGTCGAGTCTGCGATAAATCACCGTCAAGACAACCTCCAATACAACCAAAAACAAAATAGATTTACGCAATATCTTAAAATATTTATCAATTCTGGGGTTGTAAATGTGGGTTTCGAGGAATTCGGCAACGAATAAAAAGTAAAAGTAATGAGCTACTAAAACATAGAAATTCTGACGAAGGGTAAATTTCAGAAACGGCACATAATTCATCAGATTTGAGACAAAAGTGGCATGCGAAAATCCCCAAATCGAAAACAACCACATCGAAAAAAGATAATACGAATAATACAAAAAATACCGCTGACGATTGAGCCAATATTGCATAAAAATGAACAATCCCATAAAAAACAGAATTGTTATCAAACCATAATTGACAGATAATGTATAGGAATCACTATAAAACGCAGCCATTTTTTGAGCATTGTCGTAAGATTCGGTCATCAAAACTGGTTTTAGCTCAAATTTTTTCTCAATCAAATCCGTAATCAAAACATAATATTCTTTGGTTTGATTTGCCCCGATTTCTATCGGTAAATACCTGTAATCATATATGTAAGGTCGCTCTGGCTTGCGATATTTCTGAGAAGCACTTAGAACACTTTCACCATCAAAAAGGCTTATTTCGAGATGTAATCCAGCCGAGAAAAGTAGTTTTTGAGTTTGGTCCGAAGAGTTTTTTAGCTTAAATCTTAGCCAATAATGGTTTTCATAGTTTTGAATCGCAATTGTTGGGAAACTAATACTTTTCAAGGTCTTAAACTGTTGATTTTGAATTGCTTCAAAATTAAGTTTTGCAGAAGAATCAATATAGATTTCGGTCGAATCAGATAAATCTATCTTGCCAATTTCAGAAAGATTAGAAACATTTATTTGCGAGAATCCATCATTTGAAAACCCCAAATACAGAAAAATAATTATCAATATTCTTAGAAATCTAAAATTCATTTCGCCCGATTTTAACTTTGGAATTTAACCAAATTCATCAACTTCATTTTATTTGCCCTCGATACTTGCAGCAGTTTGCCATTGTTCATAACGAGAGTTCCGTTATCGCCTTTTACATAGCGTTTTACGTGTTGTAAATTAACTAAATACGATTGATGAATTCGGGCAAAATTTTGTCCTTTGAGTAGCAATTCAATATCTTTCAGAGTGCGTGAAACTATGATTTTTTCTTGATTTACCAAATTAATCCAAGTATAGCTGCTGTCGGCTTCGATATACATAATATCATCGGTCGCAATAAACTCAAGCCCCTCAACAGTCGGAACTGCCACTGTTTTACGTACCTGAACACCCGCTCGCATATTGGCCAAAAGTAGCTCCAAACTCTGCAAATTGATTGGCTTTTTGTGTTTTTCTCTCACTCTCTCAACAGCCCGAATGAGTTTTTCTGGCAAAACGGGTTTTAGTAAATAATCTATCGCACAAAACTCAAAAGCTGTTAGTGCAAACGAATCATAAGCCGTTACAAAAATGACATCGAAGTTGTATTTTTCTAATTTTGAAAGCATCTCAAAGCCATTCATGCTTGGCATCGAAATATCCAAAAAAACCAACTCTGGGTTAAACTGCCCGATAGCCCGAATCCCCTCCTCACCCGACAAACATTTACTATGTATCAGAATATCAGAACAATAACTTTTTAGCTCCATCTCAAGTACGTCCAAGCATTCTTGTTCGTCATCAATCAAGATAGTTTTTATCATATTTTTTTAAACTTTTTTAAGAATCTAACGGTTAATAAATAAGCGTAAATGTTGCAATATTACTTTAAATAGAACAAATCTATATAAAATTAACACAATAATATTACTCAACACAATTTCGCTAATTTATTGAATCTCAATACGTTATATTAGTACCAAATCGGAGTATCACGTACAATTTACTTGTCTTAGCAAATATTTTTTTGATAAACGATGTTTTTTGTACTTTTTCTATTATTTTCGCCACAGAATTACCAAATAAACGTTTGAGTTTGATTGGTATCACAAAATATTATATTTTTATTGTTAAATTAGTCCTTTATCATCAATAAACAGGATAACAAATCATATAATTTATGGCTGGTACAGCAGAATTGATAATTGAAGGTAAATCTTACCAATACCCTACCATCGAAGGGTCGGAGGGCGAAAAGGCCATCGACATTGCAAAACTACGAGACGAAACTGGCTACATCACGATTGATAGTGGTTACAAAAACACAGGTGCTACAAAGAGTGGTATTACTTTTTTGGATGGCGAAGAAGGCATCTTGCGTTACCGTGGATACTCAATCGAAGACTTGGCCGACAAAGCGTCATTCCTCGAAGTTGCGTACTTGTTGATTTATGGTGAATTGCCAACTACCGAGCAATACGCAAAATTTGAAACAGATATTCGTCGTCATACTATCGTTAACGAAGATATGCGTCGTATTTTCAACGGTTTTCCTGTTAACTCACACCCAATGGGCGTGATGTCGTCGTTGATAAGTGCGATGAGCGGTTTCTACCCAGATAGCTACGATGATAAGGCTCCAGACCGTACTGAGTTGCACATTATCAGATTGTTGGCGAAGTTTCCAACTTTGGCTACTTGGTGCTACAAAAAATCAAACGGACATCCGATAAATTACCCAAAAAATAGCTTAGATTATTGTTCAAACTTCCTTCACATGATGTTCTCACTTCCTGTTGAAGATTACGAAGTAAACCCAGTAATCTCGAAGGCATTGAACAAACTTTTGATTCTTCATGCCGACCACGAACAAAACTGCTCGACTTCGACAGTGCGTTTAGTGGGTTCATCAAAAGCTAATTTGTACTCGTCAATTTCGGCTGGTATCTCGGCACTTTGGGGTCCACTCCACGGCGGAGCAAACCAAGAGGTTATCGAAATGCTCGACGAAATCGTGGCTGATGGTGGCGATGTTGAGAAATACGTTTTGAAAGCAAAAGATAAATCTTCGGGATTCCGTCTTTTTGGTTTCGGACACCGTGTTTACAAAAATTTCGACCCACGTGCCAGAATCATCAAAAAAGCAGCCGATGATATTCTTGAAACGTTGGGAATCAACGACCCAACTCTCGAAGTAGCCAAGAAATTGGAAGAAGTTGCCTTAACAGACGAATACTTCATCGCTCGTAAATTGTATCCAAACGTAGATTTCTACTCAGGTATTATTTACCGTGCTTTGGGTATTCCAACCAATATGTTTACAGTGATGTTTGCATTGGGTCGCCTTCCGGGTTGGATTGCTCAGTGGAAAGAAATGCGTGCTGCCAAAGAACCTATCGGTCGTCCACGTCAGATTTACACTGGTGCAACACTTCGCGAATTCGTACCAATCGAAAAACGCTAATAAATCACTGATTTCATTGATTTTTCTGATGATTTCACTGATTTTGAATTGGTGTTTCCTTTAGAAAAGGAATGATTTTATTGATTTTTCTTATAAATAGATAATTTTAAAAATGAAATCACAAAAAAAGGGCTTTACGCCCTTTTTTTTGTATTCAATCAAAAATCAAGTCAATAATTAGAATCACTAATTTCCTAAATGAAATCAGTGAAATCAAAGAATAATCAGCGAAATCAGTGATTCTATTCGAATCTCAAGTGCTTCACTGAGTCTCCCGAAGCAGCTAATTCTTCGAGCGATGCGATACCAATCTTCAAGTGATTTTCAACAAAATTTCCAGTTACTTTCTTATCACTCTCTTCGGTTTTAACACCATCTGGAGTCATCGGGTTATCCGAAACCAAAAGCAATGCTCCGTGCGGAATCGAATTCACGAATCCTACAATAAATATTGTTGCAGTTTCCATGTCAATCGCCATTGCACGCAATTCACGAAGATACTCTTTGAAGTTCTCGTCATGTTCCCAAACTCGGCGGTTGGTTGTGTAAACAGTACCAGTCCAGTAGTCCATTTCGTGTTTTTTAATCATCGAACTCACAGAACGTTGTAATCTAAATGATGGTAATGCCGGAATCTCAGGGCGAGCATAATCATCGCTTGTACCTTCGCCACGAATCGCAGCAATTGGCAAAACAAAATCCCCGAGTGCAGTAGTTTTTTTCAAACCTCCACATTTTCCTAAAAACAAGACCGCTTTTGGGTCAACCGCAGAGAGTAAATCCATGACGGTTGCGGCCATTGCACTTCCCATTCCAAAATTAATGATTGTGATATTACCTGCCGAGGCGGTTTGCATTGGTTTGTCTTTGCCTTTAACTTCAACTCCAAACTGCTTGGCAAACATATCTACATAATTATGGAAATTGGTAAGCAAGATATATGGTCGAAAATCTTCGAGGGGAGTGCCTGTGTAGCGAGGGAGCCAATTTTTTACAATTTCTTCTTTTGTTTGCATAGGGTAATTAATTGTGTTAATGAATAATAATGAATGTAGGATAAGAGAATTAGTAGATAAATCGTAATTTTGAAGAAAATCAAAAGCTGGAAATCAGAAATTTCAGTAGCGTAAAAAACGCCCGAATGAAACTTGAAACTCTACGTCTTCCCACATTCGACTACAAAATTACAGAAATAAAGGGAAAAAACTGCATATTCGATGTAATTCGTAAAAAATTCTTAATATTGACTCCCGAAGAATGGGTTCGCCAACACTTCATTCATTTGCTCATTAATCAGTTCAATTACCCCAAAAGTTTATTCAGAATTGAAGGCGGATTACGCTACAATCAGCTTCAAAAACGCTCCGATATTTTGGTTTATAATGCCGATGGAAATCCATATTTATTGGTAGAATGCAAAGCCGCAGAGGTAGCTATTAATCAGGCAGTTATAGAGCAAGCAACTCGTTATAACCTCACAATTAAAGCCCAATTTGTAGTAATCACAAACGGAATCAATACTTTTTGTTTTGAAGCTGATTGGAACAAAAACACTTACCGACAGATTCAGGCTATCCCTCAAATCTGATTTTTGAATTTATTATGTTCGAGTTTGGCGTGTACGTATAAATACTGTGCAATTGAATAAAAAATTACTATAAAAATCATATCGATATGAAATTGCCAGCTAAATTGTCGGTAACTAAACAAAGCACTCGATAACGCAAAGCACCAAGAAGAAACTAACCCGTAGTTGTAACTTAGTTTAGAAGATTGCCGCACATGAGCAACTATCATAAAAATAAGAAGCAAAAAAGAATATACTGCACTCAACAACAGTAAATGTGAAGGTGCACGGGTCAGAACAGTAAATCCGAAATAAAAAAATGTAGCTAAAATGACTGGAAGTACTTTGGCAAACTCGTAACTGTCTTTAAAGATTATTATTTTACCTTCTTCTCGAAATGATTGATAGTAACAAATGTACATTCCCAGAAATAAACAGATGCCAATCTCTAAATTTGACTCATCAATAATAACCAAATCTCCAATCAAGCCAAAAATTAAGCCAACAACAAGCAGTCTATCTCCTTTAGTCAATTTATTTTGATGCCGAAAAAAAAAGTAAATCAGCAAACTCAATGTAATGAGTGGTTTAGCAAAAAGTTGAATCGCAGGAGACTTATAAATACTACAAATAACCACAACTACTATAACTGAGTATAGTATTGTAAAGATTTTTTTCATTAATAATCCACAGCTTGAAAAACTTATTTTTACATATCAACTAAACAAGTCTAATCATAAAATTAAGAACTTGTTTAGGATTATAAAAAGATTTCCAAAATAGGATGAATTTTGTGGTGCGAATCATAAAATCAAACTAAATGGAAATCTTGAGTAAAGATAAAATAGGATACTATATTTTACCAA
>JBKBNY010000020.1:0-41928 GCA_046295175.1 Spirosomataceae bacterium
GCCATTCAGAGTTACCGTCAATGTGTAAACACCTGAATTAGAGGGTGTTGCGTTATTGATTGATGGATTCTGCAAGGTCGAATTAAATCCATTAACTCCAGCCCAAGAGTATGTTGAACCAGCCGTACCGTTGCCAGTTAAATTGAGCGTTGTATTCTCGCAAATCGGTGAATTGGAAGAAGCGGAAGCCGTTGGCAAAGGTTTTACGGTTACACTTGTGGTAGCGGTAGAAGTACAGCCATTCAAAGTAACCGTCAATGTGTAAACACCTGACATTGCAGGCGTTGCGTTATTGATTGATGGATTCTGCAATGTAGAATTGAATCCATTCGTTCCGCTCCAAAAGTATGCTGAGCCAACCGTACCAGTTCCGTTTAAATTCAAAGTTGTATTCTCGCAAATCGGAGAATTAGAAGAAGCGGAAGCCGTTGGCAGTGGTTTTACATTTACGCTTGTGGTAGCAGTTGTAGTACATCCATTCAAAGTAACCGTCAAAGTATAAATGCCTGACATCACAGGTGTTGTATTACTGATAGATGGATTTTGCAAAGTCGAGTTAAATCCATTCGTTCCAGTCCAAGAATAAGTCGAGCCAGTTGTACCGTTGCCAGTAAGATTCAATGTTGTATTTTCACAAATCGGGGAATTAGAAGATGCAGAGGCCGTTGGCAAAGGTTTTACGGTTATGCTCGTGGTAGCGGTTGTGGTACAGCCATCTAAAGTAACCGTCAATGTATAAATGCCTGACATTGAAGGAGTTGCGTTGTTCAAGACAGTATTCTGCAAAGTCGAATTAAATCCATTCGCCCCATTCCACGAATAAGTTGAGCCAGCCGTACCGTTGCCAGTAAGATTCAATGTTGTATTCTCACAAATCGGGGAATTAGAAGATGCAGAGGCCGTTGGCAAAGGTCTTACCGTAACAGATGTCGTGCTGGTTGCACTGCACCCACTGGCGGTTGATGTCAAAGTATATACCCCCGAAGCTGCGGTTGTAGCATTTGTGATACTCGGGTTTTGTAAATTCGATGTAAAACCATTCGGGCCACTCCAGATGTAGGTCATACCTGTTGCTCCACCCGCAGCTGTTAGAGACAGATTTGCACCTACACAAATCGGCGAATTATTTGTTGCAGTTACTACTGGTACTGGCCGTATGCTAACTGCTACCGAAGCCGTTGCTGTACAACCGTTTAAGGTAGCAGTAACAATGTAAGTACCCGTTGCGGCAGTGCTTACGTTTGAAACGCTCGGATTTTGTAGCGTCGAATTAAATCCATTAGGCCCAGTCCATGAGAAAGTTGAGCCAGCTGTACCCAAACTCATAAGGTTTAAGGTTGTTCCCTGACAAATGGGTGAATTGGAACTTGCCGAAACCGTAGGCAAAGGCTTGATAGTTACCGATGTAGTTACTGTGGTAGTACACCCGTTTAGTGTTGCCGTCAAGGCATATGTTCCATCTGCAGCAGTAGTAGCATTGTTGATGGTTGGATTTTGTGAGGTTGAGTTAAAACCATTAGGCCCTACCCAAGAAAATGTAGAACCCGCCGTTGATGTACTACTTAAATTGAGTGTTTGGTTAAGACATATCGGAGAATTACTACTGACCGAAACCGTTGGGTTTGGCTTAACATTGACGACTATTTCTTGAATATCATTGCAATCATTGGCACTTTTGGAGATAAAATAACTTCTCGTGCTGGTCGGACAAACGGTGCTACTACTCAGAGCATTTACCTGATTTTGGGCATCGGCGAGGGTATTGTAGTACTTAATGTCTATGGTTACGCCAGATGGATAAGCAGTTGTCTGGTCTGTCCAGAGAGTGGCTAAGTCAATACATTTTCCAGTACAAATATCACCGTTGATAGAGGTTAAATTTGGATACGGCGAAACCGTCACATTCAAAATCGGCATAGAGGCTATCCTACACGTGACCAGTTCGATATTGCCACTTTCGGCTGCTAAAACTCTGAATGCGTAATTACCCGGATTAGTTGTAGTAAAATTATAATTGGTAGATGTTGCCCCCGATATATTTGTCCAATTTGCCCCGCCGTCAGTGCTTTGTTGCCATTGAAAAACCGGATTGTTATAACCTGCCGATATATTTGCTGCTAAACTAACCGACTGACCAACGCAGATTTTTCCACTTGCTGGATTCATCGTTGCCGTCAGTGTCGGGCCGCAAGCCCTAAACTGAATATCGTCCAATGCTAAGTCGTTTCCGCAACCACCCGGAGCGTTATTTGTCAATCGTAAAACAACAGTAGAGACACCCGTAGGAGTTGTAAAAAATGTAGCATATCTATTCCAAACGGGAGTTGAATTTTCGGGGATATTGCCAGTCGAAAATGTTTTTAATACCGTGCCAGAAGTGGTCTCGATTCTGAATGTAACATTCGGAAACCGCTGGGCATTGGAAGAACACGCCCCCGACCTCAGAATATTCATTATCCAAGACGAAAACTCGTAAGTTGTACCGCCACAAAGCCCCGAAATTGTAGTTTTGAAAAATTCACCGGGCGAAAACGAAGCATTCACCACCATCATGTACCCGTTGGTGTCGCCAGTGTGGTCGCGGGTCGATAAAAGCCAGCCACCAGCGTAGCAACTTGAGTTGTCGGTTGTATTGGCCACGGCCGTGGTTCGGATTCCGTAAAAACCATCTTGGATACATCCCGAACTTGAAAAAGTATAATTTGTCTGTCCCGATGGCAGAATTGGCCCGGGGTTGGTTCCCGAACCAAAAGTTACATTTACCACAGGGTCCCCCAACGAGCCACTACACGACTGTGCCATTGAGTTATTCGAGAATAACCAAAATATTAGGAAAGTACAAAAAAATGTACCCCATAAATATTTTAATTTAGAAAGCATTTGTCACAGCAAAAGTTATGATTCCGTTGGCAGAATCAACTGTTTTATAATCAATTTAGCGTTTCAGTTTGACGTAATTTCTAATCTTGTGTTGTCTGGATTTTATCAAAAAAATCTTATTTCTTTTTCAATAGATTTATCTCTTGTTTCAATTCTTCAATCATGGTTTGTTGCTCCTGAATCGCCCTTGTGAGTATCGGTATTAGCTCCAAATAATTCACGCTCAAATACTCTTGCGAATCACTGACTTTTGCCTTTGTTTTTTCATCGTATTTAGCCGGATGCACATTTCTCGAAACCAACTCAGGCAAAACTTGCTGAACCTCTTGTGCCAAAAAACCTCGGTGTTTGGCCGAATTATCCATTGATTTGATTGCCGAATTACTGTACTGATAACTATAAGTTTTTAGCTTTAGAATCTCCGATAATCCGTTTGTTAATGGATTTATATTGGTCTTAAATCTCGAATCCGAAACCATATTTATCGTACCCACAACCGTAACGTTACCGTCAAAATACCCTGCATATTTGACACCATCGCCGAAAGCTTCACCATAGACGCCGTAGCTTGCACGAGCCGAAGCATAGCCAAAAGTGGTTCCGTAAACCCCAAAAGCCGCCCCTGCATTATCGTTGGTAGCGTATCCTTTCACACCGAAGTTGTCATTGACACCCCCAAAAGTTGCCAATCCCAAAACCCCCGTGTTAAAAATAGCCGTGTTGTTGGTAAGCCCGAAGAGTCCTGCGTTTTGTATTTCAGAATTTGCCGAAAAACCATACACCCCAAAAACTTCATTGCTGGTAGTATTCGGATTGGCTTCGGCGGTGATAGAAGTAAAGGCTTGACCGCTGATTTGTGTCACTGTTGGCACACTGCCCACACCTTTTATATGAAGTCTTGATTTCGGAATCGAACCGTCGTTATTGATACTTATTTCTCTGGTATTGAGAGTGTTTGGTTGTAGAATTACTGATTGGGCTACCGTACTTTGGTAGCCCATCAATAAAATTATAGAGAAAGCACGTAAGTTTTTCATTTTGTGGGTTATATTAGGAAAGCAATAAACCCATATCGAAAAAACGTGCCTATTTTATTTGATAATTATTAAGCGGATACAAGACCGTTAAATAATTATTAAACGGTACAATGTTTAATTCTGAATTAGTTGAGATTCAATCATTCTGATTTCATTTCTGACATCAGCCTTGGTATTGAATTGATTGAGTTTGGTCAATAAATCGTTCAAAAACTTCTGGTGAGACTCCGTGCCACTTTGCATCGGGCGGTGATTCAGCGAGGTTTTTATCTTGCCCCACTCGGCAATAAATTGCTTCATTTCTTCGGTAAAATATACACCCGAAAACTTCTCGAATATATATTGCTCGGCTACATCATTTGGGTGAATCATATCGGCTTTGTAAAAGCGATAATCCCGCAAATCATCCATCATAATCTCGTAGCTCGGAAAATACTCCACATCGACAAAATCTTGCTCCAAACTATAACAAGCTGACCGCAAAATACTTTTACTCACCGAGTTTAGCTGCAATGTTTCGCGGGTGTGTCGCACAGGACTAACGGTCAGGATAATCTTAATCTTGCTGTTGTGCATCTTGAGCTGCTCATACATAGCTTTAAATCTCAGCGAAATATCTTTTACCGTGAGCATTTCTTTGTTGAAGTGATTGCTCGGCATTTTGTGGCAATTTGAGATAATCTGGCTGTTTTCTTTGAGCTGATGCACGATGGCAGTGCCGAGCGTAATAACTAAATAGTTTGCCTTTCGTAAAAACTGATTTACCGTTTTATGGGTAGCGTTGAGTTCTGCTTCGAGATTCTCTCTCGACTCAGCCCAAAATTTTGAATGAAAGTCATAATGATGCCAAACGCCTTTGTTTTCTAAGAATAAATGCTTAAAAACTGGTTGGTTTTGGAGGCTATGACTAACCAATTTGAAGATAGAGACAGGGTTAAATACAGTCCCATAAGGGTTACAGAGACATTGTATTTTATTTTCAGATAATTGATTCCCCAAAACCTCCGAAAAACATGAGCCGACGGTAATGAGTTTAGAATCGTTGTTTATCCGAAAACGTGAGGGCGAAACCTCGATTTCGGTACGAAACTCCATGTGTAATACTTTTAGTGATTTATAGGGATAGGTAATGTCTTGATTATCAGACGGTTGCGAATTTATACTTATTTGCAAATATTTGCAAGGTTTTTGCAGGATATTCGCAAAAGATAATTTTTTGATAATAAATCATCGAGCCTCAATTCGATTGAAATTATTTGATGTAGATTTTCGTTAGATTTGCAGCACAAGACTGCTTCTTGTGTCATTAATAATAGGATTAAATTTCATGAGTATATGAAACTCCAAAACCTCAAATTTATATTTGTTTTCTTGATTCCGATGCTTTCGATGGGGCAGTTCAAGACAGTTTCGCCTCAAGATACCACCGATTTTATCTTGAAAGCCGGTAATGCGTCGGTTCTTCAAAAATCAAGAGAATTACTCGCCAAAGCCGAGCATCAACAATTTATCGAAGAATTCAATAAAAAATTTGCTAAAGATTTTGATGATGAATTTCAGTATGCCCAATTAATGAATAAAAACGTCGATGATTGGGAGATGGATTTATACGACCGCCGCCTCAAACAAGCGGATTTTTTTAAAACTTATCCTCTAAAATCCCAACTCTCAGCCGATTTTCAGAAATGGGTCGAAAATCAAATCCGTTGGAATTATTGGCATCAATTATTGGCGTATTCAATCATCCGCAGCAACAAAGACACCAAACTTACTCGGGTAGTTTCGTTGCCATCGGTCATGACCGAAGCCCTCGACCCTGCCAAAGTCAATGACGAAACCGCCCTGACATCGGAGGCGTACCGAAATTTCTTACCGTTTTTTGTTACGTATTTTAATTCTAAATCTAACGGATTTTTAAAATATGGTTCGGGTGCAAACGCTTCTGAGCAATCGGCATCGAATGTACAAGGCGTGACGGATAAGGCGAGTATCGCTCAGCAATACCTCAAAGGCGATGTGCTTGATTACACACTAACCAAATTATTGTATGATAACTGCGGAAGACTCACGCCAACTTCTGCCAAATACTGGATTGGTCAGGTGAAATCGGCTAATTATCAAGCCATCCTCAACGAACATTGCAAAGAAACGCTTACTCGTGTAGAGGTTGTAGAAACCAAGAAAAAGGAAGAAAAACCAAAAAATCGAGCCGAAAGTGGCGATTTGCCACTATTGACCGATATGAAAGGCAATAAGTTTTCGTTTGCCGATTTCAAAGGTAAGGTCATTTACGTAGATTTTTGGGCGAGTTGGTGCGGGCCTTGCCGTCAGCAGTTTCCATTCTCAAAACAAATGCACGATGGCTTAAACGATAAAGAAAAGAAAAAAGTCGTATTTTTGTACATCTCAATAGACGAAGACCTCGATGCTTGGAAGAACGCCGTGCAGCAGCTAAAATTAGACAATGGCGAAAACGGACATTCGATTCCAGCCGCTCAGAAATACCAAGTAAATAGTATTCCGAGATACATGATTATTGATAAAAACGGTAATATTGTTAATCCGAATGCTCCACGCCCAAGCGACCCATCGGCTTTAGAATTATTGAAAAAACTAATGAATGAGGTGTAATGACAAATAAATAGTTTAAATTGACTTTATACCGCCCTTTAAATTATCAAAAAACATGAAATACATATTTCTCGTAATACTACTGATAGCCTTTGTGGCACCGTTACGCCGATTTTTGTTTCAGATTTTGGTTGGTAATCAGATTGCCAAGCAGCAAAAACGCTACAACGACATGATGCAGCGAAATATGCGTAAACAAGGCGATGTTTGGGTTGACCCAAACCCCAAAAACAAGCCAAATTCTGACAGTGGACAATACGTAGATTTTGAAGAAGTAAAAGAGTAGTACGGGTTTATAACCCGTACAGTATTAAGCAAATAATTGGTTTTTCAGAACCATCCTATATTTATGTTCAAAAAGTTAGTAAACTCAACCAAACCACTCACCAGTATTGATTTAGCCATATTGATTCTACGAATCGGGCTTGCTTTCTTTTTGATTCCACACGGGCACGATAAATTCAAAACCCTTTGGGATGGCGGCGGAAGCGATTTCCCAGACCCATTGCACGTTTCGCCAAAGTTTTCGCTGTTTCTGACAGTTTTTGCCGAATTCATCTGCTCAATTCTTCTTGCCATCGGTCTTTTTTCAAGATTTGCCCTCATTATTTTGATGGGTTGTATGTTTATCGTGGCATTCAGCATTCATGGCAGCGACCCTCTCGGCGACAAAGAGCACGCCTTACTTTATTTGGTGGGTTATTTAGTGATATTCTTGATAGGTGTTGGTAAGTATTCGTTAGATAATCGTTTTTTCAAGAAATAAGAGATTGTTTTGAACGAGGCGAATTAGGATAATTACGAATTAATCGAATGATTCGAATACTTCGAATTTAGCTTTTGTAAATAGATGGTTATTTCTGTATTTGAATCATATTTTCTGATTGGGTGAAATTCCCCGCCTGGGCGGGGTGTCACTGACGATATTCGGGACGGGGTGGGTCAAACCAAACCAGCATTCGATAAAATTGATTTTTTGGAGGGTTGGCTAAAGTGCATTTTGCAAAGCTCTTATTCTACATCAACATTCGAGAAATTCCGAAGATTCGAATAATTCTACATTCCTACCTATATTAGTATGATTTTTGTTGTGAAATAAATTGCAAATAGCGGCCTCTTTCATGAAAAAAAATGCTCTTTATATATTCTTTTTTATTCCAATCGTAAGTTTTGCCAGCGGCATTAAATTCTACGAAGGCTCTTGGAATCAGGTACTTGCCGAAGCCCAAAAACAAAATAAGACCATTTTTATTGATATTTATACTACTTGGTGTGGACCTTGCAAACAGATGTCGAATAATGTCTTTACTAATGACCGAGTAGGAGAGAGGTACAACGCCACTTTTATCAATTACAAGGTAGATGCCGAAAAAGGAGAAGGCATAGACCTTGCCAAGAAATTTGCCATAACGGCTTATCCGACCTACCTTTTTGTTAGCCCCGAAGGTGAGTTAATCTATCGTTCGCTGGGTTCGATGCCAGTTGAGAAGTTTTTGGGCGAAGCCGATAAAGCCGTCGAATTTGCCAAAATCTTTAGCCCGATTGCGGTCATGGACAGAAGTTATGCCGCAGGTAAACGTACGCCTGAGTTTTTGTACGAATACCTCAAGCGTAAAAATATGACCAATAGCGATAACTCGCTGCTGACCGAGGAATACATCAAGTCTATCAACGAATCTGAATACAAAACCGAGAAAGTGCTGGCCGTAATCGCCCCAAATGTTAATTCGATAGATTCTAAGGCATTTGAGATTTTGGTGAGTTCATTAAGCCGCTTCATGTATCTGACCAATCAGCAGCAGAAAGCGGTTTTGCAAGGAATTTCAAAAGCCAAAATACAGACACTACGCAAAGCAATTGAGAAAAAGGATAAATATTTGCTCGAAAAACTCATTGACGTAGTGAGAGAGACCTCATACAGTGCCAATGGAGCTAAGGTCGAAGAACGCCAGTTTCGGATGGATTATGCAAAAGCAACCCGCGATGGTGAAAATTTCAAAAAAATCGCCACTGCCGAATCTCCGTTTTTGATGAGCAAAACAGCCGCCGATTTAGAACTCGAAACCCAAAAGTTGTACCAAGCCCTCAAAGAAAAAAATCTTGACGAAAACTCGCCGCAATACCTAATGATGTACGAAAGTCTCAAAGATGGAGCCAAGAAGGCAACGGCTTTTCAGCTAAACGAATACGCTTGGGGGTACGTACAGATGATAGATAACCGCCGTGATTTAGAAGAGGCCTTGAAGTGGTCGGCTCGTGCGGTTGAGTTGATTGAAAGTCCTACCAATCTTGATACCTACGCCAATCTTCAATACAAATTAGGTGATAAAAAATTGGCTCTTAAAACTCAAAAGAAAGCCATAAAAATAGCTAAAAAGCTAAAAGATGATACCACCGAGCTTGAAGAAACATTTAAAAGTATGAAGCGTGGCAGGTTAAAAACTATTGAATAATATTGTAGAACGATTTTTTAAATCGTTCCCCTAAATGTGTCTTGAACCCATGAAAAAGCTAATAATAGCAACGATTCTACTAAGTACCTTTTTTATATCTTGTAGTCGGCAAGCCATAAAAATGAATTTCATCAAAGAGAAAGACAAAGATTTTGAGCAGATTTTGACCCTTGCCAAACAGCAAAAAAAAATTGTCTTTATTGATGTCTATACCACTTGGTGTGGGCCTTGTAAGTGGATGGATGAAAACGTTTTTACAGATGCAAGAGTTGCCGAGAAATTCAATAAAAAGTTTATCAATTACAAGATTGATGGAGAGTCTTTTGAGGGTGTCAATGTTGTGCTGAAATACAGCGTGGGAGCATATCCGACCTATATTTTTGTAAAACCAGACGGAACTCCGCTGCACCGAATCGAAGGAATGATGGGTGCCGAAGGCTTGGTACAAGAAGCTGATTTTGCCGCTAATTTGTTGAAAAAGAAATGAAAAATGCCCCCACAAAATGTGAGGGCATTAGTAGCAATAGTTAGTGTTTTAGGTTGTTTTAATGTTATTTACCCACTGGCGGGCGGTATTCTTCAAACGGAATAGAGAGCAATCTGCTCATTTTTGAGTTTTCTTCGGGTTTCATGTGCGTATCTACTCCGTAAACCAACTTTTCTCTATCGAGAGTCATAAATGTTCCGAAAATTCTATCCCAAATCGAAAAAATATTGCCATAATTGGAATCTGTATAAGGCAGTACATAATGATGATGAACCTTGTGCATATCAGGCGACACAATCACCCAACTAATGGCGTTATCGAGCCATTTAGGAATCACAATATTAGCATGGTTAAACTGCGAAAGGAGTACCGAAAAAGCCTGATACATAAATATTAACCACATCGGGGCTCCAATCAAAATTGCTCCTGCCGATGTAAAAATAAATCTAAAAACACTTTCGCCTGGATGATGACGATTGGCCGATGTCGTATCAACGTTGGTGTCGGTGTGATGAATCAAATGAAACTTCCACATCCACCTTACCTTATGCTCGGCCCAATGTACAAACCAAGCTCCAATCAAATCGAGTAAAAGTAAGCCAATGAGCATATAAGCCCAAAGTGGCATTTCGGGAAGCCAATTCAGGATTCCGAAGTCATTGGCGGTTACCCACTCAATCATCGGATTTAAGACCAATAAAGCCAAGGCGAAATTGATAACGATTGTAGTAAGTGTAAAGAAAATATTTGTAGCGGCGTGCGAGAGTTTATTGTACTGAAACTTGAAAAGCGGAATGGCACTCTCTACAATCCAGAAAAAGGCAATACCACCAGCCAGAATCGCACTGCGATGCGACGACGGAATGGTTTTAAAATATTCAACGACTTGTTCGAGCATAGTTTTAGGGTTTAATGAATCTCCCAAAATTAACAAATCGTTTCTGAAAATGTTATTGATTTAAGTCAAAAATTTCTAAGAATGATGCAAAAATAATTTTGTCGGCGATTTTCTATCCGAACGAGTTACAAACTCGTTCTACATGTAAATGAAATATTCCCCGCTTGGGTGGGGTGTCCCAGACGATAGTCGGGACGGGGTGGGTCTTGCTACTGTTAATGAAGAAATCAGAGTTGTCAACTGAACGAGTTACAAACTCGTTCTACGTGTAAATGAAATATTCCCCGCTTGGGCGGGTGTCCCAGACGATAGTCGGGACGGGGTGGGTCTTGCTTCGATTAATGAAGAAATCAGAACTCTCATCCGAAACGAGTTATAAACTCGTTCTACAAACAAAGAACTCCTATCCGAGCCGAATAGGAGTTCTTTATATTTATAAACTGGTAATTCAGAAATTACTGAGCTTTCAAAGCTTCTGCACCACCCACGATTTCGAGGATTTCTTTCGTAATCGCTGCTTGGCGGCTACGGTTGTACTCAATCTTGAGATTGCGGAGTAATTCGTTGGCGTTATCGGTTGCTTTATCCATGGCGGTCATCCTTGCACCGTGTTCTGATGCGTTAGATTCAAGAACCGACTTGAATAATTGCATTTTGATTGCCTTTGGCATCAATTCTAATACAATTTCTTCTTCCGAAGGCTCAAACATATAATCAGTTTTGCTGGTTTTAGCCTCTGATTTCTTCTCTACCAACGGTAGCATTTGTTCGTTACGGATGATTTGAGTTGCAACGTTTTTGAATTCGTTGTAAATAATCTCAACCACATCGTATTTGCCTTCTGCAAAAGCCTCCATTACCGACTCTGCCGCAGTACGTGCCGCCGCAAAGCTAAGGTTTTGGAAGATTCCCATGTATTCAGAATTTACCTTTAATCCACGACGTTGGAACGCCTCGCCACCTTTTTTACCTAATGCAAGTATTTCTACATTGCCTTTGGCATTTTGGCTGGCATATTTTTCGTTGATTAACGCAACAGTTGCCTTGATAATGTTAGAATTGAAAGCCCCACAAAGACCTCTATCAGAAGTTACGACTACGATTAAGACTTTCTCAATCGAGCGAACTTGCGTATAAGGACTCGTAGTACCAACTTCTGTATTGGCAGATACAGTCGAAATTAATTCATTCAACTTCGTAGCGTACGGACGCATCTGTAAGATAGCATCTTGAGCACGACGCAATTTAGCCGCCGAAACCATTTTCATGGCTTTGGTGATTTGTGTTGTTGAATTAACCGACGTAATTCTATTTCGTACTTCTTTTAATGAAGGCATGATTTTTTGTCAGTTTTGAGTTTCAAGCGACTTTCGCTACAGTTTCAGAGTTTAAAAGAAATAGATTTTAACTTTAAAACTCTGAAACTCTCAAACTATGTAACTTCAAACTATTAATATTTTGCTGCTACTTCTTTTCCAACTTTCTTGATAGTATCAGTAAGGGCATCGTCCAATTTGCCTTTTGCCAAACCTTCGATAACCTCTGGGTTCGATGCTTTCAAGATTGTGATGAATTCTGATTCGAATTCTTTCACACGGTTTACTGGTACAGTATCAAGAACACCATTGATAGAAGCATAGATGATAGCAACTTGCTCACCAACAGGAGTCGGAGAGAATTGTCCTTGCTTCAAAATCTCTTGGTTTTTACGACCACGGTCAATCGTCAATTTTGTAGAGGCATCAAGGTCAGAACCGAACTTCGCAAAGGCTTCCAACTCACGGAACTGTGCTTGGTCAAGTTTCAAAGTGCCCGCAACTTTCTTCATTGACTTGATTTGGGCGTTACCACCTACACGCGATACCGAGATACCTACGTTGATGGCCGGACGGATACCTGCGTTAAACAAGTTAGATTCCAAGAAAATCTGACCGTCGGTGATAGAGATAACGTTTGTCGGGATATAGGCCGAAACGTCACCCGCTTGTGTTTCGATGATTGGAAGAGCTGTTAACGAACCACCACCTTTTACTTTACCTTTCAACGAAGGCGGAAGGTCGTTCATGCTTGCAGCAATCGAGTCATCGGTTGTGATTTTTGCGGCACGCTCCAATAAGCGGCTGTGTAGGTAGAATACGTCACCTGGGTATGCCTCACGTCCTGGCGGGCGACGAAGCAACAATGATACCTCACGATACGAAACGGCTTGTTTCGACAAGTCATCGTAGATAACCAATGCAGGGCGACCTGTATCACGGAAATACTCACCGATGGCTGCACCCGTAAACGGAGCAAAGAACTGCATCGGCGATGGGTCTGATGCACCAGCCGCAACGATTACAGTGTAATCCATCGCACCGTATTTGCGAAGCGTCTGCTCTACTTGTTTGATAGTAGAAGCCTTCTGTCCGCAAGCTACGTAGATACAATATACTGGTTCGCCTTTATCGTAGAATTCTTTTTGATTAATGATTGTATCGATACAAACAGCAGTTTTACCTGTTTGACGGTCGCCGATAACCAACTCACGCTGACCACGACCGATTGGAATCATGGCATCAATCGCTTTGATACCTGTCTGAAGAGGCTCTGTTACAGGCTGACGGTAGATAACACCCGGTGCTTTACGCTCCAAAGGCATCTCAAAAGTTTCGCCTTGGATTGGGCCGTTACCATCAATTGGCTCGGCAAGTGTGTTTACAACACGACCTACGATACCATCACCTACTTTTACAGAAGCGATTTCGCCCGTACGTTTAACAGTTGCACCTTCTTTGATTTCAGAAGAATCACCCAACAATACCGCTCCTACGTTATCTTCTTCGAGGTTAAGGGCAAGAGCTTTGAGTCCGTTTTCGAACGCCAACAACTCACCTGCCTGTACTTTTGATAAACCATAGATACGTGCCACACCGTCACCGATTTGAAGCACGGTACCAACTTCTTCGAGTTCAGCTTCGGTTCTTGCACCTGCTAATTGTTCACGCAAGATTGCCGAAACCTCATCTGGTCTAACTGATGCCATATATAAAAATGTTTCGAGTTTGATTATTTAGGGGAAATTCAGTTTCTGGCTTCTTGTTGCTGGTAGCTGGATTTTGTTTTTCCAGAGACCAGAAGCTAACGACCAGCGTCCCGTACACCCCTTTTGTTTTCGGGTGCAAAATTACGACATAATTTTAATAATTCCGATATTTTAAAACTTTTTTAGTCGTTTTTTTTGGATTATTTTTATATCGCCCCCAAAACCCAACTGCACGATGTTTTCGGGCGAATAAATAAATTGCTGCATCACAAAATGATATTCTGAAAATGCTCAAAATTCGGTAGATTGATTAAGTTTTTAAGGATTTTGGTATCGAAAAGATTCATTTTGGGTTTTGATGGTTGTACTTTTTATGGCGTGGTATTTACACTAATTTTTGATGCAGATTGGTAAATCAGAAAAGTGTTTGGGTGCGTAATTATTGAATAAAAGCAAGAAATTGAGGTTTTGAGTAATACCTAAACGGATGATGGCTCAGCCAAACCCTCGGGTATATTCAAGTATTTTCACTCTATGCCTCAAAAAAGCAACTGTTCAAAATCAAGAAAGACAAAAAGCACGTTTTACCATTGCTCGAAGAAAAAAAAGTAAAAGCCAATCAGTATTTATCAGATACCAAAATAGCATACAGTGCCGAAGATAATATTATCGAATTATTGCGATTTTATAATGATTTGAAAAGAAGACAGTTTATTCTTTTGATTTATATAATTGAGTACTTTTCTTTGTTCAACCACCAATACATCACTTACTTAAACTCACCTTATAAATCTTGCGTTGCTCGTTTGTTACAATAAAATCGGTGTTGTTGATATACGCCAATGCTTCGACTTGCCCACGCCCAATTTTGATGCAATTTTTGGGCTTTGAGAAATCAATTTTACCTTCTGAAGTCTCAAAAACGAAGATTTTGCCGTAAGTAAGTAGGGCAAATTGCTTTCCGTCGGGGCTGATGTCGGCTGCTGTTACTGGGGTTTTGAGGTAGATGCTGTCTTTTACAGTTATGGCGTAGTTACCTGCTTTGGCGGGTATTTCGTAGAGCTTAGTGGTGCGGTCGGTGCGGTCCCAACTTTTTGAGAAGAGATAAAGTTTATCGTTTGTCCAGAAGAATGCTTCACAGTCGAAAATTCTCTTATGAGCCGGAAAAGTGCTTTGGTCGGCGTAATGAAAAGTTATTTTTTCGGATACCCCATTCTTAAATTTATAAATCGCCAAATCCTTACGGCTCTGCGTGTTATTTCCAAAATCTCCGATATAAATATTGCCTTCATGGTCTTTGGCGAGGTCTTCCCAATCTACATTGATGGCATCGTTCACTGCCAAAGTATCATAAACTCTACCGTTTTCGCCAATCATATACAATTCAGGATTTCCGCCGCTATCGTCGTGAGTCCAATAATACCCTTCTTGCCAAGCGGTAGCAAGTCCAGAGTTTTCGTTGATGCACTCGGGCAATTCACCGGTTTTTGTGATGGTGTATTGAGATTTTGCTTTGGTAAATCCGCTTTTTCTGACCTCTGGATTACAACTACAAGTAGCGGTTTTGAGGGCAAAAAGCATCATGTATAATTTGAATAGCATATAATTTTGTGGTTTGTAGATGACTAAATAGTGAGTTCCTTTTTATATGTATCCCCGTCATTTATAGTCCGTGAAATAACTTCCCTCAAAAAACCGTGACACGGCTAAACCATAATAGCCTGATTTTCAATGTTAAAGGTTCGAGCCGTGCCACGGATTCTATCCCTTATTTTTAACTACGTTATTTCACAATCTATAAATAACAAATACCTCACAGGCATTCCCCGCTTGGGCGGGGTGGATGCCCGACGATAGTCGGCAGACGGGGTGGGTCTTTTAAAGTTGATAAATAGTATTACTCAAACTATTAAATTGGATACGCAAGAAAACAAAAAACGTGCTGATTTGCAAAAGAAAAAATATGATGATTAAGGTAGTTATTCCAACTGTTTACGAATAAAAAAAGTCTATATAGAAGAAATAATATAAAATCGAATATGTATAAAATATCTGTATTTTTCTTACTATTTAGTACTTTGTCGTGCAAAAAAACATCTGTTGAAATAAATGCTTTTAATAGCCAGCTATCTTCGAAGTTATGTATTGTTGATACTTATAACTACGACTCTATTGTAGAAAAGGAGACTTTTAAGAATGTAGAAGGTGAGATTTTTGAGAAGAAAGGATATAATTTCTACGTTTATTACATTAAGATTAACAATTATTTGTATTCATCATGCCAGATTACAGAATCATTGAGAAAAGATAAAACAAAAGTTGTTTTAGATGGTATATCTTATCAATTGGTTATAAACTGTAAAAATAATAACCCTTGTGCTTCTTTAGAAGCATTCCCTCTATTTATAAGTAAAATTACTAAAAAGTGAAAGAGAAAACCTATTTATGATTTTCTCTTTTTCATGAAATTAATAGTTTTATATCTTTCGGTTTCTTAGTCTTGCTCGACCAATGATTTCTCTTCTACCTTTTTGCTTATCCAAGAGTAAGTTTTTTTCATGCCTTCGATGAGCGGTTGAGAAGGTTTCCAACCCAACATTTCTTCTATAAGAGCATTGTCAGAGTTTCGTCCTCTCACGCCTTGTGGCCCAGGGATATTTTTAATACTGATGTTTTTACCAGAGATTCCGATTACCATTTTGGCAAAATCATTGATAGAAATCATTTCTTCTGAACCGATATTTACTGGCCCCGAGAAATCAGATTCCATCAAGCGGCGTACGCCTTCGAGGCATTCGTCGATATATAAAAACGAACGAGTCTGCTTGCCGTCTCCCCAAACCTCAATCTCGCCACCGTCGGGTGCTTCGGCAACTTTACGACACATCGCAGCAGGGGCTTTTTCTTTGCCACCTGTCCAAGTACCTTGTGGCCCAAAGATATTGTGGAAACGAGCCACTTTTACCTGAATCCCGAGGTTACGTTGGTACGAAAGATAAAGACGTTCGCTAAAAAGTTTTTCCCATCCATATTCGCTATCTGGAGCAGCCGGATACGCCGAAGACTCAGCACATTTTGGGTTATCGGGGTCTAATTGGTTGTATTCAGGATACATACATGCCGACGACGAATAGAAAATCTTCTTCACGCCCGCACGGTGTGCAGCTTCGAGAACGTTGAGGTTACAAAGTGCCGAGTTGTGCATAACAGCCGCATCGTTTTCGCCAGTAAAGATATAGCCAGCACCGCCCATGTCGGCAGCAAGCTGATACACTTCATCGAATCCACCTTCCATAACCGCCTCGCAAACACGCGGGTCGCGGAGGTCGCCCAATACAAAATCATCGGCGTTGGTATTGCCGTATTCGTTTTCTTTAATGTCAACGCCACGTACCCAATAGCCTTCACCTTTAAGACGGTTTACTAAATGTCCACCGATAAAACCGCCAGCACCACAAACTAATGCTCTTTTCATTTATTTGTAATAAAAATTAATCTTAAAATAAATCAATAAATAATCTGCAATATTACTTCAAAACTTGGATTAATACAAATTATGGATTTGTCAAAGATGCGAAATATTTATTTTTTGGTATTCGTATATAGATTTGATTATGAATGAGTTATGGCATTGAGACCGTAAATTACCAAATAATCTCAGCTAAAAAGTGCTATTTTTTCATTAAATATTTCTTAGCATAATCGGTAGGAGTGATGGCCATTCGGCGGCGAAATTGGCGGTTGAAGTTGGATAAATTATTGAATCCGCAAGCAAAACAAATCTCCGAAACCGAAAACTTATCGGTTGTGAGCATTTTACAGGCATGACCGATTCGGATGTCGTTCAGAAAATCCGAGAAAGTTTTGCGGGTATGAAGTTTAAAAAATCTACAAAAAGCGTTGGTGGTCATGTTGGCGATTTCGGCCACTTGCTCTAAGCTAATTTCTTGTGCGTAGTGTTGCATCAAAAAATCGAAAACAGCGTTGATTCGTTTGTTGTCATTTTCTTTTTGTGGCTGATGGTAAGTGATACTCGAAAGTGCCTCCCGATTATTAGATTTGACGACTTCGTACAAAATCTTCCAGAAGGATAGCATCCTTTCGAAGCCTTCGGTTTCGATAATCTGTTGCATCTGAGGCAAAATCTCGGATTTAGAACCGATTCGGATTCCTCTCGATGATTCAATCAATAAATCTTTGATTGCACCCATTTCGGGCAATTCAAAAAGGCTTTCGCCAAAAACTTCTTTTCGGAAATATATCGAGATAGAATGTACATTTAATTGGGTTGTGGCGTCGTAGTATTCAGCATCACTTCTGAAAACGTGCGGGATATTTGACCCCAAAAAGAATAAATCGAAAGGTTGAAAACGGTCGATTCGGTCGCCCACAAAGAGAGTGCCTGTTCCTTCGATTATCAGCGTAACTTGATATTCGGGATGAAAATGCAGTGTATCGTAAAAGTACTGAAGACGGTCTTCTTGTACTCTAAACGATTCGATTTCGGTTTTCGGAACTCTAAATAAAAGGGGCTTCATTAATTTAATAGTTTCCTATTGATAACATCACAAGTGTACACGCTTCGATGGGTTCGATACCTTTTTCTGATAGCTTTTTCTCAAATTCAGGGTTTTCGGTTCCAGGATTAAAAATAACTCTTCTCGGATTTAGTTTCAAGATGTAATCATAATACTCGACTTGGTTTTTGGGATTGACATACAACGTTACGGTGTCAATATCTTCAAAATCAAGTTTTTGGGTATGGATTGTATGCCCTGCTACTTCGCCTTCATTACGCCCGAGTAATTCAATCGGATGACCGTGTTTTAATAAACGATTTGCCGCAAGAAATGAGTATCGAGAAGCGTCGGTCGATGCACCGATGACGAGCGTTTTTGATTTATTCATTGTTAAATCTATCTGTTTTTATTGAATAAAACCAAAGTTTCACTCCGATTTGTTCCGCAAAACATTAAACAAGATATAGCAAGAGTATCGAGATATATACCTAAATGTACACTAAATCAATAATTTTAAAACATTTTGTTAAACAAAAAGTTAATGAGTAGTTCTAGCAAAAAACCTAATAATTTGATAATATTATGAGTGGAATGAACAACGAAAAAGGTATCCTTTGGGCCGAAAAATGGACACCAATTGTGATAAATATCGAAGGTGTTGAGAACCCACCTCATTATGAAGTTTCTAACTTCGGAAGGCTGCGAAGTATGCAACATTCTGAGAAAGGAACTATAATCAAAGGGTCGGTGATACAGGGGTATCGTTCCCTCAATGTACGATTGCCGAAAGGTAAATCGTTCAATCGCTATGTTCATAAGTTAGTTGCCGAACACTATGTTAAACGAGAAAGCGAGAATCATTGTTTTGTAATTCATTTGGACTATGATAAGGTGAATAACCATTTTGAAAACCTAAAATGGGCAACGAAAGAGGAGATGGTGGAGCATAATCGTGAAAACCCAGCAGTGAAGAACAAGCCTATTCCGAAGAGAACTAAGAATTATAAATTGACCGAAACTAAGGTGAAACTCATCAAGAAAATGTTAAAAAATGAGAATAATCGCCTTAAAATGATTGCCAAGCAATTCGGTATCACGCATACGCAACTCAATCGGATTCGTTCGGGCGAAAACTGGGGTCATGTACTGGCCGATGAATAAAAGGCTTTTTTAATTACCTGTTTTTTCAAATTACTATTTTTGAGTTCTGACGAGGTACGCCCCCAAAGGTGTACCTCTTTTGTTTTGGGTATCTTTAGTTTTGCTTCTTTAAGAATACAAATCCGTTTTTTTCTTCGACAAATTTAAGGGTAGAATCGCTCTGATAATCATCGTAACGGTCGATTTTTGTAACGTAAAATGTATCTGTGACTGCTATTTGCGAAGCTGGTTTTTTAAAGTAGAACAGGTGTGCGTAACTTTTGAATCCGAGTACTTCGACTGCTACGTTTTGTCCTTGTTTTGATTCGTAAAAATCTATGGCTGCTCCTTGCGTGTAGCGTTCGATTTTGGGTACGACAAATGCTCCATAAAGAAATAATGTGATGGCTGTCGCAGAGAATAACGGCGTAATGATTCGGATTTTTTTATTGACCGAATCGGCTTTTTTGATGGATAAGATTACCCACAAGATGACTACAAAATAACAAATACCAATGAGCATTTCCCAGCCGCTCCAATCTACTTTTGCTTTGAAATTGGCGGCTGCAAATTTATCTTTAATGAGCGGGATAATCTGTTCGGAGTTCATACCGACATACGGCACAGCCGAAAGAATAAACGAAAGTAAGAAGCCGATAAACAAAGTGCCGATTACGTGCCAAAGAGACCAATTGCTGCTTCCATTTAGCCAAGATTGGATGAATGTTGCGGCAAAAAACGAAAGCGAAAAGTAAGTCATCGACGAATAATGCACAATTTTGGTGGTGGTGAGGCTAAACAGAATCATCACAACCCAAAAAGTAAGATAGGCAAATCTTGTCCAGGTAGTAGTATTTTCGGATGGTTTTAGGATTCGGAACAACTTCGGAAAACCTAAAATCGAAATCGGAAAACATCCAATCAAAACCACTAAAAAATGATAATAAAATGGTTGTCCGTGACCGGCCTCGGATGTACTAAAAAGCCTAACTTGGTATTCGAGAAATTCTTTAAAAAACCACAATCCATTGGTTATCAGTTCATTCATGAACCATATTGAAGCCACTGCAAAACAAGTTATGAAGAAAATAACGATTTGTATTGCCGAATAAATAGCTCGGAATCGTCCGTAAATTGCCCAAAACAAAACTACAACTAATCCCCAAATCAAACCCCCGACTGGGCCTTTGGTCAAAACTGCTAAACCAATAAATAAACCTGCGAGAAATGCGTATCTGGCTTCTTGTTTCTTGTTTCTGGTTTCTTGATTCTGGTTTCTTGCTTCTTGCTTCTGACTTTTGGTTTCTGGTTTTTTGCCGTATTCGGTTCTCGGTATTAAACCAATATAACTAAAATAGATGCCGAGAAAGATGAAATAATTGAAGGTAGGGTCTATAATGCCCGATTTGAAATACAAATGTGGCGTAAGCGAACCCAAATATGACAATGCCCAAAGCAACCCAAATTGTGTATCCTTTTCTTTTTTACCGATTACGTAAAGCGTAACGAGCGTGATTACTCCCATGATGGCATTCGGAAACCGAGCGGCAAATTCGTTTATTCCGAAGGTTTTCATCGAAAGAACTTGCATCCAGAAAAAGAACGGAGGTTTTTCCCAAAATGGCTTAAAATCAATCTGAACTCGCCAATAATCGCCCGTCAGAATCATCTCACGAGCCGATTCGGCAAAATTGATTTCGTCCCAATCGAATAAATGGACGTTTCCGAGGTTCGGAATAAAGAAAACCGCCCCAACGACGGCGATGATTAAAGGATAATACTTTTGATTTATATTCGAGAAATTCACCGATTCAAGTTTTGCGATTGAATTGCAAAATTACCGATTGATTTCTGATTCTCTAAATTATAATCGTTTCATCTCTTTCAAAAGCATTTTTGTGATTACCCGATAGCCTTTATCGGATGGGTGGAGTCCATCGTAAGTCATGTTGGTAGCCTCAATAGGATACGGATATTCATCGGTTTCGGGATTGAACGGAACGTCGAGATAATCGGGGTATTTATAGTTTCGGTACTGGCCAGTTTTGGGGTCTTTCAATCGTTTGAATTTGACCATATTTTTGAGTGTGATTCCGCTTTTGTAGTACAGATTCACGACCGAAATTTTTTCAATCTTCCCGATTTCGATTATTGCATCGGCTACTTGCGAAAGCTGCTGATTATTCTTTGGTTTATACGAGCCGTAGGCATTATTTTTCATATTGGCGATATAAACAAAATCGCTGCGTTGAAGCGGTGTCATCAAGATTATCTTGGCACTTGGATTCAAATTTTTGAGTTTATTGATGATAATCCTAAACGAACCATAAATAGTGTTGACTCCGGTATTTTGCTGATAATCAGTTGTTTGACCTATGGGTCTGCCTTGCCACCAGTCGTTTGTACCAAGAAATATTGTGTAAACATCGGCCGAGGTAAGTCCGAGCTTTTCGATATTTTCGGCGATTCTTACCGATGTCCAGCCATTGTAGCCTTTGTTAATGTATTTGATTTGAGGAAGCCTCTCGGTTACGAGTGTCATGTATCCCTTCGTAACTCGATTGCCAGTTTCGTTTGGGTGGTCGTTGAGGTAAGTAATCGAGTCGCCAATGGCAACCCAAGTGATTTGATTGGTCTGAAAAGACAAAAAACAGACAGCTACGACAAATATCAGTAGGTATTTTTTCATTATAGGGTTGAATTATCGAGAATAGGTTTTGGAAAGTGTGAATTTAATTATTTTTGAATAGAACTTGTAAAAATTGTGTGGATTTTGCAGCAAAACTATTCTCAATCTTTGTTTTGAGCCAATTCGTTTCGGTCTAATGTTTTGGCAATTTTGACCAATTGGATAAATTCGGCACGATACCCTTCTTCGTCGTTTCCTTTGGCTTTTTTTGCGAGTTCGATTACCTTACCATAATTGGCCGAACCCTTAAACGCTGATTGACGCAAAATCAAGCCGAATTGTGCTACTGCTGCGGCAAAACGGAAGTCGTCAGAAGTGTTATCGAACAAACTTTGTTTTGAACTGATTATCTTTTCGAGCAATTTACTCTTAATGGCATCGGGGTCTTTGTATCGCAATTTCACGGTCAGCATCTCGTCCGATTTGGCAGCATCTGATAAATCCTTCTCAGTTTGGTATTTGAGCTTATCAATTTCTTTGAGGTATTCGCTCTCAACGCCCACGGGTACAATCTCATAAAGGGCCGTCACGGTATGCCCCGAACCCATATCGCCAGCATCTTTTTTATCATCGTTGAAATCCTCATTTTGAAGCATCCGATTCTCATAACCGATTAAACGATAGGCTTTTACAAACCTTGGATTGAATTCTAATTGTAGTTTTACATCTTTTGCCACCGTAAAAAGTGTTCCGCCAAATTCATGAACAAATACTTTTTGGGCTTCTCGCAGGTTATCAACGTAGGCATAGTTACCATTGCCTTTGTCGGCGAGGGCTTCCATTTTATTATCTTTGTAATTACCCATACCAAAACCAAGAATACTCAAAAAAACGCCGCTTTCTCGTTTGTTTTCGATAAGTTTTTTGAGTTCGGCTTCGCTCGAAACCCCAACGTTAAAATCGCCATCGCTTGCCAAAATAACACGGTTGTTGCCTCCATTTATAAAATTCTCTTTAGCAATTTTGTAGGCCAGTTTTATCCCCTCGCCACCTGCGGTAGAGCCGCCTGCTTGTAGGTTATCTAAAGCATCTTTTATTTTACCTTTTTCGGCTCCCGAAGTCGATGGCAATACAACTCCTGCTGCACCTGCATACACGACTATCGCCACTTTATCCTGTGGACGAAGCTGCTCAATCAATAAATTGAGGGCTTGCTTTACCAACGGAAGTTTATTTGGCGAATCCATCGACCCCGATACATCAATCAAGAAAACGAGATTAGAAGCAGGCAGATTATCAGTGGCAATTTTTTGGGCTTGAATACCGATTTTTAACAGTTTTAGATTTTTATTCCAAGGCGAATCCGAAAGTTCAGAGTTAATACTAACTGGCTCATTATCTTTTGGTTGTGGATATTCATAGTCAAAATAATTAACCATTTCTTCGATTCGGATGGCATCTTTCGCAGGCATTGTGCCATTATTGAGCATTCTACGGATATTACTGTAAGCGGCTCTATCGACATCTATCGAAAAAGTCGTGAGTGGATTCTCTTTAGCTTCATGAAAGATGTTTTCAATCAAAGAATTGTACTCTTCGGTGTTAAATTCTTCTGGTTTTGCGGGTTCGGGGCTGTTTTTTCTTTTTGATTGAGATTGTATAGCAACCCCCGGAACTCTACCCCGCAATTGATAATCTACTTGAGGCGGTGCGGTGGTTGCCATTCCTGTTACTAAAACAGACATATCTCTTTTTTGACTGATAGTATTTCCCACAACAACTACCTCTTGTAGCATCTTTGCATCGCTTTGAAGGCTCACATTGATAACCATCCTGACATCGCCTACTACTTCTTGTTTTGTCGAGTACCCAATAAAACTAAAAACCAAAATATCGTCTTTGCTCGATACTCCGATTTTATAATCGCCATTTACATCTGTAACAGTACCTTTGCTTGAGCCTTTTAGTGTAACCATCACGCCTTCGATGGGTTGTTCATCATCGGTCGATGTAACTTTTCCTGTAATAATTCGTTCTTCGGTAAATGCTAAAGTGCTAAATACAAGCACCATTAAGAGCAATAATTTCGTTTTCATAATTATATTTGTTTTGAATGTTTGTAATGTGGATGCAGGGGCGTTGTGGATTCCATAAATTTTATTTGAATTTTTTTGACCCGTTTGGCGAGGTAGAATCCGTGCCATGTACAACATGACACGGCCTCTTTCAGCATGGCACGTTGAGCGTGTCATGATTAAGTATTAGATGGAAATAAATCGACATATAAAAGGAACATGACGTATGTACTGTTTCCATAGTTTCATAAATCATTTATCACTTGATTTCTATTGATGATTTTTAAGATTTTTCGTAAGACCAAACCCCAAACCGATGCCGAATATTTGGCAGCGTATCGGGCTACGAAAGATTTAGAAGTTTTGGGTGAATTGTATGGCCGATACATGGAAATGACTTTTGCGGTTTGCTACAAGTACCTCCGAGATGAAGAAGATAGCAAAGATGCTGTCATGCAGATATTTGAAGAATTGATTGATAAATTGCAAAAGCACGAGGTCGATAATTTTAGGAGTTGGCTGCACAGTACTGCTCGAAATCATTGTTTGATGAAGCTACGAGCCAATAAATTAGAGTTTCAGGGGATTTCGGATAGTGATTTTATGGAAAACGAACCATTTGAGCATCAATTTGATGAAACTTTTGAGTTAGAAAAGAATCTATCGAAAATGGGCGACTGTCTCGAAACTTTATCGAACGAACAAAAGACGAGCATCGAACTGTTTTATTTGCAAGGTAAGTGCTACCAAGAGATTGCCGATTTGACAGGATTTGAACTCAACAAAGTAAAAAGTTATATTCAAAACGGTAAGCGAAATTTGAAAATTTGTATCGAAAAATCGAATGAGTAAGGCCAATAAAAATACAAATCTGAACACAGAAGAACTCAAAAAGTATCTGGCAGGAGACGCTACGCCAAAGCAGCAGCATTTGGTTGAGAAACAATTGCTCGATGATGCTTTTTTGAACGATGCTGCCGCTGGTTTTGAGGCTTTGAAGTCGGATGGTGTAAACGATAAAAAATCAATCGAAGATTTAAAAAATCGTTTGTCGAATCGAGTGAATAGTCAGGATAAAAAAGAAATAAGGGTTATTCCGCTCTGGCAAAAAGTATCGATTGCGGCTTCGATTGTGATATTATTGAGCGTTGGGATTTCGCTTTTATTTGATTCCGAAACCAAAGAATCCCAGATTTCAACAATCCCGATTCAATCTGCCCCTAAATCATCGCCTGAGATTTCGGAGATGCGAGAAGAAGCTACGGCAAGTATTCCACAAGACCGAGCCAAAAAAGATAATCTGGAACAACCTAAACCGACAACTCAACCTACCGAAAGCAGCACAGAAACGCTAAATAAATCTGAACCCATTGCCGCTATCGAAGATAAAAGCCAAGCCGAAGTAGTGCAACAAGCCTCGGACAGAGTAATCGAAACGCCAAGAGAAATAAAGCCAGCGGCTGCCCCGCCGATGATTGAGAAGAAAAAAGAAGAAACGGTGGTTTTTAAAGGGCAAGTTCTCGATTCGGAGAATAACCCTGTTATTGGAGCAATGGTTCTTAAAAAAGGAAGCAATACGGGTTTTACTACCGATATGAATGGTGTTTTTAGGGCTGAAGACCTTAAAATAGGGGATGTTTTGGAAGTGAAATCAATCGGGTATGTGAGTGAAGAAATCGTTGTGAAAGATACTGATTTGGGGAAAATTAAATTGAATGATGATACACAAACTTTATCGGAAGTTGTTGTTACGGGTAAGCCCAAACCCGTGCAGGTTGTCAAAGAGTTATCTCAAGAACCCGTACCGGTTAGCGGTTGGAATGGTTTTGATAATTATCTTATTAATTCACTTAGAAGTACAGGGGCCGTCTCTACATTGAAGTTTGACGAGCCACTCAAAATCCGTTTCAATGTTGACCCAAGTGGCAACCCGTCAGATATAAAAGTCGATAACAATATCAGCAAAGAGCAAGCCGAAAAGGTCATTTCGCTTATAGAAAAGGGGCCCAAATGGAAACCCGCCCGCAAAAAAGGTAAAAAAGTAAAGAAAGAGGTTACTCGAGAAATTAAAATCAATTAATGCACCAAAAGAGCATTGAGGTTCATCTCAACGACTTCGCCCATTGTTGTGCATCTATAAAAAGCTTCATTTTTATGAAAGCGTGCCAGTTCACTTTTAAGTTTTTCGAGGTTGTCGGGTAGGCATATCGTATCTTTCTTCATGGTTTCGAGTAGGTCGTGCATTCTTACTTTTTCGTCACGGTATCTGCTCGCAATCAGTGTTCTTTCTTCAATCTGGTACTGTCTCACTGACTCGGGCGTCATGTATTTCATACCTAATTCGATAAAAGCGTTGTTTTGCTTAAAATATTGCGGCATATACACCGAGCGGCTGCCTTCGTAGCTCTGTTGGTCGAAATCTATCGCACGGATTCGGTAGTGAAAATCCTCAAAATCGGGCGTGATAATAACCACAAAATTAGACGAGTGCATATCTCCCAGAAGCCTTACAAAACAACGCTCGTTGAATTTGATAAATTCTTTGGTTAATCGAATCGGATTAAGGTTAAGGTCGTTCATGTGGTTAAGCATGAATTGGTCACCCGGAATCCCCGCGATGTGTTCTTCTACGAGGGTATCTTCACAAGTACAATAACTGATGACATTGGGCGAAAGCAAATGCTCTAATTCGAGCCCATAAACCCGCGAGGCATCGGCGTTTTTTATGTAGAAATAATCGAAGTTGTCGTTTATTTTGTTTGTAATCCGAATCCTGAACGGATTTGTATTGGCATACGTACAAGTATCAACCCTATCAACAACCAAGTGCTTGATTACCGAGGCATCACCGTCGGTTTTGAGGTCGGCGTAGATTATTTTTAGATTTTCGTAAATGTCTTGTAAATCGCTCTGCGGATAAAAGACCGTTTCCCAGAGGGTATCTTTCCCTTTTTTATCGTAGAGCGGAATTCGGTTATCGTAACGCTTGAGGTCGGTGTATTTGAGCGGAAGTTTTACCTCACGGTCGTATTTTGTGAGATATTTACGCAATTTCGACGAAATCTTAAACGGTATTTTCTTTTTTGAGATAAGGGCCATTGTGGTAGGGTGGTCATTTTAATGGTCTATTTGAGGGAAATCTGTAAAGTCTCGTACATATCTTGTTAAATCTTGTCCTGAACAAACCACTTTATTCTTTGTGTAAGAAAAGTAGAAATTTATATTTCCGTTAGATTCTGTACCCATTTTGGTATTTTCAAACAAGTCAAGAAGGTAATCTTGCCTGATTATAATTGGTTTAGACCAATCATCATCGCATCTAACGATAAATATGTAGTGAACTAAAATATTTGTGATATTACGAAGGTTTTTGAGGGAGATACTGAATTGTCCACTAAAACCGCCTTTTCTTGGGGTAAATTTTGAGGTTTTTACCTGTATTCTTCTTAAAGTACCATTATCATCTTGTACAACAAAAATATCATCACCAATATCAACCTCAGGGATTGCGACGTTCCATCCCAATATCAAAAATTCGGACATTACCGTAAGATGCCCTGCTTTACCTAAATATTGATTATACTTTTTCGTCACGAGGAGTTAGTTTATGCAGAATATTTCCAGTTTGAGAATCAACAAAGAGAATCTCATCTAATTTTTTTAAATCAGAACTATTTTCAACCCCCAGTAATGCTGGATAAATATAGTTTTCTAATCGTCCAAGGTATATTTCAAATTCACTTTTAGTATCGTAGCCAACGAATATGTTGTTGGCAGGACGTGAATTTGGAAACATTTTTTTTATAACTGACCGAATTGATGGAGTAATACTAAATGAATATCCATCCATTTGTTTATTTACATTTATTTTAATTGCCTCCATTATGTCTTTTATTTTTAATACAAATGTAAAACTTTTTCCAAATAAAGTTATTATACCCAACCCGCTATCCAAACCAACATATTCTGCAACCAAAACATTGCCTTGAGGGCGTATTTGGTGTAAGTTGCGGTTTTGGGTTTTACAGCGTAAGAATTATTGATGAAGTTTAAATCCATCCAAATTTTTTGTTGTGGGTCGATTTTGGCAAAGGCGATTGTCTTTTCAAATCGGATAGACTTTTTTGCCATTTTTCCATCAAATGAAATCGTTTTTTCTTTGCCATCCGTAAACTTTACCAAAATTTCGGTCGGGATAATCATTTCACCGTTTCGTTTGACAGTGATTTCTTTTGCCGATTCGGCAACTTCGATTGAATAATCTAAGGTTGGAGATTTGTACAAAACTTGCTCAAAATACCAATTCATATCACGACCGTATCGGTAATTGGTACGTTTTGGGGCAATTTCATTGACAATATTGATAAAATCCTTAACGCTTGGGTGTTTGAATCGCCAACGGATGAAATACGTCTGCATGATTTCGTCCATCGTCGAGCGACCGATAAGGTTTTCGAGGGTTTTGAGCCAAGTGGCGGTTTTGGTATAGGTCATGATTGAATACGTACCCTTCGGATATTCCCACGATTTTCTGAAAACCTCCGTGATTTTTGGGTCTTTCATGCGTACGTAGCTTTCTCGGCTCGACTCTGCATCGTTTACTTTGAATCCCAAAATATTGACCTGCGAACCATTAGAATAGTTTTCGTCCATGATTCGTCCTTCATAATATTGATTGAAACCTTCATCCAAAAAAGACTCTTCAAATTCATTCGATGCCAACATTCCCTGAAAATACTGATGCCCAAACTCGTGTACCGTTACGATTTCGGGGAATCTGAGACTGTTTGGCAAGCCCCAAAAAGTACCGCAGGTGATGAATGTAGGATACTCCATACCGCTCGCTCCCGAGGCATTCATGGGTTGGTCAACGAGCGTCAGGGTAGAGTGCGGATATTTACCCAAATGTTTGGCAAAATATTCTAAAGCTACAATAGCTGACTGAAAATACCGCTCGGTGCTACCTCGGTGTTCGGGCATCATCATGGCTTTTATTTTTACGTGTCGCCATTGTTTTTCATAAACTTCGTATTTGGGTGAGGCTGTCCAAGCAAAATCATGCACATCATCGGAATGGTAGGAGATGGTTTTGGTGTCGTCTTTATTGATTTTTTCGTTTTTGAAAACACCAGTTGCTCCAACAATAAATTGCTTCGGAACGGTCATATTGACTCTGTATGTACCAAAATCGGCATAAAATTCGGAATTTGCGTGAAATTGATGGCAATTCCATAGCCCTTTTGTAGTGTAGCGAGTTCCAGCCGATTCATAAACACCGATTTTTGGAAACCATTGCCCGACCAAAAAATAATCGTCTGCAAAACCTGTTCGGGCAAAGATTTTTGGCAATTTTGCTTTGAAATCAATATCGAGCGTTATGGTTTCGTTTGGTTTGATGGGCTTTTGGAGCGAAACACTGATAACAGTTCGGTCGTTTTCGTTTGAATCGTCGGGTTGGATATATTTTATTTTGTTATAGAGCCTTTCGCCTCCACGAATCTTCATGGCGGTAATGTAAATCGAACCCCAATTTTCCTTGCTTTTTTTATCCATTTTATCACCTCGCAACCTTCCACCGTCCGATTCTTTCATAAAAGTTGACTTTTCGTCTTTGAAAGCATTGAGGTAAAGATGAAATTGTAACTCTCGGATTTCGTCGGTTGAGGTATTTCTCCAATAAAGTGTTTCTTTTCCTAACAACGTTTTGGTTTCAGGATTCAGAATGACATCAATATCGTAATTGGCGATTCGTTGGCTCAGTGGAGAATTTTGAGCAAATGTATAAAATGAAGATAAAATTAGGAGCAAAAGCAGTTTTTTCATGGGATAGTTGAATAATTTATCCCTGACAGGGTTCCAAACCCTGTCAGGGATTTTGAATTAGCACCTACAATTTAGCACTTCTATTTCTCAAATAAAAATCAACCATAACTAATGCCGCCATTGCTTCTACAATTGGCACCGCACGTGGCAACACACACGGGTCGTGGCGACCTTTGCCCGAAACAATCACTTTTTCGCCTGCCTCGTTTACGCTTTCTTGGTCTTGCATGATAGTCGCCACTGGTTTAAAAGCAGTTTTGAAATAAATATCTTCACCGTTCGAGATTCCGCCCTGAACTCCGCCTGAGTGATTGGTACGAGTACGAACCTTGCCTTGTTCATCGGTGTAGAATTCGTCGTTGTGTTCAGAACCAAGCAACTCAATACCCGCAAAACCGCTACCGTATTCAAAACCCTTAACGGCATTGATACTGAGCATCGCTTTGCCCAATTCGGCATGAAGTTTATCAAAAACAGGCTCTCCCCAACCAGCTGGTGCACCCTTGATGACACACGTTATGACACCGCCAATCGAATCACCTTTTTTGCGAATGTCGTCAATATAATCAAACATTTGCTGAGCCATTGCGGGGTCGGGGCATCGTACGGCGTTGTCTTCAGTTTTCGAGAGGTCGAGTTCCCAATATTCCTTATCTAATTTTAGCTTTCCGACCTGCGATACATAACTCTGGATTTCGACATTCAACGTCTTCAAAACCATTTTTGCCAATGCTCCCGCAGCGACACGAGCAGCAGTTTCACGGGCCGAGCTACGTCCACCACCACGATAATCACGGTTTCCGTATTTGGTCGAATATGTAAAATCGGCGTGCGAAGGGCGAAACTTATCGGCAATATGCCCATAATCTTTGCTGCGTTGGTCTTCGTTAAAAATCACCAAAGCGATTGGCGTACCAGTTGTTTTGCCTTCAAAAACCCCCGAAAGTACCTGAAACTCATCGGCTTCGCGGCGTTGAGTCGTGATACGAGATTGACCAGGTTTGCGGCGGTCTAATTCGTATTGAATGAATGATTCATCAAAATCCACCCCTGCTGGGCATCCGTCAATCACTACTCCGATGGCTTTTCCGTGCGATTCGCCAAATGTTGAAATCTTGAAAATTTTTCCGTACGTCGAACTCATAAACAAAACCCCCAGTCCCTAAAAATGGGGTAATTTAATAAGGATTTTTTTGTAACACCCCTTTAGGGGATGGGGGTGTTATTTTTTTCTTCTACTAAAATCAAAAACGAAGAACATCCCGATGAGCATAATTATCACAATCATATTTGAGATATTCTTAATCACTTCACGGTAATCTGTCTCGATTATTGAGGTATCAACTTTTTCTAATCCGTCATAAATATCGCCTGTATTTGTCGAGCCACTTTCAATCGTCTTACCCGAAACCGAAACTTTTATCCTCGATTTAAGCGTATCGTATTGCTGTCTTTTTGAATTGAAATAAATCCAATAAAAATATTTATCGAGGCTATGTTGACCCGAATCTTTTGGGATGATTCGGTAACGAAACTCTTTTTCGCCACCCAGTTTACCAACGTATTTAACATCTTTGATGTCTGGTGGATAAAAATCGAAGTGGACGTCATTCTGCAAAGGTGGCATCGCAACGGTTGCCATATTGCCATTTCCGATTATCCTGAAAACGTAATTAAAACTCTTGCCAGTATTGATTTTTCGGTTTTCGATATTTTCTAAGAAGACAAATTCACCAACCGATACCTTGTCTTTGAGTGGGTGTGGTGGTAAATCTAAGACCTTGACATTGTACGGTTTTGAGGTGAATCCGATAGATGTTTTTTGCGTTTTTATAGGATTCCCCTTCGAATCTGTTGCGTATTTATTGAGTTTTAATTCGATTGTTCCAAAATCAATGGGTTTGTTGTTGAGCGGATAATACGACGCTTCAAAAACCTTGTAGGCCGAATATTTTTTACCACCTATCACAACCTGACTTTTGGGAATCTCGCCTGTAATCATTACACGGTCTTCGAGGCAGTCGGCTGGTTTTATTTTTTTGGCGATGGCATCTACTTGTGCGTTGATGTTATCCGGAAAACCCATTGCCGCCGTGTTGTTTTCGGCTACGTAGAAAACAAGCGAAACCTGAAAGCCCTCGCCTACATAAACTTGATTTTTTGAAACCAATAATGATACAAACGCATCTTCTTTACTATCAATCGTTGGGGTCAAATCGGTAGATTCTTCGGGTTCGTCCGTCAGTTTTGCTACTACGATTGTCGCTCCGTCCGACTCGTACTCTTTGCCATTTACGTTGATAGAAAATAAGTTAAATCTGAATATCCCGTCTTTGCTCGGGAGGTAGGTCTGGGTAATGGTGTGCGTGATGACTCGTTGGCCACCAACCATGCTTTGGTTGTGCGAAACCTGCTTGCCAGCTTTAGTAAATGATTGTATATCAGGGAATTGCCCCGTTTGCCACTTGTCGCTGTTTTTGATGATGACCTTAATCGTAAAGCTTTCATCGAGCGTAATATTCTTTTTGCCCAACTCGATTTTGACATCTTCTTGTGCAACCGCAAAAAGATTAAGCAAAACCAAACATAGACCAAAGAAAATATGTAATTTCGGGCATTTCATCAAACAAAATTAACCCAAGATTTCTAATGATACACGGTATTTCGCAGATTTTTGAGAAATTGATTAAAAACACTATCTCACGCCATTCGGGATTTGTTATCCCGAACCTAACTGCAAAGGATTTGAAATCCAATATGGTGCTATCTCTAACGTTATTGTTCTTTTATTCTAATATAAACGCCCAATGGACAAAACAAAACAGCAATACCGATGCTTCGTTTCGTTCGATTCAGGCCATCAGCGATAAAATCGTTTGGGCGGGCGGAACAAAAGGCACGATGCTGAAAACCGAAGATGGTGGTCAGAAATGGCAGGTTTTGAAAGTAGCTGGTGCCGAAAATCTTGATTTCAGAGATATTCAGGTTTTGGATAAAAATACGGTGATTGCGATGAGTGCTGGCGAAGGCGAAAAAGGTGCTGCTAAAATCTTTAAAACGACCGACGGCGGAGCAAACTGGCAAGTAGTTTTTGAGACAACCGAAAAGGGTACGTTTTTCGATTCGATTGATTTTTGGAATAAGAAAGAAGGTTTGCTCATTGGCGACCCCATTGATAATAAGCCATTTATCTTAAAAACAACCGATGGCGGATTGACCTGGAACCGAATCTCTAAAGACAAACTGCCCGATATTCAAGAAGCCGAGGCTTCATTTGCGGCCAGTGGTACGTGTGTCATTGCCAAAGGTAAAAGTGCATGGATTTGTACCCAAAAACGAGTGTTTTTCACGCACGACAAAGGCGAAACTTGGAGCGTTACCGAAACTAAATTTACTAAAGGACAAACTTCGGGCATTTTCGGGTTACACTTTACAAACAACAAAACTGGATTTGCCGTGGGCGGTGATTACAAAAATGATAAACAAGCCATTGATAATGTGGCGGTTACGAATGATGGCGGAATCTCGTGGACTATGCTAACACCCACTAAACCCGATGGATTGAAAGAATCATCTTGGCTCGTAAATGACAAAACCTTGGTAACGGTCGGGACATCGGGGACGGGCGTCTCAAAAGATTTGGGTAAAACTTGGGAAGTGTTTGATACACAGCCATTTCACGCAATTAGCTGCTACAAAAATACCTGCTGGACAATTGGTGGTAGGGGTAGCGTAGCCAAAGCAAGTTTTTTGAATAATTAGGCGGGTTTTTCCGCCTTTTGAATTACTTTTTGCCAATTCCGTCATAAGTTACAGTTAAATAATAAAACGCACCGATTGTGGGAGCGGCAATGAAACTAACATAATGTCTGTTTAGAATATTTGTACCCGCCAATTTGAACTGTAAACCTCTGTTTCTGACAAAATAGCTAATTTGTGCATCAATATTGTGGATTTCGGGTACTTGACCCGTGGCCAAGGCCGACTGCCACAAAAATGATTCTTGGTATTTGTAATTGATACCAAATCCAATGTTTTTGGTTAATCGTGCATTACCAATACCTACATTCACAATCCAACGAGGAGTATTGAATGCCTCTTCAAAACCATCGTTATTTTTGGCATTTTGAAGTTTTGCAAACGAAGTATTTGCCGTAAATGTGTAGCCTTCGTAAAAATTGTAATTGATGGCAATTCCCCCACCGTAATTTCTGGCAATAGTTTTTGAGTTGGTCCAAAGCCGGTATCTGGCTTGTTTGGTGCGGTCATACATATAATATGCCAGCGAGTCTGGATTTGAGCCTGTCGGAACATTTGCCTCGATTTGAGCCATAAAGTTGCGGTAAACATTGTAATAAAAATCAACATCGACGAATAACTTCTTGCTGATTGGGTACCCTTTATAACCAATCTCAAAACTGTTTACATATTCGGGTTGGAGGTAGGTGTAATTGTTTTTGCGGAGTAATCCTTTGTTTTTCTGAATTGCTTCGCTTTGACTCAATTTATTCACATTAATGTCTTGATTAACAGCCGCTGTGAAATCATCAATGGTTTTTCGGAGGTATGAATTCTCAAAAATTCCCTGCGACATGACTGGTAAACCACCCACACGTTTTACGCCCCCACTATTGATGTTTGAAAAAGCCTCAAACAAACTCGGGAAACGATAACCATTCTGGTACGAAATCCTAAAATGATTGTTTTCATTAACCGAATAAACCACCGAACCTCTCGGATTGAATCGGAGATTGAAATACTGATTTTTATCGGCTCTGATGGTGAATAATACTTTAAGTTTTTCGGCTAAAAAATCTTTCCCAAATTGTACAAATCCACCCGATTTCCAGTAAGTCAAGTTTTTGCCTGTTTCTTTTGGATTAATGAAATAATTGCCGTCTGGAATCACAAAATAGTTGCGGTAATCGAAGCCTGCCAATAGACTGAACCCATTTTTTTGGAGATTTTTGGATAGATATTTTGTCAGATTCGTCAATCCTTCGCTATGAAACATGTACGATTTGACCCTCAATGCCGCTCCGGTATCCCAATTATTGATGTCGCTCAAGGTATTGATTAATTCATCAAAACTTGCGGTTTGGGGTTGCGGACGCCCACCATCGGCAAAAAATCTGGCAGCATTTAATGCCTCAATTATACTTTTACCTTGCTTTGTTTGATTGTTGAATTCGGCTGTAAAATCGCCAAACCAAGTATTATCGCCCTTAAAACTACGGTCAATGTTTTCGGCCATCGAGCGGATATTGTAGGATTGCCCAGTGTTTTCATAGGTTAAATAAGCTCTCAGTTGGGTTGTTGGACTTTGGTAAATCAAGGCGTTTTGCGAGAGCCGATAATTATCTAATTTGAATCGGTTGGTGCGTTGATAAACGTTATCGAGTTGTGCAAATTTTGCGATATAGGTCAATTCATGCTTGGGTGTTATCCGATAATTGATTGAAAAATCAGCCTTAAAATTATTGATTGAATAATCGGTAACTTCTTCTTCAAAATAACCCGTGCGAGAAACAACGTACCTTTTGCCATTGAGGCTTAAAGTGCGTCGGTTCGAGGACTCGTTGCCGTACGAATTGACCAAATCTGCCCCAACGTTATCTCTGCCAAATAATCCTACCGAACTATTGGCGGTTGGATTCAAGTCGAGGGTAGAATTTGCTACCCAGTCATAGCCTCTTTGGTAACCTAAGTTGATTTTAAATGCTAATCTTTCGCTCAATTTTTTGGCAAATCTAAGGTTGGTTTCGGAGAATATTTTTGGGTTAATCGTTTCGTTATCAATGTGATTAATGCCCGTTCTTTGTTGTAAGTTTAGCCCTTCCGAATCAAACGGATTCATTGTTATCAGATTAACCAATCCATTGAGCGAATTCATGCCATACAATGCCGATGCCACGCCCGGTATCATCTCAACTTGCTGAATATCAAGGTCGTTGGGAGCCATCGCCGAAGCAATCGGCGAGCCAATGTGCGGAGCTTGGTTATCGATTCCATCAACCAATTGCACAAACCTAACGTTTGTTGTATTTGTAAATCCACGGGCATTGTAAACCTTAAAACCTAAACTTGGCGTAATGAGCTGAACCCCTTTTAGATTTTCGATGGCATCAAAATAACTCGTTGCGGAACTTTGTTGAATCTGTTTAAGTGTCAGTAACTCAATGCTCGTAGGAGATTTGAGATAGTTTTCTTTGACCCTCGATGCCGAAACTACAATCTCTTTGAGGTTCTGAGTCTTGAGCGTATCGGTTTCTTGGGCATTTACCCTCAATGCAAATACGACAAAAAACGTTATATATAGTTGGATATAACGATGGGTAAAAAAAATCATATTTTCTTAATCTCTACGGTTTGTAGGCCTTTTATGTGTTTTCGGCCAGTTCTGAAATCTTTTGTCGCAATCATCAAGATACTTTCCGAGCCATTTTTTAGACTTTTGCCATCGGCTTCGACTACGATATAAAATGAATTTCCGATTTCGCTATTGAAGACTTCGACATAAATAGCAATGATGCAACGAATAGAAGTTTCATAAAAATATCGTTATTTACACAAAGATATAACGATGTTTGAGAAATAAAAAAATCCTCCCACAATTTGCGAGAGGATTTACATTTAACCCAGTAATTAGTATTTATTATAAAGCCGTAGTTGTTGAATTATACACTGGCCAAACACCAGGTCTTGGTACACTTACGCCTTTGGTAGCACCTTTTACACCATTATCTAATCCGAAATAGTAGAGCGGATGCCCTCTAAAACAGAGTTGTTTTTTACCAAAAACATCAATCACAGTAAAATCACTTGCCGAGAGATTACTTGGTAAATCGGTCGGGATGGCAATCTGAGCAATTGGCCAAACGCCATCGTTACTAAAATCTGATTTTGTATAGGTATTGGTATTCTTTTTATCTGGTACAAAACCATAAAGTGTTTTACCTGCGGCATCCACCAAATAAACCGTTTTGCCTTCGCCAACGGTGTAATCTGACAAATAGTTTTTGCCATCGTTGCCGACCAATTGGGCATTGGCAAAGAATAGCGAGTAATTTGGCTTGGCTACAAACCAAACGTTGTTCACTTTTTCGCCTGCTACGTCACCAGCTTTGGTATCGCCGGCATAATAGTAAAGCGGCCAACCTTTGTAAGTAGTTTGTTTAGTACCATCGGCACGAGTAATTGTTGCAAAATCAGATGCTACCAGATTTGTGCCGAGAGTTGGATTTTCTTTGTAGAAAACTGGCCAATTTGTTAGGCAATTGCCCGAACATTGTGATTGACCTGTAATATCCGATGCAAAAAAGTACAAGGTTTTTCCGTTTTCATCGGTTAGTACACTCCCCAAAGTTGTTTGCCCAAGCGAAACACTGAACTTAGGAGTGTCATCGGTTTTAGTACACGCTGCAAATGCGAGCGTAATCAGAAGGCCATAAAGTAAGAATGAGTTTTTCATGTTAGAAGAGTAGTTTATTATTAATTTTAACCAATACGGAGTAGATTTTAATAAGGTTGCGTTGAGGATAAAAATAAAAGCCGTGATACTTTCGTACCACGGCTTTACTTTTATTTGGAGTCTTAGTTATTTCTTTGAAGACGAATAAATCGTGGCAATGCCAAAAGTTTGCGGTAAATCTTTGACATTGCTAAAACCTACTTTACGAAGAATCTCGTTGAGCCTTTCGCCATACGGAAAATTATGAGCTGATTCTGACAAATACCCATAAGCCACTTGGTCTTTTGAGAAGATACGACCAATCAGCGGTAAAATATATTTTGTATAAACGAAATAGCCCTGTTTGAACGGAAACTTGTTTGGTACAGAGGTCTCTAAAATCACAAAAATGCCATTTGGTTTGAGCACACGTAAGATTTCGGCAAGGCCTTTTTCGAGGGTTTCAAAATTACGAATCCCGAACGAGACCGTGATGGCATCAAAGTGATTATCGGGGTAGGGGATATTTTCGCTATCGCCCAAAACCATTTCGATTTTATCCTGCAGATTTCGATTTTTTACTTTGTCTTTACCAACACGCAACATCTCAGACGAAAGGTCGAGTCCGACGATTTTTTTTGCATTGGTTTTCGATAACAGAATCGCTAAATCGCCAGTACCCGTTGCAATATCAAGAATCGTATCGGGATTGGTATCGGCTACCATTTTTAAGACTCTTTTACGCCATTTTATATCAATTCCGAACGAAATGACACGGTTCAAATCATCGTAATTCTCAGAAATATTATCAAACATCTGAGTAACTTGTTCTTTTTTACCCAGCGTAGAGTCTTTGTAAGGGGTTATTGTTTTTGACATTTTATTGGTTTTCGAGCCGTAAAATAATTCTACATTATCTACAACACGATTTGGTACGAAAAAGTCTGATTTCGCTGCAAAAATAATTGAATTATTTGAAATGAAAGCCCCGAATCGGTAGTTCGGTTTGATGTGCCGTGCCTCAAAATTCAACAAAAATTATTTTCTGCGATTTTGGATTTGCCCTTTTGAGTGAAAAAACTTATTAATTGCCTCAATTTGTTTATCAATATCCTTGATTTTGGAAAGCAAATAAACCAGACTTCGCTTTTTGCCATCGGTCATTTCGGCAAATTGCTCTTTAAATTCATCGTTTTGTTCGAGCATCGCCTCCAAAACTTCTGGAATCTCAACTCCTAACGGATTAGGGTCTTCTTCGATACTGAAAATGACCGTATCATTTAGGTTTTTTTTGAGTTGTTTGAAGTTTTTTGTCGAAAGAATGATAAAAAAGTTTCCGTCTCCGAGATGATTAAGCCCACATCCAAAACGGAGTTTATCTTCTATTTTACAGATAAGCCGAGTTGCTTTTTGTTTTGGAAACTGATTGACAATCTCCGAACTGATTTCTAAATAATAGTATCCACCTTTTCTTTTTTCGAGTTGGTGAACGGGTTGGGTCAATTGAAACGAAAGCCTATTGTTGATATTATCCATGAAGTATCTTGAAAACGATACTTAAACTCGCCACTTACTTCAAATGTTTAAACCGCACATTTTTGATTCTGTCACCATTGAGTAGCAATTCTTTCTTCTGACTTTGGATTTTGATGTTGTAATTATCAACCAAAAGTTTTGTCGGCGATAGCAACAAACCCGTGCTGGTTTCATTGCCAAGCATCACCTTATACGTTTTGTCTTTTTGGTGTTCGATGCTCATCTTTACACCCGTTTCTTGATTCAGAAAAACACCATTTAACGAACCAAAATCGAAACCTTGCCAGTCGGCATCAATACGTGTTAGCGTGTATGGTGCGTGAGTCGGATAATAGACAGTTACCTGCATTTGTCCCGACGTATTTTTAGTAAATTCTTGCTTAAAATCACGGTCATTAGACTGATAAAAAATATTATCTGCTTCTCGTTTCAGCTTTATATCGTTTCGCCCAATTCTAATCAAATAAATATCAGTACCCCGCTCTTCAAATCTGAAAGTAAACCCATCGGGAGTTTGATAAGTACCCAAAATATCTTTTTCGGAGGTATAACTTCCCACTTTGGGTGGTAGAATCGCATATTTTGGAGTTTTATTCGTAAATCCATATACAAAATCTACCATTTGTCGGGTCTGCATTGAGGGTATCGTTTTGCCGCTGTTGGTGAGAGTTACCATCGACAAAGTATCTTCTGGGAAACGTACAAAAGTAGCTTTCCAAGCCCCCGTAGCACCTTCATGAAAACGGTAGTTGAGGTCTTTGTAAGTGGCAAATTCTACACCATATCCATAGCTTTTGATGTTTGGATTTGCGGTTAACTGCTGCGTTTTTTTGATGATTTTTTCAGAAATCAACCCTCCTCCGTTGGTTTGGATTAGCTTTTCCCACTGCAATTGGTCATCAATAGTCGAGAAAAGATTGCCATCGCCTCTGATATTGCACGTCCAATTGTAGCCAGTCCATTTGCCAAAATTAAAGTAGGGTTTGGCGATTGCTCCGTCGATATTTTTGTAATCTTCGGTAAACGAAGTATTAGGCATTTGTAACTGCTTAAACATCTGACTGGTGAATGCCACAAAACCATTTGGGTTTACTTTTTCGATGATTTGGGCCAATAAAATGTAGTTAGAATTGCTGTAAAGGTGTTTTGTACCAACTTCAAAATTGAGTTCGGTTTGCTTGCGGAGTAGTTGTAAAGCATCTTTGTTGCTTAATTCTTTTTTCCACCAAGTGATATTTTGCAGCGACCACAAATCATAAACATCTCTGATTCCGCTGCTGTGATTAATTAGGTTTTCTATCGTGATTTTGGCTTTGACATTGGGCAGAATATCGGGGAGATATTTTCTAAAATCATCGGTTAGTTTTAATTTTTGAGACTCTACCAGCATCAAAATGGCAAGGGCTGTAAACTGTTTGCCGTTTGAGGCGATGTTAAATCTTGATTTACTATCAATCAAAACCGAGTCTTCGAGATTGGCGTATCCTGCATATTTGAGATAAACGACTTTTCCGTTTTTGACGATTCCCGTCGCGATTCCAGGGGCATTGGGCGGTACATCTTGCGTAGCGATAGAGTCTAATCCGATGACATGGTTTCCTGATAATTTTAGGTTCTTTTGTGCGATTGATTGCCCAAACGATACAATCCCAATTAATAACAGAAGAATAGTTTTTTGCATAATTTGATTTTGAATACGGTGCAAAAATGCTACAAAAGAACGTTTGAATCGTGCCAAATCACGATTTGACACCCATTTTACTAAGATATTCTTTCGGGGTAATCGAAGTTTGTTTTTTGAATGCCCGATTAAACGTAGATTTTGAGTTAAAACCACACTCGTAGGCGATTCCCAAAAGGGTAAATAAATTATGCTCACCCGATTTGAGTTTTGAAATCACGGCTTGGGTACGGTAATAATTGACAAAATCATTGAAATTCATCCCAAATCCTTGATTTATTACAAAAGAAAGCTTTTTAGGATGCAAACCGGTTTTGTCGGCCAATTCTTGAAGAGTAAGTGTTGGGTTGATGAATAATTCTTGTTGAATGATTATAGTTTCAATCTGTTTTTTCAATTCATCGAGCTGAGCAGTAGTATCTTGATTTTCGGATGGATTATTTTCGGGATATTCATCTGTAAAAACCTCAACCGATTTTTGCAACGGAACTTGGCTCCGAACCGAATTGATGTAGCCATTGATAGAAATATAATAAAATAGCACCGAAAAACAGAGATAATACCAAAACTTATTGCCAAATTGGTTCCATTCGGGATTGATAACGAAATGTAAACCTCGCAGTATAAGAATCATCAAAAAAGCTATCAAAAACCTCTGAATCCACGAGAAAGTCACCGAATCGGCAAAACTGATGGTTTCATAAGCCAAATTTTTATAGCTATTGTATAATTTTAGGCTTTTGACTAAGAACTTGTCTAAAGTAATTATAAAATAAAAGAGGCTCATTTAAAGGTTAATTTTGCTTTGCGAACTAAAAAGAACCTTACCATGAGCATCTTAAGCAAAGATAAGATTAAAAAATTTATTCTTCCCTATCTAAGTAAAGGTAAACGGGGAGAATCGCTCAGTGAAGAAAAGCGAGTAAACATTGTTTCATTAATTTTTTATAGACTAAAGACAGGTTGTCAATGGCGAGAACTACCAATAGAGCGATATTTTAAGCATAACTATAGCTATAAAAGTGTGTTTTATCATTTCAATAAATGGAGTACTGATGGGTCTTGGACAACCATGTGGCAAAGTTTGCTTAAAGAATACAAGAAGCATTTAGATTTATCATGTGTTCAATTGGATGGTTCACACACAAGGGCAAATAGAGGAGGTCAAGCTGTTGGATTTCAGCATAGAAAGTCTGAAGAGACAACTAATTTTCTATATTTATGTGATAGTAAAGGTATTCTTTTAGGTATTTCTGAGCCAATCAGTGGGAACAACCATGATATATCAAACTTTAAAGTTCATTTTGAACAATTGATTTCTTGGCTTGAAATGTCTGAAATTTCTGTTGATGGATTATTTCTAAATGCCGATGCTGGATTTGATTCGACTGAATGCAGGCAGATATGTAGCCAACATAAAATCCACCCTAACATTGCTTTTAATATCAGAAATGGAAATAACAATGAGAGATTTGAGTATTTTGATGAGATATTATATCAAAACAGAACCATTATTGAGAGAGCCTTTGCTTGGATAGATGCATTCAAAGCTTTGTTAGTGAGATATGAGACTAAAGCTAATAATTGGCGATGTCTTAATATTATCGCAATGGCGATATGTTTTGTAAGAAAAATAAATCACTAATTAATGTTAGACAAGTTC
>JBKBNY010000021.1:0-31922 GCA_046295175.1 Spirosomataceae bacterium
ACTACCTCCGTTGTGGCGGTAGCAGAGCAACCATTTGCATCAGTAACTGTCAAGGTATAAACTCCTGAATTAGAACTACTTGCAGAATTGATAACTGGATTTTGCTGGGTTGAACTAAACGAATTTGGACCTGTCCAGACATTTCCACTCGCAGAATTACTCGTTAAATTGATTGCATTACCTGCACAAACTGGTGAATTGCTTCCTGCCGCTTGGCTTGGATTTGCATTAACAATAACCTCGGTCGTAGTGGTAGCGGAGCAGCCATAACCATCTGAAACTGTTAATGTGTAGGTTCCTCCATTGTTAACACTTGCATTAGTGATATCTACATTTTGACTCGATGATGTAAAAGAATTGGGGCCACTCCAAGCATAAGTGACAGCAGTATTGCTGTTCAAACTAATTGAACTCCCCAAGCAAACAGATGGCGAATTATTTGTAATTGATGCTGTTAAGTTTGGAGTACCTACCGTGTAGCTATAATTAGAACCATTATTGTTATTTCCATTGATGGTAAACCAATCACTATCGGTCGGAGAAATTGTTAATCCCGAACCCGATGTAAATAGATAATAATAAACTGTTGTACCCACTGGATGGGCTGTAATAGTTCCTGAATAATTGCCAGTCGAACTATTGGTCATTGGGACAACTACCGAATTTGCAAAGTTGCTACTGGTGGCATACCTCAAATACACCCCCTGCCCATTAGGGAGATTTGTGCCTGTATTGGCTGTAATTGTAACCTGATTACAAGATTTTACGTTTGAAGCAGTAGGTAACTGCGAAACCGATGATATTGAACGAACACTACCCTGAATCTCAAAGACAACTAACCTCGGCGTATTTGAAATACCATCACCATTAGGTGTGCGAAATACATAATTATTTGAAGAATTGGCAACATTAATAAAGTATGCTTTCGAGCTTCCAGTTTCAAGATTTATTGGCGAACCAATCGAAACTTGAATATCATTTGCACCGCTTGGGCCATGTTCTCTGTTCTGACTATTCCAACTCGTAAATAGTCTAAAATATCTATTTCCAGCACCACTTGTATTTTGATATGTTTTGCCGAAGGTATTCCCGAAGCCAGTAGCCGAAAAAAAGTCATTGTTAGACCATCCAGAACCCCATCCATCACCAGACCTCAATGCATTTTGAGAAAAAACAAGACTTGGAATTATCAAAAATAATATTCCATAAATAATTTTTAAAGTTAGGTATTTGTTTGTCATAGGTTAAAGAGTTTAAAACTCCAATTTTAAATTTTCAACTCAATAAATTCATTTTCAATTATTTGTTGCTTGAAACTATGTTTGAATTTAATTTCTAATAGCCATTACTCAAGAATTCCTGAATAATGGCTATTAAATAGAATTTTTATTATTTGATAATCAATCCGAACCGCAGATTACTGATTACCACAACCATCTATATAAGCTTGAAAGACATTGCCTCCATTTGCTCGTATCTCAAAACCTGCATTTAGAGTGATTGATTTTTTTGAATCATATTTCACATTAGCATTTGAACCAATAATTTTATTTGTTGCCGTAATTGTGCCATCGGTTTCGTGCTTTACAGTGCCACTCGCAATATCGTCAATGCCACCAGTAAGGCTAATGTTTGAGCTATTACAAGTACTCACTGCTACCAAAACCGAGCTTCTACTGGTACTTACACAGCTTGCTGAACTTGCACAGTCTGCGTAGTAAGTTGTGTTTGTTGTGAGTGCTGGTGTTGTAAAACTATTGCCAGTTCCAAGGGCAGTTCCACCAGTCAGCGAGCCATACCAACTGACAGTTCCAGTACATCCAGTTGCAGAAAGTGTCGATGTACTTCCGCTGATAACCGTGCTTGGCGATGCCGATAAAGTTGGTGCAGCAGGTGGAACACAATTAGGCGTCCATACATTAGTGCTATTATTCCATGTTCCCCCCGGATTTGAGGTACTCAAATTATTGGTTTGAGGGCTTCCGTTATTATTAAATATGATACAAACTGGCGATATATTAAGCGTAATTTTATACGTTGTTCCCGAAACCAAGGTCATGGCGGTTCCAGGCCATGCAGGACTTCCTGCACCACCTACCGGATAAACATAGGCATGAGGATTTGCCCAACCTGCAACGTTATTCAGGAAAACATCATAAGTTCCAGTCTGAGTTGTTCGTGGGTCAGCAAATACCCAGTTTCCGTTAGTTCCTAATTTTCCATTTACTGTTCCTGCACAATCGGTCATAAACCATGCAGGGAAATTAGAAATACTTAAATCATTGGTTTGGCCAGAACCATTATTATTGAATACAATATTTGCCGATGTAGTACCCGATGGGAAAGTATATGAATACCAACTATTGCCTTCATCAACCATACTTAAACCCGGCCATGTTGTATTTGGGGCAGATGGATTAGTTGGAGAAACATTCCAATAATGAATTTTTGGATTCGTCCATCCACTTGGTAATTTGAAAAATACTTTGGCTTCTGCACCGCCATTTACCGTTACTGTTGTTCCTGCTGATAAACCCCCTTCGCAGGCGTTTGCTCCTACACACTTGGCCTTATAGGTTGTCGTAACGGTCGGCGATACCGTTATCGAGGTTGTAGTTTGACCTGTTTCCCACTTGTAAGTTTGCCCAACTGCACAACCACTTGCAGTGAGAGTGGTACTTTGTCCGACATTAATGGTAGTAGGATTAGCTGCTACTGTTGGTACTTCGGTTGGTGGAGTACAAGGACAGTCGGTTGGGGTACCTGCCGTCATCGAAGTAGCCGACATACTCACCGAACCATCATAACGGCTTTCGGCAGTGACACCTAAAATATCAGGGGTTTTATTTACTCCTTGAGTTGTTCCGGTCCCATCATTAAAAATCATGTTTACATCCGTTAAACCAGCCGTAAAAGTGTATTTGTACCAATTGCCACAATGCAGAGTCATGGTAGTTCCGGGCCAAGCTCCAGATTGAGGAGTACTTGTACCAGTCCAGCTATAAATTCGAGGAGTTGCTGTCCAAGAATTAGGGCGTTTAAAGTAAACTGTTAATGCAGGAATATTATTAACCGTAATGTTAGTACCTGCCGAGAGCGTACCTTTACAACCATCTGCTCCAACACATCTTGCCTTATAAATAGCCGGATTTGTCGTAGGCGAAACGGTTATGCTTGTGGTGGTTTGTCCTGATTCCCATTCAAGGGTTTGTCCTGCACCACATCCCGTAGCTGTAAGCGTTGAAGTTTCTCCGTAATTGATGGTTGTCGGATTGGCTGTAACCGTTGGAGTTTCGGATGGAGGAGTACAAACTACACAACCAGCAGGGTTTTCTATCAAGATAACGCCTTGACTTCCTGCTGTAAAAGTTACGTTTCCACCCGAAACCGTAGCGGTATTTCCAGTGTAAGCATCTCTTAAAAGCGTCCCATTTGTAAAAACCGAACTTACGTTTACTGTGGTCGAACCACTTGCACCTAACACAACTACAACATTATCGCAGCCTCCGCAAAGCTCATTTGAGGTGAGAGTTCTTGAAAATGTAAATGGTGAATCTGCAATTTTTGCATGAGAACCTGCTCCAATGGCAGGGTGAGATTTACGGAATTTACCTAATTTTTGCCAATGAGAAAGAACTGTTGTGTTGATACTGTTCCAGTTCATAAACGAACGTGTAGGTTGGTCTGTGCCAACGGCTACCGTTCCAAGTGGTCGAGCGGTTTCATCTCCGTAGTAAATCTGAACACCACCCGGAGCCAATAGTAAGGATGTCCCCGCATTTATGAGGTTGTTTCTATCGAACATTCCATCATCGTGCGAAGAAATATAACTCAATACATTCCAAGTTGGGTCTGTATTAAGTGTACTGGCATAATTAGAATAAGTAGCATTTAGTGTCGTTGGCGAGCCTGCCACTCCTTTGAAATTAAAATTGATAAGTGCATCGGTTTTACCTGTTGTAACGGCTTCGGTATTTTTACCAATTCCGTGTCCCCACCATTCTCCGACCGACCAAAATGGCTTATCATCCAATTTTTTAGTCGGATTCGCCGCTTTCCAATCTGCCAAAGCTACATCAGCTTCATCGTTCAATTCGCCCCATGCATCACGACCCACGTGTTTGTAAGTATCAATTCTAAAACCATCAATTCCATATTCACGCACCCAATCAGTGAGCCATTTAATAATATAATGACGAGGTGTTTTGGGTTTGCTGGTTCGAGTAAAATAAGAATCTAAAGAAGAAATTTCGGTAGATAATCTATTTTCTTTGCTTGGTCCCCACTTTGTTTGTAACAATGGCGGCAGACCCGCCGTTGTCGATGAAGCACTCGTTGTAATTTCGGTTTTTACATCGGGCAAACCCGCCAACGACATCGTGAGGTCATCGCCACCCGGAGCAGTTGCACAATAACCATCCGCTTTGCGAATCCAGCTATTTCCCCACCAATTACACCATCCTGCATTTGTCTTATCTGTTACCGGAAATCCCCCTAAATATTCATTAACATCGCCTTGGTTATCATAAGCCAAGTGGTTCATTACAATATCCATCACAATTCTGATTCCGTGAGCGTGGGCCGAATCAACCAAAGCACGAAATTCGTTCTTTGTACCGTAAGCAGCATCGGGTTGTGTAAAATCAAGTGGATAATATCCGTGATACGCATAGTGTTTCTGAAAAGCAGGGTCAGAGCCATAGCCACTTACGTACCCGTGCATTTGCTCATACGGTGCGGTTATCCAAAGGGCATCTACACCTAAATTATCGAAGTACCCCTCTGTGATTTTTTGAGTGATTCCCTTAAAATCTCCTCCCATAAAACCACCCGCAGGGTCGGGCTGACGGCCATAGGACGCATCATTTGTGGCATCGCCATTATTAAAGCGGTCGATTAGAAGAAAATAAACCGTGGCATTATCCCAAGTGAAAGTTTGGCAAGTGTTATTACTTCGGGTATTTGCTCTCTGTGCAAACGTGGACTCTCCCAAAAGCAATAACAATAATATTATCAGTAAAGAATTCAGTTTCATATTAATAAATCAGGTTAAAGTTTAAAAGCTCAAAATCAATTCGTACTGTTTTTCGTCTGGATGTTCGAGATTTTTTCGTGCAGAAATTTTTGTCGCCTTCTCGAAATCGAAAAAAACTTACCATTCTGTAATACAATCGCATCGTCGTATTTCGATTCGATAAAATCAAGATTGATACATATCGAGCGATTGATACGAAAAAAATTATTCGACTGGCTCAATTTGTTGAGGTGGTGTTTGAGCGTAAATGAGCTGATGTGCTGTTTGCCGTTTGTGAGGTGAAAAATGGTGTAATTTACGTTGCTCTCAAGATATACGACATCTCGAATATCGAATGCAACCCGATTGTAATAGAGCTTGATGCTGCTTTGTAGGCTCGACGCAACAGCATACTCCATTCCACTGGTAGAAGTAGTCATTGAAATTTTACGGTTAAAGTATAAAGTATTTTTTTCTAAATGCGGACTGGTTTAGTCCAGTTGCCAGATTGTGTTATTTCTGTAAAAATGATAAATATTTCAAGAAGAAGCGTTCCAGTTATGAAAGTGATACCATTTGATGCCCATTTAGACATAAAATGGCACCAAAAACACAAAGTGGAACTTTTACAATTTTAGATTGTACAAAACTTTGAAGCACGCTTCATTGATGGCATCAATAAGTCAGTTTTTGTTAGATTGATAAAACTCGCTTGGGGTTTGATTGGTGATTTTTTTGAAGGCACGATTGAAGGCAGTTTTTGAATTGAAACCAACTTCAAAGGCGATTCCGAGCAAAGTGTAGTTATTGTATTTTGGAGAATTGACCCTACGTTTGAATTCATCAACTCGATAGAAGTTTACGAAATCAAAGAAGTTTTTATCAAAACCATCGTTAATGATTTTAGAAAGTAGATGCGTCGGGACTTTGAGTTTTGAAGCCAACTCATTGAGGGTAAGGTTTGGATTGATGTAAGGTTTTTCGTTTTCAAAGAAATCAATCAAAAGCTTTTTTTGGTTCTCAAGATTTTCATCAGAAACAGTTACTTTAATTGGTTCGGCATTAATAATGTTCTTGTCTTCAAAAACGGTGATGTTTTCAATCGTTGGAATTTCCTTAACTTCTTCTTTTTTGAGCTTAAAAATTTCGGGCTGATGGATTGCAAAATAGCCCAAAATATAGCCAATCATCGAGAAAACCAACCAAATGAGGTCGATACTTTTTGAGGTAATTTCAGGGATTTGGAAGTTTCCAAAATAGTGAATCGCAAACAATACACCTGTAAATCCTCCCAAAACAATACAAACCGATTGAATGATAAGTACAGTTGATAGGTACTGAATATTTTGATGATAGGCGGTTTGATTGATATAGCTTTCTTTGTAGAGATTAATCGTTTTCTTAGATAGTGACCAATAATAAATATTGAATACAAATGCTAAAGACGAGGTAATCCCGTAAGTAATCATCAAATCTAATTCTTCGTTTACTACCTTCAGCTGAAATTTCTTTGATTCGAGTAAAAAATAGGGTAAAAAAGCTAAGATTTGAACAAAAAAAGGCACAAAATGACGAATCGAATCTTTGAAATTGATTACTTTTTGGAATAATAGTTTTTGAATATAAAGATAAAATAAAGGCGGATAAGTGAATAAAATAAAGTTTGGAATGAGCAATAACTTCGGAATTGCATTGGCCACATCACGGTAGTTGCTGATAACTCGCACAAACATCATCAGCGATACGAAACCAATCAAAAGCACCAACCAGCGATTCGCTTCTTTGTTAAAATCCTGAATCGAAGGAATCACAATACTCAGCAAAATTCCCTGAAATGCAGCAAAAAGCAGCAATAAATCAAAAATCGAGTAATAATTGAAGGTCGAAGCCAAGTCTTCCCAATTATCAATTTCAATTTCTAAAGGATGATTGGCATCTAAACTTTCGAGTTGCGTCTTTCGATTGGGTCGGGCTTTTCCGCTTTTCCAACTCTCAACGGTCGTCCAATCTCCACGGTTAAATTTGTATTCTAATTCTTTAATCTCAGTGAAAATCTTTATTTCAAAACTCCCATCGTATTGCTTTTCGAGTTTGTAGTTTTCGTCGTGTTCGAGCCAATTATTAAAATTACCCGCTATATAAATCGAGGCATCTTCGGGGGTATTTTCTGGTAATTTTGAAATCTTAAACCAATATTTTATCCGATTCTCCCAACCTTCGATTTTTACCTCAATGGTCTTTTCATTTGCTGATTGTTTTGTAAAAACACGATTCGATAACAAAGCTCCGTTGGCGGTTGCCTCCACAGTATTCCAGCTTCCTTGTGTAAATTTATACTCAAAAGAACTAAGAGTATCTGGCAAATCAATAAAATAAGTATCTCCTGCAATTTTCTTGAGCAAGAACTTTTCATCTTTCGGATTCCATTGATTTAAATTCGATGCCATGTAAAGAGGTTTGTTGGGCATCAAAAGTTTAGGTGCATGCACAACAATTCGGATTTGTGCATACATTGGCTGAACTATCAGTAACAATAGAATAACCAAAATTCTCATTCAGTAAGTATAGGTTAAAGTATTATAGTTTTGTCGTCACTCAGTTTTTGAAACTCTGATGAAGTAAATATACAACTTTTTCTCAAAATCGTTCTGTAAAGCTTTTTAAATAAATCCCATTGAACCGTGACACGGCTATGTACTAAAATTGATAAAATCGAAAGTGTGAAGGTTAGCCGTGCCACGGATTCCATCCTTTTTTTTGTAACCAGAAGGGTATATAAACAAAAATGCTTCATAAATATTCGTATCAAACATTTATGAAGCATACTGTATTTATCTTGAAGATATTGATGCTTTATTTTAAGCCGAGACTAATGTTTTTTTTTTCAGTAACGAGTTATTGAGCAAATTCTGTTTGACAGCAATCTGATAATGAGGTAGTTGCAAAGCGGATTTTGTGTTTTCTAATTGATGTACATTGTGGCAGTCACTCCCGAGAAACGCAACCATTTTACGATTTATCAACCATTCGGCAATATCTTGGGCTGGTTTTAGGTAATACCCAGTTAGCGAATTAATATTTACCTGAAACAAAACTCCCATATCAAAAAGGCGTTTTAAGCTATCAAAATCTTTTTGGAGGTACGTATATCTTTCTGGATGAGCCAAAACGGGTTTGTATCCTGCTTGGATGATTCGATAAACGGATTCTTTGAGGTATGACGGACGCCCAATAAACGAAGTCTCAAAAAGTAAATATTTATTTTCTTCGTCTAAGGTCAACATCTTTTCGCCCTGCTCAATTTTATTCAAAAGTTCGTCTTCTAAATAATATTCGGCAGCGGCTTCAACTTCTATGTCAATATTATTTCTGGATGCGAGGTCGCGTACAAGCCCAAGAGCTTGATTGATTTTTTCGATTGTGTTGTCATAATAGCCACTCATTACATGAGGTGTTGCAATCACTTTTTTGTAGCCCATTGCTTTCATTCCTCGGAGAAGAGCCAGCGAGTTATCGAGGTTTTCGGCACCATCATCTAAGCAAGGTAACACATGCGAGTGTACATCCACCAAAAGCGTATTTTGGGAATGAGTATCTGTAACAGCTACACTTCGCTTTCGAAATAATGATTCAAACATTTTCAAGTAGTTTATCTTTTATGGCTATTGTATTCAAATTCGATGATTTTAAAAATTCCAAACCACGAATCTTACAGTTGTACTGGATTATTCTCTAATTCCGTGCCAAAAAGCAACTTTTTTAGATAAAAATAGCCAACGGTACTAATTGACTGTAAATCAACCGTTAAACAAAAAAAATGAGCGAAAGGTAGCAATTGGTATGGTTTGTGCCAAACCCAGATTTATTCGTACAAAAAAGTTAATTCTAAGCTAATACGAGATTTAGCCAAGTCTTGAGGGTAGGTAATAGAAGGTCTTTGGGCGATACATTAGGATTTTCGATGCCCCAGTCGATGTTCAATTCGGGGTCGTTCCAGATGATTCCACCCTCCGACTCCTTGTTGTAAACATTGGTACATTTATAGGCAAAAATACTCTCTTCTAAAGCCAGAAATCCATGGGCAAAGCCCTCTGGCACAAAAACCATGTTTTGCTCTTGTTCGGTCAGAATAAATTTTTTGTGATGCCCAAATGTAGGCGAATGTTTGCGTAAATCTACGACTACATCGAGTACTTTCCCTTTGATAACCCTAACTAATTTGCCTTGAGCATAAGGTTCATTCTGAAAGTGAAGTCCACGTAAAACCCCAGCCGTTGAGTACGACTGATTATCTTGCACAAAATCAAATGGAATGCCATTATCGGCAAAAGCTTCTTTTTGGTATGACTCGAAGAAATATCCTCTTTCATCTTGGAAGATTTTAGGGTAAATTTCAATAAGGCCATCAATACCTGTCTGACGAAATTCCATTGACTAATAAATTTGGTTTAAAACTTTATGCAAAAATATAAACTTCGGCGATTTGATAATAATGAAAAGTGTAAAAATAAATACATTTGTACCCAAACTTTCAATTACATGACCAAAGAACAGTTATTTGAGCAAATATCCTCAAAAAAATCTTATTTGTGTGTAGGTTTAGATACCGATATTCGTAAGATTCCGAAATATCTACTCAATGAAAAAGACCCTATTTTTGAATTCAACCGCCAAATCATAGACGCAACAATCGACTTTGCCGTTGCGTACAAACCCAATATCGCTTTTTATGAAGCAATGGGTGTAAAAGGTTGGGAAAGCCTCCAAAAGACGATTGAGTACATTCCAAAAAATGTTTTTACCATTGCCGATGCTAAACGTGGCGATATTGGCAATACATCGAGCCTGTACGCAAGAACTTTTTTTGATAAAACTTCTTCGGGACTTGATTTCGACTCGGTTACAGTGGCCCCTTACATGGGTAGAGATTCGGTAACTCCTTTTCTCGAATTTGATGATAAATGGGTGATTCTTTTGGCACTTACATCGAACGAAGGCAGTGAAGATTTTCAACAATTAAATCTCGACGGCTCAAAATTATACGAGAAGGTTTTAGAAACTTCACAAAACTGGGCCGGAGCCGACCGCATGATGTACGTGGTTGGTGCAACCAAAGCCGATAAATTGGCCGAAATCCGTCAGATTATTCCTGACCACTTTTTATTGGTTCCCGGAGTTGGAGTCCAAGGCGGAAGCCTCGAAGAGGTCTCAAAATACGGAATGAATAGCCTGTGTGGACTTTTGGTAAATTCTTCGAGAGGAATAATTTATGTATCGAATGGCGAAGACTTCGCTCAAAAAGCACGCACCGAAGCCCAGAAAATTCAGGAAGAAATGGCAATTTATTTGGATAAATATTTAGGTTAATTTTTAATGCTGAAAACCCGAATTGTCAATTATAATCAGATAAATATTGGATTGCAAATTGTGGATAATCAGAGGTTATTGATTAATTTATAAAATATTCGAAGAATTCGGAATATTCGTACTATTCGAAAAATTAGATTAATTCGTCATTAAACTAACTTTTTTCAGATACTCACTTGGTGTCATATCCATTATTTTTTTGAATGTCCGATTAAAATGCGATAGGTTATTGAATCCTACTTCGTAGCCTATCGTCGTTATATTTTGCCCTTGTAGTAGCAGGTTTCGTGCGTGATTTATCCTAAATTCATTCACAAAATCTGTGAAAGTCATCTGGGTCATCTTTTTAAAGTACCTACAAAATGCAGGAAGCGTTAGTCCAGCTACATCGGCAACTTCCTGAAAATCAATCTCTTTCATAAAGTTTTCTTCGATGTATCGATGAATCTTACTAAATCTTTCTTGCTCTTTAGGTTGTAGTTGCGGCATCCCGATTTCGGCATCGATTGTCTCATAATCGTTCGAATTAGCCAATTGATTCAGCACATTCAGCAAAATCATCAATCGCTCAAAACCATTGACCGAATTCAGAGCTAATATCTGTTCTCCTACTTTTTTCTTGGTTTCATTGCCAAATACCACCACTTTATGTGATAGTTTAAAAAGCCAATTAATTGCCTGAAACTCAACTACTTGTCCAAAATCTTTACCAATAAAATCTTCTCGCATCTGAATGACGTATTCCTCGAAAGAATCAGAAATACCAAATCCAAAATTGAGGTGCGGGATGTTGGGTCCAATAAAAATTAGTTCGCCATTGGTATATCTCGAAATATGCTTTCCGATATGCCTACGACCATTGCCGCGAGGAATATAGACAATCTCGTATTCGGGATGAAAATGCCAATAAGCCCAACACGGATTCGGGACATCAGTGTACATCAGTTTGAATGAATTACCGATAGTGGTTTCAATTTTTTCGTATTTAGGTTTCATCACTTTCAATCATTAGGGCTTTTAATTATTAGCAATTGATTATTCAAATTTATTAAAAAATATCAATACAGTGCTAATATCTGGAAATACGATGCAATCTTTTGGTAGTATAAAACAGTAAATTTGTATCATTAAATCAATATAAAATTTAACTTTTACGATATGAACGCAACAATGGCTCCGACAATGGCACCAACCATGATGCCAAATAAAAACCATACTGATAAACCCGGAAACCCCTCAACGGCAACGAGTAGCCAAATAAAACTTCGTACGAGCCTTAGCGAAGGTGGCCCACTTAGGGTATTGAGCGAAGAAGATTGGAACTTCTGGATTTATAATGGCTACGTCATCATAAAAAATGCTGTACCGAGAGAACAAGCCCTACAAACAGCCAATTTTATCTGGGAATTTGAAGAAAAAGACCCAAATGACCCAAGTACTTGGTACACCCCACCACGTGCCGAAATGCAAATGAAAGAATTGACAGGCACGGGTATGGTCGAGGTTTATAATAATCAGCACCTTTGGAATAACCGCCAAATGCGACGCGTTTACGATGCCTTTGTTGATATTTGGGGCACCGAAAAACTCTGGGTAACGATTGATAGGGCAAATCTGAATTTTCCGTTGCGTCCGGGTTTTGAATACAAAGGATTTATCCACTGGGATTATGACCCCGAAACAAAGCCTCAAAACGTTCAGGGTGTTTTGGCCCTTGCCGACCAAACTGATGAAAATATGGGTGGTTTTCAGTGTATTCCAGAATTATTTAGAACCTACGATACTTGGAAACTGACCCAACCCGAAGACCGTAACCGTTTCAAACCCGATGTATCTGGTTTAGAGGAAAAAATCGTAAAAGTAAAACTCGAAGCAGGAGATTTATTGATATTTAACAGTAGCCAACCCCACGGAATACGAGCCAATAACTCTAAAGATAAAGTGCGTATAGCTCAATATATTTCGATGATGCCAGCCGAAGAAGACAACGAAGCCTTGCGTGAGTGGCGGGTGAATTCGTGGAAAAATCGGATTTCACCAGAAGGCTACGCTTTTCCGGGCGACCCTCGCAATTGGGAAAAAACAAAATACGATACGGCCGTTTTGAGCGATTTAGGAAAAAAACTTTTGGGTTTAGAGAAGTGGTAATTGCAAATAGAGCAACCGTAAAATAAAAATGCAAGGCGTGGCCTTGCATTTTTATTTTAATACTCTGAAATTCAGCAACTTAAACAACAATTATCATGTCAAAATTCTTCGATTTTCATTTGCACGTAGTACTGAAAAACCAGTTTGCAACCGAAGAAAATACAACCAGTCCGTGGGAGAAAATCACTGCTGCGATGATTCTGAAACATATTCCTTTTCCGTATGATTTGTTTATGGAATCATTCGCATCTGATACTTTGGCATCGCAATCTTCACCTCCACAACTCCTCGATAAGGGTTATAAATTGGTTTGTCATGCTTTGTTTAGCCCCGACATCGAATTATTAAAAAGTCTAAAATCAAATAATAAATTTAAAAAATTCATCGAAGAAGGCAAACTCGCCCCCTACCTCACTGATGAGCAATTCTTAAAGATAATTGATAAAAATTCGTCTCCATTTCAATTTATTAAGAAAGACTTAGAGTTAATCAAACAAGTTTCGCCAGATGGCAACAGCATAGTTTTGATTCAAAAAAGCAATGAACTTGATGAAAGCGAAAAGAAATTATCGGCGGTTTTTACGATTGAGGGACTGCATTGTTTGAGGAATAACATGCTTTTGGATACCGACCAAAACATTACAAATGATATTCTTCAAAATTTGGATGAACTGCGTACCACAGCCAAAATCATCTCGATAAATCTGACTCATATAGACAACAACAACAATATTTTTAGTAGTTGTGCATACGCCTACGATGGATTAAAAGACACACTCGATGATAAGTTATTGAGACCGTTTGGAAATGGTCTGCCAAATACTGGTTTGGCAATCGTCGAAGAAATTTATAATCGAAAAATACTGGTTGATATTAAACACATGTCGATTGCGTCAAGGTTGAAATTCTACGATGAAATTGACAAAGGAAATATTCAAAAACACCCAATTATTTGTTCTCATGGTGGATTTACTGGTTGTTGGTTTAATTCTGCAACACACGATGAGACCTACAACGATTATGTATTTTCGGTTCGTAAAGTAGGAAATAACCAGAAATTATTGGTTGCAAAACCCATCAAGTTCAAAGGAGATTTGATTCCAGCCGCTTTTAATGCTTCGAGTATAAATCTATACAATGAAGATATTGTCAGAATCCTGCAATCGGATGGGATAATCGGTATTTCGATGGACCAACGTGTACTTGGTTTTCATAACAAAGTATCGAGGGTCGCAATTGATAATCCGAACGAATTGTATATGTTTGATACTGAATATTTCTCTTTGAGCGATTTCCAAACAGTTCAAAAGGGCGGAGCCTTTGGCCGTAAAGTGGCAGATGATACAATGGATTTTGCCCTCACTTCAAAAGAATTTATTGCAAAAACTCCCAATCCAGTAGATTTTGGCGACCTACATTTCAAGCATTTTGTGATGCACATTTTGCATGCTATCAATATTGCAAAAGAATTTGGCGGAGAAGCGGCTGTATTGAAGCTACTAACAGCTCAAATCTGTATTGGTTCTGATTTCGATGGAATGATTGATGGTTTGGATAGCTGCAAAACTGTTGAAGACATGCCTACTTTCAAGCAAAAATTTATTGATGAATTTAAAGATTATGCCGATGATGCTGGTGTAATTTTACCCAATACATTGACAATTCAACAGATTGCCGATAGGATTTTCTACGAAAATGGCCGTGATTTCATATTAAAACGATTGGATATTCTTAATTCTTAGTAGCCTTTTTCTTCAAAACTTCAAAATATTCCTCTTCATCGCCAGAGGTATAAGAAGTATGCTGATAAATGATTTTTCCGCTACTATCTAAAATGATTGTATGAGGAATATTCAAAACGTTCAAGGCCCTTTGTAAATCTCCGTTTTCGTCAAGAAACACTTCAAATGGCCATTTTTTTACGTTTTTCATGGGTAGTACTCGTCCTTTACTTCTTGAATCATCGGTCGAGATGGCAATAAAATCAAAATCAATTTCTTTCTTCCAATCAGCTAAATTATCATTCACAGCCTCAATTTCTTGAAGACAAGGCTTGCACCAAGTAGCCCAAAAACTAATGATGGTAGGCTTATTATTAAAAATTTCGGGAGTCAGAATCTGGTCGCCCTTCAGATTCTGAATAGGGATATTTGGTAAGTTTTTTTGAGCAAAACCATCCAAAAAATACAATTGAAACAATATTATAATCAATCCGAAATTCTTCATAATACTAATTTTTGAAACATTCATTAAACCTAAAATAAGGCATACTTTTTGATAGATTCCTACAAAAAAATTGCCAAACCAATGCAAAAAAATCTAATTCTTGCTTTTCTTACCGTGCTTTTCTTGAATTGTAGTAATTCAAACGATAATTCTCCCGAACCAGACCCTACCCAAATCGTAGATAGCGGGAATCCTGCAATTGGCTGTACGGATGCAAACGCTAAAAACTTTAAAACGACGGCAACAACCGAAGATTGTAGCTGTCAGTACGATTTTCCTTCGAGTGTAAGTACGAGCATACCAAGTGATTTTACACGTAAAATTTTAATCGAAGAACACACAGGCACGTGGTGCGGGTGGTGTCCGATGGCCAAAGAAACTATGCGTAAACTCTCTGAAAACCAACGAGTTATTGGGGTAGAGATACATTACAATGACGAAATGACCGATGCTGAGAAGTTTTATAATCCGCTAAAAAGTAAATATGGTAGTCCGGCCTTCCCTTCGGGAATGATTAATCGACGAAAATCTATTGTAGGTACGACTTTCATCATCGGAACCGACGATTGGGCCGCCAATGTAGATGATTATCTCAAAACCGAAAAAACTTCGGTGGGATTGGCAATAGAAAGCCGTTTAAATGGTAAAAATCTCGAAGTATTGAGTCATCTTAATTTTAAATCTTCGACATCAGATAAATATGGACTCGGAATTTACTTGGTAGAAGACAAAGTAACGGGTTATCCGCAAATGAATTATCTGGCAAGAAATGCACAATTTCAACGTTTTGAGGCTTATAAATTACCTGCATTAATCGAAAATATCGAACATCATAATGTTTCGAGAGATGCCATTACGCCTATTTTGAACGGTTTGGAGATTCCACTTGCGGCTACAAAAGATGGTAAAACATTCAGAAAATTATTTAAAACAATCCTGCCGAATAGTGTTAAAAAAGCCGAAAACTGCTACATCATCGCATTTATTGTAAATAATAAAACTGGCGAAATAACCAATGTACAAAAAGTAGCAATTGGCAAAAGTAAAAGTTGGGATTGAAAAGTTTTTAGGTCGGGATTTGTTAGCTATACAGTTTTCGTTGTAAGATTGAGTTTGTCAACTCTATCCTACTCAATTATTCAACGAAATAATAAATTAACGTGAACTATGGTTTAGTTTTCTGACTGATGGACATTTCTTCAGTAAGAATACCACAGGAACACGCCGTGGCGTGTTCGTACAAAGAATTTCTATGTATTCTCCAATAATTATATTCAACAAAAACATACTTTAGAAACAAACAAGACTATAAAAGTTGATAATCAATTATTTATGAAAAAGCTAATCCATAACTCACTTTAAGTTAGATTTTGCCCAAATTCCCCATTTTCAAAATTAATCCCCACCAATTTACTCACATTGGGGAAATTATTACTCAAATTGATTTCGAATTCATAATAAAAAGTTCTGGAATAAAGTTTTAAGCTATTTGTATTAGAAAAAGTACAATGTTGAATTATTAATAAACTTTAAACCATTATGAAGAACTTAAGAAATATCTCTTTTGCAATAATAACTACTTTAGTTTTTGGATTTACTACCTCTCAGGCTCAAACAACATCCATTGGCCCAGTGCTTGGTATAAACGTTTCTACATTCACAGCCGAACCAAATACAAAACCATTGGTTGGTTTTACAGCAGGAGGTTTTATTAACCATAGCATAGAAGAGCATTTCGGCATAAATGCCAAATTACTTTACTCTCAATTGGGTAGTGCTTACACTTTCAACACCGACATTAATCGCTTACATTATATCCAAGTACCAGTTTCGGGAGTTTATTATTTTGGCAATAATGGACAGAAATTTAGACCGAAAATTTCGGTAGGGCTTTACGGTGGAAGTTTACTTAGTGCCAATCATAAAAGTGGTGATAATGTAGTAGCAAATGATGGTTCGCCGTATTACAAAAAAGGAGATTTTGGCGGATTATTGGGTGCAGGATTCAACTATCTTGTTGGCTCAAAAACTTGGTTAAATTTTGATGCAGGATACCAAGCGGGTTTTGTAGATGTTACAACTTCAAATGCAACAGATTTCAAAAACAAGGGCTTTACAGTAACTTTAGGACTTAGTTTTCCGATAAAATAACCTATTAAATCCATAAAATATCAAAGTCCTCTCGAATTCGAGAGGACTTTGCATATATCTTAAAAAGATTAACCAAACACTAAACCGTCATGATATCAGCTTCTTTGGCCGCCAACATTTGTTCGGCTTTCTGAACATAACTATCGGTAAGTTTCTGCATACGCTCCTCTCCCATTTTGATAGCATCTTCAGATACACCATCGTTTTTCAATTTACGCAATTCGTCGTTTCCTTCTTGGCGTACTTTGCGGATATTTACACGAGCTACTTCAATCTCGGTTTTTACTTTTTTCACCAAATCACGGCGACGTTCTTCGGTAAGTGGCGGCACCGAAAGACGAATGATTTCGCCATCGTTGGCAGGGTTCAGCCCAATATTAGAGTTGATAATCGCTCTTTCGATGTCGTTAATGAGTTTTTTCTCGAATGGTTTAATTGCAATTGTGCGTGCATCAGGAGTAGTGATAGACGAAACCTGCTGAATCGGACTCGGAACACCATAGTATTCTACCATGATTCCTTCTACCATCTGCGGGCTTGCTTTTCCTGCACGTATTTTTGTTAATTCGATTTGAGTATGCTTCAAGGCACGTTCCATCGTGTCTTTAGCCATGTCGAGTACCAGTTCTATTTCTTCCATATTAAAAGCCCCCAACCCCAGTGGGGAGTTTAATTAATCTATATCTTCAAGATGCCCTCATCTGGGGTTGAGGGTCTATATTAATCACAAACCAAAGTTCCGACGTCTTCGCCCAAAACAACTTTTCTGAGGTTGCCTTCGATGTTCATATCAAACACGATTATCGGCATATTGTTTTCTTTACAAAGTGCAAAAGCCGTCAGGTCCATTACTTTGAGGTTTTTACCAATAACTTCATCAAAACTGATTTTATTGTATCGAGTAGCCGAAGGGTCTTTTTTAGGGTCGGCAGTGTAAACACCATCTACACCAGTTCCTTTCAAAAGTACGCTTGCACCAATCTCATTGGCTCTTAATGCCCCACCCGAATCGGTCGAGAAAAACGGGTTACCCGTACCAGCCCCAAAGATAACAACACGGCCTTTTTCGAGGTGTCTTGCCGCACGACGACGGATGAATGGCTCGGCCACTTGCTCCATCTTAATAGCTGATAACAAGCGAGTTACGACTCCTTCTTTTTCTAAAGCACTCTGGATTGCCATGCCATTGATAACGGTTGCGAGCATTCCCATGTAATCGCCCTGCACACGGTCGATACCCGACTGAGCAGTTGCTCCTCTGAAAATATTTCCGCCACCAATTACAATCGCAATTTCGCAGCCCAATTCTACCACCGCCTTGATTTCCTTGGCGTATTGTTGTAAAATATCGGCATTAATGATTTGACTTTTGTCTCCACCGTTGAGGGCTTCGCCACTGAGTTTGAGTAGAATTCTTTTGTATTTGAGCTGGCTCATGTAGTATTTGTAGATGTATTATTTTGCCGTAAAATTAATGCTTGTTTTTGAAATAAAAAAAGTCCCTTTGAAGCTAATCAAAGGGACTAAATATCATTTTACTCAAATTCCATAATTACCTGACCTTTTTCAACGCTGTCATTGACCTTGACTTTTATTGCCTTGACTTTACCACTTCCCGCCGCTTTAATGGCGTTTTCCATCTTCATTGCAACTAAAATCAATAAAACATCGCCTTTCTGAACCTCGTCTCCTACCCCAACTTTTAGGTCGTATATCAATCCTGGCATTGGTGCTTTCAAATCATTTAATTTATTCGATGCTACCGAACTCATACCCATTTTTTCGAGTAAAATATCGGTTTTATCTTTCAATTGAATCGAATGAATTGTGCCATTTACTTTAATCTTGAATGTCTTTTCGGCATAATTGGCTTCGACTAATTCGGCATTGTAAGACTGATTATCTTTCAAAATATGAAAATCTTTACTCGAAATCTGTTGTAAATCCCAGTTAAATGGTTGATTATTTAGTAAAATTTCTTCTTTTGATTTCTCTACTTCAAAAGTCTGGTTTTCGTTGACGATTGCTTTTAGCATAGTTTTTAGGTTATAATTTGTACTCCGTTAAGGATAAATTACTTTTTATTTATCAAATATACACCAATCAGCGTAATTGCCATACCAAGATAATGAAAAATTGAAATATTTTCGCCGTCAACCAATCCCATTGCTGTTGCGATTATCGGAATAATATATGTAACCGATGCCGCAAAAATTGGACTTTTGAGTTTCAACAAATAATTAAAAAGAATCGCCATCAATCCCGAATTTATTGCACCTAAAATGACAACTTCGATGAGTGCCGTCTTAATCTCAGGATTATTCAGTGGAGTATTAAAGTCGGTAAATATCAGAACGACACTCGAAACAATGCCCGCAAACAACAACATAAATGCTCCCGAGGCCGTAGATGGCGTGTTTGTGAGATGTTTACCCGCAACGTTGGTATTGAATCCATACAAAATCGTAGAAGCCAAAACCAAAAACACATAAGGATTAATACCGCCAATATCGCCCTTGGATTTTGCAAAAACCAAAATCAAACTACCGATAAATCCGAGCGTTAAACCAAATACTTGCTCTCTTTTGGCTTGAGTTCCGAAAAACAAAACTCCAACAATTAGTACAAAAATCGGCGTGACAGAATTAAGCGTACCAGATAGCGAACTATTGATTTTACTACCTGCTATCGCAAAAAAGAATGCAGGAGCCAAATAGCCAGTTAATCCACAAAAAGCCAAGTATTTAAACGTAGTTTTTTCGATTTTTTTGTAGCCTGAAATCGCCCAAGGTAAAAGAGCAATCGCTCCAAAAACCATTCTTAGTCCACCCACCTGAATCGGACTGAATACGGTAACAGCTTTTTTTACGAGCAAAAAGGAGGTTCCCCAAACAAAGGCCAAAGTCAAAAGCAGCACCCAAGCTATGAGGTTTTTATTTTCGGAATTGGTAGAGGTATTCAAAAGGATATTTTTTGTTTTTTTGAATTATAAATTCGAGGCAGTTATGGTCGGAATTACAAATCCCGACCAGCAAAAAGTATTTTTAATCTACGCCAGCGTATTCAACTTTGATGATTTGTTTTTCGAGGATAAATCCATCGTATTTTACAATTATTTCATCAAGCGTATCCGAAATTTCCTGCCAATCGAGCGATTGCACAAGTTTCATTCTGTACTCTTTAAAATTGGGTAATCCTCTAAAATAATTGGCATAATGACGACGCATTTCGAGCATTCCAGTGCGTTCGCCTTTCCATCTTATCGAAAAAGTCAAGTGTTTGCGAGCCGCCTCAACTCTTTGCTGAATCGAAGGCGGTGGTAGTAATTCACCAGTCTTAAAATAGTGTTTTATCTCATTAAAAATCCACGGGTAGCCGATACTCGCACGTCCAATCATGATTCCGTCCACACCAAAACGATTGCGGTATTCTAATGCTTTTTGTGGAGAATCAATATCGCCATTCCCAAAAATCGGAATTTTGATGCGAGGATTCTCTTTTACTTTGGCAATCAATCGCCAATCGGCTTCGCCTTTGTACATCTGCGAACGTGTGCGTCCGTGAATACTCAATGCCTGAATACCAACATCTTGGAGGCGTTCGGCAACTTCTTCAATATTCTTTGTAGTGTCGTCCCAGCCTAAGCGAGTCTTGACAGTAACGGGCAAATGCGTGTTTTTAACAACCGAAGCAGTCATTTCAGCCATTTTCGGAACATCCTGCAACAAAGCGGCTCCAGCACCCCGACACGCGACATTCTTGACCGGGCAACCATAATTTATATCAATCAAATCGGGTTTGGCTGCCGTGGCGATTCGAGAACATTCTCCCATCGTTTCGACATCACTCCCAAAAAGTTGGATTCCGATGGGGCGTTCGTATTCAAAAATATCTAATTTCTGAACACTCTTGGCAGCATTACGAATCAAGCCTTCCGACGAAATAAACTCCGTGTACATCAAATCAGCCCCGTTCTCTTTACAAACCAAACGAAACGGCGGGTCGCTGACGTCTTCCATCGGAGCCAACAATAGCGGGAATTCTCCCAATTCTATATTTCCAATTTTTACCATTAATTCAACCTCGAATTAGCTAATGAGCAAATTAGTGAATATTTTTACGCAAATTTATAGTTTTTTAACGGCTTAACCGCCAAAAAGGTTTCTAAGAATCAGCTAATTCAAGATTTATCAGTCAATATATATGGAATATCTCAATTCTAAAATCAATCCCGCATCCGAGCGTTCTGCTTTATCATCCATTTTATTAATCGTGGGGTTATTTTTATTCAACTTGTTTTTTTTCGGGAGTATCATTCAAGGAATCATCTTTGTTATGGTGATGATAGCTGAGAATGTACCGCTTGACTTGAATAATCTCGACGTAGAAAACATGATGGGTACACTCACTAAAACCGATAGCGGCTGGTGGGGATTGATGATTGCTCAGGGTCTGAGTTCGTTGATTGGGTTTATCGCAACTTCGTGGCTTTATTGGAGAATTATTGAGAAAAAACCGTGGAATGACCTCAATTTCAAGCCAATTACAGGGACAAATCTTTTACTTTTGGTAATTTTGATTCAGTTAGTCAGTTCGCCATTTAATGGCTGGATAATGAGCCTAAACGAAAAAATGCAACTTCCGCCTGCTCTCAAAGCCATTGAAGATTTTATGCGAAATATGGAAGACCAAATGGCTGATATGACAAAATATTTGACCAATTTTGATACTGTCCCGAAGTTTATCGTAGGATTTTTGGTGATTGCCGTAATCGCAGGAATTGGCGAAGAATTGATTTTTAGAGGATTGATTCAGCGTAAAATTTATCTTGGTACTCGCAATCCTCACTTAGCGATTTGGATTGCAGCGTTTATTTTTTCGTTTATTCACTTCCAATTCTATGGTTTTTTACCAAGGATGATTCTTGGGGCATTGTTTGGTTATCTTTATTTTTGGTCGGGCAATATTTGGGTGCCGATTTTTGGACATATTTTTAATAATGGATTCGCCTTGGTGATGTTCCATTTGGTAAATATCAAAAAAATCAGCCCCGAAATTGAGAAAATGGATAATGTTCCGTTGCCATTAGTAGCTTTATCTTTAGGATTAACCTTAGCCGGTTTATGGTATTTTAAGAAGATTTCGGATACGCAAACAACATAAAAAGAACGGGTCAAGAAGCCCGTTCTACAATATTTACTCCGTTCGATGTTCCGATTCTATCAGCACCCGCTTCGATAAATGCTACGGCATTTTCGTAAGTCTTGATACCTCCCGAAGCCTTAATTTTAATGTTTGGCGGTAAAATCTCTCGCATAAATTTCACTTGCTCGATTTCAGCACCTTTTGGGGCAAAGCCTGTTGAAGTTTTTACAAAATCGACCCCGATTTCTTCGCAAATCTCACAGATTATTCTGATTTCAAAGTTATCCAAATAGGCCGTTTCGATGATAACTTTCAGAATGGCATCGTGCTGATGAACTAAATCACAAATAGCCTTAATCTCAGATTTTACCGACTCATAAGCCATTGATTTAAAAGCCGTTAGGTTTATTACCATATCAATCTCGTCGGCTCCATCAGATAACGCTTTTTGGGTTTCAGCGATTTTGGCATAAGTGGTTTGATAACCTAACGGAAAACCCACCACGGTACAAATCTTAAATACCTCTCCTACCTGCTGGTTGTACGGATAAGGCAAATCGTGTAATAAATCTGTAAATTGTTTCACAAAACTTACGTAATGTGGCGGCACACAAACAGCCTTAAAATGATGTTGAATCGCCTGTTCGCACAGTTTCCGAAACTCCATCTCGGTTGCTGTAGGTTTCAGTAAAGTATGGTCAATGTATTGATTGATGTTCTGCATTTGACTTGATTTATCGCTTCAAAATCTTCTGAATGTATTTACCCACAATATCAAATTCAAGATTCACACTATCGCCCACCTTGAGTTGGTGAAAATTGGTAAACTCCCAAGTATAAGGGATAATTGCCACACTAAAACCATTGTCTTTTGAATTGACGACTGTCAAACTAACGCCATTGACACAAATTGAGCCTTTCTCAACCGTTATATTGCCGATTTTCTCATCGTATTCAAAACTTATCAGCCAGCTACCATTTTGGTCTTCGATAGCAGTACAAATACCTATTTGGTCAACGTGGCCTTGCACAATATGACCATCAAAACGACCATTGGCAGGCATACAACGCTCAATATTTACTTTGTCCCCGATTTTTAAGAATCCTAAATTCGTTTTTTTCAAGGTTTCATCGATGGCGGTTACGCCGTAAACTGACTGAATAACCTCACCCCCATCCCCTCTCCCGCTGGAGAGGGGCGAAAGATTTATAACTGTCAAACAAACACCATTATGCGACACCGACTGGTCTATTTTGAGTTCGTTGGCAATGCTTGATTTAAACGTAAAAGTTTTATTTGTTCCGACCGATTCGATTTCTATTACTTCGGCCGTAGTTTCTACAATTCCGGTAAACATACTTTTAGTTTCGAGTTTTATATTTCGAGTTCAAAGTTACGGTGGATTGCTTGTATATCATCGTATTGATAGTTTATTTTGTGAATATCAAAACTTTGAATTTCGACGACTATGTTAAAAAATAAATTTCTTATCCTGCTACTTGTGGCAGGATTCATCGGGGTTGTAGGTTATTCGCTCATGACAAGTCAGGAGGATTTCAATACAAAAACACTTCGTTTGAGAAACGAATATGAGCAAAACCTTTTGAACGAAACCGATTCACCCATAAAAGACCGTGCAAACTTCAAAGGTTTTAAGTACTTTGAACCAAACGAAAATTTTAAGGTCGATGCGGTTTTTACAGAAGTGAAGTCAGATGATTTTATCTCGATGACCGATAGCACAAAAGGTCAAATCAAGAAAGCCGCCGAATTGAGTTTTACATTAGAAGGTAAAAAAATAACTTTGAGCTTGTTTGATGAAGGCGAAATCTACGTTTTGCCGTTTAGGGATTTGACTTCGGGTAAAGAAACCTACGGTGGAGGTCGCTATATTAACATACCGAAAGACGAAGTTGTTGGCAATCAAGTTGAATTAGATTTCAACAAAGCTCATAATTTCTATTGTGCTTATAATGAGACATTTGTATGCCCGATTCCGCCGAAAGAAAATTCAATCAATGTTGCAATTATGGCTGGTGAAAAAAATTATAAGTAGTTTTTGAATACAATTTTTCATTTGAGACCGCTTTGACCCACCCCGTCTGCCGACTATCGTCAGGCAGCCACCCCGCCCAAGCGGGGAATATTTACGGATAGTTTCAAAGTAACTTATAAAGAACCAATAAATTAAAATTGTATTAATTCAACTTAAAATATACCAATTCCTAAATTTATTCGACAACCAGAACGTTTTATAGATAAGCGGATTTTTGACCAAAAGAAAAATCAAATTAGTGGATAATTCCCTTAAACTTTCTTTTGGAAATCACATCAAATCATTACATTTGCAATAGATTCTAAATTTTTGATACCATGTTAGCGACATTATTATTTTTAGGAAACCTCGGTGGAACTGAAATATTCCTTATTTTATTCGTAGTTTTATTGTTCTTCGGTGCTAAGAAGTTGCCTGAATTAGCAAGAGGCTTAGGTAAAGGTATCCGTGAGTTTAAAGATGCTTCTCGTGAAGTTCGTGAGAACATCGAAAAAGCTGCCGACGACAAAGCGTAATTATTGATTAATAATTGAAGAATAATCATTAAAGATTGAATATTGGAGAATTTACTTCTTAAATCTTCAATCATTTAATCCTTAATCTCAAATTATTTTCAAACAATTTACAAAAACATTCTCATCAACAGCACCCAGCCTCAAAACCTGAGTTGCTGTTGTTTTGTTTATATCTGATACCATTAGTAGATGAATTATACATCCCTCATTCAAATACAATCTGATTTAAAATCTGGCAAGGTTACGTGCATAGACCTTGTGAGTCATTACTTAGAAAGAATCAATCAGTACAATTCCGAACTCAATGTTTTTTTAGAGGTTTATGCCGAAGAAGCAATGAACCAAGCCGCCGAAGTAGATGCCAAAATCAAAGCTGGTACTGCAGGGCGTTTGGCAGGGATGGTTGTAGGTATAAAAGATGTATTGGCTTACAAAAATCATGGTTTACAAGCCGCCAGTAAGATATTGAATGGTTTCAAATCGCAATTTACCGCAACAGCCGTTCAACGAATCTTAGATGAAGACGCCATCATCATTGGTCGCCAGAACTGTGATGAATTTGCAATGGGTTCTTCAAACGAAAACTCAGCTTTTGGTCCGACTCGCAATTTTGCCGATAGCAGTCGCGTACCGGGCGGTTCTTCAGGGGCATCTGCCGTAGCCGTTCAGGCCGATATGTGCTTAGCTTCGTTAGGCTCCGATACAGGCGGTTCGGTTCGTCAGCCAGCGGCTTTTTGTGGAGTTGTCGGCTTAAAACCTACGTATTCGAGGGTTTCTCGTTGGGGTTTGATTGCATACGCCTCTTCTTTTGATTGCATCGGTCCAATCACTAAAAATGTTGAGGATGCGGCTCTCCTACTCGAAATTATTGCAGGTGCGGATGAACACGATAGCACAGTTTCGTCGAAACCAGTTGAGAAGTATTCTGAACTAAATCCTAAAAAACAATATCGAATTGCATACATGCGTGAGGCCCTCGAAAGTGAAGGGCTTGACGAGGAGGTAAAGAAAAATACATTCGACAAAATTGAGGCTCTCCGTGCGGCTGGGCATATCGTCGAAGCAGTAGATTATCCTTTATTAAAATATCTTCTTCCTACTTATTATATCTTAACAACCGCCGAAGCGAGTTCTAACCTACAACGCTACGATGGTGTAAAATACGGACATCGAACAGCCGCAGCCAAAGACCTCGAAAGCTTATACAAAAAAACACGTGGTGAAGGCTTCGGAGCAGAGGTTCGCCGACGAATTATTCTCGGAACATTTGTATTAAGTGCAGATTATTATGATGCCTATTATACTAAGGCACAGAGGGTTCGTCGTTTAATAAAAGAATCGACAGATAAAATTTTATCAGAATACGATTTCTTGGTTTCGCCAACGACACCAACGCCGGCGGTCAAAATAGGAGAAAAATCTGATGACCAACTGACGATGTTCTTAATGGACATTTTTACGGTGCAAGCAAACGTTATTGGCAACCCTTGTATAGCAATTCCAAACGGTGAAAGTTCAGAGAAACTGCCGATTGGTTTCCAGATTCTTGGCAAGAATTTTGAGGAGTCAGCTTTGTTGGCATTTGCCAAAGTGTGTTCTGAATTGTAGATATTTACTCAATTACTTGACAAACAAGAAGTTATCAGTTAAATTTGTTTAATTGATGCTTTCCATAACCCATTGTTTCACCAAGACTATTTTGTGAGAGATGACATTTTCTAAAAAATTATTACTATTGTCAGGGCTTTTTTCTGGCATTTTTGTCCCGACGTTTTCTCAGCAGACTCAAACAATTATTCCTCAAGAAGCAACTATCATAGCCGAGGAAGATACGCTCACCGAAGACATTGAAAAACTACCAACTGTCGAGGCATTTATCCCGACAGCTAATCCAGACGAAGTTCGTGAGCGATTGATAAAACTTCAAAAAGAGATTCCTCTCACATACAATTCGACAGTTCATAGCTTTGTAGATTTCTTTATTTACAAGAAGCCGAGTTTTACAAAAACGATGCTCGAAAGAAAGAATTTCTACTTTCCGATTTACGAAAAATATTTGGCTAAATACAATATGCCAGATGAATTGAAGTACCTTTCGATGATTGAGTCGGGCTTGAATCCAAAAGCGATTTCACGCTCAAAAGCAGTTGGTTTGTGGCAATTTATGTCGAAAACCGCAAGATTGGATTTTGGATTGAGAATTGATGAATACGTTGATGAACGCATGCACATCGAAAAAGCAACTGATGCCGCTTGTCGCTATCTTCGTCAGCTTTACAGAATTTTTGGTGATTGGGAATTAGCTTTGGCTTCTTATAATACTGGTCCCGGAAATGTTCGTCGAGCAATCCGTAGAGCAGGAAATATCACCAATTATTGGCAGTTACACCCATATTTGCATCGCGATACACGCTCGTATGTACCTCAATTTACGGCGATTTTGTACATGATGCACCACGCGGATAGCTACGGAATCTTCCCAGAAGAAATTCAAGAATATGTTCCAACTCGTACGGTATATGTAGATGGCTATTTGAACCTCGAAGCATTTGCTAATGCAAGCGGAATCGCTTTAGAAGAAATTCAGAAATTTAATCCACATCTACAAAAAGACCATTTACCAAATTGGTCGAGAGGTATGGATATTCTGATTCCAGAAGATAAATACGCATATTTTGAGGCAAATCGCCAAATGATTTTGGATTCGGCCCAAAAGCAAGCATTTCCAGAGGTTCTTCTTGCGGATAAACCCGTAGGACAGCCCGAACCGGGTGTAATTGTGATTAACGGTAAAGGTTCGACATCAGCCTTAGCCGATAATGACGAAACAGTTGTTGAAGACATTAATGCTTCGCCAGTAAAAGCCGAAGAAGAAGTTAAGAAATTACATACTGTTAAGAAAAAGATTTACAAAGTTAAGAAGGGCGATATGCTTAACCGTATTGCCGATAAATTTGATGTCGAAGTTTATGACATTAAGGTTTGGAATAAACTAAAATCTTCTAAGATTGTACCGGGTCAGAAATTAGCAATTTATCTTGATGATGAAGAAAACACTGTAGCCGTAGAGAGAACGATTGCTGCCGAGAAGAAAAAGAAAAAAGAAATCGAGAAAACTCAGCCTAAAATCTATACCGTAAGACGCGGCGATACGCTTTGGAGTATTTCGCAACGATACGGTGGAATTTCGATTGAGAAAATCAAGAAACTGAATAAACTGAAAGGCAATAGTGTAAAAGCGGGTCAGAAGTTGAAAATAAGTGCTTAAGATATTTTGAGAAGGCGTTGGAAGAATTCAACGCCTTTTTTATTTCCAGTTTTTGTACGGATTTTTTGTAAGATTAGAATTAAAATATCGTGCATCATCAGTTACTTCTTGGTCTATCCAATTGGGTTTTGAGAATTCTTCTTCTTCTGAATTAAGCTCAATTTCGGCAACGATTAATCCTTCATTTTCTCCATAAAACTCATCTACTTCCCAAGTTTTACCTTCAAAATTGATTTTGTATCGGATTTTCGACAATTCGGATTCGGCAAAATTATCTAATAACTCTTTTGCATCAGTTTGCGGAATCTCGTATTCAAACTCGGCACGGGTTGCTCCAACAGATTTACCCTTAATTGTCAAAAACGCCTTTTCGTCAGTCAACCTAACACTGATGGTTTTATTTGGGTCGGTTGAGATATAACCTTGACGCATGAAGTTGCCTTTGGGTTTTTCGAGTTTTTCCCAAATTGATTTATTAATCAAGAATTTTCTTTCTATTTCTAATGGCATAGTATAAGAAGTTAATCGAAAATAGTTATTTGCTGAATTTTTATAAATACAGAGACAAGATTCATCTATTGTACTACAATCAAATAAATAATTGAAAGTATGGGTTAAGCATGTAATCGTACTATCAAAGTATTAACCAACTGAGACAAAAAAAGGTGGCTGATTGTGCCACCTTTTGATTCGGAACGAGTTGAAAACTCGTTCTACAATTGTATTATTTTTTATCGAAATCTCTGTGATTTGCTTCTTCGTAGAGTCTTTCTTTTGGTAAACTTTTGAAGTACTCGTAAGTCAGTTTAAGGCCTTCGGCACGGCTCACTTTTGGCTCCCAACCTAAAATTTCTTTGGCACGAGTAATATCTGGCTGACGTTGTTTTGGGTCATCTTTTGGTAACTCTTTGTAAACAATTTTTTGCTCAGTACCAGTCAATTTAATGATTTCTTCGGCAAATTGCTTGATTGTGATTTCTGACGGATTACCTACATTGACAGGGTAAGGGTAATCTGAAAGTAAAAGTCGGTAAATGCCTTCAACCAAATCATCAACATAACAAAACGAACGAGTTTGGCTACCGTCACCAAAGATTGTTAAGTCTTCGCCACGAAGAGCTTGACCAATGAATGCTGGCAATACACGGCCGTCATTCAGACGCATACGTGGGCCATAAGTATTAAAAATACGAACAATGCGAGTCTCTAAACCATGGTAAGTATGATAGGCCATTGTCATGGCTTCTTGAAAACGCTTGGCTTCGTCATAAACACCACGAGGACCAACTGGATTTACGTGTCCCCAATAATCTTCGTTTTGTGGATGCACAAGTGGGTCGCCGTAAACTTCTGAGGTTGAGGCAATAATTACTCTCGCACCTTTTACACGTGCCAAACCGAGGCAATTATGGATACCGAGTGAGCCAACTTTTAAAGTTTGAATTGGTATTTTCAAGTAATCAATCGGGCTGGCTGGCGAAGCAAAGTGTAAGATGTAATCTAACTGCCCTGGCACATGGATAAATTTACTTACATCGTGGTGATAAAATTCAAAATTTGGCAACTTAAAAAGATGCTCAATATTTCTTAAATCACCCGTGATTAGGTTATCCATAGCAATTACATGGTAACCCTCTTTGATAAATCTATCGCATAGATGCGAGCCTAAAAATCCAGCACCGCCTGTTATTAATACTCTTTTCATCTGAGATTATTTGTAGATATAATTTTGGGGCAAAAATAGGCAAAATTTAGCTAAAAAGGTAGTTTTCTCTTCAATTTGAAAAATTAAAGCCCAGTCATTTTAAAATAACTGGGCTTGAGGTTAATCAAAACGAAGATTTATCTTTTGTAATACATCACAATCGAAGCTTTCTCGATAGTGTTTAGCCAAAGATAATAACCTACTAATTCGGGGTTTGTATTTTTATCGAGACCTAATTTATCAGTTTTTAGTGCATGTACTGTAAAAATATATTGATGAAAGCCATGTCCTTCGGGAGGGCATGGTCCGCCATATCCATTTGCACCAAAACTTGTCAAGCTTTGAATTGCCCCTGCTGGCATCAGATTCTTAGAAACATTACCCGCATTTGAAATAATTTCTTTGGTATTTGCAGGAATATCAAATACCACCCAATGCCAAAAACCTGCACCAGTCGGGGCATCAGGGTCATACATAGTAATTGCAAAACTTTTTGTTCCAGCAGGTACATTTTCCCAACTTAATTGAGGAGAGATGTTTTCACCTGTACATCCAAATCCATTGAAAACTTGTGTTTTGGTAGCTTGTCCGCCAATATCTTTACTTTTCAAGGTAAATGTTTGCCCGAAACTGATTGTACTAATCAAAACGCAAACTAAAGTAAAAAACTGTGTTTTTTTCATTTTTTATGGGTTAAAGAATTAAATGTTACAACGAATTCAATTACAAATAAAAGTCCATAATAACTTGATTACTAAACTATTAAAAAATCAATTATTAAATCAAGATAAATGATAGATTGTGTAATAACATTGTTAAAAATAAGGTATAAAATACGTGGCATTGTTCGAATCATTAACATTGAAAATCAGGCTATTATGGTTTAGCCGTGTCTCGGTTTTTTAGGGAAGTTATTTCACGCATTATAAATACAATCTAAAATTTATCCTTTCAATTAAATAAACAAAAAATCTCAACAGAAGTTCTGCTGAGATTTCGGATGTCAAATTGAATTTATATATTATTTGCTTGTTGTTAGGTAATGGATGTTGGTTACATAATAAAAATTTAATCTAAAGGAATCGCTGAAATGATTGAGCTATTCACGATTATGGTATCATTATTATTTGCAGTGACAAGTTTTGCCCACCTAAACCTAAATACTCCTGCCGTACCAGTTGTGAGATAAAAATTTATAGGCACTTGGGTCATGTTTGCTGGAGTACTGGTACTACCCGGATTAGTACTTGAGCCATCGACTGGTGGGAATACATTTGCAATTTGCGAACCTGCAGCTGATGAAAGTGCAAATGCCGCTACCGTGCCACTGTATGAAAAGTTGTAAATGATGCCATCAGAGGTTCCTGAACTACCTCTTCTAACTAATATGATTCCATCTATTTTATAAGTTTTATTTGCTTGAAGTGATAAAAATAGGTGGTCATCATCTTGTAAGGTAGTAGGATTAGGCGAAGCATTTGTAATTACTTCGTCCACTGGTTTTCTAACAAAAATAATTTGCCCTCCCCCAGCTGGACCAGTTGGGCCAGTTGCTCCTGTGGCTCCCGTAGCTCCGGTTGCTCCAGTCAATCCTTGAAGACCCTGTGGACCAGTCGCTCCGGTTAGGCCTTGTGGACCGGTCGCTCCAGTGGCACCAGTCAATCCTTGAAGACCTTGTGGACCAGTCGCCCCTGTTAGACCTTGAAGGCCTTGTGAGCCGGTCGCCCCCGTGGCTCCAGTCAATCCTTGAATACCTTGCGGGCCAGTTGGGCCGGTCGCTCCAGTGGCTCCTGCTATCCCTTGAAGGCCTTGCGGTCCAGTTGCTCCGGTTGCTCCAGTCAATCCTTGAAGACCCTGTGGGCCAGTCGCTCCTGTTAGACCTTGAAGGCCTTGCGGACCAGTTGCTCCGGTCGCTCCTGCAATCCCTTGAAGACCTTGTGGGCCAGTCGCTCCGGTCGCTCCTGCTATTCCTTGAAGACCCTGTGGGCCAGTCGCTCCGGTCGCTCCCGCTATTCCTTGAAGACCCTGCGGGCCAGTCGCTCCGGTCGCTCCAGTCAATCCTTGAAGACCCTGTGGGCCAGTCGCTCCGGTCGCTCCTGCTATTCCTTGAAGACCTTGTGGGCCAGTTGCTCCGGTCGCTCCTGCTATTCCTTGAAGACCCTGTGGGCCAGTTGCTCCGGTCGCTCCTGCTATTCCTTGAAGACCTTGTGGGCCGGTTGTTCCGGTCGCTCCCGCTATTCCTTGAAGACCTTGTGGGCCAGTTGCTCCAGTCGCTCCCGCTATTCCTTGAAGACCTTGTGGGCCAGTTGCTCCAGTCGCTCCCGCT
>JBKBNY010000022.1:0-27361 GCA_046295175.1 Spirosomataceae bacterium
GCGGAGCGTTTAGTTCAAGTCCAGCGGGCTTGAGTATCAGTAATACGACGGGACAGATAACGCCAAGTAGCAGCACAGCTGGCACCTACACAGTCAGCTACACAATAGCGGCAAGTGGAGGCTGTAGTGGAGTAACAGCCACGACGAGTGTAACGATTACGAACGCCCCAAGTGCGACAATCAGTTACGCAGGCAGTCCGTTCTGTAGTAGTGGAAGTGCGGTAAATGTGAATTTAGTAGGTAGCAGTGGCGGAGCGTTTAGTTCAAGTCCAGCGGGCTTGAGTATCAGTAATACAACGGGACAGATAACGCCAAGCAGCAGCACAGCCGGCACCTACACAGTTAGCTACACAATAGCGGCAAGTGGAGGTTGTAGTGGAATAACTGCCACGACGAGTGTAACGATTACGAATGCACCAAGTGCAACAATCAGTTATGCAGGCAGTCCGTTCTGTAGTAGTGGAAGTGCGGTGAATGTTAATTTAGTAGGCAGCAGTAGCGGAGCGTTTAGTTCAAGTCCAGCGGGCTTGAGTATCAGTAATACGACGGGACAGATAACGCCAAGTAGCAGCACAGCTGGCACCTACACAGTCAGCTACACAATAGCGGCAAGTGGAGGCTGTAGTGGAGTAACAGCCACGACGAGTGTAACGATTACGAACGCCCCAAGTGCGACAATCAGTTACGCAGGCAGTCCGTTCTGTAGCAGTGGAAGTGCGGTAAATGTGAATTTAGTAGGTACAAGTGGCGGAGCCTTTAGTTCGAGTCCAGCGGGTTTGAGTATCAGTAACACAACGGGTCAGATAACGCCAAATAGCAGCACGGTGGGTACTTACACAGTCAGCTACACGATAGCGGCAAGTGGAGGCTGTAGTGGATTAACAGCCACGACGAGTGTAATGATAACGAATGCCCCAAGTGCAACAATCAGTTATGCAGGCAGTCCTTTTTGTATCAGTGGAAATGCGGTGAGTGTAAACTTAACTGGCAGCAGTGGCGGAGCGTTTAGTTCAAGTCCAGCGGGCTTGAGTATCAGTAATACAACGGGACAGATAACGCCAAGCAGCAGCACAGCAGGCACCTACACAGTTAGCTACACAATAGCGGCAAGTGGAGGGTGTAGTGGAGTAACAGCCACGACGAGTGTAACGATTACGAACGCCCCAAGTGCAACAATCAGTTATGCAGGAGGTCCTTTCTGTAGCAGTGGAAGTGCGGTAAATGTGAATTTAGTAGGTAGCAGTGGCGGAGCGTTTAGTTCGAGCCCAGCCGGTTTGAGTATCAGTAACACAACGGGTCAGATAACGCCAAGTAGCAGCACAGCCGGCACTTACACAGTTAGCTACACGATAGCGACAAGTGGAGGTTGTAGTGGAGTAACAGCCACGACGAGTGTAACGATAACGAATTCCTCAAGTGCAACAATCAGTTATGCAGGCAGTCCTTTCTGTAGCAGTGGAAGTGCGGTGAGTGTTAATTTAGTGGGTACAAGTGGCGGAGCATTCTCTTCGAGTCCAGCGGGTTTGAGTATCAGTAACACCACGGGCCAGATAACGCCAAGCAGCAGCACGGCGGGTACTTACACAGTTAGCTACACGATAGCGGCGAGTGGAGGTTGTAGTGGAGTGACTGCGACGACGAGTGTAACGATAACGAATGCACCAAGTGCGACAATCAGTTATGCAGGCAGTCCTTTCTGTAGTAGTGGAAATGCGGTAAGTGTGAATTTAGTAGGTACAAGTGGCGGAGCGTTTAGTTCAAGTCCAGCGGGTTTGAGTATCAGTAACACCACGGGTCAGATAACCCCAAGCAGTAGCACCGCCGGCACCTACACAGTCAGCTATACGATAGCGGCGAGTGGAGGTTGTTCGGCGGTTACGGCCACGACGAGTGTAACGATTATTGAGAGTCAAGCCCCAACTATCACTCCACCAAGTCAATTGGTTGTTTGTTCTCCAAATACATTGACCCTCACAGCTTCGGGTTGTTCGGGAACTGTTAATTGGTCGAACGGAGCATCGGGAACAAGCCTAACTTTAACAGCAATTGGCACTTATTCAATATCAGCCACTTGTAATGTAAACGGCTGTATTTCCGCAGCCAGTGCAACCATCAATGGCTTAGCAATTGTCGCTCCACCAACCGCATCAGCGAGCAATACTGGTCCTTATTCGGTTGGTCAGACCATCAGCCTGAATGCTTCGGGCGGAACAAGCTATAATTGGAGTGGTCCTAATTCATTTACAAGTACAGCTCAGAACCCAACGATTAGCAATGCCATTGCCACCATGAGTGGAGTTTATACGGTTTCGGTATCGAATGGAGTTTGTACAGCAACCGCAACAACCAATGTGACCGTCACGGGTGTTGACCCATGTACCCAAATCGTTGATTATCAATTTGTGAGGGCTGGTAATCCGTATCAAACATTGTTCTCGATTACTGATGGAATGACGATTCAGCAAGTACCATTTGATGTGTCGATATTGGCTGTGCCGATTTGTCCGACTTTAACGGTTGAGAGTGTGGATATGACTTTAGTTGGGCCGAACATGAATTGGACAATCCTGCAAAGTGTAGAACCATTTGCGATGTTTGATAACTCTGGATTGAATGTATTCGGACGCAATTTGATACCAGGCACTTACACCATGACTGTGGTAGGTTATGCCCAAGACAACCGAGCGGGTGGTATTGTTTACGGCCCAGTAACTACGACCTTCACGATAACGGGCAATAGTGCGAGTATTTCGATGCCGACAGTAGCGAATCAGACGGTTTGCGGCGGTAGTGCAATAGATGTGAGTTTCACGACGGTGGGTACATTCGATGTAGGAAACCAATTCCAAGTGCAGTTATCGGATGCGACGGGAAGTTTCAGCAACCCAACGACCATCGGCATCAGCACGAGTGCCGGAACGGTTACTTGCCAGTTACCACAGAATACGGTTGAGGGTGGCACCTACTTCTTGCGAGTAGCGTCATCGAATCCGACGGTGGTGAGTAGTCCGAGTTTGGGGGCATTGACGATAGTTCCAGCCAACCGAACGCTGACAACGAATTACACAACTGGAACGACGACAGTCTCAGCAGCACAGAAAATCACAGCAACCAACAAGGTGATTTCGCCAGCGAATGTAAGCTACCAAGCCGGCAAGGCAATTGAGTTAAATGCAGGATTCGCAGCCGATGCAGGTACGGTTTTCAAAGCCGAAATTAAAGGTTGTCAGAATTAAGTGGATAAAATAGATTAAAGTTTACGCACGTCCTTGTTATTTTTAATAGCAAGGACGTGTTTTTTATTGCCGAAATAAATCAAAATATCATTGTTTTACTCTATTTTTAATTCTTGATTTGCGTTATAAAACTTTCCTTCATAAACATGAAATCAGCCCTAATCGCTATTCTACAATTATTACTGTTTTTTAATTCATTCGGACAAATTTATAGAAATGCAGATGCCCTCAAATTTAGTCAGATTCCGACCCGTTGGGACGAAGGATTACCACTCGGAAATGGCTTGATTGGTGAACTCATCTGGCAAAAAGACGATAAATTGCGTTTCTCGCTCGACCACGCAGAACTTTGGGATTTGCGACCCATGAAAGAATTGCATACTCCCAATTTTAACTACAAATGGGTAAAAGAACAGGTTTTAAAAGATAATTATGCGGCTGTTCAGAAAATTGGCGATATACCTTACGAAAGAGAACCCGCTCCGAGTAAATTGCCGGGTGCAGCATTGGAATTCGATATTAAAAGCTGGGGAGCTGTCAAATACGCAAAATTGAATATCGAAAAAGCGATATCGGAGATTGTTTGGGAGAATGGTGCAAAAATGAATTCGTTTGTAAATGCCAATAAATCTATCGGATATTTTAGATTTGAGAATGTAGATGCTGTAAATTTCAAGTTAGTTCCGCCCAAATACGAGGGCGAAATTGATAAGTCGGCGGGTGGCTCGGTGGCAGGCGATGATTTGGCAAGATTGGGCTATAAACAGGGTAAAGTTACGCAAAGTGGCAATTCATACCGCTATATTCAACGAGGATGGGGCGGGTTTTACTACGAAGTGGCTGTAAAATGGAAGCAAATTTCTCCGAAAATCGTCGAAGGTTCTTGGGCGATTTCGGCACATTATCCAAATAAACCCAAGCCAACAGCAACCCAGACTCTGACGAATGCCGAAAACTATCAAAGTGCTTTTAATAATCACCAAAATTGGTGGAAGGCTTTTTGGGATAAATCCTCAATTACGTTGCCAGATTCTACTCTCGAAAAACAATATTATCTCGAACTCTACAAATTTGGAAGCGTTGCCCGAAGCAATACGCCTCCGATTTCACTCCAAGCCGTCTGGACTGCCGATAATGGCCGTTTACCACCATGGAAAGGCGATTTTCATCACGATTTGAATACCCAATTGAGCTATTGGCCGAGTTATTCCAGCAATCATTTAGAAGAGGCTTTGGGCTATCTCAATCACCTCGACCAAAATAAGGCTCGCTATAAAAAATACACAAAATGGTATTTCGGAACGGATGGACTAAACGTGCCGGGAGTTACGACTTTGACTGGCGAAGAAATGGGCGGGTGGATTCAATATTCGCTTTCGCCTACGGTTTCGGCGTGGCTTTCGCAACATTATTATTGGCAATGGCGATACAGTATGGATAAAGAATTTCTGCAAAAAAGGGCGTACCCGTGGTTTAGAGATGTGGCCAAACATTTAGAGCAAATCACGTATTTGGATAAAAATGGCAAGCGTCAGTTACCGCTCAGTTCGAGTCCCGAAATCAATGATAACAGCAAATCAGCGTGGTTTTTAGAGAATACCAATTACGATTTAGCCTTGATGCGGTATGTTTTTGAGAAAGCCACCGAACTTGCCAATGAGTTGGGACTCAAAGCCGAAGCTGAGCGTTATGGAAAAATCCTACTTCAATTCTCGGATTACCATTTGAGCCAAAATGCTGAACTGAATTTTTCTGTCGAATTACCCTATAATCAATCGCATCGTCATTTCTCGCACCTGATGGCGATTCATCCACTCGGCGAAATCCGTTGGGAGAATGGTGAAAGAGACCAAAAAATTATCCAAAACACCATCCAGCAATTAGACAAGATTGGTCCAGCCAATTGGTGCGGCTATTCGTATTCGTGGCTCGGAAATCTCAAAACCAGAGCCAAAGACGGCGAAGGTGCAGCCCGAGCTTTGAAAGATTTCGCAATGGCGTTTTGTTCGGTCAATTCGTTTCACCTCAATGGCGACCAAACGAAATCGGGCAAATCAAATTTTACTTACCGACCGTTTACGCTCGAAGGTAACTTTGCCTACGCTGCTGGTATCCAAGAAATGCTTTTACAGAGTCATGCAGGGCAGATTGAGGTTTTTCCGGCAATTCCCAAAAGTTGGCAGCGGGTTTCGTTTAGTTCGTTACGTGCCGAAGGTGCATTCTTGGTAAGTGCAAAACAAGAGGGCGGATTGGTGGATGAAATCAGAATTTATGCCGAACAAGGTGGTAAAACGCGGGTAAAATTGCCATTTAAAACCCACGTAATACGCTCGCAAAGCGGTATCAAAATCGAGAATATTGGCGATAACATACTCGAAATAACTTTTCCGAAAGGTAGCCAAATTGTGATAAATAATGGTTATGAGTGATGGTTGGGGTTGTACCAAAATTTGTCGAATTATTGTAATTCCAAAGGACAAACATCCGAAAAACAATAGAACACAGATTGTTATGATTTTTAACATAACTATGTAAATACACAAAACTAAATTTATAAATCCGAGTCCCTCCCCTCTCCTTCTCCTACAAGGAGAAGGAGAATGGAAGAGGATGAGGTGAAATACATATCGAAAAGGGATAAAATCTTTTACTGAGCGGGTTTACCTCATCCTTCCTTTCCTTCTCCTACAAGGAGAAGGAGGGACATAAAATCAAAAAGTGTAAAAATAAATAGGTGTCATTACTTATCATAATAATCAGTATGCTATTATCACCAAATTCAAAAAAATAATCTCATACGTTAGTCCAAAATGTTTGTACTCAAATCTTACACAATAGAAATCATACATTCAACCTTCAATATTTATGAAAAAACAATATCTATTTTTTTGTTTATTGCTTGTCAATCAGCTTTTTGGGCAAAATCAAGCTAAATACGATAAACTAATTTCTACCGACTGGCTTGTGAAACCCGTTACACAAAAAGCCGAAATCATTACCGAAGGGAAAAACATCTTTTTGTATAATGGATTGGTAAAACGAGCATTCAGAATCGAGCCGAATGTAGCTTGTATTGATTACAAAAACCTCTCGAATGGTCAGCAACTCTTGCGAGCCATCAAGCCCGAAGCTCGGATTATCATTGACGGAAAAGAATACAATGTCGGCGGACTCATCGGGCAAAAGGAAAACGCTTATTTGCTACCCGAATGGCTCGATAAAATGACTGTCGGGACTGAGGATTTTATTTATGTAAAACATTCAATATCAGACATTAAGCCATTTGTAAATTGGAAAACCCGAACTTGGATGCCGAATCAAAACCAACCAACGGGCAAGCTGCTTTCGTTTGAATATGCTCCGCAGGCAAAAGAATTATCGGGCTTGATGGTTAGGGTGAATTATGAATTATACGATGGGATTCCGTTGATTGTTAAGTGGATTTCGATTGAGAATAAATCGGCTAAATCGTTCAAAATCAATCGAGTCATAAACGAAGTTTTGGCATTGGTCGAAGAAGAAAGTGCCGTGGTAGGAAAGCCCGAAGAAATGAAAAAACAGCATGGGATTTATGTAGAAACCAATTACGCTTTCAATAATGCCATGCGGTACGACATCAGCGACCAAACCACGCATTGGAAGACCGATGCCGTTTATACATCGCAGGTGAATTACAATTACGAAACGCCTTGTTTATTAGAAATTTATCCCGAAAAAGCCCCCGGTATTGAGCTTCAAGCTGGAGAAAACTTCAAATCGGTGCGTACGCACGAATTATTGATGGATAGCTACGACCGCCAACGAAGAGGAATGATGATACGCAAAATGTACCGAACCGTTGCTCCGTGGACAACCCAAAATCCAGTTTTTATGCACTTAGTCAGCAAAAATGACGAGGAAGTAAAAAGTTGTATTGACCAATGTGTAGCTACTGGTTATGAGGCAGTTATATTGAGTTTTGGTAGCCATCTGAATATGGAAGATAGTACGAGCAAAAACATTCAAAGATGGAAGTCTCTGGCAGATTATGCTCACCAAAAAGGGATTCTACTGGGTGGATATTCGCTATTCAGCAGTCGAAGAATCAGCGACGAACACGATGTGATTGACCCCAAAACTGGCAAGCCAGGTGGGGCTTTCTTTGGTAATGCTCCGTGTTTTGGAAGCCGTTGGGGACTCGATTATAGTGCAAAAATTAAGCACTTTTTTGAAAAAACAGGCTTTGATATTTGGGAAAATGATGGCCCGTATCCGGGTGATGTTTGTGCTTCGACTGTACATCCCGGACACAAAAATTTGGATGATTCGCAATGGCGACAAATGGAGATTCAGAAAGATTTGTACCGTTGGCTCAACGAAAGAGGGGTGTATATCAACGCCCCCGACTGGTATTTTTTGGATGGAACGCACAAAATTGCGATTGGATATCGTGAAGTGAACTTTTCTTTGTCGAGAGAGCAGCAGCGAATATTGAATCGTCAGAATATCCACGATGGAACAATCGAAAAAACTGGCTCAATGAGTTGGGGATTTGTTCCGCTTACTCGTTACCAAGGTGGTGGACCAGAAGCTATTTTGGAACCACTCAGCGAGCATCTCAAAGACTATGAGCAGCTAATGGTGCAATATTACGGGGCTGGGGTACAGGCTTGTTATCGAGGCCCAAGGTTGTATGATACCGAGCAGACCCGTCAATTAGTATCAAAAACGGTGGCTTGGTACAAAAAATACCGCGAGATTCTAAACTCAGATATGATTCAGCTTCGCCGTGCCGATGGGCGAGATTGGGATGGATTATTGCATGTAAACCCACAATTAAAACAGAAGGGTTTTATGATGTTATATAACCCCACCAAAGAAAAAATGACTCGCACCATTAAAGTGCCGCTTTATTATACCGGATTGACCGATGCCGCCATCTTGAAAGAGAAAGGAATAAGCTCCAAGACGTATAGACTCAATCGTAACTACGAAATCGAATTGACATTTACGATAGAACCCGAAAATTATACGTGGTTTGTGGTAGAATAAAAAAATCCCCATCGAAAATCGGTGGGGTTTTATTTGTTAACCTATGATGAAAAAAAACTACTTTTATCTTTACGGAAGGGCAAAAGCTACATACTTATTGCCTTTTGGAGTACCTAATTTGGTGCCTCCACAAGCAATTGCCACAAATTGCTTGCCATTAATTTCGTAAGTGGCTGGGGTGGCAAACCCTGCGGCTGGCAGTTTGGTTTCCCACAATAATTTACCGTTATTTTTATCGAATACCCTAAACATTCCGTCTTTTGAGGCGGCTATAAACAACAATCCGCTTGCTGTAACGACTGGCCCTCCGTAGTTTTCGCTACCGGTGTTTTTGATACCTTTTTCGAGGAGAGCTGGCTCATGCCCAAACGGAATCTTCCAGAGGTATTCACCCGTATTCAGGTCTATTGCACTGAGTGTTCCCCACGGTGGTGTAATTGCGGGCAGTCCTTTGCTATCCAAAAACTTATTGTAACCAGTCATTTGGTAAGGCAACTTTATTTGGTTAGTTGCCCCCGACCGATTGACGGTACTTGTAGTCGTAACTTCTTTCTTTTCTTCGCCAAACAGAAACTGAACCAACGCCTGTTTTTCTTCTTTCGAGATAAAATTGAAGCCTGGCATCATTCCTTTGCCGTTATTTATCATGGCATTTACGTAGAGTTTGCTACGTCTTTGTCCAATATCAACCAACGACGGATACCCACTTGCTGTATTGCCCTTGCGTTCGGCTCCATGACAAGCGACGCAATAATTCATATACGTTTTTTCGCCGAGTGGTAGTCCGCTCAATGCCGCATCGGTAGGGGTTTCTTTCATGGTTTGTATCCAAGCCATTTCGTTGGCATTGACGTACAAAATCCCCTTGTGAGGGTCGGCAGCAGCACCTCCCCATTCGGCCCCACCATCAAAACCGGGCAGAATCACCGTACCCTCGGTACTCGGTGGGTCGTAGAGTTTTCGGCGGTAGGTTTTGAATTTGGCCAAAAGTTCTTCTCGATTTTCGGCGTACGGACTAATATCTGTATCTTTCAATTCAAAAGATTGACGAGCATAAGGTGCTGGCTTTGTCGGAATCGGCTGGGTTTTCCACGGAACTTCGCCTCTTAGGGCATTCTGCGGAACGGGTACTTCTTTTATTGGGAACAATGGTTTGCCCGTAACTCTATCAAATAAAAAAACGTATCCTTGCTTACTAACTTGGGCAACGGCATCAATCTTTTTTCCATTGTGTTCTACAGTCAAGAGGTTTGGTGGAGCAGGTAAATCTCTGTCCCAAATATCGTGATGTGTGGTCTGAAAATGCCAAATACGTTTGCCCGTACGAGCATCTAACGCCAAAAGGCAATTGGCAAATAGATTTTGGCCTTTGCGATTTCCGCCGTAGAAATCATATCCTGCCGAACCAGTCGGAACATACAAAATGCCACGTTTTCTATCAACTGCCATACCCGACCAATTATTGGCGGCACCCGTGTAGGTATTGAGATAAGCATCTTTTGGGAATGTCTCGTAGCCAAATTCTCCCGGATACGGAATCGTGTGGAATGTCCAAGCCAATTCGCCCGTAATTACATTAAATGCACGAATATCGCCCGGGGCGGCATCGGCTCCTTCCGAAAGCCTAATTGGCATCACGATTAAATCCTCAAAGATAGTTCCGGGGGTATTCGAAATCATAAATTTGTCTTTGGCGATTTCGGGAAGGCCTTTGTGTAGGTCGATTTTTCCGCCATCTCCAAAAGACTCAATTGGTTTGCCTGTGCGAGCATCAATCGCCCAAAGATTTGGGCCAATTGTATGCAGAATCCGTTTATCACTACCTTTTTGCCAGTAAGCTACTCCGCGACTTGTACTTGCCCAGTTTTTGAGTGGGTCGCCAAAACGCCAGATTTCTTTGCCCGTGGCGGCATCGAGAGCAAAGGCTTGCACCGAAGAAGTTACGCCATATAAAACACCATCTACAATGATTGGATTTACCTGCATTTGCCCTGAATCGGGCATAGAGTACGTCCAAGCAATTTGTAATTTATTGACATTTTCAGGATTGATTTGTGTAAGAGTCGAATAATGATTTCGGTCTGGCCCGCCGAGATACTCTCTCCATTCGGTAATGGGGTCTTCGTTGCTAAGATTTATCAAAGACGAAATCGTAGCAACTGTAAATACAGCCGTTGCAAATAGGGCAATTTTTTTCATTGAAAGGTTGAATACTTATATAGAATAGACGGTATTCAAATGTAAGAAAAATATGTTTTATATGCTATTCTTTTTATGAGAGTTTTTATGAATTGATAAGTTATATGAGATATGTGTAATATGTTTAAACAAATTTAAATTTGCATGAACTATGGATTGGTTTTTGGATTAAGAGACATTTTTGTATTGATGATAACGTATGAACACACCACGGCGTGTTCATACAAAGAATTTCTACATCTCGTACAGTAGCATATTACAATAAAAATTACCGTAATCTGTGGTATATCACTTTGTAACTCGTTGATAAATAGCTTACGCTATTTGTTGTAAAGTTGTTGATAATCAATTGTTTATGAGTTTTGGCTAACTATTAACCACTTTCAATTAACTATTTTCGATTAACCACTTAGATTCTTAAAATCTCTAAATCAAAGCCAAATCAAAATATTGCGGATGGGTAGGTTTCGGATAACCTCATCGGTGGTAGGAAAATGTTCTAATTTTTGCCAAGTCGATAACCATTTGTTTTCGCTGTATTGCCGATAACCAAACACTAAAAACGGATGAGCCACTGGCCATTCATCCCAATACATAACGTCTTTGGGGTACATCCAAGTAGATTTATTTGCTACAAATGGGTAGATGAATTCTACGGCTTTACGGATGTTCTGCCCATCATTTAATGAATATTCCCAAAGATTCTCCTGAGTATCTGATAGTACATGACAAATCGTTGCCATAGCATCTATATTAAAAAGTGAATATCCGTAAGGTTTGGTGCGGCGGAGTTCCAACGGAAAACTCCCGTCTTTTGCTAATTGGTTGGGTAATAAAACAGTTTTAAATCTATCTCGGCAATATTTAATAAGGACTTGATTATCAGTTAGTTTTGCAAAAATGGCCACTTGCATCACCCAGCAAGTACCGTGGTTGTTTTTGGCTTCTCGTTCGTCAATACCGTATTGGTGGGTAGTTACCCAAGTGAGGTATTCTGTAAACCAGTTTTTTATTTTCTTTAACTCAACTTGATTGACCGATTTTGCTTGTTGCATAACCATTATTCCTTGTGCCACTTCAATCATCTGAATCATGTCAATAATCCCGATTCCGCGACCAGTAGCCCTACCTTTGATGGCTTGAGCATACAAAAGCGATGGGTTCATCCGTGTGGCTTCATCAACAAACCAAGCGTTTAAGTGAATGAAAGCCTGCTTTACGTATTTCTCGTTTTTGGTGAGTAAATATGCAGATGCCAAAGAGCCAATGATTTGACTAAACCGAATCATGGCTTTGCGATGAGCCGTAAAGTTATCAGGATTCGTCTGTCCGTCTCGGTGAATATATGGGCCGTTTGGGTCTTCGGGGTTTGGCCACCAGTAGTCACCTTCGGAGTAGAAATCGTGAATACCACCCGCCGAACGCTCGCATCGCTCGGCGGTGATTGTAATTGGTTTTTGTTGCATTGCCCAATTGGCTTGGTCAATGGTTTGTTGCTGGATTACTTTGCTAATTTTATTGAATAATTCACGCTGGCCTGACGCGGTATTTAGGCACAAAATGAATACTAAACCAAGAAAAAATAGCGATATTTTAGAATTTTGGTGCATTAGAGTTACAAAAGATTACTTGCGAGATTTTAGGTTTTGATACCTCAAAAGTGCTTCTAAATAGTAATAATCGGCATAGACCAAAGGCACATCAACTTCGGATTTTCCGGGTTTGTGACCTGTGCTGTGCATCAAAATAAAATGGTTGTTTTCGCCTAATTTGGCCTTATAGGCAGGGCTTGCCAATGATTCGAGCATTTTGGTTGCCGATGCAATGTACTCTTTTTTGAGTTTTGAGTCTTTGGTGTAATCGCTCAATTCAAATAGTGCCGAAGATGTTATCGCACCTGCCGAAGCATCTCTTTCTTCGCCTGGTTTGCTAAAGTCCCAATACGGGATTTTGTCTTCGGGTAAGTTTGGGTTATTCAAAATAAACGCCGCGATTTTATGAGCGTGTTCGAGATATTTTGGGTCTTTGGTTTCGCGATACATCACTATGTATCCGTAAAGTCCCCAAGCTTGTCCTCTTGCCCAAGCCGACTCATCAGCTGCCCCTTGGTGGGTCTTTTTGGCCAAAACCTCTCCATTTGGCCCATAGCAAATCACGTGATAGCTACTATTATCGGGTCTAAAATGGTTTTTAAGGGTATTGTCGGCGTGGGTTACACTCAGATTATAAAAATCTTTATTGCCAGATTCTTTGGCTGCCCAAAACAAAAATTCGAGATTCATCATGTTGTCGATGATGACTGGGTATTCGTACTTGCCCTGAAACTTATTCCACGACTTAATCAATCCTACTTTGGGGTCGAATCGGGTCGAAAGCGACTTCGCACCCGTGAGCATGATTTCCTTGTATTTCTCGTTTTTGGTAAGGCGATACCCATTGCCAAACGGGCAATACAGCATAAAACCTAAGTCGTGAGTACCTGTGTTGTATTGTTCTTTTTCTACGGCCATTGTCCATTTTTCGGCGGCTTCTTTCCATTTTGGGTCTTTGGTAGATTCGTAAATGTACCAGAGTGAACCTCCGAAGAAACCGCTACACCACCAGCTCGACTTCATGTTTCGTGGCGAGCCGTCGGGATTGGTCGATTGCGGAAACTGCGTGATGTCGGGGTGCGAGGCAAGCATGCCTTCGTATTGTTTGGCGGCAAATTCAAATTCTTTTTTTACGTTGATTTGAGCAAAAACTCCTTGCGAAATCAATAATATGATGATTGTTTTTAGAAATTTCATTTTGAATTAAATGGTATTTGTGAATATCAAAAAATGAGAGAATCAATTAATAAGTACCCAGTAGTAAACAGTTTAAGTGATTAGTTAATGAGCATGGGAAACTGTCTGATAATTAGCTAATTCTATTAACTAATTATCCCCTGAAAATTTAAATTATTTAGCCTCGAAAGTAACTTTGTATTTACCTTTTAGAGCGAGTGATTTGCTTGTCAGCATGATTCGGGTTACTGGATGATTGTCCCATTTGGTTTTAAAACTCTCGTATTCCATTCCCTCGGTAGATGGTTTATCGGTCGAAACCTCCCAAAGTTTATCGTCATAATTCATCACCAAGACCTGATTTTTATCCCCATTAAGTCTGATTTTGCCTTTTTGCGATAAATCAACCTCGCAGATGGTCATAAATGCCTGTTGAAGCGATTTTGCCTGTGACTTTAATACAAAATCATCCGAAACCTCGACTTGATTATTAGTTCGGTTGAGCTTTACGGTTCGGTTCCAAGTAGTAATACCAGCCTCTTCGGGGTAAGCTTCGGCAATATCCATTATCAAACTTGCTTCTTTATCGTTGGTAATACATTTGACATTTTTGGCTTCAAACTTACGACCTGCCTTTTGACCAACTCCGTTTACGATTGGTAAATTATGGTGTTCGGATTGAGTAAACCAAAGCTCATACCGCTGATTTGAGAATGTACGAGCCGTGTAATTTCCTCTGCCTGCATCAACGACCATCGGTTGGCCATTGAGATAAATGATGAAATCTCCTACATCGTTGTGGTTGTGGCTTTCTTCGTTATGCCCTCCGTGGGTTGCCAAAAATATGCCGTTATTGCCGCGGGCGGTCATCACCTGAATATCGCTGACCCATGCGTCTCTGACTGGCTGATATGAGTTTTTAGATTTGTCTATCTTGTTGATTGTCAATAGATTTTCGATTCTACGCATTCGCTGATAGCCTGTTACGGAATAGTTCGGGAAATTCTCAAAACCCCATTTACCAAACTCAATCATCCTATTGTCGTTGATGGCTTTACCAAAACGATACAGCATTAGTCCATCGGGGCGAAGTTTGGGGTCGGCATCGGCAAAATTAACAAAATAATGACCATCAATGTGGGTTTTATAGACATAGGTAGACATTTTCTGAACCAATGGATTATCGTAAATCGTAACTTGATTATTGCTGGCATTTTGGAGGAGTTCGAGGCAATCAAACACGCTTCCGCCTGCGGCAAACCAATAACTCGGGCCTTCGTCGCAGCCGCCATCATCGCCCAAACTGTTGAGGTAGGCATCCAGTCCTACCATCGAGCCATGAATCATTTCGGCACGGCGGGTTTCGTCTTTTTCGAGTAGGAGCGTACTCAGAATCCAGTTCGACATAATCCACGGATTCCAGTTATTGACAGGTCTTGTGCGGCTCATCCATCCATATTTATTACCGTTTTTAAGCATTGGCGTAAATATCCTGACGTTGGCTTCGTGATACATTCGTCTGCGAATGAGTTTATTGATTTTGTCTAATTTTTCGCCGATGAAGTAATCTGCCATGCCCATCACGGCGGCGGTTTCGGCAGAGAATAAATCAACTACTGGATTCTCGACATCGGGTAAGCCCGTGCCTCTGATATGAGCCGGTACACCCCAATAACTTTCTTCGCAAATAGACCAAATGCCGTTGAGGATGGCCTCGGTAAATCGACCTTTGTCTTCGATGCTCTCGGCCACGATAAGCTGCATCAGGGCATTTCGTTTGCCATAAGATACTTTGCCATGACGCTCGCGGTCGCCACTGCGAACAAAATCGAGCGAAAGCGTAGCCGAAATCGGTTCAAATTTGTACGAAAGGGCCTTTTCTCCTTCTTTAACGATACCTTTCAGTACCGAGTCTGGAACTGCCGAAGCCCACTCGGCAGGCGTTTTTGGGTAGGGCTTCCAGTCATTTTTGGCAATCAAGGTCTTCTTTACAAAATCTAAGCTGTATTTATTGGCTAAGATATTTCTTTGTGTAACTTGGGCAAATGCCCCCAAGAAATGGAAGACACACCAAAAAGTAATGATAAACTGTTTCATGTTATGGGTTGAATAAATGAAAATAAATACTCATCAAAATTCTACTTTGCTATTGCCAGTAACTCCGAATCTTTTAATGCTCTATCAAAAACAGCCAAACCACCGATTTGCCCTTTGAAATAATTCCCCATTCCGCTTTTGAGTAATACAGCCCCAACCGTGAAGTCTGAGCCGTTATTACCCATTCCATCTGGGAAATAATAAGGATTTTTTGACTGCACCAGCCCATTGGGATACCCATCGAAACCCGAAGTGTTTTTGATTAATTCGGGTTCTCTTTTTTCAAAAACACCATTGAGGTATGAGCGGATGTATTGCCCATCGTAAGTAAACGCTACACAAACCCACTGATTAATCGGAACCTCTTGTTTACTTGCCGAATAATCTATCGAATACGGAAACGGAGGAGTTGGCTTACCAGTTTTTGAGATATGCCCACAAACTTGGTTTTTACCATTGTAGTGTGGCAACGAAACAAACAATCCGTATTGGCGTTTTCCGCCATCTTGGTATTCGTTCCACATTCCGCCAATAAACCCAGTTTGTTCACCCGTCCATTTTACCCAAGCTACGACAGTTACCCCTTGCATTGCACCGTAAATATTAAGTTGCCCAGTCTCAGCATTTTTTAGGGATAAGAAGGATTTATTGCCAAAAAGTGCCGAATACCCCGAAAGAGGCCCATCTTGTACTCGTGGGATACTACCGTTTTGCTCGCTTAATTTGTAAATGCTTTTACCGTAAGATAAACGGTCGTTGCCTTCGGGTTCTTTAAAATCCCATAGTGCAACCAAACCCTTCGTATTGATGATTTTTTTTATTTTAGGATTTGTATTTTGACCGTATAAACAGAGCTGACCGATACTTAAAATTACTGTAATGACAAGTTTTTGCATAGAATTACCCTTTTGGTGTCAATTTAACAATAATTTTTACTTCTCCCGATTGATTTGGTAATCTAACCATCAATCTTGAATGGTTATCGTTGGTTTTTTCGGGGGCTTTTTGTATCGCAGACTCCACACTAAATTCGGCACCTTTGGGCGATATTATCTCGGCTTCAAGTGTTTTGCTTGTTACGGTAGCATTTCGCAAAATGGCTTTACCACCTTTAATAACCTCGATACTATTAGCTGTCATCATTCCCCAAGCTACTTCGGTCGTTTTGATGAGTAGGTGGGTGTCTTCTATCAAGAAATTTTTGCGGTTATCTACCAAACTTACTTTTCGAGTACTTTTTGATACAAAATCGCGGTAGGCTTGGGTCAAATCAACGGTTGCCGAAGGCGTGGCTACGTTCAAATCTTTGGCAGTAAACCTCGCTTTGGCGAGTTCGTATTGATTTTTATTACCCAAAAGTGGCACATTATGGCTAAACGAATTGAGCCTATAATAAGACCAACGCTTGCCATTAACACCCATCGCCCAATAGCCATCGAGGTTATAATCGTCCGAACCTAAATCTTTTGCCCAACGAACGCCCCCGGCATCTAATTCAAAATTACCGAGGTCTAAATGCGAGTGCGGAGAACTATTTACTCCCGATTTTATACCTATCCACGAAGCATTTGGGTCGGTCCAGCTACTTCTCAGAAACACCAATTCGTTGATTTCACCATCCAAATAATAATCGAGCGGAGGGTTACTTGCTTCATTGGTCGGGGTTTTATACCAAACCACATGGAATGGCTTTGCGAGCGTATTCGTGCTTTTGATAAGACTGTGCAAATAATTAGAAATCTGTGGATTATTGTAAACATTGCTTAAAAAAAACATGGCCGCCGATGTGGTTACTTTACTGTTTTCGCCCGAATCGGCAAAGTTGAGAATGTAATTTGTTGGACCAGCACAAATCATTGGTACAAGCCCAGACTTGGATAGTCCATCAGTTTTTTCGAGATTTTGCATATCTCCCAACGAGGTTTGTAGAGCCGACATTCCGTAAGCGAGGTATTCGGTGGCATAAGCCCAATAACCTGGACCTTCGTACCAAGCTCCGTCGGGTGCATAAAATTTGTTTGAGTAAGGAAGATTGGCAACGGCCTTCGGGATGTAGTCACGGGCGTAGGTGGGGTCGGTTTCGGCAATTGCCAAAGCTCCTACCAAAAGCCCTCCGTGGCAAACCTGATTCCAGTTGTTATCGCCTTTGTGCCACCAAGCTGTTTCGTACGCTTTTCGGTATTCTTCGAGTCCTTTTTCTTTGATTTTGGTTCTGAAATACTCGCGGTCGGTTTTGCTCATATCGTTGTAGAGCCAGTCGTAGCCAATAGCTACGCCATTGAGCATCTCGGCAACATCTAAAAAGTGCGAAGGATTCCAGTCCGAAAACTCGCAAACTGCTTTCATGTTATTGAGGGCAGCATCTAAGTACTTTTTATCGCCCGTAAAACGATATGCCAAACCCAAATGAGAAGTACGAGAGAGCAATTCACGGCTCACATTTAGCAATCGAGGCCCAATCAATTCTCGCTTTAGCATTGGTTTTGAAGTGATAGAATTGGCCGAAGCGATTACGGCATTGATGTATTTATCGAGAATTAAATCGTTTTTGCGGCTTTGTTTGAGTTCTTCGAGGCGGTCGTTTGTAAGAAACAATCGAGGATGCTCAACTTTTAGTGTTTTAAGGTTAGCCGGGAGTTCGGGCAATGGCGAATTGAATGCCTTCTGACAAGACAAAATAATAGCTAATACGAAGGCAATTATGATAGCTTTTCGCATGATTTTTGGAAAATTTGCCCTTTCTTGTGTTTTCAAGAAAGGGCGATTAAAAGATATAAAAATTGATTACCAGCCCGGATTTTGCTTGAGGCTTGGGTTCAACGAGATTTCATTGATTGGGAGTGGCCACAGATAATCTTTTGCTGGGTCGAATTTGCGGAAGTTAGCATCTTGAACCAAAATGAAATTATCTGGCGTAAGTTTAACAGTGGTAGCAGTACCAAACTCGGCTCTGAAGAAGAAATTGCCTAATACTGGCTTTTTGAGTTCGATTTCGGCGGTTTTCCAACGGATTAAATCCCAATAACGGAAGCCCTCTACTGCTAATTCTACCCGACGTTCGCGACGGATTTCATCGAGCATATTCAAACCATTGCTGGTTACGAATGCGTTTGTCAGTTTTGCGATTTTTCCTCTTGTTCTCAACGGATTAATGGATAACTCTAAATCAGCATCGCTAATTGCACCATCTAATTCGTATTTGGCTTCGGCATAATTCAATAATACCTCTGCATAACGAATGATGATACCGTCGATGTATGAGCGTTGGTTTGTCCAGTCGTCGATATTGAAATATTTTCTCGAACAAAAACCCGTAAACTGAAAAGCCAAAGGTGAGATGTTGAAAACTGGTTGTGAGCCAATGTAAGCATCGCCAGTTTTCATGATGGTAGCTGTTAAACGCTCATCACGATTAGTAAATACATCTTTTGATGCCACAGGAGCTTTATATAATGGCGATTTGGTCGTGGGCAAACCATCGGTCATCAAATAAGAATCAACCAAACTTTTGGTAGGACTTGCAGAGCCATTTTCGAGGTTTCGGGCGGCATTGTGCGTAACTACGTTATCGGCAATACTCACGCCGTATTGTCTTACCAAAATGTTTTCACGGTTTTGGCGACCTTCGCCAGCCATCTGAAACATATTGTAATAATTGCCAAAAAGGGCATGCTCTCTACTATCAATCACCGATTTTGCCGCAGCCAAAGCAAGGTCGAGGTGCTTTTTAGGGTCGCCGTATTTATGATATTTTGAGCGAGTACCTTCAAATAACGCCACTCTCGATTTGAAAGCCCAAGCGGCAGTTTTTGAGATACGTCCGTACTCGGCAGTACCTAATTGGGTAGGGGTAGGTAGTTTACTTGCGGCAAAGTCCAAATCTTGATAAATTACTTCAAATACCTCCTCTCTTTTGCTGGCAGGGGCTGTTAGTTCGGGCGAATCTTCTTGTAATAATTTGGTAATCAATGGGACATCTCCATAACGCTGAACCAACGAAAAATATGCCCACGCTCTAAAGAAACGGGCTTCGGCAATGTAGCGGTCAACAACTTGTGCCGATACGCCGTTTTGGGTGGCTCTCGGAGCTTTTTCGATGATGTTATTTGCTGCTCTGATGATACGATACGGAGTATTGTAGCTACCATCGGTTGCTGGAGCCAATCGTGAGCCATCGCTGATGGTGTTTGGGGCTCTTGCGTAGGTTTCATCCGACCAGTTGTCGTCGGTATAAGGCAAATTTGGCAAGAAAGTATAGAGGTAGTTGGCCGCAGCTTGGAGGTCGCCAGAGGTTTTCCAAAAAGCAGGGTCGCTGAGTTGCGTTTCGGGAATTCGGTCAACTTCGCAAGCCGACATACCAATCAGCACGGCAATGCCGATACCTTTTGCGAATGATTTAAGTATATATGTCAATGATTTCATCGGAGATTCTTGTTAATGTTTAAATTCAATAGACTATTTTAGAACGACAGGTTTAGGCCAACGGCAGCAGTACCAAAAAACGGATAATCGTTATCTACGTTGTCACGCTGTTCGGGGTCGAAATAGTTTTTGAAAATACCTAATCTCGAAAGTGTCAAGATGTCTTGTCCTGAGAAGAAAATTCTTGCTCTTGTCAACTTCACTTTTTTCAATACTTTCTCAGGAATACTGTATCCAAACTGAATATTTTTAAGGCGAGCATATTGACCATTCATTAACCATTTATCAGATGGCAAATACCTAAATGCACCTTGCAGATACGGTCTTGGAAATGCTGCATTTGGGTTTTCGGGTGTCCAATAATCACGGTGGAATGTAAGAGGTTGTTTCCAAGACTGCGACAGTGGCTGCAATGTCTCGCCGTTTGGTAAGAAACTTCTTTTGCCTACACCTTGAACAAATACCGTGAAATCAAAACCTTTATATTGCATACCTAAGTTCAATCCAAATATATATCTTGGTTGGTCGGTTCCGAGATAAATCAAATCACCAGGGTCTTCGGGCGAGCCTTTACCAACGGTTAATCTACCATCGCCATTTTGGTCAACAAAACGAATATCGCCCGGGCCAGTGCGGCTGTCTTGAAAAGCGTGTGCTTTTACTTCGTCTTCGGTTTGGAAGTAACCGTCGGCAATGTATCCCCAGAATGTATTCAGCGGATAGCCCTCTAAAAGATTGACACGACCTGCCCCTAAAACTCTACGACCAGCATAACTGATGAGTTTATTTTGGTTATCTGATACATTGAATCCTACGTTGTAGCTAAATTCTTTGCCAATTTTATCGCGGTATTTGGCTTCAAGTTCCCATCCCCAAGATTTTAATTCACCATTGTTGATACGTGGCGTACCTACACCAAATGTTGCGGGTAGTTGCAATGGCGTGAGCATATTACGGTTAAATTTTACGTAATAATCGCCACTAACTTGAAGTTTGTTTTTGAAAAGTCCGAAGTCAATACCTGCGTTTGATGTTTCGATGGTCTCCCACGAAAGGGCAGAAGATGGTACAACATTCTCGAAGAAAAACGATGTACGAGCCTCTGGACCTCCTAAAACTAACCCCGAACCACGAGTCAATAAACTTAGGTAGTCGTAGAAGCCAATACCGAGGGCATTGCCCAAGCGTCCCCACGAACCACGTAGCTTGAATTCTGAAAAGAAAGGTAATGATTTAGCGAACCAATTTTCTCGGTGTAAGTTCCATCCAGCCGAGGCCGAAGGGAAAAATTTGGTGCGAAGCCCCGGTGCCAGACGTGAACTTTCATCGACCCTTACAGTGGCTTCAAATAGGTATTTATCGGCATAATTATAATTGAAACGGCTAAAATATGACTGAAAAGCATAGGTATTGATAGTCTCGCTATTAGATTTTGTAAGGTCATTGCCGAGGTTTAGCGTTGGCTGGTCGTTGCTCACGAGCGAGTTGGCCGTTGTCGAAACCGACTCAAAACGGCTATCTTCCCACTGGTAGCCACCCAAGATATGAAACTTGTGCTTGGCATACGTAAAATCGTAATCTGCCAAAAACTGCAAGTTGGTATTGTTGGTGATTTCGTTTGTAACCGTATAAGAGTTCGGGTTATTGAGATAGAAAATCGGCGTAAAACGTCCCCAAAGTTCTACCAATCTGGCAAAACGCTCTCTGTTTGCAAAACGAAGCTGTTTACCTACAACCGCTTTGAGTTTTAATCCTTTGATAAAGTTGCCGGCGGTTAGTGTAAATACTCCGTCAAAGAAATTACGGTCGATATTATTATAACCACCCTCCTTTAGCAAAGCATAAGTATTGTTAGCCGAAGAACCAGCACCGCCATTCAGACGTCCTTCAGGAGTGAAAATCGGATAACGCATTCGGAGGCGATATACCTGATAAAGTAGGTTTTGGCCGTCAACCGCCGAAGAAGGAGCCTGCTGCTGCTGTAAAGTATAAGAAATGCGAGAGTCGAGCGATAAATGTTTGGTCAGTTGAGACCCCACGTTAAAGCGAACATTGTAGCGGTCGAGTCGGTCGGGTCCTACTTTAAACGCTCCTTGCTTGCCATAATAACCAAATGAAAGCAAATAATTGAGTTTTTCGGTACCACCTCTTGCCGAGAAATTATGGCTCTGCATAGGCGAATATTTTCTAACAACTTGACTAATTAGGTCTTCTTGGTTGTAGAAAATGTATCTTGTGGTATCGCTCGGATTGAGAACGTACGGAACCCCATCGCGGATTCGTTGCAATTCTTGTTCGTTGTATTCTGGACCAGAACCAGCATTTTTACGTGCTAAGTTGGCGTATTCGGCTTCTTCGAGCAAAGGCATACGCTCGGGAACATTCAAAGCCCAGTCGGTTGCGATTTGGGTCGAATAATCAAAGACTGTTTTGCCTGACTTACCTTTTTTAGTTGTTACCAATATAACCCCACCAGCAGCTTGAGCACCGTAGATAGCAGCCGCAGCGGCATCTTTCAAGACACTGATATTCTCAATGTCGTTTGGGTTGAGGGTTTGGAGCGTAAAACTTGGCACGGTTACGCCATCAACCAAAAGTAGTGGCTCAACATTGCCGTTGGCCGATGTAACCCCACGAATCTGGATACCGATGCCTTCGCTTCCGGGCTGACCCGAACCACGTGTGATGATTAATCCTGAAGTAACTCCTTGTAGAGCATTGGCAACATTGCTTACAGGGCGGTTTTCGATAACTTTTGAGTCAATTGTAGATACAGCACCAGTCAGATTCTCTTTTTTCTGAGTACCATAACCCACGACCACAACTTCATCTAAAATTTTTTCGTCGGCCTGCAAAACCACCTTGATATTGGTCTGATTGCCCACTTTTATCTCTTGAGTTGTATAACCAATGAAAGTAAAAATCAAGACTGCGTTTTTATTCTCAACATTGATTCTGAACTCACCTTTGGCATCACTCGTAGTACCTTTATTGGTGCCTTTAATCTGGATACTTACTCCTACAACCGCTTCGCCGGTGGCATCGGTTATTTTGCCCGTTACCACGTTTTCTTGTGCTTCGAGAATATCGATACTGGGAGTTTCGTCGAGTACGGTATTTGGAGTTTTATTTTCGGCTCTTTTCAATACGATTTGCCTTCCCGATACCCTGTATTCGATACTCAGGGGCGTCAGGAGGTTTTTGAGTACTTCATTTAGTGATGAATTACTAAGGCTTATGCTCACTTTTCGCTCCGATTGGATAAGATTCGGACTGTAAATGAATCTTATTTCGGCTGTTTTCTCAATTTGATTAAGAACACTCCTAACCGATTGTTCTTGGGCTCTAATACTGATTTTTTGGTTTAAAACCTCTTGCGAATACCCATCTCGGGCAAGAGATACCCCAAAGAAAATCATTGACAGAACCAATTGGGTAAATGTTATTCGCATGACATTAGTGATAATCCTACGAATCCGTAGATTTTTTTTCATACATTTGATGTGTTTTTTGTTAAGAATTGGGAAATTTTTGCAAAAACAATCCGTCGAGAAACGCCAATTTCAGTAAGACGGACATTTTTAAGGTCTATCGGTGTCGCCAAACGCCATAGACCTTTTGTTTTGTTAAGAAGAATTCGGAGTCGATAGTAGTTTTGTACATAGGTGAGTCATAGTTTTTTGTTTTGGTAATTTAATATACAAAGGTTAGTTGTACTCAAGTGATTGGTTATCTACTTACAGCCATTCGATTTAATCAAGATTCCACCGTCGGTTTCTTCGTAGTCGATTTCGAGAGCAAAACAAATGAGCTTGATTTTTTCGTAGAGTGGTTCATCGGCCAAATGAGCCGTTAGCCTACAATTCGATAGCTTATCTTTATCGTAAATAATCTTTACGTTGTAAGCTTTCTTTAACTCTTCTAATACTTCTACAACGGGTGCGTCTTCAAATTCAAAACTCAGTTTTTGTATCGGAATATTCAGTTGTTCTTCTTTTACCATTGCTGGTTTTTCGATTTTTGGATTTGTGCGGTCAAGGCTAATTTGTTGGTTGGGAGTCAGTATTAATCCATCAAGTTTGGTATCGGATAATTTACTTTTTTTATCAATATCATTTTGCATAAAAACAGCGACTTTCCCTGTTTTTACAATCACTTCGGTTTTATAGGAAGACGGATTGGCCCTAATCGTAAAACTTGTACCTAAAACTTTGGTAATCAGTTCGTTAGCGTAAACGAAGAACGGACTATTTGGATTTTTTTGTACCTCAAAAAATGCCTCACCCGATAGGATAATCTCACGGTTATTTTTACCATATTGCGTAGGAGAGTAGCCCAGTTTGCCATTTGGCTGCAAGATTACCGAACTGCCGTCGGGCAATACAACAAGCATTGGTGTATTTGTGGTGTTCTCTTTTTCATAGATTTCGCCAGTCAAATCTTTGGTGTTTTGCACCAAACTTTCGTACGAAATCTCATTGGGTTTATTGTAGTAACTTAAACCCAACCAGCCGATTGCCATAAAAATCATTGCCGCCGCCAACCAACGAAAATACTTTATTAAGCCAAAAGACTTAGTTTCTTCTTCGAGTGTAGGTTTTTCGATTTGCTTTTGATTGATTAATTCATTGACTTTAGTAAGGCCACGTTCGGTTTCGACCAAATACTGCGGATGCTGCGACTCCCATTCATTGAGGTATTGATAGAATAATTCTTCGTTTTGGGGTGTTTTTAGCCATTCTTCTATCATTTTTCGTTGAATAGAAGAGTGTTTTCCGTCAAAATAATCAAACAGTATTTTTTTTGAAATAATATTCATCTTAGTGTTTTTTTGAGCGAAAAGGCACCTTTTAGGCCCATCCACTTTAATTGTGAATTAGTTTGTGAATGTTAAAATAATTACTCCGATACTAATCCAATCGGATTTAAGTTCTTCACGAATTTTTGATAAAGCCCTGCTAATCAGCCTTTCGACTGCACTGACCGTGATTTGTAATTCGGTGGCAACCTCGCTGTATTTTTTGCCTTCGAGGCGGTGCATTTGAAAGGCTTTTTTTGACTGATTAGGCAGATTTTGAATTACTAAGTCCAGTTTTCGACTTAGTTCATGATAGTGTAGGATTTCGTCGGGTTTCAAAACTACCTCATTTTCAAGAAAATTGGATTCAGTTTCGATTGATTCGAGGTCTGATGTGCGATTAAGTTCGGCTTTTATGTAGTTATAAGCACGATACCTGACCGATTTGTAGAGATAAGCACGGTATGAGGTATTAATATTTTTGTAAGCTTCATTTTGCCAAAAATTAGTAAAAATTTCGGCTACAATATCTTCGGCGATTTCTTTTGAATAAACAAAACGAATAGCGTTGTTGCACAGATTGGCGTAGTATTTTCTAAAAAGCATATCAAAACCTTTTTGGGGCGATTGCTCAAAAAGATTCTGGATAAAATACTCATCCGAAATCACTTTTGCTTCTTCGGTAGCATCGTGATGAATGAATACTTCGGGTTGTTCGGTGTTTTCAGTTTTGATGTACTTCTGAAATGGCATTAGGAGGTTGATTTTAATAGTATAAATTAAAGACAAAATTGTACTATTTTACCCCACATGCTTTCTGATTTTTTTTCTAAAAAAATCCCTCAACGATTTTACGGATGGATTTTTACCACAATGGTATATTTGAAATTATATTTTCAAAAATCAGATTTCCATTTCTAACAATTTGTAACTCAATGCTTTTCCGTGCGTATCTACCCGAAGTGAGGTTGTGACTCCACCAGCGAGAGCATCATAACAAACAAAAAGTAAAGACGAAATATTGGGCATTTCATAGCGAATAACATCGCCCTCAACGATTCCTACGAAATGCTCTTTTACTTTTTCTGCTGTAATTTTTTCACAAAGCATTTTATAATCGCTTTCATTATAAGGAATGAGCGAAAGCGTTGAAATATTACCTTTATCGCCTGCTCGGCTATGGGCTATGTCGTAGAGTTTCATTTTTAATTTTGAATGAGTGACTGATAGAATGAGTGAATATTATCAACTTTCAAAATATTCTACTATTGGTTTGATTTTATTTCTATCTACTAAAACCGAAACAATTCCGATTACTTCGTTGACGTATTTTCTTACGCCACCACCTCCGGCAGGTCCGTTGGTGTAAAGGGCTTCTACTTCTTCGCCGATTAAGGCTGCGTCTGCTTGGGTTTGGGCTTTGGCAGCAATACGGAGGCGAACCTCACCCCCTAACCCCCTCTCCAATAGAGAGGGGGAATTATTTGAAAAAGTAGAATTTATTCCAATTAAATCAACTTGTATATCCTCAAAAATAGCTCCCTTTATAGGGGTGGGGGCTAAACGTTTTTCAATGATTTCACCTGCCAATTTAGCTCTTTCGTAGGCGGCTGGGCCTGCATACGAAATTTCGCCTTCGCCTTGCCAAAATGCTTTGTAACCAACACTAACTTTGTAGGTTGATGGTTTTTCTTTACCACTTCCGCCCGTTATTCGTACTTGATTTTTGCCAATTTCTTCAAGTTTTACACTCGTGAAATCTGCAATTACATCGGGCGTATAATATTCAAAAGGATTGATTACTTCGTATAGTAATTGTTCTTTGGCTGTTTGTAGATTGATAACTCCTCCTGTATCTGCTACTTTGCTAATGATTGCTGAACCATCAGGGAAAACATCGGCAAAAGGATGTCCCAGGTTATCCATATCTTCGACAGGCTTTTTGATTGGGTCGGCAAAATAGCCACCTGTGATGTGCCCCGCACATTCCATCAAATGTCCAATGACAGTGCCTTTGCCCATTAAATCATAATTATCGGTTTTCCAGCCAAACTCATGAACCATTGGAGCAAGAAAAAGCGATGGGTCGGCCACCCGACCTGTAATAATTATTTGAACATCAGCTTTTAAGGCCTCTAAAATCCCTTCGATGCCGAGGTAAGCATTTGCCGAAATAATGGTCGATTGGTTATTGGTTACTGGAGATTGGTGTTTGTTTAATAATTCAAGAGTAAAATCTTCATTTCCAAATTTTCTAAAATCATCATTTGTCAATCCTAAATCCGAAATCACATCGTCTCCACTTACGGCAGCTACTTTTATGTTTAAGCCTTGTTTTTTTGCTATTTCAATGATTTTCTTTGCTCCCTCAATTGGATTTGCTGCCCCCATGTTGGTAATGAGGCGAATGTTGTTTTTTACCAAATAAGGTAATAAAGTCTCTATTCTACGCTCCAGCAATGGGTCGTAGCCTTTGGTTGGGTCAGACATTTTGCGTTTGTTGGCGAGTGCAATGGTTCGTTCGGCCAAACATTCCAATACCAAATAATCTAATTCTCCTTTTTCGGCCAAAACAATGGCGGGCTCGATTCTATCGCCCGAAAAACCTGCCCCACAACCTATCCTGATTTTATTTTTCATTTTTGGAAATTTCAATTGTTTTTACCACCCATTGTATTGTAGAGACGTTGCATGTGCCGAGCGAAGTAGGGTTGAACCCTATTAAGGCGAAATGGAGTTGTCCTTGTTAATTGAAATAGCTCTTTGAAATACTGTCAAATTTTGGACATTAGCTTTAGTCAAGGATGTTA